>NZ_KB911580.1 GCF_000383575.1 Salinispora oceanensis | reverse complement strand
ATGAAGTTAATATTGCCCGACCAGTTCTGAATCTCTAGCGCTCCGGAAACTTGACCATTGTCACCCTTGCTGATTCCGTATGATCGCATGATCGCATCACTAGCTTTCTGCGACGCCTGATCATCCATTCCCGCTTCAAGCAGTGAGGCCGCGTCATTGAGCATCTGCCTCGCTTGCGGGTCGATGGTCACCACTCCGACATTTCGTGATCCCGCGGGCTTCTGGACACTCTTGCTCTGTACGGCCACTTTTCCCACGGCCGCAACCTTCGCCGATCGCATTTGGTCGGCCGCAATCTTTCGGGCGGCTCGTTTGTCGTTGCGTACCGCGTTTCGTCGGCCGCCTCGCTCCGTCGGGGCCTGACTGCCCGCTAGCCACTTCTGCGCGGTTCTCCGGCTTACCCCGTATGCGGTCATCAGGTACGCGGATGCTGCACCCTTGCCTGGGTGGGCGCGCTTGACCGCCTCGATGGACTCCCGCCAGTTTCGGGCGCGACCCGCACTTTCCCGCGACTCTCCGAAATTCACTGCCCGGCCTCTCTTGATTCGTGGGCGTTCTTGATGGCCCTATTGAGCATGTCTGGGCTGCCGGTGGCGTGCCCCTCGATAATCGTGGCGTTCACTTCCGCCCATCGGTCAAGCTTCCATTTTCCGAGCTTTCGGGGGGTGTCATTGTCGGGCGTCCACACAGTCATGCCCTTCGGCGTTGCCAGGCCGGAATCCGACAGGAACCACGCCGAATCCCGACGCATCCCCATTGCGGAGTGACCATTCCTTTCTGCCTGTTCTAGCGACACCAGGGCGCGCACCCACGATTCCGCGATGATGTGATCAGACCAATCTCGCCGCATTGTTCGCGTACTGTTCTTGTCGCTGCGCATCCACCCACCTATGAACGTGGCATACATGGACTTGAGCACCTTAAACGCCACCCGCCCCGGCTCATCGGTGCGGTTGCACAGCGCGTACCACGCGGTACGAAACAGCTTCGCCCACATCGCCAGGTGCGGCCGGTGATTGCCGGCCGTCCAGATCACGGCATCTTCCGCATCGATCTCCACACCCCGGCGAGTTAGGAAATCCACGTACGGCATCGGGAGCACCTTTCCGGCATCCAACCGACCCGACCACGCGGGGTGTTGGAACTCGGCCGCCTGGGCCAGGCGCACGTACCCCGGGGCCTTGGTCAGCCCAGTCAGTGACCGGGGTTGACTCAGCCGAACCGGCGACCCGGTGCCCAGCGTGATCGGGGCAGCCGCGAGGAATTGACCGAACACATCCAGTCCGATCACGGTCTGCTCAAGCTGTGGCACCTGGCGGCTGTCGACGAAATCAAGGTGAAGGACAGTGCTCTCGGCCAGCTCGGCCAGCTCCGGCAGCTCAATCTCTGCCGCAGCCTCCCCTCGCCTCTGAGCACCCCGCCTTCCGTCCAACCAGGCCAGAGCAGACACGGCGGTGTCCCCGGCCCATCCGGTCCACCGCAGACCTTCGGTCGCCTCATGCCATACAGCCAGGCTGTCCGTCGACATCGCCGGCGAGACAGTTACACCCTCGCTGCCGTCTGGGTCGAGTGCACGTAACACTGCTCGCGTCCAGTCGGCCAGCTCTTCGGGGGTGCCTACCGTGACTGACCCATTATCCCGCCTAGCGGGCCGCTGAGGCACGTTTACCCCCTGGCGGGTACCTCCGGGTACCTCGGGGGCGCTCGCGGCTTCTCGGGCGGTCTGAGGGGTTGCGGGTGGTCCGAGGCAGACGTGCTCCCGGACAGTTCCGCATGCGGTTACCCCCCACACCTGCTCACCACAGAGCACGCATCGCCCCGGATGGTCGGTGACGGTTGCGATGCCGCAGCTTGGTCCGGGCTGCCGGCACGCCGAGCACGGACCGGCTTCGTCGTGGCCATCCTCGCGCGCCTGTACGACTGTCTCCCCGGAAAGGTCGTTACGGTCGTTACCGCGCTGGTCAGGGGCCGTTACCGGGGTCGTTACCGGGGTCGTTACCGGGGTCGTTACCGGGCCTGTTGGGTCTGTGTCGACGTTGCTTGGGTGCACCCTGGCGAGCACGTAGCTTCGGACGGGCTTACCCCCGACCTTGACCAATCGCGCGAGATTTTTTCCGTCCCGCGCCGATAACAGGTCGCCTGACTTTCGTAGCTCTCGTAGAGCGATTCCAGCGTCATCGATTCCCGCAGGCTCTGCGATGGCGGCGAGTTTTGTAGTGATCACAGCGACATCACCCGGCAGCGAGTCGTTCGCGAGGTCCCACCCGAGTACGCGTGGCCCTTGTCGCCCCAATTCCACCGCGTCCGTGCACATTCGCTCGTACGCGGATCGAGTCGGGAACGATCCAGGGTCGGCCGCCATCGCCCCGGCCACGGCCATCAATAGCCGCTCGCCCGGGTCACTGCCCCGCTCGGCCAGCCCGGCCAACTGGTCGGCCAGCACCGGGTCGGCCCCGGCCGCCGCCGCGTCGGCCAGCTCGGGCACTCCGAACACGTCATCGAGTAGCCGCGCCCCGGCCACCCCGGTAGCGATGTGCTGGCCTAATCGCCGGCCCGGCCCCCCGTTCGGCATGTCGAGTTTCATGCATGCCTGACCGATCCACTCGGCGAACACTTCCGGCGGTAATGCCCTGGCGGCAATCGCCGCCAGGCCGTGACCGTGCCCCGCGTCGATTGCCTGATCGATCCCGTCCGCATGTTCCGCTGACAGGGTGAGCGCGCCCTGTAGCTCGACCACTCGGGCCGCGATGCCTTCATTCGGCACCCGCTCAACGATCGTTTCGTTGCCGGTCGAGATCAGGGCACCGTGCCAGCTACCCCGCGTCTCGCGTAGCCGACCCTCTCGGTCGGACACGTCCCGCGTGGCACCCTCCATTGCCCGGAAGATGACCGACTCAATGTCGGTGACGCGAAACTTCGCCGCCCCTAGCTCGTCACGAAACCCGGTTAGACACGCCATGTCTCGCAACCAGGCACCGAGCCCGTTGGCGGTCACGTCCCACCGCTTGACGATGTACTGCGGGTCGCCGAATACAGCGGCCGCCGCCCGCGCGGTGGTGGTCTTGCCCGCGCTTGACCGCCCGGCCAGGTGCACGGTGAACGACTGTCGGCCGAGCGGGGCCACGTACAGCCCGCCTACCGCGCATCCGACAACGAGGGCCATGCGCGGCGATCGGGCTACCTCGCGCAGCAACGCGCGGAACTCTCCCCGGCTACCCGCGGTCACCCCGTATCCCGCCGGCATCACGTCATTCGGCGGCAGGACCAGTGCTTTACCCTCCCATCGGGGATGTAGAGGTGTGAGCGGCAACCGGGCCGCTTGGTCATCGACGATGTTTGTTAGCGCATCCCGCGCGTCTCGCCCGGCCACCCCGGCGGCACCGGGGAACCTGTCGGACCACACCGACCCGTCGGCGACATCGCGTGTGGACACGGTGGCGGTCACCCCGCCTACCTCAATAGTCACTCGCCTACTGGTTACCTCGCCCCGGGGCGAGTAGGTGACCAGGTGTCGGGTGACTATGGGGCACCAGCGCAACAGCGGCTTGTCTTCGCGCCACACCCCTACCCCCGGGGTGTAGCGCAAAAGGGCCGAGCTGCCTGGCACCCACCGGTCGCCCGGCAGCGCACTCGACCCCGGCAGGGCAAGGACGTCGGCCTCTCGGCCGACAGGGCCGGCATTTCTGCCGTTGTCCGTGGTTCGCTGGCGCGGCGCGGCGGCAGTCATTTCTGCCGCCCTTGATCGCGTGCGTGCGCGCAGCGTCGGTTATCGTGTTGCACAGTCGTACCTCTTCCGCGAGAGATGGTTTCGGCGAGATCGGGTCGGACGTTGGCGCGTCCGGCCCGAAGCCTTTTTGCAGCTCACACCATGACGTGACCTTTGATCGGGGCCGAATGCATGGCCCGGCTCGGCCTCATGGTGCGCAGTGCGTGCGGCTCGGCCGCACGTTTTCGATAGGACATGGCACCCCGGCCCGGGGTCGAGTCAAGCGCGGTCACGGTGTCTGTCCCGGCCAACTCGGCTAGGGCATACCGCACCACCGCCGACACCGGGGCATCGGCCGGCAGTCCGGCGCGTTTGCGTGCTTGCTCGACCGTCGCCAGGTCGAGCCGGAGACTGCGCCGCTCTCGCTGCATCGGGGACCCCTTTCGTCGCCTGATAGGCGGTGATCATTCTCCGGTGGGTTGTGCCTGTCCACCGCGCCACGCCGCTGTTAGTTGGTCGCTCGTGTCCGGTTGCCTGCCCGATCCGCGTGCCTCCTGCTGTTGGTGGGCGTCCGTGAGAGAATCCTACTGTAAACCACAGTGTCCTACTAGACGCAACAGTAATCGACAGGTACCGTAGCTTGCGTTCCTACCCCGAGAGAGAGGCCACAGTGGCTTCCGAGAAGTACACCGCGATCACCGTTACGCCAGCCGCGCGTGAGGATCTGCGTCGGTTCGCCGCCGTGGCGACCGGTGCGCTTGGTCAGCGCGTGACGATGACCGATGCCCTACGCCTGGCGGCCCACATCGCTACAGCTCACCTGGCCGAAGACGTGGCCACCACCGCAACCGAGCTGGGGATTACCCGACCCACAGGGAAAGGCTGACCCATGGGATTGAGGAAACGAATCGCCGAAAAGATCGCGTACGAACGCGAGTCGATGAGGCTCGGCCGTGAGCACATGCGGAAGGTGAAAGAGGAGTCACCCGAGCTGTACGTCAAGGGCTATTGGCGGAAGACGCCGGAAGAGGCCGCCGCCGAGGTCAGGCGAGCCAAGCGCAAGAAGGGGGAATGACCATGAGACTGTTTCGCCGAACACCTCACCCGCCAACCCCGCCGGTGGACCCTGAGGCCGCCGAGCGTGCCGCCGCCGCCGCCGAGCGTGCCGCCGCCGCCGACCTGGCCGCCGAACGGCACCGGGCGAAGCTTGCCGCTGCCAGGGCTAAGGCCGAGCGGGAGCGCCAGGCCGAAGCCGACCGTGCTGACCGAGAGCGCCGTCAAGAGGACCGGGACCGCCGAAGGGCTAAACGGTCCGCGATGGCGGATCGGCTACGGCCGGTGGCCCCGTTGCTGGTGGTAAATGCCGCCACCGTGTACGCGCAGGGTGCGTACGCCTACACCTCGGTTGCCCCGACTCTCTGGCCGACATTCGGCCGCCTCGCCCTGGCGATCACGTTTGCCGCGGCCCTCGAATCGGTAGCTCTGTACGTGCAATGGCACGCACACGATGCCCTACTACGTAAGGCGTACGGCACTGCCGCAAGGCTCCGGCGTGGCGCGTATTTGATTGCCGCCGCCATCGGCGCGATCAACCTGTCGCACTGGTGGGCCGACGCGCCGGCCGCTGGTGTCGGCTTCGGACTGCTGTCACTACTGTCACCGTTCCTCTGGGGACTGCACACCCGCCGTGTGCACAACGTGCGCCTTCTGGCAACCGACCGGGCGCGGGTAGACGACTGTGGTGTGGAGTTCTCCGCCCGCCGCCGCCGAGCCTTTCCCTGGCGCACCTGGCAGGCAGGACGCTGGGCGATCGATCACGGCGTAACCGAGCCGGCCGCCGCATGGGCCGGATACAACGCCGAGCGCGTTGAGCGCGCCGAAGCCAAGCGGGCCGAACGCGCCGAAGCCAAGCGGGCCGAGCGTCAGGTGGTCGAGGTCGATCGGGCCGAGCTAGCCGAGCTGTCTGAACTGGCCGAGCTTGCCGAGCTGGCCGACGCGCCAGTGTCCGGAGCCCCGGTCGACCTGGCGTCGGTGAGCAAAACCGCCGCCATCTATTACGCGCACGCCGCCCTTGGCGAGGTGCCAGCATCCCGAGTGGTCAGTTACCTGTCGGCCGCTGGGGTCAAGGTCAGTGAGTCGTTGGTTTATAAGGCTCGCCGCCAGGTGCCCGCCGAAAGTCCCCGCGTTACTCCGACGGAGGCGACCCCGGCCGCGTCCGTCAACGGAACCCGCCCCGAGCTGGCCACGTCGGCCGCCAACTAAGAAAGGAACCGGCCATGAACAACCTATCTATGACCATCGTGGGAAACCTCACCCGTGATCCTGATCTGCGGTTCACTCCGTCCGGCGCGGCGGTGGTCAAGTTCACCGTGGCACACACCCCCCGCAAGTTGAACCGGGAGTCTGGCAAGTGGGTCGACGGCGAACCGACCTTCCTTGACTGCATCGCTTGGCGGCAGCTCGCCGAAAACATTGCCGAGAGCCTGAGTCAGGGGCACCGGGTGATCGTGACCGGCACCGTGCGCACCGAACGGTGGGAGACGGACGGCCGCAACGGCGGCCCTGCCGGCGAAAAGCGCTCACGGATGGTGCTCGACGTGGATTCCGCCGGCCCCGAGCTGACATGGGCCAACGCCAAGATTAAGAAGATGCAGCGCAGCAATGCTGGCCCCTCTGATGACCCGTGGGCCATCGGATCTCGCGTTCGGCCCACCTCTCCGGCCGCCCCGGCCGGTACCAGCGGCGAAAACCCGCCGTTCTAAACGGCACCGGTCGCCAGGAGTTCGCACCTCCCGGCGACCGGCTCAGCCGCTCATGCGGCGCACAACCGGCACCGAACTTCCTCAAGAACGGACCCGATCATGTCGATCATCGCACGGACGACCATCCACCCCCGAGTGCAGGTCACCACCACCGCCCCGGGTAGCCCCGCTCTGATCGCCGCCCGCTGGGTCAGCGACCACCGCACCATCCTCGGATACGGCACCCTGACCGCCGGTGTCGAGGCCGCGATCCTTGCGGTCGGCTACACCACCGGCGGCCCCATCGTCGGCGCAGCACTGGGATCACTTCTGCCCGGCCTGGCAGCCGTAACAGGCACGGTGGCGATCGTTTCTCGCAAGTCTGTTGCTCGCCACGCGCAGATCACCTCAGACGACCACGGGAACGCCCGAAACGACTCTGCCTGACCGGCTTCACTGCGCGCCGGAGCCGAACCCCTTCGGCGCGCGGAGTGGCCAGTCAGGCCAGATGGCGAGGCTCCGCCACAGAAGCGGGGCCGATCGGGACGGGAGGTCCCCGCGATGGCACGCCAAAACCCCCCAACCTGCACCTGCAGGAACACCGGTCGCTGCGGCTACTGCCCATCGATTGCAATCACGGCCACCCGGGAGGCTCGACTTCCGGACAGTGACCCCGGCCGCCAGGCCGCCGAGCGAATCGAGCGGAGGCACCGGAATGCGCGCTGAGTACGCAGAAGGCGAGTACGTATACCTGGTGCCGACCTTGCCGAGCGCGCCGAGTGCCGCGTACCGACTACCTCTGTGCGAGATCCGCCGGGTAGCCGGCTACCGCGTAACCGTCATCGTGGACGGTGCCGAGATCGAAACCGATGAACGCAACATTCGGCGCACCTACCCCGACGTACGCCCCCGTGAGCCCCGTGCGCCGCTTCGGCCACCCATGCCGGACGGCTACGAAGAGGTCACCCTTTGGTGACAGAACGAGAGAGGATCATTCACATGCGAGACATCCGCCCCCTGGCCGCGATTGAGTCCGACCTGATCGCCACCACCGATCCGCAGCACCACGCCGAACTGCGCGCCGAGCTGGCGGCCGCGGGCATGCCCCAGCTCGCGGTGGAGCTGGGACGCATCGCGGCCGGTCCGGTAGATACCGGCCGATTGACAGACCCGACCGTCACCGTCGATACCGAGAGGTGATTCGCGCGGGGCCCGGCCGCGATTTGAACCCCGGGCCGGGCCCCGCTCTCCCGAGAACGAGAGGTACACATCATGTCTCACCGCATCACCGTTGTTCGTCGGCACACCATCCTTCGCCTGACGTATCGGTACGTGTCAGGTCGACCGATGGACGGCGAACCTCGCACCGACGCGACCTACCTTCGCCGCGGCACCGAGGTACTGCCGCCATTTCGCCGTGCCTCTCGCTGGATGCACCGGCCCGGGTGGCAGCGTCAGGCGTTTCGGCTCGGCACCCCGACCGGGGTCATGACGGTAGCTGTTAGCTACGCCACCGAGCCCGCCCTGACTCAGGCGGGAGCCGGCACCGTGGCCGGAGCCGTAGCCGTCCGCGCGGCCATACGGGGCCGACGCCGCATCAAGACCCGCCGATTCCGCCGGACCTATACCGAGCCCCTAGCCGTGGCCCTGGCCCCGGTGCTGCGCATCCCCGACCACACACGGGCCGAGCAGTGGCTCACCATCTCACCCGAGCTGGCCGGACTAGCCGCACGTCTGGTTACGCCGATGAGTCCGGCCGAAGCTGCCCTCCGTCGGTGGTACGGCGCGACCCTTGAGCCAGGGCTGCGCTATCTACCCGACCGACTGACGCGCCTAAGGTGGTGGGCCGGCGGCACCCGTCCGGCCCGACTAGTACGCCGCCGGCTCGGCTACTTTCGTCGCCCCCGCCCCGCCCGTCCTCCCCGGGTGGAGATTCAGGTCAGCGGGTACGTCACGCCCGAACTGCAAAAGACCGTGCGGCAAACCATCACCGCCAAGCTGCCGCTGGGTGATCTGGTCGAGTCATGGGATCAGGTCGGCACACACGCCGTGGGCATGTGGACCGTGCGCGAGCGACCCCCGCGCACGGTCGGGTTCGCCGACATCGAGCCCTACCTCGATGCACTTAAGGATGACGAGTTCCTGCTAGGGCTTCGCGCCGGTGGCAGGCCGTATGTGGTGAGTCTCAACAACGACTCCCCGCACATCGCCTGCTCTGCCGGCTCGGGTGCAGGCAAGAGCGTGCTCGCCATGCTCCTGGCGGTGCAGGTGCTCTCCCGGGGCGGCCGAGTGCTGATTCTCGACCGCAAGGGATCGCACCGTTGGGCACTTGGGCTACCGGGAGTCACCTACTGCACCGCCCCCGCCGACATGCACGCCGCCATTGTCGGCACCGCGGCCCTGGCCGATGAGCGCAACTCGGCAGCCCTGGCGCAACCGGAAGGATGGAACCCGGGCCCCCGAGTGCTCGTAATTTTTGAGGAAATGAACGCCACCGTTGCCCAACTCAAAGCGCACTGGGATGAGTCACGCGAGAAGTCCGACCCGAAGGTCTCCCCCGCCATCCAGGGATTCCGCAACATCATGTTTATGGGCCGGTCGGCCAAGGTGCACCTGTTCGGCGTGGCGCAAATGCTTACGGCAAACACCACCGGCGGCCCCGAATCACGTGAAAACTTTGGGATTCGCGCGCTCGCCCGATACACCGCTAACAACTGGAAAATGCTAGCGCCCGAATGCCCCATGCCCCGAAAATCAGGCACGCTCGGCCGGTGGCAACTCGTTGTTGCCGGCACCGCAACAGAGGTGCAGGTGGCATACCTGAACCCGAAGGAAGCGCGGGCTATAGCCATTACCGGCCGCCCCGTTGACCTTGAAAACACCCCCGGTGTCCCCGTGTCCCCGGTCTACGTTCACCCCAGGGATGATCAGGACAGTCTTCGATCAGTCTCGGAGACAGACCCCACCACCGGGGACACTCTCACCGACCCCCTGAACGAGTCGGTGACGCTGCGAGAGGCGGTCGAGCGGGGCATCGTTTCGGGTGAACTTGCCGCCGTTAAGAAACGCCTACAGCGAACCCGGAAAGACAGCCCCGAGTTTGCGCCCGCTCCGGTCGGGAAGCGGGGTCTGGCAGACATCTACAGGACCGGCGACCTGATTGAGTGGGCCGAAACTGTCAGCAAGCGAACCGAATTCAAAGACTGACTACTGATCGGGTGGCGCGCGGGTCCGGAGAAAGTAATACCCGCGTGCCACCTCTACCCCCAAAGATGAGGTGAGAAATGGACTTGACTACCTGGCATCGGGCACGGCACTTGATTGCCGAGCTGGACGCACTGGCAGACCGTGAACGGGCGGCCGGAATCGTTGACGAGAGTCCCGAATATCTTGACCTGAATTCGCGCGTGAATGACGCCCTGGCCGTACTGCCGTGGTGGCAACGCCCCCGTTTTCCGATGATCCTGGCTAACACACTCGATCGCTCGTGACCTGACGCACCGTAGCGAAACCGGCCCGCCCCTTCCCCGTTCGGGGAGAGGCGGGCCGGTTGCTGTCGGCCGCCCGACACATCGACCCCCTTCCCCCGGCGTATGGAATCCCGTACGGTTGGTCGTACGAAAAACGATACGACGGGAGATCCGCGATGGACCTGCACACCCGCCCCGACGGTTCGGTACACCTGCACGTACCTGCCAACTACGCCCCCACTTTGGGTGCGGACGGGGCGATCCTTCTCGACTGGTTCAGCTCGGCCCTTATCGCGCTGGCACGTCTACGCGACGGCGACCCACAGATGTCCGCCGATGACTGGCACTGGCTGATCAACGATCTAGAGCATCGTCTTGCGCCCCGACTACAGGGCATTCGCGATGCCCTGATCCGCGCACATGCCGCCGCTGGGGGCTCCTACGGTGACTTGGCCCTAGCCATGGATGTATCTAAGGGCACCGCACAGTACCGCCGAGACAGGCTTGCCGCCGCGGCCCCGTCCAGTTGGGAAAGCTGGGCGCGCGGCACTCTTCCCGGCCACCCTGCATCCGCCACGTGGTCCGCACAGGTCACCGTGACCCGCAACGGCACCACCGACGACATCAACATCGACGGACTGACCGACCGGCAGGCTACCGAGCTGGAAACCCTCATCAGTCTCGACGACCACACCGTCACGGTTATCACCGCCGCCGGACGTATTCACACCTTCGCCTCTACCGAGGTGCAGATGGTGAGGGTCAGCCACACCGCCGCCCGCACCTTTCCCACGGCCGATCGCACCCGTGGTGAGGCGCACGCTGCCCTGTGCGCCACTGGCTGCCACGCCTATGTGGCCGGCGAGTGCCAGCACTGCGGCCACCCGCACTCCTGATTTCAGCCCCTAACGCGAGCGGCCCCGCTCGCCTGGCAGCAACTCGGGGCCGCTCGCACTCCTAGCAGAGGAGCACCCCCATCATGACTGCCGCCGCGTTTGCCGCCATCTTCGCCGCCCTGTACGCCGCTCACACCGTGGCGGACCACTGGGTACAGACACAGCATCAGGCCGACCACAAGGGGTGCGATCCACACCACGGCGGTACGGCACACCCGCACTGCACGGTGTGGCGCTCCCGATGGCACTGCACCGCACACGTTCTGACCTACACCGCAACCGCACTCAGTGCCGTACTCGTGGTTGCCTGGCAGTGCGGCATCGACCTTCGCCCCGGTCACCTTGTTCTGGCGCTGACCGTCTCGGCCGTGTCCCACTACATCGCCGACCGCCGCACTCCGTTGCGCTGGCTCGCCGACCGCACCGGGTCCGGCCGCTTCTACACCGTGGGTGCACCCCGCCCCGGCCGTGACGACAACCCGAGCATCGGCACCGGGGCGTACGCACTTGACCAGTCGTGGCACACGGGGTGGATTCTGGTCGCCGCCCTCATTGCGGTCTGACTACCCCCGTCGGGCATCCACCCCCGCCACCGGGTGCTCGCGCGGAGGTGGCCCGACCGGACCACCCCGACATGCAGGGAGTACGCCATGGGCAAGCGCAACGTAGCTAGCGGCAACGACCGGGTAGCGGTACAGGCCGGTGAGGTTCGGGGCAGGAAGAGCACCCAGAAGGCCGCCCCGCCGATCCCCGCCGAGAAGGTCGAAAGCAAGAGCGTTCGCCGCGGCAACGCCACCGTCGGCCGCCAGGTCGACGAGATCCGCGGTGGCCTCACCATTCGTTTCTGACCCCAGTAGAGAGGACACTCGCGATGAGCCGCACCTACACCGACCCGAGCGTCATCGACGGCATCGCCGCCGGAGAGCACTGGGCCGACCCAGAGATGGACCCGACCCGTATCGACTGGCCCGCCCGCCAGACCCGAGCCCTGATTCCGTTCCGCGTGGTCGACGGCCGCCCGGTCGCCCCGACCGCCCCGACCGGCGTCCGCTACGGCCGTAACGAGCTGGGCCACTGGGGCGAGCAGGTCTGTGCAGACGCGATCGTGCTTGCCACCGACGAGCACGGCCGCCGCTGGATCGCGATGGTCGAGCGCGCGGACGGCCACGGCTGGGCCATCCCCGGCGGGCACGTCGATCAGGGCGAGACGCCGGCCGCCGCCGCCGTGCGTGAGCTGGGCGAGGAAACCGGACTCCTGCTTTACCCCGAGGATGAGGTGACCTGGGACGAGCTGCCGGCCCGAGTGGTGCCCGATCCCCGGGCCTCGGATGAGGCGTGGATGGTAACCGTTCCCGCACTAGGTCAGCTCGGCCCACGACACCGGGCCGCGTTTCCGGTTCTGACCGGAGCCGATGACGCTCGCCGCGCCGAGTGGATACCGGCCGACACGTACGCCACCGCGGCTGACCATCTGGCCTCCACCTACACGGGCGCAGTGTTCGCCGCCCACCGCGAACTCCTGCTTGACCTACTCGGCTGACCGGATTTAATGATGCGATAGGACTGAATCGCACCCGTAGCCCGGATGGTTTGCCGCTCGGCAGACTACCCGGGCTACGGTGCTATTTACATAAAGTGGCCTTGATGTGAGTTCCACACCATTCGGGGATTACTGCCTTCGTGATCCGCCACCCATTGCGTTCTATCGTTTCCCATCTCCACTCGTGTGCTGAACCCGTTAAGGATACGGGCTCTCCTGATTTTCGGTTGGGGTCAAGGTTCCAAAAAACAGCACGCACATTTGCGATTACAGTTGCCCGCTTTTCGTCGTGATACTGCACTTCGTAAGCGCCCGTTTCTAGCTTGTTTGGCGTACGCGATCTCTCCATATCTGCGCGGATCTTTTCCCACTGGGAAAATTGGGCACCGTGTAGTCCATTGTCAAGGACTCGCGGGAGTCCGATCCGGTCCCCACTAACGAGCCGTCCTAGGTACATCTCTACCGCCGCTTCGGGCGCAATCTCACCCTGATCTGCATCTAGCGTAAGTCGGGCTGCCCATGACACGGGTAGCGCGATGATGCCTAGACACAGAGACAGGGCGAGAGCGCCAACTGTCCATGGCCAATGTCTTTTTTGCTGCTGTGGTCGTGTTGATCTCCCCATAAATGACAGCGTAGATCATCTATGCATCGTCACAGTACCCCGCTTATGTCACATCAGGCACGTAGTCTGGGTGCCATGACCCTTGCTGACTCGATCAATTGGAACGCCGGAGACTTTCATCAATGGGTACGCCCGGTCGGCCCGGAGTGTCCCGGGTGTGAGTGCTGCTCGGCCGTGCTGTGTACCACCGCAGCCGCCCGGGGACTACCCTGCGCGACCGTGGGCGCGTCCGCTGACTTCAACCTTGACCGATGCCCGTGTGCAGCCCTGGCGGCAGCTCGTCGGCTCCTTGCTCACGTGCCCGCGCTCGACCCGTCCCATCCGGACAACGAGGGCCGATGGGATCGGGCGACCACAGAGCAGCGCTACGGCTACCGCAACGGCATTGTTGTGTCTGCCGCTCAGCACCTGGCCGTGGCAGGAGTGCCAGTGGGCGTCACCCGCGACCCGAGTGACCCGCATCCCATCGTGCTGACCATCGAGCTACCCGGGGTCGGCCAAGTGACCTGGCACTTACCCGACAGCCCGGACGACTACCATCTACCCCCGGCCGCCCTATGGGACGGCCATGACGTCTGCACCAAATATGCTCGCCTGGCCGCATGGCTCGATGTCGAAAAGGTGACCTCATGATCTACGTGAATTACGGGGACGATTTTGTGGAGCCCACGCTCGAAGAGGAGTGGGCGGACCGAATGGATGCTGCCGACCGCGCAACCAGAGCCGAAGATCAAAATCAGTGTCTAGAGTGTAATGGCCAGGGGACCTTCTCATTCAAAAAACATTATCTATACGTTGCCCGGAAGTCCTTGTAGCGTAAGGGCTTCCATTATGGATGATTTGTAAAATCCTTAGACCATAAGGGTTTTAAGGGCTGCCGCAATGCGATTTCCCTGTACCACAAATGGTTTTTCGCCGCCGGAGGCGCGCGAGCAGCCGCCCGGAGGGCAGGCG
>NZ_KB911579.1:5428067-5433279 GCF_000383575.1 Salinispora oceanensis | reverse complement strand
CCCGCCGACGGTTTCCTGCTGCACCCGGCCCTGCTGGACTCCGCACTGCAGGCGGCGCTGGCCGCCGGCGGAGACGCCCCGGTCTCCCTGCCGTTCGCGTGGAACGACGTAGCGCTGTCGGCGGTGGGCGCGGACACCGTACGGGCCCGGCTGAGCCCGCGCGGCGCCGACCAGATGTCAGTGACCCTCGCCGACGGAAGCGGTGCGCTGCTCGGATCCGTACGGTCGCTGCTCTCCCGGCCGGTGTCGGCCGACCAGTTGCGCCCGTCCGCGCCGGGCGGCGCGCTCTACACGGTCGAGTGGGCGCAGATCCCGGTTCCCGGCGACGGCGGCGGCGAGCCGCCCGAGCTGTTCGAACCGCAACTGGGCGGCCGCTCGACCAGCGACGTCGTCGGCGAAGGGCTGGCCGCGGTGCAACGGTGGCTGTCCGCGGAGGACGGATACCTCGCCGTGGTGGCGCCTCAGACCGTCCCCGAAGGCGCAGCGCTGTGGGGTCTGGTGCGATCGGCCCAGTCCGAGCACCCGGGCCGGTTCGTCCTGGTCGACTGCGACGACCACCCCGCGTCCCGGGCACTGCTGCCGCAGGTGACAGGCCTGGACGAACCGCAGCTGAGAATCCGTGAGGGACAGCTGTCGGCGCCGCGCCTGACCCGGGTGGCAGCGGACGCAAAACCGGTCTGGGAAGGCACCGTTCTGATCACCGGCGGCACCGGCGTTCTCGGGTCGCAGGTGGCCCGCCACCTCGTGGAGGCGCACGGAGTACGCAGCCTCGTCCTGGTCAGCCGGCAGGGCATGAACGCCCCGGGTGCCCCGGAGCTGTCGGCTGAGCTGACCGCGGCGGGCGCCGACGTGTCGGTAGTAGCCTGCGACGTCTCGGACCGTGCGGCGCTGGCCGAAGTACTCGACGGGATCACCGGCCTGCGGGGCGTGATCCACACTGCCGGCGTGCTGGACGACGGCACGATCGAATCGTTGACCCCGGACCGGGTACGGGCGGTCCTCGCAGCGAAGGCGGACTCCGCCCGGCACCTGCACGAGCTCACCGCTCACCTCGACCTGACCGCCTTCGTGCTGTTCTCCTCCGTCGCCGGGATGCTCGGCACGGCCGGACAGGGCAACTACGCCGCCGCCAACGCGTACCTCGATGCTCTTGCCACCCACCGGCGTCTCCAAGGCCTTCCCGCCGTGTCGCTGCCGTGGGGAATGTGGGAGGAACGCTCCGGCCTCACCCGCCACCTGGATCGGATCGAAATCAACCGGATGAGCCGGGGTGGCCTCTCGCCGATGCCGACGCCCGAGGCGCTGCGGCTGTTCGACCTCGCGGTCGCCGCGGACGAGCCGGTGCTTGTCCCGATCCGGCTCAACCTGGCGGCGGTGCGGGCCGAACCCGAAATCCCCGCGCTGCTGCGCGGCCTGGTCCGCGCCCGGCCCCGCCGGACAGCGTCCGCGAGCCACGAAGGCACGGCCGGACTGCGCCGGCGGATCACCGAAGCCGACCCCGGCGAGCGGGAGCCGATCGTCCTGCGGCTGCTGTGCCAGGAGATCGCCGTCGTGCTCGGGTACCGCGGTCCGGAGAACGTTCCGGTCGACCGGGCGTTCAACGAGGTGGGCTTCGACTCGTTGACCGCCGTACAGCTGCGCAACCGGCTCAAGGCCGCGACCGAGCTGAGCCTGCCCGCGACCCTGGTCTTCGACTACCCCACACCGACTGCTCTCGCCCGCCATCTCCTGGACCGGATCTCCGGCGATCCGTCACCGGAGAGCGCCGGAATCCAGGCCATCGACCACCTGGAACGCATGCTCGGCATGCTGCCGGCCGGGGACGAGCAGGGCGTACGCGTCGCACGGCGCCTGCGCGACGTGCTGGACCGCTGGGCCGCGAAAGATCAGGCGCCCGGCGACGCCGGGGACGACCTCGACACCGCGTCGGACGACGAACTCATAGCCATCCTCGGTAGAGAGCTGAGAGGTTCTTGATGGACGAGCGCACCGTTCGGGACTATTTCAAGCAGGCGATCGCTGACCTGCGGTACGCCAAGCAGCGCCTGCGCGAGGTGGAGGACCAGAACACGGAGCCGATCGCGATCGTCTCCATGGCGTGCCGGTTCCCCGGCGGGGTGTCCTCACCGGAGCAGCTGTGGAACCTGCTGATGGCCGAAGGCGACGCGGTCTCCCGCTTCCCCGCAGACCGCGGCTGGGAACCGCTGCTCGACCCGGCGCGGGTGCGCGGTGCCAAACCGGAGGGCCCCAGCCGCAGCCTCACCGATCAGGGCGGATTCCTCTACGACGCGGGCGAGTTCGACGCCGGCTTCTTCGGGATCAGCCCGCGCGAGGCCCTGGCGATGGACCCGCAGCAGCGACTGCTGCTCGAGGTCTCGTGGGAGGTGTTCGAGCGAGCCGGCATCGACCCGTCGTCGCTGAAGGGAAGCAGCACCGGGATCTTCGCCGGCGTGATGTACCACGACTACGCCCCGGACATGCTGTCGGTCCCCGCCGACCTCGAAGGCTTCATGGGCACCTCCCACACGGGCAGCATCGCCTCCGGCAGGGTGGCGTACACGCTGGGACTGGAGGGCCCGGCGGTCACTCTGGACACCGCCTGCTCCTCGTCACTGGTCGCCATGCACCTCGCCTCGCACGCCCTGCGGCGCGGGGACTGCTCGCTGGCGATCGCCGGCGGCGTCACGGTGATGGCGACGCCCGGAGCGTACGTGGTTTCCACCCGTCAGGGCGGACTGGCGGCGGACGGCCGGTGCAAGGCGTTCGCAGCCGCGGCCGACGGGGTGGGGTGGAGCGAGGGCGTCGGTCTGGTGCTGTTGGAGCGGTTGTCGGATGCGCGGCGTAACGGTCATGAGGTTTTGGCTGTGTTGCGGGGTAGTGCGGTGAATCAGGATGGTGCGTCGAATGGTTTGACGGCGCCGAATGGTCCGTCGCAGCAGCGGGTGATTCGGCAGGCGGTGGCCGATGCGGGCTTGTCGTTGCGTGACGTTGATGTGGTGGAGGCGCACGGGACGGGGACCCGGTTGGGTGATCCGATTGAGGCGCAGGCGTTGCTGGCCACCTATGGGCAGGGCCGGCAGCGGCCGGTGCTGTTGGGTTCGGTGAAGTCGAATATCGGCCACACGCAGGCGGCGGCCGGTGTCGCTGGTGTGATCAAGATGGTCCTGGCGATGCGGCATGGGATGGTGCCGGCGACGTTGCACGTGGATGAGCCGACGCCGCACGTCGACTGGTCCGCCGGCGCGGTGCGGCTGGCCACCACGTCGACTCCGTGGCCGGACGGTGGTAAGCCGCGGCGTGCGGCGGTGTCGTCGTTCGGGATCAGCGGCACGAACGCCCACGTCGTGCTGGAGCAGGCGCCTGCTGACCCGGTCCGGGACGAAGCGATGCCGGCTCTGCCGGCCGTTCCGTGGGTGGTTTCGGCGAAGTCGCCGGAGGGCCTGCGGGCTCAGGTGCGGTGTCTGGCGCGGTGGGCGGGCTCGGCGGATGCCGATGCTGTGGCGATTGGTGCGGCGTTGGTGCGTACGCGTGCGGTGTTTGAGCATCGCGCGGTGGTGGTCGGTGGTGGCCGTGACGAGCTGGTCGAGGCGTTGTCCGCGGTGGTGCCGGTGGGTGGGGGTCGTGACGGTGGTGTGGTGTGGGTGTTCCCGGGTCAGGGCGCGCAGTGGACCGGGATGGCGCGGCAGTTGATGGCCGAGTCGGCGGTGTTCGCGTCCTCGATGGCCGAGTGCGCGGCGGCGTTGGCGCCGTTTGTGGAGTGGTCGCTGCCGGAGGCGTTGGACGGGGATCTGTCGCGGGTTGATGTGGTGCAGCCGGTGTTGTGGGCGGTGATGGTGTCGCTGGCGCAGGTGTGGCGTTCGTGGGGGGTGCGGCCGGCGGCGGTGATCGGTCACTCGCAGGGTGAGATCGCGGCGGCGTGTGTGGCCGGGGTCCTGTCGCTGGCTGATGGGGCGCGGGTGGTGGCGTTGCGCAGCCGGGCGTTGCGCGAGCTTGCCGGTGGTGGCGGGATGGTGTCGGTGATGGCCGCCGAGCAGCGGGTGCGGGAGTTGCTGCCGGAGGGGTTGTCGGTGGCGGCGGTGAACGGACCCACCACGGTGGTGGTGTCGGGTCCGGATGAGGGTTTGGCGTTGTTGCTGGGCCGGTGTGAGGCGGTGGGGGTGCGGGCGCGGCGGGTGGCGGTGGACTATGCGTCGCATTCGCCGCAGATGCAGCAGGTGCGGGACCGGTTGCTGGCTGATCTGGAGTTGGTGCGGCCTGGTGCGGGTGAGGTCGCGGTGTTCTCGACGGTGACCGGTGGGCTGGTTGACGGCCGGCGGATGGATGCCGGGTACTGGTTCGACAATCTGCGGTCTACGGTGCGGTTCGCTGAGGCGGTGCGTTCGGCGGCGGATGCGGGTGGCCGGTCGTTCGTGGAGGTCAGTGCGCATCCGGTGTTGTTGCCGGCGATCGAGGAGACGTTGGACGACGTCACGGTGGTCGGGTCGCTGCGCCGTGACGACGGCGGTCTGCGGCGCCTGCTGACCTCGGCCGCCGAACTGTTCACCGTCGGTGTGGAAGTGAACTGGCACGCGATCTTCGAAGGCGTCCCACACACGCACGTGGATCTGCCCACGTACGCGTTCCAACGCGAGAGGTACTGGCTGTCCGCCGGCCGCGACACCGGCGACCTGTCCGGCGCCGGCCTGGCGCGCACCGGGCACCCGCTGCTCGGCGCGGAAGTGGACCTCGCTGCCGCCGACGGCCACCTCTGGACCGGACGATGGTCGGCGGACTCGATGCCCTGGCTGGCCGACCACGCGGTGTTCGACGCCGTCATGGTCGCCGGCGCGGTCTGGGTGGAGCTCGCCCTCCACACCGGAGACCAGGTCGGTGCGCCAGTGGTGCGGGAGCTCGTGCTGCAATCGCCGCTCGTGCTGCCCGAGCAGGGCGCGGTGCAGATCCAGGCCTCCGTCGGCGCCGCCGACGGGAACGGACACCGTGAACTGAGGGTGCACTCCCGGCCCGACGGCGATCCGGACGCGATCTGGACCCAACACGTCCAAGGCATGCTCGCGGCCGGCGAAGCCGGCGGCGTGGCACGGCCCTTCGGCAACCAATGGCCGCCGGCCGGTGCGATCGCCGTGCCGCTGGACGACCTGTACGAGCGGCTGGCGCGGCACGGATACCAGTACGGGCCGGCGTTCCAGGGACTGCGGAAGGTGTGGCGGCTCGG
>NZ_KB911579.1:5390436-5427967 GCF_000383575.1 Salinispora oceanensis | reverse complement strand
GCTGCTGCTGCCGATGCGCATCGACCCCACTGCCCTGGCCGCGATGGACCCGCCGCCCGCACCGCTGCGCAGCCTGGTCCACACACCGCTACGCCGCGCCGGCCGGGCCGAAGGCGCCCTGCGTGACCGAGTACGGTCGGCCCCCGCACCGGATCGCCGCGCAGTCGTGCTCGAGGTCGTACGTGAACAGGCGGCCCTGGTGCTCGGGCACAGCGGCCCCCACGACGTCCCGGTGAACCAGGCTTTCCGGGACCTAGGGTTCGATTCGCTGACCGCGGTCGACCTGCGCAACCGCTTGAGCGCCGCGACCGGTCTGCAACTGCCCGCGACCCTGGTGTTCGACTACCCCACTGCGGCGACCCTGGCCGACCACCTGGCGGATCAGCTCTCCGGCGTGGTCACCCCGGTCGCCGAACCCGTCTCCGCGGCGACCACCGGCGATCCCATCGCGATCGTGTCGATGGCCTGCCGGTTCCCGGGCGGGGTGACCACGCCGGAGGAGCTCTGGTCACTGCTGCTGGCCGAACAGGACACGGTCGCGGCCCTGCCCGCCGACCGGGGCTGGGATCGGCTGCTGCACGGCCGCGACCACCTTCGTGCGGGAGCGTTCCTGGTCGATGCGGCCCAGTTCGACGCCGGGTTCTTCGGGATCAGCCCGCGCGAGGCGCTGGCGATGGACCCGCAACAGCGGCTGCTGCTGGAGGTCGCCTGGGAGACGATCGAGCGGGCGGGCATCGACCCGACATCGTTGCGGGGCAGCGCGACCGGCGTCTTCGCCGGCGTGATGTACCACGACTACGCCTCGCTGCTGACGCCAGAAGGCGAGGAAGCCGAAGCGCTCGTGACATACGTCGGCAACGGCAGCGCGGGCAGTGTCGCCACCGGCCGGATGGCGTACACGTTCGGCCTCGAAGGACCGGCGGTGACCGTGGACACGGCCTGCTCGTCGTCGCTGGTCGCCCTGCATCTCGCCGCTCAGGCGCTGCGTCAGGGCGAGTGCACGCTCGCTCTCGCCGGTGGCGTGACGGTCATGGCCACACCCAGTGTCTTCGTCGCCTCGCCGGGACAGACCGGACCTGCGGGAGACGGACGGTGCAAACCGTTCTCCGCCTCGGCCGACGGTGTGGGCTGGGGTGAGGGCGCCGGCCTGGTGCTGCTGGAGCGGCTGTCGGACGCCCAGCGCAACGGGCACGAGGTCCTCGCTGTGCTGCGCGGCAGTGCGGTCAACCAGGACGGTGCGTCCAACGGCCTGACCGCGCCGAACGGCCCGTCGCAGCAGCGGGTGATCCGGCAGGCGGTGGCCAACGCGCGGCTGTCCCTGCCGGACATCGACGTGGTCGAGGCACACGGCACCGGGACCCGGCTCGGCGACCCGATCGAGGCGCAGGCGCTGCTGGCCACGTACGGGCAGGACCGCGACCGGCCGGTGCTCCTCGGGTCGGCGAAGTCGAACATCGCTCACACGCAGGCAGCGGCCGGCGTCGCCGGCGTCATCAAGATGATCCTCGCCATGCGGCACGGCGTCGTGCCCGCCACCCTGCACGCCGACGATCCGACGCCCGAGGTGGACTGGTCCGCCGGCGCGGTCGAACTGGTCACCGAGCGGACCCCGTGGCCGGCCCGGGAGGGACCGCGCCGCGCCGCGGTGTCCTCGTTCGGGATCAGCGGGACGAACGCGCACGTGGTGCTCGAACAGGCGCCCGGCGTCGTGCCCGCCGAGGCGCCGCCTCCGGCGCTGCCCGCAGTGCCGTGGGTGGTGTCGGCCAGGACGGCGGGAGGCCTGCGCGCCCAGGCCCAGCGGTTGGCCGCATGGACTGAGCAGTCCGCCGAGGACTCGCTCTCCGTCGGTGCGGCCCTGGCGCGATCTCGTGCCCGGTTCGAGCATCGCGCTGTCGTGCTCGGCGCCGGCCGCGACGAGCTGGTCAGCGGACTGTCCGCGGTGGCGGAGGGGACGCCCGCGCCGTCGGTGGTGGTGGGCCGGGCCGACCCGCGTGGTGACGGCGGCGTGGTGTGGGTGTTCTCCGGTCAGGGCGCGCAGTGGACGGGGATGGCCCGGCAGTTGATGGCCGAGTCGCCGGTGTTCGCGTCCTCGATGGCCGAGTGTGGGGCCGCGTTGGCGCCGTTCGTGGACTGGTCGCTGCCGGACGTGATGGACGGGGATCTGTCGCGTGTCGATGTGGTGCAGCCGGTGCTGTGGGCGGTGATGGTGTCGCTGGCCGAAGTGTGGCGCTCGTGGGGAGTACGGCCGGCGGCGGTGATCGGTCACTCCCAGGGTGAGGTGGCAGCGGCTTGTGTGGCTGGTGTCCTGTCGCTGTCCGATGGGGCGCGGGTGGTCGCGTTGCGTAGCCGGGCGTTGCGGGAGATCGCCGGTGGCGGCGGGATGGTGTCGGTGATGGCGGCCGAGGACCGGGTCCGCGAGTTGTTGCCGGACGGGCTGTCGGTGGCGGCGGTGAACGGGCCGGGCACGGTGGTGGTGTCCGGTCCGGACGAGCTTCTGGTGCGGTGGGAGCGGACGCTGTCCGCCGAAGGGGTGCTGCGGTGGCGGATCCCCGGCGTGGACTTCAGCGCGCACTCCGGTGAGGTCGACCGGGTCGCGGAACGGATCCTGGCCGCGTTGGGCCCCATCACACCGGATGACGGGCACACGCCGGTGATCTCGGCAGTGACTGGTGAGCCGATCCACGGCAGCGCCATGGACGCGGCGTACTGGCTGGACAACGTGCGGCACACGGTCCGCTTCCAGGACGCCGTGGAATGCGCGGGCCGCGCATTCCACGGCGTCTTCCTGGAGGTGGCGCCGCACCCGGTTCTGCTGGCCGCGATCGAGGAGACCCTCGACGACGCCACGGTCGTCGGCTCGCTGCGACGCGACGACGGTGGTCTGCGGCGCCTGCTGACGTCGGCCGGCGAGTTGTTCGCCGCCGGCGTGGACGTCGACTGGCGGGCCGTGTTCGCGGGCGTGCCTCAGCGGCGGGTCGACCTGCCCACGTACGCCTTCCAGCGCGAGTCCTACTGGTTGACGCCGGCCCCGCCGTCCGCCGATCCGGTGGAGCGCCTCTTCTGGGACGCGGTGGAACGCGGCGACGTCGAGAGCCTTTCCGCCGGGCTGGGCGTCGAGGCCGAGGCCGTGACGGGCGTGTTGCCGGGCCTGGCGTCGTGGCGGCAGCGGCGGCGTACCGATGCGATGGCCGACTCCTGGCGATACCGGGTCGAGTGGAAGCGGCTGGCCGACCAGCCGCCGCGCAGGCTGACCGGCGAATGGCTCGTCATCGCCGTGCAGGACGACCCGCTGGTCGAGCTGGCCGGCGTCCTGGAACTGCACGGCGCACACGTGACGCGGGTCGTGCTCACCGAAGCGGATCGCGGAGCGGTGCGGGAACGGATCGCGGGCGCGCTGAGAGCGGGTGATCTTGCCGGCATCCTGTCACCGGCCGCGGTGGCCGAGGCGGTCGACGGGTACCCGGCCGTGCCCGGGAGCGTGGCGTGGTCCGTCCTGGTGATGCAGGCGCTGAGCGACCTCGGTGTGGCCGCACCGGTCTGGTGGGTCACCCGGAACGCGGTCCGGGCCGGAGACAGCCCGGCACCTGCGGGATCACCGGGACAGGCCGCCATCTGGGGCTTTGCCTCCGTGGCCCGCGCAGAGGCGCCCGACCACTGGGGAGGCGTGCTCGACCTGCCCGGTCAGCCGGACGAGTGGGTGTGGAACCGGCTCGCCACTGCGCTCACCGGCGACGAGGACGAGGTGGCGGTCCGTGCGGACGCGACGTACGCCCGGCGGCTGGTGCGAGCGCCGGCCGCCGGCCGCCCGGCGCGGTCCTGGTCGGTGACCGGCCGAACCGTACTGATCACCGGGGGCACCGGCGCGCTCGGCAAGCACGTAGCGCGCTGGCTCGCCGGCCTGGGTGCCGGGCACCTGCTGCTGGTGAACCGTCGTGGCATCGAGGCCCCGGGCGCGGCCGAGTTGGTCACCGAACTGGAGGCCGCGGGTGCCGCCGCCTCCGTGGTCGCCTGCGACCTCGCCGACCGGGACGCACTGCGGGCAGTCCTGACCGGCATCCCGGCGGAGCGTCCGTTGGGCGCCGTGTTCCACACCGCCGCGGTGCTGGACGACGCGATGCTGGACTCGCTCACCCTCGAACAGATGCAGCGGGTGTGGCGGGTGAAGGCGGAAGGCGCCTGGAACCTCCACGAGCTCACCGCCGGCGCGGAGCTCTCGGCATTCGTCCTCTTCTCCTCCATCACCGGCACGCTCGGCGACATCGGGCAGGGCAACTACGCACCGGCGAACGCGTACCTGGACGGCCTGGCCCGGCACCGCCGGGCGCTCGGGCTTGCGGGAACGTCGATCGCCTGGGGTCACTGGGCTGGCCCCGGCATCGGCGGCGCGGCGATCGAAGAGATGCTGCGCCGCACCGGCGTACGGTCCATGCCCCCGGAATCGGCGATCAGCGCGTTGCACCGCATCGTCGAGGACGACGAAAGCTCGATCATGGTCGCCGAGATCGGCTGGGATGTGCCCGCCGGCCAGCCGTTGCCGGCCGTCCCGTCCCTGCTGCGAGACCTGCCCGAAGTGCGGCAACGGGCCACCCCGCCGGGAGACAGCGCACCGCAGCTGGCCGCGGAACTGTGGCGGATCCCGCGCGACGACTGGCACGCGCTGCTTTTGGACGCGGTCAAGGCTCATGCCGCGGCCGTCCTCGGCCATGCCGGCCCGGACGCCATCGAGCAGCACCGGGCCTTCCGGGAGCTCGGCTTCGACTCGATGAGCGCGGTCGAACTGCGTAACCGGCTCAACCTCGTCACCGGGCTGCGCCTGCCCGCCACGCTGGTGTTCGACCACCCCACCCCGGCCGGGCTGGCCCGTCACCTTGCCGAGGAACTCGCCGGCGACGAGAGCGCGCCGGCCCTGCCGGCGGCCGCCGACGACTCCCTGGACGAGCCGATCGCGCTGATCTCGATGGCCTGCCGGTTCCCGGGTGGCGTTCGCACCCCCGAGCAACTCTGGGAGCTGCTCGTCGCCGACGGCGACGCGGTGGGAGAGTTCCCGCCGGACCGGGGCTGGGATGAACTGCTCGGACCGGAGCCGCCGCGTACGCGTGAGGGTGCCTTCGTGGCGGACGCCGCCGAGTTCGACGCGGACTTCTTCCGGATCAGCCCGCGTGAGGCGTCGGCAATGGACCCGCAACAGCGGCTCCTCCTCGAAGTCGCCTGGGAAACGTTCGAGCGGGCCGGCATCGACCCGGCCGCCTTGACGCAGAGCGACACCGGCGTCTTCGCCGGAACCAACGGGCAGGACTACAGCGCGCTGTTCCTGGGCGCCGGCGATTGCGTCACGGACTTCCTGACGACCGGCAACACCGCGAGTGTGCTGTCCGGGCGGGTGGCGTACACGTTCGGGTTCGAAGGCCCTGCGGTCACCATCGACACGGCCTGCTCGTCGTCGCTGGTCGCCATGCACCTGGCCGCGCAGTCGCTGCGGCGCGGCGAGTGCTCGCTCGCGCTGGTCGGCGGGGCCACGGTGATGGCCACACCGGCGGCCTTCGTGGCGTTCGGCCGTCAGCAGGGTCTGGCGGCGAACGGCCGGTGCAAGGCGTTCGCGGCCGCGGCCGACGGGGTGGGCCTCGGCGAGGGTGTCGGTCTGGTGCTGTTGGAGCGGTTGTCGGATGCGCGGCGTAACGGTCATGAGGTTTTGGCTGTGTTGCGGGGTAGTGCGGTGAATCAGGATGGTGCGTCGAATGGTTTGACGGCGCCGAATGGTCCGTCGCAGCAGCGGGTGATTCGGCAGGCGGTGGCCGATGCGGGCTTGTCGTTGCGTGACGTTGATGTGGTGGAGGCGCACGGGACGGGGACCCGGTTGGGTGATCCGATTGAGGCGCAGGCGTTGCTGGCCACCTATGGGCAGGGCCGGCAGCGGCCGGTGCTGTTGGGTTCGGTGAAGTCGAATATCGGCCACACGCAGGCGGCGGCCGGTGTCGCTGGTGTGATCAAGATGGTCCTGGCGATGCGGCATGGGATGGTGCCGGCGACGTTGCACGTGGATGAGCCGACGCCGCACGTCGACTGGTCGGCGGGTGCGGTTGAGTTGGTTACCGGGTCCGCGCCTTGGCCGGGAGACGGAATTCGCCGGGCGGGTGTGTCTTCGTTCGGAATCAGTGGCACGAATGCGCATGTGGTGTTGGAGCAGGCGCCGCCGGCCGAGGCCGAGGCGGTAGAGGTGCCGGAGATGCCGGTGGTGCCGTGGGTGGTTTCGGCGAAGTCGGCGGGCGCGTTGCAGGCGCAGGCGGCGCGGCTAGCGGGTTGGGCGCAGCAGGCAGGTCCGGATGCGCGGTTGGTGGGTGCGGGGTTGGTGCGTTCTCGGGCGGTGCTGGATTACCGGGCGGTGGTGGTCGGCCCTGATCGTGACACGCTGATCGACCGACTGCGGGCAGTGACCGCGGCAGCGTCGGCGTCGGCGTCGGTGGGCAAGACGGTGCTGTTGTTTTCTGGTCAGGGCTCGCAACGCGCCGGTATGGGAAAGCAGCTGGCGGCCGCGTTTCCGGTGTTTGCGGCGGCGTGGGAGGAGGCCTGGGAGCTGCTTGGCGGTGAAGTGGTGCCGGAGTCGGTGGAGCAGACGGGGTGGGCGCAGCCGGCGTTGTTCGCGTTCGAGGTGGCGCTGTTTCGGTTGTTGCAGTCGTGGGGGGTGCGCCCGGACCTGCTGATCGGTCATTCGGTCGGGGAGGTGGCGGCCGCGCATGTGGCCGGGGTGTTGTCTCTGGCGGATGCGTGTCGGTTGGTGGCGGCGCGGGCCCGGTTGATGCAGGCGTTGCCGTCCGGTGGGGCGATGTTGCGGGTGCCGCTGTCGGAGGCCGAGGTGCTGGCCCGGGGCTGGGATGTTGATGTGGCGGCGGTGAACGGGCCGGGGTCGGTGGTGCTGTCCGGGCCGCGGTCGGTGTTGCAGCGGGTGGAGCGGTCGGCGGGGGTGGGGTGTGGCTGGCTGCGGGTCAGTCATGGGTTTCATTCGGTGTTGATGGAGCCGATGTTGGACGAGTTCGCGGCGGTGTTGGACGGGTTGTCGTGGTCGGCGCCGCGGATCGCGGTGGTGTCCACGCTGACTGGCCAGGTCACTGACGACATCGCCACTCCCGGTTACTGGTGCGCCCAAGCGCGCCGCACGGTCCGGTTCGCCGATGCTGTGCATACTGCGGCGCAGCTGGGTGGGACCCGGTTCGCCGAGGTGGGGCCGGGCAGCGCGCTCACGGTCATGACCGCCGATTGCTTGTCCGGCCTGCCGGCGACCGCGCTGGTCCCCGCGCGTGCGAGTGAGCCGCAGGAGGTGCTCACCGGGCTGGGCGAGCTGTTCACCGCGGGCGCGACGGTGGACTGGACGGCGTTGTTCGACGCCGTGCCGGCCACCCGCGTGGATCTGCCCACCTACGCATTCCAGCGGCAACGCTACTGGCTGGACTCCCGAACAACGGCCGGCGACGCCTCCGCGTGGGGCCTCGGTGAATCGGGTCACCCGCTGCTGCGCGCCGCGGTCGAGCTCCCCGGCTCCGGCGGTGTCCTGTTGACCGGGCAACTCGGCGTGCGAACCCATCCCTGGCTGGCCGACCACGCCATCAAAGGCTCGGTGCTGCTGCCGGGCACGGCGTTCGTCGAGCTCGCCCTGCGCGCCGGCGAGGAGGTCGGCTGCGACCGGCTCGAGGAACTCACGCTCGAATCGCCCCTGATGCTCGACGCCCGGGAATCCGTCGCCGTGCAGGCCGTCGTCAGCGCGACCGACGACGACGGACGGCGTACGTTCGTGGTGCACTCCCGCCCGGCGGCCGCGACCGGCGAGCCGTGGTGGACCCGGCACGCGAGTGGCGTACTAACCAAGGCCGGAACCGAAGTGCCGTTCCCGGCGGCCGAATGGCCGCCGGCCGGCGCCGTCCCCCTCGATCTGTCCGACTTCTACCCGGCGATGGCGGACGAGGGCTACGGCTACGGCCCGGTGTTCCGCGGCTTGCGGGCCGCCTGGACCGCCGGCGACGACGCCTACGTCGAGGTCGTCCTCCCCGAGGGCGCCGGCGACGAGGCGGTCCGGTTCGGGATGCACCCGGGTCTGCTCGACGCGGTGCTGCAGGGCATGGGGTTCGCGGGCGGACGCAAGGCGGGCGGGGTGCAGGTGCCGTTCGCCTGGTCCGGTGTCTCTCTGCACGCGGCGGGCGCGACGGCGGTGCGGGCGCGCCTGACACCCAACGAGACAGGCGGGGTCTCGGTGCTGGTCGCCGACGTCTCCGGCCGGCCGGTTCTGTCGGTCGACGCGCTGGCGACCCGGCCGCTGACCACACGCGGCCGCACCACCGGCGGCTCAGGCGACGCCCCGCTGCGGGTGGACTGGCAGGCCCTGCCGGTCGGCACGCCCGTCGGCGAGCCGGCGCGCTGGGCCCGCCTCGACGATCCGGCCCTCGACCTGGCCTCCCTGCCGGACTCCGACGCGGACTTCGTGATGGTGTCCGTCACCGGCCGGGGACGGGCGCCGCACGAGGTGACCCACGAAGCGCTGAGGCTGGCGCAGTCCTGGCTCGCCGACCCGCGGTGGGCGGCCGCCCGATTGGTGATGGTCACGCGCCGGGCCGTAGCGGCCGCTGTCGACGAGGACGTGGCCGACCTGTCCAGCTCGCCGGTCTGGGGTCTGATCGGCTCGGCCCAGTCGGAGAACCCGGGCCGGTTCGTGCTGCTCGACGCCGATTGCGAACCCAACCCCGGGACCGTGGCCGCCGCGGTCGCCTCCGGCGAGCCACGGCTGGCGCTGCGAGACGGTACGCTGCTGATCCCGCGACTGGCCCGGACGGTCCCCGACCCGAGTCTCGTGCCACCCGCCGATCAGCCCGTGTGGCGCGTGGACGCCGAGAACCGGGGCACACTGGACGCCCTCGACATCGTCGCCGCGCCCGAGGCGTCGTCCGCCCTCGCGCCGGGACAGGTCCGCATCGCGGTGCGCGCCGCCGGAGTCAACTTCCGCGACGTCCTGATCGCCCTGGGCATGTATCCCGGCGCCGCGCCGATGGGTGCGGAAGCGGCCGGCGTGGTAGTCGAGGTAGGCCCGGACGTTGCCGATCTGGTGCCCGGCGACCGGGTCTTCGGCGTCGCCGACCGGTCCTTCGGCCCGCTGGCGGTCGCGGACCGGCGCCTGCTGGCCCCGATCCCGGCGGGCTGGCCGTTCGAGCAGGCCGCGGCGACACCGATGGTGTTCCTCACCGCCTACTACGGACTGATCGATCTCGGTGGAGTGCGCCGCGGCGAGTCGGTGCTGATCCACTCGGGCGCCGGCGGTGTCGGCATGGCCGCCGTTCAACTGGCCCGCCACCTCGGGGCCGAGGTGTTCGCCACCGCCAGCCCGGGCAAGTGGCCGGCGCTGCGCTCGCTGGGACTGGACGACGAGCACATCGCGTCGTCCAGGACCCTGGAGTTCCGGGAACGCTTCGCCGGCGGTGTCGACGTCGTGCTGAACTCGCTGGCCCGGGAGTTCGTCGACGCCTCGCTCGGGCTGCTGCGCCCCGGCGGGCGGTTCCTGGAGATGGGCAAGACCGATATCCGCGACCCCGGCCGGCTGCGGGAGGAGCAACCGCACGTCACCTACACGGTCTTCGACCTGATGGACGCCGGCCCGGAACGGATCCGGCAGATGCTGGCCGAACTGCTGGAGCTGTTCGGGCGCGGAGCGCTGAGGCCGCTGCCGGTGCGGTCCTGGGACGTACGCCACGCGCGCCGTGCCTTCCGTTTCGTCAGCCAGGCGCAGCACGTGGGCAAGGTCGTGCTCACCGTGCCCCCGGCATTGCGCCCGGACGGCACCGTGCTGATCACCGGCGGCACCGGGACGCTGGGTGGCGTGGTGGCCCGCCATCTGGTGGTACGGCACGGCGTCCGCCACCTCCTTTTGGTCGGCCGCCGCGGCCCGGACGCCCGCGGAGCCGCCGAGCTGCAAGCCGAACTGGCGGGACTCGGCGCCGACGTACGCCTGGTCGCCTGCGACGTCGCCGACCGGACCGCCCTGGCCGCCGTCCTGGACTCGATCCCCGCCGAGCACCCGCTCACCGGGGTGGTCCACGCCGCCGGTGGGCTCGACGACGCCACCCTGACCTCGTTGACGCCGGAGCAGGTCGACACCGTCTTCCGGCCCAAGGTCGCCGGGGCGTGGCACCTGCACGAGCTGACCGCGGACCGCGATTTGGCGATGTTCGTGATGTTCTCCTCCATGGCCGGCGTCCTGGGCGCCGCGGGGCAGGCCAACTACGCCGCGGCGAACACCTTCCTGGACGCCCTCGCCGCGCACCGGCGCCACCGCGGTCTGGCCGGGGTGTCGCTGGCGTGGGGCATGTGGGACCAGCGCTCCGGGATGACCGGCGGTCTCGCGGGCCCGGATCTCGACCGGATGGGGCGCGGCGGACTGGTGCCGCTGCCCACCGAGGACGCGTTGCGCCTGTTCGACGCCGGGACGGCCGGCGCCGACCCGGTAGTGGTGCCGGCCCGGCTCGACGCGGCCGCACTGCGGGCGCAAGCAGCGGTGGACGGCATCCCGGCCGTACTCAAGAGCCTGGTCCGGGCTCCGGTGCGCCGCGTAAAACGCTCGGAACGGGCGCTGCGCGAGCACCTGGAGTCCAAGCCGGAGCCGGAACGTCTCGCCGTGGTGCTCGACGTCGTGCGCGAGCAGGTTTCCGTGGTGCTGGGACACGGCGGCGCACAGCAGATCCCGGTCGACCGGGCGTTCCGCGACATGGGTTTCGACTCGCTGACCGCCGTGGACCTGCGCAACCGGCTGAACGCGATCACCGGCCTGCGGCTGCCCGCGACGCTGGTCTTCGACCATCCCACCGCCGCGACGCTGGCCGGTTTCCTGCTGGCGGAGCTCGTCCCGCCGAGCACACCCGGCGTCGCCGACCACACCGACGACGCCGCGCTGCGCGCGCTGCTCGACTCGATCCCGCTGTCGCGGATCCGGCAGGCCGGGCTGGTGGACGCGCTCGCCGCGCTCGCCGAACCCGGACCGCCGGGCAACGGCCGGCACACCGACAACAGCGAATCGATCAGGACCATGGCGGTGGACGAGCTGGTACGAGCCGCTCTCGCTGCCGGCGACGCTGACTGAGGGGACAGGCAATGGAGACACGGGTCGATCAGATCGTCGCGGCGCTCCGGGCGTCGATGCTGGAGAACGAGCGCCTGCGGCAGCAGAACAACCGGTACGTGGCCGCCCGCAGCGAACCGATCGCGATCGTCGCCATGGCCTGCCGCTTCCCCGGTGGGGTCGACTCGCCGGAGAAGCTGTGGCAGATGCTGGCCGATGGGGTCGACGCCATCAGCGGGTTCCCGGCTGACCGCGGCTGGGAACCGCCGGCCGGGGAGCTCTCCTACGACGGCGGTTTCGTGAGCGACGCCACCGGGTTCGACCCCGAGTTCTTCGGCCTCAGCCCCCGCGAGGCGCTCGCCATGGACCCCCAGCAGCGCCTGCTGCTCGAGACGTCCTGGGAGGCGTTCGAACGGGCGGGCATCGACCCGGCCTCGCTCAAGGGCAGCCAGACCGGCGTGTTCGCCAGCGTGACCAGCCAGGACTACGGCGCGCTGCTGCTGGCGGCCGACCCCGAGGAGGTCGGCGGCTATCTGATCACCGGGGTGTCGCCCAGTGTCGCCTCCGGGCGGGTGGCGTACACGTTCGGCCTGGAGGGGCCGGCGGTCACCGTCGACACGGCCTGTTCCTCTTCGCTGGTCGCCGTGCATCTGGCGGCGCAGTCGCTGCGGCAGGGCGAGTGTTCGCTGGCGCTCGCCGGCGGCGCCACGGTGATGGCCACCCCGCGGACCTTCTCCGAGTTCACCCGGCAGGGTGGGTTGGCCGCGGACGGGCGGTGCAAGGCCTTCTCCGCGGCGGCCGACGGCGTCGGCTGGAGCGAGGGCGTCGGCATCGTGCTGCTGGAACGCCTGTCCGACGCCCGGCGGCACGGCCACGACATCCTCGCCGTCGTCCGGGGAACCGCGGTGAACCAGGACGGCGCCAGCAACGGGCTGACGGCGCCCAGCGGGCCGTCACAGCGCAGGGTGATCCGCCAGGCGGTCGCCAACGCGCAGCTCGCGCTCACCGACATCGACGTCGTGGAGGCGCACGGCACCGGCACGAAACTGGGCGACCCGATCGAGGCGCAGGCGCTGCTGGCGACGTACGGCCAGGATCGGCCCGCCGAGCGGCCGGTGCTGCTCGGCTCGCTCAAGTCGAACATCGGCCACACCCAGGCGGCCGCCGGTGTCGGCAGCGTGATGAAAATGGTACTCGCGATGCGCCACGGGGTCGTGCCCCGGACCCTGCACGTGGACGAGCCGTCGCCGCACGTGGACTGGTCGGCCGGCGCGGTGTCGCTGCTGACCGAGGCGCGGCCGTGGCCCGAGACCGGCAGGCCGCGCCGGGCGGCCGTCTCGTCGTTCGGGATCAGCGGAACGAACGCGCACGCCATCCTGGAGGAGCCAGCCGAGGAACCGGCCGAGGAACGGGCCAGCGGGCCGAAGCCGGAGCTGGTGCCCTGGGTGCTGTCGGCCAAGAGCCCCGAGGCCCTGCGCGGCCAGGCGAGCAGCCTGCTGGAGCTGGTTTCGGGCCGGCCGGACCTGCACCCGGCCGACATCGGTCACTCGCTGGTGACGACCCGGTCCGTCTTCGGCCACCGGGCCGTGCTGGTCGGCAACGGCCGGGACCAGCTGCTGCAGCGGCTCGGCGCCCTCGCCGCGAACGACGCCGTGGCCGGTGTCGTGACCGGATCCGCCACCGCTCAGCCGAACGGCGTCGTGTTCGTCTTCCCCGGCCAGGGCGCGCAATGGGCCGGCATGGGACGCGAACTCATGACGACGTCGCCGGTATTCGCCCAGCGGATGCGCGAATGCGCCGCGGCCCTGTCGCCGTGGGCCGACTGGAACCTGCTCGACGTGCTGGACGACGCCGCGGCGCTGGAACGCGTGGACGTCGTCCAGCCGGCGCTGTGGGCGATGATGGTGTCGCTGGCCGAACTGTGGCGGGCCCACGGGGTGGCACCCTCGGCCGTGGTGGGGCACTCCCAGGGCGAGATCGCCGCAGCGTGCGTGGCCGGTGCGTTGTCGCTCGAGGACGCGGCGCGGGTGGTCGCCCTGCGCAGCCGGGCCGTCGCCGAGGAACTCTCCGGGCGCGGCGGCATGATGTCAGTGCCGCTGCCGGCCGACCAGGTGCGGGCGCGGCTGGCCCGGTGGCCGGGCCGGCTCTCGATCGCCGCGGTGAACGGGCCGGCGTCCGTGGTGGTCGCCGGCGAGTCCGCGGCCCTGAGCGAGCTCTTCGACCAGTGCGTGTCCGAAGGCGTCCGGGCTCGCCGGATCCCGGTGGACTACGCCTCGCACACCGCGCAGATCGAGGCCATCCGCGACCGCCTGCTGGCGGACCTGGCACCGGTCACGCCGCTGCCCGGGGCCGTCCCGTTCTGCTCCACGGTGACCGGGGAGCGCATCGACACCACCGAACTCGACGCCGCCTACTGGTACCGGGGCGTGCGCCAGCCGGTGCTGTTCGAGGACGGCGTGCGCTCGATGCTCGACGACGGCCACCGGGTGTTCGTCGAGATCAGTCCGCACCCGGTGCTCGCCACCGCCATGCAGGACATCCTCGACAGCACGGACGACCCGGGCACCGTGGTCGGCTCGCTGCGGCGCGACGAGGGTGGCCTGGAGCGGTTCCTCGTCTCGCTGGCCGAGGCCCACTGCGGGGGTGTGCCGGTGGACTGGCGGCCGCTGTTCCCCGACGGCGGCGCCCGGCGTGTCGAGCTGGCCACCTACCCTTTCCAGCGCCGGCGCTACTGGCTCGACGCGGCCGCCCCGGTCGACACCGCGGGGGCTGGAGTGGACCCGAGCGGCCACCCGCTGCTGGCCGCCGCAGTGGTCCTCGCCGAGGACGAGGGTGTGGTGTTCACCGGCCGGCTCTCGCTACGGTCACATGCCTGGCTGGCCGACCACGCCGTCGGGCAGGCCGTGGTCGTTCCCGGTACCGCGCTGGCCGACATGGCCATCCGGGCCGGGGACCGGGTGGGATGCGGCCGGCTGGGCGAGCTGACCCTGCACTCTCCGATGATCGTTCCGGCGGCGCACGAGTTGCGCCTGCAGGTGCTCGTCGACGAGGCGGACGAGGCGGGGCGACGCGAGATCCGCGTCTACTCCCGCTCCGACGAGGCCGGCGACGCGCCCTGGACCCGCCACGCCGTCGGCGTGCTCACGGCCGACGAACCACTCGGCGAGGACCGGAACGCCGAGCTCGCGGCCTGGCCGCCGGCCGGCGCGGCCGAGGTCGACCTGGCGGGGACGTACGAGCGTCTCGCCCGGCAGGGCGTCGTCTACGGGCCGGTGTTCCAGGGCCTGCGGCGGGTGTGGCGCCGTGCCGGTGAGGTGTTCGCCGAGGTGGCCCTTCCGGACACGGTGACGCCGGACGGATTCGGACTGCATCCGGCGTTGTTCGATGCGGCGCTGCAGGCCGCGGTCGCCGCCGGCGAGGACGGCTCCGCCGCGTTGCCCTTCTCCTGGTCCGGTGTCTCCCTGCACGCCACCGGCGCGACGGCGGCCCGGGTACGGCTGAGCCCGCGCGGCGAGAACGGCATGTCCGTGCTGGTCGCGGACACCACCGGCGCCGCCGTGCTCACCGCCGACGCGCTGGTGATGCGCGAGGTCGACCTCGACCAGCTAGCCGCCGGTGACACCGCAACGGCGGCGCTGCACCGCGTCGAGTGGACCCCAGTGGCCGTGCCCGACGACCCGCCGTCGCCGTCGTGGTCCCCGTACGAGCGGGCCGCGGACAAGCCGGCGCCGGAGGTCGTCGTGCTGCGGGCTCCCGAGGCGGACGGCGACGTCCTGTCGGACCTGCGTGCCGTGCTCGATCGCGTGCTGGCGGCGGTGCAGCGCTGGTCCGGCGAGGCGCGGCTCGTCGTGCTCACCCGCGGTGCGGTGGCCACCGGCGACGCCGAGCGCCCCGACCCGGTGCAGGCCGCGGTGTGGGGCCTGATGCGCTCGGCCCAGTCCGAGAACCCGGGCCGGTTCGTGCTGGTGGACGCCGACGAGTCCGACGACCGGATGCTGGCCCGAGCCCTGGCCGCGGACCGGCCGCAGGTGGCCGTGCGGGCCGGCGCGGTGCTCGCTCCCCAGCTCGCGACCGTGGCCGCGGACGATGCCGCGACCGGCGACGCGTGGCGGCTGGACACCACCGGCAGCGGCACGATCGACGACCTCGCCGCCCGGCCGTGCCCCGAGGTGTGGGAGCCGTTGGCGCCGGGCCAGGTCCGGGTGGCCGTCCGCGCCGCCGGGCTGAACTTCAAGGACGTCCTCACCGTTCTCGGCATGCTCCCGGACGGCGGCAGGCTGGGCAAGGAAGCGGCCGGAGTCGTCGTCGAGACCGGCCCCGGAGTACGGCAGCTAGCCGTGGGCGACCGGGTGACCGGCCTGTTCGAGGGCGCGTTCGGGCCGACCGCGGTGACCGACCACCGCCTGCTGATCCCGGTACCGGACGAATGGTCGTGGGCGGAGGCCGCTGCCGTACCCCTGGTGTTCCTGACCGCCTACTACGGCCTGCACGACCTGGCGGGGCTGCGCCCCGGCGAATCGGTGCTGATTCACGCCGCCGCAGGCGGCGTGGGCCATGCGGCGGTGCAGCTCGCACGACACTGGGGCGCCGACGTGTACGCGACCGCGAGCCCCACCAAATGGGAAGCTCTGCGGCGACAGGGCCTGGACGACCGGCACATCAGTTCGTCGCGGACCGGGGAGTTCGAGCAGCGCGTCCGCGAGGCCACCGGTGGGCGCGGCGTCGGCGTGGTGCTCAACAGCCTCACCGGGGACCTGATCGACGCCTCGGCACGCAGCCTCGCGCCCGGCGGCCGGTTCGTGGAGATGGGCCGGACCGACATCCGCAGCGCCGGCGAGATCGGCGCGTCGTATCGGGCCTTCGACCTGATGGAGGCGGGCCCGGACCGGATCCAGGAGATGCTGCGGGAACTGATCTCGCTGTTCGAGGCCGGAACGCTGCGCCTGCCGCCCATCAAGGTCTGGGACGTACGGCAGGCACGCGAGGCGTTCCGCTACGTCAGCCAGGCGCGGCATGTCGGCAAGGTGGTCCTGACCGTCGCGCACACCCCGCGCACGCACGGAACCGTGGTGGTGACCGGTGCGTCCGGCATGCTGGGCCAGCTGATCGCCCGGCACCTGGCGGAGCAGGGCGTACGGCATCTGCTGCTGCTTAGCCGCCGAGGGCCGGACGCGCCGGGAGCGGCCGAGCTCGTCCAGGACCTGGCGGCGCTCGGCGCGCAGGCCCGGGCGGTGGCGTGCGACGTCGCCGACCGGCCGGCGCTGGCCGCGGCACTCGCCGGTGTGGACGTGCCGGTGACGGGCGTGGTGCATGCCGCGGGCGTGCTCGACGACGGCGTCATCGGCTCGCTGACCCCGGAGCGGATCGACACCGTGCTGCGGCCCAAGGCGGACGGCGCCTGGAACCTGCACGAGATCACCCGCGACCTGGACGTCTCGCTGTTCGTGCTGTTCTCGTCGGCGGCCGGCCTGATCGGCAGTCCAGGGCAGGGCAACTATGCCGCCGCCAACACGTTCGTGGACGCGCTGGCGCTGCGGCGCCGGGCCGAGGGCCTGCCGGCGATCTCGCTTGCCTGGGGTTTCTGGGGCCAGGCCAGCGGTATGACGTCGCACCTCGGTGAGGCGGACCTGTCCAGGATGGCCGCCGCCGGCATGGCGCCGCTGACCGCGGCCACGGGCCTCGCCCTGTTCGACTCGGCTCTGGCGGCCGGCGAGCCGGTGGTCGCGCCCATGGCGATCCACCAGAACGCGCTGGCCGCGGCCGGGACACCACAACGGCCGCGGGTCCGGCGCGTGGCCGACAGCGCCACCGGCGGCGGGCTGCGCGAGCGGCTGGCCGGCCTGCCCCCGGCGGAGCGGGAACGAAGCGTGCTCGAGCTGGTACGCCGACACGTCGCCGCGGTTCTCGGCTACCCGTCCGGGCAGGAGGTCGCCGAGCGTCCCTTCAAGGAGCTGGGCTTCGACTCGCTGACCGCCGTCGAGCTGCGCAACCGGCTGAACACGGCGACCGGGCTACGGCTGCCGGCGACGCTCGCCTTCGACCAGCCGAACCCGTCCGCCCTCACCCGGCATCTGGTGCGGGAGCTGTACGGCGTACCGGAAACCGTTGCAGAGCCGGAGGCGACCGCCCGGCCGGCGGCCGACGAGCCGATCGCCATCGTGTCGATGGCCTGCCGTTTCCCCGGCGACGTGCACTCACCGGAGGGCCTGTGGCAGTTGCTGAGCGCTGGCGGCGACGCGGTGTCGGCCTTCCCGGAGGACCGCGGCTGGGCCGAGGTGCTGAGCGAGGAGGACCGGCACAGCGGGGGCGGCGGTTTCCTGCACGACGCCGCCGAGTTCGACGCGGGATTCTTCGGCATCAGCCCGCGTGAGGCACTCGCGATGGATCCGCAGCAGCGGCTGCTGCTGGAGACCACCTGGGAGCTGTTCGAGGGCGCCGGCATCGACCCGGCCGGCGTGTACGGAACACCCGTCGGCGTGTTCACCGGCCTGGCCGGCAGTGACTACTCCGGTGGCATGACCGGCGTGTCCGAGGAGCTGCAGGGATATCTGGGTACGGGCAACTCGGGCAGCGTGCTGTCCGGCCGGATTGCGTACTCGTTCGGGTTTGAGGGACCCGCGGTGACGGTGGACACGGCCTGCTCCTCCTCGCTCGTCGCCGTACATCTCGCCGCCCAGGCGTTGCGCAACGGCGAGTGCACGCTCGCGGTCGCGGGCGGGGTGACCGTCATGTCGTCACCGAGCGCGCTGGTGATCTTCACCCGGCAGCAGGGCCTCGCGCGGGACGGCCGGTGCAAAGCCTTCTCCGCCGCGGCCGACGGGTTCGGCCTCGCCGAGGGCGCCGGTGTAATCCTGCTGGAGCGGTTGTCGGACGCGCGGCGCAACGGGCACGAGGTCCTCGCCGTGCTGCGGGGCAGCGCGGTTAACCAGGACGGTGCGTCCAACGGCCTGACCGCTCCGAACGGTCCGTCGCAGCAGCGGGTGATTCGGCAGGCGGTGGCCAACGCCGGCCTGTCGCTGACCGACGTCGACGTGGTGGAGGCGCACGGCACCGGGACCCGGCTCGGCGACCCGATCGAGGCGCAGGCGCTGCTGGCCACGTACGGACAGGACCGGGAACGGCCGGTGTTGCTCGGCTCGGTGAAGTCCAATCTCGGCCACACGCAGGCGGCCGCGGGCGTCGCCGGCCTGATCAAAATGGTTCTCGCCATGCGGCACGGGACGGTCCCGGCGACGTTGCACGTCAACGAGCCCTCGCCGGAGATCGACTGGTCGGCCGGGTCCGTGGAACTGGTGACCGAGCAGGCGGCGTGGCCCGACCGGGGCGGCCCGCGGCGGGCCGCCGTGTCGTCGTTCGGCATGAGCGGCACCAACGCCCACGTCGTCCTGGAGCAGGCCGAGCCGGTCGTCGTACCGGCCGCGGCACCGGTCACGATGCCGGTGGTGCCCTGGGTGCTGTCGGCGAAGAGCCCGGCGGCTCTGCGCGCTCAGCGGGACCGGCTCGCCGCATGGGCCCGGACCACCGACACGGACCTGGTCGCGGCGGCTGCCGAACTCCTACGGTCCCGCACTGTCTTCGCCCACCGCGCGGTCGTGGTCGGCGCCACCCGGGACGAGCTGCTCGCCGGCCTGGCCGCCGAGGAGACGAGCAGTACCGGTCACTCCGGCGAGGTGGTGTGGCTGTTCCCCGGCCAGGGCTCTCAGTGGGCCGGGATGGCCCGGCAGCTGACCGCGGAGTCGGCCGTGTTCGCCCGCTCGATGGCCGAGTGCGAGCGGGCGCTGTCCCCGTACGTCGACTGGTCACTGACCGACGTGCCGGACGAGGACCTCACGCGCGTTGACGTCGTGCAGCCGTTGCTGTGGGCGGTGATGGTCTCCCTGGCGGCGGTGTGGCGGTCCTGGGGTGTGACGCCGGCGGCAGTGATCGGACACTCCCAGGGCGAGATCGCGGCGGCGTGCGTGGCCGGGGCGTTGTCGCTGGACGACGGCGCCCGCGTGGTGGCGCTGCGCAGCCGCGCGCTGCGGGAGATCACCGGAGACGGCGGCATGATCTCGGTGATGCTCCCTGAAGCGGAGGTACGGGAGTTCCTGCCGCAGGGTCTGTCGATCGCGGCGATCAACGGTCCCCGGACCGTCGTGGTGTCCGGACCGCTGCCGGCCCTGGACGCGCTGCTCGAGATCTGCGCCCGGCGAGAGGTGCGGGCCACCCGGATCGCCGTGGACTACGCCTCGCACTCACCGCAGATGGAACAGATCCGCGACCGGCTGCTGACCGAGCTGACCGGCATCGCGCCGGCCGCGTCCCCGATCACCCTGATCTCGACCGTCACCGGGGAACCGATCGACACCACGACGATGGACGCGGCCTACTGGTTCCGCAATCTGCGCGAGACCGTACGGTTCCAGCAGGCCGTCGAACAGGCCGGACCGCACCTGTTCCTGGAGGTGAGCCCGCACCCGGTGCTCACGCCGGTCGTCGAGCAGACGCTGACGGCGGCCGCCGTCGAATCCCTGCGACGCGATGAGGGCGGGCTGCGGCGGATGCTCACCGCCGCCGGTGAGCTGTTCACCCGGGGCGTGGACGTCGACTGGCCGGCCGTCCTCGAGGGCGTGCCGCGGCGACGGGTCGACCTGCCGACGTACGCGTTCCAGCGCCAGCGTTACTGGCTGCCGGCCCACCAGGAGCAGGCGAGCACGCCGGAACAGCATCCGCTGGTGGGCGCCGGGGTCGGCCTCGCCGGCCAGAACGGCACGGTGTGGACCGGCCGGTGGTCGACCGGGGCAGTGCCGTGGCTCGCCGAGCACGTCGTTCTTGATGCGGTGGTCGTACCGGGCGCTGTCTGGGCCGAGCTGGCGTTGCATGCCGGCGCCGAGGTGGGCGCGCCGGTGGTACGGGAGCTGGTGTTGCAGACGCCGCTGGTGCTGCCGCAACGCGGTGCCGTGCAGGTGCAGATCTCGGTGGGTGAGCCGTCCGGGACGGGTGATCGCGAGTTGAAGATCTTCGCTCGGGATGACGGCGATGCGGATGCGGTCTGGACGCAGCACGCGGCGGGTGTGCTGGCGGCCGGCGATGCGGCTGCCGGTGCGGTGCTGGGTGAGGTGTGGCCGCCGTCGGGTGCGGTGGAGGTGGCGCTGGGGGAGGCGTACGAGCGGCTGGCCGGGCACGGCTACGAGTACGGCCCGGCGTTCCAGGGTTTGCGGAGCGTGTGGCGTCACGGCGACGACCTGCTGGCCGAGGTGGAGCTTCCCGAATCGCTGGACGGGCAGGCCGGGCGCTACGGCATCCACCCCGTACTGCTCGACGCGGCCCTGCAGACCGCACTCGTGGCGGCCAGCGCCGACGGCGCGGTGACGTTGCCGTTCGCCTGGAACGACGTGACTCTCGCTGCCTCCGGCGCGGACTTCCTGCGCGTCCGGCTGAGCCTGCGAGGCGACGACGGCGTGTCCGTGACACTGGCCGACGGCCAGGGCGCACCGGTCGGGTCGGTGCGGTCGTTGGTGTCGCGGCCGGTGTCGGCGGAGCAGCTGCAGCAATCCACCTCGATCGACTCGCTGTACGCCGTGGAGTGGCAGCCGGTGGTGCCGGGTGAGCCGGTCGAGGGTTTGGAGACGTACGGGCCGCAGGTTTCCGGTCGGCCGGTGGCTGACGTGGTGGGCGAGGGGTTGGAGGTGGTGCAGCGGTGGCTGGTTGAGGGTGAGGGTGTGCTGGCGGTGTTGGCGCCGCAGCACGTGCCGGCGGGGGCGGCGTTGTGGGGGTTGGTGCGGTCGGCGCAGTCGGAGCATCCGGGCCGGTTCGTGCTGGTGGATACCGACGATCTTGAGGTGTCGCGGCTGGTTGGTGTGGGTGAGCCGCAGTTGATGGTGCGTGGTGGTGTGGTGTCGGTGCCGCGGTTGGTGCGGGCCCGGGTGCCGGTGGGGGAGCCGGTGTGGTCGGGTGAGGGCACCGTGTTGATCACTGGTGGTACGGGTGGGTTGGGCTCGTTGGTGGCACGGCATCTGGTCGTGGCGCATGGGGTGGAGCGTCTGGTGCTGGTCAGTCGGCGGGGGATGGCCGCCGACGGTGCGTCGGAGTTGGTGGCCGAGTTGCAGGTGGCTGGTGCCGAGGTGTCGGTGGTGGCGTGTGATGTGGCCGATCGGGCTGCGTTGGCGGAGGTGCTGGCGTCGATCGGCGATTTGCGGGCGGTGGTGCATGCGGCGGGGGTGTTGGATGACGGCACGGTGGAGTCGTTGTCGCGATCGCGGGTGGCGGCGGTGTTGGCGGCGAAGGCGGAGTCGGCGTGGCATCTGCACGAGTTGACTGCGGATCGGGAGCTGTCGGCGTTTGTGTTGTTCTCCTCGGTGGCGGGGGTGTTGGGGGCTCCGGGGCAGGCCAACTATGCGGCGGCGAACGCGTTTCTGGACGCGTTGGCGGTGCACCGGCGGGAGTTGGGTTTGCCCGGGGTGTCGCTGGCGTGGGGGATGTGGGAACAGCGCTCCGGGATGACCGGGCATTTGGGTCTTACTGATTTGTCGCGGATGGATCGGGCCGGGTTGCGGGCGATGCCGGCGGAGCAGGGGTTGCGGCTGCTGGATGTGGCGGTGGCCGCTGTAGAGCCGGTGTTGCTGCCGGTGCGTATCGACACCGCGGCCGTCCGGGCCCAGGCGAGTGCGGCCGGGGAGGTGCCGGCCATGCTGCGCGCCCTGATACGCACGCCGGCCCGCCGAGCCGCACGGCCCGGCGCCACCCTCAAGGACCGGCTCGGTTCCCTGCCGGAGCAGGAGCGTACGGCTCTCGTGCTGAACACGGTCCGCGAACAGGTGGCCATCGTGCTCGGACACCACGGCCCGGACGACGTTTCGGCCGGTCATGTGTTCCGCGACATGGGGTTCGACTCGCTGACCGCCGTCGACCTGCGTAACCGGCTGAACACCGTCACGGGTCTGCGGCTCCCGGCGACACTGGTCTTCGACTACCCGACCCCCGAGGTCCTGGCAGCCTTCGTGGTGGCGGAGCTGTCCGGCACGTCGCCGTCGATTACGCCGCCGACAGCCGTGACCGGCACCGACGAGCCCATCGCCATCGTGTCGATGGCCTGCCGGTTCCCGGGCGGGGCTGACTCGCCGGAGGCCTTCTGGCGCATGCTGCTGGCCGGCGACGACGCCATGTCCGGATTCCCCGAGGACCGCGACTGGGACCTGACCGCCCTGCTGGACACCGAGCGGACCGGCGTCGACATGGCGGTCGGCGGCTTCCTCCCCGGCGTGGCCGACTTCGACGCCGCGTTCTTCGGGATCAGTCCGCGTGAGGCGCTGGCCATGGACCCGCAGCAACGTCAGCTGCTGGAACTCGCCTGGGAGGTCATCGAGCGGGCCGGCATCGACCCGACGTCGCTGCGCGGCAGCCAGACCGGAGTGTTCACCGGGACCACCGGACAGGACTACGGCATGCTCATGTCCGCCGAGGCCGAGAAGGTGGCGGACTATCTCACCACCGGCAACGCGGCCAGCATCATGTCGGGGCGGGTGGCGTACACCTTCGGGTTCGAGGGGCCCGCCCTCACGGTCGACACGGCGTGCTCTTCGTCCCTGGTGGCGATGCACTATGCGGCCCAGTCGCTGCGGCGTGGTGAGTGCTCGCTGGCGGTGGCGGGTGGCGTGACGGTCATGGCCACTCCGGGCGCGTTCGTGGCGTTCGGCCGTCAGCAGGGCTTGGCGGCGGACGGGCGATGCAAATCGTTCGCGGCCTCGGCCGACGGCACCGGCATGTCCGAAGGCATCGGTCTGGTGCTGTTGGAGCGGTTGTCGGATGCGCGGCGTAACGGTCATGAGGTTTTGGCTGTGTTGCGGGGTAGTGCGGTGAATCAGGATGGTGCGTCGAATGGTTTGACGGCGCCGAATGGTCCGTCGCAGCAGCGGGTGATTCGGCAGGCGGTGGCCGATGCGGGCTTGTCGTTGCGTGACGTTGATGTGGTGGAGGCGCACGGGACGGGGACCCGGTTGGGTGATCCGATTGAGGCGCAGGCGTTGCTGGCCACCTACGGTCAAGGCCGGGAGCGGCCGGTGCTGCTGGGTTCGGTCAAGTCCAACCTCGGCCACACCCAGGTGGCAGCAGGCGCTGCCGGGGTGATCAAGATGGTCCTGGCGATGCGGCACGGGATGGTGCCGGCGACGTTGCACGTGGATGAGCCGACGCCGGAGGTGGATTGGTCGGCGGGCGCGGCGCAACTGGTCACCGAGACGTCGCCTTGGCCGGGACTCGGCATTCGCCGGGCGGGTGTGTCCTCGTTCGGAATCAGTGGCACGAATGCGCATGTGGTGTTGGAGCAGGCGCCGCCGGCCGAGGCCGAGGCGGTAGAGGTGCCGGAGATGCCGGTGGTGCCGTGGGTGGTTTCGGCGAAGTCGGCGGGCGCGTTGCAGGCGCAGGCGGCGCGGCTAGCGGGTTGGGCGCAGCAGGCAGGTCCGGATGCGCGGTTGGTGGGTGCGGGGTTGGTGCGTTCTCGGGCGGTGCTGGATTACCGGGCGGTGGTGGTCGGCCCTGATCGTGACACGCTGATCGACCGACTGCGGGCAGTGACCGCGGCAGCGTCGGCGTCGGCGTCGGTGGGCAAGACGGTGCTGTTGTTTTCTGGTCAGGGCTCGCAACGCGCCGGTATGGGAAAGCAGCTGGCGGCCGCGTTTCCGGTGTTTGCGGCGGCGTGGGAGGAGGCCTGGGAGCTGCTTGGCGGTGAAGTGGTGCCGGAGTCGGTGGAGCAGACGGGGTGGGCGCAGCCGGCGTTGTTCGCGTTCGAGGTGGCGCTGTTTCGGTTGTTGCAGTCGTGGGGGGTGCGCCCGGACCTGCTGATCGGTCATTCGGTCGGGGAGGTGGCGGCCGCGCATGTGGCCGGGGTGTTGTCTCTGGCGGATGCGTGTCGGTTGGTGGCGGCGCGGGCCCGGTTGATGCAGGCGTTGCCGTCCGGTGGGGCGATGTTGCGGGTGCCGCTGTCGGAGGCCGAGGTGCTGGCCCGGGGCTGGGATGTTGATGTGGCGGCGGTGAACGGGCCGGGGTCGGTGGTGCTGTCCGGGCCGCGGTCGGTGTTGCAGCGGGTGGAGCGGTCGGCGGGGGTGGGGTGTGGCTGGCTGCGGGTCAGTCATGGGTTTCATTCGGTGTTGATGGAGCCGATGTTGGACGAGTTCGCGGCGGTGTTGGACGGGTTGTCGTGGTCGGCGCCGCGGATCGCGGTGGTGTCCACGCTGACTGGCCAGGTCACTGACGACATCGCCACTCCCGGTTACTGGTGCGCCCAAGCGCGCCGCACGGTCCGGTTCGCCGATGCTGTGCATACTGCGGCGCAGCTGGGTGGGACCCGGTTCGCCGAGGTGGGGCCGGGCAGCGCGCTCACGGTCATGACCGCCGATTGCTTGTCCGGCCTGCCGGCGACCGCGCTGGTCCCCGCGCGTGCGAGTGAGCCGCAGGAGGTGCTCACCGGGCTGGGCGAGCTGTTCACCGCGGGCGCGACGGTGGACTGGACGGCGTTGTTCGACGCCGTGCCGGCCACCCGCGTGGATCTGCCCACCTACGCATTCCAGCGGCAACGCTACTGGCTGCGGCCGCGTAGGCGCGACACCTCCTTGTCCGGGCATCCGTTGTTGGGTGCGGTGGTGAGTCTTGCCGGTGGTGAGGGCCGGGTGTGGACGGGCCGGCTGTCGGTGCAGGAGCAGCCGTGGCTGGCTGATCATGTGGTGTTGGGTGCGGTGGTGGTCGCCGGCGCGGTGTTCGTGGAGTTGGCGTTGCATGCCGGCGCCGAGGTGGGCACTCCGGTGATCCGCGAGCTGGTGTTGCAGACCCCGCTGGTGCTGCCCGAACACGGCGGCGTGCAGGTACAGATCTCGATCGCCGAACCCGGCGACACCGGGGACCGGACACTCAAGATCTACTCACGGCCCGACGGCGACGCGGACGCGGTGTGGACGCAGCACGCGGCGGGTGTGCTGGCGGCCGATAATGCGGCTGCCGGTGAGGCGGTCGGTGACATCTGGCCGCCGTCGGGTGCGGTGGAGGTGGCCCTGGGAGACGCGTACGAGCGGCTGGCCCGGCACGGCTACGAGTACGGCCCGGCGTTCCAGGGTCTGCGGAGAGTCTGGCGCCAGGGCGACGACCTGCTGGCCGAGGTCAGCTCACCCGATACGAGCGACGACTTCCTGGTGCACCCCGCCCTGTTGGACGCCGCCTTGCAAGCAGTGCTGGCGGTGGCGGCCTCCGGCGAGGGCGACGCCGCCTCGGTTTCGCTGCCGTTCGCCTGGAACGGCGTCTCCCTCAACGCGTCGGGCGCGGACTTCCTCCGGGTGCGGCTGTCCCCGCGCGGCGCCGGCGCGATGTCGGTGGCATTGGCCGACCGTGACGGCCAGCCGGTGGGATCGGTGCGATCGCTGGTGACCCGACCGGTATCGACGGATCAGCTCACTCCTCCCACCTCGATCGACTCGCTGTACGCCGTGGAGTGGCAGCCGGTGGTGCCGGGTGAGCCGGTCGAGGGTTTGGAGACGTACGGGCCGCAGGTTTCCGGTCGGCCGGTGGCTGACGTGGTGGGCGAGGGGTTGGAGGTGGTGCAGCGGTGGCTGGTTGAGGGTGAGGGTGTGCTGGCGGTGTTGGCGCCGCAGCACGTGCCGGCGGGGGCGGCGTTGTGGGGGTTGGTGCGGTCGGCGCAGTCGGAGCATCCGGGCCGGTTCGTGCTGGTGGATACCGACGATCTTGAGGTGTCGCGGCTGGTTGGTGTGGGTGAGCCGCAGTTGATGGTGCGTGGTGGTGTGGTGTCGGTGCCGCGGTTGGTGCGGGCCCGGGTGCCGGTGGGGGAGCCGGTGTGGTCGGGTGAGGGCACCGTGTTGATCACTGGTGGTACGGGTGGGTTGGGCTCGTTGGTGGCACGGCATCTGGTCGTGGCGCATGGGGTGGAGCGTCTGGTGCTGGTCAGTCGGCGGGGGATGGCCGCCGACGGTGCGTCGGAGTTGGTGGCCGAGTTGCAGGTGGCTGGTGCCGAGGTGTCGGTGGTGGCGTGTGATGTGGCCGATCGGGCTGCGTTGGCGGAGGTGCTGGCGTCGATCGGCGATTTGCGGGCGGTGGTGCATGCGGCGGGGGTGTTGGATGACGGCACGGTGGAGTCGTTGTCGCGATCGCGGGTGGCGGCGGTGTTGGCGGCGAAGGCGGAGTCGGCGTGGCATCTGCACGAGTTGACTGCGGATCGGGAGCTGTCGGCGTTTGTGTTGTTCTCCTCGGTGGCGGGGGTGTTGGGGGCTCCGGGGCAGGCCAACTATGCGGCGGCGAACGCGTTTCTGGACGCGTTGGCGGTGCACCGGCGGGAGTTGGGTTTGCCCGGGGTGTCGCTGGCGTGGGGGATGTGGGAACAGCGCTCCGGGATGACCGGCCGGCTGGCCGAAGCCGATCTGCAGCGGATGGGCCGCTCCGGTGCGCGGGCGCTGCCGACCGAGCAGGCGCTGCGTCTGCTCGACATCGGGGTGACCGGCGGNGAGCCGCTGCTGCTGCCGATGCGCATCGACCCCACTGCCCTGGCCGCGATGGACCCGCCGCCCGCACCGCTGCGCAGCCTGGTCCACACACCGCTACGCCGCGCCGGCCGGCCCAGCGCCGCGTCACTCGACCGGTTGGCGTCGGCGCCGGACGAGGAACGCGCGACACTGGTGCTCGGTACGGTACGCGAGCAGGTAGCGGCCGTCCTGGGCCACGGCGGTCCGGATGACGTGCCGCCGAGCCGGGCCCTCAACGAGATGGGCTTCGACTCGCTGACCGCGATCGAACTCCGCAACCGGCTGTCCACCGCGACCGGTCTCCAGCTCCCCGCCACCCTCATCTTCGACTATCCGACGCCGGCGACCCTTGCCGACTTCCTCCATGCCGAGCTGGCCGGCCTGCGCACACCCGTGCCGGCGCCGGTGGCGGCCTCCGCAACCGACGAGCCGATCGCGATCGTGTCGATGGCCTGCCGCTACCCGGGCGGCGTGACCTCGCCGGAGGACTTCTGGGATCTGCTGTCCTCCGACGGTGATGCGATCTCCGGCATCCCGGCCGAGCGGAGCTGGCAGCAGCTGCTCAACGGCAGCCGAGGCCACATCCGCGGCGGCGGCTTCCTGCACGATGCGGGCGACTTCGACGCCGGGTTCTTCGGAATCAGCCCGCGCGAGGCGCTGGCGATGGACCCGCAACAGCGGCTGCTGCTGGAGGTCGCCTGGGAGACGATCGAGCGGGCGGGCATCGACCCGACATCGCTGCGGGGCAGCCTCACCGGCGTGTTCGCCGGCGTCATGTACCACGACTATGCCTCCCTGCTGACCCCCGGCGCGGAGGAGAGCGAGGCGCTGGCGGGCTACGTCGGCAACGGCAGCGCGGGCAGCGTCGCCACCGGGCGGGTAGCGTACACGTTCGGCTTCGAGGGCCCGGCGGTCACCGTCGACACCGCCTGCTCCTCCTCGCTGGTCGCCATGCATCTCGCGGCACAGGCGCTGCGGCAGGGCGAGTGCACGCTCGCGCTGGCCGGCGGCGTGACGGTGATGGCGACCCCCGGGGCGTTCCTCGAGTTCGGCCGGCGGGGCGGGCTCGCCGCGGACGGCCGCTGCAAGGCCTTCGCGGCCTCCGCCGACGGCGTGAGCTGGGGCGAGGGGGCCGCCCTGCTGCTACTGGAACGTCTCTCCGACGCGCGGCGCAACGGGCACGAGGTCCTCGCCGTGCTGCGGGGCAGCGCGGTTAACCAGGACGGTGCGTCCAACGGCCTGACCGCGCCGAACGGCCCGTCGCAGCAGCGGGTGATCCGGCAGGCGGTGGCCAACGCGCGGCTGTCCCTGCCGGACATCGACGTGGTCGAGGCACACGGCACCGGGACCCGGCTCGGCGACCCGATCGAGGCGCAGGCGCTGCTCGCCACGTACGGTCAAGATCGGTCCCAACCGGCGCTGCTCGGTTCCGTGAAATCCAACATCGGCCACACGCAGGCGGCAGCCGGCGTCGCCGGCGTCATCAAGATGATCCTCGCTATGCGGCATGGCGTCGTGCCGCCGACGTTGCACGTTGACGAGCCCACTCCGGAAGTGGACTGGTCCGCCGGCGCGGTGCGACTCGTCACCGAGGCCACGCCGTGGCCGCAACGCCCCGGACCGCGGCGGGCCGGCGTGTCGTCGTTCGGGGTCAGCGGCACGAATGCCCACGTGGTGCTGGAACAGGCCGCGGAGAGTCCCGGCGAGCCGATTCCCATCCTGCCGGCGGTGCCGTTGGTGCTGTCCGCCAAGACCGCGGCCGGCCTGCGGTCGCAGGCCGGCCGCCTGGCCGGATGGCTCGACCGAGCGGGTACGGACATCGCCTTCACCGGCGCGGCGCTGGTGCGCTCCCGTGCGGTGTTCGACCACCGGGCGGTGATCGTGGGCGCCGACCGTGATGCCCTGCTCCACGGGCTGAACGCGCTGGCCCACGACGAGCCGGCGACCTTCGTGACAACCGGCAAGGTGGACGCCCGCGACCCGGGCGGCGTGGTGTGGGTGTTCTCCGGCCAGGGCGCACAGTGGGCCGGGATGGCCCGGCAGCTGATGGCCGAGTCGCCGGTGTTCGCGGCGTCGATGGCCGAGTGTGCGGCCGCGTTGGCGCCGTTCGTGGACTGGTCCCTGCTGGAGGCGGTCGACGGGGATCTGTCGCGCGTCGATGTGGTGCAGCCGGTGCTGTGGGCCGTGATGGTGTCGCTGGCCGAGGTGTGGCGGTCCTGGGGAGTACGGCCGGCGGCGGTGATCGGCCACTCCCAAGGCGAGATCGCCGCAGCGTGTGTGGCCAGTGTCCTGTCACTGTCCGACGGCGCGCGGGTGGTTGCGCTGCGCAGCCGGGCGTTGCAGGAGATCGCCGGCAGCGGCGGCATGCTGTCGGTCACGCTGCCCGAGGAGCGGGTACGCCAGCTGCTGCCGGACGGGCTGTCGGTGGCGGCGGTGAACGGGCCCACCACGGTGGTGGTGTCCGGTCCGGACGAGCTCCTGGTGGCGTGGGAGCGGACGCTGTCCGCCGAAGGGGTGCTGCGGTGGCGGATCCCCGGCGTGGACTTCAGCGCGCACTCCGCCGAGGTGGACCGGATCCGGCAGCGGCTCCTGCAGGAGCTGGCCGACGTCGAGCCGGGCCCGGGACACACCCGGCTGGTGTCCACCGTGTCGGGGGAGCCGGTCGAGGGGACCTCGATGGACGCGGCGTACTGGGTCGACAACCTGCGGCGTACGGTGCGGTTCCAGGACGCGGTGCAGTGCGCGGCTGCGCTGGGACACCGGGTGTTCCTCGAGGTCGCGCCGCATCCGGTGCTGCTGACCGCGATCGAGGAGACCGTGCCCGGGTCGACGGTGGTGGGATCGCTGCGCCGCGACGACGGCGGCGTGCACCGGATGCTGATCTCGGCGGGTGAGCTGTTCGTCGCCGGGACGAGCGTCGGCTGGCCGGTGATCTTCGAGGAAGTGCCGCGGCGCCGGGTGGACCTGCCGACATACCCGTTCCAGCGGCAGCGGTATTGGCTGTCGCCGGACGCGCCGGCCGGCGATCCGGTGGACCGCGAGTTCTGGGACGCGGTCGAGCGAGTCGACGTCGAGGAACTGTCCACCCAGCTCGATGTCGATGCGCCGGCCCTGACCGCGGTGCTACCCGCTCTGTCCGCATGGCGCCGGCGCAAGCGTACGGACAACGTGGTGGGCTCCTGGCGTTACCGGATCACCTGGAAGCCGCTGGGAGACCGCCCCCGGCCGGTCCTGGAAGGCGCCTGGCTGCTGATCGCCCCGGACCGCGACCTGCTCGACGATCTGGCGGACACGGTCGAGGAACGCGGTGCGCGAACGGTTCGCCTGGTGCTCCCCGCGCCGGACCGCGCCGACATGGCCGCGCGCATCACCGCAGCGGTGGGCACGACCCCGATAGCCGGGGTGGTCTCGCTCCTGGGCACGAGCGAAGGCACCCTCGCCGCCCATCCGGCCGTGCCGGCGGGCCTGGCGCTGTCGGTACGCCTGATGCAGGCGCTCGGCGATGCCGGCGTGCACGCGCGACTGTGGCTCGTGACCCGGGGCGCGATGTCCGTCGGCGACGGCGACGGCGAGTCCGCACCGGAGCAGGCGGCGGTGTGGGGACTCGGCCCGGTCGTACGGATGGAATCGCCGGACCGGTGGGGCGGCCTGATCGATCTGCCCCGGACGGACGTCACGGCGGCACTCGCCCGGTTCGCCGCGGTGCTCGACGGCGACGAGGACGAGGTCGCGATCCGGCCCGACCGGGCGTACGGTCGCCGCCTGATCCGCGCGTCGGCGACCGCCCGGCCGGCCCGGACCTGGTCGGCTGCGGGGCGGACCGTTCTGATCACCGGCGGCACCGGCACGCTCGGCCGGCACGTCGCCCGCTGGCTGGCCGGCAACGGCGCCGGCCATGTGCTGCTGCTCAACCGGAGCGGGATGGCCGCGCCCGGCGCGGCCGACCTGATCGAGGAGCTCACCCGGACGGGCTGCCGCGCCTCGGTGGTGGCCTGCGACGTGGCCGACAAGGAAGCGCTCCGGCGAGTCCTCGACGCGATCCCGCCGGAACTCCCGCTGACCGCGGTGGTCCACACCGCGGCGCTGCTCGACGACGCCCTGCTCGACTCGCTGACCCCGGCACAGATGGAACACGTCTGGCGGGTGAAGGTGCGGGGCGCGACGAACCTGCACGAGCTGACCTCCGGACTCAATCTTTCGGCGTTCGTGGTGTTCTCCTCGCTCGCCGGCTTCTACGGGCTCGCCGGTCAGGGCAACTACGCGCCGGCGAACGCGGCGCTGGACGCGCTGGCCCGTGCCCGGCGGGCACAGGGACTGCCCGGCACGTCGATCGCCTGGGGTCACTGGGCCGGCGGCGGCATCGGCGGCGACGCGGTGGAAGAGGCGCTGCGGCGCCGCGGCGTGCAGTCGATGCCCCCGGAGCTGGCGACCAGCGCGCTGCGGCAGGTCCTTGACGACGACGAGATGTCGATCATCCTGGCGGAGGCGAACTGGAACGTGCCCGCCGGGGTCGCGCCCTCCCTCATCCGCGACCTGGCGGCGTCCGGCCCGCCGGCCGAGACGCCGGAACCGGCCGGAACACCGTTGCTGCGGCGGTTGCACGACACGCCCCGGGAGGAGTGGTACGGCCTGCTGCTCGACGCCGTGAAGGCCCACGCGGCGGTGGTCGTACATGCGGACCCGGACGCCATCAAGGAGCAGCGGACCTTCCGCGACGTCGGCTTCGATTCGATGAGCGCCGTCGAACTGCGGAACCGGCTCAACGCCGTCACCGGCCTCAACCTCACCGCGAGCCTGGTGTTCGACTACGCCACGCCCGCGGCGCTCGCCGGCCACATGGCCGAGAGCCTCTCGGGCGAGGTCTCGGCCACCGACTCGATCCTGGCGGAACTGGAGCGGCTCGAATCGACGTTCGCGGCCGTCCCGGCCGACGAATGGAAGGCCCTGGGACGCGACGACGGACCGGGCGGCGAGATCGCGGTCCGGCTGCGGAACCTTCTCTCCCGGTGGAACGGAACGCCCGACCACCAGGCCGCGCCGGAGGACCCGGTCCTCGAGACCGACGAGGACCTGTTCACCTTCATCGACACCCGGCTCGGCAAGACACCCTCCCCGGATGCCGGCTCATTCGGCGACAGCAAAGGTCGGTGACCCACGGTATGACGAACGAGGCCAAACTCCGCGAGTACCTCAGGCGCGTCACGGTCGACCTGCATGAGACCCAGAACCGCCTCCGCGAGCTGGAGGTACGCGACCGCGAGCCGATCGCTATCGTGTCGATGGCCTGCCGGTTCCCGGGCGGCGTGAACACCCCGGAACAGTTCTGGGAGCTGCTCGCGGCAGGCGGCGACGGCGTGTCGGAGATCCCGCCGGACCGGGGCTGGGCCGAACTGCTGGGACCACAGGCCGAGCACGCCCGCGAAGGCGGGTTCATCCACGGCGCGGCCGAGTTCGATGCCGGGCTGTTCGGAATCAGCCCGCGTGAGGCGCTGGCCACCGACCCCCAACAGCGGCTCCTCCTCGAAGTCGCCTGGGAAACGTTCGAGCGGGCCGGCATCGATCCGCTGTCGCTCAGCGGCAGCCAGACGGGCGTCTTCGCGGGAACGAACGGCCAGGATTACGGGACCCTGGTGCTGGGCGCCGGCGACGGCGTCATCGACTACCTGGCGACCGGCAACACCGCGAGTGTGCTGTCCGGGCGGGTGGCGTACACGTTCGGGTTCGAAGGCCCTGCGGTCACCATCGACACGGCCTGCTCCTCGTCGCTGGTCGCCATGCACCTGGCCGCGCAGTCGCTGCGCCAGCGCGAGTGTTCGCTGGCGCTGGCGGGCGGCGTGACGGTGATGGCGGCGCCGGGCGCGTTCGTGGCGTTCGGCCGTCAGCAGGGCTTGGCGGCGGACGGGCGATGCAAATCGTTCGCGGCCTCGGCCGACGGCACCGGCATGTCCGAAGGCATCGGTCTGGTGCTGTTGGAGCGGTTGTCGGATGCGCGGCGTAACGGTCATGAGGTTTTGGCTGTGTTGCGGGGTAGTGCGGTGAATCAGGATGGTGCGTCGAATGGTTTGACGGCGCCGAATGGTCCGTCGCAGCAGCGGGTGATTCGGCAGGCGGTGGCCGATGCGGGCTTGTCGTTGCGTGACGTTGATGTGGTGGAGGCGCACGGGACGGGGACCCGGTTGGGTGATCCGATTGAGGCGCAGGCGTTGCTGGCCACCTATGGGCAGGGCCGGCAGCGGCCGGTGCTGTTGGGTTCGGTGAAGTCGAATATCGGCCACACGCAGGCGGCGGCCGGTGTCGCTGGTGTGATCAAGATGGTTCTGGCGATGCGGCATGGGATGGTGCCGGCGACGTTGCATGTGGATGAGCCGACGCCGGAGGTGGATTGGTCGGCGGGTGCGGTTGAGTTGGTTACCGGGTCCGCGCCTTGGCCGGGAGACGGAATTCGCCGGGCGGGTGTGTCTTCGTTCGGAATCAGTGGCACGAATGCGCATGTGGTGTTGGAGCAGGCGCCGCCGGCCGAGGCCGAGGCGGTAGAGGTGCCGGAGATGCCGGTGGTGCCGTGGGTGGTTTCGGCGAAGTCGGCGGGCGCGTTGCAGGCGCAGGCGGCGCGGCTAGCGGGTTGGGCGCAGCAGGCAGGTCCGGATGCGCGGTTGGTGGGTGCGGGGTTGGTGCGTTCTCGGGCGGTGCTGGATTACCGGGCGGTGGTGGTCGGCCCTGATCGTGACACGCTGATCGACCGACTGCGGGCAGTGACCGCGGCAGCGTCGGCGTCGGCGTCGGTGGGCAAGACGGTGCTGTTGTTTTCTGGTCAGGGCTCGCAACGCGCCGGTATGGGAAAGCAGCTGGCGGCCGCGTTTCCGGTGTTTGCGGCGGCGTGGGAGGAGGCCTGGGAGCTGCTTGGCGGTGAAGTGGTGCCGGAGTCGGTGGAGCAGACGGGGTGGGCGCAGCCGGCGTTGTTCGCGTTCGAGGTGGCGCTGTTTCGGTTGTTGCAGTCGTGGGGGGTGCGCCCGGACCTGCTGATCGGTCATTCGGTCGGGGAGGTGGCGGCCGCGCATGTGGCCGGGGTGTTGTCTCTGGCGGATGCGTGTCGGTTGGTGGCGGCGCGGGCCCGGTTGATGCAGGCGTTGCCGTCCGGTGGGGCGATGTTGCGGGTGCCGCTGTCGGAGGCCGAGGTGCTGGCCCGGGGCTGGGATGTTGATGTGGCGGCGGTGAACGGGCCGGGGTCGGTGGTGCTGTCCGGGCCGCGGTCGGTGTTGCAGCGGGTGGAGCGGTCGGCGGGGGTGGGGTGTGGCTGGCTGCGGGTCAGTCATGGGTTTCATTCGGTGTTGATGGAGCCGATGTTGGACGAGTTCGCGGCGGTGTTGGACGGGTTGTCGTGGTCGGCGCCGCGGATCGCGGTGGTGTCCACGCTGACTGGCCAGGTCACTGACGACATCGCCACTCCCGGTTACTGGTGCGCCCAAGCGCGCCGCACGGTCCGGTTCGCCGATGCTGTGCATACTGCGGCGCAGCTGGGCGGGACCCGGTTCGCCGAGGTGGGGCCGGGCAGCGCGCTCACGGTCATGACCGCCGATTGCTTGTCCGGCCTGCCGGCGACCGCGCTGGTCCCCGCGCGTGCGAGTGAGCCGCAGGAGGTGCTCACCGGGCTGGGCGAGCTGTTCACCGCGGGCGCGACGGTGGACTGGACGGCGTTGTTCGACGCCGTGCCGGCCACCCGCGTGGATCTGCCCACCTACGCATTCCAGCGGCAACGCTACTGGCTGGCACCCGTCTCCCCCGTGGGGGATGTGTCCCGGGCCGGGCTCGGCGTCTCCGGGCATCCCTTGCTCGGCGCGGCGGTCAGCCTCGCCGAAGGCAACGGTTGGGTGTGGACCGGCCGCTGGTCGACGGAGACGATACCGTGGCTCGCCGATCACATGGTGCTGGATGTCGTCATGGTCCCCGGCGCCGCACTCGTCGAAGTAGCGGCACATGTCGGCGCCGAGATCGGCCTGCCGGTGGTCCAGGAATTGGTGTTGCAGACACCGCTGGTGCTGCCCGACCACAAACCGGTGCAGATCCAGGTGTCGGTCAGCGGACCCGACGACACCGGCCGGCGCGAGATGAAGGTTTTCTCACGCCCCGACGACACCTCCGACTGGACACACCACGCCACTGGGATACTGGCCGGCGCCGATGCCGCGTACAACCCCGAACCTCTGGACGGCGCATGGCCGCCGCCGGGCTCCGACGCGGTGCCGCTGGACGGCCTGTACGAGAGACTCGCCGAGCACGGCTACCAGTACGGCCCGGCGTTCCAGGGCCTGCGGAAAGTATGGCGTCACGGCGACGACCTGCTGGCCGAGGTGGAACTTCCCGAATCGCTGAACGGCCAGGCCACGGGCTTCGGCGTTCACCCCGCCCTGCTCGACGCGGCCTTGCACACATCGCTGACGGTCGCCGGCGACGGTTCCGAAGTCGCGCTGCCGTTCGCCTGGAACGGCGTATCGCTGTGGGGAAGCGCGTCCACCGTACGCGTGCGGCTGCGCCCCACAGAGGATGAGGCAACGTCCGTGCTCCTGACAGACGAAACCGGCGCCCCGGTGGCCGCCGCGCGTTCCCTGGTATCGCGGCCGGTTGTCATCGGGCCGTCGGCCGACTCGCTGTACGCCGTGGAGTGGCAGCCGGTGGTGCCGGGTGAGCCGGTCGAGGGTTTGGAGACGTACGGGCCGCAGGTTTCCGGTCGGCCGGTGGCTGACGTGGTGGGCGAGGGGTTGGAGGTGGTGCAGCGGTGGCTGGTTGAGGGTGAGGGTGTGCTGGCGGTGTTGGCGCCGCAGCACGTGCCGGCGGGGGCGGCGTTGTGGGGGTTGGTGCGGTCGGCGCAGTCGGAGCATCCGGGCCGGTTCGTGCTGGTGGATACCGACGATCTTGAGGTGTCGCGGCTGGTTGGTGTGGGTGAGCCGCAGTTGATGGTGCGTGGTGGTGTGGTGTCGGTGCCGCGGTTGGTGCGGGCCCGGGTGCCGGTGGGGGAGCCGGTGTGGTCGGGTGAGGGCACCGTGTTGATCACTGGTGGTACGGGTGGGTTGGGCTCGTTGGTGGCACGGCATCTGGTCGTGGCGCATGGGGTGGAGCGTCTGNTGCTGGTCAGTCGGCGGGGGATGGCCGCCGACGGTGCGTCGGAGTTGGTGGCCGAGTTGCAGGTGGCTGGTGCCGAGGTGTCGGTGGTGGCGTGTGATGTGGCCGATCGGGCTGCGTTGGCGGAGGTGCTGGCGTCGATCGGCGATTTGCGGGCGGTGGTGCATGCGGCGGGGGTGTTGGATGACGGCACGGTGGAGTCGTTGTCGCGATCGCGGGTGGCGGCGGTGTTGGCGGCGAAGGCGGAGTCGGCGTGGCATCTGCACGAGTTGACTGCGGATCGGGAGCTGTCGGCGTTTGTGTTGTTCTCCTCGGTGGCGGGGGTGTTGGGGGCTCCGGGGCAGGCCAACTATGCGGCGGCGAACGCGTTTCTGGACGCGTTGGCGGTGCACCGGCGGGAGTTGGGTTTGCCCGGGGTGTCGCTGGCGTGGGGGATGTGGGAACAGCGCTCCGGGATGACCGGGCACCTCGGCCGTACCGAACTCGACCGGATGCGACGGGTCGGCCAGTCACCCCTCGCAACCGAGGACGCGCTGCACCTGCTGGACACCGCTGTCGCCGGAGCCGAGCCGGTTCTGCTGCCGGTACACATCGACACTGCGGCCATCCGGGCGCAGGCGAGAACGGCCGACGACGTACCCCCCATACTCAAAAGCCTCGTACGGGCGCCGATCCGGTCGATCGAGCGATCCGAACCCGCGCTACGGAGCCGGCTGGGCGCGCTGCCCAAGCCGGACCGGATCGACGCTGCGCTGGCCACCGTCCGCGAACAGGCCGCCGAGGTGCTCGGGCACAGCGGCGCCGACGACATCCCGGCCGACCAGGCGTTCCGCGACATGGGGTTCGACTCGCTGACCTCCGTGGAACTGCGCAACCGGCTGAACAGCGCCACCGGCCTGTCGCTGCCGGCGACCCTGCTCTTCGATTACCCGACGCCGCGGCTGCTGGCCGACCTCATGCTGTCCGAGCTGACCGGCGAAGAAGCTCCCGTCCACACGCCGGTCGCGGCCACGGGCCTCAGCGACGAGCCGATCGCCATCGTGTCGATGGCCTGCCGCTACCCGGGCGGCGTGCGCTCACCGGAGGACTTCTGGCGCCTGTTGCAAGCCGGCCGCGACGCCGTGTCCGCTCTCCCCGACGACCGCGGCTGGGACCTGATGCTCGGACCGCGTGACGACGACGCCGCCCTGAACGGCGGCTTCCTCTACGACGCGGGTGAGTTCGACGCGGGCTTCTTCGGCATCGGCCCGCGTGAGGCGACGGCGATGGACCCGCAACAACGGTTGCTGCTGGAGACCTCGTGGGAGGTGCTGGAGCGGGCCGGCATCGATCCGACGTCGTTGCGGGGCAGCCAGACCGGCGTGTTCGCGGGCTTGATGTACCACGACTACGCCTCGCTGCTTACCTCCGGCGCCGAGGGCGCCGAAGCCCTGGTCGGCTACGTCGGCAACGGCAACGCGGGCAGCATCGCGACCGGCCGGGTCGCGTACGTCCTCGGGCTGGAGGGCCCGGCAGTCACCGTCGACACGGCCTGCTCCTCCTCCCTGGTGACCATCCACCTCGCCGCTCAGGCGTTGCGCCAGGGCGAATGTTCGCTGGCGCTGGCCGGCGGGGTCACCGTGATGGCCACACCCGGTCCGTTTTTGGAATTCGACCTGCAGAGCGGCCTGGCCGGGGACGGCCGGTGCAAGGCCTTCGCGGCCGCGGCCGACGGAACAGGCTGGAGCGAGGGTGTCGGTCTGGTGCTGTTGGAGCGGTTGTCGGATGCGCGGCGTAACGGTCATGAGGTTTTGGCTGTGTTGCGGGGTAGTGCGGTGAATCAGGATGGTGC
>NZ_KB911579.1:4177423-5390336 GCF_000383575.1 Salinispora oceanensis | reverse complement strand
GACGGCGTTGTTCGACGCCGTGCCGGCCACCCGCGTGGATCTGCCCACCTACGCATTCCAGCGGCAACGCTACTGGCTGGCACCCGTCTCCCCCGTGGGGGATGTGTCCCGGGCCGGGCTCGGCGTCTCCGGGCATCCCTTGCTCGGCGCGGCGGTCAGCCTCGCCGAAGGCAACGGTTGGGTGTGGACCGGCCGCTGGTCGACGGAGACGATACCGTGGCTCGCCGATCACATGGTGCTGGATGTCGTCATGGTCCCCGGCGCCGCACTCGTCGAAGTAGCGGCACATGTCGGCGCCGAGATCGGCCTGCCGGTGGTCCAGGAATTGGTGTTGCAGACACCGCTGGTGCTGCCCGACCACAAACCGGTGCAGATCCAGGTGTCGGTCAGCGGACCCGACGACACCGGCCGGCGCGAGATGAAGGTTTTCTCACGCCCCGACGACACCTCCGACTGGACACACCACGCCACTGGGATACTGGCCGGCGCCGATGCCGCGTACAACCCCGAACCTCTGGACGGCGCATGGCCGCCGCCGGGCTCCGACGCGGTGCCGCTGGACGGCCTGTACGAGAGACTCGCCGAGCACGGCTACCAGTACGGCCCGGCGTTCCAGGGCCTGCGGAAAGTATGGCGTCACGGCGACGACCTGCTGGCCGAGGTGGAACTTCCCGAATCGCTGAACGGCCAGGCCACGGGCTTCGGCGTTCACCCCGCCCTGCTCGACGCGGCCTTGCACACATCGCTGACGGTCGCCGGCGACGGTTCCGAAGTCGCGCTGCCGTTCGCCTGGAACGGCGTATCGCTGTGGGGAAGCGCGTCCACCGTACGCGTGCGGCTGCGCCCCACAGAGGATGAGGCAACGTCCGTGCTCCTGACAGACGAAACCGGCGCCCCGGTGGCCGCCGCGCGTTCCCTGGTATCGCGGCCGGTTGTCATCGGGCCGTCGGCCGACTCGCTGTACGCCGTGGAGTGGCAGCCGGTGGTGCCGGGTGAGCCGGTCGAGGGTTTGGAGACGTACGGGCCGCAGGTTTCCGGTCGGCCGGTGGCTGACGTGGTGGGCGAGGGGTTGGAGGTGGTGCAGCGGTGGCTGGTTGAGGGTGAGGGTGTGCTGGCGGTGTTGGCGCCGCAGCACGTGCCGGCGGGGGCGGCGTTGTGGGGGTTGGTGCGGTCGGCGCAGTCGGAGCATCCGGGCCGGTTCGTGCTGGTGGATACCGACGATCTTGAGGTGTCGCGGCTGGTTGGTGTGGGTGAGCCGCAGTTGATGGTGCGTGGTGGTGTGGTGTCGGTGCCGCGGTTGGTGCGGGCCCGGGTGCCGGTGGGGGAGCCGGTGTGGTCGGGTGAGGGCACCGTGTTGATCACTGGTGGTACGGGTGGGTTGGGCTCGTTGGTGGCACGGCATCTGGTCGTGGCGCATGGGGTGGAGCGTCTGCTGCTGGTCAGTCGGCGGGGGATGGCCGCCGACGGTGCGTCGGAGTTGGTGGCCGAGTTGCAGGTGGCTGGTGCCGAGGTGTCGGTGGTGGCGTGTGATGTGGCCGATCGGGCTGCGTTGGCGGAGGTGCTGGCGTCGATCGGCGATTTGCGGGCGGTGGTGCATGCGGCGGGGGTGTTGGATGACGGCACGGTGGAGTCGTTGTCGCGATCGCGGGTGGCGGCGGTGTTGGCGGCGAAGGCGGAGTCGGCGTGGCATCTGCACGAGTTGACTGCGGATCGGGAGCTGTCGGCGTTTGTGTTGTTCTCCTCGGTGGCGGGGGTGTTGGGGGCTCCGGGGCAGGCCAACTATGCGGCGGCGAACGCGTTTCTGGACGCGTTGGCGGTGCACCGGCGGGAGTTGGGTTTGCCCGGGGTGTCGCTGGCGTGGGGGATGTGGGAACAGCGCTCCGGGATGACCGGGCATTTGGGTCTTACTGATTTGTCGCGGATGGATCGGGCCGGGTTGCGGGCGATGCCGGCGGAGCAGGGGTTGCGGCTGCTGGATGTGGCGGTGGCCGCTGTAGAGCCGGTGTTGCTGCCGGTGCGTATCGACACCGCGGCCGTCCGGGCCCAGGCGAGTGCGGCCGGGGAGGTGCCGGCCATGCTGCGCGCCCTGATACGCACGCCGGCGCGCACCCCGGAACGGACGACCGACCCGGAGGCCTTGCGCCGCCGTCTGACCGCGACCGCCGCCGAGAACCGCGGATCCGTTCTCCTGGCGTTGGTGCGCCAGCAGATCGCCCAAGTCCTCGGGCACACCGACCCGGACGCGGTAGGGGAGGACCGCCCGCTCACCGAGATGGGCTTCGACTCGCTCGCCTCGCTCGAACTGCGCAACCGCTTGACCACGCTGACGGGTCTGCAACTGCCCGCGACCCTCATCTTCGATTACCCGACCGCCAACCACATCGCCGGCTTCCTCCTGCGGGAGCTGCGCACCGAACTGGACCGCGAACAAACCACACCCACGGCCGGCACGCCCAAAGACAACGGGCTGATCTCGCTCTACCTGGAAGCGCGGCAACAGAAGAAGTACCGGGTGGGCATCGACCTGCTCGCCCTAGCGGCACGCCTCCGGCCGGCCTTCGAGACCGGGTCCGCGCTCGGCCGCCCGCTCACTGCGGTCCCGCTCTCCCGGGGCCCGGCCACGCCGAAGATCCTGTGTTTCTCCGCCCCGATGGCGATGTCGAGCGCTCACCAGTACTCCCGGTTCGCCGCGACGTTCCGCGATCGCCGCGATGTCTCGGTTCTGGTCCCCCCGGGCTTCACCGGATCCGAGCCCCTGCCGGCGAACTACGACGTCGTGGTGGACCTGTTGTGCGAATCGGCCCGGCAGGCCGCGGCCGGCGAACCGGTCGTTCTCGTCGGCCACTCGTCCGGCGGATCGCTGGCCCACGCCGTCGCCACCGCGCTGGAACGGTCCGGAACCTTCCCGGCCGCGGTCGTGCTCCTCGACACGTACCTGTCCGACAACCCCGCGTTCGAGGTGCACGCCGACAAGTTCAACGCCATGTTCTTCGACGGCGAGGAGCTCGTCGGAGCGCCGGACGACACCCGGCTGACCGCCATGGGCCGCTACTTCGACCTGATGAAGGACTGGCGTCCCGAACCGTTGCGGGCGCCGCTGCTGTTCGTCCGCGCGACGTCCGCGCTGGACCGCACCGGGCAGCCGCTCGACGCGGACATGGCTCCCTCATGGGAATCGGCGGACGTCATCATCGACGTGCCTGGCGATCACTGGAACATGATGGGCGAGCATGCCGATTCGACCGCGAAAGCGGTGGACGAATGGATCTCCGCACGGCTGGGAGGAGGTGTCCTCCAGACCCGTTAGCGACGACCTGTCTGAAGACAAGCAACGACATGTGCGGGGAGAAGACATGACGGAGAACGAGAGCGTCGCGGTGCTCGGCGCCGGAGTCATGGGCACCGGGATCTCGACGCTCGTGGCCGGGCAGGGCCTGCCGGTCACACTGGTGGACGTCGACGCGGCGGCGTTGGACCTCGCCCGCCGCGAGATCCGCAACGGCCTGCGGCACGCGCAGCTCATGGGTGCGGTCCCGGCGGACCGTGATCCCGGCGCGCTGCACACGACGCTGTCGCTGAGTGACATCAGGAAAGCGACAGCGGTGATCGAGGCGATCACGGAACTGCCGGATCTGAAGGCGAAGGTGCTCGCCGAGACGGCCGCCATCGTCGATCCCGGTACCCCACTGATCTCCAACACCTCGGGGATACCCATCGACGAACTGGCGGACAGCCTGCCGAACCCGGGCGCCCTGATCGGCACCCACTTCATGAACCCCTCCTACCTGATCCCCATGGTGGAGGTGATCCGCGGGCCCCGGACCTCGGATGAGACCGTCGCGTCGGTGCTCTCTCTCCTGACGCGCCTGGGGCGGCGCGCGGTGGTGGTACGCGACGCACCGGGGTTCGTGACCAGCCGCCTGCTGCATCCGATGATCAATGACGCGGCCCGGGTGGTCGCGGCCAGCACGGCCTCCGCCGAAGATGTGGACGCGCTGATGCATGGCTGCCTCGGGCACCCGACCGGTCCGCTGCGCACCGCGGACCTGATCGGCATCGACAACCTCGTCGACTCGCTGAACGTGCTGCACGCCCGGATCGGGGACGAGCGGTACCGCCCCAGCGAGCTGCTTCTCGATAAGGTCCGGCGAGGTGAACTCGGCCGCAAGACCGGCCGTGGGTTCTACGACTACAAGGAGACAGCGGAGTGACCGCAGAACAGCAAGCCAGGACGGAATCCATCGAGGACGAGATTATCCGGTTCGTGACGGCCAAGACCAAGGTGGCGCCGGACGTGGACCAGGATCTCTTCGCGACCGGCCTCGCCACGTCGATGTTCGCGATGCAACTGGTGGTGTTCCTGGAGCAGACCTTCGCCGTCGAGATCGTCGGAAAGGACCTCCAGCTGGTCAACTTCCGTACGGTCGAGGCCATGGCCGCCCTCGTACGGCGGCTGCGCGGCGAGACGGCCGTGACCGGCGATGCCTGACCTGCTGACGGACGAGTACGCGGCCGTCGCCCGCCTGGTCGCCGACCAGGCGGGTGTCTGGGACGTCACCGGTGCCATCCCGGTCGGCGTCCTGCGTGAGCTCGGCGCCGCCGGCGTGCTCTGCGCCCAGGTGCCGAAGGAACACGGTGGACTTGGCGTGAGCAGCCGCGACAACGGCGAGCTCACCGCGTACGTCGGAAGTTTGTGCAGTTCGTTGCGCAGCGTGATGACGTCGCAGGGCATGGCGGCCTGGAGCGTGCAGCGCCTCGGCGACCGTACGCAGCGGGCGGCGTTCCTGCCCGAGCTGACCGCAGGCCGGCTCGCGGCGGTCGCCTTCAGCGAGCCGGACGCGGGCAGCGATCTGGGTGAGATGGAGACGACGATCCGCGTCACCGGTGACTCGGTGGTGCTCGAGGGCCGCAAGTCGTGGATCACCGCGGCCGCGTACGCCGATCTTCTGGTCGTCTTCGGCCGGGCGGGCGGCGACGGCGCGGCGGTGGTCGTGCCGGCCGACACGCCCGGCGTCTCGATCGAGAAGGTTCCGCACCCGCTCGGCTGCCGTGCCGCCGGGCACGCGCACATCCGGCTCGACGGCGTACGCGTACCGGTCACCAACATGCTGGGCGGCGCCGGCATGCCGATGGCGTTCCTGATCACCTCGGCGCTGGTGTACGGGCGGATGTCGGTGGCGTGGGGCTGCGTGGGCATCCTGCGGGCTTGCCTGACCGCGGTGTCCCGCCATGCGGGGTCGCGGGTGCAGTTCGGCAAGCCGATCGGGGAGCACCAACTCGTCGCGCGGCGGATAGCGGAGCTGTTCGTCGCGGAGCAGACGGCGGCGAACTCGTGCCGCAACGCCAGCCAATGCTGGGAATCCGGATCGCCCGACCAGGTCGTCGCCACCGTGCTCGCGAAGCACGTGAGCGCGACGCAGGCCGCCCAGGGCGCCGCCTCGGCCGTACAGATACTGGCGTCCGCGGGCGCATCCGACGGCCACGTGGTGGCGCGTGCGTACCGGGACGCGAAGCTCATGGAAATCATCGAAGGCAGCAGCGAGATATGCCAGCTCATCCTCGCCCAGCACGTCCTCGCCAACGCGGACTGCGCCGACCTGCAGGAGGCACCGTGAACGATAAGGTCAAAACCGTCAAGTGCGTCGTGTGGGATCTGGACAACACGCTGTGGAAGGGCACGCTGCTGGAGCGCGACGAGGTGATTCTCGTTGACCATGCGCGGGCCACCCTGGCTGAGCTGGATGCGCGGGGCATCCTGCATGCGGTGTCCAGCAAGAACGACCACGACCTGGCGTGGGCGCGGCTTGAGGCACTCGGCATCGCCGAGTACTTCGTGCTAGCCAAGATCGGCTGGGGTCCCAAGTCCGCGTCGGTCCAGGAGATCGCCGACCGGCTGAACTTCGCGTACGACATGATCGCCTTCGTCGACGACCAGCCGGCGGAGCGTGCCGAGGTCGCGTTCCACCGTCCCGAGGTGCGCTGCTACTGGGCGGAGCAGATCGCGGAACTGACCGGACTCCCCGAGTTCACCCCCGCGACGGTGACGGCCGACTCGCGCCGGCGCCGTGAGATGTACCAGGCCAATCTGCGACGTGAGGCCGAACAGACGTCGTTCGACGGCCCGTCCGAGGAGTTCCTGCGCTCGCTGGACCTCGTGATGCGGATCGACCGGGCGTCGGAGGAGGATCTCGCCCGGGTGGAGGAGCTCACGCTGCGGACGAGCCAGATGAACGCCACCGGCGTGCACTATTCCGACGCGGATCTGCGCGCGCTGCTGGCCGACCCGAGTCACGAGGTGCTCACCGTGACGATGGAGGACCGATTCGGACCGCACGGCGCGGTGGGAGTGCTGCTCCTGCGCCGCGATGCGGATCCATGGCATCTCAAACTGCTGGCGACGTCGTGCCGCGTCGTGTCCTTCGGTGCCGGCGCGGCCGTGCTGAACTGGCTGATCGGCAAGGCCGCGGCGACCGGCGCCCACCTCGTGGCGGACTTTCGGCCGACCTCACGCAATCGGATCATGGAGATCGCGTACCGGTTCGCCGGGTTCACCGACGAGCCCTGCGAGTGTCTCGCGGCTGTGCCGGCGGCGGCGCACGCGGACACGCAACGCCTGCACTTGCTGCCGGACGTCCGTCCGCTGCCCACCACCATGCGCATCGACGCGCCGCGGCTAGCCCTGACCTGACCAGGCGTGCCACGGCTGAGGACGCCGCCCGAACGGCCGCGCCCTCAGCTTCGCGTTTATCGTCGGTTTCGCCGCTCTAAGGTCTTGACCTGGGTTTTCCTTGTGGCGGGGTGGCGTTGTGTGGGCGTGGATCGGGGATCCTTTGGGGCGTCCGGGGCCGGGTCGGGTGGGTTTCGGTGCGCTGGCCGGGCTGCCAATGCGGGGCAGCGGATGACCGAAACCTCGCCGGACCCGGCCCGGGGTGAGCTTGGCGACCGGCTGCGTTTCTGCCAGGGCAGCCGGTGGTCGCCGATCAGACGGCGGGCCAGACGGAGCTGGGCCAAGGCGACCGCAATCAGCCAGGTCCACCGGTCGGCCTGACGCCATCTCGGCCGTGGCTCATCTCTTGCGGGCCAGCGTGATGCCGTCCGCCATGGTGAGCAGCGTGATGTCAACGCGAGGGTCGTCGCTCAGCGCCGTGTTGAGCGCCCGGATCGCGACGGTGTCCGGGTCCTGGGCGGCCGGGTCCACCACGCGTCCGAAGAACAGCGTGTTGTCGATGATGATCAAACCCCCGGACCGTACGAGAGTGAGGGCGCGCTCGTAGTAGTCCCGGTAACCGGTCTTGTCGGCGTCGATGAAAACCAGGTCGAAGCTCTCAGCGCCGCGTTCGGCGACCAGGCCGGCGAGGGTCTCGGCCGCATCACCGATCCGTACGCTGATCCGATCGCTCACCCCGGCCCGCCGCCAGTACTCCTCGCCGATCGAGAGCCACTTCCGGGTGATGTCACAGGTAATCATCTCGCCGTCGGCGGGCAGCGCCCGTGTCATGCACAGGGTGCTGTAACCGGTGTAGGTGCCGACTTCCAGAACCGAGGTCGCGCCGGTGAGGCTAACGAGCAGCGCCAGGAGCTGGCCCTCCTCGGCGGAGACCTGCATGGCGCGCCCGGCGGGCAGCTCGGCGGTCACCTCGCGCAGCTCGCGAAGGATCGGGTCGTCCCGCAGGGAGGCGTCGCGGACGTAGGCGTCGAGTTCGGACGTGAGTGCGATCTGAGTCGCCATGGGGTTCTCCCGTTCGTCGTGTGCGGCTCACGCCCGCTGGAGCAGCATGCGTTCACTCGTGGTCAACGGCGGCTCGGTGAGCCGCGGATGTGTCGGCCCGGCCTGCAGGGCGGCGAGGACTTCGGGCTCCTGCATGCACGAGGAGGGCGCCGACAACGAGGTGATCCTCAGCAGAGCGTTGTTGACCACCGGTTGCCGGGTGGCCACTTCGCTCACGAAGTCGGTCAGCTGCTGCTGCCGTGGGTCCGGTTTCTCGGTGAGCCGCGGGTCTTTCGCCTGAATGCGGCAATCGGGGTAGCAGGTGTCCTGCGAGGTGGCGATCAGCCACGGCTCGTCGACGATCCGGGCCACCTTGCGTACCAGCAACGCGCCCACGTCGCCCACCGAGCTCACACGCTCAAGCGCCTCGCTGAGCGCGGTCGCGTCCATGGCGGCGGCGATGATGCCGTGCCCGAAAATCGGGTTGAACGCGGCCACGGCATCGCCGATGGCCGCGAGCCCGCGCGGCCACTGTGGCAGCTTGTCGAAGTGCAGGCGCCGGTTCGACGTGCTCCGCGTGCGTCGCACGGACGTGAGTGGCTCGGCGCCGGCCAGGAAGTCGGCCACGATGGGATGGCGCAGGCCGCGGGCGAACTCGGTGAAGGCGTTGTCGTCCGCGGGCGGCTCACCACCGCGGGTGCCGGAGACGGTGACGAGCCAGTTCCCGTTCTCGATCGGAAAGATCGTGCCGTTCTGTCCCGGCCGAGGCACTCGGTAGTCGGCGTAGACGGTGACGATGGGGAAGCCCTGGCCGGCGCCGGGAGGCGCGCGGAACAGCCGCGTGGCGTACGTGATGCCACTGTCCACGACGTCCGTCTCGACTGGAGGCAGCCCCATGCCGGTCAGCCAGTTCGCCAGCTGTGACGCCCGGCCGGTCGCGTCGACCACCAGGTCCGCCTGCATCTCGCGATGCGCGCCGGTCGCCATGTCTCGCACGATCACCCCGGTGACATGGTCGGCCGTGCCGAGCAGCCCTGTGGCGTCGTGCTCCCACAACACCGTGATCCGCGGTTCGGCCTGGATCTGCTGCAGAATCGTCCAGTCGATCAACGGCCGGCTGCAGCACACCATGTACTGGCTTTCGGTGAATCGGTGCTGCCAGCCGAATGCGGTGAGCGTGATGTGCTGCTGCGGAACTCCGATGCGGTTCGCGCCGGCCTGGTAGAGGCGATTGATCGTACCTGGTAGCAGCTTGTCGATGAGCTTGGCGCCACTCGACCACAGCTGGTGAACGTGCCAGGATTGAGGCAGGCCTTTGCGGGAAAACGGGCCGGTCGGCGCCTCGTCGCGCTCGACGACAATGACTTCGTCGACGTGCCGGGCGAGGGCGGAAGCCGCAAGCATTCCGGCGATACTGGTTCCTAGGACTACCCCACGGGTGATCTCGTGCACTGGCGAACCCTATCGTCTGACCTGAATGCGTTGATGGCGGACATCGTTTACCCGGTGGACGCCGCCGCGTACGGCTCCAGGCGGCTGAACACCTCCTTGGCCAGCCGGGCCGAACTATTCTCCAGATAGAAGTGACCGCCGGGGAAGAGGATGGTCTCGGCGGTCGACGTGGTGTGCGTGGCCCACGCCTCGGCCTCCTCGACCGAGGTCATCGGATCGTCATCGCCGACCAGCACAGTGATCGGGCAGTCCACCCGCGCCGCCGGGCTGCCGCGGTACCGCTCGATCAGCCGGTAGTCGTTGCGGACGGCGGGCAGGATCATGTCCCGCAGCTCCGGGTCCTCCAGAACCATGGCGTTTGTGCCGCCGAGCGAGCGCAGCTCGGCCAGCAGTGCCTGGTCGCCGCTCAGATGCACGGTTCCCGGCTGGTAGCGCGAGGGGGCACGACGTCCGGAGGCGAACAGCCGGACCACCCTGGTGCCGGTGGCCTTGCCCAGGCGGCGGGCGGTCTCGAAGGCCAGCACCGCGCCCATGCTGTGGCCGAAGAAGGCCAGCGCTCCGCCGCGCCACGGGGTCAGTGCGCGGAAGATATGCTCGGTCAGCTCCGGCTCGTCGTCGATCATCGGCTCGGTGCGCCGGTCCTGACGGCCCGGGTACTGCACGGCCCAGACATCCAGCCATGCCGGAGCACTGCGGCCGAAGCGGAAGAAGTAGCTCGCCGCGCCGCCCGCGTGCGGGAAGCACACCAGGGCCACGGGTGCGGGACGAGCCGCGTCACCGTGCAGCTGCTGCAGCCACTGATTCCGGTCGCTCATCGCCCGACCCCGGCGGCGCAGATGTTCAGCGCGTTGCTCGGACAGCCACCATGCATGCCTTCTCCTAGGAGAGAGAATCCGTCGCATCAGAAAGGAAGGATGCGCGGAACTGGCGAGTTTAGCGCATCCAGTCGTCTAAATTTCGGAACCCGCCGGCGCAATTCGCCGTAACGGTTAATCTGTCCGGCCCACTATTCTGGGTGCCCCATACCCGGATAAGTCTCCCTCTTTCTACCGGATGCCTCAGCGTGACGCAAGGCGTCCACCTTGATTAGCGTGATTCCGCTTTGGTGGTGCGCAGCGATCTACATCACATGAGTGGCGCCTTCGCGGGCGGCCCGCTGCTGGAGGCCCCCCTCGCCCAGGCCGGCGCACAACACGATCGAGGCGCCCACGGCGAGCGGCGCGAGCAGCCACTTGACCGGCTGCTCATTGCGGTCGGCGTCGACCAGGAGGCGGTCTCCAGCGCGCAACTCCATCGACCGGGCTAGATCAGTCGCGAGGTCCATCCATTCCTGGAAGGACGTGCCGTCGGCGGTCGCCAGCTCGGCCTGCCATGCGGGTTGCTGCTCCGGCGCGACGTCCGGATGTTTCAGCGCCTCGGCAAGGTAGTCGAGGTAGTCCGCGGGCACACGCCGTCCGAGCCCCGCGTCCGGTTCGAGGTCGAGCGCGAACCGGTGCCGGGCGTCCGGGATGTCCTCCAGCCAGCTGCCGAGCCGGCGCGTCGAGACGAACAGCGTCTGCAGGGGCCAGTCGAGCTCACCGTCCTGGATGGGCAGGCCCGCCGTCGCCCAGGGGCGTATCGACAAGGTCATGCCGAGTGACCAGGCGCCCAGCAGCACGGAGGCGGTCTGCCAGTGCGACGGCAGGAGCACCGCCGCGTGGTCGCCGGCTTCACACCCGTACCCGTCGCGCAGCATGTTCGCGGTCCGCGCGACCCAGCTGCCGAGCGCGTGCGCGGTGAAATCGATGCGTTCCCCCGTGACGTCGGAACAGTACGTGAGCACCGGGCGATCGCCGCCGGCCGCGAGGTCGCTCGTGAGGGCCGGCGCCGAAGAGGCGTCCACGTGTGGCATTCAACATCTCCCTGGCCGCGGGCACGAGTCGGACTCGGGCGAGGCTATGTCGGGGTCGCCGATCGCCGGGTCGGCAAGTCGCCCAGTCAGGGTGTCCACTGTATCGTAAGTGGGAGCGATCGCTGAATCCGACCGTGATGCGAGCCGCGGCGGCGCCGGGCAGGCAACGCGTTGACCACGGTGTTTGGCTGCGCGGCTTGATTAGCGGGCGCGCCGGCGATAGGCTCATCGCCATTATGGCCGGTTTCCTGTTGATCTCGCCAGTTCACACCTCGGCGAAGTTGGCCAACCGGGCAGGCGCGGCCACAATGAAGACTCATTGGCGTTCCTGACAACGCTGACGGCATCGAACTGGCCGCCCCAGTAGTCTGATGCCCCAGTTTGTCGCATCAGCGAAGGGTAGCGGAGTAGTAATGCCACTCACGCCGGAGGACGTTCGCAACATCGCCTTCAATAAGCCGCCGATCGGTAAGCGGGGCTACGACGAGAACGAGGTCGACGCCTTCCTCGCCGAGATTGAGGATGAGCTGAGGCGGCTGCTCGACACCAACCAGCGGTTGCGTAGCCGGGCCGACGGTGCGAGCCCGTCGTCCGCCGCGAGCGAGGCCAGGGACCTCGCCGCCCGCCTCCAGTGGTTGCGGGAGGAGCAGGCCAGAGCCGAGCGGCTGGCCCGTGACCTGCGCGCTGAGTTGGACGAAGCTTTGGCGCGCCGACCCGACCCGCGACCGGGCCGCACCGACGACAAGGCGGCGGCCGTGCTGCAGATGGCCCAGCGCACCGCGGGCGAGCATGTGACCGACGCCCGGCGCGATGCCGAAGCCCTGATCAGCGACGCCATCATGCGGGCGGCCGAGCTCATCGAGAAATCCGGCGAGAAGGCTATGCAGAAAATCCAGTCCGCCCAGCGGGAACACGATTCCAGAATGGCCACCCTCGAGAGCGAGCGGCTTTCCCTTCGGCGGGCAATCAGCGAGTTGACAAGTTTCGGACAGCAATACTGCGGCCTGCTGCGGGAGGACATCGAGCGACGCATGCCGGAACTCGGAAATCTGCTGATGCCCGAGCCGCCCCGACCGTTCGTCCATCCCGCATAGTGCGCTCCGAAGCTTCCCTTTTTGCAGTCAGCGACCTGCACGTGTCGTACGCCGAGAACCGGCGCATCGCCGACGGCCTGAAGCCGGAGTCGGACGAGGACTGGCTGATCGTCGCGGGCGACGTCGGAGAGCTGTTCGCCGATGTCGAGCGCACCTTGCGGCAGTTGCGCGCCCGCTTCCGCAAGGTGATCTGGACGCCCGGCAACCACGAGCTCTGGACCCACCCCTCCGACCCGGTGGCGTTGCGCGGCGAGGAACGCTACCGCGCGCTCGTCCGGATGTGCCGCGAGATCGACGTCTTGACGCCGGAAGACGAGTACGCACGGTGGGAGGGCGCCAGCGGTCCGGTCACGGTCGCGCCCCTCTTCCTGCTCTACGACTACACGTTCCGCGCGCCGGGCACCCGTACAGCGGAGGAGTCGCTGAAGAAGGCGTACGACGCGGGCGTGGTCTGCACCGACGAGATGCTTCTGCACGCGGACCCGTACCCCGATCGGGCGTTGTGGTGCCGCGCCCGCGTCGCCGAGACCGAGCGGCGGCTGGCCGCGCTCGACCCACAGATCCCCACCGTGCTCGTGACCCACTGGCCGCTGGATCGCCGGCCGACCTACCAGCTGTGGTACCCGGAGTTTGCCCAGTGGTGCGGCACCGTCCTCACCCAGAGCTGGCACACCCGGTTCCGGGCCGCCATAGCCGTCTACGGCCACCTGCACATCCCGCGCACGACGACCTACGACGGCGTCCGTTTCGAGGAGGTCTCGCTGGGCTACCCCCGGGAGTGGAAGCGACGAGGTGCGGCGCCCCGGCCGATGCGGCGGATCCTCGGGCCCGGCACATGATCGAACAGCTGCTGCTGCCGTCGGTGGTCTCGGCGGAAGCGTTCGACGACATCGCCGGCGAGCCGGTGTTCCCCGGCGAGGAGCAGGTGGTGGCGCGGGCGGTGGACAGCCGCCGCCGGGAGTTTGTCACCGCTCGGCGGTGTGCCCGCGAAGCGCTCGCCAAGCTCGGCATCCCGCCCGCGCCGATCCTGCCGGGACCGCGGCGCGAACCGATCTGGCCGGCCGGGGTGGTCGGCGCGATTACCCACTGTGCCGGCTACCGCGCTGCCGCGGTGGCCCGGAACGGGGAGCTGACCGCCCTGGGCATCGACGCCGAGCCGGACGCGCCGTTGCCGGAAGGCGTGTCCGAAGCGGTGACCGTCGCCGGGGAGCCGGCCATGCTCGCCGCGCTGAGCCGGGCCTACCCGTCGATTCACTGGGGGCGTCTGCTGTTCAGCGCCAAGGAGTCAGTGTTCAAGGCCTGGTACCCGCTGACCGGCCGTATGCTCGACTTCGTCGAGGCGGAGCTGACCATCGACCCGGCGGCCCGCACGTTCCGAGCGCGACTGCTCGTGGACGGGCGCCGCACCGACGGTGGGCCGCCGCTGACCGGCTTCGCCGGGCGGTTCCTGACGGCCCGGGGGATGGTGCTGACTGCGGTCACCGTGCCGTAGGAAGAGTTCATCGGCGGCGACCCGGATACCGCGTCCCGGGCCTTGGCCGTCGCCGACACTCTTCATTCGGCGGGCTTTCGCTGGGAGTCGTCATGCCGGGTTGACCAGGTAGTGGACCGGCACCGCGACCGACAGTGGCACCTCGACCGTGCCCACATGTGGCACGGACTGCTGCAGCGGGGACTACGTCGCATGCTGTTCGGGGTCGAGTCCGGGTCACGTCGATCCTTGAGCGATTCAACAAGGAGACCACAGCCGAGCAGAACGCTCTGGCTATCCGGACCCTGACCGCACTGGGGGTACCAACCCGGTTCACCTATATCACCTTCGACCCGCTCATGACCCGCGACGAACTGGCCGAGAGCCACGCGTTCCAGGCCCGCACCGACCTCCTCCTACGGCCGCTGCCCCACCTTCCGGTCGAAACAATCGTGGACGGAGTCCGCGATGAGACGTTCGTCGCCGCGCACGGGTTTCGAGGTCATCAAGGAGCCACGATCGACGGGTAAGAACCCAGGCCGTACGCCGTTGCGGGCGATGGCGTCATCGATCACCTCGCGGGCGAGCATGGAGTCCTCGCCGGTGGCGACGTGCCAGCCGACGACGTATCGGGAGTACATGTCAATGATCATATATAGGTGGTAGAACACGCCCCGCTCTGTGGCTTTCAGGCGGATCATGCCCCATGACCAGACCTGCGACGGCCCGGTCGTGGCCAACTGCGGGATCGTCCGGGCGGGATGGGTGGCCTACCGGCGGCGTTCCCGGCTCTGCCCGGCTTCGCGCAGGACGCGGTACATCGTGGACTGCGAACACCAGTAGCGGCCGCTGTCGAGATCTCTCGCCCACACCTGCGCCACGGACATGTCCGCGTACTCGTCGCGGTGCAGCACCTCCAGCGCCGCGCGGCACTCAGCGGCGGAAAGTTCGACGGCGGAGGCGTCTTTGGCCGCAGCGGACGCGACACCAAAGGTGGCTGCTGGCGCCGGTAGTGCGTGGCGCGGGAGCGGCCGGTCAACCGACACGCCCCGGCCACCCCCCACCGGCGCCAACTCGCCGAACGCGGCGGTCAGCGCCTGCGCGGCCGCAGCGTGTCGTCCGCGCTCTCGGACAACGTCTCCAAGAGCGCGTGCGCCTTTCCATGATCTCCAACGCGGTCTTCGTCGGCGCCAAGTCCGCTTCCAGACGCTCGTTACGCCGCCGCAATCATTCCAACTCGGCGGCCTTGGCGCTGCGGCGCCGGCCCTCGGGCACCGGGCTCTTGCGGGTGCCCAGAGCAGTCAACGCGCCAGCGTCTCGGGCGGCCCGCCACTCCAGAATGTGTGAGTGGTAGAGGCCTTCCCGGCGCAGGATCGCCGACCCCTCACCCGAGGCCTTCGCCGCGTCGTACTCCGCCACGATCCGCAGCTTGTACTCCGCGGTGAACGTCCGACGCTTCGGCCGTCCGCCCTGCTCACCGGGCTTGCTGGGTAGCGTTACGATGATCCTCTTCCTGCTACCCGTCGAGCCTCGCTCACTCGGGAAGGCTGTCTCATCTCAGCCTGACAGATAGGGCTACCGGGAGGAGCCTCTGTCACTTCCGATCCGGCGGGTGAAAGATATTCCGTGCTCACGCAGGCCCGCCAACCAGCGGCTGGTCTCGGCGGTGTCGCCGCCGGCGCGGCGCAGACCAGTCCCGGTTCGTCCGTCCAGCACCTCGCAGACGCCGACGGCCAGGGAAACCGAAACGCATGTGGCCATCGCACTCTCTGCGTCACTGCCAACCATGTCGAGCAGGTATTCTCCGTGCCAAGAGCGCCCGGTCGCGCCGCTGAGGGTGAGCGCCACGGTGAGCACCACTCGGTCCCGATCCATGCTGGTCGTGGGATAACGGGCGGCAAGAGTGTTAGCGAGTTCCCGGATTTTTTCCGCGTCCTCGTCGGCAAGCACGTCGAACACCTCGGACCAGGCCTGATGCCAGCCGGCGAGGCGAAGAGTGCCGCGCACGAACTGGCGAAGCCGCCAACTCGGCGGAATGTGGTACTGGGTGACGAACGGCAGGCTGTCACGGTTCGGGTACACCTCGAACGCTTCGCCTGCAACGATATGCCGTTGAACGGCCTCCCAGGGTCGATCGACGACGCGCTCGGCACCGCCTTCGATGTAGCGCGCTGGGGTGCGCAACGCGGCCAGAACGCCGTGCGGCGCCCAACTGAACCGGTACCGGAACCCGTTTGGCTTCTCGGGGATGCCACCACAGTACGAGGTGAAGACGGCGTCCGCCGAGTCGTCACCTGTTTCGGTGAGAGACAGTGCCATCAGGTCATGGGCGAAGAGGTGATCGATGCCCGGGTCGAGGCCGGCTTCGGTCAGGACCGTGAGCCCGCGCTCCGCCGCCTGCTTGGCGAGGTGGGCGATGCTCTCAGAAACGTAGCTGGAGCAGGCAAAGTGCGCTCCGCGGCGCAGGCACAGCTGCAGCAGGCTGACATGCTCGGTGGTCGGCAGCATTGACACCACCACGTCCCCCGGACCGACGGCGGATTCCAGAGCGTCAGCGGAGAGGGCGTTGGGATGCACCTGCCCGCGTAATCCCAGTCGCTCGATGCAGGCCTGAACCCGATCTGGTCGGCGACCCCACAACATCACGCGGTTCGCCCGGTTGGCCAAGACGCGCAGCCCACTGCCGGTGGACAGGCCTACACCGACCCAGTGCAGAGTACCGCTTGCTCGAATCGTTTTAGACATCGGCAAATTCCCCATTTTCATTATTCTGGGCGAGTGCTCGTTCAAACGCCCCCCGGCAGCGTCGCCACATTGGACCGAGTTCGGCAAGCTGGGCCAAGAGCGGCGATAAGGCAGCGGAGAAGGCAATGCTGGACTCGGCCGGCAGCAACGACGGCAGGTTGTCGATAGCAATGACGTCGAGCGGAGGGTCGGCGTGCAGGCGCTGGACCGGGTCGGACCAACTGGTCGCGGACTGGATGACTGGCAACGCGTTGCACGGAGAGGTGATGTCGCATGTGACGTCACTGATGGTGTGTAGCCGCCGAGCTGGATTTGCCACGTCCTCGACGCGGACGAATGAATCAATCGGTGCGGTGGTGAAGATCGTGTTGACTAGCATGTCGTGACGCAGCAGCGTTGTCCGATCAAGGGCCTGCGTCTCCGCTACGTCCCACGCGGTGACCTTCGCGTCGGCCACGGCTGCGGCGGCGCAGGCACCGCTGCCGCAGCGGCCCCGTGCACCGAGCACGAGTACCCGCTGGATCTCCGCGTCGTCGGGCGAGCGGAGCGCGGCGTCGAGGGCCGCTTTCGTCGTGGGTGAGAGTGGGCGGGGCAGCCGTCCTCGCGCATGGAGTAAGGCCAAGGCGGCGCCGACGTACCCGGCCCAGTATCCGAAGGCGACGAGCCGACGTCCAGATTCGTCTACGAGGTGTTCCAGGTCCAGCAGCGTACCGCCGCCGAGCGCGAAGCGGCGGAGCAGCTTCTTGCTATCGCGTTGTCCCTTGAACGCGTGACCGAAGAAGATGTGCCGGTGCCTCAGCGCGGCCGGCTGAGCCGGCAGCTCCTTTAGCCCGAGGATGTACGCGTCGACCGGCGCGTCCACCCAGCTGCCCGCAGGCGCGACGTGGCAGCCTACCTCGGCATACATCGACGCCGGAAAGATCCGCTGTGCAGAGGGCTCGACGTAGATCCGTAGACCGTCCGTGATCAGCGCGCCCGCGTCCTGCGGCGTGATCGGCGTGCGTTGCTCGGTCGGACGATTCTCATGACGCACCCATAAGGTCACCTGATCTGCCATGTGGTGTCCTCTCTTGCCGAAAGGGCTGTCGCGGATACGGTCTTTCAGAGCCGTGCCCGGCTCAGCCGATCAAATGCCGGACTATTCGGTGAGTACGGGGATGCGCGCGTTCGGCGACGGCCGGTAGGTCACCCGTGTGGACAATTTCGCCGGATCGAAGCCAACCCTCAGTAGCTGCTCGACGACTGTCGTCACGATGGTCACAGCCAGCGTTTCGCCGGGGCAATGGTGTGCTCCTGCGCTGAAGGTAAACACGTTGGGGGTGGTTCGGTCGGCGCGGAACATGTGGGGGTCGGGGTTGGCAGCCGGATCGCGATTGGCGGCGGCGAGCAGCACGAGGACGGCCTGCCCGGCCGGCACCTCGACGTCGCCGTGCCGGATCGGCGTCGCGGTGAAGCGACGGGTGTTCTGGATCGGGGCGTCGTGGCGGATGACCTCCCGCACGAATCGCTGTAGGGCCATCTCGCTGGTGGGCAGCTCACATTCCTGCTGGGACAGCGCCAGCAGGGTGTTGCCCATCAGAGCGGCGGTGGCGTCATAGGTTTGGGACAGGAAGCCGATTCCGTTGGCCAGCAGGGGTGCTCGGTCCGTCCAGCCGACGTGTGTTGCCATCCGCACCAATTCGCCGAGGAGACCGTGCTGTGTGTCATCGAGCTTCGGGCCGAGTAGCTCCTGCAGGCCTGCGGCTGCCTGGGCTGCCCGCTGCTGTTGCTCAGGGGAGGCGGTGGCGGGAATGCACTGCACGAAGTGGCCCACCAGCCGGGTGGCCTCACCACCGGCAGCTGGGTCGAGGCCGCACAGTGTTGCCACGACCTGGGCTGGCAGTTCGAACATCAACTGCTCGTACGGTGTGCGGACTGAGTCGTTGAGGACCTGGCGGGCGCGCTGCATCGCCGTCGCGGCGACAGCTGACCGATCGATGGCTCCGAGGGTCTGGGTGACGATCGCCTTGAGCCGGTGCTGTGGCTCGCCGTCGGTCATCCGCACCAGGTTGCCGAACACGTCGCCGGCCGGTGTGCCGGTGATACCTTGCGGTACCGGTTCGTGAGGCGGACGAACCCGGCAACCTGGGGCGGCCAGTACGGCCTGCGCCGCCGCAGCCGATGCCGCCACCCAGGTATCGAGTTGCTCGTCGAAGTGAAACGGGCGCTCCGCCACCATGGCGGCGTAGTACGGGTACGGGTTCGGGTGGACGACGGCCCCGACGGGCGATGGCATGTACACTCCCGAGATCTCCTGGAACGGATTCACGACGACCTAGTCAGCTGATGCGTTCTGCGCGTTGCGCGTCGATCGTATTCGCGATGATGACCTTTTGGACCTCTGAGGTCCCTTCGTAGATTCGGAGCGAACGGATCTGCCGGTATAACCGTTCCGGCACGCTGTCGGCGACCAGCCCGGCGGCACCGTGCAGCTGCACTGCCGCATCCACGATTTCCTGTGCCGCCTCGGTGGCATACAGCTTCGCTATGCTCGAATGTCGGCCAAAGTTCCGGTTGCCGCGGTCGGCTTCCCACGCCGCTCGCCCGACGAGCAGTGCTGCGGCGTTTAGTTGCACCTCCATGTCGGCGAACGTCGCCCGCACCGTCGGCAGGTCGAACAACTGCCCACTGGAGACCTTGCGGCTGCGGGCCCTCGCCAAAGCGGTGTCGAGGGCTCGTCGCGCGAACCCTACTGCGGCGGCACCTACGGTCATCCGGAACCGTTCCAGCAGCTCCATCGCGATGGCAAAGCCGCCCCCCACCCGGCCTAGGACCGCGTTCTCGGGTATGACGCAGCCGTCGAATACCAGGTGACAGAAAGAGCGAGCGGCGATTGCGGCGACCGGCTCGACCCTAACGCCAGGCGTCGTGGCCGGCACCAGGAAGGCCGTCAGTCCCAGTGCCCCCGGCCCATCACCAGTTCGCGCAATCACGCAGTACAACCCGGCGATCGTGCCGTTGGCGATCCACGCCTTCCTGCCGTCGAGGCGGTACCCGGCATCGACTCGTTGTGCACACAAGCTAATGGCGGCGAGGTCCGACCCGGCATCCTCCTCGGACACGGCGAAGCAACCGGCCAGGTCTCCGGTGGCCATGTCCGGCAGCCAGCGGCGGCGTTGCTCGTCAGTGCCATGCCTCAGGACCGGTGTCGCAGCCAGCGCCTGGATGGAGAAGGTGAAGTCTGCCAGGTCGTCGGCGTAGGCCAGGGCCTCGCGGGCCAGGCAGAGCGACCGAAGGTCGCCATCGGCGGCGATGCTGTCTGACGCGTCCGGCCGCAGGAACTCCAGCCTGCCGTCGGATCCGAGCGCCTTGAGGACACGCCGGCCGATCTTGTCCGGGTCGGTGTCGGCTCGGCAGTCGCTCCACAGGTCGATGTGCGCGTCGCACCAGCGGTCGACGGTGTGTGCCAGGTCGACGTGACGCGGTTCGAAGAACGGGAGTGCTAGTAGGGCCTCGTCGTGCCGTCCGGGCAGTTGCCTCACAGGGGGCCTCCGGGAGCGCAGGGTGGTCAGATCAGCAGGTCGGTATCGTTGGTTGGCAAGGAAGGGGCAAGCTGCGCTGGCAGGCGCTCAACCAGTTCGTGTTCCACGAAGTATGCGAAGGAGGCGTAGCCCCGCCAGATCCGCCGCCACTGCTGATCACGGACCACGGTGCCTAGCTGCCGCTCGACGTCGTCAAGGTAGGACACGATCAAATCTATGGACTGCCGGGCGTGGCCGGCCGAGTAGTTGTCTATCGACAAGTGCGCTTCCTCGTAGCCGACATCAAAGCCGTAGCGACGTAGTTTTTGCATCTCCTGGAGGCGCATCTCACCGAGCCCGAACATCTCGATGCCAAGGTTGTAGCCGAGAATTTCCTCGTAGAGGCTATCCGGGAACAACGCCAGGCAGATCTGATGCACCGCGAAGCCGTAGAGGTGGTCAGGAAGCTCGTCCTGGTCTAGGAATGCCTCATCGCGGATGTGTGGCAGCTCGATCGACATGCTACGCAGGACCCGGTGAATCAGGGTGATGTGGTTCTTTTCCAGGTCACCACGACCCATTTCATCGGCGTAGATCGAGAATAGCATGCCATCGCTGGGGCGCTCATAACGACCGAGGTTGCCGATACGGTACGCCCAGGTGCCGTCAATGAGGCTGCCCAGCCCGAACACCTTTTGCCCGAACACCACAGCGTCCCGGTCCGGAATCTCGGTCAGTGGCCGAAACGGCTCCACTAGTTTCTGCCAGTAGATCCGATCGACGCGGTCGCGCAGCGCGTCCGGGTGGTAGTCGAACCAGCTTGCGTCGGTGTACCGGCCCCCAGCACCGTGCTCGAACAGCACCTCGGCGGCGTCGAGACCCCGCTCGGCTCGCTGCCGGGCCTGTGGCAGTGTGTTGGCGAAGTGTTCGATGTTCACAAGCCGGTAGAACAACACTCGGTCATTGGGTACCACGGGCTCGGTGAGCACGGTCGCGTCCGTTTTAGCCTCGCGCAGTCGCTGCGTCCAGAGCGCGGCACGGTCGTCACCGACGTGGTTCGGGGTGAGCTGACCAGCGGGCTCGCCGGCTTCGATCGCTGCGGCCCAAGTCCTGAAGACGGCGGCCTCGCTCTCGTCGAATACGCCAAACATTGGGCCGCCGAACTTGATCGCGCGGAGGAATCGACAGCCGCCGGCACGCAGCGGTTGGAAGTGCCGGGAGCCACGGAGCTCGGACACGAACGCGGCGAGGTCAAAATCAGGATCATCCAGGACGTCGCTGAGCAGCCGGTCGCCGAGGCGTACCCGCCCGTGTTGACGACCGGCGTACCGCGCATGGCGTTCCACGATCTCGGCGACCCGACCTTCCAGTGACAGGCCGGCCTGCCGCGCGGCCAGCTCGCCCAGCATCTCGACGTGCTCAATCTCGAGTGTCAGCACCAACCGGACGGCCGAGAGCACACGTTGGCGCAGCATCGCGCCGTCCTCGTGACCCTCGGTGAGGTGTAGGTACTCCGCCAGCACGGCCCGTAGCTCGGACTCGTCGAGCGCCGGCTCCGTATGGAGCAAACGGTCGTCGACACCGAGGGCAAAAAACGCGAAGTGCACCCCCACCACCTCGGGTAGGAAGCTTGCGGGAAAGCGCGACAGTGCCAGGTAGAAGGCAGCATGTAGGGCAGTCAGTCGACGCATGCCGGTCTGCTGGGATAGGTCCGTCGCAGCTAGGTTGGGCAGGTAGATCCCGTGCGACTCGAGCATCCGCCGGCGAGTGTGTGGCAATGACCGAGCTGGGACTCCCTGCCCCCGAAGGGCAAAGTGGTGTACGAATAGGCGGTTTACAATCAGCGCAGGCTGGGTGGCCGGCTGCGAGACGTTGTCCAGCCAACACCCGGAGAGCAGGGCCAGCGGGGCACGTTGTCGTAGAACCGCCGTACGCGCCTGCGGCTCAGCGGAGGCGAACGCGTCGATGCTGGTCGTGATGCGGGTGCGGACGGCCGCTACCTGCTCGGCAATGGCGTCGGCGCTGACGGCAATGGGTGGCTCGGCTGACTGGCGCTCACCTTCGAGAAAAGCGGCCAGGACACGCCGCGCGGCCAGGAGGGCCGGTTCGGATTCCTGGTTACGCAGCAGGCCGAGGAAGAGAGCGTCGGCGGGTGCGGTGAGGAGGTTCGTCGCCCCGTCCGCCGCAGTGGGAGAGAACTCCCACTGGGTGAGCGACGAGGCGGCGAATGTGTCGGGCGGTAGGGTGGTGCGGATCATGAGATCCCCCTGTTGGTCTAGATCAATAGCGCACGTCGTTGACGATGCGGTCCGTCAGGCGGTCAGCTTCTGAATCAGGACGCCGATGCGTGATCCGGGTACGCTGGCAGCTAGTTGATAGAGCCCGCCGTCGACCAGACCGCCGGCGGCGGCCCGGTCGGAGAGGTTGATCAGTGGGTCGGCGGCAAAGCAGTGGCCGACCCTGGCGATATTGTCCGTCCATAGTTGATCCAGCCGGAAGCCTGCCTGGGCTTCCTTTAGGACAGCGATCGGCTTGTACACGTTTGTATGGAACAAACCGTGAAGATCATTGGCCGTTAGGCCATGCGGCGTGAGGAGTGCGTGGTTGACTTCGCGGGCCAGTCCGGCGTTGATCTCGTTGCCCCAGTCCAGGCTCTCGGCATCCTGGGCGGTGGCGCAACCGAGCATTGCATAGCATTCGTTCCCGACCGGGGTGGAGGCGACCAGACAACTTGCCGCGCCGTCGCTGAACAGCGCGAAGCTCTCCATCCGGGTGGCTTCGTCAGCTACCCGGTCAGTAGTCACCACCAGCACCCTGCGGTACGCTCCCGCGCGTACCAGCGCGTCGGCGAGCTGAAGGGCAGCGAGCATGTTGGTGCATCGGTTCAGTGTCACGCCAAAGAAGGCCGCGTGGTCGAGTCGCAGCCGAGTGAGAATCGAACGAACCAAACCACCGTGTGTCTCGGGCCCACCTGGGAACCGGGTGCAGGCCAGCACAATGGCATCCACGGTAGACGGTACCACTGCGGCGGCTGCCAGCGTTGTAGCCGCGCTCTCCACTGCGAGGTCGTCGAGGCCGCGCTCGCTCCGGTGGATCGAGCCCCATCCCCACAGCTCGGGCTTGAGTGGCATGCGAAGTTCCTCGGCCCGCCGATAGAGGTGCCGGACAAGGCTGTGGTCTTCGGTGAACTCACCGAGGATGTACCGCGGAGCGCATAGCAGCGTGGGGTCGGTGGTCATGAGTGCTCCCCATGAGCTGCCATCAACGCATTGGCCTGCTTGTAGGGCAACGCGTCGTGGACGAACCCAAAGCTACCCTGCTCCTTGATCTCGGTGACCGCGGCGAGCACGGTGGCCAGCGCGGCACGTGGTAACGCGGAGCCGATGCTGATGCGGCGCACCCCGCAAGCAGCGAGTTCCGCCGCCGTCCAAGTCGAGCCCATGCCGCCAGCGAGCACATTGACCGGTCGGCCGACCGCTGCGCACACCGCCCGCACCGCAGCGAGGTCGGGCAGCCCAGGCGCGTACAGGACGTCCGCTCCTGCCGCTTCATACGCCTGCAGACGACGGATTGTGTCCTCGAGGTCCGGAATGCCATAGAGGAAGTTCTCCGCGCGTGCCGTAAGGGTGAACGGGAACGGCAGGGCCTTGGCCGCCTCCACCGCCGCGACCACGCGCTCCATTGCTACGTCGAACGGAAACACCGGTGACTCTGGTCGCCCCGTGGCGTCTTCGATCGATCCGCCGACCAGGCCCGCATCGGCGGCGAGCCGGATCGTTTCACCGATCTGGTCGGGGTCGGCGGCGAAGCCGTTTTCGAGGTCCGCGGAGACGGGAAGGTGCGTGGCCTCGGCCACTGCGGCCGCGTTGGCCAGTGTTTCCGCGCGGCTGACGAGATTAGCGCCATCCCGGCGACCGAGCGTGAAGGCCAGTCCCGCGCTTGTAGTCGCTAGGGCGGCGAAGCCGAGACTGGTGAGGATTCGAGCCGTGCCCGCATCCCATGGGTTCGGGATCACAAATGGATCGGAGGCCGCGTGCAGGTCACGGAACTCGACGGCGCGACGGTGCTGGTCAGCAGCGTTGAGCGGCATGTGGTGAACCCTTCTCGGTCAGATAAGTTCGGTATGGGTCCCGGCGCTCATCGCGCCGAGGGCGTCGTCTCGCAAGAACGACCGGATCAGCTTTACTGGCGCGGACGGCTGTTGCACAAGGTAGAAGTGGCCGCCCTCGGCCCAGTGGCGGTCCGGCTCCTCCTGGCTTTCCCGACGCCATGGGTCGAGTGTTGACGCGTCAATATGCGGGTCGTCGCGGCCGTTCACCAGGCTGACCGGCAGGGAGAGGGGAGCGGCGGGCCGGTAACGGTAGTGGGCGACCAGGCGGAAATCTGCCGCCACCGCCGGCAGCAGCAGCTCCCGAAGGTCGTCGTCGGCGAGTACCTCGTTCGGGAGACCTCCGAAGAACGCCACGGCCTCGGCGAACTCCCGGCCCTGCAAGTGGGCGATGCGGCGCACCCGCTCCGACGGCAGGAGACTCGGCGCGGCACACCCGGAGGCGATGAGCCGATAGAGCTGCGGGTGGTCGCGGAGCCGACGGGCGACCTCGAAGGCCACCAGAGCGCCCAGGCTGTGACCGAACAGGTAGCTGGGACGGTCCATGGCCGTCGACAGGGCGACCGCTGCGGCCGCTGCCAGGTCGGCGACGCTGGTCAGCGCGGGCTGGTCGTCCCGGCGAGGACCGGGCGGACAGACCGCCACGACCTGCGCGTCGTGCTCGAGCAATCGTTGCCAGTCCAAGTACGCCCGGGGATTGCCGCCAGCGTGCGCGAAGCAAAAAACGCGGGCCGGCGCCGCGGAGTTGGTCGGATGGTAGGCAAACCAGTTTAGGTCGGACATTCGATTCCTTCGCCGAACATGGATAGCTCCCGCTCCCAGGAGAGATTAGCGCACCGTCACGACCATCGAGTGCCGGTGATCGTTCATCAGTCGGTCAGTCAATCTGTTCATATATCGTTTCAAGGTTGGCTACATTGTTGAGATCCCGAGTGGTCGGGCGGGGCTTAGCCTGAAGTCGCCGCCGGGGCGAAACGGACTTTTCTCTGCTGCGATTGTAGCTACAGCTCCGAGTGTTGCCGGTGATTTTTGGGGGTTGACGGCCAGCAATGCTGTGGGTAGATTTACGGCGGTGCGACGCGCCGAGTAGGGGATAGAGGCGCAGCATCTGAATGGTAAGAGCAGCTCGTACGGGGGTGTTCAGTGCTTGTTTCATACCGTGTAGCCGGATAGCCTCCGGTTTTTCTCCGAGGTATTTGCCGAGCCTGCAGCACGTAAAGTCTTTGCTGCGGCGACCATAATTCGGAATACGCTGCCCCGTGCTAATGGCAGCCTGCGTAGAGCGCGGGCTCCGTAAGTGGCCCCGACCGTGTTTTTCATCGCGGCGCAGCAGAAAGACCGTGCCGAAGAATTCTGTCTGCCCCACATTATAGGCTGAGGGGCAGTCCCCATCATGCTGCTCTCGAGACGCTCGTCGTAAAGGATTCGCGACGTTTCAGTCGCCTAAGAGGAAGCACGGAAGGTTGGATGCATATGGCCTTGGATGCGCAACCCGGAAGGCCTCCGGACTATCGGTGCGTCGGCGTCGGAGTCGGCCCGTCTAATTTGAGCCTGGCTTCGCTGCTCCATGGCCGACATGATGTGCCCAATGTCTTTTTTGAGAAGTCCCGGGAATTCGGCTGGCATGATGGTCAACAAATCCCCGGATCCTCGCTGCAGGTGTCCATCCTCAAAGACTTGGTCAGCCTCGCGGATCCGACTAGCGCCTTTTCCTTTCTATCCTATCTGCACTCGCAGGGGCGCATCTATCACTTCATCAACGCTCAGTTCGAGGCCGTGCCCCGGCAAGAGTTCCGCAACTACCTGGAGTGGGTCTGCCAGCGCAATCCGAACGTTCTCCTCGGCGAGAAGGTGACCTCTGTCGACTTCGACGGATCCTTCGTCGTGACCACGTCGAAGCGGACTGTAACCGCGGAGAATGTCGTGATCGGGGTAGGGAGTCAACCATGGGTCCCGCCGCAGGCTAGTCTCGGCGACGACACGCAGTTCCATGTTAGTGACTTCATCACGAAGGCAAAGAATCTGGCGGGTCTCCGGGTCGGTGTCGTTGGCGGCGGGCAATCCGGCGCGGAGGCGTTTCTTGATCTCATCAGTCGTAGCGGTGCCGGGTTGCCGCGTCGCGTTTCCTGGATTTCCCGCAGGAGCAACTTCTTCCCCATTGATGACTCTCCGTTTACCAACGACTACTATATGCCATGCCACTCGGACCATTTCGCCAATCTGCCGCTACCGAACCGCGAAGCCTTCAATGTCCGGCACGTGCTGACGAGTGACGGCATTTCGGAGAGCACGCTTCGCGAGATCTATCAGGTCAGCTACATTCACCGGTTCGTGCAGGGCCGCCAAGACCTGATCGCGCTGTATCCGAACCGGGCCCTCACCAACGTGACCCCAACCGGCGGGTCAGGGTGGACGATCACCACGCGACACAATGATGATCCGAACGTCGTCGAGCAGGTGGAGGTCGACCTCATCGTATGGGCCACCGGGTTTCGGCCAGCGAGCACCGATTTCCTGGCACCCATCGCCCACCGCCTGCAGCATGAGGGCCTAGAGCTCGCCGTCGACGATTCCTTCGCGGTCCGTTGGGACGGCCCGCCGGACCGCAACATTTTCGTCCAGAACGGCGCGCGGCAGCAGCGCGGACTTGCCGACCCTAATCTCAGCCTTGTCGCCTGGCGCAGCCAGCGCATCGTAGACCGGATACGGGGGGTGCGTAGCACCGAGCAGCTTCCCTCCTTTATCGAGTGGTGGGCCAAGGCCCCCGCTGATGAGCTCGACTCGGAGATCAGAATTGGCTGACATCGACGTCGCCATCGTCGGGGCGGGAATCATCGGCTGCGTCACCGCTTGGCAGTTGGTTGCCCGCGTGCCTGGGAGTCGGGTTGTCGTACTCGATCGAGACATCATCGCCAGCGGAGCAACCCGCCGTTCCGCGGGGCTGCACTTTCCGCGTGGTGGCAGCGAGCAGGTACGCCGGATGTCCGCCTACAGTCAGCAATACTACGAACGGCTGGCGCGGTCTTGGACAGGCATGCCGATCCACCCGGTGCCAATGGTCGTGCTCACCGCCGACCCGGTCCGGCTGCACGAGTCCTATCTCGCCGAGGCCGGGCTCCGCCGCACCGCCTTGCCATCCTTCGTACGCCTCTCCGATGGCATCGAGGCGTGGCGCGGCGACGGCTGCCAGTACGCCGACGTCGCGGCATTGACCCAGCAACTCGCCGCCAAGCTGCGAGGATCCGTGCAGTTCTACGAGGGCACCAGGGTGACTCAGCTCACCCCCGACCCGGATGGCGTCACCGTATCCTTGGGCACGGGGGCGGACTTGCGCGCTGGCCAGGTCCTCCTGGCGCCCGGGCCATGGCTGGCCGACCCGGCCTGGAGCTATCTGACGGCACCGCTCGGGGCGCGGGTCAAGAAGGTGGTGGCCCTGCACATCGAGCAGGCCCCAAGCATCGACGACGACGTCGTGGTCTTCGAGGACCAGGACGCCTTCCTGCTCCCCCTGTTTGAGCGCGGCCACTGGCTGTTCAGCTACACCTGCCGGGAATGGGACGTACGACCCGACGAACTCACCACCGGGCTTTCCGCCCGGAACCTCGATGAGGCCCTTACTTACCTGCGTCGACATGCGCCCGCACTGGCTGGGCGCTGCGTCGGAGGCCGGGTGTTCTGCGACGCCTACAGCGGGGACGGCGAGCCTCGGGTCCGGTATCTCGACCCGGATCGGCGGCTGGTTTTTGCCGGAGCGGCGAACGGCTCCGGCTACCGGTTAGCCCCGGCCATCGCCCGAGCCGCCTGTGGCCTACTCGACGTGTCCACACGACAAGGAGCTTTTCGTGATCATCAGCACCTATGACGACACGGCGCTGCACAAAGCTTTCGGCATCGATATGAGCGAGATATCGGATATCGGAGTCGGCGCGGGGTGGGGGCGGGTGGCGCCAGGTTGCCGCTCCGACGCCCACCAGCATGACGAGATCGAGGTCTTCGTCATCGTCGCCGGCCAGGGCGAACTGATCGTTGACGGTGCGCGGCACCCGGTTGGACCGGGGGCCGTCGCCAAGTTCGACCCCTTCGAGACCCACGTGCTCGAGAACGTCGGGGGCGAGGATGTTGTCTTCGCCACCTTCTACTGGCGCGCCGCCGGCTTCGCCATCCAGGCGGCGGGCCGTTCGCCGCGGCGCCGGTTCGACGAGCGGCCGGTCTTTGTCTTCTCGACGCCTCCCACTCCGAACGGGGACCTCCATCTCGGTCACCTGTCCGGCCCGTACCTCGGAGCCGACGCCTACGTCCGGTTCCAGCGAATGAACGGCGTCCAAGCATGGCATCTGACCGGCAGCGACGACTACCAGAGCTACGTCGTGGGAGCCGCCCGCCGGGACAACTGCCAACCCGCGCAGACTGCGGCACGCTTCAGTGCGGAGATCGCCGCCACTCTCAGCCTAATGGATATCGAGCTAGATCAGTATACGGTAACCGATCAGGACCCGACCTACCGCGACGGGCTTCGGTCCTTCTTCAGCCGGCTGGTCGATTCCGGGTGGGTCGCCCCGCTGCGCGCGCCCGCGCTGTTCCATCCGGACACTGGTGCATACCTGTACGAGGTCGATGTCGCCGGCGGGTGTCCGGGCTGCGGTGAGGGCACCAGCGGTAACATCTGTGAGGAGTGCGGCGAGCCGAACACCTGCGTGGACCTGGTCAACCCGGTCTCACAACCGGAGGGCCGAGCCCCGCGATTCGGCGAGGTGACCCGGTACTCGCTGCCGCTGCACGAGTTCCGCGACGACGTGGCTGCGCATCACCGCCTCGGCCGCGTGCCGGCCCGCCTGCGCGAACTCGCCGAGCGAGTCTTCACCCGGAGGCCGTTTGATCTATCGATCACTCATCCGTCGAGCTGGGGCGTCCCGCCGGCGGAGAACGACGTCACCGACCAGGTGATCTGGGTGTGGCCGGAGATGTCTTACGGCTTCCTGCACGGCATCGAAGTCCTTGGTCAGCGGTTGAACCAGCCATGGCGCGCGGACCACCCCGCACCGGACTGGAAGATCGTCCACTTCTTCGGCTATGACAACAGCTTCTACCACGCCATGCTTTACCCGGTGCTATACCAATTGGCCTTCCCCCAGTGGAAGCCGGACATCGATTACCATCTCAATGAGTTCTACCTGCTTGACGAGGGCAAGTTTTCAACCAGTCGGCGGCATGGTATCTGGGGAAAGGAGATCCTCGGCCCGGATACCGTTGACGCCGTACGCTTCTATCTCTGCCGTACCCGTCCGGAGGGGCGCCGGACCAACTTCGAGCGAGCCGCGTACCAGAACGAGGTGCGGCGTACTCTGATTGGGACCTGGCAGCGCTGGCTTGACGACGTGGGCCGCCGGGTGGCGGAGCGGTTTAACGGAGCCGCGCCGGACGCAGGCACCTGGACCCCAGAGCAGATCGCCTTTCTGGCTCGGCTCGACGGGCGCCGCACCGCGCTGACCGGATGCCTCGGGCAAGACGGCTTTTCCCTCAATCAGGCTGCGGAGGAACTTGACGGCATTGTCGCCGATGCCCTGCGCCTCACCAGGATGGACGGTCCCATCGCCGGTATCGCGCGCTGGTGTGACGAGAGCCGCACCACGCTTGCCCTGGAACTGGCCGCTGCCCGGCTGCTGGCACACGCAGCAGCACCGGTGATGCCCCGCTTTGCGGCAAAGCTGGCTGAAGCACTCGGTCTTGAGACGCCGCGTGAGTGGCCCCAGACGATCGAACTGGTGCCTGCCGGCAACAAGATTGACCTTGCGGGACGGGTCTTTTTCACCGAACCGCTGCTGGCTTCGCCGACCATTTCCGCGACCGGGGCAAGCACGGCAACGGAGCCAGCAGAAGAGTCCTTGAAGGGCATGGGGCAGGCCGTCGGCTGGCTGGACGAGCAGGTACGGCAGCTGCTGCGACTTCCCGCCGACGCCCCGCTCGCCGGACGCTCCCTGTCCGCCCTAGGTATGACCTCGTTGCAGATCATGACGCTGCAATACCAGATCCTTGAGCGCTTCGAGCAGGACGTGCCGATCGAGGACCTCACCCGCGTAGATGACCTCGCAGGCCTCGCCCGCCTGCTGTCCCGGCAGCGGGCGGTCTCGGCCGGGAGGCCGGCATGAGCGTCGCGCAACTGTTGAAGGACATCACCGCCCGCGGTCTGACAATCAGCCTCGCCGACGCCGATCTGCGCCTGCAGGGGCCGCGGGAGCGGATCGATGCCGACCTGGTGTCCCGGATCCGGCAGCGTAAGCCCGAGCTGATTGCCCACCTCCGCGGCCAGGCGGGGGACCAGGCGGCCCGGTTCCCGCTCACCCCGCTGCAGCGCAGCTATTTGATTGGCCGCAGCGACGTCTTCGATCTGGGCAATGTGGCTAGTCAGGTCTACCACGAGATAGAGGGTGTGTGGGACATCAACCGGCTGGAAATTGCGCTGGCGGCCGTCGTGAACCGTCACCCCGGCTTGCGTAGCCGCTTTCCCGCCGAGGATGTCCAAGTCGAGCAGCAGTCACCGCTCGCCGTGACCATCGCGCAACAGGACCTTCGGGGCGAGTCGCCGGCCGTCCAGGAACAGCGCCTGGCGAAGCTACGCGAGCAACGATCACACCTGGTTTTGCCCGCCGACCGCGCGCCCCTACTCGACGTCGCGGTCACCGTGCTCACTTCTGATCGCATGGTTATGCACGTCAGCCACGATGGGCTGATTATGGACGGGATCAGCATGTTCCTGTTCTTTCGTGCCTGGTGGCAGGCCTATCAGGGCAACGCTGGGGAGGACCCGGGCGAGCTGCCGTTCCATGAGTACGTCGACGCTCGGAAGCGATCCGCCGGCCAGCCGCCGGTTGCCCGGTCCAAGGCGTATTGGATGTCGCGGCTCGACGACTTCGCTCCCCGGCCGGATCTACCATTGCGCACTAACCCAGCGGAGATTACCTACCCCCGGTTCCGTCAACGCGAGGTACGGCTGGACGCTGCCGGCTGGGTGGCGGTCCGCGCCCATGCGGCGGCCGCGGGGCTGACCCCGTCGGCCCTGCTGCTGACCGCGTACGCGGAAACGCTGTCCACCTGGGGGGCGGGTGAACGGTTCACCGTAAACACCACCGTGGCCCACCGGCCGCCAATTCATCCCCGCATCTTCGACGCGATCGGTCAGTTCTCCGACACGATCCTGGTCGAGCTGTCGGTGGATCGGAGCACCACCTTCCGGGAACGTGCCCGTACCGTGCAGGCCCGACTACACCAGGACCTGGACAACCGCCACTTCTCCGGGGTGGAGGTGCTGCGGGAGTTGGGCCGCCGTGGCGAGTCCCGAGCGCAGTACACCTTCAATAGCGCCATCGGCCATCCCCAACCGGATGTGGATGGCTCCACCCTGGAACTGTTCGGCAAAGAGGTGTATTCGGTCAGCCAGACACCGCAGGTCTGGCTGAATGCCTTCGCGATGGAACAGCACGGCGGCTTGGTCGTGCAACTCGACGGCGTTGATGCGCTCTACGACGAAGGGCTGCTCGACGCGCTGGCCGACGGCTACCGCTCACTGCTGGAACAACTGCGCGACGAGTCCCGTTGGAACAACCACTCCTTCGACCTGCTCCCGGCCGACCAGCGGCGCCGCCGGCAGCAGGCCAATGACACCGCCGCTCAACTGCTGGACGAGACGCTGACCGACGCGTTCATCGCCCACGCCACGGCGAACCCGGAGGCACCGGCGGTAATCAGTGGGGCCGAGACCGTCAGCTACGGCGAGCTCTACCGCCGGGTCCGCCACGCCGCCTCCTGGTTGCGTGCCCGCAGACTACATCGGGACGAGTTGGTCGGCCTGGTCATGACCCGTGGGCCGGAGCAGGTAGTCGGCATCCTGGCCACCGTGCTGGCCGGTGGCGCCTACCTGCCGGTTGATGCAGGGCTTCCAGCCGAGCGGCGTGCGTACCTGCTACGCGACGGCCAGGTTCGGATGGTGCTGACCAACGTCGGCTACGCGGCCGATGAGCCCGACACTGACGTCCTCGACCTGACCCGCGAGGTAACGGGCGACCCGCCCCCGGTTGAGCCGCTGCCGGATGCCGATCTCGATGATCTAGCGTACGTTCTCTACACCTCGGGGACGACTGGGCAGCCGAAGGGCGTCATGGTCAGCCGCCGCAGTTTGCTCAACGTGATTACTGACTGTAACCGCCGGTTCCGGGTGGGCCCCGCCGACCGCTTCTTTGCCATTAGTGCCTTCAACTTCGACCTGTCCGTGTACGACGTGTTCGGCGCGCTCTCCGCCGGCGCCGCCCTGGTGCAGCCGGACGCTGACCGGGCGGCGGACCCGGCCCATTGGTTGCACCTCTGCGCCACGGCCGGGGTAACGCTCTGGAACTCCGTGCCGGCCATCGTGTCCCTCGTGCACGAACAGGCAGTCGCAGACGGCGCCGAGCCGCTGGCCCGTCTGCGACTGGTGATGATGAGCGGGGACCGGATCCCGCCGGCACTACCGCCGGCGCTGCGCAAGCTGCGGCCCGGCCTGGAAGTTGTCTCGCTGGGCGGGCCGACCGAGACGACCATCTGGAACATCCTCTACCCGATTGAGCCGGACGGTGGTGAGGGCCATAGCATTCCGTACGGCTGGCCGAACGCCAACAACCGGGCCTATGTGCTGGACCGGAACGGCCTCGACGTCCCGGACTGGGTCACCGGCGAGATCTGCGCTGCCGGGGTCGGGCTGGCTCGGGGCTACTGGCGCGACGAGACCCGTACCGCTGAACGTTTCTGGTACGACGAACAACGCGCCGACCGCATCTACCGTACTGGTGACCTGGGTCGATACCTGCCCGACGGCAGCATCGCCATTCTCGGGCGGTCCGACTTCCAGATCAAAATCAATGGCTACCGAATCGAAGCGGGGGAGGTGGAGACCCGGCTCGTCGACCTCGACGGTGTACGTCAATCGGTAGTGGTCCGCCAGGATGGTGTCGGGGGAGTACGGCTGGTGGCCCACCTGGTCTCCGACGGCATCCAGCGCCCGGACGAGGATCAGCTGCGGCGGGCGCTGCGCGTGCAGTTGCCGGAGTACATGGTGCCGTCGCTGATGGTGTGGCACGACGAGCTGCCCTTGACCCGTAACGGCAAAGTAGACCGTTCCCGGCTCAGCGCCACCGTAGTAAAGGAGACCCCGACCGGCCCGGCCACCGTTGCCCGGGGACGGGCCGCCGACGTCGAGGCGCAGCTGGCCGACCTCTGGATGCAGATCCTCGGTGTTGCCATGGTCGATTTGGGGGCCACTATCTACGAACTCGGCGGCGACTCGATAGCCGCCGCCCGCATCCTTACCGCGGTACGGAAACGGTACGGGGTGTCGATTCCACTAGCCCGACTGCCGGAGATGGAAACCGTCCGAGCGATGGCGGCTCACCTGCTTACTCTGGAGAGGCTCCGGGATGACTGAGTCGATCATGAATCACGTGGTGGCCCATCCGCCCGCCGCCGGCAACCGGATCTCTTTCGTACGGCTTGGTGCCCGCGAATCGATGGACCTTCGCGAGCTCTACGAGCGTGCCGGCCGGGTGGCAGCTGGGCTTCGTCGGATGGGGGTAGGCCCCGGCGACCGCATCGGCATCCTGGCAAGCAACCGGCTGGAGTGGGTACTGCTGGACCTAGCTGCACTGCGTCTGAAGGTCGTTACCGCCGGCCTGGAACCGGGTAAGTTCACCGCCGACGCGCGACTGCGGGCGCGCTACGGTCTGCGCCTGCTCTTCACCGACCAGCGGACCGACGGCGACGGCGTCCACCCCGTCGAGTTGGTGCGTAACCTCGCTGATGGTCCAGACGTCGTGCTGCCGCCGGTGGCGTACGCCTCGGGGGAGGTGACCACCCTGAAGTTCACCTCCGGAAGCACCGGAGAGCCGAAGGGCCTAGCCGCCACGGTGGGCAGCATCGACTCCTCGCTGCGGGCCGTGCAGCACATGTTCGAGCACGGACCGGGCGACGATCTGTTCGTCTTCCTACCCCTCTCGCTACTCCAGCAGCGGTACTGGATCTACTCAGCGCTTCGGTACGGGCACGACATCACCATTTCGACGTATGAGTCCGCGTTCGCCGCCCTGAGCACGGTCCGACCCACTGTCGTGATGGGGGTGCCCGGCTTTTTCGAGACGGCCCGGGCGCACATCGAAGCCCGGGCGGCCCGAGTGACGCCCGCGAGCGGTCGAGGCAAGGACGCTCGCCGCGACGCGGCCGTACGTCTGTTTGGTCCGCAGATCCGTTACCTGTGGACCGGGTCAGCGCCGGCCAGCGACCATACGCTGCGCTTTTTTAGCGAGCTGGGACTGTCGATCTACGAGGGGTACGGCCTCAACGAAACCTGCATCGTCGCCAAAAACTATCCCGGTGCACATCGAGCAGGGAGTGTCGGGAAGGTGCTGCCCGGTAAGGAAGTGCTGTTCGATTCGGATGGTGTAATCAGTGTCCGCAGCGACTACCCGGTCAGCGAGCGATACGAGCACTCCGCCCCGGGCGATTCCGAGCGTGTCTTTGTCGCGCCGCGGACCGTTCGCACGGGCGATGTGGGCTACCTCGACCAGGACGGCTTCCTGCACATTTCCGGGCGAGCCGACGACGTTATCGTGCTCGACAACGGGCGCAAGGTCGTCGTCCAGCCGATCGAGGAGCACATGCGACGCAGCCCCGCAGTGGCGCACTGCATTCTCTTTTGCCCGAGTCAGACTTACCTGGTCGCCGTGATCTCTCCGATGACGGAACCAGCCGACCTGGCGGAGATCGACGCCCAGTTGGCTCGGACGAACGCCGCATCCGGCCCCGACGAGCAGATCCGCAAGGTAGTGGTGAGCGAGCCATTCACCATCGAGAACGACCTGCTTACCTCGCAGTACAAGCCCCGACGTCGGCTCATTTTTGACCGGTACCGAAACGAGATAACTGACCCTAACGGAGGACTTTCATGAGCTCGGAAGTGGCATCTGTTGATTTGAACGGGGCGGCGCGCGACAGCCTCTCCAGCGCGTTGGACGGGGCAGTTGCGCCGGCCGATTTCGCTCCGGACGCCGACCTCGCCGCGGACTATGGGCTGACGTCGCTCAACAAAGTACTCTTTTTGACCGCACTGTGCGAGGACGTCGGGGTGAGCCTGAGCCATCTCACCGAAGAGGACGTGGCGCGGATGCACACTTTGCGGGACGTGGTTGACGCGCTGAGCGGCATTGTCGGTCGGCAGCAGGAGGCCTGAGATGGGCTGGTCTGACATCGCGGCGACAACCCTCGAAAACGAGCACGTCCTGCTGCGCCCGATCACCGCGGCGGATCGCGAGGCGATCCGCGCGATTGCGATGGATCGGCAGATCTGGCGATGGTTCGTGTCGCTCGTCGAGTCAGAGGAAGACTTCGAGCGGTTTTTCGACTGCACTCTTGCCGACCACGAGGCCGGACGCAGAGCCGTCTACCACATCACGGATAAGAGTGCTGGCCTCGCTGCCGGTAGCATGAGCTTTGGTAACCTGGCCGAGACCGATCGACGGTTGGAGATTGGGTGGTCCTGGCTTGGTGTCGAGTTCCAAGGCAAGGGCGTCAACCGTTGGGCCAAGTACCTGCTGTTGGAACACGCCTTCGAGCGGATGCAGGCCGAGCGAGTGGAGTTCAAGACGGACATGCGCAACGAGCAGGCACGTCGCGGTCTGCGGAACATCGGCGCTCGCGAGGAAGGCATACTCCGCAGCTACAACTACATGCCCGGCGGCCGGCGGCGGGACGCTGTCTTCTACAGCATCGTCCGCTCCGAGTGGCCCGACGTAAAGGAACAGTTGGCTACCAGTCCGAAGGCTTTGCGCGTCGGCAGGGCGGAATGAGTCCGGCGATCACACGGGTCAGGGCCGAGGGCGACGCCTTCACCGTCGGCCTGTTGCACGGCGAAGCCCAGCGAGTCGCACTGCACGCCTTCGTTGAGGATGCCCTCTGCCGGCTGAACCGGCTATTGCCGGAACCGGTCACCCTCGCGCAGTTGCGGCCGACGGTGGCGGCCTACCGCTCGGTGATCGCCGCCGCAACGCCCGCCCTGGCCGAGGAGATAGTCGGCCTGGGGCGCGGTGCGGGACTGGACGACGACCTCGCGCACCTGCTGCAGCTGCGTCGAGAAATCCTCGGCTACCACCGGGTTCCGACCATCGGTGACTGCACCACCTATGCGCGCACCGGCTCGGCTGGGCAGCCGGTGCTCGCGCAGACCGTCGACCTCAACGGGAACCTCGATGACCAGATCGCCGTGCTGCATGTCGTACGTCCGCATCGGTCGGCCATAGTGTTGAGCTTCGCCGGCCTCCTCGGCTACCTCGGCGTCAACAGCGCCGGGCTGGCTGTCGGGCTCAATCTCGTACTCGGCGGTGTCTGGCGACCCGGGATCCCGCCCTACCTGGCCATCCGGCACCTCCTCGATACCGCTGATACCGTCGAGCAGGCTGTTGAGATCCTCGGGAAGTTACCGCTGGCCAGCTCCCGATCCATCATGCTCTGTGACACTCGATTGGCTGCCTATGTCGAGATCCTCGGCGAGGAGATCCGGGTGACCTCTGGTGCTGAACTCACGCATACCAACCACTTTCTGCACCCCGATTTCGTTAGCAGCGACGAGCTGAACATTTTCGCGCGCAATTCGTCCCTCAACCGGCTTGCGGCCATCCGCACGGGCTTGGCCCGGCTGACCGGCGACGCCGAACCGGAGCAGCACTTCGGGCTGCTGTCCCAGCCGCCGGTCTGCGTGCCGGACAGCGGGGACATCCGGCGTGAACGAAGCGTCGCTGCTGTCGTGATGCTGCCCGCCGAAGGCGAGCTACACCTCCGCCCTGGCGACCCGTCCCGTGCCACCACCAGAGTCTTCCGGCCGCAGCCCGACAACTCCGAGAGGTACATAGATGACGCAACAGACCAACCCGGCTGATAGGTGCCCCCCGGCGTTCATTCTGACTGGCGCGTTCGCCGTCGTTTGTCGTAACCCCCTGTATCTCACGGAGCTACGGAGGCGCGGCCTCAAGATCCTGGTACTGACCGCTGAGAGCTGGCGGAAGCGTGCGACGGCGGCTCAGCAGGATCCGGAGCACGTCGCCCAGATGATTGACGAGATTGCCTTCGTGGAGGGATCCTTTGACGTCGAGGGGTCGTTCACTGCCGGCGCTATCGCCCAGGCACAAAACTGGCGCGACCGGTATACGATCCGGGGCGTCTACGCGGTGGGCGAGACGCTGGTGGAGCCCACGGGCATCGTCGCCGACGCTCTCGGGCTGCCCGGTCCGGGCCTTCGGGCGAGCCGGGTCTGTCGCAGTAAGTACCTGCAGCGGTGGTACCTGAGTGAGCTCAGCCCTGTCTCAGTGACTGTTCCAGGCGGGCAGCGCGCCGCGTTCGACCCGTACGCGGCGCCATTTCCGGCGGTGCTTAAGCCAGCGAGCCGGCACTCCAGCTCGGGCGTCATCACCGTCGAAACCCCGGCTCAACTAGCTGAGGCTGTGGCCAGCTACCCGGAACACGAACATTTGTTGGTTGAGGAAAAGGTGGTTGGGCAGGAATACTCGGTCGAGTGTCTAGTACAGGAAGGCAAGACCATTTTCGCCTCGGTGACCCGCAAGGAAACCACCGAGTCACACGCGAACACCTTCGTGGAGATTTCGCATAGTGTTCCCGAGGGCCATGTTGACGTGCAGGCGATGCTCCTCGATGCGAACCAGCAGCTATTGGAACGGCTGGACTTCGGTAGCGGCATTGCCCACTCGGAGTGGCGAGTGGACGCGCGTGGTCGCGTGTACCTAATGGAGGTCGCCGCCCGCACCCCCGGCGACGGTCTGCTCGCGCTGTACCAACTGGCCACGGGCGCCGCGCTGGAGCCGGTGATCATGCGGATCTCGTTGGGGGAGCCCGCCTCGTACCCCTCACCGCGGCGTTTCACCCGACAGGTCTACCTCGAGCACCCGGTTGGGACCTTGAACGACGTGGCCGTGGACTGGCCCGAGGTTCGACCGCTCTGGCTGAGCGGTTCCGGCGTCTGGCCGGTGGTGCCCCCGGGTGCTTCCGACGAACCGCCTACCCTGCGCGCGGTCTTCGTGCTGAAGGACCGCGGCAGTCGACTGGGTGAGCTGCGCGAGTCCGACGACCGGGTGGTGACCTTCTTCATCGACGCACCGGTGGAGACGGAACTCGACGAGCTCGAACGGCGAGTGCGTGCGGCCATTACCGTGCACGTTTCGGACTCTGCGCAATGACGTACGGCCAGGGTGCCAAGGGCCCCGCCATCACTTCCACGTTTCGGCAGGCGCCGCTGGCGGTGAAGACTATCCTCGCGGGCGTCTTCATTAACCGGCTCAGCGGCTTCCTCAACATCTTTCTTGTCCTGTACCTGTTAGCCGAGGGATACAGCACCGAGCAGGCCGCGCTGGCGCTCGGTGTCTACGGTGGCGGTGCAGTCGTCGGCGTGCTGATCGGCGGCGGTTTGGCCGATCGGCTCGGTGCCCGAAATGCGACTGTGATCAGCATGGCCAGCTCCAGTGTGCTGATCGCCTCGCTGCTATTTCTGCCGAACTACCCGATGGTGCTCCTCGCGGTAGCCCTGGTCGGTCTCGGCGGGCAGCTCTACCGACCGGCATCGGCGACCCTGCTGTCCGAACTCACCCCACACGATCAGCAGGTCATGATCTTCGCTATGTACCGGTTCGGCCTGAATCTAGGTGCAATGGCCGCCCCGTTACTCGGATTTGCCCTCTACAACCTGGGGCGCCAACAGTATGAACTCTTGTTCTGGGGCGAGGCGGCGATTGCGCTGCTGTACGCGGGACTTGCATGGGTCGCTTTGCCCGCCCGCAGCCGCGTCCGGCCGACCGTCGACCCGGCGGAGGACTCAAACCAAGGTAGCTACTCCGACCTGCTGCGGGATCGGCGGTTCCTTAGCTATCTCGTAGCGACGTTCCTGCATTCCGCCGTCTACGTGCAATACCTTTCCACCCTGCCACTTGACATGACGGCCGAGGGGACGCCCATATTCTGGTACACGGCGGCGGTCTCGCTCAACGGGTTCATCGTCATCGCCTTCGAGCTTCTGCTCACCAAGGTCACTCAGAACTGGCCCTTCAAGGTCACGATAGGCTTGGCCTTTGGTCTACTCGGCGCAGGTGTTGCGTTCTATGCGCTCCCGCTGGGGCCAGCGATCATCATCGGCGGCACGCTGATTTGGTCTCTTGGTGAGATCATCGGTGGACCGGCGGCGTTCGCGTATCCCGCCGTAGCCGGACCCGCGTCCCTCAAGTCTCGCTATATCGGTAGCTTTCAGTTTATGTTCGGGCTTGGAACGGCGGTCGGGCCGATGGCGGGAGGTTGGCTCTTCGTTCAGCTAGGTCACAGCGTGTGGCTGGTCATCGCACTAAGCTCCGTGCTGGCCACACTGCTAGCTGTGACGGCCGTACGCCAACCACGAGGCGAGCAACCGGCCATCGAGACCATTGCCGACGCGGCGGCGGACCGAGAAGAGCCTCCTGTAGCGCGAGCCGGTCAGTGAGTGGAGTCGGTCGATGACCCCTCGGGATGAGAGGCAGGCGACCCTAACGGTCAGAACCATGCGGGTAGCGTCTTCCCAACTCGAGGTCGTGTCGAGCCGTTGGCGCACATCGATCAACTCGACAGCGTCGTTTTCGTCTGCCGGCAGCGCGCGCCGGACGACGAGGCCGATCTCGTGGTCGGGCGCGTCGAGGTTGTCGGAGAGCCAGAGGTCGAGGTCGTGCTGGTCGACGGCGAGGTCGTCGCTGGTGCGGGCGAGGTGCCACGCCCGGGCCAGTTCCAGTCGTTGGAGTAGGTCCTGCTTCAGCGCGGGCGCCGGCGTCCAGCAACCGACGGTCAGGGTTCGAAGCGGTCACCCGAGCGCGCCTATTCTCGCGTTAGGTTCAAGGTTCTGACGATCGTCATCGGGGGTGGGGTAGCGGTTCGTGTGGCCCCTCGGACACGAACCGAATCCCAACGGTGCGCGGTAAGGTCAACACTTGCCCACACCGTTTGCGTGTCCGGGGTGTACGACAGGTGTAGTCCGAGCTATGGCGGCGAGGTTCGATGAACAGCGCCCCGCAGCGAGACAAACGGGTTCGCTGGCGGCAGAACGGTGGTCCTGCCTCGGCATGGTTCGGGCAGCGCGCCGCGGAGAGTACGCGGTCACCGACCCTACGCCGGAGAAAGCGGATCGGCCACCGGCCAAAGACCATCCGCACCATGCCGCAGCGCATGCTTGCCGCTCACCGTCGGTGGGTCGGCGGAGCGGGGGAGTCCCACATCCGGGGGGTGGCCCCAGGTCAACGGGTCGCCCGCCGTCCCGCGGCTGCCTACGGTCGGGGCGCGGTGCAGGGTCGTGCGACGTCGGCGGACTCCCGTCCGGCGCGACCGCGGTGCCGTTTCGTGCTCAGCAACGGCTCGCTCAGCAGGAGGGCCACGGTGGCGAGGGTCAGCAATGCGCCCACGAGGAACGCACCGCGGACCTCGAATGCCGACAGCACGGCACCGCCGACGAATGCGCCGGCTGCGACGCCGACGTTGAAGGCGGCCGAATTCGCGGTGAACCCGAACTCCGTACGCCCGGGACTCACGTGCAGGATGCGCGCCTGGGTGGCCGTGAAGATGGGTGCGGCGGAAAGCCCGAGCAGAGCGAGGGCGGCGATGACCACGGCCTGGTTGCCCGCGTACTGGAACAGCACCAGCATCGCGGCTGTCTGCACGCCGACCGCGATCACCAGGCAATTGCGCGGGTGTCGGTCGAGCAGGTGGCCCAATAGCGCGACGCCGATGATTCCCGCGCCGCCGTAGACGAACAGGAGTGGACCCACCATGCTTTCCGGGAAGCCGGCGTTCTGGGTGATGAACTCGCCGATGTAGGTGAAGCCGGTGTACAGACCGGTCATCGCCACCGCCGTGGTGAATAGCACCACGAAGAAGTGCCGGCGGTCCGGGGCCGAGCCGTACGCGGCGTGGCTCTCCTCCGGTCGGGTGGTCGGCAGCAGCACGGCGATGAGGGCGGCGATGATGAGCGCGAGGACGCTGAGAATGATTTGCCAATCGACCGGTAATTGTGCGGAATGAATCGGTCGAATCGGCGCCGGACGCGATTGCCCAAGTGTGCGCGGCCGGGCTAATTTCGCTGGAAGAAGTCTCCCTGGCTGGAGGGAATGGTGGCCGCACCCGTCGGAATTCCCGCGGCGACGCGGATCCGGAGCAACGTGCCTGGCTGTCCGGCACGTTCGCCCGGCAAGGGCTGACGGTGAGCGACACCAACCTCGATCAGATGACGATGACCTGGTCGAAGTTGGAGGCGCTGGTCTCGATGCTGCCCGACCTTCCGGTGGGCGTCGCACCGTTCCGGGTGCCGGCGTGACCCCGCCGCCCCGGCCCTGCAGGCCACCCACTGATGGGGGTGGTGCCGGCCTTCGAAGCCGACATGCTCGGCACCCTGGAGCGCACCTTCGCGCCGAGTACGGCGACTGCGTCGCTTACCGCTTTGGTCCGCGCCGGCCGCGGAGAGTCGGGTTCACCGCGGTCGGCGCCTTCCACCCCGACGACGTCGCCCGCACCATGCTGGACACCACGGTGTTCGCAACCGCCTGCTGCGCGATGTCCGCCGACGCCTGTTCGCCATCGCCGACCGGACGGGCCGGTCCGGGCCCGAATGACCGCGCGGGAAAGGATCACGTCCGGGGCGGGTTCAGTGCAGGGGTCAACCGTGCAAACGACACAGTCGAATCATGACAACACGGGGATTGGCATTGGGTTCCCGGATGGACAGGCTGATGTCATGAAAGACGTCGTCATTGAGGTGAACCAGCTGCGTCGCAGCTATGGGCGGTTCGAGGCGGTCCGGGGGGTGTCTTTGGCCATCCGTCGCGGCGAGCTGTTCGCGCTGCTGGGCACCAATGGCGCCGGCAAGACGACCACGGTCGAGGCGCTCGAGGGGTTGCAGCGGCCGACCTCCGGCGAGGTGCGGGTGCTCGGCCTGGACCCGATCGCCGACCGCTCCGCGGTGCGTCCGCGGACCGGCGTGATGCTCCAGCACGGCGGTTTCACCGGCGCCCTGACCGTACGCGAGACCATCGAGTCCTGGCGTGCGCTCATCGTCCGTCCGCGCACCACCCGCGACATGCTCGAGACGGTGGAGCTGGCCGACCGGGCCGACGTCGCCGTCGAGCAGCTCTCCGGCGGCGAGGGCCGGCGGCTGGAGCTGGCGCTGGCCGTGATGGGCCGGCCGGAGGTGCTCTTCCTCGACGAGCCGACCGCCGGCATGGACCCGGCGTCGCGGCGCCGCACGTGGGATGTCATCCGCGAGCTGCAGGCGGGCGGGACCACCATCCTGCTCACCACGCACTACCTCGAAGAGGCGGAGGTGCTCGCCGACCGAGTGGCGATCATGCAGGGCGGGCACATCGTGTCTCACGGGACGCCCGAGGAGGTGGTGCACACGCTGCCGGCGCGGATCACGTTCCGCATACCGGAGCGGTCCGACCTGCCCGACCTGCCGCACGGCACGCTCTCGCTAGACGGCGATCGCGTCGCCTACGAGACCCGCGACCTGCAGGGCGACCTCTCTCGGCTGCTGGACTGGGCCAAAGCCGCCGGAGTGCGGCTGTACGGGCTCTCCGCGCGCCCGGCCACCCTCGAGGACGTCTTCCTGGACATCGCCGACGAGCACGCTCACGCCGGTCACCGACTGGAACGTGGGAAGTCCGATGACCACCGTCACGACAGATCGGGCGGCGCGGCCGTCCTGGCAGATGCTCGCCTTGCTGCGCATGGAGCTGCTGGCGCTGCGGCGCAACTGGACCGCCACTACCCTCTCCGTGGTCACTCCGCTGCTCATCGGGCTGCTATTGACCAGCGGATACGGCGGCCAAGCGGTCTCCGGGGTGCGCCGGGCGGTCAGCGTGACCGCGCTGATCGTGGTCTTCGTGGTGCACCATCACTTGACCACCGTTTACGCCTCGCGCCGGCAGGAGAACGTGCTCAAGCGGATGCGTGTGGGTCTGCCGTCCGACAGCACCATCCTGCTCGGCACCGCCAGCAGCACCGTGCTCACCTTCTTGGCGCAGACCGCCGTACTGGTGCTCTATGCCATCCTGGTGCTCGACCTGCCGGTACCGCGGCACCCGCTGGTGATCCTGCTTGCACTGCTGCTGGGAGCCGCCGTGATGGCCGTCTTCGCCGCGGTACTGTCCGCGGTCACCCGCAGCTCCGAGGCCGCGATGCTGACCACCCTGCCGTCCATGGTGATCTTCCTGGCCACCCCGGGTGCCCTGCTGCCGCTGGGCGCGCTACCGGCGCCGATTGAGCGGGTGCTGTGGTTCCTGCCGACCGGCCCGATCACCGAAATGCTGCGCGTCGGGTGGCTGGGACAGACCGACGGGGGCCGGGCGCTCGGCTTCTGGGACAGTCACCTGAACGCGCTGCCCTCGGCCGGTGTGCTGCTGGTGTGGCTGGTCATCGGTGCCTGGCTGACCCGCCGGTTCTTCCGGTGGGAGCCCCGGCACGTCTGATACGCCGCCGGCCCATGGTGCACCATGGGAGAGGCCCAGACGAGGTGAAGGTGCGGATGATATGAGTGACGACGGCGTCGGGCCGATGATCCGGGTGCTGCTGGCCGACGACGAGGATCTGATCCGGGCGGGGCTCGCCGCCCTGCTCGGTTTGGAGCCCGACATCGAGGTGGTGGCTGAGGCATTCGACGGGCGTGGCGCGCTGACCGCGGCCCGCGCCCACCGGCCGGACGTCGCCGTGATCGACCTGCAGATGCCGGCCCTGAACGGCATGGAGGTGTGCGCTGAGCTGGCCCGCGTCCTGCCGGGTTGCAAGGTGGTGATCCTCACCGGACACGGCCGTCCGCCGCATCTGCATCGGGCGCTGACCGCGGGTGCCAAGGGCTTCCTGCCCAAGGGCGCTCCGGGCGGCACACTGGCGGAGGTGATCCGCCGCGTGCACGGCGGCGGGCGCTACGTCGACCCGGCGCTCGCGGCCGACGCGCTGACCGCCCCCGAGTGCCCGCTGACCCCTCGCGAGCTGGACGTCCTGCGGCTGGCTGAGTTGGCCACGCCGGTCTCCGAGGTGTCGCGTCGTACCAATCTGTCGATCGGCTCAGTCCGCAACCACCTCTCCGCGGCAGTCAGCAAGCTCAAGGTGGCCAACCGGGCGGAGGCTTTCCGTACGGCGCGAGACAACGGGTGGCTTTGATCCTGGGCCGGCAACCCGGAGACCCGACCGCACCGCCACCAGGTCCTACTGTCGACCGGCGGGGGGCCTACTCGGCCTGCGCCGGCAAGGTAGACGACAACGAGCGCAAAACTGCGGTAGCGACAGGGAGATACCGGTCAGGTGCGTCACTGCTGTCTGGCGGCGGGGGAAAACCACACAGGTTAAAGATCAAGTTCGTAGTCCGCCCCCTCAAACTGTCGGGAGTGGCCGATATGATGGCGGGACTGTCACCCGAGAGGGGGCTCGTTGCGGGTAGCGGTCACTGGTGCCAGCGGTATGGTCGGCACGGCACTCGTTCAGCACCTCCGCGCCGAAGGCCACGAGGTCCGGCGCGTCTCGCGGCGGCTGCCGACGCAGCCCAGCGAAATCCAGTGGGATCCGGCCGAGGGACGGCTGGCCCGGGCCGACCTCGCCGACCTCGACGCGGTGGTGCATCTGGCCGGAGCGAATATCGGTACGCTGTGGACCGCCAAGAACCGGGACCGGATCTATCGCTCCCGCATCGACGGCACCAACCTGTTGGTGGCGGCTCTCGCCGGGGCGCGGTCGGCACCGGTCCTGGTCACCGCGTCGGCGATCGGCTACTACGGCGATCGCGGGGACGAAGAGTTGACCGAGGAGAGTCGGCCGGGGGACGGATTCCTGGCCCGGCTCTGCCAAGACTGGGAGGCCGCTGCGGCGCGGGCCACCGAGCACGGTTGTCGGGTGGTGCAGACCCGGCTCGGGGTCATCCAGGCCCGCGACGCCGGCATGTTGGTGGCCATGCGGCGCTCCGCGCTCGTCGGGCCGGTGGTCCGCTTCGGGCACGGGCGGCGTCACCAAAGCTGGGTGGCACTCGAGGACGTCACGCGCGCCATCACGTTCGCGCTCGCTACTCCAGCGCTAGCCGGCCCGCTCAACGTCACCAGCCCCAACCCGATCACGAATGCGGCGTACGCGGCGACGTTGGGGCGGATCATGCGGCGCCCGGTCATTCCCGTACCCCCGCTGTTGCCGCGGATCGCGCTGCCCGGTGTGGCCGACGAGCTGCTGCTGCAGAGCGCGAAGGTCCTGCCACGGCGATTGCTGTCGGCGGGGTTTCAATTCCGCTACCCGACCCTCGACGGCTGCCTGCGAGCGCTGCTGTGACTAGGCCACGACACCCCTTCCGGCTGAGAGGCTACCGGCGGTCGCGACCGTACGGGGACCGAGGTTAAGGACTTCGATACGCGAACCCCCAGCGCGGCGCTGACGCGCCGCGGCCCGTTCGGCCGGCGGGTCCTCCACGGCGTGGCGCCGCGCGCCGTAGGTCGCAGCAGGTGATATCGGCCCGCGCGCGCCAGCGCTCAACGAGGTTGGTGAAGGGAAGAGTCCGATAGCGCCGACATGATGGCTCAGGCGCGCTGTCGAATCGCACCAACCACCAACAAGATCGCGCTGGGCAGATAGAAAAGGCCCACCGAGGCCGCACCGAGGATGACGCTGATGCCGAGCACCGAGGCCGAGGCGATCGCCACCGGCCGCCGCGCGCGCCTTGGCGTGACCAGCGGGGCGGCGGCCACCGCCACCGGGATCAGAAGCAGGGCGGCCGCATCCCAATCGGCGACCTCTAGCAAGCTCTCTCGGTCCGTGGTTTCCACCGTCCCGGCGGGCTGGCCTGCCTCCATGGGCGTGCCGACGACGGTGCTCTCGGCGCCCTCGACCAGCGGTAGGAACAGCAGCGCGGCGCTCACCGTCATCGTGAGTAGGAAGGCTGCGAACAACCAGCGATTGTCCGAGACGGTGAGCGACCATCTGCGGTTGCGCGTAACGGCTTGCTGAGACATCCGCGTCTTCTCCGCTGTCGTTGTCGTCCTGGCTCCGGCGGTGCCGCCGTGCAACGTGCTGCCGACTTCCCGATGCTATCGATGTTTGCTTCTCTTGGGCAGGTTCCCGCTCACCGTCCGGTTCCTTCACGGCCGACGCCACGGGGCAGTGGCCGGCGTGGGTGCCTGTGGAGGCGGTGGGACGGCGGCGACAGCGGAATCGCTGCGCGGAGTCAGCCTGCAGGTGCCGGCGGGCACCAGCCGTGCAAACGGCCGGGCCGACCGTTGCCGGCCTATCGCTGACGGGTGCCCGAGCACTTCATGCGTACCCAGGAGGGCATCCGAGCTGGCACGCCGAGACATGGCCAGATCGAGGCGGGAAGGTCGGCGACCACCAGCCCTCGGCCGCGGTGGGCGAGTCGGTCGATCAGTCGCCGCAACCGGGCCACAAAATGTCCAATATTGATCGGAGAACGTGGATTTGTGGTATGTGCTCTTCCGGTAGCCGCCAGTCGCTGGACGCCGGCCGCCTGCGCGGCGTCGCGAGGGCCGCCGCGGCGACGGGTGTCGCGTTGTCCCGCAGATGTCGGACATCATATGCTGCCGATGGCTCGACGGCCGATGTGATACGCGCTGCCTGGTGCGGGGCTCGATATTCGCGGGAACTTCACGTAAGACCTGGAAGGTGGCGAGGATGAGAACGCTGGCCGCACTCGCTTACAGCAAGAGGAAGGCCATTCTCTACATATCGGCCGCTTTGTTCGTAGTTGCTGGTGCCGTCGGTGGCGGAGTAATTCCGATGCTTTCCGCCGGCGGCTTCACCGACTCCCGGACGGAGTCTGCGCGCGCGAGCGAGTTCATCCAGCGGGAGTTCGGCACCGGCGCACCCAACCTGATCCTGCTCGTTGTTGCCGACCAGGGCGTGGACGATTCCGCTGCGACGCGGGCCGGCACGGAGCTGACCAGCCGGTTGGCGGCTGAGCCGGGCGTCGCCGAGGCGACGTCCTACTGGACGCAGCAACGCCCTGCCGCCCTGCGCAGTAAGGACGGCGACCAAGCCCTCGTCCTGGCCCGGATCGAGGGCGACGAGGACGAGGTTGACAGTCGGATGGAGGCGCTCGGCGAGCGCTACAGCGGCGAGGTGGACGGGCTTCGGGTGCAACTCGGCGGCGCCGCCGAGGCGAACCGTGAGATCATCGAGAACACCGAGCGCGACCTGATCAAAATTGAAGCAATCACCTTCCCGATCGTCTTTGTCATTCTCATCTTCGTGTTCCGGGGCCTCGTAGCGGCTTTCCTTCCACTGCTGGTGAGCGGCCTGACCATCGTGTCGGTGCTTCTGGTGATCCGACTGTTGACCACGTTCACCGATGTCTCGGTGCTGGCCACCAACGTCGCGACCGGCCTGGGCCTGGGGCTAGCGATCGACTACAGCCTGTTCATCCTCACCCGCTACCGCGAGGAGCTACGTCAGGGTGCGGCGATGGACCGGGCCATTTCGGCGACGCTGGCCAGTGCGGGACGCACCGTGGTGTTCTCCGCCATCACCGTCGCCCTTTCGCTGAGCGCACTGCTGATCTTCCCGTTCGCCTTCCTACGCTCCTTCGCCTACGCCGGCATCCCGACGGCATTGATCGCAGCGCTGATCACCATCACGACCCTGCCGGCGTTGCTGGCCGTGCTGGGCCCCCGCGTGGACAAGTTCCAGATCTTCCCGCGTCGCAGCGAACCGGATCCCGAGCAGGGCTTCTGGCATCGACTGGCTACGTCGGTAATGCGGTTTCCTATCCCGGTGGCCGCCGTTGTCATCGTCGTGATGCTCTTCCTCGGTGCCCCGTTCCTCGGGCTGCGGATGGGATTGGCCGACGAGCGGGTTCTGCCCCAGGACGCCAGCGCGAGCCAGGTCGGGGCAACCCTGCGCGAGGACTTCTCGTCGATGGATTCGCAGCCACTCAACGTGGTGCTGCCCGACGCTCCAGCGAGTGCCAATCGCGCCTCCGCAGTGACCAGCTATGCCACGAGCGTGTCGCAGCTGCCTGACGTGGCCCGTGTCGACACGATGACCGGGAGCTTCGTGGACGGTACGCGGATGACCGAGGCGACCGTCCGGGCGACGCGCTTCGCGACCGACAGCAGCGTATACCTGGCCGTCACGCCGTCGGTGGACAGCAGGTCGACCGAGGGTGAGCAACTGGTCAAACAAATCCGGTCACTGTCCGCGCCGTACGAGGCGCAAGTGAGCGGACCAGCGGCCGAACTGGTCGACTCGCTCGACTCCCTGTATTCCCGGATGCCGCTGGCACTGGCGCTCATCGCGGCCAGCTCGCTCGTGGTGCTCTACCTCTTCACCGGCAGCGTGGTGATTCCGCTCAAGGCCATTGTGCTCAACTGCCTCAGTCTCAGTGCTACCTTCGGCGCGCTCGTCTGGGGTTTTCAGGACGGTCACCTCGAGGGGATCGTCGGCGAGTTCGAGGCCACGGGCGCCATCACCTGGACGGTGCCGATCCTGCTCTTCTGCATCGCGTTCGGCCTGTCCATGGACTACGAGGTATTCATTCTTTCCAGGATCAAGGAGGAGTACGACCGCACCGGCGACAACACCCTCGCCGTGGCTCGTGGACTGGAACGGAGTGGCCGTCTGGTGACCGCAGCCGCGATCCTCATGGCCGTGGTCTTCCTCGGGTTCATTATCTCCGGCATCGTCTATCTGAAGGCCATCGGTGTCGGTCTGGCGTTGGCGATCCTCATGGATGCGTTCCTGGTCCGGGGGGCACTCGTGCCCGCCTTCATGCGACTGGCCGGTCGGTTCAACTGGTGGGCCCCCGGACCCTTGCGTGCTCTGCACCGCAGGATCGGCATCAGTGACTCCGATGGTGACGGCCACACACGGCAAGTCGCCCGCAGGGTCCAGCCAGGCAAGTCCGTCCCTGTTGCCAGTGAGTCTGAATAGCTGTCGTGGTCGGTCGGGGTCGCGGCCGATCGGTCTTTAGGGCCTGGCGCGGGCGGTGGTGTCGGTCCGGTGCGGCACGCTGATCGCGCTGCGCCGGCCCGTCGTGGTGAGCAGCAGCGATGGGAAACCGTCGTACCCGTGGCCCTCCCTGCCGTCGGTAGCCAGGTACTGGGTAGGTGGGTGGCCATCCCAGAAACCTTGCTGTCGACGACGCCTTCGGATGCTGGGGCGGCGCGCAGCTTGTCGTGATGGCCGAGGCCCGTGGGTTCGCGGCCCTGCCGACCTCGGTCCGTCTGCGATGAGCGACCTGGACCTGGGCCGCGTCGCCGAGGGCGACCCGGGCCGTCGATCAAGTGTTCCGTGACTCCCCGCAGTTCGTCGACGAGCGCCTGTGCGCCGCGATCGGGCGGGAGGCGGTATCAAGGTGGAGACGGTCAACCCGGTCGGCAGCTTCAAGGGGCCGCGGCGCGTCGTACCTGGCGCATCGGGTGGGCTAGGCTCACCATCCGAAACGCCGCCGGTTGATCCACTCACGGCCCCGTTCGGGTCCTGCGCGGATCAGTCCTCGTTGTCGACCAACCCCGCCTCGTAGGCGAGAATCGCCGCCTGCACGCGGTTCTTGGCGTTCAGGCGGAGCAGGATCGTGCTGACGTAGGTCTTGACCGTGCCCTCGGCGAGCCGGATCCGGTCGGCAATCTCGCTGTTGGACAACCCCTTGACGAGCAGGGTGAGGATCTGGGCCTCGCGCTGGGTGAGGCTGCCGATTCGCTTGCGGGCGGCGATCCCGCGGGCCATCCGCCCGCCGGAGACCTCGGTGATCAGCCGTTCCACGACCTTCGGGGCGAGGTGCGTCTGGCCCTTGGCCAGCGCGCGGACGCCGGCGATGAGGTCACGGGGGTCGGCGGCCTTGAGCAGGAAGCCCGGGACATCCTCGTCCAACGCCCGGGCGACGAGGTCGTCCTCGGAGAACGTGGTCAGCAGGCCCACCCTGGTCTCCGGCACTTCATCACGCAGCAGGGCAGCGGCGGCCAGCCCGTCGAGACAGGGCATCCGGATGTCCAGCAGGGCCACTGTGGGGCGGTGGAAACGGGCGAGTTCGACGGCGTCCTGCCCGTTCTGCGCTTCGGCCACGACCTGGATGTCATCCTGCGTGGACAGGATCGCCTTGACGCCGGACCGGAGCATCAACTCGTCGTCGGCCAGCAGGACGGTGATCACAGCGGCGCCTCGCTCGTCTCCCGAGGATCCACCACCGGAGTCACGGCCGGGTGAGCCGGTCCAGGGTCACCAGGGTGTCGCCTGTGTAGCAGAGCCGGAACATGTCAGTAGAGATGACTAGGGGATTGCGGTTGGTCAGATAGTACTCACAGTGCGCGTCGGCCGGCGCCGGTGGCTCGATCAGCACCGGTGGGGCGCTGCTGATGCTGCGCCGGGGGAGTGATCCGGCGAACTCGTCGCGGTGCTGCCCCACCCGAAGTCGGTCGAAGTCCGCTGGGCTGAGCGCGGTGTTGACGACCGTGAGCAGGTGGTAGCCGAGCAGGACGGCCCCGAGCGCACCGAACGCGGCGACGGGCAGCCCGGCGGCGGCCATCAGCCTTCGCCGCATCCGCCGCTCCGCCTGGGGCAGCCCGAGCGGGGGTCCGGCGGGCGGGTCCGCCTGGTCCGGAAGTATCCCGTCGCCGGTCGGCTCGGGTGCGATCCGGCGGGCCGGCGCGGACCGTGCTCCGATCGGCAGCTGGGCGCTGATCTCGAAGACGCCGTCGCGGGGCCCGGCGCTCACCGTACCGCCAGCCAGGCGTAGCCGCTCGTGCAGGCCAAGCAGACCCTGGCCGGAATGCGGACCGGCGACCCGTGCCGAGGTCGCCGGCAGTGGATTGGTGACCGCTACCGTTAACTCGTCGGCCGTGCGGTGGAGCCGGACGGACACCGGGAGCCCGGCTGCGTGGCGGGTAGCGTTCGTGACCCCCTCCTGCACGACGCGGTGCAGTGCGTGCGCGGCCATCGGCGTGAGGCCGGAGGCTCTCGGGTCGCTCGCGATGGGGAAGGTGGCATCGCCGACCGCGCCCGCGGTCTCGTCGAATTCGCTGAGCGAGATCGGGACTCCGAGGTCACGCGCTCGGGCGACGAGGTCGGCGACGGCGGCGTCGATGGCCACCCCGTCCCCGTCACGAAGCATGGTGGTGATCTCCTGCAGGTGCTCGGTGGCGGCCACGGCCGTGGCCCGCAGCTCGCCGGCGGCACGGCGTTGCCTCTCGTCCAAGCCGTCGTCAAGTTCGAACGCGCCCGCTCGCAGCGCGATGAGACTCAGCTCGTGGCCGAGCGAGTCGTGCATCTCCCTGGCGATCCGGGCCCGCTCGCGGGTACGCGCCTCGGACGTGCGGGTCCGCTGCTCACGGCGCAGCTGGCAGGCGCGTTCCCAACCGGCGTACGCGAGGTCGGCCCGCAACCGCCGGTAGCGCCCAGCCAGCCACGGCACGGCGGCGGCGCCGAGCACGGTGAGCGCCATGCTCAGCCAGCGGCTCGGTGTCCCGGTCAGGGGAGCGATCAGCAGACCGACGGCCAGTGTGCCGCTCAGCCCGACCAGGGCACTGCGATGGTCGGCCGACCGGCGTCCGGCCAGGTAGCCGATGATGATCATGAGGGCGATCGGCCACTCCGGCGAGCCGCCGGCGTTCACGAGGTACGACGTACCGGACAGGGCGGCGAGGGTAAGCGAGCAGGCCGGCCGGACCCGGGAGAGGGCGACCGCGCCGACGATGAGGACCGGCGCCGTCGCGTACTCCCAGGGGCGGGAGGCCAGGCTCTCCGCGTCGGTGGCCAGCACACCGAGCAGGCATACGTAGAGCACGGTGTCGACGAGCCGTGGACTGCTGCGGAGACGATGCGCGACCGTGCGGATCCGACTCGGCGCTCGGGTGCGGCGCGGGCGTGGCTTGTCCACGGCAGCGATGCTACAGAGGCCGATCGAACGTGTTCAAAGCGCGCAATCCGGTTACGGCGCACGGATGCCGCCGTGACCTGCGGATTGAGCCAACCGACGGGCGCATCCCCCGACGGGCAAGTCACCGCCACCGACGGTCACCCTTTCTGGGTCTGCCCTCCTGGCTACGAGATTGGGCGGGGCCGAGGCGGGATCGCGGAAATCTGATGCTGAGGCCGTACGAGCGCACCGAGCGGAATTCTCACCGGCCGCACCGGGTCCGTGCGCCGGGCTTCGAGGACGAACCACAGGGGCATCTCCACCTGGCGGTACGGACCCCGCAATGCGTGGGTCCTTCTTCCGGACGTGGTGGCGGGCGTTCCTCTGGGCGGAACCGGAGGAGTACGAGGTCCAGGAGGGTCGAATGGGCCGCGGCAGAACGGGCGGCGCTCCGGGCGATGCTCTATGACACCGACTGTGCATGTGGCCAAGCCCTTGGCCGCCACATTCCTAGCCACCACGAACGCTGCCAGTGAGCCGAGCGGATCAGCGAGCCGCTCACGCGGCGTCTGTCTACGGGCCGGGTCGGTGGCCGTCACACACCACTGGCGTACGTGAGTAGGTGCGGTGCCCACACGTCGAGACCGGGAACCTGATGCCCGACGATCTTGGCTGCTTCGTCGGCGCGACGCAACGTCACCGCGTCGGCCGCTGCCGGATGGGCGAGAAATTTCTCCTGCTCCTCGCTGGTCATCACGGAGCCTTGCCGCAGCAAGCTCAGCCGGCTCGCCTCCGACAGCTCGTAGTCGGACTCGGTCGAGGCGAGGTAGCGCTTCGCCGGGACGTGCAGGGCGACGAGGTCGGCGACCCGTGGGCCAAGGACCGGGCGGACGACGTCAGCGCCGACCCGGGCATGGTCGGGGTCGTCGCCAACGGCGTGGCCTATGTCGTGAACCAGTCCCGCCAGTTGGAGCCCGAGGTCGTCTGGTCTGTCGTTGCGCAGGACGGCCGCGCACTGCAGCCCGTGTGCCAGCAGGTCCACCGGGTCTCCCAGCGGTGGGGGCGCGTCGTACACCCCGTCGAGCCCGGCGAGGAAGGCCAGCAGACTTTCGGCGTCAACCACGGCATGCATGGCCGGCACCCTACCGGTGGTCCGCCGCTCTGAGGCGCCGTGGGACGGGTGCCCAAGGTGCCGGCGATGATGGCGAACCGGGTCGTGCGGGCCTGCGCTACCCGGCCGGCTTCCAGGGTGGGCGGTGCGCCCCTGCGGGTTAGGGTCAGCCGGTGTTTGTCGAGGCGGTTCGTGAGGGAGTGCCCGAGCATGGTCGGGTTCCCAAGTATTTTGTGGTCAAAAGCCGACTGGTTGATCTCCTGGCCGAACTGGGGGAGGGCGCCCTGCTGCCGCCGGAACGCCAGCTCGCTGCGACATACGGGGTGGCTCGCTCCACGTTACGGCAGGCGATCTCCGAGCTGACCATGGAGGGACGCCTGCGCGCGTACCGTGGACGCGGCACGTTCGTCGCCGCTCCCAAGCTGTTCCAGCCGCTTGGCCTGCACAGCTACACCGAGGCGCTACACACGATGGGCCACCAGCCGAGCCGTCGTGTGGTCATGATCGACCGTCAGCCCGCCGGTGACTCGCTCGCGGCGGATCTGGGCGTAGCTGCCACTGACGAGGTGGTGCACCTGGAGCGGGTGCTGCTTGCTGATGGCGAGCCGTTGGGGCTGGAGAGCACCTACCTGCCGGTGCGCCGGTTCGCCGACCTGATGACTGATTTCGACGGGACCGGCTCGCTCTACCAGCACATGATCGACCGGTACGGCATTCGCTATGCCGAGGCTACCGAGCGCATCGAGACCGTGCTGGCCAACCCGCGAGAGGCGATGCTGCTCGGCACGAACCCGGCCCAGCCGATGCTGCTCATGCAGCGGGTCTCGGCGGACCAGGACCGGGTGCCGATTGAACGAGTCCGTTCCCTGTATCGCGGTGACCGGATCGGGTTCGCCACCCGACTGCTCGGCTGACCTGGGTTTCGTTCGACCGACCGGGCACGCGCACCGATTGCTGCTAAAGGTACGAACCTTTCGGGCTCATTCACCGGCGCGTCATCCTCCCTGCATCTGGAGGTCAAGGCTCTCCCCAAAGCTGCTCGCTGAGCAAGGGAGAGAACATGCGAATGATCATCGTGGGCGGCGGAGTGCTCGGCACCATGCACGCCTGGCAGGCCATCCGACGCGGCCACGAGGTGCTGCATCTGGAACGGGAAAAGGAAGCGCGCGGCGCGACCGTCCGCAACTTCGGCCTGGTCTGGGTTTCTGGACGCGCCAGCGGTGCCGAGTTGGCGACCGCCCTGCGGGCTCGCGAACTCTGGGAGGAGATCGGCACCGAGGTGGCCGGCATTGGCTTCCGAGCCAACGGGTCACTCGCCGTCTGTCGAACCCCCGAGGAAGTCGCCGTCGCCGAAGCCGCCGCGGCGGCTCCCGATGCCCCGGCCCGTGGATTCAAGCTGCTCGACCGGGACGAGACGCGGGTGGTCAACCCGGCCCTTGGCGGCGACTTCGCCGCCGCCCTCTGGTGCGAGCGCGACGCCGCCGTGGAATCCCGGGTGGCGTTGCCGGCACTGCGTGCGGCGCTCGCCGCCAGCCACCGCTACCAGTGGTTGCCTGGCCGGGAGGTGCGTGACCTCAACGATCGCGGAGTCCGGGACGACCACGGCGACGTGCACGTTGGTGACCAGGTCATCCTGGCCACCGGCGCGGTACTCACCGGGCTGGTCCGCGAACTCGCCCCCAACCTGCCGGTGCGCCGAGTCTGGTTGCAGATGGCCCAGACCGCGCCGCTCGATGTACCGCTAACCACCTCGGTCGCCGACGGGGACACCTTCCGCTACTACCCCGGTTACCGGGGGCCGCAGCTCGACGAGATGAACTCCGTCCAGCCGCAACCGCCGGTCGCCGCCGAACACGCCATGCAGCTGTTGATGGTGCAACGCCTAGACGGTGGCCTGACCATCGGCGACACCCACGCCTACGCCGAGCCGTTCGCCTTTGACCAGGTCGAGGAGCCCTACGAACACCTCGTCGAGGTCGCCTCGGCGTTGCTTGGCCGGCCGCTGCCGGCGATCCGGCGCCGTTGGCACGGCGTCTACGCCCAGTGCCTCGACCCGAACGAGATCGTGCAACGCCAACGGGTCAGCGACAACGGCGTCGTGGTCACCGGGCCGGGCGGACGGGGTATGACCTGCGCGCCGGCGATTGCCGAGCAGACCGCGAAAGAGCTGAACTGGTGAGCGCCCTGGTGGGTACGACGCGACTCGTCTGTTTCGACATGGCCGGCACCACGGTCGCCGACGACGGCCTCGTCGAGCAGGCATTCACTCGTGCACTGGATGAGGTCGACTCGATCGCCATCGGCCGGGACACTGCGTTGCGCTACGTGCGCGACACCATGGGTGAATCAAAAATCACTGTATTCCGGCATCTCAGCGGGGGCGATGAGGCGGCGGCCCGGAGTCTCAATGGTGCGTTTGAGCGGGCATACGAGCTACTCGTGGACGCCGGGCTCTGCGCACCGATCGCCGGGGCCGAGCAATTGATCACCAAGCTCCGTGCTGCTGGGGTGCGTACCGCGCTCACCACCGGCTTCTCCCGGGCTACCGCCGACCGCATCCTCTCCGCCCTGGGCTGGCAGGACCTAACTGATCTGACCCTGGTGCCGGCCGAGGCCGGCCGCGGGCGTCCCTATCCCGACCTGGTACTCACCGCTCTGTTGCGGCTGGGGGTCGATGACGTCCGGCAGGTTGCCACCGTCGGTGACACCGCCTCGGACGTGCTCGCCGGCCGTCGCGCCGGTGCCGCCATCGTCGCCGGAGTACGCACCGGCGCGCACGATACCGCCACACTGCGTGCTGCCGGGGCTACCCACGTTCTCCACTCCGTCGGCGATCTCGAGACCCTGCTTCTTCCCACCGACACCCCTGAGGAGTAATGGCCATGCGACGCCTCCCGCTAGCCCTCGCTACCGCCGCGGCGGCCTCACTCGCCCTCGCCGCATGTGGATCAGGCACCTCCGACTCCGGTGGGGCCGACAGTGACACCACCGTAACCGTCTACTCCGCTGATGGCCTCGGCGACTGGTACAGCAAGCAGTTCGTCGAGTTCGAAAAGCAGACCGGCATCACGGTGCAGATGATCGAGGCCGGTTCCGGTGAGGTCGTCTCCCGGCTGCAGAAGGAGAAGGCGAACGTCCAGGCGGACCTCGTCGTCACGCTGCCGCCGTACATCCAGAAGGCCGACGCCGACGGTCTGCTGCAGCCCTACACGCCGGCCGGCGCCGACCAGGTGACCGGCGTGACCGACACCTACGTGCCGTTGGTAAACAACTACCTTTGCTTCATTTACAACCCGGACAAGCTTGACGCCGCCCCGAAGACGTTCGACGAGCTACTCAGCCCCACCTTCGCCCAAAAGTTGCAGTACTCGACGCCCGGCCAGGCCGGCGACGGTACCGCCGTGCTGCTGCACCTGCAGCACCTCCTCGGTAAGGACAAGGCCCTGGAGTTCCTGGCGAAGCTCGAGGACAACAACGTCGGGCCGTCGTCGTCTACGGGCAAGTTGCAGCCCAAAGTCAGCAAGGGCGAGATCTACGTGGCCAACGGTGACGTCCAGATGAATCTCGCGTCGATCAACAACGACAGGTCCAACTTCGAGATCTTCTTTCCGACCGGTCCGGACGGCAAAGCCTCTACCTTGTCCATCCCCTACACCATGGGCCTAGCGGCCGATGCCCCACACGCCGATGCTGGCCGAGAGCTGGCCGACTTCCTGCTCTCCGCGTCCGCCCAGGAGCAGGTGTCCCAGCAGGCGTACGGGGTTCCGGTGCGCGCCGATGTCAAGCCCACCGACGCCCAATTCCAGCAGGTCGAGCAGGTGCTGCAGGGCGTGGAGATCTGGCCAGCCGACTGGGCCAAGATCCTGACGGAAATGGACGCGGACATCGCTGCCTACAACACGGCCCTCGGTCTGGCCTGACCGACCGCACCCAGTCCCGCCGCTGTCTCCGGTCCTCGCCAGTGCGGGCCGGAGAACGCGGATCCAAGGAGGAACACGGTATGACCGAGTCGTCGGCGGTCCAGTTTGACCGCGTCAGCGTCCGCTACGGGCAGGTCACGGCGCTGCGGGATTTCTCGCTCGACGTAGCCACCGGCGAGACGGTGGCCTTGCTCGGCCCCTCCGGGTCGGGCAAGTCAACCGCCCTGAAAGCGCTGGCCGGATTCGTCCGGCCGACCTCCGGTCGGGTCCTGCTCGCCGGCCAAGACGTCACCGGGGTGCCACCACACAAGCGTGGCCTCGGCGTCGTGGTGCAGCAGTATGCCCTCTTTCCGCACCTCACCGTCGCCGACAACATCGGGTTCGGCTTGCGTGCTCGGCGGATGCGGCGCGCTGAGTCAGCCCGACGGGTCGAGGAGATGCTGGAGCTCGTCGGTATGGAGCGCTATGGCCGCCGCTACCCGCGAGAGCTTTCCGGCGGACAGCAGCAGCGGGTGGCGATCGCCCGCGCGTTGGCGATCCGGCCGCCGGTGCTACTGCTCGACGAACCGCTCTCCGCCCTCGACGCGCAGCTGCGCGCTGACATGCTCGACGAGCTGCGTCAGCTTCGGGACGAACTCCCGGACATCGCGATCCTCTATGTCACCCACGATCAGACCGAGGCGCTCACTCTGGCACACCGGATCGCCGTCATGCGCGACGCCGAGCTACTCGATCTGGATACCGCCCAGGGCCTCTACCGACAGCCACCCAGCGAGTTCACGGCTGCCTTCCTGGGCGGGGCTAACCTCTTGCCAGCCACGGTTCGCGATGCCAACGGCACGGTCGACGTGGGCGCGGTCACCGTCAACGCTATGGCGCCTGGACCGCTCGTTCCCGGTGCCCACGTGCGGCTTGCGGTAAGGCCACACACTATCGGGGTACGTCGTGATGGGTCTGGCCTGGCAGCTGTCCTCACCGGCCTGCAGTGGCGGGGTGCGAACTATCGCTTGACCTGTCTTATCGCCGGGCTCGACGAGCCGGGCGGAGTCAGCGTGCATGCCGATGTGCCCAGCGTCGACGGGCTACCGCGGGTCGGCTCCCCGGTACGGGTTCGGTTGCCGGAGCATGGTGCCGCAGTGGTAGCCAGGGCGGGTGCCGCGTCAACCGCCGGAGACGCCGGCGAGAGCTTTCCGCAGAATTTGGCAGGTGTGGCGTGACCACCGCGGCCCTCGCCGTTGAAAGGCCCGCTCGCGCCACCCGGGTCTCGCCGCTGCTCTGGGCGCTTCCCCCGCTGGTGGTGCTCGCCGGTTTCCTGATCTACCCGCTCGTGCTCGTCGGCGTCCAGTCCGTGACCAACGAGGACGGTGTAAGAACATTGGAGACATGGCGCTCCGTGCTGGCCGCAGGTGAGTTTCACCGGGCGATCGGCAACACCGTGCTTATCGCGGGCGCCGCTACCGCTGGTTGCATCATGCTCGGCACCTTCTTCGCTGTGGTACTGGCGCTGGTCCCGTTCCCTGGTTCCGGTGCCGCTGCCCGGGCGGTCGACACCCTACTCGCTTTCCCCTCCTTCTTGATCGCGCTCAGTTTCACGTTTCTCTACGGTGCCGCCGGTGTGCTTCAACTCGGCGACTTCCTCTACTCACGGTGGTGCGTCATCCTCGCGGAGATCACCTTCTACACGCCGTTCGTGATGCGGCCGGCCCTCGCCGCCCTCACCCACCTGCCGGCGGAACGCCTCGCGGTCGCCGCCTCCCTCGGTGCTCGGCCAGGCCAGGTCCTGCGCCGCGTCGTGCTGCCGGAGATAGCCCCGGCGGTTGCCGCCGGTGGTGCGCTGACCCTGCTGTTGACCCTCAACGAGTTTGGCATCGTGCTCTTCATCGGCGCCAAGGACGTCATCACGTTGCCGATGTTGGTGCACTCCAAGGGCGTGGTCACGTTCGACTATCCGAGCGCCTGCGTGGTTGCCGTCGTCGAGGTCGCCCTGTCCGCCCTGCTCTACCTGCTCTACCGCCGCATCTTCAGACGTAAGGGAGCCCGTGGTGCTGATCTGGTCCCGTAGCGCCCGCTGGCCCATCTGGGCGCTGTTCGCCGCCGTCTTCCTGGTGATCGTGGCAGCACCGCTGGCGGTGTTGGTGGCTGCCGCACTGGCTACGGAGTGGAACGATGTCCTGCCCGGCGGCTTTACCGTCGCCCACCTGGGTTCCGCCCTGACCGGCGAGAACCAGGGCAGCCTCCTCGTCAGCCTGCAGACCGCGGCTGTCGCCGGGCTGGCCGCAGTGGCCGTCGGCACCTGGGCGGCGCTCGCGCTCGCCGCGGCACCCCGCTGGCTGCGTAAAGGCGCCGACGGGCTCCTGCACCTACCGGTTGCCATTCCATCGGTGGTGGTTGGGCTCGGGCTCCTGGTCGCGTACAGTCGACCGCCGCTGCTGCTCAACGGCACGCGCTGGATCGTGTTGATCGCCCACCTGGTTCTCGTCCTGTCCTTTTCCTACGCCACCGTGTCCAGCGCGCTGGCCCGCATCGACGACTCGTACGCCCAGGTGGCCGCGTCGCTGGGGGCGCGGCCCGCGCTGGTGCTTTGGCGGGTCCGCCTGCCGATGCTGCTGCCGGCAATGTCGGCGGCCGCCGCACTCGCGGTCGCGTTGTCGATGGGCGAGGTCGGTGCCACGATCATGGTGTATCCGCCGGATTGGCGGACGTTGCCGGTCACCGTTTTTACATTGACAGACCGGGGTCGGACGTTCGACGCAGCGGCGGCCACGCTGATCCTGCTCGGCGCGACCCTGGTGGCGTTGCTGATTCTCGGCCGAGTATCCCGCGGCCGGACGACCACCGGTGTCTCACCGTGATCGTCCGCGGGAACCATCGTGACCGCTCGGTCTAACAGCTCAGGAACACCTACCTCAGCATCGTCCGGCGGCACCGCCTACTCGGCGACGACCTTATCCGGCGGTGCACGCCGCATGCCGGGCGTGTCCGTGGTCAGGACGCCCCGGGACGGCGCGCGCGGAAGGCATGAAGCCAGTGTCGTATCTGCTCATCGTCGTGCAGGTGCGGGCCGTCCTTAGCGTGGCGCAGGTCGATTCCGTACAGCTGAGTCAGCGCCCACCAGACATCCTCGTCTTCTACACCGCCGCCATCCGGATCGGTGACCCACTGAGCAGCCCATCGGTCGACCTCGTCGCGTGACTGGCTTCCACCCAGGAGCGCCAGGAGTCTTGCCTCGATTTGGTCGCGACTCGACGGCGGGTGAGGACTCGAGGAGATCCGGCAACCTTGCCACATCGATCCACACGACGTACCGCTCTTGGCGCGACCACGCGCTCATCTGTCGCCGAACGAGCGCTGCCTTCGCGTCGCACATACCACAGTACTCTGCGGGCTTACTACCAGGCATGCTGATCATCGGGGTCTGGGGGTTGCGGCGGGGTGTACTGCTTCCAGGTGCCATCGCGGTACATGTACAGCCGGAAGTAGGACTCCTCCTGGTCCATCAGGAACACCTGCACCCGCTGGGGTAGCGCCAGGGCACTGCCCGAATCTGGGTGAGTAGCGCGTCGAGGTCCGCGTGATTCAGGGCGGCGGCCCAGACCTCGCACTCCGGGTTCTTCCCACCACCCCAGTGGTTTGCCTCTGGGTCGGTCAGAGTCGGTAGCGTGCCGACTCCCCGAGCCTGGTTGCCGTACACGTCCCGGCTGGCTTCGGCTCTCCGTGGCGCCTCGCGCTCCAGCCAGTCGTTCAATGACCGCACATTGCCGTGGTCCGCCATGTCAGCCTGAATCATCAGATTCGCCACCCAGCTCACCCAGCCAGGCTCCCACGACTTTGCGGCGCCGCACCATCCACGTTCGTTCGTCGAGCCCCTCATCTCTTGGGTGCTGCGGCAGGTCCGACCTTCAGGCGCTAGCGAAGGTCGGGCCGCGCGTCGTCCAAGATCAGGCGCACGGATCTGGCGATGTGCGCGCGTCCGGCTTGCGCTCCGTACCTACCTTGTGAGGTGAAGCTCAGTGCCGGCAGACGCTAGGTGGGCGGGCATGCAGATCATCGAGCACAGCATCATCGGGACCCGCTCTGCGGTGCTGCGCCTTCGGCGCCCCGGCAGCCAGTTGCAGTTCGTGCTGTTCCCCATGCTTCATGTGGCGAGCCCGGAGTTCTACGCGGCGGTGGCGCAGCGGCTCCGGCAGTGTGACCTGCTCGTCGTTGAAGGCGTCAGCGGACGCTCGGTACTTGCGTGGGCCATCACGCTCACCTACCGGGTCATACCGGCCAACAGGCGTTCCGGACTTGTGGTCGACAACATCGCGTACCGGTCGCTCGGCGTCGAGCTGATCAACCCGGACGTGACGACGGCGGAGTTCGCCCAGGGCTGGCGGGCCATGCCGCAGCGATACCGGCTTCTGATGTGGTGTGCCATCCCGATCGTGGCCGTCACCCAGTTCTTCGGCGGCACGCGGCGGCTGCTCTCGCCTGAGGTCGAGTTGAACGACCTGCCCAGCGCGAAGGACGAGAGGTACGCAGACGATGAGTTCGCTGAGCATTTCGAGCGCACGTTCGGCGGCGATCGGGATGACCGGTTGCTTGCCGTGCTGTCCGAGCTGGTGCGTACACGGTCGTCGGAACGGATCGACGTCGGGGTCGTCTACGGTGCCGGTCATGTGCCATCGATCGTGCGGGGACTCGCGGACCGACATGGCTACCGCCCCCGGACCGCCGAGTGGCTCACCGTGCTGGACGCGTGAGCGGCATCCTCATTGACCGCCGAGCGTGCAGAGCGGAGGCCGGTTGGATCAATAGGCCGGTTGACCACCAGAGGCCAGCCGGGCCACCGCCGCAGCCGGCGTGCCGTCGTAGTCGGGCCGGGCCACCAGCACCCGCCGGGCGCCGGCTGGGTGGAATCATGGAGCGGGAGCTGCTGGTTCCCCTGCCGACCTGATGTGTTTGCACGGTGGTCCGCGCCTGCGACCGTACCGGCGGATAGTCGCGGGCGTGCTGGCGGCTATTTTTCGGCTTCGTTCGACACTGCGGGGAGACGATGGACCGCGACCATCGCGATGATTGGCATGACGGCCAACGTGAGCAGTGCCGCGTGGAGGCCCGCACCGTCGGCGATCAGCCCGAACACCGGGGCGAGAAAGCCTCCCACGGACACCGCGAGTCCGAGTGTGACGCCGGAGGCGGTGGCTGCCCGCCCCGGTAGGTAGCGCTGGCCGAGTGTGACGTTCACCCCGAAGGGCAGGTAGCTACCGACACCGAGTATGGCGACCGCCATCCACGCGATCCACGGAAGCGGTGTCAGTGCCAGTACCACCAGGGCTGTAGAGGTGGCGGCGTACCCGAACCAGAGGGGCAGGGTTTCCCCCCATCGGTCAGCGACGTGGCCGCCGACGAGCGTGCCGATGAGGCCCGCTGCGAAGAACAACGCGAGCGAGTTGCTGCCCATCTGCTGGGTGACCCCGAACTCCCGGATGAATAGCAGCGGGAGGAACGAGGCGACTCCGACGATCACCGCGGAGCGTGCCGAGATCGACAACGTCAACCAGCCGAAGGCGCGCCAGTTGTCCCGGGCGGACGCCGCGTTGGACCGGGCCCGCTCACGGTCCGCCCACTCCGATCGACGACGCATCGCCAGGCCGCCCGCGATCGCCGCCAGGACCGCTGGTATGACCAGCCAGGGGCTCGCGCCGAGACCGAGCCAGAGGAGAAATGGCGAGGCCGCGACAGGGCCGAGCGTGTAGCCGACATTGCCGCCAAGGGCGAACCAACTCATCGCCGTCGCGGAGCCGCCCCCCACCTCCCGGACGGCCCGCGCGCTTTCCGGGTGGTAGGCGGCGATGCCGAGACCGGCGACGACGGCGGCGGCACACGACAGCCAGTAACCCTCCGTGATGCCGAGCAGGGCACATCCCACACCGGAGGTCAGTACACCAGCGGACATCATCCACGGTGTCCGATGGCGGTCCGCGAGAAGCCCCAGGATGGGCTGCACGATCGAAGACGACGCGGTGACCGCCAGCAGGAGCCCGGTCACCCCGACGTAGCTGTAGCCGTGGCGTACCGCGAGCAGCGCGATGATCGCGCTCGTCGCCCCTTGGTAGAAGTCGTTGACGATGTGTGTACCGGTTAGGACGGCGAGCTGACGAATCCGCGCGGTGGGCCTCCGCCCACCGGGCGACTTTCTCAGCACTGCAGGACAACCAGGCCCGCGATGCGCTCGTCGGCTCCGCTGTCAGCTTGAGGCGAGCATGAAGAGATCACCGCCGTATGCGATCTCGAAAATTTTCCACAGTAGATCACGAAGGACATTGTCAGATTCGGACACCAGTTAGGCAACCCAGTTGTCCCGCTGTTCAACTGGGCCGCGCCCCCGCCGGCCTCGCCGAGCTGATCAAGGCCGGGGCGGAGCGGGCCATCGAACGCGCCGGCCTGGACGGACGCACGGTGGACCGGCATGACCTGATGCAGCGGTCCGGTTGTGGTCGCGGGTGAGGACGTGGAGCTGATCATCCGGGCCACGGTGCTGGAGGGCATGCGGCTGTACCCGCCCGGTGCCACCAGGCGCATCAGTTGTGCGCGACGCATGGCTGACCGATGCGTACGACACGGTCAGGTCATGATACGGAGGGATTGGAACTGTCCTCGTCCACCGGCAGCCTGGGAACCATGGATGACGTCGTGATTGGCGAGGGTCATGCGGTCGGCATCGACCTCAGCGCGGTAGGCGGGTCGGCAGGCGGCGAGCGTAGTTATATCGCGTTGCTTCGATCAGGGGCCGATTGTAGAGTCCCGGCTCTGGAAGGGCGACCACCCGTTCCTGCGCAGGTGTATCCGTGAGCTCGCCGAGTTTGTCTCAGCACGCCACGAAGAATCGATGAAGGGCTGATCTTTCCTGATGGAATCTCGTCATGTGACCGTTCCTGGTGGTTCGCTCTTCACCAGCAGCGGCGGCGACCCGACTCGGCCCGCCGCCCTCCTAGTGCACTCCGGTATCGCGCACTCGCAGATGTGGTTTCCCCTGATGCGGGCGATCGGAGACGAGTTCTTCACCGTCTCCTACGACTGTCGTTGTTTCGGTCGATCCACCACGTCGCTGGACGGCACCTACTCGGACATGGCCGACCTAGCCGCCGTTCTCGACGCGTACGGCCTGAACAGCGCCGTCCTGGTGGGAGAGTCGCGTGGGGCCAGGCTGGCCGTCGACTTCGCGCTCACCCAGCCACAGCGGGTGCGCGGCCTCTTCCTCCTGGCACCGGACATTGGCGGGTACGACGCGCCGGTGGCCGACGACGAGCGGGAACTGGTCGAGGCGATCGGCGCGGCCGAGGACGCGTGGGAGGTCGAGGACATCATCGCCAACGAGGTCCGGCTACTGGTCGACGGCCCGACCCGTGACCAGGCCGAGGGGCGCCAGGCGGTCCGTACAAGCGTGATCGAGATGTCCCGGGTGAACTACGAGCAGCAGAAGGACACCCCGGGCTTCACCTCCGTCGAGCCGGCGGCGGCCACCCGGCTGTCCGACGTCACCTGCCCGGTACGGGTGCTCGTGGGTGAGGCCGACACCGCCGGGACGAAGGCGATGGCGGCCGCGCTTGAGAACGCCAGCCCGAAGACCAGCCTCCTTCGGGTGCCGGACACCGCGCACGCGCTCACCCTGGAGCGTCCCGAGGTCGTGGAGCGCGAACTCCGCTCCTGGTTGCGCGACCTCCGCTGATGACGGGCGGCGCCAAGCCGCGTGAACCAGCCCCGCACAGCGCGCCGCAGCAGATCACCGAACCTGACCGCCCACCGGCGTTGTCGGGGGTTCGGGGGACAGTTCAAATACGCCAACGGCCCTGACCAGGATTTCCGCTGATCAGGGCCGCTGTTCTGCGTCCCCGAAGGGATTCGAATTTCGTGGCTCCCCTTCGGGCAAGCCCGTCAGCTCGCGGGGGCCTCGAAGATCAGCCGGATCTCGGTGTTGATGTACCCAGCCCGCTCCAAGGCCGCGGCCGTCGGTGTGTTCGTGGTGTCTGTCGTCGCCGTGATCAGCTCCGCTGCGTCAGCGGCGTGTAGCCGGGTGATCTCGCCGAGTATCTCGTCGATGTAGCCGCGTCCGCGCATCGCGGGCACCACGCCGAGGTAGCCGACGTTGCGGTTGTACGGTGTCGCCGACGGGATGGCCAGCCCGGCCAGCTCACCCTCCGACGTGTACGCCAGGCGCCACCACTCCCGTTTACCGGGGCAGCTCAGGTAGAACTCCACGTCCTCGCGGGCCTGCCGTTCCGCGCCGAGCACCGGCAGTTCGCGCAGCGTCGCGATGTCGAGGCTGCCGACGGCGATCTGCTTGAAGGCCTCGACGAAGGTCTCGTCGTCGCTGTCGGGGCGGAATTCGAGCTGGGTGGCGGGTGTGGGGAGACCAGCCTCGGGGGTCCACTCGTACTGCAGCCGCTCGACTTCCTCGATTAGTCCAGCGCGGCGGGCCGCCTCGCTGCGCCAGGCCACTGCCGCCGCCACCTCGGGTCGGTCGCGCCAGCCGTTGTCCAGCGAGATGTTGTATTGGGGCCGTCCCCTGGCGCCGGCCCGCTCGAACGCCGCGTGTCCGGCCGCGAGTAGCTCCGTGGCGAGCCCGCCCCGGTCCTCGACAGAGCCGAGAACGTGCAGGCAGTCCAGGGCGACCGGGTGCTCGGAGTCGGAGCGGCCCCACCACAGGGCGCGCGCGACGATCCGCCCCTCGTTGTCTTCGGCGATCCAGGTCCACTCCGGGCGAAAGCGCCGCTCGGAGTATTCTTTGTCGAACCGTTCCCTCGTAATCCAGCTGACCGACTCGTCCACGATGAAGCTGGCGACCGAGCCGGCCTCAGCCGCTGTAACTGTTCGGATACGCATGCCGCCTCCAGTGTTCATTGGTGGCTGAGGCCACATACAGATCGGACATGGCGACGAGAATGCGCCGGTCGTCACCGTACGGTTCCCGGGCGTGCGTAGCCAGGAAATTTCGACGCCCCTCCCGTCGTCCCGCGGCACGGGGAGCTCATGGCAGCCTTCTCGTACAGTCTGCGGATCAGGGATAGCGCTACCAAGGCCGGTGCCGAAGTCGGCGGCGGTGCCTTACCGGACGTCGTGGCGGTTGCCGCCGGTCAGGGCCGGCTGGACCGGACCGTCGCCATGTCACTTCGGCGGTGTGCCGGCATCGCCGATGTCCACTAGGCCGTCCACCAGGCCGAAGTCCACCACCAGATATGCGACGCCGTTTCGCGCCAGCAGGAATCCGGCGATACCGACCAGTGTCAGCCATGACCCGCGGGAATTCGACAGCTTGTCGAGCCAGCGTTGAAAACGCTCACGTTGCCGTTCGCGGAGGATGATCGCGACGAGGACGATCGCGACTGTGGGCAGGACGGCGACGATGTTGTAGGCGACCAGCAGGGACAGCCACTGCGGCGTCGTGAAGTCACCACCCGCGAGGATGCCGACGGCACCGAAGTAGGGCAGGGCGGTGAGGAATTCGGCCAGGGTCACACTGAGGGCGAGCCCGATGACGGTCGGAATGCGCTGGGAGGTGGGTCGTCGCACCGGCGCCGCCGGCTTCTTGGACCAGCCTCCGGCAATACTGTAGGTGAGCAGTGAAACGCCGACGACGACCTGCAGTATGTGAACGATCGTTCGCCCGACGTCGTTGCTCATGATGTCCGCCAGGGAGCCGAATCCGAGCATCAGGGCGATGCCGAGCCCGAGGTAGACCGTCAGTACCGTCGCCACGTAGATGGCCACCCGGGAGACGTAGCGCTCGGTCTTCAACACGAAGTACAGGCTGACGGCGAGCATTGATGGACTCAGACTGTCGACGAGTGCCAGGCCGAAAATCGTTGCCAGAGTAATAACCATCCATCAACCTCCCGTCGACCTCTCGGGGTTGCTCAACGTATCAGCTCGAGAGTCCGGGTCAGGTCCCCGAAATTTGCCAAAGCGTGACAAGCGCTGCTGGGTCGTCGGCTACCCCGGTTACGTGAAGTCATCGCGGTCCTGGGGCGGTGGGAGTTCACCATGCTGGTGTCGGGCAGGTATCTGTCAAGCGATGCGGAGGTCGTGACGCGAACCGGCGCCGGTTGGAGGGTTCGTGCCCTCGGCCGATTGAGCGTGGTCACGGCACCAAGGTGATGGACGGCATGGCCGATGGCAGAACCGGCCTCCGCCGATCGGGAGCCACGCCCCGGGTGAGAGCCGTTGCCGCCGGCACGCCGGCGACCCACTCGGCGATCGCGGCGTACGAGCGGTAGCCGGAACTTGTTCAATGCCGGCGCCGACGCGTGGCCCCGTCCGCCGGCCTGCAGGATGCGAATGCTTACAGTAGATCGACAGCTCGCAGGGGGGCGGACCGCACTGACGGCGGTCACCCATGGTCCCGTGTAGCGCGTAGTGAGCCGATGGGTGATCGCCAGGGTTCGTCCGTCGCAGTCAGTGTTTCGATGCGGACGCGGGATTGCAGCGACCCATGGGGATGGGTGGTACGGGGTGGTCGTGATGTCCGACGAGAGTGGTCGGCTCGGGGTCTTCCTCGATCGCGTCGGCCGCGTGGCCGGCGCCCCGGCTTCCGTGGTGAGTACCGGCTCCGGCCACGACGCGTGGCGAGGACGGGACGGCCAGGGCGTGTGTGTGGGGGGTGCCCGACGCGGCGGTGGCGCCGGCGGGCACCGGAAGGGCAGGATCATGGGGGACGAGTCGATGGCGGGGCTGTTGGCGGCGTTGCCGGTGGACGATTGGGCCGAGCCTCGGCGCTTGCTCGGCGCGTACCCGGCGGCGGCGCGACGGACAGCTTTCATGCTTGTGCGGCCCGAAGCGGTCCGTCAGGGCCAGGTTCCGGACATCGTCGCGTGGCTGGGCGAGCGGGGCTTCGGCGTGACCGCCCTTAGGGTGGTGCGCCCGCACCACCGCCGGCTTGAGGAGCTATACCGCTATACCCAGGTGAGGCTGATGGACGCCGGCAGCCGCCCGTTGTGGTGGTATATGCCGCGCTACTACCGACTCGGCCCGGCGGTGGCGCTCCTCCTCGACCGTCCCGGCGACGTCCCGGCGGCCGAGCGGCTCTCCGAGCTCAAGGGTCCTTCCAACCCGGGTCTGTCGGAGCCCGGCCTGCTGCGGTACGAATTCGGCTCGCAGAACATGGTGATGTGCGTCGTCCACACGTCCGACCTGCCGGAGACGGCGGTGCGGGAGTCCTGCCTCTTTCTCGGCAGCGACGCGGTGGAGTCCGTCCTGCGCGGCGCCGACGGCGGCACCCGCCGTGACCTGGCGCCGGCCGAGGTGGTCGATCGGCTGGTTGCCGGCGGTGTACCCACCCGGGCCGTACGGCTGCCCAACTTCCACCAGGTCTTGGCTGGCCTGCAGGCCCGGATCGTCCGGCGGAGCGCCGGCCCCACCTCCGATCGGGCGGCGTCCCTGGAGCAGCTCGCTGCCGGGCCGCTCTCGGATCTCGACTATGGCCGTCGTACGGCGGCACTGCATGAGTGGTGGAGCACCGAGGGGCACGACGTGCTGGCGGTCCTCGACCCCGATGACGAGGCCGAGGCCTTCCTCGCCTGGTCGGCGCGGCTGGAGGGCACCTGGGCGGCGCTCACCGACCGGGTCATCGACCGGCTCCGCGAGTTGGGGCACGACATCGACCTGTGGGCCGAGGTGAGCCTGGAGACGGGCCTGGGGTTCCACGACATGGTGATGACCCGGCTCGCGCCCACCACGGACGACGCGGTGATGTCGCTGGCCGATCTGAAGGCGCCGCTTTGATCATCTGTGGGATCAAGGTGACCCGCGACTGTGGCGCTCGTTGAGGACGGCCGGTCTTCAGCGTGGAGATGGAGAAGCGCGGCAACACCGAGCGACCCGCCCCCCTCCGACGTTCTCGTGGTCGGCTGTCCGATGGCGAGCAGCTCACGACCCGCGTGGTCGTCGATGCGACGGCATCGTGGACAGCAAGCGCTGGCAGGTATGGGACGCCAACGAGACCGAGCTCAGTCAGGCAGTTACCGCAGCGGGAAGCAGCCTGACTGAACTACCCGGCGTCGGCGTGATCATGGCGGCGAAGATTCTCGGCCACGTCGGCAACGTCACCCGGTTTCCCAACGCCGACCACTTCGCCAGCTAAACCGGCGCGGCACCCATCGACGCCTCCAGCGGACCCCGCAGGCGCCACCGCCTCAACACCGGCGGCAACCGTCAACTCAACTCCGCCCTGCATATCATCGCCGTCGTCCAAGCCCACCACTCAGACCTCGGACGGGCCTACTACCAGCGCAAACTCGGCGAAGGCAAGACACCAGCCGAAGCCCGACGCGCCCTGAAACGCCGCCTCGCCAACGTCATCTACCGACGAATCCTCAAAGATCAGAAACAAGCACACCCAACGGCCGCTTGACAGACAGAGGCGCTATCAGCGGTCCGTTGAGGCGACCCGGCCCGGCGACAACACCCCCGGATCAGCCGTACGACAGGGGCGGTAAGTCATACCGGGCCGTTCGGGATTCTTTAGGTAACGGGGGAAGGTCTGGACGCCGTGGGTCATGGAGTCGATGATCACTGTTGGCTCCCGATGGTCGAAGTTTCTTCGGCACAGGCGATGGCTTCGATCTCGACGCGCAGGTCAGGCGTGGCCAGACCGGCGACGGTCAGGACAGTCATGCAGGGCCGCAGGTCGTTCAGCCATGCGCTCAGTCGTTGCCTCCGACGGTGCAGGTCAATCTCGCCGACGAGGTAGATCGTCAGCTTGACCAGGTCCTCCGGACGCATGCCGGCAGCCGCCAGGTTGGCCGCTACGTTCTCCAAAGCCAGGCCGAACTGCTCGATCGGATCGTCGGGAAGCTCACCGGCGGGCGTCATCCCGACCTGGCCGGAGAGCACGAGCCATCTGACCGACCCCGTGATCTCCGCCTGATGAGAGTAGGCGGCGAGCGGCGCTGCGATCTGCGAGGGGTTGCGGAAGGCTTTCATGGTGCTCCATCTCAGATAGTCGGGCGCGGAGGCGTTCGGTACGTTTCCTGTGGAAACCTCCGCGTAGGCGGGAAATTCGGTGTACGTGGACAGCGCGGCGTAGCGAAAGCTCACCGGCCGCCGCCGCCGAGGTGGCGCATACGCGATGGGCACCCGTACGCATTACGGACGCGGACACCTCCTCGGTGATCTCCAGCCACGTCTGCGTGCCGATCCGTACTCGGGGAGGTTGGAACTGAAGGATCATCCCGACCAGCGCTTCGGCGTCTTCGCTTTCCGGGCGGCTGTGGGTGAACACGCCGCTCACGACGTCCGAGTCGCCGGTGAGTAGCGCCAGCACGCGCAGGTGGGCCGCCAGTAGTACTTGCTTGAGCGGAAAACCGACGCGGTGCGGCACTTCTCGTAGCTGCGCCACCCGGGCCTCAGGGACGGCCAGGGTCGTCTCCGCCCAGCGTGCGTCGCTACCGTCGGAGCGGGAGCAGGGCAGAGTTGTTCCGGGGTGATCCGCGAGGGGGCCACGCCAGAAGCGTCGAGATTCCGTCGATGCGCGTGCTGCCACCTCCGCCGTGACATAGTCCCGGAACGCGTCGGACAGCCTCTCGACGCCAGCGGCTTCCGCCGGCGCGTCGCCGTTCAACGCCGCCGCGTACGAGAGCAGCAGATCCCGTACGAGCAGCGACAGGCTCCACCCGTCGATGATGGCGTGGTGGAAGCTGAGGGACAGGACGATCCGCTCGGCAGCGGTCCGGTGGGCAGCGGATCTGATAAGCCCCGGCCGGTCCCAGTCGAACCCGGAACCACGCTCGCGCTCGAACCATTCGTTAGCTGTCTCGGCGTTTCCGACCGCGTCCAGGACGGTGAGGGAGGGCTCGACTGAGGCGTGGACTAGTTGCATCGGAACGGGTGACGCCTCCAGGTGGAACGCGGTACGCATCGTTACGCAGGAGTCGATCATACGCCGCAGTTGGGCACGAAGCACCGGCTCGTCGAGCGGCAGTGACACGGAGTACGCGAAGACGTCGTGATAGGCGGACTGGGCCGAGTCCCCGCGGGTCGCCTGAAACGCGGTACGGGTCGAGAGCCGTATCGAGGTCCGCGGCGTGAACGATCCCTATCCACGGCGGTCGTCGGAACACCTGAGCTCCGACACAGTGGCTCCGGGCTCGACCGTCGGGTGTGTGATTCGACGATGCGTGGCCCGTCGGCCGTGAGGATCAGCTCGGCGTGCGTGGCCCGTCGGTCAGCCCGACCGCATCGAGGGGCGCACGGTCAGATCGTGAATCTGCCCGAGTTCCGTGTCCGCGATCGACGCTGGAATGGCGTGCCCGATCTCGACGCGGCCGCCGTCGGTCTCCTTGGCGGTCTGGGGCTGGACTGGGACACGTGTCGTCGGGACCGTCAGGCGTCGACCGGACGATCGCCGCGCTCGCGGACGGGTAGCCCACGCCGCGGGGTGATCGATGCGATCGCCGCCGCGCCGAGGACGAGCGCCGGGACCACGACGTAGACCCCGTCGCCGAGACCCAGGAGCAGGCCCCAGGCCAGCATCACCAGCGCGCACAGCGCCGTCGTGGCGCCGACGGCGCGGCCGGTCAGGTCGGCGGCGAGGGGCAGCAGGGCCGCGACCACCGGTACGCCCAGCAGGTAGCCGGTGGCGGCGCCGTTGTCGGACACGGTGTCGGGCAGCAGGGCGACGACGATTCCCAGGGTCAACCCCAGGGCGACCAGCCGCAGTGGCCGGCCGAGGGCCGGCGGGGCGCCCCGCCGTCGGCTCAGGTAGAGCAGTGCCGCCACGATGACGAACAGCGCGAGCACTCCGCCGACAATGGCAGCGACATTGATGACGACTCCTCGGCCTTGATGATGCCGGCGACCCGGGCCTCGTTCACCTCGACCGGCCACCGCTTCCGCAACGAATCGGTGAGCTGACGCAGTCGTTCCTCCTGCCGTTGGCGGCCACCGCCGACTTTACCCGGTAGGTGACGTCTGGGGGAGTCCCTGAGATCGACTTCTCTGAATAGTTTCTTGCCTTCAATGGAAGGTGGCTTACGTTTGCTGTTGCGCCAGCGGAAGTTGAGGTTTGAGGTTGAGATCAGGGTTTCATCCGAGGGCCCGCCTCCTGGCGAGTCGGTGGTCTTCGCAGGAGTACTAGCGGTTCCTGACGGTGTGCCCGAGATCGGCGATCTAGTCGGTGATGACTTTGTGCACCGACTCCGAGTTCCTGCGGGCGTGACGGAGATAGTCGTCTCGGCCGACGTGCCGGAGGAGGCTGTAAGGGTCGGGATAACTGTGCCGACAATTTTTAGGTGATCAACCCTGAAGCGAGGCGAACCGCTCGCCCGCGGCGGCGAGGTAGTGGCTTAGGTACCAGTGGCTCACCGTGACGCCCGGCGTCGGGGTCGCGCGTCGGCCCGGAAATCAGCGGATGTCGCGGCCGCTCGGGGCCGGGGTCCTCGCCGGCGAGGTCTTCGCCTCATCGTCGGCCGAGGTGCGCATGCGCCAGATGTCAGGTACGGCGAGCACGGCCGCGGTGCCGGCCAGCAGGACCGTGGCGGAAACGACCAGGGCCGCCGGAGCGCCGAACAGGACGGCGAGCCACCCGGCGACCAGGTATCCGACGGGACCCATGGCGTAGGTGGCGAGCCAGTCGTAGGACGACATCCGGGAGAGCGCCGAGGACGGCACGTTCTCCTGCACCGCGGTCTGCCAGAAGGTCCAGTACACAGACTGCTCCAAGCCGACGAGGAAGCCGGTGCCGATCAGTACGATCAACGGGGCCCGGCCGGCGAGGGCGAGCAGTAGTGGCACGAACAACGCCGCCCCGGCGACGACCAGGACCAGCGGCCGCGACGGGTGTAACAACGAGACGGCCAGCCCGCCGATGAGGGCGCCTACACCCACGGCCCCCATCGTGATGGCCCAGTTCTACGGCCCGTCGAGGAATTTCTCGGCGATGACCGGGCCGAGAACCGCTATCGGGGCGATGGCGAAGGCCCGGACCACGGCGCTCTGCGCGGTCACCGTCCAGAGCCACCGCCGGGAGGAGAAGTGGGTCCAGCCCTCCCGCAGGTCGCGCTGGACGCCCCGGCGCCCGACGGCCGGCTTCCAGCCGGTACGCATCCGCCACACCAGCAGGGCGCTGGCGGCGAAGGTGAAGGCGTCCAGGCCCAGCACGTACGCCGGGTCTATCAGGGTGGCCAAGGTCCCGCCGAGTGCCGGTCCCAGCACGCCGGTCACGGCGATGACCATGCCGCGCATGGCGTTGGCGTCACGCAGCCGCTCGCCCGGCACCGTCTCGGCCTGGATACCGGTCACGGCGGGGATGTAGCACGCCGAGGCCGCGCCCGAGACGATCTGGAGGATGACGAGATGCCACACCTGAGCCACCCCGGAGATCAGCAGCACCGCCATGCTGCCCTGCGAAACCAAACGGACCAGGTCAGCGGAGATCATCAGTCGCCGGGGGAGAACCGGTCACCCAGCATGCCACCGAGCAGCAGGAAGCCGCCGATCGCGAACCCTTCCACGGCCAGGACGAGGCCGACGTCACCGGCACGCCCGGTGAGTGCGAGCACCGCGAAACCCAGCGCCACGGTGGTCGCCTGGTTGCCCAGCTGGGAGGCGAACCGGGCCGAGATCAGGAGGCGGAACTCCCGATGGTGCAGCACGGTCAGCATGGGGAACCTCATGCGGGCTCGCCGGTGCCACCCGGGTGCCGGCGCAGCCCGGGGTAGCGGTGGTCGCCGGCCGGCAGCACTCGCTGACCCTGGTCACTGACGAGGGTGCGCAGCACCGCGTGCCGCTCGACGACTGCGGTGATCGCCCCGGCCCAGGCGGACTCGTCCAGCCGGCCCCGGAGCCGGACGGCGATCGGAACGTGGAACGCGATGTCGGCCAGGTCTGCGCGGTGCAGGAACCAGAGGCGGCGCCGGGCGGCGGAGTGCGGGTCAGCCGAGACCGATTGCATCCATGTATTTCTCGGCTTCGCCGGTCGCCGGGAGAACGTCCGGCGTACGGGCATAGACACCCTGGACGCGGAACATGAGCTGATGGTCGATCAGGTAGCGCCGGATCGCAACGTGGTCGACGCCGCTGCCCTCGCACCAACGCTCGAGAACGGCGTTCACTGCCTTCTCGTCGAACGTGTTCTCCTCGTCGAACGACTGCTCCACGATGTGGGCGAGCACGGTGTGCCGCCGGGTGCGTTTCGACGGCAGGCTGGTCAGGCGACCGTCCTGCACGAACCGGCTGACGTCGTCCCGGGGGCCGGGTGCGGCCTCGGTCTGCAGGAGACCCCGCAGTCTCTCGTGGTTGACGCGAAGGGTGCCGTCGTCGTTGCCGAGGAGCCCGATGGACTCCAGCCGTCCGATCGCGGCTTGCACGCCGCGGGCGTCCACGCTCGCCCGGGACCTGATCTCGTCCCGGCTGGAGGCTCCGAGCGCCACTGCCGCGAGCACCCGGAATCGCTGCGGATCGGCCAGAGCCTTGATCACATCGGTCGCTTCCATCCGGCGATCATAGGCAGATCGGACATCGGCATCGCCCACCAGCCGGCCGGGGTTCGGGCGCGGCGTGGTCTCCGACCTGACCAGACGATCGCCATGCACGAAGGTCTGTCCATACAAGGGACTGCCACGATCACTGAGATCCGAACGCGTGGCATCGTTGAGGGGCAGGGCGGTAGGTTTGCGCGCATGTCGATGATTTCGTCGCCGTTGCTGCCTGAGACCCGACGTGCGCTGGTCCACCGGTTGGCCACGGGTCAGGTGGCGGGCCGGGCACCGTCGGTCGTCGCTGCCGTGGTGCGTGACGGCCGTCCTGTGTGGGAGGACGGGTGGGGCACGGTGGACGGTAGGGCGCCGGACGGCGATATTCAGTACCGGATCGGCTCGATCACGAAGACGTTCCTGGCGGTGCTGGTGCTACGCCTGCGCGACGAGGGGCGGCTCGCGCTTACCGACCCGCTGGCCGAGCACCTGCCCGGCACGGTGGCGGGTGAGGCCACGATCGGTGCCCTGCTGGCGCACACCGCCGGGCTGATCGCTGAGACGCCCGGCCCGTGGTGGGAACGAACCCCGGGTGCACTGCGACCCGACCTGGCCGACGTGCTGGGTAGCGATCCGCAGGTGCATCCGGCCGGACAGCGCCACCACTACTCCAACCCCGGCTATGCGCTGCTCGGCGCGCTCGTGCAGCGGGTTCGCGGCCAGGCGTGGGGCGAGGTGCTGCGGCGCGAGGTGCTGGAGCCGCTCGCGATGACCCGTACCACCCTGCTGCCGGTCGCGCCGCACGCCACTGGTTGGGCGGTGCATCCCTGGGCCGATGTGCTGCTGGCGGAGCCCGCCGTGGACACCGGCCTGATGGCGCCTGCCGGGCAGCTGTGGTCGACCGCCACGGACCTGGCCAGGTTCGCCGCGTTCCTCATTGACGGCGACGACAGGGTGCTGCAACCGGACACCGTTGCGCAGATGCGCAACCCGGCGAGCCCGCCGGAGGCGACGGACTGGAGCATCGGCTATGGGCTCGGCATGCAGCTGCTGCGCCGCGACGGGCGGCTGTTGGCCGGGCACACCGGCTCGATGCCGGGCTTTGTCGCGACCGTGTGGGTCAGCCCCGACGATGCTCTGGGCGCGGTCGTGCTGGCTAACGTGACCACCGGCCTGTCCGTCGGTGCTCTCGCCGCGGACCTGCTGCAGACGGTCGCCGAGCGGGAGCCGCGGATCCCGCCGCCGTGGCGCCCGCTGCCCTCGCTCGACCCGCAGCTACTGGATCTCGCCGGCCACTGGTACTGGGGAGCAGCCCCGTACGTGCTCCGTCCACAGGCAGATGGCTGCCTGGAACTGACCCCAGTTCCCGGCGGACACGGCACCCGGCTACGCCCCACCGACGACGGCGACTGGGAAGGGACCAACGGCTACTTCGCCGGCGAACGGCTGCGGGTGCAACGCGACCCGACAGGTGCCGTCAGCCACCTCGACCTCGGCACCTTCATCTTTACCCGACAGCCCTACGACCCCGCGGCGCCAGTCCCCGGCGGCGTCGACCCGGCCGGCTGGCAGGCCGGCTGACCCAACGAACGCACCGACCTCGGCACGGCCGGAAGGCCGACGCACCGGCGTAGGTAACCCTGGGTGACGAGCAACTCGCGACATGTGAGTGCACTGGCGGTGGGTCCCGGCCGACGCTGAACGAGATGATCAATCTGGACTTCGAGCAAGCGGTCGCCTGATCGGTCTTGAGGTGTTGGACGCGCGAGCGGCCACGGACCTGCCCCACCTACACACGTTCACCCGCGGCCTCGGCCTCAACCGCAACGCGGTCAACGCCGCCCTGACCTACCCGTTCCACAACGGCGGCACCCAAGGCGTCAACACCAAACCAAACTGATCAAGCGACAGCTGTACGGACGCGCGGCTTCACCCTCCTACGACACCGCATCCTTCTCGGCCAACCAGCACCCTCCGTCACCACCGAATGTGAGACCAAGCCACTAGCGAGACAGCCCCCGGAGGGCGTGTCTGCGGATGAATGTCTCGGTTAGGCATGTTTTTCGGGTTCATGTCTTGATGGGGTTGGTGTCGGTTTAGCTCGGAGTGGTTGCTGCCGCCTGCTGGTAGCCGAGGAACACCACTCCGGTCCTGCCCTCCGGGGTTGGTGGTTCCTCGTCCGTGACGGGGAAGGACACCAACACCGCGATGAACTATCAGCGCCACGAACACAAACCGGACCGACCAGGTGTACGCCGGGCGAGGTCACGATGGTGGGCCGTCGGACTGGCCGGTATGACCGGCCTGGCCCTGGCCACCGTCGGCGGCGTCACCGCCACCCCTGCCGCCGACGCCTCCGAACACCCCACCAATGCCACGGACGACCGGGCGTCCGCCGACGACCACCGCGACGGCGGCGAGCACGACAACCGGGGCAGGGGCAAGGACGACATAAGGGGAAAGAAGGGGGTGAGGCCGAAGGGCATCCCGGTCCCCTGCGACGCGGACAAGCTCATCGCCGCGATCACCCTGGCCAACGCCCGCGGCGGTGCCGTGCTCGACCTCGCAAAGAAGTGCACCTACCTGCTCACCGCCGCCATCGACGATGCCGGCCTGCCCGCCATCACCGCCCCCATCACCCTCAACGGCGGCACGAACACCACTATCGGACGCGCCGCCGCCGCACCCCTGTTCAGGATCCTCACCGTCGAGGCCGGTGGCGACCTCACCCTTCACCATCTGAAGATCACCGGCGGCCAAACCGACGACAGCGGCGGGGGCATTCTCGTCAACGCCGGCGGAGCACTCACCGCCAACCACAGCACCATCTCCCGCAACATCGCCAACGTCGCGGGAGGCGGCATCGATGCCAACGGCACCGTCCGCCTGCGGCACTCCACCGTCAGCTACAACACCGCCAACAGCGGCGGCGGTGGGATCAACGTCAGCAGCGGCCTGCTCACAGTCAGCAAGTCCCGTGTCGACGCCAACACCGCCCTGCTGTTCGGCGGTGGCATCGCCAGCGCGGGCACCACCCGGGTCGACTACAGCACGATTACCGGCAATCATGCTCCGTCCGGCGGCGGGCTCGTCATAGGCACGGGTACGGGCACCGTCACCAACACTCACATCATGAGCAACACTGCTACCGCCGGCGGCGGTGTCACCGCGGTCGGAGGAGGGGCGTACACGTTTCGGTCCGTCGTCATCGCCGACAACACCGCGACAACCGGCGTCTCCGGCGGGCTGTTCCTGGATATCGGTATGACCATGGTCATCGAAGACGGCGTGATCGAAAACAACGCCGCTGCGACTGACGGTGGTGGGATCGCCAACAATGGCGACTTGGTGCTGCGAGACACGAAGGTCGCCGGCAACACGGCCAACCTCCAGGGCGGCGGCATCTACAACACCAGCATCGTCACCGTCTTCGACGGGACAGTGATCAAGAACACCGCAGCCGTTGATGGTGGGGGCATCTTCAACAACGGCGGCGCAGTCGAGCTGAACGCCGCCACCGGCACCGTCGTGGCAAAGAACCGGCCGAACAACTGCGTCGATGTCACCGGCTGCCCGGACTGACCCCGCCGTCCAGGTACCACGAGGGGCCCCACCCCTACCGCCTACGGGCCGGCAGGGGGCGGGGCCCTCCCTGGTTAGGGTCGGGGGCTGCGGTCGTGGAGCTGCTCCAGGCGGCTGGCGCCGACATAACTGGCGCCGGGTCTGCGCCAGCGTCGAGGGCGGCCGGACGTGCCCACCAATGCCGGTGTGACTCGATCGGCTCTACGGCTTCGTCCCCGAATGCGATCTCATCGGACCTGAAGCAGCCCGCGTTCGGCCAGGTAGGCGCGGAGCGTCTCGGCGTCCTCGGCAGACAGCAACCGACGGGGGATTACGGTCGCCGGCATCTGACCGACGTACAGGACCCAGAACTCGGGGGTGGCCTTAACCTGATCGACCCCGTCCCAGGCGATGCCGCTGGACTGCGAGCCGCTGCGCATCAGAATGTTGTCGTCAGTAATCTCATAGGCACCCTCGACAGCGTAGTCACTGGACCGACGCCGGGCGCGCAGCCGGACCCATGGCCAGTACAGCATCGCCAGCAGGCCACCCATGAGCATCGTCAGCCACAGCGGCTGGATCTGGTCGCCCCACCCGAGGCCGCGCGATACGGCGAGGCCGGCCGCCCCCGCCGCTGCCAGCGCCGCGCCGACGTACAAGTACTTGCGTAGCTGATCAATGGTGAGCGCAGCGGCCACGCGGCTCGGGTAGGCGGGATCGGCCGGGACGTCAAAACGGATGTGCACGCCAGAACGATAGTGCCCCCAAGGCCCGACGGGCAGCACTGACCAGCTGTGGCGCCAGCTCCGCCCAGTCGACCTGGGTGTGGTGCTCATCCACGCCGGGGCCCGCGGTGGGCGTATTTCTGGCGGAACTTCTCGACCCGGCCGGCGGTGTCGAGCAGGCGCTGCTTGCCGGTCCAGAAGGGGTGGCTGGCCGAGGAGATCTGGACGTCGATAACCGGGTAGGTGTTGCCGTCGGTCCACTCGATCGTCTGGTCGCTGGTGGCGGTGGAGCGGGTGAGGAAGGCGAAGTCAGCGCCCTTGTCACGGTAGACGACGGGCCGGTACTCGGGGTGGATGCCGGGCTTCATCTGGATCATGCTCCTTCGGTGTCGGTGTCGGTGTCGGTGTCGGTGTCGGTGTCGGTGTCGGTGTCGGTGTCGGTGTCGGTGTCGGTGTCGGTGTCGGCCCGCTCCGCTACGGCGAGGGGAAAGTAGCCGGCGAACGGGTCGGGGTAGGTGCGCCAGGTGTCCTCGCCGTCGGCGAGTTCGGCGTCGGTGAGCAGGCATCCGGCGAGGGTCTGTTGCAGCTCGACGGGGTCGATGCCGAGGCCGACAAAGACCAGGTGCTGGTGTCGATCGCCGTAGTAGGGGTCCCAGTCCATCGCTGCGGCGAGCCGGCGTTGGTCTTCGACATGCTCCCAGCGATCCTCGGGCAGGCTGACCAGCCAATGCCCGAGGGACCCCATGGCCAAGCCGCCGCCGGCGAATTCCCAGGCGATGACGGTGTCGGCTTGGCTGGCCAACCAGAGGTGACCGCGGGAGCGGATGACCTCGGCGTTGACCTCTTCGAGGACGTCGTGCAGACGCTGCGGGTGAAACGGGCGGCGGGCGCGGAAAACGGCGGAGACGACCCCGCTGTCGGGCTCCGGTGCGTGTGTGCCGAGGAGATAGCCCTGCAGGCCGCGGGCGAGTACCCCAGGGGTCTCCGGCCGGTGCCGGTGGGTGTGGCGCAACTGACGGGTCAGCATGCCGGCATCAACGAGGTCGCCGTCGACCCGTAGGTGGGTTGCCCAGGGCGCCATCCGCTGTAGCAGGACAGACATTCGGCTGGTATCGAACTCGCCGTCGCGGGACTGCCCCCACAGCACCAGGGTGTCGGCGTACTCGATCTGCCGGACGACGACGTCGGCGAGCGCGCGGTGATCGTTGTCGGCGGTCTGGATGCCGAGTGCGATGAGGTCGTCGGTGCTGGCCAGGCCGTCGAGCAGGTGCTCGGCGTCGAGGACGGTGACGTAGGAGTCCACCCGGATGAGGTCGGTGATTGGAGCACCGTTGACGAGGCAGTGCGCGGCGGTAGCGGCCACCGCCTCCGGCTCCACCGTCTCCGGCAGCATCAACACCAGGTCCCGGCCAGGGTGCGTGCGGGTGAGCCGGACGAGGGTGGGCAGTACGTCCTCGCGCAGGGTGCAGGAGACACAGCCGTGCCGCAGTTCGACCTGCTCGTCCTCGACGATGCCGGTGCCGGTGCGGATCACCCGCCGCACGACGCCGTCCCGGATCCCGGCCAGATCGTGCCGGATCAGCAGCAGCGAGGTGTCCGCGGCGAGCAGCGCGCGGGCGGCAGCGAACGTCGCGGCCGGCCAGAACCCGGACAGCACGGTCAAAGACGGGCGGGTATCGGCGTCGGCTGTCACGGCATGGGTCGGGGCCTGTGGTGACGACGACATGGAATTTCCTCTCGACTTACTGAAAACGATTGTCATTATAAACATACGGGAGGCTCCCGAAGTCAGCGTGGTCCGACTGTCCGCACCCGGCGCCCCGTTCGGGTGGAGGTCGCCGATGGCCCCGGGTTGGATTTGCTCGACGGTGGATGTCAAACTGAAAACCGTTGTCGTTACCGTTTGAGTCTCATCGAGGAGCGAGCACTGTGTCCCGACGTTGTGACGTCACCGGCGCGAAGCCGAGCTTTGGCAACGCCGTGTCCCATTCCCACCGGCGTACCCGACGCCGCTGGAACCCGAACCTGCAGAACCATCGCTACTGGCTGCCGTCGGAGCGGCGGTGGGTCAACCTCACCCTGACCGCAAAGGCACTCAAGACCGTGGACCGCAAGGGCATCGAGAAGGTGGTCGCCGAGCTGCGCGCCCAGGGAGTGAAGCTCTGATGGCCCGCCAGACCGACATCCGTCCCATCGTGCGGCTGAAGAGCACCGCCGACACCGGCTACACGTACGTCACCCGCAAGAACCGCCGCAACGACCCGGACCGGCTGGTGCTGCGCAAGTACGACCCGATCGTCCGCCGGCACGTCGAGTTCCGCGAGGCGCGCTGACGTGGCCCGCAGGAGCTTGCGTAACCGGCAGGCCCGCCGGGAGGAACTGGTCGCCCGGCACGCCGACCGCCGGGCGGAGCTGAAGCGGCTGATCGCCCACCCGGACACCGACCCGGCCGTACGCCCCGACGCCGTGCGTCAGCTGGCCCGCCTGTCCCGAGATTCGAGCCGGGTTCGGCTGCGCAACCGGGACGTGGTCGACGGTCGCCCACGCGGTGTGCTGACCCGCTTCGGGTTGTCCCGCGTGCGGTTCCGGGAGATGGCGTTGCGCGGCGAGCTACCAGGCATCCGCAAGGCGTCCTGGTGACGGTTGCCCGCACCGGTCCGGCGCGAGCCACCCGCTCTGCCGGCGTCAATACCTGGACCTTCGACGTCTGTCCCTGACACCGCTTTCGGCGCCAGCGGCTGAACGCAGACTTCCGCCGGGGTGCAAGCGGCGGACCCGGCCGGCGCACGAGCTCACCGCCCACCCGGGCCGTGCGCCGGCCGGTCACCCGTAAGGGATTTGGAACAGAGCCCCGGACGGGGATCGGGTCACCCTTCCGCGCCGACCGGGACCGCTACCGGGTCGCGGGTCCACAGTCGCCTGTGGGTGCTCAGTGCGGCCACTCCCGCCATGCCGAGGGCCACCGTTCCGGCCACCAGCGCCCAGACGCTCACCGCGTCGGTCTTCGCGGCGATCGGCAGGAAGGCCAACGGCGCCACCAGCACGCCGATGTTCACGCCGGCGCCGTAGAACCCGATATTGCGGGCCTTGAGCGCGGCCGGGGAGATCGCGGCGACATGGTCCAGCATCGCCGGGAACACGATCATCTCGCCGAAGGTCCAGAAGGCGGTGGCCACGATCAGCATCCAGGGAGTCGCGCCGAATCCCATCAGGCCGAACCCGACCACCGCACAGGCGTATCCGACCAGCAGGGTGCTGCGGCGTCTCCAGTGGTTCATCAGGTGGTTGATGCTGATCTCGAGGGAGATCACCATCAGCGCGTTGACCGCGAAGACCGCGCTCACCCAGATCGGCGGATGGCCGAGCTTCTGGATGACGTATACGCTGATCACCGTGGGTGGCAGCGCGTAGGCGACGTGCACCGGCAAAATCGCGGTGAAGAAGGACCAGAAGCGCCACTCCGCCCCCACCGGTGATGCGCCTTCTGTCGTCTCGCCCACCGACTCCGCACCCGGCGGGCCGTGCCCGAGGTGCACCCGGGCCAGGATGCCGGCCGCGACCAGGAATCCGATCGCGGTGCCCCAGACCAGGAGGCCGGGCTCGATCTTGAAGAGCACTCCGGCCAGGACCGGCCCGATCCCCATGCCTGCGTTGACGGCGAGTCGTACGGCGGCGAAGGCGAACCGTCGTGCCGACTCCGGCATCGCCCGCGCGACGAGGGTGTAGGAGAGGGGGTTCACCAGTTCGTAGCAGAAGCCCCAGACCGCGGTGAGCAGAGCCAGCGGCCAGATGCCCGAGATCGCCGGGACCACCACCACCGTCGCCGCGACGCCGAACAGCCCGACGACGGCGACGGTCCGTTTCGACAGGTGCCGGGCGAGCTGGCTGACCACGATGTCGGCGAGGAGCGCGCCCACCCCGAAGGCCCCGATGATCAGACCGATTCCGGCCGGTGGCAGACCATGTTTCGTGATGGTCAGGTAGGCCCCGTAGAACGGAAAGAGCAGCACCGAGCTACGGGCCACCGCGACCGAGAGCAGCAGACCCCGGATGGGGCGCAGGCTGGCCAGGTTCTGGCGGAGGGTGGGTCTCATGACCGAACGCCGTAGACTGATTCCCGCATCCCGTCGATGAGCTGGTAGTCGCGCTCCAGGGCTTCCTCGTCGGGCGCGGTCAGGAAGACCCGGATGGGGCTGGTCAACAGGTCCCGGGTCGGCACGATGAGGTCGCCCGGCTTGCGCTTGACGGTGAGGTCCACCACCGACGGCAACTGCCTGATCCGCTGGACCACGTCCTCGTCGACCGAGACCACCTGCCCGCAGAGCTCGGTCGGCGTGTTGAACACGAGCGCCGGTTGCCGGCGCTGGCACACCCGGTCGCCGTACGCCGACAGGAAGCGCTCGGTGTCGACGTAGGCCAGGGCGGTCAGCGCGGCCTGGTCGTGCCCGAGGCAGAGGTCGTGGAAGGCGGGGTGCATGTTGCCGTTGAGCCGGGCTCCGACCTCCACCACCACCGGACCGTCCGGCCCGACGATCACCTCGGAGTGCGCCGGCCCGTTGTGCACACCGAGCGCGTCGAGCACCTCGCGGGTGTAGGCGATCAGCGGACCGTGCACGGGGTCGTCGGCATCGACCAGGATGTCCCGGTTGTAGATGGGCTTGCCGTTGGGGAGCAGGCGCTTGTCGTAGCGCCACACCCCACAGACGTAGGCGTGGCCGTCCGCGCTCACCGTGTCGACGATGTACTCGGTGCCATCGAGGTAGCTCTGGACCAGCACCTGCTGGTTGACGATGTCGAAGATGTCAGCCGACCCGATGATCGAGTCGAAGGCGTGACGCAGGTCGTCCTGGTCCCGGCAGACGAAGACCCCGTCGGTCGACGCCGAGGAGATCGGCTTCGCCACACAGGGCCAGTGGCCCCGCTCCGTCGCCCAGCGTAGGGCGGTCTCGGCGTCGCTGGTGAGCACCTGGTCGGCGGTGGCCAGGCCGGCCGCCCGGACCGTCTCGATCATCTCGTGCTTGTCCCGGCGGGCCGCGGACTTGGCGGAGCCGTTGGTGCGCAGCCGCAGCGCCTCACTCAGCCGGTCGGCCAGGGGCACACCCGGCTCCTGGCCGGCCACGACGAAACGCGGTGACAGCTTGGAGAGCTCCTGGACCGTGCTCTCCTCGGTGTCATAGACGAGGAAGTCGCGGTAGCTCGCCCTGGCCGGCGGCAGCATGCTCGGCATCAGCTCGGGGGTGCTCCGCAGGTGCACCACGTCCACGCCGAGCCGGTCGAAGGCCGCCGGGAGGAAGTTTCCGGTGCTGTAGGCATCAACCAGAACACCAGTAGGGCGCGCCATCAGATGATCCCCTCACCACGAGCCGATGATGTCGGCGGGACAGGTCGTCTCTTGCTCTGCCCGCTGGGTACCGGGGCCGGGTAGCCGGGCCGGTGTCCCGCAGCGCTCGACAGCATGGCACAGCGCATCGGTTCATTCGCATAGCGTTATGCAATGAGAATAGTCATCTGCTATGGACGTAGCGTCGCGCTACCGTGGTCCGATGGCCCTGAGCATCCAGTCAATCCGGGCCTTCGCCGCCGTGGCCCAGCAGGGGTCCTTCGCCGGCGCGGCGGAGTTGCTGAAGGTCAGCCAGCCCACGGTGAGCGCAGCCGTGGCCCGCTTCGAGACGCACACCGGGAACCGCCTGTTCCGTCGGGAGCGTGGCGGTGCCGTCCTCACCCCCGAGGGGCAACGGATCCTGCCCCACGCCCTGCGCCTCGCCGCCGCGGCCGACGAACTGGAGCAGGCGATCGCCGGCGACAACAAGCACAGCCTGGTCCTGGGCTTCATGGGCGAGGCGGCCTCGACAGTCACCGGCCAGGTGGTCAGGACAGCCCAGGAGAAGCTGGACGGTCCGGTGCGGCTGCGGCGGTACGACTTCGACGACCCGACCGGTGGCCTCGCCTCGGGGGAGAGCCACATGGCGATCATCTGGCCGCCCCTGTCGGCCGACTACCTCGACCAGGTGGTCATCACCAGTGACCGACGGGCGGTCGCCCTGCCGGTCTCCGACCCGCTGGCCAGCCGGCCCGAGGTAGCTCCGGACGAGCTCCTCGGCCGGGACTGGGTCGTGCCCCGCTCACCGGACCCGACCTGGACCGCCTTCCGCCACCCGCGCAGCATCGGGACGACGGAGGTCGGCACACTGGTCGAGTCCGGCTCGGTCGAGGAGACCCTGGAACTCGTGGCCGCCGGAGCCGGCATCGCACTGCTGTCCGAGAGCACCGAACAGCACTACGCCCGGGCCGGGGTGGTGATCGTGCCGCTCGCCGGCAACCTGCGCTGCACCGCCGCCCTCGCCTGGCGTCGCCCACTCGTCCACCCCACCGTCGCGGAGATCGTCGCCGCCATCCGGACGCTGCGCCCGACCCAGCGGTGACCGTTCCGGACCTCGCGCAACGGCATCCGCCGATGGCTTTGACGGGTGCCGCCACGGCGGGGGCGACGGGCCGAGCGTCGACAGTTCCGTGAGGCGTGGTCAGGCTGCCTTCGCTGGCTCAGGTGGCCAGCTCTCGGGTAGTTGATCAAGGCCGGTCCGGGTCGGATTCCTGCAGATGCCGCCTGTTTGACGGCAGCACCCTCCATGCACCGCAGTCACATGGCTGAAGTGGTGTGGCTTGCTCGGTGTGGTTCGGCCCGGAGGGGTAGCCCACGCATTTGATACATGAAATTCAGTCGGATTCATGACGTTGGCGATTGTCGGCAACTACGTATTCAAGTCGTACGATGGCCAGTAGTCCGGCAAACACAAAGGTCTCCGTGGTGGGGAGGATCAATGCCGCTCGTATTTCACAAAAACTACCGAAAGGTGGGCCCGTTCCGGCAAGCGCACCCAGGGGTGGAAGTCCAGGGTGATGGGTTCTTCGATGACGTAAGCAAAGAACAGCTGCAAGGGATCATTGACCAGACGAACAACAGCCTCAAGAGGCGAGTTCTCGAATTCGACGACCCTGATCCAGCGAGAGCTGACAGGTATAAAGCTATGGCAGCTGCTTTGCTGAAAGCTGCCGACTCCAGAGGCGAGGGCCCCGCTATTGAGGTGGTGTGGGGAATTCACCAGGAAGTCACCGCCGAGGCGCGGGGTGGAGGGAGGAAAGCTTTCAAGCACTTCACCGTCAGAGATCCCTCGGGGAGGCAGTGGCATCTGTATGTCGACGACAGAGTGCGGACCATCACGTACCTGACTCCGAAACGGAGCGTAGCTGTGAAGGTTGCGAACGTCTAACGACCCTCTCGTCCCAGTGACGGTGCGGCCGTGGGTCTGGTGTGCGTGTCCGGCGTCCGGCCCGCCTGGCAGGGGCAGCCTCGTGCAGGTTGTGCGTACGCGGCACGCGGTCGCACCACCGTCTGCGTGGGGTCCGGCCTCGGTAGCCGTCGGGGCGAGCACCTGCGCGCGGGTGCGCCACCACGCGCTGGTGCTGCCTTCACCAACGGCGAGGTGCTGGTGAAATTGTGGACCACTACGCTGACCGCTTCGCGCCGGGGGAGGCCGCCTCCTGGCTAGACAAGCTCGAAAAGCTGCTGCTCGCCGTCGCGGAAAACAGCGACCGATCGATTGGGGACTGATCGGACGTGCTGGTAAGCCGGTTGTTGTGGCGTGTGTGTGGGTGGTCAGGAGGTTTCGGGCTAGTGAGTCTGTCGGCGTGAGCCCGTACTCTGGGCCCCGTCCGCACTCTCCCTGGGAGCTACATGACAAGCAGGTTTACCGAGCTGAGCATCGACTGCTACAACCCGGAACGGCTCGCCGCCTTCTGGTGCGAGGTCTTCGGCTTCACGGTTCTCGACCGCGACGAGGACACTATCGAGATCGGTTCCTGGGAGCCGAACGTCGAGGACGTGCGGGCCCGTCAGATGCCGGTCACCCTGGTCTTCGCCCGGGTGCCCGAGGGCAAGACCGTGAAGAACCGTCTCCACCTCGATGTCAGCCCGATCGACACGAGCACCAAGGACGAGGTCCAGCGGCTGATCGCCCTGGGCGCCGGCAGGGTTGATGTGGGTCAGGGCCCGGACCGCGGCTGGGAGGTCCTGGCCGACCCCGAAGGCAACGAGTTCTGCGTTCTGCGCTCGCTTGCCCCCGGTGAGTTCGAGGGCTGAGACCCACGCACCGGGCCCCTCCCGGGCCACACCGGGTCCTGAAGGCTCAAACGCGGTCCGCGAGGAGGCCGAGGGCCCGGTCCTGGTTCGCCAGGCTGACCTGCGCTGTCAGCAGTGGCTGGCCGGCGGCAGCGCTGAGGCCCCGGCGTTCGCTGCGACTGACCGGTACGACAACGAAGGCGAAACCGACTGGTCCACGCCGTGGGCCAGCCGGTACTGTTCGCCGGCCAGGAAGGAGTGCCGCGATGGCCGGGACGACGACTCTGTGGCGGCCGACCGGCCCCGAGGAGTTGGACCTCGTACGCGCTTCCGGCTGGAAAGCGTGGCCGCCGCGGCTGCCCGACCAGCCGATCTTCTACCCGGTCCTTAACGAGCAGTACGCGATCATGATCGCCCGGGACTGGAACGTGCCCGTCTCCGGCGTCGGTTACGTGACCCGGTTCGAGGTCGCCCGCGCGTTCGCCTCCCGCTACCCGGTCCGGCAGGTCGGTGGCCGGGACATCCTCGAGCTGTGGGTGCCGGCCGAGGAACTCGACGAGTTCAACCGGCACATTGTTGGGCTGATTGAGGTGGTCCACGAGTTTCGGCCAGGCGGCTGAAGGAGACTTGGCGACGGTGAAAGAAGATGAGATCTTGCACCGCTATGGTCTGCATCAGTCGCGGAACACCCAATCAGATCCGCGACCTGGTCACGGCCCAGGCCGAGGCTGAGCGGCAGAGCTAGGGTTACGGCGACACGGAGGTGATGAAGCTCTGCTGCGTCCAGCTGTTCAACGTCGGCGTGATGAGCGACGCCCGCCGACGATGCCCGGCGGGCCTCGGCCACGACGGCGGCCCAGTCGCCCACGTCGGTGTGGATGAGGGTGGCGACCGCCACGTCGACGCTCTCACCGGCGATCGGCAGCGTGGCACCGTTGCCCGCCACCACTGGCAGTTTGGCGCGGGCATGGCGTAGCTGGCCCAGGGACAGGTCGACGCCCGCCACCGTCCAGCCGAGCGTCTCCAGCATGGGGCCTGCACGCCGGTTCCGCACCCAATGTCCAGGCAGCGCCCGGGTCCCGGGCCGACCAGGTCGGCGAGGGCGGCTCCAGTGTCCAAGGTGTAGCGGGCGGCCCGACCACGCACGTACTCCGCGTACCAGTCGGCGTGTGCGTCGTAGCTCGCGTCCTGCACGATCGCATCGTCGCACGGCTACATGAAGGCCGGGACGCTCCGCCGTCACGGCGGGGAGCGAGGTGTCGCGACGGCCGGGGGAGCGGTGTCCCGCCACGCCGGGCTCGTACGGTGTCCAGGACGCGGACCCGGCGGAATGTGGGGAGGTCCGGTGCGGTGGCTCCGGTCGGACGAGATGTGGCACAGTCCGGTGGTGTCCGTGCCCACCATCCTCCTCGCCGAGGATGATCCCGCCATCCGCCGCGCCGTCGAGCAATCCCTGCTGCTCGAGGGCTACCACGTCATCGCCACGGGTGACGGCCTCGAGGCGATTGCCGCGGTCCGCCGGGACAACCCGGACTTACTCGTCCTGGATGTGCTGATGCCCGGCCTGGACGGCCTCACGGTCTGCCGGGTCCTGCGGGCACAGGGCGACCGAACCCCGATCCTCGTGCTCACCGCACGAACCCAGGTCTCCGACCGGGTTGCTGGGCTCGACGCCGGCGCGGACGACTACCTCGTCAAGCCCTTCGAGCCGGAGGAACTCCTGGCCAGGCTGCGCGCCCTGCTGCGCCGGGCGGCCCCGAGCATCGGCCCGGACAGCCCTGCCAGCGACGAACTGGCAGCAGCCGGGGTACGGCTCGACCTGGCAGCGCGCCGAGCATGGCGGGGTGGTGCGGAGATTGTCCTGTCGCGGACAGAGTTCGACCTGCTCGAACTACTGATACGTAACTGCGGGGTGGTGCTGGACCGCGCCACGATTCACGACCGCATCTGGGGCTACGACTTCGGCACTGGTTCGAAGAACCTGAGCGTCTTCATCAGCTACCTGCGGCGCAAGCTGGCCCGCCCGGGCGCACCCGAGATCATTCACACGGTCCGGGGAGTCGGGTACACGCTCCGCGAATCATGACTCTGCGTGACATGACCCGACCCAGCTTGCGGCTGACCTTCTCCCTGCTGTTCGCCACGGTCGCGGCGCTGGTCGCCGTCGGTGTCGGCGCGCTGAGCTATGGTCAGGCGTCCGGGTTGATCTGGCAGGAGACCGACGACGACTTCGACCGGGCGGCGGAGGCCGTGGCGGAGCTGACGATCGACGCCGGTGACCTGACGCCGGAGGACCTGGTCGAGCTGGACGACGACCTCGGCGTTGATCTCGGTGACGTCCTCGCTGGATCCGACACGCTCATCGGTCAGATCCTCGGACCCGGAGGACAGGTCGTTGACGAGGGCCACCCCCAGCCGCTTCCGGTGTCGGGCGCGGATCGGGCGGTGGCCGCGGCCGGGGATCCGGGGTACACCCGAAGCAGCGAAGCCCAGCTGGATCACACCCGGGTACGAATCATCACGGTCGCGCTCGGCGGAGGGCGCGGAGCTATCCAGGTGGCACAACAGCTCAGCGAGGTGGACTCGCTACTCACGAGCCTCAGGACCAGAATCACGGCGGTCGGCATCGCGATCTCGCTGGCGGCCGGAGTGTGTGGCTGGTTCGTGACGACTCGGGTGACCCGCGGCCTTGTCCGACTGACCAGGGTGGCGGAGGAGGTAACCGTCACCGGACGGCTGGATCTGCCCGTGCCTGTGGGCGGGCGAGACGAGGTCGGCCGCCTCGGCAGGGCCTTCGACCGGATGCTGGGTCAGCTCGCCCGGTCCAGGGACGCCCAGCAACGACTGGTGCAGGAGGCAGGCCATGAGCTACGCACTCCACTGACCAGCATGCGGACCAACATCGCCCTGCTGCACCGGTTCGACGAACTGCCCCTGGCCGCCCGCGGTCCACTGCTGACCGACCTCACGATGGAGTCCCGGGAGTTGATCAAGCTGGTCAACGAGCTGGTGGAGCTTGCGACGGACACCCGAGAACTGGAGGCGACCGAGCCCGTTGAGCTCGTGGAGGTCGCGGGAAGGGTTGCCCAGCGTTTCCGGACCCGATCCAGCCGGGAGATCACGACGCAGGCCGACGCTACCGTCGTCACCGGCCGGCCACAGGCCCTGGAACGAGCCCTTACCAACCTGGTCGAGAACGCCACCAAGTTCGATCCCTCCGGGGCCCCGGTGGAGATCGTGATCCACCGGGGCCGGGTTGAGGTGCGGGACCGCGGACCCGGGATACCAGACCTACCCGAAGGGCGGCTCTTCGACCGGTTCTACCGGGCTCCCGAGGCCCAGGGCATGCGAGGCTCGGGGCTGGGCCTGGCGATCGTCCGGGATGTGGTCACCGCGCACGGCGGGACGGTGTTCGCGCGCAACCGCGACGGCGGGGGCGCCACGATCGGCTTCGAACTGCCGCGGCGCTGAACCGATCACCTGGCGCTCACCAGCCCAACCTCGGCCCTGATGATGCGTGGCTGCCCGGTGGCCCCGTTGTGCCGTCGGCCTGCGAACCTTCACGCACGCGCCGGGGGCGGTTTCCTGCCCCCGCCCAGCAGCGAGGGACGTCTGCGGGCAGCCAGATCCTCAACCCAACCGAACGCACACGCCGCGACCAGGACCAGCGAGAACTCCACGCAGATCATGGCCACCACCTCCGGCACGGGCCATCCGGCGAGCAGGCCGTCCTCACTCAGCCACCACACCAGAGGCAGCAACGGGTAGTGCCAGAGGTAGATGGTCACCGCCCGGGAGTTCATCCGTTCGGTCAGCACCCGGAGCGGGGCGACCCGGTCGATCAGCCCGGAACCCGGCCGGAAGCGCAGCAACACCAAGGCGAACGCCAGTGACAGCAGTGTATTCAACACCAGGCTGTCATAGAGGCTGAGCGAGCTGAATTCGATCTCTTGCTCGGCCCGGTAGGTCCACCACAAGCCTACGGCTGCCAGCCCGGCGGCCAAGAGCATGGTGGCCCAGCCGCTGATGCGGGACAACAGACCGTCGTGGTGGGCGAATCCCAAAAGCCAGCAGGCCAGGTAGACGACGAAGCTGCTCAACAGCCCTTCCGAGCCCGTCAGCATCGAGCTCAGGATCCCCTCACCCCCGACGGCTGACAGGTCGAGGGCAACCACCCCACACACCGCCACCGCCAGCACCGCCCAGGGACTCAGGCGGAAGATGCGCAGCAGCAGGGGCGAGAGCAGCACGAACCACAGGTACGCGCGCAGGTACCACAGCACGCCGGTGAAACCGCCACCCAGCTCGGACTCGCCGACGGGCGGGTCACCCACCGGCAGGAGCCAGAAGAGGTACTGCCACGTTGGGCGGAACGGCTCATCCGACCCGTGTGCCTCCCACCACATCAATGGCAGGGCGACCGCCGCCACCATCCACAGCGGGGGTAGTAGCCGACGCATCCTGCCCCGAACGACGGCCGTGACTCCCTTCCGGCGATCGAGGGACGCAGCCATCATCGCTCCACCGAGCGTGAACATGATGCCCATAGATGGAAAGGCCAGCGTCATCCAAGGTGCCCCGGCGGTGTGTAGCACCACCACGCGAACGATGGCGACGGACCGCAGGAAGTCGAGGTAGCGGTCTCGTCCCACCGCTGGCAGGGTCGATGAGGTGGCACCGTTCGCCCCCTCATCGCCGGTCGACGGAACAGCGTTTCTCCTGGTGTTGAGCAACAGACGCCTTCCTCACTCGGTGAATCCACAAAGGTGATGACGCACCGCCGGACACGGTGGGTTGGAGGTGCGCAGCTTCGGCAGGCCCCACGATGGCAGCGCAAGGTGAAAGCACGTCTGGAAAAGGGCAAGAAGCAGTCAAGAACCGGCCAGCGAACCCCTGGCGAGCGTCACCGATCAGTACGGGCACGACGAGCCAGCTGGCATAGCCGGGCACCTGTTCCGGCGGGCCTGCTTGCCTGGCCGATCACCGTGCTGGTGGCGCTGGCCGCCGGCTACGGGGTCACCCGGACTTGGCCAGAGCTTGCGACCCGCAGCGCCATGGCTCCGCCAGGGTCTCCGCACGCCCGAACTGCTGTGGTCGGCGCTGGCGGTGATCGCCGTGAGCGTGCTCGCGCTGACCCTGTGGACAATGCTGTTCGATCCGCCGGCGCCACCGTTTGTGACCAGCCTGGGCGAGTGACCGCTGGTCGTGTTCCTGGCCGGGGTCCTCGCCTTCTCGGCGGTCAACGCCGTCACCGAGGAGTTTTTCTACCGGGGTGTCGTACCGACTGAGCTGACCAGGGCGCTCGGCGCCGCGCCGGCAATCATCCTTCAGGCGGCGGCGTTCGGCATCGCACACTGGGACGGCTTCCCGTCCGGGTGAACCGGGATCGGGCTGTCCATGGTGTGAGGCGCGATGCTCGGCGTCACCCGGCACCGGTCGGCCTCGGTACCGCCCGGTGTGGAAGCGCTGGTGGTGTCATACCTGGCCACGACCGACCATCGAAGACGAGATTGGTTGGCTTGACCTCAAGCAGGGTTGAGTTTTTAGCTTGGTCCGGTGACTGACTCCCGAATGGGTAAGGCGGTGGGCCGGACGATGCGGGCGGTGGTCTTCGACCAGCACGGCCCGCCCGAGGCACTGCGCGTGGCGGATCTGCCCGTGCCCGAGCCCGGCCCGGGCCAGATCCGGTTCCGGGTACGCGCCACCGGTGTCCAGCCGTTCGACACCGTCCTACGCCAGGGCGGCTCCGGCTTTCCGGTGACGGCATCGCCGGAACCGCGGTGTTCGTCTCGCTCGTGTTCGCCCTGGCCACCGACCAGGTCGGTGCCCATTACCGGGCGGCGAAGGAGGGCGCGTTGCGGTCGGTGACCGGCGACCCGGGTGTGCTCGCTGATCCGGCTAACGCAGACGTGGTCCGACAGCTGGAGACGACCGGCTCCGTGCCCTTAACGACACCTCGTTCCTCGACCGCATCGATGGTCGGTTGGCCGAGCCGGTCCTCGCGAGCCGCTCGTCCTCGCTGAGCACGGCCTTCCTGATGGTGAGCGGCCTGCTTGCGGTCTCCGTGGTGCTCGCCCTGCGCCTGCGCGGCCGGGACTGACCGATGTCGATCGCGACATCCGACGAAAGGAACAGCAGCGTGCTAACCGTGGAGATCTGGTCCGACGTGATGTGCCCGTGGTGCTATCTGGGCCGGCTGAGCTGGCAGGCCGCACTGTCCCGGCTTCCGGCCGCCGCGGACGTCCGGACCGTCCACCGCGCCTTCGAGCTGCGGCCCCAACTGCCGCCGGGCCAGGGGCGTCGGCTCGTAGACATCATGACCGACGACTGGGAGATGTCGCCGGCCGAGATCGAGGACGTCTTCGACCGAATCCATACCACCGGCGCGCCCTACGGGGCGGTACTGCGCCCGGAGATCGTGCGGCCGGTCAACACCTTCGACATGCACCGGATGGTGCAACTGGCACAGCACGCCGGCCGGGTCGAGCCGCTACTTGACCGTCTCTTCGATGCGTACCACGCCCGGTCGGCCGACCTCTCCGACCACGCCGTGCTGCGCGAGCAGGCCGAGGCCGCGGGCATGGACGGCGAAACCGTCACCGCGGTGCTAACCGGCGACGGGTATGCCGATCGGGTCCGCGACGACGAGCAGCTCGCCCGTCGGGTGGGCGTGCGGTCGGTGCCGTCGTTCCGGATCGCCGGTGGACCACCGGTGTCGACCTGGGACTCGGGGTGGCTCCTCGGACGGCTGACGGCCGGTCTCGCCGGGGTGCCGACCACCCGCTGACAGCGTCGACCGTGGATACTCGCCCCTGAACGCCGGAGCTACCTCCAGGCGGCTGCGACCAGGGTCGGGAGGACCTGTGTGGCGGTGCCGCGCAGGTTGATGGCGGCGATCTGGTCGAGTGGGGTCGGCTGGGGGTTGACCTGGATCACGGTGGCGCCTGAGCTTGCCGCGATCCGGGGTATCTCGGCGGCGGGGTACACGACGCCGGAGGTGCCGATCGTCAGGAGTACGTCGCAGGTGGTGGCGGCTTCGGCTGCTGTGGTCAATGCGGCCTCGGGTAGTGCCTCACCGAACCACACCACGCCTGGGCGGACGAGTGCCTGGCAGGAGGCGCACCGGGGCGGCGAGATGCGGCCGCCTTCGTGCGGTTCTGCGGCCTCGCCGTCGGGCGGGTCTGGGAAGGTTGCTGGGTGAGCAGCCGCTGTCACGCAGTGGGGTGTGAAGAGGCTGCCGTGCAGGTGGATCGCGGCCCGGGTTCCGGCGCGTTCGTGCAGGTCGTCGACGTTCTGCGTGATGACGGTAGTGTCGGGGGTTCGGGATTCGATGGTGGCGATGGCCAGATGCCCTGAATTGGGCTCGGCTCGGCGTACCCGGGCGCGTCGCCATTCGTACCAGCCCCAGACCAGGTCCGGTTCGGCGTGGAACGCCTCCGCGGTGGCGAGCTGCTGGGCGTCGAAACGCGCCCACAGGCCGGTAAGGTCGTCGCGGAAGGTGGGGACGCCGCTCTCCGCTGAGATGCCGGCGCCCGTGAGGATGACGACCCGGCGGGCGGCGCCGAGGAGTTGGGCAGCTCGGTGCGGCAGAACACTGTCCATGCGAGGAGATCCTGCCACGACGCGGCGGCGCGACCGCTTCGGGCAGCGGCAGGAGGCGCCTGCGACAACCGACTGGCCCGCAATCGGCAGGACGGGGCTGTTCGAGGTACGGCAGCACCGGCCGGGCCAGGTGCGGTTAACTCGGTTGGACGCCGGGATGGGCGGCCGACGGACTCGCTTGCTCCGCTGTCGGCTAAGGAATGGTCCGCGTCTACCCGGTCGGATCCAGGCACCTCGAAGCCCATCGCTACCCTGCCGGAATGAATGTCGAGGAGCGCCTGCGGCGGACCCGCGGCTGGCTGTGGATCGTCGTGGCGGGACTGTTCCTGAGCGGTGTGACCGCTTTTCCGCTCGAGCTTGAGGTGCGTTGGCTGCTGCGGGCGGTCGATCCGTTCGCCGACCAGTTGCCGGCGCTGGTCAGCTGGATTGAGCGGGTGCACGTCGGGCTGGTGGAAACCGGGGAGCGCTATCCGTTCATGCGGTACGGGACGGATTGGCTCGCGTTCGCCCATCTGGTGCTTGCGGTGGCGTTCTGGGGTCCGCTGCGCGACCCGGTCCGCAACGTCTGGGTGGTCCAGCTCGGCATGATCGCCTGCGCCGGGATTGTACCGCTGGCGCTGATCTGCGGGCCGCTCCGGCAGATCCCGTGGTTCTGGACCATGGTGGATCTTTCCTTTGCTGTTGGAGCATTCCCACCGTTGTGGTTCGCGTACCGGCACATCCGGGCGATCGAGGTGCAGCAGGCCAAACCGGCCAGCCCGACTCACTCCTTGACGTCCGAGACCTCCGGGGCGGCGCGGACGTAGCGGCAAACGACCGCCTATCGGGTGTGGCCAAGTTAGTGCCTGCTTGGGACCAGGCGCTGCCACCTTTCCAAGCAGGACTGGCCGTGCCGGTCTGCTGTTCGCAGTCGGCCTTGTCGACTGGCGCGGCGGTTGCGGAGCACTTCATCGGTCCGGGGTGTGCGATGGTGGGTGGAAGACAACAACATGGGACTGGCTTCCTTCGATCCCAGGTACCTGTGCCGACCCAGCGAGCCGGCAGTACGGATGGCCCCGCAGGTATCCGTCAGCACGGGCCGCTGTAGGCGGCTCATCGCAGTATCAGTGACTGTTGATTAATGACGGGTGCGTCGGCCTCCCGTGTGATGCGTCGAGGTGTCGTGGGGTGGGTCCGGATGTACCCGGACCCACCCATGAATTTAGCCCGACGCCGGCTTCGGTCCGGCGATCACCAGTCGCCGTTGATGGCCTTGACCGCCGTCGCTTCGGTGCAATTCCGGGGGATGCCGGCGGACCGGTCTCGGTAGCACGTCTGCCAGTAGACGATGCCGTCCTCGCGCATATCGTAGTTGCAGGACGCCCAGGTGCCGGCACCGTGTGAGTTGTAGCAAATGCCGGAGCGGCCTAGTGTCCCGTGATTCTGTTGCCTTTACGTGATGTGGGTGTGGTTCGCTGGTGGGGTGGAGTTGACGTCGGACGAGCGGGCCGAGCTTCGGGCATTGATCAACAGTGGTGAGGTGTCTGCGGCGGTCGGGGCGCGGGCGCGGATCGTGTTGTGGAATGCCGAGGGCCGCCAGAAGAAGGACATCGCGGCGTTGGCCGGGGTGTCGCGTCCGACGGTGGACCTGTGGCTGGGCCGGTACGCCGCCGAGGGCGCCGCCGGCCTGTTCAGCCAGCGGCCCGGCGGGGGACGGGAGCAGGTGCCGGCCCGGATCAGGGCGCGGGTGCTTGCGTTGACCCGGATGAGCCCGCCGACCGAGACCGGTCTGTCGCACTGGTCCAGCCGGGAGATGGCCGCCTACGTCACCCGCACCGAGCGGGTGCCGGTCTCGCATCACTGGGTGGCCAACCTGTGGCGTGAACACGGACTCAAACCACACCGGTCCGGCACGTTCAAACTGTCGCGGGACCCGGCCTTCGCGCAGAAGGTCTTGGACATCGTGGGCCTATATCTGGACCCGCCCGGCGGCGCGGTCGTGCTCAGCCTGGACGAGAAGACCCAGATCCAGGCCCTCGACCGGACCCAGCCGCTGCTGCCGATCGAGTTCGACGCCACCGAGAAACGCACCCACGACTACGTCCGCCACGGCACCACGAACCTGTTCGCCGCCCTGAACATCGCCACCGGCGAGGTGATCGGCGAGTGCCGCCCGTCGCGCAACGGCGAAGAGTTCCTGGCCTTCCTACGCAAGGCCGTCAGGCCACACCAGGGCAAGGACGTCCACGTGGTGCTGGACAACCTGTCCACCCACACCACACCCGACGTCCTCGCCTGGCTGGAGAACAACCCCCACGTGCACTTCCACTTCACCCCGACCGGCTCCAGCTGGATGAACCAAATCGAGACGTGGTTCGGCATCATCACCCGCCAGGCCATCCGCCGCGGCACCTTCTCCTCCGTCCAGGTCCTGATCCGCTCCATCCGCGACTACATCACCACCTGGAACGCCAACCCCCGCCCGTTCCAATGGACCGCCACCGCCGAGGAGATCCTTGCCAAAGTCCAACTCGTACAGACCAGCGTCAAGAAACTCGTCGACAACAACGCCAAGTAAACCCATCAGAATCACGGGATACTAGTCGGTCCACTAGAGGGCGGCGGCCGACGCGCTGTCAGAGTAGCCGTCGTACCCGTAGAACTGGTCTGGCGTCTCCATCGGGGCGGTGCTGGACCCGACGTCCGCCTCGCCGGAGCACTCATCCTGCTCTTCGACACCACCACCGCCAGACTCGTGCGCTTGCACACCGGCGCCGTCACCAGCCGCCACGGTCACACGCAGCTGAAACTTGGTCGCATCCCGCTTCACCCTGCCGCCACCGCTGGCGGCCATCGCCCTCGCGCACACCGCGACATCACAACCCCGACGCAGCCCGCTGGCCACGAATGCCCGAACACCGCTGCTGTTCCCTGGACGAGCCCCCGATCAGCCCATCAGCGCCCGCGGGCTACGCAACAACTGCGCCGCCACGGCATCACACCCGCTCCCGGCCGCCACGCCGCGATCGTCTCCATCACCGCCGACATCCCTGCACCCGTCCTCGCCGACCTCCTCGGCGTTACCGTTCGGACCGCAAGCCGCTGGGCCAACGCCGTCAGCACCGACTGGACCCACTACTTCGCCATACGTGATCAAACCCCGGCAACACCACCCACCGAGGAAGAGCGCACGCCGTAAATCAGCGAACCCCCACACCAGTGCACTCCGGCTGCCGAACCGGCAGTTCGCATCGCGATCGTTCAGGTCCAGAACCAGTCCGAGCTGATACCCGCCACGACTGGTGGGGCCGGCCCGCCCCCTGGCCCCGACGCCCTGGCGGCTCCTGAACTCTGGCGACGTCATCACCATGCACCAGGGTAGCCCCGTCGTCGGCAGAGCGACGATCGCCGAGGCCACATGACCACGCAGGAATACCAACAACTCCAGTGGCTAGCCAGCAGGCAAGTCCAACGGCGCCGTGATGGCGAAGTTCTGGTCGACTGCCTTCACCAAGGCGGTCCCTCGCTGGCCCAGTCCGGACCGTGCGGCCCATCCGGCGAGGGCGTCCAGGAAGCCGACCAGGTCTCGCTGCACGCGCATCAGCAGTTGCGGCAGTGCACGACGCGGAAGCTCGACGTGGCGGACGGCCCAACGGCCGCGATGACGATTCGGGCCACCGTCCTGCCACACCCGCAGATCCTCACCGACTACCTCCACCTCCGGGCCCGGATCATGTCCCAGCCACGGCGAACCGCCAGTGAGCAGCTGTGCCCAATCCCGCCAGTCCTCCAGCCCACTGCAACAACCTGGCACTACGTTAGTCCCGATTCGGGTGTCACCCACCTGCACCCCCCCCAGCAAAGATGAGCAACTCCTCGGCCAGCAGCGCGTCCACGACCTCATTACGGCCGCCAGGAGGCGCCACATCGATCCGATCCGCCAGGGCCGCAACGAACAACCCGACCCGCTCATCGGCGCAATCGGCGTTGAGCACCAGCCACGAGCCAGGTGCCAGCGGCTCCACCGGCCACGGTGGAGCCGCCCCGCTGTCGAACATCGGCACCTCGACGACCGCCTGCATCGTGATCACCACGTCATTCAAGCCGACGTTCCCAGCACCCGACATCTGCAGATCCGGCACCCGCTACGTTCACCGCTCCCTCAGCCGCTGCCGCCACCATGCCTGGGCATGCCAGACACTCAGCTCGGCAGCTCGGGGATCAGGCAGCGTCTTGCCGAGAAACTCCTCGTCCAACGCCTCGACGACACGCCGCAACTCCCGGCCGGCAGCCCTCGGCAACAGGCGCATCGCGGCTCCAAGGACGTCCCGCTGGCCCACCGGATCGCAGGTCGGAGAGGAACAGTAGTGAAGGTCCAGCCACCGGCCGGACCGCCGAATCGCACGGCGATAGCCAATCAGCGCGGTCTCTACCGAGCCAATCTCCGGATGCCGGAGCTGAAGTCTGACGATCGCCGCGTTCGCGCGGCTCGACAGGCCATCGATGGGACGGATCTTGCCGGCATCTCGGCCGGCCGACTTCGACTGCGCGCGCAGCGTACCAGGCGACTTACGCGCCATGGACCTTTCGGGGCTGACTCATGACGATCACTCTGCCATACCACCACCACGACCTGCCAACACATCCCCGCAGCCGCCTTGCGCCAGCGAGAACCACGCTGGCAGGTCGTCAATACCTCGGCACACGGCGAATACCACGTGGTTCGAATACCGCCGCATCCCACCAAGCGAGCGTTATGAACGATCGGTGTTCGATGCCGATTCGGCCACGCCGGTGACAAGCCGGTGCAGTGCGGCCGCTGCCGTTGGGCTCAGGTCCACCTCGGGTAGTTCCGCGATCGGCACGAACCGCGTCGGGCGACCCTCGCCGAGGCTGATCGTCGTCTCCTCGGTGGTGCCGGTGAAGACGTGTAGTTCGACGGCCGAGGCTGCGCCGGTCAGGTCCGGGCGCAGGTCCTGCCACATCGGGTGAAGGCTCGCGGTCAGGCCGGCTTCCTCGGCCAATTCCCGAACGGCGGCCTGCGTTGGAGCTTCGCCGGCCTCAACGTGCCCGCCAGGGAGCGCCCACTGGCCGGGCTCGGCCGCCGCGCGCGGATCGCGGAGTTGAAGCAGCACCGCACCGGTCGGATCAGTCAGCGCGACCACGGCGATGCGGATCGGCGGTTCACCCGGCCGAGTGGGCGAGTCGTCGGCGGGTGCTTGGCTGCGTGCCTGGCCTGGGAGATCGGGACGGTCGACACTTAGTCTCGGGTGTTGGTCGGCCAGTGTGCTGAGCACCCGGTGCCGGAGTAGCTCGTATTGACCGCGGCAGCGACCGAGAGGTGGTCCAGGTGGGCGGCGGCGGATCGCGCCGCCGGTGACGATCTCACCGGGGTGGAACTGCCCGATCGTCAGATCGACGTCTGTGCCATCGGGGAGCCTGTTCCACCAGTGGTAGCCGGTCTTCACGCCCTCGACGTGGACCTCGCCGAGGACCAGCTCACCGCCCAGCAGCTCCTGGGCTACGAGTGTGGTTGTACCGCACTGGCCTCGGGCCGGGTTTTCAGGCCGCCAGTTAGCCAGATCATGCGGGTCGCACGTGTCAGGTCCCCAAGCCGTCTGGAACACGGGCCGCAGCAGCTCTACGTTCACCATGCCGGGACACTGTCGCAGGGGTACGACAGTTGATGTCAACGATGCACAGCGTCTCTGTTCCGGTCATGGCGGACCCGGTGGCGGTGCGCTACTGGGCCGTGGGATTGCGCAGGACCTCGAACACGGCGCCGAATCCGTCGTCCGCGTGCCCGCGACGGATGGCCTGCTCCGCGCGGGCGTGCAGGAACTCCGGCAGCGCCGCGTCCACGCCCTGTGTCCGGCTCGCGTGTACCAGGTGCGCGATCGCCACCGCCTGCATTCCGAGCGTCGACTCGTTGTCCGGGTAGGCGCCGGTGTCCACCTGGCCGGCGAGGGTGGGTATCTCCGGCGAGATGACGTGCTCGAACCATGTCTGCGCGTACGGCAGGAAGTCTTCCGCGGGCACCTCTTCCGACGCGAGCAGCGCTGTGGCCTGCATGAAGCCGGTCCACGTCGTCCACATCAGGCCGAGCAGCGCCACGTCGTACAGCGATGGCAGGCCCGCGTCGGGGCCGAGATAGGTCCCGCCGCCCGCCACCGACCGCAGCGTCTCGGCGTGCGTTTCGTAGACCTCCTGCGGACCGCCGTAGAAGATGAGTGCCTCCTCGGAGCCGATCATGGGCGGGATCGCCATGATGGCGCCGTCGAGGTAGCTCATGCCGCGCTCACCGGCCCAGGCGGCGGTGGCACGGGCGTCCGCCGGCGTGCCGGAGGTCAGGTTCACGATGACCCGATCCGCTGCGGTGTCGTCGGTCGAGTTGATGATCTCCCGCATCGCCCGGTAGTCGAGGACGCAGACCACGATCAGCCTTCCGGCGGACATCGCGTCGGCGACGGTCGTGGCCCGGAGCGCTCCCTGGCTGACGAGATCGTCCGCCTTGTTGGGCGACCGGTTCCACACCGTCGTGGGATGGCCTTTCGCGAGAAACGCCCGAGCGAGGGCTGAGCCCATCGCGCCCAGGCCGATGACCGTGACGGGTTCGCGGTTGTCCGCAGCCATGGTGAGATTCTCCTCCTCGTTGTGCGCTACCGCCGGCAGGTGGGCGTGATCCGGCGCTCGCCGCTCCGCCGACCTTGGCTGTCGGCTCTCTAAGGGCTCTCTCGGCCGGCTCTCAAAACGTTCCGGCGAGGTGCTCCGAGACGGAATAGCGAGGTGGCTGTTTCGCGATGTTTGCCCTGCCCGGCATTTACCCAGCGTGCAGATTCAAACCGGTATCGTGTTCGCCTATGCGGTTCGGCATTCTGGGGAACTTGGCCGCGTGGTCCATTGCCGACCGTCCGGCACGCCTACCCGGCTCTAAGGCCCGAGCGCTGCTGGCGGTCCTTCTCGTGCACGAGGGCCAGCCGGTGCCCGCAGACACCATCGCAGACGTGTTGTGGGGTGACGACCCGCCGGGCAACCTGATCGGGGCCCTGCACACGACGGTGTGGCAGCTGCGCCGGGCGCTGGAGGCGGCTGAGTCCGGTGCGGGCGCGCTGGTGGTCGCCGCACGCCCGGCCGGCTACCTCCTCGATGTGCCCGGCCACGAGGTGGACGCCCGCCGGTTCGAGTACCGGCTACATCGCGCCCGCGCCGCTGCTGACCTGCGTGACCGGGTGTCGATCCTGGGCGATGCGCTCGCCGAGTGGCGGGGTCCGGCGCTGGCCGACTTCGCCGACGCTGAGTTCGCGCGGCCGGTCGTGGCACGACTGGAGGAGCAGCGCCTGACCGCGCTGGAGGACCGCGCCGACGCGATGCTGGAGCTGGGCGAGCACCGCCTGCTGGCGAGCGAACTGGCCGACCTGGTGGTCCGCCACCCGCTGCGCGAGCGGCTGCGAGGTGCGCAGATACGGGCCCTGTACGGTGCTGGCCGGCAGAGCGAGGCGCTGTCCGCCTTCGACGACCTGCGGGTCGTGCTGGCCGACGAACTCGGCGTGGAACCGGGTGCCGAACTGGAGGCGTTGCGCCAGGCGGTCCTGGAGCGGGATCCGGTCCTAGACCCGTTCCCCTCCCCGATCACCACCACCGCGCGTTCCTTGACCAATCTTCCCGCCCCGGTTAGCGCTCTGATCGGCCGGGACACGGAGGTCGTCCAGGTGCGGGCACTGCTCGAGGCCAGCCGCCTCGTCACCCTGCACGGGATCGCCGGAGTGGGCAAGACGAGCCTGGCGTTCGCCGTGGCGCGTCAGGTCGCCGACCAGTACCCGGACGGCGTCTGGCTGGTCGAGCTCTCGACGGTCGCCGCCGCCTCGGCCGGCGACGACGCTTACTCAGCGGTGGCCGAACAGGTCGCGATCGCCCTGGGCGTGCGTACGGCCGCATACGACGAGGGATTGACCGGCGCGGTGCGCACCAAGCAGATGCTGCTCGTTCTGGACAACTGCGAGCACGTGGCGGCCGCGGCCGCCCGGGTGGCCGACCTGATCCTGCGGGCCGCGCCGGCGGTGCGGGTGCTGGCGACGAGTCAGGAGCCCCTCGGCGTCGCGGGTGAGCGACTGTGGCTGGTGCCGCCGCTGCACCTGCCCCGAGCGCTGGAGCAGGCGGCACGCTCCAGCGCAGTGCAGCTGTTTGTGGCCCGAGCCACCGATGCCTCCACCGGATTCATCCTGGATGAGAGCACAGTGGAGCCCGTGGAGATGATCTGTCGGCGTCTCGACGGCCTGCCGCTCGCGCTGGAGCTGGCGGCGACCCGGGTTCGTGCCCTCGGCGTGCACGAGCTGGCTGTGCGGCTGGAGGACCGGTTCGCGCTGTTGACCGTAGGCAGGCGTGGCGCTCCGGCCCGGCAGCGGACGTTGCGCGCGGCTCTCGACTGGACCTGGGATCTGCTCACTGAGCCCGAGGGGATAGTGCTGCGACGGCTCGCGGTGTTCAGGGGTGGCCTTCCGCTGCAGATGGCCGAGGACGTCTGCTCGGGTGGGCCGATCGGCCGCGCGGACGTGCTGGACCTGGTAGCCCGCCTCGTGGACCGCTCCCTGGTGACCGTGGCGGACGTCGACGGGGTGCGCCGCTACGGCCTGCTGGAGTCGGTCGCCGCGTACAGCCTTGATCGGCTCCGGGAGGCCGGCGAGGAGGCCGACCTCCGCCGGCGCCACCTCCGCTGTCACCTGGAACTGGCCGAACGGCTGCTGCCGCTGCTGCGCGGTCCGAGTCAGCGCCGCTGCCTGGAGCGGCTGGACGCCGAGCGGGCGAACTTCCGGGTGGCGCTGGCCGCCGCAGCGCAGCTGGGCGCTGGCGATCTCGCGTTGCGCATGGTGAACGCACTGGCGTGGTACTGGTTCCTGCGCGGCCGGGCGGCCGAGGCCAAACGCGCCTTCACCCGGGCGCTCGTTGGGTCACCTCCCGGCAGCAGCTCGACCCGCGCCACGGCCCTCGCCTGGCGGGCGGGCTTCGGACTGCGGGCGGGCGACGCGAGCTTTTCGCTGGCCCAGTTCGACGAGCTGGAGAACGAGGTCGACAACCCGGTGGACCGGGCCGTCGTTCGCTGGTTCCTGGGGTTCGCGCGGCTCGGGTTCGGCGACCAGGACAGCACCGAGAAGCATCTCGACCAGGCCCTGCTGGAGTTCCGCGGCCTCGGCCACGCCTGGGGCACCGCGGCGGCGATGGCCGCGCTGGCCACCCGCAGCATCCTGTGTGGAGATCTCGAGGCGACCCGGCGGTACGGCGAGGAGAGCGCCACTCTCTTCCGCGAACTGGGCGACGGCTGGGGCAGGCTGCAGGCGACCGACGCCCTGGCCTCCCGGGCCGAGGTGCTCGGCCGCTACGACGAGGCGGCCCGGCTGCACCGCGACGGCCTGCGCGAGGCCGAGGCCCTGGGACTGTGGAACGAGGTGTCCACGAAGATGTCGGGGCTCGGCCGCCTCGCACTGCTGCACGGTGACTACGCGCAGGCGCGCGAGCTGCACGAGCGGGCACTGCGGCTGGCCGCCGAGCAGAGCTACACCTTCGGGCAGCAGTTCGCCGAGGTCGGCCTCGGCATGGTGGCCCGCCGCCAGGGCCGGCTCGACGCCGCTGAGACGCACCTGCGGCGGTGGCTCGACTGGTGCGGGCAACTCGACGGCGAGCACGGCGCGGCCCTGATCCTCGCCGAGCTCGGCTTCACCGCCGAGCAGCGCGGCGATGGCGAGACGGCGCTGCGTCTGCACCGCGAGGGCATCGAGGTGGCCTGGGGGACCGGTGATCCGCGCAGCATCGCGCTCTCGATCGAGGGCACCGCCGGCACGTACGCCCTGCTGGGCGACCACGAGCGCGCGGCCGTGCTGCTCGGTGCCGCGCAGGCGGTCCGGGCCGCCGCCGGCGCACCGCTGCCGCCCGCGGAGCGCGTTGACGTCGACCGTCTCGCCGCCCGGTGCGTGAACGCTGTGGGCGACGCCTTCGCCGAGCACGTCCGGGAGGGAAGCCTGAGGATCGACCGCCGTACGGTCTCTGAGTCCGCCGCTCGGAGCCGGAAATCTGCCGCCGACGTGCTCGGAGTAACGGCGATGTGGCTCCGCCGCTACATCGCCGGTGAAGGGCGGTGCTCGTCATGATCGGGCTTGCCGCGTGACCGCAGCAGCCAGCTGCCGACGCCTCACGGGGGACACTCAGGCGAGCGGGTCGGGTACTATCTGCGTGTTGGGTCGAGAGGCGCTGCGACGGGCGGAGCCCGCCACGCTCGGCCCTGAAGTTCTTCAACAAGGGCGCCTCCGAGCTTTGGAGGCGGCCGCGTGAGCGCGTTATCGAGCCAGAAAAGCGCGGCATCGTCGCTGCGACAGCTGATGTCGCAGCGGGTTCTGGTGCTGGACGGCGCCTGGGGGACGATGCTGCAGGCCGCGAAGCTCACCGCCGCGGACTATCGAGGCGACCTGATCGTCGACCATCCGCAGGATGTCAGCGGCGACCCCGACCTGCTCAACCTCACCCGGCCCGACGTCATTCTGGACGTACACCGGCAGTATCTGGCCGCCGGTGCCGACATCACCACCACCAATACCTTCACGGCGACGAGCATTGGCCAGGCCGACTACGGGCTCGAGTCACTGGTTCGGGAGATGAACGTTCAGGGTGCGCGGCTGGCCCGGCAGGCGGCGGACGAGTTCGGTAGCCGATTCGTGGCCGGCTCAGTCGGGCCGCTGAACGTGACGCTGTCGCTGTCGCCGCGGGTCGAGGACCCGGCGTATCGCGCCGTCGACTTCGACGAGGTGCGCGCGGCGTACGCGGAGCAGATCTCGGCCCTGGCCGAGGGCGGTGTCGACCTCCTGCTGATCGAGACGATCTTCGACACGTTGAACGCGAAAGCGGCAATCGCCGCAGCTCGTGAGGTCGCGCCGCAGCTGCCGCTGTGGATCTCCGTGACCATCGTCGACCTCAGCGGCCGGACGCTGTCGGGGCAGACCGTGGAGGCTTTCTGGCGCTCGGTCGAGCGGGCCGATCCGCTGGTCGTCGGCGTGAACTGCTCGCTGGGCGCGGCCGAGATGCGCCCGCACATCGAGGAGCTTTCCAAGATCGCCGGGACTTACGTGGCGTGTCACCCCAACGCCGGTCTGCCGAACGCTTTCGGCGGCTACGACCAAACGCCGGAGGAGACCGCCGGCCTGCTCGGCGAGTTCGCCGCGTCCGGCCTGCTCAACATCGCCGGTGGCTGCTGCGGCACCTCACCGGAGCACATCGCCCGGATCGCCGCCGCCGTGGCCGACACCCCGCCACGGACGGTTGCCGCCCGGCCCGAAGCCACCCGGTTCAGTGGCTTGGAGCCCTTCGCGATCGGACCGGACACCGGGTTCGTGATGATCGGTGAGCGCACCAACGTCACCGGCTCGGCCAAGTTCCGTCGACTCATCGAGTCGGAGAACTATCAGGGCGCGGTCGACGTGGCCCTGGAGCAGGTCCGCGGCGGCGCCAACCTGCTCGACGTCAACATGGACGCGGACCTGCTCGACAGCGAGCGCGCCATGACGACCTTCCTGAACCTTATCGCCACCGAGCCTGAGGTCGCCCGGATCCCGGTAATGATTGACAGCTCGAAGTGGACGGTGCTCGAAGCCGGCCTCAAGTGCGTGCAGGGCAAGGGCGTGGTCAACTCCATCAGCCTCAAGGAAGGCCCGGAGTCGTTCCTGGCACAGGCCCGCCGGATCCACGATTACGGCGCCGGCGTGGTGGTGATGGCCTTTGACGAGCACGGCCAGGCCGACACCACCGAACGGAAGGTGTCCATCTGCGCCCGGGCCTACGATCTGCTCGTCGAGCAGGTCGGATTCGCGCCGGAGGACATCATCTTCGACCCGAATGTCCTCGCGGTCGCCACCGGCATCGCCGAGCACAACGGATACGCGAAGGCGTTCATCGACGCCCTCCCGCTGATCAAGGAGCGCTGCCCGGGTGCCCGCACCAGCGGCGGCATCTCCAACCTGTCATTCTCCTTCCGGGGCAACGACGTGGTTCGCGAGGCGATGCATTCGGCGTTCCTGTTGCACGCTGTCCGCGCCGGGTTGGACATGGGCATCGTCAACGCCGGCCAGCTCGCCGTGTACGCCGACCTCCCCGCCGACCTCGTCGAACTCGTTGAGGACGTGATTTTCGATCGGCGCCCGGACGCCACCGACCGCCTGGTCACCTTCGCGTCGACCGTTACCGGTTCCGGCACCAAGCGTGCGGTCGACCTCTCCTGGCGCGAGGCGCCGGTGCACGAGCGGCTGTCATACGCGCTGGTCCACGGCATCGTCGACTTCATCGAAGAGGACACGGAGGAGGCCCGGCAGGGCCTCGCCCGACCCCTCAACGTCATCGAGGGTCCGCTGATGGACGGAATGAAGATCGTCGGTGACCTGTTCGGCGCCGGCAAGATGTTTCTGCCGCAGGTGGTCAAGAGCGCCCGGGTCATGAAGCGCTCGGTGGCCTACCTCGAACCGTTCATGGAAGCCGAGAAGGAGCAGGCCCGCCTGGAGGGCCGGATCGACCCGGGCCGCGGGCAGGGCAAGGTCGTGCTGGCAACCGTGAAGGGCGATGTGCACGACATCGGCAAGAACATCGTCGGCGTGGTCCTGGGCTGCAACAACTACGAGGTCATCGACCTGGGCGTGATGGTTCCGGCCGGCCGGATTCTGGACACGGCCGTCGCCGAGGGCGCCGACGCCATTGGCCTGTCCGGCTTGATCACGCCATCGCTGGACGAGATGGTCACCGTCGGCGCCGAGATGCAGCGCCGCGGCCTCAAGGTGCCCCTGCTGATCGGCGGGGCCACGACATCGCGTCAACACACCGCCGTGCGTATCGCCCCCTCGTACGACGGCACAACCGTGCACGTGCTCGACGCGTCCCGGGTCGTCGGCGTGGTCTCCGACCTGCTCGACGACGGTCGGGCCCGCGAGCTGGACCGCGCCAACCGCGTCGAGCAGGAGCAGCTGCGCGAGGCGCACGCCAACCGGCACTCCCAGCCGATGCTCGGCTTGGCTGAGGCCCGCGCCAACCGCGAGCAGGTCGACTTCAGCGACCTGCCGACCCCGGCCTTCACCGGCTGGCGGACGGTCCAGCCCACCCTGCCCGAGCTGCGCGAGATGATCGACTGGCAGTTCCTCTTTTTGGCCTGGGAACTCAAGGGCAAGTTCCCGGCGATCCTGGATCAGCCGGTCGCCCGCGAGCTCTACGACGACGCCAACGCCCTGTTGGACCAGATCACGAAGGACGACTCCTTCCAAGCCCGAGGTGTCTACGGCTTCTGGCCCGCGCACTCCGAGGGCGACGACATCGTCCTCGGCAACGGGGTGCGCCTGCCGATGCTACGCCAGCAGACGGTAAAGCCGGCCGGCCGGAACAATCGCTGCCTGGCCGACTACGTGGCCCCCGACGGTGACCACCTGGGTGGCTTCGCCGTCACGATCCACGGCGCGGATGCCCTGGCCGCGCACTACGAGGCCCAGCACGACGACTACCGCGCAATCATGGTCAAGGCGCTGGCCGATAGGCTTGCCGAAGCCTTCGCCGAGTACATCCACCTGAAGGCCCGCCGCGACTGGTTCGAACCAGACGCCACGCCGGACCTCGCGGACCTGCACGCCGAACGCTTCCGGGGCATCCGACCGGCGCTCGGCTACCCCGCCAGCCCGGACCACAGCGAGAAACGGGACCTGTTCGACCTGCTGAAAGCCACCGACCTCGGCATCGGTCTGACGGAGTCCTTTGCGATGACGCCGGCAGCCAGCGTCAGCGGGCTGATCTTTGCCAACCCGGCGGCGAAATACTTCACCGTGGGCCGCATCGGCAGGGACCAGATCGAAGACTACGCCGCCCGCCGCGCCATCAGTGTCGTTGACGCCGAGCGGTGGCTGCGACCCAATCTCGCCTATGAACCGTCCTGACGGGTGTAGCGCCAAGGCGGAGGCGCCACGCCACGATCGTTGGGCATCCGCGTCCTCGTGCCGATCAGCTTGACCTCAGTAGAGGTGTATTTCGAGCTTTGAGGATGTAGAAGGGGCTCTCGATTTACGGTTCGCCGGCTCGGTGACCACCGGGCCGAGTCCGGGCGGATGATTCACAGAATCTGCCGACCGAGGACGCCACCATTGACGTCGCCGTCGGCGGGATGGTGGTGCTCAACACCGACGCCTGGGCTGAGCGGCGCCGGTTCACGCCTATCGCCGCAGATTCCCCGGCTCCGGGTGCAGCTCCGCCTAACTGTCGGCGTAGCTCTCTCCGGCCCTGTCGATGAGTGCCGCCGGGCGCTGGGGCGGGGCTTTGCGCAACTATCCGCTTGGGGCGGCGCCGTCGGGTTGCGAGTTGATGAACAGGCCGGCAAGCGGGGTGGCGGTCTGGTCGCTGCGGATCGGCTGGCGGTACGCGATCGTCGTCACCCCGTCCGTTCCTTGACCGCCGGCAACTTGGGAAGTAGTGTTCCGGAACATGTCTTCCACGACTCGATCGGTGACCACGCTTGAGGGACTGCGGGCGTTGGCACATCCGACCCGCCTGGCGCTCCTCGACTTGCTTCGGGTGCGGGACACGCTGACGGCGAGTGAAAGTGCCACGCTGCTCGGCCTCACCCCGAAGACCTGCTCCTATCACCTGCGTATCCTCGCCGCGCAGGGCCTGGTCGAGCCGGCCGTGGTGGAGGGAGCCAGCCTTCGGGAGCGCCCCTGGCGCCGGGCGACCGGGGAGACCGACGTGCCCCTGGAGGAGATGCCGACGGATGACCCAGAGATGGAGACGGCGCAGGAGCAGTTCATGCGCGTCCGGCTGCACCGGGACCAGGCCCTGTTGCAGGAGTTCGTGGCCGGGCACGACGAGCGTCACGCCGGGTGGAACTCGTCGGTGACGATGCACAGCCGCACCGCGCTGATGTCGCCCGCCGAACTGCACGCCTGGGGGCTGGAAGTGGAGTCGATCACACGGGAGCACGTACGTCGCGCCGAACTGGCGTCCTCGGAGGCGCAGGAGCCCGTCCGACTGATCCTCTACGGGTTCCCACAGACCATGCCCGGGGGAAGGCAGGCGTGAGCACCGCCCCGGACCAGACCTCCGCACCACCGGTGGCCACCCCCGCCGGAGTGCGTCGGTACCTCGCGGTGGCCTCGCACCGGACGGTTCGGTGGGCTTTCCTCGGCTCGCTGATCGCACGCCTCACCCAGACCATGGTCCCGCTCGCGTTACTCCTGTTCGCCCAACAGCACCTCGGCGGGTTAGGGGCCGGGGGCGCGGTTGTGGCCATCTATGCGGTTACCGCGAGTTTCGGCTTCGTCGTCCTCGGCCGGATGGTCGACCGCCGGGGGCCGTACGTGCTGGTCATCGCGGCGGCGATCAATGCGGCGGGCATCATCGCCCTCGTCGTGGTGCCCGCGCCGTTCATCTGGCCGCTCGCAGCGGTCGCTGGCGCGTCGACCCCGCCGCTGGGTGCGGCTATCCGCTCCGTGTTCATCCGCAGTTTCAGCAAGCCGAGCGAGCGGACCAGTGCCCTGAGCCTGGACACGATCGGCACGGAGGTCATGTTCATCGGGGGTCCCGCGCTCGTCGCCGCACTGGTGGTAGTGGCTTCGCCCATGACCGCGCTGCTGATCGCTGGCGTGGTGAGTCTGGTCGGCACCGGGCTGTTCGCCGCCATGGTGGGTTGGTCGAAGGGTGAGCACATCCGGGCGATCACCCGAAGCCGCGGGTTGTTGGACCGCGGGTTGTTGGCCCTCGCTCCCCTCCTGCCCATCGTGGCGATGCAGATGGCGGCGGTCGGGTTCATCGAGGTCGGGGTCATCGCCCGGGCCATCGAACTCGGGTCGACGTCCGCAGCGGGAGGGTTGTTGGCGGTCTGGGCGGCCGGGAGCGTGGCGGGAGGGCTCGCGTTCGGCACGCGGGACTGGCCCGGAGGCATCCGGCGGCAGTGCGGAGTCCTACTGGCCCTGACCGGCCTCGGATTCTGCACCCTGTTGAGTGGTCAGAACCTCGCGGCCCTCTATCCCCTGATGTTCCTGGCCGGACTCGCGATCGCACCGGCAGCGACCACGCTGGCCACGATCTGCGGTCTTCTCGCGCCCGCGCGCTGCCGGACCGAGGCGTTCACGTGGCTCGCTTCCGCGACCGGTCTCGGTGGCGCCGGCGGCTACGCTCTCGGCGGCGTGCTGGTCAGCCACACCAACGCCGGCACGGCCTTTCTCGTCGCTGCGGCGATTCCGGCGCTCGCGGTCATGCTGGTCCTGACCCTGCCGGCCCAGCGCCTGGCAAGCGTGACCGGCGGTGGCACCGAAGACAGCGCCGGTGATTGATCCGAAGGCCAGACATGTGCTGATCAGCCCTGCGGCGTAGCGGACCTCTGGCTTGCCGAACAACGCCTTCCCGATCTCGGGTTGGTTCTGGCGGCGGCATGAATGCGCGGCGGCTACGGCTCAATAACACAGGTCGAGGGCCACCTCTACGCGCAAGTAGGCGTCCCTCCATGCTCTCACCGCGTCTTCGCCGGGGTCTGCGCCGAGCGTCCCGGCGAAGACGTTGACGGCGCTGGCCACCCGCCGCAGCCCAACCTTCGTCAGCTCGCGGGCTGCGCCGAGCAGGCGGTCGGGGTATGTGGCCGGCAGGTGCAGCAGCCCCTGGTGGGCAACGGTGGTGAGTAGCGTGCGGCTTTCTTGCAGCGCGGCGACCAGCTGGCCGGGCTCGTCGCCGCCGTCGAACCCGAGGTGACTCGCCACCGAAGGCGCCAGGTCCGGTACGACCATCGCACCATCCACGGCGAACGCCAGGGGATCGATCACCACTCCGCCGGCGGAGCGGTGCACGATCCCGCTGACGTGTTGGACCCGGCCGTTCTTGCCGGTGAGAGCCGCCGCCACCGCGTCGAGTCGGCCGGGCGCGGCACCCGTGTGGGTGGCTGTGACTGTGGCGTGGGTGCCGCGCGCATCAACGATGACGGCGTCGAGGCGCTGCTGACCGGGCGAGTAGTTGACGGTCAGGACGTCGGCGACCGCCACGACGCGTACCAACTCGGCCTCGATGCGGGGTCGGACCACCCGCGGTGGTAGCGCGTCGAGCTCGACGCCGAGCGCGTCGATGTCCCGCACGACCAGCGCCTCGGGTAGTGCGTCCCAATGCCCCTGCGACGGGTTGACTGTGGTTTGGGCGACCCGGCTGGTGGCCAGCCGAACAGCGCGGCTCGCGCTGCGTACGGCGGACTCGGTCACCACGTTGCCCGCGGCCAAGGCACCGACGGTGGCTCCACCGATGCGTCGGCGGGCCAGGGCGGCGCCATCGGCCTCCCCGTCCCAGCTACGCCGTAGCACCAGCACCGTGGCCGTCTCGGCGTGCGCATGGAAGATTTCCACCGTACGTTGCTCGCCAACCGCCGACACCCGGCAGCCGAGGGAGTCGAGCCGCACCCGGCGAAGGGGGGTTTCGGCTGCCTCGTCTGTGCCGAGCACCAGAGCCGGCGGACTGCCGCCGCCGTTACAGACCGCCCGGTGACGGGCATGCAGCTCCAGAATCAGTCCGGCCAGCGTGTCCGGCCGGTACCGGGCGCTGCGTTCCCGGTACGCCGTCAGTTGGTCGGCCAGGTCGTCAAGGGCGAGCAGCGGCCAGCGCAGCCCGACGGCGGCCAGGGCCTGTTGTTGCTCGGCGACCGCCGCCGCCATACCGGTGCCGATATGCACGGCGCCGTCGCGCAGCACCCGGTCGGCGAGCAGGAGCGTCGCCTCGAGCCCCGAGCCGCTGCCGTCGTCGTTGGTCGGCCCGCCGACCTCGACCCGCGCCTCGGTCAGGCCGGGCGCGTGCTCGTCGGCGACCCGGAATGCCCACACGGCGAGTGCTACCACGTCGTCGCGGACCCCGTCGACGGCATCGGTGTGTACGAAGCCGAGGTCGCGGGGGACGAGGAAGCGTACGGTGGCCGAGCCCAGTTCGACGGTGGGGACGGGATCGATGGATGTGGGGCGGCGTACCCGGGCCAGGTATCCGGCGCGCTCCACCCGCCGGGCGGCGGCCATCAGTCGGGCGCCGATGCGGCTGGTGAGCTGCTCGTCGGTGAACGAGCCCGGTGACCACACGGCCGGGCCGGTGCCGGTGCTCGGCGGTGCGGCGGACGGACCGTCGATCGGGGAACCCGGCCGCGGGCCGGGGTCGGCGTGCGAGCTGGTCGCAGTGTGTCGCCGCTGGTCGGCGTGAGAGCTGGTCGCGGTGTGTCGCCGCTGGTAGGCGAGGATGAGTCCGATGAGGTGGCGGCAGACCGTGGTGGCGTCGCAGGAACAGACGCCCACGCCCAGGCCGCCGATTGGCAGGCTCGCCGCGATGCCGTCGGGGAAGGCGCCGCGCACGATGCCATCGCCGTCCACGGTGACGGCCGGCGCGGCCTGGTCGAGCTCCTTGGTGGCCCGCTTGACGAGCCCTCGGTTGGTCAGGGCGGCCAGCGAATCGGGCGTCAGCGCCAGCAGGTCGCCGCGGCCGGTGGCGGGGGGTGCGCTCATCGGCCCACCTGCTCGGCGACGAACGTGGCGAGCTCGCCCGGTGTCATCGCGCCGACGGACGCGCCGACGTCGGCGAGGCGTTGTGCAGCCCCACGGTCGTACACCGGGTTGGCCTGTTCGTCGAGCGCGGCCAGCCCGAGCACCTTGGTGCCCTGCTCGACCAGGCCGCTTACGGCACGCACGAGCCGCTCCTCCGATCCGCCCTCGTAGAAATCCGTGATCAGCGCGACGATGGCCCGCCGGGGCTGCTCAATGAGCTGCGCGGCGTAGTCCACCGCGCGGCCGATGTTGGTGCCTCCGCCGAGCTGGACTTTCATCAGCAGCTCGACCGGGTCGTCAACATCGCTGGTCAGGTCGACGACGTCGGTGTCGAAGGCGACCAGGTGGGTGCGGACGCCGGGCAGTCCCCACAGGCAGGCGGCGGTGACCGCGGAGTGGATGACTGAGCCGGCCATCGACCCGGACTGGTCGACGAGCAGGATCACCTGCCACTGGTTGATGTGCTGGCGGGTGCGTGAGAAGAAGTACGGCGTCTCGATGAACAGCCGCTGCTCTTCGGGCCGGTAGTGGCCGAGGTTGGCGTTGATGGTGCGCCGGACGTCGAAGTTGCGTGCCTGCCGGAACCGGCTCGGCCGGCGGGCCCGTGCGCCGGTGAACGCCACCCGCACCTCGGTCGCCAGCTGGTCCATGAGTTGGCGGATGACCGCTTCGATGATGCGCCGGGCCAGCCGCAGGACCTGCGGGTTCATCAGGTGCTTCGTGAGCAGCACCGCTTTGAGCAGGTTTTGGCTAGGCTCCACACGTTCCAGGACGGCGGGGTCGGTCACGATGTCGTGGATCTCGTACCGCTCCACCGCGTCGCGTTGCAGCCGGTCGATGGTTTCGCGGGGGAAGAGTCGGGTGATGTCGTCGAGCCAGTCGACCGTGGTCAGCGTCGCGGGACCGTCCCCGCCGTACCGGCTGCCGGCGCGGCGTACGCCCCGGCGACCGAGTTCCTCGTCGCGGCCGTACAGCCATTCGAGCGCGGCGTCACGGGCCGCGGTCCCGGCCGCGAGCGGTCGGCCGCCGAGGGCGGCGTTGCCGGGCTCGCCGAGCACGAGCCGCCACCGTTCGAGTTCGGAATCGGTCACGTGTCCAACAGTCCTTCCCGGGCGAGAAGCGCGTTGACCCGTTCGTCGAGGTCGCGGCCGGCCGCGACCACGTCGGGCGCGGTGGGCAGCCGCAGCAGCGCCTGACCCGACCCGGCGACGCCGCGCCGGGCCAGCACGTGCCGGGCGATCGTCTCGCGTTCCCGGGGTGGGAAGTACGCGAACGCTTGACGCAACGCCGGCAGGGCGATGAGGAACTCCTGTTCGCCCATCCCGCTGAGCAGTTCGTCGAGCAGATCGAGGACGCCGTCGGCTGCCAGGACCTCCTCGCGGGCCAGCGCGAACGTCCCGGCGAGCCAGTCACCGACCGACGCCGGGGCGAACGCGCCGCGTACGGCGCGAACGGGCTCGACCTGGGCGCCGAGGGACCAGGCGAAGCCGAACGCCGCCCCACGGAGGTCCGGCGGCACGTCCGCGTTGCTGGCGATCCGGGCCGTCACGGCCAGGGCCGCTTCACGGTCGAGCCCGAGCGCGGACCGGGCGTGTACGAGGGCGTCGCGGACTGCCACCAGCGCGTCGATCCGCGCCGACTCGGCTGGTGCCGCTCCGCCGTAAACCCCCTCGGCGAGCCACAGGACGCGCTCTACACCGGCTTTGACGACCGCGCCCAGCGTGCCGGTGCGAGCGGTGCCCAGCAGGTGGTCGTGGCGCCACAACGCGAGTACGACGGCCAGCACCCGGCCGACCGGCCCCATCTCGGGTGCGGCGGCGACCGCCCTGGTGACATCGTGCAGTACCCGGTCGGAGAGCTGGCCGCTGCCGCACAGGGCCGCGTCGAACAGGGCGGCGGCCAGCTGGTCCATGTCACCTCGGGCAGCGGCGATCTGATCTGCCAGCACCGCGGTCGCTGCCTCATCGAGCGTGCGGCCGTAGCCGCCGCCCTCAATGAGGGCCGGCAGGCGGTTGTCGTCGGCGCGTACGCTCCACTCTTCGTTGAGGACCGGGTCGATGCCGGTGGTGGGGCCGGCGTGCCGGGTGAAGCCGGGGATCCGCAGGACTCGCAGCCGGTGCAGGATCCGGCTGCGCTCCAGATCGGTCGGGTCGGTCAGCTTCAGGTTCACGTCGTCGGGCCGACCGAGCCCGTGCCGCTCCAGATCGGCCTCGGCGTTCCGCACCAGCGGCGGCAGTGGGGTTGACGGATGCAGCCGGCCGACGCGGTCGCCGCTGAGGGCGGCGACCATCTCGACTATCGCGGGATGGGTGCCCGTGCGCAGGGTGCCCCGGGTCGACCAGGGCAGGGGTACGTCGAGCGCCTCGTTGACCAGTGCGGCGGCCAGCCCGTCAAGGACATCAACTCGAGCGAGGAACCGGTGGCCGCGTACCCGGGCGAGCCCTTCCGCCGATACGCGCGCCGCGATCAGGTCCGCCGTCGACACCGCCTGCCGCCGTTCCCGCAGCCGCCCGACCACCGCGGCCATCAGCTGGTCCGCGGCGGACTCCGGACCAGCGTCCCAGAGCCGCTGGTAGTAGTCCGGCGACGGCATCCCGGACTGGTAACCGTCGAAGGCGTCGAGCCGGCGGAACGAGTACGGCACCAGGTAGCTGCCGCCGGCCGCTGTGGCCGGGAGTCCTGGAGTCTGCGGCCAGGTGGGGTCGACTGGGGACGGGGCGCTGTTGGTGGTGGCGCTGAGCTGGATGAGTGCCGGCCGGTGAAACCCACCGGTGACGACGACGACCGGCCGGTCCCCGGCGTCGGCGACGGCCGCCCGCACCCACTGGGCCATGTATGCCTCCCGCTCGGTGTCCTCCGGACCGGCCGTCGACTCACCGCGAACCAGGTCGAAGTAGACGGCGAGCCGCTCGGCGAGGCCGTCGGCCGGGGGGACCTCGAACAGGTGGTCCCACAGCGTGTCGACGTTGTCGGCCGCGAACGTGCGGCACAGCGACTCCATCACGTCGGCGTACCGCTGCTCGGCGTCCGCGTAGCGGTTACGCCGTCGGGCGAACGCGGAATGCCAGGCGGGCAGGTCGATGAAGCGCAGCTGGGCACCCACCTCGCGGCCCGTGGTCAGCGCGACCCACTCCGGGGAGTACGCGCAGAACGGCGCCCAGGAGACATGCTGCCGTTCCGCATCCCGGTAGCTTGTGAAGACCGCGACGGGCAGCTCGTGGTCGAGTAGCAGTTCGTCGAGCCGTCCGTTCATGTCGACTGGTCCTTCGACCAGCACGTACGCCGGCCGTAGTGCCGAGATTGTCTCGGCGACGAGCCGGGCGCAGGCCGGGCTGTGGTGGCGCACGCCGATAAAAGTGGCTCCCATCAGCCGGGCAGCAGGTGCCGGGCGGTGTGCAGCTCCTTCCACGGCCCGCCGGAGCGCCGACTGGCCTGCTGCTCGAGGTAGCGCCGCAGCCGGGCCAGGTCGTCCGGGTTGTCCTTCGCGGCCGTGCCGGCGAGGCACGACACGAGATCGGCGGCCGTGCCCGGTTCACCCCGGAGGAACCAGCCGCGTAGCCCGACGGCGTGGGCGACCGACACCGCCTCAGCGGTGCTCATCACGGCTGACAGGCGCTCCATCGCGTCGCCGCGGGACGTCTGGCCGACGCGCAGCTCACGGAAGGCGGTGACCAGCACCTCGAGAACGTCGCGCCGGGGCTCGACAGTCACCCCGGAGCGACGTAGCAGCTCGCCCGCCTCGGCGACGACCAGCGCCAGTTCGGTGTCGAAGTCGGCGATCGGGAAGACCGTCTCGAAGTTGAACCGCCGCTTGAGCGCAGAGCTCATGTCGTTGACACCGCGGTCACGGGTGTTAGCCGTGGCGATGATGTTGAATCCCTCCTGGGCGAAGACCATGGCGTCGTCGCCGGTCAGCTCCGGCAGCGCGAGCACCCGGTCGGACAGCGGTGACAGCAGGCAGTCCTGCACCTCCAGGGGACAGCGGGTGATCTCTTCGAACCGGACCACCCTGCCCTCCGTCATGCCGCGCAGCAGCGGCGCCGGAACCAGGGAGCGCCGGGACGGACCCTCGGCGACGAGTAGGGCGTAGTTCCACGAGTACTTGATCTGATCCTCGGTTGTCGCCGCGCCGCCCTGAATGGTCAATGTGGAGTTGCCACTGACCGCAGCGGCCAGCAGCTCCGACAGCAGCGACTTGGCCGTGCCCGGCTCGCCGACGAGCATGAGGCCGCGACTGGTGGCGAGGGTGACCAGGGCGCGGTCGATGAGCGACGGGTCACCGACGAACTTGCGACGGATGCCGGCCCGCTCGTCACCGAGAATGAACTGCCGGGCCGCCTGCAGGCTCAGCGCCCAGCCGGGCGGCCGCTCCGCAGTGTCCTCGGCGCGTAGCCGCGTCAACTCGTCGGCGTAGCGCACCTCGGCCGGCGGCCGCTGCACCCGGGGCGTAGCACCGCCGTCGGCGCGCACCGCGCCGGCCGATCGCCCGTTAGCCACGCTCATGCGGTGATCTCCTCAAGGTCACGAATGATCTCGGAAGCGGTAACCGGGTCAAGGTCACCGAACGACACCACTTGCTTGTCGCTCCAGTAACTGTCCTGGGCACGCCGTACCCAGATCTCGTACAGCTTCTGGTCAACGAACTCGTCGACCAGGCCGACGGCGATGCCCGGGTCGAGCCCGATCACGACGCCGCCCCCGCCCGGTAGTTCGCGCTCGACATTGCACTGGACGCCGCCGTCCTCCGGCGACGTCCGGTACCACCCGCGGCGCTCCAGGCCGAGCAGCTTGCCCACGTGCACGGTGATTCCCTCGAACCGGGTCAGCCGGTGTGCTGTCAGCTCTGTCCCGGTCAGCGTGTGTACGTCCCGGCCGAGCTGCGGGAACGGTTGCAGAATTTCGTAGTCGGCGAATACCTCGCTCCAGGCGGCCACGCTATCGGCCAGGTGCACCGGGTGGACGACGCCGACCACGGCGTCGTCGGGGAGCGACACCGGGTCGTCGTTGACGTCGGCGAACGTCCGGTCTTCGGCCACCCGCAGGGCACCGACCAGCTCACCCCGCTCGTCGTACCGCCCCCACACCAACCGCCGTACCAGATGCCACACCAGCGGGTGCCCCACGAAGAGCTGACGGAACTCGGCCCCCGTCCACCGTCGCTGCGTCACCATCGCCTGCTCCAGCCGGCGGATCTGCTCGCTGGCGATGGTACGGACGTCCTTCTTCAGCCCGGCGAACCGCTGGTAGGCGGCGGGCGCGAGGGTAGCGTCGTCCTTGACTCCGGGCTTCGGTAGGTCCTTGCGCCGCTTTCCGTCAGCGTCCCGTACATACGGTTTGAGCCGCTCGTCGAAGCCCACCACGAACTGCCGCGGGCCGTAGTCGAGGGTGAGGCTGCCCTTCGCGTCGAGCCCCAGGTCCGGTACGAGCCGGTCGGCGAGCTGATCCGGCGCCAACCCCAACCCGGCCGCGACCTCGCGCATCTTGGCGTTGGCCCGCTCCTTGAGACCCTTGAACTTCACCTTCTGCGCGATGCCGTGCAGATGCATCAGCGCCACGTCGGTGCCAATCGCGGCGAGCACATCGAGGCCGGCGACCGCCCGGGTGTGACCGCCCTCGCCGGGCCAGGCCCGGATCACCGGTGCGAGCCGGCGCACGGTGTCGTCGTCGCCGACGAGCCCGAGCGCGTTGAGTACCCAACTCTCCTTCGACGGGGTACCCGCGGCCTGCCAATTCTGGAACAGTGCCCAGGCGAGGTCGGCGAGGCTGCGCGGCTCGCAGGCGTCCTTGACGACCGCGACACCAGCGTACGGGTCGCCGGGGCGCGACATCGCGAGCATGGTGATCACGTGGCTGGCGGCCGGCAGCGGCAGGGCACCCGATCCGTCGCGCAGCTGGATGCGGGGCAGCAGGCCCGGGTCTGCCCAGCCTGGCAGTTTCGGGATCCTTGCCGGCAGTGCGTCGAGCGGGTCAACGGCCAGCAGTTCGTCGATCGCCTCAGCCGCCGCTGGTCCATAACCTTTTGCGGCCAGGCGGACCTCGTCGGCGTGCCCGCCGCCAGCCAACGCCCACAGCGCCCGTTCGGCCTGGCGTCGTTCGGTCCCGGGCCGGCCCAGCGCCGGCGGGACCAGCGCCCGGGCGGCCGCTGCGGTGTGCCGGGTCAACCAGGCCTGGACCGTGGCACGGGTCGACTTGAGCCGGCCAAGCCAGTCGACCATCAAGACCGCGATCTCCGGGGACGCGTACGGCAGCAGCATTCCGGCCAGTGTCACCGGACTGCGCCGGGCGGCGTCGAGGGCGGCGGGTAGGGCGTCGAGTTCGAAACGGCCCACCACCATGCGCATCCACGACCCGCCGTCCCACAGGTTTTCCGGACGCCAGTCGCCGATCAGCGGGCGGGCGATCTCGTCGGGCGCGCGCACAAAGAAGTCAGCCGCCTCCCACCAGTTGCCCCGGCCGTCGCGCACCCGCGCCGCCACCGACTCCCAGCTGTCGTCCCGATTGGACCAGCGCCGGTAGTGGCTACTGTCGTCGCGCCACGTGTCGTGCTCGCCAGTAGCCCACACGATCGTCGGCTCATCCCGGCACACCAGGCCGTCAATGACGACCGGTCGGCGGGTCGGCCGCCTGATGAGCCAGGGCGGACGGGCGAGCAGGTGGGGAAGGGCCTCCGCGGATGCCTCGGTAACCGCGACCGTCGCCGCCAAGGCGGCGCGAATCCGTCCAGCCGCGTCGTCCGGCAGCGTTGGGAGCATCCGCTCCGCCACCTCGGGGTTGGCGAGCACGTGCGCCCGCAGCAGGTCATCCAGACCGCGCCGCCCGCTCCCCGCGAGCAGCCGAAGCCCACGGACGGGAAACCGTCCGGCGGCGTCCCGCAACGCAGCTGGCACGTACTTCTGGTCGCACCGGTCGAGCAGCAGTTGGAACGCCTCGTCGCCCGGCACCGCGGCCAACACCGCGAGCAGCCTGCGTTTGACGTCGGCCTCGGCGTACGCGTTGTCGAACCAGGCGGCGAGCGTGGGCGCCGTCGCCGGGCCGGCACCCGCCACGAACGAGTAGAGCAGCGCCGTCGACCGGAAAACAGAGTGGTCGTGGGCGTGGTCAACCGCCTGGGCGACGTGCGTTGGGGAGGTCACCACGGTCAGGAGGATCGTCGCCAGCACTCGGTTTCCGGCGGCGGAGACGGCCGCGACGGTTTCGTCGTGCCAGTCGGTCTCGGTGGGCGCGAGAAACGCCGCCGCCACCCGCTGGTGCAGAGTTCCTTGCCGGAACGGGCCGAGGACAGTCATGGCGGCGGCATACCGGTCGTCCGGTGCGACGGCGAGCGCGGCGCGGACCCGTCCGGCGACTGTGAGCCCGGACTCGTGCGCCCACCAGGACCGAATCTCGTCCGGCCGCAGATGGTGAATCGGAGTGGTTCCTGGCTGGTGGTAGCCGCCGTGGTTCCAGCCCAGCGACAGCAGCTCAGCCGCTGCCGCCACGGCAAAGGAAAGTCCATAGTCGGCCAACCACAGGTCAGCGAGCCCCCGCGGCTCGTCCCGCTCGCGCCAGGTGGATCTGTTCGTCATGGCAGCGGCGACCGCAGCCGCCCCCAGCGGGGACGGGCTACCCGCCAGCTGTTGGAGGCCGGCCGCGGCCACCTCCGGCTCGGTCTGGGTGTGCCGGAGGGCCCGGTCGATGTGCCCGGAGAGCTTGTCGAGCAGCGTCACCGCCTTGGCGCGGGCGGCCAGGTCGGGCTTGCGCGCTGCCGCACCGGGCGCACCCCGACGGGGGAAGAGGTTGCGGTGCCACGACGGCGGCACGACGAAGGCGTCCTCGTCAACGGCAGGCGCCACGGAGGCGTTGACCCCCGCCGCGACCGGCTCACCCTCCTGGTGGGCCCCGACGACCGTCGGCGCCGACGCGACCGGGGTGGCGGCTGATTGCTGCGGTGAGTCGGTGCTCGATTCGAGGTACCCCTTACGCAGCTTTTCCGCGATCAGCTTGTCGACGTAGACAGCGGCCGCGTCCTCGGTGTTCAGGGTCTTGGTGGTCGTCTGGCCGGTCGTACCGATCCGGCCATACCGGACGGCCACCTCACGGCCATCCCAAGTGACCTCCCAGAACTTCGCGGACCCACCGCCTACGAACTCGAAGCTACGGGTGCTGCCCACTCACGAACCTCCTGCTCAGACGAGACGGTTGCCGCCGGGCCGGGTGACGTGTGACAGCGTGCAGTAGCCGCTGGCACGGCCGACAACGCCACCAGCGAACGCATCTTCTGGCGGGGCAGCGACGGAACCATAGCTGTGACCACCGACAGAATCCCCAGCAGTACGCGCCGCGCGGTCCTTGATGGCCAAACGGCAGAGTAGACGGACGATCCTTGGTAGGGGTGATGAGGACCCCACACGGGTCCTCATCACCCCTACCAGGGACCCTGCCGGGATCGAGGCGGAAGCTACTCCAACGGCGCCGGCGAGGGAGAGCCTGAGGCGACTCGGGTCGGCGACCGGTGGTACCTGCTGAAACCTCGGCGATGCCGTCGCGAAGTTCGTTTGCGGGCACCGCCGACACCTACGAGAGCACACGGCCTCGGGACCTGCCATGTCGCGTCGGCCGGGGTGGCGACGTTCGGACGGGAGGACGAACACCCAGCAACGACACGCGCGTTCACGAGCTGACGGCATGCCGGTTCAGCCCGATGTCCGCACCAGGCCGCCCTCGTACGCAAGGATCACGAGGTGCACCCGGTCGCGGGCATCGAGCTTGGCCAGCAGCCGCGCTATGTAGGTCTTGACCGTGGCGGTGCTGATCGACATGTCGGCGGCGATTTCGGCATTGGACAACCCGCGGCCGACCAGTGTGAGCAGCTCCCGCTCGCGGTCGGTGATGCCTTCACGACCGCCGCGGCCGTGCGGGCTCCGCGTGGTATCCGGCGCGCGCGGATTCCCGAAGCGGAGGTCCCAGGCGCGCGGATTCTGGGCGCGCGGATCCCGGGCGCGTGGTGAAGTCCGCGATCAGACGCCGAGTCACGCTCGGCGCGATCAGGGCGTCACCGGCCGCGACCACCCGTACTGCGGACAGGATGTCGTCGAGGGCCATGTCCTTGACCAGGAAACCCGAGGCGCCGGCCCGCAGCGCGCCGTAGACGTAGGCGTCGTCGTCAAACGTGGTCAGCACGACCACGTTCGACCCGGACGGACCCGTGGTGACCTGGCGGGTGGCCTCGATGCCGTCCATGCCGGGCATCCGGATGTCCATCACCACGACGTCGGGACGCAACTCCTCGGCCAACCGCACGGCCTCCTCGCCGGTGCCTGCCTCGCCCACGACCTCGACGTCGTCGGTTTCGGTGATGACCATCTCGAGCGCGGCAGCCCGGACCAGCGGCTGGTCGTCGGCCAGGACGACCCGGATGCTCATCGGGCCGCCGCCGGAACCGGCAGGCGCGCGTGCACCTGGAACCCGCCGTTCGGGCGCGGCCCGGCCCGGAACTCGCCGCGTAGCAACGCCACGCGCTCGCGTAGCCCGGTCAGCCCGAACCCGCTGCCCGGGTTGTGGTCGTTGCGGTCCACTTTATGGGCCCTGGCGACGGTTTTCCTGATTACTTTGGCGATCAGCGTCAACGGCGCCCTGAGTAATTACCGACGTATCCCTGGCATGAGCCCGGAGGATCAGGAGTACTTCCGCTCGTTCGGGGCGCTGGGGGTGTCGTTCCCCATGGGTGCGGCCACTGTCCTGGCGCTCGGTGCCGGTGCGATCGGTGCGATCGCCATCCTTGGTGAATACACCACCGGCATGATCCGGACGACGTTCACCGCCGTTCCGGCCCGCCGGGCGGTGCTGGCGGCCAAGGCCGTGGTGATTGCGGGGATCACCGCGGCGTTCGGCGCGGTTGTGGCCCTGGCCTCGTTCGGGCTGACCCAGGGGATCCTGTCCGGCCGGGACGCGGCGGTCGGGTTCGGTGCTCCCGCAGCGTTGCGGCTACTGGCCGCGACGGCCGTCCTGGCCCCGGTGTCCGCCCTGGTCGGAATGGGTTTGGCCGCGGTCATCCGGAACAGCGTGCTGACCATCGTGGCCACCATCACGCTGCTCTTCGTGCTGCCGTCGCTGCTCAACGGCCGGCAGCAGACGGGGGCCACCATCATGCACATGATGCTGCTCCCGGCCTGGCAGCGTTTGACCTTTGTCGATACCGAGGGCAGGCCCTGGCCCTGGACGACCACCGGTGCCTGGTCGGTGCTCGCCACCTGGGCGGCCGTCGCCACCGCGCTGGTCGTGCTGCCCTCGAACCGGCGTGACCTGTAAGCGCGAGAACCGTTTGCTCGGCTATCGAGGCGGCGGTACGCCGGGTGGCGGCTCCGATCGGCGCTCTCGACGAACTCCCGGTCCGGGGTAGGGCACCCCGGACCGGGAGATCTTCACGTCGCTGCCAGGTCTGGCCAGATCAACGTCGCCCAGCGGTCAGGACTGCTGCGGGCGCGGCCGCTTGATGAACTCGATGACCTCGCCGTTGGGGCCGTACACGAAGCTGACCTCGAGGGTCATGGCGGTGGCCCCCTTGGTCTCGATCCGCGCGGGCGCCATCAGCGGACGGGCGCCGGCGGCGACGGCCCGCTGGAAGAGCACGGCCGGATCCTCGGTACGGATCGCAAAGTGCACCAGGGTGGCGGCCTGCGCCCGCTCCTCGTCGCTCGGACGGGGCTCGGCGTCGAATTCCCGCGCCGAACCGCCGGGCGGGGTGGAGGCGGCGTCGAAGAGCTCGATCACCCGGTCGTCACCGGCGTCGAGGAAGACGCAGCGGTTGACGCCGGCCTCGGGCGCGCTCCACTCGTGGGCGATCCGGAAGCCGAGTGCCTCGGTGTAGAAGCGGACGCTGGCGTCGATGTCGTAGGTGCGCAGGGCGATGTGGTCCAGGCCCAGGTTGGAGATGGGGGCGGTCATGCTGGTTCTCTCCTTGGGGATTTGTGCGTTGGCAGGGGATGGAACAAGGGGCGGGATCAGCCGGTGGCGGCGGCCCCGCGGCCCAGGTAGCGGTCGGCGGCGTCCAGCGGTGCCAGGCCGTCGACGTTGATGAGCTTGTCGATCGCCTCCACCCCCTCGTTGCCGAGGTGGAGGTGGGGTAGACGGTCCAGCGCCTCGGGGGCGATGACGTCCATGGCGCGGTTGGTGATGACCGGGCTCGCCGAGTCCACTCCGCCCAGCAGGCCCTTGGGCTCGGATAGCGGCCGCAGGCCGTGGAGCAGATTCAGATACTGTGGCCGCCAGAGCGGAATCACGAACCATTCGCGCTCGGCGATTCCGCGCTCCACCCGGCTGATGAAGGAAGCTTCGGTTCCCGGTTGGAACGCGTAACCGTGCCGGTCGAGACCGTATTCACGGACCATCTGGGCCGAGAAGCGGCTGATGCCGGCTCCGGGGTTGATGCCGTCAATGGTCCCGGCCATCCGGTCGGCCACGTCGGGGCGGGTCAGGTCGGCGACCTCGCCCACGGCGTCGGCCGGGACGTACGGGGGCACGGCCCAGACGCAGTACGGCTCGTAGTGCGCGGGCAGGACCTGCACCTGGTCGCGGTACGGGGCCAGGTATTCCCCGTGACTGGAGGGCAGCCAGGCCGAGACGAGCACATCGACCTCACCCGCGGCCTGCAACTCGAAGAGCCGCTGGTGCGGTGCCTCGATGGTGCGTACTTCGTGCCCAGAATCCTCCAAAACGCGGCGGGTGACCGCGGCCGCGGCGCGGTGAAACGACAGTGAGATGTTCCCTACCATGAGCGCCGGCCGGCGAATACCCGTGTCCATGAGAAATTCCCTGCCCTTCGCGTCGGGTGTCAATGAGAAACCGGGAGGACCGGAGTTCCTCGCGGTGCGAACCCAGCTTGCACCCACCACCTGCCATGCGTCCAATGACAGGATATTCTTGACTCGATAAGCTCAGTGCATGGCTACGCTGCGTCAGCGCCAGCGCTTCCCTGTCCGGAACGTTGGTACCGTGCCGCATGACGAAGGCCGGCCCTTCAACACCCACAGCCATAGCCGTCGCCAGGAGCTCGCACCACTTACGGAGCAGGTGCCGACGGCCGTTACCTGGAGTCAAGGTTGTCGTCTTTGTTGGCGGTGCAGTCCAGGGCAGCGCGAATCGGTGTCGGGTGGTCGCCCGGATTGGCGTCGCTACCACGCATGCATGTCTGACTCCCATATGGACGCGGCCATTGGGGGCGGGCAGTCGGTGCCTGCCTGGTCGTAGTCAGGGGTCATGCTGGTACAAGCCGGGCGGTCCAGCGCCGAGCTGGCCCGTGCCCGGCTCGCGGGTGAGCAAGGATGTGACCTATGAGGCATACGCATCGTGTGTTCCACAACCCGCCGCCGGCAACGTCCGCTGATGTACGTGCGGCGGTTGATGGTGGCGAGCTTGTCAGCGCCCTGGATGCGATGGTCGGTGCCGCCCTGTACGGCGACGGGGACTGGAAGGAGCTGCAGGACCTCTATCTGGAGCTGCTCAATCACGAGAGTTGCCAGGTGAAGGCCCTCGCCGCCACGTGTTTGGGCCACCTGGCGAGGGTTTACGGCCAGTTGGATGAAACTCGGGTAGTTGCCGCCCTTCGCCATGTTCGGTCGGTCCCCAATGTTGGCGGAGCCGCCGTCGTTGCGCTAGAGGACATCGAGCTCTTCCTCCATCCTCGGCGCTCCCGGTGGCGGGGGCGCCTGTGGCGGGCCCTCCGTCCGTGGACCTGGATCTGATCCAACCACCAAGGTCGCGCTGATGAATAAGTGACCCCCTCCCACCGCAAGCCGATGCCGTTTCTGCTGCCAGGTGACACCACGGAACGGTTGTGCCCGTCATCGAGTGCGCTTCTGCTTGGAGCGAGGAAATGCGGACGTCGGCGTCCGGACCGCTGATTGTGTCAGCTGCCATCCCGCCGCGCGGATAGGGCCGTACGAAGGTCGCGGACGGCGTTGAAGGCGGAATTGCTATCTCCGTCAGTGGCCTCTTGCCAGAGATCGCGCCATTCGGAGTCGTCGGCCATGATCCGGTCGATGGCGCGTACCGCAAGTGCCGCCAGGTCGTTGGAGACCTGCAGGCTACTGCCGCCGCGCAGAAACTCGGGCGCGTAGGCCGAGGGGATCGGTTGACCCCCGGGCAGCTGCGCGGCAAGAGTGGCGGCTGCGGCGATCGCTTCGCAGGCGTAGTCGGAGTCGAGGTAGTCGTCCTCGTCGGCGACGCGGTTCAGGGCAGCGTGGATCAGCCTCGGGCGGTCGCCCGGGTTGGCGTCGTCGAGGTCACCGCACCAGTCGGCGGCGGTGTCGTTGTCGAACGGTCCACTGTCCCAGGCTCCCACGCTGTCCTCCTCAAGAGTCAACCGGACCGCAGTCTGGCACTGGCCACCGACAGAACCCACGACGAGAATCCACGCGGTAGGGCATCGTTGCTAACTCGGTTGGTTCGCCGACGCGCGTACGGCGGCCTGCCGGAGATGTCGCTACCGGATGCTACGGTCCACGCCGTGGACCGCACCGCGATCTCCCGGCAGGTTGCGCACAGTTACGTCGATCATTTGGAGCGCCGTGACTGGCCCGGACTGGCCGCCCTGCTCACCGACAGTGTCGTCTACGAGATGCCGCAGACCCGTGAGCGTATCCACGGCGTGGACGCGTTCCTGCGGTTCAACATTGAGTATCCGGGCCATTGGCAGTTGCGCATCCGACGGGTGGTCGCTGATGGCAACCTTGCTGCTCTGTGGCTGGACGTTCGGGTCGACGTCGAGCAGCAGGACGCGTGCGTCTGGCTCGAGGTGTCCGAGCATGGACTCATCAATAAGATCGTCGATTACTGGCCCGCATCATACGATCCGCCGCTGGGCAGGGAACACCTCGTGGAGCGGTGGTGAGTTCAGGCGAGTTGCTCCGCATGGTCAGCGGTCATAGGTGATCGGGGACCGGTGATGGGCTGCGCTGTTCTTCTGTGGTGCTAGGCCGTCTCCTCTGTGTGACGGACGCAGCAGCTCGAGGCCCTGTTCGGCCACCACGGCCGCCTCAACCTCCACCATCGCGGCGAGGATCGCTTCCTGGTAGCGGAGGGCGCAGAAGCTCATGCCGGAGTTCCCTTATGCCTTCGTAGCCGATATATTGTGCCGCGTGGAAGCCCCACTGCGTGAACCCACTTTCCTCATCCTCACGGCCCTCGCCGGCAGGCCGATGCACGGCTACGGCCTGATCGCCGAGGTGGCCCGGCTGTCCGACGGCCGCATCTCGCTCCGGCCCGGCACGCTCTACGGCGCGCTGGACCGGCTGGTTGACGGGGGCCTGGTGGCCGTAGACCACGAGGACGTCGTCGATGGTCGGCTGCGCCGCTACTACCGGCTCACCGAACCGGGCGGCGACCTGCTGGCCGCCGAGGTCGAACGCATGCGCCGCAACGTCCAGGCGGCGACCGCCCAGCTGCGCGCCGCCAAGGTCGCGCCCCGCCCGAACCGAGGATTCGCATGAACTTGCCGGAAGGCCAGTCGGACCGCCCGGAAGGGCATGACCGAGGGCGCCCTGCAATGACCGATCTCGAACGGCGCTACGCACGCTGGATAGCGCTGTTCTATCCGGCCGACTATCGGCGCACGCGGGGCTCCGAACTGGTGGACACCTACCTGTCCCTGGCCGCACCCATCCGGGGGAGACCCTCGCCGGCGGACATCGCGGACCTTGCGGCCGGTGGGCTGCGCCAGCACCTGCGCGCCGCACGGGACCTCGGTCCCGGCTTCCGGCTCGCCGGCCTGCTCGCACTGACGACGGCGACCACGTGCGCGACCGGGTGGGCGACTATCGAGGCGTTTACCCCCACACCGCCCTGGTCTCCGCACGTCGGGCCGTTTCTGTCGCTCGCCATAGTGGCGTGGGCGGTCTGGTTAGTCGCCGCCGTGTTGTTTGTAGCGGCGAGCGGCCGATGGTTTCGTTGGGCGGCCGGTCTGGCCGTACTGGTGACTGTCGCTATCGTGCCGGCCGCCGCGCTGACCGGATTGCCCCGTCCGCCGTTGTTGGTGCTGTTGCCCCAGATTGTGCTCGGTGTCGTCGCGCTCGGTGCGACGGTCCAGCACCTCTGGTGGGTGCGGCTCATGCCGGTCGCCGTTGCGGCGGCGGTCCTGCCGGTTGCCGTCGGTGTGGAGTCTGGATTTTACTTCAGCGGCTACTACTATCCCGCCGCAAAGACCCTGCCCGCTGCTGCGGCGACGTTGCTGGTCAGCGCGTTGCTGATCGCGATCGGCTTGGCCGCCCGGCGCGACTACAGCGGCACGTGGGCGATGCTGATCCTGCTCACGCCGATCGGGATGCTCGCGGTGCAGCCGCTCAGCATGCTCTTTGACGATTTTGGTGCCGGCCGGGCCGTGAATCCGACGTGGTCATCCGCAGCCGCCACGTCCATGCTGGTGGCTGTGATCGGATCGATGCTCCTGCCGCTGGCCCTTGTGGCACGAGGTCGGCTGGCCGCGGGCCGGCGTCCGCTCGGGCCTGGTCCTTGTCCCACCTGCGGGGCATCCTCGGCATCCGCGTAGTCCTTCGAGTAGGGAGGATCAGTTGGTCCGAGCCGTAACGATCCGCCTACGAGCAAATCTTTTGGCCTACCGGCGGCCGGGTATCGGATGAGCGTAAGTAGCGCCGCTGATCGGAGCGGCGGCGTGCAGCGCGACTAGAGAGTTCAGGACACCGTGTGGCCATCCTCGAGATAGGCGGTCCGTCCCTCGACTCGGGCTCGCCAGCCGGCGTTGGCTCGGCGGGCGAGCAACGGTGAGAGCCGTAGTTTCTGTTCCTGCGGTGTTGCCCAGGCCCAACTGCGCAACTCATCGGGCGGCAGGTGGATGGCCGTGACCTGTTCCGGCGACAATCGGCCGCCGTCGAAGACGAGCATGAGGCCTTCGGTACGGTCGGGGCGTGGTGGCACCCAGTCAATGGCGAGCAGCGGGCCGGGCTGCACGGTCAACCCGAGCTCTTCCCTAACCTCGCGGACGGCGGCGGCGTGGGGCGACTCGTTCGCTTCGACGCAGCCACCGGGCAGTTCCCAGTGGTCTTGGTGATAGGCCGGCTCGACAAGCAGAAGCCGGTCGGTGTCGTCGAAGAACAGGACCGCGGCGGCCATGCGCTTGGTAGGCAAGCTGGCCGTGTAGTCGGTGACGGCTCGGTGGGCGTCGGCGGGGTCCTCGGTCATAGTCATCCTTTGGTTCGGGCTCCGTGGCCAGGGAGGGGGCGGAACCCGGTCCGGGGTCAGGCGTCGGCGGAGTCGTTGACCGTGCCGATGATCAGCCGCAGCGCCTCGGCCATCTCGTGGCCTGACGGGGCGGCCTCGGGGTCGAGTAGCCGTTGCACCGTCAGCCCGGTCATCAGTGCCAACAGGAACGAGCCGACGGCCTCACGGGTCTTCCCCGCGACGTTCTCGCCGCCATCGCGGATGACGAAGGTGGCCAGGGCTGGGCGGGCGCGGGCATAGCTCTCCGCCAGTTGTTCTCGCAGTGCCGGTAGGTGCTCGGCCAGTGCGAACGCCTCGATCCCGGCGACCCAGAGTGGCCGGTGCGTGCCGAATGAGTCGACCAGGCCGGTCCACATGGACTCCAGTCGGTCCATCAGATCAGGCTGGGTGCCGTCGCGCAGCACCCGGTCGATCTCGGCGCCCCACTCCTCGAAGGCCTGCACCAGCGCTGCGGTCAGCAGCGCGTCCTTGGAACCGAAGTGGTAGCCGATCGACGCCAGATTGGTGTCCGAAGCGGCGACGATGTCGCGGGTGGTGGTGCGCGTGTAGCCGCGTTCGTAAAGGCAGTTTCTGGCCCCCACCAGCAGGCGTTCTCGATGACCCACGGCCGTCACCCTACTCGGAACCACCCCCGGATTCATCCATCGGATGTATACGGTTGTATAAAATGTGGTGTAGCTTCCGGTCATGGTTAGTGCGCAGGCAAAGGCCGGTCGCCGCGAGTGGATCGGCCTCGCGGTACTCGTCCTGGTGACACTGATCATCAGCATGGACATGACGGTGCTGTCGTACGCCCTGCCGTTCATAACAGCGGACCTCGAGCCGACCAGCAGCCAACTCCTCTGGATCACCGACGTCTACGCCTTCGTGCTGGCTGGCCTGCTGATTCCGATGGGGACGCTGGGGGACCGGATTGGGCGCCGGCGACTGCTGATGATCGGCGCCGCGGTGTTCGGTGTGGCGTCCGTGGCCACGGCCCTCTCCACCAGTCCCGGCATGCTGATCGGCACCCGGGCGGTGATGGGCGCCGCCGGTGCAACGCTCATGCCCTCCACCATGTCTTTGATCCGCAACATTTTTCACGACGAGAACGAGCGCCGTGCGGCAATCGGGCTCTGGGCGGCTGGCTTCTCCGCCGGTGGGGTCCTCGGCCTGGTGGCCGGCGGCGCACTGCTCCAGCACTTCTCCTGGGGCACCGTCTTTGAGATCAACCTGCCGATAATGCTGCTTCTGCTGATCCTGGCACCATTACTGCTGCCCGAGTTCCGCAACCCGGCCGCCGGGCGACCCGACCTGCTGAGCGCGGTGCTGGCGTTCGTCGCGGTGCTACCCATGATCTGGGGTATCAAGCAGTTCGCCGAGGAGGGCATGGACTGGTCGCCGGTGGTCGGTGTGGCCGGCGGACTGACTTTCCTGGTCGTCTTCGTGCTGCGTCAGCAGCGCCTAGACGACCCGGTGATCGACGTTCGGCTGTTTGGTGCCCCTGCGTTCAGCGCTGCGGTGGTGATGAATGTGCTCGCCAACTTCGCGCTGGTCGGGTTCATGTTCTTCATCAGTCAGTACCTCCAGTTGGTGCTGGGGCTGCGCCCGTTCACCGCCGGCCTGTGGTCACTGCCGGCTGCCGGTGCGGCGGGCATCGGCGCGGCCGTGTTGGCCCCGATGCTTGCCCAGCGCTTCCGGCGCGCCAACGTCGCCGCCGGCGGCCTGTTGGTGGCGACCGCCGGGTGCGTGGTGCTCGCCCAGGTCGGCGACGAATCGGGCCTGGCCCCGGCGGTGCTCGGCCACGCAATGCTGGCGGGTGGTGTCGCCCTGGTGCTGACGCTGAGCGCCGAGCTGATCGTCTCCACCGCGCCCCCGGAGCGGGCCGGATCCGCCGCCGGACTCGCCGAGACCGGCAGCCAGTTCGGTGCGGCGCTCGGCGTCGCGATCCTCGGCAGCATCGGCGCGTACGTCTACCGGCGGGAGCTCTCCGGTATAGCACCGGAGGGGGTGCCATCGGACTCCTGGGACGCCGCCCGGGAGACCCTGGGTGGCGCGGTCGAGGTGAGCCGGATGCTCTCCGCGACTGCGGCGGAAACCCTGGTGACGTTGGCGCGAGCGGCCTTCACCGACGAGTTGCGGGCCGCCGCGATCGTCTCGGCCGGCATCCTGTTGGCGACGGCGATCCTGGCGGCCAGGTTGCTGCGCGACGTGGGTGTGTCGGTGTCCGGGCAGAGCCCGCTCGACGGGTCGGGCGATCCGACCGCCCCGTGGCCTGCGGGCACCGGCCCGGTCGGCCTCGCCCCGCGCTCGCCCACGGTACGCCGGGGTGCTCTGCCGGACGCCGACGGCGGCGTTGGTGGCGGTCAGGTTGCCGGTGGCGTCCAGGGTGGATGGCAGTCGGCGGCCGCGCCGGCACGGGAACAGCCCGCTCCAGACGCCCCGCTGCGGAGCTACCCGCAGCGCCGATCCGTAAGGGACCAGTGATGACGGCAACCTCCGAGAGCGACCTCTGGGTGCGGCGGTTCCATCCGGCGCCGGCCAGCGCGATCCGGCTGGTGGCGCTGCCGCACGCCGGCGGTTCGGCCAGCTACCTGTTTCCCGTCTCCAAGGCCCTCGCACCCGCCGTTGACGTGCTGGCGATCCAGTATCCGGGCCGGCAGGACCGCCAGCAGGAGCCGGTGCTGGATTCGGTCACCGACCTCGCCGACGGGGTGTTCAACGCGCTGCGACCGTGGTTGGACCGGCCGGTGGCGCTCTTCGGCCACAGCATGGGCGCCGTGCTCGCCTACGAGGTGGGGCTGCGGCTGCAACTGCGGACGGGCCGGCCGCCGCTGCGACTGTTCGCCTCCGGCCGGCGGGCTCCGTCCCGGGTCCGTGCCGAGCGGTACGTGCACACCCAGGACGACGCCGGGGTGCTGCGGGAACTGGCCAGGCTCAGCGGCTCGGACCCGCGGCTGCTGAGCGACCCGGAGCTGTTGCCAATGATCCTGCCCGCGGTGCGGGGGGACTACAAGGCGGTGGAGACCTACCGGGCCGACCCGGATCAACGGCTGGACGCCCCGATCACCGTGCTCACCGGCGACGCCGACCCGCTGACCACCCTGGACGAGGCGCACGACTGGTGTCGGCACACCACCGGTGGATGCGACGTCCGGGTGTTCCCCGGCGGGCACTTCTTTCTGAACGACCATGCCGGCGACGTGATCCGGCTGATCCGGACCGAGCTGGAGCCGTTCGGCGACGTCTTTCTACGGGGAGTATGAGGGTGAACAGTAACCAGGACACGCGGACATCGGTCAACGGCACCGACGCGGTGCGGCTGGACGAGGTGCGTAAGGCGTACGGGCGTGGCGGGAACCGGGTCGAGGCGCTGCGGGGCGTAACGATGAGCTTTACGCGGGCTAGCTTCACCGCCGTGATGGGGCCCTCGGGCTCCGGCAAGAGCACCTTCCTGCACTGTGCGGCGGGGCTCGACGTGCCCTCGTCCGGTTCGGTGCTGCTGGACGGCAGGGAACTCAACGGCATGGACGAGAACCAGCTCACCCGGCTGCGCCGGGAGCGGGTCGGCTTCATTTTTCAGGCGTTCAACCTGATGCCGGCACTGAACGTCGAGCAGAACGTCGGTCTGCCGTTCCGGCTGGCCGGCCGCCGGCCCGACCGCTCCGCCGTGGTGGAGGTGCTGGGCCGGGTGGGGCTGGCCGAGCGACGCAAGCACCTCCCGAGCGAGCTCTCCGGCGGTCAACAGCAGCGGGTCGCGATCGCCCGCGCGCTCATCATGCGGCCGGCGGTCATCTTCGCCGACGAGCCGACCGGCGCGCTGGACACCCAGACCAGCAGTGACGTGCTGCAACTGCTCAGCGAGACGGCGGCCAGCGGACAGACGATCATTATGGTGACCCACGATCCGGTCGCCGCCTCCGCCGCGCACCGGGTGCTGTTCCTCGCCGACGGGCAGTTCGTCGGTGAGCTGGAGGCCCCGACCGCCGACGTGGTGGCGGAGCGGATGACGCACCTGACCGCGAGGCAGCAGACCCGCGCCCCGCAATCCACCGGCCGGGGTGGCTTCTGATGCTGCACCTCGCGTGGCGCACCCTGCGCTACCGCCGACTGGCGTTCCTGGCGACCTTCATCGCGGTCTTCTTCGGCGTGGCGCTGATTGTCGCCTGTGGTGGGCTGATGGAGACCGGCGTTCGGCTGGCGGTTCCGCCGCAGCGGCTCGCGGCGGCCGACATCGTGGTGAGCGGCAAGCAGACCTATGGCGTGCCCAAGGAGGACCCGCAGGACACCGAGAACATCAAGTCGGTCCCGCTGGCCGAGCGGTACTGGATCGATCCGGCGCTGGTCGGCAAGATCCAGGGGGTGCCCGGGGTCGAACGGGCCGTCGCCGAGTCCTCCTTCGCCGCCACCGTCGTCCGCGACGGTGTACCGGTGACCGTCGGGACCGCGTCGCTCGGCCACAGCTGGGAGTCGGCCGAGCTCGGGCCGTACCAGCTTGATGGGAGGCCACCCACCGCGGCCGGTCAGGTTGTCCTGGACCGGGGGGTGGCGCGGCTGGCGCAGGTCGGAGTCGGTGACCTGGTTGACATCGTGGTGGGTGGCACCACCGCCTCCTTCCAGGTGACCGGCATCGCCGCCCCGCCGGGCGAGGTGAGCCAGTCGGCGCTCTTCTTCTCCGGCGACGACGAGCGGCGGCTCAACCCACACGCCGGCAGTGTTGCTGCGATCGGTGTGCTGGCGCGGCCCGGCACCGACGTGGCGGATCTGCGCGGCCGGATCGAACAGACCCTCGCCGACCGTAAACTGGTGGTCCTCACGGGCGACGACCGCGGGGCGGCCGAGTTCCCCGAGGCGGTCGGTGGGCAGGCGCAGCTCATCCCGCTCGCCGGTGTCTTCGGCGGGATGACGGTCTTCGTGGCGATCTTCGTGATCGCCAGCACTCTGGGCCTGTCGGTGCAGCAGCGGCAGCAGGAACTCGCCCTGCTGCGTTCCATCGGCGCGACGCCGCGGCAGATCCGCGCGATGGTGCGTCGCGAGGCGCTCGTGGTCGCGGTCGGCGCGGCGATTCTCGGCTGCGCCCCGGCGGTGTTCCTGGGTCCGTTGCTCTACCGCCTGGTCTCGGCGGCCGGCGTTATCTCGCCGGTGGTCGAGTTCCACCAGGGCTTCATTCCCTACCTTGCCGCGCCCGCCATCGGGATCTTCGCCGCTCTGGTGGCCGCCTACGTCGCCAGCCGGCGCCCCGCCAGGATTCGCCCGACCGCTGGCATCGCCGAGGCCGCGCTGCGGCGTACGTGGGTCAGCTGGCCCCGGGTGGTGTTCTCCCTCCTCTTCTTCGCCGGTGGGTTCGCGTTGATCCTGGTGACGACGATCGTGATGGAGGGGGCGGTGGCCTCGGCGACCGCCGGGCCGGCGGTGATGTGCTGGGCGATCTCGATCGCGCTGATCAGCCCGGGGCTGACCCGGCTCCTCGCGGCCGTACTGAGCCCACCGGTGCGGGCCGTCTTCGGGCTCGCCGGCTATCTCGGCACGATCAACGTGCGGACGCGGGCGGTCCGGGTGGCCGCCGCGGTCACCCCGATCATGCTGGCGGTGGGGTTGGCGGTGGCCAACTTCTACCTTCAGACCACCCAGAGCGAGGCCGCCGAGCGCTACTACTCCGACAACCTCCGTGCCGACATGGTGCTCACCTCCACCACCGGTGGGTTCCCCGCCGACGCCGTCGAGGCGATCCGCTCCGCGCCCGGCGTCGAGGCGGCGTCGGCGTACGTCACCAGCGCCGGCTGGATCAACAAGCCGTACGACGGGTCGCACGTCGAATCGCCGTGGCCCCTGCAGGGGGTGAGCGGGACCGGCGCGGCCAGCATCGCCGGCGTACGAACCGTCGCCGGGAACCTGGGTGACCTCACCGGCGACACGGTGGCGCTGCCCGAGGTCGCCGGGAAGAACCTCAACGTCGGTGTCGGCGACCAGATCACCCTACGGCTCGGCGACCGGTCGGCGGCGGATCTGCGGGTGGTGGCGCTCTACCCGGCCAAGGAGGGGTTCGAGACGATCCTGCTCCCCGCCGACCTGCTCGCCGCGCACAGCACCACCGGACTGTCCCAACAGATCCTCGTCACCGCCGCGCCCGGCACCGACCGGGACGCGTTGGCGACCAGCCTGCGGGAGAAGGTCGCCGGCTACCCCGGCACCATGGTCGAGGGACGGGAGGCGATCACCACCTTCGCTGAACGCACCAAGACCCTGGCGTGGGTCAACTATCTGCTCGTCGCGTTGGTCGCCGGCTACACCTTGATCGCGGTGGCGAACACCCTGATCGTGGCGACCGCCGGTCGCCGCCGGGAACTGGGCATGCAGCGCCTCATCGGCGCCACCCGGCGGCAGTCCCTGCTGATGCTCAGCGTGGAGGCGGGCCTGGTCGCGGTCATCGGGGTGGTGCTCGGCACCACCGCCTCCATCGCCACCCTGCTGCCATTCAGCATCGTGGTGCTGGGGCGGCCGGTACCCTCCGGGCCGTTCTGGATCTACCTGGCCGTGGTAGCGGCCGCCACGGTGCTCGCCTTCGTCGCCACGCTGCTGCCCGGACGCCGGGTGATGCGCGCCCGGCCGGCGGAAACCGCCGTCGCCGTGGAGTAGCGAGCAGCGCGACGACCGGTGGTGCCCCCGGTCGTCATACTCATCCCACCGGCGAGGACACCTGTACATTCTTCCCGAGCTGGACCTGAGCCTTGCCAATACTGCCGGCAACCACGACGACCCCGACCAGTGGCGGGCCCCGCGCACGGTGCAGGCTCAGGGCGTCGATCACCGGTCGGGTGTATACGAGTGTCCCGCTTCAGCGTGTGTGGCGATGATGTCGCGTGGCTCTATCCAACGGCCGCCAGGTAGTCCGAGTAGAACACTCCTAGGCCAATCGCCAGGCAGACGCCGGCCACGGTCCAGAACCGGACCACAATGTTGACTTCGCTCCATCCGGCCAGTTCGAAGTGGTGGTGCAGCGGCACCATCCGGAAGACTCGTTTTCCGGTGGTGCGGAACGAGACAATCTGGATCACCCAGGTGACGGTGATGATGACGAAGAGACCGCCGATCAGGATCGACAGCAGGGTGGTGCGGGTTGCCACCGCGAGTCCGCCGATCAGGGCGCCGAGCCCGAGCGCACCGACGTCGCCCATGAAGATCCGTGCCGGGGACGTGTTCCACCACAGGAATCCCACGCAGGCGCCGGCGGCCGCAGCCGCGATAATGGCTACTTCCAGCGGATCGCGGACCTGGTAGCAGTAGTCGTTCGCCTGAGCGTACGCCTCGTCGGCGCACCAGTGCCGGTATTGCCAGAAGCCGATCAGCGCGTACGCGCCGAGCACCAGGGCTGACGCGCCGGTGGCTAGGCCGTCGAGGCCGTCCGTGAGGTTCACCCCGTTCGACATGGCCGTGATCACGAATACGAACACGATCACCGAGCCAACCTTGCCGACGTCCAGCCAGCTGATGTCCCGGACGAATGAGATGTGCTCGCTGGCCACGGTCTGGCCGTTGGAACTCGCCACGTAGAGGGCGGCGATACCAAATCCGGTGCCGATGATCGCCTGGCCGAGAAGTTTGCCCCGGGCGGACAGCCCGTCGGAGTTGCGCTGGCGGACCTTGAGGAAGTCGTCAACGAAGCCGAGCGCGCCGCAGAAGACGAAGAGGCCGAGCAGCACGAGGGCCGTCATGGTCGGTTGCACCTGCGCGATTTGCCCCTCGGGCAGCGTGACCAGAGCCAAATGCGCGGCGACGTAGGCGATGACGGTCGCCACGATGAACACGACGCCACCCATCGCCGGCGTGCCCTTCTTGCCCTCGTTCGAGGCGAGGCCGAGGGAGCGGATCGGCTGTCCGGCCTTGAGCGCAGTGAATACGCGGATCGCTACCGGCGTGGCGAACAGGGAGATGATGAACGCGACCGCAGCCGCGACGACGACCGCCCTCACGGGCGAGCCTCGACGAGATCAGGGCTCCGCATGACATCCGAAGGCCGTTGCCCTCCGATTCCCGCCATCGTCCCAGCGGCTCCGGGGACCGACGGGTGGAGTGGTACTCGGGCAGTCCGTTGAGCTTGCACATCGGCGCCTGCTGATTCAGTCGGCGCTTGCAGTGCAGGCCGTCCGCTCCCAAAGTCATCGGTCACGGGACACGAGCTTGCCATCCGGCAGCGAGCGAAGAACACTCGGGACCTCAGCGGCTGATACGCCTGCGACGTCCATGGTCGTCACCAAGCAGGGAGCAGGGATTGACGGCGAGTCCTCGTGGGCATCAAGCCGGTCCAGCCATTGTTGAGCCGCGGTACTTGCCCCCACCGGTTGAGCCGCTGGATCACTCTCTGCGCAGTACGAGCAGGTCCAGGGCGTCGATCACCGGGCCGGTGTCGGTGAGCGCTGCCTGACGCAGGCGGCGTACGCCGGTGTCGTACTCCTGGTCGGTGATCAGTTGCAGCGGGGTGTGTGCCGCTCGGCGCAGGGTGCGCGCCGCTTCGTGTAGCGATGGGGCGGTGATCTGCGGGATCTGCTCCAGGCTGACCATGGAAAAGCCCGCACCGGCGAAGGCTGATTCGACCTGGGCGACGGTCGGGTAGGTGTCCAGAACCCGGACCGCCTCGGGAAAGTAGCGGAACAGGGTGATCGCCTCATGTCGGCCGGCGAACGCGGACCGGATCAGGACGAGTGCACCGGGGCGCAGGACGCGGCGTAGCTCGCCGGCTGCGGCGTGCAGGTCGGGCACGTGGTGGATGACAGTGGAGACCCAGGCGGCATCGGCGCTTGCGTCGGTGAGCGGGATGTTGGCGCCGTCGCCCGCGAGGACGGGTTGGTACACCGATCGTTCGCGCATCGCCGCTGACGGCTCGACTGCGGTCACCTCGATGCCGGGAAACCAGGCGGAGAACGCCTTGGCCCAGCTACCCGTGCCGGCACCCAGGTCCACCAGCCGCAGACCCGGCCGCGGGTCCAGGTGTCGGGCCACAGCTGCCCGCCACTCGCCGGCCTCCTGGTCGCCGAGGTGCCGGGTCGATGCGAACGCGCCTGCTTCCCTCTGTTCGTACGCGATGCGAGCCATGTCGATGAGCAAACCGTGGCAACGGGGCGTGGAGCAAGGAGACAAATTGTGATGGTTCACATACGCTGTTCTTTCCCGCGCTGAGCTGGAGGACCGACGGCTCGCGAACAACAACGTACGCTTCGGGGCCGCCAGGGGCCCTGGTGGGCCCCTACGGTGCAAGGCATGAATACTGCTGCCGATGTACGTGCGTGGCTGCGTCATCGCGGAACCGAGGCGATCCAGCATCCCGGCGGAACTCTCTACGCTCACCTGTGCCGGGTCCAGGAGCGCCTTGCGGACCTGGGTTACGGACCCAACGTGCAGTCAGCCGGCCTGACCCATGCTGCCTATGGCACCGACGGCTTCGACCTTACCCTGCTCGACTGGAAGGACCGCGCCACGCTGCGTGAGCTCGTCGGTGAAGCCGCGGAGCAGCTGGTCTACCGGTACGGTGCCTGCGACCGCCGGCGCAGTTGGCGCGGGCTCGCGACCAGCGGCGAGGTTGTCGACCGCTTCAGCGGTGACGTGATCCGGCTCGACACCGAACAGCTGACGCCGTTCATCGATCTGAACGTTGTCAACGAGCTCGATGTGATTGCGCAGGATCCGGCGCTTCTGGACAAGTATGGAGAGTACTTTTCCACGTTGTTTCGCTCGTGGGCACCGGCCATGTCGGCGCCGCTCGTTGCCGAAGTTCGCCGTATTTTCGACCGCTGATGCCGCCGCGGCACTCGCCACAGGCGCAGGAGATCCGGATTCTTTCGTGGTCGGCCCGCCGAGAGCCGGGTCGCGACGGGCCGAAGGACAGCCGGCGACCCTGACAGAAGTCAGGGGTTGATTGGTGTCTTTCGTGTATGGCGGCAGCGGACGGCCCCCGGTTAGCGTCGGCGCGATGCGCAGCACGGGCGCGTCCTTGCTGGTCATCGGGGGGAGTAGCAACGTGGAGAAGTTCGGTGCGGTGCAGGGTACGCCGGTCGCGGACGCGGCGGACTCGGTGGACGCACCCTCCACGCCAGCCGTCGCACCGGTCACCGCCGAGCGCCTCCGGTCCGGCCTCTCGGTGGCCGAGGTCGCCGAACGGGTGGCCGCCGACCAGGTCAACGACTTGACGTCCAGCACCAGCCGCAGCATCTGGCAGATCGTCCGGGCGAACCTGTTCACCCGGATCAACGCCATCATCGGCGTGCTGTTCGCCATCATCATGGTGGTGGGGCCGGTCCAGGACGGTCTCTTCGGCGGCGTCATCCTCGCGAACACCCTGATCGGGATCATCCAGGAGGTGCGCGCGAAGCGTACGCTCGACCGCCTGGCGATCGTCGGCGACGCCCGCCCGCGGGTGCGCCGCGGTGGCGACACCGTCGAGTTGGCCTCCGCGGAGCTCGTGTTGGACGACGTCATCGAGTTGGGCCCCGGTGACAAGGTCGTGGTGGACGGCCGGCTCGTGGCCGTTGACGGGCTGGAGATCGACGAGTCGCTGTTGACCGGCGAGGCCGACGCGGTGGTCAAGGCGGCCGGTGACAATGTGCTCTCCGGCAGCTTCGTGGTGGCCGGCACGGGGGTCTGCACCGCCACCCGGGTCGGCCGGGACGCGTACGCGGCTCAGCTCGCCGAGGAGGCGAAGCGCTTCACCCTGGTCAACTCCGAGCTGCGCAACGGTATCGACTGGATCCTGCGGTTCGTGACGTGGGCGATCGTTCCGGCTGGCATCGCTCTGATCATCAGTCAGCTGCTGGTAAACCGCGACGACCTGCCCGAGGCGGCGCGTCGGATGGTCGCCGGCCTCGTGCCGATGGTGCCCGAGGGCCTGGTCCTGCTGACCTCGGTCGCCTTCGCGATCGGCGTGATCCGGCTGGGGCAGCGGCAGTGCCTGGTCCAGGAGCTACCCGCCATCGAGGGTCTGGCCCGGGTCGACGTGGTGTGCCTGGACAAGACGGGCACCCTCACCGAGGCGACGATGGACGTTACGGAGGTCCGGTCGCTGGCACCCGGCGTACCGGTGGACGCGGTGCTGGGTGTGCTCGGCGCCAGCGACGAGCGGCCGAACGCCAGCATGCAGGCCATTGTTGACCGCTACCCCGGTCCAGCGGGGTGGCGGGTCCAGCAGACCGCCCCGTTTTCCTCGGCGCGCAAGTGGAGCGGCGCGACGCTCGTGGCACCGTCCGGTCAAGCCGCGACCTGGCTGCTCGGCGCCCCCGAACTGCTGCTCACGGACCATCCGGCGCTGGCGGAGGCGGACGCGTACGGTCGCCAGGGCCGGCGCGTGTTGCTGCTCGCCGAGTTCTCCTGTCCGCTGGCGGAGGCGCTGGCGGACCCCTCGGCGGTGTCGGCGTCCACCACGCCGGTCGCTCTCGTCGTGCTCGAACAGCGGGTCCGCCCGGAGGCGCCCGACACCCTGCGCTACTTCGCCGACCAGGGCGTCCGGGCGAAGGTCATCTCGGGCGACAACGCCGTCTCCGTCGGTGCGGTGGCCCGCGGCGTCGGTCTGCCCGGCGCCGCCGCAGCAGTGGATGCCCGAACTCTGCCCGCCGGCTCCGAGGCGCTGGCGGACCCGGTCGAGACGCACTCCGTCTTCGGCCGGGTCGGTCCGGAGCAGAAGCGGGCGATGGTGGGTGCCCTGCAGTCACGCGGGCACACGGTGGCGATGACGGGCGACGGCGTCAACGACGTCCTCGCGTTGAAGGACGCCGACATCGGGATCTCCATGGGCTCCGGCAGCGCCGCGGCGCGCGGCGTATCCCAGATCGTGCTGCTGAACAACAACTTCTCGGCGCTGCCCTCGGTGGTCGCCGAGGGGCGGCGGGTGATCGGCAACATCGAACGGGTCGCCAATCTCTTCCTGACCAAGACGGTCTACTCGGTGCTGCTCGCGATCGTCGTGGTGAGCTGGCAGGTGCCGTACCCGTTCCTGCCCCGGCACCTGACGCTGATCGGATCCCTCACCATCGGGATTCCGGCGTTCGTACTGGCGCTGGCGCCCAACGCCGAGCGGGCCCGGCCGGATTTCGTCGGTCGGGTGCTGCGTTTCGCGATCCCGGGCGGGGTGCTGGCAGCGGCCGCCACGACTACGTCGTACGCGTTTGCGCGGTCGCACTACGGGGGCGATCTGCCTGCGGAGACGTCGGTCGCCACGCTGACCCTGTTCCTCGTCGCGCTGTGGGCGCTGTCCATCATCGCCCGGCCATACACCTGGTGGCGGATTCTGCTGGTGCTGGGTATGGGCCTGTCGTTTGCGACGGTGCTGGTGCTGCCGTTCCTGCAGGCGTTCTTCCAACTGCGGCTGGTCGGCCTTGCGGCGCCGCTGGCCGGTGCCGCGATCGCGGTCGCCGCGGGTCTGTTGATGGAGGTCGCCTGGGCGGTCATGCGTCGTCGGTAGGCCGGTCCTGGCTGACCGGTACGCCGGGTGCTGATGCGGCCCAGCCAGCGGCACTGTGCTGCGGTCGGTGGCCTAGAGACCAACTAGGACAAGAATTTGCACAAAATCATTTGAGCTACTACGGTCGATGCATGTCACCCGGATCGAGCCGCCGAATCAAGAACGTCGCCGAGCTACGGATGTTCGCCCATCCGTTGCGGCTGCGGTTGTTCTACGCGCTGACCGCAGCGGAGGAGGCGACCGCGTCCCGGCTCGCCGAGTTGGTTGACGAGTCGCTCTCATTGGTCAGCTATCACCTGCGGGAACTGGCCACGCATGGATTCATCGAGGAGGTGCCGCGCCGCTCTGGCGATCGGCGGGAGCGCTGGTGGCGCAAGACCCACGAGGGTTTCAGCTTCGCGGGGTCGGACTTCGCGGGGGATCCGCAGGCCCGTGGCGTGGCGGTCGCGGCCAAACGCCAGCTGCTGGCCCATCAGATCAGCCGGCTCGAACGGTGGATCGACGAGGATCACGCCTGGGGTGAGGAGTGGACCGACGCCTCGCTCTCCAGCGAATCGTTGCTCCGACTCACGGCGCCCGAGTTGGCGGAGCTGAGCGCGGAGCTGACGGCGGTGGTGCGGAAGTGGGCTGAGCGCGGGCGAGTCGACGTTGAGGACCGACCCGACGCTGAGGATCGACCCGACGAGCCCGCCCAGGAGCATGTTCTGATGTTCATGCACGCTTTCCCGTTCCAGCCGTGACGCGGCAAGCGGTCGCGGTCCGACAGTTGCCTCCCCATCGGGACGGGAACGTCCTGCGCTGGCTCGCGGGTTTCGGCGTGTCGCTGGTGGGGGACCAAGTCTATTTCGTGGCGTTGGCCTGGACGGCTGCCCAGGTAGCCGGTGCTGGTGGGGCCGGAGTGGTCCTGGCCACCGCGTCGGTGTCCCGGCTGGTGCTACTCCTGCTGGGCGGGGCGGTGGTGGACCGATGGGGTGCGCGGCGGCTGATGCTCGGTAGCGACGCGCTGCGCTGCGCGGTGATGGCCACTGCGGCGGTGGCCACGGCCACCACCGAACCGACCCTCGCGGTGCTGATCGTGGTGGCGCTGGTGTTCGGGGCGGTGGACGCGGTGTTCCTGCCCGCCGTCGGGGCACTGCCACCGTACCTGGTGGCAGCGGAGCACCTCGCCCGGCTGCAAGGCATGCGGATGACGTTGGCGCGGGGCGCGATCGTTGTTGGTGCGCCGCTCGGTGGGGCGGTCGTGGCCGCATCCGGGATCGCGGCGGCGTTCGCGCTCAACGCGCTCACCTTCGCCGTTTCGGTGCTCGCTCTCGCCACGGTCCGCCTCCGCCCTGGCCTGGTCGTCGAGCCCGCCGAGGGATCCAGCCGAGCGCGGGGGATGGGGAGAGAGGTCCGTGCCGGGCTGGCGGTGGCCGCGCGGTCGCCGTTGCTGCGCACGATTCTGCTCGTCTCGGCAGTCGCCGAGTTGGGCTTTACCGGTCCATTTAATGTGGGCATCGCGCTGCTGGCGCAGGAACGCGGTTGGGGCGCTGCGGGGGTCGGGATGATCGTCGGCGGCTTCGGTGTCGGTGCCGCAACGGCAGCGGTGGCGGTGTCGGTGCTCGGCCGTCTTTCCCGCGCTGGCCTGCTCGTTGGCCCGCTCGCCGTGTTGACCGGAGGCGCGATCGCCGCTGTCGGGTTTGCCCCAACGCGGCTGTGGGCGGTCGCCGCGTCGTTACTGCTCGGCGTAAGCGTCGGTCTGGCCGGCACACTCGGGACGGCCCTGCTGCAGGCGCAGACACCGCCGCAGTACCTGGGTCGGGTGATGAGTCTGAGCAGCCTGGCCGGCTTCGGTGGCATTCCGGTCAGCTACGCGCTCACCGGTGTGGTCGCCGGGCTATGGGGACCGGCAGCGGCGTTCTTGGGTGGGACGGCGCTCGCGGCCGTTGCCGGGCTTGCGGCTCTGTCGAGCCCGGCGCTGCGCCGAGCCGTGCTCTCCGGCGCGGACTAGCGCAGGCCCGAGGCTTGCGCGGAGTCCCGCACGAGTACCGGCGCCGCATTCATTGAACAGATCAGTTCAGTGTTGTAAGGTGAACTGTATGGTTCGCCAACATGTCCTGGACCGGGTGTTCGCGTCGCTGGCTGATCCGACCCGCCGCGGCATTCTGATCCGGCTCGGCGATGGCCCGGCCACCATCGGCGAGCTCGCCGAGCCCACCGGGATGAGCCTGACCGGCATGAAAAAGCATGTCCAGGTGCTCGAGGAAGCCGGACTCGTGGTCACCGAGAAAGTCGGCCGGTCACGACAGTGCCGCCTCGGCGTTGCGCCGCTGGACGAGGCGATGGACTGGATCGGCTTCTACCAACGGCTCTGGGCCCGCCGCCTCGACGGACTCGACGCCTACCTCACTCTCCAGCCCGACCCGAAGGGACAGAACTCATGACGCTCGACATGCGGATAACGCGACACCTACCCGCGACACCCGCGGAGGTCTTCGACGCGTACACGGACGCCGAGAAGCAGAAGACCTGGTTCACCATCCTCGACGAACAGCCCGGCATCCTCGAGATCGAGGCCGACCTTCGGGTTGGTGGGCAGCAGACCGCGGTATGGGGATCCAGCCCCGACCAGCTGTTCCGGGAAACGCAGACCTTCGTCGAGATCGACCGCCCGCACCGGCTCGTCACCGACTCCACCGGCGCCAGCCCGGACGGCACGACCATGACGACCCGCATCGAGGTTACGTTCGAAGAGAAAGACGGCGGCACCCTGATGACCATCGTCCAGAGCGGCTTCCCCACTCCCGAGGTCCGCGACTTCTACGCCAACGAGGCGTGGGACGGTGCGCTCGCCCGGATCGAGGCGTTCCTGGCCCGTCCGCGTGGAACCGAGCCTGCTGATGCCTGAGCTCTCCCACCCGCCGTCGTACAAACCCCCGTCAGGGAAGTAGGTGGTCAGGTTCCGGCGTCGGGCGGGATGAGCCCCAGCGACATCGCCTTCGTCACCGCGGCCGTGCGGTCGGAGACGTCGAGTTTCGCGAACGCGCGCAGCAGATGCGTCTTGACCGTGGCCTCGGCGATGGTCAGGGCCTGTGCGATGTCTGGATTAGACATACCAGCTGCCACGAGGCGCAGAACGTCGGCTTCGCGCGGCGACAGCACGTCCCGCTTCGGGTGCCGCACCCGGTTTAGCACCCGGGTCGCGACCGTCGGTGACAGCACCGTCTCGCCCCGCGCGGCCGCCCGGATGGCACCGAGCATTTCGGTGCGCGAGGAGTCCTTCAGGAGATACCCGGTGGCGCCCGCCTCGACGGCTCGCAGCACGTCCGCGTCGGACTCGTACGTCGTGAGCACCAGAACCCGCGTGTCCGGTGCCACCGTGCGTAGCTGACCGGTGGCGCCCACGCCGTCGAGGCCGGGCAGGCGGAGGTCCATCAACACCACATCCGGGTGCAGGGTCCGCACCGACGTGATCGCCTCGGCCCCGGAGCCGGCCTCGCCGACGATGGTGATGTCCGGCTCACCGTCGAGCATGCCGCGGACACCGGCCCGTACGACCGGATGGTCGTCCACCAGCAGCACCGAGATCACCGGACCGGCACCTCGACCCGGACCAGGGTGCCCGAACCGGCTTCGGAGCTCACCGTAACCGTGCCGGACATCTGCTCGACGCGACTGCGCATCGCTGCCAACCCATAGCCTCCCGATTCCGCCGGCGCGGCCCGGCCGCACCCGTCGTCCTGCGTCTCCGGTACCACCGACACGTCGTGGTGCTCCAGCCGTACGACCACCGAGTTGGCCCGGGCGTGCTTGCGGACGTTCGTGAGCGACTCCTGCGCCGTACGCAGCAGCACCACCTCGAGCGCCTTGGGCAACGGCGGTCCGTGTACGTCGGTGGCGAACTCCGCGTGCAGGCCGGTCTCCGACCGGAAGCGGTAAACGAGTCGACGCAGCGCCTGCGCCAGCGAGGAGTCGTCGAGCGCGGCCGGCGTGAGCGCGCCGACCAGCGCCCGCGCCTCGGTCAGGTTGTCCCGAGCGGTCTCCATCGCCAGGGCCAGGTGTCGCCGCGCCTTCCCGGGTGACTGTTCGAGATCAGCCTCGGCCGCCTGCATCAGCATCAGCACGCTGGACAGCCCCTGCGCGATGGTGTCGTGGATGTCCGCGGCGAGCCGCTGCCGTTCGGCGTGCACGCCGTCCTCGTGGCTGAGCCGCGCCACCTCGGCGCGGCTGGCCTCGAGCTCGCGGATCAGCTCGGCGCGGTCGTCGTTCTGGTCCGAGACGTGGCTGAACCAGGTACCGCACACCACCGAGACGACCACCACCATCATCGCCACCCACAGTGGTGCCTCGAACAGGGCCACCAGGTCACGCGAAACAGCGAAGATCGCCGCCAGGTAGCTGACGTTGACCGTCACCACCGCGATGAGCGCGCGCCGGCGCGGCAGCATGACGTACGCCTGCGGGCACAGCATTGCCAGCAGCAGTGACACACCGTTGGCCATCGTTACACCGGCGGCGAACAACCCGGTGGCGCCGGCGAAGTAGGCGTAGCCGTGCCAGGTGGCGCCACCGCCGTCGGAGAGCACGCGCCGCCACGCGGCATACCAGATGAGTGCCACGGCGATCGTGGCCACCGCCCCGGCGCGGGCCGCGACCGGTCGATTCGCAGCCCCCAGGACGAGGGCGGCGGTGGCGACGGCGATGAGGACGTAGTAGATCTCCCACACCACGTCGCTGGTCCACCATCCGCCACCCACTTCGCCGGGGTGGCTGGCCGGACCCGGTGCGGTCGGACCCGGTGCGGTCGGACCCATCGCGGTCGGACCGGTTGCGGCGCCGGTGCCGGGGATCACCCGTCCCCGCGTCCCCGCCAGCGAAACGTCGTGCGGCATAGCAGGAGACCTCCGATGCACCACGCGCCCAGGATCACAGCCGTTTTGCCATGCTCCCACGACATCACGATCTCCTGGGCGAGGATGGTGTCCGGCAGGAGGGCCGAGCGGAAGCCCTGGGCCATCCACTTCAGCGGGAACAGTGAGCCCATCGTGACCAGCGACTCGGGCAACGCGCTGATCGGCGTGTAGAAGATGCCGGAGACCAACGACAGGGCGATGTACGGAAGGTTCATCACGGCGCCGGCGCTCCGCTCCGAGCTGGCCAGGCTGCTCGCCGCGATGCCGAGGAACGCGCATCCGGTGACCCCGAGCACGAACACCCAGGCGAAGGTCAACCAGCGCGACGGGTCGGTCGGCATCGTGACGTCGAACATCAGCACGCCGATTCCGAACAGGACGACAACCTCGGCGACCGTCACTACGAGCACCATGATGACCTTGCCGAGGAAGTAGGCCGCGGCGGGCATCGGTGCACCACGTAGCCGCTTCAGGGTGCCATCCGCCCGGTCGGCGGCGACACTGATACCGAGATTGACAAACGTGGTGGAGGCGACGCCGGCGGCGACCATGCTGGGCACGAGATACTGCGCCGAGGTGACGCTGCTGCCCTCGTACACCCCGCTGATCATTGCCCCGAGCAGCGCGAGCAGAACGGCCGGCAGGGCGAACGTGAACACGACGGCGTCGCGCTCCCGGAAGAAGGCCTTCAGCTCGATAGCGCCGCGGTGCACCCCGAGGTAGGCGACCGACGGCCCACGGCGCGCGCCGGCGATCGCTGCGGTGGTCATCGGTCCCTCTCGATGAGGGTCAGATAGGCGTTTTCGAGGCTCTGCCGGGTCACGGTGAGGCCCGGCACGGTGCCGCCGTGGCGGCCGGTGAGTTCGGCCACGAGCTGACCGGGGTCCGACGTGTGCGCGGTGCGACGCACACCGTCCTCGTCCCAGGAGACGGAAACCTCAGCACTGGCCCGTCCACCGAGCGTCGCCGGGTCCCCCTCAGCCACGATCTTCCCAGCGGCGACGACCGCGACCCGGTTGGCGAGCGCCTCGGCCTCGTCGAGATAGTGCGTGGTAAGCAGGACGGTGGTGCCGCGCTCCGCGGCCAGCGAGCGGATCAGGCTCCAGAACTGCCGGCGCGCCCCGGGGTCGAAGCCGGTGGTCGGCTCGTCCAGAAACAGCAGCTTCGGGTTGCCGATGACGCCGACCGCGACGTCGAGCCGACGCCGCTGGCCGCCGGAGAGCGTACGCACCCGCGCGCGCGTCTTCTCGCTCAGCCCGACGGAATCGATCACCTGATCGGGGTCCCCGGGATCAGGGTAGTACCGGGCGAAGTGCCGAACCGTCTCGCCGACGGTGAGCTCGGACAGGTCGGCGACGTCCTGCAAAACGATGCCGATGCCGTACCGCCAGCTCCGTGGCGCCCGCTGCGGGTCGACGCCCAGGACGGACACCTCGCCCTCATCCCGGCGGCGGTAACCTTCGAGGATCTCCACCGTCGTCGTCTTGCCGGCACCGTTCGGGCCGAGCAGTGCGAAGATCTCCCCAGTGCCGATGTCGAGGTCGATCCCGTCGACCGCCGGGATGTTCCGATAGCGTTTACGCAGGCCCCGCACTCGTGCGGCAAGCGATTCGGTCATGGGTCCAGGCTCTCGCCACCGCGCCCGGCCGGGGACGACCACCCGACTGAATCCCGGTGTCCACCGATCGGTGGACACCGGGATTCAGTCGGCACCACAAGCCGCCACGACCACCGTGGCTAGATTGTGGCGAGGATCCGCGCCAGCTCGGTCGGGCGCGTCATCATCGGCCAGTGTCCGGAATCGATGTCGATCATGTCGACGTGCTTGGCTCGGGCCAGCTCGGGTACGTCTCCCGCAGCGATCGATTCCTGCACCGCGGCGGGTGTGAACTCCGGGCACACCACCACGACCGGGACGTTGAATCGCCGCTCGTCCGTCAGCCGTACGACGCCCTTGGCCACACCCTCGGGAACCGGGATCGCCGCCGCCACGAAGTCCTGCCGGGCCTGCTCATCCAGGTCGGCCCCGTCTGCCCCGTTGAACGGTTCCCAACCCGGGAACGGCATGGCATCGTCGCTGAATTCGAAGAAGTCGGCGTACGGCCGCCCATCAGTGCAGGGGAACCCGCCGATCAACACGACCGTGGCCACGCGTTCGGGCCGGGCGTCGGCCGCCATCCAAGCCAGGGTGCAGGCGGCGGAGTGTCCCACCACTACGGACCTGCCAGGACCGCTGTCGACGACGGCCACCACCGCGGCCAACTGGTCGGCCAGCGTCGCCGAGCTGTTCCCGTCGCCCTGTCCCGGCAGGGTCACCGGTACGGCGTGGCGGCCTGCCTTTTCTAACTCGCACTCGACGGTTTTCCACACCGACCCGTCGAGCCATAGGCCCCCCAGGAGCACGATCTGTTCTGCAGCCATGGAAGCAACCTAGCGGCGATTCCGGACGTTCTACTTCCGGTAATGTTTCCGCTGTGCGAACCGGTCCGAGCCCTACCGCCCGGGCCCTCCGCACGCTCGAGCTCCTGCAGGCACGTCCCGGCGTGACTGCCGATCAGCTCGCCTCCCGGTTAGGGGTGACGGAGCGGGCCGCACGACGCTACGTCGGGATCCTTCGTGAGGCCGGCATCCTGGTCGAGTCGGTCCGTGGGCCGCATGGCGGCTACCGACTGGGCCGCGGCACCCGGCTACCGCCGGTCGTCTTCACCCAGGAACAAGCGCTCAGCCTGGTCATGGCCGTGCTCGACGGGCAGCCGGCGGCGATCGACGCCGACGACCCGATCGGCTCGGCGCTCAGCACAGTCATCCGGGCTCTCCCCGAGAGTGTGGGACGGCAGGCGGCGGCGCTGCGGGCGTACATCTCGGCCACCCCGGACCGGCGAGTGGCCCGCCCGGATCCCGCCACCACAAGCGCCCTGGTCACCGCCGTCGCCGACCGGCGCCGCGTCCTGGTCACCCACAGCGGCGAGGGCGGCGAGGAACGGGACGCCGAGGTCGACCCGTGGGCAGTCGTCCTGCGGTACGGACGCTGGTACCTGCTGTGCCATTCGCACCGCGCGGACGCGATCCGCACGTACCGTATCGATCGGATTCGGGCTGTGCGGCAGTTACCGCACAGCTTTATGCCGCCCGATGACCTGGATCCGGTTGCCGCGCTTGCGGAGAATCTCGGCGCGGGCTGGGGGTACCCCACCCGCGTGGTGTTCCACGCGCCACGGGAGAAGGTGGCACGGTGGATCCGGCCGCCGATGGGCCGCCTCGAGCCGGACGGCGACCGTTGCGTCCTGGTCGGCAGCACCCGAAACCCCACGATGTACGCCCAGGAGTGGCTGGCTGCTGTCCCCTTTGACTTTTCGGTAGAAGAAGGCGCCGAACTACGTGCTGCCGTAGCCACAGTCGCGGCTCGCTTCAGCAGGGCGCTTTCACCTTCGCGGCCCGAAGCAGGGCCACCGCGGCTAGCGCTAACGGGAGCGGAACAGATCAGTGCGCTGGATCACGAGGCCGCCGACTGCGGCGAGGTCGGCGGTGTGGCCTTCTGCGGGTAGATCGTTTCGTGGCGGGCCAGCATGGTGACGAATTCTCCGATCTTGCGCTCGCGGGTCTGCGTCCGCTTGACGGCAGCAAGGCGTTGGATGAGAGCGAACCGGTTGGTCCTGGTGAGTACGTCGAACATGGCCTGGGCCGCAGGGTCGGCGGCGATGGCGGCGAGTAGGTCGTCCGGCACCTCGGCCTCCGACGGCGGGGCATAGGCGGCCGCCCACCGCCCGTCCGCCTTCGCGGCTTCCACCGCAGCTCGGCCGGCGGGCATCATTCGCCCCTGCGCCTCCAGCCGGGCCACGTGACCGACATTGCGTTGCGACCAGGAACTGCGGGGCCGGCGCGGGGTAAACCGGATCCAGGATGTCTCCCGATCCCGCTTCCGGCCCTGTCCGTCTATCCAGCCGAAACACAGGGCCTCATCCACCGCCTGCTGCCACGTCAGCGTGGTGGTGGTGCCGCCTTTCCTGGTCAGGGCGAGCCAGACCCCAGGCGACGTAACATGGTGTGCCGCCAACCACGTGCGCAGTGCCTCGGCATCCGCGACGATCAACTCGTTCAGTTCAGCGCTCGCCATGACCGCAGGCTAACCCGCCCCGCTGGGCTGCCAGCGCGCCGGCTACTCGACAGACGGCCGGGGCAGGGTGAACCACCCGAGGCCGGACCGCACGGTCGACACGGTTCGCCATTCCCTTGCGGCGGCTGGCTGTCCTGCACTCAGTCTTCAAGCCCTATCCAGGCCCTGCTCAATCAGGGGGTGCTGGACCACGTGGCCCAAGACGGCGAATTTAGACGAAGGTGAACAGGCTGGCTGGGGCGCTGCCACGGTTTCGCCGCATCCCGGAAACTGCAGGTCAAGGGCCTGACTCTGCGGCTGCCGATGGTCCTGACGAGCAGACGCGATCTCAACCATCGGCTACTGGTGCGGCATGTCGATCGCCGATTAGCGTGAGAGTCGAGCCGGGCCGTATCGGAGATGCCCGATGAGTCGGAAGGCATGCGAAATGGCCACCAACAAGTTCCGCGACGGACCTCGTGCCAGTCCCGACAGTGGCGGTGGACAGACGGTTCTGATCGCTGCCCTGTCCGATCGGCTCGCACTGTTCCTGGGCCTGCCTGGGTTGGTACTCCTGGTCGGGCTCTCCCTTCCGCCGCTGGCTCGGTGGATGTTGAGCTGGGAGACAGCACTGCCGCTCAAGCCGATCTTTTGGCTCGTTGGCGGGATCGACAAGCCGTGGGAGGTTGCCGTGAACCTCGCCATCTGGCTGGTGCTCGCGTTGGTGACGGCGTTCGCCGCGATGAGTGAGTCGCTGCGGGTGACGATCGACGATGCCGAGCTGCGGGTGACAAAGGGCGACGGCACCCGTACCTTCGCCCGCGACCGGGTGTCGGCGGTGTTCCTGGACGGCAAGAAGCTCGTGGTCCTCGACTTGCGGTCGTGCCAGCTGGTCCGGGACCGACACCAGGCGCACCAGGCGGCAATCGCCGCGGGGTTCCGCCGGCACGGCTACCCCTGGCACGACCACGATCCGTACGCCGACCTCTTCCGATCCTGGACGGCCGCCACGCCGGAACTGCCGGCCGCGGCCAACGACGTGCTCGCGGCCCGGCAGTCGGCGCTGAAGAACAAGGCGCACCGCGAGATCCACGCCCTCAGCGCGGCGCTGGAGAAGATGGGTTACGTCATTCGGGACGAGGGTGTGCATCAGTTCTGGCGCCCGCTCGTCCAGTCGTGACCGTCTCCCGTCCGGCCACTCCGGTCCGGGACCGCCTCGCCGACCTTGCTCTGTTGGCGGTCTCGGCGCTGGGCGCGCTGGCCATCGCCGGGTCGGCCGAGCAACGTGGCCAGCTCACCGGGGATGCGCTGGACGCGGCGTTTGGCCTGGCGGTGCTCGGCACCGTCGCACTGTGGTTCCGGCGGCGGTATCCGGTCGCCGTCACGGTGGTGCTCGCCCTGCTGCTCACCGTCACCGATCTGGTGATCGTCGCGGTGCTGATCGCCGTCTACACGGTCAGCGCACTCTGCAGCTGGTCCACCACGGCGGCCACGTTCGGGGCCAGCCTGTTGATCTACGTCCCCTACTCGGTACTGCTTCCGGCTCCCGCGCTGAGCGCATTCAACACCAATATCCTCTACGTGGCGTTGATGTCGCTCGTGCTGGCGGCGGGCAGCACCGCGCGGGCCCGGTACGAGGCGATCGCTGGGTTGTACGAGCGGGCCGAGCGGGCCGAGGTCGAGGCGCAGGAGCGGGCCGAGCGGTTGCGCGTGCAGGAACGGCAGCGGATTGCCGGGGAGATGCACGACGTACTGGCGCACCGTATCTCGCTGGTGAGCCTGCAGGCCGGCGCGCTGGAGGTCCGTTCCGATCTGCCGCCCGGCGTCGCGGAGTCCGTGACGGGCATTCGGCTGCAGTCGCATCGGGCGCTCGAGGATCTCCGGGAGATCCTCGGCGTGCTGCGTGCCGGCACCGACACCGACGGACTGCGCCCGCAGCCGGGAATTGCCGATCTTGCCCGGCTCGTCGCCGAGGCGCGGGCCGCCGGCACCGAGATCCGGGTCGATTTTCGAGCTACCGGCGATCCATCCGAACTTGTCGGCCGGACGATCTACCGGTTGGTTCAGGAGGGTTTGACGAATGCGCGCAAGCACGCGCCGAACCGGCCCGTTGAGATTCTGCTGGAGCGCGCCAGTGCGCGGGAGGTCCGGATACGGCTGCGCAACGCCCTGGCCAGCCGGGGCCGCACACCGGTTCCCGGTAGCCACTTCGGTCTCGTCGGGCTGGCGGAGCGGGTCGCGCTGGCTGGTGGCCGACTGTCGTACGGCATGCGGCGTGTTCCGGAAGGGCGAGTCGTGTTCCAGCTGGAGGCGTGGCTACCGTGGCCGGCGTGATCAAGGTGCTGGTGGTAGACGACGACGCGCTGGTTCGGGTCGGACTGTCGGCGGTGCTCAACGCAGCCGAGGATATCGAAGTGGTGGCGGAGGCGGCGGACGGCGCCGATGCGGTCGCTGTCGCCCAGCGGCTACGCCCGGACGTGGTGCTTATGGACATTCGGATGCCGGGTCTGGACGGTCTGTCCGCCACCGCGGCGGTGCGATCGCTCGACGAGCCGCCAGCGGTGATCGTACTGACCACTTTCAACACCGACGACCACATCCTGCGGGCGCTGCGGGCGGGTGCCAATGGTTTCCTGCTCAAGGATATGCCACCGCGGCAGATCCAGGATTCGGTGCGTGCTGTGGCGGCGGGCGAGTCGATGCTTTCTCCGGCCGTGGTCGAGCGATTGATCGACTACGTGGTTCAGGGGGCGGACAACGATGGGCACCATGACCGGGTGACCGTCGCCCGGGCAGCGTTGGCGCACCTGACCAAGCGAGAACGGGAGGTCGCCGCGGGGGTGGCCGCGGGAAGGTCGAACGCGGAGATAGGTGGCGACCTGTTCATGAGCGTGGCGACGGTCAAGGTGTACGTCTCCCGGATCATGGCGAAGCTGGACTGCGCGAACCGCGTGCAGGTGGCGATCCTTGTCCACCAGGCTCGGGAGTGAGCGACCACCGTGGCTAGCTGCGGGCCGTTCTAGAAGGCCGGCTGGCCGTGCGGTGGAGCGTGGGTCCGGAAATCCTCGTACGCGGTCCATTGTCATGCCAGTGCGCTATTCCACAGCGAGGGGATGATGGGCGGGCTCGACCTCGCCGAACGGCTCTCTGCCTACCGGCCGGGTGGGCAGTTCGTCTTCACCTGTGCCGTGCTCGGCTGGTGCGGAAAGGCTCGGTGAACAGCCAGCCGAAGTACGGCTGCTTTTATCCTGCGATTAGAGGGAACAGAACGGCAGACTCGCGTATTCGTGGGAAGCGAGTTCATCCTGCTTGCCGCCGCCGATGTGCATCACGGTCCGTAGTAGATGTGGCCTGACGCCGGCAGTGCGACTGGCGGGTGCGTTGCCGGGAAGCCGTGCCCCTCTGCCGGCCGCGTACCTGGAGCGCCGTTGCATAGTCGTCCTACGTCGACGTCCTGATCTGTTCGTTTACGTGCTTCAGGCCCCGTGCCGTGGCCGTTGGCGTGGCGGGCAGCAGCGGTGGGCGGACCATCGGCGTGGGGATGCGTCGCTGGGCGTGTAGCACCGCTTTGATGACGGATGGGTTGGGTTCGGCGAGAAGCGCCGTCGATAGCGTGGCGAGGCGGTGGCCGAGCGATCTGGCACGGGTGGCGTCCCCGGCCTGCCAGGCCCTGATCAGCGAGGCGTAGTCGTTGGTGGCGACGTGCGCTGAGGCGAGGATGCCGCCGTGCCCGCCAAGAGCGAGCAGCGCGGAGACGTAAGCGTCTTCGCCGCACAGTACCGAGTGACCCGGGGGTAGGTCAGCGAGGAAGGCGAGGGTGTCGGCGTCAATGCCGCCGACAGTGTGCTTGATTCCCACCACGCCGGGCAGGCCAGCCAGCCGGCGCAGGGTCCCGACGGAGAGCGGCTGCCCGGTGCGGTAGGGGACATGGTAGGCGACCAGCGGCACGGGAGAATCCTCGGCCAGTCGGGCGAAGTGGGCGAGTACGGCCTCCTCGCCGGGCCGCAGGAACGGCGGCACCAGGCAGAGCGCCGCCGTGACCTCAGGCCGTCCGCCGAGCACCCGAAGTGCATCGAGGGTGTGCGCGCCGACCAGAAGTTGGGCCGCGCGCTCGCGGCAGACCGCCGCGACGACGTCGACCACACCTTGCTGCTCGGCGTCGGTGAGAGCGTGCGGTTCTGCGGTGGTGCCGAGGGCGACCAGGCCGGCTGCCCCACCTTCCAGGACCTGGTTGGCGAGGGCGGTCAGGGCGTCGAAGGCGACAGCGCCCCGCTCGTCAAACGGTGTGATCAGCGGTACGTACAGGCCGGTCAGCGTCATGCCTCCAGCCTCCGGGTCGAGACTGTGAAGAACCAGTTCCGATTACTGACTGAATACGTAAGCTTGGCTGATGCTTGACGTCCGCCGCCTGCGCCTGCTGCGCGACCTGGCCCGCCTGGGCACCATCGCCGCCGTCGCTGAGGCGCACACCTACACGCCATCCGCCGTCTCCCAGCAGCTCGCCGCGCTGCAACGGGAAGCCGGCGTCGCGCTACTGGAACGCGCCGGCCGCCGGGTCACTCTCACCCCCACCGGGGAGGCGCTGGTGCGACAAGCCGAGGTGGTCCTTGCCGCCCTAGAAGCGGCGGACGCCACGCTGGCCGCCGCCCGCGGGGGGCTCTCCGGCACGGTACGCATCGGCGCGTATCCGAGTGCCGTCCGTACCGTGTTGGCGCCGGCGCTGGTCGCGCTGGCCCTCGACCATCCCGCGCTCGACCTGATGGTCACCGAACTGGACCCGGTCGCCGTGCCCAACGCGCTGCGCGACCGTCGCCTCGACGTGGCCCTCGATCACGACTACGACATCGTGCCGGTCGATTCGGATCCGGCGCTGGACTCGACGCCTCTGCTGGAAGAGACGGTCTTCCTCGCCCTGCCGACCGAAATGGAGTGCGATCTTCGAGGTGACCCGATGCACTCGGTGCGCGATGCCGAGTGGATCGCGGGTAGCCAGGGGACGCTGTGCCACTCGGTTGCCCTGCACGCCTGCGAGTTGGCCGGCTTCCGCCCGACGGTGCGCCACCACGCCGACGATTTCGCCGCCATGCTGGCCCTTGTGGCCGCCGGACAAGGCGTCGGGCTGGTGCCTCAACTCGCCGTCGGGCAACCGCCCGCGGGGGTCCGCCTCGTACCCCTCGCTATCAGGCGACGTACCCGGATCGCGTACCGGAGGGGCGCAGGAGACCACCCGGCAGTCGCCGCTTGCATCGCGGCGCTTCGCCACACTAGCCGCGACCACGGCGACGAGCAGGACAGGTGCGCCGGGCTGTGATTTGGCGAGCGCGCAGCAGAGACGGGGCTGGTCCGTAATCGGCACCTACCTACGCACTGCCAGTGAGGTTGCTGACGAACATTTGGACGTCGGAGATATCGGCCCGTCCAAGACAAGATATTGCTCCTGGAGCCGGGGTTCAGGAATGATGTTCCCCGCGCACGCGGAGTGATCCCAGGTAGTAGCGCGACCGGGCCGGGCTGGCTTCGCGGAGGAGGACGGGGCGCACTATGGAGCAGGGAACCCGGGACGAGTTGCTTGGCCGCCTGGCTGGGGCGGTCGGATCCGTCGTACTCGGGCACCCCACCCGGGTAGCTGTTGACGGACCACCCGCCGCCGGCAAGACCACCCTCGCCGACGAGCTGGCCGTCGTCTTGCGTGACCAGGGCCGCGCTGTCATTCGTGCCACGATCGACGACTTCGTCTTTCCTCGAGCGCGGCGTTATCCACGGGGCGAGTACTCGGCCGAGGGCTGCTACTTCGACGCCCACGACCACGACGCGCTGACCCGAGTCCTGCTCGATCCGCTTGGTCCGGGCGGAGATCGACGCTTCCAACCCGCGGTCTACGACCACATCGCGGATTCCGTGCTGTCCCCACCGGTCATGACCGCCCCCGCCAACGCCGTGCTGGTCTTCGACGGCGTCTTCCTCATGCGCCCAGAGTTGATCGATCGGTGGGACCTGCGCATCTTCGTGTCGACAGCCTTTGACACGACCGTGGATCGTGCCGTGATCCGAGAATGCCGGGCGGCAGCCCGGGGCGATGTCGAACGACGCTGGCGGGAGCGTTACATCCCCTCGCAACAGCTTTACTTTGCCACGGTTCGTCCGACCGACCACGTCGATATCGTTGTGCACAACGACGAGCCTGGGTTGCCGGCCTGGGAGACTCCAGCACGCTGAGCGCACTCGACGGGGCTACGAGCACGAACCGCGTTGCTCCAACCGCCATCGACGATGGGCCCTACTGTGGAGGTCCAGGGTGGTCAAGAGCGTGGTGGCATCGGTAGGCGGTGTCCTCGTGTGCCTGATAGCCACCTGGCTGGTCGTCGTTGCCTTCCGGGACCGGCCGGCGGCGCCAACGACGGCATGGGGGCCTCGGCTGCCGACGCTCGGTGGGTTGGTGGCGGGCCGGGTGCCGGATGGCCCGGCTGTCTCGCCTACATCGACATCCTCCGGATAGATGCGGCAGGTTAGCTTCCGCAATCGCTGTCATGCTGGGGACGTGTTGGAGACCTCGGCCCGCCTGCTCGAACTGCTGTCACTGCTTCAGCTCAAGCGTGACTGGACGAGCGCCGAGCTCGCCGGCCGGCTGGAGGTGAGCACGAGGACGGTCCGCGCCGATGTCGCCAAACTGCGGTCGCTCGGCTATCCCGTGGTCGCGCGCCCGGGCATCGCGGGTGGGTACCGGCTGGCCGCCGGTACGGCGATGCCCCCACTGCTGCTTGACGACGACGAGGCGGTGGCGGTCGCGGTCGGGCTGGGTGCGGTCGCGACCCAACGGCTCGGTGTCGAGGAGACATCGCTTACCGCGCTCGCGAAGCTGGAGCAGGTGCTGCCCGCGCGCCTCCGCCGGCGCGTTGCGGCGGTGCGGGAGGCGACGAGCGTTGTTCCGGGGGCACGGCCACCGCTGGATCTGTCGGTCCTCGGCGCGGTCGCTGCCGCGATCCGCGGCCAGGAACGGCTTCGCTTCGGCTACACCAAGCCGGGCGGCAGCGAAGGGGTTCGCCATGCCGAGCCGCAACGGCTGGTGAGCTGGGGGTCGCTCTGGTACCTACTCGCCTGGGATCTCGACCGGGACGACTGGCGGGTCTTCCGGGTCGACCGCATGGTGGTGCACGCACCGACGGGCGTGCGGTTTCACCCGCGTGCGATTCCGGCGGACAACGTCGTCGAGTACGTCGTTGGACGGGTCAGCAGGGCGGCCTGGACGTACCGCGCCCGGCTACTCGTACGTGCTCCCGCCGCCGAGGTCGCAGCGAAGATCCGCATCCCGGTCGAGATCGAGGTGGTTGACGAGTTCACCTGCCAGGTCGTGCTGGGTTCCGATCACCCGGACCGGCTCGCGCTCTGGATGGCACAGCTCGACCTCGACCTTGAGGTGATCGACGGAGACGAACTCGCGCTGGCGTTCGATCGCCTCGCGACGAGATTCCGCCGCGCGGCGGGTGGCGCATCCTCCGGCCGACCGGGGACGACCGACGATGAACGAGGGGCTGCTTGAGTAAGTCGACCTTGGCGGGTTGGGTCTCCGAGTTTCTGGAAGCCCAGGCGGGACAGCCGCTACCTCGCGGCACGCGCTCGTACGATCGCTGCTCGCCCAGGGCCTGGTCGATGCGGATGTGATCGGGTGCCCTGGCGGTTCTCCCGCCAGGGCACCCGGGGACGTCAGCGGGCGAACTGCCCGGGGCGTCGGCCGGGACCGGCCGGCCCGCGGTATGCCTGCGCGACGTCCAGCCACCGGTCGGCTTCGTTGCCTGTGGCCTTCAGCGCCAGGTCGTCGCGGTGGCGACGTCGGGTTACCAGCAGGCACAGGTCGGTGGCGGATCCGGTGATGGTCTGCTCGGCCTCGACCGGACCGAACTGCCAGCGCGCGCCGGAGGGCGCGGTGACGCGGAACTGGAACCGCGTGTCCGGCACCTCAAGCCCGCGGGCCAGGTAGCCGAAGTCCCAGGTGCGGAGGGCGAACTCCACCAGGTAGCGAAGCCGGTCGGTGTGTTGACGCGCTGCCCCGAGGGCGTCCGCGATGTCCTGGCCGTGCCCGAACAACTCCATCATCCCGGCGGCCGCCAGCACGGGCGCGGGGATCGGGCGGACCAGCCACGGCAGCAAAGTGCCATCTGCGACGGCGGCGAGGGCCTTCTGGGTGGTGGCCCGCTCGTCGCGCCACGCCCCCAGCAGCCGGCTCGGCGGCTGCGCCACGTATGGGGCCATCGCCGCCTGGACGTTGGACTCGAACGAGTCACTCATCTGGGACATCATGCGTCGGAACTCGTCCGGGGCAGCGGCTGCGAGACCGGCCATCCGGAAGGTGGCAGCCAGGTGTGCGATCTGGTGTGCCACCGTCCAACCCTCGGCCGGCGTCGGCGTTTCCCAGGCGTCCTTGTCCAGCCCGGTGACCAGGTGGTCGACACTCTCGCCCTCGGCTTTCAGGGCAGCGAATATGTCCTGCTCTGCCACGCGCTCATCCTCTCGCTGCTGCGACACCCTGGGCCCGATGTGCGGTACGCGACCGGGCGATACCAGGGACGGCTGCCGCCGGGTTCGGAGTCCGGGCGGGTAAGGGGAAATCAGTCGTTGCCTTGGCATTTCGGTTGCCTTCATCATCGGCGCGCGGGACGAGCGACGTCATCTCCCGCTGTGCGGACCGCCATCCCCGCTCGATCCGGGCTCACCTTTCGCCTCCGTTCCGAGACCGTCCATGTGCGCGGTCAGATCGTTGTCCAGCCCGGCGCCGATGAGATGGGCGGCGTTCAGGCTCGCCCATGCGGCCGCCAGGACCAGCGTGCGGTCATCGGCACCGGCGACCCGACAGGCCGTGATGTCACCGGCGGTAACGCGGTACGGGGCGAGCGCGGTCAGCAGCGCCAGCCGACCGAGGGGCCGTTCGTCAGGGGGTAGCGCGGTGAGCGCCGCGTCGAAGAACGCACCGGCGGCTAGGGTCGTTGCGGGCGGGTCGGCGACCGTTGCCAGCACCAGGGCCCGGATGCGCTCCGGCAGCACCTGCGTCCCAGCGGCGTACACGGCCCGCGTTGACCGTGCCATCGCTGCGGCGATGTGCGGTTGCCCGAGTGACCAGCCGAGCGTCGCCGGGATCGGGGCCGGTGGTAGCAGGTCCACCGACCGGCCCGGCGCGGCCCCGACCCCGGCCAGTCCCCCCATCACCCGACTGGCGATCCGGAGGGCCACCTTGCGGACCGGGCCCGAGGTGGCCGGCAACGGCGACTCCTGGAGAAACACATGCACCATTCGGTTGAGGTAATGGAAGACCACTGCCACACCGATCAGCTCCGGTCCGTATGCGAGGGGAAAGGGCGGCCTCGGGCGGTCGGACGGCTCGCCGCTGCGCCGTCCCCACTCCGCCAGCGCCTCCAGTTCCGGGTCGGCGGCCGGATCTCGGTCCACGGGATGCCTCCCGGGACGGTCGATCAGCCCGGTGGCCGCCGCCCCGTGCACGTCAACGCAGTACGGGCAGCGGTTACCGAGCGACACCGCCTCGGCCACCACCTCCTTGGCCCGCCGGGAGACCAGCCCGTCGGCCAGCAGCGTCTCCCGCAGTAGTGCCCAGCAGGCGCGCAGCGCCTCGGGCGCGGGGGAGTGCAGCACGACCGGCGGTGCGTAGACGCCGAAGTCGGTGGCGAGCTGGCGGTAGACCTCGGCGACGGCCCCGGTGGCGGTGTTCGGCGGGACCGGGGTGACGTGTCGGATGTGGGTCAGCATCGTTCGACTAGTCGCCCGAGCCAGCCATCGGCCCATGAGTTCCCTCCTCGAACCGGACGCTGGGGCCGGTGGCCTTGCGCCGCCGGCCCACGGCACGTCCTCAGCTGACAGCGGTCGCCGGCACGGTTCCGCTGGAACCCTCCGGCAAGGATCCGCCGTAGGTGACCCGTACGCCGCGTTCCTGCGCGGCCCGGATGATGCCGGGCATGGCCCGTTCGGCGAGTGCGGCGATGGTCAGGGCCGGGTTCACCGTCAGGGCACCGGGTACCGCGGAACCGTCGGTGACGAAGATTCCTGGGTGTTGCCGCAGTTCGTGCCGGTCGTCCAAGGCGGACGTCTCGGGGTTGTCACCGATCCGGCAGGAGGAGAGTGGATGCACGGTGTACGCGCCGACGACATCGTTGGTCCACGGCGTTACCCGAGCCAGCCCATCGCGCTCCAGGATGTCCTTGACGTCGGCGTCGGAGGCGGCCCAGCCGCGCAGCGTGTTCGGGGTGGGGCGGTAGCGTAGTGGCCCACGACCGAGCATCTGCTGGGAGATGCGGTCGGCGTTTCCAGTGGTGGGTGGTGGCCCGAAGACACCCTCGTTGTCGTCCTCGGACATAGTGAAGATGGTCAACCAGGATTGCCAGCGACGCATCATCTCCTTCTTCTCCAGGCCGAACCAGCTCGGTCCGGTCGCGTCGGGTACCTGGGCGAGGATGGTGCCGAGGCCGGGCGGGAAGTAGAGCTGCTCCAGGGAGTAGCGCTCGAACTCGGGCAGGTTTCCGTCGAGTCGATCCCAGGATGCCACGGTCGGTCCGCGGCCGATCTGGTTGGCGGCGTACGCCTTGCCACCGGGTCGGGACAGACCGAGCACCTCGCGGACCCGGTCCTCGTCGAACACGGCGGTGTTCAGCCGCTCACCATTGCTGGAGAAGTAGCGGCCGACGGCGGGGGGCATGGCGCCGAGGGTCGGCTCGGAGCGCTGCAGGATCACGGGCGTGGCGCCGGCACCCGCCGCGACGATTACGATCTTGGCGTCGATCGTGCCGCTGTCGTGCAGGATTCGGTAGTCCTCGGCGTCAACGTTCCGGTAGTGCACCCGGTAGCCACCGTCGTCGGTGCGCGACAGGTGCTGCACCTCGTGCAGCGGGCGGACCTCGGCACCGTGGGCAAGAGCGGCCGGCAGGTAGTTCAGCAGCAGCGAGCGTTTGGCGTCGAAGCGACAGCCGGCCATCATCCAGTTGCAGTTCGTACACATGTCTACGTCGACCGCCGAGGGCACCGGGTTGGCGGTCCGGCCGGCGTGCGCACAGGCCGCCGCGAAAAGGCCGCCAGCGTAGGGGATGTTCTCCCAGCTCTGCTTCGTGACTGGCAGGGCCTCGGTCGCTCGGTCGTACCAGGGATCCAGGCTGTCCCGGGTGATGGCCGCCGGCCACATCCGCTGGCCGATGCTGCCGCGGCGCTCGAAGACGAACCGTGGCGCGCGGGGCATGGTGGCGAAGTAGACGACGCTGCCTCCGCCGACGCAGTTGCCGCCGAGCAGGCTCATCCCGTCGCCGACAGTGAAGTCGAAGATGCGGGTGTACGAGGAACCGAGCTTGAAGTCGTGGTCGAACTCCTCGGCGGACAGCCACGGTCCACGTTCGAGAACCACCACCTTCGCGCCACCGGCAGCCAGGTGGTAGGCGGGTATGGCGCCACCGAACCCGCTGCCGATGATCACTACGTCGGTGCTGGCGGTATTGCTCATGCGGGACTCCCGGAGGGAACGGTTTCGGGGTGTAGGGGCGCTAGGGGACGGCCGTAGGAGTGCTCGGGAAAGCGCCAGAGGCCGTCGTCATCGGGCCGGGCGATGCCGATCGCCAGCAGGCCCGGATGCCCGGCGGCAAGAGCCTCGTGGACGCCGATGTGCGCCGCGCTGTCGAAGGCCATATTGCTGAAGAGCGCCAATCCCACCCACATCTCCTGCTCGGGGTGCCCTGGCTTCAGCAGGTCGCTGAGCAGGGCGGTGCGGTGGTCGTAGGAGAGGGCCACGAACGGCGGCGTACCGGGGGTGAGCGGCAGGCCATGCGACTCGGCGTAGCTCGCGGCGTGTGAGTTCAGCGCCTCGCTCAGCGGTGCGAGGGCCGCGGCGAATCCGCTGGCCGGATCCTCCAGCAGGGCCAGCGCCCCGCTGGCGACGGCGCCACCGTCAGTCGAGACCCCAGCGATCGCCCGGTCGTCAGGTGAGCGTTTCCGACCCGGAACAATAGTGTCGGCAAACGCTTCGAGCGTCATGACCCGGGTCTGCTCGGAGTCGGGGTTTTCCGTCTGCATGGCGTTCCCTTCGTCTCTGTTTGACGTGCATCCGTTGAAGCCACGGTCATTCCCGGCAGCTTCGTTCCCTTTTGTGCGTTGATGAAGAAGTAGGGAGAGATGAAGGGGTTTGAATTGGTCGGCGGATGCGATGCCCAATCACTGCATCATCGATGGGGCCGGTCAGAGGTGCACCTTTTTCTTTGCGGAGGCAGGTGTGTGGAAGCCGCATTTCCCGCCGTACCGGCAGGCCTTCTCCGAGGGTGCGCAACGCAGAAGAGGACGTACGCCGGGGCGGCCCGGACGATAGAGACGCCGCCGAATCCGGCGGAAGATGTCGTACCGACAGGGAGACTGCCATGTCGAGCGTGCTGGGTTCGGTGCGCCGCCTGCTCATGTCGCCGTCGCTGGCTGAGGTCACCTTCGCTGGACGCGGCTTTCCCGGGAGCCGTCGCCGGTTACCCGGCGGCTGGCGGTGGTCCCGCAGTCGGTCATCTGCGGCTTCGAGTGGGGCATTGACGTCCCTGACCTGTGTGCCACCGACGATGACCTGGCTGGCCGTGGATGGCTACGGCTTCGATCGGGCGTACTTCGAGGTCGAGCGGTACGTCACCCGGCAGGAACGCCTTCGGGCGTACCCGTGGCAGGGCCGCCCAGACTATTTCGCCCGGGCGGTGGACCAGGGTGTCGGCCGCGCGTTGTGGTTCATCCACTGAGGGCGCACTGCCGATGTCAGCGCCGCTGTGCACGCCTTCGCCGAGCAGCGGCACGGCGACCTGTGGAGCGGGGTTGGCCTCGCGGCAACCTTTGCCGGGGGTAGCACTCCGAGCGACCTGGCCGCGATCCGCCACTCCGCCGGACAGCACCTCGGTGATCTTGCCCAGGGGACGGCGTTCGCGGCCAAGGCGCGCAGCCATGCGGGGTACGTGCCGGAGCACAGCGAGGTCGCCATGTGGGCGTTGGGCGACCGGTCGGTGGCGGATGCGGCGCGACTCGCCAGCGACGTCGTCTCCGTTGCCGCTGAGCCCGGCCTGCCGGCGTACGAGGTGTGGCGCCGCCAGCTCCGCACCCACCTTGTGCCCGCCGACGCGGCCCGGGCCTGACCGGGAACGCAGGGTCCCCAGCACCTCGGGCGGCGTCGAATGTGATCGGACATCGACTAGGTCCGCACGGTTGAAGAACATGACGACGAAGGCCGTTGTCATCATCTAATTAGACGGCCATATGTGAGTGGGTCGTCACGCCCACTCTTTTTGGGGGCAAGGTGCCAATGCAGAACCTTCGTGGTCTGCGTCGCAGGATTCTGACGCCGAACATTTCCCAGACCAAGCTGGACGTCCGTGGCTTCCACGTCAAGGATGAAGCATCGCGGACGCTGCTGGAGACCGTCGGCTCCTCCTTTCTGGCCGGCTACGGGTATGCCGCCGAGGGGCCGAACATCTCCACCGTCGAAGCCCGTCTGGAGACCATTCCTATCCGCTTTCGTGGCTTCGCGTACGAGGGCGCCGCGATGGGCTTCGCAGTCCGGGACGGGCTGCGCCCGGGACGACCTCGGCACGTGCCAGCCCTGCTCGACGGCCGGGGCAACGGGCACGTCTACATGGCGTACGTCGGAGTGGGTTGGGCCATGGCGCGGCTACCGCGGTTTCGCTGGGGCCAGCTCTACGCGCCGGACCCGCTGTTGCGCTGGCTGGTCCTTGATGGCTACGGGTTCCACCAGGCGTACTTCCACACTGAGAAGTACGTGCATCGTCAACACCGACACCACACCTTTCCCTGGCCAGCGGCTGGACCAACCGACTACGGCGGCCGGGTGATCGATCAGGGCATCGGTCGGGCCATGTGGTTCATCGGCGGCACCGACGCAGACCGCGTCACGGAAATGATCGCCGGCTTTTCTGCGGAACGCCGCGCCGACCTGTACGCGGGCGCTGGCCTGGCGGCCACCTACGCCGGCGGTGCCACCGAGACGGAACTGGTCCGCTTCTGGGAGCGTTCCGGCGATCACCGTGGCGCGGTGGCCCAGGGTAGTGCCTTTGGCGCCGGTGCCCGGGTCCGGGCTGGCCTGGTTGTCCCACACACCGAGTTGGCCGTCGCGGTGTTTTGCGGCATGACGCCGGCGGAGGCAGCCAAGGTGACCGACGCCACCATCCCCCGCGACCAGTCCGACCCGGTCCCCGCCTACGAGCGGTGGCGACGGGCGATTGCCGCGGAGTTCCAGGCACGGCGCTGAGGTCAGCGGCGAGGGACTCGCCAGACCGCAGAGCGAACCTCGTGGCCATCCTGTCGACCGCCGACTACTACCGCAAAATTCAGAGGAGATCTTATGACCAGGATCGCTGTGGTCGGGATGGCGTGCCGGTACCCGGACGCCACAAACCCACGAGAGCTCTGGGAGAACGCTCTCGCCGGCCGACGCGCGTTCCGCCGGCTGCCCCCGGAGCGGATGAGTCTCGACGACTACTGGGACCCGGACGCCACGACCCCGGACAAGTTCTATTCCCCCAACGCTGCGGTGATCGAGGGATACGAGTTCGATCGGGTCGCCTACAAGATCGCCGGGAGCACCTACCGCTCCACCGACCTGACCCATTGGCTGGCACTGGACATGGCGGCGTCGGCCCTGGCCGACGCCGGGTTCCCGATGGGCGAGGGGTTGCCCCGGGAACGTACCGGCGTGGTGGTGGGAAACACCCTCACCGGGGAGTTCTCCCGCGCCAACCAGCTCCGGCTGCGCTGGCCCTACATCCGGCGCATGGTCGCCGCCGCGCTCAAGGAGCAGGACTGGGACGACGACCAGCTCAGCGGTTTTCTGGCTGACTTCGAGGCGACCTTCAAAGGCCCGTTCCCACCAGTGGACGAGGACACCCTCGCCGGCGGACTGTCGAACACCATCGCCGGCCGGATCTGTAACTACTTCGACTTCAACGGTGGAGGTTACACGGTGGACGGCGCCTGCTCGTCGTCCCTGCTCTCCGTCGCCACCGCCTGCAAGACCCTCGTTGACGGCGAGGTCGACGTGGCGATCGCCGGGGGTGTGGACCTCTCCATCGACCCCTTCGAGATCATCGGGTTCGCCAAGACCGGCGCGCTTGCCCGACACGAGATGCGGGTGTACGACCGCGGTTCCAACGGCTTCTGGCCCGGTGAGGGCTGCGGCATGGTCGTGCTGATGCGGGAGTCGGACGCCAACCGTGCCGGACACCGGACCTACGCCACCATCGCGGGCTGGGGCATCTCCTCCGACGGCAAGGGCGGCATCACCCGGCCCGAGATCAGCGGCTACCAACTCGCGTTGCGCCGGGCTTACGACCGGGCCGGCTTCGGTATCGAGACGGTTGGACTCTTCGAGGGCCACGGTACCGGCACCGCCGTCGGCGACGCCACCGAGCTGAATGCGTTGTCGCTGGCCCGACGTGCCGCTGACCCCGACGCCCCACCCGCCGCGATCAGCTCGATCAAGGGCATGATCGGCCACACCAAGGCCGCCGCCGGGGTCGCTGGCCTGATCAAGGCCGCGATGGCCGTGCACCACGAGATCCTGCCCCCGACCGTCGGCTGTGTAGAGCCGCACGAGGTGTTCACTGAGCACGGCGAGGCCCTGCGGGCCCTGCGCCAGGCGGAGCCCTGGCCACGGGAGGTGCCCTTACGCGCCGGCGTCACCGCCATGGGCTTCGGCGGCATCAACACCCACATCGTGCTCGCCGGCGACCGGCCCCGCCGGTCGACCCGGCTGGACAGCCGGTCGCGCAACCTCGCCACCTCGCTTCAGGACGCGGAGCTGCTTCTGGTTGACGGGGCGTCCCCGACCCAACTGCGCGAGCGGCTCGGCCGGTTGGTGGAGTTCGCCCCCACCGTCTCCTACGCCCAACTCGCCGACCTCGCCGCGACCCTGCACCGTGAACTGCGGAATCTGCCCTACCGGGCGGCCGTGGTGGTCACCTCCCCGGCGGACGCCGAGCGGCAGCTACGCCGGGTCTGCGACGCTTTGGACGCCAACACGGTGCGGCTGGTCAGCCCCGATGGCCGGTGCCTGCTCGGTCACGTACGCGGCCCTGCTGCCCGGATCGGCTACCTCTTCCCGGGGCAGGGCTCCGGACGGGGTACCTCCGGTGGTGCCCTACGACGCCGATTCTCCGACGTCGCCGAGGTGTACGAGCGAGCCGGCCTGCCCGTTGGCGGTGACATGGTCGCCACCGAGGTGGCGCAACCCCGGATCGTCACCGGTGCGTTGGCCGGCCTGCGTGCCCTGTCGTTGTTGAAGCTGGATGCCAGCGTGGCCGTCGGACACAGCCTCGGTGAGATCGCCGCGCTGCACTGGGCTGGTGCCATCGAGGACGAGGCGCTGCTGCGCATCGCCCGGCTTCGTGGCCGGACGATGGGGGAGCACAGCGCGTCCGGGACGATGGCCGACCTCAACGCATCGGCCGAGCGGGTCGCCGGGTTGATCGCCGGGTTGCCGGTGGTGATCGCTGCCCACAACGGTTCCGAACACACCGTGGTGGCGGGTACGGTGGCGGCGGTCGGGCAGGCCTGCGAGCGGGCAACTGCCGACGGGCTGCGGGCCACCCCGCTGTCGGTGTCGCACGCCTTCCACTCCAGCCTGGTGGCACCTGCTGCGGACGCCCTCCGAGAGGCACTGGCGGGGGAGCGGTTCGACCGGGTGGCCGGGTCGGTGATCTCCACCGTCACCGGGGAGGAGCTTGCCCCGGACACCGACGTGGTGAAATTGCTGCACCGGCAGATCACCGACCCCGTGCTGTTCAGCCAGGCGGTCGCCCTGGCCGCCAAGGAGGTTGACCTCTTCATCGAGGTTGGTCCCGGCAGGGTGCTCTCCGGGCTGGCCGCGGCTGCCACCGATGTCCCGGCGATAGCGCTGGACACCGACGACGAATCCATAGTCGGACTGCTCCGGGTGGCTGGTGCTGCCTTCGTCCTGGGCGCCGCCCCAGTAGACGGGATCCTCTTTCACGACCGACTGGTACGGCCGTTAGAGCTGGGGCAGGAGTTCCGTTTCTTCGCCAGTCCGTGTGAGTCGGCACCCACCCTGCACCTGCCTGAGGGCACCGCAGTACGCGGCAACGGTCCGGCCGACCCCGCCGTCGCGCCAACGGCGTCGGAGAGTGGCCGCGCCGAGGAGACCAGCCTGGAGCTGCTGCGTCGGCTGGCTGCCGAGCGCGCGGAGCTGCCGATGGAGATGGTGCACGACAGCAGCCAGCTCCTCGACGACCTGCATCTGAGTTCGATCACCGTCGGGCAACTCGTCAACCAGGCCGCGCAGCACCTCCAGATCCCGACGGCGCAGACCCCGACCAACTTCGCCACGGCGACCGTCGGCCAGCTCGCCGAAACGCTTGACCAACTCACCCGCTCCGGCGTGGGCGCCCCCGGCGAGCAGCCAGGTCCGATGCTCGTCAACGGTGTCGCCGACTGGTGCCGCGCCTGGTCGGTGGAGCTGGAGGAGGTGCCGATGCCGGCCCGCTCCGGCGCTGTCTCTTCCGGTAGGTGGCAGCTGTACGCCACCGATGGCCATCCACTCGCCGAGCCACTTCAGCACGCGTTGCAGGAGGGCGGAGTCGGGGAGGGAGTGCTCGTCTGCCTTCCGGAACGATGTGCCGAGGCGGACCTGCAGGTGGCGCTGGCGGGTGCCCGCGCCGCGATCAACACTGCTGCTGGTCGGTTCGTCCTGGTGCAGCAGGGTGCCGGGGCTGCCGGCGTGGCGAAGACGCTGCGGCTCGAGGCGCCGCAGGTCCGTACGACCATCGTCGACATCCGGCCAGAACCGGGAGCGGTCGATCGGGTCGTCCAGGAGGTTGCGGCGACCACCACCTTCAGCGAGGTGCACTACGACGAGGCGGGCCGCCGTCGGGTGCCGACACTGCGGGTGCTGCCGGTGCGGGCGGAGCGGAACGTCCCCGTGCTGGGCCCCGAAGACGTGCTGCTCGCCACCGGAGGCGGCAAGGGCATCACCGCCGAGTGCGCGTTGGCGCTCGCCGTCGACAGCGGGGCCGCCCTGGCGGTGTTGGGCCGCTCCGACCCAGCCGACGACTCGGAGTTGGCCGCCAACCTGGACCGGATGCGTGATGCCGGGGTCCGGGTGCACTACGCCCGCGCCGATGTCGCCGATGCCGAGCAGGTCCGGCAGGCCGTCGCCGACGTGGTTGACGCGGTTGGGTCCGTGACCGCGGTGCTGCACGGTGCCGGTCGTAACGAGCCCGCCGCGCTGACCGGTGTCACCATGGAGACGCTCCGACGTACCTTCGCTCCGAAGATCGACGGACTGCGGTCGGTGCTCGAAGCCGTTGCCGGCGACCGGCTGAAGCTGCTGGTCACCTTCGGCAGCATCATCGGTCGTGCCGGACTGAGCGGTGAGGCCCACTACGCCGTCGCCAACGACTGGCTGGCCGAGCTGACCGAGGAGTTCGGTCGACGGCACCCGCAGTGTCGTGCACTCTGCCTGGAGTGGTCGGTCTGGTCCGGGGTGGGCATGGGCGAGCGGCTGTCGGTGGTGGAGACGCTTTCCCGCGACGGCATCACCCCGGTTACTCCGGATCAGGGTGTGCAGTTGCTGCGCCGGCTGGTCGCGGATCCGCAGGTTCCCGCCAAGGTGGTGGTGAGCGGTCGGGTCGAGGGAGTCGACACGGTTCGCAGGACCCGACCCGAGCTGCCACTGTTGCGCTTCGTTGACCGACCGCTGGTCTGGTATGACGGCGTCGAGATGGTCGTGGAGACCGAGCTGAATCCGGCGACCGACCGCTACCTCGAGGACCATCGGCTGGACGGAAACCTGTTGTTTCCGGCGGTGTTCGGCATGGAGGCCATGGCCCAGGCCGCCGCGGCCGTCGTCGGGCGCGTGGAGACCCCGGTGATCGAGCAGGCGGAGTTCCTCCGTCCGATCGTGGTTCCGCCGCAGGGCCGTACCCTCATCCGGATCGCCACCCTGGTGGTGGAGGAGGGTGTGGTTGACGCGGTCATCCACAGTGCCGAAACTGACTTCGCCGCCGCCCACTTCCGCGTCCGCCTACGATTCACCGAACTGCCGGCGCCGGCCGGCCCCCCCGACGAGGTCCCCGCCGGGCTGCCGGCGGTGCCGCTGAACCCCGCGTTGGAGCTCTACGGTGACACCCTGTTTCAGGGCGGTCTCTTCCAGCGCCTGCGCCGCTACCACCGGGCCGCGGCCCGGCATGTGGATGCGGTGGTGGCAGCGGTGGCCGACACCCGCTGGTTTGCCGAATATCTACCGGCCACCCTGCTACTCGGTGATCCGGGCGTGCGCGATGCGCTGATGCACGGCAACCAGGTCTGCGTCCCGGACGGCACGCTGCTGCCGGCTGGCATCGATCGCCTGTACGTCGCTGGGCCGCGGCTCTCCGGCGACGAGGAGCTGCGCTACTGCGCGGTCGAACGCAGCCGGGACGGTGACACCTACGTGTACGACATCGCCTTGCGCTCCGCCGACGGCGTGGTGGTGGAACGCTGGGACGGGCTGCGACTTCGCGCGGTCCGCAAGAAGGACGGCCGCGGCAGGTGGGTCGCCCCGCTACTGGGCTCCTACCTGGAGCGCAGTGTTGGTGATCTGGTCGGCGCCGAGGTCGCGGTGACGGTGGTACCGCACTCAGCCGCTGTACAACCGGAGACCTCCGACCGAGCCGATGAGTGGCTGCGCGAGCGGCGTGCGATCACCGCCGTCGCCGCCGGTCACTCGCTGGGCCACCCAGTGCAGGTGAACTATCGACCTGACGGTCGGCCGGAGCTGCGCGATGGTCGCCAGCTCTCAGCGTCGCACACCTCCGGGCTGACCCTGGCCGTGGTCGCGGAGCGGACCGTCGCGTGCGACATGGAGCTGGTCCGTGAACGTGATGAGTCGGTGTGGCAGGGCCTACTTGGTCCGCTTTCAGAGCTGGCTCGCCTGGTCGCCACCGACACTGACGAGTCGTACCACGCCTCGGCCACCCGTATCTGGGCTGCGATCGAGTGCCTGCGCAAGGCGGGCCTGTCCCACCGGGCACCGCTCACCCTGTTGCGCTCGGATCGGCCGGGCTGGCAGCTGTTCGGCTCCGGCCACCTGCGGATCGCCACCCTGGTGGCGACCGTCCGGGAACTGACGGAGCCGGTTGTCTTCGCCATCCTGACGGAAGGACAGCACTGACCATGGACAAGTACTTCGAATACGTGCATACCGTCGGCTTCGAGGAGACCAACCTCGTCGGCAACGTCTATTACGTCAACTACCTGCGCTGGCAGGGGCGTTGCCGGGAAATGTTCCTCAAGGAGCGAGCGCCGGAGGTGTTGGCTGACCTCCGCAACGACTTGAAGCTGTTCACGCTCCGGGTGGACTGCGAGTTCTTCGCCGAGATCACGGCATTCGATGAGCTGTCGATCCGAATGCGATTGGCCCAGCTCGCACAGACCCAGGTGGAGTTCAGCTTCGACTACGTACGACTCGAACCCAACGGCGGGGAAGCGATGGTAGCCCGCGGCAGCCAGCGGGTCGCCTGTATGCGGGGGCCGAACACCAAGACCGTGCCGGCGCGGGTGCCCGAGGCGCTGATCCGGGCGCTGGAGCCCTATGCGGCGGCGAGGTTGTGACCGTCGACGAGGAGCCAGATGTGAAGCCACAGCGGACAATCGCCGCCGCTACGACCGACTCAAAGGCATTGCGGAGGGTATATGGTGCATTCGCCACCGGCGTCACTGTGGTGACAGTCGGCGGTGAAACCCCCCACGGGATGACCGCCAACTCGTTCACCGCGGTGTCGCTGGACCCACCACTGCTTTTGGTCTGCGTGGGCCGGACGGCCATGATGCACAGCATTCTGGGGGAGGCGGGTGAGTTCGGCGTCTCCGTACTCACGACGCGGCAGGAGTCGGTGGCACGGTACTTCGCCGATGCCCGCCGCCCGTTGGGTGCCGAACAGTTCGACCGAGTGGACTGGCAGCCGGGCCCACTGACAGGGGTGCCGCTGATTACCGGGGCGCAGGCCCACTTCGAGTGCCAGGTGTGGGATGCGTACGACGGTGGCGACCACACCATCTTCGTCGGCCGGTTGCTGTCTGCACAGCGCCAGCCAGACGACGAGGCCCTGTTGTTCATGTCCGGGCGGTTCCATCAGCTCGAGCGACAGATGGGGGACGTGGCATGACGGTGATCGCGGACCGGGGTGGGCGGTCCCACCCGGTCCTCCGGCCACAGCGGGCCTGCGCCTGCTGCTGGCCCTGGGGCGGGACCGACTTGGCATGTTGACATCGGCGGCGACCAAGTACGGCGACGTCGCCCGGCTGCCGGTCGGCCCGAAGCGGCTGTATTCTTCAATCACCCCGACCACGCCAAGCACGTCCTGGCAGACAACCACGCCAACTATGCGAAGGGCATCGGGTTGGTACATGCCCGTCGTGCCCTCGGCGATGGCCTGCTGACCAGTGACGGGGAGCTGACCGGCTTCCACGGCGTCGGTGAGTCCTTCGCGGCCGTACCGGATCAGGCGATGTTCGAACTGGAGACGCTGAGCGCCGTACCGACCTGGATTCCCCTGCGATCGGCAGCGGCGATTCCGGCACGCCCGTCGGCATCTGCAGGGGCGGTGCTCCCGTGTGACCTACGGCTTGAGGGGTTGCCGGGCCGAGCGGTGGTACCTGAACCGATGCTGTCCTGCGGGTGCGTGCCGGCCTGCCGATGATGGTGCGGCGAGCCGACTGAGGCCGCGGGGCCAGCCCAGACGAGGTCTCGCTGGGGGTGATGTGGTGGGGCCCAGGAGCGCCGAACCAGCCTGCCCACGGCCTTCGCCTCCGCCGATGGCTCGGGCCGCTTCCTACCTCTGGTCTGGTCGTTCGGCGTCGCGGTCAGCCAGTATGGCGCCCGCCGCGCCAGGCGCAGCGCCGGCAGCTCAGGCCGGAAACACCCTCGGCTCCACCGCTCCGGGACGCTCCCTGGTCCGGGGGTTGGAGTTGGGGTGTTTCGCCGCCAGCTCTTCCGATGATGTGATCTGATCACCCACCCGGTGTGGTGGCGCAACATGGGGTGGTCGGGTTCGTGGTTCGGTCGGGCATCGTCGGGTTTGTGACGTCGCGTACGTGGTTCGTCCCGTGCCTACCCGCCGCCTGAGCCGGCGGGAAAGCCGGTTCAGGCGGCGATGGCCGGGGTCGAGGAGGTGCCGTACTGCCGCTCGAAGGCGGCCTTCCGGGCGTCGAGGAGGGCGAGCAGGACCGGCGGGTCTAGCTTGGACACCGGTTTGAGTTGCGCATCGACCTCGTACCGCTGGCGGACCCGGACGACGAGTGGTCCGACGGTCGCCACCATCACATTCTTGGGTTGAAGTCGAAATACTTCACCAGACATGGCGTGGCACAGCAAATACCAGGTCCCGTCCGGGACATTTGTGAAGCGGAAGTGGCCGGGCGTGTCGAGGATCGCACAGCGGATCGGCAGACCTTCGGGGATTCGGTGCTGGAACAGCCCCATAAAGATCAGGCCGGGGGGTGAGTCGTTGCTGTCCATCGTGATTCGACCGCTCACGGTCGCAGTTCCGGTCGAAATCTGCTGGGTGGAGATTCGTCCGGTGTAGCCACCCATCCGCCGGTAGGTCGTGGGCGGTAGTCCCACACTTTTGGTGAACCGGGTGCTAAAGGTGCCGACGCTGTTGTAGCCCACGCGGAGGCTGATGTCTGTCACGTTCAGATTGGTCGTCATGAGGAGCCGCTTAGCCTCCTGGAGTCGGATCGCCGAAAGGAACCGACCTGGCGATACTCCCGTAACTCTCTGAAAGATTCGGGTGAAGTGAAACTTACTAAACATGGCCGCGCGTGCCATATCGTCCACAGTTAATTGTTCGGAGAGGTTGTTCCGCATCTTGTCGATGGCGCGAACGACAGCTCTTTCGGCGGCGTCCTGCATTTCAAATCTCCCCCAGAAAGTGCGGATAGGTTGCGGCATTGCTGAGGTTGTTGCCATTGCTGGAAACGCATCTTCGGCAATCTATTGCCGCTAGAGGGCTGATATTAGCCTAGCTCTAGGGGGCGGTCAAGGCGAAGAGTTGCTGAAGGGTAGCTCAGCGTTATGGCGGTGGTCTTATCAATTCTTGCCCTTAGTTCGGGTGTGGTATAACCACTTCTGGATGTTGACGCGACAGTTTTGTCTCTTGGAACTCGCCACTATCCAAGCGTGCTGCGGTCGGTGAGCGGCGGGGGTCGATTTTGCCTGGTCGGTGTGGGTTTGTGTAGGTCCGTCGGGTCGATGGCGGCTACGAAAATCGATGAATGGCCCTTTGCTGATACCTGTGGCAGGATTGCTCCGCAACGTTTTGCCAGGGGAGGACGCTTGCGAATCTCGGAGCTATGTCGGCAAAGTGGCGTTTCAGTCCCGACGATCAAGTTTTACCTGCGCGAAGGACTTCTGCCGCCTGGGAATCCCACTGGCCGGAACCAGGCTGACTACGGTGAGCGGCATCTGCGACGTATCCGCCTCATTCGCACGCTCACCGGGGTTGGTGGTCTTGACCTTGCCTCCGTACGTGGCGTACTTGCTGCGATTGATGATGATCAAGTTTCGTTGGCCGAGGCTTATCAGGTCCTGGACCGAGCGCTCGCCCTGGACGGCGCCCATTCGCTCGGGCCGTTGGCCGTGGCCTGCGCGCGGGAGGAGGTCGAGGCGCTGGTGGCGTCGATGGGCTGGAGCCATCACGTCAGCGCAGACGGCCGGGAGGTGCTGACCGAGGTGCTGGCGAGCCTGCGCCTTCTCGGCTGCGACGCAGGTGGCGCCTTCTTCGCCCCCTTTGCTCGGGCGGCGGAGGACCTGGCGAAGGCTGAGCTGGAGCTGGCCTGCGAAGCCGACGAGCATAACCGGAAGGGCCCGGCAATGGTCCGCGGAGTGCTGTTCGGGGTGGCCCTGGCCGCCCTGCGCCGGATGGCGCGTGAACACCACCTGGCACTGCGATGAAACCCAGCAATACTAAAGAGGCGGAGTGCCGTCCTGTGCTGATGTCTATCAGCATAGAGGAGCAACGGTTCCGTCATTGAGCAAGTTTTGAGAAGAACTCCGGCGGTGCTCCCGGCACGATAAGTGTGCTGGGAGCTAGTTCTGGCCGATCTCAACGGCCGACAACGTGAAGGGATTACCGGGCCATTCGTTGATCGACTGAGAACTACAACATCCTCAGTGCGGTAGTCATGTCGCGATAATAGGTCGCGACTAATCTGTCCTTGGCTACTGGTGACCACCGGTCCGCCCCGACCTGTCGGGCTGAATTGCCGTACCCGGAATCGGTAGTGGCCCTTACCTGGAGGGAACCATTGTCACCCCAACCTGTCGGTGTGATCCGTCGAACGCTTCCCGCACTCCTCGTGCTCGTCCTGGGGGCCGCGCTTTTCGCGGTGGCCCGCCTGCCCAGCGCATCGGCCTCCGAACGGCAGGCGCTCGCCTCCCGGTACGGCTTCACGGAGCTGCCTATCGCGTTGCCGCCGGGGCTGCCCCAACGGACGGTCCGGCCGGTCAACCCGTCCTACGAGCACATCCGGGCTTGGGTGTCATCGGTCGGCGCGGCAGTCGCTATCAACGATATCGATGGTGACCGTATCGCTAACGATCTGTGCCTGGTGGACACCCGGAGCGACACCGTCGTCGTCACCCCGTCGCCAGACGGCCCGGCCCGGTACGCGCCGTTTTTGCTCGACCCGAAGCCACTGCCCACGCACTCGGCGATGGCCCCGATGGGCTGTGTCCCCGGGGACTTCAACGAGGACGGCCTGATCGACTTGTTGGTCTACTACTGGGGTCGGACGCCGGTGCTGTTCATGCACAGCTCCAACGTGGGTTCGACCCTCGGTTCGGCGACCTTCCAGCCGACTGAGCTGATCGCCGAACAGAACTCCAACGACGGCGTCTACCAGGGCAGGCTCTGGAACACCAACGCCGTCGCGGTCGCCGACTTCGACGGGGACGGACACCCGGACATCGGGGTGTTCAACTACTTCCCGGACAGTCAGGTGCTCGACCCTGCCGGCCAGCCGAACGTTGAGATGAACCACTCGTTGTCGCGCGCCGAGAACGCCGGCGGTGCGCACCTCCTGCGTTGGGTCTCAGCCACCGTAGGGGACCAGCCAACGGCGACCTACGTCGAGGAGCCGGCCATCAAGCCGCAGTACGCCACGGGCTGGACCCTCGGTGCGGGCTCGGCGGATATCGATGGTGATCTCCTGCCGGAGCTGTACCTGGCCAACGACTTCGGCAAGGATCGCTTCTTCCACAACGTCTCCACCCCAGGCAAGATCCGTTTCGAGTTGACCGAGGGCCGGCGGGGTGCCTTCACCCCAAAATCGCTGGTCATCGGACATGACTCATTCAAGGGAATGTCGATCGAGTTCGGCGATCTTAGCGGTCGCGGCAGGTTCGACATGTTTGTCAGCAACATCACCACCTCCTGGGGCCTGGAGGAGAGCAACTTCGTCTGGAAGAACAACGCGGTCGATGCTGCTGACGCCCGGCGGCGACTGAGCCAGGGCATTGCGGTCTTCGACAACAACGCCGCCTCGCTCAACCTGGCCTGGACCGGGTGGGGATGGGACGCCAAGATAGCGGACTTCAACAACAGCGGCGAGATGTCCGTTGTGCAGACCGCCGGCTTCGTCAAGGGCGAGACTAACCGGTGGAACCTGCTTCAGGAACTGGCGATGAGCAATGACCTCATGCTTCGGAACCCGGCCATGTGGCCGAACGCTGAGCCGGGGGATGACATCGCCGGTTCCCAGCCCTTCGCCTTCTGGGTGCGGGAGGGCAACGGCCGCTTTGCCGACATCGCCGCCGAGCTCGGCATGACCGAAACGACACCGAGCCGTGGCGTGGCGGTCGCCGACACCAACGGTGACGGGGGTCAGGACTTTGCCGTGGCCCGACAGTGGGGTGCGCCGTCCTACTACCGCAACGACCTTGCCGGCCAGGGCGACTTCCTCGGCCTTCGGCTCTACCGGCCGGCGGCCCCAGGAGCTCCCGCCGGCGTGCCCGGTACACCTGCCTATGGCGCCAAGGTCGTCGTCCGCACCGCCGACGGTCGCACCCGGGTAGCGCAGCTCGACGGTGGCAGCGGCCACTCGGGCAAGCGTAGCTTTGACGTCTTTTTCGGACTCGGCGAAGCCGGTAGCCAGCCGGTGACCGCCGAGATCCATTGGCGCGATCGCACCGGAGACCCGCAGACGCAGACCCTTGACCTCACGGCCGGCTGGCACGACCTGCTGCTCACCGAAGAAGTTCAGGAGATGAAGGCACAATGACCGACGTCCGAGGCAGCGTCCGGGCTGATGCGGGGGCATCCGGCACCGTGCCGCCCACCGACCCCGCTTCGCCCCGCACCGCTACCGCCGCCAGCTTCGATCGCCACGCCTCGGCCACCCGGGGCAGCCCGCCGCGGATGGATAGCCGTGATCCCCGGTACCTGGCACTGCGGAACTTCGCGATCTCCATGAGCGTCTTCAACATTCTCGGCTACACGGTGCTCGGATTCGAACAGCCGTGGACCTGGCCGCTCCTCGCTGTGGCCGTCGGCTACACCATCGAGATCATCGTCGAACTGACCACCGCGTGGGCGCACCGTCGGCGGCCGGCTTTCCTGGGCAACGGTGCCTGGGGCGTCTATACCTTCCTGCTCCCCGCGCACATCACGGCGCTCGCGGCGAACATGCTGCTCTACGCCAACGATCAGTTCTGGCCAATTGCGTTCGCGGTCGTGGTCGCGATCGGGCAGAAGGCGATCTTCCAGGCGCCCATCCGTGGCCGGATGCGGCACTTCATGAACCCGTCCAACCTGGGCATCACGGTGACCCTACTCGTCTTCTCCTGGGTCAACATCGCTCCGCCGTACCACTTCACTGAGAATGTGCCGGACGTGATGCAGATCCTCGTGCCACTGATCATTATCACCGCCGGGACCGTCCTCAACGGCGTTCTCACCAAGAAGATCCCACTCATCGTGGGTTGGGTCGGCGGCTTCGTGATCCAGGCCGTACTGCGACACCTCATCTGGGACGTGCAGCTCTGGGCGGCCCTCCTGCCCATCACCGGCGTCGCGTTCGTCCTGTTCACCAACTATATGATCACCGACCCGGGTACCACCCCCATGAAGGGGCGAGCCCAGTTCATCTTTGGTGCTTCCGTGGCCGCGGTCTACGGCGTGCTGATGGTCTTCAACATCGTCTACACCCTGTTCTTCGCGGTGACCCTCGTCTGCCTGGGTCGTGGCCTGATCTGGTGGGGGATCTGGATGCGGGACCGGTTGCGGGATCGGGCCACTGCCGAGGAGCCGGCCGCCGTGGCCGCCGCTCCGCTGGTGGGGGCGAGTGCACGCCCGGCGTGACCCACCGGGTGCGACGGCACCCGTACGTCCCGGTCTCGTGACGTAGGTCGACGGCCGGTCCGCCCCGGATCCGGGGCGGACCGGCCGTCGAATCCGGGCCGCCGGGCAGGTGACCTATTCCAGACGAGGACAGGCCGAACGACCCTAGGTTCTCCGGGTTTATCGGGGCAAGGTTGATGTATTCCCCACAACACGGTCGGGAGGTCGGTCATGTGCAACTACTGCGGCTGTCGGGAGTTCCCGCTGATCGGGCGACTGACCGCTGAACACGAGGCGATTGCCAACGCCGCCGGGCGGCTGCGTACCGCCATCACGTCCGGCGCGGAGAACCGCGTTGATCTCCTTGACGACCTGCTCGCGCTGCTGATGCCGCACACCGAAACCGAGGAACGCGGCCTCTTTCTCGAACTGCGTGCCGAGGGCAGCCTCACCGAAGCGGTGGAGCAGCTGTGCGACGAGCACGACGACATCCACGGCGTCCTCAGCACCGTCGACCGTGCGGCACCGGACTGGCCGGCGGTGCTGGCCGCCCTGGACCGGCTGCACCGGCACATCGACAACGAGGAACACGGGCTGTTCCCGGCCGCGGTCATCGCGCTGCCGATATCCGCCTGGGACCGGCTGACCCCACAGCAGTCAGACACCGCGGCCCAGCAGGCGTGATGCCAACGCCGACCGGGTGGCAGCGCTCCAGGACGACGAGCCGGCAGAGGGCATCGCACCGGAGCCCGGGTAGGCCGGTGCGGATACCGAAACAGGACGTGGGGGAACGTCCCTTCATCGTGATCTGGGAGGCCACCCAGGCGTGCCCGCTCGCCTGCCTGCACTGCCGGGCCTCCGCCCGCCCTGATCGGGACCGGGCCGAGCTGAACACCGACGAGGCCACCGCTCTGCTGGCGCAGGTCGCCGAGTTCGGGCGGCCCGCGCCGCTGTTCGTGATCACGGGCGGGGACCCGTTCCAGCGCCCCGACCTGGAGTTGTTGGTCCGCCGTGGCACTGAGTTCGGCCTGCCCGTGTCGGTCTCGCCATCGGGGACACCCACCCTCACCCGTCCGGCGCTGGCAGCGTTGCACGCTGCCGGGGCACGGGCGGTCTCGCTGAGTCTCGACGCTGCCACCGCCGCCGGCCATGACGGTTTCCGGGGGGTCCCCGGGGTGTGGGACCTGACCATGCAGGCCTGGCGCGATGCCGTCGACCTGGGCCTCAAGGTGCAGATCAACAGCACCGTGACCAGGAATAGCGTCCATGATCTGCCAGAGCTCGCCGCCCAGGTACGCGCTTACGGCGCCCTGCTCTGGAGCGTCTTCCTCCTCGTCCCGACCGGGCGGGGTCAGGGACTGCGGAGCCTGGATGCCACCCAGACCGAGGACGTGCTCAACGTGCTGTACGACCTCGGTGAGAGCATCGCGGTCAAGACCACCGAGGCGCACCACTTCCGCCGGGTCTGCCTGCAACGCGAGGCGCTGGCCCGGCGGGGCGACGACCACGTCCGCAGCCTGGGCCTCGGGCGGCTGTACCAGCAACTGCGCGATGACCTCGATTCGCGCGGGTTGACCGGTACCGCCGACCGGGTCCGACGTGCGCCGCTCCGGGTGAGTGCCGGCAACGGGTTCGCCTTCGTGTCCCACCGCGGCGACGTGCATCCAAGCGGCTTCCTGCCGGTATCGGCGGGCAATGTACGGCAGCGTTCGCTCCGTGACATCTACCGGGACTCGACGCTGTTCACCGCGCTGCGTGATCCGGATCGGCTCGGCGGTCGCTGCGGCGCCTGCGAGTTTCGCACCGCCTGCGGCGGATCCCGGGCCCGGGCGTACGCGGTGACCGGCGATATCTGGGCCGAAGACCCGTCCTGCAGCTATCGGCCCGACTCATTTCCACACCCGACGGAACTGTCTTTTCCCGGGGAACGGTAGCCGGCGTCGGGCGCGGTTGAAACCGCGACCCAGCGCGAACCCGAGTCACTGCTACTCTGTCGCGGGCCGGTCGTCGGTTAATCCGGTTGGTCGGCTCAGCCACAGTGGGCTTAGGATCCCCGCATGCTTGCCGCGCCCGCGCTCACCACCGACCTCGCTACCGCCTATCGCGAGCTCTCCGACCTGCGCGCTGCTGTGCTGGACGGGGACTGGGTCGCGCTGCGTCGCTTGGTTGACGGCCAGCGCCCGGCCACCCGGACCGAAATGATTTCTTACGCTGGCTCGCTGCCACCGACCGCGCCACTCGCCCAGCGGCAGGTCGAGGCCGATCCGGCCGACGGGCTTGCCGCCGCGCTGCTCGGCGAATGCCTGATCGTGCAGGCCTGGGAGGTGCGAACCGGCTATCAGGCCCAGCACGTCAGCCAGAACCAGTTCCGCGAGTTCCACCAGATCCTGCGTGGCGCGGAGCAGATGTTGATTGACGCGGCCGCGTACCGACCGGACGATCCGGCGATCTGGTATTGCCGCCTGCTCACCGCCCGGGGTCTGCAACTCGGCCAGGCTGAGGCACGTCGTCGCTACGACCGGCTCGTCGAGAGCGACCCGCATCATCTTCCGGGGCAGCTGCAGTACCTGCAGCAGATCTGTCCGAAGTGGGGTGGTTCGTTTGAAGAAATGCACTCCTTCGCCTGGGCGGCGATGTTGGCTGCGCCGGAGGGCGCGGCACAGGGCAGCCTGGTCGCCCAAGCCCACTACGAGCATCTGATCGACCTAGAGGGCAAAGAACGGGCCGACTACTGCGGAGACCTTCGGATCCGGGAGGAGCTGCGCGAGGCTGCCGCCCGATCGGTGCTGCATCCGGCTTTCGGCACGGAACACGGCTGGGTGGACGCGGTCAGCCGGTTCGCGTTGATCTACAGCGTCATCGGCGACCACGCCCTCGCCGCCCCGTACTTCGCTGCGATCGGCAACCTGGTCAGTGAAAACGTCTGGGGGTATTTCAATGACCCGGTGGAGATGTTCGACGGTCTTCGCCGTGAGGCGATGGCGAAGGGTGGCTGGTGATGATCCGGCAGCTGGAAGTTGACGGGGTACCGGCGCTACTTGCCCCGACTACGGGGCCGGCCCACGCCGGACTGATGTTTCGGGTCGGTCAGGCCGACGAGACCCTGGCCCGGCGGGGGATCACTCACCTGCTGGAACATCTCGTGTTGTACCCGCTGGGTACCGCCGACTATCACTACAACGGCACCACCGGCAACGTCGTCACCCACTTTCACCTACAGGGATCGGTTGACGACATCACCACGTTCCTGACTGGTGTGTGCAAAGGTCTGCGCGAGTTGCCGGCCAGCCGGGTGGAGACGGAAAAGGCGATTCTGCGGACCGAGTGGAACAGCCGTGGCGGCTCCGGCCTCGATGGTCTGCCGCTGTGGCGATACGGTGCCCGCGGCCACGGTCTGCTCAGCTATCCCGAGTGGGGCCTGCACGCGGTCTCCCTGGAGGACCTGCAGGACTGGGCCCGGCGCTACTTCACCAAAGAAAACGCGGTGCTGTGGCTCGCGGGGGCGGAGCTACCGGCCGGGCTGCGAATCGACCTTCCATCCGGCCAGCGGATGCCGGTCCCAGCACCCTCGTCGGCGCTGCCCCAGACCCCGGCGTTCTTCTCCGGCTCCGGCGGCCTGACCGCCGTCAACGCCGTGGCCCCCCGTAGCGTCACCGCCAGCGTCTTCGCCGGGGCGCTGGAGCGGGAACTTTTTCAGGCGCTGCGCCAACGGGACGGACTGTCCTACACCGCGGCCACCAACTACGAACCGCGCGGCGACGGGTACGCGACCATAACCGCTCTCGCCGATGCCCTGCCGGAGAAGCAGGACGCGGTGCTCGGTGGATTCATCGACGTACTGGCGAAGGTTCGGGTCGGCCGGACTGACGAGGCGAACATCGCCGCGGTGATCGGCAAGGCCACGGAGGCGCTCTCCGCCGAGGATGTCGACAGTTCCCGGCTAGCCTCAGCTGCGTTCGACGTGCTTACCGGGGAGGGTGTTACCGCCAGCGATGACCTGCTACGGCGGGTGAAGGAGGTTACCCCGGAGGCGGTGCACGAGATCGCGACCGAGGTACTCGCTGACTCGTTGCTGATGACGCCGTGTGGGCGGACTGCGGACTGGGCCGGATTCGTTGCCGCGCCGACCTCCTCGGCCACCAAGGTCACCGGCACCGACTACCCCGCGCTGGGCGGTCTGGCACAGCGACTCGTCGTCGGAACCGAGGGGGTGAGCCTGGTCAGCAAGGGCAGTGACGAGTTCGCCACGGTCCACTACGACAAGTGTGCCGCGCTGCTCACCTGGCCCGACGGTGGCCGACAACTCCTTGGCGAGGACGGAATCTCGATCCGCCTCGAGCCGACGCTCTATCGGGGCTTGACCACTGACACAGTGGATCAGGCGGTGCCAGCGCAGGTCCGGGTGGAGCTGCCGGCCCGAGACCCGGAGGAGGTCCCACAGCCACCGCCGGTCTCCCGGCGCCCCGGTTTGCTCCGCCGTTTCCGTAGTTTCAGCACCCGGAAGAAGGTTCGGGTCGTCACACTCAGCTGCATCGCGGCAGGGGTTTCCAGTATCTCCGTGACGGTGCTCATCGCCGTGCTGGTTGGCCAGGCGGAGCTGAGCGCGTTTGGCATCATCGGCAGCCTGTTACTTCCCCCCTTTCTCGTCGGTTCGGTCGTCCGGGTCTGGAAGGAGCCGGGCTGAGTCACCCCACGTCCGCCGGGGACCGAGTGGCGCCGGCCCTAGGCGGAGTGCGGGCTCCGGCCGCGCCGGAGGAGGCGTACGCCTGCTCCGGGCACAGCCCACTGCCCCGGCCGAACTCCTCGGCGAACGCCGGGGCGCCCAGCGCGGTGCGGGCGACGGCGGTGATTCGGTCCACGTCTCCCTGCTCCCCGGCTGGTAGCGGCGCGCCCACCGAGTCCCGCGCCATCGCCGCTGCGCCGAGTAGCCGGGCCGCCGCCGTGGGGCGGCCGTCGATGGTCGCCACGCCGGCCAGCCCCTCCAGCGCCAGCGCCTGCGCCCGGGGGTCGCCGACGGCGCTCGCCAAAGCGAACGACTCGGCATGGAGGTTAGCCGCGGCGGGGGCGGCCCCCCGCAGCTCGGCGATGAAACCCAACTCCGCCAGGAGCAGGGCCCGCACCACGTCAGCGTCGAGGCCGGGCTGCCGGGTCCAGTCCAGGAGGCGCCGCAACAGCCGTTCGGCATCGGCGAGGCGCCCCTCACGGCGGGCACCGAGGCCCAGCCCGATCTGCGCGTACAGCTCCGCTGGCTTGCAGCTCTGCTCGGCGGCCAGGCGTCGCGCGCGCTCGTGGAATTCGCGCGCTCGTTCGTAGTCGCCGGCGAGGAGGGCGATGCGGCCCAGGCCGGAGAGGCGGTCCGCGGCCTCCAGCCACAACCCCAACTCCTCGGCCAACTCCAGGCCCTCCCGGTGCAGCCGGGTCGCTTCCGGGTAGTCCCCGGTGGCCTCGGCCCGGTTGGTGAGCGGGAGGGACGCCTGCAACTGGCCCCACCGGTCGCCCAGCTCGCGGAAGAGGGCGGCGGCACGTTCGCCGTCCCGGCGTACCGCCGTTAGGTCGCCGCGGGCCAGTGCCTGACTCGCCCGCAGGCTCAGCGCGGTGGCGACGCCCCATCGGTCGCCGAGTCGCTCGAACTCCGGCAACACCTCGTTGACCAGGGTCGTGCTGCCGGCCACATCGCCGGTGTTGAGCAGGGCGAGCCCGAGGAAGGCCACGGCCCGCGCCCGCGCCGCCAACTCCTTTCCGGCCGGCCAGCCGGCCAGTGCGGGGGCGACCAGCGGTGCGTGTTCGCCGCCGCACTCCAGCAACGCCAGCCCGGCACGCCAGCAGGCGGCGGCGGCCCGGGGCGTCTCCGGCGCCGGCCCGGCGACGACGAGCGCGGCCTCGATTGATCGGCGCGTCTCCCGCAGCCGGCCCCGCAGGTAGCCGTACCAGGCCAGCGCGGTGCTCAGGTCGAGCGCCCCCGCCGCGTCGCTATCGGTGACCGCGTCGTCCAGCGCCTGCCGCAGGTTGGCGGTCTCCTGGTCGAGTCGGACCAGCCACTGCCGTTGCTTCGGGCCGCGCAGCTCCTCGTCGGCCCGGCGGGCCAGCGCGGTGTAGTAGCGCCGGTGACGGTGGCGGACCGTCGCCACCTCGTCTGCCTCCCGCAGCCGCTCGGCGCAGTAGGCTGCCACGGACTCCAACAGCCGGTACCGCGGCCCGACCGGCGTCTCGGCCGTGACCACCAGCGAGCGGTCGACCAGGCGGGCCAGCAGGTCGAGAACCTGGTCGGCAGGGAGATCATCGTCGGCGCACACCACCTCGGCGGCCTCCAGCGTGCAGCCGTCCGCGTGCACCGCGAGCCGCCGCAGGACAAGCTGCTCGGGCGCGCCGAGCAGCTCCCAGCTCCAGTCGATCATCGCGCGGAGGGTCTGCTGGCGGGGTGGTGCGCCCCAGTGTCCCCGGGTCAGTACCCGGAATCGGTCGTCGATCCGGGCCAGCAGACCGCGGACTCCCAGTGCGCGGACGCGAGTGGCGGCCAGCTCCAGTGCCAGCGGGATGCCATCGAGCCGGTGGCACAACTCGCCAACGTCCCGGGCGTTCGCCTCGTCAAGCGCGAACGCGGGCGCGGCGGCGGTCGCCCGGGTGACGAAGAGCCGGACCGCGCTCGCCCGGGCGAGCAGCACCGGGTCGCCGACCGAGGGATCCGGCAGGGCCAGTGGAGGCACGGCGCACACCTGCTCACCGGCGACGCCCAGCGGCTCCTGGCTGCTGGCCAGCAGGCGGACGCCCGGCGCCTGTCGCAGCACCCGGTCGGCCAGCGCGGCGACGGGCTCGACGACGTGTTCGCAGTTGTCCAGGAGCAGCAGGAGTTGGCGACCGCGCAGCGCCGCCAGCAGACGTTCGGCCGGCGTTGCGGGCGGGCGTTCCGCGTCTTCGCGGACGCCGAGCACCGCGAGGATCGCCCCGGCCAGGACCGCCGGGTCGGCTTCCAGGGCCGCGAGCTCGACCAGCCACACCCCGTCCGGGTACACGTCGGCTACCTGGCGGGCCGCCTCGACCGCCAGCCGGGTCTTGCCCACCCCGCCGGAGCCCACCAGGGTTACCATCCGCCCGGCGTCAAGGAGGCGGTGGAGGTCGCGTACCGCCTCCTCCCGGCCGATCAGCTCGGTCAGCGCCACGGGAAGGTTTCCCCGCGCCCGTGCTGGGAGCGCTGTGCCCGATGGTGCGGGCGCGATGGTAACCGGGCTACCCGCTGGCGGCGGGGCGAGCAGCGCCGGGTCCTGCGACAGGATCGCCCGGTGGAGGGCGACCAGCTCGGGACCGGGATCCACGCCCAGCTCCTCGGCGAGCTGTCGGCGGAATCGGTCGTAGCTGTCCAGCGCCTCACCCTGTCGGCCCGCGCGGTACAGGACCCGCAGGTGCAGGGCACGCAGGCGCTCTCGGTATGGGTGGCGGGTCAGCAGGTCGGCGAGCTCCCCGCTGTGCGGGTGGTGCTGGCCGAGGGCGAGCCGGGCCTCGGCCCGGTCCTCGATGGCGGTCAACCGCTGCTCCTCCAGTCGCGCGGCCAGTGCCGTGGCGAACGGGGCCTCGGGGAAGTCGGCCAGTACCGGGCCGCGCCACAGTCCCAGCGCCTCGTCGAGGAGCGCGGCCCGGGTGTGCGCGGCGGCGGTGTTGGCGGCCCGCTCCAGCAGGGCCGTGAACCGTTCGGCGTCGGTCGGCTCCGGGCGGGTGCGGAGCAGGTAACCCGGTGGGTGGGAGAGCACGCGGTCGCGGGCGCCGGGGGTCGCGGCGTTCAGGGCACGGCGCAGTCGCCAGACCTTCGTCTGCAGTGCCCCGGTCGGGTTGGCCGGGGGGAGGTCCGCCCACAGGTGTTCGAGGAGCCGGTCGATTGACACCGGCTGTCCCTCGTGGGCCAGCAGAGCGGCGAGCAGGAGCCGGACCTTCGCATCGGGCACGGTGACCGGTGTGCCGTCCGCCGTCCAGACGTCCAGCGGACCGAGGAGCCCGAAACGCATGGGGGCAACCGTAACCCAGCACCCCGACAACGGCCGTGAAATCGCCGGGAGTGGACTGGGAGTGGACCGAGAGTGCCGCCGGACAGGGTGGACCAGAAAGCCGGAACCCACCGGCCGTACCCCAGGAACGGAGAAAGATCGTGAACCTGCCACCGGTTGTGTCCGCCCAGGAGTGGCAGGCCGCGCAAGAGCGGCTACTGGTCAAGGAGAAGGAGGCGACCCGAGCCCGGGACGCGCTCGCCGCGGAGCGCCGCCGACTGCCGATGACGCGCATCGAGCAGCCGTACGTCTTTGAGGGGCCCGCCGGCCCGGTCGGGCTCGCCGACGTGTTCGAGGGACGGCGACAGCTGGTCGTCTACCACTTCATGTTCACGCCCGGCTCGTCGCACCACTGCGAGGGCTGCTCCATGTTCGTGGACAACCTCGGGCACCCGGCCCACCTCAACGCGCGGGACACCACACTCGCGTTGATCTCGCGGGCGCCCCGGGCTGAGATCACGCCCTTCCAGGAGCAGATGGGCTGGACGTTGCCCTGGTACTCGTCCTACGGCACCGACTTCAACGCCGACTTCGGGCTGACGTCGGAGGCGGGGGAGTCCTTTGGCCTGAGCGTCTTCCTGCGCGACGGCGACGATGTGTACCGCACATACTTCACCACCGGCCGCGGCGTAGAGGCCCTCGGTAGCAACTGGACCCTGCTCGACCTGACCCCGCTGGGTCGGCAGGAGGCCTGGGAGGACACTCCGGACGGGCGGCCGCAGGGCACACCGTACAGCTGGTGGCGGCTGCATGACGACTACGACGGGTAGAGCTGGGGCCGGTGCGCGTACCCGACGGAGGACCCTGATGAACATCAACGACAGTCGGGCTGGCCGGCGGGAGTGGGTTGGACTCGCGGTGCTCGCCCTGCCCACGCTGCTGCTGGCACTTGACCTCAACGTGCTCTACCTGGCATTACCGCAGTTGAGCGCCGATCTGGCGCCGGACGCCGCCCAACTGTTGTGGATTATGGACAGCTACGGGTTCATGATCGCCGGATTCTTGGTCACGATGGGCACCCTCGGTGACCGGATCGGTCGACGACGGCTGCTGATGGTCGGAGCCGCTGCCTTCGGCCTGGCCTCAATCGTCGCCGCGTACTCGCACAGCGCCGAGATGCTGATCGGTACGCGGGGGCTGCTGGGGGTCGCCGGCGCGACGCTGATGCCGTCCACCCTGTCGCTGATCAGCAACATGTTCAGCAATCCGCAGCAGCGCACCATGGCCATCGGGATCTGGATGGGCTGTTTCATGATCGGTTCGATCCTCGGCCCACTGGTCGGCGGGGCCCTGCTCGAATCCTTCTGGTGGGGCTCGGTGTTCCTGCTAGCCGTACCCGTGATGGCCGTACTGCTGATCGCCGCGCCGGTCCTGTTGCCGGAGTACCGAAACCCTGACGCCGGCCGATTGGACCTGGTGAGCGTCGTGCTCTCCCTGGTCACCGTCCTACCGGTCGTCTGGGGCCTCAAGGAGCTGGCCAAGGACGGCCTCGGTGTGGCGCCGCCGTTGGCCATGCTGGTCGGCCTCGTGGTCGGTGCGGTCTTCGTCCGCCGGCAGCGCCGGCTCGCCCACCCGCTGCTGGAGGTCCGCCTCTTCGCCAACCGCACCTTCAGCGCGGCTCTGCTCATCATGCTGGTCGGTGGGACCACCCTCGGCGGCATCGCGCTGCTCTTCGCGCAGTACGCCCAACTCGTCGCGGGCCTCTCCCCGCTGCGAGCCGGCCTGTGGATGTTGCCGTACGCGATCGCCATGCTGCTCGGGTCGATGCTGGCGCCGCTGCTCGCACGGCGCGTCACACCGGGCTACGTGGTGGCTGGCGGCATGGCGCTCGCGGCGGTCGGCTACTCGTTGATCGGCCTGGTGGGCAGTGTCGGCGGGCTCGGCCTGGCCGTGCTCGGCCTGGTGCTCGTCTACTTCGGGTTCGGCCCCGGGGCCGTGTTGGGTACCGACCTGATCATCGGGACCGCCCCACCACAGCGGGCCGGGTCCGCATCGTCGATCTCCGAGACCAGCACCGAACTCGGTGTCGCGCTCGGTGTCGCGCTGCTGGGCAGCGTCGGGACAGCGGTCTACCGCAGTGCGGTCGCCACCGCCATCCCGGTGGGCCTGCCGGGAGCTGCCGGCGAGGTGGCGGCGGAATCTCTCGCCGGCGCCATCGTCGTCGCCGAGCAGCTGCCCGAGCCGGCTGGCGCGGCGCTGCTGGAAGCGGCGCGGGCCGCGTTCACCAGTGGCTTCAACACCGCCGGCGGGGTGAGCGCCGGGCTGGCGGTGCTCCTCGCCGTGCTGTCCGCGTCGCTGTTGCGCCGGGTTCGTCCGACGCCGGAGCGGTCGGCTTCCTCCAGCTCGGCCCCACCCCACTTCGATCAGGAGAGTGCCGTCCCTACTGGCCGACCCAGCTCCGGGTCTCCGCCAGGACGGCCGAACCATTGAGGTCCGACAGTGACTGGCCCACAAAGTCACGCGCCTCGTTCGAGGTCTGCGTCCGGAAGGGCATCTCCGGCGCGGTCAGAGCCTCCATGACCACAGCTGCGACCTCGTCGGACGTCTGGGGCTTGCCGGTGTCTGCCTCGTACATCGACTGGACTCGTTGTGCGTACGCGGTCAGCGCCGGTGCGTACGGCCCGGCCTCCGCCACCATGGCCGCGACGTCCACGTTGGCGTTGGCCACGAACTCGCTGGTCACCGCGGCCGGCTCGACGACACCGACCTGCACGCCAACCGTCCGGGCGACCGGCGCCAGCGATTGCATGAAGCCCTCGACGGCGAATTTGGCGGCACAGTACGCCTCGTTGAAGGGCTGCCCGACGCTGCCACCGACGCTGCTGATGGTCAGGAGGCGGCCGCCGTTGGCCCGCAGGTGCGGCATCGCCGCCTGGGACACCTGGATCACACCGAAGAAGTTCACTTCGAGGCAGGCTCGGATGTCGGCGAGGTCATCGTTCTCGATGGTGCCGAGGTACGCGGCGCCAGCATTGTTGATCACGGCGTCGAGCCGGCCGTGCTCGGCCGCCACCGAGTCGATACCCTCCCGGACCGACTCGCCGGTGACGTCGAGGGCACGGATGTCCAGGGACACTCCGGCGTTCGCCGCGGCGGCGTTCAGCGCCTCCGCCTTTCTGGTGTCCCGCATCGTGGCCACGGTCGTCCAGCCTGCTCGGGCGCAGGCGACGGCGGTGGCCAGTCCGATGCCGGAGGACGTTCCAGTGATCAGGACGCAGCGATTCGGGCTCGTGTTCAATGCTCACCCCAAGTCGGCACGGGCTTCGGCCGTCCGGCAAACGCGGTGTGCCTGCCATGGCCAGCCGTTCAGGAAGACAGTACGCGGTGGGCCTCGTCGAGGTCACCGGGTTGCGGGATCCGACGGACGCCTGGGCGCAAAGACACGGGTTGGTAGAACCACCCTCCTCACTGACCCGCCCGGGCGGCCGGTCGGGCGACCGGACGTTGTCCTGCCGTGACCAGGCGGTGCTGTGCCGCCCGCTGTCGAGCTGCCCTCATAGCTGGGGCGTGGGAATACCCCGGGCCCGTCCGGCCAGCAGCCCGCCGGTGCCTGGCCTGCCGCCGAAGGACTGCGCGGGCCGCCTCTGGTCACCGTTGAAGGACCGCGCCGACCACGTCTGCGCCAGTGGAGCCGGTGCGTCCGTGTTGGTCGACTCGTGGCGGCGCACCTGCCTCGATCGACACCTCGGTCTATTCCGGCTGATAACACCTGCTCGCGGTAGCCCGGGTCGAGCCTTGGCGTCGGTCCCGCCGGTGGGGCAGCTCGACAGCGAAACCAACGCTGGCCGGGCGGCCGGTCGACACCAGCCGCTCCCACCGTCACCCGGGCGGCCAGCAGCATGGCACCCCCACACCGACCACCAACAAGCCACCTGATCACCCAACGTTCCGACCCGCTACGCGGGAAGGCTCAGTGGACGACGTCGTTACGGTAGGCCCAGATCACGATGTTGACGCGGTCCCGGACGCCGAGTTTCGCCAGTACCCGGCCGACGTGGGTCTTCACCGTGACCTCGGCGAGGTGTAGCCGTCGGGCGATCTCGGCGTTGCTCGCTCCTGCCACGATCAGGTGGAAGACATCGCGCTCCCGCGCGGTCAGGTCGTCAATGGCGGTGCTCCGCTGAGCCTGTCCCGGCTCGACCTGACCGGCGGCCAGGCGTCGGGTGGTCGCGGGTGCGAGGACCACCTCCCCCCGGTGCACGGTGCGAATGGCCGCGGTGAGCGCCTCGGCGGTCGAATCCTTGAGCAGGTAGCCACTGGCGCCGGCGTTGAGGATTCGGGTCGCGTAGTCGTCGCTGTCGTACGTGGTCAGCGCGATGATCTTCGGGCGGGGATCGGGGACGGCGAGGATGGCCCGGGTGGCGGTAATACCGTCGGTGTGGGGCATCCGGATATCCATCAGAATGACGTCCGGCTGGTGCGCGGCGGCGAGGGAGACCGCTTCCGCGCCGGTGGCGGCGGTGGCGACCACCCGTAGGTCGGCGGCGGAGTTGACGACGAGTGTGAACCCCGCACGGACGAGGTCCTGGTCGTCGGCGATGAGCACCGTGATGGGCGGCTCGCTCACGGCAGCGTTCCCTCCTGGGCCAGCGGCCACCGGGTGGTGACCGTGAATTCTGCCCCGGTGGTCACCGTGCAGCCTCCGTTGAACAGCGCGCAACGCTGCCGGATGCCGGCAAGGCCCTGCCCCGGCACCGGCATCCCGCCATCATGCTCCCCCAATGGGCTCGTCACGGTGACGGTGAGGAGGTCAGGCTGCCAGCGTAGCCGTAGGTGTGCCTGTCGCCGGGGTGCGTGCTTGATGACGTTGGTGAGCGACTCCTGGATCACCCGGTAGACGGCGAGGTCCATCCCGGGCCCGAGGGGCTGCTCGGCTCCCTCCGTGGTCAGGGTCACCGGGAGACCAGCAGCGGCGACGCTGGTCAGTAGCGCGGGTAGCGCGAGTAGCCCCTTGGCGTCCAACTCGTCGCCCGCCTCGGCGACGGTGCTGAGTAGGCGCTTGACGTCGGTGAGTGCTTCCCGACCGGTGCCCGCGATCTGGTCGAACAGGGGACCGGCGACGACGGCGTCGGCGCGGGCGGCGACCCGCCCACCCTCGGCCTGCGCGATGATCGAGGAGAGCGAGTGCGCGATGATGTCGTGCATCTCGCGGTTGATCCGGGTCCGCTCCTCGTGTACCGCGAGTTGGGAGCGGACGGCGCTCTCCGCTTCGGCGAGTCGCCGGCGGTGCTCGGCATGCTCCACGGCACTGCGCTGCTGGCGGTGCCGCAACCCGGTTGACCAGGCGGCGAGCGACGTCGCCACGATCACGCCGCCGAGCAGCCCGGCGCCGCCCGACCAATTCGGCACGGTGTGCAGGGCGTAGCCGGTCACCGCCAGGGCGCCGATCACGCCAAGTAGGAGGCCGGCGTGCCGCATCCGCTCGGTGGCGTGTGCGGCGACTGCGTGAATGGCGACCAGGCCGACGAGGTCGCCGGGGACGAAGACGCTCTGCGTCACCAGCACCTGTATGCCCGAGCTGAGCGCCGCGAGCCCGAGCATGGTCAGCGGTGCGACCCGGCGGATCGCCAGCAACGAGGCCAGCGCCGCCGACCAGTACCAGGCCGGTAGTCCGATGAGGCCGAGCCCCAAACAGCCGGCCACGGCGGCGAGCGCGCTGCCGGCGTCAACCACCAGCGCCCGCTTCGTTTCGACCCGCACTCGTTCAGGGTATTTGGGGAACTGCTGCTGGGGAATTGCTGCTTCCCCGGACGATACCGAAGCCTCGATACCAGGGTATCGGTCCATGGGGGAAGGGCGATGCCCCGGACGGATGTGCCCGGCCGGGAGCCTGCCTACCGTCGGTGAAATGGTGATGCAGACGGCGGGTGCCGACATGGTCAGCTGCCGAGACGTCTACAAGACGTACGGTGCCGGCGAGTCCGCGATTCGGGCGGTGGACGGGGTCTCCGCCGATTTCGCGGTCGGTGAGTTCACCGCCATCATGGGTCCCTCCGGCTCCGGAAAGACCACGTTGATGCAGCTGCTGGCTGGATTGGACACCCCCACCGAGGGCTCGGTCCGGGTGGCTGGCATGCCGTTGGCGGGGCTGGACGACCGTGCGCTGACGGATCTGCGGCGGGATCGGATCGGCTTCATCTTCCAGGCGTTCAATCTGCTGCCCACGCTGACCGCTCGACAGAACATCACGCTTCCGCTGCGGCTCGCCGGCAGGCCGGTTGACCCGGTGCGGCTGCAGATCATCAGCGACTGGTTGCGGATCGGCGACCGGCTGGAGCACCGCCCGGCCGAGCTGTCCGGGGGTGAGCAGCAACGGGTCGCGGTAGCCCGGGCCCTGTTGGCCCAGCCCGGGGTCGTGTTCGCCGACGAACCGACCGGTGCGCTGGATATCGCCACCGGGCGGGCCCTGCTGGCCGGCCTGCGGGACGCGGCGCGGCGGTACGGGCAGACGATCATCATGGTGACCCACGACCCCGGCGCCGCGGCGCACGCCGATCGGGCCCTGGTGATGGCCGACGGCCGGATCCGCGACGAACTGCGCCAGCCCACCCGGGACGCCATCCTCGCCTCGCTGGCCGCGGTGACGCTATGAGGGCGATCGTCGCACTGGCCTGGGCGCAGGTCCGTACCCATCCGACCCGGTTCCTGGCGATCATCGTCGCGGTTCTGCTGGCGACGGGGTTCCTCGTCGCCACCGCCACCTTCGTCGCCACCGCCGGCGAGGGCCTACGTCGCACCGCGGCGGCGCCGCTCACCACGGCCGACATCGTCGCCGTGGCGGACTCGACCTCCGACCCGGGTTGGCACCGGACGGTGGCGGAGGTCTCGAACGTCCGCACGGTCGACCCGCAGTTCGCGCGAACGGTGAGTGTCGTCAGTGGCGAGCGCCGCGGTTCCGCGACTGTGCAGAGCATCGCCGCCACCGTCGCGGTCCGCTGGTTTGACCTGGACCGTGGCTCGTGGCCTACCGGCCCGGAGCAGGTAGTCGCGGACCAGCGGACCCTCGACGAGTTGGGGGTGGGCGTCGGCGACCGGTTGACCTTCCGGCCGGGTGACGGGAAGCCGGAAACCGTCACCGTGACCGGCTCCACCGATTTGGGGTTCCGTCCGTTGGCTGGTGCGTCGTTCCGCTTCTACGCCGACCCGGCCTACTTCGCCGACGACGTGCCGCACGCCGCCCTGGTCACGGTCGACGACCCGAACCGGCTCGGGGCCACTGTCGACCTGATTGATCGCCGACTGCCGGCGGGCGCGTCGGCGGTGCGTGCCTCCGTCGCGGCGGACGAGGCCGCCGCACGCCTCGTCGGGGGGAGTACCCAGCTGATCGTGTTGATGCTCGCCCTCGTCGCGGTGGCCCTGCTGGCCGCCATCCTGGTCATCGCCAACACCTTCCAGGTGGTGGCCGCCCAACGGGTTCGCCAAACTGCCCTGCTGCGGCTCGTCGGCGGGCACCGAGGTCAGGTCAGCTGGATCCTGCTGGCTGAGGCCGCCATCGTGGGTGCGGTCGGCGCCGTCGTGGGTGCGGCGGCGGGAGTCGTGGTCGGCTACCTCGGCGTCAACCTGCTCGGCATCGGCGGTGGTGGCCTGCGGGTGAACCCGTTGGCCCTGACTGGCAGCGTGTTGGTCGGAATCCTGGTCACGCTGTTCGCCGTCGGGTTGCCAACCCGACGCGTTGCGGGCGTCGCACCGGTCCGGGCGCTCGGGGAACTGCCCGAGGTGCCATTCGCCGCGGTCCGCGCTCCGCGTCGCCCGGTCGCCGGCGCGGTGGTCACGCTCGGTGCGATCGTGGTGCTGGCCGTCGCGGGGATCGGTGGCTCGTTGCCGCTGGCCCTCGCCGGTGGCCTGTTGCTGGCGGCCGGCCTGCTGCTCGTCTTACCCTGGCTGATCGCGATGCTGCTGCAGCCGATTGCCCGGGTGTCGGAGCGGTTCGGCGTCGCCGCTGGCCTGGCCGGCAGCAGCCTGAACCGGAACGCCCGACGGACCGCCACGGCGGCGATGGCCGTGGCGGTTGGCTCGGCCCTGATCGCCTGCCTGACCGTGGCGGCCAGAACCGGACAGGCCACGGTGGAGGCGGACCTGGCGGCCCGCTATCCGGTGGCCGTCAGCGCCCACACCGAAGGGGGCCCCGTTGACGGTGCCACGGTTCGGGCGCTCGCCGCAGTACCCGAGCTGGCTGCCGCGGCCACCGTGGGTACGGTGAACGCCCGGTTCTCCGACGCCGGCAAGGCCACGCCGACTCGAATCGCGGCCCTGCCCGTCAGCCTGGTCGACCGGCTGGCGCCCGAACTCGCCGCACCCGCCGAGGTGCCGGTCCTCCTCGTGCCCGAGGCGTACCTGACCGCTCGCGGCCTACCGGAGGGGAGCCCGGTGAGCGTCGGTGTCGGTGACCGGAGCCTGAGCTTTGTCGCCCGCACCTCCCGGCTGGCCGACACCACGGGGCAACTCCTCGGGGTGGCCTCCGCCGACGCGCTCGCAGCCCAGGGCGTCCCGACAGTCCCCACCACGATCTGGGCGGTGGCGGGTCCCGACTTCGACCGGGCCGCCCTGGCCGACCGGGTGCACGCGGTCACCACCGGTGATCTGGAGATGGAGTTAGGCGGCGGCATCACCGAGGGGGGCGACCTCGCCGAGGTGCTCGCCCTCCTGCTCGGGCTGGCACTCGCGATGCTCGGCGTAACCGTGATTATCTCGTTGCTCGGCGTGGCGAACCTGCTGGGCCTGTCGGTCATCGAGCGTACGCCGGAGCTGGCGTTGTTGCGGGCGCTCGGCACTCGGCGCGGGCGACTATGGGCGATGCTCGCTATCGAGGCGGTGATCATCACCGGGATCGGTGCCGGTACCGGCCTGCTGATCGGCGTGCCGGTGGGCCTGGTCGGGGCGATCGCCACCGTGGCCCCGACGGCCACACCGGTCATTGCGCTGCCCGGGGTGCAGCTGGTTCTGCTACTGGTCGCAGCGGTGGTGACCGGGGTGCTGGCCAGCGTCCTACCGGCGTGGCGGGCGACGCGGATCACCCCGGCGCAGAGCTGGACGCGCTAGGTTCTGTCTCGCGGATCTTGATGGTTTGTCTGCCGTCCCTGTTACCGTCAGGCCGTCGCCTTCGTGCTGGTCCGGTGGTTTCGCCCTGGGTGACACCCTCAGCGAGAGGAGTTTCGCGTGCCGGATGTGCAGCGGTCAGAGCTGGTTGCACTGCTCGACCTCGAGCCCCACCCCGAGGGCGGCTGGTACCGAGAGACGTGGCGCTCGACGCAGACGCTGCGTCCCACCGGGTACGACGGCAGCCGTAGCGCGGCAACCGCCATCTATTTCCTGCTGCACCCCGGTGAGCGTTCCCGTTGGCATGTGGTGCGCTCGGACGAGCTCTGGTTGTGGCACTCGGGCGGTCCGCTGACGCTGCGGTTCGGCGGTTCTGGCCAGCAGCCGGCGGACGAATCCAGAGACGTCACTCTCGGTATGGATATCTCCGCCGGTCACCGTCCGCAGGTGCTGATTCCGGGCGGGACGTGGCAGGCCGCGATCCCCGCCGGTGCCCAACCGGTCCTGGTCAGCTGTGTGGTGGCGCCCGGGTTCGACTTCGCTGACTTCCAGCTGCAATAGGTATCGCCGGCGGAGCGGAGGCTGCCGCGTCGTCATGCCTGTGGAGGAGGATCGCGGGGGTGTACGAAGAACGGGCATCGCCGCTGCCGTACGTCGTCGCGTGGCGTAGCGTCACGGCACCGGATGGCGCTTCGGCGCGGGTGCTGCCCGACGGCTGCCTCGACCTGATCTGGCGGGACGGTGCGGTCTTTGTCGCCGGGCCGGACACGACCGCCCGGGCGGCGCCCTCCGCGCCGGGCAGTCGCTACGCCGCGCTGCGGTTCGGCGCCGGGACCGGGCCCGGCGTGCTCGGCATCCCCGCCAGCGAGGTGGTTGATCGGCAGGTGCCGTTGGAAACGGTGTGGCCGGCGGCGTCCGTCCGCGCCATCGCCGAGGCGGCGGATCCGCTCGCCGCCTTGACCGCCGCGGCGCGCCGTCGCTGGCGCGGCACCGACCGTGCGATGGTCGCCTTGGCCGGTGCCGCGCGGGCCGGATTGTCCGTCGGCCTGGTCGCGGCGCGCTGCGGACTCAGCTCCCGGCAGCTGCAGCGACGTAGCAACGCCGCGTTCGGTTACGGGCCGAAGACCCTGCACCGGATCCTGCGGATGCAGCGGGCCGTCGCGCTGGCGCGGACCGGTCAGCCCTTCGCGTCGGTAGCGATTGCGGCGGGCTACGCCGACCAGGCTCACCTCGCCCGCGAGGTACGGGCGTTGGCCGGGGCGCCGCTCACTGTGCTACTGCGGTGACGTGAGCTGAGCGAAGAGGTCCACGACGTTGCCATCCGGGTCACGCACCTGTGCATAGCGTTGTCCCCACGGTGCGTCCCAGGGCTCCTGGACCGACGGGTAGCCGGCGGCGACGAGGTCGGCGTGGAACTTCTCCACCTCGGCCGCGTCCGCGCAGCGAAAGGCCCAACCGCCGGAGGGCGCTCCGGGTTCGTAGTCGGGGTCGAACGACCGCAATGAGGCGTGGGTGTCCCACATGAGTCGAATGCCGCCGGAGACGGTCACCTCGACGTGCGGCTCATCCTCCGCGCCGGCCGGAAACAGCAGGCCGAGTCGGCGGTAGAAGGAGAGAGATGCTGCCATGTCGGCCACCGCAAGGCCGATCGCGTTGAAGGTGGGTGCCATGGCCTCGACGGTACGAGTGGTCCGCGCCTCCGTCTTGAACGAATCGGACGGGCGCCGGGGTGTCCTGCTCCGGGGCGGACACCCCCGGCCGCCCCGCTCCACTGCACCGCAGCTTCAACGCGGCGGGCCGTAGCCCGCCCTCAACGGGCGAGCCGCACCGCCACCGCGGAGGTCCAGATGAACAGAGGGAACACGGCTACTCGTTCCATTCCGCCGACGCCGATGCCGAGGTCAACCTGAGCCAGGAACAGGGCCGTACCGCCGAGCCCGACCAGGCCCAGGGTGAGGCTGAGCTGGCGCATTGAGGTCAGCACCGGTGAACGGCGGGCCAGCGCGGCCACGAGCATTCCTCCGTTGGCCAGGAAGAAGATCAGTATCGCCCCGAGGAAATGCTTGTTCTCGTTGACATCCGCTGGGTACGCCCCGGCCAGGAGGTAGCCGCCCGCACCGGCGAGCGTCAGCAACTGCACGCTCCGTGCGGCGATTCCGGGTCCCAGTGCTGACCAGGTGAGAAGGACTCCGAGTGCGAGCAGTACCCCGGTGCTGACCATGGCGCTGTTCATCGCGACATGCCAGGGTGAGCACACTTCACGAGGGCGGGTGGTGTCCCACATCCCACAGGTCACATTGCCCAGATCACTGATGTTGTTGGTGCTCCAGCTGAATCGGGGCTGACGCCAGGCCAAACCGGTTATCAGGTTTGCGGCGACGAAGAGCGGGGCGGCGAGCAGCCAGCTGTGCGCGCCAAGGCGGTGTATACCCATTCGGCAAGTCCAGCGCGTCCCGGCGGGCTTCGCACTGGGCCTGGTCAGTCAGTCTGAGGTAGGGCTGGGTATACCCGAGGAATACACCTACGCAGCTGGTTCGACCTAACTGTCCTGGTTAGCGTTGCCGCATGACCTTGGATCGACCCCGACACCTGGCGGCGGCGCTTCGCCGGCCTGGCTACCTGCTCTCGTCTTGGCCGTGGCGGGCCCTGGTGTACGCCGCCTGCACCCTCCCGATCGCCGGTGCCCTCTTCGTTGGGCTGCTCGCTGTCGTCGCACCCCTGTGGGCGACGATCAGTGCGGTGCGGCGGGGTCAGTCGGTGGAGCTTCCGGTCGTCATATTCCTCACCGTCGCCGGGCTGGCCCTGCTCGCCCTGGCGCCGATAGTGAGTGCCGTGGTGGCGCCGCTCGAGCGGTGGCGGCTCGGCCTGGTCGACCCGCGTCCGCTCGCCGGAGCGCGGATCCGGGGTCTGGCTGCCCGCTACCCGAGCCCAGCGGCGTGGCGGGAAGTGGCCTACCTCTGCTGGCTGGGCGGGGCGGTGCCGGTCGCGTACTGGATGCTCTCTTTGCTCGTTCTGCTGGACTTCACGCTGATCGCCAGCCCTTGGTTGGCCGTCGACAGCGACCGGGTCATCCTCGTCCAGACCACGGTCGACACCCCGGGCCAGGCGATCCCGTACGCGGTCGTGGGCCTGCTGTTCATTCCGGTGTTGTGGTACCTGCTCGGGCTGCTCGTTGCCGTTCAGGCGGTCGTGGCCCGCCGGTTGCTCGGGGGACCCGTGGCCGGGGTGGCGCTGCGCGAGGTCACCCGCTCCCGGACCCGGCTGGTCAACGCGTACGAGGCCGAACGCCGCCGGATCGAGCGGGATGTGCACGACGCGGCCCAGCCCCGGCTGACCAGCCTCACCCTCCAGCTCGGCCTGGCGAAGCTCGACGTGCCCGACGACTCCCCGGCCGCGAAGCCCCTGGCCATCGCACACGGACAGGCCAAGGCCCTGATGGTGACGCTCCGGCAGATCGTGCAGGGCATCCGCCCGCAGCACCTCGCCGAGCTCGGTCTCGCCGGCGCCGTCCGGGAACTGGCCGCGGCGACCACCGTCCCGGTCGCCGTCCACGCAGACCTCCGGCAACGCCTGCCGGAACTGATCGAGACCACCGCCTACTTCGTGGTCTCCGAGTCCGTCAGCAACGTGGCCCAGCACGCCCAGGCGACCCGGGCCGAGGTGCGGTTGACCCAGGCCGACCAGGACCTCGTCGTGGAGGTCGAAGACAACGGCCGCGGTGGTGCCAGCCCCGGCCACGGCACCGGCCTGACGGGCCTCGCCGACCGGGTCGCCGCGGTCAACGGGCGGTTGCTGCTCGCCAGCCCGGCCGGTGGCCCCACCGTGTTGCGGGTGGAGCTGCCATGGCACCGATGACCCGGGTTGTGCTGGCCGAGGATGAGGTTCTGCTGCGCGAGGGTCTCGTCGGCCTGCTGAACAGATTCGACTTCGAGGTGGTCGCTGCCGTCGGCTCCGTGCCGGCACTGCTGGACGCGGTCCGCACCCAGAAGCCGGACCTGGTCGTGACCGATATCCGTATGCCGCCCCAGCACCGGGATGACGGCCTGCGCGCGGCCGTCACGCTGCGTGCGGAACAGCCGCATCTAGCAGTCGTGGTGCTCAGTCAGTACGTGCAGAGCGAGTACGCCTCCGCCCTGCTCAGCAGTGGTGACGGGCGCCGGGTCGGCTATCTGCTCAAGGACCGGGTCGCCGACGTCGCCGACTTCGTTGTGACGCTGCGTCGGGTGGCGGCTGGCGGAACAGCCATCGACCCCGACGTCGTACGGCAGCTGTTGCTTCGCCCCCATGACCCGCTCGCCGCCCTGTCCACCCGCGAGCGCGAGGTACTCGCGCTGATCGCCGAAGGCCACTCCAACGCGGCGATCGCGGGGAAGCTCTTCATCACCGAGGCGGCGATCGGCAAGCATGTCGGCAACATCCTGACCAAGCTTGAGCTGCCGCCCAGTGATGACACCAATCGCCGGGTGTTGGCTGTCCTCACCTACCTACGCACGGGCCCGCCGCGCCCCTCGTAGGGCGGGTCTCTCCCCGGCCCGCCGTCAGGTGAGCAGCGGCTCCAGGACGCTGGGGGTGGTCGCCTCGGTATTGCTGAGCATCACGAACCGGCGGTCTAGTTCCGGAATGTGCCCGACGAACGTCTTGTAGCCCGCGTTGTGGCCGCTGTGGTGCCACCACCGCCGGTTGTTGAGTTCGCCCAGGAAGATGCCGTAGCCGTAGCCGCTCTCCTCCGGACCCTTGCCGGTCCGGGCCTGCTCGGTCAGCATCAGCGTGCGGTAGGGCTCGCCCAACAGCCGGCCGTGCTGGAGGGCGTCGAGCCAGGTCAGCATGTCGTTGGCGGTTGACCACACGTCGCCGGCTCCCATGCCGACCACGTCCAGCTCCCAGGTCGGCAACGGCTGGCCGTCCGCGTCGTGGCCGAGTGCCAGGTTCGGTCGTGCGGTGGGCATTCCGGCGAAGGTCTGGGTCAGACCGAGGCGGTCGAAGATGCGCTCTGCCAGGAAGGCCCGGTAGGGCGTGTCGGCGGATCGTTGGACGATCTGCGCCAACAGCACGTACGCCGGGCTGCTGTAGCTCCAGCCTGCGCCGGGTGGGAATTGCAGCGGTACGGAGTGAAAGGTTTTCAGTAGTTCGCTCGGCTCGACCCGCTGCCCCAGATCGATCATGGGGTAGTCGTCCCAGTGGCCGAGGCCGGAGGTGTGGCTGAGCAGGTGGTGCAGGGTGATGTCCTGCCACTGTTCCGGGCAGCCGTCGATCCAGCGGCTGATGGGATCCTCGAGGAGTAGCGTGCCCTCCTCCACCAGCAGGAGCAGGGCAGCGGCGGTGAACTGCTTGCTGACCGAGGCGAGCTGGAAGCGGGACTTTGTGTAGTCGGCCACGACGACCTCGTCGCCTTGTTGTACTGCTATGTCCACTTGGGCCATGCCGCACACCCTAGCGCGCTACGGGTGCGTGGCTTTGGTGGTCGCCGGACGGCGGGCAGTGAAGTTTCGAGAATGTTTCCGAAAACTCTTGCAACTTCTTTCATGGATGCCGCATCGTGTTCGCTACCGGATGGCCGTCCGCCCTTGCCGAGCGCCCCTTCGCACGAGAGGTCCCCGTCATGGAAACCGCGAGACCACATCCAGTTGGCCGCACCGGCCGTCTGGTGCTCGCCGCCGCGCTGGTCGCGGTGGGCGGCACAGCGGTCGTCACCGCCGCGACCACCGCCAGCTCCGCCCGCGCCGCTGTCGTCCTCAACGACAGCGAGGTGACCGCCAACCTGTGGCAGTGGAACTGGAACTCGGTCGCCACCGCCTGCACCGACCACCTCGGCCCCGCTGGCTACGGCGCGGTGCAGGTGGCCCCGCCGCAGGAGTCGGTGTACCTACCCAACAGCGCCGACGGGGTGCACCCCTGGTACGAGGTCTACCAGCCCGTCTCGTACCAGCTGGAGAGCCGGTTCGGTAACCGGGAGCAGTTCGCCAGCATGGTTACCACCTGCCACGATGCGGGCGTGCGCGTCTATGTTGATGCGATCGTCAACCACATGGCCGGCACCAACAACCCGCCGGGCACACGCGGCTACGCCGGCACCGAGTTCTCCGGCTACAGCTACCCCTCGGTTCCCTATGGCGGGGGCGATTTCCATCGCCCGGGCGACAACTGCCCGACCGACGGCTCCATCAACGACTGGGATAACGAGGCCCAGGTAACCAGCTGTGAGCTGCTCTCCCTGGCCGATCTCTACACCGAGAAGGAGTACGTGCGCGACACGATCGCGGGGTACCTGAACGACCTGATCGGCCTCGGCGTCGACGGTTTCCGGGTGGACGCGGTCAAGCACATCCGGAAGGACGACTTCGCGGCGATCCTCAGCCGGCTGGACGACACCGTCGCGGAGGGGAAGCGTCCCTACGTCGCCCAGGAAATCTTCGACGGCGCCAACAACCCCGCCCTCCAGGCCCGGGCGTTCATCGGCAACGGCGACGTGCTCGACTTCGCGTACGCCAAGGGCATTCGCTCCGCCTTCCAGGGCTCGATCGCGACGTTGGGCAACATTCCGAACTGGAGCCTCGACGCGCCGAGTGCCAACGTCTTCTCCATGGTCACCAATCACGACCTGGAGCGAGACGGGGTGGTGCTGTCGTACAAGGACGGCACCGACTACGTGCTCGCCAACTACTTCGCGCTGGCCTACCCGCACGGTAAGCCGTCGGTCTTCGACAGCTTCACCTGGTCGAATCGGAATCAGTCCCCGCCACACAACGGTGACGGGTATGTCACCGACACGGTCTGTGGTGGCGCCTGGAACTGCCTGAGCCAGAGCACCGGCATCAAGGGCATGGTGGGCTGGGCCAACGCGGCGCGTTCGGTCCAGAGCATCGCCGACTTCACCGCGGTCAACGACAACGTGATCGGCTTTCACCGAGGCGACCGGGCCTGGATCGGCATCAACGACTCCGGTGGCACCACCACCGCCACCTTCACCACCGGCCTCGCTGACGGTGACTACTGCGACGTCATCTCCGGCGCGGCGGACGGTAGCGGTTGCACCGGCGCTACGGTGAGTGTCACCGGCGGTCAGGCCACCGTGAGTATCCCGGCGAACAACGCTGTCGCAATCCACGTCAACGCCCGTCCCGGCGCGACGCCGTCGCCGACGGTCAGCCCCACCGGTGACCCCACCGACGAGATCGCCACGACCTTCACGGTCAGCGCGACCCCCAGCGCCGATCAGGAGGTCTACGCCGTCGGTAGCATCTCCGAGCTCGGCGCCTGGTCCCCGGCCGCTGCGGTGCGGCTGACCCCGCAGGGTGGGAACACCTACCGCGGCACGATCGACCTGCCCCCGTCCACCGCGGTCGAGTACAAGTTCATCAAGGTGACCAGCGGGGGAGACGTGGCCTGGGAGCCCGGTGAGAACCGGAGCTTCACCACCCCCGCCTCCGGGACGTACGCGCTGACCGAGACCTTCCGGGGCGACTCGATCCCCGCTCCGGCGATCCCCAGCTCGTTCCACGCCACCGTCTACACCTACTTCGGGCAGAACGTCTTCGTGGTCGGTAATGTCGCGGAGCTGGGCAGTTGGAATCCGGACAACGCCATCGCGCTCTCCGCGGCCGACTACCCGGTCTGGCGGGCGACCGTCGACCTGCCGCCGAGCACCCACATCGAGTACAAGTATGTGAAGAAGAATCCGGACGGTTCGGTGACCTGGGAGTCCCAGTCGAACCGGAGCTTCACCACGCCGGCCACCGGCACCCGCACCAACACGGACACCTGGCGCTAGCCGCAGCCGGGCCCACCCTCGGAATCACCTCCGTGGGTGGGCCCTGGTCCTGGGTGCCCTATCTGCGCGCCAGTTCCGCCTCGATTCGGCGGACCAGCGTCTTGCGGCTCTTGCCGGCGCGTTCACGCCGCAGCGCGGACCGGAGCTGGCGGGTATCGAGCCCGGTCAGCCGTTTCGCCGCGTCGGGGACCCGCAGGTCGAGTAGCCGGTCGACCGACGTGGTGTCGCGGCGGGTGCGGCTGGCCGGCCCGGTGTTGGCCACGTACTGCCGGCCGCTCCTCGACGCCTTACGCTTCTTGGCGTCGGTGGCGCGGCGTTCCTTCTCGGGGAGTTGCTTCCAGACGCGTTCGGGTAGGTAGCGCTTCGTCTCGCCGTCCTGGCGTGCCCGGGTGTCGCCCTCTCGGGTCTGCCACTTCTCCCGGCCCCACTGTCGCAGGGATCGCTGCCGTTCGTCTCGTGGCCCCTGGTAGCCTCCGCCCTGCTTCTCGTACTCCTTGACCAGCAGTTGTGACTTTCGGGCCGACCACTGTCCGGGCCGGGCGCCCTTGTCGGATGCCTTGATCTCGTCTTTGAGTCTTCTTCGCAGCTTCGGGTCGGTGTACCGCGCCATGCCCTCGGCTACCCGGTGCCGGCATACCCTACGCCCCGCATCGAGGTCGAGCGACTGGCCGGATACCCGCCTTAATCCGTTAAGCGGCGATTACGGAAAGTTTACCCTTCCGTTACGACGTCAGTCAGCTTAATCTATCTCTGGAAGCGCTCCCAACCGTCCCTCACCGCCACTAGGAGCTTCCCGTGCCTGTGAAATCAAGATTGCCGGCCGCCGCGGTGGCGGCCTGCGTAGCTGTCGGGCTGACGGCCGCCGCCCCGGCCGCGTTCGCCACCAGTGCACCCGAGCCGGAGGCGCAGGTCGTCTCGACCACACCGACAGCCGACTGGCTGCACACCGACGGCAACAAGATCGTGGACGAGGCGGGCAACCAGGTGTGGTTGACCGGCGCGAACTGGTTCGGCTACAACGCCACCGAACGGGTCTTCCACGGACTCTGGGCCGGCAACATCGAGACCATCACCCGGCAGATGGCCGAGCGCGGAATCAACATCGTACGGGTGCCGATCTCCACGGAGCTGCTGCTGGAGTGGAAGGCCGGTCAGACGGTGCTGCCGAACGTGAACCTGTCGGTCAACCCGGAGCTGGCCGGCCTGGACAATCTGCAGGTCTTCGACTACTGGCTCGCCCTCTGCGAGGAGTACGGGCTGAAGGTCATGCTCGATGTGCACAGTGCTGAGGCGGACAACTCCGGCCACTTTTATCCGATGTGGTACAAGGGGGAGATCACCCCGGAGCTGTTCTACCAGGGCTGGGAGTGGGTCGCCGATCGGTACCAGCACAACGACACCATCGTCGCGATGGACATCCAGAACGAGCCGCACGGCACCCCGAACAACCCGCCCCGAGCCAAGTGGGACGACACCAGCGACATCGACAACTTCAAACACGCCTGCGAGACGGCGGGCAATCGAATCCTCGCCATCAACCCGAACGTGTTGATTCTCTGCGAGGGCATCGAGGTCTACCCGCGCCCGGGGAAGAGCTGGGAATCACCCAACACCGACCCGGACCAGAGCCCCAACTACTACTACAACTGGTGGGGTGGCAACCTGCGGGGGGCGAAGGACCACCCGATCAACCTGGGCGCCCACCAGGATCAGTTGGTCTATTCGCCGCACGACTACGGGCCGCTGGTGCACGAGCAGCCGTGGTTCCAGAAGGACTTCGACAAGACCACCTTGACCAACGACGTGTGGCGACCCAACTGGCTCTACCTCCACGAGGAGGACACCGCGCCGCTGCTGGTCGGCGAGTGGGGTGGCCGGTTCGGGCAGGATGAACGGCAGGACAGGTGGCTCAAGGCCCTGCGGGACCTGATGGCCGAAGAGGGGATCCACCACACCTTCTGGTGCCTGAACCCGAACTCCGGCGACACCGGTGGCCTGCTGCAACACGACTGGCAGACCTGGGACGAGGTCAAGTACGAACAGGTGCTCAAGCCGGCGCTCTGGCAGTACAACGGCAAGTTCGTCAGCCTGGACCATCAGGTACGCCTCGGTGGCGAAGCCTCAACCACGGGCATCAGCCTCACCGAGCGCTACGCCGGCGGCGGGAACGACACTGTCGCGCCGACCGCACCGGGGCGTCCCGTGGCCAGTGACCTGACCTCCTCCACGGTCAACCTGACCTGGGACGCGTCCACAGACAACGTCGGAGTCGTCGGGTACGAGGTACGGAGCGCGACCGACGGCGGTCCGCCGAGCACGGTCGCCACCGTCGCCGGCACCACCTATCAGGTGACCAACCTCGCGGCCGAGACCGAATACACCTTTACCGTGCGGGCCCGGGACGCGGCCGGAAACGTCTCCACCGCCTCCCCGGCCCGTACCGTCACCACCCCACCGGGCGGTGGTGGGGGCGGCGACTGTACCGCCACGTACCTCGTGACGAACACGTGGTCGGGAGGTTTCCAGGGTGAGGTCACAGTGGCAAACACCGGTGCCGCCGCGATCGCGGGCTGGCGGGTCACCTGGACCGACCCGGGCGGGACGGTGATCAGCTCACTGTGGAACGGCAGGTGGACGGTCACCGATGGCGCGAATGTGGTGCTCAACGAGTCGTACAACGGTCAGTTGGCACCCGGGAGCAGCACCACCTTTGGCTTCACCGGCACCGGCACGGGCGCTACGCCGGTCGGGCTGACCTGCTCCGCGCCGTGACCGGAGTCGGCTACCTCGCCTGAAGGGAGCACTACGTAACTATTCTGCGTGATCGCGTGGTAGCCCGCGGGCGTCCACATTAAAGCTGGTCGAGGTCGTCCCTGCTCGTGCGGGGGCGACCATCGCATTCCGATTTGCTGGAGCTCGGTGAGCTCTGGTTCGTCGTAATGATCAAACCTGGTGGAATCAATGCCCCTGTTATAACCTGTTCTAGATTAATCTCGAAGAGGAGGTCACGATGGCTGCAGTGACGGTCGAGGCCGACGCGAAGGCGGATCCGACGCAGGTCTGGAAGCTCGTGGTGGCCCTGCCGAGGGTTGGCGAGTGGAACACGATGCACGAGGGTTTCGCCGGCGAGGTGCCGGAGACTCTCGGGGAGGGGACCACCTACCAGCAGCGGGTGAAGCTGATGGGCATGCCGGCCGAGATGGCCTGGCGGGTGACGAAGGCGGAGGCGCCGGGGCGCCTCGAGCAGGCGGGCGACGGCCCGATGGGGGTCAAGGCCAAGATGGTGATCGCGGTCGAGTCGAGCGGTGGGGGCTCGCACATCACCTACGGGATGGAGTTTGCCGGCCCGGCGCTGAAAGGCGCGATGGACGGCATGCTGCAGAAGCAGGCCACCACGGCGTGTCAGCAGGCGTTGGCGAAGCTCGTCGCGCTGCTGGACTGAGGTCGTTTCCGGGCCGGCCACGCTGTGGTTCCACGAATCCGCGGCCCTGGATCGCGGCGTGGCTGGTCTTGGTGTTCGTGCCCGCCCTGGTGATCAATTGAAGGTGCCTGTCGACCTGAATTGAAACGTGTTCTAATAGCAAAATGGGACCGAACTTTGAGCTCGACGATGCCCAGCAGTCGATCGTTCGTCTCGCCGGCGAGGTGCTGAGCGACAGCGAGGGCACGCCGGAGCGCTTGTGGAAGGCCCTCGGCCAGTCCGGCCTGCTCGGGCTCGCCGTGCCGGAGCGGTTGGGCGGCGCTGGACTGGGCGCGATGGCGATTGGCGTGCTCCTCACCGAGATCGGGCGGCACGCCGCCCGGGTTCCCGCCTGGTCCACGCTGTCGCTCGGCGTCCTCCCGGTGGCTCGCGCGGGCAGTCCCGAGCAGCAACGCGAGTTGCTGTCGGGTGTGCTCGAGGGTCGGGTTCTGACGGCTGCCCTGGGGACGCCGCTGCCGGTCACCGACGGTTGGCGGATCACCGGGGCCTGCGGTCCGGTTCCGGACGCGGACGCGGCCTACCGGGTTCTGGTCCCAGTGCGAGTACGCGGGGGCGGGCCGACAGTCGCCCTGGTCGATCCCGCTGCGCCGGGGGTGACGCTGCTGCGCACCCCGACCTCGGCCGGGACCGACGAGTTCATGTTGCGGCTCGAGGGCGCCGCGGCGGAGCCACTGGGCGATGCCGAGGTCGAGCTGCGGCGGTTCGCCGTCGCCGGAGCCTGTGCGCTCGGCGACGGCGCGCTGGCCGGTGCCTTACAGCTGACCGCCGACCACGTGCGAGACCGGCAGCAGTTCGGCCGCCCACTGGCCACGTTCCAGGCGGTCTCCCAGCAGATCGCCGATGTGTACGTCGCCGCTCGCACGATGCATCTGGCCGCGCTCGCCGCCAGTTGGAGTGCCGAGGTGGGCCAGGACGCCGACGGGTGGACCGGAGCGTACTGGCTGAGCAGCGTCGCCCAGCCGGCGCTGCGCACCTGCCATCACCTGCACGGGGGGATGGGGCTGGTCGTCGACTACCCGCTACACCGACATACCGCCCTGGTCCGGGACCTGGTCCGGCACCTTGGCGGCACCGAGTACTGCCTGCACCAACTGGGAGCCCAAGGTGTTCATCGACTTGACTGAGGAGCAGCACGCGCTGCGCGCGCGGCTGCGCATGTACCTCGCCGAGGTGTTGCCACCAGCGGAGCGCGCCATCCTGCTGCGCGAGCGGCACGGGGTGGTCTACCGCGAACTGATCCGTCGACTCGGCCGGGACGGCTGGCTGGGCCTGGGTTTCCCGACCCGGTTCGGCGGCGGTGGGCTCGGCCCGGTGGAACAGCAGATCTTTGTCAACGAAGCAGCCCGCGCCGACGTTCCACTGCCCGCGGTCACCCTGCAGACCGTGGCGCCGACGCTGCTCGCCCACGGCTCGCCCGAACAGCAGGAGTTCTTCCTGCCCCGCATTCTGGCCGGGGAGCTGCACTTCGCGATCGGCTACACCGAGCCTGAGGCCGGCACCGACCTCGCCGCGCTGCGCACCCGGGCGGTACGCGACGGGGACACGTACGTCGTGAACGGTCAGAAGACCTTCACCACCGGGGCGCACGAGGCGGACTACCTCTGGCTCGCCTGTCGCACCGACCCGGGCGCGTCCCGGCACCACGGCCTCTCCATCCTCATCGTGGATACGACCCACCCCGGCTATTCGTGGACGCCGATTATGACGTGCGATGGGGCGCACCACGTCAACGCGGTCTACCTGACTGATGTCCGGGTGCCGGTGGCCCGGCGAGTGGGTGCCGAGAACGACGGCTGGCAACTGCTGACCACACAGCTCAATCACGAGCGGGTGATGCTGGGCCCGGCCGGGCGGCTCGGTGCCCTCGGCGAACGGGTACACGACTGGGCGTACGCGAGGGGCCTGCTCGAAGCCCCGGATGTGCGACGCGTCCTCGCTCGCGTCGCCGCCTGCCGGCGCATCAACGAACTGCTGAACTGGTCGGTGACCGGGGACGAACCCAACGCGGCGGACGCCTCGGTCACCAAGGTCTTCTCGTCGGAGTGGCTGCTGCGGCTCAGCCAGGAGCTGGAGGAGGTCGTGTGGCGCCGTGGCGACCCCGGGGACCCGGCGACGGCAGAGCTGTTGACCTGGCTTGACGTCCAGACCAAGCGGAACCTCGTGCTGACGTTCGGCGGTGGGGTCAACGAGATCCAGCGGGAACTGATCGCGTCGGCAGGGCTCGGGTTGCCTCGCGTGCCGCGGTAGTCCTCAGCGGAGAGTGATGCTCACGTCGGAGAGGGCCGGGGCGTTGTCCCGGTCAGCGACCGAGGCGCACAGCACCAGCTGACCGTCTTCCCGCCAGACTTCGGTGCGCAGGGTTTCGCCAGGGAAGACAACGCCTGCGAAGCGGGCCTGGTAGCCGGCCACCCGATCCGGGTCGCCGTCGAGCAGGGTGTCGATCGCCGCCTTCGCCACGATTCCGTACGTGCAGAGCCCGTGCAGGATCGGCCGCGGGAACCCGGCGTGGGCGGCGAACGTCGGGTCGACGTGTAGCGGGTTGCGGTCGCCGCAGAGCCGGTACCAGAGGGCCTGCCGCGCATCGGTGGGGGAGAGCACCACCGCGTCGGGTGCCCGGTCGGGCACCGGAACCCGCGTGGTCGGCCCCCGTTCCCCGCCGAATCCACCCGCGCCCTTGACGAAGATGCTGATCCGACTGGTGAACAGCTCGGTGCTGGTCTCGGTCACGATGACCGCCGCGCTGCCCTTGTCATACACGGCGGCGATCCGCGAGCGGGCCGCGCAGCTGCCCTTCGCCGGGATCGGCTGGTGTAGTTCGAGCTCCTGCCGACCGTGAACAACCTGGGCCAGATCGATGTCGATGCCGGGCATGGTCAACGTGGGCGGCTCGGTGTCCCGCAGGGTGGTGGCCACCGTGGCGAAGGTGGGCAGGACCCCACGCAGCGCGCCCTCGTAGACGTAGGACAACTCGTCGGGGCCAGCACCGACGGCCAGGTGGTACAGCAGCACGTCGGTGCTGTCCCAGCTCAGGTCGCGGCCGGGAAGTTCGGCGCCGACGGCGACAGCGGGGTCGATGGGCATCAGTCCTCCAGGAGGGGGGTGGGGGTGGTGGCCGTCGTGGCCAGGTCGAGCGCGGCCAGGTAGCCGAAGACGAGGGCCGGGCCGAGGGTCGCACCGGCACCGGCGTAGCTGCGCCCCATCACCGAGGCGCTGACGTTGCCCGCTGCGTACAGCGCGGGCACGACCGTGCCGTCCGGGCGCAGCACCCGGGCCCGTTCATCGGTCCGCAGGCCGCCCTTGGTGCCCAGGTCACCGGGGACCATGCGGAACGCGTAGAACGGGGGCCGGGCGACGGCGCCCAGGCACGGGTTGGGCCGGTGCCGCGGGTCGCCGTAGTAGCGGTCGTAGGCCGAGTCCCCGCGGTGGAAGTCGTCGTCCCGACCGCGCTGCGCGAACTCGTTGAACCGGCGCACGGTACCGGTCAACGCGGCGGCGGGCACTCCGATCTGGTTGGCCAGGTCGTCCAGGCTGTCGGCGCGGTAAGCCGCCCCCGAGGTGAACCAGCGCCGTGGTAGGGGGGAGCGTGGTGCCCGGCCACCGAACAGGTAGCGGTCCCGGTAGGTTTGGTCGGCCACCAGCCACGCCGGTTGGTCGACCCCCGGACTGAGCATGGCGTGCACGGCGTCCACGTAGGGGGCCGCTTCGTTGACGAAGCGCCGGCCGTTGGCATCAACCATGAGGCAGCCGGGCTGGTTGCGCTCGGCGAGGCAGAAAAAGGGCCCGCCGGGGAGCGGAATCGACGGCCCCCACCAGGCCTCGTCCATCAGGTCGAGGGCGGCCCCGAGCCGTCCGCCCGCCTCGATGCCGTCACCCGTGTTGCCGGCCGCGCCAGTGGTCCACTCCGTGCCGATTCCCGCCTGGTACTTCTGGCGCATCGACTGGTTGCGCTCAAACCCGCCGCTTGCCAGCACCACACCTCGTCGGGCGTGGAACAGCACCGGGGCGCCGGCCTGCTGGGCAGTAACCCCGGTGACCCGGCCCCGTTCGAGGAGCAGGTCGGTCATCGGCGTGTTGAGCCGGACCGGGACGCCGGCGTTGCGTAGGCCGGCGCGGAGCCCGGCGGCGAGCGCCTGGCCCATGGTGAGCAGCTGCCGCCGCCGGATCCGGGCGGCCAGGCCGCGGGCGGCGAGCCGGACCCCGGTTCGGATCGCCCGCGGATGTCGGAGGCCCAGCGACAGCCATCGGTAGTCGACCTGGGTGACCGCCACCCCCTCCGGCACTGCCTGGTAAGGCGCGGCCAGTGTCGCGAGATCAGCTCGGACCAACCGGGTGTCGAGCAGGAGCGGCTCGATGCTGCGCCCGCCCGGAAGCCCACCGGGAGCCTCCGGGTAGTAGTCCGGATAGCCGGGCACCCAGGCGAAGTCGAGTGGGGTGTGGTCGCGGACGAAGCTGACCACCTCCGGTGCGGCGGCGAGGAACGCGTTCTGTCGGGCCGTGGTGGCGTCTGGTCCGGCGACGTACGCCAGGTAGGTGCGTGCATCTTCGGCTCGGTCGGCGACCCCGGCCCGGGCCAGGACCTCGTTGCCGGGAAGCCAGAGCCCGCCGCCAGAGCGGGCGGTGGAACCGCCGTATGTCTCGGCCTTCTCCAGCACGACCACGCTCAGCCCCCGGTGCGCCGCAGTGAGTGCCGCGACCATGCCGGCGCCGCCGCTGCCGACGACGACTACATCGAATTCTCGCTCCGGTATCGACACGAGAACAGGTTATAGTTTTATCCGGCTCGCCACCACCGGTCGGGGACGGTGTCCGCCTCGTGATCGGCGCAGCCCACCACATTGACCTGCGGAACACTACGGAGGCGCGGTGACCGAGGAGTGGGACCAGACGGCCGACGTCGTGGTGGTCGGCTTCGGCGCGGCCGGGGCCTGTGCCGCGGTCGAGGCGGCCGACGCGGGAGCGCGCGTCCTGGTGCTCGACCGGTTCTCCGGCGGCGGCACCACCGCGTTGTCCGGTGGGGTGATCTATGCCGGCGGCGGCACCCGGCAGCAGCGCGCGGCCGGAGTCACCGACACCCCCCAGGCGATGCTGGACTACCTGCGCGAGGAGGTCGGCGACACCGTCTCTCCCGCGACCCTGCGCCGGTTCTGCGAGCAGAGCGCCGACACGATCGACTGGTTGGCCGGCCTCGGCGTGCCCTTCGAGGCGAGTCTCTGTCCATACAAGACCTCCTACCCGACCGATCGCCACTACCTGTACTACTCCGGAAGTGAGCAGTCCCTCGCGCACCGGGCGCCACCAGCGCCACGCGGCCACCGAGTGCACGCCCGCGGCACCTCCGGCCGGCTGTTCGCGGCCCGGCTCGCCGCTGCCACCCGCGACCACGGTGTCGAGCTGCTCGCGCAGACCCGGGCCGAGCAGCTCGTCACCGGCGCCGACGGCCGAATAGCCGGGGTCGAGTGCCGGACCCTGCGCGGTGCCCCCCGATGGGTCCGGCTCGCCCATCGTCTCCTGCACCGATACTCGGTCCGGCCGGGTGTCTACCTGCCGGCCCTGGGACGCGCGCTGCACCGGCCCGTCGCCTGGCTGGAGCGGCGGTACGGCCGTCGGTTGCGGGTCCGGGCGGCCGGCGGTGTCGTGCTATGTGCCGGCGGGTTCGTCTTTGACCGCGACATGCTTCGGGCCCACGCGCCGGAGTACCGCGGTGGGCTGCGGCTGGGCACGCCCGGTGACGACGGCTCCGGGATCCGGCTCGGCGTGGCGGCCGGCGCGGCCACCGCCCACCTCAACCGGATGAGCATCTGGCGATTCCTGGCCCCGCCCGCGGCGATGCTCGGCGGCCTGCTTGTTGACCGGGATGGGCGACGGATCTGCGACGAGTCCCGCTATGGCGCGGCCATCGGCGAGGCGATCGTGCGCGCGCCGGGTGCGCGGGCCTGGCTGCTGCTCGACGGCGCCCTGCGCGCTGAGTGCCGCCGGCAGCTGCGGGCCCAGACGCTGTGGTTCCAGCGCGTGCAGGCGCGGTGGCTGCTGACGTTCGGCCAGGTCACCGCGGCGACGCCAGCGGCGGTCGCCCGCCGCGCCGGAGTGAATCCCGAGCAGCTCGTCGACACCCTCACGGCCTATCAGTCGGCTGGCCCCGATCCGGCCGGCAAACCCGCCGACCAGGTTCGGCCCCTGGCCGTTCCGCCGTACTCGCTGGTCGATTTCTCGGTGCGGGCCCGGCTCTTCGCGCCCGCACCGATGCTCACCCTCGGTGGCCTCCGGGTGGACGAGGAGACCGGGCAGGCCCTGGGCGCTGACGGCGCGGGTGTACCCGGCCTGTACGCCGCCGGCCGTACCGCGGTCGGTATCTGCTCCCGTAGCTACGTCAGTGGGCTGTCGTTAGCAGACTGTGTCTTCTCGGGCCGGCGGGCGGGCCGAAGTGCCGCGATCCGGGGCCAGGAGAGCGGCGGCTGACGGCCGGGCACGCCAACCGCCGCGCGGGACCACGGCGGCGGTTGGCCACCGGTCAGTAGTAGGTCACCGACACCTCGTCGCTCCGGGCGACGGCCTGGCAGGTGAGGATGTAGCCCGCGGCGAAGTCTTCCTCATCCAGGATCTCGTTGTGCGCGAGGTCGACCTGACCGTCCAGCAGTCGGCAGGCGCAGGCGCCGCATTGGCCCTGGCGGCAGGAGAACGGTGCGTTCAGCCCGGCCGCGATCAGCACGTCCAGCAGGCGGGCGCCGGCCGGCCAGGGTAGTCGGTGGGTCTGACCGTCGAGTTCAACCTCGAGGGTGGCGTCGCGGTCGTCGGCCGAGCGCCGTTCGACCTCGAAGCGTTCGACCCTGATGCGGTCCGCCGGCACGCCAGCGCACCGTAGCGTCTCCTGGGCTACCACGACGAAGGGCGCCGGACCGCAGACGTAGCTCTCCCAGCCGGCATAAGGGCTGATCAGGGTCGCCAGCGTGGCGGGATCTGGGGTGCCGCGTTCGCTGTCCAGCCAGTGGGTCACGCTCAGTCGGTCACCGTGTAGCTCGCTCAGCGTGGCCAGCTCGGTGGCGAAGATGATCGAGTGCTGGTCGCGGTTCGCGTACACCAGGGCAAGCCGGCCACGGCCGGCCGCGAGTACGGACTTGATGATGGACATCACCGGGGTGATGCCGCTGCCTCCGGCGAGCAGAAGTAGGTTGTCGTCGAGCGAGTCGGGGGTGAACGAGCCGGCCGGCGGCATGAGCTCCAGGTTGGCTCCGGCGCGGATGTCGTCGCAGATCCAGTTCGATGCCGGCCCGCCGGGTACGCGTTTGACGGTGATCTTCAGGTCGGTCTCGGTCTGCGGAGAGCTGGACAGCGAGTAGCAGCGGGCCACGGTTCCCTGGCCGTGCGGCACGCGGACCGTGAGGTACTGGCCGGGGCGGTAGGCGAACTCGGTGGCCAGCTCCGGTGGCACCCGCAGGACCAGGGAGTGGGCATCGGGCGTCTCTTCGATCACATCGGTGACGCGCAGCCGGTGGTACATCACGCCACCCCCAGGCTTCCGGTACGCACCGCGTGCTGAATGCTCGTGCGCAGGTCGGGGCAGGTCGGCACCGGTGCGGGTCGTTGTTCGTCGCTGGTCAGCGCGGGACATTGGCGGGCGGCGCGGGTGCTCCACTGCACGCTGGTCTGCTGCGGGCTCGATTTGCGGACCCGGACCTGGGCGGCGCAGCGGGCGCAGGAGAGCTCCACATAGCCCCCGACCAGATACTCCTGCCGCTCGGTCGGCGGGTCGGTGCGGTTCATGACGCGGAATCGGCTTGTCGGTCGAGGTTGGCAGCAACCTCGGCGGTCCAAGTCTCGACAGCCCTGCTGGTGTCGACCTCGAACTCGTAGCGGGCCACCATGTCTTCGGTGACCTCTTCCACGTCCACGTAGAACTGCTCGTACCAGCGGCGGAGCTGGTACACCGGGCCGTCTTCGGCGCAGAGGAGCGGATTGTCAACCCGGCTCTTGTGCTTCCAGATCTCGACGTCCTGCTGGAAGCCGACCCCGATCCCGGCTGCGAACTTCGCTGCCGCCTTGTCGGCCTGCGCGGCGGTGAGGCCAGGTAGCTGTTTGACGATGATGCCCCACTGCAACATGAACGAGTTGGCCGAGATGGGGTAGTGGCAGTTGATCAGTACGGACTCCACCTCGATGCCGTGGTAGTCGTTGAAGAGGTAGTCGATCATGTAGGAGGGGCCGTAGTAGGCGGCCTCCGAGCGGAGGGTCGCATCCCCGGACTGCCGCGTGGCGGTCGGTACGTCCGGCCGGGGTCGAGTTTGCAGGTACTGCGCGGCGACCTGGCCCTCGAACACGTTCTTGAAGAACGTCGGGAACGCGAAGTGGATGTAGAAGAAGTGCGCCATGTCGACCACGTTGTCGATGACCTCGCGGCAGTTGGCGCCGTCGATCCGAATGGAGTCCCAGGTCCAGCTGGTCCACTCGGGGGAGAAGGCGGCGTCGATGCGGGGGATCGCCGCGGACGGCGGCGGCGGGGCACCCTGCGGGTCGTTCCAGATGAACAGCTGGCGGTTCTCCTCGCAGGTGGGCCAGGAGCGGGTACGGGCGCGGGGCGGAACTCGATGGGCGTACGGCACCGCGGTGCAGCGACCGTCCCCGCGCCAGCGCCAGTCGTGGAACGGGCAGGCGATCTCGTCGCCCTTGATAGCGCCCATCGTCAGATCGCCGCCCATGTGGCGGCAGTACCCGTCGAGCACGTGCAGGGTGCCGGTCGAGTCGGCGAAAACCACGAGTTTGGTGCCGAACGCCTCCACGGCGTGCGGTTTGCCGTCGCGGAACGAGTCGGCCAGTCCCAGGCAGTGCCAGCCGCGGGCAAACCTGGTGGGCAGAACCCCGCTGTCGATCGTGCGTACTGCCTCGACGTTGGTCATGTCGCTCCTCAGTTGTGATGGAACGTGTTACAGGTCCTACTGCTCGCATAGTAGCCGTCAAGTAGAACGTGTTCTATTATAGGGATCGTCACGTTCGTCAGCCAAGCCACCGGAGGGGATCTCATGGAGGGCGCCGAACTGGTCGCACGGGGGGTGCGGGAGCTGTTACCCGTCCTGCGGGAGGCGGCCCAGGAGACAGAGGACCGCCGAACGCTCTCCGCCGAGCACCTCAAATCACTGGCCTCCACCGGCTTCTTCCGGCTGCTGCAGCCGGCCTGGTGCGGCGGGCTCGAGGCCGACCCGACGGCCTTCTTCAGCTGCGTTCGCGACATCGCCAGTGCCTGCGGGTCGACCGGCTGGGTCGCATCGGTGATCGGGGTGCACAACTGGCAGCTGGCCCTTTTCCCGGAACGGGCCCAGCAGGACGTCTGGGGCGCTGACCCCAGCACCCTGATGTCCTCCTCCTACGCCCCCACCGGCAAGATCCAAGAAGTCGACGGGGGCTACCGGGTGAGTGGACGGTGGAGCTTCTCGTCCGGATGCGACCACGCCAACTGGGTCCTGCTCGGTGGCATCGTGCCCGGGCAGGACGACAGCCCCGCCGACTTCCGCACGTTCCTGCTCCCCGCGACCGACTACACGATCGAGGATGTCTGGCACACGATCGGTCTGCGGGGCACCGGTAGCAACGACATCGTCGTCTCCGACGCGTTCGTCCCGGCCTATCGGTCGCTCAGCTTCGGCGATACCGCTCGGTGCGTCTGCCCCGGCCAGGAGCGCAACTCCGGACCGCTCTACCGCATCCCGTACGGCTCGATCTTTCCGTACACGATCACTGCCCCAATCATCGGGATGGCGACTGGGATGTACGAGGCCCACGTGAACCACATGCGGGAGCGGGTCCGCGCCGCCTACGCCGGGGTACGGGCCGCCGAGGACCCCTACTCGCAGGTGCGGGTCGCCCGGGCGGCTGCCGACGTGGACGCGGCCTGGCTCACCCTCACCGCCGACATGAGCGAGCTGATGGGACTGGTCACGGCGGGGGAGAAGCTGCCGATGCGGCTGCGCCTGCGGGCGCGTCGCAACCAGGTTCGGGGCACCGAGCTGGCGATCCAGGCCGCGGACCGGCTCTTCGAGAACTCCGGTGGTCGGGCGATCTACACGAGCCACCCGATCCAGCGCTTCTGGCGCGACGCGCACGCCGGCCGGGTGCACGCCATCAACGACCCCGAACGTGCCCTGTCCATGTACGGCAGCGGCGAGTTCGGGCTGTCCATCGCGGACGCGATGGTGTGAGGACGCCATGACGACCAGCACAATCATCGAGGCCACCGCCGCCGGGCTGCATTACCACCGGGCCGGACCGGCGGGCGTACGCCCGGTCGTGCTGCTGCACGGCGGCGGGCCCGGCGCCTCGGCATGGAGTAACTTCAGGCGGACGGTCCCGGTCTTCGCCGAGCGATTCGACACCCTCGCCGTTGACCAACCGGGATACGGCGGGTCCGAGAGTTGCCCGAGTGGCCGGCAGTACTTCACGCACTCGGCTGACCGGCTCGCGGCCCTGCTCGACGAGGTGGGCCTGGACCGGGTCGACTTCATCGGCAACTCGCTCGGCGGTGGCACCGCGGTCCGGTTCGCCCTGCGCTACCCGGAGCGGGCCGGCCGGCTGCTGCTGATGGGGCCCGGCGGGCTCAGCCTCAACGTCTTCGCCTCCGACCCGACCGAGGGGGTCAAGCGGCTGACCGCGTTCGGCGCCCCACCCGGCCCCAGTCGGGAGAAGCTGGCGGAGTTCCTGCGCACGCTCGTCTTCGACCAGTCCTTCGTCACCGACGAGCTGATCGATGAACGGATGCGCGCCGCGACCGACCCGGACACCCTGCGCGGCATGCGTGCGCTGGGCGCCTCGTTCACCGACCCGGGTCTCTACGAGGAGGGTCTGCTCTGGCGCGACGCCCACCGGCTGCGCAACGAGGTCCTGCTGGTCTGGGGTCGGGAGGACCGGGTCAACCCGCTCGACGGGGCGCTGGTCGCGCTCAAGCTGATCCGCCGCTGCCGGCTGCACGTCTTCGGTGGCTGCGGACACTGGGCACACCTGGAGAAGTTCGACGAGTTCAATCGCCTCGCCTTCGATTTCCTGGAAGGGAACCGCCCGTGAGTATCATTCGATCCCTCGGCTATCTCCGGGTCGAAGCCACCGACGTTCCCGCCTGGCGGGAGTTCGGCGTCAAGGTGCTCGGCATGACCGAGGGCCGTGGCCCCGACCCGGAGGCCGCCTATCTTCGTATGGACGACCTACCCGCTCGGATCGTGGTGGTACCCGGCGAGCGGGACCGGTTGGCCGCCAGCGGTTGGGAGCTGGCTGATCCCGCCGCGCTCGATCAGTTGACCGGCGTCCTCGAGGGGGCCGGCACCGTGATCAAGACGGCCGAGGCGGACGAACTGGCCAACCGGCGGGTGGCGCAGATGATCAGCGTTGACGACCCCTCCGGCAACCGCCTGGAGTTCTACTGCGGGGCCGAGCTCGACAGCCGCCCAGCACACAGCCCGTACGGCACCCGCTTCGTCACCGGCGCGCAGGGCATGGGGCATGTGGTGCTGCCGACCTTCGACGACGCCGCCGGGCTACGTTTCTGGACTGAGGTGCTCGGCTTCCGGCTGCGCGACTCGATGCGACTGCATCCGGAGGCCATCGGCCTGCCGCCCAGCGACAAGCCACTCTGGATGCGCTTCCTCGGCTGCAACCCGCGACACCACAGCGTCGCCCTGGCCCCGATCCCAGCCCCCAGCGGCCTGGTCCACCTGATGATCGAGACCGAGACGATCGATGACGTCGGCCGGGCCCTGGACCGTGGCACCCGAAGCCAGACCCCGATGGTCGCGACCCTGGGCCGGCACGCCAACGACGGCATGATCTCGTTCTATCTGCGCACACCGAGTGGGTTCGACATCGAGTACGGCACCGACGGCGACACCGTGGACGATCGCACCTGGATCGCTCGTCAGACGACCGCACACAGCGTGTGGGGTCACCAGTTCCAGCGAGTCGGGTGACGACCGCAGCCGTGGTGGACACCCAGCAGTTTCGGCGGGTGTTCGGCCACTTCTGTACCGGCGTGACTGTCATCACGACGCTCGACGACGAAGGCCCGGCGGGGTTCGCCTGCCAGGCCTTCGCCCCACTGTCGCTGGACCCACCGCTCCTGTTGTTCTGCCCGCAGGCGGGCTCCACCACCTGGCGTCGGATCCGTGCCACCGGGGTGTTCGGTGTCAACGTGTTGGCGGAGGCGCACGGGCCGATGTCCCGGGTCTTCGGGGCATCGGGGGCGGACAAGTTCGCCGACGTCGCCTGGGCTCCCTCCCCGACCGGGATGCCGATCCTTACCGGAGCGTTGACCTGGGCCGACTGCCGGGTGGAGGCCGTGCACCCGGGCGGCGACCACGCGATCGTGGTGGGCCGGGTAACCGCGCTCGGCGAGTGCCGCGACGACGGCCCACTGCTGTTTTTCAAGGGCCGCTACTGCGCCGTCGCGCCGATGCCCTCCGGTGAGCCGCCCGAGGTGGTCGACACGCTACTGGCATGGCCCCGGCACACCGACTGGATCTAGTGCCCCTCGGCAGCCGTCAACTCTCCGCGCGGAGCAGATACTTGAGAATCTTGCCCGAGGCGTTGTGCGGCAGCTCGGACCGGATCTCCACCGATCGCGGCACCTTGTAGTTGGCGAGTCGGCTCCGGCAGAACTCGATCACCTCAGCCGCGCTGACCGAGTGACCCGGGCGGCAGATCAGGTAGGCCTTGCCGACCTCGCCGAGCCGTGGGTCCGGCACGCCGATCACCGCGGACTCGGCTACTCCCGGAAGCTGCGCGAGCGCCCGTTCGACCTCAGCCGGATACACATTGAAGCCACCACAGACGTACATGTCCTTGAGCCGGTCGGTGATGGTCAGGTAGCCGCGCTCGTCGAGGTGGCCGATGTCGCCGGTGTGCAGCCACCCCTCGGCGTCGATCGCGGCCGCGGTGGCGGCCGGGTCGTCGAGGTAGCCGAGCATCGTGTTCGGTCCCCGCAGCAACACCTCGCCGCCCGGGTCGGCGATGCGGACCTCAAATCCGGCCGCTGCGCGTCCGGAGGTCTGCGCCACGGTCTGCGCGTCGTCGCCCGGCCGGCACATCGTGGCGACCACCGCCTCGGTCAGCCCGTACGCGGTGAGCACGTCCGCGCCGAGCTCCGTGCGGATCTGATCGACGAGGGCCGGTGGCACGGTGGCCGCTCCGGTCACGGCCAGGCGCAGGCTGGACAGGTCGAAGCGCCGAGCGTCGGGATGACCGATCAGGCTGGTGTAGAGGGTGGGTGGCCCGGGTAGGACGGTGATCCGCTGGTCTGCGATCAGGGCCATCGCCTGGGGTACGTCGAAGACCGCCTGCGGCACGATCGCGGTTCCGCTGACCAGACAGGCGAGGATGCCGGCCTTCAGGCCGAAGCTGTGAAAGAAAGGGTTGATCACGAGGTAGCGGTCGTCGGGAGTCAGCCCCGCAATGTCGGCCCAGGCGGCAGCGACGGCCACCGACTGCCGGTGCGCGCTCATCACGCCCTTGCTGCGACCGGTGGTGCCCGAGGTGAACAGGATGTCGCTCAGGTCGTCGGAATTGACCGCGGCGGCGCGCGCGTCGGCCTCCAGCGCGGGAATCGACCCGCCCCGGGATACGAACTCCTCCCAACCGGAGGGCACCCGCACGACCAGGCGGGGGAGCTGTTTGCCCTCCGCCCTCGCGGCGGCTCGCAGCGCGGCGAGTCGGTCGGTGCCGAGGAACGGGTCCACCACGACGAGTCCGCTGGCACCGCTTCGATGGATCACGTCGAGCGCCTCGATCCCGGTGAACCGGGTGTTGACCGGCACCAGGGTGAGGCCCGCGAAGCTCGCGCCGAGGGCGGCCAGCACCCACTGCGTCGAATTCGGTGCCCAGAGTGCGAGCCGGTCGCCCGGGCGTAGCCCCGCGGCGATCAGGGCCTGTGCCGCGCGCCGCACCTCGGCGAGGAGCTCCGCGTAGCTCAGCTGCGCTACGCCGGGCTCCACCAGGGCCGGCGCCGAGCTGAACTCACGCGCCGCCCGGCGCAGGGCCGCTGGGATTGACGGCATCATCGGGACCTCCCGGCACGACGTAGACCAAGCAAGTGCTTGGTTAGCCTACGTGGGGGTGGATATCGGCGCCAGTAGATGACGGTACGGCGAAAGACGTGTTGCCGAGGGGTTTCCTTGCTGGGTCAGTGGCAGTAGATTAGAACAAGTTTCACCTCAAGGGAGGGTGTGCTGATGCGACAGAAAATCGGCGCGGCTCTTTTCGGTCTGGGGCTACTCTGTGTTGTCGCAGCCGTGGGCCTGGTATGGCTGATCGTGCCGGCGCTCAAGCAGGTGCCCTACGATGTGACGCCGCCGGACATCGTGGTTGTCGCGCCATCAGCCACCTTCGTCAGCGCCCGGACGCTGTCCGGTGGTGACCCGGCGGTGACCGTCGAGACCGGCACTCTGCGTTCGGCCACCGGCATCAAGCCAGACAACGAGACCGCCGCAGAGCTCACCGGCAGCCTTGCGGATGAAACCCTGATCTGGAACGTGTATCAAGCCACTGACTGGGTTGATCGTGACCTGCCGGTCGAACGGTCCGAGAGCCGTATCGCCCTCGACCGGGTCTCCGGCGCCGCCGCCGAGTGGGAAGGCCAGTGCTACAACGACGTAGCGGCCGAGGAACTGGGTACCACCGGGTGTAAGGCGGGGAACATCGCGTACACCGGGCAGTTGTACCTGTTCCCCTTCGATACGAAGAAGCAGACCTACCAGTACTTCGACAGCACCCTGCAGCAGTCGTTGCCGATGCCGTACCAGGGTGTGGAGGAGATCGCTGGCCTGGAGACGTACCGCTTCGAGCAGACCATCCCGCAGCGGGGCCTCGACATGGACGAGGAGACGTTGACCCAGCTGCTTGGCTTCCTGGCACCGGAGGCGACAACCGCAACGATGAGCTACCGCGCCTCCCGCACGCTCTGGGTGGAGCCGATGACCGGTGGCATTCTGGGCTACCGCGACCAGCAGCACCACGAGTTGGTCCCAGACGTCGGGCCACCGGTGGTCATCTTCAACGCCACCTTCCAGTACGACGACGCCACCGCCGACGCGGTGATCGAACAGGCCAAAGATGGTCGGGCGCAGTTGCTTCTGTTCGGTCGCTACCTGCCGATCGGCATCCTGGTGGTGGGGTTCCTCGCCGCCGGGGCCGGATTCGTGCTCGCGCGTCGGCGACGGCCCTGGGGGCCCGGACCAGCAACGGCCCCGCACGTGGACTCCTGAGCTCCGCGACGGCAGCAGCTGAACGAAGTTCACCACGCTCTGCGCTACCGGCTGGTCTACGCTGCGCGCTTCCGATCGTCGCGGCGCTCGCCGATGATGTCGACGAGGCAGACGAGGAGGGCGGCGACGATGATGCCGATCTCCACGGCGAGTGCGTATCGAAGTGCGATCGACCAGCGTCCGTCGTTGGCGGCCACCGCCGCGAGCAGGGTCGCGGTGATCATCGCCAGCCCCACCGCGGCTCCCATTTGTCGCGTGGTCCGATACATGCCGGCGGCGCTGCCGGCGTCGGGCTTGGGTACCGGGGCCAGCGCCAGGGTGTTGTTCGGTGTGATGACGAGGCCGCTGCCGATTCCGGCGAGGAAGAGCGGGAACACCGTCGCGGCCGAGAAGGCGCCCCCCTGCAAGCCGGTGAGAGCGGTCATGATGGCGAGGCTCACCAGGACGATGATGAGTCCGATGACCAGCAGGGCACGGCCAAGCCGGCCAACGTAGCGTCCGCCGAGCACGGCGCCGAGGGTGGAGCCCACCGCGAGCGGTGCGAGCGTCAGGCCGGTGTTCAGTGGACTGGTGCCGAGCCCGTACTGCAGGTGGAAGCTGAAGATCAGCGGTAGGGAGACGAAGCCGGCGTAGAAGAGGAACCCGAGCAGCAGCCCCAGGCGGTACGGCCGGTGGGTGAACAGGCGAAAGTCAAAGACCGGCGGGTGGCGCCGGATGGTGGAGGTTTCCCAGGACCGGAAGGCGACGAGGACACCGAGCCCGGCTGGCACCAGCAGCCACGGTAGCCACCCCATCCACTGTTGCCATTGCAGCGCGGGCAGGATCACCAACATGATCCCGAGGGCGAGCAGCAGCGTCCCGACCAGGTCGTGGCGACGGTCGGCCTGGGGGCGAAGCGGCCTTTTCGGAAAGAAGCGCCAGATGAGTATTGCCGCCATGATCCCGATCGGGACGTTGATCAGAAAGACGAGCCGCCAGCCATGGTCCGTTCCGCCCCCGGCGATGACCAGGCCGCCGATCAGTGGACCGACGGCGGTGGCCGCGTTGGAGGTGGCACCGACCGCGCCGAAGGGGCGTCCGCGCTCCGCGGGGGGGAATAGTCGCTCCACGAGGGCGGTGATCTGGGGTGCGAGGACGCCCGCCGCCGCGCCCTGGAGGAGCCGGGCGATCACCAGCACCGTGCCGGAGTTGGCCAGTCCTGCCAACGTGCTGGCTCCGACGAACATGGCCAGGCCGATGAGCATGGCCTGACGCCGGCCTTTGGCGTCGCCGAGTCTCCCAGCGGGGACGAGGGCGAGCGCGAACATCAGTGAGTAGCCGGAGACAACCCACTGGAGAACGTTGTCGTCGGTGCCGAGCGCCTCGTCGATGGAGGGCAACATCACGGTGATGGCACCGATGTCGATCCAGCTGATGAACGAGACGACCAGCGCGATGTTGAGGACTCGCCAGGGTCGGGTGTGCGCGATCCCTACCGGCGCTTCCCACCGTGACATCCTTACCGCCTGGTCCTGGGGCAGCGGTGTGCTGGGTACGAGCCCGCCGATGTTGTCCAGTCACCTGATACAAGATCGACTGTTCCGACCGGGGATTACTGGGTAGCGGTGTCCCGCTGTCCGGCCGACACCGACGCGGTGTTCGCCAGCCGGGGTGTCATTTGGGACTCGGGCCTCGCGTCCGGCGGGGTCGGGGCAAGGTTGGCGGTCGTCGTCGTCGTCGGCGGCGGCGGCGGGGGCGGCGGCGGGGGCGGCGGCACGCGCGGATTCGCTACCGATGCTGCCGTCTGTGGTTGGCGCCAGGACGTTCGTCCGTGCGTTGCGGATCGGTCAGGCTGACGGTGGCCCGAGGGCCACCGTCAGCGGCCGGACCTGCCGCCCCCTTCCGCCCCACTCAGGCCGGCTGGGCGGTCAACGTGCCGCGCAGGTCGGCGGCCAGGGACCCTTCCTCGGTTCGGGCGCAGTGGGTGCCGCAGTAGAAGCGGCCGGAGACCTCGATGCCATGGCCCACGATCCTGACCTGGCAGTGCTCGCAGTTCATGGCGAGCTTGTGGTTGGCGCACTCGAGGCTGTCGAAGGTGTGCACGTCGCCGTTCGCCATGTGCACCTGAAATGGCATCTTGTAGTCGTTACCGCAGACATCACACCTAGCCATATCAAACCCCTCAAATAGGATACGTGAGGAAAGTGTCGAACACCGGCTGCGGGCCGGCAACCGGAATCGGCAAACCGCCAGGGGTCACGCCCGGCGCGTCACCTGTTCGGGCGGTGGTGGCCGGCACCGGCGACTTGTCACACGGTGCCACCGCCGAGTGTCCGGCCGGAAGGCGGCCGGACGGGTCGGGCCACTGGTGTCAGCTGCGGGGGAGTGTGCCCAGCAGTGTGGCGGTCAGGCTCAGTTTGAGGGAGTCTTTCAGGTCCAGGTGGAAATGGGCTAGATCGGGTTCGGCTAGGTATGCCGCCTGCAGGCTGGGTGGGGGCGTGCTGTAGGCCGTCAGTGCGCCGGCCATCACCATGGTCTGCAGACAGAACAGTGTTGCGTTCTCGCCGAGCTCGGGCAGGTGCTTTTGGAGCAGTGTGGTCATGGTGGTCATCCGCGCTAGGGCGGCGTGCTTGTACCGGGTCACGACCTCGACCGAGACGTTGTGTTCCAGCACGCTGCCCTGTGCGCCGAACAGGCCACACATGACCACCCGTGTGGCGAGTGAGTCGCTGAGGATCTCGGCCACCGCGGCAGCCCGCCCGGTCATCGGTTGATTCTCATCGACGCCGAGGGCCAGGTCGCGGTCCAGGGCGGTCAGCCATTCCTGCAGGAAGTGGTCCAGCAGTTCCAGCAGGACGGCCTCGCGGGACTCGAAGTAGCGCAGCACGTTCGGCTTTGCCAGGCCTACCCGGCGGCTGAGCTCGTTGAGGGTGATCTCGGCCAGCGGCATCTCGTTGAGCATGGCCGTCGTCGTGTCGAGGATCGCGCGGCGGCGGATCTCGCGTTGCTCTGCGGTTCGTGCTCGCTGGAAGGTCACGGCTGTCAGCCTTTCTCGAAGTGCCTGCCGGGTTGACAACGTACCGTTGGTAGCTTAACTTTGAGAAGACAAGATACCTTCGGTATTTTATTTGGAGTCCGGTCGTGACCGAGAAATGGACGACGGCGAACATTCCGGATCAGCGCGGGCGGGTGGCCGTGGTGACCGGGGCGAACACCGGTCTGGGATTCGAGACCGCCAAGGCACTGGCCGAGCGTGGGGCGTCGGTGGTGCTCGCGGTGCGCGACGTCGCGAAGGGCGAGCAGGCCGCGGCCTGTATGACCGGCGACGTCAGTGTGCTGGCGCTGGACCTGACCTCGCTCGACTCGGTCCGTACCGCCGCGGTGGCGCTGCGGTCCCGGCTCGACCGCCTCGACCTGCTGATCAACAACGCCGGTGTGATGTACACCCCGAAGCAGACCACCCGCGACGGCTTCGAGATGCAGTTTGGCACCAACCATCTTGGACACTTCGCGTTCACTGGGCTGCTGCTGGACCTGATACTGCCGGTGCCTGGCTCGCGTGTGGTGACTGTCAGCAGCGTCGGCCACCGCATCCGGGCCGCGATCCACTTCGATGACCTGCAGTGGGAGCGATCGTACAGCCGGGTCGGCGCCTACGGCCAGTCCAAGCTGGCCAACTTGATGTTTACCTACGAGCTGCAGCGCCGGCTCGCAGCGCACGGCACGACCGTCGCGCTGGCCGCGCATCCCGGCGGGTCCAACACCGAGCTCGGCCGTAACCTGCCTGCGGCACTGCGGCTCCCGTTCGCTCTGCTCGCGCCGCTGTTGGCCCAGTCGGCGGCGATGGGCGCGTTGCCTACCCTGCGCGCCGCCACCGACCCGGCTGTGCTCGGCGGCCAGTACTACGGTCCCGGCGGGCGCAACGAGGTTATGGGCCACCCCCGGCTGGTCACCTCCAGTCCAGCGTCGTACGACCTGGCCGTGCAGCAGCGGCTGTGGGATGTTTCCGAGAACCTGACCGGGGTGACGTTCCCGGTTGTCGGATTCGAGCGGAACTTGCCCCCGTCACGTCAATGATCGCGCAGTGACCCGGCCCTACTCCCTGGCTGGAAGCCTCGACAGGCGCCATCCGCCACTGTGGCCCGTCCGGTGATCCACCGATAGCCCCAGCCTCACGTCCTCGGCGGGAGATGACGCACGTCACCGGCCGGTAGTCACACCAGCGGACAGTTCGGCGTGATCCGACCATGACAGCGGTCAGGCCGCATACATGGAACACCACGACCGAAGTGTACCCAGAGAAAGGGTAGAACCATGCCAAAAAACGTCAGATGGCTCGACCAGCAGACCCGAAACAAAAATCTGGCCGGGAGAGTTTACATTGTGACCGGCGCCAACTCCGGCGTCGGTCTGGAGACGACCCGTCAGATCATCAAACAGGGCGGTCACGTGGTCATGGGTTGCCGCCGCGTCGACGTCGCCCAGACCGTCGCTAATGGTTTCGCCGGTTTGGCCGGCAGTCATGACATCATCCGGCTCGACCTGGCCGACCTCGCCTCCGTTCGCGAGTTCGTCGCGGCGTTCCTGCGCAATTATGACCGGCTCGACGGCTTGGCCGGCAACGCCGGCATGGTTAACATGCAAGGTGACCTCGTGCTTACCAAGGACGGCTTCGAGCAGACCATCGGCATCAGCTACTTTGGCCACTTCCTGCTCACCGAACTACTCCTGGAAATCCTCAAGGCCACCCCCGGCTCCCGGATCGTCCTGCTGTCCTCGGTCGTGCACGCAGGCAGCCGGCGCAGCCGACCCAGAGTGCACCTGGACGACCTGACCTACAGAAGCCGCAGTTTCAGCAACTTCGCCGCCTACGCCGAGGCCAAGGTCGCCAACATCCTTTACATGGCCGAACTCGCTAGACGCCTGGAAGACACCGGAGTGAGCACCGCGTCGGTGCACCCCGGGTGGGCCCGCTCCAACTTCGGCTCCGGTGGCGGCCTCGGCATGCGGATAGCCATGAGCCTGATGAGGCCGCTCATCCGCTTCGTATCCAACAGCAACGAGGAATCTGCCCAGACCAGCCTGCACTGCCTGCTCTCCGACGACGCCCCGAAGCACTCCGGCGCCTACTTCAGCCAGCAGAGCGTGCTCTACCGCGACCGCGAATGCCGCAAGGGAGGCTGGCCCATGCAATCACCCAACCCACACGCACGCGACATGGACATCGCGAAGCAGCTCGTCAACCTCAGCTACGATCTCGTCGGACTCAACAGGACGCGATGATGCGATCCGAGCCCGCACAATGGCCCCGAAGTGGACAAGATCCTGGCCGCCTCGCAGTCCGCCGGCGATGCGCAAGGGCGGATCGGCTGGACGGTCAGCATGGACTCGATGACCAGCCGCGCACACCAGCACGCCGCCGGCACTCGCAGGGATGGCCATCTGCAGAAAGAGCCACCCGGCGGCGTGCACGACGAACCCGCCGATCACGCCCTCGGACGATCTCGCGGCGGCCTGACCACCAAGACACATCTGGCCTGTGAGCAGGGACAGAATGTCCTGTCGATGGCCGTGGCCGCCGGGCATCGTCGTGACAGTCCATAGTTCATCCCGGTCCTACGCCGCATCAAGGTGACCCGTGGTGGGCCGGCCCCGCACCAGCCCCGACCTCGTCCTGGCCGGCAAGGCCTACACCAGCCACGGTAACCGCGCCTACCTGCGCAAACGCGGCATCAAGGCGTGCATCCCCAGCAAGAAAGACCAAGACGCCCACCGCAAAGCCAAGGGCAGCCGCGGCGGACGCCCACCGAAGTTCGACCCCGACCTCTACCGGATGCGACACGCCGTCGAGAACGACATCGCCCGACTCAAGCGCCACCGCGGCGTAGCCACCCGCTACGACAAGTTGGCCGTCCGGTTCCAGGCCGTCCTGACCATCACCATCATCTGCGAGTGGCTCTGACTGGCTTATGAGACACGTCTTAGCTGGTTATAAGGGTGAGAAGTCGATCCTTGACGTCTTGAACGGCCGGTTTGGCGCGCCAGGGACGCAGCGCCCGGGTGGCGGTGAAGGCAAGCTTGAGGCCACCACCCGATCGATTCAATTCGATTATATCGATGGCCTATGCAGATACGAGGTCGCGGCCTCGACGTCCCGGCAGAGGACGCTGGCCAGGGCCAGGTTTCCGAGAATTACTGCGGTGGATTTCCGCTGAACTTGGCTGAACTTCCGGGCATTCTGCAACGCCGCAAGGGCCTTCTCGGGCTTGCGGTCAGCCCTGGCCCTGCGGGCCGGCGCGGCTTGCTCTGGGTTCCGAATACCGCGACAGCCGGGTCAGTCTCTTTCTCTACCTGGCCGGCCTTTCCATGAGGCCATAGAAGACGTGCACCGACTCCACCCGAGTACTACCGGTGATGTCCCAGGCCTTTCGACCGGTTCCTCGGCTGGCCCATCCGGCCGCAGGCGTAGGCGGCTCCGCTGTGCTGCTGGGTGGCCGGCGGATTGCCGCTGCCGGTTGACGGTGGCGGGCAGCTGTCAGCGAGTGCCGTAGAAGGCGGGTGGGGCGGCGGGGTCGGAGTCTTCCTCGCTGGCCATCTCCCGCGCGACCTCGGCGGCGGTCGGGCTGAGGGCTGCCATGGCGGCCGCGATGCCGAGGGCGGCGAGCGCCACACCGATCGCCGCACTGAGGAACAGGGTTTTGAAGGTGTTCATCTGGACCTCCCCATCGGAATTGGAACCTGTACCTACTTCACCGACCCGGGGTCTCGCCGACGACCCACATCGAGAAGAACTGCGACCCGCCGCCGTACGCGTGACCCAGCGCCGTTTTCGCTCCGGCCACCTGGTGCTCGCCGGCCCGTCCCATCACCTGCTTGGCCGCCTCGGCGAAGCGCAGCATGCCGGAGGCGCCGATCGGGTTGGAACAGAGCACCCCGCCGGACGGGTTGACGGGCAGGCGGCCACCGATCCGGGTCTCGCCCGACTCGGTGAGCTTCCAGCCGTGCCCGGCTTCGGTAAAGCCCAGGTTTTCCAGCCACATCGGCTCGAACCAGGAGAACGGCACGTAGATCTCCGCCACGTCGACCTCGGCGAGGGGGTCGGTGATCCCGGCCGCCTGCCACAGCGCCTGGGCGGCCTCGGCGCCGGCCCTCGGGTTCACGTGGTCCTTGCCGGCGAAGTAGGTCGGCTCGGTACGCATCGCCGTCGCCCGGATCCAGGCCACCGGCCGCTCGCTCGCCTCGGCTGCCGCCTGGTCGCCGATCACGATCGCGCAGGCGCCGTCGGAGGAGGGGCAGGTCTCGTCGTACCGGATCGGGTCCCACAGCATCGGCGAGGCCCGCACCGACTCCAGGGTGATCTCCGGCTGGCGCAGGTGCGCGTAGGGGTTGAGCGCACCGTTGCGCCGGTCCTTCACCGCGACCATCGCCCCGACGTGCTCGGGTGCGTTCGAGCGTCGAATGTAGGCTCGGACGTGTGGTGCGAAGTAGCCACCGGCCCCGGCCCCGATCGGTGCGGTGAAGGGCGGCTGGATGGAGAGCGCCCACATCGCGTTGGACTCCGACTGCTTCTCGAACGCGACCGCGAGTACGCGTTGGTGCACACCGGCCCGGACCAGGCTGGTCGCCACGACGCCGGTGGCACCGCCGACCGAGCCCGCCGTGTGCACCCGCAGCAACGGGCGCCCGGCGGCTCCCAGCGCGTCGGCGAGGAACAGCTCCGGCATCATCACGCCCTCGAACAGGTCCGGCGCCTTGCCCAGCACGACCGCGTCGATCTGCGGCCAGTCGACGCCCGCGTCGGCCAGTGCGCGGTCGATCGCCTCCCGGCACAGCCCGGCCATTGACACGTCGGTACGGCGCGTCTGGTGCTGCGTCTGCCCGGTACCCAGCACGGCTGCTCGTCTCATGACCTCGCCTCCAGCACACAGATGAGGTTTTGCTGCAACGCCGGCCCGCTAGTGGCGTGTCCGGCCGCCTGCCGGGCCCGGCCGGTCATGACCTGTTCGGCGGCGGCGCCGATGCGAGCCAGCCCGGCCGAGAACATGGGGTTGCCGCAGAGCGCACCCCCGGACGGGTTGATCCGGACCCGTTCGCCGAGGCCGAGTGCGTTGCGGAGCAGTAGCTCCTGGTGGGTGAAGGGGGCGTGCAGCTCGGCCATGTCGAGGTCCGCCGGTAGGGCCACCGCCTCGGCCGCGGCGGTCGCGGACGGCACCGTGGTCAGGTCCCGCTCGCCGAGGCCCTGTGGGTCGACCCGGTGCGCCACGCCGCTGATCCAGGCCGGCTGCTTCCGGTGCCGGCGGGCGCGCTCGCCGGCGGCCAGCACCAGCGCGGCGGCGCCGTCGGAGACGGGTGCGCAGTCGTGCGCCCGGAGCGGATCGGCGAGGTAGGGGGTGGCGGCCAGCTCGTCCACGGTGGGCTGGCCGGACACCTGGGCGTAGGGGTTGGTGGTGGCGTCGGCCCGGCTGCGGGCCGCCACCTCGGCCATTGCCTGCTCGGTGACCACCCCGGCGTCGATGGCGAGCCGGGCCTGGAGCGCGGCGACACTCACCGAGTCGGGCCAGAGCGGCGCGGTCACGTACGGGTCGAGTTGGAGCGCCAGCACCCGGCGCAGCAGGCCGGCCGAGGACTTGCCGAAGCCATAGACGAGTGCGGTCTCCGCCTCGCCGGCCAGAATCTTGACGTACGCCTCGTAGAACGCCCAGGCCGCGTCCATTTCCACGTGCGACTCACAGATCGGCGGGTACGCCCCGATCGCGTCGATCGCGTTGACGAAGGAGAACGCCCGGCCGGCGAGGTAGTCCGACGAGCCGGAGCACCAGAAGTCCACCTCCCGGCGGTCGAGGTGGGCCGCCGACAGGGCCTGGTGGAAGAGCGGGACGAGGGTTTCGACGCCACTGGTGGTCCCCGCGGAGGGTCGGCAGGGTGCCTGGGCGAAGCCGATGACGGCGACGGCAGGATTCACAGGTGCTCCTGGTAGGACTCGTACGGCGCATCCGGTTCGCCGGTGGGGCGGAAATGCGCGATGTTCTCCGGGGTGGTGGTCCAGGTCGCCCGGTCCCGCCAGACCGCGGCCACCCGCATGCCCATCCGGACGTCGCCGGCCTGGCCGATGATCAGGTGGGGGATCGGGATGTCGGCACCGTCGAGGAGGACCTGGGCGACCACGTACGGCGGCTCCAGTCGCTGCCCGGGGAAGGGAACGTTGACCACGCAGAAGGTGGTGACCGTGCCGTGATCGCGGACCGGCACCTCCTCCTCGGTCGGCACCCCGTCGGCCGGGCAGACCCGGGGCGGTACGTAGACCTTGTGGCAGGCCGGGCAGCGCTGGCCGAGCAGTCGTCCTTCGGAGAGTGCGTGCAGGTATCGGCTCTCCTCGGCGGAGGTGGTGTGCGTGTAGGAGAGCCGGATTGGAGTCACGATGCCGGTCACGGGATCGCCGCTGGTGGCGGGATCACTGCCGGCGCCGGATGCGCTGCTGGTGCCGGGCGCGCTGCCGGGATCGCCGCTGGTGGTGTCGTCGGGCGCGCGGGGTGGACCCGGGTCGGGCTCGAAGCAGGCGATGTCGCGGATGTCTCCGGATCGCTTCGCGGCCCAGCGGACGCGGACCCGCATGCCGGTCCGCATCGACTCCCGGGTGCCGGCATCGACGGCGTGCAGTAGCGCCGTGTCGGCTCCGTCGAGCCGGATCAGTGCCCAGCCGAACGGTCGGTCGAGGGGCTGCCCGGCAAGCGGCCGGTCGGTCCAGGTCCAGCTGGTCACGGTGCCGGTGGGCGAGACGGGAACGAGCTCGGTGACCGGGGTGTGGGTCACCGGATCGTATTCGAGGGGGGGAACGTGGACGCGGCCGTCGGCGGTGCGGGCGCCGAGCACTCGACGGTCGCGCAGGCCGGTCATGAATCGCCCCAGGACCGGACCGAGGGAGCGGGTGTAGTCGAAGGCGATGTCCAGCGGGGCGGCGAGCGGGGGCGCCGAAGCGGTATCCACGAGGTCAGTGAAACATGTTCTATCGAGGCGAATCAAGGTCACTCCCTGTCGGCTGTTCAGGAAGTGAAACACGTTATAGAGTCTGGTTCATGACTGGCATCGGGCTGTGGAACATCGCGAGTCAGGATCCGGATGGGATCGCCGTCGTTGACCCGGATGGCCGGGTCGTCACGTATGGCGAGTTGGCCGCCGAGGCCGACCGGATCGGGCGCGGCCTCCAGGCGCTCGGGCTGGCACCCGGGGACACCGTGGCGATGCTGCTGCCCAACAGTGCCGACCTGCTCGCCGCCGAGTTCGCCACCCTGGAGACGGGGCTGTACTCGGTGCCGCTGAACTGGCATCTGACCGCCGCCGAGATCGCCTACATTCTGCGGGACAGCGGTGCCCGCGCGTTCGTCGCGCACAGCCGATTCGCCGAGGTGGCCGCGGCCGCCGCCGTTGAGGCCGGCATCCCGGCCGACGGATGCTTCGCCGCGGCCGATGCGGTTCCCGGGTTCCGGCCACTCGCCGACCTCGGCGCCGGTGCCTCCGACCGCCCCACGCCGCGCACCCTCGGTGCCTTGATGGTCTACACCTCCGGAACGTCCGGGCGGCCCAAGGGCGTACGTCGACCGCTGACCGGCGCCGACCCGGACACCGTTCCGCCGGTGTCACAATGGTTCTTCGGGCTGTTCGGCCTCGAGCCCTTCGACTCCCATGTGCACCTGTGCTGTTCGCCGCTCTACCACACCGCGGTGATGAACTTCGCGGTCATCTCGCTGCAGCTCGGCCATCCGGTGGTGCTGATGGACCGGTGGGACCCGCACGAGATGCTGCGGCTGATCGAACGGCACCGGGTCACCCACAGCCACATGGTGCCGACCCAGTTCCGTCGCCTGCTCGCCCTGCCGGAGAAGGTTCGGACGGCGTACGACCTGTCGTCAATGCGCGTGATGATCCACGGTGCGGCGCCGTGTCCGCACGAGGTCAAACGGCGGATGCTCGACTGGTGGGGGCCGGTGGTGGTGGAGTACTACGCCGCCAGTGAGGGCGGCGGCACCCTGATCACCGCCCAGGACTGGCTGGCCCGGCCCGGCTCGGTCGGGCAGGCCTGGCCGGGCTCGCAGGTGCGGGTGCTCGACCCGGACGGCAACGACGCGCCAACCGGCGAGCCCGGGACGGTGTATCTGCAGATGGGCGAGACGACCTTCGAATACCTCGGCGACGCCGAGAAGACCCGGCAGTCCTGGCGCGGCCGCATGTTCACCGTCGGCGACATCGGCTACCTGGACGACGACGGTTACCTCTACCTGTGTGACCGGAAGAGCGACATGATCATTACCGGCGGGGTGAACGTCTATCCGGCCGAGATCGAGGGGGAGCTCGCCGCTCATCCGGCGGTAGCGGATGTCGCGGTCTTCGGCATCCCACACGACGAGTGGGGTGAGGAGATCAAGGCCGTGGTGCAGCCGGAGCTGGGGGTAACGGCCGGTCCGGAGCTGACCGGTGAGCTGCTGGCGTTCCTGACCGGCCGGCTGGCCCGCTTCAAGCTGCCCCGAAGCGTGGACTACGTCGAGGAGCTGCCCCGCGACCCGAACGGCAAGCTCTACAAGCGAGTACTGCGCGACCCGTACTGGGCCGCGCAGCAACGCGCGATCTGACCTGGCTACTTCCCGTGGAACTGGGGAGTGCGCTTCTCGACGAAGGCGCGCGGGCCCTCCTTGGCGTCGGTGGTGCGGAACACCGCCGTGCCGATCGGGGCCTCTAGAGCAAACGCCTCGTTCTCGGCCAGGCCCTCAGTCTCCCGCATCGTGCGCAGGATCGCCCGCACCGCCAGCGGGCCGTTCGCCGCGATCATCTCGGCCAGCTCGAGGGCCTTGTTCAGGGCCTGCCCGTCCGGCACCACGTGTCCGATCAGGCCCACGTCCCGGGCCTCGTCGGCACCCAACTGGCGTCCGGTCAGCAGCAGCTCCGCGGCGACGGCGTACGGGATCTGTCGGACCAGCCGGACGGCGGAGCCGCCGAGGGGGAACAGGCCCCAGCAAACCTCGGAGACCGCGAAGCGGGCACTCGCCCCGGCCACGCGGAGATCCGTTGCCTGGAGGATCTCGGTGCCGCCCGCCACCGCCGGCCCCTCCACCGCGGCGATGAGCGGTTTGGTCAGCCGCCGACCCTTGAGTAGCGCGTCGATCCGGGAGAGGTCGGCGCCGTTGAACCGGTCTCCGGGGTGGGACTGGGTCATCGCGCGGAGGTCCGCGCCCGCGCAGAAGGCACCCCCGGCCCCGGTGAGTATGCAGGCTCGGATCTCCGGATCGTTGTCCGCGCGGTCCCACGCGTCCCGCATGATCGCGAGCATCTCGGGGGAGAGCGCGTTGCGGACCCGTGGCCGGTTCATCGTCACGATCAGTATTTGTCCACGTTGCTCCACGAGTGCGTGGGGCTGGTCGGCTGCCGATTCCACGGGCGCCTCCTTCGACGATTTCCAAGGCTTGTCAGCGACGATAACAGGTTCTACTTTTGAGTGATGGTGGCAAATATCGCAGACCTGTTTGAACATGCGGTTGACGCCTTCGGTGACCGTCCCGCCGTGTTCCTCGGCGAGCAGGCGATCAGCTACCCGGAGCTGGAGGAGCGCGCCAACCGGCTGGCCCACTTCCTACGTGACCGTGGCGTGCGCCCCGGTGACCATGTCGGCCTCTACGCTGGAAACTCGATCGAGGCCGTGGTGGCCATGATCGCCGTCTTCAAGGTGCGCGCCGCGGTCGTCAACATCAACTACCGGTACGTCGAGAACGAGCTGCGTTTCCTCTTCGCCGACGCGGAATTGGCGGCGTTGATCCACGACCGTCGCTTCGCACCCCGCGTCGCTACAGTGCTGGCCGGCGCCGCCGGTCCGCACACCGTGGTGGCTCTACCTGACGGCTCGGCCGAGGAGATCGGCGGGTACGGCGGCGTGCCGTACGCGGACGCGCTCGCCGCCGGCGACCCGGCCCGGGATTTCGGCGAGCGCTCGGCGGACGACCTCTACCTGCTCTACACCGGCGGCACCACCGGCTACCCGAAGGGGGTGCTCTGGCGGCAGGAGGACGTGTGGCGCGCGCTCGGCGGTGGTGTCGACTTCATGACCGGCATTCCGCTCGAGGACGAGTGGGCCCAGTCCGCCCGCGGCGCCAGCGGCACCCCGATGGTGCGCCTCTGCATGGCCCCCCTGATTCACGGCAACGCGCAGTGGGCCGTGCTCGCCGCGCTCTTCGCCGGTGACACTGTGGTGCTGCTGTCGCGCTTCAACCCGGAGGAGGTCTGGCGGACGATCGAGCGGCGCCAGGTGAACGTGCTGGTGCTGATCGGCGACGCGATGGCCCGTCCGATCATCGAGGCGTACGCCGCCGGTGGCTACGACGGCTCGTCGGTGGCCGCGGTCTCGTCCAGTGGTGCTCTCTTCTCCCCGGGGGTCAAGCGGCAGTACCTGGAGTTGCTGCCCGACGTGCTGGTCACCGACGCGATCGGGGCGTCGGAGACCGGTTTCATCGGGCTGGGCGTGGTCGCCGAGGTGCCCGGCGGCGCCGTGCAGGACCCGCGGGTCACACCCGGGCCGAACACGGTGGTGCTCGGCCCGGACGGGCGGCCGGTGCCGCCGGGCGGGGAGGGACGGCTGGCGAAGAGCGGCTTCCTCCCCCTCGGCTACTACAAGGACCCGGTCAAGACCGCCGCCCTGCTGATCGAGGTGGAGGGCGTGCGGTACGCGCTCCCCGGTGACCTCGCCCGGCTCGAGGTTGACGGCACCATCACGTTGCTCGGTCGGGGTAGCACCTGTGTCAACACCGGCGGCGAGAAGGTCTTCCCGGAGGAGGTCGAGGGGGCGTTGAAGACGCACCCCGACATCTTCGACGCGCTGGTCGTCGGGGTGCCCGACGAGCGGCTCGGACAGCGGGTGGCGGCGGTGATCCAGCCCCGGGCCGGCGGCACGCTGGACCTGGCGGCGGTGCGAACGCACCTACGGGAGCGGATCGCCGGCTACAAGGTGCCGCGGTCGATCTGGCTGGTGCCCGAGATCTCGCGCACGATCAGCGGCAAGGCTGACTACAAGTGGGCGCAGCGGCATGCGGAACAACACCCGCCCGAGGAGGTCAGCCATGCGGACTGAGCTGTGTGACCGGCTCGGCATCGCGCATCCGATCGTCGGCTTCAGCCCCTCCGAGCAGGTGGTCGCGGCGATCAGCCGGGCCGGCGGGCTGGGCGTGTTGGGCTGCGTGCGATTCAACGACCCGGAGGAGCTCGACGCGGTCCTCACCTGGCTCGACGAGGAGACCGAAGGCCGGCCGTACGGGGTGGATGTGGTGATGCCCAGCACCGAGCCGACCGAGGGTGCTGCGGCTGATCTGGACCAGCTGATTCCGGCGGGGCATCGCGACTTTGTGGAGCGCACGCTGCTGCGCCTCGGGGTGCCGCCGCTCGGCGGCAACGGCGAGCACCAGGCCGGCGTGCTCGGTTGGCTGCACTCGGTGGCCCGCAGTCATGTCGAGGTGGCGTTGACGCACCCGGTCCGACTGATCGCGAACGCTCTCGGTTCGCCGCCGCCCGACGTGATCGCCCAGGCGCACGGGCGGGGGGTGCTGGTGGCCGCGTTGGCCGGCCAGGCCGATCATGCCCGCCGGCACGCGGCGAGCGGGGTCGATCTGGTGGTCGCGCAGGGGTACGAGGCCGGCGGCCACACCGGTGAGATCGCCAGCATGGTGCTGGTGCCGGAGGTGGTGGACGCGGTCGGTGAGCAGGTACCGGTGTTGGCGGCCGGCGGCATCGGGAGTGGCCGCCAGATCGCGGCGGCGCTCGCGCTCGGCGCGGGTGGTGTCTGGATGGGCTCGGTCTGGCTCGGCACGGCCGAATACCAGAGCAGCTCCGCGCTGCGTACGGCGCTGCTCCGGGCCGGGTCGGCGGACACGGTCCGCAGCCGGATCTACACCGGCAAGCCGGCCCGGCTGCTGCGCAATCGGTGGACCGAGGCCTGGAGCGAGGAGGGGGCGCCCCGGCCACTGCCGATGCCACTCCAGAACCTGCTGGTGGCGTCGGCGCATAGCCGGCTGATGGATTCTGATGACCCGACAATCGTTCCGATGCCGGTGGGGCAGATCGTGGGCCGGATGAATGCGGTGCGCCCCGTCGCCGACGTGGTGGCGGATCTGGTCGCCGAGGCGGAGGAGAGGTTGGTCCACCTCGGAGGGCTGCGCTAGGGGTGGTCCCTATGGGATTGGTCAGGCGGGGCTGGGGAAGTGGTCGTGAAAACTGCACCGTGTGGTGCCGAGGACGTTCCGTTCCCGGCACCACATTGACCAAGAAGTAGAACACGTTCTATCATTGTTTCGTGCTTACTCAGCCGTTTTCCCAGGCCATCGCGGAAGCCGAGCGGGTCATCGCCGAGGCGGCCCACGTCCGCGGCCAACAGGACCTGCTCGAGGGCTACGACTACCTGGCTGGTGGCATCCGGAGCTCGATCCAGATGGCCTGGTCCTACGACCGCGAATTCCCCTACTTCGTCCGCTCCACCGGCCCGTACACGAAGATGGGCCTCGACAATCCGGACACCCTCTACTTTCACGCGTGGCTCCACGACGACGCGGAGTACGTGGTGACCGGCCGCCGGGGCAGCACCGCCGACCTGAGCTTCCAGATCCTCGACGGCTCCTACTCCCCGGTCAACGTCCCGGGCAGCCTCACCGCCTTCGACGACCGTGAGATCGAGATCGCTGCCGACGGCACCTTTGAGATTCGGTTCGGGCCGGGGCTCTCCGGCCCGAACGCGTTCCCGCTCGCCCCCGGCTCGGCCATGCTCGTGGTGCGCGAGGTGTTCAGCGACTGGGCGGCCGAACGCCCCGGGATGCTGCGCATTCACCGCCCCGACACCATCGGCGGGACACCGCCGCCGCTGACCGAGGAGACCCTGGCCAAACGCTACGCGGTGGCCGGCAAGATCCTCACCGGTCGGATTCACACCTTCCTCGCGTTCGCCGAGCGCTTCTACCTGAACCTGCCGGTGAACACCCTGACCCCGCCCCGGCTCACCCCCGGCGGGCTGGCGACCCAATACTCCTCGGTGGGGCACTACCAACTCGCCGAGGACCAGGCCATGGTGATCACCGTGCCGGTCTCCGACGCGCCCTACCAGGGCATCCAGCTGGGCAGCATGTGGTACATCTCGCTCGATTACAGCAACCACCAGACGAGCCTCACCGTGCCCCAAGCCCGGATCGACCCGGACGGCATGATCCGATACGTGATCAGCGAACGCGACCCAGGGGTGGCGAACTGGCTGGAGTGCACCGGCCACGATCGCGGCTACGTGCAGCTGCGTTGGCAGCGGCTCTCGCACGCGTTAACCGCTGCGGACGGGCCGCAGGTGGAGGTGGTCGCGGTGGACGACCTACCCAAACAGGTGCCGTATTACGAGCGGATCGGGCAGGCGGCGTGGCAGGAACGCATCGCCGCCCGGCAGGCCGCGACCGCGGCCCGGATGCTGGGCTGAGCCGTGTTGCTCGCGGAGAAGATCGTTGTGGTGGCCGGGGTCGGCCCCGGGCTGGGCCAGGCCATCGCGGTGCGTGCCGCGCAGGCCGGCGCGGACGTGGTGCTCGCCGCCCGCACCGAGTCCTTCCTCACCGAGGTCGCCGGCAAGGTACGGGCGGCGGGTCAGCGGGCCCTGACGGTACCCACCGACCTCACCGACGGTGAGTCGAGCGCCGCACTCGTGCGGGCCGCCCTCGCCGAGTTCGGCCGCGTTGACGTGTTGGTCAGTAACGCCTTCGAGATGCCGCCGATGCGCGGTCTCGGGAAGGTCGAGTTGGCCGACCTGCGGTCGAGCTTCGAGGTCAACGTGCTGGCGGCGCTGCGCCTGACTCGGCTGCTGACACCCGCGTTGGTGGAGTCCGGCGGCGCCGTGGTCATGGTCAACTCTGCCGTGCTGCGCCACTCCCGGCGGGGTTTCGGCCCCTACAAGCTGGCCAAGGCCGCGCTTCTCGCCGCCGCGCAGAATTTGGCCAGTGAGCTCGGGCCGAAGGGCGTGCGGGTCAACTCGGTGGCACCCGGCTGGATCTGGGCCGACAGCCTGCGCCTCTGGTTCGACTACCAGGCGAACCAGCGGGGGGTGCCGCCCCAGCAGCTCTACGACGAGGTCGCCGCCACCACCGACCTGCGCCGGCTGCCGGTGCCGGACGAGGTCGCCGACGCCGTGCTGTTCCTCGGCTCCGGCCTGGCTCGGGGCATCACCGGCCAGTGCCTTGATGTCAACTGTGGCGAGTTCCATCACTGAACCCGGGAGCGAGCATGAGCAGCACCCGTACGGACGTCGGCACGATCGAGGACCTCCACGCCTCGGCGACCCGGTTCACCGGGCTCGACGACTTCGGCGACGACGACTACCGCGAGGGGATGGGCGAACTGCTCGCCGCGTACCGGAATGAGGCGGCCCTCACGCCCACCGGGAGCAAGGTCTCCCGGGCGTTTCTCCGCGCGGCACTGGTGTCCCGACTGCTCAGCGAGGCCGCATGGCGGCAGTTCCCGGAGTACGCCGAGGTCCCGGTGGCCCGGCCGGTCTTCGTGACCGGCCTGCCCCGAACCGGCACCACCGCCCTGCATCGGTTGCTCACCGCCGACCCCGCACACCAGGGCCTCGAACTGTGGCTGACCGAGGTTCCCCAACCCCGCCCGCCGCGCAACACCTGGGAGTCAAATCCCGTCTACGCCGGTCTGCAGGCCGGCTACGAGCAGTACCACGAGACCAACCCGAGCCTGCGGGGTGCGCACTACACCGCGGCCGACCAGGTGGAGGAGTGCTGGCGCTTGCTGCGGCAGTCAATGATGTCGGTGTCCTTCGAGTGCCTGGCCTACCTGCCGAGCTACTCGCGGTGGTTGAGTGCGCAGGACTGGACCGCTGCCTATCGGCGGCACCGGCGCAACCTTCAGCTCATCGGCCTGCACGACCGAGATCGTCGCTGGGTGTTGAAGAACCCGAGCCACCTGTTCGCCCTCGACGCGCTACTCGCTGTCTACCCCGACGCCGTGGTGATCCAGACGCATCGCGCGCCGCGGGAGGTGGTCGCCTCGGTCTGCAGCCTCAACGCACAGGCGTGCGAGGGCTGGTCGGAGCTGTTCCGCGGGGAAGTGCTCGGTGGGGCGCAGGCGCAGCTCTGGTCGCGTGGGCTGCGGCGGTTCATGGCCGACCGCGAGCGACACGATCCGGCACACTTCATCGACGTCTCCTACGACGACTTCGTCGCCGACCCGCTCCGGGTGGTGGAGGCGATCTACGACCGGTTGGGGGCCCGGTTGACCGCTGCCGCGCGAGCCGCGATGAGCTCGCTGCACCAGCGGCGAACGCGCCCCGCACACCGCTACGATCTCGCTGATTTCGGACTGACCCCGGCTGCGGTGGACGCCACCTTCGCCTAGTGGATCTTGCTGATCACCTCGTCGGCGAAGCGGCGGATGCCGTCCCGCTTGGCGGCGAGGTCGCCGTCGAAGCCGACGCCGTAGAAGCGCCAGGGCATCACGATCGCGTCGGTGACGCCAGCCTCGGCCTGTTGCTGGAAGCCCGCCAGGCTGAATCGGTCAATGCAGACCGCCTGGATTTCGAACGGCTGGTCGGCCCGGTCGTACTCGACGCGTAGCCGGGCAAGCTGGTCGATCGTCGCGCGCAGCTCGTCGAAGCGCATCATGGCGGAGGACCAGCCGTCGCCCAGCCGGGCCGCACGGCGCAACGCCGCATCGGTGTGACCACCCACGTAGATCGGGACCTGCGCGGTCGGGGCCGGGCTCATCTGTAGCCGGCCGAAGTCGAAGTGCTTGCCGTGGTGCTCCACCATGCCACCGCCCAGGATCAGCCGCAGCACCTCAATCGCCTCGTCGCCCCGGGCGCCCCGGGCGGCGAACGGCGAGCCGCACCAGAGTGACTCCTCCGGCGACCAGCCCAGCCCGACGCCGAGCCCGAACCGATTACCGGTCAGGTTTGCCACCGACCCGACCTGCCGCGCCAACAGGACCGGGTTGCGGGGACCGAGTTTGAGCACCTGGGTGTAGAACCGGATCCGGGTGGTGGCGGCGCCGAGCGCGGCGGCGGCCACCAGCGGGTCGACCCAGGGCGTCTGGGCATCCCAGAACCGGCTGCCATCCGGCGTGTACGGGTACTTGGCGCTGACCTCTTCGGAGTAGAAGAGCGAGTCGGGGAGGGCGATGGCCGAGAAGCCGCATTCCTCGGCGGTTTGTGCCAGATCGGTGAGTTGGTCGAGCGGGCTGAGTGCGATCCCGAGGCTGAACTTCATCTATGGACTGTAACGTGTTCTACCGGATCGCGGCAGGGCTTTGGATGGGCCTTGTTGGGCTGGTTTCGGGGTCGACCGGTGAATGTCAGAGGGTTAACATCAATCGATGGAGCATCTCGATTTCACCGGTCGCGGTGTGGTCGTCACCGGGGGGACGCGGGGGATCGGTGCCGCGATCGCCGCGGCCTTCCTCGCGGCGGGTGCCCGGGTGCTGGTCTGTGGCCGGACCCCACCGTCCTCGGTGGTGCCCGACTTCGTGCCGGCTGACGTCCGTGACCCCGCGCAGGCGGCCGCCCTGGTGGCGGCGGCGGTTGACCGGTTCGGTCGCCTCGACGTGGTGGTGAACAACGCCGGTGGGGCGCCCTCGGCGGTGGCGGCCAGCGCCTCACCCCGGCTGCACGCCAAGATTGTGGAGCTCAACCTGGTTGCGCCGTTGCATGTCGCGCAGGCGGCCAATGCGGTCATGCAACAGCAGCCCGGTGGCGGGGCCATCATCATGGTGGGAAGTGTCAGCGGCACGCGTCCATCCCCTGGCTCCGCCGCCTACGGCGCCGCCAAGGCCGGACTGCATCATCTGGCGACGAGTCTGGCCGCCGAGTGGGCGCCGGCGGTGCGGGTGAACAGTGTCGTCCCCGGTCCGGTGGCCGGCGATGGGAGCCTCCGGCTGGATCCGGCGGCGGTGGCGCGCACGGTGCCCCTGGGGCGACCCGCCACGCCGGCCGAGGTCGCCGGCGTCTGTCTGCTGTTGGCCTCCCCGCTGGCCTCCTATGTGACCGGGGCGGCGGTGGCGGTGCACGGCGGTGGCGAGTGGCCGGGCTATCTCGAGGACCTGCGCGGCCCTACTGCTGATCAGTCTTCGTAGGTAGAGAGCTTTCTCGGCGGCCTCCGGGATGAGGGTGGCCTGGACGATCGGGATGGCCGTTCGCGGATCAGCTCGGTCCGGGTGGGTCGGGCTGCGGGTGGGCGGCGGGGAATGCTGGCAAGGGTCGGTCGGCAGCACGGCGCCGGTGCTGGGCAGTGCGTCTTGGTTAATTGCCGCAATATTTGCAGATTTGTCCTATTTGAGGTATCGACGCACCGCAACGTGCCTGCTCAGGCCCTTTTATCGCGATGAATCTAGACCGTTGGTGTTCAGGTGAGTCACCACGCCGCCGTGCCGACGATACGCGAGGAGGCGGGGTGAACCGGCTGGCCGGGCAACTTTGGCACCGGGGGATGACCGGCGCCGGGGCGGCCCTCAGGTCGCCAGTCGGCGGTGGTCCCAGCTGACCACCCGCCGCGGCTCCACCAGATAGGCCGCCCGCTTGGCCGCCGCGTGCGCGACATAGCCGTCGAGCGCCGCTGCCACCTCATCGGGCGGCATATCGCCTGCCGCCAGCGGGCTGGGCATCCGCGCGGCGATCAGGCGGCCGACCACGGTGACCCCCGCCAGATCGTCGATCCGGGTGACCTCGCCGGTCACCTGGACGCCGCGCAGCTCGAAGTAGCCGTCGCCCTCCTCGACCAGGCAGGTCACCCGTGGGTCTCGGGCCAGGTTCCGGGCCTTCTGCGAAATGCGGTAGGTCCAGAAGGCGATACGTCCGCCGTGCATCGCGTAGAACATACTGACCAGGTGCGGTGTGCCGTCCCGGTTGACGGTCGCGAGCTGGAGCTTCCGGCCCTGGGCCAGGTGTTTCTCGACGTCCGCGGGTGGCATCGCCACCATGGCACGCTGGTTCACGACTCCTCGCCCTCCGCGCCGCCACCCGAACCGGGTGCGGCCATCGCTCGATCCAGCGAGGTCATCTCAGTATCCCGGTCCGGACAGTAGCCCGCCGTCGGCCACGAACTCGGCGCCCGTGGTGTATGACGATTCGTCGGAGGCGAGGAACGCCACCAGCCGGGAGATCTCCACCGGCTCGGCGAGTCGGGCGATCGGCAGCGAGGTGAGAAACGCGTCCGAGTCAAGGGCGGGCATGGTCTCGGCGGCGGCCAGCGCCATCGGGGTCAGCACGCCACCGGGGTGGACCGAGTTGACCCGGATGCCGGCCGGCCCGAGCTCCTGGGCCGCGGACCGGGTGATGCCGCGGATCCCGAACTTGCTGGCGCTGTAGGCCGAGAGGCCGGCCGCGCCGACGAAGCCTTCGATCGACGACACGTTCACAATCGATCCGCCGCCGGCCCTCGTCATCGCCGGCGCCACGGTGTGGATGCCGAGCCAACAGCCGGTGAGGTTGACGTCGATCACGTGGCGGAACTCGGCCGGATCCATCGTGGCGATCGCCGCGTGCCGGAAGACGCCGGCGTTGTTGACCAGAACGTCGATTCGGTCGAACGCCGCCAGCGTGGTGGCGACCGCGGCCGCCCACTCGCCTTCGCTGGTGACGTCGTGGTGCGCGTAGCGGCAACGATCAGCACCGAGGCTGTCGGCGAGGGCTGTGCCGCGGTCATCGAGGATGTCGCCGATGACCACCCGGGCCCCCTCGGCGACGAACTGCCGGGCATGTGCCTTGCCCATGCCGCGCGCGCCACCGGTAATGAGCGCCACCTTGCCGTCCAGTCGCCCCATAAGCCCTCCTGCCAAGCGCTTGCTTGGTAGGATAGCATCGGCGAGTCACCAGTGCCGCAACGAAAACGGCCGCCGCGGGCTGCAGCCGCGGCGGCCGTGGACAATCGGCTGGTCGCCCGACCTCCCGAGGATTCGTCAGGGTACGAGGACCACCTTGCCGATGTTGCGACGCTCGCCGATCCGGCGGTGCGCCGCCGCGGCCTCCTCGAACGGAAACACCTGGTCGATCCGGGGCTTGATCGCACCCTCGCGCCACAGGTCCAGCAGCGCGGTCAGCTCCTCACGCAGCAGGTCGGTGCGCTCCCACAGGTGTCCCAGATTGACGCCACTGACCGTGTGGTTACGGTCCATCATCCCGTACGGCGTCAGCAGCGGCACGCCGGTGAGCTGACCGACGAGCCGGCGAAGGCTGCGCCGCTCACCGGTGGACAGGTTGGCGAAGCCGTACGCGATGAGCTGCCCAACCGGCCGGAGGAGGCTTATTCCGCGCTTCCAGTCGCGCCCGCCCAGGGAGTCCAGCACCAGGTCGAGTCCCTCGCCGCCGGTGAGCTCCCGTACCCGGGCGACGTAGTCCTCGGTGCGGTAGTCGATGGGATGGGTGCAGCCCTCCTCGCGGAGCACGGCGTGCTTGGCCGCCGAGGCGGTACCGAAGGTGACCACTCCCGGTACGGTGCGGCACAGCTGCAGCACCGCGGTGCCGACCCCACCCGCGGCCATGTGCACCAGGACGCGGGCCTCGGGGCGGAGGTTCGCCACCCGAAAGAGCATGTGGTAGGCGGTCAGGTAGTTGACCGGGATCGCGGCTCCCTCGATGAAGTCGAGGTCGTCGGGCATCGGCAGCACCCGCACGGCGGGCACGCAAACGGTGTCGGCGTGGCCACCGAAGCGCACCAGGGCCAGCACCCGTTGCCCCACCTCGAGGCCGGTGACCTCGGCGTCAACGGCGTCCACGACCCCGGCCACCTCGTAGCCCACCACGGAGGGCGGTTTCGGGGCGTCCGGATACAGCCCCTGCCGGGCCATGACCTCGGCGAAGTTCAACCCGCAGGCACGGACCGCGATGCGCACCTCACCGGGACCCGGTTGCGGATCGGGGGTTTCCCGTACCGCAAGGACCTCGGGCCCACCCGCCTTGGTGATCCAGACAGCGCGCATCGATTCCTCGACCTCCAACGTTGTTTACGCCGACTACTCCGCCGACGGTCGTCCGCTCGCCCGGGTGTTGGCCACAAGGGCTACCCGGGCGAGGCGGTGACCACCAACGGCCAGCGTAAGGGGTGCTGGTGGGCCCGAGACGGTTGCCGTCAGCCGTGGGATGATTCGGCGATGTCCAACGCGGCCAGGTACCCGAAGGTCATCGCTGGACCGAGCGTTGACCCTGCTCCGGCGTAACCCTTCCCCATGACGGCCGCGCTCGCGTTGCCGGCGGCGTAGAGGCCGGGAATGACCGTGCCGTCCTCCCGCAACGCCCGGCCCCGCTCGTCGGTGCGGACGCCGCCGTTGGTGCCGAGGTCGCCGGGGACGATCCGCATCGCGTAGAACGGTGGCAGCACCAGCGCGGCCAGGCAGGGGTTCGGCTCGTTGGTGGGATCGGCGTAGTAGTGGTCGTAGCTACTCTCGCCCCGATGGAAATCGGTGTCGCGACCGGCCTTCGCGAGGGTGTTGAAGCGGGTGACGGTGGCGCTCAGGGTTGCCGAGGGGACGCCGATCTTGTCGGCCAGGCCCTTGATGGTCCAGTCCCGGACCAGGGCGCCGGAGTCATACCACTCGCTGGGATAGGGCAGCAGCGGTGGGAGGTCACGGAACAGGTAGCGGTTGCGGTACCGCTGATCCGTGATCATCCAGGCTGGGAAGGCGTCCTGCGCGTACATGGTGCGGACCACGTCGCCGTAAGGGGCGGCCTCGTTGACGAACCGCTCCCCGGCCGGGTTGACGAAGATGTTTCCCGGCAGCGTGCGTTCGGAGAGACAGAAGTAGGGGCCGGTCGGCAGCGGGATCATCGGCCCCCACCAGGCACTGTCCATGAGGTCCAGAGCGGCGCCCGCCTCGGCGCAGGCCCGGATGCCGTCCCCGGTGTTCGACGATGCGCCGACGGTCCAGTCAGTGCCGGTGGGAGCTTCCTGGTACTGCTTGCGCATCGCCTCGTTGTGCTCGAAACCGCCGGACCCGACGATGACTCCGCGCCGGGCGGTGAGGAGGACCTCCTCGCCGTCCCGGACCACCCGTACCCCGGTGACTCGCCCCTCGCTGACGACCAACTCGGTCAGGGGGGTGTTCAGCCAGACCGGTACGTCGGCGGCGAGCAGTCCGGCGCGCAGGCCGCCCGCGAGCGCCTGGCCCATGGTGATTGGCTTCTCCCCCTTGACCCACGCCGCCAGGTAGCGCTGGACAATCTCGGTGGCCGTCGTCAGCCCGCGGGGGTGGCGGGCGATGAGGGCCAGCCACTTGTAGTCGACATCCATGACGACGGTGCCGGGCGGAGTGGCCATGTAGGGGGCGTTCAGGGCGGCGTACTCGGCGCCGAGGACATTGGCGTCGAGCGGTTGCGGCTCGATCGACCGACCACTGGGCAGGCCACCGGGCAGCTCGGGGTAGTAGTCGGGGTAGCCCTCCATCCAGGCGAACCGCAGCGGTGTGTGTTCCAACAGGAAGGAGATCATGGCGGGCCCGGCCGACAGGTACGCCTGCAGGCGGGCGGCGGGGACCTCGTCGCCGACGACCGCGGCCAGGTACTCGGCGGCCTTGGTCGGAGTGTCCGGCACTCCGGCATCGAGGAGCACCTCGTTGTTGGGTATCCAGATTCCTGCCCCGGAGCGGGCGGTGGTGCCGCCGTAGACATCGGCTTTCTCCACCACAACGGCCTGCAGGCCGCGTTTCGCCGCGGTAAGCGCACCCACCATGCCGGCCGCGCCGGCACCCACCACCACTACGTCGTACTCGACCACGGTCGTCATCGGACCCCCAGCCCAGCGGAAACAGATGGTGGAACACGTTACTGTATTCAGATCGGCGCCGGGAGGTATCGCATGCACATACTTGAATCAAAATATTGATCTTGATTGTGCCAACCGGCGGTCGTGACGATGCCCGGCCCGGACCGCCGCGAGCGACGCGGACGCGATCGAGGCGGCACCGGACGGTGTCATGATGGCCGTTAACCGGTCGAAAACGAGGTGCACGACGGTGACGATGAGTAGGTCGAATCACGAGCGTTGGCGTAGCCACCACCCCATGCGGGAGCAGCGGGACGCCAGCCCCGCTCTGCTGGACCGGCGGGAGGCCATCGCGGAGTTGGGAGACGCCTTACGCGACCTGGTCGAGCAGGCGGTTACCACGGAGGTTCCGGCAGCCCAACTCCGTCAGGTCACGGCCGACCTGCGCCGAGCGGCGCGCCCGTTGACCACGGACGAGCGGGAGGTGACGCGGATACCGAGCGCCGACGACCTGTTGGGTGGAGTCCGGATGTACAACCCGGTAACCGGCGTCGGCAGTGCCCTGGCTCCGCCACTGCGTATCGACCTGGTTGACGGGGTCGCCGTCGGCGCCTGCACCCTTGGGCCCGCCTTCGAGGGGCCGCCCCGGTACGCCCACGGCGGAGTCAGTGCCCAACTGCTGGACCAGCTACTCGGCTATGTGGCGAGCGCCAGGGGCAACGCGGGGATGACCGTCCGGCTCGACACCCGCTATCGCGCACCCATCCCGTTGCGCACGCCGCTGCGCCTGACGGCCCGGGTTACCGCGGTGAACGGCCGGAAGACCACCGCCCACGGCGGCATCGCGACCGCTGCCCACCCCGACGACCTCTTGGTCGAGGCGACCGGGGTGTTCGTCGCGCCCCGACCGGAACAGTCCTGGCGGCTCTTCGGCGAGGCCCCGTACTGGGAGGCCGGCAATCCCTCCGTCGAGTACGACTGATCCGTCGCCGCGGAGCTGTCGTAGCCGGTGGAGCCGTCGTGGCCGGTGGAGCCGCTGGCGGAGCCAGCCTCGGCGTGCTGGCTAGGCCACGACGCCGGTGCGGCAGAGGAGCATGAGCTGCTGAAGGGTGAGCTCCTGAGTGTGGGCGGCAGCGTGGCTGCTGGCCCAGCCGAAAACGGTCTCGGCCGGTTGTTGGTTGGGCGTGCCCGGGGTCACGTCGTAGCCGTCGGAGGCGACGATCTTCTCGATCATCCTGGCGAGTTCGGCCGGCCCGCTGCCCGGGTAGCCGGTGCTGTAGCCGGCGGTCTGCTTCTCGGGCAGGATGTGCAGGGTGCCGCGGTCGGTGCGGGCCCAGACCATGTCGGCCTCGCGGTCGATGATCAGGGCGGCCAGCTGCTCCCCGTCGGGAAGGGCGAGGGGGGCGTAGGTGTGATGTTCCCAGTGCTCGTGGTTGCCGGTGACGGTCCGATAGTGGTGCACGGCGACGGGCAGCCAGGTGATCGGATCACGGAAGGCGCGCCAGCAGAGGCAGCCGTCACCGGCGACCGCGGAGGGAGAGTCGGGGTCGTCGTAGACGCAGGGGTGCCAGAGCTGGGGTGCCTCGTCCGGGGCGACGAGGGTGACGTGAAGGGCGTCTGGGGTGCAGGGCGTGAGTCGATCCCGCCACTCGGCCGCGTATCGGCTGGCGTAGGTGTCGAGCTGCCGGCCGGCGTTGATGGCGCCGCCGGTGTAGGCCGGCGGTTCGATGTAGAGCATGAAGTGCCAGTAGCCCCGCTCCGGGCTGTGGGTGAGATGCAGGTCCCGGTCGTGCTGATAGGTCATCGTGGGTGCTCTCCTGTCCTTCCCGGCGGATACCCTGCATCGGCAACGCCAAGACCGGCTTCCTACCAGCGGATCCGACGCGGCAGGCCCACCAGCGGAGAGCTCAGCCCGCCCGGCGCTCCGGTCAACGGCGGCGTCGCGGACGAGAACAACGGGATCGCCGTCGTGGGCAACGATCGCGTCATGGTTCCCTCCTACGCCACATCGTTGACCCAGCCGGGATTCTGGCCCCGTGGAGCCCCGTGGTGCGCCGCCGACCTTCGCCCCAGCACCGTAGGACAAGCTGGGTGACTGCGCCACCACCTAAGGTGAGTATCTATCGATTGCTAAGAATCAGCCCCCGGTCGTCTGGTGGACCGGGGGCCGGTGTCGTTCGCAGCCCGGTGGCGGCGGGCCGCCCCAGCTGTGTCGCCCTGTCCGTCAGCGCAACAACAGGCGGGCGGCGAGTTCGAGGTGCTCGTGCACGTCGTTTGCCGAGGCACGCCGGGTGACCCAGGCGACCAGGCTGGAGAGCCAGACATCACCGATGACGCGGGCCTTGGCCCGGTCGTCCGCTGATGGCTTGCCGTCCCGCATCGCCAGGATGAACATGTCTTCCATGAGTCGGGCGACGGCGTTGACCTCGGTGGCGGCGGTCGGGTCGGCGAACATGAACGCCCGGGTCATCGCTTCGGTGAGCATCGGGTCGCGCTGCATGGCGCGAGTGACCCGGCCGAGGACGAACGCGGTCCGCTCGTGTGCCGTCTCGCCCGGAATGGCCGTGCGACGGAGCCGGTCCTGCGTCCGCTCGAACTCTCGGGCCAGGGCGGAAACCAGTAGGTGGATTTTGGAGGGGAAGTAGCGGTACAACGTGCCGAGGGCGACGTTCGCGTGCTCGGCGACGGTGCGCATCTGCACCGCGTCGTATCCACCCCTGGAGGCCAGGACGAGGGTGGCGTCCAGGATGCGCCGTCGGCGTTCCCGCTGCGCCGCCGACCCCTGCTCGGCGTCGGTGAGGCTGCCCGCGCCCGGGCTTCTGGTATGTGTTCTCGACGCCACCATCTTGCCTTCCGTGATCTTGGTCGAATCGGCAGCGGCCATGCCATCCCAAGTCTAGCAACGGGCGGGTGCCGTGCGCTCGGGGTGGCTAGCGGCAGGCGGTAGAACATGTTCTACTGGCGTGAGATGTGTGGAGTAGGGAGGGTCGATGCCGATCGCGATGACCACCGACCAGTTGGCGCTCCAGGACGCGATCCGGCAGTGGGCTGCCCGAGCCAATGTCCTGGCCACCGTACGGGCGCTGGAGAACGGCCCGTCCGCAGAGGCCGATCGGCACTGGGCCGGCCTCACCGGCCTTGGCTGCTTCGCCCTGGCCGTGCCGGAGCAGCTCGGTGGTGATGGTGGCCGGGCCGGCGAGCTGGCCGCCGTGCTGGAACAGCTCACCGTCGCCCTGGTCCCCGGCCCGGTCATGCCCACCCTGCTCGCGGCCCTGACACTCGCGTCCACCGGGCCGGCACCCGTCGCGAAGAGCCTGCTGCCGGACCTTGCGGCCGGCAAGATCTCGGTCGGGGTGGCGCTCGCTCCAGGAGCGTTGACGGCCGTGCCGGTCGCCGGGGGAGCCTACCGGGTGACCGGGCAGGTCAACGCCGTACTCGGTGCGGGGAGCGCCACCCACCTGATGTTGACCGCTGGCACCGAAACCGAAACATTGTCGTTCGTGCTCGATCCGGAGCACCCGGGGGTCCACCTCACCGCACGTACGCCGGTGGACTTCTCCCGGCCTCTGGCCGACGTGCGGTTGGCGGAAGTGCTCGTTGAGCCCGATCAGCTCCTGCCCACACCCGGGCCGGACCGACTCCGCGACTGCGCGGCGCTGCTGGCCGCGGTCGAGGCGGCAGCGGTGGCCTCCTGGTGCCTGCGGACCGCCACCGAGCATGCCAAGGTACGGCGCCAGTTCGACCAGGCGATCGGGTCGTTCCAGGCGGTCGGGCACCTCTGCGCCGGGATGCTCTGCCGGGCGGAGCGGGCCAACGCGGTGGCCTGGGACGCGGCCCGCGCCTACGACCAGGCGCCGGAGGAGCTCCCCCTGGCCGCCGCCACCGCCGCCGCGATCGCCCTGGACGCGGCGGTGGACAACGCCAAAGACTGTATTCAGGTGCTTGGCGGGATCGGGTTCACCTGGGAGCACGACGCCCACCTCTACCTTCGTCGAGCACTAGCCCTACGGCAGTTGCTCGGCGGCGGTGCCCGATGGCGGCAGCGTTGCGCGGAGCTGACGTTGGCCGGGGCGCGTCGGCACGTGTGGGCGGTCGGCGACGAGTACCGGGCCGTGACGGAAGCGGCACTGCCGCCGTCCGGAGCGGAGAGTGACGCCGACTCCGCCGACCGGTTGGCGGTACGAGCCGAGCTCCGGGCGATCGCACAGCTTCCCGAGGCCGAGCGCCGGGCCCGGCTGGCGGACGGCGGATACCTCGCACCACACTGGCCCGCGCCGTACGGGCTCGACGCCGCACCCGCCCGGCAACTCCTCATCGACGAGGAACTGGACCGGGTCGGCATCATCCGCCCAGACCTGGCGATCGCCGGCTGGGCCGTCCCCACGATTCTGCGCTACGGCAGTGCCGCCCAGCGGGATCGATTCGCCGGCCCGTCCCTGCGTGGCGAGCTCACCTGGTGTCAGCTCTTCAGCGAGCCGGAGGCCGGTTCGGACCTGGCCTCGCTGCGCACCCGGGCGAACCGGGTGCCGGGTGGTTGGCGGTTGTCCGGCCAAAAGGTCTGGACGTCGCTGGCGGCCGAGGCGGACTGGGCGATCTGCCTGGCCCGTACCGATCCCACGGCGAGCAAGCATCGTGGGCTGACCTACTTCCTGGTCGACATGCGCAGCCCCGGCATCAAGATTCGCCCGCTGCGCGAGATCACCGGGCGGTCGGTCTTCAATGAGGTCTTCCTGGACGACGTCTTCGTCCCCGACGAGGGTGTGGTGGGCGAACCAGGACAGGGCTGGCGGCTGGCCCGGGCGACGCTCTCCTACGAGCGGGTCGCGATGGGGCGTGGCCCCGGATTCGGTGCCGACGTGGACCGACTGGTCCGGATGGTGGGGGCGGGTGGAGTCGCCAGTGAGCCGGGGATGCGGGAGCGCCTGGGTGGCCACATCGCGGACGGTCTCGCGGTCTCCCTGGTGGAGTGCCGGGCCACGCTACGGCAGCTCAGTGCTGGAGGAGGTGGGCCAGAGTCCGCGGTGGCCAAGTTGATTGGGGTCAGCCATCGACAGGCGGTGGCCGAGACGGCGCTGACGCTCTGCGGTCCGGACGGTGCGGCGGCCGATGGCGCGAGTGCGGAGCCAGTCCACCACTTCCTCCTCACCCGATGCCTCAGTATCGCCGGTGGAACCACCCAGATCCTGCTCTCCCTGGTGGCCGAACGGGTTCTCGGTCTGCCCCGGGCAACCACGGGCTGACTGTGGATCAGGTCGGTCGCCGGGGGAGGAGGGAGGAACCGATGGAGGACACTGTCAACGCCGCCGTGGAGCGGATCCGGGCCGCCGGTGCGGGGCCGGCCCGGCCGGCACGCGACCCGGTCAACCTACCGATGATCCGGAACTGGCTGGAGGCGATCGGCGACCGCAATCCCCGCTACGAGCAGGACGGTCTGGCACCACCAGCGATGACGCAGGTGTGGACGATGCGCGGCCTGCATCCGGTCGCGGATCCCGCCGATCCGCTGTCGGCCATGTCCGCCGTACTCGACCAGGCCGGGTTCACCTCGGTGGTGGCGACGAACTGCGAGCAGACGTACCACCGGTATCTGCGCGACGGCGAACGGGTTGAGGTGCGCAGCCGGCTGGTAGACGTGAGCGGACCGAAACGTACGGCGCTCGGCGAGGGCTGGTTTGTCACCACCGACAGCACCTGGTATGTCGGTGCGGAGGCCGTGGCGTCGATGACCTTCCGGGTGCTCAAGTTCCGGCCGCCGGACTCCACCGCGGCCACTCCGGCATCCGAGCCGGCTCCGGCGGCGACCCCCGAGCGGGCCCCGGCTCGGGCGGCCGTGTCCGAGCCGGCTCCGGCGGCGACGTCCGAGCAGCCGCCCGCCCCGGCGGCGGCTGACGTGCTCCGGCCGGTCGTCACCCGGGACACCGCCTTCTTCTGGGCCGGCACCGCCGCCGGCGAGCTGCGCATCCAGCGGTGCGGCGGTTGTGGTCAGCTGCGACATCCGCCGGGGCCGGCCTGCCGACAGTGCGGCGCCGACCGCCAGGACCACCTGGTCGCCCGCGGTACGGGTGAGATCTTCAGCTTCGTGGTGCACCGCCACCCGCCGGTGCCGGGGCGGCGGTTGCCGATCGTGGTTGTTCTGGTGGAGTTGACCGAAGGGGTACGGATGGTGGGCGAGTTGCTCGGCGCAGATCCGGCGCAGGTGCGGATCGGCGCCGCGGTCCGGGTCGACTTCGTACCGGTGGACGCCGAGCTGACCCTGCCGGCATGGCGGCTGCTGCCATGAACGTGGCGGTCGGCGTCGTCCTGCCGGAACTGCGGATCCCGGTCACCCCGACCTTCGTGGTCAGCACCGCCGTGGCCACCCGGGACTTCCAGGATGTGCACCATGATCGGGACCAGGCCGTTCGGCGGGGCTCGAAGGACATTTTCCTCAACATTCTGACCACGACCGGACTGGTGCAGCGGTACGTGACCGACTGGGCGGGAGCGACCGCGATGGTGCACCGCGTCGCAATCCGGCTCGGGGCGCCTTGCTACGCGTACGACACGCTCGTCCTGACCGGTCAGGTGACGCAGGTGTCGGCAGCGGGGTGTGTGGTGGCCGTGGTGGGGCGGGTTACCGGGGGCGATCACGTCACCGGGCAGGTTGAGGTCGGGAGGCTTCCGTGATCTCGGGAAGAGCGGCGATCGTCGGGGTCGGTGAGACGGAGTTTTCGAAGAACTCCGGCCGCAGCGAGCTCCAACTGGCGGTGGAGGCGGTCCGTGCCGCACTCGCTGACGCCGGGCTGGCGCCGGCCGATGTCGACGGTCTGGTGACCTTCTCCATGGACAGCACCGCCGAGATCGCCCTGGCCCGGGAGATCGGTGCCGGGGAGCTCCGCTTCTTCAGTCAGGTCGGCTACGGCGGCGGCGCCGCCTGCGCCACGGTGCAGCAGGCGGCCCTGGCGATCAGCGCCGGGGTGGCGCGGGTCGTGGTGTGTTACCGCGCGCTCAACGAGCGCTCCGGCCGCCGTTTCGGCCGGGTGTCTCGGGACGTCTCGAGCGCACCGACCAGCTCCGGCGTCGACAATGGCTGGCACTACCCGATGGGGTTGGGTACCCCGGCCGCTACCGTGGCCATGGTCGCCCGGCGCTACCAGCACGTCTTCGGGGCCACCGGGGAGGACTTCGGCCGGGTGGCGGTGGCCGCGCGCCGGCATGCCGCGACCAACCCGCGAGCCTGGTTCTTCGAACGACCGATCACCCTCGCCGACCACCAGGCGTCCCGGTGGATCGCCGAACCGCTTCGGCTCCTGGACTGCTGCCAGGAGAGCGATGGAGCGGTCGCCGTGGTGGTGGCCGGCGTCGAGCAGGCCGCCGACCTACGGCAGCCCCCCGCGGTGATTACCGCTGCCGCGCAGGGCAGTGGCGCGGATCAGTACATCATGACCAGCTACTACCGCGACAACCTGACCGGGCTACCGGAGCTCGGCGTGGTTGGGCGGCAACTCTGGGAGCAGTCCGGTCTCGTCCCCGAGGAGGTGCGGGTCGCGGTGCTGTATGACCACTTCACCCCGTACGTCCTGATGCAGTTGGAGGAATTGGGGTTCTGCCCGCCGGGCGAGGCACGGCACTTCATCGCCGACGGCGCGATCGAACTGGGCGGTCGGCTCCCGGTCAACCCGCACGGTGGGCAGCTCGGGGAGGCCTACATCCATGGGATGAACGGCATCGTGGAGGCGGTCCGGCAGGTCCGGGGAAGTTCGGTCAACCAGGTCGCCGGGGCTGGCCCGGTGTTGGTGACCGCCGGCACCGGCGTACCGACCAGCGGCCTCCTGCTCGGGCCGGCGGACCCCGGCGCTGTCGGGCCCTGACCCCTCCGGCTCCGGCTGCGGTTGGGCCCGAGCGCGGTCGGAGCTCAACTGGTTGAATCACGCGGATGACGCGTTTGTATCCCGAGATCGAACCCTTCGCGGCCGGCTTGCTCGATGTCGGGGACGGCCACCTCGTCTATTGGGAGAGCTGCGGCAACCCACTCGGGAAGCCGGCGCTGGTGTTGCACGGTGGCCCCGGTTCCGGCGCCAGCGCCGGCTGGCGGCGGTTCTTCGATCCGGCCGTCTACCGGATAGTCCTGTTCGACCAGCGGGGGTGCGGGCGCAGCACACCGGACGCGGGCGACGCGCGAACCGACCTGTCCACCAACACCATGCCGCACCTGCTGGCCGACATCGAAAAGCTGCGCGAACACCTGAACATCGACCGGTGGCTGCTGCTCGGCGGATCGTGGGGCAGCGCGCTCGGCCTTGGCTACGCCCAGCGGCACCCCGACCGAGTCACCGAGATGGTGTTGTTCAGCGTCGTCACCAGCACCCCGGCCGAGCATCGGTGGCTCACCCGCGACCTCGGACGGATCTTCCCCGAACAGTGGGACAGGTTCTTGGATGCGGTACCGGCCGCCGAACGCGACGGCAACCTGCCCGCCGCCTACGCCCGGCTGTTGGCCGATCCGGACGAGACGGTACGCGACCGTGCCGCCCGCGCCTGGTGCGCCTGGGAGGACGCCCTCGTCTCGAACCTACCCGGCAGTGGACCCGACCCCCGGTTCGAGGACCCGGCGTTCCGGATGACCTTCGCCCGCCTCGTCACCCACTACTGGGCACACGACGGTTGGTTCGCCGACGGCGAGTTGCTGGCAGGTGCGCACCGGCTCGCCGGAATTCCCGGTGTGCTGGTTCACGGCCGACTCGACCTGGGCAGCCCGGTGGATGTCCCGTGGCAACTGTCCAGGGCCTGGCCCGCGGCGCGGTTAAAGTTGGTTGACGAGGCCGGTCACGGCGCCGGACACGGTGTCGGAGACGCGGTCCTCAGCGCCTTGGACCGCTTCGGCGCCTCCGGTCACGACTGAGTGCCGATAACCGCCTCCGCGAGCCGGGCGAGATGTGCCCGCGGGTGCCCGAAGAGGTGAGCTGCCCCGTGGGCCCGTTTGAAGTAGCGGTGCGCGTCGTGCTCCCAGGTGATACCGATGCCGCCGTGTAGCTGGATCATCTGCGCGGCGGCCTGCTCCAGCGCCTCGGCGCAGTGGACCGCGGCTCCGGCGGCGAGCAGGGGGGCGTCGGGTGCGTCGGAGTCGAGGCTCGACACCGCCGCGTACGACAGGGAGCGAGCGCTCTCCACCGCGACGTGCAGGTCGGCCAACCGGTGCGCGATCGCCTGGAAGGCGCCGATCGGCCGGCCGAACTGCACCCGGCTCAGCGCGTACGCCACGGTCAGCTCCACCGCCCGGGTAGCCGCACCGACCTGCTCGGCGCTGAGCGCGACGCAGGCGATGTCCCGGACCCGCTCCAGCGGGTTCACCTCGCCCAGCTGACGACCGGTTGCCCCGTCGAGCACGACCACCCCCAGCCGGCGAGTCAGGTCCACGGTGGTGACCGGGCGTCGTCGAACGCCGGCAGCGTGTGGATCCACCTCGAAGAGTCGGACCCCCACGGGGGTGCTCGCGGCGACCAGCAGCACGTCGGCCAAGGGGGCGTCGAGCACGTAGTGCGCCTCGCCGGTGAGCCGGCCGCCGTTCGTCGCGGTGAACGCGGGCCGGTGTGGATCCCAGTCACCGTGCTGGTCGGTCCAGGCGAGCGCGGCCAGCCGTTCTCCGCCGACCAGGTCGGGCAGGATCCGGCGGCAGGCCGCCTCGTCCCCGCTGTGCAGCAGGGCCTGGCTGGCGAGGACCGCGCAGCCGAGCATCGGCGCGGGGGTGAGGGTACGGCCCAACTCGTCCAGCACGATGTGGGCCTCGCCCAGCCCGGCACCGAGCCCACCGAACCGTTCGGGTACGGCGAGCCCCGCCACGCCGATCTGGCCACACAGCATCTGCCAGAGCTTGGCGTCGTCTCCCGCGGTTGACTCGGTCAGCTCGGCGATGGACCGGTCGACGGTGTGCCGGGACAGCACACCGCGGACGCTCATCCGAAGGGCTTGCTGCTCCGCTGTCATGTCAGAGCTCCAGTGGCTAGTGCGGTCCGGATCCGATCGCGGTGCCAGGACTGGGTGCCCCAGGTCCGAGCCAGCGCCCAGATTCTGGTCAGCCAGGAGTCGAGGCCGGACTCCCGGGCGTACCCGATCGCCCCGTGCACCTGTAGTGCGGTGCGGGCCGCCCGTTGGGCGGCGTCGGTGCAGGCCACCTTCGCGGCGGAGACGTCGCGGGCAGCCGTGGGTGGGTGGTCGGCGAGGGCGACGGCGGCGGCGTACAGCAGCGGCCGGGCGAACTCGAGGCCGATCGCCACGTCGGCGAGCTGGTGCTTGACCGCCTGGAACTGCCCGATCGGGTGGCCGAACTGGGTGCGCTGGCCGGCGTACCGCAGGGTCGTCTCGAGCAGGGCGTGGCCCGCTCCGAGAAGCTGCGCCGCGCAGGCCAGCGCGCCGGCGTCGAGGGCGTGGGCGACGGCCGGGCCGACGGCCGGACCGGTCGCCAACAGCGCTCCGTCGGCTACCTCGACCAGTCGTCGGGTGCCGTCCACCGAGCGCCGTCGCGGCCCCGGCACCCCGAGGCGCAGCGTCTGCTCATCCGCCCGGAGAACCAGGGACACCACATCAGCGTCCGTCGCGTACGGCACGTGCGGCGGCACGGCGAGCGTCCCGATCACCTCACCGGTGGCGAGCCGGGGCAGCCAGGTCTCGCAGAGCGCGTCGTCGCCAAGCGTCGTGAGCAACATGGGCAGGGCGGCGATGGACTCGGCGGCCGGACCGGGCAGGGCGTGGTGCCCGAGCTCCTCGCATGCGACGACGAGGTCCGCCGGGTGCGCGGCCAAGCCGCCCCACCGTGCCGGCACCGCCAGACCGGTCACGCCGAGCTCCGCCAGCCGGCGCCAGAGCGCCTGCCCGGCAGCCGGGTCACCGGCGGTCCACTTCCGGGCGACGGCGGGAATGTCCGCTTCGGTCAACATCGCGTGTATGGCGGCGGCGAACTGCTCCTGCTCCGCGGAGGGGGTCAGCTTCATCGTCGATCCCGGGGCAGGCCGAGTACTCGTTCGGCGATCACCGTGCGCTGGATCTCGTTGGTGCCGGCATAGATCGGACCGGCCAGGGAGAACAGGTAGCCGTCCAGCCAGGCGTCCGCGCCGCCGGCATCGCCCGCCCGGCCCGCCGAATCCGGCCGGGGGCCGCCCGTTTCGGCGTACGGCCCGAGCAGGTCGAGCGCCACCTCGTGCAGGGCGACGTCCAGTTCGGACCAGAAGACCTTGGTCATGCTGGCGGCGTGGCCACTGTCCCGCAACGCCGTCGAACCGGCCTGCGCTGGTCGATCGGCCCGGCCGGGGGATGGCGGCGGCTCTGGCATCGGGTCGGCGGTCTCCCGGGTAGCCGTGCCGTAGCTGTGCAGCTGGTACGCCCGGGCGGCGATCCAGCCGGCGACGACGCGGTCGGACAGCGCCGGGTCGGCGTGCGCACCGGCTCGGCACCACAGCCGCACGAGCCGTTCGGCGGCGGCGGTGAAGCGTCCCGGACTGCGCAGCGACAGCCCGCGCTCGTGGCCCGCGGTGCTCATCGCGACGCTCCAACCCTGGTCTACCTCGCCGAGCACGTCGGCGTCGGGCACGAACACCTGGTCGAGGAAGATCTCGGCGAAGCCGGCCGCACCGCCTACCTGTTGGATCGGCCGGACCGTGACGCCCGCGGCGCGGAGGTCGAACATCAGGTACGTCAGGCCGCGGTGGCGGTCCGCTCCGGTGCGGAAGAGCCCGAACGCGTGATCGGCCTGTGCCGCCCGGGTGCTCCAGGTCTTCTGCCCGGACAGGAGCCACCCGCCGTCGGTGCGTACCGCACGGGAGCGGATCCCGGCCAGGTCGCTGCCGGCTTCCGGCTCCGACCAGGCCTGCGCCCACACGTCGTCGGCCCGCGCCATTCGGGGCAGCAGGCGAGCCCGCTGCTCGGCCGTACCGTGGGTGAACAGCGTTGGGGCCAGGAGGAAGAGGCCGTTCTGGTTGATCCGGACCGGAGCCCGCGCGCGGTGGTACTCCTCCTCGAAGATCAGCCACTGCAGGGGTGAGACGTCCCGTCCACCGTAGGTGCTGGGCCAGGACACCACCGACAGCCCGGCAGCGGCGAGGCGTCGCTCCCACGCCCGGTGGGCCCGGTCCCCCTCGGGGGTGTCCACGGGCGGCAACGGCGTGGTGGGCACGTTCGTGGCCAGCCACGACCGGACCTCCGCCCGGAACGCACGGGTCTCGTGGTCGAGCTCGAGGTTCATCGTGCCGACCGGGCTCACGAACTGGACCTCGCCTTCATGCTTGCGGCGTCCATTCCGGCCAGCGAGTCGCCGGCCACCTCCGCGTTGTGCGCGTGTGCGAGGTGGTGCAGACCGAAGGCCGCGTCCATCGCCGAGCGCATTCCCATCAGATCCTCTGCCTGGTTGACTGCCCGTTTGGTCAGGGCCAGTCCGAAGCGGGGCATCTCGGCGATTCGTTGCGCGAGACCGAGGGTGTGGGAGTGCAGCTCCGCCCGGGGGACGACCCGGTTGACCATGCCGACCTCGTACGCGCGCCGGGCATCGAACCGGTCCCCGGTGAAGAGGATCTCCTTGGCGAAGCGGGGGCCCAACGTCCATGGATGGGCGAAGTACTCCACGCCGGGGATACCCATCCGGACCACGGGGTCGGCGAAGTACGCGTCCTCGGCCGCGATGATCAGGTCGCAGACCCAGGCGAGCATGAGCCCGCCGGCGAGGCAGGCCCCCTGCACCATTGCGATGGTGGGCTTCGGAAGCTCCCGCCAGCGCCGGCACATGCCAAGGTAGACCTCCATCTCCCGGGCGTACCGCTGGTCGGCGCCGGACCGGCCGACGTGGTCCCACCAGAGCACCGCCCGGCGCTCGAAGCTCTTCTCGACGTCTCGGCCGGGTGAGCCGATGTCGTGGCCCGCGGAGAAGTGCTCACCGGCGCCGGCGAGCACGATGACCGCGACCGCGTCGTCATTCACGGCCGCGGCGAAGGCGGAGTCGAGGGCGTAGGTCATCGCCGAGTTCTGGGCGTTCCGGTAGCGGGGTCGGTTCATCGTGATCACCGCGGTTGCGCCCTGGCGTTCGAGTCGTACCAACTCGTCCTCTGTCACTGGGCTGCCTCCTGCCGAAGCGCCTGCTCGAGTGGTTTGTCGGTCGGGTCGGGTGGCGTGGCTTCCTGCTCTGCTCGGCGTTCCATCGACACCTCCTCACGCAAGCAAGTGCTTGGTAGGGTGAGCCTACGCGCGCTTCGGGAGGTGACACCAGTGCACGACGACGAGTTCCGGCGGGCGGTGCGCGCCTGGCTGGCGGAGAATGTCAGCGCTGAGCTGCGGGGGGCGGGTGGACCGGGCCGGGAGCACGAGGCATACCGCGAACGGCTGGCTTTCAACCGCCGGCTGGCCGCCGCCGGTTGGACGTGTCTCGGCTGGCCGGTGGAGCACGGCGGTCGGGGCGCGACGCTCGCCCAACAGGTCGCCTTCCACGAGGAGTACGCCCGGGCCGGTGCCCCGGCGCGCGTCGGCCACCTGGGTGAGGAGTTGCTCGGCCCGACGTTGATCGCCTACGGCACGCCGGAGCAACGCCGGCGCTTCCTGCCCGGGATCCGCGCTGTCGATCAGCTGTGGTGCCAGGGGTACTCCGAACCGGGGGCGGGGTCTGATCTCGCCGCCGTCGCGACCCGAGCCCGACTCGTCGGTGACGAGTGGATTATCGATGGGCAGAAGGTGTGGACCTCGCTGGCGCACGTGGCGCACTGGTGCTTCCTCCTGGCCCGGACCGAGCCCGCCGGCACCGGGCCACGCCAGGCCGGGCTCTCCTATCTACTGGTGCCGATGCGGCAACCCGGCGTTACGGTGCGGCCCATCCGCCAGCTGACCGGTACCTCGGAGTTCAACGAGGTCTTCTTCGACGGCGCGCGCACCGCGCGGGACATGGTTGTCGGCGAGGTGGGCCAGGGGTGGCGGGTGGCGATGGGCACCCTCGCGTTCGAGCGGGGCGCGGCGACGCTCGGCCAACAGGTCGGGTTCCAGCGGGAGCTGGACCGTCTGGTGGCGCTCGCCCGGCACACCGGCGTGGCCGGCGAGCCCGAGCTGCGCGACCGGCTTGCCCGCGCCGCTGTCGGACTCTGGGCGCTGCGCGCGCACACCCTACGGACGATGGTCGAGGCGGAGCAGTCGGGCTCCGCGCAGGGAGCATCCGCGGTGAAACTGCTCTGGTCGCGCTGGCATCAGCAGCTCGGCGAGTTGGCGATGCAGGTGCGCGGTGCGGCGGGAACGGTTGCCCAGGATGCTCCCTATGACCTGGACGACTGGCAGCGCCTCTTCCTGTTCGGTCGCGCGGAAACGATCTACGGCGGGTCGGACGAGATCCAACGGGGCATCATCGCCGAGCGGGTTCTCGGTCTACCGCGGCAGGCCCGCGGATGAGGCCCCCGGGCCCGATGCCGCCGCTTCGCCCGGCCGGTCGGGAACTGCTCGCGGGGAAAGTGGTGGCGGTGACCGCGGCGGCGGGCTCCGGGATCGGGACGGCCGTGGTGGAGCGCTGCCTGGACGAGGGGGCGCTCGTCGTGATCAGCGACCGGCATCTCCGGCGGCTCGCCGAGAGCCATGAACGGCTCTCGGCGGCACACCCGGGCCGGGTCCGGTCGGTGCCCTGCGACGTGACCGACGAGCAGGCGGTTGAGGAGTTGGTCAACGCCGCCGTGACAGGTTATGGACGGCTGGACGTGATGATCAACAATGCCGGGCTCGGCGGCACCGCGTCGGTCATGGAGATGACCGACGACGAGTGGTCGCGGGTGCTGGACGTGACTCTGACCGGCACCTTTCGCTGTACGCGGGCGGCGGTACGGCAGATGCTGGCGCAGGGCCACGGTGGTGTCGTGGTCAACAACGCGTCGGTGCTGGGCTGGCGGGCCCAGGCCGGTCAGGCGCACTATGCGGCGGCCAAGGCGGGGGTGATGGCGTTCACCCGGTGCGCGGCGCTGGACGCGGCGCCCCACGGCATCCGCGTCAACGCCGTGGCGCCCAGCCTCGCCATGCACCCCAACCTGTCGAAGGTGACCAGTGCGGACCTGCTCGCCGAGCTCACCGGCCAGGAGGCGTTCGGCCGGGCGGCGCAGCCCTGGGAGGTCGCGGCCGTCATGGCCTTCCTCGCCAGCGACTACGCCTCCTATCTCACCGGTGAGGTGGTGTCGGTAAGTAGCCAGCATCCCTAAGTGCATCCCGACGGTGGGCGTCGCCGCCGGAGGGTCAGAGGCGTTCGATGATGGTCGCGGTGGACATGGCGCCACCGGCGCACATCGTGATCAACGCGGTGCGGGTGGCGGTTCGCTCCAACTCGTGTAGGGCGGTGGTGAGAAGTCGGGCCCCGGTGCTGCCAACCGGATGTCCGAGGGCGATCGCGCCTCCGTTGACGTTCACCTTCTCCGGGTCGGCGCGGTGGGCCGACAGCCAGGACAGCACGACGGCGGCGAACGCCTCGTTTACCTCGAACCGATCGATATCCTCGATCTTCATGCCGGCGCGGGTCAGCACGCGTTCGGTCGCCTGCACGGGGCCGTCCAGGTGGTAGAAGGGCTCGGCGCCGACCAGGCACTGGGCGACGATCCTGGCCCGAGGACGGAGACCGAGCGCGCGGGCCCGATCCGCCTCCATCAGCAGCACCGACGCGGCGCCGTCGGAGATCTGCGACGAGGTGCCGGCGGTGTGCAGCCCGCCCTCGACCACCGGTCGCAGTCGGTTCAGCGCCGCCAGCGTGGTGTCCCGCAGGCCCTGGTCCCGCTCCACCGTGTGAGTTTCTCCGGTCGGCTGTCCCTCACTGTCGAGGACCGGCGCGGTCACCGGTACGACCTCGCGGTCGTAGTGCCGCTGCGCCCAGGCCCGAGCGGCGTTGGCCTGCGAGCGGACACCGAACTCGTCCACCGCCGTGCGGGACAGTCCTCGCCGGACGGCGATTCGTTCGGCGGCGACGTACTGGTTGGGTAGGTCGATCTCCCACGAGGCCGGCCGGGGTGTGCCGGCGTCAACGCCGAGATTCGCCCGGAGCGGTACCCGGCTCATCGCCTCGACACCACAGGCGATGCCGACCTCGATGGCGTCGGTGGCGATGAGACCGGCGACCAGATGCGCGGCGTGCTGGGAGGAGCCGCACTGGGCGTCGATGGTGAGACAGCCCGTCCGATACGGCAGGCCGGCGTGTAGCCAGGCGGTGCGGGTGATGTTGTTGGACTGCTCGCCGCCCTGGGTGACGCACCCGCCGATGACCTGCTCGACGGTGTCCGGGTCGAGGTCTGCATGGGTGACGAGGGCGCGTTGTGCCGCGCCGAGCAGCTCGGCGGCGTGCAGCCCCGCCAGCCAGCCGCCCCGCTTGCCGATCGGGGTGCGAACCGCGTCAACGATCACCGGAGTGCCCATGGCACCTTCCCTTCGGAGAGCGAACGTGCTCCGCGCCGGAGCTCACGCTGCGTTGTCGAAACAACATTTGATCTGTTTCAATATTAGAACAGGTTACAGTAGGAGGTTCGATGACTGAGCCGCGTATTCCAGTGGGATTTGACTTCACCGACCCGGCCGTCCTGGAGCGCCGTGTGCCTCGGGAGGAGTTCGCCGAGTTGCGCCGGACGGCCCCGGTCTGGTGGAACGCCCAACCGAAGGGCTCGGCCGGTTTCGACGACGACGGGTACTGGGTGGTCACCCGGTACGCCGATGTCATGGCGGTTTCCCGGGACAGCGAAACGTACTCGACCCGGGAGAACACCGCGATCGCCCGTTTCCAGCCGGGCACCACCCAGGCGGATCGAGAGATGCAGCGGGTCATCATGATCAACGTTGACCCGCCGGAGCACACGAAGCTACGGGCCATCGTGTCCCGTGGCTTCACTCCCAGAGCGATCAACGCGTTGCGTGGGTCGCTGGGGGAGCGGGCCGAGCGCATCGTGCGGGACGCGGCCGGGCGTGGCGCGGGCGACTTCGTCACCGATGTCGCCTGCGAACTGCCGCTGCAGGCGATCGCAGAGCTGATCGGGGTGCCGCAGCATCACCGTCGCAAGGTCTTCGACTGGTCGAACCAGCTGATCGGCTACGACGATCCGGCGTACGGCGTAGATCCGTTGGCCGCCTCAGCCGAGCTGCTCGCGTACGCGATGGAGATGGCCCACGAGCGACAGCGCAACCCGAGCGACGATCTGGTGACCAAGCTGGTCAACGCGCAGATCGACGGGGAGCACCTGACCGCCGACGAGTTCGGCTTCTTCGTGATGCTCTTGGCGGTGGCGGGCAACGAGACGACCCGGAACGCGATCACCCACGGCATGTTGGCCTTCCTCGAGAACCCAGAACAGTGGGAACTGTTCAAGGCCGAGCGCCCCCGGAGCGCGGTCGAGGAGATCATCCGTTGGGCGACCCCGGTGAACGTCTTCCAACGCACCGCGTTGGTCGACACCACCCTGGCCGGACAGGCGATCTCCGCCGGCCAACGGGTAGCGCTCTTCTATGGGTCGGCCAACTTCGACGAGTCGGTGTTCGAGGAGCCGGAACGGTTCGACATCACCCGTAGCCCCAATCCGCACCTGGGGTTCGGCGGTAGTGGTGTGCACTTCTGTCTGGGTGCGAACCTCGCCCGCCTGGAGATCGAACTGATCTTCAACTCGATCGCCGATCACATGCCGGACATCCGCAAGGTGGCCGATCCGCAGCGGCTGCGGTCGGGCTGGATCAACGGGATCCGAGAGCTGCCGGTGCAGTACCACTGAACGGGGGGCCCGGCTCGCGGCCGGGCCCCCGTACGGTTCAGGAGTGCGTGGCGAGGAACCGGTCCATGCAGCGTTCGGCGTTCGCGGTGATGGTCAGGGAAGGGTTGGCCAGGCAGGCCGTACCCGGCAGGATCGATCCGTCGACGCAGAAGAGGTTGGGGTAGTCGAGGCAACGACCGCCGAAGTCGGTCGCCTTGCCCATGACCATGCCGCCCAACGGGTGCCAGGTGTTCGCCGCGCCGAGCCCGGTGCCGATGCCCCGGGCGTAGGTCGGCAGCCCGTGCAGGAGGTATCCCTTGCGGCCCTCGGTCTCCCACCACAACCGGGTAACCAGGTCAATCGCCGCCTTCTCGGAGGTGGTCTCCAGCACCCCGTACGGCCAGTGCACCTTGCCGGTCCCGGTATCCGGGTCGTAGCGAATCTCGCCTCGTTCCGGAGCCATACTGGTCACCAGGTGCGCCGTGGTACGCGGCATCCAACGGGGAACCGGTGCCGCCTCCCACGCCATCGAGGTGGGTGCGTATGGGTTGTCCTCGTCGATGTACTTGACGTTACCCGGACCGCCCTGGGCGTGGCCGACGTCCTTTCGTAGGTTGATCCGGGTCACCAGGAAGTCGCCGTTGTTGCCCCAGCCCTTACCCACCTCCTGGTTGACCAGGCGGGGGAGCCCGCCCTTGGCTCGGGAGGTGAGCAGCAGCGAGGTGGTGTAGACGGAGCCGGCCGCCATGAACAGGTAGTCGCAGACGAAGGTCTTGGTGGAGAGGACCGTGCCGTGCTCGTCGATCTGGCGGCACCTGATCTCGAACTTGTCCTGCCCGGACACCTCGTGGATTTCGGTGACCTCGTGTAACGCCAGTGTGGTCACGTTGCCGGTCGCGGCGGCCCAGGCGAGGTAGTTGCGGTCCACGCTGTTCTTCGCCCCGGAGTTGCTGCCGTACGGGCCCTCGCCGATCGTGTGGCAGGGCACGGCGTCGCCGGCGAGTTCGGCGCGGACCACGTCCCAGTCCACGGCGAACGGGATGGGCAGGGGGGTTTGCTTGAACTCCGACAGGTAGTCGAGCCAGGCGCGGGCTCCCCGGTAGGGACCGGTGCTCTGCACGTCCTCGGGGATCGGCGCGGCGCCGAGGCGTTGCCGAGCGCGGGGCCAGTAGACATCGTTCATCTCGTCGAAGCCGATCTCGGACGGGTACGCCTGCTCCCACTCGCTGCGCCGCGGCTGCGGCAGGAACATCCCGATGGCGAGGGAGCCGCCGCCTACTCCGGTTCCGCTCAGCACCGAGATTCCATCTCCGTCGTGGCGGGCGATCAACCCTGCACGCTTCTCGATCGCCGAGCCGAGGTTGATGCCCAGTGGTGGGCGGTCCAGGAACCAGCCACACCGCCAGTCCGGGCTATTGATGCTGCAGAACGTGCTGCCGGAGCCGTCCACATCCCAGCGGCGACCCCGCTCCAGCACGGTGGTGGCCACTCCGGCCTGGCCGAGTCGGTAGGCGGCGACCGCCCCGCCGAAGCCACTACCAATGACCACGGCGGTCTTTCCCGCCAACGCGGGTACCGGACCACCCGCCTGGGCTACCTGCTGGCCCAAGGCGGCCCCGGCGACGGCGGCGCCGGCGCCGAGCGTGGTGGCCCGGAGTAGGCCACGTCGGGAAAGGTTTGTACCTGTCATGCTCGGCCCCTTCAATCGTTGGTCGTGATCGGTGTCTGATGCCCATCGGTTGCGTCGGGCGCGCGCCGACCGTCCCTCGGCTCAGGTCTCCCGCCTGGTGGTGACCGGCTCGTGGTGTCGATCGCGATCGACCACCAGGTGGGTGACAGAGTCGCCGGTGGCTGGCGGCCGACCACGCTCGTGGCGACCGGCGCCGGGGTTAACCCGGTCGTGGTGGTCGCCGCCAATTAGGTCGGAGGGGGAGTGGTTCTTGGGCTTGCGTCGAAGGCCCCGTGCGCCAACTCCCCATTAAATCCATGTATGTCAATCTATGGTGTACCCTCCGCGCCGTCAACGCCTCGGGTTCAGACCCGTGCGGCGGTTGGATGGGGCCGCCGCGGCACCCGCTGGGTTCAGGCGGCGGGGAGTGTCTCGCCGGCCAAGCCGTTTTGGTCTTCCAGCTCGGTCGAGGTGAGGGCGGTCCCGAGCGCCCGAAGTTGGGTGGTGGCTCCGCCCAACCGGAACTCGTGGTGCTTCGCGGCGAGAAAGTAGCGGTGCAGTTGGTGGTCAAGGTCGATTCCTACGCCGCCGTGGAGGTGAACGGCGGTGTGCGCGACCCGGTGTCCGGCGTCGGCAGCCCAGAACTTGGCCGTCGCCACCTCCGTTGGGCAGGGGAGTCCTTCGGTGAGCCGCCAAGCCGCCTGCCAGAGCGTGAGCCGGATCGCCTCGACATCGATGTAGGTGTCGGCGAGCCGCTGCGCCACCGCCTGGAAGGTGCCGATCGGGCGACCGAACTGGACCCGGTTGCGGACGTACTCCGCGGTCAACTCCAGCGCCCGCTCGGTCACCCCGAGTTGGACGGCGCAGGATCCGATGGTGGCCCGGGTGGTGAGCCAGGCGGCGATGGCGTCGCCGTCCGCGACCGTGCCGAGCAGCCGGTCGTCGGGAAGGGTCACCCGGGCCAGGTCCAGCCAGCCGGCCCCCTCGCCCCCCGCCACCTGCTGCGGCTCCACCTTGACCCCGGGGTCGTCGGGACAGACGAGGAAGACCGCGGTCCTGCGGCCGAACTTGGCCGGGACCAGCACCAGATCGGCCTCCGGTGCGGCTGGCACGGTCGTCTTCGTCCCGGTCAACACCCAGTGGCCGGCGACGCGTTCGGCACCCACCTCGCCCTCCGCGAGGGCGGCGGTCAGGACGATGGTTCCTTCAAGGGCTGGAGCGACCCACCGAGCTACCTGTTGGTCGTCACCGAAGGCGGCCAGTCCGGCCGCCGCCGTCACGATGCTGGACAGGTAGGGCACGGGGGCGACGCTCCGACCCACCTCGACCAGAACGCCGCACTGCTCCATCAGGCCGAGCCCGTCGCCGCCCGCCCGGTGGGGCAGTGCGGCGGCGAGGACCCCGGCGGTGGCGAGCTCCCGCCAGAGTGGTCGGTCCAGGCAGATGTCCTTCGCCTCGAGGTCCCGGAGTCGGTCCGTGGTGACCTGGTCGGTGAGGATCTGCCGGGTCAGCCGCGCGAGGTCGCGGTGGCTCTCGCTTGGGGCGAATCTCATGACCACTCCTGCCGTTGGGTGCGCCGACGGGCCGCTGGCAGACCTAGGCCGACGGTGGCGATGATGTCTCGCTGTACCTCGTTGGTGCCGCCGCCGAAGGTGAGGATCAGGGCCGAGCGATGCAGCCCCTCCACCCGCCCGCGCAGCAAGGCACCGCGGGACCCCTGCCGTACCGCCGCGTTCGTGCCGAGCACCTCCATGAGCAGCCGGTACGCTTCGATGGCGAATTCGGTCCCGTAGACCTTGGTAGCCGAGGCGGCGGCCGGGTCGAGACCGCTGGCTGACTCGGCGGCGAGTCGCCAGTTGTAGACCTTGAGGAACTCGGCCTTGGCGTGCACCCGGGCCAGGTGCAGCTGGACCCACTCCTGGTCGATGACCCGTCTCCCGCCCGGCAGGGTGGTGGCGAGGGCCCAGTCCCGCACCTCCCGTAACGCGTGTCGGATCGGGGCGGCCGAGGTGAGCGCGACCCGCTCGTGGTTGAGCTGGTTGGTGATCAGCGGCCAGCCCTGGTTCTCCACGCCCACCAGCGCGGCGCGCGGTACCCGGACATCGGTGTAGTAGGTGGCGCTGGTGGTCGGCCCGGCCACGGTGCGCACCGGCGTCCACGAGAAGCCCGGCGAGTCGGTTGGCACGACGAGGATTGACAGGCCCTCGTGCGGGGCGGCCTCCGGTGCCGTGCGGCAGGCCAGCCAGATGTAGTCCGCGTACTGGACGAGGCTGGTCCACATCTTCTGGCCGTTGACCAGATAGGTCTCACCGTCGCGGACCGCAGTGGTGCGCAGGGCGGCCAGGTCGGTGCCCGCCTCCGGTTCGGAGTAGCCGATCGAGAAGTGCAGCTCGCCGGCGGCGATCCGGGGCAGGTACTCGGCGCGTTGTCGCTCGGTGCCGAAGCGCATCAGCGTCGGTCCGATGGTGTTGATCGTCAGGAACGGAACCGGCACCCCCGCGACCGCCGCCTCGTCGGTGAAGATGAGTTGATCCAGCATGGACCGGTCGCCACCGCCGTACTCCCGGGGCCAGCCGAGCGTCAGCCAGCCATCCTGGCCCAGGCGTCGCACGATGTCGCGGTAGACCTTGCCGTCTCCGTACTCGCCATCGGTCATGGCGAGTGCCTCGCGGACCTCGGGGCTCATCAGCTCAGCGAAGTACGCGCGCAGTCGGGAACGGAGTTGTTGTTGTTCGACCGAGTAGGAGAGGTGCATAGCGCTGCCCCATTCGGCTAGATTTAGAACGCGTTCTAGCATAACTGAGGAGGCGACGATGAGCGAGGCTTACCTTGTCGACGCGGTGCGTAGCCCGGTGGGGCGGCGCGGTGGTGGGCTGGCCGGGGTGCACCCCGCAGACCTCGGCGGTCAGGTCATCGCGTCCCTGCTGGACCGAGTGGGGGTCGACCCGGCCGCGGTTGATGATGTCGTCCTTGGGTGCGTGGACACCCTCGGGCCCCAGTCCGGTGACATCGCCCGGACGGCTTGGCTGGCGGCGGGCCTGCCGGAGGAGGTGCCCGGGGTGACCGTCGACCGACAATGTGGCTCGTCCCAACAGGCGGTGCACTTCGCCGCCCAGGCTGTTCTGGCCGGCACCGCAGACCTGGTGGTCGCCGGTGGGGTCCAGAGCATGAGTCAGGTGCCGATCGCGAGTGCGATGGCCCCACACGGCCCGTACGCCGGCTCCGTCGGGTGGGCGGCTCGCTATGGCGAGGAAGAAGTCTCCCAGTTCCGCAGCGCGGACCTCATCGCCGCCCGGTGGGGGATCACTCGTCCCGAACTGGAACGGTACGCGTTGCTCAGTCACGAGCGGGCGGTCCGCGCCCGGGAGTCGGGACGGTTCGCCGCTGAGATCGTGCCCTGTGCCGGCTGCACGGTTGACGAGTGCCCGCGACCGGAAACCTCGCTGGCGGCGATGGCCGCCCTTGCCCCACTACGTCCCGACGGGACGACCACCGCGGCTCTCGCCAGCCAACTCGCCGACGCGGCCAGCGTCGTGCTGGTCGCCTCCGAGCGGGGACTTCGGGTGCACGGGCTGTCGCCCCGGGCCCGCGTCCACCATCTCAGCGCTCGAGGCGACGACCCAGTGCTGATGCTGACCGCGCCGATCCGGGCAACCGAGGTCGCGTTGCGGCGGGCGGGGATGACGCTCGACCAGATCGACCTGATCGAAATCAACGAGGCGTTCGCCAGTGTGGTGCTCGCCTGGCTACGTGAAACCGGTGCGGACCTGAATCGGGTCAATGTCAACGGTGGGGCGATCGCCCTTGGGCACCCGCTCGGTGCGACCGGCGCGCGGCTGATGACCACCCTGCTGCACGAGCTGGATCGCTCCGGCGGCCGGTACGGGTTGCAGACGATGTGCGAGGGGGGTGGCCAGGCGAACGTAACCGTCATTGAGCGGTTGTAAGCCGGGAGAGGCAGCCATCTGCCTCGACCATGATCCGGTCGATGAGCTCCGCGCACGAGGGCAGGTCGTCAATGAGCCCCACCACCTGCCCGGCAGCCATCACCCCGAGGTCGGCCCGGCCGTCCACCATCGCCGCCCGGAGGAGGACCGGGGTGTTGGCGGCCATCAGGGTCTGGGACCAGGAGAGTTCGCGGCTGCGTCGGGTGGCGAGGCCGTCCCGAATCAGCGTCGACCACGGCATCGCGGTGTGTCGGCGCAGCGCGAGGGCCCGGCCGAGTGCGCTGGCCAGGGTGCTGAGCCGGCCCGATCGTTCGAGCCGGTCCACGAACCGGGTTCGGAGAACCCGGTGCGGTACGCCGTCAACCCGCGTGGTGACCACCGTGTCGGTGGGGCCGCTGTCGAGATAGGTCTGTTTCACCGCGGACCCGACCGGGCTGTCGCTGGTCAACAGGAACCGGGTACCCATGGCGATTCCCGCCGCGCCGTAGGCGAGGGCGGAGACCAGGCCGCGGCCGTCGAAGAAGCCACCCGCCGCGACCACCGGTATGTCGATCGCGTCCACCACCTGGGGCAGGAGCAGGCTGGTGGGCACCGGCCCCGTGTGCCCACCACCCTCGCCCCCCTGGACCAGGACGGCGTCCGCCCCCCAACCGGCCACCTTCTCCGCGTGCCGGAGGGCGCCGACGGACGGAATGGTGATCACCCCGGCGTCGCGGAGCCGGCTGATGAGGTCGCGGCGCGGCGCGAGCGCGAACGAGACGACCCGGACCGACTCCGCGATGACCAGCTCGACCCGCTCCCGCACGTCCGTTGCGTCTGCGCGTAGGTTGACCCCGAACGGCGCGGAGGTACACCGACGCACCTCGTGGATCGCGGAGCGTAACTCGTCGAGGTTCATCGTGGCCGAGGCGATGATGCCGAGGCCGCCAGCCTGGGCTGTCGCCGCGGTCAACCGGGCACCGGAGACATAGCCCATGCCGGTCTGCACGATGGGGTAGCGGACGCCGACCAGCTCGGTCAGCTGGGTGCGCAGTGCCGGGTGCATGGCGGTCTCCCTGTCGTTACCGGGCAGGAACAGCCGGACGGGCGTCGGGGATTCACCGACCCAGTTCGTGATCTCGTAACCCAGCCGGATCCAGTTGATCGCGGATGAGCCGCAGCTCGCGATCGCTGGGGCTCCTGGTCTCCGGTACGTGATCCGGCAGCTGCAACGGGAAGCCGGTCGCGGCCACGACCTCGTCCACGCTGACGCCGGGGTGTACCGAACGCAACCGCATCCCCCGATCTGGTGACTGGAAGTCGAGGACCGCCTTGTCCGTCACCACGAGCCGGATCTCGTGGAACCGGTTGCCCGGGGGACCGAGGGCGGCGGCCCGGTCGTAGCCGATGCCGGAGACTACGTCGACCCGCTCCACGAAGACCCGTCGGGTGTGGCGGGGCACCCAGTAGCTGGTGGGATGGTTGATGGTGTTCCCCGGGGCGCCGCGCACTCCGAGCAGCTGGGCGGTGGGCTGTGCCCAGGAACCGATGCAGGAGATGTTCTGGTTGCCGTACCGGTCCAGCTGGCTGGCGCCCATCATCATGTGGCGACGACCGGCAGCGGCGATGCCGAGCACCGCGCGGTAGGGAAGCCACCCCTCGGCTCCGTCGTCGCCGACCAGCCCGGCCTCGCCGTCGCTGAGCACCAGGTCGGGAGCGAAGGTCCGGCTGGCCAACTGGGAGGCCAGACGGGGGATCAGTCCGATGGAGCTGGCCAGGATCTCGCCGTCGCCCCGCCATGCCTCGGCACAGGCGACGATGCAGACCTCGACGCGGCTGGCCCCGGTCACGACACGGCTCGCTGGTAGTGGGCCTCATCCGCATCGAGGTAGCGAGCCCGGAATCGGTCCCATGCCTGCGGGCTGGCAGCGGATTCCGCGTACTCACGCTGGAACGCCTCGTCGCGGTCGTAGTCCGGCACGCAGCTGGTGAAGTGTGCGCCATGCGGGGTCTCGAGGACGCCGCTGACCATCATTCGGCTGATCAGGAGGCTCTGCGCCGGGCCGCCGGAGCGCAGCTCGGCCGGGTCGACCAACCTCTCGCAGGAGATGAAGCTCCGGGTAGCGGCGAGGCAGAAGAGATCGTCGAAGTACGGGTCCGGGCCCAGGTACTGCCCATTGCCCTGGCGGTCGGCCCGGTTCAGGTGTACGAGTGCGACATCCAGGGTGAGGGCCGGCACCGCCACCAGCTCCTCGCCGTCGGAGTAGGGAGACCGCACCGTACGGAGTTCGGGGTTTACCCGCAGGACATCGGAGCCCAGTCCGGCGCGGATCGGCAGGTAGGGGAGTCGCCGCGCGGCGGCGAGTAGTCCCCAGTGCAGCATCCCCTCGTCCAGCTCGGTCAGCTCGACGGCACCCAGCTGCCGGGCTCGTCGAAAGTGGGGCTCGAGGGGGATGCTGTCGAGGGAGACGAACCCGGTCACCACTCGTCGTACCCGCCCCGCCGCCACCAACAGGCCGACATCAGGTCCGCCGTAGGACACGACGGTGAGATCGGTGAGGGCGGATCGGGCGATGGCCCGGACCAGCGCCATCGGCTTCCGTCGTGACCCCCAACCTCCGATGCCGATGGTCATACCCGAGCGCAGCTCGCCGACCACCTCCGCGATGCTCATCACCTTGTCGGCCATGGGCCAGGCCACCCTCCCTCGTCGATCGGTCAGTGCCTGCCTCGGTCGAAGAAGCCCTGTCTGGCCCGGTCGGAGACGCCCGCGAGGTTCAGCTCGTAGGTGAAGCCCTGCTCGTAGCGGTAGGACCGGCGGAGGTCGATGGGGTCGATTCCGTTGAGTGACTCCTTCGCCCGGCGGATGATGACCGGGTCCTTGGCCGCGATCTCCTCGGCCACCCGGCGAGCCGTGGCCGCCAGTCGTTCCCGTGGCACCACGTCGAGCACCGACCCGAAGTCCCGCAGCTCCGGCGCGGTGATCTGGCGGCAGGTGTAGACCATCGCCCGCATGAGTTGCTGCGGGACCAGCCGGGACAGGTGCGTCGCGGCGCCCAACGCGCCCCGGTCCACCTCCGGTAGGCCGAAGGTGGCATCGTCGGCGGCCACGACGATGTCGGCGGTGCCGGCGAGGCCGACACCGCCGCCGAGGCAGAAGCCGTGGACGGCTGCCACGACCGGCACCGGACACTCGTAGACGGCGGCGAAGGCGGCGTAGCAGCCTCGGTTGACGCCGATCAGCGCCGCGTGGTCGGTGCTGTGCTGGAGCTCCTTGAGGTCCACCCCGGCACAGAAACCTCGCCCCTCGGCGGTGAGGATCACGGCCGCCACGGTGGGGCTGGCAGCAGCGGTGTGGATGGCATCGGCCAGCGCGAACCAGTCGTCGCTCGCCAGGGCGTTGACCGGGGGGATGGCGATGACCACCTCGCTGATCCGTCCGTCGCCGCGAATGTCGATGCCCATCGTTGATGCCTCCAGCTCGACCGGATGCTCCGCAGCGAATTCACCGAATGCTCCGCAACGGATAGCGACACGCATGGCCAGACCGAATGTCGCCCACGCAGGAACCTAGCGCTTGCTTGGCCTGAATCTATCATGAAGTACAGCGATGTATCGATGCCTCGCCTGGGGCCTGGCAGTGCCCTCGGGTTCGGCGTATCCTGCCGAGAAATAGAACAGGTTATACCTGGTCGGCCGTGGAGGTGGGCATGGTTCTCTCGATCAAGTCACGACGGGACGCGGTGGGACTGACCCGGGGGGAACTGCTCCTCGCGGGTGACTGGCGGCCGTCGCGGGACGACCGGACGTGGGTGCACCTGCATCCGGCGACAGGTGAGGAGGTGGGGCAGTTCGCGGTCGCGGACGCCGCCGACGTGGACACCGCCGTCCGAGCCGCCCGAACCGCGTTCGACGAGGGGCCCTGGCCCCACAGCCGCGCGAAGGAGCGCATCCGGGTGCTGCGGCGGACCGCTGACCTCATCCGGGAGCACGCCGACGAACTGCTTGCGCTTCAGGCGCTCGACAACAGTGTGCCGTTGAGCTTTGGTGACGCGTACGCGGTGTCAGCCGAGTGCGCGGCCGACATTTTCGATCATCACGCTGGCTGGGTCGACAAGCTCGGTGGCGAGACGCTGTCGCCCTACCAAGGGGGTGACCACATGGTGTTCACCCTGCGCGAGCCGATCGGGGTGGTGGCGGCGGTCATCCCGTGGAACGCGCCCCTCCTGCTGGCGGCGCAGAAGCTCGCGCCGGCGTTGGCCACCGGGTGCACCGTGGTGCTGAAGCCGTCGGAGTACGCCACCTTCGCCGTACTGCGACTGGTGCGGATTCTCGAGGAGGCGGGCGTACCGCCGGGTGTGCTCAACGTGGTGACCGGGCCCGGGGAGACGACCGGCGAGGCGCTGGTCACCCATCCACTGGTTGACAAGATCACCTTCACCGGTAGCCGGGGCGTGGGCCGGCGCATCCTGCACGCTGCGGCGGACAGAATCACCAGGGTGAGTCTGGAGCTCGGGGGAAAGAGCCCATCGATTGTCTTCGCCGATGCCGACATCTACGCTGCGGCGGCACTGACGATGGGAACAGTCACGGTGGGACTGTCGGGCCAGGTCTGCGTGGCCCACACTCGGGCGCTGGTCCAGCGGGAGGCCTACGACGACTTCCTCTCAATCGCCGCCGGTGCGACCGCCCTGGTGAACTACGGAGATCCCTTCGACGCCGAGACCACCGCCTCTCCGCTGATCAACACACGGCAGCTGGACCGCGTGCTCGGCTATGTCGGGAAGGGGCAGGCGGAGGGGGCCCGCCTGGTCTGCGGTGGTGAACGGGTTGGTGGAGAGCTGGCTGCCGGCAACTTCGTGACGCCGGCGCTCTTCGCCGACGTGGCCAGCGACATGACCATCGCCCGGGAGGAGATCTTCGGCCCGGTGCTCGGGGTGACGCCGTTCACCGACGAGCAGGAGGCGGTGCGCCTGGCGAACGACACCGAGTATGGACTCGCCGCCACGGTGTGGACCAGCGATGTGAAGCGGGCCATGCGCCTGACCCGAGCCGTGCGGGCGGGAACCGTCGGCGTCAATGGCTACCAGGTGGAGCCCCATGCGGCCTTCGGCGGATTCGGCCAGTCCGGTCTCGGGCGGGAGGGCGGACGTGGCTCGGCGGAGTCATTCACCGAGGTGAAGGCCGTCCTCCTGCCCACCACGGATGAGCTCATGTAGGTGGCGGCCGTCGTCGCCGACCGGCGGATTGTCCTGGTCGGCGATTGGCGGCGGTTGCTGGGGCCGGCGGCGGCGACCGCCGGTCCGCCGCCGCCCTACCGCATCCGGGTTGGCTACCGGCTCTCGCCGAACGTGGTCTCCGCCAGCGGCAGGGTCGCCTCGCAGGCGTAGCCCGCCCCGGAGCCCTGCTCGCCGAAGAGCGGTCCCAGGGCGTCATGAAGGGCGGTAGGCGACCAGGACTCGCCATTGGCGTGGAAACTTGCCCGGACGGTGGGTGGGGCCAGCACCGCGGCCACGCCACCGTGGATGACGAAGACCTCGCCGTTGATCGGAGCTCCGGCCGGACTGGCGAGGTACCGCACGAGCGGTGCGACGTGTGTGGGGGACAACGGATCGGTCGCCTCCTCGGGGGAGGGTCCCATGAGCTCGGTGGTCATCGCCGTGCGCGCCCGTGGGCAGATGGCGTTGGCCCGGACGCCGTACCGGGCGCAGCTCCGCGCGGTCGCGACGGTCAGCGCCACCACGCCAGCCTTCGCGGCGGCGTAGTTTGGCTGGCCGGGCGAACCGAGCAGAAATGCCTCCGAGGAGGTGTTGATGATCCGGCCGTACACCGGGGTGCCGGAAGCCTTGCTGCGGTCGCGCCAGTAGGCGGTGGCGAAGCGGGTGGTGACGAAGTGGCCCCGCAGGTGCACCCGCAGGACGAGGTCCCACTCCTGCGCCGACATCGTGAAGACCATCCGGTCGCGGAGGACGCCGGCGTTGTTGACCAGGATGTCCAGCCGGCCGTACGTGTCGAGGGCGGTTTTCAGGAGAGACTCACCGGTGGACCAGTCACCGATGTCACCGGTGCACACCGTCGCCTCGCCACCCGCCGCGGTGATCTCGGCGGCCACCGCCGTGACGGCATCGCCGGGAAGGTCGTTGAGGATGAGCCGGGCTCCGCCTGCCGCCAGCTCGAGGGCTTCTGCGCGCCCCAAACCGTTACCGGCCCCGGTCACGATCGCGACCGTGCCGTCCAGTGTGAACTGATGATCTGTCATTGGTGCTCCCTCGTCCGCGGGCAGTCGTAGCTCCGCCGGGCACAGTGGTGACCAATCGCTTGCTTGGGAGCGTATCAGCTTCGCGTTGGCTTCGCCCGAGGAGAGTGATCCGCCCGTGACCCCCCAGCCGAACTGCTCCTCGGGGCGAGAATGCCGTCGAAGATCAGGCGAATGACCGCGTCGGCGATCTGGTCGGCATCCCAGCCGTTACTGCCGCTCTGCCCCCACCGCGTCGGTATCCACAACACATCCCGCAGCAGTCGGTAGGTCAGCTTGGCGTCCAAGTCGGAGCGGAAAAGTCCGCTCTGTTTCCCCCGCTCCAGCTGGTCAACCCAGAGGTGTTCGATTTCCCGGGTGGCGGTACGCAGGTAGTCGAAGCGGGGCACGGCGCGGAAGTGGTTCCAGTCGTTCTGCAGCATGGTCAGGGCGGCGCGATGCCGGGCCAGCGTCGCCGCGCTGGAGCGTACGAACTGCTCGATCGTGCGGCGTGGGTCGTCCGTGTCGGCGACCGCCTCCCGGTATCCGGTGAGCACCTCGTTGAGGAATCCGGAGAGGAGCTCGTCCCCGATCGACTCCTTGGAGTCGAAGTGGTGGTAGAGGCTGCCGGAGAGGATGCCGGCCGCGTCGGCGATCTCCCGCACGGTGGTGGCGCGGAAGCCCTTCTCGGCGAACAGCTCACCGGCGAGGCGGACGAGGTGGGCGCGACGGTCCGACGGCAGGCCCGCGCTGCTGGCTTTCTTTGTGGTCACGGTCGAATTATGCCGGTCGCCCCGGCTGCGCCCCAGCCGCTTGCCCGGGCCCTTGTCGACCCCTAGGCTAGAACAGGTTTCATTTTCGGAGGTGATCTCGTGCGGGCGGCGATCTTTCACACAGTGGGTGACGACAAGGTCGAGATTCGCGATGACGTGACGGTGATCGGGCCGGGTGCGGGGGAGGTGCGGATCCGGGTTCGAGCGGCCGGGGTGTGTCACTCCGACCGCTCGACGCGCGATGGGGTGCTGCCACACCCGATGCCCGTGGTGCTGGGGCACGAGGCATCCGGCGATGTCGTCGCGGTCGGCGATGGGGTGGACGACCTGGCCGAGGGGGACCGGGTCGTGGTCAACTGGCTTCCCGCGTGTGGGTCCTGTCCCTCCTGCGCGCGGGGAGAGTCCTACCTGTGCTTGGCCAACGTGCTGGCGGGCTACGCCCAGCCGCGCTTCCTGGTTGGCGAGACCCCGGTCTTCGCGATGGCCGGGTGTGGCGCGTTCGCCGAAGAGATCGTGGTTCCCCGGGCCGGCGCCGTGAAGGTGGCCCCCGATGTGCCGTACGAGGTGGCGGCGCTGGTCGGCTGTGGCGTGATGACCGGCGTCGGTGCCGTGATCAACACGGCCCGGGTGGAGCCGGGTGCCGCGGTCGCGGTGATCGGCTGCGGCGGCGTGGGTATCGCCGCGATCCAGGGAGCGCGGCTCGCGGGCGCCGCCGTCATCGTCGCGGTCGACACGGTCGAGGCCAAGCAGCAGACCGCGCTGCGCTTCGGGGCGACCCACAGCTGCGGCCCGGAGGCGTTGGGGGAGCTGTCGGCTGAACTCACCGACGGTGAGGGCTTCGATACCGTCTTCGACGTGGTGGCGGTGCCGCAGACGCTGCGTGCGGCGTGGACTGCGGCACGTCGGGGTGGGACGGTGGTGGTCGTGGGTGCCGGTCGCTCTGACCAGCAGGTCACCTTCAGCCCCTTCGAGCTGTTGTTCGAGGGGAAGAGCATCACGTCCTCGCTCTACGGCGCGTCGCAGGCGCCGCGAGACTTTGACCGGATGTTTGACCTCTGGCGGGCCGGCCGACTCGACCTGAGTGAGATGATCACGCACCGGCTGCGGCTGGAGGAGGTTGGGGACGCCCTCGCCGCTCTCGGTCGTGGCGACGTGATCCGGCAGGTCATCTGTTCCGACGGCGCCAGCTGACCCGCCGGTGTGGATCGACTCGGCGACCCCGGTTGGCCCACCGTGCGACGGCGGGGGCAGCCGTCAGGTGGGCCAACCGGGGACGCCGAGCGGCTGGACGGGTGTTCAGCCCACCACCTCGGCGATCTGTCGTAGCTGCTGGGCGTTGCCCTGGACGAGCAGCGTGGTGACCACCGTCTCGCGCCACCGCTGCAGCTCATCGCGGACCTTGGCGACCGGGCCGATCAGTGCGATGTCCTCCACCAGCGCGGTCGGCACGGCGGCGGTGGCCCGCTTCTTGTCGCCCGCCAGGTATGCCTCGGTGATGACGTCGCACTCCTTCTCGTAGCCGAGACGGGCGAAGACATCCCGGTGGAAGTTGACTGACTTGGCTCCCATGCCGCCCACGTAGAGCGCGACGAAGGGTCGAAGCCGGTCCGCCGCCCGCTCGATGTCGTCGTGGACGACGATCGGTACGGTCGCGGCGACCTCGAATGTGTCCAGGTCCCGGCGGGCGCCAGGGCGGGCGAAGCCCTCGGCCAGCGCGGCCCGATAGAAGCTGTCCGCCTTGGGGGAGAAGAAGATCGGTAGCCAGCCGTCGGCGATCTCGGCGGCCAGGGCGACGTTCTTCGGCCCCTCGGCGCCGAGGAAGATGGGGATGTCGGCGCGCAGTGGGTGGACGGTGGACTTCAGCGGCTTACCCAGGCCGGTGCCGCCGCGATGCGGTAGTTGGAAGAAGTCGCCGTCGTACGTGACCGGCTCGGACCGGGCGAGGACGGCGCGGATGATGTCGATGTACTCCCGGGTGCGGGCCAGCGGGCGCGGATACGGCTGGCCGTACCACCCCTCCACGACCTGTGGGCCGGAGACGCCGAGCCCGAGGATGAACCGGCCGCCGGAGAGGTGGTCGAGGGTGAGCGCGGCCATCGCCGCCGCGGTCGGAGTGCGGGCCGACATCTGCATGATGTTGGTGCCCAGGCGGACGGTGGAGGTGCTCGCTCCCCACCACGCGAGTGGGGTAAGGCAGTCCGATCCGTATGCCTCGGCGGCCCAGACGGAGTCGAAGCCGAGTCGGTCGGCCTCGGCGATCGCCGCCGTGACGCCCTCCGGCGGCCCGGAGGACCAGTAGCCGGTCGTGTAGCCAAGCTTCATTGGGGTGTCCTTCCAGGTCCCCGGGGGTCCCGGGCGCGGGAGAAGCCGGTGGCGGCCGCCTCGTTCCGCGTGGTGACGGTGGGCAGGGTGACGGTGGGCAGGGCGCCGGTGTGCAGGATCGACGTTCGGGAGGACTGCCGCCGGTATTCCTCAACAGGAATAGTCATATCATTGAGTATGGTTCGGGGGAAGGGCCGGCGACCCGGTGCCGGCCCGCCGAACTCCGTCCTCACCCGGAGCGGGAGGTGTGGCCATGGCGCTGCGGCACGCGGTGTTGGCGGTGTTGCTCGATGGGGAGTACAGCGGCTACCAGCTAGCCAAAATCTTCGATGTTTCCTGCTCCAACTTCTGGTACGCGGTACCCCAGCAGCTCTACGCCGAGTTGACCAAGCTGGAACGGGCGGGGCTGATCGCCGGTCGCCAGGTCATCCAGCATGACCGCCCCAACAAGCGGCTGTTCACGGTCACCCCCGCCGGCCTCGCCGAACTGGCCGCCTTCGCCGCCGTGCCGTCGAAGCCGTCGTCGATCCGGGAGGACCTGCTCGTCATGGTCCAGGCCGTGGACCGGCTCGACCCGGCACCGGTCATCGCCCAGCTCGAGGAGCGGGCGGTCATCGCCGCCGCCAAGGTGGAACTCTTCGACCGGATGCTCCGGCAGCTGCGCGGTGACCTGACCGAGGAGACGTTCCTGCGCGAGAGCGACCGGATCGGGCCGTACCTCACCTGCCTGCGGGGGCGTGGCTTCGAGCAGGAGAATCGCGAGTGGTGTGAGCGGGTGGCGGCCCTGCTCCGCGCACGTGCGCCAGTGTCGCGCTGACCCGCCAGCGCCGGGTGGCCCTCCACCCGGCCTCCAGCGCGAGCCAGCTGTGGCCGATCCGGTCGGCCCACGCCGGGCAGTATTCGACCAAGCCGGGGCGCCGGGGCGGCGCGGCGTGGAATGGTGAGAGCCATGAAGCGGGACCGGGATGAGGTGTTCGTCGAGTACACAAAGTCGATCTGCCCGGTCTGCAAGGTCGTCGTTGACGGGCAGGTCAACCTCCGCGACGACAAGGTCTATCTCCGTAAGCGCTGTCCGGAGCACGGCCAGTTCGAGGCGTTGGTGTACGGCGACGCGCGGATGTACCTCGACAGCGCCCGATTCAACAAGCCCGGCACGATCCCGCTGACCTTCCAGACCGAGGTGCGCGACGGCTGCCCGGCGGACTGCGGACTCTGCCCGGAACACAAGCAGCACGCCTGCCTGGGCATTATCGAGGTCAACACCGGCTGCAACCTCGACTGCCCGATCTGCTTCGCCGACTCTGGTCACCAGCCCGACGGGTACGCCATCAGCCTCGCCCAGTGTGAGCGGATGCTCGACGTCTTCGTGGCGAGTGAGGGCGAGGCCGAGGTGGTGATGTTCTCCGGCGGAGAGCCCACCATCCATCGGCAGATCCTGGATTTCGTTGACGCCGCACAGGCCCGCCCGATTCGGGCGGTCAATCTGAACACCAACGGAATCCGGCTCGCCAGTGACCGGGCGTTCGTGGCAGCGCTCGGCGAGCGGAACCGTCCCGGTCGGGCGGTCAACATCTATCTGCAGTTCGACGGGTTCGACGAGCGAACACACCGGGAGATTCGCGGTCGGGACCTGCGCGAGATCAAGCAGCGAGCGTTGGACAACTGCGCCGAGGTCGGCCTGACCGTCACCCTGGTGGCCGCGGTCGAACGGGGCCTCAACGAGCACGAACTCGGTGCCATCATCAGCCACGGCCTCGCGCACCCGGCGGTGCGCAGCGTCTCGTTCCAGCCGGTCACCCACTCCGGCCGACACACGCCCTTCGACCCGCTGACCCGGCTGACCAACTCCGACATCATTCACCTCGTCGCGCGGCAGCGACCCGACTGGTTCCGGGCCGAGGACTTCTTCCCGGTGCCGTGCTGCTTCCCGACCTGCCGGTCGATCACCTACCTGCTCACCTCGGGCACGCCCGGCGCCGAGGACTTCGCGGTGGTGCCGATTCCCCGGCTGCTCGATGTTGCGGAACACCTCGACTACGTCGCCAACCGAGTGGTGCCGGACCCCGCTGTCCGGGAAGCGCTGGAGAAGCTCTGGTCGGCATCGGCATTCATGGGCACCGACACGACCAGCGAACGCCTCGCCCAGACTGCCGCGGCGCTGGACTGCGCCGACGCCTGCGGCGTCAACCTACCCGAGGCGGTGGCGAACCTGACCGAACGGGCCTTCATGATCGTGATCCAGGACTTCCAGGACCCGTACACCCTCAACGTGCGGCAGCTGATGAAGTGCTGCGTCGAGGAGATCACTCCGGACGGCAGACTGATCCCGTTCTGCGCCTACAATTCGGTCGGCTACCGGGAACAGGTCCGCGAGCAGATGTCCGGGGTGCCGGTCGCCGACGTGGTGCCCAACGCACTCGCGTTGCGCTCAATGATCACCGATTCCCCGTACGGGTCGAAGGTCGCCCAGCGTTCCGATGGCCCCGCCGGCGGGCGGCGGGTGGCACCGGACGCCACCAACGTCGGGCGGCGGATCCGGTGACGATGGGTGAGCCCGCGGCGTACCCGAAGGGTTGCTGCGCCGCGGTCTACGGTTCGGACCTGGTCGCCCTGCTCCTCGGCGAGGCGTACCATCCCGGTGGCTCGTCGCTGACCCGCCGACTCGCCGCCCGACTGGCGCTGACCAGCGGTGAACGCGTGCTCGATGTGGCCAGCGGGCGGGGTACCAGCGCGCTGCTGCTGGCGTCCGAGTACGGCTGCACGGTGACCGGTGTGGACCTCGCCGGTCCCAACGTCGCGGCGGCCACCCGGGGGGCCCGGTCCGTTGGGCTCGCCGACCAGGTGCGGTTCCGACAGGGAGACGCCGAGCGGCTGGGGGTCGACTCACACTCGGTTGACGTGGTGGTCTGCGAATGCGCCTTCTGCACCTTCCCCGACAAGCCCACCGCGGCGGGGGAGCTGGCCCGGGTGCTGGCCCCGGGCGGTCGACTGGGGATGGCCGACGTCGTCGCCGTCCCCGACCGGTTGCCCCCCGAACTGACCGGGTTGGGAGCGTGGATCGCCTGCGTTGCCGATGCGCGCCCGCTCGACGAGTATGTCGCCCTGCTGGCCGGCGCGGGGCTGACGACAACCCACACCGAACGGCACGACCCCGCGGTCACCACGATGATCGACCAGATCGAGGCGCGCCTGACCGTGCTGCGGCTGACCGCTGCGGATCAGGCGGTGGCGCTTGGCCTGGACTTCGCCCGGGCCCCGGCGGTCCTGGCCGCGGCCCGGGCCGCGGTCGCCGACGGTGTGCTCGGCTACGCCATCCTGACCGCCAGGAAGCCGGGCTCTGGCCCGGGCTGAACCTCTCGGCTCGGGCCGGAGCATGGCGTTCGGTTCGCGGTGACCGGCGCAGGCGGGTACCGATCGGCGCGAGCCGACAGCTTGCCGTCGGGGCGAGCGCCCGATAACCTCTCGCCGTCAAGGTGCACGGGAAGCCGGTGGAAGACCGGCGCGGCCCTCGCCACTGTGACCGGGTAGTGATCTCTGACTATGCCACTGGGCCAACCAGGCCTGGGAAGGCTGGAGTGAACGTCGATCCGGAAGCCAGGAGACCGGCCTTGACACGGATCTCATCCACGAGGTGCTGGAAGGGAAGGTCAATCGATGCATATCGCCGAGGGGTATCTCCCTCCGGAACAGGCGGCGGCGTGGTTCGTCGTGTCCGCGCCATTCGTCGTCCACGGGAGCCGGGCCCTGGTCCGGCAGGTCCGTGCAGATCCAGAATCGAAACTACTGCTCGGGGCGGCCGGTGCCTTCACCTTCGCGCTGTCCGCATTGAAAATTCCGTCGGTGACCGGGTCGAGCTCCCACCCGACCGGCACCGGGCTGGGGGCGGTGCTGTTCCGACCGCCGGTGATGAGCGTGCTGGGCGGCATCGTGCTGCTGTTCCAGGCGCTGCTGCTGGCCCACGGCGGGCTGAGTACCCTCGGCGCGAACATCTTCTCGATGGCGATCGTCGGCCCGTGGGTGGCGTACGGGAGCTACAGAATGGTCCGTCGCGCTGGCGGCGGACTGGGCCCGGCGGTGTTCGCCGCTGCGGCCCTGGGCAGCCTGGCGACGTACGGGGTCACCGTCGCCCAGTTGGCCCTGGCGTTCCCCGACCCGATGTCCGGCATCGTCGGTGCGTTGGCGAAGTTCGGCGGGATCTTCGCCGTGACCCAGATCCCACTGGCGATCAGCGAGGGACTGCTGACCGTGCTGGTGGTCCGCCTGCTGAGTCGGACCAGCGGGGATGACCTGCGTCGGCTCGGCCTGCTGCGGCCGGCGGCGGAGGTACGGGCATGAGGCGCTTCTCCTGGGTCAACCTGCTACTGCTGCTCGCGGTGCTGCTCCTGGCGGTGGTGCCGCTGGCGTTCGGCCTCGGGTCGGGGGAGGAACCCTTCTCCGGGGCGGACGCCCTTGCCGAGCAGGCCATCGTGGACGACCACCCCGACTACCAGCCATGGTTCTCACCGATCTACGAGCCGCCGTCGGCCGAGCTGGAGTCGGCGTTCTTCGCCCTCCAGGCCGCGCTCGGGGCCGGTCTGCTCGGCTACTGCTTCGGTGTCGCCCGGACCCGGCAGCGGCTGCGCGACGCTGCCGGCCGGCAGCGCGGCTAGCGTGTTCGCCCTCGACATCGCCGCGCACACCGGCCCCTGGCGAAATCGGCACCCTGCCGAGAAGGCGCTGCTCGCGCTCGGGCTGCTGATCTGCGCGGTGGCCCTGCCCGCCTGGCCCGGCGCGCTCCTGTCCGGTGGTGCGGCGGCGGTGCTGCTGGCCGCCGCACGGGTACCACTGGTCGTGGTGCTGCGGGCGGCCCGGGTGCCGCTGCTTTTCGTGGTCACGTCGACGGTCCCGTTGCTGGTGTCGATGCCGGCTCCAGCTCGACTGGCCATCGACCCCGCCAGCCTGCCGGTGGCGGCGCAGACCGCGGGCCGTTCCGTGGCGGCGCTGACCTGTTTGTTGCTGTTCACCGCCACCACACCGTTGTCGGATGTCCTGCCACGACTGCACCGGCTGGGAATTCCTCCGGCGGTGACCGAGGTTGCCGCGCTGACGTACCGGATGCTCTTCCTGCTGGTGGAGAGCGTGCGTGCGGTCCGGCAGGCGCAGGCGGCCCGGCTTGGCTTCCGTACCTGGCGGATCACCTACCGCTCCCTGGCCGGTCAGGCGGGGGCGGTGTTCGTCCGGGCGATGCACCGGGCGCGGCGACTGGAGGAGGGACTGGCGGTGCGGGGCTACACCGGTTCACTCGCCGTGCAGGTGGCGGCCCATCGGGTGTCGGTGCCGTTCGTCGCGGCGACCACGACGTTGCTCGGCGCGATCGTCGCTTTCAGTGCCGGGTTGGTGTCCCCTTGGTGAGCGCCCCGCTGCTGGAGTTCGACGACGTTAGCTTCGCCTACCAGCCGCGTCGGCCGATCCTGGCCCGGGTCGATCTTCGGGTCGACCCGGGGCAGCGGCTGGCCGTGCTGGGCCCGAACGGTGGCGGCAAGACCACGCTGTTCCGGCTGGCGGCCGGCGCGCTGCGGCCCGCCGGGGGCCAGGTCGCTGTCGGCGGCATTCCGGTCCGGTACACCCGGGCCGGCCTAAGGGAGCTGCGGCAGCAGGTGCAACTGGTGGTGCAGGACCCGGACGACCAGCTCTTCTCCGCCAACGTCCGGCAGGATGTCTCCTTCGGGCCGGTCAACCTGGGGCTCCCGGCCGAGCAGGTTCGGCGGCGCTGCGACGCGGCGCTGGCGGCGCTCGGTGTGTCGGCGATCGCCGAGCGACCCACCCATCTGCTCTCCTACGGCCAGCGCAAACGGGTGGCCATCGCCGGTGCGGTAGCGATGCACCCACGGCTGCTCATTCTCGACGAACCGACCGCCGGGCTCGACCCAGCCGGGGTGGAAGCACTGCTGCGTACCCTGGACGACCTGCACACCGCGGGTACGACGGTGGTGCTCTCCACCCACGATGTCGACCTCGCCTTCCGCTGGGCGGACGCGGTGGCGGTGGTCTCTGGCGGCGGGGTGCGCACCGTAGCAACGGTGGACGGCCTGGCCGACCCGGCGCTGCTCGCGGCGGCACACCTGGCGCCGGCGTGGGCGCCGCTGGTGCACCGGCTCCTGGACCGGATTCCGGCGCTGGCGGGGGCCCGCCCGCGCGCGGTGGCCGAACTCGCCGCGCTACTCAACGATGCCGCGCCACTCAACGATGCCGCGTCGGACGACCGGTGATCGCCGCAACCCGACGCGCGGCGTGGCCGGGGCAGCGGTCACGCCGCCCCGGCCATGGCAACGGTGCTGATCCCGTTGGTCAGGCCGTGCCGCGTCGGCGGCGTAGTAGCACCAGGCCGCCGGCTACCAGCACCAACAGGATTCCGCCGCCGATCACCGCCGCCGTGCCGGTCCCGCTGCCGCCGCCGTCGGTCGCCGCCACCGGGCTGGCCGCCGCGGGCTCCGTTGGCGGTGTGGTGGCCTCGGCCGCGGGGGACGACTCTGCCGGCGTCGGAACCGGCGCCTCGGCGCCAGCGGGATCGGCGACGGTGAACGCGTAGGAGCCCTGGACCGGGTGCCCGTCGGCGGAGACCACCCGGTACGCGACGGTGTAGGTGCCGTTCGCCAGGGTCTCATCGATGCTTATCGTGCCTTCTGCCCCGGTGACCACGGGTTCACCGGTGGGGACCTTCTGCTCTGCGGCGTCGGAGAGGACGATGGTGGTGAACGCCGGATCCAGCCTCTGGAGGAACTCCAGGGTGATCTCGGTCGGCGCCTTGTCCAGCTCGGCGTTCTTGGCCGGGGTGGTGGTCTTCAGGGAATTGTGCGCGACGGCCGGGGAAGCCGGTACGAGCAGCAGCGCGGCGGTGGCGAGGACGGCGGCGAGGAAGCCGGCGGGTCCCGGGCGGGTGTTGGTCCGCATGGTTCTCCTGTCGAGGTCAGCCGAGCAGTTGCTGGCCGATCCAGCCGCCTTCGGGGCAGCCGGGTGGGATCGCGAAGACGGCGGAGCCGATCGGGGTGGTCCACTCGTTGAGTAGGTCCCGTTCGGCCAGGCGTCGTTGGATGGGTAGGAACTGACGGGTGATGTCGGCTTGGTACGAGGCGAAGATCAGGCCGCTGTCCGCAGTGCCGTCGGCACCGGGCACGCCGTCGTAATTGTAGGGGCGGCGCAGAATCCGGAGCCGGTCCTCGGTGACGTGGGAGCGGGTCAGGTGCGAGAAGTCCGGGATGACGGTGAGCCCGCCTGACCCGAGGGCGTCGAAGTCGGGCTCGTCGTGTTCGTCCGTACCGGTCAGCGGCGCGCCGGTGTCGAGCCGGCGGCCGACGGACAACTCTCGGTCGGTGCGGCCGAGGAGGTCCCACGTCTCCAGGTTCATGCTGATCCGCCGGATGACCAGGGTGGTGCTGTCGCGCAGCCACGACGGCCCGTCCGGTACCCACACCGCGGTCTCCAGGGGCGCGCCCGGCTTCGGGTTGGCGGTGCCGTCGAGCTGGCCGAAGAGGTTGCGCTGGGTGCGCCCCGGCTCGGCTCCGGCCGCGCGCCGGAAGCCTTGCTGTACCCAGGCGACGGTGGCGAAGGGGCGGCTGTCCTTGACCAGCACCCGCTGGGCGTGCGCGACGGTCAGCGGGTCGTCGGCGCAGATCTGTAGCAGCAGGTCCCCGCCAGACCAGTGGGGGGAGAGTCGGTCGATGCGGAGTGCCGGGAGGGCGGCGACCGATGGTGGTCGCCGCTCGTCGAGGTTGGCCGCCTGGTAGAAACCGGGGCCGAAGCCGAAGGTCACGGTCAGCCGGGCTGGCAGTAGCCCGAGCTCCGGCTCGGTGTCGGCCAGGGCGGGACGGCCCTGGGTGAGGCGGGCGGCGTCGTCGGAGAGCAGTCGCAGCATCCGTCCCAGCGCCTCCCGGTCCGTCTCCGGCCGGAGCGCGAGCGCGACGAACGCCGCATGCGCCTGCGGTTCGGTGGCGACCCCCGCCTGGCGGGTGCCGTGGAACGGTTCGACGGCGAGCCCGATCTCCGCCACCGGCGTCATCTCGGCGGGGCGGGTCGCGGGGTCGTCGGAGCCAACGGCGGTGACGGCCACCGTGGCGCCGAGCGCGCCACCGGCAGCCAGGGCACCGCCCGCGAGCAGACCGCGTCGGCTCACCACGCGGGGGTCGCTCCCAGTCATGACGCGGCGCTGGGGCTCATGGACATGTCCGGCATACCGTGCTCGGGGTTGTAGCTTTCCTCCGCGCCGGTGAACGGCTTCGCCACCGCCGTGAACGATTGGGTCCGCCCGTCGGCGAAGGTGAGGGTGAAGGTCAGCTCATCCCCGGCCTGTACCGGTCGCTTCAGATCCAGCATCATGAGGTGGTCGCCGCCGGGCTCGAGCAGGTGGCTGCTCTTCGCCTTGATCACGATGCCGCCCTCCTTGGCCTGCATGACCATCTCCCCATCCTTCATGGCCATCTCATGCAGTTCCATCGGCGACACCTCGGTGCTGACGCCGGTCAGGGTCACGTCGGCGTCGTTCTCGTTCACCAGGGTAGCGAACGCCGCGGTCATCCCCTTGTCGGCGGCCTTCACCCACGGGTCGTTGATCCCGATCACGTCGGCGGGGGCATCCGCCGCCGGAACGGCCGACTCCGACGGGGTGGGGTTGGTCGCCGACGAGTCGCCGGACGAGCCACAACCGGCCATGGCGGCGGTCAGCAGGGCAGCGGCGACCAGGGCGGCCGGGCGTAGCCGCCGACCGTTGACGTTAATTGGCATGTAGACCTCTCTGAGTACGGTGTTGACTGTTGGTCGGTTTGGCGGGGCGGGAAAGTTCCCGGTGATTCGGTTAGCAACTTCACCGGTATCGCGACGCTCAGGCCGCGGCGTTGTCCCGATGGCACGCCGAGCCCGGAAGCGGCGGGGGTACGAGCCGCAGACCCGGCGGGGGCGGCTCATCCTCGGCCGGGATACGCCAGCGGGGCCGATCAGGGCGAAGGTCGGTGGGCGGGCCGCCGGGGTGTAGGCCGGGCCGGGACATGGCCACGACGATCGCGTAGCCAACGAAGAGGAATCCGTGACTGACCAGCCGGGCGGTCTCCACCCGGCCGGTCATCAGGTCGTTGACCGACAAGAGCACCAGGGTGCCGACGAAGGCGCTCAACATGGGTAGCAGCCCGGTCGGCGGGGTACGGCGGGCGGCCACGAACAGGAACCCGGCACCGACGGCGATGTTCCACGCCGCTGCCTCATGCCAGAGGTGGCCCGAGGCCAGTGGCCCGCCGGCGTGGATGTGCGGGCCCGCCGCCGCCTGGCCGACCTGCGTCAGACCCAGTGTGACCTGCAGCGCCCCGGTCAGCCCGAGCGCTGCCCGCAGGGCGATGACCAGCCGCTGTCGCCACGGCGGCCGCGTCGTCAACCCCGTCGGGGCCGCCGCCGGGGTCGTTACGGGGAGTGCGGCCAGGACCGCATCGGTGAGGTCGGGGCCGATCACGCTGACCGACAGCCGGGCCCGTCTGGTGATCGCCGCCGCCTGGTCGAACCACGTCCGGCACGCACCGCAACTGGCCAGGTGGGAGTCGGCTGCCGCCCGCTCAGCCGGGGTCTCCTCCCCGTCCAACTGCGCCGACAACACCTCGCGCCACTGCTCACACCCCATGTACCGGTAGTCGGACCGGTGCCGGCGCTGGTTCCCGCCCGGGACGGGAAGGTCTTCAGCCGGCTGCGGGGTGGCGGTCCGATCCGCCGGAGCGGGCCTGTAGCGCGACAACGAGCTCTTCCCGAGCCCGGGACACCCGCGACCTGATCGTGCCGACCGGGCAGCCGCATACCTGTGCGGCCTCGGCGTAGGAGAGGCCGAGGACCTGGGTGACGACGAAGGCCTCCCGGCGGTCGGTCGGGAGCGCCGCGATGATCTGCTCCAGGGCGACCTGCTGGTCGAAGCCGCTCTCGTCGGCGTCGGCGACGTCGTGTGAGCTGGTCATCGGGACCGTCCGCGGGCGGGACGTGGCGGTTCGCACGTGGTCCACGGCGACCCGCCGGGCGATGCTGAACAACCAGGTACGCGCTGAGGAGCGGCCGGCGAACGAGGGAAGCGACCGCAGCGCGCGCAGGTAGGTCTCCTGCGCCAGGTCATCCGCCTCGGCCGGGGAGATCAGGGCGGCCAGGAAGCGCCGAACCTGTTGCTGGGTCGCCCGGATGAAGGCGGCGGCAGCCGCCTGGTCGCCGCGTCCCGCCTGGAGAGCCCACGAGGTGACATCGGTGTCGTCGGTCACGGTGGGTACCTCCGGGGTCGCCGTTCGGAGCGAACGACGGGCACAAAAATGCCCGTACGGGACGGCTGAGCATCGTGCTGAACGGTAGCGTACGACCTTCCCGGCACGTCAGTCTCTCGCCGTTCGGGCTGCCAACTGTTGTGGATCACTTCGCGGCGGCGGCTCCCGCCTCCTGGGCGGCCCGACCCATCCGGGTGACGGCGTCGGTGAGGATGGCGGGGGAGGTGGCGAAGTTCAGCCGGACCCAGCCCGCTCCACCGGTGCCGAAGGCGTTCCCGGAGCTGAGGGCTACCCGTGCGCGTTCCAGGAACAGCTGGGCCGGATCGAGGCTGACGTCGCCGGGCGCGCTGTCGGGTTGAGCACTATGCGGGCCGAGGCGCCGGCAGTCCAGCCAGGCCAGGTAGGTGCCTTCGGGGCGGTGGTAGCCGACGGTGGGCAGGTGCTCGGCCAGCAGCGTCTCCAGCCGGGTGCGGTTGGCGTGGAGTCCGTTGAGGAGGTGGTCGAGCCACTCCCCGCCGTCCCGGAGGGCGGCCGTCTGCGCGACCACACCCAGGTGGCTCGGTCCGTGGCTGACCTCTTCCGGCATCCGGGCCAGCTCGGCCGCGGCGTGCGGTCCCGCGATCGCGAGTGCCGCCTTCAGGCCGGCGAGGTTCCACGCCTTGGAGCCGGAGGTGACCGCGAAGGCATCCTGAGCGCCGGTGACGGTCAGGTACGGGGTGACGTCTGCCCCCGGCAGCGCCAGCGGAGCGTGGATCTCGTCGGAGATCACCCGTACGCCGTGCCGGCTGGCCAGCTCGGCGACGGCCTCGAGTTCCGTGCGGCGATGTACCACCCCGGTGGGGTTGTGCGGGTTACACAGCAGGAAGGCTGGCCGCCTACCGCGGGTACGGGCACGCCGGAAGGCCTCCTCGAGGGCCGCGAGATCGATCCGTAGGTCGGCTCCGAGCGGGGCCTCGGCCACCTGCCGTCCGGCGTGCTGGGCGAACGCGTAGAAGGGCGGGTAGACGGGGGAACAGACGACCACGGTGTCGCCGGGGTCGGTCACCAGCCGGAGCACCTCGACGATGCCCAGCATCACGTCGGGTACCACTGCGGTTCGGCCGGGGGAGAAGTCGGTCCAGCCCCAGCGTTCGGCGGCGAATTCGCCGAACGCCTCCGCGTACCCCGTCGGGTGGGCGTAGCCGGTGTCGCCGAGCGCGATGGCGCGCTGGAGCGCGTCGGCGACGGCGGGGGCGAGGGGGACGTCCATCTCCGCCACCCAGAGCGGAAGTACGTCTGGGGCGTATCTGCCCCACTTCACGCTGGTGCGTCGCCGGAGCTGGTCCAGGGTGAGCTGGGTGAGCGGGTTCGGTGCGGCGGCGGGGTGGTCGTCGGAGGGCGTGGGGCGGGACATCAGCTCACCCTAGGGCGTCCGGCAGCGGGTGGACTCTCGGCCGCTATGCGCTTGCCCAACCATTGAACGACTGTTTAATCTGGCGGAGTGGCATCGGTTGGCGGGGGTTTCGAGACGCCGGCCCTCGGGCGTTTCACCCAAGGGCTGCACGTCGACCGCTCGATGCTCGACGACTATCTGATGTACGTCCCGGATCCGCCCGCGGCGGGCGACGCAGAGGGAACTGCGTACCGGCTGTCACGCCCCCCGGCGTGAATTTCTCCGCGACGGCTCACCGACTCCTCGTGGGCTCCGCGTGATCGACGACATCGGACCAACCCGCGCCTCACCCTGCCCGGGTCCTCCCACGAACGAGGTCTACCACCATGACCACGGCGATCGACATTCAGCACATCGACAAGCACTTTGGCCGCACCAAGGCCCTGGACGGTCTCGACCTGCAGGTCGAGACCGGTACCGTGCACGGCTTCCTCGGCCCCAACGGTGCCGGCAAATCCACCACCATCCGGATCCTGCTGGGGCTGCTCCGCGCCGACCGCGGCCGGGTCCGGCTACTCGGCGGTGATCCGTGGGCCGACGCGGTGCGACTGCACCGCCGACTCGCCTACGTCCCCGGCGACGTGGAGCTGTGGCCCAACCTGACCGGCGGCGAAGCGATCGACCTCTTCGCCCGCCTGCGCGGCGGGACCGACCCGGTTCGCCGCGACGAGCTGTGCCAACGCTTCGACCTCGATCCGCGTAAGAAGGGGCGGACCTACTCGAAGGGCAACCGGCAGAAGGTCGCCCTGATCGCGGCGCTGGCCAGCGACGTGGACCTGCTGCTGCTCGACGAGCCGACCGCCGGGCTGGACCCGCTGATGGAGGCGGTGTTTCAGGAGTGCATCCGGGAGGCCTGTGCCGCCGGCCGGACCGTACTGCTCTCCAGCCACGTCCTCGCCCAGGTCGAGGTGCTGGCCGACCAGATCTCGATCATCCGGCAGGGGCGGATCGTCGAGACCGGCTCCCTGACCGAACTGCGTCACCTGACCCGGACCTCCGTGGACGCGATCGTCGACAGTCCGGCCGCCTCGCTCGCCACCCTGGCCGGCGTACACGGGCTGCAGGACACCAACGGACACGTCCGCTTCGAGGTTGACGGCGATCACCTGGCCGTCGTCATCCGGCGGCTCGGCGACCTCGGCGTACGCGGGCTGACCGTCCGGCCACCGACCCTGGAACAGCTGTTGCTGCGGCACTACGGCGATGAGCCGGCCCGCCACGGGGCGGTGGCGTGATGGCCACCGTGACGGTGCACCGACCGGTGGTCGCGACGCCCGGCCGGGGCGGCGGCCGGGTCACCGGGACCGGTACCCTGCTGCGGTTCATGTTGCGCCGCGACCGGATCCGCTTCCCGGCCTGGACCCTCGGCCTGGCACTGCTGATGGGCTACTTCGCCACCGCGCTGGAGACCTTCGTCGAGAGCCCGGCGGACCTGGAGGGGCTGACCGCCTTCTCCGGCAGCCCGGCCGGTGCGCTCTTCGGCGGCCCGGGATTCGGCTTCGACGACCTGACCATCGAGCGTTTCCTCGCCGGGCAGTACGGCCTCTACGTGGCCATCGGCGCGGGCCTGATGGGGCTCTTGACCGTTGTCCGGCACACCCGGGCCGAGGAGCGCTCCGGTCGGGCCGAGTTGATCCGCGCCAGCGTGGTCGGCCGGCACGCCCAGCTCACCGCCGTGCTGGTGCTCGCCGCCACGATGGCCGCGGTCGTCGCCATCCTGATCGGTGGCCTGATGGCCAGCCGGGGCTACGACCTCGGAGGGTCATTGCTGTTCGGTGCCTCGGTTGGTGCGGTGGCGCTGGTATTCGCCGGAGTCGCGGCGGTCACCGCCCAACTGTCGGAGTATCCGCGGGCCGCCTCCGGCACCGCGGGCGCTCTACTCGGAGCCGCGTTCGTGCTGCGCGGGCTGGGTGACATGGCGGCGGTGCAGGGCAGCGGCGCGTCCTGGTTGTCCTGGTTGTCACCGGTCGGTTGGTCCCAGCAGACCGCGCCGTACGTGCACGACCGCTGGTGGCCACTGGTGATCTCGCTGGCAGTCACGGTGACCGCGGCGGCCGCCGGGTACGCGCTCTCCGCCCGCCGGGACTTCGGTGCCGGGCTCGTGCCGCCCCGCCCGGGCCCGGCCCGGGCGGCGGCCTGGCTGGACGGGCCGCTCGCGCTCGCGTTCCGGCTGCACCGGGCCAGCCTGATCGGGTGGAGCGTGGGACTGCTCGCCGCCGGCCTCGCCTACGGCTCGTTCACCCAGCCACTGCTCGACGGGTTCACCGATGCGCCCGAGGACATGGTCGCCATCATGGGCGGGGCGGAGAACCTACTGGACGGCTACCTCGGCACGATGGGCCTGACCATGGCCCTGGCCGTCGGGGTCTACGCGGTGCTCGCCATGCAGACCCTGCGCGCCGAAGAGAGCGAGGGGCGCGCCGAGTCGGTCCTCGCGACGGCGGTCAGCCGTTCGGCCTGGATCGGCAGCCACCTCGTGGTGACGGCAGTCGGCGTACCGTGGCTGTTGCTGGTGGCGGGCGCCGGTATGGGCGTCGGGGCGGCGGTGAGCACCGGCGACGCCGGGTCCTTCGGTGGTCTGCTGCTCGGGCACGTGGCGCACACCCCGGCGGTCTGGCTGCTCCTCGCCGCCGCCGCGCTGCTCTATGCGGTGGTGCCGCGGATGCTGCCGCTGATCTGGGTGGTGCTCGGCTACGGGCTGATCGTCGGGTACTTCGCCCCCATCCTCGAGATTCCCACCAGCGCCGGGTGGCTGTCACCCTTCGCGCACGTCGGCGAACATCCGTTGGAGGACGTCAGCGTGGTCGCGGTCCTGGTACTCACCGGGCTTGCCGCGGTGACCGCCCAGGTGGCTCGCCTGGTGTTCCGGCGGGACGTGGTCGGTCGAACCTGACCGGGTGGCCGGTGGGGCGGCGAGGGATCGTCGCCCCACGGGACGGCGAGCAGCCGCCGGGTGACCGGCACGACCCGCCTCCCGGCGGCCTGCTCGGAACCTTCCCAGCGTCCGGCCACGTCTGATCCGGCATGACCGATATTCGAATTCGCTGGGCGGCGCTCGCCGTGTTCCTGCTCCTGCTCGTCACCGCCTGCGACCCGCAGGGCGAGACGGCCAACCCTGACGGTCCCGGCCAGCCGGAGGGGCCCTACCCCGCTGACGCGGTGGTGTTCCAGATGACCCCCACCGGTGAGTTCGGGAGTCCGCCACTGGTCAGAATCCCGGCCATCAGCGTCTATGGAGACGGACGGGTGATCAGCGAGGGCCCCATGACCCTTCCTTGGCCCGCGCTGCCCAAACTCCAGGTCCACTCGATCGCCCCCGAGGACGTGTCGACGCTGCTGGATTCGGCGCGGGCCGCCGGCTTGGACGGTGCGGTGGACTTCGGCACTCCGGCGGTCGCCGACGCACCGACCGCCCGATTCACGGTCCGCGGCGCGAACGACACCGAGCAGATCGACGTCCCGGATCTCACCGACTGGCCCGGCTTCACCGCCGACCAGCGGGCGGCCCAGACGCGGCTGCGGGTGTTCGTCGCGTCGCTCACCGGCGAGTCGGGTCTGCTGGCACCGGCCAAGGGGGACAGTGCGAAGCCCTACGTGCCCACCGCGGTCGCGGGCATCACGTCCCGGTCTGCCGAGGGCTCAGCGGGTAGGGGTGACTCGACAAGCGAATTGGTTTTCGACATCAATAACCCCTGGCCCGGGCCGACGCTGCCCGGTGAGCCCCTCGGCTCCGGCAACGGGCCGGGCTGTGTGACCGTCACCGGAGATGCGCTGCAAACGTTGATCGCGGCCGCGGCGGGGGAGACCACGGCGATGCCATGGACCTCGGACGGCGAGAGCTGGACGGTGCAGCTGCGACCGCTGTTGCCGAACGAGACGAGCTGCGGGGACCTCGTGGCTAACGGCTGACGCGGGCCCAGGCCGGGCAGCGCGAGCCGCCCGGGGGATTGCGGCGGCGAACGTGAGGGTTGATCATGTGCTGCCATGGACTCGGCATTGACCCTGATCGGACTGCCCGTCGCACTCGGCATCATCATGCTCGGCCTGGGCCTCGGGCTGACCGTGGCGGACTTTCGCCGGGTGGCCCGCTATCCGAAAGCCGCCCTCATCGCCCTGGTGTGTCAGGTGCTGGTGCTGCCGGCGCTCTGCTTCGGGCTGGTGCTCGCCTTCGGCCTGGCCCCGGAGCTTGCCCTCGGGATGATGCTGCTGGCCGCATCTCCCGGGGGCACCACCGCCAACCTCTTCAGCCACCTGTTCGGCGGGCACGTCGCCCTCAACATCACCCTGACCGCCATCAACTCGGTGCTGGCCGTGGTCACCCTGCCGATCGTGGTCAACCTCTCGGCGGCGTACTTCCTCGCCGACAGCGGGGGCCTGGGTCTGCAGTTCGACAAGGTGCTGCAGGTCTTCGCCATCGTGCTCATCCCGGTCGTGATCGGCATGCTGATCCGGGCCCGGGCGCCCCACGCCGCCGTACGCCTGGACCGGCCGGTCCGGGTCTTGTCGGTCGTGGTGCTCGTCGCGGTGGTCGTCGGCGCGGTGCTGAACGAACGGGAGAACCTCGCCGACTACTTCGTCTCGGTCGGCCTGGTGGTGTTGGCGTTCAACGTGCTCAGCCTCGCGGTCGGCTACGGGGTGCCCCGGCTGGCCGGGGTTGATCGGGGCGCCGCGACCGCGTCCGGGTTCGAGATCGGCATCCACAACAGCACCCTGGCGATCACCGTCGCGCTCAGCCCGGCGTTGCTCGACAACACCCGGATGGCCATCCCCGGTGCGGTCTACGGCATCGTCATGTTCTTCACCGCCGCGGCCTTCGGCTTTCTGGTGACCCGTACCGGAGCCCGGTCGGAGGGGCCGGTTGGCCAGAATCCGTAGCGGCGGGGGATGGTAGACATTCGGCGTGGTGGAGCGGAGTAGGACTGGCGAGCGTGGCATCGAGGACGCGGTTCTGGACGCCGCGCATGACTGCGTCCTCGCCTACGGCGTACGCCGCACGACCGTGACCGACGTGGCGCGTCGCGCCGGGGTCTCCCGGATGACCGTCTACCGGCGCTGGCCGGACGCGCAGTCGCTGATCGGCGATCTGATGACCCGGGAGTGGCAGCGGGTGCTGCTGGCCACGACGACCGACGAGGGCACCGGACACGCCCGAGCCCGCCTGGTCGAGCGGGTGGTGGCGGGAGCGCGGGTGATGCGGGAGCACCCGTTGCTGTGCAAGATCCGCGATGTCGATCCGGAGGTGCTGATCCCGTACCTCCTCGACCGCCGCGGCGCGGGCCAGGAGGAGATGCTGCGCTTCCTGGTGGACGCCGTCGCCCACGGCCGGGCCGATGGCTCGGTCCGGTCCGGCGAGGCCGAGACCATGGCCCGGGTTGTCCTGCTGACCACGCAGTCGTTCGTGCTCTCCGCTCGGATCGTCGCCGACGGCCTTCCCGCCGACGGCCTGGACCGGGAACTGGCCCGGTTGGTGGACGGCTACCTGCGGCCGGACTAGAACTCCTCCCAGCCGACCTCCTGCATGGTCAGAGGTGGCCGGTAGCAGGCGGTCGAGGTTCATGGGCGAGCCGGACCGCTGTCGTGAACGCTGTGGTCCAGGGGAAGGCTCGCTGCCGCTCGTTGCCGCTGCCGGGCGGGTGCGGTTCCCATTGGTCGTCGGGGCCGAGTAGGACGTGTACCCCCTCGTCGCGGAGGCTGGCCACAGCGTGCCGGAACGGCGCCCGGGCGGCGAGGGCGGCGTTGACGAACGGGACGACGATGGTCGGTACCTGCCTGCCGATCAGCTCGGCGACTGAGGTCATGGCGTAGTTGTCCGCTAGACCGAGGGCGATCTTGTTGATCGAGTTGTAGGTCGCGGGGGCGATGACCAGGGCGTCGGTGGCGGGAAGCGACCGGCGGGTGCCGGGTGACGATTGGTAGGTCGACCGGACCGGATGGCCGGTGAGGCTTTCGAGTGGCTGCGATTCGATGAAGTTCATCGCGCTCGGTGTGGCGGTGACCGTGGCTGTCCAGGATCGGCCCTGTGCGGCCTTGACCAGCTGGGCTGCATTGGCCGCCGGGCCGGCGCCGCAGACGACGATCTGGAGGTGACCGCCGATCACAGCGCGATCCCGGCGCTCTGGGCGAAGTCGACAGCGGCGGTGCGGGTGGAGCCGGTGGCGAGAATGGCGAGGTCGCGGGCGACGCGGTGGACGTTCGGCCGGCAGCGGATCTCCTCGGGTGCCACCTCGTACGCGTTGCGCAGCGCGTTGAGGCCGTGTTCGTAGCGGCCCCACTGGGTGTAGGCGCGTGCCACGTCCACGTACAGCGATGCCCGGCGTTCGACCAGCGTCAACTTGTCGAGAGGAACGGTGCGGGCGACCGCGATGGCGGTGCCGGCATCGCCGAGGGCCAGCGCGATGTTGACCTGGTGCAGCAGGACGTTGGCGGCGCCGAATCCGGTCCACCGATCGTTGCCGTCGTAGCCGAGGCGGGTCGCGGCGCGGGTCGCTCCATCGAGCATCGCGTAGGCGGTGTCCCGGTCGTCTCGGCGGGCGGCGGCGATGGCCCCGCGAAGGACGAGGGCACCGTAGACGGCCACCGCATCGGTCGACGCGAGGCGGGTGTCCCGGTCGAGTGAGTCGGCCGCTTTCGCGGCGAGGGTGACTGCCTGGTCGTCGTGGCCGTTGCCCATCAGCGCATGGGTCATGATCCGGGCGCTCGCGGCAATCGCCACCGGGTCCTGGCTCAGGGCAGCGGCGCGGGTGCTCCGTTCGGCTGCTACCAGGGCCGGCCCGCGGTCGCCCACTTTCAGCAGGACGCTGCCGACGACGTGGTACAGGTCAGCTGCTAGGACCTCGACGCGTTGCCGTTGCTCACCCGTCGTGCCTGACCGCACCGCTTCGAGGCAGGGCAATAGCATCACGAGTCGGTCGAGTACCCGTTCGTACCGGCAGGCCTGATAGTCGACCTTGGCGGCGGCGACGGATCGGGAGAACTGCGGAAAGGTGAGAGCCGCATCCGCTGCGGGAGCGGGCGAGAAGAACGCGTCGAGCAACGGAGCGACCTTGGGCGTGGCAGCGACGCCGATCGCTACTCCGCGTAGGAGGGCTCTCCGTCGCACGTCACCCCCCGAATCCGAGTCGCGGTCTCCGCCATCGCCAGTATCCGCATGCCCGCCGGCACCCGGCCGTGCGGCACCCGCAGCTGTACCGCTGGTGCCCACCGTACGCAGGGTCTCGAAGCGCTCCCGTGCCTCAGGTGTGGCTCGGGACAGCACGGTGTCGAGCGCGGCCTGCATGTCGGCGCGGGGAAGCACCTTGTCGCCCTGGCTGCTCCACTTGGCCACGGTCCGCCGCGCCGCGCCGAGGTGCTCGGCGAACCCGGTCATGCTCATCCGTAACGCATGTCGCAGCGCGTTGGCGTCCCGGCCGGTCCAGGTCGTCACCGTCGCCATCGCACGTCCTTCCGGGTGATTCCCCATTCGCGTACCGCCAGCAGGGCTGCGTGGGTGGGTGACTGGCGGTCTGCTCCCAGCCGCCGGCCGACGGCGGTGGGCTTGCCGGCGTGCCGGCAAGCCCACCGCGCACCCGCGTTGTTCGGATGCCGGCGATGACGACGTATGTGTCTCGGTACGCTGCGACCGGCGAACTGACAGCAGACCGCATAGCGCCGATCCCGGCATCGATGCGGCCGTGCTCGGCTGATCCGCCACTGCTGACGCACGTGTGGCGGATCGTGTTTGAGCGTCAGGCGCGGGACAGCGAGCGTCGATGAGCAGGCATGGCGTGCCTCCGGTTGCGGCCGGGCCGAAGATGTCGTCGGAGCATCTGCCGCTGCGTCCGTTCTGGCTGTGCCGCCGGTGCGGGCAGCCGTGGCCCTGCGGTGCGGCGAAGCTTGCGCTCCTGGCTGAGTCTCGAGAAGTGCGGGTGAGCCTGTTCCTCTACCTGGCTGGCTGCCTGCACGACGCGATCGACGACCTGCACCGGCTCAACCCGAGCGTCACGGGCAGCGCCGCCGATCTGTTCGACCGGTTCCTTGGCTGGCCTGCCCGGGTGGCGTGCCCACCCCGCGCCTAGCCGGCTCGGTGTGGCCCAGCACCGAGCTGGTACGGCTACGGCACCAGGATGCCGGGGTTGAGGATGCCGGCCGGATCCAGCTGCCGCTTGACCGTGCGGAGCAGGTCAACGGCGAGCTCCCCGATCTCCGCCGCGTACCAGTCGCGGTGATCGGTGCCGACTCCGTGATGGTGGGTGATGGTGCCCCCGGCGCGGGCGATCGCGTCGCTGGCCGCCGCCTTCGCGGTGTGCCACCGGTCGATCGGATCGGAGCCGGGGGAGCAGATCACGGTGAAGTACAGCGAGGCGCCGGTCTCGTAGACGTGGGAGACGTGCGCCAGCACCAGCGCGCCCTCCGGCAGCGCCTCCAGGATCGCCGCCCGGACCCGCTCGTGCACCTCGGGCAGCCGAGACCAGTACGCCGCGGTCTCCAGGGTCTCCGCGAAGGCCCCCGCGTCCAGCAGCGCGTCGCGCAGGTACGGAGCGTCGAAGCGGTGCCGTAGCCACTGCCGTCCCGGCTCGGCGCCCAGCGGCTGGCCGCCCTGCGCCGCCAGCACCGCGGCGGCCGTCTCGGCGGTGCCGTGAACCTGCTCGCCCTCGTACCCGATGACCAGTAGGCAGCCCCCGTCGGACTGGCCCTGACCGCTCGCCCCGACCAGGGTCTCGACCTCGTCGGAGAGCCGCAGCACCGTGGCCTGCGGCCCGTCCTGTGCCAGTTTTCGGATGGCGTGCAGCCCGGCGGGGAAGGAGTCGAAGCGCCAGCCCTCGTAGTGGGTCTGCGCCGGGATCGGTCGCACCCGCACGGTGACGTCGGTGATGACGCCCAGGGTTCCTTCACTGCCCAGGAAGAGCTGGCGCAGGTCGGGGCCGGCGGCGGAGGCGGGCGCGCGTCCCGCCCGGATGGTGCCGCGGGGGGTGGCGACGGTCAGGGCGGTCACCAGGTCGTCGAAGCGGCCGTACCCGGTTGACGCCTGCCCGCAGGAGCGGGTGGCGGCGAAGCCACCGATGGTGGCGTATTCGTAGGACTGGGGAACGTGGCCGAGGGTGAGCCCGTGCTCGGCGAGCAACTCCGCGGCGCGGGGGGTGGGAAGTCCCGCCTGGAGGGTCGCGGTGCGGGAGATGGCGTCCACGGCGAGGACCCGGTCCAGCCGGCTCAGGTCGATGGTGACGTGGGTCGGCGCGGTAGGTGTCAGGCCGCCGACGACCGAGGTGCCACCACCGAAGGGGACCACGGCCACCCGGTGCTGGGAACAGAGTTCGAGTAGGGCGAGGACCTCGGCGTGGTCGGCCGGGCGGACCACCGCCTGTGGGGCTTGGTGGAGCCGGCCCCGGCGCCGCCGTAGTAAATCGGGTGTGGACAGACCGGTTGCGTGGCGGGCCCGGATCGGCTGGGAGGTCAGCACGTGTTCGGTGCCGACGGTCTCCCGGAGTGCGGCCAGGACCGCTCCGCCGGGTTCGGCCGCGGGCATCGCGACGTCGGGCAGGGGTACGGCTGGGGGCGCGGGGGTCAACTTCAGCAGCTGCGCCAGGAGCTCCGACGCGGAGTCCGGCAGGGGTTGTGCTCTTGAGGCCGACCCCCAGCGGGTCCATCGGTCGGCGTCTTCCCCAGCTCCATTCATGTGTGACACAGTGACATCCAGTGTCACTTCTTTGCAAGGGGGTGTGGGCATGGACGCCAAGCTGACCGGGCCGCGCCGGGACCGGGAACTCGCCGAACTGGCCGATGGTGCCGCCGTTGACCTCCTCGTCGTCGGGCTGGGCGTCACCGGCGCGGGCGTGGCGCTGGACGCCGCCAGCCGTGGCCTCTCCGTGGCCGCCGTCGAAGCCCAGGACCTGGCCCACGGCACGTCCCGCTGGAGTTCCAAGCTGGTCCACGGTGGACTGCGCTATCTCGCCCACGGTCAGGTTCGCATCGCCCACGAGAGCGCGGTCGAACGGCACGTCCTGATGACCCGCACCGCCCCGCACCTGATCCGGGCGCTGCCGATGCTGCTACCCACCACCGACTACACCGCTGGTTGGCGGGACCGGGCCGCGGCGGTTGGGCTCCGCGTCGGCGACCTGCTACGGGTCGGCGTGGGGACCACCCGTCGGACCCTGCCGGGCACGCGACGGCTCGGTCCGGCCGAGGCGGGCGCGATGGCGCCGGCGTTGCGCCGAGTCGGCCTCCGCGGTGCCCGGCTGTCCTGGGACGGTCAGCTCTGCGACGACGCCCGGCTCGTGGTCGGTCTGGCCCGTGCGGCGGCGGCGCGCTCCGCCCGCATCCTGTCCCGTGCGCGCGTGGTCGACCTGCACGGCGACGGCGCCACCGTCGAGGACACCCGTACCGGGGAGACCGTGCGCATCGCCGCCCGCGCCGTGATCAACGCGACCGGTGTCTGGGCAAGCGGCCTGACCCCACACGTGCGCCTGCGGCCCTCCCGCGGCACCCACCTCGTGCTGCCCGCCGCTGCGCTGGATGGGCTCTGGGCCGGTCTGACCATCCCGGTCCCCGGCGAGTTCACCCGCTACGTCCTCGTGCTGCCCCAGACCGACGGCCTGGTCTACGTCGGGCTGACCGACGAGCCGCTGGCCGGACCCATCCCGGAGGTACCGGAGCCCACCGAGTCCGACATCGCGTTCTTGCTCGACGTGCTCAACGGTGTCCTCGACCGGCCCCTGCGACGCAGCGACGTCCTCGGTGCCTACGCCGGACTCCGGCCGTTGCTCGCCGACGCCGCCGACCGTACCGCCGATCTTTCCCGACAGCACGCCGTCATCGACGATCCGGACGGGATCATCAGTGTTGTCGGCGGAAAGCTCACCACCTATCGACGGATGGCCGAGGACGCCGTGGACACCGCGGTGCGTCGTCGGAACCTGGTCGCCGGCGCCTGCCGTACCCGCCGTCTCCCGCTTCCGGGCGCCGCGAGCCCCGCGCACCTGGCCCGGGTCCCGGCCCCTCGGCGTCTGGTCGCCCGCTACGGTGTCGAGGCGGTCCACGTCCTGGCCGAGGCGCCAGCGCATCTCCATCGGCCGATCGGCGAAGAGATTCCGGTCACCGGCGCCGAGTTACTCTGGGCCGCCCGGCACGAACTCGCCCGTACCGTTGATGATCTGTTGGACCGGCGAACCCGCCTCGGTCTCGTTCCTGCCTACCGGGACGCGGCGCTACCGGTGGCGGGTGAGGTCCTTGAGCTCGCCGCGACCCGGTGAACGGCGTCGCGTCGCCGACCCCCGCGGTGGCGAGCGCGAAACCCCGGGGACCAACCCGGCCGGTACGGCTACCGGTCCCCGGTCGGCTCGGCCCGGACCTCGCCCGACGTTTGGGTGCGTCGGCGGTCCTCGCGGACTGCGTGCCGGATCGACTGGAGGGAGGCGTCCGGCGCGAAGATCAGTGCGTACCAGCTGTCCAGTGTGGTGCGGAGGTGGGCGATGCTGGCCTGGAGTCGGCGGCTTCGCTCGTTCGAGGCGCGTAGCTGCTCCCGGATCGTCTGCGCCTCGGCCTCCAACTCGGCCATCCGGATCCGCATCGGCTGCACCAGGGTCAGCGCTGTATCGGTGATCACGCCAGCCGCCTCGGCGCGGAACTTTCCCCGCTTCACCACCACCGCGGCGATGGTCGCGAATCCGCCAGCGCCGCCCAGGACGCCGAGTACCGACAGCACGACCTGGAGCCACTGTGGGGCGGCAGCTGCCGCGTCGGTCGCGGGTGGAGGTGGGGGCGGGGGCGGGGGTGTCATGGGAACTCACCAGCCAGGTCCGGGGCTGGGCGTTGCGGCTCGACCAGCCGGTACAGATCGTGTAAGAGCTCCCCGCCCCGCCACCATGAAGCGAGCGCCACCGCGGTGAGGAAGCCGACGGAGGTGACGGCCGCCAGACCGCCACCCACCCCCATGGTGATCGCGTACATGCTGGTGACAGTGCCGAGCATCAGCATGGATGCCAGCTCCAGCCCGAGCCCGGTGGCGTACCGGCCTGGCCACAACAGCCCGGCGATGCCGATCAGGCCGGCGACGATCAGCCCCAGCTGCCAGCCGATGCGGATCGGCTGCGGCATGGCGACCCCCAACGAGGGTGGCGCTCCCAGGACGAGCATCACCGTGCCGCACATGGGCGAGGTGAAGACGACAGCGTTCTCGAAGGGCCGTCGATTCCGCCAGATCAGCTTTTTCCGCACCGCAGCTCCTCAAAGGTCACTCGCCGAGCCGGTCTCAGGGACACGCTCGGACCGGCGCTGCGCGAGGAGGGGATGACGACGAGCGTCATTGATTGCCGATAGCTCAGTCATATCACCCGGCAAAGCTGTCGCCCAAAAGATGCTGAGATCCGACAAAACTGCAGGTCAGGAGGGGTGTAGTGGCGACTCGCTAGACCGCACACGTCCACCCTGAACACGTGCTGGATGGTTCCCTCGATATCACTCTAGGCGGCGACCGGCCCGGTTTGCCCGACCGGCCGTACCTCGCCAACGGCAGGAAACCCTGAGAGCGGCTTCAGTTCGTCCACGGTCAGCTCGCCCTCGTCGCTCACGCTCAGCGCTGCCGGCGTCCACGCTGCGCTACCCGCAGGGTGTTGCACACGTCAACCACCCCGGGGATGTCCCATGCGAGCTCGCCCGCGACCTGCCGGGTTTCGAGGTCGGCGGTCATACCGGCCAGGATAATCACCCGATTCTGGACGGTCACGGTGATCTGCTGGCGGCGCGTCGTCCAATCGGTGCTGAGCCGTTGGGCGGCTATCGCGGCGAGCCGAGCGTCCTCGTTGGGGTGGGCTGGCGGGTCCCAGGCCGGGTGGAATGGGTCGTCTTCGGGCGAGGGCCAGGGCATGACCATATGGCAGTCCTCATCGCGGGAGCTGGCAGCGGGGCGCGGCCGGTCGCGGGTCGCGGGGCGACCGTCCGCTGTTCACACCAGCACCTTGGGTTCGTTCGCTGTGTCTGGTTGGTCGGTGACGACGGGGAAGGCGGTGTCCAGGCGCATCGTGTGTAGCACGGTCAACACGAACCGGGAGGGCGCGTGGAGGCACAGCTCCGCGCCGCGCTGACGAGCCTCCTGTCGGGCTCGGACGAGCAAACCGAGGCCGACGGAGTCGATCTGCTCAACGGCGGAGAGGTCAACGATGACGCGCCCCTCGTGCTCGGTGGCATCGCTCAGCGCGGTGCGGAGCGGATCCGCCGTCGTGGCGGCCTCGGTGACCTCGTCGTGGTCGGGATCCCCGAGCGGCTGGACGGGGACGCCTCGGCCGGGTGGGGGTGGGGTGCATCCGGCGCATCGGTGGGGACCGGTGGCGAACGGAGACCCGCTCCAGCCATGCTCGGATACGAGTGTCCAGACCACTTCGTCGTCGGGTAGTACGACGGCCGTGCTGGCGGCGGTCTCTCCGCAACCATCGCAGATCAGGGTCATCATGTTGTCGTCTGGCACGACGGTCATGGTCGGTTCCCTTCCTGGTCCGCTGGCGTCGAGGGGTCGCCGGTGGCCCGCAACCGGCGGCTGGACCGCCTGGTCGGCCCTGGCGTGTGTCGCGCCGTCACGACCGCGAGGGTAACCGCGGCGCCGGCGAAGCCGGCCTGCACGGCCAGCCGCAGCACGGAGGGAGCGGCGACATCGACGCCAGCGACTCGGGCGATGATGGTGCCGAGCAGGGCGGCGCCGAGACCTACGGCGATGGCCAGCCACGCCGGGGCGGCGTCCCGGCCCGGGAGAACGAACCGTCCGAGCAAGCCGACGGAGGCGCCGATGACGAGGGCGTGGATGAGGGCGTTGCCGGTCACTGCTGCCTCCTCTCGGTGGGACGGGGGCCAGTTGGCGCGACGAACGGCCCGACACGCCTCTCACCCTCTAAGCGGGTCGTGTAGCGGCCGGTGCAGTTGGATGACAGTCAGATGACAAATCTGTCGGCTGCCCCGGAGTGGGTGGTCGCCGGGACGCCGGGGATGATGCCGTAATGACCGCGGTACTGGTGATCGAGGACGACGACCGGATCCGGTTGGCGCTGCTGCTCGCTCTGGAGGAGGAGGGCTACACCGCGCGGGGGGCGGCGACCGCCGAGGAGGGGCTGCGGATGCAGCGGTCCGATCCGGCCGACAACGTACTGTTCGACCTGATGCTGCCCGGTATCGATGGGTTTGAGGGGATCCGCCAGCTGCGCCGCGACGACGATGTCCCGATCGTGGTCGTCAGCGCCCGGGACGACACCCACGACATCGTCGCCGCGTTGGAGGCCGGTGCCGACGACTACGTGGTCAAACCGGTCGCGATCAAGGAGTTGTCCGCCCGGCTGCGGGCGCTGCGACGGCGCGCCCGGGCGGTGGCTACCCCGCTCGCGGTGCAGGTTATCGGCGACCTGGAAATCAGCGCGGAGGCGGGGGAGGTGCGTCGTGCCGGCGAGCCGGTGCCGTTGACCCGCACCGAGTTCCGGCTCCTCTGCGAGCTGGCCGAGCACGCCGGGCGGGTGCTGTCCCGGCAGCAGTTGCTGCAGCGGGTATGGGGATACGACAGTGGCGACGAGCGCCTGGTGGACGTGCACGTCGGGCGCCTGCGCCAGAAGATCGAGGCGGAACCGGGTAACCCGCGACACCTGGTTACGCTCCGTGGCCTCGGCTACAAGCTGCAGCGATGAGACATCTTGGGCTCCGCGCGCGAGTGACGGCCGGGTTCGCCGTCGGCGCCGCGTTGCTGGCCGCCTCGATGGCGTTGATCTCCTATGACCTGACCCGGCGCAGTCTGCTCGATGAGCGGGAACGCACGGCCGTACGGGCCGCCTACTTCGACGCGGGCGTCGTACGCATCGGGTTGAACACTGACGAGCCCGATGTCGTCGAAGTGCTTCGCTCGTTGGACACCGGCAGCTCCCGGCGACCCCTGCTCCACCTCGACGGCTCCTGGTACGGGCGTACCGCCGAGACGGCGGCGACGAGTGTGCCGGCGGCCCTGCAGCGGCAGGTCCGGGCCGGACAGCCCGGGGTGCAGCGGGTCCGGTTGGCCGGGCAGGCGACACTGCTGGTCGGGGTACCCCTGCCCGACGGCGCCAGCTACTACGAGCTGACCTCCCTACGGGAGTTGGAGGAGACCTTTCAGGTTCTCGCGCTGGCGTTGACCGCCGTGGCGATCATGGTGGCCGGCTCCGGCGCCGCCTTCGGCTGGTATGCGACCCGGCACAGTCTGCGTCCGTTGACCGCCGTCGCGGACGCCGCCGAGCGGATCTCCGCCGGCGACTTCACGACCCGGCTGGCGCCGGCGACGGACCCGGATCTGACCCGCCTGTCGACCTCCTTCAACGATATGGTTGACCAGCTGGCCAGACGGATCGAGCGAGACCGGCGCTTCGCTGCCGACGTGAGCCACGAGCTGCGCTCGCCGTTGCAGACCCTCTACGCCGCCGCGAGCGTGCTGACCCGTCGGCGGGGACACCACGACGAACGGACCGCGACCGCGGCGGGGCTGGTGGCCGACGAGATCGGCCGGTTCCAGCAACTGGTCAACGATCTCCTGGAGCTGGCCCGTACCGACCAGCCCGCCCAGCGGGAGTCGGTGGACATCGTCGCGCTCGCCGGTGAGGTGTGCCAGAGCCGGGGATGGCCGGAGACCCTGGTGCGGCCCGAACCCGGCACGCCGACGGAGTGGCGGGTGGACCGGCGGCGTACCGAGCAGCTGCTGGTCAACCTGCTCGAGAACGCGGTCCGCTACGGCGGTGGCCCGGTCGCCATCCGGCTGTCGGCCGTCGGCACCACCGGCGTCGTTGAGGTGGACGACGCCGGTCCGGGCGTACCGGTGGCCGACCGGGCAGTGATCTTCGATCGTTTCGTTCGCAGCCGTGCCGCCCGCGCCCGCGGGGGCACCGATGGCACCGGGCTCGGCTTGGCGATCGTCGCGCAGCACGCCACCGCCCACGGCGGAGACGCGACGGTCGCCGACCGACCCGGGGGCGGGGCGCGGTTTCGGGTGGAGCTGCCCGGGAGCATGGAATGAACGCCCGCCTGGCGGTGGCCGCGCTGCTGGTGCTGCTGGCGGGTTGCGGCGTACCCACCGACGACGGGCCGCGGGCGGTAGAGGCGCCGTACGGGCCGTTCCCGACCCCGGGTACGGCGGTCTCCGACCCGGCCGGGCGGTTCACCGAGGCGCTCTACTTCGTCCGTGACGACCGCCTGGTCCTGGTCCGCCGTCGCCTCGACCTGTTGCCCACGGTCAACCAGCACTTGCAGCACCTGCTGGCCGGTCCGAACGAGGCCGAGCGGGCCGAGGGGCTGGCCACCGCGCTCTTCGGCGCGGTCACCGTGGCCGGCATCCGCATCACCGGGACGCGGGCCGAGGTGCACGTACCGCCGGTGGCGGACGGCGCCGGTCGGAGCGACGAGGTCTTCGCCTTCGGCCAGATCGTCTGCACCCTCACCGCTCGTCCGGAGGTTGACGCGGTGTCGTTCCTGCGCGACGGCGAGCCGCTGGGCGTCCCCCGGGCGGATGGGTCGTTGTCGGAGGGGCCGCTCACCGCTGCCGACTACGCCGAGCTGTCCGACTCGGATTGAGCGGTGGCGGTCGAGCTGTCCGGCACCGACGTAGCGGTGGCGATCAGCCGGCGACCGGTACCGTCTCGCCGGGCAGGGTCGGCTCGTCGCGGTGTACCGAGGCGGCGCCGGGCAGCTCCGATGTCTCGCCGTTGTGCCCGACGTCGCCGGCCGCGCCACCAGTGTCCTCGTCCGGCTGTTCTGGCTGCTGGCCGTCGGCCGAGTTGTGCGGCTGACTGGGTGCTGGTGTTGGTGCGTCGCCGCCGGCGGGGACGTTGCGGGCGACTACCTGCGGGTACTCCGCGGTCGCGGCACCGCCCGTCGCGGCTGCCATGACCGCCGCCGCGGCCAGGTCGGCCACCCGCTTCGCCTCACGCTTGACCCGCGACCTGACCTCCTTGGCGTGTTGGTCGGCGTAGTCGGCCGCGCGCCGCGCCTCCTCCAGCCGGTGCAGCTCGTCGGCGAGCTCCCGGCGGGTCGTGCTGAGTCGTTGCTGCTGCTTGATCAGCTCCTGGTCGATGGCGTTGCCGTCCTGGCGGACCTGCGCGAGTTGCTGCTGGCCGGCCTCCAGCTCGGACTGGAGCCGGCCGAGCCCCTCCCGGCGGTCTCGGATGTCCTGCTGCACCGCGGCGAGCTGCTGCTGGTGGCTGGCGGCCTGTTCGTCGATTCGCTGGCGTACCTTCGCGGCGTACTCCTGCGCCTCGGCGATGAGCGCGGTGATCTCCTGCTCGGCGGCGGTGCGTTGGGCCGCGAGTTCCCGTTCGGCGGTGGCTCGCTGCTCGGTCAGCTCCTGCTCGGCGCCGGAACGCTTGTCGGTCAGCTCCCTTTCCACAGTGGACTGCCAGCGGGTCAGCTCCTCCTGGGTTCGGGTCCGGGCCGCCTGCACCTCCTGCTGGATCTGGGTGCGGGCGGAGCTGAGGAACGCCTCGGCCTCGGCCCGGGCCTGCTCGATCCGCTGGGCACTCTGCTCGTCAACCTGGATCGCCTCCTGCCGGGCCCGCTCGTGGGCGGCCTCGCCCGCCTCCCGCAGTTGGTCGGCGGCGGCGCGGATCTCGGCCAACTCGGCCTGGGCGGCGGCCCGCCGCTCCTCGTCCACCTGCTCCTGTTCGGTGCGCCGGGCAGTCAACTCCGTTTCGAAGTCGCGCATCGTGCTGGCCGCCTGTTCCTGGGCGTCAGTGAGCGTCCGCTCCGCCTCCGCCGTGAGCTCGGCTGCCCGCTGTCCGGCCGCCTCACCGATCACGTCGGCCTGCCGTTCGGCCAGCGCCAGGATTTCTTCGACCATCGGTCCCAGATCGCGGAACGCGGCGCGGTCGACCCGGGCCGGCCGCTCGCGTAGTTCGGCGACCTCCGTCTCCAGGCCGGCGAGCTGGGCCGTCAGTGCCTCGGCTCGGGCGTGTGCCTGGTTGCGGTCGGTCACGGCCCGGAGCAGCTCGCCGTCGAGCTGGTCAAGGTGCCGCTCCACCTGCCGTTTGTCGAAGCCGCGCATGGTGACGTCGAAAGCCGGCCGCGACACCTTGTAGTCGCTGGCCGCGAACGACTCGTCGCCGTGGGACATGGCTGCATCCTCCGTACGATCGCTAGCGCCACGCCGGGGCAGGGGCCACCCCACGGGCAACGGTGTGGCGACACGCTACCGCCGTCGTGGTGTGGGCTGAAGACCTGCCCCGCCCTTGGGGCAGTGATGGCGAACTGTCGGCCGGTCGAGCCGTTCGACTGCGTCGATCTCCACTTGACAGCGGTCAAGGTAAGGCTAACCTAACTGGGTCGAGTGCGGCGCGGGACCGGTTCCCACGTCCGACCCGGAAGGCATCATGACTCAGACCCTGCCCGTTGCGCCCTGGCGGCTGTTCACCGTCGAGGTTCGCGCCGTGCGCCGGCTCAGCCCGTCGTTTGTGCGGGTTACCTTCACCGGCCCGGACCTGGACCGGTTCGCCGACAACGGCTACGACCAGCGCGTCAAGCTCGCATTCCCGCTGCCGGGTGAACGGGGAGCCGGGTTGCCGGAGGGGCCGGACTGGTATGCCCGCTGGCGTGCACTGCCGGAGTGCCAGCGCAATCCGATCCGCACCTACACCGTCCGCGCCGCGCGCCCCGAGCTCTCCGAGGTCGATGTTGACCTCGTTCTGCACGGTGACGGCGGGCCGGCGACCCGCTGGGCGCGCCGGGTGCGGCCCGGGGACCAGATCGTGATTGTCGGCCCGGATGCGGGCTACGACGGTGAACACGGCGGTGTCGAGTTCCGGCCACCGGCCGCCGCGAAGCTTCTGCTCGCCGGCGACGAGACGGCGGTGCCGGCGATCTGTTCCATCCTGGAGCGGCTCCCGGTCACCGCCCGTGGTCGGGTGCTGCTGGAGGTGCCCGAGGTCGACGACGTGCAGCCGGTGGCGGCGCCACCCGGGGTGGCGGTGCGCTGGCTGGCCCGGGGCGGGCACCCGCATGGCGCCCGACTCGTGCCGGCCGTGTCGGCCGCGGCCGCGGAGCTGATGTCCGGCCCGTCGGTCGGGGCGCCGGTCGCGGAGATCAACCTGGACGCGGAGCTCCTCTGGGAGGTGCCCAGCGCCGTTCTCCCGGTCCCGCTCTACACCTGGTTGGCGGGTGAGGCGGGCGTCATCCGTACCCTCCGTCGTCATCTTGTCACCGAACGCGGCTTGGATCGTCGGGCGGTGGCCTTCATGGGCTATTGGCGCCTCGGTCGCCCCGACCCGGCCTGACCGATGCGGCGAGGGCGGGGGAGAAGGCGGCCAGGAAGCGGTCCCGGAATTCGTCCATCCGCCACACCGGAGCCTCCGGTGCGGGACGGAGCCCGTCCGGCCAGCCCCATCCGTCGACCCGTGCCAACACGCCCGGATCGCGGGCGACGAGGTGGACCGGTACGTCCCGGCTGGCGCCCGGACCGGTGATCACCGGTGCCGGCTGGTGGTCACCGACCACGATCAGCACCAGGTTGTCGTCGCCGTACCGCTGCACGTAGGAGATGAGCGCGCCCAGGGTGTACTCGATGGAGCGGCGGTACCCGATGCGGGGCTGCGTTGACGAGCTGCGTTCGCTGGCGTCGTGGAAGACCCGGCCGTCGCCGAGGGTGTCCCAGTCAACCAGCCTCGGGATCTGGGTCCAGGGCGAGTGGCTGGAGACCAGGGCCAGTTCGGCCATCACCGGCCGCCGGTCGGTGCCGGCCAACTCCCGCTGGTGGAAGGCGGAGAGGGTGTACTGGTCGGGCATCGGGGCGAAGCCGAACCGGGGGCCCTGGTAGCCGAGGTGGTACTCGTCATAGAACCGTTCGTAGCCGTAGAAGGCCCCCTCCGGCCAAGGCTGGTTGACCGCCGGCATCACCCCCACCGTCCGCCAGCCAGCCCGCTGGAACGCCGCACCGAGGGGGGTGCGATCGCTGGCCAGCAGCGTACGGTGCCGCTGGTTGTTGTCGATCCAGAGCCCGGAGAGTAGCGTCGCGTGGGCCAGCCAGCTGCCCCCTCCGGCGGTGGGCGAGGTGAGGAAGGCGCTCCGGGTACCGAAGCCAGCGGCGGAGAGCCGCCGCTGCCCCTCGTCGAGCACCGCCTCAACAGCGCCGAACTCCGGCTCCTGCACCACGTCCCGCCCGTAGCTCTCCACGAAGGCGACCAGGACATCCTTGCCCTCCAGCGCGGTCAGCAGCTGATCGTCGGGGACCAGGCGGTACGGGTCGATGTTCACCCGGTCGGCGAAGCTCGCGCGGTCCCGAAGGCGTGCCTGCACCTGTGCGGCGTGTGCCCGGACCAGGTCGGTTGTAGCCGCGTCGGCCACCGGGAGAGCAGGGACGATCCGTACCCCGGTGGCGGCCGCCACCAGCCAGAGCGCCGCCAGGCCCGCGAGTACCCGCCGCGCGCTGTCCGGGTGCCCGGTCAGCAGCCGACTCAGCCGCAGGACCGCCCAGGTGGTGACCGTCAGCAGCGCCACCACCAGCAGGCCGGCGCCGACGGACGCCGCGATCGCGCTCCCTCGGCCAACCGAGGTGCTGACGAAGGTGAACGTCTCGTCGAGGAGGCGCCAGTCCAGGGCCAGGTCGACCGGCCGCCCGAGGGCGCTGTGGAAGCCCAGGTCGGCGGCCTTGACCACCACCAGCAGCCCGAGCAGCGTCCCCGCCAGTGCGGCCACCGGCCGCCGTAACCGGGTGGGAACGGCGAGCAGGACAGCCGCCAACGCGAGACCTTCCAGCGGGATCCGCAGTAGCACGGCGGGTACCAGCTGACTGGGCTGCCGCGGCACGGTGAGGGCGACCAACGCCAGCAGCACCGCCAGCGTGGCGGGTACCCGCCGCCACCATGCCGGCCAGCGCAGTCCCGCTGCCTTGGTGGGTGCCGTCGCCAGCGGGGTCGCCGGCGTGCGGTCCCGGTGCCGCCACCGCCAGGCCACGTCCCGGCCAAACGACTCCAGCTGCAGCACCAACACCGCCAGCGAGAGCAGCCCGCCGACCGTGCTCGGCAACAGTCGGGACGTCACCACCAGCAACACCACGCCGAGGGCCGCGGCGACAACCTTCCGCCAGTAGCGCGGCGGTAGCGGACCGCGCAGCCAGGGCAGGGCCCAGCCGGCGACGAGGAAGAGGTACCGCATCGCACCGAGGACGAGCACCCAGGGCCCCACCACGGGTGCCACGTGCAGACTGAGCACGGCCACCAGGATGCTGTCGATCTCCATGTCGAACCGGGCGCCGAACGCGCTCTCGGTGCCGGTGCGCCGGGCCACGTACCCGTCGACCGCGTCCAGCGACAGCGCCACCGCGGCGAGAGCGGTGAGCAGCCCGACCGGCGTCGGGCGGCCGGTGAGCCCGTCAGCCACCAGCGCGACGACCGCTCCGATGAGCACCGCCCGGGTCAGCGTCACCCGGTCGGCCGGCCCGAGGCCCCTCGCCGCCCGGTGCAGGCCGTGACTGAGCGCCCGGCACAGCACCAGCCCGTACGCGAGGCCGGCGAACCAGCCGACGGCGCCGAGCCCCACCGTCCCGGCCAGCCCGACCAACAGGAGAATCTGAACGGACAGTCCGGTCAGCGGACCGCTCCGAATCGTGGCCACCACGCCTCCGCGTCTATGATCGACAACTCTGACAGGGCCTACGGGCGGCGCGTCGCTCCGGTTCGCCGGAGCGACGGAGAGGAGCAACCGGTGAACCAGACCGCCCGCGCCTTCTGGCTGGCCACGCCCGGGCGGGGTGAGATCCGCTCGGTGCCGGTGGCCACCCCGGACGCCGGCGAGGTGCTCGTCCGGACCCGCTACTCCGGTGTGAGCCGCGGCACCGAGACGCTGGTGTTCACCGGTGGTGTCCCGAGCGGACAGTATTCGGCGATGCGTGCCCCGTTCCAGGAGGGTGACTTCCCGGCCCCGGTCAAGTATGGCTACCTGAGCGTCGGCGTGGTCGAACAGGGTCCGCCCGGACTGCGCGGGCGAACCGTCTTCTGCCTGTACCCGCACCAGACGGCGTACGTGGTCCCGGCCGAGGCCGTGGTGGTGGTGCCCGAGCAGGTGCCAGCGGCGCGTGCGGTGCTGGCTGGCACGGTCGAGACCGCGGTGAACGCGCTCTGGGACGAGCCACCCCTGGTCGGTGATCGGGTCACCGTGGTCGGTGCCGGGATGGTCGGCGCGGCCGTCGCGGCCCTACTGACCCGGTTCCCCGGCGTGCGGGTACAGCTCGTTGACGTGGACCCGACGCGGGCCGCGCTCGCCGGGACGCTCGGCGTCGAATACGCCGCACCGGCCGCCGCGGCGACCGGACAGGACCTGGTGGTGCACGCCAGCGCGACCGCCGCCGGCCTGCGTCGCTGCCTGGAACTGGTGGCGCCGGAGGGCACGGTGCTTGAGCTGAGCTGGTACGGCGACCGCGAGGTGGCGCTGCCGCTCGGCGCGCAGTTTCACACCGGCCGGCTCACCCTGCGTAGCAGCCAGGTGGGACGGGTCGCCCCGGCCCGGCGGAGCCGGCGAAGCCCCGCCGACCGGCTCACCCTGGCGCTGGATCTCCTCGCCGACCCGGTCTTCGACACTTTGCTGACCGGGGAGTCTCGGTTCGCGGACCTGCCCGACGTGCTGCCCCAGCTCGCCGACCGGCGGTTGCCGGCCCTCTGCCACCTCATTACCTACGACGGAGAGTGACACTGTGTTCAGCGTGACCGTCCGGGACCACATGATGATCGCCCACAGCTTTCAGGGCGAGGTGTTCGGTCCCGCCCAGCGACTACACGGGGCGACGTTCGTGGTGGACGCGACCTTCCGCCGCGGTGACCTGGACGCTGACGGAATCGTGGTCGACATCGGTCGGGCCACCGCGCAGCTGCGCGCGGTCCTCGCCGAGCTGACCTACCGCAACCTGGACGACGAGCCCGAGTTCGCCGGGGTGAACACCACCACCGAGGTACTGGCCCGCACTGTCGCCGACCGGCTCGCGGCTCGGGTGCGGGCGGGGGAGCTGGGCGCGGGCGCCGGTGGCCTGACCGGCATCAGCGTCACCTTGCACGAGTCGCACGTCGCCTGGGCCAGCTACGAACGGTCGTTGTGACCCGCGTCCTGCACGCGGTGCTGCCGGGCGACGTGGACGATCCGACCACGCCGAGTGGCGGCAACCGGTACGACCGGCGGGTCCTTGACGGGCTGGCGGCCGCCGGCTGGCCGATCCACGAGCACCCGGTGCCCGGTGCCTGGCCGTACCCGGCGAGCGCGGAGCGCTCTGCCCTCGCCGGGGTGCTCAACGCACTGCCGTCCGGGTCACTCGTCCTCTTCGACGGGCTCGTCGCCAGCGCGGTGCCGGAGCTCCTGGCCCCGAATGCCGGGCGGCTGCGCCTGGCGGTGCTGGTGCACCTGCCGCTGGCCAGCGCGGCGGAACGGGTCGCCCTGCGGCACGCGGCGGTGATCGTGGCGACCAGCACCTGGACCCGCCGGTGGCTGCTCGACCGGTACCAACTGCCCGCCGAGCGGGTGCACGTCGCGGTGCCCGGAGTTGACCGGGCCGCCGTCGTACCTGGCTCGGCAGCGGGCCAGCGGCTGCTCTGCGTCGCCGCCCTCACCCCACACAAGGGACACGACACGCTGGTTGACGCCCTCGCCATCGTCAGAGAGCTAGCCTGGCGCTGTGACTGCCTCGGGCCGCTCACCCAGGACCCGGGTTTCGTTCAGCGGCTCCGGCGACGGATCGACGACCTGCACCTCGCCCGGCGGGTGCACCTCGCCGGACCCCGCACCGGTTCCGCCCTGGCCAGCGGGTACGCCACTGCCGACCTGCTGGTGCTGGCCTCCCGGGTCGAGACGTACGGAATGGTGGTGACGGAGGCGCTGGCGCGGGGCGTACCGGTGCTGGCTACCACCGCCGGTGGGTTGCCCGACACCCTCGGCCGCGCCCCCGACGGGGCGGTGCCCGGAATGTTGGTGCCCCCAGATGACCCGGCGGCCCTCGCCGGCGCGCTCCGCCGCTGGCTCGCCGACCCGGCCTTGCGGGACCGGCTGCGTTGCGCCGCGCGTGCCCGCCGGGAGACTCTCACCTGTTGGACCACCACCACCATGTCGCTCGCGGCGGCGCTGGAAGGAGCGAGATGACGAAGCGGGGCTGTGACCTCGAGCTGGGCCTGCCGGCGGCCTTCGCGGACTGGCTCATCCGGCGTGAGCCGGCCGACGCCGCCGCCCGCGTCGTCGACCTCGCCGACCGGCTGCGGGCCCGGCTCACCGGCACCCGCCCGGTGGTGGTCCACGACCTTGGCAGCGGCACCGGTGCGATGGGCCGGTGGCTCGCTCCGCGCCTACCCGGGCCCCAACACTGGGTTCTGCACGACGGGGACGCCGGCCTGCTGGCCCGGGCCGCCGCCGACCCGCCACCGGTCGCCGCCGACGGGACCCCGGTCACCGTCGAGACCCGGCGGGGAGACCTGACCCGGCTTACCGCCACCGAGCTGGCCGAGGCCGACCTGATCACCGCCTCCGCGTTGCTGGACATGCTCACCGCCGAGGAGGTCGGACGGGTGGCGGCGGCCTGCGCCGGGCGGCCGGCTCTCGTTACGCTCTCGGTGGTCGGCCACGTCCGGCTCGACCCCGTGGACCCGCTCGACGCGGAGGTCGCCGCGGCCTTCAACGACCACCAGCGCCGTACTGTTCGGGGACGGCGGCTACTCGGTCCGGACGCGGTGGCCCGCACCGCCGCGGCCTTCGCCGGGCAGGGCGCTGCGGTCACGCTGCGGTCCAGCCCGTGGCGGCTCGGTCCCGCCGACGCGGGCCTGTTGGGGGAGTGGTTTGCCGGCTGGATCGACGCGGCCCGGGAGCAGCGCCCCCAGCTGGCCGGCCCGCTGACCGGGTACGCGCGTCGTCGCCGGGATGAACTTGCTGCCGGCCGGTTGTCCGTGCTGGTAGACCACCAGGACCTGTTGGCCCTGCCGACGGTGCACCTGTGACCGCTGTGGAGGGTGCCCACGGCACGGAAGTAAAGCGGGTAGAGCCGGCGGACCCCCGGGTCGGCGACTCGCGCGGGGGGACCGGATGGTGATGGTGTCGCGCACAGCGGCGGCCGACGGCCGGCTCTGGGCGTGGGCCCGGGCACTGGGCGGTCTCGGTCTGCTGGCGCTGTTGCTCTGGCTGGTGGGCACCGGCCCGTTTCTCGATGGGCTGCGTCTGATCACCGCTCCAGCTTTGGCGGCGGCGCTGGCGATCGGCGGGATCACCACGGTCTGCGGCGCATGGCGCTGGAGCCTGGTGGCCCGGGGACTGGGGGTCCGGCTGCCGCTGCGAACCGCCGTCGCCCACTGCTACCGGGCGGTCTTTCTCAACGCGACCCTGCCTGGCGGGATCCTGGGCGACGTACACCGGGCGGTCCGCCACGGGCAGGCCGCGGGGGACCTCGGCCGGGGTGTCCGGGCCGTCCTCTGGGAGCGGACCGCCGGCCAGGCGGTCCTCGCGGTGGTCGCGGTGGTGGTGCTGGCCACGTTCCCGTCCCCGGTCCGGCCGTATCTGCCGGTGGTGACCGTTATGCTGGCCGCGGTCGGCCTCGGCGCAGCGCTCCTGGCGTGGCTGCGTCCCGCCGGTCAGTCTCGGTGGGCGCGGGCGGTCCGCGTCGCCATCGCCGACATCCGCGTCGGCCTACTGGCCCGCCGCACCTGGCTCGGGGTGCTGCTCGCCTCGACCCTGGCGGTGGCGGGGCACCTGGCGACCTTTGTGCTCGCCGCCCGAACCGCCGGCTCGACGGCGCCGCTGTCGCTGCTGTTGCCGTTGACCCTACTGGCCCTGCTCGCGATGGGAGTTCCGGCGAACATCGCTGGCTTCGGGCCCCGCGAGGGCGTGGCCGCGTGGGCCTTCGGCGCAGCCGGTCTCTCCGCCGCTGAGGGCGTCTCTACCGCCATCGTCTATGGAGCTCTGGTGCTCGTCGCCAGTCTTCCCGGGGCCGCCGTCCTGGCGGCCCGTCGTGTCCGCGTGCCGGCTGGCACCCGCTGACGAGGAGTCCGATGCATCCCATTGCCACGATCCGCACCCAGGTCATCGTCCCGATACGATTTCCAGACGGGTACGCCACCACGGCCCGGGTCTACTCCTTCGCTGGTCTGGTTGACGGTCGCGAGCACCTGGCTTTCGGGCTCGGCGACCGGACTGACCCGGCGGCTGTGCCGACGGAGCCCTCGGTGCCGCTGGTACGACCGCACAGTGAGTGCCTTACCGGGGACGTGTTCGGCAGTCAGCGCTGCGACTGCGGCCCGCAACTGCGCGAGGCGGTCGAACGGATCGCCGAGCGCGGTGGCTACCTGCTTTACCTGCGCCAGGAGGGCCGGGGCATCGGCCTGTACGCGAAGTTGGCGGCGTACGCGTTGCAGGACGCCGGGTTGGACACGTACGAGGCGAACGTCGCCCTCGGCCACCGGGCGGACGAGCGGGACTACACCGTCGCCGCGCAGATGCTCACCGCCCTCGGCGTGGACCGGGTCGCGCTGCTCAGCAATAACCCGGACAAGTGCGCACAGCTGAGCCGGCACGGCATCGCCGTCAGCGAACGGGTGACCACCGGGGTCTTCCTCTCCGCGGCCAACGCCGACTATCTGGCGGTCAAGGCGACTCGTGGCGAGCACGCCCTCGACCTGCCCTTCGTACATGACTGAGCGCCCGTACGTCCTGCTCAGTTGTGCCGCGTCGTTGGACGGCTACATCGACGACGCGACCGGTCAGCGACTGGTGCTCTCCAACGACGCTGATCTGGACCGGATCGACGAGGTGCGGGCTGGCTGCGACGCGATCCTGGTCGGTGCGGGCACCATCCGGCGAGACGATCCGCGGCTGCTGGTGCGGTCCGCGGCGCGACGGGCCGAGCGGGTTGCCCGTGGCCGGGCTGCCTCGCCTGCCCGGGTGACCGTCACCGGCTGTGGCGACCTTGACCCAGGGGCCCGGGTATTCACCACCGGTGCGACCGTACGGTTGATCTACTGTGCCACCTCGGGGATGGAGAAGGCCCGGGAGCGCCTTGGCCAGGTCGCCACCGTGGTTGACGCCGGGGAACCGGTCAATCTGGCGCCGGTGCTTGCCGATCTGGCCGCGCGGGGGATCGGCCGGCTGTTGGTGGAGGGGGGCGCGAGCATGCACACCCAGTTCCTCTCCAGTGGGCTCGTTGACGAGCTGCACCTGGTGGTCGCCCCGTTCTTCGTCGGGGACGGCCGGGCACCCCGCTTCGTGCGAGACGGCTCTTTTCCGTGGCACGCCGGTCGCCGAGCCCAGATCGCCGAGGTGCGGCAGATCGGCGATGTCGCGTTGGTCCGCTATGCCCTCTCCGACCGCTGTCCCGGCTGACGGCAGCAGCTGGTGTGGATGTGCCAACGCCGTGCTGTCCCGCCCTAGCCCCCGCGGTGGGGCGGTGGTTTGGGGGCAGGCGGTGCCGGGTCTGGGTGGTGACGGGTTTGGGCGGTGCCGTGCGGCGGGGTGTGGGCCACGGTCGGCCCGGAGGTCTCCCTGTAGGTCTCCCTGCGGACTGTCGAGCTGCCCTCGAGAACGGGGCAGCCCGGCGGCCCGGAGGGGGTGCCACTCGTCGGTGACGGCGGCGGGGACCATCACCCACCCCGCGCGCGGCGCGTCCAGCTTCCGGGAGTTTGGCTCGGCAGCGGCTGGCTCGCCGGACCCGGCAGCGGCTGGGCGGGGACCGTGGTCGCCCGGATCAACCGGCCCGCGGCGTCGGGGTCACCGACGACACCCATCGTCATGAAAGAATTTAGCGATGCGTGATCTAGCTCAACCACTCGACGGCATGAACGCGCTGGTTATCGGTGGCGGAGGCGACGGAATCGGACGGGCGATCTCGCGGGCGTTCGCCTCGGCCGGCGCTGCCGTCGCCGTCGCTGACGTCGACAGTGCGCGCTCGCACGATGCCGTTGAGGAGTTGATCGGATCAGGCGCCCGCGCGCTTTCCCTCGTCGGCGACGTACGGTCCCGACCAACCGTGGACGCCTTTGTTGCCGCCACCATCGCCGAGTTTGGCCGGCTCGACACGCTCGTGACTGTCGTGGGCGGGCAGGTCGCGTTCGTGCCCGCGGTGCGGCTGCACGAGATGAGCGACGACGACTGGGACCTCGCGTACGACATGAACCTTGGCTATGTCGTTCGTGCGGTCCGCGCCGCGATCCGAGCCTTCCTGGCCCAGGGTCAGGGCGGTTCCATCGTAAGTGTCGGTTCGGTCACTGGGGTAATGGCCGCACCCACGCAGGCCGGCTATGGTGCCGCCAAGGCCGGCCTCGTAAGTCTTGCCCGGACCGTCGCCGCCGAATACTCCGCCGACGGTATCCGGATGAATGTCGTGGCCTGCGGTGCCATCGCAACGGCGGTGGCGAATGCTACGCAGCCTGCCGGCGAGGTGCCCGAGATTCCGATGCGCCGACTCGGCGCTCCGGATGATGCCGCTGCGGCTGCCGTCTACCTGGCCGCACCGCTTTCGTCCTACGTGACCGGGCAAAGCGTCGCTGTTGACGGGGGCGTGACAGTCCGAGGCCCGTTTGCCGACTGAATAGGGCTCGTCGATCGCGAAGTCGGCTGAGGCGGTGACTCCGCCGGTCGGACGGGCCGGGTCGCCGCTGTTGCCGATTCAGGAAGCCGCCGGCAATGGTCTCGTCCGTGGGGCAGCTCGACAGCGGTGGGAGGAGGTACCGGCCCGCCGGTCCAGAACCGCTCGGTTGCTGAGCCGTCCCGTATACGGACCTTCCCGCTGCCGGTCAGTCAGCGGCCCGCGGCGGCGCGGTCCAGGAACATCAGTCGGGCCTGCTTCTCCGGCAGGTCGACCAGCGGCCCATCGACGAAGCCGGTGCGGCGCAGTCGAGCCTGTGCTCGGTCGTTGCGGGCGTCCGGCTCGGCGACGATCCGCTGGTGGGTGGGGTCGGCGAAGACGAAGTCGACCAGGAAGCCGAAGAGGTGGCCGGTGAAGCCCGGCTCGGGGCGGGCGGGGCGGGGCGGCGGGCCGATCAGAAAGTGTATGCCGTGGTCGCCGGGCTGGACCGGGTACACCTCACCGACCGGATCGGCGTGCGGCTGGTATGTCTGGAACAGCGCCGCTGGCGCCCCGTCGCGTAGCGCCAGCCAGGCCTGGTGAGTGGGGAGTGAGTCCAGGTAGCGGTAAATCTCCGCAACCCGATCCCGACCGACGTCACGCATCCCCCAGAACCGGGCCCGCTCCTGGCTGACCCAGCTGTGGATGAGGTCCAGGTCGCCCTCCGGATCCACCGGCCGCAGCTGCACCTCGCCGAAACCCGCGACTACCCGCCCGAAGACCACCCGGTCACCCATCTCGCTCCTCAATCAGCTTGTCCCAGTCGGTGACCACCGGCAGCAGCTCCCCGCGTTGCCAGGCTGCCAACTGGTCGTCGTCGTGCGCCGAGCCCGGCACGCCATCCGCGCCGAGGGGTACCACCCAGTGGCTGTTCTCGCGCCGGGCGAGGTCCCAGGCGTACCGGGCGGCCGGTCCGCGCCGGCACAGGTCGGTTACCCCCGGCACGCTGGAGGTGGAGAGCACACAGTCGTGCTCCCCGCCGAGTTCCGGTCCGGCATCCGCCTCCGAGGAGTCCGGTACCGGATTGTCCGCGACCAGGTTTGCCGCAACCACGTTGACCGGCGCCGCCCGCCAGGGCGCGAGCCGGTGCCGGGCGCCCCACCGGGCTGCCTCGCCGCCGACGGCGGGGTCGAGGTCGCTGCCCGCGACCTCCAGCAGCGCGGCCCGGACCAGGGCCGGCGCGTCCAGCCCGGGGAGCGCGTCGGGAGCGAGCAGCGCGCCCAGCGCCGTCCCCACCCGCGGGGTCAGCGCCAGCCAGGGCGCGAAAACCTCCGGGTATGCCGGTGGGTCGGCGAGCGCCGCCAGCGCCGGATGCGTGGTGATCCGCCGGACCAGGGCGGCCCGGACGGCGGCGAAGGCACCCGCGTCGGCGCTGTCGGCGGCCATCCGTCGATCCCAGCGCAGCAGCCGGTCCCGCAGCGCGGCGGCCGGCGTCGGCAGCTCCGTCAGGCCCGCCAGGAGGGTCAGCAGCGGCCCGGCCGCGGCCGTGTACGTGTCGGTGTGCACGTCGGCCATTCGCTCCGCCGTCCAACCGGCGGTCGCGTCGAGTAGTTCGCGGATGCGCCGGGCCCGGTGCGGGGGTGCGAACTCGACCCCCAGCGGAGCGGAGACCGCACTCTCGTTGGCCATCACGGCGACCTCGGTGACGGTAGCCCGCGGCATCGCGCACCAGCCAGACCAGGCGTACCGGGGCTCCCACGCCGGCACGACCCGTAGGCCGTTGTCGGGTGGGCGGGTCGGCACCGCACCGGCGACCCGGTGTAGCAGCCCACCGGCGGTGTCGGCGGCGAGCACCACATTGACCGGCTCCACCCAGTGCTCCACGGCGGCGTCAACGTCGGCGACGGTGCGAGCCCGCAGCAGCGCCGGCAACGCGGCGAAGCCCAGTTCGCCGGTGACCCGGGGTGGGTAGCGGAGACTGATCGCCTCGGCCGACTCCGGGCCCCCGACGATCACCGGCCCCCGGTCGGTCTCCACCACCTCCACCTCGACCGGCTCGCCGCCGGCCACTGTGATCGTCTCTGTGTGGGTGCGCGTCGGTAGCCAGCCGTCCGGCCCGTACGCCTCCACGCCGCCGCCCCGTCGACGTAGCCGCTCGGCGTACAGGTCCTGGTAGTCGGCCATCGCGTTGGTGATCGCCCAGGCGACCTCGCCGGTGTGCCCGAAGTGGGCGATGCCGGGAACCCCCGGCACTGCCAGGCCGACCACGTCGTACGCCGGGCAGGCGAGGCGGATCTGCTGGTAGATACCCGGGTCCTCGATGTACCGGTGTGGGTCGCCGGCGAGTATGGCGGCACCGGTGGCGGTACGTTCGCCGGCCAGCAGCCAGCCGTTACTGCCGGAGCTGACCGGCGCGTCCGCCTGGAAGAGCGCGACGGCGTCCGGGCCGAGTCGCCGGGCGACGTGCTCGCGCCAGAGCTTGCTGGGGAAGCCGGCGAAGAGGACGTGGTGGGCCAGCCAGATCGCCAGCGGGGTCCACGGCTCCCACCGGCCGGCCTCGAGCCCAGCGGTGGCGAAGCGCGGGTCGCGGGCCGCCCCCGCGGCCAGGCCGGCGTTGACCCCGGCCACGTACCGGCCCACCCAGGAGGCGGTCGCCGGGTCGAGGCGGGCGTGGCAGCGGCGGGCGGTGTCGGCGAGGCGGGCCTGGCGGGCGAGCCGGTCCCACGGCACCGCCTCGGGGCCGAGGAACGCGGCGCTCGCCCCCAGCGATCGGTGCCGCTCCACCTCGATCTGCCAGGCCCGGTCGTACGCGGTGACCCGGCCCTGGGCGTAGGCGAGCTCGGCGTGCTCGGTGGCCCGCAGGTGCGGCACGCCCCACCGGTCGCGGAAGAGTCTCACGTCGTGACTCCGATCGGGGTCCGGCGCCGGGCCGCCGGCACCACCAGCGGGGTGCCGGTCTCCGGATCGTCGATGACCCGGCAGGGGAGGCCGAAGACCTCCTCAACGAGCGCGGCGGTAACCACCGTCTGGGGCGGGCCCGTCGCCACCACCTGCCCGTCGCGCATCGCGATCAGGTGGGTCGCGTAGCGGGCGGCCTGGTTCAGGTCGTGGAGCACGGCGACCAGCGTACGGCCCTCCTCCTCGTGCAGCCGGGCGCAGAGGTCCATGATCTCGATCTGGTGGGCGATATCCAGATACGTGGTGGGTTCGTCGAGCAGTAGCAGCGGGGTCTGCTGGGCGAGTGCCATGGCGAGCCAGACCCGCTGCCGTTGCCCGCCGGAGAGTTCGGCTACCGGACGGTCGGCGAGGTCGGTGACGCCGGTGGCCGCCATCGACTCGGCGACCACCGCCTCGTCCTCGCGGGACCACTGCCGCAGCAGCCCCTGGTGGGGGTATCGGCCCCGGGAGACGAGTTCGGCCACCCCGATGCCGTCGGGGGCGATCGACGACTGGGGTAGCAGGCCAAGGGTCTTCGCGATCTCCCGGGCGGGGCGTCGGTGGATATCCGCCCCGTCCAGCAGGACCGCGCCGGTGCTCGGCTGGAGCAGCCGGGACAGGGCCCGCAGCAGGGTGGACTTGCCGCACGCGTTCGGGCCGATGACGACGGTGAATGACCGGTCCGGAATCTCAACGGTCAACTCGCGGGAGATGGTCCGCCGTTCGTACGCCAGGGTCATCGCGCTACCACGCAACCGGGACCGCATCTTCGGTGCTCCGTTCTCCGTCGTTGTCACAGTCGGCCCGCCCGGCGCTCGGCCGCCAGTAGCCAGATCAGGTATCCGCCGCCGATCAAGCCGGTCACGACGCCTACCGGCAGTTGGTGGCCGGGGACGGCGCGCTGAGCGATCTCGTCGGCAACGACCAGTAGTAGCGCCCCGAGCAGCGCCGAGGGCAGCAGGTTGGGCCCGGGTGCGCGGGTGAGCCGTCGGGCCAGGTGCGGCGCGGTGAGCGCCACGAAGTTGACCGGGCCGGCAGCCGCCGAGGCGAGGGAGACCAGCAGTACGGCCGCGCCGAGCAGGGCCAGCCGTAGTCGTTCGACTGGCACGCCGAGGGCGTTGGCGGAGTCATCGCCCATCTCCATCAGCCGCAGGGCGGGCCCGGCGCCGGCCAGCACCACCGGCCCGAGTAGGGCGAGGGCGATCAGGACCGGCAGGGCGTGGATCCAGCCCCGGCCGTCGAGGCTGCCGGTGAGCCAGAGTACGGCCCGGGCGGCGTCCATCAGCGGGGCGCGGGTGAGCAGCCACCCGTTGATCCCGGTGAGGATCGCAGCGACCCCGATGCCGGCCAGCACGAGTCGGTAGCCGTGCACTCCGCGTCGCCAGGCGATCACGTAGACCAGGAGGCCGGTGGCGAATCCGCTGACGGCGGCGGCGCCGGAGAGCATCGTGCTGGTGCCGCCGACGACGACCACCACCAGCGCGCCGGTCGCCGCGCCCTGGGTGAAGCCGAGCAGGTCGGGACTGCCCAGGGGGTTGCGGACCAGGGTCTGGAAGACGGCGCCGGCCAGAGCCAGTGCGGCGCCCACCGCGATCGCGGTGGCGAGGCGGGGGAGCCGTAGCTCGTGGACGATGAACTCCTCGGCCGGCGTGCCGTCGCCGGCCAGGGTGCGGAGTACGTCGGCGGCGCTCATCGGGTAGTCGCCGCTGCCGAGTGCCAGCACACCCACGGCCAGGGTGAGTAGCGCGCAGGTCAGGCCGACGGCGAGGGCGCGCGGGTGCAGGCGCAGCGAGATGTCACCAGGAGTACGCAAGACGATCATGGCTGCCCCACCCGCCCACGGAGTACCAACCAGAGGAAGAGCGGCCCGCCCAGCACGGCGGTGACCATGCCGACCTGGAGTTCGCCGGGGCGGCTGAGGATCCGGCCGAGCACGTCGGCGCCGAGCAGGAGCACGGGTGCGAGCACGGCGCAGTAGGGCAGTAGCCACCGTAGGTCCGGCCCGGTCAGCGCGCGTACCAGGTGCGGGACCAGCAGTCCGACGAAGACGATCGGTCCACAGGCGGCGGTGGCGGCGCCACAGAGCAGGGTGACCGCCGCGATGACCGCCGCCCGGATCAGCGCCGGCCGCGCGCCGAGCGCCCGTGCGGTGTCGTCGCCGAGGGCGAGGGCGTTCAGTGGGCGGGCCACGGCGAGGGCGAGCAGCAGCCCCGCGGCGATGAACGGTGCCATCGTGCCGACGATGGCCAGTTCGGCGCTGGCCAGCGAGCCCACGGTCCAGAACCGCAGCCGTTCCAGCGAGGCGGTGTCGAGCAGCATGATCGCGCTCACATACGAGTAGAGGGTGGCGTTGAGCGCGGCGCCGGCGAGGGCCAGTCGCGCGGGGGTGGCGCCGCGCCCACCGCCCACGACGTAGCCGGCGGCGGTGACGGCGGCAGCGCCGATCAGCGCGAACCAGATCTGTCCGTTCAGTCCCGCGACGCCGACGAGGGCCGTGCCGGTGGCTACCGCCGCGGAGGCGCCGGCGTTGATGCCGAGTAGCCCGGGGTCGGCGAGCGGGTTGCGGGTGAGTGCCTGCATGACCGCCCCGGCCACCCCGAGGGCGGCCCCGGCGAGCAGGCCGAGCAGCGTGCGGGGAAGTCGCATCTGGTGGACCACGGTGTACTCGTCCGCGCCGGGGTCGAGCAGGGCGGGCCAGACGTCGGCGAGGGGGAGGGCCTTCGCCCCGACGGCGATGCTGAGCACCGCGACGACGGCGAGCAGGAGCACGGCGGCGGCGAGGCCGCTGGCGCGGGTGGCGGTGCGACCGCGTCGGGTGGGGTGCGCCGAAACCGCTTGTGCAGCGGACGGCGGTGAATGAGTGACGGACAGGGTGGGCTCCGAGTTGGTGCGAATCGCGGGGGCGGGACTTGACAGCATTACTGGTTAGGTTAGCCTAACCTCGCTGTCCATGGTCACCCGCGACCCCGACCGAAAGATCTAACATGTCGCATCCCGCGTCCGCCCGTCGACTTTCCCGTCGTGGCCTGCTCGCCGCCGCCGGCGGTGTCAGCCTGGCCGCCCTCCTCGCCGGCTGCGGCAGCGAGGATAGCGGCACCCCCGCCGCCGACACTGACTCCGGCCCCTGGTCCTTCACCGACGACCGAGGCGAGAAGCTCTCCGCCGACGCGCCTCCGACCCGCGTGGTCGCCTTCACCGGAGTGGCCGCGGCGCTGGTCGACTTCGGCGTCAACGAGCAGGTCGTCGGCGTGTTCGGCGAGACCACCCGCGCCGACGGCAGCAAGGACCCGCAGGCCGGGGAGCTGAACGTGGAGAGCGTGGAGATCCTCGGCAACACCTGGGGTGAGTTCAACCTGGAGAAGTATGCCGGCCTGCGGCCCGAACTGCTGGTGACCCACATGTACGACCCCGATGCGCTCTGGTACGTGCCGGACGAGAGCAAGGACAAGATCGTCTCCCTCGCCCCGGTCGCGGCGATCACCACTGCCCGGGTGCCCATGACCCAGCCCATCGAACGATACGCGCAGCTCGCCGAGTCCCTCGGCGCGGACCTGTCCGCGCCGGCGGTGACCAAGGCGAAGGCTCGCTTCGACGCCGCCGCGGAGTCGGTCCGCGAAGCCGTCAAGGCCAACCCCGGTATCAAGGTGATGGCCTGCTCCGGCAGCCCCGACCTGTTCTACGTCTCCAACCCGCAGGTCAGCACCGACCTGATGTACTTCGCCGAGCTCGGCGTTGACCTCGTGGTGCCCACCAAGCTGGAGGCGGGTGACTACTTCGAGGCACTCAGCTGGGAAAACGCCGGCAAGTTCCCGGCCGACCTGCTGCTGCTCGACAACCGCGGTATCGCGCTGCAGGCCGACGACCTCGCCACCAAGCCGACCTGGGCGCAGCTGCCGGCCGTGACGGCCAACCAGGTGACCGCCTGGGACTCCGTGCCCCGCTTCTCGTACGCCGGTGCCGCTCCGCTGCTGGAGAACCTGGCCACCGCGATCAAGGGTGCGAAGAAGGTCAGCTGACCGTCGGGTCCCGGCCGGCGACGCTGGCCGGGACCGCCCGAAGCCACTCACCGCAACCGCCGTCAGCGCACGGCGGACGATGGCGGCTGCCCGCATCCGGGCGCCATGAACATGAGGATCAGCCATGAACCCGTCCGCAGGCCCCGTTGCCGCCGTACCGCTCGACCAAGGGCCCAGCGCGGCCCGAACCGACTCGGGGTCCGCGTCCCCGGGCACTGTCGAGGCCGCTCAGGCGTACCTGCTCGGCAATGGCTCGGTCGACCACTATCGACAGGCGCTCGCCGACGGGGTGGAGCGGGTGGCCCAGCGGGTCGCCGCGGTCGACCGCCCCTTCACCGGGGTCATCCCGGACGAGTTGGCCCCGCTCGTCGGCGGAGTCGAGCTCGACCGGCCGCTCGGCGACCACACCATCGCCCTGGACGAGTTGGACGAGCTGTGGCTGCGCGACGCGGTCTGGTTCCACCACCCCCGCTCGCTGGCCCACCTCAACTGCCCGGTGGCGATCCCCGCGCTGCTCGGCGAGGCGATGCTCACCGCGGTCAACCCGTCGCTGGACACCTGGGACCAGAGCGCTGGCGCCACCCTCATCGAGCGTCGGTTGATCGAGTGGACGGCCGCCCGGATCGGCCTGGGAGCAGCCGCCGACGGGATCTTCACCAGCGGGGGAACCCAGTCCAACCTGCACGCCCTGCTGCTGGCCCGGGAGGAGGCCGTCGCGCACGCCGCCGATGCCGACGCCCGGGCCGCGCTCCTGCCCCGGCTGCGGATCCTCACCTCCGCCGCCGGGCACTTCAGCGTCCAGAAGGCCGCGAAGCTGCTCGGACTGGCGCCGGACGCGGTGATCACCGTCGGGACCGACGCGGCCCGCCGGATGTGCCCGCAGGCGCTGGACCGGGAACTGGAGCGTTGTCAGCGGGCCGACCTGCCGGTGATGGCGGTGGTCGCCACCGCCGGTACCACCGACTTCGGCACCATTGACCCGCTGCCGGAGATCGTCGGGCGCTGCGCCACCGCCGGCGTCTGGCTGCACGTCGACGCCGCGTACGGCTGCGGCCTGCTGGTCTCGCCGACCCGCCGGCACCTGCTCGACGGCATCGAGCAGGCCAACTCGGTGACCGTCGATTACCACAAGTCCTTCTTCCAACCGGTCAGCTCCAGCGCGCTGCTGGTCCGGGACCGCCAGGTGTTGCGGCACGCCACCTACCACGCCGACTACCTCAACCCGGCCCGGGCGGTCGCCGAGCGCATCCCGAACCAGGTGGACAAGAGTCTGCAGACCACCCGCCGGTTCGACGCGCTGAAGCTGTGGTTGACCCTGCGGGTGATGGGACCGGACGCGATCGGCGCCCTCTTCGACGAGGTCTGCCGCCGCGCCGTTGACGCCTGGGCCCTCGCCGACGGCGACCCCCGCTTCGAGGTGGTAGCCCGCTCGCCGCTGAGCACCGTCGTCTTCCGCTGGTGCCCCGCCGGCACCGACGCCGAACTGGCCGACGAGGCCAACCGGCACGCCCGGGCCCAACTCGCCGCCTCCGGCGTCGCCATGGTGGCCGGCACCATGGTGGACGGCCGGGCACACCTCAAGTTCACCCTGCTCAATCCCGCGACCACGAGCGCGGACGTGACGCTCGTGCTGGACCTGATCGCCGAACACGCCGGCCGGTACGCGCACGACGACGCCTCCGGGCGAAGCGGCCGCCCCGCCGACCTGTCCTGCTCGGTCGCCTGATCAACCACTTCGCAACACCCCGTCTGGAGAAGCACATGACCACCCACGACTTCATCGCGATCGGGCTCGGCCCCTACAACCTGGGCTTGGCCTGCCTGACCGAGCCGATCTCCGAGCTGGACGGGCTCTTCCTTGAGGCCCGGGCCGATGTCTCCTGGCACCCCGGCATGCTGCTGGAGTCCACCCGACTGCAGACGCCGTTCCTCGCCGACCTGGTGACCTTCGCCGATCCCACCTCGCCGTTCTCCTTCGTCAACTACCTGAAGGAGACCGGCCGGCTCTACCCCTTCTACATCCGGGAGAGCTTCTTCCCGCTGCGGGCGGAGTACGACGCGTACTGCCGGTGGGCGGCAGACCGGCTGTCGAACCTGCACTTCGGGCACACCGTCACCACGGTGGAGTACGACGAGGTCAACGGCGAGTACGTGGTGCACGCGGAGACCGCCGACGGCCCGGTCACCCACCGGGCCCGGCGCCTGGTGCTCGGCACCGGCACCTCGCCCGAGCTGCCCGCCGTCTGCCAGGGGCTGGGCGGGGACGTGTTCCACAACTCCCGCTACCTCGAGCACCGGGACACACTGCGGAGCAAGCGGAGCATCACGATCGTCGGTAGTGGGCAGAGCGCCGCCGAGATCTACCACGAACTGCTCACCGACATCGACACCTACGGTTACCAGCTCAACTGGGTGACGCGGTCGCCCCGCTACTTCCCGCTTGAGTACACGAAGCTGACGCTGGAGATGACGTCACCGGACTACGTGGACTACTTCCACGCGCTGCCGGAGGAGACCCGCTACCGGCTGGAGTCCGAGCAGGTCGGGCTGCTCAAGGGGATCAACTCCGACCTCATCAACAGCATCTTCGACCTGTTGTACGCGCGCAGCGTCGACGGCCCGGTCCGTACCCGGCTGCTCACCAACACCGAGCTGGTCAGCGCCGCTCACGACGCCGGTACGTACACGTTGGGTCTGCGCCACCACGAGCAGGGCCGGGACTTCACCCTCGACACCGAGGGCCTGGTGCTGGCCACCGGCTACCGGTTCCAGGTGCCGGCGTTCGTGGACGGGATCCGGGACCGACTCCGTTGGGACAGCCACGGCCGGTTCGACATCGCCCGTAACTACAGCATCGACCACACCGGACGGGAGGTCTTCCTCCAGAACGGCGGCACCCACACGCACAGCGTCACCTCACCCGACCTGGGCATGGGACCGTACCGGAACTCGTACCTCATCCGGGAGCTGCTCGGCCGGGAGTACTACCCGGTGGAGAAGAGCGTCACCTTCCAGGAGTTCGGGGCCCCGGCGGCGGTGGACTCGTGACCGTGCACACCCGCCAAGACCCGCTCCTGGGCGAGTTCACGCTGCGCGCTCTCGACCCGGAGGGTCACGCCCCACTGCTGCACCGCTGGGTAACGCACCCGAAGGCGGCCTTCTGGCTGATGCAGGACGCCGACGTGGCGCAGGTCGCCGCTGAGTACCGGCGCATCGCCGACCACCCGCACCACGACGCGTACCTCGGGTGGCACCAGGGGGCACCGGTGTTTCTCGCCGAACGCTACGACCCGGCCCACGTGGAACTCGTGGGCCGGTACGACGCGCACCCCGGTGACGTCGGCATGCACTTCCTCTGTGCGCCCACCGAGGCGCCCGTGCCCGGGTTCACCCATGCCGTCCTCACGACGGTGCTGGACTGGCTCTTCGCCGACCCCGCCACCCAGCGGGTCGTGGTGGAGCCGGACATCCGAAACACCGCTGTCCACGCCCGCAATGCCGCCGTGGGTTTCCAGGTCGTCGGCCCGGTGGCGCTACCGGCGAAGACCGCCCTCCTGAGCATTTGCACCCGTACGGCCTTTCGCGCGGCGACCGAAGGAGCGCCCGCATGACCCCCGGCGACGCCGTCACGCACCTCACCCCGGCGCGCTGGGAGCAGGCCAACCGGCTGCTGGTGCGCAAGGCCCTCGCCGAGTTCGCGCACGAACGGCTGCTCACCCCGGAGCCGATGCCGGCCGAGCCGGGGCGCTACCGCGTCCGCAGCGACGACGGCACGATCGAGTACCGCTTCACCGCCCGGCTGCTCGCCCTGGACCACTGGCAGATCGACCCCGACAGCATCACCCGACACGGGGAGTCCGGGCAGCTGTCCGTTGACGCCGGCGACTTCTGCCTGGAACTGCGCGGCGCGCTCGGTCTCTCCGACCGGGTCCTGCCGGTCTACCTGGAGGAGATCACCGCTACCCTCGCCGGGACCGCGTACAAGCTCGCCCGAGGTGGGCCGGCGGCGGAGGAACTGGTCAACGCCGACTTCCAGACCGTGGAGTCGGCGATGACCGAGGGACACCCCTGCTTCGTGGCCAACAACGGCCGGCTCGGGTTCAGCTCTGACGACTACCACCGGTACGCGCCGGAGGCCGCCGCGCCGGTGCGGCTGATCTGGCTCGCCGCGCACCGGGACCACTCGACCTTCAGCTGCTCGGCCGAGCTGGACTACGACACCCTGATCCGTGCCGAGTTGGATGAGCAGACCCGGGCCCGGTTCGCCGCCACCCTGGCCGGGCTCGGCCTGGACCTCGCCGACCATCACCTGATCCCGGTGCATCCCTGGCAGTGGCAGCACAAGCTCTCGGTGACCTTCGCCGGGGAGGTGGCCCGCCGGCACCTGATCTACCTCGGTGCGGGGCCGGACGACTACCGGGCCCAGCAGTCCATCCGGACCTTCTTCAACCTGACCGAACCCGGCCGGCACTATGTGAAGACCGCGCTGTCCGTGCTGAACATGGGCTTCATGCGGGGCCTGTCGGCCGCCTACATGGCGGCCACCCCGGCCATCAACGACTGGCTCGCCGACCTGATCGACGGCGACGAGGTGTTCCGCGGCACCGGGCTGACCATCCTGCGCGAGCGGGCTGCCGTCGGCTACCGGCATGGGCAGTACGAGGCGGCGACGGATCGCTACTCCCCGTACCGAAAGATGCTGGCGGCGCTGTGGCGGGAAAGCCCGGTGCAGGGGTTGGCTCCGGGCCGGCGACTGGCCACCATGGCCTCGCTCCTGCACGTTGACCCGGACGGTCGGTCCCACACCGCCGCGCTGATCGCCGCCTCGGGGCTGACCCCGGCGGCCTGGCTCCGCCGCTACCTCGACGCCTACCTGGTGCCGTTGCTGCACGCCTTCTACGCGCACGACCTCGTGTTCATGCCGCACGGCGAGAACGTCATCCTGGTCCTGCACGAGGGCGTGGTCGAGCGGGTGATCTTCAAGGACATCGCCGAGGAGATCGCGGTGATGAGCGCCGACGCGCCGTTGCCACCGGCGGTGGAGCGGATCCGAGCCGACGTACCGGAGGAGATGCGACTGCTGTCGATCTTCACCGATGTCATCGACTGCTTCCTGCGGCACCTCAACGCCGTGCTGGTCGAGGCGGGGGTCTGCCCGGAGGAGACCTTCTGGCGGACGGTTGCCGAATCCGCCGCCGGATACCTGGACCGGGTGCCGCACCTGGCCGAGCGGGCCCGCCGGTACGACCTCTTCGCGCCCGAGTTCGCGCTCTCCTGCCTCAACCGGCTGCAGCTGCGCGACAACCAGCAGATGGTTGACCTCGCCGACCCGGCTGGGGCGCTGCAACTCGTCGGCACCCTGGCCAACCCGCTCGCCCCGTACCGCCCCGGCACCTGAGAGCCCGAACTAGCCCGCCGGGTAGGCGTGCGTCTCCGTCACCCGGACCGCGGCCCACACCCGTTGGCCCGGTATCAGGCGCAGGGTCGCCGCGGTCGCGGGTGGTACGTCGGCCGCGACCCGGAGTGGCCCGTCCAACTGCACCCGCAGGTTGTCGCCGTGGCGCTGCACCCCGGCGATCGTGGCCGGCCAGGTGTTGGGTGGGCTACCGGCGGGCTGGTCGTCGTGCAGCGCCACCGCCGAGGGGCGGAACGCGACGAAGGCGTCCCCGTCGAGGTGCTCCGGGACGGTGAGCAGGAGGTCGTCGGCGACCCGAACAGAGTTGTTCTCGGCCTGGCCCCGGTGCAGGTTCAGCCCAACCAGCTGGGCGACGTAGTCGGTACGGGGCCGGGTGGTGACGGCGGCCGCATCCCCCTCCTGGACCACCCGGCCCTCCTCCACGATCACCAGCCGGTCGGCCAGCACCAGCGCGTCGAGCGGGTCGTGCGTGACCAGCACGGTGGCGCCGGGGTGGGCGGCCAGGTGCCGGTGCAGCTCGGCGCGGGTGTCCAGGCGGGTACGGGCGTCCAGGGCGGCCAGCGGCTCGTCGAGCAGCAGCACGGCCGGCCGTACCGCGAGCGCTCGGGCCAGCGCCACCCGCTGGGCCTGCCCGCCGGAGAGCTGCCCGGGTCGCCGGCGGGCGTGCTCGACCAGCCCCACCCGGGCCAGCCATTCGCCGGCGCTGCGCCGGGCCGTCCGCCGGTTGGCGCCGTGCCGGCGGGGACCGAAGGCCACGTTGTCGAGCGCGTTCAGGTGGGGGAAGAGCAGATAGTCCTGGAAGACCACGCCGACCGAACGGTGCTCGGCGGGGACGAACCTGCGCCGGTCCGGCCGGTCCAGGTCGCTGCCCGCCACCGTGATGTGGCCGGCGGTCAGGGGCTGCAGACCGGCAAGCGCCCGTAGGGCGGTCGTCTTGCCGGCGCCGTTTGGACCCAGCAGCGCCACCACCTCACCGGCGGCGACCCGCAGCGGTACGTCCAGCCGGAAGTCACCCCGCTCCACCGCGAGGCGCGCGTCCAGTAGGTGCCCGGTCATGGTGTGTTGATCCATCGGTCGCGTAGCCCCGCCAGGATCACGACCGAGACGACGAGCAGAATCAGGCTGAGTACGATCGCGGCCTCGACATCGGTCTCCAGCGCCAGGTAGACCGCGAGCGGCATGGTCTGGGTCCGGCCTGGGTAGTTACCGGCGAAGGTGATCGTGGCACCGAACTCGCCCAGCGCGCGGGCCCAGCACAGTACCGCGCCGGCGGCCAGGCCCGGGCCGACCAGTGGCACGGTGACGTGCGTGAACGTGGTCCACCGGCCGGCGCCGAGGGTGGCCGCGGCCTCCTCGTATCGGCGGTCGGCACCTCGCAGTGCCCCCTCCACGGCGATGACCAGGAACGGCATCGCCACGAACGCCTCGGCGAACACCACGCCGGCGGTGGTGAACGGCAGTGTGAATCCGAAGGTCTGGTCGAGCCAGCCGCCGATCAGCCCGCGCCGACCGAAGACCAGCAGCAGGGCCACCCCGCCCACCACCGGCGGGAGCACCAGGGGCACGGTCACCAGGGCGCGTACCAGCCGCCGGCCGGGGAACTCCACCCGGGCGAGCAGCCACGCCAGCGGTACTCCGAGCAGCAGGCAGAGCAGGGTCGCCAGGGTGGCGGTGAGCAGCGACAGCCGCAGTGCGGCGAGTACCCCGGGCTCGGCGAGCCGCTGCGGCAGGGTGCTCCACGGGGTGCGGGCCAGCAGACCGATCAGCGGCAGGGTCAGGAAGGCCAGACCGAGCAGCGCCGGCAGCAGCAACGCGACCGGAACGCCACTGTCCGGCCGCCGGGCACCACGCGGCCGGCGGGAGCTCGCCGGCCGGACCGGCTGGTCGATGAGCGTCACGGCGCCTGGAACCCGGCCTCGGTGAGCACCGCCTGTGACTCGGCGGACCGGACGTGGGTCACGAAGGCGTGGGCCGCGGTCGGGTTCGGCGCGTCGGCCAACACGGCGATCGGGTAGTCGTTGACGGCCTGGGCGGACTCGTGGAATTCCACCGCCGCCACCTCCGGCGCGGCGGCCCGGGTGTCGGTGCGGTAGACGAGGGCGGCGTCCACCTCACCCAGCCGCACCTTCGCCAGGGCCCCCCGAACGTCCGCCTCCAGGGTGACCGGGGTCAGCGCGATTCCGGCGACGTCGAGTGCCCGCCGGGCCGCCGACCCACACGGCACCTGCTCGGCACAGAGCGCCACCTTCAGCCCAGGCCGGGTCAGGTCACCCAGGCTTCGTACCCCCTCGGGGTTGCCGGCGGCGACCGCGATGACGAGCTGGTTGCGGACGAAGACGGCCGGCGTGCCGTCCGTGCCGTCGGCGGTGGTGACGGCGGCCAGGTGGTGTGGGGCGGCGGAGGCGAAGACATCCGCCGGGGCGCCTTCGGTGATCTGGGTGGCGAGGGCGGAGCTGCCGGCGAAGTTGAACACGACGGTGCTGCCCGGGTGGGCTGCCTCGAAGTCGCGCCCGATCCGGTCGAACGTCGCGGTGAGGGAGGCGGCGGCGAAGACGGTCACCGTGCCGGTCACGCGACCGTCGGCGGTTTCGCCGCCTGGGGCGCCACAGCCGGCCAGGACCAGCGTGAGGGCACCCGCCACGACCGCGGTACGCGGCCTCACGGCACCGGCCTTCCCCGGGTGCCGGCCGGCGGCGTAGCCCGCTCGACCAGTACGTTCGTTGACTTGATCACGGCGACGGCCAGCGAGCCGACCCGCAGGTCCAGTTCGTCAACGGCCTCCCGGCTCATCAGGGAGACGATGCGGAACGGGCCGGCCTGGATGTCGACCTGAGCCATCACGGTGTCCCGGACGACGCCGACGACGATGCCGCGTAGTCGGTTGCGGGCCGACGAGGCGTCGGACCGCTCGTCGCGCTCGGCCGCCTGCGCGCGGGCGAACGCCGCCAGATCCACCCCGTCCACGGCGCGGTGTCCGTGCTCGTCGCGTTCTGCCCGAATGCGCCCGGCGTCGATCCAGCGGCGGACGGTGTCGGCGCTCACCCCGAGTAGCTCGGCCGCTTCCCCGATCCGGAACCTCGTCACCCGGTCACCCTAACGTCTGCATCCGAGAGCTGTTGACCCGCTTCTCCCCAGCGGTTGCAAGGCATCAGAGTTAAAGTTCCTCGCAACCACGAGGTGTGGCCGGGTCGGGCACCGGCGTGCCGACCTGACCCGGTGGTCAGCCGACCCATCGGCGGCAGGATCGACGGGGGGTGGCCGACGCCGCGGGCCGGCCCGACCCCGACCGCGCATAATGTGGGTACGCCGGAGCTGCCCCGGCGGTCAGCACACGTGAGATGGTGGGGAGTACGGTGCCGCAGACGATTCCGAACGCAACCCGGAACACCCGGCAGCGAGCCGAGGTGCTCGCACTGCTTGGGGAAGTCGACGGGTTCCATACGGCGCAGCAACTGCACCGGATGCTCCGCGACCGCGACGCCCGGGTGGGCCTGACCACCGTCTACCGCACCCTGCAGCTTCTGGTGGACGCCGGTGAGATCGACTCCACCCGGCTGCCGGGCGGCGAACAGCTCTTCCGCCAGTGCAGCCAGAGTCGGCACCACCACCACCTGGTCTGCCGGTCCTGCGGACGGACCGTGGAGGTGGCCGGCCCGGCGGTCGAACGCTGGGCCGACCAGGTGGCGGCCGAGCACGGCTACACCGAGGTCGGGCACACCCTGGAGATCTTCGGCAACTGCGCCGCCTGCGCCGCGACCTGACCTCTGCCGGGCTGCCATGAGCCGGGGCGTTTCCCGCCCCGCCGGCCGGGAAATCGGCACGGCGGCACCCCGGCAACGCGGCGTCTCGCGCGCCGCCCGACGAACGGACGCCGATCGCCATGACGTACCGTCCGGCCACCGACCGTCCCGACCTGGACACCCTCACCCTCGGGGTGGAGGAGGAGTTTCTGCTGCTGGACTCCGATACGGGGGAGAGCATGCCGGTCGCCGCTCGGGTACTCGACGGGTTGTCCGGCACCGCCTACGAGCAGAGCCGGCAGGAGTTTCGACACAGCATGGTCGAGATGGTCACGCCGGTCGTATCCGACCTGACGGAGCTGCGGCGACACCTGGTGGCGCTGCGCACCGCCGCCATTGACGCGGCCGAGGCCGCGGGCGCCCGCCTCGTCGCGGTGGGAGCGACTCCGGTGAACGAGGCGCACCGGACCGTACCGGACGAACCTCGCTACCACGCGATGTCCCGGCGGTTCGGACCGGTCGCGCACGACCCGGCGGTCTGCGGCTGTCACGTGCACGTCGGTGTGCCCGACCGGGAACTGGCGGTCCAGGTCTGCAATCACCTGCGCCCGTGGTTGCCGGTCGTGCAGGCCCTCACCGTCAACTCCCCGCTGCACGACGGCCAGGACACCGGGCACGCGAGCTGGCGAGGAATGCAGCTGGAGCGTTGGCCGAGTATCGGCCCCACCCCGTACTTCGACTCGGCCGCCGACTACGACGCCACGGTGGCGGATCTGATCAAGGCGGGGATCATGCTCGACGCCGGGATGGTCTACTGGTATGTCCGGCCCTCCGTCGCGTACCCCACGGTCGAGGTTCGGGTTGGCGACGTCTGTCCCACGGTTGACGACACGGTGCTGGTGGCTGCGTTGGTACGAGCCCTCGTCGCGACCCTCGCGGCGGAGGTCCGGGACGGTGCCCGCGCCACCCGGATCCGTGGCTGCCTGGTCTCCGCCGCCCACTGGCGAGCCGCTCACGACGGGCTCGACGGTGACCTTGTCGACCTTCGTACCGGACACGCCCGGCCGGCCTGGGACCTGGTGGACGAGATGGTCGCCCTCGTCACGCCCGCCCTGGAGCGCCAGGGTGACCGGGGGTATGTGCTCGACCAGCTAACTCGGCTCCGGGACGAGGGCACCGGTGCGGCACGACAGCGTCGGATTCTGGAGCGGACCGGCTGCGATGTCCGCGCCGTGCTGGCCCACCTGGCCGCACAGACCCGCCCCGTCCCGGCCTGAGCCGGACCGCCCGTCCTGCCGCTGGGCTGAACCGCCCGTCGTAGCGGTGGTGCGGCCGCCCGTCCTACCGCTGGTGCGTCTGCAGCCACAGCTCCAGCAGCCCCAGCTGCCACAGCTTGTTGCTGCCGGCCGCGGCCTGCGTCGCCGCCGGATCGGCGAGCAGTTCGTCAACGTACTCGGGCTGGAACAGCCCCCGTTCCTGGGCGGCCGGTGCCCGCAGCGCGTCGAGCACCAGCTCCCGCACCCGCCCGGAGACGTTGCGCAGCGCCGGCACCGGAAAGTACCCCTTCGGCCGGTCGATCACCTCCGCCGGCAGCACCTCCCGGGCGATCTCCTTGAGCACGCCCTTGCCGCCCTGCGCCACCTTGTGCTCGGGCGGACAGGCCGCGGCGAGCGCGACCAGGTCCTGGTCCAGGAAGGGGGTGCGGACCTCCAACCCCCACGCCATGGACATACTGTCCACCCGCTTGACCGGGTCATCGGGGAGCATCCGGTGCGTGTCCAGGCGTAGCACCGCGTCCAGCGCCGTCTCCGCGCCCGGCGCGGCCAACTCGGCGACGAGCAGTTCCCGGCTGGCGTCCCGGTCATGGGCGTACGCCGGACTGACAACCCGGGACAGCTCGGCGTGGTCACGGTCGAAGAAGGAGGCGGCGAACACCTCCGCCGCCCCGTCCCGGGGCGCCGTCGCGAGCGGCTGGTGGTAGCCGTACCCAGCGAACACCTCGTCCGCGCCCTGCCCCGACTGGGCCACCTTGACGTGCTTGGCCACCTGCTCGCTGAGCAGGTGGAAGGCCACCACGTCGTGGCTGCCCATCGGCTCGGTCATCGCGGCGATCGTGGCCCGTACCGCCGGTAGGAGGTCGTTGTCGGCGAGCCGGATCCGCCGGTGGTCGGTGCCGAAGGCCCGGGCCACCTGGTCGGAGTAGTGGAACTCGTCGCCGACCTCGTCGCCCTGGCTGTCGAACCCGATGCTGAACGTCTGCAGCTGGTCTTGGCCCGCCTCGGCCAGCAGGGCCACGATGAGACTGGAGTCCAGTCCACCGGAGAGCAACACCCCGACCGGGACGTCCGCCACCAGCCGCCGGCGAACCGCTGCGCGCAGGGCGTCCCCGACCGCTGCCTGCCAGTCCCGGGCATCCCGACCGGCGTGGGCGGGGTCGCGGGCATACTCCGGCTGCCAGTAGACGTGTTCGCGGCTGCGCCCGTCCGCCTCGACCACCCGCAGCGTCGCCGGGGGCAGCTTCCGGACGCCGCGCAGTACGGTCCGCGGCGCCGGCACAATCGAGTGCCAGGAGAGGTAGTGGTGCAGGGCAACGGGGTCGATGTCGGTGTCCACCTCGCCGGCGTGCAGTAGCGCGGGCAGAGTTGAGGCGAAGCGCAGGCGACCGGGGGACTCCGCCAGGTATAGCGGCTTGATGCCGAGCCGGTCACGGGCCAGCAGCAGCCGCTGGCGGGTCCGGTCGAACAGCCCGATCGCGAACATGCCGACCAGGTGGTCGACGAAGGCTTCCCCCCACTCGGCGTACGCCACCAGGATGACTTCGGTGTCACTGGTGGAGCGGAAGGTGTGCCCGGCGGCTCGGAGCTCCTCGCGCAACTGCGGATAGTTGTAGATACACCCATTGAAGACCAACGCTGAGCCGAGGTCCTCGCGCACCATCGGTTGGGCACCGGCGTCGGAGAGATCGATGATGGTGAGCCGGCGGTGTCCGAGGGCTACCCAGCCGTCCGTCCAGTGGCCGGTGTCGTCCGGGCCGCGGGACTCCATCGCCTGGCTCATCCGGATCACCGCCTCGGTGTCCGGCCTCGATCCGTCAAAACGCGCTTCCCCGCTGATGCCGCACACGCTCAGTGCCCCTCTGGCCGCTGTCCGGGGGCCCGGGAGGGCCGATGGCCGAGCGTCGAATCCATGGCCACCGTCCCGTCGCACCGTTTCACCTGGCCACCGGGCCTGGCCCGGGCCCCGTCCCGCGGACGGGTGCGCCGGGTACCCGGGCTCGGGGTCGCTCAAACCCGCCCCGGTGCCCGGCACCGGCCAGACCGCGCGGTGTTCTCCCGCGGCCAGCATCGGGCGTCGTGGTCGGCCAGCCGGCGACCGGCGCACCGGTGGCGCTTCGCCGTCCGGACCGAGCTTCGAGGCGGACCCACGACCGGTATAGCGTGGCGCGGGACCCCTAGGGTGGTGGCGACCGGTTCACCCGGGTGGGGTACCGACGTGCGCACCCGGCGCGAACTGACGGCGACAGGAGATCCCATGCCCGTTATCGCGATTGACGGCCTGGTGAAGAGCTTCGGCGCGGTCCGGGCGCTCGACGGGCTCAACCTGCAGGTGGAGGCGGGGGAGGTGCACGGCTTTCTCGGGCCCAACGGCTCCGGGAAGTCCACCACCATCCGCGTCCTGCTCGGGCTGCTGCGCGGTGACGCCGGCCAGGTGCGGCTCCTCGACGGTGACCCGTGGCGCGACGCGGTGACGCTGCACCGCCGACTCGCCTACGTGCCGGGCGACGTGAACCTGTGGCCCAACCTCTCCGGCGGGGAGGCGATCGACCTGTTCGGGGCCCTGCGCGGTGGCTTGGACCAGCGCCGTCGCGACGAGCTGTTGGAGCGGTTCGACCTCGATCCGACGAAGAAGTGCCGGGCCTACTCCAAGGGCAACCGGCAGAAGGTGGCGATCGTCGCCGCCTTCGCCTCCGAGGTCGAGCTGTACGTGCTCGACGAGCCGACCTCCGGGCTCGATCCGTTGATGGAGGCGGTGTTCCAGGAAGAGGTGCGGCGGCTCACCGGCAACGGCGCCACGGTGCTGCTCTCCAGTCACGTGCTCGCCGAGGTGGAGGCGCTCTGCGACCGGGTCAGCATCATCCGCGCCGGCCGGACCGTCGAGTCCGGCTCCCTGAGTGAGCTGCGGCACCTCGCCCGCACCACGGTCACCGTCGAGACGGTGCGCCCGTTGACCGGTGTCGCGGAGCTACCCGGCGTGCACGAGGTCCGGGCCGTTGACGGCCGGGTCCGGTTGGAGGTCGAGCCGGAGCACCTCGACGCGTTGCTCGCCCACCTGATCCGCTTCGAGGTCCGGGCGCTGGTGAGCGCACCGCCCACCCTGGAGGAGCTGTTCCTGCGGCACTACGACGGGGCCGACGACGGCCAGGTCGTCGCCGACCGCGGCGCGGAGCCGGCCCAGTGAGCGCATTCACCGGCACCGGCCGACTGGCCCGGCTCGTCCTGCGCCGCGACCGGATCAAGCTCGGGGCCTGGCTGCTCGGTACGCCGCTACTCGGGTTCGCCCTCGCCGGTAGCGTCATCGAGTTCTATCCCGACGAGGCCGCTCGCCTCAGCTATGCCGACACCGCGCTCACCAGCGTGGTGGCGCGCGCCTTCAACGGGCCGATCTTCAACGCCGACCTGGGCTCGATCGTCGTCGCCGAGGCGTACCTGACGTTAACCCTGCTTGCCGCCCTGGTCAGCACGTTCGCCGTCGTCCGGCACACCCGGCAGAACGAGGAGACCGGCCGGGCGGAGCTGCTCGGTGCGGCGGTCGTCGGTCGGCACGCGTTGCTCACCGCCCCGTTGCTTGTGGTCGTCGGGGCGAACGTCGCCGCCGCCCTCCTCCTCGGGCTGGCCTTCGCCGCCGCCGGCCTGCCGCTGGCCGGATCCCTCGCCGCCGCCGGGGCGGTCGGCGGCGTCGGCGTCGCCTTCACCGCCGTCGCCGCCGTCACCGCCCAGCTCACGGTTACCTCCCGTGGTGCGAACGCGCTGGCCGCGGCCGCGATCGGGGTGGCGTTCCTGCTCCGCGCCGCCGGGGATGTCCTGGGTGAGCGGGACGGGCTGCAACTGGTGAGCGCCTGGCCGTCCTGGCTCTCCCCGCTCGGCTGGGGCAACCAGGTACGCGCGTTCGGCGTCGAGCGGTGGTGGGTTCTGGGCCTGCCGGTCGTGTTACTGGTCGGCGCCACCCTGGCCGCGTTCGGTCTCGCCCGTCGGCGGGACCTCGGCGCCGGGTTGCTGAGCGACCGGCGGGGGCCGGCCCGTGCCGCCGCCGGCCTGCTCAGCCCGAGCGGACTGCTCTGGCGGCTGCACCGCGGCTCCCTGGTCGGCTGGTCGGTGGCGGTGGTGATCCTCGGGGTCTCGATGGGCTTCGCCGCGGACGAGGTCAACGACGTGATCGCCGAGAATCCGGCCGCCGCCGAGCTGATCGCCGCGATGGGCGGCGGGGTTGACGACCTGGTTGACGCGTTCCTCGCCGCGATGCTGGGGGTGTTCGCGTTGGTCATCGGCGCGTACGTGGTGCAGGCGTTGCTGCGTACCCGCGCCGACGAGTCGGGCGGCGTCCTGGAGGCGGTACTCGCGACCGCGGTGGGCCGGGTTCGCTGGCTGGCCACCCAGGTGGTGGGCGCCGCCCTGGGCGCGGCGGTCCTCGTGCTGCTGGCCGGGCTCGCGACCGGCCTCGGCTACGGACTCGCGGCCGGTGATCCGGGCCGGTGGGCGCTCCACCTGGGCGGGGCCGGGCTGCTGCAGCTACCGGCGTTGCTGGTGGTGACGGGCTTGGTGACCGCGCTGCTCGGGTTGGTTCCCCGGTGGTCGGTGTCGCTGTCCTGGGCGGTGCTGATCGGATTCCTGCTGTTGGGGCAGCTCGGCGCGGCGCTCGACCTGCCGCAGGCGGTGCTCAACCTCTCGCCGTACACCCATGTCCCGGCGGTGCCGGCGGTCGAGGTGACCGTGCTGCCGCTGGTGCTGCTCACCGCCGTGGCCGGTGCGCTGCTCGCCGCCGGGCTGGTCGGCTTCCGCCGCCGCGACGTTCCCAGCTGAGCGGCGCGCAGCTCGAGTCCGGGGCGTTAGCCGGAGACCTCCGGCTCCGGCTCCGTTTCGGACTCCGGGCCGGTGTGGCGTTGGCGTAATAGTTCGCTGCTCCACCGCGCGGCGGCCCGCTGCTCGGAGAGGGTCCGCTCCCGGGCGCGGGCGAGCTCCTCGCGGACCGTCTCCGGGACATCGCCGTCGGGCAGGTCGGCGAGAATCGCCGACCAGCGTCGGTTGAGCTGCTCGGCGTAGCGGGCGCGGCGTAGCAACTCCTCGTGCCGGCAGTCCAGCGCGATCACCCGTTCCCAGTAGGGCTGGAGGGCTTGACGGACTCGTTCATCGAGTTGTACCCACGCCCTGGGGCGGCAGGTGACCGTTTGACCGCCGCGCTCGAACGACCACGGTTCCTGCTGGGCGAGCTTCCGCTGCAGCTGTGCCTCCAGCTCGCCGGCCCGGTGGGGTGCGACGGTGCGGGCGAGATCGGCGGCGATGCTGGTGAGCCGTTGGCTGGCCGGTGGCAGGAAGTAGTGGGCGTACCAGGCCAATTGATCCGGTCGTAGTCCCTGTGAACGCCAGGTGAGGTCGGCGCGGATGGTGAAGGTGAAGACGTAGCCCCGGGCGAAGACGGTGATCGGACCGGCCGGCTCCCGCCGCTCGATCGGGTCCTGCGGTGGGGGTGGGGCTGGTCCCTGCTTCGCGGCCGTGTCGACGGTACGGGCCACCGTGAGCAGCCACCGCCACAGCCGCCGGGTGGTCGGTGCCAGCCGGGTGGCGAGTCGCCGGGCCGCTGAGACCAGCTGGGTGGCGAACCGACGGGCCGCTGGTGTCAGCCGGGCGGTGACTCGCCGCGCTCCGGCTGCGAGCCGTGTCGCGCTCCGTCGGCAGGCCCGCACTGGCCGGGCCCAGCGGCCAGGTCGCGTGGCGTCCGGCGCGGCCTGGCGGTGCTGATCCGGATCGGGGGCTACGGGCGGCGGAGGCGCCTCCGCCGGGCCGTCGGCCATGTCGCCTCCCTCGTCCGTCAACCGGTCCGCCGGGCCGAAGGGTGGTGCGGTCGGTGCCAGGTACGAGGGGAGTGCCGGCAGGTGCGGTGTCGCCGCGTACTCACGTTAACAAGGACCGGGCCGGTGGGGCGGCAGCGGCGCGGCGTGCCGGTCGGTGCTCGGCTGACTGCGCGCGAGCCGACGCGGGGAGACTCGGTGTGTGTTGAGAATGCTTCTCGGGGTGTGCCCGTGCGGCACGGCCCAAGCGCCACCGCTCGGGCGAGAGGATCCAGTCGTGAGGTGTCCCCGGCGACCCGCCATCGTTCGCTGTTGGCGGCCGGGCGGCCGGGCGGCCGGGCGGCCGGGCGGCCGGGCGGCCTGGCGGGAGCCGCGGACCCTGCTGATCGGCCTGTTTGTGTTGGTCGCGGCATTCAGTGAGGCCGGCGCGGGGCAGCGTGGTCGCCGCGATCGGCTACACCGCGTTCCTCGCCGACCCGCCCTTGCTGGGCCTGATCGGCGACCGGGTCGGGACACCGCACGCCCTGCTGGTGGTACCGATTTTGCTGTTGTTGTCGGTCGCGTTGGTGCCCGCCACCCGCCCTCCTCGTGAACTCCGTGAATGATCAACGAATCGTCGCTGTGGCAGGGAGCCGAGCTGGCGGAGGAACTCTGAGGCGGACGCCCGATGGCGGGTCATCAAAGCGTGCCCGGCCTGATGGGCCTTGGCCCGGCCGCTGTCGAGCTGCCCCAGCAATGCGACTGACGGCTCGGCGATGCGGATCATCAGCGCATCGCCGGAACCGGTTACCCGAAATAGCGTCGTGCGCCCGTCGTGCCCCTCCTGATGGGGCAGCTCGACAGCGAGTAGACCGGAAGTACCCCGGTTCCGTCGGGAGCGACAAATGAGTCGTCCCCCGTAGCGGCCCCGAACCGATGATTCCGATGGATAAGACCCGTCAGCCCTTGGGCGGCGCGGCGGTCTCCAGGGCGTCAATGCTGCCGGACATGATCGTGCGAATGTGATCGGTGATGAGTGGTAAACGGCCCTACCAGGCAACCGCCATCAGGCGGGCAACCTCTTCCTCGGGGAAGCGGCGGCCAAAAACCGGGCCGGGTTGCCGCCGACGAGGCTGTATTCGGGGACATCGTGAACGACGACAGATCCAGAAGCAACGATCGCCCCGCTGCCGATGCGCACGCCGGGCATTGCCGTTTGTGCGGAGTAGTGCGTTGCGTCAGCCGCTCATCCGGTGCACCGGGCGGGACGGAAAGAGCGTTGGCGGTAGGACCGCATCGCCGTTGAGTACGGCGGTCACGGCTGCTGTCGCGATTCCGGCGACCGGGTGGGTGGACGTGGTGAGCGAGGGGTTGGTCATCGCGGCCAGTGGAGTGTCGTCGAAGCCGGTCACCGCGATGTCCCCGGGGACTTGGACGCCATCGCTGAGAAGCCCGTTGATCACGCCGAACGAGGTCACGTCGCTGGCGCCGACGATCGCGTCGGTGTCCGGCCAGCGGGCCAGCACCTCCCGGGCTGCGGCACGCCCTCGGCCCGCGGTGAAGTCACCCCGAACCAGCCGGGGTGGCAGCCCCGCCGCGCGGAGCACTCCCCGGTAGGCGCGTACCGAGCGGCCGGCGCAGGGTAGCCAGCGAGAACCACTGATCATGGCGATGCGGCGGCGGCCCGTCGCGTACAGGTGCTCCACCAGCGCTGTGGTGCCGCCACCGTTGTCGATGTCGAAGGAGGCCACCACGGAGGAACCGACGCCGAGCGAGGCGACCCGGCCGCGCAGCGTGGGCGGCACGGCGGCCAGGACCGCGGGGGTGGTGTTGACCAGGATCAACCCGCTCACCCCGCGCTGCTCGCCGAGCTGGCGCAGCTGGGCCAGGTCCCGGGTCGGCAGCCAGTGCAGGGCCACACCGACGCCGTGCGGGGCGCACACCCGGGCGGCGGCGCCGACAACCTGGTCGACGTACGGGTCCTCGAGCACCCGGGGCGAGGTGCCGTGGACCACCGTGACCAGCCGCACACCGGTGCCCCGGACCAGGGCGCGGGCGGCCGGGTCCGGCACGTAGCCGAGCTGCTCGGCGGCGGCGGTGACCCGGTCGCGGGTATGGGCCGCGGCGTATCCGTTGTTGGCGAGTACTCGAGAGGCGGTGGCCCGGGAGACGTCGGCCACCCGAGCCACATCCGCCAGGGTCGGCGCGCGCTGCGGTGCCGGCATCGTGGTCCCCCGTTCCCGTCGCCGGGGCGACGCTTGTCGTCAGGACATTATTGCTCGGCCCGACGGCGTTGACCTGCGGGCACTTTTTCGGTTTGCACTGAGAACGTTCTCAGGGGTGTGCTCGTGCGGCCAGGACCAATACTCAAGCGAAAGGAACCTGTGGTGAGCAGCGTCACATCCGCGGCCGCGCCTGCTGCCGCACACCGGTTGGTGCGCACCGCCCGCACCGGTGTCGCGGTGGTGTTCGCCCTCAACGGCCTCGCCATCGGGTCCTGGTTTGCCCGGGTGCCGGCGGTCCGGGAGGCGCTTGACCTCACCGCCGGCCGGCTAGGGCTGCTGTTGCTCGCGATGTCGGCGGGAGCGGTACTGGCGATGCCCACCTCCGGTCTGGTCGCCCAGCGACTGGGCACCGCCCGGACGGTGGCGGTGGCGACCCTGTTGGTGGCTGTGGGCTTGGGGATCGCCGGCGTCAGCGCGAGCGCGGCGGGCTGGCTGCCCGGGGTGGCGGTGGGTCTGGTTGTCCTTGGCTACGGCACCGGTACCTGTGACGTCGCGATGAACATTGAGGGTGCCGCGGTTGAGCGGCGGCTCGGTCGTACGGTGATGCCGCGGTTCCACGCGGCCTGGAGCCTGGGCTCGGTGGCGGGGGCTGGCCTCGGTGCGGTGGCCGCTGAGGTGGGGCTGGCGCTGGCGGTCCACCTGCCGCTCGTTGGCGTGGTGGTGCTGCTCGGCACGGTGTCCGGCACTCGGGCGTTCCTGCCGGTCCCCGAGCCGGCGCCGGACGGTGACGCGGGCTCCGCGGCGGCCCGCCGCCGGGCGGTGCTGGCCGCCTGGCGGGAGCCGCGGACCCTGCTGATCGGCCTGTTTGTGCTGGTAGCAGCGTTCAGTGAAGGGGTCGCCACCGATTGGGTCGCGGTCGCGTTCGTGGATGGCTACGGGGTCACCGAGGCGGCCGGAGCCGCCGTCTACGGCGTGTTCGTGATCGGCATGACCGTAGGACGGACCGTCGGCACCCTCGCCCTGGACCGCTGGGGCCGGGTGCCCGTGCTCGGCACCACGATCCTGCTCGCCGTGGTCGGCGTGATCGTGGCGGTGCTGGCCGGTTCCGGACCGGTTGCGGTCGCCGGGGTGGCGCTGTGGGGCCTCGGCATTTCCCTCAGCTTCCCGGTGGGGATGAGCGCTGCGGCCAACGCGGAGGAGCACGCCGCGGCCCGGGTCAGCGTGGTGGCCGTGATCGGCTACACCGCGTTCCTCGCCGGACCGCCGCTGCTGGGCCTGCTCGGGGACCGGGTCGGGACGCTGCAGGCCCTGCTGGTCGTGCCGGTCCTGCTGCTGCCGTCGCTGGCGTTGCTGCCGGTGACCCGCCCTCCCCGCTGATCGTCCCGGCCCGGCCGCACCCTGCTGACGTGCCTGGTCGCTGCGTTCGCGGTGCTCGGCCCGACCGCGGTGCAGGTCGGCGTCGCCCACGGACTGTGGATCCACACCTTCGAACGGTGGCCCGCCCGGCCCAGCCGGTCAGCTGAGCTGGCGGGCGGCGGCGCGGCCGGCGACCCGGCCGGAGAAGAGGCAGCCGCCGAGGAAGGAGCCCTCCAGGGCGTTGTAGCCCATCATGCCGCCACCGCCGAACCCGGCCACCTCGCCAGCGGCGTAGAGGCCGGGAAAGACGTCGCCGTCGCGGGTCCGGCAGCGACCGTCCAGGTCGGTCTCCAGCCCACCGAGGGTCTTGCGGGAGAGGATGTTGAGCCGGACGGCGATCAACGGCCCGGCCTTCGGATCCAGGAGGCGATGCGGCGCGGCGACCCGCAGGAGCCGGTCACCGCGGTAGTTGCGGGCGGAGCGGATCGCCTTGACCTGGGCGTCCTTGCAGAAGGTGTTGGTGAGCTGTCGGTCCCGCTCGGTGACGAGCGTACGGATCCGGCCTACCTCGATCGCCGGCACGTCCGGGTCGGCGATGCGGTTCATCCCGGTGACGAGGTCGTCGAGGGTGTCCGCGACGACGAAGTCCTCGCCGTGCCGCTTGAACGCCTCGACCGGTCCGGGAGCACCGGCCCGTACCCGGGACAGCAGCAGCTTGAGGTCCTTGCCGGTCAGGTCCGGGTTCTGCTCGGAGCCGGAGAGCGCGAACTCCTTCTCGATGATCTTCTGGGTGAGTAGGAACCAGGAGTAGTCGTAGCCGCTGCGGCGCAGGTGGCGCAGGGTGCCGAGGGTGTCGAAGCCGGGGAAGTACGGAGCCGGCAGCCGGTTGCCGGCGGCGTCCAGCCAGAGCGAGGAGGGGCCGGGCAGGATGCGAATTCCGTGGTTCTCCCAGATCGGATCCCAGTTCCGTAGCCCTTCGACGTAGTGCCACATCCGGTCCGGGTTGATGATGTTGGCGCCGGCCTCCTCGGCGATGCCGAGCATCCGGCCGTCCACGTGGGCCGGCACTCCGGCCACCATCCGCTTCGGCGGGCTGCCGAGCCGTGCCGGCCACGCCCGGCGGATCAGGTCGTGGTTGCCGCCGATGCCGCCGCTGGTGACGATGACAGCCTGGGCCCGGGCCTGGAACTCGCCGACCACGGTGCGGCTGCTCGGCCGGCCTCGCTCGGCCGTGGTCGGCTCCAGCCGGCTGCCGTGCACCCCGACCACCGCGCCGGCTTCCACGAGTAGCCCGTCAACCTGGTGGCGGAACGCGAACCGGATCCGCCCGGTGTCGACGTGCGCCCGGACCCGTCGCTCGAACGGCTCCACCACGCCGGGACCGGTGCCCCAGGTGATGTGGAACCGTGGAACCGAGTTGCCGTGCCCACCGGGCCGGCCGTCGCCGCGTTCGGCCCAGCCGACCACCGGGAAGACGCGATGCCCGTACTGCCGTAGCCAGGACCGCTTCTCTCCGGCGGCGAACTCCAGGTACGCCTCGGCCCAGGCGCGCGGCCACCGGTCCTCGTCCCGGTCGAACTGGGCGCTGCCGAACCAGTCCTGCCGGGCCAGCTCGAGGGAGTCCCGGACGCCCATCCGCCGCTGCTCGGGGCTGTCAACCAGGAACAGTCCGCCCAGGCTCCAGAAGGCCTGCCCGCCCAGGTTCTGCTCCCCCTCCTGGTCAACGAGGAGCACGCTCCGGCCGAGGTCTGCCGCCTCAGCGGCGGCGACCAGCCCGGCCAGGCCGGCTCCGACCACGACGACGTCAGCTTCCACGGCTGCCTCCTATCGGTGCGGGCGGGCATTGACCCGCTTCCGGGCCGCTCGCGGGGGCAAGGCGGCGCCGGGGGTTGCCCCACCGTGCCGCAGTCAACCGGGCGACGCCACCACTTCCGCGCCAGGTGAGCATGAGTATTGTCAATCCGCGCGGTCCGGGGAGGTCGGGCCGGCTGGCAGTGCGAGGGGCGGTGACCGGGGTGGGCCTCGCGGAACGCCTGGTCATGCATCGGATGCTCACCGAGCGTAACTCGCCCCTGGTGGATGAGATGGTCGGCGCGGTCGTTGACCAGGTCCCGATCTACCGCGAACTCAGCGACACCCAACTGCGGGAGGTTACGGCCATCGCCCAGTGGGCCGTCACCCGGCTCACCGAGATGTGGGTGGATGGCACTCGGCTGACTGCCCGGGACATCAGCCGCTTTCGGGGCATCGGTGCCACCCGTGCCACCGACGGTCGACCACTGCTGGCGGTGCTGCGTGCCTATCGGGTCGCGGCGGCCATCATCACCGACGCTGTCGCCGAGCACGCCCCGCCCGGGCTGACCGTCGCCGACCTCGCCGCGCTGGTGCAGGCCCTCGTCGCCGCGCTTGACGAGTTGTCCGAGGCGCTGGCCAACGGCTACCAGCACAAGGCCGCCGAGTTGATCACCGACCGGCGCCGGCTGATCGACGAGTTTCTGCACGATCTGCTCGCCGGTCGCCAGACCTCGCCCGGCGCCCTCGCCGACCGTACCGAGCAGCTCAACGTCCGTGTTCCCGCCAGCTTCGGCCTCCTCCTCGCCGTCGGCGACCAGGCCAGTCCGGAGACCCACCCGGCCCGCGTGGCCGCGCTCGTTGCGTCGCCAGCCGTCGGCGCGGACCACGGCCCGGTCGACCTGAGTACCGGAGCGCTGCTGAGCACGGTGCGGGCCGGCGCGGGTGTGCTGCTGCTCCCGGACGAGCACGATCGGTCCGCGGTCGCGACGGCCGTGGCCGCCGGCGGCTGGCGGGCCTGTCTGATCAGTGGCGCTTCCCCGGCGACCCTGCCGCAGGACTACCGGGCCGCGGTAGCCGCGCTCGAGCACGCGCCCGTGGCGGCGTTCGCCCGCCGGACCCTCCTCGACCGCGGCGACGCGCTCACCGTCGCGGTACTGCATGGCGCGCCCCCCGTTGACCGTGCCGCACTGCACGCCGCGGTCCTCGGGCCGGTGCTCACCCCCGCCAACGCCCACCTGCTCGAGGGGCTGCACGCGTACCTCACCCACGGGTCGGCGATCGAGGCCGCGGCCACGATCGGACTGCACCCACAGACCATGCGCCATCGGCTCCGCCGGCTCACCGAGCTCACTGGCCGCAGCTTGACCCACTCCTGGGACCGGCTCGTGCTCGCGGTGACGCACGCCTCACTCCCGCCCCCGTCGCGCTGAGCCGGCCAGCCCTGTGGACCTGGCTCCACCCGCTCACGACGTACCCTCAGCCCGGCATCAGGGGGCGTACAGATGGCGCTCAGCCAAGGGTGGTGCACTGGAGGCCGGCGGCACTGGAGATGCAAGGAGGAGCGGCATGGGCTGGTTCAGTCGGAAGCGGTCGCGTACCTGGGGATCTGACGGGGTGCCGACCAAGCTCGACCGGGAGGGCACCCGTGCGGACCTGGTGGCGCTGGAGCAGTTCGTCGCCAGCCGGACCGGAGTCGAGTTCTACCTGGAGCCGGAGACGACGGCGACGGACACGACGGTGGTGGCGATCGCGCACGACGGTGAGTGGATTCGCCGCCGTACCAGGTCGCCACGGGTTGCCGCGGAGCTTGCCCGCCGGCTGGCCCTGCCGCTGTACGAAGCGGCCAAGATGGGCTATCCCGAGCGGATGCGCGCCTGGAACCGGGCCCACCCGGAGCGGCGCCTTCGGTAGTCGCCGCGCCCGGGGCCATGGCTCCGGGACCGGTTGACCCACTGGTCTCACCTCGGTTGCGTTGACCGGGACGTAGCGGTGTGGCAGAGTTCGCGGCCGGACGGCAGTGAAGGAAGCCGGTGTGAATCCGGCGCGGTCCCGCCACTGTCACCGGGGAGCGATCCTCCTTGTGGAGCCACGACCGTGCGTCGCGCGGTTGGAAGGCCGGGGGTGAGCGTCAATCCGGGAGCCAGGATACTTCGGCCGTCGGTGCACCCCAGGGCGTGGATACCCGAGGAGGACCCGATGCGTAGCATCCCATTCATCGACAAATGTCGTGCCAACCTGGCGGGTGACGGTGTGCCCGCGACCGCTCCGCGGCCCGGCGCTGCCGCGACGGGGCCCGCTGTCGAGAGCGGCCCCACTGCCGTGATTGGCGCCGTCGCTCTCCGCCCCGCTGCCCGCGGTTGATCGCTGCCTGACGCGGGTCCAGTCGGCCGCCCGGTCGGGTGGCCCGAGGTGGCGCCCGCGAAGCCGAATCGTCTCCCGTTCCGCTGATCGCCCGCACCTCCGCGCGGGCGTCACTCTCCGGAGTTTGCCGTGCGCATTCTGCTGCTCTCCACCGCCGACACCGACCTGCTCGCCGCGCGAGCGAGCGGGGCCGACTACCGTCTGGCCAACCCGACCCGGGTGGCCGCTGACGGCGTACCGGAACTGCTCGACGGCGTGGACCTGGCCGTCGTACGCCTGCTCGGCGGTCGGGCCGCGTGGCCGGACGGATTGGCCGCGGTCCTCGCCGCGGACGTGCCGACGGTGGTGCTGGGCGGGGAGAGCGTCCCCGACGCCGAGCTGACCGCCGCCTCCACCGTGCCCTCCGGTGTCACCACCCAAGCCCTGTCCTACCTGGTCGAGGGGGGCCCGGAGAACCTGGCGCAGCTGGCCCGGTTCCTCTCTGACACGGTGCTGCTCACCGGGGAGGGGTTCGCGCCCCCCGCACCGACCCCGGCGTACGGGACGCACGGGGAACGGTCGATCAGCCCTGACCGGCCGACCGTCGGCATCGTCTTCTACCGGGCGCACGCGCTCGCCGGCAACACCGCCTTCGTGGACACGCTCGCCGACGCCGTGGAGACCGCGGGGGGCAACGCGGTGCCGATCTTCTGCGGCTCGCTGCGCGGGCTGACCGCCGGCGCGGGCCCACTGGAACTCTTCGCCCGCTGCGACGCGCTGCTGGTCACCGTGCTCGCCGCCGGGGGCACTGTGGCCGCCGACGCGGCCGGTGGTGGCGACGAGGACGCCTGGGACGTGGGTGCGCTCGCCGCCCTCGACCTGCCGGTCATCCAGGCGCTCTGCCTCACCAGCACGCGGGAGCAGTGGGCCGACAGCGACGCCGGGCTGTCCCCGTTGGACGCGGCGATGCAGGTGGCGATCCCCGAGTTCGACGGGCGGATCATCTCCGTGCCGTTCTCGTTCAAACAGCTCGACGCCGACGGGCTGTCGGTCTACGCACCAGAGCCGGAGCGCGCTGCGCGGGTAGCTGGAATCGCCGTCCGGCACGCCCGGCTGCGGCACCTGCCGAACGGCGACAAACGGGTGGCGGTGGTGCTCAGCTCGTATCCGACGAAGCACTCCCGGGTCGGCAACGCCGTCGGCCTGGACACCCCGGCCAGCGCGGTGCGGCTACTCGCCGCGCTCGCCGCCGCCGGCTACGACCTCGGCGCGGCGCCGGTCCCGGACGACGGGGACGCCCTCATCCACGCGCTCATCGCCGCCGGCGGCCACGACGTCGAGTGGCTCACCCCCGAGCAACTCGCCGCCGCCAGCGCGCGGGTGCCGCGGGAGACGTACCGGCGGTGGTTCGACCAGGTGCCGGCGCAACTGCGTGCCGACATGGTCAGCCACTGGGGGGAGCCGCCGGGCGAGCTGTACACCGACGGTGGCGACCTCGTCCTGGCCGGCCTGCGGTTCGGCAACGTGGTCCTGCTGATCCAGCCGCCCCGCGGGTTCGGGGAGAACCCCATCGCCATCTACCACGATCCGGACCTGCCCCCGAGCCACCACTACCTGGCCGCGTACCGGTGGCTGGCCGCCCCCGCCGCGGCGGGCGGTTTCGGTGCGGACGCGGTGGTGCACCTGGGCAAGCACGGCACCCTGGAGTGGCTGCCGGGCAAGGGCCTCGGACTGGCCGCCGACTGTGCCCCGGACGCGGTCCTCGGTGACCTGCCGCTGGTGTACCCGTTCATCGTCAACGACCCGGGAGAGGGGACGCAGGCCAAGCGCCGCGCGCACGCGGTCGTCGTCGACCACCTGGTGCCGCCGATGGCCCGCGCCGAGACCTACGGGGACCTGGCGAAGCTGGAGCAGCTACTCGACGAGTACGCCACCGTGCAGGCGCTCGACCCGGCGAAGGTGCCCGTCGTCCGGGGACAGATCTGGGAGCTGGTGCGTACCGCGGAGCTGCACCACGATCTGCACCAGTCGGAGATGCCGGCCGCCGACGACTTCGACGACTTCGTGTTGCACCTCGACGGTTACCTCTGCGAGGTCAAGGACGTGCAGATCCGCGACGGCCTGCACGTGCTGGCCGAAGCACCCGTCGGCGAGGCCCGGGTCAACCTGGTGCTCGCCGTGCTGCGCGCCCCACAGGTGTGGGGCGGGACCCGGGCCCTGCCCGGCCTGCGGCAGGCTCTCGCCGCCGGCTACGGCCTGGACGAGTCCGCGTTGCTCGCCGCGCCCGGAGCCCGGGTGCGGGTGCCGGCCCCGTTGACCGAGGCGGCCGATGGGCCCGCCAGCACCGCCGCCGACGCCGTCGATCTGATCGAGGGTTTGGCCCGGCGTCTCGCTCTCGGGATGGAGACGCTCGGCTGGCCCGCCGACCGGACGGAGGAGGTCGTCTCCGAGGTCACCGGTGGGGCGATTCCGGCGGCCGCCGCGGTGTTGCGCTTCGGCGCCACCGAACTGGTGCCGCGGCTGGAGCGCACCACCGACGAGCTGGCGCACACCCTCGCCGCCCTCAGTGGGCGGTTCGTGCCCCCGGGTCCGTCCGGCTCCCCCACCCGGGGCCTGGTCAACGTGCTGCCCACCGGTCGCAACTTCTACTCGGTCGACCCGAAGGCGATCCCGAGCCGCAACGCCTGGGATGTCGGCGTGGCCCTGGCCGACTCGCTGCTGAGCCGGCACCTCGCCGACACCGGGGCGTACCCGCGCTCGGTCGGGCTCACCGTGTGGGGCACCAGCGCCATGCGGACGCAGGGCGACGACATCGCCGAGGTGCTCGCGCTGCTCGGCTGTCGACCCACCTGGGACGACCGCTCCCGGCGGGTGACCGGGGTCGAGGTGGTGCCTCTGGCCGAGTTGGGTCGCCCCCGCATCGATGTGACCGTCCGCATCTCCGGCTTCTTCCGGGACGCCTTTCCGCACGTGGTGGCGCTCCTGGACGACGCGGTACGACAGGTGGCCGCGCTGGACGAGTCGGCCGCGGACAACCACCTCCGGGCGCACGTGGCCGAGGACCTCGCCGGGCACGGCGACGAGCGCCGGGCCACCGCCCGGATCTTCGGGTCGAAGCCGGGCGCCTACGGGGCCGGGCTGCTTCCGCTGATCGACGCCCGGAACTGGCGCAGCGACGCCGACCTGGCCGAGGTGTACGCGGTGTGGGGCGGCTACGCGTACGGGCGGGGGCTGGACGGCCGGGAGGCCCGCACCGACATGGAACGCGCCTTCGCGCGGATCGCCGTGGCGGTGAAGAACCAGGACACCCGGGAGCACGACATCGTCGACTCCGACGACTACTTCCAGTACCACGGCGGGATGGTGGCGATGGTCCGGCACCTCACCGGTGCCGCCCCGGCCGCGTACGTCGGCGACTCGGCGATGCCGCACGACGTGCGGACCCGCACCCTCAGCGAGGAGACCCGCCGGGTGTTCCGGGCCCGGGTGGTCAACCCGAGGTGGATCGCGGCGATGCGCCGGCACGGCTACAAGGGCGCCTTCGAGCTGGCGGCCACCGTCGACTACCTGTTCGGCTACGACGCCACCGCGGGCGTGGTCGACGACTGGATGTACGAGCGGCTCGCCGAGGCGTACCTGTTTGACGAAGAGACCCGGGAGTTCCTGGAGCGGTCCAACCCGTGGGCGCTGCGCGGCATGACCGAACGGCTGCTTGAGGCCGCCGACCGGGGGCTGTGGGCAAAGCCGGAGCCGAGCACCCTGGAGCGGCTCCGGGAGACGTATCTGGCCAGCGAGGGTGATCTGGAGGACCGCGGATGAGCACGACGAGTGAACCGGGCCTGCGGGTCCCACGGCCGCCGCGACCGGAGGCCCCCGGGGCGAACTACCCGTTCTCGGCCGTACTCGGCATGGCCGACATGCGCCTGGCGCTGTTGCTGAACGCGGTCAACCCGACGATCGGCGGGGTGCTGGTGCGGGGCGAGAAGGGCACCGCCAAGTCGACCGCGGTGCGCGCCCTCGCCGCCCTGCTGCCGCCGGTGGTCCGGGTCGCCGGCTGCCGGTTCGCCTGCGATCCGCGGACGCCCGACCCCGGCTGCCCGGACGGGCCCCACCCGGCGGCGCCGGCGACCGAACGTCGCCCGGCCGCGTTGGTCGAGCTGCCGGTCGGCGCCGCCGAGGACCGGGTGGTCGGCTCGCTCGACCTGGAGCGGGTGCTCGCCGACGGGGTCCGCGCCTACGAGCCCGGCCTGCTCGCCGCCGCCCACCGGGGGGTGCTCTACGTCGACGAGGTGAACCTGCTCCACGACCATCTGGTTGACCTGCTGTTGGACGCCGCCGCGATGGGGCGCTGCCACGTGGAGCGGGAGGGCGTGTCGGTCCGCCACGCGGCCCGGTTTCTGCTGGTCGGCACGATGAACCCGGAGGAGGGGGAGCTGCGTCCACAATTCCTCGACCGGTTCGGGCTGACCGTGGAGGTGACGGCCAGCCGCGACCCGGCCGTACGGGTGGAGGTGGTGCGTCGCCGACTCGACGCCGACGCGGACCCGGCCGGTTTCGCCGCCCGCTGGGCGGGGGAGGACGCGGCGGTCGCCGGGCGGGTGGCCGACGCCCGCGCCCGGCTGGACCGGGTGGTGCTGACCGACGCGGCACTACGGCAGATCGCCGAGGTCTGTGCGGCGTTCGACGTGGACGGGATGCGGGCCGACATCGTCACCGCCCGGACGGCTGTGGCGCACGCCGCCTGGCAGCGCCGGGACCGGGTGACCGCGGAAGATGTCCGGGTGGCCGCCCGGCTCGCTCTGCCGCACCGTCGCCGCCGGGACCCGTTCGACCCGCCGGGACTGGACGAACAACGCCTCGACGAGGCGCTGAACCGGGCGCAGGAGGAGCATCCCGATGACCCGGACGACGACCCCGGTCCCGACCGTGGTCCGGGAGATGACGCCGGTCCCGACGGTGGTCCGGGGGGCGGCACCACACCCGACGGCGGCTCGGGCGGGGACACCGGTCCCAGTGGTGCGGGCGGCCCGGCTGGCGACACCGGGCCCGAGCCGGACAGCGGCTCCGCGGCAGACATCCGTCCCGGTGGCAGCGCCGACTCGATGGCTGACCCGTCCGGTTCGGAACGGCCCGTAGGCCCCGAGGACGGTGCCACCCAGTCCGCGCATCCGAGCGGGGACGCCCATCCGGGTGGGGTCCCGCACCCGGTGGCCGCGCCGCAGCTCGGGCTCCGGGCGCGGTTGTTCACCGTGCCGGGCATCGGCGAGGGGGTGCCGGGCCGGCGGTCGCGGGCGCGGACCGGGCGTGGCCGCACCACCGGCGCCCGGGTGCCGGCTGGCCGCCTCGGTGCGCTGCACCTGCCGGCGACGGTCCGGGCCGCCGCCGGACACCAGGTCGCCCGGGGACGGACGGGTGGACCGCTGCGGATACACCCGGTTGACGTACGGGAGGCCGTTCGGGAGGGGCGGGCGGGCAACCTGGTGCTCTTCGTGGTGGACGCCAGCGGTTCGATGGGTGCCCGGCAGCGGATGAGTGCCGTCAAGGGCGCGGTGCTCGCCCTGCTCACCGACGCCTACCAGCGCCGCGACAAGGTGGCGGTGGTCGCCTTCCGTGGTGCTGGCGCGCAGGTCCTGCTGCCCGCTACCGCCTCGGTGCTCGCCGCCTCCACCCGGCTGGCCGAGCTGCCCACCGGCGGGCGTACCCCGCTCGCGGAGGGCCTGCTCGCCGCCGCCGAGCTGCTGCGGGTGGAGCGCCTGCGGGACCCCCGCCGGCAACCGTTGACCCTGGTCCTGACCGATGGTCGGGCCACCGCCGGCGCCGACCCGTTGCCCCGCGCGGCGCGGGCGGCGGCGGTGCTACGGGCGACCGGCGCGCCCTGTGTCGTCGTGGACTGCGAGTCCGGCCCCGTCCGCCTCGATCTGGCCCGCCGCCTGGCCACCCAGTTGGCCGCCGCCCACCACCCCCTGCCCACCGTGACGACCGCCCCGTTGGCGGCCCTGGCGACCGCCGGTGTCGCCGCCGAGCGGAGCGTGCGCTGATGCCGCAGGGTAAGCCGACGCATGTGCCGGCCGACGGGCTCACGACCCGGCAGCGGCGAAATCGCCCATTGTTGATCGTCCACACCGGATCGATGAAGGGGAAGTCCACCGCCGCCTTCGGTCTCGCGCTGCGGGCCTGGACCGCGGGACTGCCGATCGGGGTGTTCCAGTTCGTCAAGAGCGCCAAGTGGCGGGTGGGCGAGGAGAGCGCCTTCCGCGCCCTCGGCGAGGTGCACGAGCAGACCGGTCAGGGCGCCCCGGTGAGCTGGCACAAGATGGGTGAGGGCTGGTCCTGGATCCAGCGCGACGGCGCGGCCGACCACGCCGCCGACGCCCGCGAGGGGTGGCGGCAGATCCAGCGTGACCTGGCCGCCCAGCGGTACGGCCTCTACGTGCTCGACGAGTTCACCTACCCGATGAAGTGGGGCTGGGTGGACGTCGCCGAGGTGGTCGACACCCTCACCACCCGACCCGGTTTTCAACACGTCGTCATCACCGGTCGGGACGCCGACCCGCGCCTGGTGGCCGCCGCCGACCTGGTTGCCGAGCTGACCAAGGTGAAGCATCCGATGGACGCCGGCCAGAAGGGCCAGAAGGGCATCGAGTGGTGAGCGTCCCCTGGTCCCTGCCGCGGGTCGTGGTCGCCGCGCCGGCCAGCGGCCACGGCAAGACCACGATCGCCACCGGGCTGCTCGCCGCGCTGCGCCGTCGGGGCCACCTGGTCAGTCCACACAAGGTCGGTCCGGACTACATCGACCCCGGCTACCACGCCCTCGCCGCCGGCCGACCCGGCCGCAACCTCGACCCGTGGCTGGTGGGGGAGGAGCGGATCACCGGTCTGCTGCGGTACGGCGCAGCCATGCCCCGTCCCGCCGACATCGCGGTGATCGAGGGGGTGATGGGGCTGCACGACGGTGCGGTCGGCCACCGCGGGTACGCCTCCACCGCCCACGTCGCCCGGCTCGTCGCCGCGCCCGTGCTGCTGGTGCTCGACACCACTGGTCAGGGGCGCAGCGCCGCCGCCCTGGCCCTCGGAATGGGTGCCTTCGACCCGGCGGTGCGAATCGGCGGGGTGGTGCTCAACCGGGTCGGCTCGCCCCGGCACGAGTCGTTGCTGCGCGAGGCCCTGGCCGAGGGCGGCGTACCGGTGCTGGGCGCGGTCACCCGGGCCGCCGAGGTCGCCGCCCCCGCCCGCCACCTCGGCCTGGTGCCGGTCGCCGAGCGGGCCGCCGAGTCGATCGCCGTGGTTGACGCACTGGCCGACCTGGTGGGAGCGACGGTGGACCTCGACGCGGTGCTGGAGTTGGCCCGAAGCGCGCCGCCACTGACCGCGCCGGCCTGGGACCCGACCGCCGCCGTCGGCGGCCCGGTCGGAACCGACCGGCCGGTGGTAGCCGTCGCCGGTGGCCCGGCCTTCACCTTCGGCTACACCGAGACGACCGAGCTGCTCACGGCCGCCGGTGCCACCGTTGTGCCGTTCGATCCGCTGCGAGCTGAGGCGCTGCCCGCCGATACCCGGGCCGTGGTTGTCGGCGGCGGGTTTCCCGAGATGTACGTGGAGGCGCTCGCCGCCAACACCGGGCTGCGCGCCGATCTGGCCGCCTTCGACGGACCGGTGGTGGCCGAGTGCGCCGGACTGCTCTATCTGGGACGCGAACTGGACGGGGTGCCGATGTGCGGCCGACTTGACCTGACCGCCCGGATGACCGGACGGCTTACCCTTGGCTACCGGGCGGCGGTCGCCGCCGCCGATTCGGTGCCGCACGCCGCCGGTGACCTGGTTCGTGGGCACGAGTTCCACCGCACCGGCACCGATCCCGGTCATGGTGAGCAGCCGGCATGGCGCTGGGACGGGGCCGCGCACGGCTTCGTCGCCGGCCGGATCCACGCCTCATACCTGCACACCCACTGGGCCGGCCAGCCCCGAGCAGCCCGGCGGCTGGTAGCGGCGGCGACCCGATGACCGTGACGCTGACCGGGGTCGGGGTGGGCCCCGGCGACCCCGAGCTACTCACCGTGCGCGCGGTACGGGTGCTGCGCGAGGCTGACGTGGTCTTCGTACCCGTGCTGGACCGGCCGGCGGGCGCCGTGACTCCCGGCCGGGCCGAGACCACGATCGCCCCGTACCTTCCGCCGGAGCGGCTGCGCCGGCTGCCGTTCGCCCTGGACGACCGGGGTGGGGTGACCCGACGGCGGGAGAGCGCGTGGAACGCCGCCGCGCAGGCGGTCGCCACCGCCGTTGACGATGGCGCCCGGGCTCTGGCCTTCGCCACCATCGGCGACCCCAACGTCTACTCCACCTTCGGCTATCTGGCGCAGACCCTCCGCGAACTGCGGCCGGCGGTCGCCGTGCACACCGTCCCCGGCATAACTGCCATGCAGGAACTCGCCGCCAGAAGCGGAGTTCCACTCTGCGAGGGGCGAGAGCCACTGACCCTGCTGCCGGCCACCGCCGGGCTGGCGCTCTTCGCCGACGCGGTCGCCGGGCCGGGCACGGTCGTCGCCTACAAGGGGTGGCGGCGGCACCCGGAGTTGCTGGCCGAGCTCCGCCGGCAGGGTCGACTCACCGACGCGGTGCTGGGTAGCGGGCTGGGCCTGGCCGGCGACCGCGTCGGTCCGGCCACCGAGGCCGGCGACGACCCGCCGTACCTGTCGACACTGCTGGTCCCGGCCCGCCGGGACCGCCGAGGGGGGAAACTGTGAGCGGCACCATCTGGTTCGTGGGTGCGGGACCCGGCGCGGCGGATCTGCTGACCCTGCGCGCGGCCCGGGTGATCGCCGCCGCCGACGTGGTGGTCTGGGCGGCCAGCCTGGTCCACGCCGACGTGCTGACGCACGCCCGACCGGACGCCGAGATCGTCGACTCGTCGCGGCTGCCGATGGAGGGGGTGCTGCCCCTGTTTCGACGAGCCGCCGCCGACGGGTTGACCGTGGCCCGGATCCACTCGGGCGATCCGGCGCTGTGGGGCGCGGTGCAGGAGCAGCTTGACCTGTGTCGGGCGCTCGGGCTGGCCGTGGAGATCGTGCCGGGGGTCTCCTCGTTCACCGCGGTCGCCGCCCGGATCGGTCGGGAGCTGACCGTTCCCGAGATCGCCCAGTCGGTCATCCTCACCCGGCTGGAGGGTGGGAAGACGCCGATGCCGCCGGGGGAGCGGGTGCGCGAGTTCGCCCGGCACGGCACGACGATGGCGTTGTTCCTCTCCGCCGCCCGCTCCGGTCAGGTGCAGGCCGAGCTGCTCGCCGGGGGGTATTCGGCCGACACCCCGGCGGTCGTGGCGTATCAGGCGACCTGGCCGGACGAGCTGGTGGCGCCCTGTACCGTCGGCACCCTCGCGGCGACGGTCAAGGAACACCGGCTCTGGAAGCACACCCTCATCCTGGTCGGGCCGGCGCTGGCGGCCGCCGGTACCCGTTCGCACCTCTACCATCCGGGGCACTTTCACGGTCACCGGCGGGCGGAACCGGCCGCGCGGGCCGCCCTTCGCCAGGGGGTCACCGCTCGGGCGGAACGGCCGACCTGATGGCCTACGAGGTGCCGCCGTTGCGTGAGCCGGACCTGCCGCGTACCGCGAAGGTCCGGCCCGTGGCGCTTCGCACCGGCTGGACCACCGGCGCCTGCGCGACGGCCGCGACGAAGGCTGCGCTGACCGCCCTGGTCACCGGCGTGTCGCCGGAGCAGGTCGAGATCGGACTGCCGGCCGGGCGGCGGGTGTGCTTCCCGGTGGCCCGCTGCGGCCGTACGGCCGGCGGCGCCGAGGCGGTGGTGGTCAAGGATGCTGGCGATGACCCGGACGTCACCCACGGCGCCGAGCTGACCGCCACGGTCGGCTGGCGACGGGTCCCGGGGCTGGCCCTGGTGGGTGGGCCCGGGGTGGGCACGGTGACCAAGCCGGGGTTGGGACTGCCCGTCGGCGGACCGGCGATCAACGACACCCCGCGCCAGATGATCGGCGCGGCGGTCGCCGAGCTGGTCGATGTGGCCGTCCGCGGCGTCCGGGTGGTGATCAGTGTCCCGGGTGGCGAGATCATGGCCCGGAAGACCACGAACCGCCGGCTCGGCATCCTCGGCGGCATCTCGATCCTCGGTACGACCGGCGTCGTCAGACCCTTCTCCACCGCGTCCTGGCGGGCCAGTGTCGTGCAGGCCGTACAGGTGGCGGCCGCTCAGGGAGAGTCGACCGTGGTGCTGTGCACGGGTGGGCGGACCGAGCGGGCCGCCCGTGCGCTGCTGCCGGAGCTGCCCGAGGTGTGCTTCGTGGAGGTGGGTGACTTCACCGGTGCGGCGGTCACCGCCGCGGTCACCCACGGAATGTCCGGAGTGGCCTTTGTCGGGATGGCTGGCAAGCTGGCCAAGCTCGCCGCCGGGGTGCTGATGACCCACTACACCCGCTCCAAGGTGGATCTGTCACTCCTCGGTGCCGTCACCATCGAGGCGGGCGGCGCCGCCGAGCTGGCCGCCGCCGTCACCGCCGCTAACACCGGCCGGCACGCGTACGAGTTGTGGGAGGCCGCCGGCCTGCTCGGCCCCGCCGGTGACCTGCTCTGCGGTCGGGTCCGCGCGGTACTGCGCCGCTTCGCCGGGGACGCCGTCGCCGTTGACGTGGCGATGGTGGACTTCGCCGGGCGGCGATGCGTGGCCGCCAGCGGGCGGTGGGCCCGGTGACAGGTACGCCGGGGGTGGATCGGCGGGGGACCGGTGCCGACGGCGCCGGTGACTCCGTCGTCAATGGTGCCGGTGCCGGAGTCGGAGCGACGGTGGTGACGGTGGCCGGTGTGGACGCCGCCGGCAACCCGGCGCACCCCGCCCTCGCCGCCGAGCTGGCGCGGGCGGGGCTCGTGGTCGGTGCGGCCCGGCACCTGGCGGCCGCGCCGGTGCCGGCCGGCGTGGAGACGGTCGTGCTCGGTCCGTTGGTGCCGGCCCTGGAGCGGCTCACCACCGCGGTTGCCGCCGGCACCCCGGCCGTCGTCCTCGCCAGCGGTGATCCGGGCTGCTTCGGGATCGTGCGGCGACTGCGGGCGGCCGGGCTGCCGGTGCGGGTGTTACCGGCGGTGTCCAGCGTCGCCGCCGCGTTCGCCCGCGCCGGGCTCTCCTGGGACGGCGCGGCCGTGGTCAGCGCCCATGGCCGGGATGTCCGGGAGGCGCTCAACGCCTGCCGGGCGCTGCCCCGGGTCGCGGTGCTCACCGCGCCGGGCGCGGGGGCCGCGGAGCTCGGTGCCGGTCTGGCCGGCTGGTCGCGTCGGCTGGTGGTGGCCGAGCACCTCGGCACCGACGCCGAACGGATCACCTGGATGACCCCGGCGGAGGCGGCGGCCGGTAGCTGGACCGATCCGCACGTGCTGCTGAGCCTCGCCCCCGGACCGGTCGGAGCGGCCCGGGTGGACAACCAGCCGGCCGCCGCCCCGGCCGCCGGGTGGGCGCTGCCCGAGGGGGCGTACCGGCACCGCGACTCGATGATTACCAAGGCGGAGGTGCGGGCGCTGGTCGTGGCCGGGCTGCGGCCCCGGCTCGGCCGGCTGGTGTGGGACGTGGGTGCCGGCAGCGGCTCGGTGGGCATCGAGTGTGCCCTGCTCGGTGCGGCCGTCGTCGCGGTTGAGCGGGATCCGGCCGCCGTGGACCTGGTTCACGGCAACGCCGCTCGGCACGGCGTGGACGTACGGGTGGTTCCCGGCGCCGCCCCGGCCGCCCTGGGCGGGCTCCCCGACGCCGACGCGGTCTTCGTCGGCGGGGGCGGCACCGGGGTGCTCGCCGCGGTGGCGGCCCGCCGGCCGGCGCGGGTGCTCGTCGCGCTCGCCGCGCTGGACCGGGTCGCCCCGGCCCGGGACGTGCTGCGTGCCGCCGGCTACACGGTCAACGGTGTCCAACTCTCCGCCGCCCGCCTCGCCGACCTGCCCGGCGGGTCGATCCGTCTCGCGGCCACCAATCCGGTGGTCGTCCTCACCGGGGAGCTCCTGTGAAGCACGTCGAACGCACCGAGACCCGGTCGCGCCGGATTGGTCTGGTCGCGGTCACCGCGGCGGGGCGCCGGCACGCCCGTGTCCTCGCCGATGCCTGGCCGCAGGCCCGGCTGCTGGAGGCGGAGAGCGCCGCCGCCGGACTCCGGACCGCCTGGTTGGAGTGCGACCAGGTCGTCGCGTTTCTGGCCACCGGAGCGGTGGTCCGCCTCCTTGCACCGCTGCTCGACGACAAGCGCAGCGATCCGGCGGTGGTGACGGTGGACGAGGCGGCCCGGTACGCGGTGGCCCTGCTCGGTGGGCACGCCGGGGGCGCCAACGCCCTCGCTGCCGAGGTCGGGGCGCTACTCGACGCGGCGCCGGTGGTCACCACCGCCACCGACGCGGTCGACCTGCCCGGCCTGGACACCCTCGGTTGGCCAGTCGAGGGGGCGGTCGCCGCGGTAAGCCGGGCGATCCTGGACGGCGAGCCGGTCACGGTGGTCGCCGATGCGCCCTGGCCGCTGCCGGCACTGCCAGCCAACGTCCAGGTCGTCCCCGCCGGTGCCCCCGCGGCGGGCTATCGGGTGCTGGTCACCGACCGGATCGTGCCCCTGGATGAGCGGACCGCCGTGCTCCGGCCCCCCGCACTGGTCGCCGGAGTTGGGGCGAGCCGCGGCGTGCCAGCTGCGGAGGTGCGTGCCCTGCTGGATCGGGTGCTCGCCACCGCGGGCCTCAGCGCGGCGAGCCTGCGCTGTCTGGCCAGCGCCGACATCAAGGCCGATGAGGACGGTATTCGCACCACCGCCGACGCGCTGCGGATACCCCTGACGACCTGGTCCGCCGCGGAGCTGGCGGCGGTTGCGGTGCCCAACCCCAGCGAGGTGGTTCGCGCCGCGGTCGGCACGCCGAGCGTCGCGGAGGCCGCGGCCCTACTCGGCGGGGACGCTGAACTGCTGGTAGCCAAGACCGCGACCGCGATGGCGACCGTCGCGGTCGCCCGGCATGCGCCGCGCGGCCGGCTCGCCCTGGTCGGCCTCGGACCCGGAGCGGCCGAACTGCGTACCCCCCGGGCGGTGACCGAGCTACGGCGGTCCGCCGTCGTGGTCGGTTTGGACCAGTACCTGGACCAGATCCGCGACCTGTTGCGCCCGGGGACCCGGGTGCTCGCCAGCGGGCTCGGCGCCGAGGAGGAGCGGGCCCGGTCCGCCGTCGCCGAGGCCACCGCCGGCCAGGCCGTCGCCCTGGTCGGATCCGGCGACGCCGGGGTGTACGCGATGGCGAGCCCGGCCCTGGAGTACGCCGACGACCGGGTCGATGTGGTCGGTGTGCCCGGGGTGACCGCCGCCCTCGCGGCGGCGGCCCTGCTCGGGGCGCCGCTGGGGCACGACCACGCCTACCTGAGCCTCTCCGACCTGCACACCCCGTGGGAGGTCATCGCCCGTCGGGTGGCCGCCGCGGCGCAGGGGGACTTCGTAGCGGTGCTCTACAACCCGCGTAGCCGCAACCGGGACTGGCAGTTGCCGGCGGCGCTGCGGCTCCTCGCGGAGCACCGACCGCCGGACACACCCGTCGGGGTGGTCCGGAACGCCAGCCGGGATGGGCAGCGGGTGCACCTGGCCACCCTGGCGACCCTTGACCCGGCGATCGTCGACATGTACAGCGTCGTGGTCGTGGGCAGTAGCCAGACGCGCCGGGTCGCCGGCCGGATGGTCACCCCGCGCGGCTACCGGTGGCGGACGTGACCGGCCCCGCTCCGGTGCGGGTTGACGCCTGCCAGGGCTGCGGGGCCTGCCTGCTGACCTGCCCCACGCACGCCATCCGGCCGGTGCCCGGCGGCCTCGTCATCCGGGCCGACCGCTGCACCGGTTGCTTGGAGTGTCTGGAGATCTGCCCGGTTGGTGCCATCCGCACCGCCGGCCCGCGACAGGAGGAGCCGATGATCATGACCCCGGACAACGCCGCAGCGGTGCGGGAGGACGGGTGAGTCGGCTGGTGCATCCGATCGAGGTCGAGTCGTACCGGATTCTGCGGGAGCGGGTTGACCTTCGGCACCTGTCGCCGCTGACCCGCGCGGTCATCGAGCGGGTGGTACACGCCAGCGCGGACCTGAGCTACGTGACAGATCTGGTCTGTGACGAGGCCGCGCTGGCCGGTGGGCTGGCCGCGCTCCGGTCCGGTGCGCCGGTCGTGGCCGATGTGGCGATGGTCGCCGCCGGGATCACTGGCCGGGAAACGGTCTGCCCGGTTGCCGAGGCGGGCACCGCCGCGCTGGCCCGGCGGGCCGGGATCACCCGCTCGGCCGCCGCGGTGCGGATCGCCCTGGACCGGGTGGGGCCCGGTGCGGTGTGGGTGGTGGGCTGCGCACCCACCGCGCTGACCGAACTGCTCGCCCTGGATGCCCGGCCGGCCCTGGTGGTCGGCCTGCCGGTGGGCTTCGTCGGCGCCGCGGAGTCGAAGGCCGCGCTGCGCGTCAGCGGCCTGCCGGGAATCTCGAACCGGGGCGAGAAGGGCGGGTCGGCGGTGGCCGCCGCCGCCCTCAACGCCCTGCTCTATGTGGAGGGGGAAGAGTGACCGCACTGGTCATCGTCGGGCACGGTACCCGCAGCGCCGAGGGGGTGGCGCAGTTCGCCGCGCTGGTCGAACGGGTCCGCACCCGTGCCGGCGGTATGGTCGGCGACGTCGAGGGCGGCTTCATCGAGTTGTCTCGTCCGCCCCTGACCGATGCGGTCGGCGCGCTCGCCGGCCGGGGACACCGGGCACTGGTGGCGCTGCCGCTGGTGTTGACCGCGGCCGGACACGGCAAGGGTGACATCCCGGCCGCGCTGGCCCGGGAACAGCAGCGCCACCCCGGCCTGTCCTACGCCTACGGCCGACCGCTCGGCCCGCACCCGTTGCTGCACACCGCGCTCGAGGAGCGGATCGATGCCGCGCTGGCCGGTGCGGATCGGGCCGACACCTGGGTGGCGTTGATCGGGCGCGGCTCTACCGATCCGGACGCGAACGCCGAGGTTGCCAAGGTGGCCCGGTTGTTGTGGGAGGGACGGGGCTACGCGGGCGTTGAGCCGGGCTTCATCTCGCTCGCCGAGCCGTCCGTGCCGGCGGTCCTGGACCGGCTGCGCCGGCTCGGGGCGCGGCGGATCGTCGTCGCTCCGTACTTCCTCTTCACCGGGGTGCTACCGGATCGCATCCGGGCCCAGTCCCGGGAGTACGCCGCCGCCCACCCGGGGCTGGACCTGCGGGTGGCGGACCTGATCGGTGACTGCGACTCCCTCGCCGACCTGGTGCTGGAACGCCACGCCGAGGCGGTGCGGGGCGATATCCGGATGAACTGCGACACCTGCGCGTACCGGGTGTCGATGCCGGGCTTCGTCGACAAGGTGGGTCGGCCGCAGACCCCGCACGACCACCCGGACGACCCGGTGGGCGGGCACAGTCACCCGCACCCGCACCCGCATCAGCATCAGCATCAGCATCAGCACTCCGAGCCCGTGTTGCGGCCGGGTGCGGTGGCGGTCGTCGGAGGTGGGCCCGGTCCGGCGGACCTGATCACCGTCCGAGGCCGGGCGTTGCTGGCGGTCGCCGACGTGGTGGTGGTGGACCGGCTCGCCCCGCAGGAACTGCTCGCCGGACTACGCCCGGGGGTGCAGGTGGTAGACGCGGCGAAGTCACCCCGGGGGCCCTCCGTCGGGCAGGACACCATCAACACCGCGTTGGTCCGGCACGCCCGTGCTGGGCGGCGGGTGGTCCGGCTCAAGGGCGGCGACCCGTATGTCTTCGGACGCGGACACGAGGAGGTGTTGGCCTGCGCGGCGGCCGGGATCCCGGTGACCGTGGTGCCGGGGGTGACCAGCGCGGTGGCCGCGGCGGCCCTGGCCGGGGTGCCGGTCACCCATCGCGGGACGGCGCACGAGTTCACCGTCGTCTCCGGGCACCTACCGCCGGGACATCCGGACTCGCTGGTCGACTGGGCGGCGCTGGGCCGGTCCCGGGGCACCCTGGTGGTGCTGATGGGAGTCGAGACGATCGGCGCCGTCGCCGCGGAGCTGATCGCGCACGGGCGCGCCCCGGACACCCCGGCCCTCGCCGTGCAGGACGCCGGTCACGCGGGGCAGCGTTCGTTGCCGGCACGCCTGGACGAGATCGCCGCGGTGGCGGCTCGGGCGGGGGTGTGTCCACCGGCGGTCTTCGTGGTCGGTCCGGTCGTGGCGTTCGCCGCGGAGCCCGTTCTGGCCACGTCGGGCCATTGAGCTGACTCCCGGAGGGTGTCCGCCGCGCAGGTGACCTGACCCACTCCGGGTTGGTGAGGTGTGTGGCGGGCCCGGCTCACGCCCAGGGCAGGGCGGTCGCCGCGAGGTGGCCGAGCGCCGCCGCGGCCACCGCGGCGGCGACGCCGAGTACCGCGTTGGCCGCCGCCGGACGAAACCGACCGGCGGTGGCCAGGCGCAGGGTCTCGTAGCTGGCTGTCGAGTATGTGGTGAGGGCGCCGCACAGCCCGGTGCCGAGCAGTACGCCGGCCGCCGGCGGGAGCGGGAGTCCCAGCAGGAACCCGAGCAGCAGCGAGCCGGCCACGTTGACCGTCAACGTTCCCCAGGGGAAGCGGGCACCGAAGCGGTCCTGTACCGCTCGGTCGGCGAGGTAGCGCAGCGGCGCCCCGACGGCCGCGCCGAGCGCGACGAGCAGCGCGGTCATCTGCGCACCGCCCGTTGTCCCGCCCCGGTCCCGCCGACCGACGGGGTGAGCCGGTCGGTGGCCGCGTAGCCGACCCAGACGGCGAGCAGCGCACCGGCCAGGGTCGCCGCGAGGTAGGCCAGGGCGGTCGTCGGCGCGCCGTCGGCGGCCAGCTGCCGCGCCTCCACGGCGTGGGTGGCGAAGGTGGTGTAGCCGCCGAGTACCCCGACCCCGAGGAACGGCCGGGCCAGCACCGGTGGGTCGGCCCGCTTGGTGAGTACCGCCATCAGCACGCCGATGAGTAGGCATCCGCTCAGATTGACCGCGAACGTCGGCCACGGGAAGCCTGCGGGATCGTGCGGCAGCGCAGCCGAGAGGCCGGCGCGGGCCAGCGCGCCCAGCACACCGCCGGCGGAGACGGCGGCGAGCACCGCGGCCGGGTGGGCGGGCAGCTCGGCTCGATCGGCGGGCACGGCCAGGTCGACATCGGGGTCGACGCGTCGCTGCTCCGGTCCGGACACCCGTTCCCCCATCCACCCCGCCGTTGACCGAGCCCACCCTAACGGCGGGGCAGCACGGCCACGCGGTAGCGGGTCCGGCGGGGCGTGGGTGGTGCCGGACCCCGCGGCGGTGGCGTACGGTGGCAAGATCGTCGAAGCGTTCGTCCGTGCAGTGAGGAGAGCGGCGATGTCGGATCGTCCGCCCCACCCGGACCGGCGGGAGCCGACCGGGCGGGAGAGCGCGACGGTACCGGAGCCGGACGGGCCCGGTCACCATCCAAAGCCGGACCCGCAGCGACGCAACGCCGCGTACGACATGTTTGCTGCCGATGTCGCCTCGCGTGCGCTCGGTATCGAGCTGGTTGAGGCGGCGGCGGGGGCGGCGGTGGCCCGGATGCGGGTAACCGGGGCGATGGTCAACGGTCACGGCATCGCCCACGGTGGCTATCTGTTCCTGCTCGCCGACACCGCGTTCGCGTTGGCCGGCAACAGCCACGGACCGGTGACAGTAGCGGCCGGCGGTGACATCATCTTCGTCCGGCCGGCCCGCGAGGGGGATCTGCTGCTTGCCCACGCCGCCGAACGCCTCCGCTACGGCCGCAGCGGGATCTACGACGTCACGGTCACCAGAGCCGACGGTGTGGTGATCGCCGAGTTCCGTGGTCGTAGCCGAGTCCTGAACGGGGACTGAGCGGCACGGGGCGGCGGCGCGGCTGAGGGGTTCCGCCCCCACCACCAGGCGGCGGGAACGAAACCCCTCGAGTCCGAGGTGTTCGGATGCTGTTATCCGGCGCAGTCAGGCACGTCGCCGGAGCAGTTGTTCGGCCGGTTCTTGGCCACCACGGTGCCGGTGGCGGTGTTGAGGTTCACCGTGCCGCCGGCTTCGTTGAAGATCCCGCCACCGTCCTCGGCGGAGATGTTCTTAATGACCTTGGTGGTGAACAGGCTGATTGTGCCGTCGCTGTCGTTGAAGATCCCGCCACCCGCCTCGTCCGCGAGGTTGCTGACGATTTCGGTTTTGCGCAGTACGGCCTGGCCGTCGTTGTAGATTCCGCCGCCCTCTCCAAGAGAGATGTTGTTCTTGATCAGAGTCTTTTCGGCCACCAGCGTGGAATCGGAGAAGGCGGCTATTCCCCCGCCCTCGAAGGAGGTGTTCTTTACGATCTTCACCTGCTGTAGCGTGGCCTGCGCCTCGCCGAGGACGATTCCGCCACCGTCATCGGCGCCGGAGTTGCCGACGACCTCCGAGTGGGTGAGCTGGAGGATCCCGGAATCGATGTTCAGTCCGCCGGCCACTTCCGCCGTGTTGTCGTTCACCATGCTCTTGTGTATCAGTACGGTGCCATCCTCGCCTACGTCAATGCCGCCACCGATATCACCGGCGGCGTTGAGGTTGATCTCTGTTTCGATCACACTGAGGTGGCCGTTGCTCTGGATGCCACCACCCGCCTGTGCTCGATTGAGGGTGAGAGTGGAGCTCTTGACCCTGGTGGTGCCGTTGTTGGCGATGCCTCCGCCGTTGTCCTCGGCGATGTTGCGGGTGATGGTGCTGTGTTTGACGGTCAACTCTCCGCCTTGGTTGACCAGGACGCCCCCGCCGTCCTCCTCGGCCACACCGCCAGTGATCTTCAATTTGTTGAGGGTGAGGTTGCCGCCGGTGTCGACGCTGAGGATTCTGAATGGATCGGCGGCCGTGGAGCGTTCGATGGTGGTGTGCTTGCTGCCATTCAGGGTGATTGGGGTGGTGATCGCGGGAAGGCCGTTGCCTTCGATGTTGGTGGTAAGCAGGTAGGTGCAGTCCTTGGCGAGGTCGAGGATGCCGCCGCCGCGGGCGTTGGCGAGGGTGATCGCGGCGATGAGTTTGTCCGCGCTGCAGGGGACGGGGGTGCCCTTGGCCTTGTCCTCCTTGCGTCCCTTGCCGTCGCCCTTGTCCGCCTCGCGGTGCCCGTCGGCGGAGGGGCGGTCGTCGGGGGCGAGAGTGCGCCCGATGGCGGCGGCGGCCGGGGTGGCGGCGGTGGCGGTCAAGGCCAGGCCCGCTACCCCGGCCAGCCCGAGGGTCCACCATCGTCCCCTCGTCCGGCCTCCAACTGGCTGGGTTGGTTCGTGGTTGTGGTTGTGGTGCGGATGTTTCATCGCGGTCTTGGTGTCCTTCCCCGTCGCGGACGAGAAGTCAGCACACCCGGACGGGGCCGGGTGCCGTTCCTCGGCTACCAGGTAGGCGGCAGCAACCATCCTCGAGCTAAACCGACATAACCGCCAAAGTGGCACAAATGCGAGTAGATCTCCCCAAAAGGGGGTGGCTGTGTTGCTCTGGCTGCCCGCGAGCCGTTGGGGCGGCGGTGTGAACGCCCGACGATGCCGACTGCCAGCCGGTCGGTCACCCGTCGGCACTGTGTTCCAGAATGTGAGGTAAAGAGGTGATTTATTCACGTTGTCGAGCCTGCTCTCTCTGCGGTCCGTACCGTGACGTTCGGTGACGACCACGTGGTCGGTGCCTTACCGTCCGGAATCGTCCGGTCGGCTCAGGTGCGAGGGGAAGGCAGGAGAGCACGATGTCCACGTATCACGACAGCCAGCGACCGCCGCGGGGCCGGCGCCGGCCCCGACGGTTGCTCGCCGGCGGGCTGGTAGCCAGCGGCCTGGTGGTCGGAGCGGCGGGGTTCGCCGGCACGGCCGCGGCGCACGAGCGACCGCACGGCAGCGAGAACGCCTCCGTGGCCCAGGGTGACTCCGCCGGTGAACTCGGCGGAGAGGCCCTCGGGACGCCGGTGCCCTGTGACAGCGCCCAGCTGATCGCCGCGTTGGTCCGGGCCAACGCCGAGGGTGGCGGGGTGCTGCGGCTCGCGCCGAGGTGCACCTACACGCTCACCGACGCCTTCCAGCAGCCCGACCTGTACGACGGTGGGATCCGGGACGCGCGGGAGGCGGCGGACGCGGCCGAGAACCCGGGCGCGGCCGAGAAGCCGCCGCGTGACCCCGCCGATGACAAGGCGGGGCTGCCGGTCATCTACCACCCGGTCACCATCGAGGGTGAGCAGGCCACGATCGAGCGTGCGCAGGATGCCGAAGTGTTCCGCTTCTTCACTGTCCGTGACGCCGGTGAGTTGACTCTGCGTAACGTCCGGCTCGTCGGTGGTCACTCGGACGCCGAGGGAGGCGCCGTCCACGTGGTGCACGGCGCATCGGCGTTGATCGAGCAGGTGACGGCGATGAACAACACCTCGTCCTCGGCGGAGGGTGGCGGGGGAGCCCTGTTCAACGACGGCAATATGGTCGTTCGGGACAGCACGCTGATCAACAACCACGCCCTCGGAGTGGCGGGCAAGGGTGGGGGGCTGCTCAACAACGGGGTGCTGGCCCTGCACTCTTCGACCTTCACGGGCAACAGCGCCACCGCCTACGGCGGCGGGCTGGGCAACTACCAGGCCGCGGCGGAGGTACACACGAGCACCTTCGAGCAGAACTCGGCGGCGCAGGGTGGGGGCTTGGCCAGCTTCTCGGCCCGTACCCGCGTCTCCGACTCGACCGTTGTCGGCAACCAGGCGGGAACCGGGGGCGGGATCGCGAACTCGGACGCGCTGATCTTCCTGCGGGGAATGGAGATCCGGGACAACCTCGCGACCGGCAACGGCGGCGGCGTCTCCACCTCCCAGGGCCTCGTGCCGCTGGATGACAGCGTGGTGGAGGGCAACACGGCGCACGGCTCGGGCGGCGGCATCCACGCGGCCAAGTCGAACCTGTTGGTCCGGAACAGCGCGGTCCGGGACAACCGCGCCGTCGAAGCGAAGTCCACCGGCGGTGGGATCGCGGTCAGCATGGGCCGGATCTCGCTCTACCGCAGTCACGTGACCGGGAATCAGTCAACGCTGCCGGCTGGCGGCCTGCTTGTGGACAAGGCGCAGGCGACGCTGGACTCGCAGACTGTGGTCGGGGAGAACCAGCAGACCAACTGTCTGGGTAGCACCGGCCCGGTGCTGAACTGCTTCCGGTAACACCAGTCGCGATTACATAGATATCCGACCACACCGGGGACGGCAACTGCCGTCCCCGGTGCGGTATCCGTCGGCCGGTGTCGCCGGGCCCACGCCGTTAGGCGCCCGAGCCGCTCTCGGCCGGCAGCGCACCCGCTGGCTCGGGCGCCTTGGCCAGCGCCTTCGCCTGCTGAGGCCAGGTCGGCAGGCTCGCCGCGCCACGCAGGCCGGCGGCGCGAATCATCTCCCGCAGCGCCGGCTCGTCCAACTCGGCGAGCTGCCGGTAGGTACGGATGCCGGCGGCGTGGAGCGCCGCGGCCATTTTCGGCCCGACCCCCTGGATTCGGCGGAAGTCGTCAGCGGTGTCCGGCTCCGGTCCGGACTCGGCGGCGACCGGGGCCGGGTCCGCCGGCTCGGTGTCGGGCGTCACCGGGTGTGGGACGACCACCGGGGGCGCCGTCGTGTCGGCGTCGGCCGGCTCCTCGGCCTGGTCGCTGTCGGCCGTCGGGGTGTGCTCCCGGGCTGCTGGCGCCAGGTCGACCTGCTCTGCCGCCGACGCCGGCTCTGACGCGGCAGGAGCCGGGGCCGGAGCCGATTCGGTCGCACCAGGACCGTCGGTGTTGTTGCTGTTGTTGTTGTTGTTGCTGGTGCTGGTGCTGGTGCTGGTGCTGGTGCTGGTGCTGGTGCTGGCGTCGCGGTTGGTGGAGGTGGGGGCGGGCTCCCCTACGGCGATCCTCGTCGCGGGTGCCGGCGTACCATCCCCAGTGGTGTCACCCCGCGCGGCTTGACGCCGGCCGCGGACCACCCAGCCGGCGGCGGCGCCCACTAGCAGAGCCACGACAATCAACGGCCAGTCCGACCACGCCACGGCAGACCTCCCCTTTTCGATTAGCGAGTTAGTCGAGAAAGCTCGCCGCAGCTTGCCACATTCCCGGTGCGGTACGACAGCATGGCCAGGTAACACAGCTCGTAGCCAGATCGGATCACACCCACAGTGGTCATAGCGCAACTCAAAGTTGCCGGAAGGGTCGGCGCGGGCATGGCCGGACCCCGGGCTGGGGTCCGGCCGTTGTGGTCAGTTCTCCTCCTCGCCCCGGTAGCTGTAGAAGTCATCGACGAACCGACGGGCGAGCCGCGGCACCCGGCTGGTGACGCCGAAGTAGCCCCGGGCCCCGAGCAGGGCGAGCCGCCCGACGACCGGTTTGTACATGGGATCGTCGCCGCTGGTGCCGCTGCGGTTCAACGAATCCGCCACCCGCGCGAAGCCGTATGGCAGCATGGCCGCCTCGTAGTCGGCTACCGCCTGCAACAGCGTCTTCTCCCCGGCGGCGGTGTGGCGCAGCTGCCGGGTCAGCAGGGCGGCATCCCGCAGGGCGGTGTTCGCACCCACCCCGCGCCCCGGCGTCATCGTGTGGATGGCGTCGCCGAGCAGGGTGACCGTGCTGCTCTTCCAGGGCGGAACAGGTTCGCTGGTGGAGACCTTGACCGGCAGGGCGCTGGCCGGGTCGGCGAGGTCCAGCAGCTGGCGCAGGTGCGGGTGCCAGTTGTGGGTCAGGCCGAGCGCGGTCCGAATCAGCTCATCGCCGCGTTGGCGCATGATGTCCGGCGGGAATCGCCGGGCGGTACTCCAGACCACCAGGTTCACGTTGTCGCGGGTGCTGTCGTGCGCCCGTCCGGGCCAGCTGTTTAACAGCGCCACGTCGGCCGGATCGAGGCCGTCCTTGAGGGCGCCCGAGCGGTCCCACGGAAACTCCATGACGTGCAGGACACCCATCACCCCACCGCTGCCGAAGATGAGCGAGATGCCCTTCTCGATCCGCTCTGGCAGCAGCGCCCGCACCTCCTCGGTGAACGGGATCCGGGTGGCGATGTTGATGGTGCCCGCGTTTCGGGTGACGGCGTGCGGCAGATACTGGCGCCGGACCGCCGAGTGGGTGCCGTCGGCGCCCACCAACAGGTCGCCGGTGGCGCTGTCCCCGTCCGCGAAGTACGCGGTGACGCTGCCGTCATCGCGCTGCTCGAAGTGGGTGAGGGCCTTGTCGAAGTGGACCACGTCCTCCAGCCCGGTGAGCAGGACCTGGCGCAGGGTCATCCGGGCGACGGAGCGCTCGGTGTTCACCACGTCGGTCTCCGGTCGTAGCGGAAAGGACGCGGTCTGCCGGAGCCGTTGGGTGATGACGTTGAAGTAGCGGGGGGACTTGGCGCAGGTGGCCAGGTAGGTGTGGAAAAGGTCGGACGGCAGGCACTCGCGTAGTGCCCGGCTGCCGGTTGGTCCGATGCCCACCCGGTAGCCGAGTAGGCCGTCGCCTCGGGTGCGGTACCGCTCATAGACGGTCACGGCGATTCCGGCCTGGCGCAGTCCCTGCGCCAGGCAGAGCCCACCGGTCCCCGCCCCGATGATCAGAACGTGCGGTTGGTCGCGGGACACGTGGGCGTCAGCCCGCCACGTGGGGCGCGGCGGTAGCCGCGGAGTCCCAACGGTAGAAGCAGCCGGCGATGGCGTCGCGCGGTGAGCGCCAGGTCGGCAGGTACGGGGAGGTGTGCGCGGAGAGTCGCTCGTTGACCTGCCGGTAGAGCGGATGGTTCCGGGCGCCGGCCAGGGTGTCCGGGTCCACGTCGGCGGTCTCCATCAGGTGGATGCACAGGTCATGCAGGCAGTACAGGGAGCGGTGCCGGACGCCGGTGAGGCTGGGCAACTCGGTGGCGTCGGACTCAGCGAAGATCTGGGCCACCCGTCCCTCCGCGCCGGGGACGATTCTGCTGACGATCAGTAGTCGGCTCATTTTGAGAGATTCCTTCCGCCGTGGTGCCCCGTGCGGCCGGTTCGGGGCGGATGCCGTCCTCCACGCTGCCGAACCCCCTGTCACCTGCCCGTCACATCCATGTCCGTCCTGGTGACGCGGGGAGTTGGTGGCTGCTGGCGTCCGCGGGGGTCACGGCTGGCCTGCCGGATCGGCCGGAGCGTGTCGTCCAGCAGGGCGGTCATCGTGGCCGACGGCTCGAGCCGTAGCTCCCGACGCAGTAGGTCTCGGTAGACGTAGAAGGCGTGCACCGCCTCGAAGGCATTGCCCTCGGCGAGGTGGATGCGGACCACCAGGCGGTGGGGGGTCTCCCGGAGCGGCTCGGCGGAGAGCGCTTCCAACGCCGCTTCGAGCGCCTCACCGTGCCGGCCAGCTGTCAGATAGTGGTCGGCCAGTTCCTCGAGCATGTGGAGTCGCAGCTGGCGTAGCCGCTCCCGTTCGGCCAACACCCAGTCGTCGTACCAGCCGGGCAGTAGGTCGTGGCGGCCCTTCGCGAGTACGGCCGCGGCGGTGTTCGGGTCGTCCCCGTCCCGGACCCGGGCGGCCATGCCGACCAGCGCGTCCACGTCAACGTGGACCGCGGGTCCTAGTCGGAGGGTGTCCCCACTGGTGTGCAGCGGGCAGTAGGGGTCCTGCCGTAACCGCCACAGCGCGGTGCGGAGCGAGGAGAGGGCACGCTCCTCCGGCGTGTCAGGCCAGAGCAGCCCGGCGAGGTGGCTGCGAGTGGTGCCGGGGCGCAGGCCGACCAACGCGAGTACGCGTTGCAGCCCGCGCGGTACGACCACCGGGGCGTTGCTGTGCAACAGCCGGAACCCGCCCAGCAGGTGCAGCCGGATCGGAGTACCCGGACGGTCCCCGGCGGTCGGCATGGACGGACCAGCGGCCATGGCGGACCCCCTGCGGAATGTTCCTCGGTTGTGTCCCCCGGCGCGGCTGCCCGTGACCCCACAGGTCGGGGTAGCTGGTCCCGCGGCACGGCGTCGGGTCACGGCCACCGGGTTAACCGTGACGGAGATTATCAATCTAGTCACGCACCGTCAACATCCCCGATCGGTGTGTAATTGCTGTGAAACCCACTCTGAACTGGGGATAGGCCACTATGTGCAGGTTGCATGTCACAGCTCCTACACAGTCAGCGTCAACGCACCGTCACCAAAGTCTGGGCCGGGGACGGCTCCGGTGACGCCCCGGTGACGGTGACGCCGCCATGGTGCGCATAGTCATCCGGCTTTTCGGCGTACGGCGCCGCCGGCGCCCGCAGCCGTTGGGGGAGGTTCATCGATGGAGCGTTCGTTGATCGTCGCGAAGGTCGACCCGAGCGCGGAGGAGCGGATCGCCGAGATCTTCGCCGAGTCCGACGCGACCGAGTTGCCTCGCCTGGCCGGGGTCCAGCACCGGTCGCTCTACCGGCTACAAGACCTGTACCTGCACCTCCTGGAGACGGAGCTACCGGGGGAGACGGCGGTCGCCGGGGCCCGGCAGCACCCGGAGTTCGTCCGGGTCAGTGAGCGGTTGCGTCCGTACGTCTCGCCGTACCTGCCGACCTGGCGGGAGCCGCGAGACGCGATGGCCCGGTGTGTCTACCGGTTCGACGCTCCTGGAACCCGGCCGTGAACCCGACCACGCCCCGGGGCGGGCAGCTCTGGTCGCGCTGCGGCGGCTGCGCCAGCCTGCTGTATCGCAAGCGGCTGCGGCGGAACCTGGACGTGTGCCCGGAGTGCGGCGCACATTCCCGGCTGGACGCGCCGGCCCGCCTGGCCCAGCTGGTGGACCCCGGATCGTTCACCGCGCTCGCTGACCCGGCGCCGGAGGTGGATCCGATCGGCTTCGTCGACGTACTTCCCTACCCACATCGGCTCACCGCCGCGCGCAACGGCACCGGGCTGGCCGAGGCGGTCGTCTGCGGTACCGCCGCAGTAGCCGGCGCGCCCTGTGTGATCGCCGTGATGGACTTCCGCTTCCTCGGCGGCAGCCTCGGTTGCGCGGTCGGAGAGCTGATCACCCGGGCCGCCGAACGAGCCCTCGCCGACCGGGTTCCGCTGGTGGTGGTGACCGCCTCCGGCGGAGCGCGGATGCAGGAAGGGGTGCTGTCGCTGATGCAGATGGCGACGGTCAGCCAGGCCGTCGCGGCATTGCGCGAGGCCGGAGTGCCGAGCGTCAGTGTGCTCACCGACCCGACGTACGGCGGCGTTGCCGCCTCGTTCGCCACCAACACCGACGTGGTGGTGGCCGAGAGTGGCGCCCGGATGGGCTTCGCCGGTCCTCGGGTGATTCGCCAGGTCACCGGCCGGGAGCTGCCCGACGGGTTCCAAACCGCCGAGTTTCTGCTGCGGCACGGCCAGGTTGATCTGGTGGTGCCCCGGCACGCCCTCCGTGGTTGTCTCGCCACCCTGCTCGTCGCCGCATCCGGCGGGCGGCCACGGGCGGGCGCCGGCCCCCAACCGGATTGCCCACCCGTGGAGAGCCCGCCGGCACCGTGCCCCGGTGCCGACGGACGGGATGCCTGGGAGACGGTCCGGCTGGCCCGGCACCCGGGTCGACCAACCACCCTGGACTATCTGGAGACGGCCTTCGACGGCTTCATCGAGCTGCATGGTGATCGGCTGGGCTCGGACTGCCCCGCGGTCGTCGGCGGTGTGGCGGAGCTGGCCGGCCGCCCGGTCCTGGTGGTCGGCCACCAGAAGGGCCACACCACCGCCGACCTGATGGCGCGTAACTTCGGAATGGCGAGTCCGGCCGGGCACCGGAAGGTGCTCCGGCTGGTCCGGCTGGCGGCGCGGTGGGGGCTGCCCGTCGTCACCCTCGTCGACACCCCGGGTGCCGACCCGGGAGTGGGCGCGGAGGAACAAGGCCAGGCCGCGGCGATCGCGGAGAACATCCTGACCCTGACGATGCTGCCAACCCCGGTCGTCGCGGTGATCACCGGTGAGGGCGGCAGCGGCGGCGCGCTGGCGCTCGCGGTCGCCGACCGGGTGCTGATGCTGGAACATGCCGTCTACTCGGTGATCAGCCCGGAGGGGTGTGCGGCGATTCTCTGGCCGGACCGGTCCGCGGCGCCGCAGGCGGCCCGCGCGCTGCGGCTGACCAGCGGCGACCTCTGTCGTCTCGGGGTGGTGGACGCGGTGGTGCCGGAACCGGCACCAGCCGCGCACCACGACCCGCCGGCCGCGATGCAGGCGGTGCGGGAGGCGGTGCTGGCGCACCTGATGCCCTTGCTCGACGTGCCCACCGCGACCCTGGTTCGCCAGCGAAGGCGGCGGTTCCGCCGGTTCGGTGCCGCTGGCCTCGGAGCCAAGGCGGGTGCCCGATGACCGCCGAACTGGCGCCGATCGGCGTCACGACTCTCAACGGTGACGCGACGGCGGACACGGAACCAGGGGCCGCCGGCGCCTTCGACGCCACTCCGGCGGCGGTATCCAACGTTGCGGCGGACGCCGCGCTGACCGGGCTGCGCCGACAGGCCCGGGAACTCCTCGCCGAGCTGGCCGGGCCGATCCGGCGGATCCGGCTGGGCAGCGGCGACGCGATCCTGGAGGTGGAGTGGCACGCGGCGGCTGACGCCGGACAACCGCCCCCGCAACCGGTCCTCACCGGGCCGCCGGTCGTCCCCCCGCAACCGCTCCTCGCCGCGCCGCCGGTCGTCCCTCCGCAACCAGCAGCCGTGCCCGTCGCTCGGCACGCCGTTCGGTCGCCGATAGTCGGCACCTTCTACCGGGCGCCGGAGCCCGGCGCTGCGCCGTTCGTCGCCGTCGGCGACCAGATTCATCCCGGCCAGGTCGTCGGCATTGTAGAGGCGATGAAGCTGATGAACGAGGTGACCGCTGACCGCGCCGGGCGCATCACCGAGGTCCTCGCCGATGACGGCCAACCGGTGGAGTACGACCAGCCGTTGCTCGCGGTGGATCCGGCCTGAGGGGGGTGGGCTGATGTTCGGCAAGGTACTCATCGCCAACCGGGGCGAGATCGCGCTGCGGGTGCTGCGTGCCTGCCGCGAGTTGGGAATCCGTACCGCGGTGGTTTACTCCACGGCGGATGCTGACTCGGCCGCGGTGCGGCTCGCCGACGAGGCGGTCCTGATCGGACCGGCCTCGAGCCGCCGCAGCTACCTGAACCCGGCGGCCATCGTCGAGGCCGCCCGCCTGGTCGGCGCGCAGGCGGTGCACCCCGGCTACGGCTTCCTCTCCGAGGACGCCGACTTCGCCGAGATCTGCGCCGACAACGGCCTCGTCTTCGTCGGGCCGCCGCCGCAGGTGATGGCCGTCCTGGGCGACAAGTCGTCGGCTCGGGCGCTGATGAGCCGCGCCGGCCTGCCGCTGCCACCCGGCAGCATCGCACCGGTGCCGACCGCCGCCGACGCCGCCCGGGTGGCCGCCGAGGTGGGCTACCCGGTGATCGTGAAAGCCGCCGCCGGGGGCGGTGGCCGGGGGATGACCGTCGTCTCCGCGCCGGCCGAGCTGCCGCGCGCGTACGCGCGGACCCGGGCCGCCGCCCAGGTCGCCTTCGGTGACGACCGGGTGTACGTCGAGCGGTACCTCGGCAACGCCCGGCATGTGGAGGTGCAGGTGCTCTGCGATGCCCACGGCAACGGAGTGCACCTGGGCACCCGGGACTGCTCGGTGCAGCGCCGACACCAGAAGCTCGTGGAGGAGGCGCCCGCCCCGGCCCTGTCCGCGACCGTCCTCGACGCGATCGCCGACAGCGCGCTGCGCGGCGCGCTGGAGGCCGGATTCACCGGTGCGGGGACGGTGGAGTTCCTGGTCGATCCGGCGGAACAGTTCCACTTCCTGGAGATCAATTGTCGGATCCAGGTGGAGCACCCGGTCACCGAGATGGTGACCGGAATCGACCTGGTGCACGAGCAACTGCACCTGGCCGCTGGTGGAACGCTGCGGTGGCGGCAGGAGGAGATCGTGACGCACGGAGTCGCGGTCGAGTGCCGGGTCAACGTCGAGGACCCGGATCGGGACTTCGCACCGACTCCCGGCCGGCTGGAGCGGTTCGTCCCCCCGGGCGGCCCCTTCACCCGGGTCGACACCCACGGGTATCCCGGCTACGTCGTCGGGCCCCACTACGACTCGCTGTTGGCCAAGGTGGCGGTCTGGGCTCCGGACCGGGAGCTGGCCCTCAACCGGCTGGAACGTGCCCTCGGCGAGTTCGACGTCGCTGGCCCCGGCGTCCACACCACCATCCCGTTCGTCCGGCGGGTGCTCGACGACGCCGGGTTCCGTAAGGGCCGCCACTGCACCGGTCTGGTCGAGACACTACTCGCCGATCTGCCCAAGCAACCGAGGAGGAACGCATGACCGTTACCGACGGCCGCCCACTGGCCGCCGACATTACCGACATCCTGGTGGCCCACTGCGGGCTCGACGCCGACGCCGCCACCCGCGCCCCGGCCGCCTCGCTGGAGGAGCTGGGCATGGACTCGCTGGCCCTGCTCGAACTCTCCGCCGTGGTCGCCGACCGGTGGCAGGTGCGTATTCCCGAGGAGACCGGCCAGCTCAGCATCGCCGGCGTCGCGGATCTGGTCGCCCGCCGCGTCGAGCCGGCCGGGCACACGGAGAACGAGATCGTGATCGCCGCGCCCCTACCGCTGGTCTGGGAGGTCACCAACGACGTCGCCGGTTGGCCCGACCTGTTCACCGAGTACGCGGTGGCCGAGATCCTGCACCGGGAGGGGGACACCGTCCGGTTCCGGCTCACCATGCACCCCGACGAGAACGGAGTCGCGTGGAGCTGGGTCAGCGAGCGCACGGCCGATCCGGATGGTCGGGAGGTCCACGCGCAGCGGGTGGAGCCGGGGCCGTTCGAGTACATGCGGATCCACTGGCGCTACGTCGAGGAGGCCGGTGGTACCCGGATGATTTGGACGCAGGACTTCGCCATGAAGCCGACCGCCCCGCTGACCAACGCCGAGATGACCGATCGGATCAACGCCAACAGCGCGGTGCAGCTCGCGGTGATCAAGGAGAAGATCGAACGGCGGGCCGCGCAAGAGACGGGAGCCGGGCATGAGTGAGCGGGAGCCCGGGGTGGTGGCCGCGGCGGACGTGGCCGCCGACACCCGCCGCGGCGGCGAGCTGCGGGTACTGCTCGGTCCGCGGACGGTCGGCAGCACCTCCGGCTTCATGGGGGTGGCGACGCTGCGACCGGGGGAGCGGATCGCCGAGCACTACCACCCCTACAGCGAGGAGTTCCTCTACGTCGCACGGGGTGCGATCACCGTTGACCTGGACGACGCGCCGGTCCCGCTGGCGACCGGCGAGGCGCTCTTCGTCCCGATCAACGTCCGGCATCGCCTGCGCAACACCGGCACCGTGGACGCCGAGGTCGTGTTCCACCTCGGTCCGCTCGCTCCCCGTCCCGAACTGGGCCACGTCGATACCGAACTCGTCACGCAACGAGGTGGGTCATGACCGTGAAGATCGGAGTGGCGCCGTGACCGGGCGCCGCTCGGTGGTGACCGGCGTCGGGGTGGTCGCGCCGGGTGGCGCCACTCGGGACAGGTTCTGGAAGACGATCACCGAGGGGCGTACGGCGACCCGGCGGATCTCCTTCTTCGATCCGTCGCCGTTCCGGTCGCGAATCGCCGCCGAGTGTGACTTTGAGCCGGTGGCCGCCGGCCTCAGCATTCCCGAACAACGTCGTGCCGACCGGTACGTGCAGTTCGCGCTCGCCTGCGCGGCCGAGGCGGTCGTTGACGCCGGCCTGGAATTCACCGACGCGTTGCGTGATCGCACCGGGGTGGTCCTGGGCACCGCCGTCGGCGGGACGATGGCGTTGGAGAAGGAGTACGTCACGGTCAGCGACGGCGGTCGGAACTGGCTGGTTGACGCCGCCCGGGGTGGCCCGTACCTGTACCAGGCGTTGGTACCGAGCAGCCTCGCCGCCGACGTAGCCTGCCGGCACGGGCTGCACGGCCCGGTTCAGGTGGTCTCCACCGGCTGCACGTCCGGCATCGACGCGATCGGCTACGCCCACCAACTCATCGCCGACGGGGAGGCGGACGTGGTGCTCAGCGGCGCCGCCGACTCGCCGATCTCCCCGGTCACCGTCGCCTCGTTCGACGCCATCCAGGCGACCAGCCCGGACAACGACGACCCGGAGCACGCCTCCCGCCCGTTCGACGCCGACCGGCACGGCTTCGTCCTCGCCGAGGGCGCCGCGGTGCTGGTGCTGGAGGAGGAGGAGCGGGCCCGGCGGCGGGGCGCGCACATCTACTGCGAGGTCGCCGGGTACGCCAGCCGCAGCAACGGCTACCACATGACCGGGCTCCGTCCGGACGGGCTGGAGATGGGGCTCGCCATCACCGACGCGCTCGGCCAGGGGCGGATCCGGGCCGATCAGGTCTCCTACATCAGCGCCCATGGCTCCGGCACCCGACAGAACGACCGGCATGAGACCGCCGCGTTCAAGCGGGCGCTCGGGGAGTCCGCGTACCGGGTGCCGATCAGTTCAATCAAGTCGATGGTGGGGCACTCCCTCGGTGCGATCGGGTCGATCGAGATGGCCGCCTGTGCGCTGGCCATCGAGTTCGGTGTGGTCCCGCCGACGGCCAACTGGGCGACCCGCGACCCGGAGTGCGACCTGGACTACGTGCCGAACGAGGCGCGGGAACTGCCGGTGGATGTGGCATTGTCGGTCGGCAGCGGTTTCGGCGGCTTCCAGTCCGCGATGGTGTTCCGGCGGTTGTCGGCGGTGACGTCGTGACCGCGCGGGCGGTGGTGACCGGGATCGGGGTGGTCGCCCCGAGTGGTATCGGCGCGGACGCGCACTGGCAGACGGTGCGTACCGGGACCCGCCGCACCGGGCCGATCACCCTGTTCGACCCATCCAGTTACCCGACCCGTTTCGGCGGTGAGGTGTCGGGGTTCGACGCCGCCGCCTACGCCGACAACCGCCGGTTGGTGCAGACCGACCGGTGGACGCATCTCGGGTTCGCCGCCACCCGGCTGGCCCTGGCCGACGCGGGGCTGCCCCCGCGGGCCCCGGACCCGTACGGCTACGCGGTCGCCCTGGCCAGTTCCTCCGGGGGGAACCTGTTTGGGCAGCGGGAGCTGCAACGGTTGTGGGGCGGGTCCAACCGGACGGTCGGGGCGTATCAGTCGATCGCCTGGTTCTACGCCGCCAGCGTCGGTCAGCTCTCGATCCACCACCAGTTCAAGGGGCCGTGCGGGGTGCTGGTGTCCGAGACCGCCGGTGGGCTGGACAGCTTGGCGCACGCCGCCCGGGCGGTCCGCCGGGGGACCCCGGTGGTGATAGCGGGGGCGACCGAGTGCCCGTTGAGCCCGTACGCGCTCGCCTGTCAGCTCGCCTCCGGGATGCTCAGCGAGGGGGCGGACCCGGAACGGGCGTACCGACCCTTCGACGCGTCGGCGAGTGGCTACCTGCCGGCCGAGGGGGGCGCGGTCTTCGTCGTGGAGGAGTTGAGTCATGCCCTGGCCCGCGGGGCCCGGATCTACGGCGAGGTGATGGGGTGGGGTGCCACCCACGACGGCGCGCACACCACTGCGGACACAGCGGGCGACCCGGTGCAGTACGCCCGGGCGATGCGGCTGGCGCTGGACCGGGCGGGGGTCGGCGCGGACGCGGTCGACGTGGTGGTGCCGGATGCGTTGGGGGTGCCGCGCTACGACCGCAGCGAGGCGATCGCGTTGCGTGCTGTCTTCGGGGATCGGCTGCCCCCGGTCACCACGCAGAAGTCGTTGACCGGGCGGGCCCATCAGGGGGGAGCCGCCTTGGACGTGGCGACCGCGCTGCTCGCCTTCGCGCATGACACGCTGCCCGCATCCGCGGGACCGGAGGAGGTCGCGCCGGGGTGCGAGCTGGATTTCCTGCGGGAGCAGCGGCGGCCGGTAAACCGGTTGTCGTTGGTCTGCGCCCGCGGCTTCGACGGATTCAACAGTGCGCTGGTCCTGCTTGGGGCGGCGCCGAGTGACGGCGGTGAGTAGTGACCGAACTGGACGAACGGAAGGCGTCGACCCGGTCTGGCGTGGGTGCGGCACAGGCGCGGGTGGTGTTCCTGGTGCGGGTGCCGGCCGAGCGGACGGAGGCGTTCCTAGCCGCGTACGAGGCGGTGCGCCACCTCGTCGCGGACGGGGTGCCGGGACACCGGGTTGACCAGGTCTGCCGGTCGGCGGCGGACCCGGAGCAGTGGTTGATCACCAGCGAGTGGGCGAGTCTGGGGGACTTCGAGGCGTGGGAGCGGAGCCCGGAGCACCGTGACCTGGTTCGCCCGATGCGGGAGTGTTTCACCGATGCCCGCTCCCTGCGCTTCCACATTCTTGCCCAGACTCCCACCCTGTCCTGACGGCACCGCGGCCATTCCGCACCCTGGTCGAGACAGCTCCGGCTACGCGACAGCGAGCTCCTGCCACGACTGACTGGCGCAGCGCCCACGGCCATGCCGGCCCGCCCGGCGTGGCCGTGGCGTGTGCCCTTGCCCCACGCGGTCCCCGCAGAGCGCCGTCGGCTTCCACCTGGCTCTGGACAAGCTGGGCGAGTCGCTCGACCGGGAGGCCGGCCGACCGGCACCGCGGGGCGGGCAGCCTTCCCTTCAACGACCTGGTGAAGTGCTACTCGGAGTTGCCCGAGCGGCCGAACTGACCCGCCGGCCGCGCGTGCCGGCTCTCGTCGACCGGCGTGGTCGAAATCGCGGCCGGCTCGATGTGCCGCGCTGCCCGCTCCGCGAGCATCTGCCCGAATAGCCCGTTGGGTTGTCCGCAGTCCCGACACAGGAAGTTGTCGTCAAGCCGCGGGCTACCACAATGGTCGCAGCGACCCCGATCCCGCGGATCGTGGTATCCCCGCAACGCCTCCACCAATGCCCGGGCGACCGGGGCGCGCAGCGCCAGCCGCGACTCCCGCCCGCTCAGGCATATCGTCAGGTCCCCCAGCGGGGGCGCGTCCGGATCCAGCTCGTCGATCCGGGCCACGAAGTCTCGCACAGCGGCCAGGACACCGTCGGGTGCAGGCAGCGACATGGCCTCGACCCTACGGCAACCCCTGACGGTTGTCGTTCATGTTCGAACCGCAAGCAGCCGCCCCGCAACGACGCGCCAGCGTGTCTACCCACAAGGGTGCTCCGACAGCAGGTTCACGAAGCGCGGCTGCCTATTACCCGGCGTATTTGGGCAATAGGTGTGGAAGAATAAATGTCATATTTGAGGATGGGGTATCCCCGCACGCGGATGCGATCGGCGGGGAAGGCGGTCGTGGGGCAGACGCATCATGCGTTCGGGTATTGAAGGTCCTCCTAACGCATGAAGGGTCACCCGTTGGTTTCGGTGTGGGTGCACGCGCGCGATCCTGCACGGCGAAGTGGTTGCCGGCAATCCGGCCAGCCGCTTTTTTTGATCTATCCTTTCGCACCTGTTAGCGGATCTGAAGTCTGCCGTAGGGTCAGCCGCAGCATCTCAGTGAAACTTCCTCAAGGGCGGGAATGCCCTTATTTGCGCTGGGCGGTGAACGGCAGTGAACGGGAAACCCTCGTCCCACTATTCCAATTCGACCGATCCCGACTGGGTGGACGATTTTCTGTTTACCGGCAAACCGGCCGACGTCTGCTTCCGGCTCCCCGCCCCGGTCGACCGCGGCACTCTACACCGGCTGGTCACCGAGGCGCAGACCCGCCTCGGCGCCGCTGGACTGCGCCCCGGGGGTGCCGTCGCGCTACGGCTGCCGCCGTCCCTGGCGTACGTGGTGAACCTGCTCGCCACCTGGCGGAGCGGTGCCCAGGCCATCCTGCTGGACCATCGCCTCACCGACCACGAGGCCGACCGCGCGCTGCGACGGCTCACCCCACAGGTGGTCGTGGCGCCGGTCCGCACCGGTGGCGCGGCACTACGAGTCTTCGTCGAGGTCACCGAGGGAGTCACTTCGTACGGCGACCGCCCGGCCGCCACCGACCACGCGGTGGTCCAACTCAGCTCCGGCTCCACCGGGCCCGCCAAGGTGATCGGTCGGACCGCCGCCGACCTGATCGCTGAGGTGCGTCGCTACACCCAACTCGATGGTGTGGCCCTACCCGGTGAACGACTCATCCTGCTTCCGTCCATGGTGCACGTGCTCGGCCTCGTCGGCGGCCTGCTCTACGGGCTGCACGCCGGCGTCGAACTGGTCCCACCGGAACGACTCAGCGGCGCGGCGGTACTCGATGCGATCGGCGCCGCCGACAGCCCAGCCACCGTTCTCGGCGTTCCCTTCCATATCGGACTTCTGGCCGCGACCCAGCTCGACCGGCCACTGCCCATGTTCGCCCGGATGATCACCGGTGGGGAACTGGTGCCGGCCGCCACGGTTCGCTCCTTTACCGATCGGTTCGGCGTGCCGCTGGGCAACATGTATGGGATGACCGAGGTCGGAGTCATCGGCACTGACCTGCATGGACGACATCGGCCAGGGATCGTCCCCGTCCCCGGCCTCGAGGTTCGCGAGGTCGCCGGCGAGCTGCAGGTGAGCTGCCCTGCCTCCCCGTACCTCGGCGGCACCGATCCATCTCGCTGGTCCGAAGGTTGGCTACACACCCGGGACGCGGGCACTGTGGACCCGGCCAGCGGCCTGGTGACCATCCACGGCCGGCTCGACTCCCAGGTCTCCGTCGGCGGGATGAAGGTGGATCTCACCGAGGTGGAGAATACGGTCGCCGAGCTGCCAGGGGTCGCCGCCGCGGTGGTCGTCTGGGACGACGGCATCACCGCGTACGTGCAGCCGGTGGGCACCCTCACCGAGGCGACCCTGGACCAACAGCTCGCCGAGCGGCTCGCCAGCTACAAGCGGCCCCGTACCCTGCGGCTGCTCGACCAGCTGCCCCGCACGACCACCGGCAAGCTGGTGCGCTCGGTGGACACGCTGCGGACGGCAGGGACATCGTGACCAGGTTGCTCCGCCTCCCCGACGACGACCATCTCAGCTTCGCCGCCGACCGCCGCTACCGCCAGGAGCAGCGTCCCGGGGCAGTGGGGATGGCCGACCCAGACATCGGCGACAGCCGGCACCGGGCGCATCCCTCCGGGGCCGGGGACTGGCATCCGCCGGCCCGGACCCCCAGCGCGCAGACCGAGGCCGAGTGCCTTGCCGACGGCCTCCTTCGCGGTCCACAACCGCAGGAAGTCCCGACTCCGTCCGGCTTCGGGACGGGCGGCGAGCCAGGCCACTTCGGCCGGGTCGAACCAGCGGCGGGCCAGGCCCAGCGCGGGCAGCTGACGGCACTGCTCGACGTCCACCCCCACCGGTCCGCCGGTCCGGAGGGCGACCACCGTCACGCCGCCGCCACGGCTCACACTCGCCGGCACGGTGACCCGGCTCCGGCCCGTGTCCCTGGTGACCTGCGCAGCCGCGCCGGGCCGGTGGGTCACCACGAGGTCCGCCGCCGGACAGTCCAGCACCCCAGCGGCGGCCTGTCGCAGCAGCCGCTCGGCTGAGACCGGCTGACCGCCAGAACCCCGACCAATCCAGACGTAGACGGTGTCCCGACCCGACACCGGTGACAGGTTCACGGAGAGAGGTTAACCATGAGAGCCGAGGTCCGCGCCTTCGTCATCGAGCAACTTACCGACATGAACTACGACGTGGAGGGGATCGACGACGACGCCACTCTCGGGCCTGCGGGAGTGGACCTGGAGTCCCTGGCCCTCGCGGACCTGGCTGTCCGGGTCGAGGACCGGTACGGGCTGACGTTCGCCGAGGAGGAGTCGGAGCAGCTGGCTCTGATGACGGTGGGCGAGTTCACCACGATGGTCGCCAACCGGCTTGCCGGGGCGCCGAGCGACCACTCCTGATGGCCGGTCAGCCCGACCTGGCGCGAGGCGACCTGGTGGCCATGCTCGCCCAGCTCACCGACCGACCCACCGACCAGCCCGAGCGGATCGGCTCGATGGAGCTGGCCTGGCTCGTGCACCTGGTCGAGCAGCGCTATGACCGGCGACTCGACCTCACCGATGACCAACTCGCCGGGATTCGCACCATTGACGACGCACTGGTGGTATTCCAGACCGCCCTGGCCGTCGCCGATGGCTGAGCCGGCCGATGTTCTCCTCACCGGTGTCCACGCGACCAGTGCACTCGGTCGGGGTGCCGCGGCGCAGGTGGCCGGGGTGCTTGCCGGAATCCCCGCGTTCCGGCCGGTCGGTCGGTTCAACACCAGCCCCCGGCGGGTCAACGCGGCGGCCACCCTGCCGGATACCGGTCCACTCGCCGACGAACTGACCGAGGCGGTGATGATGGCGTGCCGTTCGGCGAGGCTCACCGCGTCCCAACGCGCTGAGGCGGCACTGCTGCTCGCGGTGCATGGCGGGAGGTCCGTACCGACGTTGAGCGCTGGCCTCGCCGCGGCCACCGGTTTCCCCGCCGTGCGCACATACACCACGGCGTGCGTCTCGGGAACCAATGCGGTCGCCGACGCGGCGGTGTTGCTGCGTCGCGGCGAGGTCAACCGGGCCGTGGTCGCCGCCGGCTACCTGGTCGAGCCCGACCAGTACGCCCTCTTCGACGTCGGCCGGGCACTCGCCACCGATGCGGCGGTGCGACCGTTCAGCCTCGGGCGGACCGGCCTGCTGCTCGGCGACGGAGTGGCGGCGGTGGTGCTGGAACGCGCCGACACCGCCCGGCAACCGATCGCCGGCCTGCTCGGATGGGGACGGGCCGGTGACGCCTTCCATCCGTGCCAGCCGGAACCGAAGGGCCGTGGCCTGGCCCGGGCGATCACCGCCGCGCTGGTTCGTGCCGGCCGTGACCCAGCGGACATCGGTTATGTCAACGCCAATGCCACCGGGTCCGGGCCGGGCGACGCGGCCGAGGCGGCGGCGCTGCGGACCGCGTTGGGCCCGACGGCCCAGCGGGTACCGGTGAGCTCCACCAAAGCCCTGCACGGGCATGCCCTGGAGGCATCCGGCCTACTGGAACTGGTGGTGACGGTGCTCGCGCTGCAGCGCGGCAAGCTGCCGGTGAACGCGGGCTGGCTCGGACCGGACCCGGACTGCCCGCTCGATGTCATCCGGGACGCGCCCCGACCGGCGGCTACCGGCTACGCGCTCACCCTCAACGCCGCCTTCGGCGGCGCGAGCACCGCACTGCTGGTGGGGGCGACGTGACCGGCCCGAGTGGACCGACCATTCGGGCTCAGGCGGCCTGGCCGGAGCCGGGCGACGACGCGGTACCGCCGCTACCAGGATTCGTCCACTCGGCGTTCAACCCGCTGGTGGCGGCGGTAGCGGATCGCTGCCTGCGCCGGGCGTACCGAGCCACCCCGGCCGCCGACGCCGAGCGTACCGCGATCGTGCTGGTCAGCCCGACCGGCGACGAGGCCAGCGCGGCGCACGTGCGGGCCGCGGTCGCCGCCGACCGTCGGCCGGGACCGCTGTTCTTTTTCCAGTCGGTGCCGAACAGCGTGGCCGGTCACGTAGCCGCCCGCTGGGGGCTGGGTGGACCGGTGGTCTGCCTCGCGCCGACCGACGACCCACGGGCGGCCGGGTTCGCCCAGGCCGACCTGTTGCTGTACGACGGCGACGCCGACGCGGTGTTGCTGATCCTGATCGACACGGCACCGGACGACGGCGATGTGGAGTCAGCTGTCGCCGTGCTGCTGGGGGGAGGAGACCGACCATGAGACCACGGGGAATTCGTGGGCTGCTCGCCGCCGATAGTCACATTGGCGCCGGGAACGTGCTCGAGCGGGTGCTTGCGCATGGCACCGACCCGGATACGCCCTGCCTGACGTTCGACACCGCGCTGGACGGGCACCCGGCGGAGACGGCGCTCACGCTGGGACAGCTCGACCGCCGGGTGGCAGCTCGGGCCGCCTGGCTGCACGAACGGGGAATCGGTCCCCGTGACCCGGTGGCGGTCTGGGCCACCGCGGTCGCTGACATGGTGCTGAGCTACCTCGCGCTGACCCGGCTGGGCGCGATCCCGGCGCTGATGAACGGGCAGCTACAGCCGACCATCGCCGCCGAGTACATCCGGCGGTTGCGGGGCGTCGCGGTGCTCGCCGACGAGGCACACCGAACGCTGCTCGCCGAACACGACCTTGGGGTCCCGGTGCTGGGCACCCCGGCCGAGGCCGGCAGCGGTGACCCGGACGCGGCGCCCGCCCACTACCGGCACCACCCGGACGACCCGATCGTGATCACCCACACCTCCGGCACCACCGGAGTGCCGAAGGCGGTGCTGCACTCGCACGCCAGCCTCTTCGCGGCGACGCGGCACCTGCTGAGTATGCCGCAGGCGCAGGGCACCAGCCGGATCCTGAGTGCCTTGCCCGCCCCACACACCGCCACCGTGCTCATGGTCAACCAGGTGCTCGGCAACCGCGCGGAGATGCTCCTCCTCTCCGAACAAGGTGGAGAGCGGGTTCTGGAGGCCATCCAGCGCTGGCGCCCGGACGGGGTGTTCGGCTTCTCCGTCACCTGGGCCGAGCTGGCCCGGTGCGATCTGGCCGGACACGACCTGGACTCGGTACGGCTGTGGTTCAACACCGGTGACTCGTCGCACGAGCCACACATCCGGCACCTGGTGGCGGTCGGCTCCCGGGACGTGATGACCCGCAGGGGGGTCACCCGGGTGCCGGGCTCGGTGTTCATTGACGGTCTCGGCTCCTCCGAGATGGGACACTCCATGTTCCACATCACCCATACCCAGGAGACCGAGCGGTACGGACGGTGCATCGGTCGGCCGTACCAGTTCACGAGGGCCGCCGTGCTGGACACGGCGGGCGAGCCGGTGCCCACGGGCGAAGCTGGCTGGCTGGGTATCGACTCGCCGTCGTTGTTCCGCGGCTACTGGAACGACTCGGTCACCACCCATCGCTACCGCCAGCGCGGCTGGTACCTGACCGGGGACCTGGTCTACGCCGATGCCGACGGCTGGTACTACCACCTGGACCGCGCGGTCGACTCGGTCGACTCGGTCGACGGAAAGCGCTTCTACACCGCGCTCTCCGAGGAACGAATCCTCGCCGCCTGCCCCGAGGTCACCGACTGCACGGTGGTCATGGTGCGCCAGCCGGCCGGTGTCGTCACCGACGTGCTGCTGGAACTGGCCACCGACGCGGATGAGACCACGGACCGCACCGCGGCGGTTCGGGAGGCGCTGGGTGGGGAGGTCGGGGCGACCCTACGGCGGGTGGTTCCGGTCCGCTCCGCCGACATCCCGGTCACGGTGACGGGCAAGGTTCGCAAGGTGGCGCTGCGGGAACGCTACCTGAGTGAGGTGTCCCGATGACCGCGGTCATCACCGGGATGGGTTTGTACACCCCGGTAGGCCGAGGGGCTGCGGCCACCTTCGAGGCGCTCTGCACCGGCGGCTCTGGGCTGGCCCGTCCGCCGGCCGACCACCCCGCCGCCGGAAGCCTGGAGGTCGCCGGGGTGCTACCGGCGATCGACCCGCGGTCGGTAGCGTCCGGGCCGGACACCAAGGTCCTGGACCGGATCGTGCTGCTCGCCCTGCTCACCGCCGCGGACGCCCTCGCCGATGCTGGTCTCGAGGTGGGCCGGGACGTTGCCCCGGAGCGGGCGGCGGTCATCGTCGGCGGGGTCGGCGGCCTGGCCACCCTGGAGACGCAGGTGCTCACCCGGGCGGCCCGGGGGCGAGCGGGAGTCAGCCCGTACCTGCTCACCGGGGTACTGCCGAACATGCCGTCGGCCCGGATCGCGATCCGGCACGGCATCCGGGGCTACAGCTCCTCGGTCGGCACCGCCTGCGCCTCCGGTGTCCAGGCGGTCGCCGACGCCGTTCGGTTGATCCGGGCTGGCGAGGCAGACGTGGTGCTCTGCGGGGCCAGCGAGGCGCCGCTCTTCCCGACCTTCGCCGACACCTTCGGCAACGCCCGCGCTCTCGCCCGCGGATGGGCCGACCCGACGGAGGCCAGCCGACCGTTCGACCTTCGCCGGAACGGGTTCGTGCTCGCCGAGGGAGCGGCCCTGCTGGTGCTGGAGAGCGCCGCCCACGCCGCGGCCCGGGGCGCCACCGGGTACGCGGAGATCGCCGGGTACGGGGTGACGACCGACGCCTACCATCCGACCGCACCCCGGCCCGACGGCACCGGCGCGGCCGAGTCGATCCGGCGGGCGCTCACCGGCCGCCGCGTGCCGGTGCCGGCGGCCGAGGTCGGCTACGTCAACGCGCACGGCACCGGAACCAAACTCGGCGACATCGCCGAGACCACGGCACTCGCCGAGGTCTTTGGCGTGCACGGGGTACCGGTCAGCTCCACCAAGGCGCTCACCGGCCACCTGCTCGGGGCCTCCGGAGTGCTGGAGACGGCGGCGACCGCCCTGGCACTTGGGCGGGGCCTGCTTCCGCCGACCTGGAACCTCGACGACCCGGACCCGGCGTGCCCGGCTGATCACATCCGTAAGGAGCCCCGGGCGACCGAGACCGGCTTTGCGCTGACCAACTCCTTCGGGTTCGGGGGGCAGAACGTGAGCCTGCTACTCGCGCGAGCCACCCGGCCGCGGACTTGACGGTGCGACCTTCGCGGGCGGAACGCCCGCACGACCAGCGCGGGGGATCTGTGGGAAAGGCTGGGACATGGACATCCGTGGAATAGACCACATCGAACTCTACGTAGACGACACCCGCGAGGCAGCCGCTTACTTCGGCAACGCCGTGGGGCTGCGGCCGCGCGGCCAGGGTGGCCCGGAGACCGGGCTGACCGGGCAGCGGTCGCTGCTGCTCCGGCACGCGGACATCCGGTTGCTGCTCACCTCCGGGCTGACCGGCGATCATCCGGCGGCGGCGTATGTGCGGCGGCATGGCGACGGCATCGCTGTGGTCGCCCTGGCGGTTGACGACGCCGCCGAGGCGTACGCCGAACTGCTGGCCCGGGGCGCGGTCAGTGAGCTGCCGCCGACCACCATCACCAGCGCGGACGCCGAGGTCGTCATCGCCGAGGTGGCGGGTTTCGCCGATGTGCGGCACCGGTTGGTCGAGCGCCGTCGAGGCGGTGGTGACTTCCTGCCGGGCCTGGCGGAGCTGCCGCCGGTAAATGCCGCCGAGAACCTGCTCGCCGAGATCGACCATCTGGCGGTGTGCGTGCCGCCCGGGCAACTCGCCGAGACGGTTCGTGGCTACCGCGAGGTCTTCGGCTTCGACGAGATCTTCCACGAGTACGTGGAGGTTGACGGCCAGGCGATGAACTCCACCGTGGTGCAGAGTCGGTCCGGTCGGGTGACGTTGGTGCTGCTTGAACCGGATACCCGGCGGCGGGCCGGGCAGATCGACGCCTTCCTCGCCCAGCACTCCGGCGCGGGCGTGCAGCACCTCGGGTTGCGCACCGACGACATCATCGGGGCGATCGGCGCGCTGCGCCAGCGCGGGGTGCGGTTCGCTCGCACGCCGGCGGCCTACTACGACGACCTGGAGAGCCGGGTCGGCCAGGTCGACGGCTCCGTGGAGCAGTTGCGGGAATTCGGGGTGCTGGTTGACCGGGACCACGACGGCCAACTACTGCAGATCTTCACTGAGTCGATGCACGTGCGCCGCACGCTCTTTCTGGAGCTGATCGAGCGGCGTGGGGCGCGGACCTTCGGTAGCGGCAACATCAAGGCGCTCTATGAGGCCAAGGAGCGGGAATTGGCGGTGGCGGCCTCCGCCGGGGGTTTGGCCGCCACCCAGGAGGTGACGGGATGACTATTACCGATTTTTTCGAATCACGCCTGACCGATGAGGAGAGGTCGCTGCTCCCGTCCGACGAGGACGTGGAATTCTATGCCGAGCACGGCTGGTATCTGTCGAAGAAACTGCTCACCGACGACGAGGTGGACGCCCTCGCCGCGGCTACCGACCGGTACTACGCCGGTGAACGGCACCGCCGGTTACCGGTGCGGCCCCCGAAGCTCGCCTACTGGGAGCCGGCCAAGGGTGCGGTGCAGCGGCACAACGACTACGTCCACCACGAGCACGACGGGCTCGGGGCGATCCTGCGCAAGCGGCTGATCGGGGCGGTCGCCGCCCGGCTGGCGCAGGCCGACGAGATCCGAATCTTCCAGTCCACGTTGATCCTCAAGCCACCCATTGACGGGGAGCCGTCGAACATCGTGCCCTGGCACTTCGACAAGCACTACTGGGCGTCCTCGTCGTCGGAGCGGATGTTGACCGCCTTCATCCCGTTCCACGACTGCGGGGAGGAGTTGGGCACCATTGTCATGGTCGACGGCTCACACCGGTGGGCCGAGGTCGGTGCCGACGACACCGTGGTGCGGCACTTCGCTGACCGTGACCGCGACCAACTCGACGACATGCTGGCCCGCAACGCCGGACACAACGACGCCGAAGTCCGGAAGATCCCGATGGTCATCCCGAAGGGCCACATGAGCTTCCACCACTGCCGGACCTACCACGGCAGCGGTGCGAACGTCAGCGGACAGCCCCGCCAGGCGATCTCGCTGCACCTGCAGGACGGCGACAACCGGTGGCGGGCGTATCCGCTCTCCACCGGTGAGAACGCCGCGTACAACCACGACGTGCTGGTTCGCCGTACCGACGACGGGCGGCCGGACTACGCGGACCCCGAATACTGCCCGGTCATCTGGCGTCACCGCGCCAAGCAGGGAGGCTGAGTCATGTCACGGTACGACTGGGGAAAGACGCACCCGGGGATCGAGCGGCTGGAAAGGGCGGTGGCTGACAGTCGGGACCGGGTGGTCAAGCACCCGCTGTACGCCAGCCTCGACAACCATTCGGCGCTGGTCACCTTCATGGAGCACCACGTCTTCGCGGTCTGGGACTTCATGTCCCTGCTCAAGTCGCTGCAGCGGCAGCTCACCTGCGTGACGGTGCCCTGGATCCCGACCGGGCCGACCGGCAGCCGCCGCCTGATCAACGACATCGTGATGGTGGAGGAGAGCGACGAACTGGGGTCCGGCTACCTCAGCCACTTCGAGCTGTACCTGCAGGGCATGACCGAGGCCGGCGCCGACACCAAGCCGGTGGAGGAGTTGATCGAGTCGTTGCGCGCCGGCCGCCCGGTAACCGAATCGTTGGCGGCGGCCGGGGTGCCCGCCCCGTCCGTGGCGTTCGCCAGCACCACCTGGCGGATCATCGAAACCACGCCGGTGCACTGCCAGGCCGCCGCGTTCGCGTTCGGGCGGGAGGATCTGATCCCGGAGATGTTCACCCAGGTAGTCGCCGTCAACCACCAGTCCGGACGACTGACCCGGTTCGTTGACTACCTGGAGCGACACATCGAGGTCGATGGCGAGCAGCACACCCCCATGGCCATGCAGATGCTCGCCGACCTCTGTGGCGACGACGACACCAGGTGGCAGGAGTGCGCGGATGTCGTCAACACCGCGCTCACCGCCCGCGCCCGGTTGTGGGACGACATCCTCGCCGCGGTCAAGGGTGCCCCGGCAGCGGCATCGGGGCACGGGTGAGCGGAGCCGACCCGATCTGGCTCTACCGTACGGTGCGGCTGATCCGCCGGTTCGAGGAGCGGGCGATCGAACTGGTCCGCTCCGGCGACATCGTCGGCGGCATTCATCCGTACCTGGGCCAGGAGGGGATCGCGGCCGGGGTGTGCGCGGCGCTGCGCCCCGACGACGTGGTCGCCGGCACCCATCGTGGGCACGGGCACGTGCTCGCGAAGGGCGCTGACCCGGGCCAGATGATGGCGGAGCTGTGTGGTCGGGTGACGGGCCTGAACCGAGGCCGGGGCGGGTCGATGCACGCCGCTGACTTCGCCGCCGGAGTACTCGGGGCCAACGCCATCGTCGGCGCGGGCGGTGCGATCGTGACCGGCGCTGTCTGGGCTCGACGCCGGCGCGGCGAGGACCTGGTGGGGGTCAGCTTCCTCGGTGACGGCGCGGTCAATGAGGGGATGCTGCTGGAGGCGTTCAACCTGGCGGCACTCTGGCGGGTGCCGGTGCTGTTCGTCTGCGAGAACAACGGCTACGCCACCACCATGCCGGTGGCCGACGCGGTGGCGGGCAGTATCTCGGCGCGAGCAGAGGCTTTCGGCATCCGGGCAAGCACGGTGGACGGTCAGGACCCGGCAGCGGTGCACGCCACCACCGCTGCCGCCCTCGCCCGGATGCGCGCCGATGGGGGTCCCGAGTTCCTGGAGGCCCGCACGTTCCGGTTTGACGCCCACCACACCTTCGAACACGCTGTCCGCCTCGACTATCGCTCGCCGGAGGAGGTCGCGCGGGGGCGGTCCCGGGATCCGGTGCGGATCGCCGGCTCCCGGCTGCCGGCCGCCGAACGGGCGGCGATCGACGCCGACGTGGAGGCGGTGCTCGAGGCGGCGGTGGCGCAGGCGCTCGCCGCCGCCGAGCCCGACCCCGCCACCGCGCTGGAGTACCTGTATGCCAGTGGGCTGACCGCCCGCACCGGAGGTGGATAGATGCCGCGGCTGTCCTACCGCAAGGCGCTCAACCGGGCGCTCGCCGACGAGTTGGCCCGCGACGAGGAGGTGTTCCTGCTCGGGGAGGACATCCGGGTCGCCGCGTCGGCGGTCACCGCCGGTCTACTGAAGCGCTTCGGCCCCGAGCGGGTCCGCGACACCCCGCTCTCGGAGCAGGCGTTCACCAGCTTCGCCACCGGTGCGGCCCTGGTCGGGGCTCGGCCGGTGGTGGAGTTCCAGATCCCGGCACTGCTGTTTCTGGTCTTCGAACAGATTGTCAACCACGCGCACAAGTTCCCGTTGATGACCGGCGGCCAGTGCGCGGTGCCGGTCACCTACCTGGTGCCCGGGTCCGGGTCGCGTACCGGGTGGGCGGGGCAACACTCCGACCATCCGTATAGCCTCTTCGCCCATGCCGGGGTGACCACTGTGGTGCCGGCCACCCCGGCGGACGCCTACGGACTGCTGGTGTCGGCGATCCGCTGTGACGACCCGGTGGTGGTGTTCGCCCCGGCGGCGGCGATGGAACTCCGCGCCGAGGTCAGTGACCCGGTGCCGGTGCCGTTGGGGCGGGGGCGGGTGCATCGGACCGGCGACGATGTGACGGTGGTCGCCGTCGGGCATCTGGTGCACGATGCGCTCGCCGTCGCCGACGAACTGGCCGGCGAGGTCTCGGTGGAGGTCTTCGACCCGCGCACCCTGTACCCGTTCGACTGGGACGGACTGCTCGGCTCGGTGGCCCGGACCGGGCGGCTGGTGGTGGTGGACGACTCGAACCGTTCCTGCGGCATCGCCGGTGAGGTCATCGCCACCGTGGTCGAACAGGTCCGACTGCAGGCGCCGCCGCGTCGGGTCACCCGCCCGGACGGCGCGGTGTTGCCGTTCGCCCCGGTCCTGGACCGAGCCGTACAACCGGGCCGTGAGCTGCTGCGGCACGCCATCGCCCACGTCAGCAAGGATGGATGACCACATGACCGATGTTGACTACCGTTGGCCGTCCACCGCGCAGGCCTGGTTGGACCTGCCCGCTGACCTCCGCTCCGACCTGGTCTCTGCCGGGGTGGAGTCCTGGCGCGAGGTCTTTGATGGCCGGGCTTCGTACAACCAGCAGTGGCGGCTGGCCCGACCACCGGTGATGGACCGGGTCTCGCTGCGGGTGCTCAACTCCGTCTGTGACCGGCTCGCCCAGCTGATCTTCGAAGCGTGTCGGCGGCGGGCCAGGACGGCGGGGGAGCTGCGTCACCTGCTCGGGATGCCGGCGGGGCAGAACCGGTTGCTTGACGAGTCCGAGCCCCTCACGGAGGCGTTGCTCGCCGGTTTCCGCCCGGATGTGTTGTTGAGCGACGGGGTGCCGCGGGTAGTGGAGTACAACATCGACAGTAGCCTCGGTGGGGTACTCGACGCGGACACGACGGTGCGCCGTTTCGTTGATCTCTATCGGCGCCGTGGCCTTGATCGGGTCCGGATGGAACCGGCGCCGTCGGCGGTGGACATGCGGTTTGCCGCGATTCGGGACGGTCTTGGCTTGGCGGCCGGGGCGCGGCTCGCACTGTTGATCGACTTTGACGCCGAGTATCCGGGGCTGGAGAACCCGGAGCGCTTCTACCGGAAGTTGGCACCCGTGGTTGACCGCGCCGCCGTCGCCGGCCTGGACCTGGTCGTCGCACCGGTTGGGGAGGCTACCCAGGACACCGAGGGGCGGCTGGTCGTCCGGGGCGGCCCGGTTGACGGGCTGTTCCGGCTCTTCGTGCCGAACCGGGTCACGCCCAGCGCCGGGGTAGAGGCCCTGGAAGCGGCGGTGCGGGCGGGAACCGTCCCGATGTGGGTGTCGGCGGCAGCGTGGCTGCTTGGGAACAAGCAGGTGCTCGCCTGGCTCTGGGCAGACGCTGATACGTTGCCGGTGGTCGACCGGGAGCTGATTCACCGGTATGTGCCGCAGACCTGGCTGTTCACTCCGGACCTGGTCGAGCAGGCGGTGGCGGACCGGCATGACCTGGTAGTCAAGCCATCCGGTGGATCCGCCGGGGTGAACGTGCTGATCGGCCGGGAAACCGAAGCGGACGCCTGGCGGGAGGCGGTGGGCCGGTTCGCCCAGCAGGGCGGGTTCATTCTGCAACGCTATGTGCGCGCTGACGACGTGCCGGTGGAGTTCGTGCACTTGGAAAGCGGGGACCTGGTCACGGCGGAGGTGCCGTACAGCATCGCCCCGTATCTCTTCGGCCGTAAACCGGCGGGCGCCTGTGTTCGCATCGGCTTCCCCGGCAGCCAGGGAGTGCTCAACTTGGCCCGCGGCGTGCTCATCTCCGGCCTGCTGGTGACGGACCCGCCGCCCTCCTGACCCCCCGGGTCGTGCGGGACTCTCACCGGGAGTCGGCCCCGCCAAGGCTGACCACCGGCCAGCCTTGGCCACCCGTCAGCGGAGACTGCTCCGGTCAGTGCCCGTCGCACCGAGATGGTGGGCGAGGCGACGGAGCGTCTCCGCCGCGGCGACGGCGTCGCTGCGGGCACTTCCGTGGCGGCCGTCGCTGCTGTAGATGGAGGGGTCGGCGGTCAACGGATGGTCGGTCAGGTGTACGTGGACCGTGTCGAGTCGGTGGGCCACCGCCCGGGTGTGTTCGGCCAGTCGGCGCAGGCGTAGACCGAGGCCGGCGCGGAGCGCCTTCGGTACGGCGGGGCTGTGCGAGACGTCGAACATCCCCACCGTGATGACCGTCGCCCCGGCGTGCTGTAGTGCCTCGACCATCTGGGCGAGCTCGGCGTCCACCGCGGCGGCGTCGTAGCTGGGCCGAAACGCGTCGTTGCCGCCACAGACGACCAGGGCGAGATCCGGTTCGAACTCCAGTGCCGGACCGAGTTGGCTGGCCCGGACCTGGTACGCCCGCAGCCCGCGCAACCCAAGATTGCGGTAGGCGAATTCCGGCGCCCGGGTGCGCAGCTCGGCGGCGATCCGGTCGCCCAACTGCACATCCGGGTAGCCGTCTTCCGGCTCACAGAGTCCTTCCGCGACGCTGTCGCCCAGCACCACGAAGCGTCGCCACGGATGCCCCTGGAGCAGGGCGTGGCTCTCCTGCGCCGATAGGCAGTAAGGGTCGGTGGCTTCGCTCTGCGTCGCTGCCATGTACGGACGTTAGCGCAGGAGACACCGGGGTGCTAAGCGGAGATCCGTCCTTGGTCGGAGGAGTCGACCAACGGTGTTGTCCGGATCCGGCGCAGGACAGCGGCGAGGGGAACAGCGGTGGCGGTGAAGATGAACAGGGCCGCGATCAGCAGCGCGGACTGGAGGCCGAGGGTGGTGACGGACGCGCCACCGAGCAGGGCACCCAGGGGTAGGCCGGCGAAGGCAAGCGCGCCGGCCAGCCCGATCACCCGGGCCTGGAGCTCGGCCGGGGGACGTTCGTAGAGCGCGACTCCGAGCAGCGGGTTGACCACGGCGATGCCGACCCCAGAAACGAAGGTCACCACGACCACGACCGTGAGGTTGTCGCTGAGGGCCAGGACCAGCAGCCGGGGTGGGCCACTGACCGCGGCGCCAACCGCGAAGGTCAGGTCCCGGCGGAGCCGCGAGCCGAAGCTGGTGAACAGCACGTTTCCGAGCAGGGATCCGGCGGCGAAGGCGCCGAGCACCAGCCCCAACCCGGCCGGGCTTCCCAACACGTCAGCCACCCAGAGTGGGATGTAGACCGCGATACTCGCATTCACCACCATGTTCAGTGCGGAGATCACCAGCAGCATGGTGAGCACCATCCGGTCCTGCCGGAGATACCGGAGGCCGCCGGCGAGTGCCCGTGCATAGGGTTCCGGCGTCGAACTGGCCGGCCTACCGGTGCTGCGACGCACCAGGGTGGAAACCAGTAGCGCGCAGACCGCGAAGGTCGCCGCGTCAACGAGAATCGCCAGGGTGGCTCCGAGCCACCAGATGAGCAGGCCACCAACGCTCGCCCCGAGTAGGGTCGTCAGCCGGGACAGCCCGTCGTAGACCGAGGTGAGCCGGATCAGCCGGACCCCGGCGGCTAACGCGGCCGGGCGGAACATCACGTGCTTGACCCGGTCGCCGACTCCGCGCAGCGTTCCCACCAGGGCCACCAGGATCAGCAGCGCGCCGAAGCCGAGCCACGGGGTGAGTGCCACCGCCACCATCAGCGCGGCGCTACCCAGATCGGCGAGGATAGCGGTGCGGCGAAGGCCGATCCGGTCGGCCAGCGGAGGGCCGAGGCCGCTGGAGAGTAGGTAGGGCAGGGTCTCGGCGGCAGCGACCAGCCCCATCTTCGCCGGGCTGCCGGTCGTCTCCAGCACCAGCCAGGGAATGGCGAGGATCGAGATTCGGCTACCGAGGTTGGAGAGCAGGTCGGCGCCGACGAGCGCGACCAGTTCTCGCCGTGGGGTCACGCGCGACGGCCGATCGACGCCTCCGGGTGCTCGACGGCCGACGGGTGGCTGGCCGCGTGCCGCGCCCGGAGGACCCGTTTGTCGACCTTGTTGGCGCGGTTCAGGGGTAGTGCGGCGACGAACTCCACCCCGCCGGGCGCCCAGGTGTCGCTGAGCGCGGCGGTCACCACGTCGATCAGCTCCGCGGCGGTCACCGCCGCACCGGGCCTCGGCACCACGTAAGCCCACGGCAGTTCGCCGGCCACCTCGTCGGGTACTCCGATCACCGCCGCCGCCCGGACGTCGGGATGCCCCGCCAGCGCGTCCTCGATCGGCCGGGAGTAGATCGGCCAACTACGCCGGCGGGTGAGGATCCGGTCCTGCAACCGGTCAACCAGGTACAGGTAGCCATCCACGTCGAGGTGGCCGACATCTCGGGTGCGTACCCAACCATCCACCAGGGTGTCTGCCGTCAGGTCCGGGTTGCCGTGGTAGCCGGCGAAGCGGAGTGCGGTCTGTACCCACACCTCACCATCCACATCAGGTGGCAGGACATCCCCGTCTGGGCCGCGGATCTCGATTCGTACGTCGCCGTACGGCTCCCCGCAGGAGTACAGGCGCTCCGGGTGTGCCGGGTCCTCGGTCAGGCCCGGTTGCGCGGTGACCACCACCGCCTCACTGAGCCCGTACACGATGCGTAGCACCGGACCGAATCGAGTGATCGCCTGGCGGAGCCGGGCGGGTGCGGCGGGACCGGCGCCCACGTTGAACATGAACATCGAGGTGAAGTCGGCACCGGGCAGGGTGGGGTGATCGAGCACCTCGTAGAGCATCGGCGGGGTCAGGAAGGTGGAGGTGATCTGCTCGGCCGGCACGGTCTGAATGAACTCCACCGCGTCCCAGCCCTCGCGGGGAAACAGCACCCCGCCGGTGAAGAGATTGAACAAGGTGGTGATCTGGCCACTGGCCAGCCACATGGGGGAGTAGGAGAGGTGTCGCAGCAGCGGCAACCCGGCGGTGCGGAAGCCGGCGGCCAGCGCGAGGACCTGGGTGTAGAAGCTCTCCTGGTGCCGCACCAGTTTCGGGGTGCCGGTGGTGCCGGAGGTCTGCAGGAGAGACTCCGCTGCCGGCACCTGGATGGGCAGGTCGGCGGCGGCTGGTGCGGGGACCAGGTCTACGCCGAGGCGAAGCACCGGTCGGTCACCCAGCCCCGCGGCCAGTTCCGCACCGACGTTGGCCGGGTCGCGGGCATCGTAGAGCAGCGCGTCGGGCTGGGCGAGTGCGACAAATTCCTTGATCTCCCGGTGCGAGGTCACCGGAGCGATCCACATCGTACGGCAGCCAATTAGGTGTAACGCGAGCTGTAGCAGTGGGCCTTCCACTGGATTTCCGAGCGACAACAGCACCGCGGCGCCGGGTCGGACTCCGTGGCGGAGCAGTGTCGTGGTGAATCCGCATATCTGGGCGTGTATGTCGGTATAGGTCAGCCGTTGTGCACCGTTAACGATTGCCAGGCGGTCCCCGAATTCGGCGAAAAGCGCCAATGCCTGGTGCACGTAGCTCGGCTGCGGTCGGTCGGCCATCCGGACGCCCCCATTCACGGCAGCGATGTGCCCGGGGATAGGTGCCCGGGGCACGGTGCGGGCCACGAGCGACCGCGCCACCAGTTCTGAGCCTAGGGGAGGCAACGGAAACGAAACACGAGCCGAAGGGGGCCTTCGACCAGGCCGGCAGGACACTTGATCACGCCGGTCAGGTTGATTGACGCCTCCACGCGGCGACGGATACGTTCCGCAGCACGCCCAGTTGAACGCCGGCAGTGGCCGGGACGGACGCTGGGCTGCCAACAATGGAGGTTCAATGTCGACCCCGAAAAAATGGCATTTTGTGGCGGCCGCTGCCGCGCTGCTGATGGTCGCCACCCCCAGCGTGGTGGCGAACGCAGATTCGTCAGCCGAGGTGGCAAGGCATGGCAAGAACACCTGGGCCGCGAGTTGGGCGACCGCGGTGGCCCGGGGCAATTCGGGCGGCCTGACCAACAGGGGCCTTGAGGACCAAACTATCCGGAACATCGTGCACACCACCGTCGGTGGTTCGGTGCTGCGGGTCCGGCTCAGCAATATGTACGGCGAGCAGCCCGTCCAGGTCGGTCGGGCGACAATCGCGCGACCGGACGAGACAACTCCTGACGATCTGTCCGACATCGACCCCAGTACGGTGCGAGAGCTGACCTTCTCTGGGGCGACCTCGGCGACGATGAACCAGGGCGCCGAGTTGATCAGCGACCCGATCGACTTCCCGGTCGGTGACCAGCAGGACCTGGTGGTTACGGTCTACTACCCGGTCCTGACCGGGCCGGTGACCTTCCACGGCACCTCCCGCCAGACGAGCTTCATCGGTGATGAGGACCTGACCTCGGATACCGGTGCCGGCCTCTCGAGGCTTGCGGACTGCTGTTGGTTCTTTCTGTCCGGCGTCGATGTGCAGCGCCGCAAGAGTCCCGGCTCAGTGGTGGTTTTCGGTGACTCGATCGCCGACGGCAACGGCAGCACGCTCAACGCCAACAAGCGCTGGCCGGATCTGTTGGCCGACCGGTTCATCGATGCCCGTCCGGACTCCCGGACCCCGGCCGTGCTCAACATGAGTCTCGCCGGGAACCGCCTCAACCACGAGGGTGCGGAGCCGGGAGCAGGCGGATTCCCCGGCTACAACGAGTTGGGGCCGAACGCGCTCGCCCGGCTCGACGAGGACATCTTCGCCCAGAACGGCGCTCGAGCCGTGGTTACCCACCTGGGTATCAACGACATCTGGATGTCCGACGACTCCGCCGAGGCGATCATTACCTCGCTCCGGCAGATCAACCAGCAGGTCAAGGCACGTGGCCTGCGGAGCCTGGTGGGCACGTTGACGCCGTACGAGGGGCACGGCGAGCCGGGTGTGTGGACGCCGGAGAAGGAGGCCACCCGGCAGGCGGTGAACGAGTATCTGCGCACCAGTAAGGAGTTCGACGGGGTCATTGACTTCGATCGGGTGCTGCGTGACCCGGCACAGCCCAGCCGGCTGTTGCCGGCGTACGACTCGGGGGATCACATTCACCCGAACGACGCCGGCAACCAGGCGATGGCCGGCGCCGTCTCCTTGCGCCTGCTCGGTCTGTGACCTTGGTTCGGGCGGCGGCGAATTCCGCCGCCCGAACCGCCGTATCGTAGGGAGGTGCCGTGCCGGACATCGAGGGGCTACTAGCCCGTCTCTACAGTGCACAGGGCCGGCAGGATCCCTATCCCGTCTACGCCGACCTCCACGCGAAGGCGGCGATCGCCGCGCTGGAGCCGCGGCCGGAGCGGCAGCGGGTCGCCGCGGTGGCGGTCGGCTATGACCTGGTCGCTGCGGTGCTGCGGGACCCGGAGTGGTTCAAGCAGCCGCCGCCGGGCTGGAGGGACCAGGAGATCCTCCGGATCCTTCAGTCATCGATGATGTTCATCAATCCTCCCGATCATGGCCGGATGCGGCACGTGTTCGCCGGCACCTTCACGCCGCGTCGACTCGGTGCCCTGGAACCGGTGATCAACCGGGTGACCGACGAACTACTGGACCGGATGGCCGACGCCGGGCCGGGTGAGGTGGACTTCGTCGCCGAGTTCGCGTACCCACTGCCAGCCCGGGTGATGGCCGAGTTCATCGGTATTCCCGCGACCGAGCTGGCCTGGTACCGGGAGCGGGTGGACCGGGTTGACGCGTTCCTGGACGTGGCCGGCAAGACACCAGAGCGGCTGGCAGCGGCGAACGCCGCCGGGGCCGAACTGCGATTCTTCTACCGGGAACTACTCGCACATCGCCGCCGGACGCCGGGCGAAGACCTGATCAGCGGGCTGGTGGAGGCGGTTGACGCGGGCGGTGTCGAGCTGACCGAGGATGAGTTAATCAGCAACCTGATCGTGCTCTTCAACGCCAGCTTCGTTACCACCGTCTACCTGCTCAGCAACGGCTTGCCGGTGCTGCTGGCGCATCCGGAGGTGGCGGCTGCGCTGACCAGCAGCCCAGAACTGGCCGCTGGTGCTGTCGACGAGATCCTGCGGCTGCAGACGCCGGTGCACCTGTTGGCCCGCGCCGCGCCGCGGGACACGGTGCTCGGCGGGGTATCGATCCCCCAGGGCCAGAACGTTCTGTTGCTGATCGCCGCCGCTAACCGGGATCCGGCCCACTTCCCAGACCCGGACCGGTTCGACCCGCGGCGGTCGGGTCCGCCTTCGCTGGCGTTCGGCCTCGGCCTGCACTACTGCCTCGGCGCCGCCGTCTCCCGGCTGGAGGGCCGGCTGGCGCTACCCCGGCTGCTGTCCCGTTTCCCGCGGCTGCGAATCCTAGAGCAGCCGGTTTACAGCGGCAGCCTCTTCCTACGTGGAATCGACAAACTCTCGGTCAGCCCGGGGGGAAGGGAGCATCCGTGAGTGAGCGACCAATCGGCACGGGGTGGTGGCGTGGGCCTGCATCCTGAGGCTGAGGCGTACCGGGCGGGCCGCGCGGCGGCCGGTACGCCGCCGCTGTACACGCAGACCCTCACCGAGGCCCGCGCGGCCGACCTCGCTGCGATCCGGGCTGGCTCCGGCCCGGTCGAGCCGGTCCACGAGGTACGCGACGCGTGCCTCCCCGGACCGGCCGGTGACCTCCCGGTCCGGGTGTACCGCCCCGCGGGGCCGGGGCCACTGCCGACACTGCTCTACTTCTTCGGCGGTGGGTGGACGCTGGGCAGCATCGATACCGCGGACGGGGTCTGTCGGCGACTGGCCAATGCGGTGCCCTGCCAGGTGATCACTGTCGGCTATCGGCTGGCCCCCGAGCACCCGTTCCCGGCGGCCGTGCACGACTGCCACGCTGCTCTGCGCCACATCGCGGCGCATCCAGCGGAGTTCGACGCAGACCCGGAGCGGCTCGCGGTGGGCGGGGACAGCGCCGGTGGCAACTTGGCCGCCGCGGTCACGCTGCTGGCTCAGAAGGACGGTCCCCGGCTGGTAGCGCAGTTGTTGGTCTACCCGAACACCGACCAGACGATCGAGCCGCCCGGTGGCGAGGATCCGCTGCTGTTCAACCGCCGCTCGGTCGCCTGGTACCGGTCCCACTACCTGGCCGACCCGACCGACGCCCAACACCCACTCGCGTCGCCGCTACTCGCCGACGACCTCACCGGTCTGCCGCCGGCGTTCGTGGTGACCGCCGAGCACGACCCGCTCTGTGCCGAGGGCGAACGGTACGCCGACCGGCTTCGCGTCGCTGGCGTGCAGACCGTCCTCACCCGGTACGCGGGCATGGTCCACGGCTTCTTCACCATGCCCGGCGTCTTCGATGCCGGGCGGGAGGCTCAGGCAGCGGCGGCGACCTTCCTGCGCCGCCGCCTCCGTCGGACGCCGGCCGACGATGGCTGAGCTGCCCGGCGGGCCGCCGGTGGCGCTGGCCGACTTCGCCGACCTCGCCCGCGCGGTACTACCGCCGGAGGTGTGGGACTTCGTGGCCGGTGGCAGCGGCGCCGAGACGACGCTGGCGGCGAATCGACGGGCCCTGGACCAGACCGGCGTGCTGCCCCGAGTGTTGTGCGGTACGTCAACGCCGCCGACCGACGCCCGGCTGTTGGGAGCCGTCCATGCGCTGCCGGTGGCGGTCGCGCCGATGGCATATCAGCGGCTGCTGCACCCCGACGGGGAGGTTGCCCTTGCCGCGGCGGCCGGCGCGGCCGGCATCCCGTATGTGGCCAGCACGCTTGGCAGCATTCCGATCGAGGAGGTCGCGCGTGCCGGCGGCGACGTCTGGTTCCAGCTCTACTGGCTGCGGGACCGGGGGCTCGTCGCCGACCTGCTGGACCGGGCCGAAGCGGCGGGCTGCACCGCGCTGGTGCTCACCGTGGATGTGCCAATTCTCGGCCGTCGGCTGCGGGACCTGCGTAACTCGTTCGTCATTCCACCGGAGGTGATCGCCGCGAACCTACCCACCGGCCGGGACAGCCTCGCCCACGCGGCGACCCCGGGTGTATCCGCGGTGGCCGCACACACCGGCGCGGTCTTCGCGCCGGCCGTGAGCTGGGACGACGTGGAGTGGCTGCGGGAGCGGACCGCGGTCCCGCTGGTCGTCAAAGGGGTGCTCGATCCGCGTGACGCCGCTCGCGCGGTGACGGCCGGAGCGGACGCGGTGGTGGTCTCCAACCACGGGGGGCGCCAGCTCGACGGCGCACCGGCCACCGCGACCGCGCTGCCCGCGGTCGTTGACGCCGTGGGCGACCGTGCCGAGGTGTTCCTGGACAGCGGTGTTCGGGGCGGAGTGGACGTGTTGCGGGCCCTCGCCCTCGGTGCGCGGGGCGTCCTGCTGGGCCGCCCGCTGCTCTGGGCGCTGGCGGCCGGTGGCCGGGCCGGGGCCGAGACCGCCCTGTCGCTGCTGGCTGAGGAGCTTCGGGACGCGCTCACGTTGGCGGGGTGCACCGACGTGGCGGCGGCCCGGCGACTGCGGACGACGACGGTGCAGTGATCGTGGAACTGCACTTGGCCGACCTGCATCCGGCGCTAGACGATCCGGCTCTGAACTCGATGAACTTCCTGAACGAGGTGGCGCAGGACTACCCGGACGCGGTGTCACTCGCCGCTGGCCGGCCGTACGAGGAGTTTTTCGAGTTCTCGGCACTGCACCGGTACCTGGACATCTTTCGGCAGCACCTGGTCGATGACCTCGGCCAGGACCCGGTGCAGGTGCATCGCACCCTGTTCCAGTACGGGCGGACCAAGGGGATCGTGCATCACCTGGTCGCCCGGAACCTCGCCGTGGACGAGGGGATGACGGTCGACCCGGAGGCGATCGTGGTGACCGTCGGGTGCCAGGAGGCGATGTTCCTGGTGCTGCGGGCGCTACGCGCCGGTCCCCGGGATGTCCTGCTCGCGGCGGCGCCGACCTATGTGGGGCTTACCGGAGCAGCACGGCTGCTGGACTTTCCGGTCCGCCCGGTGGCGACGACGGACTCCGGGGTGGACCTGGCGGACCTGCGCGGCCAGGTGCATCGGGCCCGGGCGGAGGGGCTGCGTCCGCGCGCCTGCTATCTGATGCCGGACTTTGCCAATCCGTCGGGCACCAGCATTTCGTTGGCCGGCCGGCGGGCGCTGCTGGACCTGGCCGCCGAGGAGGAGTTGCTCCTGATCGAGGACAACCCGTACGGACTTTTCCCGGCCACGCAGAGTCGGCGGCTGCCCACGTTGAAGGCCTTGGACACCAATCGTCAGGTGGTATACCTGGGATCGTTCGCGAAAACGGTGCTGCCCGGCGCACGGGTTGGCTACGTGGTGGCCGACCAGTCGGTGGGGGACGCCGACGGTGCGCCGGGCCTCCTCGCCGACCAGCTGGCCAAGGTCAAGAGCATGGTCTCGGTGAACACCTCGCCGGTGGCCCAGGCGGTGGTCGGCGGTGTGCTGCTCGCCCACGATTGCAGCCTGGTCGCGGCAACGGTCCGACAGCGCGCCGTCTACGCCGAGAACCTGCGTTACCTGGTTGATGGCTTGGCTCGTTGGTTCCCGGCCGGCTCGTCGGTACGGTGGACGGTGCCCGCTGGTGGGTTCTTCGTGGTGGTCACCGTGCCGTTTCCGGTGGACGATGCGCTGCTGCACCGCTCCGCCCGGGAGCACGGGGTGCTGTGGACCCCGATGGCGCACTTCTACGGCGACGGTGTGCCGGTGCACGCGCTGCGGTTGTCGGTCAGCGCGGTCACCCGGGACGATATCGACCGCGGGTTGGGTCGGCTCGCCGCGCTCGTCGCGGCGGAGGTGACGCGGCGGGACCCGGGACCAGGGGTGTTCTGACTCTTCGCGTTTGCGGCATGGCAAAGGGTGACCACCCCCTGATGTGTGGTCCTCGATGGACACTCATAATGGAGTCCATGGTCGCTTGGGAATACGCACTGCTGGTCCGCCGCTACCAAGGGCAGGGCCGCAACTTTCACGTCAGCTTCGTCTGGTATGGCCCAGACGGATCCCGCCGAGATGTCACCAGTTATGGCGACACCGCGATCGCCCACCTCAACCGGGTCGGGCGCGAGGGGTGGGAGCTGGTCGCCGCGGCCGAGGACGTGAACAACGTCCAGGGCAGCACCGAGGTGCACCGCTATCACCTCAAGCGGCCCCTGACCTGAGGCCGGGCACGGGCGGCGTGCTTTCCGATCGCGGTCGTGGTGCCTGTGCCCGGTTTGCTGATCTTTATTAGCTAGGATCCCGGACGTGAGAAATCGGCTACTGGCCGCTGCCTCAAGCGTCCTGCTGCTCCCCGTCGTGGTGCCCGCATCGCCCACCGTCGCCGCACCCTCGCCGACGGTGGTGCCATGCCCGCAGGCCAGCGTGCCGGCGTCAACGCCGTCCCGGCCGCCCCGGCCTTCCCCGCCGCCGGCGGTGGCTGCGGACCAGGTGGTCGGCGGGGAGGCGTTGGCCACCCCCGGCCTGGTGGTCCCGGCTGATGGCGCCCAGCCGCCGGAGGTGACCGCGACCTCGTGGCTGGTTGCGGATCTTGACACCGGCGAGGTGCTGGGTGCGTGTGGCCCGCACGAGTACGCCACCCCGGCGAGTGTGCAGAAGTTGCTGCTGACCGCCGCCCTACTGCCGGACCTCGACCCGGAGCAGGTGGTCACGGTGACGAAGGAGGATCTGGACATCGAGCCCGGCTCGTCGGCGGTGGGCCTGCTCGTCGGCGGGCAGTATCCGGTGGAGACGCTCTGGCTTGGCCTGCTGCTGCAATCCGGCAACGACGCGGCGAATGTCCTCGCCCGCCTCGGCGGCGGTGCCGAGGGTCGGGCTGGGGGCATCCGGGCGATGAACGAGTTCGCCGAGCAGCTGGGAGCTCGGCAGACGCACGCGGTCACACCGTCCGGGTTGGACGGGGAGGGTCAGTTCACGAGTGCCTACGATCTCGCGTTGATCGCCCGGGCCTGTTTCGCCGAGCCGGCCTTCCAGCGGTACGCGCTGACCGAAACCCACCAGATCCCCGACCAGGAGGCGCTCGGCAGGAAGGGTTTCCAGATCCAGAACGGGAACTCTCTCATCGACCACTATCCGGGGGCCCTCGGTGGCAAGACCGGCTTCACCATGTTGGCCCGGCACACGTACGTCGGCGCGGCCGAGCGTGATGGACGACGCCTGGTGGTCACGTTGCTGGGCGCCGAGGCGCGGCCGTTGCGTGGCTGGGAGCAGGGTGCCACTCTGCTCGACTGGGGCTTCGCGCTGCCTCGGGACGCGTCGGTCGGTCACCTCGTCGAGCCGGGTGAGCTGATCGCCTCGCCGTCCGCCCCGCCTGCGGCCGCCGACACTCGGGCCGCCGCTGAGGATTCGCTCCCGGACGGGCTGACCGGCCCCGGGCCGCTGCTGGTCGCGGCCGTGATCGGGGTGGGTGGGCTGGCGGTACTGTTCGTGCGCCTGGCCCGTCGACCCCGGCGCGGGCCGGGGCGGCGTCGTCGGGGGCGGGGGCGGCGGCGGGCCTGAACAGGCCCGACGCACGGCCGGGGCGTCGCCGCCCCGGCCCGCGCCGGGGGCTCGTATCCTTTCGGGCGACACGTCGTCGGGGGCCTTGCCGTCTGCCGACGATCCGGACATGGGACGAAAGGACACGGCGTGAGTAGTGAGACGTTGGAGTTCCAGGCGGAGGCACGCCAGCTGCTTCAGCTGATGGTTCACTCGATCTACTCGAACAAGGATGTCTTCCTGCGCGAGTTGATCTCGAATGCCTCCGACGCGTTGGACAAGCTGCGCCTGGCGTCGCTGCGGGACAAGGACCTCGACGTCGACACCGCCGACCTGCACATCGCGATCGAGGTCGACCCGGACGCACGTACGCTGACCGTGCGGGACAACGGGATCGGGATGTCCCGCGACGAGGTCGTTCAGGTGATCGGCACGATCGCCAAGTCCGGCACCGCGGAGCTGCTCCGTAAGCTGCGCGAGTCAGCCGACGCGGAGGCGTCGCAGGAGCTGATCGGCCAGTTCGGCGTCGGTTTCTACGCGGCGTTCATGGTCGCCGACCGGGTTGTCCTGGTCACCCGGGAGGCGGGAGCGACCGACGGCACCCGCTGGGAGTCGAGCGGGGAGGGCACGTACACGATCGCCTCCGCCGCGGACGTTCCGCAGGGAACGGCGGTCACGCTGCACCTCAAGCCGGCCGACTCCGAGGACAACCTGCACGACTACGCCGCCGAGTGGACAATTCGGCAGATCGTCAAGCGGTACTCCGACTTCATCGCCCACCCGATCCGGATGGCGGTCGAGCAGCCCGGCACCGACGGGGGCGAGCCGACCACCGAGGTGCAGACGCTCAACTCGATGAAGGCGCTCTGGGCGCGGTCCCGCGACGAGGTGGAGCCGGCCGAGTACCACGAGTTCTACAAGCACGTCAGCCATGACTGGGCCGACCCGCTCGAGGTCGTGCACATGCGGGGAGAAGGCACCTTCGAGTACGAGGCGCTGCTCTTCCTCCCCACCCACGCACCGCTGGACCTTTTCTCCCCACAGGGACGACGTGGTGTGCAGCTCTACGTCAAGCGCGTCTTCATCATGGAGGACTGCGAAGCGCTGATGCCGGGCTATCTGCGCTTCGTCAAGGGCGTGGTTGACGCGCACGACCTGTCGCTCAACATCTCCCGCGAGCTACTCCAGCAGGACCGGCAGATCCAGGTGGTCCGCCGCCGTCTGGTCAAGAAGATCCTCGCCACCGTCAAGGACCTCAAGGCCAACCAGCCGGAGAAGTACCGCACCTTCTGGACCGAGTTCGGTGCTGTTGTCAAGGAAGGGCTGATCGACGACACGGAGAACCGGGACTCACTCCTGGAGCTCCTCTCCGTCGCCTCCACCCACGATCCGGCCGAGCCGACCGACCTCGCCGGCTACGTCACGCGGATGAAGGACGGCCAGACTGACATCTACTACGCCACCGGCGAGAACCGCACCACCATCGAGAACTCGCCGCACATGGAGGCGTTCCGGGCCAAGGGCTTCGAGGTGCTGCTGCTCACCGATCCGGTTGACGAGGTGTGGGTGGAGCGGGTCGGCGAGTACGAGGGCAAGACGCTGCGTTCGGTCGCCAAGGGCCAGGTTGACCTGGACACCGAGGAGGAGCGCTCGGCGGCCGAGGCCGAACGGGAGCGCCAGCGCACCGAGTATGCCGATTTGCTCACCTGGCTGGGCAGTACCCTCGCCGACCAGGTTCGGGAGGTCCGCCTCTCCGCCCGGCTGACCACCTCACCGGCCTGCGTGGTCGGTGACGCGCAGGACATCACGCCGACGCTGGAGAAGATGTACCGCGCGATGGGGCACGAGGTGCCGCAGGTAAAGCGGATTCTCGAGCTGAACCCGACGCACCCGCTGGTCAGTGGGTTGCGTAAGGCTCAGGAGCAGGGTGTCACTGAGGAGTCACTGAAAGAGACCGCCGAGCTGCTCTACGGAATGGCGTTGCTCGCTGAGGGGGGCGAACTGGCCGACCCGTCCCGCTTCACTCGGATCCTCGCCGAGCGTCTCGCTCGTACCCTCTGATCCGCGCCGCCGGGGGCGCTGGCAGCGCCGGCGCCCCCGGGTAGCGGCACTGAACGCACCGGTCGCCGTGCGGCGACCGGTGCTCAGGCGGCGATGTCGCGGTGGCGCTGCTGCTCCGGTGTGATGGGACGCGGCGGGCCGGCGTGGGAGGCGCTCCACTCGTCCGTCCGCCCGCGCCACGGTTCGGCGGGCCGCTGCCCGGGTGGTGTCTGGGCCATCCGAAGCGCGCGTTGGGCGGACTGCCAGGCGGTGCAGGGCCAGACCTGGCCGGCGCAGAGCAGGTTCACGCATTCGGTGCCTGCGGCGTCCGGCTGGTGCGCGTCCGCCACGTTGAGGGCCAGCCCCCACAGCAGTGGGTCGCTCACCTCGTTCGGACGGCCGCTGCCGGTTACGGGCCGATGGTTGGTAGTATCGGACATCTCGGGCCCCCCTTCTGAGCTGCTGCGATACTACCTCCACTCCGCGCCGCTTCTGCTGAACGGGCACGTCGGGGCGGGGGTAGTGGGAACTGGCGCGGCCCCAACCACGATGATGGTCGGGTGCGAATCCTGTCTATCCAGTCGTCGGTTGCCTACGGCCACGTCGGTAACTCAGCCGCCGTCTTTCCGCTGCAACGCCTCGGCCACGAGGTGTGGCCGGTACTGACGGTCCACTTCTCCAATCACACCGGCTACGGCGCATGGCGTGGGCCGCTGCTGGCGCCTGCGGATGTCGCCGAGGTCATCGCGGGCATCGCCGACCGCGGAGTGCTCGCCCAGGCCGATGCGGTGCTCTCCGGATACCAGGGCGACCCGGCGATGGGTGAGGTGATCATTGACGCGGTCCGCCGGGTGAAAGCCGTCAACCCCGCCGCCGTCTATTGCTGCGATCCGGTGATGGGCGACGTGGGGCGGGGGATGTTCGCTCGTCCCGGAATCCCGGAGTACCTGCGTGACGCGGTCGTACCGAACGCGGACATCATCACGCCCAACCAGTTCGAGCTGGAGTATCTCGCCGGCGGTCGGACCGAGACGCTGGCGGAGCTACTCGCGGCGGTCGACAAGGTGCGGGCGACCGGGCCGCGGCACGTGCTGGTCACCAGCGTGCTCCACCGGGACCTGCCGGAGGAGCAACTGGAGCTGGTGGCTGTCTCCGAGGAGGGGGCTTGGGCGGTGACCACACCGATGCTGCCGATCAGTCCGAACGGGGGCGGGGACGTCACGGCCGCGCTCTACCTCGCGCACCTGTGGACCACTGATTCGCCCGCGACCGCGCTGGAGCGCACCAGCGCAAGCATCTTCCGGATCTTCGAGGCCACGTTGGCGGCGGGTACCCGGGAGCTCCAACTGGTCGCGGCCCAGGAGTCGATCGCCAGCCCGCCGTCGGGCTTCACCGCCCGCCGACTGCGCTGATCCAGAGCTACTCGACACCTCTGGCGGCGCATGTGCCGTTCCCGGCACATCGCGACCCTGCTTCGACCAGAGTTGGTGGTGTCCGGACCGCCCAGCGTCGGACGGTCCGGACACCCGTGGAGGAGGGCGACATGACCGGTCTCCAGATCGACCTCTACGAGCTTCGGATGGCCGCCAGCTACCTGCGCCACGACCTGACCGCACCCGCCACCTTCAGCCTCTTCTCCCGCCGGTTGCCGGAGCGCCGCGGCTTCCTGGTGGCCGCCGGGCTCGACGAGGCGCTGACGTTTCTGGAGACCTTCTCGTTCGCTGACGACGAGCTGGCGTACCTGCGGGATGTCCATGGATTCGACGAGTCGGCCCTGGCGGCGCTCGCCCCGCTCCGGTTCACCGGAGACGTGCGGGCGGTGCCGGAGGGGCGGATCGTCTTCGCCGACGAGCCGCTGCTCGAGGTCACGGCACCGCTCGCCGAGGCGCAGCTGGTCGAGACCGGTCTGCTGAACCTGATCACCTTCCAGACCACGATCGCCAGTAAGGCGGCGCGGTGTCGGCTCGCCGCCGGTGGCGCGGAGCTGGTCGACTTCTCGTTCCGCCGTACCCATGGGCTGGCGGCGGGTGCCGGCGTCGCCCGGGCGTCTGCGATCGTCGGGTTCGCCGCGACCAGTCATGTGGAGGCAGCCCGTCGGTACGGGCTGCGACCGTCCGGCACGATGGCTCACTCGTACGTGGAGGCGTTCCCGGACGAGCGGGCTGCCTTCCGCGCCTTTGCAAGCGACTTCCCGGTCAACCCGATCTTCCTGGTGGACACCTACGACACGCCAGCCGGCGTACAGGCTGCTGTTGATGTCCTCACGGAGCTCGGACGGAGCGGTCCGGCGGGGGTCCGGCTGGACTCCGGGGACCTGGCCGCGCTGGCCCGGCAGGCCCGCGAGATCCTCGACACGGCGGGCCTGACCGAGGTCAAGATCATGGCCAGTGGGGGCCTGGACGAGGAGGCCATCGCGGGGCTGGTCGCGGCCGATGCCCCGATCGACGGGTACGGCGTCGGCACCAGGATGGGGGTCTCCGCGGACGCGCCGTCCCTGGACAGCGCGTACAAGCTGGTCAGCTACGGCGACCGACCAGTGGTGAAGCTGTCGTCGGGCAAGGTCACCCTGCCGGGCGCGAAGCAGGTCTTCCGGGACCCCAGCGGCACCGACGGCGACCTCCTCGGGCTGCACACCGAAGCGTCGCCGCCAGGCCGGGAGCCGCTGCTCGTGCCGGTCATGCGCGCCGGACGGCGGCTCGACACCGCTGCCGCGGCCCAGGCGGTACGGGCCGCGCGGGACCGATTCGAGGCGGACCTGGCATGGCTGCCCGAGCCAGCCCGACGGCTGACCAAACCGGTTCCGCCGGCCGTGACGGTCAGCCCGGAGCTCGCCGGCCTGCACGAGCGGGTGGCAGCGGCAGCCCGCTCGGGTCGCACCGGCAGGCAGTCGGGATAGTGCCCCACGTCAGTCTGCCCCCGGCCGTTGGCGGGTCGTCAATAGCGCCGGTCGATAGTGGCCTACCTACGACAGTAGACATCACCGGAGTTGGCGGAGTGCGGCAGGGAGTCGAGGAGCGCACCCAGCGCGGGGGCGGTCAGCCAGGCCGGCTCGGCCAGCGCCATCGCGTCCCCGAGGGCCAGGTTGAAGCGGGTGAAGCCGAGCGCGACGGCGCGGTCGAGCGCTCGGTGGGCCACCGCCCGCGCGACCGTAGTGAACTCGAACGACAACGCCGGCAGCGGGTGACTCAATCCGGCGAGGACGGCATCCTCGAAGCCCTCAACATCGATTTTGACGAAGGCGGGGAGGCCGTGCTCGGCGACGAGGACGTCGAGGGTGGTGGCCGGGACGGCCAGCCGTGCGTCCCAGACCTGCCCCTGCCAGTTCTCGGCGCCGTCGGCGGCCTGGACGAAGTGCGGTGACACGGTAGAGACAGTGGGGTTGGCCGAGTTGATGTGGAGTTCCAGGAGGCCGGTCGCCATGCCGCACGCCGCCTCCACCACCGTTACCTGATCGTCGTCGCCGTAGAGGGCCCGGATGCTCCGGGCGCAGAGTGGTTGCGGCTCGACGGCGATCACCCGGGCACCCAGCCGGCGGAAGCTGGCGGTGCGGTCGCCCACGTGGGCCCCGATGTCGAAGACGAGATCGTCGGGGCGGACGAACTGGGTGTGGAAGCGGTCCATAGCGGTGGTGCGACCGGGGTCACCGTACGAGAGGTCGAGCGAGGGGCGTAGGGAGCTGGCGGCGGGGTCGGCCCGGAGAGCATCGACCACCTCGAGGTTGACGGGCACGAACGGACCCTAGACGCCGGGCCGGAGCCGGGCTACCTCGGCGGCACACTTGCGAGCCACTAGGCTCGGCCCATGGCGAGGTACTACGACGTGCATCCGGACAACCCGCAGCCCCGGACCCTGCGGCAGGTCGTCGGGCTGGTCCGGAACGGTGGCTTGATCGCCTACCCCACGGACTCCTGCTTCGCGTTCGGCGCTCAGCTGGGTGATCGTCACGGGCTGGACCGGATCCGGGAGATTCGCCGGCTCGACGAGCGGCACCACTTCACGCTGGTCTGTCGGGATTTCGCGCAGCTCGGTCAGTTCGTGCAGATCAGCAACGCAGTGTTCCGTTTGGTGAAGTCCTGCATCCCGGGCAGCTACACCTTCATTCTGCCGGCCACCCGTGAGGTGCCGCGCCGAATGCTGCATCCGCGGAAGCGCACCGTTGGAGTGCGGGTGCCCGACCACGCCGTCGCCCAGGCATTGTTGGCCGAGCTCGGTGAGCCGTTGGTCTCCAGCACCCTGGTCCTGCCTGGGGAGGAGGAGCCGTTGACCCAGGGGTGGGAGATCAAGGAACGGCTGGACCACGTGCTCGACGGCGTGGTGGATGCCGGCGACTGCGGCAAGGAGCCGACCACCGTGGTTGACCTGTCGGGCGACGAGCCAGAGGTGTTGCGGCATGGCGCGGGGGACCCGTCCCGTTTCGAGTAGCTGGGTTGCCGCATCGGCGGCGATGATCTGCTCGACCGGTCAGCTATTCGCCCGGGGTGGTCTGCCCGGGTAGATCAATGTAGGGTCCCAAACGCGAGCCATGGGAATCCCAGGGAATGGACTTCCGCCGTGCTTGCGCAACGACGCTGGGCAATAGTGATCGCCACGCTGGTTGTCGCCTCCGTTTCATTATCTATGTGACGCACTCAGGGTTCATGTAGGTGAGGGCGTATCAAGGTGACGGCTACTCCCTCGGGTCATCAGGGTTGGCGGAAAGGGCGGCACGTTACTACGGGGATATGCCAGTAATGGCGGACCACCCAAGTGGCGGGTCGGCGTTCCAGGGGTCCAACTTCTTCATCCCTGCCACGCACCCTGAGGTGGGGGAGCTGTCGGTCCTGCTCACCGAAGAGCACGTGGATGTGGATCTGATCCGAGTCGGAATTCTCTTCACCTGTAACGGTCGACTGATTAACTTCACCTGGCTTGAAGCTGACAAGCTGTTGAAGTGACTTCAGTAAAGCCGTGGCCGGTATTTGCCCTCCGGTCGTGGTGCAACATGGGTGAAGCCGGTAAGACCGGCCGTGCCCAAGGGCGTGGGCCATGAACAGCCCTGTTGCGATCTCGCCGTAGCATCGCACTCGTGACTCGGAGGGGGAGCGCGCCGTGGACCTGGCCCTGATCGGATCGCTGGTCGTCCTGGCCCTGATCGACAGCACCAGCTTCGGAACATTACTCATCCCGATCTGGATGATGCTGGCGCCGGGTCGGCTGCGCCCGAGCCGGCTGCTGGTCTTCCTCGCCACGGTTGCCGCCTGCTATCTCGTGCTCGGCGTGGTGTTGCTCGTCGGTGCGGCGGCCCTGCTCGACGAGGTGCGTCCCGTGCTGGAAACTACGCCGTTCCGGGTGGTGCAACTCGCGGTGGGGATCGGCCTGGTCGGTCTCGGCCTGGTCATCGGCTGGAAGCGAGGGTCGGCTGAACCGCAGCCGGGTCGCCTGCTGCGCTGGCGCGAGCGGGCCATGGGCGGGCGCGAATCCACCCCGGCTTTGGTCGGGCTGGCCCTGGCTGCCGTGACGTTGGAGGCCACCACGATGCTTCCCTATCTGGCGGCCATCGGGCTGCTCGGCGCGTCCGCGCTGACGCTACCCGCGAGCGTCGCCGTGCTCGCCGGCTACTGCGTCGTCATGGTGCTGCCCGCACTTGTGTTGCTGGCGGCACGCCTGGTCGCGGCCGGGCTGGTGCAGCCGGTGCTCGCGGCGGTCAACCGGTGGATGGTTCGCCACGCGGCCGAGACCACCGGCTGGATCGTGGGCATCATCGGCATTCTCCTCGCGCGCGACGCCGCCAACCACCTGGAGCTCTTCGCCGCGCTGTCGAGGGCGACCTGAGGGCCGCTCAGCCTGCACCGCTGTCCGAGACGAGCCGTGCTCTTGTCTCTGATCCCTGGGCGCTCCTGCTGGCTGTAGGTCGTGAAAGTCCGGCGGCTCGCGTTTGTGGCGTCCGGCCGCCAGCGGCGCGGCGTGGCTGCCTGGGTCTCCTGCGGAGCGCCCACTCCACCACGGCAATGTTGATCAGCCAGCCGGCGAGCATCAGCAAGGCCCGGGGGGTTCCGGTTGATTCGCCGGTCAGCAGAATCCAGGGCGCGTTGGTCAGGGCCTGGGTGCCCGCCCCGAGGCCGATTGCGTACGCGCGCGCCATCCAGGCGCGGTGACCGACGATCTTCCGCTGTCTGATGCTGGTGAAGCCGAGGATGAGACAGCCGACCATGGCGGCCCCGGCGATAAGTCGGATGCCGGTGAGGAGTTCGTTGTCCTGGGCCGGGCGATCATAGAAACTCGCCATCCACAGGCCGGACAAGGCCGAGGCGAGCCCGAGTGGGATAAGGATGCGTCCGGCTATGCGGTGCCAGTCGGGCCTGCGGCGGCGAAAGCCGCGGGCGAACTGAAGCGCGCCGAACAGACAGTAGACGGCGGAGCTGACAATGTGGACCAGCACCGGTGTTGGTGAGGCAAAGAAGCGGGCGTTCTCCGGGGTGACTGCTGTATCGCTGGTCAGTTCGGTGATGCGAAATGTGCCGGCGATTACTGGGATGGCGCTGAGCGCGATCAGCCCGGCCGGAACGAGCCACTCTCGCTTGGATGATGTAGGCACGGCATGCCCCTTGTTCGTTGTGACGCGGTGATCCGCCCGGCTGGGGACGAATCCAGGTGTACGACGTACACCTTGCTCCAACGGTAGGGTGTACGCCGTACACTGTCAAGCGAGGTGGATTGGTCGCAGTCCTGGCAACGGAATACCGACGCTCTTACCGGGTGCGGGCCTGGCTCCGAGCTGACGCCAGCGACGGAGGGTCACGCCGGGTGAGTGAGGGAGCCGGACCGGGTCGGGTGGAGCGTTCGCGGCTGGCGTAGCCGGTAGTTCGCCGGACGGGCATTGCCGATGCAACGGCTGGGCGGATGCGCGCGTACGGCGGCCCTCAGGCGGCCGTGCGTCGACTGGCCCGCCGCCATCCGGCGAAGACGCCAACCAGGACGGTACCGAGGGCGGCTACGGTGCCGATCACGACCGACATCACCGACCGGGAGTAGGTGCCCGTCCCGGGGCCCTCATCACCGGCCACGACCACCTGCTCGTTCTCCTTCTGACCTCCCTGATCCGGCGTGACCAGCTCGCCGACCGCTTTCTCGGGGGCGAGGGCGAAGCCCCAGTCGAGCAACGCTGTGGCCTCACCCAAGCTGCCCAGTGGGGCGGTCTCCGCACCGAGCAGGGTCACCGTGAGCGTCCGGCCGTCGCGTTCGGCCACGCCGACGTAGGTCTGTCGGGCCAGGTCGGTGAAGCCCGTCTTACCGCCGACCATTCCCGGGTAGCTGCCCAGCAGGGTGTTGTCACCGGTGAGGGCGAGCGCGGAGCGGCCCGGTGCGGATGGCACACTCGCCGCACGGGTGGCGATGTACCGGCGGAAGTCCTCGCGTGCGAAAGCGGCCCGCGCGATCAGCGCCAGGTCGTAGGCGCTGGTGTACTGGTCGGGACCGTCCAGCCCGGATGGTGTCGCCGCGTGGGTTTGGTTGGCCCGGAGCCGCGCCGCCTCCTCGTTCATCACCCTTACCCCGCCTTCCCGGCCGTCGGCACCACCACCGAGCCGGGCCAGGACGTTGGCCGCATCGTTACCGGACTGCAGGAGCAGCCCCAGCCATAGCTCCTCGACCGTGTACCGGCCGCCTGCGACCACCCCCATCAGGGAGCTCGCCGGGTCGAGGTCGTGCAGGTCGTCGCGGGCTACCTCGACGACTGTCGTCGGGTCGAGTCGGGGCATCAGGGCCGCGGCGAGCAGGAGCTTCTGGACACTCGCGGGAGTGCGGTGCTGGTGCGGGCCACAGCCCCCCAGGACCTGGCCGCTGTCGAGGTCGGCGACGACCCAGGAGGTCGCGGTGACCGCCGGCGCGGTCGGGGTTCCGGCCGGCACGACCAACCCGGTGGTGGCCAGCCCGGCACCGCCGACGGCGGCTTCGGCGGGGCCGACCGGAGGCGGTGAGGGCGTGCCAGCCGGCCGGGTCGGTGCCGCCACAGTGGGGCATGGCTCGGCTCCGGTGCTGGCTGTCCGGCTGTGGGCCGTGACCGGTGCGGCGGGCGACACGACGATGGCCCCGACTGCCACGACGACTGCTGGCACGGTGATTCGACGGATAGTCACACGAGGGACGGTAGTGGGGCGTGGCCGAGCCCGCGGTGGTTAGGAGAAGCGCGGCGAATCGGCGCCGGGGAGAAGGGTGGGCACGGGGGCACCCGCCTGTTCGGCATTCACGTCGGGCGTACCGTTCTTCCACTCCGGGAGCCTCGGGGCGTATTCGACCAGAACCAGACCTGCTGCCCGTCCCATTTTTGGTCTGATTTGCGGTACCCCTCCTGCGCCGCGTCTGATCGACTCGTTCGGACGACCTGCGAAGGAGAGCACTCGAATGGCCGATTTCGTTGCCGCGGTGGACCAGGGCACCACCAGTACCCGTTTCATGGTTTTTGACCATGTTGGTACTGACTTGGGTCGCCACCAGCTCGAGCATCAGCAGATCCTGCCGCGACCCGGCTGGGTCGAACACAACCCGGTGGAGATTTGGGAGCGTACCCAGACGGTGATCCGGACCGTGCTGTACGAGCATCGCCTCACCGTCAGCGACCTCGCCGCGCTCGGGGTCACCAACCAGCGGGAGACCACCGTGGTGTGGAATCGTCGGACCGGTCGGCCCTACCACAACGCCATCGTGTGGCAGGACACCCGGACCGACCGGATCGCCTCCGCATTGGAACGTTCAGGTAAGGGGGAGGTGATCCGTCAAAAGGCCGGACTGCCACCGGCGACATACTTCTCCGGCGGCAAGATCCAGTGGATTCTGGAGAATGTGGACGGAGTGCGGGAGGCGGCCGAGCGCGGGGAGGCCATCTTCGGCAACACCGACACCTGGCTGTTGTGGAATCTGACCGGCGGCACCGCGGGCGGCGTGCACGTTACCGATCCAACCAACGCCAGTCGCACCATGCTGATGAATCTGGCGACGCTGGACTGGGACGACGAACTGCTGTCCTTCTTCGGCATCCCGCGGGCGATGCTGCCGCGGATCCGACCGTCGTCTGACCCGGACTCCTACGGTGTCACCGCCGCCCATGGCCCGTTCACCGGCGCGGTCCCGCTCACCGGGGATCTCGGCGACCAGCAGGCAGCCACCGTCGGTCAGGTCTGTTTCGCCCCAGGGGAGGCCAAGAACACCTACGGTACGGGCAACTTCATGCTGCTCAACACCGGTACGGAGCTGGTCCGTTCCCAGGCCGGCCTGCTCACCACGGTCTGCTACCAGTTCGGCGGCCAGCCGCCGGTGTACGCGCTGGAGGGCTCGATCGCCGTCACCGGGTCTGCCGTGCAGTGGTTACGGGACCAGTTGAAGATCATCAACTCGGCGGCGCAGAGTGAGATCCTGGCCCGCCAGGTGGACGACAGTGGCGGGGTGTACTTCGTGCCCGCGTTCTCCGGCCTGTTCGCCCCGTACTGGCGCTCCGACGCCCGCGGCGTGATCGTCGGCCTGTCCCGGTTCAACACCGACGCCCACATCGCCCGCGCCACCCTCGAGTCGATCTGTTACCAGAGCCGAGACGTCGCAGAGGCCATGGCGAAGGACTCCGGCGTAACGCTGGGGCGCCTCAAGGTGGATGGGGGTGTCACGGAGAACGAACTGTGCATGCAGTTGCAGGCCGACATCCTCGGTGTCCCGGTGAGCCGCCCGACGGTCGCCGAGACCACCGCGCTCGGCGCCGCCTACGCTGCGGGTCTGGCGGTTGGCTTCTGGCGCAGTACCGACGAGCTGCGCGAGAACTGGAACGAGAGCCAGTGCTGGCAACCCACCTGGTCCTCGGAGCGGCGCGAGGCCGGCTATGACCGCTGGAAGCGGGCGGTGCAGCGTACCCTCGACTGGGTTGATCTCGACTGATCAACCCAGTCTGGTCGCGCTGGACGTCTCCGGGGAGGCTGGGCGGGAGCCCGGGTGGCCGGGCACTCCCGCCTCCCGCTCTTCCCGTTCCCCTGCGGCACCGGGCGAATTGGAGACGGGTCGGGGCGGATACACCCACGCCACCAAGACCACCGAGATGATCATTAGTAGGAACCACGACCCCAGTTTGCTCACGGACACCGGATGCCAGCCCTCGGCCTGGTTGGGGTAGGTCCACGCGTGTGACCAGGTGGAGATGTTCTCGGCGAGCCAGATGAAGACTGCGACGAGCCCGAACGCGCAGAGCACCGGCATCCGCAGGTGGCGCCGGAAGACCCGGAAATGCATGACGCACCGGCCAAAGACCACGACCACCCCGACCATGATCGGCCAGCGGAGGTCAGCGAGGTAGTGGTGGGTGAAGAAGTTGACGTAGATCGCCGCCGCCACCACCGCGGTCAACCACTGCCGTGGATAGCGGTCGAACCGTAGGTCGAACAGGCGATACACGCGCACCAGGTAGGAGCCGACCGCGGCGTACATGAAGCCGGAGAAGAGTGGCACCTGCCCGAGCCGGAGGATGCCATCGTCGGCATAGGACCAGGAGCCGACCTCGGTCTTGAAAATTTCCATGATGGTACCCGCGAGGTGGAACAGCACCACCACCCGAAGCTCGCGCAGTGTTTCCAGCCGCGTGGTGACCATGACGACCTGGATCGCGAGCGCCGCGACCGTCAGCGCGTCGTTGCGCGCCAGCGCAGCGTCGTCGGGCCACCACAGTCGGGCCGCGACAACCACCGCGAGCATCGCGGCGCCGAACACGCAGGCCCACGCCTGCTTGGCGGTGAAGGCGGCGAGTTCAACCGCCCAGGCTCTCCAGCCGGTACGCGGAGCGTGCTCGAGCCACGCGTGCACCCGGCGGTCCAGGGCGCGTTCCGGTCCGGTGAATACCGCATTGTCCTCGGACCGGGGTGGGGTCATTCGTGAACGCTATCGCTGCGGCCCTGGTCGGTGTTGACCGACCAGGGCCGCAGCGCCGTTGTTGCCTTCCTGGAGTCCGGGATGGCAGCAGCCGTTGGAACTCGGTCCGGAAATCGTCCGGGACGATCCGTGGCTGCTGCTCACCCCTTCCGACGGATCAGGTTGCTGAAGCTCAGTTCTGCTTCAGCGAGGTCTCGCCGTAGGCGGCGCCGGAGACCTGGTTCCAGACGAAGGTGTCGACCTTGTCGCTGTAGAGCGCCGCCTCCTTCCGCCAGAACATCGGGATGACCGGCAGCTCCTCGGCCAGGATGTCCTCGGCCTGCTGGTAGAAGGCGATGGCCTCCTCCAGGGACGGGGCGGAGTCACCCTTCTTCAGCAGGTCGTCGAACCCGGCGTTGCTGAAGGTGCTGTTGTTGCTGTCGTTGCCGGAGGCGTAGAGCGGAGTCAGGTAGGTCTCCAGGAACGGGTAGTCCGGGCCCCAGCCGAGCCGGAACGGGCCGGTGAACTCCCGGTTGTCCGCCTTTTCCAGGTACTCGGGGAACTGCAGGTTGACCTTCAGCTCGTAGTCGATGCCCAGCGCGTTCTTGATCTGGTCGCCGACCGCCTGTAGCCAGGCCTCGTGGTTGTTACCCGCGTTGGCCCACAGGGTCAGCTTCTTGCCCTCGGGCCAGCCGCCGGCCGCCGCGAGCAGTTCCTTGGCCTTCTCGACGTCCTGCTCGCAGTAGGTGCAGATACCCGGGCGAGCGCCGTCGAAGATCGGTGCGACGAAGCCGGTGGCGGGGGTGTACCGGCCGTCGAAGACGGCGTCGATGATGGACTGCCGGTCGATCGCCATCGAGAACGCCTGGCGGATCCGCTTGTCCTTGAAGCTGTCGTTGTACAGCGGCAGGCCGACGTAGTTGAGGCTGTCGCCCTCCTGCTCGTGCAGCCGGTCGCCGTAGCTGGCCTGGGCGTCCTTGAAGCGCGCCGGCGGGATCGTGTACATCACGTCCAGCTCGCCGGCCTGGAAGGCGGAGTAGCCGGCGTCCACGTCGGCGAAGATCCGGTAGTAGATCTCGTCCGGCTTGCCCGGCTCACCGTTCCAGCTGTCGCTCCGGACCAGGTTGATCTCGACCTCGTGTTCCCACTGACCGTCGATCTTGTAGGGGCCGTTGCCGATCGGGGTCTCGTTGCAGGCCTCGATGTCGTCGATGCAGGCCTGGGCCATCGGGAAGAATCCCGAGTATCCGACAATCGTCGGGAAGCCGCTGAACGGCGCCTTGAGCTCCACGGTGAAGGTCAGGTCGTCGACCTTCTGCAGCCCGGACATCGTCTCGGCGGACGGCTCGGGGGCCTCTGCCGGGCCGTCGCCGTCGGGGTCCTTGGGCAGGACCGCGTCGATGCCGGCGATGCGCTTCATGAAGTAGCCGTTGTTCTGCGCGTTCGGCGCGTAGGCGGCGTAGTTCCACGAGCGGATGAAGGCGTCGGCGTTGACCGGCTCACCGTTGTCGAAGGTGTAGCCGTCCTTCAGCTTGATCGTCCAGAGCTTCTGGTCCTCCGACTCGATCGACTCGGCCAGGTCCATCTCCGGCTCACCGGTGTCGGCGTTGTACTTGACCAGACCACGGTAGAGCTGACGGATCACGTAGATCGACGGCTCGTCGTCGCCGTTGGATGGCAGCAGGAACGCCGGCTCCGAGGCGTAGACCCGCAGCTGACCGCCGGCCTGACCGGCAGAGTCCTCCGGATCGTCGCTGCCACCACCACAGGCGGTGGCCAACATGGCGGTGGCGGTCGCTGCGACCGCCACCTTCAGAAATTTCCCGCGCATGGGAGTGCCTCCTCAGGGCGCTTGGCTCACGAGGGGGTGTGAGGTGCCTGTCACTGTGACACCAGACACGCGATTTCGAGAAGGCGTGTTATCAAGCCGATACCCGGCCGGGACGGTGCGTACATCAGTCAAGAGCGATTTGTCCGAACCGCGTCCGTTGGCGGCGCCGGCGTGGTGGTCGGGGTGGCAGCAGCCGCTGGGTTTCGGCCCCGCAAGTCGTCCGGGCCGATGCGCGGCTGCTGCCACCCCTTCCCACGGGTTGGATCAGGTTGCTGAGGCTCAGCTCTGCTTCAGTGAGATCGCTCCGTAGTCAGCGCCGGAGACCTGGTTCCAGACGAAGGTGTCGACGTTCTCGCTGTAGACCGCCGTCTCCTTACGCCAGTAGATCGGGATGACCGGCATCTCCTCGGCCAGGATGTCTTCGGCCTGCTGGTAGAAGGCGATGGCTTCCTCCGTGGTCGCGGCGGAGTCGCCCTGCGCCAGTAGCTTGTCGAACTCGGGGTTGCTGAAGGTGGTGTTGTTGCCATCGGAGTTGGTGCCGTAGAGCGGAGTCAGGAAGGTCTCCAGGAACGGGTAGTCCGGGCCCCAGCCGAGCCGGAACGGGCCGTTGAAGCCCCGATTATCCGCAACGTCCAGGTACGCGGGGAACTGCAGGTTGACCCTCAGCTCGTAGTCGATGCCCAGTGCGCTCTTGATCTGGTTGCCGACCGCCTCCAGCCAGGCCTCGTGGCTGGCACCCGCGTTGGCCCACAGGGTCAGCTTCTTGCCCTCTGGCCAGCCGCCGGCTGCCGCGAGTAGCTCCTTGGCCTGCTCGACGTCCTGCTCGCAGTAGGTGCAGACACCCGCGCGAGCGCCCTCGAAGAGCGGCGCGATGAAGCCGGTAGCGGCAACGTTCCGGCCGTCAAAGACGGCGTCGATGATCGACTGCCGGTCGATCGCCAACGAGAACGCCTGGCGGATCCGCTTGTCCTTGAAGCTGTCGTCGTACAGCGGCAGACCGACGTAGTTGATGACGTCGCCCTCCTGCTCGTACAGCCGGTCGCCGTAGCTGGCCTGGGCGTCCTTGAAGCGCGCCGACGGAATCGTGTACATCACGTCCAGCTCGCCGGCCTGGAAGGCGGCGTAGGCACTGTCCACGTCGGCGAAGATCCGGTAGTAGATCTCGTCCGGCTTGCCCGGTTCCCCCTTCCAGGTGTCGCTCCGGACGAGGTTGATCTCGACCTCGTGTTCCCACTGACCGTCGATCTTGTAGGGGCCGTTGCCGATCGGGGTCTCGTTGCAGGCCTCCGGATCGTCGATGCAGGCCTGGGCCATCGGGAAGAATCCCGAGTATCCGACAATCGTCGGGAAGCCGCTGAACGGCGCCTTGAGCTCGACGGTGAAGGTCAGGTCGTCGACCTTCTGCAGCCCGGACAGTGTCTCGGCCGTCGGCGCCGGGGGCTGCGCTGGGCCGTCGCCGTCGGGGTCCTTGGGCAGGACCGCGTCGATACCGGCGATCCGGTTCATGAAGTAGCCGTTGTTCTCGGCGTTTGGCGCGTAGGCGGCGTAGTTCCACGAGCGGATGAAGGCGTCGGCGTTGACCGGCTCACCGTTGTCGAAGGTGTAGCCGTCCTTCAGCTTGATCGTCCAGAGCTTCTGGTCCTCCGACTCGATCGACTCGGCCAGGTCCATCTCCGGCTCACCGGTGTCGGCGTTGTACTTGACCAGACCACGGTAAAGCTGACGAATCACGTAGATCGCTGGCTGGTCATCTGCGGCGGAGGGCCGTAGAAACGCCGGCTCTGAGGCGTAAACCCGCAGTGTGCCGCCGGATTGATCTTTTTCTTCCGCTGGGTCGTCGCCGCTGCCGGTGCAGGCGGTGGCGAGCATGGCGGTAGCGGTCGCCGTTACTACTACTTTCAGGAATTTCCCGCGCATAGGAGTGCCTCCTTAGGGCGCTCGGCTCACGAGGGCGTCGAAGTGTTTGCCACTGTGACACCGAAATTGCGATGGCGAACAGGCGCGTTATCAATCCGGTACCTTGCCGGAACGGTCCGTACACCCGTCCCGGAACTAATCCAGCAGATTCGGCAATCGTGTTCTGGGGTTATGGAGCTACCCATTGTCCAACCAGGTGATGCCGCATCGCCGAACAGTTGGCGCGGCTCGTTGATCGGTTTGTGCCGCGGGCGGTGTGGCTCAGCCAAGTGGATGATCGGCGACGTGAATACGATTATGCGTAGGCTTTATCTGTGTGATTGACCAATTAACGGAATTCGGCGAGATGGGGAACAAGGTCCGGATCGGGGGTTCCGGTCCAGGCGCCGGCAAGATCGCGGCGGAGAGGGGCTTACGGACCACGCCCATCAACACGATCGACAGGGGTGAAGCTCCGTGCCACAGTAGGCTTGCGGTACGGCCTTGCTCAGGGCTGGCATGCTGGCCGATATGCCCAGAGATTTCCAACACGTCACCTTGGTCGATCACGCGAGTCGCGCTACCGCGGCGGCTAACGGGTGTGGGTCGGTAGCGCGGTTGGGCGAGTGGTGATCCGCGCCGTCCGGCGGCTCATCCGCATCGTGCTTCCGCTTCCCCGAGACCTGGCGTTGGCCTGGAGCACGATCAAGGGAAACAAGGGGGGCTTCGCCGGGTCCTTCGTCGCGATCGTCGTCGGCTCCGCCGTGATCGCCGCGTGCGGGGTTCTGCTGCAGTCCGGGCTCAGCAACGGCGTCACCCCCGAGCGGTACGCGGGCGCGGCCGTGACGATCGGTGCACCGCAGTCCTTCTGGTTGGATGAGAGCGCGGAGGTTCGCTACCGCGAGCGGGTGACGCTACCCGCCGACACGGTCACCGCGGTCGCCGCTGTTCCCGGCGTCGCCTCGGCCGTTGGAGATGTCAATATCCAGGTCAGTCTCTTGGCCGCCGACGGCGGCGTGGTGACCGGACCGCACGACTTCCCGGTGCTCGGGCACGGCTGGTCTGCGGCGGCGCTCGCACCCTTCACCGTAGACCGGGGGCGGGCACCGACCGGGCCTGGAGAGGTCGTGCTCGACGCCGACCTGGCCGCTCGGGCCGGGCTGGCGGTCGACTCGACCGCGCAGATCGTGGTCGGCTCCACCCCGGCGGCCTACCAGGTGGTGGGCATAGCGGCGGCGCCAGCCGCGCTCGACCGGCAGTCCGCCCTCTTCTTCAGCGACGAGCAGGCGACCCGGCTCTCCGGCCGCCCTGACCGGGTGGACGCGATCGGCGTGTTGGCCGCACCCGGGGTCTCCGCGGAGGACCTGGCCGAGCGCATCCAGGCCGCCGTGCCCGAAGTCGTGGTGCATACCGGCGCCGACCGCGGCGATGTCGAGTTCCTGGATGTCGGAGATGCTCGCAGCCTGGTGGTGGAGTCCGCCGCGTCGTTCGGCGGCACCATGGTGCTGATCGTGGTGTTCGTGGTGGCGAGCACCCTCGCGCTCTCGGTACGGCAGCGTCGGCGTGAGCTGGCCCTGCTGCGCGCCATCGGCACGACGCCGCGACAGATTCACGGAATGGTCAGCGCCGAGATGACCCTGGTGTCGTTCGCCGGCGCGTTGGTCGGTGCCCTCCCCGGCATCGCGCTCGCCTACGCCATGCGCGGCGTGTTCGTGCTCGTCGGCGCGATGCCCCCGGACTTCGCGCTGCAGGTGGGATTGCTGCCGCTCCTCGCCGCGCTGGTGCTCTGCGTGATCAGCGCTCGACTGGCCGGCTGGTTGGTCGTCCGCCGGGTGGCTAGGGTCAGCCCGGTTGAGGCGCTCGGCGACGTCGCGATCGAGCCCAAGCGGCTCGGGAAAGTCCGGCTGACCATCGGTGTCCTGCTCATCCCCCTCGGGCTGCTGCTCACCCTCGGGAATGTGGCGTCGCCGGGCGACTCGGCCGCCGATACCGCCGCGAGCGCCGTCCTGCTGTTCGTCGTGGCCCTCGGCTGTCTTGGACCGTTGCTGTTCAACGGTGCGCTCCGGTTGTTCGGCCGGTTGGTGAACCCACGGACCACCGCCAGTTCCTTCCTCGCCCGGTCCAACACGCAGGCCAACTGGCGGCAGCTCAGCGCGGCCGCCACTCCGCTGGCGATGGGGGTGACGCTCGCCGCCGTGCAGGTTTTTGGAGCTTCCACCACGCTCGCCGGGGCACAACAGCAGCTTGCGGAGGGACTGCGGGCTGACTACACGCTGACCGCCCCGTCCGCCGCCGGGATCTCGCCAGAGGTCGTGGACGCGGTTCGGGAGACACCCGGGGCAGCCGTGGTCACACCGGTGGCACGGAGTCAGGCGTTGTTGACTTTCCCGTCCGAGGACAGCACCGCGACCAGGGTTTTCGCCGCCCAGGGCGTCACACCCGACCGGCTCTCCGAGACCATCGATCTCGCGGTGGCCCAGGGCGACATCACCGAGCTACGAGGCGAGACAGTGGCGTTGAGCCGGATCGCCGCGGAGACTGTCCGCGGGACCGTCGGCGAGACGATCGAGCTGCGCCTCGGCGACGGACACCTGCTCACACCGCGGGTGGTGGCGATCTACGAGAACGGGTTGGGTTTCGGCGATGTCACCCTCCCCAACGATCTCGTGGTTGCGCACACCACCGCGCAGGTCAACAGTGCGGTGTTGGTCAGCGCCGTCGACGGGGCTGACCAAAAGGCGTTCCAGCAGGCGCTGCGCGGCGCGGTCGCGCGTTTTCCGACCGTCCAGGTCGGTGAGCGGGAGCGGTTCTTGGCCGCGCCCGGGGTTGGCGGTACCGGTGACTGGGCGCTCAACCTGCTGTTCCAGACCCTGTTGCTGGGTTACATCGCGATCGCCGTCGTGAACACGCTGGTGATGGCGACGACGGCCCGGGTGCGTGAGTTCGCGATGCTGCGACTCATCGGTGCCAGTCGCGACCAGGTCCGCAAGATGGTGAGCGGCGAGGCGCGGGTCGTTGTCGTCATGGCGCTGCTGTTCGGTGCACTGGCCATGATCCCACCGCTGGTGGGCCTCAGCCTCGGGCTGACCCAGTCGGCCGCCCCGAGCTTCTCCCTCCTCGGGGCGATCGCGATTATCGCGGTGACCATCGCATTCTCCTGGGGAGCGATCACGGTGGCTACCCGGTTCGCGATGCGCGCCGCACCCGCCGACGCGATCGGCGAACGGAACTGCTGACGGGTGTTCTACTCTGCCCTCGTGGCCCACCGGGCCGGGTGAGGAGGAGGGTCAATGACGAGCAGTACGCACTCGAACTCGATCGTCGAGGTGTTCGAGCAGGCCGCCGCCAGCTACGACCGCACCGGAGTGTCCTACTTCGAACCATTCGGTGCGGCTCTCGTCGGTTGTGCCGGCATTCTGCCGGGTGAGCGGGTCCTCGATGTTGGCTGTGGTCGCGGAGCTGTTCTCCTTCCCGCCGCCGCGGCCACCGGGCCGACCGGCCACGTCACTGGTATCGACCTCGCCCCGACGATGGTGAAGCTCACCGCCGAGGACGCTGCCCGGGCCGGCCTGACCCAGGTCGAGGTCCGGGTTGGCGATGCCCAACAGCCGAGTCTTCCACCCCACAGCTTCGACGTGGTGCTGGCCGGGATGGTCGTCTTTCTGCTGCCGGAGCCGGAGCAGGCCCTGCGGGCGTACGGGCGATTGCTACGTCCGACGGGCCGGCTGGTGGTGAGCACTCCCGGCGCGTACGACCCGGCCTTCGTCGCCGCGATGGAGGCCCTGGGCGCACACCTACCACCGGCGGAGCAGCCGCCGCCCGCGCCGACCGCCGGCCCATTCGACGATGAACAGACGATCACGGCGACGATGGCGGCGGCCGGCCTCGACGTCACCGCGATCAGTGAGCATCGGGTCGAGAGCAGGTTCCAGGATGTGGACCACTGGATGCGGTGGATGTGGTCGCACGGTGGGCGGGCACTGCTACAACACCTGCCGGCCGATCGGCTCGACGCGGCGACCACCGACGCGGCGCGGGTGCTGGAATCCGTTCGCGCGCCCGGGGGCGACCTGATGTTGACCACCGTCGGACGCATCACGATCGCGGTGCCCCGGCCGGGCGGCCCGGCACCTGCGGCCGCGCTGTGAGAATGGATGCCACGTCGTCTGATTCGAGCAGTCGGCTGTGCCCCGGGACCGTGTCGTTCGCTACCGTAGCCGGCTGCACAGCCGCAGTGCTGTTGGTGGCGAGTGACGGCTCGTGACTGACCTGCTTGCCGCCCCAACTTCGATCCGGCTGAGCACCTTCACCGCGCCCAGCGCGTTGGGCAGACCTGTCCCCAACCGCAACCACTGAATGACGAGATTCGCCGCCGGATCGAGGGACCGCGTGGCTATGGTGGGCGCACCCGGTCGAGGAGATTCGCTCATGCCAGCAGCACCGAACGTGTACACCCACGGGCATCACGAGTCGGTGCTGCGCTCGCACCGGTGGCGTACTGCCGAGAACTCGGCGGCCTACCTACTTCCGCACCTCGTGCCGGGTATGTCGGTGCTCGACATCGGTTGCGGGCCGGGCACTATCACCGTCGACCTGGCGGCCCGCGTTGCACCCGGACCCGTCACCGCCGTAGAGATCAGCGGTGATGCGCTCCAACTCGCCCGCGCGGAGGCCGACTCACGGGGTCAACGCAACATCAACTTCGCGGTGTCCGACGTCCACGCACTCGACTTCCCCGACAGCGCGTTCGACGTCGTCCACGCCCACCAGGTGCTTCAGCACGTCGCTGATCCGATCCGGGCGCTGCGTGAGATGCGCCGGGTTTCCCGTCCCGGCGGAATTATCGCCGTGCGGGACAGCGACTATGCGGCGTTCACCTGGTTTCCTCGGGTTCCTGCGTTGGATGAGTGGCTTGGCCTGTACCAGCAGGCCGCCCGCGCCAATGCAGGCGAGCCGGATGCCGGCCGACGCCTACTTTCCTGGGCCCACGCCGCCGGCTTCACTGACGTACGAGCGTCGGCGAGCACGTGGTGTTTCGCCACGTCGGCGGAGACGCGATGGTGGGGTGAGATGTGGGCCGAGCGGATCCGGAGTTCGGATCTGGCCCGACAGTTGCTGACCTCGGGCGCTGCCACGGCTGGGGACCTGCGCCGTATCGCTGATGGCTGGCGGGAGTGGGCTGCGGCAGCGGATGCCTGGTTCGTCGTTCTGCATGGCGAGATTGTCTGCCGTTCCTGAAGCTCCGATGTGGCGGGGCCGACGGCAGGTGTCGCCAACCGGCGTGCCGCACCGGCGACACGGCCACCGCGTGCCAAGCCACGGGTGCGGTAGTTGGTCGCGCCGCCGATTGCACGCCCACGCCGAGGTGGGTCTGTACCTGCCCGGTGAGTCGCGTTCTCTGAGTGCCAGTCGCAGTTGCCCGTTGAGCACGCGGAACGTTGTAAATGCGGGCCAGGGGGAGCGGCAACTCCAGGGTCGCCTGGTGCTGCCCGCCCTCCAGGCGGGACAGTGGTGCCCTCGTCGGGTACACGGTTGCTGTCGAGACGTCAGCGAGGGTGCGGCTACGGTGCCGACGCTAGGCACGCAGCATGGCCCCACCGAGCGCGTCGTCCGCATCACGGTCCACGGAGCCTAGCTTGCCATAAGCGCAAAATTTCGTGTCACTCCGCCGGGACCCACCGAGACTGGGTGGACACCAACGGGAGGATTTCGCCGATGCCAGCCGCCGACACGGTCACGTTCTGGAATGACATGTATTTGTCCCGACCGGCCGCCACCAACCCGCAACCCAATGTCTGCCTCACCGAGATCGCCGCGCACCTGCCGGCTAGTGATGCGCTGGACCTCGGTTGTGGCAACGGCGGCGACGCACTGTGGCTTGCCGGCCAAGGTTGGCGCGTCACTGCTACCGACGTCTCGACTGTCGCGGTCGAGCGGCTGGCTACCCTAGCCGGTGCGCGGGGCCTCGCCGACCGGGTCGTTGCCGTGCAGTGTGATCTGAGTAGTTCGTTCCCACACGGGAAGTTCGATCTGATTTCTGTTCAGTACCTACACACCCCGCTTGACCTTGACCGGGCGCCCATTCTGCGTTCCGCCGCGCAAGCCCTGCGTCCACAGGGACGGATGCTGGTCGTCGACCACGGCTCAATCGCGCCGTGGTCCTGGAACCAGGACCCAAGCATCCGGTTCCCGAGCCCGCAGGAGGTCGCCGAGGACATCGGGCTGGACTCGTCGACCTGGACGGTCGAACGGGCCGACGTCTCCCGCAGGGTCGCAACGGGACCGGACGGGAGCACCGCAGAGGTCGCCGATCACGTGCTAATCATCCGCCGCACGGCTTGACAACCAGCAGGACATCACCAGCCCCATCGCACGACAGAAGGCAGCTCCACAGCAGGACAGAAAGGCCATACGTGGTGACACGGCACTAGCTACCATCTACCATCGTCACAGCCGTCAAACCGCCGTCAGCACGTTCGAGCCACTAGAGCTACTGCGCTTAGCGTTCAGCAGCGACCCGAGTCGGTCATGATTTTGGACGAGTCGCCTCCACATCTGTCAATGTGCTACATCCGTCACCCAAGTTCGAGCCGGCGGCTGGCGAAGACCGAGAACGTCATCGACGTGAGGGGACAGAATGAGGGCCTTTCGAGTAGGGCTGACCGCTGTGGCCGTCACCGCGGGGCTGGTGACAGCGGCGACACCGGTGGTCGCGGCCGGGCCTGCGGTGCCACCACCGGTCAGTTCCAGCTCCACGGCTGTCGGTTCCGGCGGAGCGGTGGCAACCGTTGATGCCACCGCGACGGCCGTCGGGCGCGACGTGCTGCGTCGCGGGGGTAACGCCGTCGACGCGGCGGTGGCGGCCGCCGCGACCCTCGGAGTAACAGAGCCCTTCTCGGCGGGCATCGGTGGCGGCGGCTTCTTCGTCTACTACGACGCCCGGTCCGGGCGGGTGCACACCATTGACGGCCGGGAGGACGCGCCCGCGTCGATCCGGGAGGACACGTTCGTCGACCCGGCAACCGGCCAACCACTCCCATTCGGGGCGGCCAGAGTCAGCGGCCTCTCCGTCGGGGTGCCGGGCACCCCGTTGACCTGGGACGCGGCGCTGCGTAAGTGGGGCACTCGTAGTCTCGCCGAGTCGTTGGCTCCCGCGATCAGGGTCGCCGAGCGGGGGTTCGCCGTCGATGCCACCTTCCGCCAACACGTGGTGGCGAACGCGGAGATGTTCGCGCAGTTCACCTCCTCGGCACAGCTCTACCTGCCCGGGGGGCGGGCACCGGAGGTCGGTAGCACCCACCGCAATCCGGACCTCGCCGACACCTACCGCCTGATCTCGCGGCGCGGCGTCGAAGCGTTCTACGCAGGGCCGATCGGTGCCGACATCGCAGCGACCGTGCAGCGCCCACCGGTCGCTGACTCTCCGACGCGGCCCTGGCCGCACCCGATCCGTGCGGGTGGGCTGACCGCCGCGGATCTTGCCCGCTACGAGCTGCGCTTCCCCGCACCGACCCACTCCGACTACCGGGGCTACGACATCTACGGAATGTCGACGCCATCCAGCGGAGGCACCGCTGTTGGTGAAGCGCTCAACATCATGGAGCGGTTCGACCCAGGCGATTGGTCCACGGCCGAGATGCTCAGCGTCTACCTCGACGCCAGCGCGCTGGCCTTCGCCGACCGGAACGCCTACGTCGGCGACGACACCGACCGGCGGGTGCTGCGCACGCTGCTCTCCGACCGGTTCGCGGCCACCCGGGGCGGGTTCGAGCCTGATTCGGCACTGCCGAAACCAGCCGCACCCGGGCAGCTACCCGAACCGTACGGCAGCCTCCACCCGGCTACGGCGTCCACCGGTGGCGAGCAGGGAAAGAGCACCACGAACCTGACGGTCGCTGACCGCTGGGGCAACGTCGTTGAATACACCTTCACGCTCGAGCAGACCGGCGGAAACGCCATGGTGGTGGCGGATCGTGGCTTCCTCCTGAACAACGAGCTGACCGACTTCTCGTTCGCTCAGCAGGCCGGAGCGCCGCCGGACCCGAATCTGCCCGCGCCGGGAAAGCGGCCCCGTAGCTCCATGTCGCCCACGATCGTGCTCGACGACGGAAAGCCGTTCCTGGCGGTGGGTAGCCCAGGTGGCTCCACGATCATCACAACGGTGCTTCAGATCCTCTTCAACCGTATCGATCGGGGCATGTCGTTGCCTGAGGCGATCGCGGCTCCCCGCGCGTCGCAGCGCAACAGCGACGCACCGACGGCGGAGCCAGCATTCATTGCCGACTATGAGTCGGGACTCGTCGCGCTCGGTCAGCCATCCTTCCAACCGGTCGCCGAGTTGGGTGCGGCGACCGCGATCGAGTTCCAAGACCGGCACCGGCTGGTGGCTGTGGCGGAGCCGACCCGTCGCGGCGGCGGGTCCGCCGCCGTGCTGCGACCGGCACCGGACTGTCCCCCCGAGCGAAGCTAGTGTCCTGTCTCAGTTTTGGTTAGCCACTTGCTGGAGTGTTGCGCGTCCACCTCGGACTCTGATCAGGATCGACTCGACGGTGGCGGTCCAAACGACGGACTTCAGGTCGTCGTTGTGGACTGCCCCGTTCAGCGTCGACTCTCCAGGTCCAGACGGTCGGCCAGCTCGGCGGTGGTGAAAGCGGTGACGAGTTCGTTGCGACCCTCGGTGAAATGGGCCCAACTGTCGTAGTGGGCGGGAACCACCCGGCGAGCGCCGAGGATTCTGGCTGCCTCAGCGGCCTGGGCGCTGGTAAGGACGATGGGCGCACCGTCGAAGAGTAGGCCAGGGAAGCACGGGGCACCGGCGAAGAGGATGGCTGTGTCTATTGGTCCGAAGCGTTCCGCGATCTCCTTCACGAGGTTGAGCGAGGCGTTGTCGCCGCTGACGTAGTAGGTCGGCAGGTCCTCGCCGGTCAAGACGAAGCCCACGACCTGGCCGGTGACCTGTTCAACATCCTCGCGCGCGCCGGGTCCGTGGATGGCGGGCACGCCGGTCACGGTGATCGTGCCACTGCCGGGGCGATCCAGCTTGATTGGCTGCCAGTCGGCCAACCCTATGGCCCCGTCGCCCAGGCGCTGCGCACCCTCGGGCGTGGTGAGCGTGAGGGGGACGTCTGCGAGCAGGGCTCGGCCGGAGTTGTCGAGGTTGTCGGGATGTTCGTCATGCGAGAGCAGGACCACGTCGACGTGGCCGAGGTCGACGACACCGCCGGAAGGGGGAGCGGTTTTGGTGAGGATCTTTTGGCCTGCCGCGTAGTAGTCGCCCGGAGCGTCGAGGGTCGGATCGGTGAGGAACTTCAACCCGCCGTACTCGAAGAGGGCGGTCGGGCCGCCGAGGACGCGGACGGGGAACTGCCCGGCGGTGGTGTGAGCTGTGGCCACGACCAACTCCTCACGGAGGAACGTCTGTTTGTCCGTGACTTGACGGTAGTTCGACTTCGTCGCAACCGCCACGGCACTACTGTGAACAGCTGCTCGATCCGCCTCGGCGTACCCGGAGCGGTGGGTAGCAGGACCACGAGGCCGGCACAATCGGACCGACGAACGCGAACCGAACTCGATTCGGCTACTACCGCTGCAGTATTGGGTTTGGCTCGCAATCCAAAGTCGAAGCTGAGCGTTGAGGCTTTGCTGAATTGCCGTCGCGCTTCTACGGGATTTCGTTAAACGGTTCGGCCGGCTTCGGGTCGAGTAGCCTGGGAGGTAGCCGGTTCTGCACAGCATGGCGAGTCGTGGAGTGCGTTGAACTTGGCGGTCCGGGCACGAGTCGGCGTCTCGGCGTTCGTCGGCGCGTCCGGGCATGTGGATTGCGCGGCTGAGGTTTGTTGCGGGTGTGTGTTCGACCGGGACGAAGGAGAAGGCCTCGACGTTGTTGCCGACGATCCGCAACAGCGATGCGCACGACGTGTCGCTGATTCTCTGGGAATCGCGATGCCTGAGGCTGACTTTCAGTGGGGAGTTTTCGCAGCTTAACGGCTATCTGGGCTCACCAGATTGTGTCAACAGGTGTCGGGCAAGGCAGCTCGCGGTAGTCACCGGATCGTATTCCTCGGCCACCAACGCCTATCCGACCGAGGCTGGCCGTCTGAAGTGGCCCTCAAATCGCCTTTTGCGCCGGGCAGCCGACGGCAAGTGCGCTGATCACAGAGGTTTGCCGAGTTGGTGACACGCCGGTCCGGCGCCGGACCGGGGTCCGATGCGGGTCGGCGAGCTGTGACCAGAACCCCGGGGGCTACTTGACGCCCGTCATCGATTGATTCGCGCGATGGCTGCCTCGACGCCGTCGAGGATCAGGTCGAGGCCGAAAACGAAGTCTTGGTCCTCTGGGTTTTCGCCTGGCTCCGTCTCGAAGGCGCCTGCTTTGAACAGCAGTGCGGCCTCCGGGAAGCGCTCGGGGTGGACGAGCGCAGCGAGGGCCCGGCCGTAGTTCTGTTCATTATCCGCCTGGCTAAGCCCGGTGCCGCGGCGGCCCTCCGCCATCTGCCGGCCTTGCTGGATCGCGTTGCGCACGTATCCGCTGACGACGACGAGGACGCCTGCCTTCGTCCCCGGATCCAGGCCGGTGTCGCACAGGACCCGCAGGAACGCGTCCATCCAGCCGATGGCGTTCGGCCCTCGGGGCGGGCCCACGACCGGAACCTCCACGAGCCACGGGTGCTCGGCGTACCGGGCGCGGATCGCCGCCGCCCACCAGTGCACGCCGTCGCGCCAGCTGTCCGCGTCGAGCCCGGGGGCGGACCCGGTGGCGTGGTCGGCCATCAGCTCGACGAGTTCTTCCTTCGAGCCCACGTGCCGGTACAGCGACATCTTGGTGAAGCCGAGCGCCTGCGCGACCTTCTGGAGGGTCACCCCGTCCAGGCCCTCCCGGTCGGCCAGGTCGACAGCGGCGCCGACGACCCGGTCGACGTCGAGTTCGGCGGGCCGGCCGCGTCGTGCGGACGCCGAGAGCCGCCAGAGCCGCGCCAAGTCGGCGGGCACCTCTCCGGCGGTTGACGGTTTATTGTGTCCCATGGATAGTATCTCCGGTACACTAACTGCGTGAGTGGAAGTAGAAGCATATGGACGGATCAGCGAGCGCGATAGGCGCCACGGCGAACCGGGCGCCCGCCCGGCAGCGCCTCCACGACGTTGACGCCGTGCGAGGCTTCGCGCTGCTCGGCATCTTCGTCGTGAACATCACCTTCATGGCCTCCGGTTACCCCGGCAACCTCGTTCCGGACCCGGCGTTCTCCTCGCTCTTTGACGACCTGGCGCGGGACGTGTCCGCAGTGTTCGTCGACATGAAGTTCTACGTCCTCTTCTCGTTCCTGTTCGGGTACAGCTTCACCCTGCAGATGGCATCGGCGGAGCGCGCGGGCGCGGCGTTCGGGCCGCGGATGCTGCGCCGGATCGCCGGCCTGTTCATCCTCGGTGCCCTGCACACGGTGTTCCTGTACGGCGGCGACATCCTGATGACCTACGCGGTGGTCTGCCTGGCCCTCCTCGGGATGCGGCGGGTACGCGACCGGACGGCGCTGCGCGTCGCCGGCTTGCTCTACGGGATCGTGCTGCTGAGCCTGCTGACCAGCGGGCTCCTCGTGGACTCCTCCGCGTTCCTGCCGACCCAGGCCGAGGCGTTGGCCAACGGCGAGCAGGCAACGGCCGCGATGCTCGGCGGATGGGGCGACGTCATCGGCCACAACCTCTCCGGTCTCCCCCTCCTGGTGCTCCAGTCCGCGACGTTCCAGGGGCCAACGGCGCTGGCGATGTTCCTGCTGGGCATGGTCGCCGGCCGGCGACGGCTCCTCGCGGGCGTGCGCGGTCACGAGCCGGTGCTGCGGCGGATCCAGTGGATCGGCTTCCCCGTAGGGATCGCGGGCGGTGTGGTGTACACGCTGGGTGGCGGCAACGGCGAGACGCTGGCCGTGGCGGTGAGCGCGGCGACCGCGCCGCTGCTGACGGCTGCGTACGTGGCCACGCTGCTGCGGATGATGCACAGCCCGCGACTGGCGTTCGTGCGGCCGGCCCTGGCACCGGCGGGGCGGATCGCGCTCACCAACTACCTGGGGCAATCGCTTCTTGGGCTGCTCATCTTCAGCGGTGTCGGGCTTGGCTTGGCCGGGAGTGTGTCGCCAATGGGGACGACCGGGCTGGCATTGCTGATCTTCGCGGTGCAGCTCGCGGTAAGCGCGTGGTGGCTGCGACGACAGCGGTACGGGCCGGCGGAGTGGGCGCTGCGGTGGGTGACGAACGGAGAACGGCCGGGGATGGCGCGGACCGGTACCCCCGGCGGCTATTAGTGCGGGACTACGTGATCGAGCACCTCGCAGACCCGGCCGGTGTGCTGATTGTCGACGACACCGGGTTTCTGAAGAAGGGCACCCGGTCGGCCGGGGTGCAACGGCAGTATTCCGGCACTGCCGGGCGGACGGAGAACTGCCAGGTCGGGACGTTCCTGGCCTACCGGTCCGTGAAGGGCCACGCCCTGATCGACCGGCAGCTCTACCTCCCGACGTCGTGGACCGATGACCGGGACCGCTGTCGAGCCGCGGGGATCCCGGACGAGGTCGGGTTCGCCACGAAGGTCCAGATGGCCCGGGACATGCTGGGCCGCGCGTTGGACGCCGCAGTACCGGTCAGCTGGGTGACGATGGACGAGGCTTACGGGCAGTCGAAGTCGTTGCGGGTGTGGTTGGAACACCGGGATGTGGGTTATGCGGTCGCGACCCGCCGCAACGACGACATGATCACCACCACGATGGGCACCTGCCGAGCAGACAAGCTGATCGCCGCCCTACCGGCCCGAGCATGGTGCCGGCTGTCCGCCGGCGCCGGGGCCCACGGCCCCCGCGAGTGCTGGCGCCGACGACGCCAACACCAAGCCCGAACCTGCCACTAACGACGACACGGCTATCCCGGACCAACTGCCGCTGCAGTACTAGAGCGAGTGGGCTTCTGGGTCCCTCGGGGTGAACCCTGACGAAAAATTCATGGTCGCCAACTGATGGCCTGAACGGTATTCGTCACTAGCGTCGGTCACGCACGGACACCCGTGCACGTTTCGAATCCGTGTTCATCACGATGCGGGCGTTCTAAACATGACCATCGGTGGGCTTCAGCCCGGCGTGGGCTCTCCCGCCAACTACAGTGGGAAGGAACCCTGTGCGACGTTCTATCCGTACCGCCGTCGTCGCCGCGCTGCTAGTGGCGGCATCACTGGTTACTCCGTCGTCCGCCGCCGCCGCTGCTCGGAACCCCGTCGTCTTCGTCCATGGAATGACCACCGATGCCAGCGATTGGAACGCATGGATCGACAGGTTCAGGGCGGACGGCTACCAGAGTTCCGAGCTATACGCCTGGTCCTACGACTGGAAACAGTCCAACGCGACCACCGCTGCGCAACTCCAGACCAAGGTGCAGGAGGTGCTCGCCGCGACCGGTGCCACGAAGGTTGACATCGTCGCCCACTCCATGGGTGCCCTCAGCTCCCGCTGGTACATCAAGTACATGGGCGGGACGGAAACCGTGGACGACTTCGTTTCCATAGCTGGCGTGAACCACGGAACCAATGTGGCCGTATTCCTCCCCGTGGTCAATGGGGGTGACGGAACCGAGGCGTCCGTGTTCTGTCCCGTCTACAAGTCCTGCAGGGAAATGTTCTGGGGGAGTAGCTTCCTCCGTTCCCTGAACTCGGGAGACGAGACGCCGGGAAGCGTGAGCTACGCCACCCTCTGGTCCACCTGCGACGCAGTCATCGATCCTGACATTTCCGCAAAACTCGATGGTGCGGCAAATATGTCGGTGGGCTGCGTAGAGCATACCGAGATGAACGAGGACGCCAGTAACTACACCAAGGTCCGCGACTTCATCGCCTGACAGCGGCCAGCGGGCGACCACAGTCCTGCCCGGCGAGCGGCGGATCTCCAGCCCAAGAGCTACCGCAACCAGCCAGGGGTGGGCTCTTGAATGGATCCGCACCCGTGGCTAGCGCAGCTGGGCCATCTCGTGTAGATGATCGAAAATGATTTGATCGACTGGGGAGACCCGGTGACGGTCGGCGTGGGTGAGCCAGACGATCTCCTCGATTTCGCTGCTGGGTTGCAGGAGGCCCTGGTAGTCGGCGGTGTAGCAGGTCATCTGGACCGTGATTCCGGCTGGGTGTCCGTGGGCCTGGGCGCGGAAGGTTCCGACATGCGTGGCGGTGTCGGGGGTGATGGTCACGCTGAGTTCTTCCTGAATCTCGCGGACGAGCGTGTCAAGGTCGCCTTCGCCGGGTTCTCGTTTGCCGCCCGGGATGTAGTAAACGTCCTTACCGCGTGATCGGGAGCTGAGGATCGCACCGTTCTCAAGGCGGATCCAGGCGATCTTGTCGATGGTGATCAATTGACACTCCGGAGTGGTCTGACTGTCCATGACCGTCATCACGTACAGCCCGGGCGAGACGAGCTAGGGTCGCGGTGATGAAGGCAATCTATCGGCCGGCAGCGCGGGTGATCTGTCTGGACGCCGCGTGCCGTGTGCTTCTGCTGCGTTGGCATGATCCAGTTGACGGGGTATGGCTGTGGGAACCGCCCGGCGGCGGCATCGAGCCAGGCGAGACGCCGCTGGCGGCGGCACGACGGGAGCTGATGGAGGAGACCGGACTGGATCCCGGGGCGGTCCTTGACCGGTCGGTGCCGGTCGAGCGGACTGTGCGCTGGAAGGGCAAGCGGTATGTCGGTCCGGAGGACTTCTTCGTGGCGCACTTCGCTGCGGACCGGCCAGCGCTGACCCGGACCGGTCTTCTCCCGAACGAGCAGGTCGAACTGCATTCGCATGCGTGGGTTTCGTGGACGGATCTGACCTCGCTTCCAGATCCAGTCGAGCCGCCGGAGCTGGTGACCGTGCTTCGCGCGTTGCAGCCGGATGGCCCCTGGTGCGAGGCGCGGAGCGGCTAGCGGCGGTGGCTGTGCCACTGTGGCTGGGTCCACGCCAGGAAGCGTTGATAGAGGTCGGACGCCTTGTGGACCTGCGCGAGTTGGGCGTCCGCCTCGGCCATGAGTGCCGCCAGGTAGAGGCGGAGCGCGACACGGTTGTCGCGATACTCGGTCAGGAGGGCGACTCGGGCTGAGGAGCATGGCCACGCGGCTCGACAGGTCTCGCAGCCCCACAGGGGCCGCATCGGCAGATGCGGCCGGTCGGTCACCGGAATGCCCCGATCACGATGGCGGTGAGGACGATTACCACGATCAGGGCGGTAAGCAGCTTCTGGCGGGCAGTGGGTGGGTTGATGTCCGGCGGAAACTCCGGGTGCACCCGGTCGCCGTCCGGCAAGCGGGGTGGGCCGGACGGATCACGGCGGGGACGCAACTCTTCGGGCCGGTTGTGGTCGGCCATCAGAGCCTCCGCAGCCCGGTGAGCACAGCTTCAAGGACATCGTCGGTGGGGTGCTGGGTGTAGCCAACGCGGGCTCGACCGACCGCGCGAAGGCCGGACAGCAGACGATCAAGCTCCTCCTCAGAGGTGATGGGCGGACGCTGGGAATTGATCAATTCAGCGGGTGCCGCCCGAGCTGCCCGTTTTGGTAGGTCCGCTGGGATGATCATCGTTGCCTCCTGTCGAACCTTGAGCGGGGGTGGTCGTGGGACCGCAGGCAGCGCTTCGTCTCGCTGCACGTCGGGCACCAAGTGCCGGACTTTCGAGAGATCAACAGCCCTGTTGCTAGGCCAATCGCCAGTGTCAACGCGGCGGCAGTTACGGACACCTCATCCTCCTGATGGCACGTCGATGCCTTCATGCTGGACTTGGGGAGGGTCATGCAATATTCCCTGGCGGTGTTTGCTGGAGAATATTGACCGTGGCGGAAGTTTCCCGGAAGGTATTCCATCGAGCGTGTGCATGTGTTCCGCCATGGAAGGAGGATCATGGAATCAGATGCAGGATCCACGGTGCCTCGAAGGCAGCTCGGTAGGTTTCTGCGGTCGCAACGGGAGAGTGCCAACATCACGATCAAGGCGGCTGCAGATGAGTTGGAGTGCAGCCCGCAGAAGATCTGGCGCATTGAGAAGGGATCCGTCCCGGTTCGTGCTACTGACGTCAAGATCCTCTGCCAGCTTTACGAGGTCGCAGCGGACATGACGGCAGGTTTGGTCGCCCTGGCACGAGAAACCAAGGCCAAAGGGTGGTGGCACGCGTACGGGGATGCCGTCCCGGGTTGGTTTGAGCTGTATGTGGGCCTAGAAGGTGCGGCCACCCGGATACGCAAGTACGAGCCGGCGTTGATCCCCGGCCTACTTCAGGCGCACGCGTACATGGAATCGGTGGTCCGAGCGGATCGGCCTGACCTGGAAGATGCGGATGTCGAGCGACGCATGGCGGTGAAGATGGAGCGGCAGGGCCTACTGTCGCGTCACTTCCCCCCGCCACCCCATCTGGAAGTGATCATCTGTGAAGGGGCGCTGCGGCGCACCCCCGCTGTTCCAGGCGCAATGGCACAGCAGTTGTGGCACCTGCTCAAGGCGAACGAGCGACCCCACGTCAGTGTGCGGGCACTGCCCCTTGGGGTCGGGCCACATCGAGCATCGGTTTCGGGGGCGTTCACTGTCTTGGACTTCCCGCCAGACGAGGCTGGTAGACACGAGCCGTCGACCATATACAGTGAGTCACTGACGGGGGCGCTCTACCTCGACAAGCCTGGCGAGACCGAAACGTACGATGCAGTGTGGGCAGACCTAGCGAAAAAGGCTCTTGACCCGGACGAGACAGACAAGTTTGTAACCACACTGATCGAGGAGATGAATAACCGTGAGTAACCTAGTCGGCGCTGTCTGGCGCAAGTCCACCCGCAGCGGCGCGAATGGCGACTGCGTGGAGGTCGCGGACAACCTTCCTGACCTCGTGGGTGTTCGGGACTCCAAGGATTCGACCGGGCCGGCCCTGGTGTTCGGTCCGGTGGCGTGGCGGGTCTTCGTGCGCCACGTCAAGCAGCACTGACCAGCCCCAGGAAGCCCGGTTTCCGGGGAACCCGACGGCAGCAGAAAGCCCGGCCCATTCAGGGGGCCGGGCCTTCGTGTGGTGCTGGGCGGCGTCCGGGTTCGGTTGACCCCGGGCGCCGCCCAACTGGGGTGCCGTCAGCCGGCCGCGATCCGCCAGGCCGCGGCGAGCTTCCACGTCGCCGTGGTCGGCTTGCCGGTCAGGAGCGCGTGCTCCGCGTCCGCGGTCAGGGTCGAGGTCCGCGTCGCCGAGGGGGCGGTGACACCCTCCCGTACGATCGCCGCCTGCGCGACATCTCGGAGCGTCGACACCAGCAGTTCGTGCTGTGCCGCGATGTCCCGGCTGCTGAAGGACAGCAGGGTGGAGACCACCGTCAGTTCGGTGACCACCCGCCGCTCGTCGCGGACCGAGCCGTCGTCCTGCCAGGAGCTGTCGTTGCGCAGCGACAGGTCCAGCACCTGCACCGCGGCCTGGGTCCAGCCGTCCTGCTCGATCCCGGCCAGCTCGGCCCGCAGCTCGTGCAGCCGGTCCTGGGTCGCGTCGGTGCGCAGGCCCCAGCCGTACGGGTAGAGCGGGTCGTAGCTGGCGTCACCGACGTTGATCGGCTCCTGGTCCAACGAACGCGGCCAGGAGACCGGCAGTTGACCGGTGAAGGGCTGCTCGCCGAAGAGTACGTCGGCGACGCCGGCCCCCTCGGTGCCGGGCAGCCAGGAGGCCACCACGGCGTCGGCGGAGGCGAGCGCGTCGTCGAGCACGAGCGGACGACCGGAGATCACCAGTACGACGCACTCGTCTACCGCTGAGCAGACCGTGTTGACGGTGTCCTGCTCGGCGGCGCTCAACGTCATGGTGAAGCCGTTGTTGCCGACGTCGCCGATGCCCTCCGCGTACGGCTGCTCGCCCACCACGACGATGGCCCGGTCGTGCCCGTCCAGCGGGGCGGAGGCGTCGGCGCTGTAGGTGACCTCGGTGTCCGGCGCGACCTGTTGGATGCCGTCGAGGATGCTGGTGCCGGGGGTGATGTCGCCGTTGCCGCCCTGCCAGGTGATGGTCCAGCCGCCGGCCTGCGCGCCGATGTCGTCGGCGTTGGCGCCGGCGACGTAGAGCTTGCCGGTGTTGGCCAGCGGCAGCACCTGATCAGTGTTGCGGAGCAGCACCTGGGATTTCGCGGCGGCCTCGCGGGCCACCGCCCGGTTTTCGGGCGAGCCCACATCGGCCAGGTTGGTCCGGTCGGTGAACGGCTGCTCGAAGAGTCCGAGGTGGAACTTCTGGGTGAGGATTCGGCTGACCGCGTCGTCGATGCGGGACATCGGGATGTTCCCGGCCTCGATCTCGCCGAGCAGCGTCTCCTCGAAGCGCTGGTACTCGTTCGGCACCATGATCATGTCTAGCCCGGCGTTGATCGAAATACGTACGTCGCTGTCGTAGTCCCCGGGGATCTGGTCGATCGCGGCGTAGTCGCTGATCAGGAAGCCGTCGAAGCCGATCTCCTCCTTCAGGACGTCGGTGAGCAGCTCCTTGTGGGCGTGCATCTTGACCGGGTTGCCGACCCCGTCCTCGGTGAAGTCGACGCTGGAGTACGACGGCATGATCGTTCCCGCGTTGTGCTTACGCACCGCCGGAATGTATGGGTCCAGGTGGACCCGGTCGAACTCTTCTCGGCTCATGACAACGACGCCCTGGTCGATCGGGTACCCCCCGTCGCCCGGCCGGTACTCGGTCCCGCCGTCGCCGGCGTAGTGCTTGACGGAGGCGAGCACCCGGTCGGCGTCCTTCCGGTCGGCCAGCTCGTGGCCCTGGAGCCCGTCGATCACGGTCTCGTTGGCGATCACCAGCGCCGGGTCCTCCCCGTACGCCTCATAGGTGCGCCCCCACCGGTCGTCGCGAGCGACGCAGGCGCAGGGTGCGAACGACCACTGCGGACCGGTCGCCCGGGTCTCCTCGGCGGTGACGTGCCCGACCCGTTCGACCAGCTCCGGGTCTCGAGCCGCGCCGAGCCCGATGTTGTGCGGGAAGATCGTGGTGCCCTGGACGTTGCTGTGGCCGTGCACCGCGTCAACGCCGTAGAGCAGCGGAATCTGCAGTCGGGTCTGCAACGTGTACGTCTGGTAGCCGTCGACCATGTCCGCCCAGGCCTCGGGGGTGTTCGGGGTGGGCGTCGAGCCGCCACCGGAGAGCAGCGAGCCGAGTCGCCAGGTGGCCAGGTCGTTCGGCGAGTCGAGGGCGTTCCGCTCGGCCTGGGTCATCTGGCCGACCTTCTCCTCAACCGACATCCGCCCGAGCAGGTCGGCGACCCGCTCGGCAACCGGCCGGGAGGCGTCCAGGTACGGCAGGTCGTGCGCGTTGAGCACGATGTTCGGTGGGTTCTCGGGTACGGCGATGCCGTTGCCGGAGAGGGTCAGCGGGATGGTCTCCGCCATTTCCGCCTGCTCGTCGGAGCGGGTGTGGACGGTGATCTGTCGGGTGGTTCCGGAGGCGGTGCCGGCGGGGAGGACGAACTCTCCCTCCACCGGCTCGTAGTCCTCGCCGGGGGTGGCCGTGCCGGCGCCGGTGGCGTACCGCAGGGTCACCTCGTCGTCCAGTGGCGCGTCATCGGTGTTGGTGAGCCGGATCGTGACGGTGGTCGACTCGCCCTCGTCAAGGAGGCTGACCGCTGGGTCGGCCGCCACTCGCACTGTGGGCCCGACCTGCGGAACGCCGTAGACCTCAACGTCATCGATGCGGAAGGTGTCGGCGTACCCGGAGCGGGGCTGCATCGCGTAGCCCCACATCTGGTCGAGGTCCAGCTCCTGGTTGATGCCGCCGATGGGTTGATAGTCGGTGCGGTACTTGAACTGCGAGAACGGGAGCTCGACCAGGCGCCAGCCGACCCAGTCCTCGGTGAAGCTGGTGATCCAGAGCTCGCTGTGTTCGGCGTCCGCCCCGCCGTCCTTGATCTCCACGTCGATGCGGCGCCCGGCGCCGGGCGCGGCTGGTGGCACGGTCAGCGGGCTGAAGTACCAGAACCGGAAGCCGCCGAAGCTGCTCCAGTCCTGCGGTTCGGTGTTGAAGCTCAGGTTCTGCCCGAAGCCGGCCCAGCTGGTGGTGGTGTCGATGGCCACGGAGAGGGCCTGGTTGTCGGCGGGCGTGCCGTCGCGGGACGCGTCGACGTAGCTCAGCTGCGGGATGCGGGAGTCATCGCCGCTGAAGGTGATGATGCCGGGCTCCCCTGCGGGCGGGTTGAGCTGTGGCTGCGGGGCCTCGAAGTCGGCGACCGTCGCCACGTTGGTGAAGAGCTCCACCTGGTCGAAGTGCAGTTCACCGGCGCCCTGCGGCAGGTTGACCGCGAACCCCCACATTCGGTCGAGCTGCAGTTCCTTGTCTTTCGGGCCGTCCGCTGGCTGGTAGCTGGTGCGCCAGGCGAAGTTGGGGAAGGTCGTCCGGACCTGCTTCCAGCCGGTGGAGTCGTCGATGAAGAACGACTCCCACAGCTCCGACGCCTCACCGTGCTCGCCGCCGTCCTTGATTTCGAACTGGACCTGCCGGCCGCTGCCGTCCCCCTTCACCCAGAACGAGAACCCGTCGTACGCCCGCCAGTCCTGGTGGCCGTCCGGCGCGATGAAGTTGTGGGTGAAGCCACCCCAGCCCTCGATGTCGTACCGGACGGAGAAGGCGTCGTTGTCGCCGCCTGCGCCGGGCCGGTCGTCGCTCGCGACGGTGCCCACCTCGGGCCGCTCGGGATCGCTGGAGGCGAAGAGTAGGACTTCGGGGGGTACGCCGTCCTCGTAGTCCTCGACGGTCTGCACGGCACCGGCCGGCGCTGGCGCGACGGCGGTGTTGGCGGCGGGGGTTGGGTCGGGCAGGGCCTGCGCGGCCCCGGGCAGGACCAGCAGGGATCCGGTGAGGGTGAGGGTGAGCAGGGCGGCGGTTCGGGTACGCCTGCCGCCCCGCCTGCGATCAGGTTCTGGATGCACGGTGCCTCCTGTGGATGGGGTCGGGAACGCTCCCATCGATTGTTGTAAGCTACAACATATTGGCTCGCGCCGTTTTCAGGAAGTAACAGGTGGGTAACGAGCGGCAGGGGTGGATGCGTCGCCCACACCCTGTCGCAGCCGCCGGTCTCGCCGTCGCCACGCCTTGGCGCAAGCCCGTTCGGGGCGGCGGCACTGATGAGAGCCGATTGGCGGTGATACTCTCCGTCGCGCCCTCCAGTCCATTCCGGAGCTGATGTGACAGAAGTCGACACATGTCCTCGGTAACCCGGGACCAGGTTTCCCGATCGCCTCGTCTCGGCCTGTTTCGGGTAGCGGACTTCCGCCGCTTCTATGGCGCGACCCTGGCCGGTCAGCTCGCTGACCGGTTCGTATTTCTCGCGCTGCCACTGGTGGCAATCGTCTGGCTGGACGCCGATGAGTTCGAAGTCGGCGTACTGACAGCTCTGACGACCGCCGGTTCACTGCTGATCGGGCTTCCAGCGGGTGCCTGGGTGGACCGTTGGCGCAAGCGCCCGGTCATGATCTGCACGGATCTGGTCCGGGCGGCGCTGCTGCTGCTCGTACCCCTGGCCTGGTGGGCAGATGCGTTGACGATCGGGCTGCTGTTCGCGGTTGCGCTCGTCCACGGCATGATGACCGTGCTGTTTGACATCGGCTACACCAGCTATCTCCCCGCCCTGATCGGCCGCGAGCGCCTGGTCGAGGGGAATGCAAAGATCGCCGCAGCCCGCTCCGCCATGAGCATCAGCGGCCCGGGCCTGGCCGGACCGCTGGTCGCCGGGTTCGGCGCACCGCTGACCCTGGTCGTCAGCTCCGCCGGGATGCTGCTGTCCGCGCTGGGCGTGCTCCGGATCCGCAAGCCGGAGCCACGGCCGCAGCATGCTGTCACCCGGCATCTCATCCGCGAGGTCAGGGAAGGGCTGCGGTTCGTGCTCGGCCACCCGCTGTTACGCCCGATCCTGTTCACCGACGGCATCTTCAGCCTCTTCCTCATCACGTACCAGACCATGCTGCTGGTGTTCCTCTCCCAGCACCTGCACCTTGGCTCGTTCGGCATCGGCCTGGTGCTTTCGGTGATGGCGTCCGGCGGACTCACTGGTGCGCTGCTCGCCCGCCGCGTGATCGACCGAATCGGCCCCGGCCCGGCGGTCTGGCTGGCGACACTGTGCACGGCACCGACCGCCGCGATACTGCCGCTCGCCCGGCCAGGCTGGTCGCTCTGGCTCGCGGCGACCGGATTGGCCCTGGTCTCCGCCGGCGGTGTGATCCGTTTGGTCTCGCAGGTGGGGCTCCAACAGGCCGCCACACCGGACCGACTGTTGGGCCGGATGAGTGCCACCGTCCGCTTCGTCCAATGGGGCAGCATGCCGATCGGTGCACTGCTCGGCGGGCTACTCGGCGGGCTGCTCGGCGCCCAAGCCGTACTGTTCATCGGGGTGGTCGGGATGACAGCCGCGTTCCTGCCGGCCTTCCTGTCACCGCTGGCGGCAGCACGCGAACTACCGGCGACGGCGGCGACGTGATTGACTCCCGGGTGCCCCACTCGCAGTGTGCCGGCCGTTGCCTGGACTGCTGCGCGATCAGCGAAGCAACCCGGCGCGTTCGGCTAAGGCGTTAGCTAATCTGGGAGGTGGTTAGGTTGACCGAAGCTGCGCACTACAACATGCATGACGCCAAGACCCACCTGTCCCGCATCATCGAGCGGGTGGAAGGCGGTGAGGAGGTCTTCATCGACCGGGCGGGCACTCCCGTGGCGAAAGTCGTGCCGTTGGTGCGCCGGGTCAACCGCACCGCGATCGGCTCCCTCCGCGGGCAGGTGGATCTCTCCGGTGATTGGGACTCGGCCCACACCAATGACGAGATCGCCGGTGACTTCGGCATCAGCGCATGAGCCTGTTACTGGATACCCACGTCGCGCTCTGGGCCATTACCGGCGAGCAAACCTGGAACCGGCATTCCTTGATCCCTTCGACCGGATGCTGGTGGCACAGGCAACTACGGAAGGCCTGACGTTGGCCTCGCGCGACGGGTCGATTGCGCGGTACGACGTGGACCTCCTCAACGTCTGACCCGTCATCCGCTCGGTAACTCGGTGCCCAGCCGAGTTGGCCTACCCGCCACCAGCCGGAACGGGAGGCCGCTGCGGCGTTGGTGCGGGTGGGCGGCGGGTCAATACCGCCCATCGGGTCAGCCGTGGGGTGAACAGGCCGGTGATCGCGAACAGCAGCGCCAGCGCGGCCCAACCCAGGCGCCCCCCGTCAAGGATCAGCAGGGTCAGCAGCGCGGGCCCCACCGCCCCGGCGAGGCCGTTGAGGAGCCCGGCGACGCCCTGGTATTCGCCGACGAACTCCGGTGTGGCCAGGTCGTAGGCCAGCCCGGCCTCACCGACCGCGTGCCACAGGTCCCCGATGGTGTAGACCGTGGTCGCGACCAGCAGTAGCGCGATCGTCGGGCCGGCGGGCAGCGCGCTGGTGCCGGCGAAGAGCAGCATCGCCGCGGCCAGCGCCAGACCAGCACGGCGCATCGTTCGCGCAGCCGGTGTGGCGGTCTGCGCGCCGTGGCTCAGGCGTACGGCCAGCAGCACCGTCAACAGGGTGTTGGTCACCAGGATCGCCGCCACGATGACGGTCGGTGCCGCCGTGTGGGACACCACCCAGAGGGGAAGGATCAAGGCGAGGACGACGGAGTGCAGCGAGAGCACCGCTGAGGTGGCACCGACGGCGAGGAAGGGGGCGTCCCGCAGTGCTGGCCCGAGACCACGCTTCGGTGCCGCCGGCACCGACCCGGGCGGAAACGGAGGCAGTCGCATGATCAGCATCGCGGAGAGTGCGAACGTCGCGGCGTTGCCGAGCACCAGCAGCTGGTACGCCCCCCGCGTGTCGGCGATCAGGGCGAGCCCCGCCAGGGCCGCGCCGACACCGATGCCGAGGTTCGCCACCGCGCGCAGGGTCGCGAAGGCGGATACCCGTCCCGCTGGGCCGCCGACGGCCGCGACCAGGGCGGCGCGAACCGCGAGGTTGCCGGTGGCGAGCAGCGCACTGAGCACCGCGACCACGATGAACGCTGTGACCGAGTCAACCAGCAGGTAGGACGCGGCGACAACGGCCTGCAGCAGCTGCAGGACCGCCCGCAGCGTACGTGGGTCGCGTCGGTCGGCGAGCCGGCCGAACGGCACGCTGGCGATCAGCCCGAGCAGCGCGGCGATCGTGAGACCCATGCCGACCGAGCGGGTGGACAGCCCGACGCTCCGGGTGAGGAACAGTGCCGAACCGGCAACCCAGAGCCCCATCCCCACGGTGTTGGTCAGCGTTGCCCAGGCCAGGGTCCGCAGTGGCCCGGGTGGCGGGATCGGCGAGCCTCCTGGCCGGCGGCTCATGGCCCGGCAAAAGTGCGGGTGGTAGCGACCTCCTGGGGAACCATTCACTGAATCTACGGTCGCTCGGCTCCGGCCGAGTACCGACGACGGGCGACGTCGATCACAGCGGATTTATCGGGAGCCCCTGCGGGAACACGGAGCCCGACCACGTCGGCGGCGGATTGCTCAGCCGCGGGCGGAGATGCGGTCGGCGCGGTGCAGCAGCGCGGCGGCGACGAGGCCGCCGACCAGGACGGCCACCGCCCCCACCGTCTGGCCGGTACGCAACGCGTCGGCGAAGGCGGCGGTGACCGCCGCCCGCTCCGGGCCCGCCGCGGCCAGGGCCGCGGGGAAGGAGCCGGCGCCGGCCAGCGCGGCGGGCAGCAGCGCGGCGAAGCGGGCGTTGAGCACCGCACCCAGCACGGCGATGCCGAGACTGCTACCAACCTCGGTCATGGTGCCGTCCACGCCGGCGCCGGCGCCCGCCTTGTCTGTGGGGATCGCGCTCATCACCGCCTCAACGATGGCCGGGTTCGCCAGCGCGCAGCCCGTACCCATGATGAGTAACCCGGCCAGCAGCGTGCCGTAGCCCTCGGTGGGAACGTGGGTAACCAACATCAGCCCGCCGGCGAGCAGGATCATTCCGGTGGCGATGGCGGCCGGTAGCCCGAGCCGGCGGTTTATTCGCGTGGCAATACCGCCAACGTTGAGCACCACGATGGAGAGTGCGAACGGCACCATCCGTAGCCCGGCCTCCCAGGCCGGGTAGCCGCGGACGAACTGCAGGTGCTGGGTGAGGAGGAAGAGCGCACCGGTGGCGCCGAACGTGATCAGCACCACGCCGCAGACCGCGCCGACGAAGCGGCGGTTCCGGAAGAAGTGCATGTCCAGCATCGGGTGGGCGACCCGTTGTTCCCAGCGGACGAAGAGCACCAGCAGCAGCACGCCGGCGATGCCCGCGCCGATAACCTTCGTTGAGGTCCACCCGAGCTCCGGACCGGAGATGATCGCCCAGACGATCGCGGTCAGGCCGACGGTGGAGAGCGCCACGCCGACCAGGTCGAGGCGGCCGCTGGCAGGGTTCCGTGATTCCGGGATCAGCGCCCGGCCGGCGAGCAGACAGACCAGCACGATCGGGATGTTCATCAGGAAGATCGCGCCCCAGGGCAGGTGGGCGAGGACGATTCCACCGATCGGTGGTCCGGCGGCGAAGCCCAGCGCGCTGGTCGCCGCCCAGATGCCGATCGCCCGGGACCGCTCGGCGGAGTCGAAGATCTGCATGGCGACGGCGAGGGTGGCGGTGACCAGCAGCGCGCCTCCCATGCCCATTCCGGCGCGCGCGGCGATCAACTGCTCGGAGGTACCGGCGAGGCCCGCCGCCAGCGAGCCCACGCCGAACAGCACCAGCCCGACCAGCAGCATTCGCCGCCGTCCGTACCGGTCTACGGCACTGCCAGCGCTGAGCAGCAGTCCGGAGAGCACCAACGCGTACGCGTTGATCATCCACTGCGCGTCGGCGGTGCTGGCGCCTAGTTCCACCGTGAGTACCGGAACCGCCACCGTCAACACGGTGTTGTCGAGCACGACGACGAGTTGGGTCAGGCAGAGGATCGCGAGGATCAGCCAGCGGTGCGGGACCTTGCCGCCCGCGACGGGGAGGTCGACCGGCGCCGGCGCGGTCGCTGAAGCGCTGCTCATCGTGCCGCGGTTTCGTCGTTCGTGGTCTGGCTGCCGAGGCCCATCAGGCGACCCGCCAGTAGCCGAGCGAGGTGAGCTGGTGTTTGCCGACGCCGAGCGTCCGTCGTACGTGCCGGGTGATGCGGCGGGTGCTGGCCGCCTCGCACGCCACCCAGTAGTGCGCGGTCTCGCCGGACGGTAGCGCGGCGCAGACGGTGTCGACCAGGTGCTGTCCGTCGTCGCGGCGCGGCACCCACGTCACGTCGTGGTGCGCCCGGGCGCGCGGAGTCAGTGCTTTCTCGTCTTCATGAGCGAACTCCAGCCATACCGTTGCGGGGATGTCGGCGCCAGCGTCGAGGAGGCTGTTGACCGCCGGTAGCGATGCCGCGTCCCCGACCAGGTAGAGGTGCTTCGGCGCCGGGTCGGGCAGCTGGAAGGCGCTGCCCTGCACGGTCGCGTCGATGGTGTCGCCAACCTGCGCGGTGGTGGCCCAGCGGGCGGCGCAGCCGTCGTGGATGGCGAATTCCAGGGTGAACCGCCCGGTTGCGGGGTCTGGGTCGACCAGCGTGTACGCCCGCTGGTGTGCCCGGCCGTTGATATCGAACCAGAGCCGGATCCACATCGTCGGGTGTGCGCCGCACGCTGCCAGGAGCCCACCGTCGTCGAGGAGTAGCCGCTGGTAGCGCCCGGCCACCGACTCGGTGCTCAACACGGTGAGCCGGAAGTCCCGACCGCCCATGGCCCGGAGGACCAGGCCCTCCCAGTTCCGTTTCACAAGACCTCCAGCTAAGGTCAGCCTAAGTTAGGAGAGGGTAACCTAAGCGGAAGTCCTGATGGTACCGCTTCCTGCCCGCCGGGCACCAAACTGCTGGCCCGATGCTCACCCACGCACCCAACGAAGGGCGAGACTACGTGATCTACCAGGAGCGAATCCCCGACCTTGGCGAACTGACGCTGGAGCCGGTGTGCCCCGACCGGCACGCCGAACTGCTGCACGACTGGGTGACCTTACCCCGGAACCAGTTCTGGGGCATGGGGTCGCACCGGCTCGACCAGGTGCGGGAGACCTATGCGTTCCTTTACGGGTTGGACACCCATCACGCGTACCTGATTCTGCTGGACGGTGAGCCGGTGGGGCTGTTCCAGAGCTACCAGCCGGCGGCCGACCCGGTGGGGGAACGTTATCCGGTGCAGGCGGGGGACATGGGGATGCACCTGCTGCTCAACCCGCCCCGGCGCTACCTCCGCGGTCTCACCGCGGCCGTCGGTCCCGCGCTGGCCCGGTTTCTGCTGCAAGATCCGACCACCCAGCGGATCGTGGTGGAGCCGGACGTGCGCAACGAGACCGCGCTGCGCCGGCTGCGAATCGAAGGGTTCACCTTCGCCGCGGAGATCGACCTGCCCGACAAGCGGGCCCAATTGGCTTTTCTGACCCGAGCCCGGTTCGAAGCCGACCATCCGACCCCGGTCAACTAGGTCACCCGCTGCGCCACCGGCGAGCTCACGCGGTGGCCGAATCAGTCCACACGTGACATGGACTCGGCTGAAGCTGCGTTGGGTCAGATCCAGTGGCCGGTGCGTTGGTCAGTGGATCTGGATGTGCCCGCGCGGTCGCCGGCCGCGGAGGTGGTCGTCGTAGTTGTCGAGCAGGCGCTGCGCCTCACCGGTGGCCTGCCGGAAGCGGGTGTCCCCGGATGCGTCAGCGGTCAGGACGTCGTGCATGGCCCGGGTCAGCACGGTCTGGAATCCGGCGAAGTCGCCGAGCAGCGCGCCGCGCCCCGTACCACCACTGACCACCCGGTGACCTCCGGTTCTGCCGATCCTCGCGGTCCCGCGATCAGGTGATGTGCCGTGAACTGTCGAGAACTGCCCGACGGGTTCGAGTTACTTGAGGGACCTACCCCCGCAGGGCTCGGCACCAGGTGTCACGTCCTGGACGGAATCGCGACAGCAGAGGGGGATACACCCATGCGGAAGATCATCCAGTGGGTGATGACGTCGGTGGACGGGTATGTCGACGGGCCGAATGGCGAGTTCGACTGGGCTTCGCTCGGCCCGGAGATCGGGGAGTACAGCGACCGCTTACACGAGCGGGCGGACACCTTCCTGTACGGCCGGGGTGTGTGGGAGATGATGTCCGGCTACTGGCCAAATGCGGAGTCGATCTCGGAAGACGAGCACGATCTGAAATTTGCGCCGATCTGGCGCGAGACGCCGAAGGTTGTCTTCTCCCGGACCCTGGAGGAGGCCGACTGGAACACCCGGGTGATCGGGGGCAACCTCCACGACGAGGTGACCGCGCTCAAGCGGCAGCCGGGCAAGGACCTGCTGCTCAGCGGCGGCTCCCGGCTGCCGGCCGCGCTGACGGCGCTGGGGCTGATCGACGAGTATCACGTCGCCGTGCAGCCGGTCGTGCTCGGCGGAGGCAATCCGCTGTTCCGCGAGCCGGAGCAGCGGGTGAACCTTCAGCTGGTCAATGCGCGGACCGCCGACTCATCGGCGGTGATCTTGCAGTATCAGCCAGCTCACGAGGCGTCGGCGCGCTGACTGCCTGCGGCGGCGGTGGCGTTCCTGGGCGTCACCGCCGCCGCAGGCTCGTCGGCGGCTACCTACTCGTCAACGGTGATCGTGTCGAGGATTGGGCGTACCTCCATCGCGCCGGTACGGGCGTCGGGCCACCGGGAGGCGATCTCGATGGCCCGCTCCAGGCTCGCTACGTCCACCGTGATGTAGCCCGCCAGGTGCTCCTTCACCTCCGCGAATGGACCGTCGGTCGTCGCTACCGCTCCGTCGACCACCCTCACGGTTCGACTCTGGGAGACATCGGTCAGAGCGGCGCCGCCAACCAGCTCGCGATTGGCGGTGAGTTCTTTCATGATTCCGCCGACATCTGCCATGATCTTTTCCTGCTCGGCTTGGGAGAGGCGCTGCATGGCGGCGGGGTCATTGTGGATGAGCAGCATGTACTTCAAGTCCGGGCTCCTTCTCAGCCTCCCAGCGCGCTACGCATTTCGGGCAGGGAGTGCGAATTCTACGTGCGACACAGTACGCCGGCAACGAACGGCGCGGGAACGCCGCGTGTCCGTGATGCCGGGGAGGGAGATGTCGAGATCACCGGCCCGGGTCCGACTCATAAGGGAAGTAATGCCTCGCCTGACCGGGGCTCGTGCAGAAAGGAAGACTCGCATGCGAGACGCGACATCAGCTGCGCCGAATCAACGCGCTGGGCGCCGTGAGTGGACCGGCCTGGCTGTTCTGGCCGTCGCCACCCTGCTGGTGGCCTTCGACATCGGTGTTCTCTTTCTGGCGTTGCCGCACCTGAGCGCCGACCTCGGGGCCACCAGTAGCCAGCAGCTCTGGATCACCGACATCTACACCTTCCTGCTCGCCGGCTTCGTGATCACGATGGGCACGCTGGGGGACCGGATCGGCCGCCGCCGGCTGTTGCTGATCGGTGCGGTCGGGTTCGCCCTCGCCTCGGTCTTGACGGCGTACTCGAACAGCCCGGAGATGCTGATCTTCTCCCGGGCACTGCTCGGTGTCGCGGGGGCCACTATCGCCCCCTCGACCCTGGCGCTGATCAGCAATATGTTCCGGGACGACCGGCAGCGCGGTGTCGCGATCTCCATCTGGGCGACCTGCCTGTTCGCCGGCGGTGCCACCGGTCCGGTAGTCGGCGGGGTCATGCTGGACCACTGGTGGTGGGGGTCGGTGTTCCTCATCGCGGTGCCGGTGATGGCGGTGTTGCTGGCCGCCGGACCGTCGTTGCTGCCGGAGTACCGCAACCCGGAGGCGATCGGGCGGATCGATCTGGTCAGCGTGGCGTTGTCGCTGGCGGCCGTCCTGCTGATCATCTACGGCATCAAGAACCTTGCCGCCGACGAGACCGACCTGCCGGTGGCGGTCGGCGCGATCATGGTCGGCCTGGTTGTCGCGGTCCTCTTCGTGCGCCGGCAGCTCCGCCTGCCCAACCCCCTGGTGGACCTGAGCCTGCTGCGGCAACGGAAGATCCGGGTGGTGCTGCCCGCGATGCTCGTCGGCTCCGGCGCGTTCGGCGGGACCAGCATGTTCACCGCCCAGTACATTCAGAGCGTCGCCGGGCGCTCGCCCAGCGAGTCGGGGCTCTGGATGTCCGCCACCGGGCTGGGTATCGCGGCGGGCAGCCTGCTGGCGCCGGTCCTGGTGCGCAGCATGCGGCCGCAGACCGCGATCACTCTCGGGGTGAGCGGTTCCGCGGCGGCGTTGCTGGTGCTCACCCAGGCAGGGACCAACGGGTGGCTGATTGGGGTGGTGACGTCGATCGCCGTGGTGGCCTTCGGCGTTGGGCCGCTGTTCGCGCTCGGCACCGGGATCGTGGTCGGCTCCGCCCCGCCGGAGCGCGCCGGCTCTGCCGCGTCGATCTCCGAGACCAGCAACCTGTTCGGTACGTCGCTGGGCCTGGCGTTGCTGGGCAGCGCCGGTGCTGCGGTCTATCGCGGCCAGATGGCCGACGCGGACCTCAGCGCCTATCCGTCGGCGGTGGCCGACAGCGCACGCCAGACGATCGGCGGTGCCACGGCCAGCGGTGATCCGGGGCTCATCGCGCTGGCGCGCGACGCGTTCACCAGTGGGCTGAACGTCGCGGCCGCGATCGCCGTGGCGGTGATGGTGGCTCTGGTCCTGGCTCTCATCATGAGTTTCCGCGGCGACGGCGACGGCGCCGACGAGGCGAGCGCGGCGGAGGAGGCCGGGTCGGGTACCCAGCCGACGCCGGCCCGGTAGGCGCCACCGAGGGCAGCACGCACCCGGCCCCGGGTCTCGCCGGGGCCGGGTGCGAGCTAACGGCGGGTCGAATTGCCGAGCCGGTTGCGGCGGAGGGCCAGGTAGCGCTGTTCGGGCACGCTGTTGGTACGTTGCGCGGCCGCCTCGTAGCAGTCCCGGGCCGCGCTGAGATCTCCGGCCATTTCCAGCAGGTGCCCGCGCACCGCGTGGAAGCGATGGTGATCACGCATCCGCTTGTCCCGATTGAGGGGCGCCAGCAGCGCGAGGCCCTCCTCGGGGCCGCACACCATCGCCTCGGCCACGGCCCGACTGAGGGTGATCATGGGGTTGGGGGAGGTCTTCTCGAGTAGTTGGTACAGCGCGGAGATTTGACGCCAGTCGGTGTCCTGCGGCCGTGCCGCCTCCGCGTGCACCGCGGCGATGGCGGCCTGCAACTGATACTGGCCCACCGGCCCGCCGGAGGCCAGCGCACGGGTGACGAGCTCGGTGCCCTGCTGGATGATCTGCTGGCTCCAGCGGGTGCGGTCCTGCTCGTCGAGCGGGATGAGGGCACCGTCCGGGGTGGTCCGGGCCCCACTGCGGGCATCGGTGAGCAGCATCAGGGCCAACAGGCCCGCGACCTCGCCGTCGTCCGGCAGGAGCCGGTACACCGTCCGGGTCAGCCGGATCGCCTCCCGGGTCAGCTCGGTGCGCAGCAGGTCCGGGCCCGAGGTGGCGGTATACCCCTCGTTGAAGATCAGATAGAGCACGTGCAGCACCATCCGGAGTCGGCTGGTGTACATCTCGCCCGACAGGGGGTACTGGATGCCCGCCGACCTGATCCGCTGCTTGGCGCGGCTGATCCGCTGGGCGACGGTCGACTCCGGCGTGAGCAGGGCACGGGCGATCTCGGCGGTGGTCAGTCCGCCGAAGGCGCGCAGGGTGAGCGCCACCTGCGAGGGCGGGGACAGGTCGGGGTGACAGCACAGGAACAGCAGCACCAGGGTGTCGTCGCGGTCCGAGGGCGCCTCGTCCGGGCCGGGCGCCGCGAACTCGGTGGGCGTTCCGAGTACCGCCGCGGTGGCCTCACGCCGCCGTCGCGCCTGGTCGCTGCGCCACTGGTCGGTCAGACGCCGTGCCGCCACGGTGGTGAGCCAGGCCCGTGGGTTCGCCGGGATTCCCTGGTCGGGCCACTGAAGAGAAGCCGCGAGCAGAGCCTCCTGCACGGCGTCCTCGCAGGCCTCGAACTGCCGGAAACGCCGGACCATGGTCGCGAGGACCTGTGGCGCCGTCTCCCGCAACACTTCCACGACCCGCGAGTCCGCCCTCGCGTGCGTGCGCACCGTACCTCCCGCATCGTTACGGCGGCCGGGGCTGCCCTGACGGTAGTCGATCTCCAAATCAGCATACCGGGTGGCGGGTCCGGCCGGCCGAAGCCGGGCCCGGCGCCGTCACCCGGACCGACGACGGCGCACGAGCGGGCACGTACTCCGGCAGGGCGGGTCAGGACCGGCGTTCCGCGGTGGTGAACAGGAACGTTCCGGGCGTGTCCTGGTGGCGAACGGTGAGGCCAGCCCGGTCCAGCCAGGTGTGAACCTCCGCCGATTCGAACAGTGAGCTTTCGGCGATGCCGGCAGCTGATGTCCTCATCGTTTCGAATCCCGGCCGGCCTGGCCTCTCCAAGCGTGCGCAGCGTGGTGGTCGCGGGCGAGGATCTCGAATGGCGGCGCCAGCAGTTCACCCCGGTTCGCCGGTGCCGGATCCGTCGACGCGGTGGCCCGCCGACGGGTTAGATCCAGCGGCGCAGTGCCACTTCCACTCCGGCCTGGAATCGACTCTTCACCTCGAGGCGTCGCATCAGGTCATGGACGGTGCGACGGACGGTCCGCTCGGAGAGTTGGAGTTGGCGGCCAATCGCCTCGTCGGTAAGCCCTTGCCGGAGTAGCCGGAGGATGGCGACGGTTTGGTCAGTTAGGCCGTCCCCGTCGGCCGTGGCGGACCTCGGGAACTCTCTGCTCTTCTCCCAGAGTAGGTCGAAGAGGAGGCACAGGGTGGAGACCAGGGAGCTACCGCGGATCTCCAACGCGCCCCGGCGGGGTTGCGGCCCGATCGGGATGAGAGCGAACTGTCGGTCGACCAGGGTCATCCGAATCGGCGCTTCGGTCATCACCCGACTCTCCTCGCCCTGTTCCGCCATCAGCTCGGCGTACGCTCGGGAACCGGCGTCGTCCAGTGTGCTTTCCTGGTATATGTGGCGGATCGTCACCCCGCGGGAGAGGGCGATCCGGGTCAGCGTCTTGGCGGTCTCGATGCTTCCCGGTGGCATCGCCCGGCCGGTGGTCAGCGTCATGATGCTCTCGGATGCGGTGCAGGCGTGCTCGGTCAGGCGTTCCCACACGGTGTCGGCTCCCTCCAGCCGCACGATCTCCTCCCGCCCGCGGTGGGTGTCGTGACTGGCAGTGTGGGCGAGCACCGAGGCCCGGGCCGCCAGGAGCTTCGCCTGCTGCGTGATCGTCTGCTGCTCGGCCTGGTGCAGCAGGGCGAGCAGGCCGAGCCGCAGGCTCACCGAGCGCAGACTGCCTTCCTGGTGGGGCGGCGGTGGGATGATTGCCTGGTCGGCCAGGGCGGAGAAGGCATCGCGGATGACCGCCTCCGGAACGTCCAGGCTCGTGGCGAGTTCATCGACGTTCCAGGTCGGATGCTCCACCATCGCCCAGTAGACGGCTTCGATTCCCGCCGATATGCCTAGCCTGTCGAGCAAGGTTGCCTCCACCAGTCCTACCAGGTGTTCACATTAGTGAAATCTGCCCCCTTCGCAAGGCTCAGATATTGAGGCCCGCCTTTGGTTGGTATCGGGCGACCTTCGTGGTGCGACCCGTGCCCAGGTCGGTCGGCCTCCGGTACCCCGGGTCGCTCCGGACACCCGGCTCGGTGTCATCCCCGCCTCCCCGTGCCGGAGCGTCGCCGTCGTCCGGGCCGGCCCATCGGTCCTGGCTGCCCGGGCGTTGCCGGAACCGGCCACGGCCGGTTCCGGCAACGCCCGGAGTGCTGACGCGGACGACGCCGGACCGCACCATGATCGCAGCGGCGCTGCCAGGAGCCAGCTGGCGGCTGAGGGGAGGTGCCCGATGCGTACCGGGCAGATGTGGATGGTCGACACATTCGTGAAATCAGTGGGGAAACAATCGCGAATCCGATTAAGTGAACAGGCCGTGAGGCCACTGCATCGCGCTACCCAACCGCATTTTCTAATTTGCTCCAGATTGTGCAGTACCGCCGTAAGTGCCGGTTCGTCGCAGACCACATCGGGCAGCAGGAGGCGATCTCACGCAGCACATCGTGCCGTCACCGGGGTGAACGAGTACCGGGCATCGGTGTGGACGGGAGAGTGCGATGGCGCCTGTTGCAGTGCGCCCATTCGTTGCTGACCGGCCAGCCCGACCGGCGGTGTTCCGGGTGCTCGGCCCGTTGACCCTCGCCAGCGGCGGGGACACGCTGGTACTGCCACCGTCGAAGGTGACTTCGTTGCTCGCCGCGCTGTTGTTGCACCCCGACGAGGTGATCTCGGTGAGCACGCTGCAGCAGGCGGTGTGGGGCGACGCGCAGCCCGCCTCGGCCAAGGCCGCGTTGCAGACCTGCACGCTGCGGCTGCGGCAACTCTTCCACCGCCACGGCATCACCGGCAACGTGATCAAGACGGTACCGGGTGGCTACCGGATCACCGCTAGCGCCGCCACCGTCGACCTGATGCGCTTCCGTGAGCTGATCGGCCACACCCGCGACGCCGCGGAGCCTGAGACCGAATTGGCGAGGCTGGAGGAGGCGCTCGCGCTGTGGAATGACCCAATGCTGGCCAACGTGCCCTCCGAGACGCTGCATCGGGACGTCGTACCGCGGATCAGTGAGGAGCGGGTCCAGGCGATCGAGCGGGTGTGCGATCTGAAGATCAGCCTCGGTCGGGACCGCTCCGCGCTGGTGGACCTCTGGACCGCCAACCGCGCGTATCCGGCGAACGAGCGCTTCTCCGCGCAACTCGCCTCGGTGCTCTATCGCACCGGTCGGCAGGCGGACGCCCTGGCCGAACTGCGCCGGATCCGGGAACACCTTCGCCACGAACTCGGTATCGCTCCAGGCCCCACCCTGCGTGCGCTGGAGCTGACCATTCTGCGCGGCGAAACGTCCACTCCGGTCGCGCCGGTGGGCCGATCCACCGCCGTCGCGGTGCCCCGGCACCCGGTCGCGTCCAGCCTCATCGGACGGGACACGCTCGGTGAGACCATCGCCGACCGCCTCCGCGCGGACTGCCCGATCGTGGTGCTCACCGGCCCACCCGGCGTCGGCAAAACCGCGCTGGCGCAGCACGTTGAGCAGCTCGTAGCCCCCCACTTCCCCGGCGGCCAACTTCGGGTGGCCACCGCATCGCTGCACCACGCCCAAGGGCAGCTCCGCACCCCGGTTGACCAAGGTCACGGTGTCCAGGTGGGCAGACGACTGCTGATCGCCGACGACGTGGTCAACGGCAGCCACCTGCGAGGAATGCCGGCCCTGCTGGCACCCGGCGACGCGCTGCTGTTGACCAGTCGACAGAGCCTCTCTGGTCCCGTTACCCGACTTGGCGGCTGGCTGCACCGGGTGGAGCCGCTCGACCCCGCTGACTCGCTTCAGTTGCTCCGTTCCGTGCTGGGACCCGAGCAGGTCGATGCCGACCCGCAGAGTGCCGCCGAGATCGCGGCGCTCTGCGACCACCTGCCACTCGCGCTGCGCATCGCCGCCACCCGCATTTTGCTGCGCAACCGGACGGGACTCGTGGCGGCGGTGGAGTGGCTGCGTGCCGACCCGCTGAATCGGCTGAGTCTGCCCGGCGAACCGGACATGTCACTTGGCCACCGCTTCGACGAGGCCCTGGCCCGAGCCGGCGAAACCTTGGCGGCGGCCTTCGTCCGGCTGGCCACCGCGACTCCCACCGCCCGCACCGCCGCGGCCGCCGCCGAGCTGCTCGACGTTGACCCGGCCACGGCTCGCGACCTGCTCGACGGGCTGGTTGACCACAGCCTGGTCGAGGAGGCCGCGGAGCACTACTGGATACGCGCCCTGCTGCGGCGACACGCCCAGCTGGTAGCCGAACGGCACGCCCCCCACCCCGGTCCACCGGGACAGCCGCACCGAGCGAAGGGATCCCCGCGATGAGTACGGCATACGACACGGTGGCGCAGACCCGACCTCGAGTGCGCCACGACGTGCTGTTCACCCGGGCCGAGGACGGGGTGGTGTTCCACAATGCCACCAGTGGCTTCCGGTTCTCCTCCGCGACCGCGTACCGGCTGGCATCGTTGCTCGTCCCGCATCTGAACGGGCGGCATCAGCTCGCGGACATCTGTGCCCGCCTGCCCGCCGGGCAGCGGGCCATGATCGGTGAGCTGGTGCAGGCGCTCTACGCGCGCGGCTTCGCCCGAGACGTCCCCGAGGCGGAGGTCGACCCGACGACGATCCTGGGCCCGGCGGTGGCCGCGCACTTCTCGAGCCAGGTCGCCTATCTCGACCATTACACCGATCGGGCACCACAACGCTTCGCCACCTTCCGGAACACCTCGGTCGCGGTACTGGGCAGCGGCCCGGTCGCCACCGCCTGCGCCACCGGGCTCCTGCGCAACGGCGCCGCCACAGTGAGCGGTTCCCCGGCGGTCCTACCACGACTCACCCCGGAGTTGGCTGAGCTGAGCGCCGCGGGCTGCGCCGGGACCGCCGTGCCGCTACCCGACGCGGGCGCCGAGGTCGGCTGGTCCGAGCTGGCCGCGGCGGAGATCGTGATCGTGGCCGGCGGGGCCGACGCGCCCCGCGACACCCTGCGGCTACTCGCGGCCGGAATTCCCCCCGGCCAGCTTCTGCTGCCCGCCTGGGTCGCCGGCGGGCGGATGCTGGTCGGCCCGGTCCAAGGTGTCGGCCGGACCGGATGCTGGTGCTGCGTCATGCTGCGGCTCGCCGACAACGACGAGACCGGTGGAGCCGGGCGGGTGTGGCAGGCGGCGGCACTGCCGTCCGGGGCCGCGCCAGCCACCGCCGAGCCGGACGGCCCCCTCGCGGCGATGATCGGCAACCTGCTGGCGTACGAGGTGTTCCGGCTGACCACCGGCGCGCTACCCGCCGAAACCGAGGGGAGCGTGATCGTGCAGCACCTCGCCGCACTCGATGTGCTGACCGAGCAACTGCTCCCGCACCCCCGGTGCGCCTTCTGCCGGCCGGCCCCGCCGGAACCGGCCTGGGTCACCGGTGACCTGGACGACGCACCTGTCGAGACCGGCCCCGGGGCCGACCCGGGCGCCGAGGCGCAGGAAACGCTCGCCCGGCTCGAGGCCCACCAGCCCTTACTCCAGCCGCATCTGGGGGTGTTTCGTCGCTACGACGACGAGCGTTGGGACCAGACCCCGGTGAAGGTCGGCGCGGTCGAGCTCACCGACGGCGCCGGCCAGCGTCGTACGGTGACCGCGTTTGATGTCCACCACGTCGCGGCGGCCCGGCTACGGGCACTGCGGATCGCGGCCGTCGTCAACACCAGCAGGATCGCGACCGTCGTCCCCGCCTCCCACGACCTCCCGCGGGTCGATGCCACCCGGCTCGGCCTCGCCTCGGGCTGGGCTACCGCCGAGCCGGACGCCTGGGCCACCGCCCGGTCACTGTTCACCCGCGAGGCGGTGGCAGTGCCGACGTCCGTACTGGAGCCGTTTGGGGCGGCCAACCGTCGGCACGGCGCCGAACCGACCAACGCCGGCGGGGGAGCGGGCGGGGACCTCACCGAGGCCGTCCGGGCGGGCCTCGCCTCGGCGCTCGCCGGGCAGCGGCTACGACAGGTCGTCGTCGGGCAGGAGACCATCCACAAGGTTCGGCCAGCCACTGTCGGCGTCACCCCCGAGCTGCTCTTCCTCACCAGGTCAGCGGCGAACCTGGGCATCACCGTGGAACTGCTCGACCTCGGCGGGCAGCGCGACACCGCGGTGGCGGTGCTGCTGGCCCGCTCCTTCGACCCCGGCCGTGGCCAGTGGACGTACGCACTCACCGCCGATCCGGACTGGACGACGGCGGCCGCGGCGGCGCTACGCGACGTGCTCGGTCAGGCTCAACTGCGGGCGCAGGACCCCGAGGTCGTACCGGACACCGGCGACCCGGTGCTGGTGGACTTCGACGCCGGCACGGTGCCGGTACACGGTGAGGTGGACGCCGCCGGAGCCGGCTATCGCTGGGCCGACGTGCTCCAGCGACTACCGGACCTCGGCTACGACGTGCTGGTGGCCCCCGTAGGTGGTGCGGACCTGGCCGCGGGGGGGCTGGTGGCGGTCCGGGTGCTGCTGGCCGCCGGAGGCGACCGGTGAGCGACGGTGCGGCCGCGACCGATGACCTGGTCTGTGCCGGGTTGACCCGGCTGCTCGCCGAGCGGGGCTGCGCCGCGGACGTGGTCGCGCTGGGGGTGCGGGACGAGCTCCGCGCGACCATCCGCCCGGAGCGCGGACCGCGGGTGCTGCTCTACGGGCAGCTGGCGCTGATCGCACCGGTGCCGCCGGCAGCGGCCTGTTCGACCTGCCTCGCGCGGCGCTGGCAGGCGGTGCGCCACCGTGACCTGCGCGACGCGGTGGAGCTGGGCGGTGACACGGCCGCGGTGGGTCCCTGGCCGTACGCGACCCCGCTCGTCGCGGACTTCCTGCATGCGCTGATCGTGGCGGGCCGTACCGCCGGGACCGGACCGGCCAGCACCGGGGCAGGGACGCCGAGCACGGTGTTTCAGGTTGACCTGTCGACCCTGCGGGTGCAGCAGGTGCCACTGCTGCCCGATCCCGAGTGTCCGGGCTGCGGCACCATGGTCGCCGATGCCCGGGAGCTGGCGGCGATCGAGCTACCCGCCACCCCGAAGTCGGCGGCGGACCCGTTTCGTGGCCGCGACCTGGATGCCTACCCGCTGAACGTCGCGGCGTTCGCCAACCCGGTGTGCGGGGCGCTCGGCGGCGGCCTGTGGCAGGACGTCACCTCGCTCTCCACCTCCCCGGCGGTCGGCTCGTTCACCCTGCGTTCTGGCCGCTTCCTCCGGGAGACGCTCTACGGTGGGCACGCCGACGGCTACCGACGCAGCGCCCGGATCGCGGTGTTGGAAGGAATGGAGCGCGCCGCCGGCCTGCGCCCGCGGGGCAAGCGCACCGTGGTCACGGCGACGCTACGCGAGCTGGGCGACGACGCCCTGGACCCACGCGAGTGTGGGCTCTACCCCGACGCCGTCTACCAGGCCAGTCCGTACCTGCACCGGTTCGACGTGGACCGGCCGATCACGTGGGTCTGGGGCTGGTCCCTGCGGGACCAGCGCCCGCTGCTGGTGCCGGAGGTACTCGCCTATTACCACGCGGCGAGTGTCGAGGAGCGTTTCGTCCAGGAGACCTCGAACGGCTGCGCCTCCGGCGGATCCATGGTGGAGGCGATCTACCACGGCCTGATGGAGGCGATCGAGCGCGACGCCTTCCTGCTGGCCTGGTACGGCGGCCGTTCCCTACCGGAGCTCGACCCGGCCAGCATCGACCGACCACGGGCCCGGATGATGGTTGACCGGCTGGCGATGTACGGCTATCGGGCCCGATTCTTCGACACCCGGATAACCTTCGACATCCCGGTGGTGACCGCGGTGGCCGTCCGCGAGGACGGCGGTCTCGGTACCCTCGCCTTCGGCGGCGGGGCGAGCCTCGACCCGCAGGCCGCGATCACCGCGGCGCTCTGCGAAATCGCCACCGACTCGGTGATGGTGCGAGTTCGCGCCCGCGCCGACGAGACCCGGTTGCGTCGGATGACGACCGACTTCTCCCGGGTGCAGGGCCTGCACGACCACCCGCTGCTCTACGGCCTGCCGGAGATGGCGCGACACGCCGCCTTCCTGCTCGACCACGGCACCGCACCGGTCCCGATGACCCAGCTGTACGAGCGGGACCGTCCCGCCCCACCGGTCACCCCCGATCTCCGCGACGACCTCGAAGGCTGCCTGAAGCAGGTGACCGCGCAGGGCTTTGATGTGATCGCCGTGGATCAGACCACCCCCGAGCAGCGTGAGCTGGGGCTGACGACGGTGAGTGTGCTGGTCCCGGGACTCCTGCCGATCGACTTCGGCTGGCTGCGCCAGCGCGCCCCGCACGCGCGGCGGCTGCGGACCGCGTTCCGCACCGCCGGGCTCCTCGACCGCGACCTGCGCGACGACGAAATCCACTCCGTTCCCCACCCGTTTCCGTGAGGTGCCGCCATGACGTCCGAGAACCCCGGCCTCGCCCACGCGTACGCGACCGCGATCCTGCATCGCAGCCGTGAACCGATGCCGCCGGCCGACTTCGCCCCGAACTGGGCCGACGCACCCCGCCGCGGCAAGTACTACCCGCAGGCGACCGCCTTCGGGCTGCCCGCCCCGGCGAGCGCCGACGCCGACCTGGACACCGCGCTGCGGGGCCCCGGCGACGCCGACGAGCCGTTCACGCTGCCGCTGCTGGCCGGTCTGCTGCACCACTCGTACGGGCTGCTCGGACGGCGGCTCGGCATCCAGGCCAACTCCGACCTGGGAGTGCTGCCGTCGTACGCGTACGCGAACTGGCACCGCGGCGCCGCCTCTGGTGGAGGTCTCTACCCGTGCAGCGTCTACTGGGTCGCCGGGCCCGGAGCCGGAGTCACCCCGGGTGTCTACTACTACGCGCACACCCGGCACGCGATGCAGCGGCTGCTCGGTGGTGATGTCAGCGCCCGGGTGAACGCGGCGGTCGCCCCACCCCGCCCCGCCAGCCAGTTTCTGATCATCGGGGTGAAGTACTGGCAGAACGCCTTCAAGTACAACAACTTTTCGTACCACGTGGTATCGATGGACCTGGGTGCTCTGCTGCAGTCGTGGCGGCTCTGGGCCGGCGCTCACGGCCGGCAGATCCGACCCGTGCTCTGGTTCGACCAGGCGGCCGTCGCCGACCTGCTCGGGCTCACCCCCGAGGATGAGGCGCTCTTCGCCGCCGTACCCCTGACCTGGGCCGCGCCCACGCCCGCCGCGCCCTCGCCCCCCGCATCCACGCCCCTCGCCACCACCGGTCGCGGGGAGTCACCGACGGTCCGGGTACGGCACCACGACCGGGAGCGGTCGCGGACGCTACTCCACTTCGACACCCTACGGCGGGTCAGCCGCAGCACCGCCGCGGCGGTCGACCGGCCCGCCACCGGGGCGTTGGCGTCCGCCGCCGCCCACCCGGTACCGCCGGGCGGAACCCGCCGGCCACTCCCCGCTGCCGCGCCGCTGACGCTGCCCGTGGCGGCCGCCCTCACCGCCCGCCGCAGTAGCTTCGGCCGGTTTCTACGGAGCCGCCCCATGGCGGCGGAGCACCTCGCCGCGCTGCTGAAGGCCACCGCCGCCAGTACCGTGCCAGCCGAGATCGACGGTCCCGCCGACCCTCCGCTGGCGCGGATCTACGCCTTCGTCAACGCCGTGGCCGCCGTGCCCGCCGGAGGGTACGCGTACGACCCGCAGGAGCACAGCCTCGTCGCCATCACCAGTGGCCCACCCGGGGCGTTCCTGCAACGCAACTACACCCTGGCCAACTACAACCTGGAGCAGGCAGCGGTCGTCCTCGTCGCGACGGTCCGCACGCACGCGGTGCTCGACGCCACCGGCGACCGCGGCTACAACCTCGCCAACGCCACCGTCGGCGCGATGGCCCAGACCTTCTACACCGTCGCCGCCGCGCTGGGTCTGGGCGCGGGAGTTGCGCTGGGCTTCGACGGCGTCTCCTACGTCAAGGAGCTGGGACTCACCGGCAGTGACGAGTTCCCGCTGCTCATCATGCTCGCCGGCGAGGAGCGCGGGCAGCTCGGCAACTACCGATACGAGCTGCGATGAGGCAGGCCGTGCCAGCGCCGGGCCCGCTACCGGCCGTGGCCGCCCCCGCCGGCTGGCGTACCGGTGCGTACTTCACCGCCCGGATCGCCGGTCTTCCCCTCTCGACGGTCGACCTGCTCCGCTCCCCGGCAGCCCGCACCTGGGCCGACGAGGCACTGGCCCTGGAGCGTCAGCTGCGCACCGACGGGGAGCAGCTCAGCCAACTCCTGTACGAGCTGGTCAACGACAATGAGGACGAGTCGGTCCGCCGACGGCTGCTGACGCTGCGCCGGCAGGTCTTCAACAACGCCCTGCCAGCCGCGCCCGGGTCGGCCCTCGCCGCGGTCGAGCAGACCCGACCGGCGGCCCTGCCGGTCGTCCAGCGCTGGCTCCGGCGACGCACGCAGCTCGCCCGACACCAGGACGAGGGCAGCGCGATCCTCGCCGCCGACCTCGCCCAGGCCCGTGCGGAGCTGTGGCGGCTGGCCGACGAGCCACGCCTGCGCGGTGGGCTCCAACTCGCCTCACCGACCCTCGACGAACAGCTGGCCGCCGGGAGCACACCGGAGCTGACCCGACCGGCGAACAAGCGGACCCGCCGCGTCGAGCGCTCGCTGCTGTCCTACCTGTACCGCACTGCCGGCAAGACCAGCCCGTTCAGCACCTTCACCGCGGTCGCCCTCGGCCGCTTCACCGACACCGGATCCCAGCTCGACTTCCCCGTCAATGAGCAGTGGCATCAGCACGTACGCCTCAACGTCGTCCTGGTCGCCCGGCTCGCCGAGCTGGTCACCGCCGACCCGCGGCGGCGTGGCGACCTGATGGTGGAGCTGAGCCCAGGGTGGCGCCGCGACGCGGACCGGATCCGCTACGTGCGGCACTGGGTCACCGCCGGCGACGACAGCGCCACGGTCAGCTTCGACTCGGTCCGCGACGGTCTCTTCTTCCTTCGCCGCAGCGGCGTCCTGGACGGGCTCACCGCCCTGTTGCAGCAGCGCGGCACGATGCGCTGTGCCGAGCTGGTGGACCGGCTCTGCCGGGACACCGGGGCCGACCGGCCGGATGGCGAGACCTATCTGTCGACGCTGCTGGAGTTGGGAATGCTGCGGCTGGTCGGTCTCGACACTGACGTGCACGCCACCGACCCGATCCGCGCCCTCGCCGACACCCTGGGACACCTGGACCGGCCGTGGGCCGGACAGCTCGTCAGCCAACTCCACGAGATCATGCGGCTGGTGGACGCCTACCGGCAGGGCGACCTCGGCCGGCGTCGCGACCTGCGGCACCGACTGCGGGACGCGGTACGCGCGGTGATGCGCTCCCTCGGCGAGGAGAACCCGACCCTGCCGCAGACGCTGCTATACGAGGACAGCCGGGTGGCCGGGGAACCGGTCGCCATCGCGGCCCCACCCTGGCAGCGGTTGGTTGGCGCGGACCTCGCCGCCGTGGAACGGATCCTGCCCGCCTTCGACCAGAACCTGTCGCACCGGATTATGTTCCACGGCTTCTTCCTGGCCCGGTTCGGCGTCGGCGGCCGCTGCGACGACCTGCTGCGGCTGGTCGAGGACTTCCACGACGACCTCTACGACCAGTACTCCTCGTACACGGCGGGGCGCCGCCCGTTTGCCGCGGACGGTAGCTACACGCCGGAGGAGAACTGGCTGGGCCGGCCCGAGATGACCGCGCTCGACCAAGCCCGACAGCTCTTCGCCAAGCGGGTGACGGCGCTCGCCGACGCCGACCCCCGGTGCCCCGAGCTGTCCCTGCCCGTCGAGCTGTTCGACGAGGTGGGCGCGCTGCTCGGCGCCACCGCCCACCAGGTCCACCCGATGGGCCACTTCGTGCAACTGGCCCTCCGCGAGCCCGACCCGCTGCTGGTGCTCAACCAGTCCTTCGGTGGACTCTCCTTCCCGTTCAGCCGGTTCACCCACTGCTTCGACGCCGACACCCCGACCCTCGCCGAGCGGTTACGGGCCCAGACGGCGGAGCTCACCCCGCCGGGCGTGGTCTTCGCCGAGCTGACCGGGGGAGCGGCCACCACCAACCTGAACCTGCACGCCCGGCTCACCGACCACGTGATCGTGTGTCCCGGCGAAACCAGCAGCGTCCCGGCCGACCGGCAGCTCACCCTTGACGACCTCTACCTGGCCCACGATCCGGAGACCGATCGGGTGGTCCTGCGCTCGACCCGCCTCGACAAGGAGGTCGTCGCCGTGTACCTGGGCTACCTGGTGCCGATGGCGCTGCCGCAGATCCCGCGTACCCTGCTGCTGCTCTCGCCGGCGTCGCTGGTGCGGCTCGACGTGTGGCGTGGGGTGCCGGCGGCCACCAGCGACGGTGTTACTGTCCGGCCCCGGCTGCGCCTCGGCAACGTCGTGCTCAGCCGCCGAAGCTGGTCGGCGCCGGTCCGTGGGCTTCCCGACGCGGGTGACCCCGGCACCGACCCGGCGGCGTTCCTGGCCTGGCGTCGGTGGCGGGCCCGGCACGGCCTGCCCGAGCAGGTGTTCGCCACCGTCTACCCGGCCCGGTCCGGTCCGCGCACGGCCAACCCGAAGCCGCAGTACGTCGACTTCGGTAGCGCGCTCTCGCTGCAGGCCCTGCGCGCCGCGTTGACTGATCCGGACGACCAGGTCGTCCTGCGCGAGTTGCTGCCCGCCGCGAGTGAACTGGCTGCCCACAGCGCGCTCGGTGGACACGTCAGCGAGCTGGCCGTGGAGACCTTCCGGGTCAACGCGGAGACCTCTCGGGTCAACGCGGAGACCTTCCGCGTTCCCGCGCGGCGAACCGTCGCCGCACCACGATCCGGAGGTAGCAGCCGATGACCGCGTCCGCCGCCGCGCCCACCAACGCCGAGGAGACCGCCGGCCGGCGGGGAGAGTGGATCTCGCTGCACATCTTCTACGCGGCCAACCCACAACCGTTGCTGGTGGACTGCGTGGCCCCGCTCATCCGGGAACTCACCGAAGCGGAGCTGCTCGCCGGCCACTTCTTCATCAACTACTGGCTGGAGGGGCCACACGTGCGGCTGCGGCTGCGGCCGCGTACCCCGGCGGACGCGCCGGCGGTGCGTGCGCGCGCCGAGGCGGCGGTCAGCCGGTTCCTCACCACCCGCCCCGCGCTGTACGCGATGGGCACCGGCTACCTGCGGGAGCTCTACGACATCCTCTTCGCGCTGGAGTTCCCCGACGGGCGGCCGGCGGACCTGGTCGACGCCGCCGGACAGATGCTGCTCAGCCCCAACAACTCATACAGCTACCGGCCGTACGCACCGGAGTACGGCAAGTACGGCGGGCCGGCGGGCATCGAGGTCGCCGAGTGGCACTTCCAGCACTCCAGCGACACCGTGCTGCACGCCATCTCGTCAATGAACCTGCACCTGCGCCCGGTGCTGCTGGGTACCGCCGCGCAGCTGATGACGGTGCACGCCGGCACCTTCCTGCCCGATCGGGAACAGCTGGTGGACTTCCTCGACCGGTACCACCACTACTGGCACCAGGCCTTCGCCGGCACCAACCTCATCGGCATCGACGAGTACACGCGAATGTATGACAGCGTCGCCGGTGAGCTCGGCCGTCGCGTACGACAGATTCTCGCCCTCGTCGGGCAGGGCGAGACACAGCGACTCCCCGGTTTCCTACGCGGGTGGGCCGAGCACACGGCCCAGCTCCGCGAGAAGGTGCTCGCCCTGGCCACCTCCGGCGAGCTGACGGTCAGCGGGTGGAGCGGCGACGACCGGGTCATCACCGACCCGGGGGAGGCCCTCCCATTCCTGCTCTCGCCGTACCTCCACATGACCAACAATCGGCTGCACGCCACCATCCGCGACGAGGCGTACCTCTCCTATCTGCTCGCCCGGGTGCTGCGGGAGTCGGCGGTGTCGTCGTGACGCCTCCGGGCCTGCTGGCCAAACGCCCTCGGCTGCGCGAAGACCTGATCTTTTCGCGGCCCTTGCGGCGTGGCCCCGACACGGTCTATCTGCTCAAGGACCGGCGCACCGGCCGGGCGTTCGAGATCCCGCCGAAGGAGCAGTTCCTGCTCCGTCGCCTCGACGGCGTCCGATCCCTCGGCGAGGTCGGCGCCGAGTACGCCGACGAGTACGGTCGCCGCCTCGGTGCCGCGCACTGGACCCGGCTGCTGTGGCTCCTCCACGAGCGGGACCTGCTGGCCGTTCACCCCGTCGAGCCCGCCACCACGTCGGGCGACGGCGAGCGGGCGACGGCCGATCCGGGACGCTCCGGCGCGCTGGGATGGTGGGCGCACCGGCTGCGGTTCCTGCTGCGCCCGGCGGTCTTCGCGCTGGTCGCCGTCCTCGTCGTCGCGCTGCTCGTGCTGGTCGGGCTGCGGCTCGGCCCGCTCTGGCAGACCGCCCGCCCGGCCTTCACCGACCCGGTCAGCCTGGTGGCGCTGGCGTTGCTCGCCTGGTCGAGCGCGGCCCTGCACGAGTTCGCGCACGGGGTGGTGGCCGTCCACTTCGGTGCCACCGTCAACCGGATCAACCTGGTTACCCTCACCTGCAAGGTCGAGGACTACCTCTACCTACCGCGTCGGTCCCAGCAGGTGCTGATCGCGTCGGCCGGTGCGGTAGCCAACGGGCTGGTCCTGCTGCTCGCCGGCGCCGCCCTCATCCTGCTGCCCGGCGCCTTCGCCGACCGGATACTCAGCGCGTTCATGCTGGTCGGCGCGGCCCAGACGCTGGTCAACGTCATCGCGCTGCCGCCACTGGACGGCTACAAGGTCCTCAGTCACCTGCTGGACCAGCTGGACCTGGCCCCGGAGAGCCGCCGCTACCTGGCGACCCTTTCCCGGCGCCTGCTGCGCCGGCCCGGCCGCCGCTACCCACGACGGGCCGCGGTCTGCCTCGGGCTCTTCGGCGCCGGGTGGCTGCTGGCGAGCACCGCCGCCGCCAGTCTCGTGATCGTCTATCTGGGCGCCCTGCTTCGGCCTTCCCTCGGCGCGCTCGCCTACGTCCTGCCGGCCGCCATCGTCGGTCTGACCGTCGCCGGCTGGCTGGCCCGACCCGGTCGACCCCGCCCGGCGGACCGGATTCCCGCACCACCAACCAGTGAGAACAACCAGTGAAAGGCGAGCCGATGTCATCCATCGACAGTCCGGCGATCGTGCTGGACGCCGTGAGTAAATCGTATGGCGAGGTGCGGGCGGCCGATGAGGTCTCCATCTCGATCGGCCGCGGCGAGTTCTTCGGCCTCCTCGGCCCCAACGGCGCCGGCAAGACCACCCTCATCGAGATGATTGAGGGGCTGCGCCTCCCCGACACCGGCACCATCCACGTGCTGGGCATGGCACCAGCGCCGCGGAACCTCGACCTGCTGCCCCGGATCGGCGTGCAGACCCAGCGTTCGGCCTTCTTCACCCGGCTGACCGCCCGCGAGCACCTGGTGACCGTCGCCGCCCTCTACGGCCTCCCGCCAGCCACCGCCGAGAAGGCGCTGGACCTGGTCGGGCTGACCGATTCCGGGAACGTCCGGGTCACCAAGATCTCCGGCGGTCAGCGCCAGCGCCTCGCCATCGCCTCCACCCTCGTCCACGACCCGGAGGTGGTCTTCCTGGACGAACCCACCGCCGCGCTGGACCCGGAGGCCCGCCGCGACCTCGGCCAGATGCTGCGCAACCTGAAGGCGATCGGCAAGACCATCGTCTACACCACCCACCACCTGGACGAGGCGCAGACCCTCTGCGACCGGGTCGCGATCCTCTCCGCCGGGCGCGTCCTCGCGCTCGACAGCCCCCGCGAGCTGATCGCCCGCTCCGGCATCGGTACCCGACTGGTCATCCCCGCCGGCCGGCTCAGCCCGGAACAGGCCGGCACCCTCGACGGCGTCAACGGGGTCGCCGTTGAGGACGGCATGCTCGTGCTGCAGACCGCGCACACGGCCCGGGTGCTCGCTGCCCTCGACGGTGAAGCCGACCTGGACGACGTGGAGACCCGGCCGGCCACCCTGGAAGACGTCTACCTCGAGCTGATCGGAGCGCCGCAGGCATGAGCGCATACGCCGCACTCTCCCGAGCCGTCTACAAGGCGGCCGTCCGCGACGCCACGACGGTCTTCTTCACCTTCGCCTTTCCCCTGATCTTCCTGGTCATCTTCGCGCTGATCTTCCGCAACCAGGAGGTCGCCGACACCGGCCGCGGATACGTCGACTACATCGCCCCGGGCGTGCTCTCCTGGGGCCTGGCCAACGCCGCCCTCTTCGGCGTGGCCTTCACCCTGATGCAGTGGCGCAACGACGACCTGCTGCGGATCATCCGACTCTCCCCAACCAGTATCTGGTCGGTGATCGGTTCCCGCTACGTGGTCGCGCTGGGCATCGGGGCGGCGCAGTGCGTGCTCTTCGTCGGCGTCGCCATGCTGCCGGTCTTCGGCATGCGCCCGGACCAGACCTGGCCGCTCGCCATCCCGATCATGCTGCTCGCGGTGACCGCCTTCCTCGCCCTCGGCCTGATCGTCGGATCTGCGGCCAACACCCCGGAGGCCGTCGCCGCAATCGCCAACTGCGTCGTGGTGCCGATGGCCTTCCTCTCCGGCTCGTTCTACCCCCTCGAGCTGATGCCGACCTGGCTACAGGAGGTCTCCCGGGTGCTGCCGATGCGCTACGTCAACGACGGCATCACGTACGCCTTTACCGGCTTTGGCACCATGACCGACTACCTGATCTCGTGCGCCGCACTGGTCGTCTTCACCGCCGTGTTCGCGGTCGTCGGAGTCCGGACCTTCCGCTGGAGCAACGACTCATGACCGGCACCGCGGCGGCAGCGCACCCCACTCCTCTCGCCGCCGCCGCGGCCCAACTCCGACAGCACCTGCGCCGCCGTTGGCTGGCCCAGCCGACGGGTGCCGCCGAAGACCGGCGGGCCCGGCGATCCACGGCTGCGCCGCGGGTGGTGACGCTGGGCGACGCCCCCGCGCCCGCCGTGGCCGACCCGGACCGGTGCGCCGCCACCGTGCACCTCACCGCCGCCACCGTGCTGATCGGACCCTTCGGTGGCACGGCCGGCCGGGCCTGCGGGCACTGCCTGGCCATCCGGTGGCAGCGGCTGCGCAGCCGCAGCCAACGCGACGCCCTGGAGGTCGGCAATCGGACAACCGCGGTCGGCCCGTGGCCACAGCTGACCGCCTACCAGCTCGACGCCGCCTGGGAGCTCTACCGCGCCAGTCACACCGGCCCACCACTTCCGTCGCCACCAAGCTGGGACCGGCACAGCACCCCGCTGCCCCGGGTCAGCCAGCTCGACCTGGCCAGCCTGCGGGTCCGCACCTACCCGCTGCTGGCCGAGCCGTGCTGCCCCAGCTGCACCCGGCAACGACCGGACAGCCCTGAGCGCCCCGACCCGCTGGTGCTCGCGCACCAACCCCGACCCAAGCCGTGCCCCGACACGTACCGGCTGCGTACCCCCGACGACTATCCGTTGCCAGCGGCTGCGCTGGTCAACCCGGTCTGCGGCGTACTCGGTGCGGGTACCGCGCTCACCATCACGTCACCGACCACCGCCCCGGTGACCGGCAGCGTCTTCATCCGCGGCTACGGGGGGCTGCTCGACGTCTCCTGGAGCGGCCAGTCCAGCGGCTACGACGCGAGCCGCGCGCTCGCCCACCTCGAAGGGCTGGAGCGCTACGCCGGGACCCACCGACGGCGCAACGTCCCCCCGGTCCTCGCCGCCTACGCCGACCTCGGCCCGGAGGCGCTACACCCGGACCGCTGCGGCCGGCACCCCGACGAGGTGTACGACACCGACCCGATCCTGCGCCGGTTCGACCCAGAACAACCGATCCCCTGGGTGTGGGGCCAGAACCTGCACACCGGCAGGCCCGTACTGGTGCCGCGCCGGCTGTGCTTCTACAGCTCGCCCGCCGCCGGCGACACCTTCGTCCTCTCCTCCTCCAGTGGCTGCGCCACCGGCAGCTGCCTAGCGGAGGCCGTCCTGTTCGGACTACTGGAGCTGATCGAGCGGGACGCGTTCCTGCTCGCCTGGTACGGCAACCTGACCCTGCCCCGGATCGACCTCGACACCTGCCCGCCGGTCGTGCGTGCGATGGTCGACCGGGCCGAGCTGCAGGGCTACCGGCTCTACGCCTTCGACAACCGGATCGACCTCGACGTACCCGTGGTCACCAGCCTCGCCGTCCGCCACGACGGCGGCCCCGGCCTGCTCTCCTTCGCCGCCGCCGCCCACCTCGACCCGCGGCAGGCGGTCACCGGCGCGCTCGCCGAGGCGCTCACTTACATCCCGCACCAGCCCACCACGGTGCGTCGGCGCCGGGCCGAGCTGGAACGGATGGCTGACGACTACACCCTCGTCCGCCGGCTGCCGGACCACGCGGCACTCTTCGGCCTACCCCGGATGGCGGGGCACGCCGTGAGCTACCTCGACGACCGTGGCACGCTCCCCATCGAGCACCTCTTCGCCGGCTACCGGCCCCCCGGCACGCCGGATCTCCGCGACGACCTGCGCCGGGTGCTCGACCTGCTGGCTGCGCGGGGGCTTGAGGCGATCACGGTGGACCAGACCACACCAGAACAGGAGGCGGTCGGACTCCGCTCGGTCTGCACGATCGTGCCCGGCCTGCTTCCGATCGACTTCGGCTGGCTTCGGCAGCGGGCTCCGCACCTGCCGCGGCTACGGACCGCACCCGCGGTGGCGGGCCTCACCCCCGCCGAACTGACCGACGCCGACCTCCGCCTCGTGCCGCACCCCTTCCCGTAAATGCCACCGCGCACCCGTCAGAAACGACCGCTCGTGCCGGCCTTTCGACGTTTCACTGCCACAACTATTGTGGGTGATTCGACCTGTCGGTGCCGAACGGGTTGTCGATGACGTACCGCCAGCGGCCGTCCGGCCCTCGCCGTGCCACGTCGGTAGCCGTGCCCTCCAGGTGCACATGCTTCCCGTCGGGACCCTGGCCGTCTATCGTCCAGTCGACGATCAACAGGGCGATGTCGTCGGCTACGTACACATGCCGTGGGCGAACGTCGATTGGTAGCCCCAGGCCGAGGAATTGTTGATTGGCCGCGGCCCGGGCGGCGCCGGTGACAGGTTGGCCCGGCGTGGCGACAAAGACGCCGTCCGGTTCGTAAACCTGCTCAACAGCACCGACGTCCCCGGAGTTGAAGGCTCGAGCGAAGACCAGCGGGTGTTGGTTGGCATCGTCGGTGAGAGCGACAATGAAAGGATGGTTGGTGGAGTCAGTTGGCATGCGGTCAGTCAAACCGAGCCCGTCGCAGGTAACCAAATGGTGAGCAACGGCTGGGATCGTGACCTCGTTCTAGACACCCGAGGTGAAACAAGACATCCGGAGCCGACCTGCCCGGTGGAGGTGGCCCTCGCTGCCGTCGCCGGCCGATGGACGACGCTGCTCCTACGGGAACTGATGCACGGGCCCCGTTCCTTCAGTCAGCTTCGGGTCGCACTGCCCAGGCTGAGCGCCAAGGTCTTGAGCGAGCGGCTCGCCACGCTGGCGCGGGCCGACCTGGTCGAGTGCGAGCGCCAAAAGGGCTTCCCCTCTCATGTCATCTACCAACTCACCCCAGTTGGCCGGACCCTCAAGCCACTCCTGATCGAGCTGTACCGCACTGGCGACGCGCTCCTCCGGGAGAGGGCGGCCTGGGGTAATCGGTCCGTTTCAGGGCGAGGGTGAACACTCCGGGTCCGTCCTCGGCCAGGGGTGGGGTTGACCATGCGGTTGAATTCGCGCGGGCCCGGCCGAAAGATCTTCAACCGGCACAAGTAATAGACCATCTCAACGTCTGCGGACCACCCTGTCCAGCGGCCGTCACTGTCCATGCTGCTACCCAGGAACTTCGTCGGCGGTGATGTCCGGACTGGCGTCGAGGCCGGTGGCGATCTGGGCCGGCAGCGGGTAGGCACGTTCGACCGGCAGGTGAGCTGCTGCCGCCGATTCGTCGCCGCGGCGCAGTAGTTCCCGCATGCGTTGAACAGTCGTGGTGATGTCCGTGATGGCCACCGTCCAGTCATCGACGTACCGGTCGACCGCGTCACCGGAGAGCCCAACCTGCAGCGACCGGTACGGCAGCGCCTTCAGCTGCAGCGATCGCTCTGGATCCCACTGCACGCGTACGGGGCTGGTCTTCAGCTGCCGCGACCAGGTCGCCTTGTCGCCGTGCAGGTCTCGGTCATAGCGACTAAGGCAGGCTCGCGCCAGCGCCCACTCAAACCCCTCCCGCGTGATGTCGATGGACAGTACGCGCTCTTGCCCTGGCTTGGTGGCCCAGCCGCAGCGGTACATCATCCACCGGAACGACGGCTTGATCCACGTCATCCGTTCTCGCTTGAAGGGAGCCACGAAACGGCCGGTTGTCACTGCTGGCAGCGCAATCTGCGGGGGATACGCCTGGTACACGGTGATGGTGTCGGTCGAGTAGCGGGCGCGGATCTGGTGGGCGGGAACGAGCACAACCGGATCCTTACCGATCAGGACTCGACTACTCCACCGATATGCGCGAGCGCGTGACCGGCGCCGCTCACGGATCGTGTCATCCGATGATCTCGGTGGGGTCAGTGAGCCATACCTGCTGCCCGACGGGGGTGACGGTCACACCGATGTGCGCGCGGTGGGGCTTGCCATATGCGCTCCACCGACTGTAGAGGTCCTCCACCTCGGTCCACAGCCGCCGTGGGCCGCCCTGTTCCACCATGCGGGTGGAGATGTCGTGGTACGCCCACGAACCATCCGGGTGGACAAGCCACTGCACCGGGCCGTCCGGGCGGTCGATGTCGAGGCGGGCCACATCCGGCAGCTGTAGCGCCACCAGCGCGGTCCACGCCTCGCCGTCGTCGGCCAGCGGGCCGGGTAGGTGGGTCTCGTGCCGGTCCCCGGTGGCCTGGGAGGCGGCGCGGACGAGCGCCGAGGTTCGCACGGTGGGGCAGGAGCGCAGCGGCATGAACGAGCCGTAGTCGTCGAGCAGGTGCCCGCTGGCCGCGCCGGTCTCGTCCACGGTCAGCCGCAGCAGCAGTCCACCGCCGATCTCGCGGTGCAAGCCGGTCAGGATTACCCCGCCGGGGCGGGTCTGTGCGAGCCAGCCCGCCGGCACCTGCGGCACCGAACAGGCGGCGATGATCCGGTCGTACGGGGCGTTGCCGGGGTGACCTGCCGCGCCGTCGGTGGCGGCCACCGTGGGGGCGTAGCCGACAGCGGCCAACGACCGCCGCGCCCGTCGCACCAGCCCGGCATCGATATCGACGGTGGTGACCAGCGGCGAGCCGAGCCGGTGCGCGAGGAGTGCCGCGTTGTACCCGGTGCCGGTGCCGACCTCCAACACCCGGTGCCCGTCGGTCACGTCGAGTGCGTCCAGCATGACCGCCATGAGAGCCGGTTGGGTGCTGGAGCAGGTCGGCACGCCGTCGATCGGGCCGTGGCGCCGGGACTCGTCCCAGCGGGCGTCGTCGCCGTCGAGCTGGGTGGGGAGCACGCGGTCGGAGTAGATCAGCTCCAGCGCCCCTGGATCGTTCGCGTCGACCGCTTCGTACCGGCTGCGGTCCGGGGTCTGGCGGAAGAAGCGGGGCAGGAACAGGTGGCGGGGCACAGCGGCAAACGCCGCCCGCCACGCCTCGGTGAGCCGGCCGTGGCCGGTCAGCTCGTGCACGAGCCGGTTGCGCGTCCGTTCGGCGGTGGCCGTCATCGTGTCTCCTTGGTCAGAGCATCGGCTATCGCGGCGGAAATGGGCAGCCCGGTGGTTGGTGTAGACCAGCTTTGCAGCGCCGGCCTCGGGTAGCACACCGGAGCCGAGCGGTTTGACGACCGCGGCGTCGTGCTCGCGCACGAATCGCTCGGCCGCCGCCGGCTCATTCGTGATCAATGTCGGGGCACGGACAGCCCGACCGAGCCAGCGGCGGCGAGCTGGGATGGCTTGTACTCGGCGCGGGCGATGTCATTTGGGTGGTTGAGCCACCTTGGGTGCGCGGCGAGCACCCCGCCCAGGCCCATGCGTGCCTCGCGGGCAGCCCAGCGGCGTTCTTCGTCGGTCAGGTGCGCCGGAAGCTCGAACGCCGTCGGGCGCCGGTAGTAGGCGCACCCGAGGTTGTGCAGCGGGGTGCGGCGGCCGGGGAGGCGAAGGCTGCCGTGCCAGCCTTCGCCCCACCGCGCGACGAGCGTCAACCGCTGCGGGAAGTCGCCGGGGTCGCACCGGAACACCGGCACGTCCCGTGCTGCCAGCTCCGCCACCACATAGTCGGCGGTTACGTCGTACGGCTGGGTCAGCACCAACACCGTGCGCTCGTCGCCCACCGGTTCAGTCCTCGGTGTGGTCGGTGTCAGAATCCATGCTCTTGCCCGTCCGAGGTACGCCCCCGGGTCTGCTGGCACGCCGCCCGCAAGGGCAGCGCCACACCTCCCCGATGGACGCTGTGGAGTTGACCCCGACGCAGCGTCATGGTTTGCGATGGTCGTATGAGCAAGGTGTCGTGGGCCTATTTGGCCTCCTACGTCCTATCCATGCTGGGCAACTCCATTGCCGGGGTGGTCCTGCCGTTGCTGGTCCTGCAGACCACCGGCAGCGTGCTCGCCACCGGTGCGGTCGCCGTTGCCTCGGCGCTGCCCGCAGCCGTCGCGGGGCTGGTCATGGGCGTGGTGATCGACCGGATCAACCGACGTACGGCCGCCGTGCTCACCGATGTGATCTCCGCGCTCTCGATTGCCGCGCTGCCCTTGGTCGACGCCACCGTCGGGCTCGCGCTCGGCTGGTTCGTGCTGTTCGCAGTGATTGGCTCGTTCGGCGACGTGCCGGGACTGACCGCCCGGGAAGCGATGATCCCGGGCATCATTCGGACCGGGCGGACGAGCGCCGAGCGGTTGCTGGGGCTGCGCGAGGCGCTCGGCGCAATGGTCATGCTGATCGGGCCGGCGACCGGGGCGGTGCTGATCGCGGCGTTCGACGGAGTCGCCGTGCTGTGGGTGACCGCGGCGACCTCGGCCTCGGCCGCGGCGGTCACGATGCTCATCCCGCGCGAGGCCGGCGTGGTCCCTGCTGCGGTGATCCCGGCAGACGGGGCCGCGCCGCAGCGGGTGGTGCTGCGCGATGGCTGGCATACCCTGCGCCGTTCGCCGTTCCTGCTGGCCACCACCCTGATCAGTGTCGGTGTGGTGGTGGTTCTGGCCGGCTTCCAGGCGCTGGTCCTGCCGGTATACTTCACCCTGCAGCAGCGGCCTGAGCTGCTCGGACTGGTGCTCAGCTCGCTTGCTGTCGGACTGCTGATCGGCGGCGGGACGTACGCCGCGGCGGGCCGCCGGGGCCGCCGGCGTACCTGGTTCCTGACCGGATTGCTGATCATGATCGTCGGCTTCAGCGCGATGGCGACGCTGGCGAGCCCGTGGATCGTGCTTGGCGCTGCGGCCCTGGTCGGGCTCGGCAACGGGCTGTTCGGCAGCCTGATCGGCGTGCTCATGGTCGAGCGAATTCCAGACGCGATGCGCGGTCGGGTGATGAGCCTCCAGAACTCGCTGCTCACCCTCGCCCCGGCACTCGGCATGGGCGGCGCCGCGCTGCTGGTCGCGGAGTTCAGCGCTCGGACCGGCGCGATAGTCCTCGCCCTCATCTGGCTCATCACCGGTGTCGTAGCGCTCGGCGCACGGTCACTGCGCGACCTGGAACCAAGGCCGGCACCCGAGGCCGAACTAGTAGGTTGACCTGGAGGAACGATGAACAGTGGCGAGATCGCCCGGCTGGCCGGAGTCAGCGTCCGCACCCTGCGGCACTACCACCAGGTTGGGGTCCTTCCCGAGCCGGCGCGGCGGGCGAACGGCTATCGCGAGTACACGGTGCGCGACCTGGTGCTGCTGCTGCGCATCCGGCGGCTGGCCGAGGTCGGCATCCCCCTCGACGAAATTCCGCCGATACTGGAGGCCGGCGGCCGGGCCCACGCCGTCCTTGACGAGCTCGACAGCGCACTGGCCGACCAGATCGATCGGCTCACCGCCCGCCGCGAGGTGATCGCCCAGCTTCGCGCCGCCGGAGCCGCCGCGGACACGCCGTCGGAACTGGCCGGCCTGCTTGCGAGCATCGGCAGCAGCAGCGGTCCGGACCTGCCGCCAGAGCTACTCAACCACGACCGCGAAGTGATCTTGTTGCTGCACCACCTCCTGGACAACAAGGGCCGGGCCGAGTTGATCGGGCTGCTCCGTCAGGCCACGGAGCCGGGCGTGCTGGCGGCCACCACCGCGCTGGCCGCCCGGTTCGCCGCGCTCGGGCCGGACACCGGCGATGAAGAGATCGACCGGCTGGTCGTCGACTACCACCTCGCCCTGGGCCAGCTGAGCGTTGACGGGTGGACGGATTTGGATCCGCGGACCCGTGCGCTGCTCATGTCGTACCAGGAGATGGCTTTCAACGACGCCCAGCGTGAGCTTCTCGCCCGGCTGGCCAATGTCGATCAGCCATGAACGACTGCGCGACATGCCCGCCCCAACACCAGGAGGGTAGACGGCCCAGCCCAACCCGACGACGAGGAGTCAAACTCTCTTAGGGATGCGGCGGTTACGGGCCGTACCTTGACGATGAGCTCAAGGCGGTCTTCGATTGGGCGGAGAACTTCTCTCCGGAATAGACCGCCCCAGCATGCGACGTCGGGCCACCCTTTCCGGATGGCCCGACGTCGTACTGCCGTTGCTCAGGCCGAGCAACTGGTGGTGGAGGTGGTGCTGCTGCAGGTCGAGGTGGTGGCCGACGAGGAGCAGGAGGCGAGGATCGCCTCGGACGCGTCGGCGTAGTCGGAGATCGCGAAGGTCTCCGACTCCAGCTCCATGATCTCCTCGGCGAGGGCGTTGAGGTCGGTGTCGTGCTCCATGATGGCTCCTCCCGGTCGGCGGCCGGCCGGCTTCTCCGGTCGGCCCACCGCAAGCACACCCCAGGGCGCTTACCGATCGTGTGGTGTCGCGGTCACACCTCACTGTCGCCCGATGTCAGTGGAATGACAGCGGCGTCGGCTTGGCTGACCCCATGGCATTCGTAGCAGCCGATGCCGCCGATCTGGCCGGCCCGCCGGTCGGTCGGGAGATCGTTGCCGCCGCGGCCCGCCTTTACCGCGACCTGCATGCGCATCCGGAGCTCTCCGGGGCGGAGGAGCGCACCGCGGCCCGCTTTGCGGCTGCGCTACGCGGGGTGGGATACCAGGTCACAACCGGAGTCGGTGGGCATGGCGTGGTCGGCGTCCTCCGCAACGGGGCCGGCCCGACCGTCCTGATCCGGGCAGAGCTCGACGCGCTTCCGGTCGCCGAGGAGACCGGCCTGCCGTACGCCAGCACCGCTACCGGCGTCGCCGCCGACGGCCGGACCGTACCGGTCATGCACGCCTGCGGACACGACCTGCACCTGGCCGCGGCGGCCGGCGCCGCCGCCCACCTGGCCCAGGGCCGGGACGGCTGGCGGGGGACGCTACTGATCCTGGGGCAGCCGGCCGAGGAGACCCTGCACGGGGCGGCGGCCCTGATCGCCGACGGCCTCTACGAGCGGTTCGGCCGACCCGACCTGCTCCTGGCCCAGCATGCCGCCCCGCTACCGGCGGGAATGGTCGCCCACGGCGCCGGCGCGATGACAGCCGGTTGTGTCACTGTGGACGTCACCGTACCCGGACGGGGCGGGCACGCGGCCACCCCGCATCTCTGCGTGGACCCGGTGGTGCTCGCCGCGAACATCGTCGTGCAGTTGCAGGCGCTGGTGGCCCGCCAGGTCAACCCGGCTGATCAGGTGGCGCTCACCGTCGGAACGCTTCGTGCCGGCCACCATGCGGGAGTCATCGCCGACGAGGCCGTCCTCGGGCTGACGATTCGGGCGTTGCGTGAGCAGACCCTGGACCGGGTGCTGGAGAGCGTGACCCGAATCGTGCGCGCCGCCTGTACGGCCGCCGGCAGCCCGCGCGAGCCGACGGTACGTGTCGTCTCGCGTACCCCCGCCTATGTGGGGGATCCGGCGGTGACCGCCCGGGTCCGGGACGCTCACGTGGGCGTGTTCGGGTCGGAGCGGGTGGGCTGGTGGCCACCGTCCCTGGCGGCGGAGGATTTTCCGCTGCTGGCCGCCGGGGCGATACCGAGTAGCTACTGGATGCTCGGCACGGTGGGGCCACGACAGTGGCGCAGGGCGCCCGGGGCCACCGCGGCCGAGAAGCTGGGCAGTCTGCCGACGAATCACAGCCCGGCCTTCGCTCCCAGCCTTGAGCTGGCGCTGCCGACCGGGGTGACGGCCCTGGTTGCTGCGGCCCGACCGCTGTTCGCCGCCGGCTGACCAGCAGCCCCCACGTCAGCGTGGGCGGGGTGCGGATCGGCGTCGGTGGGTTAGCTGGATGAGGATGGCGCCGGTGCCGATGAGCAGGCTGGCGGCGCCGATGGTGGTGGGCAGGTCGGGGCCGGTGATGGGGAGGTCGGGGCCGGTGATGGGGAGGTCGGGATCGTCGGGTGGTGGGTGGATGGTGATGCTGGTCGAGATGGACTCGCTGTCGGGGCAGGTGTTGGTGCTGGTGTAGCCGGCGGTGAGGGTGTGGGTGCCGGCGGGCAGAGTGGTGGTGTGGGTGGCGGTGGCACCGGTGGTCAGGGGCTCGGTGGCGAGGGCGGTGGTGTTGGTGCGGAAGGTGACGGTGCCGGTGGGGGGCTCGCCGGTGCAGGTGACGGTGGCGGTGAGGGTGACCTCCTGACCCGCCGTCGGGCTCGGTGGCGTCACCTGCAGCGCGGTGGTGGACGTCGGTGGCGCGGCCAGGGCCAGGCTGTGGCCGAAACCGCCGACGACGGTGGTGCTCAACGGCAGGTCAACCGCCTGGGGAGTGGTGCGGTTGGTGGTGCTCCCGTCGCCCAGCTGGCCATCGTCATTGATGCCCCACCCAAGGGCGGCGCCGGTGGCGGTGACCCCCAGACTGTGGGAGCGGCCAACGGCGATGGCGGTGATCGTGGTATCGGGGGGAAGGTTGACGGTCACGAATGTGTTGCTGCTGGTGTTGGTGCCGTCGCCGAGCTGACCGTAGAGGTTGTCACCGGCGGCGAGGGCGGTGCCGGCGGAGGTGACTGCCAGGCTGTGGAAGCGGCCGGCGGCGACGGCGGTGAACGCCGTGCCAGTGGGCGGACTTACGGTCACGGGTGTGTTGCTGCTGGTGTTGGTGCCGTCGCCGAGCTGACCGTGGACGTTGTCGCCCCAGCCGAGAGCGGTGCCGGCGGAGGTGATCGCCAGGCTGTGGAAGCGGCCGGCGGCGAGGTCGGTAACTGTCGTGCCCGGGGAGAGGCTCACGGCCACGGGTGTGGTGCTGTCGTTGGTGGTGCCGTCGCCCAGCTGGCCGACGCTGTTGCTGCCCCAGCCGAGGGCGGTGCCGGCGGAGGTGATCGCCAAGCTGTGGTCCTCGCCGGCGGCGATGGCGGTGACGGTGGTTCTCGGGGGCAGCTTCACCGCCACCGGCTTGGTGCTGTCGTCGGTGGTGCCGTCGCCGAGCTGACCACGGAAGTTGTCGCCCCAGGCGAGGACGGTGCCGGCGGAGGTGATCGCCAGGCTGTGGGAGCGGCCGGCGGCGATGGCGGTAACCGTGGTGCTCGGGGGGAGGCTCACCGCCACGGGAGCGGTGCGGCTGGTTTTGGTCTCGTCGCCCAGCTGGCCGAAGCGGTTTCTGCCCCAGCCGAGGACGGTGCCGGTGGACGTCAACGCCAGGCTGTGATTGTCGCCAGTGGCGATGCCGGTGACGGTGGTGCCGGGGGGAAGACTCACGGGAACGGGTGTGCCACGGTCGGCGCGAGTCCCGTCCCCCAGCTGACCGTACAGATTGTCACCCCAGGCGAGGATGGTGTCCGACGCGGCGGTGGACGGTGACAGTGTGTTCTGGGCGGCTGTGGGCGACACGGCGATCGCGGGCGACACGGCGAGCGCCTGCGTCCCTGCTACCGCCGTCGTGAGCAGACACCATCCGGCGATGGCCCATCGCGTCCAGCGCGCGCCGACGTCATGGACCGACCGCTGGCCGAGTTTCCGCATCGCTTCCACCTTCAAGTGGACAAGAGCCGCTAACAGGACAGGCGCTATTGTCAGCCACCTATCCATTCTGTTCGTGGAGAAATGCCGCAGCCACTGTGACCAAGACTGATGGCTGAGGTCCGGGCCGGGCGCCGGAGTCGCGGTGGATCACGCTGCCCCGGACGATGATCTCCAACAGCGGGGTGTCCGGCGTGAAGACCGCTCGCCAGTCGACCACGGCAGCGGCTACCCGACGACGGCTGCGTCTGCCGGTGAGCGCGGCCGACGCCGTGCTGTTCGCCGCCTCAGCGCGTTGCGCCGCCGCACCTCTCCCAGTCCTGCCGCCACCGCCGTTCATCCGGTTCGCCGGCGGCGGACACCAACGCCTCCAGTGTGCCGATCAGCCCGACGTCGGGCGCGGTGCCGGTCACCGCGACCAGCCGCCGGATCTCGGCACTACGGCGTCGGACGACCTCGCCGACCAGGTCTCGACCAGCGACGGTCAGGCTGAGCCAGGACACCCGGCGGTCGCTCTCGCCGGTCCGTCGGGCCACCAGCCCTCGTCGGACCAGACGATCACAGGCGCGGGTGACGGTGGAGGGATGGACGTGCAGGCTGGTCGCGAGGTCAACGACCCGGACCGGCCCCGGGGAGACGAGGAGGACCAGGATTCGGTACTGCGACATCGTGAGGTCGACATCGAGAGCGTCGAGGGTGCGGACGGTGACGCCGACCAGCGAGCGGCACAGCGCTGCCAGCGCGTCTACCAGGGGTTCGTCTACCTGAGGCTCGTCCACCGCCGTCGACGACCCCGTTGGCTCCACGTAGAGTCGCATCGGCCCATAGTTACACGGACACTCGCACCACGGTCGGGGTGATCATGGAAGACACCGGTTCCATCAGCCGGCGGGAGCAGCGGGCCGCGAGTTGGGAGCGCCTGACTGCGCTGCCGTTGACCGTTTTCTCCCTGGTGTTCCTGGCCGCATACGCTGCGCCGATCCTGGATCCGCAGCTCAGCTCGGCGTGGATCACGGTCTGTCAGGTGACCACGTTCACCACGTGGCTGGTGTTCTGGCTCGACATGGCTGTCCGATTCATCCTGCACACGCAGCGGCGACGCTTCCTCCGGGAGCACCTGTTCGACCTCGCCGTCCTGCTCCTGCCGATGCTCCGTCCGCTGCGGGCGCTGCGCTTGGTGACGGTGGTGCTCTCGCTCAGCCGGCGCACCGAGGCCTGGGTTCGCGGCCGGCTCGGCATCTACGTGGCCGCGACCACCGTGTTGCTGGTGGGGGTGGCCTCCCTGGCGGTCCTGGATGCCGAGCGGGCGGCGCCCGACCCGTCCATCACCAACTACGGCGATGCCCTCTGGTGGGCGGCCGTGACTATCACGACCGTCGGCTACGGCGATTTCTATCCGGTCACCCCGGAGGGGCGGCTGGTGGCGGTCGGCCTGATGATCGGTGGCATTGGGCTGATCGGTTTCGTGACCGGCTCGCTGGCCACCTGGATCGTTGACCGGGTGACCGGTCGGGACCGGCACCCGGCAGCGACCGCCGAGGACGTCGCGGCGCTGCGCCAGGAGATCGCGGCGCTGCGCCAGCAGCTGGACCCGTCGGCGGGTGCCGGATCCGCCGACGTGGTGGCCCCGCCGGTGCAGCCGGCCCGCACGACCCACACCTGACGGGGGACCAGCGGCGGATGACACCGTCCGGCGGGGCGGAGTGGCCGATGGCGACGCGATCGGGTGTTGTCCGGGCGTCCGGCGCTCGCGCCGCCATGGAGCCGCTGGTATGGATGGCATGGCCGACCAGCATTGGTTCTTGGAAGCGGTGGACCTCCTGGTGCGAGTGGTGGAGGCCGCCGGCATCCTCATCATCTTCGTCGGGGCGATGCTGGCGTTCGTCCGGTTCCTGCTCGTGGGGTTGTGGCATCGGCGGAGCCGGGCGTTCGTGCCGATCCGGCTGACTCTCGGCCGGTTCCTGACCCTCGGGCTGGAGTTTCAGCTCGCCTCCGACATCATGCGCACCTCGGTCGCCCCAACCCTGGTGGACATCTCCGAGCTGGCCGCGGTGGCGGCGATCCGAACCGCCCTGAACTTCTTCCTCGCCCGTGAGCTCAAGCAGGAGCGCCACGAGATCGCCGAGTTCGGCTCGCCCCGGTCCGCCGACCCGAAGCGGGCGGGTAAGGAGCCCACCACGTGAACACCCTGGTCGAGTACGCCACGCTGGCCTGTATCGCCGCGGGCATCGGCTCGGCCGCGGTGGTCCTACTGGTATCCCGGGATGGGCGCTTGGCCCTGCATGTCGGCCTTGACCTGTGGTTGGCCGCCAGTCTGCTGCGGCTCGCCCCGGCGCCAGTGGGGGAGAACCTGCTCTACGTAGTGGCGATCATGGTGATCCGCCAGGTGGTCCGAGTGGGTTTGACCGCTGGCGGGGGCCAACCCGGGCCAGCGGAGCGTGGGTTGTCGCAGCGCCCTTCGGTCCGCTAGGCGCACCGTCGTCAGTCGTCCTGCCGCCAACTGCCCGGCGTACGCGACGGGTCGTGCCCCAGCCCGTAGGCGGCGTGGATCTCGACCGCGCTCACCCCGAGCGCGTTGAGACCTCGGTTGGGCTCACGCTCCGCCCGGAACTCGGCAGTCACGTACTGCTCCCCTTCGACCGCGGTCGCGGGAGCCCAGCCGCTACTACCAAGCGCGGTCATGGCCGTGTGCACCGCCACCCACGGGCGGTGCCCGGTGACACCGACCAGTGCGTACACCCGGGTGAATGAAACGGGTCGGCTGATCTCGGCAGGACCGCTGCGGTCACAGGTCCGGCTACCGACCCGGTTGGCGAGTGTCGTGGCGACCTCAATGGCGTGGTCCGCGTTGCTGTTCGGCACGTCAACGACCAGCGCCACCCGTGCGGTCGCCTGTTCTCGCAGCCAGCTCTGGATCCACTGCGGGACCTCTCCCGCCTCGGCGTCGGTGCCACCGTCGGGATCCGGATCGGTCTCCTCTGACCGGTCGGTATCGACGTCACCCGCCGCGTCGGCATTCGCATCGACGTGCCAGTACCCGGTGTCCCGGAAGCGAGCGGCCGCGTCGCTCCAGGCGAGCGGGGCCGGTTCGGTGGGGCTGTCGGATTCTGGTGGCGCCGGCTCATTGCCGGACAGGAACCCACGGACGAAGTACCGGGTCTGCGCGGAGCAGTCGCTGATCTCACCCTTCGACACCCGGGTACGGATACCGCGCTCGGCGCAATAGGCGTACATCCGCCCGGGGAACGTGTGGGGGTTGCCGTCGAGGAGATAGTGCCGGCCGCACTGCTCGGTGTCGAACCACAGCTCGGGGTCCACGTCCGGCGGCAATGGTGGGCGAGAGGGGAAGGGCATCCGCGAAAGATAGACCGCTCCGACGGCGGTGCCGAGCGCTTTTCCAGCGTTGACCGCGTCATACCACGTCGGCGCGGCACCCGGGCCGGTTTGCCGGTAGTTCCGCCGCCGGTGCCGCTGCCGGTCGCACGATGGGCAGGTAGGAGCGCCGGCACGCCAGGTGCCGGTGGTGAAGCTACCGGGGGTAGCAAGGTGCAGGAGGTCGTGGCCTCGCCGGTGGAGGAGATCGGCGGGGTGTTGCCGGGGCTGGCCGAGCAGGTGTGGACCAACGCCCGGGAGGAACCGGAGGCGGTGCAGTTCGTCCGGCCCGCACCGGTGTCCCGCGCCTGGCCCGCGCGGCGCTCGGTGCGCGGTGGGGATGTGCCGGTGACGTGCGCCCAGTTCCGGGACGACGTGCTCAGCCTCGCCCGTGGCTTCCTCGCGGCCGGGGTGGGGCACGGTGACCGGGTCGGGCTGGTCAGCCGGACCCGGTACGAGTGGACCCTGGTTGACTACGCCCTCTGGGCGATCGGGGCGGTGTCGGTGCCGGTCTTCGAGACGGCCAGCGCGGACCAGCTCGGGTGGGTGCTGTCGGACGCGGGCGTGGTGGGCTGCGTGGTGGAGACCGCCGGTCAGGCCGAGTTGGTCGCCAGCCAACGTTCGGACCTGCCGGCGCTGCGCGACGTGTGGCAGATCGATGCCGGTGATCTGATCAATCTGGTTGGCCAGGGCCGTGCGATTGACGCCGCGGTGGTGGACGGCCGGCGCCGTCGGGTGACTGGCGGCGACATGGCCACGATCGTCTACACCAGCGGCACGACCGGTCGGCCAAAGGGCTGTGTGCTGACCCACCGTTCCATCCACTGCGACGTGAGCGCCGCGGTCTCGGTGTTGCCGCAGCTGCTCCACGCCGGGGCGACCACGGTGTTGTTCCTGCCCCTGGCCCACGCGTTCGCCCGGATGATCCAGGTCGGGGTGGTGCAGACCCGGAGCACCATGGTGCACAGCGCCGACATCGCGGGTGTGCTGGAGCAGCTGGGCCGGCACCGGCCGACGTTCGTTCTGGCGGTGCCCCGGGTCTTCGAGAAGCTGCACAGTCGGGCCCGGCAGAAGGCCGAGGAGAGCCACCGGGGCTGGTTGTTCCGGCTCGCCGAGCGGGTGGCGGTGCGGTACAGCCACGGCCTCGATCGTTCCTGGGGACCGAACCCCCTGCTCCGGCTCGCCCGCGGCGGGTTCGACCTGCTGGTGTACCGAAAGCTGCGCGCCGCCCTGGGTGGTCGGTGCTCCGCGGCGATCGTGGGCGGCGCGCCGCTCGGCGAATGGCTGGGACATTTCTTTCGGGGCGCGGGCCTGCTGGTGCTGGAGGGGTACGGACTCACCGAGGCCTCCCCGGCGTTGACGGCGAACACGCCGACGACACAGCGGATCGGCACGGTCGGACGTCCCCTGCCGGGGGTGCGGATCCAGATCGCCGACGATGGGGAGATCCTCGCCCGGGGCGACCCGGTCTTCCCGGGGTACTGGAACAACGCGGAAGCAACCCGGGCGGTGTTCACCCAGGATGGGTGGATGCGGACCGGTGACCTGGGAGAGCTCGACTCGGACGGATTTCTGCGGATCACCGGGCGGCAGAAGGAGATCATAGTTACCGCCTCGGGGCAGAATCTCGCGCCCGCCCCGATCGAGGAGGCGATCCGCGCGCACCCGTTGGTCAGCCAGTGCATGTTGATCGGCGACGGTCGCCCCTACGTCGTCGCGCTGATCACCATTGACCCGTCCGCCTGGGATCGCTGGCGTTCCGAGCACGGCCGCTCGGACGACGAGACCGTGGCCGAGCTGCGAGACGACCCGGAGCTGTGTGGCGAGATCCAGGCAGCCGTTGACCGCGCGAACGCCACTGTTTCCCGGGCCGAGCAGGTCAAGACCTTCCGTATCCTGCCGCGGGATCTCACCGAGGCCGATGGCGAACTCACCCCCATTCTGAAGATCAAGAAAAGTGTGGTCGAGGAACACTTCAGTGAGGACGTCAACGCCCTGTACCAGGGCCACTGAGCTGGGCAGGCGTACCGGAAGGGGTGCCATGGCAGCCGGCTTCATCGGCGCGGTGATCGTGCTGGTCGTTCTGGCGCTGCTCGGCGCCCTGAGCCTGCGGATCGTGCAGCAGTACGAACGCGGGGTGGTCTTCCGCTTCGGACGGGTGGTGCTGCCCGTCCGGGAACCCGGCCTGCGGCTGATCATTCCCATCGTGGACCGGATGGTCCGGGTGAGCATGCAGACCACGGTGATCGACGTGCCGGCACAGGGGGCGATCACGCGGGACAACGTGACCCTCAAGGTCGACGCGGTGGTCTACTTCCGGGTCGTGGACCCGGTGAAGGCCCTGGTGAACGTGGAGAAGTATCCGGCAGCGGTGCTCCAGATCTCGCAGACCGCGCTGCGCTCGGTGATCGGCAAGGTGGACCTGGACACCCTCCTCGCCGACCGGGACAAGGTCAACGCCGACCTCAAGTCGGTGATCGACGACCCGACCGAGGGGCCGTGGGGGCTGAACATCGAGCGGGTCGAGGTCAAGGATGTCTCGCTGCCGGAGGGGATGAAGCGGTCGATGTCCCGGCAGGCCGAGGCCGAGCGGGACCGGCGGGCCCGGGTCATCGCCGCCGACGGTGAGTACCAGGCGTCCCGGCGGCTCGCCGACGCCTCCCAGACCATGGCCAACACCCCGGGGGCCTACCAACTGCGGCTGCTCCAGACCGTGTCGGATGTGGCGGCGGAGAAGAACAGCACCCTGGTGATGCCGTTCCCGGTGGAGCTGCTGCGCTTCTTCGACAAGTACGCGCGCGGCGCCCCGACCGACCAGGACGAGACGGTGGCGGAGCAGGCAGCGGCGGTGGCCGGTGACGGGCACCGCCGCGACGACGGGCCGCGTCCAGCCCGGTGAACGGCTACCATCGGCCGCATGACCTGGCGACATTGATCCACCGCTGAGCGCCCTTCCCGTGGGCCACCGCGGTCGCCGTACCTCCGGCGTCCGCACTCACCCCACGGGAAGAAGCGATGACCTCCGATCCGACCCCACCGCGAGGTGGCCCGCACCCGGGCCCGATCGCCCCGCCCGACCGGCAGGTCCGGTCACTCGCGGCAACCCTCTACGGGTACGCGTTCCTGCGCGACCTCGTCCTGCTCTACCCCGTCTACCCGCTGCTGTTCACCGACACCGGTCTGACGGTGTGGCAGATCTCGACCCTGTTCGTCATCTGGTCGGCCAGTTCGATCGTGCTGGAGGTCCCCTCCGGGGCGTTGGCCGACGCCGTCTCCCGGCGGCTGCTGCTCTGCCTCGCGCCGCTGGTCACCGCCGCCGGCTTCGCGCTCTGGACACTCGTGCCCTCGTACCCGGCCTTCGCGGTGGGTTTCCTGCTCTGGGGAGTCGGCGGCGCGCTCGCCTCCGGTGCGTTGGAGGCCCTGGTCTACACGGGCCTGGACCGGCTCGGCGCGGCCAGCCGGTACGCCCGCGTCATCGGCCGGGCCCGCACCGCGGAAACCCTCGGCGTGTTGGCCTCCCTCGTGTTGGCGGCGCCGGTACTCGCCCTCGGTGGATACCCCGCTCTCGGCGTGGCGAGCATCCTGGCCTGCCTGGGGGCCGCCGCCGTCGCCACCCGCCTACCAGAGCAGCGCGAGCCGGCCGCCGGGTCGGGCGCCGACCCCGACGACGGTGAACCCGGCTGGTGGGTCTCCCTGCGGGGCGGCCTGGCCGAGGCGCACGCCGACCGGACGGTGCGCGCGGCGGTGCTGCTGGTCGCCGCCGTCGCCGCCGGATGGGGGGCGCTCGACGAGTACCTTCCGCTGTTGGCCCGAGACGTCGGGGCGAGCGGGCCGGCCGTGCCGTTGCTGCTCGTACTCACCTGGGTCGGGGTCGCCGTCGGCGGCCTGCTCGCCCCGGCGGGGGAGCGGCTGGGCCGTCGCGGGTATGCCGGCCTGATCGGTGGGTCCGCCGGGGCGCTCGCCGCCGGCGCGCTGATCGGTCACCCGGTCGGGTTCCTGCTGGTGGGCGTCGCCTTCTGCGGTTTCCAACTGGCCACTGTGCTCGCCGACGTCCGGCTCCAGGCGCGGATCGTCGGCCCGGCCCGCGCCACCGTCACCTCGCTCGCCGGGATGGCGACCGACACGACGATCATCGCGTGCTACGCCGGGTACGGCCTGCTCGCCACCGTCGTCGGCAACCGGGTCGCGTTCGCGGTGACGGTGGCGCCCTACCTCGTCGTGGCGCTGCTGGTGGCCGTCGTACGACCGGTCCGCCGATGACCCAGGCCGTGGATGTGACACCGTGCGCGCGGGCGCCCCCGCTCCGACCAGGACGAGGCCCGGGCGGAGCGGGGCGCCCCGGACACGTCAGACAGCCGATGCCGTACGCAGCGGTCGCCAGGCGATGACGGCGATGAGCGCCAGCACGACGGCGGCGGCCCAGAACGGTGTGGTGAGTCCCCACGCCCCGGCGAGCAGGCCGCCGAGGAGCGAACCGAGAGCCGCTCCGCCGAGATCGAGTAGCGAGTAGACGCTGCCCACCCGGCCGAGTAGGTGGGCGGGCACGACGCGTTGGCGCAGGGTTACCACGATGACGCCCCACACCATGGTGTGGATCCCGAAGACGATCAGAATGGCGGCGGCGACGAGTGGGGTTGTGGTGATCGCCAGGGTGACGTGGGTGACGAACTCGACGACGAGGCCCGCGCGGAGCAGGGTGCCGGCCCCGACGATTCGTTGTAGCCGTGGCGCGAGGACGGTGCCGACCAACCCGCCGACGGCGAAGGTGGTCAGGAGGAAGCCGAAGCCGAGGTCGGACAGGCCCAGTCGCTGCCGGGCGTAGAGGACCAGGGTGGCGAAGGCGGCGCAGAACGCGAGGTTCGCCAGCCCCATACTCACCGCGAGCGTACGCAGCAGTCGATGTCCGAACAGCCAGCGGACACCGTCGGTGATCTCCTCCCGCAGGCTCCGGCGCGGTGCCACCGGCGGGAGCGCGGGGATCGGCCGGATCGTCGCCACCAGCGCCGCGGCCACGGCGAAGGTCAGGGCGTTGACGCCGAAGGGCGCGGCGGCGGCGATGACGAACAGCCACGCCCCCAGCGGCTTGGCGACGAACTGGTTGGCGATGGTGAAGGTCGCCATCAGCCGGGCGTTGGCGCTGGCCAGCTGGTCCGGTGCCACGATGGCGGGCAGGAACGCGCCGGCGGCGGTGTCGGCCAGGGTCTCCCCGGTGCCGAGGAGGAAGAACACCGCGTAGACCAGAGCGACCGTGGCGGTGTCGGTGGCGACGGCGAGGGTCAGCGCGGTGAGTGCCGCGGCGCGCAGCGCGTTGACGGCCACCACCAGCTTGCGGCGGTCCAGCCGGTCCACGTAGGCGCCGCTGATCAGGGCGAACAGCAGCCAGGGCAGTTGTTGGACGAAGACAGCGCCACCGATGAGCGCCGGGTTGGTGGTGATGGAGGCGACCAGCAGTGGACCGGCCGCCATGGTGACTCCGTCACCGATGTTGGACACGGCCGAGGCGGTCCACAGTTTGGTGAAATCCGCGCCGAGACGCGCGGATACAAGGGCACGCAAAATAGCTCCTCGAGCAAGGGAAAAACGGTCGTCGTGGGAACGACCGCTTCGCGGCGAGGAGTGCTACACCGTGGGGTGCGAGCCCGTCGGTGGGACCGGCTAGCGCGCGGTGTGCTCTCGCGGCGAAGCGGTGACCGTGACCTTGCCCTGGCGCATGCCAACTCCTAACTGTGGATTGCGGGCAGGATAGCAGTGATCGGCGGGGATGCGAGCATCGCTCGACTGGCCCGGCGACGCCGGTGGTTGCCGCCGGTCCGGCCGGCGAACCCGACCGTGGGTGTGGCAGCGTGTACGGGTGCCCACCGTCGACGTTGACCTCGCCCTGGTCGGAGGGGGCGGCGCGGGCTCCCTCGTGCTCGCCGCCCTGGACCAACGGCGTGTGCGTGGCCTCCGGGTGGCGGTGATCGATCCGGTGCACCGGCACGGGGCGGACCGGACCTGGGCCTTCTGGGGCCGACCCGACGACGGGCTCGACCCGCTGCTGACGGCGAGCTGGTCCCAGGTGGAGGTGACGACCCCCGAGCGGCACCGCGTGCTCGACCTCGCCCCACTGCGGTACGCGATGCTTCGCTCGGCCCCCGTCTACGAGCGGGCCGCCCGCGCCGAGCGGCGGCTCGGCGCGGTCCGCGTCGGCGCCCCGGCCGAGGCGGTCGAGGACGACGGCGACCGGGTCGCCGTCCACGCCGGCGGATCGACGCTACGGGCATCCTGGGTCCTCGACTCCCGGCCGCGCCCACCCCGGCGGGCCGGGCGTACCAACTGGTTGCAGCACTTCCGTGGCTGGTGGCTCGAGGCTGACCGGCCGCTCTTCGACCCGGGTCGGGCGGTGCTGATGGACTTCCGCACCCCGCAGCCGATCCGGGGGGTCTCGTTCGGGTACGTGCTGCCGGTCAACGACCGGTACGCGTTGGTCGAGTACACCGAGTTCACCCCCGGCCTGCTCACCGACGCCGGCTACGACGCGGCGTTGGCCGGGTACCGGGACCGGCTCGGGCTGGACCCGGCCCGGCTACGAGTGCGGGAGGTGGAGAACGGGGTGATCCCGATGACCGACGGTCCGTTCCACCCGCGGCCCTCGCCCCGGGTGGTCCGCCTCGGCACCGGGGGTGGCGCCACCCGACCCTCCACCGGCTTCACCTTCGCCGCCATGCACCGGCAGGCGGGGCAGATCGCCGATGCCCTCGCCGAGGGGCGGGCGCCGGTGCCGGCACCCGCGTACCCCCGCCGGCACCGGTGGCTGGACGCGGTCGCGCTGCGCGCGTTGGACCGTGGCCCGCTGGCCGGCCCCGACTTCTTCGACCGGCTCTTCGACCGCAACCCGGCCGAGCGGGTGCTGCGTTTCCTGGACGGGACCACCAGCCCGGCCGAGGAGGTCGCGCTGATGGGCACCACCCCGCTGGCACCGATGCTCACCGCCACCGCCGGTGACGCCGCCGCCCGGCTGCGGGACCGGCTCCGGCCGTGGCGGCGTCCCGCCGCCGGGCAGATCCCGCCGCCGGTCACCGGCGCGACGCGGCGCTCCCAGCCGGGCGGGTGACCGACGCCGCTGGACGCACGTGCCGCGGTTCACTCCCGGTTCGGGTCGACGGCCCCGGACACGTCCGCAACGTCGTAACCGGCCCGACTGATCTCCCGCGCCGATCGCCGGTCTTCGGCGGGTAGGTCCGCGAAGTCGTCACCGACGTCGTCGGTCTGCGGCAGCGACTCGCCCGGCGGCCGAAGCGACGCCTCCATCGCCGTGGCGCCGTCCGGTTCGTCCGTGTCGGCCAGGTCGAAGCGGTGTTGCTCGGTCATGGCGCACTCCCGCCCGTCGGCTCGCGGTGACCGCCCGGCCCCCGCACCTGCCGCGGTGACCGAAGTCGGCTTACCCGGGCTCACCTACCCGGACGCCGCCCGGAGAAACGCGGGGAGCCGCCCCGGGCGCGCGGCGGGGCTGCCCAGTGCGCGGGTCGGCCGCGCCGCGGTGGAAGACGGGTGGCCCGGTCGCCTCGGGCCGCATCCAGCTGTGACTGGTGCAGGAAGAGAGCGCCCGTCAGGTCCGCGCCACGCACGTCGGCCCCCCGTAGGTCCGTGCCGGTGAGGTCCGCGCCGGTCAGGTCAACCCCGCGCAGGTCGGCACCGACCAGCTGGGCGCCGCGCAGACTTGCCCGACGCAGGTCGACTCGGCGCAGGTCGGCACCGAGCAGGGCGGCACCGCGTCGGTCGACGCCGGGCCGGCCGCCCTGGGCCCGGGCATGGTCAGCGGCCTGGGCCAGCAGCGGAACGACTCCGCTCCGGTGCGTGTCAACGGCCAGCGACCGCAGCGACTCCGGGTCGCCGCCGGCCAGCCGGTCGGTGGTGGCGAGCGCCTCGGCCAGCGTGGCCCGCAGTGGTGCGGGCAGCTCCATCGTCAGTGCCTCGGTCAGATGCCAGAGCAGTTCGTGGAGCGGCCTCACCACGGTGAAGGTGTCGAACATCGCCTGGGCGGTGGGCTGGTCGTCCCGCCAGTCCCGCCCCCCGAAGGTCACCTGGGTCACCCGCTGACCGGCGCCGAAGCAGTCGAAGACGGTACAGCCGGGGAAGCCGCGGCTGCGCAGCTCGGTGTGGATTCCGCAGCGCAGGTCTGAGCGCAGGTTCGGGCAGGGATGCCCGGCCCGCTTGTCGATCGCGAAGTCGGCCGAGGTGGCGAAGGCGGGCGCCACGCAGCAGATCCCTACGCAGCGGGAGCAGTCGGCGCGCAGCTCCTCCGGACCGACCGCTGTCATGCTGACCGATCCTCCTGCCGTGGCGCTCGACGCGAAACTCCGATTTTGCCACGGCATCGGAGGTGTGCCGCTATGGGGCGTTGCGATATTGACCTCGCCCGCAATTATTGATCGGGTCGAGGCAGGGGTTGGAGGGTGATTGTCATGGCACGGAACCATGTGGAACTCGGCGGGTCCTCAGCAGTACCCACGAGAGGCTGACTCGAAAATGCCCGAACTGGACACCGACACCACCGCACCCATTCCCGAGGAGGACCCGCCATGGGACGCGGCGATCCGGCTCATCGCCGTCACCAAGCACTACCCCGGCCCCCACGGCATGGTGAAGGCCGCGACAGACGGGATCGATCTGGCGGTCCGCCCCGGTGAGATCTTCGGCCTCCTCGGCCCCAACGGAGCCGGAAAAACCACGACGATAGAGCTGCTGGCCGGCCTGCGCCGCCCCACCTCCGGGACCGTGCTTATTCTGGGACTTGACCCCGCGGTCAAGCGCGAGGAAGTGCGCCGCCAGGTCGCCATCCAGCCCCAGCAGGCAGCGCTCTTCCCGCAGCAGACCGTCGCCGAGCTCCTACGGGTGTGGGCCTCCTTCTACCCGGCGCCCGAAACCCCCGAGGTCATCATCGGGCGCATCGGCCTCACCGACTCCCGCGATGTCCGCGTGGCTAAGCTCTCCGCCGGACAGCGCCAACGCCTGCTCGTCGGCACCGCCCTCATCTCCCACCCCCAGGTCCTGATTCTCGACGAGCCTTCCACCGGCCTGGATCCCAATGCCCGCCAGGAACTCTGGTCCGCCATCCGCGGACACCGCGACGGCGGCGGCACGGTTCTGCTCTCGACCCACTCCATGGCGGAGGCCGAGACTCTCTGCGACCGGGTGGCCGTCCTCCACCAGGGCAAGGTCACCGCCTGCGGAGCGCCCCGGGAGCTCATCGCCCACCACGCACCCGAACGCGAGGTCCGCTTCACCGTCGCCATCGGCACCGACCTCACCGCCCTGCGCGCCGCCGAGGGCGTTACCCGCGTGGAGTCCCACGACACCGCTGACGGCACCCGCGTCACCGTTCACACCCGCGACTCCGACCTTGTCCTCAGGCGGCTCGTCGGCCCCCTCGCGGCCACCCGGATCCAGCTCAGGGAGGCGGGCTTGGCGGCGGTTTTCCGCCACCTCACGGGCGTGCCGTTCCAGAGCGCCGCCGAAGCCGCACCGGTAGACAGCGATTCGGAAGGGGCCACGGCATGATCACCACTGCCACCCGCGAACTGGCCATGCTCCATGCCCGCGAACTCCTCCGTGAGCCCCGGTATTTCTATTTCGCGCTCTTCTTTCCCTTCGGAATGCTGGCCATCTTTCTCGGCATCGGCGCGGTCGTCCCACAGGAGAGCGGTGCTCCGGACTTCATCCAGCTGGTCATCCCGATGGCCATCTTCCTGGCCGTCACCAGCTCCGCGCTCACCGTCACGGCTGGCCCGCTGGCCACCCTGCGGACCAACGGGACTCTGCGCCTCCTGGGCACCACCCCCGTGGGTCGGGCCCGCCTCATCCGCACCCACATGTTCCCGCGGGTCCTCATGGTGACCGTCCAGATGATCGCCCTGCTCGCGGTCGCCGCCGGCCTGGGTAAGGTGGCACCGGCCCGGCTGCCCGCCCTGTTCGGCATCGCCCTCCTGGGCCTGGCCATGTTCGGCGCCGTCGGATACCTCATCGGCGGCCGCCTTTCCTCGCCGGACGCCGCCACCAATGTGGGCACGCTGGTCCAGCTCTCCGCCCTCTTCCTCAGCGGCCTCGCCTTCCCCATGGAACTCGTGCCGGACGCCGTCCGCACCACCCTGGGCCTGCTCCCGAGTACCTTCTTCGCGGACCTCATGCTCACCCAGATGCCGGACGGCTCACCCCAGCACCCGGTGTGGCTCTCGATCCTGGTGGTGCTCGGCACCGCGGCCGTAGCAGGGTGGCTGGCGGTTCGCACCTTCCGCTGGGAGCAGGGTTCGCCCAGAATCATCGACTGAGTTGCGGCAGGGGATTGTGCGCTGCCGGCCTCCTCTGACATCCTCCTGGATGGACCGCTGCCAGTGACGGTTGCCAATCCCGGAGGCCGCGCTGCGGCGAGGCCTTCTTCGGGAGGAACCTTTGAAGCGCAGACGTCGCCAGCTACTCGCAGGACTAGCGATCGTCGCCCTCGCCGCGACGACGGGTGTTGCCGGAATCCACCTCGCCGGCACTGAAGTGCCGGCCGCCACCGCGGCGACCGGGGACGGCGAGCTACCGAACGCCCTCGGGGCCCACTTGGAGCAGATGCGTCGGTCGATACCGGGCAACGACGGCATGTCGCTGGACGGTCCGGGCGGTGCCGCGCAGCAGGAGTTCCTCAAGCGGGCCTACCCGGCCAACGAGGTGAGCCTCGCCGAGGTCGACCGCTCGAAGGCGGCGTTCTCGGCGGCGGAGCGTCGGTACCGGGGCGGCCAGTGGTGGAGCAATGTCGGGCCGAGTGAGGCGGTCTACCCGTTCACCGAGTATCGCAACGCCTTCAACTACGTGCCCAACGAGTACGTCGCCGGTGGCCGGGTGACCTCCCTCGACATCAGCCCCGACTGCAACCGGTGGCTCTGCCGGGCGTACGCCACGCCCTCCGGTGGTGGCGTCTGGGGCACTCTCAACATCCTCGCCGCCGAGCCGAAGTGGTTCTACCTGGGCGGGCCGCTGGGCATCAACGCGGCCGGCTCGGTCAAGATCGACCGCAACGACCGGCACGGGCTCACCATCTACGTCGGTACCGGTGAGGCCAACATCTGCGGCTCCGGATGCGTCGCCGGTGTCGGTCTCTACCGGTCCACCAACGGCGGTCTGACCTGGCAGGGCCCGCTCGGCAAGGAGGTGCTCGCCGGCAAGGGCATCGCCGAGATCACCATCGAGCCGGACGACCCCAAGACCATCTACGTCGCCACCACCACCGCGCTGCGCGGCATGTCCAGCGCCTGCTGCACGGGCGTGACCCGACCGGTGCCCGACGCCGAGAAGTGGGGTCTCTACAAGACCACCGACGGTGGCGAGAACTGGAACTTCATCCACAACGGTTCGGCCGCCGCCACCGACTGCACCGGCGACGCCGAGGAGTTCGGTAACAACTCGGTCTGCTCGCCGCGCGGCGTCCGCTACGTCAAGCTCGACCCCAAGAACTCCGACATCGTGTACGCCTCGTCGTACGCCCGCGGTGTCTGGCGCTCCCCGGACGCCGGAGCCAGCTGGACGCAGATCAAGCCTTCGCTCAACCCGGACCTGTTCCAGACCCGGGCCGCCATCGACGTCACCGCCCTGCCGGACGGCAAGACCCGGATGTACGTCTACGAGGGTAACTTCGGCAACCCGTACTCGCGGTTGCTGCGCAGCGACGACGTGGCCGGCGGAACCCCCACGTTCACCGACCTGAGCAGCTCGAACCCGGCAGACCCCGGGTACGCCACCTACAACCAGTGCACCGGCCAGTGCTGGTACGACATGTTCGTGCACACCCCGGCCGGGCATCCAGACATCGTCTACACCGGTGGCTCCTACGTCTACGGTGAGACGGTCGCGCACAAGCGGGCGGTCGTCCTCTCCACCGACGCCGGGGTCAGCGGCACCGACATGACCTTCGACGGCACCGACGAGCTGCACCCGAACGGTCTGCACCCGGACCAGCACGCGATCGTGACCAACCCGCGGGACCCGTACCAGTTCTTCGAGGCCAACGACGGCGGGATCATGCGCTCCAGCGGTGACTTCGTCGATCGGTCCGCCTGGTGTGACAACCCGGACCGCAACCTGACCACGGCGGCCCAGCAGGATCGCTGCAAGCAGATGCTCTCCCGGATTCCGAGCAAGCTGGAGAGCGTCAACAAGGGCATGAACACGCTGCAGTTCATCAGCCTGTCGGTCAGCCCGCACGACGTGAACCTGCTGCAGGGCGGCACCCAGGACAACGGGACCTGGGAGAACAACGGCGAGCGGCGGCGCTGGTCGAACACGATGATCGGTGACGGCGGCGCCTCCGGCTTCGACGTCGGCAAGCCCGAGTTCCGCTTCCACACCTTCTTCGACGCGTCACCGGAGGTGAACTTCGCCGGTGGTGACATCGCAGAGTGGATCTGGACCGCGGATCCGATCTACGGCCAGCCGGGCACCCTCTTCTACGCCCCGGTGATCAGCGACCCGGTGGTCAGCGGCACGATGTTCGCCGGCACCGGTCGCTCGGTGTACCGGACGAAGACCTTCGGTCTGGGCGACCGCAGCATCGAGGAGGCCAACCGGATCTGCAACACCTGGACCGGCACCTTCGAGGAACAGTGCGGGGACTGGGAGGAGCTGGGCTCCACGCCGCTCACCGACGGGGCGTGGGGGGACCGGGCCGGCGGCGCGGTCTCGGTGGTTCAGCGGGTCGACACCGACTCCGCCACCGCCTACGCGGCCACCAGCACGGGCCGAGTCTTCGTCAGCCACAACGTTGACGCCGAGTCGGCCGCCGAGGTGACCTGGACCCGGATCGACGACTCGGAGACTCCGAACCGCTTCGTCACCAGTGTCCACATCGACCCGGATGACCCGAACCGGGCGTGGGTCTCCTACAGCGGCTTCAACTCGAACACGCCGGAGACGCTCGGGCACGCCTTCGAGGTGACGACCGCCGGCACGACGGCGACCTGGACCGACCGCTCGTACGACTTCGGTGACCAGCCGATCACCGACCTGGTCCGGGACGATGTCACCGGTGACCTGTACGCCTCGACCGACTTCGGTGTGTTGCGGCTGGTCGAGGGGCGGACCAGCTGGACCAAGGCCGGCGGCGCCATGCCGAATGTGGAGGTCGCCGGGCTGACCATCGTGCCGGGCGAGCGGGTCCTCTACGCGGCCTCACACGGCCTCGGCGCCTGGCGGCTCAACCTGAAGTAGGTCGATCATTCACACCACCAACCGGGTGGGGGGCCGCGCCAGCGGCCCCCCACCGCTGTCCGGGAGGATCGGTCGGATCTGGCGCGCCCTGGGCTCGCTCTTCGTCCTGCTCGTCTTCGTCCCGCCGCTCCTGCTACTGGTTTCGGGCTCGCTCACCGAGCCCGGCCTGCCACCGTCCCCCACCCCGCAGGTGATCCCCGATCCCGTCTCCACCGCCGGCTACCGACAGGCCCTGGCGGTCGGCGGGGTGCTGCGGGCCGCGCTGAACTCGCTGCTGGTCGCGGTCGTCGCCGTGCCGCTGAGTGTGTTGGTCGCCGCGCTGGCCGGCTTCGCGTTGGCCCGGCTCGCGCCCCGGCGGGCCGCGCTCATCGTCGTGGCCTCCCTGGTAGCCCTGATGGTGCCGGCCACCGCACTGCTGGTACCCCGGTTCGCGATCTTCCGCGTGCTCGGGCTGACCGATACGCTGGTGCCCTTGATCGCTCCGGCGCTGTTGGGTACCTCCCCGCTCTACGTCCTGGTCTACTACCTGGCCTTCCGGGCGTTGCCGCGGGACCTCTACGACGCGTGTCTGGTGGAGGACATGACGCCGATGGGCATCTGGTGGCGGTTCGCGCTCCCGATGGTGCGTCCGGTCACCGCCGCGATCACCGCCCTAACCTTCGTGTTCACCTGGTCGAACTTCCTCGATCCACTGATCTATGTGTACGACCGCGACCTGTTCACCCTGCCCTTGGCACTGCGTTCGCTGTCGGTGCTGGATCCGACGAACTTCCCGGTGTTCCTGGCCGGGGCGGTCCTGGCAACCGGCCCCGCCGTGCTGGTCTTCGGGTTAGCCCAGCGCCGATTTTTCCACCACGATGACCAGACAGGACGGAACCGGCCATGAGAAGACCCAAGGCGCTGCTGGCGGCGCTGCTCGCGACTGTGCTCCTCGGGTCCGGCTGCGGGTCCGGGTCCGGGGCCGCCGCCGACGGGCCGGTGCGGCTGCTGGTCTTCGGTGCCCCGGAGGAACTGGCCGCGTACCGCACGCTGATCGAGGCGTACGGTCAGGCGCGGCCCGGGAACGAGGTGCAGCTGATCGAGGCCAGCGACCGCAAGGACCTACTTGCCCGGCTCGCCACCTCGGTCGCCGGGGGAGCCCCACCGGACCTGTTCCTGATGAACTACCGCTTCTACGGCCAGTTCGCCGCGAAGAACGTGGTGGAGCCCTTGGACGAGCGGATCGCCGCCTCCGAGAAGGTGGATCCCGCTGACTACTATCCGGTGGCGATGGAGGCCTTCAGCTGGGGCGGCAAGCAGCTCTGCCTGCCGCAGAACGTCTCCAGTCTCGCCGTCTACTACAACCGCACCCTCTTCGCCAAATACCAGGTCCCCGAGCCGAAGGCGGGCTGGACCTGGAACGACATGGTCGGGACCGCCATCGCGATGACCCGGGACGACCGTGGGGTGGTGGTCAAGGGCACCGAGAGCGAGGGGGCCGCCGCCCGCCCGGCCGTGCACGGGCTCGGCATCGAGCCGTCGATCATCCGGGTAGCCCCGTTCACCTGGTCCGCCGGCGGTGAGATCGTCGACGACCCGGACCGACCGACGCGGCTCACCCTGGACACCCCGATCGGCCGGGAGGCGCTGAAGAACCTGGTTGACCTCCGCCAGGCGTACGGGGTGGTGCCCACCGACGAGGAGGTCGAGGCGGAGGATGACGAGTCCCGCTTCGCCAACGGCCGACTCGCCATGCTGATGTCCTCGCGGCGCTCCACCACCACCTTTCGCTCGATCACCGACTTCGAGTGGGACGTCGCTCCACTGCCGGTCTACCAGGACCAGGTCGGGGTGCTGCACTCGGACGCGTACTGCATGACCCGGGGGGCCAAGCGTAAGGACGCGGCGTGGCGGTTCCTGGAGTTCGCCATCTCCGCCGAGGGGCAGCAGATCATCGCCGCCACCGGGCGGACGGTGCCGTCGCATGTCGGTGTCTCGCAGTCCCCGGTATTCCTCGACTCCGCCCAGCCACCCCGCAACGCGACGGTCTTCCTCGACACGATTCCCACTCTCCGGACGTTGCCGACCATCTCCACCTGGCCGGAGGTCGAGGACGTGACCGCCGGGATCCTGGAGAACGCGCTGTACCGGGGCGACCGGTTGGACGAGGTCATCCGCGCCCTCGATGAGCAGACCCGCCCGCTGTTCGCCCGTGGTGAGCACGGGTGAGCGATGTGGATCTGACCCACGACGCCGGACTGACTCTGGACGGAGTGAGTGCCGCCTACCGGGGCGTCACCGTTCTGCAGCAGCTGCGGCTGACCGTGGCCCGGGGAGAACTCCTGGTGGTACTCGGCCCCTCCGGTGCCGGCAAGTCGACGCTGTTGCGGGTGGTGGCCGGCCTGGAACCGGTGACCACCGGGCGGGTCTGGATCGCCGGCCGGGACGTCACCGCCGACCGTCCCGGCCGGCGCAACGTGTCGATGGTGTTCCAGTCGTACGCGCTCTTTCCCCACCTGACCGTCGCCGAGAACATCGCGTTCGGCCTGGTGGTGCGGGACGTCCCGAAGGTGGCGGCCCGGGAGCGGGCCCGGACCGCCGCCGAGCAGGTCGGCGCGGCGCACCTGCTCGGCCGGCGACCCGGGCAGCTCTCCGGTGGCGAGCGACAGCGCGTAGCGTTGGCCCGCGCGTTGGTGCGGGAGCCGGACGTCTTCCTCCTCGACGAGCCGCTGTCCAACCTCGACCTTGCGCTGCGGGTGCAGATGCGGGCCGAGTTGCGGGCCCTGCACGACCGGCTCGGCGCCACGATGGCGCACGTCACCCACGATCAAACCGAGGCGCTGGTGCTGGCGGACCGGATCGCGGTGCTGCGCGACGGCCGGGTGGAGCAGGTTGGTACGCCGGACGAGATCTGGCACACCCCGGCGAGCCGGTTCGTGGCCGGTTTTGTCGGTTCCCCGGCGATGAACGTGCTTCCCGGCTCCGGCCCGATCCAGCCGTCCGGTGCTCCGCCGGCGGGGATGGCCGGCGAGCGCGAGATCGGATTCCGCCCGGAGGCGGTGGTGTTGGGGGAGCCCGACGGCGCGGCGGCGACCGTTGACCGGGTTGAGGTGGTCGGCACGGACGCCTACGCCTACCTCACCCTCCGCGCCGGCAACCCGGTGGTGGCCCGGGTGCCCGCCGCCCACCGGCCGGCGCGCGGCGACGCGGTGCGAGTCGGGGTCCACTGGGCCGATACGCACGTCTTCGACGCCACCACCGGGCTCCGGTGTGCCGCTTGAGGGCGAGCAGGGAGCGGTCGCGCGCCGGGGTGGGGCCGGCGGCGCGCGGGCACCGGCAGGTGGCGGTGATGCTCGCGCCGTATCTGGTCGGCCTGGTCGGTCTGGTGTTGCTCCCCGCAGCGGTCACGCTCGCCCTGGCCTTCACCGAGTACGACCTGGTCAATCCGCCGAGCTGGGCCGGGTTGGCGAACGTCTCCGAGTTGGTGACGGACCCGGTGTTCCGGGTCGCGCTGACCAACTCGCTGGTGTTCGCGTTGGTGGCCGTGCCGCTTCGGGTGCTGCTCGCACTGGGCTTGGCGCTGCTGCTGCATCGCCGGTCGTTCGGGAGCCGTCCCGCACGGGTCGCGGCGTTGCTACCGACCGCGGTACCCGAGATCGCCTATGGCCTGCTCTGGCTCTGGCTGTTCAACCCCTTGTACGGCCCGATCAACCAGCTGTTGCGGGTCGGTGGCGAGAACGGGTTGACCATGCTCGGTCGTACCCCGCCGCAGTGGCTTACCGACCCCACTGACGCCCGCGCCGCGATCATCCTGATGAGCGTCTTCACCATGGGGGAGACCTTCGTGGTGCTGCTCGCCGCCCGGCGGGCCCTGCCAGCGGATGTCTATGAGGTGGCGGCCCTGGAGGACGCGACCGGTTGGGACGTCTTCCGGCGGGTCACCCTGCCGCTGATGGCGCCGGTGTTGGCGCTGCTGGTGGTGCGGGATCTGATCGCCAGCCTGCACTTTTCCTTTGTGCCGGCGTTCGTGGTGACCGACGGTGGCCCACCGCCGTATGCCACCACCTACCTGTCGTTGTTCATCTACCGCACCGGGTTCGAGTACCTGCGCTACGGCTATGCCGCCGCCGCGACGTTGGTGATGATGCTGCTGACGGTGGCGGCGGTGGTGCTGCAGTGGCGGCTGTTCCGTCGCTACCGGGCCTTCTATCGGCTGTGATCACCCAGGGCCTGTCGGTTCCGTGGCTTCCGTCGGGCTCTTAATCCGCGGGTTCGGGGTTCGAGTCCCTGGCGGCGCACCAACGAGTAAGGCCTTGACCTAGCACTTCTGTGCCGGTCAGGGCCTTTTCGCGTACGGCGGTGGTGCTGGTCGCTCAGTGGGTGCTCGGCAGCCGTTGGACTTCGGATCGTCCTGGCCGTCGCCAACATCCTGGTTCTGAGGTGGCCGGCGGCGTGGGTGCCGGAGTCAGTGTCGTGTTGCGCTGCTACCCCTACGCTCTCCCAGGGTGGCGCCGTCGCCGTCGTCGCCGGCTACGTCCTGCTCGCCCTCGGCGCCGGCGCGATCGCCTTCCACCGCCGGGACACCGCCTGACCCCTATCCCGGGCACGGCGCCCCAGACCCCGACCGCTCCGCTTCCCTTCGCTCCGACGAACACGAAGGATCGAGAAGTGACCGCATTCGCCGCTAGCGCCCCGCTCGCCGCCCCCGACCTCGCGCAGACTTTCGGCGGCATTGCCCTCTGGGGCACCCTTCTGGCCATCCACGTGATTCTCTTCGGCGCCACCCTGGTCAGTATCTTCCGGCCGCAGCTGAGTTCCGGCTCCCGCAAGCGCTGGATCTGGCTGGTCGTCCTGGCCCCGGGGATCGGCATCATCCTCTGGTTCGCTTCCGGCCGCCCAGCTACCCGCAACCGCCCCAGCAACGCCTGATCCGAAGACTCCCGCCGCGGGGACCGCAGCTTGCTCGGTAACGCACCGTGGAAGGAACACAGTGCGTTGCGTCGGGTCCCCTCCGTAGCCCACGAATGACCGGGAGAGCCGGCGGGTGACTTGCGCAGTGGTCACCCGCCGGCCGTCACCTTTTCGCGTACGGCGGTGGTGGCGATCGTCCTGGCCGTTGCCAACCTCCTGGTCTTGAGGATGGCCAGCGGCGCGGTGCCGGAGTCAGCGGTGTCGTGCTGCGCAGCTACCCGGGCGGACGTGGCCTCCGGCATGCCCGCCGGCGATGCAATGATCGTGTTGCGCAGCGACGGCCCCAAGGCAGTTGCGTACGGCGTGCACGCTGCCACCGCCCTAGTGATGGTGGTGATAGCGTGCTCCTCCTCGTCATGTGACCACGCGTCACGCCGCTTCGGCCGAAGATTGCGTTCACTGAAGGGAAACAGCCTCTCCATGTTCAGCTTCGAGATCAATCCGATCGGTACGGTGCGCAATGACCGGACAGATGTCCAGCACACGGACAACTGGGGTGCTGTCCACAGCACGATCACCATCGACGAGCGCTTCGGCGAGGCGTGTCTGCAAGGGTTGGAGGGATTCACCCACATCGATGTGCTGTTTATCTTCGATCAGGTCCCGGAACGCGACGACTACCGCGAGCCTCGCCCGTACCGCGGCCGCGCTGACCTCCCGCCCGTCGGGATCTTCGCCGGTCGCGGTCCCCGCCGACCGAACCGCATCGGGGTGACGTGCTGCGCGATCGAATCCGTGCGCGGCCGCGAACTGACGGTGGTCGGCCTTGACGCGGTCACGGGTACCCCAGTCATCGACCTGAAGCCAACGATGACCGAGTTCCTGCCGGTAGACGTCCGGCAGCCGGAATGGGTCAGCCAGCTGATGTCGGAGTACTTCCAGCCCTCAGCGAGAGCTTGACGGTGGAGAAATTCCGAGCCAGCCGCGCAGTCATTATCGAACGCGCTCTACTGGAAGCGGAGCTGGTCTGACAACGATTAGCGTTTGGCCTGTAGAGTAAGGGATTGTGGTGCAAGTGGAACTGTTTGCGACGATTGCCTGTATTGTTCTACTGGTGGTGTCACCGGTGGCCTGCTATCGGCATTGGCATGGGAAGACTCGTGATTATGACCACCAGGTTGCGTTTTGGTATCGATCAGAGCGTTTCCGGCGAGGGCATGTTAGGGCAATGCCAACGATTTTTGTTGGGGGTTCTTGTCTATTCATCTCGGGGCTCTCCCTTTTTCTGTCGCCATCAGGCGGCACCTCATTTCGGGCACAATTAGTCATGGTTGTATTTCTTGCACCTGCACTCCTGGGAGTCTTGTTGTACTGGAGTGTTGTGCTCTTCGCCTTTCCGAAATTCATCATCGCTCCACACCTTCGGTCGGAGAAGGGGGTGCTTCAGAGTCGTCGGTGATGCCGGTCTGCTACCTGCCCGACCGGAGGTCCCTGCGTCTGATGAGCGACGCGTCGCGCCGCCCCACCTGGACAACCGAGGAAGATTCGACAGCCGCCCTGGCTGGGATAACTGGAACAAGAGAAAGTAGCCCAACGGGACGCGCGGGGCGGCGTGCCCATCCCGCGCCTGCACAGGTTGAGGACATATGCGTACCACCACGGTCGGCGAGGTGCAGGTCCTGCTGCCGGACCTCGATCCGGACGACCTTGATGCCACAACGGACCTGGACGGCGATTTGACCGAGGCATTGGTCGAGGGTGCGGCGTGGCGCGGTGCGCAGCTTGCGGATGTGAGCATCCGCAGCAGCCTGATCACCGGTGTGGACCTGGGCGAGTGCAGCTGGGAGGCGGGGAGCCTTCTCGGCTGCGAGGTCACCCGTACCGACTTCTCCGGAGCCACCCTGACCGGCATCACCATCGAACGGTGCGCGATCATCGGCTCCCGGTTCACCGGCACCAGGTTCACCGACGTACGTCTCAAGGATGTCCTGTTCGACGGCTGCCGCTTCGACTACGCCACCCTCCAGCGCGTCGCCGCCGTCGGCTCGGTCGCGTTCACCGACTGCACTCTCAGCAACGGCGAGTGGTCTTCCTGTCGGCTGCCGCGTATCGCGCTGCGCTCCTGTGACCTCGCCGGTCTGGAGGTGGACGCCTGCCACCTCGACGGTGCCGATCTTCGCGGAAGCTGCCTCCACGGGCTCAGGGCGCCGTTGGACAATCTGCGCGGGGTCACCCTTGGCGAGGATCAACTCCCTGACTTCACCCGGCTGGCCATCGCCGCCCTCAATCTGACCGTCCGAATCGACTGAAGCCGAGGAGTCGTCGTGCTCGGTGAAGCCACGGGTAGCCCGGACACGATCCTCGTCTGTATCCGGGGTAACTCCGGCTCGGGTAAGAGCAGCATCGCCCGCGAGCTACGCCGCCGGCACGGCCGGGGCTGCGCCCTGGTCGAGCAGGACTACCTGCGCCGGATCTTGCTACGCGAGCGGGACAAGCCCGGCGGAGCGGCACCGGCCTTGATCGCGCAGACCGTTCGGTTCGCCCTGGACCATGGTTACCACGTGGTGCTGGAGGGCATCATGCACACCAGCCGCTACCGCAGCATGCTGACGGCCCTACGGGCGGGCCACAGTGGCCGGTCGCTGTTTTGCTATCTCGACGTGTCCCTGCCCGAGACGCTGCGCCGTCATCTCACGCGTCCGCAGGCCAGCGAGTTCACCGCCGAGCACATGAGCGGCTTGTACGCCGCCCACGACGTGCTCGGCTGGCCCGGTGAACTCGTCCTGCCCGAGACCACGGGACTGAACGATGCCGTCGAGGCCATAGCGGCTGCATCCGGTCTTCCCCAGACCGGACGCGACGACGACCTGCTTTCACACGCTCCGTTCCCGTAGCCCAGTCCCGCCGGCTAAGGGCTTCGCCGTTCCAGCGCGGCTCGCCGTCGGACCCGCCCGCCTGTGCACCGCTGTCCTCACTCCCGCAGGAGCCCGACGATGACCGCTGTCCCGACCTCCGGCTTCTCCGCTTTCGCGCTGGAACCCTTTCCGAGCTCCAGCAGGGTGCGGATCTGGCGGGCGCCATCACCGGCGTTTTGGCTTGTACTGGCACCGAGTTGCAGGACGGGGATGTGGTGGTGGTGGCTTCCAAGGCCGTGAGTGTCGCGGAGAATCGGTACGTGGATCTGGCCGGTGTCGTCCCGGGTCCGGAGGCGCTGGAGTTGTCCGCTCGCACGGGCAAGCCTGCCGAGGTCGTGCAGCTGATCGTGGATTCCAGTGACAGTTACTTCTTGGCCACGGACAGGGGCCCGATCATCGCGCGGCACCGGCTCGGCTTCCAGCTCACCTCCGCCGGGATTGACCGGGCCGGCCCGCAGGGTGCGTGGCTGTTGCCGGTGGATCCGGACGCCTCCGCCCGCGCCCTGCGGGATGCGTTGATCGCTCACGCGGGCGCGACTGTCGCGGTGGTGGTCGCGGACTCCGACGGTCGTGCCGACCGGCGTGGGGCGACCGTCATCTCGATCGGCGCGGCGGGTGTGGGGCCGCTGCGTGTCACGGAGCACGGCGGTAAGCGGCAGGAGGAGACCTTCACCGACCTGATCGCCGCGGCGGCCGGGATCATCCTCGGGCAGCGGGGTCGTGGGGCCCCGGTCGCCGTCCTGCGCGGCATCGGCTACGAGAGCAGTGACGCGGGCGTGGTGTCAATGCTTCAACGCCGGCCGTGACACTGCTGCTCACCGGAGCCACCGGGACCATCGGCCACCCCGGCCCCTGACCTCCCGCTCTGGCTGAGCGGCTCGGGGGTCCGGGGCTGGCCAGCTTCCGGGAGACGCGAATATTCCCGGCGGCGGATGCTGCGGTGCTGGGAGGATCGCCGTTCGGATCGGGACGGATGAGGAGGACGTTCGTGGAGGTACGGCGGATCGGGCCGGAGCTGGTCGAGGCGGCGGCCGGGGTGTTGGCCGAGGCGTTTGACGGCTATTCCTGGACGGCGTGGACCGTCGGCGCGGATCGGCATCGGGAACGGCTGGCACACCTCTTCGCGATGACCCTGACCACGGTTGGCCTGCCGTACGGGGATGTCTGGGCGGCGCTGGACACCCACGGCCACCCGCAGGCGGTGGCGGTGTGGCTGCGGTCGGACCGGCCGGTGCCCGACGAGGTCTGGGTCGAGGTGGCGGCCGGGAACGCGGAGTATGCCGGGGACCGCCATGCGGCGATGCTCGCCGCGGAGGCGGCCTGTGCCCCACTGCGGGCTGCGGAGCCGGCGTTCCTGCTGGCCACGGTGGAGACGTCCGCCTCGGCGAATCTGCGGTTCTACCGACGGTGTGGGTTCGAGGTGACCGGGGAGGTGACCGTGCCGGGCGGGGGACCGCGGGTGTGGGCGATGCGTCGTCCGCCGGCCCGCGTGTAAGCCGGACCGGACCGGGTAGGTCGCGCGGGTGGAGCTGGTCGAGGAGTCGCCGTACCGTTTCCGGATCGATCGGCGGGACCCGATGCGGGTTCCCGGAGTGGTCTTCGCGGCCGAGGCGCTGCTGCCGGAGATCGGGGCGGATGGGTCGTTGGAGCAGGTCGCGGCCGTCGCCACGCTGCCCGGCATCGTCGATGCCTCGTTCGCCATGCCGGATGTGCACCTGGGCTACGGCTTTCCGATCGGCGGGGTGGCCGCCACCGATGTGGCGGCGGGCGGGGTGGTGTCTCCGGGCGGGGTGGGCTTCGATATCTCGTGCGGTGTGCGGCTGCTCACGGCTGACCTCGATCTGGCGGGGCTTCGTCCCCGGCTCGACGCGGTCATGGATGGGTTGGCTGAGGCGACGCCGCGCGGGGCGGGGCGGGGCGCGGCGTGGCACCTGGCGGGCCGCGCGGACGTGGACGGGGTGCTGCGCGACGGGTCGCGGTACGCGGTGCGGCGCGGCTTCGGCGTCGAGCGGGACCTGGAACGCTGCGAGGACCAGGGTGCGCTGGGCGACGCCGACCCGGAGGCGGTCGGGGAACGGGCGATCGAGCGCGGCGCGAAGCAGGTGGGCAGTCTCGGTTCGGGCAACCACTTCCTCGAGGTGCAGGCTGTCACGGAGGTGTATGACCAGCGTGTCGCGGAGGTGTTCGGGCTCCGGCCCGGCCAGGTCTGCGTAATGATCCATTGTGGCTCTCGGGGGCTGGGGCACCAGATCTGCGCCGACTACGTACGCCGGATGGAGAAGGCGATGCCCCGCTACGGCATCGAGGTGCCGGACCGGCAGCTCGCCTGTGCGCCGGTCTCGTCTCCGGAGGGGCACGCCTATCTCGGCGCGATGGCCGCCGCCGCCAACTACGCCCGGGCGAATCGGCAGCTACTCACCCACGTGAGCCGGCTGGTCTTTCGTCGGGTAACCGGCGCGAACCTCGACCTGGTCTACGACGTCTCACACAACCAGGCGAAGATCGAGACCCACGGGGTGGATGGCGAGCGGCGTTCGCTCTGTGTGCACCGCAAGGGCGCCACCCGAGCGCTGCCTCCGGGACATCCGGACCTGCCGGCGGAGCTGGCCGAGGTCGGGCAGCCGGTGCTCATCCCCGGGTCGATGGGCACCGCGTCCTACGTACTGACCGGGGTCTCCGGCGCCCCGGCCTTCGCCTCCAGCTGTCACGGGGCCGGGCGGGTGCGCAGCCGGAAGCAGGCGGTGCGGGACGAGCGCGGCCAGGATCCGCGCGAGCAGCTCGTCGCGCGGGACATCGCCGTACGCGGTGCTTCCCGGCGTGGTCTGGCCGAGGAGATGCCGGCGGCGTACAAGGACATCGACGCCGTGGTCGAGGCGACCGAGGGCGCCGGGCTGTGCCGCAAGGTCGCCCGGTTGGTGCCGATCGGCGTCGTCAAGGGCTGATGCCCCCGGGCTGGTTGCGCGGATCTGGCGGTTGCGCCGGCTCACACGTCCACGGTGAGCGCGCAGGACCAGCGGGGACCTTCGGGGCCGAAGCGTAGCTCGTGCAGGGAGATGGCCTTCGGTACGGCGCCGATCAGCTCCACCGCGTCGGCGTCGGTGGTCTGCCAACGTACGTGTAGCCCGCCGGCACCCTCGTCGCGGATCTCGGTTCGTAGTGGCAGCTCGCCCCTGGTCTCCATCCGGAAGATCACCTCCTCGAGGATGTTCACCAGGAGGTCTGCGTCCTCGTCGGCGGGGGCGTGGTACACCCGTTCGGCGGTGGGTTGCGCGGGGCCCGGGTCGACGAAGGTGTCCACCAGGGCGGTGACCGCCTCGGCCACGCACTCCGCCCGCGTCGGCGCCCACGCTTCGATCCGTACGTCGGCGGTGTGTGGCAGGCAGTGGTGGCCGCGTTCGGGTCGTGATTCCACGCCCCCGATCATCCGCTACGATCGCCTGCTCCGGACCCGGTTCGGCGCGGTTGGCTTCCGGGGCCTGGGTGGCGCTGCTGGCTCGTCGTCGCGGAGCCGACATATCAGACCAGTTCAATGTGTTGAATGCGGTGCTGGTGCTGGCTAGGGTCGAGTGCACCGGCTCGTTGACGGGAGAGGCCATGGCGACGACCGACCACGTTGACGTGCTCATTGTTGGTGCCGGCCTCTCCGGTGTCGGCGCGGCCTGCCACCTGATCCGGCACTGTCCCGAGAAGACGTACGCCGTGTTCGAGGCGCGTGACGCGATCGGCGGCACCTGGGATCTGTTTCGCTATCCGGGCGTCCGGTCGGACTCGGACATGTTCACTCTCGGCTACTCGTTCCGGCCCTGGAGCGACCCCACGGCTCTCGCCGACGGCCCGTCCATTCGGGACTACGTCCGGGATACCGCCCGCGAGTACGGCGTCACCGAGCACATCCGCTTCCAGCACCGGGTCGTCCGCGCCGACTGGGACAGCCGTACCGCCCGGTGGACGGTGTACGCCCGCCGGGAGACCGGCGAGGAGGTCGCCGTCACCTGCTCGTTTCTGCACACCTGTGCCGGCTACTACCGCTACGACCGGGGTTACACCCCCCAACTGCCCGGGGCGGAACGGTTCGCCGGCCGGATCGTGCACCCGCAACACTGGCCCGCCGACCTGGAGCACACCGGCCAGCGGGTGGTGGTGGTCGGCAGCGGTGCGACCGCGGTGACCCTGGTGCCCGCGCTGGCCGAGCGAGCCGCCCACGTGACGATGCTGCAACGCTCACCCACCTACATCCTGGCGCTGCCGGCACGGGACATGGCCGCCGCCGCGCTGCGCCGGGTGCTGCCGAAGGGGGTGGTCTATCCGGTTGTGCGCTGGAAGAACATCCTGCTGCTCACCGCGAATTACCAGCTCAGCCGGCGGGCCCCCAACCTGGTCCGGCGGCTGCTGCGGCGGGCCGTGCGAGGCCGACTTCCGGCCGGCTACGACCTCGACCGGCACTTCTCGCCCCGCTACAACCCGTGGGACCAGCGCCTCTGCGTTGTTCCCGACGGTGACCTGTTCCAGGCGATCGCGGCGGGCCGGGCCTCGGTCGTCACCGACACCATCGACACCTTTACCGAGACCGGGCTCCGGCTGGCCTCCGGCGATGAGTTGGCCGCCGACGTGGTCGTCACCGCCACCGGCCTGGAGCTGCTTGCGCTCGGCGATGCCCAGCTCACCGTGGACGGTGCGCCGATCGACCTAGCCAACACGGTCGCCTACAAGGGGATGATGCTCTCGGGCGTCCCGAACTTCGCGATGACCATCGGCTACGTCAACGCCTCCTGGACGCTCCGGGCCGACCTGATCGCTCGGTACGTGTGTCGGCTCCTCACCCACCTTGACCGCACCGGACAGCAGGTCGTCACCCCGTTGCCGCCGCCCGGCGACGCACGGCGCCCTCTTCTTGACCTCACCGCCGGTTACGTGTTGCGCGGCCTCGCCGCCCTGCCTCGGCAGGGCGACCGCGCTCCCTGGCGGCTGCCCCAGAACTATCCGCGGGACCTGCTGCTGATGCGGTACGGCCGGCTCACCGACGCGGGAGTCCGGTTCTCTCGGGCGGGCAGGCCGGAGCGGAGTCCCGCGCGTGCGTAGGTTTGACTACCACCGCGCGACCGCTGTGGTTACCGGTGCCGCCAGCGGGATCGGCGCCGCCCTCGCCCATGGCCTGGCGGCGCGCGGCAGTGACCTGGTCCTGCTCGATCGCGACGCCGAACGCCTGGCCACCGTGGTGAGCGCGATCCGCGTCGCGTACCCCGACCGGCGGGTGGACCCGGTCGTCGTGGACCTCGCCGACGCGGCGGCCACGGCGGGGGCAGCCGAGCAGATCCGCGTCCGCCATCCCCGAATCCGGCTCCTGGTCAACAACGCCGGCGTGGCACTGGGCGGTCGGTTCGACCAGGTGACCCTGGACGAGTTCCAGTGGGTGGTCGACATCAACTTCCGTGCGGTCGTGCAGCTCACGCACGCGTTACTGCCGGCTCTGAAGGCGGATCCCGGCTCGCACCTGGTAAACGTCTCCAGCCTGTTCGGGCTGATCGCCCCGCCTGGGCAGGCCGCCTACTCGGCGACCAAGTTCGCCGTCCGTGGCTTCACCGAGGCGCTGCGCCACGAACTGGTCGCCGACGGCGTCGGCGTCACCGCCGTGCACCCCGGCGGAATCGCCACCCGGATCACCGAGAACGCGCGGTTCGGCAGCGGCGTCGACCGGGACGACCACGAGGCGGGCCGGCGCCAGTTCAATCGCCTGCTCCGCATCCCACCCGCCCGGGCCGCCGAGGTGATCCTGCGCGGCGTGGAACGCCGCCGGCCCCGGGTGCTGATCGGTTGGTCGGCGAAGCTGCCCGACCTGATCGCCCGGATCGCACCGGCCTCGTACGGGAGGCTGCTGCGGGTCGGGCTTGACCGGACCGCCGGTGCGCCGACTCGTCGGCTGACCACCGGGGCCGCGCCGGCACCGCAGCCGGCCGACCAGCCGCCGGCGTCGCCGTCACCCCCGGCGGACGACCTGGTGTGACCGCCGACGTCTGGCCTGGTCAGCCGACGGTCCTGCCCCTGGCCGCTTCCACCGCAGCCGCAGCCGAGGGCGGGGCGTTGGCGGTGAGCTGACCGCGATCCAACCGGTTCGCGCCGTGTACACCGGTGCAGCCTCCGAGCCCGCCGCGGAGGGCCGTAGCGCGGTCTGGCCCGGCCTTCCGTACCCGGAACGCCCGGTGCGGCGGTTCCGGGGTCCCAGCATGTGCTTTTGCGTTCTCTATCCGGTTTGCTGCTGGAGGTCGCCATCTGCCTGTGACCTGCGCCGCAGCTACTCCCATCCGGGGCGATCCCGGAATGCCGGACATGGTGATCGGGTTGTGTCCCCGGTGCCGCCGGATCCCAAACCCCGCGCGGCGGTTCCCCGAGGAGTGCTCACCCGGAGCGCTTCGCCTGACCGAAAGGGCACATCGTGAAGGATGACTTCACCCGATGGCTCCCGGCCATCGCGAAGACCCCGTACCAATGGCTCTCGACCGAGCCGAACCGCAAGCTTGTCCTCAGCGTGGCTGGCGTAGCAGCGATCGGAGGTCTCGCGCTCGCGCCAACCGCCGCTGCGGCATCGGTGACCAGTGGCCCGGACCCGGGCGCCGTAGCCGCCATTGAGCTGGCCACCGGCAAGCAGGCCGCAGACGGTGACCCGGACCCGGACCTCGAGCCGGACCAAACCGACTCGACGACCCCGGACCCGGACCTCGAGCCGGATCCGACCGAGTCGACCCCGGACCCGGACCGGAGCCCCGAGACGGCGGCGAGCGACACCGACAGCACCGACTCGCCCACCCGGGAAGAGCTGATCCCCCACGGTGTGCAGGGCGCCCAGTCCTACATCCAGGTTGACGACGCCCAGCGCGCGAACGCCAAGGAGATCATCGAGGTCGCCAAGGCGACCGGGGTCGGCGAGCGGGGTGCGGTCATTGGCGTGGCGACCGCGCTGCAGGAGTCGAAGCTGTACAACCTCGGCCACCTGGGCTACTACAACGACCACGACTCGCAGGGCCTGTTCCAGCAGCGCCCGTCGACCGGGTGGGGCACGCCGCAGCAGATCACCGACCCGCAGTACGCCGCGACGGCGTTCTTCGAGGCGCTCAAGAACGTCAACGGCTGGCAGGAGCTGCCGCTGACCGTCGCGGCGCAGACGGTGCAGGTGTCCGCGTACCCGTTCCACTACGCGCAGTGGGAAGAGCAGGCAGCGGAGCTCGTCGCCGAGCTCTGGTGAGCAACGGCCGGCTCTCCAGTCAGCGTCAGCTCAGCGGCGCGCTCTCCCGGTGCAGCCGCGACGAGCCGGCGGTAACCGACCAGCCCGTCACAAAGCGGCTACCGGTGCTGCTCTGCGTCCGGTCATCCAGGTGGAACCAGTCCATCCGGCACTGCTGCGGTGTCACCTCCAGTACCCCGTAGCCGTGCCCGTCCAGCTCGGTCCAGCGTACGTGCGGATTGGTCGAGCGGATCAGGCCCGACGCCAGATCACTGAGCGTGTTGCCCTCCCGCATTCCCAGGAAGTCGTTGATGTTGTCACTGGTCACCGACGGCACCACGAACTCGGCGGCGGCCGGGTTGGTCAGCCCGGTCGACTGGGTGGTCAGCTCGTTCGCCCACGAGGTGTGGATGTCGCCGGTCAGGAAGACCACGTCTCGGGTGTCGGTCGCCAACAGGTGGTCGATCAGCTCGTTGCGGTCGGCGTTGTAGCCATCCCACTGATCGGGGTTGAGCACCGCGCCGTTCTGCGGGATGCCGAGCAGGGTGCCCAGCGGCCCGAGCAGCCAGGAGGGGAGGGCACCCACGTCCAGGCGGGAGATCATGACCGGGTTGCCGACCAGTTTCCACTGGGCGTCCGAGTTGGCCAGACCCGCCTTCAGCCAGGCCATCTGCGCCTCGCCGGTGATCGTCCGCTCCGGATCGTCAATGGCCAGGCCCGACGCCGGCTCGGACCGGTACGTCCGCAGGTCCAGCATGGACAGGTCGGCGAGCCGGCCGAAGCGCAACCGCCGATAGATCGCACCGTCCGCCCCGGTGCGCACCGGCATCCACTCCGCGTACGCCTGGCGCGCTGCCGCCACCCGATCGGTGAAGCTGCCCTCGGCACCGGGGGTGTGGTTCTCCGCGCCGCCCGACCACTGGTCGTTGGCGACCTCGTGGTCGTCCCAGGTGATCGCCCACGGCACCGACGCGTGCAGGGCCTGGAGGTCGGGGTCGCTCTTGTAGAGCGCATGCCGGACGCGGTAGTCCTGCAGCGTCAGCGTTTCGTGCGCCGGTTGGACCGACCGCACCACCGTGTCCCCGGCGGCGAACTCGCCGGTGCCGTACTCGTACAGGTAGTCGCCGAGGTGCACCACCAGGTTCAGATCGCCCCGCTCGGCGAGGTGCCGGTAGGCGGCGAAGTAGCCTGCCTCCCAGTTCGAGCACGACACCACACCCAGTCGGATCCGGTCGATGTCGGCGTCTGCCTCCGGCGCGGTCATCGTCCGGGCCGTGGGGGACCAGGCGCCGGCATATCCGAAGCGGAACCAGTACGTGGTGGCCGACGCGAGCCCGCTGACCGGAACTTTGACCGTGTGGTCCCGAGCCGGGCCGGTAGCGACGGTGCCCTGCGCGGTCAGGGTGGCGAAGTCCGGATCGGTGGCCACCTGCCAGGTCACAGTCACCTCCGGACCGACACCCGAGCCCGGCTGGGACTCCTCGGTCGGAGTGAGACGGGTCCAGAGCAGGATTCCGTCGGGCAACGGGTCACCGGAGGCGACGCCATGCCGGAAGGCGCTACCGGTGGCCCCGGCCGGGCCGGCGAGGGCGGCGCTGGCGAGGACGGCTGTGCCGGCGGAGGCGCCAGCCATTCGCAGGAGGGTCCGACGGTCGAGGGTGTTCGTCATGGACACTGTTTCTACCGGTCGGTAGGGCCCGGCCGCTGCCCCGTGTCGGGCGTGTTCGCCGTTTCTTCAGTTGGGTGTCGTCGCGTCTTTCGCTCAGCGGCGGTCGCTGACGATGTCGGTCAGCGCCAGCAAGAGCGCGAGAATGGTGATTCCGCTGATCAGGAGCATCGCGTGGTGGAAGGCGACCGACCAGTCCCCGGTGGCCCCCTGTGCCGCGAAGATGACGCTGCCGACCGTGGCGATGCCGGCGGCAGACCCGATGCGCTGGCCGGTCTGCAGCATGCCCGCGCCGCTGCCGGCACGCGACACCGGCACCTGGGCGAGGGTGAGGGCCTGGTTCGGGGTGACCACTAGGCCGCTGCCGAGCCCCGCCACCAGCAACGGTGTGGCGGTCCACCAAGACACGGTGGCGCCCGTGGGGACCCGGTTCACGACGAGGACCACGACGACGAGGCTGACGGCGACGGTGGCCAGACCAAGGGCGACCAGCGGCCGACCGACTCGGCTGACGATCCGGCCACCCACCACGGAGGCGATGGCGAAGCCAGCCGTGAACGGGGTGCTGGCCAGCCCGGCGGCGAGTGCGCTGTGCCCGAGGCCGTTCTGCAGGTACACGGTGAGGACGAAGAAGATGGAGGTGAACCCGCCGAAGTACAGCAGGGCGATCAGGACACCGAACCGGTACGAGCGAATGCCGAGTAGCCGCGGGTCGAACAGGGGCTCACGGCGGCGGCCGTACCACCGCTCCCAACCGGCGAAGGCGGCCAGCGTCAGCAGACCGGCCGGGAGCGTCAGCCACCTTGCCGGACCCTGCCAGTGCTGTTGGACCAGGGGCAGCAGGACAAGCAGGACACCCGCGCCGAGCAGCAGCAGCCCGACCGGATCGATTCGGTACCGGTCGGGGGCGCCCTGAGGGCGGTGTGGGAGAAGGCGCCAGCCGAGGACGGCGGCGAACAAACCGATCGGCACGTTGACGAAGAAGACCCACCGCCACCCGTGCTCGGCGCCGCCGATGTGGATGAGGAGGCCGCCGAGCAGTGGCCCGACCGCGGTGGAGATGGCGACCGCTGCCCCCAGCAGCCCGAACGGGCGGCCCCGCTCGACACTCTGAAAGAGTTCCTGGATCAATCCGGTGACCTGTGGGTTGATCAGTCCGGCGGCGGCACCTTGGAGCAGGCGGGAAGCGATCAGCCAGGGGGCGGTAGGAGCCAGCCCGGCTGCCACGCTGGTGATGGTGAAGAGCGCGACGCCGACGACGAAGACGGTCCGCCGTCCATGCCCGTCGCCGAACCGGCCGCCGGGCACCAGCATCAACCCGAACATCAACGTGTAGCCGGCGAGGACCCACTGAACGTCACTGGGAGCGACATCGAGTGCCCGCTCCATCGACGGGATAGCAACGTTGACAATGCTCACGTCGAGCACCGTCATGAACACTGCTACCAGGCCAACACCGAGCGCCGCCCCTCGACGCTGTCGCCCGACCCGGGCACCACCGGGCCGGGAGGTCCGCGGCCCCCGGGAAGGGTGGTCATCCATCCGGCGGCGGTTGCCCGCCCGCGCCGGGGTGCCGCGGCCTCACGTCAGCTGTTGGGCGCAGAACCGAGGGCCGAAGTCCAGGCCGGCCATCGGCGAGTCCTCGCGGTGCAGCAGGTTCTTCTCGGTGAGTTGGTGTAGGGGAGCGATCAGTTGCTCCTCGGTCAACCCGGTCTCCTCGGCGATCAGGTCCGGGTACGGTACCTGGCCGCGGGCCTCCAGGACCGCGACCGCGTCGTACACCCGTTCCTCGAGTTCCGACAGTTGCACCTGCCGCATGTCGTCCTCCTTCGGAAACCGCCTCGCGGGCGGTCGGCCTGGGCGGTGGATACCCGGCTGGCGACCGAAGATGCTCCCCCGATCGGGTATGCCGCCCAGGCCCGGCGGTCGGTTGGGGCGGGACCTGCGCCGAGCCTGGGTCACCCGGCGCGACGGTGCCGGGAACTGCCCGCGCCTCGGCCAGGAACGTTGACGTGAGCCCTAGGCTGGCAACGGTGACGGTCTGGGATCTTGCGGTGGTGGGTGCGGGCCCGGCTGGCCTGTCCGCCGCCTACGTCGCGGCGCGGGCGGGTCTGGCGACCCTCGTGCTGGAGCGGGCTGTGCATCCGCGTTACAAGACCTGTGGTGGCGGCCTGATCGGCTCCTCGTTGGCCGCACTGGCGGACCGGATCGAGGTGCCCGCGCAGGATCGGGCGGAGCGGGTGACCTTCACCCTGGATGGGCGGCGGGCGTTCACCCGGCGGAGCGCGACCGGCCCGCTGGTGACGATGGTGCGCCGGGACGAGTTTGACGACCGGCTACGGGCTGCCGCGGTCGCCGCCGGGGCCACGCTGCGTCAGCGAGTCGGGGTCCGGGCGGTGGAGTCGGAGCCCGGCCGGGTCCGCCTGCGGCTGGCCGACGGGGCGACGGTGACCGCGCGGGCGGTGATCGGCGCCGACGGGTCCTCGGGCGTGACCGCGCGGCATGTGGGGGTGCGGCACCGGCAGGTCGACCTGGGGCTGGAGTTGGAGCTGCCGGTGCCACCGGCCCAACGGGCCCGCTGGCGGGGTCGGGTGCTGCTGGACTGGGGCCCGCTACCCGGCTCGTACGCCTGGGTGTTTCCGAAGGACGACCTGCTGACGGTGGGGGTGATCGCGGCGCGGGGGACGGGGGAGCAGACCCGGGCCTATCTGCGGTCGTTCGTGGATCGGCTGGGTCTGGCCGGGGTCGAGCCAGCGCACGATTCCGGGCACCTGACCCGGTGCCGGCGGGAGGACTCGCCGCTGCGTCGCGGGCGGGTGCTGGTGGCGGGGGATGCGGCGGGGCTGCTGGAGCCGTGGAGCCGGGAGGGGATCAGCTACGCCCTGCGTTCCGGTGCGCTGGCGGGGGCGGCGGTCGCCGCTGACGATCTGGGCCGGTACGAGTCGGCGGTTGCGGGGGAGCTGGTCCCGTCGATGCGGGCGGGCCAGCGGCTGCTGGAGACGTTCGCTCGCCGGCCGGGATTGTTCCACGGACTGATGGCCACGCCGCCGGGCTGGCGGACCTTTGTCGCCTTTTGTCAGGGGCGGGCCGGCTTCGATGACCTGCTCTCTCGGGTGCCGGTGCGGGTGGCACTGGGAGCGCTCGCGGGGCCGCCCCGGCGGAGAATCGCCCGCCCGCGCTGACGCTGCGGGTGTCCGCGAGACGCGGACACCCGCACCTGCCTCGCTAGGCCCGTCCGTAGTTTCCAGACCAAAAACAACGGTAAGCAGTTGATCTAGGTCTGGACCTGGGGTGACTGCCTCAAGACGGGGCTTCTTAACGGATGCGAGACCAGGGATCAAAAAGGTGATCTAGAGCCTGAACAGGTGGTCAGCGTCGGTGTCGGCGGTGGTGTTCGTCGTTCTCGGCGGTGATGCGGGCGGAGGTCGCTTCGCCGAGCCGGACGTAGATGCCGAGGGTGGCCAGGTGCCGGTGGCGGGATTTGGCTTGGAGTTCGGCGGCGCTGCGGCCCTTGGCGGCGAGGTGGGTCAGCCCGGAGTGGCGCAGTTGGTGGAGGGTGTATCCGGCGTCGTGCGGGTCGTGGAGCTTGGACGCCTGCTTGAACAGGTACTCGACGCGCGGGTAGGACAGCCGGCCGCGGCCGGTTTCCGGGCAGATGTCGCCCAGGGCCGGGGCGCGGCGCCCCGCTGCTGCGGCACGCCGGTCGGTGAGGAACACCGGCCCGATGGTGCGGCCGGCCAGCAGTCGGGGCAGCAGGCGGGCGGTCGGGGTTTCCCAGTGCACGTAGGCGCGGTCGCCGCCTTTCTCGGTGACGAGGGCGCGGCGGAACTCCATGTCGAGGTCGGGTACGTCGAGGCTGAGGACTTCCTCGGCGCGGGCGCAGGTCTCGTAGAGCATCCGCCAGAGGACCCGCTCGCGTAGCGGGTGGCGGTCGTCGGTGAACAGCCGCTCCAGGCGGGCGCGGGGGATGGCTTTGTCGCGGGTTCGGGTGACCTTGCGGCGTTCCAGGCGTCGGCCGGGGTCGGTGGTTAGCCAGTCCTGGCGGCGGCAGTAGGCGGTGAACGAGGTCAGCACGGACAGGTGCTTGTTCCAGGTGTTCGCCGCGCCCTGGTCCCAGCGCGCCATCGTCTGCTCGTAGAGCTGCGGGGTGAGCCCGGTGACCGGCATCTGGTCCCCGGCGGTCTCGCGCAGCCGACGCAGGGTCTCGGTGTAGGTGGCGCGGGTGGCGGGGTCGTCACGGAACCGGTCGAGGAACGCGTCGACGGCGACCACGAGCGCCATCGGGCGGTGGGCGGTCGGTAGCGGGATCACGGACACCTCAGCGACCTCTTCCGGTGATGTGACATAGAATGTGGCCGAGTCGCCCTCGCCGCGGTGACGGTGTCCCTCAGGTGGCGACGGATGGATCAATGGCTTTGTGACAGAGAATACGGGATTCTGTGTCACAAGATCTTCACCGCAGCCCGGCCCTCCCCACTGTTGGAACTGCACGGCTTCGGAGTCGACCACCACGGTCCCGCCCCCGTCAGGGCCGCTTGCCACCCGCACCGCCGCTGCTGCTGCTGCGGATCAGGCTGCCCTCAGGCTCACCAGGCCGCTGTGACGACCCGGCGAGAAGGGTTTCTCACCCCTCTCAGCGCTACAGGGCGCACAGTTTCGATGCGAAAGAGCCGAGGCGGCTTTCAGGATCTCGTTGGCTCTACGCAGCTCGGCGTTCTCCTTGCGCAGCCGGCGAAGTTCGTCGGCCTCGCCGGGGCAGGGCCGGTCGAAGCGCTCACCATGATCCGCCTCGTCCTGGCGGATCCAGTTACGCAACGCTTCGGGATGCACACCTGTCAACGCCACCCCAAACTTTTCAGGCGGAGCCGACAACACCGATTTGTTCGGCCAAACGCTTGATCACCGGCTTAGGGTCGGACTCCCGGTACAGCCACACCGCACGCTGGCGCAGTTCATCCGGGTACTTACGAGGGCGGGCACAGAAACCTCCTGGTCAGGGCCTATAAGACCGCGATCGAAAGTCTCCGAGATACCGGGGAAACCTCATTCTCCGAGATACCGAGGGAACCTCATTCTCCGAGATACCGAGGGAACCTCAGTCGGACTGGCCGGTGGGTTCACCCGTCGGGCTGCCCGCAACAGCCACAGTGCGATCAGCCAGATGGCGGCTAGCGGCATGCCGATGGGCACAAGTAGCGGCAGCCACCAGCCGACCAGCACGACGACAACGGGGACCGCCAGACACGCGGCCAACACGGTAGTCGTGCGTGCCGGCCACACGTACGACGTGATCAAAGGGATAGCTACGAAAACGGTAGCTGCGAACACGCTCGCCGCGACGCCCCAAATACCTCCCGCTGTGGCAGCGGAGGTAAATACCAAGCTGACCCAGATCAAAGCCGGGACCGCCACCACCCCGGTGGCCAACCACAAAGCATGCCGGGCTATCCGGGCAATCGTCGCGGCGTCGGCCCGTCGGCTGATCAGCACCGCTGCTGCCGACAGGACGACAAGGCAGCCGAGGCCCACCAGCAAGAGTGCTGGAAGCAGCTTGCCGGTGCCGTCGGGACACTGCATGTCTGCCCCGGGCAGCGCATCCCCGCCGGCCGGGCGACATCCGACGCTCAGGGCGGACATCACCAACAGCCCGACCCCACCAGTGACCGCGCCGGCCACTCCGCCGGTACAGACGATGGCCAGGTACAGGAAAAATAGTTGGTGCGGGCTGAACCGGTGTCGAGGACGCTGCTGCGACATCCTGATCATCCTCCGAGGCTGACAGCGGCTGCTATTCCAGGCAACCACGGAGCATGTTTGCTCCATGGCTGCCTGGATGTCACTACCAGCGTAGATGTCAGTAATAGATCACGGTTGGGCAGCCGCTTTCACCTGGGGCGTAGCGGATTGGGGCGGTGAACCCCTCTCCCATCAGGAAGCATGCCGGCGCCGTCCAGTTCCGGGTGGCGTTGATCAACGTGGCGCTGCCGTCGAATCCCGCTGGAGGGTTCCGATTGGTGTTCAGGCCCATGCAGTCGGTTTGTGGGGACAGCCCAAGGTCGTTGCAGTCGTTGCTCTTCATGCTCACCGATGCGGCCATTCGCGAAGCGCTCTGCGTTCCGGGATACAGTTCGACGAACGCTAGGTACAGCGTGTCCTGGACCAGCTGGCCCGGGAAGCCGATGCCGACTTCCACTCCGTTTTCGTCGCAGCCGTCGCTCGCGATGTTGTAATCGGCGTAGGGTGCGGAGGCGTCCGGGACGTTCGTCCCCCAGATGCCACCCATCTCGTAGGTGCCAGACCAGAAGTCCCAGTCCGAGTCACCGAAGCCGGGCGGGCAGAACGGGCGGACGACCCATCCCGGAAGAGAATCGTTCCAGGTCGTTATCCCGATCTCCATGCCCCAGTCATTAGGGAATGACGAAGGTTGCGCGCCATAGGCGCTCTCGTACGTGAACCAGTAGTCATAGGCCCGACGCTCCGCCTGCACTGGGGGATAGACGGTCCGATAGGTGTCGCCCTCCCAGATCGACGGGAAGTGCTCGTCGATAGAGCCATCGAGGGGTTGCATGGGACTGCCCGTATGCGTGGCGGGCAGCTTCTTCGATGCGGCGGCCGGCGTGGAAGTGACGACAACCTGCGGTACCGCCGCCATCGCAGCCTGCAGGGCGTTGATCTGGGCGGCCGACGTCGATGGCGGGACAACCAACGCCGACACTGCTGGAGTCCGGTTGAACCGACGCTGAAATGCCAACTCCACCCAGGTAGCCTGATCTTTGGCTGTCGCGCCGACCGTCGGCATGAGGCCGCCCACCACGCCGTTGCCGGAGAACCGCAGTTCCAAGACCGTGACGTCAGCCTTGAAGGCGGTTGTTAACGCATCCTGGACGCCCACCCTCGCCGGCAGCGTAACCACCTTTGGATGCCCCTGCCCAGCGGCATCGGCGGGGTCGGGTTCCTTGGCATGGGCTGGCTGCCCGGTCAGTGCACCTGCTGTTGTCAGCAGCAGCACGGCTGCCGCCGCGAAGGTGCGGCGGTACCATCGGGTGTGGATAGCATGGCTGGATCCCACGCGGATTCCTTCCTACTACGAGGGGTTGGGTTGGGACCTCCTGACGTGCAGCGGCAAGACGTTCAGAACTCTGCTCAATGCGGCTCGTGCTGCGACCAGGAGGTAAAGGGTGGGCCCTGCATGCGATCGGTGCGTACGGGTTTCTTTCTCGCTGCGCCGGGAACGAACCCGGCAAGTAATCTAAGCTAAAGCAGCTGTATCGCCCGCTCCGCATCCGCAGAACCTCCCCGTTGGGCAGCACCTTTCAGGAAACAATGAAGAATGTCGATGCTATTGTCAGAGATCCGACTATGCTTAGCGCTGCCTTTTAGTGGTTTGCAGCAGATGCGCGAACGGCGACCTGCCGGCCACCGACACCCGGGCCGCCAAGGCACGTAAACACGTCCTCCCCGGGTGGTTAGGGTCACCAATCATCTTTGGACATGAAGTTGATGTCGCCGCCGTAGAAGGTGCGGTGAATCGCGTCCTCGATCGCGGCCTGCTCGCGGTCGGCTCTGCTCTGCGCGGCGCTGCCGCTCCGCTGGCGGCAGCTTCGCCCACCGGGGCCGCATCTCACCCAGGACCACATCCTCACCGAGACGACAAACCCGTCCAGCATCCGGCGGGCAACTCGCCTTTCCGTCACCGAGCTTGACCAGCGTGCCGTACACGCCCGTTCGCGCGTACGCGGTCGCGACGCTGGCCGGATTCATGCGGTGGTAACTGGCACGGACCCGGTGGCCATCATGCAGGGCCCGGACGACACCGATGACTGGGATGAGCCGCCGCTGGCCCTGCCCGCCGCGACCGGCATCCACGCGATCGACGACGATCAGACCGGTTGCATGCCAAGGCGGTGGGGCGGCCGGTGAAGCGCCGCGGACCGGAATCCACGCGGAAGAAGCGGTTAAGCAGGTCGTACTGGTGGGAGGAGAAGAAGCCGACCCGGCCGGCGGACCCGGGTATCACCCTGGCCGAGCTTGCCAAGTGTATGCACGGCTACACGGCCGGCGGGGAACTGGTGCGCCGGTTGCACCCGGGACATGGCGCGGACGTGCCGACCTGCGAAGGGTGAGGGGGCTGAACGCCGCGCACGTCGTCATGCTGCTGCCGCTGCGCCCGGCGGAGGACCGCCGGGCGCAGCCCGAGTTCAGGAGTGCGCCGGGGTGACCTCGGCGAGCCGCAGTGGCCGGTAGCCGTCGGTGTCGAGTTGGGAGAGTTCGCCGTCGATGTCAACGGAGTGGGTGCCGTAGAAGTGCACGTTCTCGTGGTGGGTGGGCCAGATGTGCGCCAGGACCTCGTCGTCGACCTGGCGGTCGTCGCGACGTAGCGCGCCGATGGCGAGGCCGTGGTACTCGGTGGACCAGCAGACGATCGCGTTGGTGGCCAGGGTGAGACACCACATCTGCTCGGTCTGCTGCTCATGGTGGCGGCGCCGGAGCGCTCCCTCGCTGGCGTAGGCGAGGGAGCGGCGCAGGGCGTGCAGGTTTTCGCCCTTGTTGAGCTGCCGGGAGATACGCCGCCGGTAGGTCTCGTCGGCCAGGTACCGGGCGGCGTAGACGGTGCGGCGCAGCGCCCCGTACTCCTTGATCGCGCTGGTCAGCGTGTTCTGCTGCCGTTTCGAGGAGCACAGCTTCCCGACGACCAGTGCGGCGGTAGCGTGGCCGCCCTGCACGCTCGCGGCGACGCGCAGCAGATCGTCCCAGGTGCTCGTGATCAGGTCAGTGTTCAGGCGCCGGGTCAGCAGGCCACCCGCGCGTGGGTAGCGGGCGAGGAGCTCGGCGTTCGGCCCGGTCCGGTAGAGGGTGATCTTTCCGAGGTCGCGGATGCGCGGTGAGCTGCTTGCCGACCAGGTCGAACAGGGCGAAGTTGGCCAGGGTCGCGCCGTGGGTGTCGGTGGCGTGCTCGAATACGGCTAGGTCGGTGGCGTTGCCGAGCAGCCCGTCAAGGACGTAGTGCGACTCCGGCGCCGTGGCCACGATGACCTTGGTGTCGAAGGTGGAGTGCTGGTCGGAGACGTGGGTGTAGGTGGACACGCCCTGTCCTCGGGCGAAGTACCGGGACAGGTGACGTGCGGTGATGCTCTTGCCCTTGATCGGGAACCGCTGCCCGTCCGAGCTCGACAGGGTGCCGGACCCGAACGCCTGGGTCAGCGGCAGCCGGTGGTGGTAGTTGACCACCGCGGCGTTGGCCGCCTCCAGGGTCTCGGGGCGGAAGTACCACTCGGCGGTCCACGCCAGGACGTCGTAGGGCACGCCGCAGGACTCGGCCATCGCGGACAGGCCCATGTTCGTTGCCTCGGCGATGATCACGTACATCAGGTTGCGCTTGAGCTCGGCCGGGCGGTTCACCTTCCCGCCGGCGTGCACCAGGTGGTCGGTGAACCCGGTCCGCGCGTCGACCTCCACCAGCACCGACGCGATCGGCACCCGCGGCAGCATCCCGGCCAACTCCGCGCGCAACGCGTCGGCCTCGGCGGGAACGTCCTCGGCGGTCAGCGGCGGGATGATCAGCTCCCCGTCGTCGGTGAGGCGCACCTCGCCCGGGTTGCCCTTCGCGAGCTGGGTCTCCAGATTGCCAGGGCGGTGTGCAGCTCGTCGTCGGCCTGCGCGAGCGCGTCGGCGGCCTCGACCGGTTTGCCGACCAGGTGGCAGAACTCCACCTTCTGCGGCGCCCACGCCGCCGGGGTGAGCAGAAACGACGCCGGATCGGCGTAGCGGCGCGACCCGGGCACGAACACGTCACCCGAGCGCAGCCCGTCGCGAAGGCCGACCAGCACGGCGATCTCCCAGTACCGGCGGTACGCGGTGACGTCGCCTGCCTGCTCCGCGGCGACCAGGTAGCCGGCCCACTTCGTCGGCACGAACCCGACCGGCGCGCCGGCCGGGACCTTGCGGGCACCGGTGGCGTACAACTCAGCCAGCACACTCACCGCCTGCAGCAGCTGCTCGGTGCCGGGCCCGCCAGCGAACTGCACCGCCGCGAGCACGGCCGGGGCGAACTGCCGCAGGTACGACATCGACGCGTCCAGCATGCTGAGCTGCCCGTGATCACGCGGCAGCCGCTCACGGCGCTCGGCCCACGCAGCGCGCATCCGATCCATCCCGATCCGGCCGCGCAGCAGCGTGCCGATCTGCTCATCTCCGATCCCGGTGTCGAGCACGATCGTCAGGATCTCGTCCAGCAGCGCCTGCCGGTTCTCCCCGCCCTTCGCCCGCTCGGCCAGGGCCTCGGCCACCTTCTGCTTCGCCGCCGCCTCCCGCCCGCTGATCGCCTGGTCGAACAGCAGCAACGTCTCATCCAGCACGTCGACCGCCGACTGCGCCAACAGGGTCAGCAGGATCGGATACCGGCGCTCCGGCTCACGCCGCTGCAACGCCTGCCCCGTCAACCGGCGACCCACCCCGGCCAGGAACCGGCGCCGCTCCGCCGGCAACATCGACAAATCCAGCGTGTGCGCGTCCAACCGGCGCAGGTAGGTCAGCTTCTCCAACTCGGCCTTCACCGCGGTAGGGCTCGACGACGTCGGCCCCACACCCAGCCACACCAGCGGAGTCCGGCCCAGGTAGGCGTCCGGAACCAGCAACAGGTCCAACTCCGCGCACCGCGGTCGGTCAACAGGTGCCGCACCCGCGCCCACGTCTCACCCCGAGCACGGGCCCTAGCCGCAGCCACCCGCCGCAGCAGCAGGATCACCCCAGGCCGCACCACCCGCGACGACAACAGATACTCGCAGGCCAGCCGGAACAACAGCTTCGGCGAGTCGTGCTCCATCGCCCGAGCGAACAGGAACTCGTCGAGGTCCTTCCACCCGGCGGTGTCCATCGACCGCCAGCCGGCATAGCCGGCCACCTCCCGCAGATGACCCGTCCGGGTCTGCTCCCGCTCCCCGTACCCACGCAACTCACCCATCGCGATCCCGAGCCGCTGCGACAACCGGCCCACCACGGCCGCCGGCGCCGCCGCAACCTCATTAGGCACGAACCCCAGCCACGGCAGCGTGCACAACTGCACCGCCACACCCAACACGTTGCGGCCCGTACGGAACTGGCGCACGAACGCCTCATCCGCACCGGTCAACGTGAAATACCGGATCAACTCCGCCCGGTTGATCTCCGGGAACCCCCGAAGCCGCGCCAGGTCCTCCGCCGAGAACACGTCCTGAGTCGCCACAACCCCACCACCCGAGCATCGATCGTCACCGAACGGGACGGGACGCTACGGGCCAGATCAGAGCTTGATCAACCCTCAGTTCTTAGCGTTGTTTTGGGCTGGAAACTACGGGCGGGCCGCTAGCCATCCAGGATCCTAGGATGCTTTAGCGGTTGTGCCGGGTCCCACCGAGAACCAGCGGGGGAGCACCCAACCTGTTGTTCGGCACCCGGAACAGGGCGACTGACCCGGCTGTCGCCCCGGGTGCCGGCTCGGCGGTGATCGCGGTCACGGGTCCAGCAGGAAGGGTCGGGGCGGGTACGCTGTTGAGACGGGTGTCGGTGTGTCCAGTGTCCCCGGGCCTCACCAATAAGCCGTCGCGGAATACCGTTCGGCTGGAGCCGCCACGCGCCACGCGCCGAGAGGCGACCTGCACACCGGCACCCACACCGCCCCCGAAGCCCAGGCTTCGGGGGCGGTGCTCTTCTCGCCGAAGCCGAAGCCGAAGCCGAAGCCGAAGCCGAAGCCGAAGCCGAAGCCGAAGCCGAAGCCGAAGCCGTGCTGGGCTGGCCGGGTCCCGGAGCTGGCCCCACCCGCGGGGCCAGCTCGGTAGCGTCTGAGCATGGACCCTTCAGCGATCTGGCGGGACCGGCAACACCGGTGGCGGATTGAGGCCTACCGCGCGCCCGACCTCCGGTTCGCGATCTTTGCTACCAGTGGGACGACCGAGTCGGCGCCGCTGTGGCTGTTCGGAATGTCGGCGTTGGCGCGCTGGCTGATGAGCCACAAGATTTCGCTCGACGACCTGGAGGTCGACTGACCCCGTTCAGGGGAAAAAAGTAGTTCGCCACCCTTTGCGGGCGGCGCTGGCTAGGGTCACCGAGTGTGAGGGACCGAGGAGTACGTACCGCCGTGGCGGTACTGGCCGGGCTAGCAGTGATCTACTTTGGAACGACTGGTCGGGATCAACCGGACGGTGAGGGCGTCACCAGCGGCCTGATCGCGCTGGCCGTGCTCGCTGCGCTACTGGTGTGGTACCTCACCCGGCCTCGCGGTGACGCGACGAAGTGACCGGTCACCGGCGCGCTGCCCGCGTCACCGCACCAGCGGATTCCTCGCCGAGCGCGACCCGCACCAGAGCGGAGGCGAAGCGGCCGAACTCCGCCTCCGCCACCAGGTCGGCGAGCCGCCGCGGGGTTTGCGGCAGGCCCAACCTCTCCGCGCCGCTGAGGGCACGCCGGTCGGCGAAGGGACGCAGGTCCGGCCAGACCGCCTGGACCTCGCGGAGGAAGATGTCCGCACCGGCGGGCCCGATGCCCGGAAAAGCGGTGAGCAGGCGGCGTAGCTGCGCCGGCTGGCCCTGCGCGGTGTGGTGTAGCCGGCGTAGGTCACCCTGCCAGCGGTCCAGGCAGAGTCGTGCACCCGTGCCGAGCAGCGTGGCGGTCCGCTCGTCGTAGCGCCGGTAATGCCCGCGACCGAGCGCGTCAACCCGGTCCTGCCAGGTCGCCGCCTCCATCGCCGACGGGGTGCGGTAGCCGGCGGCGAAGAGCTCCCGGGCCGCGGACACCGCGACGCCGGCTCGGATTCGTGCACTCAGCAGGGTGGCGAGCACCAACAGCTGATAGAGCGGCCCGGGCCGGTCGGCCAGCCGGATCCCGGCCTCCTCGGTGTAGGTCTGTCCTCGTCGTTCCAGCAGCACCCGTGCTGTTTCGTGACTGTCTCCCACCGGCGGGGGGTACCCGTCGTAGGCCGAGTTAGCCCGCTGCATGGCCGGTGACGTCCGTGGGTATTCGAGGGTGGCGGCAACCGCCACGTACGGCGCCACCCAGCGGAAGGAGACAGCGGTGACGAACCCGCAGCAGCAGGAGGCCCGGCGTAGCGCCCGGGGCTCGAACGTGCAGGACACCAAGGGACCCGGTCCGGCGGGTCATCCTCGTAACCGTGGCTCGTCGCAGGGCGACCGGGGGCGTCCGGTGCCCCGGGGTCAGGTCTCCGGCTATGGGCCCCCGGGCGAGCCGGTTGCTGAGGACGACAGCTGATCCGGGCCGCCCGCCCGGCGTGTGAGAGGGCGGGCGGCCCGGTGGTTGAGCCTCAGGCGGGTGGCATCCGGAGTCGGTTCCAGGTCGTCGCGGCGACCAGACCGTAAGCCAGGTGCGGGATGAGGTCGGACAGCCAGTCCCCACGGCTCCAGGTCCGTGGGTCGCTAACTCCGAAGACGGCGTACGAGCTGCCGGAGGCGGTCATCACCCCGCCGCCGAGCAGCCCGCTGGCCAGGGCCGGCGGCATTGGTCGGCCCCGGGTCAGCAGGGCGAAGCCAACTCCGGCGGCGATCCCGATGCCGTACCCGAGTAGCGGGCCGAGTCCCGAGCGGCGGTTGGTCGCCTGGGGTTCGGGGCCGAGGTTGAGGTGGGTCACCTCGGCGACCCGGCCGGCGCTGCGTTCTGGGGTGTTACTCGCGGGCCGGGCTCGTAGCGTCATGTCCAGATAGGTGACGACGTTGAGGGCGGTGGTGCCGGCCGCACCGGCGATCGCTCCGTCGGCTAGGACTCCGGCTCTCATATCGGGTCGCCGCCGGGTCGACCGTACGCGTCGCTCGTTGGTCGTGGTGCTGGCATCTGGGTGCCTCCTCGGTCCGCTCACCAGTGTTGTCCGCCGGGCGTCTACCCGTCCCGGGGTGGTGACCAACCAACCGCGTCGAGCGGATTAGCCGGAAGCGCGGACAACCGCGACGGGGCAGTCGGCGTGGTGCAGCGCGGACTGGCTGACTGAGCCCAGCAGCAGGCCGGTGAGCGCACTGCGTCCGTGCCCGCCGACTACCAGTAGTTGGGCCTGCTGGGACGCTTCGGTGAGGGCCGGCGCGGGCCGGCCGCGGACGGCTCGTTGCTGGACGGTCAGATCCGGCCATCTCTCGGCCAGCCCGGCGACGGATTCGGCGAGTAACTGGCGTTCCTCGTGGCGTAGCTTCTCCTCGTCGTAGACGAGAGGCTGCATGTCGCCGGGTTCGCTGGCGACCGGGTGTAGGTAGGCGTGTATCGCGATGAGGTCGCTGCCGCGCAGCGACGCCTGCTCGGCGGCGAATTCGATGGCGGGAGGGGACACCGCGGATCCGTCCACCCCGACGACCACCGGCCCTGCGGTGCGGTCCGTGCCGCGGGCGACCAGGACCGGGCAGTCGGCGTGGGTGGCGACCTGTATCGCCACAGAGCCGACGACCAGGGCCGCGAAACCGCCCATACCCCGGTCACCCAGTACGATCAGCACGGCATTCGGTGCTTCGCCGACCAGCACGGCGGCGGCCTCGCCGTCAATGATCTCACCGGAGACGCGGAGGCCGGGGGCGGTCGCTTCGGCTTCGGCGACCGCGTCGGCGACGAGCTGCTCTGCTTGGTGGCGGAGGCCCGATCCGGGCGGTCCGCCGGGTGGTGCTCCCACCGGTACGTGGAGGAGCGGCCAGATGAATCCGTGGACGATCCGTAGCATTCGGTTACGGCGGGCGGCCTCGGCGGCCGCGAGGCGTACGGCCCGCAGCGCCTGCTCGGACCCGTCCACGCCGACTACCACCGCGGCACCGTTCGACGAGTTCACCCCTTCACCCCCGCGGTCAGTATCGCGGCCGTGGGATGGCCGGGAGCCGTAACCAGTGGGTTCGCCCCAGCTGGGCTGCCACCGGCGCCGCCGATGAACTAGCCCTAGTATCCTAGGTCGCCCTAGACCACGTGGGTCATCACACACCCGGACACTGCACGTATCCGCCCTGACACAGGGCATCGACGCCAGGACAGGGCGGATATAGTGGCAGCGCAAACTGGACCGGCCCGCGATCCCAGATGATCGCGGGCCGTCCGACGGGTCGGTCCCGCGCTGGGGTCGCAGTGTCGGTGCCGGCCGACCCGGCAGCGCGGCTGGCAGATGTTGGGTCGGGCGCCGAGGCGCGCAGTGGAGGAGGTTCGGTGTCGCAGCGGCCGGCTCGAGTTGGCACTCCGCAGGCCTCCGGCCATCTCACCGACCGGGTCTTCACGCTGCCGAATGTGATCAGTTTCGTCCGGCTCCTCGGTGTGCCGGTCTTCCTCTATCTCCTCCTGGTGGCCCGCGCCGATGTCGCCGCGATCGCGGTGCTGGCGGTCGGCGGCACCACCGACTGGGTGGATGGCTGGGTCGCCCGGCGGCTCCGGCAGGTGAGCCGGCTGGGCGAGCTACTCGATCCGTTCGTCGACCGCCTCTACATCTTGGCCACGCTCGTCGCGTTTACCGTCCGCGAGGTGGTGCCGTGGCAGTTCACGGTTGCGCTGCTCGCCCGTGAAGTGCTGCTGTTGGGTTCCCTCGGCACGCTACGTCGCTACGGATACGGGCCGCCGCCGGTGCACTACGTCGGCAAGACGGCGACGTTTCTGTTGTTGGCCGCGTTTCCAGTCCTGTTGCTGGCGAAGGCGGTGCCAGCAACAGCTATCAGCGCGGTTGGTTGGAGCCTGGCCTGGTGGGGCCTGGCCTTGTATTGGATCGCTGGCGCGATGTACGTGGTGCAGGCCGGGCGGCTGGTGCGGGCAGCGAGGGTACGATGACCGGCTCGCAGCTTCGACCAGAGAGCCGGGAGCCGACCGGCCGGACGTACGCGCCGGACTTCCTCACCGAGCTGTTTCGCAATCCGCTTGATCCGGGGTACGGCGACGCGGCGGCACGCCGGCGGCAGGGAGCCACGGTGAGGTGGGGCCGGTCGGTCCGGGCCGTGAGCCTCGTCGTCATCGTGGTGCTCGGGTTTCTGTTTGCGGTGGCGTACCGCCAGACGGTGGCGGCGGCACCGGGGCGCCAGCAGGCCCGGGAGGGTCTGGTGGCGCAGATCGAGCAGCGGGAGGGTGAGACCGACCAGCTGTCCGAGCGGGCCGACGAGTTGCGGGCGGAGGTATCCCGGCAGCGGGCCGCTGCGCTGGGGACGGAGGCGGCGCAGCTGCACGAGTTGGAGGCGGGCACCGGTTTGGGCCGAGTGAGTGGGGATGGTGTGGTGGTGCGGTTGGCCGATGCGCCCTCCGACGAGCAGATGGTGCCGGATCCGGCTCTGGGGCCGTCGCGGGTGCTCTACATCGACCTTCAGGGGGTCGCGAACGGGCTGTGGGCGTCGGGGGCGGAGGCAATCTCGATCAACGGGCAGCGGTTGACGGCAACGTCCACGATTCGGTCGGCAGGGCAGGTGATTCTGGTTGATCTCCAGTCGGTGAAGGGACCGTACGAGGTGTCGGCGATCGGCCCGGACGCGTTGCGGGAGCGGTTCGCGAAGACCCGGATCGCGGCGACGATGCAGCAGGTGGCGGCGGATACCGGGGTGGCGTTCGAGGTGTGGGACGCCGACGACCTGATACTGCCCGCTGCGCCGGATCCACGGCTAGAGTACGCGCAGCCACCGGCCAGTCCGAGGCCGTCGGGCCGGCCGGTCAGTCCTGGGACGTCTGCTCCCAATTCCGGAGGTGGTCGATGATTGCGGCGTTGGCGTTGGTTGCGGGCATGCTGCTCGGGCTGTGGCTCGATCCAACAGTGCCGGGGGCGTTGCAGCCGTATCTGCCGATCGCCGTGGTGGCGGCGCTGGATGCGGTGTTCGGTGGGGTGCGCGCGAAGCTGGACCGGATTTTCGATGACAAGCAGTTCGTGGTGTCTTTTATCTCCAACGTGTTGGTGGCTGCGCTGATCGTGTATGTGGGGGACCAGTTGGGGGTGGGTAGCCAGCTCTCCACGGGTGTCGTGGTGGTGTTGGGGGTTCGAATCTTCGGGAATGTGGCGGCGATCCGTCGGCACCTGTTCCGGGCGTAGGTTGGTCGTGATGAGTGGTGACGAGCACACCGAGACGGGGACGGGCTGGCCGAAGCAGCCGGGGCCGCAGCCTCCGACGGGGCCCGCGGGGGAGCCGGATCCGCGTCCGGACGCGCCGGACCCGGACGAGTTGAGTCCGCTGGCGCCGGAGGTGGAGGTGGATCCGGAGCCGCCGCCGGCCACGGCGGGTGAGTCGAGGCTGGACCGCGCGGCGGGGCGTCCGTTCGCCTCCGCTCTTGCCCTGGTCGGGGGGTGGCGACGGACGAGTCCGGCCACCGTGATGATCTTCGTTTTGCTGGCGTTGCTGGGGTTCACGCTGGTGGAGCAGTTGCGGACGACGTCAACGGACCCGATTACCTCGGCGGCGCGGCAGGAGGATCTGGTGCGGATTCTCTACGACCTGAACTCTCAGGAGAAGCGGCTGCGGCAGGACATCGCGGCGTTGGAGGACAGCCAGCGTCAGCTGTTGTCGGGGGAGCAGGGCCAACAGGCCGCGTTGGAGGAGGCGGCGCGGCGGGCGGACGAGTTGGGGATCTTGGCGGGGACGTTGCCGGCGCGGGGTCCGGGGTTGGTGGTGCGGTTCGAGCCCGGTGGCGCGGGGGCGATTTCGGCGATGCGGGTGCTGGACGCGGTGCAGGAGTTGCGGGGCTCAGGCGCGGAGGCGATGCAGATTTCCGGTGCGGACGGGGTGACGGTGCGGATCATCGCCTCGACGTATTTCCTGGATGGGGAGAATGGTTCCCTGTTCGTGGGTGGGCGGTTGTTGACGGGCCCGTACACGATCACGGTGATCGGGGATCCAGCGACGATGCGTACGGCGTTGAACATTCCTGGCGGGGTGGTGGCGACGGTCGACGGTGACGGCGGTACGGTGATCGTTGAGGATCGTGAGGTGGCCGAGGTTTCGGCGCTGCACGCCCCGATCGAGCTGGAATACGCCCGTCCGATCACGTGACTGGTGGCGCGCCTGCGCCGTCATGTGGGGTTGGCGCACGATTGGATGAAGGACGCAGCTGGTGATTCCTGAGGATCTACGGTATACCGCCGAGCACGAGTGGGTTGCGGGTGGTGGCGACGGCGTGGTGCGGGTTGGTATCACGCATTTCGCGCAGGACGCGCTGGGTGACATCGTCTTCGTCCAACTGCCCGAGGTGGGGGCGGCGGTGTCCCCTGGCGATTCGGTGGGTGAGATCGAGTCGACGAAGAGTGTGTCGGAGATCTACGCTCCGGTCGCCGGGACGGTGTCGGCGTGCAATGAGGCGCTGGGCGACACTCCCGAGTTGATCAACAGTGATCCGTATGCTGCGGGTTGGCTGTTCGAGGTCACCGTGGCTGATCGGGGCGGGCTGGACGGCCTGCTGTCGGCGGGTGCGTATCGTGAGCTCACCGAGGGCTGAGTGGTGCCCTTATGCCGGTGCGGGGGTTGGTTCCGCGCGTCCGGTTGCCCTGCTTTTCGGCGCTGGCTAGGCTCGCCCAGTCGACCGAGAATCCGATAGTTGAGCGTTGTGTAGTTGCCTTCCTGGCACGGGGAGCCAGCCGCCGGGTGCGAGAATGCCCGGCGGCCAAACCCGCTCTTACCCGACGCTGACCGAATAGATCCGTGAGGTGGTCCCCATGACGCGCCCAGACGACGAGTTTCCCCCACTCGACGTCACTTCGACGCTCAATCTCGGTTCGCTCGAAGAGGCCCTGGAGGGGCCGGATCCCGATGTGATGCCGAACCGGGTGTCCGGTTCGTTGCCGCCGGGGATGGCTCTGCTGGTGGTGCGGCGGGGGCCGAATGCGGGTGCCCGGTTCTTGCTGGACCACGATGTGACGACCAGTGGGCGTCATCCGGACAGTGACATTTTCCTGGATGACGTGACGGTGTCGCGGCGGCACGCGGAGTTTCACCGGGATGGTGGGACGTTCACGGTGCGGGACGTGGGGAGCCTGAATGGGACGTATGTGAACCGGGAGCGGGTCGAGGCGGCCACGTTGAGCAACGGTGACGAGGTGCAGATCGGCAAGTTCCGGGTGGTGTTCCTTGCGGGTCCGCGGCCCGAGGAGGGGGCCGGCCGGGGGTGAGTGAGCCTGCGGCGTCAGCTGCGCCGGGGTCATCCCGGCCGCAGCCGTTGATGAGCATCGGTGAGGTGCTGGCCCAGTTGCGGGTGGACTTTCCGGATGCCACGTTGTCGAAGTTGCGGTTCCTCGAGGCTGAAGGCTTGGTGGAACCGCAGCGGACGGCGGCGGGGTACCGGAAGTACAGCTGGGATGATGTGGCGCGGTTGCGGTTTGTGTTGACCGCGCAGCGGGATCAGTACCTGCCGCTGCGGGTGATCCGTGAGCAGCTGGCGGTCTGGGATGCGACCGGTGAGCAGCCGGGTCGTTCTCGGCCGGCGTTGGTGGCGGTGGGACCGGGTGGTGAGGTGCCGGGGCAGCCGGCGGAGGCCGAGTCGTCGCGGATGCGGTTGGATCGGGCCGAGTTGGTTGCCCGCAGCGGTGTGGATGAGGCGACGCTGGCGGAGTTGGAGCGGCTGGGTGTGATGGTGCCGGATCCGCCGGGCTGGTATGACGGGGATGCGTTGATCATCGCGCAGGCGGTGGCGGGTCTGGCGGCGTACGGGTTGGAGCCGCGGCATCTGCGGGGGTATCGGTTGGCGGCGGACCGCGAGGTGGGGTTGTTTGCCCAGTTGGTGACGCCGTTGGCGCGGCAGAGTGATCCGGCGGCGCGGGCGCGGGCGGCGGAGACGGCGCGGGAGTTGGTGGCGTTGTCGCAGCGGTTGCACGCGGCGTTGGTGCGGGTGGGGTTGCGCTCGACGTTGGGGCGGTGAGCCGCCACCCGGTGGTGTCTGGCCGGGTGGGTGTGTGCGGAAAGATCTGTCTGTTGATGCGTGCCGTAGGCTTGCCGGGGTAACCCCTTTGCGGTGCGTGCCGCGCGTGGGACGGCCGGGTCGCGGTCCGTGTACGGTGCAGAAGGGGTGCGGCGTAGGTGACAACGACACGGAGGCGGCGGTGCGCGAGCTGAGTGTGGTCGGGGTTCGGGTGGAGCTGCCGGGCAACCAGCCGATCGTCCTGCTTCGAGAGGTCGAGGGGGACCGTTATCTACCGATTTGGATCGGTGCGGTTGAGGCGACGGCGATCGCCTACGAGCAGCAGGGGGTCAAGCCGACGCGGCCGTTGACGCACGATCTTCTTCGGGATGTGTTGGCGGCGTTGGAGGCGCCGTTGCAGGCGGTGGAGATCACCGAGTTGAAGGAGAATGTCTTCTTCGCTGATCTGTTGCTCGGTGACGGGGTGCGGGTGTCGGCGCGGCCGAGTGATTCCATCGCGTTGGCGTTGCGGGTGGGGGCCCCGATTCGGTGTGCTGACGAGGTTCTCAGCGAGGCCGGGATTGTGATTCCGGACGAGCAGGAGGACGAGGTGGAGAAGTTCCGGGAGTTCTTGGACCAGGTGAGTCCGGAGGACTTTGCCGGCTGACTCGGCTGACCGGTGGATCCGGTGGTCATGAGCTGTTGTGCTGCCGTCACGGTTGGTGACGGTTTCTTTGGGCGTGTTGTGCGCGCGGCGTGTCGTGTTGTTGTTGCCTGGTAACCGTCGGGTGCGGCGTTAGGGTGACCGTATCGAGGGGTGCTCGTCTCGAGGTGGACGTGGTACCGCACGGCGGGGAGGTTATCCGGATGCAGGAGCCGTGGGATTCCGATTCGGGGCCGGGTGTGCCGGCGATCGACGGTGACGGCGAGGTCGGCTACCGGGGGGTGACGGCCTGCCATGCGGTGGGTATCAGTTACCGGCAGTTGGATTACTGGGCGCGGACTGGTCTGGTTGTGCCGGGAGTGCGGGACGCGTCGGGTTCGGGGACGCAGCGGTTGTACTCGTTCCGGGACCTGGTGGTGTTGAAGGTGGTCAAGCGGCTGCTGGACGCTGGGGTGTCGTTGCAGAACATCCGGAAGGCGATCGAGGCGTTGCGGTCGCGGGGGGTGGCGGACCTGGCGGGCATCACGTTGATTTCCGACGGGACGACGGTGTACGAGTGCCGGTCGCCGGAGGAGGTGGTTGACCTGTTGCAGGGTGGTCAGGGCGTGTTTGGGATCGCGATCGGTGGGGCGTTCAAGGAGATCCAGGGGTCGTTGTCGCATCTGCCGGCGGAGTCGGTGGCGCCGCAGCCGGCGGTTCCGGCTCCGGTGCAGGTGGCGGGGGATGAGTTGGCGGCGCGGCGGGCACGGCGGCGGGTGAGCTGAGCGGCGCGAGTGGGCAGGTGGCCGTGGCAGCATGGTTCTGGTGAGCGAACAGGTTGAATTGCTGGCGGGGCTGGTCTCGGCTGGTGGGGTGGTGGTGCTCAGCGGTGCTGGCCTGTCCACGGAGTCGGGGATCCCGGACTACCGGGGGCCCAGTGGTGCGGCCCGGCGGCACTCTCCGATGACGTACCAGGTGTTTACGCGGGATCCGTTGGCGCGGCGGCGGTACTGGGCGCGTAGTCACCTGGGGTGGCGCACGGTTGCCCGGGCGGTCCCGAACGCCGGGCATCGGGCGGTAGCTCGCTTGCAGCAGGCCGGCGTGGTTGACGGGGTTGTTACGCAGAACGTGGACGGGTTGCACGCGGCGGCGGGTAGCAGCGGCGTGGTGGAGTTGCATGGCCGCCTGGATGAGGTGGTGTGCCTGGATTGTGGTGTGGGGGTGTCGCGGTGGGAGCTGCATCAGCGGTTGGCGGAGGCGAACCCCGGGTTCGCGGCGCGGGTGTCGGCGGTTAATCCGGACGGTGACGTGGATCTCGATGATTCGGCGGTGGCGGGTTTTCGTACGGTCGATTGCGCCCAGTGCGGTACGGGAATGTTGAAACCGGACGTGGTGTTCTTCGGCGAGTCGGTGCCGGCGGCGCGGGTGGCCCGGTGTTTCGCCATGGTGGAGTCCGCGCGGATGCTGTTGGTGCTTGGTTCGTCGCTGACGGTCATGTCCGGGCGGCGGTTTGTGGTGCGGGCGGCGAGTTTGGGAATTCCGGTGGCGATCATTAATCAGGGCGCGACGCGCGGTGATGCGTATGCGGCGGTGACGGTGGATGCTCCACTGGGTCACGTGTTGCCGGTGTTGGCCGATCACTTGGGTGCCGTCCAAGACGGCGCGGACCACTTGGGTGCCGTCCAAGACGGCGCGGGGGGAGCGGTGGTGGTGGGCTGACCGTGGCGGGCTGTTGTGCGGTCGGTAGCGGCCTGGGTGGGGACGCCCGGGTGGAGTTGGCCGCTGGTAGCGTTGGTCGCGCCGGTCGCACCCGTGTGGGAGAGACCGCCCGGAAACCACCCGGTGCGGCGCCGAAGGGGCAAATCCTCCCCGGAACCTCTCAGGCAAAAGGACCTCACGGGTAGGCACTGTGGAGCGTCTGCGGGCGCGACAGAGGGGGAGGCCGACCTGTCGACCTCATCCCCGGGGAGCGCCCCATGTCCCTTGAGCAGTTCGCCGCCCGTCATATCGGTCCGGATCCGCAGGACGAACGCCGAATGTTGGAGGTCGTTGGCTACGGCTCTGTTGACGAGCTGATGGATGCGGCGATTCCGGAAGCTATCCGTTGGTCGGGCACCCTGGACCTGCCGGAGCCGGCCAGCGAGTCGGAGGCGTTGGCGCAGCTGCGGGCCCTGGCCGAGCGCAACACCGCTGCGGTGTCGATGATCGGTCTTGGCTACTACGGCACGCACACGCCGGCGGTGATCCGGCGCAACGTGTTGGAGAATCCCGGCTGGTACACCGCGTACACGCCGTACCAGCCGGAGATCAGCCAGGGGCGGCTGGAGGCGTTGCTGAATTTCCAGACCGTGGTCACCGATCTGACTGGGTTGGCGACCGCGAACGCGTCGATGCTTGATGAGGGCACCGCGGCGGCCGAGGCGATGACGCTGGCGCGGCGGGCGAGCCGCAGCCGGAGCCAGGTGTACGTGGTGGATGCGGACACGTTGCCGCAGACGGTGGCGGTGATCGCGGGGCGGGCCGAGCCGCTCGGTATCGACGTCCAGGTGGTTGACCTTGATGGTGCGGAGTTGCCGGCGGAGTTTTTTGGCCTGCACGTGCAGTATCCGGGGGCGTCCGGGGCGGTGCGGGACCACGCCGCGGTGGTCGACGCCGCCCATGCCGCGGGCGCGTTCGTGACCGTGGCCGCCGACCTGTTGGCGTTGACGCTGCTGCGTCCGCCGGGGGAGATCGGCGTCGACATCGCTGTCGGCACGACCCAACGGTTCGGGGTACCGATGGGCTTCGGTGGCCCGCACGCTGGCTATCTGGCGGTCCGCGCGGGCTTGCAGCGGATGCTGCCGGGACGGTTGGTCGGTGTGTCGCGGGACGCGGACGGGGAGTCGGCGTACCGGTTGGCGTTGCAGACTCGGGAGCAGCACATCCGTCGGGAGAAGGCGACGAGCAACATCTGCACCGCGCAGGTTCTGCTCGCGGTGATGGCCGGGATGTACGCGGTCTACCACGGCCCGGACGGGTTGCGGGCGATCGGGGCGCGGACCCATGCGATGGCGGCGCGGTTGGCGGCCGGGTTGCGTGCGGGTGGGGTGGATGTTGCGGATGTTCTGTTCTTCGACACTGTCTCGGCGGTGGTGCCGGGGCGGGCGGCCGAGGTGGTGGAGGCAGCCGCGCGGCGGGGGGTGAATCTGCGGCTGGTGGACGCCGACCGGGTCGGTGTTTCCTGTGACGAGACCACGACGGAGGCGCATCTCGCGGCGGTGTGGGCGGCGTTCGGGGTGCCGGTCTTCACCGGCACCGTGGATACGGCGTTGCCGGCGGCGCTGGCCCGTACGTCGGACTTCCTCACCCACCCGGTGTTTAGCGCCCATCGGTCGGAGACGGCGATGCTGCGGTATCTGCGGCGGTTGGCGGACCTCGACTATGCCTTGGATCGCGGCATGATTCCGTTGGGGTCGTGCACGATGAAGCTGAACGCGACCACCGAGATGGAGCCGGTGAGCTGGGCGCAGTTCGCGCAGGTGCATCCGTTGGCGCCCGAGTCGCAGACCGCCGGTTACCGGGAGCTGATCGCCCAGTTGGAGGGCTGGTTGGCGGAGGTGACCGGGTACGACGCGGTCAGTGTGCAGCCCAACGCCGGCTCGCAGGGGGAGTTGGCGGGGCTGTTGGCGATCCGCGCGTATCACCGGTCGCGGGATGCGGGGCACCGGAACGTGTGCCTGATTCCGTCGTCGGCGCATGGCACGAACGCCGCGTCGGCGGTGATGGCGGGGATGCGGGTGGTGGTGGTCGGCTGTGACGCCGACGGCAACATCGACCTGGTTGATCTTGATGCCAAGATCGATGCGCATCGGGAGACGCTCGCCGCGATCATGGTGACGTATCCGTCGACGCATGGCGTGTATGAGACGGGTATCGCGCAGGTGTGTGCGAAGGTGCACGACGCGGGCGGGCAGGTGTATGTCGATGGGGCGAATCTCAACGCCCTGGTCGGGTTCGCCAAGCCGGGACGGTTCGGTGCTGACGTGTCGCACCTGAATCTGCACAAGACGTTCTGCATCCCGCACGGTGGTGGCGGGCCGGGTGTGGGGCCGGTGGCGGTGCGTTCGCATCTGGCGCCATTCCTGCCCGGTGATCCGCTCGCGGGGGATTCGCCTCGGCCGGCGGTGTCGGCGGCCCGGTACGGGTCGGCGGGGATCCTGCCGATTCCGTGGATGTACCTGCGGATGATGGGTGCGGCTGGGCTGACCCGGGCCACGGGGGTGGCGGTGCTGGCGGCCAACTATGTGGCGGCGCGGCTGCGGGGCGCTTTCCCGGTGTTGTACGCGGGTAACAAGGGCCTGGTGGCGCACGAGTGCATTCTGGACCTGCGGCCGTTGACGAAGGCGACGGGCGTCAGCGTCGATGATGTGGCCAAGCGTCTGATCGACTACGGTTTCCACGCGCCGACGATGTCGTTCCCGGTGGCGGGGACGTTGATGGTGGAGCCGACGGAGAGTGAGGATCTCACCGAGTTGGATCGGTTCTGCGACGCGCTGATCGCGATCCGGGCCGAGATCGACAAGGTGGGGTCGGGGGAATGGCCGGCGGAGGACAACCCGTTGGTGAATGCCCCGCACCCGGCGGCGATGGTCTCGGCCGACCAGTGGTCGCATCCGTATCCACGGTCGGTCGGGGCCTACCCGGCGGGGAGTCGGCTGGGGAAGTACTGGCCGCCGGTGCGGCGGATCGACGGCGCGTACGGTGACCGGAACCTGGTGTGTTCTTGTCCCGCACCGCAGGCTTTCGAGGAGTGAGACGCGGCCGGCGGGCCGGGCGGGGTTTGGCGCCCGGCCGGTTGGTGTCGACTCCCAGGCCGGTGACCTGTTCGGGCGGCTAGCCTGGGGGCGACGGAACCAGATGACTACGGTGCGTTGTCGTCAGGCGACGAGGGCGTGGCGGGCTGGGCCGCGGTGTGGGGCGATGCTGCGTCCGTCGGGGAGTATTTCGCCGGTGTCCTCGAAACTGATGACTCCGTTGCAGAGCAAGCTCCAGCCCTGTTCAGGGAAGCAAGCGATGACCTTGGCGGCGTCCCGGTCGGTGGCGTCGGCAGAGGGGCAGGTGGGTTGGTGCTGGCACATCGGGGTTCTCCGGAGGGTGGGGGAACTGTGTGATGGTTCACATGGCCAGTGACGCACAGTACCAAGTTCAAGTGACCAGCATCGAGCGGGTGTGCGCGTGCCGCGTGGAAAATCCACTGAACGGTTGAGGCGGAATGGACCGGATAGCGTGGAAACGCTTCCAGCGAGGGTGACAGCTGCGCCGCCGGCGGCGCCGCCGGACTGCCGGCGCGCCCACGTCGAACACGCCCGCTGGGAGTGGCGCATCGGCGACGGCGGTGACCCGATGGTGCTCGTCCAGGAGTTCCTCGCCGCCCACGGCCTCACCCTGGATGACCTCGCTCGGCCGGCGGGGCGCACTCCAGAGCGGGTCTGTGGGGCCGCCCTCTACGTCTCGGCCGCGGCCGGCGCGCTGGGGGTCGGCCGCGGCCCTGGCCCGGCCACACCGGCCCCCGCCCTGCCCGACGTAGCTGTCGTCGTCTACGGCCACGCTGCCACGTCCCGCGGCCGCCCGGCCCGCCGCCGGCCGTCGGCCTGGTGGCTCGGCGCCTGGGCGGAGAGTTGGACCCCACAGCAGCACGCCGACGCGGTGCGTGCCGTGCGCGCGGCAATCGGCCGCGGGGATGTCTACCAGGCCAACCTGGTGGGACACGCCGCCGCCCGCTACGCCGGGGACCCGCTGCCCGCCCTTGCCCGCCTCGGTTCGCTGCCCGGCGCCCGGTATGGGGGCGTACTCACCGGTGCCGGGTGGACGATTGGCTGCGCCTCCCCGGAGACCCTCGTGGAGGTCACCGACGGGCGGATGATCACCCGGCCGATCAAGGGCACCCGCCCGGCCACCCCGGCTGGCCGGGCCGCGCTGCTGTCCAGCGCGAAGGAACGCGCAGAGCACGTCATGATCGTTGACCTGCAGCGCAATGATCTGGCCCGCCTCGCCCGCACCGGCACCGTCACTGTTGATGACCTGTTCGCCGTCCGTCGCTGGTGCGACCTGTGGCAGGCGGAGTCGACCATCTCCGCGGCGGTCGGGGAGGGGCTCGGCTTGGCGGACCTGCTCCGCGCCGTCTGCCCCGGCGGGTCGGTCACCGGGGCCCCGAAGCTCGCCGCCCTGGACCACATCGCCGCCCTGGAGCCGGTCGGTCGTGGAGCCAGCATGGGCGCGTTGGGCTGGGTCACCTCCGGCCGGATCGACCTGGGTTTGACCATTCGCACCGCCGCGGCTGACGACGATCACCTGCACGTGTGGGCCGGCGGTGGGATCACCTGGGGCAGCGACCCGGAGGCCGAGGTCGCGGAGGCGGCGGCGAAGGCGGCCCCGGTTCGCGCCGTGCTAGCCGCCGGGCCCTGACGGCGAACCCTCGGCTCCTCGCCCAGGATGTCCGCGCCGCCCGGCCCGCGAGGACCACGAGCGCCATGGCCCGATATCGTGGCCGGCGACGTGCGCCTTGGTGTAGCCGAGTGCGGTGATCAACCCCACGATGTCGGCGGCCATCGTCTTCTTGTCGTAGCCGGACTGGGGCTTGCTGGAATCGCCGCCGCCACATAGATCCACGGCGATGACTCGGTACTGCTCGGCAAGATCGGGCATAACCGGAGTTTTCGATCACGGTGCATAGGCCTGCCGCGCGGTCGCAGGAGGGGTGGGCCGCCGCCGTTGGGCCCCGCGTCGGCTTCGCGAGAGCGGCGGCGATCAGCTACCACCGGTGACGAGACCATCAAGAAACATCTAATATGGGGTATTTTCACACGTCTGGTTCGTTTTTTCGCTCTCTGGGTTGTTTGTGGGTCTTCGTGTTCTTAACTCCTGCTGTGGCGTCAGCACCGCTGCCACCGCACCCGGACCGTCCGCATAGAAAGCGATGAACAATGTTGCAGAGCAGGAGACTCCCCCGCCCGTCCCGGGGGCGCGGTCGACGCCGCGTCCCCCGGGCCGTCGCGGCGGTCAGCGCCGCGGCCCTCACCGGAGTCGCCGGCCTGGCCGGCGCCGGACCAGCCACCGCATCCCAGCCCTCGCCGGAGCACGCCGTCGCTGACGGCCAACCACACCGGGAATGGTCGAAGGTTGACGGCGAGTGGGGTGGCCACTGGGGAAAGGCCGGCCACTCGGGTTGGAAGCGGGGTGCGCATGATGATGGGAAAGCCAAGGGCACCCCGGTGCCCTGCGACCCCAACGCGCTGATCGCCGCGATCACCGCGGCGAACCAGGCCGGCGGCGGCACGCTCCGCCTGGCCGAGAAGTGCACCTACACCCTCACCGTCAACCAGGACGACAACGGACTACCCCAGGTCTTCCAACCCATCACGATCTATGGCCAGGGCGCCACCATCGTCCGGGCCGCCGCCGCCGACAACTTCCGCATCTTCGAGGTCGTCACCGGCGGCGACCTCACCCTCAAAGACCTCACCGTCGCCGGCGGAAAGCTCGAGGGCGGCAACGACGACGGCGGCGGCATCTTCGCCGGCGAAGGCACCCGACTGACCCTCGAACGCGTCACCGTCCGGGACAACATGACCCTCGGCAACAACGGCGACGGCGGCGGCATCTCCGGTGACCGGAGCAAGGTCACGATCACCAAGAGCACCATCACCCGCAACACCGCCACCGACGAGGGCGGCGGCGTCTCCAGCGACAACGGCACCTTCACGATCAGCAAGTCGAAGCTGACCCACAACACCTCCGGCACCACCGGCGGCGGGTTCTCCAACGACGAGGGCTCTGCCACCATCAGCCACACGCTGATCAGCGACAACACCGCCGCCAACGGTGGGGGCGTGGACAATGACGGCGACCTCTCCGACATCATCCACAGCACCATCACCCGCAACACCGCCAGCGGCCTCGGCGGCGGCATCTACGACAACGGCGACGAGGCCCTCCTGCTCCAGCACGTCCAGGTCGCCGAGAACACCGCCATCTCCGGTGGAGGGCTCTACCTCACCACCGATCTCGGTGTCACCGTTGAGGGCAGCAAGATCGTGTACAACACCGCCACCAGCGGCGACGGCGGCGGCATCGCGATCGTCGGCGAGCCCGTGGTGGCCCTGCGCCGCACCACCGTCTCCGGCAACCAGGCCGGGGGATTCGCCGGTGGTATCTTCTTCGACCCGTCCGACCCGACCACCGTCCTCACCCTCACCGACGTCCGCGTCACCGACAACCTCGCCCAGAACGAACCCGGCGGCGTCTACAACAACGGCGTGATCAACGTCTTCGGCAAGGTCATCATCATCAACAACCGGCCCACCAACTGCGTCGGCAGCCCCAACCCCGTACCAACCTGCTTCGGCTGACCGACCTGCTCGAGGTGCCCCGGCGGTAACCGCCGGGGCACCTCGCTGCCCGCGCTGGCGCCGGGCCGCCGTCCCCGCCCGGAGTGAGGCGATAGTCTCTGGCCATGACGATGCGCCCGATCCGGATCATCGGCGACCCGGTGCTTCGCACTCCCGCCGCACCGGTCACCAGCTTCGACGCCGAGCTGCGCGCGCTGGTCACCGACCTGATGGACACGTTGCTCGGTGCCCCTGGCCGCGCCGGGGTGGCCGCCCCGCAGATCGGCGTCTCCGCCCAGGTGTTCGTCTACGACGCCGACGGCCACCGCGGCCACCTGATCAACCCCACGCTGGAACTCGGCGAGGACCGCCAGGACGACGATGAGGGCTGCCTGTCGATTCCCGGCCTGTATTTCCCGACCCCGCGAGCCATGCGCGCCACCGCACGCGGTATGGACCAGTACGGGCAACCATTGACCATCACCGGCACCGGCTTCCTGGCCCGCGCTCTGCAACACGAGACCGACCACCTCGCCGGTCGCCTCTACGTGGACACCCTGCGCGGGGAGACCCGCCGCCGGGCCCTGCGGGAGATGCGCGCCGGCAGCTACGCGCCGCGTAGCCGGTGACTGCCGCCCCTCGCCGGGGCACCCACCGGTTGGCCACGCTCACCTCAGCGCCCCCGACGCTGCCGCAGCAACAGGCCCAGTGACCCGATCGCCACGAACACCAGCACAGAGCACACGAACACCTTCACCACCGGATCACCATGCCACGGCCTACGCTGACCTGGTGCGCCTGGCCACCTTCAACCTGCTGCACGGGCGGTCGCTCACCGACGGGCTGGTCGAGTCGCACCGCCTCACAGCTGCCGTCGCCGCTCTTGATGCCGATGTTCTCGCCCTCCAAGAGGTCGACCTGGGTCAGGGCCGCAGCGGCAACCTGGACCAGACCGCCCTCGCCGCCCAGGCCCTCGCCGCCGACGAACACCGCTTCGCCGCCGCCGTCGTCGGTGAGCCCGGCGGAAAGGTCCGCCCCTTGACCCACGATGACGATGGCCAGGACGAACCCCGCTACGGCGTCGGCTTGGTCAGCCGCCACCCAGTCACTTCCTGGCAGGTCATCCGGCTGGAACCGGCCCCGGTCCGCGCACCGATCTACGTACCCGGATCCCGCGGTGGCCTCGTGCTGCTCCGGGACGAACCCCGCGTCGTGCTCGCGGCGGTCCTACGCACCCCGCACGGTCCCTGGACGGTCGCCGCCACCCACCTGTCGTTCGTCCCCGGTTGGAACGCGCGCCAGCTATGCCAGACCGTCCGTGCGTTGCGGGCCCTGCCCGCACCCCGGATCCTGCTCGGCGACCTCAACCTGCCCGCCGGGGCGGCCCGACTCCTGACCGGATGGCGGCCTCTTGGCCGTCGACCCACCTATCCGGCTGGGCAACCCCGCATCCAACTCGACCACGTCCTCGCCGACCGGCAGGGCCACCATCGACTCCCACCGGTGACGGCTGTGCGAACCCCACTGTCGGTGATCTCCGATCACCGGCCCCTCGTGGTTGACCTCGGCTGACCGGCGGCGCTGCCTCGAAGGTGGGCTCACGTCGCCCGGGGACCGGGCAGCAGGTGCCCGAGAACCAGCTTCAGGATCAGCAGCGGCGCCAGCCAGGCGAGTGCTGGTGGGGCGGGCAGGAGCGTGACCGCCGCGACCAGTAGCCCGGCCGCGGCGGCGAACGCCAACGGGCGTTTGGCTGTCGGAGCGGCGGCGGCGACCAACACGGCGGCGGCGAGGGTGCCAATGTAGAGCGTGATCGCGGTCGACCACGGGTACGCGGGCAGGATCAGCGCCAGGGCGGGCAGATGGACGTGGGCCGCCACGAAGAGCACCTGTCGGCGAGCGGCGGTCGCGCCGGTGTGGAACCGGCGCGACACCGACGCGGTGGCGTTGACCACGGCCCCGCCGAAAAGGTCGAATCCGAGGACCGCCAGCACCACCACGATCGGGGGCGGGTAGCCCGCTGCGGCGCCGATGGCCGCGGCGACGCCGGCGCCGACGACCGCGGTGAGGTAGCTGAGCCACACCTCCACTCGAGTGGCACCGGGGGCGATGAGCAGGTCGTTGAGCCGCAAGGTGGCGCGTCGCGGCAGGGGCGTGGGAGCTGTCATGGGCATCTCCATCCTTCACCCAAGCTGGTGCATGTTCGTTCACCTTAGTAAACATCTGGACACTTGTCGAGTGCGCCCACGACCTGCACAGCTTCGTCCCTGTCGATTGATTGGGTTTCATAGTGGGCCTCCACAACCCGATGGCTGGCGCGTGAATGCGAACGGCGGCCCGCGAATCTGGCAGCTGCCGGAGTGGACCGCAGGGCCGATCTCAACCGACCATTATGCTCCGGGGTGGCTTCCGACTCCGTCGATCTAGCTTGCATTCGAGGGGCCGTATTTGGCGCGGCGAATTACGACGCGAGGCGCCAAGTCGTAGACAATCCGACCGCCAAAACCGACTACTTGCCTCCACGACAATCGATGGATGGGGGATCCCCGAATCGACGTGAATGAACGCTGGCTGAGGTCGGTCGGGTCAACCGTTCGACGCGCTTCATTGCCCGACTGGCTTCATCGCCCCGCCCAAGTAGCCGCCGCTTCTTCCTGGCAAGGAAGATCAATGTTTGTCGAGGTGTAGCGCTCCCACACCCCGCACTGGGAGGGTCTCCGCCCTGGCGGTAAAGAGCAGTTTCCCACTTATTGAGCAATGAACGTATCTTTTCGATCCAATGTTTCGGCGAGGTTAAGTGGTGCGGCAGATCGGGGTTAGCATGCCCACTGGGTCGTATCGGAAAAACACCACTAGTCGCCCGGAAGTACTGCAATGGATGCCATGTCATTCGCTGGTGCAACGTTCTTGCCCGTTGCAGTGTTCACCGACATTGATTAGCGTGAACTACGGCGAACACTAAATACAGTTAACCGTTGCGGGCGGCGACGCCGGCACAACTGGCGAGGGTGGCGACTGTGCGAATTCAGATCCTCGGCCCGATCTCTGCCTGGCGCGACCACGAACCCCTGAATCTCGGTCCCGCCGCCCAACGGGCCATGCTGGGACTGCTGACGATCGTCTCTGGACAACCGGTGTCACACGCCGAGATCCTGGCGGCGGTGTGGCCCGACCGGCTACCGCCGCCCACCGCCCGAAATGTGATCCAGACGCACGTCAAGCACCTGCGCTCCATCCTCGAGCCGGACCGGCGGCGACGGGCGCCGAGCAAGATTCTGCGCCAGGTCGGTGATGGCTACGCCCTGCACGTGCCGGCCAGCGCGGTCGACGTAGCGCGGTTTCGACACCAGGTCACCTCGGCGACCGGCCTCGCCCACCGGGGCGAGATCAACGGTGCGGCCGACCTGCTTGGGCAAGCGCTTGCGCTGTGGAACGGTTCGCCGTTGGCCGACATCCCAGCGCTGAACGCCCACCCCAAGGTGGTCGCCCTAGCCGCGGAGCGGCAGACCGCGCTCGACCGCTACGGCGACATGATGATCGCCGCTGGCCGGGCGGGGGAGGCACTGCCCGTGTTGGAGGAGGCAGCCGCGGCCCAGCCCCTGGACGAGTCAGCCCAAGCCCGCCTGATCCGGGCCTACCACGCTGCTGGACGGCGCTCCCGCGCCTTCAGCCGGTATCACCAGGTGCGGCGGTTGCTGACCGAAGAACTCGGGGTGGGGCCGGGACCACAGCTGGCCACTGCGCACACCGCGCTGCTGCACGACGAGGCGCCACCGGCGGCACCAGCCGAGCCCGGCCCCGCAACCGTCCCGGCAGCGTCCACGGAAGCCACCGGCGACATCTTCGTGGTGCCAGCCCAGCTACCCGCCGACATTCCCGACTTCACCGGGCGCGGCGCCGAACTACATCACCTGGACCGACTCCTCGCCGAACGGCCCGCACGGCCAGGGCCGACCTCCGCCGGTGCGGCTGGGCCCGCGCTCGTCACCGTCTCCGGTACAGCCGGGGTAGGCAAGACTGCCCTGGCCGTACGCTGGGCCCACCGGGTACGCGACTGGTTCCCCGATGGCCAGCTCTATGTGGATCTGCGGGGGCACGACGCGGACCCGCCGGTGACGGCCCGGCAGGCCCTCGCCGGGTTCCTCCGCGGGCTCGGTGTCACCGGTACCGACCTTCCACCCAGTACGGAGGAGCGGGCCGCGGCGTACCGCAGCCGCATGGACGGCCGGCGGATGCTCGTGCTACTCGACAACGCCGTCTCCGCCGAGCAGATCCGTCCGCTGCTACCGGGCTCGCCGTCCTGCTTCGTCCTGGTGACCAGCCGAGACTCACTCGCCGCCCTGGTGGCGCGGCACGGTGCCCGACGCATCGAGTTGGACCTGCTGCCGCAGGACGACGCCGTGGTACTGATCCGGCGGTTGACCGACCCGCGGCTCACCGACGAGCCGGGCGCGACGGCGGCGCTGGCCACCCAGTGCGCCCGGCTGCCGTTGGCGCTGCGACTGGCGGCCGAGATGACTGACAGCCGGCCGGGCGTACCGCTGGCCCAACTGGTCCAGGAACTGGCCGACCAACGCCACCGGCTGGACCTGCTCGACGCCGGTGGCGACCGCCGCACCGGCGTACGCGCAGTGCTTTCCTGGTCCTACCGGCGGCTGCCGGCGGATGCCGCCCGCGCGTTCCGGCTACTCGGCCGGCACTGCGACCCGGACGTGGAGCCGCAAGCCGCGGCCGGAATCCTCGGCACCACCGTCGCGGAGGCGTGGCGACTGCTGGACCTGCTGGCCCGCGCCCACCTCGTGCAGCGCGGCCCGGGTTGCCGCTACGGCATGCATGCGCTCCTGCGGGCCTACGCCGGCCACCTGGTGGAGACCGAGCACGCGCACACCGGCCGGCCATGATCGGTCTGTCCGGCTGATTGATCGACCGCCGTAACCGGCGGGCCCAATCTGAGTCCACTTGTGACCTGCTGTTTGTGCCGGACGCGCCCCTCGTGGCCGGATCGGATCGAGGCGGGACTTTCGCGGTGGTGCGGTGTGGCATCAACAGATGACCGCATTCGATGTAGTTAGTAAGGAGTCGCGGCTTTGCTATCCACTGTGCTAGGTTGTGGCTACTTCGCGTGACTAGCCACGTGTTGGGTGATTTGGGAGGTATATCTGTGTCTCGACGTGCAAATCGTCAGATCGGGCGGGTGCTCGCAGTAGCCGGCATTGCGGCGGGCCTCTTCGTGGCGGCCGTTCCGGCGCAGGCGGCGCAGACGGAGAAGCCGCAGGTAACCCTTGCGAAGGAAAAGCCAACGGACGCCGGCCTGATGCACTGGAGCTGCGGAAGGGCGGCGCCGGCTGACCTCGACACCTCCGGTGGCCACGAAACGACCGAAGCGGCTAACATGCGTGTCGGCTCCAGTACCGTCTGCCAAAAGGCTGGCCTCTCGTATCCGGGCCAGGCTCTCGACTACCATTGTTACACCTTGGAAATTGAAGGTGAATACACCTGGACTTACGTCGTCAACGTCGAGACCAAAGTGGGTGGTTGGATTCGGGATGATCTGCTGAACGATAACGGTTCGTTCATTCAGTGCCCCGGCGACACTAATTTCTAATTCCCTATTCGGGTTAGGGGAGAGCTGTCTTCAGGCTCGGCCGGCATGTCAGCCCACGCTAACCTGAGTGTCCGCGCCTGAAGTGACCCACCGGCCCTGGTCAGCCGAGGGCCGGTGGGTCACCGACTCTGCTGCGCTGATGCCACTATTCCCAATGGTCAGATGATGGCGAGACGGCGCCGTCATCGCTACTGGCGGCGAATCCGGAACGGCCACCGCAACGGCCAGCAGTGAGTCGAGGAGTTGCACGAGCCCGATAACTGGAAGATTGTCGGGGTAAATGAACGACTTCCTACGCTGGGTTTGTCTCAGTGCACCTGCGGGGGAGGGCACCGCTGAGAACACCCGTCAAACGTGGTCAGCGGGCAACGAGTCCGGCGTCCGTCCCCCGGCCGGTCGGCTTCGACGTCGGTGTAGGTATTCGGCGAGCAGTAGCCCGCCCGCTCCGACGACGACGTCGCTGAGCACCGAGACGATTCGGCTGGCCAACACCACCGTGCCGGCCAGGGGCAGCGGCAGGACGGTCGCCAGCGCCAGGGCGAGCACCCCCTCCCGGACTCCGATCCCGTCCGGGGCCACCATCACCACCAGACCGGCCACGGTGGCCAGAGCGAACCCGGCCACGCAGAGCAGGTAGGCGCGTCCTGGTGGCGCACCCGCGACCACGGCGAGCAGCCAGAGATGGTGCCCGGAGATGATCCAGGACAGGGACTGGGTGACGATGGCCCGCCGCAGCCCCGACCGGGACGCGGCGAACGTCGGGGCGGGCCGGCGGAGGACCCGCGCGGCGGTACGGATGCCCAGGTTGAGCAGGTCCGGCCGGATCAGCAGCGCGAGCACCGGCAACGCTGCCAGCCCGAGCAGCCACCACGCCTGCGTGCCGGCCACCGCCGGCCCGGCGCCGAGTCCGACGGTCACCCCGGTCAACGCCACGATGCCCCAGCTCACCATGAACACCGAGGCGAGCCGGACCGGCCCCACGTCAACGGCCCTGCCCAGGCGAAGGAGCACCGGCAGGGCGACGAAGCGGCCGGGTACGAACTTCACCAGGAACCCGACGAAGAAGATCCGGGAGGCGGTCCACGGGTCCACTCGGGCCCCGAGGTCAGCAAAGAGCGCCCGCCAGGAGAGCACCCCGAATACCAGGCCGACGCAGTTGATGGTGAAGGCCGCGCCGAATGCGAGATAGACCGTGGCCAGGTCCAGGCTCGCTGCCAGCTCCCGGACGGGGCGCCAGTCCTGCCCGCGCAGCACGGTGACCAGACCAACGGTCAACAGCGCCACGAACAGCACGGTCACGGCCCGGTGCAGTAGCCGCCGCCACCTCGCCCCGGTGGTCGCCGGCCGGTTCGTGCGCCCACCCCACCGCAGCCGGTCCGCGTCGGCGCTCGCGGACGGTTCCGAACGGTCCGGGGGCGGCCGGCCTGCCGTGGCACCGCGTCGGCGGCGGAAGTCCACGGTGGCGACAGCGGCGCCGACGGCCATCCCGACGAGCTGGGTGGCGTGCATGAGCATGTGCATACCGACGAAGTACGCCAGGAACAGGTGCCCCTTGCGGCGCCGGACGAAGCCGAGCAGGCCCCGGTCGACCACGGCGAACCCGGCCGCCAGCAGCAGGGGAACGGCGATCAGTTCGACGGCGACCGCCACGAGCGGCAGGGCCAGTGGCACCCCGGCGCAACAGAGCATAGCGGCGACGGCAGCCCGGTCCACCGTCTTCCCGGCCCGACCCCCGTCCGGTCGGGTGCCCGCGGTGCCGGTGGCCGCACGACGGTGCCCGGCCAGCGTGGTGGCGAGCAGCCGACCGTAGCCCACGGCGCGGCGGACGTGTTCGGACAGGTACGGCCAGAACCGGTCCACGTCGTCGTGCCGGCCGAGTACGTCCGCGCTCATCCGGATCTCGTAGCGGGCCGGCAGCCGGGTGCCGAACTCGATGTCCTCGGCGTCGCGCAGCGTCTCGTCGAAGCCGCCGACCTCCTCGAACACCGGTCGCGGAATGGCCGTCAACGCGAACAACGTGGCATCGGTCACCCCGGCGCCACGTCGGCGCCAGTAGTGCTCGAACAGAGTCTTGTAGACCTCCACCGGGCCGCCGTCGTGCAGCGGCTGGGCATCGTAGATGCCCTGGACGACGGCGCAGTCTGAATGCGTGCGCAGGGTCCGCACCGCGGTGGCGATCGCCTCTGACGCGAGGGCGATGTCGGAGTCGAGAAAGAACAGCACGTCGCCGCTGGCCGCGGCGGCACCGACGTTGCGAGCGGCCGAGACGCCCCGGTTGGTGGGCAGCGCGATCAGCTGGCAGCCGAATTCGGCCGCGATCTGCCGGGACCGGTCGGTGCTCGCGTCATCCACCACGATGATCTCGACGGGCGGGCGGGTCTGCTCCTCAATGGAGCGCAGGCAGTCGGCAAGGCTGGCGGCCTTGTTGTAGTTGGGCACGATCACCGACACCGTCGGTGCGGGCGGCTCGGATCCGTCGCGGATGCTGCCGACTCCGGGCGCCGTCCGGGCCACGCCGGTCGTCGAGGTCATGGCACTCCTCCCCGGGTTCAGGCCGAGATCGTCAGGAACTGGAGCCGATGGTCGGAGTGGCCATCGGGATCCCGGAACTCGTAGCGGTGCACCTCGATGTCGTCGGAGACCAGCGCCCAGTCCAGCCGCCACAGCAGCAGGCTCGGGCCCCCGGCTGACCAGGAGACGGGGTACGCGGAGCGGCTGGCGTAGCCGGCATCGCGCAGCTGCGGGGGGAACCGGTGGGTGTCGCCCATCGCCGGCGAGGTGTTTAGGTCCCCGGCGACCAGGATCGGGTGGGGGTTGTCCGCCACGTCGGCGGCTAACGCCCCAAACTGTGGCACCCGGCGTTCGTGCTGGGTCCGGATCGCCTCGTGGAAGGCGGCGCTGAACAGGCTCGGACCGCCGGCCCAGAGCGGAACCGGCAGGTGCGCGTTGTAGGCGGAAACCACCTGGCCGTCAACCAGCAGGTCGGTGCGCAGCACCTGGTGGTTCCAGAAGTCGGTGAAGTCGGTCGGCGCGGGCGGCAGGCCGGTGGCGGACAGCGGCGTGGCGGCCACAATCGGGTACCGGGAGAGGGTGAGCAGTTCACCCACCACCGCGATGTGGTATTCGGGCAGCTGCTGGCGAACCTGGTCGAGTTCGTCGGCGCGGACCACCTCCCCGTCAACCTCGTCGAGGTACTCCTGCAACAGGTACACGTCCGCGCGCTGGGCGCGCAGCAGGTCGTAGAACTCGGTGGCCCGGTCCGCCGGATGCCAGTACTCGGTGTTCCAGGACACCACCCGCAGCGCGTCCGCCGGCACCGGCGGCGCCGGCCGCAGCGGGCCCGGCAGGTTCAATCCGGTCAGACCGGCGCCGAGCAGCAGGGCCGCGAGCGACAGCAACGCCACCGGCCGGCGGGCCCGCCGGCTACCGGCCGCGACCACCGCGAGCAGCACCGGGGTCGCGAGAAAGACGATCGGCGGTAACAGATCCGCCAACCGCCACCACCAGAGCCGGCCGCTGAGCAACAGGTGCGCGGTGGTGAAGCCCAGCCACAGCGCCGCGGCCGCGAGCAGGACCCGGCACGGCCAGCGCCGCCACCACCGATCGGTGGGCGCACCAGCGACCGTTGACCCGACCTGCCCCACCCGCACCGGCTCATCGTCGGCCACTGCCGCGGCGGAAGCTGCGACCGACACGGCGGGAATAGTCGCGGCCTCCGCCGCGGCCGGCACGGCGGGAATAGTCGCGGCCTCCGCCGCGACCGACACGGCGGAAGCCGCCGCGGCGGACGCGCGGGGCGGTGCCGTCACGCCGGGGCCTCGGCCGGAAAGGTGCTGTCGTACAACTGGCGGAACGGGCGGGAGGTCAGCCACTGCAGGACCCCGACGCCCACTCCGGTGGTGATGGTGACATTGACCAGGAAGTGCACGGCCACGAAGTACAGCAAGAAACGTACCCCCCGCCGCCTTAGCACCAGCGCGTACATCGCGCGGTCGACGGTGATCGAGGCGCCGAACAGGGCGGCGGGGGCGAGCAGCCACCCCGGCCCGACCAGCACGGCGAGCAGCAGCGCGGGCAGGGCGGCCGCCGCCAGCAGCGACCCCCACGCCCGCGCGGCCGTCTCGAACCCGGTGGCGAACCGCCGGGCCCGGGCGTACAGCGGAATCCGCAACCGGGCCCGGTGGAACAGTTTGCGCAGCAGCGGCAGCAGTTCGTGGTCGTGGTCGTGGCGGCCGCGTACCCGGGAGGTGAGCAGCAGGCGGTGCCGGCGGGACAGCCGGTAGCCGTAGTCCACCTCCTCGGTCTGTTTCAGCGCCGGGTTGAAGGGGCCGACCTGGTCGTAGACGGACCGTCGGATCGCGCACATGGCCGGGAAGAGGAAGGTGACCTCCCCCTCCCCACTGGCCGACCAGTGGTGATACTGCAACCCCCGGTAGCGCGCGACCGCCGTGTCGTGCAGCAGCGGCTCCGGGTCCTCGATCCCGCACACCGCCCCGACCTGCGGCTCGGCGGTGAGCACGGCGACGGCCTCGGCGACCGCGTCGGGGGCCATCGCCACGTCCGCGTCAACGAAGAACAGGATCTCGCCGGCGCTGTTGGCGACTCCGACGTTGCGGGCCCGACCGCAGCCACCGTTGTCCGGCAGGGTGATCACGCGTACGCCGAGGGAACGGGCCACGGCGGCCGAGTCGTCGGTGCTGTGGTCGTCCACGACGAGCACCTCGATGGCCGGGTACGTCTGGTCGAGCACGGCCCGCAGGCAGACGTCGAGCGAGGCGGCGTAGTTGTAGCTCGGCACGATGACCGAGACCAGCGGGGTGGGGTTCACAGCGCCTCCGCGGGCTTGTCGTACAGCCGCCGGAATGTCCTCGAGGTCAGCAGGCCGAACACACCGACGCCGGCCGCGACGGCGATCACCAGGTTGAGCAGGAAGTGCATGGCGACGAAGTAGGCGACGAACAGGGGGCTGCGGCGGCCGGCGACGAACCGGTACATCGGCCAGTCGAGGCGCAGGTAGCCGGCGAACCCGAGCGCGGGAAGCACCGCCCAGACCGCGCCGAGCAGCACCGGCGTCGCCGCGGTCAGGAGCACGACCAGGGCGGCGACGCTGCTCCAGGCGCGCGGACCGCTGCGTAGTCCACCGGGGAAGCGGGATGCGCGCGCGAACATCGGCATGTGCAGCATGGTGCGGGTGAAGACCTTGCGGACCAGGACGCGCAGGTCGTGGTCGTGGTCGTGGACGCCGCGGACGGCCGGGGTCAGCCAGATCTCGTACGCGCGGGCCAGCCGCAGGCCGTAGTCGGCGTTCTCGGTCTCGCGCAGCCGGGGGTCGAAGGGCCCGATCTCGGCGAACACGTCGGCGCGCATGGCCAGTAGCGCGGTGTACAGGGTGTAGATGCGTCCCTCGTCGGCGATCAGCCAGTAGGACTGTTGCAGGCAGCGGTACTCCTCCAGCAGGCTGTCGCGGATCAACGGTTGCGGGTCGTAGTTGCCGCACACCGCTCCGATCTGCGGTCGTTCGGTCAGCAGCGCCACCGCGTTCGCCACCGCATCGGGTTTGGCCGCGACATCGGAGTCGACGAAGAAAAGGATCTCACCCTGGGCGTGTGCCGCGCCCAGGTTGCGGGCCACCGACGGGCCGCCGTTGGCCGGCGTGCGCACGACCCGCACGCCGAACGAGCGCGCCACGGCGACCGAGTCGTCGGTGCTGCAGTCGTCCACAACGATGATCTCCAGGTTCCGGTGGGTCTGGGCCCGCAGCGCGGACAGGCACAGCCCGATCGCGCGGGCGTAGTTGTAGTTCGGCACGACGACCGAGACCAGGGGTTCGGGCATAAGGCGGACCGCTTTCAGGAGGTTGGCGGGGAGGTGGCGAGCAGACCGGCGCCGACGGCCGCCGCCAGCAGGGCGGCGGAGCCGACGATCAACCGGTCCCGCAGCAGGGTGCGGACCGGATCTCCGCCGCCGTGGTGTACCAGGACGGCCTGCAGGTAGCGGGAGATGGCCAGGAGGGTCAGGGGAACGGCGGCGAGCACGATGGCCTCGCGGTGCGCGCCGATCGGGGCGTCGGTGTGCAGGTACATCAGGAACGCCGCGACCGTGAGGGTGGCGTTGACGCTGATCAGGTGATCGGCCAGGTTCAGGGTGTAGCCGCGTAGCGCGGGTCGGTACCCGGTGCCCTGGGCGGCGAGTTCCCCGCGTCGCTTGCCGAGGATCAGCACCAGACAGGCGGTGAAGACGGCGGTGAGCAGCCAGACCGACACGGTCGCGCCGGTTGCGGCATAGCCGAGCACCACCCGCAGCCCGAAGCCGGTCGCCACCACGCTGATGTCCACCAGCGGGATGTGCTTGAGCCAGCGGCTGTAGGCCACGTTCAGCACCAGGTAGACGGCCAGCGGCCACCCGGGCAGCGCGGGGCCGACGGCGAACGCCAGGGCCAGCAGTCCGGCGAGGACGCCGGCGAAACCGGCGGCGGTGGTCACCGAGATCCGGCCGTCGGCCACCGGCCGGGCCCGTTTCGTCGGGTGCCTCCGGTCCAGGTCGCGGTCGGTGATGTCGTTGACGACGTACACCAGCGACGAGGCGAGGGTGAACAGCAGCACCGCCCAGCCGGTGCGGGCGAGCCCGCCGAGCGTCCAGGCCGGAGTGTCGAGCAGAGCCAGCGGTACGGCCAGCACCGTCTTGGCCCATTGGCGGGGCCGGGCCAGCAGGACCAGGTCGCCGGCGGAACGGACCAGGCGTAGGTCGAGTCGCTCGGCCGTGGTCGCCGGCTGCGTCGGATCGCGCCTGCCGGCGGCGGGGTCGGGGGCCCCGCCCGGCATCGATTCCGCCGTCACCTCGACCGCGGTCATGGCTGACCTCCTGCGTTAGAAGAAGACCCGGGCGGCGGCGAGTACTCCCTGCCGCCACGGGTCACGGCTGGTCGGTCCGCTGGCCGTCGTGGCGGTGGTGGTGGCTTGCTGGTCCCGCCACCACCGGAAGGTCTCCAGCACCGCGTCTTGGTTGCTGTGTCGCGGGTGGAAGCCGAGGCGCCGCCGAGCCCGGTCGGTGTCCACGTAGGAGTCGGCCATGAGCTTGTGCAGCAGCCGCCCGTAGACCGGCGAGAGGCCACTGCGTTCGAGCAGCCCGAGCGCGGCCCGAGCGGGACGGGCCGGCAGACCGATCACCCGTTTGCCGTGTCCGGCAGCGTCGAGCACCGCCTGGAAGTCCTCGCGGAGGGTGCCGAACGTCGCCGCCGCGATGTTGTACGTGTCGTTGGCGGCCTCGGCGGGCACCCGTAGCACCGTTTCGACGGCGTCTACCAGGTCCGCGACGTGCAGCATCTGGATGCGCACTCCGCCGTCGCCGAGCACCGGGAAGTTACGCCCCTCGTGTGCCCACTGGAACAACATCGCGAACAGTCCCATCCGGCCGGGGCCCAGGAAGGTCTTCGGCCGCAGTACCGGCAGGATCAGGCCATGCTCGCGGTAGCCCACCGCGAGTTGCTCCGCGTCGGCTTTGGCGGTGCTGTACGCGTCGACCGGAGCGTACGGGTGCTGCTCCGGTGTCGGCACCTGGGTGGGCAGCCCGTACACGGCGGTGGAGGAGATGTAGACCAACCGGGGCACCCGGGCTTCCCGGGCGGCGTCCAGCACGGCCCGGCTGCCGTCAACGACGATGGCCCGGATCTGCTCCGGCGGGTAGCTGGGGAGCGCGGCGGCGCAGTGCACGACCGCTTCGGCGTCGTCGAAGGCGGCCCGCAGCACCGCCGGGTCGCGGATGTCCCCGACCAGGTGCCGGTAGCCCGGTGTGTGGGGGCCGTCGGGGGCTGCCCGTAGGTCCACGCCGGTTACCGCGGATCCGGCGCCGGTCAGCCGCTGCACCACGGTCGAGCCGAGCATCCCGGCGGCGCCGGTCACCGCGATCACCACAGCGAGCCGAGCTTCTGCGCGACAAACCGGCTCAGGAGGCGGTTGAGCCCCTGGTCAAGGACCGCGTCGAGGGCGTTGAGAAAGTGTTCGATGTCGTCGTCGGTGGCGACCAGCGGCGGTCCGACCACCAGCGGACTGGCGCCGTTGAGGGTGTAGTACGTGTAGATGTCGTGCTCCCGGTAGAGCGCATTGATCACCGACGCGGTGATCAGTTTGGTGCGTAGTCGCGGATCTCGGGCCAGACCGGCGGGCGCGATCCTCGCGGCCAGGTCCAGCACCTTCGGTCCGCCGTCGAGGAAGACCCCCCACAGTGCCCCCGCACCGGTGACCTCGGCCACCGCCTCGGGGTGCTGTTTGGCGATCCGCCGCAGGCCCGGACCGAGGAGTTGCTCGATGCGTCGCGCCCGGGCCGGATAGTCGTCCTCAACGGCGATGGCGATCGCCTCGATGGCGGTGGCGCACTCCTCGCCGAAACCGTAGTAGGTGGTTGACGTCGAGTGCATGAGGGCGTCGACCGGGTTGTCGTAGGCCTGCCGGAACACCGGCTCCCGGGCCACATAGGCAGAGATCGACGACTTTCCGCCGCCGAATGACTTTGACGTGGTCACCACGTCCGGTAGCAGCCCCGCGTGGCGCATGAAGTAAAACATGCTGCCGGTCTTGCCCCAGCCGGTATAGATCTCGTCGAACACCAGCACAATGTCCTGCTCGGTGCACAAGGTGCGCAGCCCGTGCAGGAACTCCGCGGAACACGAACGCATGGTGGAGGCGCTGAACGGCTCGACGAGAATGGCGTACACATCATCGGGGTGCGCCGCGACGGCGGCGCGCACCGACTCCAGGTCGTCATAGGTGTACGAGACCACGCCGGGAATCCCCGGAAACGCGAAATGATTCTGCGCGGCGCCAGTCAGGCTGCCGGAGCCGAGCAGTTTGCCGTGGAAGCTGATATCGGCGCGCAGGATCGTGTTGCGCCGGCCGCCGTGGTATTTGTAGGCCAACTTCACCGCACCCTCGACGGCCTCCGCCCCGGAGTTCGGCAGGAAGGACATGTTCAGGTCGCCCGGCAGCACCTGGGCCAGGTTGTGCGCCAACGCCGCCACGTACGGGGAGAAGTAGGTCTTGTGTACCTCCATCCGACGCCGCTGCGCGAACTGGCGACGCGTCGCCAGCAGGCGCGGGTGGTTGTGGCCGTGGTTGAGCACGCCCACTCCGCCGGTGAGGTCGAGCACCCGTCGGCCGTCACGCAGATACAGGTACGCGCCCTCGGCGTGGTCCACCAGCTCCCGGCCAAATCCGAACGACGTCATCAGGCCGACCTGACTTCGGTTGACAAAGCGTCGGTACAGACTGTGCACGTCTTTCACCGAAAGACGCTCGCACTCCTCGACGCTGAGTAACCTCGTCATACACCCCCCTCTTCTTTCAGTTCTGGCGCGGGCCTGGGGTCACCTCGACAACCGACCAGACCCGACGGCCCCCGGACATTATTTCGACCGGCACTGAACTGCGACTGGACGACGACTGGAACCGCACCACAGGTCGGCTGTACACCTCGTTGGGGCGCTTGTACGAACCTCGCCACGTCGTTACCGTGCACGAAACGTCACCGCGTTCGCGTACGAGTTCCGGCGGGCGCCCGGCCATTCGACATAGGTGGTGTTCGTGCCTGCGAACGTCTCGGTCGTCATTCCCGCCTACAACAGCGAACGGACCCTGCGCGCCTGCCTGTCCGCGGTCTTCGCGCAGTCCCACCCGCCGCACGAGGTGATCGTCGTCGACGATGCCAGCACCGATCGGACGCAGTGGATCGCCCGGGAGTTCCCGGCCGTTGTGCTGCTGCCCAACCCGGTCAACCGGGGTCCAGCCGCTGCCCGCAACCAGGGCATCCGGGCAAGCCGGGGTGAGGTGGTGTTCTTCGTGGACGCCGACTGCGCGCCTGCCCCCGACGCGCTCGCCAACGCGCTGCGGGTACTCACCGAGACCCCCGATGTGGACTGCGTCCACGGCATCTACCTGACCGAGCCGCTGTTCGACGACGGGCCGGTGGAGGCGTACCGCCTGCTGCACGCCCACTACTGGCGCATCCGCAACACCGGTCGGGTCCGTACCGCCATCTTCGCGCTCTGCGCCGTACGCCGGACGGTCTTCGACGACGTCGGTGTCTTCGACGAGAATCTGCGTGCCTCCGAGGACGTGGAACTCAGCGACCGGATGGCCGACCGCCACGGCATCTGGCTCAGCGCCGAGGTGACCTGTCGGCACGACGATGACAGTCGACTGTGGCCGATGCTGCGCAAACAGTTCGGCCGCTCCCAGCTGCTCGTGCCGGTGGCCGTCCGGGAACGCGGCCCGGCGGGGCTGCGGGCCAACCGCAGCGCCGGCATACTGGCGGCGGCGCTGGCCGTCGGCACCCTTCCGGCGGGCCTCTTCGCGCCCGCCCTGTTCGCCCTGCCCGCCGCCGCGCTGCTCGGCTTCGCCGTGGCCGACCCGGGGCTGGCACGGTTCGTGCTACGCCGACGCGGCCCGGCGTTTCTCGCCTTCTTCCTCGCCACTCACCTGCTGGTGCAGCTGGCGATCATCGCCGGGGCGGCGGTGGGTGGGGTGCGGTTCCTGACCGATCGGGACTTCGGCCCGTCCCGTCCTGCCGCAGCGCGGGTCGACTCGTGACCCCGGCGCTGCCGGGTCGGGCCTGGGAAGCGGCCTTCCTCGGTGTGCGGACCTACCACCGGTTCTGGCCGACCAGCGCGAAGGCCCGCCGGCGGTGGCCGATGTTCCGGGTCGCGCCCGGCGCGGTGGCCCTGACCGTGGACGACGGGCCCGACCCCCGCTGGACCCCGGCCCTGCTGGACCTGCTGGAGGCGTACGCCGTGCCGGCGACCTTCTTCCTCATCGGCGCACGGGTGGCGCAGCACCCCCGGCTGGCCCGGCGGATCGCCGAGGCCGGACATGAGATCGGCAACCACTCGATGCATCACCCGATGCCCTTCGCCGCGCTGCCCACCGCGCGGCTGCGCGACGAGGTGCAGCGGGCCCAGCAGCAGATCACCGACGCCGTCGGGCAGGCACCGCGGCTGTTCCGGGCGCCCAGCGGCGGATGGTCGCCCCGGGTCCTCGACACGGTGGCGCGGGCTGGGCTCACCCCCGTGGACTGGACGGTCAACTCTAGTGACTGGAAGCAGCCGGGCGTAGCGCACATCACCCGTACGTTGACGCGTAGCCGCTCCGGCCATGTCCTGCTCTGCCACGACGGCGGCGGCGACCGCTGGCAGACCGTGGTCGCGCTGGCGGCGGTGATCCCCCGGCTGCAGCGACGCGGGTTACGCTTCGTCCCGGTGCCGCCCGCATCCGGTCCGGGCCATCCGAGTTACGCGGGGCGAAGCTGATGGGCGGCGCCGTGGTGCGGGCCGTCGCCCGTGTACTGCACTGGCCGTTGGCGGTACTGATCCGCCCGTACCCTCGGCTCAACGCGTTGCTCTGGGAGACGCAGTACGCCCTGGGCCGGTGGAACTACCTGGACCGGGCCGGCGACCACACCATCGGGCAGCTCATCCACCGGTGGGTGCCGCGACCCCGGATCCTCGACCTCGGCTGCGGATCCACGGTGAATCTTGTGCTGCCGCCCACCGGCTACCGGCACTACCACGGCGTTGACATCAGCCGGACCGCCCTGCGTCGCGCCCGTTCGCTGCGCCGCCCACGTAGCTCCTTCCAGGTCGCCGACGTACTCACCTACCGGGCCGCCGAGGCGTACGACGTGATCCTGCTGCGGGAGGTGCTCTACTACTTCCCAGCCGACCAGGCCATCGAGCTGCTCCACCGGATGGCCCGCGCGCTCACCCCCGGCGGTGTCCTGATTGTCTGGTTGTACGACAGCGGCGGCGTGCACGCCGCCCTGGCCGACCGGATCCGGGGCTGCGGGCTGACCGTGCACGAGGAGAAGATCCAGCTCCGCGACGGTGTGCCGGCCGGGGGCACGTTCGTGCTCGGCCCAGCACCGGCGGGTCGGCAGGCAGGCGAGGCCGCCAGGTCGAGCACGGCAGGGAATGCCACCGGGACGAGCACGGCGGGGGAGCGGCGGTGACCAACGCGTCGACCGCCGGTTCCGAGCTGTCCCGGACGCCGCCAGCCACCCCGCCGGTGGCGGCGGCGGCGTCGAGGGCGACGCTGGTGGGGATCGTCGCCCTACTGGCCGTGGCGGCGGCGCTGGTGCACCGCGGTACCGGCCGGTTCTGGGGGGACCTGGCCGCCTACCGCACCGGCGCCGCCGCGGCGGCCGCCGGGGACGGCAACCTGTACCAGGTCTCCTACCGGGGCGCGGACGGCATCGAGTTGGGATTCACCTATCCGCCGTTCGCCGCCCTGCTGCTGCGACCGCTGACCGCCGTCCCCGCCGAGGTGGCCGTCGGGCTCTGGACGGCCGCGTCGGCGGCCGCGCTGGTGGCGGTCGTCGGGCTGATCCTGAACGCCACCGGCGTCAAGCCTGACCGCCGGCCGCTTGCGACGCTGTTCGCGGTGCTCGCCGTGCTGCCGCTCTTCCCCGTAACCGGTCATCTGCAGGCCGGACAGGTCGGCCTCTTCCTCATGTGGATGGTGCTCCACGACCTGGTACCCGGCCGCGCCAGCCGGTGGTGCGGGGTCGGCATCGGGTTGGCGGCCGGGCTCAAACTCACCCCGCTGATCTTCGTGGGCTTGCTGCTGCTCACCGGCCGGATTCGGGCGGCAGTCACGGCCACGGCCGTCTTCCTGGCCACCATCGGCATCGGGTTCGCCTGGCGACCAACAGACTCGGCCTGGTTCTTCGGCGGCGGCCTGCTCGACACAGCCCGGGTCACCGGTGATCCCCGCACGATCCTGAACCAGTCGCTGGCCGGCGCTCTCGCCCGCATCGCCGACACCCCCGACCTGGCCTGGGTGTGGGCGGTGACCGCGGCGTTGGTCGCCGCGGCCGGTACGGCCCTCGCCGTCTGGTGCGCTCGTACCGCAGACCACCTGATCGCGGTGCTGGCGTGCGCCGGCACCGGGCTGCTGGTCTCCCCGGTCTCCTGGCACCACCACTGGGTCTGGTGGGTGCCCGCGCTGGTGCTGCTCGCCGACCGCTGCCGCCGGCACGGTCACCGTCTCGGCATCACCGCGCTCGGCGCGGTCTGGCTCGCGCTGGTGGCCAGTACTAGCTGGGTGCTGGCCGCGCCGGGCGGCTGGGACCTGCACTTCACCGGCCTCGGCCTGGTGTACAGCAACCTGTACGTGTTGATCGCGCTCGCCGGGCTGGTCCTGCTCGCCGCTTGGCTGCTCCGGCGAAGCGCCGCACACCGCGCAACGGGGGCGGCGTCGCGCCCCGGTCAGCCGGACGGCTTCCGGATCGCCGTACCCGAGTAGAGCTGGTCGATCGTGTCCCACCAGCGGCGAAGGCCGTCGCGGCCCACCGGGTCCACGCCGAGCACGTCAGCGATGCGATCCCGCAACAGAATGATCGACAGCTCGTGGGCCAGGAGCACGACCGAGAGCTGCGCCCGGTCTGTCTGCTCGGCGATCGCACCGGCCTCGGTCATCCGGCGCACCAGCGAGTCGGTGAACTCCTGCACCCTGCGGTACGCCTCGACCGAGCGTGCGGAGTCGCCGATGAGCAGGTGCGCGAGGTAGCGGGTGGTGGCCGGTGCCCGGAGCGCGTCGGCCGAGGCGAGAAAGCGGTGGGGCCGACCGGCTCCGTCGCCGTCGGCGAGCGCCTCCAACGCGTTGCCCAACAGGCCCAGCACGTGTGTGTCCACTGCGGCGACCAGACCGTCACGGGACCCGTAGTGTTTGATGATCAGCGACTGGGAGACCTGCGCCTGCTCCGCCACCTGCTTGAGTGATGCCGCCGCCGGCCACTGCTCGCCGAACAGCTCCAGGGCGACATCCCGAATGATCGCCTTTGCGGTGCGATCCTCGGGTACATACATGTTCACCACGGTAACAACACGGATGTGGTGCACACCTATTGACTCCCACGCTCGGGCCGCCCGGCCCCTGCTCGGTACCGCCGCGAATCGGCGAGGCGTGGCGGGATGGATTGCGGGTACAGGGCGGAGGCAGCGGGAGCACCAGCGACGGTGAAAGGTGGTGCCAGCGTAGTGAAGTTCCTGGCGATAGCGACCTACACCACCCAGGGTGTCAGCGGACTGGGCAAGGAGGGAGGGACGCGGCGGGCCGAGGTGGTCCGGGCGCTCATCGAGAACTCCGGCGGACAGGTGGAGTCGCTGTACTTCTCGTTCGGTGAGCACGACGTGTACGTCTTGTGCGATCTGCGGGACAACGTGGTCGCGGCCGCGCTCAGCATCGCCGTCCGCGCGGCCGGCGGTGGGGAGACGATCATGGTGCCGCTGTTGACTCCGGAGGAGCTGGACGAGGCGGTGAAGCTTCCGGTCACCTACCAGGCGCCCGGCCGGGCGGGGTGAGGCCGGCCAGCACACCCTGCCTCGCCCGGCTCCGCTGGCGAAGGTGGTGCTGGCAACTACCTGGTTGACCAGCGCGGGAGCCGCCCTGAATTCAGGCGCGGCGTGCGCGCGGGTGAGTCACGTCCTTGCTGAGGAAGGTGGTTCCGTCTGGGCTGGCGAGCGAATCCGAGTGGTATCCCTCGCTGTGATAGAGCTCGAGGTTCCGCAGGCTCTTGGCTCCGGTCGCCAGGAGGATGCGCTCGCAGTCGGAGGCGGCGTCGGCCTCGGCGGTGCGCAGCAGCCACCGGCCCAGCCCTTGGCCACGTAGGTCGGGCACGACGGCGAGCCGACCTACGTGCCAGTCGGTATCGAGGCGGCGGGCGCGCACCATCCCCAGGAGGCGGCCGTCCCGCCACAGACCTGTGGTGTGCCACGCCGCGAGCCATTCGCGTACCTGTTCCGGCGACTCGTGTAAGGCGGGTACGTCCATGGTCTCGTTGGCGAGGGCCTCGTCCACCCAGCAGCATCGCTGCAGTACCGTCACCTCAGGTTCGTCGTCGTCGCTCAGCCGTCTGACGTAGGACCCTGGCAGCGGTCCGGGTCGGCTGTCGACCCGTGCGTGTTCACGCAGTGGCCGCAGGGCGTTTGCGACCCGGACCAGTTCGTCCAGTAGACCGAGGCCTGCTCGGTCGCGAGCCGCATCGGGTAGTAGTCGTCCATCCGTCGTTGCGTCAGTGAGACGGATCGCGACCGTGGCACCCAACGGCACCAGACGCAGCGTGGTCACCACCTGCTTGGCGTGCTGAACCGATCGGGTGCCCGCCGACGTGTTGCCGTAGCTGACAAAACCGATCGGCTTCCACGCCCATTCGCTGCGGAGATAGTCCAGCGCGTTTTTCAGGGTCGCCGGCATCCCGTAGTTGTACTCCGGGGTAATCGCGATGAACCCATCCGCCCGGTCAACGATCGAGCTCCAGCGCCGTGTGTGCTCATGCTGGTAGCTGCCCGACGACGGGTGTGCCTCCTCGTCAAGAAACGGCAGGTTCAAATCGCCGAGGGCCACCGGCATCAGCTCCACGCCGAGCTCCGCGGCGCGTGGGGAGATCGCTTCGGCCAGCCACTGGCCCACCTGGGGACCGAGAGCTCCGGGGCGGGTGCTGCAGATCAGCAGAAGAACGCGAACCGGTTTAGTTGACATGGAAACGAAGTGTAGATGCTAGCTTGATTACATGTCAACTAAACCGCCGACCGGAACCCCACGCTGGCTGAACCCGGACCAGGAACGCGCCTGGCGGGCGTTCCTGCGCATCACGGTCGCCGTCCAAGCCGGCACGGCGCGCGACCTGGCCGCGATCGGGCTCTCCGAACCTGACTACGAAGTACTGAGCACCCTGTCGGAACGACCCGGCCACACCAGCACCCTGGGGGAGCAGGCCGACAAGATGGGCTGGTCACGCAGCCGGCTATCCCGGCACGCCACCCGGATGGCGGCGCGCGGTCTCCTAAAACGCACACCCGACCCGAATGACGGCCGGGGCTGCTTCCTGGTGCTCACCGCACAGGGGCTGACGGCGCTCGAAGACGCCGCACCGGCCCACGTCGAATCGGTACGACGTCACTTCATCGACCGACTCACCCCCGCAGACCTCATCGCCATCGAACAGGTCGCTGGCAGGCTGGAAGAGCCCCAAGGCAGCGAAGACCGGCCCGGCGACGTGACATTCGGTCGGTAACTCCATCCAGGCGTCCGTGGGTCTCGGTTTGACCGCATAGCCCGAGCTCCGATTAGGTTAGGCTGTGCTAACTGCTGACTCCACGCCGGCGCCGTGCGCTCCGGAAGAACCCGACGATCGACGGGCGCTGGGATGGTCGCCGTGGCGGACGGTGATCGGCTTCGGGGTGGTGAGCCTCGCCGCCGACATGGTGTACGAGGGCGCCCGGTCGGTGTACGGGCCGCTACTGGCATCGTTGGGTGCGTCCGCACTGATCGTCGGTTTGATCACCGGTGCTGGTGAGGCGGCCGCGCTGGCGCTGCGGCTGGTGTCGGGGCCGCTGGCCGATCGGACCCGCCGCTACTGGACGTTGACGACCGCCGGTTACGCGCTGACGGCGGTGTGTGTGCCGCTGTTGGCAGTGACCCCGCGGTTGGGTGCCGCGGGGCTGATGACGGCCGCGGTGTTGATCGTGGTTGAACGGCTGGGTAAGGCCGTGCGCTCCCCGGCCAAGTCGGTGCTGCTGGCGGACGCCGCCGGCGCGGTGGGAATGGGCCGTGGAATGGGCGTCCACAAGGCCCTGGACCAGGTCGGGGCATTCGCCGGCCCGCTGCTGTTGGCAGCACTCACCACCGCCGCCGGCGGGCTTCTGTGGCCGGGGCTGGCCGGGCTGGCGGTGCCGGGGGCGCTGGCGATGGTCCTGCTCGTACTCCTGCGCCGCAGAGCCGGCCGCGCGCACCCGCATGACGTTGCCGTCTCCAACCGGGACGAGCGCGATAACCCAGCCGGGCGTGCCTCGCTGCCGGCGTCCTTCGGCTGGTTCGCGGTGGCCTGCGCCCTGTGCACCGCGGGGCTGATGACCTTCGGGTTGATCGGGTTCCACCTGGCACAGACCGGTCTGGTGCCGGCGGCGGGGGTGCCGCTGCTGTACGCGGCGGCGATGGCGGCGGCGGCCGTTGCCGCGCTCGCCACCGGTGCGGTCTACGACCGCATCGGCGCCCGGGTCCTACTGGCCCTGCCCGTTCTGGTAGCCGTGGTGCCCCCGTTGGCGTTCACCTCCGGCCTGGCGGTGGCCGCCGGCGGGGTCCTGGTGTGGGGCGCCGCGCTGGGGGTGCAGGATTCCACCGTGAAGGCCTTCGTGGCCGACCTTGTGCCCCGGACCCACCGGGCCACCGCGTACGGCGTCTTCGCCGCCGTCCAGGCCGCCGGTGCGCTCGCCGGCGGTGTCGCCGCCGGCGCCCTGTACGACTCTTCTCGGGCCGGGCTCTTCGCCGCGGTCGCCGCGGCGCAGGCCACCGCGATGCTCATCCTGGTCCGCGTGTTGACCCGTACCCGCCGTCGCTGACACCTCACCCGCCGACCCCGATCACACCAGCCGCGATGACCACGCCTGGACCGGGCCCGCGGAAGGGGGGGTTAACCCCCGGCCCGGCCGGTGGCCTGCGGGATGGTGCTGCGCTTCGCGTTCGAGGACGCTCAAAAAGCGCATCCGGCATCGGGCTGGGTGCGCGCCGGGTGGACGGAGCGAGGCATGAGTACGATCACCGCACCGCACCGTGTGCAGACCGAGTGGCACCGGCCGCTGCTCGCGAACGCGGCCTTCATGTTCACCGTTGCCCTGCTTTCCGTCGGTGGCCTGCTGTTTGACGACCGGCACCTCGTCGGCGAACCGGTCTGGCTGAAGCCGTTGAAGTTCGGGTTTGCCATGGGCGTGCACGCCCTCGTGTTGGCGTGGCTGCTCGGCAAGCTCCGCCGGGGCCGCCGCATCGGCTGGTGGCTCGGCACGGTCTTCGCGTTCGCCGGGGTGCTGGATGTGGCGGCCGTCGCCTACGCCGCCGCCAACGGCACCTTCAGTCACTTCAACGACAACACCGACCCGGTGGCCCGCACCGTACAGGCGTTGTTCTCCGTTGGCATCATGCCGCTGCTGCTGACCACCTTCTTCGTGGCGATCCTGCTGCTGGTCCAGCGCGTCGGTGACCGCGCGCTGACCCGGGCGCTGCGCGTCGGGCTGGGCCTGGCGCTCGCCAGCATGGTGGTGGCCCTGTGGCTGAGTGGCTCGGGGCAGACGTCGCGGGTGGTGGCCGACGCCAACGGCCACCAGGTGTCCCTGATCGGCGCGCACGGCATCGGCGACCCCGACGGAAACGGAATGCCGGTCACCCGGTGGAGCACGACCGGTGGGGACCTACGGGTTCCGCACTTCGTGGGAATGCACGCCATCCAGGGGCTGCTGCTGCTCACCGGGGCCCTGGCCACCCTCTCGGCCCGGCGGCCCCGGCTGCGCGACGAGCGCACCCGCGCCGACCTCGTCGGCGCCGCCGCCGTCGGCGTTACCGGGGTGTTCGTGGTGTGCAGTTGGCAGGCCAGCCGGGGCCAGTCAGTCCTGCACCCCGACCTGGCGACCCTGACCGCGCTCGCCGCGGTCGCTGCGGTCACCCTCGCGGCGGTGACCGCGGCGCTCCTGCGGGCGCGCCTCCGACCGTTGCCCACCCCATCCTGAGAACCTTTCGCGCATGCTCTCTTTCGAGGTGCCGGCGCGGCGCCGCTCGACACCAACGCCGGTGCTGCCCGTCGGCGCGGCTGACTTCACCGAGGCGTGGCTGGCCAACCGCCGGCTCAGCGAACACACCCGACACGCCTACCGGCGGGATGTCACGAGCTGGCTCAGCTGGTGCGCCGACGCCGACGCCGACCCGCTGCGGGCCACATTCCTGCACGTCAACGCCTACGCCCGGTGGTTGGAGTCGACGCCGAACGCCCGCAGCGGCAAGCCGCTGACGCCCGCCACGGTTGCCCGTAGGCTCTCCGCCCTGTCCAGCTGGTACGACTTTCTGGTCAAGCTGCGGGCGGTCGAGACCAATCCGGTGACCGGCGCGGATCGCCCGCACGTTGACCGCGACCACTCGGCGACCATCGGGCTCACCCCGGAGGAGGTCAACGCGCTGCTCACCGTCGCCGACCGCGCCACCGGCCCGACCGCTGCCCGCAACCGGGCAGCCGTGGCGCTGCTGGTCGACCTCGGGCTGCGAGTTGGTGAACTGGTGTCGTTGGACGTCGGCGACCTGGGCACCGAACGCGGCCACCAGAGTGTCCGCTTCACGGGTAAGGGTGGCCGGGCCCGGCGGCGGGCCCTCACCCCGAACGCCTCGGCGGCGGTGCACGCATACCTGGCGCTGCGCGCCAGCGCCGCGGGTGTGCCGGTGCACCTCTTGACCGGTGCGCTGCTGGTCACCTCGACCGGAGCCCGGCTGGACCGGCACTCCGTGTTCCGGCTGGTCCGCCGGCTGGCCCGGGAAGCCGGGATCCCGGGTTGGGCGCGGCTGTCACCGCACTCGCTGCGGCACTCCTTCGCCACCACCGCCCGCGCTGAGGGCGTGCCGTTGGAAGACGTGCAGGACGCGATGGGGCACGCCGACCCGCGTACGACCCGTCGCTATGACCGGGACCGGCACAACCTCGACCGGGACCCGGCGTACGCGATCTGGGCGGCCCGGTCCCGGCGCCGCGGCTGACCGCCGGCCCGGTCAGTCCAGCTGCGGCAGGACGTGGTGGCTGAAGTACGCTAGGTGATCAACATCGAACTGGTGTGGCGTCTGCAGATAGAGCCGGCTGATGCCCGCCTCGGCCAGCTCTCCGATTCGGTTGACCACCTGCGTCGGGGAGCCGACCAGCCCGTGCTCCATCATCTGCCGGGTGAAGAGCCCACCGACGGGTTCCGCCCGCCGGGCCACCTCGGCGGAGTCCCGGCCGCAGACGAGCAGGACCACAGCGGAGCGGCGAAGGCTCGACGGCACCCGACTGGCCTTCTCGCAGGCCGCGTCCACCCGCGCGCCCTGCTCCGCGATCTCCGTCAGGGTTGGGAAGGCATAGTTGAACTCGTCGGCGTAGCGGGCCGCCAGGCGGGGTGTCCGCGTCGGTCCGGTACCGCCGATGATGATCGGAGGACGCTGCTGGGCCGGTTTCGGTAACCCCGGCGCGTCGGCCAACCGGTAGTGCCGCCCATGATGGGTGAACAGCTCGCCTGGCGGGGTGTCCCACAGGCCGGTGACGATGTCCAGTTGTTCCTCGAAACGGTCGAACCGTTCGCCGAGGGCGGGGTAGGGGACACCGTAGGCGCGGTGTTCCGGCTCGTGCCACCCGGTGCCGAACCCGAAGTCGACCCGCCCGTTGCTCATCTGGTCAACCTGGGCGACCGTGACCGCCAACAATCCCGGCTGCCGGAACGTCGCCGAGGTCATCAACGACCCGAGTCGGATGCGTCGGGTTTCCCGGGCCAACGCACCCAGGGTTACCCAGGTGTCCGTGGGGCCGGGCAGTCCCGCGGCGCCGGCCATCGCCAGGAAGTGATCCGAGCGGAAGAAGCCGTCAAGCCCGAGCTCCTCCACCGCTCTGGCGGTAGCGGCGACCTCGTCGTAGCTCGCCCCCTGCTGCGGGTTGGTGAACACATGGCACTGCATGCGCCCAGTTTTCCCGCGGACCGGTCCCACTTTCGGCGCAATCACCAACCTCAGGTCCGGCCCCGGCTGCTGGGTCACATTCCATAGGTACGCAGGAGCCGACGGGTCCGTTCCGCGATCGGGAACGGTTTGTCGGCGGGGCAGGGATAGAGGTCCTGCTCGACGATGGCGAACATGTCGGTGTCGAGTCGTCGCGCGGCGGCCAGCACCGGTTCCAGCGCGGGGAGCCCGTTCGGCGGCTCGCACCACACCCCCCGGGCCACCGCGGTACCGAACGGCTCGTCCTTGGCGACAACGTCGGCGAGCACCGCGGGGTCGACCTGCTTGAGGTGCAGGTGGCCGACGCGCTCGCCACAGGTGTCGAGCAGCCGCACACTGTCTTCGCCGCAGTAGGCGTAGTGACCGACGTCCAGGCAGAGGGAGACCAGTTCCGGGTCCGTCGCGTCGAGGAAGCGCGTGACCGCCGGTTCGTTGTCGATGTGGGTGTAGGCGTGCGGGTGGAGCATGACGCGTAACCCGAAGGAGTCGCGGACCTGCCGGGCGAGCCGGTTGGTCAACACGGTGAGGTCCCGCCACTGCGCCGCCGTGAGCTGTGCTTCCTCGGTCGGCTCGCCGGTCCACGGGTCGCGCCAGTAGCCCGGCATGATCACGATGCAGGACCCGCCCACCGCCCGCACGAGCGCCGCGGTCATCGCCACCCGGGGCCAGGTCTCCTGCCAGCCGCTGTGGCCCCGGTGCAGGGACGTCGAGAGCGTCGCCGCGGCGACCCGCAGGCCCCGGAGAGCGGTTTCGCCGGCGAGCCGGGCCGGGTCGGTCGGCAGATACCCGTACGGGCCGAGTTCGATCCACTCGAAACCGGCCCGGGCTACCTCGTCCAGGAAGCGTGGCCAGGGAACCTGCCGTGGATCGTTCGCATACCACACCCCCCAGGAGTCCGGGGACGAACCAACCTGGATCCGGTTGCCCAGACCGTCCGACGGACTCATCGCCGACCACCGTCCTTCGCGGTGTCTGACCGCAGGTCGCCGGATTCCCACTGGTGCTGGTCCTCCACAGCGCGCCGCAGTTCGTCGGTCGTGACATCCCCCAGGTAGGTCACCCGACCCACGCGATCCGGTGTCGGGATGAGCTGCTGACCACCACGGTGTCGGACGGCGTCGGACAGGGCGGCCACCAGCCGGTCCGTCTCGGCCATCGCGGGATGCCACACGTCCAGGCCGAACGAGCGGATCAGGCGCAGGATCCGGTCGCGGGCAAAGCGCCCGATCAGCCCCCGCCGCCAGGCGATCATGCTGGTCCAGGCGATGTCCAACGCCACCGCGTGGCCGTGCGTCACGGTGGGCTCAAGCCCGGGCGAGATGTTGTGTCCGAGGTAGCTGGCCCGGGCTGTCTCGCGCTCGAACGGGTTGCGTTTCAGCTCCCGCATCATCCACGAGATCGACCGGCTGAGGATCTCCTCGGAAGGGCCGTCGGCGCTTCGGAAGCGCTCTTCGGCGACCCGCGGTCCATGCTCCTCGAGTAGCCGAAACAGGGCGCAGTCTCCGGCGACAGCGATCTTGATGATCTCCGCGAAGCCGTCCCTGATCTGGTGCTGCGGCAACGTCTGGAAGAATCGGGCATCGGTCATTGACGACCGCGCGGGATGGTAGAGACCGGCCCGGTTCTTCCATCCCTCGCTTACGCCGCACTTCAGGGCGAACATCGAATCGATGGCGGACACGAGCGTCGTGCCGATGAAGTCCCACGACACGCCCCGCCGGTATTCGCCGGCCACCAGGCCGAACACGTCGTGCAGCACGCCGCCACCGATAGCGATCGGCGGTTCGCCGAATCGGGCGACGCCGAAGGCGTTCATCTCGTCGGAGATCCGGTTCGCGCTGTCGCGAGTCTTGGCGTCCTCACCGCCCGGCAGCAGGCTGGGTGGGTTGTTCCACTCGAGCCGGTAGCGGTCCAGCAGCGAGGTGATCTCCTTCTGGTACAACCCCCACGCACTCTCGTCAACGGCCACGAAGCGTCGCCGGGAGTGGTTCAGATCGCCGAAGAGCTCCGGGTCGCCGCGGGGCGTGAACTCCAGCAACCCGTCGTAGAGCGCGGTGCTCCACTCGACCGGCCGGGAAACCTGCGCCTCCCACTTCCAGGATCGGGGCATGAACCCTGGTTCCCGCCGGGCTGGAAACCATGCCACCGCCGCCCGGACCTCGGCACACCGGGCCAGCAGGTCACGCGGACCACGACCGGCTCAGAAACCGGTGATCTCCGTCATCCGGACCGGTCGCCGCTCCCGCTGCGACCGCCAGCACGCCTCCGCGACCCGAAGTGCCTCCACCGCCTCCCGCCCGTCACACGGGTTCTCCAGATCCCCACGGGCGACCTGGAGAAAGGTGTCGATCTCTGCCTCGAAAGCCGGGGCGAAGCGCTCCAGGAAACTTTGTACGGGATCCGCCGACGGGAACGTGGCCTCCGGCTCGACGGAGGTCAGCGGGGTGTGCCGGTCGAGCCCGATAGCGATGGTGTCCGCATCCCCGCACACCTCCATGCGCACGTCGTAGCCGGCCCCGTTGCACCGGGCCGCGGTGGTGGCGGCGAGCGTACCGTCGTCCATCGTCAGCAGCGCCATCGCGGTGTCGAGTTCCCCCAGCTCGGCGAAGATCTGCGGCCCAGCGTCCGAGCCACACGCGTACACCTCGGCGACCTCCCGGCCGGTGATCCACCGCAGCAGGTCGAAGTCGTGGATCAGCGCGTCCCAGAAGATCCCGCCGGAGGCCGACAGGTAGGTGGCCGGTGGGGGATCGGGCTCTGCGCCAACAGAACGAATAGTGTGCAATCGGCCGAGTCGCCCGGAACGTACCAGCTCCCGGCCGGCCTGAAAGCCCGCGTCGAACCGGCGCATGAGGCCGATCTGTAAAGTCACGCCCTCGGCCTGCACCTCGTGCACGGTCTGTATCGACTCGGACAGGTCCGCTGCGACGGGCTTCTCGCAGAACATCGGCAGACCCGCCCGTGCCGCCTGCCGGATCAACTCGGCGTGCGCGGCGGTGTTGGCGGCGATGACGACCGCCTCCGTTGAGGAGGTGAACACCTCGTCGACCGAGTCCGCCGCGCTGGCATCGAGGCGGTGCGCCACCTCCTGGGCACGCCGCCGGTCCGAGTCGGCGACCACCAACGAGGTGACATCGGCGTGGCGGCGAAGGTTGGCGGCGTGGATGGCGCCCATCCGACCCACCCCGATAACGGCGATACGCATACCGTAATTATGGAAATACTTCCGCTGTGCGTCGCGGTATTCCGCACCATCGCCCGGCGGCAGGTCGCTACCGTCGCAGGGTGTGAACGCCGAGCCGCCGTGGATTCGGCCGTCGCAGCCGCGACGGCCGCTCCGGTCCGGCCTGGTCGTCGCGGGCGCCGTGGCCCTGTTCTGCTGTGTGGGTGTCGCCGGGCTGGCCGCATGGAACCTGCAGGCGGTGACGCGCGCCGCCGGGCCGGTACGACACACCGCCGACGGCTTCCTGCGGCAGCTCACCACCGGCGACACCGACGGCGCCTACGACAAGCTCTGCGCCGACTCCCGCAGCCGGTGGAGCAGGATCGGCTTCAGTAGCTGGGTACGAACCCCGCCGACCGTACAGGACTACGAGATTCTTGACGTCGCGGTCACCAGCCGCCGCGGCCGGCCGCAGGGCACCGTCACCGTACGGTTGACTCGCGACAGCGGCACCACCGAACAGCGGGACCTGTCCGTCATCACCGAGGACGGCGGCTGGCGGGTCTGCGGCGACCCGTACTAATCCACCGCCCCGAGGATGAGCCGATCAGCCGGTCAGCCGGACGTGCCCGGCCCCAGATCGCCGGCGCGGTGGTGGCGCCGGCAGAGCACCTGGTAACGCACCTGTGCGGTCTCGGCCGTGTCGCCGACAACCACCTGCGCGCCCTCCCGCGCCACCCGCCCGTTGACCACGCGGGCGTTGAGCAGCCCCTCCCGCCCGCACCAGCAGAGCACCTCCACCTGGATCCGGGCCACCGAGTCCGCCAACTCGAACAGCCGCTGCGCGGCCGGGAACATCCGGGACCGAAAGTCGGTCGCCAGACCGAACGCATAGACGTCCACGTCGTCGTCGTCAACCAACTCGGCCAGCTGCTCGACCTGCTCGACCTGGTAGAAACTGGCCTCGTCGCAGATCAGGTAGTCGACCCGGCCCCCCTCGGCCCGCCGGCTGCGAACCAGCGCGCGCAGGTCCAACTCGGCAGTGACCTCAACCGCCTCGTGCGCCAACCCGACGCGGGTGGTCACCCGCGGGCCCATCGATCGGTCGATGCGGGTGGTAACCAGGCCCCGCCGCCCCTGCCGGGCGTGGTTGTAGTTCATCTGCAACGCCATGGTGGACTTGCCGCAGTCCATCGGACCCCAGTAGAACCGCAGCGCCGCGGCGTGCAGCGGACGCCCGTGTCCGCCGGCGGGCACGGGCGGTCCGGACGCGGGGGCCGGGCAGGGCGAATCGGCGGGGGTGTGGTCGGTCACGGTCCGGCAGCCTAGCCCATCAACCCGCCGCGGCGGCGGCAGCAATCGGTGGCCTCACAGCACGCGCGGCGGGCGGTTCCCCGCGGCCGTGATCGCCCGACGCATCGGCACCGCCAGCAGCAGCACAAACCCGACCACGAAGAAGATCAGCAGCGAGACCAGGCCCACCCGGTAGGAGTTGGTCAGCTGAAACACCAGCCCGAAGGCGAGCGGTCCAAGCCAGCTGGTACCCCGGTCGCTGATCTCGTAGAAGCCGTAGTACTCACCCTCCTTGCCGGCGGGGATGAGCTGGCTGAACAACGACCGGCTCAACGCCTGACTACCACCGAGCACCAGCCCGATGGCTGCGCCGAGCGCCATGAACGGCAGCGGCGCCTCGGCGGGCAGCCGGAACGCGGCGATCACCACCGCGATCCACAGCACCAGGCTCAACAAGACGGTCTTCCACGCGCCGATCCGCCGGGCGAGCGCGCCGAGCAGCAGCGCGCCGCCGAAGGCCAGGAACTGCACCAACAAAATGGTGATGATCAGGGTGCTCTGCGTCAGCCGTAGCTCTTCGGTGCCGTACTGGGAGGACAGGGTAATGACCGTCGCGATGCCGTCGTTGTAGACCAGGAACGCCAGCAGGAAGAACAGCGTCAACGGATACGCCCGCAGCTGCCGCAGGGTGCGCCCGAGCTGCCGGAAACCGTCGGTGAGCACGTTGCCGCCGCCGGTCAGCGCCGCGGCGGTGGGATGCTCGCGGAGCCAGCGCAGCGGCACCAGAGTGAACGCGGCCCACCACACGCCCGCCGACACGATCGACCAGCGGGCCAGGTCCAGAGTGCGCTGCGGGTTGCCCTCCTCGGTGAACGCGGTGACCACGGCCAGGTTGAGCGCGAGCAGCAGCCCCCCGCCGAGGTACCCCAGCGCCCATCCCCGGCTCGAGATACCGTCCCGGTCGTCCGGGCCACCCAGCTGCGGCAGGAAGGAGTTGTAGACCACGATCGCGGCGCCGAAGGCGATGTTGGCGACCAGGAACAGCGCCCCGCCGAGCAGGTACCGCTCCCCGGTGACGAAGGCCATCGCGACTGTCGCACCGGCACCGACGTAGGCCGCGGCGGCGAGTAGCCGCTTCTTGTGCCGCGTCCGGTCGGCGACCGCGCCGACAACCGGCAACACGAAGACGGTGAGCAGCACCGACAGCGAGATCAGATACGGGTAGTACGACCCGACGGCGACCTTGATCCCCAGCGGGTACACGTACCCGATGCAGCTGTCCGCACCGAGCTCACAGCCGGCCGCCTGCTCCGCCACACTGGTGAGGAACGGACCGAGGAACACGGTGATGACGGTGGTCTGGAACGCCGAGTTCGCCCAGTCGTAGAAGTACCAACCGGTGCGTTCCCGGCGGCTGCTGCGCGGGCTGGGGGGAGTGTCGTCAACGATGGGGGCGGCGGTGGCCGACATGTCCGGATCTACCCTTGAAATCAGGCGGCCCAGTGGCCGCGGCTGCGGTAGACGTCGCGCAGCACGCCCACGTGATCGGTCATGATGCCATCCACCCCGAGGTCCAGTAACTCGTGCATCTCGGCGGGTTCGTCGATGGTCCAGACATGCACCTGCAGGCCGAGGCGGTGACAGTAGGCCAGAAACCGGCGGTCGGTGACCCGCAGCCGCCCGTACCGGACCGGCACCTGCGCGGCGACCACCGACTCCGGCAGCCGCATCCGCCGGCCGGTCAACGACGCCACCCGCAGTCGCGCCACCCCGCGCATGCCCAGGCTGGTGGCGATCCGGCCCTGCGTCAGTGCCCGCATCCGGGCCAGCCGCGCGTCGCTGAAGGAGGCCAACAGCACCCGATCACCGGCGCCGGCGCGCTCGACGGCGGCCACCGCCGGCTCGACGCCGGAGCCGGCCTTGACGTCTACGTTGAACCGCACCTGCGGCCAGGCGTGCAGCACCTCATCCAGGCGGGGCACGAGGGACGCCCCGCCGACGCGCACCGTCGCCAGGTCGGCCCACCGCAGCTCGGCGATTCGCCCGGGGGAGCCGGTCACCCGGTGCAGCGTGGGGTCGTGGCAGACCACCGCGACGCCGTCGGCGGTGGCGTGCACATCGGTCTCGACGTACCGGTAGCCAAGGCCGACGGCCCGGGCAAACGCCGCAGCGGTGTTCTCGTCGCCCTCGGCAGCGCCACCACGGTGGGCGAATGCCAGTGGCGCTGGCGTGTCGAGGTAGGGGCAGGGGCCGGTCAGCACGCCGAGAAGTATGCCGGCCAAAGCGATCGTCAGGTAGTGGGCCAGCCCGAAAGCGGCGGGTGTCAGCGGCGACGGTGGGAGCGGCTGGTGTCGACCGGCCGCCCAGGGTCGACGTGGCGGGGCCGGTCGGGTTCGTCGGGCCGAAGCGGCGCCAGGGTGTCGGTGATCGCGTCAGTGATCCGGTCGGTGGCGCGGCGGGCCACGCCGGGCGCGCCGGGCGCCAGGTCGGTGAGGTCGACCGGGGCGCCGAAGCGTACCCGGACCACCCGCCGGTGGGTGACGGTGCGGGCGAGCGCGCCCACCAGCCCTTTCGGGGCCCGGTAGGGGAGTACCTCGTGGGCGCCCCACTGTGCGACCGGGATCACGGGCACCCCGCAGCTCAGGGCGAGCCGGGCGACGCCGGTCTTGCCCCGCTCGGGCCAGAGCCCCGGATCCAGACCGATCCGGCCTTCCGGATAGACCAGGATGGCCGCGCCGCCGGCCAGGGCGTCGGCGGCCACCGTCATCGCCCCGGCCACGGTGCTGGCACCCCGGTCGACCCGGATGTGCCCGGCGTGCCGCATGGCGGCACCCACCAGCGGGGCGCGGAACAGCCCGCCGGTGGCCATGATCCGCGGCGCGATCCGCACCGAGTGGCAGGCGGCGGCGAGCACGATCGGGTCGAACGGGCTGATGTGGTTGGCGGCCAGCAGCAGGGGGCCGGGGCGCAGACGCTCCGGAATCTCGTCGGCCACCTCCAGCCGGGCCAGGGCGCCGACCACGACGCGGGCGAACGGTTGTGCGGTGCGCCAGATCAGCGGCGCTCGCCATTCGGGGTGCCCAGTCTCCATCAGCGCTTCATGATCGCACGGGCGCACACCCCGCGGGGCTGTTGACCCCCATGATCGAGGCCATTGGTCCCGGGACCTCGGGCCCCCCGCCCCTGAGAATTCTTCTACGACCGACTGTAGTATCTACTACGCTTCGTAGTAAGTCTGTAGATCTGGGGGTCACAGGTGGACGCGTTAGACGTCGCCCGTTGGCAGTTCGGTGTCACCACCGTCTACCACTTCCTGTTCGTGCCGCTAACCATCGGTTTGTCCATCCTGGTCGCCATCCTGCAAACGCTGTGGCACCGAACCGGCGACGAGAAATACCTCAAACTCACCAAGTTCTACGGGAAACTCTTCCTGATCAACTTCGCGATGGGTGTGGTCACCGGCATCGTGCAGGAATTCCAGTTCGGCATGAACTGGAGCGACTACTCCCGCTTCGTCGGCGACATCTTCGGCGCCCCCCTGGCCATCGAAGCCCTGGTCGCCTTCTTCCTCGAATCCACCTTCATCGGCCTCTGGATCTTCGGCTGGGACCGGCTACCCAAACGCCTACACCTGGCCACCATCTGGGCCGCCGCCATCGGCACCAACCTGTCGGCCTACTTCATCCTCGCCGCCAACTCCTTCATGCAGAACCCCGTCGGCTACCAGATCAACCCCGACACCGGCCGCGCCGAACTGACCGACTTCGTCGCCGTCCTGACCAACAAGGTCGCCCTGATCACCTTCCCGCACACCATCGCCGGTGCCTTCCTCGTCGCCGGCTCCCTCCTCGTCGCCGTCGCCCTGTGGCACCTGATCCGCAGGCCAGACTCCACGGACACCCCGGCCTACCGGTTCGCCGCCAAGTTCGGATCCTGGGTCACCCTGATCTCCGCCACCGCCGTCATGATCACCGGCGACATCCAAGGCAAGATCATGACCCAGGTGCAGCCCATGAAGATGGCGGCCGCCGAAGGCCTCTACGACACCGAGAGCCCCGCCTCCTTCTCCGTACTCACCGTCGGCAGCCTCGACGGCAGCCGCGAACTCTTCGCCCTGAAGATCCCCTACCTGCTGTCCTACCTGAGCACCGGTGACCCCAACGGCACCGTCAGCGGCATCAACGACCTCCAAGCCCAGTACACCGCCCAGTACGGCGCCGGCAGCTACACCCCGATCATCCCGATCACCTACTGGAGCTTCCGCCTCATGATCGGCTTCGGGCTGGCCGCCGCCGCGATCGCCCTCCTGGTGCTCTGGAGCCAACGCAAGGGCCGCACCCCCACCAGCCGCTGGCTACTCCGCGCCGGCCTGGTCATGCCCCTGCTACCACTCGCCGCGAACTCCTTCGGCTGGATCTTCACCGAGATGGGCCGCCAGCCCTGGATCGTCTTCGGCGAAATGCTCACCCGCGACGGCGTCTCCCGCAGCGTGTCGATGGCCGAAGTCCTCACCTCGTTCACCGCCTTCACCCTCATCTACGCCGCCCTCGCCGTCATCGAATGCAAACTCCTCATCCGCTACGCCAAGGCCGGCGTACCCGACCTGACCCCCGCCCCCGACCCCGACGACACCGACGACGCCGAGCGCCCGCTCGCCTTCGCCTACTGAGCTGCGGAGCCCCCACATGGAACTCACCACCATCTGGTTTCTCCTCGTCGCCGTGCTGTTCACCGGCTACTTCATCCTCGAGGGCTTCGACTTCGGCGTCGGCATGCTCCTACCGGTCCTCGGCCGCGACGACCGCGAACGCCGCGTCCTGATCAACACCATCGGCCCGGTCTGGGACGGCAACGAGGTCTGGCTACTCACCGCCGGCGGCGCCATGTTCGCCGCCTTCCCCGAGTGGTACGCCACCCTCTTCTCCGGCTTCTACCTACCACTACTGCTCATCCTGCTCGCCCTGATCGCCCGCGGCGTCGCCTTCGAATACCGCAACAAGCGCCCCGAAGCATCCTGGAAGCGCCGCTGGGACCACGCCATCTTCTTCGGATCCCTACTCCCCGCAATCCTCTGGGGAGTCGCGTTCGCCAACATCCTGCGCGGCGTACCCCTCACCGCCGACCACGAATACGCCGGCGGCTTCTTCAACCTCCTCAACCCCTACGCACTCCTCGGCGGCCTCACCACCGGCGCCCTGTTCCTCACCCACGGCGCCGTGTTCATCGCCCTCAAAACCGTCGGCGACATCCGGGACCGGGCCGCCGCCCTCGCCGTCCGCGTCGGCGTCGCCACCGCCGTACTCGCCGTCGCGTTCCTCACCTGGAGCCTGACCATCCGCGCCAACACAGCCGCCATCGCCCTCGCCGTCGCCGCCGCCGTAGCCCTGCTCGGCGGCCTCGCCGCCGCCTACGCCCGCCGGGAAGGATGGGCCTTCATCGGCACCGCCGCCGCGATCGGCCTGGCCGTGGCGACCCTGTTCACCGCCCTGTTCCCGAACGTGCTGCCATCCACCCTGGACGCCGCCGGCACCCTGACCGCCACCAACGCCGCCTCCACCCCCTACACCCTGAAAATCATGACCTGGGTGGCGGTGATCTTCACCCCGATCGTGCTGGCCTACCAGGGCTGGACCTACTGGGTCTTCCGCAAGCGCATCGGCGTGGCCCACATCCCGCAACACTGACCCCACGCCCTACCACAACGACGGTCGCCCGCCTCCCCGGGTTTCGGGAGGCGGGCGACCGTCGTTGTGGCGCTCAGCCCGCCTCCCGCAGCTCCGCCAGCCGCGCCTCCACCTCCGCCAACTCCGAACGCAGCTTCTCCGCCTGCTGCTCCGCCTCGGCCCGCTCCGCGGCGAGGATCTGCTCCACCGCCTCCTGCACCCCCGACACATCCACCAGCCCGACCATCCGCAGGGCCTCCGCCGGCTTCACCACATACGGCTTGGCGAGCACCTTCGCCCCCTGCTGCGCCGCCACCGTCCACTCACCCTCGGCATACGCCAACGTCACCGTCAGCCCCGCCGGCCCCTTCGCCTTCGCTGCCTTCGCCGGCTTCACCGCCCGCCGCGCCGGCTTCGCCGACTCCGCCGCCCGCGCCGAGGCATCCTCCCCGACCGTCCGTGCCGGCGGCGGCGTGTCCAACACGAACTCCGGCTCCGGCACCACCACAGGCTCCGCCGCCGGCTCCCCAGCCGGCCGCTCCGCCGACGGCACCTTCCGCCCCGCCCCCCGCGGCGCCACCGCCACATCAACGGGGGAGAAGGGCAACTCGTCCCGCCCGAACCGCACCACCACGAACTCGTCAGAAACCGCCGGGTCGGTCAACGCCACGACCTGACCGACCTGCCCCGCAATCTGCCCCGCCGACGCGGTAAACACCACCTTCGGCTTCCGGCCCGCGGCAACCGCCTCCCGGATTCCCGCCACCTCCTCGGTGGACAAACCCTGCCCCGACATCACACCCCCTCTTCCGTACACCTGTCCGACAGCAGTACTTGATACCAGCCGCCGCCCCACCAAGGTGCGCCACCCCATCACACCCCCGAGGTAGCCTCGCCACACACCCGCCCACACCAGGAGAGGCCCCCTTGAACCCCGTCACCGTCATCACCGGTGGTAGCCGCGGAATCGGCGCCGCCACCGCCCGCCGCCTCGCCCACGCCGGCCACCACATCGCCTTCTCCTACCAACGCGACCACACCGCCGCCAACGCCGTCCTCGCCGAGCTACGCGCCACCGGAACCACCGCCATCGCCGTCCCCGCCGACACCCGCGACCCCGACCAACTCGCCACCCTGTTCACCGCCGCCGCCGACCTCGGCGACCTCACCGGCCTGGTCAACAACGCCGGCGTCACCAGCCCCATCGGCCCCTTCGTCGACCTCGACCCCACCGACCTACGCCACGTCGTCGACGTCAACCTCATCGGCTACATCCTCGCCGCCCAGCAGGCCGCCCGCCGGATGCCCGCCGGTGGCTCCATCGTCAACATCTCCTCCGCCGCCGCCACCCTCGGCTCACCCGGCGAATACGTCCACTACGCCGCCGTCAAAGCCGGCACCGACACCCTCACCCTCGGCCTGGCCAAAGAACTCGCCCCCCGCGGCATCCGCGTCAACGCCGTCGCCCCCGGCATCATCCGCACCGACATCCACATCCAATCCGGCCAGCCCGACCGAGCCGACCAGGCCGCCGCCCGCATCCCACTCGGACGCGCCGGCGAACCCGACGAGGTCGCCGCCGCCATCGCCTGGCTCCTCGGACCCGAAGCCAGCTACACCACCGGCACCATCCTCCGCGTCGCCGGCGGCCTCTGACCCGCCACCAACCCAACCGTCAGCAACCGAAGCCAGCACCCAGGCCCAGCCAGCACACACACCCGACCCAGGAGACCCGATGAGCACGGCCACCAGCCCGGCACACCAGCCCGCCGGGCCACACGTCGCCGACAGCCACGACCTGATCCGCGTACACGGCGCCCGCGAGAACAACCTCAAAGACATCAGCGTCGACATACCCAAACGCCGGCTCACGGTCTTCACCGGCGTCTCCGGCTCCGGCAAAAGCTCCCTGGTCTTCGCCACCATCGCCGCCGAGTCTCAGCGGATGATCAACGAAACCTACAGCGCCTTCGTGCAGGGATTCATGCCATCGCTGTCCCGACCCGAGGTCGACCTCCTCGAAGGCCTGACCACCACCATCATCGTCGACCAAGAACGCATGGGCGCCAACCCACGCTCCACCGTCGGCACCGCCACCGACGCCAACGCCATGCTGCGCATCCTGTTCAGCCGGCTCGGCCAACCACACCTGGGCCCACCCAACGCGTACTCCTTCAACGTGCCCTCGGTGACCGCCAGCGGCGCGGTCACCCTCGAGCGCGGCGCAGCCCGCACAAAAACCGAAAAGGTCGCCTTCACCCGCGTCGGCGGCATGTGCCCCCGCTGCGAGGGCAGGGGTGCGGTCACCGACTTCAACCTGGCCGCGCTCTACGACGACACCCGCACCCTCAACGAAGGCGCGCTGACCATCCCCGGCTACAGCATGGAAGGCTGGTACGGCCGCATCCTGCGCGCCTGCGGCTTCTTCGACCCCGACAAGCCCATCGGCAAGTACACCCAGCAGGAGCTACACGACCTCCTCCACCGAGAACCCACCAAAATCAAGATCGACGGCATCAACCTGACCTACACCGGCCTGATCCCGAGCATCCAGAAATCCATGCTCGCCAAGGACGTCGACACGCTCCAACCACACCTACGCGCCTTCGTACAGCGCGCCGTCACCTTCACCACCTGCCCCGAGTGCGACGGCACCCGACTGGGCATCGAAGCCCGCTCCTCCAAGATCAACGGTAGGAACATCGCCGACCTGTGTCGCATGCAGATCAGCGACCTGGCCAGCTGGCTACGAGAGCTCGACGAACCGACCGTGGCCCCACTCCTGACCGGAATACGCCACCTCCTCGACTCCTTCACCGAGATCGGCCTCGGCTACCTCTCCCTCGACCGACCCACCGGAACCCTGTCCGGGGGAGAGGCCCAACGCACCAAGATGATCCGCCACCTCGGCTCCGCACTCACCGACGTCACCTACGTCTTCGACGAACCCACCATCGGCCTGCACCCGCACGACATCCGCCGCATGAACGACCTGCTACTACGCCTACGAGACAAGGGCAACACCGTCCTCGTCGTCGAACACAAACCAGAAACCATCGCCATCGCCGACCACATCGTCGACCTCGGCCCCGGTGCCGGCACCACCGGCGGCACCATCTGCTTCGAAGGCACCCTGGACGGCCTACGCCACAGCGCCACCATCACCGGCCGGCACCTGGACGACCGTGCCGCCCTCAAACCATCGGTACGCACACCCACCGGCACCCTGCCAATCCGGGGCGCGACCACGCACAACCTCCGCAACGTCGACGTTGACCTCCCACTCGGCGTGCTCTGCGTCCTCACCGGAGTCGCCGGCTCCGGCAAGAGCTCCCTGATCCACGGATCCGTCGCCGGCCGCGACGGCGTCATCATGATCGACCAGAGCGCCATCCGCGGCTCCCGACGCAGCAACCCAGCCACCTACACCGGCCTACTCGACCCGATCCGGAAGGCGTTCGCTAAGGCCAACGGCGTCAAACCGGCCCTGTTCAGCGCCAACTCCGAAGGCGCCTGCCCCAGCTGCAACGGTGCCGGCAGCATCTACACCGAACTGGGCGTCATGGCCTCCGTCGAGTCCACCTGTGAGGAGTGCCAGGGCAAACGCTTCCAGACCTCCGTACTGGCATACTCACTCGGCGGCCGGAACATCGCCGAAGTGCTCGCGATGCCGGTCACCGAGGCCCGAGAGTTCTTCGGCGCGGGCGAGGCGCGCACCCCGGCCGCCCACCGAATACTCGATCGACTCGCCGATGTCGGGCTGGGCTATCTCAGCCTCGGCCAACCACTCACCACCCTCTCCGGTGGCGAACGACAGCGACTGAAACTCGCCACCCAGATGGGCGACAAGGGCGATATCTACATCCTGGACGAGCCGACCTCCGGTCTGCACCTCGCCGACGTCGAACAACTCCTCGGCCTGCTCGACCGGCTGGTTGACGCCGGCCGGTCGGTCATCGTCATCGAGCACCACCAGGCGGTGATGGCCCACGCCGACTGGATCATCGACCTCGGACCCGGAGCCGGCCACGACGGCGGCCAGATCGTCTTCAACGGTACGCCGGCCGACCTGGTCACCAGCCGGAGCACCCGCACCGGCGAGCATCTCGCCGCCTACGTCAGCCCCTGAGCACCCGCCGGCGCCCGGGCGTCAGTTCGTCCGGTGCTGATGGGGACGCCGCACCCGGCCAACTGGTAGCCGTCGTATGGCGGCACGAGGAATTCGAGTTGGTCATTTTGGGGGAGTAGGCGATCATGGCGCGGTGAGAAAGTACGTTGTCGACCTGGAGGTGGAGGGGGCTACCGCGACTGCCCCTGGTTCTTGTCGATCGGGGTGGCGGCGTCGTGCCCGCACTGGATGAATCCCTGAACTCGATCCCAGGGATGTCTCCGTTGGCCCGGGTGACCTCAGTGTTCGGGGAGACGCTCAGCGGCTGGTGTGGGAGTGCTTGCCGGCGCGGGTGACCGTAGGGTCGTGCCCATGCTCGAGTCACAGCGCGAACCCGTGCCGTTCAACGACGACAACGAGACGGATACGGCACTGGCGTTTCTGTCCTTCAGCCGGTCCTGCGTCCTGAAAAAGCTGGAAGGGCTGGACGAGGAGAAGTTGCGACGCCGCCTGGTGGCGTCCGATACGACAATGCTCGGGCTGGTCCAGCACCTGACCGGCGCCGAGCGGTACTGGTTCGGATACACAGTGGCCGGTGACCCCCAGTACGCCGACGCCAACATGGACATGCTGGTCGCCGAGGATCAGCCTGCCGAACAGGTCATTGCCGACTACCGCGCCGCGATGGCCGACAGCGACGTGCACATCCGCGCGGCTGGTGACCTCGACGTCCGCACGGCCCAGTCCGTGAACGAGGAGCCCCGTACGCTTCGCTGGGTACTGGCTCACATGACCAGCGAAACCTCCCGGCACGCCGGACACGCCGACATCCTTCGCGAACTCATCGACGGCGTCACCGGCCGTTGATCCTGTGACGGCCACCAGCTGCCACAACCACTGGTCAGCCGGAACAGCTAGCCCCGAGGCCCACCCCGTGATGAGGCTTCTCGGCTACCTCGACCCATCCGCCAAGATTCGATAATGCACATTATGTCAAGTAAGCGGTTGCTGGCTCCCCTCCGACGACCGAAACCCCCGTGCCGGATCAGGTGGCATGCCACCTGATCCCCCGCCGGGGCTGAGGCTCCGCCCTGGGCGGGGGGGTCAGAGCAGGGTGCGCCAGTAATCCCAGAACCGCACACCAATCAGCGCGGTGAGGATCAGCAGCCAGACGGTGGGGATGGCGCTGTGCACCTGCAGCAGCGTGTTCGTGAGCCGTCGCGGCGCGGGCAGGTGGCCGCGGTCAAGGTTGTGCAGGGTGGTGTAGGTGAACAGCACAATCATGACGACCCAGACGACCATGCAGTACGGGCAGAGCGCGCCGATGCGGTAGAGGCTCTGAAAGGACAGCCAGTGCACGAACCCGACGCCGAACACGGCGCCGGCCTGCAGGGTGAGCCACCACCAGCGGGGCAGCCGGGCGCCGGCGATCAGGGCGGCGCCGGTAGCGGCGACGACGGGGAAGGTGGCCAGGCCGATGAGCGGGTTCGGGAATCCGAACACCTCGGCCTGGCCGGTGGTCATGATGGAGCCGCAGGACAGGATCGGGTTGATCGAGCAGGTCGGCGTGTAGCCAGGGTCACTGAGCAGGGCGATCTTCTCGACGGTCAGGACGAACGCGGCGAGGGCGCCGATCAGCCCGCCGACGGTAAGCGTCCAACCGATCACCCGGTAGCCCAGGGTGGGCGGGTCACCGGCCGGATGCTTGGCGGCGGTGTCGGCGAGGGTCGCGGTCACGAGTTCAGCGAGGCGTCAACGGCGGCCTTGAGACCGGCGTAGTCGGGGCGGCCGGTGAACTTCTCGCCGTTGATGAAGAACGTCGGGGTGCCCTGCACGCCGAGGGTTTCGCCGTCGGCGGCGTCAGCCTTGACCCGGTCGGCGACCTGAGTGCTGGCCACGTCGGCCTTGAACCGGGTCATGTCCAGGCCCAGCTCCTGGGCGTAGCCCTCGAACACGGCGGCCTGCGACTGTTGCTGGTGACCCCACACCGTGGCGGTGTCGAACAGCTTCTTGTACATCGCCTCGAACTTGCCCTGCCGGGCGGCGGCCTCGGCGGCGTGCGCGGCGTTGTAGGAGTTCGGGTGACTGGCGATCGGGAAGTACCGCACCACGTAGGTGATCCGGTCGCCGTACTCGGCGCGTAGCTTCTCCACGCTCGGGTAAGCGGCCAGGCAGGACTCGCACTCGAAGTCGAGGAACTCCACCACGGTGGTCTTGCTGTCCACCGCGGTGGACAGCCGGTGGCTGTCGGGGCGCACGACCGCCTCGGCCACGGCCACCGGCGTACTGTCGCCGCCGCGGTTGACCAGCACCACGCCGGCCAGCACGGCGAGCGCGACGGCCAGCACGCCGAGGGTCACCTTGAGGTTCGTGCTCATGCCCGTCTTGCGGATCTTCCGCGTTGCCTTGGCCGCCGACTGGGCAGCCTTGGACGGGGCCGCTCCCGCCGCGCGGGCGGACCCCGTGCCGCCGTGAGGCACACCCGTTCCTGGACGACCGGGCCGGGCGCCGCCGGCGCTCGAGGGCCCCTTGGCCGTGCGCTTACGAGCGTTGTTCGTCCCCATCAGCGTCCCTTCATCCGGCGGGCCCGTCCGCTCGGGCGCCCCTTCCACAACCCCGGCGAGGATACAGCGGCGGCTTTATTCAGTGGCTGAGCGGCTGCTGGGGGTTCCCTGTGAGGCCGCACGCATCCCACTGCCGTTAGTACAGCATCAGATGTACTGTTGTGGGTGTGGAGACGTTGACGTACGGGCAAGTGCTGGCTCGCTTCGGCCACGCGCTGTCGGATCCGATCCGGGCGCGGCTACTGCTGGCGCTACGCGACGGGCCCGGATATCCCGCGGAGCTGGCCGAACTGCTGGGCACGACCCGGCAGAACCTGTCCAACCATCTCACCTGCCTGCGCGGCTGCGGCCTGGTGGTCGCCGCGCCGGAGGGCCGACGCATCCGCTACGAGTTGGCCGACCCGCGGCTGGCGCACGCCCTGGGCGACCTGCTCGGCCTGGTCCTGGCCGTGGACCCGGCCGCGTGCCCAGACTCTGACGCGAAGGGCTGCTGCTGATGAGCCTGCCCCTGATCCAGCTCACCCCGGCCGGACCGACGCCAGCGCGGCAGACGGTGCTCGCCCGCCGGGTGCGGCTGTTCGTCGCCGCGACGATCACCTACAACGTGATCGAGGCGGTCGTGGCGATCACCGCCGGCACCCTCGCCTCGTCGACGGCGCTGATCGGCTTCGGCCTGGACTCGATCATCGAGGTGGCCTCCGCGGCCGCGGTGGCGTGGCAGTTCGCCGGCCGCGACCCCGAAGCGCGGGAGAAGACGGCGCTGCGCATCATCGCCGTATCATTCTTCGTCCTCGCCGCGTACATCACCATGGAATCGGTGCGCGCGCTGCTCGGTGGCGCAGAGGCTGAGCACTCCAGCGTCGGCCTGGTGCTGGCCGCGATGTCGCTACTGGTGATGCCGGTGCTGTCGTACGCGCAGCGCCGGGCCGGCCGCGAACTCGGTTCCCGCACGGCGGTGGCCGACTCCAAGCAGACCCTGCTGTGCACCTACCTGTCTGCGGTCCTACTCGTCGGCCTGGCGGTCAACAGCCTGTTCGGCTGGTCCTGGGCCGATCCGATCGCCGCCCTGATTATCGCCGCCGTCGCCGTTAAGGAAGGCCGCGAGGCGTGGAAGGGCGACACCTGCTGCGCGCCCAACGCCGCCCTGCACGCAACCCCGGCCGTCGCTACCACTGGTGATGCGACCGCCGGTGGCTGCGGCGACGGCTGCTGCGGCGCAACCAAGCCCGGGGCGCAGTGATGGCTGCAGCCGCTCTGACCATCTACCTGGCCGGGCAGGCGCTGGCGTTCGGGTCAGAGTCCGTGCCGGATATGAGCCCAGGTGGTGGCCCGCCGGATCGTGCTGATGGTGGAGCCGCAACCGGTCTGGCGGCACGGGCGGCCGCCGCACACCGAACCGCTGGTTGAGCGGTTTCCGGTGCCCAGCTGCGCCGGCACTGTCGTCGCACCCTGCTGGCGAGTGAGCCCAGTCGGGCTATCACGCTTCTACCCCCCTTCTGTCAGGGAAACCCACCAACCCTCTGTCCAAAACGTGAGTTTCATGCATAATGTTCCTTATGCAGGATAGGTCGGGTGAACCGGTGGTGCAGCTGATCGAGGAGTTCCTGACTGATCGCGCCACCCGCAAACCTTCCCCGCACACGGTGGCGGCGTACCGGCGGGACCTGCGCACCGTGGCGAGCATCGCCGCCGAGGCGCTCGCCCCTCCCCTCCCCCTGGATGCCCTGCCGTTGGCGGCGCTCCACTCCCGCACGCTGCGGTCGGCGTTTGCCCACTTTGCCGCTGCCCGCTCCGCCGCGTCGGTGCATCGCGCCTGGTCCACCTGGAACAGCTTTTTCGTGTTCCTGGTGGCGGACGGGATCGTGGCCGGCAACCCGATGCCAGCGGTCGGGCGTCCGAAGGCGCCCCTACCCCGGCCCAAGCCACTGCGTGGAGCGGATACCCCGGAGCAGCTGTTGACCGCCGTGGCCCGGGTTGACGGCCGGCAGCGAGACCCCTGGCCGCAGCGGGACGTGGCGGTGCTGGCGCTGGCGTTGTGCGGTGGGTTGCGGCTGGCCGAGATGTTGGCGCTTCGGGTGGCGTCCCTGGCCGGGCGGGTCGGCGAGCGGCGGCTTGATGTGGCCGGTAAGGGTGGGCGACCGCGGGTGGTGCCGGTGGAGCCGGAGTTGGACCAGGTGTTGGCGGACTACCTGGACAGTTGTCGCCGGCGGTTTGGTGCCCGCAGTGTGCGCCCCGACGCGCCGTTGTTGTTGGATCGGCGGGGCGGGCCGCTGCGTCGGGGTGGGCTGCAGTATCTGGTGGACTCCTGCTTTCGGCGGGCCGGGATTGGTGACCGGGTGCCGGCGGGGGCGCGGCTGCACGCGCTGCGGCACACGTTCGCGACACGGCTGGCGGAGGACGGTGCGAGCGCGGCGGAGATCATGCGGCTACTGGGGCATGTGTCACTGGCGTCAACGCAGGCATACATCGAGGTGACGGCGGGTCAACAGCGGGCGGCGGTGCGCTCGAATCGCACCCATCGGGTGCTGGCGGATTTGCTGTCGACGTGAGGCGGCGGCTGGCCCCGAGCGCTGCCAGGGCCAGCCGCCGCCGGGGTCAGGCGGGTTCGCGGTCTTGCTCACTGAGGGCGAGGAAGGCCGTCGCGGCGAGCGTCGCTCCGATGGCTTGGGCGAGGAGGTGGATCCAGATTGCGGACCAGGCGAAGAGGCCGATGGCGGCGCCACCGAAGGCGACTGCCGGGTTGAATGCCGCGCCGGAGATTCCACCGACTGTGATTACTCCGACCAGGACGGTGCTCCCGATTGCCAGGCCGTAGAAGGAATTGTCCGGGTGGCTGCGGCTGGTGGCTACGTTGAGTACCACGTAGGCGAGGGCGAAGGTGAAGAGGGCTTCTACCGCCAGTGCCATCCAGATCTCGCGCCCGGTCGGTGACAGCGCTGTCGGCTTTGCGTTGTCGAGGATGAGTTGGCTGGTCATCGCGCCGGCTAGGCCGCCGAGGAGTTGGGCCAGGATGTATCCCCCGGCGTCGGCTCCTTTGATGCGGCCGCGGATGAGAACGGCCAGTGTTACGGCGGGGTTGAAGTGGGCCCCGGATATGTGTCCTCCGGCGTAGATCATGACCATGAGTATTCCGCCTATTGCCACTGGCGCCAGGGCGTTCATCGTGGTGACGGCCAGGCCGATCGTCAGGAGCAGGAAGTATGTTCCGATGAGTTCGGTCGCGTACCGACGCATTGCCGCCTCCCTTGTTGATCCCTCTCGCCGACACTACTCGCATTGATTAATGCAAATCTTACGAAGTAGTGACATGATTGAGAGATATCGTTGGGTGTTGGGGGCGTCATGCTGGAGCGCTGGCGGACGGTCGCGCCACCCGGAGGGTTCAGGTTTCGGGGTGCAACATGAGCAAAACCGCCCGGTTGTGCCGATCGTGGCCCTGGTATTGGTGCGGATGATTGGCGTCGAAGCGGATGGAGTCGTGTTCGGCCAGGGTGGCGGGGGCGTCGGTGGGGCCGGTGGTGACGCTTCCGTGGGTGAGGATGATGCACTCCTGCACGCCGGGCAGGTGGGCGGGCGAGTGCTGGACGCTCTGGGTCACGTCGATGTCGTAGACCTCCACGGTGCCGCGCAGTTGGATGCGGTGGAGTAGGCGGGCGCTGACGGCGTCCCCGCTGACGCGTGGTTGGGGATCGTCGGCGCGTACGACGTCGGTCTTGGGGGTGGGCGTCTCGAGTAGTTCGCCGAGCGACACCCTCAGCGCCGCGGCCAGGGCCCACAGGGTGCTGAGGGTTGGGTTGCCGTGCCCCTGCTCGATGCTGTGCAGGGTGGTCTTGCTGAGGTCGCCGGCTGCGGCCAGGTCGGCCAGGGACATGCCTGCGGTGTTTCGCAGTCGGTGCACATTCGAGCCGACCGTACGCGCCAAATCCATGCGTACCAGTTTAGTGTTACGTTCGTTCCAGGGAAGCGAACAGAGCGGGACGTTGAGGAGGGTCACATGACCGTCAGCCGCCTACGCGACATTCCGGGCATCGGCGTTGATCTGGTCGGCGACGCCGCGGACGCGGTAGCCGACCCGGACTTCCTTCGCCTGGAGAATCTGGACACCGATCTGAGACCACCGGCCGTGGCGGTCGCCGCGACCCGGACCGCGATCGACGACGACGCGGCCAACAGCTATCTCCCCTTCCAGGGGCAGCGTTCCCTGCGCGCGGCCGCCGCAGCTCACGTGTCGCGCATCGCTGGCCGGCGATACGACCCCGACACCGAGTGCGTCAGCGTCGCTGGTGGACTGAACGGCGTCCTGAACACGCTGCTGGCGACCGTGGAGCCGGGTCAGGAGGTGGTGCTGGTTGACCCCATCTACGCCGGTCTGGTCAATCGGGTCCGGCTTGCCGGTGGGGTGCCGCGCTTCGTGCCCGCCAAGCCCACGCCGGCCGGCTGGGTGGTGGATCCGGAGCACCTCGCCGACGCAGTCGGACCCCGCACCGCCGCGGTGCTGATGATGGGCCCGGCCATGCCCTCCGGGCTGGTCCTGGACGCGGAACACTGGGCCGCGTTGTCTGCTGCCTGTGCGCGACACGATGCCTGGCTGATCTACGACGCGGCGATGGAGCGGATCCGTTTCGACGGCCTTCGCCCCAGCCATCCAGCCGCTCATGACGGCCTCGCCGGGCGCACCATCACCGTCGGTTCGGCATCGAAGGAACTGCGGCTGATCGGCTGGCGGGTCGGGTGGGTCGTGGCCCCGGCCGCGATTCTCGCCGACATCAAGCTCGTTGGTATGGCCAATGTGGTCTGCCAGGTCGGGCTGGCGCAGGGGGCGGTGGCGGCCGCGCTCGACGCACCCGACGCCGAGGCTGATGTCACCGCCGCCACCCAACTGTGGCAGCGGCGCTGCGAGATGGTCCTGCAGCAGCTTTCGGATTATCCGGTCGTTCGGCCACACGGGGGCTGGTCGCTGCTCGTGGATACCCGGCCCCTGGGGCTGACACCTGCCGCGCTGGCGGGGCTTTTGTTCGACCGGGCGAAGGTGGCGGCCACGGCGATGGATGGCTGGGGCCCTAGCGGGGCGCACTATCTGCGGATCGTGTTCGCCAACGAACCAGTCGACCGGCTTTCCAGCCTGGCTGACCGCTTCCGTCAGGCCATCGGATAGTCCGCGTTCGGTCACCTCGGCCGGCGGCTGGGTGTAGAAGGAGTAGGGGACGGCTAGGTTTGGGGGTCGCGGAGCGGGGGTCATCGTGCGGTACGGAACGGCCCGCCCACGCCGGCCCCGAGGGGATCTGGTGCAGCGGAACCTCGCGGCCACCGGCTACTGCTTCCCGCCGGCTACCCGTCCGGAGGTGTGGCGGGACCACATCGCGCCGGTGGCGGCGGTGGAGTCCCTCAACGATCGGCGCGTCGCCGAGCTGCTCAAGGTTGAGCCCGGTACCCGGGTGATGCGCCGGTTCGGGGTCACCGGCCCCGAGACGGAGCCGCCCTTCCAGGTCACTACCTCCTGGATCCACCCGCGGGCAGCGAACGGACCGGGGTGGGACTCCCCTGCCGCCGGGCCGGATGGTTGGCAACACCGGCTGGAGGCCGGCGGTCACTGGCCGATCACCTGGATGGAGATCCACCGCGCGCGGATGCCCAGTACGCGGGAGGCCGCCCTGCTGGAGATCGGGGTGAGCCTTCCGGTGCTGGAGATCATTCGGGTGGGTGTCTCTGGCGACGACGGTGAGCCGGTCGAGGTGACCGAGTGCGTGGTCGCCAGTGACCGGGTGGAGAGCATCCACCTCCTGCATCGTGGTGATTCGGCGCGGGAGCCGTGGCCTGAAATGATCAATGCGCGCCCGGAGGATGGCCCGCAACGGTGAGCCTGCGCATCGACGTTGCCGGGAGCTGTCACGTGGGGCTCGGTCGACGACGCAACGAGGACGCCATTCACGTGGGGCGCTGTCTGTTCGCGGTCGCCGATGGTCTCGGCAACCATGGTGCCGGCGATGTCGCCAGCACCACCGTGATCGAGGCAGTGCGGCGATATGACCGGGACGTGGAACCGGTGGCGCTGCCGGTGGTGCTGGGAGAAGCGGTACACGCGGCGAACAGTGCGTTGCGGCACCAGGTTGCCGCCGCACCGAGCCTTGCGGGCCTGGGGACCACCCTGGTCGCCCTGCTCAGTGCCGGTCCGGTGGCCGCCCTGGCCAATGTCGGTGACTCTCGGGCCTATCTCCTGCCGGCGACGGGCCCGCAGCGGGATCGGACCATCCAGATCACCGAGGATCACCTGTACCGGAACCTGGTCGCTGGCGCCGCCGGCGTGCCCCACCTTTCCGACAAGCTGACGCGTTTCCTGGATGGCCATCCTGATGGCCGGTCCCCCGACATCAGCGTGTTGGCGCTGGCCTCCGGGGATCGGATCCTGCTCTGTTCGGACGGGCTCAGCTCCTACGTGTCACCTGAGCACCTGCACACGACCCTGGCGGCCGCAGCAACTCCGCGGCAGGCGGTGGAGCGGTTGACTGCTTCCGCGCTCACGCACGGTGGCCCCGATGTGTCGGCGGTCGTCCTGCACGTCCGGGACGACCGCTAGCCGCGCCGGGGCAGGTGTGGGAGGTCGCTGGTGTGGGAGGTCGCTATCGAACGCCTTCGGGTGCTGGGACGGCGTGCTCGGCGGCCCGGCTGACCTGTTCCCAACTGGCCCAGGTGTCCATCCGGCGACGGGAGAGGTCGAAGGCCAGATCGTAGACCGTGCCGCCGAGCAGCAGCCGCAGCGGTGGTTCGTCGCTGTCGACGAGGGTGAGCAGGGCTTCGGCGGCGAGGCGGGGCTCGCTGTCGACCGACCCGTGCGCCCACTGCGCCTGCACCTGGGCGCGGAGCGGATCGTAGGGCTCCATCTCCGTGGTGGTGGTCATGTCCTGGTAGAGGTTGGTCCAGTAGCCGCCGGGCTGCACGATGCTGACCTTGATGTTGAAGGCGGCGGCCTCCAGCGCAAGGGCTTCGCTCATGCCTTCGAGCGCGAATTTGCTCGCGCTGTACAGGCCGGTGCTGGGGAAGCCCCCGAGGGCGGCGATGCTGGAGATCTGCACGATGTGGCCGGCCCGTTGGGTGCGGAGCTGCGGCAGGACGGCCTGGGAGACCCAGAGCGCGCCGAAGAGGTTCACGTCGAACTGGGCCCGGGCCTGCTCCTCGGTGAATTCCTCGATCATGCCCAGGGACAGGGTGCCGGCGTTGTTGACGACGATGTCGAGGCGCCCGAAGTGTTCGATCGCGGTGGCTACCGCGGCGAAGACCGCCGTTCGGTCGGTCAGGTCAAGCGGCAGCGTAAGCAGCCGTTCACTGTGCCGCTCATCGAAGTCTTCGGCGGCGATGGTCCGAGCGGCGGCGGCGACCCGGTCCCCTCGTTCGAGCGCGGCCGTGGTGAAGGCGTGGCCGAGGCCGCGGCTGGCGCCGGTGATGAACCAGGTGCGGGCAGCGGTGTCGGATGGGTCGCGCATGGGGCTTCTCCTGCCTCCAACGAGTGACGCATAAGACGAGACGCGCCGTCTCGTAAAGCAGCTTACGCGCGGTGATCCCCATCTGCAAGACGATACGATTCGTCTCGCTAGCTATGATGACGGGATGGCACCCAACCCCAGCCGTCGGCGGGAGAGCTCCCGGCGGGCCATTCTCACGGCCGCGTTCGACCTGCTACAGGAGGTCGGTTACGCCAAACTCACCATCGAGGGCATCGCCGAGCGCGCCGGAGTAGGAAAGCAAACCATCTATCGCTGGTGGCCCTCCAAGGGCGTCGTCATCTTCGACGCATTCCTCATGCGCAATGAGGGCGGTGCGGGTGAGCCGGTGCTCCTTCCTGACACCGGCGACCTGCACGCAGATCTGACCACGGTCCTGCGCGCCACCGTCGCGGAGCTCAACGACCCGCGCTACGACCAGCCACTGCGCGCGCTGGCCACCGAGATCACGCACGATCCCGAACTGGCCGCCGCCTACACCGAACGCCTGGACAAGCCGATGCGGCACGCCAAACAAACTCGGCTGCGCAGCGCCCAGCAGGCCGGCCAACTCGCCGCGGACCTCGATCTCGACGTGGCGGTGGACATCATCTGGGGGCCGATACTCAACCGCTGGCTACAACGGAGCGGCCCCCTCACCATCGAGTACGCCGACAGTGTCGTCACCACCGCCCTCAACGGCCTTCACCCCCGCCCTTGACACGACCGAATTGGGCGGACAGTCGGCGGTTGGGCAGTCTAAGAAACAACCCGGGAGTTCCTGGGGCAGGTTGTTGAGGTCTGATCCTGTTTCCCCCTGGCCGGGACAGGAGTCTGCGGTCTTTCACGTGACTGTGTGCGGGTTGACGGCACTTCAGAAATTCTGAGTCGTTGTCGTCGGTGACTGATTGATGTCACCGTTAAGGCGAGGAGGCTCGGGTTGGGACTAGCGGTCGTGCGGGATCTGCGGGCGGTCCGGGCCGAGCCGGGGCCGGAGGACATCGCCGAGTTCGAGACCGATGTGCTGGCCCGCGCTCGGCCGGGTTGGCGGACGCGACGATCCGCGGCGATGTCGGGCACCTGGAGCAGGTACGGACCTGGTTCGGCCGGCCGCTGTGGGAGATGGAGCCGGCCGACGCCGACGCCTACTTCGGTCGGGTGCTGAAGGAGACGGCCAAGGGCACCCGGCTGGTGCGGGCGCAGGCGCTCAAGACGTACTTCCTGTTCCTGGAACTGCGTCACAAGGTCGAGATCCACAACCTGACCGGGCGGGTGCTCGAGTGCCCGATCGACGAGCTCAATCGGCCGCGCGGCGGCGCCGAGGCGATGCTGCGCGTCCCACCGACTGAGGCCGAGGTCGAGGTGCTGTTCGCGGGGTGGCGGGAAGAGCTGGCGACGTGCCGGAAGTTCGCGCCCACCGCCCGCAACTACGCTGCGGCCCGACTGATGGCCGAGGTGGGGCTACGGGTCAACGAGGCGTGCCGCCTTGACCTGCATGACATCAAGTGGGCTCTGGGCCGGTTCGGCAAGCTGCACGTGCGTCACGGCAAGGCGCGCGGGGTTCCGGGCCGCGGGAACGGATCGCGCGACTTGGTGAACGTGCCGACGTGCGCGAAGTACTCTCCGCCCTGACGATCGCGTGTGGCTTCACGGAGGTGGAAGTAGCGGAGGCGGCTGCCAGCAAGCGCGCCGAGCGCGGCGGGTTCACCCAACGCCTCTGGCTCGACGAGGTACTCACCCCCTGACGGGCGAAACTCGGCTGCCCGGGTCTCCGGCGTACCAGCGCTGACGGTTCCCGGCGAACCCTCGGCCCCGCGCAGCGTTGTTTCGTGCTCGCGGGGCCGGCTTGGCTGTTGGGGTACGGGGCCGTGTGCGTGTACTCCCAGCTCAAGACGTGCTCGTCGGCGGAGGTCGCGGCGATGGTGGAGGGCCTGATCCGCCACCCGCCGACGTCGACTCGCAGATCACCGGGTGGTGGATGCCGGCCGGGTGTGAGCCCCCGGGAATGTGCGGCACCGTGGCCGTGCCTACCCCGACAGAGGAACGACGGTGATGCCCACCCCGATCGGTCAGTGAATACACTCAACTCTTGGTCGTTTGGCTGGGGTCTTCCCGGAGTTGTTGTGCGGCTTGCAGGACTGGCCACCAGGTGGCCTCGTACGCCGCGTCGGCCGCCGCGCGCCAGAGTTCTTGCGTCAGGCCGGCTGGGATGTTAGTCCGTAGCGGGACGTCGTGCGCGATTGCCGCAGCGAGTCCTTCGGCGTCGACCTGAGTGGCAGCCCACCGCAGGGTACGCAGGTCCGGCACCCAGTTGTCGTGCTGCTCAGGCGCCGGATCCATGGGATCACGCTACCAATTGACGTACCCTGGTGGGCTCCAGACGCGGATCGGGGCCTATTCGGTCCTGATCCAGTCCGGGTAGGCACCGACGCGGCATTCGAGGCCGCCTACACCGTCATCGTAGAAACGGCACAGCCTCAGCGTTCCCGGGATCGCCGGTCGGCGGCCAGCTGAGTGCCTCGCGCAGTGGACCCAGCGGCGGCACCCCGGACCCTCCGTCATTATCGCGATACAACCGACACGCCAGCGCCGGCAGCTGTCCAGGCTCGACGAACGGGTCCCTGCCGTCGATAGACACGCTGGGCGAGCCGGTGAAGCCGATCCGTTCGGCCTCGTCCTGAGTTTCGATCACCCGGGTGGTGAACTGCACCGCCGACAAGCCCACGTCGTCGAGCGCCTGGCGCAGCACCACGGCGGCCGGCTCTTCGTTGTGGCACCCCGCTGGCTGCGCAGAGGTGCCGACGCGCTCCTGCACCTACCGGTCGCCATCCCGTCGGTGGTGGTCGGGCTCGGGCTGCTCTGGCGGGTGCGCCTGCCGGCCATGTCGGCCGCCGCGGCACTCGCGGTCGCGTTGTCGATGGGCGAGGTCGGTGCCACGATCATGGTCTACCCGCCGGCCTGGCGCACGTTGCCGGTCACCGTCTTCACCCTGACCGACCGGGGCCGTACGTTCGACGCGGCGGCGGCCACGCTGATCCTGCTCGGCTCGACGCTGGTGGCGTTGCTGGCTCTCGGCCGGATCTCCCGTGGTCGGGCAGTCGCCGGTGGCTCACCGTGACCGTCCACCTCGACCGGCCCGGTTAACGAGGTCTGCGTATGGAAGCCTGCCACCGCGAAGGGATTCTCCGGCTTCTCACCGGACCGGAGGTCAGAAGAGCACGACAGCGACCGCGTACACGGACAGGCCCGCTGCCAGTCACAAGCAGACCAGCGAGATGCGGTTGCGTCGTGCGGCGATCCTGCGGTAGCGGAGCACGACCCGGGCCGCCTCCAGCACTTCCTCATTCTCGGAACTCCGGGAACTCCGGGAATGATCCCTCGCGCCGAATCCTTCGCTCTGCACTGCCGCCCGCCTCAGCCATGCTCGTCGTGCCTTCGACCCGCTCCGACTGCGCCGCTATCCGTGCCGAACGGGGCGATCATGCTATGCACATCCGACGGAACCGGTCAAGCCCATGCATACGGGGTACAGGGGGCGTCGACGGTGTTCACCTCATGGGACAGGCCCGCTGCCGGTAGCCCCAGGTGCGCCGGCCACAGTTTGCATGTCCCGGCAGGATTTGTTGTCCGTTCCTGCCCGACCGGGGACCGCGCACCCTGCCAGGTGCGTCCCGCGCATGCCGGAAGCCGCCGCGCCGCGACGACGCATGACCCGAGGTACCACGGGTTCACTCGCTGGTTTCAGCGCTGGAACTCGTCGCGCGCTGCGGGCCGGTGCGTGTCGGCACCGATGTCGACCTTCCGGGCGTCCAGCCAACCGCGCCGTTCTCCACGAGTGCGCCACAGACGACCCTATGCACGACGGAATGAGAGCATAGGGGTGGGACAAGTTCGCTTCAGCCAAAGGCAACGCTCAGACGTCCGGACCTGCCGTGGACATGGCGCGCCAGTCGTCCCGACATCAACGCTGTCAATCCGACATCCAGGTGGCCGTCGCATCGTCAGATCATGATCTTGGCGACAATCTGGCCACCAGAACCAGGATCAGGATCAGGATCAGGATCAGGATCAGGATTCAGCGTGACGCACCGTGATTACTGGAGCGGGCATCAACGCGAATACAAGACAGTTAGATTACCTGACCCTGCCAGTCGGGCGGCCCGTCTGGGGCTGCCACCAGTCCATTATCTCATGGGCATCAATTTCAACTACAGTGGGTAGTGGCTTTTGGCTGTCCTGGTAACCGCTACGGTGCCCGGCATGCTTACCGCTGAGGAAAAGTTCGTTCATTCTGGGCAGGTCCAGCTGTGGACCGAGCGTTTCGGCCACCCTGCTGACCCCACTGTTCTGCTGGTCATGGGTACCGCCACCCCGGCCATCGGCTGGCCTGACGAATTCGTGCAAGCCCTCGTGCGCAGCGGCCGACAGGTGATCCGGTTCGATCACCGTGACACCGGTCGTTCCGACTGCGTCGACTTCACCCGGCATCCGTACGCGTTGGCGGACCTGTCCGGCGACACGGTGGCCGTTCTGGACAGCCACGGCGTCGCGGCCGCACACGTCGTCGGAACATCGCTGGGCGCGGCGATCGGGCAGTGGCTCGCCGTACATCAGCCAGCCCGGGTCCGTACGTTGACGGCGTTGGCCGCTTCACCCATGGGGAACAATCCCGGCCCAGCGTGGGCGCGGGCACTGGCCGGTCAGCCGGCAGCGGCGGACGAGCTCCCGCCCCCGACGGCAGAATTCCTCAGCCACCTGCCCGTAGCGGCGAAGGCTCCTCGCGGCACTGCCCAGCAGCGCATGGAGGCGGACCTGCACATGTGGCGGGTGCTCAACGGCGGTGTCCTGCCCTTCAATGAGCTGGCCGCGCGGCGGTTCGTCGAAGAGTGCTATGCCCGTGCCACCAACGTCGCTGCCGCCTCGAACCACGATCTCGCCGGACAGCGCTGGGCCGATGACCGGCGGGCCGCGCTGTCCCGCATCACCGCGGCGACTCTGGTCCTGCACGGCAGCGATGATCCGCTGTTCCCCCAGGCCCACGGGGTGGCCCTCGCGGCGCAGATTCCGGGGGCGCAGCTGGAGATCGTGCCGGGGATGGGCCACCACCCGTTCTTCGCACCAGGACTCACCGAGCGCATCGCGGACCTGGTCATCCGTCACACGAGCTGACGCCACGCCGAACTCGCGCTGTGGGCCGCCGCCGACACTCGACACCGCCAACGAGTGCCGGCAGCCCATCCCGAAGGCAGCTTCAGTCCACGTCGAACGCGGCCCGCAGGGTGTCGCGGTGGGCGCGTACGTAGCTGATGTCCGCGCATAGAGATCGGTGTGCCCGTCCGCGATGTGCTGCTGGAACGCCTCGTTGCCCTGGCTGGCCTGCTCGCGCATGACGTCGATGAGCGCCTGCAGCCGGTCCGGAACGACGTCGATGACCTCGGCGCCGACCGGCGGCCCGTACGCGCGGCAGAAGTCGGCGACTCGACGCCCCTGCTCCGTCGGGTTGCCGAAGCTCTCCGGGTTGCTCGGTGCCTGTAGTGGCGCGAACCGGTAGGCGGCGTAGGCGATGTCCCAGACCCGCGGTCCGGGGTGAGCCGCGTCGAAGTCAATGAAGCCCATGGCAGCGCCGTCCCGGACCACGCAGTTGTACGGGGCGGCGTCGCCGTGGCACATGACCTCGGCCGGCTGCCGGGCGGGGAGCAGCCAGAGGTCGTCGGGGCGCGGACGGAACGAGGCGCTCGCGTCGTGCAGGGCCCGGAGCAGCCCGGCGGCGGTGGTGAGAAGCGTCCGCGTGCGCAGGTGCGGCGGAAGTGTCTCGGGAACCTCGCCGTCGACGAAGGTGAGTACCTCGTTGTTGTCGCTGTCGAAGCCACGTGGCTCCGGCGCGCCGTGGAATCCGTGGTCGCGCAGATGCCGCAGGAGCCGATGGATGGCCGGCGCCGCCGGTGACGCCGGCCGGTGGACGACATCACCGCGGCGGCGTACCACGTTCACTCCGCCCCGGAAGTCCTGTCGAATAGTCATGCGGCTCACAATCAGCGGGATCAGGCCGGGTTTTGACTGGCTGCACATCCTCGACGTGGGCGATGCCGATGTGGACGCCTGTCGTCGCACTCTCGCCGGCACCATAACCCCTAGGCCGGCCCTGTTACGGTCGGCAAATCGTCCGCCACTACCCGAAGGACAGGTTGTGGGTATCCCCGTCGTCGTTCTAACCCTGCTTCTCGCTGCGGTGATCCTGGCCGTGGCCGTACCGAAGGTCGCCGGCCAGGCCCAGATGCGGGAGCGGATGGCCCACCTGGGGGTCTCCCCCGCCCGCACCCAGATGATCGGCGGCCTTGAGGTCCTCGCGGTCGCCGGCCTGCTGCTGGGCCTGCTCTGGTGGCCGATCGCTGTCGCTGCCGCCGTCGGGTTGACCCTGCTGCTGATCGGGGCAGCGGGCTACCATGCCCGCGCGAAGGACCCGATCCCGGTCGTCCTGGTCCCCGTCGTGTTCGCGCTCGCCACCGCCGCGCTGGCCGTCCTGCACGTGTTGAACGCCTGATCTCCGAAGCGCCGCCAGTGCCAGCCGGGTCCGAACAGCTCACCCTGCCCCGACCGGCTGGTACTGGCGGCGCACATCATCGTTCTGGGCAGAGCCAGCGGTCGAACCAGGCGCGCGTGCGGTGTAGGACGTCGAGTTGGTGGGCGCGCTCGCGGATGGAGTGGCCCTCCCTCGGATAGATCACGAACTCGTGCTCAACGTCGAAGTGGCGGAGTGCCCGGTGGAGATACACGGCCTGGCCGAGCGGGACGTTGGTGTCCTCGGCACCGTGCATTATCAGCACCGGGGTACGGATGCGGCTGGCGAAGGAGATCGGGCTGACCGCGTCATGTGGGTGTGGTCCGATGCCGGACCAGCCGGTGCTGCCGCCGAGCGCGGCTTCGAACTGGCCGTTCTCCCCGGTCGCGGCGAGCATGCCCCAGTCGGTGACGCCGGCGCCGACCAGTGCGGCACGGAACCGGTCGGTCTGGCCGACGGCCCAGGCGGACATGAAGCCGCCGTGGCTCGACCCGGCGATGCCCAGCCGATCGGGGTCGGCGATGCCCTGGTCGACGAGCAGGTCGATGCCGGTGAGAATGTCGGTCCACTCCTCCCGGCCAACCTGGCCCGCCACGCGGGCGGCGAACTGGTGGCCGTGGCCCTGCCCACCACGCGGATTGGGCAGGAACACTGCGTAGCCGGCGGTGGCCAACCATTGGCCGCTGGGGAACCAGAACAACTGGCAGCGGTCGGCGTGCCGGTCGTACGGTCCCCCGTGCACGATCGTGACCAGCGGGAACGGCCCGTCGGCCGTGGTCCTTCCCACCGGGAGTACGAGCAGACCGTCCAGGGCGAGCCCGTCGGCGGCGTGGTAGGTCAGTGGTCGCTGCGTGCCCAGCGGTATCCCGGCCAGCTCCGGACGGGTGTCGGTGATTTTCCGCAGCGGCCCGTCCGGTGACCCGAAGTAGACATTGGTGAGTTGATACCGGCTGCCGGTCAGCGCGGTGACCTCCGCGCCGGTGCGGCTGGCGGTGAGACCGTCGAGACGTCCCCGGTGCTGCGACAGGGGCGTGAGTTCGTTGGGGTCGAGCCGGGCCAGGGTGGTGTTCAGTCCGTCGGCGAACACCACCAGTGCCGCGGCGTCGGTTTGGCGCAGTTCGGTGGGGCACATCGGCAGCCCGGCGGTGCGGTTCCGCACGACACGAGTGCCCAGGGCAAGGTCGAACACGGCGGTACCGGCCTGTAGACCCGGTGGGGTGAGGGCGAGGTAGCCGAGGTGCCAACCGTCCCCCGCCGGCCACCAGGCCAGCGAGCGCGCGTCGGCGGCGACCGGCCCAAGGTCCTCCGCGACCTCGGTGCGGTGGTCGAACAGGTGCAGCCGGGCGGTGCGGGGACCGTAGTCGTTGTCGGCGCTGGCCTGGGTGAGCACGGCGAGCGGGCCGCCGTCCGGTCGTTGGCGAAGTTCGACGACGTGCCGATCGCCGAACACGTTCGGCGTAGTGACCCGGCCGGTGTTGAGGTCGAGCAGTCGCAGCCTGGTTCGTGGCTCCCGCGCCCCGACGACGACAGCGTCGTCACGGTCCCGGGCGCGGCGCTCGTCCTCCTCGGTGGGTTCATCCTGCGCGAGCAGGGCGACCTGGTTGCGGTCGGCCAGGGGCAGGTGGTCGGTGATACCGGCCCGCCAACCGGTCAACCCGGTCCCGGTGCCGTCAGCGAGGGTGAACCGGTACAACTGCGGGACGCCGCGCTCGACGCGGTCGGACAGGAAGAACAGTGTGCCCGAGTCCGTGGACCAGCGCGGCTGGGACTCCGTCGCGGTGTCCGTGGTCACCCGGCGTGCCGCACCGCTACCGTCGGGATCGACCAGCCACAACTCGGTGTCGAGATGGTCGCCGACTCGGCTGGTGGGAGCCAGCACGTAGGACATGGTACGGCCGTTCGGGGCGAGCGCCGGGGTCTGTGGGGCGCGACCATCCACCACGAGTTCGGCGGTTAGAGCTGTCATGGGAGCATCTTGCCGCCTGGGCTCTCACTACAGTGGGCGGATGATCGATTCGATAGATGTGGGTGAGGTCAGCGTCAGCTACCAGCTGGCCGGGAGTCCGGCCGGCCGACCCTTGGTGCTCCTGCACGGCCTCGGTGACAGTGGGCCGGATTGGATGCCCGTGCTGGCGGAGCTGGCTACCCACTTCCAGGTGTTCGTGCTGGACTTGCGGGGGCACGGAACCAGTAGCCGGCCTGGTACATACTCGTTCGAGTTGATGCGCGACGACGTACTCGGCTTCCTGGATGCGGTGGGGTTGACGCGCGTCGCGCTGGTCGGACATTCCATGGGCGCGGTGGTGGCGGTGCTGGTCGCGCAGGCAGCCCCGGACCGGGTTACGCAGCTGGTGTTGGAGGACGCGACCGTGCCCCGGCCCGGAGATCTGTACCGGCCGCCGCTGGTCGCACCGGATGAGCCGATACCGTGTGACATTGCGGTGGTCAACGCGATCCGGGCGCAACTGACCGATCCGGATCCGGCCTGGTGGGAGGGGACGGAGACGGTCAGGCAACCGACGCTGATAGTTGACGGGGCCAGCAGCGACGACCGGCAGGCGTTGCTGGCGGCAGCAGCGGCACGGATGCCGAACGCCAGGATGGTCACGATCACCGCTGGCCATCATGTGCACCGAGACCAGCCGGCCAGGTTCCTGGAGGCGGTCGTGCCGTTCCTGCGGCACCACAGCACAACCTCACTCTGACGACCGGCAGGTCCGGAGGCATTGATCCATGGATGTCGAGGAGTACACGCGAGCGCTGGCCACGGCGAACCGATACGGGTGGGCGTTCCTGGCTGCGTACGGGAGCACCTGGCTTGTCTCCGCCGTGGCGTGGGCGAAGGCCAGTCCGCGGACCGCGGCCATCGTCACGCTGTTCCAGGGGATGGTCGCGCTACCAGCGGCTTTGGCCCTGACGCTCCTGGTCCCCGGCCCGCCCCGGCCAAGCCATGCCGCCCTCGAATCGCTGTCGGTGGTATTGGCCACCGGTCAGCTGCTTGGCCTTCCGGTCGTCATCTTTCTGGTCCTGAGTAGGCGGTACACCTTGGTGCCGCTGGGCGCGGTTATCCTGCTGGTCGTGCACTTCGCGCCCTATTCGTGGCTTTTCGGAACCCCGCTCTACATGGTGCTAGGCGGCGCCATTTCGCTCGCCGCCGCGCTCGTCAGCCGCCACGCCGAACGCGAAGGCGGCCCTGGCCCGACCGTCGGCGCGTACCGAACCTGCCTGTCGACCGGGCTTGTCCTGCTGAGCGGGGCAGCGGTCGCACTGGCCCTCTGACCCGGACGGCGGCACCGGGAACGCCAGGCGGACGACATCGCCACCCACCACAGGCCAGGATCGGGAGCTTGCGAGGGAGCTCCGACGCTGCAGCGACAACACCTCGAGATCCGTATGATCCGGCAGTACGAAATGTTCCGTGCATCCGACCAGCACTACAGGTGGATCTCAATATGACGTGGGACATTGTCCACCCGCGCAAGGCCTACCCGGGTAGCCACATCGCGGTCATCTCACCGTCGTTCGCAGCAGCGGGTGCTTATCCGGACATTCACGAGCAAGCCATGCGACGGCTTACCGAGGTCACTGGCCTGGTGCCGGTGGAGTACCCGACCACTCGACAGGTCGGTGCGGCACCGGAAGCCCGGGCCGCCGACATCAACGATGCCTTCGCGGACCCCCGAGTCCGCGCCATCCTCGCCGTCACCGGAGGCGAAGACCAGATCACGGTCATCCCCCACCTGAACGCCGAGTTCGCCCGCGCCGACCCGAAACCGTTCCTTGGCACCAGCGACAACACCAACCTGCACCACTGGCTGTGGGGGCTCGGCATCGCCAGCTTCTACGGCGGGTCCACCCAAGTCCACCTCGGTCCCGGTCCGGGCGTGGACGACATTCACGCCCGATCCCTACGGGCGGCCCTACTGACCGGGGAGACGTTGGAAATCACCGATCCCGGCGAATCCGAGGACGTCGGAATCGACTGGGCCGACCCGCGAGCCCTGAAACACTTCGGCGAGCGGGAACCCACCGAGCCATGGACTTGGCACGGGCCTCGGCGCACAGTCACTGGCACGGCCTGGGGCGGTTGCCTCGAGGTCATCGAATGGATCCTGGGTGCCGGGCGCTTCCCGCCTTCGCCCGGCATCCTGGACGGCGGGGTACTGATCATCGAGACCTCGGAGAAGCTCCTACCTGCCCGAAAGGTTGCATGGATCGTCCGTACCCTCGGCGAACGCGGCATTCTTGGCGCGGTCGACGCGGTCCTGGTGGCCCGCCCTCCGGTCTCGGACTTTACCCACCGTCCCGCAGCCGAAGACCGAAAGCTGCTGCGCAACCAGCAACGCGATGCGATCGTGGACGTAGTGACGCACTACAACCCGCAGGCCGTCATCTGTGTCGGCATCCCCTTCGGCCACACGCGACCACAGTGGATTCTGCCACACGGCGGCACTATCACCGTTGATGGCCGCGAACGCCGAGTTCGCGCCAACTACCGATAGTTCTCGGCACCTTGAGCCGACTTCGCGTAGCCGCGGAGCTGACGCGATGAGCTGGCGTATGGTGCGTAGCCATGACTGGGCGAATCTTGATCACAGGAGCCACTGGTCACCTGGGAGCACGAGTAGCCGAGCGTGCGACAGATGCGGGCTGGTCAGTCATTGGCACATACCTGCGGGCCGCCAGCGACATCGCCGGAGCGCAGTTGGACATTCGCGACGCCGCAGCGGTTCGTAACCTGGTACGACAGGTTCGTCCCGATGCGGTGATCCACACTGCTGCCGGGCGGGATAATTGGCGGGCCATGGCTGATGGCGCCGCACACGTCGCCGCCGCCGCTGCCGATCAGGGCAGCCGCTTGGTGCACGTCTCCAGTGATGCGGTGTTCTCTGGCCGGGAGATCGACTACGACGAGGCCGCACCGCCCGACCCGGTCTACCGGTACGGAGCCGCGAAGGCGGCGGCGGAGACAGCGGTCGCCGCTGTTGATCCTACGGCTGCGGTGGTGCGTACATCGTTGATCCTCGGCCACGGCCGGGGACAACACGAGATTCTTACTCGTGACCTGATTGCCGGCAGGGTCCAGGGCGCGCTGTTCACCGACATGATCCGAAAGCCGATACACGTCAACGACCTTGCCGACGCGCTGCTTGAGCTCGCCGCCAGCAGCTACGGGGGTGTCCTCAATGTTGCCGGCCCCGATGTCATCAGCCGCTACGACCTTGGCGTTCTGGTTGCCCGTCGCATGGGTCTCAACCCGGCCCGGATCCCCGCGGCCACCATCGCGGAGTCGGGTCTACGCATAGCGGCAGATGTGCGGTTGAACACCGAGAAGGCTGTTTCGATCTTGGCTACCCGTCTCCGTGGCGTCCAGGAGTCAGTCTCCAGCGATTGAACACGAAGGCTGGAAACCAGGGTCGGAATGGGCCGTCCCGGATAGACCAGGATGGCCGCGCCGCCGGCCAGGGCAGCGATGTTGGCGACCAGGAACAACGCCCCGCCGAGTGGCGGCCACCGTCATCGCCCCGGCCACGGTGCTGGCACCCCGGTCGACCCGGATGTGCCCGGCGACACGGGTGCGCAGGGCGCCGGTGTTGTCGGTGACCAGCTTGCACAGTAGCGCGAGACGGCGGTGCTGGATGATCGCGGTCTGCTGGCCAGGACGGTGCGAGGCATACGCAGCGCCATGGACGACAGCGATGATCGTTTCACCGTTGGGGGATCCTTAACGGACGCCCACCGGTCGGCACCGAGCAGGCCCAGTAGCCGCTGAGCCTGCTCGGCAGCGATCAGTAGACCTCGATGCCGACCGCGAAGCCGTCAGGGTCCCAGGCGTTGGAGTCGTACGCCCATGGGCTGGCGCCCCCGCCGTCGGCCGCCCACGGCGTGAACTGACGGGTGCCGCCCTGGTCGGCGCTGCCCTGGTCGACCGCTTTGACACTCAACCGGAAGTCGTAGAACACGACGCCGGCCGGCATGTCGCGGGTCTCCAGGCAGACCTTGACCTGGTCGGGGTCGAACCCGTTGGTGTCGAAGGCGAAGTCGCTCACGCCGCCGCCATCGCTGGCCCAAGGCGACCACTGGAGGACACCGGTCTGGCTGCCGTTATGGTCGGTGGCCTGAACGCCGATCCGGAAGTCGCGTGTCAGAGGTGTGAAGCGCGGCGGCGGCTCCAGGAAAAGCCGGGCGCCGTCCGGGTCGAACGTGTTGGTGTCTCCGGCGAATGGTGAGCATCCGCCGCCGAAGTTGGAGTACGGGGTGTACTCGGCATCCCCGATCTGGCTGCCGTTGTCGATCATCTGGATGCCGACACGGAAGTTGGACAGCTCGGCGGTGACACTCGGCCGGGCGGCCGCAGGCGCGGCCGTGCCGGCGATCGCGAGGACGCCAGCCGTGACGGCTGCGGCGAGCCCTGCAGTGATTCTGGGCATGTGCTGTTCCTCCTTGGCGGCGTCGGCGACGCCGGTTTCGTGATGCCGGGAGCGGCACCGGATGGCGAAAAAGCCCTAGAGATGAGCGCTGGCGCGGCCCTGGTCATCCCTCACATCGGAAATACTGGATGACAGGAATGCCCACTATGCATAGTTACGCGCCGGCAAACTGACAGCAGTACGTTGTATGTGCAGCTGTCGATCTTCGATGTGGGATTGAGTGGTCCGGCGGTGGTTCAGCCAACGAGGAGGTAGGAGTTGGCGAAGCCGCTGGGGTTGCAGACGTTGAGCTGTCGCCGCACGGAGGAGTACGAGAAGCCGGGTGGGACGGTACAGGCCCAGATTCCGGCCTGGGGCACGCGCAGGTAGTAGGAGTTGGCGAAGCCGCTGGGGTTGCAGACGTTGAGCTGTCGCCGCACGGAGGAGTACGTGTATCCAGACGGAACAGTGCAGGCCCAGAGCCGGTCGCTGGGGGCAACGACATAGTAGGAGTTGGCGAAGCCGCCGGGGTTACAGACGTTGAGCTCTCGCCGTACCGCCGTGTAGGTGTATCCAGACGGCACCGAGCAGGACCAGAAAGCACTCGTCTGCGTGGCAGGCTCGGTCGATTGGGCAGCGCCGTAGGCGGCCGCAGGTGCGACGGCCAGGCCGGCGACCAGGAGGATCGCAGCGGCGATCAGTCGGGATATCGACTGACGGATGCGGGGCATGGAACCTCCAGATGCTACAGGGATTGGACTCATTCACCGAAGCCTAAAAACGCTTTGTTAGCACCCGGTGAATAAATGAGCCTCGATCAAATGATCGAGACGCCCCCTGCCGGTCCAGGGCGGTTGCAAGTCCCGGGGCCGTGCGGCTGGTCGGGAAGTGACCGGTTGGGGTGCATAGCAAAGCAGGTGCGAGCTTCGTGATCATTGTGGTGCCTAAGCCCGATGATCTTGAGGTGGCTCGTGCCTGCTGCTGCAGCTTCTCCATTCCTACTATGCAGGTGAAACTGGGGCCGCTGGACACCGGCCGGATCGCTGACCTGCGGCCTTACCTGGATTCGGTGCCCGACCCGCGTTCGCGGCGAGGCCGGTGGTACTCGCTGACCGCGATCCTGCTGGTGTGCGCCTGCGGGGTCGCCTCGGGCGCGAAAGCACCAACGAGCTCGCCGAGTGGGGCCTGCGGGCCTCGACCGCGCTGCTGGCAGTCATCGGGATCCGCGTGCATCTGCTCAGATGGCGGTGCTCTTCGGTGCTGTGGACTCACCTCGGTGCGCGAGGAAGATCCGGCGTCACACCGGGGCCGAAAGTGCTACTGGCCGCGAATATCGTCGATGACTGCGACCTCCTCCGCGCTGCTGGCGCAGGTGGCGCTCTACGACGTACTGGCGCGGGTGTCCCCATCGCCGGTGGTCGCCCTCAACCGCGCCGTGGCCGTGGCCATGCGCGACGGCCCGGAGGCTGGTCTGGTGGCCCTGGGCGCATTGGACGCCGACGCGCTGCGCGGCTATCACCTGTTCCCGGCCGGCGCGAGTGGACCTGTTCGCCGGCTCGGCCGGGCCTCGGAGGCCACAACGGCCTACCAGACAGCGCTCGAACTCACCGTGAACGAGCGGGAGCGGGCATTCCTGCGCGGACGGCTGGCCGACCTGTGATCACCGAAACTCCAGAGGTGGCCGGTCGCCCTCGAAAGGCCGAGCGCCCGGCTGGCATGAAAAAGTCCCGAACCGCGGGCCGGCGCCGTCCTAGGCTAGCTAGCACCTGCACCTCGGCTCCCGAGGTGCTACAGGGCGGTCTCGGGCAGCGGCTGAACCTACTCGGTGGCCTCTCCGCGAGCCAGGAGGGCTGGGCCCTCTACGCCGAGCGGTTCATGGACGAGGGTTCATGCAGCTCCTGCGAGCGGCCCGGGTGGTGCTCGACGTCGGCCTACACCTGCGACTACCGATACCGTTCGGTGATCGAGCGGTATGGACGCCTGGAGCTGCTACGCGACCGCTGTCACCAGGGACCGTACGCCGTCGCCGAGCTCGGACGTTACCTGGGGCCGGCCCGGGCAGGCGCTGGCCTACAAGATGGGCGAGCGGGTGTGGCTGGCCGGCCGCTCGTCCTTCCCCGGCGACCGGCACGCGCTGGAGCTGGGTTCGCTGGGCCTGGACCAGTTGACCGCCGCCCTCCAGCAGGTTGACCACGTGCGATCGGGCCGCCATCATCGGTAAGCACCGAAACCGGGCCCGCAAGCCGCACCACACCCCGGACGTGACCGTTGCCCTCCGGGCGCTGCGCGGTCCGGGTTGCGCGGACCAGCCACCTGAAGCGGTCCTACCGGAATGAGGCTGACGGTTCCGCGCAAGGTAACACTTCGCGCGGCAAGTTGGTGAAACGGAGAGTACGCATGCCCTGGTACGTCACCGTCGCACTCGTCGGCATGCTGATCTCCATCGCGATGCTGCTGTCATATACCCAGCGCGAAAGGCGTGCGCCGCGTCTCGTCGGGGTCGCGGCGGTGGCGCTGCCCCTCGCGTTTGTGGGTGCTCTCGCCGCCTGGGCGATCACGGGAGGTTAGCTTCGGTGGTCGGCGGCAGCTGTGGCATGGGCACCGGCCGCTGGGGCTGAGCTCAGCTTCTGTCCACAGCGAATAGGCCCCGGCGGAACGCCTCAGCGACCGCCGTGGCGCGGTCGTTGACGTCGAGCTTGGCGTAGATGTGTAGCAGGTGGCTCTTCACGGTTGCTTCGCTGATGAACAGCCTCCTGGCAGCCTCACGGTTGGTGGTGCCTTCCGCGATGAGGGTCAGGACTTCCAGCTCTCGGGCGCTGAGCGCGTTGACCGGGGTGCGCACCTGACCGAGTAGCCGGGTGGCGACGGACGGGGACAGCACCGCCTCGCCACGTGCAGCCATCGGTAGGACAACGGTGTCGCCGGGCTCGATGGAACTGCCGAACGCCAGCAGGATGAACAGCGGGATCAGCAGCGTGAAGATCGCCCCGGGCTCCCTGGCCAGCAGCTTCACTTCGACGACGGCAAGCTTGCCCATAATCACCTTTTCTTTGTCGATCCGGAACAGGGCTGGTCGAGGGGCCGGCCAGTCAGGGCGACGATCGCGTCGTCGAGGGTGCGCCTGTCGATGTGCAGGTCGCTGTCTGGGCCCGGCGCCGCGTCCGAATCGATCCGCCGGCCACACCGGCCCCTGGGATTCGGATGATCCAAAATCCGCCACCTGGTTGATGCGGTGGTCCTGCCTGCCTACTGGCGTCGATCGGTGCGAGCGCCCTCTCCCCCACCTTCAGGCACCACCAGCGGGTCAATTATCGAATTTTTGTTATTGGTAATCCGGCAATCCCGAGGAAGTGATAAACCGGACAAAACCTCGGTACATCATAATGACCGTTATGGTGTATCAGTGTCCGCAGTCGCTACCGCGGGGTCCAGTGGTGTTGTCCTGTCCCAGTAGATCTGAGACTTCCCGCCGAAGGTGGAGTCGTTGGCCCGGCTAGCTGCGACCCGACCCAGTGAAACGGGTGCCGGCGCTCCTGGGTGAGCCGAACCCCGGGGGTGACGTACCTGGTAGGCCGAGCTAGCGACGCGGAGCGGTTAGTACATTTGATCTAACACGAGGGGTATCGTCCGAAGATGACATCCTCGGAGGCGCGGCTTCCTGCGCCGGGCTGCACGCGGGCCACGCGCCGTTGACGTCCGCCCATCGCGATGCCCAGACGCCTCTGGCGGTCCGGACCCGCGCTCTGGCGTTCAGGTACCGCTGCTGGGCTCGATCGCTGCCGGCGCTCCAATTCTGGCTGAGGAGTACGTCGAGGAAGTCCTGACCTCGCCCAGAAAGCTCGTCGGCCACGGAAGGCTGTTCGCGCTGCAGGTCCGCGGGGATTCAATGATCGAAGCTGGCATCGCAGACGGGGATGTCGTCGTGGTGCGGCAGCAAGCGGTGGCTGACAGTGGCGACATCATCGCCGCGATGATCGACGACGAGGCCACCGTCAGAGTCTTGCGTATCTGCGATGGCGCCGTGGACCTGCTACCCCGCAACCCGCGCTACCCCGTCATCCCCGGTGACCGCGCGACGATTCTCGGCAAGGTGGTCTGTGTGCTGCGTCGTAGCTGAGCGTGTCTGCCGGTAGCGCGCAAGTGCGAGGCTGGCGTGCCTGAGAAGTTGTTCGACCACGCAGGCCTGCCAGTGCCCGGTGAGGCAGCCACAGCGTGAGCCGGGGTGTACCCAACGGCGCCGTCGGCCAACAGGTGAAAACTGCTGACCATCGGCCGCACCCCACCGCCGTAGCCCGCTCCGGTCGACTGGCCGCCGTCCACCGGCGCCCGTCGGTGGCCATGCGGCCAGCCGGAAACGTGTTTCTCCGGTTGGCGTTCGCTCCGTAGGATCTCCGGCGATCAAGGGGGATGAAGCGGTGGACGATTTCCAGCAGTTCGTGACGGATGCGACTTCGCGCCTGTCCACGATGTCCAGGGGTGAGTTGTACGTCGTCGGCGACGGTCTCGACCGGGACTCGCTCTGGCTCACCTTTCTCGACTCGTTCCCCGCCGGCACCAATCTGCGGTTCCGTGAGCGGTCCGCGTACGACTGCTCGACCTGCCGCGGTTTCATCAAGCACTTCGGCAACGTCGTTGAGATCCACGACGGGCGGGTCCGCACCGTCTGGTCCGGGGTGTCGGCCTCCGACCCGGTCTTCTCCGTCGTCGCCGCCGCTCTGGACGAGTTCGTTCTTTCGTTGCCGTTGTCCACCATCTTCCGGTCCACTCAGGCGCAGTACGGGACGAAGACCACTCGAACGCTGCGCGACGGCCAGGTCGAGGTGTGGCACCACCTGCACGGCCGGGTGGAAAAGCGGCATCGCATCGAAGACGTCGGCGCGGCACAGGGCAACTTCAACGCCGCGGTGCAGGTCTTCCAGCGTGGCCTGGCCGAGCTGACCCAGCACGCTCTGGACACCATCGTCGACCTTATCGACGACAACGTTCTCTACCGCGGCACGGAGCATCGTCGGGCGGTGACCGAGTTCCGGTCGCTCCAGAACCGGTGGACGCAGGCGACCGACCGGCGGGCCTTCGTCTTCGCCAACGCCATGAACCCGGCAGCCCGGTTCCGCAACACGGTGATCGGCACCCTCGTCCAGGACCTCTCCGCGGGTGTCGACCTGGAGCAGGCGGTCCGGTCGTTCGAGACGAAGGTGGCACCGCAGAATTACCAGCGCCCCAGGGCGTTGATCACCCCGGCCATGGTCAAGGCTGCCATGAAGACCATCGACGAGTTGGGCATTGAGGAGTCGTTGCAGCGACGGTTCGCGCGGCTTTCCGACGTGTCGGTCACCAACGTGCTGTGGGTCGACAACGACACACAGCCGCGGATGAAGGACGGCATCGCAGGGCTGCTCATGCAGGCAGCCACCACCAGGTCGGCAGGTGCGGGCCTTCGGGAGGCGAAGCCGGAGGAGATTCCCGTGGTCTCCTTCTTGAAGGACATCCTGCCCGCTGCCGCGACCATCGACCTGTGGGTGGCCAACAGCCACGAATCGCACCTCGTCAGTCTCACCACGGGCCGGCATCCTGCCGCCCCGCGGCTGTTCACCTGGGACAACGATTTCGGCTGGTCCTACAACGGCAACGTCACCGACTCGATCAAGGAGAAGGTCAAGCGGGCCGGCGGTAACGTCACCGGCAAGCTGCGGGTGAGCCTGTCCTGGTTCAACCACGACGACCTCGACCTGCACGTGTTCGAACCCAACGGCGACCACATCTGGTACCAGGACAAGCGCAACAAGCTGGACGTCGACATGAACGCTGGCGGAACGCTCTCCCGCGAGCCGGTCGAGAACGTCACCTGGACCGAACGTGTCCCCGACGGTGAGTACCGGATCGAGGTGAACCAGTACCGCAAGCGGGACAGCACCGACGTCGGCTTCGTGATCGAAACTGAGAACAACGGGAAGATCGAGCATTACAGCCACGAGCGGGCGGTCGGCCACAAGGAAACCGTCGAGGTGGGCCGGATGACGGTCGCCGGCGGGGTGATCACCGCTTTCCGGCCGGGTAAGGGCATGCAGCCGGGCAGTGCGAGCAAGGAGTTGTGGGGCATCACCACCGAACAGTTCGTGCCGGTGTCCACCATCATGTACTCACCGAACTTCTTCGACGACAGCGAGGTCGGCAACCGGCACTACTTCTTCATCCTGAAGGGGTGCGTGAACGACCAACCGACGCGGGGGATCTACAACGAGTTCCTCCGCGGCGACCTGCAACCGCACCGCAAGGTGTTCGAGGTTCTCGGGGATCGCACCAAGTGCGAGCCGTCCCCGGATCAGCTGTCCGGCCTCGGCTTCAGCTCCACGGTCCGCAGCTCCGTGATCGCCAAGGTGACCATGACCGGCGGCCGGCGTCGTCTCATCAGCATCCAGTTCTGAATCGTCACCCAGACACCCTAGAAAGGCCACCGTGACCATTTTCGAGAAAGCCACGCGAGAGAAGTTCCGCTACCCGTCGGCCAAGGGCCTGCTGACCACGGAACAGTTGTGGGAGCTTCCGCTGACCGCCAAGTCCGGCTTCAGCCTCGATGACGTGGCCAGGGCCGTCAACGCCGAGCTCAAGGCCATCGACACCGAGTCGTTCGTGGCCACCGAGACCAATCCGGCCAAGGCGACCTTGGAGACCAAGTTGGAGGTCGTCAAGCACGTCATCGCCATCCGCATCGCGGAGGACCAGGCGGCGAAGGCAGCGGCGGCCAAGAAGCTGGAGAAGGAGAAGCTGCTGGCGGTCCTAGGCCGCAAGCAGGACGCGGTCCTGGAGAACCTGACCGAGGCAGAGCTGCTGGCCCGAATCAACAACCTGTAGCCCGCCGACAATCAGCGTCTGCCAGCAGGCCCGCACATCGCCGAGAAGTACGGTCGCTATGCAAGACCTGTGCGGCCAGGCCGGCACTGAACGGCCACTTCTCGGCGAACTAAATCGGTACAACAGCGACCCGCAACGCCCTCTCATCGGCTACTTGTTTCATTGACCTGCGACCGCGGCCCGGCCAGGCTTCGGTCGAGGCGCCCGGGCTGTCGCTCTCATTTCGGCTGCCCACGCTGGTCGTGTGGCTCTCATCTGGCCTGCGCAGTCCCGGGCGTCGCCCTAGCCTGTGTCGAAGTCGGTCACAGCCATTCGTTGATCGCGGCGATGTGCACGGTGGCTTCGTAGCGCACGGCGAGTTTGTCGAACCGGGTCGCGACGGCGCGGTGGCGTTTGAGTCGGTTGATGCCGCACTCCACGCAGTGACGCTGTTTGTAGGTTTCGGGGTCGAAGGCCGGCGGCCGGCCGCCCTTCGACCCCTTCTTGCGCCGGTTGGCGTCCTGGACATCCTCACGCCGTCCGGCCGGCGGCTTTACGGCACAAGCTGATCCGGCTCAACCGGTGGCGTGGGCCGCCCATGCCAGCACGGCTTCCGGTGAGGCATCGTAGCCGAGGTCAGCCTGCCGCACTGCGGTGACCTGGTAAATCCTCCACTCGCCGCCGGCGGCCCGGAGGACATGTCCCGTGAAGGGACACTCGCGGGAGGCAAGCACGGCGACTCCTGGAGCCACCGACGCGGGCATGAGTTCGTGCGGTTGCACGGCACGACGGAAGATGCGGGTGGCAGCCACCGGGCAGATCGCGTTTACCAGGATCCCGTGTGCTCGGCCTTCGCCGGCGAGTGCGTTCATAAGACCAAACTGTGACGCCTTGCTGACGCTGTAAGCGGCCACGTCAGCGCCGTCGATGGTGCGTAGTCCGAAGTCCGAGGTGGTCAGTACGATTCTGCCGTAGTGCTGATTCCGCATCAGCGGCCACACCGCCGAGCAAAGCCACCATGCCGCATGGGCGTTGATCGCCATGGTCGTGTCGTACTCGTCCGTAGTTGCTTCGCTGATGCCGTGGTAACGAACAATGCCGGCATTATGAATTAACGCATCGATGCGTCCGTGCTCGGCGAGGACTTCAGCGATCAGTTCCTCACAGCCGTGACGCGTCGCCAGGTTTTGCACGTGCACGGACGCGCGCCCTCCACCGTCGGCTATCTCACCGGCGACAGCATGGGCGGGAGCAGGATCGTTGCCGCTACCGTCGCGATCGACTCCCCCATCGTGTACGGCGACGTCCGCGCCTCTGGCGGCCAGCAGCCGAGCGTAGGACTTGCCCAGGCCACGTCCCGCGCCGGTAACAAGGACCACTTGTCCTGCAAGGTCGATCATGCACCCAGCATGCCAGGAGCACCAGTCGTTCGGATGCCCCGACAATCGGAACGAGACAGCACCCGCTCACCCGGTGAGATCAGCATGCCGACCCTGGGCCGCAACGGCCTCACCCGGCCCCGTTCCCTGATCAGCCCGATCGCCATCGCCACGCGGGTCGCGTCAGCATGGGTCGCCGTTTTGCCAAACCTCGGGTGTGTCAGAGTCGGATCGTGGTGAACAGGGTGGTCCCGTGGACCGCGTCCACTTCCTTCCGCTCGGTCTCGGTGAACCCGACCTTCGCTGGACGACAGCCTCGGCTACCCGCCAGGGTCTGAGCACCAGGTGACCCGTCTCGAGGGCAACCTCCCGGGCCGGAGTCACCGCAGCCGACATGACAGCAACGGGCCGGCGTGTCCGCGCAGTTCAGGACCATCGTCGGCGACGCCGCGTTCGGCGCTGGCCGCGGTCGCTTCCCCACGACGCACTCCGACTTTCGCCTCCAGCGCGGCGCCCCGCTGCGCGAGCTCCGCCACGTTCATGGTGATCGCAGTACCTCTTCGCCACCGCCTTCACCCGCCTGACCGCCTTACCTCGACCCGCCACCTGACCAGACAACCCGCCCGACCACCACAATCCGGAAGGCCCCCGGAGGACACCGACCCCGACGTCGTCCGGACCACCACGCCCACATCCGTTAATATCTATGAACATCGACGTCTGGCCCGGCATCAGCCACCGCCACGACCCTCATGAAAGAGCAGGGCTAGGGGTCGACGATCTCGGCGAGCCGGGAGGCCAGGAACGCCCGCTCCGCCTCATTGTCGGCGAGGTCGAGCGCTTGCCGGTAGGCCGTCGCGGCCTCCGGGCGCCGGTCCAGGCGGCGCAGCAGATCGGCCTTGACCGCTGGCAGGTAGTGGTAGCCGGCCAGCCCACCGGCGTGTTCCAGCTTCTCCACCTCGGCGAGCGCGCTCGCCGGTCCGGCGTACATCGCCATCGCCACCGCCCGGTTCAGCGCGACCACCGGCGACGGCCACACCTTCAGCAGCTCGTCGTACAAGACGAGCACCCGGCCCCAGTCGGTGTCGGCGTAGGCCGGCGCCGTGGCGTGCACCGACGCGATGGCCGCCTGCAGCGTGAACCTGCCGGGAGCCGCGCCCTCCAGCGCCTCCTCAACGAGCCGGCGACCCTCATCGATGGCGGCCCGATCCCAGGCTGACCGGTCCTGCTCCTCCAGCAGCAGCAGCCGGCCCTCGGCGTCGGTCCGCGTGGCCCGGCGGGCGTGAGTGATCAGCAGCAGCGCGAGCAGCCCCTTCACCTCGCGTTCGCCGGGCATCAGCTCACGCAGCATGCGAACCAGGTCGAGCGCGCTCTCGGCGGGGTCGGCGCGGGTCAGCGTCTGACCGGACGGTGCGGTGTGGCCAGTAGTGAACAGGAGGTAGATGACGGTGAGCACGGAGTGCAGCCGCTCCGGCAGCTCGTCGGCCTCGGGGACGCCGAACAGGATGCCAGCGCTGATGATCTTCTTCTTGGCCCGGGTGATCCGGGCCGCCATCGTCGGCATGCTGACGAGGAAGGTCTTGGCGATGTCGATGGTGCTCACGCCGCAAACCAGCCGCATGGTGAGCGCGATCTGCGACTCGCGGGCCAGTGCCGGGTGACAGCACATGAAGATGAGCCGGAGCCGGTCGTCGTACATCAGCGGACCGGGTGCCGAGCCGGCCTGCGCCGTGTCGGCCTCGGGCTCGGGCTCGACGAGCAGGTGCAGCTTGGATCTCAGGGTCTTGGCACGCCGCAGCGCGTCCAACGCATTGCGGCGTGCCGCGGTGGACAGCCAGGCGCCGGTGTTCTCCGGCACGCCGTGCCGTTCCCAGGCGTCGAGCGCGGAGACGTACGCGTCCTGCACGCACTCCTCGGCCAGGTCGAGATCTCGCAGCAGCCGCGCCGTCGAGGCGAGGAGCGCTCCCCACTCCCGCCGGTGCGCGAGAGCCACGGCGTGCCGGACCTCGGCCGAGTGGGTGCCGGCCGCAGATTCGTCGTCGTCCCTGTTCACGTCGTCAGAGGAGGGCTTGCGCATGGGCGTCCAGGCATGAGCGATCGGGTTGTCACTACCGTAGCCTCCGGTCTCAGAGCGCGGTCGAGGGGAGTGACACGCGCGCCGGACCAACCGTTTCCCGGGCGCGCATTTCTGGAGATACCCGGAACGGGCGCCGGCACCATACTGAGCGCCATGCGCGTCCTCTTCGTGACCAATCCCTTCAAGGCCCACCTCTATGCGCAGGTGCCGCTGGCCTGGGCGCTCCGTGCCGCGGGGCACGAGGTGTGCGTCGCCGCCCCGCCGGAGCTGAGTGAGGCGATCGCGCACTGCGGCTTGCCTGGTGTTGCGATCGGCGCGGACATGCCCCCGCTGCACGAGCGGGTGGCGGGTTTCGAGGCGCCGGCGGGCGCCTGCGACCCGCGGGGTGACCGCACCGGGAGGTCGGTGCAGAGCGACTACGGCTGGGGCGACCCGCACGTCGAGCTCCGCGACTTCACCCTCGGCGTCCATCAGGTCTTCTTCCCGGACGCGGTGACCGACGACCTGGTCGGCTTCGCCCGCGCGTGGCTCCCCGACCTGGTGATCTGGGACTCCAGTGCCTTTCCCGGCGCGGTCGCGGCGCAGGTCGTCGGCGCCGTGCACGCCCGCTTCATCCTCAGCGTGGACCGGATGGCGCAGGTGCGCGCGGCCTGCCGGGCCGGGCTCGGCACCGCCGGAGATCCGCTGCGGGACTGGCTGCAGCCGATCCTGGAGCGGTACGGCCGGGACTTCGACGAGACGACGGTGCTCGGCAAGTGGACGATCGCCCCGACGCCGCCGTGGATCTGGCAGCCGGAGGGCGTGCACTACGTCCCGATGCGCAGTGTGCCGTTCAACGGCCCGGCGACGACGCCGCGGTGGGTGTTCGAGCCGCCCGCCCGTAGGCGCGTCTGCATCACCCAGGGCATCTCGCACCGGGACGCTGGCATCGGCGAGGCGGCCTCGGTGAGCGGCCTCTTCGAGGCGGTGGCCGACCTCGACGTCGAGGTGATCGCGACCTTCAACGCCCAGCAGCTCGGGCCGGCGACGGCGATTCCGGACAACGTGCGCAACGTCGACTTCGTCCCGTTCACCTCGCTGCTGCCGACGTGCGCGGCGCTCGTTCACGACGGTGGGGTGGGAAGCTTCGCCACGGCGTCGGAGCACGCCGTTCCGCAGGTCATCGTCCCGCACGACGCCAAGGTCGAGAAGTGGTGGGGTCCGGTGGCGATGAGTGACGGGCTGGAGAGCCGCGGGGCCGGCGTCTATGCCGCCAACGCGAACAGCCTGACCCCCGCCATCCTTCGTGACAGCCTCAGGCGGGTGCTGGAGGACCCGTCGTTCGCGGACAACGCCGCCCGGCTGCGCACCGAAACGAGGGGGATGCCGACCCCGGCCGACGTTGTGCCGGCGCTGGAAAAACTGACCGCCGACCACCGGGGGTCGCACGCCTGATCACGCCGACGCCGACGCCGCGGCGTCGGCGTCGGCGTGCGTCACTCGGCCGGCGGGACGAACAGCGGCCGGACCTCGACGCCGCCGCCGTACTGGGTGGCCGGGTTGAGCTTGGCCACCTCCAGCGCGATCTCCGGGCTGGGTGCCTCGATGACGAAGAACCCGGCGACGACCTCCTTGGCCTCGATGAACGGGCCGTCGATGACCACGTCGCCGCGGACCGAGGTGGTCACGGTGCTGGGTTGCAGCGCGAATCCGGTGACCGGGGTGACCCCCAGTGCCGCCACCTGGTCGGGGTAGCTCTCCAGCGCCTTCTCGTAGTCGGCCGGGAGGTCCATCGGGTCGGCCGGCGCCGGCTGGTAGACCAAGATCCCGTACTGGGCCATCAGTGCCCCTCCAAATTGATGCTTCTCACTGCCGCTCCGGCGGACGCTGTCCGCCGGAGTCGACGACGGTCCCGCAGAAAATAGCACCGGCGCCGCACACAACCCCCTCATTCACGCTCGGCGGCCGGAACGGGTTTCGGCGTCCGTCGGCGCCGGGCGGTGGCGAAGCGCCGGTACATCGGGTTCTCGATCAATGTGAACTGGAGCCAGGCCAGACCCAGCGTGACCGCGAAGAGCAGGGCGAGAACGGCGAAGCCTACCGGCGTACTCCAGCCCTCGGGCGAGCCGAGCCATTGCCGAACGTAAATAACCACCAGGTAGTGCCAGATGTAGAAGGCGAAGGACAGGTCCCCCAGCTTGACCATCACGCGACTGCCCAACCAGCCAGGGCCGTACCCCTGCCGGTCCCGGGTGGCTGCGGTCAGGATGATCAGACCGATCGGTACGACATGGATCGCCGCCATGTTCAGACGCTCCGGGATCAGCGGGGACAGAGCGTAGATCGCCACGAAGATCGCCACAGCGGCGCCGAAGGTCAGCGGGATCCGTCGGCCAGACAGGACGATCTTGGCCAGCAGCATGCCCAGGACGAACTCCAGCATCCGGATCGGCGGGAACTGCTGGATCACCCACATCTCCAGCTCCGGCCAGCCCAGGCCCTCGATCGGCGCGGACGGCGGCAGCAGCCTCGGGGCCAGCAGCGGCGTGACGAAGCAGGCCGCCACCACGCCGCCCGCCCAGGCCCACAGCCGTTCCGGCCGGATCCGATCGACCATCCGGATGAGGAACGGGAAGCAAAGGTAGAAGAACAGCTCGGCGGAGAGCGACCAAGCCGGCGGGTTGAAGGCGATCCGGCTACCCAGATCCGGGACGAACGACTGCAGGGCCAGCAGGTGCACCAGCACGGTCCGGCCCTGGATAGGCACGTGCAGGATCAGGCCCAGCACGGCGATGTAGACCAGGAGAGTGGACAGGTAGTTCGGGAACACCCGGAAGGCGCGGCGCCGCCAGAACGTACCGGCGGTGTCCGACCGCCGCCGTGCCCAGGTCATGACGAAACCGCTCAGTACGAAGAAGTAGACGAGCCCGGCCCAGCCGCCGAAGATGATCAGCCCGGTGTACTCCATCTGGAAGTTCGAGGCGAACAGCATCGACCCGACGAGGGCATGGGTGAAGAACACCAGGAGGCCGGCGAAAAAGCGCATCCCGGCCAGCGAGTTCAAACGTACGGGCGTGGTTTCCGAGGCACCTCTGTGTGGCGCTTCCTGCAGCATCCGGGCTCCCATTTCCGTTGTTTTCCCAACGCGCCTCTCAGCGCGACCGTTCAAAGCTTCCGAGCGCCCATTCGACGTTGAGACCGAGCGCGGTGCCGGCGGGCCCGTGCATCAGCTCGGGGAGAACGCGATCTCGCATGAGGTGCCGGATGACGGCCTCCCGCAGGTCCCGGTCGGCGATCTCGGCGAGGTATTCCGCCTGGTTGGCCGGGACGAGCGCCGTCATCAGGCACTCCTCCGCCAGGAGCTCGTAGGTACGCCGCTCGACGGCGCCGCGGAAATGCGGCGCCAGGGCAGCCGCCACGGATGTCCTGGTCTGCGGGGTGGGCAGGATCCGCCGGTCGGCACGCCGCTGCGCGCTCGACCGCTCGGCCGGCCGCACGCGCGCCACCGCGTCGCGCAGCGGCGGTGCCAGGGAGAGTGGCTCGGCCGCGTCGAGCGCGGCCAGCCAGTGGCCGCGCAGCAACCGGTTGGGGTCGTGGAAGAGCAGCGCGTGGGGACCGGCCGGGCCCAGGTCTGGTGAGCTGAAGCAGAGCAGGCCGCCGGGCCGCAGCACGCCGGCCAGGGACTCCGCGGCCCGCCGCATCGCACCGTCGGTCAGCAGGTGGAACACCATGTTGGCGAGCACCACGTCGACCCGCTCGCCCGCCGTCACGTCGAGCAGCGGGCGGAACGCGGTGCCGGTGCGCAACGCGTGGAACCGCGTCCAGGGCTGCCCGGACAGCAGGTCGTAGCCCTGGGCGAACCAGCTCGTCGGGATGTCGACCAGGTGCAGCTCGAAGGTGGCGCCGCGGGCGGCGAGGCGCGCTTCGACGTCGTGCGCGACGCAGGCCTTGATCAGCTCGATCGAGGCCAGCCCGGTGCCGGCGCCGTAGTCGAGGACCCGGACGACGTCGCCGCGCCCGGCGCTGTCGATGCGCGCCTCAACGGCCCGCAGCGCGTCACGGACCACGATCCCGGTGGCGCCGGAACACCACAGGCGCGGATGGGCGACGTCGCCGTCAGTAAAGAGGAGACGGTGCAGCTGCTTGCCGTCCGTCCGGTCGGTGCCCGGGCCGGGCCGCCACGTGTCACGGCGGTCGGTCACGATGCGGCGCGGCGCCGACCGTACGGGTTCGAGGCGGTTGAGCGACACCGCGACGAACGGCCGGGTGGAGGGGTAGCGGCGCTCAATGTGGCTGACCGGCTGCAGCCCGGCGAGCCGGCAGCACCGCATGAAGGCGGAGTGCTCGACCGGATACTGGTGCGAGAGCCCGTGATAGGCGTCGAAGGCCACCGAGTGCAGGGCACCGAGGTGGCGCCGCGTCACGTGCGGCGCCACGCAGTGCGCCTCGATCACGACCAGTCCGTGCTTGCGCACGTATGGCACCCATCTGCGGAAGTGCTCGACGAGGTCGGCTTCCACCTCGGTGGCCTCCAGCGGACGCCCGTCAGGGGCGACGTAGGCGCCGGTGGACCAGCCGGGCAGGGCGGTCTCCTGGCCGCCGCCGAGGTAACGGCGGTCATGGTCGAGGAACGCCCGGATGTGCAGGCCGTCTTCGATCGCCAGGCCGTGGGCGGCGAGTTGGTCGCGCAACGCGCCGGGGTCGCTGATGTCGCCCTGGAGCAGCAGCGGGTCATGCAATCCGGCCGCCCCCAGCACCTCGCGGGTACGGTCGAGCGCCACTCGGCTGGTGTCGATGCCGACATAGCGGATGCCGTCCCCCAGCAGGTCATGGAGGTGCGCCAGCCAGCTGCCGTCGCCGCAGCCCATGTCGGCGACGAAGGTGGGGCGCGGCGTGCGGCTGAAGATCTCCGTCAACACCGGGTCGGCATCGGCGAAGTAACGCCGGTGCGCGGCGGCGCTGGCCTGCACGTTGAGCCGGCGCTCGCAGTGCCATTCGCCGTCGCCAGGCTCGACGAGCAGGTCGCCCCGGCAGAGCTCTTCGAGGCGGGCGAGCATGGGCAGGTAGGAGCCCACCATCCCGAGGTGGACGACCAGGTCGAGTCCGGCACGCCCGGACGGGGTCCAGCAGCCGTCACCGTCGCGCCAGCCGAGCAGGGACAGCAGCCGCGCGACGTCGCCCTCCGGCTGCGGCAGCCGTCCGGTGCCGCGCAACGACAGCAGGGCGGGGACGGCCAGCGCGCCGTCGAGGTGCGCGGTGACCACCCCGTCCGGGTCGGCTCCGGACCGCCAGTGCTCGTGGGCGTCCAGTACCTCGGCGAACGCCTTCTCGGTGGCGGTGCTCCAGGGCCGGGACCAAACTTCCGGGTCGTTGTCGGCGAAGCGGCTCAGAAAACGCCCGGCAGCCACGTACCGCTCGCGGTGGCGCATCGCGGTCCGGCCCTCGTCGGTCCACGTCCGGGCGGACTCGTCCAGCCAGCCGACTGCGGCTAGGGAGCGCCAGGCGACACGTAGGTAGCCGTTCTCCGGCCGGTCGGCCGGGCCGGCCGGGTCCAGCAGCCCCAGGGCGTCGAGAGCGCGGACCGTCGAGCAGAGCAGCACGCCGTCCTGGTGGAGGAACGCGGCCCGGCGCGCCGCCTCCCGGTCAGCGCCGTTCCGGGTGAGGAGATGGTGGGTCGCGGCGGCAGTCGGCAACATGGAGACCTCTCATTCGGCCCCGTCACCGTCGCAGCGGGCAGCGGGCGCGCACATCTCCTCGGTTGCCCGATCTCCGCGGCGGCTGCGAGGCCGGACATCGCACCGGTGAAGTCGGCCTCCCGCCGGCAGCGCCGCTATCCTCGACGCGGCGGTCCGGGCACGAGGAACGGTGGTGGTGGAGGTGACCGAGCCTGCGGAGTTCATGCCCGGCGTCATCCGGGCGGTCTCCTCCCGGGAGATCTACCGCAACCCGTGGCTGTCGCTGCGCGAGGACGTGGTGGAACGGCCGGACGGCACCTGCGGCATCTACTCGGTGGTCGACCGGCCCGACTACGCCGTGGTGATAGCCGCCGAGAACGGCGGGTTCCACCTAGTCGAGCAGTACCGGTACCCAACCGGCGGGCGGTACTGGGAGTTCCCCCAGGGCTGCTTCCCGGCCGGCCGCACCGGCAGCGCAGAGGAATTGGGCCGTGCCGAGCTGGCCGAGGAGACCGGCATCAGCGCGACGTCGTGGACCTCGCTCGGCCAGCTCCACGGCTGGCACGGCGCCAGCGGCCAGCAGTTCACCGTCTTCCTGGCCACCGGCCTGAGCCCCGGAGTGCCGCGACGTGAGCACGAGGAGCAGGACATGCGCCACCGCTGGGTGCCGCGGGCGGAGTTCGAGCGGCTGATCCGCACGGGCGGCATCCGCGACGACTCCACCACGGCCGCCTATCTGCTGCTGCTCCTGCACGAGCGGGCGACCGCTTGACCGGTGCCGCAATCTGCGCGATGCGCGGCCCGCGCGCCCGGTGCGAGCGTAGGACCGACGTCCCGCCGCGAACGCCGAGGAGCCCGTATGGATCAGATGATCAACGTCGTACAGCCCTCGCTTGGCGAGCGCGAACTCGCGGCGGTGCGGGAGGTATTCGCGAGCAACTGGGTCGGCCGCGGTCCTCGGACCGCCGCGTTTGAGGAGGCGTTCGCGCGGCACCTCGGCGTCGGCCCCGAGCACGTCACGGCGACGAACTCGTGCAGTTCGGCCACGTTCGTCGCGGCCGACCTGCTCGGCGTCGGCCCCGGTGACGAGGTCGTGCTGCCGACGGTGAGTTTCGTGGCGGCCGGCAACGCGATCGCCGGGCGCGGTGCGCGGCCGGTCTTCTGCGATGTTGACGAGGCCACACTCAACCCGACCGTGGCCGACGTCGAGGCGGTGCTGACCGAGCGCACCAAGGCCGTGATCATCCTGCACTACGGCGGCCGGCCCGGCGCGGTCGCGGAAATCGCCGAGCTGTGCCGCGACCGCGGGATCCGGCTGGTCGAGGACGCCGCGCTGGCAATCGCCTCGACCGTGGATGGACGCGCTTGCGGCACGTTCGGCGACATGGGCCTGTGGAGCTTCGACCACGCCAAGATGGTGGTTACGGTGGACGGCGGCATGCTATACGTCCGCGACCCGGAGCTGGCCGCCCAGGCATCCAAGATCGCCTACCTCGGCCTGGAACAGCGCGCGGCCGGCTCGACCGGACTCTTCCACAGCGGCTACGACCAGGCGCTGCGCTCACCGACCCGGTGGTGGGACTACGACGTGGTGTCGTTCACCGGCCGGTCGACCACGAACGACGTCCTCTCGGCCATCGGACTGGTCCAGCTGAGCCGGCTGGCGGAGTTCGTCGCCCGCCGCCGCGAGGTCGCCCGGGCCTACGACGAGGGCCTGTCCGACGTGGCCGGACTGCGCCTCCCGCCGCCCCTGCCCGCCGGCCAAACGTCCTCGTACTTCATGTACTGGGTGCAGTTCGAGGACGACATCCGCGACCGGGTGGCGCGCGACCTGCTCGAACGCGGCATCTACACCACCTTCCGCTACCCCCTGATGCACCAGGTGGCCGCTTACGGATCACGCGCGGTCCTGCCCCGCGCCGAGGCCGCCGCCGATCGGACGCTGCTGCTGCCGATCCATCAGGCGCTCTCCGACGCCGACGTCGACCGGGTCATCACCGAGGTGCGCTCCTGCGTCGCGGCCCGCCCGGCACCGGCGGCGTTCTGACCCTAAATCCGCACGGCGACCTCGCGGATGCGGGCGACCAGGGCGGCGGTGCCGGCGGCAGTGCCCGCCCACTGCTCGTGGCCCGGGTCGCGGCCGTGCGCGCGGGCCGCGCCGACCGCCGCTGCGAAGGCGCTCACGCCAGCGCTGAGCTGGTGCTCGGCGGGCAGGGTCAGCTCCTCCACGCGGTTCTGCGACTCGATGCGCAGGGTCGGGGCGTGCCCGGGCGGCGGGGTGAAGGCCCGCTCGACGACGAGCTGGCCGGAGCTGCCCCACAACCGGTAACGGGAGCCGAAGCCGTGCTCCAACCCGAAGCTGCCCGTGGCGATCACGCCATCCGCGGCGTGCACGACGAAGCTGCCCGCGACGTCCACCCCGAGGGCCGGGTCGCAGCGCAGCACGGCACCCGCGACGGTCAGGTCGTCGCCGAGGAAGTACTGCATCGCCCGTACCGGGTAGACGCCGACGTCGAGCAGGGCGCCGCCGCCCAGGTCGGGCCGGTACCGAACGTCGTCGCGGGGCACCGACGGGTAGCAGAACGAGCTCTCAACGTGCCGGAGCCGGCCGATGTGGCCCTCCCGTACCAGGGCGCGCACCCGCTCGTGCTGACCGTGGTGCTCGAAACCGTAGTTCTCCCGCAGCACCAGGCCGTGGGTAGCCGCCGCCCGGATCAGCTCGGCGGTGTCCTCAGGCCGAGTGGTCAGGGGTTTCTCCGCCAGGACGTGCTTGCGGCGGTCCAGCGCCGCCAGGGCCATCTCGTGGTGCAGTGCGTTGGGCAGCGCGATGTAGACGGCCTCCACATCGTCGCGGGCCAGCAGGTTCCGGTAACCCGCCACGGCGTCGCCACCAAACCGGGCGGCGAATTCCTCCGCCCGGGCGCGATACCGGCTGGCGACGGCGGTCAGCACCGTGGCGGGGTTGTCCCGGATGACGGGCAGCATGCTGCGCGCGCCGAACGCAGAGCAGCCGATCACTCCGAAGCGCAGCCCGTCGGTGGGGTGGGAGCGCATCCCGTCAGACCACGGAGACGGTCGGCAGCGGGAAGACCATCCGCCCGCCGCGGGCCAGGAACTCCTGCTCCCGCTCCACGAACCCGGCGCGGTGCACCCACGGCAACACCAGCAACTGGTCGGGCCGGCGCGCCTTGGCCTCCTCCTCGGAGACGATCGGGATGCCGGTCCCGGGCGTGAAGTGGCCGTGCTTGCCCGGGCTGACCTCACCGACGCACGGTAGGTCCGCCGGGCCGATCCCGCAGTACTGGAGGACCACGTTGCCCTTGGTCGACGCCCCGTAGCCCAGGGTCAGCCGGCCGGCGGCACGCGAGTCGTCCAGGAACGCACGCAGCCGGCCGCGGTGCTCGCGGACGCGACGGGCGAAGTTCTCGTACGGGGTCATGGTGTCCAGCCGCATCGCGGCCTCCCCCCGGCGAATACGCTCGATCCCGGCGGCGTCGACCGGGTGCCGGGCCGGATCCTTGACCAGGGTGACGCAGAGGCTGCCGCCGTTCACCTGGGTGATCTCGGCCGTGGTCACGGTGAGGCCGACCCGCTCGGCCATCCACTCGATCTGGCTCAGCGCGTAGTACTCCAGGTGCTCGTGGCATACCGCGTCGTAGGCCAGCACCTCCAGCATGGAGCCCAGGTAGCTCATCTCGATCAGCCACACGCCGTCGTCGGTGAGGATGTCGCGGACCTCGGCCATAAACGTGGTCGGGTTGGGCAGGTCGTAGAACATCGCGATCGAGGTGACGAGCTTGGCCCGGCGGTCGCCGTACCGCTCGGCGAAGACCTCCCGCGAGAAAAAGTCCGGGATCAGCTCGATGTGGTCGGGATAGTAGTGACGCCACTTCTCCCCCGTCGGGTCAACGCCCACCAGCGTGGGCCCGCCAGCGGGGTAGCCCTGCAGCAGGGTGGAGTCGTTGCTGCCGATGTCAACGACCAGGTCGGCTGGGCTGAGATCGACCATGCCGGTGAGTCGGGCGACCTTGTCGTGGAGGTGCCGGACCATGAACGGCCGGATGCCCGAGCGGTAGCCGTAGCGGTCCCCGTACATCAGCGACAGGTCGTTGGTGTGCCGCAGCTGCACCAGCCCGCAGCCGTCCGGGGAGCACTTGACAAGCTCCAGCGGAGAGGCCGGTACCACCTCGTCCCGGCTGCCGGGGAAGATGCCGGTCAGCGCCTGGGTGCCCAGGTCCAGCACGGGCAGCAGGGTTCGGTTGCCACAGATGCGGCACTCGGTGCATTCAGCGATGTCCATGATGCCTTCCCCACGTCGGGTCACAGGATGTTCAGGCAGAGCAGCAGGGTCCGGAGCTCGATGCCGAGGTGGTAGCTGTGCCGCTGCAGCGCCATCAGCTGCCCAACCGCGATCCAGCGGAAGTCCGGCGGTACCTGCCGGGGGACGTCGTCGGCCTCCACGATGCGGTAGCGCGTCTCGGCGTGCAGGAAGCGGCCACCCTCCTCGGACTGGACAACGTCGTAGCGGACGTTGGCGCGGGCCGACAGCAGCTCGTCGAGGAACTCCGGGCGCCGGTCCGCGTGGGCGCCGGCGTGGCCGCTCATCATGAACCGCACGGTAGGGCCGAGTTCCACCGTGTCCCGATGGCCCGGCAGCACCTCGGCACGCACCAGCGCGTGCAGCGTCCCGCCGATGCGCCGCACCACCAGTCCCGCCAGGACGAGACCGTGCGGCGCCAGCAGCGGCTGCTTCCACTTGTGCACCTCGCGGGTCCGGGCGTGCACCCGGACGCCGACGATGTCGAACGTCCCCCGTTGTTCCGGGAAGACCCGGTCGGCGTCGCGCCAGTAGCCCGGCACCGCCTTCAGCGGGACGAGCCGGGCCGACATCTCCTCGGCGCACTTGCGGCCGGTGAACCAGCTGAGGACCTCGGTCATCGTATGCGCGCCGCCGTGGTCGTCCGCCGCGAGCGGTAGGCACCCCAGAACCGTCCGGGCGTCCATGTTGATGACGTTGCGCTGCCGGAGCAGCCGGCGGATCTGCCCGAGGGTCAGCCAGCGGAAGTCGTCACCGACCGGCACGTCGCCGCTGACCTCGAGAACGACGTTGCGGTTGCGCTTGAGGTGGAACCAGGCGCCCTGCTCCGACTGGAGGACGTCGACGAGGACGCGGCCGCGGCCCGGCTCGGTGAAGTACTCGACATAGTGTGCGCGCCGTCCGCGGTGCACCCGGGTGTAGTTGCTGGACGTGGCCTGCACCGTGGGCGACAGCTGTACCAAGTCGGCGTTGCCAGGTTCCATCTTGGCCTGGAGCAGGAAGTGTAGGACGCCGTCGAACTCCTTGGCGATGATGCCGAGAATGGCGATGTCGCGTTGGACGAGAATTGGCTGCCACCATTCCCGGACGGGACCGTTGTTGCGCTGGACGTGTATTCCCTCGACGGTGAAGAACCGGCCGCTGTGATGCTCGAGGTTTCCTGTCACCGGAGCGAATCGCCAACCCTCCGGTTCGACTAGTTCGTCGAGCGCGATGACGGTGCTCTCGAACGGCTGCCGCCGTTTGCCGGCGAGCCAGCCGTCAATATCCGGGCTCACCGGCGACTCGGTCGCCCGGGCCGAGACGGCGAGGCGGGCGGCCGAGTCCACCGGGACGTTTCCGCCGAGCTGATCGAGTCGCGCCAACATCTACGGCTCTCCCTGGGTCGTATGACTGCGTGCATCGTCGTACGTCCGAAATCCGGGCGGCACCTTTTGTTTTGCGGAGCTCGGCTTGTTCTGCGGAGCTCGGCGGGCAGAGGCATGGCACCACGGAAGATGCGTCGCCGGAGAACGCCGGTGACGCTGTCGGTACGTTTCCCACAGGATGCCTGGAGAGAAGTGACATGAAGTTCCTGCCTGATCAGGGAAATCCACGCATCGCGGTTATCGGAATGGGTTATGTGGGGTCGGTCGTGGCGGCGACCCTCGCCGGCGAGGGCGCGGACGTCGTGGGGGTCGATCTGGATCCGGCCCGGGTCGACCAGCTGGCCCGCCGCCGCTGCGCGTTCAGCGAGCCCGGGCTGCCCGAACTGCTGGCCGGCGGCCTGGACTCGGGCCGGCTGCGGGTCACCACCGACTACGGCCCGGTCTCCGACGCCGACGTGGTGATCATCGCGGTGGGCACGCCGGTCCAGGACACCCAGCTGGTCGATGTCTACCTGCGGGAGGCCTGCACGGAACTGGCCGGGCGGCTGCGCCGGGGCCAGCTCGTAATCCTCAAGAGCACCGTGCCGCCAGGCGTCACCGGCACGGTCGTCGCTCCCCTGCTGCAGAGCCAGGGTCTGACCGTGGGCGAAGACTTCGGGCTGGCCTTCTGCCCGGAGCGGCTGTCTGAGGGGCGGGCCCTGCACGAGCTGCGGACGTTGCCGATCGCCGTGAGCGGATGGTGTCCGGACAGCGCGGCCGCCGCGGCCGCGTTCTGGCTGCGGATGATCGGCTCCGAGATCATCCCCTGCACGTCGCTGGAGTCGGCGGAGACGGTGAAGCTGGCCACCAACTGGTGGATCGACCACAACATCGCGTTGGCCAACGAGCTGGCCAAGCTGTGCGGCGCACTGCACGTCGACGTTCTGGAGGTGATCGCCGCCGCCAACACGATCCGCAAGGGCACCGGCAACGTCAACATCCTGCTGCCCAGCGTGGGCGTCGGCGGGTCGTGCCTGACCAAGGATCCGTGGATGGTGTGGCGGGCGGCCCGCGACCGCGGTGTGGAGTTGGACACCATCCCCGTCGCCCGGATGGCCAACGACTCCATGCCGGGCTACACCGTCGACCTGATCGTTGAGGAGCTGGACCGGATCGGCCGGTCCCTGGGCGAGGCGAAGATCGCGGTGCTCGGCGTGGCGTTCAAAAACAACACCGGGGACCTGCGCGCGACCCCGGTGCTCCCGGTGGTCACCGGGCTGCGGGAGGGCGGAGCCGAGGTCGCCCTCTTCGACCCGCTCGCCGACGCCGCCGAGGTGACGAAGGTCTTCGGGCTGGCCCCGGCCCGGACGGCAGAGGAAGCACTGGACGGCGCCGACTGCATCGCCGTGCTGGCACGCCACGACCAGTTCGACGAGATCGACATCGTCGAGCTCCGGGAGACCGTGGCGCCCTCGTGCGTCATCATCGACGGCCGCGCCTACTATCCGCCGGAGACCATCGCCCGGTTCCGGCGGCACGGTTTCGGCTACCGCGGCATCGGCAGGTGACGGCCATGGCGCGGGTCGTGGTGACCGGCGGGTGCGGATTCCTCGGCAGCCACCTGGTCGAAGAATTGGTTCGGCGAGGTGACGAGGTCACCGTGTTCGACAGCGGATCGCCGCCGCCCGACCGCACGCCCTCCCCCGCGGTCCGCCATGTCACCGGTGACATCCGGGACGCGGCACGGCTGGTCGAGGTGGTGCGCGACGGCGTCGACACGGTCTACCACCTCGCCGCCGTCGTCGGGGTGGACCGCTATCTCGACCGTCCGTTGGACGTCATCGACATTAACCTGTTCGGCACCCGGAACGTGCTGGAACTCGCCGCGAAGGCGGGCGCGAAGGTCGTCGTCGCGAGCACCAGCGAGGTGTTCGGGAAGAACCCGGCGGTCCCGTGGCGCGAGGACGATGACCGGGTGCTGGGCAGCACCGCCGTGGACCGCTGGAGCTACTCCTCCAGCAAGGCGCTGGGCGAGCATCTCGCCTTCGCCTTCGCCCGCGAGCGAGGGCTCCGCGCCGCCGTGCTGCGCTACTTCAACGTGTACGGTCCGCGGCAGCGGCCCGCCTTCGTTGTCAGCCGCAGCGTGCACCGGGCGCTGAACGGCCAACCTCCGGTGGTTTACGACGGCGGCGGCCAGACGCGCTGCTTCACCTACGTCCAGGACGCGGTCGACGCCACCATCACGGTCGGTACCGACGACCGGGCTGTCGGCGAGTGCTTCAACGTCGGCAGCTCTGCCGAGACCACGGTGACCCGGCTGAGCGCCCTCGTCACGGAACTGACCGGGGCTGGGATCGGCGTGCCGGTGGACACCCGGGATCGGCTCGGCAGCCGGTACCAGGATCTGCGCCGGCGGGTGCCCGACACCACCAAGATCGGCAGCCTACTCGGCTGGCGGGCCACCACGGATCTACGCGACGGGCTCGCCCGCACGATCGGGTGGGCGCGGCGGAACCCCTGGTGGCTGGCCCTGCCCGAGACCGGCGTCCAGCCGGAGCGCGGCCGCTGACCCCCGCGGATTTTTTTTCTGACCGGCTGTCGAATCCAGTCCGGCCCGCGCGTCGGAACGGGCGTAGGGCAAAACATCGACTCCGAGGAGGAGCCTCATGGCCCAGTACGGGATCTTCGTCTACGCGCCGGCGCCGGCCGACCCGATGGACCTGCCGGCCGAGTACGAGAAGGCGCTGGAGACGTACCCCGACCAGGTTGCGGAGCTGGGCGCCACGCCGGTCACCGGGTTCGCGTTCCAACCCAGCACCACGGCCACCTCGGTCCGCGGTGACGTGGTCTCCGACAGCACGTTCCACGGCGGCAAGGAGGTGCTCTCCGGGTTCTTCGTCATCGAGGCGCCCAACCTGGACGTGGCGCTGAAGGTCGGCAAGCTCAACCCGGCCACCCAGCACGGCGGCGGTGTCGAGATTCGGCCGCTGTTCGTCCCGCCGGAGGACTGAGACCGGCGGCCGGAGCCGGCCGCACCTGTGGGGACGCGTGCCGGCGCGGTTGGGTCGGCACGCGTCCCCGCCGCGGTGTCCCCGGCCCACCGAACCCCTGATGAGACAGTGAAATCGCACGTCCGAGGTTGTCGATCGCGCTTCCAGTCGTTCGTCGGACGGATAGACGAGGCCGCATCAAGGACAGAGGAAGGATCTGCGATGGATACCCGTACGGAGAACGAGGTGCCCGCCCGCGCGGGCCGCCGGCAATGGTTCGGCCTGGTCGTTCTCGCCCTGCCGGCACTGTTGCTGTCGGTAGACATGAGCGTGCTGTTCCTGGCCATCCCGCACCTGACGCAGGATCTGCAGCCGAGCAGCGTCCAGCAGCTCTGGATCGCCGACATCTACGGGTTCATGCTCGCCGGGTTCCTGGTCACGATGGGCACCCTCGGCGACCGGATCGGCCGGCGCAAGCTGCTGATGATCGGCGGTACCCTCTTCGGTCTGGCCTCGCTGATCGCGGCCTTCGCCACCAGCGCGGAGATGCTCATCGCCGCCCGGGCGCTGCTGGGCATCTCCGGAGCGACCCTGGCGCCGTCGACGATGGCTCTGATCTCCAACATGTTCAAGAACGAGAAGGAGCGCGGCACCGCCGTCGCGGTCTGGTCTGGCTGCTTCATGTTCGGAGGCGTGCTCGGTCCGATCGTCGGCGGGCTGATGCTGTCCTGGTTCTGGTGGGGTTCGGTGTTCCTGCTGGCGGTCCCGGTCATGGTGCTGCTGCTGGTGGCCGGGCCGTCCTTGCTGCCCGAGTACCGCAACCCCGACGCCGGTCGGATCGACCTGCTCAGCGTCGGGCTCTCGCTGCTGACCATCATCCCGATCATCTACGGCCTCAAGGAGTTCGTCGGCGACGGCTGGTCGGTGACAGCCGTCGCGACCATACTCACCGGCGTGGTCTTTGGTGTCCTGTTCGTCCGCCGGCAGCGCCGGCTCGACGACCCGCTGTTCGACCTGGGCCTGTTCCGGATCCGCGTCTACCGCAGCGTCGTGGTGCTGGCCCTGCTCGTCGGGGTCATGATGAGCGGCAGCCTGCTGCTGATCAACATCCAGTTGCAGCTGGTCGAGGGGCTCTCGCCCCGGGCGGCGGGCCTGTGGCTGGTGCCCGGTGTCGTCGCCACGCTCGTCGCCCTATCGGTGACACCGAAGTTGGGCCAGATGTGCCGGCCCGCTTACGTCATGGCGGGCGGACTCTTGGTGACCGCCGTGGGTTGCGTCGTGCTGTCCCAGGTGCCCAGCGCCGGCGGCCTGGCCATGACCGTGACCGCGCTGGTCCTGATCAACATCGGTCTCGCCCCGCTGGTCGTGCTGGGCTACAACATGGTGCTCGGCTCGGTGCCGCCGGAGCGGACCGGCTCGGCGTCGGCGCTGTCCGAGGCTAACGGTCATTTCGGCCTGGCGGTCGGCATCGCCGTCCTGGGCAGCATCGCCACCGCCGTCTACCAGAACCGACTCACGCTGCCGGCCAACCTGCCCGCCGACGCGGCCGCCGCCGCCCGGGAGAACATCGCCACCGCCGCGGAGGCGGCCGGGAACCTCGGCGGCTCCCTTGCCGACGACCTGCTCACCTCCGCCCGTGAGGCGTTCACCGCCGCGCTCAACGTGGTGGGCCTGCTGGGCGCCGTCCTGTTTACCGCGATCACGGTGCTCACGCTGGTGTGGCTGCGTCACGTGCCGCCGATCCAGGACACCGAGGCCCCGGTCGCGGACAAGACGGAGGCTGCGGAGGCGACCGCGCCGCACTGATCCATGCTCGGCTCCCGGAAAGGGGCCTCCGGCGTCGGGAGGACGCCGGAGGCCCCTTGTGGTTTGTCCCGCGAACCGCAGCAAGCCCTGGAGCGCGGGAGCTGCGGCAAAGCCGGAAGCTGCAGAGCCGCGGATGCGGGCACGGCCGTGGTCAGCTGACCGCGGCGGGCGGGATGTTCTGGTTGAGGTGGAAGAGGTTGTCCGGGTCGTACTTCGCCTTGATCTCCCGCAGACGATTCCAGGTACGCCCGGGGTAGGCGGCACGGACTCGCTCCGGTCCCTCATCGCCGAGGAAGTTGACGTAGGCGCCGTGGTCTCGACCGCGGATCGCGTCCGCGAACCGCCGGATCCACGCCTCGTGCGTCGCGGCTTCGACGGCGTCCTCGTAGATCGCGGCCAGGTTGATCATGATCCGGCTCCGGCGGTGCACGAACGCGGTGGCGTCGGCGGGCACGCGGGCCATCGCGCCGCCCAGCACGCGCAGCTGCGCCGCCGGCATCATCGCGGTGGAGCTGCGCAGGAAGTCGAGGATCGTTGCCGCCTTGGCCAGCCCGACGGCGTCGGCGAACATCGTGTGCGACGCCGCCAGGGGGTGGAAGTCGTCGTCCTCGGGCGGGTAGAGGCCGCTGTACGGCATCGCGGTCACCATGTCGGCCAGCGGCGTGGCCAGCGCGCGGAACGGTGCGAGGATCCGTTCACCGGTCTCCGGCGGGCCGGCGTAGCACAGGGTCGCCATGAGGACCAGCCGCCCGTGCTGCTCCGCGGGCAGGAAAGGCATGGGCGGGGCGGGCATGACGTTGGCGATGGCCGACAGCTCGTCGGGGGCGGCCTCGGCCTCGGCGACGAAGGAGCGGATCACCTCGTCCGTGGCCGGCAGGATCAGCATGCCGCCGACGATGGAGGGCACCGGGTGCAGGCGAAACCGGAACCGCGTCGCGACGCCGAAGTTTCCGCCGCCGCCGCGGATCGCCCAGAACAGGTCGGGATGATTGCTCTCGTCCACCCGGCGGATCCGGCCGTCCGCGGTGACGATCTCGGCTGCCAGGAGATTGTCGATCGTGAGCCCGTGCTTGCGGACGAGATAGCCAATCCCGCCGCCGAGCGTGAGGCCGCCGATCCCGACCGTGCCGGTGTCGCCGAACCCCGTCGCCAGGCCGTGGGCCTCGGCGGCAACGGTGTACTCACCGGCCGACAGGCCCGTCCCGGCCCACGCGGTGCGGGTCGCCACATCGATGTCGAGGCCGCGCAGGAGCGCCAGATCGAGCATGATCCCGCCGTCGCTCACGCCGTGGCCGGCGTTGCTGTGGCCGCCGCCGCGCACGGACAGCGGCAAGCCGGTCTCCCGGGCCAGCATGACCACCTCGGCGACCTGTGCGGCGCGGTCCGGCCGGATGACGACGGCCGGGCGGTGGTCCACCCCAGCGGGATACACCGCACGGGCCTCGTCGTAGCTCACCTCGCCGGGCATGATGATCAGGGCGTCCAGCTGCGGACGCAGTTCTTTGATCTTGTCGGGCGAGAGCATGGCTGGCTTCCTAACAGTGGGGAAGGACGTCGTTGCGGAACCGGCCGTCCGGGTCGACTCGTGCGCGGACCCGGTGGACGGCCCGCGTCTGATCGGGGGCGAGATGCCGCTGCGGCTGCCGGCGGTTCTCCACGAAGGTCGGTGCGGTCCGTCCGGTGTCCCACGGGCTCAGGGCGGCGCGGATGGCCGCGCACCGGTCGGCGATCGCCGCCTCGTGCGCCTCGTCCGCCGGTGCGCCCGCGGCCGAGTAGACGTACCGGCCCGCCAGGTGACCCAGCGCGCCCGCGTCCGACGGCGCGGTCGAGCAGGCACCGCCGAGCTGGCGCAACCCGGCCAGGATCAGCGGCGAGCCGGACTCACCGGTCGTCCGGAGGAACTCCGCGACGCCCTCGTCGCCGATCTCGTCGAGCAGCATGTGGTCGCCGGCGATGGGCACCGGAGAGGCCGGGTCCAGATGGATGTCGAGGACGGCCGCGGGATCGGCGACCTGCCAGGTGTCGAGCATCGGTACGGCTGCCGCCCGCAGCGGGCCGAGCAGTTCCTCGGCGTGGTCACGCGCGGTCGGCAGGTCCTCCTCGGCCGGGCAGAGGACGACGCCGTCGATGCACAGCACCGGATGCCCGCGCAGGGCCAGCGGCACCTCGGGCAGGTCGGGGAGGTTCAGGATGCGTACCGACGTCGTGACGTCCCGGGGCGCGTCCAGCGTCCACCGCTGCCAAATCGACAGGAGCCGCGGCGCGTGCTCCGCCGGCCAGAAAGTCGCGCCGGTGACGACCCGGGTCGCGGGGAACAGCTCGATCTCCACCGCGGTGACGACGCCGAAGCCGCCCCCACCGCCGCGCAGCGCCCAGAACAGCTCCGGGTCGTGGCCGGCGTCCGTCCGCACCACCGAGCCGTCGGCGGTGACCAGCTCGATGGCGCGGACCTTGTTGACGGCGAGCCCGACCTGCCGGCTGTAGAAGCTGAGCCCGCCGCGCAGCAGATAGCCGACGACGCCGACGGTCGCGGCCGAGCCGTGCGGCGCGGCCAGCCCGGACCCCGCGGTCGCCCGGACGACGGCACCCCAGCAGGTACCCGCCGGGATGCGGGCGATGCGGCGGGCGCTGTCCAGCTCGACCCCGCCGTCCAGCCGGGTCCGGATCAGCACGGTCCGATCCAGGGGCGGCGCGGTCGCCGAGGCGTGCCCGGTGGTGTGCACCGCGACCCGCAGGTCCTCGCGCTCGGCACGGCGGAGCACACCCCGGATCTGGTCGACGGTGCAGACTGTCGCCGCCGCCGCCGGTGCGAGCGGAGCGGCCAGGTTGAAGACCTGCGTCGCCTCGTCGTAGGCAGGGCTCCCGGGGAAGGCGAAGCCGTCGGCCGGCGCGGTCATGCCCGCGGTCCGTCCGCCTCGGCCCGCACCAGGCCGGACCCCGCCTCTCGCCGCCCTTCCGGCTCGGCGAGTCTTCGCATGATCGGCCGTTGCACCAGGACGTCCTGCAGCCACGCCAGAAGCAGGGTAATGCCGAGGAGCAGGACGACGACGGCGATCCCGGTAAGCCAGTCGAAGCCGCCGACCAGCAGGGCCACGCCCGCGTTCAGGACCAGCAAACTCCAGAGGTAAACCGCCCAGAAGTGCCCGCCGAGCCATACCATGACGCGGCTGTTCAGCCAGCTCCGGCGCCCGGCGTCGTCGGCGGCGGCGAGCGCGGCGATGACCAAGCCCATCGGGACGGCCATGACCGCCACCATCGGGTACGTCAGTGGGAACAGCGGCGCCACGGCGTAGGAGACGACGAGCAGCAGCGTCGCTCCACGGACCCCGAACGGCAGCCGGCGACCGGTCCGAACGATGCGCGCCAGGAAGATACCCAGGACGAACTCGAGCATCCGCACCGGAGGAAACTTCGTGACGAACCAGAACTGCGAGTCCGGGACCCCGAGGAACTCGTGCCCCGGATAGGGCGCGGCGAGATGGTCCGGGAGCGCGGTCGCGACGAGTGGCATGAGGAAGATCAGGGCCACCACGCCGCCCGTCCAGGCCCACAGCCGCTCCGGCCGGATGCGACCGATCAGTGCCATCAGCACCGGGAAGCAGAGAGCGAACAGCAGCTCGCACGAGACCACCCACGACGAGGAGTTGAAGCTCGTCCAGATCTCCAGCTGCGGGAACCACGCGTGCAGGAGAGTGCCGTTGAGCACCGCCACCCCGGGATCGACCGGGAACATCGGCACGAAGGAGAACAGGACGATCGCCGCCACGAGCGTGATCAGGTGAGCCGGGTACAGCTCGAGAAACCGGCGCCGCCAGAATCGGCGCAACCGCTCGCCCGGCCGCACCGACCAGGCCAGGGCGACCCCACTGAACAGAAACAGATAGCTGGTGGCCGCGGAGGCTCCCTGCCAGAAGACGACCGCCACGGCTCCCATGTCGGGGATCATCTGGAACAGCGGGGACTCGAAGATCGGGGTGAACATGACGCGGGCGAGGAACATCGTCGTCACCACGAGGATCAGCGCACCCGTCGCGGACGGCAGCTGAGAAGGGCCACGGGCGTTCGGCGCCGCAGCGCCGCGGTCGTTCCGCTTCCCGCTCAAAACTCATCCTCCTGCCGGCGGGGACGGTTGCGTTCTTGATCCTCGGTCGCGTGCCCGATCCGGGGCATCTCTCAGAATGCCGACTCCAATTTTCGACAGATCAGGGCGTCGTCGTTTGCCGGGGCCGGTCGCCGAAAAGGCACGGCACAGGAAGCCGCCGGCTGCGGCTCGCGGCAAGCTGGCGATAGCCGACCGCACCCACCTGTGACCGGAGGACCAGCCATGTCGAAGGAGCCCTTCCCGGCCAGCGCCACATCGGCGCGGGTCGTCGCCGAGGCGGAGGCCCTCGCTCCGGTGCTGGCCGGGCGGCGGGCCGAGACCGAGGACCTCACCCACTACGCCGAGGACGTACACGAGGCGTTCCGGAAGGCGGGCTTCTACCGGATCCTGGTCCCCCGTCGCTACGGCGGTCTGGAACTCGGGATGGACACGTTCCTGCGGGTCGTGCTGACACTGACCCGGGCGTGCCCGTCAACGGGGTGGATGTACTGCCTGGGGCACGCGCACGCGCACGCCGTCGCCACGCTGTTCCCCCAGCGGGCGCAGGACGAGGTGTTCACCGGGGGCGACTTCATCTGCCCGGCCACCGTCGTGCCCAGCGGAACCGTCGAGCGCGCCGACGGCGGCTGGATGCTGAACGGCGTCTGGAACTACTGCTCGGGAGCCCCGTACGCGACGCACTTCATGGGGCACACGCTGGCTCCCACACCGGACGGAGGTCCGCCGGAGCCCCTGTTGTTCGTCGCCCCGCGCAGCACATGGAAGCGGCTGGACGACTGGGGCACGTCGCTCGGCCTGCGGGGCAGCGGATCGCACAGCATCGCGATCTCCGGCGGCTTCGTCCCCGATCGGCTCACCCTCAACGGCCACCTGAGCCGGCTCACCGTCACCGGCGGTACGCCCGGGCTTCGCCTGCACGGCAACCCGGAGTACGGCGGCGGCCCCTTCAGCGTCATGATCATGGAGGACGCGGTCCTCGCGCTGGGCATGGCGCAGGGGGCGCTCGACGCCTACGAGGAACTGATGGCGGCCCGGACCGCGCCGTTCTCGGCGGGCGTGCCCCGGATCGAGGACCCGGACCATCAGCTCTGGTACGGCGAGGCGGCCGCGCTGATCGCGACCGGCGAGGCGGCGTTCCGTGACGTCGTCCGGCAGTGGCTCGACGCCTGCGCCGAGGGCCCCGCGGCCTTCACCCCGGAACGCGAGCTGCGGATAGCTCTGATCTGCCGCGAGGTGGTCGAGCTGTGCTGGCGGGCCGTCGAGGGCAGGCTGTTCCCGACGGCCGGGTCCAGCTCGGTGCGCCGGGGACAACACATCGAACGCGTGTGGCGCGATCTGTCCATGTTGCACAGTCACGCGGGGGTCGCGGTCTTCCTCTCCACCATCGCGAAACGCGAGTACACCAAGGCACGGTTCGGCGTCGGATGACGGAATGCCGGGGAGGCAGCAGCATGGGTGAGGCAGGTGGAAGCAGGATGCGCGAGGATGTGCGCACCCGGCCGGCGGATCCGGCCGGGGAGATACCGCTCTCGTTCAGTCAGGAGTTCCTCTGCCTGTTCGACAAGGGCCGCGAGGACGGGCCCTTCGGTGCGCGGTACACCATCGTGTGCGGCTGGTGGGTCCGCGGGACGGTCGACGCGGACGTCCTGCAGCGGGCGCTCGACGATCTGGTGGTCCGGCACGAGGCGCTGCGCACCAGGGTGATCCGCGACCCCGGGAACAGGCACCAGCGGGTCTTCCCGCCGTCGTCCGCGTCGTTGCGGGTCCGCGACCTGCCGGGCGTGGCCCCGCACGACCGGCAGCGCCGGGCGGAGGAACTGCTCATCGAGCTGGAGACCGCCGCCCACGGCGCCGACGAGCTGCCGCTGATCCGGGCGGTGCTGGGCCGTTTCGACGACGACGACGCAGTGCTCGCGCTCATCGCGCACCACTCGGCGGTTGACGAGTGGTCTATGAAGGTGGCGATCCGCGACCTGGCAATGCTGTACGCCGTCCGGGCAGGCCACGAGCGACTCACCCCGCCCGAGGTGCACCAGTACCGGGAGTACGTCGCCTGGGACCGGGCACGTGACGGATCACCGGCGGCGGACCGGTCCCGGGCGTACTGGCGCGAGAAGCTGAGCGGCGCCCGGCTCGTCCCCACGCGGACCGATATCGCGCGGTCTGCCGGCGCTCCCAAGGCGACCGCGGCGTACCGTTTCGTGCTCGGCGCGGACACGACCGCCGCGGTGCTCGCGCTCGCCCGGTCGACGCGGAGCTCCGCGTTCATCGTGATGCTCTCCGCCTACCTGGTGTTCCTCCGGCGGTCGACCGGCGCTACCGACCTCACGGTAACGACCTTCACCTCCGGCCGCGACCAGGAGCGGTTCCAGGGCACCATCGGACCCTGCATCGACCAGCTCCCGCTACGCACGGACATCGCCGGCTGCCGGACCCTGCGCGACGTGATCGCGCGGGCCCGCGGGACGTGCTTCGAGGCATACGCGCACGCCCTACCGTTCGGTCAGGTCCTGCAGGAGGCACCGGAGATGGGGGCCGCCTTCGCCGGTGACCGTACCGCTGTGCTGTCCTTCCAGGTGTTCCGTTTCCCGCTCGTCCTAGAGCGCGAGATCATCGGCGAACTTGAGTACTCCGAGCTGCACCGGCGCCTGTCGCAGCCGGTGACCACGGAGATCCCAGACGGCGGGCTGTGGACCCTGGACATCGAGCCGTCCGGGGAGATGGCCGGCAGTCTCTGGTACAACACCAACCTTTTTGTGGCGGACACCATCGAGAGCCTGGTGGCGGAGTTCCGCGCGTTGCTCGGCGAGCTGCTGTCCGCCCCGGACGCCCCGCTGCCGTGATGGGCCCGCTCACCGGATCGCACCACGGCAGCTGAAGAAGGAAGGGACGCCATGACCCACCTGCGCCAGTTCACCTCCGGAGCCGCTTTGGACGAGGTCGTCAAGGCTCTGGAGCACGACGGGGCGGTCGTCATTGAGGACTTCGTCGACCGGTCCGTGCTCGACGGCCTCTGGGCCGACCTCGGCCCGGCCCTGGACGCCCAGGCCTATTGCGACAACTGGTACGACGGCCGGCAGACCCGGCGGGTGTCGTCGCTGTTCAACCGCACCAAGCGGCTGACTCCCGTGGTCACGCATCCGCTCTACCTGGGCGCGGCGCGGGCGATCATGCAGAAGCCGCTGACCATTTGGATCGGCCGGTCGAGGCAGGAACTCACCCCTAACATCCAGATCAGCACCACCCAGGTGATCCAGATCCACCACGGGCAGGGCCGGCAGCCGCTGCACCGCGACGACGCGCTACACCTGCGCCGCCACCCCGGCCCCACCAGCCGGGTGCAGCTCATGCTGGCGATGAGCGCATTCACCGCGGAGAACGGCGGCACCATGATCATTCCGGGCAGCCATCACTGGGACGATGAGCGTGCCCCCGACGTCAAGGAGGCGATCCCGACCGTCATGATGCCCGGCTCGGGCCTCATCTGGCTCGGCGGCGTCTACCACGGCGGAGGCCGCAACAGCACCCACGAGCCGCGGACCGGCATGACGATCGCCCTGGACCTGGGCAATCTCCGGCAGGAGGAGAACCAGTACCTGGCCGTTTCGAAGGAGCAGGTGCTCGCCTACCCCAAGGAGGTCCGCCGCCTGCTGGGCTACGACCGCTGCCCGCCGGGCGTCGGCTGGTTCGAGCAGCAGGACCCCTACGTCGTTCTCGAGGGCGACGGACCCGGCGGGGTCGGCCCGCGCACGGCCGGCGACACCACCGGCCTCGCCGGCGCCGTACGGAAACCCTGACTGCACGCAACCGGCGGCGGTTGCGTGCAGTCAGCCGTTGCGTGCAAGTCAGCCGTTCAGCGACCGGCCGCGGACCTCGCGCAGCTGCTCGAAGGCGGACAGGTCGGGCACCGTCCAGCCGTCCAGGTCGTACTCGGCCAGGCACTCGTCCACGAACGCCTTGTAGCCGTCGATCTGACCGCTCGCCTCCTGAGCGGAGAGCAGTTCGATCCGGGTGTTCTCGTGGCTGCCCGCGTAGTTGCGCTCATAGAGCTCGTGCCGCCCGGCGAACTCGGTGCCGACGGCGTCCCACAGCAGCTTCATGAGCTTGATGCGCTCGACCGCACCGGCGCCGTCGGAACCGCGCAGAAACCGGTCCAGGTAGGGCCGGATCTCCGGGTTGCGGAAGTCCTCGGCGCTGGAGTTGACATAGATCAGGCCGCTCGCGATGTCCTGCTGGACGATCTCCCTGACCCGGGGGTAGCCGATCTGCATGAACCACCGATACGCCAGCCCGTCGCGCGGATTGGGCAGCACCGCGCCGTTGTGCCAGGGCACCGGGTTGCGGGCCGCGGCGTCGGAGAGGGCCCAGAACAGGTTGCGCCAGGCCAGAACCTCCCCGATACGGCTCCGCACGCCGCGGAAATCCCCGGTCCCGGTCACCTCCACCGCCTTGGCGAGCAGACCGGCGATGAACTCAAGTTTCACCGCCAGCCGGGTGCAGCCGTGAAAGGTGAAGCGTTCGGGAAAGCCGGAGCGGCCGGTGAACAGCTGGACCTTGCCCAGATGGCCGTAGATGAAGACGTTCTCCCACGGGATGAACACCTTGTCCAGCACGAAGACGGTATCGTTCTCGTCCATCCGCGACGAGAGCGGGTAGTCGAAGGGGCTGCCCATCATCGCCGCCGTGGCGGTGTAGGAAGGCCGACAGATCAGCTTCAGCCCCGGCGCGCCCATCGGCACGGTCGCCACCAGCGCGAACCTCTTGTCCTTGATGGGCACCCCGTAGTGCGCGATGAAGTTGTAGTGGGTGAGCGCGGAGCCGGTGGCGACCACCTTGGCCCCGCTCACCACCAGGCCGGCGTCGGTTTCCTTCTCCACGTGCACGAAGACGTCGCCGACCTCATCCGGCGGGCGGTTGCGGTCGACCGGCGGGTGCACGATCGCGTGGTTCCAGTACAGCACCTTTTCCTGCGACTCCCGGTACCAGCGCCGTGCGTTGTCCTGGAACGGCTCGTAGAAGTCGGCGTTCGCGCCGAGCGTGCCGAGGAAGGACGCCTTGTAGTCGGGGCTGCGTCCCATCCAGCCGTAGCTCATTCGGGCCCAGGCGGCGATCGCCCGCTGGTGCTCGACCAGGTCCTCGGCCGAGCGGGGCGTGGTGAAGTACTTGTGGGTCCAGCCGTCGCTCCCGGTGTCGGTGGGCGAGGTGAGCACGGTGCGCTTGTCCGGATCGTGCAGCGCGTCGTACAGCCGCGCCGTCATCCGCACGGGATTGTGGAACGCCGGATGGCTGGTCACGTCCTTTACCCGGTCGCCGTAGAGGTAGATCTCCCGGTCGTCGCGCAGGCTCTCGATGTATTCGGCACCGGTCATCGGCCGGGTCCGGCGCCTCTCGGGCGGCTGTGTTTCCGCCATCGGGTCCCTCCTCTCAGGGCCGCAGCACGCTACTCACGCCGGGTGGTTGCTCCCCGGCGATCAGCGTGCGGAAGGAGTCGACGATCGCCTCGGGGCCCCGGCCGCCGCGGATGTCGAGCCACGATCGCGTGTACCGGACGAAGCGGCTCTCCGACGCCGCGTACCGGAGGTGATAGCTGTCCGCACCCTTGGCGGCGATGGTCTCCGCCTCGACCGCCGGCGTGAAGAACACCTCGGGCTCGGGACCGGCCAGCCCTGGCGGTGGAAGGACGGTCGCCGTGGGGTGGGTGAAGCCGACGAGCACGGTCCGGCACAGCTCGCCGCGGAAGCGCTCGCAGACTGCGGCCCGCCGGGATGGGTCGCCGGTCAGGTCGACGAACACGGCCGGTCCGGCGACCTTGAGCGACGGGAGCGACGCGTATGGGACGACGGTGTCGTACAACTCCAGGCTGCTTACGAACGCGGTGTGGCGGTCGGCGGTGAGACCGACGGCCCGGATCGGGACCTGCCGTGCGGCCAGCTCCTCGACCAGCGCGAGGGCCACCTTGCTCGACGCGCTGGTGATCACGACCGACTGGGTGCCGAGCACGGCCTGGCGCTCGAGGAGGTCGGCCAGGTTGAACGCCGCGGGGTAGACCGGGTGCAGCAGGGCCCAGCGGTCGTCCAACGGCCCGGGCTCCCCGACCAGTTCGTAGGTCCGGTACCAGGGGTGCAGGAAGTCACGCTGCGCCGTGATGTCGACGAACCCGCGGTCTCCGGGTTCGGCCGCCACCACGTGATGCGTGGATATCGGCAGGTAGCCAAAGTATCGGCCGCCCACGGCGATGCCGGGATGCCGGGACTCCTCGACCCGGGCGAAGCCCCAGACCGGCACCCGCCCGTATCCCGGCGGGCCGGGGAAGACCCGCCAGAAGGCGATCACCGAGTCGTCGCCGAACCGGGCGTAGGTGGCGTTGTTGACGGTGAGGCCGAACCTCTCCACCGCGAGCCTGACCTCGCCCGGCAGCAGGGGATTCCCGGAGACCTTCCGGACCTCGCTCACCGTCAGATCGTCACGCTTGTACAGCACATCCCACTCGTCGCGGGCGCCCATGTCGTCTCCTCGTCCCGGTCAGGCCGCCGTGGCGGCGCTCGGCTCGACGTTCTGCCCGGTGGCCGTCCGGACCGGGCGGGTCACTACGTGCGGCGGTCTGCTCTTCGGCCCGCGCAGCGACTGCAGCAGGATGCGCAGCAGCATTGCGGGGCGCTGCAGCGACTCCGGGCGCTCGACCTGTCCGGCGGCCCGTACGTAGGCGGCGGTGACCCTGCCGTCCCGGGTCGCGGCGATCTGCACCCGCTTGAGGAACGCCTGGGCCATCCGGACCGACAGCGTCCGCTTGCCCTCGACGCCCGGGAAGCTCAGGTCGATGACGTTGGTCATCTCCCAGTGCGGGTCGAGGACGTCGCGCGCCAGATCCTTGAAGTAGTCCAGCGGCTGCGGGGCGGCCCCGGTGTGCAGGTGGCCACGCAGCACGAGCGCGGCCTTCGCGGCCATCGTCATCCCGCCCGCGTAGACCGGGTTGAAGCACGACACCGCGTCGCCGGTGACCAGCAGCCCGTCGGGGAACCGGGGCATATCCTCGTAGCGGCGGCGCATCGTGGTGGGGAACCGGAAAGCCACCGGCTCGGTGAGCGGGACGGCGTCCCGCAACGCGTCGGAGTACTCGGGGACACCCAGCGAGTCGATCCAGGCGTACAGGCCCTCCTGGTCGGTCGGCGGATGCTCGCCGAGGATCGAGTACGTGGTCATCTCGACGCGGCCACCGTCGGTCCTCGCGAAGATGCAGCCCCGGGGCAGGTTGGGGTGCGCGACCACGTTGATGGAAAGGTCGCCGTGGTAGGGATCGGAGTTGAGCCGGTAGTACTGGGTCACGTATCCCAGCCCGACCCTCTTCCGCTCCTCCGGGACCTGCGGGTAGTCGAGTTCGGCCAGCCAGACCGGGGTACGCGAGCCCCGGCCGGTCGCGTCGACCACGACGTCGGCGGCCACCACCTCCGCCCCGCCGTCGGCGAGGTGCTGGACCCGCACCCCGGTGACCCGGCTGCGGTCGGCGGTGGTCTCCAGGCCGAGGATGTCGGTGCGCTCGATGAAGGTCACGTTGCTCAGCGCCTGCGTACGCTCGCGGACGTGCAGTTCGAGCTTGGGCCGGCTGGGGCCGATGCAGAGCATGTCGGCGTGCTGCTGTTCCAGCTGCCGACCCTGCATGTACCACCGCACGGTGCCGCCCAGGTCGCCCTTTGGCACGCCGTCGGCCAGCATCTCCTCGGTGATGCCGGGATACAGCTCCTCGATGGCCCGCTGACCCCCGGTCAGCAGGCCGTTGATGTGCCGGCCCTGGGGGCAGCCGCGGCGCGCCTCGGTCACGCCGCTCAGCGTGTCCCGGTCGATGATCGCCACCTCGTCGTAGGCGTCGGCGAGCACTCTGGCCGCGAACAGGCCGGCGAGGCTCCCGCCGAGCACCACGGCACGAGTCGGAGTCTCGTGAGACATTCGGTCACTCCCTTGACTGATATCCGCCGGACCGACGGCCGGCCTCCCGCGCCGGCCCTCCGCACGTTCTAGAAAGGAATCGATTTGATGAGTCCACCGTCGATGAGAAGTTCCTGACCGGTGATGTATGACGCCCGCGGGGACAGCAGGAACAGCACGCCGTCGGCGATGTCTGCGGGCTGCCCGAGACGTCCCAGCGCCACCTGGCTCCGGCACGCCTGCCGGGCCTCCTCGGTGGTGGCGATGCTGTCGAACATCGGGGTCACGACGTATCCGGGACTCACCGCGTTGACCCGGATGCCCCGCCCCGCCAGATCGGCCGCGAGGGTCTGCGCGAGATTGCGGACCGCCGCCTTGGTCGCCGCGTACACCGAGGTGAAGGCCATACCCCGGTGCGTCAGCCAGGACGAGTTCAGCACGACCGATCCGCCGTCGGCGAGCAGCGGCAGCGACTTCTGCACGGTGAAGAACACGCCCTTAAAGTTGACGCCGACGATGTGGTCGACGTCCGCCTCGGTGACTTCCGCGCTGCGGGCGAACGGTGCGACCCCGGCATTGGCGAACACGCCGTCCAAGTGGTCGAAACGCTCCCCGATGCGCTCCATCAGGTGCTCCAGGTCACTGGTGCGGGCCACATCGGCGGGCACGGCCAGGACGCGGTCGCCGGCGCCGAGGTTCTCCGTCGCAGTCTTGAGCCGATCCTCGCCGCGGCCGGCCAGCACCACCCGGGCCCCGGAGTCCAGCAGGAGCCGCGCGGTCGCCAACCCTATGCCGCTGCCGCCGCCGGTGATCAGTACGACTTTTCCCTCGAATTCGGCCATGAGTTCAGCGTGTCTCCTACGTCACCGCACCAGCATCTTCCGCAGTGCGTATCTCGGTCAGCGCAGCTCGATGCCCGCGCGCTCGACGGCGTCCACGAACCGACCCTCGGCCAGCTCGCCGGCCACCAGCTCGATGTCGTCGGCCATGAACCGGTCCTGCTCCAGCGTGGGCACCAGCGACCGCACCTCGTCGTAAGTCGCCCGGCCGGCCGGGCTGAGCCGGTCGCGCCTGGCCAGCAGGTCCACCGCCTGCGCCGCCGCCAGGAGCTCCACGGCGAGGATGCGGTGGTTGTTGGTCAGCACCCGGCGCGCGTTGCGGGCGGAGATCAGCCCCATGCTCACGACATCCTGGTTGTCGCTGTTGGACGGGACGCTCTGCGTGCTGGCCGGTCCGATGGTCCGGTTCTCCGCGACCAGCGCTGTCGCCGGGTACTGCGCGCCCTCGAACCCGCTGTGCAGCCCGGGATCGCTGGCAATGAGGAACTCCGGGAGCCCGTCGCTGAGATACCGGTTCAGCAGCCGGTTGGTCCGGCGCTCGGAGATCACGCCGAGCTGGGTGAGCGCGATGGTGGTGAAGTCCATCGCGAACGCGACCGGCTGGCCGTGGAAGTTCGCGCCGTGGAACACCTCCTTGCCCGCGAAGAACAGCGGGTTGTCGTTGGACGAGTTGAGCTCGGTCTCGAGCGTGCCGAAGGCGTGGTGGAGCGTGTCGCGCACGGCGCCAAGGACCTGCGGGATGGCGCGCAGCGAGTACGCCTTCTGCATGTAGACCTCGGTACGCGACACACCGTTGCCGGATTGCTGCTCCTGGGCCTGCCGCCGGAGTTCGACGTGGTCCACCGAGGAGCGGCTGCCGCGCAGCAGCGTGCGCATGTTCGCGGCGGTGTCCATCTGGCCTCGGTGCGGCCGGGCGATGTCGTGTCCCTCGGCCTGGAACGGGCTGGTCGAGGCGCGCAAGACCTCCAGCACCAGGGCCGTGACGATCTCGGCCTGGCGCACCTGCTGCAGGGCGCGGCCCACGACCAGGGAGCCCAGGCCGGTCATCCCGGACGTGCCGTTGATCAGCGAGAGCCCTTCCTTGAACCGCAGCTCCAGCGGCTCGATTCCGTGCTCGCGCAGGACGTCGCCGGTCGGCACCCGCCGGCCGTGCCGCAGGACGTACCCTTCACCGATCACTGTGCTCGCGAGGTGCGCCAACGGGGCCAGGTCACCGCTGGCCCCGAGCGAGCCGATCTCCGGGATGGCCGGTGTGATGCCCAGGTTCAGATACAGCGCCAGTCGTGCCAGCAGTTCCGGCCGGACCGCGGAGTGACCCTTGGCCAGGGCGTTCAGCCGGGCCACCAGGATGGCTCGCGCCTCGTCCTCGGCGAACAGCGGGCCGACCCCTGCGCTGTGGCTACGGACCAGGTTGGTCTGCAGCTCGACCTCTTTGGACCGGTCCACCATCATGTAGATCATCTCGCCGTAACCGGTGGTCACCCCGTAGACAGGCACGCCCTGCCGGACGGTGTCCTCGAAATTCTTCCGGCTGATGCCGGCCCGGGCCAGGGCCGACGGGAGCACCTCGCACGGCGCTCGGTCCTCGGCAATCCGTCGGACACCGGCGATGTCGAGGCTTTCGCCGTCGATGTCCACCCGGACCCGGGTCTCCGCTAGCGTCATGGCTCATCCAATCGTGGTCGTGGGGGCGGCCGCGTCGGCTGATCTCACGGCGACGATGCGCGCGAGGTCGGCCAGCGAGGAATGGTCGAAGTAGTCTCGGAGCGAAAGTGCGACGCCGAACCGCTCGCGTATTCGATCGAGCAGCCGGAGAACCAGCAGGGAGTGCCCGCCCGCCTGGAAGAAGGTGTCGTCCGCGCGGACCGGCGGGCGCCACCCGCCGGCCAGCAGGTCCGACCAGATCGCGGCCATCGCCGTCTCCGCCGCCGTCTCCGGCGGCCGGGCCGAGGGGGCTGCGGACCGCCCGGTCGTGAGCCGGCCCCGGTCGACCTTGCCGCCAGCGTTGCGCGGCAGATCGGCCGCCTCGCGGAACGAGACGGGCGGTATCGCAGTGCCGAACCGCCTGCGCAGCACGGCCCGTAACGCCGCCGGGTCGCCGGCACTCGACTGTGCGGACCGGGGCACCACGTGCGCGACCAGGCGCGCCACCAGTCCGTCTGGCCGGGTGACCGGAACGACGGCGCACTCGGCCACCGACGGGTGAGTGGTCAGCGCCGCCTCGATCTCGGTGAGTTCCAGGCGGGTGCCGTGGAACTTGATCTGGAAGTCCCGGCGGCCCCGGAATTCCAGGAGGCCGTCCCACCGGCGGCGCCCGAGGTCTCCGGTCCGGTAGCAGTGACCGGAGATCCCCAGCTCCCGCGGGCCGCGGAGGGGGGCGAAGGCCTTGTCGTCCGCGGCCGCGCCGCCCAGGTAGCCGCGGCTGACGAAGGGTCCACGGATGACGATGGTGCCGTCCACCCCGGTGGGACAGGGCTGGTCCTGGTCGTCCAGCAGCAGGACCTGCCGCCCCGGGATGGACGTGCCGATCGGGGTCGCCCCGTGCACGGTGTCGGCTACCTCGTACCGGGTCGCCAGGATGGACTCGGTCGGGCCGTACAGGTTGACCAGCCGCACCCAGGGCAGCGCGGCGCGCAGGCCGTTGGCCAGGTCGGCCGACAGCGCCTCACCGGCCAGCAGGAGGTGCTGGAGCGCGGTCAGGGGCCGGCCGGGAACGTTCTTTCCCGCCGTCGGCCTGCCGATCACCTCGAGGATCTCCCGGGCGAAGCTGGGCACCGTCTGGAAGACGGTGACGCGCTCGTCCTCGATCCACCGCACCATCCGCTCGGGATGCGCCCGGATCCGCTCCGGCACCGGGCACAGCGTTGCGCCGGAGGCCAGCGCCGCGAAGGTCTCCACCAGGCCGGCGTCGTATCCGGCCGCGGCCCACTGCGCCACCCGGGAGCCGGGTCCGATGCCGAACTCCCCGGCCAGCCAGGTGACGAACTGTGCGAAGCCGGCGTGGGACTGGGCGATCCCCTTGGGCCTGCCGGTCGAGCCGGATGTGTAGGCGACGTACGCCCGGTCGTCCGGCGCGACGGGCACCGGTGCCCGAGAGGTCTCCGGAAGGTGGCCGAGGGTCGCGACGTCGAGCACCCGGCCGCCAGGTTCCGCGCGGTACCACTCGCACAGGTCGTCGCCCGGCTCCTCGCCGTCGATCACCAGGCAAGCGGGCCGTAGGCCGGAGAGCATGGCCCGGCCCCGCTCCCCAGCGTCACCCGGGCCGAGGCAGACCATGTGCGCCCCGGCGTCGAGCACGGCCAGCAGCACTGCGCACCGGCGGGGACCGGCCGGCATCCGGACGGCGACCGCCGCGCCCGCGACCCCGCCCAGCGCCTCGCCGACCTGTGCGGCCCGGGTCCGGAGGTCGCGGTAGGTGAGGGTGTCGCCGTCCCACGCCACCGCGACCGCCGCGGGCGTTTCCCGCGCCCGCCGGTGGACGAGTTCGTGGACCGGCGGCACACCGGACGGGGCGTCGGCGATCCGATCGGCGTCGCGCACCGCCGCGCGGATCCGCCCGGGCCCATCCAGGGGCAGCGCGTCTACAGCGGTGCCGGGCTCGACGAGGGCGGCCGCCAGCAGGGTGCGCAGCTGCTCGAGGATCCGCTGCGCCGACGCCTCGTCAAAGAGGGCGCGGCGGTACTCCAGCGAGCCCGCGACCGAGGGCCAGATCCGGTCCACCGTCAGCGTGAGGTCGGTGCGGGCCCGGCCGTCGTGGATCCGCTCCGGCCGGACCTCCGCGCCGGGGAGCTTCAGCTCGGCCCCGGGCGTGCCCCGGAACGCGTACAGCACATCCGCCAGTGGGAGTCGGCGCAGGTCCCGGCCGATGTCTAGAGTGGAGACGAGATGCGGGAACGGCACCTCGCGGCGGTCGAGCGCGTCGCCGGCGGACCGGTCCACCCGGTGCAGCAGCTCCCGGAAGGTGGGCCGCCCGGACAGATCGGCGCAGCAGACGACGAGGTTCTCCAGCGGGCCGACGAGGCCGGCGGAACCGAACGGCGGGCGAACCGGAACCGCGGCGCCCACCGCAACGCGCTGCTCGCCGCCGTAGCGGAAGAGCAGGGCCTGCAGGGCGGCGAGGAGCACCGTGAACGGCGTCGCCCGTTCCGCCTCGCACAGCCGGTCGAGCCGGCGCCGCAGGTCGCCGCCCCAGTCGAACTCCACGATGCCGCCGGCCGACGAGGGCTCGGCCGGACGGGCGCGGTCCACCGGCAGCGTCAGGGGAGGCGGAAGCGGCGTGAGGGCCGACCTCCACCACTGCAGCATCCGCCGGAACTCCGGTGTGGACGCCTGCTTGCGCTGCCACCAGGCGTACCGCGCGAACCCGGGCGCGCGGCCAGCCACCGCGCTGCGCGCCCCGGTACCGGCCGACTCGGCCGCGTAGGCCGCGGACAGCTCGTCGACCACCACCGACATCGAGGCCTCGTCGGCGATCGCCCGGTGCAGCAGCAGGACGACAACGTGCTCCCGGGCACCTAACCGGGCCACCGAGAGCCGGGCGAGCGGGCCGTCGGCCGGCCGCATCGGCGTGGCGGCCCGGCTCGCGATCCACCACGCCGCCGCCGCGTCCCGGTCGGTGGCGGGCACCGCGCCGGAGTCGGCGAACGACGGCGGGGCGTCCCGCACGGCGACGATCCGCTGCATCGGTACCCCGCCCCGCTCAGTTAGCGTGGTCCGCAGGGCGTCGTGCCGGTGCACCACCGCCTGCCACGCGGCGTGCAGCGCCCCGCGGTCGAGATCGCCGGTCACCCGGTAGGCCCGGCACACGCAGGGGCCGGGCGCGCTGGGGTCCAACGCGTTCAGGAACCACAGTCCATCCTGGGCGGCGGACGTCTCGGCCCAGCCGGCGCCGCGGGTACGGGAGGACCCTGTCATGCCCGCTCCCCCACCTCTCCCTCGTGTCGCACGACGCCGCGTCAGCGCGACGAGGGCGAGGACGCCTTGGCCACGACGGTCCGGGTGAACTGCGCCAGGGTGGGGTCCTCCTCGAAGATGTCGCCGACGTCGACGAAGACACCGAGCTCCTCCTCGATCCACGTGACGATCCGGACGGCCGCGATCGACTCCCCGTTGAGCTCGAAGAAGGTGGCGTCGCGCATCCCCGCCGGCACCTTGAGGACGCGGTTCCAGATCTCCCCGACCCGGTTCTCGATCTCCTGGAGTCGCAAATCGCTGTGGCGGGTGTCGTTCATGTCAGGTCCTTCTCTGTCGAGCCGACTCCGGGTTGCTTCGGGCACGGTGAACGGCCCGGTCGTGAGGTGGTGGAGCGCCCGCGGTGGGGCGAGTGCCCTCCGGTGGCGGGCAAAGGCGCTCGGCGAAGGGGCTTACCTGCGGAATCGTTGCATCGCCCCGCGGCCCGGTCTTCTCTGTGAATGCGGACCGGTACGGCTGGGCGCCAACCCGCCCGGCGATGCTCGCAATCTGCGAGGTGCGCCCTGGATTTGGCCGCTGCGAGACTGGCGCTGGCCGCCGAGGTCCCGTTTGTACCGACAAGGAGTCACCCATGCCCGACCGTTGCCCTGTCCTGGACCCCAGCGGCAGGGACATCCACGCTGAGGCCGACCGCCTGCGCGCGCAGGCCCCGGCGGTCAAGGTGGAGCTGCCAGGCGGCGTGCACGCCTGGTCGATCACCAGCTACGACGTCGTCAGGCGGTTGCTGCTCGACCGCAACGTCACCAAGAACGCCCGCAACCACTGGCCGAAGTTCATCAACGACGAGATCCCGCCCGACTGGGAGATGATCAGCTGGGTCGCGATGGACAACATGGTGACCGCCTACGGCAAGCACCTCGTCCGGCTGCGCCGGCTGATCGCCAAGGCTTTCACCGCGCAGCGCGTCGAGACGGTCCGGCCCCAGGTGGAGAAGCTCGTCGACGAGTTGCTCGACGGGCTGGCCGCCGAAACCGGCGAGGTGGTCGACCTGCGGGAGAAGTTCTGCTATCCGCTGCCGGCCCTGCTGATCGCCGATCTGATCGGGATGACCGAGCAGCAGCGGGCGCAGACCGCCAAGGCGATGGACCTGATGGTGGACACGACGGTCAGCCCGGAGCAGGCGCAGGCCATCCTCACTGGATGGCGCACCGCGATGGACGAGCTCATCGCCGCCAAGCGCCGGGAACCCGGCAAGGACATCGCCAGCGACCTGATCGCCGCGCGCGACGACGAGAACGGCGGCCAGCTGACCGACTCGGAGCTGACCGACACGATCTTCGCGATCCTGGGCGCCGGCTCGGAAACCACCATCAACTTCCTGGACAACGCGGTGACCGCGCTCGTCACCCACCCCGGCCAGCTGGAGCTTGTGCGGTCCGGCCGGGCCGGCTGGGACGACGTGATCGACGAGGTGCTGCGCGTTCAGTGCCCGCTGGCCAGTCTGCCGCTGCGGTACGCGGTGACCGACATCGAGCTGGACGGCGTGACCATCCCGCAGGGCGATCCCATCCTGATCAACTACGCCGCCGCAGGCCGCGACCCCGCGCTGCACGGCGACACCGCCGGTGAGTTCGACGTCACCCGGGAGAACAAGGAGCACGTCTCCTTCGGCCATGGCCCGCACTACTGCCTCGGCGCGGGGATCGCCCGGCTGGTCGCAACCATCGGCCTGTCCCGGCTGTTCGAGCGGTTCCCGGACCTGCGCCTGGCGGTGCCGGCGGAGGAGCTGCAGCCGCTGCCCACGTTCATCATGAACGGCCACCGCGCCCTGCCGGTCCGGCTGGTCCCCGCCCCCGCAGCCGCGACCGCCGTCTGAGGCACCCGGCGATCGACGCAATCTCAAGGAAGTGGCCGGCCGCGGGCGGGTGCGACTCTCGGATCCGGGACGGCTCACGTATTCGGCAAGGAGGGTGACGTGCACGTCGGAGTGGCACTGGGAGCATTCGCTTGGAAGGGCGGAACGGCCGCGACGGGAGAGACGGTGGCGCGGATCGGCCGGACCGCTGATGACGCCGGGTTCGCCCTGGTCGGTGTCGGCGACCATCTCTGGCAGGGGCCGCACGCCGGCGGTCCGCAGGCGCCGCAGCTGGAGTGCTTCACCACGCTCGCGACGATCGCCGCTCACACACGTCGGTGCCGGGTCGCGTCGTTCGTGGCCGGGGTCCATTTCCGCCCGCCGGCACTGCTAGCCAAGACGGTGACCACCCTGGATGTCCTGTCCGGTGGCCGGGCCACCCTCGGTCTGGGCGTCGGCTGGTACGAGGACGAGGCGACCGGCTCCGGGATTCCGTTCCCCCCGGTGGCGGCCCGGTTTGAGATGCTGGAGGAGACACTGCGGATCCTGCGCGGCTACTGGCACGGCGAGCAGGGCGACGAGCGTCCGTTCCAGGGGCGGCACTACCGGGTGGAGCGGCCGCTGAATCTGCCGCAGAGCCTGAGCCGGCCGCATCCGCCGATCATGCTCGGCGGGGGCGGGCCAAGGACGCTGAGGCTGGTCGCGCGGTACGCCGACGCCTGCAACCTCTCCCCCGGCCCGGATCTGCCCGGCAAGCTCGACCTGCTGCGCCGGCTCTGCGCGGACGCCGGTCGCGACTACGACGCGATCGAGAAGACCTGCGCCCTGCCTCTGGACGTCGGCCCCGGCGCCGCCGGGGTCGAGGACCTGATCGCCCAGCTGCACCAGCTCGCGGACGAGGGCGTGCACACGGTCGTCGGCATCCTGCTGTCCTCGGACGACCCGCTGCGGCAGATCGAGATCATCGGGGAGAAGGTCCTCCCCGTGGTCGCCGGCGCCGGACCGGCGCCGGTCGAGTCCTGAGAAAACCCGTCCCGTACAGGAGGAGAGCTGTGTCCAAAATCGGAACTCCGTCGCGCGAGCAGTTGGTCCGCAAGGCGGCCGAACTGGCGCCGTTGCTGCGCAAGCACGCCTCCTGGGCAGAGGAGAACCGGCGGCTGCACGACGAGGTGATCGACGGGCTGGCCGACGCCGGCGTGTTCAAGCTGCGCCGGCCCAAGCGGTACGGCGGTTACGAGGCCGACACCCGCACCCTGGTCGAGGTGACCACCGAGCTGGGCCGGGGCGACGGCTCGGCCGCGTGGGTGGCCTCGGTGTACGCGATCCCCGGCTGGATGGCGTGCCAGTTCCCCGACGAGGTGCAGGACGAGGTGTTCGCCACCCCGGACGTGCGGGTGTGCGGCACCCTGAGCCCGTCCGGGATGGCCGCCCCCGCCGACGGCGGGATCGTGGTGGACGGCAAGTGGCGGTTCACCAGCGGGGCGCACCACAGCCACTGGCAGGAGATTCTCGCCGTCCTGGTGCCGCCCGCGGGCGAACCGTACCCGGTCATGGCCCTGGTCCCGATGTCCGACCTGCTGGTCGTTGACGACTGGCAGACCAGCGGCCTGCGCGGCACCGGCAGCGTCAGCACTGTCGCCAAGAATCTGTTTGTCCCGCAGCAGCGGGTGCTGCCCCTGGGCGCCGTGCTTCAGGGCGAGCCGGCGTCGCAGCGCAGCGCCGACTCGCGGATCTACCGGCTTCCGCTGCTCCCGGTGGCCGCGGCCTCGTCGGTCGGCACGGCGCTCGGCCTCGGCCGTGCGGCCCTGGACACGTTCCTGCAGCGGCTGGGCGACCGCAAGATCACCTACACCGACTACGAGAGCCAGAGCGCGGCTCCGCTGACCCACCTGCAGGTCGCCGAGGCGACGCTGAAGCTGGACGCGGCCGAGTTCCACGCGCGGCGCCTGGCCACCCAGGTGGACTCCAAGGGCACCGAGGGCGCGCCGTGGAAGATTGAGGAACGCATCCGGGCACGGGCCGACATGGGCGCGGTGGTGAAGCTGGTTCGCGAGGCGGTGGACATCCTCGCCGGCGCGAGCGGTGGCTCCTCGATCTACACCGACGTGCCGATCCAGCGGATCGCGCGTGACGTGCAGGCGATCAGCCTGCACGCCCTGATGCACCCGAACACCAACACCGAGCTGTACGGACGCGTGCTGTGCGGCCTGGACCCCAACACCCAGTACATCTGACCCCCCCCGGACGAAGAGAAAGACCAGAGCCATGACCTCAACCACTTCCCCGGCAACCCAACCCTCCGACGCCGACCAGGCCGGCATCGCCGCTCTCACCCAGAAGGTGATCGCGGCCTGGGCCTACCACGACGCCGACGGCTTCGCCGGCCTGTTCACCGAGGACGGCACCATGATTCTGGCCGGTGTCCACCGCAACGGCCGGGAAGAGATCCGCGCGTTCCTCCGCGAGGCCTACCAGGGCCGGTACAAGGGCACCCAGGTGACCGGCAAGCCGCTCGGAATCCGGATGCTCGGCACCGACGCCGCCATCCTGCTCACCCACGGCGGGGTGCTCGAGGCCGGCCAGAGCGAGGTGTCGCCGGCCGCCGCCATCCGGGCCTCCTGGGTCGTGGTGCGCCGCGACGGGCAGTGGCGGCTCGCCGCATACCAGAACACCCCAGCAAACGCGAACTGAGACGACGACGGCCGGGGACCGCTCGGACTCCGGCATCGCCTGTCCGAGCAGGAGGTCGAAGACATGACGTACGACATCAAGAAGGAAGCCGCCGGGATCGTGCGGACCGACGAGCGGGGCCCGGCCGCGGCGAACCGGACGCGACCGGTCTGGTGGCGCCGCCCCTGGATCGTCCCACTGTTCCTGGTCACGCTGGGCTGGTGGATCTACACCGTCCTGCCGTTCCAAGACCTGAACGAGTCGACCGCCCCAATCCCGCCGCACGACGGCTACGCGCTGTACTGGCCGAGCCTGCTCGGACACATGGGGTTCGGCACCGTCGCGGTGTTCGCCGTGATCATTCAGGTGTGGCCCTGGATGCGGCGCACCCACCCGCGGGTGCACCGGATCACCGGGCGGGTCTACGTGGTCGCCGCGCTGATCTCCGGGGTGCTGGGCCTGTCCATCGTCCCGTTCGCGCCGCCGATCGGACAGATCGGGGTGTCGATGGCAACCATCCTCTGGCTGATCGTAGTCACGGTCGGCTTCATCCGGGCGCGCCAGGGCCGGTACGCGGTGCACCGCCGGTACATGCTCTACGCCTTCGCGCTCACCATGAACAACGTGTGGGGCACGGTGATCGTGTCGGTGGGGCTCCGGCTGCCGGAGCCCGTCGACGTGGGCTACCTGCTTGAGGCGGCGCGGTGGGTCGGCTGGGTGGTCAACCTGATTCTCGTGCAGTTGTGGCTCTACCACACCGACAAGCGGCCGGAGTACCTGCCGCGATGAGCGCAGATCGAGAGAGGAGGTAGCAGCGTGACCGATACCGAGACCCGGCCCCCCGGGCCGGCGGCGGCGCGGACACCGTCGTACGCGGGCAGCGTCATCACCGCCGCCGATCCGCGCTTCGACAGCATGCTGCGCGGTTACAACCAGCGGTTCGTGGCCGGCGTGGACCGGGTGTACGTGCCGGCTGACACCCGGGAGGTCGTTGCCGCGGTCGGCGACGCGTTGGTGGCGGGCAAGCGGGTCACCGTCCGCAGCGGCGGCCACGGCTTCGAGGGCTCCGCCGCGACCGACGGCGGCGTCCTGATCGACCTGTCCGAGATGAACGAGGTGTCCTTCGACCCCGAGCGGCGCGCGTTCGCGCTGCAACCCGGGGCGACGATCGGCGACGTCTACCGCCGGCTCTACAAGCGCTGGGGAGTCACCCTCCCGGCCGGCGAGGGCACGGAGGTCGGCATCGGCGGCCACCTGACCGGCGGGGGCTTCGGCCCGCTGACCCGCCGGCTCGGTGCCATCGTCGACTACCTGTGCGCGGTCGAGGTCGTCGTCGTGGACGCCGACGGGCGGGCGCGGGCGGTCGTGGCCACCGACGACCCCGGCGACCCGCACCACGACCTGTGGTGGGCGCACACCGGCGGGGGCGGCGGCAACTTCGGCGTGGTGACCCGGTGCTGGGTGCGCACTCCCGGCGCCACCTCCACCGACCCTCGCGAGTTGCTCCCCCGCGCTCCGGTCCGGTGGCGCAACGGCCTGATCGGCTGGTCCTGGGACACGATGACCGAGGACGCGTTCGTCCGGCTGCTGCGCGACGTCTGCGGCTGGTTCGAGCGCAACAGCGAGCCCGGCTGCGCCGGCGCGAACCTCACCGGGTTCTTCGCCGCCACCCACCGGTCCGGCGGCATGATCGTCGTCGGGTCGATGATCGACGATGACGTCCCCGGCGCCGAGCAGCTGACGAACGACTTCTTCGACGAGGTGTCCCGCAACGTGGGCATCGAGCCGGTCACCCGCAACACCGACGAGGTCGTGCCCTGGCTGTACTTCTTTACCTTCCCCAACCGCGGCGAACCCGGCGACATCGCCACCCGCCGGTTCAAGCTGAAGTCGGCCTACCTGCGCCGGGCCTACACCGAACAGCAGAGCAGGACGGCGTACCGCCACCTGGCCACCGACGGCGAGAAGTCGCTGAACCTCATCCTCATCGGGTACGGCGGGCAGGTGAACGCCGTGGCACCGGACAGCACCGCGATCGCGCAGCGCGACTCCATCCTCAAGGCGGCCTATCTCTCGGCGTGGTCCGACGAGCGGGACGACGACGCCTGCATCGCCGACCTGCGCGCGCTCTATCACGACGTCTACGCCGAGACCGGCGGCGTGCCGGTGCCCGACGAGGACAACGACGGCGCGTACATCAACTATCCCGACCGCGACCTTGCCGACCCCGCGTGGAACACCTCCGGGGTTCCCTGGTCCACGTTGTACTACAAGGACAACTATCCGCGCCTGCAGCGCGTCAAGCAGCGCTACGACCCCCGCAACGAGTTCCACCACGCGCTGTCGATCGAACTCCCCGCTTGACACGTCACCTTCTGGATCGTCCCCGGCCGGGGACCGCTCGGTCGCTCGGCCCGGTATGGCTTGCTACCCCTGTCGTCGGCACGATCCGGGGGTGATGTCGCCGGGCCGGCGGCCGAGGCAGTTGCTGTCGCGGGAGCTGATGCGCACGGCTTGGCCGAGCGAGAAATCCCGGTCGGCTTCGACGACGACCCGGAGGCGAAGCAAATCGCCTCCGAGAACGCCTCGCGCATGGGAGAACGCCTGGCCGAGCTGGTCATGACCGCACTCAACAAGCAGCTCGAACGCGCGTTCTTCCTGGTCGCGCTCGCCGGCCCCGCGCGACCGAGTCCAGCGGGACACCCCCGCCCGGTGCGCTACCGCGAGGGCGGGTGCTCGGCGAGGTAGCGGTCCAGCATCTCCTGCGCCTCCGTGGTCGCCCGGGCGAAGCGCTCCAGCGGATCGGCTCCCGCCACCAGCACGTCGTGCATGGCCCGGGTGAGCACCACCTGGATCTCGAAGAAGTCCCCGATCAGCGCGCCCGGGGCGGCGTCCACGCTGGCGGCCAGGTCGAGCTGGTCGTTGGGCGACCGGTGGTAGGGGTGCTCGGCGAACCAGCCCTCCTGTTCCAATAGGGCGAAGGCGGACCGGGTGACCGGGATGAAACTGTGCGCCTTGTGGTATCGCGCGGCGTTGCGCGGGTTGCCGAGAAACTGCATGAACGCCAGCGCGCCGTCCCGGGTGGCCTCGTCCAGGCCGTCCGCCAGCCACAGCGAGGTCCCCGCGACCACGTTGCCCCGATAGGGGACGTCGGCGTTGTAGGGAAAGCGGGAGACCGCGAACTCGAACCCGGCCTCGGCGGCGGCCTCTGCAGCCGTACCGATGTCGTTGGTCGAACTCAGCCGGAACGCCACCTGCTGCTCGGTGAAGAGCTCGAAGGTGCCCAACCAGTCGCCCAGCTCGCCGGTGTAGTGGTACAGATCGTCCCGGTGCAGGTCGCGCCACCATGTAACCCAGGCCAGCATCTCCTTCGTGGTGAAGTCGACGGTCCGGGCCCGGCCGAGCCGTCCGTTGCCGTGGTCGGCCAGCTCGCCGCCCTGCATCGCGATCGCGTGCTGGAACGGTATCCCGTTGTTCGGCCACGTGATCGGGTACCGCGGCCCGCCCGGCGACGCGGCCAGCCGTTCGCACGCCGCCCGCAGGTCCTGCCAGGTTTCCGGGATGTCCGGCACGCCCGCCGCCCGGAGCATGGTCACGTTGGTGAACAGCTGGAACGTGGTCGCCACCGTAGGCAGCGAGAACAGCTCACCGTGGCGGCTGTACTGTGCGCGGAGCGCGGGCAGGAGGTCGTCCAGGACGACCGGCTCGCCCAGCACGTGGGTGCGGCCCGCCACCGCCCTCTCCACCGAGGTGAACAGCGGACGGCCAGCGGCGTCCAGCACGTCCAGCGCGTCCGGCGTCTCGGTGTAGTAGTACTCGGCGATCGTCGCCGGCGAGCCCTCCGCCGCCGCCCGGGCCACCGCGGCAGCCCCGTCCCGGAAACCCAGGCCCCGGATCCTGATCTCATATTCGGGGTGCGCCTGTCCGAACTCCCGGCCGAGCCGGAACAGTTCGTCCATGTAGTGCGGGAACGCCAGGTCCGCCAGCCAGGCGTCCACGACGATCTTGTCGGTCATGCGTAGCCCTCTCCTCGGGTCAGCGTGGGGTCAGACCCGACGCGGGGTCGCCAGGTGCATCGAGGCGGTCTCGTAGTTGTCGAGGTTCTCGTAGTAGCCGGGGCGGGCGGAGAAGACCAGCGTCGTCGGCTCCAGCCGGGGCCCCGACTCCAGCGTCGCGGACCAGTCGTGCAGCGCCGTCGGCATGTCGTACGGGAAGGACACCGGGTCGCTCTCGTACCAGGTTCCGCCGTCACGTTCGACGGTGTGCCAGCCGGGGGGCAGTTCCTCGCCCGGCTCGACGTAGACCTGCCGCGACCAACTCTCGTACTCGTGCAGCGCCTCCGCGAAGTCCCGCCAGGGCTCCGGGAACGCGGGCACGATCCTCGCGCGCCACCACTGCCGGATCAGCTCGCGCAGTTCCGGCCGGCGGTGCAGGTCGCGCAGCGCCTCGGCGATTGCCGGCGACTCCGCGATCACCGGCGGCTTGGCCAGGAACGCGGCGGCGGCCGGATCGTCAGATCGCTCGAACCAGGCCTTGGCTCCCTGGATGACCTGCGACTGCGTCATCCCGATCACGTCCAGCAGGGGCCGCCAGGCGTGCCGCAGGAACTGCTGCTCGCCGAGCATCCGGGCCCAGAAGACGAAACGCTGCATCTCCATGTTCTCGGCCAGCGTGGAGGTGCGGTTGGCCAGCACATACTCGAAGTCGTCGTCCTCGCCGCGGATGGTGATGAACCCGTGTAGTTCCCGTTTCTCCGCGTACGCGGTGTTGGGCAGCAGCAGCATCGGATACACGGCGATCCGGGAGACCTTCTTGGCAAGCCGGTCATAGCCCTGCAGGAACGACTCCACGGTCTCGCCCGGCGCTCCCCAGATCAGCTCGCCGTAGCACTCCAGGCCCTCCTCGTGGAGCCAGTCGACCATGCTCTCCCACTGGTTGACCTTCATGTTCTTGCGGAGCATGTCGGTCAGTGCCGCGTCGTTCAGGGTCTGCAGCGCCAGGGTGAACATGCCGTGCAGGCCGTGCCGCTTGAGCTGCCGGACGATGTTGTAGAAGCGCGGCGACTTGTTCTTCGCCCAGCTGGTGATCAGCGCCTGCGGGTACCCGTACTTCTCCTTTGTCTTGATCACCAGCTCAACGAACTCCTCGTCCGCCTCGAGTAGTCCGAAGTTTGAGTCGCAGAGCACCAGGGACGGGGCCCGGTGGTAGCCGAACATGTCCAGCTCGGCGGCGAGCCGCTCCTTGGAGAACGACCGCATCTTCTGGCCGACCGCACCACCCCAGTAACAGAACGAGCACTTGTACGGGCAGCCGCGGTTCGTCTCCATCAGCGCCACGTCGTACCGGAAGTTCCCGGCCGCGTCGGCCATCGGGATGGCGCCGGTGAGGAACGGGGAGGGCACCACGTCCAGGTTCTCGATCCGGTCCCGGTCGGGCGTGGTGACGTGCCCGCCGTCCGGGCGACGGTAGGACAGTCCCCGGACGTGCACCGGGTCGAACGTGTCGTGCTCGAGCACGTGGGTCAGCAGTTCGTGGAAGGTGTGCTCGCCCTCGCCGTTGACCACCACGTCGACCCAGGGAAAGTCACGGAAGACCCGCTCGGACTGGTAGGCGACGTGGTTGCCCCCGAACACCACCAATCCGCGCGGATTGACCTGCTTGAACGTCTCGGCCAGCGCGCCGAAGTTCCGGTAGTTCCAGCCGAGCACCGAGAACGCCACCACATCGGGGACCTCGTCGCTCAGCAGTTCCTTGGCCATGTCCTGCAGCTGCGCGCCGCCACGGAAGTTGGAGATCGTCCCCTCGACCTCCCCGCGGAAGTCGACATCGGCGTCGATCACCGCCTTGAGATAGCCGACGGCGAGCGGCATGGAGTCGACCGGCATGTCCCAAGCGCCCTGTTGCATTAATCGGACCTTCAACACCGGATCTCTCCTACTCCTCAGCCACGCGTCCCGAGCGCCTGCTTCTCCGCGGTGATGAAGAAGGCCAGTCCGACGGCCGACTCCTCGCGCACAACCAGCCCGGCGTCCGCCAGCCAGCCCTTGAACTCGTCCAGGTCGTACATCCGCAGCCCGTGCTCGGACTGCGGGAAGTGGTGCGATCCGACGAAGTACCGGTAGATCGGGTCCCCGGAGTCGCGGAAGCTGTAGGTGGTGAAGGTGCCTCCGGGCCGCAGGCACCGGCTGATCTCGGCGAAGATCGGGGCGGTGTCCTCGTACAGGAACGCGTGCGGGCCGTTCCAGCACATCGCTGCACCCAGGGTGCCGTCGCCGAACGGCAGCGTCCGCGCGTTCGCCACGACCGCCGGCACCTGCGGCAACCGGTGCCGCAGCGAGGCGAGCATCTGCGGCATCAGGTCCAGTGCGATCACCCGCTGATGCCCGACCGCCTTGGCGAGCGCCAGGGTGAACCCGCCCGGTCCGGCGGCGACGTCGAGCACCGGCCCGTCCACCGGGTGCACCAGCTCGGCGATGAGCTTCTCCTCGACGCCGGCCGTCACCGGTCCGTCCCAGGTGAAGCCACACAGCCGCTTAAAGTTGGGCCGCGCCTTCGACTCAATGAAGTGGGCCATCGTGGGGATCTTCACCAGCTGCGACAGGAAATCCGCGCCGCCCGTGCCGCCTGCGGACGCGGTGCTGTCGAGCATGCCCCGGGTGATCCGATACGCCCCGGCGCAGCCAGTGCAGCGGGCGGCGGCGGCGGTGAACCGCAGGCTCTCGCCGCACTTCGGGCAGCGGAACGCCGCCTCGTGCCGGCGGAAGATCTCCGGGTCCGCCTCCGGCGGGTCGGGGTAGCGCGGCGGAAGCGAGTCGGGCTCGATCGGCGGTATCGGCGCGTCGTGCAGCACCGCCCAATACGCCTGGGCGCCGATGAAGCCCAGCACGGTGCTGGTGTCCTTGTGCCACTGTGCCGCTTTCTGCTCGGCGGACAGCGACGCAACCTGCGCCCGGTCGTGGGCGCGCTCGCGCTCGTCCATCTCCCAGGCTGTCGGGTACGGGAACGCACGGCCGATCTGCGGCTCCGGGTCGTCGGCGTCGAACCGGAGCAGAGCGCGGTCCAGCCGGGACCGGTAGTCGGCGTCGAGACTGAGGTCGTCGGCGACCGCGAGGACGCGGTGGCGGTCCTCCGGGAAGTGGGCGAGGAGGTACTGCAGGGCCAGCGAAAGCCCCTGTCCGCGAGGTGCCCGCCGCCACAGGGTGAGGTAGCGGTCGAGCGGGGCGCGGACCGCGGCGTGCACCCGCCCGTGCGCGGCCGGGCGCTCCACTTCGGCCAGCAGCCCGAGCAGGATCGCCAGGCGTCCCTGCCGCGCCTCGTCTACCCGGTCCAAGCAGGCCACGAGATGCGGCACCGCCGGCAACGTGTGCTCGGTCGCACGACCGTCGCGCCAGAGTTCGCTGACGAGCCGCTGGTAGGCCTCCGCCAGCCGATCCGCCGGCGCGCCGGCGAATAAGTCGATCGATGCGGTGACCGAATGGGCCGCGGAATCAACCACGATCTCGCCCCTTTTCTCGAATGCAGTCAACGAGGGAGTCCGATTCACCGAAGCGTCGCGGCGACCGTCCGGATCGTCCTTCTCCGGGAATCCGTGCTGCGATGCTCACACGGCCGGTCGCGGGAATTCCTCTTCGAAAATGCTCGGCTTGACTACCGTGGCCGAATGGTATCCACAGTGCTGTCGCCCGCACCGCACGACAATTTCGGCAACGCATTGCTGAAGTTGTCCGGCGCCGCGCCCGGTACGGACCATGATGCGGCCCGAGAACTTAGGGTGACCGTGCGAGCAGGAGGAAATATCAACATGGAAGTCGATTCTCCGGCGCGGGAAACGCTGTCCGGGATTCGGACGATGACGATCGAGGCGTACGCGGACACGATCCTCCCCGGCGAGAAACGCTTCCCCGGGGACGTCGCGGTCGCCGGCGCGTCACCCGGGCCGGGAGCCGCCGTCTGCGGCGCCGTCGAATTGCTGGAGCTGACCGGCAGCGGGCTGGCGCCAACCCTGGACGCGCTGGTCGACGCGCTGAACGACCACGCGCAGCAGTACGCCGCGGCGCGCTGCTTGCGGCTGGACCCCGGCCTGCCCGCGTTCGTCGCGCTGGCGTTCGAGGACCGGACCGTCCTGGTCCGGACGCTAACCGCTCCGGAGCACCCGGAGAGGCAGCTGTGGGTGGGGCTGGCCATGTTCAGCTACATGGCCTTCGACAGCGCCGCGCACCGGAACACGGCCGACGCGTTCGCCGCCGGGCACCCGGGGCTGACGTTCCTCGGCTTCCGCCGGCCCGGCCCAGATGGGCTGTACCGATTTCCGCGTTTCTCCTACGGCCGTCAGCTGGCCGGCACGCATCCGCGGACCACACAGACGGGTGATCCGGCATGACTGATGTGGAGCAGGCCGACATCGTCGTCGTCGGCAGCGGGTTCGGCGGGGCGATCCCGGCCTACCATCTGGCCGCGGGCGGCGCCCGCGTGGTGGTGCTAGAACGGGGGCCGTGGCTGACCGCGCCCGAGTTCGATCACGACTTCCTGCTCGGCACCTCGAGCACCCGGATCTTCGACTTTGTCGTGGGCGACGGCATGAGCATCCTGGGCGGCAACTGCGTCGGCGGCGGCAGCGTGGTCTACTTCGCGACCATGCCGCGCGCCCCGCGGTTCGTCTTCGAGCGCCGCGGCAGCATCGGCCGCCGCATGTGGCCGAGGTCCATCGCCCGCGACACCCTGGACCCCTGGTACGACCGGGTGTGCGAGGCGCTGCCGGTCACCACGGTGCCGTGGGACCAGGTGCCGTACGCGGGCGGTCTGTGGGCCTCGGCTTGCGCCCATGCGAGCCGCACCGCCAACCCGACACCGGTCGCCGTCGACACCGGCCTGTGCACCAACTGCAACTGGATGATGTCCGGCTGCCGTTTCGACGCCAAGCGGTCGCTGCTACTGAACTACCTGCCGGCCGCGCTCGCCCACGGCGCCGAGATCCGGCCCCTGCACGAGGTGCAGGAGCTCACCCGCAACCACGACGGCGGCTACCGGGTGCACTACCGGGTCGTTGACGGCGAGGACTACCGGGTCCTGCACGGGAGCGGCGCCATCGACGCCAAGCTGGTGGTGCTGGCCGCCGGCACCGGCGCGACCCCGGTGATCCTGCGCCGGTCCGAGGGCGCCCTCGGACCGATGCCGCACGCGGTCGGCCGGTACTTCTCCGGCAACGGCGAGCGGCTGAACACCGCGGTCTTTGACGAGGACCGGGTCCGCGACGTGCTCGGGCTGGACCGGGGCGACGGCACGGCGTACCGGGCGTACCAGATCGGCCGCGGGCCCGCCGTCGCCTCATGGGACCGGCTGGACGGGAGTCTGCCCGAGTTCGAGCGCTTCTCCCTCGAGCAGCTGTACTTCCCGCCCGGGCTGGGCACCATCCTGGCCCAGGTGCCCGGGGTCAGCACGGACGCGAGCTGGTTCGGCGCGACCAAGAAGGAGATGCTGCGACAGTGGCAGTCGTGGCTGACCGTCTTCACAATGTCCGAGGACGACAACGAGGGCGTGTTCGGGCCGCCGCCGGAGACCGGCAACGCCACCCGGTTGTCGCAGCAGATGCTCGGCTTCGGCCCGCTGCGGTACCGGCCCACCGCGAACACGCTGCGCGGCTGGTCGCTGGCCGACGCGGAGGTCAAGGACATCCTGGAACGCGACGGGCTGGCCCGGGTGGCGCCGTGGACCAACGACGTGATCGGCGCGTACACGGTGCACCCCCTGTCCTCGTGCCGAATCGGCGACGACCCCGCCACCTCCGCTCTCGACGACCGGCACGAGTTGCGGGACCACCCCGGCATCTTCGTCACCGACGGCTCGGCGGTGCCTGGCGCGCTGACCGTCAATCCGGCCCTGACCATCGCCGCGCTCGCCGAGCGCGCCGTGCCGGGCATCGTCCGCGCCGCGCAGGAGCGCGGCATGGCCGTCCGATACGGCGCTCCGTCCCCGGACGGCGCCACCTCCGGACGCCGGGCCACCGCGAACGTCGTCTGACAGGAGACAGGTCGCATGGTGTCACTGTTCGCGCGGGCGACCCGTACGGTCGGCACGACGCACGTCCGGCACCTCACGCCGGTTCCGCTGAGTGCGGCAACCGGCCTGGTGGCCGCGGTCTACCGGGCCGTGGAACGGGACTTCGGCATGCTCGCGCCCCCGCTGACGCTCCATGCGGCCGCTCCGCCGGCTCTCGCCGCGACCTGGCTGATGCTGCGCGAGTCGCTGCTCGTGCCGGGCCGGCTCGGCCGGGCGGCCAAGGAGGCGATGGCCGTGGAGGTGTCCGCAGCGAACCGGCCGCCGCGTCCGCGAGCGCGCCGTCCGTCCCGCCCCTCGGCCCGGCCGAGGTGCCCGAGGCGATCGCCCTCGTCGTGACGTTCCACTACAACAACCGCATGGTGAACATCTTCCTGTCCGAGTCGCCGCTGCCCGCGCTGCCCGGACCGGTCCGCAGACCGGTCCGGCGGGCTGCGGCGCGCCTCCTCGGTCGCCTGGCGCGCGCCGTGCCGCAGCCGGCCGGGGACCACGCGGCAATGCTGCCCGCGGCGCCACTGCCGGCCGACCTGTCGTGGGCCTGCGGCCAGCCCGCCCTCGCGGACGTCTTCGCCCGGGCCGCCGCGGCGATGGATGAGGCCGGAGCCCGATCCGTCCCGGAGCAGGCACGCCGGTTGGTAAGCGAGCGCCTCGCCGCCGGCGACCGGACGGGGCTGAGCGGCCGGGCCTGGCTGGCCGATGCCGTGGACCCGCTCGGCGAGGACGACCGCCCGGCCGCCCGGCTGGCTCTGCTCGCCGCGGCCGGCTCGCACCTGGTGACCGACACGCTGGTGACCGACTTCCTGGCCCGGGGCCAGGACGACCGGGCGCTGGTCGAGGTCACCGCGTGGGGCAGCATGGCGGCGGCCCGCGGCGTCGGCGACCGGCTGCGGCGCGAGCTGACCGGAACGTCACTTGGCTGACGCGTACGCCGGACCGGCCGGACCGGACGCGCGGGCCGCCCGCCGTCACGACCGGGGCACCTCGAACAGCTTCGGGAACCGCATGGCCAGCCCGAGGTCACCCTTCGCCTTCATCCGTCCCCGTAGGTACAGCGTCGTCGGGTTGGTGACGCCGGTCACCACTCGGAGGAAGTCCACCGCGCCGATCGTCAGTACCAGCCGCGGCGCCTGCCGGGGCGAGGTGGACACCTGACAGACGCCGTCGGCGAGCACCAGCTCGAAGACGTCCTCCCCGCCGTCCGTGCGGTCTCCGACGTGCCAGTGCACGATCTTGCGGTCGGGGCCGGCCAAGTCGGGCCGGAAGACAGCGGGCATGTCCAGGAAGATCCGCTCCAGGACGGCCCGGCGCCGCTCGCCTCGCATCAGGCCCAGCAACTCCTCCGAGGAGGCGCGCCGGACCAGCGAGGCGAACTCCGCCGGCCCGAGGGCGGCCGGATCGACGCCGGCGGGCGTGCGGACCGCACCGGCGAAGCGGCGCAGGTCCTCAACGAGCAGCTGCGGCCGCGTCAGGGCCGGCAGGGTCGCGTCCCCGTCGTGCTCGTGCCAGTGACTCAGCGTGGGCAGCACCTGCTCCGCCGCGGCGCGGTCCGCCCGGTCCGCGGCGCACAGCACGCCGACCGGCATCGTCAGCGACCACGGATCCACCCGCCGCAGCACCTCCCGCGCCGGGTGGTCGGGCTCGGCGTCCGGTCCGGTGCCGCGGGTAAACCAGGAGAGCGAGGCGACGGTGAGCAGGTCGTCGCGGTCAACGGCGGCTGCGGCGATCCGGGCCAGGTGCCCCACCGGGGAGTTGGCCGCCACTGACGGGTCCACCGCAGGCGCCGCCGCAGGCGCGGACAGGTGCACTGCGGCGACGTGGCCCGAATCCCGCTCGCCGATCCGCAGCGCGAGCGCGGCGCCGAGGTCCCCGCCGTGCACCACGTACCGGTGGTGGCCCAGCCGGGCCATCAGCGTGGCGCACGCCGCTGCGGTGTTCTCGCCGGACGCGGCGTACAGACCGCCTCCCGGCAGCGACGGCACCACGACGTGGAACGCGTCGTGCGGCTGTCCCCCGTGCCGCACCGGGTCGGTCAGCGCCTCAATCACGCCGAGAAACTCGGCGCACGCGCCTGGACGGCCGTGCGTGAGGAGCAGCGGCACGGCGGCCGGCTCGGCCGACCGCACGTGCAGGAAGTGCATCTCCACGCCGTCGATCGGAGTGACGTACTGCGGGTACGTGTTGATCCGCCGCTCCGCGGCCCGCCAGTCAAAGCCGGTCCGCCAGTGCTCGGCGAGGTCCCGCAGGTGTGCCGGGGCGCCGGTGATCAACCGGCGCAGGTCGTCAATGGCGGCCCGGGGAATGTCCACGCGATACGGACGCATCTTGCCACCCTCGGAATCGGCGTTCGGACTTCCAGCATTCGCCGCGCCGCCCCGGCGGTCATCTCGGAGAATGCCGGTGTTTTCCGTGGCTGTGCCCCCGCGGACCGCACGAGGGCGGACCGGCCCACGGCCGGTCCGCCCTCGCCGGGGCGCCGGGGGGTCAGGCGGTCGCCGGGACGAACGCCTCCGCCCGGCGGCGGCCACGCTCGCGCAGCTCCTTCACCCACCACATCCCGCCGCGGGCCAGGCAGACGATGCAGACCGCGAAGAACAGGGTGTAGACGACGCTGAAGGCCAGCAGTACGCCGTACACCGCGGCGACGGACGCGCCGAAATGAACTGCGCCCGACCACTCGACGGTGTCGTCGTCCCGGGTCGGTGATCATGTAGTTGGTGAACAGGACGAACGCGACGCCGGTCATCACGCCGAGCGCCGACCACAGCGCGACGTCCCAGGCGAAGTGCCGCACCAGCGCCTGGATCACGAAGCCGCCGAGCCAGCCCAGGGTCAGCAGCAGCCGCTTGGTGAGCATGGCGTTGAGGACCGTGCCGGCGGTGAGGACGATGAACGGGACCATCAGGCAGAAGACGTCCGGGACCTCCGCTGTGAAGTGGTACGGCGGCGCGATGTTCACCCATGGGAAAACCAGCAGGGCCGCAGTGATGCCGAGGTTGGACGGATTCATGAAGTTCCGCATCCGGCCGTTGATCGGGCCCGCAGCACCGCCTTCTGCCCGATCGCCACGACCACCGCGAACGCGACCCCACGCGTAGGAATCGGCACGTCCAGCCCAAGGGCGGAATTGACGTTGCTGACGAACAGTCGAAGCCGCCGTCGGCGTCGATGTCCCCGAAGTCCATTGACATCCCCTTGAACGAGTCACGGCCGAGGACCATCGACTTCGGGGTGAAGGCGCCGCGGCGGCCCTCTACCTCGCGGAACCTGATCCGCCCGGGTGTGGACACGCTATGCAGCAGGTGGTCGTTGCCGAAGTCGTTGGCCAGGTACAGCTCCGGCAGCAGATCGCCGTCCAGGTCGGCCGATCCGATGCCCAGGGTCCAGCCGCTGGCCGCGTCCGGGTCGATCGCCCCCGCGCCTCCTGGTAATGGGCCTCCGGCTCGGTGCCGCCGGAGGCCGAGACCCAGCGCAGCACGTGGGCGCCGCCGGCGTTCTTCGCCTTCGACAGGGAGTGGTTCATGCGGGTGTTGGCGGGCGCGGTCGGGTCGAGGACCGCTGAGTCCGGGAAGTAGTTGTGCACCGAGATGTCGGGATGACCGTCGCCGTCGAAGTCGGCGACCGCGACGGCGTTCGTGTTCCACAGCGGGCCGTGGTAGGTGCCGTCTGGTGACGGCGCCTGGGGCACCAACTCGGTCGGCCGGAACGAGGCGAGGCGCAGACTGGTCGCGTCCGCCCGATGCAGGAACAGCACCGGGGTGCGGCCCAGTAGTAGACGAGCAGGTCCATCCGGCCGTCCAGGTTGAAGTCGCCCGGCACGCAGCCCATCGGCGCGATCGCCGGGCCCATCGGCAGCGGCGCCGGGTCGAGCACGAACGGCGGATAGCGGTCTGCGGCGGTCGGCGCCGGGGTGACGACGACGGCATCGCTGTGGGTGTTCACCAGGCATGCGGGCGACGAGGAACAGCGTTCCGGCCCACAGGATGGCGAAGACACCCGGCAGCGCCCTGCGCGCGAGCCCGGCGGATGGTGTCGGCAACTGGGCCCCTTCGGATGGTGACGACGATGCGGACCGAGGACAGCCTGGGTGCGGTGCCCTCCCGATGTCTTCTCACCGGATGCGGCAGGGCCCGCGCGCGGCGATCCGCGCCCGCGCGGAGTACCGCGGCCGGCATTCGTGCCCTCTAGTCGGCGAGGTGGACAGACATCGGCAGCCCGCCGCGGATGCGCAGCGACAGCATCGGCTCGGGTACCGCGGCGTGCGTGGGCACGCGGACGAGGCGCAACTCGCGGCACAGCATGGCCACCGCGATGACCGCCTCCGTCATGCCTAGGTTGCTCCCCACGCAGACGCGCGGACCGGCGCCGAACGGCAGGTAGGCGTACCGCGGGCGGTCGGCGGCGTTGCGAGGGTCGAACCGCAGCGGGTCGAACCGGTCCGGCTCCGGCCAGAACCCCGGATGCCGGTGCATCGTGTACGGCGAGACCACCACATCGGAGCCGGCCGGGACCCAGTACGGGCCGACCCGGTCGGCCCGCCTCGACCGGCGCGGCAGCAGCCATACCGGCGGATACAGGCGCATCGCCTCCTGCACCACCATCGTGGTGAACCGCAGGTCCGGCAGGTCCCGGTACGCCGGCAGGCGGTCACCGAGCACCTCGGCGGCCTCGGCGCGCAGGCGTTCACGTACCGGCGGATGCCGGTCGATCAGGTACAGCGTCCAGCCCAGGGTGCTGGCAGTCGTCTCGTGCCCGGCCAGCAGCAGCGTCACCAGTTCGTCCCGGAGCCGCTGCCGGCGCACCCGGGCGTCCGGTTCGGCGCCGGTGGACAGGATGAGGCGGGACAGCACGTCGTCGCGGCCAGACACGTCGCCCCGACGGGCGACGAGGTCGTCAACGATGCGCTCCAGTTCCGCGCGGGCCCGCCGAAACCGCCGCTGCCGCGTCAGCGGGATCCAGGTGGGCACGGCGCTGAGCGTGACGAGTTCGAACATCGCCTGGTCCTGAACGGCCGCGAACGCGTCGCCCACGGTCGCCAGCGCGGTCAGGTCGACGTCCAGCAACGTCCGGCCCAGCACGCCGAGGGTCAGTCCGGTGAACTCGGTGACCACGTTCACCGGAGGGCCGCCGGCTCGGGCTCGCAGCCGCTCCACCAGGCTGGCGACCTCCTCAGCGATTACGGACGCCTGGTCCGGCGCCCGCCCGCTCCGGAACGACGGCCGGATCACCCGGCGCTGCTCGCGCCACAGCTCGCCCTCACTGGTCAGCAGCCCGTCGCCGAGCGCCCGGCGGGCGTGCACCAGGCCGATGCCCTTGGTGTAGTTGTCGCTGTTGTCGGTGAGCACGTGCTTGGCGTAGTCGGGGTGGTTGAAGAAGTACAGCGCCTTGTGGCCCACCGGCAGCCACGCGGCGTCCCCGTATGCCCGCGCCGCGGCGGTCATCATGCCCAGCCGGTCGCGGCTCATCGTCAGCAGCATGCTGAGGGCGGCGGCACGGGGCGGACCGGGTGGCCGCCGGCGGTCGATACTCGTGGTCGTCATGACGTTCGCCCTCCCGGCGGGTGTCAGGTGGTCAGATCGACGGCCGCCTCCCGCTGCAGCCGGCCGAACCGGCCGTGGAGGAAAAGCAGGACGTCCGCGTCGGGCACGCGCTCGAAGGACAGCAGCCGGCCGATGAAGATGCTGTGGTCCCCGCCGTCGTACGTGTGCCACTGCGCGCACTCGAGCCGGGCGGCGGCGTCGGCCAACAACGGCGCGGCGCTTGACCCGCCGTAGAACTTGTCCGGCACCGTCGGGTCGCCGTCCCAGTAGTCATCCAGGCGCATCCGCGCATCCGGCAACCGGCGGAAGGCACGGCGCCCGGCGATCGCGCTCTCCCAGAGTTCCCGGGGCGATGTCGCGTCCGGATACCGGCACGCCATACCTATGACCGCGATCCTCGTCATCGCATCTCAACCTCTCCTGTGCACACGTACCCCGACCGGCACCCGGCGGCCTGCCCCGGCACTCCTCGGACCTCGGGTGGGCGGCGAGACGTCAGCAGCGCCCACGCGCGGCTAGCGTTTCGCTGATCCGGTCACGCCACATGGCGTACGCCGGCACCGGCCCGGTGGTCGGCAGTCCGGTCCGCGCCTCGTCGGGTAACTTCGCTGCCTCGGTCGCCGACATGCCGCAGAACACCTCGGCCGCCTGCTCGTTGTACGACGTCACCAGGTTGGCCCGGACCCGCGCATGCGCCCCGAACGTCGCGCCCTGCGCCAGTTGTGGCCGGTAACGGCCGGCCAGCTCCCACAACCGCTCCAGGCTCACGCGGTCGACCCCGCCCGCGTACGTGGCGGCTAGGCCGACGCCGCTGAACAGGTCGGTGCGGCGCTCTGCCGGGAAGTCACCCAACAGGCGGGCGACGCGCTCGGGGTCGCCACCCGCGACGAACCAGGTGGCCCGCCCGATGCCCTGGTCGATGGCCCGCCGGGCGTACCACGCGTGTTCCCCAGCCGGCCACGGACAGGCATCGTCCTGCGGACGCGGACCGTACACGTACCGCGCGGTGTGGAAGTACGCCTGGTGAAAGCCGTACCCGTCGAGGACGAGCCAGCGCAGCAACGGATCGGCGGTGTGCAGAGCCGGCCACCGGAAACGGGGAATGCGCGCCATCGCCCAGCCGACACCGACATATACCATATAGACGTGGCTGCCGGCACGCCCGTGCAGGAATTCGATCACGTGCCGGCGTCCCCCGACGGGCAGGGCGTAGCGGACGGCGAAGCCCATCGCGGCGCCCTCGTACGCGAAGCCCCGATAACCGGCGGGCACGTTCTCGAGGGTCGTTTCCGCATCGATCGGTCGGGCGACCTCGGCGGCTGCAGCATAGCCGGCCAGAAAATACCGGCCCACCATTTCCATCCGTCGGCGCGCTTCTGGCCGGCAGGTGTGAAATCCGCGTTTCTCGAACGTGGTCTCGGTGATGTCCGGCGTGAGTACACGCCGCCGCAGAGTTCCCATAAAAGACATTACTCGGCACCTTCCGAGTGCTGGTTCGAGCTGATTGTGGTACCGCTCGGAGGAGATTGTCTTCTTGGCCTGTGCGGTCGGATCCGGCCGCCGAAACTGTTTTCCTACAGGCGGTCACGGATTCGCTTCCGCCAGATCTCGTAATCCGGTTCGCCGGTCGGCGGGAATCCGCCGACCGCCACGTCGTCGGCGAGGGCGGCGGCGGCCGCGACCGACATCCCGGCGAGGGCCCGGGTCGCGACCTCGGTGTGCTCCGGCACGAACCCGGAGAAGTGGCGGGCCTTGGCCGCGAACACCGCCCCTTGGGCGACGTGCGGCCGATGCTCCGCAGCCGAGCGGGTCATCTCCCGAAGTGCCTCGGCGGAGCACCCGCCGGCGAACGCGGCAGCCAGGCCCACTCCGCTCCACAGGTCGGGCTGACGTGGCGCGGCGAAGGCGCCGGCGGACGCCGCGACGTCCACGGGCCGGCCACCGTGGATGAACCAAAGCGCCCGTCCGATGCCCTGGTCGACAGCCCGAAGGAAGTAGTCCGGGCGGCCCCGCCACGGGTACGCGGGCGGCCGCCGCTGCCCAGTCACCCAGCTATCCGTGTCGAAGTAGGCGCGGTCGAACCCGTACCCGTCGACCGCCAACCAGCTCATCGTCGGGTAGTAAGGCGTACCGGTCAGGTCGGGCAGCACCCACTTCCACAGCGGACGCGGCAGCCAGGCCATCGCGAACCCGATGCCGATGTAGGTAAGGAAGATGTGCGGCACGCCGGGCCCGGCCAGCAGGTCGCGGGTGCGGTGCCCGCGCCCGCCGGCCATGCTGTCGCGCACCGTGAAGGCCATCGCCGCACCCTCGTACGCGAACCCGCGCATCTCCGGCTCGACCAGCTCCAACCGGCGCTCGATTTCCCACAGATCCCGCACCTCTATGCCCCACTCGAACCCCACCACCACCGACTGCGGGATCGCCTCCAGGCGTCGTGCCGCGTCGCCCAGCGCGTCCGGGAACCCGCGACCGGCAAAGCTGACGGAGCGCAGCGACGGTGTCAGCGCCAGCCTGCGCAGTGAACCGGACATAGTCGGCATGGCTTTCTCCCGGGACTCGTTGCGGCCATCGTGGGCGGCCACCGGGCGGCCGGGCCACTTCGGTCGTGCGCCGTCGGCGGCCACCGGCCGGGACGCGGCAGACGCTCGCCGATCAGCCGGGCGGCGGCGAGGCCAGCCGGGCATGGATCATCGGGCCGGTCCGCCGTCAGGCGACCGTGGGCAGCAGCGCCACCCCGGCCTGCCGGGCCGAGGTCAGTTCGCCCATCGCGTACTCCCGGGCGTCGAGGAGCGCCAGCAGGACCGGCGGGTCGAACAGGCGGGTGGGCCGCAGCACCAGGTCGAGACTGGCCGACCATCCCGGGTGGACCAAGAACGGGCCGTGGGTCGCGACCGCCACCGGCCGGCCGGCGTCGTCGGGGCCGTCCGGCAGGAGCTGCTCGTCCGGCGACGCGGACTGCGCGAGGAGATACCACGTCCCGGGCGGGATCGCGGCCCAGCGGACCTGCTCTCGGTCGTTCAGGACCGCGCAGCGCACCGGCCGTCCCTCCGGGATCCGGTCGGGGAAGATGCCGACGAACACCACGGCTTTGTCATCCGGTTCGGCCAGCCGCACCCGGCAGGACAATGTGGCCTCGCAGGTCCGGCCGCCGCGCACCGGTAGCACCGGCGCGAAGCCCGATCGCCGGCGATACATAGTCGGCGACATCCCTACACTCCGACTGAATCGCGAGCTGAAAGTGCCCACGCTGTTGTAACCGACGTACGTGCTGATGTCCGTAACACTCATTCCGGTTGAGACGAGCAACATCTTCGCCTGCTGCAGGCGCAATACCGAGAGGAAACGGCCCGGCGAGACTCCGGTCACCCGCTGGAACACCCGGGTGAAGTGGAACTTGCTGAACATGGCAGCACGGGCCAGATCGTCGACGGTGAGCTGTTCACCCATGCGCTCTCGCATCACCTGAATCGCCCGCAGGACCGCTCGTTCGGCCGGATCCGCACCCTCCACAGGCTCCTCTTTCATGTTCCCTCCTCGAATGCAGGGCACGGTGAAGCGCCATCTTGGAGCGCGCTAAAATAAGTTTCTGCGAATGATCGAGCAGAGACGACTGGCAGTTGACTGCACCGACCTCATCGACCATTACCGGGCAGTAGGAAGGCTAACCGACCCTCGTGGAAATTGCAACACGCCCTGCGGTCGCCGCATTGCGCACGGCAACATCGAAGTAGAGAAATGGATATCGGCGCTTTTACTTCCGATTGCCTCCGTCCGGCCGCTCCGCGATCAATTACTGCTCGGCCAGCACACGCATGGCGGAGAAGGCGACCGCGAGCAGAATGCTGCGTACCATCATCGCCGCGCCGTCACCGGGCCCGTAGGAGGTCACCATATCGAGTTCCTGCCGCGCGACGCGTTCGGCCGCCTCCGCGTACGGCTCGAAGAAGTCCATGTCGCAGTCGCATTCGGCCCCGGGATCGGCCTGCCCCCGGCATCGTTGATCGCCCCAGCGAGTCGTTCTTGCACATAGTCACGCAGCCGATCGCTTGCGGCCAGCTTGGCGACCTTCGGGCGTCGACTGCGACGCTTGGCATGCCACTGCGCATTCACGGCGCGGTAGTCCATGCGACCGCCCCGCGTCGCGGCGTTGCGGCGCAGTTCACGCGAGATCGTGGACGCGTCACGACCAACCGCCCGGCTGATCTCCCACACACCTTTGCCCTGCGCTTTGAGCGGCCGACCCGGCGACCGCATCGCCGGGTCCGCCCGTCACCATCGTGGTCCAGCCCATAGGTCTCCCCATCACACACCCCCTCGATCAGGGTGTTGCGACGACCACTGGAATCCGCCCCGGCAGCCCCTGTCGCTGTGGATCACCACCGGGCCGGCCGGGCGTCGTGATACGACGGTGTTGGACAGGGCCAGGTCGGTGCGTAGATGGCCGGCGACGGCCCAGCCGACCACGTGGCGGGCGGATGTCCGTCAAACCGGCTCAGGCCCACTCCAGGTGCTGCTACGCAGAGGTAGCGAGCGGGCTCGCCCGGGCGGCACCCGGGACCGGCCACCGCGCTGTCGCACCCGCCCCTACGATGTCGCCGGTCACCCCGATTCGTGCCACGCGCGACGGTCCCGGTCGGGCATCGCGCGGTGCCGGTACCCCCGGACGGGCCGTCCCGCGTGTCGTTAGCACGAACGCACCATATCCGTAACATCGGCGGTCGTCACTGGTTGACACTCAATAGCTCATTCTGGAAAATGTCGGGCGTCTAGGGCGGTCAGCGGGTGGTCCCGACGTAGGTGTGGTCACCGACGATCAGTCGATGTCCGGTCCGGTCCGGCTCCGCGGTCCGGATCGTGGCGTGCCGGCCGATCACCGACCCACTCAGGGCACCGATCGCCTCGATGCGCGCGCCGTCGAACACCACCGAGTCGGCGAGCTGCGCGGTACGGATCACGCAGTCGCGCCCGATCGATGTGGCCGGGTCGATCCGGCTGTCCTCGACCACGGTGCCGGCGCCGATGATCGCCGGTCCTTCAACGCGCGACCGGATCACCCGTGCACCTCGCTCGACGACCACCCGGCCGCGCAACTCGCTGGCGGCGTCGACGTCGCCCCGTACGGCGGGTGGCAGGCCGCCCAGTACCTCGCGGTTGACCGCCAAGAGGTCGTCGACCCCGCCGACGTCCCGCCAGAAGCCGTGGTGCTCGCGGCCGCGCACGTCGGCGCCGCTGTCGACGAGCCACTGGACGGCGTCGGTGATCTCCAGTTCACCGCGGGCGCTCGGCTCGATCGCCTCCACCGCCTTGTGCACCGCCTCGGTGAAAAGGTAGGCACCGGTGACCGCCAGATCGCTGCGCGGCCGAGCCGGCTTCTCCTCGACCCGCGTGACGCGCCCGTCCGGCCGGACCTCGGCGACCCCGAAGGCCCGCGGATCCGTCACCCGGTGCAGCACCAGCTGGGCTGCGGGCCGGCGGTCACGGAACTCCCGGACCGCCGCCGCGACGCCGCCAGACAGGTAGTTGTCACCGAGATGCATAAGGAAGTCGCTGGTGCCGAGGAACGGGTGGGCCAGCCGCACCGCGTGCGCCAGGCCGAGCGGCCGATCCTGCCGCAGATAGGTGAGACGGACCGCGAGCCGCGCGCCATCGCCGACGGCGGCCCGGAAGGCGTCCTCCCGAGTTCCGACGATCAGGCCGATGTCGGTGATTCCGGCGTCGCGCACACTTTGGATCACATAGTCCAGGACGGGCCGGTTCGCGATCGAGACGAGTTGTTTCGGAATCGAATAGGTGAACGGCCGTAAACGTATGCCGGTTCCGCCCGCCAGAATGAGTGCTTTCACAATCCGCCCTTCCTCAGGTGACTCGGATCCGGCGCGCCGGCCCGGCTCAGCGCTCTGGCGGGACAGTGGCGCGGCCGGCGAACTGGCCCGGCTGCCGGCCCGGGCCGGGCGAGCCCCGGTACGCCTGGGCGAGGTCCAGCCAGCGGTCGGCCTCGTCGCCGGTCGCGGTCAGGGACAGGTCCTCGTCCGGCGGCCACGGCGACGCGCCGGCATCCGCGAGCCGCCACGCAACGGTCTCGAACCGGGCGACCGCACCCGTCGTATCGGCCAGTTCGCGCGAGTCGACCGGCGATCCGCCGCCCGTGCCCGACCGGACCTGCACCAGCGCGGCCACGACCCGGCGCCAGCCGGCCACCGCAAGCCGCCAATGCTCCCGCACGTGCGGCGGCACCAGGTCGGGGTCCACCCCGCCAGCGGCGACCACCAGCTCGCGCTGCCGCAGCACGTGGCGCACGTCGTCGACCTGCCGGTGGATCGGGTCGTCCGGCGGCGCCGTCCGGAACCGGATGGCGAGCCCGTTGACGGCGTCCGCACCGACCAGCCGGGTGGGCTCCGGCCGGCCGGGATGTGGCGCCCGCGCCCGGGCCAGCCACCGGTAGCGCACGCCGAGGCCGGGCGGGCCGTGACCCACGACGCTCAGCTCGCGCAGGTGCTGGACGGCGGTGTACAGCTGCGGCGCCCGGGACCAGCGCAGGAGCTGGCCTGGTTCAACCCGAACCCGCAGCGGGCCGGCCGGCCTCCCCTGCGCCTCCGTCGAGAGGGGATCCTCGACCACCCAATCAGCGCCGTCCCGCAGCACCGTGAACCAGTACGGCGCGTGCCACCGCCGGTGGCCGCGCTGCCACGGCACGTTGTACGCGTCGCCGCAGATCACCAGCGCCCCGCTCTCGGCCAGTTCCCGCCGATAGGCGCCGCGGGCCGTGGCCCAGTCGTCGGCGTAGCGCAGCTCCAGCCCGAGGGCCTCCAGCGGTGGCCGCGGATGGTGTTCGAAGCGCACCAGGCCGTCCGGCTGCGGCGTGACCGCCAGCACCGGCGTCCCGGCCAGCAACGGCCGCCACCAGCACCGGCGCCTGGCGGCGAGCCACACCGCCAGCGCTGCCGTGTGGTGATCGAGGGTGCCGGCCCAGCGGCCCAGGAGGTGAGCGCGCCCGGCCGGGTCGGCGGTCGACGTTCGGCGCATGCGATCAGGCTCGCAGTGCCGTCGTGGACACCGCATCTCGCGGCGTGCGGGCGGCCTGGCACGCCGCGAGATGCCGGGCCGCGCGGCGGTCAGGGCCCCGGCGGCGAGGTCCGCCGCGGCGGCGGCGGGAGGATCAGCAGCACAACGACCGTGACCACGGCGAGGAAGTTCCCGGCCAGCAGCGCGGTACTCAGCGGATCGACACCGTGCTCGTGACTGACGTCCGCACCGATGCCAGCCGATCAACTCGTCACGCTTACCCGATTAAGCCTGCACGTCGTTCGGCAACATCAGGTGGATCGGTTTGGCAGGAGGCAGAACGGGTGTCCGGCCGGGTCGGCATAGACCCGCCAGCCCCGGTCGCGGTCCAGCACGGTCCCGCCGAGCGTCAGCACCTGCCGCTCCGCCACATCAAGATCGACTACCCGAAAGTCAAAGTGGAACTGCTGCGGATGCTCCGGAGCGGGCCAACGCGGCCGCCGATAGGTAGCGACCCGTTGGAAGGCGAGGACGAACCCAGCGGGGGTGTGCAGGGTGGCCCAGTCGTCGTCAATGTTCCACCGTGGATCAACCTGGTTCACCTTCCCACCGAGCAGCCCCTGGTAGAATTCGGCTAGCTCGCGCGGATCCGGACAGTCCAGAACAACACACTCCAGCTCGGCCGTCATTGATCGCACCGCGCTCCCCAGATCACGGTCGACATCCTCGCACGGTCCAGCGCCAGCCGGGCCGGTCGATTGACGGTCAGTTGGCCTGCGGACCACCCGGACCAGTGCATCCAGGTGGCCCATCGTCGTACCGTCAACGGATGAGCTGATCGTCACTGACCCAGACCCAACAACCGACCACCAAACCCTGTACCAACTCATCGATTCATCGACGGTCAGCACTTCTCTGCGCCCCTGCAGGGAGTGATGCCCCGAGGGAGGAGATTCCGTGTTGGGGCAGCCAATCGGCACAACCACACAAACCACATCGCGGGAAAGCCACTCCGCCTCCCTCTCCCCAACATGAGAGTGCCCTGCGACCAATTCGGCGCACTGTTCGCTGATCGACGGATCAGACCAAAAGAGATGGTCCCTCATCTGCCCACGCGTCAAGCCGTCTCGAAGCCCCTGGGAAAGGACCCTGAGATGCTGTGGCCCGAGTTGATGCGTCGCCGACTAGCCGGCACCGACCGGGAGTTGGTTGCGACGTACCCGCGACGGGCCGACCTTCCCCGCCACTTCTGGCGGGACATGATGACCTCTGCTCGGCAGCGGATGTACTTCGGCGGATACACCTCATACTTCCTGTGGCTTGATGCGCCACAAGCCCACACGCACCTGGCGGCAAAAGCTAGCGAGGGGGTGGACATCCGGTGGCTGCTCGGCGACCCGGACTCGATGGCCACCCGGGCGAGAGACGACGTCGAGTCCCACCCGCTCAAACTGGCCACCCGCATCAACATGACGCGGATGGAAGTCGCCCGGTCGGGTGCCGCGGACTTGATGCCCGTGCGGTTGAGCGACCGCCACATCGCCACGTCGGTGTGGATTTTCGACGACGAGGCGGTGCTGGCCACGCACATCGGCGCGGGGCTGGGGCACGACTCGCTGACACAGCACTTCCGGCAGCGTAAGAAAGAGGGGCCGTTCAGTCGGCTCTTGGAGCACTTCGAATGGCTGTGGACCGATGCCCGGCCCGCCGAAACGGCGGCCCCCAGCTGAAGCTGGCCAAACAGGGGCAGAGCCGCGCCTGACACCGATGGAACTTTTGGCTGGCAACACCGTCAGGCCGCCCACCCATCCGCATAACCCATCGATGAACAGGCAGATCATGGATATCGACTCCGGCCCCTCGATCGGCCGTGTCCTCGTGATTCACGCCCACCCGGACGATGAGGTCTTCGCAACGGCTGCGGCGACCATCGCACTGGCCGAGCAGGGGTGCCAGGTCTCTCTCCGAGTGGGCACCGGCGGTGAAGCCGGGCTGCTCGCCGCCGATCAAGGTGATGCGGCACGCGCGCGAGACACGCGGGCCGGGCAACTGGACCGGTCCTGCCGTCTGCTGGGAATCGCCGACTGGGATTACCTCACCGAAGCCGGCCGGTGGGTCGACACCGGCGACAGTGGGCCGGAGACTTTGGCTGACGAGGATCCTGCAGTGCTCGCCAGCGCTGTTCGGGCCTGCATCGATCACATCAGGCCAACGACGATCCTGACCGTCGATTGCCTAGGTCTGACCGGGCACCCTGACCACATCGCCATCAACCACGCGGTCCGCGACGCGCTGGTGACACCCGGCTGGCGACCCCGGCAAGCATGGGGAGCGCTGCTCCTAAGGCGCCACGTCCTCGCGGCACACGCCCTAGCTAAAACGATACTGCCGCACCGGCAAGTAGGTTCCGGCCGAGTCCAGGGAAGAAACGACGACGCCGTCGAAAATCTCATCACATGTCCACGTGAGATCGCTGGCCGCCGCAGAGCCGCCCTCGATGCATACACCCCTGGGCTGGGCACTTACTCGCACCATGAACTGGCCGAACGCCTCGACCGACTCGGCGATTCGGTCCTTGTCCGGCTCGCCATGGACGCCGCCGACTGGCACACCGACCGCTTCGAACGGCTCCACCCCCGGTGAAATCAACCCTGACCGGTACCGGGGCCCTGTTCACCTCCGACTTTGGTTGCGCCCTCAGCCGCCTGAGCGGTTCGAGTGCAGGTAGTCAAGGTCGCCGTCGAACGCTTGGCGATGGATATGACCCGGGCGCCCGATGCGATTTCGCCCACCCTCTCCTCGCAGCAGATGCGGGTGCGGCGGCCAGGTCCGGTGCGATGAGCACCTGGGTGATGCCGCCAGCGTCACGCCTATCGCACCAGCGGTTGCTGCGGGTCTGCTGCTCATTCACCGGTCAGCCTCGCGTTCGGGGGCGAGGTGCTGGGCTTCAAGGTCACGCAGGTGTTCCAACATGTGCAGCGCCGTGGCGGCGCCTTTGTCGGATAGCTCAAAGTGGTTGCGGAAAGCGATTTTCAGCTGCGATGTGTGCCCCCGTTTAGTCTCGGCCAACGTCTGTAGGAGCCGCAGCTCCTTAAATATGTGGGCACCGAGCGGACCGTCAGTGAAGTAGGCGGGATCAATCTTGTAGAGGTCGGCCAGCTTGCGCATGGTCGACATGGTGGGGTTGCTGCGCTGCCCGTTGCGTAGCGCGTTGATCAGCGACTCGGAGATCCCGGCGGCGGCGGCGATCGCTCTGACCCGCTCACCGACCCGGTCCAGGTTGCCTGGTGCGCTCGGTTCGAGCTCAGCGGGGAGGGGTAACTCAACAAGCAAGTTGATCTTGTCTTGAAGGGTGGGTGGTGCGGCGCTCGGCTTATTCGCGGTAGCCATGCGATCCTCCCAGCTGTGCAATCCGTTGCCACTCTAGTGGTGCTAATGCCACGAGTAGGCTACTTATGTGTTGAGCGTGGGCCTGTTTGAGCCTATGCTGCAAGTCGTTCACGATCAACTACCAGGGTAGCGGGAACCAGGGATGTGGCCTACCACAGTGTTGCGGCAGGCCTGAGGGTGCTCCCTCGCGCGACACGGGGCGCACGCGAGGGAGCAGCGTCCTCCCCCGACGAGGGCCGCGTGGACGTCAACGCGGAGCGCCGGCGCCCAAGACCTTCGCACTACAGGGACACCGGTAGGGCGACCAGTCCGCGCAGTCGAAACGATTCCCGCCACTGTATGTCCTGGACCGGCACGGCCAGTCGTATCCCGGGGAAGCGATCGAACAGGCTGGCGACGGCCACGGTCGTCTGGAGGCGCGCAAGTGGTGCGCCCAGACAGTAATGGATGCCGTGCCCGAAGGACAGGTGCGGGCGTCGCATGTCGGCTATGCCGATTTCATCGGGTTCAGTGAAGTGTGCGGGGTCGCGGTTTGCGCTGGCCAGACAGAGCCAGATGCGATCCCCTGCGGGAATTGTCTGGCCCGCGATGGTGATCGGTTCCCGGGCGAATCGTCGCACCGCGAGCGGGAAGGAAGGGTTCCACCGCAGGACGCCATCGACAAGTTCGTCGACGGCAAGCGATCCGGTGCGTACCGCCTCGGCCAGCTCCACGTTGGTGAGCAACGCGTGGATGGCGTTGCCGATGAGCGCAGCAGTGTTGTCGTAGCCAGCGAACATCAGCAGGAAGAGCATCGCGACGAGTTCATCGTCGGTGAGCCCGTCGTCGTCCTCACGGACGCAGAGGAGACCGGTCAACAGGTCGTCGCCGGGCTGCGCTCTCTTGTGCGCCACCTGTTCGATCAGGAAGCGGCGCATGTTGGCCATGGCCGATCGGGACTGGGCGGGCTGGTTGGCGTCGGCGGACAGCAGCGTGTTCGTCCACGTCCGAAAGTCGACGCTGGTCTGGGTGGGCAAGCCGAGGAGTTCATGCATGACCTGCAGCGGTAGCGGTGATGCGAGGGAGCCGATCAGCTCCGCGTGGTCGTTGCCGGCGAGACCGTCCAGCAGGGTGCTGACGGTCTTCTCCACCGCGGGGCGCAGGTCGGCGACGCGACGGGGGGTGAAGGCGGCAGCCGCCAGGCGTCGGAGCCGCGTGTGGTCGGGCGGGTCACGGTTGAGTAGATGCGCATCCAACTCGGGAGGCAGCGACGAACCGTGCTCACCATCGGTACCGCTGAAACGTTTGTCGACCGACAGGCGCGGGTCGGTAAACGCCGCTCGCACGTCGTCGTAGCGGGTGACAAGCCACGCGGGGGCTCCATCTGGCGTGCGGACGCGATGGACCGGAGCCTGGTCCCGCAACGCGTTGTACCGTCGGTGCGGGTCACGAAGCAGGCGCTGGTCAAAGACGGGAGCCGGTTGTGCCGTCATGCCAACTCCCGGACCGACGGGGGGAGCTTGGCAACGGCGACGATCGGTGAATCCCGGTATGCCCGAGCCACCTGGGTCAGCCAGTCAACCTCGCTGGCAAGATCCCCGCCGACCTCGGTGTGGCCGGTCATCGACTCTTCGTCGGTCGAGTGGCCGCCTTGCTTGCCAGCGATCGAGGCGGCGAGGGCGGCCGCCTCGACGACGGCTTCCAGCTCGACTCCGGCCAGTCCGGCGCGTGCACCGCTACGGCGGGCCCGGTCGACTTCGGCGGCATCGAGATAGGGCCGCAAAGCCAGCTGCGCGTCGCGTATCTCAATGATCAAACGGTAGGTCCGCATCTTGACGTCCCGCGCCGCGCGAGCCGTGTCGACCAGCCGGGAGGTGGGTTTGTCCAACGCGTACTCGTTGTCGGTGCTGCGACACAGGTCGACCCAGAGCGGATACAGGCGCTGGTAGGTCCGGAGCAGCCGTAGCCAAGCCGACAACCCGTCGAGCTGCCGCGCCCATGCTGGCATGATCCAGCCACCGGTAATCAGCAACGCCGCGAGGCTGGCCACGATCGGCGCAGCCTGGATGTTCCAGCGAGCCAAGGTCTCATCGGGTCCGGCCCACAGGCCGATCAGCGTGCCGGCCTTGATGGCGGCGTACCCCTGAGACACCAGCCCTCCGGCGGCGACGGTGTGCAGCCCCCGACGTAGCCACGTCTGATCCTTTACGGCCCTGGCACACCGACGTGAGGTGATGGCCAGGTCGAGCTGCATGGCGGAGAAGGCCGCCAGGTAGATAAGCAGGAACGCTGCCGCGAGCGGGGTAGCGGCGTAGTGCGCGTCGAAGTCGACCGGATGCTCGGCGTCGTCAACCGGCGCGAGGGCGAAGAGCACTGCCATCGCCACCAGCGTCGCGATGAAGTAGGTGAGGCGCCGTCTGATCGCGGGCACCGCCCGATTCCGCGGATACAGCCACCACGCCTGAACGGCGGTCTGTGCGAGAGCGGTCCCGATGACGGCGACATACACCACCAGCGTCGCCAGATTCGTCATCCCAGTCAGCGCACCGACTTTGCTGTAGACCACCGGGGTAGCGAAGGTGAACGCGAGAACGAAGCACGCCAGATATCCCGCCAGCCCGGCAAGCGCGACGTTTTCCGGGTCCTGACGCAGGCGCCAGAGCCGATAGGCCGCGGTGGCGAAGGCCGCCACCGCGCATACCGGGTAGAGAATGTTGAACTGCTCCGTGGCCTGCTCGACAGCGGTCATTGAGTCGCCTGGCCTCCGTTACCAAGCGAGCGGATGAGGCGGTGGGTGATCGACTCGGCCTCCGGCGGACGATTGGCTCGCTGGGGAGTCCACGAGCTGGTGCGCTCCAGCAACAGGGACGCGAACACCTCCGCCTCCCGCTCCTCCCGACCGGTGTAGTCGCGCCGATTCATCATGCGCCGCACCAGAGCGGGGTCGAGACCCGGCAGCAGCAGGACAGCGCCCGCGCCGTCAACGGAGACGGCGCTGTGATCACAAATCAGGTGCCCGATCTCATGGGCCTGGATGTGCGCCTGATGCAGCGAGCTGGTGTTCTTCTGGTAGAAGATCGCATCGAAGTCCGATGTGCTCGCCCACATGCCGCATGCCCCGCCCGGCGGAAGCTCGATTGGGATGAGGTGGATGGGTCGCCCTCGCTGCTCACCCAGCTGTAGACACAGCTCGTCTATGCCGAATGGATCCGGTAGGTCAAGACCGGACAGGATCCGCTCACACCGCCGCCGAAGGGCTGTCTTGCCCATGTCAACACTCCCCAGCTGCTTGGCTTCTGTCACTGCGATACCAGAGGCCCTTGACGACGACCATCCCCCGCAGCCTCCGAGTCCCTCGCACAACCGCCCGGGATCATGGCTTCGCCGAGTATAGGAGCCTTCAGTGCGGAAACGTCACGCTGCCAGGGGGCGACACCACCAGCTGCTGTCCGTCGGGCGCGCCCCACCCGAACCGCCCGCTGCCGAGACCCAGTACTTCCCTGGACGCAACCGGCGCAGGTTAAATCGATTGAGGTGACCCGTTCGACCAGGACAGGATGCCGCTCGTGACTCAGCTGACTTTGCGGACCGCGCGAATCCAACTCGTGCCGTTGAACGACGATCACTTGGACGGTGAGGTCCAGCTCGACGCGGATCCGGAAGTCATGCGCTACCTGGGCCAGCCGCGGCACCGGGCGGAGGTCGAGCAGGCGCATCGGCGGCGAGTGGCCGCCGCCTCGGCAGTCCCCGGGCTCGGTTTCTGGGCCGGGCTGGTGGCGGGCTCGTTTGTCGGATGGTGGATTTTGGAGCCGCCGGAACGCGCGGATCAGGGGCCGGTTGAGGGGCAGGCGGAGTTGGGCTACCGACTACTGCGCCGGTACTGGCGTCAAGGTCTGGCCAGCGAGGGTGCCCGTGAACTGATCCGGCACGGCTTCGCCGACCTGGGCCTGCGCCGCATCTTCGCCGAGACGATGGCAGTGAACCTGCCCTCCCGGGCGACCATGGCCGCGATCGGGCTGGACTACGTACGCACCTTCCACCGGCACTTCGACGACCCGCTGCCGGGCAGCGAGCACGGTGAGGTTGAGTACGCGGCCACCCGCCAGGAATGGCTGGCCAACCGGACGGACCGCGAATCTGGCTGAGCGCCGGTTCACCCGTCGGGCGAGGCTGCGGCGTCCCCGCGAGTCAGCTCAAGATAGGAGAGGTAGTCCGCGAGGCGAGCGGACCCGGTGAGCATCGCCCGGCCACGGGCGGTGATCCGCTCCTGCCACTGTTCGATCGACGCCGCCAGTGGGCCGGCCCCTCCGGCGGCGCGCACCTGCTCGATCACCGCGGCGATGTGGTGCAGCAGGTAGCCCCCGCGTCGCAGGAGGTGGGCGAGCTCGGCGTCGCGTACGTCCTCGGGTGAGTAGACCCGCGCGGTCCGGGACCGGGCTGGGGCCAGGATGCCCGCCCGCTCCCATTTACGCAGCGTCGCTGGGGTGACACCGAGCCGATGGGCGAGAACACCGACGGAGACCGACGAGGCCGGATCGGGCGCGACCGAGGTCGATTCGGACGCCAGCACGACGGCCGCTGCGGCGACCTGGTCCAGGGTCTCCCGGTCGCGGTGCAGCAGTACGTGGGCGGCATCCACGACGGCCAGGGCGGATGGGAGGTCGCCCCGGAGGACCGACCTCATGATCTCCCCGGCCGGCTGGAAACCGTACCCCCGAACAAGCGCGACGTAGGCGGTCAGCGCTCCCGCATGGTCGTCGGTGTAGCTGCGGTAGCCGGTCGCCGTCCGCGAAGCCGGCGGGATCACTCCGGCCGCCTCGTAGTTGCGGACCGCCTGCGCGGAGAGCCCGTGCATCCGGGCCAGATCCACCGGACGGTACACCGCCTTTTGAAACTTCAACAGCCATTCTCCCGGTAAACGATGGCCACAGTTTAAACCGAAGGTTCAACGATACGGTTAAGGTCATGGCTTTCGATACGGAGTTGCAGGCCCTTGTCCGTGCCCACCGGCCGCGGCTGCTCGCGATCGGCGAGCCCTACCACGGTGAGCCGGCCTTCCCCCACCTACGCAATCGGATCCTCGAAACCCTCGTCGGGCAGGGCTTCCGGTCCATCGCCATCGAATCGGACCGGGCCGCCGGGCTCACCGTCAACGACTATGTGCAGGGCCGCCGCGACGAGGTGGACCTGAGCACCGGCATCAGCCACGGCTGGGGCACCCACCCCGCCAGCCGCGAACTGGTCGACTGGCTGCGCGCCCACAACGAGAAGCTGCCGCCCGACGAGCGCGTCACCTTCCACGGCTTCGACGCCCCAACCGAGATCACCGGCGCGCCCAGTCCCGGGCCGATGCTGCGTGAACTGCGCGACTACCTCGGCGAAGCCGTCTCCGACCTGGACGGCCTCGTCGGCGCTGAGGAGCGCTGGACCGCCCCCGAAATCATGTACGACGCGACGCGATCTCCCGGCCGGTCACGGGAGGCGACGACGCTACGCGGGATCGCCGAGGACTTCCGTACACAGCTGTACGCCGACGCGCCTCGCCTGATCCGGGAGACATCGCTGGGGTCCTGGAACCGCGCCACGGTCCTCGCCGGCGTGGTTGTCGGCCTGCTCACCTACCACGGCGCGATGGCCGTACCGGGCACCCAGCCGCAGCGCATCCGTCGCCTGCTCGCCGTCCGGGATGCGCTGATGGCGCAAAATCTGCTGGACATCCTCACCCGCGAACGGGACCGGGGGCCGGTCCTGGTCTCCGCCCACAACTCCCACCTGCAACGGCACCCGAGCCGGTGGGACAGCCACTGGGAGGGCCAGGACCTGGCCTTCCAGTGGAACGGCGCCGGCTCGATCGTGTCTGCCTCGCTCGGCAGAAGGTACGTGTACGTGGCCGGCAGTCTCGGGGCGAGCGGGCCGCTCGGTCTCGGGCCGCCGGAGCCCGGCACCTACGAGCACCAACTCGGCGCCGAAACCGGGATCTTCCCGCCGCCCAAGGGCGATGAGCTCCGTGAACGCGCGGCCAACCTGCTCGGGCTGTCGTCGCTTGCAGCGGCGACGGTCGGGACCTGCGACGCGATCCTGCACATCGGTTCCGAACCGGGCGCGGCCGACGCGGCCCGGATCGCTGGCCTGATGGGGGTGACCGAGACCCGGACCCCGCCGGGCCCTGAGCACCCGCCGCGCACCTGGGGCGACCGGTTCTTCTTCACCGGCGCGGACCGGGCGCGACCGTTCGCCACAATCGTCGGGCACGACACCCCGGGCTTCGACGAGCGGTCCCGCCTGGCCGACCCCGGACGGTACCGGCTGAACGTCGAGGTGGGACGCACCGAGTTCCGCAACCTGTTCGGCTACGGCCCGGAGGAGTTCGCCGCACACCGCGACCGGCTCGACTTCGCGGAGACGGACCGCCTGCTGCCCCATCCGGTCTACGCCGAGCAGGGCTGGGTCAGCGTGGTCAATCCGGGCCCGGCCACCGTGGCGGAGGTGACCCGGCTGGTGGCTCGGGCTCGCTCCCGCAGCGGATCAGCAGAATCTGCTGCCGGCTAGCACTGCGGTGGCAGTCGGCGTCCCAGCCGGTGCGCGGCCACCGCGACGCTCGCGCCCGGGTAGGTGATCAACGCGTCGTGCAGGGCGCGGGCGAAAGCGTGGCGAGTCGGTTGAGATCCCTCCAAGAATAAGGTAAACCTGAGTCATGTTTAGTTCTGTGGACGGTGCGTCGCCCGGCGCCAAACCCGCCACGCAGCGGCGCTCCCGCGAGACCCGGGACAAGCTCATCACCGCACTAGACGAACTGCTGCTCGAAGAGAACTTCAACGAGATCAGCGTCGCGCAGATCGCCAACCGGGCCGGTGTGTCCGTGGCGTCGGTCTACCAGCGTTTCGACAATCAGAACGCCGCCGTCGCCATCCTCGTCGCCCTGTACCTGCGCAAGGTGACGCATTGGTGGGACGACTTCACCCGGGACAACCCCGAGCCGAGCAGCCACACCTCGCTGCGTGAGGCACTCGTCCAAGTTGGCCGTGCGGCATGGCGTCAATCCGAGGACCTGCGCCATGTCATGCGACCGGCCTACCTTCAGTCTCGGTTGCACCCGGACCTGCTTGACGAGCACTGGCGGCGCCGGGAGGAGGTCGCCGTGTCCGGCTTTCGCTCACTGCTACAGAGTCACGCCGACGAGATACGGCATTCGGACCTGGCCCGAGCGGCCAGCATGACGGCGTACTTCTTCAACCTGATGTTCCTGGGGCGCCTGCTTCACCCAGAGGGGATGTCCGGCTGGAACCTTCCCACCGATGCCGACGAGTTCGCCGAGGAACTCGCCGACTTCGTCTGTGGCTACCTCGGTGTCGCCCTCGTCCCGGGCTCGTCGGACCGGCGGAATCGATGATGTGGACCTATGTCGAACGCGCCATTCTGACTGCTACCGCCCTCACCACGACGCTGACCCTCTTCGCCGCTCCGACGAGCGTGACGCTGCCGGCGATCGTCGCGGTGACCGCACTCAGCATCCTCCGCCTGGTCAACAACAGCGCCCGGTGGCAGATGGCACCGGCCTACCTCGCCGTCGCCTGGCTCTGCGTCGCCGTCGGCACAGAACTGCCCGTCGGCGTACGCATCGTCGGCGGGCTGGTCGCTCTGGTGTTGTCGACAGTGTCTGCCGCGCTGGTAGTCGGCTTTCCCATTCCCAGCCTCCCGCAGCCCGACGGCCCGTTCGCGGTCGGCGTGATCACAACAACGGAGGAGCGTGACGTCAGAACGGCACCACGCATGGGACGTAGGCGACTCTTCGTCACCACGTGGTACCCGGCGGAAGCAAACCTGAATCAACGACATTCGGAAGGCGAGGCCCTGTGGTTCGAATTCCACGAAGCTCCCGGGATTCCCTCCGGGCTACGGCGGCTCGCCGGCTACCTGAAGCAGGTACGGACGCATGCGATTCGTGGGGCCCACGCCAGCCGACACGCTGCTACCGCACCGGTAATCCTCTACCAGCCCGGGCTCGTGTCCATCACCGCGGAAAACTCGCTCCTGATGGAATCGTTGGCAAGCCACGGCTATGTCGTGGTGAGTGTTAGGCACATCGATCAACGCGCCGAGCTGGAGGAAGCAGACGCGGCCGTCGCCCCGGCCACAGCCAGCCGAACCCAGGAAATCAACCGTGCACTGCGGGGTGACCTCACCCGCTCCGAGCGCGCCCGAATCTCTGCGGAGCTCTACCAATTGAGCACAAGCGCAGCTACCGTCGTTGCCCGACGCACCGAAGACTCACAGCATGTGCTTGACCGGCTTCCCAGCATCCTGGCCACTGTTCCCGGATATCCCACCGACGAACTGGGGTCAGGACAGCCGATCGCCACGATGGGGCTATCTCTGGGCGGGGCGGTCGCCAGCGAGCTCAGCAAGATCGACAACCGGTGCACCGTAGCCATCAACATCGATGGGGGGCTCTACAGTGAACGCCCTCACGACCCACTCAGTGTTCCGTACCTGATGATCTACAGTGAGTTGAACTCTGGCAGCAACGATTTCGCACGGGACACCGCACAGGCCGAGTTCCACGAGATGACAGCACCCGGGACGAAGCACCTGGACTTCCATGACGCTACCGTCGTACTACCCATTCTGCGATGGTTGGGACACCTCGGCGACGCGTCTGGTATCGGGGTCGCCCGATGGAAGAATAGTCAGATTCGACAGTTCCTGGACCGGACGGTTCGGTGCACGACGCCTGATATATCTGCCGGGTGATTCCAGCCCAGGGAGTCTCCTGGGGCGGCCCGGCCGGTGGTGGCGGACCCGGGTAGGTGCGCCGTGACGGGACATGCCGGCGTGCTACGGGCCCTGGTCGGCGGCGTAGGTGGTGTTCGGCCGCTGCCGCGATCAACGAGTGGCTACACCGACTTCGACACAGGCCCCAGGGCGGTTGTCACGAGTTGCCGCAGCTCGGTGAGGTGCACCAGGCGGGCCACCGCAACGTAGACGGCGCAGCCGATGATGCCCGCCGTGGTCACGATGATCAGCGCTCCACTGCTCGGGGAATCGAGCAGCGGGGTGAGGGCGTAGACCGTGAGGCCACCACAGCTACCGGAGAGGCCGACGGCGACCGCCACCCGGGCCGCCGTACCAAGTAGCCGGTGCCCGTCGATGCGGCCCAGTCGGCGGCGCAGGAGAAGGGCGGCAGCGGCGAGGCCCACCGTGTACGCGACCGCGTACGCGAGGGGAACACCGACCACAGCGTTGGCGCGGGGCAGTAGCCGCGACGCGGCGAGGCATCCGGCCACGCCGACGGCGGTGACTCCGACAGTGATGATCGCGGGGGTCTTGGTGTCCTGCAGGGCGTAGAACCCGCGTTGCAGAATCATGAAGCCGGTGAACGGCACCAGGGCCACCCCGAAGGCTGCCACCACCGCGCCCAGCAGCGCGATCGCCGACGGTGAACTGCGTCCGTAGGCGAACAGCAGCGTGGCGATCTGCGGGCCGAGCACCGTCATGGCAACCGCTATCGGGGCGAGAGCGACGACAGCCAGTCGTACCGCCTGGGAGAGATCCTCAACGATGTGGGCGTGCTGGCGGCTGGCGGCGTGGCGACTGAGCCGGGGCAGCATGGCGGTCAGCACCGACATGACGAGGACCCCGAACGGCATCTGGAACACCGCGAGCGCGTTCTGGAAGGCGCTCACCCCGCCCGGTCCGCTGGTTGAGGCGACCCGGGTGGCCACCGCGAGCAGGATCTGCGCGGCGACGACGGACACGAGGACCCAGCCGCCGAGCTGACCGATTCGGCGGATCCCGATGCCCCGTGGGTCAAGCCGGGGCCGAAGGGTGAAGCCGCTGCGTGCCAACGCCCACACCACCAGGGCCATCTGGGCGAGGACGCCTGCGGTGGTGCCCCCGGCGAGCAACACCAGCTGCCCGGTGGACATCAACGGGATGCTGGTGGTGCCGCCGATCGCCAGGTAGGTCAACCCGACAGCGATCACGATCAGACTGTTGACAACCGGCGCCCACATCGGCGCGGCGAACCGGCCCCGGGTGTTGAGCACGGCGCCGGCGGTGGCGCTGAGGCCGTAGAACAGGATCTGGGGCAGGAAGAACCAGCACAGCAGCACCGCCAGCTCGTGCTGCTCGGCAGAGAACCCCGGGGCGTAGACCGCGACCAGCCAGGGGGCCGAGATCATCGCCACCAACGTGACCGCCCCGAGCCCGTAGACCAGCAGCGACAGCAGCCGCTGGGCGTAGCGTACCCCGGCATCGGGTTCGGTCAGCGCGGCCCGCACCAGCAGTGGCACCACCACGCTGGCCATCGCACCTCCGAGGACAAGCTCGTAGACGGCGTTGGGCAGGGTGTTCGCCACGTTGTAGCTGTCCAGCAGACGACTCCCCATTCCCAGCGCGGAGGCCAGCACCACCAGCCGGACGAAGCCGACGGCCCGGGATACCAACGTCGCCACCGCCATGGTCCGACCCGCGCTGCTAAGGGAAGATCCTTCTGCCATGGCGACCTTCCTAGCGCACGGGCGCCCGGACCCCGCCCCGGACCCCGGAGCCCTGCCCAGCCCAGCCCAGCCCTGCCCAGCCCAGCCCAGCCCAGCCCAGCCCCCGATTGGAGGCCCAGATGAGCACCGAGTCAACGATTGCCCGATTTGTGCAGGACGAAGAACTGGATGGCTTCTCGGCCAGTCAACTCCTCGAGGTGACCAAGGCCACCACGATGATCCTTTCCATACCTCCGGCGGCTACCAGCCACGTCGACGCCGTCGCAGTGGCGACCGGCCAGGGGGAAGAGTGGCGCTTCACCGATGCGATCCGGGCTTGGGAGGCAAACCCCCGCCTCCGCCACCTGCTGGTCACGAGCGGGAACCCGGCGGAGAAGACCTACACCGAGGTCACCCTCGACTACCTACGTGGTCTCGGCCTCCGCCGCCGGGAAGGGCTCCAGCTACAGCCGGACCCGTCGCCCAACACCGGCCGGCAGGCCGCCTGGATCGCTGACCAGGTGCAGAAGGGTGGCATCACCAGCATCGCACTCACCACCTCCCCCTACCATCTGCCGAGGTTCTATCTCACCGTTCTCAAGGAGTTGGAACGACGTGGCATCCGCATACCCGTCGTTCCCGCTCCCGCGGCCGTCGCCCCACAGACGCCGATCCCGGAGACTGGCGTCACCTCCGAGGACCTGATTCCCGGCGAGGTGAAACGCATCCTCACCTACCAGGACAAGGGCTGGCTCGCCACACCGCTGGAGCTGCGGCGGTACCTCTCCTGGTTGTGGAGCAGCCATGGGTCTGGCTGGGTCGTGCACTGAGCTGGTCTGGGCGGCGGCGCCGGCTCCGCTGCGCCGCTTCTCTCAGCCGGTCGCCGCGGCTGCTGCCGATCGTGCCCGGGCCCTGCGGGTGGCACGCAGCAACAGCCCGGCGTAGAGCAGCAGCAGAGCGTCCTGCAGCAGCACGAACCAGCCGAGTCCCTGGGGCAGGAAGCGCCCGAAGCAACCGCAGTTGTCGACCGTCAGCCCCCGTACGAACGCCTGCGCCGCCAGACCGGCCCAGGCCGCCGCCACCCCGGTGTAGATCCAGACCGGGGTCAGCGCGCACGACCGCGGTCGGGTCAGCAGCCAGAGCCCACCGGCCAGTTCCGCCAGGATCAGCACCGCGGCCAGCCACGGCAACGCCGCCGCGGGCGCGATCTCGTACGCGGCGAGGATGTCCGGCAGCACCGGCCACGAAGCAAGCTGGCCGGCTCCCATCGCCGTGAGGATGGCACCCAGGACAGCGCGAAGCCACATGAGTCGACGCTAACGACAGAATCCAGCTTTATCACCTAAAACAAGGTAAAAAACGGTCGGCTGGCTTCGTGAACTATTCCGAAAAGCCAGGCAGCAATTCTCGACCGACTATTTACCGAGAGAAATTGATAGATTACGATCCGGTAGGTGCCTGTCCTGGATCGGGGTGACTGTGCACATTCCTTACGCGCCTGCCTTCGCTGCCCAGCGGCCTGAAAGATCCGTCGAAGTCCGCGTCGACAAAGGCCTGACCCAGGTGCTGACCTGGGACCGGCGCACCGACCAGCAGCAGGTCCGCACCACCGCCCCGAATGGCGTGACCGCCTACGACATCGAACCAGACGGCCGGCACTTCTGGTGGTTCGACGCGAACCCGGCGGGGATCGGGCTCTGGCGACGGCAACCGTTCCCGCCGACCCCTTCCGACCCGACGACACCACCCGCCGCCCTCACCGGCCTGCCACCCGGGCGACAGGCCGGGATCGCCTTCGACGCTTCCGGCGGCCGAGTCGCAGTCGGCATCGGCACCGAAACCGAGACCCGGTGCTACGTGGGCAGACCCGGCGGAGCCGGGCAGCTGGTGGCCGCTGCGGCGGGCTACGCGACACTGGTCGACCTGACCGCTGACGGAGCGACGGTCGCACTGGCCGGGCGGGCCGACAGCGACCGGGCGATCAGTGTCGTTCACCTCAGTGACGGTCGGCTCGACGTCGTGGCTGGCAGCCCCCACCGGCGAATCTGGGCGCTCGAGTTCCGCCCCGGCGACCGATCCCACCCGCAGCTGCTGATCATTGTCGAAACACCAGAGCGCTACCAGGTCGGTACCTGGCAGCAGGACCGGGGTATCGCACTGGCAGCGGCCCTAACCTACGACACCGAGGTCACCGCCCACTGGTACGGCGCGGACGGACAGGTGCTCATCCAACACGACCACGCCGGTCGCAGCCGGCTACTGCTGGCCGACCTCACCAGCGGTGAACCCGCGACCATCGCCACCCCACCCGGCACGATCCTGGATCTGACCTGTGCCCCCGGCGGAGAAATCCACTATGTCTGGACCACTGGGTCGGTGCCGCCCGAGCGTCGGGTCGTCGCGCCCGGCACCGCAGCCCCGGGTACGGCTGGCCCGGCGCGACCGACCGGAACGACCCGGCGCAGCGAACTGTGGACCACCCAGCCCTACGGTCGGATCCACAGTTTCCTGGCCACCCCGCCCGGGGCCGGGCCGTGGCCGACCCTGTTCCTGGTCCACGGCGGGCCGTCCCTACACGACCGCGACGCCTACGACCCCCGGGTTGAACTGCTGGTACGCGCCGGGTACGCGGTGGTGCGTACCAACTACCGGGGATCGACCGGGTACGGGCCGCAGTGGCAACGGGGGTTCGACCAACGCGTCGGGCTGGCGCAGCTGGACGACCTCACCTCGGTACGCCGACACCTGCTCCACCGCGGCGTCGCCGCACCAGACCGGGTCGGCCTGTGCGGATATTCGTGGGGCGGGTACCTGGTGCTCCTCGCGATGGGAGTCGCACCGGCCGACTGGTCGGTCGGTCTCGCCGTCGCCCCCATCGCCGACTACCCGGCCGCCTACCACGGCACCACGGCGGCGCTGCGCGAGGTGGACGACGAGCTCTTCGGTGGCGGGCCCGAAGACGTACCGCAGCGATACCGTGCGGCCAATCCGATGACCTACCTGGACCAGGTACGTGGCCCCCTGTTCATCGCTGCCGCCAGCGACGATGACCGCTGCCCGCCGGGCCAGGTGCGACGCTACGTCGCTGCGCTGCGCCACCGCCGGGTGCCGCACCAGCTGCACTGGATGTCCGGCGGCCATCTCGGGGACGCCGCCAGCCAGACCCGCGCGTTCGATGAGCTGCTCCGGTACGCCGGCCAGGCACTGGGACCGGACCGAACCCGGGCGGCCGCAGCGGACGGCCGTCCGTATCAACCAACCAGCCAGGGAGGGAGGTGAATCGCATGAAGCGACGCAGCGTACGGCATGACCCGATCGCCACCAACGAGCGGGAGCGCGGGGCGGTCGTGGTGAAGATGTTCCTCGACATGGACCGGGCGGTCGCGGCCGAACGGAGCGGCGGGACCGATCCAGCGGCCGACAAGGTGGCGGTCAGCGAGTAGCCACCGGTGGTGACCGCGAGTTCGACGGCTTCGTTCCGGAGCAGCCCGCTCCGGAACGAAGCCCACCAACGGAAGGATCCGCGATGAAGGTCGTCCTGGTCAGCATGCCGTGGGGTTCGATCGATGTTCCGTCGCTGGCGCTGGGCATCCTGCGTACGGCAGCCAGCCGCGGTGGCCACGAAGTCGAGGTCCGCTACGCGAACCTCGACTTCGTCGACTGGGCGGCCCGAGCCACCAACCTCACGTTGGCCGACTATCAGTACTTCTCGGAATCCTCCTACTTCCTCGGCGCCGGCGACTGGGTCTTCTCCGGCCTGCTCGACGACGCAGACCGATCGTTCGACTCCTACGCCCGGCTGCTGACCAGCAACGGCACGGCCGACGCCGAGATCGCCCGGACCGGATCGATACACCAGGTGGTGCCCGAATTCATCTGGGGGCTCGCGACCGAACTGGCGGCGATGACGCCCGATGTCGTCGGTTTCACCACCACGTTCCAGCAGAACACCGCCAGCCTCGCCGTCGCCCGGCTGCTAAAACAACTACGGCCGCAGACCCGGATCGTGTTCGGTGGCGCCAACTGCGATGGGCCGCAGGGGGCGGCGCTGCACCGCAACTTCCCCTACGTCGACTACGTCGTACGGGGTGAGGGCGAGGTCGCCTTCCCGCACCTGTTGGAAGCGCTCGATCCGCTGACCGCCGCACCCGACCGGATGGAGTTGGCCAGGATCGCCGGCCTGTGCTGGCGGGACCGGGAAGGGGCGGGACGGGCCAACCCGATGTCGTCCACTCCCCTGCCACCAACCCACATCGTCGCGCCCGACTACACCGGTTACCTGGAGCGACTGGACACCTCGGTGGCGGCGGACTGGGTAGCGCCCAAACTGGTCGTTGAAGGCTCCCGCGGTTGCTGGTGGGGCGAGAAGCACCACTGTACGTTCTGCGGCCTCAACGGGTCGTTCATGCAGTTTCGCAGCAAGAGCCCAGCCCGGTTCCTCGACGAGCTTCTCGACCTGGCACGCCGCCACCAACTGCTCGACTTCATCGTCGTGGACAACATCCTGGACATGGCCTACTTCGACACGGTGCTGCGATGGCTGGCCGAATCGGAGTACGATCTGCGCCTCCACTTCGAAGTCAAGGCCAACCTGCGCCGGCACCACTTCCAGCAGCTGAGCGACGGCGGTGCGGTGCAGGTCCAGCCCGGGGTGGAAAGCCTCAGCAGCAACGTGCTGCGGCTGATGGACAAGGGTGTCACCGGTTGCCAGAACGTACGGGCGTTGCGCGACGCGCAGAGTGCCGGGGTTACTGCGAGCTGGAATTACCTGTATGGGTTCCCCGGTGAGACGGCGCAGGACTACACCAGCATCGTCGCGCAGCTGCCGGCCCTGCACCATCTGGAGCCGCCGATCAGCTCCACCCGGATCGCCATCGAGCGGTACAGCCCCTACTTTGACCGCCCGGAACTGGGGTTCGCGACCCTGCGGCCGGCGCCCCAGTACACCGAGATCTACCAGCTGCCCGAGGCCGAACTCGCCGACCTGGCGTACGTCTTCACGTCGGCGCCGAAGGGCATCGACGGGGCCCAGGCCGCCGACCTCGAAGCGGCACTCGGCAGCTGGCAGGCGCAGTATCCGGTCAGCCGGCTCACGTACCAGGAGCTTGCCGACCGGATCGTGTTGGTCAGCCGACGCGCCAGCTACGACTGGACCGTGCTGGAGCTGGCCACACCCGCCGAGATCGAACTGTTTCGGCTCCTGGGCCAGCCCCGTACGGTCGCGACCCTCGTCGCGAAGGTACCCGGCGGGGCGACGGCCGTCGAGCCGCTGCTGTCCCGGTGGACGGCGCTGGGCCTGCTGTTTCACGACGGTGGCTACCAGGTGCACCTCGCCGTGGAGTCCAACAACCAGGTACTGACTCGGATCGATCACCGTAGAGCTGTCGCCCGGCGACTCGAGGAGGAATCGCGTGCCACCGTCGTCGCCTGAGCTCGCCGGGATGACCGAGTGGAGCGCAAGCGGGGTCGAGATCGAATTATCCCGCGACTACGAGCCCACCACCGCCCGGGTCCCGGGAATGTCTCTCGGTACGCGACGGATCACCGGCGCGTGGGAACCCCTCGTCGCGGAGTTCTACCACCTCGGCGTCCGGCAGGTCCGGCTCGCCGACCCGGTCGACCTGTGTCCGGACGCGGGCGTCGCCGCCGCCCGCACCCTGGTGTTGCTCCGGGAGCTGACCGCCTACGCGATCTCGGTCGAATGGGTCGCCCGTTGTCACGACGGCTGCGCGGGTCGAGGATTGTTCAACCATCTGTATCCGCCGGCTCGAGTGGATGGTGTCGGTGACGATGCGGCGGTTCGGGGCTGGCAGACGTCGTTCTTTCTGGGGATGTGTCTGTCCCGGCGGGGTCCAGGGTTCACTGAGGTACGCGACCGGCGGCTCGGCACCCTGGAGATGTACACCATCGACGAACCAGCGCACCTGACGGCGATCACCGAGTTGGCGGAGGGTGTCCCGGCCGGGCAGCTACCCGTTCCCGTACGCCGGGAGTTGACCGAGGCACGGCTGATCGCCGAGCAGTCCGGGTATCTGTGGTGGCTGCCGACCCCGGCGTACCGGTGGCCTTCTCCTGCCCTGAGCGTCTAGGCAGGCTTCTCTCGCCGACCGCCACCCCGACCGCTAGGAGAGCCGTGGAGACCGTGACCGGCACGTCGGCCCCGCCACCGGTGCCATATATCGCCGATCCGTACCCGACGTTGGCCCGCATCCGCGCCAACGGACCGGTATCGATCCTGCACAGCGACGAAGGCGTTCCGATGTGGGTCATCGCCCGCTACCGGGAGGTGCGGGCGGCGCTGGCCGACCCACGATTCGGGCAGGACGCCCGCCGCGCCCAGGCCCTGGCCGACAACCGGGTGGCCGGGGTTACCCTCGGCGGTGACATCGTCCACATGCTCAACAGCGACCCACCGGACCACACCCGGTTGCGGCGCCACGTTCAGGGCGCGTTCACCGCTCGGCGGGTGGCGGCGATGCGGCCACTGGTGGAACGGATCACCACCTCGTTGCTGGACGGGCTCGCCGGTCGAAAGACGGTGGACCTGGTGCAGGACCTCGCCTTCCCACTGCCGATGTTGGTCATCTGTGAGCTGCTCGGCTTCCCAGCCGAGGAGCGAAACGCCTACCGGTCCTGGTCGACCGCGATCCTGACGCACGACGACGATCCTGCCGTCTTCGCCACGGCGCTGCGGGAAATGACCGACTACATCGCGGTTCAGCTACGAATACGACGCTCCCGGCCCGGCGACGACCTCCTGACGGAGTTGTTGGCCGCGCGTGACGCGGGCCAGCTCACCGACGACGAAATCGTCGGCATGGTCTTCCTGCTCCTGATCGGCGGGCACGAGACGACCGTCAACCTGCTCGGCACCGCCACCCTCGCCCTGTTGCGCAATCCCGACCAGCACCGGTGGCTGCTGGCGAACCGGCACGCACTGCCGGAGGCGATAGACGAATTCCTCCGCTACGAGTCCCCGGTCGCCATGGCAACGCTACGTTTCACCACCACGCCGGTCACTGTTGACGATGTCGTGATTCCCGCCGGTGAGCTGGTGCTGGTGTCGCTCGGGGGCGCCAACCGGGACCCCGACCGCTTTCCAGACGCCGACCGGTTGATCCTCGACCGGCGCGACACCGGACATCTCGCCTTCGGCCACGGCCTGCACCGTTGCCTCGGCGCGTTTCTCGGCAAACTCGAAGGTGAGGTGGCTCTCGGCGCCTTGCTGCGGCGGCATCCGAAGCTGGCGCTCGCCACCGAGGTGCGCCAGCTTCAATGGCGAGACACGATCATGTTGCGTGGACTGGAGTCACTTCCGGTATCCCTCCATGGCTGAGGCTACGGCGGTCACCTCCCTCACTCGCCGGTTCCGGCCGCAGCTCAGCTTCGCTCCCCTGCGCACCCGCGGCTACCGGCTGCTGTTCGCGGCCGAACTGATCTCTGTCTTTGGCGATGCCTTTCACACGGTGGCGCTTCCGTTTCTGGTCTACCAGCTCGGCGGCGGCGCGCGCGATCTCGGCCTACTGGTGGCCGGCTACGGGCTGTGCCGGCTGGTGACGACGCCGCTGGGCGGAATCTTCTCCGACCGGATCGGCCCGTGGCCGGTGATGCTGATCTCTGATCTGATTCGGGTTCTCTTCACCGCCGGCATCGTCGTGGTCGCCGTGACCGGGGCTGGCGGCATGTTCGCCGTAGCGGTGTTGGTGGCGGGCACCGGGCTGGGCGCCGGGCTGTTCCAGCCCGCTGCCTACGCGATCACCCCGCGGCTACTGCCCGCCGAGCAGTTGCAGGCCGGCAACGGGTTGCACAGCACTGCTACCTTCGCGGCCGGAATGATCGGTCCGGGGGCGGCCGGGCTCGTGGTGATCGCCCTTTCGCCAGCGGTGGCGTTCGGTGTCGACGCGGTGACCTTCGCCGTTTCGGCGGCCTGCCTGGCGATGATCGGCGGTGTGGGGCGCGCCGCGGCCCTGCCGGTGGCGGCCGCTAAACGTGGCGGCGCATCGCCGCCGCAGGAGCCGGCCGACGGGACTCCGCCGCTGGCTGGTCCCGAGATCGGGTTCTGGCAGCTACTTCGTGAGTCGGCACTGCTGCGTACCGTGCTGCTGGTCACCGCGACCGCCAACCTCACCGTCGGCGGAATGGTCCGGGTCGGTCTACCGTCGCTGAACAACGACGACTTCGCCGCCGGTGCGGGCGGGCTGGGCGGTCTGCTCGCCGCCTTCACGGCCGGCTCGCTGGTGGGTGGGCTCTGCTCCGCCGGTTTGGCGGGGCTGCCCCGACGCGGATCGACGGCGATGGTATCGGGCCTGGTGTTGGGTGTGGCTGTCGCGTTGGTGCCCTTAGCCGGCTATCTCGGCGCTGTGGTGGCGCTTTCGGTGGCCGGCCTCGCCAGCACCGTCACGAACGTACTGGTGATTACGATCGTGCAGCAGAGCACTGCGCCGCACCTACTTGGCCGGGTGATGAGCGCGATCGTCTTCGCCGCGTTGAGTCTGTTTCCGCTCTCCACCATCGCCGCTGGTCTGGTGGCCGAAGCCTATGGCAGCATGGCGATCTTCCTCGCCACGGCGGCAGCGCTGTTGGCGGCGTTCGGCTACGGCTTCGCCAGCCGCGAACTACGGCAGCGGTGATGGCAAGTCGGCCCTGACCAGCGGACGCGGCTACCGGCAGCGGCGAGATTTGCCCGGGACGGCTCCACCTGTTTTAATGAATGAACAGTCATTTACTAATGTTGGGGATGGTGCCGGTGGGACGCCCGCGCGGAGTTGACGATGCGGTGATCCTTCATGCGACGACGCAGGTCATGGGTCAGGTGGGTCCGGCGGGTCTCACCTTGGCCGCCGTCGCGCGCGAGGTCGGACTGGTCCCGGCGACCCTGGTGCAACGCTTCGGCTCCAAACATGGCCTGCTCCTCGCCCTCGCCGATCAGGCGGAGAAGGACATCAGCGAGCTGGTTGGGCACGTGCGTCGCACGCACGATTCGGCGCTCGGGGCCTTGGCGACGCTGATGGTGCGGTCCGTGGCGGCGCTGAGCACCCCGGAGAGCTACGCCAATCACCTGGCGTTCCTGTGCATGGATCTTGGTGATCCGCAGCTCTACGAACGTGCCCTGGCCATTCACCACACTCAGCAACGAATGATCGAGCAGCTACTCACGGAGGCAGCGGGCACCGGTGAGCTCCGCACCAACCGCAGCCCGGCAGCACTGGCCCGCACGGTGCAGGCGGTCACCGCCGGCGTCGGTCTGAACTGGGCGCTGGAGCGCGAAGGCGGCCTCGAACAGCGGCTCCGGCAGGAACTCGACGCCGTGCTGGCACCCTACCTGCCGCCGCACGCCAACCCTGATTTGGAGGAGTCATGACGACGGAGGAACGCCCGCTGGCCGGAAAGGTGGCCCTGGTCGCCGGCGGCACCCGCGGCGGCGGACGGGGCATCGCCATCGAGCTCGGCGCCGCCGGCGCAACGGTGTACGTCACCGGACGAAGCAGCGCCGGTGAACGCTCCGACCTGGCCCGCCCGGAGACCATCGAGCAGACCGCCGAGCGCGTCACCGCCGCAGGCGGACTGGGTATTCCGGTTCGGACCGACCACAGCCGTCCTGACGAGGTCCAGGCGCTCATCCACCAGATCGCCACCGAGCAGGACGGCCAGCTCGACATCATGGTCAATTCGGTGTGGGGCGGCGATCCGCTCACCGACTGGGAGCATCCACTGTGGGAACAGGAGCTGGACACCGGTCTGCGGTTGCTGCGGCAGGCGGTGGAGACCCACATCATCACCAGCCGGTACGCGCTCCCCCTCCTGGTCGCCCGCCGCAGCGGCCTGGTGGTGGAGGTGACCGACGGCAACACCGCCCGCTACCGCGGCAGCCTCTTCTACGATCTGGCGAAGTCCGCGGTCATCCGCCTCGCCGTCGCCCAGGCGGCCGAGCTCAAGCCCCACGGCGTGGCGGCCGTAGCCATCACGCCGGGCTTTCTCCGTTCGGAGGCCATGCTGGAACACTTCGGTGTCACCGAGGCCAACTGGCGCGACGGGGTAGCCCAGGACCCGAACTTCGCCCACTCCGAAACCCCGGCCTACCTCGGTCGGGCTGTCGCCGCACTGGCCGCGGACCCCAACATCCTGGCCAAGACCGGCCGTGCCCTGGCAACCTGGGGCCTCTACCGGGAGTACGGGTTCACCGACGCCGACGGCAGCCAACCGGACTTCGCCGCCCACTGGGCCGAAAACCTGGCCGAACAGTACGGGCCCCTCGGGGAGCCACTTTGACCCGAGGCCGCTACCGCCGCAGACGCACCTTGGTGGGAACGGCATGGTGTTCGGCCGTAACGGGTATGGGCAGGGCATGATTGATAACACGATCGTGACGGTGGCTGAGAAGAATCCGGATTTCCGAAGGGTGCTGTGGACTGGTAAGCACCTCCAACTGGTGGTCATGACAATCCCGCCCGGGGGTGAGATCGGCGACGAGGTGCACGAAAATGCGGACCAGATTCTGACCTTCGTCAGCGGCGCCGGTGAAGCTCGGGTTGCCGGCGAGAAGCGCGAAATCGTTCGGAGTAGTCAGATCGTGGTACCGGCGGGCACCAGGCACAACTTCGTCAACACCGGGCAGAACCCGTTGGTGCTCTACACGATCTACAGCCCGCCGCAGCACGCCGACCAGGCGGTGCACCGCACCAAGGAGGAGGCCGACGCGGCCAAGACCGCGGGCGCCGATGAGCCACCGACCGGCTGAGCTCCGGCGCGTTCGCGGCTTCACGCGTTCAGGTAGTCCTGGAGGAGCGTCGCGGTCTCGGCGGGGCGTTCAAGGCTCGAGAGGTGCCCGTCCACGGCAGTGGTAGGTGCCGGGTGTCGGAGAGGCGGTCGGCGAGGTCGGTGGCGACCTGCTGGAAGTAGACCAGGTCGTCGGCATCAACCAGGGCCTTGCGTCCAGCAGCGACTGCCACTGGGGGTCTCACTTCCGCCGATCGCACGCCGAGGAATGCCGCAGGACGACCGTGTCACCGGTCCCCGTGTGTGCCAGGCGTAGCCGGGAGGCGATCACTCCGGCTCGTGGCAGACCGCCTCGAGGTTGTTGCCATCCGGATCACGGACGAAAGCACCGAAGTAGTTCGGGTGATATTCCGGCCAGACCCTGGGTTCATGCAGCACCTCCGCCCCGGCCACCACCGCGGCGTCGTGGAACGCCCGCACGGTAGCCCGGTCAGCGGCGGTCAAGGCGATGTGCACCTCGGCTCCCTCGTCCGCGCCGCGTAGCGGATAGAGCCAGAAGTCAGGATCGCTGGTGCCATAGCCGACCTGAGTCGAGGACTCCAACAGGCGTCGCCCCCCGAGTGTGGCCAGGACAGCATCGTAAAAGGCGCGACTGGCGTCGAAGTCGCGCACATGGATGCCAATGTGGTTGAGCACCGTAACTCCTCCAGGGAACCGGACAGCGGAACCGGGCCGGGTCATAACGTTTGACGGATCCCAGACTAAGAAGGGGGTACGACACTCCCACCGCCGGCACCGCGGGGCCACACCGGTAGCCGAGTGGGGACACCTCGAAGACACCAGATCGAGAGCCTCAGGTGACGGAGGTCTCAGGTGGTGCGTGCCACCACACACCGGCCCGTAGGGTCACGGTGGTCTGGTTGTCGAATGGGGGGGGCGAGCCGAGTGCAGTACGTACGTTTGGGCAGGACAGGGCTGAAGGTCTCGCGGATCTGCCTGGGCATGATGAGCTACGGCGATCGCAGCAAGAGCGATGGGTGGGTGCTCACCGAGGACGCCGCCGAACCTCTCGTCCGACGGGCGGTGGATGCCGGAGTCACCTTCTTCGACACCGCCAACATGTACTCGTCGGGAACGAGTGAGGAGGTCACCGGCCGTCTGCTAGGCAAGATCTTCCCGCGGCGGGACGACTACGTGCTTGCCACCAAGGTCTTCTTTCCAATGGGCAGCGGACCCAACGACGGTGGGTTGTCCCGCAAGCACATCCACACTGCCATCGACGAGTCGCTACGCCGGCTCGGCACCGATCATGTGGACCTTTACCAGATCCACCGCTGGGACGACCAGACACCGATCGAGGAAACGATGGAGGCCTTGCACGAGGTGGTGCGCGCCGGAAAGGCCCGGTACATCGGTGCCTCCAGCATGGCCGCCTGGCAGTTCGCCAAGGCGCAACACACCGCCGACATGTCCGGATGGACCCGGTTCGTTTCCATGCAGAATCACTACAACCTGCTCTACCGGGAAGAAGAGCGGGAGATGATCCCGCTCTGCCGCGACCAGGGAGTCGGCGTCATCCCGTGGAGCCCGCTGGCCCGTGGACTGGTCGCCCGCGCCGGAGCGACCGAGGAAGCGGCCACCGCTCGCGAGTCCAGCGGCGACGCCGACCGCCGGGAGGAGTTGTACGGGCGCGGCGACGAGCCGATCCTCCAACGGGTGGCCCAGGTCGCCCAGGAGTGCGCTCTTCCACCAGCACAGATCGGCCTCGCCTGGCTGCTGAGTAAGTCTGGAGTGACCGCCCCCATCGTCGGGGCCACCAAGGAACGGCACATTGACGATGCCGTCGCGGCGGTCGACGTTACGCTGACCGAGAAGCAGATTGAATACCTCGAAGAGCCCTACCAGTCGCAGGCCATCCGCATGTAAAAGGGCGAGTTGGGGCACCAGCCACCGCTGTTGCCCGCTACGCCAGCGGCTACCCGCACGGGGCCTGGAGCACGTGAACGGACAGACCAAAAGGTAGTTTCCAAGGCACCCACCGCACCCGGAAAGCCGCCACCACGGCAGCCGAGCGACCGGGGCGGCGGCTTTGTGATCCGGGTGGAGGCGCGGTCAGAAGTCGTCAGCGGTCCGCATGCGGTCACGGATCCAACTGCCGGCCGGCTTGAGCGGACCGGTGCCACCGAAGTCGCCACTGGCACACGTTCCCGTGGTGAAGACCGCGCCGGAGCGGAAGTCGTCGGAGTAGTTCCAGTTGACCCAACTGATCTTCTTGCTCGCCATCAGGTCGAGGTAGCGCTGGGACATGGTGAAGTCGTTCGGACCGTCGCCGGTGTACTGCTGGGTGCCGAACTCGGTCACGAAGATCGGGATTTGGTCGGCCGCCGCCGCCAGGGTGTTGTAGTACAGGTCGCCGTGCGATGCCGCGTAGAAGTGGAAGACGTACATCAGGTTGCTGGCCGCCACCGGGTTGGCGGTGATGGCGTCCACGCCACCGCCACTGCCGGAGACCCCGAGTGACGACCAGTCGGGGGTGCCGACAAGCACCACCGCCTCCGGGTCCCGCTCCCGGATGACCGGGATGACCTGGTCGGCGTAGCTCTTGACCGTGCCCCAGCTGACCCCGTTCGGCTCGTTCGCGATCTCGTAGAGGACGTTCACCTTGTCCCGGTGCCGGTCGGCGATCTCGGCGAAGAAGGTCTGCGCGCGCGACAGGTTGTAGTTGGGGTCCCCCGGCGTGAGCATGTGCCAGTCAACGATCGCGTAGAGGCCGCGAGCGGTGGCCATCTCGATGTAGTCATGGACCAGGTCGGTGAAGCCACGCGGGTCGGTCTCGTAGCCGCCTTCCTGGATGTACATCGAGATCCGCAGGACATCGGCGCCCCACTGCTGGGCGAGGACATCAAGGGACGCGTTGGTCGCGCAGTTGGCGTACCACTGCAGACCGTGCGTGCTCATGCCCCGCAGTTGGATGGCCTTGCCGTTGTCGTTACAGAGCTGTTCACCGCAGACCCGCAGCTGTCCGTTCGCCGCAACCGGCGTGCTACCGGGAGGTGCGGTGGTCGGTGGCGGTGGGGGTGGACTGGTCGTCGGAGGAGCTGTCGGCTGACACGGCTGGCCGTTGAGCCGGCAGCCGGCCGGACTACCGGAGCCGGAGCCGAGGAAGCCGAACGTCGCGGAGGCGCCCGGTGCGATCGTGCCGTTCCAGTGCTGGTTGGTGAAGCGGTAACGCTGCCCGTCGCGGTCCATCAGCGCGTTCCAGTACGTGCCGATGCTGGTGCCTGCCGGCAGGTCGAAGTCGACCTGCCAGCTGGTCAGAGTGCTGCTTCCCCCGTTGGTGATGGTGTATCGGCCCTCCCAGCCACTACCCCAGTCGGAAACCTTGACGAACGTCGCGGTCGGCGCGGCCGCCGCGGTGGCGGTGGTGGTGGCCACCATGGCCCCCACGGCCACGACCGCGAAGACGCCGGCCAGGGCCACAGTCCTCATGCCCAGCTTCATCGGTCCTCCTAGAGACATCGCCCGATCAGCTCGGCCGTGGCTGGGGTCGGGACAGGGACTCCACGTGGCGCGTTTTGTTAATCTACTTAACTGTATCGTGACCTGTCTATAACAAACTTGACCTGGTTCTGCCCGACTATCGTGCTCACGGATGGGAGTCGAGGCGCTGGGTCGAACCCGCCGCCAGCGCCTCAGAAACGTGCTCTAGGCCGCTACGGATCATGCCGCCGTACTGGTCGTCGGGGAGTTGCGTAACCAGACTCCGGGCCTGCGCCAGGTGCTCCCGCGCTCGCGCGGGATTGCCCAGACGTCGGTGATCATCGGCGAGGTTCAGGTGCAGTGAGGGCAGGAGAAGCCGCACCTGCCACGCATCGTCATACCGCTGGGCACGTTCGTCGGTAAGGTCGCCGGCGGCGGCGAGGGCACGCTCGTCCCACTCAAGTTCAGCCCGGGTGGTGTCCTGCAGGTCAGCCAGGTAGTGGGCGAGAGTGCACCGATGTAGCGCATCGCCGGTGGCGCCGATCTGCTCCCAGAGGACGGTGAGAGCGTCGCGGGCCTGGGCCCGCTGCCCGGATCGGCCGAGCTCCACCGCGGCGCCGATGCTCGCCATCGTCTCGTCGGGCATGGTTCGCGCCTGTTTCATAATCCTCCTCAGGTTTCGGATGGTGGACTGGCCGCTACCGGCATCACCACAGTGGTGATATCGCCGTCATCGGCGCAGCGAACGACAGCGGGCAGGTGGGGTTGGCTGATCTGCAGCATCACGTCCGGTCCGATGCTGGCCACCGTCAGCGCGGGATACAGCGTGGCGGCGCGGAAGTTGATCGCCACCGGCGCTCCGGTGATGTCGGCGGGAACCGCTCTCGGTGTCCCCCGACGGGACGATGACGTCACGGTCAGGTCGGCATTCACCACACAGTCGAGTCGTACTTGTGGATCATCGGCGATGGCGTCCAGCAGCAGGTCCCGCGGCGCGACCACCCGGGTCCGCACCTCGGGCAGTCCGTCCAGGACGATCCGGTACGCGGGGAAGGCTCCCGCGACTGTCGCCAGCCGCCGTTGACCACCGGGCCCGGTGAGCTGGACGCACGAATCGCCGTACTCGAGTCGCAGGTGCTCCTGGTCGCCGATCCACTGTCGTGCCCCGTCCAGCTGGACCGCGTCCACAACGGCCGTCGCCGGCACCCGCCGCCCGTCGGTCGGCAGCGACCGGACCGCCAACCGATACCGGTCCGTCGCCACCAACCGCAGCTCATCCTCGCTCATCTCGACCAGCACCCCGCCGAGCGCGGGAATGCCAGCGCTGGTGTCCGCAGCCGACGCCACCTGCCCGACCGCCTCGGCAAGTAGCTGTCCGGGCAGGACCAGCACGGCATCTTCCCGATCTCGGATCAGACTCAGTGCGGCGGTACGGGCGATGCGGGCGTCCTCGATAGCGCGCTCCATTGAGCTCAGGTGGGCTGCCAACAGCTGCTCGGCCACCGTGGCGGGGCCGGCAAGCACCCGCCGTACCTCCCCCAGCGGCAGCCCCACCTTCCGCAGTTGACGGATCAGGTGGACCTCGTCGAGCTGATCCGGCGAGTAGTACCGGTATCCGGTGATCGGATCGACCGTACGGGGGCGCACGAGACCGCAGTCGTCGTAGAAGCGCAGGGCGCTGGTGCTGACCTGCGCAGCCCGCGCGAAAACCCCGATCGTCATCCGATCGTCTTGTGCTGCCACGCCGACCATCCTGAGCCTTCAACCAACCTGAAGGTCAACAGCCGTAGACTCGTCACAAACTGCTTACCCGCGCCGCACGGCGGTGATCGGACTACCGGGTCGCGTCGCCATCGCGGACCGTGATATTGGTGAGCGTCTTTCCAACTGTCGCCGATTCCAGGCCAGTCATCACCATCCGTGATGCTGGTTTAGTCGTCTGACGCCTCGCTGGAAAGGGGCGCCGCACCATCTAAGTGAGATGGTCATGGGTGGAGGGCAGCGAAGAGAAGGCGGTCGTGCATCTCACCTCGGATGTGCAGGTAGTCATGGAGGTGGCCCTCGTACTTCATTCCGATCTTCTCCAGGACGCGGCGGGAGCCGACGTTAGCCGGGTCGCACGTGGCAGCGACCCGGTGCAGTCCTGCCTGTTCGAAGGCGTAGGTGAGCACAGCTGCGGCTGCCTCGGTGGCGTAGCCCTGACCCCAGGCGGATTTAGCCAGGACATAGCCGAACTCGCCGCGGCGATGGGCAGCGGCGGTGACCCGGAGCTCGACGGCGCCGATCAGGGCGCCCGAGCGTTCGACGGCGAACGGATGGACGCCGTCCGGCGGGTTCACGGCCAACGAGACGAAGGTCTCCGTGTCAGCGTGACTGTTCGGGCCCCAGTCCATGTAGCGGACCACCTCGGAATCGCCGGCATAAGCGTGGACGGCCGAGACGTCCTCGAAACGGAAGGGCCGCAGGCAGAGACGGGCTGTCCGCAGTTCGTTCACCGCGCCCACCCTAGACGGTCGTTCCATGCGATCACCGGCGAGCAGGCCGCCAAACTGGAGAACGTGCTGCGGGTGCCGGAGGGGCAGCGCCGTTCGCAGCTGGATCTGTGGCGGCGTGGCCCGACCAACCCGACGGGCCGGGCCTGGTGAAGTCGTTGGACCGGGTGGCGGAGATCGCAGGGTTGCACCTGGGTGCGGTGGATATGGCCGCCACGGGGTGTGCCGACCTGCCGGTTGATCGAGCTGGCTCGCAGGGGTTCGATGACAAGGCGCCGAGGCTGGCTGCGCTGAGGTACCAGCGCAAGATTGCGACGTTGTTGGCGACGGCGCGCTGGTTAGAAGCCACCGCGACCGATAACGCGCTGGAGCTGCCTAACGTGTTCATGGCCCACGAGTTGGTCGGCCGGGCCGAGCGCAATGCGGCCAAGGCGGTGGTGAAGCGGGCGTCTGGGCAGGCCCGGCACGCTCGGCCTTTCGAGAGGGCGACCGGCCACCTCTTGCGTTCGGTGATCACAGGTCGGCCAGCCGTCTGCGCAGGAATGCCCGCTCCCGCTCGTTCGCGGTGAGTTCGAGCGCTGTCTGGTAGGCCGTTGCGGCCTCCGAGGCCCGGCCAAGCCGGCGAAACAGATCCGCTCGCGCCGGCCGGGAACAGGTGATAGCCGCGCAGCGCGTCGGCGTCCAATGCGTCCAGGGCCACCAGACCAGCCTCCGGGCCGTCGCGCATGGCCACGGCCACGGCGCGGTTGAGGTCGACCACCGGCGATGGGGACACCCGCGCCAACACGTCGTAGAGCGCCACGACCTGCGGCCAGTCGGTCGTAGCGAGATCGGCGGCCTCGTCGTGCACGGCAGCGATCGCCGCCTGTATCGCGTACGGCCCACAGCGAGGCCCGCGCAGGGCGGCCACGACCAGGTCCCGACCCTCGGCGATGCGATCGGCATCCCACAGCGCGCGGTTCTGCACCTCCAGGGGCACCAGTTCGCCTTCCTCGTCGACGCGAGCCGCGCGCCGGGCATCGACGAGTAGCAGCAGAGCGAGCAGTCCGGTCACCTCGGGTTCGGCGGGCAGCAGCCGGTGCAGGATCCGGGCGAGCCGGATCGCCTCGTCGGTGAGGTCGGCCCGGACGAGTTCCTCGCCCGCGCTGGCGGCGTAGCCCGCTGTGAAGATCAAATAGACCACGCGCAGCACCCCGGGTAGACGCCCGACCAGTTCGTCGGATTCGGGCACCCGGAACGGGATCCGCGCGCGACGGATCTTGCGTTTGGCCCGCACGATCCGCTGCGCCATCGTGGCCTGCGGCGCCAGGAAAGCCCGCGCGACCTCGGACGTCGAGAGCCCCGCGAGGCAGCGCAGCGTCAGCGCGGTCTGGGCCTCGAGCGACAACGCGGGATGGCAGCAGGTGAAGAACAGGCGCAACCGCTCGTCGGGGATGTCGTCGGTATCCGGCTCGGAAACTATCGGAGCGAATTGCCGTGCCTCGACCTGCATGATCGCGAGACGGGCGGCGTATGCCTGGTCTCGGCGTAACCGGTTGACGGCCTTGCGGCGCGCGGTGGTGAGTAGCCATGCCAACGGGGTCGCCGGTATCCCGTCGATGGGCCAGCGGCGCAGTGCGGCCTCGACAGCGTCGGAGGCGGCGTCCTCAGCGAGGTCGAGATCGCCGAACTGGCGCACGAGCATGGCGAGCAGCCGGCTTCGCTCCTCCCGGAATACCGTCTCCACGGAGCCAGCAGCTCGCCCGCCGGTCATGACAGGTCGAAGTCCTGGATCGGGCGGACCTCGACTCGCCAAGCCCTGGCCCCGGGACAGCGAGCGGCCCAGTCGATCGCGGTGTCGAGGTCGGGAAGGTCGAGGATGTAGTAGCCGCCGAGGTACTCACGTGTCTCGGTGAACGGTCCATCGGTGACGATGCGTTCCCCGACCTTGTTCATCTGGACGGACGTGGCGGTCTCGAAGGAATCGAGCACGTTGCTGTCAACCATGACGCCAGCGTCACAGACAGCTTTGTGGTAGGCCATGAACGCCTCCATGAGGCCCTGATCGGCGTCAGAAGTCGACGCTTCGGCGTCCTGGCTACCAATGATCAGCAGCATGTACTTCATGATGTAAATCCCCTATTCGCCAGTTTCGCGCTTTCCTGTGGAGCGGCAACACCGGGATGACGAACGGCGCAGCCACGAATCGACAGCTCGGTCAGAGAAATCATTCAGGACAGTCGGCGCTGTACGACCGCATGGCACGCTGTCACCGCGCCCCGCCCGCGACCGGGGTCGGGGTCGGGGTCGCAACGTCGGCAAGATAGCGGTGTAGCGAGGTCTTGGGGGATGCCGGTCTTGGCGGCGATCCTGCCGAGACTGACGCCTTGGGTCTTGAGTTGCCGGGCATAATCGATCTTGTCGGCGGGATGGGCGACGGACGGCCGACGTGCCGGCCCATTCGGCCCCGCGACAGACCCGCGAGCTCACTGTATCCACTTCCTTACGGGCCGTCCCGGGCACTCGTCAGGCTGTCGAGGTGCTCGGCGAGCAACGCGCGGAGGCGGCCGGGCGGCATAAGCTCGGTACGCACCAGCGCGTGCAGGGTAAGCCCGTCGAGCAGGGCGTGCAGTCGGGCCTTCTCCGCGCCGAGGTCAGCACCCCGGGCCACCAGCCCGGCCGCCGCGAGGGCGTCGACAGCGACATCGACGACGCCCCGGACGCCGTCGTCGGCCTCGCTGAGTCGCGCCTGGGCGGCGGGGTCAACCTGGGCATGCAGGGTCAGCCACAGCCACACCTCAGCCGCTCTTCGGCGCTGCCGATCCAGCGGCAGGAACTCCTCCAGCATCCGCTGAGCGGTCTCGCGGGGCGGCCCAGTCCAGCTCTCCGCGGCGAAGCGTTCGGCCGACTGCGCTATCACATGCTCCATGGCGAAGATCAACAAGTCGGCCTGGGTGGCGAAGTAGTGTCGCAGCGCGCTGGGGGACCAGCCAGCCTCGGCGGCGATGCTTCGCACCGTGGCCGCGGCGACGCCATCGCGGTAGACGACGCGCCACATCGCCTCGGCCAGCTCGGCGCGGCGCGCGTCGTGGTCGACGATCTTCGGCACGGCTCCTCCGGCAGTCGATGACATCCCTGCTACTGTGATCGTACAGCGTACTAAAAAGGGGGGTCCGGCGTGCTTGTCGCGGTAATCGTCGCCTGCGAGGTGGCCTTCTGGCTGCTACTCGTGGCCGGGCTGCTGGCCCGATACCCGCTGCGCCTTCCCCGCGTCGGCGCCGTCCTGCTTCTGGCGGTCCCGGCGGTCGACCTTGTCCTGCTCGCTGTCACGACGATCGACCTACGTCGCGGCGGGACCGCCACCGCCGCGCACGGCCTCGCCGCGGCGTACCTCGGTTTCTCCGTGGCGTTCGGTCACCGCATGGTCCGCTGGGCCGACGTACGCTTCGCGCACCGGTTCGCCGGCGGGCCACCACCGACTCGGGCCCCACGGTACGGGCTGGAGCGCACCCGGCACGAGTGGCGCGAATGGCGCCGGGGCCTGCTCGGCTGGGCTGTTGCCTGCGCTCTGCTGCTCGCTGGTATCGCCTTCGTCGGCGACGCCGAGCGGACCCAGCAGCTCTGGGGGTGGATCGGGCGGCTCAGCCTGGCGATGGCGATCTGGCTCGTGTTCTGGCCGCTCGCGCACACGGTGTTTCCCCGGCAGGAACCGCGCCGTACCGCCGACGCGGCGGGTCCAACCGAGTGAGTCGTCAACCCGGGCAGTTCCGGTGCTGGTCGGGCCAGACCAGCACACCACCACCAGCGCGAAACGGTCAGGCATGACATCAGCTCACCCGGACCCGAACAGTTCGATCTTGTCGGTGCTGGAAGAACTCCACGCCACCTGGCGCTGGGGAGGCCCACCGACGCTGCTCACGATCAGCCATCGGCCGCCGAAGCCCGGCGTGCCCGCCATCCTCGCCAGCGGTGTCGGTGGGCACACCCCGCTCGACCTCCTGACACACTGGATCGACCAGTGTCGTCGCCATCGCGGCATCGCCAACACGCAGCGGGACCTCGGTGTTGATGCGGTCGCTGTCTCGGGTGAGATCGACGGCCAGCACCTTTGCTACGCCATGGACCGCACCGGCCGGGAGTACCTGGTGCGGGGCCACCGACACACCCTCGAACGGTGCCGCACCAGCGGCACGGACGTCGCGGCCCGCACCGGCCTTCCGGGTCTGCTCACCGAGCGGCTCGCCGAGTTGGTGTGGCGACTGGCGGGCCCGCCGCCGCCCGCCGTCGGTTCTCGGATCCGCGACATGTGGCCCACCACCGGGCTGATCGACCTGGACGAGGACGAACTTCACGAACGCTACGCACTGCCCTCCCCCACCGAGGGTCACGTACGCCTCGTCACGGTGTCGAGTATCGACGGTCTCGCCGCGGTGAACGGCGCCAGCGCCGCCCTGAGCAGCAGCGGTGACCAGCGGGTCTATCGCCTGATCAAACGAGACGCCGACCTGCTGCTGTTGGGGGCGGGCACGGTCCGCGCCGAGCAGTACGGGCAGACCACCCTGTCGGCTCCCGAGATCGCCCGTCGACGAGCCAACGGCCTACCGCCCTATCCGGCCATCGCGGTTGTCACCCGCAGCCTCGACCTCAACCTCAGTGGCCCGTTGTTCCAGCGCGGCATCGGAGGTCACGGCCAGCCACGGCCGATCCTGATCGTCCCCGCCGCCACGGCGGCCGAGGCCAGCACGGCGGTAGCCGAAGCCGCCGAACTCCTGGTCGCCGGCGACTACAACGTTGACCTGAACCAGGCGATCCAGCTGCTTCGACAGCGGGGGCACCGACGCATCGTCTGCGAAGGTGGCCCCGCACTGGCCGGCCAGCTGGCCCAGGCGGACCTGCTCGACGAGATCTGCATGACGATCACGCCGCAGCTGCTGGCGGTGGCCGGCCCGCGGATCACCGCCGGTCCGGCGGGACAGCCCGCGGGCGGGCAGTGGCAGCTCCACCGGTCCCTCCTTGACGAGCAGGGCAACCTGTTCCTCCGCTACACCCGCCCTGGCCCGTCCGGCCGGGCCGACGGCCCCCCGACGGTCTGACTCTCCTGGGCGCGGCCTCATCCCGGAGGACGTTCGTTTAGGATCCGCTGGAAGATCAGGTAGTCCTGCCAGGCACCGTCGACATGCAGGTAGTTGGCGGCGGTGCCGATCAGCGTGAACCCCGCTTTGGTGAGGACGCGCTGACTTCCTTTGTTGCGCACGAAGGTGCCGGCCTCAAGCCGGTGCAGGTCGGCCACTTCGTCGGCGAGGCGGCAGGCGTGCTGGAGAGCCTGAGTGGCGAGCCCCCGCCCGGCATACCCACGGTCGACCCAGTAGCCGACGTTGGCGCTCCGAAACCGTCCGAGTAGGACGTTGGACAGCGTCAGCGTCCCCACAACCCGGCCCCCCTCCTCCAACACCCAGGGCAGAGTCTGGCCCGAATCCAGGAGCCGGAGCTGATCCTGCACCCGACTCCGCTGCCCCTCCATCGTGAAGTAGGCATCCGCCCGCCGCGGCTCCCACGGCTGGAGGTACTCACGGTTGAGAAGGTATGCCTCGGTCAGTGGCCCCGCATCGGACTCCTCCACCAGACGCATCACAATCGCATCAGCCAGGGGAATCGGAGGGATATTCACACTCGCCAGCCTAGTGGCCTGACGGCGATGCGCCAGGGCTGGCTCACCCTGGTGGCGTTGTGGCAGGCTGAGGTCGACGCGACTGGCGGCACCGAGGATGGAATGACCATCGGGGAGCTCGTCGCGGAGGGTCGACCGCCTGGGCCTTCCGCGGGGGCGAGGTGCACCATGTCCACGTCAATGTCGATGTCGGTCGCCCGGTCACTGCCGGGTGGACCGGTAGCCGAGCAGATCCTGGCCGAGGTGGCGCAGGAGGTCACCCAGTTACGGGCGGCCGGGATGACCCCGGCCCTGGCCACGGTGCTGGTGGGCGACGACGACGCGAGCGTCGGGTACATCCGGATCAAACAGCGCCAAGCCGAGCAGTTGGGGTTCGCCTCCCCACACGTGCAGTTGCCGGAGTCGGCGTCGCAGGCGGACCTGCAGGCGGTGGTGACACAGTTGAGCGCGGACCCGGCGGTGCACGGGGTGTTGGTGCAGCACCCCGTTCCCCGGCACCTGGACTTCGACCGGGCGATGCAGGCGCTGGATCCGGAGAAAGACGTGGACGGGATGCACCCGGTGAACCTGGGCCGGTTGGCGTTGGGGCTGCCGGGCCCGGCACCGTGTACGCCGGCGGGAATCGAGGCGTTGCTGGCGTACCACGGGGTGCCGGTGGCCGGCCGGGAGGTGGTGGTGCTGGGTCGGGGTGCCACGTTGGGGCGTCCGCTGGCGATGTTACTGGCGCAGAAGCGGCCGACGGCGAACGCCGCGGTGACGGTGGTGCACACCGGCGTGACGGACTGGCCTCGGTACACCCGCCGGGCGGAGATCCTGGTGGCGGCGGCGGGGGTGCCGGGTCTCGTCCGCCCCGAGCACCTGCGCCCGGGAGCGGTTGTCGTCGGTGGTGGGGTGCGGTACGCGGGGCGGCGGCTACTACCGGACGTGGACGAGGCATGCGCGACGGTGGCGGGGGCGATGACTCCCCGTGTAGGCGGGGTCGGCCCGACGACGGTGGCGATGGTGTTCCGTAACGCGGTGCGGGCGGCACGGCAGGCGCTGACGCCACCGCACCCCGATGACGACGAGCACCCGACGCGGACACCGGTACGGCCTTCGGGGCCGGGCGGGAGCTAGCTTCGTCCGGGAGTGCGGGGCGCCACCGGGGTGGAGACGATGAAGGAACTGGTGGTCTGGCCGTGGAGCAGGAACTGGTCGAGGACCGCCGTCAGGGCGTCGACGGCGGGTACGTGCACCTTGAGGAGGAAGCAGTCCTCGCCGGAGATCCGGTGGCACTCACTGACCTCCGGAACGCGGTCGGCCAGCTCTGCGATCTTTGACAGCTGGCCTGGACCGGGTTGGATCCGCACCCAGGCGGCGACGGGGAGGCCCAGGGCCGCGGGGTCGATATCGACGCGGTAGCCGCGGATCACGCCGGCATGTTCGAGTCGGTGCAGCCGCTCTCGCACCGCTGGCGCGGACATGCCGACCTGGCGCGCCAACTCGGCGGCGCTGGCGCGCGGGTCGTCACGCAGTACGTGCAGCAGACGCCGATTGGTGTCGTCGAGCACCGAATTTCCATCTGCAATGCCAGTCGGGGGCCTTGGCTCACGATACGTCATCGTCACGCTCCTTTAGCCTTCGATTGTGCATGGTGCTAGGCGCTGTCACCTTCGACGATAGGGGAATGCCACGATCAGTTCTGCGCTCGGACACCCGGACGTCGGCGGCGGCCGCACCGCGGATACCACCCCACGCCTACTTCGTCGTCGGTGCGGTGTTCCACTATCTCGGTCCAGCCTTCGCGGTACTGCTCTTCGTCCGCGTGGACGCCTTGGGCGTGGCGTGGCTGCGCATCGCCGCCGCGGCCGCGGTATTCGCGTTGTGGCGGCGGCCGTGGCGGCGCTGGCGGCACCTGGACCGGCCCACCCGCCGGCTGCTGATCGGATGGGCCGCCGTCCTGGCGGCCATGAACAGCGTCTTCTACCTGGCGCTGGAGCGGCTGCCGTTGGGCACGGTCGCCGCGGTCGAATTCCTGCCGGTCATCGTGTTGGCGGCCTACGCGGCCAGAACCCGCCGAAACCTGCTCGCGTTGGTCTGCGCGGTTGCCGGGGTGTATCTGCTCACCGACGTCCGCCTGGTCGCCGAACCGCTTGGAATCGCCTTCGCCGCGGCCAACGCCGTGCTGTTCGCCGCCTACATTGTGCTCGGGCACCGCGTCGCCCGCGGTCAGCAGCTGTCCGGCATCGACGGTCTCGCGCTGTCCATGCTGATCGCCGCCGTCCTCGCGCTACCGGTCGGCGTCGTTGACGCCGCACCCGCCGCCTTGGACGTGGTCGCCTTGGCGGCCGGGGTCGGTGTCGGCGTCACCTCGTCGGTCATCCCGTACGTCACCGACCAACTCGCCATGGCCCGGCTGCCCCGGGCCACCTACGCCCTCCTGGTCTGCCTGTTCCCGGCGACCGCGACCGTGATCGGGGTTGTCGTACTGGCCCAGGTCCCCACCGCACCGGAGATCGTCGGGGTCGGTCTCGTGGTCGCCGGTGTCGCCGTGCACCAGGACGGCGGGCAGCCGCGACGACAGCGGGTCCGCGCGTGAGGCTCAAGCCCGCCGGCGCGGGGCGGTGGCACGACCGCAGGGGCGGCACCCGCCACCGGGGCCCATCCCGATCACCGTGCTTCCGAAGACGTGGTCGGCCCGCCTGTGCCACGCTGAAACTCACGGCCTGACAGCGATCTCGGAGACCGAACAGGAGGGCCTGCTCAAACCGCGGTGTTCCGGCCAGGGCGTGCGGCTGGTTGAGAGGCGTGAAGCCCGGTGAGCAATAGGGATGTGCACCGATTTCTCGAGTCGAATCGGGGACTGTGGGACGAGTGGGCGGACATTCACGCCCACTCGACGTGGTACGACCTGGAGTCGGTACGGCGGGGCACCTGCAAGCTGCGGTCGTACGAGATCGACGAGGTGGGCGAGGTGGACGGCCGAAGCCTGCTGCACCTTCAGTGCCAACTCGGCACCGACACGGTCTCGTGGGCGCGGCGGGGCGCGACTGTCACCGGGGTGGACTTCTCGCCCCGAGCCGTCGCTGTCGCCCGCCAACTCGCCGCCGACACCGGAATCGAGGCCCACTTCGTCTGCAGCGACGTCCTGACCCTGCCTGCCGCCCTGACCGGAACCTTCGACATCGTCTACACCTCGCGTGGGGTGCTGGGCTGGCTGCCGGACTTGACCCGGTGGGCGCAGGTGGCGGCGCACTTCCTGGCGCCCGGTGGTGTCTTCTACGTGACCGACATCCACCCGATCGCCGAGGTCCTGGACCCTTCCGCGGCCGAGCTGCGAGTCAGTCGACCCTACTTCCCCAGAGCCGAACCGGTTTGCCACCCGGTGCAGGGCAGCTACGTCGACCGGGACGCCCGGGTCGCCACCGAGGTGGAGTACCTGTGGCCGCACAGCGTCGCGGAACTGATCACCGCTGTCGCGCGGGCCGGGCTCGTGATCGAGTTCTTCCACGAGTTCCCGTGGCTGGATCGGCCATGGCCGTTCCTGCACAAGCAGGAAGGGCTGGGCTGGACCCTCCCCCCTGGCGGGCTGGGTGAGTTGCCGCTGTTCTTCTCACTTCGGGCCGGTAAGGCGGCGGCTGGCGCCAGCGGATAACCCACCGCGCCGGGCGGCCGCGGCGACGGCATCTAGACTCGGCGTCCGATGGACGAGCAGGCCGCACCCGCCGATTCCCGCCCCTGTGCCCACTGCGGACGTCCAGTGCCGCAGCGGGCCGGAGCGGGCCGCCCCTTCCGCTACTGCCGGGACAACGACGGCGCCTGCCAACAGGCCGCCCGGACCAGCCGGATACGACATCGCAACGCCCCCGGGCTGCCCGGACAGGTCGCCCGCACCTGGGAGGCCGTGGACCGGCTCGACCAGATCGTGGCGTCGCTCACCGAGGCGCTGCACGCGCAGCTGTCCCCGGTCGGGGTGGAACAGCAACTGGCCCAGGCGCGCGCCGACGCGGCCAACGAGGTAGCAGCGGCGCAGACCGATCGGGACGAGGCCCGCCGCGCCGCCGAGGACGCCGCCGCTGCCGCGGTCCAGGCCCGAGAGCAGGCCCGCAACGCCACCGCCGAGCAGGAGAGCGCCCGCGCCGAAGCGGCCCGTGCCGTTGCGGAGACGACCGCCGCCGCGGACCGCGCCGACCAGGCTCGTAAGGCTCGGGACCAGGCCCGCCAGGAGGCGAGCGCGGCACAGGCGCTACTGGGGCAGGCCCAACAGGACCGCGACACCGCGCGGGCCAAGGAACTCGATGCCCGTACGCAGCTACGCGGCGCCGATGCCGAACTCACCGCCCAGCGGCAGCACGCCGCGGACCTGGTCGCGGAACGCGACGCTGCCCGCGCCGACGCCCAACAGGCCGCGCAGGCGCGGTCCACGGCCACCGAACAGGCCCGTGGACACCGCGCCGACGCGCAACGGGCCCGCCAGGACGCACAACGGGCTCAGGCGCAGGCCGCGGCGGCGCTACAGGAGCGGGACCAGGCGGTGGCCGACCGGGACCGCGCCGAAGCGCAACGTCAGCGGGCGGTGGGGGACGCACAGCGGGCGGTGGGGGACGCGGAGCGCGCGCACGCGGACGCGACGGCGCTCGCCGAGCACCGCGACTCACTGCGCGGGCAGCTGACCGCCGCCGAGCAGGAGGTGACCACCGCGCAGGGCCAGTTGGCGGAGCTGACGGCGCGGCTGCGGGCCGCCGAGGGTGACCGGGACGAGGCACATCGGCGAGTCGCCCAGCTCGCCGACCAGGTCGCCCAGCTGGCGGCTGCCCTGGCTCACCGGCAGGCGTCCACGCCCGTGCGCTGACGCGGGGCGATACCATCTCGGTTCGGCCACCAAGCGAACTTTCGGCCAGGTCGGGGCGACCCTCGCCGGTCCGGGCGGCCCTCCGGCTACCCTTGTTGCCGGCCGTCACACGCCACCAGGCGGGAATGGCCCCACGGACACCGACTGTTACACCGAAACAGACCAGCACCACGAACGAGGGGAAGACGATCATGGGCGAGCGCATGCTGCGCGGAAGCCGTCTGGGCGCGGTCAGCTACGAATCCGACCGTAACACCGAGCTCGCGCCGCGTCAGACCCGCGAATACCTGTGCGCCAAGGGTCACCAGTTCGAGGTGCCGTTCGCCGTTGACGCCGAGGTCCCGATGACCTGGGAATGCAAGTTCGATGGCAGCGTCGCCCGGCTGGTCGACGGCAACGAACCGGAGCAGAAGAAGGCGAAGCCGCCGCGCACCCACTGGGACATGTTGTTGGAGCGGCGATCGATCGCCGAACTTGAGGACATTCTCGCCGAGCGGCTCAAGGAGGTCCGCACCCGCCGCGGGCGCGCCTGAACCATCCGGCACGGCACCCGCCCCGGGTTATCCCGCTCGGGCCGGGTGCCGTCGTCGCAACGGGTCGTTGCCCGGGGGTGGGCCCGGGGAGCGCCGGGCGCGCACCCTCAGCCCTGCCGGGGCTCGACGATCTCGCCCTCAATGGGCTGGCCGCCGTCCACCACGGTCGGCTCCGCCGCCGCCGCCGGCGGCGGCTGCTGCGGGGTGCCCCGGTGCACTCGCACCCGGCGCGGCCCAAACAGGTCACCGGCGACCATTGACGACACGCGCCGCTCCGCGGTACGCCGTGCCCCCGCGCGGGCCAGCCGGCGCACCGGCGGCACCAGCAGCACCAACCCCAACGCCCCACTGAGTAGACCCGGGGTGGCCAACAACAGCGCGCCGAGCAACCCCACCAGACCATCGGTAACCTGCGTGCCCGGCGGTTGACCAGACCGCGCCGCGGTCTGGAAGCCATGCCACGCGCGCATCCCCTCCCGGCGCAGCAGCGCCATGCCCAGCAGCGACGCCGCGAACACGGCCAGCACCGCTATCCCGAACCCGGCGGCCCGGCCCACAGCCACGAACACCGCCAGCTCCACCAACGCCGCCAGCAACAACGCCAACGGTACGAACCTCAGTCCCCGGCGCATCATCACCTCACCACCCGACCGCCACGCCCCCACCGCCCGACTCGCCGGTGGTGGAGTACGTCGTCCCGCCCGTCCAGCATGACACGGCCGCGCCGCCGTCGGCCCCCGCCACCAGCGGCGGAGACACCGACGTCGCCGCCACCGGGCGGCGACGGGGACCGGGGCAGCGCTACGGCCACCGGACCTGCCCCGTGGGTGTGCCGTGTAGCCCCCGGCGGAAGGCCAACCGCCGGTCCGCCACCGCCCACCCGGTGATCCGCCACAACGCCTCGGCGACGATGAGCGGGCTCATCTTGCTGCTGCCCCGTTCGCGTTCGGCGAAGGTGATCGGCACCTCCACGATCCGCGCCCCGGCCCGGTGTGCCAGCCGGGACAACTCCACCTGGAACGAATACCCCTGCGAGCACACCGACGCCAGGTCCAACGCGTCCAGGGCGCTGAGTCGATACACCCGGTAGCCGCCGGTGGCGTCGGAGACCGGCATCCCCAGGGCCAGCCGCGCGTACAGGTTTCCGCAGCGCGACAACAGCAGCCGCCGCAGCGGCCAGTTGAGCACCTGCGCTCCCCGGGTCCAGCGAGACCCGATCACCACGTCCGCGTCGCGGGCCGCGGCCAGCATCGCCGGCAGATCCTCCGGGGCGTGGGAGCCGTCGGCGTCCATCTCCACCACCGCGTCGTAGCCGCGTTGCCGCGCCCACCCAAACCCGGCCAGATAGGCGGCGCCCAGCCCCTGCTTGCCCTCCCGGTGCAGCACATGCACCCGCCGGTCCTGTCCGGCGAGGGCTTCCGCCACCTCACCGGTGCCATCTGGGCTGTTGTCGTCGGCAACCAGAATGTCCACCGACGGCACCGCCCGACGCACCCGTTCCACAATCCAGGTCAGGTTGTCGGCCTCGTTGTAGGTCGGGATGACCACGAGCACCCGCCCCACCTCGGGATGACCGGTCTCGTCACGCACCGTCCTGCCTCCCTCTCACCGGCGTACCGGCCGTCGCCGCACCTCGGGCGCGTCGCCGCACCCCGGCTGCGGCGAGGGCCGCCACGGCCAGGACCGTCAGCGCCACCTCCGGCCACAAGCCGACGCGGGTCGCGAAGGTTTCGTCGTCGGCGAGGTGTAGCTGCCGCACCACGATCGCGCGGGTGTTGAACTCGGTGGCATCACTTACCCGCCCGTCCGGGGAAACGAACCCGGAAACGCCCACCGTTGAGGCCATCAGTGCCGGGCGACCATGTTCGACCGCCCGCAGCCGCACCATGGCCAGCTGCTGCCGGGCCTCAGCCACATCGAAGGTGGCGTTGTTGGTCTGCACCACCAGCAGCTGCGCCCCACCGGTAACCGTGTCCCGGACCACCTCGTCGTAGGCGACCTCGAAGCAGATCACATCACCGAGCACCGCCGGACCGGCAGCCAGCACGCCCGGGGTACTACCCGGCACGAAATCAGACCGCACCCGGTCAACCTGCTTGCTGACCAGTCGGGCCACATCACGAAACGGCACATACTCGGCGAAGGGCACCGGATGCCGTTTCGTGTACAGCTGGTCGAGATCCGGGCCGGTCCCCGGCCGCCACAGCAGCCCCGCGTTGCGTACCTGCCCCTCTCCCGGGCCGCGCAACACCGCCCCGATCAGGATCGGCACACCCACCGCGTCGGCGGCAGACTGGATCCGGTCACCGGCGGAAGCATCCTGCAGCGGATCGATGTCGCTGGAGTTTTCCGGCCAGACCACCAGGTCCGGGCGGGGCCGGGCCCCGGCGGCGACCTGGTCGGCCAGCTCGACGGTGGCCTCAACGTGATTGTTCAGCACCGCCTGCCGTTGGGCATTGAAGTCCAGCCCCAGCCGCGGCACGTTGCCCTGCACAATCGCCACCGTCACCGGCTCCCCACCACCGTCGGCGCGGACCGGCACAAGCAACCCGACAGCCGGCACCGCCAGCACCGCCAGCACCGCCCCCGCCACCGGCATCCACCGCCGGCCCGGGTGCCGATACGCCGACCAGCCCGCCCAGGCCGCGGCCACCAGCAGCCCACCGATCACCGCGACCACGAAGGTCACCAACGGCGCCCCGCCCAGGGCAGCAAACCGCAGCAACGGCGACCCATCCTGGCTGAACGCCAGCCGACCCCACGGGAAGCCACCGAACGGAGTGCGATCACGCAGCGCCTCCTGCGCCACCCACAGCACCCCGGTCAACGCCGGCCACCCCCACCGGAACCGGTCCACCAGCGGAGAAACCCACGCGGTGGCCGCGCCAAGCAACGCCAGATAGCCGGCCTGCAACAACGACAGCAGCACCCACGGCAAGGAGCCGGTGTGCAGGTTGGTCCAACCCAGCAGCGGAGCGAAGAACGCCACCCCGGTCAGGAACCCGAGGCCGGCGCCAGCCCGCGGGCGCCGACGGTGGGTTGCGCCCGCCAACAGGGCCACCCCGACCGCCGCCAGCGGCCACACCCCGTACGGCGGGAACGCCAGCAGCAACGCCACGCCCCCACCAACCGCCGCCACCAACGCAACCGGCAACGGCAACGCCAACGGACGTTCCCGCATCACTCCCACAGCCCTCGCCGGCATGTCCACGATCACCTGCCGAAGGGTACCCGGCCCGATCCGCGCCGCCCCGGGCAGCGCAGACCACGGCGACCCAGCGTCGACCACGGCACCCCGGGCAAAACGGAAATCGGGGCGCGGCAACTGCCGCACCCCGATGCTCCCAGGCCCTTCCCGGCCGGTGGGGCGAGAATGGGACGCGCCGACCTTCGGACCGACCGGACGGCAGACTGGCTGCCCCCGCCTGGCCGTTGTCTACTGGCCGTGCCTCTCACCCTGCCCGTACACCGGTAACCGCGGCCGGTTCGCGCCGCCCCGCCGACCCCCGCCCGCTGGACCTGGCCGCCGCGACCACACACTCGTGTCGCTCGGCCAGCGGACGAAGGGACGAAGCGAACAACAGCCGCTTCCCGTAGTAGGACTCAAAGACGGTACGTGCTCCCCCCGGGGCGCTGTCAACCCGGCCCCGACGAGTCGTCGCCACCACCCGGCGTGTCGCGCCATCCGCGCCGGCCAGCCCGCACCGCGCCACCCACCCCTCGGGCTACCAGGACCCGCCCCAACCCCCCGCCCGCAGCCGGTCCGTAAGAGCACGCGCCGCGGCCGGGTGCTCGGCACCCAGCAACCCGACAGCGGCCAACACATAGTCCACGTCCACCACCGCCCGGGCGGCACGCGGCAACGGCCACCCACCGGCATAGTCGGCGAGTACCCCCGCGAGCACCCCCACGGCATCCGCAGCCGCGGCATGCCGGAGCACCCCACCCGAACCGACCAGCAGCCGAACATCCCGCAGATCCCGTCCCGCGCGTTCACCGGTGGCCGCCCCACGGGCGTGCCGCCGCAACGCCACCGTGGCCGCCAAGGCCGCCAGCCGCGCGTCGGTCGCCCGCTGCGCCCCGCCCACCGGAAGATACGCCGGGTCATCCGCCCGCTGCCGCGCCGCCGCGGCCAGCACCTCGGCGTCGGCCACATCGAGCAGCCGCTCCTCCACCGCTGCCCGCACCACCCCCGGGGCGCTCCACCGCACCCCCAGATCCCCCTCAACGGTGCGGGCCCGCCACAAGCTACCCGCCACCTCCCGGCCCGGCCCGCTCTCCCGCTCATCCGGCGTCAGCACCGAATACACGTCGGTGGTCGCCCCACCGACATCCACCACCGCGAGATCACCGCCGAGCGTGTCCGCGAGCAACTCCACGCCGGTCAGCACCGCATCCGGGGTGGCCGCCCGCACCAGCCGCGGGAACCGCGGCCCCCGCGACAACCTCTTACCGCCGATCACATGCCGCAGGAACACCTCTCGGATCGCCGCCCGCGCCCCAGCCGGCGCCAGCACCCCGATCCGGGGCAGCACATTCTCCGCCACCGTCACCGGCACCCGCGCCGACACCAGCATCGACACCAGATCGTCGCGGACCTCGGCGTTACCGGCGAGGACCACCGGAACCCGCCAGCGGGCCCGCGCCAACCGGGTCGCGTTATGCGTCAACGTCTCCGCGTCACCGCCGTCGGTGCCGCCGACCAGCAGCAGCACATCCGGGCGGGCCGCCCGCACCGCCGCCAGCTCCGCCGCGCCAAGCCGACCCGCGGCCACATGCACCACGTTCGCCCCCGCCGACAGACCCACCCGACGGCCCGCCTGCGCGGTCACCAACTGCTCGTAGCCGACCACCGCCAACCGCAGCCCGCCCCCAGCAGACGAACACACGTACCACGGCGCGTCCCCCACCGGCAGACCGGCGGTCGCCGCCGCGACCGCCGCGTCCAACCCCCGCAACACGTCACTGCCCACCGTGGTGGGCACCGCCGCCGTCGCGACCAGACCCGCGCCGTCGAGATCGACCACCGCCACCTTCGTGTACGTGGAGCCGACATCCGCGCAGATCGCGACGTTCACGCCACCAGCGGCACGACCACCGTGCCCGTCGCGGTGACCGCCACGATCGGCGGATCACACACCTGCGCCGCGGACTCCCCCCGATCCGGACGGCCCCGACACACCACCACACAGCTCAACTCCAGCGTACGACTACGCCTACCCGCCCGGGTGACCCGACCGGTCACCTCCACCACGTCACCGGCGCGCACCGGCGCCAGGAACCGCACGTCCGAATAGCCGGCGAACAACCCCTCGTCCCCGTCGGTACGGATACAAACCTCCGTGGCGACATCCCCGAACAAACCCAACGCGTACGCCCCGTCAACCAGACTGCCCGCATAGTGCGCATGCGAGTACGGCACATACCGCCGGTGCGCCACCGTCACCCCAACCCTCGGGTCACTCATACCGTCGCCGCCTTCCGGCTCGTGATCAACGCATGGACCAGGTAGGAAGCCACCTCGCCCGGAGTGGTGCCACGGGCGAAAATCCGGTCCACCCCCAACTCGGCGGTCATCGCCTCGTCGAAGCGCGGACCGCCGACAATCAGCAACGGCCGCTTCCCCGCCGGCCACGCCTCCCGAACCGCCGCCGACATCTCCCGCGTGTTGTGCAGATGCGCGTCCCGCTGCGTGACCACCTGCGACACCAACACCGCATCCGCCCGCTCCGCCCGAGCCGCCGCCACCAAATCCGGCACACTCACCTGCGCGCCCAGATTGCTGACCCGCAACTCCCGGTAGTACTCCAGCCCCTTCTCCCCAGCGATGCCCTTGACGTTGAGAATCGCGTCGATCCCCACGGTGTGCGCGTCGGTGCCGATACACGCCCCCACCACCGACAGCTTCCGCCGCAACTGCCGCTTGACCACCGCGTTGACCTCCTTCGCCGACAGCAACGGAAAGTCCCGCTCCACCACCTGCACGGCCGAGGTGTCCACCAGATGGTTCACCCGCCCATACACCACGAAGAAGGTGAACCCGTCCCCCATCGGTCGGGCATGCACCAGCATCGCCGGGTCGATGCCCATCTTCCCGGCCAGCTGAATCGCCGCACCCTCAGCACGCTTGTCGTGCGGCAGCGGCAACGTGAACGACACCTGCACCATGCCGTCACCGGTAGTGTCCCCATACGGCCGCACGACCTGCTTCTCCGGCACGACCGTCACGACCCCGCCCCTTCCAGGATCTGCACCGCCGGGTTGTAGTAGTCGCCCTCGTGCCGCGCCACCCCGTCCAACCCCCTACCCCGGTCCGCCGGCCGCTTCATGATCCCGAACGTGCCCTCGCCGATCGCCGTCAGCAACGACTGCTCCCCGACCCGCTCCAACAACTCCACCGCCGAACGCAACACCTGGTGCGCCCGCTGCTGAATGAAGCCACCCGACGCCGGCACGAAATCCTCACGCAGCCCACCCGCGGCACCCAGCACATACCGGACGTTCTGCAAGGCGATATCCCGATCCGACAGCCACGGCGTCACCACCGCCTCCGTCATCATCCCCACCAACAGAATCCCCTGCCCGGTCAGCGCCCCCACCAGGTTGAAAAATCCGTCCAGCAGGTTGCCCCGAAACACATCCCCGGTCATGTGCTTCGTCGGCGGCATCCACTTCAACGGCGCATCCGGGAACAACTCCCGCGCCAACAGCGCATGCGCCAACTCCAACCGCAACGACTCCGGCACATCCGGGTTGATCTCAAACGCGTGCCCCAACCCCAACTGCCAGTCCGCCAACCCCGCCTCATGCGCGAAGTACTCGTTGAGCAACTGCGACACCGTCACCGTGTGCGCCTCGTCCACCGCATCGGCAGTCGTCAGGTAATTGTCCTCACCAGTGTTGATGATGATCCCCGCCCGAGCGTGCACCTGCCGCGAAAAACGCTGATCGACGAAGGTACGAATCGGATTGATATCCCGGAACAAGATGCCGTACATCGAATCGTTCAACATCATGTCCAGCCGCTCAAGGCCCGCCAACGCCGCCATCTCCGGCATACACAACCCCGACGCGTAATTCGTCAACCGCACATACCGACCCAACTCCCGCGACGACTCGTCCAACGCCGCCCGCATCAGCCGGAAATTCTCCTGCGTCGCATACGTACCGGCGAAGCCCTCCCGAGTCGCCCCCTCCGGCACATAGTCCAACAACGACTGCCCCGTCGACCGGATCACCGCGATCGCATCCGCCCCCGCCCGAGCCGCCGCCTGCGCCTGCGGAATATCCTCGTAAATATCCCCCGTCGCCACGATCAGATAGATCCACGGCCGCTGCGGCGGATCCCCGAACCGCCGCACCAACCGCTCCCGCTCGGCCCGCCGCCGATCAACCCGCCGCACCCCCGCCGCGACCGCCCGCCGCGCCCCCCGCCGCGCCGCCGTCGCCGCCCGCCCCGCCGGAACCTCAAACCGCACCGACCCAGCCGCCGCCTTCTGCGCCAACAGCGTCACATCCACCAACTGCTCCCGCGCCAAGGCATCGAAAACCGGAACAGCCACCCCATGCCCCAAGCCCACATCCGCGGCCACCGCATCCACCAACCGGTTCACCCACGGAATCCCATCCGGATCCGCCCCCTGCACCCCGGCCAGCCGCAGCACCGCCCGCTCCACCGACACCGTCGTATGGCTACGCGCCAACTCCACCACCGGCGCCCCAGCCCGAGCAGCCAACTCCCGCGCCCGCGCCACCAACACCGGATCCAGATCGAGCTTCCTGGTCACAATCCGCCCTCCCCATAGATCACCGCACCACGCAGCACCGTACGTAGACACACCGGCAACGGCGTCGGATCCGAAACACCCCGCGCCTCCGGATCCTCCGCCTGCAACACCGGCAACCCCCGCTCCACCCCCGCCGGGGAATCCCACACCGCGAACGTCGCCGGCGCCCCCAACGCCAACACCCCGTCACCATCCCGCCGCACCGCACGCCAACCACCCCGCGAATGCGCCGCGAAAGCCGCCCGCACACTCATCCGCTGCGCCGGATTGTGATGCGCCACCGCCGCCCGCACCGACCCCCACGGATCCACCGGAGTCACCGGCGAATCCGACCCGAACGCCAACGACACCCCCACCGAATGCATCGCCCCCAACGGATTAGCGGCCAACGACCGATCCAGCCCCAACCGCGACTCATACATTCGACCCGCGCCACCCCACAACCGGTCAAACGCCGGCTGCACCGACGCCACCACGCCATACTCCACAAACCCGGCAATCGTCCGCTTGTCCATGAGCTCCGCATGCTCCACCCGATGCCGAGCCGCCCGCACCCGATCCGTACCCAGCCGCGCCGCCACCGCCGCGAACCCCGCCAACACCGTCGCGATCGCCGCATCCCCAATCGCGTGGAACCCGCCCTGCAGCCCGTACCTCGCGCACCCCAACAAGTGATCCCGCACCTGCTCGGCCGACAAATACCCATGTCCGCACCCACCCGCATCCGCATACGGCACCGTCAACTGAGCCGTCTGCGCCCCCAACGCCCCATCAGCGAAGACATCCCCACCAGCACCCACCGCACCCAACTCCCGAGCCCGCTGCGCACCACCCAACTCACCCCAATACCCGTACACCTCCGGCACCCCCACCCCGGAGATCCCCAACAACCGCGTGAAGTCCTCCTCCCCGGAAATCTCCGGCCCACCACACTCATGCACCGCGGCAACCCCCAACGACGCCGCATGCGCCAACGCCGCCCGCTGCGCCGCCGCCCGCTGCACCGACCCAACCGACTCAAAAGCCGCTGCCCGCACCACATGATGCGCATCCCGCCGCAACCACCCCGACTCGTCGAAACCAACCGCGGCAACCACCCCCGGACACGCAGCCAGCAACGCCGTCGACACCAACGCCGAATGCATCGACGCCTGCGACAAATACACCCGCCGCCCCGCCGCCGCCCGACCCAACTCCGCCGCCCCCGGAGGCACCGGCACCGACCAGGCCGACTCGTCCCAGCCATGCCCCAGCACCACACCATCAGCCGGCAGCCCCTCAGCAAACGCCGACACCGCCGCCAACAACTCCCGCCCCGACCGCACACCCGACACGTCCAGCCCCGACAACCCCAACCCGGTGTCCGTCGTGTGCACATGCGCGTCAACGAACGCCGGCGTCACCAGCGCGCCACCCAAATCCACCACCTGATCGGCAACCGGCGCCTCAGCGTCCGACCCCAACCAGGCAATCCGGCCGCCGGAAACCAGAAACGCGGTCGCACCCGGGTCAGCAGGACAATGCAGCACACCGCCGCGGTACAACGTCGAGGGGTTCGTCATGGCACTCAGTCTGCCGCCAGCCGCGCCGCAAAGAGACGACGCACCCCCGGTTCGCCCCGCAACAGATCCAACGCCAACTCCGCGTGCCCCGGCACAAACCCGTTACCCACCAGCAACGTCACATCCGCCGCCAGGCCCTCCGCGCCCAACGCCGCCGCCGCGAAACTCGTCGCCATCGAGAAGAACACCACCGTGCCACCGTCAGCCGTGGCCAACACCGCACCATGCTCACAACCCGGCGCATCCACGCACACCACCGTCACATCCGCCGGCACCCCCAGCGCCGACGTCACCGCCGTCGACAGCGCCACCGAATCCCGCGCATCGGCCAGCACCACCGCATCCGCCAACCCCGCCGCCACCAGCGCGTCCCGCTCCCCCGCCACCGGCACCACCCCGACGGTCCGCGCCGCGCCAGCCCGCCGCGCCGCAGCCAGCGACAGCGACCCACTCTTGCCCGCACCGCCGATCACCGCGACGCTTACCGGCCGAGCATCCCCCTCCCGCGCCCGGTCGGCCACATACCGCTGCACCACCCGCCCGGTCAACGCCGGAGCCCCGCACACGTCCAGCGCGGCGAGCGACAACTCCGGATGCAGATCCGCCGGCAGCACCGCCGCGATAGAGCGGGCAAACAGGATCGCATGACCATCACACGGAACCTGCTCACCGCGCCCATCCCAACGGGCCAGCCCATCCGCGACAGCCAACGGCGTCAGCGTGAGCGACACCAGAGTCGCTACCCGGTCGCCCACCCGCAGCCCCAGCGGCGACCGTCGACCGACCTCCTCAACCGTGCCGATCAACATGCCGCCGGAGCCGGTCACCGGGTTCTGCATCTTGCCCCGCGCAGCGATGATCTCCAGCACCTCGGCGCGGATCCGCGTACCGTCCCCGCCGTGCTTCTCCCGCAGCTGCCGGAAACTCGCCGCGTCCAGGTTCAACCGCTCCACCCGGATCCGCACCTCGTTCGGTCCGATCGCCGGGCTCGCGTCCAGTCGCCAAGCTGCCTGCGGCAGCACCCCCGCGGGCTCCAGAACACGGTGCAAACCCACCGGTGATATCACGACGACCTCCCTGTCCAGCCGCCTGAAGCCCCGGCCGCGACTCGCAAAGCGGGAAAACTTACGGCAGAATAGTTACTTCACCGGATAATTTCCAGACCTACGGAGTCACTGATCATTCACACCACCACCCACGAGGAGGGGGCCGTGACCCAGACCCACCCCGCGGAAGCCATCTCCGCAACCCAGCCTGAACCCGCCGCCCCCACCACGGGCCAACCCTACGAATACCGACGAGCCCCCCTCGTCGAACCCGACTGGACCCGCTTCCCCGGCTGGCGCCACATCAGCCGCGACCAGTGGGAATCCGCCCAATGGCAACGCACCAACTGCATCAAGAACATAAAGCAGCTCCGCGCCGTCCTCGGCGACCTCGTAGGCGATACCTTCTACGCCGACCTGGAAGCCGACCAGAAGGCCCTGGCCACCATGTCCATGCTGGTGCCACCCCAGATGCTCAACACCATGGTGCCCTTCGAGGCGATGACCACCGACGCCCTCTACGCCGACCCGATCCGGCGCTACATGGTCCCCGTCGCCTCCGACCGACGCACCGACTGGCCCTCACACCCATACGCCAGCCGCGACTCCCTCCACGAACACGACATGTGGGTCGCCGAGGGCCTCACCCACCGCTACCCCACCAAAGTTCTCGCCGAACTACTCTCCACCTGCCCGCAGTACTGCGGGCACTGCACCCGGATGGACCTGGTCGGCAACTCCACCCCCGCGATCGACAAACTCAAACTCACCCTCAAACCCGTCGACCGCTACGACGCCCACATCACCTACCTCCGGGCCCACCCCGGCGTCCGCGACGTCGTCGTCTCCGGCGGTGACGTGGCCAACGTGCCGTGGAAGAACCTCGAGTCGTATCTGATGCGCCTGCTCGACATCGAGACCGTGCGCGACATCCGGCTCGCCACCAAGGCCCTGATGGGCCTGCCCCAGCACTGGCTCCGAGCCGATGTCGTCGAAGGCCTCGAGCGGGTCGCCCGCACCGCCGCCCGCCGCGGCGTCAACCTCGCGATCCACACCCACGTCAACCACGCCCAGTCCCTCACCCCGCTGGTCGCCAAAGCCGCCCAGACCGCCCTGAACGTCGGAGTTCGCGACGTTCGTAACCAGGGCGTGCTCATGCGCGGCGTCAACGCCACCACGCCCGACCTACTTGATCTCTGCTTCGCGTTGCAGGGCGAAGCCGGCATCCTGCCGTACTACTTCTACCTGTGCGACATGATCCCCAACGCCGAGCACTGGCGGGTCCCGGTCAGCCACGCCCAACAGCTCCAACACGACATCATGGGCTACCTGCCCGGCTACGCCACCCCGCGAATCGTCTGCGATGTCCCCTTCGTTGGCAAGCGCTGGGTGCACATGCTCACCGAATACGACCGGGAGCGGGGCATCTCATACTGGACCAAGAACTACCGCACCTCCATCGAGTCCGCCGACCTGGAGGCGCTCAACAAGCGTTACGCGTACTACGACCCGATCGACACCCTGCCCGAGACCGGTCAGGCCTGGTGGGCGGCCCACCGCGACGACTGAACCATCTGATCCGCCGCCCGTGACCACCACTCGTGGGCGGCACTGCGTTTCGGCAACCCGGCCGTAACCAACGCCAGTCAGAACGACGACGGGCCCGGAAGCAGGTGCTTCCGGGCCCGTCGTCGTCAAAACGGTCACGTCACCGCGCCCCAGTTCGATCCAACTCACGCTCCGACTGCTCGGCGCGCTCCTCCCTAGCCTGGCGAGCACGGGCGTCGTCCCGCTGCCGGACCCCTTCGACCCGCAGCCGCTCGTCGCCGCAGACATCGCCCACCCGTTCCTTGGTGGCGCCGGTCAGCTCGTCCACCATGTTCTTCGTCTTGGTGGCGAAGCTCATCTCCGCTCTCCCCTCGTGGCGTTTCGGCCAGCGACATCGGTTTCCCACGTTGGTGATGAGTATTCGCTTGGCTCGGTGGGCCGGAGCACATCACGTAACGCATCCTAGGATGCTAGCCAGGAAGAGTGGCGGCACCAATGGTTGACTGAGAGCATGGGTGAGCTCCTCCTGATCAGACACGGTGAGACCACGTGGAGCGCCCGTCGGCGACACACCTCGTACACCGACCTCGCGCTGACCCCCGACGGCGAACGGCAGGCCCGCGCGCTCGGCCCGATGCTCACCGGCCGGCGCTTCGCCACAGTCCTGACCAGCCCGTCTACCCGCGCGGTGCGCACCGCGCGGCTCGCCGGCCTCACCCCGACCGGGACGGACAACGACCTGGTCGAGTGGAACTACGGCGAGATCGAGGGCCGCACGACCGCCGAGGTCCACGAAGAAGATCCCGACTGGAACCTCTGGACTGACGGCTGCCCCGGCGGTGAGTCCCCCAGCGAGGTCGGTGCGCGGCTCGACCGACTCCTCAACCGACTCGGTGGCGTCCTCGAGCACGGAACCGTCGCCGTGGTCGGACACGCGCACAGCCTCCGGGTGCTCACCGCCCGATGGCTCGGCCTAGCACCCTCCGCCGGGGCGCTGTTCCGGCTGGAAACCGCGACCGTCAGCGTGCTCGGCCACGAACACGGCCGGCCGGTCATCCTTCGGTGGAACCAGCCGGCTCCCCCGGCCCCCGCGGCCGCAACCGCCCAGACACCTCGGCATTGAGCTTCGGTGGCCGGCCCTCGTACGGCGTTGACAACACCACCGTGGTCCGCGTGGTCACACTCGCCGCCATCCGGATCTCCTGTAGCACCCGCTCCAGGTCGGTCGGCCCGGCCACCCGCAGCAACAGCAGGTAGAAATCCTCCCCCGCGACCGAGTAACACGAGTCGATCTCCGGTAGGTGAGCCAGCCGCTCCGGCGCATCATCCGGCTGCGAGGGATCAAACGGCCGAATCGCTACAAACGCCGTCAGCGGCAGATCCAGCGCCTCGAAGGAAACCCGGGCCGCGTACCCGCCGATGACCCCGCGCTGCTCCAGCCGGCGGACCCGCTGATGCACCGCGGAGACCGACAACCCCACCCGCTCCGCGAGGTCGGTATATGACAGCCGGCCGTCCACAGCCAGCTCCGCGACGATGGCCCGGTCGATCTCCTCCACGGCGAGCAACCTACCGGGAAAAGGCCCGCCACGCGACGGTGGGTCGCCGGAGCGGCGTCGCGGCAGCGGACCCGGGCCGCCCCTCCGTCAGCCCTTCGCCAACGCGCGGGAGATCACCAGACGCTGGATCTGGTTGGTCCCCTCAACGATCTGGAGCACCTTCGCTTCGCGCATGTACCGCTCCACCGGGTGATCAGCGACGTAGCCCGCGCCGCCCAGCACCTGTACCGCGTCGGTGGTCACCCGCATCGCCACATCGGTGGCGAACAGCTTCGCCTTCGCCGCCTCGATCGAGTACGGCCGGCCGGCGTCGCGCAGTCGCGCCGCCGCCAGCATCAGCGCCCGGGCCGCCGAGATCTGGGTGGCGGCATCGGCGAGCAGGAACCCCAGCCCCTGGAAGTCGACGATCGCCCGGCCGAACTGCTGCCGCTCCCGGGCGTAACCGACCGCATAGTCCAGCGCCGCCTGGGCCAGGCCAACCGCGCAGGCCGCGATCCCGAGACGGCCCGAATCCAGGGCGGCCATCGCGATGCCGAAGCCCTTACCCTCCCCGCCGATCAGCCGCTCCGCCGGCACCCGCGTCCCATCGAAGACGACCTGCGCCACCGGGGAAGCGTGCAGCCCCATCGTGCGCTCCGGCAGCTGCGGCTCGATCCCGGGCAGGTGCCGGTCCGCGAGCAGGCAGGAGATGCCCGACGACCCGGCACCGCCGGTCCGGCAGAAGATGTTGTAGAAGTCCGCCACGTGAGCGTGCGTGATCCACGCCTTCGTTCCGGAGACGACATACTCCTCGCCGTCGAGGACGGCCCGGGTGGTCAGACTGGCGGCATCCGACCCGCCCTGCGGCTCGGAGAGGCAGTACGCGCCGAGCAGTTCCCCACCGATCAGCTCGGGCAACAGCTTCCGCTGCTGCGCCGTGCCGTACTCGGCGACCGGGAAGCAGGACAGGGTGTGGACGCTGATCGCCTCGGCGACCGCGAGCCAGCGGCTGGCCAGGATCTCCAACACCTGCAGGTACACCTCGTACGGCTGGGCGGCGCCCCCATACTCCTCCGCGTACGGCAGGCCGAGCAGGCCCGACCGGCCCAGGGTACGCAGCACCTCCCGGGGGAACTCGGCACGCTCCTCGTGGTCGGCGGCCTTCGGCGCGAGTTCCCGGTCGGCGAGTTCGGTGGCCAGGTCCAGCAGGTCGTGGGCCTCGTCAGTGGGGAGGATCCGGTCGACAGTCATGAGTTGATGAGCTCCGTGGGGGTGGGGTTGAGCCGTCGCACCCACCAGCTTAACGGTCGTTCGGCTCGCCCCACCGCCGCGGCACCGGAACACCCAGCGGGCCCCGTCGGCTGCTCCCCGCCGCCAGCATCCACGCCGATGTCGGTGCGGTGTGTCAGGCTGTCGAGCATGCCAGCCCCGCTCCTGCTCGTGGACGCGCCGAGCCTCTACTTCCGGGCATACTTCGGCATCCCGGAGTCCGCCGCCGTCGGGCCCGAGGGCCAACCGGTCAACGCGGTCCGTGGCTTCCTCGACATGTTGGCGAGCCTGGTCCGCCCCCGCCGGCCGGGCCGGCTGGTGTGCGCGATGGACTACGACTGGCGACCCCAGTGGCGGGTGGCCCTCCTGCCCTCGTACAAGGCGCACCGGGTGGCGCCCCAGGGGGGTGAGGTGGTTCCCGACACGCTGAGTCCGCAGGTCCCGGTGATCCTCGACGTGCTCGACGCGCTCGGCATCACCAGCGTCGGCGCCGCCGGCTACGAGGCCGACGACGTGCTCGGCACCCTCTCGGTCACCCAGCCTGGCCCGGTTGAGGTGGTCTCTGGTGACCGCGACCTGTTCCAGCTGGTTGATGACGCCCGCCGGGTGCGGCTGCTCTATATCGGGCGGGGGGTGGCGAAGCTGGCAGACTGCGACGACGCCGCGGTCCAGGCCCGATACGGGGTGCCCGCCGCCCGCTACGCCGACTTCGCCGCGCTGCGCGGTGACCCCAGCGACGGCCTGCCGGGGGTTCCCGGCGTCGGCGAGAAGACCGCGGCCCGGCTCGTTGACCGACACGGCGACGTCGCCGGTGTGCTCGCCGCCCTAGACGATCCGGACGCCGGTTTCGCGCCCGGGCTACGGGCGAAGCTCACCGCCGCGCGGGAGTACCTGGCCGTCGCCCCGGCGGTGGTCCGGGTCGCCCTCGATGTGCCGCTACCCGACCTGCCCACCGAACTGCCCACCGCACCCGCCGATCCCGATCGGCTGCTCGACCTCGCCGAGCGGTGGAACCTCGCCGGCGCCGTCCGGCGCCTGGTGGACGCCCTGGCCAACCGCGCCGACTGACCGCCGCCGCCCAGCGGCACCACGCGGTGCCGGGGACGGTGCGGTGCCGGACGAGACGTACGTCGTCAGGCGGTGGCCTGGTAGGAGAGCACCCCGCGATTCACCGCGACGATGGCCTGCCGCGCCGTGCTGCGCAGCTCGGCCGAGGCACCGCCGGATTCGGCCAGTTGGCCGAGCAGGTCCACCACCTGCCGAGCCCAACGGACGAAGTCACCGGCCGGCATCTCGCCGTCGATGTGGCCGCTGACGAGGACCTTCGCGAGTGGCTCCCCGCGGGCCCAGCGGTAGACCGGCCAGGCGAAGCCGAGATCCGGCTCCCGGGTCACGGTCAGCCCCTGCGCCGCCTCGTCGGCCTCGATCTCCCCCCACAGCTTCAACGTCTCGTCGACCGCCGTCGCGACCGCGCCCCGCGGCAGCGACGCACGCTCGTCGACGTCCCGGCGGGCCTCGAAGACCACCACCGACACCGCCGCCGCCAACTCGGCCGGGCTGAGCCCATTCCACACGCCACGACGCAGGCACTCGGCGACCAGCAGGTCCGCCTCCGTCCAGATCCGGCTCAACATCCGACCGGCGTCGGTGACGCCCCCATCGGTGGCCAGGTAGCCGCGGGCCGTCAACAGCGCCACGATCCGGTCGAAGGTGCGGGCCAGGGAACCGGTCCGGCCAGTCACCCGCTGCCGCAGCTCCTCGGTGTCCTTCTCCAACCGGCGGCGGCGCTCCGCCCAGCGGGCATGCTCCTCCCGTTCCGGGCAGGCATGGCACGGGTGACGGCGCAGCTCAGCGCGGAGCTGCACGAGCCGATCGTCCTCCCCACCACCGCGCCGCGACCGGCCTCCCCGCCGGCTGCCGTGCCGGTTCAGCCCGGTGCCGCTGACCGCGGCGGCCAGGTCCCGGCGGGCGGCCGGGGAGCGGTGGTTGAAGTGTTTGGGCACCCGAATCCGGGTGAGCACCTCCGCCGGAGTGGTGAAGTCGCCCGGGCCCACCCGGCCCGCCCAGCGGTCCTGGGTCAGCACCAACGGACGGGGCTCCCCGAAGCCGGCGGCCGCCGGGTCCAGCACCACCGCAAGGCCAGCTCGCCGGCCGGACGGCACCCGGATCACGTCGCCGACCCGCAGCCGCTCCAGCGAGACGATCGCCGCCGCCTTTCGCTGGCTCTGCCCCTGCCGGGCCAGCTCCCGCTCCCGGTCGGCGATCGCGACCCGGATCGCGAAGTAGGCGTCGAAGTCACCGTGTTGGCAGGCCGCCTCCAGGCCGTACGCCTGGACCGTCTCGGTGTTGCGCTGGACCTGCCGCGCCAGCCCGACCACCGACCGGTCCGCCTGGAACTGCGCGAACGAGGATTCCAGCAACGCCCGGGCCGGCTCCGCGCCCACGCTGCCGACCAGGTTGACGGCCATGTTGTACGACGGCCGGAAGCTCGACCGCAGCGGGTATGTACGGGTGGATGCCAGGCCGGCCACGTGCCGCGGGTCGGTCTCCGGGGACCAGACCACCACGGCGTGCCCCTCCACGTCGATACCGCGTCGGCCAGCTCGGCCGGTGAGCTGCGTGTACTCGCCGGGCGTCAGGTCCACGTGCGCCTCGCCGTTGTACTTGACCAGGCGTTCCAACACCACGCAGCGGGCTGGCATGTTGATGCCCAGCGCGAGGGTCTCGGTGGCGAACACCGCCTTCACTAGCCCGCGGACGAAGAGCTCCTCAACGACCTCCTTGAACGCCGGCAGCATGCCGGCGTGGTGTGCGGCGAGGCCCCGCTCCAACCCGTCCAGCCAGTCCCAGTAGCCGAGCACCGACAGGTCCTCGCCAGGGATCGTGGTGATCCGGCTCTCCACCACCCGACGGATCTCGGCCCGCTCCTCTGGGCCGGTCAGCCGCAGCCCGGCGGCGAGACACTGCTGCACCGCCGCGTCGCAGCCGGCACGGCTGAAGATAAACAGGATCGCCGGCAGCAACCCCTCCCGGTCGAGCCGGTCAACGATGTCCGGGCGCATCGGCCCCCGCCAGCGCGGTCCACGCCGACCTCCGGGGCCGCCACCGCGCCCCTCCCCCAACTCGAGGCGGCGCAGCGTGTCGCGGGTGTAGCGCAGCAACTCCGGATGCACATCGTGCTTACGCGCGGCGTCGGCGTCGTGGAACAGGTCGAACATCCGCCGGCCCACCAGCATGTGTTGCCACAACGGCACCGGCCGGTGCTCGCTGACCACAACCTCGGTCTCGCCGCGGACCGTGATCAGCCAGTCGGCGAACTCCTCCGCGTTTGACACCGTCGCCGACAGCGACACCAGCGTGACCGAGGCGGGCAGGTGGATGATCACCTCCTCCCACACGCCACCGCGGAACCGGTCGGCGAGGTAGTGCACCTCGTCCATCACCACGTACGCCAGCCCCTGCAGCGTCGCCGAGCCGGCGTAGAGCATGTTGCGCAGTACCTCGGTGGTCATCACCACCACCGGCGCATCACCGTTGATGGCGTTGTCACCGGTGAGTAGCCCGACCTGGTCGGCGCCGTGCCGGTCAACGAGATCGTGGTACTTCTGATTCGACAACGCCTTGATCGGGGTGGTGTAGAAGCACTTGCGGCGCCCCGCCTCGGCCGAGGTCCCACCCCGCAGCGCCAGGTGGACGGCGAACTCACCGACGACCGTCTTGCCGGCGCCGGTGGGGGCGCAGACCAGGACCCCGCTGCCGCGCTCCAACGCCTGGCACGCCTCCCGCTGGAAATCGTCGAGGTCGACGCCGAGGTCGAGGGCGAACTCGTCCAACGCCGGGGACAGGTGGGCCTGTGCGGCCCGGCGGCGTGCCGCGGCGTACCGCTCGGCGGGGCTCGACATGGGACCAAGATTAGTGCGTACCGCGCCGGCACGCCCCACGAGGCCGTCCCTGCCGCAGCCGTCCGGGGCGGTCGGTAGGGTGCACGGCGTGCCGGACAGTACCGAACCCGCCCAGACAATCGCCCCGGGTCGTGCCGTTACCCCGACCGCGTCCCGCCGGCCGGTGGAAGCGGTGCTCTTCGACTTCCACGGCACGCTCGCACAGGTGGAGGAGGCCACCGCCTGGGTGACCGCGGCGGCCGCCGCCTGTGGCACCACGCTGGACCGGATCCGCGCCACCGCCCTCGCCGACCGGCTGCTCACCGCCGGGAGGGCCGGGGGGCCGCTGCCCCAGCGGGTCCCGCCCGCGCTGGCCGAACTCTGGGCCGACCGGGACCTGTACCCACATGCGCATCGCGGCGCGTACACCGGGCTCGCGGCGACGATCGACGCCGGGATCGATGGGCTCGCCGACGCGCTCTACGAGCGGTTGCTGGTGCCCGAGGGGTGGGTGCCCTACCCGGATACCGCCCCCACCCTGGCCGCGCTGCGTGCCGCCGGGGTGCGCGTGGGCGTGGTCAGCAACATCGGCTTCGACATCCGGCCGCTCTTCGCCGCCTGGGGGCTCGCCGATCTGGTGGACGGGTACGTGCTGTCGTACGAGGTGGGGCGCTGCAAGCCCGATCCGGGCATCTTCCTGCACGCCTGCGGGACGCTGGCCGTTGACCCGGAACGTGTGCTCATGGTCGGGGACACCCCCGCCGACGCGGGGGCGGTGGCGGCTGGCTGCGCGGTGTTGGTGCTCCCGCCTGGTGAGGCTGGCCGGCCGAACGGGCTCGGCGCGGTGCTGGACCTGGCCGTACCGGGCTGACCGGCCGCGGCGCTGGCCCTGCCGGTGCACCGGCGTTAGCGCAGCAGCCGCACCGCCGCCGGGGCCGCGGTGATCGTCATCGGCAGTTCGGCAACCGGTTCCCCGTCGGCGTAACCGGTGATGCCCGCGGCGGCCACCTCCACCGTCCGCGCCCGGAAGCTGCGTACCAGCGGGTGGTCAACGTGCGTCCCCGGATAGATGCGGCGTTTTATCCGCAGCAGCGTACGCCGGTTGAACCGCCCGCCGACCACGACGTCGAGCAGCCCATCGGTCGGGTCGGCGGCCGGGCAGATCCGCATCCCGCCGCCGTAGCGGGCGCAGTTGCCGACCGCCACCAGGACGGCGTCCAGTTCGTGGGTCACCCCATCCAGGCGCAACGTGTAGCGGCGGGGCCGCAGCCGGGCCAGCTCCACCAGAATCGCCAGGTCATAGCGGCGCGGGCCACGGGGCCACCGCAACCGGTTGGCCCGCTCGTTGATGATCGCGTCGATGCCGGCGGCGAGCACCGCCCCGTACCACCGCTGGGTGCCGTCGGCCGCGGTGGTACGGGCCAGGTCGATCGGATGGGAGCGGCCGTGCCGCAACGCGGCGGCGATCGCGTCGGCCGCGGTGAGGGGGTCAACCGGGAAGCCGGTGTCACCGGCGAAGTCGTTCCCGGTCCCCGCCGGCACCACCGCGAACGGCACTGGAGTGCCCGCCACCGCCTGTAGCGCCAGGTGCGCGGTGCCGTCGCCACCGACGGCGACCAGCGCCGCCGCGCCGTCGGACACCGCCGCGCGACAGGCCGCCTGAGCCTCCGCCGGAGTCTCCGCCGCAAGCACCCGCACCGGATGACCGCCGGCCGCCAGTCGGTGCACCACAGTGGGCAGTAGCCCACGGTGGCGCCCCCGGCCGGCGCTCGGGTTGGCCAGGACGGCGACCGGACGACCGGTACCGGCAAAATCGACTGCGGTCACGGCGTGCACCGTACCGGGACGGGACCGACGCCGCACCCCCACCCGACGCCGCCGGCGGGCAGGGGCACCAGCGTCAGGTCATGTCGTCGTAGCGGCGCTCGATCGGCGTAGGCTTGGCGACCGGCTCCGGCTCCGCGACCGACTCCGGCGCCCCAACCGGGGCGCTCGCCTCGATCGGGTCACTCCCCTCCGCCAGCGGCGACGCCTCGTCGTCGGCGAGGTCGGCGTAGGTCTCCTTGCCGCGACCCCGACGTTTGTCGTTGAGGAACGCGACACCGACGGCCGCGAAGTAGAGGGCACACAGGCACAACGCCAACGCGGTCATACCGAACGGGTCGGGCGTGGGCGTGACCACCGCCGCGAAGGCGAAGAACACGAACACCGCCACCCGCCACCAGCCCAGCAACCGCTTCGCGCTGGCCACACCGACGAAGTTGAGCATCAACACGATCAGCGGGAACTCGAACGCCACCCCGAACAGCAGGATCAGGTTGGTGACGAACGAGATGTACCGGGTGATGTCGAGAGTGGTGTTGATCTCGGGGCCGGAGACCTGCAGCAGAAACTCCAGGCCCTTGGAGGTCACGAAGTACGCCAGCACCGCGCCGGCGGCGAACAGCGGCGCGGCGAGTGCGGTAAAGGCGTACGCGTAGCGCCGCTCGTGCTTGTGTAGGCCGGGGGCGATGAAGGCCCACAGCTGGTACAGCCACACCGGCGCGGCGAGGATCAGCCCCACCCACAGACCGATCTTGAGGTTGAGCAGGAACAGGTCAGCCGGACCGAGCTGCACGAAGTCGCAGGCGCCGTCGGTGGTCTGCGCCTGGGGAAGCTCGCAGTAGGGCCGCTGTAAGATGCCGCGCACCGGCCCGGCGAGCCAGAGACCGATGCCGAAGCCGATCAGGACCGCCAGCGACGCCTTGAACAGCCGGTTGCGCAGCTCACGGACGTGCTCGACCAGCGTCATCGAGCCTTCCGAGGCCCGCTGGAAGCTGCTCGGGCCACGTTTACGCAGGGCGAAGGCCACGGTGGTCGGGCCCCTCGATCAGTTGTCGCGGGTGCGCTGCACCGGGTCCACGACCGGCTGCTGCTGCGGCGGGGCCGGGTAGGGCGGCTGCTGGGGGTGCGGCTGTCCCTGCTGCACCTGCGGCTGCAGGGGCTGGTAGCCAGCCTGGGCATCGGCCTTCTCGGCCAGGTCACGGTCGTCGTCGTGCAGGCTCTTCGTCTCGGCCTTGATGATCCGCAGCGAACGGCCCAGCGAGCGGGCCGCGTCGGGGAGCCGCTTCGCGCCGAAGAGCAAAATCAGCACGACCACGAGTACGGCGATGTGCCATGGCCTTAGGGCACCCATGGGAAGCTCCGGTCTCTCGGTGTCGGGCAGGTGGTGTCGCAGCCATCGTACGTGCGTGCGGCGGCGTTGCCACCCGCTGGGCGCTACGGGACGATGCCGCCTGGGTGAAGTCTAGGCCAACTGGGGATGTCCCCGGCAGGCCGCTTCGTCCGAATTGGGACGCCCGGGGGCGATTGCTACCCGCCGCGGCGGGACCGGACAACGGCGATCTGCTGCTGGGTGGTCGCCAGCTGTTGCTGCAACCCTTCGGCCCGCGCCTGCAGCGCCACCGCGGTGGTCTGGAGCGCCGCGGCCTCATCCGCGTGCCGCTGCAACGCCGCCGCCGCCCGCCGCAGCCGACGCAGCCGGGTCAGCACCGGCCGCACGGCCAGCCCGAGCAGCACGAACGGGAGCACCACCAGCGCGACCACGATCCACACCACCACGGCGGTCAGCCTACTGCCCCGCGTTGCCGCTGCCGGGCCCGCCTGGCACGCCCGGCAGCGGTGTGGCGTACGCCTCAAGGGCCGCGGTTGCCGCGGCGTGCACCTGCGCGGCGAGCTCCGCCGGCGCCACCACGGTGACCTCCGGGCCCAGGCCCAACACGAAGCGGCGGGCCCAGCCCAGGTCGGTGACCCGGAGCGAGACCAACCACTCGCCATCGCCTGGTTCGACCCGCTCACACGGGTAGTACTCGGTGATCCACCGTTCACTCCGACCGATTCGCAGGGTGACCAGTGGCAGATCGGTCGTGGGCCGGAACGCACCGCTGGTGAGGTCGTGCGGCACCGCCTGCGCCGGCACCCGCGCCGGCTCGGCCAACCGGGTCACCGCGTCGATCCGGTCGACCCGGAACATCCGCATCCCCTCCGCCCGGCGGCACCAGGCCTCCACGTACGCCCGGCCACCGATGACGAGCATTCGCAGGGGGTCAACGGTCCGCTCGATCGTCTCGTCCCGGGCCACCGAGTAGTAGGTGATCCGCAACGCCCGGCCGCTCTCCACCGCCGACCGCAGCTCCGCCACCCGGTGGTTGTCCGCCGGCAGCCGCACCGCGACCGGGGTACCCCACCGATCACCCGCGGCATTCTCGATCTTGACCAGGGCCCGCTCCACCGCTTCCCGGTTGGCGACCCCCGGCGTCTCCGCCAGCATGCGCAGCGCCACGACCAGCGCGAGGGCTTCGTCGGGAGTGAGTCGCAGCGGTCGATCAATGCCGGCGTCGTAGGTAATCGTCACCCGGTCGCCGTCGAAGGCCATGTCGATCAGATCCCCCGGGCCGTAGCCCGGCAGCCCGCACACCCAGAGCAGCTCCAGATCCTCCCGCAGCTGCCGCTCGGTCACCCCCAGGTCACCCGCCGCCTCGGCGATCTCGATACCGGGCCGGGCCAACAGGAAGGGGACCAGGTTGAGCAGCCGGGCCAACCGGTCCGCGGAGGTACGGGACCCGGACCGAACGGAACGGGTCACCGGGCACCCCCGGAATCGAGGTCATGACGGGCGACGGTCTCCTTGAGTCGCTGGATGACCGCCTCCCGTACCTCCGGCGGGTCGAGCACCCGCACGTCCGGGCCGTATCCGACGAGCTGACCGGCGAGCGCCTCCGGATCCACGTACGGCAGGACGAGTTGGTCACCGGTGGAGCCGCAGGTCGTCTCCACCGCCCACCGGCGCAGCCCGGCAGCCCGGTTGGGCGCGACGAGCACCCGGGCACGGCCAGTGGGCTCCACCGGACCGGACGAGCGAGCGACATAGCTGATCAGGTCCACCTCGGCCGGCGGCTCGTACGCCCCCGACGGGCCCACCGTCCGAACCGCCCCCACCACCCGGGAGAGGCGGAAGCAGCGGGCCGCGGCCCGATCCAAGTCGTGCCCGACCACATACCACCGGCCCCGCCAGCAGACCACCCCCCACGGCTGCAGTCGCCGGGCAGCGGGCTCGTCCCGGTCCGGGACCCGGTAATCGAAGGCCACCTCGCGGCGATCCCGGGCCGCGGCGGTCAGCGGCGCAAAGGCCGGATCGACGGTCACCATCGGCTCCAGCCCGAGCGTGGCCTGTGGGTCCACGTCAACGCCGGCCGCGCGCAGCTTCGCCAACCCGGATGACGCCGCGGCGGCCAGACCAGCGTGCTGCCACAGCCGGGCGGCGATGCCAACCGCCGCGGCCTCGTCCGGCTCGAGCGGGATCTCGGGCAGCGCATACTGCCGGCGGGCGATTCGATAGCCCGGCTCGATGTCGAAGGCGCTGGCCGTCCCGGTCTCCAGCGGGACGCCGAGCTCGCGCAGCTCGGCCTTGTCCCGCTCGAACTTACGTTGAAACGCCTCGTGGTCCCGCACGTCGTGCGGATCATGCTCGTAGCCGGGCACGGTCGCGGCGATCTGCACGGCGGTCAGGAACCGTCGCGTGGACAGGAGACAGATCACCAGATTGACCAGGCGTTCGGTACGGGTCCGCGACACGGTACGACGCTAGCAGCCAACCCTGCGAACACATGTACCTATCACGCCGCGCGTCTCGCCCCGGTCGGTCGCCGGAACCGGTCCGGCCGGACCTTCGGGCCGCTCATCAGCACCCCGGACGCCGGGCCCACCCGACTCGACCGCTAGCGTCGCGCGCATGGTGCGATGGCGGTCGGGAACGGTAACGGCGATCCGGCGGGAGTGGAGCGGCGCGGTCGAGTTGGCCGTCACGCTCGCCGACGACTCGACGATGCGCGCGCTCGCCTACCCCGAGTTGGTCGGTCAACCACGCGTCGGCGATCGGGTACTGCTCAACGTCGGCGCCCTGCTGATGGGCCTCGGCACCGGCGGCTACGCCCTGGTCGTGGCCCTGCCGGACCGGCTGCCACCGGATCCGCCCGCACCGGCGGACAATCGGGCCGGAGGCCACCTGGTCAAGGCCCGCTACACCCCGTTGCAGCCGATCCTGCTCGGCGTTGACGAGGAGGCGTCCCCGCACCGGGCGGTCCTGGCCGACGCCGACGACCTGGGCGGCCTGCCCGTGGTCACCGCCGACCTGCACTCCGCGCTCCCGGCGGTACTCGCCGGGATCCGCGCCGACGCACCCGACGCACGGGTGGCGTATTTGCTCACCGATGGGGGCGCGCTCCCCGCCTGGTTCTCCCGCACCCTCGCCGGGCTCCACGGACACCTCGCCGGCACGATCAGCGTGGGGCAGGCGTTCGGCGGCGACCTGGAGGCGAGCACCCTGCACTCCGGCCTACTCGCCGCACGGCATGTGCTCCACGCCGACCTGGCTGTCGTCGCCCAGGGGCCCGGCAACCTCGGTACCGGCACCCGCTGGGGCTTCTCCGGGGTGGCGGTCGGCGAGGCGGTCAACGCGATCGCCGCCCTGGGCGGGCGGCCGGTCGGGTCCCTACGCATCTCCGCCGCGGACCCCCGCCCCCGACACCACGGCGTCTCCCACCACAGCCTGACCGCGTACGGCCGGGTAGCCCTGGCCCCCGCCGAGTTGGTCGTGCCGGACCAACTCGACCCGGCGCTGGCCACCGCGGTCGAGACGGCGCTGGCCCCGCTCACCGCCCGGCACCAGGTGCGCCGGGTGCCGGTTACCGGCCTCGACGCCGCACTGCGGGCCAGCCCGGTGCCGCTGTCAACGATGGGTCGCGGTCTGGATGCGGACCACGCCTACTTCCTCGCCGCCGCGGCGGCGGGGCGGCACGCCGCGCGGCTCGCCCGCTGACCGCCGCTCAGGCCAAAATCACCAGTGCGGCCCAAGCCAACACGATCGCGGCCAGGGCGAGCGCCAGCACCCAGGTGGGCACCGTGTACTCGCCGCGGCGGTTTCGCTCGATCTCGGCACGAATCTTCTGGCGGCGGCGCTCGGTCCAGCTCTGCTTCTCGGAGCCGGAACCGCCCGGTTGGCTTGACATCATGGCGTGGTCAGCCTACCCGGCGGCCGTCGGGGAGGCTCACCCGCGCCCGTCGCGCTCACATGCTGGCGATCAGCCGCTCCACCCGCTCGTCGTACGCCCGGAAGGGGTCCTTGCACAACACGGTGCGCTGCGCCTGGTCGTTGAGCTTCAAGTGCACCCAGTCGACGGTGAAGTCCCGCCGCTTCTCCTGGGCATGCCGGATGAACTCGCCCCGCAGCCGCGCCCGAGTGGTCTGCGGCGGCGTCTCCTTCGCCTCGAAGATCTCCGGGTCGGTCGCCGCCCGGTCCACCTGCCCCCGCCGCTCCAGCAAGCCATACAGGCCCCGGCCGCGCCGGAGGTCGTGATAGGCGAGATCCATCTGCGCCACCCGCGGATGCGACAACGGCAACTCATGCTTGCGTTGATAACGCTCGATCAAATGCAGCTTGGTCACCCAGTCGATCTCCCGGGCCACCGGCTCCAGATCACCCGTCTCCACCGCCCGTAACACCCGGCCCCAGAGCTCCACCACCCGCTTCGCCGTCTGATCGCCGCCGCGCCGCTCGACGAACTCCGTGGCCTTCGCCAGATACTCCTGCTGGACCTCCAGCGCGCTGATCTCCTTGCCGGAAGCCAACCGCACCTTCCGCCGGCCAGTGATGTCGTGCGACACCTCACGGATCGCGCGAATCGGGTTCTCCAGCGTCAGGTCCCGCATCACCACCCCAGACTCGATCATCCGGAGCACAATGTCCGCGGCGCCCACCTTCAGCATGGTGGTGACCTCGTTCATGTTCGAGTCGCCGACGATCACGTGCAGTCGGCGGTAGCGCTCCGCGTCTGCGTGCGGCTCGTCCCGGGTGTTGATGATCGGCCGGCTCCGGGTGGTCGCCGACGACACCCCCTCCCAGATGTGCTCGGCCCGCTGCGACAGGCAGTAGACAGCCCCCCGCGGCGTCTGGAGAACCTTCCCCGCACCACAGATCAACTGCCGGGTGACCAGGAACGGGATCAACACATCCGCCAACCGGCCGAACTCGCCGTGCCGGGAGACGAGAAAGTTCTCGTGGCACCCGTACGAGTTCCCGGCCGAATCGGTGTTGTTCTTGAACAGGTAGATCTCACCCGCGATGCCCTCGTCGTGCAGCCGCTTCTCCGCATCGACGAGTAGTCCCTCCAGAATCCGCTCGCCGGCACGGTCATGCGCCACCAGATCGGCTACCGAGTCACACTCCGGCGTCGCGTACTCCGGGTGCGAGCCGACATCCAGGTATAGGCGGGCGCCGTTGCGTAAAAAGACATTGCTCGACCGGCCCCACGACACCACCCGCCGGAACAGGTACCGCGCGACCTCGTCGGGGGACAGCCGCCGCTGCCCACGATAGGTACAGGTGACGCCGTACTCGGTCTCGAGGCCGAAGATTCGCCGCTCCATGATGAGACACTAGCCGCACAAGGCGACATCTGGGCAGTGCTCACCACACCCATCCCAGCTCGCTCGCGACCGACTGCGGCCCGCGCCGCCTCGGCCCCGGGGTACGGTGCAAGCCGTGAGGATCCTCGTCACCGGTGGGGCCGGCTTCATCGGTTCAGCGTATGTGCGCCGGCTTCTCCACGGCACCGAGCCGGTGCCACGGCCAGACCGGGTAACCGTGCTCGACTCGTTCACCTACGCCGGCACCAACAGCAGCCTCGCCCCCGTCCGGGACGACCCCCGCCTGCACGTCATCCGCGGCGACGTACGCGACGTGAAGCTGGTGGACAGCACCGTCGCGGGACACGATGTCATCGTCCACTTCGCCGCCGAATCCCACGTGGACCGCTCGATCGCCAGCGCCGCTCCGTTCGTCAGCACCAACGTGGGCGGCACCGGTGTCCTGCTCGACGCCGCCTTACGGCACCGCACCGGACGGTTCCTCCACGTCTCCACCGACGAGGTGTACGGCTCCATCAACCGGGGCTCGTGGCCCCCCTCTGCGCCTCTGAACCCCAGTTCCCCGTACTCGGCCAGCAAAGCCGCCGCCGACCTGCTCGCCCTCTCCTACCACCGCACCCACGGGCTCGACGTGGTCATCACCCGGGGCGCCAACAACTACGGTCCCTACCAGCACCCCGAGAAGCTGATCCCGCGCTTCGTCACCAACCTTATCGATGGACACACCCTGCCGCTGTACGGTGACGGCGGTGACATCCGGGACTGGCTACACGTGGACGACCACTGCCGCGGCATCGCGCTGGCTCAGCGGGACGGCCAGGCCGGGATGGTGTACCACCTCGGCGGGGGTACTGCCCTGACCAACCGGGAACTAACCAGCGCGCTGCTCGCCGCATTCAACGTCGGTTGGGATCGGGTGACACCGGTAACCGACCGAAAGGGCCACGACCGCCGGTACGCCCTCGACATCACAGCGACAAAGCGCGATCTCGGCTGGGAACCCACCGTCGACTTTGATCAGAGTCTGGCCGCCACCATCAACTGGTACCGGGAGAACCGGGCCTGGTGGGAGCCGCTGATCAAGGCGTGACCGGCAAATTTCAGTGGCCCTGCCGGGCTTAGGAGTCGGGGCGTTCCGCCGCCTCGGTCGAGTCGGCCGCCGCGGTCGAGGCTTCCGCTGATGCTGCCGGGGCCTCGCCATCGTCGAGCAGGGCGGCCAACGCCGCGCCGGTAACCCGCCGGAAGGTCCGGCCGACCCGGCCACGGTCCAGGATGGCGACCTCCAACTGGTCGGCTGCGATCGTGCGAGCAGCCCCGCCCTCGCCGCCAACGCTACCCAGGGCCTGCACCGCCACCTTGACCGCGTCGCCCAGCGACATGTCCGGACGGTGGTGCGACTTCAGCACTCCCGCGATCGCCTCGGCCTGACCACCCATCGCCATTCGGCCGGGTTCATCGTTGACCGACCCGTCATAGGTCAACCGGTACAGCTCGTCGTCCGCCGCGGTCGCGCCGACCTGGGCGACGCAGATCTCCACCTCGAACGGCTTGGACTGCTCGGTGAAGATCGCACCAAGCGTCTGCGCGAACGCGTTGGCGAGCGCCCGCCCGGTCACGTCCCGCCGGTCGTAGCTCAGACCGTTCAGGTCCGCCATCCGCACACCCGCACGTCGCAGGTTCTCGAACTCGTTGTATCGGCCCACGGCGGCGAAGCCGATCCGGTCGTAGATCTCACCAACCTTGTGCAGGGCGCTGGAGAGGTTCTCCGCGACGAAGAGCACCCCGCCGGCGTAGCTCAGGACCACCGCGCTGCGCCCCCGGGCAATGCCCTTGCGGGCCAGCTCGGAGCGGTCGCGCATGATCTGCTCGGGCGAGGCGTAGAACTGCATGGCCACGACAGAAGTTCTCCTTACGGCGCTGTGCTGGTCACTGGGTCGGGTAGGGGAGGCTCAGCCGCCGGGATTCTCCATCCGGCCGGCGACCACACTTTCGGCGATCGCCGCCGTCTCCGCCTCGGTGAGTCGGTACGTGCCCTCCGCCGTTGCGGACATCACCACCGGATAGATCCGCCGGGTGAGGTCCGGTCCGCCGGTCGCGGTGTCGTCGTCAGCCGCGTCATAGAGGGCCTCCACGGCCAGGCGCACCGCGTCGTCAACGGAGAGCCCGACCCGGAACCGTTTCTTCAGCGCCGCCTTGGCGAACAAGGAGCCGGAGCCGACCGCGTCGTAGCCGGTCTCCTCGTAGGGACCGCCGGTCACATCGAAGCTGAAGATCCGACCGGCCTTCGCCGGATCCGTTGCGGCCAGGTCGAAGCCGGCGAAGAGCGGGACCACAGCGAGCCCCTGCATCGCCGCGCCGAGATTGCCCCGAACCATCGCGGCCAACCGGTTGGCCTTACCGTCGAGCGAGAGCATCGCGCCCTCGATCTTCTCGTAGTGCTCCAGCTCGACCCGAAAGAGTCGAAGCAGCTCGATCCCGACTCCGGCGGCACCCGCCATGCCCACGAGGGAGTATGCGTCCGCCGGATACACCTTCTCGATGTCCCGCTGGGCGATCAGGTTGCCCATGGTGGCGCGGCGGTCGGCCGCCAGCACAACCCCACCGTCAGCGACCATGGCAACGATAGTGGTCGCGTGCGGCGTCAGGTCCGTGGCCGCCCCGGGCGGCAGCGTCCGGCGTCCAGGCAGCAACTCCGGCGCCGCTTTGCTCAGGAACGCGGAGAAGGAGGACGTCCCCGTGCTGGTGAACAGATCCGGAAGCCGCCCGGATGGGTCGAAAGCCGCTGCCACGTGGTTCCTCTCAGGTACGTGATCGTCCTGGTCGGTCTACCCGGACTTCTCCGGAACCAGCCAGGACCACCGTTGCGGTTAAAGCAGGGTATCCCGCACCCTTGCGGCGCGGTGATCGTGTCCAGGTGGTGGCGAATCCCGCCCCGACTCCTACTCCCCACCCTTCTGCACGTAGCCCCGGACGAACTCCTCGGCGTTCTCCTCAAGGACGGAGTCGATCTCGTCGAGTAGGTCGTCCACGTCCTCGGTGATCTCGGCGTGTCGCTCGGCGGCTTCCGCGCTCGCCTCCGTCGTGACGTCCTCGATCTCCTCGTTCTGCTGGGACCGGCCGGTCTGCGACTGCCCCCCGCTGTCACGGCTCGCCATGGCTGCCTCCTCCACGATCGTCTGCGACGAACTTACCTCGCGCGGACGACGAAATGGCCCGTCGCGCGCCAGTCACGTGATCCGGGGCCACCACGTGGGACGGCTCAACCACCGGTGAGCGTCTCCAGCAGATCCTTGGCGCTCTCGCAGCGGTCGAAGAGGGCACCGACGTGCGCGCGGGTGCCCCGCTCCGGCTCCATCATCGGCACCCGCACCAGCGACTCCCGGCCCACGTCGAAGATGACCGAATCCCAACTCGCCGCAACCACCTCGGAGGCGAACTGGGCGAGGCAGCGGCCCCGGAAGTAGGCCCGGGTGTCCTCCGGCGGCTCGGTCATCGCGACCTGGGCCGCCTCCGCCGGCAGCAGTGTCCTCATCGCGCCCCGCGACACCAACCGGTGGTAGAGCCCCTTCTCCGGCCGAACATCGGAGTACTGCAGGTCAACCAGTTGCAGTTTGGGTGACCCCCAGCCGAGCTTCTCCCGCTCCCGGTAGCCCTCCAGCAACCGCAGCTTCGCCACCCAGTCGAGCTCGTCAGCGCAGAGGAAAACGTCCCGGCCCAGCCGGTCCAGCACGCCCTCCCACTGTTCCAACACGTCGGCGGTCTGCTCGTCAACGTCGCTGCCGTACCGGTCGTCCACGAACGAGCGCACCCGCTCGTAGTAGGCCCACTGGACGTCCAACGCGGTGAGCCGCCGCCCGTCCCGCAGCCGCATGAGGTGGCCGAGCGAGGGGTCGTGGCTGACCGCACGCAGCTCACTGACCGGGTCCGCGATGCCGAGGTCCGGGGCGAGCGCCTTCTCCTCGATCATGGTGAGGATCAGCGCGGTCGTGCCGACCTTGAGATACGTGGAGATCTCCGACAGGTTGGCATCGCCGATGATGACGTGCAGCCGGCGGTACTTGTCCGCATCGGCGTGCGGTTCGTCGCGAGTGTTGATGATGGGCCGCTTTAGCGTGGTCTCCAGCCCCACCTCAACCTCGAAGAAGTCGGCGCGCTGGGAGATCTGGAAGCCCGCCTGCCCACCGTCCTGGCCGAGGCCGACCCGGCCGGCCCCAGCGACGATCTGCCGGGTGACAAAGAACGGAGTCAGAAATGTGACGATGTCGGCGAAGGGTGTCTGCCGCCGCATCAGGTAGTTCTCGTGGGAGCCGTAGCTCGCGCCCTTGTTGTCGGTGTTGTTCTTGTACAGATGTATGGGGTGGCTACCGGGGATGGTGGCGGCACGTCGGGCCGCCTCTGCCATCACCCGCTCCCCCGCCTTGTCCCAACGCACCAGGTCCCATGGAGTGGTCACCTCCGGAGTGGAGTACTCCGGATGGGCATGGTCCACGTAGAGCCGGGCGCCGTTGGTGAGAATCACGTTGGCCAGGCCGAGATCCTCGTCGGCGAGGGCCTCCGCCGGGTCGTACGCGGCGCCGGAATAGGTGAAGCCACGGGCGTCGCGCAGCGGCGACTCCTCCTCGTAGTCCCAGCGAGCGCGCCCCCCGCGGTTGAGCTCGGGACGCGCACCATAGGCGTTGACCACCTGCGAGGAGGTGACCATTGGGTTCGCCCCGGCCTGGCTGGGCACGGAGATGCCGTACTCGACCTCGGTACCCATGATCCGTCTAACGCTCATAAACCTACCCGCTTCACTCGCCCCGACCGATCCCTTCGTCGAGAGTAGTCGGCACCGCACCCGAACGTGACGCGGCGGTGCGAAGCAATTACTCAGCGAAGGTCATGGGCCCGGGTCCTAACCCGACCCGGGCCCATGACCTTCGTCGTCAGAGATACTGGCCGGTGTTACTGGCGGTCTCGATGGACCGGCCCGCATCGGTGCCCTTGCCGCCGGAGACGAGCGTGCGGATGTAGACGATCCGCTCGCCCTTCTTGCCGGAGATGCGCGCCCAGTCGTCGGGGTTGGTGGTGTTGGGTAGGTCCTCGTTCTCCCGGAACTCGTCAACGCAGGCGTCAAGGAGGTGTTGCAGCCGCAGGCCCTTGCGGGCGGAGGTGAGGAACTCCTTGATAGCCATCTTCTTACCCCGGTCCACGATGTTCTGGATCATCGCACCGGAGTTGAAGTCCTTGAAGTAGAGGACATCCTTGTCGCCGTTGGCGTAGGTGACCTCGAGGAAGCGGTTCTCCTCGGTCTCCGAGTACATCCGCAGGACGACCGCGTCGATCATCGCCGCAACGGTGGCCTGCGGATCGCTGCCGTGCTCGGCCAGGTCGTCCGGGTGCAGGGGTAGCCCGGGGAGGATGTACTTGGAGAAGATGTCCTTCGCCGCCTCGGCATCCGGCCGCTCGATCTTGATCTTGACATCGAGCCGACCCGGCCGCAGGATCGCCGGATCGATCATGTCCTCCCGGTTGGAGGCGCCGATGACGATGACGTTCTCCAGACCTTCCACCCCGTCGATCTCGCTGAGCAGCTGCGGGACGATGGTGTTCTCCACATCCGACGAGACGCCGGAGCCCCGGGTGCGGAACACCGAGTCCATCTCGTCAAAGAACACGATGACCGGCGTCCCCTCGCCGGCCTTCTCCCGGGCCCGCTGGAAGACCAGCCGGATGTGCCGCTCGGTCTCGCCGACGTACTTGTTGAGCAGCTCCGGGCCCTTGATGTTGAGGAAGTAGCTGGTGTGCTTCTCCTCGCCACGCCGCTCGGCGATCTTCTTCGCCAGCGAGTTCGCCACCGCCTTGGCGATCAGGGTCTTACCGCACCCCGGCGGCCCGTAGAGCAGGATGCCCTTCGGTGGCCGAAGCTGGTGCTCCCGGAACAGGTCAGCGTGCAGGAACGGCAGCTCCACCGCGTCGCGAATCTGCTCGATCTGCGCGTGGAGACCGCCGATGTCGGTGTAGTCGACATCCGGCACCTCCTCCAGGACCAGCTCCTCGACCTCACTCTTCGGAATCCGCTCATAGGCGTACGCCGAGCGAGGCTCGATCATGAGGGAGTCACCCGCCCGAATCGGGGCGTTGATCAACGTCTCCGCGAGGTGCACGACGCGCTCCTCGTCGGAGTGGGAGACCACGAGGGCGCGGTCGCCGGGAGCACCGTCCGGCCCCGCGAGCACCTCCTTGAGCATGACCACCTCACCGGCCCGCTCATAACCGAACGCGTCAACGATGTTGAGCGCATCGTTGAGCAGGACCTCCTGCCCCCGGCGCAGCTCGGCGACCTCCAGGGACGGTGAGACGGCTACCCGGAGCTTGCGGCCACCGGTGAACACATCCACCGTGCCGTCGTCGTGGCGTGCCAGGAAGACGCCGTAGCCGCTCGGCGGCTGGGCGAGCCGGTCGATCTCCTCCTTGAGCGTCACGATCTGCGCTCGCGCCTCCTTGAGAGTGCTCACGAGCCGCTCATTGTTTTCAGTCAGCCGCCCTAGCTGAGCCTGGGCAGCCGCCAGCCGCTCTTCGAGCTGCCGGACCTGTCGGGGGCTTTCGGTCAACTTGCGCCGCACCAGAGCGAGTTCCTCTTGCAGGAACGCGACCTGCGTGGAGAGATCGTGGGCCTCCTTCTCCCACCGTGCGGCGCGCGAGTCCGCGTCGTCGCTGCGTGCCACGTCCCACCTCCCCGGGGGGCTTGAACGTTCTGCCCTAACACTAACCGCTATGAGGCCGATTCGGTCCCATGCAACACCCTCGTCACCGAACCTTGATCGCCCCGGGTGGGCTCGGGAACCCATCCGACGGTTCGGGTACCGTCAAGGCGTACGACGGACGAACCTGGGGGAACCGTGATCGAGGTCGCGACGGACCAGCTACAGGTCTGGGTGGACCAGGACCTGTGCACGGGCGATGGACTGTGCGTCCAGTACGCGCCGGAGGTCTTCGAGTTCGACATCGACGGACTCGCCTACGTCAAAGGGCCGGACGGCGAGCTGGTACAGGCCCCGGGCGGTCGGGTGGAGGTGCCGGAACACCTCCGACTTGAGGTGATCGACTCGGCGAAGGAGTGCCCGGGCGAGTGCATCCACGTGCTCCGCGGCGGCGACGGCACGCCAGTCGCCGGTCCAGCGGCCGAAGACTGACCGCCGACGCCGGGTGTGGCGCTGCCGCACCCGAGCGGCTCCCGCCGAACGCGTGGCGGTCAGCCCTCAGCCGAGTGGCCCTTCCTCAGCGCAGTGGCCGGCCGACGGCCGAGGCGACCAACCGGGCGAACTCCTCAAGGCGGGCGATCTGCCCGGCGCCGCCGTCATCGAGGGTCTTGCCGAAGCGCAACGCGTCATGCCGGAGCGAACCGGCCCCTTCCTCCCCCGACGGCGCCTCGTCCAGCGACCGCAACAACAGATAGACATCGGTACCGTCCACCCGCACGGTACCGTCGTCAACGCGGGTGAGCCGCCGCCGACACCCCACCTCGGTGACCGAGGAGACCGGCACCACCCGCAGCGAGGAGGTCATCGAGCCAGGTGGGCCCTCCCCGGGCGGGATGTCCTCACCGTGCCAGAGGACCAGGCGGCTGCCATCACAGATGACCACCTCCTGCCAGACTCCGTTGACCTCGTTGACGAACCGCTCCAGGGTGAAGCCGAGCACGGAGGCACCGCGAAGCACACCGCCGAGCGCCTCCAGGGCCACATCCGGGTCGCGCAGGTAGGCGCGCGTCGCGGACTCGAGGTCCCGATACGGCGACCAGTCCGGAAACACCGCTGGCACGTCGCCGCCGCCCAGGCCCGGCCGTTTCATTCCGCCTCCCCGCACCACCGGTCCACGCCGGTCGGCCGCTGTCGCGTCATTCCCCGCTGTCCTGCTCGACCGTCATGACCGTCATCCCTCCTCCACCGAGCCGGCCTGGGCGGCCGCCGCCTCCCGCAGCACCGCCCGGCGCTGCGCGTACGCCTCCATACCCTTGCTGGGCTTACGACGGCGGGGTGGGGCGATAACACCCGGGGCGAGCTTACGCGCAGACACCAGGAACGCGGTGTGCGCGATCATCCGGTGGTCGGGCCGAACGGCCAACCCCTCCGCGTGCCAGTCCCGGACCAGTGACTCCCAGGCCCGCGGCTCCGTCCAGCCACCCCGCTCCCGCAGCGCCTCCACCAACTCGGATAGCTGCGGGGTGGTAGCGACGTACCCAATCAGCACCCCACCGGGCACCAGGGCCCGCTCGACCATGTCGAGCTGCTCCCAGGGCGTGAGCATGTCCAAGATGATCCGGTCGAAACCGGTCTCCGGGTTCGCCGCCACGTCCCCGACCCGCAGCCGCCAGGCTGGGTGCGGGCCGCCGAAGAACGCCTCGACGTTACGTCGGGCGATCTGCGCGAAGTCGTCGCGCACCTCCCACGAGTGCAGCTCTCCAGTGGGGCCGACGGCGCGCAGGAGGGAACAGCTCAGCGCACCGGACCCGGCCCCCGCCTCCAGCACCCGCGCGCCGGGGAAGACATCGCCCATCGCGACGATCTGAGCCGAGTCCTTCGGGTAGATCACCTGGGCGCCGCGCGGCATCGACAGGACATAGTCGGCGAGCAGCGGGCGCAGGGCCAGGAACGCCGTACCGCCGCCAGCGGTACTGACGACGCTGCCGTCGGGCTGACCGATCAGGGCGTCGTGGTGCAGGATGCCGCGATGGGTGTGGAACTCCTTGCCCGGCTCGAGGGTAACTGTGTGCATTCGCCCCTTCGGGTCGGTCAACTGCACCCGGTCACCGGGCTGAAAGGGCCCCCGGCGCGCTGGAGGCGGTGCGGGGACGTGCTGGTCGGGCGCGTCGGAGGGCGGTGCAGTCACGTGTTCATCTCCGGTGGGGTTCGAGCAGCTGAGCAAGATCCGCGAGGTACAGGATGCCGACGACATCTTCGCCTGAGGTCACCACGTACTGTGCGCCCGGGTGGCGCCGCACGGTCTCCATCACCTGCTCGCCGTCAAGGTCGACCGGCACGGTCGGCACCTCGGCCAGCGGCCGGGCCACCGCGTCCACCGGCAACCAAGGCCGGCGGTTGACCGCGACCGCCGCGACGGCAGCCGGGTTGACCAGGGCGAGTGGGCAGCCCGCTGAGTCGGTGACCAACAGCGCCGCCGCTGGGTTGGCTCCGGCCGCGCGCCGCTGCGCCTCGGCCAGCGGGGTGCCGGTCGGAACGAGGCAGACCGGGCGGGCCAGCCGGGAGAGATCAATCAACGGAAGCCGGCGGGTGATCCGGGCCAGCCGAATGGACTGCCCGGCGCCCCGCCAGAGGGTGACCGCGACCAGCAGCATCAGCGGTATCGCGAGCAGCACCGGCGGCGTCGGCGGACGGGTCAGGGCTAGCACGACGGCGCCCCCGCCCGTACCGACGGCGACAACCCGACCGACCCAGCCCGCCACCTCGGTGGCCCGGTGCCGGTCCCGGGTGGCGGCCCAGATGACGGCCCGCAGCACGCGACCGCCGTCGAGCGGCAGCCCGGGCAGCGCGTTGAACACCGCGACCACGACGTTGCTCACCGCGAGCTGGAAGGCGAGCTGGTGCGCCAGGGTGCGCTCGGGGAGCGCCAGGGTGACGGTGACCGCCACGGCGCCCAGTACCGCGGAGACCGCCGGCCCGGCGAGGGATACCAGCAAATCAGCCCGGGGAGTCGGGGCATCTCGGTCCATCTCGGTGTAGCCACCGAGTAGCTCCAGGGTGATGCCCCGGACCCCGATTCCGAATCGGCGGGCGGTGAGGGCATGACCGAGCTCGTGCAGCAGCACCGACCCGAGTAGGGAGACGACGAAGCCGAGGCCGATCAGGTAGCCACCGGCCGGAGATAGAGCAAGCTCCCGACGGGCGAAATCGGCGTACAGCACGGTGACAGCCAGGGTGAGTAGCAGCATCGACCAGTCGAGGTGCAGCGGCACCCCGATCACCCGGCCGACCGTTACCCCGGCCGGTCGACGCGGGGCTCGCCTCCTGGACTCCACTGGCCCGATGCTACGCGGGAGCGGATCATGCCTTGCAGACGGCGCGGGTCACGCTGTCACCCCGGTGCCCTACCCTTTGCGGTCATGACAGCGGATCCGGTGACATCCCAGCAGCTCTCGCCCACGGCGGAGGTGCCGGCCACGGTGCGGGCCTCGCTGTCCCCCTCCCGGGCGGCCGACTTCAAGACCTGCCCGCTGCTCTACCGGTTCCGCAGCATCGACCGGCTCCCCGAGCAGCCCACCGTGGAGCAGGCCCGGGGCACCCTGGTCCACGCCGTACTGGAGCGGCTGTTCGACCTGCCCCCCGCCGGCCGCACCCCGCGGGCCGCCAGTGACCTGGTGGCTCCGCAGTGGGAACGGCTGGTCACCGAGCAGCCGGAGCTGGCCGCCCTGTTCACCGGCGACGGCGAGGCCCGGTCAACGTTCCTACGCTCGGCCGCGGGGCTGCTCCAGGGCTACTTCGCGGTGGAGGATCCACGCCGCCTGGAGCCGGCCGAGCGGGAAAGTCTGATCTCCGCGGTAGTAGACGAGGAACTGCTGATCCGGGGCTACCTGGACCGGCTAGACGTGGCGCCGGACGGCGCACTGCGGGTGGTCGACTACAAGACCGGCGGCGCACCGCGGGAGGCGTTCGAGGCGCGGGCACTGTTCCAGCTCAAGTTCTACGCCCTGGTGTTGTGGCGTACCCGCGGCGTGGTACCGCGGGTGCTGCGGCTGCTCTATCTGAAAGATGTCGAGGTCTGCGACTACACCCCGGACGCCGACGAATTGGTGCGATTCGAGCGCACGGTGGTGGCGCTCTGGCGGGCGATCGAGGTCGCCACCGCCGCCCAGGACTTCCGCCCGCGGCCAAGCCGGCTCTGTGACTGGTGCAGCCACCAACGGCTGTGTCCAAGTTTCGGGGGCACGCCGCCGCCATTCCCGGTGGGCCCGAATCCGGCCGACCCGCTCCGTGACTCGCGATCCCAGCCGACGCCGCCGGGCACCGACGAGTGAGTGGGCACCACGCGGGCACCAGCCCGCAGCGGCGGCCGGTGCGGATCTTGGTCGTCGCCGGCCAGCCACTGTTGCGAACCGGCTGCTGGCCCAGGTCGTCCGGGGCCGGTCCAACGCGGAGATCGCCCCGGCATGTCGGTCAGCGAGGCCAGGGTGCCGGCACGTCGGTCATGTCCTGACCAAGCTCCGGCTCCGCGACCACGGGCGGTGGTGCTGGCGTCCGACTCCGGGCTGATCCGGTCCCGGACTGCCCGCCCTTCGCCGGGGGGTTGTCCCGCTCACCTACCGTGACCAACAGCGGGCAACGGGGTTGACCATCGCTGGACATCACCGTGCTGGGTCGGTCCCGAGGAGTTCGGGACCCGGCTCGAACCCAGCGAGCGCTCAGGGGCAACCCTGAGTGGCGTTCGGGGGTACCCGCAGCACAAAGTCCGCCGCGGCTCCGCCCCAAGTCGGAGGGATACGGGCCGGGGAACACCCATGATGGGATTGCCGCGCCGGCCGAGGGGGACGGCGCGGACCGAACGACGAGAGGGAGAAGACGTGACCGCGACGGTAGGCCGTCAGGCGCAGGCCGCGGCCCGCGCGAGCGAGGTGTGGAAGGTGTACGGCAGCGGGGAGGCACAGGTGATCGCGCTTCGCGGGGTCAGCTGTGAGTTCGAGCAGAGCCGATTCACCGCGATCATGGGTCCATCCGGGTCGGGCAAGTCAACGTTGATGCACTGCCTCGCCGGGCTGGACTCCGTGACCCGGGGCACGGTCTCGATCGGCGAGACCACGGTCACCGGCCTGGGGGATGCCGGTCTGACGAAGCTGCGCCGCGAGCAGGTCGGATTCATCTTCCAACAGTTCAACCTGCTGCCGACGTTGACCGCAAAGGAGAACATCCTGCTGCCGCTGTCGATCGCTGGGCGCAAGCCGGACCAAGCCTGGTTCGACACGGTGATCGAGACCGTCGGCCTGCGGGATCGGCTGGATCACCGGCCGGCGCAGCTCTCTGGTGGGCAGCAGCAGCGGGTGGCGTGCGCGCGGGCACTGGTCAGCCGCCCACAGGTGATCTTCGCAGATGAGCCGACCGGCAACCTCGACTCCCGGGCCGGCGCAGAGGTGCTGAAGTTCCTCCGTAACTCGGTACGGGAGCACGGGCAGACCATCGTCATGGTCACCCATGATCCGACCGCCGCCGCCTACGCCGACCGGGTGGTCTTCCTCGCCGACGGACAGATCGTCTCCGAGCTGATCGAGCCGACGGCGGAGACCGTGCTGGACACGATGAAGAAGCTCGACACCCAGGTCGAGGTGGGCGACTGATGTTCCGGGCGACCCTCAAGAGCCTGCTGGCACGCAAGCTCCGGCTGATCCTGTCCGGGTTGGCGGTGGTACTCGGCGTCATGTTCGTCTCGGGCGCGTTCGTGCTCACCGATACCCTCGGCCGTTCCTTCGACGCCGTCTTCGCCGACGCGTACGAAGGGGTGGACGTCAACGTCTCCGCGAAGCCGAGGATGGAGGTGGGCGACTTCGAGGGCGACGCGGTGGCAATGCCGGTGCCAGCCGAGACGGTGGAGCGGATCCGGAACGTTGCCGGGGTGGCCGACGCCACCGGCATCGTGGCCGCCGACGGCGCGCGCCTGATCGGCAGCAATGGCAAGGTGGTCACCTCCTTCGGGCCGCCCCAAATCGGTGCGAACTGGGTCGGCACAAGCGACCTCGTCCAGCTGCGCGAGGGCCGGGAGCCGCAGGCGGACGACGAGATCCTGGTCAATGCCGGGCTGGCCAAGGCCGGCCGGGTCGCCGTCGGCGATCGAGTGGGCGTGCTCACGCTCGAGCCGAAGCAGGAGTTCACCATCGTCGGGGTCTTCGGCTACAGCGGCGGCCGCGACTCCCTCGGTGGCGTCAACGAGGTCATGTTCACCACTCCGGTAGCGCAGCAGTTGATGCTCGGCCAGGGCGACGCCTTCACGAACGTCACGGTCAGCGCCGCAGCCGGCGTCGCCAACGATCGGCTGCGCGACGACATCGCCGCCGTGCTCGGGGCCGACTTCGAGGTGAAGACCGGTGCCGAACTCTCCGCGGACTCCGCGGCGACGCTGAAAGAGGGCTTGTCCTTCTTCAACCGAATCCTGCTCGGCTTCGCCGCGGTGGCACTACTGGTGGGCACGTTCCTGATCCTCAACACGTTTTCGATCATCGTGGCGCAGCGCACCCGCGAGTTGGCGCTGATGCGCGCCGTCGGGGCGGGCCGCCGCCAGATCATCGGCTCGGTGGTGCTGGAGGCGGTGGCGGTCGGCCTGCTCGCCTCCGTGCTCGGCCTCGGCGCCGGCGTCGGTATCGGCGCGCTGTTGGCGTACCTGTTCGGCAACCTCTCCGGCGGGCTGGACCTGGCGGGAATCGCCGTACCCCCGGCGGCGGTTATCGGGGCGTTCGGGGTCGGCCTGATCATCACGGTGGTGGCGGCGCTGCTGCCCGCGCTGCGGGCGTCCCGGATCCCGCCGATCGCGGCGATGCAGGATGTCGCGATGCCGGACCGGCCGCTGACCAAGGTCACGGTGACGGGAGCGGCAGTGACCTCGACCGGCGCCACGCTGCTCTTCCTGGGCCTCGGCGGGCACGCCGGCGACAACACCCTGATCACCATCCTCGGCGGCGTGCTCTTCGCCTTCATCGGGGTGGCGCTGTTGACCCCGATGATCAGCCGACCGGTGGTCGGCCTACTCGGCGGGCTCTTCTCCTGGTGGATGCCGGGCAAGCTGGGCCGGCTCAACTCCGGACGAAACCCGCGTCGTACGGCGATCACGGCGGCCGCGCTGATGGTCGGCATCGCCCTGGTCACCGGAGTCACCGTCATTCTGGATTCCGCCAAGAGCAGCATCAGCGGCCTGGCCGAGGACAAGATCAAGGCCGAGTTGGTGATCTCCGGTGCGCAGACCGGGTCCCGACCGCCGACCTTCGACCCGGCGGTGCTGGAGAAGACCGCGGCGCTGCCCGGGGTGGCGCTGGTCGGCGGAGCATACGGCGATCTGGCCCAGGTCGGCGACGAGCGCACCTGGGTGGGCGCCAACAGCGACGTGTCGACGCTGACGCAGATCTTCGGTGCGCGGGCCACCGCCGGGGACATCAGCCGACTCGGGCCGGACCAGATGCTGGTCAGCTCGGATGTGGCGACCTCGCGCGGACTCTCCGTCGGCTCCACCGTGCCGGTGCAGTTGGCCCGCGCCGAGGCGAAGACCTACACCGTCAGCGGGATCTACGAAGCCGGTGATTTCCTCGATCCGGTCACTTTGCCGGCCACCGCGGCGCAGGGCTTCACCATCCCCCAGCCGATGATGGGCTTCATCCAGCTCACGCCCGGCGCCCAGGCCGCTGACGTGCTGCCCCGGGTGGAGACGCTCCTGGCGGACAGCCCGGAGGTGTCGGTGGCCGACCGGAAAGCGTTCATCGAGCAGCAGACCGAACCGCTCGACGGCCTGTTGCGAATGATCCAGATCCTGCTGCTGTTGGCCATCGTGATCGCGGTGCTCGGCATCATCAACACCCTGGCCCTGTCGGTGCTCGAACGTACCCGGGAGCTCGGGCTACTCCGTGCGGTTGGCCTCGGCCGGGCGCAGACCATGGGCATGATCACTGTGGAGGCGGTGGTGATCTCGGTCTTCGGTGCGCTGCTCGGCATCGCCGTCGGCGCCGGCCTCGGTGCGGCCGTCGTTGAGGCGCTGCACGACGAGGGAATCACCGACCTGGTGTTCCCCTGGGCGGACATGGGGACGATGGTCGGCCTCGGCGCGCTCGTCGGAGTCCTCGCCGCGGTGATTCCCGCGGTCCGCGCCGCGCGCATTGATGTCCTGGGCGCTATCGCCCACGACTGATCCAGCTCGGAAGGGCCCCGAGCACCGGGGCCCTTCCGCACGCTGGGGGCAGGTCGCCGGAGCTGCCGCGCGCTACCGAGCGCCGAATGCGGCGTCCGGCAAGCGGTCCCCAAGCAGCGCCGCGAGGAGCTCCAGGTCTGCCGCGGCCAGACTCGCCAGTTGGTGCACGTCGGCGCAGGGCTCTACTGGTACCTCCGCCGGGACCGCGAGGACCGCCGCCCCCGCGGCGAGGGCACTCGCCACCCCGGTCGGGGAGTCCTCGATCGCCACGCAGCGGCCGATCGGCACACCGAGCAGCCGGGCCGCGGTCAGGTAGGGCATCGGGTGCGGTTTCGCCGCATCCACCTCATCCCCGCACACCACCGCGTCGAAGCTGTTCCGCCCCAGGGTGTCGAGGGCAACCTCCACCAACGCCCGAGCGCTGGAGGTGACCAGGGCCGTCGGGATCCGCGCGGCACGGACGGCGCGCAGCAGGGTCAACGCGCCCGGCCGCCATTGCAGCCCGTCGCGGAACAACTCCAGGATCCGGGCGTTGATCCACGCGGCACTGGCCTGCAGGTCGCGTTCCGGCTGGCCCAGGTCTTCGTGGAGGAGTTGCATCGAGGCCACCATGCTCGTTCCGATCATGGCCTGGCGGGTGGTTGCGGAGAGCACGCCACCGTAGGTGGCTGCCAGCTCGTGTAGCGCGATGTCCCACAGCTTCTCGCTGTCCACCAGGGTGCCGTCCATGTCGAAGAGGACGGCGGCAGGATGTTGGGCGCTCAGGGTGGGCCTCCTCCGGGTTCGCAGTACCACCGATGCTGCCAGCCGCTGACCCCGCCGCAACACCGATCCTGCGGACCAGTGACATTCGCCGCTGGCCGGGCGGGCCGGGCGCACCGCCTTCGGCGGCGAAGCAATCGACCACGCGCCAGCACCGGTGCGTTGACACCGTCAGGAGCTTCCTTCCGGTGCCGCCAAGCTGCGCCCCGGATCGTTATTGCGTACATGACCCTTCGCTCAGCTCTTCGGGTAGCCCTGCCGTGACCACGGAGAATCAGCGGGGATTGCCGCGGACCGGATCGGGTCGTCCGGTACCACGGGGTCCGGTGGTGGCGGTTAGTACGCTGATTACCTTCATCGCCGGGCTCAACATCGCCCTGATGGTGATCGCGATGCCAACGATCCGCACCGCGCTCGAGTTGGATTCGAGTACCCAGCAATGGCTGGTCTCGGCGTTCTACCTGGCGATCGGCCTGGTGCTGGTACCCGCGGGCCGGTTCGGTGACGTACACGGCCGGCGCGACATCTTCGTAACCGGCGTGGTGGCGTTCGTTGTGGCGAGCGCCACCGCGGCGTTGGCCACACACGAGGCGTGGCTGATCGCCGCCCGACTTGTTCAGGGCGCGGGCATCGGGCTCGCACTCGCCCAGGTATTCGGGACAATCCAGCGAATATTTTCCCCCCGGGAACGGGGGCTTCCCTTCGGAGCGGTCGCCGCCGGGATCAACGTCGCCCGGCTGATCGGTCCGATACTCGGCGGCGGGCTAATCGCAGTCGGCGGTGCCGAGTGGGGCTGGCGGTGGGCCTTTCTGGTCAACGTGCCGATCGGGATCGTCATCGCGGTTCTCGGATGGCGATTGCTCCCCGTCGCGGAGCGGGCCGAGCGGCCGCGGATGGACCTGGTGGGTGCCGTCCTGCTGATGGTCGGGCTGGGCTTGGTGTGGCTGACCCAGGGTGAGCAGATGCCGGGTTGGTTGACCTGGACACTCCTGGCCGCGGCGGTGGCGGTGCTGGTTGGTTTCGTCCGCTGGGAGACGCGATACGCCCGTCACGGTGAACCGATGTTCAACATGAGGCTGTTCCGGTTCCGCTCCTTCTCGGCGGGAGTCGTCATCGCCATCTGCTACACCGCCGGCTACGACGGCATCTACTACCTGATGTCGGAATATCTCCAACACGGACTCGGGCATGACGAGTTGGTGACCGGGATCGCGCTCACCCCACTGGCCCTGGGAGCCGCCATCAGTGCGGTGATCGCCGGGTCCAAGGCGGGGCGGCTCGGCAAACCGTTGGTGGTTTCGGGCCTGCTCCTCGCGGCAGTGGGGCTCACCGCCCTGCTCGTCGCCGACGTCTTTCTTCCCGACCCGGACTCCCCGCACGCGGCCACGTTGCCGCTGCTTCTGGTCGGGCTGGGCGGCGGGCTGATCACCTCGGGGGTGGCCGGCGGCCTGGTGATCGCCCCGAACCTGACCGTTGCCCTCACTCCCGTGCCACAAACCCAGGGCGGAAGCGCTGGCGGGATGCTCCAGGCCGGGCAGGCACTCGGTGGCGGTCTGGGAGTTGGTCTCGTCGGCACGGCCCTCTTCGCGAGCCTCGACCGGACCGGCGACTGGTTGACCGCCTTCCGCGTCCCGGTGCTGGTCATCATCGGGCTCTTCGCCATCGCACTGATAGCAGCCCTGATCAATCTCTTCTCACCCGACCGGTCCGCTGCGTCCGGGTGACGACAGAGTCCCTGCACCACCAGTACTGCGCCGGCGTCGCCGGCCAGAAGCAGCGAGAGCTCAGCGTGCCTCCGCCGCCATGTTCAGGACATACCGGCAGAAGTCTGGCCGGCCGCGCTCCGGCAACGCTCAAGCCGGGCTCGGGCCGTCCCGGTTTCAGGCCGGTTGCCGCTCCCCCGCCCCCAGCTGTCGGCTCCGCACCGTCCGCACCGGCCGCGTCACCTGCTTCGACACACACGACGGCATCCCCGCCATCGCCTCCGACGCCATCCGTCGGTACGTGCTCGGGGGCACCCCCACCAGTTCGGTGAACCGGGTACTGAACGTCCCCAGCGAGGAGGACCCGACCGCGAAACAGACCTCTGTCACGGTCATGTCGCCCCGTCGCAGCAACGCCATCGCCCGCTCCACCCGCCGGGTCAACAGGTACGCGTACGGCGACTCACCGTAGGCAAGGCGAAATTCACGACTGAGATGCCCGGCCGACATGTTCACCCCGCGGGCTAACGCCTGCACGTCCAGCGGCTGCGCGTACTCCCGGTCGATGCGGTCCCGCACCTGCCGAAGCCGCGCGAGATGGCGCAGGCGGAATCGGACGTCGTTCCCCTCCGGGTTCGGCTGCCGCGCACGCACGTACACAATTCTGCAGCGTCTCCACGGCCCCGTCCAGCCGTTCGCCGCCGACTCGCCGGGGCGAGGGGGTCGATTCCGCCTCGAGTGCCCCGGTGGTCGGGCCGCGGGATCGGCACCACCGCTACCCAGAAGTCGCCTTCCAGAGAAAACCGTCCGGATCGGTGAAGTAGCCAGCGTAGACGCCCGTCCCGGACTTCGCGGCCGGGGCGACGACCCGTCCGCCGGCAGCGGTCACTGCCGACAGCAGGGAGTCGGCCTCGTCCGGCGAGGGCACGATCCGTTCGAAGGCCGCCGCCCGGAAGCCAGCGTGCTCCTCCTTGGTTCCGACATCCTTGGCCAGGACCTTTCCGTCCATGAGGCCCAGCCGGCAGCCGGCCGGACTTGGCTGGAAGTCGATGTACTTGCTGCCGTAGTCCCGGTCAACCGTCATGCCCAGAGCGGCATAGAAAGACTTGGCGGACTTCGTCGCAGCGACGCCGAGGAGGATTCCGACCTCATTCGGCACCGGCGTCTCCTGGGCCGGCCCGGTCGGCTTCGCCTTCGCCGACGTCAGCTTCCATACCGCACCGTCCGGAGCCTGGAAGGCGCCGGAGAAACCGGCGAACATGGCCTTCTTCGCAGGCTTGAGCACGTGCGCGCCCTGCCGGGCGGCAGCGTCAAGGGTGCTCCGCACCTCCTCGGGCTGGCTGACAACATAGCTGAGGACGTAACCGCGGTAGTTCGGCGCTGCGGGCTCCGCGTGCGCCTGCGCCGCCAGCTCCGCAACCGGGCACACGGCGAGCCGGGCCACACCGTGCAGATCCAACTCCACTCGCTCGTCCTGATGGCTAACGACGGTTGGCGCGAACACGGACTGGTAAAAGGCGAGTGCGGCTTGCACGTCGGTTGCACCGAGCGTGATCATGTCAGGCAGCAACATGCGGGTGATGACCTCCTTGGCATCAGTGGGCGTGCGATCCACGAGGGAGATGGCGCTTCCGCGCGGAGCTCAACCCGCCTGTTGGATCCGGATCAGGTTGCCGGCCGGGTCCCGGAAGGCGCAGTCCCGGACCCCGTAGTCCTGGTCAATCGGCTCCTGCACCACCTCGGCCCCGCTGGCCTGCACCCGCTCGAACACCTCGTCAAGGTTGGAGGCGGCGAGGAGAACACCGGCGTATGTGCCCTTCGCCATCATCTCCTCGATCGTGCGCCGCTCGTCATCCGTGATCCCGGGGTCAGCCGCCGGGGGTTGGAGCACGATCGAGGTGTGCGCCTGACCGACCGGGCCGACCGTGATCCACCGCATCCCGTCGTAACCGACATCGTTTCGAATCTCGAAGCCCAGGACTTCCCGGTAGAAGGCGACCGACGCATCCGCATTATCGTGCGGCAAAAAGCTCGAGTGGATGGTGATGTTCATAGCGCTTACGCTAACGGCCGACGGGCCCCCGATGCTTCTTGATTCCTGATCCGTTCTCCTGGTCCCAGCGAGGGCAGGAACCGGGGGCGAAGCCGAGCGTGACTCCAGAAGAGTGTTCGCAGGCCCAGCGCTGGTGTCTGCCTGTTGGCCGCCCGGCAGTCAACGGCTACCACCGGCTGACGCCGCGGTTCCGCTCCCCCGCCTGGGTCACTCACGCACGGAGGAGTAACCGCCGCGGTTCGGATGTTCAGCGCCGGAGCGCGCCAACCCCACGTCGAGGACCGGATCGGGGAACCGTACGCGAAGCCGTACCTGGCGATCGCCGCACCATTGCCCGTGGGCCTTGCCGAGATGGTTTCGACTGGCGCCACACCGACTGGTGGCACTGCACATCCCCCCTGACAACAATTCGCTCCAGACCCATCAGGAATCAAGAAGCGGGCGGCTACCCGCCATCCATAGCATGAAGAACATGGAAGTCAGGGTTACGCGGCGCTTCGTCGCCGTCAACAACCACGAGAATCTGTTCACCTTTCCTCGGAGTGGGCTGCGGGTTCGCCCAGACCACACGTTTGAGGATCGCGCTGGTGTGCCCTCGCTTCGTTCCCCCCAGAGCCCGCACGGGCGGAGCTACCAGCGACGGTGCCGACTTCCGGGTTTCCTACTTTTCCAACCAATGGCCTCTTCAGGACGGAACGGATGATAGAAGCCAAGAACCTGACCAAGCGCTACGGCGACAAGATCGCCGTGAAGGACCTGTCCTTCACGGTCGAACCCGGCAAAGTGACCGGGTTCCTCGGCCCCAATGGCGCCGGGAAGTCGACGACCATGCGCCTGCTCCTCGGTCTCGACCATCCGAATCACGGTGACGCCACCATCGATGGTAGACGATACCGGGACCTCGCCACCCCGTTCACGGTGGTCGGCGCGCTTCTGGAGGCCAAGGCCGTGCACCCAGGTCGGACCGCCTACAACCACCTGCTCTGCCTGGCCCAGACGCAGGGCATTGGCAAGAAGCGGGTCTCGGAGGTACTCGACCTGGTCGGGCTGCGCGAAGTGGCACACAAGCGGGCCGGGGGCTTCTCCCTCGGCATGGGGCAACGGCTTGGGCTCGCCGCCGCCCTACTCGGGGACCCAGCCGTGCTCGTGCTGGACGAGCCGGTCAACGGGCTCGACCCAGAGGGCATCCTCTGGGTCCGGACCTTCATGCGGCAACTCGCGGCTGAGGGCCGAACCGTCTTCGTCTCCAGCCACCTGATGAACGAGATGGCGGTGACTGCCGACCACCTGATCATCATCGGCCGCGGCAGCCTGATCGTGGACTGTCCAACGCAGGAGTTCATCGACCGGGGCACGAAGCAGACGGTGCTCGTCCGCAGCCCGCACGCCGACGAACTGGCCGAGGCCATCGTACGGGCCGGTGGCACGGTGTCCCGCACCGACGACGGCGAACTGAGTGTGGAGGACCTGGACACCGCACGAATCGGCGAGATCGCGTCGGCGGGCGGCCATGTCCTACACGAGGTGGTACCGCAACGCGGCACCCTGGAGGAGGCGTTCATGGCGCTGACCCGGGACAGCGTGGAGTACGTCGGCAGCGGCTCCACCCATGATGCCGGGGCCCGGAAGTCCGGAGGGGATGCCCAGTGACCGCGACCGCCGCACGCCCCACCGCCACCCCGGTAACCAGCCACTCAAGCTTCGGTGGGCTGCTGCGCTCCGAGTGGACGAAGCTCCGGTCGGTCCGGTCAACCGGCTGGTCCCTCGGACTACTCGCGTTGCTGTATCCGTCCTTCACCGCGCTGCTCGTCGGCCTGACGGTGGCCAACTGGGAGCAGACCGATCCGAGCGACCTCGCGTTGGTCGTCAGCGATCCGACGGCCGTCATCCTCGGCAGCGGCTTCCTGATCAGCCAACCAGCCATCTGTGTCCTGGGCGTCATGGTCATCGCCTCTGAGTACTCCACGGGCATGATCAGAGCCAGCTTGCTGGCGAAGCCCCGGCGGATCCCGATGCTCGCGGCCAAGGGCGTGATGCTGAGCCTGGTCGTTTTGGCAGTGAGCCTGGTGGCGGCTTTCGTCTCGTTCTTCATCGGCGCAGCGATGTTGAGCGACAAGGTGGAGGCGTCACTCGGCGATCCTGGTGCATTACGTGCAGTGATCGGCACCGCGCTTTACCTGGCCATGCTGAGTCTGTTCTCACTCGCCATCGGTGCCATCGTGCGACGTACCGCGGCCGGGATCACCAGCGTGATCATGTTTGTGCTCGTGCTCGCGCCCCTGGTGCAGTTGCTACCCGGCAAGTTCGGCGAGTACACCCATGCCTACCTGCCGACCGAGGCCGGAATCTTGATCGGCCAGGCCACCCAGCATGAGGGAGACCTCCTCACGCCCTGGCAGGGTTTCGGGGTGTTCGGCCTCTGGACCGCCGCTCTACTGGCGCTCGCAGCCTTCCTCCTCAAACACCGCGACGCCTGATCACTCCGTGCTCGCCTTGGGCGCTCCCAGTGCTGGGAGCACCCAAGGCGAGCACAACGGACCCGTGGCACCCGAGGTCAAGGCCGAGTGTTCTTGCCGAGCAGGTTCCGGGCACCCGGACGGGGCGGCGTGAACCCCACCTCAGCCCAAGGCGGCACGCAGTAGCTTCTTGATCGCCGCCTCGGCCTGGCTACTCAGCTCTACCAGGGCGAACGATGTCGCCCACAGGCCGTGCTCCTCGTCGAGCCTCGCCTCCGGCGAGAACCCGAACGTCGAGTAGCGCTGCTTGTCGCCCTGTCCACTGCGGAAGAAGCAGACCACCTTTCCGCTCCTGGCCCAGGCGGGCTGGCCGTACCACAGCTTCGGCGCCAGCTCAGGGGCGGTCTCGGTGATGATGGCGTGCAGACGTTCAGCCAACGCGCGATCCGGCTGCGCCATGTCGCTGATCTTCGCGAGGACGTCTCGCTCGTCGGCTGCCGCCTTGTTCGCGCTCTTGCTACGGCGGGCCTCCGACTTCAACTCCGCCGCTCGGTCCTTGATGGCGGCCCGCTCGGCCTCGGAGAAACCTTCTTTCTGGGACGACTTTGCCTGCTTGCTGTCCTTACCAGCTTTCGACGTAACACTCACGTACGCACTGCTCCTCTTGTCCGTCCGGCGGCCAACGTGTTTCTCCAGCTAACCACCTGTAGCGGCCAACGCCTTCTCGATTCCGCACCAATCCATCATCAGCGTGGTGCCCCAGCACAACCTCCCTCAGAAGCAGCGACATTCCACATCGCACAGCAGGCCGAGCGGGCGCGAAAGCGGCCCTTCCCAGTTGAGGGTTGTAGGCTAGGTCGACGCGCCAGTCGCCGCCGACCGCGCATCGCAATCCCAGAGGCACTTCCGCGCAGAGCGGCCAATCCCTGGGATGTCGTCGATGGTTCATATCGTCACTGCCGAGGTGGGCTCGAAGTCAGTCCCGGGAACCTTCGGAGACTCGGCCGTTTGCTGGAAGGGCCGCGGCGACGCAGTCGAGGACGCGCTTTAGCCCGTACTGGAACTGGTCGTCCCGGCTCAGATGCGGTTGACGCGCCTCCATCACGATCTTGGTGAAGATCGGGTATTCCCCGCTTTCACGAGCCGGTCGACGTACGGGTTTCCGACCGACGGCATGCCGGGCTGGCTGCGCTTCCTGGCCGACTGGAACCCGGTGAGCGCGCTCACCGCCGCCTCCCGGGAGCTGTTCGGTAACCCGGGCGTGCCGTCTGGAAACGTGGGCTGGCCACTCGCGCATCCGGTGACTGCCAGCCTCCTCTGGTCGGCCGCGCTGCTGGTGATCTTCGTCCCGCTGTCGCTCCGCGCTCACCTGCGCAGGGGACGCTGAACGCTCCCACGCATCTACAGCACACCGGCACGCCGCTGTCCCTGGGCGCGGGGCCACAGCCTATCGATCTTGAGGGTCCCGAAAACTTCGGATGAGGACCACCAGTACGGTCAGGGCAACCAGGGCGGCGAGCCCAAGGCCGAGCTGCATACCCCGCACAAAGGTGCGGTCTGCGACCGTACGAATCGCCGTCACCTGGTCGGGCTCGGGGTGGTCAACTGGCCGACCAGGCCCGACTATCGCCTCGAAAGCGTTCGGATTGGTGTCGTCAACGATTTGCTCGACGACAGCAGCCCGTTCGGCACGATCGGGAATGGTCCGGGAGAGGTCTCCGTCCAGGAAGATACCGACCCATACGGAAACGATCGTTCCCAGAACCGCGTAGCCAGCGGTTGATCCAAGACCTCGCTGGGTGGCCACGATGCCGGAGGCCATGCCGGCCCGCTCCACCGGCACCGAATTCAGCGCCAGCCCCTGCACCGGCGGGGTGATCAGGGAGAGACCGGCGCCCAGGAGTAAGAAACCCAGCACGACAGCGACGACACTCCACGCCACCCCGACCACCATGATGGCCAATCCGACGACGAGCAGAGTCTGGCCAGCGAGGGCCGGCAGGCGGGCGCCACGGCGGGCAGCGATGAAGCCCGCCACCGGGGAGATCGCCACCGACGCCAGAGAGGACGGCAAGATAAGCAAGCCCGCCTCGACCGGAGTATAGAGCCGGACGTTCTGAAAGTACTGGGTGACGATCAACAAGGCACCATACACCGTGAAAAAACCGAAAAATATGGCCATATTCCCCAGCCGGTAGGCGCGGCTGGTGAAGAGCCGCAGATCCATCATCGGTGACTGGGCGCGAAGCTCACGGAGAATGAAGGCGACGAGGCCAGCGGCGAAGGCGACGAACGCTACCAGAATTATCGGCGATCCCCAGCCCAGATCATGGCCATCAATAACGGCAAAAGTAAAGGCTCCGACTGTGATCACAAACAGTAGCTGCCCTGGCAGGTCGACAACACGACGGTTGGACTCACGTGACTCGGTGACATACCGAAGGGTAAGCCCGACCGCCAGCACGGCGACCGGAACGTTGACGAAGAAGACGACCCGCCAGCTCGCAGCCTCGGTCAGGATCCCACCGAGCGGCGGGCCGAGCGCCAGCCCGATGTCCGCGACCGCGGCAAAGAGCCCGAGGGCGAGGAAGCGCTGCCGCTTCTGCGGGAAAGTCGCCGAGACCAGAGCCAGTGCGGAGACGGTGATGACGGCCGCCGCCACTCCCTGAATCCCCCGCGCCACCAGCATGACGGTGAAGGTGGAGGTAAGTCCGGCCGTCACCGAGGCCACGATGAAGACCACCACCGCGGTCAGGTACAGTCGCCGCCGCCCGAACCGATCAGCCACGGTGGCCGCGGGCATGATGGCAATAGCCATTCCCATGCTGTAGGTGGCAACGATCCACTGCAGCCCGGACTCCCCCAAGTCATAGAAGGCCTGGATTCGGGGCAGCGCCACATTCGCCACCAGCACGTCGTGCAGGGTGATGAAGACGCCAAGGCCGGCCGCGACGATCGTCCATTTCTGGGCCCGTGTCCACGAGCGGCCCTCGCCTGTCTCAGCTTCCGCCCCGGCGTCCACGAGGTCACGGTAGGCGGATCATCGGCGACCCGTGGGGAATTGCGCTATTCCGCCGGACAGCACCCCATTCTGCCCGCCGGAGCGGCCACCGCCGTGCCCCGCTGACTCACTGCTGCCGGTCAACCGTCGCCCTGGCGCATCGGCCGGGCTAGCGATCGCCGCGCGTTTCCCAGCTAAACGGTGCTACATCACGACCAGGGTCACACCAGTCTGGCTTGCGCAGGGTGTACACGATGAGCGGCACCGCGATGATCACGGCAGCCAGTCCAACGAGCAGTCCGATGTAGAGAACCGGGTTTCCGACGCCGATCTGATCTGGGGGGGCAAGGCTGGAGGAGAGTGCGAGCGCCGATGCGACGAAACCGACGCCGCCGATGACCCACATTCCCGGAAGCCCACCCGGCACTCGGTACGGCCGTCGTCGACCAGATTGGCTGTAGCGTAGTTGGATCGCCGCAGCGAACATTCCCAGATAGATTAGGAGATACAGGAGTCCAGCGAGCTGACTGAGGACCTGGAAAGCCGCCTCCACTGATGGCATAACGATGAACAGCACCGCCAGAACACTAACCGAAATCGCCTGCAACAGCAAAATTTTGGTAGGCATCCCGTATTTGTTCGTCGATTGAAAGAAGGGCGGCAGGTAGCCGGCCTTTGCCACCGCCAGCATCGCGGTTGACGGGCCGACGACCCAGGTTACGATGCCGGCCAGAACGCCGATGACCAAGGCGACGGCCACTATCGGTGCGGCCCAGGCGAGGCCGAGCCAGCGGAAAACGTCGAGGAAAGTTATCAGTAACGACTGGGTCAGGTCTATCTCGGACCGTGGCACAACGAAGGAAATCGTCAGGGTACCCAGCACCAGGATACTCATCGCTCCCACCGCCGCGATCAGCACCGCCAGCGGATAGTGCCGGGATGGATTCTCCACGTCCCGCACATGGATCGCATTCATCTCCATGCCGGCGTAGAAGAGAAAGATGCTCGCGGCCAGCGCCAGGTTACTGAATCGCGTGAAGTCCGGGATCACCTCACTCCAACCCAACGGGGTCTGCGACTGCCCGCCCGAGCTCAGGTACACAAGACCGAGGATCACGAGGAGTAGGGCGGGGATAATAGTGCCGACGATGCCGCCCCATTTCGCGACACGGGTAAACGCAGCAAGCCCGTGGGAACCGATCGCGGTGGCGGTCCAGAAAACCGCAAGCACGGTCAGCAGAATGTATATTCGGTTGCCGGACAACTTCTCATCCAGAGTTGCCTCCGGGCCGGTGTAGGCGAGCGAGATCGCCCCGAAGGTGAGGAGAGCCGGAAACCAGATCGTCACCTGGGCCATGAGTAGGAAGATGGCCACGAATCCCCAACGGGCCCCGAACGCCTCGCCAACCCAACGGAACACGCCTCCCTTCTCCGGCCATCCGGTGGCCAGTTCAGCGGCGACCAAGGAGACTGGCACGAGGAAGAAGAACGCAGCGAAGACGTAGTAGAATGCCGCGCTCAAACCGTACTCGGCCTCAGCCGGTAGGCCACTCAGGCTGACCACCGCGACGATGTTGAGCATCGCCAGCCCAAGGACACTGATCTTCGCCGAGCTTTTGCCCGCCGGCCGACTATCTGACGGAGCCATGACACTCTCGCAGAGTATTAATGATGGAACCCAGATCGCTCACCGGCCGTGGGTATAGGAGAGCCGAGGGAGTCAAGGTGCGCTATCTCGCCACGAAGTTCATTAATAAACACCTCGGCGAGGTCACGGCTGAGACCATTGCGAATCACGATTCGCTGCACCGTAAGGTTTGTGAGATTTTCGGGCATCGCGTAGGTGGGGATCTGCCATCCCTTCATACGCATGCGATCGGACAGGTGATACAGGTTCCAAATTTTGGTGTACCCACTCCGCAGGCACCAGGCCAGCACCGGAATATCGCTACCATCGCTCCACAGCTCGAGATGCGGTATCTTTGCGATCTCCTGGGACAGATACCGCGCGACATCATGCATGGCGAGCTGCACCCGCCGAAAGCCCTCTCGGCCCAGACGCAGGAAGAGATAGTACTGCAAGAGCACCTGGGCCCCTGGTCTGGTGAAATTCAGCCCGAGCGTCGGTGTTTCGCCACCCAGGTAGTTCACCCAGAAGATCATATCCTCGGGCAGCGCCGCCTCGTCTCGCCAGACCACCCATCCCAGCCCGGGGTACACCAGTCCATATTTGTGACCGGAGACGTTGATCGACGCTACTCTCCGGAGCCGGAAATCCCAGAGCATGTCTGGCTGAACAAAGGGCGCCACGAACGCACCGGTAGCTCCGTCTACATGAATTTGCACATCAAGCCCGGTCGAGTCCTGAATTTCGTCCAACGCGGCCGCGATGCGCTCGACCGGCTCATAGATTCCGGTGTAGGTCACGCCAAGAATCGCGACGACCCCGATCGTGTTCTCGTCCACGTATGATGCGAGTTCATGACCGTCCAGGGTCTTGTGCTCTTCGGAGATTGGAACGAAGCGGGGCTCCACATCCCAGTAGTTGCAAAACTTCTTCCAACACACCTGTACCGCGCTCGACATCACCAGGTTGGGATGGCTGGTCGGCTTGCCGGCACGGCGGCGCGCATGCTGCCAGCGACGCTTGAGCGCCAGCCCCCCCAGCATGCACGCTTCCGAGGAGCCGGTCGTGGACGCACCGATAGTGCGCCGCGGGTCCTGCGCATGCCAGAGATCTGCCAGCATGACCAGACATCGCTTCTCGATTGCGCCGGTCGCCTGATACTCGTCCTTGTCGATAAGATTCCGGTCGAAGGTCTCCGCGAACAGTTTCTCGGCATGATCGTCCATCCAGGTGCCAACAAATGTCGCCAAGTTCAGTCGGGCGTTCCCGTCGAGGGCCACCTCGTCGTGCACGATCTGATATGCGGTCTCGGGCAAAGTGGCGGCGTCCGGAATCGTAAACCGGGTAATCTCCGTCGAATGGCCGGGACGCGCAAACATCGGATTCAACAGAAGCGAATCCGAAGCAATCATGTCAAAATCTTGTTCCATGTCCGGCATTTACCCTCCTAGGGCTTGCCAGCGACCAGGAGCTACGGATTGCCAAACAGCGTTCCCGGCGGCAAAGGCTCGTCGGGCACACCCTACGCCCGCATCGCGTCTCCGCGCCGACAATCGCAACAGCTTCACCCGAGGAGCCGGAGCGGCGGCGCGCTCTTGGTCAGCAAGCACCCCGCCGGCAGCGTCGGCGTCCGGTGCAACAACACCACGACACCGGGGGTAGCCCCGGTGGCTGTCGACCCGCAGCCGCAACTCCGGAGTCGCCGGGCCAACAGGGCTACCCGGGGTGCGGCGCCAGTCAGCTCGAGTCGTCGGGCTTGTGCGACAGGCAGCCATACGCGAAAACCTTGTCGGGCGGTGGCGCCGACGTGCGCCAGGCATCGACCGCGCAGATGCCGTCTTCGCTGAGTCGCCACCGTCCGAGTAGCGGTCGGATTCGGCCGGGATCACGTAGGTGCAGCGGTCGACCTGCCTGATCGAGGATCTTCGCCAGTATCGCCGGTAGGGAGAGCAGTGCTTGACCGTCGAAATCCGCCACCAGAAAACTTCCGGGAGGTGCCCAGTCGAAGATGTCGGAAAGTGTTGCTTGGAGCGCTCCGTCCTCCAGGGATGTCGAAAATCCAACTGCTACCACCCCCAGCCACGCCGCGGGATCGAGGATGCGCTCCGCTGCCTCCCGCTCAAGAGTGCCTAGGTTTGAGGCATCGCAGTAGGCGTAGTCCACGCCTGGCGTCGCAGCGACGATCTCACGCCCCAGCGCAATATTGTCGGGGTCGATGTCGGTATAGAGGACGCGGGCCCCCGGCACGACCTCATGCACGTTGCCCTGTGTCGGGACTCCCGCCCCGAGCACCAGGAACTGGTCGACTCCTTCGTCCGCGACGGCTCGGACCGCGCGCCCAACGAACGCCCGTTGGGTGCGGTACACCTGGGGGAACCCCGGGTATAGGCCGGCGAATTCACTCGCTGCGGCCGCGTCCACCGGGAAGTGGTGTACGCCTCCAAGCCAATGATCGATAATCCGTCCGCTGTTTGGGATCCGTGGTTCTGACATGTGAGCACCTACGCGCTAGATGGGGAGGATGAAGCCGCGTTCGGATTGACCTCGTCGTCCAGCCGACTTAGCACGTAATATAGCTTGGCGAAACCATACTCGGCGTTAGATTTTATTCACATAATGAGACTTCGGTCATTTATCCTGAGGTGACTCTTATGTTCGAGGCCACGGCATCATGGCGCACATCGCGGCGCTGCGGGCAGGGCGGAGCTCGGTTGATGAGCCACCCGGCCGGGAATCGCAGGAGCCAATTCCCGGAACATCTCATAAGGACACCGGCAACCGGGGAGTGCTGGCCACTCGGGGCCGAGGTGACCTTCGCGGAGAGACCGCAGATCTACCCGGGCCCGAAGGGGGAATCCGGTGGCCTGGTCGAGCTCAGCCGAGGCCGTCCCGCTGCCCCGCGCGGAGGTTCCGACGATCGGCGAACCTAGCCCGGTTGTACTGGCCGTGACCAGGGTCAGCGGGTTCGGTGCCAGACTGCAGCTCGATCAGCAGGTCGCCGCCGGGTGTGCGGAAATAGAGCACGGATCGCCCCGACCGCCGTCGCCCAACGAGCTGCGCCTGTAGCAGGACGTTGAGGTGACCGCCGACGGAGCCGAAGCCGTATCCGGTCAGCGCGACCAACTGGGTCGGGCTCTTCGGGGACTCCAGCAGGGTGAGGATGGTCGCGCGGACCGGGCCGAGTAGGCGGCTCAGTGCGTGTGGTGGTGGGTCGAGGGACGGGTCGGCCAGTACTGCGGAACAGGGGTAGACCACCGCGTAGCGATGTGGCCTGGCCAAGCTGAGCCAACCCCGGCGGGTGCTGCCCGGGATGAGCAGCAGTGGAGCGTCCGCCAGGTCTTCCGCTGGACGGTCATAGGTGTTGACCCGTAGCCGACCGTCGCCGAGCCAGCGCATCCCCGGCCGCATCTGCTCGAGCACGGCAGCCCAACCGCCGGCGCTGAGTGCTCCGATCCGGGAGACGATGTCGGCCTCGACCGGCGCTGAGTGCTCCGATCCGGGAGACGATGTCGGCCTCGAAGAGCCGCCGCCGACGTGGCCAGTCGGGTTCCACCGTCCGGGTCCAGACCCAGGCGAGCAGATCGGCCGTTCGGGACGGCAGGTCCGACACCCGTAGTTCCGGCGGCAGCGGCGCACCCGTACCGAGGCTGAGGTCTCGCCGGGCGACCTCCGGCGGTGTGGCTCGGACCCGACCGAGTTCGTCGGCGAAGGTGGCGTCGGGCTGGTCCGGCGGCGGCGTTAGGAATCCGGCCAGCCATCTCGGGCGGAAGGCGGCCCGAAGGAGAGCCGTGGCGAACGGATCATCCGCGACGCGGGTCCGATAGGCGGCGACGTGCGTGTCCAACCATGCCCGCTGGCCGGGCAGCGATACCCCGGTGTGCAGGGACTTCATGGCCGCGACCGTCTCGGTTAGCGCGGAGATGGCGAATCGGCTGCGTGCCAGGGATTCCGCGCTGATCCGCCAGATCCCCACCCAGCCCGCTCCCCTCCGGCCGCCCTGGAACGGACGAGTTTCGTTTCGTGTGGAGACGAAAAAGTATCTCACCGGTGTCGAGGCGCCACCAGACTGCCTGTCCATGCGCACCTATCGGGAGTTGTTCCAGGCCCGTGAGTTCACACCCTTCTTTGCCACTGTCTCCCTACAGACCGCGGGTCGGACCATGAGCGGACTCGCCCTCGGCCTCCTCGTCTACTCCACCACCGGATCGCCGCTGCTCTCCGCGCTGAGCCTGTTCGGCTCTCACTTCGCCCAGGCCATCGGCGCGGTCACCCTGCTCAGTGTCGTGGACCGAGTGCCGCCCCGGGCCGCGATGACCATCATGGGGCTGTTCTTCGGGCTGGGCGCTCGGCCATGGCGCTACCCACTATGCCGGTCTGGGGAATTCTTGGTGTCCTCGGCGCGCAGGGCCTGGTCGGCGCCGTTGCCGGTGGCGTTCGCTGGGGGTTGCTCGGCGAGATCGTGCCCGGACCGGGTTACGTGCTCGGGCGCTCGGTGATGAGCATGTCGCTGGGGGCCACCCAGATCGGCGGGTACGCCCTCGGCGGTGTTCTGATCGCGGTTGCCTCGCCCCGCCGGGTGTTGCTGCTCGGCGCCGCGCTGTACCTGGTCGCCGCGATCATCGCTCGGCTCGGCCTCACCCGACGACCGCCTCGGGCCGTTGGTCGGTTTTCCATAGGACAGACCTGGAGAGTCAACGTCGAGCTCTGGTCGCTTCCCGCCCGCCGGAACTCCTACCTCGCGATGTGGGTGCCCAACGGCCTCGTGGTCGGTTGTCAGGCACTGTTCATCCCGTACGCGCCCGGATCGGCCGAGGTGCTGTTTGTCTGCTGTGCCACCGGGATGCTGGCGGGAGACGTGATCGTAGGGAGGTTCCTCCCGATCCAATGGCGGCCACGGGTGGTCATCCCGATGAAGGTGCTCCTAGCCGTGCCGTACCTGCTCTTCATGATTCATCTCCCGCTTGCCATGGCGGCGATCGCCGTCACCCTCGCGTCGTTCGGATTCAGCGCCAACCTCCTGCTGCAGGAACGTCTGATCGGGTTGACCCCCGGCGACCTACGGGGCCAGGCGCTCGGCCTGCACTCGGCCGGCCTGCTGACCATGCAGGCGGTCGCGGCGTCGGTCGCTGGTGCGCTCGCGCAGTGGGTGCCGATCGCCACCGCGATGGTGCTGATGGCTGTACTGTCTCTGCTGGCGATCGTCGTCCTCACCCCGAGGCTGCGCCTCCGACAGGATGAGCCCTGGGATGGTGCGCGATCACCTCACCCCACGGCATCCAACCGCACCGCACCGGCGTTGAGGCAGGCAAGCAGGGTGCGGGCCTGGACGTTGAGGTAGTGGCCGTGCTGGGCGAGGTTGTTGAGCTGCCCCGCGGTCGCCCAACGGAAGCCGGTGGGCGGCTCGAGCGGCGCCTGCGCTTCGTCGGCCGCCACGAACATATACCGATTTTCCGCATTGAGGAACCGTCCGCCCTCCTCGGAATGCACCGCCGCGTAGTGGATCCGATCAGGACCCGCCCCCTGGACGACATTGAGGAAAGAGGGACGGAGCGGCTCCGGCAGGTGCGTCCAGTTCTCCGGCGTGCACTGCACCGTCGGTGCCAACTCGACGGTATCCAGGAACCCGGCCTCCACCTTCGCCTGCACCAACAGGTGCGGCACGCCCCCGAACTGGCGAAACAGGAAGGCGTTCACACCAGTGCCGGTGGGTTCGAACAGCGGCTGCGACCAGCCGGTGACCTCACGGTTGCCCGCCTCGACGCCAACAGCGACCAGCCGGAAGTATCGACCATCGTCCCGGCTGAGAGTGAATTCGTTGCGTTTCCACTCCCCAATACCGGCCAGTGGAACCCGCTCGACGGTCAGGCTGTGGCGGGACCGCTCGACGGTGAACCAGGACTGCAGCTCCATGTCGGTGTGCAGGGCGCCCGGCTCGTTCGACCGCACCGGACAACTGGCCAGAACCGTTCGTGCGTCCATGTTTATGACATTGTCCTGACGCAGCAGGTCACCAATCTGCCCGAGGGTCAGCCAACAGAAGTCGTCGTCCACCGGCACGTCGCCCACCGCTTCCATCACGATGTTGCGGTTGGACTTCCGGTAGAACCAGGAACCGTGCTCCGACTGGAGGACGTCGGTCAGCACAGTTCCGCGGCTGGGGTCGGTGAAGTACTCCAGGTACTTCACCGGCGCCCCCCGGTGCGCGCCAGTGTAGTTACTGTGAGTGGCCTGCACTGTTGGTGACAACTGCAGCATGTTCCGGTTACCGGGCTCCATCTTCGCTTGAAGGAGGAAGTGCAGCACACCGTCGAACTCCTTGGCCAGGATGCCAAGAATTCCCACCTCAGGCTGCCGGATTATCGGCTGCTGCCACTGGCGGATCACCCCCTCGCTACGACTGACAGCGAGTCCTTCGACCGAGAAGAAGCGGCCGGTGTGGTGGTGCAGGTTGCCGGTATCCGTCGCGAAGAACCAGCCATCCAGATCACTCAGCCCGATTCGCTTCACTCGGAAGTGATGCGCCCGAGCCCGTCCGGCAAGCCAATCGGCGACCTCGTCCGTGCGTAGCGCGAAGCCCTCAGCCTGCCGGCCGGCCGAGCGTGCCAGCCGTTGAGCCAGCGTGTCGTCGGCGCGTCGGCGCAGTACCGTCGGCGCGGTCATCGGGAGACCTGGCGGCGGGATCGCGCGCGGGGGCGCCGGGCCGCCGAGCGATGACTGGCGCGATGCCGGGTCATGACCGCTCCGCCTCGGCAGCACTGGCGCAGAAGTCGACCGTGCGACGCAGCGCCTCGGTCAGTGGCACCTGCGGTCGCCAGCCGCTGACCGTCCGGAACGGGGTCGCGTCGACCGTGATGTGGTGAAAGTCGCCCGGCTCCGCATGCGGGGGTGGCGAAACCGAGGTGACCCGCACGGGCGGCTTTCCGGTGCGTTCGGCGACCAGATCCGCCACCGTGGTGAACACCTCACCCAGCGGCAACCCGCGCCCGGATCCGAGTAGCCACGACTGCCCGGCCAGGGCATCCACGTGGTCAACCGCTGCGACGAGTGCACGCGCCACATCCTCGACGTAGAGCAGGTCCCGCCGTACGGTGCCGTCGTGCCACATGGTGATCGGTTCATCAGCCAGGGCCCGCCGTACCATGGTGGACACCACGCCCTTGTCCCGGGCGGTGGAGTGCGGACCATACCCGAACACCGTGGGCAGCCGGATCGACACAGCACGCAGCGTCTTCTCGGCATGTGCCTCCAACAGCACCCGTTCGGCCGTGAGCTTCTGCCGGTCGTACTCGCCCTGGGGCCGGTCGGGCTCGCTGCCGTCGAGCACCTCCTTGTCGGTGAACCCGACCTGTGAGACGGCGCCGGCGAAGACCACGGGCAGGGGCGGGCGGTTCCGGTCGCCGTCGCGCAGCACCTCGACGAGGTCGCGCACCAGCCCGACATTGACGCGTTCCGCGGCCGAGTCACCTTCGTTGATGCGCCAGGTCGTCGAGCCGGCGATGTAGGCGATGCTGTGGATGACGGCGTCGGCGCCGGCAACGGCCTGGCGCAGCCGTCCGGGCTCGGTGAGGTCGGCGGTGTGCACCTCGATCTCGGCGCGAGCGGGTGCGGGGACTGGCGCCGCGTGTCGCGAGACGGCCCGCACCCGAACGTCGCGTACGGCGAGCTCGCGCAGCACGGCGGAGCCGACGAAGCCGGTCGCACCGAGCAGCACGACGAGGGGACGTTCTACTGCCACAGCTTCGCCTCCACGTCTCGGCACAGCGCGTAGTCGCCGAGCAGGCCACGATCCAACGCCTCGGCGAGCGTGGGGGCGGCCCGGTCCCGGTCCGACTGCAGTGGGGTTATCCCCGCGGGGAACGTCAGTCCCAGTGCCGGGTCCAGCGGCGAGATGGCTAGCTCGTCCTCCGCGACGTAGCCCTTGGACATCGCGTACACGATCATGGAGTCGTTCGCCAACGACAGGAAGGCGTGGCCGACTCCCACCGGAATGTAGACCCCCCGGCAGCTATCACCGTCGAGTTCGGTGCTGTCCCAACGACCGAAGGTGGGCGATCCGACTCTCAGGTCAATGAGGAAGTCCTGCACCTTCCCGTACGGGCAGTAGACGTACTTCGCTCGTCCGGGGGGCGTCGAGGTGTAGTGGATACCACGCAGCACACCACGGGCCGACACGTTGTGGCTGAGGTCGCGTACGGGGAACAGCGGCCGGCCGAACGTCGCGGTGAAGGCCGGCTCCTGGTACGGCGACGCGAACAGCCCGCGCCGGTCCCGGTAGACGTTGGGCGTGAACTCGAGGGCACCGTCGATGGCGAGTCGGCGCACCGTCATTCCGTGAACGTCCTCGGGTCGATACCCGTTGTTCGGGGGATTGTCCGGCATCAGGAGATCTCCTTCCGGGACGGCTGTCGCCGCCGGTTCGTGGATCCGGGTTTCTGGTGCGGGCTCACAGTCCGGCCAACACCTCGCGCAGGGCCACTGCCACCCGCTCCTGCTCCGACTCCGGCAGGGACGGGTACATGGGTAGTGAGAAGATCTCCCTGGCCAGCCCCTCGGTCACCGGCAGCGAGCCCTCGCGATAGCCGAGGTACGAGAAGCCGTCCATCGTGTGCACCGGCCAGGGATAGCTGATGTTGAGCGCGACGTCGTATGCCTGCAGCGCCTGGATGATCGCATCCCGCTCGGGATGCCGGACAACATAGACGTAGTGGACGTGGGTGTTGCCCGGGTTGGTGGTCGGCAGCCGCAGACCACCGGGGCCGGAAAGGTCGCCGAGCAGTTGTTCCCACCGCCGGGCGACCGCGTTGCGTCCGGCGACATACTCGTCCAGCCGGCCAAGCTTGCGCCGCAGAATCTCGGCCTGCACCTCGTCCAGGCGCGAGTTGTGCCCCGGCGTACGGACCACGTAGTAGACCTTTTCCATCCCGTAGTAGCGCAGCTGCCGGAGGTGACGGTCGACCGACTCGTCCGCGGTGATCACCGCTCCGCCATCGCCGTACGCGCCGAGAACCTTGGTGGGGTAAAAGGAGAAAGCGGCCGCATCGCCCATGGTGCCCGCGAGGCGTCCATGATGGCGTGCACCGTGTGCCTGGGCGCAGTCCTCCAGGACTCTCAGACCGTGCTGCTCGGCGAGGCGGGTCAGTGGCGCCATGTCCACGCACTGGCCGTAGAGGTGCACCGGAAGAATCGCGCGAGTCCGGGGCGTGATGGCGGCGGCGACCTGGTCAGTGTCCATGAGGAAGTCCTCCTCGCGGACGTCAACGAAAACCGGCGTCGCTCCGGCCCCCACGATGGCGACCACGGTGGGAGCCGCGGTGTTGGAGACCGTGATGACCTCGTCACCGGGTCCGATGCCAAGCGCCTCCAGCCCCAACTTCAACGCGTTAGTGCCGTTGTCCACCCCGGTGGCGTACGGCAGCGAATGGTAGGCGGCGAACTCCTCCTCGAAGCCGCGGACACTCGCACCGAGCACCAACTGCCCCGAGCCGAACACCGTTTGCACCGCGTCGAGGATGTCCTCCTTTTCCTTGGCGTACTCCGGTAGGTAGTCCCACACACGGGTCGTCATTTCAGTGACTCCTGGTTGTCGATACGGATGCGTGGTCCACGGACCGCACCGGTCGCCGCCCGACTGGGTGCCGCGATGGTGTACGAGGTGCGCCGAGGTTGGCGGCTCTCCACCATCGCGGGTTGTCGCGGTACCAGGCGACGGTCTCGGCCAGCCCTTCGGCGAAGGTCACTCGCGGCCGGTAGCCGAGACTCTCGCGGATTTTGGTGTCGTCGAGGGAGTACCGTTGATCATGCCCTTTGCGGTCAGTGACGTAACGAATCATGGATTTGTCCGCGCCGCACAGTCGTAACAGATGCTCGGTCAAGTCCAGGTTGGTCAACTCGGTTCCACCGCCCACGTTGTACACCTCGCCGGGACGCCCGTGGATGAGCACCCGGTGGAGTGCGCGGCAGTGGTCGGCGACGTGCAGCCACTCGCGCACGTTCCCCCCGGTGCCGTACACGGGCACCGGCAGACCCTCGAGCAGGTTCGTGATGAACCGCGGGATGAGTTTTTCGGGGTGCTGGTGGGGCCCGTAGTTGTTCGCACATCTCGTGATCGAGACGTTCAGACCATGGGTGCGCCAGTAGGATCGGGCAATGAGGTCCGCACTCGCCTTCGAGGCCGCATACGGGGAGTTCGGTAGGAGTGGCCACGCCTCGGTCCATGCTCCGTGTTCGATGGATCCGTACACTTCGTCGGTGGAGACGTGAACGACCCGCGGTACACCGACTGCGACAGCCGCCTCCAGCACCGACTGGGTACCCAACGCATTGGTGCGTACGAAGTTTTCCGCACCGTCGACCGAGCGGTCTACGTGTGACTCGGCAGCGCAGTGCAGGATGGCGTCATGGCCTTCGAACAGGTCCCGCAGCAACGCCTGGTCACAAATGTCACCCTGCACGAAGTCCAGGCGTGGGTGTGCGCCTGGCAGGTTGGCGCGGTTGCCGGCGTAGGTGAGTTTGTCCAGGACAGTGACGCAGGCGTCCGACGTCGCGGCCGGATCGTCGGTGGCCAACTCGCCGGCCAGCAGGGATCGCACATAGTGTGAGCCGATAAAACCGGCACCGCCGGTGACCAGAATCCTCACCAGGGCCTCCCACCCACCGCGACAGGCCGGCTGGCGAGGGCAGTCGGTCCGGAGCGGTCGACAGCGAAGCTATTTTGGGGCGGACTAGGCGCCTGGCCGTCACCGGGTCCCGCTGCGACCCGTTTAGCGGCGCCCAGGTGACGGTAACTACATGGAATCAAAGGCATGGGTAACACCAGTTCTCGGAGGCACGCGAATGGGGGATAGCTACGAGGCGGTGGCGGCGGTCCGGCGGGCGGTTGCGGTCACCTCCATCACGTATTGCCCATAGGGTGATTTCGCAAGTTGGCGACCAAGATGGTGACAGGCGTCCTGATCGATAAACCCCATTCGCCAGGCGATCTCCTCCAGACAGGCGACCCGAACACCTTGTCGGTGCTCCATAATCTGCACATACTGGCTCGCCTCGGTCAGCGCATCGTGAGTTCCGGTGTCCAGCCACACGAAGCCGCGCCCCAGTGAGATCAGTTCGGCCTTACCGCGCTGGAGGTAGACACGGTTGATGTCGGTGATCTCCAACTCACCGCGGTCGGACGGCTGGAGATCACGAGCGATCTCCACCACGTCATTGTCGTAGAGGTAGAGTCCCGTGATGGCGAGGTTGGAGCGGGGTCGGGACGGCTTTTCCACCAGGTTTACGAGCCGTCCATACCGGTCCAGCTCGCCCACTCCGTACCGTTCCGGATCACGTACGGGGTAGCCGAACAACACACAGCCGTCGATGTTCACCACGGTCTGCTGCAACAGGTCACTGAAGCCGGGACCGTGGAATATGTTGTCACCCAGCACGAGGGCAACCGAGTCGTCACCAATGTGGTCGGCGCCGATGCGAAAGGCATCGGCCAAACCTCGGGGCTTGTCCTGTTCGGCGTAGCTCAGCGACAGCCCGAACTGGGAACCGTCCCGCAGCAGTCGCTGGAACAGAGGAAGGTCATCCGGCGAGGAAATGATCTTTATGTCCGTTACACCTGCGAGCATGAGAACGGATAGCGGATAGTAGATCATTGGCTTGTCATAGACTGGCAGAAGATGCTTCGAAACACCCAGAGTAATTGGATGCAGCCGGGTCCCATACCCACCGGCCAGAACTATTCCTTTCACACCACTTCCTCCATGTGTTCGGCCTCCCAGATCAGAGCCAGGTCCGGAATTTCGGCCCTGCCGCCACCGGAAGACCTTCCTCCCAGCACTTCCACTGCCGCGGTCGCTGCCAGGCCACCCGGCCAGAGCGCTCCCCCGAACTCCACGAGCGTAGGCAGGTCAGGATTCGCCGCGAACCCTGTCAACGAAGGTCACAAGATCGATAGGTAGGTCGTCGCCGCGCCATGCGACATGGCCATCAGGGCGGACCAGCACGAAGGGACGCTCGTAGAGCTTGGCGATCTCCGGGTCAGTTCCGCGTCGTACGGTCAGCGGTACGTGCTGTTCGGCGAAAGCGCGTTCCAAGGCGGACATTCTCATGCTCTCGGCGAAGGACACCAGAACGAAGCCATGACCAAATAGGTCGAGCGTGGATGTGTTGGCATCCCACCAGGCATGTGCGGCGCGGTAGCCGGGCTCGCTGCCCGGGCGCCAGTGGCTGTCCGGCTTGCCTGGACGCGGCGGACCCAACGGGTCAGCGATAATGGTCGAGGATCGGTAAGACAGCCCGAAGTGAATCGCTGGCGCGTCGAACTCGCGATGCGCTCCGCCCTGCACCAGCTTGCTGGCCAACTCTGCGCGAGCCACCTCACCGATGGGACCATCGGCGTGGATCTCGGGCGGAACCTGCCGACGCATGGTGCGTTCCAGGTTGAGATTCGCCTCTTGCAGGCTCTCCAGCGCGATCGGCCTACGCTCGGTCTCGTACGTGTCCAGTAGCTGACTCCCGGCCCAGCCATTCAGTGCGGCGGCAAGCTTCCAGCCCAGGTCCGCGACATCGCCGAACCCGGTATTGAGGCCGAATCCACCGGAGGGTGAGAGGGTGTGGGCGGCGTCGCCCGCGAGGAATACCCTTCCCGCTCGATAGCTGTCGGCCACCCGATGGGTGAGATGCCACTCGCTGTCACTGAGCAACTGCACTGGAGTCTCGAAAGCGATGGCATCCTTGATCAAGGACTTGCCGTCAACCTGGGCCCCGCCGTCGACACCAACAACCAGGTTGTAGAGATCACTGCCGTTCAGCGAACGCATGGGGAAGCGCAACCGGGATGACAGCATGAGGAAGTAGACAAGGGCGACCCGGTCGCCGAGTTGCCGCTTGAGCTCAGGGGCTCGGAAGAGAATATTCCGAAACACCTGGGTCTTGTGGCGAGGCCGAGCGCCGATGCCGGACGCCTGCCGGATGGGAGAGGCGGCACCGTCACAGGCGACCAGGAACTGCGCCCGAACAGTGCTGGTCCGGCCAGAAGCACCCTCGATGAGGGTCGCCTCGACGTGGTCGGCCGCCTGGCGTACGCGGTCCACGGTCGTCCTCAGTCGCAACGGGCCGGTCGGGTGCACTCCGACGGCGCGTTGCAACAGTGGGTTCAGCCAGTGCGCTGGACAAATCTGATCCGGCTCCGGCGTGTGCACGAAAGGTCCACGGCTCGCCGTCGTGCCCCGCCGGTACCGGTGCACCTCGTGACCGCCGACCTTGGTGACCCAGGCGATGTCCAGCGGATGATCGGCTGGCCAGCCTGCACCACGGATGGCAGCTGCGAGTCCCCAACGGCGAAACAGCTCCATCGAGCGTGGCCCGATCGTACTCACCTTGGGGTGCCGGACTTCACCGTCACCCGATTCGACCACCATGCAGTCGATGCCGCGGTATCTCAGGTCCAGAGCCAACGCCATTCCGACCGGCCCTCCGCCCACGATCAGCACGTCGGTCCACTCGCCGGAGTCAGACATATTGTCCCGCTTTCCTCGTGCCAAAAATCGGATAGCCCTTCCGGTGCCGGGAGGCGTTGGATACCGCCCCCCGACACCGAAACTGCGCTACGGGCGCTCCGCCGTTGCCAGGAGGCAGCCGAAGTCGTCCACACCCTCCAGGTCGGACGGCTTGAAGGCATCATCGGAGAACTCGAAGTTGCCTTCGTTCAAAGCAGCGGGGCGTTCGTCCAGTACGGGCAACTTGGCCAACTCGTCCGCCAGGCGCAGGGTGGTCTGTTCGGTGACGTCGAGGAGCTCGCGCATCCGCAGACCGGAACGGTGGAGCATGGCGGCATAGTCGTCGATGTCCGCCGTGGTCGACATCAGGTCGTTGCAAAACTTGTCAATTCCCTGATGCCGGACCTCCTTACGCGGGAAGCGCTCGAACACATCGGTCAGGACGAGCCGGCCACCCGGGACAAGTACCCGGCACACCTCGGTGAGCACCTGCTGCCGGTCCGGCATGTGGCACATCGACTCGAGAGCCATAACGGCATCGAACGACTGGTCCGGGAATGGGAGTCGCATCGCGTCCCCGTGCTGGAACACGGCGCGGTCGGCGACCCCCGCCTCGGCGGCCAGGCGGTTGGCGCTCTTCACCTGCTCCTTACTGATGCTGATGCCGGTGACCCGTGCGCCAGTCCGCGACACCAGTCGTAGCGCCGGTCCGCCGACTCCGCAACCCAGATCGAGAACGTGATCCGCGGCGCTGACCCGCAGGCGCTCAATAAACACATCGGTCAGCCGGTCCATCGCCTCGTTGACCGAAGCACCCGACTCCGGGGAATCCCAGAATCCGATGTGTACATTGGGGTTGAACGTGCCGTCACTCATGGCGCTCAGGGTGAGACGGTCGTAGAGTTCACCGACCGCCTGCGGCACAGGCTGGGACGAGATTGCGGTCATTGGCAGAACCTTTCTCCTGGGTTGACGAGTATCAGCCGGCTCGGTCCGTGGAAGACCATGTCGTCGGCGTAGTCGACGTACTGGGCTGGGTAGCCCAGGGTGGGAAGACCGTTCAGTAACGTCTGGAGCCCGATCTCGAGCTCGGCGCGGGCCAACGTCGCGCCGAGGCAGTAGTGGATGCCCAGGCCAAACCCAAGCTGCCGGTCGGCTGGGCGATGCACATCCAGGGCATCAGGCAGCGGAAAGCGTGCCGGATCCCGATTGGCCGAGCCCAGCAACGCCACCACTCGGCTACCACGAGGTACCTCCCAGCCGCCAAGGGTGGTGTCCTGGTGCGTCCACCGGGTCACCGCCTGCACGGGCGGGTCATAGCGCAGGAACTCCTCAATCGAATCCGCCGTCAGGCCGTCGGCGCCACGCAGCTCCTCGAGTACCGCTGGGTGTGCTTGAAGCGCAAGCACCGCCTTCGCCAACGAGTTGGTGGTGGTCTCGTGTCCGGCGGTCAGTAGGTGAACGCCGGTCCCCACGACTGCGTCCAGACTTACTGGTGCTCCGCGTAGCTGCGCGTTGGCGAGGATCGTCAGCAGATCATCACCGGCGCTGCCGCGCCGGAGGCGCACCTGCTCCCGAAAGTACTCGGTGAACTCCTGTGCGGCCGCTTCGGCCCGTGCGTAGCCGGCGGTATCCCGACGTGCCCGGGAGGAGCTGGCCTCCTGTAGCGCTAACGCGTTCGTACGCAGCCACCCGTGCCGCTCCGCTGGAATCCCGAGCAGCTCGGCGATGACAAGGATCGGTAGCGGCGCGGCGAATCCCTCGACGAGGTCCGTTTCCACCTGGCGGCCCAGTCGTGACAGGAGCTCCTGCGCGATCCGCGCGATGCGGGGCCGCAAGCCGGTGACGATCCGGGGAGAGAAGCTTCTGTTCAGTAGCGAACGTAGTTCGGTGTGCCGTGGCGGGTCCATGAACACCAGCCAGTTCTCGACGACAGCCCGGAGGGCCTTCTGGTCGGCCGGTACCGGGACAGATGCCGCCGTGGCGTCCAGGGACCTCCCCCTACCGAAGCAACTACTCGACAGCACCTGGGCAACCTGGTCGTAGGAGAAGACGTAGAAGGTCTCCGGGGCATCGCCGCCCGCCTCGCCCCGGTGCACCGCGGCGACCTCCCGGTAGCGCCGGTACACCGGGTAGGGATTGACGATGTCCTCCCTGTTCCAGCCGGTCAGGGTGAATCGCGGCAACGTCGTGGACGACATACGCTCTCCCTCCAGAAAGTCGGCCCGGGTTGCTGCTCAGGCACCGCGGGAAGCCCGGTCACCATCACGGCCGGAAGTGGTCGGCCCAGAACGCGCTCATCTCCCCCACCCGCCTCGGCACCAGGGAAGCTGTGCGGCACTCGGCCGCGAGGTCATCGAGACGCCGGGCGATGCCGCGTCGGGCCACTTCTGGGCGGGGCACCGGTGCGGGGTGTTCTATCAATTCGAACGAGGGTCCGGCAGTCCTACCGCGCCGCCCCGAGGGCAGCGTCACCAGCAGTTCAGCGAGGGGGCGCATCAGGCCCGTCATCATGTCGATCGCCGCGTTCATCAGGTCGGACCGCCGCAGACTCCCGTCCGGACGTTCCCCGAAGTGTTGCGCCATGAGCTGCAACGCCATGAAATACGCGCGATTGAACAGTGCCATAACCGTTCGGGCATCCGGATCAGTGACCGTCTCCATGGCCCGCTCACCACGCCGAAGGGTCGGATTCCGCAGCACGGGGTAGGCCGGCTGCCACAGCTCGCCCCCCGGGGCGACCGTGCCACGGAGGAGTTCGCCGATTCGCAGGAACGAGGTATAGTGCGACTCCTCCTCAGGTCCGGCGGTGAGCACTCCACCCTCGCCCTGCTCGGTGATGATATCGATGGCAAACAGTGCACTCGACAGGTTGTCGACCTCGAGCTGGTAGTCGGGGTAGCGGCGGTTGACCGATTCCCGCAGGAAGAGATGATGTTCCCCGCCACCCCGACCCTGGTCGACCAGAAAGAGGTCGGGGATGTCCTGTAGCCCCTCCCGGATGGCGGAGTAAAGGTCACTCAGCGAGGCGTAGGTGTGGCCACCCTCCTGGGCCGCCGCGCCATCAGCTCGTAGCACGTCGGGTACGTGATTTTCCGGCCGTTCGATCAAGGTGAAGCGCTCGATACTACCGATTCCCAGGCCTTCGAGGGAGAAGTCCAGCGGTACGGGAAGCTCGCAGTTGATCGTGGCGAAGTCGATCCGCGGCACGTGGAAGGGCTCGCCCAGCGCCACGAGGATGTTGTTGACCAACAGGAAGTGGATCATTTCCTCGCGGGCGATGTTCAGCAGCATGCTACGGACACCCTCGTCAAGGGTCTCCCCACCGTCGCCACAGGCCAGCAGCAACTGCTCGGACGTCCACGCACCTCGCCGTACGTACTCCCGCCCAACGCCGTAGGTGGGCACGGAATAGGCTGCGTAGAGGTACTGGAGCATGACGGCTAATTCGACCGCCGCCGCCTCGCGCAGCACGCGCACAAGTTGATCGCGGTTGGCTATCCGGTGGCTACGGCGACTCGTCGCCGGTGCGGTCAGGAGGACCGAATCCGGCACCTGCTGCGCGCGTAGATACTTCAGCAGGAGCCGGGCCTTCGGCTCGGACAAATCCCGCGTTGGCGGCATGTAGTAGGTCTTCGCCTTGTTCCGGGGGTCGCACATCTGCCAGATCAACTTGGCGTACGTCTCCACCTTGCACTGGTCCGCCAGGCTGAAGACCTCTGCTTTCATGAAGGAGAACAGGTGCTCGTAGAAGGCGAAGACCTCCCGGTAGACCAGCGCGAACGTCACGTCCTTCTGCTCGAGGCCGGCCAGTCGCCAGTCGTCGGGTAGGACACGGATCGAGAGATAGCCGGCGCCGGGCCAATAGCCGAGGGTGTCGTCGTGGTCGTAGGCCAGCATCGCGGAGCCGGGAGCGTCCACATCGCAGGGCAGGTCGTCGGCGTCGGTGGAGAGCAGCACCAGGGCCGTACCGGCCGTCCCGCCCCGCATCGTGAACCACCCATACCCCTCCTGGTCAGTACCGAGAACGCAGGCGCTCGACCAGCTTCCGGGCTGGTTCAGCCGTCCCGAACGCAGCCGGACCACGTCGATGTCGGAACAGCGGGCCTTGGGGGAACAGGCTGCCGGATTACCGGGCAGAGCCCGGGGGTTGAAAAACTGCCGCACCCAGATCTCGTGGACGGCGCTCGGCCGGCCCCGGACGAAGGCACGCACGGGAACCTCACTGTCGTGGTTCGCGTCCTCGGCGTCTCGTGGGTGCTCAAGAATGCGCGCCGACTCGTCGACCTGTACGTTGACCTCCCGCTCCCGCAGCTGTCGCCCCACACCGCCCGATCCGCTGGTGACCAGGCGCAACGGCTCCGCGGCCGCGGCCGCTGCGGAGATCTCGATGGGCACGGTCACCAGGCCACAGGCGAGGATGTACTCCTGGTCGAGATACGCCTCCCGGGGCAGGCGGGCTACCACCCGATCGCTGTCGGCGGTACGCAACTCGAGATCCCCGAGATCTACCGGTCCATTCCTGTCAACGGGCACCGCCGTGATCATGTTGAGGACGGCATGGGTGTCGGTCAGCTCGACTGACAGGTTGTGCAGCCGGCCGTTGGTGCGGCGCAGACCCCGACTGTCCGGGACGAGCAGGCGGCCCGCCGGGTAGCTCCGCAGTTCGTGCGGGTACCAGGGAGCTATCGTCCCGGACAACTGCCACCGGCTCGGCTGGTCGGGCACGGTCGGGACGGACATGTGGCTGAGCGAGAACTGCACCACCAGGCCGCTCGCATCGGTGTCTCTGAGTAGCCGCACGGCCGGGAAGGCTGCTGCCGCGTCGAGCCAGGTCAGTTCGTCCTTCGTCACGACGAACTGGTGCACGACGGACCGACGCAGCTCCTTGGCCTGCCAGTGGTCGTCGATGTCGGTGCGGTGGTCCGCGTTGTGCCACCTCGGCGGCACGAAGCCGTGGACCGATCCGGTGGCGAGGTAGCCGCGGTCATGGGATCGCCCGTCGCGCCCAAAGCCAAACTGCCCCACCATCAGCGTCGTGGTCCGGTCAGCGGCCGGGTCAACATCGAAGACACGGGCCCGGTTGACCGTCGTGCCAAGGTATTCGTTGAAGTGCCCCCACATGTCAACGGTTCGCCCGACCACCGGGTCCGCGGTATCGATCTCGCCGGTGCGAGCCTCGACGCTGACGATCCGCGCGTCCACCGAAAAGTGCCCGTTGCCGGCGAAGTCCCTACCCTTGGCCGCACTGAAGGGTCCGTCGGCGCAGGGGCGGCCGGTGTGGTCAAAGCGTGGCCCCACCTGGTCGAGATAGTCGTGGTATGCGTGCGCCGGACGCGCTACGGCAAACGCCCGACCGTCCTCAGTGAGCGCGGTGTTCGTGGCAAGGTCCACCAGGCCGCTCCGTGGACCGGTGGGCAGGTGTGTCGTCGCCGCTCCCCGGAAGTGCAGCCGGGGCAGATCGAAAACACTCATGCCGACTTTCCCAACTGGCTCGACCGGGTGGTGGCGAACTCACGGTCGACGCGGAGCTCGTGCCATTCGATCTCGTGGGCGGCATCAATGGCCGATTCGATCGCGCCCTCGATCCAGGCGGGCTTTGACGAACAGTGTTCACCTGCGAAGAAGAGGCGCTTCTGCGGCCGTGCCGCCTCTCGCCGCTCCGCTTCACGGAGCGCGGTCTCCTGCCCCCACCGTACGGTGGCTGCCCCGAGTGACCATCGGTGCCGGCCCCAGGCCCGACTTGCCACGTTGAGGATCATACCGGGTTCACGCAGCTCAGGATGCATGTCACTCAGTTCCCTGATGATCAGCGCGTTACGTTCCGCCTCGCTCAGGCGACCGAGTGCGTCGGCGTCAGGCCCGATGCTGTAGCTGGCGAGCAGCACGGCCCCGAGTGCCGGATCACCATCAGCAGGCGGGTAGTAGGTCTGCCGTACGTGCCGACCGGTGAAGGAGGCACCACCGCTGATTCCGTCCTTCTTCCAGAACGCTTCGCGGCAGTGGAGGGCGACCTTCGTCGCCGGCCAATACTTCGTCTGATGGACAATGTCGAGCTTATCGTCATCGAATCCGACCAGCCGAACTCCCCGGAGCACCGTGAACGGAATGGTGCAGACCACATAGTCACAGCTCGTCGTGACGATCTTCGTACCCTGCCGGACATGGAGCACCACTGTGTCGTCGTGGACCTCGATCCCCACCACCTCGTGGCCCGTCGAGATCGGTCCACGGATCTGGGCCGCGAGCCGCTGGGGCAACATGTCCATTCCCGACCGTAACCGGATGATGCTGGAGCCGGTCTCATCGAGTACGTCGTCGAGGAAACGTTCGAGATGCGGCGGGCAGAGAGACCGGATCAACGGGTGGTCAGCGTAGAAGGAGTGCAGATCAATTCGGTTTCCCGAGCTACCACACCGGTACGGCGTCAGGTCGATATCATCGATGAGGTCGAGTAGTTCCACACCGATCTCGTTCTGCATGCCGTCGTAGAACTGGCGGGGCGCCACAGCCCGGATGGTGGCGTCGAGCCAGGCGCCAAAGAGCAGGGTGTTCTCCCGGTAGCGCCGGTTCGGAAGCCCAGCAACAAACTCTTTTACCAGCGTTTCGTGTGCCTCGCCGACGCGGACGTAGCCCGTCGAGGTTGGCAGATAGGCGGCGTCGTCGGAGAAGAGCGTCTGAAACCGGTGCACCTGATCCTGCAGACCGAGCTCGGCGATGTAGTGCCTGGTCAGCCTGTGCCCTGCGGGAATCCGCATCGCCCCTAGTTCGGCGAAAGGACCGGGTCGGCCACCGACGGTGAACCGGTGTGTGTCGATTCGGCCGCCGACGCTACGGCTCGCTTCGATAATCTCGACCTTGTGGCCGAGGCGCTCAAGTTCGTAGGTCGTCACCAGCCCGGCGATGCCCGCGCCTATTACGGTGACCCGCTTCTGCCCATTAATGGCGAGTCCCGGCCCGCCACTGTTTCGCAAGGCTGCCACCACAGGTGTCCTCTCAACACGATGCGCATAGCACAGGAATGTGCTCGAAGGGCGATGACGAGATCGACCTGTCGACAATGATTCCACCCGGGCACCGTCCGCACATCACGTGATGGGCATGGCCACAGGTGGTTTGCCCAGCGAACCGGTGCGTCCCACACAGCCGTAGCGGGCCCCCATCCTACGTAGACACGTGGGATTCACCCCGAGGTGATGCTCACGACCCCGGCATTCGGTGACACTGGCGAACGGTGAAGCGAGGCCCGACGGAGGCGATGTTGATGCGTGTATTGATCGCTACCACGCCGGCACCCGGACATATCGTTAGCATGGTGGATGTCGCGGGCGAACTGACTCGACGTGGACATGAGGTGCGGTGGTACACCGGCCGCGCCTTCCAGAACCAGGTCGAGCAGGCCGGGGCGCGATTCGAGCCCATGAGTGACGCACTCGACTTCGGCGGCAGGAGTCGGGAGGAGGCGTTTCCACACCACGCTGGTCTGACCGGACTCGCCAGCTTCAAGATCGGCGTACGCGACATCTTCTACCACACCGCGCCCGGCCAGCTCACCGATCTACTCCGCGTACTCGAACGCTTTCCCGCCGACTGCATCCTCGCCGACGACATGTGCTATGGCGCATGCTTCGCAAGCGAACGGACCGGTCTGCCGTTGGCCTGGCTGAGCAACTCGATCTACATCCTGGGCAGTCGGGACACCGCACCGCTCGGGTTGGGGTTGCAACCGAGTTCCTCCCACGTTGGACGAGCCCGGAACGCCCTGCTGCGGTTCGTCGGCGATCAACTGTCCATGCGGGACCTACGCCGGGAGGCCGATCGGGTACGAGGCTCGGTGGATCTGCCACGGTTGAGAACACGAGCCATGGAGAACATCGCACGTCCCCCACACCTGTATCTGGTGACCACCGTGCCGTCCTTTGAGTTTTCCCGCACCGATCTCCTACCAGGGACGCACTTCATTGGCGGACTCTTCGGAGCGCCACCGGAGAGGTTCGACCCGCCCGTTTGGTGGCACGAGCTGGATGCCGGCAAGCCGGTGGTGCTCATCACCCAGGGCACCACCGCCAACGATGTCGACCGACTGCTTGTTCCCGCAGTCCGGGCGCTGGCAGCCGAGGACTTCCTGGTTGTGGTGACCACGGGGAGCGATCTGGACGTCGAGCTGCTGCGGCCGCTACCCGGCAACGTCCGGCTGGAGCGGTTCGTCTCTTACCATCACCTACTGCCACACGTGGACGTGATGCTGACAAACGGGGGCTACAACGGCGTCAACGCTGCCCTCGCCCACGGTGTGCCCCTGGTCGCCGCGCCGGCGACCGAGGAGAATCCCGACGTCGCGGCCCGGATCACGTGGTCCGGAGCGGGTGTCGTTCTTCCCCGCCGCGCGGTGTCCGAGGACGCCCTGCGTAATGCCGTGGTCACCGTGCTGCACGACGGGCGCTACCGGCAGCGGGCACGCGCGCTGTCCCGCGAACACCAACGCTACGACGCACCGCAACGAGCGGCTGAGCTGATCGAGGACATGGCTGAATCCCAGGGTCGAGTCCCTACCGGAGGTCCCACACAATGAGTGCTACCACGAACGCCGAATTAGGCGAAGCTCCCGAGACGAGCATGCCGGTCGACCCAGGGCTGTTTGACTGCATGCCGGACCTGATCGCGGCCGCCCGGATAGCTCCGGTGGTGCGCATTCCCTACCTCGGGCGGCATGCCTGGGTTGTATGCGACCGCGAGCTGGTGAAGCAGGCTCTCACCCATCCCAAGATGGGGAAGGACATCACCCTTGTCCCAGAATGGATGCGCCAGCCGGGACTGATGGTGACAGCCCAGCCGCCGCCAGAGTACGCGCGGGCAATGATCATGAGCGACGGTGAGAACCACGCGCGGATCCGACGGATCCACGCCCCGGTACTCAGCCCTCGTAACACCGAGCGATGGGGCGAGCAGGTAGCCACCAAGGTCGAGGGATTCCTGGACGAACTCAGCAAAGCGGCCGCCGGAAGCAACGCCGAGGTCGACGTGGTCACCAACTACACCCACAAGATCCCGCTGGCGTTCATCTCCGAGATGCTCGGTCTCCCCCCAGCGGCAGAGCACCGACTGCGCAGCATCACTGACATCATGCTGTACTCCTCTGACTACGCCGCCCGCCGAGAGGCGATCGGAGGTCTGTTCGGGGCGGTTGAGGAGTGGGTACGCAACCCGGATGGGCTACGCGACGGGGTGATAACCGGGCTGCTGGCCGGCTCCGACGGACCAGGTGCCGCCGTCACCGAGGGTGAGGTTATCGTCTGGACCCTGGGAATGATCATTACTGGCTACGAAACCACGGGGAGCCTAATCTCCACTTCGCTGTACGAGGCCCTACGCCGGCCACCGCACGAGCGACCGAGAACTGACGAGGACATCACAGCGTGGATCGAGGAGACCCTGCGGGTGCACCCCCCATTCCCGCACCCGACCTGGCGCTTTCCCCTGGAGGATATTGAGCTTGGCGGCTACCTCATTCCCAAGGGTGCCCCCGTGCAGGTCAGCATCGCGGCCGCGAACCGGCAACCGGGCGAGGGTGCCGACAGCTTCGACACGGAGCGACGGGGGCACGGGCATCTGTCCTTCGGCCTCGGCATGCACTACTGCATCGGCGCCCCGCTGGTCCGGCTCGAGGCGAAGATCGCAGTGCGTGGGTTCCTGCGACGGTTCCCACAGGCCCGGCTCAGCGCCGACGCCGCCGTCCAATGGGAGTCAGAGTGGATGATCCGTCGAATGAGCTTCCTGCCCGCTGTACTCTCCTGAGTTGATGCGCACGAACACGCCGCGTTTGACACAGAACCGCGAGCCCGCCAGAACGAGTTGGCCCTGCGGTCGGTGTAGCGGCGTGGTCAAGGTGGGCGCGGTGGCCTGCTCACGCCGGTGCTGGCGGAGTTGACAGGAGTTCGGCGCGGCCGGCTTCGGGGAGGTCGCGCAGCAACGGCGAGTCGTGCCGGTTGACGGTGGCGCCGGGGGACGGTCGCATCAACGACCGCCCCCGGCCTGCGCACCCGGTCCCAACCGCACTCAAGCGCATCCTGGGCCGGTCAGCACAACCGACCGTCCACCGCCGAAACAGACCCTAAGCGATGATGCTACGGGGCTGTGACACGCGGGACGCATCAGTTCGGATCAGTGCGGAACGGGACCGGATACCGAGCTTTCGGTAAATCTGCCGCAGATGGAAACCAACGGTGTGCGGTGAGATGAACAAGCGGTCGGCTGCCTGCTGATTAGTTAGGCCACCGGCCACCAGTTCGGCAACTTTTCGTTCGGTCTCGGTGAGACTTTCCCAGCCGGATTCTGGACGCTTCGCATGCTTCCAGTGCCGACGCCACACGCCGAGTCCGCGTAGCTGGGCGCGTACGCGGGCGGCCTCTCGCTCCGCGCCGAACCGGGCGTAGGCGTTCATGGCGCGATCGAGTTCGAGGACGGCAGACTCATGGTTCTCCCGAAAGAGAAAGAGCCGGGCACGGTCCTCGGCCGTTGCGGCCTGGGCCCAGGGGTTTCGGTGCAGTCGACCGGCCTCGGCGAGGGCGTCGGTATCGGCCTCAGCGAGCCCCCGGGCGTGTGTGGCCGCGGCGAGTAGCGCGGGGGTCTCTGGATTGAGCCTGCTGAGGTGATCGATTGTGTCGACGACTGCTCCTGCGATCTCGGGCTGGTCTGCCGTCAGCGCGCAACGTACCCACCAGGCGGCGACTGCCGGATCCTCCAGAACGATCTCCCGAGGTGTGATGGGCTGCGCCCCAGTCTCGGTCAACACTTCCAGTGCCGCTGCGGGGCCGTCGTTCACCTCGGCCAGTTGCGCCTGTAGGAGGAGATACTCGGCCTGCCACGGGCTGGAGGAATGCTGTGGACCCTCCCCTTCCAGCGCCTTCAGATGGGTTGCGGCCAGGGCTGGACTTCCACGACGTAGCGCTACGTGGGCCAGGACCAGCAACGCCTGCGGTGCGAAAATCGGCATGTACGCGCCGTCCTGCCGCAAGGCGACTCGGGCAACTCTCTCGGCTTCATTCAGCTGTCCCTGGGCGAGATGCAGGGGGGCGCGAAGCGCGGCCTGCACCGCGGTCGCCGGGGTGTTCGCCGTCGAAGCGGCCGTTTGCGCGAATCCTCGAACGACCTCCTCCGCTTCGCCGTACTCATCGATCCGGATAAGCGCGAAGGCGAGGAACCAACACGGGTCGAGGACCTGGACGGTGTCGCCGACATAGTCGAGCGCCACGGCCTCCCGCAGGATCCCCACCGCTTCCACCACATGACCATCGCGCCACTGATCCAGTGCGCGGACCGTCATCGCGCTGACCCTGACCGCCAGGTCCCGTCGGTTGGGTCTGCTAAGGATCATGCGTGCCTGCTCGACCGCCGTACCGTCACCGATCAAGTAGGAAGCGGCGAGATGGGTGACGGTCGCTTCGGCCCGTGGAAGTCCCCCCGCCTGCCGGGCCAACACGTCGTCGGTGGCTCGGCGGGCAGCCGGCACGTCGCCCCGTAGCAGCAATGCGGTCGACATCGATGCCTGCAGGGCAGCGATGTCGCGGGCCGACGGCACCGACGCGGGCGCCCTACTCACGGCCATGTCAATCTCGTCCCTGGCCACGGTGACCGCCTCGTCCAACCGCCCCGACTTGGTGAGCGCCTTCGCCGCCGTGTTGGCCAGGCGCACGCGTTGGTCTTGGCCCGGTTTCAGCAGGTCCATCCCACGAATCGCCAGGGAGGCCGCGGTCGTGGGATCGGTGGCGACGAGACGTCGAGCTCCTTCCACGATGATCTCGATATCCCTGACGTTGCCGGGTTGAGCTATGTGCGCCAGTTGCAGGGCGGCACGTTCGGCCCCGTCCGGGCGCTGCAGCAGCACTTCCGCCGCCTGCCGATGCAGCAACACACGTACCGGCGGCGGCACCGAGTCAAGGAGCACCCGCCAGATGGAGTCAGTGCGAAACGCCAGCTTCTGCCCGCAACTGACCAGCATCCTGCGTTCCATCGCCTCGTGCACCGCCGTCAGGAGACCAACCGGTGATTCGTCGAGCATGGCCGACAGTTCCTCCGGTGCGAACGGAGACCCGAGTACGGCCGCCAGCCGAAGGGAATTGACAGTCGACTCGGAGAGTTGCTGGAGATTCTCCTCGATCATGGAGGACAGCCGCTTCGGCACTGGCGCGGGCAACTGAACAGCGTGGACGTCGCGGGGACCGCTCAACGCATCTGGAGTCAGCACCAAGGTGCCCTCATCCGTACCGATGACGCCGTCCTCCATGAGCCCGCGGATCAGTTCGATTACCGCGGAGGGCGTGTCGTTGAGGCTCTCCACCAGGGCGAGCAGCGTTGGGTCGGGCATGGATCCGGTATGGTCGGCGACCAGTTGCTCCAGTGCTCTGGTCGAGAGCGGACTCAACCCTCGGATCAGCTCCACCGCCACTCTGCCCCGTAGCCTGCTCAAGCACATCAACGCCTGGTCGGAAGGGACGGAGCTGGCCAACGAAGTGAAGGTCAGTAGCCAAAGGGCCGGTCGGCCCTTGAGCGCCAGGATTTGATCACACAGCGCCGTTAGCGAGGCCGGGTCAGCCAGGTGCAGGTCATCGAGGGTGACCACCGTGGGAACGTCCTTCGCGACGTGCCCCAGCCGCGTTGCGGTCGCCTCGACCAGGGAGGTCACGCGTGTACGGTGACGACGGTCCGGGTCGCCGCCAGCCCCCTGGAACTGAGTAGCGGCAGGAAGTTGCACCACGTCAGGTGCCGCTTCAGGACCAGCCATGGCACCACCGACGACGGTGAAACCCATGCCGTCGGCGATCTCGACCGCCTCAGCCAACAACCGGGTCTTGCCGCCGCCGGGCGCTGCCTGCACGATGAGCACCCGGCACCGCCCGCCGGTCACTACCCGGCGCAGATCGGTACTGATCTGCTTCAGATGCTCCTCCCGGCCGCGCACCTTCCACGACGGGTGGGCGTGAAATCGCACCGACGGCATTGACTTACCCAAGACATCCTCCCCACGGCTCGCGCAGCCTCCTCGCCTGACGACGCCAATACTGGCGTCAGTCATCGAGTACCCGACCTACTCACCTGCGCGTAGATGACAAACCAGTCCCCGTACGCGGCCAGCGGCCGCTGCTGCAAGACGAGGTTTCGCACGACTCGGCACGCCAACGGCGGCCGGGCCACGCTGCTCTCGGAAAGGTGGCGCCCGGGGCCGAGCCGACACGCCGGCGCTATGTTGGATAGTTGTTTGATCAGAATTTGTGGACATCATGCTGATCACTGGGATACGCACCCTAATACCAGAACCGACTGGCGATGACAAGTACCTCGATCTCGAATGGGACATTGAAGAGTGATTCTTCCCCACCATCGGCATAGCCGCTACCACCCCAGAGGAATTATTGGAGCCAATACCCGACAGGATCAGTCCAAGGTCCACCGTATTTATCACTGGCTGTAACTGCATCCTCTGCCACGCTCACGCCGGGCCAGGTATCTGGCCATGACACACGGCAGTACGCGCTTGCACAGCGTTGCGCAGCGCGAACACCTACACAAAGCCAATGCAGTGTGATTCGCAGCATTGCCATTGACCTGCATCACAACGTTGCTGAGCGCCACCGCGGCGGGTTCGATTACGACCCAGTTTCCCTCAGTCCGCTATCGAGGCAATAATCCGATTTGCACCGGAACTCTTGCGCCGACAACAGCAAGTCGCCAGCCCGCCCGGGGCAGCGCGGCGCGGCACAACCACACCGCAGAGTTGGACACGCCCGAAATAGATGACAACAATACCGAGGCCTGGGCATTGCCAAAATAAGTGGCTGCAGCCGAGTCAACTCCCCGGAAACGCCACTACTTCCAGCTGCCGAAGCCTTGGCTTCCAATAGCAACGGCAACCTCAATCCACGTGTCGACCCATTGCTCCGCAACATGGGACCGGGTTGGGCCCGGAGACCGAACGTCGAGGACGGGCGTCGGCCTGTTGCCGGGCGAGGAGCGCGGTGCGAAACCGTGGACGATTGGCCTCAGTCGTCCGGTGCGGCCTCGGGCAGGGGCTGCCCCACTTGAGGAGCTTTAGACCTGCCCCAGCTCGTGGTTTGAGCTGCTCTCCCGGTTGCCACTGGCTGGCACCCACCGTGCTTTCGCCCAGCCCAGCAAGGGCATCGGGCTTTCTAAAAATGGAACACCTCACCGGTACCTGGTCGGACGAACCAAGTGTCACTTGGCGTTAAAGTAACTCGCCTCCGGGTGGTGCACGACAATTGCGTCGGTAGCCTGTTCCGGAACGAGCTGGAACTCCTCCGACAGCTGCACGCCGATCCGTTCCGCCCCCAGCAGGTTTACGAGCTTCGCCCGATCCTCCAGGTCCGGGCAGGCTGGGTAGCCGAAGGCATACCGGCAGCCCCGGTAGTCGTTACGCAGCAACCCGGCCAGGTCCGCCGGGTCGGCGGTGGCAACCGTACGGTCGTCGGACAGTCTCAGCTCGGCCCGGACCCGCTGGTGCCAGTACTCGGCAAGCGCCTCGGTGAGCTGCACCGACAGCCCGTGGACCTCCAGATAGTCGCGGTACTCGTTCCGGGCGAACAACTTCGCCGTGTATTCGCTGATCGGTTGGCCAACCGTGACCAGCTGTAGCGCCACCACGTCAAGCTCGCCGCCGTGAGGACGGAAGAAGTCAGCCAAGCAGAGCCGTCGCTCCTGGCGCTGCCGGGGGAAGGTGAACCGGGCCCGCTCCGAATGCCCGTTCTCATCGAGCACCACCAGGTCGTTGCCGTCGGAGTAGGCCGGGAAGTACCCGTACACAACAGCCGCTTCAAGCACCTGGTCGGCGATGAGCCGGTCCAGCCAGTAGCGCAGCCGCGGCCGTCCCTCGGTCTCCACCAACTCCTCGTAGGTGGGGCCCTTGCCGCCACGGGTACCGCGCAGTCCCCACTGCCCGAGGAAGGTCGCCCGTTCGTCGAGCAGGGCCGCGTAGTCGGCGAGGGGCAGCCCCTTGACCACTCGGGTGCCGAAGAACGGTGGGGTGGGCACCTCCACATCGGTGGCCACGTCGGAGCGGACGGAGGCATCGTTCAGCTCCGGCAAGGACTCGCTGACGAACGCCTGCTGCCGCGCCCGCCGCTCCCGCCGCGCGGCCAGCGCCGCCTCCCGTTCCGGGTCCACCACCTGAGCGCCACCACGCTTGGCGGCCATCACCCGGTCCATCAGGGAGAGCCCCTCGAAGGCATCCCGGGCGTAGTGCACTTGGCCGGGGAACATCGATCGCAGGTCGTCCTCGACATACGCACGGGTCAGCGCCGCGCCCCCAAGCAGGACCGGCCAGCGCTCCGCAACGCCCCGCGTGGCCATCTCGACCAGGTTCTCCTTCATAATGACGGTGCTCTTCACCAACAGCCCCGACATGCCGATCGCGTCCGCGCGGTTTTGCTCGGCGGCGTCGAGGATGGCGTTGATCGGCTGCTTGATCCCGATGTTCACCACCTCATAGCCGTTGTTCGACAGGATGATGTCGACCAGATTCTTGCCGATGTCGTGGACGTCGCCCTTCACGGTGGCGAGCACGATCCGTCCCTTACCACCGTCGTCGGCCTTCTCCAGGTGCGGCTCCAGGTACGCCACCGCGGACTTCATCACCTCGGCGGACTGGAGTACGAACGGCAGCTGCATCTGGCCGGACCCGAACAGCTCGCCGACCACCTTCATCCCATCCAGCAGAATGTCGTTGATAACCGCCATCGCCGCCAACCCGCTGGCGAGGGCCGCGTCCAGATCGGCCTCGAGACCGTTGCGCTCACCGTCAATGATCCGGCGCTTGAGCCGCTCCCGGAGCGGCAGCGCGGCCAGTTCCTCAGCTCGGCTGGCCCGCGCCGAGGCGGCGTCCACCCCCTCGAAGGCTTCAATGAAGCGCTGAACCGGGTCGTACCCTTCACGACGTCGGTCGTAGATCAGATCGAGTGCGATCTCCCGCTGCTCATCGGGAATCTTCGACATCGGCAGGATCTTGCTGGCATGCACGATCGCCGAGGTCAGCCCGGCCTGGACACACTCGTGCAGAAACACCGAGTTGAGCACCTGCCGGGCCGCCGGGTTGAGACCGAAGGAGACGTTGGAGATGCCCAGGGTGAAATTGACCCCCGGGTAACGAGCAGCGATTTCGCGGATAGCCTCGATGGTCTCGATCCCGTCCCGCCGGGTCTCCTCCTGCCCGGTGGCGATCGGGAAGGTCAGAGCATCAATCAGGATGTCCGCACGGGCCATCCCCCAACGGCCGGTCAGATCGTCGACCAGCCGGGTGGCCACGCGTACCTTCCAGTCCTTGGTGCGCGCCTGCCCTTCCTCGTCAATGAGCAGCGCCACCACCGCCGCTCCGTGTTCCCTGACCACGGGCATCAGGCGGGCATAGCGGGAGTCGGGGCCGTCGCCGTCCTCGAAGTTGACCGAGTTGACCACGCATCGTCCACCGAGCGTCTCCAGCCCCGCCTCGATCACACCCGGCTCGGTCGAGTCCAACATGATCGGCAACGTGGAGGCGGTGGCGAACCGGCTGGCCAGCTCACGCATGTCCTGGGTGCCGTCGCGGCCCACGTAGTCCACACAGAGGTCCAACAGGTGCGAGCCGTCCCGCGCCTGGCCACGGGCGATCTCCACGCAGCCCTGCCAATCCTCGGCGAGCATGGCCTCACGGAACGCCTTGGATCCGTTGGCGTTGGTCCGCTCCCCCACCATCAGCACGCTCGCGTCCTGCGCGAAGGGGACATGGTGATAGATCGACGAGGCACCGGGCTCGGGCCGTGGCTCGCGCAGCACCGGTCGCCGGCCTCGCATCCGTTCGGCCAGCACCCGGATGTGCTCCGGCGTGCTTCCACAGCACCCGCCGACCAGCGCCACACCGTAGTCGGTGACGAATTGCTCCAGCGCCTCGCCCATCTCATCCGGGGTCAACGGGAAGTACGCACCGTCGGAGGTGAGGACCGGCAGGCCGGCGTTCGGCATCACCGACACCGGAATCTGGGAGTGCTGCGACAGGTAGCGCAGGTGCTCACCCATCTCCGCCGGGCCGGTAGAGCAGTTCAGCCCGATCAGGTCGATGCCGAGTGGCTCGATCGCGGTGAGCGCGGCGCCGATCTCGCTGCCCAGCAGCATCGTGCCGGTGGTCTCCACCGCCATGTGGCAGATGATCGGAACCGATCGGCCCAGCTCGGCCATCGCCCGCTTTGACCCGATCACCGCCGCCTTCACCTGAAGCAGGTCCTGACAGGTCTCGATGATCAACGCGTCCGATCCGCCGGCGATAAGGCCAACGGCGTTCTCCTGGTACGCGTCCCGCAGCGCGGCGTAGGTGGCGTGCCCAAGGGTGGGCAGTTTCGTGCCCGGCCCGATCGAGCCCAGGACGAAGCGCGGCTGCTCCGGTGTCGCGTACGCGTCCGCGGCGGTGCGGGCCAGCCGGGCGCCGGCCTCGGACAGCTCCCGGATGCGCCCCTCAATGCCATACTCGGCGAGGTTCGCCAGGTTAGCGCCGAAAGTATTGGTTTCGACGCAGTCTGCGCCCACGGCCAGGTACGCCTCGTGCACGTCACGAACAGCGTCCGGCCGGGTCACGTTGAGGATCTCGTTGCAGCCCTCCAGACCATCGAAGTCGTCGAGAGTCAGGTCTGCCGCATGCAACATGGTCCCCATCGCCCCGTCAGCGACGAGGATCCGGTCGGTCAGCGCGTCAAGCACAGAGATCACCACAGCTTCAGGTTACTGCGACAACACGGGGTGTGGTCTATCGCCGACCGCCGGTCCCACATGGTGTAACTAGCACACTCCGCCCTTTTACCGCCAGAATAGCTGTTTTGTCGATTGATAGATCGGCGCGGCCGACGGTCCGGTTCCCGCCCCTGGCACGTAGGCTGACGGACGTGAGGGACTACAGCGACGCCACGATGCATGGCGGCCAGCCGATCGGGCATTCGCCCAGCACCGCCCCGACGGGCGGGACGAGGTGACCGCGTGACCGAGTTCGACGGACTGCCGGTTCTGCGGTCCCCCGTGGCCATCGCCGCCTTCGAAGGCTGGAACGACGCCGCCGACGCCTCGACGGCCGCCGTCGAGCACCTGGAACAGGTGTGGCAGGCCCGGCCGGTGACCGAGCTGGATCCGGAAGACTTCTACGACTTCCAGGTCAGCCGTCCCACGATCGCGATGTCGGCCGGCGAGACCCGGCGGGTGGAGTGGCCTACCACCCGGTTCATGGCCGCCAGCCCGGCCGGTACCGAGCGGGATGTCGTGCTGATCCGTGGGATCGAGCCGAGCATGCGCTGGCGCACCTTCTGCGAGCAGGTGCTGGAGATCTGCCACAGCCTGGAGGTCGAACGGGTGGTGTTGCTCGGCGCGCTCTTGGCCGACGTGCCGTACACCCGACCGCTACCGATCAGCGGGAGCGCCTCCGACAAGGGCGCGGCACAGCGCTTCCAGCTCACCCCCACCCGCTACGACGGGCCCACCGGCATAGTCGGGGTCCTGCACGATGCCTGCTCGCGGGCCGACGTGGACGCGGTCTCGTTCTGGGTGCATGTACCGCACTACGCCAACAACCCACCCTGCCCCAAGGCGACCCTGGCCCTGCTCCACCGGGTCGAGGAGGTGCTGGACCTGCCGGTGCCGATGGCCGACCTCGCCGAGGAGGCCGCCGAGTGGGAGCAGCGGGTGCGGAGCGCCGCAGAGCAGGACGCCGAGCTCGGTGAGTACGTCCGCGAGTTGGAGGAGCGGGTCGGTGACGCCGGCATCACCCCGTTGACCGGGGACGAGATCGCCCAGGAGTTTGAGAAGTACCTGCGTCGGCGCGGTGGCTCCGCCGGGCCTACCGCCGGCTCCTGGTAACCCGGAGCACGTGCTCCTCGTGGCCCGCCACCGGTGAAGGTGGCGGGCCACGCCCGGCGTTCTGTCCGCGACGACGGGACGCATCACCGCACCCCCTGCTCGTAGGCCTGCGCTGTCTTCGGGGGAAGGTGAGTCGGGTGTGGACAGGACACAACCGCTACGGCATCCTAGGAACCTAGTGATGATCGAGGAGGCGGGCATGCAGATCAACCCGGGTGCGGCCGAGTTTCCGCACCGGCAGATCGCCGCGCAGATCAAGGCACAGGTGCGCCGCGGTGACTGGGGCCCTGGCGATCGGCTACCCTCCATCCCGGCCATCGCCGAGATGTTCGGTGTCGCTAAGCAGACCGTGCAGCGTGCCGTGGACCAGCTACGGGTCGAGGGCGTCCTGATCACCAAGCCCGGATCCGGCACCTACGTCCGCGGCACCCGACGCCGCCTCAACCGGCTCGCCCGGGGTCGGTACGGCGGTTTCCGTGGTTACCACACCGACCTCGCGGCCCGGTACCGGCAACAGCTCGTCTCCGTCGGGCCCACCCCCGCACCGCCCGAGGTCGCCGACGCGTTCGGTGTGTCGGACGGCACCGAGCTGCTCTGTCGCCGGCATCTGGTCCGCACCGAGGACTCCCCGGTAGAGGTGGGCGCCGCCTGGTTCCTACCGACCGACACCGCCGGCACCACACTGGAACGGGCCGAGGCGTTCGGCCGCCCCCTCTACCAGGAGGCCGAGGAAGCCACCGGCCGGCGGTACGTCACCGCGACCGACACGATCAGTGCCCGGCAGCCCAGTCGGGACGAGGCGGAGACCCTCCAGATCCGACCCGACACCCCGGTGCTACACCTGCTGCACGTCGCCTACGACGAGCGCCGTAAGCCGATTGAGGTCGCCCAGGCCACCTGGCCCGGCCCGGTCACCACCCTGACCGAGGCGTACCGGATCCCCGCCCCGGCGACCGACCCGGGCCCGGATCCGGGCCCGGGGCTCGTCCTCGGCTGATCGAGCTCCGACCAGCCCTGCCCGCCCGCTCCCGGTACCCGATCATGGCCGCCCAGGCCGCTCCGGCGGCGAGCCGCCGACGTGGCGAAGCTCTACCCGGCGGCCCCAGTGGAGGCCTACCCGGCCGATCGGACCGCCCAGCCGGTCACAGCCGCACGCCGAGCAGGGCGTCCAGGGCCCGGGGGAAGAGCGCGGGGGCCGCCGGGTCGTCGCCGGCACCGTTGAGCGCCGCCTCCGCCCAGGAGTCCGCCAACGCAAGCGCCCCCGGGGCGTCGAGGTCATCGGCGAGCCGCGCGCGAAGCGTGGCCAGAAACGCCTCCGCAGACGGCCCGCAGGGCAGCGCGGTGGCCCTGCGCCACCGGCCCAGCCGCTCCTGCGCGGTCGCCAACAGCTCGTCGCTCCAGGAGCGGTCGCTGCGGTAGTGCCCGCTCATCAGGGCCAGCCGGACCGCCATCGGATCCACCTGGTCGGCTCGCAACCGGGAGACGAAGACCAGGTTGCCGCGGGACTTGGACATCTTCTCCCCGTCCAGGCCGATCATGCCGGCGTGCACGTAATGCCCGGCGAACGGGGCCTGCCCGGTCAGCAACTCGGCGTGTGCGGCCGAACACTCATGGTGCGGGAAGATCAGATCATTGCCGCCACCCTGCACATCGATCTGCTCACCGAGCAGATTGAGCGCGATCACGGCGCACTCGATATGCCAGCCGGGACGGCCCGGACCCAGGTCACCGCCGGGCCACGACGGCTCGTCCGAACGGGCACCACGCCACAACAGTGGATCAAGCGGGTCGCGTTTACCCGCTCGATCCGGGTCACCACCGCGCTCGGGAAAGATCTCCATCATCTGCTCCCGGCTCAGGTGCGACTCATACCCGAACCGGGGCGCGGCCGAGATGTCGAAGTAGACATCATCGGTGCCGTCCTCCAGCCGGTAGGCAGCACCCTCCTTCACCAGGGTCAGGACCCGCTCGGCGATGTCTGGAATCGACTCCACCGCACCGACGTAGTGCTCCGGCGGGATAATCCGCAGCGCCTCCATGTCCTCCCGGAACAGGGCGGTCTCCCGCATCGCCAGGACCTTCCAGTCCTCGCCGTCCCGAGCAGCCCGCTCCAATAGCGGATCATCGATGTCCGTCACGTTCTGCACGTACGTCACGTCCACTCCGGCATCCCGCCACACCCGCTGGATCAGGTCGAAGGTGATCATCGTGGCGGCGTGCCCGAGGTGGGTGGCGTCATACGGGGTGATGCCGCAGACGTACATTGTGCCGGTGCCGGCCGGCGCGCTGGCGGCGGTGCCTCGCCGGGCCGAGTCAAACAACATCAGCGGCCCGCCCCGGCCTGGTAGCCGTGGCACCTCGTGTTCCGCCCAAGAGTCCATGACCGCCAGCCTAACCAGCCGGCAGTGGACTCCGGGGCAGCCGAGAAGTGACTAAGGTGACAGCCGCTCACATGGGTGGCCACGGAATCGCCGGCCACTGCGGCGACGGCAGCGGGAAGCGACCGGCGGCCCGCAGCCGCCCGATCCGGGCCGCCACCTCGGCGATCTCACCGCGGGTGAGGTACTTGGCGAGTTCCCCGCCCAGATCTCCGGCGACCGCGTCGGCGAGCGCCGCGAGCACCTCCGCCACCTCCGCCGGCAGCTTGCGGCCCGCCCAACCCCACAGGACCGTGCGCAGCTTCTCCTCCACGTGGAAGCTGACCCCGTGGTCCACGCCGTAGATTCGATCGTCCGGGCCGACCAGAACATGTCCGCCCTTACGGTCGGCGTTGTTGATGATCACATCGAGCACCGCCAGCCGGGCCAACCGCGGGTCGTCGGCGTGCGCCAAGGCGTAAGGGGTGCCCTCGTCGTCCCGTGCTGCCGCGACCGCGAACCACTGAGCCGGCAGCGCGTCGGCGGGAACAAACCCGACCAGCGGCTCCAACTCGTCCGGCCCGTCGATCCACAGCTGGCAGGAGCCGGGGCCGAGTGGCCCGTCGCGCAGCACCGTCGGCGGTACCAGATCCCAGCCCGTGGCGGCGGACACCAGATATGCAGCGACCTCGCGCCCGGCGAGATTGCCGTCTGGGAAGTCCCACAGGGGCCGCTCACCCCGGACCGGCTTGTAGACACAATGCGCGGTCATCCCGTCCAGCGTCAGCGCCGCGCGCAACGTCGTGTTCGAGGCGTCAACCAGCCGCCCCTCCAGATCCAGCGCACCCTCCCGGAGCAGCCGAAGCGACGGATCATCGTTCTGGCGAGGCCCCTCCCGGTCCCAGCTACGGCGCAGGTCGGATGAGGTCACCGGTGGTAGCCGTTGTGGCGTGGGCAGAGGTGACCGACGGGGTCGAGGGGCTGCCCACAGAGCGGACACGGCGGCCGGCCCGCGTTCACCACCCGCCGGGCCCGTCCGATGAACTCGCGCGTCGCCTCCGGGGTCAACCGCACCCGCAGCCGGTCCAGGTCGTCGTCAGGCTCGTCGTCATCTGACTCGTCGTCATCTGACTCGTCCAACTCGACCTCAGCCGCAGCCTCGGCCCCAACCTCGGCCTCGGCCTCGCCGACCGCGATCGCCTCGATCACGACCGTCTCGGTGTCCACGTCAAAAGCCAGCCCCAGGGTGCCGACCCGGAACTCCTCATCAACGGGCGTGTCCAGCGGGTCGTTGTCGCCACCGACCGGGCCGGTCTCCGGCAGCTTCACCCCAAACCGCCGTTGCGCCTCGGAGAGCAGCTCCTCCAGCTTCTCTGCCAGCAGTGAGACCTGGACCTTCTCCAGCGCGACGCTGACCAGCCGGCCACCGCCGCGAGCCTGGAGGAAGAACGTGCGATCCCCCGGCGGCCCGACGGTTCCGGCGACGAACCGCTCCGGCGGCTCGAAGGCGTGCACCTGGTGGGTCATACCTTGACCCTATCCGGCGCACCCGCACGGCGCGCACCCCACCGACCGGAATCGCCGCGCGGAGCATCCGCGCGGCGGCGACCCTCGGCCCCGCCGTGGCCACCCGGGCCGCGTCGCCCCTCGCCAGCGCCGACGCGATTCCGCGACCGTCAGGCCCCTGCCCCAGCGCCGCCACCGATCGCAGCGTCCGAGTCGGCGGCGCTCCCCCCACCTCGCTTCGGCGGAGGTGGAACCAGCGCCGTCAGATCGCCACCGGTGTCGTTGAGCCGCACCAGGAACGGACGCAGCGGGGTGTAGCGGATCGCGGTGACCGAGGCCGGATCCACGACCAGACGCTGGAAGAGGTCCAGGTGCAGGCCGAGTGCGTCCGCCACGATCGCCTTGATCACGTCGCCATGGGTACAGGCCAACCAGACCGCGTCCGGCCCGTGCTCCGCACTCACCCGAGCGTCCCAGGAACGCACCGCGGCCACCGCCCGGGCCGCCATGCTCGCCATCGCCTCCCCATCCGGGAAAACCGCCGCGCTGGGATGCTGCTGCACAACGGGCCAGAGCGGGTCCTTAGCGAGCTGTTTCAGCGGCTGCCCCTCCCAGCTGCCGTAACCGCACTCGGTCAGCCTCTCCTCCACCACCGGCACGGCCTCGGGCAACGCCCGGTCCAGGGTCTGCCGACAGCGGACCAACGGGCTGGTCACCACAGTCGCGCAGGAGAGCAGGCGGAGCCGCTCGCCGACCGCGGCGGCCTGGGTACGGCCGGTCTCGTCCAGCTCAACCGGCTGCCGACCGGCCAGCCCGCCGGCCGCGTTCGCGGTCGTCCGGCCGTGTCGTAGGAGCAGTAGGGTCGCCACGGTGACCACCCTAGGGCCTGCCCCGCCCCTGGCCCACCGACGCGCTCCGGGGCGGCGCCGCACCCGGGCGCGTCGGCGCGAGGGTCAGGTGGCGCTGATCGTGCCGGTCAGCAACAGGGCGAGCACCAGCGTTCCCAACGCCACCCGGTACAGGACAAAGATGTACAGGGTGTGGTGCGCCACGTAGCGCAACAGCCAGGCGATGGCCGCGTAACCCACGGCGAAGGCGACCGCCGTTGCCACGATCATCTGTGCCCCGCTCGGCACCGAGGTGCCCGGGGCGGCCGGCGCGAAGACATCCTCCAGACTGAGCACGCCCGACATCACCACCGCGGGAATGGCCAGCAGGAACGAGTATCGGGCCGCGGTCTCCCGGGTCAGGTTGAGCAACAGGCCGGCGGTGAGCGTCCCCCCCGACCGGGACACGCCGGGAATCAGCGCCATCGCCTGCGCGAAACCCATCACCACACCGTCGCGCATCCGGAAGTTCTCCAGCGTACGCGTCTGCCGGCCCCAGTACTCGGCGAATGCCAGCACGAAGGCGAACAGGATCAGGGTGCTGGCAACCAACCACAGGTTTCGCGCGGTCTCCCGGATCTGGTCCTTGAACAAGAGGCCGAAGACGCCGATGGGAATCGAGCCGACGATGACGTACCAGCCCATCCGGTAGTCAAGGCTGCTGCGCACCGACCGGTCCCAGATTCCGACGACCCAGGTACGGGTGATTCGCCAGATGTCCTTGGCGAAGTAGAGAAGCACCGCCGCCTCGGTGCCGAGCTGGGTGACGGCGGTGAACGACGCCCCGGCGTCCCGCTCGAAGAAGATCGCTGAGGTGATCCGCAGATGGCCCGACGAGCTGATCGGCAGGAATTCGGTCAGGCCCTGCACGATGCCCAGGACAATGGCCTCGACCCAGGTCACTCCCCGACTCCCGCGAGATCCAGCGCCTCGGCGACGGTCCGTAGGGTCTGTACGCCACTGTCCCGGTCAGCCACGAAGAGGGTCACCGACAGGGTGGTGACGCCGGCCGCGGCGAACTCCCGCATCCGCTCGGCGATGCGCTCCTTCGGACCGAGCAGCGAGGTGCGGTCGATCAACTCCAGCGGCACCGCGGCGGCCGCGTCGCGGTGCCGCCTGGCCAGGTACAGATCCTGCACCTCGCGCGCCGCGTCGCCGTATCCCATCCGGGTGGCGAGCTGGTTGTAGAAGTTCTGCTGCCGGCTGCCCATGCCACCGAGGTAGAGCGCGGCGTACCAGCGGACCAGTTCGGCGCAGCTGGCGACATCGTCACCGATCACCACCGGCACCGAGGGAACCACATCGAACCCGGACAGCTCCTTACCGGCGCGGGCTCGACCGACGCGGATCGCAGCGAGCTGCTCGGCGGCGAACTCTGGCGCGTAGAAGACGGCGAGCCAGCCGTCGGCGATCTCTCCCGCGAGTTCCAGGTTCTTCGGACCGACGGCAGCCAGGTAGGTCGGAATGTACTCCCGGGGCGGGTGGAAGCCCAGGCGCAGCGCCTTGCCCGGGCCGTCGGGCAGCGGCAGGGTGTAGAAGTCGCCGTTGTAGGCGACCTCCTTGCGGGCCACCGCCAGCCGAACGATGTCGACGAACTCACGGGTCCGGGCGAGCGGCCGGCCGAACCGTACGCCATGCCAGCCCTCGGAGACCTGCGGACCAGAAACTCCCAGGCCGAGCCGGAATCGGCCACCCGAGAGGGCGTCGATGGTCGCGGCGGTCATCGCGGTCATCGCCGGCGTACGGCCGGGAATCTGCATCACCGCGCTACCCAGCTCGATCCGTTTAGTCTGGCCGGCCATCCAGGCGAGCATGCTCGGCGAGTCGGAGCCATACGCCTCCGCCGCCCACACCACCGTGTAGCCGAGCCGGTCCGCCTCCTGGGCCAGAGCCAGATGGTCAGCGGGGGTACTCCACGCCGTCTGGTAACCGAGGCTGAGCCCGAGTCGCACTAGTCCTCCCCCATTCACACCACAGGTCGCATCAGGTTACGCAATACCATGGCCCCCCTCGATCACCGGCTCAGGTAAACAGCGTGGGCCGCGACGTACCTCGAGGAGCGCAGCGACGAACGGGGCGGCAGACTGGGCGGTAGCGCGGATATCGGTGTGACCCCTGATGGAAATAAGATTCAGCCATGCAACAGCGACCGCTCGGCCGAAGCGGGCTGGCGGTTTCGCGGCTCGCGCTCGGCACCATGACCTGGGGCCGAGACACCGACGCCGACGACGCGGCGGCCCAGCTGAAAGGATATCTCGACGCCGGCGGCAACCTGGTCGACACCGCCGATGTCTACGGTGACGGTGACGCCGAGTCGGTCATCGGCTCACTGCTGGGCACCCTGGTCCCCCGCGAGGAGCTGCTGATCGCGACCAAGGCGGGGCTACGCCCGGGCAACGGCCGACGCCGCGACGGCTCCCGTGGGCACCTACTCCGGACCCTGGACGCGTCACTGCGGCGGCTCGGCACCGATCATGTCGACCTGTTCCAGGTGCACGGGTATGACCCGGACACTCCGCTGGAGGAGACCCTCGCGGCGCTGGACCACGCGGTCGCCAGCGGGCGGGTCCGGTACGTGGGCGTCGCCAACTTCTCCGGCTGGCAAACGGCGCGGGCGGCGGCCTGGCAGGCGGCCTGGCCCGGCCGCTCCCCGGTGGTCGCCGCCCAGGTGGAGTACTCGCTACTGGAACGCGGCATCGAGCGGGAGGTGCTACCGGCCTGCGCGGCCCTCGGGCTGGGGGTGTTGCCCTGGTCGCCGCTGGGGCGGGGAGTCTTGACCGGCAAGTACCGAAACGGCCGACCAGCGGATTCTCGGGCAGCCTCACCGCACTTCGAGCGGTTCGTCGCGACCTACCTGGAACCGCGCTGCTCCAGCATCGTGGAGGCGGTTGCCACCGCCGCCGGCGGTCTCGGCGTCTCCCCGCTGGAGGTCGCGCTGGCCTGGATCCGCGACCGGCCCGGGGTCGTCGCGCCGATCCTCGGCGCGCGCACGGTGGGGCAGTTACTTGGCGCACTCCAGGTCGAACAGATGACCCTGCCGGAAGAGATCAAAACTGCCCTCGACGACGTCTCCGCCGTCCCGGTCGGCTACCCGGAGCGCGACGGCTGACTCCGGGCCCGCAGGCACCCCGCCTGGCCTGGGGTAACCGGGCCGGGCGGGGTGGCGCCGGGCTGGGCGGATGGGCAGCATGGGGCCATGGACTACGAATACGCGCCGCTACGATTGCCCCCGAACGTTGACCGGCTGACCGCGGCGGCGCAGCTCGCCATCCAAGCGGAGTTCTCCGGCTGGGAGCTGGCCCGGGTCCGGCTATTCCGGGATGGGACCCGGCAGGTCGTGCTACGCCGTCGCCGAATCAGCCCGCCACCGCCCGGCCTCTCCTACTAGCCGCCACGGCCCAGACGGGGGTGGAGAGAACCCACCACACAGCACGCACACCCGTCGGCACAATAATCCACCGTGGAGTTTAACGCGCTACAGTAGCATACTGTTCAAGGCGCCCAGCCGACCGGCCACAGCGCCGATTGCCACGACAATCGTCGATATGCCCTGTGCGGCAGAACAGCCGGACGGAGTCACCCCGACGGATGTCGGCTCAACGGCGATAGGGGGCGATGGTGCACCGTTTCGGCGCGGCACTCTCCACGGCCACCGACGATCACGCGGCGACGAGTCTCGGCCCCGCCGGCCCCCTTGTCGGCCGGTGCGGGGAACTCGACCTCTTCCGGCTTGCCCTCGACCGCGCCCGCGCGGGGCGAACCCAGATTCTCGTCGTCACCGGCGACCCGGGCATCGGGAAGAGCCGGCTACTCGCCGAGTTCCGGCACGTCGGCACAGAGCAGGGGCTCCGGGTCCTCGCCGGACGCGGCTACCCGCTGTACCGCCGGTCCTCCTACGCGCCGCTGCTGGAGGCGCTGGCCGACATCGACCAGCCGGCCGAAGCCAGCACGGCCGGCCTTCCGACGCCGTTCGGCTCGGTCACCGACATCGGGTCACTGCCGCACCACCCCGACCAGGCAAGCCAGGCGGTACTCGCGCGGCTGGTCGGCGCCCCGGCCACACCCACCAGCCTGCTGCTCCTCGACGACATCCACCACGCGGACGATGACACCACCCGGCTGATCGGTGGGCTGGTCCGCGAGACGCCCCGGCTGCCCCTCGTGGTCGTCCTGGCCTACCGGCAGCGGCAGGCGCCGCTGCGCCTGCACACCCTGTTGGCCGACAGCAGGACCATCCGCAACCTGCGACTCGGTCCGATCAGCGAGGACGACGCCGCCGCGCTGATCGGCAGGGATCGCAGCCGCTCCACCGTCCGCGAGCTCTACGACGCCAGTCACGGAATCCCGCTCTACCTGGAATCCCTGGCCCGGCTCGGACACCATCCAGGCCAGACCACTGTCGCCGGCTGCCCGCAACTACTCAACTCGACCAACCTCCGACTGCTCGGCGAGGTCGAGCAGGCGTCGAGAGCGGCACGCCAGCTCGCCCACGCGGCGGCGGTGGCCGGCGCGCCGTTCAGCGCCGACCTACTGGCCGAGGTGACGGGTCACGACGAGCAAGACGTCGTCGAACGCCTCGATGAGCTGACCGCTCTCGATCTCGTCCGCCCCACCCGGGATGGACGCCGCTACGGCTTTCGGCACCCCCTGCTGTGCCAGGCCCTCTACCAGGACATCAGCCCGGGGCAGCGGATCGCGCTGCACGCCCAGACGATGGCGGTGCTCCGGCGACGCGGCGCCAGCGCCACCGCCCTCGCCCACCACCTGCAGCACGCCGCCCCACGGGGTGACCTGGCCGCGGTGGCGGTGCTGGAACGGGCCGCGGCCACGGCCCGGCGCGTCTCACTCGCCTCGTCGGTGGCCTGGCTGCGTGCCGCGCTGCGCATCCTACCCGCCGACACCGACCGCCGACGTCGAGCGACCCTACTGGTCAGCCTGGCCGAGGCGCTCGGCCTCAACGGTCAGCTCGAGGCCAGCCGGGAGGTCATGCACGAGGCACTGGAACTGTTGCCGGCGACCCCGGCCGACCGGCGTGCCCGCGCGATGGCGTTCTGCGTGCTGATCGAGCGCCTGCTGTTACACCGGGAAGAGGCCGACGCACTGCTGCGCGCGGAGCTGAGCAGCCCCCACCAGCAGGATGGCATGGCCCGGGCCATCCTGCTGTTCGAGCGGGCCTCCGGAGAACTCGCCGCGGGTGAGATCGACGCGGGCCGGGCCAACGCCGTCCAGGTGCTGCGCCGCAGCCAGCGCCACCGCGTGCGGCCCTACCAGGCCGCGGCGCTGGGTCTGCTGGCGATGGCCGACGCCGCCCGTGGCGACCTGCCTGCCGCCGGCCGCCACCTCGACGAGGCCGCGAACCTACTGGACGCCATGCTCAACGGCGAGTTCACGGCGAGTCACCAGGCTGCCATCTCGGTGGTCTGGGGTGAAGTGCTGCTCGAACGCTGGGACAACGGCCTCCGGCACCTGGAGCGGACGCTGGCCTCCGCGACACGAGCGGAGCAGAGCCTCGTGCTGCACCCGCTCTACCTCGCCAAGGTGATCGCCCTGCGGAGTCGGGGTCGGTTGGGAGAGGCCACCGACGCTACCCGAGAGGCGCTCGCCCTGGCCCAGCGTTCCGGCAGTGGTCTGCTTCTCGCCTGTGCCCTGGCCATGCAGCGGTGGATCGGCGCGTTGACCGGTGACGACGGCGGCCTGGCGCACGTTGGTCCCGCCGAGGCCCACCTACCCGGCATCGACCAATGGAAGTCGATGCTCGCCCGCCGGATGCTGGCCGACGCGTACGTCGTCGGGAACGATCCGGCCGCTGCCACCGCCCTCGTGGAGCGGGCCGGCGGGCTGTCGCTGGACCGCACCGAACACTGTTCGCGTCCGGTGTGGGCGGAGATCATGACTCGTGCCGCGCTGGCCCTTGGTCAGCTCGAGAGCGCGCAGGCGTGGGCCGACCGGGCCGAAGAGACGGCGGAGCCGCTGGGCCTGTCCGGCCGTACCGGGCTGGCACTGTTGGCACGCGCACAGGTCGCGGCGGCCCGGGGTAACGCCGACGCGTACCCCCTGTCCGAGCGCGCCGCGGCCACGTTGAACGACGCAGGCCTGGTGCTCGACGCCGCCCGTGCCGTGCTGGTCGGCGGAACCGTGCTCGCCGTTGAGGGGCAGTTCGAGCGGGCCGCCGCCGACCTCAAGGCCGCCGAGTTGGCATTCCGGGAGTGCGGCGCCGTGACGTACCTGAAACAGGCCCGATTGGAACGCCGACGACTCGCCGCCCGCGTCCCCCGCCGCCGGCACCACCTGCAGCAGGCCGGAGTCGCCTCCCTGACCAGACGCGAACGTCAGGTCGCCACGCTGGTCAGCGAGGGGCTGACCAACCGCCACATCGCCCAACGGCTCTTCGTGACCGAGAAGACCGTCGAGATGCACCTGGCGCACATCTTCACCAAGCTCAACGTGACCTCACGGGTGGCCGTCGCCCTGTGCGTGGCGGACTGATCACAGCGGGATGTTGGAGTGCTTGCGGGGCGGGGACACCACCCGCTTCGTGCGCAACGTCCGGAAGGCCCGCTGCACCCACACCCGGGTCTCCGACGGCACGATCACGTCGTCCACGCTGCCCCGCTCGGCCGCAATGTACGGGCTGACCAATCGCTGTTCGTACTCCTCGTACAACGCCTGCCGGCCCGTCCCGTCCGCCTCGGCGAGCTCCCGAGGACAGAGCAGGCCCACCCCGCTGGCCGCCCCCATCACGCCGATCTGGGCGGTCGGCCAGGCCGCGCAGAGGTCCGCGCCGAGTTCCTTCGCGCCCATGACCGCGTACCCGCCGCCGAACGCCTTGCGGACGATGACGGTGACCTTCGGGACGGTGGCCTCGATGTAGGAGAACCCGAGCTTCGCCCCGCGTCGGATGATGCCATGGTGCTCCTGCGCGGCTCCGGGCAAGAAGCCGGGCACGTCCACGAGGGTGAGCAGCGGGACACTGAAGGCATCGCAGAAACGGACGAAACGCGCACCCTTCTCGGAGGCGTCGATGTCCAGCGCGCCCGCCAGCCACTGGGGGTTGTTCGCCACGACACCGACCGTGCGGCCGTCGACCCGCGCGAACCCACACAGCAGGTTGCGTGCAAACCGGTCATGCACCTCCAGCAGCTCGCCGTCGTCGACCAGGTGGGTGATGACCGCCCGCATGTCGTACCCGCGCTCCGGTGCGTCCGGGATGATCCGGTCGAGGACGAGGTCTGCCCCGGTGACCTCCGGATCCGAAACCACCGGCAGGGCGGGCGGCTCGTCGAGATTGTTCGAGGGCAGGTAGCCGAGCAGCTCGCGGACGTAGTCGATGGCGTCCTGCTCGTCGGTCGCCAGGTAGTGGGCGTTGCCGGTGCGCTCGGTGTGCACCCGCGCCCCGCCGAGCTCCTCCAAACCGATGTCCTCGCCGGTGACCGCTCGGATCACCGCCGGTCCGGTGACGAACATGTGGGCGGTGCGCTCCACCATCACCACGAAATCCGTCGCCGCCGCCGTGTACACCGCGCCGCCGGCGCAGACGCCCATGATGAGTGAAAGCTGCGGGATCACCCCGGAGGCACCGACCACCCGGCGGGCCACCCGGCCGTACGCGGCGAGCGCAAGTACCCCCTCCTGCAGGCGGGCGCCGCTCGAGTCGTTGATACCGACCACCGGGCAGCCCGTCTGCACCGCCAGTTCTAGCAGCTTGCCCACCTTCTCGCCGAAGACCTCCCCGACACTGCCGGAGAGCGTGCTGCCGTCCTGCGCGTACACGCAGACGGGCCGTCCGTCGACAGTGCCGTAGCCGGTAACCACTGCGTCGCCGTACGGGCGGTCCGCCTCGATGCCATAGTGCCGCGCCCGGTGTCGGGCGAGCCGATCGGTCTCCACGAACGAACCCTCGTCCAGCAGGTGCTCGATCCGGTCCCGGGCGGTCATCCGCCCCAGGGCCACCAGTCGGCGGGCCAACCGGGCCGACCCGGGCTGTCGCGCCTGCTCCCGACGGCTACGCAGGTCGGCGATCCGCTCCGCGGTCGTCACCGCCGGATTTGCGGACCCCGGTGCGGCCGGCGGATCCGCGGACCGACCGCCGGCCGAGGCCGCCGGCCCGGTGGAGCTGGTCGCCGCGCCGGAGGTGTCCGGCGTCGCGGTCGGGCGACCCGTCCGTGACGGTGCGCTCACGCCTGCTCCGCGGCCACCCGCAGGCTGCGCGGACGCAGGTCCGTCCAGATCGCATCAATGTGCGCCAGACACGCCGACCGATCACCGGTGAACCCGGTCGGGGTCCAGCCGCCGGGCACGGGAGCGCCGTCCTCCCAGATCGAGTACTGCTCCTCGTCGTTCACGACCACGACGTACCGCTCCTCGTCCACCTGTCCGTCCTCCCTCTCGTCGGCCGCGCTCACCTGCGGACGTCCTTGACGATCCGGCCGCCCTTGACCACCAGCACGACCCGTTCCGGGTCGCCAAACGCCGCTGGCTCCACCAGCGGATCGAAGTCGACCGCCACCAAGTCGGCCAGCTTGCCCACCTCGACCGAACCGACCTGCCCGTCAATCCGCATGATCCGGGCGTTGACCGAGGTCGCCGAGATGATCGCCGCCATCGGCCCTAGAACTGCCGCCTTCAGGGCGACCTCCCGGCCGCGGCCCCGCTGGTCGGGGCCGATCAGATCCGAACCCGAGCCGACCAGCACCCCGGCCGCCCGGGCAGCCAACATCCCGTCGACCATCCCCTGCTCGGTGTCGCCCACCCGATCCCGGATCTGCGGGGGCAGCCCGTGCTGCGCGAAGTCGTCCAGCAACGACCGGGCGATGGTCAGCGTCGGCACCAGGTGCACGCCCCGGTCGGCCATCATGGCCGCCGTCGGCTCGTCAATGCCGGTGCCGTGCTCCACGCAGCCGACTCCGGCGCGCACCGCGTTGCGGATCCCGTGAACGTTGTGTGCGTGCACCGTCACGTACGTGTTCCGGGCGGCGGCCTCCTGGACGGCCACCTCGATCTCACCGAGGGTGAACTGGGTGTCGGAGAGATCGTCCGCGATGGACACCACTCCGCCGGTGACCGACATCTTGAGGAACGACGCGCCCTGCCGAAAGCACTCCCGGGCGGCCCTGCGCACCTCGTCCGGCCCATCGGAGATCCGCCCCACCGCGGTGAGGCCTCGGACCCGGAAGTGGAACTGCGCGTCCGGCGGCAGGAACGGCGAGCCGAGGTGACCGTGCCCCCCGCACTGGGTCAACGGCGACGCCGACGCCCAAATCCGCGGCCCGGGCACGAGGCCACGCCCCACGGTTCGCAGCACGCCGTGGTCGATTCCACCGCAGTCGCGGACCGTGGTGAAGCCGCTCTCCAGGGTCTCGCGCAGGTTGCGGAAAATGTCCGCCGCCCGTTCGGCTACCGACAGCTCCGCACTGAGCATGGCACGCATCTCGCTGGAGTAGCCGAGGTGTACGTGAGCGTCGATCAGCCCGGGCAGTAGGGTGAGCCCGCTCAGGTCCAGCACGTCGGCGTCGGCGGGCGGACGTTGCTCCCCCACGGCGTGGATCCGATCGCCGTTGACGAGCACGTCGGCGCGGGGCACGGGTTCACCTCCCAAACCGTCAATCAACGTCGCACCGGTGAGCAGCGTGGTCATGGACGGGGCTCCTCCCCCTCGGGCGCCGATTGCTGCGGGCCTGGCAACCAGCCCGCCCGGACGAAGTGGCCGAACATCTTGTCGAAGAAGGGCTCGTCAAGGTCGGGTGCCCGCGATGCCTCGGGGGGCAGACCGGCCAGCACGTTGCCGCAGTCCATCCGGGGCATGTCCCGGTCCGCCACCTCGCCCAGCATCGCCATCAGTGGGGCGAGCGCGTTCGCCGCGTCGTCCTCCTCGACCGCCCTGGTCAGCTCCGCCCGCCAGTCGTCCCAGCTCAACGACCGCACCTGGTGACCACAGCGACGGAGTTGCGCGAAAATCGTGTTCCAGGCCAGCGGCACCGGGTGCACGGTGTGGAAGGTCGCTCCCCGGCTCCCGGGCCGGACCGAGAGCCCGACCACCAGCCGCGCCACGTGGTCGACGCTGGCCACCGCCAGTTCGTATCGGCGAGCCGGGGCGGCGCCCAGCTCGACGCAACCCTGGATCACCTTGGTCACGTAGTCCTCGCGGTTGGCCGCCCCGGTTCGGCTGTCGGGCAGCACCGCCCCGGCCCGGTAGACCGAGACCGGAACGCCGCGTTCCCGGGCCAGCCCCACCAGCCCCTCGGCCACCCACTTGCTCTGGCTGTACGCGGTGTCGTGCCCGACGGGCGGCGGCAGGGGGTCGTCCTCCCGGACCTCCGACACGCCGGTGGCCACCGCGCCGGCGAGTACGGCCAGCGTGGAGATGTGGTGCACCGGCTTCAGCACGGTGGTGGTGGCCAGCCGGAGCACCTCCTCGGTGCCGCGGACGTTGGTGGCCCGCAGGAACCGGTACGGGCGGACGAAGTTGACCTGGGCTCCGCAGTGGTAGATGACGTCGAGCTCGGTGGCCTGCCGCGCGTACTCCTCGGCGGCGAGCCCCAGCCGCGGAAGGCTCAGGTCGCCGGGGATCACGTAGATCCGCTCGGCGCCCGGCCACCGCAGCCCGTACGATTCCAGGGCAGCCCGCAGCCGTTCCGCGCCCTCAGCCGGATCAGCGGCCCGGACCAGGCACCGAATCTGCGCCGAGGTGCGCTCGGCCAGTTCGGCGCAGAGGAACGCCCCGACGAAGCCGGTAGCGCCGGTGAGCAGCACTGTTCGGGGCGGACCGGACCAGGGTGCGGGCAGTCCGGCGGCGGTGATCGCGGGGTCGAGCACGACGTCCGCAGCCAGGTCGTCACCGGCGGCCATGGCCGGGTCGACGGCCCGCCCGTCGGCCAGCGCGGCGTGTGCCGCGACGGTCGGCGTCTGGAGCACCTGGCGAGCGGTGATGTCTCGGCCGCTGAGCCGGCGCAGTTCCCGGGCCGCCTGAGTGATCATGAGGGAGTGGGCGCCCAGGGAGAACAGGTCCACGTCCACCCCGATCCGGTCGACGCCCAGCAGGTCGGACCAGAGTGCGGCCACCTGACGTTCCCGCTCGGTGCGCGGCGGAAGGTGGTCGTCGGGCCCGATGTCCTCGGTGCGGGCCGGCTCCTGCGGTTCGTCGGACTCGGTGTGGACGGCGTGCCCCGGGGAGATCCAGTACCGGCGGCGTTGGAAGGGGTATCCGGGGAGGCTGACGCGCTGCGGCCGGTCCTGGCCGTGCACCGCCCGCCAGTCCACCTCGACCCCGGCCTGCCACAGCCGGCCGAGGGCCCCGGCGAGGTGGGCCAGTTCCGGCTCCGGCGCGCGCGGGTGCCCCATTGACGAGATCGCTTGGGGCATCGGTACCAGCCCGGCGGTGGAGGCCAGGGCGGTCAACCCCTCCCCCGGCCCGACCTCCAACAGCAGCCGGTCGGGCTCGGCGAGCGCCGTGCGCAAGCCGGCGCCGAAGCGGACCGGCTCCCGCAGGTGCCGGGCCCAGTAGTGCGGGTCGGTGGCCTCCTCCGCGGTGATCCAGGCGCCGGTCACGCAGGACACGAACGGGATCCGTGGCGCCCGCGGGCGCAGCGCCTTCACCCGGCGGGTGAATACGTCTAGGTACGGCTCGACCATCCAGGAGTGGCTCGCCACCGGCACGTTGATCCGGCTGCACTCCACCGCCCGCCCGACCAGCTCGGCGGCGAACCGGTCGATGTCGAGGTCCGGTCCGGCGACGACGGTGAGCCGAGGCCCGTTGACGGCGGCGACCGACAGCCGCTCGTCGAGCAGCGGCTCCACCTCCTCGACCGGCGCGGCCACCGTCAGCATCCGGCCCGGGGGCAGTTGGGCAAAGAGCTCACCCCGGGCCAGGGTGATCTCCAGGGCGTCGGGCAGGTCGAAGACCCCGGCCACACAGGCGGCGACGTACTCGCCGAGGCTGTGCCCGATCATGCCGACGGGCCGTACCCCCCAGGCCTGCCAGAGGCTCGCCAGGGCGTACTCGGTGACGAAGAGGGCGGAGACTGCGACCGGCCCGGCGGCACGGCCGAGGCTCCGACGTCGGCGCGCCGCTCCGGTCAGCGACGGGTACAGCACGGCACGCAGGTCCACGTCGAGCCGGGGCCGCAGCAACTCCGCGCAGCGGTCCACCTCGGCGCGGAAGACCGGCTCGGTGCGGTAGAGGTCCCGGCCCATCTCCTGGTGTTGGAAGCCGCCGCCGGGGAATGCGAAGACCGCCCGACGGTCCCGGTCGCCGGTCCGGGTGTGCAGCCGCCCCGGCTCTGCGCCGCCGAGGACCGCCGCCGCGTCGGCGCTGTCCCCCGCCACCACGATCCGGCGCACCTCGTGGGTACGCCGCCCATCCTGGAGTGTGAAGGCCACGTCGGGGAGGTCCAGCTCGGGATGGGCCGCCAGGTGTGCGCCGAGCCGCTCGGTGAGCCGGTCCAGGGCCGCCCGGCTCTGGGCAGACAGCGGTAGCACCTGCCACGGCCGGCCGTTGGTGGTCGCGACTCGTGCCGGCGCCTCCTCCAGCACCGCGTGCGCGTTGGTGCCGCCCACCCCGAACGAGCTGACCCCGGCTCTGCGCGGCTGCGGACCGGGCGCCCACGGGGTGAGCCGGGTCGGCACGTAGAACGGGCTCTCGGCAAGGCACAGTTCGGGGTTGGGCGCGGTGAAGTTCACGCTCGGTGGGATCTGTCGGTGCCGCAGGGCCAGCGCGGCGCGCATCAGCCCGGCCGCCCCGGCCGCCGCGTCGAGGTGCCCCACGTTGGCCTTGACCGAGCCGAGGGCACAGTAGCCGCGCCGATCGGTGCCGGCGCGGAACGCCCGCGTCAGGGCCGCCACCTCGATCGGATCGCCGACGGCGGTGGCGGTGCCGTGCGCCTCCAGGTAACCGATCGATCCGGCGTCGACACCGGCGACGGCCTGGGCCGCGGCGACCACCTTCGCCTGCCCGTGAACGCTGGGCGCGGTGAACCCGGCCTTGTTCCGCCCGTCGTTGTTGACCGCGGTGCCGCGGATGAGGGCGTAGACGTGGTCACCGTCCTCGACCGCGTCCGCGAGCCGACGCAGCAGCAGCACCACCGCACCGTTGCCCGGTACGGTGCCCGAGGCGGCGACGTCGAACGGGCGGCAGTGCCCATCGGCGCTGAACAGGCCGCCGTCGACCACCGGATAGCCGGCCCGCAGCGGCAGGTTGACCGTGACCCCGCCGGTCAGCGCCAGGTCCGACTCGTAGCTGAGCAACGACTGGCAGGCCAGGTGGACCGCCACCAGCGAGGTCGAGCAGGCCGTCTGGACCGTGCAGGCCGGCCCGTCCAGGTCGAACAGGTAGGCCAGCCGGGTCGCGAGGAAGTCCTTGTCGTTGAAGATTCGCGCGGCCGGCGCCATCGGGGACCGCATGAACCGCGGGTTCGTACCCAGGTTCGCGGCCAGGTACTTGTTCATGAACGTGCCGACGAAGACGCCGATCTGCCCCCGGGTCCCCGCGGGATGGTGCCCGGCGTCCTCCAGCGCCGTCCAGGCGCATTCCAGCAGCACCCGCTGCTGCGGGTCCAGCACCTCGGCCTCACGGGCGGTGAGGCCGAAGAAGTCCGGGTCGAATGCGTCCGCGTCGTCGATCACCGCGGCGGCGGGAACGTAGTCGGGCGCGTCCAGCGCCTGTGCCTCCACGCCGGCGGCCAGCAACTCCGACCGGTCGAACCGGGAGATCGACTCGACGCCGTCGCGCATCGCCGCCCAGAACGGGTCGACCCCCTCGGCGCCGGGCACCCGGGCCGCCATCCCGACGATCGCGATCGGCTCCGCGCCGTCGTACTCCTCGGTCATCAACTGCTCCGCTCTCGACGGTGGCGGGCGGTGGCGGCGTACCGAGCGGTCCGGCGATCGGCCGACCGCCGGACCTGGTCCAGCTCCTCGTCCAGGGCATCCGTACCGGCGGTCAGCGAGGCCGCCAGCTCGTGCAGGGTGGGATACCGGAAGATGTCCACCAGGGACACCCCGGCGACCCCGCGGGCCAGCAGCCGGCTGCGCGCCTGGACCGCGAGCAGCGAGTTGCCGCCCACGCTGAAGAAGTGGTCGTCGGCGCCGATCCGGTCACGGCCGAGCAGCTCCGCCCAGACGTCGGCGATGATGCGTTCCAGGTCCGTCCGCGGCGGCCGGTACGCGGTCGTCCGCTCCTCGAGGCCGTCGGGCAGCCGTCCCCGGTCGACCTTCCCGTTCGGGGTCACGGGCAGCGCCGCGAGCAGGACCACCCGGGCCGGCACCATGTACTCCGGCAGGCTCTCCCGGGCGAACGTGCGAACGTGCTCCGGCTGCGGGTCGGAATCGGCCGCCGGTACGCAGTAGGCCACCAGCGTCGCGTGCGCCCCCTCACCCCGGACCAGCACGACCGCGCTGCGCACCTGTGGGTGCGCGGCGATCACGTTCTCGATCTCACCGAGCTCGATCCGGTGCCCGTGGATCTTCACCTGGGCATCGATCCGGCCGAGAAACTCCAGCCTGCCGTCGGGCCGCCAGCGAGCCAGGTCGCCGGTGCGGTAGAGCCGGCTCCCGTCGGCCCGGTAGGGGTCGGGTACGAACCGCTCGGCGGTCAGACCGGGCTGCCGGTGGTAGCCGCGCGCCACCCCCTCCCCCCCGATCAACAGCTCGCCGGGGGCGTTGAGCGGCACCGGCCGCAGCCGCGCGTCAACGACGTAGGCCCGGGTGTTGGCCAGTGGGCGCCCGATGGTCACCGGCCCGCCGTCGGGGCGCACCGGGTCGGTGGTGGCCCAGACAGTGGCCTCGGTCGGACCGTACATGTTGTGCACGCTCCCGGGCACGGCGGCGGCCAGGCTCGCCGCCAGCGGGGCCGGCAGCGCCTCCCCACCCACCAGCAGGTGGCGCAGGTCACCCAACGTGGCCCGGGACGGCGGATCGTCGGCGAGCACCCCGGCCAGGGACGGGGTGCACTGCAGGTGGGTGATGCCGCAGCGACGCAGCTGGTCGCCGATCGGCTCGTCGTCGAGTGCGGCGGCCCGCCGGGCCGTCACGATCCGCCGTACGCCGGCCAAGTGCTCCAGGCTGGCGAGCACCTCCCCGTGCGGCACGCCGAAGTCGACCAGACAGGCGATCTCGTCCACGCCGATGCGCTTGAGCCGGTCGACCGTGTCGGCGCAGCGCTCCGGCGCGCCGAGCAGGGCCGCGGTGTCGAAGAAGCGGTCGAAGGCCCGCTCGACCAGCTCGGCCAGCTCGTCGGCGGGGAGGTCCCGGAAGTCTCCGGGCCGGCCGAGCGCCGCCCCCAGGCCGGAGAGCAGGTCGAACGACGACTGGATATATGCCTTGAGCGGCTCACGGACCAGCTTCCGCACCCGCTCGGTGTCCGGGTCGACGAAGGTGTGCACCATCAGCGCCACGTGGCCGTCCCCGTCGTGCCCCGCCGCGCGCCACGCCCGCCGGTACGCCTCGATCTTGCCGGCCAGCTCCTCAACGGTGTGCCCCAGCAGATGGGTGAGCAGCCCCGCGCCGAGCTGACCGGCCAGCTCGAAGGTCTCCACGTTGCGGGCGCTGGTCACCCAGACCGGCAACCGTTCCTGCACCGGCCGGGGGTGGGTGCCGACCCGCACCTCGGCCCCGGTGCCGCCACGTCGGGTCACCGTCTCACCGGCCCACAGCCGCCGCACCTCGGCGAGCGCGGTCACCATGCGCGCCTTGCGGTCGGCGTAGTGCTCGGGGGCGAGGGCGAAGTCGGTTGGCTGCCAGCCGGAGGCGATGGAGATGCCGGCCCGACCGTGTGAGATGTTGTCCAACACCGCCCACTCCTCCGCCACCCGCAGCGGGTCGTGCAGCGGCAGGACGACGCTTCCGGCCCGCACGGCCACCCGCTCGGTCACGGCGGCGACCGCCGCCCCGGTCACCGCCGGGTTCGGGTACAGCCCGCCGAACTCGTGGAAGTGCCGTTCCGGGGTCCAGACGGCGGCGAAGCCGTTGCGGTCGGCGAACCGGGCGCCGTCGAGCAGCAGTCGGTAGCGGTCGGCCGGGTCGGCGCCGTCGTCGCCGCCGAAGTAGAAGAGGCTGAAGTCGACGTGCCGGGCCTGCACCTCCGCCGGCACCGCCCCCTCGTGCCCCTGCCGCTCATCCGCCCGTAGCACCACCCGGTGCCCCCGGGCCAGGGTCCAGAGCAGCTCCAGCACCGAGATGTCAAAGGAGACGCTGGTGACGGCGAGCCAGGTACCCGGCTCCCCGGCACCCAGCACCGCGTCCATGCCGACGAAGAAATTGCCGACGTTGCGGTGTGTCACCAGGACCCCTTTGGGTCGCCCGGTGGAGCCAGAGGTGTAGGTCAGGTACGCCAGGTTCTCCGGGCGTGGGCGCACGGCGGGCGCACCGGGCGTGGCCTCCACCACGTCGTCCAGCAGCAGCCGGGGCACCGGCAGCGGCTCAAGCCGGCCGCCCAGCCCCGAGTGGGTGACCACCACGGGCGTGCCGGAGTCCGCCACCATGAACGACAGCCGCCCCACCGGGTACGTCGGATCCAGCGGCAGATAGGCCCCGCCGGCCTGGAGAATGCCGAGCAGGGTGACCACCAGATCGACGCCGCGGTCGAGGAACACCCCGACGGGGACGTCCGGTCCGACCCCCACCGCGCGCAGCCGCGCCGCCAGCCGCTCGGCCCGCTCGTCGAGCTGTCGGTAGGTCAGGGCCTCCTCCGGGGCCTGCCGGGCCTCGCGCAGCACCGGCAGGCCCGGCGTCTCGGCGACCCGCCGGGCGAACAACTCGTGCACCAGGGTGTCCGGCGGCTGGGCCGCGGCGGTGTCGTTCCAGTCGACGAGCATCCGCCGCCGCTCGTCGGGGGTCAGCACCGGCAGGTCGTCGATCGGCAGGTCCGGGTCGGCGATCCCGGCAGCCAGCACAGTACGAAACCCGTCGGCCAGCCGACCTGCGGTGCCGCGTTCGTACAGGTCCTCGCTGTACTCGATGCGGGCCGACAGGACGTCGTCGACCCGGGTCACACTGACACTCAGGTCGAACTTGGCGGTGCCGCTGTCACCGGGCACCGGTCGTACCCGGGCACCGGTCAGCTCCAGCCCGCGCGGGTCCGCCTCGTGGTAGCTGAACAGCACCTGGAACAGCGGGTTGTGGGCCAGGTCCCGGTTCGGATGCAGCTGCTCCACCAGCAGCTCGAACGGCAGCTCCTGGTGGGCCACCGCGGCCCGCGACTCGTCCCGGGCCCGACACACCAGTTCCCGGAACGTGGGCCGCCCGGTCACGTCCAGCCGCTGCACGAGTGTGTTGGCGAAGAAGCCGACCAGCCCGTCGAGCTCCGGACGGAGACGCCCGGCGACCGGGGAGCCGACCACCACCTCGTTGCCGCCGGTGTGCGTCCGGACCAGCACCGCGAAGGCCGCCAGCAGCACGGCGTAGGGTGTCGCCCCCACCGGCCGGCCCACCGCCGCGACCGCCGCCGCGCCCGGCAGGTCGACGGACAGGTGCCCGCCCCGGTAGGTCTGGGTCGGCGGCCGCGGCCGGTCCGTCGGCAGGCTGGCGACGTCCGGCACTCCGCGCAGCCGCTGGTGCCAGTAGGCGATCACCTCCCGCGGCCCGCCGTCGCGCAGCTCGGCGACCTGCCACTCGGCGAAGTCGGCGTACTGGGTCACCGGCTCGTCAAGGCCCGCGGGTGTCCCGTCAACGGCCAGGCGGTACAGCGCGGAGATCTCCCGCTCCAGCACCCGGATCGACCAGCCGTCGCAGGCGATGTGGTGGACCGTCAGGCAGAGCCGGTGTTCGGTGGGGCCGACGCGCAGCAGGGTGACCCGGAGCAGCGGCCCGGTCGTCAGGTCGAACCCGGTCCGGGCCTCCCGTCGCGCCATCTCCTCGTCGTCGTCAACGTCGGCCACGGCGATCCGGATCGGAGCGGCGGGCGCTACCACCTGACGAGGCTGGCCGTCAACGGTGCGAAAGACCGTGCGCAGCGCCTCGTGCCGGCGGACCAGCTCGGTGAGCGCCCATTCCAGGGCCGGCACGTCCAGCGGGCCGCTGACCCGCCAGCCGAGCGGGATGTTGTAGACCGGATTCTCCGGGTCGAGCTGGTCGAGGAACCACAACCGCTGCTGTGGGTACGACAACGGGTGGCTGCGCCGCGCCCGCTGCCGTAGTCGCTCGGCGAGCAACGCCCGACGGGCAGAGCTACCGTCGGCGGGCGGGACGGTGTCGGTCATCAGTTCGCCTCGCCTTCCGCCAAGTCGGCGAGCAGGCGTTCCACCTGCTCGTCGGAGAGTTCATCGACCTTGTCGAGCAGGTGTTGCGCGGCGCGCGGGGCGGACTGCCGGATCTCCGGGGCCGCCGTCCGCAACCGGTCCGCCGCGTCGACCACCGACGCGAGGTGGGCGACGGTGGGTCGCTCCAGGAAGGCACGCAGTGGCACGCCTCGGCCGAACTCCTGGTTGGTCAAGGTGACCAGGCGCATGGCCAGCAGCGAGTGCCCGCCGAGGGCGAAGAAGTCGTCGTGGCGGCCCACCCGCTCCACTCCGAGCAGGGCGGCGCTGAGCTGCGCGATCGACTGCTCTGTCGGCCCGGTCGGCGGGGTGCTGTCGGCGACGGTGGCGGCGTGGCCCAGCTCGGCAACCGGGAGCGCCGCGCGGTCCACCTTGCCGTGCGCGTTGAGCGGCAGCGCCGGCAGCGCGACGATGCGCGCTGGCACCAGGTACGGCGGCAGTCGCTCAGCGAGGAATTCGCGCAGCGCTGCCGGGGACGGGGCCGCGCCCGCCGCCGTCACGAAGGCCACCAGCCGCTGGCCACCGCCGTCGCCGACCACGGTCGCCACCGCACCGGCCACCGCCGGGTGGTTCACCAGGGCCGCCTCCACCTCACCCGGCTCGATCCGGAATCCCCGGATCTTGACCTGGTCGTCCGCCCGGCCGAGGAAGTCCAGCCTGCCGTCGGGCCGCCAGCGAACCAGGTCCCCGGTGCGATAGAGCCGGCTGCCGGCACCGGCGAACGGGTCTGGCACGAAACGCTCCGCGGTCAGACCGGGCCGGTCGACGTACCCACGGGCCACCCCCGGGCCGCCCAGGTACAGCTCCCCGGTCACGCCCGTGGGCACCAGTGCGAGGTGCCGGTCCAGCACGTACGCGGTGGTGTTGGCGATGGGGCGTCCGATCGGGACGGTGGTCGCCTCGTCGGGCACGTCGTCGATCTCGCCCACGACGGCGAAGGTCGTCGTCTCGGTCGGTCCGTACCCGTTGAGCACTCGCCGGGGCCGCGCGGACGAGCGCAGTAGCCGCCGGACCCGCTCGGCGTGGAGCGCCTCCCCTCCAACGAGCAGGTTCGTCACCCCGGCGAAGCTGTCCGGGTGGGTGGCCATCGCCTCGTTGAACAGCGCCGAGGTGAGGAACATGCTGGTTACGCCGTACCGACGCAGCCACTCGCCGAGCCCTCCGGCAGTGAGCATCGCCTCCTTCGGCACCACGCAGACCGTCCCGCCGTGCAGCAGTGCGCCCCACAGTTCGAAGGTCAACGCGTCGAACGACGCATCGGCGACCTGCGCGAACCGCTCCCCCGGCCCGAACCGCACGTAGTCGGTGGCCCGCACCAGCCGCAGCACGGCCCGGTGGTCCACCATCACGCCCTTGGGCCGCCCGGTGGAACCGGAGGTGTAGAGCACGTACGCCAGGCTCGTCGGCACGGCCGCCGGCCGCCTCGACGCCTCCGCCGGCTCGTCGACCCGGTCGAGCAGCACCAGGTCGGCCCGGGCCGAGTCGGGCAGTCGGCTGGCCAACGCCCGCCGGGACACCACCACCGCTGCCCCGCAGTCGGCCAACATCCAGCCCAGCCGGCCCACCGGGTAGCCGGGATCGAGGGGAACGTACCCGCCGCCGGCCTTGAGCACCGCCAGCAGGACGGTCACCAGTTCGGGGCCCCGCTCCAGGAGGACACCCACCGGTGTGTCGCGCCCGACCCCGCGGTCGCGCAGGCGACGGGCCAGCTTCTCCGCGCGGGTGTCCAGCTCGGCGTAGGTCAGGGTGGTCTCGCCGTCGGTCAGGGCGGGCGCGTTCGGGCGAGCGGCGACCTGGTCGGCGAAGACCTCCGGGATGCTGCGGTCCGCCCCGAACGCGGTCCGGGTCCCGCGGCCGGCGGTGAGTAGCCGGTCCGTCTCCTCGGCGGTGAGCAGCGGCGTTTGTCCCACCGGCCGGTCCGGCGCGGCCATCGCCGCCGCCAACAGCCGCTGGTAGCGGTCGACCAACGTACGGATCGTGTCGGCGTCGAACAGGTCGGTGGCGTACTCCCAGATCAGGGTGATGGGGGCAGCGTCGTCCCGCGGGCCGTGACCGGCCAGCTGCTCGTCGCGGGGCAGCACCACGATGTTGAGGTCGGTCTTGGCCGAACCGTTGTGCCGTTCCAGCACGGTGCCGGTGAGCCCGGCGAACCGGGGCGGCGGCAGCGCCGAGTCGTGGAAGCTGAACATCACCTGGAACAGGGGGTTACGCGACAGGTCCCGCTCCGGCGCCAGCCGCCGGACGAGCCGGTCGAACGGGACGTCCTGCCACTCGTACATCCGGGCCGCCATGTCGTGGGTTCGGCGGACCAGTTCCGCGAATCCGGGGCGGCCACTCAGATCGATCCGCAGCGGCAGGGTGTTGACGACCATGCCCAGCATCCGCTCAATCGCGGCGATCCGCCGGTTGGCCACCCCGCTACCGATGACCAGGTCCTCCTGCCCACTGTGGCGGGACAGCAGGGCGGCGAAACCGGCGAGCATGGTCGGGTAGAGGGTGACTCCGTGCTCGCGGCTGAACCGGCGCAACCGTCGGCACAGGTCGACGCGCAGGTCCACCCGGAACGCGTCGCCGGCGAAGCTCTGCACCGACGGCCGCGGTCGGTCGGTCGGCAAAGCCAACGCCGCGGGAGCTCCGGCCAGCTCCGCCGCCCAACGCTCCACCTGCCGGTCCAGCACCTCGTCCCGCAGCCAGGAGCGCTGCCACCGGGCGAAGTCGGCGTACTGTGGGGGCCCGGGCAGGGGCACCGGGCGGCCCTGCGCCAGCGCGGCGTACACGACGCCCAACTCGTCCAGGAAGACCGCGTACGACCAGCCGTCGTGGACGAGGTGATGTTCGACGTGGACCAGGGTGTGGTCGTCCTGGTCGTGGCGAATGAGCGCCCATCGGACCAGCGGTGGATGGCGCAGGGCGAACGGCTCCGTGAGGAACCTGGCCACCTGCCGCTCCGCCACCTCCTCCCGTTGCGCCGAAGGCAGGTGCGACAGGTCGGTCACCGGCAGCTTCACCGGCAGGGGCGGATGTATCCGCTGCTCCGGGCCGGCGCCCTCATCCACGAAGGCGGTACGCAGGATCTCGTGCCGGCGGACCAGCTCGTTCAACGCGGCCCGCAGCACGTCCTGATCCAGCGGACCGCGCAGCCGCAGGGTCGCCTGGGCGTGGTAGGCCCGGTTGCCCGGCGACAGCTGCTCCAGGTACCAGATCCGCTCCTGTGGGTACGCCAATGGGAGGGGGCGGGTGCGGTCGGTGGGCACCAGCGGCGGAAGTCCGGGCGGCTCGCCCGCGTCCACCAGTTCGGCGAGCGCCTCGACGGTGGGTGCGCGGTGAAAAGCCGACAGCGGCACCTCGCGTCCCAGCTCGGCTCGGATCCGCGCGACCAGCCGCCCGGCCAGCAGCGAGTGCCCGCCAAGCGCGAAGAAGTCGTCGGTCACCCCGACCTCGCCGAGCCCCAGCAGCTCCCCGACCAGGGCGGCCAGGGTGGTCTCGGTGGCGGAGCGGGGAGCCACCCGATGGGTGGTGATACCGGCGCTGCTCCGGTCGGGCGTGGGCAACGCGGCCCGGTCCACCTTGCCGCTGGGAGTCAACGGCAGCTCATCCAGCGCCACCACGGCTGAGGGCACCAGGTACGCCGGCAGCCGGGCGGCGAGGTATGCGACCAGCGGCTCCGGTCGTGGCTCGTCGCCGACGGCGTACGCCACCAGGCGGGGGCCGCCGGCGTCGTCACGGACCACCACGGCCGCGTCCCGGACCGCCGGATGTTCCCGGAGCACGGCGGTGACCTCGTCCGGCTCGATCCGGAAGCCACGCAGCTTGACCTGGTCGTCGAGGCGGCCCAGGAAGGTCAGCCCGCCGTCCGGGGCACGCCGGACCAGGTCGCCGGAGCGGTAGAGGCGCGCGCCGGGCAAGCCGGTGAACGGGTCGGGCACGAACCGTTCGGCGGTCAGGGTGGGCGCCCCGTGGTATCCCCGGGCCACCCCGGCCCCGCCGATGAGTAGTTCGCCCGGCTCCCCGTCGGGCACCGGCCGCAGGTGCGCATCCACGACGTGCACGGACACGCCGTGGATCGCCGTTCCGATGCCGGGTCGACTGTCCTTGGGGGAGACCGTGGTGGCGGTCGCCCAGACGGTTGTCTCCGTGGGGCCGTAAGCGTTGATCATGATGCGGCCCGGTGCCCACCGACGGGCCAGCGCCACCGGCAACGGCTCCCCCGCGCTCACCAACATTCGCAGGTCGGGCAGTTCCTCGCCGGCCGGGAGGGTGGCGAGCACCGAAGGTGGCAGCGTGACGTGGGTGATCCGCAGCTCGCGGAGGGTGGCGGCCAGGTCGGGGCCGGGTGCGATGGCCGGCCGTGGGGTGAGCACCAGTGTCGCCCCGGCGGCCAGCGCCATGGCCAGCTCGAAGACGGAGGCGTCGAAGCTGGCGGGTGCGAACTGGAGCACCCGGGCCTGCCGCGGGACGGCGAGCAACTCGGCCTGTGCCCGGCACAGGTTGGCCAGACCGCCGTCGGTGAGCAAGGCACCCTTGGGGCGTCCGGTGGAGCCGGAGGTGTAGATCAGGTAGGCCAGGTCGTCCGGGCCGGTGGCCGGGTCCGGCGGCGTCCCGTCGGCGCCGGCCCCCGGGTCCAGCCGGATCGCCGCGGTGGGCGGCAGCGCGGCGGCCGTGGCCGCCGTGGCGACCAACGCCCGCGCGCCGGAGTCGGTCACCATGTGCGCCAACCGCTCGGCCGGGTACGCCGGATCCAACGGCACCCAGACCGCTCCGGCCCGGAGCACCCCGAGGATCGTCACCACCAGCTCGGGTGAGCGCTCGAGCGCCACCGCCACGACGCTGCCGCGGCCCACCCCCTGTCGGCTCAGCAGCACAGCCAGCCGCGCTGAGCGCCGGTCCAGGTCGGCGTAGCTGACCCGCTCGTCGCGGTACTCCAGCGCCACCGCCTCCGGCGTGCTCCGGGCTGCGGCGAGGAGCCGGCGGTGGCTGGGCACGTGTCCGGTGGCGCCCGACAGGTCACGGTCGGCGGTGCCGTCGAGGCCGCTCACCGCCGTAGCTCCGCGGGATCGACCGGGGTGAAGCTCCACCGGGCCCGGTCGTCGGGCCCGACAGCCAGCCGGCAGGTCGCGCCGAAGTGATGCTCAGCCGCGTCCACAGTGGCGGTGAGGGCGACCTCGACCTCGGTCAGCCCCTCAACCGCGGTGTCGTCCGGGCGTAGCCGTAACCGGAGGCTGCCGTCGTGGACCATGGTGTCAGCGCCGTCGCTGTCGTGGGCGTATCCGAGCGCGCCGAGCACGGTGGCCACCCGCCGGACGCGTTCCGGGCGCAACCGTAGGGTGGCGCCGGCGATGTCGGCCATCAACGTCTCCGGGCCGGACGACGGTCCGAGCACCCCGTCGAGGTACGCGGCGCGGCTCAGCTCTCCGTCGGGCCCGGGCCGGGCGCCGAGGGTGGCGTAGTACTCGGGGGTCACCTCGTTGAGGAAGAGCACGACGGGGCTGTCCGCGCCGAGGTCGACGCTGACCAGGTGGTACCAGGGGCGGCCGTCGGGTTTGCCCGGCTCGGTTCGCCGGACGAGTTCGTGGTGGGAGCTGACCCCATACTCCTCGGCGAGCAGTCGCCGGGCCTCGAGCGCCGAGCCGACCCGCGGGAACGAGAAGACGAGTCCACCGGTCACCGGCCGGGGACCGGGCACGGGGGCACCGAACAGTTCCAGCAGGGTCTCGCGTCCGGCGAGACCCACCGTCGTGTACCGGCCGGCCAGGGAACTGTTTGCGTTCTTTCCCTTGACCCGGGCGAAGTGGTCGTGGAGGAAGTCATTCGACCGCACTTCGCCGTAGGCGGCACCGTCCAGCAACACCATGAAATGGTCTGGCAATGGTTTTGCGACAGTACGGGTTGGCGTCGAGCCGGTTGCCATGGCAGACCTTCCGTCTTTGTCATCGCCTCTGGAGCCAGCTCGAGTCGACTCGAAAATACGAATTCCCGAGAAGCGATCGAACCGTTCACCGACAGGAGCGAGCATAGGCCAACCGACACCAGCTTCAGCACTAGGGAAAACCCGAGGTTGCGGGTCGGAAGGGAGACATCCGCCAACCAATCGCCCGTCCAGCACGGCCCTGCCGAGCCGGAGTAGCACGAGTCATTCTGATCAGATAGCTACCGCTCGATACACACCTTACAGCCTCTATGTCCGGTCTATCAATATCATCGTCGCGCCCACCTGCCGACACTTCCATTGACACCGGACGCCGGGTCAAGTAAAACTTCCACCAACCCCGCAAGAACGCTTGTGCCGAAACTGGCTTAATTGTTTAAAGATCTCGATGCGGCATTGCTGAAACGCTTGGCCACGTCGCCGTCGACAGGTGCGGCACGGCGAATCGACCACCCTCGGGGGCGAAATGCAACTGTCTGTTCTCGGCCCGATCGCCATCATCACCGAGGCCGGTCGCCAGCCGGTGCGAGGCGAGAAGGTCCGTACGACACTCGCGCTGCTGGCCCTCGACGCGGGCCGGCTCGTGACCTCGGACCGGCTCGTTGACGAGCTCTGGCCCGACCAGCCGATCGGTAACGCCCGCAACGCCCTCCAGGCGCACATCACTCGACTCCGTCGGCTCCTTGACGGCGGACGCGATCATGGGGCGAGGGGATCACTCATCCGGACGATCGGCACCTGCTACCAGCTCGACCTTCCCCCGGAGGCCCTGGACTCCAACCGGTTCCGGCAGTTGGCTGCTCTCGGTGCCGCGACCCGGGCGGAGAATCCACGGCGGGCGGTCGCGCTGCTGGAGGAGGCCTTGCGGCTCTGGCACGGCCCGGCGCTGCTCGACGCCGGCCCTGGCCCCGCCTGCCGGGCGGCCGCCTGCTGGCTGGACGAGAACCGACTGATGGCGAACGAGGATCTGATCGCCGCCCGCCTCGCCCTCGGCGAGGACCGGACCGTGGTGCCCGAGTTGGAGGAGCTCACCGCCCGCTACCCACTGCGGGAACGCTTCACCGAGCTACTCATGGTGGCGCTGTACCGGTGTGGGCGACAGGTCGACGCGGTGAACGCCTACCACCGCCTCCGACTGCGTCTGACCCGGGACATCGGCCTCGACCCCGGTGACCGGCTCCAGAAGCGGTACCTCGAGATTTTGCTCCGGGATCCCGCCCTGCGCGCCTTCGAGGCCGCTGCCTGACCGGCGCCGCGTGGTCTCGAGCCCCGCCGACGCGCGGGCCGGCTGGGGGCGAGACCGGACGCGGCAGGGCACTGCCACGACCACCGGTCGTTATCCGCCCCGCCGTGAGCCGCTGGCGGTTCCGCAGCCTCAGCAACGGAGCTCACGGGTGCTGAGACGGCACCGACCGACCCGCCCGTCAGTACGGCGTCAGTGCACTTTCAGCTTCCGTCGGGAAGGTGGGACCACCGGAACCGGCGATCGGACACGACCGGCCGACACCGGCGCAGGAGGAGGAACGGCATGACCCGCGTAGCGGTCCTTCGGGGAATCGGCAGCTGGCTGCCGCCACGCCGCGTGCCCAACAGCGCCCTCCCCGCCGAGCTGAACACGTCGGACGAGTGGATCAGGCTGCGTACCGGCATCGGCCAGCGATATCTCGCCGAGCCGGGCTCCGCCACCTCCGATCTAGCCGTCCGCGCCGGTGCCCGGGCCCTGGCACACGCCGAGCTGTCCGAGGTGGATGCCGTGGTGGTCACCACCACCACACCGGATCGCCCCTGTCCGGGCATCGCGCCCGAGGTCACCTGGCGACTCGGACTGGGTAACGTCGGCGCCTACGACGTTATGGCGGTCTGCGCTGGCTTCGTCTACGCCCTGGCCAACGCCGCGGGCATGATCGCGGCAGGCATCGTGGACCGGGTCCTGGTGATCGCGGCGGAGACCTTCTCCAGCATCCTCAACCCGCTCGACCGGACCACCGCCGTGATCTTCGGCGACGGCGCGGCGGCGGTGGTGCTGACCAGCGGAGACCCGGACGAGCCGGGCCGCGTGGGCCCCTTCGACCTGGGCAGCGACGGCGAGCACAGCGGGCTGATCGCGATACCCGCCGGTGGGTCCCGGCAGCGGCTCTCCGGTCAGCCCGTGCCACCCGAGGAGCACTACTTCACAATGGATGGCCGGGAGGTGTTTCGGCACGCCGCGCTCCGGATGGCCGCCTCCACCCGAACCGTACTGAACCGCGCCGGCTGGCGCGCCGCGGATCTCGATCACCTGGTCAGCCACCAGGCGAACAGCCGCATCCTGCACCGCCTAGCCGAGGACCTCGGCCTCGACCCGGCCCGCGCGGTCAGCAACATCGCCCGCGTCGGCAACACCGCAGCCGCGTCGATCCCCCTGGCCCTCGCCGACGCTCTCGCCGCGGGCTCCCTACGCACCGGCGACCGGCTGGTGCTGACCGCCTTCGGCGGTGGACTGTCCTGGGGGTCGGTCGCCCTCACCTGGCCGTCACTGACCTACCCGGGGCTGGCCGCGACCAGTCCTTGAGAACGAGGAGCGCACGCATGACCGCAACCACCTATGACCGCTTTGTCGACATCTTGATCACCCGCTTCGAGGTCGAGCCGGAGGAGGTCGGCCCGGACGTCACGTTCGAGGACCTGGAACTGGACTCCCTGTTCCTGGTGGAGCTCGGTCTCGTCGTACAGCAGGAGTTGGGCGTGAAGCTCGACGAACGGGACGCCACCCCACACAGCACGATCTCCGAGACGGCGCAGCTGATCGACGCCCGCCTGGCGACGCCGGCATGACCGGTGGCGACCTCGCGGTGACCGGTCTGGGGTTGGTGACCCCGGCCGGGATCGGCGTCGACGCCACCTGGAGGGGCGTGTGCGCAGGCGCCTCCACCGCGCGGACCGACCCGGAGTTGGCCGATCTGCCCGTCACCTTCTCCTGCCGGGTGCCCGCATTCGAGCCCCGCAGGGCGGTAGGCCGTCGCTCCTGGCAGTACGACCGCTTCGTCCAGCTGGCCCTGGTCGCCGCGCGGGAGGCCATCGCCGACGCCGCGCTGGACTCGGCCACCTGGGACGGCGCGCGGGTGGGCGTGGTGCTGGGGTGTGGTCTCGGCGGGGTAGCGACCTGGGAGACCCAGCACAAGAACCTGCTCGGCGGCGGCCCGCCGACGGTCTCCGCCCTGCTGATCCCGATGCTGGTGCCGAACATGGTCGCCGGGCAGGTCGGCATCGCGCTTCGGGCCACCGGCCCGAACTTCGTTACCGCCAGCGCCTGCGCCTCCGGAGCCACCGCCATCGGCACGGCCCGCGCCCTGCTGCACAGCGGCGCCTGCGACGTGGTGGTCACCGGCGGCAGCGAGGCCGGCGTCAGCCCGCTCATCCTCACCGGTTTCGCCCAGATGACCGCACTGTCCACCCGGGTCGACGACCCGGCCGCCGCCTCGCGCCCCTTCGACGCGGACCGGGACGGCTTCGTTCTGGGTGAGGGGAGCGCCGTACTCGTCCTGGAACGGGCCACGGACGCCCGGGCCCGCGGTGCCCGGGTACGGGCACGCCTACTCGGCTACGGTGCCAGCGCCGATGCGTACCACGCGACGGCGCCAGAGCCCGGTGGGCGGGGCGTCACCCGGGCAATCCGTACCGCGCTCACCGACGCCGGCATAACCCCGTCCGACGTGGACCACGTCAACGCGCACGGCACATCGACCCCGGCCAACGACCGGACCGAGGCCGCCGCCATCGCCCGGACCCTCGGCCCCCGCCCCGCCGTAACCTCGGCCAAAGGCGTGATCGGGCATACGCTCGGCGCCGCCGGCGCCATCGAGGCCGCCCTCACCGTGCTCGCCGTACAGCACGACACCATTCCCCCCACCGCGAACCTGGAACGTCAGGATCCGGAGATCACCGTCGACGTGGTGGCCAGGGCGTCCCGGCACGCCCCGGTGCACGTGGCGATCAGCAACTCGTTCGGCTTCGGCGGCCAGAACGCCGTCCTCGTCTTCGGGAAGGCCTGAACCTGGCCCGGGTGGCGGAGGCGGACCGTGTCCCCGCCGTCAGAGCGGAAAGTTCCCCGGTGGGCACTCCTCCTGCCTGAACAACCCGGCCGGGACCATGGCCGTGGTGTCCGCCGCGGTCACGGCTCCGACAGGCCGGTGAACTCACCCCGGTGACAGACCAGCGGACCGCCGTCCGGACGGTCGTGCGCGGACCGTACCGCGCCGAACACCACCTCGTGATCGCCGCCGTCGACCACCGCGGTGATCACGCAGTCGAGCCAGGCCACGGCCCCGCCCAGCACCGGCTGGCCGGAGTCGTTCGTTGCCCAGGGCAGCGAGGCAAAGCGGTCCGCGCCCGGAGTGGCGAACACCCGGCAGACGGGGGCCTGGTCGGCGGCGAGCACACTGACCGCGAACCGTCCACTGGCCTGGAGCGCCCCCCAGGTCCGCGATGACCGATGCACGCAGAAGAGAACGAGCATCGGGTCGAGGGACACCGAGGTGAACGAGTTCACCGCCATGCCGTACGGCCGACCGGCGAGCATCGTGGCGACCACCACCGCGCCGGTGGGGTACCGCCCCATCACCCGACGGAACTCGTCGGCGTCCGGTGCGCCGCGCACCGCCGGGGCGGCCGGTGGCGCCGGTCCCGGTCCCGGTCCCGGTCCCGACATCGTCGGTCCTCAGCGCACCACGGAGCGGACCTGGTCCGATGTGGCCGAGCGACAGTTGGCCGCATCGACGTGGACCAAAAAGGCGTCGACCGTCGCGCGGAAGTGTTCCGGTTCCTCGACGTGTGGCATGTGGCTAGACTCCTCGAACAACTCCCACCGGGAGGAAGGCAGCCCGTGGTGCAGCTCGGCCACCGCCGCCGGGGTCACCTCGTCATACCGCCCGGAGATCAACAAAGCGGGGACCTCGACCCGACCCAGCCGATCCCGGATGTCCCAGTCGGCGAGGCGGCCACGTAGGTCGAACTCGGTGCCGCCGGCCATCGTCTCGTAGACGCGCGGATCATCGCGTACCGCGCCAAGGGTCCGCAGCACCTCGTCGGGCACCGGTCGCGCGCGGCAGACATGCCGGGTGTAGAAGGTGCGCACCGCATCGGCGTACCCGGGATTGTCGGGCGGGCCGGCGATCGCGGTACGAGCCGGGTCGGGCAGCTCGTCGCGGAGCCGGCCGACCTCTGCCCGGTAGGTCTCGCCAGCGGCGAAGCTGCCGGCGAGCACCAGCGACCGCAGGCCGGCCGGACGCTCGGTGGCCAACTCCAGGGCCAGCAGACCACCCCAGGAGTGGCCGAGCAAGTGGTAGCCGTCGGTGATGCCCAGGTGGGTCAGGAGTGCGCGCAGCTCGGCGATAAACAGCGGCACCGTCCAGAACCCGTCCGCCACATCCGTCCGGCGGTCGGATCGGCCGTTTCCGAGTTGGTCGTAGAAGACGTAGGCCCGGCCACCGGCGGTGAGTGCCGCCAACGACAGAAGATAGTCGTGGGTGAGGCCCGGTCCTCCGTGGCAAACCACCACGGGCGCGGGACCGCAGGTCAGGTCACCGACCGGCCGATACCAGGTGGATCCGCCGGCCCAGGTGAGAAAATCTCCGGATTCGGGGTCCGTTGCGCTGTCCACGCTCATGACCCCGATGGTGGGCGGGCCCGCTGACGCGCCGCTGACCGACGGCTGACGTACCCGCGCACCTAGGGATCTCCCCAATGGTACGCCGGGTGACGGTAGCCGAGACTGTCAGCACGAACGGCCGGGCGAGGCCGCCCGGCCGGCTTAAGCAACCAGCTGTGGAGGCGAGCTTGAGCACGCGCATCTACACGCTCCCGGTGGAGCAGACCCGCTGGCACGTGCCGGGCGGGGCGACGACCGTCTTCGACTGGGACTACGACACCGGCCGGGACCGGCTGCTCGCCCTCTACGAGAAGGGCAAGCAGCGGCAGTGGGACGCCGCCGAACGGCTGGACTGGTCGATCGAGATCGACCCGAACGACCCGATGGGCGTACCGGAGGAGTCCATCGCCATCTACGGCTCCCGGGTGTGGGATAAGCTCGGCCCGAAGGAACGCGGGCTGGTCCGGCTACACCTCAACGCGTGGCAGTTCTCCCAGTTCCTACACGGGGAGCAAGGGGCGCTGATCTGCTCGTCGAAGATCGTCGCGAGTGTGCCCGATGTCGACTCGAAGTTCTACGCGGCCACCCAGGTGGTGGACGAGGCCCGGCACATGGAGGCCTACTCGCGCTACCTGCGGGAGAAACTCGAGCTGGCGTACCCGATCAATCCGAGTCTGCAGGCGCTACTCAACAACGTGATCTCCGACTCCCGCTGGGACATGACCTACCTGGGCATGCAGGTGCTCATCGAAGGCTTGGCGCTCGCCGCGTTCGGCCTGATCCGCGACTACGCCAGGGAGCCGCTGGCCCAGGCCCTCAACGCCTACGTCATGCAGGACGAGGCACGGCACGTGGCCTTCGGCCGGCTCGCCCTGCGCGACTACTACCCACAGCTCACCCAGGCCGAGCGCAACGAACGCGAGGAGTTCTGCGTCGAGGCCTGTCACCTGATGGCGAAACGGTTCGTTGGCGAGGAGGTGTGGCGCCACCTGGATATCGACGCGGACGAGTGCATCGACTTCATGCGTCGCTCCGAACACTTCCGTGCGTTTCGCAGCCACCTGTTCTCGCGCATCGTCCCCACGCTGCGCGACATCGGCCTCTTCGGACCGAAGATGCACCACGCCTTCGCCGAACTTGGTGTCCTGGGCTTCGCCGAGGTGGACCTGGACCAGATGATGGCGCGGGACGAGGAGATCGCCGTCGAGGTCGACGAGCGTCGCCGACGCCAGGTCGAGGCGACCATCGCCGTCGGTGCCGACGGACTGCCCACCAGGCCAACCGAGAGCAACACCGCGTGACCTGGCCAGCAACACAGCCCAGCCGGAGTGCGGCGCTCCTCGTCCCGGCCTCCGGCGCCACCTTCCCGGCGATGCGCGACCCGACGGCGACCGCCGGGGCCGACCGGCACCGGCCGCCGTGTCAGCAGCACATCAGTCCGGTGTCAGCCCGGTCCACGATCCTGGGCCGGTGCCGGCTCCACGCTCCACCGCGGTCCCGGCCACACCCACGATGGAGGTAGAACGTTGACCGCTGTGCCCACCACCGAACAGGCCCTCCTGGGGAACCTGGTCCGGCAGGTCATGGGAGATGCTCTGGGTTTCCTGAATGCCGCGGCGCTGCGGGTCGCGGTACGCCTCGACATCGCCGAGCATCTCGCGTCCGGGCCGAGGACCCCGACTGAGCTGGCCAGGTTGAGCGACACGGACCCCGGACACCTGGCCCGAGTACTGCGTTTCCTCGCGATGCGAGGGGTGTTTCGTGAGGACGAACAGGGCGCCTACCAGCTCACGCCCGCCGCGGAGCTGCTGCGGGCCGAGTCTCCGATGTCGGTCCGCTCGATGGTGCTGCTGCTGACCGACGAGATGTACTGGCTACCGGCCGGCCGGCTGGAGGAGACCGTACAGACCGGCACGACAGTGTTCAACGAGATCTTCGGCGGCCCACTCTTCGACGTCCTCGCCCGGGAGCCGCACCGCGCCGACATCTTCCACACCGCGATCGCCGACCTGTCAGTCACCGAGCAGGATCCTATTGCGGCGAGCTACGACTTTCCGGACACCGGCACCGTCGTTGACGTCGGCGGCGGGCCCGGCGGCCTGCTGCACGCGGTCCTACTCCGCAATCCGGGCCTGCGGGGCGTGTTGTTCGAACAGGAGTCTGTCCTCACCCAGCACCGGCTGGGCGATCCCGCGATCGCCGGGCGCTGGGAGCCGGTGGCGGGTGACTTCTTCGGACGGATCCCGACCGGCGGCGACATCTACGTCCTCAAGCGCGTGCTGCACGACTGGGACGACCGCGACAGCCTGCGCATCCTCAGGGCGACCCGGCAGGCGATGGCGAACGAGGCGAAGCTGTTGATCATCGACGCGGTCATCCCCTCGGGCAACGACCCGCACCCGAGCAAGCTCTATGACCTCGCGATGATGACCAACTTCGACGGCAAGGAACGTACCAGGGCCGAGTTCGACACCCTCCTGGCCGCCGCGAACCTCCGGGCTGTCCGGGTGATCCCGACTCCCGGGACGCTGTCGATCGTCGAGGCCGTGCCGGCCCCGCCGGCGGCACCCAGCGCCCCCGACGAGGCGGAGATCCGATGACACCCGATGGGGCAGCCCCTGCCCTGTCGATGGCGAGGAGGGCGACACGATGACTGCGACGGAGGCCGATCACGGCCGGATCGACCCGACCATGATCCGACAGATACTCGGAGACTCGCTGGGCTACCTCTACCCGGCGGCGCTGCGGGTCGCGGCCCGCTTCGCGGTCGCCGACCACCTCGACGAGCCCCGCAGCGCGGCGGAGCTGGCCGCCCGCACCGGCGTCAACGCCGGACGGCTGGGCCGGGCACTGCGACTGCTCAGCACCCGCGGGGTCTTCGCCGAGGACGACGCGGGCCGGTTCCGACTCACGCCGGCAGCGCGGCTGCTTCGAACTGATGCCCCGGTGCCGTTACGGTCGATCGTGCTGCTCTTCACCGACGAGGTGTACTGGCGGCCGGCCGGGCGGCTCGACGACACGGTGCGGCAGGGGCGGACCGCCTTCTCCGACGTATTCGGTCTGCCGTTCTTCGACCACCTGCCGACCGCGCCGGAGACCGAGCAACTCTTCGCCGACGCCCTGGCCACGATCTCGGAGCTGGAGCAGGAGGCGGTGGTCGCCGCGTACGACTTCCCCGCGACGGGCACCGTGGTGGATGTCGCCGGCGGACGCGGCGGGCTGCTGCGGACGGTGCTGACGGCGAACCCAGGGCTACGCGGCGTGCTGCTGGACCGCGCCCCGGTGCTGGAACGGCACCTTCTTGACGTCCCGGCGCTGACCGGGCGGTGGCGTACCGAGGCCGGCGACCTGTTCCACGCCGTCCCGCCCGCTGGGAACGTCTATCTGCTCAAGCGAATCCTGCACGACAAGAGCGACGAGGAGTCGGCGGCGGTGCTGGCCTCATGCCGCAAGGCCATGGCCAACGACGCGCGACTGCTGGTGGTTGACGCCGTGGTGCCCTCGACTCCAGGCGCACACCCCGCCGTCGTATCGGACGTCCTGATGATGGCCCTGTGGGACGGGCGGGAGCGCACGGCCGAGGAGTTCGCGGCGCTACTCGCGGGAGAGGGCTTCCACCTGGGCCGGATCATCCCGACCGCATCCGCGCTCTCGGTCGTGGAGGCGGTGCCGGTCTGACCGGCCGCGGTGAACGGGCGGCGGCGGGGCGCGCACAGGTCAGACTCAGGAAGGCCGTGCGATGCCCGTCATGACCGACCGCGTGTCATCCGCCCAGGCGGTGGGGCGCAGGGTCTTCGGGTCGATGCGGACGTGTACCCGCCTACCCTCGGCGTGCACGGTCTGCCCATCCCGGGACAGACAGCGGAACCCGTACCCGGCGCTGGACCCGCTGAACTGGTCGATCCAGAGGTGGACGGCCATGGCGCCGGTACCCCGGAACGGCATGCGGTAGGAGATGGCGAACTCGGCCACCGCGAGAAACACGTCCGGGTGACTGTAGGTGCCACCGTCGAACGTCCAGCCGCGCGACGTCCAGAAGGTGTTGAGGGCCCGTTCCACCAGAACTCCATACCGACAGTTGTGCACGAGCCCCATCGAGTCGAGATCGTCGAAATGGATCGGAAGCAGCTCAACATGCCCGTGATCGACCGAAAACTCGACTGATGCTGTCACCGTATCCCACCATTTCACATTGGCGTCGATGGTTCACCATGGCGATCATCGCCGAACCGGAAACATGACGATCCACCGCTACGAAGTTATCAGACAAGTACGGTCGCGGTCGATGACCAGAGGTACCGTTTGTGGTCGATGAGCACGGTTGGGCAGCAATGTATGCGCGCTCCCGGCCCGGCCTGCTTTTCGTCGTAGAGCCGGGGCACGTAGGACATCGCTGCGGCCCGGAGGGCCAGAAAGACCTGGGTGATCACGTCGACATCGTTAATGTCGGCTCTCCAGACTACGACTGCTCGCCCTCTCACTGACGGGCCGGTCGCCAATCGACGCACAGGATACTGACAACACAGGACAATTATTGGGATCAGCGTGAGGAAGGGGCGCGGGCCTCGTCGGTGGTAGCACCTGCCACCACACGCAGCAGCACGATCTCAGAGGATGGTGGTGCGGTCCGCCGACGTCAGAGCGGGGAAACGCTGGCGTACGTGGGTGGGGGTGAGGGGGACCTCCTCGGCGAGCATGTCGAGGAAGGCGTGGGCGATGGGGTCGGGCTGGCTGCGGGTGTACGCGGTCAGCGGGCGCAGCAGTGCGGGGTCCGGGCGGAGCAGTGCGGCGTCGAAGTGGGGAGGAACGGTGTTCCCAGGGACCAGCGCCAGGCCCAGCCCGGCGGCGGCGAAGTTGACCGCGAACGGCGCCTGCTGGGTGCGCACAGTGATCCGGGGCTGGAAGCCCGCGGCGGCGCAGGCCCGGTCGAGGAGCTGCGCCAGGCCGCTGTCCGGGGTGAAGTGCACCCACTCCCGCTCGACGAGGTCGGCGAGGCGGATCGTGCGCCCGGGGGCCGCGGCCAGGGGGTCGTCGGGGTGGGTGACCAGGAAGAACTCCTCCATGCCGAGGTGCCGGATGGTGCCCTCCCCACTGGGCGGGGGCGGGCCGATGGCGATGTCGGCTTCTCCGTCCGCCATGGCGGCGGCGAGTTCGATGGTGTGCCGGTGCTCGAAGAGGGTGACGCGTACGTCGGGGTGGCGGGTGCGCCAGAGGGCCAGCGCCGTGGGGAGGATGCCGTAGCTCACCGAGTAGAGCGTGGCCAGCTGCAACTCGCCGGAGGCGACTCCGGTGGCGCGCCGGGCCGCGGTGACGGCCCGGCGGGCGTCGGCCAAGGCCGCTCGGGCGGACGGCAGCATCGCACGCCCGGCGGCGGTCAGCCGCAGGCCGCGGGGCAGGCGTTCCAGAAGGCGACCGCCCATCTCCTTCTCGAGGGCGTGGAACTGGTGCGACAGCCCGGGCTGGGTGATGTTGAGCAGGGCGGCGGCCTGGGTGAAGGACCCCTCGTCAATGATCGTCACGAAGTACTCGAGCTGACGCAGCGTAGCCATGCGCCCAGCTTATCGAGTCAAGATTGACCCCGCCCTTGGACGCATGGCAGAGGGTGCGGGCTGGGTTTCCACGAACTACGCCTGATCTCCAGGGCGACCACGAACGAGTACGGCCGGACGATCCACCGATAGCGGCCCGCGGTAGCACTGATCATGCCGCAGCCCCTGGTCCTGATCATTCTTCTTCCCTCGACAAGAAGAACGATCAAACCAGGGGCTATGGCCGTGCTCAGCCCAGGGTCGCTACCACCCGGCCCCAGGTTAAGGATCAGGTTAGTGAGAGTGGTCGTACTCCTCGTCGTCCAGTTCGAGGAAGGGGTGCTCATCGAGCCGCCCGACCAGCCGGTCCTCGGCGGCGGGCTGGAACGGACCCACCGGGTCGTCATCGTCGAAGGCCTCGAGATCGACCGCGGCGTCAACCTCGCTGACCATGACGACGCCGTCCATTGGCTCCAGCTCCGGCACATCCAGCGCGGCGAGCGATCCGTCGCCGCTCTGCAACAGCTCTAGGACCGCCTCACCGACCCCTTCGACCGGTGCCGGCTCCTCCTCAGCCGGGGTCTCCGCCCGCCGGGCCGACGTGGCGGCCCGGATCAACGCCGAGACGCTCGGCACCCGGTAGTCCCGACGCTGCCGTACCGAGATGACCCGGGGGTGGCTGTCGGCGGCCGGCGATCCGTCGGGATTGGCGAAGCGCTCGTCGGCCTCCTCCGGGTCGATCGCCTGCACATCCCAGGGACTGACCTCGCCGAAGGCCTCCATCAGCTGCTCGTCGTAGGCGTACGAGGCGTTGTTCAAGTCGACGTATGCCTGCCAGACGGCATCGTCGTCGATTCGGCCCTGCGCAGCGCGCACAGCCGCCAGGTGGTGACGGGCCGCCTCGATGACGCGTTCGAGGGCAGTGTCCAGCTCACCATGCTGGTCGATCATGTAAGGCGTCCCTTCGGTGTTCGGAAGGCGCCGCGCCGAAGTACGGAAGCGGCTCAGCAGTTGCGGAGGAACCGGTCGAGAACCCGCACGCCGAACTGTAGTCCGTCCACTGGAACCCGCTCGTCGATGCCGTGGAACAGCGCGGAGAAGTTCAGGTCGGCGGGGAGGCGCAGCGGCGCGAAGCCAAAGCAACGGACACCCAACTGCGCGAAGGCCTTCGCATCGGTGCCACCGGAGAGCATGTACGGCACCGGCCGGGCCCCCGGGTCCTCGGCGCGTAGCGCGGCGGAGATCGCCTCGACCAGGGCACCGTCGAAGGTGGTCTCCAGCGCGGGCTGGCGCTGGAGGTACTCGATCTCGATGTCCGGGCCCACCAACTCGCGCAGTTGCCGCTCCAGCAACTGCGACTGGCCGGGCAGGCTACGGCAGTCGATGGTGGCGGTAGCCCGCCCGGGAATGACGTTGTCCTTGTAGCCCGCGGCGAGTCGGGTGGGGTTGGCCGTGTTGCGGATGGTCGCCCCGATGAGGTTGGCGATCGGGCCGAGCTTGCCGATGGCCGCCTCCGGATCGTCCGGGTCCAGCTCGATGCCGAGTGCCTCGGACACCTCAAGGAGGAACGCGCGTACGGTGTCGGTTACGACGACCGGGAAGCGGTGCTGGCCGATCCGGGCGACCGCCTCGGCGAGGGCGGTGACGGCGTTGTCGTCATGCACCATCGAGCCGTGTCCCGGCCGTCCCCGGGCGTGCAGCCGCAACCAGTCAATGCCCTTCTGAGCGGTCTCGATCAGATACAGCCGCTGGGTCTCGTTCACCGAGTACGAGAAACCCCCCACCTCGCCGATGCCTTCGGTGCAACCCGCGAAGAGGTCGGGATGGTTCTCCACCAGGAAGTGCGCGCCGTACTCACTGCCGGCCTCCTCATCGGCGGTGAAGGCGAGCACCACGTCCCGGGGCGGCCGAAATCCGCTGCGCTGCCAGTGCCGCACCACCGCCAGCACCATCGCGTCGAAGTCCTTCATATCGATCGCGCCACGACCCCAGAGGTAGCCGTCCCGAAGCTCACCCGAGAGCGGATGCACCGACCACTCGTCGGCGTCGGCCGGCACCACATCCAGGTGTCCGTGGACGAGCAGGCCGGGTCGGTCCGCGTCGGTCCCGGGAATACGAGCAACCAGGTTGGCCCGGCGGGGTGCGGACTCGTAGAGCACCGAGTCGATGCCGACCTCACCGAGCTTCTCTGCCACGTACTCGGCTGCTCGACGCTCCCCGACACTGGTGTCGTTGTCACCGGTGTTGGTGGTGTCGATGCGCAGCAGATCCTGACAGAGGCCGATGACCTCGTCGGTGGGCTTGGGGTGGGCGCTGGCGACGTCGCTCCTCATCGCTCCTTGATACCAGGAGAGCGCCCGGAGTGGGTCGGCCCCGGATCCGGCAGCTGTCGAAGGGGTCCGCGGGGTGCGAACGCCGTGCCGCCGGGTAACAGACGGATATGACCGACCTGTACCCCGCCGCCGACGACCGCGAGACACTACGGCAGGCGGCCACCGCGCACACCGCCGCTGCCCGGGACGTGGAGCTTTTCCTACGCCGCCTACCGGCGGTTCCCGCTCCGGCAGACATCACCGAATACGCCAACCTGCTCACCCGGGAACGGCAGACCCGCGCCGATCGGGAGGCGGCCGCCGACGCGGCGGGCTTGACGATCACCAGCCTGGAACCCGGTGCGTAATGCCCCGTCGGTGCGGGTGCCGGTGAACCCCGAAGCCGGCGCCCACCCGACGGGATTGACAGCAGTCAGCGTTCCACCAGGACGTCATGACCCAGATCCAGCAGGGCGTGCCGCCACCGGTCATCGGCGTTACCCCGCGGCGGCTTCGCCGCCAGCAGGTTCTCGATCTCGTCGATCGTGTCCCGCATCGTCTCGATGTCGTCCCGGGTCAGGTCCACCTTGCGTTTGGTGAGCACCCGCAGGATGTGCCGGCCCGGCTCGGGCAGGCCAAGGTCGGGGTCAGGGCCGAACGTCTCCTCGCCGGAGCCCCGGGTAAGCAGCCACTGCCGCAGCTTCTCGGACGGCACGTTGACCCGCTCGTGGAAGCCCTCCCAGAGCTCCTCCACCTGCGGATCGAGCCGCTGTTCGCGTACCATCAGCCCTCCTCTCGCGGTCCGTCGGCCGCTGCCGGGTCCGGCTCTCCGGTCCCCTGCTGCCCCGGACCCTCTGGTGGCACCTGCACCCGGGCGGGGTTCGCGGTCGGTGCGGCAACGATCGGCTCGGTCCGTTCGGTGTTCTCCTGGGTCTCCTCGGGTTCGGTCATCTCCGCCTCCCGGCGCTCAACGGGGATGCGTGGTGGTGGCCGCGGTGTAGCCGCCGCCCTCGGCGACATCGATGGTCAGCTGGCCGTCACGGGCGTCTACGACCACCCGTTGGCCCGGCGACACCGCGGACTCCAGCAGCATCCGGGACAACTGGTTGTCCACCTCGCGCTGAATGACCCGACGCAGCGGGCGGGCCCCGAACTCGGGCTGATAGCCGTGCTCGGCGAGCCAGTCGATGCCGGCACTGGTGATCTCGACATCAACATCCTGCGCGTGCAACCGACGGCGGGTCTCCGCCAACAGCAGCTCGGTGATCTGCCGCAGTTGCTCCGCCTCCAGGCGGCGGAAGATGATGATCTCATCAATACGGTTCAGGAACTCCGGACGGAAGTTCTCCTGGAGCCGACGCAACAAGCGGTCGCGGAGCTCGTCGTTCTCCCCACCCGCCGCCCCGGCTCCGAAGCCAACTGCCCGCTGGGTGCCGGTGATCAGCTCCGAGCCGAGGTTACTCGTCATGATCAGAACGGTGTTCTTGAAATTCACCGTCCGGCCCTGGCTGTCGGTGAGCCGACCATCGTCGAGCACCTGGAGCAGAATGTTGAACACATCCGGGTGCGCCTTCTCAATCTCGTCCAGCAGCACCACCGCGTACGGGCGGCGCCGCACCGCCTCAGTGAGCTGCCCGGCCTCCTCGTACCCGACGTAGCCGGGCGGCGCGCCGACCAACCGGCTGACCGTGTGCCGCTCCTGAAACTCGCTCATATCGACGCGCACCATCCGGTCGGCCTCACCGAAGAGCGCCTCGGCGAGCGCCCGGGCCAACTCGGTCTTACCGACGCCGGTGGGGCCGAGGAAGAGGAAGCTACCCATCGGCCGATCCGGATCCGCCAACCCGGTTCGCGAACGACGCACCGCCTCGGAGACCGCGTTGACCGCGTCATCCTGCCCGACGACCTTCTCGTGCAGATGTCCCTCCAGCCGCAGTAGCCGATCCCGCTCCTCCTCGGTGAGCTGCGCAACGGGGATGCCGGTGGCCCGGGAGACCACCTCGGCGATCTCGTGTGGCCCCACTTGGGGCACCTGGTTGGCGCTACCCTCGTCGCCGCGAACCCGGCGGATCTGGGCCTCCAGGTCGACGATCTGGTCGCGCAACGTGGAGGCCTTCTCGTACTGCTCGTCGGCGACGGCCTGCTCCTTGTCTCGGCGTACCTCGTCGAGCTGGGTCTCCAACTCGCGTACGTCCGAGGCCGGGGTACGGGTGCGCAGCCGGACCCGCGCGCCGGCCTGGTCCATCAGGTCGATCGCCTTGTCCGGTAGGTAGCGGTCGGTGACGTAGCGATCGGAGAGCTCCGCGGCGACGACCAGCGCCTCGTCGGTGAAGCGGACCTGGTGGTGCGCCTCGTAGCGGTCGCGGAGGCCACGCAGGATGGCGACCGTGTCCTCGACCCCCGGCTCGGGCACGAAGACCGGCTGGAACCGGCGAGCCAGCGCGGCGTCCTTCTCGATGGTCCGGCGATACTCGTCCAGCGTGGTCGCGCCGATCACCCGCAACTCACCGCGGGCCAGCGCCGGCTTGAGCATGTTGGACGCGTCCATTCCGCCCTCGCTGCCGGCCCCGCCCGCCCCGACCAGGGTATGAATCTCGTCGAGGAAGATGATCAGCTTTTCGCGATGGGCCCGAATCTCGTCAATGACCTTCTTCAGCCGCTCCTCGAAGTCGCCCCGGTAGCGGGTACCGGCGACCAGGCCCGCCAGGTCCAGTTGGATGACCCGCTTGCCGAGCAGGGTCTGCGGCACGTCGCCGTCGCAGATCCGCTCCGCGAGCCCTTCCACAATGGCGGTCTTACCGACACCGGCCTCACCGATCAGCACCGGGTTGTTCTTGGTCCGCCGGGACAGGATCTCGACTGCCTGCTCGATCTCGTCGGCCCGGCCGATGACCGGGTCGATCTGATCGTTCTGGGCAAGCTCGGTGAGATCCTGCCCGTACTGGTCGAGAGTGGGGGTGCCCCGATCCGGCCGCGGCCCACTTGTCGGGGCCCGGTCGGCGCTCGCCGCCTGCAACGACTCCGGCTGAATCCGGCCGGCGGCGAGCATCCGGCCGGCGGGCGACTCCGGGTTCAGCGGCAACGCCATCAGGATGTGCTCCGGCCCGATGTAGTTGGCACTCATGGCACGGGAGAGCTGGTGGGCATCGAGCAGCGCCCGCTTGGCCGCGGGGGTGAGGGACAGGTTCGGCGGGACCTCGCCCCCCGGCGCCCCCTCGCCCCGCCCGCCGAGCGCGTTGAGCAGGGTCTCGGGTTCGGCACCGGCTCGTTTGACCAGCTCACGCAGGGACTGCCGTTGCAGCGCGGCCCAGAGCAGGTGGTCGGTGTCCAGGTCGGTACTGTGCCGCTCAGCCGCCCGACGTGCTGCGTCGGCGAGCATCTCTCGGGCATCGGCGGTCATCAGCCGGGTGATGTCGACCCGGTGCGCGGGCCGGCGCCCACCCTCGCTCCGGCCGAAGTACCGGGCCAGGAACTCGTCCCATGGGTCGGAGCCGAAGTCGCCGGGTCCCATATCTGTCTCCTCCGCTGCTCGGCGCGGCACGGTCGCCAGGGGCTACCCGGCAGTCGTCGGGACAAACTCCGCCGGCTGGCCACCGGGGTTGCCGGGGTGCGGGCGGATCGCGTGGCAGGCTGGCGGCATGAACGGGACACCGCTGCTGATCGTGGACGCCGCCAATGTGGTGGGATCCCGGCCGGACGGTTGGTGGCGGGACCGGGTCGGGGCGACCACCCGACTGCGGGACAGCCTCACGGGCCTGCCCGATTCCGGGGTGCCACCGGAGTTACCGCCGCCGGTCGAGGTGGTGCTGGTGGTCGAGGGCGCGGCGCGGGGGGTGCCGGCGGTGTCGGGGGTACGGGTCGTGGTGGCCCAGCAGTCCGGCGACGATGCGGTGGTGGACCTGGTCGCCGCCGACCCGCAGCGCCGGCGGGTCGTCGTTACCGCCGACCGTGAACTGCGAGAACGTGTACTCCGGCGGGGCGCCGAGGTGCATGGGCCGCGCTGGTTGACCGGCCGCTGAACCCCACCCCCACACGGCTGGGGCAATCGACCTCCCAGCGCTTGCGGATGACAACCGCTCAGTAGGGTTGAATAGTGGCAGGGAGGATGTTCTCTCGCCGGTGCCGATAGGCTCTAATGGAGGCCTCCCCTTGCCCCAGGAGGTTCCGTCGTGGCGAGCGTCGCCGAGCTCAAGGCAGCCATCGATGTCGCGCTCCAACAGATCGGTGACGGCCAGAGCGCTGTGCACGCTGCCGGTGAGAAGCTGGCCGAGGCGCAGCAGACACTGGCCGGCGCGCTGGAGGGCAGCGGACACGAGACGGTGGATGCGGCGCAGGCCTCGCTGACCCAGGCGGGGCAGGAGTTGGAGGAGTGCTTGGCGGCCACACTCGTCGCAGTCGAGCAGGCCCAGCTGTACGTCGCGACCCTCTGAGCGCCGCCATGTCCATCGTCGAAGATCTCGGCGCGCAGGTGCGCGCCGCCAGCGATGACCTGCCGCTCGGTCAACTCGCCGTGGCGCTCGAACGGTTCGGGCTGGCCGCCGAGCGGCTGCGCTGGGTACGCCAGGAATCCGCCAACCCGATGGGGGTGCCGGAGCTGTCCAGCGCCGTCGAATACGCCGAGTCCGCCGGCTACGCGCTGCGCGTCGCCCAGGAACAGCTGACGGCGTACCTGGCCATGATCGGGCTGGCGGCCGACGACTCCCCCGCGCCACACACCACCCGCGAACGGCGACCGGCGCACGACGCTCCCCGTGGTGCCACACCGCCGGAGACGGCCACCGTCCCGCCAACCCCGGCCGCAGCACCCCGGTGGTGGGCTGTCCGGGTCGCCGAGTTGACCGGTGGCGGGAGCGTGTCGGGGGAACCGGATGAGGCGATCGCCGACTCCAACGAGCTGCTGCGCCGAGTCGTCCACGAGGTCCGCGCCGGGGACCGGGAACGACTCCGCGTCGAGCTGGGCCGCGCCCACGCCGACGTGGGGCTGGGGTTGGCCGCATTGGCCCCTCCCCTGCTGCGGGAACTGGCCGGGGAGTTCCTTGGACACCCGCCCCGGGCCGAGGATTTGCCGCGGCTCCGCCAAGCGCTGGACAGCCGGACCCGCGACCTACTGCCGGGCCTACCCGCGCCGGTGGTGGAGACGCTGCTGGCCCGGGTCTGCCGGATGCCGCCGCCCCGCCGGGACGACCCCGAACAGCCACATGCCGCCGACTCGGCGGTCACCGCCGGGGTGCTGACCGGCGTCCTGCTCGACCGGCTCGGCCGCGAGCTAGCGACCCCACCGGAGCGCGAGCGCCGCACCGACGACGCGCGGACCCGGCAGGCGGCGGTGGACGGCCAGCGGCGAGCCGCCGCGAACCACGACCGGCAGACCGACGCCGAGTGGGGGCGGCGCGCCGCCGTCATCGGGCAACAGGCTGTCAGCCGCCAGCGGCCGGCTGCTGCCGGACGCCGCGGTGGCCCACTCCCGGCCGAGGGTCGGAGCGGAGCGCCCGGCATAAAGCGTCCCTCGTCTCGACGGGACGCCGATGGCTGACCGGCGGGCGCAGCTCGCCGCCCGGGTCCGGCAAACCCTCGGCGAGGCCCTCGGCGCGACACGGACCCGACTGGCGGCGGCGCAGACCGAACTCGCCGCCGAGCGGGGCCGACTCGACCGGGTCCGCCAGGCTGCCGCCGCTGTGCCGGCCCGAGTCGGCGCGGAGCGAGACCGGCGGCTCGCCGAGATCGACGCCCAACACTCCGCCCGGATCGCCGAGCTTGCCCGGCGGGCGGCTGAAGCAGCTCGCCAGGAGGCCCCCGGCGCGGCGACCGCCGACTGGCCACAATGGCGACCGACCCCCGCCCGCCGGACAGAGCCGCCCGGCCCGCTCCGGGTCGGCACGCTCACCGTTCCGGGCGGGGAGCCAGTGCCGGCGCTGGTGCCGCTGCTCGACGCCGGGCACGTCGAGCTGACCGGAGGCGACCGGGTGGCGGGCGAGGCGGTGGTGGCCGCGCTGCTGCTCCGGGCGATAGGCCGGACGGACCCGGGCGCGGTCCGGTTGACCGGGTACGACCCGGAGCGCCTCGGGGGCGGGCTGGCCGGTTTCGCGCCGTTGGGCACCGCCGGACTGCTGACCTTCGTCGGCCCCGGCGGGCTGGGCCGACTCCTTGACGGCCTCGTTGAGGAGATCCACCGGATCAACTCCATCGTCCTGGCCGGGGAGCACCGGTCCCTGCGCGAGCTGGCGGCAGCCACCGGTCGTCGTCCCGAGCCGTGGCGGGTGGCGGTACTACTCGGCGGGGAGGAGCCGTCCCGGCACGAACGTGGACAACTCGACCGGGTCGTCCGCACCGGCGCGGCGTGCGGCGTGCACCTGGTGGTACGCGGCCTGGCGCTGCCGGAGGACGCCACCGTAGCCCGGATCCGCGTCGAACCGGGCCGGGTCGAACTTGCCGGCGCACCGCCGGTCACGCTCGACCCGGCGCCCCCGGCGCCCCTGGTCACCGAGACCTGCCGGGCCGTCGCCGCCCAGGTCAACGCCGGCCCGGAGCCGACGCCCTTCACCGACCTGCTGCCACCGCCGGAGCGGATGTGGCGGGAGGACTCGGCGGCCGGCCTGATCGCGCCGATCGGCGAAGGAACGGACGGCCAGCCGGTGCTGGTCACTCTCGGCGACTATCCGCCGCACGCGCTGATCGGTGGCCCGTCCGGCACCGGCAAGACAAACCTGATCTTCGCCTGGATCGGCGCGCTCGCCGCCCGTTACTCCCCGGCCGAGTTGGAGTTCTACCTGCTCGACTTCAAGGAGGGCGTCTCCTTCGCCCGGTTCGCGCAGGGTCGCCGCGACCCGAGTTGGCTGCCGCACATGCGGCTGGTTGGGATCAACGTCAACACGGACCGGGAGTTCGGTCTCGCCCTGCTTCGTTTCCTCGCCGAAGAGCTGCGTCGGCGTGCCGACGCAGCGAAGGAACACGAGGTCACGAAACTCGCCGAACTGCGCGCGGTGGACCCAACCGGACGCTGGCCGCGGATCGTCGCCGTGGTTGACGAGTTCCAGATGCTGCTCGCTGGCCGGGACGTGGTCGCCCGAGAGGCCGCCGACCTCCTGGAGGACCTGGCCCGACGCGGTCGCTCGCAGGGCATCCACCTGGTCCTCGCCTCGCAGGACGTCCGGGGAATCGAGGCGTTGTGGGGGCGGCCGGCCCTGGTCGCCCAGTTCACCCTCCGCATCGCCCTACCCAAGGCGCTGCGGATCCTCGCCGAGCGCAACGACGCCGCGCAGTCACTACCCCGCCACCACGCCGTGGTCAACGCCGAGTCGGGCCTGGCCGAGGGGAACGAGATCGCCCGGATCCCGTCGGCGAGCGATTGGGAGACGTGGAGCGGGCTGCAGCACCGACTCTGGCGGATGCGCCCTTCGAATGCCGCCCCGGCGCGGCTCTTCGATGGCGATGCGATCCCCCGGTTGGCCGAGGCCCCGGACTATCAGGCGCTCGCCGCACCGGAGACCGGGACGCCGCGCGCCCCGACGGCGTTACTCGGCGAGATCATCGACGTGCAGGCCCGTTCGGCAGTGCTTCGACTGCCGCGCGCACCCGGTCGCAACCTCGCCGTGCTGGGCACCCGGGTGGACGAGGCCTGCGCCGTACTCGCCGCTGCGGGGCGGTCGCTCGCCCGGCAGCACCGTCCCGGAACGGCGCGGTTCTCCATCGCCTGCCTGGATCCGGATGCCGACTCCGCCGCCCGATCCCTCTACGCCGACCTCGCCGACGATGCCGCCTGGTATGACGAGGAGACCGTGACCGAACTGATGGCCGAGACCACCGCCGGGCTGGGCGCCCCTGGCGTCGGCACCCCCCACTACCTGCTGCTGTTCGCAGTTGACGCGGCAGCCGGGGCGCTCTCCGCCCGGGTCGGCGGCCCGACCGGGCTGGAGCAGCTGCGTCGGGTCCTCCACGACGGGCCTGAGCGGCGGACACATGTACTGGCCTGGTGGCGGGGGGTCGCGCGGATGCGGGCCGACCTTGGCGGACCGGCCGCCCGGACCGACCAGGTCGGCGCTTGGGTGGCGCTCGACACGCACGGTGGGGAACTGGGCGCCTCGCTCTACCCCGGCACCGGCGGGCCGGACTGGTACCCCCGCCCGTGGCGGGGCCTCTTCTTCGACCGGGCGGTCCACCGCACCGGGCAGACGATCATTCCGTACGGGCACCAGCGGTGAACCAACCAGTGCCGAGCGAGTCGTATCCGGCGCAGGTACGACGACTGGCGGACCTGACCGAGCAGGTGTCGGCGCAACGGGCCGAGGCACACACCTGGTACGAGCAGCAGTGTGCGGCCGCGCGGCGCGCCGTGGCGAACGCCGAGGACCAGGTCCGTCACGCGGAACGGGAGGTGACGGCAGCACGCCGGCTGCAGGAGCGGGTTGAGGCTGAGGTCCGGCTGTTGTGGCAGGAGCTACGCGGGCGGTTTCGGTCGGCGGGCCGCCGGATGGACGGGCCCCCCGGCCCGGTCAACGGCGCCGCCGGGAATCCCCTGCCGATGCTGGCCGCGGTGCGGGACCTCCTGGCCCGTACCGGTCAACCCGGTGAGCTGCCCGGATCCACCAATCCCCTGTTGGCCGTCTGCGGCTTCGGCGGTGCGCTGGTCACGTACGCCCTGGGCACCGTCGCCCGGACTGCCGGCGACCGGTACGGCGGGGACCTGGCGGTCGGGCTGCCGGTGCTGGCGCTGGTAGTGACCTTGCTCGGCCCGCTGGCCGGCCTGGTCCCGGCGAAGATTCTCGCCGACCGACGCCACGCGGTGCTGGGCCCGCGCCCGATGGCCGTAGTGGTGGTCGCCGGACTGCTGGCGACGGGGCTCCTCCTCGCCGTGGCCCGCTGAACCGGTCAGTAGCGGCAGCGTCGGGCCATCTGCCGCGCCCCCGTCGGGCCGGTTCAGGTAGCTGTCCTGGGCAGGTACGACGACCGCCTCCCGGAGCAGACGACGCACGAGGGTGACCCGGTCGGCGTCGTTGACCAGGCCGGGCAGGTCCCCGACCCGGCTGACCTCCGCGAAGAGCAACGCGCGCAGGGCCGGGGCACAGATCTGCGGCAGCGTAATCGTACGGTCGAATACCCGCAGCGTGACCCGCTCTCCCGCCGGTGTGAGCTGCCACCGCAGGCCCGGACGGAGAGTGACCCGGCTGTCCGGGCCGAGCGCGTCCAACGCGGCCGTCTGGGCAAGGGGGTACAGCGGAGCCGGCCGGGCCGCCGGCCATGCGCGCTGCCGCAGCCGGGCGGCGAGCACTGCTGGATCGACGCGGCGCAGCCAGTCCCGCAGTACCTCCACGGTCTCCGTCAACTCGGGCTCCACCGCCGCCGGGTCGGAGACGTCAATCCCGAATGGCAGGGTGGACCGCAGCCGCGGCTCCTCGGCGGCGAGCGCGAGCAGCTCCTCGACCAGCGTGTATCGAGTCAGTGCCCGAACGCCGACGGTCAGGTGAAGTGAGCTGCGTTCCTGGGCCTTGGCACTGTGCAACCAGCCACGGGGCAGGTACAGGGCGTCGCCGGGGGCGAGCCGCACGTCGAGGGCAGGTGTACCGGTCGCGGTCGCGGAGACCTCATCGGCCCGGCCGCCCCACGGCTGCCGCTCCAGCGGATCGGGGAGGACCGGGGGATGGATTCGCCAGTGCTTCTCACCGTCAACCTGCAGGACGAATACGTCGTGCGTGTCATAGTGAGTGGCGAATCCCTGGCTGCCGGCAGGAGTCAGGTAGGCGTTAGTCTGCAACGGCTGCCCGACCGCCAGGCTGAGCTCCCGAGTGAAGTCGATGAGTGCCGGCCAGATTCGGTGCAGGCCTTGCAACACCAGGGTGGCGCCGCCGGCGTACAGGCCGAGGATCTTCTCGTCGAGGACCTGGTCGGCGATCTCGGCGCCCGCGCCCCCGCCACCGGTGTAGCGGGCCGCCGGCACCAACACGCCGTCCTGTGCCACCCGCAGGAACGGGGTACGCAAGCCGCGCCGACTAAGCAGTTCGTCCGCGTCGGCCGGGCTGAGGAGGTCGCGAAAGCCACTCTGGTTGGGAAGTTCGTCGGCGCGGGACAGCAGTGGCGTCCGTCCCCAGTGCCCGGCGACGAACCTCGCCGGATCGGCCGAGATGCACCGAGCCAGCGCCGACGGGGACCCCACGGGACGCGCCGAGCCCTCGGTGGCGGACGCGGTGACCAGGCGACCAGGGCCGCCCGGCGAGTCGAGGTACGGCACAGCGTGGTTCAGCGCGCGCTGCCGTCGGCACCACCATCGTGCTGGCCCGGAGTCGCCCCACCATCCGCCGGACCCTCCGCACTGCCGTCGGCACCACCATCGTGCTGGCCCGGAGTCGCCCCACCATCCGCCGGACCCTCCGCACTGCCGTCGGCACCACCATCATGTTGGCCCGGAGTCGCCCCACCATCCGCCGGACCCTCCGCACTGCCGTCGGCACCACCATCATGTTGACCCGGAGTCGCCCCACCATCCGCCGGACCCTCGAGGCCCGTGCCGCCGGAGGTCGTCATGTCGTCGTCGTTGAGTGCCATGGGTGCTCCTCGGCTGTGCCCCGTCCGAACGCCGGGGTCCGTCGTACGGCGGGTTTGCCCCACCTCCGGCCCTCCCCACCACACGGTAGCCGTCCCAGGACTCCGACGCTGGTGGTTCGCCAGTCAACGGCACCAACCGCGCCGGTAGCTACTCAGCGCTCTCTCCACCGCCGAACGTCGGGTCCCCACCGGCCATCATCGTCTCGCCGCGGAGGACCCACCGGGCCGCGGCGTTGTCGCACCGGGCTGACTCCGCCGGGCCGCTTCGCCCGTCGCCGCCCGCCGGGCGCCCCGACAACGTGGACAAGGACGCCCGGACGGCGCTCCGGTCTCATCTGCACCGTCACCTTCCAGTCACCTCCGTCTGCTCCGGCCCCGCCGTCGCGGCGCGGCGGGTCAGGCCGCGCGACGCTCCCGGGTCTGTTTGCAGGTCACGCAGGTCGTCGCCGACGGGAAGATCTCCAGCCGTTCCACCGGAATGGACGCGCCACAGCCCTCGCAGAAGCCGTAGGTACCCTCTTCCAGCCGGGTCAGGGCGTGCTCGAACTGTGCCCGGCGGTCGAGAATCGTGCGCAACAGGGACTGCGCGGTGTCCCGCTCCGCAGTCTTCGTGCCGCTGTCGGCCTGGTCATCGCCCGCGGTGTCCCCGACCTCGACCAGGCGCAGCACCTGACTCTGCACCACAGCCTGCTCATACTCGGCGGCGAGTTCGTCGTAACGGGCCTGCAGGGACTGCCGGATCTGATCGGCTTCCGCCTGGGGTCGGGGCGTGTCGACCGGGTCGTGGACGAGCATTGCTGCCTGCCTTCCTGAGGGCCTCCCGGTCCACCGGACCGGTGCTGATCGTCGCTACACGGGTGGCGACCCGTGTGGTGAGCCGACCGAATACCCCGCTCCGCCACGGACCAAACGCCGTCTGACCGGCTACTCGGGCCCCGCCGGCACCCCGGCGGCACCAGGGCGGGTTCTGGCCTCCGTCAACCGCTGCGATCGATGGTCACCCGGGCGTCGTCGGCGAGCCGGTAACCGACCCCGTAGACGGTCGTGACCAGGGGGACGTCCACACCGACCTTGCCCCGCAGCCGGCGCACGTGCACATCCACGGTGCGCACCCCGGCGTGCTCGTAGCCCCAGACCGCGTTGAGCAGTTGTAGCCGCGTGAAGACCCGCCGGGGGTGGGCGACCAGGTGCAGCAGCAGATCGAACTCCAACCGGGTCAGCGACAACGGCTCGCCGTCGCGCAGCACGGACCGGGAGGAGGCGAGGATGTGCAGGGTGGGGATGGTTGGGGCGAGCGACCGGCTCGGTGGGCGGGCGGTCGGGACGGGCTCCACCCGCCGGTCCGTCAGCCCGTTGCCGGTCATGGTGACCGTGCTGTCTCCTAATTCCATCAACTCACGGGCCGCGTCCAACAGCCGCCGGGCCGCCGGGTTCAGCACCTCGTCGCTGGCCAACGGGATCGACAGAGTCACCGTGAGGACAGGGGGAACCGTGTTGGTGGGACGGCGCTGACCACCCGGAGGGCGACCGGGAACAGCGGGTTGGGACGAATGCCATCCGGCGCGCGACGAGGCGGGGCTGACCGACATGGTCCTCCTTGGCTGGTCCGGGTATCTCCCCAACGGCCCGGGACGCCGCTTCACCGATGCTTCCCGGCACCCGTTCGGGGGTCAAGGGGCAGCTGCGTTCCATGGATGTGACAGTTGGCTAACACATCGGAGCGAAATGCTCGCTCTGCGTACGAGGTCAACTGATTACAGCAGAGCCACTGCGAGGACCCGATCCGGGGGTCCCCACCGCGTTCACCTATGTGGGCGCCCGGCCCACCACCCCGGGTCGCGCGGTGCTCGGCAGGGTATACAGGGACGGTGGAGGATTCGCTCGCCCAGCGGCAACGCGCCGCCGCCGCCGCGCTGCTCGCCGCCCTGGACGAGCCGGAACGTGCCCGGGCAACCCACCGGTTCGACGACCTGAGGGCACGGCGCTGGATCGAGTACCGGCCCCGGCCCCGGCCCGGCGTCTGCCTGGCGGACCTGCGCCGCGCCGCGCGGAAGAACACCCACCGACTCCTGGCGAGCGCCCTGAGCCCGTCGGCTTATGCCCAGGCGGTGACGATCATCGGCTTGGAGGAGGTGCTGGACCGAGCCGAGGGGGGACGCCGCGGCCGACACAGCGATGACTACTGGGTGGCGGTCTTCGGTGACCCGATCCAGGACGAGGCGTGGGGGTGGCGGGTCGAGGGGCACCACCTGTCGATCAGCATGACCATCGTCGCCGACCAGGTCTCCCCCGCGCCGGTCTTCTTCGGGGCGAACCCGGCCGCCGTCCGGTGGGCTGGCCGGCCGGTCACCCGCCCGCTCGGCCCCGAGGAGGACCTGGGCCGGACGTTGCTGGATTCCCTCAGCCCGCGGCTACGGGCGACGGCCGTCATCGCCGAAGCGGCCCCCACCGACATCATCAGCGCGACCCGACCACGCGTGGACACCCCAGTGGCTCCCCTCGGCGTCTCCGCCGACCAGCTGAGCCCCACCGGGCGAGCCCTGTTGGACCAACTTGTCGCTCTCTACCTGGAACGGTTCCCGCCGGAGCTGGCAAACCGGGAGGCCCGTCGGCTCGCCGGGTCCCCGGTGTACTTCGCCTGGGCTGGACCGAGCTGGCCGGGGCAGCGTCACTACTACCGGCTACACGGCGACGACCTGTTGATCGAGTACGACAACACCGCGGACGACGGCAACCACGCCCACACCGTGCTTCGCCGCCCGAGCAGCGACTTCGGCGCCGACCTCCTGGCCGCCCACCACCGGGCCGCGCACTGAGAGTTTCGGCGAGTCCCGCCGGAAGTCACCCCATCGCGCGGCTCCCGCACGGCTAGTTGTCGCGAGGCCGCGAAACCGTGGTAACCAACCGCTCGGCCACCTCCCGCAGGGGGATCCCGAGCGAGGACGCCGCGCTTCGCAGCACCGTCACGGCCTCCTCCGCCCGGCATCCCCGCTGGGTCATGACGACACCGATCGCCTGCCCAACGACGCTCTCGCCGAGCAGCGCCAGGTCGACCTGTCCGGCCTCGGCCACCGCCCGCGCCCGGTCCCGTACCGCGGCGAGCAGTAGACCGGCGTGCTCGGCCAGGAGCATCGCGGTCAGCTGGTGCCGGGGGGTGAGCACCTCCCGAGCCCCCGCATAGAGATTGAGCGCGCCGATCACCTGTTCGTCGATGTCGACCGGCGCGGAGATCACGGCCGACACCCCGAGTGCGCGGGCGCGCCAGGTCCAGTCCGGCCACCGTGTCTCGGCGCTCAGTCGCTCCGCGATCACCAACTCCCGCCGCCCGATCGCCGCCATCGCCGGTGAGTCCGGGCCATGCCGCAGGTCGTCGAGCTCGGCGAGTCGAGTGTCGGAGGTCACCGCTCCAGCCGGTTCCCCCGCGCGTAGGGAGGTGAACCCACACCAGTCGACCCCCGCGACGCCGTCCCGGGCGATCCGGACGAGGACGGTCAGCGCGGCGTCGAGGTCGGTCGCGCTGATCAGCTCGGCGGTCAGCTCCCGGAGCAGTCCCGCGGTCTCCAGGACACCGAGCGTCTCCCCCACCGACTCCCGCATCTCCAGGTTCACCCGACCCACCTCCATCACGCCGTACACCACACGTCGCACCACCGGACCGCCGGAGTGCGGGCCCGTCCCGACTCCGCGGCCCCGGCCTACTACCCCGAGGGGAGGGGTCGAAACTACCCAAAAGGGCGCCCTCCGGAGCCGGAGGCTACCGGAACATTCCGGGCCCGTCAGCGGGATCCAGAGCTGAGCCGCCGCCCCACCGAGGCGATGAGCCGGTCGAGCTCCGAACCGAACGGGTTGTCGTGCACGAGGTACGTCCACGTGGCGCTCGGCCGGACCAGCTTGGCCTCGTCCGGCTCCCAGTCCTCGTCGAATTCCGTCTCGGTGAAGGTCTCGATGGTGCGCCGTTCGATCTCCGGCACCAGCTCGTTGAAGGAGGGCACCGCGGCGCGGTGGAACTCGTCGAGCGGGTCCAACCGGCCCAACGCCCGCAGGTGCACGCCCTCACGGACCTCGGAGAGCTCAGCGAGGTGCTCGGCCCAGAGCCGATCCAGATGGAACAACGCGATCGAACGGGCGGCCCCGGCGAGAAGATCCTCGTCCATCTCGCCGGCCTTGTCGGAGAGCTTGTCGAGCAGCATCAGGGCCGCGACATCGCTGGTCAGCAACCGCTCACGGCGCTCCGCCAACGCCTTGCGCTGCTGCTCCACCACCACGCTGTAGCGCCAGGTGTTGCGGTGGATCTCATGGTTGACCCCCTCGGCGACCCGCTGGGCGTGCTCCACGGCGTAATCCACCTGCGGGTCGGTGACCAGGCCGTCGGCGTTCATCCGGGGCGACGGTGGCACGGTGTCACCGGCGTGCCGGACCACAAGATCGTCCTGCAGACTGACGAAGAAGACCGACCCGCCCGGGTCGCCCTGCCGACCGGCCCGCCCCCGCAACTGGTCGTCCACCCGGCGGCTGTCGTGCCGGCCACTGCCGATCACGTATAGGCCACCCAGCTCAGCCACCCGGTCCCGGTCCGCCTGATCACTGCCGCCGAGACGAATGTCGACACCCCGGCCGGCCATCTGGGTCGAGACCGTGACCGCGCCGTGGGCGCCAGCCTCGGCGATGATCGCCGCCTCCTCATCGTCGTTCTTGGCGTTCAGCACGATGCAGGGGACGTTCGCGGCCTCGAGGCCGGCCGCCAGGCTTTCGGACTCCTTCACGTCGAGGGTGCCGACCAGGACTGGCCGCCCCCGCTCGTGATTGCGCCGAATCTCGTCGATCAGCGCCTCCTCCTTCTCCGCCTGGGTCGCGTAGATCCGGTCCGGCTCGTCCTCGCGGACACACGGGGTGTTCGGCGGGACCACCGCCACCTCGAGATCAAAGAACTCACGCAGTTGCTCGCCGACCAGTACCGCGGTCGCCGTCATCCCGCACACGGTCGGGTAGAGCCCGATGTATGCCTGCACCGCGATCGTGCCGAGCACCTCCCCCTCGGCGGTGGCGTCGAGCCCTTCCTTGGCCTCGACCGCCGCCTGCAGTCCGTCCGGCCAACGGCGACGCTGCGCCACCCGTCCACGCATCTCGTCGATCAACTCGACCGTGCCGTCCCGCACGATGTAGTCCACATCGCGGTGCAGCAGGGCGTGCGCGTGCAGCGCTACGTTCACCGTGGAGAGCTGGGCGACCTGCTCCTCGTCGTACAGGTCGATGCCGAGTTTGGCCTCGACGGCGCTGAGACCGTCGGTGGTGAAGGCGACGCTGCGACCGTCCTCGGCCACCGTGTAGTGCCGGCCCTCGCGCAACCCACGCATCAACGTCGCGGCGGTGTGCACCGGATCCTGATCACCGGGAACCGCCCCGGCGAGGACCATCGGTACCCGAGCCTCGTCGATCAGGATCGAGTCGGCCTCGTCCACGATTGCGGTACTCAGCGCCGGTTGGACCCGGTCCTCAATGTCGGTGACGAGTTGGTCGCGCAGGTAGTCGAAGCCCGCCTCGCTGACCGACACGTACGTGACGTCGCAGGCGTAGGCCGCGCGCCGTTGTTCCGGGGTGGAGGCCTCATTGACCCAGCCGACAGTCAGGCCGAGCAGGTCGTACACCGGCTTCATCCATTGGGCGTCCCGGCGGGCCAGATAGTCGTTGACGGTCAGTACGTGCACCGGACCGTTGCCGAGGCGAACATGCCCGTACGCGGCGACCGTCGCGGTCAGGGTCTTACCCTCACCGGTAGCCATCTCAGCGACCTTGCCGGAGAGTAGCGCCATCGCACCGAGCAGCTGTACATCGTATGGCCGCTGGTCCAGTCCGCGGTGGGCGGCCTCGCGGCCAACCGCGCAGATCTCCGCGTAGCCCTCAGCCCGGCCGGCGGCCTCGGTCAACTCGACATCGTCGAGCGCCTCCAGTTCCGCAACCCGGGCCTCGATCGCGGGCAGAATCTTCTCCAGCGGTGCGAGGTCGACTGTCGTCCCGGGGCGCTGGAGGAATCGGCGGAACCTGGTCTTCAACCGTTGCGACACACCCATGAGCGGCAACGGTACGCGACCGGACCGATCTTCACCCGGCCCGCCCGGTCCACCGGCGTCGTCAAGGAGCGCCACCGAGGACTTCCCCACCGGGGCGACCAGGGCGGCCCAGGGCGGGGAACGCGGCACCTCGGGCCTGGAGGAAGGAAAATGCCGCTCTAGCCTGAATAATCCCTCTCGCCTGGTTTCATGGTCAGAGGGGCGGGTAGCCGCGCCCGTCCCATCTGTCGTAGCGGGGTGAGGGTCCATGCCCAAGCGGGTCACCACGGAACCACGGGACCGGGGTCCGGCGATCCTGGCGCCGGCGCGCTTTGGCGGCTACCCGGGCCCACGACGGCCGGCGATACCCGGCAGCAAGCTGGCCCGGTGGCTGTCCACCACCGACCACAAGCAGATCGGCCTGCTCTACCTGATCACGGCCTTCGGCTTCTTCGTGCTGGCCGGCATCGAGGCGATGCTGATCCGGGGTGAGCTCGCCCGGCCCGGGCTCCAGTTCCTCTCCCCCGAACAGTACAACCAGTTGTTCACCACCCACGCCCTCGCGATGCTGCTGCTCTTCGCCACCCCGGCGGCGCTGGGGATGGCCAACTACATCGTCCCGATTCAGATCGGGGCCCCGGACGTCGCGTTCCCCCGCCTGAACGCCTTCGGCTACTGGCTCTTCCTCTTCGGCGGTCTGCTGCTCTTCGGCAGTTTCCTGACCCCGGGCGGATCCGCCGACTTCGGCTGGTTCGCCTACACGCCACTGAGCCAGGCCGAACACTCCCCCGGCATCGGCCCCGACATGGTGCTGGTCGGCCTCGCCCTCGGCGGGGTCGGCACAATCCTCACCGCGGTCAACCTGATCACCACTATCGTCACTCTCCGGGCCCCCGGCATGACCATGTTCCGAATGCCGATCTTCACCTGGAACATGCTCTTCACCAGCATCCTGATCCTGCTGGTCTTCCCCCTGCTGGCCGCCGCGCTCTTCGCCCTGCTCGCCGACCGGCTGCTGGGGGCACACGTCTTCGATCCGGCCACGGGCGGACCACTGCTCTGGCAGCACCTGTTCTGGTTCTGGGGCCACCCCGAGGTCTACATCATCGCGGTGCCCTTCTTCGGGATCATCACCGAAATCATCCCGGTGTTCTCCCGCAAGCCCGTCTTCGGCTACACCGGACTGGTGTTCGCCACCGGCGCCATCACCGTATTGTCCATGGCGGTCTGGGCACACCACATGTTCGGTACCGGTCAGGTGCTACTGCCGTTCTTCAGCATCCTGAGCTACCTGATCGCCGTACCGACCGGGGTGAAGTTCTTCAACTGGATCGGCTCCATGTGGAAGGGGCAGCTCACCTTCGAGACACCGATGCTCTTCTCCATCGGTTTCCTGGTCACCTTCCTGTTCGGCGGTCTCACCGGGGTGCTGCTGGCCAGCCCACCGGTGGACTTCCACGTAACCGACAGCTACTTCGTGGTAGGGCACTTCCACTACGTGCTCTTCGGTACGGTGGTCTTCGCCTTCTTCGGCGGCATCTACTTCTGGTTCCCGAAAATGACCGGCCGGCTACTCGACGAACGACTCGGCAAGGTGCACTTCTGGACGATGTTCCTCAGCTTCCACGGCACCTTCCTGGTCCAACACTGGCTGGGCAATGAGGGAATGCCCCGGCGGTACGTCGACTATCTGCCCGGTGATGGGTTCACCACCCTGAACATGATCTCCACCGTCTCGTCGTTCGTACTCGGAGCATCCACCCTGTTCTTCATCTGGAACGCCTGGAAGTCCTGGCGGTACGGACCCGTGGTCAACGTGGACGACCCATGGGGCTTCGGTAACTCCCTGGAGTGGGCGACGACCTGTCCCCCGCCGCTGCGCAACTTCGACCAGATACCCCGGATCCGCTCGGAGCGCCCGGCCTTTGACGCCAAGTACGGTCCACTCGTCGCCGATCTCGGCCGCGACCTGCCGCAGCGCACCACCCGGCCGCCGCAGAAGCTCCGCGACGAGCTGCACCGAGAGCCGCACCTGCCCGAGCCACCCAGCGCCGAGGGCGCGGTGGGCGCACGCGAGGCGGTGGCCTACCACCCCGCCCCGCAGTCCGGGGCGCGGCCAGTCGAGGTGCCGGAGCCGGAGGACGTACGCCGACCCAGCTTCGAGGAGACCGACGAGCCCGAGGAGAACACCGACCTCGAAGCCCCGCAGGAACCGAACGACCGGTGGCGCCATCCTCGTGGATCTGGTGAGAGCACCGAGAACTGAGCCGGCTCGGCGCCCGCGGATGGCCGGCCTTCGCCCGGGATCCGGCGCGCGCAGCGGTCGGCGGGGCAGCCAAGGTCAACGACGGCGAGCACAGCGGCGCAGCGGCCGTACCCGGAGTAGCCGGCTCTCACCGAGCTCTGGGGCGGCCGGTCTCCGCCTCGGCGACGCCGTTCTGCCACGGCGGCGGCGCGTCGGCGAGCATCGCCTGCCGCAGCCAGGTCAACGCCCGAGAGAGCAGCCGGGACACGTGCATCTGGGAGATGCCGAAGCGGGCGGCGATCTCCGCCTGGGTCTGGTTGCCGTAGAAACGCATGGCGAGGATCCGCCGTTCCCGCCAGGGCAACCGATGCAGCAGGCCGCTGACGGTAACCCGATCATCCACCGACTCCAGCGCGTTGTCGGACTCACCCACCAGATCCCCGAACTCGGCCGAGCTCTCGCCGCCGACCGGGGCGTTGAGCGACGCCGGACTGTAGCCGGCGGCCGATTCCAGCGCCGCGAGGATCTCCTCCTCCGGCGTCTCCAACCGCGCCGCCAGCTCCGCCACCGTGGGTGCCCGAGACAGCTCGCTGGTCAGCGCCGCGGTGGCCTGGCCAACCTCGAGGATGAGGTCACGCAGCCGGCGGGGCACGTGCACCCCCCAGGTACGGTCCCGGAAGTGGCGCTTGATCTCACCAACGATAGTGATCGCCGCATACGCGGTGAAGGAGCCCCGCTCCGGGTCGTAACGATCCACCGCGTTCACCAACCCGAGCCGCGCGACCTGTTCCAGGTCCTCCAGCGGCTCGCCCCGCCCGCGATACCGACGGGCCAGTCGTCCGGCGAACGGCAAAGCGAAGCGGACCAGGTCGTCCCGGGCCTCCTGACACCGCTGGGGCGGCAACCCCTCGATCCGGGCCGCATACGCCAGAGCTGCCGCGTCGAGGTCCTCCAGGCCTCGCTCGGTCGGTGATGGAGTACTTGTGGTGGTCTGTCCGAACATCCGCGCCTCCCTCAGGAAGGTCCCGCCCGGATTTGGCAAACCGGTCGTGCGCGTGGTGACACCACCACGCACCGGGTCGGAAATGGGTTTCGTGGCTGGGACGCCAGCGGGCGCCGGCAAGATCCGGCCGCCGCAGCCAGCGGTGTTCCCGCTCCGTAGGTACTCAATCACGAGACCCGGGGTTCGCGAGGATGTTTCGGCGCGTTCGAGGTCAGGAGACGAGCAGTCCCTGCTGGGAGCCGCCCTCGCGGAGCGCCGCAAGGGCCGCCGCGACAGTCATCGGCGGCGGTGTCGGCAGGTCGTACGACTGCGCCCGCAGCACCTCGGTCGCCCGACGGGTGGGCACCGACGTGACCGGGTAGCCCCGGGCCGCCGACCGATCCAGAACCCGCCGACGACGACCGAAGCCGGCCACAGCCAGCCACTGGGGAAGCCCGGCGACCGCCGGCGACCGCAGCCCTGGCGGGTCGGGCAGTACGTCCACCGAGCTGAACGGCTCACTGCCGGCGAGCCACCACTCCACCCCCTCCACGCTGCGCCGGGTGGCGCTCTCACACCAGTAGGGCACCATGCCGGCCCGAAGCACCTGCCACGGGTCGAGCAGCCGGCCGCACTCGACAACCAGACGATTGCCGGTCTTTCCGGCCGCACGCAACCAGTGCCGATACAGGTCCGCCGTCGCCGCGCTCAACACCGCCGGTTCTGGCACGAGTACCCGATGCGACGGATGCCGGTGGACCGAACCCCATTCCCGGACGGACTGCTCGAACCCAGGCTCGACCCCGTGTTCAGCCAGCCGGGGTGCCCCCGCCACCGCCGGCGGGCACCACCGCGCGCCGTCGCTTCCAGCCGCGTGGAGCACCTGACGCAACGCGGGGCTGTCCGGGTGGAAGTCCACCGGATCAAACCCGCTGCCCGGAGAACCCACCTGGAAGCTGTGCCCGGGGGCGGAGTCAAACACCGGCCAGGTACGGGCGTCGCAGAGCAGCAGCACCGGCGCCCCGGGCTCCAGGCACTCGGCCAGCAACCGGAGGTAGGCCGCCGGCAGCCAACGCCAGCGAGCGGCCAGCGCGACGGTCGCCCCCGCCAACGCACCGCGGCTGGCGGGGCAGTGCACCTGCCGTACGTGGAGTTCGGGGTTGGCCACCAGCAGCCGTGCGGCCAGCGCGGCACCGTGATCGAGCGCGGCCTGCGGCCCGTCCACCGCCCCTTGCGGCCAGTGGACGCTCAGCTCGAAGCCCGTGGGTAGCCACGGGACGCCGAGCGCGACCGCGAGGTGCGCTGCCGCGCCGTGTGGGGAACCGAGGAGCACGCCCGGGTAGCGGCGGTGGGGGTACTGGTCGGCGAACCAACAGGCCACCTGCTCGGCGTCCACCTCGGCGGCCTGCCCCACGGTTAGAGCGACCCGACCGGCGGCCCGGGCAGCCGCCGCCCGCCGCACCGGTTCCGGTGCCCCGCTGAGACGGGACATCCCTCTGAGGTGTCCCAGGTCGGCGCAGTCGGTGCCGCGCAGGGCCCGGGCGGTGGCCGCGACCAGGGTCCGGGAGACGCTGCCGGCTGCGACGACGCGGTCGCCCGCCAGCCCACCGGCGCGCCCCGCGCGCACCCCGACCTTTCTTCGTTCGCTAGCCACGCAGCCCAGCTTCCCGCCCGTATCGGGTTCAAACTGGGCATCCCTTACTCCTAGGGATTAACCCGCTAATCCCGATGGTTGGGTGGCATCTCAGGCGCGGTCCCGTCCCGGCGTGGCGGCATCGACATACCGCAGTACCGCGCCCACCCCGCCGGCCAGCTCCGGGGCCTCGTCGGGGCCGAGGACGGTCAACTCCGCGTCCATCCCCACCAGGGCCCGCACCAAGGCGGCATCGGCGCGTACCTGCTCCGGGTCCCGGACCGCCATGGCAGACAGCTGCCCGGGGTCAGTGGCGATCTGGGTGGGATCCGACCCAACCCACAACTCTCCCGTCGCTGACGGGTCGTCCACAATCAGCAGGTTCTCGACCTGGTCTCGTTGCAGCGCGGAGACCACCGCACTCAGCCCGGACCCGATCTCCTCCTGCTGGCCGAAGCGGTCCAGAGCGGTGTTGACCCGCTGGTCGGCCACCTCGGCGATGGTCTGCACGGTCAGATCATCCAACTGGGTGTGGTCGGCGCCGTCGGCTCGCTTGCCGGCATCGGTACGGACCAGCACCTCCTGCCAGCGTTCCGGCAGTTGCGCGGCGATCACACCGGTGGCCCGCACATCTCCGGACACCACCACCACGTCGGCCCGTACCTGCTCGGCCAGCTCCGCGGCGGCGGCGGCGATGTCACCCGCGTTGCGGTGCCAGGCCTCCATCGCAGCCCGCTGATAGCGGGACTGGGACCAACCGCCCGGCCGTACGCGGCGCAGTTGGTAGTCCTGCCGGCCCTGCACATGGGCGTGCCGGGGCACGCCCCCCGCACTGACCGCCATCGCGTCCGCTCCGGTCCGGTCGGCGATCACCCGCACCCAGGCCACCTGCTCGCCCCGCTGGGCCAGCAGCGGCATCACGTGTGGCAACGACGCAACCGCGGCGATGTCTCGCAGCGGCGGGGCGGACAGGTACTCCGACAAGGCCACCCGACCGTGGCTAGCGAAGACCGCGATGCCGTAGTCACCCGGCATCGGATCATGCCCCCGAACCACCCGATCGATCGCCTCGATCGACGCCGGGTCGGCCCCCTGCTCCTGAAGTCGGTCCCGGAGCGCGCGCCAGCGCAGATCCAGCGCGGCGTGGGCGTCCTCGGTGTCGGCGGAGGCATCCAGGTAAACCGAACACCACGGGCCCGGTCGATCATAGAGCGGGCGTAGGAAGGACAGCTGCATGCGCGACCCCTTTCCAGCTCGACCCTGCGGTTACCCGTGCCGGCTGACTTGTCACCTGACCCACGCCACGTGACCGACGTTTCATTCCCCCCATTCACCCACCGGGGCCGATACCATCGGGGAACCGATCGACCCTGGGTGGTGGCGATGGACAGCGACCTACCTGTCCCACGGATCACACATCCGACGGCGCGCATCGTCACCGGGCGAGTCGTCCGGTTACTCGACGGCTACCCGCGTGCGGTACGGGTGGGGCAGCCGGTGCTGGTGGCGGTGCTCGTGGCAGCCGGCGTGGTCAGAATGCTGCTGGCCCTGCTCCAGCAGCTCGCAGCTGCCGGTTCCGGCCGCGGTCGGCGCACGTTCAAGGAACTCCGGAACGGGCCGGAGTTCCTGGTCACCCCCGTCCGCCTGCGGGACTCCGCTGGACGGCTGTGCGAGGTCGAGCTACACGGACACCTGCCGCAGAGTGCCCTACACCCGGCCGACCACGTGCAACTCACCCTACGCCGCCAGCGCGACTCCGAGCTTCCGCCCAAGATCGAGCGGATCGCCAACCTCACCACCGGACAGTCGCTCACCCCGCGTACGGCGACGCTCTGGTCGCATCTCGGGCCACCGCTCCTCCTCCAGGCCAGCCTGGGCCTGCTACTGCTGGCCGCGGTGGCCGCCTGTTCCAGCCTGCGGTGAGCCGGTCCCGGCAACCACTCTGTCCACGCGACCGCGGAAGCCGCGCATGAATCGACCAATGCCTGTCGCGGCCCACCGGTGGGTGGGAGAAACCAACAGGTCTACCGCAGTTGGACGCACTGTGCGACTGTCAGGTAACGGGCCAGCGGTGACAGGGCGGTGACCATGGGCGAAAGCGTTGACGTGCGGACCTTCAACCGTGCGGATCGAGCCCGATATCGCGAAAAGCTCCACCGCTGCCTCCGGGCCTTCGCCGAGCTACTACCAGACTCCCGGTTCGATGTGGATCGGCTGACGACGGGGCTGGAGATCGAGCTCAATCTGATCGACGACACATCCCAGCCCGCGATGCGCAATGCCGCAGTGCTGGCCGCCGTGGCCGACCCGGACTTTCAGACTGAGCTGGGTCAGTTCAACCTGGAGATCAACCTAGCTCCCCTGCGGCTCCCCGGCGCCGGTGCCCTGGAGTTCGAGAAGACGCTGCGCGAGCGCCTCGACGCCGCCGACGCCCGGGCACGCACCGCCGGCGCCCGTCTCGTCATGATCGGCATCCTGCCGACGCTACGGCCAGAACACCTCACCTCGGCCACGCTCTCCGCGAACCCCCGCTTCGAACTGCTCAACGAGCAGATCTTCGCCGCCCGTGGTGAGGATCTGCGAATCGCCATCAGGGGCGTGGAGCGGCTGGCGATCACCGTCGACACCATCACTCCAGAGGCGGCCTGCACCAGCGCCCAGTTCCACCTCCAGGTCAACCCCGCCCAGTTCGCCGACTACTGGAACGCGGCGCAGGCGATCGCCGGCGTTCAGGTCGCGTTGGGTGCCAACGCACCGCTTTTCTTCGGCCGGGAGCTGTGGCGGGAGACGCGGATCCCGCTGTTCGAACAGGCGACCGACACCCGCGCAGAAGAAATCAAGGCACAGGGCGTCCGTCCCCGGGTGTGGTTCGGGGAACGCTGGATCACCACCGTCTTCGACCTCTTTGACGAGAACGTCCGCTACTTCCCCGCGCTGTTGCCGGTCTGCGACCCGGAGGACCCAGCCGACGCGCTGGCGGCGGGTGCCGTGCCTCAGCTGGCCGAGCTACGCCTGCACAACGGCACCATCTACCGGTGGAACCGGCCGAGGTACGACGTCCTGGCAGGCCGGCCAGAGCTGCGACTGGAGAACCGCGTGCTACCGGCTGGGCCCACTGTGGTAGACACCGTCGCCAACGGGGCATTCTTCTTCGGCCTCGTCCGGGCGCTGGCCGAGAGTGACCGCCCGCTGTGGTCGCAGATGTCATTCAACGCCGCCGAGGAGAACTTCACCACCGGCGCTCGGCACGGCATCGACGCACAGGTCTTCTGGCCGGGCCTCGGCTACCTACCCGTCACCGAGTTGGTGCTCCGCCGACTACTGCCGCTGGCCCACCACGGGCTGGATCGCTGGGGAATGGACCCGACCGAGCGGGATCGGCTGCTCGGAATCATCGAGCAGCGCTGCCTCAGCGGCCGCAACGGGGCGAGCTGGCAGGTCGCCACCCTGAACCGCCTTGAGTCCGCCGACCGCCTGGGCCGGCCCGAGGCGCTGCGCGAGGTGGTTCGCCACTACGTGGACCTGATGCACAGCAATCGACCGGCCCACGAGTGGCCCATCCCCTGACCGCCCCGGTCGGATTCGGACTACCGCGCAGCGACTGTCGGAGAGGTGCTGCGGAACACGGGAATGAGGACCGCCGCGACAGTGGTGTGCATTAGCGCCAGGGTGATCCGGGAGCCGGTGGGGATGCCGGCGCCGAGCAGCGGGCCGCCGTAGGAGATGACCAATACACTCAGGGCGATCACCGTCCAGGCGGTACGGGCCAGCCGGGTTAGTCGCTCCAGTACCGCCAGGAGGGCCCAGCCCGCCAACGAGGTGACCAGGGACATGTGGACGACGGCGCCGAGGGGGACTGCCTCCAACTCGGCGCTCCCCGGTCCACTGGTAAAGGATGCTGTCAGCAACTAGATGCACAAAGCATAGACTTGCTGCCCGCAGCTGTGGAAGTAGTAAGATGTGGAAATGTCAGCGACCGAACTGACGCCCCAGCCGGCGATCGAGGAACCCGACCCGGCACTGATCGCCATCGAACGGGCCATGATCAAAATCCGTCGCCGGCAGACCCAACGAGTACTGGGCCAGATCGCCGCAAAGGACGAGCCACACATCGACCTGAACCAGATCGCCGCGGTTGACGCCGTCGATGAGGGGCCCGACGAGAGGCAGGAAGGCGTCACGGTTGGTGTGGTGGCCGAGCGGCTCGGCATCGATCCGTCCCGGGCCAGCCGGGTGGTGGCGGCGACCATCCAGAACGGCTACCTACGCCGGATCGCCTCCCAGCACGACGGCCGACGGAGTTGCCTGGAGATCACCGACCAGGGGGCCGCCGCGCTCGAGCAGACGCACCGGGCCCGATATGCGCTCTACGAGCGCCTCCTCGCCGGGTGGACGGTCACGGACCGACGCGACCTGGCCCGGCTCCTGACCAGGTTCACCGCCTCGATCACGGCGGACGAATCCACCCCAGAGCCGACCGACAGCCGGACCTGAACGACCCGACCACCCTTCGGCTTGGCCGGCAGAAAGATCATCGCGCCGCACTGTCGGCAGCACCCGCCATACCGTCTGGCGCCGACAGCCAGCGGTACGCGTAGCGAGGAGGCACTGAGCACGTGGCGAGAACAATCAGGGTCAGCACCCGGAACGCGACCTTCCAGCAATGGCAGGCCCTGCTGACCAATCGCACCAAACGCCAACGTGCGGGGGAATTCGTAGTCCAGGGGGTCCGGCCCATCACCCTCGCCGTCGAACACGGTTGGCAGGTCCGTGCACTGCTGTATCCCGACGGGCAGAACCTCTCCCGATGGAGTCGAGACCTGCTGGACCGGGTCGGCGGGGTCAGCCGGGTGGCGGTGTCGCCGGAGCTGTTGGGTGAGCTCGGGGGCAAGGACGAGGAGTTACCAGAGCTACTCGCGGTGGTCGGGCTCCCCGAGGACCGACTGCAGCGGATACCCTGCACGGCCGAGATGCTGGTGCTGCTCTTCGACCGACCAAGCGCTCCCGGCAACATTGGTTCGCTGGTCCGGTCCGCGGATGCCTTCGGAGCCGCCGGGGTAGTCATCACCGGGCATGCCGCTGACCCCTATGACCCGAAGTCCGTGCGTGCGAGTACCGGTTCACTGTTCACCGTGCCCGTGGTGCGCGTGCCGAGCCACCGTGCGGTACTGGACTGGGCCGAGGCGCTGCGCGCCACGCACATCCCCATCGAGATCGTCGGAACTGACGAACACGGCGAGGTGGAGATCGCCGCGCACGACCTCACCGGCCCGAAAATCATCGCGGTGGGGAACGAGACGCGCGGACTCAGCACGGCCTGGCGGCAGTCCTGCGACCGAACGGTACGGATCCCGATCACCGGCGCCGCCAGCTCCCTGAACGCGGCCGCGGCGGCGACTGTCGTGCTGTATGAGGCCGCACGGCAACGAACAGCATCGGCCGCCGGCGGGGTAGCTCAGATACGCCCGTAGCGGCGACCGGCAAAGTACGCCACCGGCAGCTCTCGTGCTGCCGGTGGCGTGATCGCGCACGCTGAGCCCCGCCCCTCCAGCAGGGTGTCACCTCTTTCGGGACGGGGTGGTGCAGCGGGCCGAGCGGCGCGGGGACTCCGTACCGCCTCGACTCAGGCGCGTACCTGCGTGAGCCAGTCGGTGACGGAACGTGGGGCGAGGCCAAGCAGCCGCTGGGCGCTGTTCTCCTCGGCGACGGTGTTCCCGGCCTGGGCGTTCAACAGCTCGTACAGGCCCACCACGCCGGCGCTGGCACCGGCTCCGAAGAGCGGGGTGATGAGATCGCCGAACGCGGCTGGCGTGATGGCCTCGTAGCGCACATCCGCCCCGAGATAGGCGGAGAATCCCGCGGCCAGGTCCGCCCCCGTCAGCCCCGGCCGATGCCCGACCGCGACCGTACCGGTGGTAACGGTCTCGTCGGTCAGCAGCCGGGTGACGACGTCCGCGACGTCCAGGTGGGAACTCCACGACACGGCGAAGTTCTCCGGAAGCGGGTAGCGCAGGACCCCCTCCTCCCGCACGGGCCCCACGACGACGGGCAGCAGCAGATTCTCCAGGTAGAGGCGGGGAGCGACGACCGCTGTCGGGATACCACTCGCCTCGATGTCGCGGATGAGCCGGACGACCGGAGTCTCCGGCGCGGCTTGCAGCGGCGTTCCCGGCTGGTCGACGACTTGACCGCTGGTGGAGATGACCACGCGGTGCGGTCGGGCCATCGCGACTGCCGCGGCGACCGCTTTGGCATAGATTTGCAGATCGGTTGGTGCCCCCAGCGGAAGGTGGACGAACACACCGTCCGCACCGGTGTAGGCCGCCGCCAACGAGTCGGCGTCCGCCAGGTTGACCGCGGTCGAGGCGAATCCGTCCGACACCGTGGTGGTGTCCCGGACCGCCGCGACCGCGCGCTGCCCCGCCGCCTGGAGCGCGGACAGAACAGGGAAACCCTGGGCGCCAGTGGCGCCATGCACGATATAAGACATCCCGCTATTAGCGCGTATAGGCGTGTGATCTTGCCAGCGCGAGCGCCTCCGTTGGCCCCGTCGCCCCGCGGGTGTCGGGCATACCCGACACCCGCAAAGAGCCGACAGTCATTGAACGGTCAACGACTGCCGGCGGATGCGTTAGCGATTCAGCTCCGCTCAGCGCTGCTCGAGGTTGACGTAGTCGCGCTGGGCGGCACCGGTGTAGACCTGCCGCGGACGGCCGATCTTCGTCTCCGGGTCCTTGATCATCTCACGCCACTGGGCGATCCAGCCGGGGAGCCGCCCCAGCGCGAACAGCACCGTGAACATCTTCGTCGGGAAGCCCATGGCCTTGTAGATCAGGCCGGTGTAGAAGTCCACGTTCGGGTAGAGCCTGCGGGAGACGAAGAAGTCGTCGGCGAGCGCGATCTCCTCCAACTCCATCGCGAGGTCCAGCATCGGGTCCGAGTTGGACATTCGGCCGAGCACGTCCTGGGCGGCCTTCTTCACGATGGTGGCCCGGGGGTCGTAGTTCTTGTAGACCCGGTGGCCGAAGCCCATCAGCTTCGCACCGGCCTGCCGGTCCTTGACCCGCCGCACGAAGGAACGGACGTCGCCACCGTCGGCCCGGATCGTCTCCAGCATCTCCAACACGGCCTGGTTCGCGCCGCCGTGCAGCGGGCCGAAGAGGGCGTTCACCCCGGCCGAGACCGAGGCGAAGAGGTTGGCGTTGCTGGAACCCACCAGCCGTACGGTCGAGGTGGAGCAGTTCTGCTCGTGGTCGGCGTGCAGGATGAACAGCATGTCCAGCACCCGAGCCATCACCGGGTCGACCTCGTACGGCTCGGCCGGCACACCGAAGGTCATCCGGAGGAAGTTCTCCACGTACCCGAGGGAGTTCTCCGGGTACAGCAGCGGCTGGCCGATCGACTTCTTGTAGGCGTACGAGGCGATGGTCGGCACCTTCGCCATCAACCGGACCGTCGACATCTCCACATGCTCGTCATCGAACGGGTCGAGACTGTCCTGGTAGAAGGTGGAGATGGCGCTGACCGCCGAGGAGAGCACCGCCATCGGGTGCGCATCCCGGGGGAAACCGTCGAAGAACCGACGCATCTCCTCGTGCAGCAACGAGTGCCGCCGGATCCGCTCGGTGAACTCGGTCAGCTGCGGCTGGGTGGGCAGCTCACCGTAGGTCAGCAGGTACGAGACCTCCAGGAAGGAGGACTTCTCCGCCAGTTGCTCGATCGGGTAGCCACGGTAGCGCAGGATCCCCGCGTCGCCGTCGATGTAGGTGATCCCGGACGAACAGGCTGCCGTATTCACGAAACCAGGATCGTAGGTCGTCATCCCGGTCTGCTTAAGCAGCTGGCTCACCCCGATGCCGGCGGGACCCTCGATCGCCGTGTTCACCGGCATCGACAGCTGCCCACCGGGGTGATCGAGCTTGACTTCCGTCATGTGCGTCCTCGCTTCGCCGACAGATCTTCTTCGTTGAATTTCCTTCGCTTTTACCGTATTCATGCTTCCCAGGACACCGCCCGCGGTGGCTCGTCGGTGAGGTATGCGTCACCCATTTCCCGGCCGACCGACCAGGAAACACGGACCGATCGCCCATCCCAGGACAGGGAGGCAGCCCGAGGCAGGACAGGACAGAACGAAACCACTGGACGACAGATGTCGGCTGAAATCACAGCAGCACACCACAAAAAGCCTGGGTGGCCGGACTGGACGGGCCGGGCGACCGCGGGCCAAGCGACCGAAGGCCCGGGGACCGGCGGCCGGGCGACCGCGGGCCAAGCGACCGAAGGCCCGGGGACCGGCGGCCGGGCGACCGCGGGCCAAGCGACCGACCCGGGGACCGGCGCCCGGGTCCGAGGTCAGGAGAGCGCGAGTCGGGTCAGCGTGCCCTCTGGAGCGACGAGGAAGAGACCGAGTTGGTTCACTCCCGGCCGAAAAAGCTGGTCATCACCGATCAGGGCGGCGAATCGACGCCCACCCTCGTCCCGGTCAACCACCGGAACCACGGCGGCGACCCGGTCATTGACAGCCACCGCGAGCGGGGTGCCGTCCGGGATCTCGTCGGGCAAGTCACCCCAGACCAGCGCGGGCAACATGCCCTGGTCCGGATCCACCTCCCGGAATGCAGCCAGGTTCTCGACCCGGGCCACCCCTGCCGTCGGCTGATCCGGCACCATGCTGCCAATCAGCGGGTGCGGCGCGGCGGGCGGCGCCGCCGTGGGTACGCCACCACCGATCGGGGTCGGCTGGGCAGGCCGGTCATAGAAGACCTTGCTCGCCTGCGCCCGGGGGTCTTCCCGCGCCGACCGGCCATCAACCGCCCAGGGCAGCCGGATCGCTGCCTCGTCGGCGAGAGTGGGCAGCAGATCAACGTGCTGCCAGTTCCGGTCATCGAGCCGGCCGGTGCGCTGCCCGGGATACTTGACAAACAGCGGCACCCACGCCACCTCGTCGGCGGCGACCTCGATCGCGCCCATCCCCCGCCCCTGTGCTCCCTTGGTGAAGCTCACCCCGTGGTCGGCGGTGACCACCAGCAGAGCGTCGTCGTAGAGTCCGGTGGCGCGCAGCGTACGCAGGGTCTCGCCAATCAGCCGGTCGGTGTAGCCGAGCTGGGCCAGATGCCGCTGACGGGCCAACTCCACCCAGCCCTCCCCCTCGTTCGGGAAGTCCTCTGGCGCCGTGTAGCGCACCCCCGAGGGCAGGTACGCCCACGGCGAATGCGGCATCAGCAGGTGCAGGAAGTGCAGGGTAGGCCGGTCCGACGGCTGGAGTCCGGCGAGGAAACTACTGAACCGGGCCGGCTGGTTGTCGTTGAGCCGGTCCCAGCGAAACTTCGGATCCTCCGGGATCGGCTCGGCGGCGTCGATGCCAGCCTCAGCGGCGGTCTGCTCCCGGTAGGAGTCCGCCGGGTCAACCCGGCTCTCCGTCGGCGCGGATATTCGGGCCAGCAACTTGGCACTCTCCCGAGCCAGTACCCCCACCCCCTGCTCCCGGCCCGGCGGCGTCTCACAGCGGCTCGGCGGGCAGAGCCGGGTGATGCTCTCCTCGGCACGGATGTCGTACAGCCCGCTGAAGGCGGTGAACAGGTTGTCTGGATGCTGCGAATAGTGCGGCGCCGCCCCCGTGGCCGGGTAGCGGCCGGTCAGCATGGCCGGTAACGCGTACGGCGTCCAACCGCTGACCCCAGTCGCGTTGCGGTACCAGGTCGAACCAGCGGCCAGCTCCGCGAAGTGCGGGAACCGGTCCGCGTCGATCTGCCCGTCCGGACTGAGCAGGGACACGAGCGGCAACTCGTCGAGGATCAACAGGACCACCGGCGGGTGTCCACCGGTCCGGGCCAGCCCGACGGCGCCACCGTCACCACGCGGCAACACCACCGTCGAGGTGGGCGACACGAGCAGGAACAGCCCCACGAAGACCGCCGGCCCGAGCGCCGCGACCCGCAGCACGCGGGCCAGGGCACGCCACCGCCGGTAGGCCACCGCCGCAGCCACTGCGACGACCAGCGCCAGCACCAACAGCGGTACGCCCCGCAACGGTGTCGCGTGCCGTCCAACCTGCACGGCCAGTGCGGCAAGCAACAGCCCTACGAGCAGCGTGTGAGTCAGCTCCCGGGCGGTACGGCCGGCCAGCCGCGACATCGCCGCCAGCGCGCCGAGCGCGACGGTCGGCACGATCGCGACCAGCACGACCAGCTGCACGATCTCGCCCCGGCTCGCCCGGTGGAAGAGAAAGAAGTCCGGACTCCGGCCGAGCACATCCAACAACGGCTGAGTGACCACGAGCCCGAGCAGAGCGGCGACCTCCAGCAGCCGACGGCCCTCCGCTCGCCAGCCACGCCGCAGTGCACCGGCCGGGTCCTCCGCCGCACCAACTCGTCGATCAGCGGCACCGGCCGCGCCGTCGGGTTGATCCGGTGTGGGCGCGATGCCCGAGTCAGCCACTCAGGACCACCCGGTACAAGGTCCGACTACCCGACGGCAGGTGAAGGCGCTCCTCAAGGTGGCCGTGGGCGGCGAGCAGCCGCTCGAACTCGTCCCGGCGGTAGCGGGGGAAGATGTTCTCCGGCTTGTTGGCCAGCAGCCGGCGCGCCATCGGATCCTCCGGGTGCACGAACTCCACCACCAGCCGGGTACCCGGCCGACCGAAACCGGCCAGCCACGCGACCACCTCCGGCAACGGGACGTTACGCCCCACCGCGAGGTGGTGGACCACGGCCAGGGCGAGGACGACATCAGCTCGCGCCCGTTCGCCGAAGGAGGCCCGCTCGACGCCCCGCCAGCCGCCGCCGGGGGACGGGTCGGCCAGATCCATCACCAGCGGTACGATCCGCCGCTCCCCCTCAGCCCGTAGCTCCCGGTAGAGCCGGTCAACCACCCCCGGGTCCTGTTCGACGGCGACAACATGCTCGGCGTGGCGCGCGGCCAAGCGGGCGTACCGGCCGTCGTTGGCCCCGAGGTCGAGCGCCAGCCGGGTCGGGGGTCCGGCGGTCAGCGACGCGGCGACGAAGCGCTCCTTGGCGGCCCGGTCCTCCGCGGTGTAGCCGCAGGTGCGCTGGTAGTCGATCCAATGGCTGGCGGGCGGCGGCCGGTCCAGCCGGCAGACGAGGCGCCGCAGACCGCGTACCGTGGCGACGGCGAGGTCACGGGAGTAGCCCGCGTCGCGTAGCTGGTTGCGTACCTCGGCCGTGCTGGCGCGGGCATTGCGTCGCTGCATCGCGTCGTGCAGGTGGACGTGGGTAAGTACGCCGGGGCGAAAGCGGCGACGGCCGGTAAAGAGGCGACGAATCTGGTACGCCTCGATGCCGTCAACCTGGGCCCGCAGCAGCGGCTGAAAGTCCAGCCCCAGGTGGGCACCGAGGAGCAGCGGATAGAGCAGGGTCTGACAGAACTGCCGGTAGCCGGCCCAGGGTTCGCCGTCTCGGATCGGGGTGAACGAGCCGATATCGATGAAGACCGGCTCCGCACCGCGCCACTGCAGGTTGTATGCCGAACCGTCCTTGGTGGTGAAGCCGCCTGGCAGCGCCGCTTGGAGGATCTCCAGGTGTAGCAGGGCGGCGTCCCGCAGCATGCCGTAGGACCATTCGTACGGGTGGGAGACGAACGGGATGCGTTCGTGCCGGAGCACCGCGGACCAGCCCGGAGGTGCCGGGCTGGTCTCGACGGTGTCGCAGACTTTCCCCTCGGCGAGCAGCGCCGCGAAGAAGTCGCTGCCGGCGAGGGCCCGCCAGTCGGCGGCGGCCCGCTCGTCCAACCCACGCAGCACGTCGTCGCCGCGGTGGAAGACCCGGTTCGCCGGGTCCCGGAAGGACGCGGGCTCGGCCCGCAGGTCAGGGTACGCAGATGCCATGCCGGTCAGTGCCGGTCGGTGGGCTGCTTGCGGAAGCGGTCCACCAAGCGTCGCCAGTAGAGCTTGCCGGCCACTGCGACACCAGCTGCCCCGCCAACCACCGCCTGCACGATCAGACTGCCCGATCCCGCGTCCAGGTAGGCCAGATGATCCACCGGCCACTCCTTCCGATCTCGCCCCCTCGGACCCGCAAACCGGGCGCACAGGGGAGGGTGCTCCAATACGCTGAGGATGTATTCGGACACAGTACGCGCATGAAGGGCGCAATGCGGGTGATAACCACGCCAGTGTTCTGATTTGGTGGCGATTCAGCCCCGCCCGTCAGCCACCCCGCTGGTGATGCATGGCATAGCGGAGCAGCACGAACCGCAACACCGTGGCGGCCAGGTTTGCCGCAACCAGCACCGTCAACTCCACCGTCCGCGTCGGAGCCGCCACCACGGCGTGTAGCAACGCGAGCGAGCCGCTGGTCAACGCCAGGCCGAGCCCGAACACCACCAGGCCTTGCAGGTGATGCCGACCGGCGCGCCGCCGACCGGTGATCCCGAAGGTCAGTCGCCGATTCGCCGCTGTGTTGGCTACCGCGGTGACCAGCAGCGACAGCAAGTTTGCCGGTTGGGCGCCGAGGACGCCGCGGGTGGCGACGTACAACAGCAGGTAAGCCACCGTGCTGGCCACCCCGACCAGGGCGAACCGGCCCAGCTGTCGGGGCAGCCCCACCGGCACTCGAGCCGGTGGCGCTGCGAGCGGGGCCCGTCCGAACTGCTCACGCAGTTGCCGCAGCGGCAGCGCGCCGGTGAACAGGGCCCGGCCCAGGCGACCAATGCCACGCAGGTCGGCCAGGGCGGTCGCCAACACATCCACCCGACTATCCGGATCATCCACCCAGTCCACCGGAACCTCGTGGATGCGGAGGCCGGCCCGCTGGGCCAGCACCAACAACTCGGTGTCGAAGAACCACCCGGTGTCTCGAACCAACGGCAGCAGCTGGGCCGCCACATCAGCCCGGATCGCCTTGAACCCGCACTGGGCATCGGAAAATCGAACGGCGAGGGTGCCCCGCAGCAACAGGTTGTACCCTCGCGAGATCACCTCCCGCTTCGCGCCCCGAACCACCCGTGAGGTATGGGCAAGCCGGGTGCCGATGGCCAGGTCCGAGTGGCCGGAAATGAGCGGCGCGACCAGCGGCAGCAACGCCGCCAGATCAGTAGACAAGTCCACATCCATGTAGACGAGCACCGGCGCGGGTGAGGCCGACCAGGCGGCCCGAAGCGCCCGCCCACGCCCCTTGGCCTCCAGATGCAGCACCTCGACGCCGGCGAGGTCGGCGGCGAGCGACCGGGCTACGGCCAGCGTGCCATCGACGCTGGCGTTGTCCGCGATCGTGATCCGGAATGGATACGGGACGTTCGCGCGTAGGTGTGCGTGCAGCCGGCGCACGCACGGCCCGAGGTCGGTCTCCTCGTTGTAGACGGGAATCACCACGTCCAGGATGGGCGCCGTAACGACAGGCTGGATCCACCCGGTGGCCCGGACTTCGGTTGTGTCGATCATGCTTCCGCTCCCTTGCTGCTCAGGTCGTAGATAGTGATTCCGTCCACGGTTCGCGCCTCGAACGTCTCCGCCACCCAGGCGGCGATCTCGGAGGAGGCGGAGCTGCCGCCGTTGGCGCCCCGGAAGCCACCCCCGCCGATGAACCAATGGATCTCTCCGTCAGTGACGTAGCGCTGGAACTCCGCGACGGTCGGAGAGGGGTCGGTGCCGTTGAACCCGCCGACCGGCAGCACCGGATCACCGGTGGCCAGCTGGTAGCCGGCGGCGTTGTTCGCACCCACCGTGGCCGCGACCCAGGTGTAGCTGTCGCTGTCGCGTTCGAGGAGCTCGCGCAGTTGCGCGCTGGGAACGCGGGCATCCAACAGCCCGCCGTTACCGCCCGGCTGGTTGTCCTGACCGAGCCCACCCGGCTGACCCGACTGGCCCGACTGACCCGGCTGGCCTGGCTGACCCGACTGGCCCGACTGACCTGGCTGACCTGGCTGGCCCGACTGGCCCGACTGGCCCGACTGACCTGGCTGACCTGGCTGGCCCGACTGGCCCGACTGACCCGACTGGCCTGGCCGACCCGACTGACCCGGCTGGCGGCCGTTGAGCGCCGCACCGGGTTGTCGATCCGGTCCGACGCCGGCGGGCTGCCCGCCACCCGGGGTCCCGGGGCCGCCCCCCGGGCCACCCGGTCGGGTGCCGACACCGCCAGCCACTGCGGGGCCCGCGGTGGGAACGCCACCGTTGTGCGCCGTCGCTGCGGCGTGCACCGAGTACGCCACCGGCCCGGCGAGGGCCGCCGCGGCGCCCAGCGAAAGTACCGCCGCCCCAACTGATCGAGGCAGCCGAGGACTGAGCGCCAGCAGCGCCGCCGCCACGAGGCCGCCCACCAGGATCGTGGTACGCAACCACGGATACCAGTCCGGGCTGCGAGCCAGCAGCAGCCAGGACCATCCCACGGTGACGGCCAGGACCCCGGCCAGGATGGCGGTAGCGGCGTGGGGCTGCCGACGCCAGACAGTGCCGGGCGGAGCCGACCGCACCCGCCACAGCAGCGTGACACCGATCCCGACCAGGGCACCGACCGCCGGCGCCAGGGCCACGGTGTAGTACTCGTGGAAAATTCCGGACATAAAGCTAAAAATTGCACCGGTGACTAGCAACCAGCCGCCCCAAAGCAGCAGCCCGGCGCGAGTCCGATCGGTCCGCGCAGCCCGCCCGACCACCAGCAAGCCGACCACGAGCAGGATCAGCGCGGCGGGCAACAGCCAAGCGATCTGCCCGCCAACCCGGTCGTCGAACATGCGCAGCAGGCCGGTCCCGTCACCGAAGCCCCCTCCGTCGGGCCGCCCCACGCTGCCCTCCTCGCGGCCGGTGATGCGGCCGAGACCGTTGTAGCCGAGGGTCAGCTCAAGCACACTGTCGGTCTGCGAGCCGCCGACATACGGGCGAGCGCCGGAAGGGACCAACTCGACGATGGCCACCCACCATCCGGCCGACAGCACGACTGCGAAGCCGGCCAGCAGGGTCTGGCGGATCCGCCGGCCGAGCCCGGTCGGCGCGGCCAGCAGATAGACGCCGGCGAGCACCGGTACCACCAGAAACGCCTGCAGCATCTTCGTAAGGAAGCCGAGCCCAACCAGCACGCCGGCAAGCACGAGCCAGCGCGTGGCAGCCGTCTCGACCGCCCGGACGGTGGCGTAGGCGGCCGCGACCAGCAGCAGGACCAGCAACGCGTCCGGGTTGTTGAACCGGAACATCAGCGTGGCCACCGGCGTGACGGCGAGGACCGCGCCAGCGATCAGCCCTGCTGCCGGGCCGTGCCAACGCCGCACCGTGGCGTAGAGCACCGCGACCGCGGCCACCCCGCACAGCGCCTGCGGCAGCAGCACCGCCCAGCTGTTCAGGCCGAACAGCCGCACCGAAAGCGCCATCAACCACAGCGCAGCGGGCGTCTTGTCAACGGTGATGGAGTTGGCGGCATCGAACGAGCCGTAGAAGAAGGCGGTCCAGTTCTGCGCGCCGGCCTGCGCCGCCGCCGAGTAGTAGGCGTTCGCCCAGCCGGAGACGTCGAGCCCCCACAGGTAGAGCCCGGCGGTAGCGAGCAACAGCCCGCCGAGGCAGGGGAGAGCCCAGCGGGCCGGCTGATGTGGGGTGGAGTCCGGCTGCGCCTCCGGTTCTGTCGACGCCGTTCGGGCGACGCCCACCGCCGGAGCGGCCGCATGGGTCCCGTAGGTCGTCTCGGTTCTGTCCATGGCGGAAAGCCTGGCCGGCGGGGCTGCACGGCCCCCATGGGTGCGCTATGTCTCCGCTGTGGAATTCGGCAGCCGTACGGTGAACACGGTCTGGCCGGGTTGGCTGCGTACCGACACCGCTCCGTGGTGGGCGTCCACCACGGCCGCGACGATGGCGAGCCCCAACCCGGTACTGCCGTGCGACCGTGACCGCGAGCTGTCGCCACGGGCGAAGCGCTCGAAGACCTCCGGTTGAAGGTCCTGCGGGATACCCGGTCCGTCATCGGCGACCCGGAGCACCGCCGCGTCCGGCTCGACAGCGAGGCTGGTGGTGACCGTGGTGCCGGCCGGGGTGTGCACCCGGGCGTTGGCCAGCAGGTTGGCCACCACCTGGTGCAGCCGGGCCGCGTCACCCGGCACGCCGATCTGCTGCTCTGGCAGGTCGAGTTGCCAACGGTGCTCGGGCCCGGCCACGTGCGCGTCGCTGACCGCGTCCACGACTAAAGCGGAGAGGTCCACCGGCGCGACGGCGAGAGGACGACCCGAGTCGAGCCGGGCGAGCAGCAACAGGTCCTCCACCAGACCAGTCATCCTGGTGCTCTCGGACTCGACGCGGCGTAGGGCGTGTGCCACGTCGGGCGGCACCCGGTCCCGACCGCGCCGTGCCACCTCCGCATAGCCACGGATGGCGGCCAGTGGCGTCCGCAGTTCGTGACTCGCGTCGGCGACGAACTGACGTACCCGCGTCTCGCTGGCCTGCCGCGCGGCGAGCGCGGCGGCGACGTGCCCGAGCATCCGATTAAGCGCGGCACCGACCTGGCCCACCTCGGTACGGGGATCGGTGTCGGGTTCTGGCACCCGGACCGGCAGCGTCACCTCGCCCCGGTCCAACGGGAGTTCACTGACGCTGCGTGCGGTAGCGGCGACCCGCCGCAGCGGACGCAGGGTACGCCGGACCATGAGCGCGCCCGTGGTGCCGGCGACGACGAGCCCGGTGCCGGCGACACCGGCCTGGGCGACGACGATCCGCATCACCGTTTCCTGCACCTCGGCTAGGGGTAGGGCGAACGCGGTCACCTCGCCGTCACCCCACTGCCGGGCGATGGCCCGGTACTCCCCCAGACCGCCCAGGTCCACGGTGCGGGGGCCGGCGTTTGGCAGCAGTACGCCCAGCGCCGCCACCTTCTCAGACGGGATCCATTCCCCGCCCTCCCGCGCCTCGGTCTGGATTCGGGCCTCGACCACCCGGCCATCGCGAAGCTGCGCGACGACGGAGCCCACTTCCATGCCCGGCGAAACCTCCAGCTCCTCCTTGGTGGGGCGAGGCGGAGACGAAACGAAGCGGCGAGGTCCCGCGTCGAGTCTGAGCTGCCGGTCGATCCGGTCGGTCAGGAAGTCCCGCAGGGCGACGGTGGTGATGCTGCCGATACCGACGCTGACCACGGCCAGCAGGGCAACCAGGATAACCACCAGCCGCGTCCACAGGGACCGACCGGCCAGCCATCGTCGCCGGCCGACCCGTTCAGTCGGCGGGCTTGAGCACATAGCCCGCCCCGCGCAGGGTGTGAATCATCGGCGCGCGGCCGACGTCGATCTTCTTGCGCAGGTACGAGATATACAGCTCGACCACGTTGGCCTGACCCCCGAAGTCGTAGTTCCACACCCGGTCCAGGATCTGCGCCTTGCTGAGCACCCGGCGCGGGTTACGCATGAGATAACGCAGCAACTCGAACTCGGTGGCGGTGAGTGTGATCAACTGCCCGCCCCGACTCACCTCGTGGCTGTCCTCGTCAAGGGAAAGGTCACCGACGGTGAGCACCGCCTCCTGCCGGGCGGCGATCGCGAAGCCGGAGCGACGCAGCAGCGCCCGCAGGCGGGCGATCACCTCTTCCAGGCTGAACGGCTTGGTCACATAGTCATCACCGCCGACGGTCAACCCGGCGATCCGGTCCTCGACCGCATCCCGTGCGGTCAGGAAGAGCACCGGCACAGTCGGAGCCACCTCGCGCAGGCGACGCAGCACCGCGAAGCCGTCCAGGTCGGGCAGCATCACGTCGAGAACCACGGCGTCCGGCTGGAACTGTCGGGCCGTACTCAACGCCGCCGCCCCATTGCCGGCGGTCCGCACCTGCCAACCCTCGTAGCGCAGCGCCATCGACAGCAGGTCAGACAGGGTGGACTCGTCGTCAACGACCAGGACACGCACGGGCTGGCCGTCGGGGCGGCGGAGGTCAGCCCGTGCTGGCCCCACCTGCTCGTTGGTCATCATGGCCTCATCCTGGATGCCCACGCTGTAGGGCGGTTGTGCGGTTCCTGTGCCTCCGCTGTGCAGGCTACTCGGACATTCTCCGGAAGGCCCCGAAGCGGACCGGCGGGGTCAAGCCAGCCCGCCCCTGAGCTTCTCTCCCGTGCCCGGAACACCGCTTCTGAGCTTCTCTCCCATGCCCGGAACACGGTTTCGCGGGCCGAGAGCTGGGTACCCCCGGGCCAGTGACGGGAGGAACGCGATGGCCCACAGCTCCTGGCTGAACGAGACAGCCACCGCAACAGCGGAGGGCGGACACGTCCGGACCGAGGATGGTGGGCTCTCCACCGCCCTGGCATCCCCACTGGCTCCGCACTGCACCGGGCTGAGCCCGTCGCAGTTGCTCGCTGCCGCCTTCGCCTCCTGCCTACACCACGCCGCGGTGGAGGCAGCCGGCGAAATCACCGACGAGGCACACACGGTCCAGGTACGGGCCGAGGCGAAGCTCGGTCGAGACGACGACGGCCGCTACCGAGCCGACGTGAGCGCCTCCATCTCGTCGGCCGGACTGACCCGCCAACAACTGGCGGACCTGGTAGAACACGCGGACCGACTCTGGCCCTTCTCCACCGAGGATGCGAGCCGACATCACCTGACGGTGGCGCTGACCGACAACGGCCGGCACTGAGACAGCTCACAGCGAGCCGGAGAGTCGGATCAGCACCCTGACCGACCCCGCGAACAGCCGTACGCCCCACCTATGTTCATCCTTTCGGAGGAGGGCCTCACGCTCGGCTCCACCCACCCGGCAAGATCGGAAACTTGTAACTTTTCGGCGTACTTGATAGCTCATTTCGGATATTAGAGATAGCTGAGGTTTGTGAGGTTTCCCCGGGCCTCATCCACCCCATCCGAACTTTGGCGCAAATAGTGACGCGCCCCACTAATCGGACCGATGGCAGTGAGCGATCCGCTTTCTAGCCTCGGCGGATGCACCCCGACGACACCTTCGACCAGCAGACGACCCAAGACGATCCGGCCACCCAATCAACCGATAGGACCTCCGCCGAACGGCCGATCCCCCCCGTCCGCGCCCCTCACCGCGGGCTACGTGCCCTACTGGCATCCACCCCGGCCCGGGTCGCTCTCGCCACCGGCCTCACCTGCTGCCTCGGCGCGGCCACCTACATCGGGCTACGGCAGACCCCCGAACAGCCGGAGCAGACCCCGGTCGCCGAAGCGGCAGCGGAACGGGTTGAGGCCGCCGAACGCTCCTCCCGCTCCCTCTTCCGCACCGACGCCACCCCCACCCCGGCGAGCCCCAGCCCGACCGAAACCGCCAGCCCGACCGCGGAGGCGGAAGAGGAGGAAGAGGAGGCGGAGCCCACGCCCAGCCAGCCCGCACCGCCCCAACCGGTGGCCGGGCTCACCCAGACCCAGATGGACAATGCAAAGACAATTGTCGATGTTGGGACCGAGCTGAACATCCCGCGTCGTGGTTTGATCGTCGCCATCGCCACCGCGATGCAGGAAAGCACCTTGCTCAACTACGCCAACGGCGGCGTGCCGGAGTCACAGAACTACCCGCACGAGGCAGTTGGCTGGGACCACGACTCGGTCGGCCTGTTCCAGCAGCGCTCAAGCAGCGGCTGGGGCAGCATCGCCGAACTGATGACTCCGACCTACGCGGCCAAGGCGTTCTACCAGGCGCTGCTGCAGATCCCCGGCTGGCAGGAGATGAGCGTCGCCTGGGCAGCCCAGTCGGTCCAGGTCTCAGCCTTCCCCGACGCGTACGCCCAGCACGAGACCCGGGCGACCACGATCGTCGGCGCGTTGGCGTGACCGAGTCTCGTCCCCTCTCAATGGGCGGCCTGTCCCCAGCGGGCGGCCTGTCCTCAGCGGGCGGCTCGGCCCGGCCCTACGGCGGAGGCGGCGGTCGGCGTGTCAGCCGGCACCGCCTTCGCCCAGCCACCGAGAATCTCGTCGGCCCGGGCCGCGCGGCACTGTCGGGCGTGTAGCGCTGCCTCAAGCTCCCGGCGGGCCTGCACCGCCTCGGTGTAGACCTGCTCACGCACCCGTCGAGCTTCCTCCCGGGCGGAGTCGAACTCCAGTCGCGCTCGGAGGAGCAGTTCGGCCGCCTCCCGCTCCGCCGTCTCCCGATCAGCTGCGTTGGCGGGTCGCCGAGCCACGTCGCCGAGGTCTAGCCGCTGGAGCAACCCACACAGACCCGCCGCTTCCTCGCGAATCTCGTCCCACTCCCGTCCGGCCCCCGCGGCACCCGCCGCGCGTGCCGCCAACCGGCTCAACCGAACCCCGAGCTCATTCAGGCAGGAATCGACCTGCCGCTGGTCGTAACCGACGTCTACGACGGAGAACCTCATACTGTCGCCCCCAGGCAGCTGGTACGTCTATCCCCGCCACCGATCCTCGGTGCCCGGGGAGCACCGCCGAGGACGTTCCGAAAAAATATTCAACATTCGAACGAAACGCCCGTTCCGACACACCGGATGGGCCGCCACCACCCGGCCCCGCCCGCTCTTACCCCGCCCGCCCGCAGGCCGGGGCCCAGTTACTCACCCTGGCACCACCGTCGCTTGTTCGGCGTCCGCCGGCGCTCCCGATTCCGGGGTCTGGAAGAGGTAGCGGATGAACTCCCCGCCAGCCTCGTTGTCGTCCGCACCAGGCCACTGCCCGACGCAGTCCACCCCGATCACCTCCCGGCCGGTGCCGTCGGTCTCCTCAAGCAGGACCCACAGGCTGACCGGGTAGCAACGGGTACCGCCGGGCGTCAGACGCCAACGCGCGTACCAGCCGGGTCGGGCGGGGATGATCTCGACGATCCGCTTCATCACGACCTTCCCTTCCGCATACCTCGGAAGTCCACCGGTCCACTGCGATCATCCGGCTCAACCGGGTGAGCGACCATCACCCCGGCCGGATGAGGATCCCCACGGCGACCCAGTGGTCGCGGCGAATCCGGCCTGCCACACAGCGGCCACCGCCGGCCCGGCTCCGGCACCGCCGCGGGCCCAGCCGCCGGCCGGGAGAGCCGCCGGCCCGGCTCTGTTTCCTGCTCGCTGGCGATGGGAAGGCAGTTGGCGACAGCCGAAAACCGAAGTGGAGGAGTTGACACATGCGCAAGCAGATGGAGGGCGACAACCAACGCCGCCGGGCGCTCGCCCGGCAGGCCCGGAGCCAGGGACAGCGGCCCAGCGCGACCGGGGCCAGCCTGGGCGCCACCAAACAATTGACCAGTCTTGACCAACGGCGCCGCAACGGGCCCGCTCCGGCGGGACGACACAAACCGACCAGCACCAGCGGTGGTCCCGCCCCGCCTCCGATCGGTGCCCCGGATAACTCACGGCCCATCCCGGACAGCGATCCCGCCCGCCCCGCCACGATCGGCTACCAGGACCTGGTGACCGAGGTCGGCCGGCGGTCCGGAGTTGACTTCCCTACCGCAAAGGTGGGGGTGACAGCGACAGTGCTGACCCTGGCCCGCGCACTGGGGGTGGCCGAGCGCGGCCGGCTGCTCGCGGCCATACCGACCCGGCTGCACGACATCACCCCGGTGGACGGTATCGAGGACCGCTCCGACCTACCCGGATTCCTGGCCGAGGTGGGCCGGCTCAGCGGCCGCACCCCGGAACAGGCCCGCTACCAGGCGGCGGCCACCCTCACCGCGCTGGCCGACCGAGACGGCGGACTGGTCGAGTCGCTGCACGTCCCGGAGGGGCTGCGGGACCTACTCGCCCCGCCCGAGCCCGGCGGAGGCGTGATCGGAGCAACGTCCGCGACCCCGCCCCTGGACGAGGGGCAGCTGCGCGAGGTGCTGGCCCGCCTCCCGTACTGGTCCGGGGACCGGCACGGGCTGTTCCGGACAGTCGAGCTGCCCGCCGAGAACCTCGGCCGCGTGCTCGACCGACTCGACCGGCTCCGACGACAGACCGGACGCGGGCCTTCGATCGGTCAATCCGACCGCACCACCGCGGTGTTGACGGTGGCGACCTCCCGACCCCGAACGGCGCCGGAGGTAACCGGGCCAGATGTTGACCTGGCCCATGCCGTGGACGACGCGATCGACGAGGTGGGGGCCGGGATGGCGAGCTAACCCGGCGCCCGCCCGGCGGCGGGAAGGGGCCACCTCCACAGCCGGTGGTGGCGGGCCCCTCCCCGCCTACCCGACGTGGGCGGGCACCTCGGGAGAGCTGCTCTCCAACGGCACCGAGTGGGCCGGCACCAGGCTCAGCTGGACCGCCGGACGGGGCAGGGTCGCGTCCAGCAGCCAGTCGGCACCCACCCGGGCGCGATTGCCGGGCAGGTTGAGCAGGTGGTATCCCCGAGTCACCACCTTGGCGGGCAGTCCGGCCAGCGGCACCTTCAACGGGTTCGCCGCCGCGTCACGACCCCCGAGGTCAACCACCCAGCCCAGGTCATGGTGCTTGTATGGCTTGCGGGTGCCCTGCCCGTACGAGGCGGCGATGTTCTGGGCGACCAGCTTGCCCTGCCGCTGGGCATGCTGGGCGGTCATCGCGCACACCTGCCCGGGCTGGGCCAGGTCGGGCACGGCCGCGGCGTCGCCACAGGCGAACACCTCCGGGAAGCCCGGAACGTTGAGGTACTCATCGGTCACCAGACGGCCCTTCTCCGTCCGTAGGCCGAGCTGTTCGACGAACGGATCGGGGCGGACGCCGACACACCAGATGAGGGAGCAGGTCTGGATGAACTCCCCATCGGTGAGTTTGACCCCGTCGGGGGTCGCCACCGCCACCGAGGTGCCCATTCGCACATCCACCCCCCGCTCGTCCAGGACCCGATGAGCGGTGTCGGACATTCTCCGGTTCAGCTCGGGCAGCACCCGCGGCGCCACGTCGAGCAGCATCCACCGGGGCCGAAGGTTCAGCCGAGACCGCTGTCCAACGAGCCGGTCGGTGAACAACTGCCCGTGGGCGGCCACCTCGGTGCCGGTGTAGCCGGCTCCCACCACCACGAAGGTGGACCGCGCCCGTTGTTCGGCCGGGTCGGTGGCTTGTTCCGCCAGCTCGATCTGTCGGACCACGTGGTCGTGGAGGTAGAGCGCCTCCGGCAGACCGCGAAAGCCGTGCGCGTACTCGGTGACCCCGGGGATCGGCAACAGCTTGTTGACGCTACCGACGGCCAGCACCAACCGGTCGTACGCGAGCCGGTTTCGCTCCCCCTCCGGCTGCGTGAAACCGACCCAACGGTTTCGCAGGTCAACGTGGTCGGCTTCGCCGACCACGAGGCGGACACCGTCGAGTGTCCCCGCCAGCGGCACCGAGAGCCGGGTCGGCTCGACGACACCAGCGGCGACCTCCGGTAGTAGCGGTAGGTATAGGAAGTAGTCAGTCGTGTTCAGCAGCACGATCTCGGCCTGGTCCTTGGCCAACCGGCTGAGCGTCTTTGCCGCGTGGTACCCGGCGAAACCGGCCCCAACAATCACCACCCGAGGCTTCGTCATTCCACCGCCGTTCCCCGGGCAAGGCCGGACAAACCTCCCGGGATGCCCGGCAGGGCACCGCGGGCACCGCACACCGCCGGCGAACACCCTCGGTCAGGTGTGCCCATCCTGCTGGACCGGCCCGTCCAGTAGGTAGGTCGGCCCGGACTGCTCCCGGGCCGACCTATCCGCTGATCAGGTCCGCGTGGCGGGGACGCAGGGCCCCTAACGGGGGATCCCGTCGCCACCGGAGGTGTTGACGATCGATTCCCGCCCACCTGACCGGCTGGCACGAGTCGCGTACAGGCTGGTGAGGGTGACCGCCACGAGGACAACGAGAATCACTGCGAGTGATGCCAGGGTCGGAATCTCTGGCACCCCCTTCCAGACCCCGTGCGCCCAGTGCAGACCCAGCTTCACTCCGATGAACGCGAGGATGACCGCGAGTCCGTAGTTGAGGTGAACCAGCCGGCTGAGCGCGGCGTGCAGGACGAAGTAGAGCGCCCGCAGCCCGAGCAGCGCGAAGGCGTTGGTGGCGAAGACCAGGTACGGATCTTCAGTGATGCCGTACACGGCCGGCACCGAATCGACGGCGAAGACCACATCGGTGGCGAGCACCGCGACGACCACCAGGGCCAGCGGGGTGAGGGTTCGCCGGCCACCCAGGCGGACGACCATCTTCGTACCCTGGTAGTCCTGGGTGACCGGCATGAACTTGCGCAGGAGCCGCACCGAGCGCATCCCGTTGATGTCGACCTCCTGCTCCTGGCCGGAAATCGCGTCACGCAGCAGCTTTGCCGCGGTGGCGAGCAGGATGAGGGCGAAAAGCAGGAAGGCGAAGTCGAGCGTCTGCAGCGCAGCCGCGCCGAGTGCGATGAACACCGCGCGCAGCACCAGGGCACCGGTGATCCCGAACAGCAGGACCCGCTGGGCGAGCACCGGGGGCACCGCGAACGCGGCCAACAGCAGCATGAAGACGAAGAGGTTGTCTACCGAGAGGGACTTCTCCACCAGGTAGCCGGTCAGGTACTCGACGCCCTGCTGCGAGCCGTAGCGGGACCAGAGCCAGGCGCCGAACGCCAGCGGCAGCGCGAGGTAGAAGGCCGACCAGGCCAGCGCCTCCCGGATCGATACCTCGTGCGGCCGCCGAGTGACCAGAAAGTCGAGAATCAGCAGCACGACGATGCCGGCGATGGTCACGCCCCACAGCGTCGGCGTACCGACCGACTGCAGCTCGGCAGAAAGGTACAAATCGGTCATGGAGCCTCCTCGAACACGATGCCATGCTCGAGGTCTCCTTCACCCACTTTCGTAGGCAACCATCCGAGGCAGGCTCCGGGCCCGCCGTACTGACCGGAATGGCTCGTGGGAAGTACTCCCCTCGTCGCGACAAGGTTAGGGCAGTCCGGGTCCGGACTGCCACACGGCACCCCCGGTCCCCACCATCGACACCTCATCTCCCACCAGCGCACCCAGCCCCCTACCACCCGAGCCCATCGGCGCTTATCGTGGCCCGATGACCGACAACGTACCGGCCGGCCCCCTCGCCGGGGTGCGGGTAATCGAGCTGGCCGGCATTGGGCCGGGGCCGTTCGCGGCAATGATGCTGGCCGATCTCGGCGCCGAGGTGATCCGGGTGGACCGCGCGACCGACGTGGACCCGACCGCTTTCGGCGCCCCGCACCCTGATCTGCTGAACCGGGGACGGCGATCAATCGGCGTGGACCTGAAGTCACCCCCCGGCCGCGACGTGGCGCTCGCTCTGACCGCCGGCGCGGATGTGCTGATCGAGGGTTTCCGGCCCGGCGTGGCCGAGCGACTTGGTCTCGGCCCGGCGGACTGCCACACGGTCAACCCACACCTCGTGTACGGGCGGATGACCGGCTGGGGGCAGCACGGTCCCGCCGCGCCGGAAGCCGGGCACGATATCACTTACCTGGCCCTGACCGGGGCGCTACATGGGATCGGACGAGCCGGCGAGCGTCCGGTGCCGCCGCTGAACCTGCTCGGCGACTTCGGTGGCGGTGGAATGCTACTCGCCCTCGGCCTGATCAGCGCCCTGTACGCGGTGCGCGGCGGCGCCACCGGCCAGGTGGTGGACGCCGCCATCGTGGACGGCGTCTCGGTGCTCAGCACCCAGATCCACGCCCTGCGCCACCTCGGCAGGTGGCAGGATCCACGCGGAGTGAACCTGCTCGACGGGGGCGCTCCGTTCTACGACAGCTACGAGTGTGCCGATGGAAAGCACCTGGCGGTGGGCGCGCTGGAGCCCCGCTTCTACGACGAACTGGTCCAACGCACCGGCTTTCCGCTGCCCGGTGACGTCGCACTAGACCGCACCGACCCGACGAACTGGCCGGCGCTGCGGGAGGCGTGGGCACGATTGTTCCGGACCCGGACCCGGGACGAGTGGGCGGCGCTCTTCGTCGGCTCGGACGCCTGCGTGGCCCCGGTTCTGGACTGGACGGAGGCGCCGGCACACCCGCACCTGACGGCGCGGGAGACTTTCGTGGAACACCACGGGGTGACCCAACCGGCACCCGCACCACGCTTCTCCGGTACGCCGACGACCCTGCACCGTCCACCGCCGCACCCCGGTGAACACACGGACGAACTGCTGACCGAGGCGGGCTTCGGAGCTGACCGCATCGCCGACCTGCACGCTGCGGGTGCCGTAGCCTAGCCCCCACAGGTGGGGTACGGGAGAGTCAGCGCGGTGACTCAGGGCCGGCGCAGCGTCGAACCCGGCGCCAGCGCCGGCTCCACCAGTTCCCGGTAGTCGCGGGGCAACTGCACCGCGACATCGTCGAACTCACCACCGCTGATCGCCTCCCGCAGCGTGCTGAAGACCGCTCGGACGGCCCCATGCGCAGTCGCTTCGTCGACGTGGGCACGGGCGGCCACCCGAGTGACAAACTCTGCCGCCGCAAGCCGCTGCGCTGCCTCGTTGTCGGGCCCCGGCTTCAACACCGCCTGCAGCTGCGCCGGCAGCTGTACGGCCAGATCCAGCACCTCCCCGCCGGTCAGCCGCTCGGCGAGCGTCTCCAGGACCGCCCGGGTCAGCTCCACCGCCTGTGCGGCAGGGGCGCCCGTCCGCTGCCCGACCTGGTCAACAAAGGTGTGGTAGTCCATGCTGTCCCCTTCGGTCCGGCCAACCGGATACCCACCGTGCGCGGTAGGGAAACCGCCGGGTTGCCGGCGACCGGAGCCGGACAGCTATTCCCCGGCTGCGGAGGATCTATGGGCCGATCAGTGGGAAGCCGAGCGCCCCGGGCCACGAACCGCGACCAGGGGCGCTCAACGCGGACCTGCACCGACGAACTATCCCGAACCGGGTCACGACCATCGGCGGTCAGCTGCTTGCCTCGCCCGAACCAGGCGGACATCAATGTCCGACCACCATACGACAGGGACGCTGGCTCGGTGTCGCTTTCACCGAAGTGTTGGCCGACTCACGAGCCGGCCGAGCAACTGAGCCATGAAATCGACTCGGATTCGGCCCGGGGGCTGCCGCTCACGGCGCTGGCACAGCCGGGCCGACCACCTCCGGGTATCGCTCCTCCAGATCCACCCGGGCGAGCGCGCCCACCAGCCAGGCCAACCGCTCGGACCGGCCACTACCCGCCAGCCCGGCCAGGTCGCCGGCGGAACGCCCGAGACCCAGTCGGCGGGCCGCGGCCAGCGCCCGCCGATCGGCGACCGGCGGTATCTCAGCCCAGAGTGCCTGCACCTCGCGGAGAAACAGGACGACCGCCGTATCGTCCACCCCGGGCAGCTCGGTGAGCAGGGCACGTTCCCGGTCGGCATCGCGGGCGGCGACCACCCGCAACCGGCGAAGATCGCCCCGGTACCGGTCAACGACTGCCTGCGCCAGCTCCCCGAGCGTGCCGGCGGTCTGCTCGGCTGCCCCGCGGAGCCCGCAGTCACGCAGCAACCCGGACCGCTCCGCGGGCGTGGAACGGGCCAACCGGGCGGCACTGTCCCAACCATGGTCCTGCAGGGCGCGGGCCACCTCGATGGCTCGCCGAGCATCACCGCGGCGGGACAACAACACAGCCAGGCAGAGCAGCTGGAAGAGACTTGACGGGTTATTGGTGGTTCGGAAACCGTACTGCTCAGCAAAGCCGCGCCCGCCACCGGCGAGCCGGCGGACCAAGCGCTTCTTCTCCTCGATGGTCGGCATGAGCGGCGACTACCCGCCCCGACCGGCGCCACTCCTAGATGCCCGGCGGGCGGCGCGCGTCGCCCTCACCGTCGGCGTCCGCTCGCGGCCTCGTCCAGCAGGCGCTCGATCCGATCCACTCCGGCGGGCATCGACATCTGTTTCAGGTACGCCTCCCGGCCCCGCCGGCCCATCTCGGCACGGGCCGCCGGAGGGATGGTCGTGGCCAACCAGAACCGGTCGGCGAGGGCGTCCCACTCCTCCGGCGGGCATGACAGTCCGGCTCGGGCGCTCTCCACCACCTCAGCGGTGTCGCCGCCGGCCGAGGCGATGACCGGCACCCCGCACGACAGGGCCGTCGGCAACTTTCCGGGCAGGGTGCTGCGCAGTTCGGGCAGGTCCCGAAGCGTGACCAACTGGAAGTCGGCAGCGGCGTACAGCTCCGGCATGTCCAACGGCGAGCGCCGGTCGACGAACCGCACGTTGTCCGTTCCCAACTCGGCGGCGAGCCCCCGCACCCGCCGCTCCTGCTCGCCCGACCCGACCAGCACCAAATCCATCCGCTGGTCGAGCGCTGCCGCCGCCCGGACCGCCGTCTCCAGCCCCTGTCGAGCGCCGATGGTGCCGGCGTACATAACCACGCAGCGGTCGTCGCGACGGATCAGTTGACCGGCGGCCGGGGTCGGCGGAGCCGGCTGGAAGATCCGCTCGTCAGTCCAGTTGAGCACCAGCTCGACCCGGTCCGGGTCGGCCCCCTCGGTCACGACGAGGTCCCGCAGCGAGGGAGCCGCGACCGCGACCCGGTCAGCGCGGCGGTACGTAGCGGCCATCGCCCTGGCAAGCCGAGCGGTCCACCGATCGGGCCCGCCGGCCGCCGGCTCCGAACCAGCCCACACGTCCTGAACGTGCACGACCGCCGGCACCCGACGAAGCGCGCGCAGCAGGCGGGCGGCGGCGAAGGCGGTGGCCGGCGGTTGGTGCACGTAGAGGGCATCGACACCGGCGAAGAACCGCCGGCTGACCAGCGACACGCTGCCCGCGAAGGAGAGGGGGCCGGACCACCGGCCGCGAACGTGGCCGGTGGTCTGGGCAACGTAGCGGGGCACCCGGCGCACGGTCAGCCGCTCGCTGCGGGTCTCGTGGCGCCAACGCTGACGCCAGCCCGGATAGGCGTACCCGCCCGGATAGTCGGGAAATCCAGTCAGCACCCGGACTTCGTGCCCGCGACGGGCCAGCTCCTCTGCGAGGCTGCCCGGGATGAAAGCCGGTTCCGGTGGAAAGTGATACGCCAGGATGCCGATCTTCATCGTTGCTCCCCCGTTGCCAGCAGGGCGGCCGTGTGGCCCCGCTGGCTGCTGTCCATGTACGAGTCCGCCCTGGTCTGCGACCCGAACGCTCCGCTCTGGTGCTCGCCGACTGCCCGACGACGCAGGTGGGCGCGCCGCGCTACCGGATGCGGGCGGCAGCGGTCCATCAGGTACGCCGCCGCACCGAGCCGAAAACCCCAAAGAAACTCATAAAAGCTCCTAAGCTCAACTTATACCGTGAAACCATTACAGCGCCTCATACATCAAATATCCGAAGTTTCGCTATTCGATCGATAGGCCCGACACCCCTCCTCCCCCGGGAGAAACGGTGTGACGGGGGCAAGGTCACGTCGTCTCCGTTCGCCGTCCCGTCACTCGCCTGGATAGGGTGGTGAGCGGTGTGCCGGGAAGCCTGGTCGGCGAACGTTTCCTGCTGCTCCGACACCGCTTGGATGGACCGCGCGTATGACCGACCGCACCCCGCCCCCGGGCCGTGCCCGCCGCCTCTTCTCGCGTACCTCCTGGCCGGAGGCCCGTTTCCTGGCTGACGTGCTGCGGACCGAGACCTTCGGCGGCGGCCTGCTCCTGCTCGGCGCGGTGATCGCGCTGCTCTGGGCGAACTCGCCCTGGGGCGACTCCTACGCCGCGTTGGCATCGTGGGTGCCCTGGCCAGGCGGATCCGACCTGCACCTGGACCTGGACCTCGCCGCGTGGGCGGCCGACGGCCTACTAGCGATCTTCTTCTTCGTGGTCGGGCTCGAACTCAAACGTGAATTCGTCGCCGGCGACCTTCGTGACCCACGGCGAGCCGCCCTGCCGGTCGTCGCGGCGGTCGGAGGAATGATCGTTCCGGCCCTGATCTACGTCGGCATCAACCTCTCCGCCGGTGGTGAGAACCTGCGCGGCTGGGCCATCCCGACCGCCACCGACATCGCCTTCGCGCTCGCCGTGCTGGCGGTTATCGGATCCCACCTGCCACAGGGGCTCCGCGCCTTCCTGCTCACCCTCGCCGTGGTGGACGACCTGCTCGCGATCACGGTCATCGCCATCTTCTACACCGGCGACTTCAAACTCATGCCGCTGCTGCTCGCGCTGCTGCCGATCGCACTCTTCGGTCTCCTCGTGCAGCGCCGCAAGACCTGGTGGTGGGCGCTGATCCCGCTGGCCCTGGTGGCGTGGACCCTGGTACACGAGTCCGGCGTGCACGCCACGGTGGCCGGCGTCCTACTCGGCTTCACGGTACCGGTCCTGCGCGGCCGGGACGGTGACCGGCACGGGCTCGCCGAGCACCTCGAACACCGCTGGCGGCCGGTCTCCGCCGGCTTCGCCGTCCCCGTCTTCGCCTTCTTCGCCGCCGGAGTGTCCCTACGCGGCGCCGACCTCGGCGCCGTGATCACCGACCCGATCGTCGTCGGCATCGTCGCCGGCCTGGTGCTCGGCAAGGTACTCGGTATCTTCGGCTCCACGTTCCTGCTCGCCCGGTTCACCCGCGCCGAGCTGGACCGGGACATCACCTGGACCGACCTACTCGGGGTCTCCCTGCTAGCCGGCATCGGATTCACCGTGTCGCTACTGATCGGTGAACTCGCCTTCGACAGCGTTGCCGCCGACGACAACGTCAAGGCTGCCGTACTCAGCGGATCGCTGATCGCGGCGCTGCTCGCCTCCGTCGTGCTGACCCGCCGCAACAAGGCCTATCGGCGTATCGCGGTGAAGGAGCGGGTGGACAGCAACCGCGACGGGGTACCCGACGTCTTCCAGCACCGCAACGACTGACCAGGCCGGCCGGGGCGCCGCGAGGCCAACCGGCGTCTGCCGACGACACCTGCCGGCGCCGTCCTGGGCGAACCGAACGAGTTCGGTTCGCCCAGGACCAGCGCTCAGCCGAGCTGCCCGACCGCATCCAGGATCAGCCAGAGGCCGCACCCGGCGAAGAGCAGCGCCGCACCAAAGCGCACGGTCCGCTCGGGCAACCGGCGGCCGAGCATCCGCCCCGCCGCAATCGCCAGGGCATCCGCGGCGACCATGCCGAGCGTGGATCCAAGCCAGGTACCGAACCAGCCGTACTGTGTCGCCAGGGTGATGGTCGCCAACATGGTCTTGTCGCCCAGCTCGGCGAGGAGGAAAGCGACGCCGACCACCACCGCCGGCCGGCCCGACCGGTTCGCCTTACGGCGCTCCTCCTCGGTGAGGTGGTCGCCGCGAAGCGTCCAGGCACCAAACCCGAGAAACGCCACGCCGGCGAGGAGCGCGATCCATCCGGTAGGCAACGCCGCACCGAGCCCGTAGCCGATCGCCACCGAGGCCAGGTGCACGACGGCCGTGGCCACGGTGATGCCGATCAGCACCGGCAACGGGCGAAATCGGGTGGCAAAGGTCAGGGCCATCAGCTGGGATTTGTCCCCCAACTCGGCGACGAAGATGACGCCGAAGCTCACCCCAAGCGCGACGAGGAAACCCTCCATGACATCCTTTCCGATCCGGCCGGAAAGAGGCACGGAGCGACCTCGACCCGGCTACCAACCTGGGTCGAAGGTCTCGCCCGCCCCGCCGAGCGGGGCCGTGTGGCCGGGTGCGGGAACACCAGTGTGTCGACCACGACGTTGGGGGCTACTCCCCTTCGCGCCGACCACCCTAGCCGACCACCGACGGCGCTGATGTCGGAGGACCGGCCGGTGAGACGAGGAGGGGCCGGTGAGACGAGGAGGGGCCGGTGAGACGAGGAGGGGCCGGTGAGACGAGGAGGGCCGGCGGCGTCCGCCTACTCGGCCCGGGCGAGCGTAACGCCGAACAGGCCGGCCGGATCCGTCCAGAACTCGCTGGTGACGAAGCCCGCCTCAAGCAGTTCCGCCGCGATCCCCTCGGGCCGGAACTTTGCCGAGACCTCGGTCCGTAGCTCCTCCCCGGCGGCGAACGTCACCTCAGTGTCGAGCACCTGTACCCGCATCGGGTGCCGGGCCCGCAGCCGCATCTCGATCCACTCCCGCTCCGGATTCCAGAGCGCGACGTGTTCGAAGGCCGCTGGGTCAAAATCGGCACCCAGCTCCCGGTTTATCACCTGCAGCACGTTGCGATTGAACTCGGCGGTCACCCCCGCCGCGTCGTCGTACGCGGGAACAATTACCGCCGGATCCTTGACCAGGTCGGTGCCGACCAGCAACCAGTCCCCCGGTTCCAGCGCGGCGCGCATCGCCGCCAGGAAATCGGCGCGCTCGGCCGGCAGCAGGTTGCCAATCGTCCCGCCGAGAAACACCACGAGCCGCCGCCCGCCCGCCGGCAGCCGATCAAGATGCCGGGTGAAGTCGCCGACGATTCCCCGTACGCGCAGGCCCGGATAGTCAGCGGCGATCCGGGCGGTGGATTCGCGCAGCGCGCTCACCGACACGTCCAGCGGCACAAAGGTGCCCAGGTCGCCGTGGCGGGTGAACGCGTCCAGCAGCAGCCGGGTCTTCTCCGAGGAACCGGAGCCCAGCTCGATCAACGTCTTGGCACCGCTCACCGTCGCGATCTCAGCAGCCCGATCCAGCAGTACCGCACGTTCGGCCCCGGTCTGGTAGTACTCTGCCAGCCGGGTGATCTCCTCAAAGAGCTGACTTCCCCGAGCGTCGTAGAACCACTTCGGGGACAACCACTTCTCCTCGGCGGTCAACCCGGCGCGGACATCCTGCCGAAGGTTGCGTCCCAGGTCCTGCTCTTCGAGGTGGATCTCCAGCGGCTCTGCACTCATGTCTGTCCCTTCCTCATGGACGTCTCCGGCGGTATCAAGGTCGCCTGGCGATCACTCCGCCAGCAGGGCACTGATCCGCACCCCGGTGGCGGTCGCCACCACCAGTTGCCCCTCTGGCACCGCCTGCCAGTCGGGGTCGTCATCGTGCGGCTCGGACGCCAGCAGCACCGAGTTCGGGGTCCGACGGATCGACAGGCTGTGCCCGGCGACGCTCGCCACCGCCGTGTGCCCATCGGTCAACAGCAGGTTGAGCCGGGACCCGGGGGCGGCCCGGGCCACCGCCACCACCGTTTCCGCCACGGCGCGGCCCGGCTCGACCCCGGCGCGCAGCCGGTGCCGGACCAGCGCCCAGAGCAGCGCCGCATCGGTGGGCGCGTCGAGGGTGAGCAGGTCACGCACCGGCAACGCACCAGCGAGCGGGGCCATGCTGTCCGGCCAGCCGCGCACCGCCCCGTTGTGGCTGAACAGCCACCGCCCCTCCAGAAACGGCGCGGCGGCCGACTCGAGCACCGGCATGCCGACGGTCGCGGACCGGACCGCCGCGAGGATCGCGCCCGAACGGGTGACGCCGGCTAGCTGGGCGATCGTCGGGTCGGTCCAGATCGGCTGCGCCCGCCGGTAGCGGACCGGCTCCCCGCCGTCCGGGTACCAGCCGACGCCGAAGCCGTCGGCATTGATACCCCCGCCGCGACGCATGTCCTTCGGCGCCCAGGACTGCTGGACCAACGACGCCGGCGGATCGAACAGTAGCTCCCGCAGGGTGATCGGCGGCCCGAGATAGACGAGGTGACGACACATCAGCGGACCCTCACTCTGCTGCCTCCTCGGGGGCGGCGTCCCGGGCGCAGCGGAAACCACTGAAGATCTGCCGCCGAATGGGATAGTCCCAGTTACGGAAGGTGCCCCGACAGGCCGCCCGGTCGGTACCGAATGATCCGCCGCGCAGCACCCGGTGGTCGTCGCCGAAGAAGACCTCGGAATACTCCCGGTACGGGAAGGCCGTGAAGCCGGGATGACCACGGAAGGTTGTCGAGGTCCACTCCCACACGTCGCCGATCAGCTGGTGGACACCGAGCGGCGACGCACCGGCCGGATAGGCCCCGACCGGCGCCGGCCAGAGGTGCCGCTGGCCGAGGTTGGCGTGGCTGGTCGTCGGGTCCCCGTCGCCCCACGGGTAGCGGCGGGACCGACCGGTCGCCGGGTCCCAGCGGGCTGCCTTCTCCCACTCCGCCTCGGTCGGCAACCGCTTTCCCGCCCAGGTGGCGTAGGCCTGCGCCTCGTACCAGCTGACGTGCACCACCGGCTCGTCGTCGCGTACCGGCGCCCACCGGCCGAAGCGGCGGTAGGCCCAGCCGTCTCCATCCGGGTGCCAGTGCAACGGGGCCGTCAGACCCGCCTCCTGCCGGTGCGCCCACCCCGCGGCGCTCCACCAACGTGAATCGCGGTACCCGCCCTCGGCGATGAAGGCCGCATACGCACCGTTGGTGACCGGTGCCGTGTCGATGACATACGCCGGCAGGTGCACCCGGTGGGCCGGACGCTCGTTGTCCAGCGCCCAGGGGTCGGTGTCGGTGCCCATGGTGAACTCACCGGCCGGAACCAGTACCTCCCGGCCCACCCGGACTCGGGGCTCCGGCGGAGGCGGCGGGTCGAAGACAGCCGGACCGGAACGCAGCTGGTGGGTCGCGAGCATGGTCTCGTCGTGCTGCTGCTCGTGTTGGACGATCATGCCGAAGGCGAAGCCGTCGGCGACCAGCCGCCGGTCGGTGAAGGTCACCCCGTCGAGGAGGTCAAAGACCTTGTCCCGGACCGTCGCCACGTATGCCCGCGCCTGCGGCGGCGGCAGCAACGGCAGCGCCGGCCGGTCCCGGCGAGGCTGCTTGAAGGCGTCATAGAGCTCGTCAATGTCCTGGCGGACCGGCTCCCGGCCGCCGACGTCCCGCACCAGCCAGAGCTCTTCCTGGTTACCGACGTGGGCGAGGTCCCACACCAGGGGTGACATCAACGGAGAATGTTGTCGCACCAGGTCGGCGTCGTCAACCGCGTCGGTCAACACCGCGGTCCGGGCCCGGGCCCGCGCCAGCTCCGCCGCGATATGTTCCCGCAGTCGTACCCCGTCGGGCCGGTCGGTCGTCTCGGTCACCGCCGCCTCCTTCCCGCGGCCTCCCGCCGCCGTCGTACGCCTCGGTCAAGGTCGTCGTGCAGCGCGGGCGCCAGCCCCAGCCGGGGCAGCGCGGTCAGCGCCAGATCAAAAAGGTCGGCGGCCGTTGCCGCGAGAGCGTCGTCGCGCAGGCCGTGCCGGGCCGCGGCGATCCACCGCTGCGCCTGCGCCCCGACGAGCGATCGGGCGGCCCGGGTGACAGCCGGCTCGGAGAGCAACGCGGCGACCACCGCCACCGGCACGGACCAACTGTCTTCCGGTTGGGCGTCGAGGTAGCGCAACTCCAGGTAGCCGCGCGGACGCACCGGCGGAAAGAGCGTGCTGACGTGGTAGTCGAGATCGTCGACTGTAGGGGGCCGGGGCAGCGCGCCAGCGAGCCAGTCGGCGAAGGTGACGCCCACCGGTGCCGTCCAGTCCGGCCCGTCCCGCACGCAGAGCAACGGGGCGGCGAGGACGTACGCCGTCCAACTGGCGATCGGATCCGCGGCGCCCTGCTCGGGAGTCCAAACCGCCCGGGTCCGCGCCGGGTCGATGGCGAGCCACGCGGCCATCCGGGCCGAGACCCAGCCGGTCGCTCGCCCGGCGTGCCGCCCAGCGGTGGCGAAGGCGGCGATCAAGGGTGGACCAATCGCGTGCGCTGTGGCCCAGCGGTCGGCGAGCTGGTCCGCCTCGCCGACATCGAGGCAGATCTGCAGGCCGGCGGTGCTGTACATCATCCTGCGCCCGGCCGGGCCACGACGATCGAAGACCTGGCGCATCGCCCGGTACCGCGGGGTTTCGAACACGGGGCGGGGGGAACGATGAGCGTCGATCCCGCCGGGCCCAAGGACCAGCCCGGCTCGCCCCAGAAGCGCGGTGAGTTCGGCGATCTCGGCTTCGGTGGCGGTAACGAGGGCCATGACCGAGGCATGTGTCGCGGTGGAGATCTCCACCTGCCCGCCGGGCTCGACGGTGACGGAACCGCCATGCCGCAGCGGCTGGGCGGGGCTCGTGGTGTCCAGGGTGCGGGGGCTGTGCGGCCCGAGGGCGGCCCGCAGGCGGTTGGCCCCGACCGGGCGGGCGGGGTCAACGGCATCGTGCACGGTCCATTCAAGCTCGACGCCGAGCCATCGGGGCGGGCCGGTCTTGAAACAGATCCGGGACAGGTGGACCGCAGCCGCGGCCGAGGAGGTCAGGACCGTTCCGTGGTCCACCTCCGGCGACGTCACCATGGTTCGGCCCCCTTCGCCGCGCCGACGTCCGACCCGTGCCACCGTAACGCGGATCACCAACGAAGGTGAGTGCCCCGCGGGCCGGCCTCCCTCTGTCTAGCAGACGAACTCCGTGCATTCGGGGGAAATAGGGGTGGCGCCCGGCGGCGGGACGGCACGGCGCATCGCCGCCGCCGCGGTAGGTACGGTGTTGGCGTGTTGACATCGGGCGTCGTGCTCAGCGGTCGATACCGCCTGGACGAACGGATCGCTACCGGCGGCATGGGGGACGTCTGGCGGGGCGTCGATCTGGTCCTGGACCGACCCGTGGCAGTGAAGGTGCTGCTCCCAGCGCTCGTCTCCGACCCCGACTTCATCGCCCGGTTCCGGTCCGAGGCGCGGATCATGGCCGCCCTGCGGCACCCCGGGGTGGTGCAGGTCTTCGACTGCGGCGCGGACGAGCTGCCCACCGGCGACCAGGCCAACTACCTGATCATGGAGTTCGTTACCGGCGAGCCCCTGACCCGGCGGATCGAGGCCGCCGGTCGACTCGACGTGGTCGAAACGATGTCAATTGTCGAGCAGGCCGCACAGGCGCTGGAGACCGTGCACCGCCACGGCGTCGTGCACCGGGATATCAAACCAAGCAACCTGGTGGTGCAGGAGAACGGCACCGTTGTGCTGGTCGACTTCGGAGTGGCCCGATCGACCAACGTGACAAGCATCACCAACACCGACGCCGTACCGGGAACCGCGCTCTACATGGCGCCGGAGCAGGCCGCCGGGCGGCCGGTCTCCGGCGCCACCGACATCTACGCGCTCGGAGCGGTGGCCTACTGCTGCCTCAGCGGCAGCCCACCATTCACCGGTGAGAGTCCGCTGCAGGTCGCCGTCGCGCACCTCGACGAAGATCCGCCCGAACTCCCCCACGACATCCCAGAGGCGGTGCGGGCGCTGGTCCGCCGCGCCTTGGCGAAGAACCCCGAGGGCCGGTTCAGTAGTGGGTCTGCGATGGCCGCAGCCGCCCGCGCCGCGGTGTCGGATCCCACAGCGGCGACCACACCAGTGAACCCGGTGGGCTCGGCGGCGCTGCGCACTGCCGAGCCGACGACGCTGACCGACAACCTGGTCGTTGACGCGTACCGCCCGGCCCGACGCGGAGCGCTGGTCGGGGTGGTGGCCACCGTGGTGGTGGCGATCGCCGGCCTGGCTACGGTGGCGGGTATCGGCGCTGCCGAGGGCAACCGGACGAGCGAGACCCCGCCGTCAGCGCCGACGGCGACAGCTGACGACGGGGAACCGCCGCCGCCCACTGCGACCACCAGTTCGGCGCCGCAGCGTCCCCACCAACCGAACGGGTCCACCACCAAGCCACCACAGGTGCCGATACCGACACCAACGGCGTCGGTATCGGCCTCGGCGTCGGCGTCGGTATCTGTGTCGGCGTCGGCATCGGCGTCGATGTCCTCATCGGCGGACGCATCGCCGAGCCCGAGCGAGCAGCCGACCTCCGCAACGCCCGAGCCCTCCCCATCAGAGACCGCGTCACCGCCCCCGAGCGACGACCCCACGACGATGTCACCGAGTCCGACCGCCACCCCAGGGCAGTAGCGTGACCCGGGTTCCCGGGGCGGCGTCGGCCGATCAGTGGCCGAGCAGTTCCCGCATCCGGCTGATCTCAACGTTCTGCTCGACGGCGACCGAGTTCGCGAACTCCAGCAGCACCGGCTCCGCCCCGACCTTCAGCAAGTCGATGGACATCTCAACAGCCCCCGCGTGGTGATCGCTCATCATCTCCACGAAGAGTCGGTCAAACTCGGCACCCCGAGACTCGGCGAGACGGCGCATCTCCTCCGGCGACTGCATGCCACGCATCGTGCTGTGATCGTGCTCGGGATCCTCCACCGGTAGGTTGCGGGCGGCGAGCCAGGCCCGCAACACCTCGATCTCCGGCGCCTGACTGGCCCGGATCCGCTCAGCCAACGCCGCCACCTGCTGATCGGCGGCCCGTCCCGGGGCCAACTCCGACATCTCCAGCGCCTGCTCGTGATGCGGAATCATCATCTGGACGTACCAGGTATCCAGCGAGTTGTGCGCCCCGTCGGCGTTCGCCCGCACCTCGTCGGCAGGGCGAGTCCGAGCCGGCTCTCCGGGCCGGCCGGGCACGATGACCAACGGACCGGGACCGTCGCCGCCCCCGGTTGCCGCCGGCACCGCGGATCGTGACCGGTCCTGGGCGACCCCCTGCCACACCACAACGCCGAGCACCAGAGCCACTGTCGCCACAGCGACCAGCACCCACCTACCCCGCACGGTCATTCGACACCCCCTGGCGGTCAAGGTCACGATGATCGTAGCCATCGACAACCGAGAGTATATGTGACGGGCGTCACCGCGTTTCACCCCAACGAAGCAGGCGACCGTCAGCCCGAGGGCCTCGCCACCGAGATCAACCAGAGCCAGGGCAAGCCGGAACCGACTCCGATCGACCGTAATAGCTATCGACACCCGCGATTACGGCGGTAGGGTGTGGCCAGTCCTCACACCTCGCGAAGGGCCCCGCCGATGAGCAGATCCCGCACGCCGCGGTCCCGCTGGCTCGGCACACTGAGCCTGGCCGCGGCCGGCCTTCTCCTGACGAGCGTGGTCGCCGCAGCGCCCCAGGACGCCAGCGCGGCCACCACCAATTCCAGCGCCGTCACCACCGCGGATATCCCCGGAGTTGACGAGATCCGCAGCAGCCCCAACCTGAAGCAGGTCGCCAACCTGCCACTCGAAACACCGCTCGACGCCACGAACAGCGACCTCGCCTTCCAGGGCCGGTACGCCTTCGCCGGCAACTACAACGGCTTCATTGTCTACGACATCTCGCGTCCGGCCGCACCGACGGTCGTCTCCCGCGTGCTCTGTCCGGGCTCGCAGAATGACATCTCCGTCCACGGCGACCTGCTCTTCCTCTCCACCGACTCGCCCCGCAGCGACGACTCGTGCGACAGCATCAGGGTGCCGTCAAGCGAGACCCAGTGGGAGGGCATCAAGATCTTCGACATCAGCGACAAGGCGAACCCCCGCTACCTGAAGAGCGTGCAGACCGCCTGCGGTTCACACACCCACACGCTGGTGCCCGGCCGAAACAAGGCGACGATGTACATCTACGTCTCGTCGTACGGCCCGTCGGACACGTACGTCGGCTGCCCGCCGCCACACGACTCGATCTCCATCGTCAAGGTGCCGGTACACCGGCCCACCGACGCGGCGGTGGTGGCCACCCCGAACCTCTTCCCCGACGGTGGCTACGAGGGCGTGCCGGGGCAGAAGTCGGCGACCAGCGGTTGCCACGACATCACTGCCTACCCGTCGAAGAACCTGGCCGCCGGCGCCTGCATGGGTGACGGCATCCTGATGGACATCTCGGACCGGGAAGCACCCGAGGTCATCAACCGGGTCCGGGACACCGAGAACTTCGCCTTCTGGCACTCCGCCACCTTCAACAACGCCGGCACAAAGGTGATCTTCACCGACGAGCTGGGCGGTGGCGGCGCCCCCACCTGCAACGACACCATCGGCCCCAACCGGGGAGCCGACGCCATCTACGACATCGCCGGTCGCGGCGACGATCGCACCTTGGTCTTCGGCAGCTACTTCAAGATCCCGCGAGAAAACGCCGACACCGAGAACTGTGTGGCACACAACGGCTCGCTGATCCCGGTGTTCGGGCGGGACATCATGGTTCAGGCGTGGTACCAGGGCGGCATCTCGGTCTGGGACTTCACCAACTCGGCCAACCCCCGCGAGATCGCCTACTGGGAACGGGGCCCGCTGGACGAGGAAGTTCTCATCGGCGGCGGATCCTGGTCCGCGTACTGGTACAACGGCTACATCTACTCCAACGACATGACCAAGGGCCTGGACGTTCTTCGGCTGACCGACTGGCGCACCTGGACGGCCAACTTCGTCCGCTACCCAGAGCTGAACGCACAGACCCAGACCGGTCGCTTCGGCTGGTAGCCACGAGCAACCGCGTCGCCCGGTCCCGACCGGACGCATCGTGGGCCGGCTTTCATCCGGAAGCCGGCCCACGACTCGCTCGGCGGTCCGGCGTGGCTCAGGCCCGCGTCACTGGCTGCTGTAGCTCCGTCACCCCGGCCGCGGGATCATCGGCGCAGTACTCCACGTACAGTTCGCGGTGGTAGCCCTCGGCCCGCCAGCCGTTCTCCTCGATCCACTGAGCCAGCAACTGTAGGGTTCCCGCGACCTCATCCATCGGCCCGCGGTGAATCACCGTGGCCGCTGCCGGCACCGCCGGCAGGTCTACGACCGCGAAGTCCCGCGTCGGATCCGGGCTGACCGCGACCTCAATGGCGGCGTGCACCACAACCTTCTCCCCGTCCCCGGCCGCCTCGTAATAGGCCAGGCCGGGCCCGGTCGGCGACGCCTCCGCCACGGCCAGCCGCCGGAACAACTCCGGGTAGAGCGGCTGGATCGCCCGACCGATGTCAGTGGTCTCGTGGCTGGCCGCTGTTGCTGTCAACTCCGCGACGCGCAGCGATGACAGTTCCTTGAGCACGACATCCTGCGTGGTCATCCGACCCTCTCTCTCGATCGTCCGGAGCCTCGCCTCGATCCGGGTCAACCGCGCGGCGTCCGCCGCAAGCTGCGCCGCCAGCTGGGCCCGGCGCAGTCGGAGCATGCCGCGTAGCTCCGCGACCTCCAGCGCATTGTTGAGGACCTGCTGTACCTGGGCCAGCGTGAGACCGAGGTCCTTCAACGCGATCACCCGGTTGAGCCGGCGCAGCTGGTCAGCGGTGTAGTACCGGTAGCCGCTGCGGGCGTCAACAGCGACCGGCCGCAGCAGTCCGATGCGGTCATAGTGTCGCAGCATCCGCACTGATACCCGGCCGAGCCGGGCGAAGTCTCCGATTGTGAACATGGCACCTCCACGGTCGGCCCTGACACCGTGTCAGAGTCAACCCCGGACCATCCTCAGTCGGGCAACGACACGTCGTCCCCCCGGCTGCGACGCGGTCCGACCAGCCGGCGTACGACCGGCACCGCGTTCCACTTCGCCGCGCCGACCAGGTCCCGTGCGTGCTCCAGCACCGTGTAGTCCGGGCGTGCTCGGCCGGCGGCGATCGCGCGGTCCAGGTCGTTGCCGCAGCTGGTCAGCACGCGACCGAAGTCCCGGCGCACCGGCTCGGCCAGGTCATAGCGGAAGGAGCGGTGCAGCCGGGCGAAGACCGGCTTGTAGAGCCGGGCCCGCTCGTGCAGACCGGAGGAGTACGACATCGGGTTCTTCGGTCGCCGCCGGATGTAACCCGGCAGCAGATCGGCGAAGGCACGCCGGACGATCCACTTCTCCTGCCCCGCGCGCAGCTTCAGCCCGATCGGCAGCCGCATCGCGAGCTCGACCACGCTCGGGTCCAGGAACGGCACCCGGGCCTCCACCCCGTACGCCATGCTGGTGCGGTCGACCCGCTGCAACTCCGTACGGCCGAGGTTGCTGATCTTGTGCAGAAGGAGCCGACGGACGGCCTGCGGGCCGACCCGCTGGTACATCGGGTAGCCGCCGAACAACTCGTCCGAACCGTCGCCGGTGAGCGCCACCTTGACGCCCAACTCGCGCAGCCGTCGGAAGAGCGGCACCGAGACCACCGCGTTGATGATGTCGCCGTACTCGGTGAGTTCGGAAATCCGAATCGCCTCCCGAATCTGGGCCAGGCGGATGTCTCGCGGTTGCAGCTCCACCACCTCGTGCGGAACCCCAAGGTCCTTCGCAAGCCGACGCGCGTAGCGCAGGTCGGGGCTCTCCGGCACGCCGACCGTGACCGCCACGCAGTCCGCGTGCAGCTCGCGGGCGTGTAGCAGCGCGAGTGAACTGTCCAGACCACCGGAGAGGAGCACGCCGACGGTGAGGTCGGTATCCAGCCGAGCCCGGATGCTGTCGGTGAGGGCGGCCCGGACGAGCAGGGCGGCCTCGTCCGGGTCGTCCACCGTCGGTAGCCCCGCGCCGAGGGCGAGCAGGTTGACGTACGGACGCAGGCAGGCTGCGGCGTCGGCCTGCACCCACCCGTGGTGTCCGGGCGGCACCTCGGTGATCGGCGCTCCGAAGCCGACCAGGGCCTTGACCTCGCTCGCCACATGCAGATAGCCCGGGGCCTGGGTCCAGTACAGCGGCTTAACCCCGAGCGGATCACGCACCAGGTACGCCCGTCCGCTGGCCCGTTCGACGATCACAAAGGCGTACTCACCGCGCAGCCGGGAGACCATCGCCTCACCCCAGTGCAGGAATCCGGCGAGTACCACCTCGGTGTCGCTCATCCCACGGAAGCCGCATCCCAGGGCGGTCAGCTCCGCGCGCAGCTCATGGTGGTTCAAGACCTCGCCGTCGTAGCAGAGCACCCACCGCTCGTCGGCGGAGACCCAGGGCTGCACCGCCCGCTGCCGGTCCACCACCGGCAGCCGGCGCACCCCGGTGAGCAGGCCAGTCTCGGACCGGGTCTCGGTCACCTCACCACGTGGCTCCAGGGTGGCGAGCATCCGTCGGAAGACAGCCGGATCGGCCTCCGGACCGAGGCTCACCGCGATCCCAGACATACGGTCAACTCCCCAGCTCGGCTTCGTAAACCCGACGCAGCCGACGCCGCGCTCCGGGTGCCAGGCACAGGTGCCAGGCCTGCCCCTCGTCAACCACGTTGATCTCGCCCGCCCGCTGCCGGGCGAGGAGCAGTTCGGCGAGGACGTCTCGGGCTTCGAAGCGGTCGAACCAGGTCATCTCCACATCCGCCGCCCAGCCGAAACAGTGCCCGCTGGGTAGCATCGCCGCGTACCCGAGCCGTCGCAGCTGGTACTGGTGTTCCGCGCTGCGAACCAGGCTGGTCACCCAGAGCGGCGGGGTCCCAGCGGGGGCATGGGCAGTGAACTCGCGGGCGATGTCGTTGAGTAGTGCCACCATCTCCCGGCGGGATCGGCGAAACAGCAACCCGGCGGTCTGTGGGGCGACGCAGGGGCGGACCCGGCGTCGCAGTGCCCGCATCCCACGCTCGAAGATCGTGGCCGGCTGTCCCTGGTAATGGAAGCGCAGCAGGTCCCGGCGGCGCAGCCACTCCAGGTCAACCAGGTCGGTGCTCTGGTTGACCTGCTCGTTGGTGCGGTAGGGGGGAGCGTCGCGCCACCACATGACATCGATGCGCGAGAGCAGGTAGATCCGGGCCAGGGCGGTAAGGTCAGCCGCGGAACTGCGTTCGCTCGGCTGGTAACGAGCCATCTCCAACAGCAGCGTCTCGCGCGCGCCGATCAGGCCGGCTGGGGTGGCCTCCAGCACCGCCGCGATGGCTGGCTCGCGCAGCCGCTGGTCGATCAGCACCTGCCGGGCTACGGTGCTGGCGGCGCCGGCGAGCGCACCCACCTCGACCAGCAGGTCAGCTACGGCGGCTCGGTACGCATCCAGGTCCGGCTCGCCAGTCGATGGCCGACGGGAGGCGTCCGCCGCCGCGCGGCGGGCCGGAGCAGCCGGGATGGACGGGCCGGGCTGCTGGCCCGGGCTTCGGCTGGGCAAACGCATCGTCGGTCCCCTCTCCCGTCACCACACCACGGGGAACATCACTCTGCGTGAAATCGTAATCACTTTTACGGGCAGGAGCTCGAATATTCCTCCTATTTACTCGTCAAGAACTCAAAAAGTCTGGTTGGTCGCGAACCACCAGCATCTCGACATTCAGCCAGTAATCTGGCTGCCCCGCAGCCACTCCCCCGGTGTTGGCGACCCCCGCCGCACGTGGTACCACCGGCCGGCCGCGGTGATGTGCCGGTCGGCGAAGCGGGCCCCGAGTCGTGATGAAAGGCTTGACGCATGAGTTCCGCACCCGTTAGGCCAGATCCAACAGCCGAACCGTCCACTGACGACGAGGCGACCGCCTTCGTCGACCTGGGCCTGCGCGACGAGCTCCTCGCCGCGCTCGCCGCGCTCGGCTACGAGGAGCCGACGCCGATCCAGCGGGAGGCGATCCCTCCCCTGCTCGCCGGACGGGACCTACTCGGCCAGGCCGCCACGGGCACCGGCAAGACGGCCGCATTCGCCCTACCGTTGCTGCAACGGATGCCCACCGACCGGTCGACCGCCGATCCGGTCGCGCTGGTACTGGTGCCCACCCGAGAGCTGGCGGTGCAGGTCTCGGAGGCGTTCCATCGGTACGGCAAGGAACTTGGCACCCGGGTGCTGCCGATCTACGGTGGCCAGCCAATCGGTCGGCAACTGCGGGCCCTGGACGCCGGGGTGGACATCGTGGTGGCCACCCCCGGCCGGGCGCTCGACCACATCGCTCGCGGCACCCTCCGCCTGGGTGACGTCGGCACCGTCGTGCTGGACGAGGCCGACGAGATGCTGGACATGGGCTTCGCCGAGGACATCGAGGCGATCCTGGAACACGCACCGGAACAGCGGCAGACCGTGCTCTTTTCGGCGACCATGCCGGCCCGCATCGACGGCATGGCCCGGGCATACCTGACCGACCCGATCCGCATCCTCATCGCGCGGGAGAAGCCGGTAGCCGGCGAGGCGCCCCGGGTACGACAGAGCGCGTACCTGGTGGCCCGGGCACACAAACCCGCCGCACTGGGCCGGGTGCTGGACGTCGAGTCCCCCACTGCGGCGATTGTCTTCTGTCGCAGCCGGGAGGAGGTGGACCGGCTCACCGAGACGATGAACGGTCGCGGCTACCGGGCCGAGGCGCTGCACGGCGGGATGAGTCAGGAGCAGCGGGACCGGGTGATGGGTCGACTGCGCGCCGGCACCGCCGACTTGCTGGTCGCCACCGACGTGGCAGCGCGGGGCCTGGATGTCGAGCAGCTCAGCCACGTCGTCAACTACGACGTCCCCTCGGCGCCCGAGTCGTACGTGCACCGGATCGGCCGGGTCGGGCGAGCCGGCCGGGAGGGAGTGGCGATCACTCTCGCCGAGCCGCGGGCACACCGGATGCTCAAGACCATCGAACGGGTCACCGGCCAACGGATCACCATCGACAAGATCCCCACCGTGGCGGACCTGCGCAATCGTCGCCTGGAACTCACCCAGGCCGCGCTGCGGGAGAGCCTGCTGGAAGACGACCTGGAGCCGTTCCGGGTGATCGTCGAGTCGCTGAGCGACGAGTTCGACCTCATGGAGGTGGCCCTCGCCGCGGTACGCCTGGCCCACGAGGCCACCCTGCCGGGCGCGCTGGAGGAGGAAGAGGAGATTCCGCAGATCGCGGTTCGCCCACCCCGGACCGGCCGACCGGGACCGGAGGGCCGGGGGGAGCGCCGGCCCGGACGGCCCCGGAGCGCCGGCACCACCCAGGTCTTCGTCGGGCTGGGCCGACGGGCCGGGGTACGACCGCAGGATCTGGTCGGTGCGATCACCGGCGAGACCGGCATGAACGGACGGGACATCGGCTCGATCGAGATCGCGGACCGCTTCTCGCTGGTGGAGGTGCCGGCGGGACTGGCCGACGAGGTGATCTCGGGCCTACGCGGCAGCACCATCAAGGGGCGCCGGGCAACCGTTCGCCGCGACCGGGACAACGACGGGGGTGACCGCCGCCGGCAGCACCGCTGAGCGGGCGGGCCTCGCCGATGTCCTGGCATTTACGGGGGCCCTTTGCTGACCCTCGGTGGCAAGGATCCACTCCTCGCCACCGGGTGCTAACACACTCCGGGCGCACCAGCCAGCCGAGGATGGTCGGCACTGGTGCGCCCGAGGCGTTTTCGGTTGCCATCACGGCGATTCGGCACCAGATTTTGCCGCACCCGAAATGAAGTCGACGCGTTTAGTTGCGAAAATGCCAGGGGATAGGTCAAACTTTGACCACACCCCGCCCCCACACAGGGAGTAATCGGCCATGGCAAGAAAAGTAATCACGGTTCTGACCGACGACCTCGACGGCGGAAAAGCCGATCGAACCGTCGAGTTCAGCCTGGACGGCGTGGCGTACACCATCGACGTGTCCGACGAGAATGCGGGCATCCTCCGGAAGACGCTGGATCCGTATCTGAGCGCCGGCCGCAGGATCGGCCGGGGCGGCATGGACACGTCGCGGGCACTGCGACGGGGCACCAGCACCGGAATAGACCGGGAGCAGAACCGCGCGATCCGGGAATGGGCCGTGCAGAACGGCTACAAGATTTCTGAGCGCGGCCGCATCCCGGTGGAGGTTGTCGAGGCGTACAAGAAGCGCTGAGCGCCCGAGTACCCACCCGGGCGGGGCCGTGCCGATTCCGGCACGGCCCCGCCGCCTTTGCGCCGACCAACGGTCCCGCCGTCAGTGAGATGCCCCGCACTCCCCTGCACGTCTGTGGCGTCCGCCCGACCGTGCGAACTCCACGAGCGCACGGACACGGTTGCGTAATCGACCGGGCGGGACTGGAACACCGGACCACGGACGGGCGCCCCGGGTAGCTGAATTGATCCGGGCTCGCCACCATTCGACCGGGACCGAGGTTCGGGGTCATACCAGGCACCACCGGACTTGGCTGCAGTCGGTCCGGCCAGTCAGTTACGGGTCCCACCATGGGCGCCGCAAGCCAACTGCCCGCATCGGCGATTGCGAGATCCCTGTTGATGAACGACAGTGCGGCCGCCCGTCCAACTCGATCGACGCTGGGTGATATGCTCCAAATGCTGCACAAGCAGCAATCAACCCCCGAGAGCATAGCTGTCGACCGCCGGATCGCTCCCCGGGCAGACCGATCCTCCCGCCAGATCTCGGCCAAAATCCCTCCTTCGTCGTCGCCCTCCACATCGCCCCCGGGTTTACCAAGTCACTGCCGGGCCACGCGGGCTAGCGGTTTGCGGAAGGTAGCGCCGCTGGCCATCACAATGCGGTCTACAGCTCCGCCACCGGCTGCATAAGGAGCATCTGGCGAGACGACACAGCGGAGCACTGTCGGGTCGCGCCCGCCCCCGGTCAGCGCCAGACGACCACCTCGTCCAGCGGCTTGCGGGAGATGTCCGGCACGGTCGCCCCCTGCGCCGGGTAGCCGACCGGAATAATCAGGTTTCCCCGTTCCTCCGCCGGCCGGTCCAACAACTCGTTGAGGAAGCGCATCGGACTCGGGGTGTGGGTCAGGGTGGCGAGGCCCGCCTGGTGCAGCGCGGCGAGCAGTAGCCCGACCGCGATCCCCACCGACTCCTTGACGTAGTAGGGGCGGGGACTCTGCGGGCCGCGGTGGACCTCGAAGACGACGATCACCGCTGGGGCGGTCTCCAGGAACGGCTTGCTCGCATCCGTTCCCAGCGGCGCCAGCGCCGACAGCCACTCCTGCGGGGCGCGCTGCTCGTAGAACACCCGCTCCTCGGCCTCCGCGGCGACGCGCAGCCGCCGCTTGAGCTCCGGCTCGGTTACCACCACGAACCGCCACGGCTGCCGGTTCGCGCCACTCGGCGCCGAGGCCGCCGCCCGCAGGGCGTGCTCGAGCACCCCCTCCGGGACCGGTTTCTCGCTGAAGTCCCGCACGGTACGGCGCCGGACCATCGCCTCGGCGAACCCGCGTACTCGGGCCAGCGCCGCCGCGGGCGGCACGCCGTAGTCGGAGAGCGGTCGGACGGCGGGGGGTTGCTCAGCACGGTTCGGCGACATCCGGCCATTGTCGGCCGCCCGGGTGGCCGTGGCCACTCCCGCGCGGGCATGATCGACGCAACGGCCGACAGGAGGCGGAGCGGATGCGGGTGGTGTCACTGGTGCCGTCGCTGACCGAGGCAGTGGCGTTGACGCTGCCCGGGGCGCTGGTCGGCGCAACCGACTGGTGCACCCATCCGGTGGGGCTGCAGGTGCCCCGGGTCGGCGGCAGCAAGTACCCGGACCTGGACCGGGTCCGCGCGCTCCGGCCGGATCTGGTTCTGCTCAACGTCGAGGAGAACCGGCGCGAGGACGCGGACGCCCTGGTGGCGGCGGGGGTGCCGGTGCGGGTCACCTACCCTCGTACCGTCGATGGGGCGCTCACCGAGCTGGCCGAGCTTCTCGCCGAGCTGGGTTCGCCAGGTGAGCCCGAGTGGTTGGTCTCCGCCCGCCGCGCCTGGGCGGAACTGCCCGAGGACCGGTCACCGCGTCGAGCGGTGGTGCCGGTCTGGCGGCGCCCGTGGGTGGCGCTGGGTCGGGACACGTTCGCCGGAGACGTGCTCCGCCGACTGGGGCTGACCAATCTGTACGCCGGCCACGCCGAGCGGTATCCTCGGCCGTCCCTGGACGAGTTGCACGGCCGGGATCCTGCGCTGGTCGTGTTGCCCGACGAGCCATACCGTTTCACTGTGGAGGATGGGCCGGAGGCATTCCCCGGGCTCCCGTGCGCCCTCGTCTCCGGTCGGCACCTGACGTGGTACGGCCCGTCCCTGGTGGAGGCGCCCGCCGTCTTGGCCGCCCAGCTGGCGGCACCGGTCACCCACCCGGTGGGTTGACCCGCAGGCCCAAGGTCCCGGCTGACGAGCCCACATGACCCTGTTCGCACACGTTGCCACCGCGATCCAATTGAAGCGCCACAAGCAGTGCGATCCGAGGCACCAGCAGAAGGGGCGTGGAGACGATGACCGCGACGACCAAGCGGAACGCCGCCGAGACCACCAGCAACCTGAACCAGGTCGAAACCGGGCAGGGGCGGGCCGCCCGCCACGTACTGGCCGGCACCCGCCTGGCGCTGGGCTGGATCTTCCTCTGGGCCTTTCTCGACAAGCTGTTCGGGCTGGGGCGGGCGACCGAAGCCGACAGCGCCTGGATCAACGGCGGCAGCCCGACGAAGGGCTTCCTGAGCTTCGGCGCAACCGGCCCGTTCAAGGGCTTCTACAACAGCATCGCGGGCGCGGCCTGGGCCGACTGGCTGTTCATGATCGGCCTGGCGGCCATCGGCACCGCCCTACTGCTCGGGATCGGCATCCGGGTCGCCGCCGCGACCGGCGGACTACTCATGGTACTGATGTGGACGGCCGCCCTGCCGCCGTCGAACAACCCGTTCATGGACGACCACCTGATCTACGCCGCGGTGCTGGCGGTCATCGCCCTGCTCAACGCCGGTGACACCTGGGGGCTCGGTCGAGCCTGGGCCGGACTCCCGATCGTACGGCGGATGCCCTGGCTCCGTTGACGATCCCGGTACTCGGCTGGGCGGGCGTCACCAGTGGTGACGCCCGCCCAGCGTGTTCGCGGCCCCCTGGCGGTCGGCCAGCGACTATCCGGCAGGATCGGGCAGGTCAGGCACCACGACAAAGGACAGGAGACGCTGGTGAACCAGGCAACGAAGCCCGAGGTGGGACCGATCGAGGGCGCCCCGCCGAGCGACCTCCTCGTTGAGGAGATCACCGTCGGCGAGGGAGCGGAGGCGCAGGCCGGGCAGGTCGCCCGCGTCCACTACGTCGGTGTCGCCCACTCCACGGGCCGTGAGTTCGACGCATCGTGGAACCGTGGCGAGCCGCTCGAGTTCCCCCTCGGCGGCGGGCGAGTCATCGCTGGCTGGGACCAGGGGGTGGTCGGCATGCGGGTCGGCGGTCGACGGCGACTGACCATTCCGCCGCACCTCGCCTACGGCGACCGGGGCGCCGGCGGCGTCATTGCGCCGGGCGAGACGCTGGTCTTCGTCGTTGACCTGGTCGGCCTCCGCTGACCGTCCCACCAACCGGGCCCGGGCGTTCCCTCCGGCTCACCGAAGGGAACGCCCGGGGACCACTCGTCACCTCAGCGCTGGCGGTCAGCCGCCGCTCACGGAGGGCTCCGGGGCAGGGGAACCGCTGCCCTCAGACGGCACCGGTGCCGGGGAGCCGCCGGCCACCGCGCCCGGGTTCGGGGCCGCCTGGCTTGGTTTCAGGCCGGCCGGCACGGGCAGGGCGCTGCCCTTGACGTACTCCTCCCAGCTCACGTTCCAGGCGGTCCAGCCGTTGCCCTCCCCCAACGTCACCTCGGTGCCCTTGATCGTCACCAGGTCGCCGACCTGAGTGACGCCCATCAGCCAGTCGGCGCTGGCGGCCGAGAGGTTGGTACAGCCGTGGGAGACGTTGCGGTATCCCTGAACCCCCTCCGACCAGGGCGCACCGTGGAGGAACTCACCCTGCCAGGTCAGCCGCTGCGCATCCTCGACATCCACCACGTACGGGTCCGCCGAGCCACGGGTGTCGAAGGTGGTGAACTCATGCTTTTCCATGATCACCATCTTCCCGCTGGAGGTCGGCGTGCTCGGCTTGCCGAGGCTCACCGGCAGCTCTCGCAACAGCTTTCCGTCCTGGAACACCGACATCTGCTTGGTCTCGTTGTCGATCTCCAAGGCGACCTGACGGCCGATCTTCGAGGTCGCCCGCCGGTCGGCGTCGCCCACGTACTCCTCGCCGATCGGCAGGCCCTCCAAACCGGCACGGAAGCTGATCGTCGTGCCCGGTTGCCAGAAGTCCGGTGCCCGGTAGTAGGCCTGGCTTCCGTCGGATACCCAGGACCACACCCCCGGCTGAGACGGGTTGGTCCGCACAAACAAACGCCGCTGAACCGCAGCCCGGGCTTCCTCCGGAATTGGTGGATCGAACGCGACGGTCACCGGCATTGCGGTTCCGTACGTCCGGTCACCCGCAAAATACAACGTACTGGTAATAGCCGGTTTGGTGGACTTCGGCCTCGTAGTGAAGGTTATTGTCCGGTTGGTAGTGGTTTTACCGGAGTCGCCGGTAGCGGTCACCTCAGCCGTGTATGTCTGTTTTGGCTTTAACGGCTTACTCGGCACCCAGGTCGAGCCATCCTCCCGGGGCTCCCCCTTGACCTCGTTCCCCGCGTCGTCGGTGACGCGGACCGCGGTAATCGTCCCGCCCTTGACCGCGGTGCCGACCTCGGCGCTGATCGGGACGTCTGTCGCTTGGTCGGCCGGCGTCACGGTCAATTCCGGCGGAGCCGGTCGGGCCTCCTTGCGCTCGCCGACGGTGCACCCGACGAGCGCCACCGATACGGCCGCGACAGTTACCGTGAGCAGCGTCATTCGCCGCCTGATTGTCATGTGCGCACCCCCGTTGGTCGCCTCCTCCGCCACATTCTCTCCGCTGCGCCACCCAGGGAATGCATTTTTGACAAATTCGACGACCTAACTATCTCCCACATTTCCTGGCTTTGGGTCTTATATTCCGAAACTGCCCGATCATGTTTTACGGCTGATATCCGAGCGGTCCACGACCGTTCGTCCGAAATACACCCAAACATGCGGCGGAGCCCGGAACGCGGGGCCTACCGGCCCCGCGTTCCGGTCAGAGGTTCGCGATCAGCACCGCTGGCCGCTCGACACAGTCCGCGACATGCCGCAGGAAGCCACCGGCCACCCCGCCGTCGCAGACCCGATGATCGAAAGTAAGGCTGAGCTGCGTCACCTTGCGTACCGCAAGCTGCCCGTCCACCACCCACGGCTTGTCCACAATCCGCCCGACGCCGAGCAGCGCCGCCTCCGGATGGTTGATGATCGGAGTCGATCCGTCCACCCCGAACACGCCATAGTTGTTCAGCGTGAACGTGCCGCCGGTGAGCCGGGTCGGTGGCAGCGTGCCAGCCCGCGCCGCCGCCGTGGTCTCGGCCAACGCGGCGGCCAGTCCGGCGGTGGTGAGCCGCTGCGCGTCACGCAGCACCGGAACCACGAGCCCTCGGTCGGTCTGGGCGGCGATGCCCAGGTGCACCCCGGCGGACTGGACGATCCGCTGCGCCCCACTGTCTACCCGGGCATTGAGCTGGGGGAACCTGCGCAGCCCAGAGAGGCAGATCCGGGCGAGCAGCGCCAGGATGCTCACCGGTTCGGCCGGGGTGGCGGCGTTGATCGCCGCCCGGGTCTCCAGCAGGGCAGTCGCGTCGGCGTCCACCCAGATCGTCACCTCGGGAATCTCCTGCCGGCTGCGGGAGAGCTTGTCGGCGATGACCTTGCGGATTCCGGTCAACGGCAGGATCACCTCGCCGTCGGCGGGCACGGCGTCCACCGCGGGCACCGCGACCGGAGCGGGGGTGGCCGCCTCCACATCAGCCCGCCGAATCACGCCGCCGCGGCCGGTACCACGCAGGGCGGCTAGGTCAACGCCGTGCTGCTTCGCCAGCCGCCGCACGATCGGCGAGATGACCCGAACGCTCACGCCGGGCGCTCCCCGGCCGCCACTCGGGACGGGGTTGGTCCGAGTCCCGCCACCCGAGGTGGCTTCGGTCCGGGCAGCGCCACCCGAGGCGGCGTCGGTCGGTACGGATCGGGCAACCCGGGGCCGCCGTCGACGCGCCGCTCCGCCGTGGCCGGTGCCATACCCAATCAAGACGTTCCCGGAGCCAGCCCGCTCCTGCTCCCGGTTGACCACGGGCCCGCCAGAGCTAACCGGAGCAGCATCCGTCTCGACCGCGTCCAGCGACGCGATGGTGATCAAGGGCTGGCCGACCGGCCGCACCTCACCCGCCATGCCGTGCAGGGCCACCACCCGCCCGGCATACGGACAGGGCACGTCTACGACCGCCTTGGCGGTCTCCACCTCCACGACGGCCTGGTCCACCGTCACCGTGTCGCCCACGGCGACCCGCCACTCGACGATCTCCGCCTCACTGAGCCCTTCCCCGAGATCCGGCAGAAGGAAGACCCGCTCACTCATCAGGCCGCCACCCACCGCTCGTCGGGCTGGTCGTCCCACTGGAGGCGGGCCACCGCGTCGAGCACGCGATCCACCGACGGCAGGTGGGTGTGCTCCAGCATCGGCGCCGGGTACGGGATGTCCAACCCGGCAACCCGCAGTACCGGAGCGTGCAGGGAGTGGAAGCAACGCTCCTGCATCCGCGCGGCGATCTCCGCGCCGACCCCGGCGAAGCCCTGGGCCTCGTGGACCACCACGCACCGGCCGGTCTTGCGTACCGACGCCGCGACCGTGTCGTCGTCGAACGGCACAATCGTCCGTACGTCAACGACTTCAAGGTTCCAGCCCTCCGCCTGGGCCGCCTCGGCGGCCGCCAGGGCCACCGGCACCGCCGGCCCGTACGCGACCAGGGTGCCATCAGTGCCCGGACGACGTACGACGGCGCGGCCGAACGGCTCGGTCCGAGCTGGCAACTGCGTCTCGGCGCTGGCGAAGTAGAGCTTCTTCGGCTCCAGGAAGACGACCGGATCCGGATCGTCGATCGCCGAACGCAGCAGCGAGTAGGCATCTGCCACGGTGGCCGGGGTGACGACCTTCAGACCGGGCGTGTGCGCGTAGTACGCCTCGGAGGAGTCGCAGTGGTGCTCCACCCCGCCGATGCCACCGGCGTACGGGATCCGGATGACGATGGGCGCGGTCAGCGCGCCCCGGGTGCGGTTGCGCAGCTTCGCCACGTGCGAGGCGATCTGCTCGAAGGCCGGGTACCCGAACGCGTCGAACTGGATCTCCACCACCGGCCGTAGCCCGGACATGGCGAGGCCAACCGCGAAGCCGACGATGCCGGCCTCGGCGAGCGGAGTGTCGAAGCAGCGCGTGTCGCCGAAGCGGGCCGCCAGCCCGTCGGTGATCCGGAAGACCCCGCCAAGTTGACCGACATCCTCGCCGAAGACGACCACCCGGTCGTCGTCGAGCATCGCGTCGGCGAGCGCGGTGTTGAGCGCCTTCGCCATGGTCATGCTTGCCATCACCCAGCTCCCTCCTGGTCAGCGGCCAACTCGGCACGAACCTGCGCCCGCTGTTCGACCAGTTGCGGCGTTGGTTCGGCGTAGACGTGGTCGAAGAGCGTCATCGGGTCGACAGTCGGCTTGTCGTGCATCCGCTCCCGCAGGTCGGCCGCGTGCTCCTCGGCCTGCGCGGCCACCCGCGCCACGGTGGTGTCGTCCAACGCCCCCCGGTCCCGCAGGTAGGTCTCCAGCCGAACGACCGGGTCCCGGTCCTGCCAGCTCGCTACCTCATCGGCGTCCCGGTAGCGGGCGGCGTCGTCGGCGTTGGTGTGCGGCTCCATCCGGTAGGTGTGCGCCTCCACCAGGAAGGGGCCGTGCCCGGCACGGGCGTGCGCCACCGCCCGGGTGAGCACCGCGAGGACGGCGACCGGGTCGTTGCCGTCGACCCGCTCGCTGGGCACGCCGTACCCGACGCCCTTGTACGCGAGACTGGGTGCGGCGGTCTGCCGGGACAGCGGCACGCTGATCGCGTACTCGTTGTTCTGGATGAAATAGACGACCGGCGCCTTGAAGACGGCGGCGAAGTTGATCCCCTCATGGAAGTCACCCTCGCTGGTGGCACCGTCGCCGAGAAAGGCCAGTGCCACCGTGTCCCGGCCCTGGTGCGCCTCGCCGTAGGCGAGACCGGCGGCGTGCACACACTGGGTGGCCAACGGGGTGCACTGCGGGGCGGTACGCCGGACGGCCGGATCGTAACCACAGTGCCAGTCCCCACGGAGCAGGGTCAGCACCTCAACCGGGTCGATCCCCCGGGCGGTCAACGCCATCGACTCGCGATAGGTCGGGAAGACCCAGTCGTCGTCCCGCAGCGCGAGCATCGCGCCGACCTGACACGCCTCCTGGCCCCGAGCCGACGGGTAGACGGCGAGTCGACCCTGTTTGGTCAGGGCGGTGGCCTGCAGGTCGAAACGGCGGCCGAGCACCATCCGGCGGTACAGCTCGACCAGCACCTCAACCGGGGGCGCCGGGTAGTCGGGGTGCGCCGGTAGCAGGGTACCGGCGGGGTCTAGCAGGCGAATCTGCGCACTGGCGGGCAACAGTGGGCGAGCCGGGTCCGGCGGCGCGGCCGGCCGGGTCTTTCTGCGGACCGCCCGGGGTGTGGTCGTCACGGCGGATACCTCCTGGACATCTGGTGCGCCCATGCTCCTGCGGTCGGATGATTGACTCAAGATCCCCCGCAAACGCAGGATGGTTGGTCTGCGGGAGGTGCCACGATGAGCCAAGAGTCCGGCCCGGATGGGGCCTCGACGACCAGACCGGGACGATCGGCCCGGCCGCTAGACCACGTGGACCGCCGCATCCTGGCCGAGCTGGTCCGGGACGGACGCACGTCGGTGCGGACACTCGCCGCCCGCCTGCACATCTCCCGAACCAACGCGTACGCCCGGGTGGAGCGGTTGCTGCGCGACGGGGTGGTCACCGGCTTTCAGGCCCGGGTGGCACCGGAGGCCGCCGGGTTGGGCACCTCGGCGTACATCGCCATCACCATCGAGCAGAACACCTGGCGTGAGGTCTCGGCGGGACTGGCCCAGGTGCACTACCTGGAGCACGCCGCACTGGTCGGCGGGGACCACGACGTACTCGCCCTGGTCCGGGCCCCGGACAACGCCACGTTGCGAGACGTGGTGCTGACCCGGGTGCAGAGCATCCCCGGAGTGCTCTCCACCCGCACCTGGCTGGTCTTCCACGAGTTCGACGGCGAGCTGTCACCCTGGGGCTCGGCCGCGCCCCCTCCGCTTCCCGGTCCCGGGCGCCCGGGACCCTGAACGCTCCGGCGGCGCCGTCAGCTTCTCCCGGTCGGCCAACTCCAGCAACGGCTCCAGCGAATAGGCCCGCTCGTCCAGACCCGCGTGCGGATCGCCGTGCTCGGTGAAGCGGGCCGGCATCGTGGTGATGTCGAAGTCCTCCGGCCGGGCATCATCCAGTTCGGTCCAGGCCACCGGTGCGGAGACCAGCGCCGCCGGGGTGGGCCGGATCGAGTACGCCGAGGTCATCGTGTGGTCCCGGGCCATCTGGTTGTAGTCGACGAAGACCGGCCGATCCCGCTGCTCCCGCCACCAGGTGGTGGTGACCAGGTCGGGCCGGCGACGCTGGATCTCCCGGCCCAGCGCCAGCACCGCCCGGCGGCAGTCTCCGAAACTCCACCGCGGCTCGATGGTGAGGTAGACGTGCAACCCTCGTCCCCCAGTGGTCTTCGGGTAGCCAACCAGCCCAAGCTCGTCGAGGAACGCACGGACCTCATGCGCCACCGGGACCACCTGGTCAAATCCGACCCCGGGTAGCGGGTCCAGGTCGATGCGTAGCTGGTCTGGTCGCTCGACATCGTGCCGGGACACCGGCCACGGGTGAAACCGGAGCGTGCCGAGGTTGACCGCCCAGGCCACCACGGCCAGCTCACTCGGCGCGAGCTCGTCCGCGCTCCGACCGCTCGGGAAGGTCAGGTGCGCGGTGCGAACCCAGTCGGGAGCGCCCGCCGGCAGCCGCTTTTGATAGAACGCGTCACCGCGGTTGTCCGCCCGTGTCGCGATCTTGGCACCGGCGAAGACGCCACGCGGCCACCGCTCGAGCATCGTCGGCCGGTCCCGCAGGGCGCGCAGAATGCCATCGCCGACGGCCAGGAAGTAGCGGATTACATCGAGTTTGGTCAGCCCCAACTCGGAAAAGTAGGGCTTGTCCGGGTTGGAGACGCGGACCAGCCGCCGTCCCACCCGGAGTTGCTCGGCCGGCGTCGCCACGCCCACACCGTAGCCGTGATCCGGGGGCGCACCAGGTCGGACGCGCATCGCCGGCCGCACGGATCCGGTTGCCCGGCGAAGGAACGGGCTACCAGGCGGTCGGTGGCAACCCTGCCGGTGCCGGCAGGATCCGGCGCGGCTGCCCCAGCGGCCCACTCCGTCGCCGCCACTCCCGGGGATAGCCCACCGACACCTCCTCGAAGCGCACCCCGTCGTACCAGGTGGTGCGCGGGACGTGGAGGTGGCCATAGACCACCGCGACGGCGTCGAAGCGCCGATGCCAGTCGGCCGTCGCCTCGGTGCCGCACCACTGCGCGAAGATCGGATAGCGGAGAATGCGGGTGGGCTCGCGACGCAGTGGCCAATGGTTCATCAGGACCGTCGGAAGCGCCGGGTCCCGCTCCGCCAGCCGCCGGGCCGTCCCGGCCACCCGGGCCGCGCACCAAGCCGACCGGCTCTCGTACGGATCGGGGTGCAGCAGATACTCGTCGGTGCAGACGATCCCGGTCCGGTACGCCTCGGCGAGCGCGGCCTGCGACGTGTCGAGGCCCTCGGGGCGCCAGCTGTAGTCGTAGAGCAGGAACAGCGGCGCCACGGTGACCGGGCCGCCGGGCCCCTCCCACACCGGATACGGGTCCTCCGGCGTGACGACGCCGAGCTCTCGGCAGAGTTCGACCAGGTGGGCGTAGCGGGCGGCGCCGCGCAGCGGCACCGGGTCGGCCGGCAGGCTCCACAGCTCGTGGTTGCCGGGCGACCAGAGCACCTTCGCGAACCGGGCAGCCAGCAGCCGCAGCGCCCACTCGACCTGCGCGACCGTATCTCCCACGTCGCCGGCGACCAGCAGCCAGTCCGCCGGCGACTCCGGGCGGAGCCGCTCGACGACCGTCCGGTTCTCCGCGTGCCGCACGTGCAGATCGCTGATTGCGAGCAGACTCCCCCGACCGTCCACCCGATCGCCCGGCCCCGTCATGTTCCGATCCTAGCCACGCTCGCCACCGCCGTCGATCTTTGATTCGGCTCCCGGCCGGCGGAGCAGGGCGTACGAATGGGTGCCGGCCTTGCCGAAGCGAACCGGTAGGATCCCCTCGGGTCGGGACTGGCGCGATTGGGATGGAGCACCATCGGGGAACGGCCCATCACGAGGACGCACGCCGAGCGCCTGGGCCTCCGCACGTCCACCGGGAACGTTCACCAGGAGGTCACATGTCGGCTAACGCCGAGTCCACCGCCTATCGCAGCGCACTCGAGGTGATCGGTGCCGTCGAGCCACGGGTCGCCAACGCCATCCGCGCCGAGCTGGCCGACCAGCGTGAGTCGCTCAAGCTGATCGCCAGCGAGAACTACGCCTCCCCCGCGACGCTGCTGGCGATGGGCAACTGGTTCAGCGACAAGTACGCCGAGGGTACGGTCGGCCGTCGCTTCTACGCCGGCTGCCAGAACGTCGACACGGTTGAGGCGCTCGCCGCCGAGCACGCCCGGGAGTTGTTCGGTGCGCCGTACGCCTACGTGCAGCCGCACTCGGGGATCGACGCCAACCTGGTCGCCTTCTGGGCGGTCCTCGCCGACCGGATCGAGTCGCCGGCGCTCAAGCGGGCCCAGGTCCGGCACGTCAACAACCTCACCGAGGCCGACTGGTTCGCGCTGCGCCGTGAGTTGGGCAACCAGCGGATGCTGGGCATGTCGCTGGACGCGGGGGGTCACCTCACGCACGGCTTCCGGCCGAACATCTCCGGCAAGATGTTCGATCAGCGCAGCTACGGCACCGACCCGGAGACCGGGCTGATCGACTACGACCGGGTCGCCGAGGCGGCCCGCGAGTTCAAGCCGCTGATCCTCGTCGGCGGCTACTCGGCGTACCCCCGGAAGGTCAACTTCCGAATCCTGCGCGAGATCGCCGACTCGGTCGGAGCCACCTTCATGGTGGACATGGCTCACTTCGCCGGGTTGGTCGCCGGCAAGGTCTTCACCGGAGACTTCGACCCGATTCCGCATGCGCACATTGTGACCTCCACCACGCACAAGTCGCTGCGCGGGCCCCGCGGCGGTCTGGTGCTCTGTGGTCCCGAGCTCGCCGAGCAGGTCGACCGGGGCTGCCCGATGGTGCTCGGCGGCCCACTGCCGCAGGTGATGGCCGCCAAGGCGGTCGCGCTCGCCGAGGCCCGGCGCCCCGACTTCGTCGACTACGCCGAGCGCATCGTCGCCAACGCGCAGGCCCTGGCTGACGGATTGCAGCGTCGGGGCGCGAAGCTGGTCACCGGGGGGACCGACAACCACCTGGCGCTGATCGACGTGACCGGGTACGGGCTCACCGGCCGGCAGGCCGAGCAGGCGCTCCTTGACTCGGGCATCGTCACCAACCGCAACGCGATCCCGCAGGACCCGAACGGCGCCTGGTACACCTCCGGGATCCGGATCGGTACGCCGGCGTTGACCACCCGGGGCTTCGGCACCGCGGAGTTGGACGCCACCGCCGAGCTGATCCACACCGTCCTGAGCCGGACCTCGCCCGGGACGAACGCCGACGGCACCGCCTCGAAGGCGAAGTACGTGCTGGACCCGGGCGTCGCCGACCGGGTCGGCAAGCAGGCCAGCGACCTGCTCACCGGCTTCCCCCTCTACCCCGCCATCGACCTCGGCTAGCCCGCCGGCACCTCGGTCGCCACGTCAGCGCACGGTGGTGTCCTCGGACCAGCTACTCCGGTAGAGAGTTCCCCGGCCCTGCGGGTCGGGGACACCATCGAGGGGCGGCATCGGCGCGGGGAACTCGTCCTCCGGTCCGTTGGGCCGCACTCCCCCGGTCGTGCGGGAGCGGCGGAGCCGGGTGACGACGAACCAGACGAGCCCCGCCACGCAGGCCAGGATGACGATGTTCTGGAGCACACCGGCGTACGCCTCGACCAGGTGCCAGTTGTCACCGAGCAGGTAGCCGGCCATGACGAAAGTCGTGTTCCAGATCAGGCTGCCCAAGGTGGTGTAGACGACGAAGGTCCACACTGGCATCCGCTCCACCCCGGCCGGGATCGAGATCATGCTTCGGAAGATCGGAATCATCCGACCGAAGAACACCGCCTTGACGCCGTGCCGGAGAAACCACTCTTCGGTCTTGTCGACGTCGCTCAGCTTCACCAACGGAAGCCGGGCGGCGATGGCGCGCATCCGGTCCCGGCCCAATGCCGCACCGATGTAGTACAGCGCGAGCGCACCCACCAGCGAACCCACCGTGGTCCAGAAGATCGCGCTGATGACGCTCATCCGCCCCTGTCCGGCAACGAACCCGGCCAGGGGGAGGATCACCTCGCTGGGAATCGGCGGAAACAGGTTCTCCAGCGCCACGGCGAGGCCGGCGCCGGGCCCGCCCAGCCGTTCCACCAGGCCGATCACGTGCCCAACCAGCCCATCCTGTGGGGGTTGCGCCTGGTTGGCGGTGGTACTGACGGAGAGGAGGGCGTGCACGGTTCGAGGCATGGCCTACACGGTACGAACTGATCCTGTCAGCGCATCCAGGCGGTCCACGGTCAACCGGAGGACCAGCTCGGGCGGCTGTGGCGCCGAGTCAGTCCGCGGGCAGTTCGGCCAGGATCCGGCCGAGGAGTTCCGGCGTACGCTCCGGCGGCTCCGCCTCCACGCAGAGCCGCTCCATCGCCAACGCGTAGAACTCCAGATCTTCCCGCTTGTCGAGGTAGAGGGCACTGGTGAGCTGCTCAATGTAGACCACATCGGGCAGCTCCTGGTCACCGAAGCGCAGGATGGAGAAGGCGCCGCCCGCGGCGGCGTGCCCGCCGGCGGCGAACGGTACGACCTGGAGCCGTACGTTCGGCAACCTTGTCGCCTCGATCAGCGCCGAGACCTGCTGCCGCATGACCGCCGTGCCGCCGATCGGCCGGCGCAGGGCCGCCTCGTCCACCACGGCCCACAGCTGCGGCGGATCCTCCCGGTGCAGCACCTCCTGCCGCCGCATCCGCAGGGTGACCCGACGGTCGATCTCCGCCGACGTGGCGCGGCTGTGACCGAGCAGCACGACCGCCCGGGCGTACTCCTCGGTCTGGAGCAGGCCGGGCACGAACTGGAGCTCGTAGGTGCGGATCAGGGCAGCTGCCGCCTCCAGCCCGAGGTACGCCTGGAACCAGGACGGCAGCACGTCACCGTATCGGTGCCACCAACCGGGGCTGTTCGCGTCCCGGGCAAGGTGGAGCAGGGCGTCCCGCTCGGTAGGGTCGGTGATGCCATAGAGGGTCAGCAGATCGGCGACGTCGCGTTCCTTGAACCCGACCCGCCCCAGCTCCATTCTGCTGATCTTCGATTCAGAGGCCCGAATCTCCCAGCCCGCGCCCTCCCGGGTCACCCCGCAGGACTCCCGCAACCGGCGCAGCTGCGCGCCGAGCATCATCCGCAGGACGGTTGGGCCCGCCGATGACCCCCCCTCAACGGGTATCGTCGCCACTGCCGCGCCTCCGTTTGCTGGACCGCGCCCGGGCCGGACCTGACCCGGTCGCCGGGCCAGCATGCCATGGCCTGTCGGTGAGGGGAATCGGTCCCGACGGCGCGGCGTGGATCAGTGAATCAGGTGATCAAAATCACCATCCCGGGCGCCGAGCACGAAGGCCGCGATCTCGTCCACGGTGTAGATCAAGGCGGGGCCGTCGGGATGTCGGGAGTTGCGCACGGCGATGCCCGCACCATCGGGTAGTTCGGCCAGCTCGACGCAGTTGCCGCTGGGGTTGCTACGGCGACTCTTCTGCCACCGCAACGGCGGCAGCTCGGGAACGGGAACGCCATTCGGTAGCGGCTGCATGTGCGCCCTTCTCGTCATGCATCCGTCCACACCGCAGCCCCTGCGGGTGCGTGTGGACAGAGAGGCTCCTGCACGTGCATCTGCTATTGCATCTGCATCGGACAGAGCGCATGATAGCCGACGGGAGTGGTGTCGATCCGCTTACCGTAAGTCACCTTTACTAGGCGACTAGCAGGGCAGACACGGGGTCGGTGACCATCGGCGATGCCGGGTCATCGGTATGACGGGAGGACTCATGCCGGATCCGCTGACGATCGCGTCCGGCGTCTGCGCCGCGGGCGCCCTCGTCTCGTCCTGGCAGCTGCACCGCCGGGCGGTGCAGGCCGAGACGGAGATCGCCGCCCTCCAGGCCGAGCTCGCCGCCGAGCGCCACGCGGCCAGCCACGACCCGCTCACCGGCCTACCCAACCGACGAGCCTTTCATCGGCTGGCCGCCGCTCTGCTGACTCGAGCGGACGGGCGACCGCTGATCGCCGTCGTCCTCGATCTCGACGACTTCAAACAGATCAACGATCGGTACGGGCACGCCGCCGGCGACCAGGTACTGGTCAATGTCGCCCAGCGGCTCGCCGACTTCGCTGGAGGCGACCCGGTCGCCCGACTCGGCGGGGATGAGTTCGCCGGGCTGCTCACCGCTCCCGAGGTCGAGCGGCGGTGGCTTGAGCACGCCAGCCGCCGGCTGCACGACGTCCTCGCCGCACCGATCCGGCTGCACTCCGCAAGCGTGCGAGTGACAGCCTCCGTCGGGCTGGCGCCGGTCACCTGCCCCACCCAGCTCTCCGAGGCGTTGGACCGGGCCGACGCCGCGATGTACCGGGCGAAGAGCATCGACTCGCCCCACCTCCGGCAGCTCCTCAACAGCGCGAGCGGCGGCGACCGCTGAGCGACCAGCCACCCTCGCCCGATGGTCGGCACGGGACAGACCGTCGGGTGACCCGCCGGGGGTAGCCGAGCGGATAGTCCCGGACGGGATGGCGAGTGCCGCACCGGATGCACTCCAGGTCCGTGACAGCGAGAGCACTCGCCGGCCGGATTGGCATGACGAAGACCACTACGCGCACCATACCCCGGGGGGTATGGTGGGTATCGGAGGTGCCAGATGAAACTTCAACCCGAGATGACCGGTGCTGCACTGACCCGACTCAAGCGCGCCCGAGGCCAACTCAACGCTGTGATCGACATGATGGAAGACGGTCAGGACTGCCGGGAGGTGCTGACCCAGCTCGCCGCGGTGTCGAAGGCCGTCGACCGCGCTGGTTACAAGATCATCGCCTCGGGCATGCGGCACTGCACCACCGCCCGGGAACAGGGCGAGGCACCGGAGATAACCGAGGAGGAGCTGGAGAAGCTCTTCCTGACCCTGGCCTGAGCCAACCCGAAGAACGAACCCTCCGGCCGCATTCCGGCGGTCGGAGGGGGTATCCGGCACGCCAACCGAAAGGCACCCGCCCGCCCGCTGGATACCCCCGGGGGTATAAATCCTCTCCTGGAAGGAGCACGACGGTGGAGTTCAACGTGTCGGTCCTCGCGACCTCATCCCTGGGCGACCGCAGCTACCTGGCCTCCGATGGTCAGGTAGCGGTCGTCGTCGACCCACAGCGCGACATCGACCGAATCCTTTACCTTGCCGGAGCGGCGGGAGTCCGAATCACCCACGTGGTCGAGACGCACATCCATAACGACTACGTCTCCGGTGGCCTCGAACTGGCCCGGGCGACCGGTGCCCACTACCTGGTCGCCGCGGCCGAGCGGGTCGAATTCGGACGGCTGCCGGTCGCCGACGGCGACACCGTGGCGGTCTCCGACACGATGCGCCTGCGGGTGATCGCCACTCCCGGCCACACCTTCCACCACCTGTCCTACGTCCTGGACTACGCGCACGATGGCGACTGGCGACCGGCGGGAGTCTTCACCGGCGGCTCGCTCCTCTTCGGTACCACCGGCCGCACCGACCTGCTCGGCCAGCAACACGCCCACGAACTGGCCCACCACCAGCACGCCTCGGCCCGACGGCTGGCCGACCTGCTGCCCGACGGCGCCGAGGTGTGGCCGACCCACGGATTCGGCAGCTTCTGCTCCGCCAGCCAGACCGACGCCCCGGAATCGACCATCGGCCGGGAGAAGGAGGCCAACCCGGTGCTCCGGCTGGCCGCCGACGCCTTCATCACCGAGACCCTCTCCGGGTTGGACGCCTACCCCGCCTACTACGCCCACATGGGCGCTACCAACCTCAGCGGTCCGGCACCGGTGGACCTCACTCCGGTCGCCCGCGCCGACGCCGCCGAACTGCGCCGACGGGTCAATGCCGGGGAATGGGTGGTCGACCTACGGCACCGCAAGGCGTACGCCGCCTCCCATCTGGCGGGTACGGTCAGCCTCGGACTGGACGGAGCGATGTCCACCTGGCTCGGCTGGCTCATCAGCTGGGGCACCCCGGTGACCCTGCTCGCCGAGACCTCCGCGCAGATCGCCGAGGCACAGCGCGAACTGGTACGCATCGGCATCGACCGGCCAGCTGCCCAGGCCACCGGTACGGCCGGGCAATGGGCCGCCGACCACGAACAGCTACGGGAGCTACCGCTGGCCGACTTCGCCGCGCTGGCCGCCGCCCAAGCCGGGCGGCTCCCCACCGGGCTGCCCACCCCCGACGTGGTGCTCGACGTGCGAATGGCCAACGAGTGGACCGCGGGCCACATCGCCGGAGCCGTACACCTTCCCCTACCCGCACTTCCCCAGCGGCTCACCGACCTGCCCGCCGGCGCGGTCTGGGTGCACTGCGGTTCCGGCTACCGGGCCGCCGCCGCCGGGTCGCTGTTGGCGAATGCCGGCCGCGACGTGGTCGTCATCGACGACCGGTTCGCCGCGGCGGCGGAGGCCGGAGTCACCCTGGTCGGGCCGGGTGCCACCCACGCCTGAACCAGCACGGCCGCCCTGCGACGAGCGGCGCCCCTTCGTCCATCCCACCGAAGCACCCGTAAGCGAGGAGACCATGACCACCACCCATACCGCCCTCGACGCCACCCAGCTGCGGGAGCTCATCGACTCGGGTAGCGCCCCGCGCCTGCTCGACGTGCGCACTCCGGCCGAGTTCACGACCGCACACATCCCCGGTGCCTACAACGTGCCCCTCGACCTGCTCAAGGAGCATCGCGCGGAGCTCCGCGACCACCTCGACGAGGACGTTGTGCTGATCTGCCACTCGGGGGCCCGGGCCAGGCAGGCCGAACGGACGCTTGCCGGGATCGGCCTACCGAACGTCAAGGTCCTGACCGGCGGCATGGTGGCGTGGCGGGGCGCCGCCGGGCCCGTCACCGAAGGCGCCCCCCGGTGGGACCTGGAGCGGCAGGTCCGGCTGGTCGCCGGCGCCATCGTGCTGGCCAGTGTCGTGGCCTCGCTGTTCGTACCCGGTGCCGAGTGGATAGCCGGCGTCATCGGCGCGGGACTCACCGCCGCCGCGCTGAGCAACACCTGCGCGTTGGGCATGCTGCTCAGCAAGCTTCCGTACAACCGGAACGCCAGTTGTGACCTGGACACCATCGTCGGTCACCTGAGCGACGCCTCGCCCGCTGGCCGGCGATCGTGACCGTCAGCCTCGCCCTGACCGTCGGGCTGGCTGTCCTGATCGGGCTCAGCCTCGGCCTACTCGGCGGGGGCGGCTCCATCCTCGCCGTACCACTGTTGGTCTACGTCGCCGACCTGCCGGCGAAGGAGGCGATCGCCACCTCGCTGCTGGTGGTCGGCGTGACCAGCGCAGTCGGTGTGCTACCGCATGCCCGTGCCGGACGGATCCGCTGGCGTAGCGGCCTGCTCTTCGGGGCCGCCGGCATGGCTGGGGCCTACGTCGGCGGCCGGCTGGCCGCGTTCGTCCCGGCGACGATCCTGCTCACCGGCTTCGCGGTGATGATGCTCGCCACGGCGGCCGCGATGATCCGCGGTCGTCGTGGCACCGGCGGTACGGTGCCACGCGAGCTCCCGGTGCGGCGGGTCCTGCTGGACGGCGTCGTGGTCGGCCTGGTCACCGGTATGGTCGGCGCGGGTGGCGGCTTCCTGGTAGTACCCGCGCTCGCCCTGCTCGGTGGTCTGCCGATGCCGGTCGCCGCCGGCACCTCACTGGTCGTGATAGCGATGAAGTCGTTCGCGGGTCTGGCCGGATTCTTGTCCAGCGTCAGCATCGACTGGAGCCTGGCCGCCGCGGTCACCACCGCCGCGGTCGCCGGCAGCCTCGCCGGCGCCCGGCTGGCCGGCCGCGTGCCCGAGGTCGTGCTCCGCCGGACGTTCGGCGGATTCGTGGTGGTCGCGGGCGTGTTCATCCTGGTCCAGCAGGTGCCCGGCGATGGCCAGATCAAAATCCTGGTAGCCGCCCTCGCCGGTGCCCTCGGGGCGGTGGCGCTGCTGGTCGCCGGCCGCCGACGCAGACCCGCCGGGACGGCGGGGCCGGTGCGCCGCGCTGCGCCGGATCAGCAGGCGGAGAGCTGAACACGGGCGGGAACTCGCCGTCCCGCCCGGCGCAGCCGCGCTCGACGGTTAGTCGCGCACGCATGTTGTCGGCCAGGCCGGGAAGGCGGCGGAGCGTCCCCCGCCAACGGGGGCGGGACGGAGGTCGACATGCGGGTAGTACTGTGGGTCATCGGCATCGTCGCTGCCGCACTCATCCTGCTGGGACTGCTCTGGCAGGCGGCCCAATGGCTGATGGTTATCGGTGCGATCGCGCTGGTGGTTGTGATCATCATGGCGGTGGTCAAGGTGCGCCAGATGGCCCGGCAGTCGCAACGACGGCACTGACCACGGAGCACTCGATCGGCGGTGCGGCGACAGGTACCTCGCCGGGTTTTCTACCAGACCGTAGGTTACGGTCCGGTAGACGAACGTGGGGAGGATGGACACCATGAACCTGAGCGCCGAACGGCCGTGGCTGCGGAGCTACGCACCGGGGGTGCCGACGACCATCACCCCGACCGACGAGTCCCTGGTCGACCTGCTGCGAGTGGCCGTTCACCGGTTCGGCGACCGGACCGCGCTGGACTTCTTCGGCGCCACCACCAGCTACCGGGAGCTGGCGGCGCAGGTGGACCGGGCGGCTGAGGCGCTACGCCGCCTCGGCGTCGGCCAAGGCGACCGGGTCGCACTGGTCCTACCGAACTGCCCGCAGCACGTGGTGGCCTTCTACGCGGTGCTGAGGCTCGGTGCGATCGTGGTCGAGCACAACCCGCTCTACACCGAGCAGGAACTGGCCCATCAACTCGCCGACCACGGTGCCCGGGTCGCCGTGGTCTGGAACAAGGTCGCCCCGCTGGTGCAACGCACCACCAACGCCACCAAGGTCGAAACGGTCATCGCAGTCGATCTCAGTGCGGCCCTGCCCCGGCTCAAACGCTGGGCGCTGCGGCTACCGGTGCCCCGGGCCCGCACCGCCCGCGCCGCTATCACCGCTCCCGCGCCGGGCACCCTGGCCTGGGAGCGCCTACTGGCCGGCAGCGGGCCGCTGGCCGCCGACCACCCCGCGCCGGAGCCGGACGACACCGCGCTGTTGCAGTACACCGGCGGCACCACCGGCACCCCGAAGGGAGCGATCCTCACCCACCGCAACCTGCGCGTCAACGCCGCGCAGGGCCGCGCGTGGGTGCCGGGACTCCGCGACGGCGCCGAGACCGTGTACGGCGTGCTACCGCTGTTCCACGCCTATGGGCTGACGCTCTGCCTGACCTTCTCGGTCAGCATCGGCGCGACCCTGGTGCTGCTGCCCCGCTTTGACGTGGACGAGACCCTCCAGGCGATGCGTCGCCGCCCGCCGACGTTCCTGCCGGCGGTGCCCCCAATCTACGAGAAGCTCGCCGTCGCCGCCCGGGAACGCGGGGTCGACCTGACCTCCATCCGGTACGCCATCTCCGGGGCGATGTCGCTGCCCCCGGCCACCGTGGGCCTGTGGGAGTCGGTGACCGGCGGACTGCTGGTCGAGGGGTACGGGATGACCGAGACCTCCCCGGTGGCGTTGGGGAACCCGGTGTCCACGGCTCGGCAACCCGGCACGGTGGGCATTCCGTTCCCCGCCACCGATATTCGCATCGTCGACCCAGAGGACCCGGCCCGGGACCGCGCCCCTGGTGAGGCAGGCGAGTTGCTGATCAGTGGGCCGCAGGTCTTCGCCGGGTACTGGTGCCGGCCGGAGGAAACAGCGGCGGTGCTGCTGCCCGGCGGTTGGCTGCGGACCGGGGACATCGTGGAGATGAACTCGGACGGCTTCGTACGGGTCGTTGACCGGATCAAAGAACTGATCATTACCGGTGGGTTCAACGTCTACCCCTCCGAAGTGGAAGAGGCGCTGCGACAGATCCCCGGGGTCCACGACGCCGCGGCGGTCGGCCTGCCCGGCGCCGCTGGCGGCGAGGAGGTTGTCGCCGCGGTGGTGCTGCACGCCGACTGCACCACTGACGAGGCGGGCATCCGGGCCAGGTGCCGGGAGCAGCTGACCGCGTACAAGGTGCCGCGCCGGGTGGTGGTGGTCAACGACCTGCCCCGCTCCCAGATCGGCAAGGTCCTGCGCCGGGAGGTTCGCGACCGGTTGCTCGCCACCTGACTGGACGCCGCGCCGCTTTACGCCCAGGTCACGGGGGCTCGTCCGACCCCCCGTGCCCGTCAGCCCGAGGGACACCGGGCCAGCTGAGAACAAGTCAGCCCGGGCCGCCGAGACGGCCCGGGCTGACTGACCTATGCCAGCTCAGGCACCAGAGGCGCGCAGCGCCGGTGCGGACCGGTTGCTGGCGTGGTCGCGGGGCCGACGGTTGGGCAGCGACAGCCGGATGACCTTCTTCCAGGCGGAGAAGACCTGCCGGGGCAGCGATCCGGTGGTGTACTTCAGGCCGTACCGGTCGAAGAGTGCCCGGACCTCCGGGACGACCTCCCGGTAGCGGTTGCTCGGCAGGTCCGGGAAGAGGTGGTGCTCGATCTGGTGGGAGAGGTTGCCGGACATGATGTGCAGCAACCGGCTACCGCTGATGTTCGCCGAGCCGAGCATCTGCCGCAGGTACCACTCGCCGCGGGTCTCCCCCTCGATCGAGGTCTTCTCGAAGGTCTCCACGCCCTCCGGGAAGTGCCCGCACATGATCACAGAATGGCTCCACAGGTTCCGGACCAGGTTCGCGGTGAAGGTCGCGGCGAGCGTGCTCAGGAACGATGGCCCGGACAGCAGTGGGTGCAGCACGTAGTCCTTCAGGACCTGACGGCGGATCTTACGGCCGACCGCTCGGGCCCGGGCCCGGAACGCCGGATCCCGGTGCCGGCCCTTCTTCAGGTTGCGTCCCAGTTCCAGGTCGTAGGCGGCGATGCCGTACTCGAAGAAACAGGCGTTGACCAGGTTCCACAGCGGCTGCCCCAGGTGTAGCGGGTGCCACCGCTGGTCCTCGTCCACGCGCATGATGCCGTACCCGAGGTCGTTGTCCTTACCGATCACGTTGGTGTACCGGTGGTGTAGCTCGTTGTGTGAGTGCTTCCACTGCTCGGCCGGCGAGACGTGGTCCCACTCCCAGGTCGTGGAATGGATCTTCGGGTCCCGCATCCAGTCCCACTGGCCGTGCAGGATATTGTGCCCGATCTCCATGTTCTCCAGGATCTTGGCGATCGACAGACCGGCCGTCCCGATGATCCACGCCGGCGGGAACAGCGAGAAGAGCAGCACCGCCCGACTGCCCAACTCCAGGCGCCGCTGCGTCCGGATGAGTCGGCGAATGTAGCGGGCGTCCCGTTCTCCCAGGTCGGCCAGCACCCGGTCCCGGATCGCGTCCAGTTCCTTTCCGATCACCTCAATGTCTTCGGCGGTGAGGTGAGCGATCGGGTTGACGGGCTTGCGTTGCATGACAGTCACGTCGATACTCCGGATTTCAGTGATCGAGGTCGCAGGGGCCGGCGGCGGCCGACACGCAGGTCTGGACGAGGACACCGTCACCGGGAACCGCTGTGGTGAGCGACCCGTTGCGCAGGTCACGGACGGCGCCCTGGCGCAGCGGCAGGACGCAGCCGTAGCAGATGCCCATGCGGCAACCGGACGGCATGAGTACGCCGGCCGCCTCCCCCGCCTCCAGCAGCGGGGTGCTGCCGTCGGCGGCGACGGTCACCCCGCTGCGGCCGAAGGTGACGGTGCCGCCCTCACCAGGCGAGATGATGGTCGGGCGGAACCGCTCGGTGTGCAGTCGCTCACCGCGACCGGCGGCGGTCCAGTGCGCGGTCAGGGCGTCGAGGAGCCCAGCCGGGCCGCACGCCCATGTCTCCCGCTCGAGATGGTCCGGCACCAGCGCGGCCAGGTCGGCGAGGCTGAGCTGGCCGTCGTCCCGGGTGTGCCGCTCCACCAGCCGGAGCGCGCCGGCGGCGGCCAGGTCCCGCAGCGCCGCACCGAAGATCACGTCCGCTGCGCTGGGTGCCGAGTGCACCAGCGTGACGTCCGCCCCGGCGAGGGCCCCGCTGCGCAGCATCCCCATAACGGGGGTGATTCCGCTGCCCGCGGTCACCAGCAGCACCCGCGCCGGCGGGGTCGCCGGTAACACGAAGTCGCCCTGGGCCTGGTCAAGTTGCACAATCGTGCCGGGCTGAGCGTGCCGCACCAGATGGTTGCTGACCAGTCCGTCCGGGACCGCCTTGACGGTGATCGTGATCGGGTCCTGGCGCCCCGCCGGAGCAGAGGTCAGCGAGTATGCCCGCCACTGCCGCACGCCGTTGACATCCACGCCGAGCCGGACGTACTGCCCGGGGCGGTGCCCCTGCCAGTCCCGCCCCGGCTGGATCACGACGGTGGCGGCATCCGGGGTCTCCGGGTGTACCTCGACGATCCGGCCCCGTAGGTCGGCGCCGGCACGCAGCGGAGCGACCAGGTCAAGGTAGTCGTCGGGCAGCAGCGGGGTGGTAACCGCCGCGGCGAGCCGCAGCAGCCCGCGACGCAGGGACGCCGGCGCGGGCGGGCGCTGGACGGTGGTGGTCATACACCCGATCGTGGCGGCACACTGGCATAAAATCTTGACCTGGGAAGGTGAACCCGACGCACGAATTTATACGAAGGGAACAAGATCGTGGCCGAACGATCCGAGGCAACCCGGCGCGCGGCTGGGCTGGACCTGGATGATCGGGTCGCCGCGGAGCTCCGCAACCGGCTCGCCCTACTCGCCGAGCACACCGTCACCGCCATCACCGCCGAGGTACCCAGCTACTCCGGCACCCTCACCGGGCAGATGCGGGACAAGATCGAAAATGCCGTACGAATCGCCCTCGGCACCTTCCTCCAACTCGTTGAACGCTCCTACGGAGCCGACCCCAGCACCCCACTCGTCCCCGCCGTCGAGGCCGCCTACGCGCTCGGCAGCGGAGAGGCCCGCTCCGGCCGCAGCGTGGACGCGTTACTCGCCGCGTACCGAGTGGGCGCCCGGGTCTCCTGGCGGGAGATGTCCGCCATCGCCGTACGCGGACAGCTGCCGGCCGCCACGGTGGCCGAGTTCGCCGAGCTGATGTTCGCCTACATTGACGAGCTCTCCGCCGCCAGCGTCGCGGGGCACGCCGATGAGTTGGCCAGTACCGGGCTCATCCGCCGCCGAAACCTGGAACGACTCACCCAGCAGCTGGTCACCGGAGCCGACGAAGAGGTACTGCTGCGCAGCGCGGAGCGGGCCGACTGGCCACCGCCGCACACCCTCACCGCCGTCCTGCTGCCCCGGTCGAACCTGCGCCCGGTACTCAAGCTGCTGCCCGCGCAGACGCTGGAGAGCGCCGACGAACTGCCCGGTAGCGGGCCCGGCGACGAGACCGCCGGCCTCCTCGTCCCGGATATCCACGGCGACCGGCGACGGCAGCTTGCCCGACTGCTGCGCGGCCGGCGGGCGGTGCTCGGCCCGGCCCGCCCGTGGACCCAGGTCGCCTACTCCTGGCGACGGACCACCCGGGCGCTTGCCCTGGGTCTGCGTCCAGACGAGGCCGGCGCGCCCCTGGACACCGAGGCACACCTGGCCGAGCTGTTACTCAGCCACGACCCGGAAGGCTTGGCGGACCTACGGGCGCGGGTGTTGGCGCCGCTGGCGGCGCTGCCCCCCACCACCGCCGACCGGTTGACCGAGACGCTGCGCTCCTGGCTGCTGCACCACGGCCGTCGCGACGATGTCGCCGCCGACCTCTTCGTGCACCCGCAGACCGTGCGCTATCGAATGGGCCAGCTGCGCGAACTGTACGGGGAGCGGCTCACCGACCCCGCCACCGTGCTCGACCTGACCCTGGCCCTGGCCTTCCCACCCCGCGGGCGGATCAACGAGCTGCTGCCGCAGTACTGATCGGCAGCGGGCGCCCGCGTCCACGGGCGCCCGCCCGGCCTACACCGGTAGCGTCATCGTCATCAACGACGAGGACGCCGGGTCAGACCGAAACCGACGACTCCAGCCACCGCGGCGAGGATGCCGCCGACCGTGCTCCAGGCCCAGCGCGAACCGAGCTCGGGCAGCCAACCGAAGAAGCCGCCGTCGTCGCCCTCGGCCGGCTCCGTTGGAGCGGCATCGAGTATGGTGCCAGCCTTGGTGGGCAGCACCAACGGCTCCGCCAGCACGCCGTCGTCGCGGGATCCCTCGCCCACCGCGCCGACCAGCAGGTCAACCTCGATCGGCAGGCCAAGGTCCTCCTCCGGCAGCTCGGGCACCGAGAGCCGGACGTAGTACGTCCCAGGCAGCGGATCGGCTGACCACGGCTCCGCCCAGGAACGCACCTGCCGCAGCGTGCAGCCGAGCGAGACGCTCTCGGCCTCGGCGGTGGCCGTCGGCGTCTGGGCACCTGCGGTGCAGGCCTGACGCCGCCGCAACCCGTCAAAGACCTCCACGGTCCACGTCGACTCGCCACTACGCTGCTTGGGGAACGACACGGTCGCGGTGATCTCGTGGCGCTCGCCGGCCACTGCCGGGAACGACCAGTACAGGTAGTCGCCGGTAGCGGCGTCCATCTGCACCGGCTGCCCGGCGGTGATATCGGTGGCGGTCAAGAAGGAGGTCCCCGCCCGGGTTACCGGGGTCGCCCCCGGTGAGGGTGTCGGGGTGGCCTCGGCCGCCCCGGGCGAGACCAGCAGGGCCAGACCGACAGCGGCCAGGACGGCTCCACCCCGCATTGACTGGACCCGCATCACTTCTCCCTCCAGGTCGCTACCCACCACCGGGTGAGCACCCCGGATGCCAGTCCGGCCAGCAGACCAGTCACCGTCAGCAGGACCAGCAGCACCCAGCCACGACCGAGACCCGGGGCAGCCGGAGCAGGCGAGGACGCGACCATGTCCACGGTCAACTCAACCGGCATCCCCGGCGAAGTCTGGGTTCCCGGCTGGGGTGCGAAGGCATTACTCACCACGAGACAGACGATGGTGGCTTCGGCGTCGGTCGTGGTAAACGGGGTTGGGGAGGGCCCGTCCGCCGGCTCCTCCCCCGCCGACCAGCGCAGGCCCGCCGAGACGACATCGGTCCGGCCGCTACCTGCGTCCACGCCCCGCACCAGCTCCCGACCGTCGGTGGCCACGGCCCGCAGCAGCACCGCGTGGTCGGGGTTGACCGGCCGGTCCAACGCCACGCTGACAGAGGCACGCAGCTCCTGCCCGGGATACACCGGCACCCGGTACCAACGGTGCTCCGAGAACTTCTCCCGGTCGCTGTAGACGCCGGCGCCGAGTAGCGGGGCATCGTCGCAGACCGAGGTGCCGGCTACCACAGCCGGCGTGACCGTGTGCGTATCCCCGGCCCGGTCAACCAATTGCTTGATCCGGCCAGTCAGCTCGTCCGCGCTCTGCGCCGCGGTGTACGTACCACCAGTGGCCGCGGCGATGCAGAGCAGCTGCTGGCGCACCTTCTCGTCCGGGGCCAGGCCGAGGGTGTCCACGACCAGCTTCGTCCCCTGCGCAGCCAGCTCTCGGGCCACCTCACAGGGGTCCGGCGGGGCACAGGTGTCCTCACCGTCGGTGATCAGCACAATCCGCCGCGCGGTGCTACCCGTGCCAAGATCCTCGGCGGCTAAGCGCAGCGCCAGCCCGACCGGGGTGTAACCGGTCGGACGAAGCGTCGCCACCGCCGCCTTGGCCTGCACCCGGTCGACCGGCCCGACCGGCACGATCTGCTGGGTGTCCTGGCAGCCCTGCTCCTTGTCATCGCCGGGATAGGTGGCACCGAGGACCCGGATGCCGAGTTCAGTCTCGTCCGGCAGCGCGTCCACCACTTCGTTGAACGCCTGCTGGGCAACCGAGATCCGGCTACGCCCGTCGATGTCGGTGGCCCGCATCGACCCGCTGACATCGAGGACCAGCTCGACCTTCGGCGGTTCGACCGGGTTCTCCCAATCCGCGAGGGCCGGTGCCGGACCAGTCATCACGCTCGTCGCCAGCAGCCCAACCAAGGCTGCCGCCAATCGTCTCGTCTTGATCATCGCGCGCAGTCTATGGCAGCTCCACATCGGACGAGAGTGCGGGTCTGGTGACGCAGATCACGCATGCTTCCAGTCAGGACCATGCCTAGCGTCGGGTGACGTGGTTGATCCGTCGATCGAGTATCAAGAACCGCCGACCTCCGAGCCGCCGGTACGCCCACTCTCCCAGAATCGTGACTTCGTCATCCTCTGGGTGAGCCAGTCAATTTCCGCGCTGGGTAGCGCCGTCTCCTCGGTAAGCTTCGTCCTGCTGACGCTGGCCCTCACCGGATCGGCAGCACACGCGGGAGCCGTCGCGTCAATCGCCGCTATCACCACTGTGGTGTGTCGGCTCCCGGCGGGATCCCTGGCGGATCGCTACGATCGACGACTTCTCATGATCGCGGCAGATCTGGGGCGCGCGCTGGCGCTGAGCAGCCTGGTTATCGCCGGCATCGTCGACCAGATCACATTCGTACACCTTGCCGCTGTGGTGGCCACGGAAGCGGCCCTGAGTAGTTGCTTTCAACCCGCGGAGACGGCAGCCCTTCGGTTTGTTGTGGCGCGCGCACAGGTACCCCAGGCCGCCGCCCGAAACGAATCCCGCACGCAGCTCGCGACGCTGATCGGACCCGCCCTCGGCGGGATACTCTTCAGCGCCGGTCGGATGGTGCCGTTCCTGGTGGATGCCCTCTCCTACCTCGTCTCCGCGGTAGGGCTGGCCCTGATCCGACGCCCGCTGCAGAGCAACACTGGTGATCGTGCGCGGCACCGCAGCCGCGGTTTCGTCAACGCGGGTCTGCGGTGGCTGTGGCAGGAGCAGTTTGCCCGGAGCGCGGTGCTCTGGTTCGCCGGCGTCACCTTCGTCTTTCAGTCGATCGGGCTGGTCTGCGTCCTCCTGGCGGAGCGCCACGGTGCGGGGCCGGCCGCCACGGGACTGCTGTTCTCGATTACGAGCACGGGCGGGCTGGTGGGGGCGTTGGCGGCACCCCGGCTGGTCGCGCGGTTCCAGCCGCGGACGCTGATCATGTGGTTCGGGTGGGTTGCGGCGCTGGTGACTCCGCTGTTGGCGGTGGCCCACTCCGCCTATCTCATCGGTGTCATCGGCGCACTGGTCTTCCTCCTCGGACCCGCAGCCAATGCCGCGATCATCGGCTACATCCTCACGCGTGCCGAGCCCGCCCTCCAGGGACGGGTGAGTGCCGCCGTGCACCTCCTCGGCGGGAGCCTGCTACCGATAGCCCCCGCACTCGCCGGGGTACTGGTCCAGTGGCTCGACGCAGTCCCGACTGTGCTGCTGTACTCGTCGGCTCTACTCGCCCTCGCGATCTTCGCGACGGCAACGCGTAGCCTCGGCGTACGTCAGCGATGAACGAAGCGGCCAGCCGGCACAGGTCAGGTGCGCTGGGGCCCCTCCGGATCGGTGGAACGCAGGCGCGCACACGCCTGCTCACACGCCCGTTCGAGTCGTTCCGTGGCGTCCCGGGACAGACCGCGTTCGGCTGCGGTCCAGGAAGCCCAGGCATGGACAACGTCCGGAAGGACGTCACTCACGCCCGGATCACCGATCGCGTCTCGGGTCAGGCCTGGCAGGCCCAGGGCGGCCATCACCCGACGCGGGCCGAGTCGCATCGGATGGCAGCAGGCTCGCTCGGTGAGCTGCTCGACGAAGAGGTCCACCGCCTGACTCGTCGCGTCGTCCCCGGGCAGCTTGGAGCCGATGCCGGAGGCGAGGAACGCCCGCTTCATGAGTTCGACATCCACGCTGTCGGGCAGCGGATCCAGCGGTGCGGCGGCACCGCTCAACGCCCGGGCCCGGGCCAGGGTCAGCGCCCGCATCTTCCGGTACGCAGCCGGCGCCGGATTCGGTTGGTAGTCCGGATCTTCCAACACCTCGTCCGAGGTGGCTACCGCGTCCTCGAACAACCGCCGGGCATACGCCGGGTCGACCGGCTCGGTAACGAGACCATCAACTCCGTCGGCACGGCGCAGCACATCCCGCAGTACCTCCACGTCCATGCCCAGGGTCAGTTCCCGAAACAGGCCACCATCCACGGCAAGGTCGATCATGGCCAGAATGCCGTGCTCATCGTCTCCGTCGTAGGAGAAGACGCAGAGCAGAAAGGCGGTCTCGGCAAAGGGATCGTGCGCCCACCAGCAGCCCTCCACCCCGACCCGGCCGATCGTGGACGCCCAGGAGGCATCGGGAACGCCCTGCCGGACGAGCCGGTCGGCGTGCAACCCGGCCAGTTCCCGCTGCGTGTCGACCGGACTCATCGCCTGAAACGCCCGCAGCGCCGCCACCGCTGTCGGCGTCTCCCGCCGACCCAACTCCTGGATGACCCGGGCGTCCTCGCGCGCTGCGACAGCCAGGGACGGCCCGAACCCCTCCGCGCCCTGATGGGCGAGGAGCTGCGTCATCCCCTCCTCGATGCGCCACGGCGAACCATTCGCCATGATCGAAAAGTTCCACTCAACGAAGTCAGCGCCCGCAACGGCACGATCGATGCCCTGATCGCTGTCATCCATCCCCGGATTGTCGCAGCCGATTGCTGACCAGACGACTACCGCACCGCGCGCGGCGAGCCATTGCCCGCCCCGGAATCGCGGCGCCGGCCCGGGGCCCGCCCTCCCAGGTCGGAGGGCGCGGACCCGGGCCGGCGCGGAGCGGTCAGTCCTCGACCCAGCCGTACTGGCGTGCCATGGCGACTAGCGCCCGCCGCGCCTCGACGATCTGCGCACCGGTCATGGTGGGCACGTTCGCCAGCAGCAGCTCGGTCACCGCGTTGTCAAACTGCTCGACCGCCAACACATCGCACTCACCGTCCTCGTCGGACAGCGGCTGCGGGCGGCTCGGCACGTTGCGGTTTGCTGCCACCGGCGCCGTCTCCAGCGCCACGCTGGCGACCTTCAGGCCCCGCTCGGACTGCACAACCTCATAGCTCACCCGCATGCCGGCGGCGACCTGGTGCCGCTGATCACCGAAGTCATTCGCGTGCACAAAGACGTCGTCGCCGCCCCCGAACGGTGCGATAAACCCGTAGCCGCGAACGTCATCGAACCGAACGATCGTTCCCTTTTCCACCACAATCCCCCAACAAAGACCAACCACCAACACCCGAAGCGCGCAACCTACGGATGGCTCCCACGCGCTGCCCAGCCTAGCGACCCTGCCATCGGGACGGGACCGGACCTCAGCGGGGTGGGCGCCGGCAGCACCGGAAAAGGGCAGCGGACGACCGAACCGGTACTATCGGCGCCTTGTGGACGGGAACCAGCAGGAACTGATGATTCTGGTGCCGGCAGGGCAGGTAACGCTCTCCGACCGCCGAACACAGCGCCGATGGTCGGTCGAATTAGAGCCGTACGAGCTCGCCCGTTTCCCGGTCACGCAGGCCCAGTACGCCGCGGTCACCGGCGCACACCCGAGCACGGCTCGCGGAGGTCAACTGCCAGTCGAGGGGGTGTCCTGGTGGGATGCGGTCCGCTGCTGCAATGCCTGGTCTCGACGGGACGGATTGCTGCCGGCCTATCGAATCTCCGGCGACGAGGAGATCGAGTGGGACCCCTCCGCCGACGGGTACCGGTTGCCGACCGAAGCCGAATGGGAGCACGCGTGCCGCGCCGGCACGAACGGCCCCCGCTACGGACCGCTGGACGAGATCGCCTGGTACCGCGGGAACTCGCGGGAACGAATTCACGAGGTGGGCGGCCGACAACCGAACGCCTGGGGCCTACACGACATGCTGGGCAACGTCTGGGACTGGTGCTGGGATCACTACGACCCGAAGGTCTACGGCAGCTACCGGGTCCTCCGCGGTGGCGGCTGGTTCGACGAGCACTGGAGTTGTCGGGCCTCCGTACGGCGCCGGAGTCATCCAACATTTCGCGTAGACGACGTGGGTTTCCGCGTCGCGCGTTCCATTCACCCCGAGTCGGACTGACCTGACGCCCGCGCCTCACGCCACGGCGTAGACCTCGGAGATCGCAGCGAGCACCTGATCCCGAGCGGCCTCGGCCGGACAGACGCCGATAAGCACGTAGTAGGCGAGCCCTTCAGCGAGCGCCACCAGGGCAACGGCCGCCTCCGCCGGGTCGGTCCCGGTACGGAGGTGGCCAGCGGCTTGGTCGCGACGAAGCAGATCGGCGAGCTGCCCGTGGAGGTTGGCGTAGTCAACACGGAGGCGGGTGGCGATGGCCTCGTCGGCCAACGCCACCGCGGTGAATGATTGCCGTACCCGCAGGTGGGCACGGGTGACGGCGTCGTACGGAATCAGCTCGGTGAGCACCACGGTAAGTAGGCGCCGTCGGCTGACGTCCTGGTCATCGGATCTGGTTTTGGCGGCTATCCGGTCGCTGGACAGGGCGTTGCCCCGTTCGAAGGCAGCCTCGATCAGTTCTCGCTTGGTGGGGAAGTAGTGCTGGACCCGCCCGGGCGACACGCCGGCCTGAGTGGCCACCGCGACCAGGGACACGGCCGCCAGGCCGTGTCCGGCGACAACAGCCAGTACCGCGTCGGCGATCTCGTTGCGCCGATGCTCATGCTCGAGGCCCACCCCTCGAGTTCGACTGGTCGCCAACCCCTCCCCTTCCCCATCCAGGTTGCCTAGACATTACTTCATGACTACGGTCTGCAGTATAGCAGTGTGATCACATTGATTTACTCGGAGGCATGGTGCGGTGGCGGGACGAGGACGAGCCGGGCACGCAGCCTGTCCGGCGCCACACCCCGGAGACGACCTCCGGCCGGGCTGCACTCCTGTTGGCCTGCACCGCACAGTTCCTGGTGGTGCTCGACGTATCCGTGGTCAACGTCGCCCTTCCGTCCATCCAACGGGCCCTCTCCCTCTCCCCATCCGGCCTGCTGTGGGTAGCCAACGGCTACGCGCTGGTGTTCGGAGGCTTCCTCCTCTTGGGTGGCCGACTAGCCGACGTGTATGGCCGCAAGCTGGTCCTGATCTTCGGGCTGGGGCTGTTCACGGCCGCGAGTCTCGTCGGCGGGCTCGCCACCACCGCCGGTACGCTCGTCGGCGCCCGCGCGTTCCAGGGCCTTGGTGCCGCCACGCTGGCACCCGCCACCCTGACGATCGTCACCACGACATTTCCACCTGGGTCCGCGCGTAACCGGGCATTGGCTGTCTGGACCGCGGTCAGCCTAGCCGGCGGCGCGGCCGGCAACCTCCTCAGCGGCGCCCTCACCGAGTACCTGACCTGGCGGTCAACCTTGCTGATCAACGTACCGATCGGCATGTCCTGCATCGCGCTGGCAGCTGTCACGCTGACCGGAGGGCGGCCACGGGACCGGGTTGTCCGCCTCGATGTCAAGGGTGCTGTCCTGATCACCACCGCCCTGATCGCAGTGACCTACGCCGTCACGGCCAGCTACCCACACGGCCGGCGCGGGCCGACCGCCGCAGCGACGTTGGCCGTCGGCCTGATCTGCCTGGTCGCCTTTGTCGTGGTCGAGGCACGCGGCGCCGAACCACGACTTCTGCCGCTGCGGCTGCTGCGAACCAGGGCGATCTGGCTGGGCAACCTGCTGATGATGCTGGTCGGGGCCGGCTTCCAGATTCCGCTGTGGTATTTCCTGACCCTGTACCTGCAGCAGGTACTCGAACTCACCCCGCTACAAACCGGGGCCGGGTTTTTACCACACACCCTGCTGATGATGCTGGTCGGAATGCGCGTGGCCCCATGGTTGATGCGACACGTTGCCGCGCGGAGCCTGGTCATCGTCGGCACCGCCGTCGCCGCGGCCGGGTTCTGGTGGCAGAGTCAGATCACCGTCCAGAGCACCTACCTGTCCGGCGTCCTCGGCCCGGCCGTCGTGATGTCGGTCGGCGGCGGACTGCTCATCGTGCCACTGACCGCCATGGTGACCTCCGGTGTCTCCGGCCCGGATGCCGGGGCGGTCTCCGGGCTGGCGAACACCGCCAAACAGTTTGGTGGCGCCCTTGGCCTGACCGCGCTTATCGCGTTGACCAGCCGACATTCGTCCACCAAGGCCGAGCTCGTCAGTGGCTACGCGCAGGCGTTCGCGTTCACCGCCCTCATCCTGGCCCTCGTCGCCGTCGTGGCGTTCGCACTACCAGCCGGGGACGGCGTCAGGCCACCTCCCGGGTCTCGCCGGACCAGCGCCGGCACAGCCGGCGGTCGTGACTGACCACCACCACGGCGCCCTGGTATTCCTCGAGAGCGGCCTCCAACTCCTCGACCAGGCCCAGCGAGAGATGGTTGGTGGGCTCGTCCAGCAGCAGTAGGTCGACGGGCTCGCTGAACAGCCGGGCCAACGCCAGCCGCTGGCGTTGCCCGGTGGAGAGCCGGCCGATCGGCACGGTGCGGCTCTCATCGCCACGACCGCACCCCTCTACCACACCCTCGTCCTGCTCCGGGCCCCCGCCGACAGCGACCTCGCCGTACGCGCGGCCCATCAGGTGGGCGTCGCCGCCCGGGCAGGCGCCTTCGCCCGCCCCAGCGGCGAGCGCTTGACCATCGGCGCCCCAGGCTCCGGGGGGCGGTGACGCCGCCGACACCCCGGGCGGCACCGGCGCACCGGCGCCGGGCGCCGGGCACCGGGCACCGGGCACATCGCGGCAATGACACATCGGCACGTCGGCACAGTCGGCGTCCGTCGGCACAATCGGCGACCGTTGCACAATCCGCGACCATCGGCGACTGTGCCGACGGATCCGTCGGCTCAGTCGGCGCCATCGGCACATCGCGCATCGGCGCCATCGGCGTATCGGGCGTGAGCCCCCGCCCACCTGGTCTCCAGGTGCGGCTGGTGGTTGCTGTTGACACAAGGACGTGTGCGCTCCGCCGACCCTGTTCTCATATGCTCACGCTGGCTGTCGAGCTGCCCGCACAGCTGGGGCACAGACCGGTTCCGCTGGTCATGCACGGGGTACTGCTGAACGCCGCAGCCCACTCCCAGCGCCAACTCCACCACCGGACGCCGGCAGACCTTAACGTGAAGGCGAACCCGGGCGTCGGTCTCACCGGTGGGGCAGCTCGACAGCCAGCACCACACCACCAACACCGCACCGCACCGCCCCAGCACCGCACCGCACCGGACGACACCGCGCGCACCGCACCGCACCAGCACCCCCAACACCAGTGGGCAGCTCAGTTGGTACCACCCACGAAGTCCGTGGTGGACGGAAGCAGTGAACCCGGGCGAGTGCCAACCCGAGCGCTGCACATGCGGCTGTGAAAAAGGTAACCAACGTGCGGCTGCACACCGGCAAATCCTGTTAGGATTCCGCAATTCTTCATGTCGCCGCCATTGAAGAAGGGAAGCCTCTGAATGCATGATGTAGACACCGTGCGTTATCCACTGGCCGCTCCAGAAAGCGACGCGTGGGAACGCGTCGTCACGAAAACCCGCGCCGACCTGCGCGACCACGGTTGCAGTGTGCTGCCGGAGTTCATTCGGCCAACTAGCTGGGAGACGCTACGACGCGAAGGCGCCGCGGTTGCCCCGTCGGCATACTACGACGTTACGGAAACCAACGTCTACAACACAAAACTCGATGCTGATCTGCCGGCGGAGCACCCGGGTCGCATCATCATGCGACGTGGCAACGCGTTCGTCCCGCGTGATCTGATCCCCGCCGACAGTGTCGTCCACCGGCTCTACCGCGACCCGTCGTTCGTACGCTTCGTCGCCGCCTGCTTCGAACTCCCGGCGCTCCACGAGCTCGCCGACCCGCTCTCCGGCCTGGTACTCAACGTCGTGCAACCCGGCATGGAGCATCCGTGGCACTTTGACCTCAACGAGTTCACCGTCAGCCTGCTGACCCAGGAACCGGAGGATGGGGGTGTCTTCGAGTACTGCCCGAACATCCGTTCGGCGGGTGCGGAGAACTTCGACGCGGTCCGTTCGGTGCTCACCGGCGCCGATCGTGCACCGGTACGAGCCCAGATCCTGCGCCCCGGTGACCTCCAACTGTTCAAGGGGCGGTACGCGCTACACCGGGTGAGCGCCGTGCACGGGGGCACCGCGCGGCATACAGCAATCTTCGCCTACTCCCAGCGCCCCGGCTTGCTGGGCAGCGTCACCCGTACGCAGCAGCTCTTCGGCCGGGTCCTGCCCACACACCGCGATGCCGAGCGTCATGCCATCCGAGTCGACCAGTTGCTGGATTAGCTCGCGAATTGCCGAGTGCGTTTCGAGCAGCCCGGAAGACTTCCGACGGCATACCCTTTGACCTCAACCACTGGCCCAGAAGACGGCCCGACGAGCAGCACTTTCCAGGAGGCCGAGTGAGTACGTTCGACAACGAGGACAAGCTGCCCTCGGTACCGTTACCCACGCTGGAGGAGACCTGCGCCCGGTTTCTCGAGTGGTCCGGGCCGCTGCTGACAGCGCAGGAGTTCGCCGACACCGAGGCCGCGGTGCGGGAGTTCGCGCAGGCCGACGGTCCGGGTCCGAAGCTCCACGCCGACCTGGTGCGGTACAACGAGGATGCCGCCACCCGCAGCTGGCTGGACGATTTCTGGCCGGCCCGCTATCTCGGCCGGCGCGATCGCATCGCGTTGAACGCCAACTTCTTCTTCCTGTTCCGCGACCCGCCGCTGCGCGGGTTCACCGACCCGCAGGTGGAGCGCGCGGTACGACTCATCGCCGCCACCGTCAACTACAAGGTCCAGCTCGACGCGGAACGCATTCCCCCTGCCGTGACCCGCGGGCAGCCGCTGTCGATGGAGCAAAACAAGTTTCTCTTCTCCACCACCCGCATTCCGGGACCGGTGCAGGACAGCGTCCGAGCGCCGTACAGCGCCGAGCGGCCGGGCCCCGCGACCGCACGGCACATCGTGGTGTTCTGCCACGGCAACGCCTTCCGCATGGACGTACTCGGTCCGGACGGGCACCCGTACTCCCTCGATGACCTGACCGCGGGCCTGCGGGAGCTGCAGAAGGCCGGCCTCGTGCCGGCGGCGATGACCACCGCGACCGGCCATCTCACCACCATGGCCCGAGCCGAGTGGGCAGCCGCCCGACAGCGACTGGTCGCGCTCGACCCCAGCAACGCCGCGGCGCTGGAGACCATCGAGACGGCGCTGTTCTGCGTCTGCCTGGAGGACCTGACCCCCGCCGACGACCTGGCGGCCTGCGACCAACTGCTGCACGGCGACAGCGGCAACCGGTGGTTCGACAAGGCGGTATCGCTCATCGTCTTCGCGGACGGCACCGCCGGCATCAACGTCGAACACTGCGAGCTGGACGGCACCACCATCCTCAGCTTCGTCGACACGATCCTCGCCGGAACTCCGGAGGAACACGCCGCGCAGTCCGGTGCGGTGGCGCAGGGCGTGCCAGCGATTGAGCCGGTCACCTTCGTGCTCGACGACGGGCTGCAGGCCGAGATCGCCACCGCGGCCCAATCCTTCGCCCAATTCGGCGCGGACACCGCCACCGTAACCCTGCCCATTGACGAGTTCGGGGTGGATGAGGTCAAGCGGCTGCGGATGTCACCGGACGCCTTCGTGCAGCTGGGATACCAGCTCGCGCACAAGCGCGCCAAGGGGTTCACCGGTGCCACGTACGAGTCCATCGCCACCCGCCAGTACTCGCGGGGACGAACTGAGGCGATGCGCGTCGTCACGCCGGAGGTGCTGCGGTTCGTCGCGGTCATGGACGATCCCGCCGCAACTGGCGACGAGCGACGGGCGGCGTTCCGTGCCGCAGCCGACAAACACGTCGAACGGGCGAAACAGTGCCAGGCCGGCGCCGCACCGGAACAGCACCTCTGGGAGCTACAGCTCATCCAGCAGCGGCGGGGGGCCGCACTCGGCGTTCCGGAGTCGCCTCGGCTCTACGAGACGCCGGGATGGCGCACGATGCGCGACGACTACCTGAGCACCAGCTCGGCGCCGTCAACCAATATCCGCTACTTCGGGTTCGGGGCCACCAGCAGCCGTTGCATCGGAATCGCCTACGTGCTGCTGCCGGACCGGTTCCACCTGTACCTCAGCACTCCCCGCCCGGTCGCGGAGATGATGCACACGTTCGCCGACCGCCTCCGTGAGGCGTTGCGTGAGCTGCGCACCCTCCTCAACGAGCAGTAGCCGACCGGGTACGTCCACACCTGAACCAGGGGTTCGGTGCGGACCTGCCGGCGGTTCCCGCCGGCAGGTCCGCACCGAGAACACCAAGGTCACCGGCAGCAAGGCATTACCTGGCACAGAATGGACGCTCCGCCGCCACAGCTGCGAATCTCCAGGGGGCACGGGGAACACCGTGTGATTCGGAACAGGAGGAGTCGCAGTCATGAACGACCTCACCACCGTCATTGACGAATATCTCGACATGTGGAACGAGACGGACACTACGCGCCGGGCCGAAAAGGTGCGCAACATCTGCGCCGATAATGCGACCTATACCGACCCAAAGACAGATGTCAGTGGACACGAGGCGATCAACGCGTTTATTGGTGCCGTCCGGGAGCAGACCCCGGGCATGACCTTCACCCTCGCCGGGCCGGTCGATGCCCACCACGACATCGCCCGCTTCACCTGGCACCTCGTCCCCGCCGGGACGGCCGGGGCAGCCGAGCCGGTCGTCGTGGGCTTCGACGTGGTCAAGGCCGACGACGACGGACGACTCTCCGCGGTGTACGGCTTCCTCGACAAGGAACCCACCGACCGCTGACCGCGCAGCAACCGCACGGTCAGCGGTCGGAGAAGCAGCCGACCGGGGCGTCGCCACGCGCCATCGCCCGGATGACCCCGGGCCAGGAAGGCGGACCCCCTCATCCCAGGCGCCTTCCTGGCCCGGTACCAACATCTCAGGCCAGACGGAGCCAAAAGGTCAGGCCGAGCGACTCGTCGGTGCACGGCTCCGCGTCCGGCCAGGTAGGCGTGCCCTCGGCACAGTCGGTCGCAAGTACCTCGTCGGCGACGAAGGCCCGGTGCTCCGCAAGAGCCCGGGCGGTTTCCTCCCGGTGGGGCTGGTAGCGCAACTTGATCCGGTCGGTGACCTCAAGGCCACTGTTCTTACGGGCCTCCTGAACCAGTCGGATCGCATCCCGGGCCAGCCCGGCACGACGCAACTCGGGGGTGAGATCCAGGTCCAGGGCGACGGTCGCTCCTGCCTCACTGGCCACCGCCCAACCCGTACGGGGAGTCTCGGTGAAGACGACATCGTCCGGCTGGAGCAGCACCGGCTCACCGGCCACGGAGATCGTGGCCGTTCCGCTCTCGCGGAGGGCGTCGCGAAGTGCCGCCGGGTCGGTTGCGGCGATGGCCGCGGCCACCTGCTGGACCGCCTTACCAAGCCGCCGTCCCAGAGCACGGAAGTTCGCCTTCGCCGTGGTGTCCACCAGCGAGTCCCCGCCGGCACCGAGCGCGGCAACCGAGCCCACGTTCAGCTCCGCTGCGACTTGGGCGAGGAGCTCGGGCGGGAGCGTGGCGAAGCCGGGACCGGAGGCGAGAGCTCGGGACAGCGGTTGGCGGACCTTCATCCCCGACTCAGCCCGCGCGGTGCGCCCCAGCTCCACCAAGCGCCGGGCCAGGGCCATCTGTTCGGACAGCCCCCGGTCCACCAGCGCCGGGTCTGCCACCGGGTAGGCGGCCAGGTGCACCGAGGGTGCGGCGTCCGGGGTGACCGGTGCCACCAGATCCTGCCAGACCCGCTCGGCGATGAACGGGGTGATCGGCGCAATCAGGAGCGTGAGAGTGGAGAGCGTCTCGTGCAGGGTCGCCAGGGCCGCCCGCTCGCCCTGCCAGAACCGCCGCCGGCTGCGCCGTACGTACCAGTTGGACAACTCGTCGATGAACGCCGACAGCAGTCGACCCGCCTGGTGCGTGTCGAAGTCGGCCAGAGCCGCGTCAACCCGCCCCACCAGAAGGTGCAGCTCGGAGAGGAGCCACCGGTCCAGCACGGGCCGGTCGGCGGGGGACGGGTCGGCGGGTGACGGTGACCAACCCGCGGTACGGCCGTACCGGGCCTGGAAGGCGACGGTGTTCCAGTAGGTGAGCAGTACCTTGCGGACCACCTCCTGGAGCGCGGTGTGCCCGATCCGACGAGCTGACCAGGGAGAACCGACCGCGGCCATGAACCATCGGACGGCGTCGGCGCCGTGCCGGTCCAGCAGCGGGATCGGCTCCAGGGTGTTGCCGAGGTGCTTGGACATCTTTCGCCCGTCCTCGGCCAGGATGTGCCCGAGGCAGACCACCGTCTCGTACGGCGACTGGTCGAATACCAGCGTGCCCACCGTCATCAGGGTGTAGAACCAACCGCGGGTCTGGTCGATGGCCTCCGAGATGAACTGCGCCGGGTACTGTGCGGCGAACTCGTCCGCGCCGCGGTTCGGGTACCCGAACTGTGCGAACGGCATAGCGCCCGAGTCGTACCAGGCGTCAATAACCTCTTCGACTCGCCGAGCCGTCGCGCCGCACCCGCAGGCGAGGGTCACCTCGTCCACGAAAGGTCGGTGCGGGTCAAGCTCGCTGTGGTCGGTTCCGGTCAACTCGCTCAGCTCGGCCAACGAGCCCACGCAGGTCAGATGCCCCTCGGGACACCGCCAGATCGGCAACGGAGTACCCCAGTAGCGCCGCCGGGAGAGCGCCCAGTCGACGTTGTTGGCCAGCCAGTCGCCGTACCGGCCGTGCTTCACGGTCGCCGGATGCCAGGTGGTCCGTTCGTTCTCCCGCAACAAGGCGTCCCGAACGGCCGTGGTGCGGATGTACCAGGACGGCTGGGCGTAGTAGATCAACGCCGTGTGACAACGCCAGCAGTGTGGGTAGCTGTGCTCGTACGGGAACTCACGGAACAGCAGACCTCGGGCCGCGAGATCCTCGATCAGTGGCCGGTCCGCCGCCTTGAAGAAGACCCCGCCGACGAGCGGCAGGTCCAGGTCGAAGCGACCGTCGGACCGGACCGGGTTGACCATCGGCAGGCCGTACGCGCGGCTGGTGGCCAGGTCGTCGGCGCCGAAAGCCGGCGCCTGGTGCACCAGTCCGGTGCCACTCTCCGTGGTCACGAACGACGCCAGCACCACGATGTGCGCGCCCTCGACGTCAACCAGCGCGAACGGCGGGCGATAGGTCCATCGTTCCAGTTCCTTGCCGCGGAACGACTCCCCGGTGAGGTCCCACCCGTCGCCGAGTGCCGACGCGAGGAGCGGCTCGGCGACGACGAGCTGCTCCTCACCGTCGGTCACCACCACGTACCGGACGTCAGGGTGCACCGCAACCGCGACGTTCGCCGGCAGCGTCCACGGAGTCGTGGTCCAGACCAACAGCGCCGCGCGGCCGGCCAGCGGGCCGGTGGTCAACGGGAAGCGGACGAGTACCGACGGGTCGACCACCGTTTCGTACCCCTGGCCCACCTCATGGTCGGACAGCCCGGTCTCGTCCCGTGGGCACCACGGCGCGACCCGGAAATCCTCCACCAGCAGGCCCCGGTCGAAGATCTGTTTGAGTGACCACCAGACCGACTCGACGTACGCCGGATCCATCGTCCGGTAGGCGTCGGCCAGGTCGACCCAGTAGCCCATCCGCTCGGTGAGTTCCGTGAAAGCGTCGGTGTGCCGGGTGACCGACTCCCGACAACGGGCGTTGAACTCGGCGACGCCGAAGGCCTCGATGTCCTGCTTGCCGGAGAAGCCCAGCTCTCGCTCGACGGCCAGCTCGACCGGGAGTCCGTGGCAGTCCCAGCCCGCCTTGCGGTTGACGTGGAAGCCCTTCATCGTCCGATAGCGGGGGAAGACGTCCTTGAAGACCCGCGCCTCGATGTGGTGGGCACCGGGCATACCGTTGGCGGTCGGCGGCCCCTCGTAGAACACCCACTCCGGGCGGCCCTGCGACTGCTTCAGGCTCCGGGCGAAGACGTCACTCTCCCGCCAGAAGCGCAGGACCTCATGGTCCAGGGTGGGCAGGTCGATCTGGGTGGGAACGTTGTGGTACACGCACATCTCCTCCGACGGAACACGGATGGCAAGCTCCGGCGGAGGGACGAGACCCCGAGGTCCCGCGGTACCACCCTCCTTGGCCGCGTACGGCCCGCTCACTTCAGGGTGCGGTCGGTTCTACTCGGCCGCGCGGCCTTTCTTCCGACGACTCCGGGGTGATCTTCCCGCCGTGCAGACCCCCGGGCTTCCACCATCCCCGGGTCGCTAACGGCTGCGTACGGAGGTACTCGTCCCCATCAACGCCTCGCCCGAAGATCGTAGCCCAGTGGGTGGGAGATGGCTGCGGTCGCGGCACAGGTCCTCAGGAAGGCGAACCCGCGCGCCACGCACGTGGTCGCGCGGACCGTGCGTTATCCGAACCGCTGGGCGAGGTCGGTCAGCCGCACGACATAGCCCGACCAGTCGTAGTCGGGAACGCTGCTGTTGCCCGCATGCCAACCGATCGCTCCGTCGTGCTGCTCGCGCAGGATGTCAGCCTGGCCCACGTGCCGGGTCAGGTCACAGGTGACGTGAACGATGATTCGTTGCAGGGTTACCTCCTGCCGGCCTGGTCGCCACCAGCTCACCCGCCCGGGGGCATCGAGTGGAAGCTGCTCGATCGTCTCATCCGCGAAGGCGGCGACCCGCCGATACAGCTCGATCAGCCCATCCTTCGTCTCGTCTACCTCCGCATACCAGTCCGCCTGTGAATCCTTCTCATGCGCCTCCACTGAAACCAGTTCCTCCGGCGTGGGGAACTCACGCCCGAAGGTAGGACCAAAGTAGCCAGCTTCGACGTTGAGGCAGTGTTTGAGGATTCCCAGCAGGTTGTTGCCGGTTGACGTACGCGGCCATCTCGCCTCGCGTTCGCCCAGCCCGTCGAGCTTCCAGATCAGGTCGTCACGAGTCGCCTGCAGGTAGTGATGCAGCACGCCCTTCGGATCACGCATGTCAGCCATGCCCGCCAGTCTGTCAGCGGGCCAACACCGGCAGCAATAAGGTTAAATGCATAGAATTCACGTATCTCTCCGTTGCTACCTGAATCGCCAGCGTCAGCCTTGACCTGTAGTGGACTTGAGGTTTGATACTTCCCTCCGCTGCCGGGGCCACCGGGGCACCCCCGGGCCCGAGCACCCGGTGTCACTCCGCGTCGAAGCCCCAGATCCAGGACAAGGGAAGTGAGAAGAGACCCTCATGAAAGCTGCCGCCTTGACATCCTTCGGTGGACCGGAGGTTCTGACGCTGACCGAGATCACCACTCCTGAGGCCGGCCCCGGCCAACTGCGTGTGCGCGTGCGGTCGGCCGGGGTCAACCACTTCGACACCGCCATCCGGAAGGGATGGGCACCGCCGACGGTCGACAACTCCTTCCCGGTCGTACCCGGTAACGAGTACGCGGGCGTCGTGGACCAGGTTGGCGAAGGTGTCACCGGACACTCGGTGGGGGACAACGTGCTCGGCTACTGCACGCTGGGCGCCTACGCCGAGTACGTGGTGGTCTCCCCCGAGCAGGTAACGGTCAAACCGACGAGCATGCCCTGGGACATCGCGGGCGGCTTCTCCGCCAACGGCCTCGGTGCGCACATGTGCCTGCGCCAGATGAAGGTCGGGCCCGGCGACACGGTCCTGATCCACGCCGCGGCGGGCGCCCTGGGCACCTTCGCCGCCCAGCTGGCCCAGGCCTGGGGAGCGAGCACCGTCATCGGCACGGCGAGCGAGGCCAACCACGACTACCTGCGGTCGATGGGCGTAGCCCCGGTGACCTACGGCGCTGGATTGGTCGAGCGGGTACGCGCCCTGGCACCCGACGGGGTGGACGCCGCCCTGGACATCGCCGGCGACGACGCGCTGCGCGCCTCGATAGAACTGGTCCAGGACAAGAACCGGGTCCGCACCATGGTCTCCGACGAACTCGCCGCCGAACTCGGAGTTCCGACCGTCACAACGAAACGGTCCAACGCCCAGCTCGCCGAGCTGGCCGAGCTCCACGCACAGGGCAAGCTCAAACTGCACATTCGACAGGCGCTCCCACTCGCGCAGGCCGCCGAGGCACACCGCTCGATCGGGACCGGGCACGGGCGGGGAAAGATCGTCCTCCTCGTGGATTCCCCATCCTGAAGAACATCGAAATGCTCCGCCAAGCGACCGACACCAATCCAAAATCGATCACGCCAGAGCAGCCAAAAGCGAAGATGGGCAGGCGCGGCCCGAGCACCTACCACCCCAGGCAGCCGAATAGCCACTTCAGACGCCCGGAAACCTAACTTAAAATAGCTACGAACCGAGCGCGGCGGCACGACAGCTTGGGGGAAACATGAACCGGATCGAGATCGAACCCTATATTCAGATCCTCGGTCCCATCCAAGCGACGATCCGCGGTAGCGAGATCGACCTGGGCCCCCCGAAACAACGAGCAATTCTCGCCCTGCTGGCGCTCCGGGCCGGACGACACGTACCACTCGATGAGGTGATCGCCGCGCTCTGGGCGGGACAGTCACCGGCCCGGGCCGCCAACCTCGTACACACCTATGTCGCCCGACTGCGCCAGGTGCTGGAGCCGGACACACCGCGCCATCGACGAACCAACGTCATCGCGTCGGTACCCGGCGGATACCGGCTGGCGGTCGGTATCGGGCAACTCGACCTGCACGCGTTTCGTGCCGAAGTCCGGGAGGCCGCAGTACTCCGGGAGCACGGCCAGCCGACCGACGCCTTCGCCCGCTACGGCGAGAGCCTTGGCCGGTGGCGAGATCCCCAGGTCAGCGAGCTGGCCGCGCTCCTGGTCGAGCAGGACGACATCCGTCCGCTGCGGCAGGAGTTCCTGGCCTCGGCGCTCAACTATGTCGGCCTCGGGCTGGAGCTGGACCGACCGGAGGCAGTCCTGCCCGTTGCCGAACAACTCGCCCTGACCGAGCCACTCAACGAGCGGGTGCAGGCCCGACTGTTGCAGACCCTGGCCCGAATCGGCCAGCGGGCTCGGGCCATCGAGCGGTACGCCGAGGTCCGCGAGCGGCTTCGACTCGACCTCGGGGTGGACCCGGGGTCCGAACTGTCCGCAGCGTACCGCGAGGTGTTGGACGCCAAGCTGACCTCGTCGTCCACCCACCGCCCGAGCCCGGCGCACGCCGCACCGTGGCGTGGAACGGCGCCCCTGATCGACGAGCTGACCGGACGATCGAACGATCTTGCGGCAGTTAGCGACCTGCTCCACGGGTATCGCCTGGTGAGCCTCACCGGTCCGGCCGGGGTGGGCAAGTCCGCGCTCGGCCTGGCCGTCGCCGAGCAGCAGCGGGAGCGGCACGCCGACGGGGTGGCGGTGGTCGACCTGACGGACGTACGCACGGGACCCGCTCTCGAACGGGCGGTGATCGCCGTGGTCACCTCCCCACCGCGGTGCACGACGGAACCACCCGTGCCCCTGGTACGTCAGCTGCACGACCGACGGCTACTGCTCGTGATCGACAACGCCGAGTTGGTCACCGATGCGACGGCCGACCTGGCGGACGAGCTGCTCCGGGGCTGTCCCGGCCTCACCGTCCTGTTGACCTCGCGCGAGCTACTCGGGATGCGGTACGAGGCGGTGTATCCGGTCCGGCCATTGCGCATCGATCCGGAACCAGGGTTGTCGGCACCTCCACCCGCGCAACAGTTGTTCGCCCGGCGGGCCACTCAGGTGCGACCGAGCTTCCGATTGGACGAGTCCACCCTGCCCCGGGTTACCACGGTGTGCCGGGCCCTGGACGGCCTCCCCCTCGCCATCGAGCTGGCCGCAGCGTGTCTGCGGACGCAGCGGCTGGACGCCCTGGTTGAGGCCGTCGCCGATCCGCTGCATTGGCTCCGGCCGCCGCGGCGAGGGGTGCCGAGTCACCATCGGTCGTTACACGCCGCTGTGCACCGCAGCATCGAGTTGCTCGACGCGGCGGAGCTGCGCTGTTTTACCGGGCTCGGGGCGATGCCCGCCGACTTCGATCTGGCGGCCGCTGCGGGTGCCGGCGTGGGTGCGGGTGCGGCGCTGATCGATGACCCCCGCACCGTGCGGGTGCTACTGGATGGACTGGTCGACAAGTCGGTGTTGGAGGTTCGGCACGGTCCCGCCGGCCGGACGTACCACATGCTCGGCACGGTTCATGCCTTAGCCCGGCAGCTGTTCCAGGAGGGTGGTTGCGCGGGGGAACCGCCCTCGGCCCGGTGCACCTGCGGCTGCCACCTCGGCGACTGAATCGGGGATGGTCGTAAATCTTTCCGAGTTATGTTCCGGTCCCCTGCTGGCCACGGGTCGCAAGCAGAATGACGCTACCTGCGTCCGCACCAGGGGATGCGTGGTGGCGGCTTCAAGAAAGTCTCAAGAAGGCCTCAGCAGAATTCTCCATGGGTGCCCGAGCAACCGTACAGGGGGCGCACATGAATTCAACCTCCGGCGTCTCGCCCTACCTGGCGGACCAGGCCCGAAAGGCGGCCGCCGCACAGGCGATCGACTACATGCGCCAGCACCTGGCCGAGCCGCTGCAGTTGGCCGACCTGGCTCGGGTAGCGCCGTTCAGCCCCTTCTACTTCCATCGACTGTTCCGAGATGTGACCACGATGACGCCGGCCCGTTTCCTCGCCGCGCTCCGTATGGCGGAGGCACGGCGATTACTGCTGCACACGGATCGGACTGTCACCGCGATCAGTCGGTGCGTCGGCTACACCAGCGCCGCCACCTTCACCACCCAGTTCTCCCGGTTGGTCGGCACCACGCCGGGGTACTTCCGGCAGGTGACACGCCTGCTCGATGGTCACTGCTGCCACGTCCTGGCGGAACGACTCCACCGCACGGCCGCAGTAGTCAGCCGTCCCCGACTGACCCTACTCGTGCCGGACCGCGAACCCGGTGACCTGGTGCTGGTGGGCCTACGCGGGAAGGGACGGAGCACCGATGTACCGACCGCGTGGACGGTGTCCGCCGGCAGTTCGGCCGTTCCGGTCGTTGCCCGACCCAGCACCTACCACGCCCAGATCGTGCTGGTACGGGCGCACAGTACGCTGATCAGCGCCCTCGTTGACGAGGAGCCGGCGAGTTACCTGGTGGGTACTGCCGAGGTGGAGCTGACCCAGCGCGGCGCGACAGTCGGGCGGATCCTGATCGGACCACCGCGGCCAACCGACCCGCCGGTGCTGGCGATCGGTCCGATCGGCCGGATCATCGAGACCTTCGCCTGTCTCTCCGAGCCACCACAGCCGCCGGACCCGGCCCCGCTGGCCACCGCGCCCACCACGGCGGCCAGCGCCTGAATTTCGCCTGGCGAGATCGATTTCCCGGAGCAATTCCGGGTACCCGTCGCCGCCGCTGCAGCTACGTCACCCGGGAAGCGCCCCCAGGCCGGCGAGCAGCTCGACCCGCTCGGACCCGGACAGGGCCTGATAAATCCGCTCATCCAGCCGGTTGGTCTCGTCCTCGATAGCTTGTCGAGCTGGCTCCTCGGGCGGCAATGCTCTGAGCTCTGCCGGGCTGAAACCCGCGGCGGTCCAGGCCGCCCGGTGCGCGTCCGCGCGGTGATGACGCAGCGCTCCGAGCCGAGAGCTGAGGCGGAGAGCCGCAGTGGCGTCAGCTGGCTCGTACACCGGTGCCATCGCGCGAAACGCCGGCCCACCGGTGACCTGACCCGCCTCCAGCAGCCGACCGACAAGATCTGCCAGCCGAGGAACAGCGGCCAACCCCGGCATCGTGCCGATCAGCCGCCGATCCCAGAGCTCTTCGGCCCAGTCGCCGATCGCACGCTGCACCGCGAGTGCCACCTCCCGCCCGCGTGAGGTCAGCCGCCAGGTGCCGTCAGCGTCAACCTCGGCCATGCCCTGTTCGAGCCCGCCGGTCATGTTGGAGCCGGAGTAGGTGGTGGCCGCCGCGAAACTCTCGGCGGGCATCGGCCGCGCCAGCAGCCCGAAGTAAAAGCTGCTCTCGAAGCCGGGACGGACGTTGTACTGGTCATAGACCGCCAGGATGCGGTCCCGCCCCAGGCCGCGAAGGCCCACATACACCCGGTCAAGCACCGGTCGAAACAGCGCCGCGTAGCTCATGTCACCCTTCTCACCCGTCCGGAGGAGGTGCCAGAGTAGATGACCACCGGGTGTCTCGTGGCCCCGACGGTGGCCACCGGCTCCCCTTCGGTGGCCCCGCCGGTGGCACACGGCTCCCGGGCGATCCGCTGGACGCGAGACCGGAGTGGAGCTACCCGAAGCAGGTCACGACGCTGACCGGGCGGCGCCCCAGGCGGACAGGGCCCGGTCCAGGTCGGGCCCGGTGGAACCGGCCCAGGCGACATATCCATCAGGCCGCACCAACATCGGCGTGGTCGGCTCCGCCGGCCGGAACGTCACCAGGTGGTCGTAGCCGGAGCCGCTCGGAGCCGGATCCACCAGGACGAAACCGCCACCCCGCAGCGCCGGGTACAGCCGACTCCCGTCCTGGGCGACGAGGTCGGGGGCGCGCTGGCCGACCAGCGGATGCGCGCCGCGGGCGGCGGGATAGCGTACGCCGATCCCGCTGAGCCGCATTCGCAGCTGGTCGCCCAGGGGACGCACGGCGATGCCGGCGCGGAAGAGTCCGTTGCGGGCCGCCCGCGCGAGCGAGGAACGGAGGATCACCGCCCGGATCAGCCCGCCACTGGTACGCAGCACCATCCGACCGACCGGCCGGCGCTCCGCCTCGTACGTGTCGAGCAGACTGTCACCAGCCCGCCCCTGCACCACGGCAGCGAGCTTCCACCCCAGGTTGGCGGCGTCCTGCAGACCGGTGTTCATGCCCATGCCACCGGCCGGCGAGTGGACGTGGGCGGCGTCACCGGCGAGCAGCACCCGCCCCTGCCGGTAGGCGGTTGCTTGTCGCTCGTCGCTGTGGAAGCGGGACATCCAGCGGGGACTGTGCATGCCGTAGTCAGTGCCGGCGATCCGGCGCACCAGCGTGGCGATCTCCTCGAGGGTGACCGGCGTGCTGTCGGGCGGTTCCCAGTTCGGGTCCCGCGCCATCACCCGGTACCAACCGTCGCCGAACGGGACGATCAGGCAGAAGCCATGCTGGTTGCCCAGGACCGTCAGCACCTCCGGCGGCGACTCGGTGAGCTGGACGTCAGCCAAGATCAGTGAACGGAGAACGGCGTGGCCCGGGAAGTCCAGGCCGAGCTGTTCCCGCACCGTGGAGTGGCGTCCGTCGGTGCCAACGACGTACCGGCCCGTCAACGTGTGGACGTCCCCGTCGCGGTCAACGGTCAGCTGCACCTCATCCTGACCTGACTCGATCTTGATGACCCGGGCACCACGGATCAGCTCGACCCCACCCGCTAGGGCGCGCTCCAGCAACAGTCGCTCCACCTGGTACTGGGGGGTGACGAGCAGGAACGGGAAACGGGTCGGCAGCGACGCGAGGGACACCGACACTGTGCCGAACAACCGGAGCCGGCCCAGCGCCTTGCCGGTGTCGACCAGCTGGTCGGCGAGCCCACGGGCGTCGAACTGTTCGAGCGTCCGGGCGTGCACCCCGAACGCTCGGGTCAGGTTCGACTCCTCGCGGCGCTTCTCCAGAACAGCGACCCGAACCCCGGCCTCCGCTAGATCACCGGCCAGCAGCAGCCCGGTTGGTCCGGCTCCGACAATCACGACCTCGTACGTGGTTTCGTCCATCGGATCAGCCACCTCCACACTCCGTTGCGCGGGATCGCCCCAAGTCAGAATCGAGCGAGAACTCGTTCCACTCGCACTGGTGAGCCTACGCAGACGGCCATCATCGCCACCAGAGAGTGATGACTGTGGCTTCGATGACAATAAAAATATGGCAGCGATACAGATCGGCTGCTAAGGCCTGTCGTCCTTGGTGGCCTCTGGGTTAGATTCCGATCATGGAGGGTCATGGCGTGGTGCAGATGTCGGTGTCGACGTGGCAGCAGCCGCTACCGGCCGTCGGGTCGGCGGTGCGCTCGGCGTTGGTCGCCGAGGTCGCCGAGCGGGTGTTGGCGTGCGGCGACGGACGGCTGCGGGTGGGCATCGACGGGTTGACCGCTGCAGGTAAGACCAGCTTCGGCCATGAACTGGCGCAGCAGATCAGCGCCCGGGGCCGACCCGTGTTACGGGCCACTCTGGACGACTTCAAGAGGCCGTGGCGGGATCGACACCGTTATGACCGGGAATCGGGCGAGGGCTACTACCGCAACGCCTACGACTACGAAGCCGTCGCGCGGCTGTTGCTGCGGCCGGTCGCCCCCGAGGGATCTGGTGCATGCGTGTTGTGCAGCATCGACCCACTAACTCAACGTGACCACCGTGAGGTGGTCAACCAAGCGGCGGCGGATGCGGTACTGATCGTCGACGGCGTGTTCGCGTTTCGCCCAGAGATCAACGACTACTGGAACTATCGGATCTGGCTGGACGTCGACGAGCAGACTTCCGTGCATCGCGGCACCTACCGGGACCAGACCTGGGCCGGCGCGGAAGCTGAAGCGATACACCGCGAGCGCTACCTGGTGGCCATGCGGCTCTACCTGACCGAGGTGAGCCCCCTGCGACTGGTTGACGTGATCATCGACAACACGGTGTTCGACCGCCCGCAGATCATGCCAGCCGGGCGGGACGGTTGACACCTGCCACAGCCGCCGGTCGCCCTGGTCAGACACCGCCGCCGACGCTGGGTCGGACAGCGACGAGCCCGGTCGACCCTCGTCGGGTCGACCGGGCTCGTCGTGGGGTTTGATCAGGCGAGGTCGAACCGGTCGAGCTCCATGACCTTGGTCCAGGCCGCGACGAAGTCCTGCACGAACTTCTCCCGCGCGTCCTCGCTGGCGTACACCTCGGCGAGGGCCCGCAGCTGCGAGTTGGAGCCGAAGATGAGGTCGACCGCGCTGGCGGTCCACTTCACCTTGTCGGTGGCCAGATCCCGAATCTCGTACCCGTGCTCAGCGGACTCCGAGGCCTTCCACCGCGCGCCCGAGGCGAGCAGGTTGGTGAAGAAGTCGTTGGTGAGCACACCGGGACGGTCGGTGAGAACGCCCTGCCGGCTGTCGCCGGCGTTGGCCTCGAGCGCCCGCAGGCCGCCGATGAGGACGGTCATCTCGGGTGCGGTCAGGTTGAGCAGGTAGGCGCGGTCAATGAGCAGCACCTCCGGCTGGGTCTTCTCACCGGAACGCAGGTAGTTCCGGAACGCGTCGGCCCGCGGCTCGAGCACCTGGAAGGACTCGACATCGGTCTGCTCCTGGGTGGCATCGGTACGACCCGGCCGGAACGGCACGGTCACCTCGACCCCGGCGTCCCGCGCCGCCTTCTCGACCGCGGCCGAGCCAGCCAGCACGATCAGGTCCGCGAGCGAGATCTTGGCGCCACCCGCAGCGTTGAACTCCCGCTGGATCTCCTCCAGCGCCGCCAGGACGGTGGCGAGCTGCTCGGGCTGGTTGACCTCCCAGCTGCGCTGCGGCTCGAGGCGAATCCGGGCACCGTTGGCGCCACCGCGCTTGTCGGTGTGGCGGAAGCTGGCCGCGGAGGACCACGCGGTGGAGACCAGCTGGGCGGTCGTCAGGCCGGACTCAAGCACCTTCGCCTTGAGGGCGGCGATGTCGGCCGCGCCGACGAGCTCGTGGTCAACGGCGGGCACCGGGTCCTGCCACAGCTGCGGCTGCGCCACCCAGGGCCCGAGGAACCGGCTGACCGGACCCATGTCGCGGTGCAGCAACTTGTACCAGGCCTTGGCGAAGGCCAGCGCGAACTCGTCCGGGTTCTCCAGGAAGCGACGCGAGATCCGCTCGTACGCCGGGTCGACGCGCAGCGACAGGTCGGTCGTGAGCATCGTCGGCTTGTGCTTCTTGGTCGAGTCGTACGCGTCGGGGATGATCGCCTCTGCGTCCTTGGCGACCCACTGCTTCGCACCACCGGGGCTGGTGGTGAGTTCCCACTCGTAGCCGAACAGGATCTCGAAGAAGCGGTTGCTCCACTGCGTCGGCCGGTCGGTCCAGGTCACCTCGAGGCCGCTGGAGATCGTGTCGGCGCCCACGCCGCTGGCGTGGCTGCTCATCCAGCCCAGACCCTGCGCCTCCAGGGGGGCGCCCTCGGGCTCGGGGCCCACGTGATCGTCGGCGACCGCGGCACCGTGGGTCTTACCGAAGGTGTGGCCGCCGGCGATGAGGGCCACGGTCTCCTCGTCGTTCATCGCCATCCGGCGGAAGGTCTCCCGGATGAAGTACGCCGCCGAGGCCGGGTCCGCGTTGCCCCGCGGCCCCTCCGGGTTGACGTAGATCAGACCCATCTCGGTCGCCCCGACGCCCGCCGAGAGCTCCTGCGCGGAGACGTAGCGCTCGTCGCCGAGCCAGGTGTCCTCCGGGCCCCAGAAGATCTCCTCGGGCTCCCAGACATCCTCCCGGCCGAAACCGAACCCGAACGTCTTGAAGCCCATCGACTCCAGGGCGACGTTGCCGGCGAGCACGAGCAGGTCGGCCCAGGAGATCTTCTGACCGTACTTCTGCTTGACCGGCCACAGCAGCCGCCGGGCCTTGTCCAGGTTGACGTTGTCCGGCCAGCTGTTCAGCGGCGCGAACCGCTGGCCGCCGTCGCCGGCGCCACCGCGGCCGTCATGGATGCGGTAGGTGCCGGCGGCGTGCCAGCTCAGCCGGATCATCAGACCGCCGTAGTGGCCGAAGTCGGCCGGCCACCAGTCCTGCGAGGTGGTGAGCACCTCAGTGACGTCCCGCTTCAGGGCCTCGATGTCGAGCTTGGCGAACTCCTTGGCGTAGGAGAAGTCCTCGCCCAGCGGGTTGACCTTCGCCGAGTTGGTGGACAGTACCGACAGGTCAAGCTGGTTGGGCCACCAGTCCCGGTTGGTACGCGGACGGCCACCAGCGACCGCGCTGGGAGAGTCGATCGCCGGGCTCTCGCTCTCGCTGCCGTGCGCGGTGACGGAGTCGTGCGCGACCGGACAGCCGGCCGCCGCCTTCTGATCCACGCCCTGCGCGCTGACGGGGGCGTTGTCCTGAGTGTCGCTCATCTACTTCCCTTCACATGGTGGAGCGCGGAAGGCGCGTCCGATTTCTTGCAGTTGGGGCAGGTGCCCCGGTAGACAACCTCCGCCTCATCCACCACGAAACCGTGGTCGTCGGAGGCGGTGAGGCAGGGAGCGCGACCAACCGCGCAGTCGACGTCGGCGATCGCTCCGCAGGACCGGCACACGACGTGGTGATGGTTGTCCCCCACCCGGGACTCATACCGAGCGGGGGCGCCGGTCGGTTGAATGCGTCGCACCAGGCCGGCGGTGGTGAGCGCGCGGAGCACGTCATACACCGTCTGGTGCGACACGGTTGGGTTATCCACCCGAACCAGGGCGATAACCTCATCGGTGTCGACATGCGGATGGTCCCGCAACGCGGCGAGCACCGCCATCCGAGGTCGGGTCACGCGCAACGAGACCGCCCGCAGCTGCGTCTCGAAGTCGGGCGTCACGCGACGACGATAACCACTCTTCTGGAATGAATCAAGTTTTACGACGGACGAGTCGGATCCACCGGCGCAGCTGAATCTCCTCGCCCAAGACGGCGAGCGGCCACCCTTACGGAAGGGTGGCCGCTCGGAGCCGCGCGACGGCTCCACGAAATCAGCGGTTCGGCTGGTCAGTGCTTGACGCGGTCGAACTGGAAGTAGTCGATGTTGAAGTTCTGGTCCACCGCGTCGTCCATCCGCACCTCGAACTCGTGCGTACCCTTCCGCAGGAAGTGGGTCTCCGCGATCGCCTGGGACTCGAGCGCGCTGTGTGAGGTCGTACCGGTCGCCTCCATCGGACCAAACACCGTCTTGTCATCGAAGGTGATCGTGAGGCGGCCCGCCGGGAAGTACGGCGACGACAAACGCACGCTCGCCCGGTAGTTCCCCGACTTCGGCACCTCGACCGTGTACCTGACCCACTCGCCGCCGCGGATGTAGCACATCACCAGCGCGCCGTTGCTGTCGCAGATGTCCACGCCCTCATACTGGCGGCCCGCCGTGCCACCCCGGTTCTCGTCATCCAGGTCGTGGTAGCCGATCCCCTTACCCTCCAGCGAGTAGTCCTCAGCCTGCACCCGCACCGACCCCTTCGGCAACGACGGCCACTCCCCCTGACCACCGTGCTCCCGGTCCCGACTGGCCAACCAGCTGACCAACTGCTCCGGGTTGTCGGTCTGGATCATGTCCGCCTGGTGCCGATCCACCACCGCACCCCAGCCCTGCGCCGGATCCCGCAACGACGACTCATCGGTGTAGCCGGCCGCCTGGCCGTACCACAAGGTGTTCATCCACACCCGGGCGTGCGACTGGACCGCCGCCAACGCCGCCGGCTGCACCTGCGGATCAGTGAGCCGGTCGAAGCCGATCTCGTACGCCTGCGGAGCACGACCGGTGAACGCGCCGATCTCGTCCACGTTGTCATCGTTGATCTTGTGCATGTAGAGAATCTCGGGGTCGGAGTCGAGAAACTCCTGCGCGTCCGCCAGCGTCGCCGGCCCCTTGAAGATGCCGTGATCAAGCGTGTCCGTCTCGACCAGGACGTCATACACCTCGTCCCGAATCTCCCACGCCTTGTCCAGGTTGACCAGAGCGCGGCCCTTCACCACCGCCATCGCCTCGGCCAGGGTCGGTACCCGCTCGTCGGTCAACGGCGCCTGACTCCCACCCAGGCCCACCTTCAACCGCAGCTGCCTCACCTCGGCCAGCGTCAACTCCGACACCGCACCGGTACCGTCCGTCGTCCGGTCCACCGTGCTGTCATGCATCAACACCAGATGACCGTCAGCCGTACGCCGGACATCGATCTCCACCACGTGCGCGCCCGCCTTCACCGCGGACCGGATCGCCTTCAGGGAGAGCTCCGGTGCGGCCCGCCAGTGCCCACGGTGCGCCGCCACCAGCACCTCCGCGTCCGGACCGTGCCGCAGGAACTGCTCCCGCACCTGCGCGATGGTGTGCGCGGGCGCCGACTCGACAACCGAGGTCGGCGGGTCCGAGACCGTCGCCCCCGCCACCCGCGGCACCACACCAACCACCGCGCCCGCCGTCACCACGGCCAGCACCCCGCTCAACCACTTCGTACGCACGAGCAACTCCCGGTAAGACCAGACTGATCCACGGCTCGCGCCGCTTTCCGGCGCGGCCACCGCCTCAACCTGCCCAACCGACTCGTACGCCTCGCCAAGGCTTCGTGACACCTCGACGTCTCAACGGTGAAACTTTGCCCGGAACAACCCAGGAACCGGGGCGCTCCGGTTCACCACGGCCCGATCTGTTCTGTCGCGCGTACCGCTGCGGCGAGCAGGGCGGCGTCACCGGTGCCGGCGTACGCGTCGAGCGCGGTATCGGCGAACTTGATGGCGTGCGGTCCGGCGGACGCCACCGCGAGCAGCATGACCTCGGCCGCATCCCGTTCCGCCACGGGCAACGGCCGGGGTTCTCCGACCGCCGGAGCGTACGCAGCGGTGACGGCCGCGGTGGCGGCCCAGCCGGCGGCGAGGCTGGCCGGCCAGATCTCCCGGGGCAGGACGGGCAGGGTACGCAGGACCGCGTTCGGGGCGGTGGCGGCGTGCACCAGCATGACCGGCTTGGCGTAGCCGTGGGTGCCGTGCCGGGTAACCGCCGCGTGCACGATGCCGGCCAGCCGGGCTGGCACGGCCGCCGGCCCGTCGGCGACCTCCCCGCTGTCTACTCCTCGGCACGGCACCGCGCCGGCCACCGCCCGCCAGCCGGGCAGGTCAGCCAGTTGAGCGAGCCGGGCCCGGATGCCGAACCGCTGGTCCGGTACACGGGGCACCGCGTCGAGCGCGGCGCGGGGATCGATGGCGGGATACGGCCCGGCTCCGGGTGGCGCGAGGGGCTGCCAGCGGGCCGCCCAGTAGGCCAGTCCCTGCCCGAGTTCACCGACCCGCGGGACGGTCTCCTCGTCCAGCAGAGCGCGAACAGCGTGGCCGACGCGGATCACGCCGTGGGTGGCGCCGGCCGCGATGCCGGGCAGCAGACGGGGCCACCAGCGCGCGAGCACCTGCCGCCACGGCTCGTCGGCCAGCTCTCGATCGAAGTAGTTGAGCCAATCGCCGGTGCGTACGGGGTCGCCGAGCGGATCTCGCCACTCGTCGGCGGTGATCGGCTCGATTCCCCGTGGTCGCTCCTCCAGCCGGTCCGCGTACCCGTCCAGCCACCGGTGGACGACCGCGGCGTGGCCGTGCCGGGCGAGGGCCTCAACGGCCATGGGCGCATGGTTGGAGAGCCACCCATCCCGTTCCGGTCCGAAGTGCCGGATCCGTTGAAGGGCCTCGTCGAGTTGATCCATTCGGGAACGGTAGGAGTTGAAGTGAGGTTGAGGTCAACTGCCGGCTAGACACGACCACGCGGCAGTCACCCGGGGCCTCAATAGCTGACGAGCCACGCCAGGTGGTCGTCAACCAGAGACCTCGTCATCGCTAACGGCCAGATGCCGGCGTCAGCCCCAACACCAACTCATCCCGTACTGCGTACGGGATGTGCTACCGTACGTTGTACGTCGAGCACTGTCGTCCTACGCGTTCGGGAGGAAGTGGCGTGACAGCGGACAATTACGCGATAGTCACCGAAGGGCTTCGCAAGCGGTACGGGGACAAGTACGCCCTGGACGGCTTCGATCTACGGGTTCGGCCGGGTACCGTGTGCGGCCTGCTGGGTCCGAACGGAGCCGGCAAGACCACCGCCGTGCGGATCCTGTCCACCCTGCTGCGCTTCGACGAGGGCCGGGCCGAGGTCGCCGGGTTCGACGTGGCCCGCCAGGCCGACCAGGTGCGCTACCGTATCGGCCTGGTGGGGCAGAACCCCGCGGTGGACGAGGTGCTCAGCGGCTACGAGAATCTGGTCATCTTCGGCCGACTGTTTCACCTGGGCACGGTCCGGTCCCACCAACGCGCTGTCGAGCTGCTGGACCGATTCGGGTTGGCCGACGCCGACAAGAAGCCGGTCAAGATGTATTCGGGCGGCATGCGCCGGCGGCTCGACCTCGCCGCCGGGATGATCCTCACGCCCTCAGTGCTCTTCCTTGACGAGCCGACAACCGGGCTGGACCCACGCGGCCGCAACGAGGTCTGGGAGTCGGTCCGGGAACTGGTCCGCTCCGGTACCACCGTCCTGCTCACCACGCAGTACCTCGACGAGGCCGACCAACTCGCCGACCAGATCTCGGTCATCGACTCCGGCCGGGTTATCGCCAAGGGGACGCCCGACGAGCTCAAGGCGCGCCTCGGTGGCGACCGGATCGACCTCGTCGTCCACGACGCGGCCGACCTGACCACGGCCAGCGGGCAGCTGCGCCAGGCGACCAATGTCGAGCCCGAGGTCGACCCAGTCCGGCGGTTCGTCAGCGCCCAGGTTCAGAACCGGGCCACCGCACTGACCGAGGTGCTGCGGGCCCTGGACGCGGCGGGCGTCACCGTCGAGGATGTGGCGCTGCGCCGGCCCACGCTCGACGAGGTGTTCCTGCACCTGACCGGTCGGCGGCCGCAGACGGCGGAAGAGACCGAGGCCGCCGGGAAGGCAACGAGCAAGGGGAAGAAGGGCCGTGGCGACGAGCCCAACTTCGGCGGCCCCCACTCTAAGAGCGTTGAGGAGCTTCTGTCGTGACCAGTACGACCATGGGTTCTACCATTGCCGCACCCGACGTGGTGTACGGCCGGCCGTCGCTGCTGTCGGACAGCATCACCCTGACCCAACGTAGCCTGGCGCACTGGCGACGTAACCCGGGTCCGCTGATCGCGTCCCTCGGGTTCAACATCGTCATGGTGCTGATGTTCGCGTACCTGTTCGGTGGCGCGCTGCAGGTGCCGGGCGGTGGCAGCTACCAGGAGTTCCTGATGCCGGGCATGTTCGCCATGACCATGGTGTTCGGCATCAGCCTGACCACCCTCGCCGTCTCTGCGGATATAGATCGGGGGGTTACCGACCGGCTGCGGTCAATGCCGGTCTCCCCGCTGGCTCCGCTGATCGGCCGGGCGCTGGCCGACATGATCTTCGCTGTGGTTACCCTCGCGATTATGCTGCTGGCCGGTCTCGCAATCGGTTGGCGGGCGCACGGGAGCGTCGGCGACACCCTCGCGGCATTCGGGGTAATTCTGCTGCTGCGCTTCGCGCTGGTCTGGGTGGGGATCTTCCTCGGCCTCGTGATGAAGGGCCAAGAGGCGGTGGCCGGCGTGCAGACAGTGGAGTTCCCGCTGGGCTTCCTGTCGAACGCCTTCGTCGCACCGGCTACCATGCCCGCCTGGCTGGGGGCCGTCGCGGAGTGGAACCCCTTGTCGGCCATCGTCGGCACGACCCGGGAGCTGTTCGACAATCCCGGCTGGGGCGGCGACTCCTGGGTGGTACAGAACTACCCGGTGATGGCGGTGATCTGGCCGCTCGTGCTGGTGGCCATCTTCCTGCCGCTCTCGGTCAGCAAGTATCGGTCCCTGAGTCGCTGACGACTTGTCCTAAGCGTCGAGTCACGCGATGAGACGCAGCTGTCTCCGGCCGACGACAGTTGCCGGGGACAGCTGCTACCCCACTCCGGCATTCTTCGTACGGTACGCCGTACGCTAGCCTTGTTACCCGACCGGCAGGCGCTCTTCGCCCGCCCGACACTCCTGGAGGTACGGTGCGGATCGGACGGTTCGCGGTTGTCTTCGAGCCATGCGACCCGCCGCGCAGCGGCACCGTCAGCTTCTACGACCCGTCCGGCGACGCACTGCCGGAGGAGTTCGACCAGCTGGGGGAGGCCGGCCAGCTGGAACTGGCCCTGCCCCTGGCCGGGCCGGTGGAGCTGTGGTCAGTTCCGGCCCGCGCCGTGCCGGTCGGCGACGCGATCCAACAGTTCGTCGCGTTGCGTGACGCCGAGGACGTCGAGCCCGCGGCCGCGTTCTGGTCGGCGGTGGCGGTCACCGGTCTACACCTCGTCGCCCGGGGCCGGCTCCTGCCCGGGGTCTCCCCGAAGGGCTACGACGCCTGGCGGATCGGCCCGTTCGACGTCGCCGATGTGCAGCGCATCCGGGACCTAGCCGCGGCGATGCCGCCCGAGGCCCGTGCGGTGCCGATGGACCCGAGCGCCGAGCTGCTGGTACTGCCCGACTCGGAGGCACTCGTCCGAGCCTTCCTCGACGCGGTGGCCGACACGCTGCCGCGCACCCCAGCGGCAGGCTGGCTGACCGGTGACGCGCGGTTCACGGACCTGGAGCCTGTGCCGTCGGATGACCTGCGCGACTGGGCCGGGGAGGTATCCTCCGGGGTCGATACCGGCCTACGCGTGACGCTGCGGCTGGAGGCACGGGGCGACCTCGGCAGCACGCCGCTGACCGCGGTGGTGCGGCTGCGTAGCCTTTCCGACCCCACCCTGGTCAGCGACGCGGCGGCGTTGTGGGAGGGCGACGAGCACGGCCTCGGCGAGCGGGCCACGTTCGAGGCGATGCGCGCAGTGCGCCGTGCCGCCATCGTGTGGCAGCCGCTGGAACGGCTGCTCGACTCCGCGGCACCAGTCGAGCTGGAACTGCTCGACGAGGACTTGGTCGACCTGCTCGGCGGCGCGGAGCAGCGGCTCGCTGACGTCGGAATCGACATCAAGTGGCCGCCGCAGCTCTCCCGCGAGCTGAGCGTCCGGATGCTGGTCAGCTCGAGCCCGGAACAGCCCGACGAGGTGGCGGAGTTCTTTCGCTCTGCGCCGCTGATGCCGATCAGTTGGCAGCTCACGCTGGCCGGTGCCCCACTGACCGACGTGGAGATGGACCTGGCGGCGACGTTCCGGCCGATCGTCCGGCTACGGGAACAATGGGTGGCGGTCACGCCGGAGCTTGCCCGCAAGGCCCACGAGCGGCGGCTCAAGCCGCTCAAGGCGTACGACGCCCTGGCCGCCGCCCTGATCGCGAGCACTGAGGTCGAGGGCGAGCGGGTCGAGGTGGCGGCCGAGGGCTGGCTGAACGCGCTACTCATGCAGGTCGCCGAGCCCGAGAGCGGGCCCGAACCGCTCGAGCCGCCGTCCGCCCTGCAGGGCACGCTGCGCGAGTACCAGCTGCGCGGGCTGCGCTGGCTGGAGCGGATGACCTCGCTCGGCTTCGGCGGCTGCCTCGCGGACGACATGGGTCTCGGCAAGACCGTCACCGTCATCTCGCTGCACCTGCGCCGCCAGCTCGCACCGACGACCGCGGGTCCCACCCTGGTGGTCTGCCCAGCGTCCGTGCTTGGCAACTGGGAGCGGGAGATTGATCGCTTCGCTCCCGGCACGCCGGTGCGTCGGTTCCACGGCATCGACCGCTCGCTGGATGGGCTGGCCGAGGGGTTTGTGCTGACCAGCTACGGCACCATGCGCGTTGACGCGGGCAGGCTCGCCAGCCAGCTGTGGAGCATGGTGGTCGCCGACGAGGCGCAGTATGTCAAGAATCGGCTCAGCGGTACTGCCAGGGCCCTACGCGAGATCCCTGCCCGATCCCGGGTCGCGCTCACCGGAACCCCGGTGGAGAATAACCTCTCCGAGCTGTGGACGATCCTCGACTGGACCACGACCGGCCTACTGGACAAGGTCGGCGTGTTCCGGGCGAACTGGGCCCGGCCAATCGAGGTGGACCGGGATTCGGCCACCGTGGACCGTCTGTCGCGCCTGGTCCGCCCATTCCTTCTGCGACGCCGCAAGTCCGACTCCGGCATCGCCCCCGAGCTGCCACCGAAGACCGTGACCGACCATCACGTCTCGCTCACCGACGAGCAGACCGCCCTCTACCAGAAGGTGGTCAGCGAGGCGCTGTCGGAGATCCGGGGCAGCAGCACCGCCATCGCGCGCCGCGGCCTCGTACTCAAGCTGCTGGTTGGCCTGAAGCAGGTCTGCAACCACCCGGCGCACTACCTCAAGGAACCGCACGGAAGACTCACCGGCCGGTCGGAGAAGCTCCAGTTCCTCGACGAACTGCTAGAGACCATCCTCGCCGCGGACGGCGGCGCACTGGTCTTCACCCAGTACGTCCAGATGGCCCGGATACTGGATCGGCACCTGGCAGAGCGCGGCATACCGAGGCAGCTCCTACACGGTGGCACGGCCGTACCTCAGCGCGAGGAGATGGTGCGCCGGTTTCAGGCCGGCGATGTACCTGTCTTCCTGCTCTCGCTCAAGGCAGCCGGAACCGGCCTCAACCTCACCCGGGCCGACCACGTCATCCACTACGACCGCTGGTGGAACCCAGCGGTCGAGGAACAGGCCACCGACCGGGCGTACCGGATCGGTCAGACCAAGCCGGTGCAGGTGCACCGGCTCATCGCCCAGGGCACGCTGGAGGACCGGATCGCCACCCTACTCGAATCCAAACGGGAGCTGGCGGACGCAATACTCACCGGTGGCGAGAACGCCCTGACCGAACTCTCCGACGCCGAGTTGCTCCGGCTCGTGCGCCTCAACGAGGGATGAGGAACCGGGACGTGAACTTTGACTTCGACGACGAGCTGGGCTACGACGAGGGCGGCACCGAGCCCGCGCAGGACGAGCGGCGGGCCCGTAGCTTCATCGCCTTCAGGCCGGGGCAGCGAATCGGCAAGAAGTTCGCCGACACCTGGTGGGGCAACGCCTGGATCGAGGCCATCGAACGTACGGCCCTCGACCCCGAGCAGCTCAAGAAGGGCCGCCGATACGCGTTCGCCGGACAGGTAGGGGCGATCACCGTCAGCCCCGGCCGGATTTCCGCGCTCGTGCACGACGGCGACCAGTACACCCCGCACGACACAGTGATACGAATCGGCATCCTCACCGACGCCGAGTGGAACCGGCTGCTCGACAGGGTCGCCGCGAAGGCCGGCTACATCGCGGCCCTGCTCGACCGGGATATGCCACCCGATCTGGTCAATGCCGCCGACGACGTGGGGGTACGCCTGCTACCCAGCTACGGCGACCTGGAACCGGATTGTGACTGCCCGTCCTGGGATCATCCCTGCCGCCACACCGCCGCCCTGGCGTACCAAGCGTCCTGGCTGCTCGACCGGGACCCGTTCGTACTGCTGCTGATGCGCGGGCGAGCCGAGGCGGAGCTGATTGAGGAACTGCGCCTGCGCAACGCCCGCCGGCCCAACACCACCACGGCCGACGACGAGGCCGGCACCACGGCCGAGGAGGCCTTCGCGGTGGCCGCGGCCGCGCTGCCAGACCCGCCTCGGCCGGTGCAGGGCGAGCCGATGGCCCTCGCGCCGCTGCTGGCCGAGCACGACGTACTCGGGATCGACGCCGAGGCGCTCGGGGTGCTGGCCGCCGATGTCGCGTCCCGGGCCCGGCAACTGCTCGCCGCGGCCCGGGAGGAGGTGCTGGCCCCCGAGCACGACGCCTGGCAGGACGCGGTGCGGCTGGCCGCCAGAATGCCGCGCTCCCGGGCGGCGAGACGGCTCGGCGAGGCAAGCGGCCGGGCGGCCGCGCTGCCCCGGGCGATCCGGGCCTGGGAGTACGCCGGCGCAGCCGGCGTGGATACCGTCGACGCGGTGTTCAGTCCGCCGAAGGCGGTTGCGGACCGGGCCACGGACGCGCTGCGCGAGGCGCTGGAGGGCGACAGCGCCGCGCCGGAGGTCAAGACCTGGCGCAACCGGTGGACGGTGGGCCCCGACGTGCAAGTCCGGTACGGGCGCGACGGCCGCTGGTACCCGTTCCGGCGGCACTCCGGCGGCTGGTGGCTCGCCGGGCCGCCCAGCCCCGAGCCGGCCGAGGCCCTGCTTGATCTGTCCCGCGGCTGACGGGCTTCCGGCGGCGGCGTGCCCGTGACGGAAGGCTCTGTCGACCGTGGAAAGCTGACTGGGCCACCGGGGAACGCCGTTCCCCGGTTGACGACGGACCCTGCCGCCGAGGTCTTGCCCGCCTGCCGAGCCGGTGTCCGGGGCGGCTGCCAGAACGCCGGTCAACCCGTACGGTGCACGGTATCTGGCCCGGTAGGATGACCGCACCATGTCGAGCACGCGAAAGGGCAAGATTGATCCTGCCCGCAGCCTAGCCATCCTATGGCGTACCCACGAGCCCATCAGCCGCAGCGCCGGTCCGGGGCTCAACGTCGAACGGATCGTCCGGACGGCCATCGAGATCGCTGATGCCGAGGGCCTCGAAGCGGTCACCATGCGCCGGGTCAGCGAGAGCTTGGGCGTCGGGACCATGTCCGTCTACACGTATGTGCCCGGCAAGACGGAGTTACTCGACGTGATGGTCGATACCCTCTACGGCGAGATGCGGCACCCTGCGGACGTTCCGGACAACTGGCGGGCCCGGCTGGAGCGGATCGCCTGGGAGAACCTGGCACTCTATCGGGCCCATCCGTGGCTGCTGCGCGCCGAGAGTAGTCGGCCGGTGCTCGGGCCCAACCTGATCGCGAAGTACGACTATGAGCTGGGCGCGGTAGCCGAGATCGGCCTCAACGACGTGGAGATGGACGCGGTGCTCACCCTGCTCCTCGGCCACGTCAAGAGCGCGGCGCGGGCGGCGATGGACGTGGCGGCCCTAGAACGCGAGACCGGTATGACCGATGGCCAGTGGTGGCAGTCGCACGCCTTCTGGCTGGAGAAATTCATGAAGTCGGGTAGTTATCCGACGGCCGCCCGAGTAGGAGCAGCCGCAGGCGAGGCGCACGGCGCGGCGTACGAGCCGGAGTACGCGTTCGAGTTCGGCCTCCAGCGGGTGCTGGACGGCATCTCGGTGGTCATCTCCGAGCGTTCCGCCGTGGCCGGATCGGCCGGGGCCAACCGTACCGAGACGGGCCCAGCCACCGCGGGCTGAGCCGCAGTTGGCTCAGAAGGCCACTGTGGGAGCGCCGGCACCGACGGCACTTCCCGCTCGCCGCAGCAAGAGTGTGACCCGGCTCTCCGATCGGCTGCGGGTCTGGCAGCCCGCTTGCCGGGATGCACGCCAAAACTTTGTTTGGACTTGATCAGCCCGCGTTCGACCAGGATCGGCTGGATAGGACCACCCGGTAGCCATCCGGGTCCTCAACAGTGACGCCCCAACGATCCCAGTAGGGCCCCTGGGAGACCACCCGACCGCCGGCCTGCTTCAGGCCATCGACAGTCGCCTCATCGATCGGCTGGTCCAGGTAGAGCACCAGTAGGTCCTCGGCGGTGGGCGCCGGCCGCACCGTAAGGTCGGCGCCGCCGACCAGCTCCAGGTGCCAGTTCGCCTCCCGTCGCCCGAGGATCAACAGGTCGTGCTCACCGGGCCCGTTCGCCGCGATCCGCTGCAGCAGGGCCAGGCCGAGACCTTGGACGTAGAACCGTTCCGCAGCCGCCAGATCCGTGCACGGGCGCGCGATCCGTACCGCCACCTCGTTGACCATGAACCCTCCGCTCTGTAATCAGCCGCGCTCCCGGCGAGCGACGACTCGTCACGGCGGCAGTATTCCGGCGGCCACCGCCCTCAGGTCCGCGACTGGCACCGCTCCATTCCCGCTGACGTCGATCACCGTACCGCTGGGCGTCGTGATCACCACCGCGTGGACGGTGACCTCGGAGCCGCCAGTTCTGGTGAGCTGGGCCTGACCGGCCGGAACCGGGAAGCTGTCAATCACCTCCGTGCCTTTGATGGCCCAGCCGACCAGCCACTCGGTGACCTGCGCCCGATCAACCTCCGCCGTCGTCCGTTCCGGGCGCAACACCGAAATCCAGAGCCAATTCGCCCCGTTGGGCCGCACATAGTTACGGTAAGTTGTCGTGGCGGTCGGATGGTCGGAGCCGGCGACCGCTCCGCCACCGGTCGAGGTGGGCATCCCGCTGTCGTTGTGCAGTTGGTTCTTCGACACGGCGTAGCTAACAGGTCCGAACTGCGCAACATTGGCCCGCAGCCCTTCCGGAACGGAGGTGACCCGATAGCCGTCCAGTGGCTGGTAAAGCGGGTACGCAACGAAGGTCGGCGGGGCGGCCACCGACGGACCAGTGGACGAGTTCGGAAGCGGGGCCGATTGGGTGATCCCGGTCAGGGAAACCGCGACAGTGACGGCGATGGCGGTGGCGGCCACCGCGCCGCCGGCCGCACCCGCGCGCAGAACTCGACGTCGGCGTACACCTCGATGCACCCGGGTGACGAAAGCGTCCGTAACCGGAAGCCGGAAGTCTTCTTTATCCAGTTCGGCTAGCTTGTCGGCGAAATTCTCGGACACCGAATTCACCCTTCTGCTGTCAGCGTCGTACGGAGGCGGGACAAGCCTCGGGAGAGTTGCGACCGCACCGTCGCCGGGGTGCAGTTCAGGAGGCGACCGATCTCGTCGTCCGGCAGGTCGGCGACATAACGTAAGGCGATCGCCGCCCGCTGCTTCGGTGGCAGGCTCGCGAGGATCCGCCGAACCCCGGCGGTCGACTCCACCGCGGCCAGTGCGGTGTCCTCGTACCCGGTTTCCGGGATGGTGTCGGTCGGCGTCGGCCGGCGACGTCGGCGTTCGTTGAGGAAGAGGTTGGTCATGGTGCGCTGGGCATAGCCAACCGGATTTCCGTCCGCGCGTACCCGTGACCAGGCCAGTCCGACGCGGATCAGGGTCTCCTGGGCGAGATCTTCCGCGGCGGCTCGGTCCAGCGTCAGAATGTTGCCCAAGCGCAGCAGCCCGGCGGCGCTCTGTCGCACGAACGCGTCGAACCCGGACCCGTCCGGCGGGAGTGCAGGCACCTTCACACTATGACTACCCCGCATCCCCCTGGAAATGTTGCATGGTCCCCTGATTCGGGTGCCCGGGCACCTCACCTCGACCAGCGGATCCTGACGTTCGGCCATCGCCTGCTGCCTGCTACCCGCTACCCGCTACCCGCGCGGCGAGCGGCCGCAGCGGCCACGTGGCCCACCGAGCCGGTAGACCCAACCGACCCGGTAGAGCCGGCATTCCGGGCAGAGCTGGCAGCTTTGGGTGAGACCCAGATATTCACCTATGCTATCGTCGCGCTATGACTGCCGGGTCGGCTACACGCCAGAAGCGAATAGGGTTCCCGGCCGGGGCGTGATCGCCCGGCGGGGCCGAGCCCCACCCTCCGGATCAGCTATTTGCCAGCACAGCAACCGCACTTCTGCTTGCTGTCGCCTGCGCTTTTCTTTTCCCCACCTCTCGCCGCGCTACTTCCGCAAGCGCATCCGGCCCCAGCCGGTGATTTGTGGTGCCCACACCGTTTCGTTGGCCAGCCGCCATCGGCTCAGGCTGCGCTGGTAGCCGCTGACAAGAACGACACCCACCCAAGGAATGGAGTACACGCTTTGCCGTCCGACCACGCTACCCAGATCAAGGATTTCCACGCCCCGCAGGGACAGAGCTCGAAGACTCCCGAAGACCGGCGGAACATTCTGCTCACCACCGCACACCGAGAAACCGGGGCACCGCGTACCACCTGGGTGGAGTTCTTCCTCGGCGAAGACCGACATATCCTGGTCGTCGCGCTGCCCGACGGAAGTCGCACCAGGCCGGACTGGTACGACGACCTGCTCGCCGAGCCGCAGGTGACCCTGGAGAACGACGCCTTCACGATCGAGGCCCACGCGGTGCTGCTCGAGGAGGGCGAACGGGACGCCGCGCTCGACCGGGCGGCGGAGCTGGACCCCGTACTGCGGCGGAAGCGTTCCCTCGCCCCGGAACCGCCACCGGTTGTGGCGCTGAACCCGCTCCGCGGCCGGCCGGTCGGGGCCACCTGGAGCAGTGGCCTGAAGCTGATTCACGACGCCTTCCGCCGCGAGTTGGCGGTCATCCGCAGCGAGCTGGCACGGCCGGGGAGCAGCCTCGGTGCGCAGCTGCGCATCAACTGCCTCGCCCTCTGCGGCGGCCTCGGTCATCACCATCGCAGCGAGGACGACCAACTGCTCCCGGTGGTTGCCCAGCACCATCCCGAGCTCGCCGATACGGTGCGGCGGCTGCGGGAGGAACACGCGGCCTTGGACGCGCTGCTCCAGCAACTGCAGCAGGTGGTCGGGTCAGCCGACGTGGACCGGACGAGCGTGCGGACCGAGGTCAACCGGCTCACCGCCGCGGTCGAGGCGCATCTCGACTACGAGGAGGCGCAGCTCCTACCGATCCTCGACCGGCTCTCCGCTGAACAGACAGGTGACGACTCGGCCTGACCACGGCCCGGTCAGCCCCGCCCCGCTGCTGCGCGGTCCCCGTACCGCTCGGCGGCACGCGCCTTGGCCTTCGCGGCCTCCACTGCGCGGTCCCGGGGCGGCGCCTTCGTCACCAGGTCACCCAGGAGGGTCTGCGTGGCCGCGGCGACCGCCCGAACGGCTTCGTTGAACGTCTCCTCGTTGGCCGCAGATGGTCTGGTCGCACCACTGACCTTGCGCACGTACTGGATCGCGGCGGCCTCGATCTCGTCGTCGGTGGCGGGCGGTTCAAAGTTGTGGAGCACGCGAATGTTCCGACACATGGCTCTACGATGCCAGGCCCGGGCCCCAACTTGAACCGCCCACGCCCCACCGCACTATCCGCGGGACGAGATCTGTTGCACTGTCCAGTGGTTGCCGTCCGGATCGTCGAAAACGATGAAGCCGACATTGTCCAGGCTGTCGCCGTCCCGGGCCGGGCGAAAGCCCTCCGGCCCGGCCACTCGGACCTCGCTGACCTCGACCCCCCGCTCCACCAGCTGTTGACGGGCCTTCCGCACGTCCGCGACCACGAACTGCACCCCCTTCAGCGAGCCCGGCTCCATCGAACTGATGCCCTTCCCGATGATGATCGAGCACCCGGAACCCGGTGGGGTCAGCTGCACCGGACCGAACTCGCTGTCGCCGCGAGAATCGAAATCCAGGTGGAAACCCAACTTTTCGGTGAAGAAATCCTTGGCGCGGTCCACGTCCGCTACCGGCACCAGCACCACTTCCAGCGTCCAGTTCATTTTTTCCGCTCTCGCTCGCACTACTCCTTGCATGGCGGACACGCTCTCCGGCCGCCGACATATTCTTGTTGGCTCCCCCGGGCCCGGATCATCGCGACGCGAACACCTCGTCGAGCCGGTCGTAGCTCTCCCCCACGCCCCGCTCCATCGGCGTGGCCAGCACCAGATCGCGCACCTCTGGCGACGAGTAGCGCAGCGTGGTCTGGAGCGTGGTCAACCCGGCGCGTTCGGAGAGGACGGTGGTGACGAGGGACTCGCCCGGCACCCACTGGTCGTCGTAGGACTCGGTATAGACGAGCCGGTCCGGCGCCTGGACCTCGCGGTACACCCCACCCTGGCCCATCTTCAGGCCATCCGGCCCCACCGAGACGAAGCGCCAGCTCCCACCGACCCGTAGCTCAACCTCGCACTCGACCAGGCGCCAACCGCGAGCGCCGAACCACCGCCTGAGCAACTCGGGCTTGGTCAAAGCATCGAACACGAGGTGCCGCGGCGCGTTGAACGCCCGGGTCAAAACGATGTCAGTCGGTGCCGGTGTGGTCACCCGCAGCGTCTTCGCCGTCATATTCCCTGCCCCTCCCGGCCGCCGCTCGACTGGCGGGCATCGTCACCGGCCTGGAGTTCGTCGAGGAGTTCGTCCAGGCGCCCGTACGCCTCCGCCCAGTAGCCGCGGTAGTTCTCCAGCCAGTCCACGACCAACCTGAGCTGGCGCCCCTCAAGGTGACACGGCCGACGTTGGGCGACACGTTCGCGGGAAATCAACCCCGCGCTCTCCAGGACCTTCAGGTGCCGGGAGATCGCCGGTTGACTCACCGGGAACGGGGCGGCGATCTCCTTCACCGTCGCGTCACCCTGCGCGAGCCGGGCGAGGATCGCTCGCCGAGTCGGGTCTGCCAAGGCCGCGAAGGTGGCATCGAGACGCTCGGGCTCATCGAGCGCATAACCAGTTTGTTTCATAACGAGTTGGTTATATCCTTCGACTGCTGCCCTGTCAAGCCCGACCCCGGCATGTCTTCGCAGGTGAAGGGTGCTCCGGCGAGGTGACGCGAGCTGACCGGCCGCCCGCCCTACGCGCCCGTTCTACCGGTGCGCGGCGGTTCGGCTCCCCGGGACACGCGTGGTCGAGCGGCACTGGGCGGCTCAGGAGATCGGTACGATCGCCTATCGATCGGAGGGGCCACCATGACGGATGTCAGCGCCGAGCAGTTCCTCGAAAAGTTGCAGACGCACCAGTCGGATGAGGAGCTCCGCAAGATCCAGCGCTACTTCAGGCACGCCGAGGGCGACACGTTCCTGGGCGTCCGAATGGGTCAGGTATTCGCGCTGGCCAAGGAATTCATCGACCTGGCGCCCAGCGAGATCGAACTCCTACTCGACAGCCCGATCCACGAGGTACGCGCCGGCGCGGTCAGCATCATGTCTAAGCAGGCCACGCGGAAGAAGACCACCGACGCCCGCCGGGCGGAGCTGTACGACCTCTACCTGCGCCGGCATGACCGGATCGACAACTGGGACCTGGTCGACCTCGGTGCCGCGAACGTGGTGGGGGCCCATCTGGTCGACAAGCCCCGCGACGTGCTGTACGAGTTGGCCCGCTCGAACGACCCGTGGCAGCGACGAACCGCCATCGTCAGCACCATGGCGTTCGTACGCGTCGGCGACCTCGACGACACGTTCCGGATCGCCGAGATGTTCGTCGCTGATCCACATGATCTGATCCACAAGGCCACCGGTTGGCTGTTGCGCAGCGCCGGGGACCAGGACCGGACGCGGCTGCTCGAGTTCCTCGACCGGCACGCGGCCACCATGCCCCGGACGCTACTACGTGCCGCCATCGAACACCTAGACCAGGAGCAGCGGACCTACTACCTGGGCCGGAAAAAAGCCACGCGGGGAGCCACGGCTCGCCGCTAGGGTACGGCGCATGGCCAAGCAGTTGACCGGCAAGGTGGCGCTCGTCGCCGGAGGGACCCGAGGCGCCGGGCGAGGAACCGCCATCCAGCTCGGAGCGGCCGGGGCTACCGTCTACGTCACCGGCAGATCAACCCGCGCCCAACGATCGGAGATGAACCGGCCGGAGACCATTGAGGAAACCGCCGAGTTGGTCAGCGCCGCTGGCGGGGTCGGCATCGCGGTGCGGGTCGACCACCTGGTCCCCGCCGAGGTACGCGCGCTGATCGCCCGGATCGAGTCCGAGCAGGGCGCCCTCCACATACTCGTCAATGACATCTGGGGCACCTCCCAGGTGGAGTGGAACAAGACGGTCTGGGAGTCAGACCTGGACGCCGGGCTACACACGCTGCGTCTCGCCGTGGAGACCCACGCCGTCACCAGTCACTTCGCGCTGCCCCTGCTCATCCGGAACCCGGGCGGACTGGTCGTCGAGATGACCGACGGGACAGACGAGTACAACGCGGCCACCTACCGCAACTCGTTCTTCTACGATCTCGCCAAGGGCGCCGTGAGCCGGATGGCGTTCGCACTGGCGCACGAACTCCGATCGCATGACACGACATCGGTGCTACTCACGCCCGGATGGTTGCGGTCCGAGGACATGCTGGACAGCTTCGGGGTGACCGAGCAGAACTGGCGCGACGCCCTCGCGGTCGAGCCCCACTTCGCGATCTCCGAGAGCCCGGCCTATGTTGGCCGCGCCGTGGCGGCCCTGGCACAGGACCCGGAGGCCTCCCGATGGCATGGCAGGTCGCTCTCCAGCGGGGAACTGGCGAAGGTCTACGGTTTCACCGACCTTGATGGGAGTCAGCCCGATGCCTGGCGATACCTGGTCGAGGTGCAGGACGTCGGCAAGCCCGCCGACACCACCGGATATCGCTGATCCCAGCCCAGGCCAGTAGCCGCACGACGGTGAACATGTTCATCCATTGAACATCCTCGAGTAATTGAATTCGGCTGACCACAACAGCCACCATCGATGCTCATGAAGAGACCGCTGAGTCTGCTGCTCGCCCTTGCTCTCACCGCGACCGGGTTGCTCACCCCCATCGCCCCTGCCGCCGCCGCCCCGGCACCGCTGCAGGTCCTGACCCACAACGTCATGTTCCTGCCCCAGCTACTCTTCCCGAACTGGGGGCAGGTCACGCGCGCCAACCTGATCGCCGAGGCCGACTACATCACCGGCCAGGATGTCGTCATCCTGCAGGAACTGTTCGACAATGAGGCATCCGACCAGCTCAAAGACCAGCTTGCTGCGGAGTACCCCTACCAAACCCCAGTTCTCGGCCGGTCGAGGTCCGGCTGGGACGCCACTCTGGGCTCATACTCCAGCGCGACCCCGGAGGATGGTGGAGTGACCGTCCTGAGCCGGTGGCCCATCGTGGAAGAAATCCAGTACGTCTATGCGGACGGCTGCGGCGCAGACTGGTTTTCCAACAAGGGCTTCGTCTACGCGCAGCTCAACGTCAACGAGGAACCCGTACACGTGGTGGGCACTCATGCGCAGGCGGCCGACACCGGCTGCGCCGACGGCACCGGGGCCCAGGTACGGGCAGCCCAGTTCGACGAGCTCGACGCCTTCCTGGACGCTCGCCAAATCCCCGCGGACGAACAAGTCATCGTCGCCGGTGATCTCAACGTTGACCGCTACTCCACCGAGTACGACAGCATGCTGGCCCGGCTCGATGTCAGCGATGCCGCGTTCACCGGCCATCCGTACTCGTGGGACGCACAGCGCAACGACATGGCCGACTACAACGACGACCGGGACAGCCGCCAGCAACTCGACTACATCCTGCAACGCAACGGCCACGTAAGGAACGGTGCCGGCGACAACGAGACGTTAGCCGTCGAGGCACCGAAGTGGTGCGTGACCAGCTGGTTCGTCCGCTACTGCTACACCGACTACGCCGACCACTACCCGGTCGCGGCCGACATCTGACACGTACGGCCTGGGGCAGACAGCAGTCCTCCAGCGCTTGGGCAGCGGCGGGTACGCCGCTGCCCAGCCCCAGTCGTACCACCGGCACCGCCGCGACCTCGCGGCCCGCCACCCACCGACCCCAGATCAGCCCCTGCCGCTGACTTCGCCGCAGGGCCTGTCGATCCACGGCATGATCAGCTATTTCTGACCTGCCAACCGTATGGAAGAGCCGGCCAGCCTGGACCTCAAGCCGCGCCAGATCGCCGAGCTCCGACTGTCGTGCCGCCCGAATCAGGGACGTCCTCCGCACTCTCGCAGCAGCGAGGCCGCCTGCCATCGGAGAGTCGGCCTCGCCCCTGCGTGAAATCAGGGCCCCGCAACCGCCGCGTCATTGCCCGGCATCCGGGTCACGCTGGGCAGCTGCAGCACGGCCGCTGCCGACCGGCCACTCGTCTCGCTGGTCGGGCACATCGCCGTCAGCAGGAACGACTGCCAGGCGATGTCGATCGGATGTGCCTCGGGCAGGCCGATCTGATAGTGACTGAGGTTTATCCCGGTCGATACCTGGCGCCCACCATCCCGGCTGTGCAATGAAAACGTCAGGTGACCGACAACCGCACCGTCATGACCAAAGAACTCACCGCACGGGGTAGGAATCGAGTAAATACCCAGACCATAGCTACCGGCATCGGGCGCATCCGGCAGCATTGGCACCCCGGCGAGCATCTCATCGAGCATGGCCGGACTGAGCAGATCACCGCCGAGTAGGGCCCGGAAGAAGGTGTTCAGGTCCGCCGTGGTCCCAATCATCTCGCCCGCCATCCACCCCCAGCTCATGTTGAACTCGCTGAGGTCACGAACCCCGAACGGGGCGAAGTAGGCACCACTGTGTGGGCCACGAATAGTCGGATCAGTCCCAGGAAACGACGTCCCCGTTAGCTTCAGGGGCCGCAGAATGCGTTGCTGTACCTCTGCCGCCGCCGGGTTTCCAGTGATCGACTCGATCAGCAGGCCCGCCAGGATGTAGTTCGTGTTCGAATAGCTGAACCCCGCCCCGGGCGCGTTGGTCGGCGGCATGGCCAGGCCCGTCGCCACCAGATCTGCCGGAGCGTACGTCGTTACCTGCATCTCGTCGATCGCCGCCCACGAGTCGAGCATCGCGTTGGTGTAGTTGCCGATGCCGCTGGTGTGGTTCAACAGCATCCTGACGGTGACTTCGGCGCCACGCTCACCCGGCACGGTCTCCGGCAGCAGCTCCCCGATCGGGTCGTCGAGGCCCAGCCGGCCCTCGTCAACGAGCTGCAGCACAGTGGTGGCGACGAACGTCTTGGTGATGCTGCCGATGCGGTGCCGCAGCTGCGGCTGCATCGGTCGGGAGCTGGTCAGGAACGCCTGGCCGGCACTGCCGCGCCAGTCGTGCCGGCCATCGCGCACAGCGGCCAGCGCACCCGGAACCCCGGCTTCGGGCACCGCGGCGAGCGCGGTGCGTAACTCACCCCGATCCAGCCCGCCGGAGGAGCTTCCCCCAGCTGTCTGAGTAGGTAACGCGGCAGCGGATGTGGGCACCACAAAGGCGGTGGCAGCCAGCGTCGCACTGGCGATTGCGATCTTCAACGCCCGAGGAATACTAGACATATCGCGATCCTAGGAGGCGCCCGCAACCCCGATTCCGCTTTCATTCCCAGGTCCGTAACCGGCAGGACATAGTTTGGCATCGCCGGGTGTCCGTTCGATCTGGAGTGGGTCAGTATCTATGCTGGCCCACGTCGCATGTCCCGGGGAGGGCGCAATGAGGGAAACCTCTACGGTGCGGGCCGAGGCGCTACGCTATGCGGTGGCCGAACGTGAAATTTTCGGTGACGTTTCGTTCGACGTGCCGTCGCGGACGTCGTTGGCGGTGACCGGGCCCAGCGGCACGGGGAAGACGACGCTGCTGATGTGCCTCGCGGGGATCCTGCCAGTGGCGGGTGGTCGCGTCTGGATCAACGGCCAAGAACTGACAAGTCTGCCGCCGAGGGCGCGATCGGCGTTGCGGCTGCGGTCGGTCGGCTTGGTGTATCAGTTCGGTGAGCTACTGCCCGAGTTGACGCCGTTGGAGAACGTGACGCTGCCGGCACTGTTGAATTCCGCACCGCGGCGGGCGAGCTACGAGCGGGGGAAGACACTGCTGCATGATCTTGGTGTTGGAGAGCTCGCCGACGCCGCGTCCGCTACCTTGTCCGGCGGTGAGCGCCAACGGGTCGCGGTGGCGCGCGCGTTGATCACGCGGCCCGGTGTCATCCTGGCGGACGAGCCGACCGGATCTCTCGACAGCGCCTCGGGGCAGGTCGTCAGCGATCTCCTGTTCGACCTGCCGCGCCGGTACGGCTGCGCGCTGATCGTCGTCACGCACAACGACCGGGTCGCCGCGCGCGCGGATCAGCAGCTCGCCCTCGACGCGGGCCGACTCACCGCGATGCCGACGGGTAGCTCGTGAACCGTGCGTTCGTGCTGCTCGCTGCCGGTCACCGCGCGGGGCGACGGGCCGGCGCTGGTGCCGTGACGCATCGGTGGTCCCTGGCCGTGGCTGCCGCGGTGACCCTGCTCACCGCGTGGACCTTCATCAGTATCGCGGCCATGTACGACGCGCGGAACACAAGCGTCGCCGCACGGGAGCCGGTGTTCCTGGTCCAGGGGCAGGAGGAAAGCGCGGTCGCCCGGTGGATCCCGCATGCAGACCGGGTGAACAACCGTCAGTTCCTCGTCGTGTATCTGGCGCCGAGCCGCGCGGACGCGGCGCCGCCACCCGGGCTGTCCCGGTGGCCCGCCCCGGGGGAAGTCTTCGTCTCCCCGTCGCTGCTTGACCAGGCGGGCCGGGATCAGCTGACCGAACGCTACGGGCGGGTTGGGGGCACCATCGGCGCCGAAGGTCTCGCCGCCGACCAGGAACGGCTCGCCTACTATCGGCCCCGCACCGATGCCGCCTTCGACCGGCGGGACGGGCTCGTGGCTATCAGCGGGTTCGGTGTCGACAAACAACAGATGGTGGTCGATCGAACCACCAGGACCGATACGAACTACGGCAAGTGGACAGATATCGACTTCTTCATCCTGGCGGCGTGTCTGATCGCCCTCCCCGCCGCACTGTTGTTGTTGCTCGCGGTGCGTAGTAACGCTGAGCGGCGTGACCGGCGGCTGGCCCTGCTCGACGCCCTCGGCGCCCCGCGCTCCGCCCGCGCCTACCTCCTCCTGGGTGAGGCCGCGCTCCCCGTCACGGTCGGCACCCTGGTGGGGGCGCTCGCCGCGGCGGCCACGACCGTGGTCGACGTACCGCTGCCGGTAGTCGACCATGTCGTCAAGGCTGACGTGTTGGCCCGCTTCCGTGCCGGGCTCCCGCTGCTGGCGCTCGCCACCGCGGCCGCGGTGCTGGCCCTCGTACTGGTCGCGCAGCTACGCAGCCGCGCCGCTTCGGAGACCGCACCGCGTCGGATCCAACAACGGTTCGGGCGGCCGATCAGGGCCTTGTTCCCGCTGGCGATCATCCTGGCAGTCTGGGGGGCCAGCACCGCCCGCGACGGTGCCGGCGCCGGATCCTCGGTCGGGCTGGCCGCCTTCCTCATCGCCACGGTCCTCGCCCTGGCGCTGCTGCCCGCCGTTCTGGCCGGTTGGGCTGGCGCCGGCGGCCGACTCATCGCTCGTCACGGCGCGCGACGAGGCCGGCCGTCGGCAATCGTCGGTGGCCGTTGGCTCAGCGCACGTCCCGTGCTCGTGGCGCAGCTGTGCGCGGCCTTCGTCATCGGCCTCGGCCTGCTCGTTCAGGTGCAGGTCCAGCAGGAGTGGATCGTGCAGCGCACCCACGGAATCGCGAACGGGGTCACCGCCTCCGCCGTCGTTGTCGGCAACCAACTCGTCACCGTTCGCGGTGACGCACAGCCGCAGGAAGCGCAGCGGTTCATCGACCGCATTGGCCCGGATCGCGTCTTGGCCACCTACACCACCCCGGCGGGTCGAACGCTCGTGGCAATATGCCCAGCACTGCGGTCATTGGGACAGCTGTCGACCTGCCCCACCGCCGCCACCCCGATCGAGGACTCTACACCACCATCAACCGCACCGGCCGGGTCCTCCAGCACGACACCGAAATCTCCAGCCCCCGGTTCACTATCGCCACGACCCCGCCACCGTCCGGCGAAGTGGACGGCTTCTTCGTACTCAACCCCGACGGCGACAGCGGGGTCAACGCCATCGCCGGCACCGCGTACCGGGAGCTGGCTAAACCGCACATCTCGACTCCCGGCCAAGAGTGGATCGGCGGCGGACTCGCCGGAGCCGCCGTCTTCAACTGGGTGCTCTCCTTCGGCGCAGCCGGCGTGACCATCCTCGCCCTCGCCGGCATCCTGGCCGCCACCGGAATCTTCCTCAGCCAGATCCGTTCCCTCGGCGTACTCACCACATACGACGCCCGCACCCGCCTCTACCTCGGCATCGCCGCCTGGAACCTCGCCCTGCCGCTCATCGTCTCCGCGGTGATCGGCGCGCTCGTCGCCGCCTTCCTCGGAACGCTGGCCCTACAGATCCGCAGGACCGGCGAAGTCTCCGTACCAGTGTTGTCGGCAGCGCTACTCGGCATCGCCGCTATCGCCATTGCTCTCACCCTGCTCTGCGGCACCACAGCCGCACGCGCCGTACGCACCTGGCACCCGTCCAAAGACTGAAAGGCCGGCTACTCCTGGCAGCCAAATCAATAGCGCGTTAGTGGCTGGTTCCGGCAGCCTGCTGGATATGCCGGAGATTGCTTCACCGCCGCTCAGCCTGCCCGAACTGCAGGCGATCGCCGATGCCGGCGGGCAGGTGAAGTACCTGTTCTTCTGGGGCATCAACCTCAACCAGACGGCAGCATCGGCCCGGGATGCCTGAGCCGGGCTGGGCGATCGCCGATCACATGCGCACCGAACTGGTCATCGACGCCCTCCGCGCCGCCCAGCGCACCCGGGGCAGCCTGCACGGCCCGATCATGCACACCGACCACGGAGCCCAGGCAGTACACCTCTCGGGCCTTCGCCGAGGCCTGCACCGCAGCCGGGGTCCGGCAGTCGATGAGCGCGGTCGGGAGTTCCGCCGACTACGCCGCCGCGGAGTCGTTCAACGCCACCTTCAAACGCGAGACCCTGCAGGGCCGCCGCGCCTTTACTGACGAACGCGAGGCCCGACTGACCCCATTCCGGTGGCTACACCGCTACAACACCGGAAACGGCAGCATGGCGCGCCTGCGTTGGACCACCCGTGTATCTCATATCCCGTAGAGCTTCCTAGGAAAATGGAATGCCTAACTCCGGGGCGGCGCCGGGGTGGCCCACGGCCAGGGCACGCGCTTCGCGGCTCTACGAGATCCTTGTCGAGTTACCCTGCCCCACCGCATTTTCCGCAGCGAAACATACTTCCCGCATCCCGACCGGCAAGACCCAAGACGCTGCCGGCCGCGCCGGTCGCCTGGCTGATGCGGGGCAGCTTGGGGAGACAACGGCGATTGGCCTTCGGAGCACAGGCCTGAGTCGCCGGGCTGACGACTCAGGTGTTGGCCTGGACGAGCACCAAGCCCGACGTGGGGACTTCTGGTGCCGCCGCGCACCACTCTTACCCCTGGCAGCCCTCGCTATCCTGACTATCTACGCCGCCGACAACAAGACCAAGACTGCGGGTCGCTGTGCCGGCAGCACCTCTTCAGCTAAAGCCGACCGACTCGCCCAGCGGGTCCCCCGCTCTCACAGCAGTGCGAGGTAGCTATCCACGCTGCTTGCGCTGATGCGTCGCCGTGAGTACGAATTGGCGGTCGTGTAGTTACACTCCTCGATGATGATGTACGAGCCGTCGGTTCGGCCACCCAGGCCACGTGCCCATACTTTCCGCCCGGTGGCCCGGCTCACCGCGCTCCACGACATCCGTACCGCCGATGAGGTGGTCTGCGGCACAGCGCGTACGCTGGCCGGCGTGCTCGGCGCCGTGATCGTCAGGGTCACGCTCGCCGTGTTCGACGGCCCGCTGTAGCCGCCGATGTTTTCGGCGCGCAGCTGGAACTGGTAGGTCTTGCCGGGAATGCTGAGCAACTGCACCGTAAACGAGCAGCGGCTCGTCACCGGATATGGCAGTCGCCGCCACGTCCCGCCCGACGACCGCATCTCGATCCAGTAGTTTCTAGAGACGAGCGACGAACGGCCAACTTGCCGCGACACACAGCGCGGCCGCGGGCAGCCAGACCCACCACCACGCGGACCGGTGCCGACGGAACCAGCCGATCACCAGGCATCCCGCCCCCGCCACGGTCAACGCGAAGATCACAAGCCACAGCGCCGGCCGGAGGTGGTGAGTCAGATCCGGATAGAACCAGAGGAGCAGGTAGGCGTGCAGCGTCAGCAGCGGCACCAGCACGACCGCTACGACGATCACGGTCGCGGTCCGGACCCAGGCCCAGCTCATGCCGGGCTTTCTAACTTACCGCGGCTATCAGCGTCAAGGCCCACCGGCAGGGTCGACAGACTGCACCTCGAAATGTGGAAAGTCGGTTGTCGGCGACAGTGAACTCCGGGACGCTGGGCAGCATGTCGTTGTGAGGGCAGCACCTTCGTCGCCGCCACGCCATCGCGATCGGCGGCGGTCCACCCATCCCTTGGCGAGAAGCGAGCGTCCTTGTCTGTTCCACCTGCCCGGCCGGAGTCCCGGCCGGCACCCACCCCTGCCACCGTTACCGTTTTCGCCTCCCCGACCAGCTGGGTCGAGTCCGACGCCGTTGACCAGTGCCACCAGGTCGCAGCCCTCGACGGCATGCTCCATGTCGCCGGCATGCCGGACCTGCATCCCGGCAAGGGCGCCCCGATCGGCGCCGCGATGACCTCGACCGTGCTCTACCCCCACCTGGTCGGCTCGGACATCGGCTGCGGCATCGCCGTCTTCCCGATCGCGCTGAAGCGGGTCGTACCCGAACGGCTCGCCGCCCGCTTCCCCGACCTGGACCGCCCGCTCGACCCGGTCCGAGACGCCGGCGACCCGGCCTGGTCCGTGCTGGACGGTGACATCCCCGCCGGCCACCTCGACGGTCTCGGTACCGTGGGGCGGGGCAACCACTTCGTCGAGCTCGCCCGCGTCGGCGAGGTCCTTGACCCGGACCACGCCGCACGACTGCGGCTCACCGCCGGTGACACGGTCCTCGTCGTCCACAGCGGATCCCGCGGCCTCGGCGAGCGGATTCTGCGCGCGCACACCGAGCAGCGCGGCGCCGGGCCCGCCGAGGACCCGGCCGCGTACCTGGCGCGGCACGACGACGCGGTGCGCTGGGGCTCGCTGAACCGGCGGTTGCTGGCCGCCCGGGCCGCGATCGCGCTGGGTGCCGAGCCGACCGCTCCGATCGTGGACCAATGCCACAACCTGGTCGAGGTACGTGACGGGCACTACCTGCACCGGAAGGGCGCGGCACCGGGCGACGGCCGGGACGTGCTCGTCGCCGGCACCCGCGGCACCCCGTCGTACCTGGTGGCCGGGCACGCGGGCACCCAGGCCAATCATTCGGTGGCGCACGGGGCGGGCCGCAAGATGTCCCGGACGGACGCGCTGCGCCGGGGCCGGGCCAAGCACACGGTCAAGGAGCTGCGCCGTACCCCGCTGGGTTCGCTGGTGGTCTGCGGCGACCGGCAGCTGCTCTTCGAGGAGGCGCCGACCGCGTACAAACGAATCGAGCAGGTGGTGGGTGACCTGGTCGCGCATGAGCTCGCCACTCCGGTGACGACCACGGTCCCGGTGGTCACCTACAAGACCCCGGACATGGGGGTGCCCCCGCGCGGCGACCGACGACCGGAGCGCCGGCGACGGGGACAGCGATGAACCTGCACCTGCTGTTGTCGGCTGGCCGGGGTCCCCAGGAGTGCGCCTGGGCGGTGGCCCGGCTGCTGCGCCGGCTGGAGGCCGACGCCGCCCGCAACAACGTGGACGTGGTACGGCTGGACAGCGTCGTCGGTGACCGACCCGGCACCTACCGGTCGGTGTTACTCCGACTCACCGGCGCCGAGGCGGCGGCGTTCGCCGACGGCTGGACCGGGACGTTGTGCTGGCAGGCGCCCAGCCCCTACCGCGCCGGCCAGGGCAGAAAGAACTGGTACGTCGCAGCCCGCCGGTGCGAGGTGGACGCCCCGGTCACCCGGTTCGCCGAGGCGGACGTGGAGGTGCTTGCCGTACGCACGGGTGGGCCGGGTGGCCAGCACCGCAACAAGGCCAGCACCGCCGTACGGGCTACGCATCGTCCGACCGGCACCACCGTCGTGGTCGACACCGAGCGGCAGTTCAGCCTCAACCGCGGCATCGCCCTGCGGCTGCTACGGCAACGGCTCGCCGTCGGCGACGAGGCAGCCCAGCGAGCGCTGGTGGCCACCAGAAGGCGCGCCCACGACGAGTTGGTCCGGGGCGACCCGACGCGGATCGAACGCCCCTGACCGGCCTCCTCAGCCTCGGCCGCCGCGCGGCTCTTGCCGCCGTCGGGCCGGACGGCGGCACTGGTATGGAGATGGCCGGCGCGAGGCCCAGGGGTGATGGGCTCGCGCCGGCCGGCTCAGCCGCCTACAGATTCCCGTACCTTGCAGGTCTGTGGTTGGCGGCCTGGGGGTAGGGTCGGATCAGGGAAGGACTTCGAAGGTCCAGGTCTTGGCACCGGAACTGATGGTGGTGCCGTCGGCAGCGAGCACGCCGGTGACCTCGAAGGTGACGTCGTAGGTGCCGGCGGCGTCGAAGCCCCAGTTGACGTGGGCGTGGGTGTTGTAGTTGACATTCAGGCTGTCGGGGAGCCCGTCACCGCTGTCGAAGAGCACCGTTGGGGTGCCGCCGGAGACGGTGTAGGCACTGAAGCCGGCCGGCCCCGTGACGTTGGTGAGCTTGAAGGTGACCCGGTTGTTCTGGAACGCGCCACTGGGCACCTCTTCAGTGTTCCAACCTGCCCACAGCAGATCGGAGCTGCTGGCCTGCGGTAGCACCCACGCTTGATTGTCGGTGCCGAGGAACGACCACTCACTACGGCTGGGCACGGTGACCTTGGCGGTGTTGGGGACGCTCAGGATGACATCGGCGGGGTCGCGCTCCACCGAGTCGTCGTCGAGCAGGTTGACGGTCAGTGCGCCGTCGGCGTAGTCGACGTCGAGGACGTCAACGTGGCCGCTGGAGATCACGATCGGCGTTGCGGCAGCGGTAGCGGTGGTGCCGGCGAGCAGCGCGGCGGTGACGGCGAGGCCGGTGAAAATTCGGCGACGGAGGTGCATAGTGCTCACCCCTGAACCACGACGCGCAGGGTGACCGCCTCGCTGCTGACCTGCTGCCCGGTGTCGGCGAGGGTGCCGGTGGCGCTGAAGGTCACGCAGTAGGTGCCGGCGCGGTCGAAGGCCCAGTTGTAGTGCTGGTGGTCGCCAGCGTTCAGGGCGATGGTGTCGGGCAGACCGGCACCGCTGTCGACGAGGACGTTGGGCTGCCCGACCGCGTTTTCGGTGTAGAGGGCGAGCTCCCCGGGCCCGCTGACCGACTGCACCGCGAGGGTGAGCTCGTCGTCGGTGAAGACGCCGGCCTCGACCTCCTCGGTGGCGACGCCGGGCCACACGAGGTCGGTGTCCTGGATCTGGGGCAGGATCCACACCGTCGACACGCCGGGGGTGCCGAGGAAGTCGAAGGCGGGGTCGTTCGGGACCGTCACCTCGGCCTGCTGCTTGACGACGACCTTCACCTCGTCGGTGGCGTATTCGACGTCATTGTCCTCGTCGTGGACACCGAGCTCCAGCTCGCCGGCCTCGTAGGCGATGTCGACCAGGTCGATGTGCCCGGAGCTGAACCTCACCAGTGATGCCTGCGCTGGTTGCGTTACCGCGAGCAGCGCCGCGGTCGCCGCCCCGGAGGCGAGCAGCAGGCGGATGGGCTTACGCACGAAGGAACTCCTTCCCCGCGGTCCCCCTTGGACCGCGGCTATTGGAAACGATAGTCGTTTTCTTTAACTGGGGGAAGCGACTGTCGCATGGCTTCGGTCACGGTCATGCACCCTCAGCGGATCGCCACGCTGCGGGGCCGGACAACGACCACCGAAAGCGGCCGACCGCGCACCCAACGCGACTGAAGTCACGGGCTGGCGATGAGAGCATCCCAAGATCATCGAGGTCCACTCACCCTCGCCGACCCTCCGGGCGGTCTACCGGGTAACCGGTGACGCCTCCTGACGGGAACTGGGGTCGGACAGTGACGAGGGCCGGGAACCATCGCCCTGCCCAGCCCTCCGCCGCCACCGCCTGGCCAAGAGGCCATGTCGAGGGGCAAGCAACCAGGCGGCAAGGAAGACGGCCGTGGCAATCAGCACGATCGTGCCACCAACGGGTGTGTCGTAGCTCCACGACAGATACAGGCCAACCACCGCTGCCGAGCCGCCGATCACCGGGGCGAGCAGCATCATCACGCCGAGTCGGTCAGTGAGCAGACGCGCCGCCGCCGCAGGGGTAATCAACAGAGCGAGGACGAGAATGTTTCCGATCGTCTGCAAAGAGATCACCACGGCGAGGGTGACCAGAACGTAGAGCACGATGTCGAGCCAGAAGACCGGAAGCCCCATCGAGCGCGACATCTCCCGGTCGAGGCAGACCGCGACAAACTCCTTGTGCAGGGCGAGCACCAGGCCGAGGATGACCAAGCCGGCGCCACCGACGACATAGAGGTCCCGGTCGGGAATGCCGGTGATCGAGCCGAACAGGAACTGTTGCAGGGACCCGGCGTACCCCGGGGCCTGTGAAATGATCACAATGCCGAGGGCGAACGCGCCAACGAGGAAGACACCGATGATCGAATCCTCCTTGACTCGTCGATTCTGCGAAAAGATCGCGATCAGCAGTGCGGTAGCAACCCCGGCGACGGCTCCGCCCAGGACCAAACTGCCCTGCAGGACGAAGGCGACCGCGATTCCCGGGAAGACCGCGTGGGCCACGGCGTCACCGATGAAGGCCATGCCCCGCAGGACCACATAGCAGCCCACGACACCGCAGACGATGCTCGACATGACCGCGATCGCCAAGGCCTTCGGCAGGAACGCGAGGTTGGGGTTGAACAGGTCGGTGAGAAAGTCGGTGATCGACATCAGATCGCCTTCACGAGCTTCAGTAGCGGGGAGGTGTCACTCACGCCGAAAGTCGTCGTCCACAGCGCGGCGTCCTGCAGGTCCGCCGGGTGTCCGTCGGCGATGATCCGGCCGTTGAGCAGGACCAGGCGGCTACAGGTGTCCACTGCGGCCACGAGGTCATGGGTGGTCATCAGTACCGCGTGCTCCGCACCGGCCAGACTGGTGAACAAGTCACCCAGTAGTTCCTGGGTGGGCATGTCCAGCCCGGTGAACGGCTCGTCCAGCAGGAGGATCCGCGGCGCGAGAGCCAGCGCGCGAGCGACCAGGACGCGTTGACGTTGCCCACCAGACAACTCACCGACTGGGCGGCGACGCAGCTCGGTGAGCTGTACCCGGTCCAGCGCGGCGCCGACAGCCCGCCAGTCGGCGACGCCGGGGCGACGGAACAGCCCCATGCGGCCGGTCCGGCCACTCAACACGGCTTGCTCGACGGAGATGGGAAAGTCCCAGGTGAACTCGTGGCGCTGGGGGACATAGCCGATCTCGCAGCGGCCGGGGCGCGACGGCTTGCCCCCGACCAGCACCCGGCCGGCGCGGATACCGGTCAGCGCCAGGATCGCGCGCAGCAAGGTGGTCTTGCCGGCGCCGTTCGGGCCAAGGAGGCCGACCAGCTCACCCCGGTCCAGGCGCAGGTTGATGTCCCGCAGGACCGGTCGGCCACCGAGGTCCACCTCCAGCTGATCCACCTCGAGCTCGCTCAACGGTCACCCCCGGACAGCGAGGTCCCGCCTTCTCGCTCAGCCTGCCGCTTGGCCCGGCGTCCCCGCAGCAGCAGAAGCACCAGGCCGGTGGCGAGCAGGACCGCCAGCGTCACCATCGCGGGGAGGAGCAGAGTCATGGACTCGGCGGCTGGCTTGCCGGCCTCGGCGCGGTCGCTGACCGGTGAGGTCTGTTCCACCGATCCGGGGAGGTCGGTGGTGGCGGTATACGCCTCGTCAACGCTGGTGCCGTCGCCCACGGCGAAGCGCAACATGCGGGTTGCTGACACTGTCTCACCGCTGATCAGGTCGGCGGACACCTGCACCGCGATCAGGTAGACGCCAGGTGCGGTGAAGACCCAGTTGGCATGGGTGTGGGTGTTGACCTCCGCCCAGAACGGCTGGGCCTTCGGCTCGACGGAGCGCCACAGCGGCTCGGGGGCCGCGAAGTTCCCCGACTGCAGGTACGTCGTGAGGGTTCCGGGGCCGTCCACGCCAAGCAAGGAGAGGGTGACGCCACGGTCGATGCTCTGCATCACCCGGGGATCCTGGGTGTTCCAGCCGAGCCAGACGACATCGGGGTTCTGGACCTGCGGCACCACGTACACCTGTTCGCCGACATCGACGCCGAGAAACTCGTACGCCGGATCCTCCGGAACGGTCTGCAGTGCCGCGTCGGACACCCGCAACACCGTCTCGTCGGGGTCACGCCACACCGGCTGTGCCTGCGTACCGTCGTGAATCATCAGTGTCCACTGGTCATCGACGTAACGGGGGCCGAGGTCGATGTGTCCGGCACCGAGTTCCGCCCGACCGGTGGTGAGCGGCTGGTCGGCGGCGATCGACTGGCTGAGCCCCGGGGTGGGCTCCTGCGCCGCTGCGGCAGCCGGCGTCGTCGTCAGCACGATCAGCACCGCGAGCACGCAGCGTGGGAGCAGCCCGCGTACGCGGGTGCGGCGTCGCACCCATCCGGATGTCACTGAGGCCTCCCCTGGTTGGTGGTGGTCAGGCAGTCACGCAGCGATTCGGCGTTGAACCGCATCATCTGCACGTAGTTGGTGATGTCGCGGTCGAAGGTGTCGCCGTAGATCGCACACACCCGGAGCCCTTCCTCACGGGCCACCTCGTTGAGGGTGGTAGACCGGGCTGCCAGGTTCGGCTCCAGGAACACCGCCGGGATCCTCAGGTTGCGGATCGTCTCGGTAAGACGGCGCCGGTCGGCAAGGCTCGGTTCGACGGCCGGGTTCGGGGCGACGAAACCGGAGATGTTCACCCCGTACGCCTGGCCGAGGTAGCCAAAGGCGTCATGAGTGGTGATCAGGTGCCGTCGCGACGGCGGAATCTCGGCGATGGTGTTGCGCACGTACGTGTCGAGCTGCTCCAACCTGTGGATGTAGGCCGAGGCGTTCGACCGATAGGCCGCCGCGCCTCGGGGATCGGCCTCGATGAGGGTGTCGCGGATGAGTTCGGTGTAGGAGATCGCGTTTCGCACGTTCTGCCACAGGTGCGGGTCGATCTCCCCGTGTACGTGTTTGCCGAGTACCGCCTGCGGAAGCTGGTACACCCGACTACCGGGTCGGCCGAGGAACCGGAGCCGGCGGTCGCCGGGCACCTCCAGCAGCGCCTTACCCGGCACCTCGATGACCGTGCGAGCGGGATCGTAGACCCGCTGTTCGGCCTCCCCGCTGCCCTCCGGGTCGGCGAACAGGTAGAGCCGTTGCTGGTCGAGGTCGACGGTGAGATCAGCGTGTCCCCCATTCAGGACCGTCGCCTCGGGCATGCCCGGCACCGAGTGCGGATCCACCCCGACCGCGAACGTGAACACCTGCTCGCCCATGGGAACCGATGGTGCCTGCGGGTCAACGGACAGCGTTGCCCGCATGCTCAGCCGGTAGACACCGGGTTTGGTAAACGCCCAGCTCATGTGCGTGTGCGCGTCGGGTGGAAGCACGGCGGTGTCGGCACGGAAGCCATTGGCCGGATCGAACCCGTCGGTGGAGTCAACATAGACCGACGGGTTGCCGAACGACTCGGTGAGGTAGGCGACCACACCACCCGGACCGTCAGCCGACGTCGCGCTGAGCAACACGTCCGAGGCGCGGTTCGCACCGTGCACCGCACCGGTCCCCCGTACCCGCATGCCCAGCCAGAGGGTGTCCAGCGACACGTCCTCGACCAGCGGGATAATCTCCGCGGCGTACTTCACCGCTCCCTCTGCCAGCGAGATGTTCGGCACCCCCGCGCGCAGGTTGGCGTCCAGCGCCTTGATGATGGCCTGCTCTTCGAGTAGCAGATAGTTACTGAAGGCGACGTCGGCGTAGACCACGTCCCGGATGTCGCGCAGCGACGGCTCATAGCTGTGCGGATCTGCACCGTCGCGCACCAGCGAACTGACCGCTACCCGGTCACCGCCGACGTTGTGCACCAGGTCGCGCAGGATTCCGGTGGTCGTGATGACCTGCAGGCGCTCGTCGTTCGCGCTCAACGCCACCTCCGATCGACAGCCGGCGACCAGCCCCACAATCAGCAGCGGCAGGATCGCCCGCCGCAACCAGGACCGGGGCGCCGGAATCACGAGCCCTCCTGGTTGGCGCCAGCACGGCGACGGGCGAGCAGCACCAGCAACGCCCCGGTGACAACAAGGACGACGCCAACGGTGCCCGCCAGCAACACCCACCCCGCGCCCGTACGCGGCAGCGGGCCGGTGCCGCCCTGGTCCGGTCCGTCGTCCCCGGAGCCGCTGCCCGATCCGAAGCCACCGCTCGGGTCGGTGCTGTCGCCGACGGCGATGGTGAGCGTCTTCGTGTCGGTGACCGCCGTGCCGGCGGTGGTGGTGCCGCTCATCTGCACCGCGAGGCGGTACCGGCCGGGCTTACTGAAAGCCCAGTTGCCGTGCGCGTGCGTGTTCAGCGGAACAGCCAGCTGCTGCGGGAACGACGTCGCGGAGTCGAACAGCACGTCGGCCTCGCCGAACGAGCCGGTCAGGAAGAGCGCGAACCGCCCGGGCCCGTCAACGCCCTTCAGCGTCCAGGTGACGTCGCCCTTGATACCGGAGACGACCGACTCGTGCTGGGTGTTCCAGCCCGGCCAGACGATGCCGGACTGCTGGGACTGTGGCAGCAGCCAGACCGAATCGCCCTGCGCGCCGAGAAAGTCCGCACCGGCGGGTACAGTGATCTTCGCGTTGTCTTTGATCCACAACACCACGTCGGCGGTCTCTCGCCAGACAGCCGGGCTGGTGCGGTCGTCCTTGATCCGAATTGTCCAGTCGGTTCCGGAGAGTTGCGGCCCCATGTCGACGTGTCCGTCGGCGATGACCTGCTGGGCAGCCGTCTCCGTGGTGGTACCCGTCTCCGTGGTGGTACCCGTCTTCGCGGTGGTGCCCGTCTTCGCGGCGGCCGGCGCCATCGGCGCGGCGAGAGGTTTCGGTATCGCAGTCGGCCCCACTTCGGCGACGGTCGGGGCCAGCGCCGCCGTGTCCGGCTGACTGCCGGGCCGCGGAGGCTGCGTAGCCGACGGCAGCACCTGCCCAGCCGGGACGATCTCGGGTACGCGAACCCGATATGTCGCCTCAGCGCTGGCTGCCTCGCCGGAGCGCAGGTCCGCCGACACGGTCAGCGTGAGCCGATAGTCGCCGGCCACGTCGAAGGCCCACACCACACCATCGGTACGCGTAGCCGCTGGTAGTCGCAGGGAGCGCGGCAGATTCGTGCCGCTGCCGAACAACGCGGTCGCCCCTTCGAGGCCCGACAGTCGGTAGGCGGTGAAGGTGCCCGGTCCCTCGACCGACCGCAGGCGCAGCGTCACCGTGTCCTCGGTGACAGCGCCCAGAGGTACCCCGGTGGTGTCCAGGGTGGGGAACCTGGTGTCGCCGGCGGACAGCGACCACACCGGCTGGCCCGCCGGCCCCAGGAAGGCGAGGGCTGAGCTGGCGGGAACCCGGCCCGCCAAACCCTCGCCGGGGCCGAGCACCACCTCGGCCGGGTCGTAGCCCGGCACGTCGCGGGCCACCTGGCCGGCGTCTCGGATCCGCAGTGACATCGCGTCACCGTCGAGCGTCACCGACACCAGGTCCGCACCGGTCGCGCCAATCGTGGCCGTTTCAGCGACAGCCGGCGCGGCCCCTACGGCCAGGGCCAGGACGGCCAGGGCAAGGCCGGCCGCGCCGGCACACCTGCTTTTCATTGTCATTGCTCGCTCCCCAGGCGACGTGATGGTGTTGTCTCGTGCGGTTCCTGAGCGGCACCGTTGTCGGCAGCGTCCGGCGGCGTCGTCCGGCTGGCCTCTGACCGGCCCTGCTCACGGGCGGCCGCCACCGCCTGCGCGATCGCTCGAAGTCGCCGGCGCCGGGCAACGATCAGCAGCCACCCGGCGAGCCCGATCGGGATCAGTAGGGCCAGCTGTAGCCAGGGCACCGCCCAGACGGTGGCCCGCGTCGTATCGCCCCGCGGTGGCGGGTCAAGGACCTGGTCGCCGACAGCGGCGGGGGTGACAGTGAGCCTCGTGGTCAGCCGGAAGAGCGGCGGCACACCCGCTATCCGTACGGTGGTGGTCACCGCACCGCCCGGCAGGATCTCCGGTAGGTCCGCCGCTGCCACGGAACGCCGGCCGAGGCCGAGGGGGCCGGCCACCTCGAGCGTGGGTAGGCCGGTGAGCCGGACATTGCCGGTGTTGCGGACGGTGACGGTGGCGGTGAGCGCGCCACCGACCAGGGGGTTCAGCGACCCGGTGTGCCGTACCCGAAGGTTCTCGACAGTCAACGCGGGTCTCAGCTCTCCAGTGACCCGCAGGTAGATCCGGGCACCGACGCGGTGGTCGACGGCGACCTGGTTGCCCTGGCCATCCGCCGCCGTGGTGGCGAGTGACGCGACCACACCTCCGGCGTGGTCGCCCGGTGTGGCGTTCTCCGGAACCGTAAGGGTGAACGGAACATTCAGTCGCGACGTTGACGGAATCGTCACCCTGCGTTGGGTGAAGCGGACCCAGGAACCCACATCAGTGGGCTGCTGACCGCCGGCCAACAGGTCGAAACCGCCGTTTCCGGTGGTGAAGGCGTCGCTGGCGTAGAGGTTCAGGGTGAGCGGACGCGTCGAGTGATTGGTGACCGCGACGTAGTCGGTCAACGTCGCGCCGGGGTTGAGCTTGTAGGTGAAAGCCGGGCGGCCGTTCGGTCCGTCCGGACTCGATGGCGCCACCCCCCAGGTCACAGCGGATGGAGCCGACGACGGGCCCGGTGGCGGTGTGGGTGGGGCCGAGGCGGCACCGAGCAGGGCGAGGCCGGTGGCGATGGCGGCGAGCAGGCGCATGGAGGCGACGAATTCCGTTCCGTGGGGCAGGGAATGGGGTGGGCGGGCGCGGTTACGCTCCGCCCACCCCGCAGCTGTCCGGGGCCCTGAGGTCAGTGCCGGGCCCTCGGACCGGCCGGCACCCTTAGATCGCGGTAAGGGTGAGGGTCGCGGTGTAGGTTCCCGCAGCCGTCTCGGTGGGCAGGCTGAGCCGCAGCCCGGCACCCAGTTGGGCGGTGCCCCGCCCGGCCTCGTTTGGCGCCGAGCCCAGAACCGCGCTGCTGCCGAGGCCGCCGCCGCTGCCGACGACGTACGGTGCCACCTCGGGGCCGGCAACGACCCCCTGCCCGGCGCCCTGAGCCAGGACCCGGGGGGTCCAGCCGAGGTAGCCGGCGCTGAAGGAAGAGCCGTCGGGACCGGCGAAGTCATCCGGGACCTGCCCGGATGCGCTCCAGCCGGGTTGGCCGGCGCGGGTGTCGGTCACCGTGACGGGCCGGAGCTCACCACTGCTCTCCCATCGGTCACCGGCGCTGTTGAGCTGGGCGGGTGGCAGCACCACCGCCCGGTCGTCCGGGTCAACGCTGATGACCAGGGAGCCCTGGGTCTCGTCGATGGACGCGGTGATCGTCTGCGAGTTGCCCGGCTCCGCGGGCGCGAACGCCACCCAGAGAATAGCCGGCTCGCTGACGGCCGACACCACGTCATCGTCGTCGTAGAGCTTGGCCACGTATTCGCAGGCGTTCAGCTCCCGGGTCGCGGTGAACGAGTAGCTGGCACCCGCCTCGCCCGGGATCATCGTCCAGTCCGTCGCACCCGGACACCTGCTGAACCAGTGATAGGAATCCAGCTCGGTCTGCGGCGTCTGCACCGCGTTGAGCGTGACGGTGTCGTTGGGCTGGTATTCATCGGCCATGCCGCTGACCGACAGGCTGACCTCCGAGCCGTCCCCGGGCAGTTCGCCGACGAGGAACGAATAGTCCACCGGTCCGGTGCTGATCGTGGTGCCGCCGGTCAGCGTCGCATCGACCTGGAACGTCAGCGTGTAGTCGCCCAGCGCGCTGAACGCCCAGTTCGAGTGCGCGTGGGTGTGCACCGGCACATCGATCGCGTCCGGAAGCCCGTCGTCCCCGCGGAACTTGATGATCGGACCACCGAACGAGTCCTGCGTGAACAACGTGACGTTACCCGGCCCCTGCACCTCGACCAGGCTCAGTCGCACCGTGTCGTCCTCGAACACATCGGACTCGAGAGTCGTGGTGTTCCAACCCGGCCAGAGCAGATCCGGGTCCTGGGTCATTGGCAGCAGCCAGATCTGGCTACCTACCGGGCCGAGGAAGGCGAACCGGGGATCGTCCGGAACATCCATCGCCGCCTCCGGCAGGACCTGGAACGTGACATCCGTCGGATCCCGGACCACGGCTGGGCTGACCGTGTCGTCGTTGACCTTCAACGACAGACTGCCGTCGCTGTAGCGCACGTCGATCGCGTCGGCGTGCCCCTTGGACAGCACCACCTTCTCCGCCGCCGAAGCAGCGACCGGCGCCGCCACCAGGCCAACGACCACCGCCCCGGCTAACAGGGCCGCAAAGCCGCGGGCCCGCACCGTCGCATTCATACCTCCCCTTTCACACCGCGTGCCCGCGCGGTGGTACGTGGTGATGTCACCGTCGGCCTGCCGGGCCAGCAGATCTTCGGCTCGCACGCCACGAGGCGTGTCGACAACGGTAACGACAACGGTTTTCATTATTGCATTGTTGGTCAACCAGTTCCACGCGGGGATGGGGGGCGATCCCACGCACCGCCCGCTACACCTGCCCCGCCACCGGCTCGCACCTGCCACCGGGCAGGCCCTACTCGCTCCTTGACCTTGCCCCTTGGGCAAGCAGCACCGTGGTCCGTGCCGGCCACCCGGCCGGTGCGAGGAGGATGACACCGTGGAGCTGCTGACGATCGGCGCGTTCGCCCGGGCGGCGCGGCTGACCCCGAAGGCGTTGCGCCTGTACGACGAGGTGGGGCTGCTGCCGCCCGCGGCGGTCGATCCCGAGTCCGGCTACCGGTTCTACGACCCGGAGCAGTTGGCGCATGCTCGACTGATCGCCCAGTTACGCCGCATCGGCATGCCGCTGGCCGACATCCGTACCGTGTGCGACCTGGAGCCGGACGCGGCAGCCCGTGCGGTAACCGACTACTGGCAGCAGGTCACCGCCGACACCGCGAACCGCGCACACCACGTCGCCCGCCTCGTCGCACACCTGTCCCAGGAGGGCGGCACCATGTCCGCAACCAACCCCACCCCGACCATCCGCTACGCAGTCCGCTGCGACCAGGGCATCGGGCGCGACAGCAACGAGGACGTCGCCTACGCCAGTGACCAGCTACTGGCCGTCGCCGACGGCACCCGGGGCGCCGGCGCCACCGCCAGTAGCGCAGCCGTCAACGCGCTCAAGGCGCTCGAACTGACCGACCGGCCCGCCGTTGACCTGCTCGCCATGTTGGCCACAACCATCGACGACGTCGATCGCGCGGTGCACGCCACCAGCACCGACGACAACCAGCCGGCCACCACCCTGACCGCGCTGCTGCGTCGCGGCACGCAACTAGCCTTGGTGCACATCGGCGACACCCGCGTCTACCTGCTCCGCGGCGGTGAACTCGCGCAGCTCACCCAGGACCACACCTGGGTACAGAGCCAGGTCGAGTACGGCAAGCTCAGTCCCCAGGAGGCTGCCGCCCACCCGCAGCGCGCACTGCTCACCCGCGCGCTCGGTGGTGGCAGCCAGCCCGTTGAAGCCGACCTGGCGCTGCGTACCGCCGTGGCCGGTGACCGCTACCTGCTCTGCTCCGACGGCCTGTCCGCCGTCATCGGCCGAAGCGACCTGCACACCGCCCTCGCCGAGTCCGGTGACCCCGAGTCAACCGCACAACGGCTGATCGACCTGGCCTACGCGGCCGGCGCGCCGGACAACATCGCCTGCGTCGTCGCCGACATCATCGCCGCGTAGGGCGCCCCGTCGCCGCGTAACGGCGTTGCCAACCCAACGCCCTTACGCGGCGCTCCAACAAGGGCACCGGCTCTTCCGTAGAGCACTCGTCATCCGTTGGGGAAAGTGAGTCGTCGTGTGTCGCAAATACGAATAGCACTGGCCTTTTTGCCGCAACTGGCCTCCGCACCACACCACAGCGAACGCCGACGCGATCGAGTGCCACGTCAGTCGCGAGAAATCGCCCAGCAGGTCCGGCAAGCCGAAGATCGCCGGCTACACGGGTAGAGCCAGTAGGTGGAACCCCGCTCGCGTCCCGGTCCGATGGCACCTCGAAAGGCCACATGTCCGTACGGCTCTCGGTAAGCCCCAGATGGACGGGATGTCGTGCGGAGTGTCAATGTGACGGAGCCGGTACGTCTGGTCCATCAAGGCTGATCTTCGCCACGGGGTCCACGGTGAGCGCCTGGAAGATCTCGGTGGGCCTGAGCACGTCGGCCGCGAAGTGCACTCCCATGGGTGCCTGGCCCCGGAGCACCGCGGTAGCCGCCGCGGCGGCCATGAATCCGCTGAGTTCATAGGAGTCTTCGCAGGCCAGCGAAAGGACGTACGGAGTCGACTCGGCGTCGCTGCCGGCCCAGAGGTGGAACTCCTGGCCGTACCACGTGCCATACCGACGTACGTCCTCGGCCGCCGCATCGACGATCTCTGATGTAGCTGTATCGCCGAGGGCCCAGGCTAGTGCCAGTTGCTCGGGTAGCCGGTCACCGCCGAAAGCGGTGTACCAGTTGACCTCGCCGATCTGGAGCGCGCGAGCGAGTCGGACCGCCTCGGTGGACAGAAAGGGGAAGGCGTCCACCGGTTGGGGGAATCCGGTGAGTAGCAGGCCGCGGCGGGGCTCGAGGCTGCGTTCCCGGACGACGCCGTCCCGCCAGCCCGCCCCGGGTATGCCGTGCTCGGGTCCACGACTGAGCAGTACGTCTCCGGCCGCTGCCGGGGACAGCGGTGCCACTCCGCCAAGGTATGCGTCGAGCCGGCTGACCCGTCCGACGGTGGTGGCCAGGTGGCGCGGCAGGAGCCCGGACAGCCCCGGGAGCGCCCCCGCGGACAACAGGGCGACCCTCCCGGCGGCCAGCCACTCGCGCGCGTCACCGCCGGTGTTCAGACGCAGGAAGGTGGGGTCGTCGCCGGCGGCGTCAACGTAGTTGGCGCCGTTGCGCAGCGCCGCTCGGGCGACCGTGTCGAGAACCTGGTACGACGGACCGGCGCAGTTGACGAGGAGGTCACACCGCGCCGCGAATCGGTCGAGCGCGGCCGGATCAGCAAGGTCGACCGCCACCGGCTCGGCGAGGGTGCCGCTCGCATCCAACGAGCGGACGAGCTTCTCGGCCCGGCCGAGGTCGCGACCGGCGACAAGGAGTGGCGCGGCCGCGCTCTGGTGCAGGCGGCGCACGACCGCGCCACCAACGGCTCCGTAGCCGCCGAGAACACCGATCGTCGTGATGCGGCTCATCGTGGAGACCTTTCCCTGGGCACTAGCTACCGACCTAGATGATAACTATTGTCATTTTCGTTTAGAACGCGAGTGCCGGCGCTGCCGGTGAGGAGGATTCCGTGTACGACGTGATCGTGGTGGGCGGGGGGCCGGCCGGTCTCAACGCCGCTCTGGTGTCGGGCCGGCAGCGCCGGCAGGTGCTGGTTGTGGACAGTGATCGCCCGCGTAACGCACCGGCGTCCGAAATGCACATGTTCCTCAGCCGGGACGGCTTTTCCCCGGCCGAACTGCGCAAGGCGGGCCGAGCGGAACTCTCGGCGTACCCGAGCGTGGAGCTGCGGATAGGTCAGGTTGACAGCATCACGCCCGCCAAGGACGGATTTACCGTGGGACTGGCGGGCGGCGAGACCCACCGGACCCGCAAGCTGGTCCTTGCGACAGGGCAGGTCGATCTCACCGACGCCGTCGACGGACTTGCTGCCCGCTTCGGGCGCGGCGTCTTCCACTGTCCCTTCTGCCACGGCTACGAGACCCGGGGCATGACCCTCGCGGTGCTCGGGCACGAACTGCCGCAGGTGATGCAGGCGCTGTACGTCGCCGACCGGTTCAGTGACGATGTCGTTGTCTGCACGAACGGGCATCCCGTACCGGAGCCGGCCGTGAGCCGGCTCGCCGCCGCTGGCATCCCCGTCCGCACCGAGCATGTCATCCGGATCGACGGGGAGGAAGGTGACCTGCGGCTGGTCTTCGCCGACGGCACCGTGCTCGAACGGCAGGCCGTGTACCACCGGGCGCCCACCCGTCAGCACTCTGCCCTGGCTGAGCAGCTCGGGTGCGAACTCCTGCCGGACGGTTGCGTACGCGTCGACGAGTTCCAACGGACCTCCGTGCCGGGTGTGTACGCCGCCGGGGACACCGCCCGACTGGCCGCACTGCCCGACGCGCTGACGTTCGTCATCACGGGCGCTGCGGACGGCGCGCGCGCCGCGGTCTGGCTGGACCAGGAACTGTTCCGGGAGGATGCCGGGCTGACCGGCGCCACGGCGGCAGAACAGCCATAGCGCTGGAACGGCGTGCTATCCGAACGGCCGTGGCGGGGCGGAACGCCCCGCCACGGCTCCGTTCACGATCCGATGCCGACGTTCTGGCCGGCGGCTTCGGCCGGCTCACGGACAGCGCTGGCGAGCCCCGCCACGGTGGGATGGTCGAGGAACCGACGTGGTGTCACCCGCCCGATCTCCTCCCGGGCAAGGGCCCCGAGCATTCGTACCGCGAGCAACGAGTCCCCACCGAGCCCGAAGAAGTTCGCGGCCCGGTCCGGCACCCCGCAGCCGAGCAGCACCGTCCACTTTTCTGCGATCACCCGTTCAAGGTCGTCCCGCGGTGGGCCGGGTTCGTCGACCGGCCCGGTCGGTGCGGTCGGCACGGACAGCCGGGCGAGCGAGGGGCCCTGCTCGGGCGCATCCACCGAACCCGGCAGGTCGACCGGAGCGGCCCACTGGTCTGCCTCGACGAGCGACTCCACCATGGCCATGACCTCCTCGAACATCCGGTCCACGTCCGAGGCTTCGAAGAGCTCCTCCACCAGGGAGAACACGACCACCAGCTCGTCCCGTAGCTCAAACAGCCGAACCTCGAGCGCCACCTGCGGGGTCCGTAGCTGCTGGTAGTGGCTGGACAGGTCGATGGAGCCCAACGGCCCGGCCGCCCGGGGTACCTCACTACCAAGCGCGGCGTCGACCCCCAATGTGCTCTGGAAGACCACCGGAGCCACCGGCCTTCTGGTGTCACGACGCCGTCCGAGTTCACGGGAGACCTCCACACCGGTCACCAGGTTGTGCGCCATAGCGTCCCCGATGTCGCGCTGGGCGCGGACCGCGAGGTCGGAGAAGGTCGCCGACGCCGGCAGCTCCACTGGTACGAGCATGGTGGAGGAGAAGGCCCCAACCAGCCGTGGCACGTCCGGGTGTAGCGGAAGGCGGTTCAGCTGCAGGGTGTTGAGTAGGAATCGGCGGTGTCCGCAGGTGCGGGCCAGGGCGGTGGAGAAGACGGCGAACATCGCCGCGGATGGGGTGACCCCATGTCGACTGCAGTGTTCCCGCAGGGTGGCCCACCGGTCCGCGTCCAGGACCGCCTGCCGCGCGCCCATCAGGGCCGGTCGGACGTCGGCCGGGTCGGCGATCAACGGCAGGGCGGGAGGAAGCGGAAGGCCATCGAGCCGATTCCACCACCAGTCACGGTCGGCCCGCCACGACTCGGTCTCGGACAGCCCATCCAGGGTCACGGCGTAGTCACCGAAGTCGACATCCAGCGGTGTGAGCATCGCATTCTGATCGGTGACCAGGGCAAACAAATCGCGGTAGAAGACTCCCGACGACCAGCCGTCGACAATCATCAGGCTGGTCGAGGAGTGCAGCCGTGCCTTGGCCCCCGGAAGCAGGGTCAGCCGCATGTCCAGACCGCATCCTCGGGTCGGATCCGGACCGTCGGTGCTCATCTCGCGGCGAATGGCGGCCAGCCTTTCGGCGATCTCCTCCGCGCCGGCCGTGCTGAGGTCGGTCACCCGCAGCACCGGTATCGCCTCCGGATCGTCCAGGGGCAGGATCCGTTGCCGACCGTCGGGCAGGATCCGCGCGCGCAGCACCGCCTGGTGCTCGGCGAGCCGCTCCAGCGCATCCTGTAACGCCTCGGCAACCTCGTCGCTTTCGATATCTTCCAGGCCGATGTCGACATAGTGGTGGGCCGACCGGTAGGAAAGCTCCCATCCGTCCTGCTGGCCGACGAAGTAGCCCTGTTGCAGCGGAAGAAGCGGGAACGGGGCTTCGGGGTCGTCTCGGCGCTTGAGGTTCAGCGGCAGCGCGCGCACGCCGCCCGTGGCGGTGCCGCGCTCCTGGATGAGGGCGGCCAGCTGGGCTGGGCTGTGCTCAACGCGGACGTCGGCCAGGGCCAGGGCCACCCCGAGCCGTTGCCGGACCAACGCCGCCATCCGTACGGTCAGGACGGAATCACCGCCGAGGCTGAGGAAACTGGCATCGGCCGGGACAGCGGTCACGTCGACATCCAGGACATCGGCCCAGACACCGCGTACGGCATCGACGAGTGCGGTGGGACTGGTGGTATCGGCGGGGTCGGTCAACGAGATACTCCGATCGAGACAGTGTTCGGGGCGGACATGACACGGTCCACGGCGTGGATCCGTTCGGGGCGATCGGGTGGCGGCAACCGGGCCGCGAGGGCCGCTTCGACAAGCACGGGATCCGGACGCCGGACACCGGATCGAGCCCGACCGACGATCACCCGCTGTCCCGCGTCAGCCAGTGGATGCTTGTCGCCGGGCAGGACCGGCAGCGGATCGAAGCCGGCCGCGTCCAGTTGGTCGACCCACTCGGCTGGGCTGAGGAACACCCGGTCCTGTCCGGCTCGTACATCGGTGAACCAGCGTTGTTCCTCGGCGGATGGAGACATGAGTAGGTACATGGAGGTGAGCGCCTGGTAGTGCTCGCGGCAGGATTCGACGAGCACCAGCAGCCCGTCCGGGGCCAGCAGTTCCCGCAGTGCGGCCAGCGCCCGGCCGATGTGGCGAGCGTTGTGGAGGACGTTCGCGGCGAGGATGACGTCTCGGGAGCCGGGCGTGAACTCTGGGGCGACCGGCGGCAGGTTGATGTCGAACAGGCCGAACCGCAACCCCGGCCGGTCTCCGAGGAGCGTGCGGGCCGACGTGAGGAAGAAACGCGACACATCGGTGAACAGATAGTCCAGCTCGGTCCCGGACAACGCCTCGAGCACCGGTCGGGTGGTCGCCCCGATCCCGGCGCCCACCTCCAGCATCCGCAGTGGATGGTTTGAACCGTGGGTGCGGCCAGCAACCAGCGCCGCCGCCGCGTGGTTGACCCAACGGCTGGGTAGGTTGTCCCGATAGTTGCCCTCGGCGGTGTCGGTGGAACCATCCGGGAACAGCAGTTCCTGCACCCCGGCCTCATCCCGCAGCAGGGCCGGCAGCCGTTCGGCCGTAGCCACGAAGAACCGCGTCATCGACGGTGGATAGCCAAGGCCGCGACGCGCCTCGTCCAGCTCCCGCCGGGCACGGGCGTACCCGACGCGGTCCGGCGCGACGAGATCGTGGTAGCGGCCGCTGGCCCGGTCATACCGGAGCCTTCCCTCGGTCACCAGCGTGGACAGCCATCGGCGTACGATCCAGGCATGTCGCGGTGCGACCCGCAACATGTCCAGCACCTGTCCGGTGTCATGTTTCGCGCCGTCGCGGAAGAGCCGCGCCCGGTACAGCACCCGGGCCATCGCGAGCAGGGCGACCTCGTCCATCAGCCGGCTCAGCTGAGGAAGCGAGGACAGGTCGGCGCCGGCCACGGCGGCGTCTCCGGCCACCGCCGCCTCGTCAACGACCGCCTGTTCCGCGGCCGGTTTCGTCCGTCCGTCGGTGCCGGGCAGGTTGGGAGCAACCAACAGGGTCGGCCGTTGGGGGCCGGGAACCCACTGCCAGGCGCCCACCCCGGGAAGGTCCGCCAAGGCGTCGACCGGCGGACCGCTCACCGTGCTCCCCTGCCGTCGCAGTCGTCAGCCACCACGATCCTGGGTGGCCGAGCTCCCGGCATCTGCCGCCGCAGGTGGTCACGCAGCACCTCCGGCAGCCGGCGGCGTACGAAGCCGGCGAGCGGCTCGTGTGCCTCGGGTCCGTTCTCCGGTCCGCTACCGACGAGGTCCTCTAGGGCCAGCAGCCCACCGGCGGCGGGCGCGGCGACGGCCAGCAGCCGGGGGTCGTCCGGGTCGAGCAGTACCGCGGCGTCCAGTTCGCGTACGGCGTGGCGGAGAGCGTGGGGCGTGACCGCCGTCGGCGCATCGCTCAACAACGCGTTGGGGATGCCGGAGACGACGATCGGATCGTCGGAAGACGCCACCCGAAGCGGCGTGGCCAGGTCTACACCGAGCTGCTCCGACCAGGGGATCGTCCGGACCGGTGTGGGCGCCTCCGGCGTGCCGGCGCCGACGTGCAGGACAATGTCGTAACGGTAGCGGGTCAGCTCCGTGTCCTGTTCCATGGTGCGCGCGTGCAGGCTCATCCGTACCGGCCGCCCCTGCGCCGTGAGCAACCCCGCGACGGCCCTGGGCGCAAACGACAGTTCCTCATCCGCGGTGATTGCCGCTCGTATCCGGGTTTGCAGGTCGTCCCCGCCGATGCCGGGGTTGCGAGACTGCTCCAGCCACGTGAAGTGCGCGGTCAGGAGATCGCTGTGCCGAATGTCGCCGACGATCACCGTGCCCCCGTCGGCCACCACGGCCAGTGCCTGCCGTAGCACCTCGGCCAGATAGCCGAGCCCGGGAAAGCACTGGGTGACGGAGTTCAGCAGAACGCACTCTGGCGCAAGGCCCCGGCCGAAGGCATGGTCCATGGCCTCCCGCACCCTGTCGGTCGCGGTTTCGTGTGCGGCGGCCCGGACAAACGCGGTACCGGGCAGGTCTGCTTCCCCGAGTCGCTGTACCGCCGCCGGCGCCACGTCGGTGCCCACGTAGCCACGCAGGTTCGGATGCAGGCGGTGCGCGAGCAGGCCGGTGCCGCAGCCGATCTCCAGGACGCGTCGCGGCCGTTGGGCGAGAACCAAGCTGACAGTGCAGTTCAGCCATTCCCGCATGTGTTCGATCGGCAAGGGCTGGCCGGTGTCCGAGGCACGCCAGCCGGACAGATCCAGGTCGTCCGAGTGTCGCCCGACGGCCTCCTGGTACACCCAGTCGTACACCTCTGCCCAGTGATCGAGGTGCTCCCGCAGTAGGGGCCCGGGTTCGGGACCGGCGAGGGTGGCGGCGGGCTCGGGCCACACCGCGATGGAATCGTCTGTTGTGGCGCGTGCCGCGGCGACCCAGGGATGCGCCGAGACGAGGGACACCATCGAATCGACGGTCACTTCAACGGGCACCGGATTCCTCCGTTTGGTTGTCGGTGAGGGGCAGTGGACCGTCGGTGCGGCCCTCGACGAGCCGTCGGTGATGGACGTGCAGGACCCGGTCGGCGCGGGCCGCCACGGTGGGGTCGTGGGTGACCGACAGGATGGCCAAGCCGTCGTCCCGCAGCCGGTCGAGCAGGTCGAGCACCACCGCGGCGGAGGCGCGGTCGAGTGCCGAGGTCGGCTCGTCGAGCAACAGCACCCCTGGCCGCGCGGCCAGGGCTCGGGCCAGCGCGACCCGTTGGCGTTGACCTCCGGAGAGAGCGGGTGGACGTCGGCGTGCGATCTCTGCCGCGAGCCCGACCGAGCCGAGAAGGCGCAGGGCCTCCCTGGCCCGCTCACGGCGGCCCACGCCGTGCAGCACCGCCAGTGGACGGGCTACGGCGGGCCCGACACGGTACGCCGGATTGAGTTCCCCAGCCGGATGCTGACCGACGAGTTGGACCACGCGTCGCTGCTCGCGGTCGCGCTGCCGTACGTCGGCTGGCAGCGGGTGCCCGTACAGCGACAGTCGCCCGCGTTGGCGTGCACGGCGACCGACGATTGCGTACAGCAGACTCGTCTTGCCACTGCCGGAAGGACCGAGAACTGCTGTCCACGAGCCCTGGGCCAGGTCCAGGTGCACATCTTCCAACAGCGGTGTGCCGTCCGGTCGGGCCACTCGCAGCCCTTGTACGGCCAAAAGCGGTGCGGTGCGGTGGCCGGGTGCCAGGGGTGCGGCGGCCGAGCTTCGCACTGGTGGCGACATCAAGGTGGAGGGTGTCGGCGCGGTGACACGTCGCGCCGCAGGGGAAGGTCGCGTCACGGTAGCCGGTGGCGCCAGGTCCACCACCCGGTCGGCGACGGAGACGAGAAACGGGTCGTGGGTCACCAGCAGAGTACAGCCGCCTGGACGCGCCCGTACCGCCTCGACGATCATCCCCCGGGTCTCCGCGTCCAGGGCCGAGGTCGGCTCGTCGAGCAGCAGGACGTCCGGCTCGGTGGCCAGGGCACGGGCCAGGGCGACCCGTTGAGCCTGGCCGCCGGAGAGTTCACCACCCCGCCGGTTGGCGAGTTCGGCGGGCAGGCCGAGCAGGTCACAGACCTCACGGACTCGGAGTGCCCGGTTACGTCGTGAACCGCTCAACTGCTCGCCCACCAGACGCGCGACCGACCAGAGCGGGTTCAGCGCGAGGATCGGATCCTGCCCCACATACCCGCAGTGCGCCCGCCGCCAGCGGCGAGCCGCCCGCCCCTCCGGGATCGGCCGGCCGCGCCAGCGCACCACTCCCCCGTCTCGGCGCAGACCCGACGGCAGGCTGTCCAGAAGAGCGTGCAGCAGGCTGCTCTTGCCTGCCCCGGAAGCCCCGACGACCGCCACCACCTCACCGGCGCCGAGCCGAAGGTCCGTGGCCGGCAATACAAGCTGGCCGTCACCGACCCGACGCACCGACAGTCCCATCACCACCAAGGGCGCCGAGTCGGATGTGGCGGACTCGATCGGACGCTCGACGCGCTGTCTCACCACACCCCCTCCCGCTCACGTGTGGCGGTGCGCGCGGTAGCGGCGCAGAGCAACGCGCACAACGCCAACGGCACGGCGGGCGCCAGCAGCGCGGTGGGATTGAGCGCCGCGCCGGGCAGGTTCTCGCTAAGCATCAGGGCCCAATCGGGGTCGGGGGGCTGCGGGCCGAACCCGAGGACCGCGAGCGTGGTGGCCAGTTGCAGTGCCGTGATCAACCGCAGACCAACGTCAGCCGCCACCAGGCCACGCAACGCCGGCAGGAGTTCCCGTATCAGAACAACCGCTCCGTGTTCGCCACGTTCGACGGCGGCGTGCAGGTAGCCACTGTCCCGGACGGTGGCGCACTGGGCGGCCACGACCCGGGCGGTGAGCGGCGCGCCGCTGAGCACAGCGGCGACCACCACCGCCGCTGCCCCCGGTAGCGCCACCGCCAGTACCAGGGCGAGGACCAGGGCGGGCATCGCCAGCAACAGATCGCCGAGCCAGCGCACCGCGCGGCCCGCCCGGGCCGGCCACCAGCCTGCGGCCAGCCCCAGCGCTACTCCGATCAGGAGGGCCGCCGCCGCCGCGGTGAGGGCAACCCCGAGCAGGTTCGCGCCGCCGGCCAGCACCCGGGACAGCACGTCGCGGCCCAACGCGTCGGCGCCGAACGGCAGCTGTGTCGACGGGGCGGACCAGGGCACGGCCACCGGCTGTTCCGGGTCGTTCGGAGCGAGGGACCGACCCAGCAGAGCCAAGGTGAACACTGCCAGCGCCACCCCCGGCGCGACAGCGTTCCCGCGAAGGCGCGTCACGAGCTACTCTCCACCGTCCGAGCCGACCGCACCGTGGCGGGACGGCCGGTTCGATGCACCGCCGCGGCGGCGAGATCGGCGAGCAGCATTCCGAGCAGCACGGTCACGACGGGCATCAGGGCGGCGCCCTGCACCACCGGTATGTCCCGCACCGCCACCGCCGAGACGAGCAACCCGCCGAGGCCGGGAAGACCGTAGACCGTCTCCACCAGGGCAGTTCCGGCGGCGAGCCAGCCGGCCGTCAACGCGAGAACCTGCAACGCCGGTACGACCAAGAACGGCCGGACATGCCGCAACAGCACCAGCATCGGTGGCAGCCCGCGCCGGTACGCGTCAACGACGTGCGGCCGGCGCAGGGTGTCGGTCAGGACCCCACGCAGCAGCGTGCTGGCGTACGCGGCCGACGGCAGCGCCAGCGTCAGCGCCGGCAGGACGAGCGTGCGCGGGTCCTGCCACGGATTGCCGCCCGGCGGCAGCAGGGAGACGGCCGGAAGCCACCCCAACGTCGCGGACAGCAGCGCGCCCAACGCTGCCGCGTACACGGCCTGGGGCACCGCGGCGAGACCGGCGGCGAGCATTCCGCCCCGGCCCCGCCGCAACTGCGTGACGATGAGGCCGGCGACGGTGAGCAGCGCTGTTGTGCCGAGTGCGACAGCCACCAGGCTGGCGGTCGCGGGCAGGCGTTGGCCGAGCAGGTCACTCACCGGCCGGCCGCTGCTCAGCGACGAGCCCAGGTCTCCCTGGAGCAGCCCGCTCAGCCACCGCAGGTACCGCACCACCACCGGTTGGTCCAGGCCGAGTTGTTCGCGCGCCTGTGCGACCTGCTCCGGCGAGGCTCGACCAGCTTCCCGGAGGGACGCCGCGTCACCCGGCAGCGCCTCGGTAGCGGCGAACACCACCACGGTGGCCGCCAGCACCAGAAGCGCCGTCCGGGTGAGGCGGCGTACGATCATCTCGTCTTCCAGGCGCGTTCGATGAACATCCGCTGGAAACCGGGACCGTCGGGCAGCCCGTGCACACCAGGGCTGGTCAGGTCCAGCCCGTCTCCGACGCCCCACACCACGTACCCGCCGTCGCGCCACAGGTCCTGCTGGATGCGGGCCAGTTTGCTGTTGCGCTCGGCCGGGTCCAGGATGCCCATGGCAGCGTTGAACTCGGCGTCGAACGACGCGTTGCGCCAGGCGGTCTCGTTGGTCGGCGAGGCGGCCAGCAGGCCGACGCGCACCAGGTCGGGGAAGGAGATGCCGCCGTAGTAGCCGACGTAGAAGTCCTTCTTGGCGTAGATGGCGGTCCAGTAGGTGTCGGCCGGCTCCACCTTCACGTCGACCTCAACCCCGACCTCGGCGAGTTGCCTGGCCCACAGGGTGGCCGCGGTGTCCATGCCGGGGTACGACGTCGTGGTGTGCAGGGTGAGCTTCAGCCCGTCCGCGTGTCCAGCTTCCTCGAGTAGTTCCTTGGCCCGGTCCAGGTCCCGGGTGCGCTGCGTCAGATCCTGCGGGTACGACGGGTCGTACGGGGTGGGCAGATCGTTGGCGATCTGGCCGTATCCGAGGAACACCGTGTCGACGAGTGCCTGCCGATCGGTCGCGAGTCGGAACGCCTCCCGCACTCGCGGATCGTCGAACGGCGCGGAGTCAAGGCGCATGATAATCGGATACTCGGTGACGCCCTTGCGGCGTACGACCTGCACGTCACCGCCCGCTTCGGCGGCCTTGACCGCCGCCGGGCTGACGCTGCCGGCGACGTCCGCCTGGCCGGATGTCACGGCGGCCGCGCGAGCCTGCGGGTCGGCGACCGCCCGGATCTCGATCCGATCCAGGTGCGGTCGCTCGCCCCACCAGTCGTCGTTCCGCAGGAGCACGGCGGTCTGGGCGTCGGTCTCGGTCACCCGGAACGGCCCCGAACCGCCGACCGGCTCGGCGAAGTCCGTGCTGCCCTCGGGAACGACGAAGCTGATCGACTCCAGCGCCTTCGGCGCTTCGGCCATCGGCGCGCGGGTAGCCAGCACCACCGTGTGGTCGTCGGGCGCGCTGGCTGCGGCCATGTCGAAGTCGGCCAGTCGGCCGTAGTTCTCGGCAGCCTTGTCCGCTATCCGGGTCAGCGAGTAGAGCACGTCCTTGGCGAGTACCGGTTCGCCGTCGGTGAAGGTGGCGTCCTCGCGCAGGTGGAACGTCCAGCGGTCCAGGCTCTGGTTCGCCTCCCACGTTTGGGCCAACCGCGGTTGCGGGGTGCCGTCGGCGCCGGGCACGGTGAGCACGTCGTAGGTCAGCGCGAAGCGCATGAGGTCAGACTCGTTGCCGAGTCCACCATGCGGGTCGTTGCTCGCGGTCGCCGGCGACCCCGGTACGACGTAGCGCAGGGTGCCGCCATCGACTGGCGTGCCGGGCTCGTCGGTGGAACCGCCGGTCGTGGTGTCGGTGCCGCAGCCAGCCAGCAGCAGGGCGGCGATGGCGAGGGGCAGCGCCCCTCGCCGGGCCAGACGGGATCTAACAGGGGTAAGCATCAGTTTCTTTCTCTGACTAGGTGTAATCGGATGGCTATCGGAACGGATGCGGCAGCGCCGCGAGTGTCCTGTTGAGGTGCTCGGCGATCGTCTTGGCGGCGCCCCCCGTGAGCAGTGAGTAGTGGTGCCCCGCAACGACCACCTCGTGTATCGGGCCACGCACGTGGCCATCCCAACCGAGGCGGGACAGGTCAGGCGCGTCGTCCACGCCCATGCCCACGCCGCTGTTGTGGGGCGACGGCAGCGCGGCCCGGACGAGGAGCAGCCGAGTCGTCGGATCGTTCAGGTGGCCCGCCCGGTGTTCCCCGAGAATCCGCAGGTGCCGCTCGAACACCCGCAGCCGGGTGTCGGCGGTGTCCCGCCGGCTCAACAGGCCGGCGTCGCGCAGCCGTCGCGTGACGGCACGACGGATCTCGTCGCCAGGGCGGCCAAGAAGCTCGGCTTCCTCGGCTGGGCCGAACCCGAGGTCCAGGTCGAGGAACGCCGCCAGCGAGTGCAGATAGCGCACCGCGGCGATGGCCTGCGGAGCACCCTGGCCGTGCAGAGTCCTGATCCGGTCCGGCGTGTTCGAATCGATCATGAAAAGCAGATCGGTACGCTCGCCACGCCGTTCGAGCAGGCAGGCCATCTCGTGGGCCAACGTGCCCCCCATCGACCAGCCACCAAGCAGGTACGGACCGGATGGCTGGTGCTGGCGCACCGCGTCCAGGTAGTGCTCGGCCAGGGCCGGAATGTCCGCGGGCTCGACACCTCCGGTGAGGGCCGGGTCGGTGAGCCCGACCACCGGGCGGTCTTTGCTCAGCAGCCCGACGAGCTCGCCATAGCAGAGCACGTCACCACCGGACGGATGGACCAGAAACAGTGGGGGCTCGGCGGCACCGTCACGCAGCAGCAGCGCGATCTCGCCCGAGCCCGTGCCCACCGAATCGCCGCGCGGTGGCCCGGACGCCGCCGGTCGCCCGGCCACGGTCGGCCGTGCCGGTCTGGACGTCTCCCACTCCTCGGCCTCGTCGGCCAGTCGGCGCACCCGGTCGACATAGCCGGAGAACGCCTGGTCCGCCTCATCGGCGGGTAGGACGTTCTCCAACACGTCCCACTGCAGAAGCAGGGCGCCATGCTGCTCGATCACCTGATGGTCAAGCCAGGTCTGCGGCGTACTGCTGATGCCGTAGACAGGGGTGCCCATCCAGTCCAGGTCGTGCTCGCCGCCGAGCGGATCGGTCAGCCCCAGCGCACTGGTGAACACCACGGGTACGGACTCGGTGGCCCCGCTGCGAGCCGATTTCTCGGCCAGCATTTCCAGCGCCGAGAACTCGCGGTGGTCCAGGTCGCGGAAGAGGGTCCGCTGCGCTTCGCCCGCGTCGTCGGCGAACGTCCCCGGGCGGGACCGATCGACCTCGTGCAGCAGCAGGGAGGTGAAGTCCCCGACGACCAGGTTGACGTCCGGATGCACCGATGGGCGGTCGAACAGGGTCAGGGTGATGGCGAACTGTCCCTGTCCGGACCAGGCGGCCAGCGCGTCCCCGTACGCCGCGAGCAGCACGGCGGTCGGGGTGAGGCCACGCCGGGCTGCCTCCGCCTGGAGCGCCTGCCACTGGGCCGCCTCCAGCCGTGCGGTGCGACGCGCGAACCGGGGCCGGATCCCCGGCTGTGCCGGACGGACCGGCAGCGCGGGGGGCCCGGGCAGGTGGTCGAGCCGGTCACGCCAGTAGCGCGCCGCGCGTTCGTGTTCCGGGCTGTGCGCGCGACGTTCCAGCGCGGCGACACACGTGGCGAAGGTGGTTCCCACCCGTGGCAGCTCAACCTGCGGATCCTCGTACCGGGCGCGCAGCTCGCGGTCCCAGAGCAGGAAGCTGGCGGTATCGCAAACGAGCACATCGACATTGACGAAGAGGCGTACGATCCCGCCGGGCAACCGGGCGGCACGGATGTCGACCAGCGGCCAGCGGCCCGGACGGGGTTCCCGCCCCACCATCTCCGCTCTGATCCGGGAGAGCTTCTCCAGCCGGACGGGTTCATCGAGCGCGGAGAGGTCCCGGACCCGGATGCGGTACCGGGGCACCCGATCAAGGATTCGGTTTCGGCCTTCGGGAGTGATGATCGCGCGGAGCATCGGGTGCCGGGCGATCACGGCGTTCCACGCGTCCTCGTATCGGGCCATGTCCAGCCCGGGACAGTCGTGTTCCAGGTGGAACGAGCAGGGCACGTCACCGAGCCGGTAGCCACCCGAGCCGCCGACCCAGTACGCGTGCTGTACCCGGGTCAGCGGAAACTCCCGCGGCCCGTCCCCGTCTGGTCCGGCCTCCGCGAACTCCAGGCCGGCCGGAGGTGCGGTGCCCGCGGACGGGCCGGCGTCGCCCGTCGGGTCGGACTCCTCGCCCGTCGGCGGTCGCGGGTCGGAGTTGTCGGTCGTCGGCAGGAGCGCCGCCAGCGACGCGACGGTCGGTCGTGCCAGGAGATCCTGCAAGCGCAGTTGGACACCGTGCTCGTCCCGCAGCCGAGCCAGCATCCGGGTGGCGAGCAGCGAGTGCCCGCCGAGGGCGAAGAAGTCGGCGTCCCGGTCGGATACCTCGAAACCGAGCAGTTCCGACCAGACCTTGGTGAGGGTCGCCTCCGCGTGCCCACGGGCACTGTTCTCAGCCTGGCCGCTCTCCCCCGCGGGCACGACGGGTCGCCGGGTGCCGACTGCCCCGCCGGCCAGGCGGGGGCGTAGCTCGGCGGGAGAGACCGCGATCAACGCGGGGGCCCGCCCCCGGCCGGCCAGGACGAGCAGCCGATCCAGCGCCCGCATACCGTCCCGCCGCCCAATCGAGTGCCGGGAGGCGACGGCCCGCTCGGTGCCGCCCGGGCCAACCCGCCAGCCGTCCCAGGCAACGCTGAGCCAGACCGTGCCGCCCTCCGTGCCCTGTCGCTCCGCCAGCGCGTCCAGGTAGCGGTTCGCCGCAGCGTACGGAGCCAGTCCCAAGCCGCCCACCAGGGTCGTCGCCGACGACATCAGCAGTACGGTGGCGGGCCGGGCCTCCTCGGGCAACTCCACGAGGGCCCGCCGCAGGGCGACGGCCGCCGACACCTTGGCCCGAGCGTGGCTGTGTGCCGCCTCGGGGTCGACCGACCGCAGGGGGGTGACCGCCGTCGAGGCGACCACTCCCGCGCCGTGGACCACGAGGTCCAGCCGGCCAAAACGGTCGACGATGTCACGCAGCAGCGCACCGGTGGCCACGGAATCTCCGGCGTCGACCGCGCGTACCTCCACCGGCAGACCACGGTCGGTCAGTCGCCGGACTGCCTCGATCCGGTCGGCTGCCGGGCTTCCCGGCGCCGCTTCGGGTACCAGGCCGGTACGGCCGGTGACGACGACCCGCCAACCCCGCTCGGCCAGATGTTCGGCCATGGTCAGGCCGACGTCGCCCAGCCCGCCGATGAGCAGGGCGGTGCCCGCATCCGTCCGGTCCATGGGTCCGTCCGAACGGGGCCGCCACGGGTTCACGGTGCGCAGCCAGCGGTGTCCGCCGCGTAGCGCCACCTCCGTCCCGGTCCGATCACCGGTGACCAGGTCCGTCGCCTCCTCGGCGACCCGGCGGGCCAGCTCGTCCGGCGCCCCGGCCACCGGCAGGTCGACGGCGCGCCACCGCAGTCCGGGGAACTCCTGCGACAGGATCCGGGGTACGGCGGTGCCGGCGGCGGCAGCCGGGTTCGGTCGATCGGTGCTCTCGACCTGCTGGACGGCCCGGGTGACGTGCAGCAGACAGCTGTCGTGTGCCCAGGTGGCGGTGAGGCGGGCCAGTTCGGCGTGGCGTAGAACCGCTCCGGTCACCCGCGCGGCCGGGTCGTCGCCGTCGGGCGCGAGGTCGAGCACGATCACACCAGCGCACGGGATCGTCGCGTCGGCGGCGACCTCGGCGCGGTCGGCGACCTGGGCGCCAGCGGCGATCAGGTGAACCCGTACCGCCTCGACCAGGGGGTCGCCCTCGGGCCCGTCCAGCAGCCATCGGCCGGTGCTGGCGGCCGGGTTGTCCGGTGCCGGTACGCGGAGCCAGACCGGCACCTGGAAGGGTTCGTCCTCATCCGGGGCATCAGCGGTGGATTCCGCCCCCGGTTCGGGCGGTTCGATCCACAGCGGCCGTCGATCGAAGGGGTGGCCGGGCAGTGCGACCCGCCGCCGGCCAGACCGGTGCAGGGCCTCGGCGCTGATATCCACCCCCCACGTCCAGAGTTCACCGGCGGCGGTCAGCAGCGCGGTCCGTTCGTCACCGGGTTCGTCGGGCTCGGGGAAGGTGGCGACGGTCGCCGTCAGGTTCGGCATCGGGTGTTGGCGGGCAAGCTGCAGCAGGCCGCCACCGGGTCCCGTCTGCACGACCACGGCCGGGCCGTCGCCGATGGCGGTGGCCAGGGCATCGGAGAAGCGCACCACAGACCGCAGGTGCCGTGCCCAGTGGTCCGCGTCGGGCGCGGAGGTGAGGAAGCCACCGGTGAGGGTGGTGGCCAGCGGCACCACCGGCGTCCGGGCGTCCACTCCGGAGGCCGCGGCCCGGAGTTCGGGCAGGACGGGGTCAACGAGACGGGAGTGGGCGGCGGCGTCCAGCCGTAGTCGAGTGGGTTTGACCCCGGCTGCCGCCAGCCGTGACTCCAGCGCGGCCACCGCCTCCTCGGTTCCGGAGAGCACGCACGAGGTGGGCGCGTTGATCGCGGCCAGATCCACGTCGAGATGGTCGGTCAGCAGCGTGGCGACCTCCGTCTCGGACAGGGGAACAGCGAGCATCGCGCCCTGACCTGCGGCCCGTGACATCCCTCGGGACCGGACCCGCACCAGGGCCGCCGCGTCCGCTACCGGCAGCGCGCCGGCCACCACCGCGGCCACGTACTCGCCCAGGCTGTGCCCCACCACGACATCCGGTCGTACGCCCCACCGGATGAGCACGCGGGCGGTGGCCAACGACACGGTGAACAGCGCCGGCAGGCCGTACGCCGGGTCACGGGCGAGCCGCAGCGCGGCCGGGTCGACGCGGTCGGCCTCGATCAGCTCGACCAGCCGGGGCCGGCCGGGTACGTCGAACAGCGCCCCGCACTCTCGAACGGTGGCGGCGAACTCCGGCTCGTCGGCCATGAGCCCACGGCCCATGCCGGGATACTGGGCACCACCGCCGGGGAACAGGAAAACAACCTTGGGAACGCCGGTGCCCGCCGCGCGGCGGACGGCGGTGCGCAGGGCAGCACGGTCACCGACGCGATCGCCGGTGATGACCGCCGCGACGCGGTGTCGCCGGAACGGTCGTCCGTCGTGCAGGGTGTAGGCGAGGTCGGCGGGTGCCACCGTCGTGGTGTGGAACGTGTCGGCAACATCGGTGACGCTCTTAGCCAGGGCGCCGTCGCTGGTGGCGGAGAGCAACACCAGTTGGGGACGCGGGTCGGGTTCGGGGGTGGGCACGGCCGGTGCGCTGCCCAGCACGAGGTGACAGTTCGTGCCGCCGATGCCGAACGAGCTCACGCCCGCGTACCGCGCCCCGGACCAGTCGGCGGTCCGTCGGGCGACGGTGAACGGGGAATCGTCCAGGGCTAGCTCCGGGTTGAGCGGTTCGGCGTCGAGGGTGGCCGGAAGGACCCCGTGGTGCAGCGCGAGTACGGTCTTGGCGAACCCAGCGATGCCGGCGGCGGAGTTGGCGTGCCCGATGTTGCTCTTCACCGAGCCCAGAGCGCACCAGGCCGGACCCACGGAACCGAACACGCGGCGCAACGCGCCGATCTCCACGACGTCGCCGAGGCGGGTGGCGGTGCCGTGGGCCTCGACGTAGCTGATCTGTCGCGCCTCCACCCCGGCCACGGCCAACGCCTCGGCGATCACGCGCGTCTGGCCGCGTGGGGACGGTGCGGTGAAGCCGGTCTTGTCCGCGCCGTCGTTGTTGACCGCCGATCCGTGCAGCACCGCCAGCACCGGGTCGCCATCTGCGCGCGCGTCGGCGAGCCGACGCAGGACCGCGACGCCGACGCCCTGGGAGTGAACAATTCCGGTGCCCTCGGCGGAGAACGCGCGCACCCGGCCGTCGACGGAGAAGATCCCATCCGGGACGTACAGGTAGCCGCGGCCCTGGGGGACGATCAGCGACGCGCCCCCGGCCAGCGCGGTGTCACACTCGCCCGCCAGCAACGACTGAGCCGCCAGGTGCACGGCGACCAGCGAGGTGGAGCAGGTGGTGTTGACGGCGATCGCCGGCCCGGTCAAGCCGAGACGGTGTGCCACCTGAAGCGGAAGGTAGTCCCCGACGGTCGCCATCGCCGTCTGGAGGCTCCCGACCGGATCGCTGGCGGCCGAGGTGTACCGGTGGGCCAGGTTGCGCATCAGATAGTCACTGTGCGCCGCCCCGGCGAACACCCCGACGGCTCCGGCGCCGATCCCGTCGCCGTGCCCGGCGGCTTCGAGGGCACGCCAGCACGCTTCCAGGAACAGCCGTTGCTGCGGATCCATGAGCGCGGCTTCGGCGTCAGTGAGCCCGAACGGCTCCGGGTCGAACCGGTCCTGATCGGCGATGACACCGCCGACCGGGACGTATGCGGGATGCTCACGCAACCGCGGGGGCACTCCTCGCTCGGTGAGCTCGTCGAGGGTGTGCCGGGTGAGGCCGTGGCGCTCGGAGACCAGCAGGTCCCAGAACGCCTCGGTGTCGGGGGCGCCGGGAAACCGGCAGTCCAGTGCGGTGACGGCGATCAACGACTCATCAGGGTTCTCGGCCGTGCTCACCGGTCCACCTCCTGGGCCCGGGTACGGGCGGCCAGCCGGGACGAGCGTCGGTCGGACGGCGCCGGGGTGGTCGTCGGCCCGAGTACCTGGGTGCTTCTCGGAGTGGCCAGGGCGGTGATGTGCGCGGCGAGGGAGGCCACCGTGGCATGGCCGAAAATGTCCGCGAGCGCGAGTTGGGGCGCGATGCTCTCCCGCAGCCTGCGGTATGTCAGGACCAGCGTGAGTGAGGTCACCCCCAGTGCGGCGAACGCGCTGTCCGCCCGAACCTGCTCCCCCGTCAGGTCCGCGAGGACCGCGATGACCGCGTTTGTCACGGCCGGATCAGCGGTACGACCACCGGCGACCGGGTGACCGGTACGCTCCGGCCCGGACCGGTCCGGCGAGGCCGCTGGCGGTTCGGCGGTCGACGCGCTCTGTGGGGTCGGCGTGCGCTGTGGGACTGGTGGCGGGGCGTCGTCGACCCGTGGTAGATCGGTGGTCCGCTGTGCGAGTTCGATGAGACCGTCAGCGGGGATCCGTTCGACCAGCGCGGGGGCGTCTTCCGGGCGGACCCGGTCGAGCCAACGCGTCGCCGCGACGAGGGCCTGCGCTGGTGACATTCGACCCGGGCGTACAACGAGTGCGACGTCGAGGCCGAGTGCCTCCGCCTCGGCTACCGCCGTGCCGGCCCAGCTGGCGAAACGTGGGGCGGACGGGACCGGGGGTTCCACCGGCGACGCGGGCGGCGGGAGCGTCGCTTGACGTGGCTGCACGTCGTCGTCCCCCGCCTGGTACGGATTGGGCAGCGCGGCATGGTCGATCTTGCCGTTCGAGGTGACCGGCAGCGAGTCGAGTACGAGGAACCTGCTCGGAACCATGTACTCGGGCAGCCGTTCGCGCAGCGTCCCGGTCAGTTCTTCGATGGTCGGGACAACCTCTCCCGCCTTCGGCACCACGTACGCGGCCAGGCGGGGACGCTCGTCGGAACCGCGCACCGCAGCCACCACGCACTGCCGCAGGGCCGGGTGCCGACCGAGCGTGGCCTCGATCTCGCCGAGTTCGATCCGGTGTCCGCGGATCTTGACCTGCCGGTCGGCACGTCCCAGGAACTCGATGTTCCCATCGGTCCGCCAGCGTCCCAGGTCTCCGGTGCGGTACAGCCGCTCACCCAGCAGCGGGTGCTGGGCGAAGCGGTACGCCGTCTGCTCCGGATCGCCGATGTATCCGCGGGCGAGCCCATCGCCGCCGATGAACAGTTCCCCCGGCTCACCCACCGGGCACGGCCCGCCATCCGGGTCGAGAATGTGGAACGACTGGGCCCGCAACGCCCGACCGTAGGGGATACTCCGCCACCCCGGGGCGACGTCCGTCACCGGGTAGGTGATCGACCAGATGGACGCCTCGGTCGCACCGCCCAGACTCATCACCTGGGCCTGTGGGGCGAGCCGACGCAGGCGTTCGGGCAGGGTCAACGGGATCCAGTCACCGGAGAGCATCACCAGCCGTAGGGCGCGTAGCGCCCCGGTTGCGACCTCCGGCTCGATTTCGGCGTACTCGACCAGCATCTCCAACAGCGCGGGGGCGGTGTTCCACACCGTGACGCCATGCCGCTCGGCCAGTTCCAGCCAGTGCTGCGGATCGCGCTGCCGGGCCGGGTCAGGCAGCACCAGCGCCCCGCCCGCGCCGAGAACGCCGTAGATGTCGAAGACGGAGAGATCGAAACTGAGCGCGGACAGCGCCAGCACCCGGTCATCGGCGTGGACGCCGAAGCGGTCGACGATGTCGTCGATGGTGGTGCGGGCGGCGCGGTGCTGGATCTCGACGCCCTTCGGCTGCCCGGTGGAGCCGGAGGTGAAGATGACGTAGGCGGTGTCATCCGGGTCGGGTCGCGATGGCGGTGGGGTTGATTCGGAGGCGAACTTCCCTGATCGGCCGCCGGGCCGTCCGGCCGCCGTCAGGCGGTGCGTTGACACGCCCTCCGGCCACATGGTCCGGACGCCCCGGCCGACCAGCGCGTGCCGCACTCCGGCGCGGGCACAGATCGTGGCCACCCGGGCATCCGGCCAGGACGGTTCGACCGGCAGGTAGCCCGCGCCGACGGCGTTGACCGCCAGGACCGCGACGACCTGGGCCAGCCCCTTCTCGCAGGCGACCGCCACCAGATCGCCGGTACCGACACCGGCGGCGGCAAGAGCGGCAGCGGTCGCCGCGACGCCCTCGGCGAGCCGGCCGTGCGAGGTGACGGCGCCCCCCGCGTACAGGGCCGGCTGCTCCGGCACCCGACGGGCGGCACTGGTCGCCGGGTCGTGCAGCAGCGGGCCGGCACCAGGGAACGGGTCGACGTCCAGTGATTCCACGGGCAGGACGAAGGGATCCCAGGCCAGGCTCGGGTCCTTCCACGCGCTGGCCTCGGTGAGGCGGTGCAGCAGCCGGACGTACGCGTCGAGCATGCCGCGTAGGTAGCCGTCGGGAAAGGCGTCAACGACACCGTCCCAGGCGATTCGGAGCACGCCACCCTCGTCCCACACGATGTGGTCGAGCAGTACCTGGGGGGTCTGTGAAACGCCGAAGACCTCCACGCCGAGCCAGCTCGCCGGGGCCGCGGTACCGTCGCCGGCGAGTCCCACCCCACTGGTGAAGACGACCGGGTAGGGCGGGGCGCCAGAGCTGTCGCCGAGCCCCCGCAGCACGTCAACTCCGGAGACCGACCGGTGGTCCAGGTCCTCCCAGAAGCGACGGTTGAGCTCCGATGCGTAGCCGGCGAAACCACTCCACGAGGCCGGGTCGATCCTCGGGGTACCCACCAGCGCGGTGGTGGTGAAGTCGCCCACCACCAGATCAATACCCTCGGGCTTCTCCGGACGCTCGAAAAGTGTGGTGTTCAGGCAGACCTCGTCGCCGGCGCCCCACCGCCCGAGGATCACCGCGAACGCGGCAAGCAACGCGGCGGTCGCTGTCACGCCGTGCTCGCTACACCGGGTACGGAGGATCCGCCAGGCCTCCGCGTCGAGTTGGCCGGCGTGCCGAGCGAAGCGGGGCGGCACGGTGGAGTCGACAGCCCGGGTCACCGGTAGGCGTGGCGCTGGAGGAAGCTCGGCGACACGGGCTGCCCAGTAGGCGCGGTCCCGTTCCCGCCGCTGGGTCCACTCCAGATCCGTCTCCCGAGCTCGCAGCAGGTCGGCGAAATCGGCGGGCGGCTCGGGCAGGGAGGCCGTCGGGTCGGCGACGAGTTGTCCCCACTGCCGCATCAGCAGCATCCAGCCGGCCATGTCGGTGATCAGCACGTCGAAGCCGACGTAGAGGCGGGTACGACCGTCGGGTAGGAACGCCGCGTGCAGGTCGAACAACGGCCACTGCCCGGTCGGGCGTACCTGGTGGGAGCGGTCGTGCCGGATCGCGGCCAACGCTTCGTCCACCTGCGCGGGCGAGGCGTCGCGTAGGTCGGTGACACCGATACGGTACGGACCGGCCGTGGGCAGGATCTCCCCACGGCCACGCTGGTCGACCACCATCCGTAACATCGGGTGGTGGTCGACTAGCTGGTTCCAAGCGACTTCGAGTCGCTGGAGGTCGGTTGCGGCGTTGTCGCTGATCCGGTCGTACTCGTAGTAGTAGAAGGTGGCCACTCCGCCGAGGACCAGGCCTGACTCCCGCCCGACAAGGTAGGACTCCTGGACCGCGGTCAAAGGAAAGGTCGACCGGTCGCCCGGCTGCCCGCCGCTGCGCTGACCGCTGGTTTCAGCGGTACCGGCTGGCTCGTCAGGGGCTTTCGACAGGTGCTGGGCGAGGTGCCTCGCGGTGGCGTTGTCGAGGAACGCGGTCAGTGGGAGGTCGCGCCCCGTGCGTTCCCGGATCCGCCGGCGGAGCCGTACGGCGGTGAACGACTCCAGACCCAGGGCTGTCAGTGATGCTTCTGCATCGATCAGCCCTGGATCTGTGCCGAGGACCTCGGCGATGCAGTCGAGTACGTCGTCAAGGACGACTTCGGGCATCAGGGGCAGGTTCATCCGGTCTCCGTAGCTGCGACGGCTTTGTGGAGCGCGCCGCCGGGTGGACGGCGGCCGATGCACCGGAGACCCTAGTTGAAAATGATTCCCAATTCAAACTTGGGGTCGGGGTCATTCCTCCGCGCGGGTCGCGACGTACATGCCGGCGTCGGGATGCCCGATTTGCCGCATGGTCAGCCCATGTTCCGCAAGCTCCTCGCGCAGCTCCTTCTCGTCCATGACCCACCAGTCGTAGTCCACGGCCACCTCCGAGACCGGCGATCCCTCCGGCGACCGGGTCAGGTAGGTCATGCGCCACCTGATCTGTCGTTCGCCGATCGCCCTGGCGCTCGCCCAACCCTCGTAGGTCAGACTGCCCACGCTACGGCTGGCCATACGGGTTCTCGGGACTTCGACCGGACGCGTCGGCGGAGCGAGGTTGACGACCACACGGCCCCCGCGGACCAGGCGCGGGACGACACGCGCCCACAGTTCGTGCCTGTCGTCCGGGGACAGGTGGCCGATCATGTTCATCGCCACCAGTGCCCGGACCCGGTCGGGCAGTGGTACGCCCAACGCGTCGGCCGACGAGACCGTCACCCGTGCACTCAGGCGTTCGTCCTCGTGCGCTCGGGCGAGGAGCACCGCACGGAGCGCGGGTGAGGGCTCCACGGCCAGCACCGGTGAGCCGTCGGGCAGGCTGGCGCAGATCACCGAGACGCCGCGCCCAGTGCCGGCACCCAGGTCCACCGTGACGCCGGTGTCGCCGCCAAGCTCGTGCAGGGCCTCGGAAAGTCCAGGGGCGAAGAGGCCCCACGCGTCGGCAATGAGGAGGTCTATGTACTCGGCTGACTGTGCGTACGGATCGTCCATGTCTTCCTCCGGGCTCGTAGATCTAATGATTATGACAATCGTTTCATTCAGCGCCACCCGGGCTCCGAAGCTGACGCGCGAACAGCTGTTGTGCAGCCGCCGGACCTCGGCCGTCAGCAGCTGAGTTAAAGGTGGCCTACGTCGGTAGGACGGCGCGGATTGACGGTCGCGGCGATCGTGGAGGGCGAATCTGAGCCGGAGCGGATGCCCGGGTCAGCGGGACGGGCCGCCAGGGCGTACGAGACCGGTCTCATACGCCAGGACGACTGCCTGGGCCCGGTCCCGCAGGTGAAGCTTGGCGAAGATGCGCGCTATGTGCGTCTTGACGGTCGCCGCGCTGAGCATGAGCTTCTGGGCGAGTTCGGCATTGGACAGTCCGGCACCGAGCAGGGTCAACACCTCGAGCTCACGCGGGGTAAGCGGGCTGAGGTCGTGGTGCGGTGGCACCGGGGCGGACTCAGTGGTGAACCGCTCCACCAAGCGACGGGTGATCGCGGGGGCAAGCAGGGCATCGCCGGTGGCGACGAGGCGTACCGCGTTGGCCAGGTGCTCGGGGGTCACGTCCTTGAGGAGGAAGCCGCTGGCACCCGCGGCGAGCGCCGCGTAGACGTATCGATCGAGGTCGAACGTGGTGAGCATGATGACCCGGCACCGCGGTAGCAACGCCATGACCTGCCGGGTGGCCGCGAGACCGTCGAGGTTCGGCATCCGGATGTCCATGAGAACCACATCAGGGTGGAGCCGTCTCGCCGCGGAGACGGCCTCAACGCCATCGGCGGCCTCACCTACCACCTCCACCCCGCGAGCATTGAGGATCATCCGGAATCCGGTGCGGACCAGCAGCTGATCGTCAGCGATGAGAACCCGTGGCCCCGTCACGCCGGGTCCAGGGGGATGCGGGCGCGAACCCGGTAGCCGCCGCCGAGACGACGCCGGGCGTCGAGGTCGCCACCGTAGACCGCGATCCGCTGGCGCAGGCCGCGCAGGCCGCGGCCGGCGCCATCGGCCGGTTGCCCTGCCGCGGGCAGGCCGGACAGGACGCTCGGCCCCGGATTGAGGACCTCGACGCGCAGGTACCGGTGCGCGTACCGGACCTCGACCTCGGCCCGGTCGGCTTCGCCGTGCTTGAGCACGTTGGTCAGCGCCTCCTGGATGATGCGGTACGCCGTCACGTCGATTCCGGTCGGTAGGGGATGCGGCTCGCCACTGACGCGTACGTCGACCGGCAGGCCCGCGAAGGCGATTCGATCGACCAGCTGACTCAGCTGGCTCAGGCTCGGCTGCGGCGCGTACTCGTCGGGCGTCTCGGTGGCTTCCTGGCCGTCGGCGGCGGGGGCGAGCAGTCCCAACAGGTGCCGTAACTCCGTCAGCGCATCGCGACCGGCCCCTTCAACGGCGGCCAGCGCCTCGGCGACCTCGGGTGCGACCGACTCTCCGGCGGCGCCCAGCACCTCCCGGGCGGCACCGGTCTGCACCACCATCACGCTGACGTGGTGACTCACGATGTCGTGCAGGTCCCGGGCGATGCGGGCCCGCTCGGCGTCAACCGCGGCAGCGGCGGCAGCCTGGCGCTCCCGTTCCAACAGCCAGCCCCGCTCCGCCAAGACCCGGCGGTGCCGGTGTCGCGCACGGGCCGCGGCGATCCCGAACGCCACGGCGGCTCCAGCTGCCACACCTACTGCCGCCAGCGCGGCGGCCAAGGGAATCACCGGACCACAATCTCAGATCGGGCGCGGGCACGCATCGGTCCCTGGTGGTGGTGGCGTACATCGGCAGGATGACACCCGGCGTCGAGCTGCATCCCGGCGGGGACGATTCCGGCGTGGACGCCGACCTAGCCTCGGGCCATGACAACGGTGCTGCGCCTGGATGAGGTGCGCAAAGAGTACGGCGACGCGACGGCCCTGGACGGTGTCTCACTCCGGGTCGGGTCGGGGGAAGCGGTCGCCATCATGGGGCCGTCGGGCTGCGGTAAGTCGACGCTACTGAACGTGATCGCGGGGCTGGACCGGCCGAGCGCCGGGCGGGTCGAGGTGCACGACGAGGACCTCGGCGAACTCAGCGAGGCCGGGTTGGCCCTGTTCCGGCGACGCCGCATCGGCTTCGTCTTCCAGTTCTTCAACCTGCTCGACGACCTGCCCGCGCTGGACAACGTGGCGCTGGCCGCCCAGCTGATGGGGGTTCGGGCCGGGCAGGCGCGGCGGCGGGCGCTGGAGCTCTTCGAGGAGCTCGGCATCGCCGACCGCCGTAACGCCTACCCGGCGACGCTCAGCGGCGGGGAACGGCAGCGGGTCGCCGTGGCCCGCGCGCTGATGAACCGCCCGGCGCTGCTGCTGGCCGACGAGCCGACCGGAGCGCTCGACAGCCGTACCGGCGAGCAGGTGATGGACCTGTTGCTCGACCTCAACCAGATCGGCCAAACGCTGCTGCTGGTCACCCACGATCCGGCGGTCGCCGAACGTTGCGCGAGCCGGGTGGTGGAGTTGGCCGACGGCCGGATCGTCGGCGAGCGGGCACTGGAGCGGACGGCATGAGCGCGGTATGGCGGGCCTCCCGGGCGGCGGTACGGCGACGGAGGTTCCAGACCTCGGTGATCGCGCTGGTGGCGCTCTGCGCAAGCGCGACGGTCATACTGGCGGCGGGGCTGCTGGACCTGTCGAGCGGCCCCTTCGAGCGGGCCTTCGCCGCGCAGCGCGGCCCGCACGTCATCGCCACCTACTCGACCCCGGCACCGCCCACCGACGCCACCGACACCGACACCGAGGCGGTCGCGGGCCCGTTCGGACAACTCGTCTTGGACGTTCCGGCGGACGGCGGGCCGGTTTGGGCAACCGGACCGCTCACCGTCGTCGGCCGCGCTGACCCCGCCGGACCGGTGGACCGGGTAGACCTCTGGGCCGGGCGGTGGGCCACCGACCCGGACGAGATCGTGGTGAACTTACTGCCGCCGTCGTCACCGAGCGCGGCGGACAGCTTCACCCAGGACATCATCGGGAAGAAGATCACCACGCCGGGCCGGCCGCAGCTGACCATCGTCGGTGTTGCCTACAGCGTGTCCCACACCGCCGACGCCTGGGTTTCTCCCGCCACGATGGCCCAGCTTGGGCCGACCACCGCCCAGGTGCTCTACCGCTTCCGCGACGCCGCGACCACCGCGCAGGTGGCGGCGGCGACAGCCAGCCTGCCACGTGATGGCCTGCTCGCGGCCAGCTCCTACCTGACCCAGAAGGAAGCTGTCGCCGCCGGCCCTGGCACGATCCTGCCGTTTCTGATCGTCTTCGGAGTGCTCGGCCTGATCGTCGCCGTCCTGATCGTGGCGAACGTGATCAGCGGCGCGGTCGTCTCCGGACTCCGGCACATCGGCGTGCTGAAGGCGCTCGGCTTCACACCGCGTCAGGTGGTGTCCGTCTACCTCGTCATGGTGACGGTGCCGGCGACGGCCGGTGCCGCTGCCGGGGCTGTACTGGGCACGGTCGCTACCCGTCCCCTGATCGGCATCGCGTTTCAGGGCCTTGGCTTCGGCGGTCAGCTCGAGACCGGCGCGTGGGTGCCACTCACCGGGCTCCTCGGCGTCCCGGCGCTGGTCATGCTGACCGCCCTCGTTCCCGCGTCCCGCGCCCGCCGGTTGTCCGCCGCCGAGGCGATCAATGCCAGCGTCGCGCCGAAGATGGAGCGCGGCCTGCGGGTGCAACGCGTGCTCTCCGGGGTTCGGCTGCCCCGGGCCGTCAGCCTGGGTCTGGGGCTACCCTTCAGCCGTCCCGGACGGACCGGGCTGACCATGGCGGCGCTGCTACTCGGCGTCACCAGCGTGACGTTCGCTGGCGGTCTGGCCGCGTCGCTGGTCCGCTACGGCCAGGCCGTGGACCGCGCCGACGCCGTGCAGGTGCAGGTGCGCCCGAACAACCCGTCCCTGGGCAATCCCCCCACCGACCGCACCGACCCGCAGGTGGAGTCGCTGCTACGCGGGCTGCCCGGAACCTCCCACGTCACCGCTGAGCTGCCCATGCAACTCACCGCCCTCGGCCACCGCGACCCGGTCCCGGTGAATTTCCTGCGCGGCGACTCGGCCACCCTCGGCCATCAGGACCAGCTCGTAGAGGGCCGGTGGATGACCGCGCCGAATGAGGTGGTCGCCTCCTCGGCCGCCCTCCACCACCTGGGCGCCCAGGTCGGTGACCGGTTGGAACTGGCCTATGCCGGTGGCCACGAGCCGGTGACAATCGTGGGCAAGACGATCGAGGGCGCCTTTGACCGCGACACCATCTTCGCCGACTGGCAGCTCCGCACCCGCCTCGCACCCGACCACCAGGTGGTGAGTCACGAAGTCCTCTACTACATCCGACTCGCCTCCGACACGCCGGTCGCCACCTACCTGGCCGCGGTTCGCCAGGCAGATCCAGGGCTGTCAGCCTGGTCAGCCGACTCCGGCCTGGGTAACTCCTTCACCGTGTCGGTCACGATCATTTCTATCGCCTTCGTCTCAATCATCGGCTTGGTCGTCGCGCTGAGCGTCTTCAACACCGTCCTGCTCAACACGCGAGAACGTCGCCGGGATCTCGGCATGCTGAAGGCGATCGGGATGACACCAGGTCAGGTGGTGACAATGATGGTGACGTCCATGGCCACGCTGGGCTTGGCGGCAGGTTGCCTGGGCATCCCGCTCGGGGTGGGTGCGCACCGCCTGGTCCTACCGCTGATGGCCGAGGCCGCGGAGCTCGACCTACCGGCCCGAATCACCAACGTCTGGACGGTCGGCGGGCTGTCCCTGGTGGTGCTCGTCGGCGTGGCGATCGCGGTCCTGGGCGCTGCCCTGCCCGCCAGAAGAGCCGGCAGAATCCCGATCGCCACGGTTCTCCACAGCGAGTGAGCCCTTCCGGATAGCGGGTCATGACGTTGGTTGATCAGGTGGCTTGTTGGTAGTCGGTGTGGAGGATGACCAGGGCTGCCGCGACGGTGTCGCCGATTTTCCAGGGGACAGAGGCTCATGTTGCGGGCCCGGGGCGCCCCTGAGATGGTGGCCGGCGATGCCCCGAAGGGTTGGTGCGTCGGCGGGCACGGATTGACGGCGAGGCGGATGAGGAAGGGCACACCGAAGCAGCCTCGGTTGGCGCTAATGGTTGTCGATGCTAATGGCCGCTAGGGTGCCAGCGTTACGTTTGCTGTCGAGCTGCCCCACCGGCGGGACCGACACCAAGGCTCCACTCGCGCCGTCGCGAGCAGCTGCTATCAGCCGGAGTAGAACGAGGTATTGATCGAGGCGGGTGCGCCGCCACGAGTGGACCAACTTGGATGAACTGGCTCCGCCGGCACAAACACGGCCGGCGCGGTCCTTCGGCGGTGACCAGGGGCGGCCGGCGCGGTCCTTCAGCGGTGACCAGGGGCGGCCGGCGCAGTTTCGGCGTGAGCCAGACAACGGCGGGCTGCTGGGCGGGCGCGGGGAACCCCGCGCCCCATCCATGAGGGCAACTCGACAGCAGGCGGCACAGCACTGCCTGGCCCGGCAGGACGACACACGGCCGCCCGCCCGGCCACCCGCCCGGATGCCCGCCCGGATGCCCGCCCGATTGCCCTGGCGTGCCCGTTCACGGCTGAGCAGGTCGGCCAGGCACCGCACGGTCTCCGCACATACCGACAGGCGGGCCGCTCTGGTCATCGGCCGGCGGCGGACGCTCTTGGGTGGTTTCTCGTTACTGGTGGTGATGTCGCGGCTGGTGCCGGACATAAGCACCAGTAGGAGGTGCCATGGGTGGCAGCGAAGACCGTTTCACCGGGTTGTACGAGCGGCACCACGGTGACGTGTGGCGATATGTGACTCGCCGGGTCGTCGGCGCTGAGGTCGGCGATGTGGTCGCCGAGGTCTTCCTCGTCGCGTGGCGCCGCCTGAACGAGGTTCCAATGGAATCGGCCCTGCCGTGGTTGTACGGGGTGGCGCGACTGGTGCTGGCCAACGAGGCCAGGGGGCGTCGACGGTGGCGGGAGTTGACGCTGCGGGTTGCGGCGGAGCGGGATCAGGCCGTGGTGGCGGATCACGCGGACGAGGTGATTCGCCAACGTGACGTTGCGGTCGCGTTCGACCAGGTCCCGGCGACAGATCGGGAAGTGCTTCGGCTGGTCGCCTGGGAGCGTCTGACCACTGCCGAGGCGGCGGTCGTTCTCGGGTGCTCGCGGGCGACGTTCGCGATGCGGCTGCTGCGTGCCCGGCGGCGACTTCGGGCACAACTGGGTGGGGTCAGTGCTGAGGCGGGGCCGGCGCCACGGTTCACGCCGTCGATGTCGAATGGGGGGCGACGAGGGTGAAGGCTGTAGATGAGGTTCGTCTGACGTTGGGTGGCTTGGATCCCGCGTGGGACAGCCGGCCCGAGGATGCGGAGCGTCGCGCGCGGGACCTGGCGCACATCCTCGCCTCCGACCGCACCGCTCCCCCGGCCAGGCGGGCGGTGCTACGACGCCGTCTCGTACTGGCGGCCGGCGGGGTGGTCCTGGCGGTGGCTGCTGGTGGCGTGGCGCTGGAGAGCGTTCGAAAGCCGCAGCCGGCGTACGCGGCCACTCCGGCGATGCTCACCTACGGCCCGCCGGCGAGCGCGGAACCGGCCAGCACCCGGCTGCGGCGCCTGGCGGAGGTGGCGGCGGGGCAGCCAGCACCGCCACGGCCGGACGGCACGGTGGAGCACCTGGAGTCGGCGAACTGGTTCCTGAACTCCTCGGTCACCGACGGACGGACGACGTCCGCAGTCGTGCCGGAGCAGTGGCGGTCCTGGCAGACCGACGACGGCGCCGGCCGGGAGGTCCGGAAGGCACTGCCCCCGATATTCCGGTCCGAGGCCGACCGCCGGGAATGGAAGCGGCGCGGCGGCCAGATCGACTCGTCGGAAGAGACGCGCGACTACACGGCTGGCGAGTACTACAGCCACTGGCAGGGACCAGTGCCCACCGACGCCACCGCGCTACGCGAGTGGCTCACCACGGGCGTGCCCGCCCACGAGGCACCGGTGCAGTATCTGAAGTCCGTTGCCGAACTCGCAGGGGTGCGGCTGCTGACCCCAGCGCAGCGCGCGGCGGCACTCAGACTCCTCGCTGAGCTACCGGGCATCACGGTGACCGGCACCGTCACCGACCGTGCCGGACGGCCCGGGGAAGCATTCTCGATCACCTCCGACTTCCATGGCCTACCCGCCCAGTACACAGTGATCATCGATTCGGGGTCCGGCGCATTGCTGGGATACGAGGAGGTGTTGACCGAGACGGCGGGCATGTTGAACGTGCCGATCCCTGCGGTGATCACCTACCGGTCGTACCTGGTCGCCGAGTACGCTGCCATGCCCCGCTGACAGACTCCGGGGCACGCCTTTGGATCAGCCCAGCTGGGCCGGCTATCGGGCTGCTCGCCATCGGCCCAGCCGGGTAGGCCCGCTTCGGTTAAACCGCCACACCGTTACCGCCGTACCGGTCCCCAGCAGCAGTGCCGCTTCGGCGAAGGCCAATGTGGAGTGGGTGTCGGCGACCGGCCAGGCCCACCAGTGCACCAGGCCACCGTGGCCGGTGCCGAAGAGCGCGCTGACGACCACCGCGCCGACTGGGGCCAGCGCCGCGAGTCGGGTGCCGATGATCGGGGTGACCAGCTGGGCTAACCCGAGGAAACCGATGAGGTTACGCAGATATCCGGGACCGCTCTGCCACGAGCCGGTCGCCGAGGTTACGCCGACCAGAATCGCGGTCACCAGCACGATCGCCGCGGCAACACCCAGGTCCCGAGCGGCCACCAGGCGGACCGCGGTGCCGTCCAGGTCACCGCCGCTGCGGTCGATGCCATGCCAGCGGAAGACGATCGGGACGAGCGGCAGCAACAGCGCGAACACGATCGGCACGAGCAAGCCCCCGGCCAGACTGGGCAGCGGCAGCACCTCACCGCCTATCACGATCGCGGCGGCGAGGCTCCCGGCGAACGCGACCGTCACCGCGGTCAACGCGCGGGTCCGCCACCACCAGATCACCGCGGCTGCTCCGATGCGAAGGAACCGGCCTCGCCGAGCCGGGAGTACGCCGATGCCAGCACCGGGTGGATGACGGCTCGGGCCTGCTCCTGCTCCGGCCACAGGCACAGCGTGGGCCACTGCCCAGCACACCGCGGTGCTCCGTCGCGCGGGCCACTAACAGCCGGGCCGAGCGGCAACGCCACCGTGACCGCGACCAGAAGCAGGGCGGTGCCGCTCACCGAACCGCCGATGCGGGACAGCCGGCTTCCGCCCAGCGCTCGACGTTCGGCTGCGCCAGCGCCATAAACTCCGGCACCCCACCGTGGAACCGCACCACGCCGTGATCCAGCACCACCACCTGCTGGTAGATATCACTGATGTCTTCGGTCTGATGCGCCGACACCAGCAGGTCGACATCGCCGGCAACCCCGTTGAGCACCTCCCGCAGCACCCGCCGCTGCTGCGGATCCAACCCGGCCGAGGGCTCGTCCATCACGATCAGCTTCGCGTGGTGGACCAGGGTCTGCGCGATTCCGACCCGGCGGAGCTGACCACCGGAGAGCGTCTTACTGGGTCGTTCCGACAGCTCCCGCAGGCCAACCCGACCCAACGCCTGCGCCGCGTTGGCCCAGGCATCCCGGCGGTTGAGCCCCTTCAGCCAGCCCGCATAGGCGACCTGCTCCCGCACCTTCAAACCCGGCATCGCCACGACGCGCTGCGGTAGCCAACCGACCGAACGACGGTATCGGGACCGGGTACGTCGGGCGTGACTGACCAGCCGGCCCATCCGTACGGTGCCGGCATCTGGCCGCAGTAGCCCCACGATCAGTGACAGCAGCGTGGACTTACCGGCACCGTCAGGGCCGAGCAACACCGTCGCACCGGGCTGAAACTCGATGGTCAGGTCACGGATCACCGGAACACCTGCCCGATACTGGAACGAACAATCCCTGATTTGTACGGGCACCAGGTCAACCTCGCGAATCGGTCTTCGACGGCAGCGTTGCGAGTGGGTTCACGATCCCGATGCGAGATGTGGTGCGTCCGTGGACGGTGGGGGCACCGTCGTCCGCCGACGAACTCTGTTGACCCGCCCCTCGGCGGCCTCGACATGCTCGACGATCGCCTCGCCGACCGCTTGGGCGAGCCTTGGCGGCACAGCGTTGCCGATCAGTCGCCCTAGGGGCGCGAACTGCACCGGACCCTCAGGCGCTACGAACTCGTAGTTGGGTGGGAAGCTCTGCAGGATGGCGGCTTCGCGCAGTGAGATGGCACGGTCTTGCTCGGGGTGCCCAAACCGGCCGGCGCCGTAGTTGTACGACAGCGTCGTGATCGTCGGTGCGGGCTCATCCCACACCATGCGAGCGTAGACGTTCTGGAAGGTGGAGCCGGACGACCTCCGATGGCACGGTGCACGGAGGCTCTCGTCCCATTCTTCCCAGGTGCCGCCCGGCTTCGAGGCCCGGATTCGTTCCAGGTTGATGCTCGCCAGCGTGGGGCTCTTGTGTAGCCGGTCTGCTGGATCAACTTCGCCGTGGCCGATGGGTGTGAGCTTTCGGATGGCTTGCTCAACTGTGGGATAGCTGCTTGACTCTACCGTGCCTTTGGGCACGCTGATCTCGCCGAGGCGGGAGGCTACGAGAACCAGACGACGTCGACGCTGGGGGATGCCATAGGTTGGGCAGTGGCAGGACTTGAAGTCTACGAAGTAGCCGAGTTCTTTGAGACAGTCGACGAACCTTCTGAAGATCGACGTACTGATGATCCGGGGAACGTTCTCCATTGTGACCACCTCGGGCTTGACGCCCTCGACCAGGCGACGCATTTCGTCAACGAGGGGCCACTGCGCTTCTCGGGACGTGTCCACTCCCCGGCGGTATGAGGAGAAGGGCTGGCAGGGCGCGCAACCAGCGAGGACACGTAGGCTGCCCTTCGGCCACATCGCATTGAGCTCGTCGGCACTTAGGTCGCACACGTCTTTCTGATAGAAGGATGCGCGGACGTTGGCCCGGAAGGGATAGTCGCAGCTTGGGTCGAGGTCCACCCCGGCGACGATGTCGACACCGGCCTCCTGCAGGCCGTAGGACAAGCCGCCCACCCCACAAAAAAGATCTACAGCGGCGATCGTAGCGGGTCGTCGTGGAGCCATGCTGGGACCTTAGTAGGTCGCCCCACCTCGGCGCGGCCCCGGATGCGGGCAGATGGGCTTGTCCGAGCCCTGGCAGCAACGCTGCGGTGACAGGCTGCGTTGATGAGGTGGCAAAGAGGGCCTTCGCGCTGCCGCTGGGCTCTGACCGTCGAATTTCGTCGAGTCGGAGGGTGATGCGCCAACGGAACCATGGAACATTTGTTCGATTCGCAGTCCTTTGTCGCACCCGCTTCCTACGCTGAGCGTCAATGGACCGGGCACGGCGCGTCAACGGAGAGGAAGAACCGATGAGCGGCAAGGCGGTGCAGTCACTGGAGGAGGCGTGCGATGCCTTCGTCACCTGGCTCGATCGGCGGGTGGTCGCGGCGGGCCGCGGGGACGACCTGGATCGCCTGGAAGTGGCACCGTCGGGGACCTTCTGGCTGGGGCGACTCGCGTGCGAGGACGAGGTGCGTAAGGGCACCAGCGACGACCGAGCTGAGCGGCTGGACCCGTGCGCGATCGGCATCCGGTTCCGGCCAGCCGAGGCGCCGTCGTGGTCGATGACGGTAACGGTACGGGCGCGCGCCTGGGTCAGGGACCCCAAGGATGGTCCCGACCCAGACCGGCGCTGGTGGCGTACGGGTCCTGTTGAGGAGAAGATCTCCGTCGTGGCCAGCGCCGATGGCGGAACCTTCGGCGCGGAGCAGCTGCGAGATGCCTTCAGCGCCGTGGGAGCGCCGGGCCTCACGGCTGAAGTCCGGATCGATGTGGAGGATTGGCACCAGGACACCGAACTTGTCCTACAGCTGGTCAACACCAGCCCAGAGAAGGCCCGCGATCTGACCGACTCGCACCTGTATGAAGCGCAGCTGGAGGTCACGGGTCTCACCACCACCCCGTTCCAGTTGGAGTCCTTGCCGGACAGCTTCCGCTACGACCGCGACGTGCCGGCGTATGGCATCAATGTCGGGGTCGAGGTGCCCACGCCCGGGGTGTTCCGCAGTACGGACACCACCACGGTGCAGACCGTCCGCCCCGACTACTGGAACAGCACCCGGCCGGAGCCGACGCTGTCGTTCGAGCGGCTCGCCACCGACCCGATTCCGGAACTCACCGCACTGGTAGACGCTCTCGAAGAGTACGACCACGCCCACTGGTCTTCATCGGCGCTGGCCGCCCGGGAGACAGCTGAGGGCTGGACACCGGGAATGCGCGCCGAGGCGGAGCAGGAGGCCACCGATGTGTTCGCCGAACTCGACCGGCTTCGAACCGGGCTGCAGCTGCTGCAAACCAATCGGGACATTCGCCAGTCGTTTCAGCTGATGAACAAGGCGATCGGGTTGAGCGCGAAAGGGCGCGGCTACGACGCCTGGCGACCGTTCCAGGTTGGTTTCCTGCTGTCCACGATTCGCTTCCTCGCCGAACCCGCCGATGACGCTAGATTCGTCGACACCGTCTGGTTCGCCACCGGTGGCGGCAAGACCGAGACCTATCTGGGGCTGCTGTTGACGACGGCCTTCTTCGATCGGCTCACCGGTAAGCGTACCGGCGTGACGGCCTGGTCCCGGTTTCCGCTCCGGCTGCTGAGCTTGCAACAGACGCAGCGTTTCGCCGACGCGCTCGCCGGGGCCGAGCTGGTACGCCGTGATGCGGCGGCGCATCGGGTAGCCGATGTCAAAGGTGCTCCGTTCAGCCTCGGGTTCCTGGTCGGCCAGGCCGGTACGCCCAACAAGATCGTGCCCAGGCCGGAGGGCGACGAGGTCGGTCCGGATAGCCCCGGCGTACCTGACAAGTACCGGGTGCTGCTGCACTGTCCGTTCTGCCGCGACGAAGACCTGCAGATGAAGTTCGACCGGCAACGCTGGAAGCTGGAACATCACTGCACCAACACGCACTGCCCCTGGAAGCGCGGGGCGCTGCCGGTATACATCGTTGACCAGGAGATCTTCCGCTTCCTCCCGACCGTGGTGGTGGGTACGCTGGACAAGGCCGCATCAATCGGCCTGCAGCAGGCGATGCGCGGTCTCGTCGGGCCGCCACAGAAGATCTGCTCGGTCGAATGGCACGGCTTCACCTACGCGACCAGGTCGAAGACACCCAACGGCTGTCTGGTGCCCGATTGCCAGGGCACGCTCAATCCGCTGCCGATGCCGGCGGAACGGTTCGCACCGTCGCTGCGACTGCAGGACGAGTTGCACCTGCTGCGCGACAGTCTCGGTGCCGTTGACTCGCACTACGAGAGTCTGCTCGACTACCTACAGCACGAGCTGTCCGGTAGCCACACCAAGATCGTAGCCAGCAGCGCGACGCTAACCGGATACGACCGCCAGGTCGAGGTCCTCTACCGGCGCGAAGGCCGGGTCTTCCCGCAGCCGGGTCCTCGCTCGGGGGAGTCTTTCTGGACGGTGCGCAAAGCAGAAAAGCTGCGGCGTTTCGTAGCGGTTGCGCCGCGCGGAGTGACACTGGAGCACGTCAGTGACCGGACTTTGGACGCTCTGCAGCGCTGCGTACGGCGGCTAGTGGACGAGCCGTCGGCCGTCTGCACAGAGGCTGGTATCGATCCAACGCACGTTGATGAACTGCTCAGCCTCTACGGTACAAACGTGGTCTACGGCTCCACCCTGTACGACGTCGAGGCCGCCGGTCGAAGCCTCGGCAGCAACAACACCGTCAACGCCATCAACGTCGAGCAGCTGACCGGGCAAACCGACTTCGACGAGGTGCGGGACATCCTGGAGCGACTCGAAAAGCCCGAAGAAAAGTTCGCGGATCGCATTCACGTAATCGCGGCTAGCTCGATGTTGTCACATGGGGTGGACATCGACCGGCTCAACACGATGGTCATGCTGGGCTTGCCGCTGACAACGGCTGAGTTCATCCAGACCACCGCCCGGGTCGGTCGTCGACACCCGGGCCTGGTGTACGTCCTGCACAAGATCGGCCGGGAGCGCGACGCCCAGACGTTCCGGCACTTCGACAAGTATGTGAGCCAAGGCGATCGGTTCGTTGACGCCATCCCGATCACGCGCCGCAGCCGACGGGTTCTAGCCCTCACGCTTCCCGGGCTGGTTGCGGCGCGCACCCTGATGGTGCACGAGCCGGCCAGCAAGCAGCGGTTGAGCACACCCGCGAAGCTGCGCCAGTACGTCCGCGACGCGAAACTGACGCCGGATGTCGAGGCAGCGACTGTGGCGGAGCTTCTCGGCCTCAACGGGCCAGAGGATTCCCTACACCGGCAGCAGATCGTCGAGTGGGTCCGCGAGTGGTTCGCCGACCTCGAGGACCCGGCCACCACGGCCCGTTTCATCAGTGAGATCGGCTACCCCTCCCCCATGCGGAGCCTTCGGGATGTGGAGGCCCAGGCTCCCATTCACGACTGAAGGCGGACGACATGACGAAACTTGGTTCCCGTAGTGGCAGCCAGATCCTGCGCACTTTCCTGCCGGCGCAGACGGTTGACCTGCGCGGCAACATCTACCGGGTGGACGAGTGGTCGGCCCCCAGCCCGATCGAAATCGACTCCGACGTGGTGCGGTGGAGTCTGTTGACTGAGATCGGCGCGTGGACCGCCAACGACAAAGACGGCGGCATGGCCGGGGAGCTGTTGCGTAAGGTGCCGGTGGAGGTCGTCGAGCTCGATGAACGCCGCGGCGTGACCGTCGAGAGATTTCCGCGAGTCTGGCTGTGCCGGGTCTGTAAACGCATCGGCACGTCCGAGGAGGCACACTGCAAGTGCGGCAAACGTGCCTGGGGTCAGCTCCACTTCGTCGGCGTGCATGAATGCGGGGCGATCACCGAGCCCCGGATCCGGCGATGCTCGCAGCACGACGACGTACGGGTGGTCGTGCCGAGGAGCGCCAAGGCCGCGGACATCCGCTTCGTGTGCCCGGACTGTGACACACCGACTATGCCGGGGCTGGGCTTCCACAAGAAGTGCGGGTGCGGTGAGGGCACCGTGCGCTGGAACGTGCACAAGGCCCGCATGGTCTATGTGCCGCGGGGCATGGTGCTGATCAACCCACCTCGGCCCGAGCATCGGGAGAACCTCAAGCTCGCCGGGGGTCCACGCAAGGCGCTGATCTGGGTGATCGAGGGTCTACAGGTGGCGAGGCCCGCCGACGTAACCGCGAAGCAGACCCGCGAGGAACTGGTCGATCAACTCATCGCCGGGAACATGCCGCCGGAGATCGCGGAGCAGATGGTGATGGTCGCCGAGCAGGCTGGCCAGTTGGCCAAGGCGGGCGATCACCCGGTTGACCGACTTGCCCCGACCCGGCGTGAGGTGGTCGAACGGGAGGCCGTCGACATCGCGATGGCTCTGGCCGAGAGCCGGACCCCGACGACGGCGTTACGCCTGCCGAATCCCGACGACCCACTCGAGTTACGCTACCGGAAGAAGTACCCGCAGGCCCTGCAGCGGGCCGGCATTGACGGGCTCGACCTGGTTGACAAGTTCCCGATCCTCAACGCCATGTACGGCTACACGCGGGGTGAGGACGATCCGTCGAAGTGTCGGCTGGTGCCGTTCCGACGCAAGCGGGGCGGCTACCGGCTCTACGGCAACCTGGCCGAAACCGAGGCGTTCCTGATCCGGCTCGACCCGATCCGGGTCGCGACGTGGCTGGCTAGTCGCGGTCACCGGCTTCCGGGTTGGACGCCGGATTGCATCGACCCGGTCGTGGCTCGAGTCGCCATTCTGGAGTCAGCCTCGGTTCCCGACAAACGCGACGATCCGCGGGTGGAGTCGATCGGCGCTGACGTGTTGAAGCTGATTCACACCTATGCCCACCGGCTCATCCGGCAGACCGCCGTCTTCGCCGGCATCGAGCGCGACGCGCTCAGCGAGTATCTCGTGCCCCACCATCTCGGCTTCTTCTTGTACTCGGCCGCCCGGGGCGACTTCGTACTCGGCGGCATGCAGGCGGTCTTCGAGTCGAACCTCGACGACCTGTTGACCGCGTTCGTTGCCGCAGAGCACCGTTGTCCGCTGGATCCGGGTTGCGGGATCGGTAGTGGGGCTTGTGCGGCCTGCGTGCACCTGGGCGAGCCGTCGTGCCGGTTCTTCAATCGGTTCCTGGACCGTGGTGTGTTGTTCGGGCGGAGCGGCTACCTGCGGATCTCGACCTGATCCGCTACCCCGGTGTTCTTGATCCGGTCAGGGAGGGACATTGCTTCGAGTCGAGGCGTGTTCCTGCCGACCGGCGGGCCGAGGTGGCGGTTCGGCGGGGTGGACTTTCGGCCCATCTCTCCAACCTGTCTGGGGGCATCGGTAACGCCGTCCAGAGGTTAGGCTGCCCGGACAGAACAACCGACATATTCCTTGGTGTTCTTTTTGTCGAATATTGGAGATCAGGTCTGTGACGGCATCCAAGCCTGACGTCCGCCGTTGGCTCGCCCCCGGTGCAATGTTGGTGATCCGCGACGAGGAGTGGCTGGTCCGAGCGACCGAGGACACCGCCGACGGCGTCGCGGTGCATGTGCAAGGTCTCGGCGAGCTGGTACGTGACACGACGGCGACGTTCTACGACAGTCTCGACATCATGACTCCGCTGGATCCGGCCGAGGCCCGGGTCGTCGCGGACGGCAGTCCCCGGTACCGCACCGCCCGGCTCTGGTTGGAGTCCACGCTGCGCAAGACCGCGATTCCGCTCGCCGACCAGTCGCTGTCGGTGGCCACTCGCGGCCTCGCCGACGCACTCGGCTACCAGCAGTCGGCGGTCCGTAAGGCGTTGGATCCGGCGAGCCTGCAACCGCGCCTCCTCCTCGCCGATGCAGTCGGCCTCGGCAAGACCCTGGAAATCGGCATGATCCTGGCCGAGCTGGTTCGCCGCGGGCGAGGCGACCGCATTCTCGTGGTGACCCCGCGGCACGTACTGGAGCAGATGCAGCAGGAGCTCTGGACGCGCTTCGCCCTGCCGTTCGTACGCCTGGACACCGCCGGCATCCAGCAGGTCCGGCAGAAACTCCCAGCCACCCGCAACCCGTTCACCTACTACCGGCGCGCGATCATTTCGATCGACACTCTCAAATCCGACCGCTACGTGGCCAGCCTGCGTAAGCAGCGCTGGGATGCGGTCGTCATTGACGAATCACACAACTTGTCGAACGCCGAGACGCTCAACAACCGGCTCGCCCGGCTGCTGGCCCGCACTACGGAGGCGTTGATCCTGGCCTCCGCCACCCCGCACAACGGCAAGGCCGACTCCTTCGCCGAGCTGATCCGCATGCTCGACCCGGTGGCCGTTCCGCCAAGCGGCGAGCTGGACCGGGACGAGGTCCGGCGACTCGTCGTGCGGCGCCACCGGCACAGCCCGGAGGTCGCGAGCGCGGTCGGCGCGGACTGGGCCGAGCGACGCGAGCCGAAGAACATCCTGATCCCAGCCACCCCAGCGGAGAACGCGGTCGCCAGCGAGCTAGAACGCACCTGGCTCTGGCCAGACACCGGCGGGAGTCCGTACTCGGGGGCACGCGGGACGTTCTTTCCGTGGACCCTGGCGAAAGCGTTCCTTTCGTCACCGGCGGCACTGCAGGAGACGATCGACGGACGCATCGAGCGCGTCACCAAGGACGCCGAGTGCCCCTCCGATCGGGCCGAGGTCGAGCTGCGAGCGCTGCGCCACCTCGCCGGTCTCAATGAGCACGCCCTGCGTACGCCGTCGGCCAAGTACACCCGCCTCGTCGAGTACCTGAAGGAGATCGGTATCGGGGCCGGCGCTGCCACCCGGGCGGTGGTCTTCGCCGAACGTCTGGAGACGCTGCGCTGGCTGCACCGCAGCCTCCCGCATGACCTCGGTCTGCCAGGCAATGCGGTCGAGCTGATGCACGGCGGCCTGACCGACCCCGAACAGCAGGAACTCGTCGAGCGCTTCAAGCAGGAGCAGTCATCGGTGCGGGTGCTGGTGACCGGTGACGTGGCTTCGGAAGGCGTCAACCTCCACGCCCAGTGCCACGAGCTCATCCACTACGACATCCCGTGGAGTCTGATCCGCATCGAGCAACGCAACGGGCGCATCGACCGCTATGGCCAGAAACACCCGCCGCAGGTCACCGCCCTGCTGCTCAACCCGGCTAGCGAACGATTCGCCGGCGACGTCCGGGTGCTGGCCAAGCTGATCGAAAAGGAGGACGAGGCGCACACCGCCCTCGGCGACGTCGCATCGCTGATGGGTCGCTATGACGTCAAGGGCGAAGAAGAAGAGATCCGGGCGGTGCTCGCCGGCGGCAAACAGCTCGATGACGTCCTCCGGCCGGTCGCCGAAGTCGCCGCCGGCAACGACGTCGCCGCCCTCTTCACCCAACTCTTCGACCCGGCGGGGCAGGGTGCCGAGCCGGCTACCGCCCAGGAGGTCGCGCCGGACGACAGAGCCGGCCTGTACGACGACGAAGTCTCCTACCTGGAGGAGGCGCTGCGCGAGGCGTTCATTGACCCGACGGCGGCACCGGCTCGCGGCGGAGTCGGGTGGCGCCGCGACGAGGCGTTCGGCACCGTGGAGCTGACTCCGCCGGCTGATCTGGTGCAACGGCTGGAGGTGCTGCCGCAGAGCTATCTGGCGGACCGCAAGGTAACCGAGCGTCTGGTGCTCGCCACCACCATCGCGCGGGGCAAGGACAGGTTGGCCACCGCGCTCTGCGACGACAAGGGCACGAGCTGGCCGGACGCGCACTACCTGAGTCCGCTGCACCCAGTGCTCGACTGGGCCGCCGACCGAGCGTTGGCGGCGCTGGGACGCAACGAGGTGTTCGCGGTCCGCGGCGCGGTGGACGCGCCGACGGTGTTACTGCTCGGCACATTAACGAACAAGCGCGGGCAGGTGGTATCCACGGCATGGTTGACCACCCAGTTCCCGGTTTCCGACGACCCGTCCTTCGCGCTGGTAACACCGCATGACTCCGTCCACGACGCGGTGCGGATGCTCGGCTGGACCGTACCCCGCGCCAACCCGGGTGCCATCGCCACGATCGATCACCTGCAGCCGCTGATCCAGCCGGCGGTGCATCAGGCTGCCGCTTATCTGGAGAAGACCGTCTTCGAGGCGGCGAGTCGGGACGCTGAGCAACGGGTTGATGCGTGGCGCCGCAAGCTCGATGCGTGGGACGAAGAGGCGGCGGTTCTGATCCGGCGGAGTAAGGCAGCGGCAAGCCGGGAACGCATCGCCGCGGAACGGAAGCTGACTGAGTCGATGGCGCCAGCCCGGCAGCTGGTGCGTCCGCTGCTGGTGGTCGTGCCCGATACCGAGGGGAAACTCCAGTGAGCAGGTCGGACGCGATCCTCGTCGGTGAGGGCTGGATCTCCGAGCACTACTTCACGACCGACGCCACCAAGGAGTCGTTCCGAGCAAAGATCTTGGAACGGCGCTCCGCATGGGACGCCGAGGAGAAGGCCGGTCGGTCAACGCCGCGATCCCGATTCCTGGCGGCCCGTCGGAAGTTGGAGGTCGACCTGGCCACCCTCTCTGAGCTGTACGATCCGGGTTCGGTCACCGGGCAGACCGGAAGCCGGAACGCACCCGAGGTGCCAGAACGGGTGGTCCGCACGCTGCGTGACGTCCTCGGTCTCGACGCGCCGGGCCTGATCGTCTCCGGCTCCGGGCCATTCAGCCGGGTTTCCTCGGCCGGCACATCGGGCCCGGCACCACTGGTCGTGCTCGCCGCCCTTCCGGTGGCTGCTATCGAGGAACTGCTTGCCCGAGACGCGGCTACGCTCAGCGAACCGGTCCAGCTCACCGAAGACGGCGAGGAGATCAAGAGCGCGGCCCGCCTGCTATCTGCGCTCTTCCTCGCCGACGACGCACCCGAGCTGGCGCTGGTGCTGGCCGGTCGGTGGGCACTGCTCGCCGAACGGGAACGCTGGGCCGAAGGCCGTTACCTCGCCGTTGACCTGCAGTCGGTCTGCGAACGCAACGACACCAGAAAAGGGGGAGAGATCGACCGGGCCCTGGCCTGCCTCTGCGCCGAGTCGATCGCCCCGGACGCAGCCGGCACGCTGTGGTGGCACGGGGTCCTGGAGGCTTCGGTCAAACACACCGTCGGCGTCTCTCAGGACCTACGCGACGGCGTGCGCCTCTCCATCGAGATCGTCGCCAACGAGGTCGTCGCCCGCCGCCGCGCCGAAGGCCTGCCGCCGCTGCCGAAGTCCGAGGCGCAACCACTGGCCCGGCAGTCACTGCGCTTCCTCTACCGAATCCTGTTCCTGCTCTACGCCGAGGCGTCGCCGGAGCTGGGCGTCCTCCCGGTCGGTGCTCCCGAGTACGACCAGGGATACAGCCTCGACCGGCTCCGTGAGCTGGTGCAGGTCGAGCTGGCCACCCCGCGGTCCCGCACCGGCACCCACCTCTACGAGTCGTTCGGCGTGTTGTTCCGCCTGGTTGACCAGGGCCACACCCCGGCCGCCGCCGAGGAGAACCCCACGCTCGCTACCGGTCTGGTCTTCAACCCGCTGCGCGCCGACCTCTTCCGACCTGAGGCCACCTCCCACATTGACGCAGTCGGGCTGGGCAATGCCGCCGTCCAGCAGGTGCTGGCGCATCTGCTGCTCAGCAAGGAACAACGCGGTAAGGACCGAGGCTTCATCTCCTATGCCGAGCTGGGCATCAACCAGCTCGGCGCGGTCTACGAGGGGCTGATGTCCTACACCGGCTTTTTCGCCGACACCGACCTCTACGAGGTCGCGAGAAACGGGGACGGCTCAAAGGGCTCCTGGGTGGTCCCGGTCGAGCGGGCCGACGGCATTGCCGCCACCGACTTCGTGACGACCATCGACCCGGTGACCGGCGAGTCCCGGCCGGTGCTACACCCGCAAGGGTCGTTCGTGTTCCGCCTAGCCGGCCGCGAACGCCAGCAGTCTGCCTCCTACTACACCCCAGAGGTGTTGACTCGCTTCACCGTCGGGCAAGCTCTGGAGGAGTTGCTGACCGACGACACGCCCGCCGAGCAGATCCTCACCATGACGATCTGTGAACCAGCGCTCGGCTCGGGGGCATTCGCCCTCGAAGCCGTACGACAGCTCGCCGAGCAGTACCTCAAGCGCCGCCAAAAGGAACTCGACCGACGCATCGACCCAGACGATTACCCGAAACGGTTGCAGGAAGTCAAGGCATACCTGGCCCTGCACAACGTCTACGGCGTCGACCTCAACGAGACCGCGGTCGAGCTGGCGGAGATCTCCCTCTGGCTGGACACCATGGTCGAGGGCCTGTCCGCGCCCTGGTTCGGCCTCCACCTACGGCGCGGCAACTCACTGATCGGCGCCCGCCGGGCCGTCTACCACCGCAACCAGGTCACCGACAAGTCGTGGTTGGGCGCCGTCCCGCAGGAGGTGCCGCTGACTTCACTGGTCGAGGACATCAAGGCCGGGCGCGTCGCCACCGACGGCATCCACCACTTTCTGCTGCCCGCCGACGGCTGGGGCTCGGCCGCCGACGCGAAGGAGGCCGCCGACCTGGCACCCGAGGCTGCAAAGCGCCTCAAGGACTGGCGGCGCGGGGTGCGGGCCAAGCCAACCAAGCAGCAGGTGGACGCGTTAATCGAGCTGGCTCATCGGGTCGAGACGCTGTGGCAGATCGCATACCACCGACTCCAGATCGCGGAGCGGGAAAACCGCCGCGCTATCCCAGTGTGGGGCGCGGAAGAGCTCGCTGTCGGCGGTGCGGTGCAACGGGAGCAGATCGAACGGGCACTCGCCGACCCCAATGGCGCCTATCAGCGACTGCGCCGAGCCATGAATGCCTGGACCGCGCTCTGGTTCTGGCCACTCACCGCCGAACTCGCCAGGGTCGACGGAGCGTGCGTCAATCCGCCCTCGCTCTCCGATTGGATCGCCGGACTCCAGGCTCTCTTAGGTCGAGCCCATGATCTTCGTCCGGAGAAGACAAGAGTCAAGGCGTCGACAGCGCAACTCAGCTCCACGACGGACTGGGAGGAGCTGAACCAGGCGGAACAGATCGACCTGGGTTTCGCTCACGCCGGGGCTGTCCCAGAGGTGCTACATGATCACCCCTGGTTGGCTGTCTGTGAGCGAGTGGCCACGCGGCAGGGCTTCTTTCACTGGAACCTCGACTTCGCCACCGTCTTCGCCCACGGCGGCTTCGACCTGCAGGTCGGTAACCCACCCTGGGTACGGCCCCGCTCCGACGTTGACGCGCTACTCGCCGAGGGTGACCCGTGGTGGCAACTCACGAACAAGCCCACACAGGTGCAGGTCGCCACGAAGCGGACCGCGACTCTTGCCCTGCCTGGCATGACGGAGCTCGTGGTTGATGGCACGGCGGACGTCTTGTCAACGGCAGCATTCGTGGGTGCCCCAGTGCAGTACCCACATCTCGTGGGCCTGCAGCCTGACCTGTACCGCTGCTTCATGGAAGTGATGTGGCGGCACAGGTCGGAGCGCGGCGCAATCGGCATGATCCATCTGAACTCGCACTTTACCGACGAGAAGGCGGGGCTACTTCGGGCTGAGCTGTATCTCCGCCTACGCCGCCATTGGCATTTTGTCAATGCTCTTACTCTCTTCGAAATCAAGGACAGTAAGTTCTTTGGGGTGACGGTGCATGGTTCCCGACATGAAGAACCCGCCTTCACCCAAGCGAGCTGGCTCTACCACCCGGACACCGCCATGCGTTCGCTCACGCACGACGGCTCCGGACCAGAGCCGGGGCTAAAGGACGACGACGGGAACTGGGACGTTCGCCCGCACGCGTCGCGCATCATGCGGATCACCGACGAAACGCTGCGCGCTTGGCATGCCGTCATGGAGACCGATGAGGTGTCACTCCGGCAGACCCGGATGGTGTATGCGGTGAACCAGTCCAGTGCCTCCGTGCTGGAAAAGCTCTCCCGGGCGTCACGTATCGGGGAGCTCAGACTTCAATTCTCACCGGGTTGGCATGAAAGCTCCGACCGCAAGAAGGGTTACTTCGAGTCGGAGTGGGCGGTGCCGGACTCTTGGGATGACGTGATCCTACAAGGACCACACCTGTTCGTTGCCACCCCGCTCTACAAGAGCCCGAACCCGACCATGCGCAATAACCAGGACTGGTCGGCGACGGACTTCGAGCAGTTGCCCGCCGATGCCATCCCGGCCACCGCCTACCAGCCCGTCGGCGACCGCTATGCCTACGACTGCGCGTACACCGACTGGGGTGACGAGGACCACCCCGACCCCGCCCGCGACCACTACCGCATCGCCTGGCGCAACATGGCCGCCAATCAAGGTGAACGGACCTTAACTCCTACGCTACTCCCACCAGGGACGGCGCATATTCATGGCGTCTCTTCGGCCGGAACACGCAGACGAAATGCAGAAGCCTTAGTTCGGCTACTTGGATTCATGTCCTCGCTAACACATGACTACTCCGTCCGGGTCGCTCCAAAGTCGACTATTTCCCCGTCAACTGTCCGACGTCTTGCCTTCACCACAGCCTCCTCCCTACAAACTGAGCTCGCTCTGCGAACCTTACGGCTAAATTCCGTCACGGACGCCTACGCCGACCTCTGGCAGAGCTGCCAGACCGACAAGTTCGCTGAGGACGTATGGGCTGGCGGGTTTGCGCATCGGCGGCGAGCGCCACTCGGGGAGGTGGGGCCGGAGTGGACGTCGGCGACGCCGTTGCGGATCGCTGCCGATCGGCGGCAGGCGCTGGTGGAGATCGACGCGCTGGTCGCGTTGATGTTGGGGTTGACTGCCGACGAGCTGTGTTCGATCTACCGCACCCAATTCGCCGTGCTGCGCGGCTACGACCGCAACGTCTACCACTACGACGTCAACGGTCGACTGGTGCCGAACTCGGTGCTCACCGTGTCGCGGAAAAAGGGCGATCGGATCACGGCGGAGGAACGGACCGCGACCAACCAGGCCGGCTACACCTATACCTACGAGTTGCCGTTCATCACCCTGGATCGGGAGGCGGACATGCGTCAGGCGTACATGGTCTTCGAGCAGCGGCTGCGGGAGCGGCAGTGACCGAACTACTGCCCACCTTCCAGGCCGCCCGGATTCAGCAAGCGCTCGTTGACTACCTGACGACGACGTTCGGGCTGACCGACGGGGATGCGCGGGACGGGCTAGACCGATTCCTCTCCGACCCGGAAACCGGGATGTTCAAGGGCCCGTACGTGCGGCTACGGCTGCCGTACCGGCCGGCCGACGAGGGTTGGCGGGCCAGTCTGGAGTGGTACGAGGGGTTCCCGCCGTATGGCCATCAGGCGGCGGCGTTCGCCCGGTTGGCATCGGCGGTTGACGGTCGGCCGCGCCGACCGCTGCCGACGCTGGTCACCACCGGCACCGGATCCGGTAAGACCGAGGCGTTCCTGCATCCGATCCTCGACCACGTGCTACGGGCCCGCCGTGCGGGAGTGACCGGCACCAAGGCCCTGATTCTCTATCCCATGAACGCGCTCGCCAATGACCAGGCAGCGCGGTTGACCAAGCTGCTCACCACCCAGCCGGCGCTGGCCGGGGTGACGGCGGCGCTCTACACCGGGCAGGCGACTGCCCCCCGCATGACCGTCACCCCGGATGGGCTCATCAACGACCGGGCGGTCATCCGGGAAGCCGCGCCGGACTTGCTGCTCACCAACTACAAGATGCTCGACCAGTTGCTGTTGCGCGCCGAGGACCAGGAGCTGTGGCGGCAGTCCGCGACCAGTCTGCGCTATCTGGTGTTGGACGAGTTCCACACCTACGACGGTGCGCAGGGCACCGACGTAGGGATGCTGCTGCGCCGCCTCGGTCTGGCCTTGCAAAGTCACTGGCGCGACGATGACCCATTGATCGATGAGGCAGCTCGTTCCCGTCCACTGGGGTTGATGACTCCGATCGCCACGTCCGCGACGCTCGGCGACAAGGGCGACCCGTCGGTCATGCGTGGGTTCGCCCGCACCATCTTCGGGGAACGCTTCGATTCGGCGTCGGTAGTCACCGAAACCCGGCTCAGCCTGACGGAGTGGACCAACGGTGCATCCGAGTCGGTGGCGGCGGCCGGGTTCGCCCCGGTCGCTCTGGGCGAGTTGCGGGCCGCCGGGCTCCGGCCACTGCCAGAGGTGAGCCTGGACGCCACCGGCGAGGAGGCCGCGTACGCCGTACTCGGTCTGCTTTATGGGGTGACCGCCGACAAGCTGGCCGATGCGACACCGGAGCTGCTGTCGGCGTTATGCCGCGCGCATCCGCTCGTGGTCGAGCTGGCCCGCACGGCCGGTGCGGCCCTCTCCCTCAGCGACCTTGCCCGGCGGGTATTCGGACCGCAGGATGAGCCGGAACTAGCCGAGGCGTTGCTGTCGCAGGTCGTGGCGATGCTGGGGCACGTGCGCAAGGTCATCGGTCGTGATGCGCTCTCGGTCGAGGCACACCTGTGGGTGCGCGAGCTGACCCGCATCGACCGGTCGGCGGCGGCGACGGCCCGGTTCCGGTGGAGCGATGACGGGCCGCCGGCCGCCGTGGACGAGGAGGCTCGGCCGTCCTTTCCCGCGATCTACTGTCGGCATTGCGGGCGTTCCGGCTGGGGCATCGGTCTCGCACCGGTGGGCGACAGCCTCGCCCCGGACGACGAGGGTATTCGCCGGCAGCACGCCACCCGGGAGGGACGGTTCCGGCCCCTGCTGTACGCCCCCGCTGAAGCGATCCGCCGGTCCGACACTGAGAATCCGCCAGACGGACTGGTGTGGTTCGCGATCCGGAGCCGTGAGTTGCTGCAACGGGTCGCCGAAGACGACCCTGACCTTCGCGATGGCTGGATCCTGCCGGTGCTCACCAATGTGGGGACTGCCGCCGACGAAGTCAGCCGCAAGGATACCTGCCCGTCCTGTGGTCAGGAGGATGGTGTCCGGTTCCTCGGCAGCGCCATCGCCACGCTGCTGTCGGTGTCGCTGTCGACCCTGTTCGGGGCGCCGAAGTTGGCGCCCGAGGAGAAGAAGGCCCTGGTCTTCACCGACTCGGTGCAGGACGCGGCGCACCGAGCCGGCTTCGTACAGGCGCGGTCGCACACGTTGACGCTGCGTTCGGTGTTGCGGGAAGCGGTAGTGGATGGGGCGCTGACTCTGGACCGGCTGGTCGAGGAGGTGTTGGCGCAGGCCGGTGACGATCCGGTCCGACGGTACCGACTGCTGGCACCGGAGTGCGCCGACCGGGAGTCCTTCCTGCCATTCTGGCAGGAGCGGAGGCAGCGGGCCGTCCGGACGTCGGTGCAGTCGCGGGTGCGCAAGCGGTTGGCCCTCGACGCGGCCCTCGAGTTCGGCTTGAACTCGCGCACCGGCCGTACTCTGGAACTGACCGGGTCCGTCACCGTCGAGGTCGAGGCAGGGCTGCCGGCGCGCATCGCCGGCCTGGCCCGGGCCGCGCTGGGCGGCACCTCGTGGCAGGAGCGTCTGGGCGAGGCGGGTATCGGCGACGCCGCGTTGGTGCAGTGGGTACGCGGCGTTCTGGACCGGATGCGGGTCCAGGGTGCGATCGACCATCCATGGTTCGACCGCTACCGGGCGGAAGACGGCCGCCGCTGGTCTATCTGGGGTGGCCGACCACGGGGTGAAGGCATGCCGCCGTTCCCCCGCGACCGTCCCGCCCCCGCCTACCCGAAGGTCGGCGGCTCCACCGATTTCGGTGGTCTCGACGCAGTGACCTCGGCTCAGTCCTGGTACGCCCGCTGGACCTCGCGGGTACTTGACGTCTCCCCACTCGACGGTAGTCGGCTCGCCCGGGTGTTGCTCGACCGGCTCGCTCGCGATGGGGTGCTAACCACGACGACCAGCCAGTCCGGCGCGACCGTCTATGCGCTGCCGGTCTCGGGGGTGGTGGTGGCCCCCACCCAGGAAAGCGATCTCGCTGCTGGGCGGCATCTACTGGTCTGCGACACCTGTCGAGGCGGCACCCCGGGCAGCCGCACCACCGTCACACAGCTGACGGACGCCCCCTGCCTGAACGTGCGCTGTCACGGACAGTTGCGCCGGCAACCACTGGGGGACAACTTCTACCGGCGGCTGTACGCTTCGCCGGATATGCGCCGGGTCGTGGCCCGGGAACACACCAGCCTGCTCGACGACGAGACCCGGCTGGCGTACGAGGACGGTTTCCGGGATGCGGCAACCAGCCCTCAGTCGCCGAACGTCCTGGTCGCCACGCCCACCCTAGAGATGGGCATCGACATCGGCGATCTGTCGGCGGTCATCCTCGCCTCGCTGCCCCGTACCGTCGCCTCATACCTGCAACGGGTCGGGCGGGCGGGCCGACTCACTGGCAACGCCTTCGATCTGGCCTTCGTCACCGGTCGGGGGGAACACCTACCGAAGATCGGCGACCCGCTGTCAGTGATTGACGGCGATGTGCGCCCGCCGGCTACCTACCTCGCCGCCGAGGAGATCCTGCGCCGGCAGTACACGGCCTATCTGATCGACGCGTTCGCGCGGGAACCCGGACGCCGTCGTCCGCGCAAGGCCGCGGGTGCGATCGGTTCGTACGCGCCGGGAACCTTCCTCGGTGACCTGGTGTTGCACGCCGAGCAGTCGTGGGAGACGGATCTGAGCCGGTTCGTCGCTATGTTCGAGGAGCTTCCCGTCGAGGTGGTGGGGCGGCTTCGCGATTGGCTGAAGCCGGTCGCCGGCCCCGGCAGTAGCGGCTTCGCCCACCGCGTTCGCGATGCCAGCGACCGCTGGCGGCAGACAGTGACACTGCTCGAACAGCGTCAGGCCGCGATCACCGAGTTGCTGCCCGAGTTGGAAGCCCGGATGCACTCGCCGACGGTGACCGACGCTGACAAGCAGGCGCTACGTTCGGCACAGGCGACCGGGCAGTTGACAAGAGGACAGCTCGCTCATCTGCGGAGCAGCTACTGGATCGGCGTCCTGGAGGAATACGGACTGCTGCCCAACTACACCCTGCTCGACGACAGCGTCACCCTAGACGTCGGGCTGTCCTGGATGGATCCGGACGACGGCAGCTACCGCTACGACAGCGCCCAGTTTCAGCGGGGTTCAGCCCAGGCCCTACGTGAGTTCGCGCCGGGGGCCACCTTCTACGCCCGCGGTTGGGAAATCGAGATCGATGCGGTGGATCTCGGTCTGGACGGCACGTCGATCCGCACCTGGGCGCTCTGCCCCGCCTGCGGGCACGCGTGCGACATCGCCGCGGCGGGCCGAGAATCTGTCCCCGTCGCCTGCCCGCGCTGTGGCAGCCGGGGCATTCACGACACCGGGCAGCGCCTCGACGTCGTCGAGCTCACCCGGGTTTCGGCCGAAGTACGCCGGGACGAGGTCGCCATCTCCGACCGGCACGACGAACGCGGTCGCGTCGCGTTTCAGATTGTGACCGCCGCGGATGTTTCCCCGGAACATATGGATGAGCGCCGGTTCGTCGAAGGATCCGGGCTGGGCTGGGTCCATCTGCGTTCGGTCGACATCCGATGGCTCAACCTCGGGCCAGCCGGCCACGGCGCGACCCGAACCATCGCCGGCGCCGAACGGCAGGGAACCCTGTTCCGCGTCTGCTCCGGTTGTGGAAAGCGCGACACCGAAACCGGCCGGAACCGTGCCCATGAGCACCGTCCATGGTGTCCGTACAGAACCGCACCGAACGAAGTGACCACCGCGGTCACACTGTCCCGGACCCTGCGTACCCAAGGGCTGTTGATCCGCCTACCGCACACGGTCAGCCTCGGTGACCACTTCGCGGTGCCGAGCCTGTCCGCGGCGCTACTGCTCGGACTACGAGAACAGCTGGGCGGTCATCCCGACCACATCCGGGTCGAGCAGGTCGTTGACCCCACTCTCTCCGATGGCAGCGATAATCACGACGCGATCCTGCTGCACGACACCGTTCCCGGCGGTACCGGCTACCTGGCCGGCATCGCCGAGCCGGACACCCTTCGGGAGCTGATGGTCCTCGCCTGGGACCGAGTACGGGACTGCGCCTGCCGCCACGAGGAGCGCCTCGCCTGCCATCGATGCCTGCTACCATTCACCGCACCGGGATCCGCCCGGCGAGTTTCACGCGCGTCGGCCGAGCGTCACCTCCGTGCCCTGCTCGGCTTGGCTGCCGAGGTCCAAACCGCTGAGGACACGACGTGGACGGTGACCACGGTGGCTCCACACGAGGAACCCGAGTCATATCTGGAGCGGTCCTTCCACCGCGTCTTTCTCGGCCGGCTACGACGCATCGGGGCCGCTGTCACCGAAACCCCATCAGCGGTCGGTAACCTAGCCAGGTTCACCCTGCCCGGCACGCACCGCCAATGGACTCTCAGTCCGCAGGTCAACGTTGCGGATTCCCGGCCGGACTACCTGTTGAAGACCAGCGACATGAATGTGCCCGACGTCGCGATCTTCACGGACGGGCGGTCCTACCATGCGACCTCCACGGTCAACCGCCTCGCCGACGACGCCGTCAAGCGGGCCCACCTACGCGAGCTGGGCATCCTGGTCGTCGCTCTGACCAGCGCCGACGTCGCCGCCGCCGAGACCGCCACGAACGTCGCCCCGCCATGGTGGAACGCGGGCCTGGCCGGCAGCCTGATGAACGTCCCCGGCTTCCAGGCCCCGCCGGAAACCTACAAGGCCCTGGGACACGGCATGGTCGACTGGCTCGTTGGCTGGGTACGTGATCCGAACCCAGCGGCGGTTCAGGCTGCTGCCCGAGCCGTGCCCATGTTCCTGTCGGCCGGGACCCAGCCGATCCAGTCCTCAACCACGGTCACCCTTCCGCAGGTGGGTAGAGCTGTCTTGCTCGGGGAGGACCTGCCCGCTGGCGAACGCCGGGTCCACCTGCGCCGCCTCGGATCCCTCGCGGCGGTCATCGAGATGACGGCCGGGGGCGTCGAGGTCGCCGTCGTGCTTGACGACCGCAGCGAAATGCTCGCTGAGCAAAACGCCGACTCTTGGCGGGCCTGGCTGCGGCTTGCCAACTCACTCGGCCCGCGTGACTGGCCGACCAGCGTGACGACCACCAGCCTGGTCGAGCCGGTGACCGCACAGCCGGACCAGGCCGGGCCGAGCCGCCCGGTCGGAGCCTGGGCTGACGCTTACGACGCGGCGTTCACCGAGAACGAAAAGGCGCTGATCAGCGCGCTCGCCGGCCAGAACGTCGCACCGCCCATTGTCGGCGCGGAAGGGCCCGACGGCATTCCGCTCGACATCTGTTGGCCTGATCTCCGCATGGTCGTTGCCTTCGCCCACATGTCCCAACAGGACCGAAGCGATCTGGCACAGCACGGATGGCACCTGGTGGATCCCGACCCCGCCGAGGTCGTTACTGCGCTGACCCGCGCCGCCATCAAGACGAACGAAGGACACTGATGCCGACCATCATCATGGGAAAGCTCGCCAGCAAGATCGATGGCTCAGTCCGGGGCAAGGCGATGAGCTTCCTGCAGAAACTCGGGGCCGACGACACTCTCCCGGGCCTGCACATCGAACCCATTCAGAAGAGCTCCGACCCACGGGTTCGCACCGGACGCGTGGACGAGTTCTGGCGGGCCGTGATGTTTCGCCTCGACGGTGACGGCGACACCCACTACGTCATTCATGGCATCTGGCCACACGACGACGCCATCACCATGGCGCAGCGCGTACGGCTGAAAGTCAATCCCATCAACGGCCTGCCCCAGGTAGAGGAGATCGAGCCGGCTTTCAATCCCGTGCCGCCACCCCCCGCGGCCACCGACCCGGAATCAGCGAAGCCCTTGTTTGCCCGCCTCGGGCACGAACCCGCCGACCTGGTCTATAAGCTCGGGCTTCCCGAGAGTGTCGCCGCGCAGGCAGCAACGGCCAACGACGAGGACGCCATCCTCACGATCGCCGAACGTCACGACGGTTGGATCGGCACCATCCTGGTTGATTTGGCAGCCGGCGACGACATAGACGCGATCATCGAGCGGATGCAGTTGGAGAAGATTTCCTCGGCCGACGACGATGCCGACGTACTGCAGTCCCTCAAACGGCCGGCGGCCGCCCTGCAATACGCGTTCATTGACGGCCAGGAAGAGCTCCGTCGCGTCATCGAAGGCGGAGACTTCAGCGCCTGGCGCATCTTCCTGCACCCCGAGCAACGCCGGTACATCGACCGGCCATACAACGGCCCGTTCCGGCTGGTCGGCGGTGCCGGCACCGGCAAGACTGTCGTCCTCGTCCACCGGACCCGTGCCCTCGCCCAACGTGACCCAGCGGCCCGAATCATCCTCACCACCTTCACCACCAACCTCGCCGAGGCACTCGGCGACAGCCTCACCCAGCTTGACCCACGGGTGTCTCAGACCAAGGCGCTCGGAGAAGCGGGTGTGTACGTGACCGGTGTGGACGCGCTCGCTGCCGCCGTGTTGCGTAGCGCAGGAAGCGGTCTCTCGTCGGCCATGCGTGGCGTCCTCGGCGAGGAGCGCGCAGCACCACTGTCGCGCACCGAGCCGAACCTGTGGCGCGACATCGTCGAATCGACCGGCACGTCACTACCGCCAGAGATCGCCAACGAAACGTTCCTCGCCACGGAGTACGCGCATGTCGTCCTCCCGAACAAGGTGTACGACGAGACCGGCTACCTGCGGGTGCGCCGGCCAGGACGAGGCGTCGCCCTGGACCGAGCCAAACGCCGGGCCGTCTGGGCACTGATCGACTCCTACCGGGCGCGCTGCCGAACCGACGGCAGCCTCGACTTCACCGAGGCCGCCGCAGTCGCCGCGGCGTACCTCGCCGCAGGCGGAGAACGCCCAGCCGATCATGTGCTGGTTGACGAAGGGCAAGACCTCTCCCCCACGCACTGGCTCCTGCTCCGGGCCGCCGTCAAGGAACGCCCCGACGACCTGTTCATCGCCGAGGACTCACACCAGCGCATCTACGGCAGCCGCGTGGTCCTGGGCCGCTACGGAATCGCCATCGTCGGCCGTTCCCAACGGTTGACGCTCAACTACCGCACGACCGCCCAGAACCTGCGTTACGCCATGGCGATCCTCGAGGGCAGCCAGTACGTTGACCTACAGGACGAACTGGAGGGCACGGGCTATCGATCCGCTCGAAGCGGACCTGCGCCCATCGGGGTGGTCGCCGACTCCCTCGCGGACGAGCTCCACGCCATCGTTCGCCACATCCGCAAGTGGCTCGAGGCCGGAGACGCTCCGGAGACGGTGGCGGTCCTGGTACAGGACCGGTTCCACCGTGACCGAGTCGTCACCGCTCTCACCGAGCAGGGAGTGAATGCACGCGCCATCGACCGCGACCGCCCACCGCCCGGGCGGGTGCCCATCCTGACGATGCACCGGGCCAAGGGCACCGAGTTCTCCAAGGTCGTGCTAGCCGCGAGCAACCCAGCCCTGGCCGCATTGGAACGTCTCGCCATGCTAGATCCCACCGAACGAGCAGACGCCGAGCTTCGGAGCCGTTCGCTGAGGTACGTCGCTGCCACCCGGGCACGCGACGAACTCGTCGTAGTAACGCGTAGTTGACCATCAGTGCTACATTTTCTGTCGGGCGGCGGCCTCGAACCGACGCCTTGCCCCCAGTACGTCTTTCCACACATCCACTCACGTCGCCCCCCTTAAGAATCAGTCCCTCCTGGCCGGTTTGCTGTTGTCGAGTGGTGTTGACGTCAGACCATGATCCCACTGGAAAGCACAGATCCCGAGGCGGCGAACCGCCTTGCGCCGGTGCTGGGTGGTACGCCATAGTCGTCACATGATCTCGTACCGAAAGGGCGACGACGCCCCGACGCGTTGAACGCCCCCGTGCGGCGCGACGGCGCAGCGAACCCGCAACAGACCACTCGCAGCAGCTCTCCCCACGAACTGTGGCAGCAAGCCTTCCCGATCCGTCAGGAATGGCTCGAACACGCTCTGTCCACCCAGCCTGCTGACCGGCAAACCGCGGAGCGCTGCCTGACGGCTATCTATGCCCGGACCTCCCGGCCGCGACCCCGCTTCGAGTGGGTTGACTCCCCGAACCAGGCCCGGTCCCTGACCACCGGCTGGCCCACCCTCAACCAACTCTTCGAACTGGTCCGGGACCCTCGGCCACGCGAGACACCACCAGTGGCGAGCGACATTGCCGCGATCAACTCTCAGCTACGCGGCGCGCTGAGCGCTGGCGGCACGCACACCGACACCGAGCTGTCGCCCCTGCGGACGAGCAAGACCAAACGACCGTGGCCCGAACTGGCACCGCACCAGGCGCTCGACAACGGCGTGCCGCTCGCCGTCGTGCTGCACCAGGGCGTGCGAACGGCATTGCACCGCAGCCTCGCGCACGGCTACTACCTACCCGTACGAGCCGCTCTCGCAGTCAACGGCCCCTCGCCGACGTGCTGGTACGGGCAGCAGGACGTGTCCTGGATCGCCTACTACGACGTGCTGCGTCAGCTCGATCTTGCTCGATACGGGCCGGACGAGACCGAGCACCTCAACGTTTAGGCCGGTCTAGCTCGCTCCTGCGGCTGGTGGTGGCCGGGCGAGACCGTCTGTGTCGTGGCCGATCGACCCCAGACGGTACGAACCGAGCCGGTCTTCGGCACAGTGCACGACCAAATCCGACTGCAACCCGACGGCCTTCGACACCGCGACGGCTGGCAACCACTACTAATCAGGTGAACCGCGGCGACCACCGGCGGGGACGGGCAAGCCGGTCCGGGCCGGTAGTCGCTCCACATCCTGCGATTCTCGGGATAGCCGCACCCCGAGAAGGGCCGCGCCTGGGCGAGGTGCCAGCAACTACAGGGATCATCAACGGCGACATGTTTCACACACAGCCGCACCATCCCTGTGCTCACGGCCCCTTGCGGACCAGATGCAAAGCACCTGCTCTCCCTAGGCCGTGTCGGGGCGGAAAGGCAGTCCACTACAGACGTGAAAGTGCAGGTGTTTGGAGTCTTGATACCGGCCGAGGTTGGTCAGCACCCGGCAAGCACCCTGCTCCCGCTCAACCCGGCCGGCGACCTGGCGAACCACCTCGAGAACGCGCTGCAGGATATCCGTGCTGGCATCGCCCAGGTCAACCAGAGACGGCACGTGCCGCTTCGGCACCACGACGATGTGCACCGGCCAGAAGGGCCTAGTGTGCTCGAAGGCAAGGACCTGATCGGTCTCTGCCACTACGGTCACTTTGGTTCGGCCGCTGAGCGCCTCGTCGCAGTAGAAGTCCTCGGTCATCGCAAACTCGCTTCCTCACGGCGCCTGGTACGTGTCGTCGTAGCCTTCTAGGTCACATTCGTCTAGATCGTGATCTTCCATGAACTGGTCCGCCGTCGCTTTCTGGCCTTGCCGCAGTAGCGCGGAGGCGACCAGTACCGCCGCTTCCCAGTTGGTTTCATCGGCTTGACTGGCCAGGACTTCGCGGGCGACCCGTTCGGCGTCGGCAGCACGTCCGGCTCGCAGCAGCAGCCGCCCTCGCCAGAGGGAAGCTTGCTGTTCCCCGGCGACGTGCGGTAGTCGCGTCGGCCACGCTTTGCATCAACTCCCGCACATACACGCGGGGGCTGGCGTAAAGATGGTGGCTAAGCAGATCAACAATCCCTCGAAGGTCCACATGAAAGGTGTAGCCCACGCGCCCCGTTCCTCTTGCTCAAGGTCAACCGGTGCACCGTACCTGCTCACCCCGTCCGCCGCCTACCCCTGATTCACCATGACGTGTCTCGGTGCGACTGACATAGCGGCCGCCGCCAGCACGCACGCGCACGCACGCACGCACGCACGGCGATTATGCCGCCCGCTTGTATCCCATCAATGCCGGGACATTTCCGCGATCTGGGCAAGGGCGACGAAAGTTTGCCGACCACCAGCGTCAGGACCGTGCTTGCGCACGTCGGCCGGAAGACGAGAGCCGGCGCCACCGACGGGCGCTACTTTCGTCGGCGGACGCCGCCAGCCCGGCGACTCAGGCCCGCGTCCCGAAGGCCAGTCGCCGTTGTCTTCTCAAGCTGCCCCGCATCAGCAAGGCGATCGGCGCGGCCGGTAGCGCCTTGCGCTCCTCGGGACGGGCAGCCGACGCCATCCAGGGCGGCATGAAGCCGAGGGTCCATTTCGGCGCGGACCGCACCATCTCCCGCTCGAGAACCTTCCACTCCTGATCACCGAGCACAGGCTTGAGCCGTCCCGCGAGCTCCCGCTCCTCGTCTGCGGTGTGCGTCAGCAACGCCTGATGCAGGGCGAGCCCCACCTCGGCCAGTGCCGCGAAGGAGTCCTCACCCCGCTGGGCGTCGGCGAGTAGCTCCCGTGCCCGCTCCAGCAGTCCCGCCAACTCGTCGTGCTCGGTCGTCATCAACTCGATCGTCTCCACCGGAGCACCACGCGACCGCAGCATCGGCCAGAACACCTCGTCCTCGACCTCGTGGTGGTGCGCGATGAGTTGGAAGACCCGGTCACCGTAACGACACAGGGCCTTTGCCTGCACCGGATCAGGCCGGTCGGCGAGCGCGCGAGCCGCGTCGCTGATCTGCAGGACGTCGCGCACCATGGCCCGATGGACGACGACCATGACCTGGTACCCGGACCCCGTGGTATCCCCCGATGTACTCACGTTCCCTCCTTTGCAAGGTGTCGACCCGCATCGCAACTATGCTATTCAACCGGCGCCGCACCGGTAGCCACTTCACATCGAAGGCTACGGTTGTCGTGGCCCACCCTATAGGGCATCGTATTTCGGAAGGTTCCGGCCGGCTCTTTCTCTTGTCGTACGGCGCATACGGCTGGCGGAACTCAAGGCGTAGCAGGTCGCTGGACCCGTGCGCCATAAGCGGCACTACTCCCCGAAAGTGCAGCCAGAAGGGCACCAAGCTTTCCGCGCGATCAACTCACCCATGTCCCAGCACGCTACTGGGCAGGCTTGACCTGCCCAGCAGGCGCAGAATGCTGTTCGTCCCGAAGCCCGGGCGCCCCCGGCTGGAGGCGCGGTAGCCAACACCGGGTCGTCAGTGTGACCCCGCATCCGGACCCGCCATCGTGGTCGGTTGTGCGACGATGCGAGCGGGTAGCTACTCGAGAACGGGTGTAGATGTGCGGCTGGTCCTGGGAGAGGATCTTGCGTTGCTGCGCGACGGGTTGAATCGGTTACTGGAAGCCTCCGGCTTCGACGTGGTCGCCTGTGCGGACAATGGACCGGATCTGAAGGCCGCGTTGGTCGAGCAGCGCCCTGATGTTGCCGTCGTTGACGTCCGGATGCCACCGAACCACACCGACGACGGGTTGCGGGCAGCCATCGAGGCTCGGGGCGTGGTGCCGCGGCTGCCGGTGCTTGTGCTCTCGCAGTACGTCGAGCCGCTGTATGCGCGTGAGCTGCTCTCCGACGGTGAGGGCGCGGTGGGCTACCTACTCAAGGATCGGGTCTTCGATGTCGCGCAGTTCGTCGAGGCGGTACGGAGGGTGGCTTCCGGGGGAACCGCGATGGACCCGGAGGTGATCGCCGAACTGCTCACCGGGCGGTCTCGGCACCGGTCTCTCGATCGGCTGAGCCCTCGGGAGCGGGAGGTCCTCGCGTTGATGGCCGAGGGGCGATCCAACAGCGCCATCGCCGCTCGGCTGTACGTCTCTCAGAAGGCGGTGGCCAAGCACATCAGCAGCATCTTCAACAAGCTGGGGCTGCACCTGTCCGACAGCGACAACCGTCGGGTGCTCGCCGTACTCGCCTATCTCGGCAGCTGAGCCCCCGCGATCGGCAACTCGACGATCAGATTGGTGCTGCCGCCGGCCGACTCCCGGACAGCAAGCGATCCGTCGAACGCCGCCAGCCGCCGCCGGATGCCCTCCAGGCCGCCGCCCGGAACGAGCGCCGCTCCTCCCCTGCCATCATCGCCGACCTCAAGGTGCAGCTGGCCGCGTTCCCGTCGCCCACGCACCCATGCCCGGCTCGCGGCGCTGTGCTTGACCGTGGGTACCGCTGGCTCCCGCTGTCCGCGATGGACTTCGAGGAGATCCTGCACCGCTTTCCGGACACCGACCGCCAGAACGTGGTGCGAGCACAACGGGTATGGAGCGCTCGGCGGGCCGGCGTTGAACTGGACCGCACCGTCGCGCCCGACGTGCTCGGAGACAGCCTGCCGGTTGCGCCGGCGTGGCCGAATCCCACCGAACCAACCGGCGAGCCCGATGACGAGCAGGCGTACCAGGACGAGTTGGCCGATCGTCAGCGGCGCATCAACGAGTACGACGAGGTGACCGACCGGCTCGGCATCCCCCAGGTCCGGACGGCCGAGCAGGTGCTGGACCTGATGATCACGCTCCGCCTCATCGAGGTCGACATGTCCCACGGGAACCATGCGCTGAGGCTGGCCACGAACCCTCCGCTACCGACGGAGGTCTTGCCGCTGAGTCCCGAGCAGCGGGCGGAGGAGGACAAGGGGCGATGGTTGTCGCGGTACGGCAGGCTGGCGCAGCGAGTGCTGCGACTGTTTGTTGACGACGTGAGCGGCGACCTCAGCCGGGTGACCCTGGCGACGTCGCTGGACCGGCTGGCCGCAGCGACCGACTCCGATCCGGAGGACGTCCGTCACGCGGTCCAGGTGCTGGTTGAGGAAGGGGATTTCTCCGCCCAGCGGCAGGGTGCCCGGGTCGACGCCGAGCGACTCGTTCCTCACCAGCGATTCGATCTGGTCGTCGACCCGGACCGTTTCTACGCCGACCGGATCTCGGTACAGCTCAACCGGCCCGTCGAGCGCTCGGACTACTGACGACAACCGCCAGCCACACGGTCGACCGCCAGCACGGTGGCAGCCCCTCTCGTCTGCGGGTTGTCGTCACCGAGCGGCGCGCCACCGGGTGCGAAGTGACGCTGGGCGGGGCCCGCCGCGCGGGCGCGCGCCAGCAGCGTACGTGTCCGCTCCTCGAAGAGGCGGACCACGCTGACTAGTTAGTCCTGCCACTATGGACTCGCACGCCGCCGCACCAGACAGTGGTGTGACCCCGGGAGGAGGGAGCGCGCCGCGATGCAGTCCGAGGCTGGCGATCAAACCTGCTTGGCTGGGTCCGATGGCTGATGAGCGTCGGTTCCGGTCGCTGCAGGAAGCGGCGCGATTCATGGAAACCGAGATTGACCGACCAGTGGCGATGCGGGAAACCAACCTCGGCAGCGGCCTCATGTTGCGCACCAGCCCGTTGAGCTTCGCTGACGGTGGCTTCACCAACATCTACGACCTGAGCTGGAAACCGAGTGCTACGACGGCAGCGGTGCGTTTTACGCCTCGCCCCACCACCGCCATCGATGCGGCTCGGCACGCCCCGGCGACCTCCACGGCCGCGTTCTTCACGCTGCTCGACGAGACGTCAGGCCTGCCCGTTCAAACAAGCCTGAACCTCGCCGTCGAGCAGGGTCGAATCCTCAGCATGCCGGTGGTCGTTCGCGAGGCCCTAGTTTCTCGGGCTGGAGTGCTGTCAACGTGCAATCTCACCGCCGCCGGCACGGTCATGATCAATGGGGTCGAGCTGACGTGGACCGGCAGTCTCACAGGGCGACAGGCCGAGTGCTATGCCTTTGGCAATGGCAACATGGTGATCACTCGCCGAAACGACCCGGAGAAAGGCAGCGTGCGAGTCTTGGACGAGGCGTCGCGCGTGACGCCTGCCCTGGGCCGTGCCGCCGGCTCGCAGCGCATCCCATCAACACGGACCGGTCGCTCGATGTCGTACCGCCGTTTGCGCACAGCCGGAAGGCCCGGATGGCGGTTTTCGAGGACCCCATGGGCCGAACCCATCTACGGTTGTTCGACGGCCGTCCGGGCTCCCCTGTCTTCCAGGGCGCTACCCCGCAGGAGGCACGAGACTCCATCGCGGCTGACGCAGGGTTCCGCTGGGGCTGCTTCATCGACGGGGGCCAGACGGCCAAGATGTGGGCAGCCGTAGACGGTGAGTTGACCAGTTTTGGCAACCGGCACTACCTTCGCTGGCCGAAGGCCGCCGAGAAGGACTTCGTCTGGGTGCCCGACAGCGGCCGGCCCATCTCCAGCATCATCACCTTTCAGCCCCGGAGCGAGACGCAGCGGACGAACTCGCCGGCGAGATTGGCTGCCCTCGAATTTCCGCGCCAGCGATCCGCACCACAGGCCACATCAGCCCGGGGCGGTGATATCCGATCGTCCAGGCCGAGGCGCACCGACGGTCAGGGCTCTAACCCCAACAGGCACCGGTAGAGACTCGGCGTCCACAGCCGTTGGCTAATGACTCAGATCAGCGGCTGCTGATAGCTACGGGACAGTGACAGCAGGTCCGGCTCACCGAACTTCTCCACCAATGCCGCGAACTGGGTCACCTTGTCCTCACCGAACCGCCGCAGACCGGCAGCGTAGGACGCGCTGGTCACGAACGTGGGTGGCGTCGTCTTGCTGTGGAACTTGTCGGCGTACATGATTATCTGCTCTTCCGCTGTATCGGCCATGTAGTCACCCACCGGTAGCGGCAGCCGCTGCTGCAGCACGTCCTCACGGGTGAGCCCGACGCCGGTGTGGTGAGAACAGAACCTGCCGATCAGTTCGGGAAGTCCGGCATCGCGCAGTAGCGCATGCCCCAGCACCCCATGCCGGATGTAGTTCTCGTGATCGAGTTGCCCCGTCGCATCGTAGAGGCGGTAAACACCGATGTCGTGCAGGAGACTTCCCGCTCGCACCAGATCGACATTCAGGGCCGAGGGGTGCCTTCCGAGGAGTTGCTCAGCCACGGCGCAAACGATCTGGCAGTGCGTGTAGACCAGATCGAAGGCTTCCTCGTTCGGCGCGTACCGCTCGTGCAGGACCCGGATCTGCTGGTCGGTCGGCACGACCAGTGCGTAATCGACCGTCACGCGCCTACACCTGCTTCGCAGGGGCGCCACCAGTAGCCAGCAGCGCCGTTCGAGCCAAGATTGCGGTAGGGGCTGCCCTGATCATCCGAGCCTGCCTCCATCCGCGTGACGTCAAGCCATCGCGCCTGGTGAAGCGTCCGCAGAAGAGACCCGGAAGTGTGAGGATCAATCCACCAGACCTGACCCGGCCCGGCCACGCGTGGCTGGTCTCGATCCCCGAGCGGCCTGTAGAACGAGGTCACCAACACCAGGGGCACGACGCCGTCCCACACCTCGACGCGCGGCGGCGGCGCGTCCTGCCGCGCCAGCAGAATTCGCCGCTGCTCGTCCATGCTCTCGTCGAAGAGTTCACCGGCATTGAGCAGCATCTGCACCATGCTCCGGGCCCGAAGCGCCAGCGCGAGTCGCGCCTGCATCCGCGCGGGTCCAGGCTTGATGTCTCGGTATCCCTCAACGATCAGGCCGAGGGCTTCCTCCGCGTTGGAGGCACATATCCTCGATCCGTCGTAGAGCACCTCGACCGGACACGAGGAATCGCCCGGCATCGAACTAGCAACTCGTACGGCCACACGCTCTCCTGACAGCCATTGTTGACAGCACTGGCCGGCGTTCCAACTCTAGCGATAGTCGGCAGCGCTGGCGGCCCCCGCAGACGCGAGCCAGGACCGACCATCGTTCGCCTAGGTTGCGCGCCATCGTCACGCCGAGCAGACCAGCGCCGAAGGTCGCCACCGGCACTGTCAGCAGCACCAGCCCGGCGGTCGCATCGACGAACAGCCAGCGCAGGTCCCGCCAGCTGGCCGGATCGCGCAAAACGGTGCGGAACCGGGCCCACCGGTTGGCCGCGGGCAGGGGACGGTACCGCCGTTCGACGGCAATGCCCAACTCCCGGGCGACGAACCGGCGTCGGCTGTCCGCCATCGCCCGAGCAGCCAGGACCGCACCGGTGAAAAGCGGCACGGTGACCCACAGAACGGCGAGTGTCAGTGTGGTCATCGCCCAGGTCAGCACCAGAACCTCGACGAGCGCCAGCGCGACGAGGACGAACGCCCAGCCGAGCAGGCGCCAGCGGAGGCGGGCCGAGCGCGCCAGTTGAGTTGCCATGGCGCTGATTATCCGGATGCCCGGCGGCCCGGGAAGTGGACTTGAGTCCACCTCGGGGCCGAGGACATGGCACCACTACGGCCTGTCCCCATCGTTGATGTCGATCCCGGTAGCTGGCGATCGCCCAGCGCGCGTCCGCGCTGCCCGCGGAGAGGCCAGCCTTCGGTCCGCCATGACGAAAGTAAAGGGCCGTTCCTGCCGTTGGACAGCTGTGGGCGAGAAGCTGCCCCTCCTAGCGTTGGCCCACGGAAACAGTGATCCGTGGAGGCCAACCTTGATCCAACTTCAGCATCTCACCAAACGCTTCGGCTCGCTCACCGCTGTGGACGGGCTCGACGTCACCATCGAGGCGGGACGGGTGACAGGCTTCCTCGGTCCCAACGGGGCAGGCAAGTCCACCACCATGCGCATGATCCTCGGCCTCGACCGGCCCACCTCCGGGCGAGCCCTGGTCAACGGCGAATCGTATCTGAGCTTGCCGCAACCGCTGCGGGAGGTCGGAGCGCTCCTCGACGCCAAGGCGCTGAACGGCGGGCGTACCGGGCGCAACCACCTGCTGGCCATGGCACACAGCAACTCCATCAGCCCGAGTCGGGTCGACGAGGTTCTCGAGATCGTGGGACTGACGGACGCGGCGCGCAAGCGTGCGGGGACGTACTCCCTCGGGATGGGGCAGCGGCTCGGGATCGCGGGTGCGTTGCTCGGCGACCCGCCGGTGCTCCTGTTCGACGAGCCGGTCAACGGGCTCGACCCGGACGGTGTGCGGTGGGTGCGCCAGCTCATGCGATCACTCGCGGCCGAGGGGCGCACGGTCTTCGTCTCCAGCCACCTGATGAGCGAGATGCAGCTGACCGCCGACCAGGTCGTCGTCATCGGACGGGGAAAACTGCTCACCAACGCCCCGGTCAGCGAGGTCATCGCCACCAACTCCGGCCGGACGATCACCGTACGCCTACCGGACGCCGGTGGGCTCGCCCGGCTCAAGGAGCGGCTACTCCCGCATTCGTCCCGGATACACCACCTCAACGACGAGGAGCTCACCGTCGAAGGTCTCACCCTGGCGGAGGTGGGCGACCATGCCCACGAGTTGGGCGTACGCCTGCACGAGCTGAGCGGCAAACCCGCCTCCCTTGAGGACGCATATCTGCAACTCACCGCAGACAGCGTGGAGTTCGGATCGGCAGTGAGTGGAGGACGGCGATGAACGCGCTGCACGGTGCGGTACGCGCGGAGTGGACCAAGCTCTGGACGACTCGTACCGTGTGGTGGGCGTTGATCACCGCCACCCTGCTGATGGCGGCGGGCGCTGCGCAGTACGCGATCTACGCGAAGGGCGGCGACCTCAGCAGGGACCTGTTCGAGGCGAACGGGCTGGTCGGCCCCGGCACGATCGCGGTCATGGGAGCCTCCTTGGCCCAGTTCGCCCTGATCGCTCTGGCCACATTGGTGATGACCGGCGAACACTCGAGCGGCCTGATTCGCACGACGCTGACCTGGGTGCCGTCGCGGGGACGGGTCCTACTGGCCAAGGGCGCGGTCGTCGGGGCCACCATCCTGGTCGCCGGCATCCTCCTCGGGCTGCTCGGCGCCGGCCTGGCGATCCCGCTGCTCGGGGACCGCGGTGACGTCCAGGGCGGACAGATCACCAGCCACGCCCTCGCGATCGGCGTCTATCTGGCACTGATCGGGGTGCTGTCGATCGGCCTCAGCGCCGCCCTGCGCGGTCCGGTCGCCTCACTCGTCTCGATCTTCGTCGTGTTGGTGGTCATCCCACCGATTCTCACCACCCCCGACAACAAGGTACTCAACCACCTAGCCGCCGCGCTGCCGGGGACCGCCGGCGACCACTACCTGCGCGGAAGCAGCGACCCCTATCCCCCGGCCATCGGCCTGCTGATCGTGGCCGCCTGGGCGGTGGCCGCGCTGCTCGCCGGCTGGTGGGTCATGCGTCGCAAGGACGCCTGACCGGAACGTCACACCGGAGCCGGCCTGGTCCGATCGGGTGTCAGGCCAGGCCGGCCGGGTAGGTGATATTCGATCTACCCGACCCCGATGCGAACACGCAGCAGGTGTTGAGCGCGGCGAGGGGGGCTCGTCGGTATTCGTAGGGTTGGTCTCGACTACGGGGGCATTCGTACCGCTACGCAGCGGGAGTTCGAGCAGAGTATTGGCGTGGCCGGGGGTGTCGCTCGCCACCCTCGACATGATGATTCGTCCCGGGGCGAGCCACGCCCGCCCCACCAAGCTCTGCGCCCCGGCCAAACTGGCCCTTGAGCGGGGCTTGGGTAAGCGTCGGGGTGCGTCGCCACGGCTGCACCCGCTGCTCGGCATTCTGCAGGCGCAGAAGGGCACCGTGCCGCGAGCGCTCGCAACCGCCGGGGTCAACCAGTCCGAGCTCATGATGCGGGTGATCGAGGTACTCACCGTTCACCGTTCACGATGGCTGACGAGCGCCCTGCTCCTCCCGCACCCTCCCTACCTGGCCCCGGCCGATACCCGCTCTGCGGGGCCACCGACCGGAGGCGTCCGCTCGCCGAACGCTTACCAGTGCGGTGGAGACAACGAGCTACGCTCGTCCGGCGCGTACCGCAGCTGCCGGGAGCCGGGCTGCGGCCTGGTCAGCCCGGGTCACACCGCCGACGCTGCGCCTGACCGCGACGCGAAGAAAGGACAGGAGGTAGTCGTTGAACGGGACCAGGGCTGGCGTGTTTTGGTGGAGCTGGATCGGTTTCGCGGCATACTTTGTATTGCTACAGTCTGTTTTCAACGACGCCGCCGGAATCTTCGCGGTGTTCGTCAGCGCCATCGCCGCAGCTCCGGTCGCCGCCGTCCTGCATTACTCCTGGCGTCGCAGAAGAGGCGACTAGAAAGAGACACCTGCCCGGGGGCCAACCGAGGTCCGTACGAGAGGTCGATCCGGACCAGCGCGACGCACGGCCACAGGTGGGACGCCGTGCGGCCTCGCCCCGCCACGACAGCTGGCTGTTGCGCGCAGGCGACAACAGCGAGATTGTCGTGCTCCAGGCCGCGAAATCGGCGGTTGAGCGGTACCGACGGTGCCGGAGTCCGATGTCGACGCGCGCACGGCCGCCCTCCAGTCATCGCAGGCGAGCACGTTCCAGGTCTCGCTCCTGACGTTTCTCGGATAGCTGCCGAATCTGGTCTTCTCACTCCCGGCCGGGATCACCACCGACCGGGTGGATCAGCCTCGGCTCGTGATCGCGTGCGATTCTGGGCCGGATGCTGTTCGTGCTCTCGGTGCCCGTCGTCGCTCTGCTCGGACAGCTGACACTGTGGCACCGCTACGCTGTCGTCGGCCTGTCCGGGATTCTGACCGTCCTGTTCACCGTGGCCTACCGCGGTCAGCTGCCGAGACTTGTGCACACCACCCGGCTCATCGACAGCAACGGCAACCTGGGCACCGCCGAACGCTGGCCGAGTTGATCGGCCCCGCGGTGGGCGGCACGCTGGCGGCTCTGGCGGGCGCCTGATCACCGGAGGGCTGGCACACCGCACGAGCCGGAGCGTCCACCCCCACTAGTCATATTCTTTACCTTGTCGGAGCCCTGCGGTCAAGACTCCACAAGGGATTATGACGAGTATTACATGCCCTTCTAGGCGGACTCACAATGGTAAATAATCATCCCAACTTCACGGCCACGCACCAGGGGAGGGAACTACCATGCGCTGGCGGCGGGCCGAACTTTACGAACTCGGCAGATCCACCCCCTACCCCGAGTAGCGGCTTCTCACGCAATCACCGATTCGGTGCTCAAAATTTCGTGTAGCTGAGCGCGACCGGCCGACCCGGCGCGCTCAGCGCTGCACCATTCCTTGACTGTCGACCCGTCCCGACAAAGGTGAAATATATATGCGCTCGATGCTGCCCAAAAATGGGGCACCATCCAAGTTATTCGGATCCGAAACAACCAATCGAATGATAGTCGACATCCAGGATGCACGCGGTTTACCTGGTCTCGCCTACACGTCGGAAGACATTTTCGCCTGGGAGCTGGAGCGATTCTTCGGGCAGGGCTGGCTGCCGGTCGGCCGGATCGCCGAGTTCGCCGAGAAGGGCACCCAGGCCGCCGTCATGTCGGCCGGGCGCAACATCCTGATCACCGGCACCGGCGACGGGGTGAACGTCTTCGTCAACGCCTGCCGCCACCGTGGGCACGAGCTGGTCGCCCCCACCTGCACGGTCCGGCGCGCCCAGGTCTGGTGCGCCTACCACGCCTGGGTCTACGGGCTGGACGGCGACCTGCGCCGGGCGCCGCGGTTCGAGGACGCCGCCGAGCGACACCCGCAGGGCATGGGCCTACTTCCGGTCCGATCCGCCGAATGGAACGGATGGCTGTTCGTCAACCACTCCGGGGACGCGGACGACTTCGGCGAATCCCTCGGCAATCTCACCGACATTCTCGCGCCCTATCACCTCGGCACCCTCAAACAGGTCGGCACCGAGGTGTACGACGTCCACGCCAACTGGAAGCTCCTCGTCGAGAACTACCTGGAGTGCTACCACTGCCCCAGCACGCATCCCGAACTCAGCAAGGTCCAACGAACCGTTAACGGCGAGGGATTCGCCAGCACCGGGATGTGGCTCGGCGGTTCCCTTGATCTGAAGAACTCCGCGGCGAGCATGTCCCTCGACGGAAAGGGCCCGGAGTGGACGTTTCCTGAGCTCGACGAGAACCGGGCACGACAGGTCTGCTACCACGCGGTGCTACCCGGACTTTTCGTCACCGCGATGCACGATTACGTGGTCACCCACCGCCTCGACCCGGTCGCCGCGGATCGCACCCGGGTAATCTGCGAATGGTTCTTTCCGGAAGAACTGCTGACCAGCACCGGGTTTACGCCGGACTATGCGATCGATTTCTGGAAGACCACCAATCAGCAGGACTGGGACGCCTGTTCGTCCACCCAGCGGGGCGTCTCCGATCCGCGGTACGTCGCCGGCCCGCTCGCCTCGCACGAGGAGGAGCTCCACACCTTCGTACGGGCCTTGGCCGACGCGTACCGCAACGACAGCCAGCTTCGTCCGCTATGGATCGAACGGTGAGCGGTACGCGAATCCGGACCGGCATCGTCGTCGTCGGGGCGGGTCTGTCCGGTCTGTGCGCCGCGGAGGCGCTCGCCGCGGACGGGCACGATGTCGAGGTCCTGGAGGCATCCGACCGGCTGGGTGGACGCACCCGCACCGAAGCGGCGCCGCTCGGACTCGAACTGGACTGCGGCGGTGCCTACCTCGGGAACCGGCACACCGAGGTCCGGCAGCTGGCCGACCGGCTGGGCGTGCCGCTCCAGCGGACTGTCGCCCCCGGCGCCGCACTGTTCGACCTGTCCGGTCGCCGGTACCGGGACGACGCCGACGCGCCCTTCAACGCCCTGGCCCTCGGCCTCGCCCTAGACCGCATCGAAGAGCTGACCGAGGCGGTCGACCTCCACTCGCCCGGCTCGTCACCGGACGCGGAGCGGCAGGACCGGACCACCGTGCACGAGTGGTTGAGCACCGAGCGGATGACCTCCGCAACCACGTTGCTGATCGAGCAGATCGTGCGGGAGATGCTGGCCTCGGAGCCGGATGAGGTGTCCCTGCTCCACTTCCTCTTCTACGTCAAATCCGGCGGCGGTCTCGACTTCCTCACCGCCTTCGCCGGCGGCGCCCAGGAGTTCCGCCTGGCCGGTGGAGCCGCCGGACTCAGCGAGCGGCTCGCCGCCCGGCTGGACCGCCCGGTGCGGACCGGTCGCCCGGTCCGCCGCATCTGCGGCACCACCGGCGGGATCCGGGTGGAGGCCGACGGCTTTGTCGCCGACTGCGACCGGGTCGTCCTGGCGATCGGACCGGCACCGGAACGAGCTGTCGAAGTGGCGATCCCGGGCGTGGCCGCCTCGCCGGTGCCGGCATCCACCGGCGGCTCGGTGGTGAAGATCCACCTGGTCTACCGGACGCCGTTCTGGCGCGACAGCGGGCTCAGCGGCTGGGTCACCGCGGACCGGGCACCGCTGCGCTTCCTGGTCGACGACTCCAACGGGCGCGACGGCCTCGGTGTCCTGGTCGGATTCCTGACCGGGGCGGAAGCCCGGGCCTACCGCGCCGGCCGGATCACCTGGGCAGGCCTCACGGCCCGGCTGGCGGACTGGTTCGGGCCCCCGGCCCTGGCTCCCGTGCACGTCACCGCGCAGGACTGGCAGCGGCAGCCGTGGGTCCAGGGCTGCTACGCGGCGGTGCCACATCCCGGCGCCTGGCTCGACGCCGGATCCCCCGGCGACCCGGGCGGTCCCCTGCACCGGGTGGGTGCAGAGCATTCGCCGTACTTCTTCGGCCACCTCGAGGGCGCCGTCCGCTCGGCGAACGCTCTCGTCCAGCGGATCCCCCGCCCGGCCGGATCCGGCGAACAGGTACCGCGGTGAGCGCTCCGGGCGTCCGGCACGGTCTCCTGCTCCCGAACGCCGGCTACTACGCCGACCCGGCACGGCTGGTCGACGTCGCGGTCCGCGCGGAGGAGTCCGGCTGGGACGGACTGTTCCTCTGGGACCACCTGATGTTCGCCCGTGAACTGCGCCTCCCGATGGCCGACGCGTGGACCGTCGTCACCGCGATCCTCGCCCGCACCACCCGGCTACGCAGCGGCCCGTTGATGACCCCCCTGGCCCGGCGCCGGCCGTGGAAGGTGGCCCGGGAGGCGACGACACTCGACCACCTGTCCGCCGGGCGGCTGGTGCTCGGGGCCGGACTGGGCGCCGAACCGGACCTCGACTTCGCGGCGTTCGGCGAACCCGCCGGGCCGCGGACCCGGGCCGCGAAACTCGACGAGGCGCTGCGCGTGCTCTCCGGCCTGTGGCGCGGGACCGAGTTCAGCCACACCGGCGAGCACTACCGGGTCGACCGGGCCACCTTCCTGCCGACGCCCCGCGGCACCGACCGGCACGGCCACCCGGCCGTCACCGTCTGGAGTGCCGCCACCTGGCCCGCCTCACAGACCGGAGCGCTGCGCCGCGCCGCCCGACTCGACGGCGTCGCCCCCATGGTCCGCGACGACCACGGGCAGCTGCGCGGCCCGGAACCGGCGGAGCTGACGGCCATTCTGAGCCGCCTGGCCGAACTGGCACCCGAGCAGCCCCCGGACCGCCCGTACGAGGTGGTCGCCCTGGACCGCAGCCGGCCCGGCACCGGGCAGGCCGCCGACCGGACCGGCCTGCTGGCCGCCGCCGGTGCGACCTGGCGCATCGAGGCGTTCGACCCCTGGCGCCGATCCCCCAAGGAACTGACCGGCTGGCTCGACGCCGGCCCGCCCGACAACGATCGGAGAGCAGTATGACCGTCACGTCGCCGGCTCGTCCGGCTGAGCCGCGCAGCGCCGACCCGAGCCCCTGGCCCGAGCCGATCCGCTCGTGGAGCGGGCACCCCGCCGCAGCGGCGCCCGCCCGGTGCATCCACGATCTCGTCGCGGAGGCGGCCCGCCGCACCCCGGACGCCGTGGCGGTGTCCAGCGACGCGGACCGGCTGACGTACGCCGAACTGGACGCCTTCGCGACCGCGCTCGCCGCACACCTGGTCAAGCGCGGAGCCGGACCGGATCGGGTGGTCGCGGTGCTGGCCGAACGGTCCCCGCGGCTGATCGTCGCGCTGCTGGCCATCCTCAAGGCGGGCGGCGCGTACCTCGTCCTCGACCACGACGCCCCGCCGGCCGCCCTCGCCGCCCTCGTCGCGGACGCGGACCCGGTGCTGCTGCTGGCCGACCCGTCCCTGCCTGGCACCACCGGCGCCTGCCGTGCACCGATAGCCGACCTGGACCAGCTCCTCGCCGAACCGGTCACCGACCCGGCGCCCGCCACCCCGGTCACCCCGGACGACCGGGCGTACGTCAGCTACACCTCGGGGTCGACCGGCGAGCCGAAGGGCGTGTGCGTCCCGCACCGCGCGGTCGCCCGGTTGGTGCAGCAGCCGGACTGGGCGTCGTTCACCGCGGACGACGTGTTCCTGCAACTCGCGCCGGTCGCCTTCGACGCGTCCACGCTGGAGATCTGGACCCCGCTGACCCTCGGGGGCCGGCTGGCGATCCACCCAGCCGGCCGCACCACCCCCGACACGCTCGCCGAGGTCCTGGCGGACGAGCAGGTCAGCGTGCTGTGGCTGACGGCCGGTTTCTTCCACCACATGGTCGACACCCGGCTCGACGCCCTCGGCGGCCTGCGGCACCTGCTCGCCGGTGGGGACGTCCTGTCGCCCGACTTCGTCGGTCGTCTGCTCGCGGCGCACCCGCACCTCACCTTCACCAACGGCTACGGTCCGACCGAGAACACCACCTTCACCACCTGCTGGACGGTGCGCGGCCCGGCCGCCATCAACGGGCCGGTCCCCATCGGGCGGCCGGTCAGCGGGACCGGCGTGGCGCTGCTGGACGCCGGGCACCAGCCGGTCCCGGTGGGCGAGGATGGCGAGTTGTACGCCTTCGGCGAAGGCCTGGCCAGCGGCTACCTGGGCCGCCCGGACGCGACCGCCGAGAGGTTCCGGAACCTGCCCGGACCGGACGCGACCCCGGTCCGCATGTACCGCACCGGCGACCTGGCCCGCTGGGAACCGGACGGCACCCTCACGTTCCTCGGCCGGGCCGACCAGCAGGTCAAAATCCAGGGGTTCCGGGTGGAACCCGGCGCGGTCGAAGCCGCCCTGACCCGGCTACCGGAGATCAGCAAGGCAGCGGTCGTCGCGCAGGCCGACGACGGCACCAAGCGGCTGCAGGCCTTCGTGGTCACCGCCCCGGACGCGCCGGCCGGTCCGGCCCTCGTCGCGCACGTGCAGGACCGGCTCCGCGACACGCTGCCGGCCTACCAGATCCCGCACACGGTCACCGCCCTGGACGAGCTGCCGCTGGGGCCGACCGGCAAGGTCGACCGGTCCGCGCTGCACGGACCCGCCGTGGCGGGCCGCAGCTGCACCGCAGCCTTCCGGGCACCGCAGGGAGAGCTGGAGACCAGCATCGCCGGGATCTGGTCCGAGCTGCTGAAGGTCGATCCGATCGGCGCCGACGACGACTTCTTCGAACTGGGCGGGCACTCGTTGCTCGCCGCGCGCGCCCTGCACGCGATCCAGCGCGCGCACGGCGTCCGGCTCACCTACTTCGACCTGCTCGAACAGCCCACGGTCGCCGGTCTCGCCGCCGCGGTCGAGGACCCTGCCCACTGACCTGCCACGCCCGTTTCCCGCACGAGGAGGACGACGTGACCGTGACCGCCCTGGCGAAGACCGGCATCAGCCACCGACAGTGGTGGCGCCGGCACGCGCCCGCCGAGCAGGTGAGTCGATGACCACGCGGAACGTGACGCCGCCGGAGACCGAGCAGGCTGGCCGCCTGCCCCTGACCGCCGGGCAGCAGCGCATCTGGTTCGCCGAGATCTTCGAGGACGCGGCCCCCGCCTACAACGTCCCGGTGGCGGTTCGCCTGCGCGGCCCGCTCGACGAGCAGCGGCTGCGGACCGCCCTGGACGCACTGGCCCGGCAGCACGCCGCGTTGCGCGCCCGGTTCCCGGTCGACGAGAACGGCGAGCCGTGGCACGAGATCGACCCGCACGCCCCGTTCGACCTCGATATCGTCGACCTGACCGGCGGCACCGTCGAGGCGGCCCGGACCGCCGCCGCCGGGTTCGGCTGGCAGCCGCTGGACCTGGCGAACGGGCCCCTCGCGCGGGCCCAGTTGCTGCGCCTCGGTCCCGACGACGCGGTCCTGGTGTTCAACGTCCACCACATCGTCTTCGACGACTGGTCCACCGGCATCCTGCTGCGCAACCTCGGCGCGGCGTACCAAAAGGGGGCAGCCTGGACGGGGCCGGAGCTGGACTATCCGGACCTGGTCCGGCAGGAGAACGAACGCCTGGCCGGGCTCGACGCCGAGAAGCACCTGCGGTACTGGGCGGACGGGCTCGCCGGGCTGCGGCACCTGGCCGTGCCCACCGACCGGCCCCGTCACCGGCATCACCGCGGCGCGGGTGCCGCCATCCACTTCGTCATCCCGGCCAGTACGGCGGCCGGCATCCGTGCGCTGGCCCGGACGTCCCGCTCGTCGGTCTACATTGTGCTGCTCGCGGCGCTACAGGCCACCCTGAGCGACTGGAGCGGCAGCCCGGACGTCGCGGTGACCTCACCGGTCGCCACCCGGTCGGTTCCCGGCAGCGAGGACGTCGTCGGCTACCTGGTGAACACGGTGGTGCAACGGGTCCGCGTCGTGCCCGGCAGCTCGTTCACCGCCCTACTGGCCGACACCCGCCGGACCGCACTGCACAACTACGCCCACCAGGACATCCCCTTCGACCAGGTGGTCCGCCGGGTGTGCCCGCGGCGGACCCCGACCGGGACCGCCCTGTTCCAGGTCGGCTTCAACTACCAGAACGCGGTGGGCGAGACACTGGACCTCCCGGGAGTCTCGGTCGAGCCGGTCACGGTGCCCCGGGCAACCGCCAAGTTCGACCTGCTGCTTGACGTCGCCGACGAGGCCGGCGCGATGACCGCGTTCTTGGAGTATGACTCCGGGCTGTTCGACCCCGCCGGCATCGAGGCCCTGAGCGAGACGCTGACGCGCGGGCTCGCGGCGGTGGCCGCCGACGCCGACGCCGGGGTGGACGTCTTCGCCGTTGCGCCGTCTGCTGCCCTGCGGCTGCTGGCACCGCTCGGCCTGGTCCCGTCCCGGCGCCCGGCGCCTGCGGACTTCGCCCTGACCGCCGGTCAGCAGCGAATGTGGACGGCACACCAGCTGCGGCCGGACTCCGCCGAGCACGCGTGTCCCCTGGCCCTCTCGCTGGACGGCCCGCTGGACCGGGCCGCCCTGACCGAGGCGCTGACCGGGCTGGTCTCCCGGCACGAGGCCCTGCGCGCCCGCATCGTCGCCGGCGCGGGCGGCCGGCCGCACTGGACAGCACGCCGCCCGGCCGCGATCATCCCCCGGTACGCCGACCTCCGGAGCGCGGCCGACCCGGCCGCCGTGCTGACGGACCGGCTGGCGGACGAGCTCGCCCGTCCGTTCGACCTCGCCGCCGGGCCACTGACCCGGGTCCTGCTGGTCCGCACCGGAGATGACCGGCATGTGCTGCTGCTGTCGGTCGCACACGTCGCCGCCGACGGCCAGTCGCTCGACGTCCTGCGCGACGAGTTGCTGCACCTGTACCGGGAGGCCGCCAGCGGGGACGGCCCGGCCCTGCCGGAACCAGTGTCATTCCGCGACTTCACCCTGGCCCGAGTGGCCGAGGAAGCCGAGCCGGCCGCGGAGCGGCTCGACTGGTGGCGCCGCCGGCTCGCCAAAGCCGTCGCACCGCAGCTGCCAGTTGATATCCCCGGAGCCGCGGCGCGGACCGGGCGCGGCGCCACCCTCACCATCACCGTCCCGGACGGCACCACGGCGGCGCTGCGCCGATTGGCGGCGAGCTCACGGACCACCGCGAACGTGGTTCTGCTGGCCTGCTTCCACGCGCTGCTGTCCCGCTGGACTGGAACCCCCCGCACGTGTGTCGGCACGCCGCTGGCCGACCGCCTGCACGCGGACGGCGAAACCGTCGCAGGCTTCTTCGTCGACACCGTCCCGCGCCCGGTCGACCTGTCCGCGGACCCGACGATGCTGTCCCTGATCGAGACCGTCCGCACCGGCGACCTGGACACCCACCGGTACTCCCGAGGCCGGGTCCGGTCGGCAGTGGGCCGGGCGGTCCCCGGCTGCTCGGTGGAGGGACTACTGGCCGAGCTGCGCCGCCGGGGTGACCTGCCGGCCGAGAGTCCGTTCACCGTGCTGTTTGACGTGCGGCACGTGGACCGGACGCCGGTGGCCGTCGCCGGCCTGACTGTCCGCGATGCCGCGCTCCCCCGGCTCAGCGCCTCCGCCGACCTCACCGCTGACCTGGAGCTGGACGCGGAAGGCGGGTTGAGCGCGACGATCGAGTACGCCACCGACCTGTTCACCACCGCTGCGGCCGAGCAACTGGCCGCCCGCTTCCTGGCCGTGCTGGAACAGACCGCCGCCAGCCCGGGCATCCGGGTAAGCGAACTGGACGGTGGCGGTTCCGCGATACTCCCGTGGGACACGCGGACACCCACGGACGAACCGGACCGCCCGATCCATGACCTGATCACCGAGCAGGCGGCGCGCACCCCCTCGGCCACAGCCGTGGTCTGCGGCGCGGGCCGGCTCACCTACGCGGAACTGACCGAGCGGACCGGAGACCTGGCCCGGCGGCTGGTCGCCCTCGGCGTGCGGCCGGAGCAGCCGGTGGCCGTGCACCTGCCGCGCGGCGTCGACTCGGTGGTCGCCCTGCTGGCAGTGCTCCGCGCCGGCGGCACCTACCTGCCGGTCGACCCAGTCCTGCCGGCCGACCGTAAACGCGCTCTCCTGCTCGACTCCGGGACCAGGTTCGCCGTCGTGGACGGCGGCCTGACCCTGCCCGACGGCGTCGTACCGGTCCCGGTCGCCGGCCCGGAAGCCGGCGCGGGCCCGCTGCCCGCAGTGGATGTCCAACAGCCGGTGTACCTCATCTACACCTCGGGAACGTCCGGCCGGCCCAAGGCCGTCATCGGGCTGCACGGCATGCTGACGCGGCACTGCCGGGCGATGGCCGCGGCGTACGAGCTCACCGCCGCCGACCGCGTCCTGCAGTTCGCCAGCCACTCGTTCGACGCCTCGCTCGAACAACTGCTGCCCGGACTGACGGTGGGCGCCACGGTGGTGCTGCGCCCGGACGAGCTGTGGCAGCCGGAGGAGTTCCCGGAGCTGCTGCGACGCACGACGGTGACCGTCGCGGAACTGCCGCCCGCCTACTGGTCCGCCGTCGTCAACCGCCTCGGCGACGCGCCGCCGCCGGACCTGCTCCGGCTGCTCGTTCTCGGCGGTGAGGCCGTATCCGGTGACGTCGCCCGACGCTGGCTCGCGTGGGCTCCGCGGTGCCGGCTGGTGAACACGTACGGCCCGACCGAGGCGACCATCACCGCCACCGCCGTCGATGTCACCCTGGCGGAGGCGCAGGCGGAGGTCGTCGGTATCGGCGGCCCTCGGTACGGCACGCGGGTGCACGTGCTCGACGACGCCCTGCGGCCGGTGCCACCCGGCACGACCGGCGAGCTGTACATCGGCGGGTGCCTCAGCCGCGGGTACCTCGGGCGGCCCGCGCTGACCGCCGAGCGGTTCCTACCCGACCCGGTGGTCCCCGGCGAACGCATGTACCGCAGCGGCGATCTGGTTCGGGCCCGGGCCGACGGGCGCCTCGACTTCCTGGGTCGGGCCGACGACCAGGTGCAGATCCGCGGCCACCGGGTGGAGCCGGGTGAGGTCGCGGCCCGGCTCGCGGTGGCGCCCGGGGTGGAGACGGCGGCCGTCGTCGACCATCTCGCACCCGAGCCTGGCGCGGAACGCGTCCTGGTCGGCTACGTGGTGCCGGACGCCGGGCACCGCCTGGACGCCGCCGCCCTGAGCCGCTTCTGCTCCGCGACGCTCCCGTCGTACATGGTCCCGGCCCTCTTCGTCGAACTCGACCGGCTGCCGCTGACCACGGCGGGAAAGGTGGACCGGCAGGCCCTGCCCGATCCGCGGCGAAACGGCCTGCGCGGTACGGGCCGTACGGAGCCCCGCAACGACCTGGAGCAGCTCGTCGCGGACCTGTTCGCCGCGGTCCTGCAGACGGACCCGCCGGGGGTGTTCGACGACTTCTTCCACCTGGGCGGGCACTCCCTGCGCGCGACCCAGCTCGTCGCCCGCCTCCGCGAGAGCTTCGACATCGAGTTCTCCCTGACCGAGCTGTACGCCACCCGGACGGTGGCCGCCGTCGCCGAATCCGTCCTGGGCGCCCTCGTCTCCGACACGCAGGAAGGCACCGCATGACCATCGAAGAGCTGCCTCGCGCCGAGACGGACCCGCGCCTGGAGGCGGTCCGGGCCCGGATCGCTCGCGCAGGCACCCGTCTGCGCCAGGGCGCGGCGCACGGCGGCGGCCTACCGGTCCAGCCGCCGGGACCCGTGCCGCTGGCGCCGGGACAGGCCGGCATCTGGTTCTCCGAACAACTGCGGCCGGGGACGCCGCTGTACAACGTGCCGCTCGCCGTCCGGCTGACCGGCCCGCTCGACGTGGACGCGCTGCGCGCGGCGCTGGACGCGGTGACGGCCCGGCACGAGGCGCTACGCACCGTGTTCCAACTCGGGCCGGACGGCGAACCAGTCCAGCAGACCGCTCCCGCGGCACCGGTCGCGCTGCCGGTCATCGACGTCACCGAGGCCGAGCTGCCGCAGGCGCTGCGTACCGCCGCCGAACAGCCCTTCGACCTGGAACGCGGGCCGCTGCTGCGGGCCTGGCTCCACCGGGTCTCCGCCCGGCAACACGTCCTGCTCGTCACCGTCCACCACCTCGTCCTGGATGGCTGGTCGGGCGGCCTGCTCCTCGCCGACCTGGCCCGCGCCTACACCGGCGAACTCCCGGCGGGCGTGGCGGCACCGGCCTTCCGTGACGTCGCCGCTTGGCAGCACGGGCGACTCGCCGACGGTGCCCTGGACGACCAGCTCCGGTACTGGCGGCAGCGGCTCGCCGGGCTGCCCGACCTGGAGATTCCCGGCGACCGGCAGCGCCCGGCAGACCGGGACTGGCGCGCCCACAGCGTCCGGCGGGAACTGCCCGCCGCCACCGCGGCGGCCGTCCGCCGGTTGGCCGCAGCCCACGACACCACACCGTTCACCGTGCTGCTCGCCGCGTACGGCACGTTCCTGCACCGGCTCACCGGCCAGGACGACTTCGCGGTCGGCGTACCGGTCGCCGGTCGCGAGCGTACCGACCTCGAATCGGTGGTCGGCCTCTTCGCCGGGGTGGTACCGGTCCGGCTGGAGCTGACCGGCCGGCCCGGCTTCAACGAGGTGCTGAGCCGTACGGTCGCTGGCTCGCGCAACGACTTCGCCCACCCGCAGATCCCGTTCGACCGGCTCGTCCGCGAGCTGCGCCGGGACCGCGTCGCGGGCAGCCAGCCGCTGGTGCAGGCGATGGCCGGGACCGAACCGACCGCCGTGGCGCTGACGTTCGGCGCGGCGGCCGGCACCGAGCAGCCGGTCGACGTGGCTCTCGCCAAGTGCGACCTTGACCTGAGCGTCCTGGACGACGGCGAACGCCTCGCCGTCACCCTGGTGGCCGCCGCGGACCTGTTCACCCCGGCGGCCGCGGAACAACTGGCCGGCCAGTTCCGCAGCCTGCTCGCCGGGCTGACCGGGGCGCCCGACCGGCTGGTCTCCGAGGTGGACCTGCTGGACGCGGACGAGCTGCACACCGTCCTGCGTACGTGGAACGACACCGCCCGGCCGCTGCCCGCCGCGTCGTTTGGCGAACGCTTCCAGCAGTGGTGCCGCCGCACACCCGGTGCGGTCGCCGTGATCGAGGGGGACAGGACACTCAGCTACCGCGAGCTCGACGAGCGGGCGAACCGGCTGGCCCGGCTCCTGATGGAGCGGGGCGCGGGCGCCGAGACGTTCGTGGCCGTGCTGCTCCCGCGGTCCGCCGATCTGCTCGTCACCCTGCTCGCCGTCATCAAGGCCGGGGCCGCGTACCTGCCCATCGACCCGGACTTCCCGCTCGAGCGGATCGCCTACCTGCTGTCCGACGCCCGCCCGGTGCTGGTGGTGACCGACACCGCCACGGCCGAGCGGCTCGGCCCGGACGACAGCACCGGGCTCGTGGTCCTGGAGGAGACCGACACCGGCGGCTATCCCGCCACGGAGCTGCCCGCCGTCCCCGCCGGACACGCCGCGTACGTGATCTACACATCGGGATCGACCGGCCGGCCAAAAGGTGTGGTGATCACCCGGGCCGCGCTCGATAACTTCCTGACGGCCATGGCCGAACGGTTCCCCCTCACCACCGATGACCGGGTCCTGGCCACCACCACCACCTCGTTCGACATCGCCGGCCTGGAGCTGTACCTGCCGCTGCGCTCCGGCGCCGGCGTGGTGCTCGCCGACGCGGACACCGCCCGCGACCCGGCGGCACTGATCGACCTCGCCGGCCGCCACCGGGTTACCCTGGCCCAGGCCACACCGACGCTGTGGCAGGCCCTCGCACCGGAGCTGTCCGGACCGGCGCTGGCCGGAATTCGGGTCCTGGTCGGGGGCGAGGCGCTCCCCGCCGAACTGGCCCGCCGGCTACGCGACGCCGGCGCCGAGGTCACCAACATGTACGGACCGACGGAGACCACCATCTGGTCTACCAGCGGCCCGGCCAGCGAGGGCAGCACCCGCCGCGGGTCCATCGGGGTGCCCATCGACAACACCCAGGTGTACGTCCTGGATGCGAACCTGCGCCCCGCCCCGATCGGGGTCCTCGGTGAACTCCACATCGCCGGAGAAGGGCTGGCCCGCGGATACTGGAACCGGCCCGGACTGACGGCCGAGAAGTTCCTGCCCGACCCGTTCGGCCCGCCCGGTGCCCGGATGTACCGCACCGGCGACCTGGTCCGCTGGTCCGCCGCAGGCGACCTGGAGTACCTGGGCCGCACCGACCACCAGGTCAAGCTCCGCGGATTCCGGATCGAGCTCGGAGAGATCGAGACGACGCTGCTCGACGCCGGTCCGGTGCGCCGGGCCGCGGCGGTCGTCCGCGAGGACCGCCCCGGTGACCTGCGACTGGTGGCGTACGTGATCCCGGACGGCCCGGTCGACCCCGACGCGCTGCGCACAGAGCTCTCCCGGACGCTGCCCGACTACATGATCCCGGCGGTGATCGTGCCGGTGCCGGACTTCCCCACGACACCGAACGGCAAGCTCGACCGCGCCGCGCTGCCCGCGCCGGACTACGGCACCCGCAGCGCCGCCCGCCCGCCGCGGGACGACCGGGAGCGCTTCCTCTGCACCGCTTTCGCCGAGGTGCTCGGCCTGCCGGAGGTGGCGGTCAGCGACAACTTCTTCGCACTCGGCGGCCACTCGCTGCTCGCCTTCCGGCTCCTCGCCCGGATCCGCGACGAGTTCGGCGCCGGCTTCTCCCTGCGGCGGCTGCTGGCCGCCCCGACCGTCGCCGCCGTCGCCACGGAACTCGCGGCCGAGGCGTCCACCGGTGATGACGCCGTCGACCTGGCCCCGGTGCCCCGGGATGAGCCGCTGCCCCTGTCGCCGATGCAGGAGTCGATCTGGCTGGCAGATCAGGTGACCGGCGGCGACAGCGTCTACAACGTGCCGCTGGCGCTGCGGCTGATCGGCCCGCTGGACCGGGGGGCGCTGCGCCGCGCGCTGAACCGGGTGGTCGACCGCCACGAGATGCTGCGCACCCGAATCTACCCCGGCCCGGACGGGATGCCGGTCCAGGTCGCGGACGCCGCCGGATGCGGCGCGACACTCGACGAGCGCGATGCCGCACCGGGCACGGACCTCGCGCAGCTCCTGCTGGCCGAAGCCGCCCTCGGTTTCGCCCTCGCGACCGAGCACCCGCTGCGCACCGTGCTGTGGCGCCTTGATGAGCGGGAGCACGTCCTGCTGCTGACCGCCCACCACGTGGCGGTTGACGCCTGGTCGATGGACCTGATCCAGCGCGACCTCACCGAGCTGTACGCGGCCGACACCGGGCACCGTGAACCCGAGCTCGGCGAGCCGGCCCTTGCGCAGGCCGACTACGCGGTCTGGCAGCGCCAGTCCGCGCAGCGCGGGCGGTACGCGGCGGAGCTGGACTTCTGGCGCACCGAGCTGACCGGCGCCGTCGCCACCGAGGTCCCCGGCGACCTCCCGCGCCCGGCCACGCCCGGCGGCGGTGGCGGCGCGGTGGAATTCGCGCTGGCACCGCGGCAGATCCAGGGCATCCGCGCGCTGGCCCGCCGGTGCGGTACCACGGTGTCCACCGTGGTGCTCTCGGCCCTGCAGACCCTGCTGTACCGGATCACCGGCGGCGACGACGTCGTGCTCGGCAGCACCGTGTTCGGGCGCGGCGACCCGCGGCTGGACAACCTGGTCGGCTGCCTGGTCAACACGGTGGTCCTGCGGGGTGACCTGTCCGGCGCCCCGACGTTCCACGAACTGCTGCGCCGCACCCACGCCCGGACCACGGACGCCCTGGCCCACCAGGAGCTCCCGTTCGAGCATCTGGTCGTCGACCGCGGCGCCGGCAGCGGGCCACTGTTCCGGATCATGTACAGCTTCAGCAGCCAGGAGCCGGCCGGCCGCAGCGCCGGCGACGTGGACCTCGAACCCGTACCCGTACCGGTCACGACCTGCAAGTTCGACCTCGTCCTGACCGTGCTGGACGACGGCTCGGCGCTGGAGGGCGTCCTCGAGTACGCCGATGACCTCTATCTGCCCGGCACCGCCGAACGGCTCGTGACATCGCTGACCAATCTGCTCGCCGCAGCCGTCCGTACCCCGGACATCGCGGTCACCCGCCTGGCCATCACGTCCGAGAGCGACACGGTACGCACGTCCCGGTGGGGGCGTTCCGAGCAGCACATCGGCGACGACCGTACGGTGCACCAGCTCGTTGAGGCGCAGGCCGACCGGACCCCGGGGCGGACCGCGCTGCGCACCGCCGACAGCAGCCTCACCTTCGCCGGCCTCGACGCCCAGGCGAACCGCCTGGCCCACGCCCTGCACACCGGGGCGCTGGGGGCACCGCCGGTCGGCCCGGAGACACCGGTGCTGCTCCTGCTGGACCGGAGCCCGGACCTCGTGGTCGCGATGCTCGCCGTCCTCAAGGCAGGGGGCTACCTCATCCCGGTGGACCCGGCCTACCCGATGGCCCGGCTGACCCGAATCGCCGGCACGGTGACACCCGCGCTGGTCCTGACCCGCACCCGGCAAAGTGGGGGCCTACCGGGGACCGAGGTCTTCGGCGACGTGCCGGTGGTGGCGCTGGACCGGGTGGCCGACCGGCTCACCACGATGCCGGACCAACGCCCCGAGGTGACCGTCGACCCCCGCAGCCTGGCCTACTCGATTTTCACGTCCGGGTCGACCGGGCAGCCGAAAGGCGTCGCGGTGGAGCACATCGGGTTCGTGCGCTACCTCTCCTGGGCGGCCGCGAACTATCCGACTGCCGGACGGCGCGGCACCCTGGCGCACTCGTCGGTCGGCTTCGACCTGACCATGTCGGCCCTCTTCGAGCCGCTGGTGTCCGGTCGCGGCGTCACCCTGATGCCAGCCGATGCGACCCTGGCCGAGCTGGCCGAGGAACTATCCGGGCCGCTGGCGTACGACTACATCCGGCTCACCCCGTCGCACCTGCGCCACCTGGTCGGACACTGGACCGGCCAGGGGCAGCCACCGGCGGCGCGCGGCTGGGTCGTCGGCGGCGAGACGCTGGACCCGGCTCTGGTGCGGCAGCTGCTGGAGCTGCGCCCGGACGCCGAGGTCATCAATCACTACGGGCCGACCGAGACGGTGATCGGGCGGGTGGTGCACCCGGTGCGCGATGCCGGGGAGCTGGCTGGGGACAGCCCACTGCCGCTCGGCCGCCCGCTCGGCGAGACCCGGCTCCAGATTCTCGACGCGTGGCTCGAGGCGGTTCCGGTCGGGGCCGTCGGGGAGCTCTTCATCGGCGGCGACGGCATCGCCCGCGGCTACCTCGGCCGGCCCGTCCTCACCGCCGAAAAGTTCCTGCCCGACCCGGCCGGCGAGCCGGGCGCGCGGATGTACCGCACCGGCGACCTGGTGCGGTGGCGCGGCGATGGGCTCCTCGACTTCGTCGGACGGGTCGACGACCAGGTCAAGCTGCGCGGCTACCGGATCGAGCTGGGCGAGATCGAGACCCGCATCGCCGAGCACCTTGGGGTGAAACAAGCGGTGGTGCTGGTCCGCGACGAGCAGTTGGTCGGCTGGTTCATCCCGGCCGAGGACCACCCGCCGGTCACCGTGTCGGCGCTGCGCCGGTTCTGCGCGGAGCAACTGCCAGAGTTCATGGTGCCGAACCAGTGGGTAGCCCTCGACGCCTTCCCCCTCACGCCGCACGGCAAGGTCAACCACCCGGCACTGCCCGGCCCGACGTCCGGACGACCGGAACTCGAGGACCGGTACCAGGCGCCACGCACCCCCGGCGAGCAGCTGCTGGCCGAGTTGTGGTCCACGGTCCTGGGCACCGACCGGGTCGGGATCGAGGACAACTTCTTCGACCTTGGCGGTACGTCGATCTCCGTCATCCAGCTCTCCGGCGCCTGCCGCCGGGCCGGGGTGGAGATCTCACCCAAGGACGTCTTCGAGCAACCGACCGTCCGTGGACAGGCCATGCGCGCGATCGCGCGGAGCCGCGACGATGCGTACGCCCCGGTGCTGGACACCGTCTTCGGCGCCGGGCACACCGGCACGACGCGGACGGTGGTGACCCTACGTGCCGCGGGCGACGGGCGCCCGGTGTTCTGCGTGCACCCGAGCGGCGGCGGCGTCGCCTGGTACCTGCCCCTGACGCGTGCCCTCCCCACGGCGCACCCGGTGCACGCGTTCCAGCCGCTGGGCATGGACGGGCGGGAGGCACCCGCGGAGACCATCGAGGACATGGCCGCCGGGTATCTGGCCGACCTGCGACTGGTGCAGCCGGAGGGCCCGTACGTCGTGGTCGGCTGGTCCCTCGGCGGCACCATCGCCTTCGAGCTGGCGCGGCAGCTGGACCGGCTCGGCGAACCGGTCCAGCTGATCCTGCTCGAACCCACCCTGCCCGAGGTGGCCCGGACCATCGACCTGCACCGGCCGGCCCGGGACAGCTACCTGCGCGGCGCGGACCTCGCGGAGCGGATCCTCCGGCTGCCCGCCGGCGATCCGGAAGGCGACCGGCTGCGGGCCGAACTGACCCGGCTGCTGGAAGACGCCGGATACTCGGCCGGCGAGGTCAGCCTCGGCGACGCCCTGCCGATGCGCGCCTGCGGCCAGATGCTGGCGGCCTTCGCCGAGTACCGCCCACTCCCGCTGCCGGACGAGTCGACGGTGCGTACCCAGTTCGTGGTCTCGGCCGAATGCACCGACGCCACGCCCGAACGCCCCTCCGGTACCTCGCACACCGCCTACGGCCCGTACGCGGCCGGGTGGCGGAAGCTGCTGGGCCGGTCCGCGGCGCCGCGAACCATCCAGCTGCCAGGCATCCACGCCACCATGCTCACCACCGACCGCTGTCCCACCGTCGTCAACGCCTGCGTGGAAGCACTGGGCACGGCGGACGGCGCTCGCCGGCACTGACATCCACCGTTTCGCGTCACCTCCGAGAAAGGCGAAGCCGTGTCCGACACCGACGAACAGTTCAAGGTCGTACTCAATGACGAGGAGCAGTACTCGATCTGGCCGGCCACCCGCCCCGCCCCACCGGGCTGGCGGGAGGAGGGGACCCGCGGTCCCAAGCAGACCTGCCTGGACCGGATCGAGACCCTCTGGACCGACATGCGGCCGCTGAGCCTCCGGCAGCGCCAGCAGGCAGCCACGAATTGATCCCCGCCGCCTCCGACCACAGGGACACGCCATGACAGCGACCTACTCCCGCACCGGCCCGGCCGCCGCCGAGCCGGTGCCCGACCGGGGGCCGAGCCCCGGCACCATCGTCGCGGCGCTGCGCCGCTCGGCGACGCTGTGGCCCGGCGCCCCCGCCCTCGTCGACCCGGACGGAACCTTGACCTACCACGAACTGTGGTCCCAGGCCGGGATGCTCGCCGGGTCCCTGCGCCGCCACGGGATCGGCCGCGGCGATGTGGTCGGCGTCGCCGCCGAACGCACCCGGCAGAGCCTGCTCTGCCTGCTGGCGCTCGGCCGGATCGGCGCGGCCTACACGCCGCTCGACGCGGCCCAGCCCGCTCCCCGACTCGAACGGATGATCGCCGGCAGCGGTGTCCGGACGGTCATCGGGCAGTGCGACGCCCTGATGGGCTTCCCGCACAGCCTCTCGGTGGAATTCCTGCACATCGATTCAGCTCTGCGGTCCGGCGAAGGCCTGGCCGACGACGTCACGGACCCCGACAACCCGGTGTACGTCATTCACACCTCCGGCTCCACCGGGGACCCCAAGGGCGTCCGGGTGTCGCAGGGCGCCCTGTACGCGGCGGCCGCCTCGCTGATCAGGCTGTGCGGCACCGGCCCGGGCGACCGGGTGCTGAGCTTCGCCTCCCTGAGCTGGGACACCAGCGGCGAGGAGATCTGGTCGGCGTTCCTGTCCGGAGCCACCCTCGTCATCGACCCGGCCGCGACCAGCGGATCCGTGCCCGCCCTGCTGAGCGCGGTCCGGCGCCACCGGATCACCGTCATCGACCTGCCCACGGCCTTCTGGTACGAACTGGTGGCATTCCTCGATGAGGCCGACGAGACCCCGGCGGCGACGGCGACGCTGCTCGGCGACCTCCGGCTGGTGATCATCGGCGGCGAGGAGGTTCGGGCGCCCCAGGTACGGACCTGGGCCAGGCGCGCCCCCGACCGGATCCGGCTGCTCAACACGTACGGGCAGACCGAGACGGTGCTCGTCACCCACGCCGCCGAGCTGGGCGGCGGGTTCGGCCGGCGGATCGGGCCCAGCGACCGGGTGCCGATCGGCACCCCCCTGGACCACGTGCAACAGATCCTCCTGCCGGACCAGGACGGCACCGCCGAACTGCTCGTCGGTGGACCGTCGCTCAGCCTCGGCTACGCCGGCAAGCCGGAGGAGACCGCCGCCCGGTTCGGTCCCGGCCCGGACGGCACCGGCCGCTACTACCGCACCGGCGACCTGGTCGCCGAACGGCCGGACGGCGGGCTCGACTACCTGGGCCGCCGCGACCGGCAAATCAAGATCCGGGGACTACGCGTCGAGCCCGAGGAGGTGGAACGTGCCCTCTGCGCCCACCCGCAGCTGCACGTCGCGGCCGTGGCCCCGGTTGACGGCCCCGACGGCCCGAGCGGTCTCACCGCCTGGGTGGTCCCGCTCGACCCCAGCACCGCCCCGGACGCCGCCGCGATCCGCACCTGGCTCGCCGGGCGGCTGCCCAGCTACCTCGTACCCGCGACCCTGCGCATCGCCGACCGGCTCCCGCTGCTCCCGAACGGAAAGGTGAACCTCAGCATGATCTCCAGCAATGACACCGCGCCCGCCACGCCCGAGGTCGACCCGGTCGCCACCGAGCTGGCCGACCTGTGCTCCGCCGTCCTGGGCGCCCCGTGCGGCGTGAACGACGACTTCTTTGACGCGGGCGGCGACTCTCTTAAGGCCACCCGGCTGATCTCGAAGGTGTACCGGCGGTTCGACGCCGAGCTGACCTATGTGGACGTTTTCGAGCACCGCACTCCGGCCGAGTTGGCGGCCCTGATCGGTGGGCGTCCGTCGTGACCCTGCGCCGCCTGCACGTGCTGGTGACGGGCACGTCGTCCGACGCCCACACCTGGAACCTCATGTACCTGCAGCTCGCCCTCGAGGAGGCCGGCCACGAGGTCACCAACCTCGGGCCGTGCGTCCCGGACGACCTGCTGACCGAGACCTGCGTCCGGCTGCGGCCCGACACACTGGTGATCAGCTCGGTCAACGGGCACGGCCACACCGACGCGGCCCGGGCGGCCGCGGTGGTGCGCCACGACCCCCGGCACGACGCGATGCCGATCATCGTTGGTGGGCTGCTCGGCACCGCCGGGAACCCGAACGCCGACCACGCGCCCGCGCTGCGGGCCGCTGGGGTGACCGCCGTCCTCGAGAAGGACGACCTGCCAAAGCTGATGCGGCTGCTCGCCGAGACCCGTGCCGCCGCCCCTGCCCCTGCCACCGCCACTGCCACTGCCGCCGCCACTGCCGCTGCCGCCGCCACTGCCGCTACTGCTGCCGGCCGCGAACTGGAAGGCGCGCGATGACAGCACCACCGGAGACTGGCTTCGCCGGCGCGATCCACAACACTCGGCGGGCCGGTCTGGTGGTCGTCCAGCCCCGGATGGGCTTCGCCGAGCCATCAGCCATGCGGGCGGGACTGGTCGCGGTCCGGGACGCCCGGGCGACCACGGTTGGCACGATCACACTCGACAGCTACACCCGCGTCGGCGACCTGCACAGCGCCCGTACCGCCGTGCGGACCCGGACCCGCCTCAACGGCTACCCGCTGTGCACTCATCCCGACGACACCACCAGGTCCATGCTGTCCGAGGTGTACCGGCCCGGATTCCCGATCCAGATCCGGCACGGCTCAGCGCGGCCCCGGCACATCATCGAAGCCATGGCACGGATCGGGCTGGACGCCACCGAGGGCGGACCGGTCTCCTACTGCCTACCGTACGGCCGCACCCCATTGCGGTCCGCGGTCAACGAGTGGTCGGCCGCATGCGACCGGCTGGCCGAGATGTCCACGCCGGAACGACCGGCCCACCTGGAAAGCTTCGGCGGCTGCATGCTGGGGCAGATGTGCCCGCCATCGCTGCTGGTGGCCATCGCCGTACTGGAAGGCCTGTTCTTCGCCCAGCATCGGGTGCCGAGCATCTCACTGAGCTACGCCCAGCAGACCCAGCCCGAACAGGACCTGGAAGCCCTGGCCGCCCTCCGGCGCCTGATCGGCGAGCTGCTGCCGGACCTTGACGTCCACGTCGTCCTGTACACGTACATGGGCGTCTTCCCCCGGACCCGGGCCGGCTCCTCCGCCCTGCTCGACGAGAGCGCCCGGATCGCCGTCTTCGGCGGCGCCGAGCGGCTCATCGTCAAGACAGTCATGGAGTCGGTCCGGATCCCGGACGTCGCCGACAACGTCGCGGCCGTGGAACGGGCCGAGCGCGAGGTCCGGTGTTCCCAGCAGATGCGGGCCGCCGGCCGCCACCCCTGGGCGCCGTCAGAGTCCGGGCTGTACGAAGAGGCCCGCACGATGATCGACACGGTCCGGTCACTCGACCCGGACCTGGGCATCGCCCTGCACATCGCCTTCCGGCGCGGCCTGTTGGACATTCCGTACTGCCTGCACCCGGACACTCAGGGCCGGACCAGGAGCCGGGTCGGCCCCGACGGACGGCTGGAGTGGGCCCATGTCGGCTCCCTACCGATCGACGGGCCACGTCCGGCCGGGCATGCGGTCGGCGCACAGGAGCTGACCAGCATGCTGAACTACGTGGCGGACCGCTTCGACTCGACTGTGGCCGTTCGCTGATCGGTGGCAGGACCAAGCACCACCGCGGACCTGCCACCGATAAGGTGAGCGATTCAGGCGAGTCCGATCCGGCGGTGGCTGGACCGCGGGTGCAGAAGTCCGCAGAGCCATCGGCGCGGCGGCCAGGGCGTGGGAGCCCAGCGACGGCATGCTCTCACCCGCCGGCGCCCAGCAGATCTGCACAGGCTCGATCATGTGTCGCCTCCAGAAACCCTGTGTGGGGAGGACGGCCATCAAGTCTGCGGCCTTCACCGTGAACGCGGAACACCCCCACGTGCGGGTGGGGAGGACGTGGGCAGCGGTGAGGGCCTGGTCCCGCTCGGCGGAACACCCCACGTGCGTGGGGAGGACTGCACCGCCGTTGCGTAGGCCCCGCATACGCCCGAAACACCCCCACGTGCATGGGGAGGACGGACGCTCTCGGCGAACCCGAGCCGGGCGACGCGGAGCCCCCCACGTGCGTGGGGAGGACTGTCCACCGCGCCGCCCTGGCGTACGGCCACTCCGGAGCACCCCACGTGCGTGGGGAGGACACATTCGGCCTGGACGCTCCGCGCTCGGAAATCGGAGCACCCCCACGTGCGTGGGGAGGACGGATGGTGAGCCCCGGCTAGTTCCGGGAGGTGCCGGAGCACCCCCACGTGCGTGGGGAGGACGGCGAGTAAGGCGGCGGTGGTCTTTGAGCGGCCGGAGCACCCCCACGTGCGTGGTGAGGACGCGGCACCGGTGCCCGCCAGCGCCCCGCCGGACGGAGCACCCCCACGTGCGTGGGGAGGACGAGCAGCTCCAGGAGGACGGCCTTAATGCCGTCGGAGCACCCCCACGTGCGTGGGGAGGACGTGGCGGCTGTGGCCGGGTCCGGCGCGTTCGGCGGAGCACCCCCACGTGCGTGGGGAGGACGACGCCAGCACGGCCCGCTCAAACTCCCACCGCGGAGCACCCCCACGTGCGTGGGGAGGACATATCCACCGGGAAGCTGATGGCCTTCGGGTCCGGAGCACCCCCACGTGCGTGGGGAGGACGAGGAGACGACGGTGGAGGCGTAGCCGATGGCCGGAGCACCCCCACGTGCGTGGGGGGGGACGCGAAGCCAGCTTCCGAGCGGCACGAAGCCGGCGGAGCACCCCCACGTGCGTGGGGAGGACTTCGACACCGACGCCCTCGCCGCCGCGTTCCCCGGAGCACCCCCACGTGCGTGGGGAGGACTTCTGATGGTTGGTTGGTGCGGGTGTCGAGCCCGGAGCACCCCCACGTGCGTGGGGAGGGCACATACGCGCCGACGAGCGTCATCCCCCGGATCGGAGCACCCCCACGTGCGTGGGGAGGACGAGCGCGGCGCGTCGACCTGGCTGGACCAGCACGGAGCACCCCCACGTGCGTGGGGAGGACACCGCGGCTACGGGTGCCGCGAAGGCACACACCGGAGCACCCCCACGTGCGTGGGGAGGACTTGGGCACCCACACTCGGCACACCGCGCCCGACGGAGCACCCCCACGTGCGTGGGGAGGACACCCGCAACGCCTTCGGTGCGTTGGCATCGAGCGGAGCACCCCCACGTGCGTGGGGAGGACACGCGCGGGTCGTCGGGCTGCGGGTAGCGGGGCGGAGCACCCCCACGTGCGTGGGGGGGACCCGTTCCTACGGGCCGCCCAACTGTGGGTTTCCGGAGCACCCCCACGTGCGTGGGGAGGACGTGGACTTGTGGGCTGTCAGGCCCGGTCGATGCGGAGCACCCCCACGTGCGTGGGGAGGACACGGTCGCCCCGTCACCCGTGGTCCTGATGACCGGAGCACCCCCACGTGCGTGGGGAGGACGGACTGTTTGCCCCGTGCTGCCCACGCGGCGTCGGAGCACCCCCACGTGCGTGGGGAGGACGTTGGACATCGCCTCTTTTTGTGATGTGTCGAGGGAGCACCCCCACGTGCGTGGGGAGGACGTCGCAGTCCTCCAGCGCGCCGGCGAGGCCGGCGGAGCACCCCCACGTGCGTGGGGAGGACTCCGTACGGTTGGCCAAGACAAGTAGCAGTAGCGGAGCACCCCCACGTGCGTGGGGAGGACCGGCATGCAGCAGCCGGTACTCTGGCGCTCGCCGGAGCACCCCCACGTGCGTGGGGAGGACTCCTTGGCGTCGGCGAGGCCGCCGAGGATCAGCGGAGCACCCCCACGTGCGTGGGGAGGACACTTCCTGACCTGCGGTTTTACCAGCCGTCCGGCCAGATTCTCTCGTCCGGGGTGGGAGGGTTGCCTTGGTGCTCTTGGGGGCTCATCGCGACCAGGGTAAGGCCGTCGAAGTCGACCGGGCGGCGTCTGCGTTCTCCTGCGGTCCGTAGGGAGAAGCCTTGTTCGGTGTCGTCTGGGTGGATGAGGACGGCGGCGCCGTCGCCGACGACGCTGCTTGCTGCGTTCCATAGCTCGTCGCGGACTTTGGCTGAGAGGGTTCCGACGAACATGCCGGGTGTCACTTCGATCATCCAGCGGCTGAGTGCACCGCGTAGACGATCGGGTACGGCCGTTGTTGCCAGGACGACAAGGGAAGCCATGCTAGTCCCAGGGGTCTGAGCTGTAGTTGACTCCGGACGGCATCGCTCCCATCTCCGGATCCCAGAGGGAGGTGATATCGGCCGCAGGTTGCCGCTGTTTGGGTGTGCTGTCGGGGTCGAGTAGGCGCTGAATGTCGGTGACGATCGTCGGCATCAGCTTGAGCAGCCGGAACTCGTCGCGCAGCTTGCGGCGTACGTCTCGCTCGGGTTGGGCGGAGGTGCTCATGGAGAAGGCGAGCGGCACGGTGACTTTAGCCTTGTAGAGGTCGGCGATGTCGTAGACGAAGGCATGTTGGGTGCCGCTGTGCACAAAGCCGAGTGCCGGTGAGCAACCCAGGGCGAGGATGACGGCGTGGACCACTCCGTATAGGCAGGCGCTGGCCGCTGACAACGCAAGGTTGACCGGGTCCTGGGTCTCCCACTTATTGGGGTCGTAGTTGCGGCGAAATTTTCCGGTTCGATACCTCTGGGCCAGCAGGCGGTAGAGCGTTTTCATGCGCTGGCCTTCCATGCCACGAAGCTGGGCCAGCGTGGTGCCCTCGGGTACGGATTCGCCGAAGCGTTGCTCGTACATGCGTACTGCTACGTGTAGGCGGGTGTTGTCGTCGGCCCAGGAGCGGGCCTGCTTTTCCAGCCAGTTGGTGGTCAGGGAGGTGGGGGTGATGCCGGCGTAGCAGCGGACGACGCCGGAGCCGACGCAGACGACGGTGGTGCCGTGGCGGGCGAGGGTGGACAGGGCGTGATGGGTGATCGAGGTGCCGGGTCCGAGGAGAAGGCAGCTGATCGCGGCTGTGGGCAGATAGACCCGTTCGGCCCCTTTCGGGGTATCGACCTGGGCGAGGACTCCGGTGTCGTCCTGGACGATCCGAACGATGTCGGCGTAGAGGAAGCTCAGCGAGTCCGCCACGCGGGGCAGCATGGCCAGGGTCGGTGCGGCGAGTCGCCGCTGGGCGCTGGTGCTCATCTCATCGGTGCGAGGCTGAGTAGACCGCAGCCGAACGAGCGTCCGCGGCCGATGCCGGCCAGCACAGCTGCGCGGACCTGGTCCGCGTCGGTGATCACCGCTTGTCCTTCGAACAGGGTGATGGCGTGGCGTACGGGGATGGCGCGTCCGCGAGCGGCCGGTTGTGGCTCGGCGCGCAGGTAGCGCAGGTTGAGGCCGGCGCCCTCGGCCTTACGCTGCCACCACTGCTCCGCCTGTTGACCGGACAGGGCGACGATCTTGCCGGCACTGTCGCCCTTCCACGCTCGTTTGGAGGCGTTGGCGGCGATCCGGTAGTGCGTGACCATTCCATTTGTGATGGCTTTGAGTAGCGGGCTGATGTCGCGGGTGTCGATGGTGCCATAGCCGTTGGGCAGTCGGGTTTGGTCCGGTGGTAGTGCAGTTTGGATCAGTAGTACCGGGCCGGCGGTGGTGTGGTCGAGCCGGAAGAGCACACCCGCATAGCGTCGTGGCTGCTCGCCGAGACCGTCCGGCGCCAGCGACATCACGCGACGGTGCAAAGCGGTGACGTCGCGTAGGTCCTGTCGTGCCGCCTGGTGGCGGAGGTCGAGTGCGATCCGGGTCAGCCAGGCGGTCACGTTCGGACTCCTCGCAGATGATCGTGCAGCGCGTTCAAGTATTCGATGCCGGTGCCGGCGCACAGATCGGCGGGCAGGCTGCGGGTGGTGACGTAAACCTGGCGGGTGAGGTATCGCCGTCGACGCGGGTCAGGGTTTCCGGGCACTGGTTCCATGGGTACGTCGTTGAGTGTCATCCGGCTGGCGGCGCCGTCGCCGCTTGGCTGCCCGGCGACGAAGTCCACCCTGACGGTCTCCTCGTCGCCCGGGGGGCGGCGTCGGTTGAGCGGTAGGTGTTCTAGGTGGCCGACGGGGTCGGGGATCGGGCCGGACAGCAGGAAAGGGTGCTCAACGGGGCAGGAACGGCGTCCGAGGTACGGCCCCCAGACCGGGTTGTTCAAGGCCGTGTGAATGTGACCCACGAGTTCATCCGGGCCGTTGACGGCGACGGTGAACACCGCGTCTGCCAGGTAGAACCGACGCGACACGATGGTGCCGACACCCTCCTTCCTGCGTTTGCCTTCTGCTGTCGGTACGGTCCGTTCCGGCGGTGCACCACCGCCGACGGTGTGGAAGTCGGACATGACCGTGCCGGGTCGGTCGACGCGGACAGTGAACTGCACCGGAGCGAGGTCGCCGAGCGGCTCGCCGCGGCGCCTGCCCTGAGCGGCGGCGATGATGCCGATCATGGCCGATCGGGTGGGGACGGTGCCGGTGTCTCGGACGCTAAAGGTGCTGTGGTCACCCCACGATTGCATGGGCCCGGCCAGCCGCAGCAGCAGACCCGTCATTTCGCCCTCAGTTTGTCGACGGCGGCGGCGATCAGGTTGTCGAAGCTCTGGCGGGTCTCGCCGAGCTGTTCCAAGCCTTTGTCGTCGACGCTAGCGCAACCGTGGTAGACCCTTCCCTGGTCGCCGATCAATCGGTAGATCTTTCCGGCGTACTCGGCGAGCTGCCGACGTGACGGCTCGGCGTATCCGCTGTCGAATGTGGCCCGTACCGGGGTTTCGAAGGCGCTGGCCAGTGATACAGGCCGGTCGGCGCGAACCGCGATGTAGGCCAGTTCGGGAACCGTGAACGGTGCGGTGGCGTTCTTTTTGGCCTGCGGCATGGCGGTGATGAACGCCGACAGGAACGCCGTGGTCAGCTCGACCGCGGTGGCCGGGTCGCCGAGGTTGTGGGCAAGGTCTTCCAGGTTGACGCTGGCGTACCGGTAGAACGTGCCGGTGCTGAACTCGGCGCTGTTCATGTGCCCGCTGCCGGCCTGGTCGGCGTCCTGCTTGAGGTCATCGACGGCAGTGAAGAAGTCGACCTGCGGGTCCGTGCCGTGGGTGGTGAACGCGTGGGCAACCTGGACCGCCCCGTCGACGTTGCTGCCGGGCAGTTCCGCCAGCATCCGCCCGAACAGGTTGATCACATCGCTGCGGCGCTCCATCGCCGCGCGGACGGCGTCGGCCGGCAACGGCGCCTCACCCTTCTTGAGCTTGAGCGCGCCGGACCGCAGGCCGATGAGCCGATCACGCTGCTGCACGCAGACATCAGCGAGCATGTCGAAGGCCCGCTCCGGCAGGTAGAACAGCACCTGCGCCTCACCGGTGGCTTTGTCCACCTTGAAGCCATCGGCCTTGACCGCGATCGTGGCGAGCGTGGCCATGACCTGCGTCGCCGCGAAGGCCGCCAGCTCCGAGTCCCAGTCGGATCCGGTGAGCCGAGCCTGGATGGCCTGCGGCAGCCGCCGGGTGCGCTTGGCCTTGTCACCTGACGATTCCTCCAGCTCCCGCCGAACGGCTCGCTTCCAGGATTGGCTGGAGACCCGGGTGCGATCGGCGTAGCCGAAGCGCACAGCCTTCGGTGAGCCCAGATCGTCGCGGTTGAGATTGGCGTATGGGACGGTCTGCAGCACATGGATGTCGACGTAACGGGCGGTCATGCGGGCTCCTCCAGGCTCGGGTTGTCTTTCTGCTGCTCGGCGCGGCGGTCGGCTTCGTGCAGGGTGCGGTAGTAGGACTGGAGCCATCGCTTGGCGACCTGGTCACGGCGGTACCGCCACTGACAGAGGTCGTCGAGGAGTTGCCCCCAGTTCACCTGGACCTCGACCGCGCCGAGGTGCCGCACCACCCCGGCTAGGTGTTGGTAGACGCCGGGGTAGCCCTGCCGGACCAGCAGATGCAGTCGCTTCTCCGCGGTAGCCCGGTTCATCGCCCGACGGCCAAGGCCCGGCCGGCACACCGCCCAGGCCAACGACTGCCCCAGATTGGGGCGGCTATGCGGCGTGATGTCGGCGTCCGCTGCGGCGGCTACCTCCTCGGCGTCAGTGACGTTCGCTGGCTCGACGTCGGGGGGTTCGACGTTTGTCCTGTCACGAACCGACGCGGCGATCATCGCCGCTACGGCGTAGTGGGCATACTCGTGTTCCTGCGTCACCGACGCCGACAGCAATGGGGCGACAACGGCATGCATGGTGTGCGCCTGCTCGGGAGGACGACGTAGACCTCGGCGCAGCGCCGCACGCTGGCCACGATCACGACGGCACCGCTCGGTGACCCGCCTCGCGAACCGGTCGGAAGGCCGTTCTTCAATCTCCGTGGACATCACGCGCCCGATCCCTTCCTCAACGGTGTTGTCAACAGCCGATGCGCCGTCTGCGTGGCCCGCACCAGGCGCGGTGAGCTGGCATCGCCATCCGCGGCGTGGTCGATGGCCTCGTGCCCTAACCGCGCGAAAGCCCGCCCGCCCTCGGCGAAACGGCCGTCTCGCACGTGCTCCCAGAACACCGCCTCGGCTCGCGTCCAGTAGTACGCCTCACCCGTATGAGCCCACGGGCCCTCCCGGTCCTTGACGCTAACCATCTCCCGCCAGGCCTGCCGCAGTGCGGCCCCGACACGCCGACCGATCGACTCCGCCGCCCGGGTCAACAGGGCCACGCCGTCGGCGGTCACCGGGTCGCGCTCACTCAACCAACCAAGAACTGGTGGGGTCAGCGCGATGAACCACTGCCGATCCTTGGCCTGCCCGTCCTGATCGAAGCCATACGCGCGCACCCGTCCGTCGAGACCGAGGTCGGCGGCGGCAGCCATAATGTCGGGACGGTGCGTCTTGACCTCGGTGTTGCCGCCCAGCAGGGCGTCAACGTCCCGCCACAGAGCCCGGGAGCCGTCGGCCGGCAGCTGGTACCAACCGCCCTCCTTGTTCTGCCGACGCACCACGTACGGATCAGGAGACGCCGCCCCGGAAAGCCGCCACGCCCAGGTGACGTAGGCATCCGACACGGCCTCACCGGCGGCGTTTGGAACCAGCAGCACGGCATGTCGCGCACGGCCGGTCAACGCGCCACACGGCCACGACACCGACCATGGCGCACCGAGCGGATCCGGCAACTCATCGCGCTCCCACGGGCACAGGTCAAGCCCTTCGTCCTGCCCTGATGACACCCGTGGGGGCACCCCCACGACCAGCGACTCGAACAGGTTCTCCCCGAGCGGGTGATACGACATGGCCCCCCGCAGCGGGCCGGCGTTGCTGTTGGCGAATTTCTGCCCGGCCACCTCACGGCTGCTGCACCGCCCAGATGCGCCGTAATACAGCTGCGCGATCAGATACCACGCCGCCTCCCCCGGAGCCAGAGCCACCGCGTCGGCATCCGTGTGATGGCCGAACCACACCTGAGAGTTGCCCGCTGGACGGTCGAACACCAGCTTGTTGACCCCGGAGGACTTCGGACACTCGACAACAAGCCGGGGATCCTGCATCCACGGACGAAGCGGATCGAACAGGTTAAAGCGGTCGGAGTATTTCGCAAAGTAGGCATCAACGTCGCCTGCGGCGAACCCGCCCTGGTCAAGCAGCCGCTCCTGCCGCTGCCGCCACTGTGGCCCGCGCAGCATGTCCAGGCCAGTCACCCGTGCAGTGATCGCGTACAGAATTCGCCATAGCCCGGACGCCGCCGGCGGCACCGGAACAGCCAGGTCATCGAATTCGGCCGCACGGGCAAAAAGCTCCCGAAGGCCGACCAGCTCCGGCTCGCCGTTTGCCGCGACCGATATCCACGGCTGATCAACTAGATCGAAAGATTTCGTCATTAGTATGACTCCTGACGACAGATCGCCTGATATTGCCGAGCCGCTCGTCCAGCGCGAAGCCCCATGTCGGATTAATGACTAACAACAGCCCCTACTCCGCTCCTGCGGTTGCGACGACGAGGCCAAGCTCGGGGTCAAGGTGCACCGATCGACGGGCCCAGGTGGCCGGGCCTGGACCCGTCGGGAGGATCGGAAGCCACAGCGGTCGGATACGCTTCAGCCAGGCGTTGTTGCCCCAGCTTGCTGGCAAGGCGGCGGGTGGGTCATATCCCGTGAGGATGTCAGCGCGAAGCGGGATCGTCTCCTGGAGAATGGCACGAACCTCCTCGCTGCGGAAACGGCCGTCGGGCCCGGATCCCCTTTGCGGTAGCGGGATGCGCCCCTGGGGGTCGAGCCACTGCATGCCGTCAGGGTCGTGGTAGCAGCACAGCACCCGCTCTGATTCCGCTCCCAGTCGGGTGGATGCACGCCATTCCGGCGTTTCGGTTTGACTCAGCGCGACCAGGTCGGCCAACCCGACGGGCTCCGGAATGACACCGAGCTCAGCTGTCCCACGTTCCGCCATCGCCTGGGCGCGACACTCGTTGTGTTCCGCGCTCAGTACCGGATCATTGTGGATCTCCTGGGGTACATACACCGCTTCCACATGACCCTGCACCGCGCGTGGAACAGCAATCGTATCGACACCCATCAGCCGAAGGTGTGTGGCCCGCAGCAGGTACCGCGCGTACACGTCTCCCCAAGCAGCCGGCCTGACATGCTCGACACCGTCCGGGCCCCGCGGGTCGAGAACCACCACCCGCGGTTGCGCAGCCCACGGCGGCCTCGTCCTGTGGTGTCGATGACACCGACCGGCACGTTGCAACAGCTGCGCCATCGGCACCAGATCCGTCACCAACAGGTCGAAGTCCAGGTCAAGTGACTGCTCCAGCACTTGAGTAGCAACCACGATCATCGATTTAGGGCGATTGCCCTCCTTCCCCAGCCGACTGGTGATCTGCGTCGTGATCTCCTCCCGGCGCCGAGCCGGGAAACGAGAGTGCAGCAGCACCACATCCACTCCCTCGGATGCCCAGTCACGAACGACGCGGTAGGTCTGCTGGGCGTCGCTGACCGTGTTGCAGACCACGGCAGCGCACCCACCCTGCTCGGCCACCGGCGCCAGCACCTGCCGCACCACGGCCCTACGATCCGCTGGGTCGCGCTCCGACCCGACGAGGTGACGAACCGGGCGTACGTCGAGCGTGAACTCCACGGTCCTACCCGAGACCAGAGCCTCCCGCATCGTTGGTGAGATCGAAACCGTGGCGCGCCCCTGGATCGCCGGCACGAACGTCCAACCCGGATAGGGCACAGACGTGTTGGTCGGCCCGACGCCAGCACCCTCCTCGTACGCCCCTACCAGAGTCGCCGCCTGCGACGAGGGCAACGTCGCCGACAGCAGGACGACCGGGCATCCGTAGGCCCCCAACCAGTTCAACAGGTGACACAGCAGGGAGGTCGTGAAGTCGTCGTACGCATGCGCCTCGTCAACGACGAACACCTTGCCCGAGAGACCGAGCAGACGCAGCGCATTGTGCTTGGTGGTCAGCACGGCAAGCAACGCCTGGTCAACCGTGCCCACCGCCATGGGCGCCAGCAGCCCCCGCTTGGGGCCGCGCAGCCACTCCGGTGCCACCACATCACCACTGGGATCATCGGACACCACCTCAGCCGCACCACCGGGGTCGACAACCGCCCGAGCCTCGTACTCAGCGTTCAACCACGACATGCTGTGCAGCAGCGTGACCGGCGCCGGACCGGCGGCAAGCCGGGCAGCAAACGCCCGCACCCGGCGATACATCTCGTCGGAGGTCGCCATAGTCGGCAAAGCGAAGAAGAACCCGTGCGCCCCGCATACCTCGGCCAACCGTTTGGCAGCCACCAGAGCGGCTTCGGTCTTCCCGTCCCCCGTAGCCGCCGTCACGACCAACAGGCCCGGACTGTCGACCACCGGCAGCAACTCCTCAATGATCGACCGCTGAAGAGCGTTCGGACGGTGCGGGAACAGATCATCGAAACGCACCGCCCGAAAAGACGGTGACCCCAAGCCGGCGTCGTCGAGCAGGGCGGCAGCGGGCGCGGATAAGGCCGCGAGATGAGTCGACGCAGCTTCGGTGCCCGTGTACTGCGGCACTCGTGAAGACTGCTGACGCAAGAAGTGCTCCTGGCTGGCCAGCCAGTCCGCGAGGATCACGACCCCCGTGACCAGCACACTGGCTGCGGCACCTATCGCCGACGGCCGCTTGGGTGAACCCACGGCCTCGTGCACCACCCGCACCAGGGCCGCGCGCTGCTTCGACCAGCCGCCCTTGCCCAGCTGCAACTGGCCACCATGGGGACCACTGGTTTGCTGGAAACGCCCGTGATGGCCACCGACGATCTGAGCGACGCGGTAGGCCAAGCGGTCACTGACCCGCCTGACCAACTGCGGATACCCCAAAGGAGCAAGAAGACCCGGCAAAGCCAGCTGACCAGCGGTGTCATGCCTCAGCGAGCCATCGCCTACAACATCCTCATATGAACCAGCACTCCGCAGCGCATCGAACGCGCTCCCGTCCTTCTTCTGAAACCCCGGGGTTGCCTTGCCGACATCGTGTAACCCCGCCCAAAACATGATCAACGATTTAGCGTGGCTGTCGTCGGTGGCCAGCCCCTCCGCGATGACCCTCCGTTGGTTCGGGGCCAAATAGCGATCCCACAACGCACCAGCAACGGCCGCGGTATCAATCAAATGCCAGAGCAATGGATACGGTCTCGGGAGATGGTTAGACTTGCCCCAGATCCCAGCATCGACCCCGTCATGGTCGACCCCCAATTCGACCCCCTCCATTCGTACCCGCTCGGCAAGGGCATCAGCATGCAACCACAGCCGTACGACACCACGACTCGACCGACGCAAAACCGCGCCCACGGCTGATAGAAGCGCAGGTCACGAAGTGTCCTCCCCACGCACGTGGGGGTGCTCCGGCACCGACTTGCACGCGGCTCGACCCCCGCTCCGTCCTCCCCACGCACGTGGGGGTGCTCCGCAGTACAACATCCCGCAGTTAGTCGCACAGGTGTCCTCCCCACGCACGTGGGGGTGCTCCGCTGGACGGTGACCTCCGACACGCGCGGCTCGTGTCCTCCCCACGCACGTGGGGGTGCTCCGTTGGACATCGCCTCTTTTTGTGATGTGTCGAGGTCCTCCCCACGCACGTGGGGGTGCTCCGACCATCTTGGCCCGGGGCATCGTCGTGCGAGGGTCCTCCCCACGCACGTGGGGGTGCTCCGTACTCGCCGAGGAGCGCGGCCCGTTCGACAGTGTCCTCCCCACGCACGTGGGGGTGCTCCGCGGTTTTCAAGCACGGCATCCTGTCGAGGTACGTCCTCCCCACGCACGTGGGGGTGCTCCGGCTTGGGTCCGAGCCATCCAGGCAGCATCACCGTCCTCCCCACGCACGTGGGGGTGCTCCGGCCGTAGCCGGCGGCAGAGACCAGCACGACCAGTCCTCCCCACGCACGTGGGGGTGCTCCGTAGCTGGTGTGGGGTGGTGGCGGCGTAGTGCAGTCCTCCCCACGCACGTGGGGGTGCTCCTTGTAGTCATTTCCGGCCGTTAACCCTGTCACCGTCCTCCCCACGCACGTGGGGGTGCTCCGTCCGATCAGCCAACGTTGGGCCAACCAACGTTGTCCTCCCCACGCACGTGGGTGCTCCGATCACGACCGGCCTACTGTCGATCAAGGACCCGTCCTCCCCACGCACGTGGGGGTGCTCCGCCTTCCGAGTACGCGCCGGAACCCAGGACCAGGTCCTCCCCACGCACGTGGGGGTGCTCCGCAGATCGACTACGTGGTCGACTCCAACGCATTGTCCTCCCCACGCACGTGGGGGTGCTCCATCGTGTCCTGGTCGTGGGCGTACTCGGCGGTGGTCCTCCCCACGCACGTGGGGGTACTCCGCTGATCCGTACAGCCCGGGGCCGGTGGGTCCTGTCCTCCCCACGCACGTGGGGGTGCTCCGTAGGTCGTAGCCGATCGTGCACGCTTCCTTCGATCCTCCCCACGCACGTGGGGGTGCTCCGGTGTGCACCCGGCCGGGGTAGAGCAGGCACCCGTCCTCCCCACGCACGTGGGGGTGCTCCGTTGTAGAAGGCCCGTTCGGCGAGCGCGCGTTGGTCCTCCCCACGCACGTGGGGGTGCTCCGCCAAGAGTGACCCGTGGGCACCGCCCAGTCGCGTCCTCCCCACGCACGTGGGGTGCTCCGCAGTACGACGATCTGCGTCGGGCGGTCGCGGTGTCCTCCCCACGCACGTGGGGGTGCTCCGCATCCGAGGCCCTGGCGGTGGCGTTACGGGCGGTCCTCCCCACGCACGTGGGGGTGCTCCGTAGACGACGGCCTGCGGGGTATCGGGGTCGGGGTCCTCCCCACGCACGTGGGGGTGCTCCGCCTCCGACGGCATGCAGTGGCCGCCGCTGATCGTCCTCCCCACGCACGTGGGGGTGCTCCGACGCGGGTGGCGCCAGGCGGTCCGATGGCGACGTCCTCCCCACGCACGTGGGGGTGCTCCGCCAATGGGGTTCGCGGTCATCGCCGCGTTGAGGTCCTCCCCACGCACGTGGGGGTGCTCCCCCAAGTCCACCGCCCCGCATCAGTCGGCCGCTGTCCTCCCCACGCACGTGGGGTGCTCCGTTGATGGATGTCCCGGATCCGGTCGCGTTGGTGTCCTCCCCACGCACGTGGGGGTGCTCCGCTGGGTAACACCGTCGGGGAACGCGGCGGGCTGTCCTCCCCACGCACGTGGGGGTGCTCCGCAGAGGGTGTGTCGAGCCGTCCCGCTCGGTCGGTCCTCCCCACGCACGTGGGGGTGCTCCGCCTGTCGGTCATGTGGATGTCGTCGCTGACGCGTCCTCCCCACGCACGTGGGGGTGCTCCGCCGGCGCGTGTCACCGCGGCCTGGTTTGACAGGTCCTCCCCACGCACGTGGGGGTGCTCCGCGCTGCATGACTCCCAAACGCTCAGCACACCCGTCCTCCCCACGCACGTGGGGGTGCTCCGACTGATTCGAGTGTGCGCGCGTATCAGAAGAGGTCCTCCCCACGCACGTGGGGGTGCTCCACGGTGCACGAGTGGTCGGGCCCGGATGCTGCGGTCCTCCCCACGCACGTGGGGGTGCTCCGCGTTCTTCGGGTGCATGTACTACGCCGCGCTGGTCCTCCCCACGCACGTGGGGGTGCTCCGATGCCGCCTTCTGGGGAGAGGACGGCGAGGCGGTCCTCCCCACGCACGTGGGGGTGCTCCGTCGTCCGCCTCGGGCTGTGTGGTGGTGGTCATGTCCTCCCCACGCACGTGGGGGTGCTCCGCATGATCTCCGCCGGTACCTGCGTGGGGATCGGTCCTCCCCACGCACGTGGGGGTGCTCCGCCGGACGATGGCGCGGCAACCACGTCCTGCGCGTCCTCCCCACGCACGTGGGGGTGCTCCGCGTTCTTCGGGTGCATGTACTACGCCGCGCTGGTCCTCCCCACGCACGTGGGGGTGCTCCGTACGACGACCGGTACAACGACGGCGGGGACCGGTCCTCCCCATGCACGTGGGGGTGCTCCGCCTGAGCTGAGCCTCAACGTCGCGCTCAACCCGTCCTCCCCACGCACGTGTGGGGGTGCTCCGGCATTAGTAATGTTTTGGATCTTGTTTGAGTTGTCCTCCCCGCGCACGTGGGGTGCTCCGTCCTCGACGCTGTCCGCGCCGGTTACACCAGCGTCGGCCTGGCCGTTTCTGAAAGTCCTGGCCATACAGTAAGCGGCGTTGTGATTGGCAGGTTGTCGTGCTGGGAGGGGTGTGGGCGCGGTGAGGACAGTTCAGGTTCGTACGTATCTGGTGCGGGTGGGTCGGTTGGATGAGTGGGTTGATGCGTGGCGGAGGTTGATTGTTCCGTTGCGGCGGGAGTTCGGTTTTGAGGTGCACGGTTCGTGGGTGGACCGGGACGCGAACGCCCATATTTGGGTGCTTTCCTACGAGGGGGGTCGGTCGTTCGCGGAGGCTAACGCGGACTATTGGGCGTCGCCGCAGCGGGAGCGGTTGGGGGTGAATCCGGCGGAGTTCCTGGTGGGTGAGCAGGTCCGTGAGGTAGAGCAGGTCTTGTAGCTACTCTGCTGCCGGTAGGCGGTGGGCGGCGCGTTCGTCGGGAGTGAGGGTCCGGACGACTCGGTGGCGTGCCGCGTGCAGGAGCGCGTCGAGGTCGACTTCGGTGGACCAGATTCGGGTGGTGGCGTCGGTTGAGCCGGTGACGACGTGGTTGCCGTCGGGTAGCCAGGCCAGGCAGGTGACGGCGTCGCGATGGACTCCGATGACGTCGCTTTCGTAGTCGGCGTGGGTGTTCCAGCGGCGTACGGTGCGGTCGTCGGAGCCGGAGGCCAGGTATCGGCCGTCGGGTGAGTAGGCGACGGCGCGTACTCGCCGGTCGTGTCCGGTGAGCTCGCGCACCGGGGTGTGGTCGGCCAGGTTCCAGACCCGGATGGTCCAGTCGGCGGAGCAGCTGGCGAGGTGGTGTTCGTCTGGCGCCCAGGCCACCCCGTCGACGTAGTTTTGGTGCCCGGCGAGGACGGTGCTGGTGCTGGGGTGGCGCATGTCCCAGATGCGGACGGTGCGGTCGTCGGAGCCGGAGGCGAGATACCGGCCACTGGGTGACCAGGCGAGGGCGCCGATCCAGTCGGCGTGTCCGGTCAGGATGCCGGCCAGGGTACGGGTGCGCACGTCGAAGATGTGGATGGTGTTGTCCTTGGCGCCGGCGGCGAGGCGGCTACCGTCCGGGGAGAAGGCCAGGGATTCACACTCCACCGTGCCGGCGAGTAGCAGGTGGGTGCCGCAGCTGTCGAAAAGGTGTGTCGATCCGTCTTGCACGGCGACGGCGAGCGTGGAGCCGGTCGGCGTGCCGGCGAGGGCGACCACAGCCGCCGGCAGCGCCTGGGGAGTGGCGTGTGGGCGGTGGTCGGTGTGCCAGCGGCGCATGCTGGCGTCGGCGGATCCGGTCACGATGCCATCGTTGGTGGCGGTAAGGGCGGTGATGGCCGCGTGGTGACCGGTGAGTTGGACCTGTTCGGCGCCGCGGGGGTGCAGGGTCCAGAGCCTTGCGGTGTGGTCGGCGGAGCCGCTGAGGATCCGGGTGCCGTCCGGGCTGACCGCGACGCTCCAGGCGGTGTGTTCGTGCCCGCGTAGCTCGGCGACTTCGCGCAGCCGGGTCACGTCCCATACGCGGATGGTGCCGTCGCCAGCGGCGAGGGTGAGCCGTTCACCATCGGCGGCCCAGGTGAGCGACCAGATCGCGTCCCGGTGTCCGCCGATGCATCGGTGTTGGCTGCCGCTGTGGGCGTCCCAGATGCGCACGGTGCGGTCGGTCGATCCGGTGGCGATCCAGTGGCCGTCGGGTGAGAAGGCGACGGCTTCGACTAGGTCGAGGTGGCCGCGCAGCGTGATGGCGGCTTGGCCGGTGGTCGCGTCCCAGACGATGACTGTGCGGTCGTGGGAGGCGGTGGCCAGGCGGGACGAGTCCGGTGCCCAGTCGACGCCCCACACATCGCCTGCGTGGCCGGTCAGGGTGGTCTGCTTCGTCCAGGTGGCGGTGGCCCACAGGTGGGTGAGGTGGTCGCGGCTGGTCCCGGCCAGGGCGGTGCCGTCTGGGGACCAGGCCACGCTGCGGGCCTGGTCGCCGCAGGTTAGTACCGTGATCGGGGTGCCGGTGGCCGTGTCCCAGACTCGAATGGTGGTGTCCCGTGACGCGGTGGCAACCACGGTGGAGTCCGGGGAGAAGGCGATGGCCTCGACCATGCCGGTGTGGCCATGCAGCACGTGGGTCACCATCGCGGTGTCGGCATCCCACAACCGGGCGGTGCCGTCGCGGGAGGCAGTCGCGATGCTGCGCCCGTCGGGCGCCCAGGCAACCCCTCGTACGACGTCTGTGTGCCCGGTCAGCACGGCCTCGATGTGGCTGGACGCCAACGCGGACATCAACGCCCGTTGGGCGACCGGGGTGGTGGGGCACTCGGTCAACGCAGCGGTGGTCAGGAGCACGGCCAGTTCCGGGAACCGGTCGACGTTGGTCAACGCGTAGTGGCCGACTGACTCCGACACCCTCAGCAGGAACGCCGTGTCCCGCCGCCGAGACGCCTCGACCAGACCACGGGCGGCCGGCGTGTCCTGCCCGGCCGAACGCATCGCCTCCAGCCACTGCCCCGCCAGCGCCAGCCGATCCCCGGTGAGCAGATAGTCGGGGCTGCGCCCGGAGCGTTGCCAGTCGCCCGCCCAGCGTTCCAGTTCAGCGCGCCGTCTCAGATGCACGGCTCTCGTCTCGACCTGCTGGCGCAGTGGCGCCCACTGACGGAACAACGCCTCATGCGCCACCTGCACCACCGGCCGGCCGTCGTTGACGTCGGAGGTCAGCAGCCGGGCCTGGGTAAAGACCTCCACGATCTGACGCTGCTGCGCCGACAGCTCAGCCGCCGGGACGCGACGCCGGGTGGGCTCCGCCCCATCCATCGACACCAGCCGCAGCAGCGTCGACAGGATCACCTCCGGGTCGTACTGACCGCGCAGCTCAGCGAGGACGGTGTCCGCCTGCCGGGCCAGCGCCCCCGCAACCCCACCCGATGCCTGATACATCTGCCGGGTCACCACACGCCCCGAACCAATGGTCAGGTACAACTCCTGTAACAGGTACGCCAACAGCGGCAACGCATCCGGCGTCCCGGTCTCCTCCACGATCTCGGCGACCAACCCCGCCTCGAAACTCACCCCCGCCAACCGGGCAGGCTGCTCAATCACCTCCTCCAGATCAGCGGGACGCATCGCCCCGACAGCCACCGGCCCGGCGAACAACTCCGCATGCTCACTCGCAAGTAGGTCCGCCAGAAACTCGACCCGCAGCGTGGCCAACACCCACAACCGACGGTCCGCTGCGAGCGCGGAGGCGATCTGGTCGACGAACAGCTTCCGCTCAGCCGGGCTGGACAACGTGACCAGTTCCTCAAGCTGATCAACAATCAGCAGCACCCGAGTAAACCGGTTTCCCGTTTTCGCCCGCCACGCCGCGATACTGTGCGCCACACCATCCTGATCAGCCCACATCGCACGCAGCACAGCCTGCCGCTGCCCACCGCTCAGCCGCGCCGCCACCGCCGCCAACCGTCCCAACGGTTCCCCCGCCGGGACAACCGACGGCAACACATGCCACCGATGCCCCCGCAATCGCGGTGCCACACCCGCGTGCACCAGCGACGACTTACCGCTACCCGAAGCTCCCGTCACACACAAAAAACGGGCGGCCGGCTGTCCGGTAAGCACATGCAGACGCCGCACCAGATCCCTGGTCAGCTGCTCCCGGCCGAAAAACACCGCGGCGTCCTGCTCTGTGAACGCCCCCAGACCCGGGAACGGACACCGACCACCGCCCCACACCGGCCGTGCACCACGAGGAGTCTCCCACCACAACACCACCGCGTCACCAGCGATCACCACCACCAACAACACAATCAACACCGGTCCGGAGAAAGTCTGCACCGCGGCAGCGAAACGGGAACTCGCAGCCGCGTTCGCCGCGAAGTTCGCGACCACCTCCAACAGAATCGCCGCCACCAGCAAAGACAGCTGCAATGTCAGCGACGGACGCCGGCCTTGCCGCATCCCGCCTCCCCACACCACCTACCCCGCCGCATCCACCGTAGTTGAGCAACAGCCGACCGTGACAGGTCGAGATCACCGCAGCGCCACACCACCTCGCGCTTGCACCGCACCGACGCCGTAGTGCAGCAACCCTGGGTAGACGGCGGAACGCGCCAGCCCGTGCCCACGTTGACTCGGCAAGGTAGGTACGCACGCACATATGCGCCACCTGCCCTGGGCAACGTCGGTAGCCAGCCACTGTCAAGCCAGAACCTGAAAGGTCCGGCACGTGCGGTGCTGGTGGCGGTGGGGCACCCGGGCGTCGTTCCCGGGACGTCCGCCGAGCTTGTCGGGGCAAATCCATCGACCAAGTTCGCTTATTGATGAAGGGAGGAAAGGACTGCGACACCCCGCGATCAGTTACCGGTGCTGCGGTAATCCGGAAACGCAAATCATATTTCCTGCGAAGAGGCCCGGTTACCCAGACCCACACGAGTGACCGCGACGCCACGGTGACACAGGTCACCCGACTTCAAATAGTTACCGTTCGTGTCAGGCCACCACCCTCTATCCCCGTTAACCTTCCACAAGGTCACAGAGAGTGAAGCTTTGTTAAGCTGCCGTTTCTGCAATGTTAGAGCGAACTGAGAGCACTCCGTCAGCATCTAGCAGCGATTAGAAACCAGAGCGGGTTCGCTGTAATATTGATTCATCGGAAGCACCATTGCCGGCACCGCACTCGACGCGAGATCAGCACACATCAAGCCGCCGTATAATGTGATTCAAGCCACAAGGAGTTGAACATCGAATGGCGGAGTCCACAATCAGTCGTGCCATCAATGCTCGACACCTGGGCGGCATGGGAAATCAATCCCGGCCACTCCCGAACTGGACAAAAACCAAAGGAAGCAATATGTGAGCTGACCTGTGCGGAAATCTCGCCGCCTCGATGACACACGCCACAGTGGTACGCCTGCGGGGCACAGCAGGCAGCCACAGCTGGCACCAAACCTTGCTCCTGCCAGGCACGTGCCGCCGAGGGCGACACCGGGAGGGCCCGCCGCGTCGCCCACACCCCGCCTTCCTGTCGAGTCCGGCAAGAGTGACGAACAATCCTTGAAATCAACGTGCACACCCGCCCCTCCGTCCAGGTCCGGCTTTCCACCACGTGAATCAGGAACCCGCGGAAGCCCGGTGCATCCCCATGCGTAGCCAGATAAAGCCAGAGACGATCAACAGATAGGTCCGGCAACGCCTGTTGCCAAGCTCAAGATTCCGAGTTGAATCAGCCGAATAACCACCGGCGACGCGCACTGATCCAGCCGATCCAGCACACTGACCGGCCCGCGGACCGAGTTCCCGCGGGACAGGAAGCGAATCCGTGCCACGAATTCATGTGCTCGCCTCTCGACCGCGAGCCGCTTGACTGCTGCCTTCGTACGGGAGGGTGTCGCAAAGGCTGCCGTAGATGCAGCACCCACGGGGACATCGCATGCCGATCAAACACGCTATCCGAGGAGGAAGGGTGTCAACTGTCGCCAGTGAAACAGACGTTGCGGAATGGCGAGCCATGGGGGCGAAGGCCTCCAAACTGGCGGCGATGAGGAGCCTTGACGTTCATGTTCCGCGCTGGAGCGTGGTTTCCAGCGATATCTTCACCGCCTTCCTGGGACATGTCGAGGGCATCGACGTATTGCTGACCCAGGGTGGCGACGAACCGGAGCGCGTCGCAGCCGAGATCACCCGACGGATGCGGGCGACCGTGATCCCGGACCACCTCACCGGCCCGATCCAGGCGGCCTACCAGGCCGCCGGCGGCGGCAGTGTCGCGGTGCGCTCGTCGGGCCTGGAGGAGGACGGCGACACGTACTCCTTCGCCGGCCAGTTCGACACCTTCCTCAACGTCAGCGAGGCCGACGAGGTCCTGGACCGGGTGAAGGACTGCTGGGCGTCGGCCTTCTCCGCACGCTCGCTGACCTACCGGCTGCGCAACGGCCTGTCACTGCACACCACCGGCATGGGCGTACTCATCCAACAGATGGTGCACGCGGACGTTAGCGGCGTGCTGTTCACCGCCGATCCGGCGACCGGCGGCGGCGACCGGTACGTGGTCAGTGCTGTCTACGGTCTCGGCGAGGGCATCGTCTCCGGCGCGGTGGATGCGGACACCGTGACTCTCGAGACGGCCACCGGTGTGGTTCTGGAGACCGAGCTCGGCGACAAGTCTGAGCGCTACGAGTCCGCGCCCGGCGGTGGCGTCGAAGCCATCGAGGTTCCGGACGCCGACCGTGCGGAGCTGTCGCTCGACCGGGTCGACCTTGGCACGTTGTGGGAGGCCGGACGCGCCATCAGCGACGCCTTCGGCGCACCGCAGGACATCGAGTGGGCGGTCGCGGACGGCCAGCTGTGGATCCTGCAGAGCCGACCGATCACCACCGTGCCGACCACGAACAGGCCCGGGGGTGAGCTACGGATCTGGGACAATTCGAACATCGTGGAGAGTTTCCGGGGAATCACGTCCCCGCTGACCTTCACGTTCGCCTCGAAGGTCTATGGCGCGGTGTACGAGAGCTACGCGCGATCCCTACGCGTGCCCGAGAAGCAGCTCGCGCAGATGCAGGAGTGGTTACCCGCGTTACTCGGCAGCTTCCACGGCCGCGTCTACTACAACCTCGTCAACTGGTACCGCCTACAGCGGATCGCGCCCTTCTACGATGTCAACCGCAAGTTGCTCGAGGTCGCCATGGGCGTGGACGAGGCGCTGCCGGACGAGATCGCCGACGGGCTGTACCCGTACGAGTTCGACTCGGCCTGGCAACGCCGACGCGCACGAGTGGTCACCTGCACGGTCTTCTTCTGGAAGTACCTGCGCATGGACCGAGACGTCGAGCGGTTCGTCGCGTACTTCTACGAGCAGTACGCGATCTTCGACAAGCGCGACTACGCCGCGATGCCCGCCGACGAGGTGCACCGGGCGTTCCAGGACCTGATCCGCAGCCTGAACAGGCGGTGGGGTCCGATGCAGATGCTCGACTCCACGATTCTGCTGTCGATGGGCATCCTCACGATGCTCGGTCGGCGGTGGCTGCCGCACGCCCCCGAGTGGCTGACGTGGGCCGCCGCTCGGCCCGGCGCCGACGTGGAGTCCGCCGAGCCGGCCCGTGAGTTGGCCGCGCTGGCGGCCACCGTCAAGGCCGACGACGAGCTGCGCCGCCTGGTGACGGAGACCGATCCGGCGGCGATACCCGACGCGCTCGCGGCTGCCGGGCACACCACCCTGCTCGCGGCCGTCGACGCCTACGTGCAGGCGCACGGCTACCGCAGCCCCGACGAGCTCAAGCTGGAGGTGCCGGATCTACACGAGGATCCGTCGAGTCTGTATCTGATGCTGCGCGACGCGCTACAGGCTCCGCCGGAGACAGCGAGCGGCGACAGCGCGCAGGAATATCTCGACCAGCACCTGCGGGGGCCACGACGCTGGCTCTACGAACTGACCCGCCGCAAGGTGTCACGGTCACTCGCGGCGCGCGAGCGGCTGCGGTTCTGCCGGACGAAGGCGTTCGGCTCGGCCAAGCGGATGCTTCGCGCACTCGGCCGGCACCTGCAGCAGGTCGGGGCGATCGAGCGGTTCGAGGATGTGTTCCTGCTGCGCCTCGACGAGCTTGCCGGGGCATACGAGGGCAAGATCGCTCACGACGAGCTACGCGACATCGTGGCGGCGCGTCGGCGCACGCAGGAACGACAGGCAACGATGTCCGCGCCGCCGCGCTTCCGGACCTACGGCGCGCCCTACTGGGAGGGCAATCTCGAGGCCGCCGGTTGGAGCGTCGGCCGGGCCACCCGCACCGGCGTCGGTGAACTGCGCGGGACACCATCGTCCCCGGGCGTCACGACCGGGCGGGTCGTCGTCACGACGCGACCTCAGGACGTCAACGGCGGCATCATCGTGGCCTACAGCACCGACCCGGGCTGGGTCGCCGCACTACCGTCAGCGACCGGACTGATCATCGAGCGGGGAAGCCCGCTGACCCACGTCGCGATCGTGGCGCGCGAGTTGGGCGTGCCGACGATCGTCAAGGCCAAGGGCGCCACCCAGGAACTGGAGACCGGCATGACCGTCCGGATGGACGGCGGGACCGGCACGATCACGATCCTCGACGACACGGATGGGACGTCCGCGTGACCACCACCCTGGATTTCAGCGATGTGCGCAACTGGCTGGTCGATCCCCGGACCGACCGGGGCATCCGGTTCCTCGGCGACGGGGGCGATTGGGACTACCACTCGTACGCGGACCTGTCTCTCGCGGCACGACGCAGCGCGGCGGCGATGACCGCTGCCGGCGCCCAGCCCGGGGAGGTGGTCTGCCTGCTCATGCCGACGAGCTACCCGACGCTCTGCGCGTACTTCGGGGCCTGGGCCGCGGGCCTCACCCCCTGCATGATCACCCCACCCAGCCTCACCAGTAGCACCGAGTACGTCGAGCTCGTCTCAAGCATTCTGCGTCAGGCGCAACCGGTACTGATGATTACCACCGAGCGCTATCAGGACATCGCCGAGCAGGCGCTGGCCGCGGCGGACCTGCCCGGCCGCGCTTTCCTGCACCGGGAGGCCGAGGAACCGGTCGAGGTTCCCAAAGCGGGCCCCGACGACCTGGCGATCCTCCAGTTCACCTCCGGCTCCACCGGCGTCCCGCGCGGCGTGCCGGTCACCTGGCAGAACCTCGCCATCAACGTCTCCTGCACCCGGGCATGGAGCGACTGGAGCGAGGACGACTCGGTGGCCTCCTGGCTGCCGCTCTATCACGACATGGGCCTCGTCGGCACCCTACTCGCCGCCGTCTGTAATCAGGCCGACCTGTGGCTGATGCAGCCCGCGCAGTTCTTACGCGACCCGGGCAGATGGTTGGAGTGCATGACCCGGGCCACGATCACGGCCGCGCCGCCGTTCGCATACGAGTACGCGGTGGAGCGGATCTCCGCCGAACGCATCGCCAGCTGGGACCTCTCCGGCTGGCGAACCGCATTCGTCGGCGCGCAGACCATCAACCCCGCGGTGCTCGACAGGTTCGTGGAGGCTACCGCCGCCGCGGGCTTCCACCGCGGCACGCTCACCCCTGCGTACGGGATGGCGGAAACGACGCTCGGGGTGACCGGCACGGACCACGGTGTCCCGCCGCTGGTGGTGCAGGTGAGGCCGGACACGCTGCGTTTCGGCCAGCGGGTCGAGCTGACCCGGCAGTTCCACCTCGGTGCGGAGCCGGTGCCGACCCGCAACGGTTGGCTCACCGGCTGCGGCGGACCGCGCCTCGGCACCCGGATCAGCATCGTCGACCAGGATGGCGTCGAATTGCCGCCGGGCCATCTCGGCGAGATCAGGGTCAGCGGGGAGACGGTCACCGCGGGCTACACCAACGACGCCGGCTCCGGCGGCACCTGCTTCACCCCGGACGGCCTGCGCACCGGCGACGCCGGCTTCCTCCACGCCGGCCAACTGTTCGTACTTGGCCGGATGGGCGACAGCCTCAAGGTCCGGGGGCGCACCGTCTACGTCGAGGACCTCGAGGCGGCGGTCGTTGCGGCGACCGGCCTGTCCCCGAGTCGCTGCGTGGTGATCAGCGCTCCGGAAGCCGAGCGTGCCGGCGTTCTGCTGCTCGTCGAGGGCGGGCGTCGCGGCTGGGAGGAGAGCGCCTACCGCACCCTGCGCTCCCGACTGGGCGCCGAGCCGCGAATCCGGTTCGCGGTCGGTACCCGTGGCCTGATCCAGCGCACCACCAGCGGTAAGCCCCGCCGTCGTGGAATGTGGCAGCGCCTACAGGAGGGAACCCTGAAAGCGTCGCTCGTCGAGCCGGAGGTCCCGGCATGATCCTCGACGAGGCCGAAATCAACTCACTCGCGGCCGAGACGCTGGAGCGTATCGGTCACCCCAGGAGTGTCGCGCTGGTCCTGGAAGGCTCCATCGCCGAGGGTTTCGGCAACTCTCGCTCCGACATCGATTTCCTGCTGATCGCCGATCAGGAGGCCGACCTGCCGACGATGCCCACGATCTTCTTCATCGCGGGACGTCGGGTGGAGATCCGCACCCGGTCCATCGGCCAGCTCGTGGACCACCTCCAGGAGGTCAACAGGTACGTCGGACGCACCGCGCGCCGGGTCGCCACACTGGATGAACACCTGCTCAACCGGTGCCAGCGGCTGCTCCGGGCGCATGTCGTGTACCGCCCGGACCTGGTCAAGAAGATCCGTGCCCACCTCGCGCACGACGACTTCGCCGTCGTCATGGCCACCTGGTGGGCGGAACACGCACGGCAGTCCATCCGACACTCGATCGCGCTGCTCGCCCTGGACCAGGTGGAGTCGGCCGCGGTGTGGGCACGGGCGGGACTTCAGCAGGCCGCCAAGAGCTACCTGGCACGTCACGGTGAGACGTACATCGAGCCGAAGTGGCTCTCGCTGCAGCTCGACCGGCTCGTCGGGGATCAGCTGGTGGAACGCTACTGGCGGACCATCAACGCGGAGCCCGGCGCCGGCGGGGAGATCGAGCACACGCGCGACTGCATACGCCTGGTCGCGGACCTCGGCGTGCCGGGCTGCGCCGAAGAGCCGCAACGGCTGGTCGTTGCCCGGGTGCCGGCAGTGACCACCTGGCAGATCGACGACCAGGTGCATCTGGTACGTGGCCGACGTGACGTCTTCGTGCTCGGTGCGGCCGCCACGCGGGTGTGGCGACGCATCGTCTGGGGACGACCACTCGCGGCGCTGATGGCCGACGCCGAGCGGACGGGCGTCGCCGACCCGGGTGAGCTGATCGCCGCCTACCTCCGTTACGGCCTGATCCGGATCACCTGGCAGGGTGCTCCGATCGCACCACGGATTCCGATGGCCGCACCGCTCGGTCCCATCACCCCCGCCCCGACGACCAGCAGCCCGATCCTGGGTATCGCCGGCGCCGAGCCACCGCATTCCCGTGCGATCGCGTTGCTACCGCTGCCGGCGCCGCGCTTCGCCGCCGCCGCGATGGCGCTGATGTGGGGCAACTTCATGATCGAGAACGCTCTGGAGGACCTGCGGGGCGCACTCGACCGCAAACAGTGGAGGGTCGCCGCACTGACCACGGTGCGCGCGGTCAACGGCGGGCTGCGTGCCCTGCTCAGCGCGCACGGGGTGAATCCGTTGCCGCCGGATCCCGAGCTCCTGCACCGACTGGATCTGCTGCCCGACGGGCACTCGCGCATCCGGGTCCTCGCCGAACGGCTGTACGCGACCGTGGCCACCACCGAGGAGGACGCCCGGCTTCTGCTCGCCCTCCTGCACGAGTACGTGACCGATATCCGGAAGGCCTCGGGCGGTGCGGCGTTCCCGTCGTCGTTCGACTCCGCCGACGGCTGGCAGCGCACCCTCGACATCGGCTACGACCTGCTGCGCCTCGGCGCATATCTGGACCAGCAACTCCCCCTCGACGAGGCGCAGGACCTGCTCTCCAGCGGCGGTGTGCAGCCGCACGCACGGGCCGGCGCCACAGCACAGGAGACGTGATGGACAACGCGTTCAACGAATCGACCGGTTACGCGATCATCGCCGCAATGGCACCGCACCCACTCCCCCGCGTCGGGGCGGAGACCCACCTGCGCGACGACCTGATGTTCGACTCGATCCGGCTGATCGAGCTGGCGATGGCCCTGGAACGGCAGTTCCGGCTGCCCGCGCTCGACCTGAACGAGTCGGCGGACCTGACGACCGCCGGCGACGTCCTGAACCTGGTTCGGCGGCAACTGGAGACCGGAGGAGGGGCATGAGCAAGCCGAAGCGGATCCTGGTCACCGGGGCGGCCGGCCTGGTCGGCGCCGAAGTCTGCGCCCGCCTGTTGAAAGCCGGGCACCGAGTGTCCGGCCTGGTGCACCACACCCGAGTGCTGACCGCCAACAGCGGCCGAGTCGTCGCGTCGTCAACGGACGGCAGGGCGGGCACCGTACGGCTGGTCACCGGTGACGTCACCGCTCCGCGGCTGGGCCTCGACGACGACACCTGGACGGACCTGGCGAACGGGCTCGACCTGATCGTGCACTCTGCCGCGATCACCGACTTCGGTCACCCCCGGGAGGTCTACCAGGCGATCAACACGACCGGTACGGCCCACGTGCTGGAGCTGGCCCGCGAGCGCTCCACCCCGCTGGTGCACGTCAGCACCGCCTACGTGTGCGGCGAGCGGGACGGCATGATCCTGGAGTCCCAACTCGACGTCGGGCAGCGGTTCGGCAACCCGTACGAGGAGAGCAAACTCGCCGCCGAGCAACTGGTGCGAAGGGCCGCCGCGGAGAGCCTGCCGACCGTGGTGATCCGGCCCAGTGTCGTCGTCGGTGCCGCCCGCACCGGCGTGGTCCGTGACTTCAAGAACCTGTACGTCGTGCTGAAGCTCCTGTCCGAGGGTCGGATCGGCTCGGTCCCGGGCTACTTCGACGCCTGCGTCGACCTGGTGCCGGTCGACCAGGTGGCGGCGTTGATCACCGCCGTGGCCGACGACGTCGACCGGGCTACCGACCGCACGCTGCACGCGGTGGGATCGTCGGTACGGATGCGCCACATCTCCGATGTGCTCGCCGAGTACCCATCGTTCCACGTTCCCCGCTACATCGCCCCGGCCAACTTCGACCCTGCCATGCTGTCGGACCTCGAGCGCGCCTACTGGCACCGGGTCATGTCGCTGTACGAGAGCTACTTCCGTCGCCAGCAGCACTTCGACGACACCGCGGCGGCCGGGTTCCGGAGGCACGAGCGCCTACCCAGCGGGCCGAACCACCTGCGGCGGATCATCGACTACGCGGTCAGGGCGGGCTACCTGGGCTCGCCCCTGCCGAGCGTGGCGGAGGCCCTGAGCCGGGCTAACCAGCGGTGAGCAGCATCGCGGCCTACGGACCGCCGTTCCCCGAAGGCCTGACCCAGGATCCGGACAAGCAGCGCTATCACGGCACCGACAGCTACTTCCTGGAGGCGTACGAGCAGCTGTCCACGCTGGCATCCGACCCGGTTCGGTTCGCGTACGAGCACGCCATGCTGTTGCTGAAGCCGGACGCGGTGGCGTCGCGTTCGATCGAACGTGTCATCGAATGGCTGCGCGAAGCGAACTTCCGGATCGTGGCAGTGCGGCGACTGCGGATGCGCCGGGAGTCGGTTCGGGCGCTCTGGCACTACCAGCTGAACCGAGCGACACCCCAGCGCTGCCTCCTTGCTGACGCGCTGTGTGAGCAGTCCGACTCGTTGGTGATCCTGGCCCGCCGCACCGAACCCGTCGATGTGCCGGCCACGGTCGCGCTCAGCGTCAACAAGGGACCGGCCGATCCGGCGCGGCGCCGTCCGGGCCAGCTGCGTGCCCGGCTCGGCGACTTCGGCTTCCTCCTCAACCTGGTGCACGCCTCGGACGAGCCGGCCGACCTCGTCCGGGAGCTTGGCATCCTGCTGGACCACCGGGAGCGCCGCGCACTGATCGGCCAGGCACTGGCGAACACCGACCAGCAGGATCAGACGACCACGATCGCCCAAGCGCTGTACGCCGCGCATCCCCCACATGACCTGGACTTCATTGCCTCGACCCGCCGCCTGACCAGGACTGTGCGGGACCTACTCGCCACGACGGCCCTGCCGGACGAGGTACGCCGGGCCCTGGGTCACACGCTGACCTTGACGACCAGCGAACCGGCGAGCTGGGCACCGCTGGTCAACGTGATCTGGTCGGCGGACCTGCCGCTGACCGGTTGGGATTTCATCGTGGTGGGCAGCCACGCGGTAGCGCTTTCCCGCCCACGGTACGGACAGCTACTGGGCGGGGCCGATCCCGGCCGGTGGCGGTCCCTGGCCACCGTGGCAGCGTCATGAGCAGCGCCGTCGGGCAGGCCCCGGCGCTGCTGCGCTACCGCGCGTTCCTGGGCGCGGTCTTCGCGCCGGGAGTGCACGTCACCTACGGGGTGCTGTGGGCATGCGCATACGAGGCCGCCGCGGTCATGGCAGCGGGTGGCGTCTGGCGGCCGTCGGTCGGGTCGCTGGCCCGGGCCATGACGATCATCGTGGTCCTGCTTCACCTACGGCTCGCCGACGAGCGCATGGACGAGCCATACGACCGGATCCACAACCCGGACCGTCCGCTGATCACCGGTCTGGTCAGCGTGCCCGAGCTGCGCCGCGCCGGTTGGGTGACGGCCGCCCTGGCGATCGTCGTCAACGTTCCGCTCGCCCCCTGGTCGGCGATGGTCGTGGCGCTCCTCGTGGGCTACACCGCGCTGGTCACTCGGCTCACGCTGCACTCGCCGAGACTGCGTGACCGGGCGCTGCTCTACATCGTCGTGGCGTACCCGGTGCAGTTGTTGATCGGCGCCTACCTGTACACGTCCGTGACCGGCGCGGAGGTGGTATCGCCGGGGATCCGCCCAGCCCTGCTGATCGTTGTGTTCGCCGCCGCGTTCCTGCACTTCGAATTCGCTCGCAAGACAGTACGCGATCCCGACCCGGCGGCCCGGACCTACTCGGCCACCGTACTCGGGGTCACCGGCAGCGGTGTGCTCACGCTCGGCTGGGCCCTGCTCGCGTGCGCCCTGCTGGCCGCGGTCACCGAGCCGTGGCGCATGTCGGTCGCGGCGCACCTGCCCTACGTGGCTCTCGTCTTCCCGGTCGCGGGCGCCTTCGCCTACCTCAGCGGTCGGGAGCAGAAGTGGCCCACGTCGCTCGCCATGCTCTATCTGATCGTCCTCGACGCGGCGCTCGTCACCAGTGGGTGGCTCGGATGATGGAGATCGGCGTGGTCCTGCCCCAAGGCGAGCTGCACGGCGGGCCACGAGCTCTACGCGAGTATGCGAGCGCAGCGCAGGAGCTGGGATTCCGACACCTTCTCGCGTATGACCACGTGCTCGGTGCCGACCCAGCCGGGCATCCGAACTGGCAGGGTGTGTATGACGCGGATGATCCGTTCCACGAGCCGCTGGTGCTCTTCGGCTACCTCGCGGCGGTGTGCGACCTCGACCTGGTGACCAGTGTTCTGGTCCTGCCGCAACGACAAACCGCGCTGGTCGCCAAGCAGGCGGCCGAGATCGACCTGCTCTCCGACGGCCGGCTGCGGCTGGGGGTCGGCCTCGGCTGGAACACGGTGGAGTACGAGGCTCTGGGCCGGCCCATGCGATCTCGGGGTGAGCGGCTTGACCAGCAGATCGACCTGTTGCGGGCCCTGTGGACACACCGGTCGGTCAGCTTCGAACACTCCGGGGAACGAATCGTCGCGGCCGGGATCAACCCACGGCCGAAACGACCGATTCCCATCTGGATTGGCGGCACCAGCCCAGCTGCCTACCGCCGGGCGGGCCGTACCGGCGACGGCTGGATGCCCCGTCTCCAGCCCGGGCCGGAGCTCACCGCAGCCCGGATGATCGTGACGAAGGCGGCGGAGGCAGCCGGTCGACCCCCCGAGGCGATCGGCCTGCACGGCCGGGTCCGCTACATCGACGGCGGCGCGGTCGGTGTCGCCGCAGCGGCGCGGCGGTGGCGTGAAGCCCGCGCCGCACACCTGGCCGTGAGCACGCTCGGCGCCGGGTTCACATCGCTCAGCGAACACCTCAACGCGCTCACCGCGATCGCCCAGACGGGACTCCTCAACGAGAACATGGAAGGGCCCAATTGATGACCGACACCCGGCTACTGACCCAACCTCACGCGACCGTCGAACCGGCGGTTGTCCATCGTCGGCATGCTGACACCGCCTTCCTCGCCGACGTCCATCCGGACGGCACGGGCGGATATGTGGCGACGGCGTTGCTGCCCGAGCGACACGCGTACTACGCGGCACACGTCGCGGAGGCGAATCGCCGTCTCGATCCGATGCTGCTACTGGAGGCGTGCCGGCAGCTCGTCATCTACATCGGCCACAACGGCCTCGGCCTGGCCGACGACACCCAATTCCTGATGGACTCCTGCGAGCTGTCCGTGCCGGCCGACGCCTATGTGCAACGGGCCGACAGCGGCTCGACCAAGCTGACGATCCACGCCACCGTAGCGACGGTCCGAGTCGGCAGCCGGCTCCGCGCGTTCACGTCCCGGTGCGAGCTGTCACTGGGTGGTGTGCCGATCGGATCAACAGTCATCACCTCGTCGGTCGTATCCCCGGCCGCCTACACGCTGCTGCGCCGCCGGGCTCGTGGCGGGTCGCCGCCACCTTGGTCCGACCAACTCTGCCCGCGCCTGGACGGAGCGGCGCCCCCCTCGACCGTGGGCCGCCTGGTCCCCGCCGACGTGCTGCTGGCCGAGGTTCGTACTGATGCGAATGAGACCACCGCACGGGTGCTGCTGCCCTTCGATCACTTGGGCTTGTTCGACCACCGGCTGGACCACGTCCCGGGGACCCTACTCGTTGAGGCGGCCCGTCAGCTCGGCACCACGCTCAGTCCCGAGCCACCCGCGGCGGTGATGACCGGGCTTGCCGGCACGTTCGACACGTTTGTCGAACTGGATGCTCCAGTGCACCTCGTGGCCCGGCCGGGCACGACTGACGGTGAGCGGTCGGTCGCGGTGGTGCAGGGCGGCGCCGTGCGTGCTGCGATCAACGTTGCTACCGCCCGCGCGTCGAGCACCCCGGTCAACGCCAGGTGTTGACCGGGGTGCTCGACGAGAGGCTCAGGCGGGAAGGCCGCCGACCCGGCTATCGATCCAGGAACGGATCGACGGCAAGTCACCGTAGATCGACGGACCGGTGGCACAGATCGGGTGGTTGTTGCCCGACCGACTGGTGGCACCGACCACGTGCCACACCCCGCCGATCCGACGAACCTGCGGGCCACCCGAGTCGCCATAGCAGGCGCCCGAGTCACCGTCGGTGTTGTCGGTGCAGATCTCGTACGGGCCGTTGATGCCGAAACACGCGCCGTCCGACCGGATCGACGTGTCCAGCTCGTGCGCGACCGTCGGCGTCGGACCGCAGCCCCGGAACGGACAGGTCAGACCCCAGCCGATGATCCGGGTAGCGGTACCGACCGCCCCGGACGTCGCCGGGATCGGGGCCGGGGCGTACGACACCGAACTGGACAGTTGCAACAGCTTGACGTCGATCGTGGGATTGTTGATGGCGCGGCGGACCCCGACGACCGTGCCACCGCTGGTGCGGTTGACGCTACCCACCCGGACCGAGGACGGTGTCGGGCAGTGCCGCGCCGTGACGACCCAGTTCGACTTGATCAACGTGCCGGTACAGCCCGAGGTGTAGACCAGCCACGGGTAGTTCTCGGTCGCCGGCCGGCCGCCAACGACGAACGGCGTGACATCGGCATCAGCCTGGGCCCCTTGGTTGAAGTTCGTACGGAACTCGCCTGCCCGGCTCGCGTCGTAGTAGGCCGTCTGGGCCGCGGCGGCCGGCGCACCGGTGGCGATCTGCACCCCGGCCGCTGCCAGCACCGCCGCTAGCACGGCGCCGAACGCGCGCAACAGTTGTCTTCTGACCATCTCACACTCCTGAGGTTGCGGCGGTATCGCCATCCATTGATAAATATCGATAGTAGCTGACATACGCGAGCTTCGATACAACGAAATCGCCGTACGGCATGCCACGGTGCGGCACGTGCCACCGTCGCCTCACGGCCTCGCCCGCCAGACCAAACTGGCGGCCTGGCCGGCTCGGTCGATCCGCCACCGGCTCAGGAGCGTCGGTCAACCTCAGTGGTCACTCCGACCACAACGGCTTTACACAGAACAGGCCATGGCCCTGGGAGATGACCGACGATGTGGTGGCGCCTCTGGTTGTAGGTCTGACACGCGGACAGTTGACGAACTTCGCCGCACTACGGCAGTTAGCTGGCTTCGCAGGGGAGTCGGTGCGTCGAAGCAACCATCCGGTGCAGCTGCTACACCAGCGACGAGGGTGACGACATGCCCGCGGGCCCGCACGCAGCCGTTTCGATCAGCGCGTCGTAGAGGACCACTTCGGCGCACCCGTCCAGCGCGGAGGGCTGCCGGCAGCGCCGCACAGCGGCCGGGTGGGTGATGGCCGCGGGGCAGCATGTCCGAAGGCGTTGTCACCGCCGGCAGTACGGGCGAGCACACCGACTGGACCAGCGCCCTGGAGCTGATGCAGGCATCGGGCGCGACCGAGCCGATCCGCCAGGTACGTGCGCCTGTCTGGCTGAGGTCGAGGATGCTCCAGCCGGTGGAGAGGACGGCACAGCCGGTGGACAGGACGGCACAGCCGGTGGCGTAAGAGCCGGTTGTGGGCCGGTTCAGGCGGCCCGGTCGACCTGGGTGACGTGAGCGATCGCGCGGCGAAGCGCGGACAGTGATACCGGCCGGTCGTGTTCCAGCTCGGTGAGTCCGAGCTCGATCCACTCGCGGATGAGAGTGGAGGGCTTCATGCCGGCGGCGTCGGCAGCCGAGCGGACCCGCTGGTCCAACGCGACTGGTAGACGGACTCCGCGCATCACCATCGGTTCGGTCTCCGCTGCTGGCGGCAGCTCGACCTGGGCCGAGTCGTCGTAGTCGACCTCGCCCCGGGCGAACGCCTCCGCCGCCCGCTTCATGTCATCACTCACCGCACTACCTCCCACGCCTCGAACCGCTTCAGCTCCGCCGGGGTCATCTCCCGAGCGCCAATGATCTGCTGGTTGAACTCGCCGACCTTACGGACCGCCACCACCAGAGGCCGTCCAGCCTGGGTGCGTCCCATGATCGCGATGAACCGCACGCCGCCGCTGACGGCGGCCAGCGGTAGACGTCGCCGCGCTGCCAGCACCTGCGCGGCCTCGTGCGGCTCAACCCCAACCAGCGCGGCCAGGGCCTCGGGAAGCCAGTCATAACCCACACCACGATCGTAAAACGATCGTTTGACACATGCATCGGATTGCACCCCCTGTTTCGAAGACAGGAGCAGCTCGGCAGGGCACGTCAGCGGCGGACTCAACTCGCATGCCCCACAAGGACCAGGTTCGTACACATGTGCTATCCACATGTTGTGGATAGCACTGTTGGCCGGCACCCGTGTCGGGTGCCGGCCAACAGTTTCTTTCCCCTTGTGTGGGTTGGGTCAATCGGGGTGCTGCGGTGGGTCAGCTGGTCCAGTGCTCGGCGACGAGGTCGGCGGCCTGGGTCTCCCACTGGGCGTAGTGGAACGGGAATGCCGACACCTGGACCTTCTGCGCGGCTTCGGTCAACGGGAGTTCCTGCCAACCCTCAACCTGCTTCAAACCGTTGAGGAAGGCGGTGGTGGAGTACTCGGGGTCGGTGATCTGCTCCACGCTGCCCCAACCAGAGGACGGGCGCTGCTGGAACAGGCCCTGCGAGTCGTGGTCGTTGCGCTCACCCAGGTGTCCCAGGTTCTCCAGCTTCGACTCCTGCAGGCTGGTGGCGATCGCCACCACGGCGGCCCGCTCGTCCATGCCGGCCTTCTTGGTGGCCTCGATGATGGCCTTCACGTTGCCGGTCTGCTCATCACCCAGATCGATGCGCGACTGCGTGCCCTGGGTGCCGTGCGGGATCAGCGTGCCAGTGTCGGGCTTGTCCGCCTGCACCGCAGCCGCAGCGGCGGCGGGGGTGGTGGTGTCGGTGAGGGTGGCCAGGGGGCCGGCGACGACACCGGTGGACAGGGCCAGACCAGCGAAACCAAGCACACTACGACGCAGAATCGTGTTCATCATGGGGGTTGCTCCATTCGGGGGTCGACGCCCACGCCCGAAGGGGGTTCGGGGTGGGTGCGAGCACCGTCCGGCGCTCAACAGAACAAGAAGAAGATCCTCAGGCGACCGCGGCCCTGGGGGCTCTGCGGTGCCGGGTTCATGTGTAACGACCGGCGGGCCGCCATCATTCCAGGGCTCACGCACGGGCGGCACCCGCCCACGGTGCGGGGCGCCTCCTCGGTCGTACGCAGGGTGTAACGCCCCGACGGCCGCCGAGATTCCGCCACCACCGTGACCCCGACCACACCCCAAACGGGCATCAACCAGACAATGGCGGCGGGCCAACTTTCACATAAACGCCCATACACACCTTGCGGCCATACGTCTCGCGGAGGGACGGGCCAGGCAGGGTTCCGGGTGACGTCGTGAACGTAGGCAGGGTGCAGGAGTTCACCGACTCGCTGCTCGGACTAGTCAGCCCGGGGCTGGCGCAGCGATTGTTCCTCCATGCCCAGGTGTCGCACCAAGGCCTGACGGCCCGCGACGGTGATGGTGACCGCACGGCTGGTACCGATACGGGTGATCCAGCCGGAGGTGAACGCGTGGTGGCACAGTGCGGCGCCGACCGCTCCGGCTAGGTGGGGGCGGCGGGCAGTGAAGTCCAGGCAGGCGCGTAGTGCCGGTCGGCGGCGCGAATCGGCCGCGGATACGGCAATGCCGAGATCACCCAGCCAGGCCACCCCATCAGTAGTCAGCGACAACCCGTGTCGCCAGGTCAACAGGCCACGCTCGGTCATCGCGTCGGCTATGGCTACCGCGACGGTGCCAGCCAGGTGGTCGTAGCAGGTCCGCGCGTGCGCCAGAGCATGTCTGCGACGTGCGCCCGCCATCGACCGTGTGGGAGCCGGGCGGTGTCCGGCCGCGGCGGCCACGGCCTCGATCAGCGGCGCGGCCTGACCGTCGATCCGCAGATAACGGTGTCGGCCCTGACGGTGCTGTACCAACAGCCCCGCGGCGACCAGCTGATCAGCGTGCTGGCTCAGCGTCGACGCCGCCACCCCGGCGTGGCGGGCCAACTCGCCCAGTGTCCAGGCCCGTCCATCGAGCAGAGCCAGGCACACCGTTGCCCGGGTGTCATCGGCGAGCAACGACGCCCAGCCTGCGACCGCCGAGGCGGCCTCGCGGGAGTCCATCGCCCGAGCATGGCACGACGACGTTTCGGCGACCACCGAAACGTTTCGGGCCTAGCCTCGACACCTATGCCAACCCTCAGTGACCCGGCTGCCGCCACACACGTGACAATCAGCCCGAAGATCCTGTATTTCGGTACCCCGGTGGTGCTGCTCAGTACCGAGAACGACGATGGCAGTGCCAACCTGGCACCGCTTTCGTCGGCATGGGCACTGGGCCACACCGTCGTACTCGGCCTCGGCCCCGACGGGCAGAGCGGCCACAACCTCACCGCACGTCCCGAGATGGTCATCAACCTACCCGCCGCCCACCAGTGGCAGGCGGTCGAACGTATCGCGTCACTGACCGGCCGGCAGCCGGTACCGGCCAGCAAACGCGACCGGTTTCGCTTCGAACCTGCGAAGTTCACCGCCGCCGGCCTGCGCCCGCAGGACTCACTGCACGTAAACCCGCCTCGGGTCGCCGACTGCCCGCTACAGGTGGAGGCCCGAACCAGCCGGATCCACACCGCCACCGGCGGTGCCTTCCTCATCGTCGAAGCCCAAGTCCTCGCCGTGCACGCCGACGCCGGTATCGTCGTGGCCGGCACCGACCACGTCGACCCCAGCGCCTGGAATCCACTGATCTACAACTTCCGCCACTACTTCGGCCTCGGCGCCCAACTCGGCCACAGCTTTCGCTCCGAGACGCCCGCGGCCAATCCGAGTTCTTCCTGACGGTGAAGGCTCGATCTTCCCGTACCGCAACGGATTCGCCGCCTAAGTCTGGGTCACCAAGCCGGACGGCAAACGCACCCGCAAGTACGCCTACGGCAAGACCCGCGATGAGGTACACGACAAGTGGGTCCAGCTACACCAGCAGGCCAAGGCCGGACCGATCGCCACGAACGTCCCCACGTTGGCGAGCTACATGACGTACTGGCTAGCCGAGATCGTGGAACCGAACCTCGCCCCGCTGACCTACGCCACCTACGAAACGTTGTCCCGCCTCTACATCGTCCCTGGCCTCGGCACCAAGCGCCTCGATGCCCGGTTGTCCGTGCGGGACGTGCAAACCTGGCTGAACAAGGTCGCGAAGAGCTGCCAGTGCTGCACCCAGGGAAAAGATGAACGGCGGCCACCAAAGAAACAGAAGTGCTGCGCGGTGGGTCGGTGTTGTCAGGACCTTCCCTCGGCCCGGACAGTCAAGGGAATCCGTGCTGTTCTTCGTTCGGCGCTCGCTCAGGCTGTCGTTGAGGAGCTGCTCGCCAAGAACGTGGCAGCCCTGGTGAAGCTGCCCCCGATCCGCAACTGCAAGGCAAGTCGTGGAACAGTGAGCAGACCCGCGCGTTCCTCGAATCATCCCGCGACGGGAACGACTACCTCTACGCCGCCTACGTCCTGGTCCTCGTGCTCGGACTCCGCAAGGGCGAAGTCCTCGGACTCGCCTGGGAGCACATCGAGTGGGACGGCTGGAACAAGCCTTGCCCTCCACATGGCGAGGCGCACTGCGAGCACTGCCGCGACAACGAAACCCGTACCCAGCGACGACTCGCTGCTGCGCGCGAATGACGGACCGGCGCTCGGCCGGGCGACCGACTCCAACGTCGCGCTGTACGACGCTTTCTACGTCACGACGCGCTCGGTGGTGTCCTGCGAACGGGTGGTGGAACAGCTGCTGCTGCGGACCCGCGCCATGATGCGGGACCTACGGGCGAAAAACGGATTGTATCGGCTGGCTCCGCCAGCCAGAATGACCGGCCGGAGCAGTTGTGGGACGCCAGGGTCGCGGACATCGAGGCGCGCACCGGGCCGTTACTGCACGTGGCCGCGAGGGCGGCGGTCGCGGCACTGCGGCATTCTCCCGCAATGGGCTGACCGGCGGCGGGTGTCGGCCATGTTTCGCCACCGGTCGGGGACGGCGACGAGCAGCGTGTGCCCGGGCACGCGACGGCGAACGGAGCATCGGCAGTGAAGAGCGGCATCGGTAAGTCCCTGCACGCGTACCGGGAGCTGTTGGCGATCCGCGGGGCGCCCCGGTTTGTCGTCGCCGCCATGATCGGTCGCTTCCCCATCTCGATGCGCGCACTGGCTGCCATGCTCATGGTGCTGGCCACCACCGGCTCGTACGCCATCGCCGGTGCCATCAGCTCGGTGGTGACCCTGTCCAACGCGGTGGCGGTGCCGGCGCTAGGGCGCTTGGCGGACCGGCGCGGCCAGCAGTGGTTGATCCTCACCTCGTTGGTCGCCCACGCCGGCAGCATCATCGTCCTGGTGGTACTGACCCGGTCCGGTGCGCCGTTGTGGACGCTGTTCGTGACCGCCGCGGTGTTCGGTGGCTCGGGTCTGCCGATTGGCTCGCTGGTGCGGGCCCGGTGGGCGGCGCTGGTCGGTGGCACCCCGCGGCAGGCGACGGCGTACGCCCTCGAGGCGTCGATCGACGACATCATCTACCTGACCGGGCCGGTCATCGTCACGCTGCTCGCCGGCTACCTCGCCCCGAGCGCCGGTATGTTGGTCATTCTCGGCATGGTGCTGGTCGGCTGGGTCGCACTGGCATTTCAGCGCTCCACGCAGCCGCCGCTGGCAGCGGCCAGCGACGGTCCGAAGAGGGGGGCGATCGCCGAGCCGGGCCTGCGGGCGCTGCTGCTGGTCTGTCTGACGCTCGGCTGCTGGCTGGGCGCCAGCAACGTGTCCCTGGTCGCCTTCGCCGACGAACAGGGCAACCGCAGCCTCGGCGGGATCCTGATCGGCCTGACGATTCTCGGTGGGATGGTCGCCGGTCTGCTCTACGGCGGCATCACCTGGAAGGCGCCGCTGGTCCGGCGGCTGACCGGCACCGCGACCCTGCTGGGCGTCGGTACCGTGCCGCTGGTCTTCGCCGGGTCGTTCTGGTGGATGGTGCCGTTCGCGGTGATCGCGGGTCTGGCGATCACGCCTACCCTGATCGGCATCTACTCGGTGCTGTCCAACGTGGTGCCCAGGTCGGCGACCACCGAGGGCTTCGCCTGGATCGCGTCGTCGATCGCCGTCGGTAGTTCCACCGGGGTGGTCGTCTCGGGCTGGCTGGTGGAGCGGTTCGACAGCCGCAGCGCGTTGATCTTCATGGCCGCCGCCGGTCTGGTCTGCCCGCTGGTGGTCGCGGTCAACAAGAAGCTGCTCGGCCGCGCTCCGCAGGGCGAATCCGTACCGGCGGCCGGGGCCGATCGGGTCGCGCCGGTGGCGACCGGAGCGGGCTCGCCGAGCGCGAACCAGGTGGACTGAGCGGCGGCGACACGTTCTCGACGGGCACACGTCGTTCCCGCCGTCAGTTGGCCGTGACGACCATCGGGTTGTGGCGGAAACGCAGCGGGACGGCGTGCTGCTCGGCCATCTCGGTGGCGACAAACGGAGCAGTAGGGGCATCCGGTAGCTGCCGGGAGTGGCGCTGCCGATGAGCAGGCCGGCATCTACCAGCGCCTCGAGTACGTCCTCGGCGCGGCGGAGGGGCAGGCGCATCCGGGTGGCCAGCAGGGTCGCGCCGGGACCGCGTCCCCGAGCCATCGACACCACCCGCAGCGCGGCCGCGGGCAGGGTGTCCAGGGCGGCGTAGACCCCTCGCAGGCGCTCACCCAGCCCCATGTCACCGCAGCCGAGTCGCTCCAGCCGACGTGATTCCTCGCCGAGCTGATCGACTGCTTAGCCGAGGCTCCAGCCGGGGCGCACCGCGATCCGTACCGCCGCCGCCCAGAGCGTTGTTGCGCACCACACCAGCGGTACGCACATACCGCTATGTCCGTGGGGCGCGGGCGTGGTAGCGCTGGGTTCCGCCCGGCCGGGTTTACGGTTGGCCTTCGGCGACGTGGTAGCCGGCGGTGGTGCGGTTGTGTGCGATGGTCAGGATGTCGATGTCGATGTCGATGTCGGACCATCGCAGCCTGCCGAAGCGGATGTGCTGTCGACCTGCTCGTACCCGGTCACCTTGACGTTGTTGACGAGATCTACCCCGGCCGGCGGTGTCGTTGTGGCGTGCTTAATCGGCGGACGCCTGAAGATCGGGGTTATGCCGGCGCATCTCGTTGACGAGCGCCTCCAAGGAGTACGGCAGGGCGGACTCTGGCAAGTTAACCGGCGGGAAGCCGGCTGCGCGGTTCATCCGTAGGAAGGCGCGGCGCACGAACCCGGATCGGGCAACTACAGCATCGGGGTCAAGCGGCAGGATCGCCAGCATCCGTTGCCCCGCGACGGAGTGGATCCTCACAGCGCCGATCTCACGCCAACCGAGCCGGCCAGCCGAGGCCAGTGACGCCCGGTCGGTGATGCCCTCCGGGTCAACCTGCAGGGACGGCCGCCGATAGATCAGTTCGAGCAAGAAGTAGACACCGGCCAGGCCGAAGAACCCAACGCCGGCCATGGCGATGACAATGCCGATGACCCCACCGAACGAAGCCATCCACAGACTCCCTGACACGAAGCCGGCGGAGACGAGCAACAGAAGCAGCAGCCTCGATCGAGGGGCGTAGACGCGGACCGTTTCCACGGAGGGAGCGTAGCGGCAACTGCCGCTCAACCCAACACCGTCACCTGACCGACGACCAGCTAAAACGGCAGCCGCTGTTCGAGATCATGGCTGAAGTTCGAGGTTGAGGTGGCGTGTGTAGTGGGCTCGTCGGGCTCGGGCTTGATGTCGTCGTCGCCAGCCTGACCAGTGCAAACGGTGGGCGAGGTCATTGATCGGGCGGATGATGCAGGCGTTGATCAGGCGGCGGATCTCGTTGGCGGTCAGCTTGATCAGTCCGATGTCGGTCGGGTCGTCGTCGGTCGCGTCGGCGGCGCAGATGGCCAGGACGGCGAGGGCGGCCAGGGCGAGGGTGGTGAACCGGTGCCAGGAGTCCCAGCGGCGAACCTAGTGCTGGTCCAGGCCGATCTGGCCCTTGGCGGCCTGGAAGCTCTCCTCGATGCTCCAGCGGATGCCCGCGACCCGCACAAGCTGGGCGAGGGTGGCCGGTTGCGGGTCCAGCAGCGATAGAAGGCCAGCTCACCGGTGCTGGTGTTGCGGCGGATCAGGAGGCTGTGCCGGCCGCCGCCGTCGGGCGTTCCTCGAATCGTCCCGCGACGGGAACGACTACCTCTACGCCGCCTACGTCCTGGTCCTCGTGCTCGGACTCCGCCAGGGCGAAGTCCTGGGCCTCGCCTGGGAGCACATCGAGTGGGACGGCTGGAACAAGCCTTGCCCTCCACAGGGCGAGGCGCACTGCGAGCACTGCCGCGACAACGAAGACATCGGCCTCACCGTCGACAAGCAACTCCAGCGGGTACGCGGGAAATTGCTGCACCGCGCTACCAAGACTGAGGAGTCCGACGCTCCCCTACCGTTACCGGCGATCTGCGTTACCGCGCTACGACACCGCGACCAGCAACAGGAGGCCGCCCAGGAGAAAGCCGGCGAGGCATGGCATGACACGGGCATGATCTTCACGACCCGCTTCGGACTGCCCGTCGAGCCACGAAACTTCAACCGCTCCTACGACAGCCGCATCGCTCGCCCCGACGTCCCGAAGATCACCGTCCACGACGCACGGCGTACATGCGACTCGCTCCTGGTCGACCTGGACGTGCACCCCCGGGTCGCGATGGCGATCCTCAGGCACACCGACTTCTCCATCACGATGGAGATCTACAGCCAGGTCTCATCCAAGGCCACCCGGGAAGCCCTGCGAAAGCTCGGTCAGAGACTCGACCAATGACCGTTGCTGTACTTCGCTGCTGTACAAAATCGAAAGAGGCCATCCGGAAGATCCCGGATGGCCTCTGACCTGCGTCGGGGCGGCCGGATTCGAACCGACGACCCCATGCCCCCAGGCAACCAACACGGGGCTCTGGCCATGCCGTTTCGTGGACGTTGAACTGCTGGAACCGTCCATCAGTATCCCTGCTCGTCCGCTGGCGTTCGACCCGATCGTCACCCAGTTAGTCACCCACGCGAGTGGCAGATTCCTCGCGTCAGTCGTCCTCGATGACTGTGAAGGGCGCATAGCCCTCCCCCACCTCCGTCACGTCAAGGTCGCTGAAGACGAGGGTGATGGCGTGAGCGTTCATCTCGAAGCGGACCTCGTGAAAGGGAATGCCGATCTTGTCAGCCCACGACCGCGCGCGCTCGGAGTCCGCCACCACCTCCGCACCTGGGTAGAGCGGCTGCCAGCGCACTGCCCACACGAAGCCATCCAGGTCCGGATCGATCTCCCGGTCGGTCAGTCGCTCGTCGAGCGAGCAACGCCAGGTATCGGGACTCACCGCCGTCTGCACCTCGGCGGAGACGCAGTACTTGAAGAGGTAGCGGAGGTGGATCGGTGGGATGCCGGTACGCGGGTCTGCGGTGACATAGACGATGACTTCGTAGTCGCGGATGTAGTCGGTGTACCCGTGGTGCACGATCGCGCCGTCGAAGATGTCATCCAACGCCTGGCTGAGCCGCGCGATCTCCACGTCTCGTTCTACCACCCGCCGGAGCCCTGACCCTGGCGGGGCGGTCGCGCACTCTCAGCTTGGGAATCGCGTTGATTTACACTCGGAGTAGCGACAATCTGAGGTCAGGTGGCACGCAGCGTGTCTGCCTTGCCAGTCGGGCGTTCCTCGCTGCCCCATACTGATCGCTGCTTCGGGCACGGTCATCTGACGTTGAGAAGGGTCGTCATGGCGTTGGTCAAGAAGGGCTCTCGGCTCATCACGATTGACGGGGTCACCTACAGGTGGCGAGTGCGCGGCAGACCAACCTATGCCCAAGGGCTATGTGAGCGACCGCTCACTGTCGCTGTAGAACAGGTCGACTACAAGGGCAGGGTGTTGCTGGTCGGCATGCCTCAGGACCATCCAAGCAACTGGATTGGCGGGTCGGCACCGCCCGTTCTCCCGTCGGCGGTCGCTGCGATTGTCCGGAAGGCATTGGCCGAGGGATGGCAACCCAAAAAGCCAGGCACGGCATTCCATATGACTGCGCCCGTGGACTGATGGCACGACGCTTCGGAGACCGGGCCACGTTCGCGGTGGAGATCGGCGAGGTCGAGCCGGACCAACTCCGCGTCGTCGACTTGTGGGCGGGTGGCAAAAGGCTGACCACCGAGGACAACTGGGCCTTCCTCCCGTTCTTCATCCGCGCTGTGCAGTCGAGCGCGGCGCAGGTGCGCCGACGCGACGTCAAGCCCTGTCCCTTCCCGGGCCGCGCACCGGAGGAGATCTTCCGGCTGCTCCACGCAGACGAGACGCAGTTTCGGGAGCAGTTCTGGTTCATGCAGTGGGGCGAGACCGTCGACAACGTCTTCAAGTACGCCTACCTCGAAGAGGACCTGGTGATCGTCTTCGCGTTCTGGCGGGCAGACCATCCCTTTCCAGAGGACCTGGGCAAGGTCTTCGTCGCCAGGATCCCACCGGAAGAGTTCGTGGCCACCGTCGAGGCGGCAGCCGATCTGCTAGACGTCGAGCTCACTAACGTCGATCCGCCCCGTTGAGCGAACCGCCAGGCTTTACCGCGTCAAGCTCACCTTGACGACTCGTTCGAGCGCCGGAACGCCTCGTCGCGCGACGAGGCCGTGGTGGGGATGCGGCGCGCGCATCACGGGCAGGCCCCCGCCTGCCGGCAACGCCGGCCCGAGGGGTCGCAGAGGCTCCGGGGTCAAGGGTGGCCCGCAGGGCCGTCGCGCAGCGATGCGGAGCACCCTTGCGGCCGGAGGGGCGGCCCCGCATCCGCCGCGCCGCATCCCCACCACGGCCGGCGGTGACTCGCCCAACGGCGTGTCAACGCCGGCTGAAATTTGACCCCCCTGTTCCGGGCGGGAACCCGCCCGGAACCACAGGGTCAGTTTTCAGGCGGAGCCGACAAGGGCGTTCGAGCGTGCTGTTTGAGGAACTCCCCGAAGAGCTGGCAGAGCTTCGAGACGGCCAGCACGTGGTCGGCATCGCTTGCCAGGCGTGCCTCGGTAGCACCATCGCCGAAGGTCTCCGCAAGCACAAGAGATGAGAAGGCAAGGCTGCTGCTGCCGCGATGGCGGGCGGACATCCACTCTTGGAACGCCGCCAGCTCGCCCTGCCCGCGCGCTAGGGCGAATCCCGTCAGCGCGGACCACGCACGGTCGTACCTTGGCTTCCCGACGTACATGCCCAGCCGGTGATCCATGTGCCACAAGAACTCTTCCCAGCTCACTCCGAGATTCTCCCTGACGACCGCTTCGGTGTGAAGGAACTCCCGGATCGGCTAGACCAGCGTCAGCAGGGGCCATGAGCTGCGGATTTGGTTCGCTGGCGCCCGTAGTTGTCCGACGGTGTGCTTGCCGGTCGTCACTCGGCTAGTCACCAAGCCCCGGACTCTTGGAGTGCCTATGTCGGTAGCCGAGCCGCCGGAGTCAGCGTTCGTACTGACCGACGTCGGAGCACTGCGTGCGATTCTCCGCCCGAGCGTCTGATCGCTGACGACCGCGTAGTACACCCCGGCCGGGTCCTGGTCCTCATCAACCAGTCGCGCGAGCCCTCGCTTACAAGCTCTGTGTAAGGAAGCCGGCGGGGTCTATCCGCGTTCGTGACCTCGGACAGCTATCCGGATCGGGCTGTCGTGGACTGCCCTCATCTCCGGCGGCTGCTGTCATCGTTGCTGTCGAGGGCGACCCATACGGTCGACATCGGATACAGGCCCCGCATCCGGTACTGTGGCGGGCAACTCCGTTGAGCTCGGTAAATCTTAGCGGCCCGCACGGTGGCTCGCTCCATATGGACTCCCGTATGGAGCGAGTCCCATACGGGAACCCGTGTGGAGGTCAGCCAACGGAAGGAGACTCGATGGAGTCACCCGAGGAAGAGGAACAGCGGAAGATCGGTGCAGTTGTAGAGCTGGGCGTGATCTTTGAGGTGGTCTCTGCTCTGGAAGCACTGACCAGCCGCGAGGAGCCCACCCTTACGGCTGGGCTCCTCGCGCTGACCTTGTTGCTTGTTGTGAGTTGCAGCTCAAACAAGCAGTAACCTCAACTTGGGGGCGTCGTTGCAAACGGCGCCCCCGTTCTCAAACCAAACCCTTTAGAAAGCATCAAGGGTTACTTGGCGACTTTACAGCGTCCGGCTTTCGACCACCACAAGCCTGCGACCTTCTGCCTTCCCGTCTGCCGTTGACCCGCCCTCCTGGGGAGCGGGCCTCCGCCCGTCCCGCCACGTCAGGACGGCCTTGACGCACGGTCGGACGCTGGCGGGTCGGGTGGTGGTCTGCTCGGCTCGCCCGGGTCGTCGGCTGGCGGGATGGCCCTGCGCAACCACCCACGAACCCGCAACCCGCCCACGAAGCCCCGGACATCCCGGAGCCGAAGCGCCCCCGCCGGAGGCGCGGTAGCCGCCACCAGGTCGCCACCGTGACCCGCCGCACGGACCCGGCGTGTGCCCTACGCCGCGTCGCTCCGGCGCGGCGCGGCCGGCTGCCGGCGACGAACCCCACCACTTCCGCAGTCCTCCCGTCTACGGCGGCCCCGGGCTTCCCGCTCTCCGCGCCAGCCGCCGGGCATCAGGCGGGACGGCCGCAGAGCGACAGCGGCAGCGGTTGGCACGCGCCCAGGCGGCGGCGCGTGCGGCCCGTCAAGGGCCGCCTTGATCCGCGCGACTGGACCCCACGCGAGCTACGACACAGCTTCGTGTCCCTGCTGTCCGACAGCGGCATGAGCATCGAACAGATCGCCGACCTCTGTGGGCACTCTGGCACGACCGTCACCGAGGGCGTCTACCAACACCAGCTCCGACCGGTGCTCCTAAGCAGCGCGATCACCATGGACCGGCTCTTCGGCGCTGAGGCATAGTCACTCAGCTAGTCACCCAGCCAAAGCAAAGGGCACATCCATCAATCGGATGTGCCCTTTGAACTGCGTCGGGACGGCCGGATTCGAACCGACGACCCCTTGTTGTCGACCGACGCCCTCTCGAACTTGTCGTTGATCGTCAAGAACCAGGGTTGACCTGCCTGAATGCAACCAGCCGCCCATCATCAATCGTCGCTGGTAGTCAACACTTAGCGGGGGTTTTCGGGGGGTAAACGGGGGCACTGTCCCGATCCCTGGTGGGGCGGGTAGGAATGGCGACGAGTTCATTCACGTCAAGCGGCTGCGCAGCTCTGACGATGCCAGCCAACTCTTCGCGCAGGTTCACTTCGCCATCGAACAACTCCTGTGCAGCCCCCGAAGGACGACACGCGCTCGCCCAGAAGATCGCCGTTCTCAGCAAGGGAAAGCGAACCGTGCCCGAGACGCCCACGAAGATCGTCCTAAATCGTCCGTGACCGACGCTTCGCCCGGCGAAAGCCACACCGCTCCGCTACCCGCACCCTTCGACATCGAGGGCAATATGTCGGTATCAGGCCACCGCAGCGGACCATTCGGAAGAATGTCGGTCAGGTCCAGTACCCTCACGCGTCGTGAAGACCGCACTCTCGGACATCGATCGTGTACGGCGGGATCAGGCAGTGACAGCGTGCTGCCTGGCCGCTGCGGCGGTGAGCGATGAGGCCCTGCCTCCCGGCAGGCAGGGGAAGCTACTGACGGATTGCCTGGGGGTGTTGGCTTCGGCGCATCGGATGACGGCCCCGCCGTCGATGGCCGAGTTCCGGCGGGGCCTGGCTGGCCCCCTACGGCTACTGCTGCCCGGCGACATTCCGGCTGACGAGGTGGGGGACCTGGTTCTGCTCGACGAGGCTGGCCAGTTGCACGACGAGGCGCTTGACCTGGGTTTGGAGCACCTTGTGCCTCGTGCGGCGTGGGATGAGCACTGGTCCTGGGCGCGGGTGAATGCCGAGCAGGAGGAGCGTCGGGTGTACGAGGTGCTCCGGCGGCTGCCTCCGAAGGAGTACACCCGGGTCCGCGGGCGGCTGGTTCGGCACGCGTCTGGGGAGTTGACCCGGCTTCGCCGGGTCTGGGACGGGATGCTAGGCCAGTTGGACCTATACGAGCCGATCAGTACATGGCAGTGGTGCCAGGTTCGAGGGTACTGGTTCGCGTGCCCGCTCTGCCGCTGGCCCATGCGGGTCAGTCAGTCTGGCGCGGTACGAGAGGTGCGTTGCGAAGCCCATGCCCGGGACGGCGTGATCTATACGTGCAACCCGGATCGGATGACGAACCGGGCACCGCAGTTGCAGCCGGCAGGAGCCGCGGCAACTGCGGTGCGAGCGAAGCCAGCCACGGCCGAGCACCTGGCGCTCACCCGCACGACTTGGCGTTACATGACACTCCCAGGGCTGCTGGAGTGCGGGCTACAAGATCACGCGCGGTCGCTCGGAGCGCGGGTATCGATGTGGCCCCACAAGGACCGATACGACCTGAAGATCACTCTCGGTCGCCGCATGTGGAAGGTAGACGCCAAGGCGTGGGCATCGGTGACCAAGCTGGGTGATGCGCTCAAAGACATCGATCCAGCCGAACCCGGCCTGATCATCGTGATTCCCGATCATCAACGGAACAGCCGCGAGCTTCTCCAAAGGATGATTGGCCGACGCGGTTACCGAGTGTTGACCGCTGCCGGCCTGATCGCCGAGTTGGCCGACGGGAAGGCGGAGCGAACATGAGCGGGACCGGCCCTGGGTTGCAGGAGCTTGCGGCTCAGGTTGCGTGCGCGCTGGCGGAGGCACTCTGCCCGGCGACGGACACGGCGGGACGCCACCTGGCGTCGCTCGATCATGCGCATATGTTCGCCTCGGGCAGAGTTGACCTCTGGGACGGCTGGGAGCATCAGCCTGATCGGGTCCGGCGACTCGTCGGGCGGTTCCTGCGGATTCGCAACAACGAGTTGGGCTCGTACGCCCGGTTCATCAAAACGGCGCGCGATCTGGTGTACCGGCCGGACAGCCCATACGGATTACCCGCCGACATTCCACGGTCGCAGGTGGGCCATCTCCTGCCTCGGCATGGCCAGCAACCTTTGGATCTTGCCGAGCAGTTGATTGGCGAGGCCGAGGTGAAGTACCTGCAATCGAGACGTCCGCACCCGGTGGCATCCGCCGGGCGATGGACGTTCGGCCTCCGCGGCGAGTCCGTGGTGGAACTGCCCTCAGACGTTGCCACCACCGAGGTCATCCCGCTCGTGGTCGCGACCGCTCCTACGGTGGACGAGGTGAAGGCCGGCAAGGAGGAGCTGTTTGCCTTGGCCGACGAGCTTGACGGTGCCGGCCGCGGTGACCCATGGCAGCGAAACGTGCTGGAGACCCTGTTCGACGGGGTCAGAGACGCCGACGACGCGACCGCCAGCGACTTGTTGCTGCGCAGCGGGAAGATCCGGCTGTTCAACGCGCCGACCGGTGTGGGCAAGAGCGTGTTGACCCGACTGCTCGCGATCCTGCTGGCCCGGCGCGGCATCCAGGTGGCCGTCGTGGTCGGCACGATCAACGAGGCCCAGAACACGGCCGACAGCATCGCCGAGCAGGACGCCCTCGCTCGAGGTGCCTGCGCTAAACTCAGCGACGATCTTCACGCCTTGGGTAGCCCGCTGCGGTGCGCGACGCTGATCGCTGCCTCTCGGGTGCACGAGAAGGCGGTGCACGCCGCGTCACGCGACGAGTGGGACCGGTTTGACCGGCTGGCCTACGGGTGCGCGCTGCCCGCGTGGCTAGTCGACGGCCCACCGCCTGAGAATGGCAACGAACCCTGCACGTCGCTGCTGCCCCAGCCAGGATCTGACGACCCGGCGGCGAAGAGCGGCAAGCCGAAGCGGCACGTGTGCCCTCGGCTGAGCGCGTGCGATCGACACCGAGTCACCCGGGACGCGGTCAGCGCGGACATCATCGTGACCAACCACCACAACCTCATTCACGGCACCGTGCGCTTGCCGGTCAGCATCGACGGTGAGACGTACGCGCGGATCAGCGTGCTGGAGCTGGTCATGCGCCGCTGCCCCGTTCTCGTCATCGACGAGATCGACCGATTCCAGAGCAGCATGTTCGACTCCGGCGCACGGCAGCTGATCGTGGCGGCGAACACCGGCCTGGCAGACCTTCCCCTCACCCAGCTCAACGCCCAACGGGTGATGCTGCTGCCAGGGCAGGACCGCAACGTGCTCCCACCGCTGTCGCGCACCACGTTCCTGGCCGATCAGTTTCTGAACTACGTGCTCGAAGGCGACCTGTGGCTGGAGGCTGCCCGCTGGCTCGACAACGACGAATACCGCAACGGCTCCGGCTGGCACATTCCCGGGTCCAACGACCGACTCCTGCTCATGCACCTGTTCGGCATCGACCAAGCGACTGATGAGGTGCCGCGCGAGGTCTACGGCCAATTCAACGCCCTGTTCCCCGACAACAACACGGACGACGAGGTCTCCTTCCCCAGAGACATGGCCGCAATCGCCGCACGGCTGCGCACGGTGATCAGCAACGACGACGGCATCGACCGCATCCGCGAAGTCAAGGACGACCTGCACCCGATCGTCGGAAAGGTCCTTCGCGCCACCGCCCGGAAAATGCAGACGACCGTCCCCGACGGAGGCGAAGAGCAGACGCCCGAGGATGCCTCAGTTCGACCATCGCCCAAGTCAGACCGCCGAAAGCCGACGAAGGAACCCACCCACGACGAGATCCGCCGGGAGGTCGTCAACGCCCTTCTGGTCCGTACCTGGCTGGGCGCCCTACACCAGTCGCTGACCGCCCTAACCTACGCGGTCGGTGCGCCCGACACCGACCTACCAGCTGCCCGCGCGCTGATCGAGCAGCTCGGCACGTTCGTTCAGCATGCCACCATCCCGTATGGGCCGCTGGGATACCTGCTGTTCGGATTCCGCATCGATAGAGCCGGCGACGGTCTACCGCGCGGTCAACTGTCCGTGCAGGCAATCGCCGGTGACCCGCACACCACCGTGACGCAACTGGGCGACGCTGTAGCGCTGTCCGCAGCAGGTACACGCCGCATCGTGGTCGGGCTCTCGGCGACCGCATTCTTCCCTGGGGCGGCGCGCGAACACATTCATGCAGGGGTCGCCTACGCGATGACGGATGCTGCCCCCGGCGCCTTCACCACCCTTCCCGGCCAGGCTCTCGACGGTGATCGAGCGCTGTCGGTGGGCGGACAACTGGAGCACCGGAAAGCCGACCTCATCCAGGATCTCGGCAGAATGCTGTGGGAACAGCGCCTCGACCAGCATCTCCGCACCTTGGCAGAGACCGAACCCAAACGCGAGCGATGCCTGCTCGTCAGCAACTCCTATCCGCAAGCCGCCTTGCTCGGCGCGAGCATCGCACGGTTGGTGGCCGAGCCTGGCTGGGTTGCCGTGGTCGTGCCCAAGGAACCCCGGCTGACCAACTCCGTGATCCCCAGCGGCGTCGTGCAAATCACCGTTGACGACCTTGAGGACCTGCCCCGCAAGTACCCCGCCGTGAAGGTGTGCACCGCTCCGCTGAGCCTGGTCGCACGGGGCCTGAACATCCTGGTGCCCGGCACCCAGCGCTCGGCGCTCGCATCGATCTGGGTCTGCGTACGCCCGGTCCTACAGCTCAACGCACCCGCAGAGATCTTGGCTAGCGTGAACGCGACCGCGTTGGCCGTTGGTGAGCCCGGTCAAGATTCGGCGCTTGTGCTCGCCGCGCAACGCCGCGCTGCCTTCCGCCGGCTGTTCACCCTCCTGTCCAGCGATCCACGCTTCAGCCGACTGCCCCGCTACCTCAAGGCCGAAGCGATCGCCGGCATGCTCGTCGACCTCATCCAGCTCGCCGGCCGCGCACGCCGAGGCGGCACACCAGTACGGCTGTACCTGGTGGACAACGCCTTCCACGACGCCACCCTTGGCAGCGACCTACCCAGCCTGCTTCGCTACTACTACAGTAGCCTGCCCCCGCACGACCAGACGGGCCTCGACCGCATCTACGGTTCCACTCTGGGGTCATGGCTAGAGTTCGCCGGCATCGACTACACCGCATCTGGAGCGTAGGTGACAACCGGACCAGAAAAGCTGACTCTGCTCGCGTATCCGCTGACCGCCGACCTGCTCGGCAAGGTCCACATCTACGACTTCTCCGACCGCATCCGGCAGGCGTGGGATGAGGTCCGCGAAGACTTCTACGCCGCCACCGGCTCTGAGGGCAACCTGCCGTACGCCGGCCTGGCCACCGCACTACGTGCAGTCGGGTGCACCAGCGTCAACTTCGATCCCACCTCGAAGACGGCCCCACCTCTACGGATGATCACGCGAGAGCGGCTCAAGCGCGAGGACCTACACGACGCGATCACGGTATGGCACCAGGCCGTGCTGAAGGCACCTGACGCCGACATCCGGTTCTCCTTCACCAGCAAGCTCGCCGATCTCATCAGTGCTGTCAAGCCAAGAGCCGTCCAGCTCGCAGACCACGTGACCAACTGCGGCGGTCAGCCCGACGCGCCGAGCTGGGTATATGCCGCAGCGACCTGGGAAATCGCGCAGAGAATCGCGCACGCGAAGCAACCGTGGACCATCGATGGCAAGACGGTTCAGCTGCGTGCCGACACCGACGGCAACCTGATCGTCTGGGATCCGGATCTGCTGTGGGAAGGCAGATGGAAGCCCAGCGGCCCGCCCTCCTACGCCACGCTTCGGGTCGAGCTGAACATGAAGACTCTGCCCTGGATCACTTCGCCCGTCGTGGTTGTCCAGCCACAGGTCTCCCGCCTGACCCGCTGGGCCAACGCCGCTGGCAATGCCTGGCTCGAACAACGCGACCCGAAAGCTCCGCTCCTGGTCATCGGCTTGGAGAACCGCACCATCGAATACTCCTCACGAGTCGCATTGAAGGTCTTCGCCCAGCTTCGTCTGCAATCCACGCCGATCGTCGCCACTGACTTCGACCTGGCGAGTAAGACCAGCCCGGTGCGAGCCCTGGTACCCAAGTCGGTGCGATTCCCTGTCGGACGAGGTGTCGGAATGCACCTTGTTCGGGAACTGAGTGCCCACATGACGGGGGTATTGCATACCGAGCCGGTGACCGCTCACAACGTGGCCGGTCACCAGTTCTCCAACGCCGACCGTCGGCACCTCAACCACGGTCGCGACACCGAACTCCTTCACCCGAACGAGCTGCCCGCCATCGTCGCCGCGTCCGGCTGCCAAGTCCTGCGGATCCTGGTGCTGTACCGCAATGACCACACCCGGGGTCGGATCCAGCGGCTGCTCGCCTACCACTTCGCCAGGCCCGACCTCGCCGAACACGGCGTCGAGATCGGCGCGACGGTACCGCTCGCCGAGCGTGTCGAAGTCATCGTGCAGCCCGCCGGCGAATTACTCGATCATGGTGATCACGACAAGCGCCCAGCGCTCGTGGACGCCCTGGCCGGGGTCGACGCACCAGAAGGTACCCGGATGGTGGCGCTGTGCGAGACCGAGTACGACGAAGCAGAATGGGCAAGACTGCGTAAGCTCGCCCGCCGCCGGAACAGTGATGTTGTCAGTCCGGACGTCACGGATGCGAAGCCGAAGGTCAGAGGTCTCTTGGCCGGTCGAAGGGTCGCCGCGCAGTTTCTCGCCACCGGACCCGACCAAGTGGAGGCGGACGCTGGGGACGTCGCTGACAGCAGCGATCCTGAGGCACTGACCACGGATGATGACGAAAGCATCACCGATCCTCTGAACCCGGACCTCCTCAGCGCGGAGGCGGCGGCGGACCCTCTCACGGCCCTTGGAAGAACGCTCCAGAGTGACCACGCGGGCCACAACGCCGTCGCCGACATGCTGCGCGCCGCAGGACTGGTACACCCACGTCTCGGCCGAGCACTCTCGCACGGCAAACTGGGCACCACGGAACCCATGACGTACGTGGGACTCCAGGTCCGCGAGCAGCGCGGAGAGCTGCGCAGAAACGGCAAACCGCGGCTCAGCTGGTCGCTGGTCGCGCTGATCCCCAACGGAGTGCACTGGCGGGCCAAGGCGTACGTACCGAAAGCCCACCCACGCGGTGGCCGGACAGGATGGCTGGACTACACCGACGCCAACGTCGCGTTCCGCGCCAACCAACTCCCGGAAGGACGACGGAAGGACGCGGACTTCGTCGACGCCGTCGACGTTGCTCTCACCCAGCTCGCCGACGAACTCACCGGCACCGCTGGCTACGTACTGTTCGTGTCGGGTGAGAATGCCCGAAGCCTGTGGGCCAGGCTGGCGAACAAGAACCTCGAACGCGATCCTGACGACACCGGCAAAGTCGATGGCCGCCCGCTGCTGCCCGGCCTTCGACTCCAACGGCTCCACCGTCCCCGCGCCATCGTCCGCGTCACCTCTGGATCCACCGAGGTCCCGCGCCCTGTACAGGTGAGCCGACCGAAGATCTGCGACGGCAAAGAGACAGTGAAGGTCGGCAAGACCACCCGGGCGCTCTACCAGCTCGATCGGGCCAAGGACACCTGGATCTTGTCGAATGTTCCACGGCAGTTCGATGGCAAAACGACCCACAGCCGGGCTGGCAGCAAGTACACCCGGTGGAGCGCAACCGGGGCGGAGCAACGCAAAACCTGGTACGCCCACACGCCGACCGAGATCCTCGTCGCACACTACGACGCGGACCCCTTGCGCTATGCCGTTCTCGCCGCACGGCTCTGCCATCACGCATTGTCCTGGGAAGGACGTACCAGCTACCCCGCTCCGGTCCATCTCGCGATCCAAATGGACAAGGACCACCCCGAGTATCGCCGCACCATCGACGCCAGCGAGGAGATCGACCCCGACGAGGATGACGGCCCCAATGCCGGTATACCGAAGAGTTGAAACAATCGGGGTTACAAAACCCAGCCGCCTCGGCCTTGTCGCTAGTTGTCGAAAATGGGCGCTGAGCTGCTCAGACACGGCCAGACGATGGTCGCTGCTTGTCACTGTTCGTCGTCGTCTGGCCGTGGTTCTCGGGGGGGGGGGGGTAGACGGGGGCCGTTCCCCCGGGGCTGCGGAGAGTCGCAGCGATGTGGCAGATTGCCGGAGTGCTGAGAGTTGCGGTGCTTCGCTGTAGCCAGATGATGTACGACCGCCTGTTCCGGGAACGCTCTTCGCCTGGCGCGGCGATGCGCTCGTTCGCGTACAGGATCGTTCCCTGGGAGTCGAATCGCTGGCACGTCGGCGTTTTCTTGGCCGAGAGCGGGAATGAGCTGACCGTGGTAGGCATCGGCTTGGTGCATCGGGGTCGTCAGACCGCGACCTACGAACGGAATGTCGATGTCGAGGACGTCACCGCGACCAGCGCACAGATCCACGTAGCCCGAATCAAAGACAGGCTCGGCGGGTTCGCCGATGCGGTCTCGCGAGACGGCCCGATCACGGAAGCCCGGGGACGGCGGCTGCTTGACGCGCTTGTCGCTGAGTCACCGGACTTGGAGCCGGTCATCGCTCGGCTCGTACGTCGCATTTCTGACAGTGTCACCGCAGGCACGGCCGGGGAGCTGCAGGGTCTCCAGAAGGACGGCACCGGCGTATTGCTTATGGCGCGTGGTATGGACCGCAGCGAGTTGCGCCAGTACGTACCTCAGCCGGCCGGCAACCCGTTCATCGCAGGTGTCTCTGGTGCTTCGGTGATCGAACCAGGTCCCGATGAACTGGTGTTTCATGAAGCACCGCTTCATGAAGCGGTGCTTCCGGCGATCGAGACGTCGAGATATCAGAAGCTCCGAACTGATCCGGAGCCGGAACCGGAAGATCCTAGGGAAGAATCCCCGCTCCAGCTCGGAAAGGTCACCGAGGACCAGCTGATCAACCACGACGCTGACCGCGTGCCGTTTCAGGACTGGTTCGGGCTTCATGACCAGCGAGTTGGATGGCGCACTTTCACCGACGGCTTTAAGCGGATGGAGATCTTTAACGCCAACCGCACCGACGCCGAACACGAAATGGGCGTTGACCTCATCTATCACAACGTCGCCCACGACAGCTTTGTCATGATTCAATACAAGCGAATGCGGCCAGAGACCAACCTGGTGTACCGACCAGACCGCAACCTGTCCGGCGAGCTCAAGCGCATGGCGCAGGTCGATGAGGAATGCCGTGAGCACGACACTGATCCCAGCGACGACGTGCGGCTACTGCCCACGCCATGCATGGTTAAGCTTTGCGCGCCCCAAGCCGTGGTTCAAGACTCGATCGAACTGATCACTGGCATGTACCTCGGCCGGGAGCACTTCGAGACACTGCTATCCTCACCACTTTGCCAGGGGCCGCGCGGCGGAGTGGGCATGACCTTCGGAAACGTGCCCCGCTACCTGAACAACACCACGTTCGCCGAACTTCTCGGCGCTGGCTGGATCGGCAGTCGGGGGCGGGGCAGCGACTTCGTCGGGCGACAGATTGCCGCGAGTCTCGAAGCCGGACGCGCGGTGGTTGCGGGAATCGACCGCACACCACGAATAGCCAGGAGCCGTCGACCTCGACCCCCAAAACCGTAGTCAGCCGCGTACGCTGTCGCCGCCGAATGAGACACCTCCGTGGATGTCGCGGGCTTGCACTACTGGTCCCCTGACGTCGCCCGAGATGGAGTTTGCTACGCCGTCTTGGCCGGCTGCGACGGCTGCATTGGTCCGCTCCCATCGGGCTTGGAACTCTGCGCCGAACGCAGGGTCACGTCGTGCCTCGCGGTCCAGTAATACCGCCAGGGGATGAGCGGCGTCCTGTGATGGCTGGTGGAGCAGGACCTCGATGGCCTCGCGCGCCTCGGGCTCGCGTCGAAATCGGTCTCGCAGGAAATGAACCAGCGCAGACACCGCCTGCCTGCCGCCTTGGGCGAGCTCGGTGGTCGTCCAGGCGACGAGTGTTGTCGCTGCGGTAACCATGAGTGGGTCCACCGTCAGTCCTCCAAGCATCCGGCTCCAGCCGGCACGAAAACCAACCAGAGATGGCAAGACCATCCAGTTCTTTCGATGCTACTGCCGGGCCGCCAAGGCGCCGCTAAAGGTCGCAAAGCGGAGCGAGTTCTTGTCCGGATTCCACCCGATGCGTCGAGGCCTGCCCCCAGCCAGCCGCTACGGCCGCACTCGGCCGACCTTCAGACGGAGGTCGTGAACGGCGATACGCGTGAACACACCAAGATCGACTAGACGATACTGACTTGTTTTGCCGCTACGCTACGCACTACGGTCCTCACCGATGGCACTTGCTGGCCATCTGATTTGAAGGAGGTCGCAGTGAAGTTGACCAAGCTCTACAAGGACGTCGTGTCGGGGGGCAACGGCTGTCCAACGGTCTACCTCGCCGACAGTGGAGAGCTGGTCGTCCAGGGGCATCTGGTCGATGGTGACACCTTCGGCGAGTTGGAGAACGTGCTTCCTGGGGAGGGCGCGGTTCGGATCTCTGCCGAGGTGGTGCTCGGGGCGATCGAGCGCTACCGCGAGTCCGGGCAACGGTGATCGAGGTTGACCCGATCGTTCACGTCGCTGGATGACGCCGAGTTCAACCAGCTGTTCCGCGACTTCCGGTACACGGCCTACCGGTTGGAGACGCTTCAGCGGTATGACGTGTTGTACGAGCAAGACGAGTTCTCCCGCTTCCTGGCAGGCGAGTCTCGTGGGGAGTTTCCTGGGATCGCGGCCTGGTGTGACACCGTGCGGGCAGCGGTGTCGGCTGGTAAACGCATGCACCGGGTCCACGTCGTCGCCGAACCGCTGTCGGACTACGTCCGGTTCGAATGCGGCTGGGCCTACGAGCACACGGTCGAGGCGGGTGAGGACGTTCGCCTCATCGTGGTCTCCGGTGATGATTGGCCGGCTATGTTGCCGCACTACGACTACTGGCTGTTCGACTCCTCGCAGCTCGTGGCGATGTACTACGACGAGGAGGGACGCTTCGTCTCCGGCGAGTTGATCAGTGAGCCGGAAAAGATCGTGCAGGCCAATCTCTGGCGTGACGCCGCAGTCTCGGCGTCGACCCCCTACCGGACTTACGCAGCCCAGCTCCAACTCAGCTCTCCATAGATCCGCCGCTCGTCGGGGAGGAGGCAGCGTGCCCACCGCGCACAACGAGTCGTCCGGCGATGCCGAAGCTGTCGTTCAAGCCGGAACGGTGCACGGTGGCATCAACCTGTTCGGGCGCGCGGCACCGCCTTCCCCTCCGCCTCGCCAACTGCCCCTCGACGCGACCCGCTTCGTCAACCGTGAGCAGACCCTCACCCGACTGGACGCGGCGCTGCCCGCCGACGATGCCACGACGGCTGCGGGCGGCCCGCCAACGGCCGTCGCAGCCATCGCGGGTGCTCCCGGCGTGGGCAAGACAGCGTTGGCCGTGCACTGGGCCCACCGGGTTCGGCGGTGGTTCGCCGACGGCGATCTCTACGTCGACATGCGCGGCTACGGGCCGGGACCGGCCTTGGACGTCGGACAGGCACTGGACACTTTCCTACGCGCCCTGCACGTGCCGGCCGAGCAGATTCCGACCGACACCGAGGGACGCGCCGCCCTCTACCGGTCCGTCCTGACCGGCAAGCGTGTCCTGGTTGTGGTGGACAATGTGTCCACGGTCAGCCAGGTCCGGCCGCTGCTGCCCGCCACGCCGACGTGCATGGCGATTATCACTAGCCGCAGCCGGCTCTCCGGCCTCGTCGCGCGGGAAGGAGCGTCACGCATGACCCTGGACGTACTGTCCCCCGACGAAGCGATCACGCTGCTGCGCGGCAGCATCGGCGGCGACCGCGTCAACGCCGAACCCCAGGCCGCCGCCGACCTCGCCCGCCGCTGCGCCTACCTCCCGCTCGCCCTGCGGATAATCGGGGAACGCATCGCCAACACCCCCTACGCCACCCTCGCCGACTTCGTGGCCGACCTCGCCCTCGTCGACCATCAGCTTGACGCCCTCACCGTCGATGAGGACGAGCTTTCCGACGTCCGAGCAGTGTTCTCCTGGTCCTACCAGGCGCTACCCGGAGGCACGGCGCGGTTCTTCCGCCACCTCGGGCTGCACGCCGGCTCCGACATCTCCGTCGCCGCAGCGGCAGCCATCGCCGGCGTGAGCCTCCCCCGCGCCCGCAACCTCCTCGACCAGCTCACCGCGGCGCACCTGGTGCAGAACCCCGCCCGCGACCGCTATCTGCTCCACGACCTCCTGCGCGCCTACGCCCTCGAACGCGCACAAGCCGAAGAGACACCCGAACAACAACACCAATCACGACGCCGCGTCTCCACCTGGTACCTGTGGATGGCAGAGGAAGGCCGCAAGATCATTTTGCCCTACTCCCACGCCATCGCCCTTCCCCCAGCCGGACCCGACGTACCACTCACCCCACCTAGCACTGTGGCCGAGGCAATGGCATGGTTCGAGCGGGAACGGCTCAATCTCCTCGACACCATTCGGCTAGCAGACGAGTTGGGCGATTACGACATCGCATGGCAACTACCCGTCGTCAGCGACGGCTTCTTCGAACTCAAGTCGTACTGGGCCGACTGGCGCGACATCCACCTCACCGGCCTACGCGCCGCACGGACCGCCGCATCACGCCTCGGCGAAGCCGCCAACCTCCGCTGCCTCGGCGACGCCTACTGGCGAACGGGACAACGCGAAACCGCCCTCGACTACTACCGCCAAGGAGTCAGCGCCAGCCGCGACGTCAACGACCACTGGGTTGAAGGATTCAGCCTCCGAGGCCAGGGCCTCATCCACGAGGAACTCGGACAAATAGAAAAAGCCCTCAACCTGTACGGCCAGGCCCGGGAGGTCTTCCGTCACCACGGCATCACCCGAGGCGAAGGCATGTCCCTGCTCAGCCTAGGCAACTGCCACCGCGCCCGCGGACAACTCGACACTGCCATCGCCCACTACCAGCAAGCAGTCGCCATCCTCGACGGCATCAACGACCAATGGAGCGTCGCCTGGGCCTCCTACCCCCTCGGCCTGGCCTACCAACAGGCCGACCAACACGACGAGGCCCTCAAACAGCACCAGCTGGCCCTAAAACTCTTCCGCAGATTCGACGACCGACGCTCCGAAGGACTGACCCTCGCTGCTCTCGGCGACACCTACCACGCCACCGGCCAACACGACGACGCTCAGCGAAGCTGGCAGCAAGCGCTTCAGATCCTCGATCCACTCGGAGATCCCCATGCAGGCGCCGTCCGCAGCCTCATCGCACAAGCCGAAAGGGCCAAGTAGACGTCCGCTGACCAGGGTCGCGGACAGGTAGAAACGCTGCGCGGCGTGCGTGAAGGACGGGCGCCTGCGCGTCTACGGCCGCGATGATCATGTCGTCGGCCAACTGCGAGTGGATAGCGAAGGCGACATCGTTGGGGACGCCGGCCTGCTAACACCGGGTGCGGTCGTTGGTCCAGAATTTCGGCAGGTAGACCCGACGGTCGATCAACGCGGCGCCCATGCCCCCGGTACGCCAACTCGACCCACATGGCGGAAGCCCTCCACAACCACTCGCGGAGTTGATCAGCCCACGCGCGCTCACTCCCACCCCACCCTGACCGGTCAGCTTCAACCCGTCACCACGAGCCCGATCGGCCAGCATCGCGATCAACTGCTCATCCGTGACCGCACCTACCGGCCCGTTGGCCGACTGTTCCACGGTGGTCTCGGTCGTCATCTGGCGTCTCTCCCTTGATCAGTCGATCAGCCGTTATTTGTCCCCCCGGATTCGGGTACCGATCGGCCCGTGCTGGCACCGATGACGCCCCGTGCGGCACGGTCACGGTCGCGTGGACGCCTGTCAGCGTGTTAGTGCGCTGTCGGGCCTACCTGTACACAGAGGTCCCTCTTGATACGGTGAGCCCCACCAAGCGATTGTCCGCTGACAATACACAGCCGGGATCGCAGGCTAATTAAGACAGCCATGTACGACAGCACGCGTCAGAGAATTTAGATAAAGAGGACTGTAGCGAATCGATGGCACATGTAGGAGGAATCTGAATGCGTTCGTTGGATCTTGCGTCGTTGCTTGCCGTCGGGTCGGCTGGCGGGCCGAGTTGTCTCACGTCGACCACGGCGCTGGAGCCGGCGGGTGGTCGGCACACGTCGGTGGCGCCGGCCAAGTTCGCCGCGCGGGGCAAGAGGGGCGGCGTGTACGCGTACGAGCAGCGTTACCTCGGTGACGAGAGTCGGTACGCGGTGGTGATCGACTCGAAGCAGTCTCAGCTCAACCGGGCTGAGGTGGCGTTGGCTCAGGCCGTTGAGGACCGGCATCCTCTGCTGTCGCGGGTGCCGCATGTGCGGGTCAGTTACGAGCGGGACGGGGCGGTCGAGCACTATTTCGATCTCACGCTGCCGCACCGGGTGTTCGACGGGCACATCCGGGCCGGCGCGATCGACGGGCAGCCGACCACGCAGACGGAGGCGTACCGGGCGGTCCGGGACGCGACCCCCGCCAACGCTCGGGCCCTGCTGGAGACGAGTCCGGTGACGCTGGTTTTCGGTGGCTGGGATTCGAGCCGGCGCAGCCGTCAGGGGCGGTGGCGCAGCGCGCTGGTCGGGGAGATTGTGGGCTTCGTCGCGGCGGTCCGCGACCAGGCCGGTGCGCTGGCGGAGCCCACGCCGGCCCTGCGGGGCGGCGCACGGGTCGATCCGGTCGGTATGCAGATCAACCTCAACAAGAAGGCGATGACCGAGACGGCCACCCGGCAACAGGCGGAGCTGAGCCCGGCGACCTACGGCGACATCGTCAAGGCCGCCAACGGGATCAAGCCCGGCGATGCGAAGTCGGCGTCCGCGCTCGGCCTGGGCGGTATCCCGCCGACGCTCGACCAGTTGGCCGGTGTCGCCTGTGACACCATCATCCGTACCCATGTGCTGTCCTTCGCCACGCTGCGCCAGATGCGGTTCGGGGCTGGTGTCGAGGGGGATGCCGCGTGTCGGGCGCTGTTGGCCGCGTTGGCGCTCAACGCGCTGGCCCGCTCCGACGCCGAGCTGTATCTGCGGGCGAACTGCGACCTGGTCGAGGCGGAGATGCCGAAGGTCCGGCTTGATCAGCGGGGCGGCGCGTTTCTGGACGTCGAGCCGCTCAGCATCGACGCTGCTGACCTGCTGCTGAGCGAGGCGCTCGCGCACGCCGAGAAGGCCGCCGACGTCAAGTGGTCGGGCCTGGCGATGCGGGTCACCGGCAACCCGGACATCGTCTCCGGTGTGGCCGAGACGGACGACAACTCGTGAGCTTCGCGATCGTCGCCGAACCTCTCCTCGGCGTCTACAAGGGGCAGGTGGGCAGCGGTCAGCTCGACCCACTGCCGTCGCCGGCCCGGCTGCACGCCGCGCTGGTCTGTGCGGCGGCGCAGGGTGTGCGGGCGGTCGCCGACGGGGACGGGCTGCGGCCGTGCGACGCCGATCGTGACGCGTTGCGCTGGCTGGAGGCGCACCCGCCGGACGGCATCGCCGTACCGGAGACGCTGCCCAACGGCGGCGCCGCGACGGCTTACCGGAAGGAAGGGCTGGTGGTCAAGGAGGGCCGTAGCCCTTTGTCGGAGAAGTTGGTCGGTAAGCCGGCGGTGACCGGTGTCGCGGTGGCCGGGCGGTTCGCGTGGACGTGGGAGCAGGATCCGCCCGAGCCGGTGGCCGCCGCGCTGGGGGCGCTCTGCCCTGAGGTGCCGTACCTGGGGACCAGCGAGTCGCCGGTGCGGCTCGCGGGGGCCGCCGCCGACCCGACCCACCGTCTTGACCGGGACGCCGACCTGTTCACCGGGGAGGGCCTGGACCTCACGGTGGCCACCTCCGGTCGGGTGGACGCGCTGGAGGCGGCGCACTGCGAGACGTCGGTCGCGCCGTTGTTGCGGGCCGACGCACATCGGTCGAGTGAGAAGACCACCGCGCCGCCGGTGGTGACGGCAGGTCTGGAACTCGGCCGGTACGCCCGGCCGGAACCACCACCACCGCCGCCGACGCCGTGGACGTCGGTGCTGCTGTTCCAGGTCGACCGGCCGATCCCGCCGCAGCTGCGGGTGCAGTACGCGGTCGGCGTGCATCGCGCGCTCGTCAAGCTGGTCGGCTACGGCGCACCCGCGGTCCTGACCGGCGACTACGAGAAGGGTGTGCCTCGGCCCAGCAACCGCTGTGCGATCCAGTTCCTCGGCCCCGACGCGCCACACGTCGGCGGTACCGCGCTGGCGTTGCTGCTGCCCCGGGAGGCCAGCGACATCGACCTCACCCTGATTCGGATGGCGGTGCAGCGGCTGCGGCACGTCAAGGTCGCGGCTGGTCCGTTCGGAGTCAAGCCGCCGGTGGAAGTCCCGGCCGATTCGTTCTGGCCGGAGCCGGCCGCCGGCACCGAGCGGTGGTGGCAGACCGAGCCGGTCGCCGTGCCCGACAGCCGGCCGCCGCGCGGCGGCCGCTGGTCCCTCGCCGACGCCGCCGCGCTGTCGGTCGCGCTCGTTTGGCGGCACGAATTCTCCGCGCCAGGTCGGGGCGACGCACGCTACCGCGCGCTGGCAGCGGCCGCCGCCGGGCGCGGGGTCCGGGTCGAGTCGGCGGTACGGCTGATGGACGGGGACGTCGGCCGCTACGTGCACAAGGTGAACCGGAACACGGTGATCCAGCCGTACCGGGCGGTGCTGAGCCTCGGTAGCTTGGCCAGCCCTCGGACGATCGCCGCCATCGGGCAGAGCCGGCACCTAGGCGGCGGCCTGCTCGTGCCGAGAGACCTGCCGTCCGACATGGTGCGGAGGTGGGCCCGGTGAGCGTCGACCGCGCTGACTTCGGCGCCTTCTTCGCTTCAGCCCGTGGTGGACACCGGCCGTTCCAATGGCAGGAGCGGTTGCTCGACCACATTCTGCGTACCGGCCGGTGGCCGGACCAGCTCGTCGCCCCAACCGGGGCGGGCAAGACCAGCGTCGTCGACGTACACGTGTTCGCGGTGGCGCTGATGGCCTCCGGCCACCCGGTCCGGGTGCCGCGCCGGCTGGCCCTCGTGGTGGACCGCCGGGCCCTCGTCGACGACCAGCACGAGCACGCGACATCGATCGCGAAGAAGCTAGCGGAAGCCCGGGGCGGCAGGACCGTCCTCGCCCGGACGGCCGACGCGCTGGACTCGCTGCGCGCCGGGCGCAGGGAACCGGGTGCCCGTCCGCTGTCGACCGCGCTGCTGCGGGGCGGTGCGCCGCCGTCCCGGCACTGGTTGGACGACCCGCTCGGCTGCGCCGTGCTCTGCGCCACGCCCGACATGTGGGGCTCGCGGCTGCTGCTGTCCGGCTACGGGTCGCGGGCGCAGGCATGGCCCCGTGAGGCCGGTCTGCTCGCATACGACACGGTCGCTGTCGTTGACGAGGCGCACCTGTCCCAGCAACTGGTGACCACGGCCCGCCGGGTCAGCGAGCTGGCCACGGTGGCCGAGGAGCCGCTCGGTGTGCCGGTCCTCCAGGTCGTCGAGACCACCGCCACGCCCCGCGCCGACGCCGGAGTGGCGGTCGGCGTCGAACCCGGCGACCTGGACGTGGACGAGGCGCTGCGGCAGCGGCTGACCGCACCGAAGCCCGTAACCCTGCTGCCCCTCGCGTCCTGGCCGATCCCGCACAGCGGCCCGGCGCGGAAGGCGGGCGTCATGGCGTTGGCGGACGAGGCGGTGCGGCTCCGCGAGGCGTATGGCCCGACGGTCGGCTGCTTCGTCAACACTGTCCCGGTCGCCGCCGCCGTCGCCGAGGAACTGCGGGCGCGGGGTATGAAGACGGAGCTGGTCTGCGGCCGGCTGCGGCCCCACGACGTGTCCCGTTTACGGCCGCCGATGTCGACGCTGCTCAGCATCACCGGCGACCGCGAGGTCGATGTCCTGGTGAGCACGCAGAGCCTGGAGGTCGGGGTGGACCTCGACCTGGCCGCCGCGGTGACGGAGCTGGCGCCCGGCGGGGCCATCGCCCAGCGGGCCGGCCGGGTCAACCGGCTCGGGTCGCGCACGACCGAGGTCACCGTGGTGGTGCCGGCGACGGACCTGCCCGCCGGGGCCCAGTCCGGGCCGTACCAGTGCGACGATCTGGCGGCGGCCCTCACCTGGCTGAAGCGGCAGTCCACCGATCCGGCCGGTTTGGCTCCGTGGGCACTGCGTGAGCCCCGGCCGCCGGCGCCCACGCTAAGGCGGGACCTACTCCAACGACTGGAACTGGCCCAGGCGTGGCACCTCGCCCGCACCAGCGACGACCTCGCCGCCGACCAGGACGACCTCGACCTCTGGCTCTCCGACAACCTCGACGCGCCCGACCACGAGATCGGCCTCGTCGTCCGGCGCGCGCTGCCGGCAGACGAAAACGACGCTGTCCGGTTGATCGAGAAGCTTCCGCCCCGGCAGCACGAGGTGTTTCCGGTCTCGATTCGGCAAGCGGCGAAGATCCTGGAGCGCCTGAAGCCGGGTTCGGTACTGGTCCGCCCCGGCGACGACGCGCCGCGCCCACTGATCGACGACGACCGGCTTCGGCCCGGCGACCAAATCGTCATCGACGACGCCACCGAGCTGTTCACCGCCGAAGTCGTCGACCCAGACGGCAACGACCGGGTCGACGATGTGCTCGACGCACCCGGTGAACCAGGGCCGGGAGAGGTCGTGCTCCGCATCGAGCGGGACACCGCCGCGCACCGCCGACTCCTCGACGCCGTCGCCGCCGCCTCCGAACAGGCTGAACCTGACCCGGTGGAAGTCGCCCGGCTGCTCCGCGTGCATCGCGAGGAGCTGGCGCCGCGCCCGATGGTGGTCGCGGCGGCCGGCCTACTCGACCGGCCAGCCGACGAGCCAGCCGAGGCCGAGGTGACCCTGGACTGGCACGATTCGCACGACGATCAGCCGGAACTCGTCCGGCTGATCGTCGTCGACCTTCGCACGGCGACCACCGACGCGGAGTTGCGGCAGACGTGGACCCCGCGCCGCAAGCCCGTCGCGCTCCGCCGGCACGCAGAAGCCGTAGCGGAACGAACCGAGATCGTCGCCACCCGTCTCGGCCTCGACACCGCGCTAGTGGAGGCGCTGCGCCTCGCCGGCCTGCACCACGACGACGGGAAGGCAGACGACCGGTTCCAACGTTCGCTGCGCGCCGGCCCAGCCCCCGAGGAGCCGCTGGCCAAGAGCGGAGTACGGGACCCTCAGACGATCAAACGGCTCCGCGCGGCCACGGGCCTGCCGACCGGCTGGCGACACGAGCAGCTCTCGGTGGCATACGCCTGGCCCACACTGGCCATGCTCGGAGACCAGCGCCGGGAACTGGCGGCCCGGCTAATAGGCACCAGCCACGGGCACGGCCGCCACGGCTTCCCACACACCGGCCAGCAACTGGTGGACAACGCCGACGAGACCATCGCCACGCTGTACGACGAGGGCCGGTGGGACGAGCTGATCGAACGTACACACATCCGTTGGGGGGTGTGGGGCTGCGCCTACCTGGAGGCGCTGCTCCGCGCGGCCGACGGCCAGGTCTCCGCGGAGGGATCATGACCGACTTCGTACTCACGACCGCCGAGCCGAAAACGATGCTGTCACACCTGGCGTTGTACGGCCTCGCCGCGATCGTCGAGGACGGCGGGCTGGAAGACGTCCGGCTGTCGTGGACCTCGGGCATGTCATCCCGACCGGTACTCAGCGCGCCGCAAGCCGATCCGGAAACGATCGGCGAGATCGTCCGCCGGCATGCGGCCCAGCACGACACCCCGCAAAGCTGGCCGAGCCGGCGGATCAGCGCAGGCGAGCAGCGAGCGCTGATGAGCCCCCGCATCAGCGTCATCTCCAGCAGCGACGGCTGGCACTCGCTCCAGAAACGGCGACACGACGTACTCGACCAACTCATGGATGCCCGGGCACTGCTCGACCTCCGACTGGTCGCCACGCTCGGAGAACCTAGCTACTGGCGTAAGAACCCGCAGGGCCAGCGGCTACAGGACGACGGCGCCAGCCGACTGGAGATGCAGCCCCGCAACCAGGGGTCCGAGTTCGTCGGCAACCGAATCCGGCCACTCGCCGCAGCGGTCGCCGCCAGGACCGCCGCCGCAGTCAGCGACGGACTGCTCGGGCACACCGTCCACGACGAAATCGGCAAAGACCGACCAGACAGCCGTACGCCGACCGGGTTCGCCGCACCGGGCCCGACCGACAACGCGCTGGCCTGGTGCGCGCTCTGGGGCATCTCGCAGTTCCCCATCGCGCAACGCAGCACAGGATTCGCCACGACGAGCGGCCACATCGGCCGGGGCACCGCCGGCTATTTCTACGTACCTGTATGGAACGGCCGCTGGGTAACCGCCCGTACTCGCACAATCCTCGCGAGCGGACAGCTATCCCAGTACGCCGCGACCGGATTGTCCCCGAGCGACCTCGGGCGCACGTCCGACGACGCAGCGTCCCGCGGCGAGGTAGCCCGTGAATGGCTGGCGCACCGGGGCGTCACCGCGGTCGTCCGCTTCCCGGTACACCGGTTCGGCAGCGCCAGCGCACCCGAACGCCGCGCCATGCTCGGAGAATTACTCAAGACCGGTCGCCGCTGATGCCCGAGCTGATCCCCATCAGCCTGGTGGCGCACCAGGCGTTCTGCCCACGCCGGGCCTGGCTCGAAGCCATGGGGGAAAAGACCGACACCCACCAGGTGGAGATCGGCAGGCAAGCTCACACGCCAGCCGACGACCCGACCGGGTCACGCGCTCGCCGCTACCGGGCAGTCGACGTGATCAGCCACGACCTCGGCGTGACCGGACGCTGCGACACCGTCGAACTCGACGAGAACGCCGCGATGACGATCGTGGAACACAAGGCCACCCCGGTCCGTCGCCGCCCCGAGGTCACCGAACCGATGCGGATCCAGGTCGCCCTCCTGGCCGGAGCCCTGGCCGACATGGGCTACCCGGTTTCCGGGCAGGTGATCTACTTCACCAACCACCACACCCGGGTAGACGTACCCCTCACCCCAGCGGACAGGGCACTCGCACGGGACATGGTGGCGGACACCGCCCGTACCCTCGCCGCCGAGCAGGCGCCGCCGCCACTCGAAGACGACCGGCGCTGCTCCCGCTGCTCACACATCTCCGTCTGCCTCCCGGACGAACGTCCCCTCACACTGGTGACCCGCCGGATCGTCGTGGCCGATCCGGACACGCAGGTCCTGCACCTGACCACACCAGGCTCGCGGGCGTACATCACACGGGGCCGGATCGAGGTCAGCAAGAGCGGCGAGAAACTCGGCACATTCCCCATCGAACGCGTGCAGGGCGTGGTGGTGCACGGCAACGTCGACCTCTCCAGCGGCCTCATCCGCGAGCTGTTGTGGCGCAGCCTGTCCGTAGTCTGGTGCACCAGCTCGGGGCGAGTCACCGGATGGGCCAGGGCAGCCCAAGGGCCCAACGGCGGTCCGCGACTGCTCCAGCACGTCGCATCCCAGCACGGGCGCATCGACCTGGCCCGACAGTTCGTGGCGACGAAGATCGCCAACCAGGCAACACTGCTGCGCCGACACGGCGATGCCCAAACAGCCGTGACACGGCTACGGGAGCTACAGCGGGAAGCCCTCGACTCGCCGTCCTTGACCAGCCTCTTCGGCATCGAAGGCGATGCCGCAGCACGCTACTTCGCGCACTTCCTCACCATGCTCCGGCCAAAAGTCGTGGCAACCGAAGGGCTGACCTTCTCGACGCGGACCCGACGCCCCGCCCGCGACCCGATCAACGCCGCGTTGAACTTCTGCTACGGTCTGCTGACCGCTGACGTCCTGCGGGCCGTCGTCGCCTGCGGACTCGACCCACACGCCGGATTCCTACACAGCAGCGGACGCAACAAGCCAGCACTGGCACTCGACCTGGTCGAGGAGTTCCGGGCCCCAATAGCCGACTCAGTCGTCCTGAACGCATTCAACAACGGCGAGATCCACACGCGGGACTTCTCGACCGCACTCGGAACGACCCGAATCGGCGAACGCGGCCGCAAGGCCCTCATCACCGGCTACGAACGCCGCGTCACCGGCACCTTTCGGCACCCGATCTTCGGATACGACGTGACCTGGCGACGGGCAATGGAGATCCAAGCACGCCTCGTCCTGGGAGTGATCGACGGAACGCAGCCCCGATACCAAGGCATCAAAACCCGATGAACCTTGACGACGTGCGACGCTACCTCATCGCGTACGACATATCCGACGACATCCGCCGAACGAAGGTCACCAAGAAACTCGAATCATACGGCGACCGCATACAGCACAGCGTGTTCATCGTGGACACCCGGCCAGCCAAGTTCCTACGGCTCCGCACCCAACTCACCGAAATGATCGACGAGGAAAGAGACTCCGTCATCTTCTGCAACCTGGGTACCCTTCGCGAGAACAACCGTCGATCGCTCGACGTGATCGGCTGCAGCCGCACCATCACCAACCACGGACCAGCGATCCTCTGAACCACCGGCGAAGCCTGCGTCGTCTCGCCGCCAAGCGCGGACCCGTCGCCAGGGTGTCAGCCCAGCTCACATGCCGGGTAGGTCTGCGGGTACGCGGCCTTGAGCGCTACTCCGCCTCGCAGGAAGCGCACCCTTCGCAGCAGACCGGTTCAGGTGCAGGTCAGAGCGGCTATAATTCTGACCCAGCCGCAGCTCCCAACGGAGCTGCCCTTCATTGAGGCAGGTCGTCATCACCGATCGCATCCAGGAACGCGCCGGCGCCGCAGCTCCCAACGGAGCTGCCCTTCATTGAGGCGGTGTTCACGTCGGGGTACCTCCCGGCCAGACCCCGGCCGCAGCTCCCAACGGAGCTGCCCTTCATTGAAGCTCGTCGATGAGTCGCACGAACACGGCTAGGTCTTTGCGCCGCAGCTCCCAGCAGAGCTGCCCTTCATTGAGGCTCGAGCACCCATCGCGCGGCGACGGATCGTGCGGCAGCGGCCGCAGCTCCCAACGGAGCTGCCCTTCATTGAGGCACCCACGAGCACCAGGCGTCCGCGCATGACGTGCTGCTGGCCGCAGCTCCCAGCGGAGCTGCCCTTCATTGAGACGCCGGATGCGCACACGACGCCCACCAGGGACGTGGGCGCGGTCGTAGCTCCCAGCGGAGCTGCCCTTCATTGAGGCTTCAAACGTCCACACCTTGCTCTTGGTGCCATACGAGTGTGTTCCCTTCTACGGCCCGCCCCTGCGTCCGCGCTGCTGGTGATACGAGGGCTAGCGAATCCGGCCATGATCAGGGGATCATCCACAAGCATCGGAGATATCCGACAGCGCAGGACCGGCGCTGGCGAGCGGTCGGGCCTGCGGCGAACCTGAACAGGTCGACGAGGTCACCGCTCGGCTGCTGGCCACGGCCACGCGCAGGTGGAGCAGCCTTGGCCGCAGGCCACCGACAAGCTGGTCCCCGCAGCGATACGCCAGTTGCGGGGACCAGCCCGTGCAAGGATAAGCCCGGTCAGGCGCCGCACCGTCGACCTCGCGGGGTATTAGTGGTAGCGAGGGCATCCCGGTGTCACTTCAGTGACCGATCCCCCACCAGTCGTGCAAGGAGAAGCGTTGTTTCTCTTGGTGGAGGCGGATCACCTCGGCGGTGTAGGGCATGGTCGGGTCGGGTAGCTCGTCTGGTGGGAACCAGGCGAGCTGGGAGCATTTGTCGGGCTCGACGTTGCGGGGTTCGCTGATCCAGTCGGTGGCGAGGAAGCCGAACCCGATGCGGGAGTCGTGGTGTGGGGGGCGGTGGTGTGTGACTCCGATGAATGTGAGCTGGTCGTGGGTGACCGTTACTCCGGTTTCTTCATGAAGCTCTCGGATGGCGGCGGTGATTACGTCTTCGTCGGCGTCAACTTTGCCTCCGGGGACAGCCCAGGAGCCGGCGAGGTAGACGGAGCCGGCGCGTTTGGTGAGTAGGATCCGTCCGTCGGGTCGTTGAAGGAGTATGAGGACGTCGACGGGAAAGCGGTGGGGTTCGGTCATCTCTGCACTCCAGTCATGGTCGGGTCCGGTTGTTGGGACACCTGGTCAAGGCTTGTGCGAATTCGGGCGCCTGTCGCGGCCAGGTCCGCGACCTCTGGCGGTGTCAGGGCGGGGCCGGGGGTAGTGATCGTGGTGATCTGGTTGGCGGTGCGGAAGCCGAGCATCGCAACGGCGGTCGGGGCTGTTGTCAGTGCGAAGCGTATGGCTACGTTGGCCAGTGCGGCGGGTGTGTGACCGTAGCGGTCCCGGACCGGCTGTAGACCGTCCCAGATCAGACGTCGGCCCAGGGGGCTAAACCAGTTGTGCTGTCGGCGGTGGTCACCCGGGCCGAACAGCGATGCTGTCGCTGGGAGTCCGGGGTGGCGGATGAGAAGACCCTGTCCGAGGACCTGCTTGATGAGCAGGTCTATTCCGCGTTGTCGCGCCAGGTCGATCACGGTGGTCTCGTCAGTCCGGTAGGCAGGGCTGAGCAGGTTGTGACGGACAGCGATCAGATCTGGTTGGCAGCGGTCGAGCAGGTGCAGGAATCGTCGTGCCTGTTGTCCGCGGGGACTGCTCTCGTCCGCCCACTGCGTGGCGAATTCATGGGGAGCACGAATCGCGATGGCGCGGATCAGGCCCTCGCGTTTGAACTCGTGCATTTGTGCGATCGCCTCGGCGAGGTATTGGTCATTTGAGCCGAAGTCTGTGCTGTGGTAGGCGTAGATGTCGACGTAGTCGGTGCCTAGCCGGGTCAGTGACCGTCGTAGGTGCCTCTTCATCTGAAGCGCCTGGTAAGGGTGTCCACTGCGCCGGTCGTAGCCGGTCTTGGTGCTCACAATCACCTTGTCGCGGGGTACCTCGGCAAGCAAGTAGCCGAGACGTTCCTCGCCTCGGCCGTGGCCGTATACGTCGGCGGTATCGAACAGTCGCAGGCCCTTTTCCCAGGCGGCGCGTAGCGCGTCCAATGCCATGATGTCGTGGGTGGGTGCCCAGCCGACATCCGCGCCATCGTTGACGCAGGGACCGGCGAGGGGCCAGCAGCCGGCGGCCAGTGCCGGGGAGGTCCGGCCGAGCCGAGTGAGTTGTCGCGGCGGCAGCTCGGGCGCGGTCACGTGCCGCATGGGTCTGCCGTGTTGATCAGCGCCCAGCCGGTCGGGGTGGTCCAGTGAGTGTGGGCAGTGGTGAGGATGTCCGCTCGGTCGGCGGGAAGCACGGCGAGGACCGTGGCGATGGTCGGTGCCATGGCCGCCTGTACCTCGCCAAGCCCTCGGTTCAGCAGGTCAATCAACGCGGGGTTGAGAGCTTCCGGGGCGGGGGTGTGGAGTGGGTGCCGGTCGATGAGGTCGAGCATACGGCCGAGCAGTGTCGCTGCGGCGTTCTTGAGGACCACCCGCGCGGCGCGGACCTGGCGTCGCGCCTGGCCGTCGAGGACTTTCTCCAGGCTTTTGAGGGTGTAGTCGAACGCGAAGTTCCGGTCGATCCATAGCTGCGCGTGGTGCGAGGCGCTGCCGATGCGCCAGTCGGCGTAGTCGGCGTCAACGCGGCCCATCGACGGGCGGACCGTGCGTGTCAGGCCAGCCTGTTCAGCGCGACGGGTATACGCAGCTCCGATCAGGCACTCCATGGACACGAGCATGTAGGAGATGCCGGTGTGCAGCGGCCGACCGGTGGTATGCGCGGCGACGAACGTCTCATCGCGGACCCCATCCACGATGGTCTCGACCGGAAGGTGGGGCAGCGGCCGTAGGAGGAGGTCGGTGCGGGCCTGGAACGCGTGGCTCTCGGCCAGTTCGTCGCGGGTCATGAGCGGGTCGAAGGTGATATAGGTGAACCGGGTTGGTACCCCCAGTGCGGTCAGGGTCCGGATAGCCAGAGCGTTCTGCTCGGCTGTGGTCTCCTTGTTGAATCGCTCAAGGATCGACGTGACCCCGGACTCGACCCCGAACAGCATGCGACGTAGTCCCCGCTGCAGCAGTCCGTGCCACATGTGGGCGCGGTCGAGGTGCCACTGTCGGTCGCGGTGCGGGTCCACTACCTGGTCAACCCGGCATGACGACTCCCAGCGAAAGCCCGCCGAATGAACAGTGTCGGCGACGGCCAGGGCCCGGGGCGCGGCATCCGGGTCGCCGCCGATGAACTCTTCGTCTACCAGGTACAGCGTGCGCGAGGTTTCGGGATGGCGGTCAAACACCTTCGACATCGCTGCCAGGACCGCCGGCATTCCGTCGGCGCGTGCCCCGGACCACGTGCCCTTATGTCCGCGTGGGCAGAACGAGCAGTAGTTGGTGCATCCTCGCGACGTTTCCAGTTGCGCGACGCCGCGGTGGGTGAAGGTGGCATCGAGCAGGTCCAGCTCCGGCAAGTTGTCTGTCTGTGCGCGGTTGGCGATCGTCCGGGTCCGGCGGTACCGGCCCACCTGCAGTAGGCCCTTCTGTGCACGGCTGTTGCCGGAGTAGCCGATGCCTCGAATGTCGGGCAGTGAGAGGTCGCCGTGCCAGTAGCTGATCGCGTCCTGGATCGTCGGCTCGCCGGCCCCACGGGCTATGAGTAGCTGCGGGTATCGGTCCAGCAGTAGGCGCTCGTTGCGCGCGGTGAGGCTGCCGCCGGCAAGCACCAGCGGGGCTACGGCCATGCCGTACACCTGATCCAGCAGCCGGAGCATCAGGTCGTGCTGTCCAAACGTCGCGGACACTCCGAGGATGTCGGGGGGATTCTCCTCAAGAGCGGCGATGAGGTCGTCGAGGGTGACCCCCAACTGCATATCCAACAGGTCCACCTGGCCGGTCAGGGTGCTTCGCGCTGCTCGTGCAAGATCAGAAATCGCCAACGGAAACCGCGGCAATGGAAAAATCTCCGGCCGGTACAGAGCTGTCAGCAGGACACGCGGGCGGAGTAGGCGCTGCATTCCCTGTTCATCGATAGCCGCTGGCGACAGCCACGAGTTCGGTGTTTCTAGCATGAGGTGATCCGCTGTCCAACCGGGCCAACGCCGAGTGGCGTGCGCCTCGCCAGACAGGTCCACGGCCATCCATCGCTCCCCGTGCCCGTGTTCGATGAGCAGCAGCCGGCGCTCGATTGTGCCGGTGACTACAACTCGCCCCGGCAGTAGGTCCTCCAGCGCTCGGCGTAGCACGTGTGGTTGTTCCAGCGGCAGTCGTCGTAGTTCGTTCGAGGAAACAGCTCTATCTGTGCAGCGTTCGACGGTATCCATAAGGCGGTCACGCGGAGTTACATCCTGAGCGTTGAGAGTTTGATTAGACATCTCCGGAGCGTCCTTCTCAGTCGATTGATTGGTTCAGCCGTGGCAAGTCAGGACACCTCAGTGGCCTCCTTGGTGATCGCGTTAGCCTGCGATGGAACGCCACATTGACCTCGTATCAGTGGAGTTTGCTCGCGGCCTCGGCGGCGAATCTCCGACCCTGCTGGCAAATAGCCTGGGCGAACCTGGCTCCAGCATCATCGATCTTTTCGGGTGTGCCTGCTAATGGGAGTTAGGCGGTGCAGGACCACGGTTTGGCCGAGGCACTCGCCGGCCAGGGTGCAGCCCGGGGCGCCCGGTAAGTGCCGCCGTCCGTCGCGGATCGAGCGGCCCCACCCATGGCCAGACATCGTCGGCCGAGTCCCGTCGTGCCGGATGAACAGTTGTCGCCGCCGCAACGCATCACCGGACGCGTCAAGCTCGTAGCCCCTCCACCCACACCCACCCGGGATAGGTAGGCCGATCAAGAACTCGAATCACCCGAACCACAACGGGGCGAACGAACTGCGGGGAACAAGTTCGGTCCAGGCGAACGGACTTCCCGGCCCGCAACCCACAGCCCCGGGCGACCTGGCCCATCACCGCAACGCCCCGATCACAACCCCAACAACAACGATCATCAGAACGAGCGCCGCGACCAGCTTCTGCCTGGTTGTCGGCGGACCGGGCTCCCTCGGCACCACTGGAACCCCCTCGCCATCCGGCAGCGGAGGCGATCCGTGTGGATCACGGTTGCCATGTAGCGGGCGCCTGCTGCCGGCGACCATCACAGCCTCCTCAGCCCGTCCAGCACGGACTGAAGAACGTCCAAGCCAGGATGGGAGGTGTAGTACACGCGTGCCCGGCCCACAGCACGACCAGTCGAAAGCAAGCGCTCAGAATCCAGCTCTGACGCGGTAATCCGAGTGCTGGCTGAATTGGACGACGTGGCCAGGAAAGTTCCGCTACCTCGCTGGGGCAGGCAGTCTTTGTGTTCATTCGTGACTGTCGGCATGGCGAGCCTCCCGGGTAACTAGGTGTTGATGGACCGTAGTGAGCGAAGGTGTCAATGCGCGCCGCTTATCCTTGTTGTAGCAGTGGCGGGTTACCAAATATGTCCTTGTCTCAACCGGTCTGGACGACGTGCGCGGCTTGGGCGACCACGTGGTGTTGCTCATGCGCTAAACCCGTTCGCCGCCCACCGAAGTAGTACTAAGTGCTCGTCGGTAGAGACTGCTGCCTCGAGTAGATAGGTCGTCGGACCGAGCTGGGAGTCGGCTGAAGCTGTTAGCCCTTACCGCATGCCTAACAGCATGTGGTCAGCGCGCGTCGCATTTCGACTGCATGCCACTAGCTGTGGAGGAGTTTCGGTCGCGTATCTGTCGCGTCTATGTGTCGCATGACATTGGGACGCGGCCAGCGGCAGCCAATCCACGATCCCGGCGCTACGATGTGGACGCCGGGCGTAGCCAACCGGACAGGGATGGGTGACGTGGCCAAGGCATCGACTCTGCTAAAGGCGCTGCTTCGCGAGCGTCACTGGCAGAAGTACTCGACGTTCTGTAAGGAGTGGGATCGGGTTGCCGAGCGGGTTGACCCTGATCTGGTGGGTGGCTACCCAAGCCGGTCCCAACTTGCCCGGTGGCTAGCATGCGACCTGAAGGGTCTGCCGCACCCGGATTCGTGTCGCATCCTTGAAGGTCTTTTCCCAGGGCTGACCACCACGCAACTGTTTACCGTTGGCGCGGACGCGCCGGCCACGCTCGCGCACCCTGCGGGGGCGCTGCCGATCGCTGAGATCGCGCTGGGCCTGTCGACAACCTCCGGCCGCGGCGACGTACCGTCGGAGGAGGTACACGTCGACAAGGCGTGCCTGTCCGGGGACGGCGCGCTAAGCGAGGAGATTGCGATGTCTGCCGAAGAGTCCGCACGCTTCGTGCGGCGAGCGCGAGGAGCTGTAGACCAAGACGTCCTTGACCAGCTCGGCGCTGACGTCAGCCAGATGGCGCATGAATACCTGATGCGCCCACCGTTTGCGATGTTTCGGCCCTTGTCCCGACTGCGAGCAGAGGTCTTCGAGTTGCTCGATGACCGTCAGCGCCCGGCCGTGTTGCCCAGCCTGTACCAGGTCGCCGGCCAGCTCTGTGCGCTTCTGGCCCACACCTGCGCGGACCTTGGCCAAGCGTATGCCGCCGACACCCATACGCGTACGGCCTGGCTCTGTGCAGATCTCGCGGAGGACGACGCCCTGCGTGTCTACGTTCGCTGGGTGCAATCAAACGTCGCCTACTGGAACGGCGACTACGGCAGAGCCGCCGAGTTGGCCCACAGCGGCCAGCGGTATGCCACCGCCGGCACGAGTCTGCTAAGGCTCGCGAGTCAGGAAGCGCGGGCGTACGCGGCAGCCGCCGATCACCGGGAGGCCGATCGTGCCCTGGCGACGGCCCAGGCAGCTCGGTCACATATAGGTCCAGATCGGGACGGGCCAGGAGGGGTGTTTCACTTCAATCTCGGCAAGGCCGCATACTACGCAAGTGAGGTCAGGTTAGCCCTCGGTGGCAAGCCAAACTTCGAGCGAGCGGCGTCCGAGGCTACACATGCCCTCGAGTTGTTCGCGGCGCAGCCGGACCTCGAGCAATGCCCCGAGTTCTTCGCTGCGGCACAGGTTGACCTGGTGGCCGCGCACCTCGCGTTGAACGACCTCGACGGCGCTGAAGAGCATCTGCAACCAATATTCTCCTTGCCGACGGAGAGCCGGACGCTGCCGGTGATTAAGCGCATGAAGGCGACAGACCGAACGCTGACCAGTCAGACCTTCGCCAAGTCGGCGCTCGCTGCCGAACTACGGGAACGCGTTCATCTCTTTTGCGCGTACACCGCTTCACGTGAATTGCCCGCTTCGCCGGACTGACATCAATCCCTCACCTTGGAGGCATGACAGCGTGGCCGTTCAAGTAGCCGTTTGTGGACCCCGATACTGCACAGACGACGATGTTGAGAACGCTCGGCGCGTCGGCGAACTCTTGGCGGACCGGGGAGCAACGATCATCTGCGGCGGAGGCGTAGGCGTCATGGCAGCCTGTGCAGCCGGTGCACGCACCAAGAACGGCGTTGTCATCGGCATCCGCCCCAACGACAGCAAGGACGGCGCCTGTCCAGACCTGTCTGCCACGATCGTCACGAACATGGGTGAAGCCCGCAACGCCATCATCGTGTGGAGCGCTGACGCCGTTATCAGTGTTGGTGGTTCCTGGGGCACCCTCAGCGAGGTCGCTCTCGCCATGCGCCGGGGCGACGTGCCGGTCGTGGCACTCGGCGGATGGCGGGTGGTAAAGGCCGACGGTGAACTCGTACCCGGCCTCCGGTATGTAGACACGGCAGAGGATGCCGTCGCGGAGGCCCTCCACGCTGCATGTTCTACATGAGATAGCCGGGTGCAGCGTGCAGCGCATCACGGAGCCAATATCGCGGCAAGCCAACCAGCGAGAAGCGCAGGTCCCATCGGTAATGCAGTCCGACTCCGGGAACGCGCCCGCGCCAAGAAGCCCAGGACGCCTTGAACAGTGAGTCCGACGATAAGGCCGTGGGCCGCGGCGTACCAGCTTAGCCACGCGAGGCTCGCCGCGATCACCCCTACGAGGGTCACGTCGCCGGGCCGAGCTGTCCCGGCAAGGATAGAGCGATGATCAACAGTGTTGTCATGGTGATCGCCCCGGCGATGCCTTCGGGGTCCTGCTTCCGGTGAGTGATCGACGGGTGACGTGAGTGCGATCCTCATGTTTGACTACGTCGATGGGGGCAGAGGTTCGGCTGTCGATTGACTGTGGTGGTGCCAGCACTGTGGCGGTGCTGGCGTGGGCCGACGGTAGAGCGTCGGTGCTGCCGTTCGATGGCATGCCGTTCTTGTCTAGTGCCGTGTGTGTCGATGGCGGCGGTCGGGTGTGGACGGGTCAGCAGGCGTGGCAGGCCACCGAAGACCAGCCGGCAAGGTTGGTTCCGAGCCCGCGTCGTCCCGCCGAGGGTGAGCTGGTAGTCGATGGTGCGCGGGTGGAGGCGGTGCGGGTCAGGCGTGGACCGGGCCGGTCGGTCATTGGGCGGCGCGGGGTTGGACTCGGGCGGTGTGACGGGCGGTGGTTCATGGGACGTGGGCACCTTCCAAGGGCAGCCCAGCCCCACACCCACAAGGTGTGGGGCTGGGCAAACGGGCGAGAGATGCTGGTGACCAAACGACCGGCCGTGTTGGCCGTCCTCCTTCGAAGGATTCGGGGGCCGTTGCGGGGTGTCAGCGCCGTCAGCGGGGCCGGTCAAAGCGGATCACCAGGTGCGGGAAAATCCCGCACTAAGAGATACAGATTTCGGCGCACTTTTGGACTCCAGGTTGTGAAGGCGCAGCTCAGCAACGGTGCGCCGGGTCGAATGCGACGGTTGTCGTGGCCTCGGCGATCACAGTGGCGTGCTCGTCAGTTAGTGCCCCGCAGCGGATCGCCGCGGCGAGGCGTTCCTCGGCCCGCGAGCGTTCCTTGGCCACCGCCCAGTAGCCGCGACCGTGGCGTTCGGCGTAGTCGGCCACCGACACGCCCTCCAACCGTGTGGCGCCGATCAGCTCCGCGTCCCGTGCCGTGATGACCCGGGCCGCGACCGCGCGGGCCAGCACGACATCCGGGTGCCCGCCGCCCGACGACGGCACCGGCAACTCCACCGGCGTGCGCGGCTCGGCGGCGCGCAGCGCGGCACGAGCGGCGGTGAACGTGGCCGACAGCAACCGCTGCACCACCCTCGGCCCACCCAGCTTCACGCTGCCCAGCGCCGCGACGAACGCGGTCAGTAGCTCGGCCTGCACATCGCCGGAGAAGCCGCGCAACCGGCGAGCCGCATGGCGCAGCCCCGGTAGGGCCACCCCAACCGCACCGACTACCCAGGCCGGGCCGTCGGCGCGGGCGCGGCCGATGAGCAGGCACCACACCTGGTCGCTGGTGGCGTGCCCGCAGGAAGGGTGCATCAGGATCGCCGCCAACTCAGACAACGGAATCCGCCGCGCGGGCAGCCCCCCGCCGAGAGTGGCGCCGTCCACCTCCAGCGGCTGCGGGCCGGTGGTCAGCAGGCGCAGCGCGTTCGCGGCGACGTTGAAGGGCTGCTCGCCGCGCACCAGACGCGGCACGTCCAGACCAACGGCGGGCACGGACGATAACGCGGTGAACATCGCTGTCCGACCCGGCACCGCACGCCTTCTTGACGACTCCAGACGCGACCAGCGTTCGATCGTGTTCAACCCCTCAACCGGGGGCGCGCACGGTGCAACACACTCGATAGACCCGTTCAGCCCAAAGAGCCGATCTTGTCGCAGGGATCGTGGCCCCCCATCAACCTGAACAGTGATCTTGTTATAGGCCACCGTGATCGTGTTACAGGTGACTGCGGCCAGCCGGGCGGCGCCGCCGGCGCTCGCAGTCACACAGAATCACCGACCGCGCGGGATTTTGACCCGCAACTTCAACCGATTGATCTTGCTGAAGGCCAGCCCTCGACACCCGATTCCCGAAAGTCCCATCCCCAAGGTCGTGCGGTCTCGCAAGCAAGGTGTCAGCAGCGAGAGCACACCGCGCGACCGCCAGCGGGCCGGGCCACTGCAGCGTTAGAGACGTTTCCCGGAAGCGAACGTCACCACGCGTCAGCCCGCCTCCGGTCGCCCGTCGAGCCACCGGCGCAGGTCGTTCGCCTCTGCGGTGCAGCCAAGACCATCCAGGACATCGACCCGCGTCCGATACGCTGCGAGTAGCAGTCCGCCGAACACCTGCGGTAGCCGCTGCACTAAGGGCCGATAGAGGTCGATGGACTCTGTGACCGACTCCAGGGCTTGCCGCAAGTTGAACTGCGCCTTCACACACACCCAGGCGTACATCCACAAGGATCTCGCCCGATCGGAGAGAAGAGCATCGGAGTTGGCCTCGGCCAGCCGACGGTAGATGCTGACGGCCTCCTCGGCCGGGGTCAAAGCCTGCTCCCACCGGCCCAGCCTCGACAGGCGGATACCGAGATTGGTCAACGACCTCGCGAGGTTGGGCCGGTAGGCGTCCGGGTTAACCTCCGCCAGCCGACGGTAAATGCTGACGGCCTCCTCGGCCGGGGTCAAAGCCTGCTCCCACCGACCCAGCCCCGACAGGCAGATACCGAGATTGGTCAACGATCCGGCCATGCCGGGTAGATAGGCGTCTGGGTTAGCCTCCGCCAGCCGACGGTAGATGCTGACGGCCTCCTCGGCCGGGGTCAAAGCCTGCTCCCGCCGACCCAGCCTCGACAGGCGGATACCGAGATTGGTCAACGACCTCGCGAGGTCGGGCCAGTAGGCGTCCGGGTTAACCTCCGCCAGCCGACGGTAGATGCTGACGGCCTCCTCGGCCGGGGTCAAAGCCTGCTCCCGCCGACCCAGCCCCGACAGGCAGATATCGAGATTGGTCAACGATCCGGCCATGCCGGGTAGATAGGCGTCTGGGTTAGCCTCCGCCAGCCGACGGTAAATGCTGACGGCCTCCTCGGCCGGGGCCAAAGCCTGCTCCCACCGACCCAACTCCGACAGGCGGAGACCGAGATTGGTCAACGACATCGCGAGGTTGGGCCGGTAGGCGTCCGGGTTAGCCTCCGCCAGCCGACGGTAAATGCTGACGGCCTCCTCGGCCGGGGCCAAAGCCTGCTCCCGCCGACCCAACTCCGACAGGCAGATACCGAGATTGGTCAACGACTTCGCGAGGTTGGGCCGGTAGGCGTCCGGGTTAGCCTCCGCCAGCCGACGGTAGATGCTGACGGCCTCCTCGGCCGGGGCCAAAGCCTGCTCCCGCCGACCCAGCCTCGACAGGCGGATACCGAGATTGGTCAACGACATCGCGAGGTTGGGCCGGTAGGCGTCCGGGTTAGCCTCCGCCAGCCGACGGTAAATGCTGACGGCCTCCTCGGCCGGGGCCAAAGCCTGCTCCCACCGACCCAACTCCGACAGGCAGATACCGAGATTGGTCAACGACATCGCGAGGTTGGGCCGGTAGGCGTCCGGGTTAGCCTCCGCCAGTCCACGATAAATGCGGCCGGCTTCCTCGGCTGCGGCTAGAGCCTGCTCCCACCGGCCGACGTTGGCGAGGCGGATGGCGTGGGTGTTGTGTAGGTGGGCACGGGCAGCGGGGTCGATGGTGTGGGTCAGACGGTGCCGGGTGAGGGTGGTGGTGATGACGGCGGCGGCGATGTCGAGGTCAATATGCCGACCGGCGGGTAGCAGAGGTTCGAGGGCTTCCAAGACGGCCGGCTCAAGGCCAGGGATGCCGGTCAGCCGGGTGAGGGTGGCTCCTCCGGCCGCGATCACCACCTGCGGATGTGTGAGGATCAGCGGATACAACACCTCGGTGGCGATGTGCGGCCAACGGTAGGCGGCCTCGACGAGAACGGTGACCCCGTGTGCGGCCCAGACCGGCGCAGACCCGCCTGCGGTGAGCAGGGCGGTGACCGCGGTGGGGGTCCAGTCGCGTGCCAGCCGGCTACCGTCATGCCCGGGAGTGGACAGGGCGATGAGGTCTTCGCCGAGCCGGTCGGGATGCAGCGGCTCGAACACGGTTCGGGCGTCGGCCGGCGGGTAGCAGACGCGGTGGTCGTCGATGATCTGGTCCGCTGCCGTGCCACTGTCCGAAAATCGGGCCTGCGTGAGTGCTTGTCGGGCGTGTGGGCGGGCCAGCGAACCGGTCAGGGTCGCGGCGATGACAGCGCGGTGCAACACCTCCGGCGAACTGGACACCGGCGCCTCGCTACGAGCGTGTAGCTGCTGCCAGTACGCCTGTTCCCGGCGCAGCAGATACTCAGACACCGCGCCCGGGTCGGTGGGTGGAGCTTTCCCATCCTGGTGCGCGTCGACTACGGCCAGCGCCGCCATGTGTACCGCTAGGACCTGCCCGAACCCGTCGGCGTCCAGGTCCGGCACCGGCCAACCCGCCTGCGGTGTCGCAAGGCCCTGCGCGGCGGCGAACCGGCCAGCAGCGGCGGTAAACAGGTTCGCACGGTCATCAACGCTGTCATCGGCCAGCGGCGGCAGCCGCATCCCACCGGCTTCGATACCAAGGTCGCTGTCGGCGCGGTCGGCCACCGCCGGCCACCAGTAGCCATCCGACCTGGCCAGCAGCAGGACCCGCACCCGCACCCCCACCTGCGCGTGCAGATCCCGCAACTGAGTAAGCAAAGCTAGCAACGCCGAGGCCGGCCACCGGTCGGCGTAGTCCACCACCGCCAGCACCCCACCACCAGATAGCCCAACCTGCGACACCATCCCGCTGGTAGCAGCCGGGAGCGGGGATTGGGTGACCCGCCACACCATCCATCCAGAGGCGGCGCACTCGATACCAACCTGCCCGGCGAGACGGGTCTTGCCCTGCCCACCCGTCCCGTGCACCAGCAACGCCGCAACCGGCTCGCCACCATCCATCCAGCCAGACAGCCGCTCCAGGGTGCCCTCACGACCGGCGAACGGCACGATCTGATGCTGGGCCAGCAACAAGCGACTCGGCTGCGCCCGCGCCCGCTCCACATTCACCGGCACCGGCCGAACATCAGCCACCGCGACCCGGTACGGCGGCCGATCCCGACTGACCACCACCTCCCCGCCAGCGCCGTAGACCTGCACAACATCACCGAAGACCACGCTTCGGGTCACCGACTGTCCACCGCCCGGCGGCCTCCACCAGCGGGTCACCGATCCACCTCAACATCGCCGCTGACCTCACCGACCTGCTCCACCGAACCCGCAACCGACGACCGCATCAACGACTGCCCACCCCCATCTGCACCCCTCGCCCCCAACGGAGGAACCGGCCGCCCGGGAGCCCCCGAACCCGGAGACCCGCATGACGCGGCCGAGTCGACCCTCACATCACCACCGACCCCACGAATCTGGGTAACCCCACCACCCACCGCCGCATCGACCACCTGCTGCCCACCCGCCTGCCGGCGGGCACCCACCGCCCCAACCACCGCTACACCTAAACCCGCCAGACCAACGAACAGCCCAAACACCCCAGCCCACCTGCTCGCATCATCCAAACCCTGCACGGCCAGGAAACCCCCCACCCCAGCGACACCCAAACCCGCAACGACCGCCGCCACCCACCCGCGCACCCGAGCCCCATCAGCCATCACACCATCATGGACGACTCCGGCCACGAAGCTGCATCACCACACCCCTGACAAACTTCACCGGCGCGGCGGTCCTGCGCGCCCCGGGTTCGATGTCCAAACCAGCCTCGAAACCTGTATCTCTATGTGTCAGCGCTCGTCGGCGGACACGGCCCATACGCCCCATGCCGCAGACCCAGACCCCCCACACCCGCCCTCCGGCACCCGTCGCCCTGTTACTCACCCCGACCCACACCCGCCGACCCACCAACCCGGCCGGACGGCCGCTACCCGACTGGTACGGCATCCACCCCGACCACGTCGCCCACCTGCTCGCCCGCTACACCCGCCACGGCGACACCGTCCTCGACCTCGACGGCCACCCGACCGTTACCGCCGCCGCCGAACACCTACACCGCCGACCCGGCCTCGCCGTCACCAACGGTAAACACCCGCACGTGCGGCCCGAAACCCTCGACGGACACCCGGCCCGCAACACCCGCCCTGAAGCCGGACTCGTCCTAGCGACCCTGCCGAGCCTAGATATCGACAGCCGCGACCCGAACGACCTCAGCCAGGCCATCGGAGCCTGGCAGACGTTGCTGCGTCCCGGTGGCTTCCTCCTCGTCCTACTCACGACCGGACCGCAGGTGAACGCGTGCGGGCACCGCTCGGCGGTCATCGGCGCCGCGCGCGCCGCCGGGCTGCTTTACCACCAGCACATCCCGGCGGTCCTGGTTCCGCTGCCCGAGACCGAGCCACGCACCGGCGCCCGACCCGCGCCCCGCCCACCACTGCACGCCGGGCGCCACGTACGGGCACACCGAGACCTTCTTGTGTTCGCGTCGATGACTCCGGAGGCCGCCAATGTCTAAGTTCTCGTCAACCGATCGTCCCGTCACCGGCTGCTCTGCCACAGCCGAGCTACTCGGCCAGGGCTACCCCGGATCGGTGTGGGCGACCGGGCAGCAGCCCTCCCGAGAACTACGCAAAGGCCGCTACACCCCGGAATCGATCACCCACCCCGGCAAGATGCTTCCCACCATCGCCCGCTACGCCATCACCACCTACACCGACCCCGGCGACACAGTGCTCGACCCGATGGCCGGCATCGGCACCACCATGGTCGAAGCCATGCACCTCGACCGCCACGGCGTCGGCATCGAGTACGAACAGCGATGGGCCACCCTCGCAGCGGTCAACCTCACCCTCGCCGAACGACGCGGCGCCCCCGGTACCGGACGGGTCTACACCGGCGACTCCCGGCAGCTACCCGCCCTGCTGCCACCACAGATGCACGGCAAGGTCGCCCTCGTCGTCACCTCACCGCCATACGGGTCCTCCACCCACGGCCAGGTCCGCACCCCCGGCCCCCGACACGGCAAGATCCAAAAGGTTCACCACCGCTACGGCACCAGCGACAACCTCGCCTACCGCGACCACGACACCCTCGCCACCGGTTTCACCGACATCCTCATCGGCTGCCGAACCGTCCTACGACCCGGCGGACACCTCGTCATCACCGCCCGCCCCTACCGCCGCCACGGCGAACTCATCGACGTCCCCGGCATGATCGTCGCCGCTGGACGCACCGCCGGACTCGAACTCGTCGAGGAATGCGTCGCCCTCATAGCCGGCGTCCGCAACGGCCGGCTCATTCCCCGCGCCTCCTTCTTCCAAATCAAAAACGTCGGCGACGCCATCGACCTCGGCGACCCACAGTGGCTCGTCCAGCACGAAGACGTGATCGTCTTTCGGGTCAGCCAGCCACGGAACACCCGGCGCGACTCCATACACAGCAGGCACGCCCCCACCACCATCCACCCCGATCACAGGCTTGATCCCTCCACCCCCGCCCGGATGGATCGACGGGCACACCCGGCGCACCCCGCCACCGCCAACACCGGCGACGGCAGCGCCACCCACACCCGGCCCCACCCGGGCCGGGACACCGAAAGGACACCCCACCCGTGCCCGCCCTACGCACACCCCACACCGGGCATCGAACAGCCCGACACCACCACCGACCGGCAACCCACCGCCCACGACCGCCCGCGCCGACCGACCGATGGGCCCGACACGGCAGGCCGGCGATGAACGCCTCGACCGCCGCCGGGTGGCAGCCCGACCCACTGCTGACCATCGACGACGTCGCGGCCTGGCTCGGCAAACCCAAAAACACCCTCTACGCCTGGCACAGCCGAGGCAAAGGACCACGCGCCATCCGCGTCGGCAACACCCTGCGCTACCGACGCACCGAAATCGAACGCTGGCTCGACGCCCACACCGACCCGGAGCGCTAACTCATGGCCCGCCCCCCACTACCCGTCGGCACCTGGGGTGCCATCCGCACCGAGAAACTCGGACCCAACCGGCACCGCGCCCGAGCCCGATTCCGCGACTACGACGGCAAAACCCGCGACGCCGAAGCCACCGGCGCCACCGGCCCCGCCGCCACCCGAGCATTGCAGGCCAAGCTACGTGACCGCATCGCACCCAACGACGACGAAATCACCCGGGAGACTCGCATCAGCAGACTTATCGAACTTTGGATCGAAGAAATCACCAGTGAGGAACGAATCGCACCACAGACCGTCCAGCGATACCAAACCAGCACACGAACAGCCATCCTGCCCGCCCTCGGCGACCTCCGCATCCGTGAAACCAGCGTCGGGCGTCTCGATCGGTTCCTGCGCGACATCGCAAGAGACCGTCCCTCAGCAGCCAAAGGCGTCAAGGTTGCCCTAGTATCCCGTGATTCTGATGGGTTTACTTGGCGTTGTTGTCGACGAGTTTCTTGACGCTGGTCTGTACGAGTTGGACTTTGGCAAGGATCTCCTCGGCGGTGGCGGTCCATTGGAACGGGCGGGGGTTGGCGTTCCAGGTGGTGATGTAGTCGCGGATGGAGCGGATCAGGACCTGGACGGAGGAGAAGGTGCCGCGGCGGATGGCCTGGCGGGTGATGATGCCGAACCACGTCTCGATTTGGTTCATCCAGCTGGAGCCGGTCGGGGTGAAGTGGAAGTGCACGTGGGGGTTGTTCTCCAGCCAGGCGAGGACGTCGGGTGTGGTGTGGGTGGACAGGTTGTCCAGCACCACGTGGACGTCCTTGCCCTGGTGTGGCCTGACGGCCTTGCGTAGGAAGGCCAGGAACTCTTCGCCGTTGCGCGACGGGCGGCACTCGCCGATCACCTCGCCGGTGGCGATGTTCAGGGCGGCGAACAGGTTCGTGGTGCCGTGGCGGACGTAGTCGTGGGTGCGTTTCTCGGTGGCGTCGAACTCGATCGGCAGCAGCGGCTGGGTCCGGTCGAGGGCCTGGATCTGGGTCTTCTCGTCCAGGCTGAGCACGACCGCGCCGCCGGGCGGGTCCAGATATAGGCCCACGATGTCCAAGACCTTCTGCGCGAAGGCCGGGTCCCGCGACAGTTTGAACGTGCCGGACCGGTGTGGTTTGAGTCCGTGTTCACGCCACAGGTTGGCCACCCAGTGATGCGAGACCGGCACCCGCTCGGTGCGGGTGACGTAGGCGGCCATCTCCCGGCTGGACCAGTGCGACAGACCGGTCTCGGTCGGCGGGCTCATCCGGGTCAACGCAAGCACCCGCGCCCTGATCCGGGCCGGCACCTGCTCCCGTCCCCCGCCGGGCCGCTGGCTGAACAGGCCGGCGGCGCCCTCGGCGGCGTACCGGCCCAGCCACAGGTCCACCGTCGGACGCGACACCCCGGCCAACGCCGCGATGTCCTTCTTCTGGCGGCCCTCGGCATTCCACAACACGATCCGCGCCCGCGCCCCGACCGCCGCAGACACCTCACCACTGTTGATCAATGCCCGAAGCTCGGCCCGCTCGTCCGACGTCAACTCCACCCCACCAGCGAACCACACCCACATCACGTAAAGGCAACAGAATCACGGGACACTAGGCCAGATGTTCGCTCTGGCCGTACGTCACGGCGCGATCCCAACCAACCCAGTCCGCGACACCAGCCGAATCCGCAAGCCTCGCCGTAAGGTCGTCGCCCTCACCGACCAAAACCTCCAAACCGTCCGGGCAGCAATTCGCCAATGGCAGCAACCAGTACCCGGCAAACCCGGACCGCGGCACACCGGCGACCTAGCCGACATCGTCGACCTCATGCTCGCCACCGGGGCCCGCATCGGGGAGATACTCGCCCTACGCTGGGAAGACCTGAACCTGGCCGCCGAACGTCCCACACTGACGATCTGCGGCACACTGGTCTTCGTCAAAGGCAAAGGCTTCTTCCGACAGCCCTGGACCAAAAGCGACGCCGGCTACCGAATGATCACCCTGCCCCGATTCGCCGTCGGCATGCTCCTAGCCCGCAAGGTCATCGCCGCTGACAACCCTCACAACGCGATCTTCGCCTCTCGACGCGGCACCTGGCTATCACCCAACAACGTTCGCCGGCAATGGCGCCAAGCCCGCGCAGACACCGACCTCGCCTGGGTCACCCCCCACACCTTCCGCAAGACCGTGGCCACTCTCATCAAGGAAGAAGCAGACACCAAAAGCGCCACAGCACAGCTTGGGCACTCCAGCGAAGACGTCACCGACACGTACTACATCGCCAAACCCCTCCAAGCACCGGACGTCTCCGACGTCCTCGAGCGGCTCGGCGCTGACCACGGGCGGACGTCCCCACACCGCACGACGCACGACGCACGACGCACGACGCACGACGATGAACATGGATGACAAACCTGGTTGCCGCCCCCAGTAATCGGGGGGTTTCCGGGGGACGGCTCACAATCTCATCGAAGAAAGTCGAAGCCCTGACCAGCATCTTCGCTGGTCAGGGCTTCATTTCTGTCGGGACGGCCGGATTCGAACCGACGACCCCTTGACCCCCAGTCAAGTGCGCTACCAAGCTGCGCCACGTCCCGATGCTCTCGCCGGCTTCCCCGCGACAGCCGGTACAGCCTACCGCACGATCTTTCCGTTGCCCGTATCCACCCCTCGGTGTCAGCACCCACCCTCCCGGTCAGGCCGGGAGGGTGGGTGGGCTGACAGTTAGCCGTGGGCTTTGCCGCGACCGCCGGGTCCGACCTTCTTGCGGGGGCGGACGGAAATCTCGATCGGGCTGCCCTCGAAGCCGAACTCCTCCCGGAGTTTGCGCTCCACGAATCGCTGGTAGCCCGCGTCCAGTGGGCCCGTGGTGAACAGGACGAACCGTGGCGGCGCCGCTCCCGCCTGGGTGGCGAAGAGAATCTTCGGTGCCCGTCCCCCGCGCACCGGGTGCGGGGTGGCCTGCACCAGCGCGGTGAGCCACGCGTTGAGTTGTGCTGTCGGTACCCGGGTCTCCCAGCTGGCCAGTGCCCGCCGGAGCGCCGGAGCGAGCTTCTCCACCGCGCGTCCGGTCCGGGCGGAGAGGTTCAGCCGGATGGCCCAGGGAATGCGGCGCAGTTCCCGCTCGATCTCCCGGTCCAGGTAGTACCGACGGTCGGCGTCCACCAGGTCCCACTTGTTGAAGGCGATGACCAGGGCCCGGCCGGTATCGGTGACCATCGACAGGATCCGCTGGTCCTGTTCACTGATGACCTCGCTGGCGTCGAGCAGGACCACCGCGACCTCGGCGGCCTCGATCGCGGAGGCGGTACGCAGGCTCGCGTAGTACTCGGTGCCGCTGGCCTGGCCGACCCGTTTACGTAGGCCGGCGGTGTCAACGAGCTGCCAGGCCTCACCGCCGATGTCGACCAGGCTGTCCACCGGGTCGACGGTGGTGCCGGCGACCGCGTCAACGACTGCCCGGATCTCCCCGGAGAAGCGGTTGAGGAGGCTGGACTTGCCGACGTTGGGCCGGCCGACGAGGGCGACTCTACGGGGGCCGCGCGGACGATCCTCGACGATCTTGGGTGCTTCCGGTAGCCGGTCCAGGATGAGGTCGAGCAGTTCGCCGGCGCCCCGGCCGTGCAGCGCCGAAATCGGATACGGCTCCCCCAAACCGAGCGACCAGAGCGCGGATGCCTCCATTTCGATGGAGCTGTTGTCGGCCTTGTTCGCCACCAGGATCACTGGCTTGGCGCTGCGGCGCAGCATCTTCACCGCCGCCTCGTCCACGTCGGTGGCGCCCACCACCGCGTCGACCACGAACAGCACCACGTCGGCGGTGGTGATGGCCGACTCCGCCTGGGCGGCGATGGCGGCGGCACGGTCCTTCGCATCCGGTTCCCAGCCGCCGGTGTCGACTACGGCGAACTGTCGGCCGTTCCACTGCGCGTCGTATGGCACCCGGTCCCGGGTCACCCCGGGTACGTCCTCAACGACGGCCTGCCGACGCCCGATCAGTCGGTTTACCAACGTCGACTTTCCCACGTTGGGCCGGCCCACCACGGCCACCACCGGCTGCGGGGCCGTGACCTCCTCGGCGTCGAGTTCAGGGGCGTCCCACCCCACCCAACCGGTTGGCTCGCTCATCGACCCACACCCCGCTCAGCCAGCATCTCCTGCATCCGCGCGACGACCTCGTCGATGCCGAGTTCGGTGGTGTCCAGCACCACGGCGTCCGGGGCTTGCGTCATCGGGTCGGCCTTGCGAGTCGAGTCCAACCGGTCCCGGCGGGCAAGGTCGGCGGCGGTCTGACCCACGTCGGTGGCGTCCTCGGTGCTGCGTCGGGCTGCCCGGGCGGCCGCGGACGCGGTCAGGTAGACCTTCAGGTCGGCGTTCGGGGCTACTACCGCACCGATATCGCGCCCCTCGATCACGATCCGACCGGCGGTGGCGGCGAGGTCCCGCTGCCGGTTGACGAGCATCGAGCGGACCGCCGGTACGGCGGCCACGGCCGAGACCGCCCCGGTCACCTCGGGTCCACGGATCTCCACCTCGATGGGTACGCCGTCGGCGGTCACGCCGTATCCCTCGGGATCGGTGCCGATGCCGAGCTCGGTTTCCCCCGCGACCTTGGCCACGGCCGACGGGTCGGCCAGGTCAACTCCGGAGCGGAGGACCGCCCAGGTGACCGCCCGGTACATCGCGCCGGTGTCGAGGTAGCGGGCGCCCAGGGCGATCGCGAGTCGCCGGGAAACGGTGGACTTACCCGAACCGGACGGCCCGTCCACAGCGACCACGCAGCGCCCGGTCCGTACGTTTTCCTCCACCGCAGTCCTCCTCAGTCCGTACCTCGCGGGTCCATACCCGCAAGCGGTGTCCGCCCGCCGACAATGATGCCTGGCACGGTGCGCTCCCCTGGTGCCGCACCTCCGGGAGCGACCGCCCCCGCGCAGCGGGCCGCACGGAGCCTACCGGCTGCGGTACCCGCCACCGCCGCCGTCAGTCGCCGACGGCCTTGAACAGCGCGGCGACCTCCGCGTTGGTGAGCCGACGGGTGCGTCCGGCGCGGAGGTCCCCGAGCCGGATCGGCCCGATCGAGGTACGCACCAGCCGGGTCACCGGGTGGCCGACCGCATCGAAGAGGCGCCGCACGATGTGCTTGCGTCCTTCGTGCAGGGTTACCTCCACCTGGGCGGTTTTGCCCAGCGTGTCCACCACCCGGAACGCATCCACCGTCGCGGGACCGTCGGTCAGCTCGACGCCGGCGGCGAGGCGCCGGCCCAGCGACCGCGGGATCGGGCCGGACACCTCACACAGGTACGTCTTGGGCACCCCAAAGGAGGGGTGCATGAGCCGATGCGCGAGCGTGCCGTCGTTGGTGAGTAGCAGCAGGCCCTCGCTGTCCGCGTCGAGGCGTCCGACGTGGTAGACCCGCTCTTCCACCCGGTTGCCGAGGAAGTCGGCGAGGGCGGTCCGGCCCTTCTCGTCCGCCATGGTGGAGACGACGCCCCGGGGCTTGTTCATGGCGAGGTAGACCAGCCGGATGTCGGCCTGGAGGCGCTCGCCGTTGACGTAGATGGTGTCGGAGGTCGGATCCGCCCGGTCCCCGAGTTGGGCGACCCGGCCGTTCACTGTCACCCGCCGGCGGAAGATCAGGTCTTCGCAGGCACGTCGAGATCCGACACCGGCGGCGGCGAGCACCTTCTGGAGGCGTTCCGGGCCGGTGTAGACGGGCGCGTCGGGTTTCGGGGCGCGGTTATCGCGAGGCATCGGCGAGGTCTTCCACATCGTCGGGGAGGAACGGAGCGAGCGGCGGCAGGTCGGTGATGCTGTCCAAGCCGAGCTTCTCCAGGAACAGGGTGGTGGTCCGGTAGAGGTGGGCACCGGTTTCCGGTTCGGTGCCGCACTCCTCCACCAGCCCGCGGGAGACCAGGGTACGGATCACCCCGTCGCAGTTCACACCGCGGATGGCGGAAATCCGGGATCGGGTCACTGGCTGCTTGTAGGAGACCACGGCCAGGGTCTCCAGCGCGGCCTGGGTCAGCCGTACGGTCTGGCCGTCGAGGACGAACCGTTCCACGTACCCGGCGTACTCCGGCCGGGTGTACAGGCGCCACCCGCCGGCCGCTCGGCGCAGCTCGAAGCCGTGCCCGCGGGTGGTGTAGTCGGTGGAGATGGCGTGCAGCATCGCCCGGACCCGTTCGAGCGGCTGCTCCAGTACGTCGGCGAGGGTCATCTCGGCGACCGGCTCGTCCACGACCAGGAGGATCGCTTCCAGGGCACCGTGTAGCTCGGCGTCGTCGAGCACCAACGCGGGGGGCGGGGCCGGCCCCCGTTTGTGGGACCGTCCCCGTTCGGGTGCCGACTCCCGGCCAGCGCCGGTACCCGCTTCGGCACCAGCACCGGGCGGTTCGGGGTTGGGGTCTCCCCCGTCCGAGGCGGCAGCGGCTGCTGCCTCCGCGACCGGTTTGGTCGTTGCCTCGCGGTGGCGTTCCCATGGCGGGATCCACGCGGCGGCCTGGTCGGCCAGGGAGTCCCGGTGTTCCTCGTCACCCATCTCGCTTGTCCTCTGTCGTAGCCGGCCCTCCGCCGGGTGGCGCCGACCCTGCCGGGTACGACCTGGTCGCCGGGGGTGGCGCTGCCCCTCCGGACCCGGAGTCGGCCGGGCCAGCGCCGGCCGCGCCGGAGTCGAACGGGCCGGAGTCGACCGGGCCAGCCTCGTCGGATCCGGCGGTGGAGCGGCTCCCCGCGTACTCGTCGATATCCAGGTCACCCCCGCCATCGACGGGGCCGGTCCAGCGTACGGTCAGCTCTTCCAGGGCCTCTTCCTGGGCGAAGGCGACCAGCCCTTCCCGGTAGAGTTCCAGCAGGGCGAGGAAGCGGGCCACCACCTCGAGGAGGGCCTCGCAGTCCGCGCAGAGCCCGGTGAACGTGGCCGTGCCGGCCCGGCGTAACCGCTCGGCGATGATCTCGGCGTGCTCCCGGACGCTGACCCGGACCCGGTGCACGTGCGCGATGGACACCTCGGGCGGCGGTTTCGGGGTGAACACCCGGGCAGCCAGGTCCCGTAGCCGCTGTGGGCCGATCCCAAACACCAGGTCGGGCAGGGCCTGCGCGTACCGTGGCTCCAGCGTCACCGCCCGCGGGTACCGCCGCCCGCCGGTCTCCTCGAGCACCGCGATGTGCGCCGCCGCCTCCTTGTACGCCTTGTACTGCAGCAGCCGCGCGAAGAGCAGGTCCCGGGCTTCCAGCAGGGCCAGGTCCGCCTCATCCTCAACCTCGGCGGCGGGTAGCAGCCGGGCCGCTTTGAGGTCGAGCAGGGTGGCGGCGACGAGCAGGAACTCGCTGGTCTCGTCCAGATCCCAGTGCTCGCCCAGGGCCCGCAGGTAGGCGATGAACTCGTCGGTGACCTGGTGCAACGCCACCTCGGTGACGTCCAGCTTGTGCTTGCTGATCAGCTGCAGCAGCAGGTCGAACGGGCCGGTGAAGTTGGCCAACCGAACGGTGAAGCCGCTGGTCTCCTCCCCACCGCGGGCGGGGTCGCTGGCCCCGGCGGGCGTGGGCTGGTCGAGGGGCGGTGCGGTCACCGGCAAACCGTAGTCCACCACCTGGGCGCCCTACTTTCGGTCTACCGCTCCGCCTGGGCGGCGATCACCTCGCGGGCGAGTTGCCGGTAGTTCCGCGCGCCGGAGGAGGCCGGGTCGAGGGTGGTGATCGGCGCCCCGGCGACGGTGGACTCGGGGAACTTCACGGTCTTGGTGATCACCGTCTGGTAGACCTTGTCGCCGAAAGCCTCCACCACCCGCTGCAGCACCTGGCGGCAGTGGGTGGTGCGGCTGTCGTACATGGTGGCGAGGATGCCTTCGAGCTCCAGGTCGAAATTGAGTCGCTCGCGAACCTTGTCGATTGTGTCCAGCAGCAGGGCCACCCCACGGAGGCTGAAGAACTCGCACTCCAGCGGGATGAGCACGCCGTGGGAGACGGTCAGCGCGTTGATCGCCAATAGGCCCAGGGAGGGCTGGCAGTCAATCAGGATGAAGTCGTATTCCTTCCGGATGCTCTTCAGCACCCGCGCCAGCGCCATCTCCCGGGCGACCTCGTTGACCAGTTGGATCTCGGCAGCGGAGAGGTCGATATTGGCCGGAAGCAGGTGCAGTCCCGCCACATCGGTCTTGATCAGCACATCGTCACAGGTGACGTCGTCCTGCATGAGGAGGTTGTAGACCGACAGGTCGAGGTTGTGCGGGTTGACCCCCAGGCCGACCGAGAGGGCGCCCTGCGGGTCAAAGTCGACCAGCAGCACCCGGCGACCATACTCGGCCAGCGCGGCGCCCAGGTTGATGGTCGTGGTGGTCTTGCCGACACCGCCCTTCTGGTTCGCCATCGCGATGATGCGGGCGGGGCCGTGCCGATCGGTCGGCATCGGTTCGGGGATCGGCTTCCGCGTCGTGTACGCGGCCGGATCTGCCGGACCGAGGTCATTACCGAGTGTGGACTGCTGCTCGCGGAGCTCCGAGGTCCAGGTCTCGGCACGGCCACCGTTGCCAACCATGTCTTCGTTGCCCCCTCCCGACGACCATACCGGCGTCGGAGCCGACCGACGTCCTTCGCGACGCCGTCGCGAATCCTGGGCCGCGTCACTTCCGCCAGGTCCGCGCCGGACCTGACTGTACGCCACCGGCGAGCTGGCCGCTCAGCACCGGTCCGGCGTGTCACACCCATCAACCGAGCGCCCGCGGGTGGGCTGTCGCGTACACCTCCCGTAGCCGTTCGACGGTGACCAGCGTGTACACCTGGGTGGTGGTGACCGAGGCGTGGCCGAGAAGTTCCTGCACGACGCGCACGTCGGCGCCACCGTCGAGCAGGTGGGTGGCGTAGGAGTGACGCAACGTGTGCGGGGAAACCGCCTGCGGCCCGGCATCCGGCAGGCCGGCCCGCCGGGCGGCACCGCGCAGGATGGCCCAGGCGCCCTGCCGGGACAGCGGGCCGCCGCGGGAGTTGAGGAAGACCGCCGGGGTGCCTCGGCCGGCGGCGGCGAGGCCGGGGCGGGCGCGCACCAGGTAGGCGTGCAGCGCGGCCACGGCGTACCCGCCGATCGGAACGAGTCTGTTCCGCCCGCCCTTGCCCCGCAGCAGTACCGCGCCGGAGTCGGTGTCGAGGTCGTCAACGGCGGCGCCGACCGCCTCGGAGATCCGCGCGCCGGTGCCGTACAGGAACTCCAGCAGCGCCCGGTCCCGCAGCCCGAGTGGCGCCTCCGCGCCGGCGGTGGAGACCGGTCCGGCCGCCTCCAGTAGTTGGATCACGTCGGAAACGGGCAGCGCCCGGGGTAGCCGGCGGGGCGGCGCGGGTGGGCGGACCTCACGGCTCGGGTCGGCACCGGTCAGGCCCTCGCGCAGCGCGAAGCGGTGCAGTCCGCGTACGGCGCTGACGGCCCGCGCCGCGGAGGAGGCCGCGAGGGGCGGGCGTTCTTCGTCCCCGACGCGCAGCCGGGCCAGGTGGGCTTCCACCTGGCCCGGGGCGACCGACGCCAGGTCGGTCACCCCACTCGACGCGAGGGTGTCGAGGTAGCGGGCCAGGTCCCGCCGGTACGAGGCGAGGGTGTTCGCCGCGAGTCCCCGCTCAACGGCGAGGTGGTCCAGGTAGCCGCGGACGGCGCGGCGTAGGGCCGGCGCGGGATCTGGTCCGGCCTCGGCCGCCACGGTTGCGTCGCCGCCGGTCAGGCCAGCACCTCGGCCAGCGGCAGGGTGGCCATGCCGTGCGCGTCGGCGACCGGTCCGTAGACGACCTGACCATCGTGGGTGTTCAGACCCAGCGCGAGGGCGGGGTCCCGACGCAGCGCCTCCCGCCAACCGAAGTTGGCCAGTTCCAGGGCGTACGGCAGGGTCACGTTGGTCAGCGCGTAGGTGCTGGTGTGTGGCACCGCCCCGGGCATGTTCGCCACGCAGTAGAAGACGGAGTTGTGCACCGGGTACGTCGGTTCGGCGTGGGTGGTGGGGCGCGAGTCCTCGAAGCAGCCCCCCTGATCGATGGCGATGTCGACCAGAAGGCTGCCGGGTTTCATCTGGGCGATCAGCTCGTTCGAGATCAGGGTCGGCGCCTTGGCACCGGGCACCAGCACCGCGCCGATGACCAGGTCCGCGTCAACCACCGCCCGCTCGATCTCGTACGCGTTGGAGGCGACCGTCTGCAGGTGCCCTCGGTAGATCGCGTCGGCCTGACGTAGCCGGGCCACGTTCTTGTCCAGCAGCAGCACCTCGGCCTGGAGGCCGAGCGCGATCGCGGCGGCGTTCATCCCGGAGACGCCGGCACCGATTACCACGGTCTTCGCCGCGTACACCCCGGAGACGCCGCCCATCAGTACGCCACGTCCACCGCCCTGGGCCTGTAGGTGGTAGGCGCCGACCTGCGGGGCGAGCCGCCCGGCCACCTCGGACATCGGGGCGAGCAGGGGCAGCGACTGGTCGGGCAGTTCGACGGTCTCGTACGCGATGGCGGTAACCCCGCGGTCCAGCAGCGCGTCGGTGCACTCCTTGGAGGCGGCCAGGTGCAGGTAGGTGAAGAGGACCTGGCCCGGCCGCATCCGGTGGTACTCCTCCGCGACCGGCTCCTTGACCTTCAGTACCAGCTCGGCGGTCTCCCACACCTCGTCCGCGGTGGGGAGGATCGTGGCACCGGCGGCGGCGAAGTCCTCGTCGCTGGTGCTGGAGCCGACGCCGGCGCCGGACTCGATGAAGACCTGATGGCCGGCGCGGACGAACTCGTTGACGCCGGCGGGCGTGATCGCCACTCGGTACTCGTGATTTTTGATCTCACGTGGGATGCCGACCTTCACGATGCAGACCCCCTCCTCCAGGGCTGCTCGCCCCGGCTACGCGGCGTCACAGCGGCTCCGTTGCCGCGGTGCTCACCCCGCCGGCGGCAGTCTAGGCCGGAGTTGACCGTCCGGGAGCCAGCACTGTGACATGTCGTCGGTGCTCCCGCTGACGATGTGTCAAGCCGATCTTGGTAACCGCCCGGTGCGGGGCGGCACACTCCGCTGTTGGGACCAGATTCGCCACTTCTCGCCGGACCTACTGATCCCCCGTTCAGACAGCTGATGTGGATCATTACTGTGTCCCCTCGTGACTACTCCTTTTACCCACCCGATGGGTGGGTCCGATAAGAGCAAAATCGTCGCGGGCGTCCTGCAGGTCGTGCTCGGCAGCTTCGGCGTCGGCCGGTTCTACATGGGCCACACCAAGATCGGCGTACTCCAGCTCATCGTCACCCTGGTGACGTGCGGCATCGGCGGCATCTGGGGCGTCGTTGACGGCGTCCTGATCCTGATCAAGGGTGGGGTTGACGGCCAAGGCCGGCCGCTGCGCGACTGACCGGTTTCACCGTATATGTGAAAGGGGGGCCGCGCGCGGCCCCCCTTTCACATACGTATTCAGCGTGGCAGCGGTGTCCCGGCCGGCCGCAGCGCCGTCCAGCCCCCGTCTCGGGCGCGAGCGGCGGCGAGCAGCCCGGCGACCGTCGCGGCGTTGGTGATCTCCCCAGCCAGCACCATCTCCACCGCCTCGTCCAGGGCAACCCGGACGAGCTGAAGATCGGCTTCCTCCTCGGCCCGGCCGTGCCGCCGACCGACCGGCACCTCGGTGAGGTCACGGGCCAAGAACACCCGGACCAGTTCATTGGTGAACCCCGGTGAGCTGTGCACGTCGACCAGGACATCGAGCCGACCCGCGTTCAGGTCAGCCTCCTCGACCAGTTCCCGGCCGGCGGCAGCGGCCGGGTCCTCGCCCGCGATGTCCAACAGCCCGGCCGGCAGCTCCCACAGGTGCCGGCCGACCGGGTGCCGATACTGCCGGATCAGCACCACCCGACCCGCCTCGTCCAGGGCCACCACCGATACCGCGCCCGGGTGTCGGGCACAGTCCCGGAGGGCGGTGCCGCCACCGGGCATGGTCACCTCGTCGGTGACCACATCGAAGATCCGACCCCGGTACCGCTCGACGCGCGAACGCACCTGGTAACGGTGACCGGCCGGGCTCACGAGGCCGACGCCGCCGGTGCCGTGGAGGCCCCACCGTTACTGGCGGCATTCGCCTCCGCCGCACCGTCCAGGTCGACCGGGAGCTGATCAGCCTGCGCGTACGCGAGGGCCGCCGCCACGAAGGACGCGAACAGCGGGTGCGGGCGGGTCGGGCGGCTCTTCAGCTCCGGGTGCGCCTGGGTGGCCACGAAGAACGGGTGCAGGTCGCGGTCCAGCTCGACGAATTCGACCAGCCGGCCGTCCGGCGAGGTCCCCGAGATGTGCAGGCCCGCCTTGGTGAGCACGTCACGGTAGGCGTTGTTCACCTCGAACCGGTGCCGGTGCCGCTCGCTGACCTCGGTGCTGCCGTACGCCTCGGCGACGATCGACCCCTCGGTGAGCACCGCCGGCCATGCCCCGAGCCGCATGGTGCCGCCGAGGTCGCCCCGGCCCGCGACGATGTCCTCCTGGTCGGCCATGGTGGCGATGACCGGATGGGTGGCTTCCCCGTCGAATTCCAACGAGTTCGCACCGTCCAGACCCGCGAGGTGCCGGGCCACCTCAATGGTCATGCACTGGAGGCCGAGGCAGAGGCCGAGCAGCGGAACGCCGTTCTCCCGGGCATGCCGGGCGGCGCCGACCTTGCCCTCGATGCCGCGGACGCCGAACCCACCGGGGATGACGACACCGTCAACCCCGGCCAGGGCGGCCGCCGCGCCGGCCGAGGTGACACATTCGTCGCTGGGCACCCACTTCAGCCGTACCCGGGCTCGGTGCCCGAAGCCGGCGGCTCGGATCGCCTCACTCACCGACAGGTACGCGTCGGGCAGGTCAACATACTTACCCACAAGGGCGACGGTGATCGTGTGTCGGGGCTGGTGCACCCGCTCCAACAGGTCGTCCCAGCGGGCCCAGGCCACATCCCGGAAGGAGAGGCCGAGCCGACGCACCACGTACGCGTCAAGACCCTCCCGGTGCAGCACCTTCGGGATGTCGTAGATGCTGGGCGCATCTGCGGCGGCGGTGACCGCCTCGAGGTCAACGTCGCAGTAGAGGGCGAGCTTCTGCTTGACCTTGTCCGGGATCTCCCGGTCACAGCGCAGTACCAGTGCGTCCGGCTGGATACCGATGCTGCGCAGCTGCGCGACCGAGTGCTGGGTGGGCTTGGTCTTCAGCTCGCCCGACGGCGCCAGGTAGGGCACCAGCGAGACGTGCAGATAGAAACAGTTGTCCCGCCCCAGATCGTGGCGGATCTGCCGGATCGCCTCCAGGAACGGCAGCGACTCGATGTCGCCGACGGTCCCGCCGACCTCGGTGATGACGACGTCCGGCACCTGGCCCTCGCCGTCAGGTTCGGCCATCCCGAGCACCCGCGACTTGATTTCGTTGGTGATGTGCGGGATGACCTGGACGGTATCCCCCAGGTACTCGCCGCGCCGCTCCTTGGCGATCACCTCCGAGTAGATCTGCCCGGTGGTGACGTTGGCCTTCCCGGACAGGTCCCGGTCGAGGAACCGCTCGTAGTGACCGACATCGAGATCGGTCTCGGCACCGTCCTCGGTGATGAAGACCTCACCGTGCTGGAACGGGTTCATCGTCCCCGGGTCCACGTTGAGGTAGGGGTCGAGCTTCTGCATCACCACACGCATGCCACGCGCGGTAAGCAGGCTACCGAGGCTGGAGGCAGTCAGGCCTTTACCCAACGAGGAGGCCACGCCTCCGGTGACGAAAATGTGCCTGGTCGTCCGTACTGAAGGGGCCAAGGCCTGCTCCCGTGTCGTCTGTCGCGGTCGTGCAGACCGCCGTGTTGATCAGAGTGATCACGCGATCCACGGGATTCCACGCTAACACCCCACCTGGTCCCGCCGCCCGGCGCACCCGCCAGCGGCATCGTCTACCGCTGGCGGGTCAGAGCGTCGTGACCTCGTCCGATGCGCGAGCCGTCGGGATCTTGCCGGCGGCCGTCCCGGCTTCCCATCGGTCCACCGGCGCCGCACCGGCCTCGCCGCCCCCGGACGGTCCAGGATTGTCGGCCGAACCGTCGCCACCCGGTGCCGAGCCAGCCGGGCCGTCTTCGCCACCGGGGCTCTCCGAGCGCCGACCTCGATCCGGCCTACCGTCGGAGCCGGTCGAGCCGCTCGAGCCAGTCGAGCCGGTCGGGCCGCCGTCCCCACCGGGCGTCGGGCTGGTCCGGTCGGTGGAGTGGTCCAGTACCCGCAACGCGGCGAGGGCCGCCATCGGCACCACCACGGCCACCGCTGCCCCAGCGACGTCCAGCGCCACCCCATCCAGCAGTCCGCCGAGCACCGCAGCGACCGCGGTGCCGGTCATCGCTCCCCGAACCGCCGGGTAGATGCCGAACAGCCGCTGCAGACCGCCCCACGGTTGCAGTAGGGCGAACCACACCAGAAGCACACCGGCCAGGGCCAGCACCGTCAACGGGCTGCCGAAGAACGTTTCCAGGTTGGCGGTGCTGGCCCGGTGAACAATCAGCCCCCCGGTCCCGTCGTCGACCGCGGCCAGGAACCGACCCAGATCGCCTCGCTCACCAGTGGGGCGGTCGAGGTCGACCAGGGCGAAACCCACCGTCACCGCCAGCCCAGCCATCGTCGCCCAGGCCAGGCGGGTGAGCGTCAACCAACCACTGGCGCTGATCGCCGCGGCGAGGCTCACCCCGGCGGTCAACGCGATCGCGCCGGTGGAGTCGGCACCGAGGTAGGGGCTGCCGACCAACACCACGGCGACCCCACCGACGGCCACGATCACCACCGGTCGCCGGGAGCGACGAACCCGCTGGGCGAGCCAGCCGGCCAGGAGTAGCGCCCCGGCCAGGAGCACCCCAAGCCCCACCGTGCCCAGGCCGACGAACCGGCCCCCGTCCACCGCGGAGTAGCCCACGACACCGTTGAGCTGGAGATGGGCACCGGTCAACACGTCGGCACCAACCGTCAGCGTGGCCAGGAACGCCACCGCGCCCAGTGGCCCAAGCGTGCTCCCGTAGCCGGGCAGGAACCGGACGAGTGCCGTCGCGGTGCCGATCAGCGCGAGGGTGATCCCGGCGAAGAACCACCCGGGGTGCGTACCACGCCACCACGGGAGCAGGTCGGCCAGGAGCGCGGCCGGCAGGGCGAGCGCAGCCGCGACGAGCAGCAGCTCCACCACCGCGACAATCCGCCGGGATACCGGCTGGGGACCGTACGGGCCGGCGTGCCGTCGAGCGCGGCGCAGCAGCGGTAGCACGGCCACCCCGAGGAGCACCTGCGCGGCGGCGAGTAACCCGAAGAACCAGCCGGCGACGCGGCGCTGTGCCGCGGCTTCCAGGTCGGCGTCCACCGGGCCGGCGATCGCGGTGGCGAGGTCGGCGGCCCGCCCCAGAAACGGGCGCTCGGGCAGTGGCCGGCCCAGGGCGGTCAGCGCGGTCGGTGCCAGGTCAACCAGTTGCAGATAGCCCGGACGGTCGGTGGTCGGCGAGGTCAGCCAGCCCTCTTCCCAGCCCTCACCGTCGGCGACCGCGACGTGCAGCCGGGACGGCTCCCCGGTGTCCGCCACCCCGGCGACGACAACCAGGGAGCGGGGCGGGCGGGCGGCCAGTACCTGGGCCAGTCGCGCGTCGGCCGCGCGGGCCGCAGCCGCCCGGGTCGCCGGGTTCTCACCTTCGACGGCACCGAGATCGACAATACTGAGCACGCACGAGCGTAGGAGGTCGGTCGGGTCCGCCGGCAGTTCCGGCTCGTACCGGTCCACCCGGCCGAACGGCCGGGCGGCAGCCACCGCCGCGCCGGGGCCCACCGCCACCGAGCAACGCACCGACTCCGACAACGAACCCGGCACGGTCCCCCAGGAGAGCCGTTCCTGGCTCGACAGAACGACACCCTCCTGGTCCGGCAGGTTCGCGCCGATTCCATCCGGCCGCTCCACGACGACGTCGGTGGGTGGACAGCTGCCCTCCGTCCGCTCGCCCGGCCAGGCGGCGAAGCTGCCCGCCCCGAGGGTCAGCCAGCCGTCCACCGGACAGGTGGGCTGGTGGGCAGAGCGCACCGCCAACGACCCGATCGAGCCCTCCTGCGCCAACCGCCACAGCGTCGGTGTCGTCTGCGCGTCCACGTCTTCCCACCGCAGCCCGGCGACGCCGGCCAGGACCACGAAATCGGCGGTCCGCTCCGGGGAGTGAACCGCCGGCCGGGCGGCCAGCGCGGCCACCCCGAGCGCCACGACGAGCAGGGTCAGCAGGGCGGGGGTGAGTCGGCGCAGCATCACCGCTGTCCCGTCGACGGTGCACCAGCGTCCGGGGTGGTGGGGCCGCCGGCCACGTCCGGGGACAACTCGGCGTAGAGGGCGGCGAGGTGGGCGCTGGTCTCTGCCTCGGTCGGCCAGGTCGCTGCCTGCCCGCGGGCCCGCTGGCCCAGTTCGGTCCGCCGGGCCGGGTCAGCCAACAAACTAACGACGGCGGTGTCAACCGCGTCGACATCGCCCGGCGGTACCAGGATGGCGGCGTCGCCGACCAACTCGGGCAGGCCGCCAACCGCGGTCGCCACCAGCGGTACCCCGACCCGCATCGCCTCCTGCGCGAACAGCTGCCGGGCCTCCCAGTCACTGGTGACCACGGCGATGTCGGCACCGGTCAGCAGGTCGGCCACGTCAGTGCGGTGCCCGAGCAGGGTCACCGGCGCTCGGGCCGCAGAGATCCGGGCCGCCAGTTGCAGGTACGCCGGTCCGCTGCCGGCGATCACCACGGCTGGCGTCGGGTCGCGGGTACGCCACCGGGCAGCGGCGTCAACCAGGAGGTCGTACCGCTTCTGGGGATGTAGTCGGCCAACCGACAGAATCAGCGGCTGGTCGCTGCCGACGCCGAACTCGGCGCGGACCGCGTCCCGGCGGCGGTGCGGTTCGGGCAGCGGCGGCGCGGCGACCGGGGCGAACCGGGCGTCCGACGCACCCAACGCGGTGGCTCGTGCGACCAGGTCAGCCGAGGCACCGAGGGTCACCTGAGCGCCGCGGGCAACAACCCGCTCGACCAGACGGGACGCGCTACCGCGCAGGCCCCCGCTGAGGACGGCGTTGTGCCAGGTGACCACCAGCGGGGCAGCCGGCCGGGCCACGACGGCGACCAGACCGGCGCGCAGCCCGTGCGCGTGCACCACAGCGACCGGTTCGGCGGCGAGGGCCCGGCGAAACGCGGTCACCGCCCGCAGGTCGGCGGGGGTCGGGCTGGCCGGGATCTCCACCGCCCGGAAGCGGGCGCCGACACCGGTGAAATCGAACTGCTCTTCGGTCGCGGCCGGGCCACAGACCAGCACCGCGATGCCGGCGCCGGTCAGCCCGGCGGCCAACGACCGGACGTGCTGCCCCACACCGCCGGTGCTGGAGGCGAGCAGCAGGGCGACCGTGCCGGCCCGGCCGGCCCCCGGGGTCGGTTCCGTCACCGGGACACCGTCTCCTTCCCGTCGCCCCGCTCCGGGGGGACACCGTCCTTCCGCTGCCCGCCGGCCGGGGTGGCCGACCGTCTCCCGCGGGTCAGCCCGAGCTTTCGCAGCGCTCCGGCGAGCAGTGGTCGTACGTCCGGCCGGTCCAGTACCCAGACCACCGCGAGGAACACGACACCGACCACGACACCGGACAGCATGCCCTGTACGAGGGCTACCGGTACGCCCGGGGTGCCATCGGTAGCCGCCAGCAGCGACCGTGCCACCGCCCAACCCACCAACGCCGCCAGCCCTCCACCGATCAGGCCGGCTACCCCGGCCCGGCCGATGCCGGCGAGCGCCGTGGCGCCGGCGGTCCGTCGGACGGCGAGCACCAGCAGGGCACCGAGCACCATCATCCCCACCGAATTCGCCAGGGTGACCGCCGGAACCCGGTCCCGCAGCGGCAGCGCGACGCTGAGCAGCAACGCCGCGACGGGCACCACGAGAAAACCGACGGCGATCGCGCCGGTGGCCGCCCGCGTCTGCCCCCGTGCGTAGAGGGCGCGGCTCAGCACGGCGAAGAGCCCGTAGCCAATCAGGCCGGGCGCGAAGCCGGCGATCCCGGCAGCGGCGGTCGCCGCCGCGCCGTTGACGAAGAAGAAGTGCCCAACCGGCACGGCCGTACCGACCAGGACGGCTGCACCGAGGCAGCTCAGCAGCAGTACTCCCCGGGTGGCCGGGGCCAACGTCGCCCGGTATGCCGCCTCGTCCCCGACGGACCCGGCGGCGGCCAGGCTCGGATAGGCGGCTACCGCCAATGGCACCGCCAGCACCGCCCACGGCAGCAGGTAGACCGTCTGGGCGAGCTGGAACGCACCGAGGTTGCTGACCGCACCGTAGGAGACCTGGTTCAGACTCACCACGAGGGCCACCTGCTGCGCGGTCACCGTCACCGCGCCGGCCACCGCGAGTCCACCGACCCGGGTGCGGGCGTCGGCGGGGAAGCGGAAGCCGAGCACCGGCGCGTATCCCAGCCGGCGGAACGGGATCAGCAGCGACAGGGACAGCACCGCCACTCCGGCGGTCGTTCCCAACGACAGCAACAGCTCCCCACCGCGGCTGACGCCCGCCACACTGGCCAGCCGCCCCTCTGCGACGGTGAAGCCCAGGTAGACCGCGATGACGGTAAGGCTGGACAGCAGTGGGGCGATCACCGGCCAGGCGAATCGGCGGTGCGCCTGGAGAACCCCGGTGAGCACGATGCCGACCCCGTACAGCGGCAGTTGCGGGGCGAACACCCGCAGCATCCGCTCGCCGCTGGCCTGCTGGGCGGGGTCTAGTCCGCCGCCCAGCAGCTCCACGATCGGGCCGGCCAGCAGCGCCACCGCCAGCGCGAGTGGCACCAGCAGGGTGAGCACCCAGGTGAGCAGCGCCCCGGTGGTCCGGGCAACCGCCCCCCGGTCCGCCGCCGCCACCGGAGCGGCCAGCAGTGGCACCACCAGGCTGGCGAGGGCACCGCCGGCGACCATCTCGAAGATCACGTTCGGAGCGGCGTTCGCCACCACGTACGTAGCACCAAGATCGGTGGGTGCGAGCGTCCAGGTGAAGACGGCGGTACGACCGAAGCCGGCGAGCCGACTGACCACGGTGAGTACGGCGATCAGCGCGGCGGCCCCGGCTACTCGGCCGGCGGCGGCGTACGGGGCCGGGTTCGTCACGTCAGTCGGCGCGACGGCCCAGCGCGTCCAGCTCGCGCAGCCCGGGGGTCTGCCGGATGACCTGGGTGAAGCTGATCCGCTCGCTGGCGGCGGTGAGACCGGCGAGGACGGCGAGCAGACCGGCCCGGCCGACCGGTCCGGTGCGCGCCGCGAGCGTGACGCCGAGCAGCGCACCGAGCGCGTTGGCGCCGCTGTCGCCGAGCATCACCTCCTCGTCAAGGTCCGCGGGGAGCAGCCCGGCGGCGGCGCCGGCAGCACCGGCGACGATCCCGCCGTGCGGGCTTGTCACCAACGGTGCGCCGAGCAACAGCCCGGACTTCACCGCCCGTCCCGGCCGCAGGTCGAGCAGGTTGATCAGGTTGGCGGTGCCGGCGATCACACCCGCGCCGAGGAGGACGTCCACGCCCCGGCCGACCGTGCCCTGCCGCTGCCGACGCGGATGCCGGGCGACGGCCGGGTCACCGGCGAGCAGCGCAGCGGCGGACAGCCCCGCCGCGCCCACACCGACGACCTTGACCAGGCCGGCGGTGATCCGTCCCTCGCGCAGCGCGGCGAGGTGCCCGGCGAAGCCCTTGGCGGCCTTCTGCTCCGGCCGCGCGCCGACCACGTCGTCGTAGAGCCCCACCGCCCCGGCGCCGAGGCCGGCGACCAGGGCCGCCCCGCCGGCAGCGGCACCCGGTGCGCCGGCGGCACCGGCGACGGCGGCACCGGCGGCGAGCGCCGGCCCGGCCGCGAGGGTCACCGGCCGGCCCCGAAAGTTCGTCCGCTCCAACGCTGGGCCCGCCGGTGAGGTCCGCACCCCACGCAGGGCGTAACGGGCGACGGCGGCGCCGGCACCGGCGACGACGAGACGACCCAACCAGCTCACGTCGTCACCTCGCACCCCGCGGTAAACACATGATCCGTTTGGCTGTTGCCCGCCGCGGACTGCTCGGCACGCTCACTCACACCGACTCCCTCCAGTTGGCGGGCCAGGGCCTGATGTTGATCGTCACGATCATTGGGGCAGTCTAGGAACCAGCGACGCGGCGTTGTCGCCGACACCATAGTGACCCGCCTTGTCCTCGTTGACCTGCTGTGCCAGGGCGAGCGCGGTGACCAACTGCCCCTGGACGGTGTTGGCGTTGTCGACGGTGGAGATCCTCCCGGCCAGCACCGCGTCGCCCCGGACGAAGGCCACCAGGTTCCCGCCTTCCGAGCCGTTGCCGCCGACCACGGTCGCGCCGGTCCGATCGAACTGCTCAGTGACCTTGACCACCGACTCGTCCTTCTTCGAGGAGTCCTTGTCCGAGTACGGCTGGCCACTGACCACCACGACCGCCTCCGCTGACTGGGTGAGCCGCTCGGAGGTGGTGAGGTAGTTGGCGTTGGTGTAGGCAGCCAGTACGGCCCGCCGGTCGGCCTCACTGATCGGTGTCGCCTCCGGCACCCCGTCCAGCAGCACCGTGGCCAGCAGCGCGCTGGAGGTCTCCACACCATTCCCGTTGCCGGGCAGGTTGGTGGTCGGCGCGTTGGTGGGACGGGCCGCGGTGACGGCCAGCTCCAGCAGGTCGTTGTTGTTCTCCGGGTTGATGAACTTGTCCTGCAGGTCAACCCGGCCGACCACGTCGGCGTTGCCGAGCTGAAGCATGTTGACCACGCCATCGGTGTGCTTACGCCCCGTCGGCAGGCTGAGCACCAGCACCCGCTTGCCGGTGAGCCGGCCTGGCATGACCACTGCGGCCAACTCGGCGGCGAAGTCATCCTCGCGGGTCAACTCCTCCTCGAGGTTGTTGACCTCCTGACGCAACACCTGGTTGTCTTTCCGCAGCTCATTGACGTTGTCATTGAGAGCGTCTGCCACCGGCCCGTTGAGCGCGGTGGTACCAACCACCAGGCCGATCGCCAGCGCCAGGAAAACCGCGGTCAGGGACACCACGTGGTACCGGAAGTTGATCACACCTGCAGCCTCTTTGTCGGGTGGACGGCGTCAGAAGAGCCGTTCCAGCTGGAACACAAAATTGTTCCACCACTCGGAGACCACACCCAGGTACGCCTTGCCGACGGTGGAGACCGCCACGGCCGAGGCCATCGCGGCAAGCGCGGACAGCACCAGCAGCAGCAGTGAGGATCCGGAGATGTTCTGCCGGTAGAGCCGACTCACGCCCTTGGCGTCAACCAGCTTGCCGCCAACCTTCAGCCGGGTGAGGAAGGTCGACGCCATCCCACCCCGTCCCTTGTCCAGGAACTCGACGAGCGTGGCGTGCGTGCCGACCGCCACCAGGAGCGAGGCGCCCTTCTCGTCGGCGAGCAGCATCGCCAGGTCCTCGCTGGTGGCGGCGGCGGGAAAGGTGACTGCCGGGACGCCGAGGCCATTGACCCGGGTCAGCCCGGGTGCCCGCCCGTCCGGGTAGGCATGCACCACGACCTCGGCGCCGCAACGCAGCACGTCGTCGGTCACCGAATCCATGTCACCGATGATCATGTCGGGTGGATAGCCGGCCTCGACCAGGGCATCCGCCCCCCCGTCGACGCCGATGAGCACCGGCTTGAACTCCCGGATGTACGGGCGCAGCACATCCAGGTCGGCCTTGTAGTCGTAGCCACGCACCACGATCAGGCAGTGCCGGCCCTGAATCTCGGTGCGAATGTCCGGAACACCCACCCCGTACAGCAGCAGGTCCCGCTCCTGCTTCAGGTAGACCATGGTGTTCGCGGCGAACGCCTCCAGCTGGACCGACAGCCCCTCCCGGGCATCGGCCATCGCCTTCCCGATGGTCTCCGCATCCTGCAGGTCACCGTGGGCCACCGGCTCTTCGCCCAGATAGACCGTGTTGCCCTCGATCCGGACGGTGTCGCCTTCCTGGATCCGTTCGAAGACGCCCTCGCCCAGGTCGTCCAGGAGCGGGATGCCGGCCTCGATCAGCACTTCCGGGCCAAGGTTGGGATAGCGGCCAGAGACCGACGGCTTGGCGTTGAGGACGGCCCCGACACCGACCGCGACCAGCGAATCGGCGGCGACCCGGTCCAGGTCGACGTGGTCGATCACCGCGACGTCGCCGGGACGTAGCCGGCCAACCAGACGTTTGGTCCGACGGTCCAGGCGGGCGGTGCCGCCGGCCCGGCCCGGCTCGGCGGGTCGGTTCCAACGCAACGTGGGTAGACGCATCGTAACCATCCTGGCATGTGAAGCGGGCGACCTTCACGCGACATGCCTTGCGCGGGCCGCCAGTCCAGAGAAGCACACTACGGCCCGGAGCCGCGCGCCGGTGACGCCACCCGGGCCGGTGTTACACCCGCCGCTCCCGCGCCGCCACAGCCAGTAACTCCTCGGCGTGCGCGATTCCCAGGTCCGAATCCGGCAAACCGGCAAGCATACGGGCGAGTTCCCGCGCCCTTTCGGTGTCCTCGACCACCCGCACCCCACTGGTCGTCACCGCACCACCGGTGTCCTTCGCCACCACCAGGTGCCGGTTCGCGAACGCGGCGACCTGGGGCAGATGGGTGACGACGAGCACTTGGTGGCTACGAGCCAGCCGGGCCAGTCGACGGCCGATCTCCACCGCGGCCTGGCCACCCACCCCGGCGTCAACCTCGTCGAAGACGAGCGTCGGCGGGCCGCCCGAACCGGCGAAGACCACCTCGATGGCGAGCATCACCCGGGACAGCTCACCGCCGGAGGCGCCCCGCTGCAGCGGCAGTGCCGGCGCACCCGGATGTGCCAGTAGGCGCAGCTCCACCTCGTCGCCGCCGTCCGGCCCGATCCCGACCTCGACGCCGTTGACCGAAAGGCCGGGTTCGGACTTCCCCACTGGGCGGGGCAACACCCCCACCTCCACCCGAGAGTGCGGCATGGCCAACCCCGCCAGCTCGGTGGTGACCTGGGCCGCAAACCGGGTAGCTGCCTCCTGTCGCGCCACCGACACCCGACCGGCCAGCTCAGCCACCTCGCCGGCCAACCGAGACACCTCCCGGTCCAACTCGTCAAGCAGCTCGTCCGAGGAATCTAAATCGGACAGCTGGGCCCGGGCCCGCTCGGCCCAGGCGATCACCCCGTCGGTGTCGTCGGCGTACTTACGGGTCAACGCACGTAACGCGGCCCGCCGCTCGTAGACAGCCTGCAACCGCGCCGGATCAGCGTCGAGCCCCGCCAGGTACGTCGACAACTCCGCGGAGACATCCGCGACCAGGGTCGCCGCCTCCTCCAACCGCGTCGCCAGCTCCCCCAGGGCGGGGTCGGTGCCGGACTGGCCATCCAGGGTACGGCGGGCAGTGCCGAGTAACGTCGTGGCATCCGGGGTGTCCTCGGCGGCCTCCATCCCCCCGGCCACGCACTGCTGGGCCAACCGCGCCGCCGTCCGCAACCCCTCGGCGTGCTCCAGCCGCTGTGCCTCCGACTTGAGTTCGTCGTCCTCGCCCGGCTGCGGATCAACCCGGGTGATCTCGTCGAGACCAAGGCGTAGCAGGTCGGCTTCCCGATTTCGCTCCCGCGCGTTTCGACGCCGGCTGGCCAGGTCGTCCACCACCGACCGCCACCGGGTATACACCTCGCGCAGCGCGTCGAGCAGCTTCTCGTGCTCCGGACCGGCGAACCGGTCGAGCGCCGCGCGCTGCTCGGCCGGGCGCAGCAGCCGCAGTTGGTCGGACTGACCGTGCACCGCGAGCACCTGCTCGCCCACCTCGGCGAGCATCGACACCGGCATGCTGCGGCCGCCGAGATGGCCACGAGAACGGCCCTCTGTGGTGACGGTGCGGCTGAGCAACACCGAACCGTCCTCATCCGGCTCGCCGCCCGCGTCAATGACCCGAGTAGATACGGTCTCGGCCACCCTTCCGGCCAGCCGCAGTCGACCCTCGACCACCGCGCGGCCGGGCTCGGCCCGCACCCGCCCCGCGTCGGCGCGCCCGCCAAAGAGCAGGCCGAGACCGGTCACCACCATGGTCTTACCCGCACCGGTCTCACCAGTGATCACGTTCATACCGCCGGTCAACGGCAGCGTCGTGTCCTCGATGACGCCCAGTCCGGTGATGCGTAGCTCTTCCAGCACAGCACCCGACAGTAGACGCGGTGCCCGACGCTTGACCAGTCGACAGCCGCGGGCACCGGCGGTGACAGCTCAGTGTCGGCTGCCCCGCCAGCCCTGCACCGGCAGATCAAACTTGGCCACCAGCCGGTCGGTAAACGGCCGGGCCGTCAGCTGCACGATCCGCACCGGCAGGGCCCCGCGCCGCACCGTCACCCGCGCGCCCGGCGGAAGGTCGTACACCCGCCGTCCGTCACAGCAGAGCACCGCGAGACTGGTGAAGGGGTCCACGGTGATGACGAAGGTGGACGTGGGCGCGGTGACCAACGGCCGGCTGAAGAGCGCGTGCGCGCTGATCGGCACCAGCAACAGGGCCTCCACCTCGGGCCACACGACCGGGCCACCGCCGGAGAACGCGTAGGCCGTGGAGCCGGTGGGAGTGGCGCAGACGACTCCGTCACAGCCGTAGCGGGACAGCGGCCGCCCGTCAACGTCAACGAGGAGCTCGAGCATCTGGGCCCGCTCCCCCTTCTCGACGCTGATCTCGTTCAACGCCCAGGACTCGATCGTCGGTCCACCATCGAACTCGGCCGTCACGTCCAGCGTGAGCCGCTCGTCCACCGTATAGTTACGACCCACCACGTCGCGGACCACAGAGTCCAGATGATCGATCTCAGCCTCGGCGAGAAAGCCGACCTTCCCGAGGTTGATCCCCAGTAGTGGCACCTTCGCCGGCCGCGCCAGCTCGGCGGCCCGCAGGAACGTACCGTCCCCACCCAACGCGAAGACGATCTCAGCGCCCTCCGCGGCTTCCGGACCAGTCACCGGAACCGCCCCAGGGAGGTCAAGGTCCTCGGCCTCCTCGGCGAGAACACGAATAACGAAGCCAGCCGCGATCAAGTCCCCGGCCACCGCCCGTGCGTGTTCGGTGCTGCGCCGCCGCCCGGTGTGCGTCACCAGCAGCGCGGTCCGGTTCACCGCGCCCGCCGTACCGTCCGAGGCCCGTCGCCGGCCCCGCGCGCCACCCGCCTCACCCGCACGCTCACCCCACTACCTCCTCCGTCGCCGTGCCGGACCGACCGCCGGTGGCCCCGGCCGTCACCACCGCCCGCACCCGCTCCGGGTCAGCCGCAGGCGCGTCCCGGCGTAACCATACGAAGAACTCGACGTTTCCGCTGGGCCCCGGCAACGGGCTGGCGCAGACATCAGCGAGACCCAACCCGAGCTGGGCCGCCGCACCGGCCACCTCCAGCACCGCCTCGGCCCGCAGCGCTGGGTCACGCACCACGCCACCGGCGCCGACCCGATCGCGCCCCACCTCGAACTGCGGTTTCACCATCAACGCCAGATCGCCGCCCGGGCTGGTACAAGCCGCCAGGGCCGGCAACACCAGCCGCAGGGAGATGAACGACAGGTCGGCGACGGTAAGGTCAACCGGCCCGTCGATCGCCGCCGGGGTAAGGGTGCGCACGTTGGTCCGCTCGAAGACGCGTACCCGCTCGTCGTTGCGCAGTGGCCAGGCGAGCTGCCCGTACCCGACATCAACAGCCACCACCTCGGCCGCATCGGCGCGCAGCAGCACGTCGGTGAAACCACCGGTGGACGCGCCGGCGTCGAGGCAGCGCCGCCCGGCGGCGGTCAGCCCACCCGGGCCGAAGGCGGCCAGGGCACCAGCCAGCTTGTGCCCGCCCCGCGAAACATACTCTGAGGCCGGGTCCGCTCCGGTGACCAGCAGCGGATCGGCGGGGTTGACCAGCGCGGCAACCTTGCGGGCCGGGACCCCGCGTAGCTTAACGCGGCCAGCCTCCACCAAGGCGGCGGCCTGCTCGCGCGATCTGGCCAGGCCACGGCGAACGAGCTCCGCGTCCAACCGGGTACGACGTGCCATACCTGCTTCTCCGGCTCTTAGGACTGGTCAATGCTGGCGAGGGTTTCCCGCAGCGTTTCGTATGCCGCCTCATACTGCGCGATCTGGTCCGCCAGGGGCAGTCCCGCAGCGTTGACCACCGCCTGCACGGCGGCGTCAACCGCCGGGTTCGGCGCCGGCGCCTCATCCCCGGCTCTCCCGGCGGCGAGCCCGGCCGGGGTCGCTGGTCGCGGCGGCCCCGAACCACCTGCTGGAGCAGCGCCCTGCGCCGGACCGGGGCGGGGCAGGCCGGTCACGGCCGCCCGCCAGCGGAGCCCGACCGGCGGTGGCGGGCACTCACTCCGGACCGCCCGGCTGCTTCTGACGCGGCGCCCGCTTCGCCGATCGCGATGCCGCCGACATCTCCGTTGCCGGCCGGACGGTCACGGGCTCTCCTGGCAACGCCTCTTTCGCGACTGCCTTCTTTGCGACTGCTTTCTTCGCGACCGTCGTCTTCGCGGCTGCCTTCTTCGTCACCGTCTTCTTCACGACCGCCTGCTTCGCCGGGCCGGGCGCCGTCACGGTGCGTCCAGGCGAAGGGTCCGCCTCCCGAAGCTGCCGCTCCAGCTCTCGTACCCGCCGGGTCAGCTCGGTCACCTCGTCGGCGGTGGCGAGGCCGACAGCCCCGATCGCCCGTTCGACCTCGAAGCGGACCAGTTTGGTCAGCGCTTCCCGGTTGGCTGCGCTGGTGGAGACCAATTCCTCGGCAAACGCCTGAAGCTGGACCGCGGTAGCGCCGCCAGCGCCGACCAGCCGCCGCGCCGTCTCCTGGGCCTTCCTCCGAGGCGCCTCCGTCAGGCCCATGGCCACCGCAAGGTAGGAACGCCACGCGTCCTGCATGCCTGAGTCCTTCCACGAGAGGGGATGTGCGGTCCTCACGCTACCGGCGTGGCCAGGCCACCCGTGCGGTACGGTGCCGGAGAGTGGTGTGGCGAGTTGTGGAGGCGATGTGGCTAGCGTTGACGAGTGCCGGCAGGCGTTGCGGGACCTCACCACTCGGCTGAACGGCAACGCCGAGGCGGTGCGCGAGCACGTCGGCCTGGACCGGACGCTGGCCTGCCGGATCACCGACCTGGACGCCGCGTTCCACGGCCGGCTCACCGACGGCCAGCTGACCGACCTCGCCGACGGTGACGACCCGAAAGCCAAGATCGCCCTGAGCACGACCAGCGAGGACCTCCTCGCCCTGGTCCGCGGGGAACTGGACATCACCCGCGCGGTGGCGTCCCGACGGGTGTCCATCAAAGCCAACCCGTTCGACTTGATCAAGCTCCGCAAGCTGCTCGGGTCGACCTGAGCGCGGCCCTGCACCACCCTCGCCGGAGCTGCTCAGCCGGACAACAGACCGGGAGCTACTCAGCCGGGCAAAAGACCGAACGTCGCGAGCGCCCGCTCAGCCGCCGAGGAGACCGCCCGCACTGGCGATGACCGTGCGGAGGACCATGCCGCCGCGCAGAGCGCCGGCAGCGCATCCAACGGACGGCCCGCACCAGACAGCTCCAGCCGGCCGTCGCGGACCACCGCGGACCACCCATCGGCCTCCGCCGGCCCTGGCACCCGAACCACCGCAGCCGACTCGAAGAGCCCCGCCAGGTCCACTGACACAAACGTCGGCCGATGCTCCGGCGCAGCAGCCAACAGCTCGGCCACGTCGCTGACACCAGTCAACACCAACAAGCTGTCCAGCCCCGCTCGCACCGCGCCCTCAATGTCGGTGTCCAGGCGGTCACCGACGACCAGGGCCCGCCCCCCGCTGGCCCGGCGGGAGGCAGCGACGAAGAGCTCCGGCGCCGGCTTACCCACGATCAGGTCCGGGTCCCGACCGAGCGCGATCCGCACCGCGGCGACCAAGGCGCCATTGCCGGGTAGTGGACCCCGCTTGCTGGGCAGCGTGCGGTCGGTGTTGGTAGCGACCCAGGTCGCCCCGCCCCGAATCGCCGCCGTTGCCTCAGCCAGGTCAGCCCAGCCGACCTGCGGACCATAACCCTGAACCACCGCCACCGGCTCATCCTCGGCCCGCTCGACCGGGGTAAGCCCAACGGCGCGGATCTCGGCACGCAGCGCCTCCGCCCCCACGACCAGGACCTGCGTCCCGGCCGGATGCCGCTCGCGGAGCAACTGCGCGGTCGCTGCCGCTGAGGTCAGCACCTCCTCGGGGCGGGCGGCGATGCCCATACCGGTGAGCAGGTCGGCGACCTCACTGGACTGACGAGACGCGTTGTTCGTGGCGTACGCGACCGCCCGCTCTTCAGCATGCAGCTGGCGCACCGCCTCGATCGCCCCGGGGATCGGCTGGTCAACCAGGTAGATCACCCCGTCCAGGTCAAAGATGACCAGGGCGTACCCGTCGACCAGCCGACTTCCCCCGGTCAGGGTCACTTCCCGGTACCCGCCTCATCGCCGTCAACAGGGCTTTCCGAGTCGCCACCGGACCGCTGGTAACTGAGGCCGCTCGGGTCACCAGCACCGTCGTCGGGGGTTTCGTCAGCACCGTCATCGGGGGTGTCGTCAGCACGGTCTTGGGCCCCGGTGGACTCGGCATCGGGTGCTTGCCCGTCCGCGTGTTCCGCATCCGGCTGTTCCGACCCAGCGCCGAGGGCACCGGGGTCAGTGGCGACGTCCTCGACCTCGTCCTCCTCGTCGCCCTCGATCATCACCCCGTCGAGCTCCAACAGGCGCTCGGCCGCATCGGTCGCCCCGTCAGTGTCGACCTCCGCCGCACGGGAGAACCACTCGCGGGCCTCCTCACGCCGGCCCACCGCGAGCAGCGCATCGGCGTACGCGTACCGCAGCCGTACCGTCCATGGCTCCGTCGCCTCCCCGGTCAGCTCCGGCACCTGGAGCATCGCCACCGCGGCATCCTTCTGGCCCAGGTCGCCCCGTGCGCCAGCGGCAACGATCAGTAGCTCGCCGGCGACCGCAGGGTCCAGTTCCTTCCGGTCCGCGCCCCGGTACAGATCAATCGCCCGCTCCGGACGGCCGAGCGCCCGCTCGCAGTCAGCGAGCACCGCAAGGTGACTCTGCAGGCCGGTCATCCGGTGGTACGTCCGCAGTTCGGCGACCGCCGTCTGCCACTCACCAGCGTGGTACGCGGCCAGGCCGACTGCCTCACGGACGGCAGCGATACGGGCGGCAAGCCGCCGGGCTGCGAGGGCATGCGCCAGCGCCTCAGCCGGGTCCTCGTCGATCAGCTGGCCGACTGCAACCAGGTGCCGGGCCACCTTCTCGGCGGTCGGCTTGGCTAGGGCGAGCAGTTCGGCACGAACATCTTTGTCTAGGTCGGTAGCGACGATCTCCTCAGGAAGCTCCGGTCCTACCGGGGCGTCAGGCTCAGACCGGTGCTCCGCACGACGGTCGCGGCCCCGGTAGTCATCCCGGTCACCGCCCCGGTAGCCACCCTCACGGCGCTCACCGCCCCGGTAACCATCCCGGTCACCGCGGAAGCCGCCCTCACGACGCTCACCACCCCGGTAGCCGCCCTCACGACGGTCACCACCACGATCACCGCCACGGAAGCCATCCCGGTCACCACCGCGGTAGCCGCCCTCACGACGCTCACCGCCCCGGTAACCCTCCCGGTCACCACCGCGGTAGCCGCCCTCACGACGGTCACCACCGCGGTTGCCGCCTTCACGGCGCTCGCCATCCCGGTAGCCACCTTCACGGCGGTCACCACCGCGGAAGCCGCCCTCACGACGGTCACCACCGCGGAAGCCACCCTCACGGCGCTCACCGCCCCGGTAACCCTCCCGGTCACCACCGCGGTAGCCACCTTCACGGCGCTCGCCATCCCGGTAGCCACCTTCACGGCGCTCGCCATCCCGGTAGCCACCTTCACGGCGGTCACCACCGCGGAAGCCGCCCTCGCGGCGCTCGCCACCGCGGTAGCCGCCCTCACGACGGTCACCACCGCGGAAGCCACCCTCGCGGCGCTCGCCACCGCGGTAGCCGCCCTCACGACGGTCACCACCGCGGAAGCCACCCTCACGGCGCTCGCCATCCCGGTAGCCGCCCTCACGACGGTCACCACCGCGGAAGCCACCCTCACGACGGTCACCACCGCGGAAGCCACCCTCACGGCGGTCACCATCCCGGTAGCCGCCCTCACGGCGCTCACCACCGCGGAAGCCACCCTCACGGCGCTCACCACCCCGGTAGCCGCCCTCACGACGGTCACCACCGCGGAAGCCACCCTCACGGCGCTCACCACCCCGGTAGCCATCGCGGTCGCCACCCCGGTAGCCGCCCTCACGGCGCTCACCACCGCGGAAGCCACCTTCACGGCGCTCACCACCGCGGAAGCCACCCTCACGGCGCTCACCACCCCGGTAGCCATCGCGGTCGCCACCCCGGTAGCCGCCCTCACGGCGCTCACCACCGCGGAAGCCGCCCTCACGGCGCTCACCACCGCGGAAGCCACCCTCACGGCGCTCACCACCCCGGTAGCCATCGCGGTCGCCACCCCGGTAGCCGCCCTCACGACGGTCACCACCGCGGAAGCCGCCCTCACGACGGTCACCACCGCGGAAGCCACCCTCACGACGGTCACCACCGCGGTGACCACGTTCGCCGCTGCGTTCAGCGGCTCGGTCATCCCGGTAGGAGGGACGGCCGTCACGACGTGACGCACCGTCACGACCAGCTGATCGGTCTTCGTGTCGACGGGAGCGGTCGCCGCCGTGCGGTCCTGAGTTCACAGGTTCATCCTTCCTGATTAGGCCGGTGGTGGCGGCACGCAGTGAGGGCCGACCCGGGTAGGGTCGGCCCTCAACTGAAGTTTTGCCCGGCGGTGTCCTACTCTCCCACACCCTCCCGAGTGCAGTACCATCGGCGCTGGAGGGCTTA
>NZ_KB911579.1:3961639-4177323 GCF_000383575.1 Salinispora oceanensis | reverse complement strand
GTTCTCAAAGAACAACCACACACCATCAGAACCCCAAACCAGGGCCCCTCCGGAGGCAACCGCTCCAGCCCGCCACTCTCGCGCCAGGCACTTTTACTACTTTACCCGGTGGTTTCTGCCGTGTCAAACCGCTTTGCTGCGATTTGTCGACTTCGTCCACTTTTGGGCACCACAACGTCACCGACTGTCCGTCGCCTTCGTCGTGATTTCTGCAGACCGGCCGCTTGCGGTTTCCCGCTAGCGCGCCCGGCTCCTGCCGGCGGTTAACCTTACCCGGTCGGTTTCGCCTCGCCAAATCCGCCTACCGGCGAGTCTGGGGCACCGCCCAAGCGAACCATCCGGGCCGTGAGGCTCGGTCAGTCCGAGAGGTCATTTCCAGCGCTCCGGCCGCTCGGGGCGACCGCCCCGTTTTTGTCCGTTCCGCGCTGGCAGAGAGAAAGTTACGCGTCCGACGGAGTTGCCGTCAAATCCGCCGGACGCGTCCCCGGTCACATCATCAGGATCTAGCTATTTTCGCAGCTCAACACCGGCGAAGGAACGCTTCCCCCGACGCAGGACCAGGTAGCGGTCGTGCAAAAGGTCCGCCGGAGTGACGACCGCGTCCGTCGAGGACACCCGGTTGTTGTTCAGGTAGGCACCCCCCTCGGCGATCACCCGACGGGCTTCCTTGTTGCTCGGCACCAGACCAGACTCCTTGAGTAGCCCGACCACGTCGGGAAGCTCGTCGAGGTGGACCAGGCCCGCCTCGGTCAGGGCGGCGCGCAGCGTCGCGGGTGCGAGTTCCGCCAGCGACCCCCGCCCGAACAACGCCTGACTCGCGGCGACCACCTGGGCCATTTCCCGCTCGCCATGCACCAGGGTGGTCAGCTCCTCGGCGAGCGCCCGCTGGGCGACGCGAGCGGCGGGCCGCTCCGCGGCCTCCTTCTCCAGGGCCTCCAGCTCGGCCCGGGAACGGAAGCTGAAGTAGCGCAGGTAGCGGACGACGTCGCGATCATCCGCATTGACCCAGAACTGGTAGAACGCGTACGGACTGGTCAGCTCCGAGTCGAGCCAGATCGCCTCACCCTCGGTCTTGCCGAACTTCGTACCGTCCGACTTGGTGACCAACGGCGTGGTGAACGCCTCCACCGGCCCCGCGCCCCGGCGACGGACGAAGTCGACGCCAGCGGTGATGTTGCCCCACTGGTCGGAGCCGCCGAACTGAAGCTGACACCCGTGACGTCGGTGCAGTTCGAAGAAGTCGTTGGCCTGGAGCAGCTGGTAACTGAACTCGGTGAAGCTGACCCCGCTCTCCAGTCGGGCCCGCACCACCTCGCGCGCCAGCATCCGGTTGACCGGGAAGTGTTTGCCGACATCCCGCAGGAACTCCACCACCGACATCTCGCCGGTCCAGTCCAGGTTGTTGACCAGCTGCGCCGCGTTCGCACCCTGGTACGACACGAAGGGGGCCAGCTGGTCCCGAATCCGGGCCACCCAGCCGGCCACCACCTCGGGTGGGTTGAGAACCCGCTCGGCGCTCTCCTTCGGGTCGCCGATCTGCCCGGTCGCCCCGCCTACCAGCAGCAGCGGCCGGTGGCCGGCGAGTTGGAGCCGCCGGGCGGTGACGACCTGCATGAGGTGACCGACGTGCAGGCTCGACGCGGTCGGGTCGAAGCCCACATAGAAAGCCGCTCCCGGGCCGTCGAGCAACGCGCGTAGCTCGTCGAGGCCGGTGGAGTCCTGGATCAGGCCACGCCACCGAAGATCGTCGAAGAGTGTTTCCCGCTCTGACGGCGGGGAGCTGGTGTCGGTCACAGTCCCCGATTCTCCCGCATGACCAGCCGGCACCACTACCGGGATTACCAGCCGGCTATGCTGGCCGCCCCGCAACGACGAAGGGCTATGCCGTGGACGATCCAGATCTGACCGGCGGCTTCGTGGGCCTGCTGGGGCTGCGCTACGAAAAGGTCAGCGCCGACCGGGTGGTCCTCCGCTGGCGGGTCCGTCCCGAGCTACACCAGCCGTACGGCATCCAGCACGGCGGTGTCTACTGCTCGGTGGTCGAGACGGCGGCGAGTATCGGCGGGGCCACCTGGCTGGGCGACCGGGGGCAGGTCGTTGGCGTGTCGAACCAGACCGACTTCCTGCGGGCAGTCCGGTCGGGTGAGTTGACCGCTGTGGGCACCCCGATCCACCGGGGCCGCAGTCAGCAGCTGTGGCAGGTGGAGATCACCGATGACGGGGACCGGCTGGTGGCACGGGGCCAGGTCCGGCTACAGAACCTGTCCACGACCGGATAGCCGCAGCCGGTGGCCGCGCGCTAGGCGGCAGCGGGAAGGTCCAGCACGTACGCGTCGCCCTGCCGATGGAAGCCGAGCCGGTGATAGTAGGGGGCGACCATGCCCGGCGGGGTGACGACCTGCCGGAAACCCTTGTCGGTGAAGAGGCGGCTACGCCGGTACACGAACTCGCCCGGAGTGAAGTCCCGGAACCGCTGGGTGACATAGTCGAGGTCGACCTGGGCCACCCCGCCCGGCTCCGCGTGCGCCAGCACCACCCCGACCACCTCATCGGCCTTGACGACCAGGAACGCGGACCGCTCCCCGCCTCGGTGCCAGGTGAAACCGGGGTTGAACCGGGCGATGTCGGCGGCGTGCACCCGCAGCGTGTGGGCCAGGAACTGATCGTCAACGCCCACCTCGACCACCTGGTAGGTCGCGGCGTCGTGGCGGGTCGTCAGCATGCCGCGCAGGTACCACACGTTGATGCCGGCCAGCACGATGTTCAGACCGACCATCGGCCATACCGGGATCGCCGCGTTGTAGCCGATCAACACGACGCACCCGACCAGGTTCAGGGCGCGCAGCCGGAGGATAGCGGTCTGCAGTAGCGACCAGACCAGCACCGCGGAGCCGGCCCAGCCGATCAGTTCCAGCCAGTTCACCTCGGCGAGAGTAGTGGCTCAGCCCGAAGTGGGTAAGGGGGCGGGGTCAGTGAGCTCCAAGATCCACTCCTGGACCTCGACGCCCCGCCCTGGGGCATACCCCTGGTCCTCGCCGGTGACGACGAAGCCACACTTGCGCAGCACGGCGAGGGAGGCACGGTTGTCCTTGGCCACGCGGGCGTGCACGGGCCGGCGGGGCAGCTCACCCAGCAGGACGACGAGCGCACCGGTCGCGTACCCCTGGCCCCAGCGACCCGGATCGATCCAGTAGCTGACCTCGGTGCGTCCGTCGGCGGGGAAGACATTCACGTGGCCTATCACCTCATCACCAACAACCACCGTCCGCGACACCACCGTCGGATCGGCGCGGATCCGCGTCCAGTGCGCGTCGAACGCGGTGCGGTCGGCGGGGTCGGCCGGGCCGAACGCCGCCATCCAGTTGGCCTCGGCATCCTGCTGGTGGGTGAAGAACAACGGCAGATCACTGTCGAGTACGGGGCGCAGGCGCAGATCGGTGGGCATCGCGCGATGGTAGCTCCGGCCGAGGCCGCCGAGCGAAGGACCATTGGCCCCGGGCTTGGGCCGACCGCCCCTGATTGGGCCGCGGCCGGCCCGGCAGGCTGAAGGTGAAACGAGCCGAAGGAGGGCAGACATTATGACGAGCAACGCCGGAGCCCCGGTCGTGGTGGGTGTGGACGGTTCTGCCGCCGCGTTGGACGCGGTCCGGGTAGCGGTGCGCGAGGCGGAATACCGGCAGCGCCCGCTCCGGGTGGTGCACGCCTTCATCTGGCCGTTGACCGGGACCCCGTTGACCCCGGTTCCCGGCGCCCCGGTCACCGCCGGGCTGCGCAACCAGGCCGAAGAGTACGTACGGGAAGCGGTGGAACAGGCCCGCAAGATCTCCCCCGACCTGCGGATCACTGGCGTCGTGGTGGACGGGGCGCCCACTCCGGTGCTGGTCGAGGAGGCGCGGGAAGCGGTGCTGACGGTGCTCGGCCACCGGGGTCTCGGCGGCTTCGCCGGGCTGCTGCTCGGCTCGGTCACCGTGCAGGTCGCTGCCCGGGCGACGAGCCCGGTGCTGGTCGTCCGAGGTGAGCCACGCGCGGACGGTCCGGTCGTGGTGGGTGTCGATGGTTCGCAGCTGTCTACCGAGGCGGTCGCCTTTGCATTCGAGGAAGCGGCCCGCCGGGACGCTCCGCTGGTAGCCCTGCACGCCTGGCTCTTCCCCACCCCCGTCGGCCCGGGGGACATCCTGCCCCTGGTCTACGACCTGGACGCCGTCGAGGGCGAGGAGGAGCGGACCCTCGCCGAGTCGCTCGCCGGTTTCGCCGAACGGTATCCGCAGGTGCAGGTGCGGCACCGGGTCGTGCGTGGGGCTCCGGCGCGGGTGCTGGTAGAGGCGTCGAAGAGCGCGCAGCTGGTGGTCGTCGGCGCACACGGGCGCGGCGCCCTCGGCGGGCTGCTGCTCGGCTCGGTCAGCCACGCCGTCCTGCATCACGGGCACAGCCCACTGGCCATCGTCCGACCCGCTACCGGCTGACCGCACCGCCGCGGCAGCGGCGGCCTCCCGCCGGTTCGGCCGCGCCCCGGTGAACGCCACGATCCCGTTGACGTCGTTGCTCGCAACACCGGGCCTGCCACACCGGCCCAGGGGACAATATGCCGACAGAGGCTGAAAGGGATGCTGATGAACCGACCCGTGGTGGTAGGGGTGGATGGCTCGCCACCGAGCCTGGTGGCGGCGGAGCACGCCGCCCGCGCCGCGGTGCAGCGGTCGCGGCCGCTGCACCTGGTGCACGGCTACCTGCACCCGTCCGGGTTCGGGATTCCCATCAACCCGTACGAGTTTGGGGTTCCGGCCCCGAACGACGAAGCGCAGTCGATGCTGGAACGGGCCGCGGCCGAGCTGGCCGACCGCTGGCCCGGGCTGACCATCCAGGTACGGCAGGTCGCCGGCGGGCCGGGAGCCACGCTGATTGAGGAGTCCCGCCGGGCGGAGCTGGTCGTGGTGGGTAGCCGGGGTCACGGCGGCTTCGCCGGGCTGCTGCTCGGCGCGGTCGGTTCGCAGGTCACGGCGCACGCGCACAGCCCGGTACTGGTGGTCCGGCCCACCGATAAGCCGATCGAGGTGGGCGGACCGGTGCTGGTCGCGGTGGACGGGTCGGAGTCGGCGGAGGTCGCGGTCGGGCAGTCCGCCGACGAGGCCACCCGGCAGCAGGCCGAGCTGGTACTGGTGCACGTGCACACCCCCGGCGCGACCGACGCCACGGAGGTGCTGGACACCGCGGTGGCGTCGGTGCGCGGCAGCCACCCGGGGCTAATGGTGACCGCTCGCCAGCTGCGGGCGGAGAAGCCGGACCAGGCATTGATCGAGGCAAGCCGGGACGCTGCCCTGATCGTCGTGGGGACCCGAGGACGAGGCGGATTCACCGGGATGCTGCTCGGCTCGGTCAGCCAGTCCCTGGTGCAGCACGCCCACTGCCCGGTGCTCGTGGCGCACGCGTACGGTCGAGGACGCTGACCGGTCCGGGCTCAGTGGTCCCGGCGCTGCGCGACAACCACCGTGAGGATGGTGGCGAGAACCGCCCAGACGGCGTAGACCGTCCATGCGCCGGATGCCGTCCACGGATATGGCTGGCTTCCGAACTCGATATCGGCGATGCGCCCCCACGCGCGGTAGGGCGTCAGGTGACCGAGTACGGCCGTGGCGTACAGCCGTTCGCTGAGGGCGAGCGGCAGGAGCATGAAGGCCAGCACGAAGGTGCTCAGCGTGCCGAAACTGTGCCGCACAAGAACACCAATGGCCATGGCGACCAGGGCGGTCAGCGGCGCCATCAGCACCGAGGCGAGCAGCCGTTCCGGTACGCCCGGGTCGGAGATGGAAAGGCCCACGTCCTTGCCGTCGAGGATGGCCTGGGTGGCAAGGAAGGAGCCACCGACGGCCACCAGGCCGTAGCTCAACGACACCGCGGTGACGACCGCCAGCTTCGCCGCCATCACCCCGTGCCGCGCCGGCACCGCCACGAAGGTAGTGCGGATCAACCCGGTGCCGTACTCGCTGACCACGACGTTCGCACCGATGGCGCCGATGGACAGCATCAGGGCAATGCAGGAGGCGGGGGTGAAGGCATCGAACATCGCGTGTCTGCTGAAATCCGCGCGAGCGGCGGCTGAGAAGTATTCCAGATTTACATAGTCGCTGTGCGCCGAATAACAGTTGAAACCAAAAATCGCTACGGCGCTCAACAGTAGCGTCCAAGCAGTCGAACGCAGAGACCAGAGTTTGATCCATTCAGCAGTAAAAAGATCACGGAAGCGTGCCTGAGTTTCCGTTCGCACCGTTTCGGCAACTGGCTCTTTTATCGTTGCCTTCACCACAACACCCCCGCCCGATATTCGATGCTGTCACTCGTCATCCTCATGAACGCCTCCTCGAGGGAGGCCAACCGAGGACTCAGCTCGTGCACCGGAATCAATTTTGCGAAGGCCAGGTCGCCAATGTCACTGGCGCTCATTCCTTCCACGGACAGCAACCCGTCGGCGTGTTGGGCCACCCTCGCGCCGGCCTCGCTCAGCGCTCCGGCCAGGGCACCGGGGTTGGGCGTCCGTACGGATACTGACGACAACGTGCCGCCACGGGCTGCGAACTGGGCCAGCGTCTCGGCCGCGATCAGCCGGCCTCGTCCCACAACGATCAGGTCGGTCGCGATGTGTTCCATCTCCGACATGAGGTGGCTGGAGACGAACACGGTGCGTCCCTCGGCCGCCAAACCCTGGAAGAGCCCGCGCACCCACTTCACGCCTTCCGGGTCGAGACCGTTTAGCGGCTCGTCGAACAGCAGCACGGGCGGGTCGCCGAGCAGAGCCGCAGCGATGCCCAGTCGCTGCTTCATACCCAGCGAATAGGTCTGCACGCGCCGTTGCGCCACGTCCGCCAGGCCTACCTCCGCCAGTACCTGACACACCCTGGCCTTGCCGATACGATTGCTCCGGGCCAGCGCGGCGAGGTGGTCGTAGGCGGTACGTCCGCCATGAACAGCATGGGCATCCAGCAGGGTGCCGACGTATCGCAGGCCGCGGGGATGCGCGGTGAAGGGAAGCCCGCCGATGATGGCTGTGCCGCGTGTAGGTGCGCTCAGTCCTACGAGCATGTTCAGGGTGGTGGTCTTACCCGCGCCATTGGGCCCGAGGAAGCCGGTCACCCGTCCGGGCAGCACGGTGAAGGTCAGCTCGTCAACGGCTACGGTGTCGCCGTAACGCTTCGTCAATTGTTTCACTTCGATCACGAGAACCATCGTCCTGATCAGAGTGTCTCGGCGCGTCCCACCAGCGCTGACACTTTTGCGATCCGCAAACATCCTCGGTCGTACAACCGTGGTCGGATGCTTCCGGACGATCCCCCGGCTAGATTCGATCCGTGTCTGCGGCGCGGAGTCTCCTCCCCACCAGGTTCCGTTCCGACGGGCTCAGCTCGTCTTGGCTCATCAGCCTCCTGATCTTTACCAGCTGGTTGGTAACGGTCTACCCATGGTTCTGGTTCCTGACCGAAGGGCCCGATCAGCGCTGGTCGCTACTCTTCCCACCGGACACCCTCGCCGCCACCGCAAGCCGGGGGACGCTACTGGTAGCCGCGGTGGCCGCGCTGGCCGGAAGCATCCGGTTACGACAGACGCCCCTGCTCGCCTTCACGCTCCTGCTCGCGAGCATTGCGATACCCACCCTGGTGTGGCGACAGCCGGAGGTGTGGTCGCCGCAGATCCTTCCGATCGATATCGCCCTGGTGGTCCTCACGCTCCACCACCGACGTCGGGTGGCACTGACCGCGGCCGGCCTGGCCCTGCTCCTCCTCGCCACCTATCTGACGGCTCGTTTGATGCTCGGCGGCGAGGGCGGCATCCCATCGGAGCCCGGCATGGCTCTCTCCGTCTGCACGGCCGTCCTCCTCGGCACGGTGATCCGCCAAGGACGAACGCAGGCCGCAGCCGCACGCGAACGGGCGACCGCCGAGGCGGTCAGTGCCGAACGGCTTCGGATCGCCCGCGACCTGCACGACATGGTGGCGCACAGCCTGGGGGTCATCACCCTGCAGGCAGGCGCGGCGGGCCGCGTCATGCGAACGCAACCGGAAGCAGCCCGAGAAGCGGTTGGCAGCATCGAGAAGGTCGGCCAGGAGACTCTTGCGGGTCTGCGGCGAGTCCTCTCCTCCCTGCGCGACACCGACCCTGACCACCCAGACGTCCCCTCGCTCTCCACCCTCGACCGGCTCATCTCCAGCACCCGGGCAGCGGGCATCGACATCGAACTGCGGCAACAGGGCGAGCCCCAGACGCTGCCGATGGAGGTCGACGCCGCCGCTTACCGCATCGTCCAGGAGGCCGTCGCCAACGTGATGCGCCATGCCGACACCAACTCCTGCCGAATCCTGATCAACTTCCGCGAGGCGGAGTTGTTCGTCGAGGTAGTCGACGACGGATCTGGTCGCGGCCATCGGCCCGGCAACGGATTAGGGTTGGTCGGCATGCGGGAGCGAGTTGAGATGCTGCACGGCACAATTACCACCGGTCCACGCCCAGAAGGCGGCTTCCGGGTGGCAGCCCACCTCCCGCTCCCGGTGGCATGACGATCGAGGTTCTGGTCGTTGACGACCAGCCACTCATCCGATCGGCGTTGCGCATGTTCATCGCGGAAGCTGACGACATAGCGCTCGCCGGCGAGGCCGGAACCGGGGAGGAAGCGGTCCGGCTCACCCGCGAACTGAGACCCGACGTCGTCCTGATGGATCTACGGATGCCCGGGATGGGAGGCGTCGAAGCCACGGTTCAGATCGCCCTGGTGGCTCCCGAGACGCACATCCTCGTGCTGACCACCTTCGACGAGGACGATCATGTGTTCGGGGCGTTGCGGGCCGGTGCCGCCGGATTCCTGGTCAAGGACATGCCGCTGGAGAACATCCTCGACGCCGTCCGCGCCGTCGCACGCGGCGACGGCCAACTTGCTCCCAGTGTCACCCGCCGCCTGATCAAGCACTTCGTCGACACCCGCGCCGCACCCGCTGCCGCACGCCGGCCACTCCCTCGGCTCACCGACCGGGAACGGGAGGTACTCACGCTGGTGGGACGAGGGCGGTCCAACTCCGAAATCGCGGACGAACTTGTGCTGAGCCAGGCCACCGTCAAGACCTACATCACCCGCCTGCTCAGCAAGTTGGCCGCCAGAGATCGGGTCCAACTGGTCATTGCCGCTTACGAAGCCGGCCTGGTCACCGTGGCTTGACCAGGGTCTTCACCAACGCCGTCGGGTGGCTCTCATCAGACCCACGCGAGGAAGCGACGATAGAGGTCGGAAGCTCGATTGACCTGCGAAAGTTGTGCATCCGCCTCGGTCATCAATGCGCTCAGATACACGCGCAAGGCCACCAGGTTTTCGCGGTACTCGATCAGAAGGGCGGCTCTGGCCGCCGGGCAGGGCCACTCGGCCCGGCAGGTGCCGCAACCCCACAGGGGACGCATGGGTAGGTGTGTCCGGTCGGCGGCCGAGTCTCCCGGATTCGGGCGAGGGAGCCTCGGGCTGGCCGTCATCGCAGCACCCGGAGCACGATGGCCGCCACGATGATGACCAGGATGAGCGCCGCGAGCAGCAGGTGCCGCGTGGTGGCGGGCGGCGGGGGCGGGCTCGGCGTGCGCGGCCGCACCCGGTCGCCATCGGGCAACGGCGGCGTGCCGTACGGGTCGGGATGTGCGCGTCGGTCAGCGGGCGGGTCGTCGTCGGCCATCACAGCCTCCTCAATCCGGTGAGCACAGCCTCAAGTACATCGATACTCGGGTACGAGGTGTAGTACACCCGCGCACGACCCACCGCACGACCACGAGTTTCCGCACTCAGCGGATGCCCTGGATCCTTCTCCGGCACAGCATCCTTCGGTCGATTGTGGTTGATCGAATAGCTGAACGCGGCCCCGATTTTCCCAACTGGTAGCTGTTCGGCTGTGACTGGCAAGGCAGACTCCCGGACGTGAGTGGATGTTGATAGACCGCTCCCGCACCCGCGGAATACGGGAGCGGTCTGACAGCGCCTCCGGCGGGCTCGGATACCTCCACCGGCTTACGCCATCCACACAGCACCATGGCGGAGGGTTGTGGCGCAGCAACACCGCGTAGCACTATGTACTCAGAACATCTGGGACGAACACAATGGGGTCTGGAATGAACCGTGTCGTACAGATTGCAATGGCCGAGGCAGGCGAAACCGCCGACAGCATCGCTGCTCAGGTTGGAGTTGACCCGAAGACCGTTGCCCGGTGGGTGACCCAGGGACGGATACCACAGACGCGACACCGTGCCCAGGTAGCCGAGATACTCAAGCGGGACGTATTCGATCTCTGGCCGGACGCCCAGAGACGCAAGGAGCCCGCCTGGTTCCGCCCGTGGACCGAAGTCGAACGAGACGCCGTAGGACTGCGGTGGTTTGAATCGGCTGTACTGCCAGGGCTGCTACAAACCGAGGAGTACGGCCGCGCCGTCCTCAGCAGTGGCCCCCTGGTCAACGATGTGGAGAACCACCTCGGCACCCGACTACAGCGGCAGGCCGCCGTGTTCGAGCGTCCCCGACGGCCGCTGTCCGTTTTCGTCATTGACGAGGCCGCACTGCGCCGTGGCACACGAGACATCATGGAGCCTCAGCTTGATCACCTCATCATGATGGCTCAACAACCCAACGTCATGGTGCACGTCCTACCGCTTGACGCTGGCCTACACCCAGGTCAAGCCGGACCATTTGTCATCGCCACCTCACCGGAGGGTGATGATGTCGGCTACGTGGACGACCAGGCCGCCGGCCGCATCACCAAGGACGTTGCGATGCTGTGGGCGGTCTGGGATACCCTGAGGTCGGTTACGCTTCCGCGTAGCCAAACCATCGACTTCCTGAAAGCGCGATCATGGTTGACCTGAGCAGCGCCCAGTGGCGCAAGAGCACCCGTAGCAGCTCCAATGGCGGGGCATGTGTCGAGGTCGCCGACAACCTTTCCGGCATCGTCGGCGTCCGGGACAGCAAGGACCCGACCGGACCGGCGTTAGTGTTCGGGCCGGTGGCGTGGCAGGCATTCGTCGCGCGGCTCCCCGAGCAGCACTGACCCACCATCAGCGCGAAGGCCCGGCCCCTGCGAGCCGGGCCTTCACACCAGTCTCCTGAGTCGTTGGCGGCTGCGATATGTGGCGAGGCTGTTGATCTCGTCTGCGGTCCTGGTCCAGACGAACGAAGTGGTCGAGGCCGAGGGCGGCTTTGAGTTCGCGGTAGTCGTGTTCGATGCGCCAGTGGCTTTTGGCGAGGCGGACCAGTTCGGCAAGGGGTGTGTCGGCGGGCAGGTCGGATAGCCAGTAGTCGCTGGGTTCGTCCTGGCCGGGGGGCCATTGCACGAGTAGCCAGCATTCGGGCAGGGCTCGGTCGTCGCCGCGGTGGGATCCGCGTTGGATGGCCCGGCCGGCGAGACGCACCCGTAGGGCGAAGATGTGCCCGGATAGTTCACCGGCGGGCCGGTCCGGGTCGCGGTCGGGTGTGGGTAGCCGGGCGCGCCAGCGCACCAGCGTCTTGGCGTCGGCGCCGTGGGTGAGGGCGAGGTGTTTCAGGCTGCGGGCCGGCTGGGGGTAGCGCGGTGTGGGGTGTGGGCCGACCCCGGCGTAGGGCACCTGCACGGGTTGGGCGTGGCCGGGTTGCGCGGTGGTTGACGACGTGGTCGCGACAATGTAGGGGATACCGCGTTCGGTCAGTCCCTGGCGGAACTCGGCGACCTGGCCGTAGCCGGCGTCGACGGTCAGCAGCGGCGGACGCAGCCCCCACTCGGCCAACTCGTCGAGCATCTCCAGGGCCATCAGCCACTTCGGTCGGTACCGCTCGGTGTCGGGGACCTTGGATGCCGCCCGTCGGCGGCGGATCTGCGCGATCTGTTCGGCGGGCGGCAGTCGCACCCGGGTGTGTGGTTTCTTTGCCCCGGCCTGGTCGCGGGTGACGGGCTGCTGACGCATTCTGCGGGCGTGGACGTTGGCGGGCTTGCCGTCCGGGCCGGGCACGCAGCCCTCGTCCCAGGACTCCGGGAGGAACAACCGCCAGTTCAGTACCGCCGACGCCGTGTCAGTCGCCGCGTGAACCGTGACGGCGATCTGGCAGTTGGCGACCTTGCCGAGAGTGCCGGAGTACTGCCGGGCCACACACGCCGAGGCCTTGCCGTCCTTCGGGAATCCGGTGTCATCTACCACCCACACCTGAGGCGCCACCACCTCGACCGCGGCCGTGGCCAGCCGCCGCCGCACACCGCCGGCGTCCCAGGTGGACGAGGTCAGGAACTGCTGATGATCCACCCCGAGCCGCTGCGCTATCAGCTGCATCGACTTCCGCCGGCCGTCCAGCATCAACCCCCGCAGTTCCTCATTGACGATCAGTACAGCAGCGAAGTACAGCAACCCAGCCCACCGAACCCGACCCGAAGCGACCCCAACAGGCCAGACGACCTTGCATGACACCCGATCCGGCCGGCCCGCCGAGAGTTCGGGACGAAGAGGTCGTCGGTTCGAATCCGGCCACCCCGACCAGAGGAAACCCCCTGACCAGCATCAACGCCGGTCAGGGGGCCACTTCTGTCTATGGATTCTTGTAGTTGCCGGACATCGTCCGGCGGCCCTGAAGGCTTGACAGCGAGATTGGATGACCCTAGGGTCTTCGATTGAAAGATCTTGCAAGAAGTTCCAGGCAGCTGCCACGACGTGGTGGTTGCTTGGCTACGGTGCGCCGCGGTTAGCGCACCACCCTCAGTCCGATTTCGTACCCTAAAGTTGGTTCGTACGACCTCTCACCACCCCGGCTGGACGCCTTGGGAAGTCGAGCTACCGCAGGTCGACTGAAAGGAATTGCAGGAGTTCCAGGAATCTGCAAGGGCGTGTGGATTACTCGATTACGGTGCGGCACTGGCCGGCACGGCCCTCGGGTCCGATGTCGCGCCCGCAAGCAGGTCACTTAGACCTCCCACCATCCGGCTGGGCACGTGCTCAGGAAGGTTGATATGCACTCATTGAGCTTGGATGGAGTTCGATCGATTGTTGCCGAATGCCTCGGCCTCGGTGAGCCCCAGGGGCTGGACGTCGACGCTCCGATCGTCGTGGACTCGCTCGCGATGGTCTGGATTCAGCACCTTCTGGAGGAGCGGTACGGCTTGAAGGTCGATCCTGAACGATCTGACCTGCGGAAACTCGCCTCGGTTCGAGCAGTGCACGAGTACCTTGCTGAGAAGGCCTCGAGCGACACCGCTTCTTTGTGAAGGCGATCATCGCCTTCCTATCCCCTGCTCGATCTGGCCTTCTACGCGCCGCACCGGGGTACGACGATCCTCCAAAATAATCAACGGATTGTTGTCATAGGGTGCCACTTCCTTATCGACAATTCCTGCGCTTGAAAAGAATTTCCATGTTGGTTGCCCGACATAATCGGTAAAGAGGGTGAAGCTTGACCAGTCCGAATTCAGGGGCCGAGACCTACGATGCTGTTGTCGTCGGAAATGGCGTTCTAGGATATTCCCTGGCCCTCATGCTGAGGCGCCGCGATATCTCCGTCGCTCTGGTCGGACAGGATCATCGTCCCTGGTCAGCCTCAGTTGCGGCAGGCGCCATGATCGGCTGTTTCGGCGAGGTCACCTCAACTCTGCTGCAGACCCCCTCAGGCCGGGCGAAGCTGGACCTCGGCGTGCACGCCCGCGGTCTCTGGAACGACTGGCTTGCCGCGCTCGACTCCGAGGCGGGCGCATCCGGTTCAGCGAACCTCCTCACCGCTGACGGAACATTCGTGCTCCTGAACGCGATTGGCTCACCCGGCGTTGATTCCGAGAACTACGCGGCGATCCGGCAGGCACTCGACAAGTACGGGGAAAAGTACGACGAGGTCGAACCCTCAGAGATCGACTGGATGGAACCCGACGCGCTGGCCCGGCCGTTGCGGGCTCTGCACATCCCCGGGGAGCACGCGGTGGACTCGGGTGGGCTGCTGGACCGCCTGAGGCAGGCGTTCCTCCGGCGCGGGGGCACGCTCGTCTCCGACGAGGCGGTGGAACTGCTCGCCGACGGTGGCCGTATCAGCGGTGTCGCGCTCAGCTCAGGCGAGCGGTTGAGCAGCCGATGCGTGGTCGTTGCCGCGGGAGCGCGTTCCCAGATGCTGGTAGACAGCATTCCCGATCTCGCCCGGACCGTCCCCCCGCTGGTCTCCGGCTATGGAATGTCGGTCCTGCTTGATACGTCCCCGCTAGGAATCCGAGGGCCCCGCAGTGTCCTGCGGACACCCAACCGGGCCTTCGCGTGCGGCTTGCACCTGGTGCCACGCGGCGCCGACCGGGTGTACGTCGGCGCCACCAACATCGTGTCGGCCGACCCGGTCGAGCACCCGGTCGTACGCGACATCCACTTCCTGCTCGATTGTGCCGTGCGTCAGTTGCATCGAGGACTGTGGCATAGCCCGGTTACCCGCACACACGTCGGCAACCGGCCGGTGTCTCTGGACGGCTACCCGATCATCGGCCAGGCCGGCCTCGAGGGCCTGTGGATGCTGACTGGAACCTACCGCGACGGCCTGGCCCTTTCGCCACTTCTCGCCCCGGAGATGGCCCGCCGGATCCTTGGCGAACAGCCCCAGCTCGACCTGGACCTGTTCGCGCCGGTCCGTCCGCCGCTCCAGCCGCTCAGCCGGCATGAGATCATCCGCACTACCGTCACCCACACAATGGCGGTCGGTTATGAGTCGGACTGGCACCTGCCCGTGGACTGGCCGGGGCAGATCGAGCACAACATGCATCGCGAGCTCGCTCGCTTCGCGGACACCCTGCACCCCCGCCTGACTCCGCCGCCCGAGATTCTCGCCACGGCACGGCACAACCCGCGTATCGCCACCCGGTTGCGCCAGTACTACGAACAGTACGATCCAACCGGCGCGGCCGAGGACGTGAGCCAGTGAGCGTAGCCGCCGAGCACGTCCACCAGCACGGGCAGGAGCCCTCGTTCACCGACCCCAGCTGCTATCACGCGACCCTGGCCACCCTGCTGAAAGAGCACACACCCGAGGCCGACCCCGCATTCGTGCTCGGCGGCACGGCCGGAACCGATGCTGAGCTGGCTGACGGTTGGGTGACTGTGCACGACAGCCTTCCGACGTTGTGCGAGACGCTGCGCGGATTCGGCTACGACGTCGTGAGCCAGCCGCTCGACGGGAACCTCGACGCACTCCTTGAGGACATGCGCGACGGTCGTCCGGTCGTGGCCATCGCCGACACGTTCCACCTGGCGTACTACTGGATCGACCACGGACGGGCGCACGCGCCGCACGCCGTGGTGCTGCGCGCCTACAACCCGGCGGACGACACGGTGCGGCTCACCGACCCGGTCGACATCGTCTACTTCGACGACCGGGTGGATGTCGGAACACTGATCCCCGCGCTGAGTGACACCCACGTCGAGCTGAGCTGGCTTACAGTGCGTCCCACCCGAAGCGCTGGCGTCCCGGTCGCCTCCTGGCCCGGCCGGTTCCAGAGCTATGCCGGGTCGCTGACCGGCGCAGGCGGCGATCGGCTCAGCGGGGTAGAGCTGACTCAGTGGCTGGCCGGGGCCATTGACGACGTGCTGTCGACCCTGGACAGAATGCGACGGCCGAAACGCGCGCCCGGAGCCGATCCGGAACGCGACCGAGTCGCCGGGCTGCTCCTGGGCATGTGGAGCTACCACCACACGCTGCGCTGGCTTGAGCGTCATCTGGCCCTCGTACCGTCGCTGGCCGCAGCCGGCCAGCTGGACGACGCCACCCGGCTGGAGTTCGATGTGGCGGCGGACTCCATCGAACGAGCTTCGCAGGACTGGCTCGTCGCGCGTGGACTGCTCACCCGCAGTGTGGTGCTTTCCGCGGTTGACCGAGGCAGATACCGCGACGAAATCCTTCATCGGCTCGCAGAGGTAACTTCCGCTCACCTTGCCGCGTCCGACGCTCTGCGCCGACTGGCTGGGCGGTCCGGGTGGTGAGGGGTGTGTCACCGGCCGGTCAGCTGCCGGCTGGAAGCGTGTTGATCGACATGTCCTCACACCGTAACAACGCGGCCAGTGCCTTGCCCGGTGCCGACGCCGGAGCCGGTATGGATGGATTCGGCCGCGCCTATCCGGCCGAGGAACTCGGCGAGGTGGCCGCTCTGCTGAGTGTTCCGGCAGACGCATGGGGCGGCGGAGCTGCCGACAACGTCAGCTGCGACGGCCAGCGCATCGAACTGCCCCGGCAGACCCGGGTGACCGGCCTGGTCGTACTCGGCGCCTGTGCCGGCGGTTCCTTCCGGGACACCCTCGTACTGGACGACAGCGACGGCAACGCATACCGGGCGCCGTTCGCGCTGACCGACTTCCTCGCCGCCCGGCCCCGGTACGACGACGAATGTCACTTCATCGGCTCGCTGCTGCGGGAGAACGGCAAGGAAGTCGTCGGGCCGCGTCCCCGGCTCTTCCGGCACCAGAGCATGTTCGGCTCCCCCCGGCCATGTACTGCGCTGATCCTCCCGATCAATCCCGACATCCACCTGTTCGGGCTCTGGCTACTTACCGGTGGTGTGCAACACGAGGTCCCAACCGCATGAGATGCCTTTACATCACCCAGGAGTACGCGCCGTACTTCACTGAGGGAGGCCTGGGCCTCACCAGCCGGGCACTACCGGCGGCGCTACAGGTGGAGCACGATCTGATGCACGACCTTGTACTCCCCGCGTATCCCCGGTTGATCACCGAGCACGGGCTGCGGACCATCGAGGTGCACCGGCTGCCCGCGATTTCTCTCGGGGGAGTCACCGCCGATCCGACAGTCCTGCGGCTCCTGGACCACGGCGGGCCGTGCGATGTGTATCTGATTGCGGCTGACAACTGGTACGACCGCAACGGGATGTACCGCGACAGCGGCTACCGGCCGTTCGCCGACGAAGTGGAGCGGGCCGCTTTTTTCGGGTGGTGCGTCGCCAACTGGATCGATCGCAGCGGTGCCACCTACGACCTGGTCCATGGCAACGACTGGCAGTCCGGGGCGGCTCTAGCCCACCTGCGCACCCGGCGCCGCGCTGATTCGCCGGCATTGCTGATGAACATTCACAGCGCCGTCTACGAGGGTGACCTCGCACGGCTCACGGCGGACCCGGTCCACGACCTGGCACTGCCGCAGGACGCCGTCACTCGGCTGCGCGAGCATGCCCCGGGCCGCGAAAGTCTGCTTGTACTCGGCCTGCTCAGCGCGGACGCCGCGGTGACCTGCAGCCCGACCTACGCTCGGGAACTCCCGCAGATCCACGGGGACAGCGTGGCTGCCAGCGTGTGGGCGCGGATGGCACACACCGGAATCGTGTCAGGTGTGGATGGCGAGATCTGGGATCCGAGCGCTGCTGGGAGGTCCGCCGTTGCGTTTGATCAGAGCAACGTAGCCGAGGGAAAGAGCCGCAACAAGGCGATCCTCCAGCGCCGACTCGGGCTGCACGCGCAACCAGATGTCCCGGTGCTGGGCGTCTGTTCTCGCTTCGTTTATGAAAAGGGCGTCGACCTCTTGCTCGGAGCCCTCGCACCGCTGCTGGCCGAGGGAAGGACTCAGGCGGTCCTCATGGGACCGGCCGTAGAGCCCTACCGAGGTGCTTTGGCCGACTTGGTGGCCGCGCATCCACAGCGGGCGGTCCACCTTCCGCGGTTCCACCAGGACACGGCCTGGCTCATCTACGCCGGTTCCGACCTCACGGTGATGCCCTCACGGGTCGAGCCCTGCGGCCTCAACCAGCTGATCGCAATGGCGTACGGCACGCTGCCCGTCGTCAGCCCGGTTGGCGGGCTGAACGACACCGTCGTGCCCGTGGGCGCCGGTGACGGCAGTGGCTGGATTGTTCCCGCCCACACATCGCAAGCCGTGCTGGACACCATGCGTGAGGCCCTCGCCTTCCTCCAGGATCAGCCTGATCGCGTGAACGAGCTTCGCTGCCGCCTCATGGGCCAGGACTGGTCCTGGGCGCGGACCGCAAATGACTTTGCCGAGCTTTACCGGGGTCTGGTCATGCCGCGTGCGGCCGCCCCCACGCCAAGCCACCGGGAGAACGCATGAAGGTCTTGATAACCGGCGGTGCCGGCTTCATCGGATCGCATACCGCGCACGCCCTCGTCGATCGGGGCCATGAGGTCCGGGTACTGGATGCCCTGCGGCCCCCGGTTCACACGGGCCAGAAATTCCCCGGGCATCTGCTGGATCGTGGCGTCGAATGCGTGCTCGGCGACGTCCGGAACCGCGATGCCTGGGAAAAGGCACTGGACGGTGTGGACGCCGTGTACCACCTAGCCGCTTACCAGGACTACCTGACCGACTTCTCGACCTTTTTCGCGACTAACACCGTCTCGACCGCGCTGCTGTACGAAGTCCTCGTCGCCCGCGGGCAGACCCTCTCGCGGGTGGTCGTCGCGTCCAGTCAGGCTGTTTACGGCGAAGGCACGTACCGTTGCCCCGCCTGCCCGCAGGCCGATGTGCTACGGCCGGGGCCGCGTAGCCGCGACCGGCTGGATCGCGGCCTGTGGGATCTGCCTTGCCCTTCGTGCGGCACCGCTCTCGAGCCTGAGTGGACCGACGAGAGCCAAACCCGGCCGCACAACTCCTACGCCTTGTCGAAGTATGGCGAAGAGGCCGCCGCCCTCATGTTGGGCGAGCGCTACGGCATTCCCACGGTTGCCCTGCGGTATTCCATTGTCCAGGGCGCTCGGCAGTCGTTTCGCAACGCCTACTCCGGCATACTCCGGATTTTCGCGCAGCGCGTGCTCAACGGCGCCGCTCCCCTGGCCTATGAGGACGGGCACCAAGTTCGCGACTACATCTCCGTGCATGACGTGACCAGGGCCAATCTGCTGGTTCTCGCCGACGACCGAGCGGTCGGGCAGGCATTCAATGTAGGTGGCGGGCGCCGGGTGAGCATCCGAGAATACGCCGATCTGGTCGTCCGGGCGGCCGGAGCCGAGATGGAGCCCTGGATCTCCGGAAGCTACCGCGTCGGCGACACGCGTCACGTGCTCTCCAGCAACGCGGCACTGGAGCGGCTCGGCTGGCGGCCCCGGGTGGGGCTTCCCGCCGTCGTGGACGAATACCTGTCGTGGGCGGTGGCGCAGCCGGACTTCAAAGATTTCACCACTGAGGCCGACGACCAGATGTATGCGCTGGGCGCGCTGCGCCGTACCCGGTGAGCCCAGCAAGCCAGATCTTCCCCGCAACCGAACCGACAGGACCACAAACAATGCATCGCTACCTCACTCGCTTGAGCCGAAGCCTGCAGGCCGTCTCTGTGCCGGATCTTCTCCGGGTCGCCGCAATCCTTCAGGACGCCTACCGGTCCCGCAGCACGCTCTACGTCTGCGGCAACGGGGGCAGTGCCGCGACCGCTTCGCATCTGGCCGTTGACCTATCTAAGAACACCCGGCATCCGGGGGTGGCCCCGATCCGCATCGTCTCGTTGGTCGACCACATGCCGGCCGTGACCGCCTGGGCCAACGATGTCGGCTATGAGGCCATCTTCAAGGGCCAGCTCGCCGGCCTGGCCACTGAGGGAGACGTAGTCATCGCCATCAGCACCAGCGGCAACTCTGCAAACATCCTGCACGCCCTTGCCTTTGGCCGGGAGCACGGCATGAAGACCGTCGGCCTGCTCGGTTCGACCGGCGGGCGGGCCCGCGACCTGTGCGATGCCTGGGTGGCCGCGCCCGCAGAGTCTGTCGAGGAGCAGGAAGACCTGCACATGACCATGTCGCACGTGCTGACCCGGCACATGCGCGATTTCATCCTTGCATCCCGGGACGCGACACCGTTGCTGGCCCTCGGCGGGGATGGCCGGTGAGGCGGCGGCCCGCTATCTTCCTCGACCGTGACGGAACCCTGACCGAGCCCCGGCATTATCCCAGCCGTCCCGGGGACCTCATCCTGTCCGCAGGGGTGGGGCCGCCCCTGCGCGCTTTTCAAGAACAGGGGAGGGCCCTCGTGGTCGTCACCAATCAATCCGGTCTCGCCCGGGCGATGTTCGACGAGCAAGCGCTGGAGTTGATGAACGCGCATCTGCGCCGCGAGCTCGCCGCCGAGGGCGTGCGGCTCGACGCGATCCTGCATTGCCCGCATCACGTAGACGGAGTCGTCCCCCATCTTGCCGTCGCCTGTGACTGCCGCAAGCCCGAGCCCGGCATGCTTCTCAGAGCCGCGCGCGAGCTGGACATCGACCTGGCCAGGTCCTGGATGGTTGGTGACTTCGCCAGCGACGTCGAGGCCGGCCTTCGTGCGGGGTGCCGCACCGCCCGTGTCACCAATGGCCATGCTGATGGGGCGGACGTGGCCGACGTCGTCGCCGCAAGCACAGCGGAGGTGCTGCATGCCATTCAGGCCGCGCCCTCCGGGGGCAGGCTCGCCGACGGCCGGCGTGTGCACTTCTACGATGACGGCCCGACCCGCACCCGGACCGTCCGGGATCGCCGGATTCCGCATACCCGCCCTCAGCCAGGGCGCCTGCGGTGGGATCCACTAGAACAGGAGTGGGTGATCTCGGCGCCTGGCCGCAAGGCCCGCGCGGCCACGGCAGAACAAGAATGCCCGCTCTGTCCCACCCGGGGCCAGGCGGCCACCGAGATACCAGTCGCGGAATATGACGTCGCCGTTGTCGAGAATCGGTATCCCGCACTGAACGGCGCTGCCGCCGTACCGGACACGGGCGGCTTCCTCCAGGATGCGCCGGCGTCCGGGGCCTGTGAGGTTATTTCATTCGGCAGTGACCATCGGACGCCGCTGAGCCGCCTGCCCATCGGGCGGGTACGTACCGTGATCAACGCGTTGGCCGATCGAACCCGGGTGCTGAACGCCCGCCCCGGGGTGGCGCAGGTGCTGTGCTTCGAGAACCGAGGGGCGCAGATCGGCGCGAGTCTGGCGCACCCTCACGGCCAGCTCTACGCCTATCCGTTCGTGCCTGCGCGGCTTGCCCGCATCCACGAGTGCGCGCGGAGCTCACACGCGCGCGGTGAAGGCTGCCCTGGATGCCGCCTGATCGAGGCGGAGACCACCGCCCGGGAGCGTCTGGTCGTTGATGCCGAGCACTGGGTGGCCTTCGTGCCCTACGCCTGCCGCTGGCCGTACGAGATCTACGTGTACCCCCGGCGGCATGTACCCGATCTGCCGGCCCTGAAGGCGGCGGAACTCGACGAGCTCGCCACCGTCTACCGATCGGTCATCGCCTGCTTCGACTCGGTGGCCACTACACCGCTGCCGTACATGGCGCTCTGGGTCCAGGCGCCCACCCGGGACGGGCAAAAGCACAGCCATCTCCATGCCCGGATCTTCTCCGACCGCCATTCGGAGACAGCGCGCAAACACCCCGCCGCCGGTGAGCTGGGCGCCGGCGCCTTCGTCAGTGAGACCGATCCCGAGCAGACCGCGAGAAACCTGCGGTCGGTGATCAGCCACAAGGAAGACTATGTGGATCAGTAGTGCTCCGCTCCGGATATCCCTGGCCGGAGGTGGCACCGATCTGCCGAGCTATGCACGGCGGTTCGGGGGCACCGTGCTGGGTTCGGCCATTGATCTACGCGTCACCGTCGTGGGGAAGTCAGCCGGCGCGGGTCACGGCATCCGTTCCTGCCTTGACGGTTGCGCCCACACCGGCACACCTGAGGAACAGACGAACCCTTTTGCCCGGGAAGTGCTGCGCAGCCACTGGGACGGGTCACCGCTGAGGCTGGCGTCGTTCGGCGATGTACCGGGCGGAACCGGCCTGGGTAGCTCGTCGGCATTCTGCGTCGCCCTCATCGCGGGGCTGTCACAGCAGCCGCTGTCCCCGGCGGAGCTCGCGGAGGCGGCGGGAGACATCGAGACCCGCGGTTTGGGGCGGCCGGTGGGCAGGCAGGACCATTTGCTGTCCGCGTACGGGGGGATGCGGCAGCTCCATTTCGACCGCTCCGGTGCGGTGACTGTGGAAGAGGTTCACATCAGCCCAGAGACGATCCAGCGGCTGGACGACGAACTCCTATTGTTCTTCACCGGCACTGTCCGTGACGCGGGATGCATTCTGGCTGGGCAGCACGAACGGGTGGCGCGAGGTGACCGAGACACGCAGCAGCGGCTGCACGAGATCAGGGAACTCGTCGCGGTGGCACGCAACGCGCTGATAGGTGGCGACACCATCGCTTTGGGTGCCGTGCTGGGCCGCCACTGGGAACTCAAACGCGGCTTGAGTGGCGGAGTGTCGCTCCCGTCCATCGATCACGCCTACCGGGACGCGCTGGCCGCCGGCGCGGTTGGGGGCAAGGTCCTCGGCGCGGGCGGTGGTGGCTTCCTGCTCGTGTACGCGCCGGCCCGGGCGGCCGGCGATGTCCGTGCGGCCATGGCGGAGCACCGCTTCACCGAGCGTGTCTTCCGGCTGTCGAGCGAGGGATCCCAAGTCGTCCGTCATCCACACGTGCCGTTGTCGTCCGCCTAAGGGTTGTCTTTTGCTTGAGGAAGGTCAAGTGCTTAAGTCTTACCGGCGAATCTTCTCAGCGCCAGGCGCTGTCGGATTCACCGTAACCGGCTTTCTGGGGCGGCTGCCGATCTCCATGTTCGGCGTCAGCGTCGTCATCATGGTAGCCACGCGCCGTGACTCATATGCTCTGGCAGGCGCCGTGTCCGCCGCCGGCCTGGCGGCGGTCGCCGTCGCCACCCCGTGGATCGGGCGCCTGGTCGATCGTTACGGTCAGGCCAGGGTCACCGTTCCGGCAACGCTGATCTCCGTAACCGCATCGACACTACTGATCTTATGCGCGCGGTGGAACGCACCGGACTGGACGTTGTTCGTCGCCTACATCGCCTCCTCCGGAGTTCCCAGCATCGGCGTCATGGCCCGGGCCCGCTGGGCGGAACTGTACCGGGACCAGGCGGAATTGCTGCATAGTGCCAATTCGTTCGAGCAGGCCCTGGACGAGCTGTGCTTCATGCTCGGCCCCGTGCTGGCAACGCTGCTCTGCACACTGCTCTTCCCCGAGGCCGGGCTCGCCGTCGCGGCGCTTCTCCTACTGACCGGATCGCTGTTGTTCACCGCCCAGCGCCGGACCGAGCCGTCCGTTCATCCGGCCGTTGCCGCCAACGGATCGCCCCTGGGCATCAAGGGCATTAAGGAGATCACCGCTACCTTCCTATTCACTGGCGTGATCTTCGGGAGTATGGAGATCGTCACGGTGGCCTACGCCGAGGAAGCTGGCAACGCGGCAGCAGCGGGGGTGATCCTCGCGTTGCTCGCCGGCGGATCAGCGATCGCCGGACTGGTTTTCGGCGCGCTGAAGGTACGAGGACCCGCGCCGGTGCGCTTCCTGGTCTGCGTTGCCGCGATGGCGCTGCTCATGCAGCCCATCCTGCTCGCGGACAACATCTGGGCGCTCGCCATGCTGCTCTTCGTCGCTGGGGCGGCCACCGCCCCAACGATGATCACCAGCATGACGCTCGTCAACGAGCTGGCGCCACCATCACGCATCAACGAAAGCATGACGCTCACCATCACCGGGATGCTGATTGGCATCTCCGCCGGTGCCGCCATCGGCGGCTGGGCCGTCGAGCAGGCCGGTGCCCGGTCCGGGTACGCGGTTCCCGCCGTGGCGTCAGTAATCGCCTTGGCCACCGCGCTCATCGGGTTCGCACCAGCGGCACTGCGGTCCCGGCGGCAGAGCCGGGGGCTTGCGAGTCTGAGCACCAAAGTGAACGAGGGGGCCATCAATGAGCGGTGAGACCGGTTCCTGGTGGGGCGCGCACCTGCTGGCACGGGGTCCAGCGACGGCGGTCTGGGCGAGAACCCCGGAGAAACTGACCCTGGGACATCTGCGCTCCGGTATCGCCGGCGTCGCGGATTCTCTGGCGTCTCAGGGCATCGGGCCGGGATCCACTGTAGCGCTGAACATGCCGCAAGGGCTGACTGCGGTGTACGCGCTGCTCGCGGTGTGGGCGCTCGGTGCGCAGGCCATCCTGATCGACCACCGGTCTGCCGGTGCCGAGGTCGAGCGGATCCTCGGGTTGTGCCGCGCCCAGTTCCTGGTTCGCGCGCAGGAGGTCCCGAAAAAGGCATCTGCGGTTCTTGCCGATGAGCACGCGATCCGGATAGACCGGCGGGGGTCCGGCAGCCCTGCCGAAGACGACGTCTGCCTGGTCCAGTTCAGCTCCGGATCCATGGGGGTCCCCAAGGCTATCGGGCGTTCCCCGGCTTCGCTTCTCGCGGAAATCGACCGGTACGCCAACCTCGAGGGCATGCCCGGCCCGAGCGAGCGCCTCGTGCTGTTGAACTCCCTGTTCCACACCATGGGCTTGGTCGGTGGACTGCTGCACGGGCTCAACACGGGTGTCGAGCTGGTCTTCCCCACCCGGGTGAACCCGGAAGCTGTGGTACAGGCCGCGATCCAGGCGCGGGCCCAAGCCATTTTCGGTGTTCCGGTGCACTTCGATCTGATCTCCCGAATGCGGCACGATGCGCTGCCGGCCCTGCGACTGGCTGTGTCGGCTGGGGAGATCCTTCCGCCCGAGGTTTACGATCGCTTCGCCGATACCTTCACGACGACCGTCCGGCCGGTGTACGGAACCACGGAGACTGGCCTCATCGCGGCGGATCTGACACGCGACTGCCGCCCGCCGTGCGTCGGGCGGCCGGTCCACGACATGCGGGTGAAGACGAACGACGGTCAGGTTCTCGTCGCGCTCGAACGGAACCCTTACCTCTATCTCGATCAGCCCGGGCGATACGAGCGCGGGTGGCTTCGTACCTTCGATCGGGGCCAACTGGAGCCGGAATCCGGCCATCTGAGCATCCTCGGCCGGGCGGACGCTGTGGTGGTGATCGGCGGGCTGAAGGTGGACCTGGGCGAGGTGGAGGCGGTGCTACGGCAGCACCCGGAGGTCCGGGAGACAGTCGTGGTCTTTGACCGGAGCATCGAGGCGTACGTCGGTGCGGACAGGTCGCTCACCGCCGATGATCTCGCTGACTGGTGCCGGGACCGATTGAGCGATTACAAAATTCCGCGCCTATTCCACCTTGCAGCAGCAGTTCCGAGGAATCCGAACGGAAAGATCATCCGCAGCCCGGAGCTCTTGAGGGCCGCGTATCGGAGTATCCACAACTGACCTTCCGGCCGCTGGATCGCCGAGGAGATATATGAAAACACTGATAATCGACAACTACGATTCCTTCACGCACAACGTGGCGCAGTACATCGCCGAGGTGAATGGGGTCGAGCCGGTCGTCATCCGCAACAATGAGCCCGGTTGGGACATGGGGATGCTGCGACAGTTCGACAACGTCGTGATATCCCCCGGGCCGGGCCGGCCGGAGCAGCCGGCGGACTTTGGGATCTCGGCGCAGGTCATCGCTGCCGCCGAAATGCCACTGCTCGGTATCTGCCTCGGGCACCAAGGCATATGTGACATCTTCGGGGGCAAGGTGGGAGCCGCTCCCCACGTCGAACACGGCACGCAATGGCACCTCGAGCACACCGGTGAGGATATTTTCGCGGGCATCCCGTCGCCGTTTACGGCGGTGCGGTATCACTCTCTGGCCGCCCTTGAACTGCCACCCGAGCTCGTCGCCACGGCGTGGACGTCGGACGGCGTCATCATGGGACTTCGGCACCGAGAGCGGCCGATCTGGGGTGTGCAATTTCATCCTGAATCGATTTGCACCGAGCACGGCAAGACGCTCTTCCGCAACTTCGCCTACCTGACCCGTCGCTGGCGGCAGGCTAATGGACTGAAGGCATCCGATGACCCGGCTACGGCCTTGCGGGCGACTCAGCGCGATGGGTCCAGCGCCGTGCACGACGAAGCGCCCAGGCAGGTCCTGGTCCGCAGGTGCGCCGCCGAGGTGAGCGCGGAGACGGTGTTCGACGGCATCTATTCCGAGGCTCCCTACGCCTTCTGGCTCGACAGCGGCAATACAGGTCGCCGCGATGAACGTTTCTCCTTCATGGGCAGTGCGGGGGGTCCGCTCGCCCGGGTAGCAAGCGTGGATGTGTGGCGCAACGAGGTTCTCATCGACAGCGCAGACGGCCGCACAGTGCACCACGGGTCCTTCTTCCAGTGGCTCGAGGAGGATCTAGTCTCAGCACGGGTCGCCGTTCCAAGTCTGCCGTTCGACTTCACCCTGGGCTGGGTCGGCTACCTTGGCTATGAGCTCAAGGCCGAATGCGATGGTGAGCGCGCACACCGTTCGCAACACCCCGACGCAGTCATGGTCTTCGCCGACCGGATGATCGTCTTCGACCATGCGGCCGCGGAGATCTACCTGCTCGCTCTGGCCGGGTCGGCTGACGACGCCTCCGCGATCCGCTGGCTCGACGACACACAGGATTCGCTGTATCGGCTAGAACGCGAGCAACTCCGCGGCCTGACCCCCTCCCCGATCGAAGACCTGCGGGCCACCAGCCAGCTGCGCCTGCGGCATTCGCGGCAGCAGTATCTGGAACTGATCGGCCGCTGCCAGGCCGAGACCATCGCGGGCGAATCCTATGAGATATGCCTGACGAACATGCTCACCGTGGCGGATTCGCTGGACCCGTGGAACACCTACCGGATCCTGCGGCGACAAAATCCGGTGCCGTTCGGCGCCCTTCTGCGGCTGGGTCCGCTTTCGGTTCTGAGCACCTCCCCGGAACGGTTCTTGCGGATCAGTGCGGACGGAGTCGCCGAGTCGAAACCGATCAAAGGAACGCGTCCGCGCTCGATTGACCCGGAAACCGACCAGCGTCTGCGTGAGGACCTGGCGCACCATCCGAAGGATCGCGCCGAGAACCTGATGATCGTGGACTTGGTCCGCAACGACCTGGGCATCAACGCCGAAATTGGATCCGTGTCGGTCGACCCGATCTTCGACGTTGAGACCTTCGCGAGCGTGCACCAATTGGTGAGTACTGTGCGCGCCCAGCTACTGTCCGGGATATCGGCCGTGGCGTGCCTGCGATCGGCGTTCCCCGGTGGCTCGATGACCGGTGCACCGAAGGTGCGCACGATGCAGATCATCGACGGGCTAGAGCAGGGCCCACGGGGTGTCTACTCAGGCACGATCGGCTATTTCTCGCTCTCTGGTGCCGCTGATTTCAGTATCGCGATCAGGACCCTGGTGATCTCATCAAACAGCGCCGAGTTCGGCGTCGGCGGCGCAATCATCGCGCTTTCGGATCCGGCTTCCGAGTTCGAGGAGACGATGGTTAAAGCCACTCCGCTGCTGCGGCTTCTTGGCCAAGAATTCCCCGGCGGAAGCGCCGTGGGCGACGATTCACGAGAGCAAGGGCGGATCGATGACGGACGGTGAGGTCACCGCGCTCGACCTGGGTAGAGTCCTGCTGCACAGAAATTCCACCAAAGGTGGGCGCCCGAGCGAGTTCCCTCTCCTTGGGCGAAAATGGGATCTACTCCCGGGAGTATTCGCGCCGATCTATGATGTGTCAACTCAGCTGTTCACGGCTTGGCTACCTTATCCAATCGGCGGATCGTTCCTGGAGATTGGATGCGGTGCCGGAGTGACCGCCGTGACGGCGGCGTTGCGCGGTTGCGCACGGGTGACGGCGCTCGACATCAATGACCGGGCCATTGAGAACGCCATACAAAATGCCCGCCGGCATGGTGTAGCCGAACGGGTACGTGTATTGCGCAGCAACCTGTTCGCTGAGGTGCCGCAGGGCGAGCGCTTCGACTGTGTGTTCTGGAATTCGAGCTTCATCGAGGCGTCGCCCAACGCTGCGCTCGATGCACTGGAGCTGGCGATCTTCGACCCCGGATACCGCACTCACGCTGCATTCCTGAATGAGGTATCGGCGCACTCGGCGCCGGGCGGCCGCATCTTCCTGGGGTTCAGCGACCTTGGCAATGGGCAGCTGCTGAAATCCCTGGCTGATCAGGCGCACCTCGAACTCCAGACGGTGCGAAGCTTCACCGCTAGGCACCCCGTGACGCTTACCTATCAGCTGCTGGAGTTGATCCGCACCTGACCGTCGGCCGCACTTGAGCAAGGCGGCCGAACGCCGAAACCTGCGAGGCACCGAAGTGGAACTGAACGGGCATCCGGTTATCGCGGGTGAGATCAGCGCACTCGCGCTATACAACTACGGGCACTATACATCGATGCGGGTAGAGGCCGGTGGACGAGTCCGTGGCCTGTCGATGCATCTGGAAAGGCCCGCCACGACTGCTCGATCGCGCACGGAACGTACCTCGGCCTCGATTGGGTTAGGCACTCGCCCGGCGTGCTGTCGCTAGTACGGCAGCCGCCATTCGTGATCATGGCTGGGGTTCGAGGTTGAGGCGGCGGGCGTAGTGCGCTCGCCTGGCTTGTGCTTGGTGGCGGCGTCGCCAGTTTGACCAGCGTAAACGGTGGCTGAGGTTGCGGTTGGGCTGGTTGAGTAGGGCGTTGATCAGGCGGCGGATCTCGTTGACGGTAGTGGGATCATGTGTGGCTGAGCGTGATCGTCGTTGTGGTCTGCCTCGGCGGCGCAGATCGCGAGGATGGCGAGGGCGGCCAGGGCCAGGGTGGTGAACCGATGCCATGAGCTCCAGCGGCGGACCTGGTGTGGTCGAGGCCGACCTATCCCTTCACGGTTTGGAACGACTCCTCTACGGTCCAACGGACACCAGCGACTTCCACGAGGTGGGCGAGGGCGGCCGGGCGGGGTGTCCAGCAGCGGTAGAAGGCCAGTTCGCCGGTGGTGTTGTTGCGCGGATCAGCAGGCTGTGTCGGCCACCATCATCTGGGTCGCCGTCAACGCCTACGTGGCCGAGCCAGGCCCAGTCGTAGTAGCGGGGCCCTTCGAGCCGTTGCCTGCGCTGCGGCGGGTCCATGCCGTGGCGGTAGTCAGCGGCGAGGCGGTCGGCGCGGCAGCGGGTGCTGCCGGCGTTGATCGGTACGAGGTGATCGCAGGAGTCGGCCAGGACGTAGCCCAGGCGTAGGTGGCGTAGCCGGGCGCGTAGCGCGGTGTTGTTGCCGTAGGCCTCGTCCGCGGTGACCCATCGGACGGGCGCCTGCGCGTCCACGGCCGCGGTGATCATGTCATCGGCCAGCTGCGTGCGGGTAGCGAACGCGACGTCGTCGGGGACGCCGGCCTGCTTACACCGCGTGCGGTCGTCGGTCCAGGATCTCGGCAGGTAGACCCGACGGTCGATCAACGTGTGCCCGTGTCGGCTGGCGTAGCCAGAGCAGCCAGAGACCGAGCCCGACCAGATAGCCAGCGCCGACCAGCTTCACCATCCAGAACGCCTGCGACGAGCGCAGCACCAGCGCGGCGAGGCCGACGGCAGCGAGAGTCGCATGCGCGTAGATCCCGGTGACCGTACCCACGATCACCCACCACCCCTGCCGGCGCCCACCGGCGGCGACCCGGGATACGACCAGGGTCAGGCTGGTCCCGGGCGTCATGGTGATCGGCGCGGGGGGCAACCAGGAACCCGAGTACGGAGATCCCCTGCATGCTCAGACCACCACCCGGTAGTGGGTGGTCAGCAGCCCCTCGTCGTCGTAGACGTGGAACGCCACCCCGGGCGGCTGCCGCAAGTCGACCAGCGGCCCGTCGCCCTCCCAGGGAAGCCGGAGCGTGGAGACGACGCCGGGCGCGATCCGTAGCGGCCGACCGGCGAAGGTGCTCGCGGCGGCGGTGTGAAAGTGCCCGGTCAGTACCGCGACGACCTGCGGATGGGCGGCCAGCAGTTCGGCCAGCGGCTCGGCGGGAAGCAGCCGTGTCGAATCGATGACGGGGTGGTGCAGTTCGACCGGCGGGTGGTGGAAGGAGACGAAGACCGGCGTCCCGGCCGGCACCGAGCCGAGTTGATCGGCGAGCCAGTCCATAGTCTCGGCGTCGAGGCGACCGTCGTCTTCGCCCGGAATCGACGAGTCCGCGAGCAGGAAGACCGCGCCGGCGAGGTCGAACCGGGTGTTGATCGCGCCGCTGCCGCCAGCCTCGTCACCGAGCAGGCCCTTGCGGTACGCGTCGCGGACATCGTGGTTACCGGGACAAACCATGACAGGTAGTGGTGACGAGAAGAGCTTCGCGGCGGTCCGGTACTCGGCCACCTCGCCGTGGTCGGCGATGTCCCCGCTGATCAGGATCGCGTCAACCGGTCGCGGCAGGGCGTGCAGGTAATCCATCACCCGGGCGGTCCGTTCGGCCGACCGGGGATGACTGTCGACGTGCGTGTCACTGAGGTGCGCGATGACGAGCAAGACATCCCCTAATGGTTATCTCCGCCTCAAACATTAGGGACGCTACACTCAATCAAGCCAGGCAGGTCAAGCAGGTACCAGAGGAGAGCCGATGCCACAGCAACTCACGCTCGCTCTGGCCAGCACCATCCGGCACGACGGCAACGGAGGCGTCGCCGATGACCTCGCCGACGTCGCCGGACTGACAACCTGGCTCCGGGAACACGCCGATCCGCTACGGGAGTACGCCGCCGAGCCCGGGCCGTACGCCAGCACGCCCGACGAGCAACTCCGCCTCGATGTGGTCGCGCTGCGACGCGCCGTGCGTACTCTGTTCGCGCATGCGGTTCGCCCCGGGCAACCGAGCCGGGCCGACTCCTCAACACTGCTTCCCGTGCCGGACGCCATCGATCAACTCAACCAGGCCGCTGGCCGGCTGCCGGTCCGGCCCATGCTGAACTGGCCGGACGAGTCGACACCGACAGTCGTCTGGCACTGCGCGCCGGCCGACGCCCGAATGCAACTCACGGCGGGACTGGCCCGGGCCGCAATCGATTTCCTCGCCAGCCCGGCCCGGGCCCAACTGCTCGCCTGCCCGGCGCCACGCTGCGTGCGTTACTTCGTCAAGGGACATCCGCGCCAGGCGTGGTGCAAGCCGTCCTGCGGCAACCGCGCCCGCGTGTCCCGGCACTACCAGCGCCACGCCGCGAACGCGTCGGACGACCCCAGCTGAGTCACCTCCGCGACAAGTGGATCGACCTGTTGATCGTGCCCGCGCTACTCAGGACACCAGAAGGGCTTGGCCAGCGACGAAGCTGCTCAGGCGCTGGGGCGAGCGGGCCGGCGCCGGGGTGTGTGGCGGCGATAGGTGCTGACGGTCGGGTCGCCGGCCATCCAGAACCGCCACGGCACGTCGTGCGCACCGGTGACGCCGACCCGTGGCCCGGCCGCTACGGCCGTTTCCGGCACTGGTTCGAGGGGTGGACGCAGTCGGATCGGGCCGTCGCCGAGCAGGTACTCCCCGTACGCCGAGCGGTCGACGCCCAGCGCGGCGCAGAGCCGGGCCGGCCCCCGGGCGAGGTCGCGATCGGATCGCGCCGCCTGACGGCGGGACCGGGCCTGGGCGTGGCCGGCGATCACTTCTCCCGCCCGCACCAGCACCGCCGCGGCCTCGCCCTCTGGGCCGGTCACCACGTTCAAGGCCCAATGCATGCCGTACGTGAAATAGACATAGACGTGCCCGGATGGGCCGAACATTGCCGCGTTGCGGGGAGTGCGCCCCCGGTGGGCGTGCGAGGCCGGGTCCTGGGCGGTGCCCGCGTACGCCTCGACCTCGGTGATGCGGAGGGTGACCTCGCCAGCGCGGAGCTGGGCACCGAGCAGGCCGCGCGCCGCCGGCACCACCGGTCCGCCGAGCAGGACGGCTAGTCGCGCGAGATCATCCACGGCTGCGACCCTATCCCGGGGTGATGCGGGTCGCCAGAGCTATGGATTAGGCCAGCCTTACCTTAGAGTCGATGCTCGTGACTTCCGCATCCGCCCTGTTCCCGGCCGTGCAGGTGCCGTTCGTCCGCGACCTGGCAACGCATGGCGAGCGCACCGCGATCGTTACCCGGGATGGGGAGATTTCCTACACCGACCTCGCCGCTCGGGTCGCGCGAACCGCCGAGCAGCTTGGCGTGGGGCGACGGCTCGTGCTGGTCGTCGGCGCGAACACGGTCGACTCGCTGGTGGCGTACCTGGCCGCGATGCACGCGGGTCACCCGGTCCTGCTGGTGCCCGAAGACCGGGCCTCGGCGCTCGCCGGCCTGATCGAGACCTACGACCCGGACGTGCTGGTCAGCGGCGCCGACGAGGGCTGGCGGATCGAGCACCGCCGCGCCACCTCCGCGCATGATCTGCACCCCGACCTGGCCCTGCTGCTCTCCACCTCCGGGTCGACCGGCTCCCCGAAGCTGGTCCGGCTCTCCCACACCAACCTGCAGGCCAACGCGGAGGCGATCGGCGAGTACCTGGGCATCCGCGACACCGACCGGGCGGCCACCAGCCTGCCACTGCACTACTGCTACGGCCTGTCAGTGGTCAACAGCCACCTGGCCCGAGGCGCCGCGCTGGTGTTGACCGACCTGTCGGTCGCCGACACCTGCTTCTGGGAGCTGTTCCGGAAGGCCCGGGCCACCACCCTCGCCGGAGTGCCGTACACCTTCGACCTGCTGGACCGGGTCGGTTTCGCCGCCATGGACCTGCCACACCTGCGATACGTCACCCAGGCCGGTGGTCGACTCGCACCGGAGCGGGTACGTCAGTACGCCGAGCTGGGTCGGGGCGCGGGCTGGGACTTCTTCGTCATGTACGGGCAGACCGAGGCGACCGCGCGGATGGCGTACCTCCCACCGGACCTCGCCTTCGACCACCCGACGGCGATCGGGGTACCGGTGCCCGGCGGCGACTTCCGGCTCGCCCCGGTCGCCGACCATCCGGACCCGGAGGTCGGCGAGCTGGTTTACGCCGGCCCGAACGTCATGCTCGGCTACGCCCACTCTCCCGCCGATCTGGCGCTGGGTCGCACCGTGGACGAGCTGCACACCGGGGACCTGGCTCGGCGTACCGCAGCCGGAGTGTGGGAGATCGTCGGCCGCCGTAGCCAGTTCGCCAAGATTCTCGGGCTACGGGTTGACCCGCAGCAAGTCGAGGCGCTGCTGTCCGCGCACGATGTCACCGCCAGCTGCATCGGCGGTGACGACGAACTGATCGTGGCGGCCGTCGGCGCCGAAGACCCACGCCGGGTACGCCTCCTGGTCGCCGGTGAGGTGGGGCTGCCGCCGCGGGCCGTGCGGGTGCTCCCCCTGGCCGAGTTGCCCCGGCTCGCCTCCGGCAAGCCTGACCTGGCGACGCTGCGTAGGCTCGCCGCCGAGAGCTCGGCGCCGCCGGCGGCGCCGGCCGGCGACCTCTGCACGCTGTACGCGGAGGTGCTCGACCGCACCGATGTCACGCCGGATCGCAGCTTCGTCGACCTCGGCGGGGACTCCCTGTCGTACGTCGAGATGTCGGTGCGGTTGGAGCGGGAGTTGGGTGACCTGCCGGCGGACTGGCACACCCTGCCGATCGCAGACCTGCGCCGATCCAGCGCAGCTCCCGGACGCGCTCCCCGGCCACGTCGGCGGCGTTCGCTGGAGACCAGTGTGGCGCTGCGGGCGGCGGCGATCGTGCTGATCGTCGGCTCACACATCCCGATGTTCACCATCACCGGTGGGGCACACCTCCTGCTCGCGGTGGCCGGCTTCAACTTCGCCCGGTTTCAGCTCACCACCGCCGGGCGGGGAGAGCGGCTACGGCAGATCGGCGTCAGCCTGCTGCGCATCGTGCTGCCCACGGTGGCGTGGATCGGTGCGGTGATGCTCTTCGACGACCAGTACCGACTGAGCACCCTACTGCTGGCCAACAGCATCCTGCGGCCCGACGACGCCCCACACGGCTGGCACTTCTGGTTTATCGAGACGGTGGTCTACCTTCTGGTGGCACTGTCCGCCCTCCTCGGCCTGCGCCGGGTCGACCGCTGGGAGCGGCGGTACCCGTTCGCGTTTCCGCTGGGGCTGACCGCGGTCGCGCTGCTCGGCCGGTACGACGTCTTCGGCCTCGAGGCGGGCCATGACCTGCCGGCGGCGCTCGTGGCCGGCTGGCTGTTCACGCTCGGCTGGGCGGCCGCCCGAGCCGACGGGGTACGGCAGCGGCTGTTGGTCACGCTCGCCGCGGTGGCCACCGTGCCGGGCTTCTTCGGGCAGCCGGCCCGTGAAACCCTGATCGTCGCCGGTTTCGCGTTACTGACCTGGCTGCCGACCGTGCCCAGCCTGGGCGTGCTGAACAAGGTGGCGGGAGTACTCGCCGGCAGCTCGCTCTACATCTACGTGACCCACTGGCAGGTCTACCCGCACCTGCGGGAGCTGCCGCTGGTCGCCCTCGCCGCGTCACTCGCGCTCGGCGTCGCGTACGCCGCGCTGGTCGGCCGCGTCTGGCGTTGGGCCGCCGCCCGCCGCCCGTCAATGAACTGGTCAGGTGAACCGGTCAGCGGGGAACGACCTGCTCGGCGGCCCACTCTCGCCAGCCAACGAGCTGGTCGGCGGCGGCGGCGAGCTGCTCGGCGACCGGACCCGGGCCGGTGGAGCCCGGGGTGGTGCGGGCGGCGAGCGCGCTCTGGACCGACAGCACGTCCCGCACCGACGGGTCGAGGTGCTCGCTGACCGCGGCGAGGTCGGCGTCGGAGACCTCGTCGAGCGCGCAGTCCCGGGCCACGCAGAGCGCCACCAACCGGCCGGTGATCTCGTGCGCCTCGCGGAACGGCACCCCGCGGCGGACCAGCCAGTCGGCCACCTCGGTGGCGAGCGAGAAGCCCTCCGGCGCCGCGGCGACCAGCCGGTCGGCCCGTACCGTCATGGTGGAGATCATCCCCGCGAGAGCCGGCAGGAGCAGCTCCAGCGTGTCCACCGCGTCGAAGGCGGGCTCCTTGTCCTCCTGCATGTCCCGGTCGTAGGTCATCGGCAGGCCCTTGAGCATGGTGAGTACGCCCACCAAGCCCCCGACGAGCCGACCGGACTTGCCTCGGGCCAACTCGGCGATGTCCGCGTTCTTCTTCTGCGGCATGATCGACGAGCCGGTGGCGAAGGCGTCATCCAGCTCCACCCAACCGAACTCCGGCGACGTCCACAGCACCACCTCCTCGCCGAGGCGGGACAGGTGCACGCCGATCAGCGCGGTGGTGAAGAGGAACTCGGCGACGAAGTCCCGGTCGGCGACGGCGTCCATCGAGTTGGCGAAGGACGTCCGGAAGCCCAGCTCCCGGGCGACCGCCACCGGATCCAGCGGCAGACCGGAGCCGGCGAGGGCGCCAGCTCCGAGCGGACTGATCGCCGTGCGGTGGTCCCAGTCGCGCAGCCGCTGTAGGTCGCGCAGCAGCGGCTGCACATGGGCGAGCAGCCAGTGCCCGAAGGTGACCGGCTGAGCGGGCTGCAGGTGGGTCATGCCCGGCGTCGCGGTGTCCACGTGCCGCCCGGCCTGCTCGACCAACGCCTCGGCCAGCTCGACCAGTCGAGCGGCCACGCCCCGGGCGTGGTCCCGCAGGTAGAGCCGCAGGTCCGTGGCGACCTGGTCGTTGCGGGAGCGGCCGGCGCGCAGCTTGCCGCCGAGTCGGCCGAGCCGCTCCAGCAGCCCCCGCTCCAGGGCGGTGTGCACGTCCTCGTCGTCAACGGTGGGCCGGAACGTGCCGGCGGCGCAGGCGGCCTCCAGGTCGTCCAGGGCGGCCAGGATCTGCCCCAGCTCCTCGGCGTCCAGCAGGCCGGCGCCGGCCAGGACCCGGGCGTGCGCCCGGGACCCCGCGAGGTCGTAGGGGGCGAGCCGCCAGTCGAACTGCACGCTCACCGACAGCCGGGCGAGTGCCTCGGCCGGGCCGCCGGCGAAGCGGGCTCCCCACAGGCTGGTCCGGTTGGTGGCTGCGCTCTTCTCGGTCAGGCTCTTGTCGTCCACCCCGCCCATTGTGGCAGCGCTCACCGCGCCCCACCCAGCCGGGCGTCCCGCTCCGCCGACATCTTGCTGGGCAGCCCCCACAGCTGCACGAACCCCTTGGCGAGGGACTGGTCGAAGGTGTCACCGGTGTCGTAGGTGGCCATGCCGAAGTCGTACAGGCTGGCCTCGGACCGCCGGCCGGTGGCGGTGACCCGGCCGCCGTGCAGGGTGAGCCGTACCTCGCCGGAGACGTGCTGCTGCGAGTCGTCGACGAAGGCGTCCAGCGCGTCCTTCAGCGGGGAGAACCACAGGCCGTCGTAGACCAGCTCGCCCCAGCGCTGGTCCACGCTCCGCTTGAACCGGGCCAGGTCGCGCTCGACGGTAACCGCCTCCAGCTCCTGGTGGGCGGTGATCAGCGCGATCGCGCCCGGCGCCTCGTACACCTCGCGGCTCTTGATCCCGACGAGCCGGTCCTCGACCATGTCCAGCCGGCCGACGCCCTGCGCGCCGGCACGCCGGTTCAGCTCCACGATCGCCTGGTACGGGGTGACCGTCTCCCCGTCGATCGCGACCGGGTTGCCGGCGTCGAAGGTGATGACGACCTCGTCCGCGTCCCGCGGCTGGGCCGGGTCGGCGGTGTAGGAGTACAGGTCCTCGATCGGCGGGTTCCAGATGTCTTCCAGGAAGCCGGTCTCGACGGCCCGGCCCCACAGGTTCTGGTCGATCGAGTAGGGCGACTTCGCCGACACGTCGATCGGCAGCCCCTTCTCCTCGGCGAACGCGATCGCCTTGTCCCGGGTCCAGGCGTAGTCCCGGGCCGGCGCGACAATCCGCAGATCCGGGGCGAGCGCCCCCAGGCCGACCTCGAAGCGCACCTGGTCGTTGCCCTTGCCGGTGCAGCCGTGCGACACGATGGTGCCGCCGTGCTTGCGGGCCGCGGTCACCAGGTGCTTGACGATCAGCGGCCGGGACAGGGCGGAGACCAGCGGGTACCGGCCCTGGTAGAGGGAGTTGGCCCGGACCGCGGGCAGGCAGTACTCGGCGGCGAACTCGTCGCGCGCGTCGACCACCTCGGACTCCGCGGCCCCGCAGTCGAGCGCCCGCTGCCGGATCACCTCCAGGTCCTCACCGCCCTGCCCGACGTCGACCGCCACGGCGATCACCTCGGCGCCGGTCTGCTCGGCCAGGTACGGGATCGCGACGGAGGTGTCCAGCCCTCCGGAGTACGCCAGAACGACCCGCTCAGTCATGATGTGGTGCTCCTTTCAACGTTGTCTTCGCGGCGGGCCCAGCCGGCGAGTTGGTCGCCGAGCGCGGCTCCGCCGTCGGCCTCGCGGGCCACGACGAGGATGGTGTCGTCGCCGGCGATCGTGCCGACGACCTCGGGCAGGCCGGCGCGGTCCAACGCGCTGGCCAGGTACTGGGCCGCACCCGGTGGGGTACGGAGCACGGCGATGTTGCCGCTGGCGTCCACCCCGTTGAGCAGCTCGCGCAGCAGGCGCACGAGACGCGCCGGCGCGGTCTCGGCCTCCCGCAACGGACGCTGGCCGTCCTCCGGGATCAGGTAGACGCCGCGGCCGTCGCCACCGCGTACGGTGACCGCGCCGAGTTCCTTGAGGTCCCGGGAGAGGGTCGCCTGGGTGGCCTGGATGCCCTCCCCCGCCAGCAGGTCGCCCAGCTCGGTCTGCGAGTGGATCGCCTTGTCCCGGATCAGTTCGACGATGCGGGCGTGCCGGGCGGCGCGGGTCAGCGGGGCGCTCATGCGCGCTGCCCGGTGTGGCCGCCCGACGCCGGTGCGTCCGGGCCGAGGAGGAACGTCAGCAGCGCCTTCTGGGCGTGCAGCCGGTTCTCCGCCTGGTCGAAGACGGCGCTCTGCGGGCCGTCGAGCACCTCGTCGGTGATCTCGTCGCCGCGGTGCGCGGGGAGGCAGTGCAGCACGATCGCGTGCGGCGCGGCGTGTGCAAGCAGCGCGGCGTTGACCTGGTACGGGCGGAACGGGGTGACCCGGTCCAGCCCGTCGGACTCCTGCCCCATCGAGGTCCAGGTGTCGGTGGCGACGGCGTCGGCGTCGCGGACCGCCGCCACCGGGTCGATGCCGGTACGCACCGACCCGCCGGTGCCGGCGGCGATCTTCTCCGCCCGGGCCAGCACCCCTGGGTCCGGGCTGAACCCGGCGGGCCCGGCGATCCGGACGTGCATGCCGGCGGCGGCACCGGACAGCAGGTACGAGTGGCACATGTTGTTCGCCGTGTCGCCCAGGTACGCCAGCGTCCGCCCGGCGGTGCCGCCAAGGTGCTCGCGGATCGTGAGCAGGTCGGCCAGGAGCTGGCACGGGTGGTACGTGTCGGTGAGCGCGTTGACCACCGGCACGGTCGCGTGCGCGGCGATCTCGGCGATCCGCTCGTCCCCGTGGGTCCGCAGCACGATCGCCGCCACGTAGCGGGAGAGCACCCGTCCGGCGTCGGCGAGGGTCTCGCCCCGGCCGAGGTGGGTCACCTGGCTGTCCACCACCAGCGGATGTCCGCCCAGCTCGGCGATGCCGACGTCGAAGGACATCCGGGTCCGCAGGCTCGGCTTGTCGAAGAGCACCGCCACCGCTCGCGGGCCGGCCAGGGGGCGGTACCCGAAGCGGTCCGCCTTCATGCCGGCGGCCAGGTCGAGCACGGTCGCCTGTTCGGCGGGGGTGAGGTCGTCGTCCCGCAGGAAGTGCCGGATCATGCCCTGGCCTCCGTCGTGGTTGGGGTGGTCGGGGTCGGAATTCTGGCCGGTTGGGCCGGCGGGTTGGGGTTGCCCGGTCCCGTTGGCCGGGGCCCGGCGGCTGGGGTCGGGTCGGCGGCGCGGGTCGCGTTGAGGTCGGCCGGGGTCGGGCTGGCAGCGTCGAGGGCCGCCGGCAGGGCGGCCAGGAAGGCGTCGGCCTGGTCGGCGGTGAGAATCAGCGGTGGGGCGAGCCGGATGACATCCGGCTGCACCGCGTTGGCCAGGAAGCCCGCCTCCCGCAGCGCCTCGACGGCGACCGCCGCGACCGGCGTGGTCAGCACGATCCCGAGCAGCAGGCCGGCGCCCCGCACCTCGGCGACCAGGGGATGGTGGAGCGCCTGGACACCCCGGCGTAGCCGGTCTCCGACCCGCTCGACGTGGTCGAGCAGACCGGTGCCGGCGATCGTGGACAGCACCGCCAGCCCGGCGGCGCAGCTGATCGGGTTCCCCCCGAAGGTGGTGCCGTGTGAGCCGGGGCGCAGCAGGTCGGCCGTGGGGCCGAAGGCGATGCAGGCGCCGAGCGGCAGGCCACCGCCGAGCCCCTTGGCGAGCGTCACCACGTCCGGTTCGATGCCCTCGGCCTGGTGCGCGAACCAGTGCCCGGTACGGCCGATTCCGGTCTGCACCTCGTCGAGCACCAGCAGGGCACCGTGCTCGGCGGTGATCCGGCGGGCCTCGGCGAGGTAGCCGGCCGGCGGTACGACGATGCCGTTCTCCCCCTGGATCGGCTCCAGGATCACCATCGCGGTCGCGTCGGTGACGGCCGCCGCCAGCGCGGCGCTGTCGCCGTAATCGACGTGGGTGACGGTGGTGGGCAGCGGACGGAACGGGTCGGCCTTGGCCGGCTGGCCGGTAAGCGCCAGCGCCCCCATGGTGCGGCCGTGGAAGCCGCCCCGGGTCGCGACAACCTCGGTCCGCCCGGTGAGCCGGGAGATCTTGAAGGCCGTCTCGTTCGCTTCGGCGCCCGAGTTCGCGAAGAAGACCCGTCCCGGTCGACCGGCGAGGGCGAGCAGCAGCTCGGCCAGGGCCACCGGCGGCTCGGCGGCGTACAGGTTCGACACGTGCCCCAGCGTGGCGACCTGCTTGGAGACGGCGGAGACCACCGCCGGGTGGGCGTGGCCCAGGGTGTTGACGGCGATGCCGCCGAGCAGGTCCACGTACTCCCGGCCGGTGTCGTCGACCAGCACGGCGCCAGCGCCGCCGACCAGTGCGAGCGGCGGCGTGCCATAGCTGTCCATCATGGACTCTTGCCAGCGGTCACGGAGCGGGCTCATCCGGGAATCACCATGGTTCCGAAGCCTTCCGAGGTAAAGATCTCCAACAGGGTCGAGTGCGCGACCCGTCCGTCCACGACGTGCGCGGCGGGTACGCCCCCGCGCACCGCCCGCAGGCACGCCTCCATCTTGGGAACCATCCCCGACTCCAGGGACGGCAGCAGCTTCTCCAGCTCCTTCGCGGTGACCTCGCCGACCAAGCTGGACCGGTCCGGCCAGTTGGCGTACAGGCCCGGCACATCGGTCAGGACGACCAGCTTGCGCGCCCGCAGCGCGACCGCCAACGCCGCCGCGGCGGTGTCCGCGTTGAGGTTGTGCGGCACGCCGTCCGCATCCGGGGCCACCGTCGAGAGCACCGGAATCCGGCCGGCCTCAAGCAGGTCGGTCACCACCGAGATGTCCGCCGACTCCACGTCGCCGACCTGGCCGATATCGACCGGTAGCCCGTTGACGTACGCCGGGCGTCGGACCGCGGTGAACAGACCCGCGTCCTCGCCGGAGAGCCCCATCGCGAACGGACCGTGCGCGTTGATCAGCCCGACCAGTTCCCGGCCGACCTGCCCCAGGAGCACCATCCGGACCACGTCCATCACCTCGGGCGTGGTGACCCGCAGGCCGCCCCGGAACTCACTGTCGATGCCGAGGCGGTCCAGCATCGCCGAGATCTGCGGTCCGCCGCCGTGCACCACGACCGGCTTCAGGCCGGCGTAGCGGAGAAAGACCATGTCCGCGGCGAACGCCCGCCGCAGCTCCGGATCAGTCATGGCGTTGCCGCCGTACTTGACCACGACGGTCGAGCCCGCGAACCGGGCCAGCCACGGCAGCGCCTCGATCAGGGTGGCGGCCTTGGCCTGGGCGCCGGTGAGATCCGCGGTGATGCTCATGCCCGAACCTGCCTTCCGTCTCCGATCGCGGTGCCGCACCACGCGGCGATCCTCATGCTCACGACGAGTACGCCGAGTTCTCGTGCACGTACCCGTGGGACAGGTCGTTGGTCCAGATCGTCGCCGCGGCCGCGCCCGCCCCCAGGTCGATGCAGATCGTCACGTCCACGCCCCCGAGGTCGACCTTGGACCGGTCCTCGGCGGCGGCGCCGCCCCGGCACACCCACACCCCGTTCACCGCCACGTCGACCCGCTCCGGCTCGAACGCCGCGGCGGTGGTGCCGACGGCGGCGAGGATGCGCCCCCAGTTCGGGTCGTTACCGAACAACGCGGTCTTGACCAGGTTGTTCCGGGCCACGCTCCGGCCCACCTCGACCGCGTCGTCCTCGCTCGCCGCGCCGACCACGTCGATCGTGATCTGCTTGGTGGCGCCCTCGGCGTCGGCGACGAGCTGCTGCGCGAGGTCGTGCGCGACGGCGGTGACCACGGCGGTCAGCTCGGCCTCGGTGGGCGCGACGCCGCTCGCACCGCTGGCCAGCAGCAGCACCGTGTCGTTGGTGGACATGCACCCGTCCGAGTCGACCCGGTCGAAGGTGACCCGGCAGGCGGCCCGCAGCGCCGCGTCCAGGGTCTCCGGGTCGGCGACCGCGTCGGTGGTGAGCACGCTGAGCATCGTGGCCATCGCCGGCGCGAGCATGCCCGCGCCCTTGGCCATCCCACCGACGGTGAAGCCCGCGCCGTGCCCGACCGCGTTCTTCGGCCGGGAGTCGGTGGTCATGATGGCCTCGGCGGCGGCCGGTCCGCCGTCCTGACTCAACGCCTCGACCGCCGAGCCCACCCCGGGCAGGAGCCGGTCCATGGGCAGCCGCTCGCCGATCAGACCGGTGGAGCAGACGGCCACCTCGCCCGCGCCGAGGTCCAACCCGGGGGCGACTGCGGTCAGTACCGCCGCGGTGTGCTCCGCGGTGGCGTGGGTGTCCTGGAAGCCACCGGGGCCGGTGCAGGCGTTGGCGCCGCCCGAGTTGAGGATCGCGGCGCGGACCAGACCGCCCTGGACGACCTGCTGGGTCCAGAGCACCGGCGCGGCCTTCACCCGATTGGCGGTGAAGACACCGGCCGCTCCGGCGTGCGGGCCGTCGTTGACGACCAGGGCGACGTCGGCCGCCCCGCCCTCCTTGAGCCCGGCGGGCACCCCGGCCGCCCGGAATCCACGGGGAGTCGTGACGCTCACGGGGTGCTCCCCCAGACGGAGAGGCCGGTGGTCTCCGGCAGGCCGAGCATGATGTTGGCGTTCTGCACCGCCTGGCCGGCCGCGCCCCGACCGAGGTTGTCCAGGCCGCTGACCACGATCAACCGCCCGGCGTCAACGTCAACGGTCGCCTGCAGGTGGCAGGAGTTGGAGCCGAGGGTCGCGGCGGTGTGTGGCCACCGCCCCTCGGGCAGCACGTGCACGAAGGGCGCGTCCGCGTACGCCTCGGCGAGCACCGCCTGCGGGTCAACCTCCCGTACCGGCACGGCGGTGACGGTCGCGAGGATCCCCCGTGGCATCGGTGCCAACACCGGGGTGAACGACAGGCTGGTCGCCCCGGTCGCCTGCTTGATCTCCGGAACGTGCTGGTGCGCACCGACCCGGTACGGCGACAGGTCCCCCATGACCTCGCTGGCGAGCAGGTGCGCCTTGGCGGCGCGGCCGGCGCCCGAGGTCCCGGAGGCGGCCACCACCACCACGTCGGCGGGCTGGGCCGCGCCGGCGGCGATCAGCGGGGCGAGCGCCAGGATGATGGCGCTGGCGTAACAACCGGGGTTGGCCACCCGGGTCGCGGCGGCGATCCGCTCGCGCTGACCCGGTAGCTCGGGCAGACCGTAGGTCCACTGCCCGGCGTGGGTGCCGCCGTAGTAGTTGGCCCAGGCATACGGGTCGGCCAGCCGGTGATCGGCACCGAGGTCAACCACGCGCACTTCCGGCGGCAACTGCGCGGCCAGCGCCGCCGACTCACCGTGCGGCAGCGCCAGGAAGACCAGATCGGCATCGGCCAGGGCCGCCGGGTCGGTCTTGGCCAGCACCAAATCCAGCCCGGTCAGCTGTGGGTGCACGGTGTCCAGCCGGTGCCCGGCCTGGCTGTGCGCCGTGGCGGCGACCAGGTCGAACTCCGGATGCCCGGCGATCAGGCGCAGCAGTTCACCCCCGGCGTAACCGCTCGCCCCAGCGACCGCAACTCGGATCCCCATACCTACCTCCGTATGACAATGCAGGGAAGGTTAGCAGCGACTGCATGATCATACAAAGCATTGCATGGCGATGAAGTCGTGTTCTGGATCACCGGCCGCCACCGACGGAAGGGCCCGCATCGCGATACGCGACGCGGGCCCTTCGACGGAAAACCCTCAAACGGTGGGAAGAGGCCAGAGCTGCCCTCACACGCCGCGGAGAGTAGCGCCGAAGCGCTCCGCGACACAGGCAACCGCCGCGTCCCGCGCCGCGACCGCCTCCTCCACCGTCAGCGTCCGATCCGGCGCCCGGAAGGTCAGCTTGTACGCCAACGACCGACGACCCGCGCCGAGCTGCGCACCGGCGTACACGTCGAAGAGCCGAACCGACTCCAACAACGCACCGGCCCCCGCCACCAGCGCCCCCTGCACCTCGGCCACCGGCACATCGACATCGACCACCAACGCCACGTCGATCAGGGCGGGCGGGAAGGACGAGAGCACCGGGGCCTGCCGTACCGGAGCCGCCGGAACCGCGTCCAGATCCAGCTCCATCGCGGCGGTACGGCGGGGCAGCTCCAGCTCGGCGATCACCGCCGGATGTAGCTCGCCCGCGTACCCGACGGTCACGCCATCCACCACCAGAGACGCACAGCGCCCGGGGTGCCAGGGGGCGTGCTCCACGGCTCGCACGGCCACCCGGTCCTCGGGAATGCCGGCGGCGGCGAGCACCGACCGGGCCGCCGCGACCGCGTCCGCCCAGCCAACCGGGCGTCCCTCGCCCCACCAGCCACCCGGCTCGACCTCACCGGCGAGCACCACGGCGACGTGCCGCGGCTGCTCCGGCAGCACCGCGTCGGCGGCGGCGAACTCCGCGTCCGACGGCCGATGCTCCACCCCCATCGCCGGCGGCGAGCCGGCCGCCGCCCGCGGGTGGAAGACCGTACCGATCTCGTAGAGCGCGAGGTCCCGCTGGCCTCGGCCCAGGTTCCGCCGGAGCACCCCGAGCAGCGGGCCGAGCAACGTCGTCCGCAGCGCCGGCTCCTCCTCCGACAGCGGGTTGGCCAGCCGCACCACCCGCCGCCGGGCATCACCGGCCGGCAGGCCCAGCTGGTCAGCCAGCTCGACCGCTACAAACGGCGGGGAGAGCACCTCCACGTACCCCTGGTCGGCGAGCATCCTGGCCACCGCCCGCTGGCGCCGCTGCTGCCAGGTCAGGCCCCGGCCGGCGGGGGCCACCGGCAGCACCGCCGGCACCCGGTCGTAGCCGTCGAGGCGAACCACCTCCTCGACCAGGTCGGCCGGGTCGGTCAGGTCGGGCCGCCAGGTCGGCGGGGTAACCAGGAACGACACCGCGCCACCGGCGTCGACGCCCACCGCACCCGGATCCGCGGCGAGTCGATCCGGGCCGGCCACGACCGTGCAGCCAACCTCGGTGAGCAGGGCAGCCACCCGCTCCGGTGGATAGGCCACCCCGACCCGTCGGGCTGGCAGATCCGCCGGCAGGACCACCGGGGCCGGTGCCGACACATGATCGATATCGAGGATCTCCGCACCGGCCGCGCCGCCGCCATGCTCCACCAGCAGCCGCACCGCCCGCTCGACGGCGACCAACGGCAGGGCCGGGTCAACACCCCGCTCCCACCGCTTGGCCGCCGCGCTGAACAGCCGGTGCCGGCGGGCCGTGCGCCCCACCAGCACCGGATCCCAGTGCGCGGCCTCGAACAACACGTTGTTGGTCTCCGCGACCACCTCGCTGCTCTCCCCACCCATCACGGCGGCGAGCGAGATCGGGACACCGGCGTCCGCGCCAGCCGCCGGGTCCGGGTTCGACAGCCCGGCGTCACAGATCACCATGTCCTCGGCGACCAGCGTGCGCGCCACCCCGTCCAGGGTGGTCAACCGCTCCCCCGCCACCGCCCGGCGGACCACCAGCGAGCCGGTGATCCGGTCGGCGTCGAAGGCGTGCATCGGCTGGCCCAGCTCGAGCATCACATAGTTGGTGATGTCGACCGGCAGCGAGAGGCTGCGGATACCGGCGGTGGTGAGCCGCTGGACCATCCAGGCCGGCGACGGCGCGGCCGGGTTGACACCACGGACCATCCGCGCCGCGAACCGGTCACAGCCGACCGGATCCCGCACCTCCACCGGGTACGCGGGCGCTTCGGTGCCCGCCGGGGCGGACGCGAGGCCCGGGTCCCGAAACGGCACCCCGAACGCGTGCGACAGCTCCCGGGCGATCCCCCGCACCGACATCTGGTAACCCCGGTCCGGGGTCAGCTCCACCTCGACCACCACGTCGTCAAGGCCCACCACGGGGCGGGCGTCATCACCCGGCTTGGCGGGGCTGGCTCCGGGCAGCACGATGATGCCGGCGTGGTCGTCGCCCAGGCCCAGCTCCTTCGCGGAGCAGATCATGCCCTTGGAGTTACGCCCGTACGTCCGGCGTGCCCCGATCGCGAAGTCGCCGGGCAGCACCCCGCCGGGGAGGATCACCACCACCCGGTCGCCCACCGCGAAGTTGCGCGCCCCGCAGACGATCTCCTGCAACTCGCCGGTGCCGTTGGCGTCCCCCACGTCCACCCGACAGAAGCGAATCGGCTTCTTGAAGCCGGTCAGCTCCTCAATCTCCCGCACCTCGCCGACGACCAGCGGCCCGGTGACCGTATCGGCCAGGTCCACGACGGACTCCACCTCGAGACCGAGGCCGACCAGGGACTGCTCAAGGTCGGCCGGGGTCAGGTGCGCCGGCAGGTCAACGTACTCACGCAGCCAACTGACAGAAACTCGCATGACTCAGATCACCGTCTCCGTAACTCGTGCCCGCGCCTACGCGCCGTACCCGAACGCCCGGGCGAACCGGACGTCCCCCTCCACCAGGTCCCGCATGTCGCCGACGCCGTGCCGGAACATGACCGTACGGTCGATGCCCATGCCGAAGGCGAATCCGGAGTAGACCTCCGGGTCGATGCCGCAGGCCCGCAAGACCCGCGGGTTCACCATGCCGCAGCCACCCCACTCAACCCACTGCGCACCCTTGCGGTGCTCCGGGAACCACACGTCGAACTCCGCCGACGGCTCGGTGAAGGGGAAATAGTGCGGCCGGAAACGGGTTCGCGCCTGGGGCCCGAACATCGCCCGAGCAAAGTGGTCCAGCGTGCCGCGCAGGTGCGCCATCGTGATGCCACGGTCCACCACCAAGCCCTCGACCTGGTGGAAGACCGGCGCGTGGGTGGCGTCCAACTCGTCGGTCCGGTAGACCCGGCCCGGGCAGATCACGTGGATCGGCGGCGTGCGGGTCAGCATCGTCCGCGCCTGCACCGGCGAGGTGTGGGTCCGCAGCACCATGCCGGAGTGCTCCGGCGCGACGTGGAAGGTGTCCATCAACCCCCGCGCCGGGTGGTCCGGCAGGATGTTGAGCGCGTCGAAGTTGGTCCACTCCAACTCGACCTCGGGGCCCTCGGCCACCTCATAGCCCATTCCGACGAAGAAGTCGGTGATCTGCTCCATCAAACTACTGACCGGGTGGCGGGCCCCGGCCGGACGCCGGTCGGAGGGCAGGGTGACATCCACCCGCTCCTCGACCAGCATCCGCTCGGCCTGCTCCCGCTCCAGGACCTGCGCGCGCGCGGCGTAGGCGCTCTCGATCGACCGGCGGGCCTCGTTGACCCGCTTGCCGGCATCGGCCTTGGCGGCCGGCGGCAACGCGCCGATCTCACGTCGGGCCAGCGACGCCGGGGCCCGGTCCCCGAGGTGGGCCGGGCGCAGCGCGGTCAGCTCTTCCGGATTGGCGGCGGCGGCGAACGCCGCCTCGGCAGTGGCGACAGCCTCGGCCAGTGCGGCCGGGTCGAGCAGGGCGACCTGCTTCGGGTCGTACGGGTCGTTGCGGTAGGACATGGCGTACAGGCACTCCCTCACGGCGGCGCCGGCCTTGTCAGGCGGCGAAGCGAGTCTACGGACGCGCGGCTGTGCCGCAGCCCGCCGGTGGGAGTCGTGCGGAGAGCGGGTCAGAGCCGCCGCCCGCCGGCACCGGCGGGCTGGCTAAACGAACGCCGTTGCACGTTCACGGGCGGCCGCTCTCCTTTGCTGTCTCGCTCGCGGTGCCGGCCTCAACAGCGGCTACTTCCTCGACCGCTGCTACTTCCTCGACCGTAGGTGTGGTCTCCACCGCGGTGCTGGCCTCAACCGGGCGCGGGGACGACGGCCGGCGCTGCGCTCTCGCTGAAGCGTACAGGCACACCGCCGCCGCGGCAGCCAGGTTAAGGCTCTCCGCCCGCCCGTGCAGTGGTACCCGGACCCGGGCCTCGGCAGCCGCCGTCAGATCGGTGGGCAAGCCGTGCGCCTCGGAGCCGAAGACCCAGGCGGTGGGGGCGGCCAACCGGCCGGCATCAGCCAGGTCGTCCAGGTCGTCCGCGCCGTATCCGGTGGTGGCCAACACGCCGAGCCCGGCGGCCCGCAGGTCGGCGATCACCTGCAGCGGATCGGGCGCCCGCACCACGTCCACGTGGAACAGGCTGCCCGCCGACGCCCGCACCACCTTGCCGTTGTAGGGGTCGACCGCCGTACCGGCGAAGACCACCGTCTGGGCTCCGGCCGCGTCGGCGGTACGCAGGACCGTGCCGGCGTTGCCCGGATCGCGGATGTCGGCGAGGACGGTGACCAGCCGCGGCGCTCGCGCGAGAGCGGTGGCCAGCGGTAGGTCGAGATGTTGGCAGACGGCGATCAGGCCCTGGGGAGCGACCGTCTCGGCGAGCCCGGCGAGCGCCGCATCGGTTACCTCGGAGACGGGGAGGTCCGCGGCGGCGGCCTGGGCGGCCAGCTCCCGGTACCGGTCCAGGGCGGCCGGTGTGCCGAAAAGCTCCAGGACCGTGCCGGGGCGTGCCAGGGCCTCGCGGACCGCCTGTGGACCCTCGGCCAGGAACCGACCGGTGGCCTCGCGGTCCCGGCGGCGGTGCAGTCGACGGGCCGCCACGATCCGGGGGGTGCGGGGGGTGAGTGGTCCGGAGACGGCGTCGAGGCGCCTCCCGTGCGGTCGTGACTGCATGGGAGACGCCTCGCGCTGCCGTGGGTGGATCAGGCGGCCTGGGCGCCGGCGCCGCCGGTGCCCTGCTCCGCGACGGCCGCACGGGCCTTCTCGACGATCGCCGCGAAGGCGGCGGCGTCGTTGACGGCCAGGTCGGCCAGGATCTTCCGGTCGACCTCGATGCCGGCCAGCTTGAGGCCCTGGATCAGACGGTTGTAGGTAAGCCCGTTGGCGCGGGCACCCGCGTTGATCCGCTGGATCCACAGCTGCCGGAAGTCGCCCTTGCGGTCGCGACGGTCCCGGTAGGAGTACTGCATCGAGTGCAGCACCTGCTCCTTGGCCTTGCGGTACAGCCGCGAGCGCTGACCGCGGTAGCCACTCGCGGTCGCGAGCAGGGTACGGCGCTTCTTCTGGGCGTTCACAGCCCGCTTGACGCGTGCCATCTCAGCTCCTTCGTTGGTTCAGGGTGGCGCGCGTCAGCGGCCGAGCAGCTTCTTGATGCGCTTGACATCCGACTTGGCCACCTCGACCCGCCCGGTCAGCCGGCGGGTACGGGTGGAGGACTTCCCCTCCAGGAGGTGGCGCAGGCCGGCCTGCTGCTTCACGATCTTGCCTTTGCCGGTCACCCGGACGCGCTTGCCCATCCCGGTGTGGCTTTTCATCTTCGGCATGTGGAACGTCTTCTCCCCTGCTACTCGCCGGCAGTTCCGGCGGGTCCGGCCGCCTCGGCCGGCGGTGCTGCCGCGGCGGCACCGGACTCCCGCTCGCCCCGCGGCAGCGCGCCGCCGCGGGCCGCTGTGGCGGCAGCCTTGGTGGCGCGGTGCGGTGCGAGCACCATGATCATGTTTCGACCGTCCTGCTTCGGCGCGGCCTCGACGTACCCCAGCTCCGAGATCTCGGACTCGAGCCGACGCAGGAGCCGGTAACCCAGCTCCGGGCGGCTCTGCTCGCGACCCCGGAACATGATCGTCACCTTGACCTTGTCCCCGGCCTTGAGGAACCGCACCACGTGACCCTTCTTGGTCTCGTAGTCATGCGGATCAATCTTCGGCCGAAGCTTCATTTCCTTGATGACGGTCTGCTGCTGATTACGCCGCGCTTCGCGCGCCTTCAGTGCGCTCTCATACTTGAACTTGCCGAAGTCCATGAGCTTGCACACCGGCGGGCGCGCCATTGGCGCAACCTCGACCAGGTCCAGGTCGACGTCCGCGGCCAGCTGAAGGGCGCGCTCTAGCGGGACGATGCCCACCTGCTCACCCTCGGGACCGACCAGTCGGACCTCACGTGCCCGGATCTGCTCGTTCACGCGTGGTTCGACGCTGATGGGGCCTCCTCGAGTCGAGTCTTCTGCGTTGCCGACCCTGCGGCTCCCGGGTAGGAACCGACCCGGAAAGCAGAAGGCCCTGGCAGCTGCCAGGGCCCGCTCGACCGGTCGGCACGACCATATAGTCGCGCATCCGACACCGAGGCATGCTCAGAATCGGGGACCGGACCCGTCCGCCGCGCGGCGAATCAGGTGGGAGCAGGCGCTCCGCTTTCAAGGCCACCCGCAAAGCCGCAGCTGGCCTGGTCGTCCCAGATAGCCTACACCCCGCGCCGGTCCGCCCCAAACCGGGCATCAGCCCCGTACCTGATCTGACGGGGTCAGGGGCGGTCAGGAACCGGCGGCGCCCTCAGCCAGCCGGGCCTGATGCAGCCGGCGCAGCTTGCGGACTGCGTCCACGGCCAGCTCCTTGTCGGCGGCCTGGAGGGCAAGCATCGGCACCAGGTCGTCATCGTGCAGCTCAAGGCTCGCCCAGGGCGCCCCGCGGTCGAACCGGACACCACGGACAAGCTCCCAGGGCAGCTCGTACGAACCGATCACGTTCTGCACCCGGACCCGCTGCGCGTCGGCCTCCACCCGCGGCCGGGTGAAGAGCAGGAAGGCAAGTGCGCCGAGCACGCCAAGGCCGACCATGCCGAGTTGGTCGCCTCGCTGAAACGAGCCATAGCCGCTGCCGGTCGCCCCGTGCAGCGACGTCGCCAGCACCGTGAACAGCAGCACCAGGGCAATCGCCGAGGCCCAGCAGACCAGCCGGACCCGCCGGGGCCGGATACGGAACGCTTCGGTTTCGCTCACTCCGCCAGTCTGCCACCCACGCCCGGGCGACCCGCGCCCGGCACACAGCCGGGCGCGGCGAGGCTCGGCCGGGGCGGCGGGGCGACCGGTCCGGCCGGGGAAAGTAATCCCCGGCGCATGCCCCGGCCCGGGTCAGAGGCGGCAGGCCTGAATGCTCGTGACCAGAATCGCGCGGGCGCCGACCTGATACAACTCATCCATGATCTGGTGCACATCGTCGCGGAGCACCATCGCCTGCACCGCTACCCAGCCCTCCCGGTGCAGCCGGGAGACGGTTGGCGACTCGATGCCCGGAGTCAACGAACTGGCCCGTGCCAACAGGTCGGCCGGGACGTCGTACGTCAGCATCACGTAACGCCGGGCGACGAGCACGCTGTGCAGACGACGGAGCAGCAGCTCGCACTGCGGGTGGGGCGGCGCGGCAGAGCGGCAGACCAAGACGGCGGACGAGCGCAGCAGCGGCTCACCGAAGACCACCAGGCCGGCCTGACGCAGCGTGGCACCGGTCTCCACCACATCGGCGACCACGTCGGCGAGGCCCAGCCGGATGGCGTTCTCCACCGCGCCGTCCAGGCGGATCACGTCGGCCTTGACGCCCAGCTCGGCGAGGTGCCGCTCGACCAGGCCGGGGTAGGCGGTAGCGACCCGACGCCCGTCCAGGTCCTGCGCCGAGGCGATGTCCTCGGGTCGAGCGGCGAATCGGAAGGTGGCCTGGCCGAAGGCCAGGTCGACCACCTCGGTGGCGGCCGCACCGGAGTCGACCAGCAGGTCCCGGCCGGTGATGCCGACATCCAGGTCTCCGGAGCCGACGTAGGTAGCGATGTCCTTCGGACGCAGATAGAAGAACTCAATATCGTTTGACTCGTCCCGGCAGACCAGGTCCTTCGGGTCGGTTCGCTGGCGGTAACCCGCCTCGCGCAGCATCTGAGCGGCCTTCTCGGCCAAGGTCCCCTTGTTGGGTACCGCGACTCGCAGCATGGTGCAATGCTCCTTGTCGGAGAGCGGGAGGGTCGGTCGGCACGGGACACTCACAGATGTCGGTAGACGTCCTCAAGGTCGAGGCCAGTAGCGAGCATCAACACCTGCACCTGGTAAAGCAGCTGGGAGATCTCCTCGGCGGTCCGCTCGGGCCCCTCGTGCTCGGCTGCCATCCAGGACTCGGCCGCCTCCTCGACGACCTTCTTGCCGACGAAGTGCACCCCCTTGTCCAGGGCCGCGACGGTGCCCGAGCCCGGGGTGCCGGCAGCGGCCTTGGCCTGCAGCTCGACAAACAACTCCTCGAACGTCTTCACAGGGTCGATTCTTGCAACCGACCGGCCGCCGCGGCTCCACCGGGTCCGGAGTGTCCCACGATGCCGACCCGAGACCTCAGACGCCGAAGCCCACCCGTGCGGTGGCGCCAGCCAGGTCCCGAACCGCGAGCGCCGCATCGAGGACCGCGACGGTCGCCGCCCAGCCCTTGTCCTCCGCCGAGCCGGGCAGCCCAGCCCGGTCCCGGGCCTGCTCGATCGTCTCCACGGTCAGCACCCCATGCCCCACCGGCTTCCCCTCATCCAGGGCGATCCGGGTAAGCCCGTCGGTGACTGACCGGCAGACGTAGTCGAAGTGTGCGGTGCTCCCCCGGACCACCACCCCGAGTGCCACCACCGCGTCGCAGCGCCGGGCGAGTGCCTGCGCCACCACGGGTAGCTCGACCGAACCGGCCACCCGGGCCACCGTGACGCCGGCCCCACACGCTTCGGCGGCGGCGACCGCCCGGTCGAGCATGTGGTCGGTGAGCTCGCCGTGCCAGCGGGCAGCGACCACGCCAACGGTCAGACCCGTGGCAGCAACAGCATCAATGCCCGGTTCCCCGAAGCCCGCCATACCTATGCTCCAATCCCATCACCGACGACGGTGCGCCCCGTGGGCGCGTCGACCACCTCGTCGAACTTCAGCAGATGTCCCATCCGGTCCCGCTTGGTCCGCAGATAGTCCACGTTCTCGGGGTGCGGTCGAACCGGCAGGTCCAGGCGGCCGGTGACGGTCAGGCCATACCCCTCCAGGCCGGCCCGCTTGGCGGGGTTGTTAGTCAACAGCCGCATCGACCGCACCCCCAGGTCGTAGAGGATCTGCGCGCCGGTGCCGTAGTCCCGCGCGTCCGCCGGCAGGCCAAGCTCCAGGTTCGCGTCCACGGTGTCCCGGCCCAGGTCCTGCAACTGGTACGCCTGGAGCTTGTGCAACAGCCCGATCCCGCGCCCCTCATGACCGCGCAGGTAGAGCACGACTCCGCGTCCTTCCTGGGCGACCCGCTTCAGGGCGGCGTCCAGCTGCGGACCACAGTCGCAGCGCAGCGAGCCGAAGACGTCACCGGTGAGGCACTCGGAGTGCACCCGCACGAGCACATCTCGACCGTCACCGAGATCACCCAGCACCAACGCGACATGCTCGGCCGAGTCGTAGTCGCCGCTGTACCCCAGCGCCCGGAAGACCCCGTGCCGGGTGGGGAGCCGCGCCTCGGCGACCAACTCGACCTGCTTCTCCGTCCGCCGGCGATAGGCGATCAGGTCCGCGATGGTGACCAGGAGCAGCGAGTGCTCGGCGCAGAACCGCTCCAGGTCCGGGCCCCGCATCATGGTGCCGTCGTCGTTGACCAGCTCGCAGAGGACGCCCACGGGGCGTAGCCCGGCCAGCCGGGTGAGGTCGATCGCGGCCTCGGTGTGACCGGGCCGGCGCAACACACCCCCCTCGCGGGCCCGCAGCGGGACCACGTGACCGGGCCGGGCCAGATCCTCCGGCCCGGTGCCGGGGTCGGCGAGCAGCCGGATCGTGTGCGCCCGATCGGCGGCGGAGATGCCGGTGCTCACGCCCGCCCGGGCGTCCACCGTCACCGTGTAGGCGGTGCCGCGCCGGTCCTGGTTGGTGTGGTGCATCGGCGGCAGGTCCAGCCGATCGCACTCACCCTCGGTCAAGGCCGTGCAGATGTAGCCGGAGGTGTAGCGGACCATGAAGGCGACCAGCTCGGGCGTGGCCAGCTCGGCCGCGAAGATCAGGTCGCCCTCGTTCTCCCGGTTGGCGTCGTCGACCACGACGACGGGCCGGCCGGCGTTGATCTCCGCCATCGCTCGTTCAATCCTGGCGAATGTGGTCACGCCGCAACCTCCGCATAGCTCGATGGAATCGGCGCGAGGTCGGTACGAGCAGCACGCGACGTCCGCCACCAGGCGACGAGACCCCAGGCGCAGAAGGCGCCGTAGACGAGGTACATGGCCGCAGAAGGGTAGAACCCGCCGCGCAGCAACAATGGCAACCCGACCACGTCAACGGCGATCCAGATCAGCCAGAAGTCCACGTACCCGCGGGCCATGCCGTACGTGGCGAGCAGGCTGCCGGTCAGGATCCAGGCATCCGGCAGCGGTCCCCACGAGCCCAGGGCGGCGAGGACCGGGTAGCTGACGGCGGTGCCGACGACGGCGGCCGCCAGCATCCCGAGCCGCTCCCGCCCGGTAGCCCAGCGGGGCTCCACCGCGGCGGCAGTGCCGTCGCTGCCCCGGCGACGGTTCCGCGACCAGCGCCACCAGCCGTAGAGGCCGAGCCCGAAGAAGAAGACCTGCCGGCCCGCCTGGCCGTAGAGGTCGTGTGCCTGTGGGGTGGCGAACGCTCCGCCGAGGAAGACGGTGAACAGCAGCGCGTTACCGATCATGCCGACCGGCCAGGCCCACACCACCCGGCGCAGGCCGAACATCGCCGCGGCCAGGCCGAAGACGTTGCCGACAATCTCGCGGACCAGCACCGGTGAGCCGGCGAGGCTCACCTGGGCGTCGAGCAGCCAGCCAAGCGGCCCCATCACGCCGGCCCACCCACCGGCGCGGCACCGGGCCGGCCGACAGCGGCGGGCAGGTGATCAGCGGCGGGCAGGTCGTCCGGCCCGGCCAGCTGACCCCCGCCGAGCAGCCGCTCGACGTATTTGGCCAGGACATCAACCTCGAGGTTGACCACGTCACCGACGCTCCGGGCGCCCAGTGTCGTCAGCCGCAGGGTGGTGGGGATCAGGCCCACCTCGAACCAGTCGGGCCCGACGCTCGCCACGGTCAGGGAAACCCCGTCAACAGTGATCGACCCCTTCGTCACCACATACCGAGCCAGGGCGGTGGGCAGGCGGAAACGGACTGTCTCCCACCGCGCGGCCGGTTCCCGGGCCAGCAGCTCGCCAACGCCGTTGACGTGCCCCTGAACCAGGTGACCACCGAGGCGGCTGCCGAGGGTGGCGGCCCGCTCCAGGTTCACCCGGTCACCGACGCGCAGCACGCCAAGTGCGGAGCGGCGCAACGTCTCGCCCATCACGTCGGCGGTGAAGGCACCACCGGCGAGTTCCACCACGGTCAGGCAGACTCCGTTGACCGCGATGGAGTCACCGGGCCGGGCGTCGGAGACGACCAGCGGGCCGTTGATGGTGACCACCGCGGAGTCCTCCGCGGTCTCCGCGATGTGGATGACCTCACCGAGTTCCTCGACGATGCCGGTGAACATGTCAACCCTCCCTCTTCCGGGGCAGTGCGGTGATCCGCAGGTCGGGTCCGACCTGGGTAACGTCAACGACCTCGCAGTCGATGGCATCGGTGATCGTGGTCACCCCCGCGGCTGCCAACGCAGCGGGGCCGGCGCCGAGCAGCCGGGGCGCGACGTAACCGACGATCTTGTCGACCATCCCGGCGGCGAGGAACGCACCGGCCAGCCGCGGCCCACCCTCCAGCAGCGCGGCGCGCACCCCGCGCTGGTGCAGCGCGGCGAGCAGCGCCGGCAGATCGACCCGGCCCGCCGAATCGGTGCCAACCTCCTCGGCGGTGGCGATCCAGGTCGGCGCGGCGTCGTCGCGGACCCGCGCTCCGGCCGGGGTCCGGCCCGCAGAGTCCACCACCACCCGCAGCGGCTGCCGGATGGCGAGGCTGCCGTCGCGCAGGTTCCGAACGGTCAGGCGCGGGTCGTCGGCGAGCACGGTGCCCACCCCGGCGAGGACGGCGTCCACCGTCGCGCGCAACGCGTGCACGTCCATCCGAGCCGCCTCGGAAGTGATCCACATGCTGGTGCCGTCGGCCGCGGCGGACCGCCCGTCCAGCGTCGCCGCGTACTTCCAGACGAGGTACGGCCAGCCCCGACGCGTTGAGGTCAGCCAGGCGATGTTGCCCGCCTCCGCCTCAACCGCGCGTACGCCCAGGTCGACCCGGACCCCGGCGGCGCGCAGCGTGGCGGCGCCACCGGACGCGGCCTGGTTCGGGTCGGGTACGGCGATCACCACCCGGGCAACGCCGGCCTGCACCAGAGCGGTGCTGCACGGGCCTGTACGGCCGGTGTGATCGCAGGGTTCCAGCGTGACCACCGCGGTGCCGCCCCGCGCCCGCTCCCCCGCGTTGGCGAGCGCGACGATCTCGGCGTGCGGGCCGCCGGCGTACGCGTGGAAGCCCTCACCGACGACCTGGCCACCCGGGTCGAGCAGCACGCAGCCGACGACCGGGTTGGGGCTGGTGGTACCGAGGCCGCGCGCGGCGAGCTCAACTGCGCGACGCATCGCCTCATCTACGGAGACGCCGGCCATGCCCTGCCCTCCCGCCCGCCGATCGGTGCGCGGGCGGCGATAGGAGCGGCGGCATCGGGCCGCGGGCGTGCGGTGGCGGAGATCCGGGAACGGCACAGCCGCCCCGGGAGGACCGCACGACACGCCGACACCGGCGGCCGGGCACGGCCCGTCCGTCCCGCGCGCTGTCTCCCATCCGGACTGTCTGGACGCGGGCATGCCCGCACCCAACCGTCGGCCCCGGATTTACACCAGGTCCACCGGGCGGACGAACCGCTCCCGGGTCGCGGGCTTACCACGGTCAGGCCGTGGATCACCGCCGGTTCGGAATTACACCGAGTCCCGCCAGCGCGTGGTGGGTACTACCCGAAGTCTTACACGCTCTGGGGGGTCAACGGCTACCCTCAGCGCGCTACTTCACAGAACGATGACTCGAATCCGACACACCGCGACGCCGGTCCATCGCCACGTACGACCCCGGCTGGCTCTTGGCCACCGACTTCATCTCGGAGGCGATCGTCATCGCCGCCAGCGGGTTCGTGAGCCGCTTGTCGGCATCCGAGACCGCGACGCCGATCGACAGGGTGACCAGCGCGGCACGGCGTAGATTGCCCCGCCGGTCCTTGAGCTCCACGTAGCCGCGGGCGGCGTCGGGCGGGTCGTAGAGCGCGTCGGCCGCCTGCTCAAAGTCCGCGGAGACCTGCGAGGTCAGCTGCCGGACCTGTTCCGGCGTGCTGACGAAGATGAAGTCATCGCCGCCGACATGACCCAGGAAGGCCGATGGGACCCCCACCCCGACGACCGCCTGGTGCAGGCTGCGGGCCAACGCGCTGATGAAGTCGTCGCCGCGAACAAACCCATAGACATCGTTGACACTCTTGAAACGGTCAATGTCGATGTAACCGACCGCATAGTCGGATCCGACCCGAATCCGGTCGGCGATCTCCCGGCGAATTCGGCTGTTGCCAGGTAGTCCGGTCAGCGGCGAGACCTCGCGGAACTCCTTGTTCCGACGCAGCGTGGAGCTGACCCGGGCCACCAACTCCGCGGTGTCGAAGGGCTTGACCAGGTAGTCGTCGGCGCCAGCGCTGAGGCCATGCACCTTGTCCGCGGTCATCCCCTTGGCGGTCAACATGATCACGGGCAGGGCGGCGGTCATCGGGTCGGCCCGGAGCCGTCGGGTCAGCTCCAACCCGTCCATCCGGGGCATCATCAGATCGACCACGGCCAGGTCCGGGCGATGCCGCGCAATCACCTCGAGCGCCGCCTGGCCGTCCCCGGCATGGATTACCTCGTAACCGTGCAACCTCAGGTTGAACTCGACGAACCGGGCAATGTCCTCGTCGTCGTCAACGACCAGAATGACGTCCTGGCGATCCCCGTCGGGCTCCACGTCAGGCCCGGGGCGCCGCGCACTCGGCCAGGGACCGCAGCCGGCGTACGGCCTCGGCCGGGTCGTCCGCACCAAAGACCGCGGTGCCGGCGACGAAGGCGTCCGCGCCCGCCTCGGCGGCATCGGCGATGGTGTCCACGGCGATCCCACCGTCGACCTCGATACGCAGCTCCAGGTGACCGGCGTTGACGTGTTGACGGGCCGTGCGCACCTTGTCCAACAGGTTCGGGATGAACCGCTGCCCACCGAACCCCGCCTTGATCGTCATGATCAACAGGGTGTCGAAGCTGGGCAGCAGGTCCAGGTACGGTTCGATCGGAGTGTCCCGGTCGATCGCCAGCCCCGCCTTCGCACCGGCCGAACGGAGATCCTTGGCCAACGCGACCGGATCGTCACAAGCCTCGGCATGGAACGTCACGTTGTACGCCCCGGCGTCGGCGTAGCCGGGTGCCCACCGCCGGGGATCCTCGATCATGAGGTGTACGTCAAAGGGGAGCGGGGTGGCGGCCCGCAGGCTCTGCACGACCGGCAGCCCGATCGTCAGATTCGGCACGAAGTGGTTGTCCATGACATCCACGTGCACCCAGTCGGCGGTGTCTTCGATGGCGCGGACCTCGTCCGCGAGGCGGGCGAAGTCGGCGGCCAGAATGCTCGGTGCGACGATTGGCAACGGTACGGTCACGAGGCCAGTGTACGAACGCAACCCCCCATCGCCACCGGCGCGGCACGACCGAGGCGCCCTCGGGCGCACCCCCGCGGCTCCCCCGGAGGGAACTGGCCATAACGGATCAGGGCGCCGTGCAGCGCCATCGCTCCACAGCGGTCACGGTCGAACCGTGCCGGCGGCAGCGGACCGCGAGCTGGGAACGCTGGACCGCGCCGGCGGCAGCCCCGACGTCGTTGGCCCACCGGAGCCGGCTTGCCACGTGCCGTAAGCTGCCGCACCGTGGCGTGTTCGACGCCATACCTATCGACCACACCCGGAGAGGGTCGCCGGATGAAACGAGTCACGCTGTGCGCCACGCTGGTGGCCCTGACGCTCGCCGGATGCGCTACCGCACCGCCACCGGGGACCGACGGCGATCTGGTTGACGACTGGGCCCCCATCGCCGCCCCGACCGGTTTCACGCCCGAAGCGGGCATCTGCCACCCCACCGTGACCGAGGTCGGTCACCGCAGCGTGTACGCGCCGACTCCCTGCGACCAGCCGCACCTGGTGGAGACCATGCACGTCGGCACGGTGACCGGGGACGAGGCGACGGACTCCACGCCACCGGAAGCCGGCTCGGCCGGGATGCAGACCGCCTACGCCACCTGCGAGCAGAAGGTGAACCAGGCGCTGGGCGGCGACTGGCGCAGCGGACGAATCGGCCTGTACGTCGTCTTGCCGTCGCCGGCCGGATGGGAGGGAGGCTCCCGCTGGTTCCGCTGCGACGTGAGCGAGGAGCAGAGCCTGGACGATCCGAGCGCGGTGTCCCGCACCGCCAGCCTGGCCGGAACGCTCAAAGAGGGCGACTCCCCACTTCGGCACACCTGCTTCGAGCCGGTGATCGAGGATGACCAGGTGGCGGAGATGACACCGGTGGCGTGTACGGAGAAACACCGCAGCGAGTTCGTCGGCGTCTGGGCCGCACCGGATGTCGACTACGCCGACTTCCAGCGCGACGGTGACCGGATCGGCGAGGGCTGCCTCAAGCTGATTGCCGAGTACGCCGGGGTGCCCCGCAGCGACGTGAAGTACCGCGCCGGCTACATCTACTACGAGCCGCGGAAGGAGCAGTGGCTCAGCGGCAACCGGGGGGTGCAGTGCTTTCTCTGGATCCACGACCGGAGCCTGACGCGGTCGGTGAAGGGCGCGGGCAAGGCGGGCCTGCCGACATAGGGCCGGCGGCGCCCGGGCCGGCCTGAGCCGCCCGGGCCGGCCGAGCCGGGGTGGCCACGCCGCGCACCGCGCGGACTGACCGCCCCGGGTCGATCAACGAAACGCACCGGGCACCGGGCACCGGGCACCGGGCACCGGGCGAGGGAACAGGTCGACCACGGCGCAAGCACCGCCAGGATCAGCCGCGGCGCAGCACCGCCAGGATCAGCCGCGGCGCAGCACCGCCAGGAACATGGCGTCGGTGCCGTGCCGGTGCGGCCACAGCTGCACCGTCGGCCCGTCGCCGAGCCCCGGCATCCCCTTCGGCAACAGCGGACGGGCGTCAACGAAGTCGACCGGCACCCCCGCGCGGCGCGCCGCCTCGGTAACCGTCACGTGCGTCTCGACGACGTGCGGCGAACAGGTCACGTAGGCCACCAGCCCACCCGGGCGGACCGCCCGCAGCCCCGCGCTGAGCAGTTCCCGCTGCAACCGGGTCAACGCCGGCAGGTCCGACGGCTGCCGACGCCAGCGTGACTCGGGCCGCCGACGCAGCGAGCCCAGACCGGTGCAGGGCGCGTCCACCAGTGCCCGATCGAAGTGCCCCTCCGCAAGCTTCGGCGTCGACCCGACGTTACGACCGTCCGTGTTGAGCACAGTGACCGGCAGGTCGCGAGTGGCCTGCCCGACCAGACGGGCCCGGTGCTCGGACACCTCCACAGCGGTCAGGCGCGCGCCACGCTGGGCCGCGACGGCACCGAGTAGGCCGGACTTGCCGCCCGGCCCGGCGCACAGGTCGAGCCAACGACCGTCTGGGCCGTCCAGGGGCGCCGCCGTGAGTGCGTCGGCCACCAGTTGGGAGCCCTCGTCCTGGACGTGGGCCCGCCCCTCGGTGAGCGCCGGCAGGTCGCCGGGGGCGCCCCCACCGGAGTAGACCGCGTACGGGGAGAAGGCACCCGGGACACCGCCGACCTCGTCGGCCAGGGCCACCGGATCAGCCAGCCCCGGTCGGGCACAGAGGTGCACCGGCGGACGCTCGTTGTCCTCGATGAGCAACCGGGTGGTCTCACCGAGATCACCACCGAGCGCCTCGGCGAACGCCCGCACAATCCACTGCGGATGGCTGTAGGCGAGCGCCAGATGCCCGATCGGGTCGGTCTCCTGCGGTGGGGCGAGCCGGGCCACCCAGGCGTCGGCATCCCGGCTGGCGACCTCCCGGAGCACCGCGTTGGCGAACCCGGTCGCCCCCGCCCCGACCGATCGAACCAGGTCAACAGTTGCCGAGACAGCAGCGTGGGCGGGCACCCGGGTGTACAGCAGTTGGTAGGCACCGAGCCGCAACGCGTCCCGAACCGGCGGGTCGATGCGGGCCACATCCCGCCCAGCGGCCTCGGTGAGGATCGCGTCGAGAGTTCCGAGCCGACGCAGCGTCCCATACGTCAGCTCGGTGGCGAAGGCGGCGTCCCGGCCAACCAGACCCGCGTCACGCAGGATCGCCGGGAGCACAAGGTTGGCGTACGCGTCGTCCCGGTTGACCGCGGCGACCGCTTGATAGGCGGCGTGCCGCGGTAGGTCAACAGCGCTCCGACCGGTGGGACGGCCGCGCCCGCCGGCCGTCGGCCGCTGGCCGCCATGACCCCGCCGCTCCGGGCGGCGCTCGAGCCCGGCACCGGAGCGACCGTGGCCGGTGGTGGGCCGACCGCCCCGGAAACCACCGGGCCGGTCCACGTCCTGGCCATCTACCGGGCCCGTCATGCGAGCACCTCCCCAGCGCCGACCCGGACGCCGCGCGCCCAGTCACTCGCCGGCATGGCCTTCTTGCCCGCCGCCCGGATCTCCCCGAGCGCAACCGGGGTGGTGGCGGTGCCGGCAAGCACCCGGGTCTTCTCCACCAACAACTCGCCCGGCTTCAGCTCGGGGCCATCCCCGACGAGAGTGACCGGGCCGAGCTTGACCCGCTCGTCGCGGAAGGTCGTCCACGGGCCGGGGGCCGGGGAGCAGGCGCGGACGCGCCGGTCCACGGCGAAGGCGGGGTCACCCCAGCGCACCCGGGCATCCGCCACGGTGAGCTTCGGCGCCAGGCTCACCCCGTCGCTCGGTTGCGGCTGTGCCCGTGCGCCGCCCTCCTCGATCGCGTCCAGCACGGCGATCAGCAGCTCGGCACCGGAGTGCGCCAGCCGCTCCAGCAGGTCGCCCGAGGTGTCGGTGGGGCGAACCTCGTCGGTGACGGTGCCGTACACCGGGCCCGTGTCCAGGCCCTCCTCGAGCTGGAAGACGCTCGCACCGGTCAGCTCGTCGCCGTGCAGCAGGGCGTGCTGCACGGGAGCCGCGCCGCGCCAGGCGGGTAGCAGGGAGAAGTGCAGGTTGACCCAGCCATGCCGTGGAATCTCCAGGGCGGCCGGCGGGACCAACGCGCCGTAGGCGACGACCGGCACACAGTCCGGCGCCAGCGTGCGCAGCCGGTCGAGGAACTCCGGCTCCCGGGGCCGGGCCGGGGTGAGGACCTCGACGCCGTGCTCGTCGGCCCAGGCGCCGACCGGGGAACGGGACAGGCCACGGCCCCGGCCCGCCGGAGCATCCGGACGAGTGAGAACCGCTACCAGTTCATGGCGGGAGGCGGCCACCGCGGCGAGGGTGGGGACGGCGACGGCCGGCGTACCGGCGAAGATCACGCGCATCGACCGGTCACCGCCCCAGGCCGAACGGGTTGGTGGCGGCGTGCGGGCTGAGCTTCACCGTCGGCGGGGTCGCCGGGTCGTACCACTCGGCCCGACGGATCTCCTTCATCGCCGCCTTGCGGCCGGCCGGGTCGAGCCGGTCGATGAACAGCACCCCGTCCAGGTGGTCGGTCTCATGCTGCACGCAGCGGGACATCAACCCGGTACCGACGATCTGCACCGGATCGCCGTAGCCGTTGAAGCCCTTGGCGACCACGTTCTGCCGACGCTTCGTGTCGAAGTACAGACCCGGTAGCGACAGGCAGCCTTCGGGGCCGTCCTGCTCCTCGGCGTCGGGGAACTCCAACACCGGGTTGACCAGGTGGCCGACCACGTCGTCCACGTCGAAGGTGAACACCCGCAGGCCCACACCGAGCTGCGGCGCGGCCAGACCAGCGCCGTTCTGCTCACGCATCGTGTCGATCAAATCAGCGACGAGCTTGCGCAGTTCGACATCGAAGTCGACCACCGGGTCGGCCGGCGTGCGCAGCACCGGGTCGCCGAAGAGGCGGATGGGCTGGACGGTCACGCGGATTGGCTCCTTCGTGGGCTTGGCAACGGGCGTGCCGTACCAGTCTACGGAGTGCTCAGCGCGGCCCCGGCCGGCGTACCGTGATCAACGGCTACGGCACCGACGGTCACCGGAAGCGTCTCGTAGCCACGCAGGGTCAGCCGGTTCCGGCGGATCGGCTCGCCGGCCAGCGCGAGCTCGGGCAGCCGGCGCAACAACAGCGGAAAGGCGACCTGGGCCTCCAGTCGAGCCAGCCCGGCGCCGAGGCAGTAGTGCGCGCCGGCACCGAAGGACAGCGGGGGCGACTGGGCCCGGCCCGGGTCGAATCGGGCCGGATCAGTAAAGCGCGCCGGGTCGCGGTTGGCCGCGCCGAGCAGCACCAGCAGCCAACTCCCCGCGGGCAGCTCAACCCCGGCGAGGGGCACCGACTCGCGGACCGTACGGGTGGTCAACTGCACGGGTGAGTCGTACCGCAGAAGCTCGTCCACGTAGCCGGGAGCGAGCTCGGGCTGATCCCGCAGCGCGGTCGCCGATTCGGGGTGGGTCAGGAGCACGAACAGACCGTTGCCAAGCAGGTTCGTGGTGGTCTCGAAGCCCGCGACCAACAGCAACACGAGGTTGGCCAGCAGCTCCTCGCCGGACAGCCGGTCACCGTCGGCGTCGTGCGTCTGGACCAGGGCGGTGGTCAGATCATCGGTCGGGTCCCGGCGGCGCTGGGCGATCAGCTCGGTGAAGTAGTCGCGCAACTCGGTGGCGCCGGCGTCGGCGATGGCCAACTCCTGCGGGGTGATCTCCGGCTCCAGGACACCGGTCAGATCGCTGGCCCAGCGCCGAAACTGAGCCCAGTCGGCCGCTGGCACCCCGAGCAGGGCGCAGATCACGGTGACCGGCAGCGGGTAGGCGAAGCTGCCCAGGAAGTCCACCGGAGCGCCACCTCGACCGGCCCGGATCATCTCGTCAATGAGTTCGTCGGCCTGGGCGGCTACCACCTCGCGGAGGGCGGCGACCCGTCGCGGGGTGAACACCCCCGCGGCGAGACGGCGCATTCGGCTGTGGTCTGGCGGATTGGCACGAATCATTGACTGGGAGATCGACATCATCGCCGGGCTGTCCTGCCAATGCGGGAAGACGCCGTCGCGCTCTTCATCGTCCATCACCCCAAACCGGGGGTTTCGCAACACCGCGTCGGCCTCGGTGTACCCGGTGACCACGAAGAATCCGGCCGCCGTCGGAACCACCGGGCCGTGCGCGCGCAGCCGCTCGTACGTGGGGTAGGGGTCAAGCCGGCCCGGCGGAGACATCAGCAGTGCGACCGCCTCAGATGCATCCATTCGCCACCTCCTATGTCAGGGTCAGGTGGCCCATCATGCACGCTCTGTTGGCATGCCGTAACCCCCACGCCGGGTTATGGGGACGGCGGCGCGGCTATCAGGCGCTGGCGCCCGGCTCCCCCGCCAACACCGCACCGCCGCCCAAGAGCGCCGGTTCGGGCAGCGGCAGATCGATCCCGTGCGCGACCGACCAGTCGTGGATGATGCTGGGCCGGACCTGGGCGGTGAAGTAGTCGATCGCACTCATCCCACCGACGACGGGCTCGTCAACCTCGGCGACCAGCCCGGCGGGCACCAGCCGGCACCCGTCCCGCAGCGCGGCGCTGAGTCGACGGTGCCCGTCCACCACGAAGAAGTGCTCGCCCGTGTAGCCGATCCGCAGCGGCTCCGGCGGCTCGTCGCCCGCCGCAGCGGCCTCGCCCGCGGATTCGGCGTCCCACTGGCCGCGGAGGGTGACGATGTCCTCGGTCGGGTATACCCGGGTCGGGTCGAGCAGCAGCAGCGGCGGAGCCTCCCGCAGCACCTCGGGGCAGAGCCGACCTTCGTACGCGGCGACGATGTGCTCGATCACCTCCGCGGCGCCGGCCCGGGTGGTGTCGCAGATCAGGTCGTAGTTGCGCAGCTGGGCCTTGTCCACGCCGTAGCGGATGATGAATCGATTCCGCTCACTCTCGCTGCGCTCCATGAGTCGGGCCTTCGCCTCCTCCAGGGAGGTGTACTGCTCAGCCGGGCCGGAGGGGCGCAGCAGCACGCGTCGGGCGGCCTCTCCGGGCTCGGTGATCATGTGCACCTTGAGCGCGTCGGTGAAGAAGTGCCAGGCGAGCCGCGAGTCCATCACCAGGCACTCGCCGGAGGCCGCGATGTCCCGTTGGAGTTGGTCAACGTAGCCGTCAACAGCCTGGTCCAGCTCGGCGTGCAAGTTGAGCTGGAGGGCGGTCATCTGCCGCTCCTGGGCCATCTGCCGGTAGAGGTCGCCCACGCTGACCCGACGCATGCCGAGGCGCTCGGCGATCTCCACGGAGACGGTGCTCTTGCCGCTGCCGAGGTCGCCGTTGAAGACAATCGACTGAGGAACGGTCACGACTGGTCCACCTATGATTGCGGGCTGTTAACACTCGTCGGCACCGCGCCACCCGACGCGCTCCGTCGCCATCGCCGCCGAACCGGCACCAGCTCCGGCCAGGCGCATCGAACGACACACCCCTGACCTGAAGCCTTCATCCGGCCCGGCATGAGGGGCGATGCTATCACCGGATCCGCCGCCATCCCCACACAGCGTGTCCGTCGCACCGACCGAAGTAACTCATAGTGAGTATCGGTCTCCGCTGCGTGGCGGATCAGAAGAGAGCCAGCGGGTCGACCTGGAGCCGGAGTGGATCCGCAGCCTTCCGGGCAGCGCGCACCCCCGCTGCGGCGTGCAGGGCCGCGGCCAGGGCGGACGCCCGGGCACGGGGAACCCGGACCAGCATCCGTTCCCGGTCGCCGTCGGCGGGCACCGGCCCCAGCAGCTCCGCCTCCGCCGGTAGCCGGGACTCGGCAAGCAACTCGGCGACGGCGGTCGGCGGCCCGGTGACGCTCGCCATCCGCACCGCCGGTGGAAAACCGAGCTCCCGGCGCTCGGCGAGTTCGCGGGCCGCAAACCAGCCAGCGTCCCAGCGGAGAAGCGCCTGCACCGGGGCGAGCGCACCGTCGGCGACCACCACCACCCGGCCGCCGGCTGGGCCGGGGCGGGCCAGGGCGGCGGCGGCGAGCCAGCGCCGCAGCGCCTCCTCCCCCGCCCGCAGATCGGCACGGGTCAGCAGGGCCCAGGAGTCCAGCAGCAGTACCGCCCCGTAACCGCCCTCGGCTACCGGCTCGGCACCGGGGGTGGTGATGACCAACCCGGCGCCACCAGGGACGGTCGCGAGGACCTCCTCCCGCCCGGAGGTGCGCACCGGCACGCCGGGGAAGGCCCGGCCCAACTCCTCCGCCGTCCGCCGGGCGCCGGTGACCGAGGCGCGGAGCCGCCGGCCGCGGCACTCCGGGCAGGCGTACGCGGCGGCGACCCGCGCACACCAGCGGCAGACCGGCGCACCCCGCGCCGAAGGCAACGCGAGCGGCCCGGCGCAGTGCGGGCAGCGCGCCGGAGTCCGGCAGGTGGCGCACGCCACCGCCGGCAGGTAACCACGCCGGGGCACCTGGACGAGGACCGGCGCATCGGCGGTGAGGGCAGCGCGCGCCACCGTCCAGGCCAGGCTGGGCAACCGGGCGGTAGCCGCACCGGGGTCCCGGGCCAGCTGGGGGTCGTCGCCGGTGGGGGCGATCGCCGGCATCCGCGCCCGGACGGCGGCACGGGCGGCCGTCACCTCGCGGGCCCACCCGGTCTCCACGAGTAGCTGCGCCTCGGCGGTACGGGCATAGCCGCCGACCAGGGCAGCGGCGCCAGCCAGCTGGGCGCGGGTCAACAACACCTCGCGGGCGTGCGGGTAAGGGGCGCGGGGCTCGGCGTGTAGGTCGTCACCGTCGTCCCAGATGGCGACCAGGCCGAGTCGAGATACCGGCGCGAACATGGCGGCCCGGGTACCGATCACCACCGGCACGTGACCCCGCCGGGCGGCGAGGAATGCCCGGTACCGGCGGGCCGGACCAAGCGCGGCGGTGAGCTGGACGTGCCGGCCGGGGCCGAGCACAGCGGTCAGCGCCGAGTCGAGCCGGTCGAGATCTCGGGCGTCGGCGACGACCACGACCGCGCCCCGGCCACCGGCGACGGTCGCCGCGACCGCCTCGGCGTAGCGGGTGGGCCACTCCTCCCCCGGCAGGGCAGACCAGACCGCGCGGGGGGCACGGCCGTCGGCGAGGGCCCGCAGCAGGGCGGGGCCAGTCGGGTAGTCCGCCCATCCGACCGGGTCGGCCGACCCGTTCTCCGTGTCCGGCGAGGCCGAACTGGCCGCGGGGGACGGTTGCGGCTCCTTCTCAACCCGGGCATGCCGGGGCGGGACAGCGAGGCGAAGCACGTCGGCGAGGCTGCCGGCGTACCGGTCGGCGACGGCGCGGGCCAGGCGGGCGATCTCCGGCGCGAGGGCCGGCTCCGGGGAGACGACCTTCTCCAGGTACGCCAGCCGGGGATGGGCGGATTCACTCACCCGCTCCAACAGCCAGCCGTTGACGAGCTGACCGGCGAAGCGGACCTTCACCCGAGCGCCGGGGACAGCCTCGGCGTCAAGGGACTCGGGCACCGCATAGTCGAAGGGCCGATCGAGGTGGGCCAGCGGAACGTCCACGCAGACACGAGCGACCGGCGACCCATTCGCGGGCCGCCGGTCGCTACGCGGGGTGTTACTCAGGCGCCCGCTACCGACTTGAGGTCAGCGGCGCGGTCGGTGCTCTCCCAGGTGAAGTCGGGAAGCTCTCGACCGAAGTGTCCGTACGCCGCGGTCTGCGAGTAGATCGGCCGGGTCAACTTCAGATCCCGAATGATCGCCGCCGGCCGAAGGTCGAACACCTCCGTCACCGCCTTCTCGATCCGCTCCACCGGCACCGTCTCCGTGCCGAACGTCTCCACGAAGAGGCTCACCGGCTGCGCCTTGCCGATGGCGTACGCCACCTGCGCCTCGCACCGCTCTGCCAGCCCGGCCGCCACCACGTTCTTGGCCACCCAGCGCATCGCGTACGCCGCTGAACGGTCCACCTTGGATGGGTCCTTGCCCGAGAACGCTCCGCCGCCGTGCCGCGCGTACCCGCCGTAGGTGTCCACGATGATCTTCCGACCGGTCAGACCCGCGTCGCCCATCGGGCCGCCGACCTCGAACCGGCCCGTCGGATTCACCAGCAGCCGATAGTCTTCGATGTCCAGCCCCAGCCCGAGACTCTCCACCTCCGGTGCGATCACGTGCTCCCGGATGTCCGGCGTCAGCAGCGAGTCCAGCGACACGTCGGCCGCGTGCTGCGACGACACCAGCACCGTGTTCAGCCGCACCGGCCGCAATCCCTCGTACTCCACCGTCACCTGCGTCTTACCATCCGGACGCAGGTACGGCACCACGCCTTCCCGCCGCACCTGTGCGAGGCGGCGCGACAGCCGGTGCGCCAACGCGATCGGCAACGGCATCAACTCTGGGGTCTCCGAGCAGGCGAACCCGAACATCATCCCCTGGTCACCAGCGCCCTGCGCATCCAACACGTGTTCGGACGCGCCGGTACGCAGCTCAAACGCGTTGTCAACACCCTGGGCGATATCCGCCGACTGAGACCCAATCGACACACTTACCCCGCAGGACGCCCCGTCGAAGCCCTTTCGCGACGAGTCGTACCCAATATCCAAAATCGTCCGACGCACGATCGACGGGATGTCGGCGTAGGCCTGGGTGGTTACCTCGCCCGCAACATGCACCTGACCGGTTGTGATCAGCGTCTCCACTGCAACCCGGCTACTCGGGTCCTCTGCCAGCAACGCATCGAGGATCCCGTCACTGATCTGGTCAGCAATCTTGTCAGGATGACCTTCGGTGACCGATTCGGAAGTGAAGAGGCGGCGTGTCACGGCACTCCTAAGTCAGGGAAACTCGTTCCGCGGCAGTTTAGTCACTCGCGTCCGGTACCGGATCCCCCTATCGCACACTGATCCAGCTATCCGGGATGGCCGGCCAGCCGGGGGACGATGAGGTCCCAGACACCGTCGGCGAGATCTTCCTTGGACTGCTCGGGCATCCGGCTGGCCGATCCGTCCGCGCCGATGACAGTCGCCGCGTTGGTGTCGGCGCCAAAAACCCGGTCCGGGCCGACCTCGTTGATGACGATGAGGTCCGCCCGCTTTCGGGCGAGCTTGGCTCGGCCGTTGGCCTCGGCGTCACTGGTCTCCGCGGCGAACACCACCAACACCTGCTCCGGGCGACGACGTTTCCCGAGCTCGGCAGCGATGTCCGGGTTCGCAACGAGCTCAATGGTGGGCGCGCTGCCGTCGTCCGACTTCTTGATTTTGCCAGTCGCGTACGTCGCGGGGCGGAAATCGGCGGGAGCCGCCGCCAGCACCACCGCGTCGGCGCGGTCGGCAGCCGTCAGCGTGGCTTCGCGCAGCTCGGCGGTCGTGCCGACCCGCACCAGATCCACACCGGCCGGATCGGGCAGCGCGACGTTGGCGGAGACCAGGGTGACCCGGGCTCCGCGCGCCACCGCGGCGCGGGCGAACGCGTACCCCTGCTTGCCGGAGGAGCGATTGCCGAGGAACCGGACCGGATCGAGCGGCTCCCGGGTGCCCCCGGCGGTGACCAGCACCCGCTTCCCGGTTAGATCCGCTGGCGCGGCGGCGCCGCGGGCGAGCACGCGTCGGGCCACGGCGAAGAGCTCCGCCGGGTCCGGTAGGCGGCCCTTGCCGGTGTCCATCCCGGTGAGCCGGCCGACCGCCGGTTCGACGACCCGCACCCCGCGGGAGCGCAGCGTCGCCACGTTGGCCACCGTCGCCGGATGTTCCCACATCTCGGTATGCATCGCCGGCGCCAGGACAACCGGGCAGCGGGCCGTCAGCAGAGTGTTGGTGAGTAGGTCGTCCGCGAGCCCATGAGCGGCCCGGGCGAGCAGGTCGGTGGTGGCCGGAGCCACCACGACCAGGTCCGCCTGCTGACCCAGCCGCACGTGCGGCACCTCGTGCACGTCGGACCAGACGTCGTCGGCGACTGGTTGCCCGGAGAGCGCCGACCAGGTCGCGGCCCCGACGAAGTGGAGCGCCGATGCGGTCGGCACGACCCGAACGCGATGACCGGACTCGGTGAACAGCCGCAACAACTCGCAGGCCTTGTACGCGGCGATCCCGCCACCGACCCCGAGGATAATCCGGGGGGACATCGTTGGGTACGCGCTACGGCTGGTCGGTGGGCTCAGCGGTGAGCAGGCCCGCGTTGATCTCCCGCATGGCGATCGAGAGCGGCTTCTCCTGCGGGGTCGTCTCGACCAGCGGGCCGACGTACTCCAGCAGGCCCTCGCCGAGCTGGCTGTAGTAGGCGTTGACCTGACGGGCCCGCTTGGCGGCGAAGATAACCAGCGCGTACTTCGAGGTGGTCTTCTCGAGGAGCTCGTCGATCGGCGGGTTGGTGATGCCTTCGGGGTTGGTGGCGATGGATCCCACGTGTTGACCTCTGCGTCTGTGACACCGCTCGCGGTGCTGGCGGTCAACCGCGCACGCGCGGTCGCGCCGGAGCTTTGAATGACGAACCGAACAATCCTACCAGCTCGTCCACGACCTGCGCAGTCCGGCCATGCACAATGGTATGTGCGAAATGCGGCTCGGTGACCGGATCAGTCACGTAGCCGGGTGGGTGCAGCAGAACCAGCTGGGCCGTCGGCAGCACAGCCCGCAGCCGTAGCGCCCCGGCCAGGTCCATCGAAAGCAGAGCTGGCGCCCCCGCGGCCAGTCGGGACCGCAGCGGCTGTCCCGGCGTACCGCGCCGGTACCGGCCGACCTGGCTCCATTCCAGCAGACCGCCAGCGGCCAGCAGCTGGTCGAACGTGGCCGAGTCGAGGAAGACCCGATCGACGCCCGCCACCTCGCGATCCCGCCGGGGCCGGGTGGTCACCGGCACCGGCGTCCACACGGTAGGCAAGCGCGCCCGGACCAACCCGACGACACCATCCCGACCGGAACCCGAGGGTCCGGTCAGGATGGTGAGCCGGCCCGCCGGGCGCGCCTCACCATCCGTGCTCACTGCTCGTTTCTACACGGCTGCCAACCTCAGTTGGCGGCGAACTCCCCAAGCAGGGCCTTGCGCTGCTGCTCGCCGAGGCCACGCAGGCGCCGGCTATCGGCGATCTTGAGCTTCTCCATGATCTGGGTCGCTCGGATCTTGCCGATTCCCGGCATCGCCTGCAGGACAGCGGATACCTTCAGCTTGCCGACGACATCGTCGGACTCGGCCCGCTCGAGAACGGCTCCGAGCGTTGTCTTGCCCTGCTTGAGCTGCTCCTTCAGCTCAGCACGGGCCTTGCGGATCTCCGCGGCCTTCTCCAGCGCTGCTGCGCGCTGCTCAGGGGTCAGTGACGGGAGCGGCACCAGTTCTCCTCAGGTCCCTATCGCGACGGGCGAACGCACCGCCGCACTGTGAAACGTGGTGTCGCTGCGAACCAGGGAGGCCCATGGTTCCCAGCGCGGGGAAAACTAGCGGTCAACGGCGCATTCGGCAACGTGGGCACGCGAAGATCGCCGGAAAGTGACCGAGCCGTCAGTCAGTTACGAACCGGTCAAAGCCGCTCGACAGTCGGCCAGCACCCGATCCGCGGCGCCCCGCAGGGCACCCAGATCGGGCCCCGCCGCCAGCACCTCACGGGAGTACGTGGGGAGCACTGCGGGCAGGCTGGCGCCGAAAACCACCCGTAGGTCGGCGGCGCTGGCGCCCTGCGCCCCCAGGCCCGGAGCGAGCAGCGGACCGTTGACCGCGCTGAGATCGTGACCCGTCGCACCGATGGTCGCCCCCACCACCAACCCCACGCTGCCCAACGGCTGCGCACCGGCGTTGAGCTGGGCAATCTCGTTGATCACCAGCTGTGCGACGGTCTGCCCGTCGGCGGTACGCGCCCGCTGCACCGCGGCGCCCTCGGGGTTGGAGGTGAGCGCCAGCACGAAGACCCCGCCGCCCTGCGCGGCGGCCAGCTCGAACATCGGGGCGAGCGCGCCAACGCCGAGATACGGGCTCACTGTCACCGCGTCGACATGCAGCGGACTCGATGGGTCAAGGTACGCGGAAGCGTACGCGGCGACCGTCGAGCCGATGTCACCACGCTTGACGTCGAGAAGTACGAGCGAACCAGCCGCCCGTAACTGTCGGATAGTTGACTCTAGGACCGCCACGCCCCGAGACCCGAACCGCTCGAAGAAGGCCGACTGCGGCTTGACCACCGCGACCCGGTCCCCCAACGCCTCCACAACCGTGCCCGCGAACCGTTCCAGACCGCGAACATCATCGTCGAGGCCCCACCGCGCGAGCAGACCCGGATGCGGGTCGATGCCAACGCAGAGCGGACCCCGCTCGCCGACCGACCGGTGCAACCGGGCACCGAAGCTCTCCATCGCAGACCTCCCTCTCGCGTGCGCCGCACGCATCGTCTCGGCGGGCGGCTGATGCCGCCCACCCGGCGGGCTCCGCCCGCCCACCCTCCGCCCCCAGCCGGCGGATCAGCCCGCCCGAGCCGCGGCGGCGATCCCGGCGGTGATCCGGGCCAGATCGGCGTCTGCGGTGACGTACGGGGGCATGGTGTAGATCAGATCCCGGAACGGTCGCAGCCAGACGCCGGCGGCGACCGCCGCGGCGGTAGCCGCCGGTAGGTCCACCGCATGGTCGAGCTGCACCACGCCGATCGCACCGAGCACCCGGACGTCGGCGACCCCCGGCTGCGCCCGTAGCGGCTCCAGACCGGCCCGCAGACCCGTCTCGATCCGCGCCACCTGCGCGGGCCAGTCGCCGGCCCGCAGCAGGCCGAGAGAGGCGTTCGCCACCGCACAGGCGAGCGGATTACCCATGAAGGTCGGGCCATGCGCGAGCACACCGTTCGCGGAGATCCCACGGGCGATCTCCGCGGTGCAGAGGGCGGCGGCCAGGGTCAGGTACCCCCCGGTGAGCGCCTTGCCCACACAGAGCACGTCCGGGGTCACGCCGGCGTGCTCGGCGGCGAACATCGCCCCGGTACGACCGAAACCAGTAGCGATCTCGTCAAAGATGAGCAGAACCCCGTGGGCGCGGGTGACCTCCCGCAGCACCTGTAGGTAGCGCGGATGGTGAAACCGCATGCCCCCGGTCCCCTGGACGACCGGCTCGACGATCACCGCGGCCAGCTCGTCGGCGTGTTGGGCGACCGCGTCCGCCAGGACGGCCTCGTACGCCGGATCCGGCGGTGCGGTGAATCCCGCCGGCGGCACCGGCGCGAAAACCTGCCGGGGCAGCACGTCACCCCAGAGGTGGTGCATGCCCCCCTCCGGGTCACAGACGCTCATCGGGTGGAACGTGTCGCCGTGGTAGCCACCCCGCCAGGTCCCCAGCCGACGGCGTTCCGGCCGACCGGTGGCCCGTTGGAACTGCAGGCACATCTTGACGGCCACCTCGACGCTCACCGAGCCGGAGTCGGCCAGGAAGACGTGCTCCAGCCCATCTGGCGCCAGCTCGACGAGGGTCCGGGCCAGCGTGACGGCCGGCTCGTGGGTGAGCCCGCCGAACATCACGTGGCTCATCCGGCCGAGCTGGTCGGTCACCGCCGCATCCAGCACCGGGTGCCGGTAGCCGTGGATCGCCGACCACCACGACGCCATCCCGTCAACCAGTTCCCGCCCGTCCGCCAGGCGCAGCCGCACCCCGGCGGCGCTCTCCACGACGTGCGGCGGAATGGCCGGCGGCAGCGCCTCGTATGGATGCCACACGTGAGCCGCGTCCGCGGCGCTGATCTCCTCCGGGGTCAACGACGTCGCCTCCTCACTAGCCGGTCACCGCGTCGCGACCAGCCCTCGGGTCCCGTTAGCCCGGTCGATGACCGGCGAGCGGTCCGCAGCAACCGGGCGAGTACCCCCGCACGGTGTCACGGCGTGCGGGCCGCCACCGCGGCAGCCCGCACCAGGGCCGGCCCCCGGTAGATGAAGCCGGTGTAGAGCTGCACCAGCGACGCGCCCGCGTCGAACATGCGCTCGGCGTCATCCGGAGTGAGAATGCCGCCGACGCCGACGATCGGCAGCCGGCCGCCGGTCTCGGCGTGCACGAAGGAGACCACCTCCCGGGCCCGGTGCGCCAACGGGCGGCCGGAGAGCCCACCCGCCTCGGCGCCACCGGCCTGATCGGCGGCGGCGAGGCCGGCTCGGGAGAGCGTGGTGTTCGTGGCGATCACCCCGGCCGCGCCCCGCGCCAGGCAGACCTCCAGCAGCTCCGCGATGGCCGAGTCCGGAAGGTCTGGAGCGATCTTCACCAGAACCGGCTTCTCGCCGACCAGAGCGGCCAGCAGGGCGTCCAGGTGCGCCCGGTCCTGCAGCGCACGAAGCCCCGGCGTGTTCGGCGAGGAGACGTTGACCGCGAAGTAGTCGCCGTACTCGCGCAGGGCCTGGTACGACGCCTGATAGTCCGCAACCGCCTCCTCGAGCGGGGTGACCTTGGACTTGCCGAGAGAGATGCCCAGCGGCACCCCGAGCGGGCGGGGCAACGCCGCCAACCGCGCCGCGAGCGCCTCAGCGCCGGCGTTGTTGAAGCCCATCCGGTTCACCACCGCCCGGCTGTCGGGAAGCCGGAACAGCCGCGGCCGTGGGTTGCCCGGCTGCGGATGCGCGGTGACCGTACCCACCTCGACGAAGCCGAAGCCCAACGCCGGCCAGGCCGGCAGCGCCACCCCGTTCTTGTCCATCCCGGCGGCCAGCCCGACCGGGTTCGGGAAGCGGAGCCCGAACACCGTTCGGGGAGCCGAAACGCCGTACCGGGCCCGGAGCACGGCCAGCGCCGCGGGCACCCGAGCCAGGCCGGCCAGCCGCCGGACCGTGAACTCGTGCGCCACCTCCGCATCCCCGCCCCCGAGCCGGAACAGCCGCGGCCGCACCACCCGTTCGAAGATCACCCCAACCTCCCCGGCCGGGTGAACGACCTCGGCCCGCTCGGGCTCACCGGGCGCTCCGCAGCGAGGCGTGCAGCGCCTGCAGCGGACGGACCACCATGTCACCGCGGATCCGGGCCTCGACCGCCATCACCACGGCGGCGGCGCCGGGGACGGTCGTGATGCAGGGGATGTCCGCCGTCACGGCGGCACTGCGGATCTCGTAGCCATCCGAACGCGCGCTCGCTCCCGAACCCTGCGGAGTATTCACCACCAGCACCACCTCGCCGGACCGGATCAGCGAGACCGCGTCCTCGCTCTCCCCCGACTCGTAGTGCTTGCGGATCTGCTCGCAGGCGACGCCGTGCCGGCGCAGCACCTCAGCGGTGCCCGTGGTGGCGATCAGCTGGAAGCCCAGGTCGGCCAGGCGCTTGATCGGGAAGATCATGCCACGCTTGTCCCGGTTGGCGACCGACACGAAGATCTTCCCGCTGGTCGGCAACGAGCCGTACGTGGCCGACTGCGACTTGGCGAAGGCGTACCCGAAGGCCGTGTCAATGCCCATCACCTCGCCGGTGGACTTCATCTCCGGTCCGAGCAGCGAGTCGATCCCCTTCCCGGTCGGAGTGCGGAACCGCTTGAACGGGAGCACCGCCTCCTTGACCGCGATCGGCGCATCCGCGGGGAGGGTGCCGCCGTCACCGTCAGCGGGGAGCAGGCCCTCGGCGCGCAGCTCGGCGACGGTGGCACCGAGCGCGATCCGAGCCGCCGCCTTGGCCAACGGCACCGCGGTGGCCTTGGAGACGAACGGCACGGTCCGGGACGCACGCGGGTTGGCCTCGAGCACCCAGAGCTGGTCGTCCTTGAGGGCGTACTGCACGTTGAGCAGGCCCTGCACGCCGATGCCCCGGGCGATCTCCTCGGTGTACCGGCGGACCTCGGCGACGTGCGAACCGGCCAGGGTGATCGGTGGCAACGCGCAGGAGGAGTCGCCGGAGTGGATCCCGGCCTCCTCGATGTGCTCCATCACCCCACCGAGGTAGACCTCACCGGCGGCGTCGCAGAGCGCGTCCACGTCGATCTCGATGGCGTCATCGAGGAACCGGTCCACCAGGACCGGATGATCCGGGGAGATGTCGGTGGCCCGACCGATGTAGTCACGCAGCGTGGCGTCGTCGTAGACGATCTCCATGCCCCGGCCGCCGAGCACGTACGAGGGGCGGACCAGCACCGGATAGCCGATCTCGGCGGCGATCGTCTTCGCCTCGTCGTACGAGATCGCGGTGCCGTGTGCCGGCGCCCGCAGCCCGGCGCGGGCCAGCAGCGCGCCGAACGCCCCCCGCTCCTCAGCGAGGTGGATCGACTCCGGGGAGGTACCGACGACCGGCACCCCAGCGTCCTTGAGCCGCTGCGCCAGCCCCAGCGGGGTCTGGCCACCAAGCTGTACGACCACCCCGACCACGCCGGGGCCACCGGCCGCCCGGCCGGAGGAGTCCTCCGCGTGCCACACCTCGAGGACGTCCTCGAAGGTCAGCGGCTCGAAGTAGAGCCGGTTCGCGGTGTCGTAGTCGGTGGAGACGGTCTCCGGATTGCAGTTGACCATGACCGTCTCGTATCCGACGTCCCGCAGCGCCATGACGGCGTGCACGCAGGAGTAGTCGAACTCGATTCCCTGCCCGATCCGGTTCGGCCCCGAGCCAAGGATCAGCACCTTGGGCCGGTCCGACCCGACCACCTCGGTCTCCGCGTCGTAGGTGGAGTAGTGGTAAGGCGTCGTCGCCTCGAACTCCGCCGCGCAGGTGTCCACGGTCTTGTACACCGGCCGGACGCCCAACCGGTGCCGCAGCGTCCGAACACCGTCCTCGGCGGCCAACTCCGGGCGCAACGCGGCGAGCTGCCGGTCGGAGAACCCCGCCCGCTTGGCCCGGCGCAGCAGGTCGCCATCGAGCACCGGGGCGTCAACGATCTCGGCTCGCAGCTCAACGAGGCCGGCGATCTGGTCGAGGAACCACGGGTCCATCCCGCCGGAGGCCGCCGCTACCTCGGCGATCGAGGCACCGAGCCGCAGCGCCCGTTCCACCGTGTAGAGCCGCCCGTCGTGCGGCATCCGCAACGCCGCGAGGGTCTCCTCCCGGGTGGCACCGGCCGGGTCGGGCACGGTCCAGAAACCGGCCGCCTTCGTCTCCATCGAGCGCATCGCCTTGTTCAGCGCCTCGGTGAAGTTACGGCCCAGGCTCATCGCCTCACCGACCGACTTCATGGTGGTGGTCAGCTCCGGGTCGGCACCCGGGAACTTCTCGAACGCGAAGCGCGGAATCTTGACCACCACGTAATCCAACGTCGGCTCGAACGCGGCCGGCGTCTTCAGGGTGATGTCGTTGGGGATCTCGTCGAGGGTGTAGCCGATGGCCAGCCTCGCGGCGATCTTCGCGATCGGGAAGCCGGTCGCCTTCGAGGCGAGCGCCGACGAGCGGGAGACCCGGGGGTTCATCTCGATCACGACGATCCGGCCGTCAACCGGGTTCACCGCGAACTGGATGTTGCAGCCGCCGGTGTCCACCCCGACCTCGCGCAACACCGCGATGCCGAGGTCCCGCAGGCGCTGGTACTCCCGGTCGGTGAGGGTCATCGCCGGGGCCACGGTGACGCTGTCGCCGGTGTGCACGCCCATCGGGTCGACGTTCTCGATCGAGCAGACCACCACGACGTTGTCGTGCCGGTCGCGCATCAGCTCGAGCTCGTACTCCTTCCAGCCGAGCACGCTCTCCTCGATGAGTACCTCGTGCACCGGGCTGGCGGCCAGGCCGGCACCGGCGATGCGCTCCAGGTCCGCATCGGTGTGGGCCATGCCGGAGCCGAGACCGCCCATCGTGAACGACGGCCGGATCACCGCCGGCAGGCCCAGCTCGGCGACGGTCTCGCGGACCTCGTCCATCGAGTGGCAGACCCGGGAACGCGGCACCAGCGTCGCGGGGTCCTCGACCCCGATCCGGACACCCGCCTTGGCGACGACGTCCTTGAACAGCTGCCGATCCTCGCCGCGGCGAATCGAGTCGATGTTCGCGCCGATCAGCTCGACGCCGTACTTCTCCAGTACCCCGGCCTCGTGCAGCGCGACCGCCGTGTTCAGCGCGGTCTGGCCACCCAGCGTGGGCAGCACCGCATCCGGCCGCTCCTTGGCGATGACCAGTTCGACGAACTCCGGGGTGATCGGCTCGACGTACGTGGCGTCGGCGAACTCCGGGTCGGTCATGATCGTCGCTGGGTTCGAGTTGACCAGACTGACCCGGATCCCCTCGCTGCGCAGTACCCGGCACGCCTGGGTACCGGAGTAGTCGAACTCGCAGGCCTGCCCGATCACGATCGGCCCGGAGCCGATCACCAGGACGTGTTTGAGGTCGGTCCGCTTAGGCATTCGCGCGCCCCCCGCTGTGGTTGCGACCCTCGATGAGCTCGGCGAAGCGGTCGAACAGGTAGTCCGCGTCGTGCGGACCGGCCGCCGCCTCCGGGTGGTACTGAACGGTGAAGGCGGGCACGTCGCGCGCCCGCAGCCCCTCGACCACGTTGTCGTTGAGGCAGACGTGCGAGACCTCGATCCCGCCGAACTCGGTCTCGATCACCTGGTCCGGCACGACGGCCCCCGGCTCGACACCGGGGAACGCGACGGCGAACCCGTGGTTGTGGCTGGTCACCTCGACCTTGCCGGTGGCCCGGTCGAGCACCGGCTGGTTGATCCCGCGGTGGCCGTAGCCAAGCTTGTACGTGCCGAATCCCAGTGCCCGGCCGAGGATCTGGCTACCGAAGCAGATACCGAAGAGCGGCACCCCGCTGGCGAGCACCGCGCGCGCCAGGGCCACCGGCCCGTCGGCGGTCGCCGGGTCCCCGGGGCCGGGCGAGAGGAAGATCGCATCCGCGCCGGTGGCCCGCATTTCGTCGATGCCCGCATGAGCCGGCAGGACATGGGTGGTGACACCCCGCGCCGCGAGCCGCCGGGGCACGTTGCGCTTGATGCCGAGGTCCAAGGCGGCGACGGTGAACCGGTGCTCCCCCTGCGCCTCGACCACGTACGGCTTCGGGGTGGTCACCTCGGCGGAGAGATCCGCGCCGACCATCGGTGGGGCCTGCCGGACCCGGGCCAGCAGCGCCTGCGGGTCGGTCTCGACGCTGGAGACCCCGACCCGCATCGCGCCCCGCTCCCGCAGGTGCCGGGTGAGCGCGCGCGTGTCCACGCCGCTGATGCCGACCACCCCCTCGGCGGCGAGTCGGTCCTCCAGGCCACCGGTGGCCCGCCAGTTCGAGCCGACCCGGGCGGGATCACGGACCACGTACCCGGCGACCCAGATCCGGCCGGACTCGTCATCCTCGCCGTTGACCCCGGTGTTGCCGATGTGCGGCGCGGTCTGCACCACGACCTGCCGGTGGTAGGAGGGGTCGGTGAGCGTCTCCTGGTACCCGGTCATTCCGGTGTTGAAGACCGCTTCGCCGAAGGTCTCCCCGACGCTGCCGTACGCCTCGCCGTGGAACGTGCGCCCGTCCTCCAGGACGAGAATCGCCGGTCGCCGCCTCACGCCACGCACCCCGCGCTCCGGGCCACGGGGCACTGCCCCACCGCACTCCGTAGTCGAATCACTTCACTGCCTTTCCGTCCAGAACCGTCGCCTCGCCGCGCAGGAAGGTCGCCACGATGCGACCCGGCAGCGTCATGCGGGCGTACGGGGTGTTGCGGCTGCGGCTGGCCAACTCGGTCGGCTCGACGACGCGACGCGCCGCCGGATCCACCAGGGTCAGGTTCGCCGGTGCGCCCGGTGCCGGGTCGTGGCCGTGTTCGGTCAGGCCGGCGATCCGGGCGGGGGTACGGGACATCCGCTCGGCGATGAGATCCCACCGCGGGCCGAGCACGTCCAGCGTGATGGAGAGCGCCGTCTCCAGGCCGAGCATGCCCGGCCGGGCGTACGCCCACTCGCACTCCTTGTCCTCCACGGCGTGCGGGGCGTGGTCGGTGGCGACGATGTCCACCACCCCTTCGGCCAGCGCGGTGCGCAGCGCGGCGACATCGGCGGCGGTACGCAGCGGCGGGTTGACCTTGTAGACCGGGTCGTAGGTGACCGCCTTCTCGTCGGTCAACAACAGGTGGTGCGGGGTGACCTCGGCGGTGACCTGAACACCCCGGGCCTTGGCCTGTCGCAGCACGTCGACGCTGCCGGCGGTGGAGACGTGGCAGATGTGCAGGCGGCTCCCCACGTGCTCGGCGAGCAGCACGTCCCGGGCGATGATCGCCTCCTCGGCGACCGCCGGCCAGCCGGTCAGGCCGAGGCGGGTGGAGATCTCCCCCTCGTGCATCTGGGCGCCCTCGGTGAGCCGTGGCTCCTCGGCGTGCTGGGCGACGATGCCGTCGAACGCCTTCACGTATTCCAGGGCCCGGCGCATCAGCCGCGGGTCGGCGACGCAGTGTCCGTCGTCGGAGAAGATCCGGACCCGGGCAGCGGAGTCGGCCATCGCCCCCAACTCGGCCAGGCGCTCGCCGGCCAGCCCGACGGTGACGGCGCCGATCGGCTGCACGTCCACCAGCCCGGCCTCCCGGCCCAGCCGCCAGACCTGCTCGACCACCCCGGCGGTGTCGGCGACCGGGGAGGTGTTCGCCATCGCGCAGACCGCCGTGTAGCCACCGAGCGCGGCGGCCCGGGAGCCGGTCTCGACGGTCTCGGCGTCTTCCCGGCCGGGCTCGCGTAGGTGGGTGTGCAGGTCCACCAGGCCGGGCAGGGCGACCAGGCCGGTGCCGTCAACCACGACCGCACCGGGGGCCGTCAGCCCCACGCCGGTCTCGGCCACGACGCCGTCGCGGATCAGCAGGTCGGTCGGCGCGGCGCCGAGGACGCTCACGTTGGTGATCAGATATGCGGTCACCGGTTGTTCCCTCCGAGCAGCAGGTAGAGGACGGCCATCCGGACGGAGACGCCGTTGGCGACCTGTTCGACAATCGTGGAGCGGGGCGAGTCGGCCACCTCGGAGGTGATCTCCATGCCCCGGTTCATCGGGCCGGGGTGCATCACGATCGCGTGCTCCGGCAGCCGCCGCATCCGCGAGCCGTCCAGGCCGTAACGGCGGGCGTACTCACGGGCGGAGGGAAAGTAGGAGTCGTTCATGCGTTCCCGCTGCACCCGCAGCATCATGACCACGTCCGACTGCGGCAGCACCGAGTCCAGGTCGTAGCAGACGGCGGCGCCGGGTGCGAGGGCCGCGGCGATGTCCACCGGGATCAGCGGGGGTGGGCCGACCAGGGTGACCTTGGCGCCGAGGGTGGAGAGCAGCAGGACGTTGGAGCGCGCCACCCGGCTGTGCAGCACGTCACCGACCACCGCCACCGACAGACCGGCGAGCCGGCCCAGCCGGGAACGCATCGTGTACGCGTCGAGTAGCGCCTGGGTGGGGTGCTCGTGCGTACCGTCGCCGGCGTTGACGACCGAGCCGTCAACCCAGTCGGCCAACTGGTATGGGGCGCCGGAGGCGGGGTGCCGGACGACGACGGCGTCGGCGCCCATCGCCTGAAGGGTGAGCGCGGTGTCCTTGAGGCTCTCGCCCTTGGCGACGCTGGACCCCTTGACCGTAAAGTTGATCACGTCGGCGCTGAGCCGCTTGGCGGCGGCCTCGAAGGAGATCCGGGTCCGGGTGGAGTCCTCGTAGAAGAGGTTCACCACGGTCCGGCCGCGCAGCGCCGGCAGCTTCTTGACCTCCCGCCCGGCCACGGTCGCCATCTCGGCGGCGGTGTCCAGGATCTGGAGGGCGGTGCCAGCGTCCAGGTCGGCGCTGGAGAGCAGGTGACGGATCATGCGTCGAGCTTCCTTCCGGTCGCGACCGGCCGGCGGCGCCGCGCCGTGCCCCGCGGGCTCACCGGTCACCGCCGTAGAGCCGGACCTCGTCCACGCCGTCGGGCTCCGCCAGGGTGACCCGGACGCTCTCCGCGAGGGCGGTCGGAATGTTCTTACCCACGTAGTCGGCGCGGATGGGCAGCTCCCGGTGTCCGCGATCAACCAGGACGGCGAGTTGGACCGAGGCGGGACGGCCGACGTCGTTCAGCGCGTCGAGCGCTGCCCGCACGGTTCGGCCGGAGAAGAGGACATCGTCAACGAGTACGACTCGCCGACCGTCGATGCCGCCAGCGGGAACATCGGTGGGGCCGATCGCGCGGGTGGCGTGCTGCCGCAGGTCGTCCCGGTAGAGGGTGATGTCGAGCACACCGACCGGGACGTCCACCCCCTCGAAGGCGCTGATCCGGGCGGCGAGCCGCCGGGCGAGCGGCACTCCCCGGGTGGGGATCCCAAGCAGGACGGTCTGTTGGGCGCCCTGGGTCTTCTCGAGGATCTGGTGGGCGATGCGATCAACCACGCGCTGCACGTCGGCGCTGGTGAGTATCACCTTCACCGAGGGTTGTCGGGTGGTCGGCGGTTGGGCAGCCGGTGGGTAGGCCACGGCAGACCTCCTTCCCCGCCTCACGGGACGGGTCGTTAAAGGATGTCGGAGTGACCGGCGCGGACCGCGAACGGACCGGGCCGGGGCTTCCGGCAACGTTACCAGTGGTCACCGTCTCGACCGTCGCCGGCCGAGGGCCCCGCAACAGAACGGCGAAACTGGGACAACTCCCCCAGGATGAAACGGGAAAGTTCACGACCACTTGACCGGCTGTCCCAATCCCCGTACCGTCACGCTCCGTAGCGATCGACGGGAGAACCCCGAGCAGCACTGGGAGTGTCCGAATGCCCTCTGAGTACGCCAAGTCGCTGGGCGCCCGCCTGCGCTCCATTCGCCAGCAGCAGGGCCTGTCCCTGCAGGGCGTAGAGGAAAAGTCCAACGGACGGTGGAAGGCCGTCGTGGTTGGCTCATACGAGCGCGGCGACCGAGCCGTCACCGTGTCCCGCCTGGCCGAGCTGGCCGACTTCTACCGTGTTCCCGTCTCCGAGCTACTGCCGGACGGCAGTGGCGTCCGCCACGAGCCAACCAGCAAGATCGTGCTGGACCTCGAGCGGCTCTACGACGAGGCCTCGGAGGACCTCGCCTACGTCGCCCGGTACGCCCGCGCGATCCAGCAGCAGCGCGGCGACTACAACGGCCGGGTGCTGTCGATCCGCGCCGACGACCTGCGCGCCCTGGCGATCGTCTACGACGCCTCGCCGTCCGGCCTGATCGAACGGCTGAACGAGCACGGCGTCCTCGTCGCCGACCCCCGGGCGTTCTTCGCCTCCTGAGTAGCGCCACCCGAAAAGGGCCCGTGCCGGTCGGCACGGGCCCTTTTCGACTATCCGGTCTCGCTTCCGGCCGTCTCGCTTCCGAGCCAGAGACCCCGGTGGCGGCTACCGGGTGGCGTACTCCGCGATCCGGCCGAGAATCCCGTTGAGGAACCGCGGTGAATCGTCGGTCGACATCTGCCGGGCCAACTCCACCGCCTCGCTGATCGCCACCGCGTCGTCGATCTCGTCCACGTAGAGCAGCTCGTAGACCGCGATCCGGGCAAGATTCCGATCAACGGTCGGCATCCGGTCCAGCGTCCACCCCTCGGCGTAGCTGGCGATCAGCTCGTCAACCCGGTCCAGGTGGGCAGCGACCCCCTCAACCAGGCCGACCGCGTATCCCAGATGCTCCGGTCGGGGCTTCTCGATCCGCTCCACGTAGCCGGCGAGCACCTCGACCGGTGGACGGCCCCGCAGGTCCGCCTCGAAGAGCACGTCCAGCGCCCGTTTGCGCGCCTTGCGACGCGCCGGCATCTGCTGCTTGGGCCCCTCGGCCATCAGGCGCGGCCGAGGTAACGGCCGTCGCGGGTGTCGACCTTGATCTTCTCGCCGGTGGTGATGAAGAGCGGCACCTGCACGGTCGCGCCGGTCTCGACCGTGGCCGGCTTGCTACCACCGGTCGAACGGTCTCCCTGGAGGCCCGGCTCGGTGTACGTGATCTCGAGCACCACGCTGGTCGGCAGCTCCACGTAGAGCGGCACCCCCTCGTGGGTGGCGACCGTCGCCTCGGCCTCGGGCAGCAGATAGTTCGCGGCCTCGCCGACCGTGTCGCCGAGCACATTGATCTGGTCGAACGTCTCCAGGTCCATGAAGACGAAGTCCTCGCCGTCGGCGTACAGGTACTGCATCGTACGCTTGTCGACGGTCGCGGTCTCGACCTTGGTGCCCGCATTGAAGGTCTTGTCGACCACCTTGCCGGAGAGCACGTTCTTCAGCGTGGTGCGCACGAACGCACCACCCTTTCCGGGCTTGACGTGCTGGAACTCGACGACGGCCCAGAGCTCACCGTCGAGGTTGAGTACCATGCCGTTTTTCAGGTCGTTGGTGGTGGCCATTTCCTGCCTTGATCATAAGGTGGCGGACAGACCCAGCAAGTCTACTAGGCCGCGATTGGGCAGGCTCGCCCGAGCAAGCCGCGGCCGCGCCGACGATCAGCAGACCCGGGCCGCCAGGTGGTGCAGGGCCAGGCGGTAGCCGTCCACGCCCAGCCCACAGATCACCCCGGTCGCCACCGCCGAGACCACCGAATGGTGCCGGAACGCCTCCCGGGAATGGATGTTGGAGAGGTGCACCTCCACCAACGGGGCACGCAGCAGGGCGCAGGCGTCCCGTACCGCGACCGAGTAGTGCGACCAGGCGGCTGGATTGAGCACCACGCAAGCGCCCAGGTCAGCAGCCTCATGCAGCCAGCCGAGCAGCTCATGCTCGGCGTCGGTCTGCCGGACGACCACCTCCAGCCCCAGCTCCCGCCCGGTCTGCTGGCACAGCTCGACGAGGTCGGCGTAGGTGGTGGTGCCGTAGACCTCCGGTTGCCGGGTGCCCAGGCGGCCCAGATTGGGCCCGTTGAGCACGTACACCCTCATTCGGCGATCTCCTGGTAGGCGGCGTGCAGCAACTCGTCGGAGGGCGCCGCGAGAATCGTCGGGCGGGCGAGCCCGGCCAGTACGACGAAACGCAGGATGCTGCCCCGTGCCTTCTTGTCCACCCGCATCGTGGCGAGCAGCTCCGGCCAGGCCTCCGCCCGATATCCGGTGGGCAGGCCCAGCGCACCCACCACCGCCCGGTGCCGCTGCGCGGTCTGCGCGTCCAGCCGCCCCTCGAGCTGGGCCAGGGCCGCCGCGTAGACCAGCCCCACCGCGACCGCGTGGCCGTGCCGCCAGCGGTAGCCCTCCACCTTCTCGATGGCGTGCGCCAGGGTGTGCCCGTAGTTCAATATCTCCCGGGCCCCCGACTCGCGAAGGTCCCCCGCGACGACCTGCGCCTTGACCCGGATCGCCCGCTCGATCAGCTCCCGGAGCACCGACCCTGCCGGGTCCATGGCGACGGCCGGCTCCCGCTCGACCAGGTCAAGGATCACCGGGTCGGCGATGAAGCCACACTTGACCACCTCGGCCATTCCCGCGGCCAGGTCGGTCGGGGAGAGGCTGTCCAGCGCGGTCAGGTCACAGATCACCCCGGCCGGGCGGTGAAAGGCACCGACCAGGTTCTTACCGGCGGAGGTATTGATTCCGGTCTTGCCCCCTACCGCCGCGTCCACCATGCCCAGCAGCGACGTCGCCACCGGCACCCAACGCACCCCGCGCAGCCAGCAGGCCGCGACGAAGCCGGCCAGGTCGGTAACCGCGCCGCCGCCCACCCCAACGACCGCGTCGGCGCGGGTGAAGCCCGCCGCACCGAGCCGTTCCCAACAGCTGGCGGCGACCTCAATCTGCTTACCCGCCTCCGCGTCCGGCACCTCGACCAGCAGCGGCGACACCCCATCCGCCCGGGTCCGCTCCGCCAGCTGCTCGGCCCAGCCCTGCATCGGCGACGCGTACAGCACGGCCAGCCGCTCCGCGCCCGGCAGCAACCGCGGCAGGTCTGGCAGGTCGCGCCCCACCAACACGTCGTACGGCTGGTCACCGCCAACCGGGATCCGGGTAATCTCGTCCATCGCGCGCAGCCTAACCGTCAGGTGGGGAGCAGCGCGGCGACCTCGGCCGCGAGCTGCTCCGGCGTGCGGCCGTCGGTCACCACCGTCGCCGTCGCCACCGCCGCGTAGTGCGGGCGGCGCTGCTCCAGCAGGTGCTTGAGAGTGGCCCGCGGATTGACCGCGAGCAGGGGTCGTCCGGCACCGAGTCCGACCCGGCGTACCGCGTCGGGCAGCTCCACCGACAGGTACACGACGGTGTGGCCGGCCAGCGCGGCCCGGGTCTGTTCGGCGAGCACGGCACCACCGCCGAGGGCGAGCACGCCGCTGCCGGCGGCGAGCGCCGTCGCCACCGCCGCCCGTTCGAGGGTACGGAAGTGCGCCTCCCCCTCGTCGATGAAGATCTCCGAGATCGGCTTGCCCGCCGTCGCCTCGATGTCCAGGTCGGTGTCCCGGAACTCCACCCCGAGCAGCTCGGCGAGGGCTCGCCCGACGGTGGTCTTGCCCGAGCCGGGCGGGCCCACCAACACACAGACCGGCGCCATCAGCGGACAACCAGCGCGTCGAGGTAGCCGGCGAGGTTGCGGCGCTGCTCGGCCACCGAGTCGCCGCCGAGCTTCTCCACCGCCGCCTCGGCCAGCACCAGCGCCACCATCGCCTCGGCGACGACCCCCGCGGCCGGGACCGCGCACACGTCCGAGCGTTGGTTGATCGCGGTGGCGGGCTCACCGGAGGTGACATCCACCGTCGACAGCGCGCGGTTCAGGGAGGAGATCGGCTTCATCGCGGCCCGCACCCGCAGCGGCTCACCGGTGGTGATACCCCCCTCCAGGCCGCCGGCCCGGTCGGTGACTCGCCGCACACCGGTCGCGGTGGGGATGATCTCGTCGTGCGCGACCGAGCCCCGGGAACGCGCCTGCTGCCAGCCGTCGCCGATCTCCACCCCCTTGATCGCCTGAATGGACATCAGCGCGGTGGCCAGCCGGGCGTCCAGCTTCCGGTCCCACTGCACGTGGCTGCCGAGCCCCGGGGGCACCCCGTACGCCAGCACCTCGACCACGCCGCCGAGCGTGTCGGCGTCCTTCTTCGCGGCGTCCACCTCGGCGACCATCCGGAGGCTCGCCTCCGGGTCCAGACAGCGCAGCGGGTCCGCGTCGATCCGTTCGGCGTCGGCCGGGCTGGGTCGCAGCCCCGGTTTCGTCGCGACTGACCCCAGCTCCACGACGTGCGAGATGACCTCGATGCCCAGCGACTGCCGGAGCAGGGCCTTGGCGACGGTGCCGACGGCGACCCGGGCAGCCGTCTCCCGGGCGCTGGCCCGTTCGAGGATCGGGCGGGCATCGGTGTGCCCGTACTTCTGCATGCCGGCCAGGTCGGCGTGCCCCGGCCGGGGACGGGTCAGCGGCGCGTTACGCGCCTGCCGGGCCAGCTCCGCCGGGTCGACCGGGTCGGCCGCCATCACCGTGCGCCACTTGGGCCACTCGGAGTTGCCGACCCGGATCGCCACCGGACTGCCCAGGGTCACCCCATGCCGCAGCCCACCGATGATCTCGATCTCGTCCTGTTCGAACGCCATCCGGGCACCACGGCCGTAGCCGAGGCGACGCCGGGCCAGCTCACCGGCGATCTCCTCGGTGGTCACCTCGACCCCGGCCGGGACCCCCTCGAGCAACGCGACGAGGGCGGGACCGTGCGATTCCCCTGCAGTCAACCAGCGCAACACAACGGCCAGTCTGGCACGCCCGGTCGACGCCGGGTGCCACACCCGGCCCGTCTCGCCCTGCGGACACGACTGTCCGCGAGACGGTCACGATCGCCCCCGTTGGCAGCGAATCCGTACGATCATGGCGGCCTCCCGGAAGTCTGGTCGGCAACGACGTGGTTTCGACCCACCCGGAGGCCCCGGTGCTGCTCCTCGCGTTCGCAGCCGTGCTGCTGCTGGCCGTCCTGCTGTCCAGCCTCGCGCACCGCAGCATCCTCTCCACCGCCGTGGTATTCCTCCTCGCCGGCATCCTGCTCGGCCCGGACACCACCGGTGTCCTGGAGATCACCGCCGACAGCGAGATCGTCGCCGGGCTCGCGGAGCTGGCACTCTTCACCGTGCTCTTCACCGACGGCATGCGGGTCGGCTTCGCCGACCTACGCGCGGCGTGGCGGCTGCCCGGGCGGGCGCTCGGCTGGGGGCTGCCGCTGACCCTCCTGATCACCGCCGTATTGGCGCACTACGTGGCCGGGCTCGACTGGCCGGAGGCACTGCTGATCGGGGCGGTGCTCGCCCCCACCGACCCGGTCTTCGCCGCCGCCCTGGTCGGCAACGTGGGCGTTCCGCGCCGGCTGCGGCACCTGCTCAACGTCGAGTCCGGCATCAACGACGGCCTCGCGTTGCCGTTCGTCATCCTCTTCCTGACGGTCGTGGAGGGCTCCGACGACCTGCACCTTGACGAGCTGGGGACCGAACTGCTCCTGGGCCTGGTGATCGGGGTGGCGGTGCCGTGGCTGGCCCTGCAGTTGGAGAAGGGGCGGTTCTTCTCCGCCTCCACCAAGTACGAGCCCCTCAACGGTGTGGCGATCGGCCTGCTGGTCCTCGCGCTGGGGCTGATCACCCACGCCAACCTCTTCCTCGCCGCGTTCGCCGCCGGCATCACCGTGGCCACCTTCGGCGAGCGACAGCGGGAGAGCTTCGAACACTTCGGCGAGCTGATCGCCGAACTCTTCAAGCTCGCCGCCCTGCTGGTGTTCGGCGCCCTGATCTCGGTGAAGTTCCTCAGTGAGATCAACTGGACCGGCTGGCTCTTCGCGGTGTTGGCCATCGTGGTGGCCCGCCCACTCGCGCTCGCGGTGTCATTCCTCGGTTCGAAGCTGAGCCGCACCGAGCAGTTCGCCGCCATGTGGTTCGGCCCGAAGGGTTTCGCCTCGGTGGTCTACGGTCTGCTCGTGCTCCAGGCCGGGATCACCGCGGGAGACGAGGTGTTCCACCTGGTGGCGCTGACCGTCGTCTTGTCGATCCTGGCGCACTCGTCAACCGACGTCCTGGTCGCCCGGATCTTCAACCCGGCGATGACCCCCCAGTGGTCAGAACGACTACAGGCAGCCCCGGCCGATCGCCGAGAACGCCGCAGCGACGGGGACCAGCCGCCGCCGTAGACCGGCCCCGGCCCGTCCCGACGAACCAGAAATACCACCGAAGCAAGGCCGGAGCTGCTTGGGTCAAAGACCCGTTCATCCGCACCAAGAAAGGTGCTGCGGTGGACGTGTTCAATTCAGCCCACCTCAAGCCGGTTTCGCGCATTCTTAATGACTCCCGCAATATGAGCGGGACACCGCGCCCCACGACCTCAGCCTCGGTGAAACCCGCGCACCGGTCACGCCGAGGATGATTTTCGAATTGCGATCAACGATTTGGTGAGGCCGAGCAGACGCTCGTTACGGATGCCCGCGTCCGGGAATAGGTAACGCAGCTCCGCTCGACCGATCAGTTCGGTCGTCAGGACCTGTCGCATCGCCGCCTCGTACGACTTACCCGGCGTGTAGGCCAGGGGCCACTTCCGTGCCACCACCACCCGCGCCGGCACCGGCAGGAACTGCATGGCGGGCGCCACCCAGTCCGGCTCCACGGGGAAATACCGGTACGGGGTCTGCACCCAGTACGCAGGGGCCAGCTCACGGATCGCCTCCGCCATCCGACGACGACGCTCGTACCCGCCGACATGCTCCAGGACGCTGTTGCTGAAGACTAGGTCGTACCGACGGCCAAGAATGCGCCTCGGCAGTTCGCAGGCATCGGCATGATCGGCTTCAGCCCAGTCGGGCAGCTCCGTCGGCAACGGCTCCAGATTCACCACGTGCACGTGTGCCGGTCGAACCGGCACCGTTGCCCAGCTCTCCACCCGTCCACCAAGGTCAAGCACGTTCATCTCGGCGAGGTCGGGAAACGTGTCGGAGAGCCAGGCCGCCCGCCGTGCCCTCCGTTTGGCGCCAACCGAAGAGGGTGCGTCCACCAGACGAAATCTCAACGAGTGAAGTGCCACGAACGAACTCCTATACCTCTGCGTCGACCGGGACTGCTGCTCTCGCGGCTCGTACGGATAACGGGGGGTGGTTTGCGGGCTTAGATGCCCCGGCCGCGCTTGTGCAGGGTGCGCAGCACCGCGTCCGCCCGGACCACCCGCCCGGCCACCGCGAGCGCCAGGTACGCCCGTGGCTCGCGCGGGTTACCCCGGAGGGTGCGGCGTGCCCAGCTCAGCGCGCCCTGGCGGTCGCCGGAGGCGGCGCGCGCGAAGGCGATCTGCCCCGCCACCCGGGCCGCACCGGCCGGCTGGCTGCCGAACTCCGGGTAGCGTTCGAGCAGCCACTGCAGCGCCGCCGAGATGGTGTCCCAGCGCTGCGTGAAATACGACCGGTTGTGCCAACGCACCAGCACCAGCGGGGTGCGCAGATTGACCAATGGTGCGCGGCGGGCCGCCCGCAGCAGGAACTCGTAGTCCTCGGCGTAGCTGCCCGGAATCTCCTCGTTGACCAGTCCGAAGCCGTCGCGAAGCACGGCAGCGCGGAAGAGGAACGTTGACGGGTGCAGCTCGGTCATCCGATCCCGCAACAGGTCGGCGAAGGTGATCCGGTCCCGAGGCAGCAACCGCTCGACGGTGTGTCCGTCGTAGCTCACCCGGATGCCACCCGAGACGAACTCGGCACCCGGAGTGGTGGTGAGCGCCGCGACCTGCACCGACAGCTTGCCGGGCAACCACTCGTCGTCGTCGTCGCAGAAGGCGATCAACTCGCCGGTGGCGGCCAGGGTGCCGGTGTTGCGGGCACCCGCGAGGCCGGCCGTCCGGCCGTTCTCGGTAACCCGAACCGGCCTACCCGGTCGGGACAGCTCGGTCAGGGTCTGATCCGGCTCCGAACGGTCGTACACGACGACCACCTCGAGCTCACCCGGATAGTCCTGGTCGAGGAGGGCGCGGACCGCGGCCCGCAGCAGCTCCGGGCGATCCCGGGTGGGCACCACGGCACTCACCCTCGGCAGTGCGGTAAGCCGCGGCAGTGCGGTCATCCTCGCGCTCCACTCCGCGGGGACCGTGACCACGGCCGCCACCATCCCCGCCGCCCGTTCGCCGCGACCACCAGACCCTCCACAATCTCCCCGACCCGGGCCACGGCGGCCTCCCGCTCCCGGGCCGAATCGGGGTCCGCCCGGACGACGAACCGGGACGGCTCGGCCAGGCCAGCGGTGAGCTCCGCCACGAACTCCGCTCGGGTCTCGCAGACCACCACCAGGCCGGCAGCTCCGAGCCGACGGGCGAACCGCAGTTGGTGGTCGTCAACGTGTTCACCGTGGGACGGATCCCGGGGAACCACGATCGGCACCCGACCGTACCGACGGACCTCCAGGATGGTGGCCGGGCCACCGTGACAGATCACGAGGTCGGCCGTGGAGATCGCCGCCTGGAGCTCGTCGTGCCCCAGAAAGGCCACCGCGCCGGGAACGTCGGCCGCTCCGGTGTGACCGTGCTGGACGGTCAGGACCACGCGGTCGGGGAGGGTGCGCCGCCAACCCCGCAGCCAGTCGACCAGCCGGTCAAACGGGTGCTTGTCGGTACCGACGACGACCAACACCTGCCTCCGGCCGACACCGGACCGGTTCCGTTGCCGGGGAATGTGGCTGGACTCAGACCCCGACGGCGCGACGACTCGCTTCGTACTCACCGCATCCCCTCCACCCTGATTGACGAGACCTGGCATCGCGCGTCGTCGCTTCGCCGTACCTCCGCGCTCACAGCAGCGGCCCCACCACAGTCGCCTCCGGATAGTGGCGGCGTTGCTCCTCCCACTGCACGAGCATCGCGGAGAGAAACGGGCGGCACAGGCGCGCGGTCAGGGTCGGGGTGTCGATCCGGTCGTACACCTCGACATAGACGGTGGGAATTCGCCGCAGCCAGGCGAAGACCACGAACGGCACCGCAACCCCGGCTCCGGTCGTCACCACCGCGGCGACCCGACGCCGCCGCAGGAGGCGTACCGCCAGCACCGCGTTGCGCACCAGGTTGGGCACGTTGCGGGTGGTCGGGTAATGCGCCGAGACGACCTCTTCCCCCGCGAGCCGGGAGCGTGCGTCCGGGGTATCGAAGGTGACCCAGCAGCGGTGCCAGCGCTCGTACCAGGAACGCAGCGCCAGCAGCTGGGCCAGGTGCCCACCGCTCGATCCGACGAGCAGCAGAACCGGGGAGTCACCGCGACCCCTGGGGTATGTCTCCATGCGAGCCTCACCGCCTGCTTCCGTCGGCCTCGATCGATGGCTTGCGAAAGCAGACCACGTATCGCGCCGTGGAGGCATCGGGAAACCGGACGATCACCGGTGGCCCCGCTGCACGAGGAGCTCCAGCAGAGCGGGGTGTAGCGCGGGGTTCCAGCCCGCACCGGCGTTGGCCAGCCGCCAGGTCCGCAGCCACAGCTCCAGCAGGTACGCCTCCGCCACCAGGCGCTGCCCAGCCTGGTTGAGGCCGAGCGCGTCGCCGTACCGTCGGAGTTGGAGATCAACAGCGTCGGCCGCGACGGCGACGGAGGAACCTCCCAGCACCAGGGCCCGCTGGAACGCGTCGTGCGCCAGGTCGAAGCCGACCGGGACATCCGGGGCGCTGTGCTCCCAGTCCCAGGCGACCAGCCGGCCGGCGTGTCGGCCCAGGTTCCACGGGACCCAGTCACCATGCCAGTGCCCGAACTCGACCCGGGTCTCCCCGTGCCGCGAGACGAGCCCCGCCACCGCCACGACCGCCCGGGGGTCGGCTGACATGGTGGCGGCGGCCCGGTGCGCGGTCTGGGTGAGCCGCGCCAAAAAGCTCGATCCGGCCAGTGACCGGGGCCGGGCGGGCGGGCTGCCCCGGCGAGCCACCGCGAGCACCGCGGCGACCTCGGGCTCGGCGGCGGTGGACAGCCCACGGACCGCCGGCGGCAGCGGCTGCACCAACGCGACGGGCCGCCCGGCCCAGCGGAGCTCGGCCAGCAGGCGCGGCGCCACCGGGTGCTCCGGCACCCGGGCCAGTGCGGGGAGTTCCCGCAGCGCCGCCGCCTCGGCGGTCACCAGGTCCCGGGTGGCGTCGTTCCAGCCGATCTTCGCGAAGCCGAGCGGGCGGCCACTCGGGGCGAAGAGTTGCAGGGTCGGCTTGTGGTTCGGATCCGGCGGTCGCACCCCACACGCCGCGTACGCGGCTCCCCCGCCCAGCAGGGTGGCGAGTCGGTGGACGAGCAGCGCCTCCTCCGCGGCGACCGCCTCGGGCAGCGACACGGTCAGGACCGGGAAGCGGGCCAGCTCCAGCCCACCGAGCCGGGCGAGCCCACCGAGAACCGCCCGCACCGCCCGCACCCGGGGTGGTCGCAGCGCGTTGTACGCCAGCAGCGACGCCGCCGTCGCCCGCGGGGAGCCCAACGGCAACAGGAACCGGGCCCGCTGGACAGTGGGCACAATCGCGTACCGCGCCACCGTCCGGTGCCCGGCCGGTACCGCACCATCCACCGTGAGCCCGACCCGCTCGGCACCGAAGACCGCCCGGGTGACCCAGCCCAACCCGTCGGTGCGGGTCCGCGGGTCGGCGGAGGCGGTGGCCGGCTCGGTCATCAGGCGCCGTCCGACCAGTCGAGGTCCATGCCGAGCCGCTGCCGCAGCGCCTCGTTGTAGGGGCGGTAGTAGGCCGTCAACTCCGCCTGAAGTGCCGGGTCCAGCGGCGCGGAGCGGCGGTCGTTGTAGACCCGGAAGCTCGCCAGGTCGTGGGCCGGCAGCCCGAGGAAGGACAGGGTACGGCGGTACGTCGACCGGGCGTCCCGATAGAGGTCCTCGCTGCGCAGGAAGAGGAACTGCGCGCGGTCGAACCGGTCCAGCCACGGCTGAAGGTGCTCGAGGTAGCGACCCCGGGCCCGGTAGCTGTACCAGTCGTACGCCGCACTGACGTACTCCGGCTCGGCGACCAGCCGCTCCCGCTCCCCCCGGGTGCGCTCCGGCTCGGCGCCGAGGGCAGCGGCGAAGTCCAGCGGCTCGATGCCGTGGGTGCGCCGCTCCTTCCAGTGCGAGTAGGCCCGCTGCACCGGATCGCGCAGCAGCACGACCAGCTTGACCGACGGCATCAGCGCGGCGACCCGCTCGGCGGCGAGCGGGTGGAACATGTACAGCGGGGCGGCTTCACCGGCCCGGACCGGGCCGCCGTGCCGCCGCTCCAGCACCGTCCGCTGGCGTCGGGTCGGGAAGTGCGAGCGATACCACGCCTCGCCCCGCCGCCAGTGCTCCTCGAAGTAGTGCGTGGACTTCGTGTTCCAGGCCGGGAAGAGCCGCGGCACCAGCGGATGCTGGACCAGATAGTTCCACAGGGACGTGGTGCCGCCCCGCTTGGTGCCGATGACCAGGAAATCTGGCAGTGGCCGCCGGTCGCTGGTCTGCACGCCGTAGCCGACGAGAGACTCCCGCACCCGCTCGGTCACCCGGTCCGGCACGAACCGCTTCACTCGATCACGCAGCACCGACACGACGGACTCACCTCTCCTTCTGCTCTGGTAAGCCGGAGGCGGCCGGGACGGCCACCGCTTCCCCACGGAGTTGCCGCAGGCTCGCCCCAATGCCGGGCCGGATTCGGGACAACGTCCCGACCCCGCCGAGGGCCAGCACCGCCACCGCCACCAGCAGCCCGGTAATGCCCCGGCCGCCGACCAGCACCCCTACCCCGGCGGCGGAGCCCACCACGGCGGCGGTGCTCGCTGCCGCGCGCAGCATCACCGGATCCACCAGCGGGTGCCGCACCACGAGCCAGGCGTACGTCACGGCCGTGAGGTTCTCGGTGAGGATGCCCGCGGCCCAGGCCACCGCCGCGCCGGTGGCGCCGTGCCCGGGGATCAACACCAGGCCGAGCGAGACCGTCACCAGCAGCCCGCCCAGGGTGGCGGCCAGGTGTAGACCGCTGCGGCCCCCCATCAGCAGCAGGCTCTGCACGTTGCCCACGCCCGTACGCACCAGCATGGCCAGGGCGAGGACGGTCAGTGCGGGGGCTCCGGCGGTGAAACCGGGCCCGAACAGTTCGAGAAAGGCCACCCCGAAGACAGCGAGCAGCAGATACACCGGCCAGGAGAGCACCAGCCCCCAGGTGGTCAGCTGCCGGTGCACGGCCGCCGCAAGGGCCGTCTGGCCCGCGCCGAGCAGCCGGGACAGCCGTGGGGCCACCGTCACCCGCAGCCCCTGGATGGCGAGCTGGCCGGCGAGGACGTACCGGCCGACGGCGCCGAAGACACCGGCCTCCTCCGCTCCGGCGAGCGCTGAGGTCAACAGCACCCCGATCCACAGATTGCCGGCGTCGATGGCGGCCGAGACGGCCCGGGGCAGCGCGAACCGCCAGAAGGTTGACCAGTCCCGCGGTCCGGGGCGGAGCCGGGCGCCCCGCCCGATGTGCAGCGGCCGCACGACCAGGGCCAGGCAGACCAGCAGGGCCAGGGCGGCCGGAGCCAGCCAGGCGGACACGCCGGCCACCAGGCCACCGCCGACCAGGACCGCACCGGCGACCAGGACCGGCCGGGCCACCGGTAGGAGAAAGAACTGCACCGACACGTACGCCCGAATCGGCCGGACACACCGCAGGGCGGCGAGCAGCAGGGTCAGGAGGACGACCACCGGGACGGCGGCGAAGCTCACCGCCAGCAGCTGCGACCCGGCAGCCGGGCCGAACACCCGGGGCGCCAGGGAGTCGGCGGCGAAGAACCCGGCCAGCGCGACCACGGCGGCAACCACGAACGGTGGGAGTAGGGCCACCGGCAGCACCCGGGCGGCATCCCGCCACCCCCCGGCCATGCGGCGGCGCGGCAGCGCCCACAGCAGACCGGTCTCGGCACCCAGCGTGCAGACGGCCGTGGCCACCGTGATCACCCCGATCGCGGCGAAGAAGACGCCGGAGCCGGTGGGGCCGTAGCCGCGGGTGATCACCACCGCAAGGAGAAAGCCGAAGAGGCCGCTGGTGGCCGCACCGAGCAGCCCGGCGACCCCGCTGCGCGCGCTGTCCCGGCGCTCCGCCTCGTCCGGCTTACCCGCGTCGGGGCCGGACGAGGCGGCCGGAGCTGTGCCGGCGGTCATCCGGCCGTCCTGCCAAGCGTCGTCGGCAGCCGCGTGGGCTGCCCTCGTGCTGGACCAGTCAGACCAGTCGGACCAGCGTCCAGCGAAGGACGGGGCCCTGACGCCGATTCGCCCTCGGTACGTGCCATGGCGAAGGCGATCACGTAGAAGGCGACGGCAAGGTTCTGATTGGCCATGCCGTAGAAGGGGATCTGCACCAGGCACACCACCGGGACGATCGCCAGCCACTGCCCCGCCGGCGAAGCTGCCCGGGCACAGGCCCGGACGGCCACGACGAACCAGGCCAGAAAGCAGAGCAGGGCGGGGATCCCGTGGCTGAACAGGACCATCCACAGCTGCCCCTGGGTGCCAATCGGTGCCTGGGCCGAGACCGTGTCGACATTCGCCGGAGCGCCGTAGCCAAGCCACGGCGAGTCACCGACCCGCCCCAGCACCGCGCGGTAGAGGGCGAGCCGGTCGGTGTTGGTGCCGCTGTTTCCGACCCGGTCCCCGATCAGCTGGGCGACCGGGATGAAGACGGTGGCGAGGAGCCCCACCAGCAGCACGCCGACAATCGAGGTGGCGACCCGGGTGTTGCCGTGCCGGCCGGCCCGGAGACCGAGTACCAGCAGACCAACACCGAGGCTGAGGAACATCGCTCGGTTCAGCGTGAGGAAAGCCGGTGCCAGGGAGAGCGGCAACGACCCGAGCAGCAACCAGCGCAGCACCCCGCGCCGCCGCAGCATGATCACCGCGACCACCGCGGGCAACACCATCGCGTACGCGCTGCCGTAGTTGTTGGTGTACGCGTACGGCGCCGCGGGACGGTAGATCGGGTTCAGCGACCGGGTGCTGTACTCGGCGGTGGAGAGGTGGACCATGTCATAGACGAAAGGTTCGGTGGCGATCGTGCCGGGCAGTAGGACCTCCACCGGGGTGGTCAGGCCGAGCCGGGGAGCGAGCACGCTCAGCCAGCCCAACGCCACCAACCCGAGCCAGAATGCGCAGAGGGGCAGGAGCACCCCGCTGCCTCCGGCCCGCTCCCGGGCCACCACGTAGACGTAGACGCCGACCACCAGCGCGGTGGCGTAGAACCCCAGCCGCAGCCCAAAGGTCAACACCGAGTTTGGCGTCCCCAGCTGGATGGCGCTGACCAGGACGATGGCGAGGAAGAGTAGCCAGATCCCGGTGCCCGGCGGCAGCGGAACCCGACCCCGAACCAGCAGCAGGGCCAGCAGCACCGCGCCCAGCAGCGGCCAGCCCAGATAGAACGCGCCGGCCAGCCACCAGATCGGCACCAGGCCGAACATCAGCGCCAGCGGCCAGACCGGTAGTCGCGGTGGTGCGGGCGACGGAAGGACTTCGGCGGCCCCGTCCCCCGCCGGCTCGCTAGTCACCGGGGTCCCGCCCACGGGCACGGTCAGCCCCGACCGCGGTGGGTGAGAACGAAGCCGAGGGGGGCCACACCAGCCGCCCGCAGCCGCTCCGCCAGCCGACGTAGATCGCTCTGCCGGGTCTGGTCCTGCTGGACCACCACCACCGCGGCGCCCTGTCGAGCCGCCGCGACGCCCCGCTCATCGGCCTCGGCCGGTGGGGCGTTGAACAGCACCACCCCGCTGGCAGCCCGCTGCCGCCAGGTACCGAACCGGATGCTGCCGGCACCCACCGTAACCGTGTCGGCGGACGCTCCGACTGCGCTCTTTCCGCTGCTCGGCGCGGTGGATGCGATCCGGGGGAGCGAGATCGTGCCATCCGGGTCGTCGGGCGTCTGGTGGTTAGCGGCAGGACCGTGGCCGGCCGGGGTCGCGCGCTGGACCGTGGCCTGGCGGGGAAGAGCGGTCGGGTGGGGGGATGGTCGCCGGACGGCGATCTGCTCGGTGACCTCGTCAATGGGGGCCGCCCGCTGGCCCTGGCGCGGCTGCGGCACCACCGGCCGGGCGGAACTCGCCGTCGCCGGCAGGCGTGCCACGCCAGCCAGCACCTCGCTGCGCAGCCGTCCCAGGCGATCGATGTCGTCAGCGAGGTACACCTCCCGGCCGGTGACCGCGAGCGCCACCGCCAGCCCGGCGCCCAGCGCGGTCTGATCTCCCCGGGTGGTCAACAACACGATCCGGGCCGGTTCCCGGATCCGCCCAGCGATGGCCATCGCCACGTACCGAACATCGGCGTCCACGGCGTGCCGTGAGCCGCGCGCTTTCGGGCCGCGGGCGGTACCGAGTAGTGGCAGGCCGGTAGCGTCCCGGCCGTCGTCAACCGACCGGATGCGCCGGTCCACCGACTCCCACCCGTACGCCAACACGATGCCGAGCAGCACCCCACCCAGCAGCCCCGCGAGCAGGCGGAGCAGGTCGCTACCGCCCGGGGCGACCAGGTTCGTCTCCGCCTCACGGGTGACCCAACCGGGGTTGACATCGACCGCCGCGATCTCGGTACGGGCCGAGCTGAGCTGGACCAGCTGGCTGTTCACAGCGGACAGCTCGGCCACCGCCGCATCCGCCTCGCCCTCCCGCGCGCTGGCAATCCGACTTTGCAACGCCGCCTGCTGGGCCTGGACCTTCCGGATGCTCTCGTCGTACGAGCGCAAGATGTCCGCCCGCTGCTGCTCGTACATGGTGCGGCGCACGTCCAGGTAGGCCGCCGCGGCGAGGTTGACGCCGGCAACCGCATCCCGGGTTGAGTTCGCGGTGAAGCGGAAGCGCAGGATCTGACCGCCGGTCGGCACCTCGAGTTCGAGGGCGTCCTGCACGTCACGCTGGTCCCGGCCGGTGGCGTCCACCAGCCGCCGCACCACCTCGGTCCCGGTGGCGATGCCCCGCTCCACGTTCATGTTCACCGCGCGATCGGCGGAGGCGCCGCTCGGCGTGAAGGCGTCGGTGACCACCGGTCGCACCGCCACCACGGCGTCGGCGGTCACCGCGCTCGGCACCAGCAGCACATAGCCGAGTGCGGCGAGCAGCCCGAGCACGGCGGCACCGGCCAGCACCCGGATCCGGTGCAGCGGCACGCGAAGCAGGTCGGTCAGGGTGACCGTACGACCCGATGTCCCCCCACCCGAGGCGGTGTTGGCGGTCCAGCCACCACCGGCGGTGCTAGTCATTGAACTTTTTCACCGTCTGTTGCGGGTTTCCAATAACCACTACCCGGGGCGGGACATCCGTCCGGACCACCGTGGCAGCGCCCACGACACTGTCCCGGCCGATCCGCACACCCTTGAGCACGAGTGCGTGTGCGCCGATCCAGACGTTGTCCTCAAGAACAATCGGGGCTCGGGTGCGCGGGGTGGGCGGGTCGTGTCGCACCTCGGGCCGCAGATTGTGGAAGTCGTTGTCCCGCACCTCACAGTTCGACAAGAGGCAACGGTCGCCGACCGTGACCGAGGTCCAGGCACCCACCCAGGTCGCACTCAACAGACAGTCAGCGCCGATGTGAACCTCCCCCGGACCGGCGAACCGCACCAGCTTGTTGATCCGAGTCCGGTCGCCGATGCGCACCCGCACGCCGCGGCGTAGCCGGACCCTTCCACGGATCTCCACATCCCGGCCGAGACTCAGCCTCGGATAACGCAACCGATACCAGCCGCGCTTCAGTGCGAAACCGGCACTTACCCCAAAACCACGGCGGATGCCCCGCAACGATCCTCCCCATGTCCGGGGACGACGGCATAGCTCACCGTCAGCCAACATGAAGCATCCACCATAATCGACGATCCTCAGTCGACTTACTGCACGGTGAAGAACAGTTGCGGAGTGGACCAGGTCAGCTCCGGGCTCGCGGTCACGAGCAGAACGCCCTCCGCGCCGTCCACCACCGGATCCACCGCTGGCCGGAAGGGGACGCTACGCAGGTTCCCGTCGGTGTTTCCGTACACAATCCTGCCGTCCACCCACGCCATGCCCCGCACCGTCGACCAGTCGACCCCGGTGGTGGGCAGCGTGAACTCGGTGGCACCGAGGTAGTTCCCGTCCGTCTCGAAGTACCGGTAGTGGAGGGCTTCGGAGTCGGCCCGGGTGTAGTGGAGGCGCCCGTCCAGGAAGAAGGCACCGGTCAGCTCCCCCGCATCGAACCAGTCGTTGTAGCCGGACGACTCCCACGGGACGCCGATCACGCCACCGGGGAACATCGAGATGTCGATCCGGCTGCCCGTCGGGGTTCCGGCGACGGTGTGTGCCCAGTAGATCCGGTCACTCATTCCCCAGGTCGCCCCGGCGCCGGTGTAGTTCGGCTGGCTGACCGTGGTCGGTGCGCCGATGCCGGTGCCGTCGAACGGAACCCGGGCCAGCTCGCCCTCCCCGGTGCCCAGGTAGAGATTGCCGCTGGTCGCGGTCGACGGGTTCTTCGGGGTGATCGTCCGACCACCGGAGCGGGGGAACATCCCGAGCCGGCCGTGGTACTCGCCCCCCATGCCGTCGGAGTTGTGCCCGAAGTAGAGCCCGTCCTCTCCTCGCCAGAGCACCGGCACGGTGGAGCCCCACGGACTGGTGCCGGCGGGCAGCGACGAGCCGCCGTTGCGACGCGGATTCCAGTTCACCGGCATCCCGGTGGCCGGGGTGACCGCGGCGATCCCGAGCCGGTCAATGGCACCGTCGCCGGCGCCGCCCCGGTGCGCGGTCGGATTGTTCAACCAGCGAAAGTGCCCACCGAGGTAGATGACGTTGTCGACCACCTCGACGGAGGTGATGGTGTCCCGACCGGTGTAGTTCACCCAGGTGCCGACCTGACCGTCGCCGCGGGCCGTGGTCTCGAAGCGCACGAGCGCGTCACAGTATCCGGCCGGCCAGCCCGCCCCGCCGTTGGTGCCGACGACGAACCAGCTACCGGCGCCGCCGAACCGGACATCCTGCACGTAGGAGAAAGCCAGCCGTCCCTCGCACGGCGCCACGAACTTCTCCGTGCTCCAGTCGAGGACACTCGGCGTACCGGAGAGGTCAACGAGCGCCATCTGGTTCCGCGGCAGGCCGTTGACGTCGGTGAAGTTGCCGCCCGCTACCAACGTCTGCCCGTCCGGGGAGACGTCGATGGTCCAGACGTACGAATTGGTGCCGGCTCGTCCCATCGTGGCGTTGACGGCAAAGGTCGGGTCGATCGCCCCCGTACTGGCGTGCAGTCGGGCAAGCCCGGCGTGCGGGGTGCCGTTCACCCAGTTAAAGGCCCCCGCCAGGTAGAGCCAGCCGCCGGAGAGCACCATGTCCCGCACGGTGCCGCCGTCGGAGCGGCCCACCCAGCTGTCGACGGTGGCGCCGGTGCTCGGGTCGAGCGCCACCAGATTCTTCCGGGACACCCCGTTGGCGTTCCGGAAGGCGCCGCCGACGAGCAACGTGTCGTTCGGGCCGGCGACCAACGAGTTCACCGCACCGTCGAGCGCCGGCAGGAAGGTCGTCGAGATCGCCCCGGTGACCTTGTCGTAGCCGAACAGGTAGCGCTGGCTGACCCACGCCGCGGTCGGATCCTGCCGGACCTGGGTGAAGGTGCCGCCGACGTACACCATCGAGCCGATCTGCGCGAAGGCCCGGGCCTCGCCGTCGCGGGCGTGCGGTGTCTCATCAACAGGATCGCTCGACACCAGGATCTGTGTCTCGGGTATCGGCGGGACGGTGGCGGAGGCCGCGGTTGGTACGAGCAACGCGGCGACGACGGTTACCGAGCAGATCAGGGCCGTTCGAACAGGGCGACCCGAAGTCCGCCGACGAAGCGAGAACCCAGCCACGCTATACCTCCCAGGGGTGAGAACTCGCGTAGCGTCCCTTGCCCGACCCCCTCAGCGATATCCACCGATTGGTCGGCAATTGCCCCGCGGGCCCCAGCCCCGGGCGCTCCGGCCGCGCCCCGGCGTCCCCCGCTCGGCGCACGGCACCGCTGTTTCACTCCGTTGGCGTGTGACGAGCCGCCGCTGCGGGGATCAACCCGCCCGAGCCGCGGTGAGCGCGGCGGCCATCGCGGCACGCGGCGCCGGCACCCCGGTGAACTGCTCGAACTGGCCGACCGCTTGGGCCAGCAGCAGATCGAGACCGGAGTAGACGCGGCAGCCGGCGGACCGCGCGGCGGACGCGAGCGAGGTCGGCCAGGGGTCGTAGAGGGCATCGAAGAGCACCGTGGCGGGCCGCCACGCCACCGCCGCGGCGAGCGGGTCGGCGGCCCCGGCCGGCACGGTCGAGATCACCACGTCGGCGGAGCAGGCCGCAACAGCGTCGGACCAGGGAACTCCGGTCAGCGACACGCCCACCGCCGCGGCCACCGGACGCAGGTCGGCGATCGCGGCCTTCCGCCGGGCCACCACCGTCACCGTCCGGGCCCGCAGCGCCGCCGCCGCGGCCACCGCCGCCCGGGCGGTACCACCGGCGCCGAGCACCGTCAACGTCGACTCCGGGCCGACCCCGGCCCCGGTCAGCACCTCCACCATGCCGGCGACATCGGTGTTGTCCGCGTGCCAGGAGCCGTCCGGCCGGCGGACCAGGGTGTTGGCCGCGCCGACCGCGGCGGCGACCGACGACGCCGTCGCGGCCACCGCGAGCGCCGTCTCCTTGCCCGGCATGGTGACCGAGAGCCCCGCCCACTCCGGTCCCAAGCCGGCGACCAGAGCCGGCAGCTGCGCCTCGGCGCATTCGAAGCGGGTGTACGACCAGTTGTGCAGGCCCACCGCGGCGTAGCCGGCGTTGTGGATCACCGGGGAGAGGGAGTGCGCGATCGGGGCGCCGACCACCGCCGCCCGCACGCGCTCAGATGACACCCGCCTCCCTCGCCTTGGCCTCGTTGCGCAGCTGCTCCTCGTAGGTCTCCGCGAAGGCGGACTCCCCCTCCTTGTTGATCGCGACGAAGAAGAGCCACTTTCCCGGCGGCGGGTCCATGGCGCCTTCCATGGCCAGCTGACCCGGGTTGTTGATCGGGGTGGGGATCAGGCCCTCAAGCTTGCGGCTGTACGGGCTCTCCGTGTCAAGCAACTCGTCCTGGGTCATCTCGGCCGAGGTCTTGGTCTCCTGGCCGGTCAACTCCAGGTAGTAGTTGACCGTGACATCCATCTCCAGGCAGTTGCAGTTGAAGTCGCCGTAGACTCGGTTGTAGGCGACCCGCGCGACCTTGCCCAGGTCTCCCGGCGTACCCGCCTCGGCTTGGGCGAGTGACGCGACGATCAACGCCTCGTAGGGCGCGATCTGGCGTTCGTTCTGCACCCGGTCGACGAACTCCATTCCCTCGGCGACGGTGAGGAACCGCTCCACCATCAGCGCGAGAATCGACTCGGCCGTGGGGTCCGGGGGAAGCTCGTAGGTGTCGGGGAAGAGGAAACCCTCAATCGACGGCTCGACCTTCCGGTCATCGGTCCGCTTGAACCACCACTCCGGGACACCGAGCGCGAGCGGATCCTTCGCCGCCGCCTCGAACTCCGCCACGGGGATCTCGGTCTCTTCGGCGAGTAGCTTGTAGATGCTCTTCGCCGTCCGCCCCTCGGGCACAGTGATCCCGTTCACGACCCGATTCTTCGGGTCCAGCATCGCGGCCACGGCATACTCGCCGCTCATCTGCTTACGCAACTCGTACTGGCCAGGCTGGATGTTCTTGCTCTGGCTGTTATCCTCCGCCGCATTGACGAAAGCCTTGCTGCTCTTGACCACCCCGGCCTCGTGGAGCGTGACCGCGATGGCGGCGATCGGAGCGCCCTCCGGGATCTCGACCGTCACCGCCTCGGTCCCGGAACCGTCGTAGTCCGGCGTGCCGAGCAGGCTCTGGATCCGTTCGAAGCCGTAGTAGGCGCCCCCACCGAGGCCGCCGAGTAGAGTCAGGGTCAGCAGTAGGGCCAGCACGGTCTTGCCGCGCCCGCCACCCGAGCCGCGCTTTCGCTCGCGCTGCCGCTTACGCACGTAGCCGCGCCGATGCCGGCCCTTCTCCCCCCGATCCGCATCGAAATCGGGATCCAGCTCCTCGATCATTGCATCCGCCTCCGCTGCGCATCGAGCCAGCTCTGCAGGATTTCCACCGCGGCCGCCTGGTCCACCACCGCCCGCTGCCGCCGCCCCCGGACGCCACGCTCAGCAAGCCTACGGCTAGCCACGACCGTTGACATCCGCTCGTCGGCGAGCGTCACCGGCACAGGCGAAATCACCTCGATCAGGCGGCCGACATACGCCTGCACATGTACGGCGGCGGGGCCCTGCCGACCGGCGAGATTCACCGGAAGGCCAACCACCACCTCGACCGCCTCGTGTTCGGTCACCAGCGCGGCCAGCTCGGCCATGTCGCTGGGGACCGCCTCCGGCGCGGCAGTGCGATCCCGGGCGAGGGTGACCAGCGGGGTCGCCAGGACGCCATGCGGGTCGGACCGCGCCACGCCGACCCGGACCTGTCCGACATCCACCCCGAGGCGTACGCCCCGGGACCACTGCGCCACGAATGGTCACCTCCCTGAGAGAACGAACGGGCGGCACCTCCGGCACCGGACATCCTCCGGCACATTACGCCCCGGCGATGGCATTCTCGACAGTGCGGAGCAACGCCGGCGCCTCCGCCGCCGGCAGACCGCCCCCCTGGGCCAACTCGGGGCTGCCCCCACCCCGACCGGCGAAGGCTACCTTGACCAGATCCGCCGCCGACAGCCCCTGGCTCCGGGCAGCTGGGTTGACCGCCACCACCAGCGAAGCCTTGCCGTTCGCCCGGGCCGCCACCGCGACCACCGCCGGACGTGCCGGATCGATCCGGCCACGGATCTCCTGTGCAAGGGTCCGCACATCGTTGCCGGCCGCGCCCTCGGGCGCCTCAGTCCCGACGTACGCCACCCCACGCACCTCGCTCGCCTGGGCGGCGAGGGCCGCCGCGCCACCGAGCACCAGCTGCGCGCGCAGCTTCTCCAGCTCCTTCTCGGCGTCGCGCAGCTGGGTGACGGTCTGCTCCACCCGCTCCGCGACCTGGTCGGACGGGACCCGGTACAGCTCGGCGAGGCGGGCCACGAGCAGATGCTCGCGGGCAAGGAAGTTGAACGCGTCGATCCCGACCAACGCCTCAACCCGGCGCACCCCGGACCCGATTGACGACTCGGAAAGGATCTTCACCAGGCCAAGCTGGCCGGAGCGGCCCACGTGGGTGCCACCGCACAGCTCTCGCGCGTAGTCACCGACCTCGACGACTCGCACCTGCTCGCCGTACTTCTCGCCGAAGAGCGCCATCGCACCGATCCGCCGCGCCTCGGCCAGCGAGGTGACGAAGGCACGCACCTCCAGGTCGGCCAGGAGCGCCTCGTTGACCTGCTGCTCCACATCCCGCAGGACGCTCGGCGCCACCCCGGTCGGGGTGTTGAAGTCGAAGCGGAGCCGCCCCGGTGCGTTCAGCGAACCGGCCTGGGTGGCGGACTCACCGAGGAAGTTGCGCATGGTCTGGTGTACGAGGTGGGTCGCGGTGTGCGACCGGGAGATCGCCCGACGGCGATCGGTGTCAATCTCGGCGAAGCCAGTCTCGCCCACGCGCACCTCGCCCCGCAGCACCCGGGCCCGATGGACGATCAACCCGGGCACCGGCTGCTGCACGTCGAGGACCTCCACCTGGCCCCCACCAACGGTGATCACGCCGAGATCCGGCTGTTGACCACCACCCTCGGCGTAAAACGGGGTGGTGTCGAGTACCAGCTCGACCGTCTCGCCCTCCACCGCCGCGGCGTGCGGGCTGGCCGCACCGAGCACCGCCCGCACCGTCGACTCGCGGGAAACCTCCTGGTAGCCGGTGAAGGTGACCGGGCCGCCCTCATCCAGCACCATCCGATACGCGGAGAGGTCCACGTGCCCCGTCTTACGGGCCTGCGCGTCGGCCTTCGCCCGAGCCCGCTGGTCGGCCATCAGCCGACGGAAGCCCTCGGCATCGACCTGCAGGCCCTGCTCGCCGGCGATCTCCAGAGTCAGGTCGATCGGGAAGCCGTACGTGTCGTGCAGCTGAAACGCCTTCGCGCCGGAGATCGCGCGCCGGCCCGCGGTGCGGGTCTCGGCGATGGCGGTGTCCAGGATCGTGGTGCCGGCGCGCAGCGTGGACAGGAACGCATCCTCCTCCGCGTACGCGTAGTCGGCGATCCGGCCGAAGTCCGTCGCCAGTTCCGGGTACGACGCGGCCATGCAGTCGCGGGCCACCGGCAGCAGCTCGGGCATCGCCCGTTCCTGCCAGCCCAGCAGCCGGATCGAACGGATCGCCCGACGCATGATGCGGCGCAGCACGTAGCCCCGCCCCTCGTTACTCGGGGTTACCCCGTCCCCGATCAGCATCAGTGCGGTGCGCACATGGTCGGCGACGACCCGCAACCGAACATCGTCCGGGTGCGATTCGCTGGCGACCTGACTGGAGTGCGCGCCATACCGCTTGCCGGTCAGCTCGGCGGCCTTGGCCAGGATCGGCCGCACCTCGTCGATCTCGTAAAGGTTGTCCACGCCCTGGAGGATGGATGCCATCCGCTCCAGGCCCATCCCGGTGTCGATATTCTTCGCCGGCAGGTCGCCGAGGATCGGGTAGTCCTCCTTGCCGGTGCCCGGCCCCCGCTCGAACTGCATGAAGACGAGGTTCCAGAACTCCACGTAGCGGTCCTCGTCAACCGCCGGGCCGCCCTCCGGGCCGTACGCGGGGCCGCGGTCGTAGAACAGCTCGGAGCACGGCCCGCACGGGCCGGGGATGCCCATCGACCAGAAGTTGTCGGCCTTGCCGCGACGCACGATCCGATCCGCGGGCACGCCGACCGACCGCCAGATCTGGAACGCCTCGTCGTCGTGGTGGTAGACCGTCGGCCAGATCCGCTCCGGGTCGAGTCCGAGGCCCCCGGCGGCAACCGGTTTGGTGGACAGGTCCCAGGCCAGCCGGATCGCCTCGTCCTTGAAGTAGTCCCCGAACGAGAAGTTGCCGTTCATCTGGAAGAACGTCCCGTGCCGGCTGGTCTTGCCCACCTCGTCAATGTCCGGCGTACGGAGGCACTTCTGGACGCTGACGGCCCGCTTGTAGGGCGCGGTCTGCTGCCCCAGGAAGTAGGGGACGAACTGCATCATGCCAGCGGCGACGAACAGCAGGTTCGGGTCGCTGATGGCGGGCAGCGGAGCGGACGGCACCACGGCGTGACCGTTCGCCTCGAAATGCGCGAGGTACCGCTGCCTGATCTCCGCCGTCTTCATCGCTGGTGCTCCTCCGGGAAAGTCTCTCGATCGCCGGCGCGCGGATATTCCCGCAGCTCGGCGACGTTGTCGTCGAACGCCTCGCCGCGCGCGAAGGCCTCGTGAATCTCCTGTTCGCGCTCGGCCATTCCGATCCGGACGTCCGACACGAAGCTACGTACCGACTCGGCCAGGCCGCCAGCGGATTCGGACAGCCCGCCGGCGATCCCGGCCGGCGTGTAGGCCTGGGCCGTCCGGGTGGCCTTGCGGACCACCAGCACGCCCACAGCCAGTCCGATACCCAGCCAGAACAACCGCCTCATGACTCTCCCCCTCCTGCGCGCCCCGGCGCTGCTCAGCGGCGACCGCGCCGGCGGTCGCGCTGTTGCTGCTTGATGGTGTCCCGCACCTCACGTTCGGTCTCCGCATGCCGGCGGGCGGCCGTGGCCCGACGCACGCCATAACCGAAGGCGGCCACCTTGACCAGCGGGCTCGCGGCAGCGGCGGAGACGATCGTGGCGAGGTTGGCGACGTTCGCGGTGATGTTCTGCGCGTGGTTGGTCATGGTATCGACCTTGGCGAGCTGGAGATTCACCCCATCCAACGAGGTCTGCACCTGATCCAGCGCGGTGTTGACATTCTTCACCGTGGTATTGACCTCGCCCAGCAGCGGCGCGGTACGCTCATTGACGTCGTTGATCATCCGGGTGGCCGCGTCAACCGTGTGCCGCAGTCGCAGGATCGGTAGCACCAGGATCAACACCAGCATCGCGAACGCGATCGCCGCGATCAACGCCGCGACTTCTCCAAGGTCCACGCCTGTCCTCCTCAAGCCGAATCAGCGGGCACCGGACGTTTCAGAGCAAGCCGCCGTCGTCCCCACGCCCGTGCCGCGCGCCCCGGCCACTGGTCGGCCGGAGGCAGGCGGGCCTGCCAGCCCAGACCCTACCGTCCGTGATGGAGACCGCCTCAGGATGGTGAGGGGGTCAGTTCACCGAGCGGATCCTCGGACAAGGTCGGGAAAGGATCCTCGCCGGTGAGCGACGGGTCGGTGCTCGGCTGCGGTCTCGTCCGATCATCATCAATGGCGTTCCGCACCTTCACCGAAACCAACGAGCCGGTGCACTCAGACGCCCGGGTTGATGGATCCGGGGACGGCACAAGCGCCGGCTCGCCGTCGACTGGTGGCGGCACACAGGCGGGCTCGCGTACCCACAGATCGAGGGTCAGCTCATCCCGTCGCCAGCAGGTGTAGCTGCCCTTCGCCGACTGCTCGGGGCAACGGTCGACCTGCCAGGGCTGCCAGCCGTCCCCCCGCAGCGACGCCTCGTAGACCTGGACAGTCTCCTCCGGAGAACGTTCCGAGACCACGGTGCGCTCGCGGAGTCGACAGTCCAGCAGACACCAGCGACTGCCACTGACGTCGTCCACCGTCTCGGTCGCTGCCCAGGTGGGAACCGCCAACTGGTCGAGGGTGTCGAAGACCGGGTCACGGTTCAGCGTCTGTAGCCCGAAGACGGCCGGGACAACACCGAGCAGCACGATGCTGGCCAGCGCCAGGGCTACGGTCCGGAGCCGCTGCTGCGGTTGCCGGCGCAGGTACGAGCGAGCGCCACCGGATTCGTCCGGTGCGGCGGTGTCGACCGCGGGGAGTTCCGCCCCGCCGCGCGGCGGCCCGTCCGGCGTGGCCGCCAACGGCGTCGGCGGGACGCCTTGGGGCGTGGCCCCGGCCGGCTCTCGCGGTGGCGGCAGCGCGCGACCCGACGGTCGCTCGTCCACGCTGGGACGGGGGCCGGCGGGCCGGGCCGTCCCAGCCGCGGGTCGCGGACCAGCTGGTGCATCGCCGGGCCGGGCAGCACCGGGCGGGGCCGCCATCCCGGGGGGACCGCCCGGGATGCCATCCGGTCGGGCTACGCCGGGCGGAGGAGCTCCGCCCGCGGGCGGGTTCGGCATACCCGCCCGCCGCGGGGCAACCGTGCCCGACGGCGGCCCGACGGCGGCCCGTGGTGGCGGCCCAGCGGTAGCGGCCCGTGGTGGCGGCCCGGCAGCGGCCCGTGGCGGCGGCTGATCCGGACGGCCCGGACGGACAATGCCCGGGCCGGGCGGGGGTGGCTCACCGATCGCGCCGCTCGCGGCGGCGGACGGGCGGGGGCGCTCGGCAGCCGGTCCAGCGGGCGGGTGTGGCCGCGCGGGGCCAGCCGCTCCCGGGTGCGGACCGGCGGGGCCAGGCCGCGCTCGCCCGGCGGCGGGACCGCCCCGGGACGGTTCGGGTCCAGAACGCGAGCCGTCAGCGGGTCCCCGGCCGCCGGCGGGCGGCGCGCTACGCGGGGCTACCGGCGAGCCCGGCGGGACCGCCGGTTGATTCAGGGGGCGCAGCGTGGGGTCGGTCTGGTGGGGGGTACGGCCGGCCTGCCGCAGCCAGTCGGCCGGCCGCTTCGGTCGAGCTCGCCGCCCCTCGCCGGGGACCGGGTCGGCGCTGTCGCTTCGCGGGCTCGGAATGTCGGTGTTCACCGCGGGAGTGGCCGGCCCCGGGCCGCCCTCGGGGGCGGACGGGCGGCCACGCGGGACAACGGTGTCCTCCTCCGGCGTCTCCCGTCGGCCATGCCGGGCCACACCACCGGACGGCGGGGCAGCACGGTGGCCGGGTGCCCTGCCGACCTCGGGTGACGCACGGTGTCCACCCGGGGCGAGAGGAATCCCGCCGGTGGAATCGTCGCCGGCCCGGCCGGGGACCACCGGCGGGGCGCCCGGAGCGCCCGTCGGTTCACCGGCGCCACGTCGTCCACCTCGGCCAGCCGATGGGGCGGGGCCCGGCTGCGGCGCGGCGGCGGCCGGAGGACGGGCTGGCGCTGCCGGACGGCCACGACCGACCGGCTCGGCGGTCGGCGGGCCGGGCGGGCCCCCCCGCCCCTGGGCCTGGGGAGGCGCTGAGGGGCCGGGAGGAGCGGGAGGCGCGAAAGGACCGGCTACCCCTCCAGGAGGGGTGACAGGCCCAGCAGGAGCGGGCTGCCCGGGAGGAGCCGCGGGCTTCGCGGAGCCGGACCGCCGGCCAGCGTCGGGACGCGGGCGGGGCGCCTCGGTCGCGTCTCGCCGCACGGGCGGGGTAGCCCCAGTGCCGCTCGGACCCGGGTCGGCACCGAGGCGCTGTGGCGGCGTGGACGGACCGGGCCCGCCCTCCGGGCCCAGCTCAGCCCGCTGCGCCTTCGCCGTACGCAGGTCGTCGATCCAGCCGAACTCTTCGCCGCTTACCGGCTCGGCGGCCGCGGCCTCGGCCTTCCCCCGCCCCCAGCGGCGCCCCTTGCGCCGCTGGTCGGCGCTCTCCTCGGGCTGGTCCGCCCCTCGCGACTTCACTGCTGCCCCTCCTCAGTGGCGTCCGCGCCACCCTCGTACGCCCCGTCGTCACCCGGTCTTTCGGGTTGGCGGCCGTTGCCCGCCCCGGTGCCACCGGGCGCCGCCGCCGGCCGGCGGTCAGCCGTCGGCGCCGACCGGCGAATGATCCGGCGCAGCAGCGGCAGTCGATCAGCGACGGCTCGCTCGGCCCCGTGCTGGCTGGGCCGGTAGTAGTCGGTGCCGACGAGATCGTCGGGCACGTACTGCTGGTTGACCACACCCCGTTGGTCGTCGTGGGGATAGCGGTAGCCGGTGCCGTGGCCGAGCCCCTTGGCGCCGGGGTAGTGCGCGTCCCGCAGCCCGCGCGGCACCGCCCCACCCCGACCAGCCCGGACATCGGCGAGGGCCGCCCCGATGGCGGTGGTCGCCGAGTTCGACTTCGGGGCCGTGGCCAGGTGGATCACCGCCTGGGCGAGGTTGAGCTGGGCCTCCGGCAGGCCGACGTACTCCACCGCGTGGGCGGCGGCGGTGGCCACGCCGAGCGCACCCGGGTCGGCCAGGCCGACGTCCTCGCTGGCGAAGATGACCATCCGTCGGGCGATGAACCGCGGATCCTCGCCGGCGACCAGCATCCGGGCCAGCCAGTGCAGCGCCGCGTCCACATCGGAGCCGCGCATGCTCTTGATGAACGCGCTGGTCACGTCGTAGTGGCTGTCGCCGTCGCGGTCGTAGCGGACGGCGGCGCTGTCCACCGCCTGCTCGGCGGTGGCCAGATCGATGCGGTCGGCCCCGACCGCGGTGGCGGAGGCGGCCGCGGCCTCCAGGGCGGTGAGCGCCTTGCGGACGTCACCGGCGGCGAGCCGGACCAGGTGCTCCTCGGCGTCGGGGGCGAGGGCGGGCGTGCCGCCCAGGCCACGACCGTCGGCGACCGCACGGCGGAGCAGGTTGCGCACCGCGTCGTCATCCAACGGCTGCAGGGTGAGGAGCACGCACCGGGACAACAGCGGCGAGATCACGGAGAAGTACGGGTTCTCAGTCGTCGCCGCCAGCAGCGTGACGGTCCGGTCCTCAACCGCGGCGAGGAGCGAATCCTGTTGGGTCTTGCTGAATCGATGCACCTCGTCAATGAAGAGCACGGTCTGCGGGCCACCGGCGCGGCGCTGCCGGCGGGCGGCGTCAATGACGGCACGGACGTCCTTCACCCCGGCGTTCAGCGCCGACATCGCCACGAAGCGACGGTCGGTGGCTCCGGCCACCAGGTGCGCGATGGTGGTCTTCCCACTGCCCGGCGGCCCCCAGAGGATCACCGACATCGGTGCGGCCCCGGAGACGAGTTGATGTAACGGCGCGCCGGGGGCACGCAGGTGGTCCTGGCCGATCAGCTCGTCGAGCCCGGTCGGGCGCATCCGGACGGCCAGCGGCGCGTCCTGACCGACCGGCGTGAACCCAGTCACGCCGGCAGTACCCGCGGGCGCGACGGCCGCGGCGGCGGGCTCTCCGAAGGAGAAGAGGGCGTCAGGATCCATCACGGGAACAGTACCGGGCGCGGCCGGGGTCAACAGAATCAGCGCCGCCGGGCGGAGCTGACCTGCCCCTTGCAGTCCGGCCGGTGCCACCGGCCGCGTGCCGCGGCCGGTGGCACCGCCATCAACGCCGGGCCGCGCCCGCTCCGGTGGTCGGGTCACCGGCGCGGGCCGGGGGCACGCCGGGCTCTCCGCTGACCGGCGCCGAGCCCTCCGGCCGGGCCGCCGGGGGCTCGGGCGACGCGCCGGCCGTCGGCGCACCGACCGGGGTGGGAGAACCATCGCGGCTGGCTCGCCAGGCGGGTAGGTACAGCGGCGCGGCGATCGCGAGCACGACCGCGCCGGCCAGCATCGCGACGCTGACGCCGGCCCGGTCGGCGACCAGGCCGAGCACGATCCCCCCAGCGGCACCGGCGGGCGCGGCCACCATCGAGTTCAGGGAGACCACACTGGTTCGGTACGGCCCGTCGACCTGCCGGTGCACCAGCCCCATGTGCAACGGGTTCGAGGCGCCGTGCACGACGTAGCACACGACGAAGGCGATCAGCACGCCGACCGGACCGGCGAGCAGCGCCATCCCGACCACGGTGACGCCCTGCGCGATCCGCAGCAGCGCCGCGGCGGGCGCGGCGCCCAGTCGCCGGGTCAACAGCGGGGTCACCGCCGCGCCGCCGGCGCTCGCGAGCCAGGCCACCATGGTTGCCGGCCCGAGCAGCGCCCCGGCCCGATCGGAGTCGCCGAGCACCTCGGCAAGCCGGACCGGCAGGAGAGCTTCGAAAGTGACCATGCCGAAGCCCCAGAAGAGCTCGACGGAGAGCAGGGCGAGCAGCACCCGGGAGCGGCGCAGCAGCCCCATCGCCTGGCCGATCATCCGGGGGGCCTCCGCGATCGACTCGCGCAGCGCCGACGACCCGGCGGTGGGACGACGCTCACGTAGCAGGGCGAGCACGGCCAGCAGCCCGACGACCTGCAAGCCCACGGCGGCCACGATCGGCATGGTCAACGCAGTGAAGGGGCCGACCGGGCCGAACGCGACCAGCGCGCCACTGAGCAGGGCACCGACCGCCATGGCGACGCCGAGCGCCGTCCCGCCCTGGCTCAGGCCGCGCTCATACTCGGCCTCGGGGTCGGCCGCGAGGGTGCTGTCCACGAACCAGGACTCGAGCGGGCCGCTGTCCAGCGCCCGATAGACCCCCTGCAACGCCCACACCGCCACCAGCAGGGCGAACGAGTCGACCACGACGAAGAGCGCTAGGGAGACGAGGTTGACCACCGCGGCGAGCACCAGCACCGGCCGGCGTCCCACGGCGTCGGCGAGCCCGGCGGTCGGCAACTCGAGCAGGAGGACGAGGAGACCCTGGGCGGCGAAGGCCACGCCGATCTCGGTGAGGGTGAGGCCCCGCTCCTGCATCAGCAGGACGAAGACCGGGACCAGCAGGCCGACCGGCAGCCAGCGCAGGCTGAGCAGAATGAGGTAGCGGTTGCGGACCTGTTGGATCGAGAGGGTAGCCATCACGCCTCCTTCGGTAGCGGGTAGGCGGCGAGGTAGACCTGAACCTGCTCGGCACCCGGCTCCGCCGGGTCGGCCGCTTCGCGGTATCGCTCCAGGACCTGCCAGAGTTCGTCGTTGAGCGCCTTCAGCCGGTCTGCCGGGAGGGTCAGGAAGGCGTCGCCCATCCCGAAGGCGTCTCGCCACTCCGACGACCACTCGCTCTGCGCCGCGCGCCACCGCTGCGCCTGCTCGGTCAGCAGGCGCAGCTGGTGGCCCTGGATCCACTCCAGGGCGGCGCGGGCGTCCGGGTCGTCGTCGAAGTCGGTGGGTTCGAGTTCGCTGATCTCGTGCGCGGCCCGCCACCAGCGCTGCCGGCCGGTGCCCCGGTCGGGGTCCTCGGCGACCAGCCCCACGTCGGCGAGCTGACGCAGGTGGTAGCTGGTGGCACCGGTGTTGGTGTCGAGCTGTTCGGCCAGCATGGTGGCGGTCGCCGAGCCCTGCACCCGCAGCGCCCCAAGGAGCCGGATCCGCAGTGGGTGCGCCAGCACCCGAATCTGCCGGTGGTCGATGTGCACCACGCGCGGAGCCGGCCCTGCCCGCTCCCGGTCATCAGTCATACTTGCACAATATCTGTGCACAACTTCTATGCACAAGAGTTTTGCACAAAACTTATGCGACGCCTTTGGGTTCGACTACTCCCGCACCCCTCAGCCCGACCGGGCGCCGAACACGACAGTGGCGGCCCGGCAGGAGCCGGGCCGCCACTGGAATGACCAACGAGGCGATCAGGTGGGGTCGGCCACCGGAGCAGCCGGGCCGGCGGTGCCGGCCTGCGCCCGCGCCTCCGGCTTGGGCCGGGCGTCCACGCCCGCCTCCAGGCGCTGCGCCGCGGTGATCGGGGTCGGCGCGGCAGTCAACGGGTCAAACCCGCCGCGGGTCTTCGGGAAGGCGATGACCTCACGGATCGAGTCGGCACCGGCGAGCAGCATGCAGACCCGGTCCCAGCCGAAGGCGATCCCGCCGTGCGGCGGCGCGCCGTACTTGAACGCCTCCAACAGGAAGCCGAACTTGTCCTGCGCCTGCTCGGGGGTGATGCCGAGCAGGTCGAAGACCCGCTGCTGCACGTCGCCGCGGTGGATACGGATCGAGCCGCCGCCGATCTCGTTTCCGTTGCAGACGATGTCGTACGCGTATGCGAGAGCCTGCTCCGGCGCCTCCTCGAAGCGGTCCACCCACTCGGCGTTCGGCGCGGTGAACGGGTGATGCACCGCGGTCCAGCCGCTCGCACCGCCCGCCTCGCCGTCGGTGACCCGCTCGAACATCGGCGCGTCAACCACCCAGCAGAACGCCCAGGCGCTCTCGTCGATCAGCTTCGCCCGGCGAGCGATCTCCACCCGGGCCGCGCCGAGCAGCTCCTGCGCCGCCCGGCTCTCCGCGCCGGCGGCGAAAAAGATCGCGTCGCCGGGCTTCGCGCCAACCGCGTCGGCCAGACCCGCCAGGTGCTCGGTGGAGAGGTTCTTGGCGACCGGGCCCCGCGCCTCACCCGTCTCGGCGTCGAGCACCACGTACGCCAGGCCCTTCGCGCCCCGCGCCTTGGCCCAGTCCTGCCAGCCGTCCAACTCCTTCCGGGACTGCGCCGCACCGCCGGGCATCACGACCGCACCGACGTAGCCACCCGCCTCGATCGCGCCGGCGAAGACCCGGAACCGGGTGCCGCGCAGGTAGTCGGTCAGCTCGGTCAACTCCACGCCGTAGCGCAGGTCCGGCTTGTCCGAACCGTACCGGGCCATGGCCTCGTGCCAGGTGATCCGCGGGATCGGCCGGGTGATCTGGTGGCCGGCCAGTTCCCGCCACAGCCGGGACACGATCGCCTCGCCGAGGTCGATCACGTCGTCCTCGGTGACGAAGGACATCTCGATGTCCAGCTGGGTGAACTCCGGCTGCCGGTCCGCGCGGAAGTCCTCGTCCCGGTAACAGCGGGCGATCTGGTAGTAGCGCTCCATCCCGCCCACCATGAGCAGCTGCTTGAACAACTGCGGCGACTGGGGCAATGCGTACCAGGTGCCGGGCTGCAGCCGGACCGGCACCAGGAAGTCCCGGGCCCCCTCCGGCGTCGAGCGGGTCAACGTCGGGGTCTCGATCTCCAGGAAGTCCCGCTCGTGCAGCACCGTCCGGGCGATCTGGTTGGCCGCGGAACGCAGCCGCAGGGCGTTGGCCGGGCCGCTGCGGCGCAGGTCCAAATACCGGTAGCGCAGCCGGACGTCGTCACCGGCCTCGACCTGGTCGTCCACCGGCAGCGGCAGGGGCGCCGCCTCGGAGAGCACCTCCAGCTCCTCCGCCGTCACCTCGACCTCGCCGGTGGCCAGTTCCGGGTTCTCGTTGCCTTCGGGACGACGGGTCACCTCACCGGTGACCTGGACGCAGTACTCGTTGCGCAGCACGTGGGCGTCCTCCTCGCGGAGGACGACCTGGGCCACCCCGGAACCGTCCCGCAGGTCGACAAAGATGACACCGCCGTGGTCGCGCCGGCGGGCCACCCAGCCGGCGAGCGTCACCGTGGTGCCGGCGTCCGTCGCGCGCAGGCTTCCGGCGTCATGGGTACGGATCACGGCGTGCGTCTCCCTCGTCTGCGGAATGAATCTGCCCGGCATCCTCGCCGGGCCGCCCCGGGGCCGCATCCTCGTTTCCAGCCTGTTCCGGGGCAGAATGTCTCTGCCCCGGCATTCTGTCAGGGCTACCGCACCGCCGTTTGCCGGGTGCGCGGAAGGAGAGCCCGCCGCGCCCTGGGGCGTCAGCCCCGGGCCGCCTGTCGGGCGCGACGGGCGTCGCGCTTCTCCTCGAATCGGGACGCGGCGAGCTCCAGGCCCTCGAGGTGGGCCGCGATCTGGTCCCGGGCCGCCTCGCCGTCCGCGTCCAGGCCCGACACCTCGAAGATGTCCCACTGCCGCAGCACCGGCAGCACCACCTCGTCCCGATGCTGGCGCAGGTCGTAGATGCCGGCCAGGGCGATCGCGACGGACTTCCGGGCGAACCCCTCGATGCCGTTGCCCGGCATCTGGAACTCGGCCAGCACGTCGGCCACCGCCCGCATCGTCTGGCTGGGCGCCAGCTCCAGGGCGGCGGCGAGCAGGTTTCGGTAGAAGAGCATGTGCAGGTTCTCGTCGGTGGCGATTCGCGCCAACAGCGCCTCGCAGCGCGGATCGCCGGTGGCCCGACCGGTGTTCCGGTGCGAGATCCGGGTGGCCAACTCCTGGAACGACACGTACGCGAGCGAGTGCAGCATCTCCTCGTCGTGCGCGTTGCGGTAGCCGGCCGACATGTGCGTCATCCGGGCGCGCTCCAGGGCCACCGGGTCGACCGCCCGGGTCACCGTCAGGTAGTCCCGGATCGCGATGCCGTGCCGCGCCTCCTCGGCCGTCCACCGGTGCACCCAGGTCCCCCACGCCCCGTCCCGACCAAAGAGCGTGGCGATCTGGTGGTGGTACGAGGGCAGGTTGTCCTCGGTGAGCAGGTTGACGATCAACGCGGTACGGGCGACCTCGGGCAGCTCTGAGTCGGCCGGCGTCCACGCCTGCCCGCCGAGCGGGCCGTCGAAGGTCCGCCCCTCACTCCAGGGCACGTACTCGTGCGGGAACCACTCCTTCGCGATCGACAGGTGCCGGTCGAGGTTCTTCTCCACGACGACTTCCAGCTCGTGCAGGAGGGCGGTCTGGCTGAGGACGGTCATGTGGGTCTCCCTACGGCGGCGTAACTTACGCCACCGTAGGTCCGATCGTCGGTACGCGCCAGTAACGTCCCACGCGCGCCTCGGAGCAGCGCCTTCCTGCCGAAACACCCACCCCGGACCGAGCGGGGCCGGCGGTCACGTGAACTCAGCTCACCACCGGCCGCAGGTCTGCCGCGGGCGGCTGCCACACCTCGGCCCGCGCCGACACCTGCGCACCGGTACGGATGTCCTTGACCTCGTCCGCTCCCTCGTCCGTGCCGGGGAACCACACGTACGGGATGCCCCGCCGCTCGGCGTAGCGGATCTGCTTGCCGAACTTCGCCGCGCTCGGCGCGACCTCGGTGCAGATGCCCCGGGCCCGCAGCGCCTCGGCGACCCGGTTACTCACCGCCCGCTGCGCCTCGCTGGTCACCGCCACCACCACACAGGTGGGGACCGGGCGGGAAATACTCAGCGCCCCGGCACCGAAGAGCAGGCCGAGCAGCCGGGTCACCCCGATCGAGATGCCCACTCCCGGGAACGCGACGGCACCGGCGCTGGCCAGGTTGTCGTACCGGCCGCCGGAGCAGATCGAGCCGAACCGCTCGTACCCGACCAGCTGCGTCTCGTAGACGGTCCCGGTGTAGTAGTCCAGGCCGCGGGCGATGCGCAGGTCGGCGACGCAGAGGCCGGGCGCGTGCTCGGCGGCGGTCTGCATCACCTGGACCAGCTCCGCGAGGCCCTCGTCGAGCAGCGGGTGACTGACCCCGAGCGCGTTCACCGCGTCGGCGAACGACGCGTCCGGCGCCGAGATCTCCGCCAGCGCCAGCACGGCCTTCGCCTGCGCCTCGGTCGCCCCGGCCGTGGCGGTCAGGAGGTCGGCCACCTGGGCCGGGCCGACCCTGTCCAGCCTGTCGACCGCGCGCAGCGCCGCCTCCGGGTCGCTGATCCCCAGCCCCCGGTAGAAGCCCTCGCAGATCTTGCGGTTGTTGACCTGGATCCGCACCGGCGGAATCGGCAGCGACCGCAGCGCGTCCCCGATCACCAGCGGCATCTCGGCCTCGTGGTGCGGCGCCAACGTGTCCCGGTCAACGATGTCGATGTCCGCCTGCAGGAACTCCCGGTAGCGGCCCTCCTGCGGTCGCTCGCCCCGCCACACCTTCTGGATCTGGTAGCGGCGGAACGGGAACTGGAGCTTGCCGGCGTTCTCCAGCACGTACCGGGCGAATGGCACGGTCAGGTCGAAGTGCAGGCCAAGAGCGTCGTCGCCGGCCGGTCCGTCGGGGTCGGCCTGCAGCCGCCGGAGCAGGTAGACCTCCTTGGAGGTCTCCCCCTTGCGCAGCAACTGGTCGAGCGGCTCGACCGCGCGGGTCTCCAGTGGGGCGAACCCGTACCGCTCGAAGGTGTCCCGGATCCGCTCCAGGACGGACTGCTCGATCATCCGCTGGGCGGGCGTCCACTCCGGAAAGCCGGAGATCGGCGTGGGCTTACTCATGGTGCTCCGTTCGCGAACCCCGCGCGGTCCACGCGGGGGAAAGAGGATCCGGCGGCTACAGGCCGCGGGCAGGGGCCGCCGGTCGCGCCTGCGCGCCCGCGACCTCGAGGAGGTACGGGTTGGCGGCGCGTTCCCGGCCAATCGTCGTGGTGGGACCGTGGCCGGGCAGCACGACCGTGTCGTCCGCCAGCGGGAGGATCTTGCTCCGCAGGCTGGCGAGCATCGTCGGATGGCTGCCACCCGGCAGGTCGGTACGGCCGATCGAGCCGGCGAAGAGCACGTCACCGGAGAGGCAGAGCTCGTCTGCCTCCCAGCGGGAGCCCGCGCCGGGCAACCGGAAGAGCACCGACCCGCCGGTATGGCCCGGCGCATGGTCAACGGTGATCTCCAGCCCGGCGAGGTCGAGGGTGGCGCCGTCGGTCAGCTCGGCGACGTCCTCCGGCTCGGTGTACGGCAGCCGACCGCCGAAGAGCCCGGTCAGGTCGGCGGAGAGCCCTTTCGCCGGATCGGCGAGGAGCTCCCGGTCAGCCGGGTGAACGTACGCGGTGACCCCCCGCGCACCGCAGACCGGCGCGACGGAGAAGGTGTGGTCGAGGTGGCCGTGGGTCAACAGGACCGCGGCCGGATGCAGCCGGTGCTCGGCCAGCAGGGCGTCGAGTCGGTCGAGCACCCCGATGCCGGGATCGACCACCACACACTGCTCCCCCGGCGCCGTCGCGACCACGTAGCAGTTGGTGCCGAAGGCGTCCGCGGGAAAACCGGCCACGAGCACGACGGCTCCCCTTCCCTCAAAGTGTCAGGTCGTCTGCTGAGCCTAGTCGCCGCGGCAACCAAGCTCGCGCGGTGCGGCCCGGTGGCGGGTGCGGCACGGTCCGCGGTGCACCACTGCGCCACCTCGTACACGACAATCCCCGCCACTGGTCGTACACTCTTGCGGGCGTGTGGCATGGCACACCTGACCAACGGTCGGGCCGCCCGTCACGGAACCAGGGTAGAGGAAGGGGAGCGCGGGTGGCCTCCAGCAGGGATCGGCAGCGCAAACTGGCGCGGGCAAAACTCGACCGACAGCTGGCCCGGCGGGCCGCTCGGGCCCGCCGCCGACGGCAGGTCCAGGCCGGGGTGGGCGTCGCAGTCGTCCTCGCCCTGATCGTGGCCGGCTCCGCCTGGGCGCTGGGCGCCTTCGATCGGGACCCGGTCGAGGACACCGCGGCCGAGGAGATCTGCTTCTGGACCCCGGAAGACGCCACCGCCAACACCAACCTGACCGACGTCGGCACACCGGCCACCACCGGGTTGCCGACCGAGGGGGTCCGGACGATGACGGTCGTCACGAACCAGGGCGCCCCGGTCACCGCCGAGCTGGACACCGCCGCCACCCCGTGCGCCGTCGCGAGTATCTCCCACCTGGCGGCGAACTCGTTCTACGACAACACGAAGTGCCACGAGATCACCGCCGAGGGTGCGGTGCGCTGCGGCGACCCGAGTGGCACCGGACTGGGCGGACCCGCCTACTCCTTCTATGACGAGAACGTCCCCACCCCGGCGGAGGCCTCGGCCAGCCCCGCGCCCGACCAGCCCGCGACCTACCCGAAGGGCACGGTCGCGATGGTCGGCGACAGGCCCGGCGCCAACGGAAGTCAGTTCCTGATCTTCTTCAAGGACTTCACCACCGCCGACCCGGCGTACACGGTCGTTGGCCGCGTCACCGGTGGCCTGGATACGGTCGAGAAGATCGGTTCGCTTCCGACCGTGGAGAATGCGGGCGGGGCGAAGGTCAAGCCGAAGGACGACGACGTGGTTATCCAGAGCCTGACGGTCACCGAGCCGGCGACGACGCCGACTGCCACCACGTCGGCCACCCCGGCGGTTGACCCGAGCGCCGGCTGACCGATCCCAGCCAACCCACATCGTGCAGGAGGACCCAGGCGTGACGTCCACCAGTGAGCGGCAACGCGCGGCGGCCCGCGCTCGGCTCGAGAAGGAGATGGCCGAGCGGACCGCCCGGGCTCGTCGGCGTCGACAGACCCAGGCGATCGTCGGGGCGAGCGCGGCTCTCCTCCTGGTGGTCGCCGGCACCGTCTGGCTGGTGTCGAGCCTCGGCGACGACTCGGCGACCGACTCGACCACCACCGCCGGTGCCACCGAATGCGTCTTCACCGAGATCCCCGCCGACCAGCGGACCCCACAGATCAAGGACGTCGGCCTGCCGAGCGCCCAGCAACCGAACACCGGCACCCAGACCCTCACCATCGACACGAACCTCGGGCCGATCACGGCCAAGGTCGACCGGTCCGAGACGCCATGCACCAGCGCCAGCTTCACCCACCTGGCGGAGCAGAACTTCTTCGACAACACCAAGTGCCACCGCCTCGTCACCGAAGGAATCAAGGTGCTCCAGTGCGGTGACCCGAGCGCGACCGGTGACGGCTGGCGGGAAACCGACGGCACCGGCGGGCCGAGCTACGGGCTGGTTGAGGAGAACCTGCCCACGGACAAGCGGCCCCCGTACCCGGAGGGCGTTATCGCGATGGCCAACTCCGGCGCCCCCGGAAGCACCGGCAGCCAGTTCTTCATCGTCTACGGCGACTCGCCGCTCGACCCGAACTACACCGTCCTCGGCACGATCACCGGCGGGATGGACATCGTCAAGGAGGTCGCGGCGGCCGGCGACGACGCGGCATACGCGCAGATGGGCGGCGGACACCCGAAGAAGGAGGTCACCATCACTGACCTCACGATGAGCGCGCCCCAGGGCTGACGCCCCAGCGAGAGACCACGAGCGCCCCCGGCTCCGGCCGGGGGCGCTCGTGCGTGCTGATGGCTCAGGAGCCGGAGGTGACCCGGTAGGCGTCGAAGACGCCGTCGACCTTCCGCACCGCGGCCAACAGGTGCCCCAGATGCTTGGGGTCGGCCATCTCGAAGCTGAACCGGCTCACCGCCACCCGGTCCCGCGTGGTCGTCACGGTCGCGGAGAGGATGTTGACCCGCTCGTCGGAGAGCACCAGGGCCACGTCGGTGAGTAGCTTGTGCCGGTCGAGCGCCTCGACCTGGATGGCGACGAGGAAGGTTGACGCGCTGGTGAGCTTCCAGCCCACCTCCACGACCCGCTCCCCCTGTGTCTTGAGGTCCTCGGCGTTGGCGCAGTCGTCCCGGTGCACGCTCACCCCGCCGGAGCGGGTGACAAACCCGAAAACCGAATCCGGCGGGACCGGGGTGCAGCAGCGGGCCAGCTTGATCCACACATCGCTGACGCCCCGGACGACGACACCCGGGTCGTTGCTGCTGGCCCGGCTCCGTGGCGGGCGGGTGGCCACCGCGGTCTCGGCGATGTCCTCGACCGCGCCCTCCTCACCGCCGTAGGAGGCCATCAGCTTCTGCACCACCGACTGGGCGGAGACGTGACTGTCACCGACCGCCGCGTAGAGCGAGGCGACATCGGCCAGGTGCAGATCCCGGGCGATCGCCATCAGGTTGTCGGAGCTGAGCATCCGCTGTAGCGGCATGCCCTGCTTGCGCATCGCCTTGACGATCGCGTCCTTGCCGGCCTCGATCGCCTCCTCGCGCCGCTCCTTGTTGAAGTACTGCCGGATCTTCGTACGCGCCCGCGGGCTCTTGACGAACCCGAGCCAGTCCTGGGTCGGGCCGGCCGTCTCCGACTTCGAGGTGAAGATCTCGATCACATCGCCGTTGGAGAGCGTCGACTCCAACGGCACCAACTTGCCGTTGACCCGCGCCCCGATGCACTTGTGCCCCACCTCGGTGTGCACCGCGTACGCGAAGTCCACCGGCGTGGACCCCGTGGGCAGCGGAAAGACGTCGCCCTTCGGGGTGAAGACGTACACCTCCTGGCTGGACAGGTCGAAGCGCAGCGCGTCCAGGAACTCGCTCGGGTCGGCCGCCTCCCGCTGCCAGTCCAGCAGCTGCCGCAGCCAGGTCATCTCATCGATGTGCGCCGGCGGGCCCACGATCTGGGTGCCCTTGTGCTCCTTGTACTTCCAGTGCGCCGCGATACCGAACTCGGCCGTACGGTGCATCGCGTACGTGCGGATCTGCATCTCCACCGGCTTGCCGGTGGGCCCGATCACCGTCGTGTGCAACGACTGGTACATGTTGAACTTCGGCATCGCGATGTAGTCCTTGAACCGGCCCGGCACCGGCTGCCAGTTCGCGTGAATCACACCCAACGCCGCGTAACAGTCCCGCACCGTGTCAACCAGGATCCGCACACCCACCAGGTCGTAGATGTCGTTGAAGTCCCGCCCCCGCACGATCATCTTCTGGTAGATCGAGTACAGGTGCTTCGGCCGACCGGTCACCTCCGCCCTGATCTTGGCGGACTTCAGGTCGGTGCCGACCTTCCTGGTCACCTGTCGCAGCAGCGCCTCCCGCTGCGGCTGGTGCTCCCCGATCAGTCGGTTGATCTCCTCGTACCGCTTCGGGAAGAGGGTGCCGAAGGCCAGATCCTCCAGCTCCCACTTGATCGTGTTCATACCCAGGCGATGTGCCAGGGGAGCCAGGATCTCCAGCGTCTCCTTGGCCTTCTGCTCCTGCTTCGGCCGCGGCAGGAAGATCAGGGTACGCATGTTGTGGAGCCGGTCGGCCAGCTTGATCACCAGGACCCGTGGGTCCTTCGCCATGGCGACGACCATCTTGCGGATCGTCTCCGCCTTCGCCGCATCGCCCAGCTTGACCTTGTCGAGCTTGGTCACCCCGTCAACCAGCAGCGCCACCTCGCCGCCGAAGTCGGCCCGCATCTGGTCCAGCGTGTACTCGGTGTCCTCGATCGTGTCGTGCAGCAGCGCCGCGACCAGCGTGGTGGTGTCCATGCCCAGATTGGCCAGGATGGTGGCCACCGCGAGCGGATGGGTGATGTAGGGGTCGCCGGACTTGCGGTACTGGCCGGAGTGCCAGCGAGCCGCCGTGTCGAAGGCGCGTTGCAACAGCCGCGCGTCGGCCTTCGGGTGATTCTCCCGGTGACTTGAGATCAGCGGTTCCAGCACCTCGCTGACCTGCGATGACTGCCAAGGCGCGTTGAACCGGGCCAGCCGGGCCCGCACCCGGCGCCCGGTCGGCGCGCTGGAGAGTGCGAATCCGCCGCCGGGAACGGTCTCGGGCACCAGGTCGCCCCGCTTCGGAACGACCGCCTCCTCGCTCCCCGCGTCCGGGCCGGTGCGGAGGGCGTCGGTCGCTCCGGCGCCACTACCGGGACCAACCCCGGAACGGGAGCCACCACTGCGGTCGGTCACCGAGCCGTCGCCTGTCGGGTGCACCGTGTCCTCCAACGGAGGGGCGACATCGTGAGACACCGTCCTCCTCACCGCTCGCCAGACGCGCCGGCCAGGCGGCCGACGTCGGATTCAACCGGCCGCACGGACCGGCGTTGTCGATCCAACCGGCCGCACGGCCGGTGTGGGCCCCGCCGACCTCCGGCCGCCGGGTCCTCGCCACCGGACGAATCGACGCGCCCGGTTAGCAAATGGCAATGCTACCCGCACTCAGGGGGCGCCGCCGTCTCGCCGACCCGGGCCGCACCGGGTCATCCGCCCCGGCCGGACGATCAAACGGTCAGCAGGGCATGGACCGGGCGCGGCGCCAGCCGCTCACGACCGCCCAGGAAGCCCAACTCCAGCAGGACGGTGCAGCCCGCCACCGTACCGCCGGCCCGCTCGACCAGGTCGAGGGTCGCCTCGGCGGTGCCACCCGTGGCGAGTACGTCGTCCACCACCAGGACCCGGTGCCCGGCCGTGAACGCATCCTGGTGCACCTCCAGGGTGGCCTCACCGTATTCCAGGGCGTACGACGCCGAGTAGGCCACCCGGGGCAGCTTGCCCGCCTTGCGTACCGGCACCACCCCGACGCCGGCGGCGTACGCTATCGCTGCCGCGACCACGAAGCCACGGGCTTCGATCCCCACCACGGTGTCGAACGAGTCTCGCCCGTGGTAACGCACGATGCCATCAATGATTTCGCGAAAGGTGTCCCCATCGGCGAAGAGCGGCATCAGGTCCTTGAACATGACACCGGGCTTCGGGAAATCTGGCACGTCCAGCACCCGGCTGGCCACCAGTTCGGCCATCTCCCGGCCGCTGTCCCCTCGTACCACGGTGGTGTGGGTCTCTGTCACGCGGTTCCGCTCCCTTGTTCCGACGACGGCGTCCCGCACGCCGCTCGCACAGCATGAAGGACGCCGTCGTTCCGTTCCACTGGCGCGTCAGCGCCGCTTGCCGCCCGGACGGTTACCGCCACTGCGCGCACCACGCGTGCCGGTCGGCCGCTTGCCCGCCGGCCGTGCCCCCACCTTCGGGGCCGCGCCGGCGAGGGCCGGCGCCCCCGGGTCGAGCTGCTCGTCGGCGCTCTCGGTCAGCCGGGGCGCGCTCTTCGTCGCACCCTCGCCACGCTCCAGCGCGGCCCGCCGGGCCAGCACCCGCTTGTTGTGCGCCTGGATCCGCGGCTCCTGGTTCTTGAGCAGCACCAGCAGCGGGGTCGCCAGGGTGATCGAGGAGAAGAACGCCACCGCCATACCGACGAACAGCACCAGGCCGAGGTCCTTCAGCGTGCCCGCGCCGAAGAAGCCGGCCCCGATGAAGAGCAGGCCGCCGACCGGGAGCAGGGCCACGATCGAGGTGTTCAGCGATCGCATGAGGCTCTGGTTGATCGCCAGGTTGGCCGCCTCGCCGTACGTCTGGTTGTTGTTCGCGGTGATGCCGCGGGTGTTCTCCTGGATCTTGTCGAAGACCACCACCACGTCGTAGAGCGCGAAGCCCAGGATGGTGAGGAAGCCGATCACCGTCGACGGGGTCACCTCGAAGCCGACCAGCGAGTAGACGCCGGCGGTGAGGACCAGGTTCATCAGCAGGGAGCTGACCGCACCGACCGCCATCCGCCACTCGAAGCGCAGCACCAGGTAGACCATCACCAGCACGAGGAAGATCACCAGACCGAGCACCGCCCGCTTGGTGACCTGGCTACCCCAGGCCTGGCTGACCTGCTCACCGCCAACGTCGCTGACCGGGAGGCCGAACTCCTGGGCTACCGCCGCCTTGACCGCGTTGGCCTGCTCCGCGCTGAGCTGCGAGGTACGCATCTCGTAGAAGTCGTCACCGGTACCGCCGACCTTCTGCGCGGTGACCACCTCCGCTCCGCCACCCTCAGTGGCCAGCGCGGCGTCAACCGCCTCCTCGGCCTGTTCCAGGGTGCCGACACTGGCGGGAACCTGGATCGAGTTACCGCCAGCGAACTCGATTCCGAGGTCGAACCGGAGGAACGCGAAGCTCAGTACCGAGATCAGGGCCAGCGCCCCGGCGACGCTGAACCACACCTTGCGACGGCCGACAATGTCGAGACCGGCCTCACCACGGTAGAGGCGACTCGCGAGACCAGCACCGGCCATCTCAGGCCTCCTTCGCGTGCGGGTTGCGGGGCTGGGCCGGCTTGTCCCGGGCCGGCAACGCCCGGCCGAGGCCGCTGACCCGCGGGGACAGGAACGCCCGGGTACGGGCGAACATCGTCATGATCGGGTGTCGGAAGAGGAAGACCACCACCAGGTCGAGGACCGTGGCGAGGCCCAAGGCGAAGGCGAAGCCCTTGACCACGCCGACCGAGACGATGTAGAGCACCACCGCGGACATCAGGGTGATCGCGTTGGCGGAGATGATCGTCCGACGGGCGCGGATCCACGCCCGGGACACCGCGCTGCGGGGGCTGCGCCCTTCCCGGATCTCGTCCTTGAGCCGCTCGAAGTAGATGACGAAGGAGTCCGCCGCCACACCGAGCGAGACGATCATGCCGGCGATTCCGGCGAGGGTGAGGGTGAACCCGATCTGCCGGCCGAGAACCACCAACGCGCCGAAGACGAGCAGCGCGGAGAGCACGAGGCTCAGGAAGATCACGGAGCCGAGCAGCCGGTAGTAGAAGAACGAGTAGATGATCACCAGCAGCATCCCGATGCCGGCCGCGAGCAGGCCAGCCCGCAGGTGGCTGGCGCCCAGGGTCGCGGTGACGTTCTGCTGCGCCTGCGGCTCGAAGGTCACCGGCAGCGCGCCGTAGCGCAGCGTGCTCGCCAGGTCGCCGGCGTCCTGCTGGGTGAAGTTGCCGGTGATCTGCGAGTTATCGGTCAACACACCCAGGATCTCCGGCGAGGAGACGATCTCGTTGTCCAGCACGACGGCGACCCGGCAGTTGCCGCTGTCCCCGAGCGCGCTCGGGTCACAGGCCTCGCCCTCGTTCCGGAACGCCTCACCGGTCAACGCGGTCCACTTCTCCTGGCCCGAGTTGGTGAAGTCCAGGCTGACCACCCACTGGCTGGTCTGGTCTAGCAAGGCGTTGGCGTCGTTGATGTCGGTGCCGACAACCTTGGCTTGGTCGAGCAGGTACTTGAGGCTGCCGAACTCACAGGCGACGACCTGCTGGTCAACGGCGGAGATCGACGCCGGCGGACGGGCGTCAAGCTGCGCACAAGTGATCTGCGGGACGTTGAACTGCACCTGGGCCGGCAGCACCGCGACCTCGCGGTCGGTCAGCGACGCGAACGGCTTGAGCTTCTCGACCAGCGACGGGTCGGTGGCCAGGTCGTTGGGCGACTGGAGCGCGTTCGCGGCCTCCCAGGCGGGCGCACCGACCTTCTGCTCGACTGCCCTGCGCTGCTCCTCGATGCTGGCCGGGGCCGGGGTGGCGCTGTCACTCGCCGCCGGTGTCGCGCTGGGCGAGGAGGAGGCGCTCGGCGTGGGCGTGACGCTGGGCGAGGCCGTGGGGGTCTCGCTCGGCGCCGCGGCACCACCGCCCTCACCTCCGGTCGGCGAGGCCGTGACCTGGACACTGCTCGACGGGGTCGGGGAAGCGCTGCCGGTCGCGGACGGCGTGGCGGAACCGGACGGCGTGGCGGAACCAGACGGCGCAGCGGAACCGGACGGTGTGGCCGAGGGGGTGTCGGTCGGGCTCGGCGCCGGGTTCGCCGCCGCACCACTACCGTCGGTCACCTGGAGCACCTTGCGGAAGCGCAGCTCCGCGGCGCTGCCGACCTCGGTCAGGTCCCGGTTCTCGCCGGGAAGGGAGATCACGATGTTTCGGTCGCCCTCGGTGACGACCTCGGCCTCGGCAACCCCGAAGGCGTTGACCCGACTCTCGATGATCTGCCGGGCCTCCTCCAGGCTCTCCGCGGTCGGTGCCTGGCCGTCGACGGTGTTGGTCGCCTCCAGCGTCAGCCGGGTGCCGCCGACCAGGTCGAGACCGAGCTTGGGCTCGAGCCGGTCCTGCCAGCCACCGCTCGCGCCGCCGCCGAAGAAGACCAGAAGATAGAGGACCACGAAGATGAACCCGAGCACGGCGAGCTGCCGCCCGGGGCGCATCTGTTTCTGAGGTGGTGCCACGGCTGTCCTGTCTCCCTGTGGGGTCACGCCGCCACGCCAGCGGCGGCTGTCGGCCGGGTAGACCGGCCGAAGCTATGTGGGGGTCGCCGCGGCGGCGAACGGGCGCCGACGCGGAACGCCACCACACCCTGCACCTACCGTGGGTGGCGTATCGACCCGATTGTCAAATTTTCGTCCAACTCATGCGCTACCCGGCCGCCGAAAATGACGGGCGGGGTATCACTCCTTGATTGCGTCCGCGTCGTCGGCCGCCGCGTCAGCGGGCTGCTCCGCCTTGGTGACGACCCGCGCGATCGCGGGACGGGCGTAGCGGGTCTCCACGCCGGGGGCGACCTCCAGCAGCACCGTCTCGTCGTCCACGCCGGTGACGGTGCCGTAAAGCCCGCCGATGGTGACGACCTCGTCACCATGCCCCAGTGAGGACTGCATGGCCGCCGCCTCTCGGCGCCGCTTCTGCTGCGGACGAATCATCATGAAGTACATGACTCCGAAGAGCAGGACGATCATAAGGATGGGCGTGAAGCCGCCGGCGCCGCCGCCATCTTGTGCCAAAAGCACGGTGGTAAAACCTTCCCATTGGCCTTCGTACCGGCACAAGGGCACCGGGCTGAAGGCGATTTCTCACATCTGTACAGACCGCGGCGAGTCTAGTCGCTCCACCTGGGAACACCGAATGCGGCACAGATCACGTTCGCATCACGGCTGATCAGGCTCCACCGAGAACAGGGCACGCGCGGGAGGGACATCCGGGCCAAATGTACCATTCGGCGGCGTACGCCCCAGGTGGTGCCAGGCCGCCTCGGTGGCGACTCGACCACGCGGTGTTCGGGCGAGGAGACCGGCCCGCACCAGGAACGGCTCACAAACCTCCTCCACCGTGTCCGGCTGCTCCCCCACCGCCACCGCCAGCGTGGACAGGCCGACCGGACCACCCCGAAACAAATCCACCAGCGCGGTGAGCACCGCCCGGTCAAGCCGGTCCAGCCCCAACGCGTCCACGTCGTACACGGTGAGGGCCGCCTGCGCGGTCTCCCGGGTGACCACGCCGTCGGCCCGGACCTCGGCGAAGTCCCGCACCCGACGCAGCAGCCGGTTCGCGATCCGGGGAGTGCCCCGCGCGCGGCCGGAGATCTCGGCCGCACCGTCAGCGGTGATCGGCACACCGAGGATGCGGGCCGAGCGGTTCAGCAGCCGCTCCAGGTCGGCCGGGGAGTAGAAGTCCAGGTGTGCGACGAAGCCGAACCGGTCCCGCATCGGGCCGGTGAGCAGCCCAGCGCGAGTGGTCGCCCCAACCAGGGTGAACGGCTCCACGTCCAGCGGGATGGCGGTCGCCCCGGGACCCTTGCCCACCACCACGTCAACCCGGAAGTCCTCCATCGCGCTGTAGAGGAGCTCCTCCGCCGGCCGGGCGATCCGGTGCACCTCGTCAATGAAGAGCACATCCCCCTCGCCGAGACTGGTCAGAATGGCTGCCAGGTCACCGGAACGCTCGATCGCCGGACCGCTGGTCACCCGGATGCTGGTGCCCAGCTCAGCGGCGACGATATTGGCCAGGCTGGTCTTACCCAGCCCCGGTGGGCCCGACAGGAGGATGTGATCGGGCGGACTGCCGCGGCGTAGCGCACCCTGAAGCAGCAGGTCGAGCTGATCCCGGACCCGCTCCTGCGCGATGAACTCGGCCAGCCGGCGCGGCCGGACGCTGGCCTCCGCGTCCCGCTCGGCGTCGCTCACATACGCCGAGACCAGATTGTCGCCCGTCATCCCGATTCCTCACCCGTGGCCCGGATGCGGTCGCCCGACCCACTCCGCCCGCCCGTCATCGCGTGCGGCCCAGCAGTCGAATCGCCTGCCGGAGCAGGACCGGCACCGGGGGGACCTCCCCCTCCACCGTCTCCGCCACCGCGATGACCGCCTGATCCGCCTGCGCCGCCGTCCAGCCGAGCCCGACCAGGGCCTGACGCACCTGCTCCGGCCAGTTACCGGTCGTGACGCCGGCCGCGGCGTCGGCACCGACCGGGGTGGGACCGATCCGGTCCCGCAGCTCCAGTACCAGCCGCTCGGCGCCCTTCTTGCCGATCCCCGGCACCCGGGTCAACGCGGCGATGTCGGCGTTGGCGATGGCCGCCCGGACCGCCTCCGGCGCATGCACCGCGAGGACGGCCTGGGCGAGTCGGGGGCCGACGCCGCTGGCCGTCTGCAAGAGTTCGAACAGGGCCTTGGCGTCGTCGTCGGCGAAGCCGTAGAGGGTCAGCGAATCCTCCCGGACGACCAGGCTGGTGGCGAGGCGGGCCGGCTGACCCACCCGCAGGTCGGCGATCGTGCCCGGCGCACACTGCACCGCCAGGCCAACCCCGCCGACCTCCACGACGGCGTGGTCGGGACCGGTCGCCGTCACCACCCCCCGGACACTGGCGATCATCGGCCTCCTCCTCCTCGTCGTCGGGCCCGGTCGGCGGCGGTCGCCAACTTCGAACGGGTGCCACCGCGCCACACATGGCAGATGGCCAGGGCCAGGGCGTCGGCGGCGTCCGCCGGGCGGGGCGGGGCGGAGAGCCGCAGCAGCCGCGTCACCATCGCGGTCATCTGGGCCTTGTCGGCCTGACCCGAGCCGGTCACCGCCGCCTTCACCTCGCTCGGAGTGTAGGTCTGCACCGGCAGGCCCGCCCGTGCCCCGGCGAGAACAGCGACCCCGCTGGCCTGTGCCGTGCCCATCACCGTGCGGACATTGTGCTGGCTGAACACCCGCTCGACAGCCACGCTGTCCGGCCGATGCTCGGCCACCAGGGCGGTGAGCGAGCGGTCCAGGGTCAGCAGGCGCAGCGGCAACTCGTCGTCGGGATCAGTGTGGACGACGTGGTAGGCGACCAACGTGCAGGGGCGCCCCGGCACGCCCTCGACCACGCCGACCCCGCACCGGGTCAGCCCCGGGTCAACGCCGAGCACGCGCACGCCGCCTCCTCCCCGACCGCCAGCAGTACGTGTGTTCGACACCCTATCGAGATCGTCGGAGCCGCAGCCGGCGGGACACGCCGGAGCCCGACGGCGGCGCCGGCACCGAGCCCGACCGGTGGTGCCGGCACTGCCGGGATTCACCCGATGTCGACTGCGACCACACAGCCCCGACGACGAGTATGTGCCGCTACCCCATGTGCGCCTGGCCGTACAGGTCGTAGTTTCATGCGCCATGACGGCAGATCCGAGGACGACCCCCCACGTCGTACAGGTCGATCTCACCGGCCGAACCGCCCTGGTGACCGGCGGCGGCAGCGGCATCGGGCGGACGTGCGCGCGACGACTCGGCGCCGCCGGCGCCACCGTGGTGGTGGTGGACCGGGACCTCGCCGCCGCCCGGACAGTCGCTGCCGAGGTGGGCGGCGTAGCCGTCGGTGCCGACCTGGCGGACCCGGAGACGGTCAACCGCCTCGACACCAAGGTCGATATCGTGGTCAACAACGCCGGACTCCAGCACGTCGCCCCGGTCCCGGAGTTCGCCGTGGAACGCTTCGAATACCTGCACCGGGTGATGGTCGAAGCCCCGTTCCTGGTCATCCGCCGGGCCCTGCCGCACATGTACGCCGCCGGCTGGGGACGCATCGTCAACATCTCCTCGGTGCACGGGCTGCGTGCCTCGCCGTACAAGGCGGCGTACGTCTCGGCGAAGCACGCGTTGGAGGGTCTGTCCAAGGTAGTCGCCTTGGAGGGGGCCGCGCACGGCGTGACCGCCAACTGCGTCAATCCGGCGTACGTGCGCACCGCGCTGGTGCAGCGCCAGATCGCCGACCAGGCCGCCAGCCACGGCATCCCGGAAGCCGAGGTCGTCGAGAAGATCATGCTGGGCCGGGCGGCCATCAAGCGGCTGCTCGAACCGGAGGAGGTGGCCGAGTTGGTGGCGTACCTGTGCTCACCACCGGCGGCCTTCATCACCGGTGCGTCCATCGCGCTCGATGGGGGGTGGACGGCGAACTAGGGCACCGGCGCACAATGGCCGTCATGTCCTCGCCGGTGGAGTTCCTGGAGCTGCTCGCCCGCGAAGCCGCGGCGGTGGAGTTCGAGGGCCCACTTGTGGCCGCGCGCACCACCGGCGCACCGCCGGAGCGGCTGGCCGAGCTGGAACGGGCCAAGCAGGTCGCGCTGCGGGTGCGGGCCCTGCTGGAACGACGGCGACGCCGGGAAAGCGAGCTCTCCGGGCTGTACGACACCGTCAGCGACCTGGCCGGGCTCCGCGACCTGGACGACGTGCTGCGGGCGATCGCGCGCCGGGCCCGGCACCTGCTCGACGCTGACGTCGCGTACATGACACTCAACGACGACCGGCGCGGCGACACCTACATGCGGGTGACCGACGGCTCGGTGTCGGCCCGGTTCCAACGGCTGCGGCTACCGATGGGCGCCGGCCTCGGTGGTTTGGTCGCCCAGTCCGGCGCCCCGTACGTCACGGCGAACTATCCGGCGGACGACCGGTTCCACCACACCCGCGAGATCGATGCCGGCGTCGGTGAGGAGGGGCTGGTGGCGATCCTCGGCGTGCCGCTGCGGCTGGGCTCGATCTCGATCGGCGTGCTCTACGCGGCCAATCGCTCGGCGCGCCCGTTCGCCCGGGAGGAGGTGGCCCTGCTGGCGTCGCTGGCCGCGCACGCCGCCGTCGCGATCGACACCGCTCGGCTGCTCACCGAGACCCGCTCCGCGTTGGCGGAGCTGTCCGCGGCCAACACCACCATCGGGGCGCACAGCGCGTCGGTGGAGCGCGCGGCGGCGGCCCACGACCGGATGACCGCGCTGGTGCTCCGCGGCGGCGGAGTGGAGGAGGTCGCCGCCGCCGTACCGGAGGTCCTGGGTGGAGCGCTACTGGCCCTGGACGCCGAGGGGCGGCTCCTGGCCCGGGTCGGCGAGATCGACGAACCGAGGCGGGCGGAGATCGTGGCGGCGGTGGCCGCGTCCCGGGCCGCGGGGCGCAGCGTGCGCCGCGGCCCACTCTGGTACGCCGCCGTGGTCGCCGGCGCCGAGAACCTGGGGGCGTTGGTGCTTCGCCCGGACGACGAGCTGGTCGACGCCGACCAGCAGATCCTGGAGCGGGCCGCCCTGGTCACCGCGCTGCTGCTGTTGTTTCGGCGGACGGTCGCCGAGGCGGAGGGGCGGGTCCGCGGCGAACTCCTCGACGATCTGATCGCCGATCCGCCGCGGGACACCGACGCGCTCCGCGACCGGGCCCGCCGACTCGACGTGGACGTGGACACCGCGCAGGTGCTGGTCTGTGTGCACGACGGCGCGATCGCCGCGACGGACTCGGCCCGGCAACGGACCCTCTCCTGGGCCACCACCTACGCCGGCACCCGCGGCGGCCTGGCCGCGGCCCGGGACGGGAAGGTGGTGCTGATGCTGCCCGGCTCGGGCGCGGGCACCGCCGCCCGCGCGGTGGCGCGGGACCTGTCCCGGCTGACCGGGCGACGGGTGACCGCCGGCGGCGCTGGTCCCGCCACCGGTCCGGCCTCGCTGGCAGCGGCGTTCCGGGAGGCGGAGCGCTGCCTGACCGCGCTCGGCGCGCTCGGCCGAGCCGGGCAGGGCGCCAGTGCGGACGAGTTGGGCTTCGTCGGCCTGCTGCTGGGCGCGGTCGACATCGGCGGCGACCGCGACGTCTCCCGGTTCCTGGCAGCCACCGTGGGGCCAGTGCTCGACTACGACGCTCGCCGAGGCACCGCCCTGGTGCGGACCCTGGAGACGTACTTCGGGGCGGGGAGCAGCCTGACCCGCGCCGCAGAGCAGCTCCACGTGCACGTCAACACGGTCACCCAACGGCTGGAGCGGGTCGGTCACCTCCTCGGCGGCGACTGGCAGCAGCCGGAGCGCGTGCTCGAGGTGCAACTCGCACTCCGACTCCACCGCCTCCGCCACCCGCCCGGCTGAGCCCGCGCCGGTCGAGGCGCCGCGGTCGCGGCCGCGCCGGTCGAGGCCGTGCCGCTTAAGCGGCCCAGCTGAGGCTGTGCGCCCCCGCGGCCGGGAGTCAGTCCCGGCGCCCCCACCAGCGCCGGGCCAACGTGGACGCGGTGCCCCAGATACCCCGCCGGAACAGCAGCACCACCACGACGAAGATGCCGCCGGTGACCAGCCCGATCGCCTCGAAGCCGGAGAACGACAGCCAGTCCTCCAGGCGGACCACGATGCCGGCGCCGAGCACGCCACCCCAGAGGGTGCCGATGCCGCCGAGAACCACCACGATCACCGCCTTTCCGGAGGTGGTCCAGTGCAGCACCTCCAGCGAGACGAAGCGATGGCTGACGGCGAAGAGCCCGCCGCCGAGGCCGGCGAGGAAGCCGGAGAGCACAAACACGGTGAGCTTGTACCGGTGCACCGGGTAGCCGAGCGCACGGGCGCGCGCCGGATTGTCCCGGATCCCGACCAGCACCCGACCGAACGGCGAGTGGACGATCCGCCACGCGCCGGCCAGACCGAGCAGCACGATCGGCAGGATCGCGTAGTAGAAGTAGTAGTCGTCGGTCAGGTCCAGCCCAAACAGCTCCCGCGGCACCCCCTGCAGGCCGTTCTCGCCCTGGGTCACCGACCGCCACTCGTTGGCGACGTAGTAGACCAGCTGCGCGAAGGCCAGGGTGACCATGGCGAAATAGATTCCGGTTCGCCGTACCGCCAGGTAGCCGATCGGGGCCGCGAGCACCGCCGCGGCGAGCGCCCCGGCCAGCACCGCGGCCGGGAACGGCAGGCCCAGGTGGATCGCCACCAGACCGGTCACGTACGCCGACACGCCCCAGAAGGCCGCGTGCCCGAAGGACAACAAGCCGGTGAAGCCCAGCAGCAGGTCCACCGCGACGGCGAAGAGCGCCCAGCAGAGGATGTCCACCGCCACCGCCGGGTACAGGCCGTTCGGTAGCCAGAGCGCCACCGCCAGGCCGGCGACGAGCAGCGCGTACCGGGCCCAACCAGGGGCCCGGGCCGCCGCGGCCAGGCCGCTGGCCGCCCCCCGCCCGGCCGGCTCGGACCTGCTCTTCACGGTGCTCGTCATGCTGGCGCCTCCGCCCGGCCGAAGAGTCCGGCCGGGCGCCAGAGCAGCACGGCGGCCATCACGATGAAGACGATCGTCTGGGCCACGATCGGGAAGGCGGAGAGGTACGCCTCGGCCCACGCCTGCACCATCCCGATCCCGAAGCCGGCGGCGACCGAGCCGAAGATCGACCCCAGCCCGCCGATCACCACCACCGCGAACACCACGATGATCAGGTCCGCTCCCATCAGCGGGTTGACGGCGCGCATCGGCGCGGCGAGCACCCCGGCCAGCCCGGCCAGCGCGATACCGAAGCCGAAGACCGGGGTGATCCAGCGCCCGACGTTGATGCCGAGCGCCCGGGTCAGCTCCGGCCGCTCCGTCGCGGCGCGAACGACCATGCCGACCCGGGTACGGGCCAGCGCCCACCACACCCCGACGCAGACCGCCACCGCGAAACCGAGGATGAAGACCCGGTACGTCGGGAAGTCGAAGAGCCCGAAGTCGACCGAACCGCGGAGCCCGGCCGGCACCTCGTACGGGCTGGACTGCACCCCGTACCGGAGCTTCACCAGGTCCTGCAGAATCAACGTGAGGCCGAAGGTGAGCAGGAAGTTGTAGAGCGGGTCGAGCCGGGTGAGCCGGTGGATGAACGCCCGCTCGAGCGCCATGCCGAGCAACGCCAGGGCCAGCGGCACAACCGCCAGGGCGACCCAGAACGGCACCCCCGCCTCGGCCAGCAGCACGTACGCGCCGAAGGCGCCGAGCATGTAGAAGGCGCCGTGGGCGAAGTTCACCACCCGCAGCATCCCGAAGATGACCGCGAGGCCGAGCGCGAGCAGGGCGTAGAACGCCCCGCTGACCAGCCCGTTGAAGGTGCTCTGGAGAAAAGCGGTCACAGCGTGCAGTCCGGGGACGGGGCTCGGAACGCCTCCTCGGCCGGGATGGTGTCGAGGATCCGTACGTAGTCCCACTCCTCGGTGACCTCCGACTGCGGCTTCACCTGGGCCAGGTAGGCGTCGTGGATCACCCGGTGGTCCTCGGCCCGGATCTTGCCGTTGCGCAGGAAGACGTCGTTGACCTCCTTGCCCTCCAGCTCGGCGACGATTTCGTCGGCGTCGTCGGTCCCGGCCGCCTGCACCGCCTCCAGGTACTGGGTGGCGGCGGAGTAGTTCGCCGCGTGCGCGAACGACGGCCGGGTGCCGGTCTCCTGCTGGAAGCGGTCGGCGAACTCCCGGTTCTGCTGGTCGAAATTCCAGTACCAGGCGTCGGTGTAGGTGGTGCCGGCCAGCGCCGCCGGGGTGAGCGAGTGAATGTCGGTGATGAACATCAGGCCGACGGCCAGACCCACGCCCTTGTCGCGCAGCGCGAACTCGTTGTACTGCTTCACCACGTTGACGAGTTCCGCCCCGGCCTGCATTGTGCCGAGGACGTCCGGCTTCGGGTCCAGCGTCGCCGCCTTGAGCAGGTAGCTGGAGTAGTCACCGCTGGTGTTCGGGAACGGCGCCCCGTCCTTGCCGACCACCCGCCCACCGGCGTCGGCGATGGCCGCGGAGAAGCTCTTCTCCATGTCCTGGCCGAAGGCATAGTTCGGGTAGAGGATGTACCAGTTCCGGCCGACCTGCTCGGTGGTGGTCCGGCCCGTGCCGTTGGCCAGCATGTACGTGTCGTACGCGTAGTGGAAGGTGTATTTGTTGCAGCTCTTACCGGTGAGGTCGGTGGTCGCCGCGCTGATGTTGAAGTAGAGCCTGCGCTTCTCCTGCGCCACGTCGGCGACCCGCAGCGCCGCCGACGAGGTGGGCACGTCCAGGATCAGGTCGACCCCCTGCCGGTCGTACATCTCCTGGGCCTTGCTGTTCGCCAGGTCCGGTTTGTTCTGGTGGTCTGCGCTGCGCACGCTGATGTCCGTGGTGACCGCCCGGTCGCCGTACTTCGCCTGGAAGTCGGCGATCGCCAGCTCCACGGCTGTGACCGAGTTTCGGCCCGACAGCTCGGAGTAGGCACCGGACTGGTCGTTGAGGACGCCCAGCACGATCGCGCCACCGGTCACCTTCTCGTCCCCATCGGATTGGGGACCCCCACCACCGCAGCCGGCGACCACGAGCGCCGTCGCCGTCGCCGCCGCGACCAAACCCACCGTCCTACGCATGACCATCCCTTCGTCCGCGCACCGCGCGGGATCGGTCCTGGCTACTCAGATGCCGAGATACGACAGCAATTCGCGTTCCCGCGACCGCACCTCGGAGTTCTCCATCGCCGCCGTGACGCGCCCCTCGGCCAGCAGGTAGTGCCGGTCGGCGACGCTGGTGGCGAAGCGCAGGTTCTGCTCCACCAGCAGCACCGTCACCCCGTGCCGCTTGGCTTCCCGCAGCAGGTCACCGACCTGCTGTACGAGCAGCGGCGCCAGCCCTTCGGTCGGTTCGTCGCAGAGCAGCACGCGGGCGCCCATCCGCAGGACCCGGGCCAGCGCCAGCATCTGTTGCTCGCCGCCGGAGAGCGTCGTGGCGGCCGAGTTACGCCGCTGGTAAAGGGCGGGGAACGCCTCGTACACCCGCTCCAGCGACCACGGGTCGGGCCCAACGGTGGGCGGCAGGGTCAGATTCTCGGTCACGGTCAGGGTGGCGTAGCTACCTCGATCGTCGGGAACCCAGCCGAGTCCCCGCCGGGCCCGCCGGTCCGCCGACAGGTTGCCCAGCGCTGTCCCGTCCAGCTCGACGCTGCCCCGCCAGCCGGGGTGCAGGCCCATGACGCAGCGCAGCAGCGTCGACTTGCCGGCGCCGTTGCGGCCCACCAGGGTGACCACCTCGCCGGGGTCCACGTGGAGACCGGCGTCCCGCAGCACCTGCGCCTCGCCGTACCAGGCGGATAGGTTCTCAATGCGCAGCATCGGCGGCTCCCAGGTAGGCGGTGATCACCCGTTCGTCGGCGCGAACCTGCTCGTATGGGCCTTCGACGAGGACCCGGCCGGCCTGCAGGACGGTGACGGTATCGGCGAGCCGCCCGACGACGCTCATGTTGTGCTCGACCAGCACCACGGTTCGGCCCCGCCGGACCTGTGCGATCAGCTCGACGGTGCGGTCGACGTCCTCCAGCCCCATGCCCGCGGTCGGCTCGTCCAGCAGCAGCACCTTCGGGTCCAGGGCGAGGGCGATCGCCAGCTCCAGGGCGCGCTTGCGGCCGTAGGCGAGCGCCTCGGCGGGAACCGCCGCCAGCTCGGCCAGGCCGACCAACTCCAGCATTTCGTCGGCCCGATCGGTGTAGCGCCGCATCAGCTTCGCCGACCGCCAGAACCGCCAGCCCAGCCCGCTCGGACTCTGCAACGCCAACTCGACATGTTCCCGGGTGGACAGCTGCGGAAAGAGGCTGGTGATCTGGAAGGAGCGGGCGATGCCCCGGCGGGCGACCTGCTCCGCCGGCAGGCCGGTGATATCGCGTCCGGCCAGCTCAATTCGGCCACCGGTGGGCGGTAGGAAGCCGGTGAGCAGGTTGAACAGGGTTGTCTTTCCCGCACCGTTCGGGCCGACGAGCGCATGCACACTGCCCTCGGCGACCGCCAGGTCGACGCCGTCGACCGCGCGGAAGCCCCGGAAGTCGCAGGTCAGCCCGTGGGCCGACAGGAGGCCTTGCCCGGCCATCGCCACCCCTCTCCCCGACCTGGCGACGGACGAAAGTGGTGACTGCGGTCACAGGTCCGTCGGGTGTGCAGGAAACCTACGGCCGTAGATCGAGGAGAGGCTATGTTGTCGGACACCACATTCCGGCACCCGGATGCGTGGCCGGACGACGCCCCGGAACGCGCAGTCCCTTGGATGGCCGGACGACGCCCCCGAACGCGGACTCCGGGGCGTCGTCTGCGCGAGCGCAAGCCAGAGCAGGCCCGAATCCCTGCGACCACCGTTGTCCGGCAGGGTGATCACGCGTCTCGCGGCGGCCTCGGGCCTGACCTCGATGCAGGACAGGGCGTGTCGTCGCTGGTCACACGGACGGATCCCAGGCTGCGAGCTGATCGAAGATACGACGGTCGCCTTCGAACTTCAGCGAATCCAGCGGTATGCGGCCGTAGAAGAACAGGACGAGGTCGCTGGCCGCGCCCCTGGCGACCTTTCGTTGATCAGCGCCGAAGATGATCTGCGAACGTGAGAACTCTATACACCCCGGCTTTCCATCGCTGCGCTCCGACGGCCCACAGCGAGTTTCGCAGCCGACGCGGCGGGCGGAGCCCTACTGGGCCCCGGTTCACCGCAGCCGGCCCCGAGAGGACCCACGTGGCCACCACCGCCGGGGGGGGAGAGCTGACCCCATTAGCATTCCGCCACCGCACCTAACTGTAAAAGAAAGGAGCTTCATTTACTACTGGAGTGACATCACTGAGCTATTCCGGGCAACAAGGTCAGTGCGACGAGCGGGCGAGCGTCGTCCTGCCGGTGCCAGGCGGTGCTGCGCCGTCCTGCCGGTGCCAGGCGGTGCTGCGCCGTTCGCTGTCGAGTTGCCCTCATGGATGGGGCGCAGCAATACCCGACCCGCCCGCCCGGCAGCCCGCCGGGCCTGGCCCACCACCGAAGGACCGCGTCGGCCCGCCCCTGGTCACCGCCGAAAGACCGCGCCGACCCGCCCCTGGCCACCGCCGAAAGACCGCGCCGACCAGGTTTGCGCCAGCAGGGCCAGTGCGTCCATGTTGGTCGACTCGTGACGGCGCACCCGCCTCGGCCGACACCTCGGTCCACTCCGGCTAATAGCACCTGCTAGCGGCAGCCCGGGTCGAGCCCTGGCGTCGGTCCCACCAGTGGGGCAGCTCGACAGCAAACCTAACGCTGACACCCTGGTGGCCAGCAGCATTGGCACCGAAGCACCCACCGACGCTCCTTCGGTAAGCCCCTCGTCATCCGCATCGCTGTCAATCCGTGCCCGCCGACGCGCCAACCTTCGGGGCATCACCGGCCACCACCTCGGGAGCACCCCGGTGCCGTGCCGGCTCCACTCGACGGAGACCGCGAAAGTTAATAGCGTGGAGCTTGGCGGCCACCTTTGGGCTACTCCTGTACCCCTAACAGAAAGGCCGTGCTGGCCGACCGGCTCCGTCCGCCCGACTCGCAGGATGTCGGGCCTATGCTGTTGGCGACCGCAGCCGGCAGCAGGCACTACGGGGCGGCATGGGCGACCGTGCTCGCCCCGACCAGCGGCCCGGACGTCTCGGGGCGGTCAGCCGGTCAACGCGGTGAGGGCCCGATCGACGTCGTCCTCTGTGGAGTATATGTGGAACGAGACCCGAACCCGGCCGGCGCGTACCGCCGCCCGTAGGCCGGCGCGCTCCAGCCGCGACTGCGCCTCCGGCACCTCGGCGGTGGTGATCGCGCTGTCGGCAGGCGGTAGCCCCAGGCCGGCGCGGAATCGGTTCGCCAGCGCCACGTTGTGCGCGTGGATCGCCGGAACCCCCACCTGCAGCAGCAGTTCCAGGGCGGGAGCCGCACCGATATAGCTGAACCAGGCCGGGGCGATGTCGAAGCGGCGGGCGCTGTCGGCGAGGCGCAGCGGCGGGCCGTACAGAGATGTCAGCGGGTCGGCTCCGGCGTACCAGCCGGCGGCGTCGGGGCGCATCCGGTCCCGCAGCTCGGGAGCGTAGTACGCCAGGGCGGTCCCCTTCGGGGCCAGCAACCACTTGTACGCGGCGAGAACGACCACATCCGCGAGCGCGGCGTCGAACGGCAGCCAACCGCAGGCCTGGGTGGCGTCAACCGCCACCAGGGCGTCGTGGGCCCGGGCCGCGGCGACGATGTCCGCGTAGCGGGCCACCGTGCCGTCGGCGGACTGCACCAGGCTGAACGCGACCAGGTCGGTGTCGGCGTCGATCGCGTCCACGAGACCCGCAAGCGGAACGGTGCGTACCCGGACGCCCCGCTGCTCCTGGACCAGCCAGGGGAAGAGATTGGAGGTGAACTCGACCTCGGGGACCAGCACGGTCGCGCCCGCCGGCAGCGCCGCGGCCACCGGCGCGAACAGCTGCGACGCCGCGCTGCCGATCGCCACATCCCGTTCGGGGACACCGACCAGGCGCGCGAACGCGGCCCGGGTGCGCGTCTGGGCCTCGTCCCAGCCCTCCCCTGTCACACCCATGTTCCCCGTGCGCCAGCCGGCGAGCGCCTCCTGCAACGCCGTCCACGCCGGATCGGGCGGCAGTCCGTAGCTGGCGGTGTTCAGCCAGCCCTCATGGGGCTGCCACAGCTGCTGTGCCTGCTCGATCCGCATGGTACCGACGCTAGCGACCGGGCCCACCGCCGTAGAGAACCAATTCGACGCGGGCGGCCCCAGCACCGGGCCAGGCGGAGGTCAGCCCACGTTGGCCGGGCCCAGTACGCTCTTCAGGTCGGCCATCAGGGCGGTCGTCGGCGCCACCCGGAACGGACCGAGGCGCAGCCGGGTCACCTTGCCACCGTTGAGGAGCTTGACGTGCACCTCCGCGTCGCCCGGGTGCAGCACCAGGGTCTCCTTGAGCCGCTCCACCAACGGCGGCGTGCAGCGGGTCACCGGGATGGTGAGGGTGACCGGCTTGTTCGCCGGGTTGCTGCTGACATCCGGGATCGACATGTCCATGGCCATGATCCGCGGGGTGTCGTCCCGGCGGTCGACCCGCCCCTTGACCACCACGATCGCGTCCTCGGCGATGTATTCCCCGATCACCTCGTAGGTGTTGGGGAAGAACAGCGTCTCCACCCCGCCGGCCAGGTCCTCCAGCGTCGCCGACGCCCACGCCCGGCCCTGCTTGGTGACCCGGCGCTGCACCCCGGAGAGGATGCCCGCGAGGGTCACCACCGTCCCGTCGGGGACGGTGCCCTCCTCGGAAAGGGCCGCGATGGTGGTGTCGGCGGCCGCGCCGAGCACATGCTCCAGCCCGAACAGCGGATGGTCGGAGACGTAGAGGCCGAGCATCTCGCGCTCGAAGGCGAGCTTCTCCCGCTTGTCCCACTCCCCCTCGCCGATCACCGGCATCACCGTGGTGCTCTGCCCGGCGTCGGTGTCGGCGAACCCGGCGCCGAAGAGGTCGTACTGGCCGACGGCCTCCTTGCGCTTGACGTCGGCGTACGCGTCGATGGCGTCGGCGTGCACCGTGAGCAGGCCCCGGCGGGAGTGGTTGAGCGAGTCGAACGCGCCGGCCTTGATCAGGGATTCAATGGTCTTCTTGTTGCAGACGACCGCCTCCACCTTGGACAGGAAGTCGTAGAAGTCGGCGTAGGCGCCCTTCTCCCCCCGACAGCGCATGATCGCGGTGACCACGTTCGCGCCGACGTTGCGGATCGCGGCCAGGCCGAACCGGATGTCCCGGCCAACCGGGGTGAACGGCCCGGCCGAGGTGTTCACATCCGGCGGGAGCACCTGGATGCCCATCCGGCGGCACTCCGACAGGTAGAGCGCCATCTTGTCCTTGTCGTCCCCCACCGAGGTGAGCAACGCCGCCATGTACTCGGCCGGATAGTTCGCCTTGAGGTAGCCGGTCCAGTACGACACCAGGCCGTACCCGGCGGTGTGGGCCTTGTTGAACGCGTAGTCGGCGAAGGGGACGAGGATGTCCCATAGGGTCTGGATGGCCTCGTCGGAGTAGCCGTTGCCGCGCATGCCGTCGCGGAACGGCACGAACTCCTTGTCGAGGACCTCCTTCTTCTTCTTGCCCATCGCCCGGCGCAGCAGGTCGGCCTTGCCGAGGCTGTAGCCGGCGAGGACCTGGGCGGCGCGCTGCACCTGCTCCTGGTAGACGATCAGGCCGTAGGTAGGGCCGAGGATCTCCTCCAGTGGTTCGGCCAGCTCCGAATGGATCGGCGTGATCTCCTGGAGGCCGTTCTTACGCAGCGCGTAGTTGGTGTGGGAGTTGGCACCCATCGGGCCCGGCCGGTACAACGCCAGAACGGCGGAGATGTCCTCGAAGTTGTCCGGCTTCATCGTCCGCAGCAGCGACCGCATCGGCCCGCCGTCGAGCTGGAACACGCCCAGGGTGTCGCCCCGGGACAGCAGCTCATAGGTCGGCTTGTCGTCCAGCGGCAGCTGGAGCAGGTCGACCGTGCGCCCGTGGTTGCTCTCGATGTTCTTCAGCGCGTCGTCGATGATGGTCAGGTTGCGCAGGCCGAGGAAGTCCATCTTCAGCAGCCCGAGCGACTCGCAGGTCGGGTAGTCGAACTGCGTGATGATCGCCCCGTCGGCGTCCCGGCGCATCAACGGGATGTGATCGACGATCGGCTCGGCGGACATGATGACCCCGGCGGCGTGCACCCCCGTCTGCCGAATCAGCCCCTCGATTCCGCGCGCCGTGTCGATGACCTTCTTGACGTCCGGGTCGGACTCGTAGAGACCACGGATCTCGCCGGCCTCCGCGTACCGGGAGTGCTTCGGGTCGAAGATGCCGGTCAGCGGGATGTCCTTACCCATCACCGCCGGTGGCATCGCCTTGGTGATCCGGTCGCCGACCGCGTACGGGTAGCCGAGCACCCGCGCCGAGTCCTTGATCGCGGCCTTCGCCTTGATCGTGCCGAAGGTCGCGATCTGGGCGACCTTGTCCTCGCCCCACTTCTCGGTGACGTATTTGATCACCTCACCGCGCCGACGCTCGTCGAAGTCGATGTCGACATCCGGCATCGAGACCCGCTCGGGGTTGAGGAACCGCTCGAAGATCAAGCCGTGTGGCAACGGGTCCAGGTCGGTGATGCCGAGGGCGTACGCGACGAGTGAACCGGCGGCCGAGCCGCGGCCCGGTCCCACGGCGATTCCCTCGTTCTTGGCCCACTGGATGAAGTCGGCCACCACGAGGAAGTAGGACGGGAACCCCATCTGGATGATGACGCCCAGCTCATATTCGGCCTGCTTGACGTGGGTCTCCGGGACGCCGTTCGGGAAGCGGCGGGCGAGCCCCTTGAACGTCTCCTTGCGGAACCAGGACTCGTCGGTCTCCCCCTCCGGCACCGGGAAGACCGGCATCAGGTTCCGGAAGTCGAACATCCCGGCCGGGTCGACCATCTCCGCCACCAGCAGGGTGTTCCGGCAGCCCGCGAGCCACAGTTCGGAGGAGTCGACGGCGCGCATCTCGTCGGCGGACTTGATGTAGTAGCCGCTGCCGTCGAACCGGAACCGGTTCGGATCGGCGACGTTCGCCGCGGTCTGCACGCAGAGCAGCACGTCGTGCGCCTCGGACTGCGCCTGGTAGGTGTAGTGCGAGTCGTTCGTCACCACCGGCGGGATATCCAGCTTGTGGGAGATCTCCGTCAGCTCCTGGCGGACCCGGCGTTCGATGTCGATGCCGTGGTCCATCACCTCCAGGAAGAAATTCTCCTTGCCGAAGATGTCCTGGTATTTCGCGGCGGCCTTCAGCGCCTCGTCGTACTGGTCCAGCCGGAGCCGGGTCTGCACCTCGCCGGAGGGGCAACCGGTGGTGGCGATCAACCCCTCGGAGTGCTCGGCGAGGAGCTCCGCGTCCATCCGTGGCCACTTGACGAAGAACCCCTCGGTGAACGAGCGGCTGGTCAGCTTGAACAGGTTGTGCAGACCGACCTTGTTCTTCGCCCAGATGGTCATGTGGGTGTAGCCACCGCTGCCGGAGACGTCGTCGCTCTTCTGCTCCGGCCGCCCCCAGCGGACCCGCTTCTTGTGGAACCGCGACTCTGGCGCGACGTACGCCTCGATCCCCAGGATCGGTGTGACGCCGGCCGCCATCGCCTGCTTGTAGAAGTCGTTCGCGCCGTGCATGTTGCCGTGGTCGGTCATCGCCACGGCGGGCATCCCCTGCCGGTTGACCTCGGCGAACAAGTCCTTCAGCCGGGCCGCACCGTCGAGCATCGAATACTCAGTGTGCACGTGCAGATGCGCGAACGAATCGCCCATGCGTGGCCCCCCGGGTCGCTTCATGGGTGGTGAGAAGAACGGTCGGCCCACCCTATCCCCGGCCGCTGACACACCTCCAGCGAGCCGCGCGGGGCGCCCGGCCCGGCGCCGGGGCGCCGGAAAAAGCACCCCGGCGGTGCCGCCCCGGAGCCAGGCCGACACCGCCGGATCCGCCGGCGCGGGATCAATCCGCGAACACCTCGGCCGGCAGCTCCACCGGGACCACCGTCGCCTCGACGTCGGCCCGCAGGGCGGCGATCCGCCGGACCAGCTCGGCCACCACCTCGGCGAAGGGCACCTGCGTCGTGACCCCGGTCACCCGGTCCCTTACCTCGGCCGCGCCGTCGGCGACGCTACGCCGACCGATGGTGAGCCGCAGCGGCAGACCGATCACGTCCGCGTCGGCGAACTTGACGCCGGCCCGCTCGGCCCGGTCGTCAAAGAGCACCTCCACTCCGGCCGCCCAGAGCTCGTCGTAGACCCGCCGGGCCAGCCCACCGGCGGCGGACGCCAGGTCGTCGAGGAGGGTGAGGTGCACCTGGTACGGCGCGATGGTGACCGGGAGCCGCAGTCCCCGGTCGTCTCGGTGCTCCTCCGCGAGGCAGGCGAGCAACCGCCCCACGCCAATCCCGTAGCAGCCCATGGTCACCGGCTTACGCTGGCCGTCGGCGTCGAGGTACTCCGCACCGAGGGCGGTCGAGTAGCGGGTGCCGAGCTGGAAGATCTGCCCTACCTCGACCCCACGGGCGGTCCGCAGTTCGCTGCCGCACTCCGCGCAGGCGTCACCGGCGCGGGCGGCGGTGATGTCGCCGACGTGATCGGCGACGAAGTCCCGCCCCACGTTGACGTTACGCAGGTGCAGGCCCTCCCGGTTGGCGCCCGCGACCAGGTTCGTGGACGCGGCGACCAGCTCGTCAACGACGACGGTCACGCCCGTTACCCCGACCGGCGAGCCGTAACCGGCCACTGCGCCGATCTTGGCGATCTCCTCCTCGGTCATCGGACGCAGCTCCGCCGCCTGCACCAGGTTGCCGATCTTGGTCTCGTTCGCCTCCATGTCACCCCGGACGACCGCCAGGATGAACTCGGTGCGGACCGTCTGGTCGCGCTCCTCCCGCGACGCGGCCAGGAAGATCGCCTTGGCGGTCTCGGCCGCCGGCACGCCCAGCGCCGCCGTCAGCGCCTCGATGGTGGTGGCCCCCGGGGTGGCGATCTCCGCCATCTCCGCCCGCGGCGCGGTGGCCGGCGCCGGCTTGCCGAAGGTGGCGGCCTCCCGGTTGGCGGCGAAGCCACAGGAGTCGCAGATCAGCAGCGTGTCCTCGCCGATCGGGGTGAGGTAGACGAACTCGTGGGCCAGGCTGCCGCCCATCATGCCCACGTCGGAGCCGACCGCCGCGACCGGCAGCCCGCACCGCCGGAAGATGTTGAAGTACGCCTGGTACTGGGTCCGGTACCGCGCCGCCAGCCCCGCCGCGTCCGCATCGAAGCTGTACGCGTCCTTCATGACGAACTCCCGTACCCGGATCAGACCGGCCCGCGGACGCGGGTCGTCCCGGAACTTCGTCTGGAGCTGAAACACCAGCCGCGGCAGCTGACGGTAGGACTCGATCTCCGACCGGCCGAGGAACGTCACCAACTCCTCGTGGGTCATCGCCAGCACCAGGTCCCGGCCGCGGCGATCCCGAAAGCGAGCCAGCTCCGGGCCGATCGTGAAGTATCGACCGGACTGCTTCCACAGCTCCGCCGGATTCACCACCGGCATCGAGACCTCCTGTCCCCCGACCCGCTCCAGCTCCGCGCGCAGCACGGCCTCGATCTTGCGGATGGTGCGCCAACCGAGCGGAAGATAGGCGAAGATGCCCTGCCCCACCTGCCGGAGCATGGCGGCTCGCTGGAGCAGTTGGTGTCCCTCGGACTCGGAACGTCCCGGCGCGGTGTGCAGGGTAGCGCCGAACATGGTCGACATTTTCATGGATATGCCCTCACAAATCAGAATGGCGCTGCTCAGGGTTAGGAAATGACCCGGGGTCGATGCGGTGAATAACCTCAGGGTGCGCGCGGGGAAGGCGGAAAGGCGGCGGGCGCGAAGCGGCCTGGACGCCGGAAGGGGCCGAGCCCGACGGAAGCGACCTAGCCGCCGGGAGGGGCCGAGCCGCCGGGAGGGGCCGAGCCGCCGGAAGCGGCCAAGCCGCCGGAAGCGGCCAAGCCGCCGGGAGGGTTGCCGGCGCGGACACCCGCCGGCGACGGAACGTCGCTCAGCGGGGCGCCGGCGGAGTAGGTCGAGGCGCCGGCGGGCCGGAGGGCACAACGAGCACCGGGCTCGGCCTGCCCTGCTCGATGCCGCTCATCAGCGCCCACCCTCCACATCAACCACTGCGACTGTAGCGGAAAACTCCCCCGGCCGTCGGCACGCCTCCGGCGGGCCGCACCGAGAGACCGCCCCGACACCAGGCCCGTGCCGGGAGCAGCGTCGGTCCGGCGAGATAACATCATCGACCGATGGACACCGCGGCGGGGACGCACTGGCGGCGGCCCGGGCCGACCCCGGAGCAGCAACGGCGGGACCTCATTGTGGGGCTGGCCGTGACCGTGCTGGCGATAGCCAGCCTCACCCTCACCCGCGGCACGGGTCTGTTCCTGCCCGGCCCGCCACCGTCGTTCCCGGAACAACTGCTCTGGGCCGTCGCGGTGGGCCTACCGCTGATCTGGCGGCGACGATTCCCGGTAGCGACGACGCTGGTCATCTCGGTCGCGTTCGTCGCGGCACAAGCCCGCTCCGCGCCGGAGACGCGGGTCACCACGGGGGTGCTGTTCACGGCCATCTACACCCTCGGCGCCTGGGGACCGGACCGCCGCCTGGCCCGTCGGATTCGGATCGGCGTGATCGCCGCCATGTTCGGTTGGATCGGTTTCTGGTACTCGGTCAATCTGGGCAGCGTGCTGGCGGACCCGTCCCCCGAGGTGTTCGCCGACGCCGTGGGACCGATCCCCCCGCTGATCGCCGCGGTGCTCACCGACGCACTCTTCAACATCCTGTTCTTCGGGTTCGCCTACTTCTTCGGTGAGATCGCCTGGCTGGCCGCCCGACGGGAGCACGAACTCCAGGCGCAGGCCGATGAGCTACGCCGGTCACAGGCCGAAGTCAGAGCGCACGCCGTGGTCGGGGAGCGGGTGCGGATCGCCCGGGAACTGCACGACGTCGTCGCCCACCACGTCTCGGTGATGGGGGTGCAGGCTGCCGCCTGCCGCCGGATCCTCGACCGGGATCCGGCCAAGGCCCGCACCGCACTGGCCGCGGTCGAGGAGTCGGCCCGCACGGCGGTGGACGAGCTACGCCGGATGCTCGGCGTCCTACGGGCCCGCGACCACGAGCCGGACACCATCGAACCGCCTCCCGGGATCAGCCGGGTCGCCGCCGTGGTCGAGCGGGCGCGCGAGACCGGGCTGGGAGCCACGCTGGGGGTGTACGGCGAGCCGGTGCCGATCCCGGAGTCGATCTCCCAGGCGACGTACCGGATCGTGCAGGAAGCAGTGACGAACACGCTCAAACACGCCGCGGCGGCGACCACACTGGAGGTACGGATCCGCTACCTGGCGCACGAGGTGGAGGTGGACGTGACCGACGACGGCCGCGGCAGCGGCACGACGAATGCGGACGGGGTGGGCCTGGTCGGTATGCGCGAGCGGGTCGCCACCCATGGGGGCACGCTGGAGATCGGCCCTCGCGCCGTCGGCGGCTGGCGGGTCCGGGCCCGCTTCCCGCTGTCGCTGACCGAGCGGCAGGCGACGTGACCGCCGCGCCGGCGACCAGCCGGGCCATCCGGATCCTGCTCGCCGACGACCACCACCTCGTGCGTACCGGGTTCCGGGTCATCCTCGAGGTGGAGGACGACATCCACGTCGTCGGGGAGGCCGCGGACGGCGAGCGGGCGGTGAGCATGGCCGGGGCGCTCCGCCCGGACGTGGTCCTGATGGACGTGGAGATGCCCCGGGTCGACGGGCTGGAGGCGACCCGACGGATCGTCGGGGACGTAGGCCGACCGCACGCTCCGGCGGTGTTGATCCTCACCACCTTCGACCGGGACGACTATCTGTTCGCCGCGCTGCGCGCCGGAGCCAGTGGATTCCTGCTGAAGAACGGCACGCCGGAGGCGCTCGTAGCGGCGATCCGGGTGGTCGCCCGCGGCGATGGCCTCATCGCCCCCGAACTCACCCGGCGAGTGATCGCCGCCTTCGCCAGGCCGGGCGGCGAAGCAACGACGGCAGCCGGGGTGCTGCCGGACCTCACGCCACGCGAGCACGAGGTACTGGTTCTGGTCGCCTCCGGGGCGAGCAACGCCGAGATCGCGGCCACCCTCCGGCTCGGCGAGGCGACCGTGAAGACCCATGTCAGCCGGGTGCTGGCCAAACTCGGCCTGCGGGACCGGGTGCAGGCGGTGGTCTTCGCGTACGAGCACGGGGTGGTGCGGCCGGGGAGGTGAGCCGCCTCCGTCGCGGGGTGGAGCGGGTCGTCCACCTGCGGGGGGACGGAGCGGGGCGCGAGGTGATCTAGCGTTGCCAGCGTGACGAACATGCTCCGACTCGACGGCGTTGACCGCAGCTTCGGTGGCCGACGCGTGCTCCAGAATGTGTCCTTCGACGCGGAGGCCGGTCGGATGACCGGCTTCGTCGGCGGCAACGGTGCCGGCAAGACCACCACGATGCGCATCATCCTCGGCGTACTCGCCGCCGACGCCGGCCAGGTGACCTGGCGGGGAGCGCCACTGACCCGGGCGGTCCGTCGGCGCTTCGGGTACATGCCGGAAGAACGCGGCCTGTACCCGAAGATGGCGGTCCGGGAACAGCTCATCTACCTGGCCCGGTTACACGGGATGACCGCGCCGGCGGCGGCGCGCAACACCGATACGTTGCTGGAACGGGTCGGTCTCGCCGACCGCGGCAACGACCTGCTGGAGAAGCTGTCGCTGGGCAACCAGCAACGTGCCCAGATCGTCGCCGCACTGGTCCCCGACCCCGAGGTGCTGGTGCTCGACGAGCCCTTCTCCGGCCTCGACCCACTGGCCGTGGACACGGTCGTTGACGTGCTGAAGGAACGGGCCGCCGCGGGGGTACCGGTGCTCTTCTCCAGCCACCAGTTGGACGTGGTAGAGCGGCTCTGCGACGACCTGGTGATCATCAGCGCGGGGACGATCCGCGCCGCCGGCAGCCGGACGCAGCTACGGGCCACGCACACCGCGCCCCGCTACGAACTGGTGGTGGAGAACGACGCCGGCTGGCTACGCGACCACCCGGGCGTGACCCTGGTCGAGCTCGAGGGCGCCCGCGCCGTGTTCGAGTTGCCCCGAGGGGCGGATGAGCAACCAGTACTCCACGCCGCGCTCGCCCGTGGGCCCGTCCGCGAGTTCCGACCCGTTGTCCCGTCGCTGGCCGAGATCTTCCGAGAGGTCGCCCTGTGAACACCCTCGCCGCCACCCGGTTGGTCGCGGCCCGTGAAGTTCGGGCCAAGCTGCGCGACCGCACCTTTCTCCTCAGTACGCTGATCTTTTTACTCATCGCCGCCGCCGCGACGACGCTGCCGTCGCTACTGTCGGGCGGCCCGTCCACGGTGGCCGCTACCCCGGCGGTCTCGGCCGAACTGCGCGCCGCCGGACTCGAGGTCCGCGAGGTACCCGACGACGCCGCCGCCGAACGGGCGGTTCGGGACGGCGACACCGACGCGGCGGTGGTCGCCGGGCCAACGGTCCTCGCCCGGGAGGAGGCCCCCGCCGACGTGGTGGCGGCGCTCAGCGTCGAACCGCCGGTACGGTTGCTGAACCCCACCCCGGCGGAACCACCGGGGGCTGCCCTGGTGCCGTTCATCTTCGCGTTCGTTTTTCTCCTCACGTCCCAGACCTTCGGCGTACAGATCGCACAGAGCATCATCGAGGAGAAGCAGACCCGGATCGTCGAGATCCTGGTGGCCGCCGTGTCGGTACGAGCCCTGCTCCTCGGCAAGATGATCGCCGGCACCCTGCTGGCCCTGGGTCAGATCGCGCTGGTGGCGCTCGTCGCGGTCGTGGGCCTGCGACTCTTCGGTGACAGCGAGCTGCTGAACCTTCTCGGGCCAGCGATCGGTTGGTTCCTGCCGTACTTCCTGCTCGGCTTCGTCCTGATCGCCGCGCTCTGGGCGGCGGCGGGAGCCCTGGTCAGCCGACTGGAAGACATCGGCACGGTGGCCATGCCGGTCCAGTTGGTGGTGATGATCCCGTTCTTCGGGGTGATCTTCCTCAGCGACAACGCATTCGCCATGCAGGTGCTGTCCTACGTGCCGTTCTCGGCGCCGACCGCGATGCCGCTCCGGCTGTTCACCGGGGACGCCGCTGGTTGGGAACCTCCCCTGTCCCTGGCCCTGCTCCTGGTCACCGCGCTCGCGGTCCTGGCCGCCGGTGCCCGGGTGTACGAGGGGTCGCTGCTGCGGACCAACGGCAACACCTCACTCCGGACGGCCTGGCGGGAACGAGAGACAGTGGACTGAATCTCACCCCGAAAAGCGCACCCCGTGGATCCGGCTCGGGCCGGATCCACGGGGTGCGCCCGACCAACGGCGGTCAGCCGAGTCGCGCGAGCAGTTCGTCGGAGGCGTCGAAGTTCGCGAAGACGTTCTGCACGTCGTCGCAGTCCTCCAGCACATCAATCAGCTTGAGAACCTTCCGAGCGCCCTCCTCGTCCACCGGGACGCTCATGCTCGGGACGAGCGAAGATTCCGCCGACTCGTACTCGATGCCGGCGTCCTGCAACGCGGTACGCACCGCGACCAGGTCACCCGGCTCGGAGAGCACCTCGAACGCCTCACCCAGGTCGTTGACCTCTTCGGCGCCCGCGTCCAGGACGGCCAGCATCACGTCGTCCTCGGTGGTGCCGGCCTTGGCCACGATCACCACGCCCTTGCGGTTGAACAGGTACGACACCGAGCCGGCATCGGCGAACGAGCCGCCGTTACGGGTCAGGGCGGTCCGCACCTCGGTGGCGGCGCGGTTCCGGTTGTCGGTCAGACACTCGATCAGCAGCGCGACGCCACTAGGCCCATAGCCCTCGTACATGACCGTCTGGTAGTCGGCGCCACCGGACTCGAGGCCGGAGCCCCGCTTGACCGCACGGTCGATGTTGTCGTTCGGGACCGAGCTCTTCTTGGCCTTCTGGATCGCGTCGTAGAGCGTCGGGTTACCAGCCGGATCACCACCGCCGGTACGCGCCGCGACCTCGACGTTCTTGATCAGCTTGGCGAACATCTTGCCGCGCTTGGCGTCGATGACCGCCTTCTTGTGCTTGGTCGTCGCCCACTTTGAGTGGCCGGACATCCGCTACCTCCGTTGCTACCCGCCGTCTGCATCGACCGCACCGCACTCGCCCGCTCCCGCCGACGTACGCGGAGGGTGCCGGCCGGCTCTGGTGGAAGCCGCGGCGGAGAGCTGGCCCTGCCGAATCCCGGCAATCCTACCGGTGGCCCGCAGGCATGCGTCAGCGCCGCACGGCACCGCCGGGTCGCGCCGTGGGTGGCACGACCCGGCGGGGCTCGCCCGACCCGACCCGGTGGCCGCTCAGATCGCGGCGCGGACCAGGTCCGCGAAGTACGCGTGCAGACGTCGGTCGCCGGTCAGCTCGGGATGGAACGCGGTCGCCAGCAGGTTTTCCTGACGGACCGCGACGATCCGACCCGCCGCCGGGCCCTCGGTCACCGTGCCGAGCACCTCGACGCCCCGGCCCACGTGCTCGACCCAGGGTGCCCGGATGAACAGCGCGTGGAGCGGGCCGCCGTCGATGCCGTCCAGGTTCACCGGCGCCTCGAACGAGGCGACCTGCCGCCCGAACGCGTTGCGTCGAACGGTCATCTCGATGCCGGCGAAGCCGCGCTGGTCGGCACGGCCGTCAAGGACCTCACTCGCCAACATGATCATGCCGGCGCAGGAGCCGTAGACGGGCATGCCGTCGGCGATCCGCTTGTCGATCGGCTCCCGCAGCTCGAAGAGGTCGGTCAGCTTACTGATCGTGGTGGACTCGCCCCCCGGGATGATCAGCCCGTCAACCGTCTCCAGCTCCGTGGGGCGGCGGATCGGGCGGGCGTGCGCACCCGCCGCCGCCAGGGCTGCCGTGTGCTCCCGGACATCACCCTGCAGAGCGAGCACCCCGATGACGGGTGCCGTCATGTTCGCTCCTTCCGGAGGGTGGCGAGTAGCCCCGGCTGCCGGACCGCCGGCGTTGACCGGGGCCGCACTCCCCTCACCAGCCGCGCTCGGCCAGGCGGTCCGACTGCGAAAGGGTGCCGGCGTTGATGCCGACCATGGCCTCGCCGAGCCCACGGGAGACCTTGGCCAGCGTCTCCGGGTCGTCATGGAAGGTGGTGGCCTTGACGATGGCGGCGGCCCGCTGGGCCGGGTTGTCGGACTTGAAGATGCCGGAGCCGACGAAGACCCCCTCGGCGCCGAGCTGCATCATCATGGCGGCGTCGGCCGGGGTGGCGATACCACCGGCGGTGAAGAGCACCACCGGTAGCTTGCCCGTCTCGGCGATCTCCTTGACCAGTTCGTACGGGGCCTGAAGCTCCTTGGCAGCCACGTAGAGCTCATCGGTGGGCAGGGACTGGAGCCGGCGGATCTCGGTGCGGATCCCCCGCATGTGGGTGGTGGCGTTGGAGACGTCGCCGGTGCCGGCCTCGCCCTTCGACCGGATCATGGCCGCGCCTTCGGTGATCCGCCGCAGCGCCTCGCCCAGATTGGTCGCGCCACAGACGAACGGCACCGTGAAGGCCCACTTGTCAATGTGGTGCGCATAGTCGGCCGGAGTCAGCACCTCCGACTCGTCAACGTAGTCGACACCGAGCGACTGGAGGATCTGCGCCTCCACGAAGTGACCGATCCGGGCCTTGGCCATGACCGGGATCGAAACCACGTCCATGATGCTGTCGATCATGTCCGGATCGCTCATCCGGGAGACCCCGCCCTGGGCCCGGATGTCCGAGGGGACCCGCTCCAGGGCCATCACCGCGACCGCACCGGCATCCTCGGCGATCTTGGCCTGCTCCGCGGTGACCACGTCCATGATCACACCGCCCTTGAGCATCTCGGCCATTCCCCGCTTCACGTGCGGGGTACCGGTGACCGGGGCGTTGGCGGAAGTATTCGAAGTCTGGGTATCGGGCACGGTTCATCGCTCCTAGGGACGTGCACGCGAGTGGCTGGTGCGAATGCTACGAGGAGCCACCCCGGCAGCCCGACAGCCAATCAGACCCCTGGTGGCCTGCCCTGTGTCCGCCATCACGTACCCGGTCAGTCTTCGACTATGTCCTCGGAGGTAGCCAGCGTTGGTTCGTCAATGTCGAAGTAGCGCGGCCACGGGCGCCGCCGCCCCATCCGTAACAGCCGCACCAGCGGCCGGCTCCGGGCCGCGCGGGCGTCCCGGACCAGATCCGTGTGCACCTGACGGGCCAGGGCCAGCCGCCGACTGGCGGCGATGACGGCCTCGGTGTCCGGATCGTCGGGATCGAGCTGCAACGCCCGCAGCTGCCGGGTGAGATCGTTCTCGGCGGCCTCCCGCTCGTCCGGCCGAACGTCCAGGGCGACGCGGGCCGCCGCGTACAGCTCGACGCCGTAACGACGTTCGGCGAGCACCGCGGCGGTCGCCGCCCGGCGCAGCAGGTGAGCGTCGAGCGCCCGGGCCGCGAGCTCCGCCCGGTCCTGCAACCGCTCGACCCGGCCGGCGGTCCAGACGAGGTACGTCGCCAGCAGCGCGCCGACCAGCACCGCACCCACCAACCACCACATGCCCGGCATCGTAGTGCTGCTCCGTTCCCTCCGCCGGCCTCCCCGCTACCGCCGTCCCACCGGTCAGCCCAGCCCCACCCACTCCTGGTCGATCACCCGGCCGTCAGCGGCCTCAATCGCGGCTGCGTACACCTCGAGAATCCGGCGGGCAACCGTGGGCCAGTCAAACGTCGCCACGACCTGATCCGCGTACGCGGTCAGTTCGGTCCGCGCGTCCGCGTCGTCCAGGAGGTCGGCCAACGCCGCGTGCAGCGCCGCCGGGTCGCCGGTACGGAACAGCCGGCCGGCCCGGCCCCGGTCCAGCACCCGGCGAAACGCGTCGAGATCGCTCGCCACGACCGCGGTCCCCGCCGCGAGCGCCTCGGTGAGGATCATGCCGAACGACTCCCCACCCGTGTTCGGCGCCACGTAGAGGTGGACACTGCGCAACATGCGCGCCTTGTCCGCCTCGGAGACCAGCCCGAGAAAGGTGACCCGGTCCCGCAGCTCGGCCGGGAACTGGTCGTACAGGTCGGCCGGATCACCAGGGCCGGCGACCAGTAGGCGCAGCCCCGGACGCTCCCCGGCCAGCGACACGAACGCGTCCCGCAGCACCGGGAAGCCCTTGCGGGCTTCGGTGAACCGGCCGAGAAAGCCGATCGTGCCGCCGTGGCCGGTAGTGCACGACCCGGGCCAGCCCGGCAGCGGCTCGGCATCGGCGAACTTCGCGACGGCCACCCCGTTCGGGATCTCCACCGCTCCGCCGTCCATGTGCTCAACCTGCACCTTGCGGGCCAGGGCGCTGACCGCGATCCGGGCGGTGATGCGCTCCAGCACGATCTGGAGCACCCCCTGGGCGGCGGCGAGCACCCGGGAACGCGTCATCGCCGTGTGGAAGGTCGCCACCACCGGCCCCCGCGCGCAGAGCACGGCGAGCATCGACAGGCTCAGCGTCAGCGGCTCGTGCACGTGCAGCACGTCGAAGTCGCACCGGTTGATCCAACGGCGGACCCGCGCGGTGGAGACCGGGCCGAAGGCGATCCGGGCCACCGAGCCGTTGTACGGCAGCGGAACCGCCCGACCGGCCGGCACCACGTACGGCGGTAGCTCCGACTCCTCGTCGGCGGGGGCCAGGACGCTCACCTCGTGCCCGAGCCCGATCAGCGCCTCGGCGAGGTCCATCACGTGGTTCTGCACGCCGCCGGGCACATCCAGGGAGTACGGGCACACGATGCCGATCCGCACGGTGGCGCCCCTCCCCTCAGACCTGTCCGGTGGGCGGCGAGGGCCGCGCCGCGCCGTTCGGTGTGGCGCGTTGGTCCAGCCACATCCGTTGCAACATGTGCCAGTCTTGCGGATGTCGGGCCACGCCCGCCGCCAGACCGTCGGCGACCCGCTGGGCCAGTATCCGCACCCGTACGTCGAGCGGGCCCTGCTCGGGGTCGGGCAGCTCCAGTGGCCTCTCGATCCTGGCACACGCGACCTCCGGCTCGTACCACAAGGAGGCGACGTAGAGCGGCGCACCGGTGCGGAGCGCCAACAGGGCCGGGCCGGGCGGCATCCGGGTCGGGGAACCGAAGAAGTCGACCGGCACGCCCCGGGCCGAGAGATCCCGGTCGGCGAGCAGCGGCACCACATAGCCGGCGTTCACCCGGTCGACCAGCACGTCGAAGGCGGGCCGTTCGCCACCACGGTTGGGCAGGATCTCCATCCCCAGCGCCTGCCGGAACGCGAGGAAGCGCTGGTAGATGCCCTCGGACTTGAGCCGCTCGGCGACGGTAGCGATCGGCCAGCCCATCGCCGCGACCCAGGCACCCGCCATGTCGTAGTTGCCGGAGTGTGGCAACGCCACGATCGCGCCCCGGCCGGCGGCCACATCCGCGGCGAGCAGCTCCTGGCCGTCGAGCCGGAATCCGGCGAGCAGCTGAGCCCGGCTCAGCGTCGGCAGTCGGAACGCCTCCATCCAGTACCGGGCGTAGGAGCGCAGCCCGGCTCGGACCAGCCCGTCCAGCTCGGCCTCGGAGACCTCCGGACCCACCACCCGGCGCAGGTTGGCGCGGAGCCGGGCCGCGCCCGCACCGCCGCGGCGGTGGGTGTGGTCGGCGCCCGCCCGGAAGACGGTGGCCGCCACCGACCGGGGCAGTGCGCGTACCGCACGCCACCCCGCGAGGTAGGCCAGCTCGGTGAGGTTCACCGCTGCCGCCCCTCGACCGCCCTCACCGCTGTCCGCCCGAGGCGGTGGGGAGCTGCTGGGCCTGCCGGTACACGTGGGCCATCCGCTGCCCCACCGTGAAGATCGAGACCGCGGCGAGCAGCCAGAGCGCGACCGGCAGGGCGACCTTCAGGCCCAGCCCGGCCAGCAGGCCCCCGACACCGACGATCAACAGCCGCTCCGTACGTTCGGCGATGCCCACGTTGCAGGTCAGGCCCAGCCCTTCGGCCCGCGCCTTCACGTACGAGACGAGTCCACCGGCGGCCAGACAGAGCAGTGCGGCGACTACCCCCGAGTCGTTGCCCTCGGTCGAGAGGTAGTAGGCCACCGCGCCGAAGACCGCGCTGTCGGCGACCCGGTCCATGCTCGAGTCAAGGAACGCCCCGAACCGGGTGGAGCCACCGCTCATCCGGGCCATCGTCCCGTCCAGCAGATCGGTGAGGGCAAAGACGGTGACGATCAACGCGCCGGCGACGAGATGCCCGCGGGCTCCGAAGCCGAGTGCTCCGACGAGCACCCCGAGGGTGCCCGTCACGGTAACGGTATTGGGGGTCACGCCCGCACGGAGCAGGCGGCGCGCGACCGGTTCGACGACGCGGGTCATGCCCGCACGGGCCGTCACTTGGAAGATCTTCGCCATGGCGGTCCCACGATAACGGTCCGGTGCCCCCAGCGCCTCGGACGGTCGGGCGACCCGCCCGAGGGAACTTGTGCCGTACCGGCATCGGGGTGTCTGATCGACCCAGAAAGGTGAGGCAGCTCACCGACCCGCCTATCCCGTTCCCGCTTGGCAGCAGCACCCCGGAGGATATCGCCGCGCACCCGCCCCAGGCCGCTTTCTCTCGCGCGCGGCGGTCGCCACCACCACACCCGGCTGAGGGAGGTGCGCCAATGGCGCAGAAGAGTCAGGACAGGGGGGTCACCGGCGCGGTACCGGCGGTGACCCACCCCGGAGACATCCGCAACGTAGTGCTCGTCGGGCACTCCGGCGCCGGCAAGACGACCTTGGTCGAGGCGCTACTCGCGGCCACCGGCACGATCGGCCGCGCCGGGAACGTCACCGACGGCACCACCACCTGCGACCACGATCCGGCTGCTGTCCGCCAACAACGGTCGGTGGCCCTGGCCTGCGCGCCGCTCGTACACGACGGGATCAAGGTCAATCTGCTGGACACCCCCGGCTACGCCGACTTCGTCGGCGAGCTGCGCGCCGGGCTACGGGCCGCCGACGCCGCGCTCTTCGTCGTCTCCGCCGTGGACGGGATGGATGCCACCACCGCCGCGCTGTGGGAGGAGTGCGCGGCCGTGAACATGCCCCGGGCGGTGGCCGTCTCCCGGCTGGACCACCCGCGCGCGGACTTCGACGAGGCGGTCGCCCTCTGCCAGCGGGTGTTCGGCGACAACGTGCTCCCGCTCTACCTGCCGATGCTCGGCGACGACGGCGTCTCCACCGCCGGCCTGCTCGGGCTGATCACCCGCCGGGTTCTGGACTACACCACCGGGCTGCCCGCCGAGGTGCGGGATCCGGACCCGGAACACCTGCCGGCGATCGTCGAGTCCCGCAACGAACTGATCGAGGGAATCATCGCCGAGAGCGAGGACGAGACCCTCATGGACCGGTACCTCGAAGGTGCCGAGATCGGCACCGACATCCTCATCGAGGATCTGGAGAAGGCGGTCGCGCGCGGGCACTTCTATCCCGTGGTGCCGGTCTGCGCGCAGACCGGGGTCGGGCTCGACGCCCTCCTGGAGGTGCTCACCGCGGGCTTCCCCGCACCACCGGAGCACGACCTCCCGGCGGTGACCGGGGTGGATGGCACGCCCCGGCCCCCGCTGACCTGCGACCCGGCCGGGCCACTGGTCGCCGAGGTGGTCAAGACCACCATCGACCGGCATGTGGGGCGGGTATCCCTGGTCCGGGTCTTCTCCGGCACGCTCCGCCCCGAACAGGTCGTGCATGTCTCCGGGCACGGTCTGGCCGACCGTGGCCACCCCGACCACGACGCCGACGAACGGGTCGGCCACCTCTACTCACCGCTCGGCGCGGCGCTACGCGAGGTGCGCGCCGGTGTCGCCGGTGACCTCTGCGCGCTCACCAAGTCGGGCAGCGCGGAGACCGGCGACACCATCTCGGCCAAGGACGACCCGCTGCTGGTCGCGCCCTGGGAGATGCCGGAGCCGCTGCTGCCGGTGGCGATCGTGGCACGTACCCGGGCCGACGAGGACGCGCTCGCCCGTAACCTCGCCCGGCTGGTGGCCGGTGACCCCACCCTGCGGCTCCACCGCGACAGCGAGACCCGTCAGCTCGTGCTCTGGTGCATGGGGGAGGCGCACGCCGACGTGGTGTTGGACCGGTTGCGCAGCGGTGGGGTGGAGCTGGACACGACACCGGTGCGGGTCGCGCTGCGGGAGACGTTCGCCGTGCCGGCCAAGGGGCACGGCCGGCACGTCAAGCAGTCCGGCGGGCACGGCCAGTACGCGGTCTGCGACATCGAGGTGGAACCGCTCCCCCGGGGCGCTGGCTTCGAGTTCGTCAGCCGGGTGGTGGGCGGAGCCGTACCGCACAACTACATCCCGTCGGTGGAGAAGGGGGTCCGGGCCCAGCTGGAGCGCGGACTGGCCGCCGGCGCCCCCCTGGTGGACCTGCGGGTGACGCTCGTGGACGGCAAGGCGCACAGCGTCGACTCCTCCGACGCGGCGTTCCAGACCGCCGGTGCGCTGGCGCTCAGGGACGCGGCCGACAAGGGCCAGCCGACGTTGCTGGAACCGGTTGACGAGGTGGTCATCCGGGTACCCGACGCGTCGGTCGGCGCGGTGTTGGGCGACCTCTCCGGCCGCCACGGCCGGGTGCTCGGCACCGAGCCCGACACCACCGCCGAGGGGCGAACGCTGATCCGCGCCGAGGTGGCCGCGACCGAACTCCTCCGCTACGCCGTGGAGCTGCGCTCGATGACCGCCGGTACGGGCACCTTCCGCCGCGAGTTCGCCCGCTACGAAACCATGCCCAGCCACCAGGCCGACCGGGTCCGCGCGGAGCGCGGCTGACCGCGTACCGCGACGGCGGTCATCGCCTTCGGCCCGCCGATGAGGGGTGGCCGGCGCCGCGGGATTGCAGGGGTCAGGAGGGCCAGGCGCTGGCCAACAGCGCCCGGGTGTCGCCGAGCAGCTGCGGCAGGACCTTGGTCCGGCCGATCACCGGCATGAAGTTGGCGTCACCGCCCCAGCGGGGCACCACGTGCTGGTGCAGGTGCGCGGCGATACCGGCACCGGCGACCCCGCCCTGGTTCATCCCGAGGTTGAAGCCGTGGGCACTGCTGACCTTACGAATGACCCGCATCGCGGTCTGGGTGACGGCGGCCAGCTCCGCCGTCTCCCGGTCGTCGAGGTCGGTGTAGTCGGCAACGTGCCGGTAGGGGCAGACCAGCAGGTGCCCCGGGTTGTACGGGTACAGGTTGAGCACCACGAACACGTGCTCACCCCGCGCCACGACCAGGTTCTCCGGCTCCGACCGCCGCGGGGCGAGACAGAAGGGGCAGCCGGTGGGCCGCTCGTATCCGCCCTCGGGCCGGTCCCCGCCGGAGATGTAGGTCATCCGGTGGGGCGTCCAGAGCCGGTCCAGGCCGTCGGCCATAGCATCGCTGTTGGTGTGTTCCTCCGCCCCAGTCACAGCAGCGATCCTACGGCCCCGCACCGGGTGCGCCGAAGCTCGGCGTACCCGACCAGCCCGACGGACGGGCCGGGTACCCCACGTCGGGGTCTTCCGGGCGGTCGTGCCGCCGGCCCGGGCGCCCGTCATCCCTCGGCGGCGGAAGGCCCCTGGTTGGCGCGGGAGTTGACCACATCGAGGACGTGGTTGACCGCCTCCGCCGCCGGCACCCCGTTGCGCTGGGAGCCGTCCCGGTAGCGGAACGACACGGTGCCGGCCGCCACGTCGTCGTCGCCAGCGATCACCATGAACGGAATCTTCTGCTGCTGGGCGGTGCGGATCTTCTTCTGCATCCGGTCGTCACCGGCGTCGACCTGGGCCCGCACGCCGGCCGCCCGCAGCGCGGCGACGAAGCCGTCGAGGTACTCGGTGTGCTCGGTGCGGATCGGGATGCCGACCACCTGCACCGGCGCCAGCCAGGCCGGGAAGGCTCCGGCGTAGTGCTCGGTGAGGACGCCGATGAAGCGCTCGATCGAGCCGAACTTCGCGCAGTGAATCATGATCGGCTGCTGCCGGCTGCCGTCGGCTGCCTGGTACTCCAGCCCGAAGCCGGCCGGCTGGTTGAAGTCGTACTGGATCGTCGACATCTGCCAGGTACGGCCGATGGCGTCCTTGGCCTGAACCGAGATCTTCGGGCCGTAGAAGGCCGCACCCCCCGGGTCCGGCACCAGCTCGAGCCCGGTGTCCCGGGCGCACTGCTCCAGCACCGCCGTCGCCGTCGCCCAGTCCTCGGCGGAGCCGACGAACTTGTCCGGTTTGGTCTCGTCGCGGGTGGACAGCTCGAGGTAATACTCGGTGATGCCGAAGTCCTGCAGCAGGCCGAGCACGAAGGCCAGCAGGTGCTTGATCTCCGCGGGCGCCTGCTCCTTGGTGCAGTAGGAGTGCGAGTCATCCTGGGTGAAGCCGCGCACCCGGGTCAGGCCGTGGATGACGCCGGACTTCTCGTACCGGTAGACCGAGCCGAACTCGAAGAGCCGCATCGGCAGTTCCCGGTAGGAGCGCCCGCGCGACCGGTAGATCAGGTTGTGCATCGGGCAGTTCATCGCCTTGAGGTAGTAGTCCGCCCCTTCGAATTGCATGGGCGGGAACATCCCGTCGGCGTAGTACGGCAGGTGGCCCGAGGTGTGGAAGAGGCCTTCCTTCGAAATGTGCGGGGTACCGACGTAGTCGAAGCCCTCCTCGACGTGCCGGGACCGGACGTAGTCCTCCATCGTCCGCTTGAGCACGCCGCCCTTGGGGTGGAACACCGGCAGGCCGGAGCCGATCTCGTCGGGGAAGCTGAACAGGTCGAGGTCGGCGCCGAGCTTGCGGTGGTCCCGCCGGGCGGCCTCCTCCAACAACCGCAGGTACGCCTTCAGCTCGTCCCGGGTCGGCCACGCGGTGCCGTACACCCGCTGGAGCTGTGGGTTCTTCTCCGAGCCACGCCAGTAGGCGGCGGCTGACCGCATCAGCTTGAACGCCCCGATCAGTCGGGTGTTCGGCAGGTGCGGGCCGCGGCACAGGTCCGACCAGCAGACCTTGTCCGAGTCGGCGGCGAGGTTGTCGTAGCTGGTCAGTTCCCCGCCGCCGACCTCCATCACCTGGGAGGAGTCCAGCCCGTCGCCCTTGAGCTCGATCAGCTCCAGCTTGAACGGCTCGGCCGCGAGCTCGCCGCGGGCCTCGTCCCGGTCCCGGAAGCGGCGGCGGCGGAACCGCTGACCGGACTTGATGATCTCCTGCATCCGCTTTTCCAGCTTCGTCAGGTCCGCGGGCTGGAACGGCTGGTCAACCGCGAAGTCGTAGTAGAAGCCATTCTCGATCGGCGGCCCGATGCCCAGCTTCGCCTCGGGAAAGAGGTCCTGCACGGCCTGGGCGAGCACGTGGGCCGTGGAGTGCCGCAGCACGGCCAGCCCGTCCGGGGTGTCGATGCCCACCGGCTCGACCACGGTCTCCTGCTCCGGAACCCAGTCCAGGTCGCGAAGCTGGCCCTGCGGGTCCCGCACCACCACGACCGCACTGCGACCGGCCATCGGCAGTCCGGCCGCCGCGACCGCGTCGGCCGCCGTCGTCCCGGCGGCCACGACGACGGGGTCGGCCACAACGGGGATACGGGGTGCGGACACGGTGACTCCTCAGGGCAGACGGTACGACTCGCTGCCGATGCTATCGGTCGACCCGCCGCGTACCCGCCTCGGCCGGACCGTCGGCGCTCAGGGCAACCAGTCCGGCAGCGGTTCGCGGGCGGCCAGCCACTCGGCCGGTACTCCGGCTGGGGTACCGACCCCGGTGTACGCGGCGACGATCGCGCCGACGATCGCCGCGGTGGTGTCCACGTCCCCGCCTGCCTCGACGCAGACCCGCACGGCCGCCGGGTAGTCGTCGAGGTGACTGGCGGCGACCCAGCAGGTGAAGGCGACGGTGTCCGGAGCGGTGACCCGCGACCCGTTGCCGAGCTCGGCGACGGCCGCCTCCGGGTGGCGGCCGAGGAGTCCGGCGGCCCGCCGGATCCCCCGGTGCACCTCGCTCGTCGGGTCCAGCGCGGCGGCCACTCCAGCGAGCAGTCGCGCTGGTTCCGGGCGGTGGCCGTCCAGCCGCCCCCGGGCGGCGAGCGACGCCGCCACGGCCACCGCGACAGCGCCAGCGATGCCCTCCGGGTGGGCGTGGGTCACCTCGGCCGAGGCGCGAGCCTGGGCCGCCGCGCGGCTGCTCGAGTCAGCGAAGTACGCCCCGAGCGGCCCGACCCGCATCGCCGCGCCGTTGCCGCAGGAGCCCTGCCCGGCGAAGGCGGAGGCCGCGGCCACCGGCCACGGGGTGCCGGTGCGGATCAGCCGCAGGATGCTGACCGCCCCTGGACCGTAGCCCCGGTACGGTTCGCACCGCTCGGCGAAGGCCAGGGCGAGCGCGTCCCGGTCGATCCGCCCGGTCTCGGCGAGCGCGGCGACGATCGAGCAGGCCATCTCGGTGTCGTCGGTCCAGGCCCACGGCGACGGCGGGAGCCGGCCGGCGGTCAGTTCGGCCGGCTTACGGCCGGGGACGAAGTACTGGGAGCCGAGCGCGTCACCGACTGACAGCCCGGCCAAGGCATCCCGGGCGAGCGCGAGTCTCGTGTCGGCGAAGAGGGTGAAGGGCATCGTTGTACCAGCTTGCCGGTTTCACCGCGGTGCCGCAACGCGACCACCTTGCCGCGCCGAGTACCGTCTTGGGGTGGCCACCGTGCTCTTGGTCGAAGATGATCATGTCGTCCGCGGCGCGATGCTGCGCTCCCTCACCGGCCGGGGGCACGCCGTACACGCCGTTGGCACCGCGCTCGAGGCCCTGCGCCGAGTGGCGGCGGCAACGCCCGACCTCGTCGTACTCGACCTGGGCCTGCCCGACCTCGACGGGTCGGACGCCCTGCGGATGCTGCGCGGTATCACCGATATCCCGATCATCATCGCCACCGCGCGCGACGACGAACAGTCGGTCGTCCGGCTGCTGCGCGCCGGTGCCGACGACTACATGGTCAAGCCGTTCACCGGCGCGCACCTGGATGCCCGGATCACGACCGTGCTGCGGCGGGCCGGCCGGGCCAGTCGGGCGGTCCAGCCCGCGGTGCACGAGGTTGGTGGGCTTCGGATCGATGTCGGTGAACGCAGTGCCGAGCTGGACGGGGAGCCGTTGGCGCTGACCCGCAAGGAGTTCGACCTGCTGGCGTACCTGGCGGCACGACCGGGCCGGGTAGTGTCGCGCCGGGAACTCTTGGAGGAGGTATGGCGACAACCGTCGGTCGGCGAGGACCAGACCATCGACGTTCACCTCTACTGGCTACGTCGGAAGATGGGCGAGACCGCGGCGAAGCCGCGCTACCTGCGCACCGTGCGGGGGGTGGGCCTCCGCCTGGTAGCGCCCGACTGAGGTGGTTACTGGCCCTGATCGTGGCGGTTATGGGTACCCTCACGGCCCTCACCTTCCTGGTGCTGTCCGCCACCGGCCTCGGCGATGGGAGCCCGTGGTGGCTCTCGGCCGGCGTGGCGGTGACGCTGGTCGCCACCGCGGTGTTGGTGGTTGATCGCGTGGCGGCCCGCACGGTGCACGCGGCCCGTGACCTGGCGCAGGGCGCGCTGGCTCTCGGCGCGGGCGATCTCAACGTCCGGGTGGAGCCGAGCGGTCCAGGAGAGCTGGTCGCGGCCGGGTACGCGTTCAACCGGATGGCTGAGCACCTGGTCGCCACTCGCGCGGACGAGCGAGAACTGGTGGCCGACCTGTCCCACCGGCTACGCACGCCGCTGACCGCGCTTCGGCTGGACGCCGAGGCGTTGGACCCGGACGACACCAGCATCGGAATCTTCAGCGAGGCAGAGCTGGATCGCCGGCGCGGAATCCGGCGGATCCGGCAGGCGATCGCCACGCTGGAGGACGAGGTCGACCAGTTAATCAAGACGACCCGAAAGGCGGCTACCCAGGAGACCGCGCCGGGCAGCTGCGATGTCAGCGAGGTGGTCCGGGAACGGATGCGGTTCTGGTCCGCGTTGGCCGGCGACCAGAACCGGCCGTTCCGGGTCACCGGGGCACAGCTGCGCATCCCGGCGCCGGTGCCGCGTGCGGAGTTGGCCGCCGCGCTGGACGCCGTGATCGGCAACGTGTTCCGTTACACGTCCCAGGGAACGGCGTTCGAGGTGGCGGTCTCGCGGCGGGACGGCTACGTCGCCATCCGAATCGACGACGCCGGGCCGGGCGTCGCAGACCCGGACCGGGCGCTGCGCCGGGGCGCCAGCGACCGTGGCTCGACCGGCCTCGGCCTGGACATCGTGAAGCGGGTGGCGGTGCAGGCCAACGGTTCGGTCAGCATCGACCGCGCCCGAATGGGCGGGGCGAGCGTGGTGATGCTACTGGCCGACCCGGAGGCGACGCCGCGACAGGTCAGCCGGTTCGGCCTGGTGGGCCGGCGGACCCGGGAGGCCCGCGACGGGGGCCGACGCTGGAAGCGGTACCGCCCCGGCTGATCGCTGAATTACCCCGGGCTGTGCCCAGGCGTAAGTTCTCCTTAGATCCCGCTTAACACCGGCGGTACGCCAATGCGAACGTGCCATGATCGGGGCGCGAACCCACCACTTCACCGGCCCGCCGTTCAGGCAGCCTCGACCGGTGAAGCCGTGCGCGCGGCGGGAACCCGTTCCCCCCTCCTCCCGCCGCGCGCACCCCGTTCAGGACGCGTTCGCCAGGTAGGCGTCGATCTCCCCAGCGATCCGCTGCTTGCTCGCCGGGTCGAGGAAGGACGCGGTCACGGCAGTGCGGGCCAGCGCGGCGACGCCCTGCGGACCGAGGCCGAGCAGCCGGGCGGCCACCGCGTACTCGTCGTTGAGGGTGGTGCCGAACATCGGCGGATCATCGGAGTTGATCGTGACCAACAGCCCGGCCTCAACCAGCCGGGGCAACGGATGCTCCTCAATGCGGGCCACCGCCCGGGTGCGGACGTTGGAGGTTGGACACACCTCCAGGGCAAGCTGCCGCTCGGCCAGGAACTCAAGCAGTTCTGGGTCCTCGATCGCCGAAATGCCGTGCCCGAGTCGTTCGGCGCCCAGGTCGCGCAGCGCGTCCCAGACGGTCTGCGCCCCGGTGGTCTCCCCCGCGTGCGGCACCGACCGAAGGCCGGCCGCGCGGGCCTGATCGAAGTACGGCTTGAACTGGGGCCGGGGCACGCCGACCTCCGGGCCACCCAACCCGAAACTGATCAGACCATCTGGGCGCTCGTCCAGAGCGATCCGCAGGGTCTCCTCGGCCGCCGGCAGGCCGGCTTCGCCCGGGATGTCGAAGCACCAGCGCAGCTCGATACCGAAGTCGGCGGCCGCCCGGTTGCGGGCGTCCTCGATCGCCTCGCAGAACGCCGGTGCGGGAATGCCACGGTGCACGTGCGAGTACGGGGTCACCGTCAGCTCCGCGTAGCGGACCTGCTGGCGGGCCAACTCCCGGGCCACCTCGTGGGTGAGGAGCCAGACATCCTCCTGATCCCGGATCAGGTCCACCACGCTCAGGTAGACCTCGATGAAGTGCGCGAAGTCGCGGAAGGCGAAGTAGTCGGCGAGGGCCGCCGGGTCGGCCGGGACCGGGCTGCGCCCCTCGTGCCGGGCGGCCAACTCGGCGACGATCCGGGGCGAGGCGGAGCCAACGTGGTGCACGTGCAACTCAGCCTTGGGCAGACCGGCGATGAAGGTGGACAGGTCGGTCACAGACTCTCCTCTGCGCGGGCGGCGGTACGGGCAACGAAGAAGACGCGGCGGAACGGAAAGTACACCTGGCCCTGCTGCACCGGGTACGCCTCAACGAGCCGTACGCTCAGTTCCCGCCGGAAGTCGGCCCAGCGGGTGGGGTCGAGCGCGGCGCGCACCGGGCGCAGTGCGGTCCCCTCCATCCAGCTCAGCACCGGATGGTCGGCGTCCGCCGGAGCCGCAAGCAGGTGCACGTAGCTAGTCTCCCAAGCGTCCACCGCGCACCCCTCGGCGGCCAGCAGCCGGGCGTAGCCGACCGAGTCGTCCACCGGCGCGTCGCGGAGCAGCGGGCCGAGCACCGTACGCCAGGCCGAGCCGTTGGCCACCGTCCGCAGTGCCTGGTGCGACGGCGCGTCGAAGTTGCCCGGCACCTGCACGGCGAGGACGGCGCCGGACGGCAACTCCCGAGCCCAGCGGGTGAGCAGGTCCCGGTGCTCGGGTACCCACTGGAGCAGTGAGTTGCTGATGACCACGTCCTGGTCCCGGCTGGGGCGCCAGTGTCGGACGTCGGCGACGGCGAACTCCACCGGACTGTCCAGCGTGGCGGCGCGGTCGATCATCTCTGGTGCGGCGTCGATGCCGGTGACCCGGCTGCCGGGCCAGCGCTCGGCAAGGATCGTGGTCTGTGTGCCAGGCCCGCAGCCGAGGTCGACCACCGCCCGGGGCTGGGTGGTCGGCACCCGGGCGAGCAGGTCGTGAAACGGCCGGGCCCGTTCGTCGCCGTAGCGCAGATATGTTGTCGGATCCCACATGACCCCTCCAAACCGTACGTACGTCTTGTGAAGCTATGCCCCGCCGCGAATCCGGACCAGCCCGAATCACTAGGCTCACCTCATGGAGCAACGCACCTTCCCCCGACTGAACCGCGCCCCCGGCATGGTCGGCCTCGGCACCCGACAGCTCGGAGCCGGCTGGGGCACCGTCTACAACGACCTGGTCCGGCCACCGGTGCACGACCGGTGGTGAACGGGACGGACGCCCCCGGGGGGCGAGAACGTGAATTCGTGCTGCGGGGCTGGCTGGCGCTGGCACTCGGGCTGCTGGCCGTGGTGCTCGGTGCCCTCTGGACGGTACAGGGGCTGGGATACATCGAGGGCAGCGTGATGACCGACGTGCGGCTCTGGGCCCTCGCCGGTCCGGCGCTCGCGCTCGCCGGGTTGGTCTCGCTCTGGTTCGGCCTCCGCACCCGCCGCCGCTGAGCCCCACCAGCCCGAAAACGACGAGGCCCCGCATCCCGGGAAGGGATGCGGGGCTCTTATCGATCCGGGCGAGCCGGATCAGCCACTGACCGGCGCTCCGCCGGTCAACGTTGCTCAGAGGGGGCGGACCTGCTCGGCCTGCGGACCCTTCTGACCCTGGGCGATCTCGAACTCCACCCGCTGGTTCTCCTCCAGCGTGCGGTAGCCGCTGGACTGGATGGCCGAGAAGTGGACGAACACGTCAGCACCCCCGCCGTCGACGGTGATGAAGCCGAAGCCCTTGTCAGCGTTGAACCACTTCACGGTTCCCTGCGCCATGTGTATCTCCTTCTAAAACTGGCGGCCGTGCACGCCGTGCGGCCGGTTGGCCGTTTTCGAGCAGCGGCGCCTGAGGCGGCCCCCCTGAAGGAGACTTCTCTCAACCCACGCCATCTCTTCAACAGCGTGGAACAGCAAACCACGTACGCAAAAACTCTGCACAGCCTACCGGACGAAATTCTCTGACATGTGACCTGTCGGCTGCCAAAGATCAGCCCGGCAGGTCCCCGCAAACCAACGGAAAGGCCCCCATGCCGCCCGAATTCGGCGAGGGGGCTCAGCTCGAACGACCCAGGTCACTTCGGCCAGTTGCCGGTCATCCGGCGCATCCCCACCGCACCGCCCCGGTCCACCGCCGCCCGGACTACCGCGAAGATCGCCCCCTGCAACGCCGCGGCGGCCAGGATCTCGCCCCAACCGCGGTCCTCGTCGGTGGCGTTCGGCGCCGCGCCAGCACCCGCGACCTTCCACACCTGCTCGAAGATGGCGCCGGCAGCGGCACCGGCGGCGAAACCCAACAGAATGCCGACCGGCTTGTAGGCGGCCTTTTCCAACCCTCTGCTCACCGACGCCTCCCTCGGACGATCATCAGTACGACGACGACGGCCACCGCGCCCGCGGCCAACGCGGTGAACGGCACCGGGCTGCCATGGACCCGTTCACCGTGCGGGCGAGCCCGCCCGCGCACCCGGGCCGCCGCCGCGGTCGCCTGCTCCCGCATCCGATCCTTCGCCTGCTCGGTCGAGGAACGCAGCCGCTTCTTCACATCCGCCTTGGCGGCCAGCGCCTCCATGGTCTCGCTGAGTTCGACCCGGGTCCGCCGGATCTCCTCGCGGAGCGCCTCGGTGTCCCCGCTGGCCCGCCCGTTACCCGTCATGCCTGTCTCCCGTCCTGCGCCGCGGCTTTCCCATCCTTCACCGCCGCGGTGACGGTGTCGACATCCGCCCGGACACTGCGCACCGCGCTCGCCGGCACCGGCGGCACCGCCCGGCTGACCTGCTTCTTCCCAGCCAGGGCGAGGAGCCCGGCGGCGATGAAGAGCACCACCGCGACGATCAGGGCGGCCGCCCAGGCGGGCAGGACCAGGGCGAGCAGCAGGATCGCGGTCGCCGCGAGCGCACCGAGCCCGTACAGCGCCAACACCCCAGCGCCGCCGAAGAGGCCGACCCCGACCCCGGCGTGCTTCCCCTTCTGGGCCAGCTCCGCGCGGGCCAGCGCCAGCTCGTCGCGGACCAGCCGGGAAACCTGCTCGGTGGCCCGCTGCACCAGTTCGGCGGTGGACGGCTCACTCCCAGTCTGGGTCGGGCGGGCGTTCGCCACGTCAGCCATGCTGTCCTCCTCTCCTCGTCACCGCGCTTCATGCCCCCTGGCAGCCAGCCGCCGATCCGTCGCCTGATTTCGCCAACGCGCGGCGCAGGTCACGGGGTCGCGCAGCAGGTCCCCCCAAAACGCCGTTCCAAACGTTGCCGCACTCGGCCCAACGTCCCCCACCCCACCACGTCACGCTAACTCCCCCAGCCAAGCCCGCGCAGCCGGCGATCGCGGTGGAACCCACCGCGGGCCCGTCGGTCCGGACCGGCCGACCGGCAGAACGGAGGTGGCCACGACGGGCAAAGCCGATCAACGGCAGGGNAAGCCGATCAGCGACAGGGCAAGCCGATCAGCGGCGGGAGTCGGCCGGCTCGTCCGGGCCGACGAAGGCCTCGCTGCGGGCGGTGCCGTCCTCGCTGCCGCCGAAGATCCGCGCATCGTCGGACCCGGCACCGTCGGCGAGCAGGCCCGCCTGGGACGGTCGACGGGGCGAGGCCCACTGCCACGGCTGGCCACCCCCGGCATCACCGACCTCGGCCCGCATTCGCGGCATCGCGGTCGGCCGCTGCTTCCACACCCAGGCAACCAGGTGCTCACGGACCAGGCAGCGCAGGTCCCAAAGGTGGCCGGCGTTCGCGGCGCTGACCAACGCGCGCACTTTGATCATGCCGCCGGTCGCGTCGATCACCTGCAACACACAGACTCTGCCGTCCCACAGTTCGCTGCTCTCCGCCAGCCGACGCAGCTCCTCCCGCATCGCCTGCACCGAGATCGACCAGTCGACATCGAACTCGGCGGTGCCGAGCACCGCAGCCTCGCTCCGGGTCCAGTTCTGGAACGGCTTGCTGGTGAAGTACGACGTGGGCAGGATCAACCGCCGGTCGTCCCAGATTCGCAACACCACATAGCTGAGGGTCAGCTCCTCGATCCGACCCCACTCCCCGTCCACGACCACCACATCGCCGAGGCGTACCGCGTCACTGAAGGCGAGCTGGAGGCCGGCGAAGACGTTGCCCAGCAGACTCTGCGCGGCCAATGCCGCCACCACACCGACCACGCCAGCGCTGGTCAGCACCCCAGCGCCGATTCCGCGGACGGCAGGGAAGGTCATCAGCATCACGCCGAGCGCCAGGAAGACGACCACCGCGATGGTCAACCGGCGCAGGAGCACCACCTGGGTGCGAATCCGGCGGTGCCGGTTGTCCGCCACCTCGACCTGGAACCGCGCGAGCGCGGTGTCCTCGACCACCACCAGCAAGGCGGCGACCAGCCAGGCGGTGGCTGCGATCACCCCGAGCACCAGGAAGTGCAGCAGGGCCTTACGCCAGCTGGCGTTGGCCGCGTAGCCGGTGGTGAACCGCACGGCGAACTGCACGGCGAGGATGGTCGTCGCCACCTGGAACGCGCGGTGCGCGTGCCGGGCCAGCCCGGTCAACAGCAGTGAACGCTGGCCGAGCCGCTGGGTTACCCGGTGCGTGACGCCGACCACTAACAGGGCGCTCGCCGCGGCGGCAAGCACGACGATGATCGTCCCGAGGTAGCTCTGCACGGTCTCTCCTCCTCACCAACCGGGCGTCAGGACGCCCGGCGAAGGCCCAATGGTGCCGGCGATCGGCCGGGCCGACCAGTTCAGACCTTCTGGTCACGACAGCAGAGGAGGCAGAAGGCACCGAAAGGGGGATGCCGGAGCGACGGCGCTGATAACACCTGCCCGGAGCTACCGTACGTCACGCCTGCGGCGGTAGCCCCGGAGACGCCGTCCCGGAGCGAGTAGAAAATCCACCCCGGGACGAAGGGGCTCCGGGCGCTCAGCCCTCCGAGCCCTGCGCCACCTGGATAGCGACCTGGTCGGCGGTGACGTTTTCCAGCGTGACCGAGAAACCGCCAACCTCGGCGGCCGGCTGCCCGGTGGTGAGGGTGAGCTGCTCGCCGGCGACCTCGACGGTCACCTCATCGTCCTGGGCACCGATCAACCTCGCCTCGACACCGAGGATGCTGGCCTCGGCGTTGGTCTCACGGTCGAAGGTGACTGTGCAGCCGTCCAGCCCACAGTCGGTAGAGACCCCCTCGGCGGAGCCGCAGCCGGCCAGCACTGCGGCACCGAGGGCCAGGCCGACGAGGAGGCCGGCGGTGCGACGGGGGGTTTTCGGGGGGAGGGGAATGCATCGGTTCGTCACGGCCCAAGGGTACGAGACGGCCGCCGTACCGACTTTCCGCCAACTTCGGCAGCGCGGGTTAGGGTCCGCTCATGCCGTTCGACATCGCCCGCATTCGGGCCGCGTATCCCGCCCTGGCCGAGGGGCACGTCCACTTCGACGGTGCCGGCGGCACCCAGACCGCCGCGCCGGTGATCGCCGCGGTGACCGAGACGATGGGTGCGGCGCTGGGCAACCGCAGCGGCGGCAACCTTCCCGGCCGACGCTCGCTGGAGCTGGTGGCCGCCGCCCGTACGGCCCTGGCCGACCTGCTCGGCACGGATCCGGAGGGGGTGGTGCTGGGCCCGAGCGCGACCGCGCTCACCTACACCCTGGCCCGCGCCCTCGGGGCAACCTGGCGGCCAGGAGACGAGGTGGTGGTGTCCCGACTCGACCACGACGCCAACGTCCGGCCGTGGATCCAGGCAGCCGAGGCGGCGGGCGCAACCGTACGGTGGGCGGAGTTCGACAGGCACAGCGGCGAGCTGCCGACTGGTCAGTACCCCGACCTGGTCAACGAACGGACTCGGCTGGTGGCGGTCACCGCCGCTAGCAATGCGATCGGCACGATGCCCGACGTGGCGGCGATCGCCAAAGCAGCCCACGCCGTCGGAGCGCTGGTCTGCGTGGACGGTGTGCACTCGGTGCCGCACGGTCCGACCGACCGCACCGCGTTGGGCGCTGACTTCCTGGTCACCAGCGCCTACAAGTGGTCTGGACCGCACCTGGCCGCGGTGGCGGCGGATCCGGCGTGCTGGGAGCAGCTGCGCCCGGCGAAGCTACGCCCCTCCGCCGACTCCGTACCCGATCGATTCGAGTACGGGACGCCCAGTTTTCCGCTGCTGGCCGGGGCGGCCGTCGCCGTGGACCATCTCGCCGGGCTGGACCCGACGGCCACCGGGAGCCGGCGGGAGCGACTGCGGAGCAGCCTGAGCGCGGCGCGCGCGTACGAGGAGGAGCTGTTGGACCGGTTACTCGGCGGTCTCGCTGACCTGCCCGCGGTCACCGTGCTCGGCTCCCCGGCCCGGCGCTGCCCCACGGTGTCGTTCCGGCTGGCCGGCCAGTCGCCGGCGGAAACTCAGGCGGCGCTCGGTGCGGCGGGGTTCTGCCTCTCCGCCGGTGACTACTACGCCTACGAGTACTTCCAGACGTTGGGGCTGCGGGACAGCGGCGGGGCGGTACGCGTCAGCCTGTACCACTACAACACCCACCCCGAAGTGGACCGTCTGCTCGACGAGGTGGCGAGGCTCTCCCCAGACCGCTGACCGCCGCAGCTCGCAGTCAGCCGATCCCGGTCCGGCGGCCGTCGCGGCTCGCGATCAGCTGATCCCGGTCAGGAGCTCCGCCGCGGCCCGGCCGCCGGCGCGGGTCGCGCCGTGGGTGGCGACGTGCACCGCCCCGGTGACCAGTTCGGGTACGCCCAACTCGACGACGACGGCATCCGGGCGACCGGTCAAAGCGCGCGTCACGGCTGCCCGCATCCACGGATGCCGGTGTAGGTCACGCACGACGAGGACAAGGTGGCGGCCACCGGCTTGGCTGGTGAGGTCCAGGGGCACCTCGGCCTCGACATATCGGGCGGTGGTCGTGCCCGGTAGCAGAGCCGCCAGGGGCGCGGCGACGCCCCACGGTGTCTCCGTGCCGATCGCGAGGTTGCGGGGCGGCGCGAACTCGACCACGTGGGCGGGGCCGGCCAGCGGCAGCGCGCCCAGCCCGGCACCAACCGTCGTTACCCGCACGGCCCGGCGGGCGGCGGCGAACCCTATCGCCGAGCCGCTGCCGGCCGCTGGACGGGTGGGCCGGCCGGCCTGGCGGGCGGCGGTGGCGGCGGCGAGTTGGTCCACCCGCTTGGCCGCCTCGGCTAGGCGCTCCTCGGGCAGTTCTCCCGCTGCGACGGCGGCCACGATCGCGTCCCGCAGCCGCCGGGCCGCGTCCTCGTCGGCGTGCTCGCCGCCGACGCAGATGGCGTCGGCCCCCGCGGCCAGGGCACGTACCGCGGCGCCGGTGAAGCCGTACCGGTCGGCGACCGCGCGCATCTCCACCGCGTCGGTCACCACGACCCCGGCGAAGCCCAACTCGTCCCGGAGCAGGCCGGTGAGGATCCGGCGGCTCAGGGTGGCCGGTAGGTCTGGGTCCAGCGCGGGCACGAACAGGTGACCGGTCATGACGGCCTGCACGCCAGCGGAGAGCGCGGCGCGAAACGGGGTCAGCTCCACCGCGTCCAGCCGGCTCCGATCGCCGGCGATCCGGGGCAGACCGTGGTGGGAGTCGACCTGGGTGTCACCGTGCCCGGGGAAGTGTTTGGCGCAGGCCGCGACGCCGCCGGCCTGTAGGCCCCGCACCCAGGCGGCGGTGTGCCGGGCGGTCAGATCCGGGTCCGCCCCGAAGGATCGGACTCCGATCACCGGGTTGTCCGGATTGGAGTTGACATCGGCGGTGGGCGCGTAGTTCAGGGTGATCCCGAGCGCCGCCAGCTCCGCGCCGAGGTCGTTGGCCACCTCCTCGGTCAAAAGCGGATCGTCAATCACGCCGAGGGCCAAGTTGCCGGGGCGGGAGCTGCCGAGGCCCGACTCGATCCGGGTCACGTCACCGGCTTCCTCGTCGATGGCGACGATGACGTCCGGCCGCTCCGCGCGCAGCGTCGCGGTCAGCGCGGCGACCTGCTCCGAGTCGACCACGTTACGGGCGAAGAGCACCACCGCGCCGAGCCCCTCCCCCAGCCAGCGGCGCACCCAGGACGGGGCGGTGGTACCGACAAAGCCCGGCTGAAGGACGGTGGCGGCCAGGGAAGCAAGGTGTGCCTCACGTGTACTCACACCGCCGCCTCAGGCCGCTCGGCAATCCAGTCGGTCATGTCCCTCCCCCTCTGCGCCCGGGTGGCGACGCTTTGCCATGGTCACATCACCCAAATAAATAGTCAATAAACCTTACAGTTGCTGGGTGGCGACCGGACCGGGAGAGTTCAGGGATGGACTCCGAACTCCTGGCCGAGGCGACGGGCCCGGCCGACATCCCCGGCGTACGCCTTCTCGGCGTGGTGGTGGGCGGCCTACTGCTGGTCGCCGCGATCCGAGCGATGTTCCGCCGCTGAGGCCGGCCCCTGCGCCACTGCTTACCCAGACCGCCGGCGCCGGCCGGGCGACTGCCCCGGCTCGGGGGGCGACCGCTCAGGCCTCGGCCAACAGTTCGAGGACCCCCCGCTCGGCATCCTCGCGGGGCATCCACCGACCGACCGGCGCCAGCACCCCGTCGTGGTAGAGGTCCACGACCCGGGGGTCAACGTAGGACGTGCGGGCCACCGTCGGCGTGTTCCCGAGCAACCCCGCCACCTCACGCATCACCGCGGCCACCGCGCGCCGACGAGCGGTGGCGGACCGCTCTCCGCCAGCAGTGGCCAGCCCGGTGGCCGCCAAAACGGTGGCGTGCCAGGTCCGGAAGTCCTTCGCGGTCATCTCACCACCGCTGGCCACTCGCAGATACCCGTTGACATCGTCTCGGCGCACGTCCCGCCAGTTCCGGCCGTCCCAGTAACCGAAGAGCCGAGCCGCGGCGCGGCGGCGACGCCGTAGATTGGCCAGCACCCGACACAGCACCGGATCCTCAATCCACCGAACCTGTTCGACGCCGCCCTTCGCCGGAAACTCGAGGACCATGCAGCCACGGCGGGAGTGAGCGTGCTCCGGGCGCAGGGTGGACACTCCGAACGTCGGATCGTCGCCGGCCGCATACCGCTCGCTGCCCACCCGGAAGGCACCCAGGTCCAACAGTCGAGCCACAGTGGCCAGCACCCGATCTCGGTTCAGTCCCCGACCGTCGAGGTCCTCCGCGATGCGTTCGCGCAACCGGGGCAACCGCCGGGCCACCTCGAGCACGTGGTCAAACTTCGCCTCGTCCCGCTTGCGCCGCCACTCCGGGTGGTACAGGTACTGTCGGCGCCCAGCAGCGTCAACGCCGGTTGCCTGGATGTGCCCGTTCGGATACGGCGAGATCCACACGTCCTGCCAGGCCGGCGGGATGACGAGGTCACGCAGGCGGGCCAGCCGATCCGGATCCCGGACCGGCTCGCCGGCCGGATCACAGAACCCCCAGCCCCGGCCGCGCCGGTGGCGCCGGTAGCCGGGCCGGCCCGGATCGCTACGCCGCAGTCGCACCGGTCGCCCGCACCATCCGCTCCACCTCGGCCACGGCGACCAGCACCTGGTCGACGTTGATCGCCGCCAGCGTCGGATGGGGCCCCGCCCCGTCCCGGTCCGGACAGTCCCCGCCGCCCGCCCCGAGGCTCCGATGCCACGTCCGTTCGGGTGGTGGTCCCCAATGGGCCGGCGAGTGGGGACCGAAGAGGACCACCGAGGGAGTGCCGTAGGCGGTGGCGAGGTGGGCGATGCCGGTGTCACCGCTGATCAGCAGGCGGGCGTGGGCGACCAGGCCGGCGAGGTGACGCAAGTCGGTACGGCCGGCTCGTACGGTGTGCGCGGGCAGCCCGGCGAGCTGCGCGACCCGGCGGGCGAGGGGTTGCTCGGTGGCGTCACCGGTGATGACGATCTGATGACCGGTCCCGGCGAGCTGGCGGCCGAGGGCCGCGAACCGCTCCACCGGCCAGCGTTTGCCCGGAATCTTCGAGCCAGGATGCAGCAGAGTCACCCCGGTCGGGTTCCGGCCGGGTGCTGGCCGGCGCAGACCCAGATCAGTCGGGTCGGTCGGAACACCGTGCCAGGCCAGCAGGCGGCACCACCGATGGACCTCGTGCTCGTCGGCCCGCCAGGAGGGGCCGTCGTGGTGCCCGGCGGCCCGGTTCACGAAGGCGAACAGCCGACGGGGGCGGGTGCCGACCAGCAGGCGGTGTGACTCTGGCCCGCGGCCATGCAGGTTAACCGCCAGGTCGGGGGCGGGGCCGCGCCACCGCAGGTGAGCCAGACCGGCGGTGTCGACCAGCTCGTCGATACCGCCGATCAGCTCGACCAACGGGGCCAACCAGCGCGGGGCAAGCAGGACCAGGTGCTCGTCGGGGTAGCGAGCACGCAGGGCACGCAGGGCCGGCACGGCGGTGGCGAGGTCGCCGAGGCCCAGCGCACGAAGAATCAGGATCACGGGTAGGAGGACTCCTGTTCGGCGCAGACCACCAGCTCCCGGACGGCACAGCCGGCGGGTTGGGTCAGGGCGAACATGACGGCGGCGGCGGTGTCCGCCGGGTCGTTGAGGATCGCGTCCGGTCCGGGTCGGTACTGCGGGTCCCGGTCGTCAAAGAAGGCGGTGCGCATACCACCGGGGATGAGCAGGGTCACGCCGACTCGGCCGGCGAGCTCGGCGGCGAGGGAACGGGTGAACCCGACCACCCCGAACTTCGCCGCGCAGTACGCCGTCGCGTCGCCGACCGCCTTGACCCCCAACGTTGAGGCGACGGTGACGATCCGGCCCCGAGCCGTCTCGAGGAACGGTAGCGCCGCGCGGATAACGGCGGCGGTGGCGAGCAGGTCCACCGTGACGATCCGGTCCCAGACCTCCCCCGGCAGATCGGCCAGCCGACCCGGTACATCCATTCCGGCCGCCGTCACCACGGCGTCCAGGCCGCCGCTGTCCTCGGCGAGTTCTCGAGTGGCGGCCTCGGCCCCCCGAGTATCCGCCAGATCGCACGCAGCCCACGGCACCCCATCCGCCGGGGGCTGCCGGTCCAGCACCAGCGGTCGCCCACCCGCCTCGGCCACCGCCGAGACCACCGCCGCGCCCAGCCCACTCGACCCACCGGTCACCAGGACCGTGTACCCGGCGTTCATCGGATCCCCGCCGATCGATGGGGCCGGGTCGCCACCCCCGGTGATGGGTCTGCGCGCAGCACCGCGGTTGCCGCCGACGTGGTGGCGTTGGCACCACCCCGCTGGTGCGCAGCCGCGATCATCTCGGTGGTCGAGCGCCCGTCCAGGTACGGCACCACCACGGTGTGCCCGCCCCACCGCCGCACCAGGTCCGCCTCCGGCAGCACCGGTTCGCCACCACCGGTGGCATAGTCGCCCCCCTTGACCCAGATATCCGGCCGGAGCCAGGTCAGGGCCGCCTGCGGAGTTGGATCGTCAAAGACCATGACCGCGTCGACGCAGCTCAAGGCGGCGAGGAGGCGACTCCGGTCGCCCTGCGGCATCACCGGCCGGTCCGGACCCTTCAACGCCGCCACGCTGGCATCGGAGTTGAGGCAGACCACCAGGCAGTCGCCAAGTTGACGGGCAGCCTGCAAGGTCGCCACGTGCCCCGCGTGCAGTAGGTCAAAGCAGCCGCCGGTCGCGACGACGGTGCCGCCGGCGGCGCGGACCTCGGAGACGACGGTGGCGGCAGCCGCCACGCCGACCCGCTCGGCCGGGACACCCGGCAGCACCGAGGGCAACGGCCCAACCGGTGGCGGCAGCATACTCGCCACTCCCCCACCCGCCACGTACGCACACGCCTCGGCGACCGCCTCCTGCACCGCCTCGGAGACCAACGCACCCCGGGCCAGAGCGATGGCGGCGGTGGCCGCGAATCGATCCCCCGCACCGCAGGTGTCTCCGTCCGCTGTGGAAATCGCGGGCACGATCAGCGGCGTCGGCCCGGCGTGACAGAGCAGCGCTCCCTCCCCGCCCATCGTCACCGCGACGGCCCGCGCCTGCCATCGCTGACGCAACTCCAGCGCGCCCCGCGACGCGGTCACCAGCCGGGTCTCGCCCGGCGGCACCTTCGCCAGCTCGCGTACCTCGGACTCGTTGGGCGTGGCCAGGTGCACCCCGGGCACCGCGGCCGGCCCCCGAGGATGCGGATCCCAGACCACCGGTGCCCGGGTGCCGGCCAGCGCCGCCCGCAGTACCGGTTGCCCGGCCACTCCACGGCCATAGTCACTGACCAGCACGGTGGCGGCCCCGGCGATGACCCGCAGCACCGCCTCCGCCGGCGGGCTGGGCTCACCGACGGCACCGCCGCGGTCATGGCGCAGCAAGACCCGGCCCTGCGACCGCAACCGGACCTTCTCCGGAGTCCCGCCAGCCAGCCCGAGGGCATACACCTGGACGCCGGCGGCGGCGAGAAGCGAGCTGAGCCGGGCGGCACCGGCATCGTCGGCCAGGGCGGTCACCAGGACGACCTCGGTGTCCGGCGCCGCCGCCGCGAACATCGCGGCCAGACCGGCACCGCCCGGCCGGTCGGCAGACGAGGTCTCGTCGAGCACCGGCACCGGCGAGTCCGGACAGAGCCGGTTCACCGCCCCCTCCACGTCCCGGTCGAGCAGGGTGTCGCCGACCACCACCAGGGGTCCCCTCACACTTACCTCCTCATCCCCTCGACCTGCTGCCCGTCCTCCGGGACCACCTCAACCCCGGTCCGCACCGGCCCGGTGGCCGGTGGATCGGCCGGCACCTCGGCTTCCAGGCCGGTCAACGGCATCCCCGCCACCGGCAGCCCCTCCGGTGTACCCGCGGTGGCGGCCAGGACCACCGGCAGCGCCTGCTCGGTGTACTCGCAGAGCAGGTGACTGGTGACCAGGTGCAGCTCCTGGACGATCTGCCCGTCCGGTGCGGGGACGGCGAGGGTCTCGTGGCAGAGGTCGGCCAGCGGATTGGGGGCGGGGCCGGTCAGCGCCCAGCAGCGCAGGCCGACCTGGTGGGCGGCCTGCGCTGCCGCGAGGAGGTTCCGGCTCCGGCCACTGGTGGACAGCAGCAGGAGGATGTCCCCGGGGCGGCCGTGGGCATACACCTGACGGGCGAAAACCTGGTCGTAGCCGTAGTCGTTGCCGATGGCGGTAAGGGCGCTGGTCTCGGCGTGCAGGGCGATGGCGGAGAAGGGCTGACGGTCGGCGCGAAGCTTGCCGACGAGTTCGGCGGTGAGATGTTGCGCCTCGGCGGCGCTACCGCCGTTGCCGGCCGCCAGCAGCCGACCACCAGCAGCGAGGGTACGGGCGAGCTCGGCTCCCCAGGCGGGGAGTCGCTGGGCGGCTCGGCGATACGACGGCAGCGCGGCGGTAAGCCCCGTCAGGTGCTCCTCCAGCAGCGACCGGGCCGGCGTCATCCGGCCACCACCCGGGTCGCCCGGCCGATGGCCGCCACGTCGCCGTAAACCTCCACCAGCCGCTCCGCCGTGGCCGCCCACGCGTAGCGCTCCCGAGCCCGGTCCAGCGCCGCCGCCGCGTACCCGAACCGACGAATCCGGTCGTCGAGTAGTCGCTGGATCGCGGTACCGAGCGCGCGGGGATCCCGGGCGGGCACCAGGTCACCGGTCACCCCATCCACCACCGTGTCCCGAAGCCCCCCGACCGCGGTCCCCACCACCGGCACGCCGCACGCCATCGCCTCGAGCGGGGTCAACCCGAACGGCTCGTACCACGGCGCGGCGACCAGCACGTCCGCGGACCGGTACCAGTGGCCCATCTCCTCCCGGGGCACCGCTCCGGCCAGCCGCACCCGGTCAGCCACCCCGCAGGTGTGCGCCAGGGCGCGGAGCCGCCCCGCGTACGGGTCGGTTTCGAGGAGCCCGGCCGGTGGGCCGCCGACCACCACGCACTCCGCCTCCGGCACGTATCCCATCGCCCGGACCACGGTCTGGAAGCCCTTCCGCTCGACCAGCCGCCCCACGGTGAGAATGCGGGGGCGGCCGTCGTCGCGTGCGGCGGCCGGGCCAAGCGGGGCGAAGGTACGGAGGTTGACTCCGGAGGGGACGACCGTCATCCGCGACCGGGGCACCCCCATCCGCACCAACTCGCCGACCTCGTCCTGGCACTGGGCGATCACCCGATCCACCGCGCGACCGAGTTGCCGCTCGTAACCGATACGGCGGGCCGGACTGGTGTCCTGTACGCCCTGGTACCGCCGCTTCACCACACCGAGCGCGTGGTACGTCTGCACCACCGGCACACCGGTTTTGCGGCCAGCGGCGAGCGCGGCGAGGCCGCTCATCCAGAAGTGCGCGTGGACCACCTCCGGGGTCCATCGATCACCACGCCACCGTTCCGTCAGCCAGTGACTGAACTCCCGCATGTGTGGCAGCAGGGCGTCCTTGGCCAGCGGCTCGGCCGGGCCGGCCGGGACGTGCACCACCTCGTACCCGTCCGGGCAGCGAACCGTTCCCGGCAGGTCAACGGCGTCCCGGCGGGTGTAGACCCGGACTTCGTGGCCGGCCGCGGCGAGCGCCGCGGAGAGCTCGGCGACGTGCGTGTTCTGGCCGCCGGCGTCCTCCCCGCCAAGGACCGCGAGCGGGCTGGCGTGTTCCGAGATCATCGCGATCCGCATACTTCCTCCTCCAGCAGCCGGTCCCAGTCGGTGAGGAAACGGTCCAGGCCATACCGGTCGCGGGCGGCGCGGCGGGCGACAGCGCCCGCCCGGCGGGCGCTCGCTGGGTCCGCCAGCAACTGACCGGTGGCGGTGAGCAGGTCGTCAACCCGGGTAGCGAGGGCACCGGCCCCGGGCGGCACCGCCATCACGGCCTCGGTGGCAGCGAGCGCGACGACCGGCATTCCGATCGTCATCGCCTCGATCAGACTCAGCCCGAGCGATGTCCAGCGGCACAGGTGCAGATAGGCCCGCCGCCGAGCCAACTCGGCGTGCATCCGCGCCTGGGGCAGGTCGTCGTGGCTGGTCACCCGGTCGGCGGGCAGTCCGAGCCGGTCGGCGAGCCCGGTCACCTTCAGGCCGAACACGTCCAGCGGAGCGAGCTCGGCGAAGCGGGGCAGCAGGTCAGTACCGGTGACCCGCCAGCGACGAATCGGTTCGTTGATCACCACTGCGAGCCGCTCCAACTCGCCGCTGTAGCTGACCGTCGGCGGCACGACACCGTGGTCCACCACGGTGGTCCGGGTGCCACCGGTGTCCCAGTAGAGCTGGTTGAAGGCGGTCACGTGAGCGATCAACAGGTCGTCTCGGTCGGCCATCGGGTGTCGGCTGTTCGGCACCGCACCGTCCTTCGGGGTGTTGTGCTCGACGTAGATCGCCGGAATGTCGCGGCCCGGCCGGCGGTCCAGCCACTCGATGGCCAGGGCCTCTTCCTCGGGTCGTTGCAGAAGGACCAGATCCACCTCGGCGGTGGCCAACTCCGACGGGCTGATCTCGACCGCGTTCTCCGGCCACGGATAGGTACGGGCCCGACCCCGGCCGTCCGGGCCGCGGTCGGGGGTGACCGGCACCAGGTAACGATGCTTGCCATGGACGAACGACGTGGTCCAGGAGCCGTGCACATGCCAGAGCAGGATGTTCATCGGCCGCTCCGAGCCAGGGCAACGACCCCCGCCGAGCTCGACGGTCGGGACGGCGCTACGCCGAGCAGGGCCAGCGCGGTAAGCACCTCCTCGGGCTGGATCCGGCTCAGGCACGGGTGGCCGGGCACCGGGCAGGTGGCGGCGCGGGTGCCGCGGCAGGGGGCGTCCGGGTCGCCGAGCCGAACGGTCGGCACCCGCCACGGTCCCCACTGACCAAATGGGACGGTCGGGGCGAAGAGGCTGACCACCGGGACGCCGTACGCGGCGGCGAGGTGGGCCGGACCGGTATTGCCGACGATCACCGCGGCGGCGCCGGCGACGGCCGCGGCCAAGTCGACCAGCTCGGTCCCGCCACCGAGGTCAACGGCGAGTCCGCCGGCCACCTGGGCGGTCAGCGCCACCTCGTCCGGGCCGCCGGTAACCACGACGCGGTGGCCCGCGTTGACCAGCGTCCGGACAATCTCCACCGCCAGGTCCGGTGGCAACCCCCGGGACTGTGCCGCCGAGCCGGGGTGGAGCAGAACGTAGCCCGGTGCACCCGCCCGCGCGGGCGGCGGCGGCACGGGCCGCAGTCGCAGGGCCGGTTCGTCATCGGGAGGTAGGGAGTAACCAGCGGCGGCGGCGAGCGAGAGTGCGCGTTCGGGCTCGGGGACGCCGACCGGAACGCGGTGGCGGATGTCGAGCAGGCTTCCGGGGTAGTCGTCGCTGATCGCGCTGATGCGCTCTACGCCGACGGTACGCAGCAGCAGTGCCAGGGGGAGGGAAGACTGGTGGTAGCTGGTGAAGATGACCGCCTCGTCGGCGTTCACGGCGGCGAGGGTGGCGGTGAGCGCGGCGATGTCCGGCCCGGAGACCGGTTCGGGCGCGGGATCGATCCAGGGCAGTTTGTGTACGACGACGGCGTCCACGCCGGGTAGGAGGTCGGCGGCGGCGCGACCCCGCGGTCCGCACAACAGGACGACTCGGCGGGCGTGGGCGGCGACAGCCCGAATCGCCGGGCCGGTAACAAACACGTCACCAGCCGAGTCGGAGCGAACGACAAGAACGGTTCCGGTGCCGCCGTGGGAGCGCGACGGCCGCGCCGGCTCGGCAGTGACCATAATCGGCGCGGACCCGACAGCGGCCAGGGTCGACTCGGACCTGACAGCGGCCAGGGTCGACTCGGACCCGACAGCGGCCGGGACCTGCGGGGCCGCCGACGCGGCGGTGGGCCGGTGGGTGGCCGGGGCAATCGCGGTCTGCCGACGAAGAATCTCGGCCACCGCGGTCGGTAGATCCGCGGCGACCCACGGGGCGGCGCTGCTCTCGGCTGGTCTGGTCAGCGGCGTGGGCACCAACACGGCTTGGGCGCCGGCAGCCAGGGCGGCGGTGACATCGCGGCCAATGTCACCGATCAGAACGCACTCTTGCGGTGTGGTGCCGAGCCGGCGGGCAGCGGAGTGAATGAGTTTGGGCCTGGGTTTACGACAGTCACACCGGTCCGCTTCGTCGTGCGGACAGACCAGCCAGGCATCGAACGGGCCGAGCAACTGCTCAACCCGGGCGTGCACGGCCCGCAGCTGCGTCCTGGTAAATAGCCCTTTGGCCAGCCCGGACTGGTTCGTCACCACCGCCAGCCGTAAACCCGCCGCGCGGAGCGCATCCAGCGCCGCCCGCGCCCCCGGCATCGGCCGTACCCGCTCCGGATCCCCGTTGTACGGGACGTCCTCAATGAGGGTGCCATCCCGGTCCAGCAGCACCGCAGCAAAGAGGCGGGGAGCCCCACCTGGGCCGGAGCGGGCTGCTGCCCGGGCCGACCTGCGCTGATCCGGCTCCACCTGTGGCACGGCCGGCGGGTTCCCGGCGCCCCGGGGAGTAAACCTCAGCGCCGGCGCCGCCGACGCGGGCGCGGGCGCGGTGGACCTGACTCGGCCTCCGCCCCGCCGTGGACTTACCCGCCGCCCCCGAGAAGCTAACCCGGCCGCCGGTCGTCCCCGCGCGCCGGTTCGGTTCGTCCCCGGCGTTCGGGCAGAATGTGCCCGACTGCCCCGCGGAGGGGCCTTTCGGTGACCAAGCGTGTCCTCGGGGCTGCGCTGGGCGCTGACAGCCGACGTGGGTCGGGCCGAGGCCAGGGAGCAGTCACATGACGTACCGGAGCACTGGCTACCCTCGCAGGGAGCCAAGTCCGCGAAACAAGGATTTCCGACATGAGTGAACCCGTGCAGTTGCCGTCGCCCTGGCGGGACGTGCGCCTGACCGTGGTGGTGCCGACCTTCAACGAGGTGGGCAACCTTCCGGCGCTGGTGGAACAGCTACTCGCGCTGCCCTTGCCCGGGTTGAAGGTCCTCGTGGCCGACGACAACTCGCCGGACGGCACCGGCGAGGTCGCGGACAAGCTGGCCCTGGAGCACCCCGGCCAGATCGAGGTCGTCCACCGGGCCGGCAAGGAAGGCCTGGGCCGGGCGTACGTTGACGGCATCGGGCGGGCCCTCAACGACGGTGCCGAGTTCGTGGCGCAGATGGACGCCGACCTCTCCCACCCACCAGACGCACTGCCGGGCATGCTGGGCGCGCTGCTGTCCACCCAGGCTGGTGTAGTGATCGGGTCTCGCTACGTGCCGGGCGGCGAGCTGGACGAGAACTGGCCGCTCTATCGGCGGGCGCTGAGCGGCTGGGCGAACCTGTACGTACACACCCTGCTGCGGGTACGGATCCGGGACCTCACCGCCGGTTTCAAGATCTGGCGGGCAGACGCGCTGCGCGACATCGGCCTGGAGCGGGTGCAGTCCAATGGGTACAGCTTCCAGGTGGAGATGCACTACCTGGCCACGAAGCTGGGGCACACGATCCTTGAGGTGCCGATCCGGTTCGAGGAGCGGCGAGACGGCGCCTCGAAGATGACCACCGCCACCAAGATTGAAAGTGCCCTGATGCCGTTCCGCCTACGCAGTAAGCATCGCAACGTCGAACGTTGAGCCGGGCCGGGCCGGAGTTGCGGCCCGCCTCCCGCGAAGCGCCGATACCGGCACGGTGGTCGAGACCGGCACGGCGCCGGCGGGGTTCGGGCGCACCACACCACGAACCCGGTCAGCGGTAGATCGCGCGCTGCGCGGCGCCGACCGTCGCCGCGTACACACCACCGGTGAGCGCCGCGTCACGCGCCAACGCCGCCCGCGCCGCGTTCGCACCGGGCGCGCCGTGGACCCCAGCGCCGGGATGCGCCGACGAACTGGCCAGAAAGAGCCGGTCAACGGGGGTGTCGGCGCGGCCGAGTCCAGGGACCGGGCGGAAGAAGAGCTGCTGGTGGACGGCGGCCGTGCCACCACCGAGTGCCCCGCCGACCAGGCTCGGGTCCCCCGCCTCCAGGTCCGCCGGTCCCGCCACGTGCCGGCCCACCACCAGCGCACGGAAGCCCGGGGCGGCCTCCTCCAGCACCTGCTCCATCCGCTGCACCTGCGCGGCGATCTCCTCGACCCGCCACCGCCGTCGGAACGGCAGGTGGGTATACGACCACAACGACTCGGTACCCGGTGGCGAATGGCTGGGGTCGGCCACCGTCATCTGCCCGACCAACAGGAACGGGTCCCGGGGGAGTTCCCCGCGGGCCAGCGCCGCCGCATAGCCGGTCATCCCGTCGAGGTCGGCTCCGAGGTGTACGGTGCCGGCGGTGGCGACCGCCCGGTTCCGCCACGGCACCGGGGCGGAGAGCGCCCAGTCGACCTTCAGCGTTGAGCCGTCCCAGCGGAACTGGGCCAGGTCCGCCACCAGCCGCGGCGGCAGGACGTCGGCCCCGACCAGATCCAGATAGAGCGCGGGGGCCGGCACGTCGGCGAGCACCGCACGGCGGGCCCGCCAGAGCCCGCCGTCCTCGGTCCGGACGCCCATCGCCCGGCCCCGGGCGGTCAGCACCCGATCCACCCGCGCGACGCAGCGAATCTGGCCGCCCCGGTCGGCGAGCCGGGCCACCAGAGCATCGGTGATCCGTTGGGCACCGCCGTCCGGCACCGGCCAACCGACCTGCTGACCGAGCATGGCCAGCAGCCACCCGTACGCCCCGGAGCCGGCGTCCTCCGGGGCGAGGTCGGTGTGCAGCGCGCAGCCGGCGAGCAGCGCCGTCCCGCCCGCTCCGGTGAAGAGTTCGTCGCCGAGCCGGCGTACCGGTGTCACCAACCGGCGGGCCAGACGCAGCGCGCCGGCGACCCGCAGCCGGCGTAGCAGCGCGACGCTGCTACGCACCGGCGGGAACGGGGTGGTGATGGCGTCCAACACTGGGCCGCCCACCTGACGCCAGTCGTCGTAGGCCGCCAGCCACCGTTCCCCGTCACCAACCGCGAAGCTCTCCAGGGAGGCGGCGGTAGCCTCCGGGTCGCGGTTGAGCACCGCTGCCCGCCCGTCCGGCATCAGGTGCGCCAACACGTCCGGGGCATGTCGCCACCGCAGCCCGTACCGGTCCAGGCCCAGCCCGCGCAGCACCGGCGACGCGTAGCCAAGGGGGTAGAAGGAGCTGTAGAGGTCGCTCAGGTAGCCGGGAGCGGTCACCTGGGCCGACCGGACCGCGCCACCGGGGGCCCCGGTCGCCTCCAGCACGAGCACGTCCCAGCCGGCGTCGGCGAGCAGATTGGCGGCCACCAGGCCGTTGTGGCCCGCTCCGACGACGATGGCGTCCGGGGACGTCACATCGATTCGACTCACTCGAGCATGCTAGCCGCCGGTCGCCAGGACAAATAGCGTTTGCCCGGGGCTGCCCGGGGCATCTACCGCCGCATGTACACGGTTGCTCAGCTCATCGGCGGGGTGTGGGGGGCGGGCGGCGAGGGGGGCGACCTCGTCGTCCACGACCCGGCCGACGGCACTGCGGTCAGCTCGGTGCCGGTGGCGACGGCGGAAGAGGTCCGCAAGGCGGTGGCGGCGGCGCGGGGCGCCGCCACCGAGTGGGCCAGGACGCCCCCGGCGGAGCGGGCCGCCGCCCTGCATCGGGCCGCGGACGCGGTGGCGGCGGCCGCCGCCGAGCTGGCGCAGGCCACCACCGTGGAGATGGGCAAGCCGCTCGCGGATGCGCGGGGCGGGGTGGACGCGGGCGTAAGCACCCTGCGCCAGTACGCCGAGCTGGCGCCGATCCGCGGTGGCCGGACCCTACACGGTGCCGCTGAGGCGATCGACTTCATGCTGCCGCAGCCCCGCGGTGTGGTCGCCGCGATGACCCCCTGGAACGACCCGGTCGCGGTCTCCTGTGGCCTGCTCGGCGCGGCGCTGGTAACCGGCAACGTGGTGCTCTACAAGCCCAGCGAACGGACTCCGGCGACCGGATGGCTGCTGGCGAAGGCGGTGGACGCGGCGTTGCCGCCCGGGGTGCTCTCGCTACTGACCGGCGGGCCCGAGGTGGGGGCGGCGCTGGCCGCCCAGCCGGTGGACGTGCTCGCCCACGTCGGTTCGACCACCACCGGGCGGGCGGTCGCCGCCGCGGCAGCCCGGACCGGAGCGAAAGTGCTCCTCGAAAACGGTGGCAGCGACCCGCTCGTCGTTGACGCGGACGTGGACCCGCGGTGGGCAGCCGAGCAGGCGGCCATTGGAGCGTTCGCCAACGCCGGCCAGATCTGCGTCGCCGTGGAGCGGATCTACGTACACCGCAATGTGGCCGAGGACTTCGTTGCCGCCCTGGTCGAGCGGGCGCAGGCCCTGCGTACCGGCCCGGGCGTCGATCCGGCGACCGAGCTGGGCCCGTTGGTTGACCGGCGGCACCGAGACCACGTACACGGACAGGTCACGGCCGCGGTGGCGCAGGGGGCGAAGCTTCGGATCGGCGGTACCCTGCCGGATGGGCCGGGTGCCTTCTACCCGGCGACGGTGGTCACGGACTGCCGGCAGGACATGCCCCTGATCCGCGAGGAGACCTTCGCCCCGGTCGCCCCGGTCGTGGTGGTTGACTCGTTCTCGGAGGCCCTCCGGTGCGCGGCCGACTCGCCGTACGGGCTCGCCGCGACTGTGCTGACGGCGTCGATGAGTCACGCGCAACGCGCCTGCCGGGATCTCCCCGTCGGTACCGTCAAAATCAACGCTGTCTTCGGCGGGGCGCCGGGTGGGGCCGCTCATCCGCGTCGGGGCAGCGGGCAGGGCTTCGGGTACGGGCCGGAGCTGCTCGACGAGTTCACCGCCACAAAGGTGGTCCACCTGCAGGCGCCGGGCGGCGGACACTGGTGACGTGGGCCGCCCGGCGCCGAATGGTGGTTACCGGCCCCGCTGCCGGGCCTGGGCGGTCAGCCGGTTGTTGGCCTTCTCGATCGCCCGCACCAGCTCCGGCTTGGTCATGGTTGACCGGCCGGCGACGTCGAGTTCGCGGGCAACCTGCAGCAGGTGGTCCTTGCTGGCGTTCGCGTCAACGCCCCCCGCGGTCGCCGCGCGGCGCTGGGGACCGCCACCGGCGGCCTGCCGATCGCTCGGACCCTTGCGGCCCTTCGGCTCCCAGTGGTCGCCGACCTTCTCGAACTCGTTCTTGACCGCCGCGAACGCGGTCCGGCTGGCCCGCTCCCCCTCGCCGTACGTCTGCAGGGCCGAATCGTGGGTCTTCTCCCAGGTACGCTGCGCCTTGTCTGGGGAGCGTCGCAGCGTGCTGGGCATGTCCTCCCGCCCGGGCATCTCGATCCTCCTCCACGTCGGTGTCTCCAGTGATCTTTCCCCACGGCCGATGCGACAAACCGGATCTCTCCGGGGTTTACCCCCGGAGCCCGTCGGGTAGCGCAGAAGACATGGAACGCGGCAGCAGCAAGCACGGTCCGAGGCTCGACGACGAGATGGAGAGCGAGGTCAGCGGCCTCGTACAGGGTCCGGGAGCGGCCGGATCGCGGGTCGACGAGTTCCGTCAGCCGGAACCGGCGGGCGAGGATCAACCGGAGCCCACAACGGCGCCGGCCGGCGCGCTGCGCAGCGGCAGCCCACAGGGCATGAGCTCCGAGGATGTCGAGGCCCGCAGCCGGCTCGGGCGGTTCATCACGATGACCGCCCTGCCGGGCGACCGCGAGACCCTGGTCGCCAACGCACGGGACAACGACGCTCCGGCCGATTTGGTCGCCGCGCTGGAACGCCTGCCCACGGGAACCCGCTACCAGACGATCTCGGAGATCTGGGCCGCGCTCGGCCACCGCAACGAGACGACCCGCTGGTAACCCGGGCCGTCACCCGGCCCGAGCCGCCAGAAAGTGGCGGGGAGGAGGAGCTGATGAGTGGTGTCGTGGAATTCGTGGACGTCGCCGTCCCGGTCCGCACCGCCTACGACCAGTGGACCCAGTTCGAGGAGTTCCCACACTTCATGGAGGGGGTGCAGGAGGTGCGGCACCTCTCCCCGACGATGACCCACTGGACCGTGGAGATCTCCGGGGTGCGACGCGAGTTCGACGCCGAGATCACCGAACAACTCCCGGACGAGCGGGTCGCGTGGCGCTCGATCGGCGGCGCCCAGCACGCGGGGGTGGTCACCTTCCACCGGCTGGACGAAAACACCAGCCGGGTCACGCTCCAACTCGATTTCGAGCCGCACGGCGCGGTGGAGCACGCTGGGGACACGCTCGGCGTCGTGGACCACCGGGCCAAGGGTGACCTGGAACGGTTCAAGCAGTTCATCGAGGGACGCAACCAGGCGACCGGCGCCTGGCGCGGCAAGGTCGACCGCCCGCAGCCCTGATCCGCGGCCCTCCTCGCCGACGGCCTCCGGCACCACCGGGGGCCGTCGGCGGGTTTCGCGCGGGTGGAGTCGGGGTACCGCCGGAGGTATGACCGACGACAAGGCGTGGCGTGACGAGGAGCGGACTCCCCTGGTGGAGTTGGACCGAGCCATCGCTCGTTCGGCGATGGACGGCCAGGCCGACGACGTAACCGCGAACGACGCCGGGGAGGAGGCCGCGTTCGGGCACGGGCCCCAGGCGGTGGATCGCGGCGGCCAGGCTGCCGAGACCGGCCGGGAACCGACTGACCCGGACCGGGCCTACCGCCCGTCCACGACCGGGCGGACCGGACCGGACACCATGTGATCTCGAACACCGGCCCTGATCCACCGGGGCCGGCTCTCCTGGCTGACCAGGTGCCGGTGCATCCCCCGCCGACGGGACGCACCGGCACCGGCACGAGCGCTGCGCACCCCTGGCCCGCCCCATATCGCTGCGGCGGAGCCGGGATACCGGTGCGCATCGGCCAACTGGCCGAGGAAGCAAGCCGGGGAGCAGACGAGGTCGCCTGCCGGTTCCACGGGCTAGTCTCGTTCCTCATGCGCGCACCGTTGGAACGGGTCAACCCCCGCCTGCTCGTTGACGCCGCCCGCTCGACGCTGGCGTCGCTGTCCAGCACCGTGGGCACCGACGGCCTGGCTGCGGCGGCGGCGCGGCCCGGTCTCCTCGCCCTGGTTGACCAGCACGCCGCGGCGGTCCGGGAGAGCCTCGACGGGGATCGTCGGCCGCTCACTGTCGCTGCCCTGGCCGGCTACACGGAGGGAATCCACGCCGCGGCCCGGGAGCACGACTGGGCTCCGCCGGCCGGGCCGATCGACTGGGCGGGGCCGCCGGACTGGCTCCTCACCCGCCTACTCGCGGTCGCCGCTCTGGCCCGATCCCTGGACGGTCCCCGACCGGCCCCGCTCCCGCCGCTCTGACCCGAATCGGGGGGTGGCCACCCGGCGGCGACCACCCCCATGCTCCAGCCGCCGCTCAACGGTCGAACTGTTGGGTCTCGTCGCCCGCACCGCCCGACTTGCGACCACCGCTACCCGCGGTCGCCGCCTCGTGGGTCTTTGCATGCGTCCGTTCCGGTTCGCGCCCGGTCCGGTCGGCCATCTGCCGTTCGACGTCGCTGCGGCCGGCGCCCTGGGCCTGCCGGTGCTGCTGGACGGCCCGTCCTTCCTCGGCCATCCGGTTCAGCCAGCCCTCCCAGCGGCTCTGCATCGGCTTGACCAGACCACCACCGACACCCACGATCAGGATCCCGGCCACCGTGGCGAGCACGGCAATCAGCACGGGCGTGGTCACCGTGGTGGCGATGCCGACCTGGTTCAGCGCCGCGATCACACCAAGGGCCAGAATGAAGACGGCCGCCGCGTCGGCCAGGACCCGGCCATACGTCAGACCGCCGAGCGCACCACTGACGAGGTCGCGGACCGCGCTCGCAATGGCCGCCGCCACCACCACGATGACGATCGCCACGAACGCCCGCGGAATCCACGCCACCACACCACTGATCAGGTCACTGATCGCGTTGGGTCCCCACACCCCGAACGCGAACTGCAGCGTGAACAGCAGTACGGCGTAGTACGCGAGCCGCGCGAGGATGTCACTGGCGTCGTACTTGGTACGCGCCAGTGCCCGTTTGATGCCGCCGCGCTCCACGGCGCGGTCGAAGTTCACCCGCTCCAACGCCGCGTCCACCGCCTTGAGGACGGCTCGGGCGATGAGCCATCCGATCACGAGGATCACAATGAACGCGACAGCTCTCGGTATGAACAACAGCACCGCCCGCCACATATCGGTCAAGGCGGCCCCGATGTCGACCTGCCGTACCGCGAGGGTTTCCGGCATGATGCCCTCCTTCGCATGGACTACCTCGCGCGCATACCCAGTCACCGCACCGGCACTCCGCAGCGCTCCTCAGCGTTTTCCGACGCTCGCCGGGTCGCCTTGACCGGCCACGAAGACCGTTCCGGTCGCCACTGCCGCCTACCCACCCCCTTGGCTGCGTGGGTGGGGCGCTACTGGTCCGCTCGGCGGGCGAGAAGGGCGTGGGCCAGGTCGTGGCCGGAGCGCCAGGCGGTCTGGGCGCGGGGCGGGCCGAAGGCGTCACCAGCCAGCCCGATCCCGTCGGCATCCAGGTGGTAGGTGGCCGCCGCCGCCACGGTCGGCTTCGCGTACGTCCACCGGTGCACATACAGCTCCTCGGCCGACATCGGCAGCGCGAGTAGGTCCCGAACGGCCACCTCGACGGCGGAGGAAGCAGCGGCGGGCTGATCCAGGTGGGCGGCGGCGAACTCCGGGGTGGTGTGCGCGACGAGAACCGGTGCGGCGTCGCCCCGGCGGTCGCCGTCATCACAGACCAGTGCGAGCACCGGATGGTCGTTGACGAAGGCGCCGCGTAGTCCGCTCCAACAACGCTCCGGGAACCGCAGCATCGCGGCGAGCGACGGCGACCAGGCCTGGGCTCGCGTGGCCCGGGTCGCGGCGGTCAGGGCCGGGTCCAGCAGCGGTTCCGCCTGCGGGCCAGGCATGGCCAGCACCACCGCCGCGCAGGGCTGCCCGTCCACGGTCGGGCCGGGTCCGACGCTGTGTACTGGGCGGCTGTAGCTCACCGGCAGCTCCTGGGCGAGCTGCTCCACCAGCGAACGCAGCCCGCGGGGGGCGGCCCAGCGCATGGGACCCACCACCTCCCGACGGTCTTCGCCGCGGTAGGCGAGGAAGGTGTCGGTCCACTCGCGGGCCAGGCCCGCCGCCCGCCACTGCCGCAGCACCGCGGCGAAGCCCGGGTCGCTGACCGTCAGGTACGCGGCACCCAGGTCCACCGGGCGCCCCGCGAAGCTCCGGCTGGCCATCCGTCCGCCGGCCACCTGCCCACGTTCTCGAAGCTGCACCGGTACGCCCGCCCGGGCCAGTTCACGGGCGCACGCCACTCCGGCCAGACCCGCGCCGATCACCACCACGCTCGCCGCTTCCCCGTGCACCGGTTGAGCCTACTGGTCGCCGGTGCGCCGCCACCCTGGTTCCGCCCTCGCCGGCCACGAGCACGGGTTACCCCCTCGGCCAACGGGGAACGTGGATGGTGACGAAGGAGGAGACTCATGAACACACCTTCGAGTCCGGCCTCAGCCTGGCGTCCCGGTTCAGCGGGCGGCGACACCATCCCCTCCGGTCCGGCGGGTCATCCGGCACCGCCCAGCGGCGACGGCGACGGGCCAGGGATGGGACCGCCGACGGTGACAATCGGCTCATACCCGGACTACCGCACCGCCCAGCGGGTCGTTGACTACCTGGCGGACAACCGGTTCCCGGTGGAGCACACCGCCATCGTCGGCACCGACCTCACCCTGGTCGAGACGGTCCTCGGCCGGCTGAGCACCGGGCGGGCGGGGCTACTCGGCGCCGGTACCGGCGCGTGGTTCGGTCTCTTCATCGGCTTGTTGTTCGGCATCTTCACCGCGGGAAACTGGCTCGCGGTGGTCCTCGCCGGCCTGGTGATCGGTGCGATCTGGGGTGCGGTGTTCGGGGCCGTGGCACATGCGATGACCGGCGGTCGCCGCGACTTCACCTCGGCCAGTTCTCTTCGCGCCAACCAGTACGCGGTCATCGTTGATCAGCAGTACGCCGAGCAGGCCCGTCAGCTGCTGGGCCGGCTCCACCTGCAGGCACCGCAGCGGCAACCGGACTAGCTCGCACCGCCCGGGCAGGCGGCTGCTGGCCGCCACCGACCGGGTGGAGGAGCGGCGCCGACACCGGACGTATACCGAGTGCACCCCGGCCGCCGCTGGCGGCCGGGGTGCACTCATCTCCGGCTCAGGACAGCGCGAATATGCCCGCGATGCCCAAGAGCACCATCACCAGGACGGCCACCAGCGCCCCCCGCTCCCCCTCGGCCGCCGGTGGGCGGTCTTCGGTTCCGCGGTTCCTCGTCTCACCGGGCATTGACTGGCCTCCTCGACGCTCGGGGCTAGTCCCGTCCGGCTGCCGGCCAGTCGGGAACCAGGTCCGAATCTGGCGGACGCGCCCGTTGCCGCGAGGGCTGTTGCGCTCCCCCGCTGGACGCACCGAGGAATGAGTTACCCACCGAGGCAGGAGGTAACCGTGCCGAGTCACCTGCTCGCCCCGGCAGGCGGGAGGCCGGGGCGCGGGGCCGAGCGGGCGGTGGCCGGGCTGCAGAGCCCGGCCACCGCAGAATCAGCTCAGCGGGGATCCCGCCACATCGGCCAGAAGGGCGTGCCATCGGGCAACCGGAACGGTTCCCATACCTGGTAGCCGTGCTTGGCGTAGAGCTCGACGGCCACCTCGCTGGACGCCTCCAAATATCCAGGCATCCGGTTGGCGTCCAGCCACGCGTGGTGGTGCCGCAACAGTGCGGTACCCACTCCCTGGCCCTGCCGGTCCGGCTGCACGGCGAGGAAGGCGAGGTGATGGTGGTCGGGCTGCGGATGGTTCGCGGCGAAGAGCTCATCGAGGTGGACGAAGCGATCCGTCCACTCACCGCACACCGCGGCGAGCCGGGCGTCGTAGTCCGGCGGCGGCGGCGCCGGCTCCGCACCGATCGAGGGGAACCAGACGGCCACCCCGGTCAGGTCGGTGGTACCGAAGACCAGGCCGTGCCGCATCGCATGGTCGACCAGGATCTCGAACTGTCCGGCGATCACCGTCTCCCGTTTGCTTTCGTCGGGCACCAGCCAGCGCGGCTGGTCGAGCACCAGGAACGCCGCGGCGATCCGCTCCGCGACCAGCTGCGTCCGTTCCGGCCCGAGCCGCTCGACACCGACGCCGGTCATCGCCGGGCCTCCGCCCGCTCCGACGCCGCTGGCAGGGGATCGGTCGGCTCCGGCAGGGCCGTGGCGGCGCTCTCCGCGCCGAGCCCGATCCGGGCGTAGATGACCGGACGGCTTGACCGCAGGACCAGCCCCCACACCACGCCCAGCAGCGCGGCAACCAGGTACGCGATCGGGACTCCCCAGCGCAGGGTGTGGTCGGCCGGGACGCCAAGCAGGTCGGCGAAGTTGAGCACCGCCAGGGTGAAGACAGTCAGCAACGCCACCGCGGCGAGCCCGGGTGCCACTGCCCGCCGCCACAGCGACTCCCCCTGGCCATCACGGGCGAAGTAGGCGATCACCGCGATCGAGGTGGTGACGATCAGCAGCAGCACCCCGAACGAGCCGCTGGTGCCGCACCAGAAGAAGAGCTGCACGATCGGGTCCCACCCGTTGACCGCGTACAACAGGATCACGAACAGGCCCAGAGCGCTCTGGGCGAGGGAAGCCGTGCGAGGGGCGCCGCTACTCGGCGAGGTGCGCCCGAAGGCCGCCGGCAGCACCCGCTCCCGGCCAAGGGCGAACGCGTACCGGGCGGTGGTGTTGTGGAAAGAGATCATCGCGGCCACCACCGACGTCAGGAACAGCACCTGGCCGATGGTCACCACCGTGTCGCCGAGGTGCTCGGCGGCCAGGTTGAAGATCAGCGCGACACTCTGCTCGCCGGCCTGCTCGGAGATCTGGTCCGGCCCGACCGCGACGGTCATGCTCCACGACGAGAGTGCGTAGAGGCCCGCGATGATCGCGATAGACAGGTAGGTGGCTACCTTCACCGTCCGGCGGGGATCCTTGCTCTCCTCGCTGAACACCACGGCTGCCTCGAACCCGACGAACCCGAGGATCGCCAGCACCAGCACCGCGCCGAGGCCGGGGACGAAGAGGTTGTCCGGTGCGAACGCCGCGAAACTGACCTGGCCACCAGCGGGGTTGCCCAGCTGGGCGAGGTCGAACACCAGGACCACTGCGATCTCGGCGAGCAGCAGCACCGCGAGGACCTTGCCGTTGATGTCGACCCGAAGCAGCCCCAGCACGGCGACGAACGCCCAGGCGCCGAGGGCCACCACCCACCACTGCACGCTGACGCCGAAGAGCCGGTCCAGGACCGGTTCGGCGGCGGCGCCGATAGTGCCGTACAGCCCGACCTGCAGGGCGTTGTACGCGATCAGCGCCACCCAGGCGGCGCCGACACCGGCCGGACGCCCCAACCCGCGGGAGATGTACGCGTAGAAGGCGCCGGCGTTGACCAGCCGGCGGGCCATTGTCACGTAGCCAACTGAGAAAAGGGCGAGCAACGCGGCGACCATGAGGAAGGCCAGCGGGATGCCGAGCACGCCGATGACGCCGTAGCCGGTGGTCACCACACCCGCTACCACGGTTAGTGGTGCGGCCGCGGACAGGACGAAGAAGACCACGGATGGCACGCCGAGCCGGCCACGGGCCAGCGCCTCAGAGACGTTGCTCGGCTTTTCTATGGTTGCTGTCGAGGGCATTACCACTCCGGTTGAGGGACACGAGGGATGTTGTTTTCGCGATCACGAGGAACCGCGCAGCACCGCCGCCCCGACAGCGGCCTCGGTCTGCGTCGCCAGTTCCTTCAATGGCGGGGGCAGCGAGGCAACCAGTTCGGTGAACCGGTGCTCGGCTCGGGGTCCGACGCTCCACAGCACCTCCCGGCTCAGGCCTGCCGCGGCGGTCAGCCCGAGTAGCACCGCATCAGGGAGGGTTGGTGGGGGGTCCGACCGCTCCAGCAGTAACCGCAGGCGGGTCGCCGGCCAGGCTGCCGCGTTCGGATCCACCGGGACATAGCCGACCTTGCTGCGTAGTAACCGCCGGCTCTCCTGGCGACGCAGCACGCCCGCCCGGGACAGCCGCTCCCCCACCGAGGTGGTGGCGCTCTGCGCGAGGAAACTGAGCCAGATGCGCACCGACCGGTGTTGCGCCTCGCCCACCAGCTGGTCTAGCACGGTATGGGCGAGCGCATCGGCAGGCGGCCGGGTATGGACGACCGAAACCTCACCACTGCCCACAGTGATATTTCCACTTAGGAGCAGCTCAGCCAGGAGGCAGCCAGCGAGCCCGAGGCCGGTGGCGGAGGAGTGCAGCTTCGCCCTACCCCGGGAGTCGTTGTGGGCGATCAGGAAGAATTCGTCGGCGACCAGCAACCCGGTCCTCCCACCTATCTCGTCCACAGTGATCGCAACTGGGCAAGGATGCACTGCACCGGGCTGAACTGCAACTCCCAATGCGGAGGGTTGCACTCCGTATCCATACGACCTGGGGATCTTGTCGTGACAGACTCGGAGGGTGACCGCGAGCCCGACCGTACGCCGCCGCCGTATCGCCCGTGAACTCCGCCAGCTGCGCGAGCATGCCAACATGACCCTCGACGCCGCCGCCCGCCAGCTGGACATGTCCAAGAGCAACCTGTCCCGGATCGAGAACGCCCAGATTGGAATCAAGCCCCGGGATGTCCGCGCCGCTCTCGCCCTCTACCAGGTGACCGGCGCCGACGCCGAGGCACTGATCGAGATCGCCCGCGATGCCCAGCAGCGCGGCTGGTGGCAGAGCTACAGCGACGTCCTGCCGGAGTGGTTCGAGTTCTACGTCGGCTTGGAGGCGGAGGCCGCCGCACTGCACACCTACGAGGGCGAGGCCGTACCCGGACTCCTACAGACCCCGGCGTACGCGCGCGAGGTCTTCCGGCGCACCGCCGGCGAGGGCGGCCTGGAACGAAAGGTGGCAGCGCGCCTGCGCCGCCAGGAGGTGTTGCACCGCGACAACCCGGTGGAGCTGTCGGTTGTCCTCAATGAGGCGGTGCTCTGCCGGCCGGTCGGCGGGGACGCGGTGATGGCTGACCAGCTCGCGCACATCGCGACGGTCACACAGTTACCGAACGTCACGGTGCAGGTACTACCCTTCTCGGCCGGCGGGCACCCCGCCATGAGCGCGCCCTACGTCATCCTGGCCTTCGCCGACACGGCCGACGCAGCCGTGGTCTACCTGGAAAATCTAACGACAGGCCTAGCACTGGAGGGGGCGGAACACGTGGCTGGGTATAGCCTTGTGCACGAGGAGCTGCGTCGTCTGGCGCTCGATCCAGCGGCGTCCCAGGCACATCTTTTGGCAGCTTCTCGTAACTTTCAGTAACGTCGGCGAGGCACGCCGACATTGACGAGAGGTACGCGATGACGGCGCTCGACCGGACTGAGTGGCGCACCAGCAGCCGCAGTGTGGGCAATGGCAACTGCATCGAGGTGTCCACATCGACCAACCAGGTCGCGGTCCGGGACAGCAAGGACCGTCGCGGCCCGGTGCTCGCCTTCCCCACACCGGCCTGGCGGGCCTTCGTCGCCGGTATCAACGGGGTAGGCGGCGACTGACCCATCGCCGGTGGGACACTCCTGCCGTGTACTCCGACGCCCCCGTTGACCTGCCGGTCCGGCCGGTGGTGCCCGCGGTGCTGGCGGCGCTGCACGCCACCGGCACCGCGGTGCTCGTAGCGCCGCCGGGCAGCGGCAAGACCACACTGCTCCCGCTCGCCGTGGCCGAGGAGGTGACCGGCCGGGTGCTGGTGGCGCAGCCCCGCCGGATGGCCGCCCGCGCCGCCGCCCGCCGGATGGCCGCGTTGCTCGGCGAGCGGGTGGGCGAGCGGGTCGGGTACGCGGTGCGGGGCGACCGCCGCGTCGGACCACGCACCCGGGTCGAGGTGGTGACGACCGGCCTGCTGGTCCGCCGGCTGCACCGGGACCCCGAGCTGGCCGGCAGCAGCGCCGTCCTGCTCGACGAGATCCACGAACGGCAGCTCGACGCCGACCTGGCGCTCGCATTCACGGTGGAGGCGCGGGCCGCGCTCCGCCCGGAGCTGTGGCTACTCGGCATGTCGGCCACCCCTGACTCGGATCGGGTCGCCGCGTTGCTCGGCGGTGACACGGCCGCACCGGTGGTGCGAGCGTCGGCGGCAGCGCACCCGGTGGCCCGGATCTGGGCACCGCCGCCCCGCCCGGTCCTCCCCGCCGGCAGCGGCCGGGTGGACCCGGTGCTACTCGACCATGTGGCGGCCACCATCCGGCGGGCCCTACGCGAGCACGACGGCGACGTGTTGGTCTTTCTCCCCGGCACCGGCGAGATCGCCGCCATCAGCGCCCGGCTGGCCGGCTTGCCCGGCGAGGTCGCGGTCCTGCCGTTGCACGGCCGGCAGCGCCCAGCGGAGCAGGACGCCGTATTGCGGGCGCAACCGCTCCGGCGCGGCACCTCCGACACCCCACCCCGCGCCGGCGCCGACCGCCCCCGTCGGCGGGTGGTGCTGGCGACGTCGGTCGCGGAGAGCAGCCTGACGGTGCCGGGGGTACGGGTGGTCGTCGACTCGGGGCTGGCCCGCGTCGCGCGTACGGACCTCGCCCGCGGGCTGGGCGCGTTGGTCACCGTCCCGGTGTCCCGGGCCGCCGCCACCCAGCGGGCCGGACGGGCCGGTCGGGAGGGCCCGGGGCAGGTGTACCGCTGCTGGTCGGCAGCGCAGCACGAGCGACTCGCCGCACAGCCGGAGCCAGAGATCGCCACCGCCGACCTCACCCGGTTCGCGCTGGACATCGCGGCCTGGGGCACGCCGGACGGACACGGCCTCGCGCTGCCAGACCCACCGCCACCAGCCGCGCTCGCCGTGGCCCAGGAATCCCTCGTCGCGCTCGGCGCGCTCGACGCCGATCGGCGGGTCACCGACCGCGGCCGGGCGATCGCCGCGGTCGGCACGCACCCGCGGCTGGGCCGCGCCCTGATCGATGGCGCCGCTCACCTCGGCCCGGACCGCGCGGCCGAGGTCGTCGCGCTCCTCGCCGAGGAGGGGGTCGCCGGCGCCCGGGACGACCTCACCGCCGCGCTGCGACGGCTTCGCGCCGGAACGGACGTCACCGCCACCAACCGCTGGCGAGCCGAGGTACGCCGGCTGCGTACCGCCCTGCCCTCGGGCGCCGGGCCAACGACGCCGGAGCGGGGCCTCCCCGACGACCTGGCCGCGGGGCTGGTCGTCGGCCTGGCGTACCCGGAACGGCTGGCCCGAGCCCGGCGGCCGGGCGACCCGACATACCTGATGAGTGGTGGGACCGCCGCGACGCTGGCACCCGGGTCAGCGCTGACCGATTCGGTGTGGCTGGCGGTCGCGGTCGCCGACCGGACGCCGGGGGCGCCGGCTGCCCGAATCCGACTGGCGGCTCCGATCGACGAGGCGACCGCCCGGGCGGCCGGTGGTTCGCTGCTGACCACGGCGCGCGAGGTGGCCTGGTCCGGGACGGACGTGGTGGCTCGGGAGGTGGTCCGACTGGGCTCCCTCGACCTCCTGGAGCGCCCGCTCGTCGCACCGAACCGGGACGAACTGCGCAACGCGCTCGTGGACGGCCTGCGCCGTACCGGGCTGGAACTGCTGACCTGGTCCCCGGCGTCCCGGGCGTTCCGCGAGCGGTTGGCGTTCTGCCACACGGCCCTCGGCGACGAGTGGCCCGAGGTGGACGACGAGGCCCTGCTGGCGGCGGCGCCGGACTGGCTCGCGCCGGAGCTGGCCGGGGCACGACGGCGAGCCGACCTGGCCCAGATTGATGTGCTCTCCGCGCTGCGCCGCCTGCTGCCCTGGCCACTCGCGGCCCGCCTGGACGAACTCGCCCCGGAACGACTCACGGTGCCCAGCGGCTCCCGGATCCGCGTCGACTACACGGATCCGACCACACCGGTGTTGGCGGTCCGGCTCCAGGAGACCTTCGGCTGGCCGGAGGCGCCCCGGATCGCCGCTGGTCGGGTCCCCGTCCTGCTACGACTCCTCTCCCCCGCCGGGCGTCCCGTCGCGGTCACCGGGGACCTGGCCTCTTTCTGGCGGTCCGGCTACCCGCAGGTGCGGGCGGAGCTGCGCGGGCGCTACCCACGGCACTCCTGGCCGGTGGATCCGACGACCGCTGAGCCGACCCGGCGAGCTAATCCGCGCCGCCGCTGAGGGTCACTCCGCCACCAGGTCGGCGACGACGGCAGTGACGTTGTCCGGGCCGCCGGCGTGCAGCGCCAGTTCGATCAACTTTCGGGTGCACTCGGTCTGGTCGGGGTATTCGGCGAGCACCTCGGTGAGCGTCTCCGGGCGGACCACGTTCGACAGCCCATCGCTGCACAGCAACCAACGATCGCCGGCCCAGGGGATCATCGTCGCGTAGGCCGGGGAGACCTCCTCGCCCTGCAGCGCCTGGGTCACGACCGCTCGCCGGGGGTGGCTACTCGCCTCCTCCGGGCTGATGACCCCCTGGTCAATGAGGAGCTGCACGAACGTGTCGTCCCGGGTGATCTGTTTGAGCACGCCCTCGCGGAAGAGGTACGCCCGGGAGTCGCCAACGTGAGCCAACGCGAGGCAGCTGCCCGTTCGCGCCAGGAGCAGGGCAGTCAGCGTGGTACCCATGCCCTGGCGCTCCGGCTCCGCACTGACGGCCTGCCGGATTCGTGCGGTCCCCCCCGCGATGGCCCGCTGCAACGCGGCTACCAGCTCATCCTCCGGGGTCGCCACGTCGATTGGCGCGATCGAACTGATCGCCATCGAACTGGCAAGATCACCAGCGGCCATCCCACCCATACCGTCGGCGACGGCGACGAGCCAGCTACCTGAGTACAGGGCGTCCTGGTTCCCACTCCGGATCAGCCCACGGTCGCTCATGCCGAACGAACGCAGCTTCAAGGTCATGGGAGGCAGCCTGCCAGGCGGAGAGGCCGTTGTCTCAAGGAGGCACCCTGACCCGGCGTGGCGCGGCGAATCTCACCGGTACCGAGCCCAACGATCATCCAACCGGCTCGCGCCACCGCTCATCCGCTCTACTCGGCGAGCGCTGCCACCGAGTCGGTACCGCCGTCGCCACCAACCCACACAGTCTTGGTGTTACAGAACTCGCGCATCCCCACCGCGGCCAGCTCACGGCCGTACCCGGAGTTCTTCACCCCACCGAACGGCAGCTCCGGAAAGGACGTGGTCATACCGTTGACGAAGACGTTGCCCGCCTCCAGGTCGATGACGAACCGCTCCTGCTCCGTTGGGTCCTGGGTCCAGGCGTTCGCGCCGAGCCCGAACGCGGTGCCGTTGGCCACCTCGATCGCCTCGTCGTATGACGAGACTCGGTACAGCCCGGCGACTGGCCCGAAGACCTCCTCAGCCCACATCCGCATCCGCGGGGTGAGATCGGCGACGACCGTGGGCGGGTAGTACCAGCCCTCCCCCGCCGGCACCTCACCCCCGCAGCGGAGGGTCGCCCCCTGGTCGACGGCGTCGCGTACCTGGGCGACGATCTCGGCACGGCTTTCTTCGCTGACGAGTGGACCCACGTCGGTGGTCTCCGCCATCGGGTCACCCACCCGCAGTGCGGACATCCGCGCAGCGAACCGCTCCGCGAAGGCGTCGAACACGTCGGTGTGCACGATGAAGCGCTTCGCGGCGATGCAGGACTGGCCGTTGTTTCGGCACCGGGCAGCGGTCGCCACCTCGGCGGCCCGATCCAGGTCGGCCGAGGGCATCACCACGAACGGGTCGCTGCCGCCGAGTTCCAACACAGTCTTCTTCAACTCACTACCCGCGATCTGGGCGATGACGCGTCCAGCATGCTCACTGCCGGTCACCGTCGCGGCACGAACCCGCGGATCACGGAGAATGGCCTCCACCGCGTCCGAGCCGACCAGCAGGGTGCTGAACGCCCCCGGCGGAAAGCCGGCCCGACGGAAGAGGTCCTCCAGGTAGAGAGCGCTCTGGGGGACGTTCGAGGCGTGCTTGAGTAGGCCGGTGTTGCCGGCCATCAGCGCCGGCGCGGCGAAGCGGAGCACCTGCCAGAGCGGAAAGTTCCAGGGCATCACCGCAAGCACCGGCCCGAGCGGCTGGTACCGGACGAAGGCCCGAGCGGCACCGACACCGGCGGCGTCGGCAGGCTCGTCGGCGAGGAACGCCGGTGCCTTCGTCGCGTAGAAGCGGCAGGCGTTCACGCAGATGGCCACCTCGGCCCGGGCAGCGGCGTAGGTCTTTCCCATCTCGGTTGTCACCAGCCGGGCCACGTCGTCGCGCTCGGCCTCCAGTAGGGCGGCGGCCCTGTTGAGCCAGTCACCACGCTCCTCAACGGTCGTGTCGCGCAGTTGCCGAAACACGTGGGAACTCCGGCTGATCGCCGCCTCCACCTGCTCGGACGAGAGCGGCGCAAACGTCCTCAGCGTCTCGCCGGTGGCCGGGTTCGTAGTGGCGATGGGCATCGCGAACTCCTGTCACTCGAACAACGAATGCCGGGTGCCCGGCTCCTCCCGGCGGCGCGCGCCCCGTCGCCGCTGGATGATCACCAGGTCGACGACGGCGACCACGGCGAAGAGGGCGCAGAACACCCCCAACCAGACCACCCCCGCCCGGAACGCCAACACACCGAAAACCACCATCGTGACCAAGCCGAAGCTGGCGAGCACGAGGCGAAGATTGAGCGCGCTGTAGGCGTGACCGACGGTGCCACGGGCACGCCGGGGCTGCGATCTCGTCATCACCCGGGCCTACCCGCTCCGGGCATACCTAACCAGGAACACGTCCCGGCCAGCAGCACCTCCCAGCCGGTTGTTCCGGCTGCTCGGGCTGGCTGTGGTGAGTCGGCTCACCACGCGGGTTAGTCGCATTACACCGACCCACCGCGCGCCGGCCGATCCCGGTGTCGGCGAGGAACATGGAGACATGACCATGACGCCCGCGATGCCAGTGACCGTCTCAGTCTCCCGACGTACCGACCCCGCTCGGACCCAGGAGATGGTGGCGTGGATGCGCGCCGGCACGGCGCTGGCGGAGGCGTTTCCCGGCTTCCTCGGGGCCGGATGGATCCGCAGCGCCCCCGGCTCCGGCGAGTGGCACATGCTCTACCGGTTCGCCGACGACGAGACGCTGCGTCGCTGGGAGGAGTCACCGCAACGGCACTGGTGGCTGGCCTCGGCGCAGGGCGTCGTCGAGCACACCCAGGTGGAACGCCGGACCGGGGTCGAGGGCTGGTTCTCCCGGCGGGGACAGGTTGTCGAGCCGGTCAGCGCAGAACCGACCGCTCCGCCACCGTCGCCGCCGCGGTGGAAGCAGGCGGTGACGATCTGGTTGGCGTTCTTCCCCCTCAGCCTGACCGCAACCCTGCTGACCGGCCGGTTCATGCCAGATGTCCCGGTGCCAGCTCGCGTGCTGCTCATGACACTGACGCTGACACCGCTGATGACATACGTGGTGTTGCCCCGGATCACCCACGCGCTCGGCTGGTGGCTGCACCGCCGACCTGCCGCCCGCGGCCCACGATGAGGAGCAACCGCGGACAGCGGTGACGACCGTAGGCCGCGGTGAGTCAGCCCCACTACCGCAGGCTGCGGTTCTCGCGAGCGGGCGGGAGCCGCAGCGCAGTTCGGTGCTGGATATCCGACACTGCCCCACCACCACCCCGACCACACCCTTAGAGTGCCCAGGCAATCACTCACCGCTCGGCCGCTTGGGGAAGCCATGCCTCGACGCTGGGTCACCGCCGTCCTCTGCCTGCTCGCACTCGTCGTGCTCGCCTGCGAAAACGGCGGTGGGACCGCGCCCAGCCCCAGTCCTGGTTCGCCCGGCACCGAAGCCGGGGGGATCGCCGCCCTCGGCGACTCGATCAGCACCGGCCTCGGTTCCTGCCTGGTAGTGGCCCCGTGCGAACGCAACTCCTGGTCAACCGGGAACAGCCTCCGGGTGGAGAGTCACTACCGACGGCTACTCGACCAGGATCCGACGATCCGCGGGCAGGCGTTCAACCACGCTCAGGCGGGAGCCCGGGCGTCCGCGCTCGCCGGCCAGGCGGAGCAGGCAACGCGGGACCGACCGGACCGGATCACCGTGCTCATCGGCGCGAACGACGTCTGCCACGGCGAGGTCACGGCGATGACGCCGGTGGAGACGTTCCGGAGCCAGGTGGATCGGGGGCTGCGGGTCCTGAAAGCGGAGCTGCCGAAGGCGCGACTGCTGGTGGTCAGCATTCCAGACCTGTACCGACTCTGGGAGGTGGGGCACACCAACGACCGGGCGGTACGGGCCTGGAGTCTGGGAATCTGCCCAGCCCTGCTCAAGAATCCGACCTCCACCGACCCGGCGGATCGTTCCCGGCGAGACGCCGTGCGCGAACGGGTCGCCGACTACAACAACCAGCTCGCCGCGGCCTGCACGGCGTACGGCTCCCGCTGCCGCTACGACGACGGCGCCGCCCACCAGCTCCGTTTCACACTGGACCTGGTCAACGCCTTTGACTGGTTCCATCCCAACCTCGCCGGCCAGGAGCGGCTCGCCGAGGTCACCTGGGGAGCCTGGGAACGCGACGCCTGAGCCGGTGCTCCCCCGCTCCACCACACCGGCAACCCACCCCACTGTGCTGGCGGTACAACGCCCGGGACCGCGCCGCGAGCTCCTTGGTCGCCGAGGAGTTTGCCCAAGTGCCCAGGATGATGGCGACCCCCGGGAGTACCTTCGCGACAACCCGCTTCGTGGCCCGCGCGCCGGCCATCTGGGCCAGCCGGGCACCGAGGCGGAGTGTCACCTGGCCGAGCGGGGCCTGACCGGCGCTGGAGCCGAAGAGCGCATCAGCGCGCTCTCGACCGGCAGCTACCCCGAGCGCGAGCCGTGCGGCCTGCTCGGCCTTGTGCACCTTCTGCAACACCAGCAGGTCAACTGCGCGGTCGTGGTGCGTGGCGTCCAGCCCGTAGGCGGCTGCGACGTGCAACACCATCCGGGCCTGGGTCCAGGCGAGGAGACCCACGTCGATCACCAGGCCGGGCAGGCCCGTCGCCCCAGCGGCCGTCTCGGGGAACCGGGCATGGTTGACGAATCGGCGAACCGCCTGCTCGGCCAAGGCCTCGACCGGCACCGTCGCGGGCTGCTCGGCGCCGACTCGCCGCGCCCACTGAGCCGCCTCCGGACCGAGCTGACGCACCGCTGCCAGGGCGAGGTGCTCCGGTGCGTACTGCGGATCCTCGCGCATCCGGTCCCACAGCCCGGCTGGCGGCCCCGCTACGGCCGGGGCCGCCTCGGGTTGCTGCGGCGGGCGAACGCCGGGCTGACCATCGGCGGGTGCGGCATCGGTCACGGTGGGCTCCCCGGGGTCTGCGGTTGGGCGGCCTGCTTGCCAGCTTCACGGCTGGACTCGGACACGGTCAACGGTGGCGCTCAGGTCGCACGGCGAACCCCCGGCTGCTGGACCTTTCCGCCCGCCCCCTGCAAGATCGGTCGTTCTCCGCGGCGTGACGGAGGAACGCGCTGATCCGGTCGATTGAGGGACATGTCGGCCTCCTTCCGGATTGCTGTATCCAGGTGTACCGCGCCGGGACAACACCCGTGCTGAGGCACGGAAGCACTCGTCCGCTGTGCCTGGCTGGTCGGTAAGCGTACGGCGGGTTGGGGCCGGTCACGGGGCTCGCCCCCCCGTCGGCAGGGACGCCCCGGCCGAGCAAACGCCGGTCCGGGCGACCCGGCCGGGAGCGCGGCCCCGGACCCTGACCCGGGGGGCCGGCGGAATGCCGCAGGGCTGCGAGTAGTTTCCCCAACCGGGTGCCGTCCGTGCACGACGGCCCGTAGCCAGATCCAGGGAGGTCCGCACCGGTGCTCGATCCACACGAGCTCTACGAACTCACCGACGATCTGCCCGACCTCGGGCAGCCCGTCCTGATCCAGGCACTCTCCGGCTTCGTTGACGCCGGCAACGCCACCCGGCTGGCTCGCGAGCAACTGCTCACCTCGCTCGATGCGCGGCCAGTGGCCCGGTTCGACCTGGACCAGCTCTTCGACTACCGCTCGCGCCGGCCAGTGATGACCTTCGTCGAGGACCACTGGGAGTCCTACGACGCCCCAACCCTGGAGTTGCACCTGCTCCGGGACGACGCCGACACCCCGTTCCTGCTGCTCACCGGCCCCGAGCCGGACCTGCAATGGGAACGTTTTGTCGCCGCCGTGGCCGGGCTCTCCGCCCGGTTGGATGTCCGGCTGACGGTCGGCCTCAACGCGATTCCGATGGCGGTTCCACACACCCGCCGCACCGGCGTCACCGCCCACGCCACCCGACGTGAACTCACGGCGGGCTACGAGCCGTGGCTGCAACGCGTGCAGGTGCCCGGCAGCATCGGACACCTACTCGAGTACCGCCTCGGCGAGCAGGGCCGCGACGCGCTGGGCTTCGCCGCGCACGTGCCGCACTACGTCGCGCAGACGGAGTACCCCGCTGCGGCCGAGGTGCTGCTCGCCTCCGTTTCGCGCAGTACCGGGCTCCTCCTTCCCAGCGACAACCTGCGGGCCGCGACCGAGGCGGTCCGGACGGAGATCGACCGACAGGTCGCCCAGACCGAGGACGCCGCAACGCTGGTCCAGGCGCTGGAGGAGCAGTACGACGCCTTCACCCGTGGGCGCGGCCAGCCGAACCTACTAAACACCGGAACCGAGGCCCTACCGACCGCCGACGAACTCGGTGCCGAGTTGGAGCGCTTCCTGGCCGAGCAGACCCGCCCCAACGACAACCCCGGCGGCTGAGCTGGTCGGACGGGCCGCTCGGCCAGCCGCGGGGATCCCCGCCGGAACACTGAGCCCGGCCCGGCGGGCCGCGGCGAGGGCGAAGGTCGGGGAGCGGCGCCGAGCGCCCTCCCCGACAGCCCGTTGATGACACGCCCTGGGCAGGCAGCGAGCCGGCGACAGATCGGGCAGGCTGGGACACATGCGCCTGGCGACGTGGAACGTCAACTCCGTGAAGGCCCGCCTGCCCCGGCTGCTCGACTGGCTGGCGGACACGAATCCGGATGTGGTCTGCCTCCAGGAGACCAAGTGCCCGGACGGCGCGTTCCCGGTCGCCGAGGTTGGTGCGCTCGGCTACACGGTCGCCAGCCACAGTGGCGGCCGGTGGAACGGGGTCGCCATTCTCTCCCGGGTCGGCCTGACCGATGTCGCCCTCGGCTTCCCCGCCGAGCCGGGCTTTCCCGATCCGGAGGCCCGTGCCCTCTCCGCCACCTGCGCCGGGCTACGGGTCTGGTCCGTCTACGTGCCCAACGGCCGGACCCTCGACGACCCGCACTACGCGTACAAACTGGCCTGGCTCGGCGCGCTCCGGGACGCGCTGGAGGTCGAGCTGGCCGGCAACGCACCGCTGGTGGTGTGCGGCGACTTCAACGTGGCCCCCACCGACGCGGACGTCTGGGATCCGGCCCGTTTTACCGGCTCCACCCACGTCACGCCGGCCGAACGGGCCGCACTGGCGGCGCTACGCGATCTGGGCCTCGCCGACGTGGTCCCGACCCCATTGAAGGGCCCGCACCCGTTCACCTACTGGGACTATCGTGCCGGAATGTTCCATCAGAACAAGGGCATGCGGATCGACCTGGTGTACGCCTCCGCTCCGTTCGCCCGCGTGGTCCGGGCCGCGTACGTGGACCGGGAGGCCCGCAAGGGGAAGGGTCCCTCTGACCATGCCCCGATCGTCGTGGACGCCGACCTTGTCCCCGCGGTGGAGGCGTTCTGAGCACCCACACGGCGACAATTCACGCCGCACTCCACGTCACGAGCCAATCGCCGAGGGTAGGATTGACTTTAATTGGACCGTCGGGGATATTCCTAGTGGCACCCTGACATACCGAGACGGGAACGGTTTGACCGGTGATTCAACCGCCGCCACCCCCTACGACGCCCCCGGAACTTCCCTAACCAAAAGGCGTAGACGAGGCCTCAACAATGATTAATCGCACGATCGACTTCGCCAAGCACCACACGCCCAACTCCATGCGCCGCATGGCACGCCGAGCGCAGCTCGAGGCCCACAACACAAAGAAGCGGCTCGCCGTGCCGGTGGTCAACCGGTGCGAGTTCGACAACATCTACCACTGCACCGTACACAAGACGGGCAGCCAGTGGATCAAGGCCCTCTTCAGCGACCCCACCGTCTATCGCCACTCCGGGCTACTCCCCTACGACCCACGGTTCTACAAGCGGCGCAACCTACCCCTCATTCCATCCGGCCGGGTGGGTCTGGCACTATTCCACTCTTACCCACGTTTCAAGAAGATCTCGAAGCCTGGCTCCTACCGTGCATTCTTCGTGATTCGCGACCCACGCGACATCGTCATTTCGAGCTACTTTTCGCTGCGCAACTCACATGCCCCCATGGGCGATATCCTCCAGGTGCGGAAAACCCTGCGGGAAATCCCGATGAAGGAAGGGCTGCTCTACGTCATCGAACGCCACTCCAAGCGGCACCTCTTCAAGCAGCTCCGGTCGTGGGCGGTCGCTCCGAGCTCCGAGACCTTTCGTCTGTTCCGCTACGAGGACCTAACCGGGGAGCGGCAGCTGGAGGAGGTGGACCAGCTGATGCGGCACTGCGGGATCACGCTGCCCTCCGCCGACTTGGAGCCCTTGTTGTCCCGGTACAGCTTCGCCAAGATGCGGAAGGATCGGGAGAGCGCTGGGAAGATTTCCCACTACCGAAAAGGCAAATCCGGCGACTGGCGCAACCACTTCGATGACGAGATCTACGCGGCTTTCACGGCGGCGACCGGAAATCTCGTTGAGGTTCTCGGCTATCCGGCCCGCGACGCGGTTTCCTGACCGGATCACCGGCCGGTCTCACGTCATCGTGGCGAAGGCGATGACGTTGTCGGCGTAGCCGGTGCGGCCCCCCATCCAGGCTCCACCGCAGGTGATCAGGCGCAGCCCGGCCGGCCCGGAATCGCCGTACACCCGTTCGGCGGGAAGTTGGTCCTTGGGGAACCGCTCCACCGAGTCGACCCGGAATCCCACGACCGAGCCGTCGGCGCGGGTCACCTCGATCGGGTCGCCGGGACGCAGCCGGTGCAGGTCAACGAAGACCGACGGACCAGCCCTGGTGTCGACGTGACCGACGATGACCGCCGGTCCCGGATCGCCGGGGACCGGTCCCTGGTCGTACCAGCCGGTCTCGTGGGCCCGCTCCAGGGGAGGGACAGCGATAGAGCCATCCCGGGCCTGCCCCACCGGCGCGATCGGCGCGGCGACCCCGATCGCAGGTACGGCGAGGCGAACCGGCCGGCTGGTGGCCGGTTCGGGCCGGGCGCCGCTGGCGGGTCGGTCCACTTCTGCCGTGTTCGCCCACTCCAGCGGGCCGGTGGTTCGACCCAGCCCGGCACCAGTGGCGAAGACCCCCACCAACACCAGCAGCACGGCGAGCGGTACGGCCCACGGGCTGCGCCGGCCCGCCGGTCGGCGGGCCGCGCGGGCCGCACGGGCCCTGGTCATCGGCGGGCAGCCCCGCGGAAACGGCGGAGGGACACCAGCCACACCACCAGACCGGCCACGGTCAGCCCGACCCCGACCGGCAGCAGCAGCCCCGCGGAGAAGTTGCTGGCGGACCCGCCGAACCCGGTGGCCGGGCCACGACTGGGCGCGACCGACTTGACGACCTGGAGCATCGTTGACGCGGTCTCGCCGTCGCGGCACTCCAGTTTGACCCGGTAGCTGCCGGGCAGGGTTCGTTCCCGCACCATCGCCGTCGCGGTCAACAGCCCATTGTCCGGCTTCACCTGGACGCGGCCGAAGGCGTCGGACCAGACGTTTGCCGGGATGGAGTTGTCCCGGCAACTCGCCCGGATCCAGACCAGGTAGCCCGCCTTCACCGTGCTCGGACTCACCTCAACGAAGACGGTCGACGGCTTCGACCCCTCGGGCTGCATCGGGGCGGCAACCGGGCGGAGCACCCCCGCGGGGGCCGACGCCACAACGGGGGAGGACCAGGCTGATGCCGCTCCGGCAGCAGTCGGCGCAGCCGACACCGCCTGGGCTGATGCTGGCCCAGCCGTCGCGTTCGTGGCCCCGACCGCGAGCAGCGGGCCGACGACCGCGACCGCGATCGTCGCCACCAGGCCCCCGCGGGTCCCCTGCACCACAGCCCCCTCCCGACCCGGCTGGGCTGCCCTGCACACCCGGCCTGTCACACGGGGAATCCCGACATCCCCGTCGCACATCACATCCGATTCGGCGCGGTCCTCGCGTACGCTCGGATCGCTGTGACCATCACCGACTCTCACCCCACCGCGCCCGCGCGGAGCATCCGGACCTTTCACCCGCGACGCGGCCGGATGTCGCCGCGCCAGACCAGCGCGCTGCAACAGCTGTGGCCGCGGTACGGCCTGACCGTCCCGGAGGTGCCCGGCACGCCGGTGGAGCCGGCTGTCCTGTTCCCGCGCCGGGCGCCCCTGGTGTTGGAGATCGGTTCTGGGATGGGCGACGCCACCGTGGCGATGGCCTCCGCCGATCCGGACCGAGACTATCTGGCGGTTGAGGTGCACACGCCGGGAATCGCCAACCTCCTCGACCTGGTGGAGCGGCACTCCCTGAGCAATGTTCGGATCGCCGAGGGCGACGCGTTGGACCTGGTCAGCGCTCTGCCCGCCGGCTCACTCGACGCGGTACACGTCTTCTTTCCGGACCCGTGGCCGAAGGTCCGCCACCACAAACGGCGCCTCATCCAGCCCGCTCACGTCGCCCTGCTGCGCTCCCGGTTGGCGACCGGGGGCACGCTGCACTGCGCGACCGACTGGGCCGAGTACGCGGAGGCGATGCGGCGGACCCTGGACGCCGATCCGGGGCTGGTGAACCCGCACGACGGCTTCGCGCCCCGTCCCGAGCACCGTCCGGTGACGAAGTTCGAACGCCGCGCCCGGACTGCCGGCCGACCGGTGGCCGACCTGATCTACCACCGCCGCTGAGCCCGCGCGGGACGCCGATGACCGGCCCGGTTGGCGCGGGCGGTGATGGTCGGGGCACCATGGACCCCGCCATGACACTTACCGCCGCGCTGCCGGCCAGCGCCGACCCCGACACCCTGTACGACGCGTTCGCCGGTTGGGCCTCCGACCGCGGCCTCGATCTCTATCCGCACCAGGAGGAAGCGGTCATCGAGATCGTCTCCGGCGCGAACGTGATCATGAATACGCCGACCGGGTCCGGCAAGAGCCTGGTCGCGATGGCGGCCCACTTCGCCGCGCTCGCCGACGACCGGACGACCTTCTACACGGCCCCGATCAAGGCACTGGTGTCGGAGAAGTTCTTCGCGCTCTGCGAGGTGTTCGGGGCCGACAACGTCGGCATGCTCACCGGCGATGCCAGCGTCAACCCGGATGCGCCGGTCATCTGCTGTACCGCGGAGATTCTGGCCAACCTCGCGCTGCGCGAGGGCACCCGCGCGGACGTCGGCCAGGTGATCATGGACGAGTTCCATTTCTACAGCGAGCCGGACCGGGGTTGGGCCTGGCAGGTGCCGCTGATCGAGCTACCGCAGGCACAGTTCATCCTGATGTCCGCCACGCTCGGGGACACCACCCGGTTCGTTGCCGACCTCACCCGCCGCACCGATCGCCCGACCGCCGTCGTCCAGACGGCCGAACGCCCGGTCCCTCTCCTCTTCTCGTACGCCACGACGCCGATGCACGAGACCCTCGAGGAGCTACTGGAGACCCGTGAAGCCCCGGTGTACGTCGTACACTTCACCCAGGCGGCGGCCCTGGAACGGGCCCAGGCACTGATGAGCGTCAACGTCTGCACCCGGGCCGAGAAGGACATGATCGCGGCGGCGATCGGGAACTTCCGCTTCACCTCCGGCTTCGGCAAGACCCTGTCCCGGCTGGTCCGACACGGCATCGGCGTACACCACGCGGGGATGCTGCCCAAATACCGCCGCCTGGTCGAGACGCTGGCCCAGGCCGGGCTCCTCAAGGTCATCTGCGGCACGGACACCCTCGGGGTCGGCATCAACGTACCGATCCGCACCGTGCTCTTCACCGGGCTGTCGAAGTACGACGGCACCCGGACCCGGCTCCTCAAGGCCCGCGAGTTCCACCAGATCGCCGGCCGCGCCGGACGAGCCGGCTTCGACACCCTCGGCCGGGTCGTGGTGCAGGCACCCGAGCACGTCATCGAGAACGAGAAGGCCCTGGCGAAGGCCGGCGACGACCCGAAGAAGCGCCGCAAGGTCGTCCGGAAGAAGCCACCGGAGGGGTCGATCGGCTGGGGCAAGCCCACCTTCGAACGGCTGGTTGAGGCCGATCCGGAGCCCCTCGCCTCCAGCTTCCAGGTCAGCCACGCTATGCTGCTCAACGTCATCGGCCGCCCCGGCGACGCGTTCGCGGCGATGCGACACCTGCTCACCGACAACCACGAGGACCGCGCCGCCCAGCGCCGGCACATCCGCCGCGCCATCGCCATCTACCGGGCGCTGCGCGCCGGTGGCGTCGTTGAGGAGCTACCCGAGCCGGACGAGTCCGGCCGCCGGGCCCGACTCACCGTCGACCTCCAGCTCGACTTCGCCCTCAACCAGCCGCTGTCGCCCCTCGCCCTCGCCACCATCGAGCTCCTCGACCGCGAGTCCCCGGCCTACGCCCTGGACGTGCTCAGCGTGATCGAGTCGATCCTCGACGACCCGCGCCAGGTGCTCTCCGCGCAGCAGTTCAAGGCCCGCGGTGAGGCCGTCGCCGCGATGAAGGCCGAAGGCATCGAGTACGAGGCCCGCCTCGAACTGCTCGACGAGGTCACCTGGCCCAAGCCCCTCGCCGAGCTGCTGGACAACGCCTACGAGATGTACCGCCAGGGGCACCCCTGGGTGGCCGACCATCAGCTCTCCCCCAAGTCCGTCGTCCGGGACATGTACGAGCGGGCGATGACCTTCGGCGAATTCGTCCAGTTCTACGGGTTGACCCGGTCCGAGGGCCTCGTCCTGCGGTACCTCGCCGACGCGTACAAGACGCTCCGGCACACCGTCCCCGAGGACGCCAAGACCGAGGAGCTGATCGACCTCATCGAGTGGCTGGGCGAGCTGGTCCGCCAGGTTGACTCCAGCCTAATCGACGAGTGGGAGCGGCTGCGCAACCCCTCCGACGTCGAGGAGGTCGCCGTCGCCCTGGACGACCAGCCGACGGCGATCACCCGCAACACCCGGGCGTTCCGGGTGCTGGTTCGCAACGCCCTGTTCCGTCGGGTGGAGCTGGCCGCCCTGCACCGCTGGGACGAGCTGGGCGAGCTGGACAGCGCCGCCGGCTGGGACGCCGCCGCTTGGGAAGATGCCCTGGCACCGTACTTCGAGGAGTACCCGGAGATCGGCATCGGGCCGAACGCCCGCGGGCCGGCGCTGCTGCTGATCGAGCAGGGCAGCACGACCTGGAGCGTACGCCAGATCCTGGACGACCCCGAAGGTGACCACGACTGGGGAATCAGCGCCGAGGTGGAACTCGCCGCCTCCGACGAGGCGGGCGCGGCGGTCCTCCGGATCACCGAGGTCGGACAGCTCGGCGGCTGACACCCCGGCCGGGCTTAGTCGTCGCGGTCCGGGCGGAAGCCGGTGCGTTCGCCGCCCCCGGGCTCGTGCTCGCGGCGTCGCCAGAACTGACGGGCGGCGAAACCCTCCCGTCGAAGCCAGTGCTCGGTGTAGACGATCCGGTTCGCCTCGATCACCACCAGGGTGTCCCGTGGTGGCTCGGCGAGCGACCGGCCCCGTTCGGCGTGCTCGTTCTCCCACCGGAACGCCGCCCAGTAGGGCTCGCGGTCGGGGTGCTCGGGTGGCAGCACCCGAGCCTCGCCGAAGAGCTGCGCGCCGCGACTGCTGGCCAGCCCGACCAGCGGGGCGAAGACACCCACCGAGACCCGCGGGTCCGCGGCAATGTTGCGCAGCTTCGGCGATCGTGGCGCGGCGGTGAACATCACCGCGAAGTCGAGCGGGTAGTAGCGCACCGGGGTGGCCAGCGGTCCGTCGGGCCCGGCCGTGGCCAGCACGCACATGTTCTGCGACGAGAGCAGGTTAAGGATCCGCTCGGCAAGCCGGTCCCGCGGCAGTCGCCGCGTCGGCGCGGGTTCCGCGAGCCACGGGTTCGTCAAGGGCATCGCTGCATTCCCCCCCCATCATGCGATGATCACTCGCGAACACAGTATCGATGCTGAGGTCGACGCCGCGCTCGAGAGTGGACTCACCGGGTGCGCTTCGCGTAGGCGACTGTCCGGCGGGCGTCGCGCCAGGCAATCCAAGCGGTCCGGAGCCGAGGCAGGGAGACGGCTTCGCCGCACCGTCTGGCGCTGAGGTGGCCGATCAGCCAGGTTGGAGCGTTCGCCTGCTTGATGGCCTGCGTCTTGGTGAGGAGCTCGCCGTGGTCGAGGGCGTGCCGGCCTCGAGCCATGGCGGTAAGACCGAGCTCAGCAATCGTGGGTTCCAGCCACCACCAGGGACGCCGGACAGCCAAGCCCCAGTAGCCGGTCAGCTCCGCCCGCGCGGCTGCTCGGACGTCGGCGTCCGATGCCTCGGGAAAGACCTCGCGGGGCGAACGCCCAAAGACCTCGGATCCGTGTCGCACCAGCTCCGCCCGGGTGACCCGGGAAAGAGTGCGGTGAACGAAGCGGCCATGGGACCAGGTGGGATGCGGTAGCTCGAGCTCCGCAACGGTCGCGCCGTCGACGTACCCGCACCCGAGCTTGGCTCCCGCGCCACTTCCGCGGTCGAGCCGGCGGTGAATGGCAGCGAGCGCCGCCTTCCGGCCGGCGTCAACGCGCCCATCCACGAGCGCGACCAGATCAAGATCGCTGACGCCCGGAATGTAGTCGCCGGTGGCCAACGACCCGGCGACCATCAGGTCGCTGACCCAGCCGAGACCTCGCAGTTCGTCGCCCAGATCGTGGACCGCAGCGGGTGCTAACGCCATGCCGGCAAGGGTAGGGGGCACCCGCAACCCGCCAACCAGGGCCGGATCCAGGCAGCGTCATTGAGCCATCGCGCCTACCGATGCGGCGCCACCTTCGACCACGTTGCCCGCAAGGGACGAACCTGATCGGGTCTCACCGGCTGGGGCTCCCGCGTCTCACTCTCGAAGAGTTCGTTCGGCATGTCGTAGTACTTCGTTGTTCGGCCCAGGTGTGTCATGCCGAGCCGCCGACAGACAGCCTGGGAGGCCCGATTGTCCGGGTGCGTGACCGCGATGACTCTCGTCAGCCCTCGGTTGAACGCGTCCGACAGGACCGCCGCCGCTGCCTCGGTGGCGTAGCCGTGCCCCCAGGATTCCGGATGTAGCTGCCAGCCGATCTCGACCTCGGCCGGCCCACCGGCCGGCTCCCCCGCCGACAGCGGAATCGGCTTGAGCAGGAGATTACCGACCAGCCGGCCATCCGCCGCCGTAGTGATAGCCCAGATCCCGTGGACCGGATCATCGATGGCGCGTCGGCGTGCGATCGAGGCGAGGGCGCGCTCGCGATCGTGCATGATCGTGGGCTGCGGGCCCACAAATCGCACGACCTCCCAGCGTGACTCAAGATCCAACAGAAAGTCGGCGTCCTCGTCCTGCCAAGGGCGCAGCCGGAGGCGGTCGCTCACGATGGTGCGCATGCGACCCATCTAGCCAGCATCCGGCACCCCGACTCAACCCGATTTGCCGCACTCGCGCTGGTAGGAAACGCGCACCGCCCGCCGCGTCCCGTGCACGACAAGCCACGGTGGGTTGCATGCTGAAGTGGGTAAAGTTCCTACCTCCGGAGCACGAGACGAGTCCAACTCGGACCGCGAGGTCGCGGGCATCGTCTCGGGTGGCACGCGGGCCGCCAAGCAGGTCCAAGGTGATCTGACGGGCGTACCCGTTGAAGCGAATCGTCTCGAAGGCGGACTCGTACGCCTGCCGCAGCATCCCGACCGTCGGTTCCCTATCGCCCTTGCCGTAGTGCGCGCGACTTCGATCAAGTGACGTGCCCGACGCGGCCTTGACGAGATCGCTGCCGCATCGTGACGGCGAGCCTGCCGCACGGCCTCGCCGGACTTCTGAGGCCGCGTCGCGCCCAACGCTACCGACCTGCGGGCCGCCTCACACCCCCACACGCGGGCCACCCTGGGCGCCGGACCGTCCACTCCCCCACCTCCGACCGACGAGGTCCCCTGGCTGCAGCCCCTCCCCGACCACCTGCTCGAACCCGTCGCGCCGGCCGAACGGCAGCCCGAATCTCAGATCATGGCGCGAGAAACGATCGAGTTCGCCTTCCTCGTGGCGGTTCAGCACCTACCCCCGCGGCAGCGGGCGGTGCTGATCCTGCGCGACGTCCTCGATTGGCCCGCCATCGAGGCCGCCGCGAGATCACCGCCTTCTCCCCCGAGGTCTTCGCCTCGTTCAACCTGCCCGATTCGCTCTGAACCGCCCCAGGGGCACCCCGCGCCCTGCCATGACGTGGTCCTTCCCGGAACGGAAGAATCTCTTCGCGGCCCCGGGGGCGGTGGTGTGGGCTGGTGGTACCTGGTTTCTATGTGGTCCGGTGTGGTGGGCGTCGGCGCGCGGCGTAGCTGAGGATGACGCCGGCCAGGATGGAGAGGGCGGCGGCGCCGGTGGTGGTGGTCAGGTTGGGGCCGGTGATGGGT
>NZ_KB911579.1:3622574-3961539 GCF_000383575.1 Salinispora oceanensis | reverse complement strand
TCGGCGGTCAGGGGTGTGGTGGTGAGGGTGGTGGTGTTGGTGCGGAAGGTGATGGTTCCGGTGGGGGTGTCGACGTTGCAGGTGACGGTGGCGGTGAGGGTGATGTCCTGATCCGCCGCCGGGTTGGCTGGGGTGACCTGCAGGGTGGTGGTGGATGTCGGTGGTGCGGTCAGCGCCAGGCTGTGGGCATCGCCGGTGGCGACAGCGGTGATGATGGTTCCCGGCGGCAGGTTGACGTTGACGGGTGTGCTGCGGTTGGTGGTGGTTCCGTCGCCCAACTGGCCGGCCACGTTTTCGCCCCAGGCCAGGGTGGTGCCGGTGGAGGCGATCGCCAGACTGTGATTGTTGCCGCCGGTGATGGCCGTGATGGTGACGCCTACGGGCAGGCTGACCTCAACCGGCGTGGTGCGGTCGGTCATGGTCCCGTCGCCCAACTCACCCTGGTCGTTCTGGCCCCAGGCGAAGACAGCACCGGTGGACGTCAACGCCAAACTGTGATCGCCGCCGCCGGCGATGGCAGTGACCTCGGCGCCCACCGGCAGGCTGACCTCAACCGGCGTGGTGCGGTTGGTGGTGGTCCCGTCGCCCAGCTGACCACCCGAATTGTCGCCCCAAGCAAGGACGGTGCCGGTGGACGTCAACGCCAAACTGTGGTCGCCATGGGCGGCGATGGCCGTGATGGTGACGCCTACGGGCAGGTTGACGTCGACGGGTGTGCTGCGGTCGATGATGGTCCCGTCGCCGAGCTGGCCCCCGAAATTAGAGCCCCACGCGAGGATGGTGCCGGTGGACGTCAACGCCAGACTGTGGTTGTTGCCGCCGGCGATGGCAGTGACCTCGGCACCCACCGGTAGGCCGACCTCAACCGGTGTGCTGCGGTCGGTCATGGTCCCGTCGCCCAACTCACCCTGGTCGTTCTGGCCCCAGGCAAGGACAGCGCCGGTGGACGTCAACGCCAAACTGTGATCGTCGCCGGCGACGGCGGCAGCGACCTCGGCGCCCACCGGCAGGCTGACCTCAACCGGCGTGGCGCGGTCGGTGGTGGTCCCGTCGCCCAGCTGACCACTCGAATTGTCGCCCCACGCAAGAACGCCGCCGGTGGACGTCAACGCCAGACTAAAGTCACCGACGGCGGAGATGGCCGTGATGGTGGTTCCCGCAGGCAGGTTGACGGCCACCGGCGTGGTGCGGTCGGTGGTGGTCCCGTCGCCCAACTCACCCTGGTTGTTTTGGCCCCAGGCAAGGACGGTGCCCGACGCGACGGATGGTGATGGCGTGTCCTGCGCGGCCGCGGGCCACACTGCGACCGCCTGGGTGACCATCACCGCCAACACCGGAAGAAGCCAGCCGGTGATGGCCCGGCCCGCGCCACCGCCTGCCCATCGACACGGTCTCCCCATTGTTCCTACCTCCACGCCGGCAAATGCCGCTAATAGAACAGAGCAAATTTTCTACTAACTATCACTGAGATATGCGGAGAAACGCCCTCAAGGGGACATCCAACTCCGCCGTCGGTCGCTCCCCGAGCACGGCCCCAACCTCAGACTCTTGGTAGAAAACTCACTCTGCGTAGCCGCTTTGCGATAGTGCTAGCATCCGGCGGCGCTGGTGGCCACCGTCTGGTCAGTGCCTTTTGGTGGTAGCACTGGCCTAGTTAGACAGACACAGTTGTAACGAGCACACTGAAGCCGCCGAGATCGTCGAGCTGTCCACTCCTCGGAAGGGAATCCGCATGCCCAGGTACGACGCGATTGTCATCGGAGCCCGCTGCGCGGGCGCGTCCACCGGCATGCTTCTGGCCCGACAGGGGCACCGGGTGCTGGTATTAGACCGATCGAGCTTTCCCAGCGACGTCATCTCGACCCACTTTCTCTGGCCGCACGGGACCTCCTACCTGAACCGGTGGGGCCTGCTGGACCAGGTACTGGCGGTCACCCCGTCGCACACCGAGGTCACATTCGTCAACGACGGCATTCCGCTCACCGGCTCGGTGCCGGACGAGCTTCTGCGCGCGTACTTCCGCGACTGGCATGGCGACGACTCGGGCGTGGTGCGCACGTACGCCTCGGTGCGCCGCCACGTGCTCGACCAGATGTTGGTCGAGGCGGCGAGTAAGGCCGGCGCCGAGGTGCGGACGAACTTCACGGTGCGGGAGCTCATCACCGAGGGCGACCAGGTCGTCGGGGTACGGGGACGCGACTCCGACGGGCAGTTGGTCGAGGAGCGCGCCCGGATCGTGATCGGTGCCGACGGGCGCAACTCGTTCGTCGCCCGCACCCTCGGCCTGCCGAAGTTCGACGAGCGGCCCCGGTGCACCTTCGCCTACTGGAGCTACTACTCCGGCTTCGACCTGGGTCCGGCGCAGCTGCACCGACGTGGTCGGCTGGCCTGCGCCGTGGCACCCACCAACCACGACCAGAACATGGTGCTGGTCTGGGGACCGAGCGAGTGGTCCCGCGAGTTCCGTCGCGACGTGTCCGGCAACTTCCAGCGGGCGCTGGATTTCGTCAGCCCGGAGCTGGGCGAGGTGGTCCGGACGCAGGGCGTGCGGGCGGAGCGCGTCTACGGGACGTTGGATCAGTCCGCGTTCCTCCGGCCCCTGGCCGGACCGGGTTGGGTGCTGGTCGGGGATGCCGAGTCGGCCAAGGACCAGTGCACCGCGATCGGGATGACCCACGCGTTCCGGGGCGCGGAGCTGGTCGCCGATGCGCTGGGCCGGTGGTTCTCCGGGGACGTGTCGCTGGAGGCGGCGATGGCCAGCTATGAGGGCCGCCGCCGCAGCCAGAACGCCGCCGCCTACTACGACTACGTCTGCACCCTCGCGGAGATGCGCCCGTACCGCCACGACGAACTGCAGTTGTTCGTGGCGTTGCGGGGAAACCAGCAGGAGATCGACCGGTTCGTCGCCACCCACGCCGACGTCGCGCCGGTCTCGGAGTTCTTCCAGGCGTCGAACCTCCTCCTGCTCAACGACGCCGCGAAGGAGACCTCGGCCGGGTACCCGGTGTTCGAGGACTACCCCGGGACCGCTCGGATGTACCAGCAGAACCTGTTCGCCTGACCCGCACCCCGCCCGGAGATCGACTATGTCCCTGCCTGAGCTTGACCAACGCGACGACGACGAACTGATCGGGACCATCCTTGCGGCCGCCGGCCGGCAGGATCTGGAGGCGATGGCGGCAGCCGCGGCCGAGGTCTCCGAGATGACCCGCAACTGGGCCACCCACATCCCGTGGGACGAGTTCGACTCGTTGGACGAGACCGCCCTCAATGAGGTGGTCGCCGACCTGACCCAGATGTGGGAACCCGTCGACCTGCAGGTTGACGCCGACGAGGAGTACGCGCTCGACAAGAACGCCTATGACTTCTACCGGCCGGCCGGCCGTAACCTGATGACCCGTACCGAGGAATTCCACGGGTGGGTCGAGGCGCGGCGGCGGACCGAGACGTGGCAGTACTCCAGGACGCTGGAAGCCGCACCGAACAGCATCGCCCAGATCACCAACGACATCGGCCGGCGTACCCGCGGGATCAACTTCAACTCGCAGGACTATCTGTCGTTCAACACGCACCCGGCGATCCGGGAGGCGGCGACCAGGGCGATGCGGGACTACGGTCCGCACAGCGCCGGGTCACCGATGGTGCTGGGGAACACTCGCATCTCCGACGAACTGGAGGCGTCGCTCGGCGAGTTGGTCCGGGCCGAGCAGGTGACGCTCTTCCCGACCGGGTGGGCCGCCGGCTTCGGGGCGATGGCGGGCCTGGTCCGCCAGGAGGACCACGTTCTGATCGACCGGCTGGCGCACTCCTGCCTCCAGCAGGGGGCCCGGGCGACCACCCGCAACGTGGTGCGCTACGAACACCTCAACGTGGAGGCGGTCCGTCGCCACCTGGTCGACATCCGTCGGCGCGACAGCCGCAACGGCATCCTCGTCGTCACGGACGGCCTCTTCTCGGTGGACGCTGACTGGCCGGACCTGGTGACCCTGCAGCGGGTGTGCCGGGAGCACGACGCGACGCTGCTCGTCGACGTGGCACACGACCTGGGTTCGATGGGCCCGGGTGGCACCGGTGTCCTCGGGTTGCAGGAGGTGCTCGGCGACATCGACATCGTGATGGGGGCCTTCTCCAAGACGTTCTGCTCCAACGGCGGCTTCGTCGCCTCGGCCTCCCCGGCGCTCAAGCAGTACCTCAAAATGTTCGGTGGGTCGCACTTCTTCTCCAACGCGCTGTCGCCCGTGCAGACCGCCGTGGTCCTGGAAGCATCGAAGATCATCCGCTCCGCGGAGGGCGACCTCCTCCGTTCCCGGCTGCACAGCGCCGTCACCGCGCTTCGCGATGAGCTGACCGGGCACGGGCTGACCTGTATGGGTGAGCCGTCGCCGATCGTGCCGCTCCTGATCGGAAACGAGAAGCTGGCGCGGATCGCGAACCGCCTGCTCTTCGACCGTGGGGTGCTCGCGTTCATGGTGGAGTTCCCGGTGACTCCCACCGGCTCGTCGCGGTTCCGGCTTCAGGTGCAGGCAAACCATGAGCCGGAGGAGGCACGCGCCGCAGCGAGGATCATCGCGGACGCGATCACGGACGCCCGCACCTACCTGTCCAGCGCCTTCGGGAGTACGGAGCGGTAGCCATCGCCACGCCTCATCGGGCGATCCCGGCTGGCCGGGTCGTCCCGTCGGACGGCGCTGCGGGAGGAGTCAGATCACGGCCAGGGCCTTGGTGATGTTCCGCTCGGCCAGAGCCAGCATCCACCGGCGGTCTGGGAAGTCGGTGTCGGCGATCCGAAGGGGGCCCTCGATCAGGGACAGGACCTGGGCGAATCGGTAGAACTCCAGCCGGTTGGGGTCGAGTTCGACGGACTGGAGCGCGGGGTACGCGTCACCGAAGCGCAACTGCAGCCAGGCGTGCTCCCACTCCACGTCGAAGAACGCCAGCCCCTCGATGTCGACCATGGCGGGTGCACCGGAAGGCGGGACGAGCACGTGGTCCGGTCCGAGTTCGCCGTGTATCAGCCGGTAGTCGTGGCGAACGGTGACCGCGCCGCGCAGGCGCCGGAGATGGTCGGTGATTCGGTCGTGGGCATCGGCGAGCCGGGCGTCGCGGGCGGCTGCCGCGTCGAGGTGACCACGCGCCCGGTCCTGAATGATGTCCTCGGTGCTGCGGGTCTGTAGGGCCTCTCCGCGGGCGATGGCGGCAAGCTTGCCGTAGTGGGTGCCGCGGGTGGTGTGCATGCGGCACAGGGCATCACCAAGTGTGGACAGCGGGGTCACGGCTGCGGCCGGGTCATGTTCCATGAGCGCCTCGAGCGTCACCGCACCGACATCCTCGACCAGCGCAAGGTCGGCCGGATGGTAGCGGCCGGCGCAGTCGAGCATCAACAGCCGTGGCGTCCGCACGTCCACGGCGCTGAGGGCGGCGTAGTTGGTGGCGAACAACTCGACGCCCGACGCGTCGGTGAAGGGATCGTCGGGGACGGCTGGTGCCGGCGGCCAGTAGTTCTCGCCTGCTGCCCAGACATAGAGGATCGCTGTCGACTGGTCGTCCAACCTCAGCCGGTAGACGCCCTTCTTGCTGCCACCGGTCAGCCGGTCCAGGGCGGCAGGTCTACGATCTGCGCCGAACTGGTCCACCACCAGGTCGTGCAGGTCGGCAGATTGTAGGACTGCCCGTGTCACAGGTCGCCTTTCTCCTGTTGCTCGGCGGTGGTTCGCGATGGGCACAACGGTCTACCAAGAGTCCGGAGTTAGCGTGTTGCGGCGTCGGTGAGGATCGCTTCGAGTCGTGTCCGGCACTCGCTCGCGAAGGCCGGCCAGGTATTCCGGTAGTAGGAGATTCCGGCGATGCCCACGGCGATGGCCCATGCCCGAGCCTTCGCCCAGCTCACGTCGTCAAGGTTCATGGCGTTCCAGTAGGCCTGTCGCGCTGGAGCCGGCAGGTCCCAGACCGGGGCGTGCTCGGCGGCAGGAAAGCCGATCGACAGTCCCCCGAAGTCGATGACGGCGTGCAGTCGGCCCCTCGCTGCCAGAAGGTTGGCGGGGCGAAGGTCACCGTGGAGCCACACGTGTGGGCTGAAGGGCTCGGGCAGCCGGATGGCGGCGCGCCAAAGTCCTGCCAGGGTGGCGACATCGAGGTCGTCATCCATCGTGGTCAAACAGTCCGCGAAACAGGTACTGATGGCCTCTGCGCAGTCCTTCAGGCTGCCTCCGCGGTACCAGCTCAGTTCACCGGCGCGAGAGGCACCCATGAGATCGATGCCGTGCAGCTCATGAACGAATGTTGCCAGCTCTGTTCCGAAGGCGGCCCAGTCCCCGACGGTATTCGCGTCGACCTCGGCTCCGTCGATCCAGCGGTAGATCGACCAAGGCAGCGGGAACTCGGGGGTTGGCGTGCCGGCGTAGACCGGTTCCGGCGTCCGGTAGCTCAGGAGCGGTCCCAGCCGGGGGAGCCACGTCCGCTCCTTGTTCAGCGACAGCGCCTTGTCGGCTGTTCGCGGCAGCCGGACCAGGAGGTCCTCTCCGAGCCGGTACATGACGTTGTCAGTGCCGGCGCCTGCTGGTGACAAGGGCAGCGATGCCCAGTCCGGGCGTTGCATCCGCAGAAGTGATGTGACGACTGCCTCGTCCACCGAGATCTCGTCCTTGTGCAGCATGGCGGAGATGCTGCCGTAGCGGGAAGATCCAGACCAGCCAATTCTCGGCGGCAGCGGTGACCATGACCTCTCCCAGACCAGTTAGGTGTGGCGCGAGGCGGGCCCGGCAGGCCCGACAAGGGGACGACCACGCGTACGCCAGTTTGCCCTGTGGTCGCTGCCTGCGTAAGTCGATGCCTCCCGGCCGGGCCGTTCGCGCACGGAGAACTACACGGCCAACGCCGCCAAATACGGCGAGCCCAGGAAGCTTGAAGGAGTACCGCCCGAGCCGCATGGCCAGCCTTGTCGTTGGTTCCGGGTTGAAAGCTCCAACCGCCCCGTATTCGATCTGATGCGAATAGAAGACAGTCTGCGTGCGACCTGGGGCCGAGGTTGGCGCTGCTGGTCGCGCGAGTAGCGGTTTCGACGACTGTAGACCTCCTGACAGGTTGACTCGCTGCCGCGAGGGATGCGATCCCACCATCCTGACCCTGCATGTTTGACAAGCGGGTCGGGAGGTCACCTTCGGTGGACATGGAACGCGCCACGCCGGGCTCGGCGGACCTGCAACTGGCTGACGGTGTCCGGCTTTTGCGGCCGGACGAACAGGTGTTCACCGCGATGCTCGACGGTTGGCGTAACCGGCAACTCGCGCGGAATTCCTCCTTCGGCACTGTGGAGAGCCGGCAGCGATCGGTGCGAGCGTTCGCTGAGCACGCGCAGGTGCTGCCCTGGCGGTGGACTCCGCAACTGGTTGACGAGTGGTGCACCGATCTGCGGGCCGTGCGCCGGGTGCGCCGCTCGACGTTGCGCGGCTACCAGGAGGCGGTGCGGCTGTTCTGCGCGTACCTGACCGACCCGGCCTACGGCTGGGTGGGCGAGTGCGAGAAGCGCTTTGGTCCTACGGGGCGTAGATTCCGCCCGGCGGCCGCTGCGACGTCAAGACCCTGGCCACCGAGGCCGGCGTCGACCGCACCGCGTTCTACGGCGATCGACCCTATGCCCATCTGCGTGAAGAGTTCGAAGCCCGACTCCACACCCTCCAGCAGGAAGGAACCGTTCCTGACCCGCGCCTGGCACAGATCACCCGGCTGAAAGCCGAGAACACCGCCCTGCGCCAACGGCTGACCGAACGCGATGAAACGATCGCCGAACTCGCCGCGTTCAGGACCGAGGCGCTGTCCCGGCTCGCCGCCCAACACGACGAGATCACCCGCCTCCGAACTGCCAGCCCGGCAGCCAACGTGAGGCGCCTACCGACGCGCAGCACCCAGATCGGCCCGTGCTGAGCGCGCACCGAGACTATCGTGCTGACGGCAACGCATCGAAAGGATCGACCGCGAATGAGCCCAGACCGAACGGTCATGCCAGGGCAGGTCTGGGGCCTCGCAACCCATGACTCGACTGGCCCGATCTTCGTGACCAGCTACGCCGGACGCAACCTCGACGCCACGGTGCTCACCGCACTCGACCCCGCAGGCGGGATCATCTGGCAACGGACTTTCAAAGGGCATCCCCGCCCGCCGCGGGTCACCCCAGCCGGCACGGTCTGGCTGTCGCACCGTGGCCCCGCCGGTCACACCTTCACCGAAGTTGGCCCCGACGGCCAGGCCCTCCGCTCGGTCGTCCCGGAACATCAAGCCCACGAACACCTCGGCGCGTTCGTCTTGCTCCCCGACGGCTTCTGCGTGATCTGGCTGCCAGCCAGCCCTCGAGGCCAAGCGCCACCCGGTCAGGCTCCCCGCGTCGCCCGGCACACCCAGACCGGCGCCGTCACCTGGTCCACACCGCTGCCGCCCGCTGAACTGTCCTTCCCCGGCGTTGTTGAAGCGGGCGTGGACACCGGCTGGGAACTGCGTCCGAAGAAGCCGTGGCGACCACGAACGATCTCGGTCGGCTACCGGGAGCCGCTGCTGGTCTCCGCCAACCGAGTACTGGCCGACATCACCGATATCAGCAGCGGCATCGGCGTCTGCACCATCCTCGACGCCACCACCGGTGCGATCGTCACCACCACCCCGCCCGGCCCTTACATGCACAAGGCCATCACCGGACCCGGGTCCTTCCTCATCGGGCAGCAAGGCTACGGCGCGTTCACGACAACGCATTACAACTCCGAAGGGCACACGCAACAGACCTGGCCTAGCCACGGCATGATGCTCGTCAACCACCACGGCGCCATCAGCGGCGCCGAATCGGAGAACGTCACCCCGTCGCGGTCCCGGTTCCGTGTCCTCAACCCAGACGGCTCCCTGACCGACGGCCCGCCGCTGAGCGGCTACTACACCACCTATCCAGCGTTGGACGCCGATGGCACGGCCGTGCTCTGGCGCGACAGCAAGCTCCTGGCCGTCAACCCCGATCTCCAAACCCGGACCCTGTTCACCCAAAACGACGACCGAGCCGTGATGAGCAGAATCCTGCTACTCGAACGCGGCCGCGTCGTCTTCAGCCTGCACGACGAACTGCTCCTCTTCCGCAGCACCGGCCTAACGCAACTCGACAACAGCCCCTGGCCCTGCGGTGACGGCAACCTCCACGGCAACCCCGTCCGCGCATGAATCAGGCCGTGACCTCGATCACCGCTGCGGCCCCGAATCGCGACACGAGCGGCCATCTGAATGCCGTTCTGACCGTCCGGAGTCACCGCAGTCGAATCACCACACGATGGCGTTCGCACACGGTCAGTGCGGACACAAGCCGCTCGTATGTCACCCACCTGATCGAGGCCGGTTGGGATCCGCTGTTCGTGCAGCAGCAGGTCGGCCACGAGCACGCTTCCACCACGGCGATCTACACCTGCGTGTCGTCGTCCTTTCGCACCCGCACGCTGCGGCAGGCTCTCGACGCGACCATGGACGCGGCACTACGACCGGCACGGAGGGCCCGATGAGCATGAAACGGCAGGTCAGTTACCGGTGGCGGCTGCGGGAGATGATGGCCGCCCGCGGCGTGTTCACCGCCACCGAACTGGTCCCTCGCTGACAGCCTCAAGGTTCACGGCTCTTCCGTAGTAGTCCTCGGCGAAACGCTGGTACGCCACCGGAGTGCCGTCAACGAGCACGCGGAACAGCTTGTCAGCACCATCCGGATCATCACCGCCAGGAAGATCGAGTTCTCCGGCGTGCCACCGGTCGTCGCCGTGCTGACGCCACAGGCACACCGTTGCTTCCAACGTGCCTTCGTAACTGAACGCCGGCTCGTCGAGATAGCTTGAGAAGATCCGCGCCACGGTATCAACCAGTCCGGGCCACAGCTCCTCATCGTTGTTGGCCGGGCTCATCGGCGACTCGTGGTCGAAACCCCGGACGAACGCACCAGCCGACGCGAAGACGATCGACCACTCGTCGCCGGATCCGTTCCTCATGGAGGCCATCTGCTCATCCGGCGCCCAGCGCGTATTGAACGAGTAGTACCGCGACTCCCACTCAGGGCTCATGATCGGGTTCAGCTTCGCGAGCGCTCGACACCGCTCGCGAAGCGTCAGGATGTCCGGCAGGGCACGCGCCACGTCATGAACCGTCACCGGCACATCTAACCTCGACGAGCTCCCCGGCTCCTCGCCACCCGCCGCCCAGCACGAAGAGTCACCAAGCCTTGGCTCGTTGATCGGAATACCAGACGGTTGGATTACACGACTCGGCCAGTCGACTAGGCCACTAGCGGTTATGCCGCGCTGATCGTTATATTGAGTAGAATCGCCGCTCGGTATACAAAGCGGCGAATAGTCGAGGACGATATCCTCGGCTGCCGGTTCTTCGAGGCGCACGGTGGAGGAAGACCGCGATGTCGAAGGAAACTCTGTGCGCGTTCGGCGTGGATGTGGACGCGGTTGCAGGCTGGTTGGGGTCGTACGGTGGCGGGAACTCGCCCGGCGACATTTCCCGAGGCATGTTTGCCGGTGAGGTCGGCGTGCCGCGTCTGCTCAAACTGTTCCGGAGGTATGACCTTCCGAGCACCTGGTTCATACCTGGACACTCCATCGAGACGTTCCCCGACCAGGTTCAGCAGATCGTGGACGCCGGCCATGAGGTGGCTCTCCACGGCTACAGCCACGAGAACCCGCTCGCCATGAGTCCGACCCAGGAGGCCGCGGTCCTGGACCGGTGTATCGAGTTGATCGAGGCGGCAGCCAGGCGACGCCCCACCGGGTACGCCGCTCCTTGGTGGGAGTTCTCGCCCGTCACGCACAAGCTGCTGCTCGAGCGGGGGATCCGGTACGACCACTCGTTGATGCACGACGACTTCACCGTCTACCGGGTTCGGGCGGGGGACACCTGGACCAAGGTCGACTACGCCGGGAGCGCGCGCGACTGGATGAAGCCGTTGGTCCGCGGCGAGGAGACCGATCTGATCGAGATTCCGGCGAACTGGTACCTCGATGACCTGCCACCGATGATGTTCATCAAGGCCAGCCCCAACAGTCATGGCTGGGTCAACCCACGACACCTGGAGGAGTTGTGGCGTGACCAGTTCGACTGGGTCCACCGGGAGCTGGACCACGGCGTCGTCACCTTCACCATCCACCCCGACGTGTCGGGGCGTCCGCAGGTACTGCTGATGCTCGAGCGGCTGATCGAACACATCAACCAGCATGAGGGTGCGCGGTGGGCCACCTTCGACGAGATCGCCACCGAATACGCGGCCCGTAACCCACGCCCCGGTGATCAGAACTGAGCGCGACGGCCCGCGCCCTGGAACCCTCCTTCCTCGCGGCGCACACCCCCGAGCCCGTTACCGCAGGGCAACGGGTGTCGCTTGTGCCGCTGCTTGACCAGCGTTGCCGTTGGTTCCGGGCTGGAAGACCCCCTGCCGCGAGGGATGCAAAGCCACCATCCTGACCTGCATGTCGGACAAGCGGGTCGCATCAGATGTGATGATCTCGCATCTCGCATCTCGCATCTGATGCGATATGCGGGAGGTCACCGGGCCCACCGCACCCGTCCTGAGCTGCAAGATCAGCTTGGAAGAGGCTCAGTAGCTCCTACTGCGGGAACGGGTACGCAGCCTGGAGACACGCATGGCAGGCAAACCTGATGGCGCGTGACCGCATGAATCTGGCACCCTGCGGGCATGCCCGAGACCGCCTCCCCGCCGCGGAGCCTGCCTGAGTTGCGGGCGCGCGCCGCTGCGGGCGGTCGGGTCAAGTACCTGTTGTTTTGGGGGAACCAGCCCCAATCGGACGGCAGCATCGGACCGGGGTGCCTGAGCCAGTGGTGGCTGGCTCCATTCGTCGTCGACGGGATTCGGTACGTCACGGCCGAGCACTACATGATGGTCGGCAAGGCCCGCCTGTTCAGCGACGAAGCGATTGCCGCGCGGATACTCACGACGCCGCACCCGGGGGCGGTCAAGGCTCTGGGCCGGCAGGTCCGCGGCTTCGACCAGGCCACCTGGGATGCGCACTGCTTCGACCTGGTCGTCGCCGGCAATGTGGCCAAGTTCAGCCAGCACCCTGACCTCGGGCGGTACTTGTCTCGCACGGGCAACCGGGTACTGGTGGAAGCCAGCCCGGTGGATCGTGTCTGGGGCATCGGCCTGTCCGCCACGGACCCCCGCGCACACGATCCTGCCCGATGGCGCGGGCGCAACCTTCTCGGGTTCGCGCTGATGCACGCACGCATGCAGCTCGCCACCGGATGAATCTCAAGGTCCGGGTACATCAGGGACGTCTCGGCACCGAACAGTACCGCGTCGCCCGCCCAGCCAACCCGGTGACCGCCGCGGTGCTGGGCTACAACCCATGGTTCGTCCTGGGAACTCAACGCCGACACCGCGTTAACGTCCTGTTCGCCATGCTCCGCGACAAGGTCCCCTACCAGCACAGACCCGTAACCGCCCCAACATCGCCAGCGTGATGGAACTGGACCTTGACGACTTCGCCGCCACCGTGGAGGCCCGCGCCCCGCAACTGCACAACATTGGCTCCAATGGCAGCTACACCGAGGCTCCACCTACAACAAGTCCGCAGCCTGGATCGACTGCACCAACGGCGATCTCGTCGGCTGGTTGATCGTCTGGACCAGCGGTGAGGCCGAACTCGAAACAGCCGACCTGACCACAGGGTCAGTCGACAGCACCCACTACGAATTCTCCGCGCTCAACGACCTCACCACCTGCCTCGACGACCTGATCCGCCGGCTAACTCCACGCGGCCCCGCCTACCTGCGGCAGGCACGGCTGCTGGCACTGACCGGGAAACCGCCCTCGACGCCGTACGCCGCGCCTGGCCCGCCGACGCGTGACACGAATCAGGCCCCGCCGCACTGGAACAACTCGCGTCATCAGACGATGATCGTGGATGCAGATCTCGCTGCCAGCACCATGCTCGGCGTGACTCACCGTGATTGCTGGACGAGCCAAGAACACGAATACAAGGCACTTAGATTACGCGACCCTGCCAGTCGACCAGGCCTCTGGGCGAACCTGCTCAGGCGCCCTCGATCACGATCGAATGGTGAATTGGGCAGGACTTTGTCCCAGCCCTTGACCGGGACCGGTAGAAATCGTCGACGATCAAATTAGTAGCCGCGGAGTGCGGTCGGCGGACGCGTAGGGAGGGTGGATGGTGGACCTCGGTGACGAACTGACTCGGTCGGCAACTGCTGGGCCAACGACCCTGTCGTGGCTTTCTCACAGCGTGGTGGTGGTTGGTGAGTTGGCGGATGAGGCGATGGCGGTGGCTCGGTCGCTGCCGGTAGCGGCGGGTGAGGTGACGGTATTGGGGCGAGCCGGCGGCCTGGCTGACTGGTTGGTGGTGGTGGCGGAAGCGTTGTCGACGGTTGTGCCGTCGGTGGGGTTGGTACGGCTTGCAGTGTCGGGGGCTGGTGTTGAGGACGGGTCGGGTCTCATACCGGCGACGGTGTTGGCGCAGCGGTTGCGGGTAGAGGTTGTCGCGCCAGTGGGGCGGGTGGTGGCGGTCCGTGGTGGCACGTTGTTCGCTGAAGCGGGTTGGCGGCGTTTCGGGGTGCGGGCGACGGCAGATGGCGGTGGCCTGGATGTGGCGGCGGGTCGTCGGTTTCCGACACCTGGTTGGGAGGCCGGGCTGGATGCGGTAGCTGATGCGGGGCCGTCAGCTGGCTTGGTTCGGGCGGTGATCCCGGCTGGCGTGTGGGTGTATCCCGCTCTGCCTGATCAGGCCGCTCCGGATTGTAATGATCTTGCGTTCACTATTCCTGTGGATGTCGACCGTCCCATGTTGCTGGTGGGGCGGCCTCGGGTCCCTGCACCAGATCCGGAGGCGGTGGTGGCGGTGGCGGACAGGCTGCCACGTGCGGTACGGAGGAATCTGGTCATCGTGCCCTACGGGCCGGGATCCACGGTGTGCTCGCAGATCTCCGACCGGCTGAGCCACCGGTGGGCACGCACCGTCGCCACTGCGACGGGACTGCCGGCTCCGACCACGGGCAGGCCCGGTGGACCCCGGAGCAGGGATCATGACAGCGCGGCGACGAAAGGGCCGCGACTTAGGCGGGCGAACTCGCTGGACGTTGCAACCTCCGCCCGTCGTGGTGGGCGAATGCCGCTGGGAACGACTCTGGCCGTCGCCGCACTCGCGGCCAGCGGCGGCATTGCCTTCGCGCTGAACGGCGACATGGGCGCGGGTGGCGATACCTCTTGGGCAACGATTTCCACCGCTGCTGCGGTGGTGTCACAGGAGCCGGCGGTCACCCTCGGGAGCCGGCCACCCGTCGCCGGGACCCCGACGGCACAGGGCGCGCCAGCCCAAAGCGCGACCGCGACCGCGTCCAGGGATCCCAGCCAAACACCGAGGCCCACCGCGTCAACACCAACACCTGCAGCGACGAACCTCCCGACGGCGATGCCGGACATTACAGGTCAACCGAGTCCCACCATCACAGGTCAGCCGAGTCCCACCACTACAGGTCAGCCGAATCCCACCGGACGTAATCTCGCGCTCAGTGGTTCGGTGACCGCTTCCAGCACGGAGGGGAGCCACTGGGCGGCCCAGGCGGCGATCGATGGTGATCGGACGACCCGCTGGTCCAGTGCCTCGGGCAGCGACCCCCAATGGATAGCAGTCGATCTTGGGTCTGTCTGGACTCTCACCGAGGTTCAGCTGGTCTGGGAGACGGCCTATGCGACCAGCTATCGGGTCGAGACCTCAACTGATGGGACATATTGGACACTCCTTCACCATGCCACCAACGGGACCGGTGGAACCGTACGGATCAGTGCGGCCACCGCACTCGCTCGCCACGTTCGGGTCGTGGGTGTCCAACGTGCTACCAGCTACGGATACTCCCTGTGGGAGATTGAGGTGCGGTGAACCGGACCTCCGAACCGTTGATCTGGCCGTTGCTGAAGATGGGCCGCGCCACACCGTCCGCCGTCAGCAACTGCCGCCGCTGTCCCCGCCGGAGGAACCTCCACCGCTGTCCCCGCCGGAGAACCATCCGCCCCCACTCGAACCGCTGTCGCAGGAAGCGCCACCGTCGCCGCCTGCCGTGGCGCTGGGCACCGACGACGCGTACGCCGACGAGCCGCGCCGGCCCGTCGAAGTACGCCGACGCACGAGGAAGGTGAGGACGACCGCGGCGGCGAACAGCCCGAAGAAAATCTCCATGTCGACGACGGTACGAAAGCCCATCAACCTGCTGTGCTGCAGGCGCAGTCCCCGCGCGACCGCCAGGGCCTGCCTGAGGGACGGTGACGAGCATCAATCGTATCTCGATGGTGACGAGTACGAGCGCTGGCGGCGGCGCTGGCGGCGGTCTTTCTTGGTCACCGACAGCCGATCGCCCAGCGCGACTCGCCAACTGGAACCGAACTTCGCCAACTGCTCGCCTGCCACCCCGGTGATTCGTCAGCCAGAGCCGTAAGGCGCAAGTGTCGCGTCCGTTCCAAGGTTACGGATGATCAGGGCGCTGATCAGCGGATCGCAAGGTAGGTCCGGACGGTGCGAAGTGCGATCTTCCGGACCTACCTTGCGGCTTCCTTGCTCAGCTGGCTCAGCGCCGATGGCCCCCACCCGGTTGGGTCGTCGCCGGGCGGCACCACCGCCAGGGCCTGCCAGAGCAGAACGATATTCAACCAGTCGACCTCGGCTGGGGTCAGCGGTCGCTCGGACTGGTAGCCGGCGAGGAACCCGGTGCGAGCTTCGGCTGAGACCGGCCCCCAGCTGTGGTAGCGGGTGCCGAGCAGGACCGCCGTGCGGGCCAGTTCGACGATTCGGTGATCATGCTGGGCCTCCTCGAAGTCGAGGATCGCGGCGACCTCGCCACGAGCCCACAAGATGTTGGCGGACCGGATATCGAAATGGAGGAGCTGGCGGGGAAGTCGGTCGGGCGGCGCGCTGGCAACCAGCCCACGCAGCGTGTCACGAGCAGCCATCGGCAGATGGTCGGCGCGGGAGTCGAGCCAGTCGGTGACCCGGACCGTCAACGGCTTGGACGAGACAGCGGGGGCGAGAAACTGATCGGCGTTCGGGTATACGGCCAGCGCGTCCTGCAATCGGGCGAGTGTGACTCCGGCCGCCCGCACCTGGTGGAGATCGGCGGTGTCGAGGAGGTCGCCCACGATCTCGCGTTGCAAGCCCATCGAGACACGGTCGACCTCGACCTGAAGGCAGCCGTCTCGTGCGGGGACCGGCACTGAGACCGGCAGCCCTCGGCCATGGAGCCAGTTCGTGAGGCGCGCCGTCTCCATCAGATGCGGAAAACGGTCGGGGGCTACCGACCATTTCGCGAGCAGGCGGCCAGACGGCGTGCCGACCCAAGCTAGCGCGTTGCCGCCGCTCATGACGATCCGCTCGCAGGAGTCGATGCGAACACCCCAGTGCTTGTCCAGCATCGCGGCAATCCAGCGGCTGGCCGACTCTGGATCGCTGAGGCCGAACCGTTCGTCGAGAGCGCGGCGAGGGTCGTACCGCTCCCACAGCATCTCCAACATCGGCGCCTGCGATTCGATCATGCGCCGCATCCAAGCACAGGACCGGCGGATGTCGCTCGCCCCACGCCAGTTCCGCGAAGCCGGCGTCGAGGTAGTCGACCGCACCACAGTAAGTCTCATGTAGTCGGTACTCGCTCTCCACTGAGGCCGCTTGTTCTCGGCGACCAACTCGGCGCGTTCGGCTGACTCGCAACCAGCTCCGGACGACTCGCCAGATCACGCACAGGCTTTCCGGACACTCGCAAGGTTCGCGCGGACCGGACATCATGTGTCACGTCCAGTTCCAGACCGTGGTTGATCAAAGCGCTGACCAGCGACCCGCGAAGTAGGTCTGGACGGTGTCGGGCGAGAGTGTCCGGGGCTACTTTGTGGTTTGGTGCTCAGCGATCTTTGTGGGGTTCCGTCTGGGTCGGACATTCTGCTGGTGAGGAGGTAATGACGCAGCTTGACGGGCCTGCCGTCGGGGGTGCGGACGCAACACCATGTGTCCGGTCCACGTAAACCTGGCCAGCCGCCAAGGTGGTGGCCAGCGCCAGGACAGGTTGGCGTGGACAGGCGGACTGTGATCGTCCGGTGCTAGCTGGCCGATTGCTGGACCCCGCGATGCCGATCCAGCCGGATTTTGTGACTCGTTGTCTGCGGGTGGTGAGTACCCTGCCGGGCATGACTACAGATGACGACATGGCGGAGCGGGTTCCGCAGTCGCGGTTCCCACCGGGGCGGGTGACCGGTCGGGGGCGCGGCTGGTACCGAGGTGACTGCCATGTGCATTCGGCGCGCTCGAATGGTGGAGAGCTGACGCCGGAGCAACTCGCGGCCGGTGCCCGTAAGGCCAGACTGGACTTCATCGCCATCACCGAGCACAACACGTCCGACACGCATGGCGTCTGGGGTCCACTCGCCGGTGACGATCTGCTGGTGATGCTCGGCCAGGAGGTCACCACCTGGACCGGGCACTGGCTGGCGCTTGGCATCGACCCGGGACAGGTGGTCGACTGGCGGTACGGCATTCGCGACGATGCGATCGACCGACATGTGGACCAGGTGCATCAAGCCGGTGGGCTGTGCGTAGCGGCCCACCCGCACGCGCCGTATCCCTCTGGCGTTTTCATGTACCCGTTCCACGGGTTTGACGTGGTAGAGGTGTGGAACGGGCTGTGGAGTTCGGACCTGCCCTGGAACGCTAACAATGAGGCGGCACTGGCCGAATGGGGTCGCAGCCTGGCTGACGACATCCGAGGTGGGCGATGGCGGCCAGCGTTGGGCAACAGCGACGCGCATCTGGAGGGCCAGATCGGTGTACCGCACACAGTCGTGTTGGCCGAGGAGCTGAGCACTGAGGCGGTCCTCGCCGGCATCCGGGCCGGCCGGAGCTGGATCGCCGAATCAGCCGCCATTGAGCTGTCGCTCACCGCCGCTGCTGGTGATCGTAGCGCCGGGATCGGTCAGCGGCTGAAGACCTGCGACGAGCCGGTTGTAGTACGGGTGGACGTAAGCGGCGTGCCATCCGGCATCGTCAGCTTCCACACCGATCGAGGCACGGTGCACCGCGAATCCTTGCCGAGCGACGGATCCGGTGCCGTGGAATGGCGCACCAGCGAGGCAGAATCGGCGTTCGTCCGCGTCGAGCTACGCCACCTCGGAGGGCACATGGCGGCGCTCACCAACCCCGTCATTTTGGCCGGTCTCTGAGGCGCTGCGTTCTCCGACAGTCCAACGGAGCGCCCGGCCGGTTCGCCAGCGACCGGCGCGTGGTCGCCGAGCCGAACGAATGCCGACCAACCGACAGCGCAGCGATCAGCTCGTAGAAGGCGCTGCGACCGGGAACCGGCACCGCGCCCTCACCGTGTTCGGCGGTCAGTGCGGCGACGACCCGGCGCATCAACCGCTCTCGGGTGCCGGTCGAGGCATGCGTCTGCGCGTCCAGCTCCGCGCGGATCGCCGCAACCAGGCGCGGGTCCGCCCGCCCGGCGATGTCGTTGGTCTTGGTGGCCCGCTGGTCGACCAGTCCCCACAGCCCTTGCGCGGGCCTCCGCTCCCTCGGCGCCGACGAAGCCGACCTCAAACTCAGCCGTCAGCGGACCACCCAGGCCCTGCACCGCGCGCAGCACCCCAGCACCGTACCGGCTGGCCACCTTCAGCCGGACGTGGCCACGTCGTTGGCCATGCTCAAGCGGACTGGCCAACTTCGAGCGGACCGGACACATGTGTCCGGTCCAACTCAAGACTGCGGACCACAGGGGCGCTGAGCAGCAGCACGCAACTTGTGTCTGGACATGCCCGGCGTCTTCTGTCCAGACATAAGTTGCGGATTTCGGCAAGGAGGCGCTTGATCGGCTGCTCTGTTGAAGTCGGTGCCGGACGGTCTGCCCGGTAATCCGGCTGCGCTTGAGGGGGCTGGAAGGCAGCCTGATGGGATGTCGGATCTTGTTTGGGACGAGGTCAAGAACTTCTTCGATCCCCAACTGATGGGTGCGCTGCCGGACCTGTCCGTGCCGGGCGCCTCCGTGGCGGACTGGCAGATCTTGTTCGACCTGGTCCGGTCGACCGGATGGCGATGGGAGTACTTGGAAGGCGGCGTTCCGGGGCCGCTGCCGTCAGCGGCCGAGGTGCTGTCACGGCCGGCTGACGCGGAGACCGTTGATCTCCGTGTCTGGCCCATCCCTTCCGTTCTGGTGATCTTCTGGCCAATGTCCTCCGAGGAGATCGACTTCGATGTTGACCTCCGCGAGCTTCAAGGCCAGCAGGGCGTGGACGTGCTGTGCGAGGTCATGTGCGCCATCGGTCGTGCGCTCGGCAAGGCGGTATTCCTGGACGCTGAGGGTGACCGAAACCATCCGGTGCTCGGCTTCAAACCGGATCTCGACCGGGTGGTTCTGCTAGCGGACCCCAAGCGGATCTGACGGAGGCGGGTGGGAGGCGACCCACTGCGCCTGGGTTGGCAGGTTCCCCTCCAGCAGCCGGTGCGAGATAGCCGACTTCGCTTCTGCGTCCAGGGTTTCCGGCAACTGCTCGAACGACGGTGGCCAGACATCCAGCAGGGAAAAGACTTCTTGATCACCATGAAGTTTCAAGAGCAGGGCGCAACGCCAGTGAGGCGTGAACTCAGGCCGCCGTCCGGCCTTGTGAACGACCACCGGGTGCAGATAGTGGATCGCTGACGGTGCCGCGTTCGTGGCCAACCATCCGGCTTCGTGGTGACGGTTGAAACCGCGTGCCCGCGCCTCGTCGTCCAGGCGTAGTAGCTCGGTGGTTTCGATCGCCTTGACGGTGCGCGGAACGGTTGAGGACATCCGACGAGTCTTCCATGGGCCAGCAAAAGCTGATCAAGCTGTCCGGCGGAGCTCGTGATCGGTCCAGGCGTCGTGATCGCGTGCTTGGATGATCAGGTGAATGAGTGGCATGGGTCTGTGCCGGCCTGACGAGCAGGCGTGGATCTCGATGGAGTTCAGTTGGCGCTGGAGGAGCTGGACTCGTTGCTGAGCGCAGTGGCGGCGATCGGCGCGTCGATGCTGATCAAGGTTGACGGAGAGCGGACCGACGGCGTCAACCCGACGATATTCACTGTGGTGATCTCGGGCGTTGGTGACGAGGCCGGACCGATTCGGCTCGATGGTGCTGACCTTGGTCGAGCTATTCAGCGGGCGGTTGAGGCGTTCGATACCCGTCAGTGAGGTCGATGCCAGGGCAGCCCGTAATGGGCGACGCCTGAGCGGGCTGCGCCTCGGATGCCGAAACGACCCCCGCAGCCTGTCTCTGGACACCGCAACGACCTCCGCAAAGTAGGTCTGGACTCCGCAACGTTTGCTTGGACACCATGTGTCGGGTCCGCCGGAAGATTGCGGGTGACCGAGGCGCTGACCAGCAACTCGCAAGGTAGGTCCAGACGACATCGTGCCGAAGCGTCCGGGCCCATCTTGCGAAAATCTGACCTGAGGCGACCATGCACCGCGAAGGTAGGTCCCCTGACTCGGCCTTCTCGCCGTTCAGAGGACGTGCTCGCGCCAGTCCCGGCCTGGTGCGCTGAAGAGGAAGCCGTTCTCGTCGAGCGCGTTGTAGATCGTCAGGTGTCCTGCTGGGAAAGCGAAACCGAGGGCGACGCTGCCGTCGGCCATGGTGCCGCCGGCCCATTCGAGAAGGCTGGCGTGGCGCAGCTCTTGTCCGCGGAGTTCTTCGAGCTGCGCGATCGGTTCCGGCCGCCAGGCAAGTTGGAAGTCGTCGGAGGTCGGCCAGGTGAGGGGCTGATGCGGGCCGATGTTGTTGAAGGTGATCGACAGGTCGTCGGTCTTCTGATGGTTAATCTCGACCTGCTCACTTCCAAAGTCAAGCAGGACAGGGCAGTCGGCGAACCATTCGTCGGCGCCGAGGTCCCAGACCAGCCAGACGTGGCGCAAGGTTCGGCCGGCAAGACCAGCAAGGCGACGACCGTGGGCGGCACTGACCGTCTTCAGGCCATGCAGCCAGTACGGTCGGTAGCCGGCGATGCCGAAGTCAAACACATGATCATTCTGCCATCGCGACCCGCCGGGTGCCGCCTGGCGCCAGGCGAGTCAGTAGTCCGGCGCGGGACGTAGCCAGTTCGGCATCGCGTCGCCTTCCTCCACTACGGCAAGCTCGTCGAGCATCTCGGTGAGCCTGCTGGGCGTGATGTCAGTCTCACCGCCGACATAAAGACCATCCTCGGGCCGGGTGGATCGGAACGCCGAGACATCGACGTGCGGCCCGTAAAAGAGAACCAGCTCGGCTTGGAGGACATGCCCCACGACACGAAGTAGCCAGGTCGGATCCATGCCTGGAGCGTCCAGCGGCCCGAGAAGTTCAAGCTGAAAGAGCGTCTGGGCCTCGCTCCATGCGCCAAGGGCTGCGCCGAGTTCGAGGTCTCTGCTCTCGAAGGGCTCTTGGGCTGGCTGATCACGAAGCGGCATGCCGACGAAGGTAGCGATCCGGTCGTCCGGCGCCGATGCTCGGTCAGCAGTCGGCGCCGGATCCGAACAAGTAGCGCAACACCTCGCGGACACTCGCGCTGCGCGGTCGCACCCGCGGAATCACGCCGAGACCTGTTTCAGCAGGCCATGCAGCCGCTCAGCGACCCCGTCAAGACGCTCGACCGCCTCCCGCAGCGACCCCTCGGAGCCGCCTGCGATCGGCCGCGCCGCGCTGACCAGAGCAGCGCGAGCGGCGAACACCTCCCGCTGCACCCGTGCCAACTCGGCCCGCGTTGCTCCGACGGCGCTGCCCTCGGCATCCGCCCGCGCCGCCGCGACCGCTACCTCCCCCGCGTACCCGGTCGGAGTCAAACCCGCCCGGCGAGCCGCCGCAGAGACTTCACGCATCTCCTCGTCCGCCAGCCGGACGTTAAGGCAGTTCAGCCTCCCGGACGCCATCCGCGCCCGGTTCCGGGCCACCGGCACCACCGTCCTGGAGCCCATCGAAGTATCGACGCTCACACCACGGCATCCTGCTCTCCATCGACGCCGTTTCCCGGCGACCAAACTCGGCGCGTACGGGTGACTCGCAACTGTTCCGAACGGCTCGCAAGATCACTCGCAGACTTTCCCGGACACTCGCAGGGTTCACGCGGACACGACAACCATGCTGTCGCGTCCAGTTCCAGGCTGTGGATGATCAAAGCGCCGACCAGCGACCCGCAAAGTAGGTCTGGACGGTGTCGGGCGAGAGTGTCCGGGGCTACTTTGTGGTTTTGGTGCTCGGCAATCTTTGTGGGGCTCCGTCTGTGTCGGACATTCTGCTGGTGAGGATGTAGTGGCGCAGCTTGACGGGCTTGCCGTCGGGGGTGGTCCAGTCGGCGTCCGTGGTGTGGGTGTGCCGCCAGCCGGTGGCTTCGTAGAAGGCGACAGCCGCCGAGCGGTGTTCGTCCGTGACGTTCAGGGTGAGGTCGTATCCATGCTCGGCGGCCCAGGTCCGGACGTGGTCGATGAGTGCGCTGGCGAGCGAACGGCGGCGGGCGGCCGGGGCGACGAAGAGCCGGGAAAGTTCGACGTGGCGGGCAGGCGTTTCGCTGTGTGGGCGTTGGACCGCGACGTGACCGTTGACGCGGCCCTGAGCCTCTTCGGCGATCCATGCTTGGAGCAGCCGTGGTGGGTTGAGCCAGTTGCGCGGGTCTGTTGGCCAGTTCAGGGGGTATGCATCGGTTTCGTGTACCGCTTGAAGAACTTGGACGCACTGGTCCAAATCGGTGACTCGCCGGATCCTGATGGTTGGCCGTGACATCGGGGCATATTCGCTGCCGCGGGGCGGATGTCCGCCGCATGTGTCGTGATCGGAAAGGGGTTGGCCGGTCATGCCGGTTGCGATGCGTGAAGGAGGATTTCGACGGCATCCACAACAGTCGCGATGGTGTTGTCGGGTGCTGGTTGGTCCTGCGGCCACAACGTCGACTCGCGTTGCAGCCAGATGGTGCCCAATCCGGCGCGGCGTCCGCCGGCGACGTCGAGGATCGGGTCGTCGCCGATCATCCATCCGCCGCGTGTTATGGATGTGCCGCAGCGCTGCGCGATGATGCTGAAGATCGCCGGTTCGGGTTTGCGGATGCCTACTTCGTCGGAGATGCACCAGCCGTCGACCAGCGTGTGGAGGCCAGCGCGGTGGATCTTGCCGTGTTGGTTGTCGGTCATGCCGTTGGTGACGATCCCGATCCGCCAGCCGGCCGCCCGCAGCAGGCGTAGCGCTTCAAGATCTTGCGGCCGGCAGGTGACCAGTTCGGGCATGCGCTGGCGGTATTGCTGCCAGAGCTCGTCGGCGGTTTGATCGAGGCGAAAAGCCTCGCGGACGGCGTGGAAAAAGGGGCCTTTCGTGCCGGAGGTTCGGGCATCGGTCTCCAGGAGCCAGGTCAACGCGGCGGCGTCGAGGCAGTGGGTGGTGACGAACTCCTGAGCCCATGCGCGGAAGGCCGCGCTGCGGTTGACGAGCGTGTTGTCCAGATCGAAGAGCGCCAGCCGCTGCATGTCGCGATCGTATGCGGCGGTTGGACGCCGCGGTGAGCGCCCCAGTGCGATGAGGAAGACCTTGCGTTCGTGTCCAAGCAGCGGTCGTCCTCCGCGTGGTTCTGGTGGCGAGTCGCGGGTCGGCCAGGGTGCGGGGTTGACAGCGGTATCGAGGTAGTCGGACTGCACTGCGGTTGGTCTCTTGTAGTCGGCGATGACGGGCGCGGTGGTGTCACCGCCGTTGGTGGCCGGGGTGTCGGGGTCGGGGAAGGTGGTTGCTTCGGCGCTGGCTGCGACGGTGCCGATGAACAGTTCCATGCGGCGTGACCAGTCGCGGGCGAGGACGGGCCCGACGTGGCGGTGGTAGAGGATGCCGCGTCCGCCGCGGCGGTTGCGGGCGAACCAGCGGGCGCTGCGTCGGTGCCGGTCGATGCTGTGCTGGTTGGCCTTGGGGATGGTGTGGCCGCCGAAGCCGCGTTGGGTGCGGTAGGTGGTTCGGGGCAGGCTGGGTGGTCGCCAGCAGTCGTCGTCGATCCAGTGGGCGATCGGGTCCTTGGCGACTTTTGGCCGGTAGTCGGGTTGGCCGAGTCGGCGGCCGATCTCGGCGGCGAAGCGGTGTTGCCCGAGCGGGTCGCTCGCGGCGAGGCGGCGCCAGTGCAGAGAGCCGACGAGCGCGGCGATCTTGACGGCTTCGGGGTAGGTCGCGGCGAACAGTCGGGAGGTGCTGAAGGTGGTGTCCTCGGTGCCGTGCGGGATGAGCTCGGCGGCGCGTTCGTCCCAGTCGAGGCGGGCGTCGTCGGGGTGGTGGGCGTCTTGGTCCCAGCGGTGGCCGCAGATGAGGAAGCTGGTGAGGACGGCGTCGTAGGTGGCGGCCGGTCCGAGGCGGCGCAGGAGTCGCAGGTGCACGCGTTGCGCGGCGACGACCTCGGGAAGTTCGTCGAGGGCGGGATAGGGCTGGTCGATGATGTCCGGCGGGCCGATCCAGATGCGGTGCCGGGTGCAGACGTAGCGGTGGTGTGGGAACAGTTGCCGGACTGGGCCGCCGGGGTGCCGGGCGGTGCAGCGGGGGCATCCGGCTTGAGGTTCGTGGCGGAAGGCTTGCCAGTCGGGTTCGGGTTGGCGGATCTCGATGACGGCGCGGGCCAGGCGAGTTTCGGGGATGCCGGTGACGGCGGCGAGCCGGTCAGCGGCGATGAACCGCGCGGCGCCGCTTGCGGCGCGGGGCCGGCTGACCTGTTGCCAGAGTTCGGGAAACGGGATGCCGTGCAGGTGGGCGAGCCTGGTGACGTAGGAGGCGGCCGTTTCGTGGTGGGCGGGCGCGACCGCGATGGGCAGGCGTGAGGTCATCAGGCGCTCGCGGCGGCGGTCTCGGCGGACCTGCGGGTGCGTGGGCGTGGCGGGGATGTTCGGGTGGCTTTCTCGGCGGCGAAGTCGACCGGGACGAGGTCGAGCAGGTCGCGGGTGATCTGTTCGCTGCCGTCCTCGACGGCCAGGATCGCGGCGCCGCGGATGAGTTGGGAGAGGCTGCCGATCATCCCGGAGGTGCGGCGGTAGAGGTATTCATCGAGGCCGACGAGTGTTCCGGGGGTGTGGTGGTGCAGCCGCAGCATGGCTTCGAGAGTGGCGATCAGTGACCGCCAGGCGGTGCGCTGCTCGGTGGCGCCGTAGGCGAACGGGGCGGACGCGATGAGAGTGAACCGGCCGGCGATCTGACGTCCGCGGACGCCGGCGAACAGTCCTTCGGCTTCGACGTCGATGCCGGCGTAGACGAACGTGGCCGGCAGCCTTTCGGCGAAGTACTTGAGCTGGTCAGACACCTCCGCGCCGGCGCGGGTAGCCAGGTTGAGGTTGTGGATCTCGTCGACCAGGACCAGTTCGATGCCGGTGTTGGCGGCGGTGGCGCAGACCGCGTTGACGATGTCGGGCATGTTGGCCCGGGCGGAGAACTCGAGGCCGTAGAAGCGAGCGAACTCGACGGCGAGCATTTTGGCGGTGGCGGCCGGCGGGACGGTGACGTAGGCGACCGGGAGTCGGTGCCGGCTGTCGGGGTGCCGGCGGCGTACGGCGCGTTCGTGGGTGCGGCCGAGTTGGGTGAGCGCGGTGGTCTTGCCGGTGCCGGAGGCGCCGGACAGGATCAGGCCGCGCCGGGCGGAGACTTGCCGCCGGTTGAGCTGGACCAGCAGACGGCCGGTGCTGAGCATCTGCCGGATGGTCGGAGTGTTCACCAGCGGCAGTTCGGCGTGGTATTCGCGGCGGGCTTCGTCGTGCACGGCCCGCTGCGACCGGGTCAGCGCGAGGAGTTGCTCGGCGCTGAGCGCGGCCGGCGGTTCGGGCTGGTAGTCCACGAAGCGGCGCCAGCCTTCCTTGGTGGTCGGCGGTTCCTCCGGCGTGATCGCATCGTCGTCGGCGGCGTTCATATCCACCTTTCCGCTTCGGCGTCGGCATCGAAGATCCCGAACGGGATGACCTCGGCATCCGGCGCGGTGACCTCGTCGACGGCGGGAGGCGGGACAGGCGCAGGCAGCGCAGGGCGGTGGGTGGCTTGTCCGGCGCGGGTGCGGGCAGTAACACGAGCACCGGCCCTGTCGGGTCCGTGCTCGGCGCGGGTGAGCAGGTCGTCGAGAACCCGGGCGATCTCGGCCTCGGTGGCTCCCCGTCCGGCCAGGCGACGGGCATGCCGCCAGGTGAAGTCGGCGAACGGCACGGACACCATCGGCAGGTGCGTCCAGGGGACAGTGATCCAGCCGTCCGGGGTGCGCAGGTGGACCTGGGAGACGTCGTAGGGGTCGTAGTGCACCTCCCACCGGTCCCGCTGGGCAACCATTCCGGACCGCTGGTGCCGGTAGGGGCCGAGAGCGGCGATGTTGTAGGTGCGGTTGTCGATCTGGATGCCCTCGTCGGTGATCCGCCGCCATTTGACCGGCAGCAACTCCAGGTAGTTCTCGCCGGTCAGGGTCAGCGGGAGGTAACCGGCGACGGCGACCAGCACGGTGTACTTCTCGTTCGGGGTGAGCACCCGCCGAGGCTGATGCGGGTCACGCAGCGCCTCGTGGGGACGGTGCTGCCAGCCGACGATGAGCCATTCGTCGAGCAGATCCTGCAACTCGCCGATGGTCCACTCCCCGGTGACGTCACGGCCGCGCATCATCGGGTTGCCGCCGGTGTAGCCGGCGACGTGCTGCGCGAACAGGGTCTTGACAGCGGCGTTCGTGGCCTCGACCACGCCCTTGTCGGTCGGGGTGCCCTTGCGGGCAGGTTGGACGGAGATGCCGAGCCGGTCGCAGGCCCGCTCGAAGGTCTCCGAGACGAACACCCGGCCGTGGTCGATGACGATCTGGTCCGGAACGATGACCGGCCTGGCCGCCGCCTCCCGCATGCGGGTGTCGATGTCGACCAGCCGGGCATGCGGCATCCGCGACGCCGACAGTCGCAGCGCGTTTGCCCAGCCGGGCCGCATCGGCTCCGGGACCAGCATCTTGGCCAGCAGCAGCGCCGCGTCGATGGCCTTGGTGCCGACCGGGCGCAACACCGCGGCGCAGATCGTGCGGGTGGCGACGTCAACGGCGATGGTCAGGTCGGCCCGGACCGGCAGGCCGTCGTCGAGAACCACCATGACGTCGATCGGGGTGGAGTCGATCTGCACCTGCTCACCGGGGCGGGAGGCGAACGTCGGAGTGAACAAGCCGGTGGGCCGGTTGGCCATCTGCCGGCGGGTGACCGCTGAGCCAAAGGTGTGCTTGCCGGCGGCGAGCCGGTCGACCAGCTCGTAGAAGGCACTGCGACCGGGCAGCGGCACCACCCCAGGCCCGTGGATCTCCTCGACCCGCTTGACCACCTGGCGGATCAGACGGGATCGGGTGCCGGTCGAGGCGTCGGCCTGCGCCGCGATGACCTCCCGGACAACTTCGACCAGCCGCGCGTCGGCCCGGCCGGTGACCTCCCAGGTCCGCACCGCCCGCTGGTCGACCAGCCCCCACAGCCCTTGGGCGGCGTAGCGCAACCGCCGGTTTTCGACCGTGCGCCAGCTGACGCCCAGCTCCGCGCCCTTGGCCCGCTGCCGTTCGGCCAGGCTGTGCTTCGCCGGGTCGTACTCGGCTCTCGGCGTCGCATCGACCAGCGCGTGCGGCGGTAGCCCGGTCTCGACCTCCACGATGTGGCGCTCCCACTGCTTGGCCGCGGCGAGCACGTCCTCGGGCAACGCGTCGAGCAGCCCGACTGGCTCCACCTGCGGTGCCGGGAGCCCGTCGACGACCGCGAAGTCGGGCGACGTCATCAGGTGCCCGGCCAGCACCACCTGGTCGGCGCCGCCGGCCTCCGAGCGCAGCCGCACCGACGCTCCGGCCAGTCCCACCACCTGGTGCTCACCGCCGTCGAAGTGCACCCAGTCACCCGGGCGCAGCACCGGCCGCGGCGTCACCCGGCCACCGCCGCAGTGACGACGGCGTCCGGATGCAGCGGCGTGGACAGGTCTGTGTGCAGCTCATAGCGCCAGAGCAGGTGGAACAGCACCGGCAGCACCGCGATCGGATCACCGGCCGCCTCGGCGCCGGCCAGCAACGCACCAGGCTCGGCGAACACCTGCCGCAGCGCGGCCGCCACCGCCGGCAGGTCGTGACGCGGATGCCGGTAGCCGGCCAGCCAGCGCACGTTGCGGACGAGGATCGCATCCGGGGCGCCGACCACCCGGTAGTCCCAGCCGAGTTGCTCGCAGGCCGTCCGAGTCCGGACGAACTTCACGGCGTCCTTCGGTTTGATCCGCTCGACCGGGCGGCAGTCGACCACGCGGGCACCGCCGTCGGCCAGCCGCGCGAAGTAGTCCGGGGCGTGCGAGCGGACCGTGCCCTGCTCGTTGGCCCAGAACAGCCAGAACGGCTGGGAGGCCACGGCGACCACGGCCGGGTCGAAGTCCAGCAGCATCAGGTGATCGCGTTCCAGCCACGACTCGTAGCCGACGTGATGGCCCATCGTCGCCGTCCACCACCGGCCAGGGAAGTGCTTCTGCCCCTTGTACTGGGGAAACCGCCGAGCCGGGCGGCACCGCTCGAACCGTACCGACCAGGCGTCGGCCAACTGGATACGGTGGTCGACGCCGTCGAGGCCGACGTAGCCAACCTCGAACCCGCCCAGCGGAACACCCCTCACACCACCCGGCACCGGCCGTAGCGTCGCCTCAGCCATGCCCGCCCCCAGCCGCTGCCGGCGTCCGGATACCCGGACGCAGCCCGAGGCGTTCCTCGAATTCCCGGGCCACGCTCTGGCAACGGCGGTAATCGTTGCGCGGCCAGACGGTGCGCCCGTCCTGGCGTACCAGCGTGGCGACCAGGTGAACGTGGTCGTCGCCGTGACGCACCGCCACCCACCGCACCGCAGCCAGATCCCCGGCCGGGGCCGACCCAACCCCGTCGAGAAACGCCGCAGCGACTTGCGCCCACTGCCCGTCGGACAGCACCGGATCCTCCGGGTGGTTGTGCACCGAGCAGTGCCACACCGGCTTGCCCGGCGGGTTGACCCCGGCGGCCACCGGCTGTTCCAGCAGCCCGGCCAGCCGGCCCACCGCGCCGGGGGACGACGCCGACGGCAAACCGGCGACCCCGCCAACCGCAGCCGCCGCCCACGCAGCAACCAAACGTTGATCCCGGTGCTCGCCGTACTCACCCGGCCCCAGCAAGTACCGCAGCACCTCACGCACGTCCGCGCTACGCGGCCGGACCCGCGGGATCACGCCTCGACCCGCCGCAGCAGGCCATGCAGCCGATCGGCCACCGCATCCAGCCGAGCCACTGCCGCAGCACAGGCCGCGACGTCATACCCGGCCGGCCGACCCTGCGCGGCGCCGAGCGCATCGGCAGCGCAGACCAGCGCCGTGCGGGCGGCGAACAGATCCCGCTGCACCCGCGCCAGCTCAGCCCGACTCGCAGCGGTACCCGCCGTTTCGACGCCGGCGCGGGCAGCCGCGACCGTGACCTCTCCGGTATACCCAGTCGGCGTAAGCCCCGCCCGCGCCGCAGCCGCCGCCACGTCACGCAACTCCTCAGCCGTCAGCCGAACGTTCACGCTGTACGACCGTCCAGCCGGCGCCCGTACCCGGTTACGAGCTGGCACCGCTACCGGCCCACCCGGAACATCGACAGTCACGACGAGGAATTCTGCACCATCGTCGATGCCTGCTCTTGTTCGCCCCACAAGGTAAGCCCGGACTCCGCAAGATCATCCACAAGGTAGGTCCGGACTCCACAAAGTTCGAGCGGACGCGACACATGCGTGGGTGAATTGTCCTGGTCGAGATCAGCTCGGTCGATTAGAATGTATGTACTAATCGCGCTGTTGAGCTGGGAGGATGCCCGTGACCGCGCCCACCCCCGCCACTCCCCTCGCCCCCTACACCACGCTCCTTGGCTTCACCCGTTACGTCGACCGCACCGGTCCGACCAAGGCCACCTTCGTCGGTGGCCTGCGCCGGCAGCGGGCCAGCCGCTCCGGCTTCAACCCACATGGCCAGTTCGTCAAGGCCCTCAAGGCCGACATCGCCTTCCACACCAGTGGCACCCACCTCGATCGGGTGGTCACCGCCGTCAAACCCCGGTGGCGTCCGCTCTACCAGGCGTTGGTGCCAGGGGCGATGGCCTGGCTGCGGTCCCTCGGCGCGCCCCGGTCGGTCGACCTGGCCCAGACCCGCGACGCACTCGCCCTACTGGGCGACCTACCCGTAAAGATCAATCCACACTTCGGAATCCGGTACGCGGACGGGCACGCCGAGGCCGTTCGCCTGCACTTCGACGAGGCTCCGCCGAGCGACGAGGCAGCCCTGGCCATGCTGCACCTGATGGGCCGGCAGATGGAGGTGATTCTGCCGCACGCCACACCCGTCCTGGTCGATGTCCGGCGGGGGCGGGCGCACCGTACGCCAACGTCGGCGAAGCCGGCGGAGGTCGAGCGCTGGCTGGCCGGCGAGGCCGTTGCCTTCCAAGCACTGTGGAGCACGGCGGCCTGACCACGCGGACGGGTGGGGCCGGCGGTGGCAGCGGGCCGCTAACCCGCGACGCCGCCGGCCCGACCGGCCTCCTTCGCCGGGTGCAGTAACCCGGGGACGAGCGCGTCAACGGCGCGCCCCAGCAGACGCCGGCTGTCCGGAGCCGTCTCCAGGCCGGAGACCAGGGCGACACAGATCTCGGCGGCCGCGTCCGCGTCCGCCGCACCCGCCTCGGTGAAGAGATCCGCCAGCAGCTTCCGCAGCTCCACGGTGAACTCGGTGCAGATCTCACCGAAGAGCCGGGCCTTGCTGTCCATGAGCTCGGCGGTGTGCGGCGAGTCCCCGATCAGGTGCAGGGACAGGTCGAGCTTGGCGGCCAGGACGCCCCGAATGCGCTGGGCATAGGGGGCGTCCTGGCTGGCGGCCTGCCGGGCGCGGGCCAGCGCCTGGGTGTGCAGGCGTCCGGCGAGTTGCCGGAACGCGTCGTCCTTGCCACGAACGTACTGGTAGACGGCGGACCGAGAGACCCCCATCGCGGCGGCGATGTCATCCATCGTCGTCCGCCGTACGCCATACCTGGTCAAGCAGGTGTAGGTGGCGTCGAGGACGTCGGAAAGCCGACTATTGTCCATGTTAGCTCAGTTTACCCAGCAGCTCCGTGGCGACCTGCGCGGAGGACGCCGGGTTCTGCCCGGTGACCAAGTTGCCGTCAACGACCACGTTCGGTGCCCACGGCTCACCTTCCTGGACCTGCACGCCGATGTCGACCAGGCGGTCCTGAAGCAGCCACTTGGCCTTGTCGGCCAAGCCGGCCTGGGCCTCCTCCGCGTTGGTGAAGGCAGCCGCCCGGCGTCCGGTGAAGGGGTTGCTGCCGTCGGCATCCACCGCGGCGAGCATCGCGGCTGGCCCGTGGCAGACGATGCCGACCGGCTTCTGCTCCCGCATGGCGGCCACCAGCAACTGGCCGGAGTCCTGGTCGACCGCCAGGTCCTCCATCGGCCCGTGACCACCCGGGTAGAAGACAGCCTGATAGTCGTCGAGGTCGACCTCCGACAGGGTGAGCGGCTTGCGTAGATCTTCGATGCTCTCCACGGCCTTGGTCATCCGGGCGGCCCCCTCGGGACCGCCGGTGGCCTCCGGCTGCAGGCTGCTCCGGTCCACCCGCGGCACCACTCCCCCCGGGGTGGCGATGCTGACCTCGTGGCCGGCGCTGGTCAACATCTCGTGGGGCACCACGAGCTCCTCGGCCCAGAGACCGGTGGGGTGCTTGGTGCCGTCGGCGAGCTCCCAGTGGTGAGCGCCGGTTACCACGAACAGGATCTTTGACATTGATCAAACCCTCCGTAGCTGGCGGGCCAAAGCAGTCCGCCTCGAGACCCACCATACAGACTGACGTTCTGCATGCAAAATGACAGTTCGATTTCTCGTGCCAGCTCCGCGGCGATGCCGGGGCCCCAGCGGAGGTAACTCCGGGCGGACAATCACCCGGCTGCCTATCCTTGGCGACGACATGCCGAACGAAGTCGCCTCCACCCCGCCCGACGTCACCCGCGAGCTGCACCGCCGGCTACGCCCGCTGATGCTCCGTGACCAGCACCGTCTCCGACGGCGGCTGGACGGCGCACAACGAATACCCGACCCCCAACGCCGGGAAACAGCCCTTGCCGAAATCACGACGGATGTAATCCGGGCCGAGACCCGGCTGGCGGGCCGGCAAGCCGCCGTACCCAGAATCACCTACCCGGCGATGTTGCCGGTCAGCGAGCGCCGGGACGAGATCGCCGCGGCGATCCGCGACCACCAGGTCGTGATCGTCGCCGGCGAGACCGGCTCCGGCAAGACCACCCAGCTACCCAAGATCTGCCTCGAGCTGGGCCGCGGCGTCCACGGGCTGATCGGGCACACCCAGCCCCGTCGGCTCGCCGCCCGCACGGTCGCCGACCGCATCGCCGAAGAGCTCGGCACCGAACTGGGCGAGGCGGTCGGTTACCAGGTGCGCTTCGCCGACCAGGTCAGCGACCGCAGCCTGGTCAAGTTGATGACGGACGGCATTCTGCTCGCCGAGCTACAGCACGACCGGATGCTTCGCCAGTACGACACGATCATCGTTGACGAGGCGCACGAGCGCAGCCTCAACATCGACTTCATCCTCGGTTACCTACGGCAGCTCCTCCCCCGCCGCCGGGACCTCAAGGTGATCATCACCTCAGCCACCATCGAGACCGACCGGTTCGCACGGCACTTCGCCGACGCCGACGGCAACCCGGCACCGGTCGTCGAGGTGTCGGGGCGGACCTACCCGGTCGAGGTGCGGTACCGACCGCTGGTCGAGGTGAGCGAGGACGAGGACGACACCGACGAGGAACAGGTTCGCGACCAGGTCCAGGCGATCGGGGACGCGGTGCAGGAACTCGCCGCCGAAGGCCCCGGCGACATCCTGGTCTTCCTCTCCGGCGAGCGGGAGATCCGGGACACCGCCGACGCGCTCGGCAAGCTCGTCACGCACCGGCCAGCGTTACGCAACACCGAGATCCTGCCGCTGTACGCGCGGCTGAGCACCGCCGAGCAGCACCGCGTCTTCGCCCCGCAAACCGGCCGGCGGGTGGTGCTGGCCACCAACGTCGCGGAGACGTCGCTCACCGTGCCCGGCATCCGGTACGTGGTGGACCCCGGCACAGCGCGTATCTCCCGCTACTCGAACCGGCTCAAGGTGCAGCGGCTGCCCATCGAGCCGGTCTCGCAGGCCTCGGCCAACCAGCGCAAGGGCCGGTGCGGGCGTACCTCGGACGGCATCTGCATCCGCCTCTACGACGAGCCGGACTTCCAGTCCCGGCCCGAGTTCACCGACCCGGAGATCCTGCGGACCAACCTCGCCTCGGTCATCCTCCAGATGACCGCGATCGGGCTCGGCGACATCGCCGCGTTCCCCTTCATCGACCCACCGGACCGGCGCACCGTCACCGACGGCGTCAACCTGCTGCACGAGCTGGGCGCGTTGAACCCGGCCGAGACCAACCCGGCGAAACGGCTCACCCCGCTCGGCCGACGGCTCGCTCAGCTGCCGGTCGACCCCCGGCTCGCCCGGATGGTGCTCGAGGGGGAGCGCAACGGCACCGCCACCGAGGTGGTCGTGATCGCGGCGGCGCTGTCGATCCAGGACCCCCGCGAACGGCCGGTGGACAAGCAGGCCCAGGCCGACCAGGCGCACGCCCGCTTCGCCGACCAGGAGTCGGACTTCGTGGCGTACCTCAACCTGTGGCGCTACCTGCGCGAGCAACAGCGGGCCCGGTCGTCCAGTGGATTCCGGCGGATGTGCCGGTCGGAGTACCTGAACTACCTGCGGGTGCGGGAGTGGCAGGACATCGTCAGCCAGCTCCGGCAGGCGCTGCGGACTCCGGAGCAGAGCCGGCGACGCGGTGGGCCGGCCGACGGCGGCGGCGGGCGACGCGGCGGCGGGGCGGACCTGCCGGAGGAGATCGACACCCCGAAGGTGCACCAGTCGCTGCTCGCCGGCCTCCTCTCCCACGTCGGCCTGAAGGACACCCAGCGGTACGAGTACCTGGGTGCGCGGGGGGCGAAGTTCGCCCTCTTCCCCGGCTCCGCCCTGGCGAAGAAGCCGCCGCGCTGGGTGATGGTCGCCGAGCTGGTGGAGACCAGCCGGCTCTGGGGCCGGGTGAACGGTCGGATCGAACCGGAGTGGGTCGAGCCGCTCGCCCAGCACCTGGTGAAACGCAGCTACAGCGAACCGCACTGGGAGAAGCGGCAGGCGGCGGTCATGGCCGTCGAGAAGGTGACGCTCTACGGCGTTCCGATCGTCACCTCCCGCAAGGTCAACTTTGGCCGGATCGACCCGGTGACCAGCCGCGAGCTGTTCATCCGGCATGCGCTGGTCGAGGGGGACTGGCAGACCCACCACCAGTTCTGGCGGGACAACCAGCGCCTGCTCGACGAGGTGACCGAGCTGGAGAACCGGGTCCGACGGCGGGACATCCTGGTCGACGACGAGACGATCTTCCAGTTCTACGACGAGCGGATCCCGGCCGAGGTGGTCTCCGGTCGGCACTTCGACTCCTGGTGGAAGCGGGAGCGCCGGCAACGACCGGAGCTGCTGACCTTCACCCGGGAGCTGCTGGTCAATGCCGGCCGCGGTGGCGTGGACGAGGACGGTTTCCCCGACGAGTGGCGAACCGACGGGGTGCTCCTGCCACTGACCTACCGTTTCGACCCCGGCACCTCCACCGACGGGGTCACGGTGGACATCCCGCTGCCGCTGCTCAACCAGGTGCCGGCGGAGAGCTTCCAGTGGCAGGTGCCGGGGCTCCGCGAGGAGCTGGTCGTCGCGCTGATCCGCTCGCTGCCCAAGGCGGTCCGGCGCAACTTCGTCCCGGTGCCCGACTACGCCCGGGCCGTGCTCGCCGAGCTTCCGGCCGGCGAGGAGGACCTGCTGGACGCCCTCACCCGACAGTTGCGCCGGATGACCGGGGTCACCGTCCCCCGGGACGCCTGGGATCCGGCGAAGCTTCCGCCGCACCTGCGGGTCACCTTCCGGGTACTCGGCGAGGACGACCGCCCGGTCGCCGAGAGCAAGGACCTGCCGGCGCTGCAACGCCAGCTCACCGCGGAGGTACGTCAGGTGGTGGCCGCCGCCGCGCCGGACGTGGCCCGCACCGGGCTGACCGACTGGGAGATCGGCACCCTGCCCCGCACCGTCGAGCAGGTCCGGGCCGGGTACGCCGTCACCGCCTACCCGGCGCTGGTGGACGAGGGCGCCACGGTCGGGGTACGGGTCTTCGACTCCCCCGCCGAGCAGGAGGCCGCGCACTGGGCGGGAACCCGACGCCTGCTCCGGCTGGCCGCGCCGTCCCCGGCGAAGTTTCTCCAGGGGCGGCTCTCCAACGAGGCGAAATTGGCGCTCAGCCGCAATCCACACGGGGGCGTACCGGCGCTGATCGAGGATGCGGCCGGCGCGGCGCTCGACAAGCTGATCGCCGACGCGGGCGGCCCGGCCTGGGACGCCGACGGTTTCGCCGCGCTACGCGGTACGGTCCGCGCCGGTCTGGTGGAGACCGTCGTTGAGGTGATGGAGCGGGTCCGCGGGGTACTCGCCGCCGGCTACGCGATCGAGCAACGCCTCGGCGCGACCCGAAACCTGGCGGTGGTGGCCGCGCTCGCCGACGTCCGCAGCCAGCTCACCGGCCTGATCCACCCGGGCTTCATCACCGAGGCCGGCTACGCACGGCTACCGGACCTGCGGCGCTACCTGACCGCGATCGAACGCCGGTTGGACCGCCTCCCCGGCAACCCGGCCCGGGACAAGCAGCAGCAGGACCGGATCGCCGTCGTGCAGCGGGAGTACGCGGACCTGCTCGCCGCGCTGCCGCCCGCGAAGCGGCGGACGGCGGCCGCCCGGCAGATTCGGTGGATGATCGAGGAGCTGCGGGTGAACGTCTTCGCCCAGGCGCTGGGGACCCCGTACCCGGTCAGCGAACAGCGCATCTACAAGGCCATGGACGCCGCCGAGGTGGCCTAGCGGGGCTCGAGGCCGGATGGCAGGGCGGCGGCGGCGATCGCGTCGTCAACGTACTCGAGCAGGATGCGACGCAGCTCCCGGCCCGCATGGGTGGGGACGACATCGCGGCGGCGGGCGACCGCGATGGTTCGGCGGACGCCGGGCGCGGCGAGTCGGGTGACGTGGATTCCGGGCCGGCTGGCGACGACGCTGCCGGGCACCAGGGCGACCCCCAGCCCGGCAGCGACGAAGCTGAGCACGGAGTCCATCTCCCCGCCGTCCACCGAGATCCAGGGCTCGAAGCCGGCCTCGCGGCACGCCTGCAGGGTGGCGTCCCGCAGGTCGTACCCCTCCCGAAACATCACCAGCGGGTGGCCGCGCAGGTCGGCGACGCGCATCGGGTACGTCGGCGGGGAGTCCGGCAGGGGCCCGACGCTGGCGACCACCAGGCTCTCGGTGAGGATCGGGTCGGTGCGCAGCCCGGGGTCGGTGCCCTGGGCCGGCGCGATGATCAATGCCAGGTCCAGGTCGCCGCGGAGCAGGTGCCGGACCAGATCCTGGGAGCCGCCCTCCTCCACCCACAGGTCGACGGTCGGGTGAGCGTCGCGGAAGCGGCGCAGCACGGGCGGGGCCAGTGCGGTGGCCAGGCTGGGGGTCGCGCCGAGGCGGACCCGACCCCGCCGCAGGCCGACCAGCTCCTGCACCTCCCGGGTGGCGATCTCCACGTCGGTGAGGATCCGTTTGGCGAACGGCAGCAGCACCTCACCCGCGGCGGTGAGCGCGATCTTTCCCCTTACCCGTTCGAAGAGCGGGGTGCCGAGTTCCGTCTCCAGAGCGTGAATTTGCTTACTCAACGAGGGCTGCGTTATGCCGACATGATCGGCAGCTTGGGTGAAATGTCGTACTTCTGCGACCGCTGCGAAGTAGCGAAGCTGATGGAGTTGCATCTTCATAGCCTATGGCTATGAAGACTGCGGAGTCGATGCATTGGACGACTGATCTGACTGCTTTTAGCGTCAGCCATGTGGTAGTCATGTCACGAACTCGGTCGCCCATCCGCTCCACTGTCGGCCTCAAAGCCGTCATGGCGGTGACGGGCCTTGTCTTGGTGCTGTTCCTCGTCGCACACATGCTCGGCAACCTGAAGATCTTCACCGGTGCCGAGGATTTCGACCACTACGCGCACTGGCTGCGCGATCTTGGTACGCCGCTGCTCCCCTACGGCTGGTACCTGTGGTTGCAGCGGGGCGCGCTCCTGATCGCGCTGGCCGGCCACATCTGGGCCGCGACCATGCTGGCGCTGCGCGCCCGCTCGGCCCGCCCGGTCAGGTACGCCCACCGCAAGAAGGTCCAGGGCAGCTACGCCGCCCGCACCATGCGCTGGGGTGGCGTGATCATCGCCCTCTTCGTGATCTACCACATCCTGGACCTGACCACCGGGCACCTGAACCCGGTCGGCGACCCGAGCCGGCCGCAGGCCAACGTGGTCGCCGACTTCGCCCCGGAACGCTGGTACGTGACGCTGTTCTACACGCTCGCGGTCGTCGCTCTCGGCTTCCACCTGCGGCACGGCGCCTACAGCGCGCTCCGCAGCCTCGGTCAGCAGACGTCGCAGGGCGAACGCCGCGCCCGGGGCCTCGCCCTGCTCTTCGCCGTCGCGCTCAGCGTCGGCTACCTGGTGGTCCCGTTCGCCGTACTCCTCGGATTGGTGAGTTGATCATGGATCTCTACACCGAAGGCAACCCGGTCACCGACACCCGGGCCCCGGACGGACCGATCGAGGGCCGCTGGGACAGTCGCCGGTTCAACGCCAAGCTGGTCAACCCGGCCAACCGTCGCAAGCTGACGGTGATCGTCGTCGGCACCGGCCTGGCCGGTGGTTCAGCCGCCGCCACCCTCGCCGAGCAGGGTTACCGGGTCCGGTCCTACTGCTACCAGGACAGCCCGCGCCGGGCCCACTCGATCGCCGCACAGGGCGGCATCAACGCGGCGAAGAACTACCGCAACGACGGCGACTCGGTGCACCGCCTCTTCTACGACACCGTCAAGGGCGGCGACTTCCGCTCCCGTGAGTCGAACGTGCACCGGCTGGCCGAGGTGTCGGTCAACATCATTGACCAGTGCGTCGCCCAGGGCGTTCCGTTCGCCCGCGAGTACGGCGGCCTACTCGACACCCGCTCCTTCGGCGGCGCGCAGGTACAGCGCACCTTCTACGCCCGGGGCCAGACGGGTCAGCAGCTGCTACTCGGGGCGTACCAGGCGCTGGAACGTCAGGTCGGCCTCGGCAACGTGGAGATGAACACCCGGCACGAGATGCTGGAGCTGATCGTCATTGACGGCCGGGCCCGGGGGATCGTCGTCCGGGACCTGGTAACCGGCGAGATCACCACCGAGTTCGCCGACGCGGTCGTGCTCGCCTCCGGCGGTTACGGCAACGTCTTCTACCTCTCCACCAACGCCAAGGGCTGCAACGTCACCGCCACCTGGCGGGCGCACCGCCAGGGCGCGTACTTCGCCAACCCCTGCTACACGCAGATCCACCCGACCTGCATTCCGGTCTCCGGCGATCACCAGTCGAAGCTGACGCTGATGAGCGAGTCGCTGCGCAACGACGGCCGGGTGTGGGTGCCCAAGGCCGAGGGCGACGACCGCGATCCCCGTGAGATCCCCGAGGACGAGCGGGACTACTACCTGGAGCGGATCTACCCCTCGTTCGGCAACCTGGTGCCCCGGGACATCGCCTCCCGCGCCGCGAAGAACGTCTGCGACGAGGGGCGCGGCGTGGGCCCGACCCGGCTCGGCGTCTACCTGGACTTCGCCGACGCGATCCAGCGGCTGGGCCGCAAGTCCATCGAGGCCAAGTACGGCAACCTCTTCGAGATGTACGAGCGGATCACCGGCGAGGACCCGTACGAGGTTCCGATGCGGATCTACCCGGCCGTGCACTACACGATGGGTGGGCTCTGGGTCGACTACGACCTGCAGGCGACCATCCCCGGCCTCTTCGTGATCGGCGAGGCGAACTTCTCCGACCACGGCGCGAACCGGCTGGGCGCCTCCGCGCTCATGCAGGGACTCGCCGACGGCTACTTCGTGCTGCCGAACACCATCGCCAACTACCTCGCGGCCGGCCCGTTCGAAACGGTCGAACCGAGTCACCCGGCGGCGGTCGAGGCCCGGCGCACCGTTGAGGACCGGATCCACCGGCTCCTCTCCGTGGACGGCGACCGGACGGTGGACTCGTTCCACCGGGAGCTGGGCCAGATCATGTGGGAACACTGCGGCATGGAGCGTTCCGCCGCCGGTCTGCGCAAGGCGGTCGACGAGATCCGCGCGCTGCGGGAGGAGTTCTGGCAGCGGGTCCGGATCGTCGGCGACGCCGACGGGCTCAACCAGTCGCTGGAGAAGGCCGGCCGGGTGGCCGACTTCTTCGAGCTGGCCGAGCTGATGTGCATCGACGCCCTGCACCGCGAGGAGTCCTGCGGCGGCCACTTCCGGGCCGAGCACCAGAGCCCGGACGGCGAGGCCCAGCGCGACGACGAGCGGTTCGCGTACGTGGCGGCCTGGGAGTACGGCACCGAGCAGCCGGTGCTACACAAGGAAGACCTCAAGTTCGAGTACGTCCACCCCACGCAGCGGAGTTACAAGTGAACCTGACCCTACGCATCTGGCGCCAAACGGGCCCCGAGGACAAGGGTCGGATGGTGACCTACCCGGTCGAGGACATTTCCCCGGACATGTCGTTCCTGGAGATGCTCGACGTGCTCAACGAGCGCCTGACCCTCGCCGGTGAGGAGCCGGTGGCGTTCGACCACGACTGCCGTGAGGGCATCTGCGGCATGTGCGGCATGATGATCAACGGCAACGCGCACGGACCGCAGCGCGGCACCACCGCCTGCCAGCTGCACATGCGGCAGTTCACCGACGGCGAGACGATCGACATCGAGCCGTGGCGGGCCCGGGCGTTCCCGGTCGTCAAGGACCTGGTGGTCAACCGCAACGCCTTCGACGAGATCATCGCGGGGGGTGGCTTCGTCACCGCTCCGACCGGCAGTGCGCCCGAGGCGCACGCGGCGCCGGTGGCGAAGGCCGACGCGGACGCCGCCTTCGAGTCGGCCGCCTGCATCGGCTGCGGCGCCTGCGTCGCGGCCTGCCCGAACGGCTCTGGCATGCTCTTCACCGCCGCCAAGGTCACCCAGCTCTCGCTGCTGCCGCAGGGCCAGCCGGAGCGGTACACCCGGGTGATCGGCATGGTGGATTCGCACGACGACGCCGGCTTCGGCGGCTGCACCAACGCCGGGGAGTGCACCGTGGTCTGCCCCAAGGGCATCCCGCTGCACACCATCGGTCGGCTCAACCGCGACTACCTGGCGGCCACCGCCAAGCACACCGGGCGCTCCTGACCGCGACACCGTCGGTTCAACCCCTCCGTTGCGGGTAGCCCCCTTCTCGGAAGCGAGAGGGGGGCGGAGCCGACGGCGCTGATGCGGTAGGGCCGGCGGGTACGGCGGAATCCAGTCGGAGGGGCGGCGATGGGGGCACCAACGGAGCGGGGCCGTCAGCTGCGGGGCCGTCCGCACCGGAGAGGTGGGCGGCGACTGGGCGGGGTGGTCGGGATGGCCGCGCTGGCCGGCCTCGCCTGGGCGGTACGGGATGTCCCGCTGGCCCTCGGTGGCCGGCTGGCCGGTGCGCGGGCCGAGCGTGCCCGCCGCTCGCCGCAGTTTCGGGCCGGCGCCTTCCGGAACCCGGCAAGCAGCCGTCCCGCGGCCAGCCCCACGACGGGTTCCACGGATCGGAACCTGCTCCGCGAGCTCCTCTTCGGCAAGCAGCAGCGCCACCCGCGGCTGCCAGTACCGTTGGTGCGCCCAGCGGCTACGCCGGAGTCATCCCCGCACTCGCCCGAGCTGAACGTGGTCTGGTACGGCCATGCCTCCACGCTGGTCGAGATCGAGGCGCGCCGGGTGCTGATCGATCCGGTGTGGAGTCGGCGTTGTTCCCCGTCGACCCGGGTCGGGCCCAAGCGGCTCCACCCGCCACCGGTCGGCCTCGACGAGTTGCCCGCGGTCGACGCGATCCTGATCTCCCACGACCACTACGACCACCTCGACCTCGCGACCGTACAGGGGCTGACAGCAGGACAGGACGCACCGTTCGTGGTGCCGCTCGGGATCGGTGCCCACCTCCAGCGGTGGGGGGTTCCGGAGCACCGGATCGTGGAGCTGGACTGGTCGGAGAGTTACGACATCGCCGGATTACGGCTCACCGCCACCCCAGCCCAGCACTTCTCCGGACGCGGCCTGCGCCGGGACGCCACCCTCTGGAGCTCCTGGGTGATCGCCGGGGCGCACCGCAGCGTCTTTTACACCGGCGATTCCGGGTACTTCGCGGGATATGCTGCCATTGGCGCCGGATATGGGCCCTTTGATGTGACGTTGATGCAGATCGGCGCTTATGACCAGGCCTGGCGGGATATTCACATGTTCCCCGAGGAGGCGGTCACCGCCCACCTCGACCTCCGCGGCGGACTGCTTGTCCCGGTGCACTGGGCGACCTTCAACCTCGCCGTGCACGACTGGTCGGAGCCGGTGGACCGGCTCTGGGCCGAGACGAAGGCCCGGGACGTGCGGCTGGCGGTGCCCCGGCCAGGCCAGCGGGTGATGGTTGACAACCCACCGCCGGTGGACGGCTGGTGGCAGGCGGTCACCTGATCGAAGAGGACAAGCCGAACCGCCGCACCAGGACGGTGACTCCACCACCGCTTCGGTGGCCCGGCAGAATACACGGGAAACCACTCCCGAAGGCGGATCGAGATCGTGACCCTCTCTGTTTCTCAGCGGATCGCCGAGGAGCTCGGCGTCGCCGAGCGCCAGGTACACGCAGCCGTGGAACTACTCGACGGCGGCGCGACCGTGCCGTTCATCGCCCGGTACCGCAAGGAGGCCACCGGCCTGCTCGACGACACCCAACTGCGCACCCTTGAGGAGCGACTGCGCTACCTGCGCGAGTTGGCCCAGCGGCGGGACGCCATCCTGGAGTCGATCCGCAGCCAGGGCAAGCTCGACGAAGCCCTGACGGCACAGATCATGGCCGCCGACTCGAAGTCTCGGCTGGAGGACATCTACCTGCCGTACAAACCCAAGCGACGAACCCGCGCGCAGATCGCCCGCGAGGCCGGCCTGGAACCCCTCGCCGACGCCCTGCTCGACGCGCCGACGCAGGAGCCACGGGCGACGGCCGTCGGGTTCGTTGACCCGGACCGGGGCATCGCCGACGCCGCCGCCGCGCTCGACGGCGCCCGAGCCATCCTCGTCGAACGGTTCGCCGAGGACGCCGACCTGATCGGTACGCTGCGCGAGCAGATGTGGTCACGGGGCCGGCTGGTGTCCCGGGTCCGTGACGGCGAGGCGACGGCCGGCGCCAAGTTCGCCGACTACTTCGACTTCGCTGAGCCGTACCCGAAGCTGCCCGCACACCGGGTACTCGCCATGTTCCGCGGGGAGAAGGAGGGCGTGCTCGACCTGACGCTGGAGCCGGAGGAGGCCCCGGACTCGACGACCACGGGCCCGACCCGCTATGAGACAGCCATCGCCGCCCGATTCGGGGTCACCGACCAGGGACGGCCGGCCGACCGCTGGCTCTGCGACACGGTGCGCTGGGCCTGGCGTACCCGAATCCTCATCCACCTCGGCGCGGACCTGCGCCTGCGGTTGTGGCAGGCGGCCGAGGCGGAGGCGGTACGAGTCTTCGCCACGAACCTGCGGGACCTGCTGCTGGCCGCCCCGGCCGGCACCCGGGCGACGATGGGGCTGGATCCCGGCCTGCGCACCGGGGTGAAGGTCGCCGTCGTTGACGCCACCGGCAAGGTGGTCGCCACCGACACCATCTACCCGCACGAACCGCGCCGGCAGTGGGATGCCTCGATCGAGACCCTCGCCCGGCTGGCCGCCGCGCACCAGGTGGAGTTGGTGGCGATCGGTAACGGCACCGCGAGTCGGGAGACCGACCGGCTCGCCGGAGAGCTGATCCGGCGCCACCCCCAGCTGAACCTCACCAAGCTCGTCGTCTCCGAGGCCGGGGCCTCGGTCTACTCGGCGTCCGCCTACGCGGCGCAGGAGCTGCCGGGGCTGGACGTGTCACTGCGGGGAGCAGTCTCGATCGCCCGCCGCCTCCAGGACCCGCTCGCCGAGCTGGTCAAGATCGACCCACGCTCGATCGGAGTTGGGCAGTACCAGCACGACCTGTCCGAGGTGGCCCTGTCCCGGTCCCTCGACGCGGTGGTTGAGGACTGCGTCAACGCGGTCGGGGTCGATGTCAACACCGCCTCCGCACCGCTACTGACCCGAGTCTCCGGAATCGGTGCCGGGCTGGCGGAGAACATCGTGCTGCACCGAGACGCCAACGGGCCGTTCCGGAACCGCGGCGACCTGCGACAGGTCCCCCGGCTCGGCCCGAAGGCGTTCGAGCAGTGCGCCGGCTTCCTGCGCATCCCCGGCGGTGACGACCCGCTGGACTCCTCCAGCGTGCATCCGGAGGCGTACCCGGTGGTGCGGCGGATCCTCGCCGCCGTCAAGCAGGAGCTACCGGAGGTGATCGGCCGGAGTGCGATCCTGCGTGGGCTGCGGGCCCCCGATTTCGTCGATGACACCTTCGGGCTGCCAACGGTCACCGACATCCTCACCGAATTGGAGAAGCCCGGCCGGGACCCGCGGCCGGAGTTCCGCACCGCCACCTTCGCCGAGGGTGTGGAGACGATCGCCGATCTGGTGCCCGGCCTGATCCTGGAGGGAGTGGTCACCAACGTGGCCGCCTTCGGCGCGTTTGTGGACATCGGCGTGCACCAGGACGGCCTGGTGCACGTCTCGGCGATGTCCCGCGCCTTCGTCCGGGACCCGCACGAGGTGGTGAAGTCCGGTGACGTGGTGAAGGTCAAGGTCCTCGACGTGGACGTACCGCGCAAGCGCATCTCGCTGACCCTGCGCCTGGACGACACCGAGGCTGGCCGCGGCGGGCGGGAACAGCAGGGGGGCCGCGGCGGCGACCGGGAAGCCGGCGGCCGTTCCCAGGGCCGCGGCGGGCCGGGCGGCCGTTCCCAAGGCGGGCAGGGCGGCCGTTCCCAAGGCGGGCAGGGCGGTCGCGGCGGGGCGGGCGGTCGCGCCCAAGGTGGGCAGGGCGGTCGCGGCGGGCAGCCACGATCGGGACGTGGGGGCGGGGCCCCGGCCAACGATGCAATGGCGGACGCCCTACGCCGCGCCGGTCTCGCCTGAGCGCACCTGCGCGACGCCGGGCCCGAAAATAGGCCGATTCGCATCTGATACAACGGTTCGGTGAGCGTGGGAGCCGGCCGGGGTCGAGCGTTCTTCGCTCACCCACGGCCGGCTGGTCCGCGGCCCATCACCGGGTCGATGGCCGGGTCGAGCGGACCCGCAGACATCGACGCAGCGGCGGCCTGGCGGCGTTGCGCGACCCGGCGATGCTCAGGACGGCTTACGCCTTCGGACCGCGCCGAGACTCCGAGGGTTAGTGCGCGCGGCGGTAGTGCAGGGCCAGCACGCCGTTGCGGAGCGGCTCCGCCGAGAGCAGCTCGAGCTGGCGCGTGTCGGGCAGCCCGCCCTGGTAAAGCGTCGGGCCGTGGCCGGCGATCCGGGGATGGACAAGCAACTGGTGCTCGTCGATCAGGTCCAGCCGGTCGAGCTCGGTCGCGAGCTTGCCGCTTCCGAGGAGAACCCCGGCAGCGGTCGCGTCCTTGAGCTGCTGCACGCCCTCGCGCAGATCGCCGGCGACATGGTGACTGTTGGTCCACGGGAAGTCCGTGCGCGTTGACGACACCACGTACTTGGGTTTGGCCTCCAGCTTGACCGCCCACTCGCGCATGGCCGACGGCGCCTCCCGCTCGCCGCGGGCCACGGCCGGCCAGTAGCTCTCCAACATCTCGTAGGTGACGCGACCCCACAGCATCGCCCCGGCTGCGTCCATGAGACGGGTGAAGAAGGCGTGCGTCTCGTCGTCCGCGATCCCCTCCTGGTGGTCGACGCAACCATCCAGGGTGAGGTTGAGGGTGAAGGTGAGCACTCCCATAGCCAGCCACCCTAACCGCCACCACCGCCGCGCCGCCCCAGGCGAGCGTCGCGTGTGGCGAGCTCGCGTAGCGTCACAGTTGTGGGCGTGGAAGAGAGCCAGGACTGGCGGGAGCAGCGACGACGGGCGGTAGCGGCGCACGCCGCGGCCGAGGAGCACCGACGACTCGCCGAGCAGGCGGAGGCCGCCGAGTTGGTTGCCGAGTTCGTGGCCGAGGCCCGCCGTCGCGGCCTGCCACCCGAGCGGCTCACGGCGACCGGATACGGGGGCCGGGGCCGTTACCGGACCCGGCTGCGGGGCTGGTACGTGGACCGGGCCCGCAGCCGGGCGGTGGACGTGACCGGCCGCTTCCACCTCCTGGTCGTACCCGGCGGTCTTCGCGCCCGGCTCTTCGGCGCGAATCCCCAACCCAGTCCAGCGCCGCTGGTCGTCGGCGCGGGTGGGCGCGACGGCGAGTCGGTGCCACTGCGGACGCTGCTGCGCCGGCGGCTGGAGGACGCCGACTGACCTCGGACGAGCCGAGCGGCAAGGCGCCGTAGCGGCGACGACATTCCTCAGTGTCCCCCCTCCATCGCGGAGAGCCACCCGGACGTTTGATTGACAGTCGTTGACGGATGGCGAAAGCTCGCGGCACAGGCCCTTCCATCCCAGGAGGCGCGATGAGGCGCACACGGCTGGCGATTGCCGGCGTGTTTACCCTGGTCGGCGCATTGGCGCTGACCGCACCGGCAACCGCACAACCGGCGTCCGAACCGGGCAGCCGGGACAGTCTGGAGGTGTACGTCGGCACGGTTGACCCGGAGCAGCTGGAGAAGCTGCGGCAGGCCGGGGCCGACCTCGGCCACGAGCACACCGAGACCGACCGGTCCGGCGACATCCGCGTCGAGACGGTTCTCAGCAAGCGCCAGGCCGCCCGGTTGGCCAGCCAGGGCGTGCAGCTGGAGGTCAAGAAGGTACGGGGCAAGCCGGCCAGCGAGGCGCTGCGGGAGCAGGCCGCCAGCGGTTGGTCCGCATTCCGGTCCTACAGCGAGCCGGGTGGCATCCGAGACGAGATCACCGCCACCGCCGCCCGCTACCCGGACCTGACGAAGGTGATGACGATCGGCCACAGCCACCAGGGCCAACCGATCCTCGCCGTCAAGGTAACCAAGAACGCGGACCGGACCCGGGACGGCAAACGGCCGGCGGTGCTGTACGCCAGCGCGCAGCACGCCCGAGAGTGGATCACGCCGGAGATGACCCGGCGGCTGATGCACCACGTCCTGGACAGCTACGGCACGGACCAGGAGATCACCCGGCTGGTGGACACCACCGAGCTGTGGTTCCTGCCCGTCGCCAACCCGGACGGCTACGACCACACCTTCACGCCCGGAAACCGGCTCTGGCGCAAGAACCTACGGGACAACGACGGCGACGGGCAGGTCACCACCGCCGACGGCGTCGACCTGAACCGCAACTGGGGCTACAAGTGGGGGTACGACAACGAGGGCTCCTCCCCCGACCCGAACAGCAACACCTACCGGGGGCCCAGCCCGCACTCGGAGCCCGAGACCCGGGCGCTGGACCAACTATTCCGACGGGTCGGCTTCGAGTTCTTCGTGAACTACCACTCCGCCGCCCAACTGCTGCTCTACGGCGTGGGCTGGCAGGTCGCCACCCCCACCCCGGACGACATCATCTACGAGGCGATGGTCGGTGACGACGAGAACCCGGCCGTGCCCGGTTACGACCCGGACATCTCCGCCGAGCTGTACACCACCAACGGCGACACCGACACCCACGCCACGGTCCGCTATGGGACCCTCGGCTTCACCCCGGAGATGTCGACCTGTCAGGCCGCGGCGGCCTCCGACCCGGACGACGAATGGCTACCGGAGGACTGTGTCAGCGGGTTCATCTTCCCCGACGACGAGAAACTGATCTCCGCGGAGGTGGCGAAGAACCTGCCGTTCGCCCTGGCTGTGGCGCAGTCGGCACACGACCCGGACGAGCCGGTGTCGGTCGTCGGCCGCAGCACCCCGGACTTCGTGGTAGACGCCTTCGACACGTCGTACGGTCGCGACCAGCAGGTCGCCTCGCTCACCCGACGGGCGCTGCGCAGCGTCCGGATGCACTACACGATCAACGACGGCCGAACCAAGACGGTCAGCGTCCGGGAGTGGCAGGGCGGTGAGCGCTACGGCGACACCCACGACGACTACTACGCTGAGCTGCGGGGCACGGTGCAGGGCGCCAGACCCGGCGACCAGGTCGAGGTCTGGTTCAGCGGCAAGAAGCCCAAAGTGGGGAAGGTGACCAGCGAGCGCTTCACCTACCAGGTGCACGACGACGTCGGCGGCGACGTCCTGGTGCTGGCGATGGAGGACGTCACCGGGCCGAGTCCGGATCAGGACGGCACCAGCGCGAAGTATGCCGATGAGATGGCCGACGCGCTGACCGCGGCCGGGCGCACCAGCGACGTCTACGACTTTGACACCATGGGCCGCCAGGCCCCACACCATCTGGGTGTCTTGTCGCACTACCAGATGGTGCTCTGGGAGACCGGTGACGACATCATCCCGCGTTCTCCGGGGCAGGTACCGGGCACCATCGCCCGAGCAGCGGTGGAGACCGAGTTGGCTGTCCGGGACTACCTGAACGAGGGCGGCAAGCTGCTGCTCAGCGGTGAGTACGCGCTCTACGCCCAAGCCGCCAACGGCCTGTACGGCTACCAGCCGAACGGGCCGGCGGAGTGCACCGACGCCAACGACGAGACGTGTCTGCCGGTACTCAACGACTTCCAGCAGTACTGGCTGGGGGCCTTCACCTACGTCAGTGACGGTGGCACCGGCGAGACCGGGCCGTTCCCGGTGACCGGCACCGACGACCGGTTCACCGGCTTCGCCGGTGCGCTCAACGCACCGGGGTCGGCGGAGAACCAGGAGCACACGGCATCGTTCCTGACCACGTCCGGCTTCCTGCCACCGGAGCAGTTCCCGCAGTTCGAAAGCGCGGCGCCGCTCGGCTGGGAGCGGCCGGGGGGTGCGCCGTTCGACCCGCGTACCGGTGACTGGTACCTGTGGAGCGGCCAGACCAACGATTCGTACAAGCGGCTCACCCAGACCGTTGACCTCACCGGCGCCACCGCCGCTGAGCTGCGCTTCTTCACCTCTTACGACATTGAGACGAACTGGGACTACCTGATCGTCGAGGCGCACGAGGTGGGCAGCGACAGCTGGACGACCCTGCCGGACGCCAATGGCCGGACCAGCACCGACACCGGGGCTAGCTGCGAGTCGGGCTGGGTCGAGGCGCTGCACCCATGGCTCGCCCGGTACCAGAGCGAGGACTGCTCGCCGACGGGTACCACCGGCAGTTGGAACGCCGTCACCGGCGCCTCCAGCGGCTGGCAGGAGCTCGTGGTCGACCTCTCCGGGTACGCCGGTAAGGAGGTCGAGCTGTCGATCTCATACATCTCGGACTGGAGCACCCAAGGTCTGGGGGTCTTCCTTGACGACGCCCGGGTGATCGTGGACGGCGCCACGGTCAGCGACACCTCGTTCGAGACGGACCTGGGTGACTGGGCGCTGGCCGGCCCGCCGCCCGGCTCGGCCGAGACCACGGAGAACTGGGGGCGCAGCCAGCAGGCCTTCGCGGAGGGGTCGGCGGTGGTCACCGCGGACACCGTCTACCTTGGCTTCGGCCTGGAGGGGTTGGCCCCGGACGTCCGGGCTGACCTGGTCCAGCGGTCGATTGACCATCTGTTCGCGGCGGATCGCCGCTAACGGCTCGCGGCGCCGGCGGTCTACGAAGGCCGCCGGCGCCCGCGTGACGCCGGTGGGGCGCGGGCGGATCCGCACCGTCGGCCCCAGCGAAGTCCCGCCGGGCCAGCCCGAATGTGGTGAGCTGGGCAGATGGATCAGATCCGGCTCGGACTGGTGCTGCACCCAACCCGGGACGTATCCGAGGTGGTCGACCTCATCGTCGACTGGGCGACGAGGCACCGGATAACGCTGGCGGTTCGGGAACCGGACCGGCACCGGGTACCGGCGACGGTCGAGCCGCTTCCCACCGCGCGGGTGGCCCCGACCAGCGACGCACTGATCAGCATCGGCGGGGACGGCACCATGCTCGGCGCGTTACGCTCGGCGGTCGGCGACCCGAAACCGGTGCTCGGGGTGCACCTGGGCCAGCTCGGCTTCCTGGTTGAGGTCGAGCCGCCGGAGCTGCCGACCGCGTTGTCCCGACTGGCCAGCCAGGACTTCACCGTGGAGCGGCACAGCTGCCTGGCCTGTACGGTCTGCGGGGATGACGCGGTCGCGTTCAACGATGTCGCGTTGGTTCGGCAGCCCGGCGCGGGCTTCGTCACCGCCACCCTCGCCGTGGACGGGCAGCGGTACGGCTACTACCGGTGCGACGCGCTGGTGGTGAGCACGCCGACCGGGTCAACGGCGTACGGCTATGCTGCCGGCGGACCGCTCGTCTCTCCGGCGAGCGATGTGGTGGTGGTGACCCCCTCCGCGTCGATGGCGGGGATCGCCCGCTCGGTGGTCCTCTCCCCCGACGAACGGATCCGGCTGGAGCTTGCCCCCGGCTCCGCACCGATCGCGGTGGAGATGGACGGGCAGGTGATCCAGGACGCGGTGACCGAGGGCGCGGTGGAGGTGAGATACCACCGGGACGCCGGCCTGGTGGTCCGCCTCGACCCCCGCCGCCATCGAGAGCGCAACCAACTCAAGTTGAGCCTGCTGGACCTGCCGCTCCTGCCCGAGCAGCTCCGCGAGCTCCTCCCCGAAGGCCTCCGCCAGGAACTGAGCCGACGGCGGCTCCCTCCGCACCGTTGACTCACCCGCCCGCGGCTGCCAGCACTGACGAGACCAGTTCCTTCGCCTCCGCCTGAATTCGCGCCAGCTGCTCGGGGCCCTGAAACGACTCGGCGTAGATCTTGTAGACGTCCTCTGTGCCGGAAGGGCGGGCGGCGAACCAGCCGCTCTCGGTGGTTACCTTCAGGCCACCGATCGGAGCCCCGTTACCGGGTGCGCAGGTGAGCGTGGCCGTGATCGGTTCACCGGCCAACTCGGTGGCCGGCACCTGTTCCGGCGAGAGTCGACCGAGCACCGCCTTCTCCGCCCGGCTGGCGGGAGCGTCGATCCGGGCGTACGCGGGTGCGCCGAACCGCCCAGCCAGCTCCGCCCAGTGCTCGCTCGGGGTACGGCCGGTGGTGGCGATGATCTCGGACGCCAGCAGGCAGAGCAGGATGCCGTCCTTGTCGGTGGTCCAGGTGCTGCCGTCGCGACGCAGGAAGGAGGCGCCGGCGCTCTCCTCGCCACCGAAGCCGACCGCGCCGTCGAGCAGGCCCGGCACGAACCACTTGAAGCCGACCGGCACCTCCAACAGCGGGCGCCCCAGGTCGGCGGCCACCCGGTCGATCATCGACGAGGAGACCAGGGTCTTGCCGACGGCGGCGTCGGAGGCCCACCGCGTCCGGGTACGGAACAGGTGGGCGATGGCCACCGTCAGGTAGTGGTTCGGGTTCAGCAGACCGCCGTCCGGGGTGACGATGCCGTGCCGGTCGGCGTCGGCGTCGTTACCGGTGGAGACCGCGAACCGATCCCGCGCGGCGATCAGCGACGCCATCGCGTTCGGAGACGAGCAGTCCATTCGGATCCGTCCGTCCCCGTCCAGGGTCATGAACCGCCACGTCGGATCGACAGTCGGGTTGATCACGGTGAGGTCCAGCCGATGACGGTCGGCGATCTCGCCCCAGTAGGCGACACTGGCCCCACCGAGCGGATCGGCTCCGATCCGGACGCCGGCTGCCCGGACCACGTCAAGGTCGAGCGCGGACGGCAGGTCGGCCACGTAGCGGCCGAGGAAGTCGTACCGGCTGGTGGTGTCGGCGGTACGCGCCCGCGCGTACGGGATGCGGCGCACCTCCTTGAGCCCGGCGGCGAGGATCGCGTTCGCACGCTCCTGAATCCACGTCGTGACATTGCTGTCCGCCGGGCCGCCGTGAGTCGGGTTGTACTTGAACCCACCGTCCTCCGGCGGATTGTGCGATGGGGTGATCACGATGCCGTCGGCGAGCCCACTGCTCCGCCCCCGATTATGGGCCAGGATGGCATGGGAGACGGCTGGCGTCGGAACGTACCCATCCCGGCTGTCCAGCAGGACCGGAACCTCGTTGGCGGCGAGCACCTCCAGCGCGTCCACCGCCGCCGGGGCGGAGAGCGCGTGGGTGTCCCGACCGAGGAAGAGCGGGCCGTCCAGACCGCACTTCCGCCGGTAGTCACAGAGCGCCTGGGTGATCGCGACGATGTGATCGGAGTTGAACGCGTTCCGCAGCGGGGACCCGCGGTGCCCGGAGGTGCCGAAGGAAACCTGCTGCCCCGGGTCCGCCGGGTCGGGATGCTCGGCGTAGTACGCGGTGACCAGCATCGCCACGTCCACCAGGTCGGCTGGCTCGGCGGGCTGACCCGCGCGGGGGTGCGTGCTCATCAGCTGACCTCCTCGTCCCGGCCCCTGTCCGCCAGTCCCGACGCTATCAAGATCCGGCCGGCCCGGAACTCAGACCAGGCCCGCGTCCCGCAGCAGTTGCCACAACCCGGCTCCGTCCGGCGCGGAGAGCCATTCCTGCCCCACCGGGGGAGCCGACGCGCTGTCGCTGGTCGAGTGGGGCAGCGCCCCGGCGAGCATCGCCTGGGTCGGGGAGAGACGGCGAATCGCGATCCCGGCGACGTTGTCCGGATGGGACACCGCGAACTCCCGGTAGATCTCCTGGTCGTGCTGACCATCGTCGCCGACCAGCAACCACCGCACGTCCGGGAACTCCCGAGCGAGCCGGGTCAGGGTGGCCCGCTTATGCTCCCGGCCGCTGCGGAACCAGCGGTCCGCCGTCGGGCCCCAGTCGGTGAGCAGCAGCGGCCCGGCCGGGTAGAGGTGCCGAGACAGGAACCGGGTGAGAGTCGGCGCCACGTTCCAGGCGCCGGTGGACAGGTAGAACACCGGAGCACCGGGGTGGGCGGTAACCAGCCGCTCGTACAGCACGGCCATCCCGGGCACCGCGGCCCGGGCATGCTCGTCAAGGACGAACGTGTTCCAGGCCGCCAGCAGGGGCCGGGGCAGCGTGGTGACCATGACTGTGTCATCAATATCGGAGATCACCCCGAAGCGCACCCGGGGGTCAAGTATCCGCACCGGCGCCTGGACCGGCTCCGCCTCCGGGACTCGGATCCGCACCGATCCCCAGCCCGGGGGCAGGTCCACCGGCACAATCGTGTCCACGAAGCCACTGCGGTCGGTTCGCGTCTCATGCCGCTCGCCCCCCGACTCGATGTCCACCTGGACGTGCTTCGCCGGTAGGGTGGCGAAGCTACGCCAGCCCCGAACCTTCTCCGGCCGGCCTCGCTGTCGGTTGTCCGGCCGCCGCAACAGCACCCGACACATCACCCGAACCCAGCCCGGGGCTCCGTAGCCCGGGTAGGCCACGGTGTGGATCCGCCAGCCGGTGCGCCGGAGCCGCCGCTCGACCAGACGGTGTACGGCGTCCTCCATCCGCGCGGCCCGGTGTAGTTGAGGTACGGCCAGTTGGCCGGCGGAAGTCCGTGACACACGGCCACCCTGCCACAACCGACCTGCCCCGACCACGCCAGGCGAACGGGCCGGCACCGCCCTACCGCGACCCCGTCGGGCGAACGGGCCGGCAGCGAAACCGCTCCGCCCCGCCGGGCGCCTGTGACAGACTCCGGTGAGGGGATGACGGGGGCTTGGTCGTGTCGCAACCTCTACCGCGCCGTGGGCGGTGGCACCGCCGGCTGGACCCGCCGGCGCTCGTCGCGCTGGTGCTCGGGGTGGCTGGTATCGGGTACCGGCTCCTCCTCACGCTCTCCACGGTCCCACCGTCAAACAGCGACGAGGCGACGTTCGGACTCGCCGCCCTACACATCGCCGCGGGCCAGGAGCGGCCTGTGTTCCTGTACGGGCAGCACTACATGGGGGTGCTGGAGTCGTACCTCGCCGCGCCCCTGCTCGCGCTCTTCGGGCCGAGCTGGCCGGCGCTCCGGCTGCCGCTGCTGGCCCTCTACGCGCTCTTCCTCTGGCTGATCCATCGGCTGACCCGCCGGATCGGCTCCCCCTGGTTCGCCACCCTGATCGTCGGCCTACTCGCGCTCGGTTCAGAGCGGGTGATCCGGGACCAGCTGACCGCGGTGGGCGGGCGCCCGGAGGGGAAGGTGGCGGTGCTGCTGATGCTGCTGGTCGTGGTGGGGCTGGCCCGGGGGACGCTCCGGCTCCGCCGGCTGGCTGTCGGCCTGTTCGGCCTGCTCGCCGGGGTGGCCGTCTGGTCCGACTGGCTGCTTCTGCCCTACCTCGGGGCCGCCACCCTGGCGCTGCTGTGGGCGGCCCGCCGCGACCTGCTCGGCTGGGCCGGGGTGCTGCTGGTCGCCGGATTCGCGCTCGGCGTCGCACCGATGATCGCGTACTACCGCACCGCCGGCCCGGGTACGGATCCGCTGTCTGTGCTCAGTCAGGTCCACGACAACTCGGACCCACCGCTGGCCCAACGGTTCTCCGGTGCCGTACTGGAGGGGGTGCCGTTGGCCACCGGGCTCTGCCCCGTCAACGGGTGCAGCCGCTGGCTGGAGGGGTTCGGCCTGCTCTACCCGGTGCTGCTGGTGATCGCGGCCGTGGTCGCGGTCGCCGCGTATCGGCGGGCCACCGGGCGGGCCGCGCGGGTCGCCCCGGTCGTGCACCTCGCGCTGGTCGTCGGCGCGGCGTTGACCCTCCTGTCGTACATACGCACTTCGGTCGCCGCCACGGACCCGCTGGCTAACGCCCGCTACCTGGCCCTGCTGCAGCTGTCCCTACCCGCGGCGCTGTGGCCACTCTGGCAGGCGGCGGTCGCGGCTCTGAAGGGCACCGGCGGTGTTTTTGGTCGGCTGGCGGGCACGCTCGCCGCGGCGTTCCTAGCCGCCCTCACCGTCACCGCCTCACTGATCACGGTTTTGTTCATCACCACCGGCACCGCCGCTTCTCGGGCCAACGAACGCGCCGCCCGCGAGTTGGCGGACACCCTGCGGGCGTCCGGTCCCCACGAGGTCTACGGGGCCTACTGGACCTGCAACCGACTGATCTTCAACACGGACGAGGAGGTGGCCTGCGGAGTCCTTGACGACGAGCTCAACCCGGGAAATAACCGCCACCCCGCCTACTGGGACCGGGTGGCGGTGGCGAGCCGGCCCGGTTACGTGGTGGAGACCGGTTCGCCCCAGGAGCAACGCCTGCGCCAACTGCTGGGCGAGCGAGCCGACGCCGCCCTCATCGCCGACATCGATGAGTATCGGGTGTATCACCCAGAGGAACCTCTCCGGCCCTGGCGGTAGGGCGACCGTCGTCGAGACCCCGCCACACCCGCAAGATTTCCTCAAGGCTTGGCCCAATCGGTTCCCCTACGCCTGTGACAGCCGTCACCGTAGGGGAAATCCGACGCCGATAAGGAGTCCCGAGGTGAACCCGACCCTGCTGGACCGCCCCCGGTCAGCGTCGACCCCACACCCGCTGGACTGGCTGACCCTGACCGCTGGGTTCGAGGCCGCTTGCCTCCTGCGCTGCGTGACCACGCCGACGACGATCCGACGCCAGCGTGGCACCCCCGTCCACCCACCCGAGCGGGTGGAGTTCAACCGCGAGGACGCGGCGCAGCGACTCCACCGCCTGCTCCATCAGCTCGACGTTCCGGTCACGCATGAACGCAGCGTCGGCGGCCTGCGCCGCCGTTACGAGCTACACCGGCTGACCGTCGCCCCGGCCCACCAGGCCAGGTACGCCGCCATGCTGGATGCCAGTTGGCGGCGCGGACGCGGGGAACTCATCGGTGCGCCGGTGCGCGGCGCGTCCGGCGCCCGACGAGTGGGGCGAACCCGGCTGGCCGCAGCCGCCTGGCGGGCCGCGCTGCTGGCCGGCGGCCGACACATCCGCCGGCACATCCTCGGAATCCGGGTGACCGACCGGGACCTGGCGGCGATTCTGGTCCGGAGCGCCGCGCTGCTGGACACACCGGCGATACTGCGCCCTGGCACCGGCTGCTATCTGGTGAGCGTGCCACACGGACCGGCCCGCGAACGGATTATGCAGGCCACAGAGCTGGGGCCACCGCACCCCGAACTAATCGCCGTCTGATCTTCGCGGTGGGCCGGCGAGACGAACGCCGGGACCGCATCGGCGAGCAATGGGGGGTTGCGCCCGACCACCCGTACGACGGACAGTGCAGCGCGTGATCCGAATCCCAGGTCTCCGACGCGACGCGGTGCTACCGGTGCTGCTCCTGGCGATGGCGCTGCCGGGCCTCACCGGATGCCAGCACGGCCCTCCGCCGGCCATGCAGATCCGCATCGCCACCGGCAGCCCCGCCGCCGTTTACTATGCCTTCGGGCAGTCCCTGGCCACCATCCTCAATCGGGAGCTACCGAACGTTGAGGCTGAGGTGCTGGTGACCGCCGCGTCGGCGGAGAACATCCAACTCGTGGGCGCGGGCGAGGCGGAACTCGGCTTCACCCAGGCCGACGCGCTCCCCACCGTCCCGGCCCCACCGCCGACGGTGGCCGCGGTGGCCCGCGTCTACGACGACCTCCTACACCTCGTCACCACCCCCAACAGCGGCGTCCGCACCCTGGCCGACCTGCGGGGCCGGCGGGTCTCCGTGGGGGCACCCGGCTCCGGCACCGAGATCACCACCTCCCGACTACTCGACGTGGCCCAACTTGGCGGAGATGAGGTCCGTCGGGAGCGGCTCGGCCTGGACGACTCGGTCGAGGCGCTGCGGGCCGGCCACATCGACGCATTCTTCTTCTCCGGCGGCCTACCGGTGGGGGCGGTAGCGACGCTGGCCGCACAACAACATGTCCAGCTGGTAGGACTGGGTGCGTGGAGCACGCCGCTGCGCGCCCAGCACCCCGGCTTCTACGTCTCCCGGGACATTCCCCGCTCGGTGTACGGGGTGGACCCGGTGACCACCGTCGCCAACCCGAACTACCTGATCGTCCGCGCCGACCTGCCGGAGGGACTGGTCCGGGAGCTGACCCGGCTACTCATGGAGCGGCGCGAGGAGTTGGCATCGGCACACCCCGCAGCCGGCCAGATGAGTCCGCGCTCGGCCATCAACACCACCCCCCTACCGCTGCACCCTGGGGCGGTGGCCTGGTACAACGCGGTCAAACCGTAGCCACCGGTCAGCTCCGCGCCGAAGGGCAGGATTCCTCCTGCTCCCCGTCGTTGCCGGGCATCGGCAGCGACGCGGGAAACCACAGGGCCGCGATCAGTCCGTGGGGCTCGTTCGGACGCATACTGAGCCGCCCCGCGGAGGCGTCCACCAGGACGGCGACGATGGCCAGTCCCAGCCCGGCACCGTCGATGTTCTGCGCCTCCGGCGCCCGCCAGAACCGTTCGGTCGCCTGGTCGAGCTGGCTGGCCGTCATGCCCGGGCCGGTGTCGCGTACCCGCAGCGTCGTCCCATCGTCCCGACCCCGAACCTCCACCGTCACCTCGCCCCCGGCACCACTGAACTTCACCGCGTTGTCGATCAGCGCATCAAGCGCCTGGTCGACGGCGGTCGGCACGGTCCTCGCGTAAGCCGGCGCAACATCAGTGTCCAGCCGCAGCGTGACTGACCGGCGGCGGGCGAGCGGCTCCCACGCCGCCACCCGGCTAGCGGCGACCGCCGCCGCGTCAACGGTCACGCGCAGGTTCTCCGTCCGCTCGGCCCGGGCCAGGGTGAGCAGAGCATCCAGCACGAGTGCCAGCCGGTCGGTCTCAGCCAGGGCAAGCTGGTGCTCGGCCTGGCCCTGCGGGTCACTCAAACTGGGCCCCAGCTCCTCAACCCGCAGCCGCAGTGCCGTCAACGGATTGCGGAGTTGGTGGCTGGCGTGCGCCACGAACGCCCGCTGCCGATCCATCACGTCGGAGACGGCGTCGGCCATGTGGTTGAAGCTCGCCGCCAGGCGGCGTAGTTCGGGTGGACCCTGCCGATACTGCACGCGGGCGGTCCGGTCGCCCTCGGCAATCTCGTGGGTGACCGCGTCCAGCTCGGTAACCGGTCGCAGCACCCATCCGGCCAGGGCGAACGCGGTCGAGACACAGGCCAGCACCGCGAGCAGGCCGGCACCGGCGAGCAGCAGCCACCAGCGGGTGACGGTCCCCCGGATCCGCTCGGTGGGGGTGATGGTGACCACCGCGCCGAGCACCTCACCGCCGTCGTTGATCGGCACCGCGACGACGATCGGCCCGTCCACCCACGGCAGCACCGAGTCGGGCCCGCTGGCCTGCTGCCCGGAGAGGGCGACGTCAAGCGCCCCCCGGGTGCCCAGAGCGGGTTGCCAGCTCGGCGACGCGACCACCGTCCGCCGGTCCCGGTCAACCACCGCGGCGCCGATGCCGTACAGCTCGTCGTAGCGGTCCAACTCACTGCCGATCGGGCCGGTGCTCCCGCCGCGCAGCGCCGCGTCGGCCAACGACGCGAAGCGGGTGGCGTCGGCGAGCCGGTCGGCGCGGACCCGCTCGGTCTCCCGACTGGCCAAGGTGGCCGCGAGCGGGGTTTCCAAGGCGACCAGGACCAGAACCATCAGCAGCAGATAGCTGATCACCAGACGGCGACGCACCGCGCCTCACCCGCTCCGCAGCCGGTAGCCGATTCCGCGTACGGTCTCCACCAGGCGCGGGTCGCCCAGCTTGCCGCGGAGGGAGCCGACGTGCACCTCGACGGTGTGCCGGTCGGCGAAGGTCGTGCCCCAGGCGTCGAGCAGGATCCGATCGCGGGGCACGGCGGACCCGGGCTGGCGGGCCAGGGAGAGCAGCACGTCGAACTCTTTACGGGTCAGCGCCACCTCCTGGGCGTGGATGCGGACCGTACGGGCCGCCACGTCGATCTGAACCGGACCAACCTCGATCAGGTTGCGCTCTGGCGCGGCCTGCGCGGCGCGGCGCAGCACTGCCTCGATCCGGGCCTGCAACTCCACCATTGAGAACGGCTTGACCACGTAGTCATCCGCACCGAGCCGCAGCCCCAGCACCCGGTCGCGCTCCTCCCCCCGCGCGGTCACCGCGATGATCCCGAGTTGGCTGCTGCGCCGCCGCAACTCCCGACACAGGTCGGTGCCGTCCCCGTCGGGCAGGGTGAGATCCAGCAGGGCCAGGTCACACGGGGCAGCGCAGAGCGCGGCGGCGACCGTCGCCGCGTGCTCCACCTCGTAACCGCGCCGGGTCAGGGCCGCGGTAAGCGCGGCGGCCACGCGGTGGTCGTCCTCGACCAGCAGGATCCGCACCCAGTGCCCCCAACTCTCGCCTTCGTTGACCACGAATGGTCGCAGACATTGGCCATTGATGGGAGGGCGGACTTCACCCATAGCCAGTCGCGACCCGGTCGCGGCGATGGCCGATGTGGCGGGCCGACCGGCGGGCTCGGTGGGGTGGCTATGCTACGACGCGTTTGGGACCCGAGACGATGTGAGTTGACATGGCTGACACCAACGACCGTACGCCGGTCTTTGTCCACCCCACCGCCGACGTGGAAGCCGGTGCCCAGGTCGGCGACGGCACGAAGGTCTGGCACCTGGCCCATATCCGCTCCACCTCGCGGATCGGCGCGGGCTGCGTCATCGGACGCAACGTGTACGTAGACGCGGAGGTCACCGTCGGTAACCTGGTGAAGATCCAGAACAATGTCTCGGTGTACCAGGGCGTGACCCTTGAGGACGAGGTCTTCGTCGGCCCCTGCGCGGTCTTCACCAACGATTTCCGGCCCCGGGCCCAGAACCCCGACTGGACGATCACCGAGACGACGGTCCGCCGCGGAGCTTCCATCGGCGCGAACGCCACCCTGGTCTGCGGAATCGAGGTCGGCGAATACGCCATGGTTGCTGCTGGCTCCGTGGTGACGAAGGACGTCCAGCCGTACCAACTGGTGGTGGGGAACCCGGCCCGCCCGAGGGGCTGGGTGAACACCAAGGGCGAGGTCGTCTCGCGCGACGTGGACAACCCGCCACAGCAGGGCTGAGAACCCACCAATAACGAACGGGGGAGGGCCATCGGCCACCTCCCCCGTTCCGTCCGTTACCTCGACTCAGTCACTGAGGCGGGCGATCTCGGCCCGGAACCGCTCCATCGCGTTCGGCTCATCCGGGCCGAGCAGGTGGGTCTTCAGCTCCCGTCGCGCCTCGGCCATTGGGTCGTCTCCGGCCCGGGTCAACCCCAGGATTTTCTCCAGTTCGCCGACGTCCCTGGAGAGCAGGTACGCCGCCCGTGCGGTTGGGTACTTCCGGCGGAACTCGTCCTCCGGCAAGCCACCGGGATTAGCCACAACGTACGGTCGCCGACTCTGTACAAAGTCGGACACCACGCTGGACACATCACTTATCAAAAGATCAGTCTGGTTAAAACAGTCAAAAAGCGCTGGTACCCGGCCGGTCACCACGAGGTGCCGAGAACCATCCAACGACGTCGCCGCCGGGTCTCCGCCGGCCGCGCGGACCAGCCCCACCATCCGCTCGTGTACGGCCTTGGCCTTTGGGGAGCGGGATCCCGTCAGCGGGTGGGGCTTGTAGATCAACCGAACCTCGGGCCGGCTCTGGAGCAAACCCCGGACGATTCGCTCGCCCATCAGGACCAGCGAGGTGTGGTATAGATCGTCGTCGAGCCAGCCTTCCCAGGTTGGGGCGTAAAGCACCGTGAAGGGCCGCTTGACAGCCTCCGAACCGAAAGTGCGAACGCCAGCGAGCTGTGGCCGTCCGATCTCGACGATGTCCTCATCCCGTACGCCGACGGCGGCCCGCTCGTACCGCTCACGGCCGGCCCTACCGGCCACCCACACCTCGTCGTACACCTTGCTGTACGGATTCACGCTGGCCTGCTTGTCACTGTCGCCGTGTCCCACGAAGACGTGTCGGACGCCGGGTTCCCGGAGAAGGTGGATGTTGGCGCCCACGTTCGCTACGTAGAGTGCGACCCGCAGCGAGGTGAACTCCAAGTTCATGAAGTCCACTCCGGCGGGCACACTGACCACTGGCAGCCGGGTGTCGGCCAGTGCGGCGAACGCCTGCTCGTTGCGGAGCAGCACCACTGCCCGACGACCACTCGCCTCCACCGGGGCGAGCCACATGTTGACCTGGTAGATGTCCTTGGCCGGTCCGGCGAAGTAGAGGGCTACCTCCGGCTGTACCCGCGTCATCCAGGAGTGCAGGGCAGGCAGCGTTTCGAGGGCGCCGCCGCGGCCACGCAGCCAGTTGACCGCCAGCACCCCCGCCACGACGAACCCAGCGGTCAGGGTAGTTAGGCCGGTTGCGCCCACCGGCGCGGCCCCATCAGTCAGGGCCGCCGCCACTGCGGCCGGCAGGAGCAGAAAATTGAGCAGCGGCATCCGCAATCCCGCTACCCGCTGGGCCCACCGGGGCGGGGTCGGCCTCAGCCCCGACGTTCCGGGATCAATATTGCGGGTCTGGACCAGGAAAGGCGTCCGCTCGGCAAACCGTTGCAACGTCGTGGTGCCGACGGCGAGCGCCCAAAGCCCGGCGGGTAAGAGCAGGGTCATCACGGTCCCGGCGGTGCCGGGGCCTACGGTACTGATGACCAACAACACCGCTGCCAGGTCGCGAAAGAGCCAGCGGACGGTCGGGCCGAGGCCCGCCTTCTCCACCAACATGCCCACCGACGCGAACCGGGTCGCGAGTGCGACCTCGCCAACGATCACGACCAACGCGGAAACCGCGAATAGGATGACCCAACCGAGCATCCCACTCAGGATCATGGTCCCGTAGCACAGCAGGGTCACACCGCCTACGGCGAGACCTCGCTCGCCCCGAACATTACGGAACACCGCGTCACCCCTGTCCAGTCCAGATCGACGGCTGCGACCCTAACGGCGGGCGGAACACCCGGTTTTGCCGGGGTGGCCGGCCGGGAAACAGCGTCCGTGTCCGAGATGACACGGACGCCGCACCTCGATGGTTCGACCAGGGCCGTCAACATGCTGCCGGACGGCCTCGGTAGCCGGTCTCTAGGTAGTCCTAGCCGCCGATGACCACCCGTCGAACACCGGACCAGTTGGCCGGGTCGGTCACCCGGCGACCGTCCACAAGGACGGAAACCCCCGGCAGGTCGGCCGGGGTCAGGCTGCGGTACTCGGCGTGATCGGCCTGCACGATCGCGGCTCCCAGCGACTCGCCGTCGTAGCCCGGCAGACCCTGCGCGGCCAGTTCCTCGTTGGTGTACAGCGGGTCGGAGACATACGGGATCGCGCCCCGCTCACGGAGCGCCGCGACCGTGGGGAAGACCCCCGAGAAGGCGGTCTCCTTGACGCCGCCTCGGTAGGACGCCCCCAGCACGAGGACACCGACCCCGGTCAACTCTCCGTAGGCGGCCGCGAGCAGGTCCACGGCGTACTGCGGCATCGTTGCGTTGGCCTCACGGGCGGCCCGGACAACGGTGGCGGCCGGATCGTTCCAGAGGTACATCCGCGGGTAGACGGGGATGCAGTGTCCGCCGACGGCGATGCCTGGCTGATGAATGTGACTGTAGGGCTGGGTGTTACACGCCGCAATGACCTTGGTGATGTCCACACCTACGGTGTCCGCGAAACGCGCGAACTGGTTCGCCAACCCGATGTTGACGTCCCGATACGTCGTCTCGGCCAGCTTTGCCAACTCCGAAGCCTCGGCCGAACCGAGGTCCCACACACCCTGCTGGCCACCGAGGTCATCCCGCTCGTCGAAGTCGAGAACCGCCTCGTAGAAGCGCTTGCCGTGCTCCGCCGACGCGGCATCGATGCCGCCGACCAGCTTCGGGTAGCGACGAAGGTCGGCGAAGACCCGGCCGGTGAACACCCGCTCCGGGCTGAAGACCAGGTGGAAGTCCGTGCCGGCGGTAAGGCCGGAGCCCTCCTCCAGCATCGGTGCCCACCGATTGCGGGTGGTGCCGACCGGCAGGGTGGTCTCGTAGCTGACCAGCGTGCCGGGTTTGAGGCCACGGGCGATAGCACGGGTGGCATCGTCCATCCAGCCGAAGTCGGGCACCCCTTCGGAGTCCACGAACAGTGGCACGACCACGACAACCGCCTCCGACTCGGCGACGGCGGCAGCGGTATCCGTGGTGGCCGACAACAGCCCGGCGGACACCGCCTCCTTCAACTTGACGTCCAGGTCAGCCTCGCCTGGGAACGGAACGGCACCGTCGTTGACCAGCTGGACGACTCGATCGGATACGTCGGCACCGATCACCGTGTGCCCCTTCGAGGCGAATTGCACGGCGAGCGGTAGACCGATCTTGCCGAGCGCGACGACACAGATGTTCATGGAACTACTTTCCTCCAGGGGGCCAGATTCGGCTCAGACGGGCAAGGACCCGGCGGGGTGTCACCGGAGCGATCGCGACGACCACCTGGCCCTTGCGATTGATGATGGGGGAAACGAAGTAGCAACGGAGGCCACGCCAGGCCAGAATGCGGGGTGCAGCGAGCCCTCGGCTTGCGCGTAGCAACGCCGAACCGGTCCCCATCGGGGCGGTCACGTGGGTTGTCACCGCCTGCCGCCCGCCGTTCGCCGCTGCCTCCCCGAGCAAGCGATCAATCACGAAGTCCGTCCGTACGACCATACCCGACTCATCCGGTTCGACAGACGTCGCGCCGGCTACCCCACCGAGGCTCACCCGCACCGTCGTGCCAATGTCGGCCAGGGCCATCCAGCGACTCCGTGCGGTGACTCCGAGCGCCCGCGCACCGGAGGCGTCCCGCCCCCACTCCAGCCCGGTCGCGTCCATCCCGGCCATCACCTTCGCCGCCTGACCGGTGATGTCGTACCACTCGTCCGGATAGCCGAGTGACGGGTCCCGGAAGCCGACGTAGCAGGCGTACCAGCGGTCATCCTCGACGACGACCTCCGGCAGTGAATTCGCCGCCTGCTGCCCGATCAACTCACGCAGCCGCTCCAACTCGGCGTCCCGCGCAACCGTAAGTCGCAGCCGCAGCGCGGGCGCCATGGCAGCCAGGATGCCGTCCGTGAGATGCGCCCTGGCCAGCGCCCGTATCCGCCCCTGGACACGCTGCTGGGCATCCGCCGCGAGCTCGAGGAACTCGGCCCGCAGGAGCTTCGCCACCTCCCAGCTGAAGTGACGCAGCAGGACGGCGTCCCGGCGCGAGCCAGGCTCGATCAGGCCGGCGACGAAACTCACCAGTTCCTCGGCGCAGCGCAAGCGCTCCTCGAAGTTGCTCGCGTACGTGATGTTCTGCGCGTTGTCCCGCTTCACCGCGTAGTAGTACTCGTCGTCGGCCAGGACGGAGATCTTCGCCGCGTGGTAGCAGGCCTGCAGCGTGAACGGCTGGTCACTGCCCATCGGCATGTCGGTGCGGAAACGCAGGCCATGCCGCTCGAGCAGTTCCCGCCGGAACAGCTTCGTGTTCGACAGCGCCCACGGCAGCGCGCTGTCGAAGAGGCCTATCCGCTCTCGGGTCTCGGCGTAAACCTCCTGGTGGACGTACCGTTTGTTGGTGCCGACCATCCGCCCGAGCACAACATCGGAGCCCCACCTGTCGGCAGCGTCAACCAGTCGTTCCAGCGCCTCGACACCAAGAAAATCGTCAGCACCGATGAAGAAGACGTACCGACCACGTGCATGGTCGAGGGCAATGTTGCTCGGCACCGCAGGACCGCCCGAGTTCGGCTGGTGGAACACTCGAACCTGGTCCGGGTAGCGCTCGGCGTACTGGTCCAGCACATCACCGCCACCATCGGTGGAGCCGTCGTCAACCGCGATCACCTCGAGCCGGTCCAGCCCTAGGCTCTGCCCAATCAGGGAATCCAGGCAGGTCCTCAGGTACGGCATCGTGTTGTAGACAGCGACGAGGACACTGACATCCGGCGTTCCCATCCGTTCCCTTCCGACTCGCCCCTGCTCGCTGCTGGGTGGAAACCCGCCGTCAGTCAGGGGCCACCGCCACGCCCTCAACGACTTGTCGCAACCAGGCTTCCCGGCGCTTCGGGCAGAACCCCCGGCGAGTGTACGGCACCGGATCGCGCGGTAGACGCGCCCACGCCTGCCCCTTCGGCCACGAGACTCTGACTGGTCGGTGCCGCTGCGCCCGGCCCGGAGCCCACCCCGCCTCCGCCATCAGATCCAGACCGAGTCCCCTGGCTGGCTCGGTGGGGAGGGCGAGAGGCATGGACCCCATCACCTTGCGTACCGACATCAGGTCACAGCGTAAGCATCCACCGCCTTTGGGCCAGCCCCGCGCACTGCACCATCCTGCATCCAGCAGGTAGGGTTAACCGACGATACGAGCGATGAGACCGACCTCCGCCAACCGGCGATCGGGACAAGTCCTCCGAAGAGGTCGGGAGTGACGCGGCGTAGGCCTTGTGGGATTTGGCAGCCACTTCCACCTGAGGCACAATCGTCTGGCTCAAGGGACAGCGCCGGCCGACCTGCGGCTGCCCTTCACACGATCATCACGGGAGTCAACAGGTGAAGGTCATCAGCGTGGTCGGGGCTCGCCCCCAGCTGATCAAGCTAGCTCCGATCGCTGCGGCGTTCGCGTCGACCGATCACGAGCACCAAATCGTACACACCGGTCAACACTACGACGCCGACCTTTCGGATGTCTTCTTCTCTGGCCTGGGCATTCCCACCCCGGATGTTCACCTCGGCATCGGCTCGGGCTCACACGGAGTGCAGACCGGCAAGGCCCTGGCGGCGCTGGACCCGGTCTTCATGGCGGAGAAGCCAGACTGGGTGCTGGTCTACGGCGACACCAACTCGACCCTGGCCGGGGCGCTCGCCGCGGTCAAGTTACACCTACCGGTGGCGCACCTGGAAGCGGGACTGCGGTCCTTCAACCGGGCGATGCCGGAAGAGCACAACCGCATCCTCACCGACCATGCGGCTGATCTCCTACTCGCCCCCACCAACGAAGCGATGCGCCATCTCGCGGCGGAGGGCCTCGCCGCGCGTTCCACTCTGGTCGGCGACGTGATGGTGGACGTCTGCCTCCGCATCCGCGACTCCGTGCTCTCCGGTGACCACCCGGCGCCAGTACTGCCAGCGGGCATCCAGCCCGACGAACCGTACCTACTCGCGACGTTGCACCGGGCTGAGAACACCGACTCGCCAGAGCGACTGGCGATGTTGGTTGACGCGCTGGCGGACCTGCCCGTACCGGTGGCGCTACTGGCACACCCACGGTTGGCCGCGAAGGCCGAGGAGCACGGCGTGCGGCTCAGCCGCGGCGCCATACACGTCGGTCGTCCGCTGCCCTACGCCGGGATGGTCGCCGCGGTCCTCGGCTCGACCGGGGTGGTCACCGACTCCGGCGGCCTACAGAAGGAGGCATACCTGCTGTCCCGGCCGTGCACCACGTTACGGCCGGAGACGGAGTGGATCGAGACGCTGGCGGACGGATGGAACCAGCTGGTACCAGACCCGTCGGCCTACCCACGGTCGGAGTGGGCCAGCACCGCCACCCGCCCCGCTCCTACCGGTGCGCCTGGCACGCCGTACGGCGACGGGCACGCCGCTCGTCGAGTGGTCGAGAAGCTTACCGAAAAGTGATGTCGACGGCCATCAAGAAAGCGGAGTACACCCCGGCCATGCCTACTTCCCGTGAGTTGTCCAGCTCCTCAGCCACCGGCCGCGGCCGACGAGACGGCCGCCCTCATCTGATCTACCTGGCCATCGGCTTCCCGCCCGCGGCCAAGAGCTGCGCCTACCGAATGCGGGAGACGGCCAACCAGTTCCGCCGGATCGGGTGGGACGTGACCGTGGTGACGATTGCCTCCACCTCGTGGGAACGCGACTCGGGCGTCGACTACAGCCTCCTGGAACAAGTCGACCCCGGGATCACGGTGCTGGAGTTGCCGCTGGCCCGGGAGGACCTCGAGACGGACATCCGGATGTTCAGCGAGGAGCGCGCGCTTCGGCCCGCGAAGTGGGTGACCGACCTCCGCAAGCGGGAGAAGAGAGTCTTCCCGGAGCCGGTCTTCGGCGGCTGGCGGGACACGATCGAAGAGGCCGTGCTTGGCCTCCACCGTCAGCACCCGGCCGACCTGCTACTCGCGAGCTGCGTCCCGTACGTAAACCTCGCCGCCGCGTGGCGGCTCTGGGAGACGCACCGCGTGCCATACGCGGTCGACTTCCGCGATGGCTGGTCGATCGACGTGGTCAACGGCGGCGTCGCCTTCACCGAGGAGTCCGAGCCCGGAGTCTGGGAGCGTCGCATCCTCGACGAATGCCAGGCGCTCTGGGTCGTCAACGATCCGATCGCCGAGCACTACCAGGACCGCTACCCGCACATCGCGGAACGGGTGCACGTGGTGCGTAACGGGTACGACGCGGACAGCGTGACAACGGTCCAGCCACGCCGCCCCGACCCCGAGGCCGGGCTGGTCTTCGGCTACCTCGGCACTGTCAACTACAACGCGCGGCAGCTCGGGGCAGTGATCACCGCGTGGCGGAAGGCGCGCGAGCTGGAGCCGCTGATGCGCAACGCTCGGCTCGAGATCCGCGGCCATATCGGCGCCGGTGCCGCCCGGGAGGCCAACGGCCTCACAGAGTTGATCAGTACGGCCGCAGCCGATGGCGTCTCGTTCGGCGGCCCGGTCCTCAAGGCAGAGGTGGCTGAGACGTATGCCAACTGGGACGCCCTCGTCCTGATCCTCATCGGTGGCCGCTACGTCACCTCCGGCAAGGTGTACGAATACATGGCCACCGGCCTACCGATCGTATCGGTACACGAGATCGATCACGACGCCTCCCGGGTGCTGGACGGGCATCCGCTCTGGACCGGCGCGTGTGGCCTGGACGAGGAAGGCCTGATCGACAGCTTCCGGTCGGCCGCGCGGATGACCATCGAGGCCACCGAGGCCGAGCGGGCCGGTGTGCGCGCCCACGCCGCGCCGTTTACCCGGGAGACCCTGATGCGGCAGGCCGTCGAACAGCTCGCCGAAGGGATTGTCCGTGGCGGGGCGGACTCCACCGGTGTCGTGTCCCCGCCGCCGAGACCACGAATGACCGACGAATCTCGACAAGCCGGTGAGGTGCGCGCATGAGCGACGTTCTGCTGGTGGCCGGCGTACCGCCGCAGCCAGGGTTTCTGTCTTCGGCCGTGCACCGGCTGCAGGAGGCCGGTGCCAGGGTGCACCTGGTCGGCGCGGTCGATACGGAGGACCTCCCGGCCGACGTACGGCTGGACGGGCTGTGCGCCCTCCCCGGCGACATCGCCAAGGCCCTGCTGGCGCGTGCGGCGGCCCGGGCCACGCCGGGCGAGCGGGTCTGGGCGAGAATCCGCCGCGAACGGTGGGCGAGGGAACAGGCCCGGAACGCGGATGTCCTGGTGGCGCTCGACCCACACGCCATCTACACCGTCTGGCGGATGGCACAGCGCAATGTCGGCGCGGACGCACGGTATGGTGTCCAGCCTGCGGTGCAGGCTGTCATCGGGCGACAGGGCACCCCACCCCCCGGGGCACTACAGCGACTGGCCAGCAACTTGCCGTCCAGGGGAATGGTCCGGCGAAACCTCACTCACATCATCAACTCCGCACCCCGGGCAGCGATTGACGCCGTCACCGCCCGGCCGGTCATGCGCAGCAAGGCCGGGACACAGCTCTGGTTGGCGGCCGTACGCACGCCGAAGATTTCCGACCGGCTCCGGACAAAGGTCGCCCGCCAGGTCGCCAAGGGGATGGATTGGGCCGACCGGCCGGAGGGCGAGGCGCTGATCCTCACGGCCACGGCACAGAAGCTACGCACCCCGGCTTCCCGGGCCCGGATGCTCGGTGACGCGGCCAGCCGCGAGTTGAAGGCCGGAATTCCGCCGCGGAATTTGAACAGCGCCGTTGATGCGCTGCTCGCCATCGCTGACGAGCGGCACCGAGCCGGCAAGCAAACGCCGGCAGCCAATCTACTCAACCGGGCCATGAAGCTGGCTTTCGACCGGGTGCTGCACATCGACCGGCTCACGTCGCCGCTGGCGGAGGACCCGGAGGGCTTCATCGCGCCGTTCCGTAACTCGCTCGCGGCGACGACTGTCGCGGCCCCTCGCGGCCGCAAGCAGCCGGCCGCGAAGCCGCCGACTGATCGGCCGCTACGGTTGTTGATCGCCACCAGCGCGAACGACAACTTCCTGAAGCTGATCCGCGCCCACTACGAGTCCCACCCGCAGGTGGAGATCCGCTACCTCGACCTGGCGGCCGACAGCAAACTCAAGAGTGTCACCTGGGCCGCGACGCAGATGCTTGAGCAACGGTTGTCGGCAGAGGAGACACCGTACGGGGCAAACGCAGAGGAGCAGCTGCGACCGCACCTCGACTGGGCGGACACCGTGTTCGTGGACTGGTGTGTCGCGCCGGCCGCGCTGTTTACGATTCTCGACCCGGGCACCACCCGGATCGTCGTACGCCTACACAGCTACGAGACGTTGTCCCGTTGGCCGTACATGGTCGACTTCTCCCGGATCGATGACCTCGTCTTCGTCGCCGATCACATCAAGGATCTGACCACCACGCTGGTCCCCTACCTGCAGGGCCCGGATGCACCGCGGATGCACGTGCTCGACAACGCGATGGACCTGGGCGGATTCCAGATCGACAAGCCCTCGGACGCGCGGTTCCAACTGGGCATGGTCGGAATCAGCCAGGTCGCCAAGGACCCGCTCTGGGCGCTGGAGGTTCTCCGACAGGTACGGCGGCATGACGACCGATACCAGCTGCTGCTGGTGGGTGGCGACATGAACCCGAACGTCAGCGTCGCCAGCCGGAAGTACCTGGATACGCTCAACCGCGAGTTGGAGGAGCTAGAGACGGTTGGCGCGGTCCGGCGGTTCGGCCCGACCGACGACGTGCCGAAGGTGCTCGCCGACGTTGGTGTCATCCTCAGCTCCTCCGTACGCGAGGGCTGCCATTGCGGCTTGATGGAGGGCGCAGCGAGCGGGGCGGTGCCTGTCGTCCGGGACTGGCCCTTCTTCGCCGGCCGGCCCAGCAGTGCCCGCACCCTGTACCCGCAGGGCTGGGTCGTCGGTAGCCCGGAGGAGGCAGCGGAGCGAATCCTCCAGACAACGGCGACGGAGGAGACTTGGCGTGCCGCCGGCGACGAAGCCTCGACTCACGCGCTGGGTGAGTGGGACTGGCCGGTGGTCAAGCAACACTTCGACCGGCTGATCCTCGGCGACCACGTGATCTGACAGTCACGGGTGACATGCGACGAGCGGGGCCCCACCAGCTGGTGGGGCCCCGCTCGTCGCATGTCCGACTACCGGAGAAGCCAGGAACCCGGGTCAGCCGGGACCGCTCCCCAGCACGTCGTCCCGCAACTCAGCCCAGCTCAAGGAGTGCTGGATGCCCTCCTTCAGCGACAACGTCGGCTCCCAATCGAGCAGTCGACGGGCCCGGTCACTGCGGGTGTAGGTGCCAGCCGAGTCGCCGGGGCGACGCGGGGCAATGGCAGTGGGAATCGGCCGGCCGAGCACCGCGGTGAACGCGTCTAGGAGTTCCCGGACGGTAGTGCCGTTGCCGGTCCCCAGATTGATCACCTGGTAGGGCCGCTGGTTACCGTCGATGACGGTGTCGAACCGGCGCAGGGCCTCGACATGGGCCTGCGCAAGGTCCCACACGTGCACGTAGTCACGGATACCTGATCCGTCTCGGGTGGGCCAGTCGGTGCCGGTGACCTGGAACAGCGCCCCCGTCCGCGCCGCCTCAATCATCTTGCCGAGCGCATGCGAGGGCCGGGCCACCTGCAAGCCGGTCCGCATCTTGGGATCTGCCCCGACCGGGTTGAAATAGCGCAACGAGAGAACCCGCAACGGGTACGCGTGAGCGGCGTCGGCCAGCACGCGTTCCACCATCGCCTTACTCTCCGCGTACGGGCTGGTTCCCGAGATAGGGGAGGCCTCGTCCACGGCGAAGTCCTCCCCCGGCTGGTAGATCGCAGCAGACGAGCTGAACAGGAACCGCTCGCACTCGTTGGCTACCAACGCGGACAAGAATTCGACGGACTTGCCGACGTTCTCCTGGTAGTAGCGCAATGGGTGCGCCACCGACTCCGGCACGACGATCAACGCGGCACAGTGGACTGCCGCTCCGATGTCCGGGTGCTCGGCGAAGATCCGGTCGATCAGGGACCGGTCGGCGATGTCGCCCCGGTAGAAGATCCGGTCCTTGACGAACTCGGCACGGCCGGTGCTGAGGTTGTCGAGGATAACCGGGGTGATGCCCGTGTCGAGGCAGGCCGACGCGATGGTGCTGCCGATGAAGCCGGCTCCACCAGCGATCAGGACCTTCACTCAGGCCTCCCCTGGCCGGCGGAAGGTACCGAAACCGCAACGTTTTCGGCTGCCGAGCGGAGCACGGCAGCGGCGACTTCGACGGTGCGCAGACCCTGACGGAGAGTGACAATGTCGCTCTCCTTACCCTCAACGGCATCGCGGAACCGCTCGTGCTCGACCAGCAGCGGCTCCCGCTTGGGGATCGCGTACCGCACCATGTCCCCCTCGGCGACGCCGCGGAAAGCGCGCAGCACCTCCCATTCGGTGTCGATTGCGCCATTCGCATGGAAGGTAAGGTCAGCAGTGAGGGTGTCGGCCACGAAGCAGCCCCGGTCACCAGTGACCACAGTCGAGCGCTCCTTGAGCGGGCTCAGCCAGTTGACCAGGTGATTGACCATCGTCCCACCGGAGAGCTGACCGACCACGGCGACCATGTCCTCGTGCAGCCGACCGCTGCGGGAGACCGTGTGCGCCGCGACCGAGCAGTACTTCTGGTCGGTGACCCAGGCGGTCAGATCGATGTCGTGGGTGGCCAGGTCCATCACCACGCCGACATCGGCGATCCGGTGCGGGAACGGCCCCTGCCGCCGCGTCACGACCTGGAAGACCTCACCCAACTCACCGGCCTCAAGGCGGGCACGCAGGCTCTGCAACGCGGGATTGTAGCGCTCGATATGGCCCACGCCAGCGACGAGGCCCGCAGCCTCGAACGCCTCGACCAGCTTGGTCGCGCTCTCGATCGACGGGGCGAGCGGCTTCTCGATCAATGCGGAGACGCCGTTGGCCGCAAGTTCCAGGCCAACCGGCTCGTGTAGCACCGTCGGGCAGGCTACCACCGCATAGTCCACCCCCATCGCCAGCAGGTCGCCCACCTCGGGCACGACTGGCACGGGCAGCGCGCCGGTCGCGCCGCCAGCCGGGTCCACGATCCCGACCAGCTCAACTCCATCCAGGTTGGACAGCACGCGGGCGTGGTTCCGCCCCATGGCACCCAGACCGATCAGGCCGGCACGCAGCTTACGCCCCCCGCTCATCGCGCACCCCCGGCCAGGTTCGCACCTTCGGCGATCCGCTCGAGCTCAACCTGGGTAAGCGACGGGTGCACCGGCAACGAGATCACTTCGGCGGCAGCGCGTTCGGTCTCCGGCAAGTCCCACGGACCCGGCTCACCGTTTTCGGCTAGGTACGGCTTGAGTCGATGAATCGGGGTCGGGTAGTAGACGGCATTCCCCACGCCCAGTTCGGTCAGCCGCTGCTGGGCGGCGTCCCGATTGCCCTTCGTCCGGACGGTGTACTGGTGGTAGACGTGCCGCGCGCCGTCGGCCACCGGCGGAGTGACCATGCTGGTGATCGCGGAGTCGAGGAACTTGGCATTGGCACAGCGCTGCTCGGTCCACTCGGCCAGCTGCGTGAGCTGGACCCGACCGACGGCGGCCGCGACATCGGTCATCCGCATGTTGGCGCCCACGATCTCGTTCGCGTAGCGCTGCTCCATACCCTGGTTTCGTAGCAACCGAAGGGTGCGGGCAAGCTCAGCGTCCCTGGTACTGATCATGCCACCCTCGAGCGAGTGCATGTTCTTCGTGGGATAGAAGCTGAAGCAGCCGGCCGTGCCGAGGGCACCCACCGGGCTGCCGTTCAGGCTCGCCCCGTGCGCCTGGGCGGCGTCCTCAACGATGGCGAGACCATGCTGGTCCGCAATGGTGGCGATCCGGTCCATGGCAGCAGGGTGACCGTACAGGTGCACCGGCATAACGGCGACGGTCCGCGGCGTGACGGCGGCCGCCACGGCCTCCGGATCGAGGCAGAAACTGTCCCGCTCGATGTCCACGAAGACTGGCTCCGCCCCCACCAACCGGACTGCGTTGGCGGTGGCCGCGAAGGAAAACGACGGAACGATAACCTCGTCGCCCGGGCCGAAACCGAGCGCCAGCAAAGTCAACTGGAGCGCCGAGGTCCCGGAGTTGACAGCGACGCAGTGCGACCCTCCGGTCAGGTCGGCGAACTCCTCCTCGAACGCCGCCACCTCCGGGCCCTGCACGACCCGGCCACTCCGCAACACCCGGACCGCCGCGTCAATTTCGGCCTCACCGATGATTGGTCGTGCTGGGGGGATGAAGTCTGGGTGCGGCCCGGCCATGGGGCGTCCTCCTGTCTACGAACGATCATTCGAGGGGTCCGGGGGCGATGCTAATGGGTCCGGGTCAAGACGGCATCGGCGCCGGGGTCATTGCAGAGCTCGGGCTGATTTCCGCGAGGATCAAGACGTTTCACCAGCTAAATCGAACTTAATGTGTTGGCTCGCCAGAGTCGGACTCCGTGGATGCTACCCGCAGGCCGGCGACGATCGTCTCCGCTACCCGGCGTACCTCGCTGGCCGGCAGCGGAGCCCGTGTAATCGCCAGCCGCCAGTAGACTGGCCCAACGATCAGGTCAACCGCGAGACGCTGGTCGGTGTCCGCCGACAGCTCACCGCGCTCGACAGCCCGGCCGATCACGATGCCTCCGATGGTCCGCTGATACGCCTCCAGCGTCTGGTGGAGTTTCTCGGCGATCTGTGGGGTACGTGCGGCCTCGGCGAGCAGGTCTGGAATGATCTGGGAGGCCGCCCGGTGCCGCAGCGCCCGGGCCAGGACGTGGAGCAGGATCTCCAGGTCACCCAGGAGGCTGCCGGTGTCGAGCAGCGGGAGGCTGCGGCCAGCCGCGGCGGAGACCAGGTCCAGGACGAGATCAAGTTTGGAGCGCCACCGGCGGTAGATGGCGGTCTTGCTCACACCGGCCCGACGCGCCACCGCCTCGATGGAGAGACGCCCGTAGCCCACCTCGGCCAGCTCCGCCATGACCGCACGGCGGATGGCCGAGGTGATGTCCTCGCGCAGCACCGCGGCGCCCGCCGGAGGGCGCTTCTTCTCGGTCGTCACGCCGAACAATGTAACGCAACGACGCTACGGTTGCGTCCCGACGGGTAATACACTAGCTTCCAGGCACCGACGTGACACCCCGTAAACCGGACACGCCGGCTCATAGCACCGCGACACTTTCCCTCCCATCGACACGATAGATCGGAGCGCCTGATCATGGCCGACACCGCGGTGGCCGACCTCGACTCCAGGCCAAGCCCCGCCGAACTCGCGCAGCGGCACGGACTACGGGTCGCTGGCGCAAGGCCCTCCCTGCGCGAGTACACCCGCCAGGTGTGGGCGTACCGGCACTTCATCACCGCGTACTCCCGAGCGAAGGTCGCCTCGTCATTCAGCAACACCCAGCTCGGCCAACTCTGGCAATTGCTGACCCCGCTCACCAACGCAGCGGTCTACTATCTGATCTTCGGTGTGATCCTGTCCCAGGACCGCAACGTGGACAACTTCATCGCCTACCTGTGCACGGGCGTGTTCGTCTTCATGTTCACCCAGAGCACGGTGGCGAACGGCACCAGTGCGATCACCAACAATCTCGGGCTGATCCGGGCCCTGCACTTCCCCCGGGCCGCGCTGCCCGTCACCGTCACCCTGGTGCAGTTCCAGCAGCTACTGATGTCGATGGTGGTCCTGGCGGTCATCGTGCTGGCCACCGGCGAACCGCTCACCCTCCGCTGGCTACTCATCGCTCCGACACTGCTCCTACAAACAATCTTCAATATCGGACTCACCATGGTGATGGCACGGATCGGCTCCAAGATCACCGACCTCAAACAGGTGATGCCGTTCGTGCTCCGCACCTGGCTCTACGCCTCCGGTGTGCTCTACCCGGTTGTCCTGTTCCGCGATCATCTGCCGCAGTGGGCCGCGACCCTGCTCGAGGCGAACCCGGCCCTGATCTACATCGAGCTGGCCCGGTACTCGCTACTGGAATCAAACCAGGACAACCTGGTCAACCCGCCAACGCAGCTCTGGCTAATGGCCCTGGCCTGGGCGGCCGCCATGGGCATCGGGGGATTTGTCTACTTCTGGCGTGGGGAGAAGGAGTATGGACGTGGCTGAGCAGACCCAATCCAAGGCCAACACCACTCCCGCGGCGGCGAACCGGGTTCCGACCATCATTGTCGACGACGTCCATGTGATCTATCGAATTCACAAGGGCGCCGCGGCGAACAACGGCGCCACCGCCGCCCTCAAACGAATCGTATCCCGCACCAAAACCCCCAACATCCGCGAGGTGCACGCGGTCAAGGGAGTCAGCTTCACCGCATACCAGGGTGAGGCCATCGGCCTGATCGGCAGCAACGGCTCCGGCAAGTCGACCCTGCTACGGACCATCGCCGGGCTACTCCCACCGGCCCAGGGCGCGGTCTACACACACGGACAGCCGTCGCTACTCGGCGTAAACGCGGCCCTACTGAACGATCTCTCCGGCGAGAGAAACGTGGTGCTCGGATGTCTAGCGATGGGCATGTCTCCAGAAAAGGTCAAACGCGTCGCTCCCGACATCATCGAATTCTCCGGAATCAACGAACGGGGTGACTTCGCGTCTCTGCCGATGCGCACCTACTCCTCCGGGATGGGCGCCCGGCTGCGCTTCGCCATCGCCGCCACGAAGGACCATGACGTGCTCCTCATTGACGAGGCGCTGGCCACCGGCGACCGCAAGTTCCGGGCCCGCAGCGAACAGCGGGTGCGGGAACTGCGGGCGAACGCCGGCACGGTCTTCCTGGTCAGCCACGCGCTCGGCTCGATCCGGGACACCTGTGAGCGGACCATCTGGCTGGAAGGCGGCGTCCTGAAAATGGACGGCCCGACCGATGAGGTCTGCAACGCGTACGAGGGCAGGTAACGCCGCCACGGAGCGCATCGAGCAGCATCGTCGGCTGGTCGATGCGCCCTGTCGCAGACGCTAGAGTTCCGTGAGCGTCGGCCCACCCCGCACCGATACGTCTCCCCAATCACCCCCGACAGAAGCGAGGAACGGACATGACCCAGGACCGCACCACTGCATCGGGCGCCACGCCGCCGAACCCGGCATCCTGGCGCCCCTCGCGGACGGTAGCGGTGGTCCTCGCCGGTGGGACCGGTGAACGCCTTGGGCTCGGTATCCCCAAGCAGCTCCTGAAGATCGCCGGAAAGCCGATCATCGAACACACCCTGGCCATTTTCGAAGCCGCACCAGAGATCGACGAAATCATCGTGCTCATGGCCCACGGCCACGTCCAGCAGGCATTGCGGATCGTCGAGTCAGCCGACCTCAGCAAGGTCAGCAAGGTGATCGAGGGAGGAGACACCCGTAACGCCACCACTCGGATCGCCCTCGAGGCGATCGGCGAAGAGGATTGCAACATCATTTTCCATGATGCGGTCCGACCCCTCGTCAGCCACCGGATTGTCCGCGAGTGCGTAAACGCCCTCTGGACCTATGCCGCGGTCGACGTGGCTATCCCCTCCGCTGACACCATCATCCAGGTAGATGACGACGACTGCATCACGGACATCCCGGCCCGTTCCACGCTACGCCGAGGCCAGACCCCGCAGGCGTTCCGCTCCGGCACGATTCGCGAGGCCTACCGGCGGGCGGAGGGCGATCCGAACTTCGCCGCTACCGACGACTGCGGTGTAGTGCTTCGGTACCTGCCCGACACCACTATCAAGGTGATCAACGGTTCGGACGAGAACATCAAGGTGACTCATCCCGTTGATGTCCACCTGGCCGACAAGCTCTTCCAACTCGCCGCCGCGCGGGTGCCCCCTGTCGCCGACCACGGCAGCTACCGAGAAGAGCTGAGTGGCCGAACAGTCGTGGTTTTCGGGGGAAGCTACGGCATCGGGCACGATCTGGCCGAAATCGCCCGGGGGCACGGCGCCCAGGTCTTCGCGTTCAGCCGTAGCGACACGGGAACCCATGTCGAACGGGCCGATGAGGTCGCGGCGGCACTGACCACGGCATTCGAGGCGACCGGCCGCATCGACCACGTGGTGGTGACCGCAGGCGTCCTGGAAAAGGGGAGTCTCGCCGAGATGGACGAGAAGACCATGGACAGCCTCCTCCAGGTCAACTTCATCGGGCCGGTCACCGTCGCCCGTCTGGCCCTGCCCTACCTACAGCAGACCAAGGGCCAACTGCTGCTCTACACCTCCAGCTCGTACACCCGAGGCCGGGCACGCTACGCGCTGTACTCGGCGACCAAGGCGGCGCTGGTGAACCTCACCCAGGCGCTGTCCGACGAGTGGGCCGACTTCGGCGTGCGGGTGAACTGCATCAACCCGGAGCGAACCGCCACGCCGATGCGTACCCGCGCCTTTGGTGTGGAGCCAGAACACACGCTGCTTTCCTCGGCCGCGGTGGCGCAGGCCTCGCTTGATGTGCTGATCTCCGAACTGACCGGGCAGGTCATCGACGTACGCCGCGAGCTCGGTGACACCTCACCGGTGCCAGCCCAGCACGGACCCACCGTGACGCGCCCGGTCGCCGCAGCGGCGGCCGGGCACTGACCGCCGATCCCCGCGGCCAGGACGACAGGTGAACGGAGCGACATGCGCGGTGTTCTGATCCGTAAACTGGTCACCCGATTCCTGAGTGTCGGGCTGGCCCTCTTGGCCTTCCTCGTCTGCGCGCTGACCGCTTCGACCGGTTGGGGACTGGTTCTGGCGGCAGCGGCCCTCGGCGCGATCGCCCTGGAACGGCGGATCCCCACCAGCGTGGACACGCCCGCCGAGACGGCACTGGTCGCCGCGGCTGTCCTGGTCGCGTACTCCAGACAGCTGGAAGCCGGATTCGAGCCGGCGCTCGCCGCCACGGGCCTGGTTCTACTCGGGCTGGTGCTGTTGACCAGCCCGCTGCGGCAGGCCGGCGGGCTGGAGCCCCAGACGGCGAACCTGTCCGCGCGAGCCTGGGAGCCGCTGGTCGCCACGCGGCTCGAGACCGTATTGCTCGGCTTGCTGGCCGTGCTGACCCTAGCTGCGGCGATCAGCGCACCGACGCTGATCGCGTTGGTCGCGACGCTACTGGTGGCCGCCGTCGCCGGTACCGCCGGGCTGGGGCTCACGCGTCGGCGGCTGCGCCCAACCACTGCGGACGGGGCCGTACGGCAGGCGGTGCAGCGACATCAGCCGGAGTTCCTGCTGCACTTCTCCGCGCCCCCTGGCTCGGAGTATCAAGTCACCATGTGGCTGCCCTACCTGGAACGGATCAACCGAAAGTTCCTGGTGGTGCTCCGCGAGCCGCAGTTCCTAGCCCCGATCGCCGCGGCCACCACAGCACCGGTGATCTACTGCCCCACGCCGCGGTCCCTGGACGAAGTGCTCGTGCCGAGCCTGAAGGTGGCGTTCTACGTCAACCACGGCGCCAAGAACAGCCACTGCATCGGGTTCACCCAGCTGACCCACATCCAACTGCACCACGGCGACAGCGACAAGGCGCCGAGCGCCAATCCGGTCACCGCACTCTTCGACCGAATCTTCGTCGCCGGTGAGGCGGCGATTGAGCGGTACGCCCGCGCCGGCATCAACATCCCGGTAGAGAAGTTCAGGGTAGTCGGCCGTCCGCAGGTCGAATCGATCCAGGTACGCCACCAACCGGTGCCCTCCGATGCGCCAGCCACGGTGTTGTACACGCCAACCTGGACGGGCCACAACGCGCATGCGAACTACTGCTCGCTGGCAGTGGCCGAGCCGATTCTGCGTCGGCTCCTGGACCGCGGCGTCACGGTGATTCTCCGTGCGCACCCGTACACCAACCAGAACCCCGCCTCCGCCCGGCAGCTCAGACGACTCACCGAGCTACTGGCAACCGACCGGGAGCGTAGCCACCGACCGCACGTGTGGGGCCCGGAGGCGAGCCGGAAGCTCAGCCTGGCGGAATGCATGAACCGCTCCGATGCTCTCATCTCCGATGTGTCCGGAGTCATCTCGGACTACCTGCGCTCCGGCAAACCGTTCGCGGTGACCGACATGACCACCACCGACGCCGACGCGTTCGCCGAACAGTTCCCCCTGGCCGCCGCCGGCTACCGGCTACCCCGGGACATGAGGAATTTGGACGGGGTACTGGACCAACTACTCAGTACCGACCCCCTGGCAGCGCATCGCTGGGCGACACGACGGCACTACCTCGGTGACTTTCCGGACGAAACCTACGGGGCCGCGTTTGTGAATGCGGCCCGACAGGAACTGGATCGCGGGCGGCCATCGACCGCCCGTCCACCCCGACCGGCCGATGCCGCTGTTACCTAGTGAGATGGAGCCAAGAATGCACCAACGGATCCTCATGCGGGCCAGGAAGGGGCCTCTGGCTGTCCACTCGCCGGAGGAGACATTCGAGCGTGACCTGATCGGCCTAAATAGCGGCAACCTGGTGTTCAGCCACGCCGCGCACAAGCTTCTGCAGACCTCAACGGTCCAGATCACCCCGACCGGATTCACGGTCGACCTGCGTGAGGCCGACCGCATCAACGACGAATTCGACGTCTTCGTGGTCCCACTGGCCAATGCCTTCCGGCGCAGCTACGCCCCTCGGGTTGAGGTGATGACCCGCCTGATCGAGCGCCTGAAGATCCCGGTCGTGGTGCTCGGGGTGGGCGCCCAGACCAACATCCATGGTGACCGGGAATACCTTCGACCGTTGGACGACGTGGTGAAGCGGTTCGTCGGGGCCGTTCTCGACCGTTCGCACACCATCGGCGTCCGTGGCGAGATCACTGCGGACTACCTGAAGGCGTTGGGCTTCTCCGCGGTCGACGTCATCGGCTGTCCGTCGATGTTCCTGCACGGCAACGACCTACAGGTGGAGAAGGGCAAGCCGGCCCTCGAACCGGACGACCGGGTCGCGATGACGATCTCTCCCTATGTCACGTCCATGGCCTCGGTGGTCACCCACCACCACCGGCACTACCCAAACCTTCGGTACATCCCCCAAGACCTGAAGACCCTGGGTCTCCTCCTCTACGGCGATGCGCCGAGCGACCGGGACAAGACCAGCCCAATTCCGATCTACACCTCGCACCCCCTCTTCGTTGAGGACAAGGTACGAATGTTCGTGGATCCCTGGACGTGGATGGACTACCTCTCCGGGTTCGACTTCAACTTCGGCACCCGCATCCACGGCACCATCACCTCGTTGCTCGCCGGCACCCCGGGCTATCTCTTCGCGCACGACTCCCGGACCCTGGAGCTCGCCCGTTACTTCGACATCCCGCACCGGATCATGCAGGACGTTCCCGCCGACGTCGATGCCGCTGATCTGTACCAGGAAGCGGATTACACGGCGTTCAACAAGGGGCACACGGCCCGCTTCGAGACCATGCTCTCATTCCTTACCAAGCATGATCTGGGGCACTCCTTCGCGGACGCCGACAGTGCGACCCGCTTTGACGACAAGGTCCGTGCCACCACCTTCCCACCTGCGGTTCGGCCCGCCACCGCGATGGCTGGCGAGGAACTGTTAAACCGGATGCACTGGCTACGCGACCAAAATGAAAGGCTCCGCCGCAAGGTGCGGGCCCAGCAGGAAGCGAAGCTGCCCGCCCGGGTGAAGCGCGCCATCCGCGGCCGGGTGCGCGGGCTACTCAGTCGCTGACTGATCCGGATCTGGCTTGCAGCTCCCGACGGCGACCACGGGTGTCAGCGCGACCTGGTCGTTGCCAGAACTGCAGGCCCACGTGAGCCTGTGATCCGGACTCAACCGGGTGTCCAGTACGACGACGGGCGTCGGTCCCCCGTGGTGGAGGACCGACGCCCGGGCAACAAACTGTCGGTCAGGCGGAGTAGCCGCGCGTCGCGGCCCAATTCGCCAGGGCGATCGTGGTCATCCAGTAAGAGCTGGTCGCGGGGTTCGCCGAGTCGGCGATCTGCACCAGGCGACCATCGTCGTCAAAGCCCACCACGGCGACGTAATGGCCCCCCGGGAAGGAGTGCCACCCGCCGGCGGTGTCGGTGGCGGAACCGGCGATGTTCACCACCACGCTCCGGTCGTCAGTGATGGCCTCGACCACGTCGGCCTGGAGCTGGTCCATCTGCGCCGGGGTGGCCGAGCCGCCGGAGATCATCCGGGTCTGGTAGGGCTCGCCCTCCACCTCGGCATTGAGCACCCGCGTGGTGTCCTCGGCCGAGTCGGTGCCGAACTGGTCGGTACCGAGCGGGCCAGCGAGTTCGTTCTGGGTGCGCTCGATGCCGGTGGCGCTGAGGGCGTTCCGGACGGCAGCCGGACCGCAGTAGTAGAAGTTGATCTGCGCCTGGTAGTCGTAATCCAGCACCTTGGAGGTCGGTGGCTCCGGTGCTGCCTCCTCGGTCAGGTCCGGATCCGCCGCGCTCGACGGTGCGGCACTGAATGACTCAGCGCTCGACGACTCGACACTCGGCGACTCAGTGCTCGACGGCGCGGCGTTGACCGCGACCGCCTCGGGGCTCGAGTCGGCGATGTCGCCGGCCGCGGCAACGGCGGGGGCCGGCTGCGGCGAGGTGGAGCCCTCGTCGCTGCCGGCGGCGAGGGCGCCGGCGCCAGTGGCCAGCACGAGCACGGCAGCCGAGGCGGCGGCCAGCTGGTACGGGCGCTCCGAGGTCAGACGGCGGAGCTGTCGTTTGAGGCGATGTTTCACGGGATCCTCCACAGGCGGTCGGGACTGTGGCACACCGCGCCGTTGGGCGGGCAGCAGAGGTGGCCGCACGAAACCGGAATTCGCGCGCCGGTGGCCACAGGGGGATTACGCCCGGCCCCAGTGCCGGGCTACGCGGGATGGGTCAGCGCCCGGCGGCGGGCCGGACGGACGCGGACCCCGCAGTGCCGTGGAGGCGGCGGAACGCCCGCTGGGCGGAATAGCGCTGCACGGAAACGGGACTCCTTCCAATGCCGCTGACCGGGTTAGCTGACGGATTCGGACGGGAAGTGCGCCCTACCGCAAACTCGCGGATTCACCCCAGATAGAACGGGTCCCCGGTTCGCCTTTCGGCAATTGAGCGGGTCGGCACGGCGTCGCCTTTTGCGATCGAAAACCGCACCGGACGCGCCGACACTACTGACCACTTCCCGACCCGCCAACCCTCTCGGAACCGCTTAAACATGGGTCGCAGTCACGATTCACCGACAGCTGCACACTGAAATGAATCAATTACACGAAGGGCGATAGTGGCGCAGTCCGGTCAAGAACCGGACAGCTTGTCGGCAAATTTCCGCACGCTGCCCTGAGGAATCAGGCCGTCTGCCCGAAATGACTGACCCAACAATGCTATGACCAGCCTCACAAATTTCGACCGGTGTTCGAGACGTTGACGGGTGGCCTCGCCGGGCCGGGGACCGACCACCACCCGCAGATCTCCTGCGCGCCGGCGAAGCGCCGGAGGTGGTACCGGTCGCTTCCCGACCCGGCAGCGCCGATTCAGTCGCGGTCGATCTGATGGCCGATTACGGCGGGGCCTAGCAGCACAGCGAAGCCGCTGCCGTCGCGACGCGGATCAGCCGCGGGCAGTTCCACCGGCTCACCGTTCACCGTCGCGCCGACCGGGCGCGAACCGACCCAGGCGACGGCCACCTCGGTCTCCCCCTTGAGGAAACGCTGGGAGCGTACGCCGCTGGTCGCCCGTCCCTTCGCCGGATAGGCCGCGAACGGTGTCACCTTCACCGTGGCGCCGGTCGAGGTGACCACCATCGGCTCACCGTGGGCAGGATCGTCGGTGCGGACCGCGCCGAAGTACACCACCCGCGCGGCATCGGGGAGGCTGATTCCGGCGACGCCACCGCCGCGCAGTCCCTGCGGACGGACCGACCCCGCCGGGTAACGCAGCAGCGACGCCTCCGAGGTGACGAAGGCGAGGCTCTCAGCTCCGTCGGTCAGCCAGGTCGCCCCGACCACCTCGTCCCCATCCCGGAGGCTGATCACTTCGAACTCGTCGGCGCGGACCGGCCAGTCCGGCGCGGCGACCTTCACCATGCCCTGTCGGGTACCGAGAGCCAGCCCCGGCGACCCCTCCGCGGACGCGCCCAGCGGCGCGATCCCCACCACCGTCTCCCCCGGTGCCAGCGGCACCAACTCGGCCGCGGACATCCCACCGCGTAGGGAGACCGTGCCGGACTGCTCAGGGAGCACCGGCAGCGGCAGCACGTCCACCTTGAATGCCCGGCCGCCGCTGGTGACCAGCAGAACTTTGCCGCGGGCCGTGGAATGGGCGACGGCGCGTACCGCGTCGTGCCGGACCCGGCCATGCCGGCGATGCCCCTCGACCGCCTCCTCCGACTCGGCGGCGGTCCGGGCGACCAGCCCGGTTGAGGAGAGAATCACCTGGCAGGGGTCGTCGGCGACCTCCAGTGGGCCAGCCGGAACCGACGCGGCGAGTACCTCCTTCAGATCCCCGTCCACCAGGGTGGTGCGACGCGGCGCGGCGAACTGTTTCACCACCGCGCCCAGTTCGCCGGAGACGACCTTCCGCAGGATCTTCGGGTCGTCCAGAAGCCGGGACAGCTCGGCGATCTCGCCGCGCAGCTTCTCCTGCTCGGCCTCCAACTCCAACCGGTCGTACTTGGTGAGCCGGCGCAGCGGCGTGTCGAGGATGTAGGTCGCCTGGATCTCGGAGAGCCCGAAGCGCCGCATCAGAGCGTCCTTCGCGGCCTGCGCGTCCTCGCTGCCCCGGATCAGCTTCACCACCTGGTCGATGTCGAGCAGCGCGACCAGCAGCCCATCCACCAGGTGCAGCCGTTCCTCCCGCCGACGCTTCCGGTACGCGCTGCGTCGGGTCACCACCTCGTACCGGTGGGCCAGGAAGACCTCCAGTAGGGCCTTCAACCCCAGGGTCTGCGGCTGTCCGTCCACCAGCACCAGGTTGTTGACGCCGAACGACTGCTCCAGCGGGGTCAGCCGGTAGAGGTCGGCGAGAAGTACCTGTGGATTCACCCCGACCTTGCACTCGATGACCAGCCGGGTGCCGTTCTCCCGGTCGGTGAGGTCCTTGACGTCGGCGATCCCGGTGAGCCGCTTGGTCTTCGTGACCTCGTTGGTGACAGCGGCGATGACCTTCTCGGCGCCGATGCCGTAGGGCAGTTCGACGACGGTGATCGCCTGCCGGCCGCGGCTGCCCTCGATCGGGCCGATCTCCACCTTGGCGCGCATCCGCACCACGCCGCGGCCGGTCTCGTAGGCCCGCCGTACCTCGTCCAGGCCGAGCAGCAGCCCACCGGTCGGCAGGTCCGGCCCCGGCACGAACTCCATCAGCTTGTCCAGCGTGGCGTCCGGGTGGTTGATCAGCCAGCGGGCGGCGGAGACCACCTCACCGAGGTTATGCGGGATCATGTTGGTCGCCATCCCGACCGCGATCCCCGAGGCACCGTTGACCAGCAGGTTCGGGAAGGCGGCCGGCAGCACGGTGGGCTGGGTCAACGAACCGTCGTAGTTCGGCCCCAGGTCGACCGTCTCCTCGCCCAACTCACCGACGAGCAGCATCGCCTCCCGCGACATCCGGGCCTCGGTGTAGCGGGCCGCGGCCGGGCCGTCGTCCGGGCTGCCGAAGTTGCCGTGCCCGTCGATCAGGGGTGCGTTCAGGGAGAAGTCCTGCGCCAGCCGGACCAGCGCGTCATAGATCGCCACGTCGCTGTGGGGGTGGTACTTGCCCATCACATCGCCGACCACCCGGGCGGACTTGACGTGCCCCCGGTCCGGGCGGTGGCCGGACTCGTACATCGACCAGAGGATGCGCCGGTGCACCGGCTTGAGCCCGTCTCGGGCGTCGGGCAGGGCGCGGGAGTGGATGACCGAGAACGCGTACTCCAGGTAGGAGTCGGAGACCTCGGTGACCAGCGGATTGTCGAAAACCCGAGCGCCCGCCTGGTCGAACGCGGACAGGTCGACCTTCGGGCCCTTGCGGCGTGCCATGACTCAGCTTTCCCCTCGGACTGTTTCCGTGCTCGTGCCGGTGCCCGCGCGAACCGCGGCCGGTCCGGGTCTCATGCGTCGATCGCCTCACGGTCAACCCGGTCGGCGGAGGCGATCAGCCAGTTCCGGCGGGGCTCCACCTTCTCCCCCATCAGCAGTTCCAGGATCCGTTCGGCTTCCTCGGCATCGTCGAGAGTGATCCGACGGACCGCCCGGCCAGCCGGGTTCATCGTGGTCTCCCACAACTCGTCGGCATCCATCTCACCCAGACCCTTGAACCGCGGGATCGGAGTGACGATCTGCTTGCCCGCCTGCTCCAGCCGCCGGACGGTCGCCTCCATCTCCTCCTGGGTGTAGGTGTAGATAGTCTGCGGCTTGCGCCCCTTTGTGGTGATCTTGTGCAGGGGCGGCATCGCCGCGTACAGCCGGCCAGCCTCGATCAACGGTCGCATGTACCGGGCGAAGAGCGTGATCAGCAGGGTCCTGATGTGCGCGCCGTCCACGTCGGCGTCGGCCATGATCAGCACCCGGCCGTAACGCACGGCGGAGAGGTCGAAGGTGCGCCCCGACCCGGCCCCCAACACCTGCACGATCGCCGCGCACTCGGCGTTGTCCAGGACCTGCTGAAGGTTCGCCTTCTGCACGTTGAGGATCTTGCCGCGGATCGGTAGCAACGCCTGGTACTCCGACGAGCGGGCCAACCGCGCCGTGCCGAGGGCGCTGTCCCCCTCGACGATGAACATCTCGCTGCGCTCCACCCCGGTGGACCGGCAGTCGACCAGCTTCGCCGGCATCGACGCGCCCTCCAGGGCGGTCTTGCGCCGCGCCGCCTCCTTCTGCTGCTTCTGGGTCAGCCGGACCCGGGCGGCATCAGCGATCTTCTGGAGGACCGTCCGCGCCTCGGTCTTGGTCTTGCGCTCCTCCAGCCAGCTCTTGAGATGCTGCTCGACCAGGCGCTGGAGAACCTTGGTGATACCGGCGGTGGAGAGCTCGTCCTTGGTCTGGGAGGTGAACTGCGGCTCCGGGACGCGCACGTGCACGACCGCGGTCAGGCCCTCGAGGATGTCGTCCAGCGTGGGCGGATCCTCCTTGGCCTTGAGCAGGCCACGGGTGTTTCGGATCGCCTCGGCGAGGGTCCGCGTCAGGGCCCGCTCGAAGCCCTTGCGGTGGGTGCCGCCGTGCGCGTTGCGGATGGTGTTGGTGAAGCACTCCACGGTCCGCTCGTACCCGGTGCCCCACCGGAAGGCCACCTCCACCTCGGCGCGACGCGGCACGTTGGCCTGCATCACGCCGTTGGCGTCGGCGGCGTTCTCCCGGTACGCCCCTTCGCCACGGACCAGCAGGGTGCCGGAGACCGGGCGGTCACCGGCCGGGGCGAGGAAGTCCACCATGTCGGTCAAGCCGTTGGGGTAGTGGAACCGCTCCTCCACCGGCTCCGCTCCGGTGTGGTCCCGCAGCAGGTAGCTGACCCCGGGGACCAGGAAGGCGGTGTTGCGCAGCTTCATCCGTACGGCGTCGGCGTCCAGCGCGGCGCCGACCTCGAAGTAGCGCGGGTCGTACCAGTAGCGGATCGAGGTACCGGTGCGCTGCCGACGCTTGGCCGCACCGATCACCTGCAGGCCCGGGCCGGCCGTGAAGGCCGCCTGTGGCCCATCGCCGTCGAACGCGCCCGGCACCCCGTGCCGGAACGACATCGTGTGGATCTTGCCGCCGCGACGGACCGTCACGTCGAACCGGCGCGAGAGGGCGTTGACCGCCGAGGCACCGACACCGTGCAGGCCGCCGGAGGTCTTGTAGCCGGAGCCGCCGAACTTGCCGCCGGCGTGCAGCCGGGTGAGCACCAGCTCGACCCCCGATATTCCGGACTTCGCGTGCACGTCGGTGGGGATGCCGCGGCCGTCGTCGTCCACCTGCACCGATCCGTCGGCGTGCAGGGTCACCTCAATGGAGGTCGCGTGACCGGCGACCCCCTCATCGGTGGAGTTGTCGAGGATCTCGTTGACGAGGTGACCCACGCCACGGCTGTCCGTTGAGCCGATGTACATCCCCGGACGCTTACGGACGGCGTCCAGTCCCTCGAGATGCGTGAGGTCGTCGGCCTCATACAGGGTCTCAGGCTCTGCGGTCAACTGGTCGTACTCCCAGGTCTCGGCGGGTATGGTGCCACGCACGACAGGCATGGGCCGGTGCGGCACGCCGCAGCGAGCCTAGCCGTAGGCCCCGACGGGCCCCGCTGGGCCCGTTCGACCGGCCACAATCGGAGTAACGGGTCGGGGCCGTCCAACGATTCCGGCCGTGACCCAGGCGACAAGCGTCTCCGAGTGCGGCGAGGCCGGAGCCGGCACCCGTGGGCCCCGAACGGGCCGGCTTCCTGCCCGGGCACTCAGGCGCGTCCGGTGGCTCCCATCGGGAGCGGCCCGACCCGGCCGGGCACCCCCATCACCACGAGATCGACGAATATTTTTCACCACAAAACCCACGGCCGTGAGATTTGTTACTAGTGAGTATTGACACTTGCGACCGATGGGTGATCTGATCCCCTTCCCAGCGGATCTTTCACATCTCGATAGGGGTGATCATCACATGTCCAGATTGGGTCGTACCGTCCTGGCCGTCGGCATCGCCGTCGCCACGACCACATTCTCTGCGACAGTCATATCGCCGGCTCTGGCCGAGACACCGCCCACCGCTCCGGCCGGCGCACCACCCACCGCCGCGGTAGCGCTCGGAGACAGCTTTGTCAGCGGCGAGGGCGCCGGGGCGTACACCCCCGTGGTCGACATCAACGGGGAGACCAGCACCTTCCCCGGATGGTCCGCACCGAACAGCGCGGCCTACTTCTGCCACCGCTCGGCGAACGCCTCACTCCACCGAGCAAACCTGCCGGGCATCGAGGACCGCTTCAACCTCGCCTGCTCCGGCGGACAGCCGGCCGACATCGCCAACGCCTCCGCCGACCGGGCGAACGGGCGCCAGGTCGCCGCCCAGCTCGACCAGCTCCGCGCGGTGGCCCAAACCCACGATATCGACCTGGTCCTCATCGGCGTCGGTTCGAACAACAGCTCGTTCACCTTCGGCAAGGTGGCCGAGAAGTGCGCGAACCGGTTCATCGCCGACGCCTGGATCGGCTGGTGGGAGTTCTGGGCGCACCCCTGGGCGGTGGAACAGGACCCCTGCTCCGACGCCGACCTGGCAACCGCCGCGGAGCTCGCCGCGGCGACCGCGGAGACCAGCGCCGCCGTGCGGCAGGTCCTCAGTACGCTCGCCGAGGTGGACGCCGACGGCGAGCACCGGGTCGTCCTCCAGGACTACACGAACCCGCTGCCGGAGCAGCTGGACCAGGCCTACTGGACCGAGGACAACCGGGACGACACGCGGGACAAGTTCCGCGACCTCGGCCGCGAACGGTACGCCGCCGGGTGCCCGATCCACCGCGCCAGCCTCGCTCCCGGCCACCGCTTCTCGCAGGGTCTGGGCACAATGGTGAGCCAGGTCCACACCGACGTCACCAGCGAGTTCCCCAACGCCGACGTGGTCCTGCTCAACGTGCAGCAGGCCTTCGACGGCGCCCGGCTCTGCGAGACGACAGCTGGTCCGGAGAACGCCCTCGCCACCGCCGTTCGACTGATGGATGGGCCCACCGGCACCTACGTCACCAGCCTCGAAGGGGCAGACAAGCTCGACATCAACCGGATCGCCGGCACCTGCGTGGATCACTTCCAGACGTGCCAGGAGTCGTGGCACCCGAACGCCGCCGGTCACCTGGCGCTCGGGGAATGCCTTACCGGCGCCGCTTCCACGAGCGCCCGTGAGGTCTCCTGTGTCCGCTCCCCGACCGGCGCGATCACGGTGAGCTGACCCCTAACCGCACCCCGACGCCTCGCGGATCCGCGCACCGATCGGATCCGCGAGGCGTCTGTGTTTCCCGGTGCGCCGACGCCAGCCCGGCCAGATCGACGTGACGACAGTCACCGATTGGTTACTCGTCGGTAGATTCACCCCGTAGATTGGGCTGGTGAATGCGGAATACCAGCAAGAATTCGTCGAGGTCGACGGAGCCCGCCTCGGTCTGCAGATCTATCCGGAGCCGGCGGAGACCGCCGACGCCCCGCTGGTGCTGATCTCCCCCGCCATGGGCGTCCCCGCCCGGTACTACCGCCCGTTCGCCACCGCGCTCCGCGCCGCCGGGCTCGCCGTCGCGGTCGCCGACCTCCGCGGCACCGGAGCGAGCACACCGCGCCCGAGTCGCCGCTGCCGCTACGGGTACGCGGAGCTGGCCACCGATGTCGGCGCGGTGCTGGCGGCGTTGAAGGAACAGCGAAACGGCCGGCGCACTCTCCTGCTCGGACACTCCCTGGGCGGCCAGACGGCCCTACTGCACCTGGCCCTGACCCCCGGGCACGAGGTGGACGGGCTGGCCCTGATCGCCGTCGGGCTCCCCTGGTGGCGCAGCTATCCGCCCGGACCGCGGGGTTACGGCGTCCTCCCGTTCTCCCAGACGATCGCGGTCACCACCCGACTGCTCGGGGTGTGGCCGGGCTGGGGCTTCGGCGGCCGGCTGGCGCGCGGGGTGGTCCGGGACTGGGCCTACACCGCACGCACCGGGCGCTTTCCCCGACTGGCCGGCGTGGATGCCGAGGCGGCGCTCCGCGACCTCCGCACACCGGTGCTGGCGGTCAGCGTGGACAACGACCAGTACACCCCGCACGAGACCATCGACCACCTCTGCGCCAAGCTCACCAGCGCTCCCATCACCCGCGAGCGCCACGGGGCCGAGCCGGGCGGCAGCCGGCTCGACCACTTCAGCTGGACACGTACCGCAGCGACCCCGCTGGCCGCCCGAATCGCCCAGTTCGCGACCCAGGGGTAGCCCGAGCGGAGGTCTGTCCCCGGTCACGAGGGGACAGACCTCCGCTCGGCTGGGGTGCGGCGAGTTCCCCCGAGCCGGGCGAACCGTAGCCATCGACCCCCTTCCCTCCAGCCTGCTCACCCGGTAGAAACGGGGTCAACCCCCACCCCGTCCAGGCCGTCCCCCGAAACACCGAGAGAGCGCTCTCTTCCCACTCGCGTGACGAGAGGACGAAACGCATGACCTTTCCCCACCCACGACGACGCGTACGCCGAGCCCTCGGGCTCAGCCTCGCGCTGATGGTCGCCGTCACCGCCACCGCCCCCGGCGCCGCCAGCGCCGGCGGCCCCCGCCCCAGCGCCCCCGATTTCGGGCCCAACGTGACGATCTTCAGCCCGGAGACGCCCACCGACGAGATCCAGGCCACCATGGATGCGCGGCACGCCGCGCAGGTGGACGCCGAGATGGGAACAGACCGCCACGCCTACCTCTTCCTGCCCGGCGAATACGGCAGCGCCGACCAGCCGTTGCAGGTCAAGCTCGGCTACTACACCCAGGTCTCCGGCCTCGGCGCCACCCCCACCGACGTCCAGGTAGACGGAAAAATCGAGGTCTACAACCGCTGCCTCGATGACGAGGGCACCAGCAACTGTCTCGCGCTGGTCAACTTCTGGCGCACCCTGTCCAACCTGGCACTGCGCATCGACCCCGCCGGGCAGGACGACTGCCGCTCCTCGGCGAACTTCTGGGCGGTGTCGCAGGCCGTGTCGATGCGCCGCCTCGACGTCACCGGCGGCACCCTGTCCCTGATGGACTACTGCACCGCCGGCCCACAGTACGCCAGCGGCGGCTTCATCGCCGACTCCCGACTCCCCGAGGTCGTCAACGGTTCACAACAGCAGTGGTTGACCCGCAACAGCGAGATCGACAGCTGGTCCAATGGCGTCTGGAACCAGGTCTTCACGGGCGTTGACGGCGCACCAGCCGACGACAGCTTCCCCGACCCGCCGTACACGACGCTCGACACCACCCCGCTGAGCCGGGAGAAGCCGTACCTCTTCGTCGATGATCGGGGCCGCTACCAGGTACGGGTACCGGCTGCTCGCCGCGACACCCGGGGCGTCTCCTGGGCCACGGGCACCACCCCCGGCCGGACCATCCCGATCCGCGACTTCCACATCGCGCGTCCGGGTGACTCCGTGCGGACGATCAACCGGGAACTGGCGCGGGGCAAGCACCTGCTGCTCACCCCCGGCCGGTACGACATCGCCCGTAGCATCGAGATCCGCCGGCCGGACACGGTTGTCCTCGGGCTGGGGCACGCCACCCTGACCGCCGTGGACGGCGCCACGCCGCTCAACGTCGCCGGCGTTCCCGGCGTCGTGGTGGCCGGGGTGACCATCGACGCGGGGCTCCACGAGTCGCCGGTACTGCTCCGCGTTGGTAAACGGCACGGACGCAACCACAGCACACCACAGAACCCGATCACGCTTTCGGACGTGTACTTCCGGGTCGGCGGGCCCCACATCGGCCGGACCCACACCGCGCTGGAGGTCAACGCCGATGACGTGTTGATCGACCACACCTGGGTGTGGCGGGGCGACCACGGCGTGGAGGACTTCACCGAGGGGGTCAAGGGCGACACCGACCGCTGGCGTACCAACACCGGGCGGTACGGCGCGATCATCAACGGCGACCGGGTCACCGCGACCGGCCTCTTCGTTGAGCACTTCCAGCGCCACAACACGGTGTGGAACGGCGAGCACGGCACCACGATCCTCTACCAGAACGAGCTGCCCTACGACCCGCCCACGCAGGCCGACTGGATGAAGGGCGAGGTGCAGGGCTGGGCCGGCTACAAGGTCAACGACCGGGTACGGCACCACACGCTCTACAGCGGCGGGGTGTACGTGTACAACCGAAACAACCCGTCGATCCATACTGAGAACGGATTCGAGGTGCCGGACCACCCCGGAGTGCAGCTCCATCGCGTGATGACCGTGAACCTGAACGCGGGCACGATCGACCACGTGGTCAACGGGATCGGCGCGGCAGCCGACACCACCCGCGTCGGCCAACCGGTCTATCTGACCAAATATCCAGTCGACTGAGCCCCCGCCGCTGACCGCCGGTCACGGGTCGCGCTGCGCCAACCAGGGCACCGCGACCCGTGCCGGCCACGACAAAATGATGCACCAGCGGTGCTATCATCGCTGCGTGGCGATTGATTCCTCAACGGCACCCGCACCCTCAACGAAGGCGCACTCTTCGGGGCTCGCACCGGCCGTCGCACTGTTCCGGTCTCTCGGCGACCCGGCCCGGCTGGCCATCCTGCACCGGCTCACCCATGGTGAGGCCCGGGTGGTGGACCTCACCCGCGAGCTGCAACTGGCGCAGTCGACCGTCTCGAAACACCTCTCCTGCCTGCGGGACTGTCAACTGATCGACTTCCGGGTTGAGGGTCGCCAGTCGTTCTACGCGCTGGCCCGGCCCGAGCTACCCGCCCTGCTGCGCTCGGCGGAACAACTCCTCGCCGCCACCGGCGAAGCCGTCGCCCTCTGCCCGACATACGGCTCGTCCACGGTTCGAGGGGACGACGCGTGACCATCACCTCCACCCTGACCCCCCAGCGGCGTGCGCTCCTGTCCCGCCGCAGCCTCTGGCTGGCCTACGCCACCGCCGGCTACAACCTCGTGGAGGGCTTGGTCGCGATCGCCGCCGGCGCGGCGGCCTCCTCCACCGCGCTGATCGGCTTCGGCCTCGACTCGTTCGTTGAGGTCTCCAGCGCGGCCGTGGTGATCTGGCAGTTCCGCTCCCGGGTGCCGGAGGAGCGGGAACGGTTGGCGCTGCGACTGATCGGTGTCTCGTTCTTCGCCCTCGCCGCCTGGGTCACCGTGGACGCGGGGCGCGCGCTACTCGGCGACGGAGACGCCAGCCCCAGCCCGGTCGGCATCGGCCTCGCCGTCGCCTCGCTGATCGTCATGCCCCTGCTGGTCCGCGCCAAGCGGCGTACCGGCCGGGAACTCGGCTCGGCCACCGTCATGGCCGACTCCACCCAGACCGCGCTCTGCACGTACCTGTCCGCGGTGCTCCTCGCGGGTCTGCTCCTCAACGCCGGGCTCGGCTGGTCCTGGGCAGACCCCATCGCCGCGCTCGCCATCGCGGCCGTCGCGGTACGGGAGGGGATCGCGGCGTGGCGAGGTGATCAGTGCGACGACTGCGCGCCGCCCACCCGTGCCACCGCTGATCCGGCACCGAGCTGCACCGACGGGTGCCGGCCCGACCCGGCCACACCCCAGTCGTAGCCGCTCCGGCGGTGCGCGTGCCCGGCGGGCCAGGGACGAGCGGCCGCCGGGCCGCGGCTACCGGCGAGCCGCACCCGGCTCGGGCCCGCCCCGTGCGTCCCGCGGGGAGCTCAGGATCCGCGCGGTCAGGGCAGGCAGCACCTGTGCCAGGTGAGATGGTTGCGGGGGTCGGGTCACCAGCGAGAGCACGACCTTCCCCGGCACCGGCGAGGGCAGCAGGCGGTCGGTACGGTCATCCCACCAGCGTGCCGCGAGGTCGGGAACCACGGCCGGAACCTTGCGGTGCCGGGCGATACGTAGGGTGGCCTCGACCGTGGGGCCCGGCTGTGGGAGCGCGCCGAGCCCGGACAACCCTGCGTGCAGGTGTCCACCGGCCAGATCTATCGAGGAGTACAGCACTTCCCTTCCCGCTAGCCCCTTATTGCCGGGGGCTAGGGGTGCGGTGTCCGCGGGCAGGACGAGGACCAGCGGGGAGGCCCCGAGCCCGGTGACCTGGAGGCCGTGGGGCAAAACGGCCTGGTCGGCAATCGTGACGATCGCCGCGTCCAACAGGCCCTGGTGGACCCGGCCGATCAGGGTGGGGCCATGCTCGACTTCGGCCTGAAGCGTCACGCCGGCGAGTTCGATCCGGGTGGCAGTGAACACGATCGGGGCCAGCGCCTGGATCGTGCCCAAGCTCAACGACGGGGCCTGCATCGCGGCGGCGAGCTGGGCGGGGAGGGCATCGAGGTCGGCCAGCAGGCGTACGGCTCGCCGGGCCAGCTCCCGCCCGGCCGGCGTCGGGCGGGCCCCGGTCGTGTCCCGCTCGAACAACCTGATCCCCAGGCGGCGCTCCAGCGCGGCCAGTCGACGCGAGGCCGAGGGCTGGGTGGTCAGCAGTTCCTTGGCCGCGGCCCCGACCGATCCGTGCCGGGAGACGGCCTCGACCAGCACCAGGTCCTCGGTCTTCAGGCTGGGTCTCATGCCCCCAGCGTATGAGCCAGCTACGCGAAGAGATCTCTACCCGGTCGGCGGAGGGCGGTTGAGGATCGGTGCGTGCGGAGAGGACTGCTGCTACTGACCGTGATCACGTTCGTGACCTGGATCGGGACGAGGATGACCGCCGTCGCCCTGCCCCTGGTCGCACTGGAGGAGACCGGACAGGCCTGGACCACGGGGCTGGTGGGCGGGATGGCCGGGCTACCCCTACTGACGGTGGGCTGGTGGGGCAGGGGGCTGCGGGAGCGCCTCACCGGTGGGAGAGCCCTGGCGGTAGTGGCAGGCGTGCACGCCGCCGGGCTCGCCATCGTCCCCGTGGCCGCCCTGGTGGGTCAGGTCGGGGCGGTCGCGCTGTGCGCCTCGGGCCTGGTGACCGGGGTTGCGGGCGCACTGCTGGGCCCGGCCGAACGATCCCTGGTCTCCGACCTCGCCGACGAACACGTCGCCCGCGGCGGCCGGACCGGACCAGCAAAGTGGTTGGCCTGGCAGGACCTCGCCCACCGGGTCTCGATGATCTTCGCCCCACCCGCTGGGGCCTGGGCCGTGACCATGTTGGGCGCGAGCGCGCTGCTGTGGTGCGAGACCGCCGTGGTCGCCCTGGCCGCGATCGCCTTCCTGGCCGTCCCCGCCCGTAGCGCGACATCCCACGAAGGCCAGGGCGGCGGTCCGGGAGCGGCCACGCCGGGACGGCCAGTCTCTGCTCTGGCAGTACTCCGTTCCCACCCGCAGATCGCGACCGGCGCGCTCATGGCCGGGGTTGGCGGGATGTGCTGGTTCGGGTTCAGCCTGGGCCTGGCCGTACTCGGGGTCGAGCACGACCGGCCCGGCGCACTCATCGCCGCGGGCATGAGCGGGTACGGGGCCGCATCCGTGGCCGCCTCCCTGCTGGTGCCGGTGGTCATCGACCGCCTGCCGCGGATGGCGGCGATGCTGTCCTCCTGGGTCGTGCTCGGGGCCGTGTTCGTCGCCTTGCCACTGGTGGCACCGAGCCTGACCGGTGTCGCCGCCGTGGCCGCAGTGGGCGGAGCCGCGATGCCGTGGGGGCTCGCCGCCCTGAACGCTCTGATCAGCGAGCAGACCCAGGGCCCCGAACGCCGGGCGGCATTCACCGCAGAGACAGTCCTGCACTCCGGAGGCACCTCCCTGGGGTTGCTGGCTGGTGGAGCCCTGATCGGCTGGGCAGGATCCGAGGCCGTACTCCTGACCACCGGGCTCCTCCAGATCGCCGCCGCAGTCGGCGCAGCCGGGTTGTCCTGGAGACCCGTCACGGTGATCCTCCTGGCCCCGGGCCAGGCCAAGGCCGCTCCCTCGCCCCGGGGCTCCAAAGCCCGGACCGGCTATCTCCACCGCTGAACTCTCCGCCAGGGACGAGTGCACAACCTCACCGTTGACGGCCTCCACACGTACTATGTGCTCGCCGGCGACACCAAGGTCCTCGTGCACAACGAGGGTGGCGTGCCGGTGCCGCCGTTCGTAGATGGACAAGACTTCGAGTGGAGCATTCAAACGCCGAAGGGGAATGTGGGAATGCTCGCAGAAATAAGTGTGAGCGGGGGGCGCGTTACCCTCTCCAACATGGTGGTTTACGGTGATAGCCCGGAGCTGACCCTCGGATCTTTGGGCACGTCGACTATGTTGAAAGCCTTGCGTGGACAAATTGCGCCGGCTGCGGCTGCGGCTGCGGCTGCGGCTGCGCAGGGATTTAATGAGCTGACGATCTCAGGAATTCGGCTTACAGGGCCTGTTGGGCACCGTCCCGACTTCACCCTGGACCTGAAAAAGTACGCTGGTGGTGGGGGGTGCTGATGCAACCGCAGGGACGATATGAGGCTGTACTTCAGGGTGCCCGAGATCTGATTGACGGCGGCGAAAGTATGGAGTCTGCGCTTAGGTATATGAGGAGCGCGGGGTTGTCGCAGATTGAGTGTGTAAAGGCAGTAAAATCGCTGATGGGTGGAAATCTTGGCCAAGCCAAGGAAATCCTTCACTTCAGCGAAACCTGGTCAGACACGAGGGCGTGGCAGGAGCAGCTTCATAAGGATTTGAGTGAGGGGTTGAGTGCAGAGTAGCGGCGGCCAAAACGGCAAACCGCTGAGCCGACCGGCAATGCGGAGAGTGGCCGGTGTGTGTACGGGCGCGCGGCTGTCTGCCCGGGTTGCCGTCACCGTTGCCGTCAGCAGCGATCATAGATCGAAGACCAGCTATTGCATGCAAGGATCATCGCTCGCGGCCGTGCTGGCCCGTTGAGGGGTGTCATGTTGGCGGTTCGGTTCTGATGGGCGTGCGCGCGGGGCCGTAGGCCTGTAGCGCGTGCGCGCGGCCCAGCTCTGCCGGGCCGTCTTGACTATGTAGAGCAAATTTGGGCCAGCTCGTTCCCGTAGCCGCCACCTCGGTGCTCTGGCGGCTGGGTGGCGGGCTGGGTCCCGTCAGGGGCCTGTCCGGTGGTGTCGGCGTCTGCGGGTTGTAGTGGTCTCTGGAGTCAAGGGACGCCCGTGCGGGCGGTCGCGGAGTGACGCGTGGCGGCCGGTGAGGTCGGAGGGGCGGCCCTCGTCGCCCTGGGGCCGCCCGTAGATCGTCGTTCGCCGTCTGGGCCGGCTGCCTGAGGAGAGAGTGGCGACGACGTCCAACGGGGACCTGCAAGGCCCCTTCGGCGTGCGGCGACGTGCGTCGGCGTCTATCCGTGTTGCCGTCACCGTTGCCGTCAACCAGGTCCGCCACCGAGGTTCGGCACAGTACTGGTCGATGAAAGTCCAGGTCAACGACATGTCGCCGTAGGTCACTCTCCGTGCAGGCAGTGCATATGCCACACGTACTATGTGTTGGCCGGTAACACGCCGGTGCTCGAACACAATACGGGGGGGGGGACAGCTGGAATCCCGCCTGGGGGTCCTAAACCAGAATGGAAGGCCGGAGACGCGGATGACGATGGATATCGTCCCCCCGCGGAAACCAGGTTCAAAATAAATCATTCGATGATGCGCTTCGCGAGGCTGAGAGGAAGATCGGCAGGACCCTTTCGCCAGCTGAGAGGCGATCGGTGCACGAAGCGATCACTAAGCAGGGATACGGCTATCACCAAATTGTTGACGAGGCCGTGGGACGTTTTGGGAGGAGGGCGTGCTGAATGTCGGAAGCCGCCGAACTGATCCGATCGATGATCGGCCTTGGTCTGTCGGGAATTGGCAGGGCCCTAAATATGGGAGTGTTCTCCTTTGGGGCTGATGTGGTCTGGGTTGAACCCGATACGGGAGCCTCTCGTATGGGAAGTGAGTATGCAATCCATGCGCAGTGTCCGTTTAGATTGACGAGAGGGGGGCGTATTTTGGTTGGATCCAATGACGTCCTGTCTTCCCGTGAGGTCATGACGGATTCCATTAGTCGCAATTCCGAAAAGGAATCCGTAACTGCTTTTGATGTTGTCGCTGATCGTATTGTCAAGGCAAATCTGTCATCCCCGCTTGTCGTCCGTGATGTAAGAATCACAAAGTCAGGTGATCTGCGTGTAGACCTATCGGATCGGGTCGCGATAGAGGCATTTCCGGCTAGCGGCAGCCCAACTGAGGCATGGAGGCTCTTCAGGCGGGGGGGGGGAGAACATTTGGTGTTTCCAACGGACTTTGACGTGTAGTAGGTTAACTTCGCGGTTATCGAAAATGAGCCTGATGGGGCAGCCGTAATAGTTGCCTGATCGCATTAACGTAGCCGGTTAAGGCTGTCCCTGATTGAGGCATCGCCGAAGTTCGACGCCGTTTGCCAGGAAACCCTCCACGGTCTACAACCGCACCATCGCCGATATCCACACGTACTATGTGGTAGCCGGTGCTACACCCGTACTTGTTCACAACCGCAATACGTGGTCGGGCTCGAACCGCTTGGCCGAAAAATAAAAGAAGCATGGAGCGGAGATGGGCGCCCAATCCGAGAGGGAGTACGCCGAGGGTGCCATTGACCTCAATTGCATATGCGATGGCGGTAGACCAGGTGTTGTAAGGCGAACGAACTCGGTCTCGGGGAAGACATATCACTACAACCCTAAGACGGGCGAGTTTGCTATCATCCGCGGGCAGCATGGAATTTTGAACTATTACAATTTGGACGGCAGCATGAAGTCCTTTAACGGGCTTCCTGGCGACTTGAATTGATCACCTACGAGCATTTGTTGGAGCATGCTGTGAGCTTCGAGAACGCTTATTTGGCGGCAAGGATAGAACTCGGCCTGCCTCCTCGCCCCAAGGTCATACGATCTTTGGACGAGCTTGTATCGCGGTGGGTCGGATTCGTGGCCGAATGTGAGAAGTCATATCAAGGTGATCTCGATGAGTACTACAACTTCATCGGCCTTAGGAGTGTGTTGTCTGGCTTATTCTCAAATGAGAGGATGATTGCATACGCGGACGTTGTGGATCGCACTTTCAGGGTGGTTCAGGCAGATCGGCGTCTTGTTGCATTGCTGGACCATGAGCAGCCTATCGACATCGCTAGAAACATAATTGACGATGGCGTCGCGTGGTATTGGCATTTCTTCCCACGCTACTGTGGCCCAGCTCTTGCCGAGGAGGTCCACGTTAACTACCAGATAGCGCTGGAAGTGAGAGGTGGGTAAGCATGCAGGGGTTGGAAGCGCCGATGGGCCTCCGTAGCCTATGGGTCGGTTTTAGTCGGATCTCGGTCCTGCCAAGACTTCGAGCGCCTATAGAAGGCAGGTTGAGCCCAGAGGAGTTCGAGACGGTCTTCCTGCCTGTCTTTCGTGGCGAGGGCGATGTGTTCGCGGAGCGCGAAACACAGGCACTGCACGAACTCTTCACATCAGTCGACGCCTGTTGTGCTGACCCAGCGTTACGTGATGACAGGGACTTGGATGAAGTGGGTCTAGCGGCGGCCGCATCGGCATTTGTTCGCGCGGTTGCGATGCCACCGGAACCAGTCTAAATAGAAGTCCAGTATGCGGAGTCGTGTCATTACTGAACGTATCGGTGTCACTCCGTTGTGCGTTGGCGGGCGTGGGTGTTCGCGTGCGTTGCCGTCACGGCCGCCGTCAAAGGCGTGCGAAGATTGGCGATGTATCGATGGCGTACCGCCCGATCGGGATGGTGACGGAAGCGGGACCGGTGGCGTGCCGCGTAGCGGTGCGGCGTCGATCCCCGGAGCCACCCACTCTGAGCATCAGGTGAAGGGATCGCCCGGTCTCAGAGTGGATCAACCTAGCTCCTGGCGGATGGCTCGTTGTTGGTGGGCGTGCGCGCGGCCCGGCTCTGCCGGGCCGCTCTTGATCCTGTAGAGCAGTTTTGAGCCAATCGGATCTTGGTGTGTTGGTTGGGCGCTATGCGATGGCGGCGATGTTGCCGTCGTCGAAGTAGATGGCTTGGTGGAGGCGTCCGCCGAGGGCGGCGGCGTATCGGGCAACGATGTCTTGGCCGGAGATTTTGCCTTGTTCGATCTGGGAGATGCGGCCTTTGGTAACGCCCATGCGCTCGGCGACCTGCTGTTGGGTCAGGCCGCGGGTGCGGCGCACCTCGGCGAGTCGGTGTCCGACGACGGTGGCGAGGAGTTCCTGTTTGCCTTCTTCGACGGCCTGCTCGCCGCCGGCGCGTTCAACGTGGGTGGTGCGGATGTCACTCCAGCGTGCGTAGCTGTTCATAGCTGTCGGCCCTCCTTGGCGCGTTCCTTGAGGTAGATCTCGTAGCGTTGCTCGGCCAGGGGGATCGCTTCGGTGTACCACTGTTGCCATCGTCCGGCCTTGTCTCCGGCGACGAGCAGGTCGATGGCTTGCACGACGCGGGCATGGGTGAGGGGATCGAGGTTGTCGATCCACTCCTGCACCTCGTTGACGAGGTAGATCTCCCACTCGTCGGTAGCCGTCCCCAGAGTATAGTGGACGCTATACCACCCATGCTGGCGCGAGAACGGGATGCGTTTGGCCTGGCAACGTGCCGGTGACTACCGAGTCCGCTACCGCCTCCACGGCGACGAGTTGACTATTCACGCCGTTGGACACCGCAGAGGCGTCTACTCGTAGGCAATCTCGATCCGGGCGACCTTGTCCCCGGACCGGGTGCACTGACCTTATTGTGCGATCGCAGCGGTCATGGCGAGGAGGCGTTGACGGGCTGCGCCCGCATCGCGCGTACCGCCTCGCCCGCGAAGAGGCAGGCCGCCTGGTGCCCGGAGCCGATCTCGACCAACACCGGGTCGGTCTGGGCGCAGTCGGGTCGGGCCTGCGGGCACCGCGTCCGAAACCGGCAGCCGGTGGGCGGGTCGATCGGGCTCGGGACATCACCGGCCAGAATGATCCGCTGGCGACTACGCTGCATCGGCGGGTCGGCCACCGGCACCGCCGACAGGAGAGCGGCGGTGTAGGGGTGGGCGGGCTCCCGCCAGATCTGCGCCGGGTTGCCGCTCTCCACGATCCGGCCGAGGTACATCACGGCCACCTGATCGCTCATGTGCTCGACGGCGGCGAGATCGTGCGCGATGAAGAGGTAGGTCAGTCCGAGCTCTCGCTGCAGCCCACGGAGCAGGTTCATGATCTGCGCCTGCACGCTCAGGTCCAGGGAGGCGATCGGCTCGTCGAGGACGATCAGGTCCGGCTCACCGGCGAGCGCCCGGGCGATGCCCACCCGCTGCCGCTGGCCGCCGGAGAGTTCGTGCGGGTGCCGTTCGGCGAGATCGCGCCGCAGGCCGACCAGGTCGAGCAGTTCGGCCACCCGGTCCCGCCGGGCCGCGCCGCTGGCGGCGAGCCGATGCACGGCCAGCGGTTCGGCGATACTCGCCCCGACGGTGTGCCGCGGGTCGAGGGAGGCCTGCGGATCCTGGAACACCATGGCGACGTGGCGGCGCAGCCGACGCAACCGCCGCCGCGACCAGCGGGTCACGTCCTGCCCCGCCACCTGGACCGTACCCGCGGTCGGCTCGACCAGGCGCAGCAGCGCCAGCCCGGTCGTCGACTTGCCGCTGCCGGACTCACCGACCAGACCGAGGGTTTCGCCGCGGCGTACCGTCAGCGACACCCCGTCCACGGCGTGGACCACCCCCGCCGGGGTCGGGAACCACACCGCCAGGTCGGTCAGCTCAGCGACCGCGTCGGCGGCCACACTCTCCCCGGTCATCGGTCCTCCCCAGTCGACTGACGCGGATAGAAGGTCCGAACCTGGTGCCCCGCCGCGACTGGCACCAGAGGTGGCAACTCCCGCTCGCAGCGGCTGTCCCCGCGGACCGAACAGCGGGGCCAGAACGCGCACCCCTCGGGCAGCTCCAGCGGGCTGGGTGGCGTCCCCGGGATGGTGACCAGCTCGGTGACGTTCGCGTCCGGGTCCGGCCGCGCCGCGAGCAGCGCCGCGGTGTACGGGTGCGCCGGTTCGGCGAAGACCGCGTCCACCGATCCCTGCTCGACGATACGACCGCCGTACATGACGGCCACGGTGTCGGCGAGTCCGGCGACGACGCCGAGGTCGTGGCTGATCCAGACGACGGCGGTGCCGAGGCGCCGTTGCAGGTCGGCGACCAGCTCGACGATCTGGGCCTGGGTGGTCACGTCGAGCGCGGTGGTGGGCTCGTCGGCGATCAGCAGATCCGGCTCGCAGACCAGGGCCATGGCGATCACCGCACGCTGGCGCATCCCACCGGAGAGCTGGTGCGGGTAGGCGTCCACCCGTTCGGCGGCGGAGGGGATGCCGACGAGTTCGAGCATCTCGATGGCGCGGGCCCGGGCGGCCCGCCGGGTCAGCCCGAGGTGGACCTCGCTGGCCTCGCCGATCTGGCGGCCCACGGTCAGCACCGGGTTCAGCGAGGTCATCGGATCTTGGAAGACGAACCCGACGTGCCGCCCCCGCATCCGCCGGCGACGTGCCGCCGACAGCGTGGCAAGGTCCGTACCGAGCAGCCGGACGTCTCCGGTGACCCGGGCCGCGCGGGGGGCGAGCCCGGTGGCGGCGAGCACGCTCATGCTCTTGCCGCTGCCCGACTCCCCCACCAGGGCGAGGGTTTCCCCCGCCCGGACCGACCAGTCGACGCCGGCGACCGCGCGGGCCGCTCCCCGGCGGGTACCGATCGTCACGGTCAGGTCCGCGACGGAGAGCACGGTCTCTTCGTCGGTCATCCGGCGTTCCTCCTCGCCTCGCTGACGGTGAGCTGGCGAGGGTCGAGCACGTCGCGGAGCGCGTCTCCGACCAGGTTGAACGCCAGGACGGTGAGGAAGATCGCGGCGCCGGGGAAGAAGCCCAGCCACCACGCATCGGTGACGAATCCGCGCCCGTCGTAGAGCATCCGGCCCCAGGCCGGCTCCGGCGGCTGCACCCCCAAGCCGAGGAAGGAGAGTGCCGCCTCGGACAGGATCGCGAAGGCCAGCGAGAGCGACGTCTGGACGATCAGCGGCGCCGCGATGTTGGGCAGCACGTGCCGCCGCATGATGCGCAGGTCCGATGCCCCGGTGGCGACTGCCGCCCGGACGAAGACCTGCTCGCGGACGGAGAGCACCCCCGCGCGGGTGACCCGGGCGAAAATCGGGGTGTAGACCACGCCGATCGCGACCATCGCGGTACTCAGGCCCGGCCCCAGGACCGCGACGATGGCCACCGCGAGCAGCAGGACCGGGAACGCGAACAACACGTCCATGCAGCGCATGAGTACGTTGTCCAGCCACCCCTGGTAGTAGCCGGCGAACAGCCCCAGCGTCACGCCCGCCAGCAGGGCGATCCCCACGCTGACCGCGCCCACCTGAAGCGAGACGCGGGCGGCGACCAGGACCCGGCTGAGTACGTCGCGACCGAGTTCGTCGGTGCCGAAGGGGTGCGCCCAGCTGGGCGGCTGAAGCATCCGGTCGACATCCACCTCGTTGATGCCGGCGGGGGCCAGCCAGGACCCGGCCAGGCCCGCCACGACCAGTAAGACGAGCACCACACCGCCGGTCACGGCCAACGGGTCGCGGCCCAGCGCCACCAGCGCCCGGCGCGACGTCGAGTCACCGTTTCCGCTCATCGCACCCGAATCCTCGGATCAAGGCGGGCGTAGAGGAGATCCACCAGGAGGTTGACCAACAGGAACAGCGCCGCCACGAGCAGGATCGCCCCCTGGAGCACGGGATAGTCCCGGGCCTGCACCGCGTCGTAGGTGAGTCGGCCCACCCCGGGCCAGGCGAAGAGCACCTCGATCACGATCACGCCGCCGAGCAGGCTGGCCAGCTGCACTGCCACGACGGTGACCACCGGGATCAGCGCGTTCCGCAGGACGTGCCGCACCACCACCACGCGGGTGGGTAGCCCCTTCGCCTCGGCGGTACGGACATAGTCCTCAGCGAGCACCTCCAGCACGGAGGATCGGATGAACCTGGTCAGGATCGACGCGGTGACCAGACCGACCGTGACCGCCGGGAGGAAGACGTGCGACGCCCAGCCAGCGGGATCCTCGGTGAGGGCCACGTAACCCGAGGGCGGGAACCAACCCAGCACCCCCGCGAAGAGCAGGATGCCCATGATGCCCATCCAGAAGTCCGGTACCGAGACCCCGAACTGGCTGAACACGCGCGCGGCGTGGTCGAACACCGAGCCGCTCCGCAGGGCCGAGAGCACCCCCAGCGGGAAGGCGACCAGGAGCGCGAAGACGACCGCGGTGATCGCCAGGGAGAGCGTCGCGGGCAGCCGCTCCAGCACGATCGCGGTCACCGGCCGTCCACTGCGGAAGCTGACCCCGAGATCGCCGGTCAACGCCTGCCCGACGTAGCTGGCGTACTGCACCGGCAGCGGCTGGTCCAGCCCGGCCCGCGAGCGCAGCGCCTCGTACGTCTCGGGGTCGAAGCGGGTGCCGAGCGCCACCCGCACCGGATCACCGGGGACGAGTTGCAGCAGCAGGAACACCACCAACGTCACGCCGAGGAGGACGATGCCGGACTGGAGCAGCCGGCGCAGGATGAAGCGGGTCACCGGGAGTGACCCGCCAACTCAGTGAGCATCACCAGCAAGGATCCGCCACTCACTGGGCCAGAGCGACGTCGCGGAACCGGATCGCCCGGTCGGCGCGGACCTCGTAGCCGCTGACCTGCGACGACCAGCCCTGCACCACATCCGGGTTGTAGAGGTAGAGGTAGCTGACGTCGTCCACGATCTGCTTGGCCGCCTGCTCGTACTGCTGCTTCCGCGCGGCCTGGTCAGTCTCGGTCCGGGCCTGGTCAAGCAGGTTGTCCACGGCCGGGTTGCGGTATCCGTGGAAGTTGAAGGTGCCGGCGCTGTGGTGCTGGGCGTAGTAGAACTCGTCGGGGTCGATGTTGCCCAGCCAACCGAGCATGAACGAGTCGAAGTTCCCCTTGCCCTGCTCGTCGAGCCACTGGGCGAAGTCCAGCGTACGGATCTTGACGGCGATGCCGATCTCCTTGAGCTGCGCCGCGATGACCTGCGCCGCGGTCACGGTCTCCGGGTACTCGTTGGTGACCATCAGATCCATGGTCAGGTCGGTCCCGCCAGCCTCGGCCAGCAGCTGCTTCGCCTGCGCCAGGTCCTGCTGGTACGGCGCGTAGTCGTAGTAGAAGGCGCTGTCCTTGGGAATGGCGGTCTGGTTGACCGTCGCCAGCCCGAACTTGGCGGCCTTGGTGATCGCCGCCCGGTCGAGCGCGTAGGCGATCGCCCGGCGTACGTTGACATCGTCGTAGGGCTTACGCGCCTGGTTGAGTGCCAGATACCAGTAGTCGCTCGACGCCGCGGAGCGCACCACGAGCTCGTCGTCCTCCCGAAGCGCCGACACCTGCTGCGGCGGCAGGTTGTCGGTCCACTGCACCTCGCCACCGCGCAGGTTCTGCAGCGCCACCGTCGGGTCCTGCACGAAGGTGAAGGTCACCCCGTCCAGCCTGGGTTTCGTGCCCCAGTAGTTGTCGTTGCGCACCAGCTTGATGTTGTCCCCGGCGCTGTAGGAGGAGACAGCGAACGGGCCGCTACCGATCGGCTCCGTCTTCACCGCCCCGGATTCTACGTTGGACTTCTTGACGACCGCCACTCCCTTGAAGCCACCGAGGCTGGCCAGCAGGTTCGGGGTGGGCGCGGTCAGCTGCACGACGACGGTGCCCGGATCGGGGGCCGTCACCGACTCGACGGTGCCGAACCGGTACGCGGCGTTCAGCTCCTCGTCGATGATCCGGTTGAACGAATAGACCACGTCCTCGGCGGTGAGCGGGGACCCGTCGCTGAAAGTCACCTCCTCGCGGAGGGTGAACGTCCAGGTCAGTTGGTCGTCGCTGGTGTCCCACTCGGTCGCCAGGGAAGGCTTCATCGCCAGGTTCGCGTCCGGCTCGACGAGCGTGTCGTAGACATTCTCGAGCACCTGGAAGCTGGGATAGGCCGAGGTTTGATGTGGGTCCAGCTGATCCGGCTCCCCGCTGATCGCGGCGGTGAGTACGCCCCCCGCACCGGCCTGCGCCCCATCAACCTCGACGCCCTCCCCGGCGCTGCAACCCGCCAGCAGACCGAACGTCAGGGCGAGCGCGACACCGGCCCCCCGGAATCTCTTGCTGGACATGGTCCCCCCTGTGGACTCTTCCCGGCAAAGTGAACGATCATGTGAGTCTCACCTTCGAGCCGGACCATGTCAAAAAAATTGGGCGAATACCTACCCGGTACCGGGCTCAGTCCTCGGTCTCCACGCCCGGCACCGGGGTCAGCAGGGAATCCTCCGGGCCCCAGCTGCCGGCCGGGTACTCCCGCAGCGGCACCGCCCCCGCCCGCCAGCAATCGAGCACCGGCTCGATGATCTGCCAGCAGTCCTCGGCGGTGTCCCCCCGGACCGACAGCGTGGGGTCGCCGTCGAAGGCGCCACGAAGCACCTCCCCGTACGGCGGCAGACCCCCCGGACCGAAGTCGGCCACCAGGTGCGCCTGGCCCAGTTCCAACGGGTTCCCGGGGCCATTGATGTTCACGTCGAGGCCGAGCCGGTCCGGGCCGAAGCCGATCCGCAGCCGGTCGGGCTGGTCGTACCCGATCAGTCCGGACGGCACCCGGGGCGGTTGCTTGAACGTGACCACGGCCTCCTTGCGGCGGGCCGCGAGCCCCTTGCCGGTACGCAGCCGAAACGGCACACCGGCCCAGCGCCACGTGTCGACGCAGAGCACCACCTCGGCGAACGTCTCGGTGCCCCGGCTCGGGTCAACACCGGGCTCGTCGGCGTACCCGGACAGCCGTTTGCCATTGATCTCCCCCGCTGCGTACCGACCCCGACGGCTCCACGTCGCCGGGTCGTCCGCCCACACCCGGGTGGCCCGCAGCACCTGCGCCTTCCGCCCCCGCAGGTCCCGGGCGGCGAGGGTGGGCGGGGCGTCCATCGCGATCAGCGCGAGGACCTGGAGCAGGTGGCTCTGCACCATGTCGATGAGCGCGCCGGCACCGTCGTAGTAGCCAGCCCGCCCGGCCAGTCCCAGCGTCTCGTCAAAGACGATGTCCACGCAGGCCACGTGCGCAGAGCTCAACATCGGTTCGAAGATCCGGTTGGCGAAGCGCAGCCCGAGGATGTTCATCACCGTGGACTTGCCGAGAAAGTGGTCGATGCGGTAGACCTGCTCCTCCGGCACCAGCCGGGCCAGCACCTCGTTGAGGGAGCGGGCCGAGACAGCGTCGGTGCCGAAGGGCTTCTCCAGCATCAGCCGGGTGCCGGGCGGCAGGCCGATCCGGGTTAGCGCGGCGGCGGCCTGGGCGGTGATCGCCGGCGGCAACGCGAAGAAGATCACGAGTTGGTCGTGACAGTTCGACAACAGCCGGCGTAGATCCTTCTCCTTCGTCACGTCGGCGGGCAGATAGCGGGTGGTGCGGACGAGCTCCTTGACCCGGGGACCGGTCGCGCCCGCCGTGGCGAAGGCGTCCGCCACCCGGCGGCGCCAACGCTCGTCCGCCCAGTCGTCCGCGCCGCTGCCGAGCAGGGTGAGATTCGACCGGGCACTGGGACCGCTGGCCACCAGCCGTCCCAGGCCCGGCAGCAGCAGCCGGTCAGCCAGGTCACCACTTGCCCCCAGCAGGAGCAACGTCTGGGGGCGGTGATCCCCCCGATTAACGCGGTGACCAGCGTGGTCGGACTGCGAGGTCGTCATACCCCCCACCATGCCCTGCCGGGCCGGTCGGTACGGCCTGGTTCGGCGGGGACCGCCCGCCAGTCGCGTCAAGGACTCGTTCCGGCCCCGAGCAGGTCGGCGACCTCCAGCGTCCCTCCAGCTCGGCCGGGTCAACCGAGGTGGGGTCAAGCGGGTGCCGCCCCCGCGGCCGAACCCGCTGGTTCGGCTCCCGGGGGCGGCGTGCCCGTAGTCAGTGGTCAGTAGTTAGTGGTCGAGGTCAGCGCTCGGTGCGGTCGGGGATCTCGGTGCCCGACTCCCCCGGCCTGGCACCGATCGACTCCTCAGCGGCCCGTCCACCAGTGCTCTCGTCGCCCAGGGTGAGATCACTGCGGGGCAGGCCGGCGAGCCCGGCTGGATCCCGGGTCGGCTGCTCGGCCGCATCGCTGTCCGGTTCGGCCAAGCCCGCCCGGCTTAGCATCTCGACCAACTCGTCGTGTGGCATGCGTTCGGTGTCCGCTATCCCGGCGCCACGCGCGATGGACCGCAGGGTAGCCAGATCCTGATCCGCGAAGGTTTCGGCCATACCGCTGGCTTCCCCGACGGGCTGACCAGAAACCTTCCCCACCCCGACCCGCCCACGCGGTCCGCATCCGCCCCGCCGGCGAAACCACCCGATCGCTCCGCCTCGCAGCGGGTTGATCATGAAGCCCCGCGTGGGACCCTCAGCTTCCCGGTTCCGCGTCCGGCCGTTCCGGCCCGTCCTCGCGCCGGTAGCCCGGTTCCCGGCCGTCCTCGGGGCGAAGCCGAGCACTGGCGAACGCCGACGTGACCGCCGCGGAGAGCGCCTCGATGTTGTACGGGCCGTGGTGCCGGCGACCGTTGACGAAGAAGCTCGGTGTACCGGAGACGCCGCTCAGATCGGCCGAGTCGACATCCTCGGCGATCCGGGCAGCGCCACGACGAGCGGCGAGGTGTTCCCGGAACCGGTCCAGATCAAGGTCGAGTCGTTCGGCGTACCGGAGCAGGTCGGCGGGGCGCAGCTCACCTTGGTTCGCCAGCAGCAGGTCGTGCATCTCCCAGAAGGCCCCCTGCTCGCCCGCCGCCTCGGCGGCCTCAGCGGCCACCTGGGCGTTGGGGTGCACCTCGGTGAGGGGTAGGTGCCGCCAGACGTACCGGATGCTGGTGAAGTCGGTCAGCAGCTCCCGGACCGCCGGTTCGGCCTGCCCGCAGTAGGGACACTCGAAATCGGCGTACTCCACGACAGTCACCGGCGCCTCGCGTGGACCACGGATATGGTCCCGATCCGGATCGACCGGGACCATCAGGTCGATGATCCCCTCCGCGGCGCCCAGCAGCGCCCGGGCCCGCCGCGCCGGGGCGAGCCGGGCGGCGAGGCGGAACACCAACCAGGTGGTGAGGGAGGCGGCGACCGTCGCTACGAGGATGCCGACCTTCGCCTCGTCGAGGGCGGGCCCGTGGAGGGCATGGGTGGCGATCAGCAACGCGATGGTGAACCCGATGCCGGAGACGGTGCCGACTCCGATGATCGCGGCCCAGCCGACCGGTGCCCGGAATCGGTTCTGGCTGAGCCGGGCCACCAGCATCGAGGCGATCACGATTCCGGCCGGCTTGCCGACCATGTAGGCGAAGAGGACGCCGAGGGTAACCGGGGAGGTCACCGCGCGAGCCAGAAGGTCACCGTCGACCACCACGCCGACGTTCGCCAGCGCGAACAGGGGCACGATCAGATAGCTGGCCCAAGGGTGGTAGATGTGTTGCAACCGGTCGTTCGGGGACAGCGCCGCGGCGAGCCCTGCTCGGACCGAACTCGCCAGTTGCGGGCTGGGTTGCTCCCGGAACAGCCGGAACCGGTCGGCCGCCTGCCGTAGCTCGGTGCGGGCCGGGACGTAGGCGAAGGTGAGTAGCCCCATCACCAGACCAACCACCACGGGGTCAACCCCCGACTCGGACACCGCCAGCCACGCCGCCACCCCCAGCAGCAGGTAACCCGGCCCCCACCGCACGCCGGCCGCGCGGATGAGCAGGACAAGCGCGAAGATGCCCGCCGCGACGAACAACGCCGTCGGCGACGGGTGCTCCGGGTAGGCGATCGCCAGTACCACGATCACGATCAGGTCGTCCACGACGGCGACGGTCAGCAGGAAGTTCCGCAACCGGTCGGAGAAGCGGGGGCCGAGGACGGCGAGCATGCCCAACGCGAGCGCGGTGTCCGTCGCCATCACCACGCCCCAACCCATGGCCGTCGGCTTCCCGGCGTTGAACGCCAGGTAGATCGCGATCGGCGCCAGAATGCCGCCGATCCCCGCCAGCAGCGGCAGCATCAACCTGCGCCGCTCCCGCAGTTCGCCCAGATCGAAGTCGCGCCGCACCTCCAGGCCGATCACCAGGAAGAAGAACGTCATGAGTCCGCTGTTGACCCAGTACCGCAGATCATGTGAGACCCGCCAGCTGCCGAGTTCGACGGAGAAGGTGCTACCCCACAGCGACTCGTACGACGACTCGTCGAGGTTCACCCACACGAGAGCGACCACGGCGGCGGCCAGCAGCACCCGCGCACTGCCGGTCTCGGTGTGCAGGAACGCCCGCAGTGGGGAGCTGCGCCGGCCGGTCCCGGTGCTCCGGGCGGACCACCGCCGCCTACGAGGAATTTCACCCGTCACGTAAAGATCCTCCCCCACCGACTGCGGGCTGGCAGGATATCGGCAGCCGCCGCGCCCATCGGGCGCCGGGGCGGCGAGAGCCGCTGCCGAGCTCAGGTCGCGCCGTGCCCCCGGCTCACCTGGTTGCCGCCGGCCCGCTTCGCGGCGTACATCGCACGGTCGGCATCGGCGAGCGACATCCCGAGCGAATGGGCGGCACCGCTGGCGACCCCGACGCTGACCCCCGTCCGCCACGGTGTCAGGCCGCTCACGGCGGCAACGGCCCGGAGGGCAACCTGTTCGGCGGCGACGCAGTCGGCACCGGGGAGGATGGCGACGAACTCGTCGCCGCCCAGTCGGGCTACGAAGTCGCCCTTGCGGACGCTGGTCGTCAGCGCCTGCGCCACCGCGCGCAGCACCTCGTCCCCGGCGGCGTGCCCCTGTGAGTCGTTGATCCGCTTGAAACAGTCAACGTCCAGGGCGAGCACCGCGACCCGGTCGTCGTCGACGGTGCCCGGGTCCGCCAACTTCTGCAGGAAGTTGTCGAGGCCCCGCCGGTTCGCCACCCCGGTCAGCGGGTCGGTCCGCGCCGCCTGCTCCGCCTGCTCATGCTGCCAGCGCAGGAGGTCGTACGACTGCATCGTCACCGCCGCGTGCAGCCAACGGTGCCGCTGGCGCCACAACAGCTCGGCGAGCGTGTCGCCGTAGGTGAGTCCCGGCCCGACATCGGGGGCACCGTTCTTGGCCAACAACACCGCGTGCGTCCGGTGCAACGCCGCCGACACCAGCCAGGCGACGTCGGACGACAGGTCGACGACAGCCTCCTCGATGACGCGAAGGGCTTCGTCCAGCCGACCGGAGCGGTTGAGCGCGACCGCGTGGAAAGGCCGGCACAGCAGCACCTCCGCCTGCTGGGCGGGCACGCCGAACGCCTGGAGTTGGGCGATGCACCGAGGGATGTCATCGGCCGCGCCGGTCGGATCCCGGCCTTCGGCACGCGCGGACGCCGCGAAGAGCAACCCCAGGTGCCGCCACACCTCCGCCTTCGGCCCGGAGGCCTCCGCCGCCGCCCGTACCGCGTGCTCCTCGGCCACCGTGAGATGCTGCTCCGCCTCCGCCACCTGGCCGACCTGGTACAGCTCCAGGGCCCACATCAGGTTACTTTCGGCGAGGTTGCACAGCCACATCGCCCGGTTGCCGTTGTCCGGGTACGAAGTCTGATAGGTGGATTCGTACGCCGCTTGGAACTGGGGCTCGGCCAACTCGTACAGGCGCAGCTGCGCGTACCCGATCGCGATCCCCGTGTGGGCGTTTCCCGCGATCACGGGTTCGGGTTCGCCGGCGAGCAGAGCGGTCTCCGCGGTGACCAGATCCCGGAGCACCGCGACGATGTCGTGCTCGCGGATGTCCAGGTCGCCGAGACGCAGCCGCCGAATGGCACGCAGCGACAGCGCGCACGAACGCCATCCCACGCTGTGCTCCCGGTCCGCGGCGGCCAGCATCAGGTCGGCTGCGGTGAGGGCGCCCCGCAGGTCACCCAGTCGGGTCAACGCCACAACGCGCGCGAAGTGCATAGCGGCTGGGCCGTCGCAGATGTCCCCGGTCGGTGTCCGCAGCGCGGACTCGGCGGCCACCAGCACCTGGGCCGCGCCGCCGGCCTGTGCCTCCTCGAGGAGGCGCAGGGCCCGGAGGGTGACGTCGTCCATCCGGTCTCCTCAGAACAGTCAGATGCTAGCGGCAACGACCACGTTTTGGCACCGCGACCATGATCCCGTCGGCTCGGACATCGTGCGCGACCGATTCACGGTCAGCGACGTCGGATTCCCGTCACCGGCGCCCGGCCTCGACAAGGGCCGCCAAGCCCGGGGCGGCACTACCACCTCAAGGTCATCCTTGGGGTACGCGTGCTCGAACACCGCGTTGGCGTCACCCTGATCGGGCTTTCCGCACCCCGCCGCTCTCGTTAGCGCTACCCCGCCCACGAACCCAGGTACGACTGCCGGAGCCGAGGAAGCCGACCGGGCCGACGACCGCAACGGCCGCGACTTCCACGGCATCCGACCAGGTGCGGCAGCAGGTCGGTAGCACCCGCCAGTCAGCCGCCTGAGACGCGGATCAGTCCGTCGCGCACCCGGCCGCCCGCCGCCGCAACGCGTCGAGGTCAAGCACCACGACCGAAAGGCGACTGGTGCGCACCCAGCCCGAGTCACGCAACACACGCAGGGACTTGGTGACGGCTTCCCGAGACGCCCCGATCCAGCCGGCCAGCTCGTCCTGGGACAGCCGGATGGCGACGTGAATACCGTTGTCCACCGGGGTGCCGAACCGTTCGGCCAGTTCCACCAGGCGAGCCGCCACGCGGCCGGTACTGTCCTGGACGCCGAACTCGATTCGTTTGCGGTCGGCGTCACGCAACCGTTCCGCGAGCAGCCGCATGAGTTGGAAGGCGACGCGGCCCTGTTGTTGTAGGTACTCCTGGAATCCGGCCGGTGACATGACGAGTGCGGTGACCGGGTCCAGCGCCTGCACGGTTGCTGAGCGCGGCAGAAGGTCTACTGCGGACAGCTCACCGAGGAGTGCTCCGGGTCCGCGTACCGCGAGCAGGATCTCGGTGCCGGAGGCGCTGTGGCAGGAGGCTTTGACCCGGCCGGCGGCGAGGGCGGCGACCCATCCTGATGTGTCGCCTTCGTGGAAGAGGACGTCGCCGCGTTGCCAGTGGCGGGTGGCGGCGCGTTGCCGGAAGGCGTCGCGTTCGCTGTTGGTCAGGGTGCTCCAGAATTCGTTCACTGCCGCACCTGCACCGCGTAGGCTCGGACCAGGCCGGTTCGTCCTTTGACGGTGAGGTCCCCGAGTGGCTCGACCGGGACCTGTGTGCGGGTAGATCGCCACGTGGATTCGCCGATGACGATCTGGCCGGGGTCGGCCATCGTTTGCAGTCGGGCGGCCACGTTGACCGCGTCGCCCATCGCGTTGAAGCCGCGTAGCTGGTCACTGCCGATGTTACCGACCAGCGCCGGGCCGGTGTTCACGCCGATGCGGAACCGCGGCCAGTTGGGGTGGCCGCCGGCGATCTCGTCCACGGCGTGACGCATCTGGGTCGCCGCGCGTACCGCTCGTAGCGCGTGGTCGGGCTGCCGGGCTGGGGCGTTGAACAGGGCCAGTAGGGCGTCACCGACGAACTGCACCACGGTGCCGCCGTTGTCGAGGATGCAGGGAACCGCTACCCCGTGGTAGCGGTTGAGCATGGCCACGATCTCCGCGGGTTCGGCCACCTCAGAAAACGTGGTGAACCCACGCAGGTCGGCGAAGAGGGCCGTCACCTCGACAACCGAGCCACCCAACGCCGCCTGGTCCGGGTCGGCGATCAACGCGGCCGCGACATCCGGCGACAGGTAGTGCCGAAACAGGGTACCCAGCCGGCGGCTGACCTCCCGCTCCGCCGACAACGCCTCTGCGGCGCGTTCCAGCACCGCGGTCTGCCGCTCGGTCAGCCCGAACCGTTCCCCCAGCCCGGCCGCGACCGGGCCGATGTCACCGGTGCCGTCACGTTCCCGCTCCGCGAGCGCGGATACCAGTTCCTCCAACGCCGCACTGTACTCGGCCCGAACCGCCCGAATAGTCTGGTCCAACGCCAACCCGTCGAACAAGCCGGCTGACGAACCCTCACGACGGTACTGAACAAACGCGCTGTAGCCGACGAAACCGAACGCCAACGCCAGCAGCACATGCCACTGCCACCACGACAACGCCCATTTGTCGGCCAGCACCACCGTCACCATCGCCTCAGCGAGCAACACGAACGCCGTGATCACACTGATCAACATCGCCGACGGCTGACGCCGATACAGCAGGAAGTACCGCACCGCGGCGACCAACAGCAACGCCACCGACACCGGCGCCAACCAGGCTAGCCACGCGTCCTCCACCGTCGGGTCCGGCTGATCCGACAACGGCGGCATATCCAGCAACGACACCACGCCCCACAGGGCGAGGATCACCGCCAGCTCACCCCAGAAGATATGCCGCGCGCGTAGGATCGCCGCGCCCCGCCGGCCATCCAACGGCAGCGACGAGGCCACCGCGAACACGGCGGCGAAAGCCAGCCCCACCGGCTGCGCCAACTCGAACCCGAGATTCGGATGCTCCACCAGCACCTGCGGCGTGGCCAACCCGTGCAACACGAAGAACCCGGCGCTGGCCACAAACGCCAACGACACGAGGAACAGTCGCGCATCGTGCCGCCGATGCGCCGCCGCGCTGACCATCACGCCGATCACCAGGTTCACCAGCGCCACCGCAACGATCAAATAGAAATGACCCAACGGATCGTGCCAGTGCACATCAGCCTGCGGACGCGCCACCAGCAGCCACAACCCCAAAAGCGGCAGCGCCATGTGAAACACCCAGACCAGAGCCCGCACCGGCACCGCAAATTGGCGGCCTCGACGACGAGCCGGCCGCGGACGACGCCACCGGTGAGCCAACGAAACAGAAGACCCGGTCAGCTGTCGCCACACACGCCTCACCATACGTGCCCCACAACACTTCACGACCCGACGGCTATGGGTACTAGTACGCAGACTGCCGCGCCGAACGCGCGTTGACTACCCAGCGTGAAATCCACTCCGCTGTTAACACTGCTCGGCGGCGTCACGCTCGGCGCGGTTGTGCTCGCGCTCAGCGTGCACGCCACCGGCGGGAACGACGAGCCACCCGTCCCGGCCGCCAACCCCACCGCAACCGCTGTCGCGGGAGCATCCGCCGTACCATCGCCATCCCCGACCCAAGCACCCATCAACGCCACCTGGGCAGGGCGACTGACCGCCGGCACACTCGCGATCTCGGTACAAGACGGCGTCGCGGTGGCCTACCTGTGCGACGGCGCCGCGATCGAGGCGTGGCTTCAGGGCACCGCCGCGGGCGGACGACTCGACCTGGCCGGCCGTGCCGGCGAGACGCTCAGCGGCACGTTCGGCGAGGGACGGGCCAGCGGCCAAATCAAGATCGACGACCAGATCCTACCGTTCACCGTGGCAGCGGTCACGGCGCCGTCCGGGCTCTACCGGGCCACCGCGACGGTGCGCGGCGCGCAGGTCGACGGCGGGTGGATCGTGCTCGCCGACGGCACCCAGGTCGGCCTGGTCACTGTGGACGGCGTCGTCCAACCCGCGCCACCGCTGGACACCACCGCCGGCCGGGTCACCCTCGACGGGGATGTGCTCACCCCGACCCGCCCCAGGGAGTTGTCGTGACCACCCCCAACGAGATCACGACGAATCACACCGTCGACGAGGGCGCGGGGCGCACTGCCGGCACCAGCCAGCTGACGCTGCTCGGTGTCCCGTTCCTGATCGGTGCCACGGTCGCGGTGACCCTCGGGGTCTACGGCAGTCTGCACGAACCAACCGGTGTCGCGGTGAACGTGGGCGGCTTCTCCAGCCCACAGACAGTCAAGGTGTGGCTCGCCACCGGCGCGGCCGTGCTCGCGGTGATTCAGCTGCTGTCCGCGCTGTCGATGTGGGGCAGGCTCGGCTCACTGACTCCCAGTTGGGCCGCACCCGTACATCGTTGGTCGGGGCGACTGGCGTTCCTGCTCGCCGTCCCCGTGGCGATCCACTGCCTGTACGCGCTCGGTTTCGCCACCTACGACCTGCGCGTCGTGACGCACGGGCTGCTCGGCTGCTTCTTCTTCGGCGCCTTCACGGTCAAGATGCTCGCCCTACCGAAGCCTGGCCTGCGTGGTTGGGTCCTGCCTGCGCTGGGCGGCACCGTGTTCACCGCCCTGATCGCGCTGTGGTTGACGTCGTCGTTCTGGTACTTCACCACGATTGGAGTCACGCTGTGAACGAATCGAGGATGGCCGCCGGCAGGCCCGGTGGCGAAATGGCCCGCAACGCCCGGCCGGCAACCGTGGTCAGCAGCGAGGCGCACACCCCCGACGGCCTAAGCCCGGAAGTGACCACTTGCCCCGACCTACTCGATGGTCCGGACCGCGGGCAACCAGGAGGATGCGCATCGCGGCGACGGTGGCTGGCCGGGGTGGGCGCTACCGGGGCGGTCATCCTGAGCGGTTGTGCCACCTACGGCAACTCCGCGCCGGCCACGAATGGCGGCGAAAGCACCGGTGGTGGTGACGGCACCGCGGCGGGCGGCGACGCGCAAGACGCGGCCGGCGACGGGCAGGTGCTGGCACGGGCAGCCGAGGTCCCGGTCGGCGGGGGAAGAGTCCTCGCCGACGCCGGGGTGGTCATCACCCAACCGCAGGAGGGCACGTTCAAGGGATTCTCGACGACCTGTACGCACCAGGGCTGCACCGTGGCCGAGGTGTCCGACGGGACGATCAACTGTCCTTGCCACGGCAGCAAGTTCTCGGTGGCCGACGGCTCTGTGGCGGGCGGGCCAGCTCCGCGCAGCCTCGACCCACGTGACCTCGTCGTCGAGGGCGGCGACATTCGCCTGGCCTGATGAGCTGCGCACCGCGGGCCGTGCGGAGCGCCAGCACAAGCCAGAATTAACCGCGGTTAACGAGACTGCAGCCCCTGAAACCGCTGTAGGTAGCCGAGAAAAGGGCGAACGCCCGCGCAAGGCCGCCGAGGCTATCAGGCGCCTCGGCGGCACTCCTGACAAGATCGCGAAGTCGCTACAGGCAGAGATGACGCCTGAGGACCTTCGAGCGCTGGCTAACCTGCTGCTGCAGGTCTACGCCGCCCCTGACGATCAGGAACAGGTACCGGTAAGCACTGAATAGGCGATTCCCTACCCGCTCAGCCTCCACCACCGAGCAGGGGCCTACACCTGCCCGGTGGTGGATCGAAGGCTAAACCGACGCCGGGGTGGCTACCTCCAGTCCTCTGGCGGCTTCCCGCCGTTCACCTTCATCGCCTCCTCAGCTCTATTGGCGTCGCCGACCGTCTCTGACATCCGCATGCCGACTACAACAGTCGCACCGTCCCGGTCCAGGTCCTGGCGCACATCTGGCCGCGGACGCCGGACACACGACGTCAGCCGGGGTAGTTGCCGTCAGGTGGAAGGACACAAGCGGACCTGACGAGCAGCGCCAGCCATACTCGATCGCCTGAGCTGGCCAGTGTGATCACGGTGCCGTCACTGGGGTCGGACAGGATCGCTTCGGCGCCGGTGGGTCCGGTGAGGTCACGGTACGAGGTCACCGCGTAGCCCTGCATCTCGAGGGTGTCTCGGGCTTGGGTGACGAGGTGGCGGTGCTGGTCTGCGGGTGCTGTGATGGTGGTCTGCCCGCTGACGTAGTACATGCCGTCGCCGCTTGGGCCGTTGCAGGGCACCGCAAGCAGTTGGGGCGTGCTGGCGTCTGGTGTTCCGGCGTTGACGGCGGTGATCACGGTCGAGATGTGACGTCGGGTGGCTTGTTCGAGGTCGGCCTTGGGCTGGGTCCGCACGGTGGCGCCGTTCCTTTCCGCTGGCTCTTGCCCAGTGCAGCTGGTGAGAACGAGTGCGAGACATGCCGCTACCGCGGCTTGCTTCCTCAACGCGGTGCGCTCCCGTGGTCAAGGGACACGTCGGCGTACAGACCGACGATAATACGGGCTTGGTTGTTCAGACTCTGACTGCCCGGTTCCCAGTAGCCGCTATGCCCGGGCGTATCGACGTGGAAACGATTCGCTCCGAAGTCCGGATCGGTCGGCTCCTCGTCGTGTATACCCCAGATGCCACCGGCCGTGCCCGAGATCGCATCGTCGGAGGCCGCCCCCGCCCACACATGGCGGGTGTCCATGTTCAATTCGCTGGCAGAGCTGACGTGCATGCCAGGACTTCCCGCTACCACGATGTCGGTGACCGCAAGGCCGTCACCTTGTCGGGCTGCCTCTCCGACCACTGTGCTGCCGTAGCTGTGACCGACAGCAGTGACGTGGCTTGCATCCCCGGCATGGGCGGTGTGTAGTCCGTTGACGAAGCCATCCAAGGCGACACCGCCTTCCCTCGACAGCCGGTGACTGACCGCGCTGCCGTCCAGCCCTGGCGTGTCATAGCCGAGCCACGCGACGACCGACACCGGTCCACCTGTCGGGCCTGCGAGTCGCGACGCCGCTCCCTGTAGCTCGGCTGCACGGTTGATCTGCCCGCGCATGCCGTCTAGCTCGGTGCCAACGCCGGGGACCACCACAGCGGTGTGTCGAGCCCCGTCGGGGTCACCGACCGAAACGATCGCCTGCCCATCACCGGCGTTGTTAAGTCCCAGCAGCAAGAGCCGCTGCTCTGGTGGCCCGTACTCGGAGCTTTCCAGCCGATCAAGCAGGTTCGTCAGACGCTCCGCTTCCCGATAGCCCTGCTTGCTATTCATTGATGCATACGCAAGGGAGGCCAGATGCGCTCGCAAGGCCAACCGGTTGGCCTCATCTCGCGCCGCCGCTGGCAGACCGTCGAGCGCGCCGAGCCGCTCGGGGTATCCGGTCAGAAATAGCTGACGCTGGTCATCGGTGAGGCCCGACCACCACTCCCCAGCCTCCGACGAACTCGCTCCCCGCCCAGGAATGGCCGCCTCATCCACGCCAAGCAGACCCCCGATCCGCTCAGCGTCAAGAACAGCGTCCTTCCACTCGAACACGTCGTTCACACCCGGCGAGTCCGATTGCAGCCGCGACAACGCCTTTTGGAAGTCGGCATCGCGCTCAGTGGCCTCCACGACCAGGTCGTCTATCAGCTTCCCGTAGATACGGACGTTTTCGTACTGACGCTGCCGGTCGGCACGGCCCTCTTCCGTATGCAGCTGCCACTCCTGTGTCACACCAGCGTCGACCCGACCGTTGTCGTCAACGCTCAACCGCAGCAGCGGCATCGCGTCCAAGGCGGCATGCAGACGCCGCTGTACGTCGCACAGCTCCTCCGCCGCCCGACCCAGCACCGCGGCGACTAGCTTCGACTGCAACGCCGATAGCTCAAACTGGTCCTCAACGCTGTCGACCCGGCGAAACGCCGCCTCGGACGCAGGCCCCGACCACCCGGCCCCCCGCAGCGGGCCCTCCAACTCCACCACAACGCGACGTTCCAGGTCGCCCAGCTGACGGGCCAAATCGCGCCACGCCTGCGCAGCCTCACTCAACGACTCCAACCGCGTATCCCGCAGCGCGGCGAACGTCACCACCCGGCCACCGACCGGAAGTGATCCGCACTAGCCGTGTCCGTATGCCGGTAGTCACGAGCACACTGGCGTAGCCCTTCGGCAACACCGTTCACCTGCCCGGTCAGCTTCTTCAAATCGTCGCGCCAAAACCACACCAGATCCTCGACTGCTCGGCCAGTCCGCCACTCCGACAAGTCCTGCACGGCTTGGACCGACTCTGGCTCCACATCAATCAAGTCATGCTCCAGGGCCGCCGCTACGTCCTCCGCCACCCGCGCCTGCGAATCGAGCGCCAACGGATCCACACGTACCTCGTCAGACAAGAGCTAACCTCCCCAGCGACGCAGGGTAGCAACACGCACACAGACACAAGGGGTCAGCCGTAGATCGAGTACTCTCACCGCCCGCCACCGGCAAAGTACGCTCCCGCCCGCGCACGTCCGAGGTTCCAGTAGAGGTGCATCCATTCGCCGCTCTGAAGAGGCCGTGGTGGGTCAACCGGTCACGCTGCCGCTAACGCCGGTAGCGCTGCCGCTAACGCTGGTCACGTAGCTTGCTGGGTTCTGGTGTGCGGTGGCCCGGCCCGAAGGGTCGGGGCGGCGGGCGCCGGGGGCACGATGGTGGTCGGGTACGCGAGGCGCCCGTCACGGCCGTCAGATGGTTGCGGGTTGGTGGGCTTGTTCGCGTTGCCAGTTGCCCCAGTCGATGACGACGCCCCAGGCGGGGTGCTGCCAGTGCATGCCGATGTGGATGAGTCGCCAGCGAGCGCCTTCCCAGATCAGGGCGTGTCCGTCGGGCAGGTCAGCGATGTCGCCTTGGTGAAGGACTTTTTGCCGTTGGGTGGAGTACGACGGGTTGGTCTGGTGGATCGGTGTGGAGTACTGCCCGACGTAGGCGGTGGACTCGCTGAAGCCGATCATCTGCCGGTCGTACTCGCCGGCGGCGTTGGACAGCGCATCGAGGGTGTAGGGCTCGACGACTCCACGCAGGACCATCTTGGTGGGGAACAGGGTGAGGAAGCCGTCGGCTTCTTTGCCCCAGCGGGCGCGGGCGCGGGAGAGGTCCTGAACGCCGACGATGACGTGCAGCGACTGGCCGCCGGCCTCGCTGATGATCGCCGGTAGGGGGATGGGGGCGGTGTTGTTCGCCTCGTCGAGCACGAACGTGACGTGGGGGCGGGCCGGCTCGACGCCGGCGGCTGCGGCGCGGTGCCGGGCGTAGGTGGCGAGCCGGATTTCCTCGAGGAGACCGGCGATAAGCGGCGCGTACTCGTGCTGTTTGTCGGGGCTGGCGGTAATGAACAGCGTGTCCTGGCTGCGGACGAACGCGGCGGGGTCGAAGGTCGGGTCCTGCCCGACGGCGCGGGCGGCGGTGGAGCCGTAGACGCGTAGTAGCCGGGTCAGGGTTGACAGCACCGATCCGCGTTCACGGTCAGGGATGGTCAGTAGCCCTTCCAGCTGGCGGGCGGCGATCCCGGCACCGGTGTCACCGGCGTCCTGGGCGGCGATGAGCGCGGCGAGCACGGGGTGGGCCACGTCGTCGGCGGCGGCGTTGTGCGCCCAGTCAGCGACGGTGGCGATCTGCTCACCGCGCAGACGCGCGGCGTAGAGCAGCACCTCCAGCCAGTCCCGGGCCCGGTCGACCCAGTGGGCCTGGTCTTCGCTACCGCGAGCCGGCTCGGCCATCCGCGAGGCGATCCGCCGCGCGTCGTCCCAGCTGGCCACGGCGGCCAGCGGTGACCAGCGGGCCGTGGTGACACCCGCGATAGAGGTCGGGGCGCCGCCGGGGTCGAAGTGCCACACGGTGCCGCGCAGCATCCGCACACCGGCGGTCGCGGTCATCACGTCGTCTTTGATCGACGTCGACACGCACGCCCCCGGGGCCACGATCACCGACGGGATGATGGCCGCTGACGTCTTACCGGACCCGGGCGGGCCGATGACCAGCACTCCACCACGGGGGTTAGCGCCGACGTAGTAGCCGCCGTCCCAGCCGAGGTGCCCGCCACCCGGCGCGGCCATCGCGTCGATGACCTGCAACGGGTCGCGGGCGCGGATCAGATTGTTCAGCAACGCATCCGTCGGTGACGCCGGCGCCGGCGCCGCCGGCGGCGGCCTGGTGGCCGCTGCGGCCGGTATCGCCCGGCCGATGCCGTAGCCAATCGCGTACCCGACGATCGCCGGCGGTGAGCAGACCCCCACCACCACGGCCGCCACCCACCGGCCGTGGGCGAACCGCCTCCGGCGGCGGCCCTCGACCACGCCCAGGACCAGGCCGACGACGGCGGTGACCAACCACAGCGCCCATATCGTCAACACCAGCAGCAACTCCCACGCTTGGGGGACGTCACACGGGCCATCACCGATCAACTCGTTGGCGACCTGGTGGCGGCGGGCGCACTCCCCGCCCACCTCATCAAGCCATAACGCCACAGCGAATCCGATGGCGAGCAGCGGCATCAACCCGCCCGCCACCAGCCAGTGCGTACCTGTACGCGGCCCGGACCGCACCCGGCGGGCCGGCACCACGCGCCCGATCCCGCGGCCGGCGGCGTAGACGACCAGGACCACCGGCCACAACAACCCGATCGCGATCAGTGACCCGATCCGCCCATGGGCGAACGGCGCCCCCTGGCGCTGCTCCACAATCCCCACGGTCAACGCGGCCAGCGCGGTCACCATGTTGACCGTGATGACCAGCCCCCACCCCAGCGCCGCCATCCGCTGGTTGTCCGCGCACAACTCCGCGTTGTACTGCTGCGGCGAGCAGTAGCCCCCACGCGACATCAACGCCATCAACGCGCCACCGCAGGACACGATCCCGGCCGGCACCAGCAGAAACGCCCCGACCACCCAGTACACCCCGCCGGCCGGTCCACCCCGGCCGGGCAGATGCGCCACGACCACCGGCTGCGGCCCCCACCCACTCACCGACTCATCCCCCGCCCTCGTTCCTGCTCGGCACGCCGCTGCTGATCTCGGATCCGGGCCAGCCGCGCCGCGGCCTCGTCCTGCGCCGACCGGCCCGCATCGGCCCGCGACACCACCGGTGACTCCGCGGCCAACGCGGCGCTTCGCCGCGACCCGGCCTCGTCCCGGGACGGGTAGCCCTTCCCGATCGTGCGCGCCGCCTCGATCGCCGACGCGTTCGCCGACCGGTCACTACCCAACTGCTCACGCAGCTTCGACCACGACAACTTGCGGTCAACCTCAGACGCCTTCACCCACACCTGCTCACCGGCGGCGTCGACCCAGCCCGGCCGGCTCACGCTGTAGCCACGCACCCGCATCCCATCGGCGGTGGTGTTCGCCCGATGCAGCACCCCACGCCGATCCAACTCGACCTCGAACCCAGCCGGCCCGCGGCGGCCAGCGGCGGCCCTCGCCTCATGCATCGCCTCACGCAGCTGCGCCCGCTCCGGATCACGCCCCAGCCGTCTACCGCGTTCCCGCTCCGACTTCGTCACCGCCGCCAACCGCGACGTCTCCCGCTCACCGGTCAGCCGGGTCAAACCATGCCGCCGCTCCACCTCACGCATCGACTCCTTACTGCGCTGCTTGTCGTCGCTGTCACGCCACAGCTGCCCATCACCATTCACCCGGCACGCCACAAGGTGAATGTGGTCATCGCCGTGCCGCACCGCCACCCACGGATACTCACCCAGCCCCATCCGGTCGGCGTGCTCCCGAGCAATCTGCCCCCACTCGGCATCCGACATGACCCGGTCCTCAGGCGCCGCGCGCATCGAGCAGTGCCACACCGGCCGCGCCACCTCCGGCCGCTGATCGGCGCACCACTGCATATCCGCCACCCACGGCCGCCACTGCCGCGAGTCATCACGCATCACGTTCTCGCTGGCGACCACCCTCGGGTCCACATGCGCCTCGTGGTGCCGACCCGTCGCGTACAGGTACCGACCCAACCCACCAAAACCACCACCACGCGTGATGTTGCCGATCACGACCGGCCACCAAACCACCGCCGCCGCGGCGACTCCACCCCCTCCTGACCACCACGCACCCGCGCCAACACCGCCGCCGCCCGCTCCGCCGCCGTCCCCGACGACGTACCCACCACCGCCTGCTCCACCTCCGCACCATCACCGGCACGCGGCAACGGCACCACCCGCGGCGGACGCTGCCCACGCACCAAACGCAACGCGTCCTCCACCTCACCCAACACCCGACGCAACTCCTCAACGTCGCCCAGGCGCCGCTCAGCATTCGCCACATGCGCCAGCTGGTTCAGGTTGTTCCCGATCCTGCGCAACTCGTCGACGGCCGCCCGATTCACTTCCGGCACCGACACCCGCGGCAAATCCCCCGGCCGCCGACCCGGGTTGGTCCCCGTCAACACAGCCGTCACCAACGCCCGCAGCCACGCCCCCATCTCCCGCCGACCCGAACCCTCCCGAGCCGCGTCCCACACCTGCCACTCCGCCGGCGTCAACCGCACCCGCACATCCCGAGTCCGCTTGTTCTTCGGATCCCCACGACTCACACAGCCCTCCCCGCCAACGCACGATGACCCCGCACGCGTCAGCCGGTAATGGTGTCCACACCCCACCACCCACAGCAACCCCACCAACACACCCACACCGCCCGGACGCACCGCGTCCGGGCCGGCAGCGAGCAACGCGAGCAGCCGCCCCTGCGACCAACGGGAGCAGGCGAGCCGCACCGAGGGGCGCTTATGAGGCGCGCCAGCGCCAAAATAAGCGTCCCTCGGTGCACAGCTCGCTCTGCTCTGCTGCTCACGGCTCTGCTGCTCACGGCCATGCCCAACCGGAACGGCCCGCCGCCCGTACGACCAGAGCAACCACCCACAGCCGTCGAGCAGCAGCAACGTCGGTGGCTGGCACGGGCGGCGACGGCGGGTAGGTCAAGGCAAGCCGCCAGGCGAAGCCGCCAGGCGAAGCCGCCAGGCGAAGCCGCCAGGCGAAGCCGCCAGGCGAAGCCGCCAGGCGAAGCCGCCAGGCGAAGCCGCCAGGCGAAGCCGCCAGGCGAAGCCGCCAGGCGAAGCCGCCAGGCGAAGCCGCCAGGCGAAGCCCTGCCGGCCACCGACACCCGGCCCGCCAAGGGCCGGGCCACGCGCCGCCAAGGCGCATAAACACCCCGTGCCCGCACCACCGCCTGGCCTCCGCGCCCTAAACAGGGACAACCTGGATAGGTGATCTTGCCGGTCTCGATCCCAACCCCGAATGTGTCTATTATGTCCGGATTTGGGGCACCGCACTGAGGCAGAAAACGATACGGTCAAGGCTATCGCGCATCCAAGTTTGCCGATCGTCCGATGCGGTCGATACTTTATGGCCGAACCAGAAGGGAGACACGCAGATGCGTCATTTCAAAAGGAGCTTAATGGCCGGCATAGCTGTCGGAATATGTGGAGCCATGGCAGCATCGCCGTCTGCGGCATTGGCAGACACTTCAGAAGCGCAAGCCGATGCTGCTACCGCCATCTCGGCACGCGGGGAAGCCGACTATTCCGTGACTCTCGGCGAATTCGGCATTTCGGCGGCGGTAGCCGAAAATTGTGGCGTTAGAGTCGATCGCCCACATCCATCTTGGACGACGAACAATCAGATCCACACCCGTGTCGAATCATTCTGTAAAATTCTTCCAGTCCAGAGCAATCAGCTGTCCGCCGTCAGCTACCGGAGCCGTTGGTTCGGCTGGGAAAAGCGCGGCAGCGCATCGAATTCGGGCGCGAAGGACATCGTTCGAGTGACGGTCGCCGTCAACTGCGACTACGGCAGCAGGCATCGCTGGCGCACCGAAGGTCGCGGCGTAGCCGTCATCGCTGGCAGGACCTACACCGCGGCGGCTTACGAGCAGAATGATTCCGAAATAACCTGTGGTGCTAATAACTAGGAGATCGCTGCGTGCGACCGCCGTAGCAGCCGTTCTCGTAACGGCGGTCGCGTCCGCAGCCGGCTGTGGACCACGGGAGCCGGTATCCGCCGCCCCTGCCGCACGCGAGCCAAAGACGAGCATATCGAAAATGCCAGGTGGTTCCGGTATGCGCCTATGGGGCCAGCCACCGGTCGAGCCGCCGATAGCGAACATCATTTCTGGGGTGCAGTCGATCCGGCCACTGACGGTCGCGTTCGACTGGCCATCGGCTCGGGTGTCGACGAGAAGGCCGGGTAAGAGTGTCGAGTGGCCGGTCGTCGCGGGCTCCGATCCGGCTGGTTGGTCGGTGGAAGTTGCCGAGGTCAGCATGCCACAACGAGTGCTCTTCTACCGGTATCCAGCAGTCGATGGGAGCGGCATACCGGATCAGGAAACCGCTGATGAAACAATCTGTACGGTCGACAACACGACCTGCAAGTTGATCAGAACCAGTGACGGCTTCTCCGTCCTGCCTACCGGAAAGGAGTTCGCCGGCTACTTTATTGTCCAGGCGACATGGCTTGCCGCTGCCGCCGGATCCACCTTGCCCCCTGCGTCCGACGCCAATGCGGCAGATTTCCAGGTATCCTGGGCATTCCATGTCAAGGAAGGGTGAGGTGGGAAGCATGAGCTCCGACTCGTCCGGCATTCGGCTCGCGGAGAGTGCCGAGTCGGCTGAGCCATTACTTCGAGCGCTATACTCCGCTTCTTCAGGTATCGTCGAGTCCATGGTGTCGCCCTTGTTTGACTCCTACGCCCGCATTTTGCATCCCGCGTATGCCGACACACATGAAAGGTTACGGACCCCTGTTCGATGGGCAACGATCGCGGGCGCGACGGGTCGTCAGATCCATCCGAGAGTACAGTTTCCCAACTTGGTGGGAATCGGGGACTTTGAGAACGGCCCAAACGAACCTGATGTATGGGATGAGGCGCCGGAGATGGGCACGTTGCCCATCGACATCGTTCGCGCTCTGTTGCCGGTGCTGAGAAGCCAAACGACCACGCCGCAGGTTTGCTGGTACGCGAGCTGGGACGGCTTCAGCGATTCACGTGTCCGAGATCTGACAACATCCCGGGTCGAGCTTCCTGGACGAAGCATGGTGCTCCTTGTCGGCGCACTCGACGCTGCAGATACCAGCTTCAAGCATCACGACTACCAATCGGCAAACCTATGGTGGCCGGCCGACCTGGCGTGGTGTGTGGGTACCGACATCGACCATGTCAGCACCTACGTGGGCGGGACTCGCAACTGCATCGATGAACTGTTGGCACTGCCGGGCCTTGAGACGCTGCGCGCACAAAGAAATGACAGCTTTTTCTATGCGGGCGATACGCTGAACCCAGCACCCACCCAATGAACGGGCGGGTCTGCGGGAGTGCTTTCAATCTCGGCTCTGTCTCACATTCGGTTTGCGCCGTGAGGTGCTGTTGGTTCGAGTGAAGGTGAGAGACCACCGCCTTTAGCGGTCGAGTCCGCCGGCAGGCAGACCCGAGCCGGGCTGCGCGGTGTGCGGCCAGTCCTCGTCGGTGGTGCGGTGCTGCGGGGTGGGCCTCGTCGTAGCTTTCAGCCCGGAACCAACGGCAACGCTGGTCAAGCGGCGGCACGAGCGACACCCGTTGCCCTGCGGTAACGGGCTCTGACCAGCGCTGCCGTTGGTTTTCGGTCGATTACTACGGCTAGGCCGGAGGCGGCGTAACTGACACAACGACTTCCTGCGGTCACCGCGGCCCACCCGACCGATCGACGCGGGCCAGCTCTGCACGGACAGCGTCGAGCTGGGTGGCCCTGGCTTTAGCGGTCGAGTCCGCCGGGAGGGATGCCCTGGCCGGGCTGTGCGGTGTGCGGCCACTCCTCGTCGTTCCTGCGGGGCTTCGGCGTGGTTGCGGTTGCGGCGATGGTGCGGGCGGCGGTGTGGTCGCCTCGGCCTGCGGCGCGTGCCGCGGCGAGGGCGGTGTGGCGGCTGTGGCCGGGCCCGGCGCGCTCGTCCTGGCGGGCCTGCTCGCGGACCGCCCACTGTTCGCGGGTGGCGTTGTTGGCGGTGGCGGCGGTGGCGGCCTGGGCGGTGACGATCCGGCGGCGGTGTTCGGTCCACCGGCGGGCCGGGTGCGGTGGCGCGGCCGAGGTTGTCAGCGCGTCCTCCAGCAGCACGCGCAGATAGGCGGTGGGGTTGGTGGGGTTGGCCAGCAGTGTGATCCGGACGGCCGCCACTCGGTTCACCTGCCGAGTTGGCAGGCGCCTGGGGCACAAGGAGAGCATGACGAAGACGGCAGCGACGAGCGTGATCGAACGGACAGCGCAACTGGTGGAACACGCCCTGCGCGCCAGTGGCAATATCGACTTTGGCGGAGGCAACGAACTCGCGAACCTGAACTTCGGTTCGGGTAATCAGGACCAGTCATCGAACTCGATCGACGCCGACCTCGATAGCGTCGCCAACCGCTTCGACCTTGAACTCGACACGGCGCCTGTCCCGGGGTTCGCCCCCAGGGTGAATTCGCACGCAACGCCGACAACAACGCTGACGAGCCAGCGGCTCTCTGAGGCGGGCATGCGACTGGTGCGGTCCCCGACGGCTGGGCCCGGTCGGAAGCTCCGTCAGTCGCGTGTCTCGTCGGCCAACTGGTCCCTTCCAAGCACAAGGGCACGAGCCTTCCGGACAACCTCACCGTCCGGCCCCTACTGTCGAGCCACGGGAGGCCAGCACCTCCGGAGTGGTGCCGGCCTCCGTGTGTGATCGGGCGAGTTCCGCCGCGGTGTGGTGGTGCCGAGCAGCTCGCAGAGCACGGCGTCGACCGATGCGTCAAGCGTGCAAAACGTTGATTGTCCGCTTACGCCCTAGCCTGTCCGCACCCGGCTGACCCGAGGCAGACCCACTCCACCGTGATGATCATCACGGTGGACCAACTCTCCCCTCACCGAAGGGTAGAGTTCGATCCCGGTCGTCGAGGTGCGGCTGCTGGCCCCTCACGGTCCCTCCCGGGCAAGGTCGCCTGGATTAGCCCCGGGTTTCCCAACCCAAACCGTCTGTGTACGAAATTCGCCACGTCCCGAGTAGGACGTGCCGATCTGTGTGCCCCAACGCACACCCGAGTGGAAACGGCTGTATGTCTTCTGAGCTGCCCGCGGTCACCCGGCCGCGCCTGTCCCGCCCGTCCTGGTTGACACCGAAGGTCTTTCGTACCGAGGTGCTCGCCGGACTGGTCGTCGCCCTGGCGCTGGTTCCCGAGGCGATCAGCTTCTCGATCCTCGCCGGGGTGGACCCCCGCGTCGGGCTGTTCGCCTCATTCACGATGGCTGTCGTCATCGCGATCTGCGGCGGCCGGCCGGCGATGATCTCCGCGGCGACCGGAGCGATCGCTCTGGTCGTGGCACCGCTGGCCAAGGAGCACGGCCTGGACTACCTGATCGCCGCGGTCATCCTCGGCGGCGTCTTCCAGGTGCTGCTGGCGCTGCTCGGAGTGGCGAAACTGATGCGGTTCATCCCCCGCAGCGTGATGGTCGGCTTCGTCAACGCGCTGGCCATCCTCATCTTCTCCGCCCAGGTGCCGTACCTGCTCGGGGTCCCGTGGCTGGTCTACCCGCTGGTCGGCCTGGCCCTGGCGATCATGATCGGGCTACCCCGAATCACTCGGGCCGTACCCGCCCCGCTGGTGACCATCATCGTCCTGACCGGGATCACAGTCACCGCCGGGATCGCCGTGCCGACCGTCGGCGACCAGGGTGAGCTGCCCAACAGCCTGCCCACCCTCGGGCTGCCGCAGATCCCGTGGACCGTCGACACCCTGACCCTGATCGCTCCGTACGCCCTCGGCGTGGCGCTGGTCGGGTTGATGGAGTCGCTGATGACCGCCAAGTTGGTGGACGACATCACCGACACCCACTCCAACAAGACCCGTGAGTCCTGGGGGCAGGGCGTCGCCAACATCGTCACCGGCTTCTTCGGCGGTATGGGTGGCTGCGCGATGATCGGCCAAACGATGATCAACGTCAAGGCGTCCGGCGCGCGGACCCGGCTGTCGACCTTCCTCTCCGGCGTGTTCCTGCTCATCCTGGTGGTCAGCCTGGGTGACGTGGTCGCCGCGATCCCGATGGCCGGCCTGGTCGCAGTGATGATCATCGTGTCGGTCTCGACGTTCGACTGGCACTCGGTGGCCCCGGCCACGCTGAAGCGGATGCCCTGGGGCGAGACGCTGGTCATGGTCGCCACCGTCGCCACGACCCTGGTCACCCACAACCTGGCCATCGGCGTGGTCCTCGGCGTCCTCACCGCCATGGTGATCTTCGCCAACCGGGTCGCGCACCTGGTGGAGGTCACCAGTGTGCTGGACCCCGACGGCGGCAGCCGCATCTACTCGGTGCACGGCGAGTTGTTCTTCGCCGCCAGCAACGATCTGGTCTACCAGTTCGACTACGCCAACGACCCGCAACACGTGGTCATCGACATGACCCACGCCCACGTCTGGGACGCCTCGTCGGTCGCGGCGCTGGATGCGGTTACCACGAAGTACGCGGCTCGCGGCAAGACCGTGGAGATCATCGAGCTGAACCAACCCAGTGCCGCCATCCACGGCAACCTGGCCGGCACCCTCGGCGGGGGCCACTGATGCCCGGCCCGGTGCCCGGTGCTCCCGCGCCCGGGTCCACCAGGCACCGGTCGGGCGCCGGGCCGCTGATGCGCATCGGCGAGGCGGCCGAGCGGGTCGGGCTGAGTATTCGCACCATCCGGCACTACGAGGACGCCGGACTGATCGTCCCATCCGCACGCAGCGAGGGCGGATTCCGCCTCTACACCGACGCCGACCTGGAGCGTCTCGCGGTGGTCAAGCGGATGAAGCCGCTCGGGTTCAGCCTCGACGAGATGCGGGCGCTGCTGGCCGTCCTGGACGCCCTGGTGACCGCCGACGCCGCCGACCGGCCCGCGCTGCTCGACCGGCTCGACCTGTTCCACACCGTCGCCGCCACCCGGGTGGAGACGCTGCGCGAGCAGCTCCGCACTGCGGAGGGATTCGCCGGCGCCCTGCGCCACCAACTCGACCAGCACCGGGCCCACCACTGACCGACGCCGGGCTGGGCCGAAACCGGCCCAGCCGGCCGCGGTCGCGCTGGTGGTCAGGGCTTGCGGGCGACCCCGCAGTAGCCGTCCACGACCGTCAGCGAGCCGTTCTCCGGTCGCCAGCGCCCCAGCGGCACGACACCCGGGTCGACCAGCTCGAGCCCGTCGAAGAAGGCGGTGAAGTCGGCGACCTCGCGCAGGTGGTATGGCGCCGCGCCACTCTCGTTGTACTGCCGATGGGACTCGATCACCCGCTCACTGGTGGCCGTGCCGTCGGACATCGTCAGGAAGCTGCCCGGTGGTAGGGACGAGACCAGAGCGTGTACGGCGTCCCGCGCCTGGACCGGGTCCGCGACGTGACCCATCACGCCCAACATCATCAAGCCGACCGGCTCGCTGAAGTCCAGCGTCGCCCGGGCCTCCCGGATGACCCGCTCCGAATCGTGCAGGTCGGCGTTGAGGTATTGGGTGGCGCCCGCCGGGTCGCTGGTCAGCAGCACCCGGGCGTGCGCGAGAACCATCGGATCGTTGTCGACGTAGACGACGCGGGTTCGCGGTGCGATCCGCTGGGCGACCTGGTGGGTGTTGTCGGCGCTCGGCAGGCCGGTGCCGACATCGAGGAACTGGCGGATGCCCGCCTCGGCGGCGAGGTAGGTCACGGCCTGGCGCAGGAATGTCCGGGTGTAGCGGGCGGCCTCGACGATCTCCGGGAAGATCGCCCGAACCTGGTCACCGGCCGCCCGGTCGGAGGCGAAGTTGTCCTTGCCGCCCAGCCAGTGGTTCCACACCCGCGCCGAGTGTGGCACCGACACGTCCAGGGTGGAATCGAGGTCTCCGGTCTGCTGCTCGGCCTGGTTCTGCGGCACGTCGACCCCCGGTTTGGTTAGCTACGCCAACAGCACCGCCGTAGCGTAGCGACACCGCGGCCCGTCCGTGGTCCCGCGAATGGAGGGTCAGCGGAGCGACCCCCGGGAGCCGCCGGAGGGCGGGAGGTCGAGCAGACAGCTGTGCGGTGGCACCGGTGAGTACCGGTGCCACCGCACAGATCTTGCGGGGAGGTCAGCTCTGCGGCAGCCAGGCCTCGACCTTGTCCTTGTTGGCCTCAACCCACTTCTCAGCCGCCTCTTCCGGCGACATGTCGTCCTGGGCGATGTACCGGGCCACCAGGTTCTGGTCCTCGTTGGTCCAGTTGAAGTTGTCGACCAGCTGGTAGGCGGGCCCGTTGGCGTCGGCGAACGACTTACTCACGATCTTGTCGAGGTCGTACACCGGGTAGTCGCAGGCGACCTTCTCCGGGTCGGCATCGCAGCCCTCCTGGTACTCGGGCAGGTCCACCTTCACCAGTTCGACCTCGGAGAGGAACCACTGCGGGTCGTAGAAGTAGCCGAGCACCGGCTCCTTCTTCTCCTCCGCCTGACGGAACGCCTGGATCAGGGCCGGCTCGCTGCCCGCGTAAACCACCTGGTAGTCCAGCTCCAGGTTCTTGACCAGGGCTTCGTCGTTGGTGACGAAGGACGGGTCACCGTCGAGCAGCTGTCCCTTGCCGCCGGACTCCGTGGTCTCGAAGAGTTCGGCGTACTTGTTCAGGTTGTTCCAGTCGGTGATGTCGGGGTACTCCTCGGCCATCCATGGCGGCACGTACCAGCCGATGACCCCCTCCACGCCGGTCGAACCGGCGCTCACCGCGGTCTTCTGATCCTCGATGTACTTCTGCTTGAGGTCGTCGTGGCCCCAGTTCTCCACGATCGCGTCCACCTGGCCGGTGCCGAAGCCCTGCCAGGCGATCTCCTCCTTGAGGTCCTTCTTGACGACCTTGCAGCCGAGCTCGGTCTCGGCGACGTGGGCGAGCACGGCCGCGTTCGCCTCGTACCCGACCCAGGGGTTGATCGCGATGGTGAAGGTGCCGCAGTCACCCGAGTCGGCGGCATCCGTCGACTCGATCTTGGACCCACCGCACGCGGTGAGCGTGAGCGCCGCCACCGTGGACAGCGAGACGCCCGTCAGGACCCTCTTACTGAGAATGGATCTCATTTACTGTCACCCTCCCAAGGTGTTGTTCGTCGGTCAACTCCGATTCCACGGTCCCGGCGAACCGGAACGGCGGATGAGTCACGTCTGGTTGGCGCTGGGAGCACGGTCCGACCGCTGCGCGGCGGCCCGCGCGATCCGGTCAAGCATGATCCCGAGTACGACGATCGCGACGCCCGCCGCCAGGCCCTTGCCGTAGAGCTGCCCCTGCGAGAAACCGGCGACGACCTCGTAGCCGAGCGCACCGGCTCCGACGAGGCCACCGATAACCACCATCGACAGCACGTAGATGAGCCCCTGGTTGGTGGCGAGCAGCAACGACTGCCGCGCCATCGGCAGCTGCACCTTCGTGATGGTCTGCCAGGTGTTGGAGCCCGCGGCGGTGGCCGCCTCCACCGTCGACTCCGGAATGGCACGCACCCCGTCCGCAACGATCTTGATGGCGACCGGCGCGGCGTAGACGACCCCGGCCACGATCGCGCTGAAGCGGCTCACCGAGAAGAGGGCGACGACCGGGATCAGGTAGACGAAGGCCGGCATGGTCTGCCCGGCGTCCAGGACCGGCCGGATGATCCGGTCAGCCCGGCTGCTCCGCCCCATCCACACGCCGACGACCACTCCCAGCGTCACCACCAACAGCGTCGCCACCAGCGTCATGGCCAGCGTGACCATGCTGGCGTTCCAGAGCCCACTGCCGACCAGCAGCCCCACACAGACCGCGGCGACGGCGGCGGCCCGCAGATTGCCGATCAACGCGGCGAGCAGCACGATCACCGCACCCATCAACCACCAGGGCGACTCTGCCAGCAGCGCCTCCAACGGGTTGAGCAACGCGATGGTCACGCCCTCCTTCACCGCCGCGGTGAGGTCCGCGAGGTTGTGCTGCGCCCACGTCGTCACCGTCGTGGCCCCCTGCGACAGGTACTCGCCGAGCTGGCCCCCGTCCGGGAACTCAGAGGCCCACAGGTAGGTGTAGGACAGGTACGAGCAGACCGCGGCGACCAGCCCGAATCCGGCCAGGAGCAGCCGGCGGATCCGGGGGTTGAGTTCCCCGCCGCCCTGCTCGGCACGGACGCTGGCCGCCGTGGTGACGCGGTCCAGGACGATGGCCATCACCACGATCGCGACACCGGCGTTGAACGCGGTACCGACGTCGGTGGTCTGCAGGGCCTTGATCACCGTCTTACCGAGGCCCGGAGCATCGATCAGGGCCGCGACGGTCACCATCGCCAACGCTGCCATGATCGTCTGGTTGACGCCGAGCACAATCGTCCGCTTCGACAGCGGCAGGAGCGCCTTGGTCAACCGCTGCCGCCGGGTCGCACCGAACGAGTCGGTGGCCTCCACCGGCGGTGCGGGCACCGAACGGATCCCGTGCGCGGTGATCCGGATCGCCGGCGGCATCGCGTAGATCAGGGTCGCGATCGTCGCGGAGGCCGGGCCGATCAGGAAGACCAGGGTCAGCGGCGCGAGGTAGACGAAGGTGGGCATCGTCTGCATCAGGTCCAGCACCGGGGTGATCAACCGGTGGAACCGGTCCGACACTCCCGCCAGAATGCCCAACGGAATGCCGAACAACAGCGACACGAAGACCGCTACCAACGTCAGCGCCAGCGTGTCCATGCTCTCCTGCCACAGCCCCTGCAGGCCGAAGAGAGTGAACCCGCCCGCGGCGAGCAGCGCCACCCGCCAGTTGGCGAACGCCCAGGAGGCGTAGGAGACGAGCGCGACCACGCCCAGCCAGCCGAGCACCGGCACCGGCCGCCCGTAAGCCGGTTGCGCGATGAACCCCTGGACGAAGGTCACCAGCGCGTCCATCACCGCGCGAATCTCGTTGAAGAAGTACAGGAAGATCGGGCTGCTGTTCCGGCTGGCGCCGACCGAGTCGTTGACGTCGTTGAGCCAGTGGTGCAGATCGGTCAGCGTGGCCCGGGGCAGTTCCAACATGTCCTGGCCACGCAGCAGGGTCCAGGCGACCAGCCAGAGTGCGAGGAGAGCCACCACCGCGAGCGGCTTGGTGATTCGTCGACGTGGGGTGGTCCGCGTTGACGAGCCGGTCATGGTCGTCGTGGCCATTAGGCGCCCGCCTGATTGCCGGCGACAATGTCGAGGACCTCCGCATGGCCGACCACGCCCAGCAGCTCCCCGTTCTCGACGACCCGCACCGGCCGGTCGGCGGCGAGCACCGGGCGCACCGCGTCCCGCACGATCACACCCGGACCCAGCTCGGGGCCGTCCAGCTGGTCGGAGTCCCGGGCCGGACGCATGATCCACCGCAGGGTGAGGACATCCGCACGGGGCACGTCCTGGACGAAGTCACGCACGTAGTCGTCGGCCGGCGCCCCGACCAGTTCGTCCCCGGTCCCGGCCTGCACCACGTTGCCGTCGCGCATGAGCAGAATCCGGTCGCCGAGCTTGAGCGCCTCGGAGAGGTCGTGCGTGATGAAGACCATCGTCTTGCCGACCTGGCGGTGCAGCCGGATGACCTCGTTCTGCATGTCCCGGCGGATCAGCGGGTCCAGCGCGGAGAACGGCTCGTCGAAGAAGAGCACGTCCGGGTCACCGGCCAACGCCCGCGCCAACCCGACGCGCTGCTGCATCCCGCCGGAGAGCTGGTCCGGGTAGGAGTTCTCGTAGCCGTCGAGGCCCACCAGGTCGATGACCTCGGTCGCCCGACGGATCCGCTCGGCGCGGCCGGCACCCCGGATCTCCAGTCCATAGCCGACGTTGTCCACCACCGTTCGGTACGGCAGGAGACCGAAGTGCTGGAAGACCATCGAGAACTTACGGCGACGGAGTTCCCGCAGCCGCTTCTTGTCGGCACGCAGGATGTCCTCGCCCTCGAAGACCACCTCCCCCGCGGTCGGCTCGATCAGCCGGGTCAGGCAGCGCACCAGCGTGGACTTGCCGGAGCCGGAGAGCCCCATCACGACGAAGACCTCACCGGGCGCGACGTCGAACGACACCTCCCGGACCGCGGCGGTGCACCGGGCCCGCTCCCGTAGCTCCCGCCGGGACAGCGCCGCCAGCTCGGCCGAGTCGGGCACCCGCTCCGCGTTCGGGCCGAACACCTTCCACAGGTTCCGGACGGAAATCACCGGAGTCTGGTGATCGTTGACCTGCCCGCGCGGCTGAACCGCCGTATCCGTACTCATGAGGCCCACACCGCCCGGTCGTTGCTCCGCGCCCTCGGCACGCCCGTGCAGCACCGGAGTGCGGACGCGGGGATGGGCCCGCCGGGACGGCGGTGATAGTCGGTTGGGACAGACATGGCTGACTCGTCTCTTTCCTCGGGCGACGGTTACGGGATGCGTGGGGGCGCTAGCCGCGGAACCAGTGCTGCGGACGGGGATCGGTGTTCTGCCAGATGTGCTTCATTTCCCGGTACTCGTTGAGCCCGGTCGGGCCCAGCTCGCGGCCGTTGCCGGACTGCCGGAAGCCGCCCCACTCCGCCTTCGGTACGTACGGGTGGTAGTCGTTGATCCAGACGGTGCCGTGCCGCAGCCGCTGCGCGACGCGCTGCGCGCGGCTGGCGTCGCTGGTCCAGACCGCGCCGGCGAGGCCGTAGTGGGTGTCGTTGGCGATGCGGACCGCCTCGTCCTCGTCGGTGAAGGTCTCGACGGTGAGGACCGGGCCGAAGGACTCCTCCTGGACCACGGACATGCCCCCGCGACAGCGGTCAAGCACCGTCGGTAGGTAGTAGAAGCCGTTGGCGAGGCGGTCGTCGTCCGGGCGACGGCCACCGCAGCGCAGCACCGCACCCTCGGCGATTCCGGCCGCGACGTACGACTCCACCTTGGACAGGTGGGCGGCGGAGATCAGTGGGCCGGTCTCCGCCTCGGTGTCGAAGGGCCCACCGAGACGAATCCGACGGGCGCGATCCACGACCGCGTCCACGAAGGCGTCGTGGATGGACTCCTCGACCACGAGCCGGGTACCGGCCGAGCAGACCTGGCCCGAGTGCAGGAACACCGCGGTCAGCGCGAAGTCCACGGCGGCGTCGAAGTCGGCGTCGGCGAAGACGACGTTCGGGTTCTTGCCGCCGAGCTCCAGCGTCACCCGCTTCACCGTCGCCGCGGCCGCCGCCATCAGGCCACGCCCGGTCTGCAGACCCCCGGTGAACGAGACCAGGTCCACGTCCGGGTGCTCGGCCAGCGGCGCGCCGACCTCGGCACCGGCGCCGAGGACCAGGTTGGCCACGCCCGGCGGCAGCCCGGCCTCGTCCAGCACCCGCATCAGCAGGATCGCGGTCGCGGGGGTCAGCTCGCTGGGCTTGAGGACGAAGGTGTTACCGGCGGCGAGCGCCGGGGCGACCTTCCACGAGGTCTGCAGCAACGGGTAGTTCCAGGGCGTGATCAGCCCGCAGACACCGATCGGCTCGTACTCGACCCGGCTGATCGCGTCACTGCGCCCGGTGTCCACGACGCGTCCACTGTCGGTGTCGGCGATTCCCGCGTAGTACCGGAAGCAGGCGGTCACGTCGTCAATGTCGTACTCGCTCTCCACCAGCCGCTTACCGGTGTCGAGCGACTCCGCGCGGGCGAACTTCTGCTTGTCCCGCTGGAGGAGGTCGGCGACGCGGTGCAGCAACGCGCCGCGTTCGCCGGCCGGGGTCTTCGGCCACGGCCACGGCCCCTCGTCGAACGCCTTCCGGGCCGCGCGAATCGCCGCGATCGTGTCGTCCCGGGTCCCCTCGGTGACGGTGGCCACCGAGGTGCCGTCGGCCGGGCAGCGGATCTCCCGGTGCCCGCCGGCTACCGACTCCCGCCACTCCCCATCGATGTAGAGGTCCTTCACGCGCAACTCCCCGGTGCACTCGTCGAATGTTTCCCTGGCACAGCTCTGCCCTCGCGACGCGGCATCACGCCACCGCCGACGAACCGCGGTCGTGCCGGTAGTAGTCGAGCGGCGACGGCGGCAACGGCGTGTTGCCCAGGATGAGGTCCGCCGCCTTCTCGGCAACCATCATCACCGGGGCGTAGATGTTCCCGTTGGTGACGTAGGGCATCACCGAGGCGTCCACCACCCGCAACCCGGTCAACCCGTGCACCCGCATGTCGGTGGGGTTCACCACAGACATGTCGTCGGTCCCCATCTTGGCCGTGCAGGACGGGTGTAGCGCGGTCTCACCCTCGCGGGCGACCCAGTCGAGGATCTCCTCGTCGGTCTGGACCTCGGGCCCGGGGGAGATCTCACCACCGCTGAACGGCGCCAACGCCGACTGGCCGAGAATGTCGCGGGTCACCCGGACCGCCTCCACCCACTCCCGTCGGTCCTGCTCGGTGGAGAGGTAGTTGAACCGCAGGGCCGGGTGCACCCGAGGATCACGGTTGACAATCTTGACCGTACCGCGGGCGTCGGAGTACATCGGCCCGATGTGCACCTGGTAGCCGTGGCCACCGGAGGGGGAGGAGCCGTCGTAGCGGACCGCGATCGGCAGGAAGTGGAACATGAGGTTCGGGTAGTCGACGGTGTCGTTACTCCGGACGAAGCCGCCCGCCTCGAAGTGGTTGGTGGCGCCCAGACCCGTCCGTCCGAACAGCCACTTCGCACCGATCCACGGCGCGTACCGCCAGTTCAGGTAGGGCTGGATCGTCACTGGCTGGGTGCAGGCGTGCTGGATGTAGACCTCCAGGTGGTCCTGCAGGTTCTCGCCCACTCCGGGCAGGTTCGCGACGGTGTCGATGCCGAGGCCGGCCAGTTCGTCGGCGTTGCCCACGCCGGACAGCTGCAGCAACTGCGGCGTGTTGATCGCGCCACCACTGAGGATCACCTCGTTGGCGTACACCCGGTGGGGGGTCGTCCCTCGGCCACGGGTGTATTCGACGCCCACGGCGCGGGTGCCCTGGAAGATAACGCGGGTGACGAACGCCCGAGTACGGACCTCGAGGTTGGGTCGCTTCATCGCCGGGCGCAGGTAGGCCTGGGACGCGGAGAACCGCCGACCCCGACGAACGTTCCGGTCAAACGGGGCGAAACCCTCCTGCTGCGGACCGTTGACGTCGTTGGTGCGGGGGTAGCCGGCCTGCTCCGCCGCCGCGAGCATGGCCTGGATCACCGGGTTGTCTGCCGAGCCACGCTCCAACACCAGCGGGCCGTCGTGGCCACGGAACGGGTCGTCCGAATCCGCCCCCAGGGCGGACTCCATCTTGTTGAAGTACGGCAGACAGTGGGCGAAGTCCCAGGTCTCCATGCCCGGGTCGGCACCCCACCGCTCATAGTCCAACGGGTTACCCCGCTGGAAGATCATTCCGTTGATGCTGCTCGACCCACCCAGCACCTTGCCCCGGGCGTGGTAGATACGCCGCCCATGCATGTGCGGCTCCGGCTCCGAGTTGTACTGCCAGTCGTAGAACCGGCTCCCGATCGGAAACGGCAGCGCCGCCGGCATGTGGATGAAGACGTCCCACGGGTAGTCGGGACGACCCGCCTCCAGGACCAGAACCCGGTTGCCCGGGTCGGCGGAGATCCGGTCGGCGAGCGCGCTGCCGGCAGAACCGCCACCAACGATGACGAAATCGTAACGCTGGGTTGTCACTTCCACTCACCTCACTTAACTGGTCGCGGAACTCGTCGAACCCGGGCATGACGACAGGACGACTCGGCGACTTGATGGCATGGCGCACGTCACTCCACAGTCGCGTCCGTCCGGTGCGTCCGCACCGGCTCCCGACCGGCCGCGCGCTCCCGACCGGTTCGGGGGTCGAACCGGATGCGTGCAGGGATGCAACCTTACCTCGCGTTCTCCTGCACCCCGCCAACCCGCACGCTCCTGACCTGCACATACGGAAGAGATCACAGGACGAGGAACACACGATAACGTTCTTGCACCCATGTGAACCGAATCCGGACGGCGCGGTGCGACCACCCCAGCCGCCGCGCAGGGGCGGCCACCTCGCCATCGAGACACCTGCGCACCGGGGCCCCGCGCATGGCGCGACGGCAACGGACAACACAGATCGACGGGCGCCATCAGCACCTTTCGCCCGCTCTACCCCACATCCCGCACTCGATGCCCGCGAGGGCACCCCGTCCCTGGTGTGACGTTGAGTTAAGATTGTGACCCAATTTGACGAGGCAAGGGAGGACGGCGGCTTCGAACGACGCGGGCCCGTGCTCCCTGAGTCGCGGTTCAGCCCCTGGTCGGACCCCCCTTTGCCACCATCGGCTGATCACCACTCGCTGATGGCTGACCCGCATTCGCTACGGCCCACCCAGCCGCTCCTTGAACTCAGGGCCCACGATTGCCACAGCAGGAGGTGACAGGTGACACATGACGTTCCTCGAATATCTACAGAGCCGGCGTGAGCTGTTACTCGCACAGACCCTCGAACACGCGACAATTGTGCTGATGTCCGTCGCCCTGGCGACGGTCATCGGCGTCTTGATCGCCCTCTGGACCTACCGCAACCCACGTGCTCGGGCCGTCGCGACGGGTATGGCCGCAGCCATGCTCACCATCCCGTCCTTCGCGCTACTCGGCCTGCTGATCGCACCACTCGGGCTGGGCTACACGCCCACATTGGTGGCCCTCACCATGTATGCCCTGCTGCCAATCCTCCGAAACACCATTGTGGGCCTGAGCGAGATCGACCCGGCCCTGACCGAGGCCGCGCGGGGAATCGGCATGAGCCGACTCCGATCTCTCGCCACTGTGGAGATCCCCCTTTCCTGGCCGGTAATCCTGACCGGAATTCGGGTGTCCACCCAGATGACGATGGGGATCGCCGCGATCGGGGCCTATGTCGGAGGCCCGGGGCTGGGCAACCAGATCTTCTCCGGCCTGGCCAACCTCGGCGGCGTGAACTCCCTGAACCAGGCGCTGGTCGGAACCCTCGGCGTCATTGTGCTGGCGCTCACCGTCGACTTCGCCCTCGCCCTGTTGGGCAAGCTCACCCAGGCCGGGCAACGGCCGAAGCTGTTCCGCCCCCGGCCGGCGCGCCGCCCGACGCTCACGCCCAGCACAGCAGTCCCTTCCCCCTCCCTCGGAGGCCGAGAATGAGCCACGACGTAATGATCGACCTGCAGCAGGTCAACAAGTTCTACCGAGGGCAGAAAGCCCCGGTCGTCGAGAACATGTCGATGACGATCCAGCAGGGCGAGATCATCGTCTTGGTCGGCCCCTCCGGCTGCGGCAAGACCACCACCATGAAGATGATCAATCGATTGATCGAGCCTAGCAGCGGCCGGATTCTCATCGATGGCACCGATGTGACCGCGCTGGACGGCAACGACCTGCGCCGGCAGATCGGCTACGTCATTCAGCAGGTGGGGCTCTTCCCCCATATGAGCGTCGCCACCAATGTCGGCCTGGTGCCGAAGATGCTCGGCTGGGACCGCAAGCGGATCGAGGCCCGGGCCGACGAACTCCTCCACCTCGTCGGCCTCGAGCCGGCCATCTACCGCAACCGGCTGCCCCGTCAGCTCTCCGGCGGACAGCAGCAGCGCGTCGGCGTGGCCCGGGCGCTCGCCGCGGATCCGCCGGTAATGCTGATGGACGAGCCCTTCGGCGCCACCGACCCGATGACCCGGGACCGGTTGCAGAACGAGTTCCTCCGCCTGCAGGAGCAGTTGCGCAAGACCATCGTTTTCGTCACGCACGACTTCGACGAGGCGATCAAGATGGGTACGCGGATCGCCGTCCTCGGCGAGAGGTCCAAGATCCGGCAGTTCGACACCCCGGAAAACCTGCTGGCGAGTCCTGCTGACAGCACCGTTGCCCAGTTCATCGGCCGCGGTGCCCGACTCAAGCAGCTCGACCTGCGCCGGGTTGACGCGATCGCGTGGGAGGACATCCCGCTGATCCAGCCGGACAAGGCCGCGAACGGCGCGAAGCGTCAGCTGGAGCAGACCGAAGGCTCCTCGGCGCTGACCGTGGACGCCGACAATCGGCCGCTGCGCTGGGTCAACGCCGATGATCTGACCGCTGACGCGGGCGCCCTGGACGGGGCCGCCGGCCAGACGGTGACGACGGTCGAGCCGCAGGCGACGCTCCGCGACGCCCTGGACGCGATGCTCGCCTCCCGCGACGGCGCCGCCGTCGTGGTTGACGAGCACGGCCGCTACGCCGGCACGGTGACGCTCGACGGCCTGATGCAGGTGATCCACCACACGCCCGAGCGAGGCGCACCGGGTTCCGGCGTTCCCGACCAGCGTTCGGGCGTGGCCCCCGCCGCCGAGCTCACCCCGGAGCAGCGATGAGCAGCGCCGTCGAGACCCAGGCCGCAGCGACGGTGCTTACCCCGCCGTCCCGCTGGCGCGGACTGCTGCGGCGACACGCCACAATGCCGGTAATCCTCACTGTGGTACTGCTCGGCACCTACCTCTGGGTCAGCGCCACGAATCTGGACGACATCGAGCAGCGTTTCCTCAACGCCGACTACCTGCTGCGGACGGCCGGGGAACATGTGACGCTCGCCGCGCTGACCACCGTCCTCGTCGTGGCGATCGCCGGTGGGGGCGGCATCCTGCTCACCCGTCCGTCCCTGCGGTGGCTGACTCCGTTCGCCACCGGCCTGGCCAACATCGGCCAGGCGACGCCCGCGATCGGGCTGCTCGTCCTGCTGAGCATCTTCCTCGGCATCGACTTCTCGACCGCCTTGATCTGCCTGGTCGCCTACTCTGTCCTCCCGGTACTGCAGAACACCATTGTCGGGATCAACCAGGTAGACCGCCATCTGATCGAGGCTGGTCGGGGCATCGGTATGTCACCGCTGGCCGTCCTGCTCCGGATCGAGCTTCCGTTGGCTGTTCCGGTGATCCTCGCCGGGGTACGGACCGCACTCGTCCTCGCCGTCGGCGTGGCCACCCTCGCCACCTTCATCGACGCGGGGGGTATGGGTGCGCTGATCGTGACCGGGATCAAGCTCCAGCGCGAAACGATCCTCGTCACCGGCGCCGTGCTGACCGCAGCCCTGGCGTTGACGCTGGACTGGCTGGGCGGAGTGATCTCCGACCTGCTCCGCCCCCGTGGGCTCGACTGAGCGGCGGCATCCCGCACCTACCCACCACCCGACACTCGCACTAGCCCAAGGAAGGTAACGATGCGAAATCGAACTGCACTCACCCGCCTGGTGACCGGCTCCGCGGTGGTCGCCCTCGCGCTCACCGGCTGCTCGGTGACGACTGAGGACTCCGGCACCGACGTCGCGGTCGGCGAGGGATCGATCAAGGAGGACGCCACCCTCAAGGGACAGAACATCGCGGTCGGCTCCAAGGACTTCACCGAGAACATCGTCTTCGGGCACATCACGATGCAGGCGCTGACCGCCGCTGGGGCGGAGGTCGAGGACAAGACCAACATCAAGGGTTCGGTCAACGTCCGTAAGGCGCTGCTCAGCGGCGAGGTCGACGTCTACTGGGACTACACCGGTACGGCGTGGATCACCTACCTCGACCACACCGACCCGATCCAGGACTCCGCCGAGCAGTACGCGGCCGTGGTCGAGGAGGACAAGGAGAAGAACAACGTGGTCTGGGGGGCGTACGCTCCCGCGAACAACACCTACGCCATCGCGCTGCGGGAGGACAAGGCCGAGGAGTGGAACCTCTCGACCGTCTCTGAACTCGCCGAGTTCGCCAAGAGCAACCCGCAGGAGGCGACGTTCTGCCTGGAGACCGAGTTCGCCGGCCGTAACGACGGCTGGCCCGGAATGACCGCGGCGTACGGGATGGACATCCCGGCGGACAACGTCAAGGTCGTCGACACCGGCGTCGTCTACACCGAGACGGAGAAGGGCGAGGCCTGCAACTTCGGCGAGGTCTTCACCACCGACGGCCGGATCAGCCACCTGAACCTGCGGGTGCTGGAGGATGACCAGAGCTTCTTCCCGATCTACAACCCGGCTCCCACCCTCAACGGCGAGACCGCCGAGTCGTACGGCGCCATTCTGACGATCCTCGAGCCGGTGATCGCCAAGCTCGACGACGACACCCTCCGCGGGCTCAACGAGAAGATCGACGTCCAGGGCGAGCCGGTGGCCCAGGTCGTCTCCGAGTGGATGAAGGCCGAGGGCTTCATCGGCTGAGGCACCTCAACTGGCGCACCACCACCGCCGATGCCCCCCGCTACCACGGGGTGGCATCGGCGGTGCCGGTTCAGCCCCCGGTGTGCCCCACCCGCTGCCCGCCACTCTGGACCGCTACCCCGCGCCGGGGCTGGGCCACCACAACCGCGAACGGCGTCTGCTCGCGGGCCTGGCCGAGGGGGTTGTCGACGAACGCCTCCACCAACACCGTGTCCGGTAAGTCGGCGTCCTGGCCCAGAATGTCCTGACCGAAGTCGTTGGCATCGATGATCACTGTGCCGCCGAACCGCTCCGCGAACTCGGCGGGCAGGGCCGCCCGAATGGCCGACGAGATGTCTTGGGCGACCTGACGCGGATTGTGCGGCGCCAGCTTCGCCGATATGTTCGCCGGGTAGGCCGAGTACTCGGTGGGCCCGTCAATGGCGCGTACCGCCGGGCCGGCGACCCGGTAGAACAGCCCCCGCCGCCCGACCGCCTTCCCAGCTGCCCCGACTGCCGCGGCGGCCAGGATGCGGGGCAGCCCTACCTCCTGGATGGCCAGCTGCATCGTGGCCGGATGCCCCAGCCCGACGCCGTACGGGGTGCGTAGGACACCGCGCGACAGCAAGCGTGCCCAGGCCCCACTCCTGACATCGGTCACGTTGAAGATTCGTCCCTGCGCGACCGCGACCACCTTTTCGCTGACAAACAGGTACCAGGATCCGGCGGTTGCCAGTTGCTGGACGGAGAACGGCAGCTCCGCCCCCCGTTTGTAGAACTCACCGACCCGGTTGACGGCGAGCGCGGGGACGTCGTCACCGTGGGCGATGAGATCGGTCCGCAGCGGAAACCGGGCCCAGGCGCCACCGGGCGTCAGCAACTCCTTCCCCTGGTTGGGTACGAAATCCGGCTTCGGAAGTGCTGGCGGAGCTGCGCCCCGGTCGGGCTCCGAGCCGGTGACCCGCTGGGTGGCTACCCGGGCCGGCTCACCCGGCCCCGAGGTGTCCGCCTCGCTGGCCGGCGGTGGGTCGATGAATTCGCGCAACCACAGTTCGACATTGAGCATCCGCCAGAAGGTCATGGTTTCCGCGCCGCCCCGGCCGGCGACGTGATCCTCGAAGGCCTGTAGCACGGCCCGCTGGTTGAAGTAGGGTCGCGCACCGAACGACTGCGAGGCAAAAGTCATGTACAGCTCGTTCTTGATGCGCTGGAACCAGCTGTCCTCGGGCGTGGTGAAACCAATCTTGTTGCGACGTCGATTAACCAGCCGGGGCAACAGGTCAACGGTCGCGTCCCGCAGTGCCCGCTTGTTCCATCCCTGGTGGATAATCGCGGACGGGTCAAGCGCCCACACGGTGCGCAGCAGGGTGGTGTCGAGAAACGGCACCCGCCCCTCGACCGAGAATCGCATACTGTTCCGATCCTCGTAACGGAGCAGTGCCGGGAGACTGTGCCGAAAGAGGTCGACGGCCAGCCGGGCCTTGAGGTCGTCGCGCACCATCGGGAAGCGCTCGTACCGATAGGTTTCGGCGAAATCCCGACCCAGCAGGTTGGCGATCGGGGTCCGCCGCCGGCGACCAATCGCATCGGTCAGCCGGGTGCGGCCCAGGCGCCAGAGCACATCGACGGAGCGGAGCAGCTCCCCGGCCACCCGGCCCCCGCGCAGGCCGCGCAGGTGCACCAGATAGTAGGGCAGGTAGCCGGCGAGCAGCTCGTCGGCGCCCTGACCGTCGAGCATCACCGTCACGTGTTGGCTGGCCGCACGCATCACGCAGTACTGCGCGTACGGTGCGGTGGAGATGACCGGCTCTTCCTGCGTCCGGACGAAATCCCGCAGATCAACCAGAAAGCGGTCCGGGGTCGGGCGCACCTTGTGCACCTGAAGCGCCTCGCCGCAGGCGGCCGCGACCGCGTCAACGTAGCGTTCCTCATCGTTTCGTTCCCCTGGGAAGACCGCGGAGAAGGTCTGTTGCGTCGCACCAACCGGTCGGATGGCTTCGTCGGCGGCTGCCAGCATGCAATGGACGCTGACCACCACGGTTGAGGAGTCCAGCCCGCCGGAGAGGGCCGTGCCGACCGGAACGTCGCTGACCAGTCGCGCCTGGATCGCTTGGTCGAGTGCCGACCGGAACCGTTCCTGCGCTGCCTGGTCATAGCGGTTCGGCGCCGCCGCGAGCGCCTCCATGTCCTCGTAGAGGCGGGTGTAGGTGGAGCGTTGGATCGCGCCGTCCGAGGTGAGCAGGGCGGTCTCTCCCGGCATCAACCGGGTGACCCCGTGGAAGAACGTCCGTGGGGTGTCGTCGTGGATCCGAAACCGCAGGTATCGGTAGATGGTGTGGTCGTCGGGCTTGGGCGTGACCGCACCGGCGGCGAAGAGGGGACGGATCTCACTGGCGAAGAAGACCCGTCCGTCTCCGTCGTCGGCGAGGTACAGCGGTTTGATGCCGAACTGGTCTCGGGCCAGCACCACCTCGCCACGCTCCAGATCGGCGATGGCCAGGGCGAACATTCCATTGAAACGGTCGAAGGCGGCCCGACCCCACTGGATCCACGCGGCGAGCACCACCTCGGTGTCACATTCCGTGGAGAATCGATGGCCAAGGTCGCTTAGCTCCGCACGCAGTTGTCGATAGTTGTAGACCTCGCCGTTGTAGCTCAGCACCCACCGGCCATCCGCCGAGCGCAACGGTTGCTTCCCACCGGCTCGGTCGATGACCGCCAGCCGCCGGTGCGCCAACCCGATCAGCCCGTCGGTCAGGTAGCCGTCTCCGTCAGGGCCCCGGTGGACCTGGGCGTCGGCCATCCGGCGAAGCACCGGCTCACCCCAGAATGCGCTGATGCCGATATAGCCTGCTATCCCGCACATTGGACGATCACCTCTAGGTTCGCAACTGGCGCATGGTTTGCTGGGACTTTCGCCGGGCTTCAGCCCGGGCAGCCGGGGACGTTGACGCAGTTGTTGGGCCGATTCCTGATCACCACGGTGCCGGTGGCCGGGTTTAGCTCGACCGTGCCACCGGCCACGTTGAAGACTCCACCGCCGTCGTTGATCGCGGTGTTCTTCCCGATCGTGGAGGTGTGGAGGGTGAGCGTGCCGTCGGCATTGTTGTAGACACCTCCGCCCCGAGTGGCTTGATTGCCCCGGACCTCGGTGTCGAACAGCGCCAACGCCCCGGCGTTGAAGACGCCCCCGCCATCGGTGTTGGCGGTGTTGCCCTTGATGAGACCCTGCTGCACGGTCGCGGCGGAAGTACCGCCGATGATCAGTCCGCCGCCCCCGCTACGGGCCGCGTTGTCGGCGACAACGACCCGCCGCAGGTGCAGCTGCACAGCGATGGCGACCACCCCGCCGCCCTCGGTGTTGGAGGAGTTGCGAACCACCTGCGAGTCGGTGAGCAGGGCGCTTCCTCCGGTGGCGAGCAGCCCGCCACCGACGACCGAGGTTGCCCGGTTTCCGGTGATCGCACTGCCGGCGACGACAACGGACCCGGCGCTGGAGATGCCCCCGCCGTTCGTAGCGACGTTCTCGCCCACGGTGGCGGAGCGCAGGTCAAGAACGCCAGTACTGGCGACCCCGCCCCCACCCGCACCGGCGGTGTTCCGTTCGAGGTGAGAGTGGGTGATGGTGGCGGTGCCCGAGTTCCGAATACCGCCGCCCTCCTGGGCACTGATGTTGCCCACGATCCGGCTGTGGTTCAGGGTGAGGGCGCCACCGGCGCCGACGAGGATCCCCCCACCGTCCTCGGCGGTTTGGCCACCGGCGATCTTCAGGTGGTTGAGGGTGAGGTCGCCGTCGGCCTCGACGGTGAGGATCCGGAACTGTTCGACAGCGGCGGCGCGTTCGATGACGGTGTTCTTGCCGCCGTTGAGGGTGATCGGTGAGGTGATCGCGGGCAGGCCGGCCCCCTCCTCGACCTCAGCGGTCAGCAGATAGGTGCAGTCCTTGGCGAGGTCGAGCACCGCACCGCCCTGGGCATTGCCGATAGTGATCGCCGCGATCAGCGCGTCCGCGGCACAGGGCACCGGCGTGCCCTTCGGCCTCGTCTGGTCATCGGTTCCCGTTCCGGGGCGCGCGGCGGCCGCAGGGGCCAGAAGGGCGAGAAGGAGGCCGGCCACCCCGGCCACCAACCATGGTCGGGTACGGGCCGGACGCTCCGGTCTACCCCCCTGGTCGTGGTCTTGGTACTGCATCACGGTGCCGGTGCCTTCCCCCGAACGACGAGGAACTCCACCGACCAGGGGCCAAACCCGGCGTGGCGTCCCTCGGCTACCTGACCCGCGGTAGCCGACAGTCAGACGCTAAGCCGACAATGACCCCAGACGAACATGAACCCGAAAAAAAGCTCCCGAAACTACTGAGAACATCGCCGAATCGCTACTTGTCGGTCACGTTGCCCCGCGGCGTGGGCGAGGCGTCCAGTTCCCTCCTCGCCCGGGCCCAAGCCTCGCTGTCAACCCCGAGCACGGTGCGCAGGTAGGCGCCGACCATGGCGCCCACCGCCGAGACCCGGTCGGGGTCCTCATCCGTGGTCTCGGCGGCACCGAAGCCGACGATTCCGCCGAGGCTGTGCTCACCCCCGAAGACGGTCAGCAGGGACTTCGGCGCGGGAGACAAGGTGTACGAGTCCCGGTGCCAGGAGGCGCCAACAACATTGAGCGGCCCGCAGTCCTGATCACCCGCGACCACAAGCGCCGGAGTGGTCATCGTGCTGAAGTCAGACGTCTGCAGCACCGGGTATTTCTCCCTCGCGTACTCGCTCAGGGCAGCGCCGCCCCGGCCAAGGCCCGAGAGGATCGCTCCGGCCCGAACCCGGGGGTCGGATAGATCAACGATCGAGCCGTCCTCCGGGTCCTTGACGCGGCGGCCGAGGAGGAGGGAGGCGGTGTGGCCGCCCGCCGAGTGCCCGACGACCGCGATCCGTTCCCGGTCGACCCGTCCCTCGAGCGTGGGCACCGCGGCCTCGACCGCGTCGAGATTATCGATGATAAACGACAGGTCGGTCGCTCTCGAGCGCCAGTAGAGCGGGGCCTCGGCAGCCTCCGCGTCGCGTAGGCCGAGGGCCAACGAGTCCAGGTGTGTTGGCTGGACGATGACGAAACCGCAGGCTGCCAGGATCTCCACGAGCGGGTCGTACCCGCGCCACGAGGAGAGGTTGGACGGCCCGTGGTTGTGCGAGAACAGCACGACTGGTCGGCGCGAGCCAGTCACTGGCGCCGACACCCGTAGCTCAAGGTCGACCGTCCGGGCGGGTGCCGGGATGACGACGGGAGCAACGGACTGGACCGGAACGGCCAGGCCGGCTCCGGACGCGCGATTCATGTCGAGCCACCTCTTCTCAAGACGTGCACCCGACTGACAACGAGGGCCGGAAGGCGGGCTACCAACGAGCATTCACCCTCGATTACGAAATGGCGGGCGGCTATCCGGCGCAGCCCGCAACATCGACGCAGTTGTTCGGCCGGTTCTTGATCACGATGGTGCCGGTGGCGGTGTTCAACTCCACGGTGCCGCCGTCATTGACGATTCCCCCACCATCGGTGACGGCGACGTTGTCGACCACCTTCGTAGCGCTGAGGCTGACCGTCCCGGAGTTGTGGATGCCGCCACCCCGGTCGGCCCGGTTGCCGAGGATCCGGGTACGTCGCACCACCGTCTGCCCCGCGTTGAAGATTCCACCGCCCGCGGCAGCCATCGCGGTGTTGTTCCGGATGACACTGTCCTCGATGACGACGTAGCTCCCTCCGCCGATGTCCCCCTCGACGAAGAGACCACCAGCCAGACCGGAGAGTGCGGTGTTACCGGTCAGGCGGACCCACCGCAGGGTCAGCTGGCCGCCGAGACCAACCCGGACGCCACCGCCGTCGGAATGGCTCGAGTTTCCGGTGATTCGAGTGCCGGTAACCGTGCCGATGCCGCCAGAGACGAACAACCCACCACCGGACTGCGCCCAGTTGTCGGCGATGCTGCCGCCCTGGACGGTCACGCCGCTGTCCGAGGCGAAGACACCGCCCCCGAGGTCGGCGAGGTTTCCGCGAACGTGGGACTGGGCGATTTCCAGCGGACCAGCGCTGAAGACCCCTCCGCCGCGCTGGTTCCCGATATTCCGTTCGATGCTGGAGTGGCTGACCCGGGCGGTGCCGTTGTTGGCGATACCGCCGCCGAGGACGCCGGCGATGTTGCGATGAACGACGCTGTGGTTGACGGTCAACACGCCACCGGTGTTGACGAGGATCCCGCCGCCCCCCTCGGCGGCGTGGCCGCCGGTAATCGTCAGCTGATTGAGGGTGAGCTCACCACCGGCGTTCACGGCGAGGATCCGGAACTGGTTGACGGCGGCGGCCCGCTCGATGGTGGTGTTCCTGCCGCCGGTGAGGGTGATCGGGGTGGTGATCGGGGGCAGTCCGGCCCCCTCCCCGACATCAGCGGTCAGCAGGTAGGTGCAGTCCGCAGCGAGGTCGAGCACGGCACCACCGCCGGCGTTGGCCAGAGCGATCTCGGCGATCAGCCGATCCGGGTTACAGGGGACCGGCTTGCCTTCCCGCCGCTCCCCCTGCTGCCCGTCGCCCGTACCCGCGTCGCCCACGACCCCGCCGCCCTGGTCGGCCTCGCCGCTGCTCTCGTCCCGCGAGTCGTCGGCGGGTGGCACGTCAACCGGGGATCCGGACGCGCCAACGGCCGGCAGGGCGCGTCTGATCGTCTCGCCGACCGGGGTCACGGCAACCCCGACGGCGGTGAGCGCCACACCGGTCACCCCCGCCAACCCGACAAACCACCACCGCCGCCGCCATGGCCGCGCCGGTTTTTCGCCCGGCCGGTCGGGCGGCTCCCCCTGAGCGTGGCGCTGATGGTTCATCGCGGTCTCGATGTCCTTCCCCCGTGCACGGCAAGGAACCACCCGGCCCGAGTGCCAGTCGAGGTCACTCCTCAGCTACCGGACGGGTGATCCCAGCCACCGCACGCTAAACAAAGGGGAGCGGCACGAAACCCTGAATTCGATTAAATCCACCAAACCAGACGAACATGAATACCTCTTACGCTCCCCTGGCTGCCGACTCCATGCTGGGCCGGGACTCGGCTGCGACCTGGCCGTCCGACCACCGGCGAGCCCGGCCGATCGCGACAGCTGCCGCCGCCAGGCCGAGGGCCAGCGTCAGTCCGGCGCAGCCGAGAATGGTGGGCTGGGCACCGAAGTTGGTGATCATCGGCCCGCCGGCAAGGGTGCCGAGCGGCACGGAGAGAGTCGCGATCGCGCTGTACGCGGCGATCACCTGAGCTCTCGTACCCCCCTCGGTTCGGGCCTGCAACAGGGCCATCGTGGTAGCGGGAAAGGGCGCCCAGACGAGCCCACCCACCGCGAACATGATGAGCGCCACTCCCATCGGCGCCCCGGCACCCAGCGGCAGTAGGGCGACGCCCCAGGCCAGCACGATGGCGATGGTGACCGGCCACAGTCGCCAGCGCCGCAGGTAGCCAGCGGCGAAACCGCCGACGATCGCGCCAGCACCGAAGACCACCCAAAACGCGGCGAGACTTCCAGCTGAGTCGCCGGACGCCGCCCCAACGTGGACCGGCAGCGCCACCAGTATCGGCCCGTAGAGGAAGAAGAAGCCGAAGGTCAGGATAGAGAGACCAAGTATGCCGCGGTCGCGTGAGATCGCAGCGAAACCGGCGAGACCGGACGACCTCCGCGCTCCGAGCGGAGCGTGCGCCGCCTTGGGCACGGCGAGCAGGTAGGTGATCGCCAGAACGCCGAACGTCGCGGCGTCAATGGCGATCACGACGACCGGGCCGCCGAACCCGATGATCACCGCCGCGAGGGCCGGGCCGACCAGGACCGACGCCTCGACCAGGAGACCGATGAGCGCGTTACCCGCCAAGCGGTGCTTCGGCGGAAGTAGTTCGGCGACGAGCGTGAAGCGACCAGCCGACCCCCATGACCGCAGCAGCGCGGAGAGTCCGAGCAACACCGTGTACCACCAGATATCCAGCACGCCGGCAAGGTGCGCAACCGGAATCAGCGCCAGCATCACGGTCCGCAGAACCGCGTCCCACCCGGCCAGCTGGGCACCGCCGCGGCCACTGAGCCACCGACCGAACAGCACCGACCCGAGCGCCCCCGGCAGGGTGTACGCGGCGATCGCCACCGCGGCCCAGGTGGCCTTGCTTTCCGACGGGGCCAGCTGAAGGGCAAGCCAGCTGACCGCGACCAGGCTCATGCCATCGCCCAGTGCCGACAACACGAACCCCGGGAACAGTCGCCGCAAAATGCGGTGCTGCAACACCGGCCAGTAAGGCGAAGCCCGAATAATAGTAGACACTCCTTTTCGATAAACCACCCGGGAAGCATCCCCCCGCCACCCACCGGTCGCAAGAAAGTTAGCGGTCAGCAGAGCTGTAGCTTCGACTGAGGTAAATGCCGGGGCTGCCCCAACCGACCCTCACCCCGGGCCGGGGGTCACGAGCAGGGTGCCGTAGTTCGTCGCACTCCTACCCCCCCATCCCCCAGCCCAGAAGCGGAACGACCAGGCAGGAGCGGCGCGGGACCGCCACGACACTGGCCGCTGACAGGCCGCCAGCCCCCGGACAACCGCGCGCTGAACGCCATCGAACATCAATAGGGCGACGAGCATTGCGACGGCCACACACCCAGATGATCATCGACCACCGGGGGCAGCGCACGCAATCAAGAATGTGAGTTCACATCTCGTATCAACGCCGGCCACTCACCCACAGAGCAATCTGCGATAAAGGTTTGATCATGCCCATGAGCCACCCGGCCGCTAGAATCGATTAATCACCGGCGGGCCGACATAAATTGTCGAGATCGTGATTCATGGAGGAATCATAATCTCGCCGATCGCGCTGCAAGCGCTGGGCTTACCCACCGATCAAATTGCATCTCAATTGAGGGGAGGGTCATGTCCGCCACCAACCCGCACCCGGTCCCGAACGAGGACCCGGAGCAGCACATCGGGATGCAGACCCCGGATCCATGGCTAGACCCCGAGCAGACCGACTGGCCAGTTGTGGAGGTGAAAATCGATGGCATGGATGGTGGTACCGAACCTGAATGAAGCTCGTGATCAACTCAACAAGCGATTCCCCAAGCGGGACACCAGGTCGGACGGCTCGATCGGCGATACCTCCCACCAGAGCTCCCCATCGAGCCACAACCCGGACCGGACCGGCCGGCCGGAGTATCGCGACGGCGACAACCTTGACGAGGTACGGGCCCGAGACTTCGACGCCGACCTCCGCGACCCGGACGGGGTCACTATGGAACAGGTCGTACAGCTGTGGGTGAAGCTTGCCCGCTCCGGCGCCCTGTGGTGGGTGCGGTACATCATCTACCGGGGCCGGATCTGGCACCGCCGGCACAATTTCACGACCCACACCTACACCGGCTCGAACCGGCACACGACCCACTGCCACGTGAACTCTGACTTCACCCAGGCCGCCGACACGGTGCGCGGCACGAACTGGCGGCTCGACCAGCTCGGCAAACCGGGAGCGGTCAAGCCCGAAAAGCCGGCCCCGGTCCGACCCGCACCGGGGCCAGCCGTGTCATTCCCGCTGCCGAGCGGCTACTACTTTGGCTCCCGTAGCGGAGGAGATCGGTCGGTGTCAGGTTACTACCGCCGGAAATTCAACGGAAAATCGGACCGACAGTGGCTAGCAATGTGGACCAAACAGCTCACCCGCCGAGGCTGGCCCGCTGGCAGGGGAAAGCGGTACCTCCGCCGGAACGGCCACGACGGCAAGTACGGCCCGGAGCACCGAGAGCTGATCAAAGCGTTCCAGGCGGATCAGGGCCTCAGCAGAGACGGGCTACTGGGCCGCAAGACGTGGGATGCCGCCTACCGCAATCCGATTCGGTGAGCATCCGGCCGGTCGGGGAGCGCCGCAGCACGGCGCTGGTCACCGCCCGCGCGGCGAGGAACGACAGGGCAGGTTCAGGCGCGGGCTACGGTCATCGCCAAGGTGACTGGAACGGAGTTCCGCCCCACCGCGTGCTCGCGGTGGGGCGGAACCCTTGGTTCTCTGCTCGGAGTGTCAGCCGGCGCAGCCGGGGACGTCCACGCAGTTGTTGGGTCGGTTCTTGATGACCACGGTGCCGGTGGCGGTGTTCAGCTCAACCGTGCCGAGGGTGTTGAAGATGCCCCCGCCGTCGGTGACCGCAATGTTCTTGACCACCTGCGTCGCGAAGAGCGTCAACGTGCCGGAGTTGAAGATGCCGCCGCCCTCGTTGGCCTGGTTTCCGATGACCTTGGTGTTCCGCAACACGGCTACTCCCGAGTTGTCGATCCCTCCACCGATGTCGAAGGCGGTGTTGTTCTTGATGAGGCTGTCCTCGATGACAGCGATGGTGTCCAGCACTTCGGCACCTTCCACGAACAAGCCACCGGCGACACCCGACAGCGCGGAGTTGTCGGTGAGGCTGACCTTTCGCAGCGTCAGCTGCCCGCCTTCGCCGACGCGGATACCGCCACCGTTTCCACTGGCGGTGTTCTTCGCGACCTTGGTGCCGGTCAGCCCGCCAATTCCGCCAAGTTGATACAGCCCTCCGCCCGCGGAGGCCTGGTTGCTGGAGATACTGCCGCCCTTGACGGTGACGGTGCTACCGCTTTGGTAGATACCGCCACCGGTGTCGGCGGTGTTGTTGTCGATGTGCGACTTGACGGCCTCCAAGAGGCCGGTGCTGAAGATCCCACCGCCTTGTTCGCTGGTGGTGTTCCAGTCGACCTTGGAGTGCTTGATCCGGGTGGTGCCCAGGTTGGCGATGCCGCCGCCGTCGCCGTCACCCTGGACGATGTTGCGGGTGATGGCGCTGTGATTGGTGGTCAACGCTCCCCCGGCGTTGACGAGGACTCCCCCACCGTTGCCGTCGGTCTGTCCACCGGTCACCTTCAGGCGGTTGAGGGTGAGGTCACCACCGGTGTCGACGATGAAGATCCGGAAATCGTTGACGGCGGCGGCGCGTTCGATCGTGGTGTTCTTGCCGCCGTTGAGGGTGATCGGGGTCATGATCGCGGGTAGCCCGGCGCCGTCGATGTCGGCGGTGAGCAGGTAGGTGCAGTCCTTCGCCAGGTCGAACACGCCACCGCCGGTGGCGTTGGCGGACGTGATCGCCGCGATCAGCAGATCGGCGTCGCAGGGGACCGGCGTGCCCTTCGGCGTAGCCTTCTTCCCCTTGCCCCGGTCGCCCTTGTTTCTGTCCTCATGCGTGGACTTGCCGTTGTCCCGGTGGCTGCCCCCAGGCTGGGTTTCGGCGCTGGTGGCGGCGCGTCCGGCAGCGCCGGCGGCCGGAGCCGTCGCGACGCCGACGGCGGTGAGGGCCAGCCCGGCTACCCCGGCCAGGCCGACCGTCCACCAGCGCGACCGCGCCCGGCGTTCGCCTGAGCGGTCGGCCCCGGTTTCGTGGGTGTGATGCTGCTGGTTCATCGCGGTGTCGATGTCCTTCCCCCGTGAACGGCGAGGAAGAGCCGACCCAGGCCAGCTTCCTCGGCTACCAGGCAGGCGGTAGCAGCCATCTCAGACGCTAAACCGACACTGACCCCAACCGAACATGAATCCGAAGAAACTCCTAAAACAGACAAGGGGTTCGCGGTGCGTGGCCGGCGCCCGCCCGGGGTCCGGCCTCCGGCCGCAGGGCCCTTCGTGACCTGGCCCACCTGATTACAGGACCAAATGCCCTGTCGCCCCCGGCCCGGCAGACCACAGGATTGCCAGTGCCGACAGGCCGGCTGAAGGGCAGGAAAACAGGGTGGAACTTCCGATCATCATTCAGGGCGGGATGGGCGTCGGTGTCTCCAGCTGGCGGCTGGCCGCCGCCGTATCCGCCGCCGGCCAGCTCGGGGTGGTGTCCGGGGTAGCACTCGACGCGTCACTGGCCCGCCGGCTACAGCTCGGCGACGAGGACGGCACGCTCCGGCAGGCGCTGAGCGCATTTCCCGCGCCGGAGGTCGCCCAACGAGTGCTGGACCGCTACTTCGTACCGGGGGGAATCCCCGCCGACAAACCGTTCCGACCGGCACCACTGCTGAGCATGCGGCCCCGACGACACGCGAACGAGCTGGCCGTGGTCGCCAACTTCGTCGAGGTCTACCTGGCCAAGCAGGGCCACAGCGGCGTCGTCGGCATCAACTACCTGGAGAAGATCCAACTCGCCACCCCCGCCGCGGTGTACGGGGCGATGCTGGCCGGGGTCGACTACATCCTGATGGGTGCCGGCCTGCCCAGTGAGATCCCGTCTCTGATCGACGCCCTGACCCACCACCGACCGGTCCAGTTGCCCGTCGCTGTCGAGGGCAGCGCGGCGGGGGAAGCCCACACCGTCGCCCTCAACCCGCCTGATTTGACCGGCGAGCAACTACCGCCCCTCCCACGGCCGCGGTTCCTGGCGATCGTCTCCGCCGCGTCCCTGGTCAGCTACCTTGCCCGCAGCCCCCGTACCTGCCCCGACGGCTTCGTCCTCGAAGGGCCCACCGCGGGCGGCCACTCCGCGCGACCGCGCGGCAAGCTGGTCCTCGATGACAACGGTGAACCCGTCTACGGCGAGCGGGACCGGATCGACCTGGCCAAGGTAGCCGCAGCCGGGCTGCCGTTCTGGGTCGCCGGCGGCCAGGCCGACCCGCGGCGGGTAGCCGCCGTCCAGGCGGCCGGAGCCACCGGTGTTCAGGTCGGCACCGCCTTCGCCCTCTGCCGGGAATCCGGAATCAGCCCCCAGCTACGGCGGCAGTTACTCCAGCGGGCCACCGACGGGCAGCTCGCGATCCAGAATGATCCGGTCGCCTCCCCGACCGGCTTCCCCTTCAAGATCGCCCAGCTGGAGGGCACCGCCGCCGAGGACGGCATCTACCAGGCCCGCGCTCGCCGGTGCGATCTGGGCTATCTGCGCACCCCGTACCTGCGGCCGACCGGTCGGGTCGGTTTCCGGTGCCCGGCCGAGCCGGTCGACGACTACATCCGCAAGGGCGGCGCGGCGGAGGACACCACGGGTAGCCGCTGCCTGTGCAACGGGCTAATGGGCACGATCGGGCTGGGCCAACGACGCGCCGGCGACGGCACTGAGCCGCCGATCATCACCATCGGCCAGGACATCGGCGTCCTCACCGAGCTACACCGGCGCTTCGGGGAGGACTACGCGGCGACCGACGTGCTGCACTATCTGCTCGCGGCGGCCATTCCGGTAGCTGACCGCACCGGCCCCACGCGCAGTGCTCTACGGTGGGGTCTTCCAGCAGCCTCCGTGGAAGAGGTGGCGGCGGCAGCGAGGGCCAGGCCCTCGACAGCGGCGTCAGCAGCGAATCCGGCGGCGCGCCGTAGCTCTGGTGAGCCACCGCACGACGGAGCCCCGCCCCTACCGCATCCGGCAGGAGCGGGGCCCGGGTGAACTTTGACCCACTCCGGGTCGCTAGCCGGCGCAGCCGGGAACATTCACGCAGTTGTTCGGACGGTTACTGATAACGATGGTGCCGGTGGCCGTGTTCAGGGTGACGGTCCCACCCACGTCGTTGACGATGCCCCCGCCGTCGGTCACAGCTAGGTTGTCGGTGACCATTGAGCCAAAGAAGGTCAGCGTCGCTGCCGCGAGATTCTGGACACCACCACCCGTGTCGGCCTGGTTCCCATCGAGCTTGGTGCCGGTAACCGTGGTCATACCAGCGTTATAGATGCCCCCGCCCTGGGCGCCGGCGGTGTTGTCGACGATGCGGCTGCCCGTGATGTCGGCCGTGGACTCCTCGTCGACAATGAGGCCGGCACCGGTTTCGGCGGTGTTGCCGGCGAGGACGACTTTCTGCAGCGTCAACTGGCCCAGCAGGAAGACACCTCCACCAGCATCGGCAGCGGAGTTATTCTTGATGTGGCTGCCGGTTACCGAGCCGATTCCGCCATCAACGATGAAGAGACCAGCTCCCTGATCGGACCAGTTGCCGGAGATGGAGCTCTTGGAAACCTCGACCGTTCCGGCCGTGCTCCCAATACCGCCTCCCGCGAGGGTGCCGGTGTTCGCCTTGACCTCAGACTCGTTGACGGTCAGTACGCCCGTGTTGTAGATGCCGCCCCCTTCCAGCGGGGCGGTGTTACGGCTGACGATCGAGCGCTTGACGTTGGTGGTCCCGTTGTTGGCGATGCCGCCACCATTACCACCGGCGATGTTGCGGGTTACTGCGCTGTGGCTGACTGTCAAACCCCCGCCCGCGTTGACCAGGATGCCGCCCCCATCGGTGCCCGCCGTGGTGGTCTGGCCGCCGATGATCTTCAGGTGGTTGAGGGTGAGGTCGCCACCGGAGTCGACAGTGAAGATCCGGAACTGGTCGGCGGCGGTGGCGGCGCGTTCGATCGTGGTGTTCTTGCCGCCGTTGAGGGTGATCGGGGTGATGATCGCGGGCAGACCGGCACCGTCGATGTCGGCGGTGAGCAGGTAGGTGCACTCCTTGGCCAGGTCGAACACGCCGCCGCCCGCAGCGTTGGCAGACGTGATCGCGGCGATCAACGCATCGGCGTCACACGTGACGGGAGTACCGGTGCCGACTCGATCCCGGGCGGTCGTGACGGGCGCGGGCTCCGCGTCGGTCGCCGCGGTGGAGCCGGGCACGGGCTGGTTCGGTTGAGCGTGGGCGGCGGTGGCCAGAGCGGCCGTGGTGAACGCCAGGCCGGTCAACCCCGCCATCCCGACGGCCCACCACCGTGGGGGCCGCCTGTCTGTGCGGGTAGAGCTATAGGCATGTCGATGAGATGGCATTGCGGTCTCGATGTCCTTCCCCGTGAACGGCGAGGAACCCACCACCGCAAGGGACACGAGGGTGGCGTGTTCCTCAGCTACCAGACAGGCGGTAGCGGCCCACCCTCGAGCTAAACCGACACCAGGCCCACAGGACAGCTAACGCGAAGGAAATACGCGAAAGAAGCTCTCGTGTTGCTGCCGGCGAGTTAGATCTCTTCGAGCCGCTGGAGTTGATGGCCGTTCTGGTCGAAGTTGCTCGGGTCAAGCCACCGTTCGTTCCTGGCACGAATCGCTGGCCACTCCGTATCGAGCATGGAGTACCAGTCGGTGTCCCGGTTCCTGCCCCGGACGATCATGTGCTGGCGGAACCGCCCCTCGTAGGTGAAGCCGAGCCGCTGCGCGGCTCGACCCGACGGCTCGTTGCGGCTGTCGCACTTCCACTCCACCCGGCGATACCCCAGTCGCTGGAAGACGTAACGGAGCATCAAATGGATCGCCTCGGTCGCGGCGGTCGACCGCCGCATTGACCGTCCCCACAGGACCCCGGAGATTTCGACTACACCCGTGTCTGGCGCGCAGGAGGAGAAAGTGGCAAGCCCGGATGCGCGGTCACCCGCAGGAACGAACGCAAAGGAGGTGCACTCAGGGTGTTCAGCGAGGGGGCGCAATACCCTCTCCTCGAACTCCGCGATGTTCTCTGGCTGAGGGACGGGCCGGTAGGTCCACAACGCCCCGTTTTCTGGTCCACAAACCGCTGCGAATAGGGCATCTGCGTGACGCAGACTGATTGGTTCCGCCGTCACGTACCGTCCTGCCAGCGTTCCGCGTCCTGGCAGTGGACGGGTTGACCAGTGCGGAACCGGCGCACCAATCTGCTGGCCGTACCGGTTTCTCTCCATGCCGTGAACCATAGGCGGAAAGCTGTTCACGACGTGGTTCCGTCGAGACGCTCGGTCGGTGCGACCCGGGCCCACGCTCATGCTGGCTACCCTGTCCTCAATGGCAGCGGGCTTGGCATGGGGGCGATGTGAGCGCAGCGCGTGGGAGGCGGGAGTGGATCCTCGACACCCTGCTCTGGGCCGCGCTCAGCATGCCGGTCGCCTACAACCAGATCAGCCACGCGGCGGTCGGCTCGCTCCTGACCGGGTGCGCCACCCTGGCCGTCGTCGTCGGCTTCAGTCGCCGGCTGCCCCTGGTGTCAGCCGTCCTCGTGGTGGCGGGCACCCTGGTTGACGGCAACTTCCTGTTCGGCATCCCGGTCATGGGCTACCTCGCGGGGCGGCGTACCGATCGGATCGCCCCGGCAGTGGTCGTCCTCCTACTGTTGACCGTCGGCGGCACCCTGATCAACCTGGTGGTTCTCGACACGGCCCCGGCCCAGTTGTTCCTGCTCGTGGTCACCCTGCTCAGCTGCGGCGCCTTCCCGTGGCTTGTCGGTCGCTACCAAACGCAGCACACCGAGCTGGTCAACGCCGGCTGGGAGCGGGCCGCCCAGCTGGAGCGCGAGCGGCAGATGGTGGCCGCGCAGGCACGACTACACGAGCGGACCCGCATCGCCCAGGAGATCCACGACTCACTGGGGCACGAACTCGCCCTGCTCGCCCTACGGGCCAGCGCGCTGGAGACCGCAGCCGACCTGGCCGCCCACCACCGGGCCGCCGCGCGCGACGTGCGAAAGAGCGCGGCCGACGCGACGGACCGGCTGCAGGAGGCCATCGACCTACTGCACGGGGACGGCACCGCGGCGCCCCTCACCCCAGGCGACCACTCCCCGGAGGATCTGGTGGCCCGGGCCCGCGACTCCGGCGTGACGGCCACGCTCTCCCGTACGGGTCCCTCCGACGACCTGTCGCAGCTGGCTGACCGGGCCGTCTACCGGCTCGTCCAGGAGTCCCTGACCAACGCCACCCGACACGCGCCCGGGGCGGCCGTACACATCACCCTCCGACACACGCCGGACGCCACCACAGCCGAGGTGGTCAACGATCCGCCGCCGGCCGGGCTGCTGCCCGGCGCCCGACAACCGGACCGCCTCGGGGTCGGCCTGGTCGGGCTCCGCGAACGCGTACGCCTCGTGGGTGGCACCCTCCGTGCCGGGCATCGCCCGGATGGGAGCTTCGCCGTTGAGGCGTGGATTCCGCATCATGCCGTACCGCCGGCCGACGAGGAGGTGGCCGTCACCAGCGAGTTACAGCAGGCCCAGCGTCGACTGCGACGCCGGCTCGGGGTCGCGGTGGCTGCGCCGGTGGCGGTCCTGGCCCTGGTGGCGACCGGCTACTACCCGTACGTCGCGCTGAACTCGACACTCCCCGATGGGGACTACGCCCGGATCTCCATCGGCGACACGCGCACCTCGCTCGCCGGGGTGCTACCCACGCGCCAGACCCCGGACCGGCGGAACGAAGCCTTCCCGCCCACCCCCAACGGCGCCCGGTGCGAGTTCTACACCGACGGAAGCTTCCCGGTGGCCCGCGCAACGTATCGGCTCTGCTTCAATGAGGACCGGTTGGTCGCCAAGGACGCGGTGAGATGACGATCAGAGTGGTGTTGGCCGATGACGAGGCCCTGATCCGGGCCGGCGTCTGCGCCGTCCTGGCCAATGATTCCCGCATCGAGGTGGTGGCGGAGGCCAGCGACGGCCACGAGGCCGTGGAACTGGTACGGCGGCACCGGCCCGCGGTGGCGCTGCTGGACATCCGGATGCCCCGCCTGGACGGGCTCGCCGCCACCGCCGAGATCCGCCGGCTGGTGCCGGACACGGCAGTGATCATTCTGACCACCTTCGGGGAGGACGACTACATCTCCCGCGCCATCACCGAGGGCGCCAGCGGTTTCCTCCTCAAATCCGGCGACCCGAGGGAGCTCACCGCCGGGATCCGGGCGGTTGCCGAGGGGGCGGCCTATCTGTCGCCGAGGGTCACGTCGCGGGTCCTCACCCGGCTGGCCGCCGGTCGCCTCAGCGCGGAAGCCGGCGCCCGGGACAAGGTGAGCGCCCTGACGGATCGGGAGCGCGAGGTGCTGACGCTTCTCGGCAAGGGAATGTCCAACGCCGAGATCGCCGATCGGCTGTATCTGGTCGAGGGAACGGTCAAGGCGCACGTGAGTACGCTGCTCACCCGGCTGGGTGCCCGCAACCGCGTACAGGCGGCGATCGTCGCCCACCAAGCCGACCTGGTCTGACCGACAGTTCGGCACGACCAGGCCGGCCCGGGGCGACGAGGTGCGGTCAGGTGACCCGAGGTGGGCAAGCAGCTGGAAATTGTCGGGGCGACCTGGCGCTGGTGGCCGCCGCAGTCAGCACGGGCACATGCGTTCAGTATGTCGGTATATCGTTGCCGCCGCCTCCAGGCCGGCACGAGCTACAGGAAACACAGTCGGCGGTGGTGTTCCACAGCGCCGAGTCCACCTGATAGCCGGCGGCGGTAATCGCGTCGATCGCCTGGGACAATAGGACAGGTCCACCGTCTGGGTTGGTCGGCTTCTCGCTACCCGCCTCCGGATCGTGATGGATGAAGCGTCCCGCGACCCGATCGCAGAAGGCCGCGTAGTCGCGCGTATACAGGATGAACGTGTGCCAACCGATGTCCACCAGGTCGGACGGGCCGATCGGCACGGTGGTGACGGCGGCGGCGCCAAGGAAAGCCAGGGCCTGGTCCAGGATGCGATCCGCCATACCCGTCGGCAAATCCGGGTGGTCCTTAGCGATCCGAGTAGTTAACCGAACGAACAGGTCGGGAGAAACCAGTGAGGCGCCTTGCCGTAGCGCGACTGTGGGCTTGGGCGTTGTCGTGGACATGTCCACTCCTTCGTTGTCCGGCCCGGCCGTCAGCTACGGCCGGAAATCTACAAGGACGACAGGGGCTGCTCGGTAACTTGGGCAGTGGAGACGTGCGCAGCGCGGCATGGCCCGCTGTTTCTCGCTTCCGGTTGGTGGAAAGCGCCTTGGCCGTAGCGGAATGCGACTTCCAGTTGTCGCAAGGTCAGGTCGCGGGCTTCGCGCCGCTGTGGCAGCTCAACATCAAACCGCGAGTCCACCATGGTGCGTACCGGTGCAGGCATCAGTTCTCCCCGGCAGCGATCTGGGTGAAGGCGCCGACCGCTACAACCAGCACCCTCCCTCCATCGACAGTACTCTCTACTCGAACGTCCCGCGTCACCTGCCCGGGTAGCGTTCCTGGCCACCGCAGACGCCGCCGAGATCGTCGGAGGCGGAGCGTCACCACTTGCAAGCCCAACGGGAAGCCACCTGATCTATCGGCATCAGGACCTGCGTGACACTCCGCGGAGTGTTAGCGGCGATGAGCGTGAGAACTGGCGCCAACTCTCGCGCGGAAATCGGTGAAGGCCAGTACGTCGTCACGAACCTGATCGAGATGCTCGGCGGCGGCCGGGACTTTGCCTCGATCGCGGTAACGACCCAGGTGAACTGCGCTCGGACAGCTGCGCCGGTGGGCTGGTTGAAGATCCTCCGCGCGAGGGCGGCGATCCACTGCTGCGCCGACTTCGGCACCTTCATCAGCAGATTCCGCAGGTAGTGGGTGCGGCACCGCGGCCACGACGCCCCGGGCAGGGCCGGCGTGAACGGCGCTATCCGGCAGCTTGCTGTCCGGCGTCGGCCTACGGGACCCAGGAGGTGGGTCGAGGACGGCCAGGAAGGTCAGTACGGCCGGTGGACCAGAGCAGCGCCTGGACCGGATCCCCGGCTGGCGCGCCGGGAAAGAGCCGGGCGAGTACGGCACGGCAGAGAGCTTCCGGCGGCTGCCAGTCGATGCCGAGCCCTTCGGTGATGTCCCGGGTGTGCACCAGCGTCTCGTTGACGCCCAGCGCCGCGAAGCCACTCGGATCGGTCGGGCCCCAGTGCCAGGCTCGCACCGACGGGTCGGACGCCGCCAACACAACGCTGAGCAGCCTTCCCGCTCCGGCGGCTACGCGCAGCAGGTCGTGGGGAGACGCATTGTCGCTGACGACCAGGTCGAACGGAAGGTAGGCGGAGTCGGGCAGGACAGCGAGCTGCCCGGCGTAGGCAAGGAGATCATGCGCGACATGTGCGGCTGTTTCCCAGCAGCTCCAGTCGAGCTCGCCGGCCTGGCGTCGCCAGTCCGCGCGCGCGTGCGGTGTGAGTACCCGAACCATCTCGGCCACGGCTTCGTCGAGATCACGGCTGCCCATCGGACGCATGACAAGCAGGCTGTCAAATCTCGCACCGCCTGGCCACGCCTTTCCTCGCCCCACGAGGTCCTCGTCGGCGCCAGCAACTCCACCGCCACGGTCACCGCACGAGCGCCCAGCTACCGCAGCTGACCTACCGTTCCAACCCTAGAGTGAACGGCTGTGGATCTCGCTGAATGCCTGGACTGGGTGCTCGAGCTCAAGCACCAGCCGCTACCGGATCTCCACGCCACTGTTGCCGGCGCGACAGGTCCGGGCTGCCGGGTCTTTTCGCCCACCGTGGACGACCACCTGGGGCGGCGGGGGTGAACGAACGCAGCAGGAGCGGAATAGCGCTGGGCGCCGACTACCGCCGGATTTGGTTCGGCAACGCGTCGTCGAACCTGGCTGACGGGGTCACATTCATCGCGCTGCCGCTGTTGGCGACAACGATCACCGACAGCCCGGTCGCGGTCGCCGGCCTGTCGATCGCGTACTCGTTATCGCGCATCCTCTCGGTTCTCGGCATCGGTGTGCTCATTGATCGCAGCGACCGCCGCCGCCTGCTCTACCTCGCGAACTTCTCCCGCGCCGGGATGTTCGCCGTCATCACGCTACTCGTACTCCTGGACGCCGCACCGATCGTCGCGCTGTACATCGTCTACGCCGTGATGGGCATCGTCGAGACGTTGGCGGACAGCGCGACGGTCGCCGTACTGCCCCAGGCGGTGCCCCCGGAGCGGCTAGACCGAGCGAACTCGCAGATCGCGGGGACACAGCTGGTCATTGACGAGTTCGTCGGCCCGCCGCTGGGCGGGTTCCTATTCGCCATGGCCGCCTTCGCTCCCTCGGCACTCAACGTCGTTGCCCTCCTGGCAGCCGGGTTCGCCTACTGGCAGCTGCGCGGTCGCTACGTCGTCGCTCCGGCTGATCCGGGCGAGTCGCCCGGCGGCATCCTCGCAGATATCCGCGAGGGCGCGGTGTGGGCGATGCGGCACCAGGTCGTACGACTGCTCATCGTCGTCGGCGGCATCGCCTGCGTCGGCTACATGATCCCGTTCTCCTACCTCGTCCTCTACACGCGCGACGAGTTGGGGCTAGACGCGACCGGCTACGGATTGCTGCTCTCGTTTTCCGCGCTGGGGGGACTGCTCGGTAGCTTCGTCGCCGCCAGGCTGCGCGAACGGATCGGCTACGGGTGGTCCATCGTCGCCGCGCTCATCGTCGGCGCCGTGTCGTTCGTCGTGATTTCGCTGTCGACCAACGTCGTCGTCGTGGCGATCGCACTCGCCACCTACATCGCGCACGCGGCCGTCTGGAACATCATGGCCACCTCGGTGCGCCAACGGGCCACTCCCGCCGCGATGATGGGGCGGGTCGGGTCGGTGGGGCGACTGATCGGCCTGATCGGTCTCGCGGTGGGAGCGGGCGCAGGTGGTTTACTCGCCTCGGGCTTCGGCTACCGCATGCCATTCGCGATCGCAGGCGGGTTCTTCGCCGTCGCGACGGTGCTGTGCCTCGCCTCGATCGGTAGCCTCCGCAGCTGGGAGGAGAGCGAGAGGCAGGCGGCGACGTCGAGTACGGGCGAGTGTCGCGTGTCTGAGTTCTCTTGACGAAACGCGATGTACGTTTGCCGATGCGACCGCCCTTCACCAGGGCATACGCCCCTATCCGGCGAGCAACGCTCCTGATCATTCCGTGCATCTTCCGGAACACAGTGAACGGCAGTAGCGAACCTGCGGCAGCAACTCTCGGCTGCCGTGCCGCTCGATCCACTGCGGATACCGAGCACTGCTCGGCTACTTGTCACACCGGCGCCGTACCGTTACCGCGTGACGCTCGCCGACATCACCCGACTGAACTGACACTCGGGTGAAGGAGCTGTCCAATGTTCTCCAGACGCCCGCCATCCATCCGTTAGACCAGCGTGGACCAGACTTCCGCAATCCCGCCGGGGTAGCACATGCACCTACGCCGCGATCGTGACCCCAAAATCCGACGCGCCAAGATTGCCGACGCGAAGCGTAAAGGTCTGACTATCGCTTGCGAAGTCTGCGGATTCAACTTTGCCCGAACCTACGGAACTCGCGGCACCGACTACATCGAGTGCCACCATCGGACACCGTTGCATGTTTCCGGTCCGACTCAGACCAAGCTCGAAGACCTGGCACTTATTTGCTCAAACTGCCACCGCATGATTCATCGCGCCAAGCCCTGGCTTACCATGGAAGAACTATGCTCCATAGTTAAGCCGTAGAAGCCGTTTTCATCTGGGCGAAACGGCTTCTACAGAGCGTGGCCAACCACCCGAGCCCGGCTGTCGTCGTTGCTGTCCACAGCCGGCGAGTGCAACCAAAACTGCCGGGCGAGGGCGTTTAACGAGGACCGCCCGCTTTCCATCTCTCGAGATCGGCAAGCAGCCCCTCGTAGCGGTCCGATGCAAGAACCGTGCCACCGTCGCGAAGGCGGTTAACGGTAGCGCGGTGTCTCCGAACCGGCGTGCGAACCTTGGTTCCATCGTAGAGCTGCAACCAGAGCCGCTCCGGAACCAGCCAATCGGGACCGCTGTAGAACCCTCGAACCTGCCCCCATGCGACCGTGCGCGTTCGCCACAGCCAGCGCACCCGAACCCCCGATCGGCTGACCACTAGCGCAGTACGGTGAAGCCGCCATACGAAGGTAAGCCATACCGCCGCGAATCCGGTGAAGGCCGACACCGCAGCGAACGGAACCTCCTGCCATCGGGCGGCCATTTGGAAGGCGGTGAACGCAAAGAATGACGAACCGAGCACTGCTAGTGTGCCGGTGAAGAGCCGCATCGGATCCTCATACGGCCGGGTCCAGAACATCACAGGGCTATGATCGCAGCCCAGATCCAGCCGCCAGACGCCCGGCGAGATCAAGCGTCATTTATCTCGCCTCGGTTGCGGTAGCCGACGCCATCTGGCGCCGTCGCATATGCTCAGCCAGTGAGCCCTTTTCATCGTGACCTCGACGGTTTCGACGAATGCCAGTTCACCCTTTGCGCAACCACGGTTGCCTGGCCACACCAACCCGCCGTTGTCGATCACCACGCCACCGAGAGCCATTCCTGGCGCCTCCGGCTGTCCCGCGACGGGGCACGGGTCGCCCGCCTCGGCGAGCCCGTCGCCGGCGAGGCCCCAGACACGGCCGACGCCTCCGCCCGGGCACGGCCAGGTCGGTTCGTGCTCACCTCCGTGCCGAGGTTAAGCCTGGCGGCCGCTCCGGGAGGAGCCGCCACCCCGCGGCGGCCGAGGCGGCGCATCGCGGCGTGCCGGGCCGGTACCCCACGCCCGGCGGGTACCGCGCGATCGTTCGGGGTGTGACTGATCGCGCGGTACCCGTCGCGCAAGGTTGGGTCAGGACACCTTCGTGAGGGTGGCGTGCATGAACGGAACCCAGTTGCCGTCCGGCAGCGGGAAGTCGCAGTCGTAGCTGATGGAGCCGTCCTCGTTGAGCTTGCGGACGTACTTCGCCGGGCCGACCAGGACGAGCTTGTCGTCCTCGAACCCGCCGATGTAGTGACTCTGCTGCTCGTTGTACGGCCCGAAGCTGCTGAAATAGTGCGACCGGAATTTCTGGGTCTCCGGGTCGAAGTCGAGGAACTCGTACCCGACGTCCGGCACCTTGCCCGCCGGCCCCATGTCGATGACGCAGTTCCACCGGTGGACGAGGAAGAAGCCGCCCTCCAGCCACTCGAAGGTCTCGGTGCCCGACAGCTCGGCCGGCGGGCCCATGGGGCCGGCCTCGGTCTTGCCGCTGAGCTTCCAGGTGCCCACGAGGTAGTCCAAGCGCCGCAGCGCTGGGTCCGGCTGCGGCGGCATCTGCTGCTCGTTTTCAGACATGATCACTCCTTTACATCCACCAGTACGGATGGCCAATGGCACGGCACCAGCGCGATCGCGAGATCGGGCCGGTACCGGGTGCACCTGCCACGTCTCTTATGACGTCGGCTGACGTCGGCGCCGCCGGCAACTCATCGGTTTTCGGAGGCGATCGCGAAGGAACGGCCATCCACCCAGCTGATGCGGGATCGGTGGGATGAACGCTCAAGCGCAGGGCTTACGCCCGGCGATGATCACGTAGCCAAAGTCGGCGCCCCACCCGAAGTAGTCCCAGTACGACTGCGTGAGCTCGCGTACGGTGCCGGCACCGAGGCCCTGCCGCGGTATAGGGTGCTGCGGAAATGTGGTCCGCAGTGGAGGACAAGGGACAGATGGCGACCGGGGCAGACGCGTCACAGCCCGGCGCAGAGCGGTCCACCACCATCCTCAACGACGAGGACGACTTCGCGGCCCTCGTCGAGCGGCATCGACGCGAGTTGCACGTCCACTGCTACCGCATGCTGGGGTCGTTCGAGGACGCCGAGGACCTGGTCCAGGAGACCTACCTGCGGGCGTAGCGCAAACGTGAGACGTTCGAGGGACGCTCCAGCGTCCGGGCATGGCTCTACCGCATCGCCACCAACGTCTGCCTCGACTTCCTCCGACGCGATGCCCGCACACCAGCTCCGCACCGCCAGCCAGCCCTGAGCGCTGGACCGTCCACTCCCCCACCTCCGACCGACAAGGTCCCCTGGCTGCAGCCCTTCCCCGACCACCTGCTCGAACCCGTCGCGCCGGCCGAACGGCAGCCCGAATCTCAGATCATGGCGCGAGAAACGATCGAGCTCGCCTTCCTCGTGGCGGTTCAGCACCTACCCCCGCGGCAGCGGGCGGTGCTGATCCTGCGCGACGTCCTCGATTGGCCCGCCATCGAGGCCGCCGCGATGCTAGACATCAGCGTCGCGTCCGCCAACAGCGCACTGCAGCGCGCACGGGCGACGCTGAAGGACCGCCTGCCGCCTCGGCCAAGCGACTGGGGCCCCGCGGCGGACCCGGCAGCGGCCGAGCGCGCCCTCCTGTAGCGCTGCATCGAAACGCTCGAAAACGCCGACGCCGAAAACTTCGCGAAGTTGCTCCGCGAGGACGTGCGGGTCACGATGCCACCGGACCCGCTCTGGATCGTCGGCCGCGACGTCTTCGTCGCAGTTCTCGTCGCACAGTTCGATCCGGCCTCGCCGGCCTACTTCGGGACATGGCGAGCCCTACCGGCACACGCCAACGGGCAACCGGCCATCGCCGGCTACGTACGTCGTCCCGGCGAAGCGATCTACCGTCCGCAGGTGCTCAACGTCTTCCGAATCGACGAAGGCATGATCGCCGAGATCACCGCCTTCTCCCCCGAGGTCTTCGCCTCGTTCAACCTGCCCGATTCGCTCTGAACCGCCGAAGGGGCACCCCGCACCGGCGGGATGCCCCTCGGGGCGGCACCTGGCCAGCGTCTGAGCGCGGTGAGCCCGTCGGCCAGGGCGGCATGCGGGCCTCGAGCCGCTCGTCGGCCGCCACTGCGGCGTCACCTCACGGACCACGCCGCACCCGCGCTTCGGCAGCACCACCGCCGACTACGCCCACGCTCCCGCCTCTCCGTCGCCCCACGCCGCGTCCGGGCAACCGGGTCGTGGCGGATCAGCCTTCCGCGCCACGTGCGCAAGAATGAGGCCGTGGACAAACAATCCACCTTCGCCGACCCGTGGTGGGACTTACGCGGCGACGACTCGGTCGAACGACAGCAACGGCAAGCCCTGCACACCGAACTTTTTATCGAGGTGGCACCCGGCCACCCGCTGCACGGCCAGCCCACCGGGATCGTTGCCAGATCCGAGGCGTCGGACGACATCCTCGTTCAGCTTCCCGAACGCTGGGCACTCATCCACCTCACCTGGAAAGGCGCCCCGGAGACACCGCCTTGGCCAAAGACCGAGTTCTACGGCACCCTCCACACTCTCGTGCAGGCCCTCCAAGAGACAGCCTGAACATCAGGAACATAAGCTCGTCTAGCCCGGACCTGTCACCCACGTCCAGGAGCAACGTCCTCCGGCACGTGAAGGCACTCCGCCAGCAGGGCCACGATGTCGAGCCAGGCCCGCTGCGCGTGCCGCTGGTGGTAGCCGACGCCGGGGAGCACAGTCTGGTCAGCTCCCATCGATGGGTGGTGGAAGGCGTGCAGGGCACCGCCATAGACAACGAGCCGCCAATCGACGTCCGCGGCCTGCATCTCGGCGGCAAATGCGTCCCGCTGGGCCGGCGATACGATCGGGTCCTCCGACCCGACCCCGGCCCACACCGGGCAACGAATGTGCGCCGCCTCGCCCGGCCGGCCGGTGGTCATTGCGTTAATCGTTGCGATCCCGCGCAGATTAGCGGCGTCGCGGCCGAGTTCCAGCACGATGGCTCCCCCGATGCCGTAGCCGATGGCGGCGATCCGGTCCGGGTCGGTCCGTGGTTCGGCGCGCAGCACGTCAAGCGCTGCGTGGCCGATGCCCCGCATCCGGTCGGGGTCAGCGAGCAGCGGATTAAGGCGTGCCAGCATCTCCTGGGGGTCGGTAAACCAGCGTCCGCCGTGAATGTCGAAGGCCAGCGCCACGTACCCCAACTCCGCGAGTGCGTCGGCCCGGCGGCGCTGAAAGTCGTTGAGCCCCGGCCCCTCGGGTCCGACCAGGACCGCTGGCCGGCGGTCGAAGCCAACGGGTAGGGCGAGGTGCCCGATCATCGTCAGGCCGTCGGCCGGGTACTCGACCTTTCTCGTCGTGATGGACGTCATGAAGCCGGACTATAGCGATCGTCGAGACCGGTCCGGCAGATGTTTCGCCAGTGGCAGATCAGCCGAGACCAAGAAGGAAGCCCCTCCAAGTCCCTGACCTTTGGAAGAGATCGCGGAGTTGTGCGGTCATCCTGACGCCACTGTCACGGAGAAGGTATACCGGCACCAACTCCGGCCAATCCTGCTTCAAGGGGCGGCCGCCATGGATGAAATTTTCGAGGCCGTGAAGGCCTGGCTACTCAGTTGGTCACTCAGGAACGGAGAGAGGTCTAGATCATCTATGTGATTTGGGCCTCTACCTGCGTGGGCGATACTGGGATCGAACCAGTGACCTCTTCGGTGCGAACTGGCGGGACGCCGGTCGGATCGGGCCTGATCCGAAGTCAGTCGGCCGATGGAGTTGTGGCAGATGGACATCGTCGGTGGTGGCATGCTCGCTAACGGGCGAGAGGCCAAGGTCGTCACCGGCGTGGATGACTACTCCCGGTTCTGCGTCATCTGCCGGGAGAACGGCGTCACCCACCGGCTCACCAAGCCTCGATCACCTACCACGACCGGCAAGGTCGAACGGTTCCACCAGAGGCCACACGGCTAGTTGATCAAATGAGAGCTCGCCAATTGGGGCAGCCGAAGGTTACATTCATCGCTTTCTCGCCCCTTTCACGTATCCACTGGTGGATACCTTCCACCGTGACTAAGTCCACAGTGGCCACCTTCCCTGGCTTAAAGTACCCCTTAACAAACGGCGCCGGCCAGAAGCTAATCACCTGCGCACCTCCGGCCTTTTCCGGAAACTTTTTTCGTTCTGGCCATTGTAGGATTTTGCCGGTTGCCAGCGCTACATGATTCAGGCCGGAGAACATGACAACGTCACCCATGACGGGGCGCGACAGTAGAGACCCTGTAGCGTAGTCGTGCTGGCGTTTCGCCAGGTATTGAACGAGTGCCGGTGAGAAATTGTTCGATCCGTCAGCGGTGTAAAGGTTCTTCAGCTTGTCGGGATTCACCTTGATGTTGTTCAAAAATGCTGCGACGATCACCGCTTCCCAGCAGTTCATTTCGGCGCTTTTGTTGAAGAGATTAACCCCGCCCTTGCCGCTGATGAGGTTGACGAAGCTGTTCGTGGATCTTATTTCGCCCACGTATCCTGACGGAATCCACTTCATCGTCGCTTTTTTCACTACTAATTCTCGCTCGGCGGTGTGGGCCACTTCCCTCTGTAGCTTCGCCTGCGCGATAGCCTCCTCGAGTGATCCAAAGTCACCGCGAAGGAAGAGAATGCAAGCCGTGAGGACACGGGCTGGGTCATTGCGTTTGCACATTACCCTGTATTCGTCTGTTTCCTGAATCTGCCTTTCGGTCACAGCACTTCTGTCGAGTTCGACGAGTCTCATCGTCTACCCATCCCCTCCCATGATCCATGCCAAATATTCGGCGATCCGAAATTGACGAATCGACAATTTCGAGCCACTGCCAGCCACTGGCCACCGTACTCCTGAGGCTCAATGTTCGGAGCGTGCCGCCGCTGTCCAAAATTCGACAAACTTTTATGTATCAGAATGGACTTTAGTGCCTCTGACTCGCGCCGATGGTTCTCGCTGGGCGTTTTGAACATATTTGTTCTTACTTGACTGACAGTCATCTTTTTTGAATCCCGTACACTCTTCTTCTGGAGCTAGGAGATCACAGCCTACGCGTGTCGGATATTGCACAAGTCGCAAAAGGTGCAAATACCATAACCATCTTTACTTGTCGATTATGGAACTGCCATTAGTCGCCTAGTGATCGCGATCAGGTGACGGGGATTCGCGCCCGCGGAGGTTCACCTGCGCGAACAGCTTGCCGCCGAACTGGAGGATGCGCTGCTGTCGGGCTTCGAGACCGGCTACAAGGCTGGACTAGCAGACGGTCGGCCGCCAGGGGCTCCGCAGCATCGACTCACAGGCGACTCATGATCTCTACCGTCGGATAGCAAGAGGGCCGGCTGGAGTTCTCCAACCGGCCCTCTTACCTGCCTATATCCAACGTGGGCGATCCTGAAGTCGAGCCAGTGACCTCTTCGGTGTGAACGCATGGTCATGGCAGCTTGACCCGCCACGTGACCACCACTGAGCTGCGGAACTTTCCAGCGGAGTCCGTGGACGTCCAGCGTTGTGCTACTCGATTGTCACCCAGTTGGTCACCCACCGGCTCACCCGCTCAATCAGGACTCGACTCGTCCTCGATCAGTGGCTGTCTTCGAAGTAGCTTCAAGCCGTAGGCCACTGGGCGTCGGGCCCCATGTGATCAGGTTTTGTTGCGATGACGCCTGGATTCGATGTCGCGTAGCACATCGGGGTCCCATTGGCTGGCGTTCCAGTCGTCGCTGGTCGGAGTGGGTGACATCGGCCACGCCGGGTCTCCCCCGGCGACCGGCGAGTAGTGTCCGGGGCCGACTCGGTTGGCTTGGGCGATCAGGCGCAGGATCCGCGCCCGGCTGTGCAGTACGCCCCCGACCAGCGCGGCGGCGCCGAGGGTTTGCAGGGTCGCCTGGCTGAACACGACCGCCGGGGCGGTTCGGTCGGTGGCCAGCCAGGCCAGAGCCAGGCTGAGAAAGAGGCAGGAGGAGTAGACGCGCATGCCCCAGTGGCGGCTGTACGAACGGCCGGAGGAGCCGTGCGCCTCGGCCAGCTGGCGGGTGCCGCGGGCCCAGATCAGCGCGCTGATCACCAGGCCGATGATGGCGGCGAGCAGGATCAGGTTGGCCAGTACAAAGCCATTGGCTGTGCCGGTGCCGGACGGGGGCAGCGGCCGGGCCTGGTCGTTCAGTGTGCTGCCGAGGACGGCCGCGGCGATGGCGGCCAGGGCGAAGAGGATGCCGAACCCGGCTACGAACCCGGCTGCGACGTTCCAACCTATGGTCCTGAGCGCGGGCGGAGCCGGCGAGGACCGGCAGGTGTGGCCTTGGCCGGGGCGTTCGAGTTCGATTCCGCATCTCGTGCAGTGCAAGGTGTTCTCCTAGAGGGCGCGGCGGAGACTTCGCCCAGCCGGTTAGGCCGGGTTACCGGCAGATCTCGTGGCGCAGGTAGGGATCCGCCGGGTCCGGTGCGTAGAAGATCATGCCTGGCCAGCGCCGATCCGGCGACCCCGCACTCCGCGCAGGCAAGCGGAAGTCCCACCCGTTCAGCTCGCCCTCCTGATGCAAGATCGTCGCCGGTCGGTCGGCACACGTGTCCTCGCTGCCGAGCAGGAGAGCAACGTGGAAGGTCACCGACGTCTTCGGCCCTCTCTACAGATCGACTTCTTCTGGCCCCCAATGTCACTACCGAGCACGCCAGTTGCCATCCCGCACGCCGGACAGCTCGGGACGCCTTACCCTTACGGCCACCGGAATCATGCGGTGGCCGTCCCCCTTCCCACGGGACCCGAGGTCACCTCACGAACGGCGGCTGTCGTACTAGCTCCCCTGAGCGGCGATGCCCACCCCGACGTCCGTGGTGCCGCTGTCGAGGCCTTGCAGAATGGTCCGGATCGCATCGGCGAGGTCCGCACCGGTCGGCGCACGGTCGGGGTCCAGCAGCCACTGCAGCGCGAGCCCGGGCAGGTGTCCGAGCACGAGCGAGCCGATGTTGCGCGCGGACCTCTCGTCGATATTCTCGGCGACGCTCATGATCATCGCGGCCATGCCGGCCCGGGTCTCCTCGAAGCTCGCCGAGAGTTGCTCGCGGAGCTCGGGGATGTGCTCCGCCTGGGCGAACGCCTCGACACTCGACACCCACAGCGGACGGTGGGTGACGAACGAGTCGATCAGCCGGGCCCAGGCCATCTCGAACTTCTCGATCGGTTCCGCCGTGGTGTTCCACGACAGCGACTGCATGACGGCGTCCAGCTCGACACCCCACTCCGCGAACGACTCGATGATCGCCGTCGTGAGCAGCGCTTCCTTCGAGCCGAAGTAGTACCCGATGGAGGCGAGGTTGGCGCCGGAGGCGGCAACGATGTCGCGGGCGGTCGTGCGCCCGTAGCCACGCTCGTAGAGGCAGATCTTGGCGCCTACCAGCAGGGCTTCCCGGTGTCCCATGGCCGCCATCTTACCGTTCGAGAATCTATACAAACATATAATACAAATGTATAGTCGCCGCCATGGCTGACACGACGATGGCCGGCAAGCGCGAGTGGATCGGCCTCGCAGTGCTGGTCATACCCACGCTGCTGATCTCCATGGACATGACAGCACTGTTCTTCGCGCTGCCCAACCTGAGCGCGGACCTCGCACCGAGCAGTGCGCAGCTCCTGTGGATCATGGACATCTACGCTTTCCTGCTGGCCGGCTCCATGATCACGATGGGTAGCCTGGGCGATCGGATCGGCAGGCGAAAGATTCTCCTCTTCGGTGCCGGGGCGTTCGGTGTCGCCTCGGCGCTCGCGGCGTACTCGGACAGCGCGGAGATGCTGATCGCGAGCCGCGCCGTGCTCGGCCTCGCCGGCGCCACGCTGGCACCATCTACGCTGTCATTGATTCGCAACATGTTCCACAACGACCGGCAGCGTCGCACGGCGATCGCCGTGTGGACCGCCGGTTTCTCGGGCGGCGCCGGCTTGGGCCCGCTGCTCGGCGGCCTGCTGCTGGAATACTTCTGGTGGGGCTCCGTCTTCCTCATCAACGTGCCGGTGATGCTGGTGCTGCTGATCCTCGGCCCCCTGCTGCTGCCGGAGTTCAAGGCGCCGAATCCGGGCCGGTTCGACCTGCTCAGCGCGGCGCTGTCACTCGCCGCCGTCCTGCCGGTCGTCTACGGCGTGAAGATCCTCGCCGAGGACGGTTTCGCGCCGCTGCCGGTGCTGACGGCGTTGTTCGGCCTCGTGGTGGGCACGATCTTCGTACGCCGCCAGCGCCGCCTGACCGATCCGCTGATCGACGTACAGCTGTTCGCCGGGCGCGCGTTCAGCATGTCGGTCCTGGCGAACGTGTTCAGCATCTTCGCCCTGGTGGGCTTCGGCTTCTTCGGCACCCAGTACATGCAGCTGGTGGTGGGCATGCGTCCGCTGACTGCCGCGCTGTGGACGTTGCTGATCGCCCCCGCGATGGTCCTGTCCGTGACGACGGGCACGCTGCTGGTCCGCCGAGTGCGCCCCGGGTACGTGGTCGCGGGCGCGATCGGGGTGATGGCGGCGGGCTTCGCCGTCCTGACCCAGGTGTACGTGGAGGACTCCCTCCTCGCCCTCGGCGTGGGCTTCATCCTGCTGGTGGGCGGGTCGGGCGCGGTCGGCGCGCTGGCCGTGGACATGATCGTCGCAGCGGCCCCGCCCGAGTCGGCGGGCGCGGCATCGGCGTTGTCGGAGACCGGCTCCGAGTTCGGTGGCGCCATGGGCATCGCCGTGCTGGGCAGCATCGGCGCGGCCGTGTACCACTCCCGCATGGACACAGCCGTCCCCGCAGGCCTTCCCTCCGACGCCGCGGAAGCCGCCCGGGACACCCTCGGTGGCGCCATGGAAGTGGCGATGCACCTGCCGGCACAGCTCGGCGGCCCGCTCCTGCAGGAAGCGCGGGAGGCGTTCACCGAGGGCATGCGCCTGGCCGCCGGGGCGGGAGCGGTGATCATGGTGATCATGGCCGTGCTGACCGCGATCATGTTGCGGCACCTGCGCCCGGACACCGGCACGGACACCGGCGCTGACACGAGCACTGCAACGGGCGCGGACACCAGCACTGCGACCAGCGCTGACGCCGGCGTTCATCCTCAGGACCGTCCGGCGGAGATCGTCAAGGAACACCGACCCTGAGCTGTGCACACCCCCGAGCGCAGAGGTAGGCAGGCGGCCCCTCACCTGCCTACCTCTGTTTCACTCTGCCTGCCGGCGTGCTCCATGTGGTGCCGAAGTCAGTAAGGCTTTTGCCTGCCGAGGTCCGCGCATAATCCGCAAAGGTCAGCCGGACACCGATGGCAGCGCGCGTAGCGATCAGCGTTCGAGGCCGGACGGCCAGAGGCTGACGACGGGCCCGGCGCCGGCGACTTCCTGACCCGACCGGTTGGCTGCGTTCGCGGGCATGGACAGAGGCGCCAGCACCCCCTCGAGATGAGCAAGCGCTGTCGCCGCCGTCGCACGTCCGCTGTCCGCGGCTCCGCCTTCAGCCGGCCGCCGGCACCGTCGCACGCAGCCAGTCGTCAACGGCGCGTGCCGTCGTGGCGATGTGCTCCTCCATCATGGTGAAGTGGTCACCCGGCACGTCCGCTGTCGTGTGCGCCGTGGGAAACACCGCCCGCCAGTCGTCGGACGCGGGTTCGGCTTCGGCGATCGACGCCTGTGCCCGCAGGAACAGGACGGGCGCCTCGACGTCCTTCAGGTCGCCCTCACTGATCAGCCGGATGTAGCGGCCCATGGAGGACAGGCGAGCGGTGGTGAACGGGCCGATCTCCGGCTCGCGCTCGAGCAGGAAGGTGCCTTGAACCGCTTTCTGGCCCGTCCTTGATCGTGCGAACGAGCAGGCGCCGAGTATTGGCGGGATGCTCGGAACGGCGACCCGCAGCCTCCCATGCTGCCCTTGTTGACCCCCACATGGGGCACGCAGCGGGCATGACGCTTCCGCCAAGTACGTTTAGGGGGTAGCTCGATCCGGCGCTACGGAATGGCCGGTGTCGGAGTCGCCCAGACCAGGGATGGTGCCGCCACCGCGGCTTGCCGCTGGCCTGGGCCGCCTCAGCGATTCTCGCCTGCTCAGATTGCCGAGGGCCAGGACGCAGAAGATCAGGACGGTTCCGGCGATCATTCGCGGAGCTTTCTCTGCGAGGCTATGCGGCGGGATGGTGCCGTACTTCTGGGAAAAGGCAATGACCACGGGGTGCAGCGCTAATGCGATCAGGGCCGGAAACACGGATATCATTGCGAGCCATCGAAAAGGTCTCCTTACGGCCAACCATGTCCCAGACAGGCGTCCCAGTTGGAAGATGATGATCAAGTTTATAGGCCACCCCACGGTGGTGTTCAGCCGCAGGTTGATGGCCATGGCGTGATCCGGAGAACCACCGGGCGGAATCGCTGGCGAAAAACCGCCGATGAGCCCGCTCACCAGGGATGTGCTGAGATGGGTTACGACGATCAGCGCCAGTACGCGACGCGCCATCGTCGAACGACGCACAGGCTCCGGTTCGGGTGCGACGCTATTGCGTGCGGCACGCCAGAGCGCGAACACGGCGAACAATGCCGCCGCCGTGAACGCCCAAGACGCCGCGCCGCTGTCGGCGACGCCGACCTGGCTCAGGACAGAGTATGTGCACAGCAAGGTCAACAGGGAGGCCCACACGACCGCAGTATCGTGTGATCGCGCATGCACCACAAGGCCATCGCCGTCTACCTCCGCCGGTCGAAGTCCGACTGCGACGCGTTCCGGGCAACCCGCTGTTCCATCCCGTCTGCCGTCGACCCGCCCTCCTGGGGAGCGGGCCGCCGCCCGGCCCGCCACCGTCAAGCGGACCTTGACGGCTCGTACGGGCGCTGGCGGGTCGGGCGGTGGTCTGCTCGGCTTGCCCGGGTCGATGGCAGGCGGGATGGCCCACGGCAACCACCCACGGACCGCGACTCGCCGGCGGAGCCCTGGCCGTCCCGGAGCCGGAGCGCCCCCGCCGGAGGCGCACCGACGGCAGCCCCGGAACTGCCGCCAGCTCGCCGACGCGGCCGGCGTGGGCTCCCCTACGCCGCGCGGGCTCGTGGCCGCGCGGCCCGGCCGGCTGCCGGCCCACCAACTCACCCCCAACGGCCTGTCGTTCTGCGGCGGCCCTCCGGGCATCCCGCTGTCCGCGCCAGCCGCCGGGCGTCAGGCGGGACGGCCGCAGAGCGACAGCGGCAGCGGCCGGTGCGCGCCCAGGTGGCGGCGCGTGCGGCCCGTTGCGGGCCGCCTTGATAGACGTACAGAAAGTCCTCCCACACCGGCCGGGAGCCGGCCGTCCCAACCCAGCCGGAGGGATCACGATGGGTTGACGTGTCGGTGCCCGGTGCTACTCTGGCGGTCGTTCGAGCACGCCAGCGCGGCCCTCCGCCGGATCGCTGGACTCGACTCCTGAGACGCCGAGCGGCCTTTCTGCCACTGAAGCGGTCCACTTTCCGCCGGCCCTCGATCGCCCCGGCCGCTATGTCGGCCACAGAATCCGCGGAATGGCCCAGCGCGGCTTTCGCCGTCCACGATGGCCTGGATTCGCTACCTTCCACGGGTAGGGCAGCCGGCGGCAATCCCGTTGGATGCTGGCATCACAGGGTTCCCACCCGTGCCGGCCCCGTGACCTCCACGAGTACGCGAGGACATCACCCATCGGCGGAGTGTGGCACCACCACGATTCCGCCCTCCGGCGTGAACCGCCCTTACGGCGGTGCCAGGAGACACGACGAACACCACCAGCGGACCCCGTCCACGGCTGGTGGTGCTTCGTCTTCCGTCCCTGCCACCCCGTGAGGAGAACCCGATGTCCACCCCGCTCCCCCTGTCCCGGCCCGGCCTCGCCGCTGGCCGGATCGCCCAAGCCCTGCACCGTGCTACCACTCCGGACTATCTCGGCTGGTTGGAACACACCACCTCCGCTGGCGGCTGCACTCGCCCGATCCGCCTCACCGGCACCCTCACCAGTGTCGAGGCCGACACCGGCCGCATCATCCGAGAACTGCGCACCGACGAGCTACCCGACCGCGCGATCTACAAAGCGTGCGGCAACCGCCGCGCATCGCAGTGCCCGGACTGCGCCTGGGTCTACGCGGGCGACGCCTTCCAGGTCGTCCGCACCGGCCTGACCGGCGGCAAGACCGTCCCCGCCACCGTCGCACGGCATCCGGTCGTGTTCGCCACGTTCACCGCACCTTCCTTCGGCGCGGTCCATCACCGGCACGTTCCCCAGCACACCTGTGCCGCCCGCCAGCGTTGCGACTGCCGGCCCGCGCCCTGCCGCGCCCGCCGTGACGCCGGCACCTGCGAGCACGGGCAGCCCGCGGCCTGCTTCGCCCGCCACGACACCGACGATCCGCAGCTCGGGCGGCCACTGTGTCTGGACTGCTACGACCACGACCACCAGGCCGTGTGGAACGGTTTCTCCGGCGAGCTGTGGCGGCGCACCAAGCAGGCCATCGAACGCCAGCTTGCCGCTCTCTGCCGCCGACGAGGCATCGGCCACGCCCAGGTCGTCACCGACTCCGGCCGGGTGCGTCGGGTGCCGCCGGTTCGGGTGTCACATGGCAAGGTCGCCGAGATGCAACGCCGGGGAGCCGTGCACTTCCACCTCCTGCTGCGCCTCGACGGCGTCGACCCCGGCGACTCCGGTGCTCTGACGCCGCCGCCGGCCGGGATCACCGCCGACGACCTGGACAACGCCGTGCACGCGGCAGCCCGGCAGATCACCGTCACCACCCCACCACACCCCGACCGCCTCGACGGCTGGCCGGTGGCGTGGGGCGAGCAGGTCGACGTGCGCCGCGTCGGCAGCGGCGATGGTGCCGTGACCGACGCGAAGGTCGCTGCCTACCTCGCCAAGTACGCGACCAAGGCCACCGAAGTCACCGGTCACGCCTCGACCCGGCTCACCTCTGCGACCATCGGCACCTACGCCAACCCCGACGGCGACCACACCGCCCGCCTCATCGACGCCTGCTGGCGACTCGGACGCCCCACCGCCACCCGTACCACCGGCAACGCCGGACAGGGCTGCGACCGTCAAGGCCGCCTTGACACCACAGCGAACCCCTACGCCGGACTCCGCCGCTGGGCACACATGCTCGGCTTCGGCGGCCACTTCCTCACCAAAGCCCGCCGCTACTCGGTCACCTTCGCCCTGCTCCGCGACACCCGCGCGACCTACCGCCGCACCGAAGACAACGGAACCGAAACCCTCACCGTCGGCACGCTCACCTACCTCAGGGCCGGCTGGCGCACCGACGGTGACGCCCTACTCGCCAACACTGCCGCCCGACAGCGACGCGAGAGCAGACGCATCGGCCGGGAAGAAGTCGCCCATGACGCCTGGCTTACCGGGGCCGCCGCATGAACCACGACCTTCGCCCCCGCTGGTACTCACCTGCCGAGGTCGCCGTCCTGCTCGGCTTCGGAATCTCCAAGGTCAAGATGAAGATTGCCACCGGTGAGCTGCGCTCCATCAAGGACGGCAAGTATCGCCGTGTCCTCCCCCAAGTGGGTCGATGAGTACGTCCGCGAGCAGGTCGAAAAGCAGGAGGCCGCCTGATGCCCGGACGTGCCCGCGCCAACGGGGAGGGGTCGATCTTCCCGTACCGCACCGGCTTCGCCGCATACGTGTGGGTCACCAAGCCCGATGGGCAGCGGACACGCAAGTACGTCTACGGCAAGACACGGGACGCCGTGCACGACAAGTGGATCAAACTGCACCAGCAGGCAAAGGCGGGAGCGGTGGCGACCAGTGTCCCGACCGTCGGTAGCTTCCTCGCCTACTGGCTGACCGAGATCATCGAACCGAACCGGGCCCCGCTCACCCTTCGCCACCTACAAGACATTCGTCCGCCGCTACCTCTCCCCTGGCCTCGGCTCCAAGCGCCTCGACCGGCTCCAGGCGCGGGACGTGCAGACCTGGCTCAATCAGGTGGCCCGTACCTGCCAGTGCTGCGCCCAGGGCAAGGACGCCGCCCGTCGTCAAGAGAATCGCCGCTGTTGCGCGGCCGGGCGGTGCTGCCAGGCAGTCCCGTCGACGCGCACGGTCAGCGACATCCGGGCCGCGCTGCGGGCCGCCCTCACCCACGCCCAGGCCGAAGACCTCATCAGCAAGAATCCGGCCGTGCGGTCGCTCTGGCCACCGTCCGCCGTCGACGCGGGAGGTCCTAGTCCAGCGACGAGGCGCGAAAGTTCCTAGAATCGGCCCGCGCCGACGAGGACCCGCTCTACGCCGCCTATGCCCTGGTCCTCGTCACCGGCCTGCGTAAAGGCGAGGAGTTGGGACTGGCATGGGAGGACGTCGACCTCCATGCCGGCAAGCTGACCATCGGCCGGCAACTGCAACGCGTACGCGGGAAGCTTCTGCACCGCGACACCAAAGACCCAGGCGTCCGACGCCGCCCTCCCCCTGCCCGACATCTGCGTGGCCGCACTCAGATCGCGGAATAGCCAACGCGATGAGGCACGAGCAGCCGCCGGAAAGGCCTGGCACGAGAACGACCTCGTATTCACCACCCGCCATGGCACACCCATCGAGCCGCGCAACTTCCAACGCTCCTGGCCGATCTCGACGTCCATCCGCGAGTCGCCATGCAGATCCTCCGGCACGCCCGCTTCTCCGTGACGATGGAGATCTACACCCAGGTCTCGTCAAAGGCGACCAGGGACGCCCTCAAACGTCTCGGCGAATCGCTCGGACAATGACGGGCTGCTGTACGGGCAGCAGAAAGGCCACCTCCCACGCTGGGAAGTGGCCTTTGAGCTGGGTGGGCGATACTGGGATCGAACCAGTGACCTCTTCGGTGTGAACGAAGCGCTCTCCCGCTGAGCTAATCGCCCGTTGGCTCGGATGACTCTACCTGATCGCCGATGCCGACCCCAAACCGGCTCAGCTCCCCTTGAGGCGATCCAGCACCCAGGCCACGACGTCGATGCCGACGCTGTATTTGAGCGACAGCCACACGACGGTCGACACGAAGACGAGACCGACCGAGCCGATCACGAACCGCACCGAGAGTGACTGTCGCGTAACCCAACTGGTCCAGCCGTAGACGTGCCGGCGGGTGAAGGTGAGCAGCCGTCGCGCCCAGTGAAACTCCACCGCCCAGATCCCGAGGCCGGCGATCACCAGCAACCAGCCGGGGCCCGGCAGCGGGATCAGCGCGATTCCGACGGTCACGACGATGGCGCCAGTGATCGCGACGAAGACCTTCAGGGCGAGTCGGCCGGTGGGGTTGGCCCGAATCAGTGCGAGGGTGGTTGAGGCGCGCTGGCGCCACCGCGACCATCCTCCCCGGGTTTCGACCAGCGCCACTCCTGCTGCCGGCGCACCGAGATCCGACTCGGATCGGCCCGGTTTACTCCGCTGCTCGTTCGACACCCCGCACCCCCGCCGTTCAGCCGTCTGGGTCGCGATGATCGGTCGACCCGACGACGTGACACGATCCACTGAGGATCACCCTGTCACATTTCCTTCCCCCAGTGTGGCGCGCGCCCGTCACTGCGACCGTGGACTGGACGTTACCGGAGTAAGTCGACGACTGAAGCACCTGATGCCAAGCGGCACCGCGGACGGGTGGAACCGGAAATCCTACAGGAACTTTCACATTCTGGAGGACACTCCGAAGACCTTCCCACCACTGGGTGAAGTCAGCGTATGGCGGAGCGTAGCTAGGGGCAGCACCTGAGTATGGGAAAAGCGGGACACGCGCGTTCCGCAGCGGTGCCGGGGGGAGAACGTCCATGAGTGTCATCCGACCGACGACCGTAGAGGTCGAGACGTCGCTAAGGCTCGTAGCACCTGACGCCACGGCCTTGCCGGTGCGCGCCAGTCTGCGCTACGACCCTGCTGATCCGTATGCGGTCCACGTCCTGTTCCATGCCGAATCGGCTGGTGGCGAGGCGGTCAGCTGGTCGTTCGCACGGGAACTGCTGGTGACCGGCCTTGATGAGCCGGCCGGCATCGGCGATGTGCGGGTCTGGCCCTGGGCCACCCCGCGCGGGGACTTCGTCGCCCTGGCGTTGTCGTCCCCGGACGGTAACGCCCTGTTTGAGGTGCCGCGGAGCGTCTTGGTGCGCTTCCTGCGGCGGACCTACGTCGTCGTCGCACGCGGCCGCGAGGCCGAGCACCTGGACGTCGACACGGCGGTGAACCGGCTGCTGGCCGGACGCTGAGATCGAAAGGACCGGAATCTGGTGACCGGCTAGCCGGGGCCGCGCGGAGCTGCCGAGTCCGCGCGACCCCGGCCACCCCGGTCGGTACGCGAGTCGCCGACCCACGACTGAGCCGGGTTCAGCCGTGGGTGGTGATACCACCGTCAACCGGGATGACCGCGCCGGTCAGGTAGGCGCCGGCCCGCGAGGACAGGTAGATCGCGGTACCCGCCATGTCCTCCGGCCGGCCGATGCGGCCCAGCGGCACCTGCTTCTCGACAGCAGCCCGGGAGGCGGGGTCGTCCAGGGCAAACGCCATCATTTTGCTCTCGAACGGGCCCGGGGCGATCGCGTTGACGGTGATGTGTTCGGCGGCGAGTTGGTGGGCGAGGCTGCGGGTCAGCATGTGCACGGCGGACTTCGTGGCGGAGTACGCGTACACCTCCATTGACGGGACCCGGATCCCGTCCACCGAGCCGATGTTGACGACCCGGGCGGGATCGTCCGCGGTGCCCGCCGCACGCAGCGCGGGCAGCAGCGCGGTGGTGAGCCGGAAGACGGCCTTGACGTTGACCGCCCAGAGCTTGTCGAAGGCGCTCTCCGGATAGGCCTCCAGTGGTGCACCCCAGGTGGCGCCCGCATTGTTGACCAGTACGTCGAGTCGGTCGTGCCGCTCTCGCACCGTGGCGGCGAGCGCCTCGGCGCCGGCGGCGCTGCTGAGGTCGACCGGGACCGCCGTGCACTCGCCCAGCGCCGACAGTTCGGCGGCGACCGCCGTGCAGACGTCCGCCTTCCGGGCAGAGATGATCACTTTGGCGCCGGCCCGGACGAAACCTTCGGCGATCATCCGGCCGATCCCGCGCGAGCCGCCGGTGACCAGGACGGTCTTACCGGTTACCGAGAAAAGATCTGTCATGCCCGTCCCTTCGCCATCCGCCCCTACCGCTCGGTAACGTAATCGCCCCGCTCAGCCCCCACAACCCCGCCGATCGACACGGCGGAGTCGAGGCGGCGGAGTCGAGGGCGGCTCCCCAACCGGGAGTCCGCCATTGCTGGCCCGCCGCCCAGCCCCGGTGGCCGCGCGGCGATGACGGTGATGCGGGAATCGGCGTACAGGGCTACCGTCGCAGGTGATGTCCTCCGCTGTTCATCGCTCCCCGGACGCCGCCGTCAGCGTGGCGCACGGCTTCAGTGACCTGGTGGCCGACCTGGCGTGGCGGCGTCCGATCCTCCTGACGGAGGAGCTACTCATACTGGTCACCACGGGGCATGGCAGCGCTGAGGTGGACTTCCACCCCCGGCCCTGCCACCCGGGCACACTGCTGCGGGTCCGAGCCGGCCAGGTGCTTCGGTGTGGGCCAGCCAGCCTGGATGCGATCGTGGTGCACTGGGCCTCGGCGGCGCTGCAAGGCTTCGACCTTGACCCCGAGGCGGCTCCGGCCTGGCTTGAGCTGACCGGTGCGGACGGGGCTGCCATCAGGGCCGGGGTCCATCAGCTCGCGGTGGACTGCGAGCGGCATCGCGGGGAGCCCACCCCCCTGCTCCGCCACCAGTTGGCGGTGCTGCTGCTTCGGCTGGCCCTGCTGCCGGGTTCCAGTCGGTGGCCGCAGCCCACGTCACGGTCTGCGTCGCGCACCGAGACCGGCACCTTTCGAGTGTTTTGCCGCGAGTTGGAGCAGGGCTACCAACGCAGCCGCCGGGTGGAGGACTACGCCGACCGGGTGGGTTGCTCGGTTCGTACCCTGACCCGCGCCTGCCTGGCGGTCACCGGGCGCAGCGCCAAACAGGTGGTGGACGATCGGGTGGCGCTGCAGGCCCGCCGCCTCCTCGCGGCGACCGACGAGCCGGTGGCGCGAATCGGCCAGCGGCTCGGCTTCACCGAGCCGACCAACTTCGGCCGGTTCTTCAGCCGAGAGGTCGGGATCAGCCCGGGTGCGTTCCGCGCCGATCGGGGGCATGCCGCCGGCTCCTTCCCGCCGGCCGGACCGCCCCTGGTACGCCCGCGCCCGCCCGCCGATGCTGGCGGCGCTCAGCTACGGATGCCGGGGCACAGCGATGATCACGTCACCGCCGAGTCGACCGTGCTCGGGGTCGCGCACGGCGGCGCCGCGGCGCAGCAGCCCGGTGAGCGCCCGCTGCACGTCGACTGACCGGTACGCGGTCGCGGTCAGCGCGTGTCGGCGCAGTTCGGTGACGGTACGGGGGCCGGAGCGGGCCAGCTCGGCGAGGAGTTCCTGGCCCAGCGACTCGGGGTCGGGTGCGATGTCGAGCAGCTGCCCGCTCGGGTCGGCGGGGTCCCGGTAGCGAACCGCGGCGTCGTCATCCACTGCCCAGAGGTTTTCCTTGAACGCCTCCAGGCTCCGGTCGTGGCCGGTGCCGAAGGCGAGCCGCCGCGCAGCTGACCCGTCCACCGCGACCAGATCGACCTGGGTGGTGAGCGGGAAACCGGCACCGGTGAGCCCGGCCCGCACCGACCCGGCGGAGGCAGCAGCCGCGGGGTTCGCCTCGGTGACCAGCAGGAGCTCGGCGGGGCGGCCGGCGGCGCTGGCGGCCAGCACACCGGGGTCGTGAGCGCCGGCCCCGTCCAGGTACGACAGCAGCGGCGCCCCCGTGGCGCCGGCCGCCTTCACCGCCACCGGCAGCCGGGCGGGCCCGCCGGGCACCAGGTGTACGGCTATCTCGGCCGGCAGGGTCGCCTCGATCGCGCCCAGCCGGGCGGGGAGTTCCTCACTTCCGTCGGCGAGCACCAGCACGGTGAGCTGCCGCCCGCGAAGCTGGCCAGCATGCTCGGCGAGCACACCGAGGACCATTTCGGCGGAGTCGGTGGCCGCGAGCAGGGCCCCCGGCCCGTAGGCGAGCGCCACGACGCTGGGCCGCCCCTGCGCGACCGCCCGGGACAACCACGCTTCGAGCTGCCGGCCGAGCAGTTCCCGTACCACCCCGTCCATCACGTCATCGGTTCTACCGTACGGGGATGGGCCCGGGGCGGCGGGGTCCAAAAGCAGCGCGGGGAAACCCAACCGGCGCGGGGCTTGTACATACCGTCGCTGGTTGAGCACCATGGGGCGTGCCTTCTGGCTTCGGGGAACTGACTGACCACGCGCATCAGCTGGTGGCTACCGGCGATCTCGCCGGCGCCCGGCGGCTCCTCTCCGACGCGCTGGCCGACGCCGATCCACGGCCGACCAACGCCAGCGCCGAGTTAGCCGAGCTGGCGAGCCTGCAGGCGCGGGTGCTGGTGGGGCTCGGCGATCCGCAGGCCGCGCGGGGCTGGGCCGCCTACGCGTACGCGGCCAGCAATCACCTGCACGGCCGTTCGGACGAACGGACCGTCGCGGCTGCCGCCACCCTGGCCGCGGTGCTGCACCGGGTCGGTAGTTGGTCCCGCGCGGCCCGGATCTACCAGGAGGTGATTATCGAGCTGACGGCCTTGGACGGTCCGGAGTCGATTCGCGTTCTCGCCGCGCACGCCGACCTGGCCACGCTGGAGTACGCCCGCGGCCAGTGCCAGCTGGCCCGCGACCGGCTCGCCGACGCGTGGGAGCTGCACCGCGAGGTGTACGGCGACGGGCATCCCAGCGGTATCAAGATGCTCGCCCGGCTCGGCGCGATGCAACGCGACTGCGGGTTGGTCGATTCGGCGCGGGAGAGCCTGGCGCTGGCCGAGGGATTGTGCGGCCAGCACCTGGCCACGGAGGATCCGCTGGCGGGGCAGGTGGCCGCGTTGGGGCGGGCGAGCGCCGATCCGGAGCACCGCTGCGCACCCCACGGGCGGGAGCCTCTCTTCGTGCCGTCCGCTCGGACGCCCCCGCCGGGAGACGGGCCACTCCCCGAGGACCGACCGCTGCCTGGGGGCGGGTCACTCCCCGACGACCGGTCTCTCCCCGACGATCGGGAATCCCCCGGCGGCGGAACGCGCCCCGACGACTGGCCCCTCCCCGACGACGCACCGCAGGATGGGGACGGGCCGCAGCATCCATCGCAGCCCGGGTATCGACCGACCGACCTGTATCTTCCGCCGGAGCCGGACCGGCCGGTGGCCGAGGAGCATCCCGCGGCGGGGTACTCGCCGCCGCCGGCGGTCCCGACGCCCCGGCTACCGCTGGACGGTTCCGGGTTCCACGAGCCGCCCGAGCCCTTCCCACCGGATTTACCGGCCCGCGGGGGCGAGTACGACCCGTGGTGGCCCGAGTCGTCGACCGAGCAGTGGGGTGCCGCCGTACCCCCAGCGGTGTTGCCCCTGACCCACCTGGAGGAGGCCGACGGGGTCCGCCGGGTCGGACCGCACGGAATGCCCGATGCGGCGACGGAGCAGCCGTCGCGGCGGTTGCCGGTGCCGGTGCCGCGCGCCACGCCGCCACCCCGGCCCCGGCTGCCGCTCGTGGTGGGTGCGCTGGTGGTGCTGCTGGGGACGGCCGCGGTGATCGCCGGGGTCTACCGGTTCAACGGGTCGACACCGCCGTCGGCGACGGACCCGGCGACCGAGGCTCCGGCCACACCGGCGGACGCTTCGGGCGCTCCGCCCGGTGCGGTGACCCTAACCGACAACCGGGACAACATCGCCCTGCGCTGGACCTACCCGGAGGGAGGCGCGGGCCCGGTGGTGGTCTCGGGAGGCAAGCCCGGCGAGTCGCAGACCGTCTTCGCCAACCTGCCCGCCGGCAGTACCGAATTCGTCGTCTACGGGCTCAACGGTGGCGACGACTACTGCTTCGCCGTGGCGGTGGTGTGGTCAACGGAGACGATCGCCCGGTCCGCGGAGGTCTGCACCAATCGCGGTTGACGCCACGTCCGCTACTCGGTGGACGCGTCCGCTACTCGGTGGGCAGCGCGGGCAGCGTCACCCGGACGCGCAGGCCCGGCGGCGGTTCGGCGTCGCCGAGGTCGACCCGACCGCCGGCCCGCCGCACCAGTTCGCGCACGATGGCGAGCCCCAGGCCGGCGCCGCCGGCATCCCGGTCGCGCGCGACATCCAGCCGGGTGAACCGGCCGAAGACCCGCTCCCGGTCCGCCACCGGGATGCCGGGCCCGTCGTCGGTCACCATCACCCGGTGGTACGCGGGCCCGTCCGGCTCCGCACCAAGCAGCACCCGACTGCGGGCGTGCCGTACCGCGTTGTCGACCAGGTTGACCAACACCCGGCGCAGTTCCTCCAGGTCGCCGACCGCCCAGAGCGGCGACGCCGACGGTGCCAGGTGCACACTCTCGGCCGGGTAGCGAGCGGCTACCTCGGCCAGGAGGGCACCCAGGTCGACCGGCCCGGCGCCGCGGGCGGGCGGGGCCTCGTCGAGGCGGGCGAGCAGCAGCAGGTCGTCGACGAGCCGGCCGAGCCGTTCGGTGTCGGCCAGCAGGTCCACCGAGACGGCGGGCCAGTCGGTCCGCTCCCCCAGCCGCTGCGCGACCTCGAGTTCGGTCCGCAGGTTGGTCAGCGGGCTGCGCAGTTCGTGCGCGGCGTCGGCGACGAAGGCCCGCTCCCGGTCGCGGCTGGCGCGCAGCCGATCCAGCATGTCGTTGAGGGTCACCGCGAGCCGGTGGATCTCGTCCTGCGACGCCGGTACGGGTAGCCGGCCGCGCCCGTCCCGACCGGTGATCTCCTCGGCGCCCCGACGCAGCGCCTCCACCGGGCGGAGCGTCACGCCGACGGCCCGCCAGGCCGCGAGGGCGAGCAGACCCACCAGCGGCGGGAAGCTGACCAGCAGGATGGTCTGGACGACGTGGATACTCTGCCGCACGTCCACCAGCGAACGGGCGACCAGCACGGTGAGCGGGTCGCCGTCGGTGCCGGCCGGTACGGCCACCACCCGCATCGGTCCGGTCAGCCCCATGCGTTGCCCCGGCACGGTGATGCCGGCTCGGGCGGTGCGGTCGACCTGCTCCGGCCGGACCATCGGCACCAGCCGATCGGCGTCGATGGAGGCGGCGCGGACCCGTCCCTGGGCGTCGATCACCTGTACCCGCACCTGACTGCCGGCGACGGGTAGGGGGTCGGGCAGGGCGTTTTCGGCGGTCAGCAGTGCGATCGCGTCGGCGGTGCGCAGCGCCTCCGTGTCGACGTTGCGGTGCAGAGTCCAGTTGAGCACGGCCAGGAGCACCAGGCCGCCGACGGCGAGCCCCGCCGACACGCCGAGTAGGCCGATCGCCATCAGCCGGCCGCGGAGACCGAGGGGTTTCCAGGGCCATCCGCGACCCCGGCGCGCGGTGCCGGGTGGAGGGCCGGTGCCGGGTGGAGGGCCGGTGCCGGGTGGAGGGCCGGTGCCGGGTGGAGGGCCGGTGCCGGGTGGGGTGCCGGGGCGGGGACGTTCGGCGGGGGCGGCGGGTTCGGTCATGCGGTGACGAGGCGGTAGCCGGCCCCGCGGACGGTCTCCAGGCGGTCTCGGCCGAGCTTGCGCCGCAGGTAGCCCACGTACACCTCCACCGCGTTCGGGGCGGTCTCAATGTTGGCGTCCCAGACGTGGTCCAGGATTTCGATCTTGGAGACCACCGTGCCGGGTCGGCGCATCAGGTAGTCGAGCAGGGCGTACTCCCGGCCGGTCAGGGCGACCTCGACGCCGTCTCGGGTCACCCGCCGGCGGGCCGGGTCCAGCCGAAGGTCCCCCACGGCCAGCACCGCCGGCCGCTCCGGTGCGCCGCGGCGCAGCAGGGCGCGCAGCCGGGCCAGCAGCACCACGTACGAGAAGGGCTTGGTGAGGTAGTCGTCGGCCCCGCAGTCCAGCCCGTCGGCCTGGTCGTACTCGCCGTCCTTGGCGGAGAGCATGAGCACCGGCAGCCAGCGCCGCTCGGCCCGCAGCCGGCGGACCACCTCGTAGCCGGAGAGGCCAGGCAGCATCACGTCAAGGACCATCGCGTCGTAGTCGCCGTGCCGGGCCGCATCCAGCCCGGCCGGCCCGGTCGTCGCGACGTCCACCACGAAGCCTTCGGCCTGGAGCCCCCGGTGCAGTGCGGCCGCCAGCCGCGCCTCGTCCTCCACCACCAACAGTCGCACGGGTCAAGAGTGCCATCGGGACACGCACGTCGGAAACGCCGTGTTCAGAGGAGGGCATCGGGTGGTGGAGCCGACGACGGGGAGGTGGACACATGCGGAGGTACGTCACAGGTGGTAGATCGCCATGGGATGTCCGCCGAACTCGTCAACGGCGATGTCGAGTCCGTACACCTGCCGTAACACCGCGGTCGTGATGACCTCGGTCGGCTTCCCGGCGACGTGGATGCGCCCGGCACGCATCGCGACGATCCGGTCGGAGTACGCGGCGGCGAAGTTGATGTCGTGCAGGACCAGCACGATGCGTTTGCCGAGCTCGTCAGCGGCCCGTCGGAGCAGTCGCATGGTCTGCACACAGTGCCGGAGGTCGAGGCTGTTGAGTGGCTCGTCGAGCAGGAGGTATTCGGTGTCCTGCGCCAGCGTCATCGCCAGGAAGGCTCGCTGCCGTTGCCCGCCGGAGAGTTCGTCGAGGAACCGTCCACCCACGGGGTCAAGATCGAGATAGTCGATGGCGCGGTCGATGGCTTCCCGATCACTGGGGCCGAGCCGGCCCCGACCGTGCGGAAAGCGGCCGAAGGCGACCAGGTCCCGTACGGTGAGTCGGGCGGTGAGGTGGTTGTCCTGCCGCAACACAGCCAGCCGGCGGGCCAGCAGCGCGCCTCGGGTGGTGGTCACGTCCAGGCCGTCAACGGTGATGGTGCCACTGTCGACCAGCAGTAGCCGTCCGATCATCGACAGCAAGGTGGATTTACCCGCACCGTTGGCACCGATCACGGACGTGATCCCCGGATGCCCGAGCTCGATGCTCACGTCGTCAACGACGGCGGTGTCCGCGTACCGCTTGGTGACCGACTGGAGGACTATCACCGCGTGCCCTTCCTGGTGACAAGGATGAGGAAGAAGATTCCGCCAACGAACTCGATTACGACCGCGAGCACGGTGCCGAGGTCGAATACCCGCTCGAGTAGCAAATGGCCGCCGACCAGGAAAATCACCGCGAGCAGGACGGCTGCGGGGATCGTGTGCCTGTGCCGGTGACTACCGATGAGGTGATAGGCGAGGTTGGCGACGATGAGCCCGAGAAAGGTGATCGGCCCGACGAGCGCGGTGGAGACCGCGACCAGGACCGCTACCAGGGCAAACACGATCGCGACGAGTTGCCGGTGGTGCACACCGAGCCCGATCGCGTGGGCTCGGCCGAGGACGAGGACGTCCAGCTGCCGGCCGATCAGCACGAGGCCGACAGCGGCGAGCGTGATCGTCACAGCGGAGAGACCGAGGAGACGTTCCGGCACGCTGAAGCTCGCGAAGAAGGCGTCCTGCAACACCGCGAACTCCGCTGGGTCGATCATCCGTTGCAGCAGATGGGTCACGCTGCGAAAGAGCACGCCGAAGAGGACACCGACCAGGACCAGCAGGTGGATGCTGCGTCCCGCCCCAGTGAAGATCCATTGAAACAGTGCGGTGGCGAACAGGACCAGCACGACGAGCTCGACCGTCCATCGCAGCACCGGATCGGTGGCGGCCAGCGCGCTCGCCCCGAAGAGGTAAACCACCACCGTCTGAATCAGCACGTAGAGCGCGTCCAGACCCATGATCGCCGGAGTGAGGATGCGGTTCTCCGTAACGGTTTGGAACAGGACCGTCGCCGTGGCCACGGCCACCGCCACGAGCAGCATCGCCGCGAGTTTGCGCGCACGGAGTTGCAGGACGTAATCCCAGGACCCGGTCACGTCGGTGAACAGGTACCCGGTCACGAGGAGAACCGTCACGCCCGTCAGAGCGAGGATCCAGAGGCGGATCCGGTGTCGCCGGACGAGGGGAGCTACCCCCAGGACGGCTCGGTTCAGCGTGTCAGTGGGCACGTTCAGAGCTCCTGAGCAGCAGGTACAGGAACACCGCCGCGCCGACGACGCCGACCACCACACCGAGCGGGATCTCGTAGGGATGTCGCAACACCCGGCCGATCAGGTCGCACACCAGCACGAAGGCCGCCCCGACGACGGCTACCCAGGGAATCGCCCGGCGCGCGTTGTCCCCCAGCAGCAGGCTGACGATGTTCGGCACGATGAGCCCGAGGAATGGGATGGCGCCGACGGTCACCACAACGACCGATGCCACGGTGGCCACGACCGTGACACCCAGGGCGAGCAACCGCCCGTAGTGCATGCCGAGGTTCGTGGTGAAATCGCGGCCCAGGCCGGCGACGGTCAGCCGGTCGGCGGCGACCCAGGCGGCGGCCGTCGCGGCGAACGCCACCCACAGCAGTTCGTACCGGCCCCGCAGGACGCCGGAGAAGTCTCCGGTCAGCCAGGTGTCCAGGGTCTGGAGCAGATCCAACCGGTAGGCGAAGAACGTCGTCACCGCTCCGATGACCGAACCCAACATGAGGCCGACCAGCGGCACCAGAATGACCGTGCGCACCGGAAGCCGGCGAAGTAGCAGGAGAAACAGTGCGGTGCCGACCAGGGCGAACCCGATGGCCACGGCCATCTTGCCGGCCAGCGGCAGCCCGGGTGCGCTCACCGTGACGACCAGCAGGCCGAGGGCGGCGGCTTCGGTGGTTCCGGTGGTGGCCGGCTCGACGAACCGATTTCGGACCAGCATCTGCATGATCAGCCCAGCGATGGCACTGGCTGCTCCAGCGAGCACCAGAGCGAGGGTGCGTGGCAGCCGGCTGGCGGCCAGCAGCAGTGCCGCTTCGCCGTCCGGCCCGCCGCGCAGCAGGCTACCCGGCGTCACGTCGGCGACCCCGACGAAGACGCTGACCAGCGCGAGCGCCGCCGTGAGGGCGACGCCCGCGACCACAGCCGCCGGCGTCGCCCCGATACGTCGGATCACTTGGTGAGACCGGTGGTGACCTCGTCGATCATCTGGTTAACGGCGTTCAGTCCACTCATCACGATGTACCACGGCACCGGGTCGAGGTAGACGACCTGCTGCGTGGACCAGGCGGTGGTCCTGGCGACGACCTCGTTGTCGAGAACCTCCCGTGCGGTCTCCGTACCCTCACCGGTGGCGGCGTCCCGATCGACGACGAAGAGCCAGTCGGGGTTGGTCTCCAGGATGAACTCGAACGATATGGGGTCACCGTGGGTGGCGGCCTCGACATCGGCGATGGCGGGCGTCACGCCGAATTCGTCGTGCAGCCAGCCGAAGCGGGAACCTGGTCCGAATGCGGTGACCTCGCCGGCGCTGGTGAGCACGATCAGGCCACGACCCGCGTCGGCGGCGCTCTCCTTGGCCTTGCTGATCTTCGTGCCGATGTCGGCGAGCGCTGCTTTGACCTCATCCTGCCGGTCGAAGATCGTTCCCAGCTTCTCGGTGTTCGTCACGAAGCTCGACTTGAAGCTCGTCCAGTCGAGGGTCAGGTCGACGGTGGGGGCGATCTTGCTCAGCTCGTCGTAGGCCTTCGCCGAACGGTTCGCCACGACGATCAGGTCCGGCTCGGCGGCGTTGACGGCTTCGAAGTCGGGCTCGAACAGGGTGCCCGCGTTGACATACTCGTCGCCGTTGTACTTGTCGAGATAGGACGGCAGATTGCCCTTGGCCACCCCTGTCACCGGGACACCGAGCACGTCGAGTGTGTCCAGGCTCGCCAGGTCGAACGTGATGACCTTCTCGGGGTTGACCGGCACCCTGGTCGAACCCTGTGCGTGTTCGATGGCCACGGTGCGCCCGTCCGCTGCTGTCGAGTCGGCCGGCTCTCCCGCTTCGCCGCCGCAGGCGGTCAACGTTAGAGCGAGCGTGGTGGCGAGACCGACGCTAAGAAGGGGGAATCTCATGTGCTTGCTCCGGGGTGGTCCCTGGCTGACACCCGCCAGCCGAGTTAGGTGAGGCTAACCTAACTACGATCAACTGCCGGCGCAATCGCCTGCTGCGTTGCTCACATGACCGCACGGGTCCGGCCGTACTGACGATCTCGATCGCTTAATCGGTTGCCTACTCAGCGTCCGCACAGGGTGTGTCCGGCAGGATGGTCGGCAGGAGGTGCCCGATGTCCGTTCTGACAAGCCGTCCCGCCTTACGGTGGCTGGTCCCGGTGGCCGCCGTCGTGACTGTTATCGGCGGCGGCGCCGCGCTGGGCCGTTTCGCCGCCGAAGCCGAACCGAGCCTGCCGCCCCGATCCGCCGCCCAACTTCTGGTCGATCTCCAGACCGCCCGCTTCGAGGGTCTGTCCGGCACCGTCGTGCAGCGGGCCGACCTTGGTCTACCGCCGATCGCCGGGTTGCTCGCCGAGGACGGTCCGGCCAGCCTGCTGACCGGCTCCCACACGTTGCGGGTCTGGCACTCCGGGCCGGACCAGCAGCGAATCGCATTCGTGGACACACTCGGGCAGCGGGACTACATCCGCAACGGGCGCGACGTGTGGCTGTGGAACAGCCGCACGAACACGGCCGCCCACGGATTGCTGCCCGAGGGTGAGGAGGCGGCGAAGCCTCCGGAGGTGCCGGCGACGCCGCAGGAGGCCGCCGCGCAGGCCCTCGCCGTGGTTGATCCGACGACCGAGGTGAGCGTCGGGCGGTCGGCCACGGTCGCCGGGCGGGACGCCTACGAGCTGGTGCTCGAGCCCCGGGACGCCGCCTCCCTGGTGCACCAGGTCCGGATCGCCATCGACGCGACCGAGCACCTGCCGCTGCGGTTCGAGGTCTTCGCCGAGGCCGGTGATCCCCCGGCGTTCGAGCTGGCGTTCACCCAGATCGACTATGCCCGGCCGGATGCCGACCAGTTCACCTTCAACCCGCCACCGGGTGTTCAGGTGACCGAGCTGAAGGACGGCTGGGAGCACACCGAGCAGCCGAAGCACCCCGAGCAGCCGAAGCACCCCGAGCAACCGACGCAGCCCGAGCGACCGAAGCAGCCAGGACCGACCGCCGACGGTGGGCAGCCCGGCCCGCGTACCGTCGGCACGGGCTGGGCCACGGTCTTCGTCGTGGAGGTCGGCGAGGCGGAGCGTCCCACCGCTGCCGCCGAGGAGGCGCCCGACCTGGACCTGCTCGCCGGTCAGTTGCCGGCGGTCCAGGGTGACTGGGGCAGCGGACGACTGTTCCGCAGCACGCTGGTCACGGCGCTGCTCACCGACGACGGCCGGCTGATCGTGGGGGCGGTCGCGCCGGAGCGACTGTACGAGGTGGCCCGGGGCTGATTTTCATCGCCGGCAACTCCCGGGGCCAAGCACCTGCACGGGCCCCGGGAGTTGTTGTCACCCACGCCCCGCAGTTTGTTGTTGCCCGCCCCGGAGTTGTCGCCCACGCCCCCGGGGTCGTTACCCACATTCGGCCCAGCCGGTGAATCGCCATGGGCACCCCGGCGGTCACGCCGCCCGGTATCCTGATCAGTTCAGGGAATAAAAAAAGAACGGCAGATGGCCGTTCCTTCGATCAAGGGTAGCGAATTGCGAGATGGCTTGTCAAGCAACTCCGGCGTTTCACCGCACACCGACGGTCCCGGCGATTCGGCGATAAACGACGACGAGCTCGGCCAGGAGCAGGAGTACGTCTCGATGCTCTACGGCCGGTTGGACGCGCTGCGGGAGCAGGCCACCCACCGGCTGGCCGAACAGCTCCGGGCGACCGGTGGCACCCTCCAAGCCCGCTCCCAACGCGACAGCGCGGTACGGATGTACGGCGAGCAGGTGGAGCAGTACTCGGCGGTCGAGCAGGGCCTGTGCTTCGGCCGACTGGACACCGACGACGGCGGCCGGCACTACATCGGCCGGATCGGCATCTTCGACACCGACGGCGACTATGACCCGCTACTGATCGACTGGCGGGCCCCGGCGGCGCGCGCCTTCTACCTCGCCACCGCCGCCAACCCGCAGGGCGTCCACCGACGGCGGCACCTGCGGACCCGACAACGCAAGGTCACCGGCCTCAACGACGAGGTGCTCGACCTGGCTGCCGCCTCCCCCACCGCCCACGAGGAGTTGACCGGCGAGGCGGCGCTGCTCGCGGCCCTCACCGCCGGACGTACCGGCCGGATGCGGGACATCGTCGAGACCATCCAGGCCGAGCAGGACACGGTCATCCGGGCCGAGCTGCCGGGCACGCTGGTGGTGCAGGGCGGTCCGGGCACCGGCAAGACCGCGGTGGCGCTGCACCGGGCGGCCTACCTGCTCTACACACACCGGCGGGAACTGGCCACCCGGGGCGTGCTGCTGGTCGGACCGAACGCGACCTTCCTGCGCTACATCTCCCAGGTGCTGCCCGCCCTCGCCGAGACCGGTGTGTTGCTGCGTACCCAGGCTGACCTCTTCCCCGGGGTCACAGCGCGACGCGCCGAGGCGGCCGAGACCGCCGCGCTGAAGGGCCGCGCGGTGCTGGTGGATGTCCTCGCCGCCGCGGTCCGGGACCGGCAGTGGGTGCCGGACGAACCGCTGGAGATCGAGCAGCCGCAGCGGGAGATCCTGCAGCTGCACCCGGAGACCGTCCGGGCCGCCCGGGACCGGGCCCGCCGGTCCGGCCGGCCGCACAACCTCGCCCGGGCGGTCTTCGATGTCGAGGTCGTGCACGCGCTCGCCGCGCAGGTGGCCGAGCGCATCGGCGCCGACCCGCTGGGTGGGGAGAACCTGCTCGAGGAGGCCGACCGCGCCGAGATCCGTCGGGAACTGCGGGACGACCCGGAGGTACGGGCGGCGCTGGACCAGCTGTGGCCGCTGCTCACCCCGCAGCAGTTGCTCGCCGACCTGTACGCCGATCCGGTGCGCATCGCCGCCGCCGCGCCCGTGCTGACCGAGGCCGAGCAGGCCCTGCTGCACCGCCAGCCGGGTGGTTGGACGCCGGCCGACGTGCCGCTGCTGGACGAGGCGGCTGAGCTGCTCGGCGAGGACGACCGCGCCGCCGCGGCCCGCCGGGAGCGACTGCGGACCCTGCAGCGGGAGTACGCCGAGGGCGTGTTGGAGATCGCCCGGGGGTCCCGGTCGATCGACGTGGAGGACGAGGCGGACGGGGGTGAGATCCTCGGCGTCACCGACCTGCTCGACGCCGACCGGCTGGTGGAGCGGCAGGAGGAGGGGGACCGGCTGACCACCGCGCAACGGGCCGCCGCCGACCGGAGCTGGGCGTTCGGCCACATCATCGTGGATGAGGCGCAGGAGCTGTCGCCAATGGCGTGGCGGCTACTGATGCGCCGCTGCCCCAGCCGGTCGATGACCATCGTCGGTGATGTGGCGCAAACCGGCGCGTTGGCTGGCGCCGCGTCCTGGGCTGACGCCCTCGAACCGTACGTGGCGCAGCGTTGGCGGCTAACGGAGCTGGCGGTCAGCTACCGCACCCCCGCCGAGATCATGGCGGTCGCCGCGGAGGTGCTCGCCCAGATCGACCCGACGCTGCGCCCACCCCGGTCGGTACGGTCCACCGGTGTGCCGCCGACCGATCGGGCGGTGGCGCCGCAGCGGCTGGCGGCGGAGCTGGTGGACGCGGCGACTACCGCGGCGGCGACCCTCACCGACGGCCGGCTCGGGGTGATCGTCCCGGCCGCCCGCATCGCCGACCTGGGCCCCGCCCTGGCGGATGCTGTTCCGGAGGCCACCATCGGCGAACAGACCGACCTGTTGGGCCGTACCGTCCTGCTCACCGTCGCCCAGGCCAAGGGGTTGGAGTTCGACGCGGTCCTGGTGGTCGACCCCGACGGGATAGTCGCGGAGTCGCCGCGCGGTCGGAACGACCTGTATGTGGCGCTGACCCGCGCCACCCAACGGCTGACGATTCTGCGCCCCACCTCCTGACCGCCCCGCGCCCGGCCTGGTCCGGGTACGCCGACCGACGGCCTGGCCCGAACCGGGCCAGGCCGTCGGGGCGGACTGTCAGTCGTCGGCGAGGTTCGCGACGTGCACACCGGGACCGGCCGCGTCGCTCGTGGAGCCGGCGGTCGGGGTGCTCAGGCCGCCGGTGGTGGCGTCCCCCGTCGTGGTCGGGGCGACCTTGCCCCGGTGGCGTTCCGGTTGCCGGGCCACCCGGCGAACACTGGCCGGCCCGGCGTTCCCGCCGGTCGTCGTGATCGCGCCCTGGCCCCGGGTCGGACCACCGTCGCGTAGCACCTGCGGGTCGATCCGGTTGTGCGCCGGGTCGCCCGGGTCCTCGTCCTGGATGACCCGCTGTACGTCGGTCTGCGGCACGGTCACCTCATCCAGGACTCCCGCGCCGTACCGGTCGCCGGCGATCCGCTCCTCGGCCCGCCGGGCGGCCTCGTTCCGTGTGTCGTCGGTGCGCATGTCGCATCACCTCGCAGACTCGTCGGAAGTCTCGTTGGGTTCCCGCCCCCGGGACGGCCAAACTCTTCGGCCGAGCCGAGGTTGGGGTTACTGGCCCCGGCCGGTCGGGTATCCCCGGGTGTCCCCGCCACGAACCGTGCCGTGGCCGAGACACGGTAGCGGGGCGCGGGATCGCAGGTACTCATCAAATCCGAGGAGGACCAGATGAGCACGCAGGCTGCATCCACCAGGCCGCAGAACCGGCCTTCGGCGGACGCCCAGGACAGGGAGCATATGCGGGAGGTCCAGAGCCGGGACCGCCTGCAGGACGCCCCGACCCGCCCGATGCGGGCGATGGACAACGGGCACCGGGAGCAGATGTCCGCTCCGGACACGGAGACGAAGAACTCGTTCCTGACCACCGAGTTCTGGGTCTACGCCGGCGCGGTCGTCCTTGTGTTGATCTCCGCCTTCTGGCGTGGATCGGGCACCAACGGGTTGAACATCAACGATCCAACCTTGGCGTGGTGGTTCCTCTCCGCCCTGACCGCCGCCTACCTGATCAGTCGGGGGTTGGCGAAGGCCGGCTCGGATCGGCGTCTCACCAATGAGCGGGGCATGGCCCGGCGTTAGCCGGTTACGACGCGAGGGTGCCCACCGGGATCTACATCCCGGCGGGCACCCTCTCGCCTGGGTGACTGTTCGCGGTCGGAGTTACTCCTCGAAGCCGAAGTCCCCGCCGAAGTCCCCTTCCATCGCGTCCTCGATCATCTCACCGGCGATCATGCCGCCGGCCACGCCGAGCGCAGCACCGGCGATCATGCCGCCCATGCCCATCCCCCGCTGGCCGTGCTGCTGCGGAACGCCGAAGCCCTGCGCCCGCAGGCTGCCGTAGCGGGAGGTCGTCTCACGCAGCCACCCGTCCACCACCTGCATCCAGTCCACCCGGTCGGCGTCCTGGTGGGCGACCTGGTAGCGGCCGAAGACGTCCTGCCCGGAGGTGAAGAAGCCACCGCGCTTGTCGCACTCCAGGATCACGTCGACACCGTGCGGGTTGGTGACGAACGTGAGCTCCACCTCGGTGATCGTCTGCGCGTACTGCGGGGAGGCGAAGAACTCGATCTCCTGGTAGAAGGGCAGCGTCTGCTGCACTCCGTAGAGGGAACCGCGCTCCAGGTCGGCGTTCTTGAACCGGAAACCGAGTCGGGTAAACGCCTCCAGGATGCGCTCGTGCACCGGCAGCGGGTGCACGTTGACCTGGTCCAGGTCGCTCTTGTCCACGGCACGGGCGATCGCCAGCTCGGTCCGCAGCCCCATCGTCATGCCGTGCAGGCGCTGGCCGTACACGTCGGTGATCGGGGTCTCCCACGGCACCGGCAGCTGGAACGGGATCGACAACTGCTGCTTGGGAGCCAGTTGCAACGGCCCGGAGACCGGCATCCGCTGGAACTCCATGAGCCCCGCGTACTCGGTGTCGTGGCCCTCGATCTCGACCCGGGTGACCAGGCCGACGACAATCTGCTCGATGGCCGCCGGCGAGTCCCCGCCGATGAGGTTGACCTGGCCGTCAAGGGCCAGGCCGGGCCGGGTGTTGGGGTTCGTGAGGACGGTGTCCACGCTGGGTCCGCCTACGCCTAACGCGCTCAACATTTTCTTGAAGACCATCGGAACTCCCGCTGGGTCTGGTGTCGCACTCTCCTGGAGCCGACGGTGACGGTGTGCACCGTACCGGATGCTGTCGAGAGGCCGTCGCAAGTCTCCCACCAGCGCCGGGTCGGCCGCCACCTCCGCCGGACACTCCCATTGCTGTGGACGCTACCCGGCACCGGCAACCACACCACCGGTCCGGCTCGCCGACAAGCTAGGCGAAATCGAACTCACCGTCGCGCACGCCCCCGACGAACGCCGCCCACTCCTCAGCCGTATAGATAATCGTGGCCGCCTCGGGGGCCTTGCTGTGCCGCACCGCCACCCGCCCCGACCCGTCCAGCAACGGCCCCGCCTCGACGCAGTTGCCGCCGTGGTCCGGGCTCCTGGTGCTGATGTGCCACGCAACGTCGGGCATGGTGTCGCTCATGACAGCTCCTCCGCAAGTGCAGAAATCAGCCTCGCCGACTCGCGCACGGTGAGTGCGGCCTCCCGGAGGCGATCGTACGCGCGGACATATCGCAGCGCCTTGCCCGACTCCATGAAGAGCCGGCCACCAAGCGTCTCGGCATGCGCGACATCGGTGTAGGGCGGAGGCATCTTGAAGAGCCAGAACGTGCCGTCCAAGCCGGCGTGCAGACCGAGGCCTGTGGACAGAACCCGGATCTCGACCGTCGGCTTCCTCAGCGTCTGCACCAGGTGGTCGAGCTGGGCCGCCATGACCTGCCGGCTCATCACCGGACGCCGTAGGGCCGACTCCTCGACGATCACTGCGATTCGCGTGCCGGTGGGCTGTTCCAACAGGCGCTGCCGATCCATCCGGAGCTGAACCCACTTCCGGATCTGCACCTCGCTGGTGGAGCTGGCCTCCGCGTTCCGGATCACCGCCTCGGCGTAGTCCCGGGTTTGCAGAAGGCCGGGTATGAGCAAGGAGGCGTAGGTGCACACCTGCTCCGCTTTCGACTCCAGCCAGGGAAAATCTATGAATGACGTGTCATAGATCGTCTGGTCGAAGTCGTTGTCCCAGCGGTCAACCCGCCAGGCGTCCTGCGCAAGCTGGATGATCCGGGTTCGTTCCCGCTCGTCGTAGACCCCATAGAGATCCAACAGTTCCACGACGAGATCTCGACGGAATGGCCACTCGGCTCGCTCGTACCGCGCCAGCGACGAGAAGTCCCGCTCCAGGAACTGGGCCACGTACTTGAGCGTCAGGCCACGTCGCTCGCGCAGTTCCCGCATCTGTTGGCCGAGCCACTGCGCCCGAAGCGTCCGCACGAAGGCTTCTTTCTTGACGGCCATGCTCACCTCTCCACGCATCCTGCCGAAATGGATCCGTTGGTGTCGTTGCACCAATGCCGAGGCCACTGGAAATGTGGCCTTCGGGTGAGGGTGATCACCGGCCCCCGGGGACGCCCGGTGCAAGCACGGCAACCGCGGCTGTGCCAACAGCCGAGAAGGTGACGAGAGACGGCCTGGCGTGTGGCAGACGCATACCGGCTCTCGTCGGGCCTCAACATGGAGCCGCGATTAGCGCGCATTCCGGCTCCGACCGACTTAACGAATACCTATCACGGAAAGGCGGGTCTCCGCGACCCTGCCTCGCTGCGAACTGACACCACCCACCGGCAGCCCGGTGGCCGTACCGCCAAGGAGGGCTGCGGTCGTCGGGCGGGGCGGCCCTGCGCCGGAAATGTCCCCTCCGACCGGGGCCGCCCCTTCCAACACCAACGAAGGGAACCGATCAATGCGGCACGGCACCGTCTACGGCGGCACCAAGCAACTCCATCCCCGCCTCGTACGCGAACGGAACTTCGCCATGGTGGGCCTCGGCCGACGCGGCCTTGACCCCCAGGAGGTACGACACTTTCTGCACCGGGTCGCACACGAGCTGGCCACGCTGCGACAGGAGGTAGTTCGGCTCCACGACGAGAACACCCGGATCAAACGGGCGCTGCGCGACTGGCAGAGCGCCCAGGCCCGACGACGCACGCCCTGACCGCCCCGTTCGACCTCGAATCCACGCTCGACAGGACTTTCCTCTAGATCATCTTTGTGCCCCTGGTGTCGCGGTTCTTCCGAACGCCCCCGACCAGGGCCGCGCCAGTGAGGGTAAGCAGGAATCCGACTGCGAGCATGGTGGGAAGACTGGCGCCGGTCACTGGGAGGATGGGCTTTCGGACTGTGACTGTCGCTGAGTTGGAGGTAGAGACTGGACAATTGCCGTCGCCGTTGTAGCGCGCCTGGATGCGGTGTATACCAGGCGTCAGCCGGTTGACCGTGAGGCTTGCGATGGCGGTGGGGCTGCCGGACAGCGGTTCAGCGCCCAGGATCTTCGTGCCGTCCAGGAAGGTCACGATCCCCGTGGGGGCGCTGGCGGTGCAGGTCACAGTAGCGGTAAGAGTGACGGGTTGATCCAGTTTCGGGTTCGGTGGGGACACCTGCAAGGTCGTGGTTGAGTTCGACGGAACGATAGCCAGACTGTGAAAGCCGGCGCCGGCGACGGCGGTGACCGTGGTATCGGTCGGCACATGCACCGCTACCGGGGTGCTGCTGCTGGCGACGGTCCCATCACCCAACTGGCCCAAGGCGTTGGAACCCCAGGTCAGCACGGCACCGGCGGAGCTCAACGCCAGACTATGGACAGATCCGGCGGCGACGGCGGTGATCGTGATGCCGCCGGGCAGTTCCACCGCAACCGGGGCGCTACTGCTGACGGTCGTCCCATCACCCAACTGGCCCGAGACGTTGAGGCCCCAGGCCAGTACAGCACCGGCGGAGCTCAACGCCAGACTATGACGGTCGCCGGCGGCGACGGCGGTGATCGTGGCACCGCCCGGCACATCCACCACAACAGGGGTGCTACTGCTGACGGTGGTCCCATCACCCAACTGACCCGAGTCGTTAAGGCCCCAGGCCAGCACGGCACCGGCGGAGGCCACCGCCAGACTATGGAAGCGGCCGCCCGCGACGGCGGTAATCGTGGTACCGCCGGGCACATCCACCACAACAGGGACGCTACTGCTGACGGTCGTCCCATCACCCAGCTGGCCGGAACCATTGGCACCCCAGGCCAGCACAGTGCCGGCGGAGGTCAACGCCAGACTGTGGAAGCCGCCAGCGGCGACGGCGGTGATCGTGGCACCGCCCGGCACATCCACCGCAACAGGGGTGCTACTGCTGATGGTCGTCCCGTCACCCAGCTGGCCCAAGTCGTTGAAGCCCCAGGCCAGCACGGTGCCGGCGGAGGTCAACGCCAGGCTGTGGAAGTTGCCGGCGGCGACGGCGGTGATCGTGGTTCCGCCGGGCACATCCACCACAACAGGGGTGCTACTGCTGATGGTCGTCCCGTCACCCAGCTGGCCGGAACCATTGGCACCCCAGGCCAGCACGGTGCCGGCGGAGGCCAACGCGAGAGTGTGGAGGCCCCCGCCGGCAAGCGCGGTGATCGTGGTGCCGCCCGGTAAATCGACCGCCACGGGGGTGCTGCTGCTGACGGTGGTGGTCCCATCGCCCAACTGGCCGGAACCGTTGTCGCCCCAGGCCAGGCCGGTGCCAGGAGGGCCGGCTGCCGCCGACAGCATGCCCTGCGCGAGGACGCGCGCCGCACCGACCGAGGTTATGCCCAGCACGATCGCCAACATCAGCAGCACCGCGAACAGGCCCCGCAGGCTCGCGGGCTGGACCCAGCTTCTTCTCGCGTCCGCAACCTTGCCGGTCCAAAAACTCGCCACTTAGCCCTACCCCAGCAACTTGTCGAAAGCTCACCCTCCGCAAGGTATAAGCGAACGAAGTAGGCATAGGTGACGAAGGACCCGAGCCGACGATGACCCAGAACGGCAACCAGCAGCCGGAGAAGAAGCTCGGGACAGCGCGGTTCATCTCTGGCTGAGATCGTGGGACCGCTCAACCTGCATCTGCACTTACCAGAGAGGTGACGGCATGGCGTTCAAGCTGGCCCTGGGCCTAGCGTTGATCATTTTTGGGTTGGTGCTCAGACTGTTCTTTCCAGACACCGAGCTGCTCTGGTTCCGGGGTGAACCGCTCGGGCTGCTGCTCATCCTGGTGGGTGTGATCGACGTGTTCCAAGCTCTCCGCCCTCGCCGGAGGTCGAAGCCCAAGGGGATTCTTGGCGAGCTCGCCGACGACCTGGGCATCAGCTCCCGGGATCGTCGGCGCGAGGACCGACCGCACTGACGGGTCCGGCCTCAGCGCTGGAAGAGAGCACCGCCGGTGCGGCATCCGACGGTGCCGCGAACGGCAGGACCCGGGACGTCCACCGACGCACCTGTCGACGGCCGCGCAACCGCACCACCATGACCGCCGCGCCACGCTGCTGGAGCAGCCGGGTTACGCGCTCACCCGGGCCTTTCTGCGTTCGCCACGCCCATCGGATCACGTGATCGGGGTCGGTCAGGACGGTCCGCAGCGGCGGCTCGACGTTGCCGTTCCACAGCACCTCACGCCGCCAACTTCGGGCCGCGGTGCGGGCGATCACCTGCCGCATCACCAGCTGCCGGGGATGGTCCAGCCACACCACCAGATCGGCCTTGCCGCAGAGAATGTCGCCGAGCTTGGCGGTGTACTGCCACTCGGTCACCCAGCGCGGCCCAGCGGCAAATCGACTCACCTCGGCGACGAAGCTCGGGCGCGGCACCCAGTGCTGACCGTGGTGCAATGCGTCGAGCTCCACCCGAGGGAGCTGCCATGCCTCGGCGAGCGACGTCGCCAGGCTCGTCTTGCCCGCCCCAGAGGTTCCCGCGACCAGGACCCGGCTCGGCCGCCAAAGTAGCGGATCACGCCAGCTCAGTAACGGCATGACGGCATCCTACGGGGCCCGGCCAGGCCGCCCTCCGCCGTTGTCGGGCCGGGGCCGGACTCCGCCCGGCCCCAGCGGGTCACGTCCGCCGGCTCACGGACGCTGGTGGGGTGGCCGACGTCGGTGGGTGAGGTGGATGAGGGTGACTCCAGTGAGGATGAGCAGGGCGGCGGCACCCACGGCGCTAGACACGTTGGAGCCGGTGATCGGCAGGTCCGGGTCGGTGGGGGGATCGGGCTCGGTGGGGGTGTCCGGGTCGGTGGGGGTGTCGATGGTGATGGTGGTGGCCTCGGACCGGCTGTTGGGGCAGGTGTTGGTGCTGGTGTAGTGGGCGGTGAGGGTGTGGGTGCCGGGCGGGAGCCCGGTGGTGTGGGTGGCGGTGTTGGTGCCGCCCAGCGGCACGGTGGCGAGGTCGGTGGCATTGCTGCGGAAGGTGACGCTGCCGGTGGGGGTGTCGGTGGTGCAGGTGACGGTGGCGGTGAGGGTGACGTCCTGGTCGGCCGTCGGGTTCCAGGGCGAGACTCGCAGGGCTGTGGTGGATGCTGGTCGCGGTGCGACCAAGGCCAGGCTGTGGCCGCTGCCGGCGGCGATGGCGGTGATCGTGGTTGCCGTGGGCAGGCTGGCCGCGACGGGCGTCCGGCGAACGGTGGTGGTCCCGTCACCCAACTGGCCGCCGATGTTGCTGCCCCAGGCGAGGACGGTACCGACCGAGGTGATCGCCAGGCCGAAGAGATCACCGGCGGCGACCGCAGTGATCGTGACGCCGGGGAGCAGGCTCACCGAGCCGGGCGTGTTCCGGTCCCTGGCGGTCCCATCACCCAACTGACCCCAGTTGTTGCTGCCCCAGGAGAGAACAGTGCCGACCGAGGTCAACGCCAGACTGTGGGTGAGGCCGCCGGCGACGGCGGTGACCGTGGTGCCCGGGGGCAGGCGGACATGAACGGAAGCGTCGCGGTTGATATTGCTCCCGTCGCCCAACTGGCCAACGAAATTGTTGCCCCAGGCACGGGCGTTGCCCGCCGAGGTCACCGCCAGACTGTGCGAGCCACCACCGGCGATGGCGGTAGCAATCGTGCCCACCGGCAACCCCACCACCACCGGCGTACTGCGGTTCGTCGTGCTCCCGTCACCCAGCTGACCGGAGGAATTGTCACCCCAGGCGAAGACGGTGCCGGCCGAGGTCAACGCCAGACTGTGCACGCCACCGCCGGCGACAGCGGTAATCACCGTGCCGGGCGGGAACCTCACCGCCACCGGCGTACTGCGGTTCGTCGTGCTCCCGTCACCCAGCTGACCGGTCGAATTGTCACCCCAAGCGAAGACGGTGCCGGCCGAGGTCAACGCCAGACTGTGGTTGAAGCCGGCGGCGACGGCGGTGACCGTCGTGCCCGGCGGCAGGGAAACGTCAACGGGAGTACTGCGGTTGATGGTGCTCCCGTCACCCAACTGACCAACGCGGTTTCTGCCCCACGCGAGAACGGTGCCGGCCGACGTCAACGCCAGACTGTGCCCATCACCGGCGGCGACCGCGGCCAGCTCAACGCCGGTTGGCAGGCCCACGGGGATGGGTGTGGTGCGGTAGTTGTTGGTGGTCCCGTCGCCCAACTGGCCGTAGTAGTTGTCGCCCCAGGCGAGGACGGCATCCGACGCGACAGTGGTCGGTGATGGCGTGTGCTGCGCTACCGACGTGTGCTGCGCGATCGCGGACGACACGCCGCCCACCTGGACGGCCGTCACCGCCACTGCGAGGCAGAACCACCCGGCGATCACCCGCGCCGCCCGGCGCGCTCCGACACCACGGCCCGGCCGCTGACCGACTCCCCGCATCGTCAATACCCTCCTGCAGCGGCCACGGCACCGACTCGTCACCGCAGGTGACGCGAGGCCGGTTGACGTCGGCCGGTGAGGCGAATCAGGGCAGCACCGGCCAGGATGAACAGGGCGGCGGTGCCGACGGTGGTGGGTAGGTTCGGGCCGGTGATCGGCAGACCAGAATCGTCAGGTAGTGGGGCGACGGTGACGCTGACGGGCGCGGATCGGCTGTCCGGACAGGTGTTGGAGCTGACATATACGGCGGTGAGGCTGTGTGCGCCCGGCGCCAGCGTCGTGGTGTGGCTGGCGGTGGCCGCGGAGGTCAGGGACGTAGTGGCCAGCATGGTGGTGTTGTCGCGGAACGTGACCGTTCCGGTGGGCGTGTCGCCGGTGCAGGTGACCGTCGCGGTGAGCGTGACGTCCTGACCCGCCTCCGGACTCGACGGCGTGACCCGCAACATGACGCGGGACGTCGACGGCGCGACCAAGGCAACGCTGTGAGCGGCGCCGGCGGCGACAGTGGTGACAGTGGCGCCGGCGGGCAGGCTGACGGGCACCGGTGTGGCGCGGTCGGTACTGGTCCCGTCGCCTAATTGACCAAAGGAATTGTCGCCCCAGGCAATTGTGGCGCCGCCGGAGGTAACCGCCAGACCGTGGGCGTCGCCTCCGGCGAGGGCGGTAGCCGTGGTACCCCCAGGCAAACTGACAGCCACCGGCGTACTGCGATTGGTCGTCGTCCCATCCCCCAATTGACCCGACGAATTGCTACCCCAGGCAAGGACATCACCCGCGGACGTCAACGCCAGGCTGAAGGCGATACCAGCGGCGACCGCCGTAGCCGTGGTACCGACAGCCACCGGCGTACTGCGATTGGAGGTCGTCCCATCACCCAATTGACCCGACGAATTGCTACCCCAGGCAAGGACATCAGCCGCGGACGTCAACGCCAGACTGTGGGCGTCGCCTCCGGCGACCGTGGTCACCGTGACACCCGAAGGCAGGCTGACATTCACCGGCGTACGGCTGGGAGTGGTGGTCCCGTCGCCCAACTGACCGACGGCGTTGGCACCCCAGGCGAGGACGGTGCCCGCGGACGTAACCGCCAAGCTGTGGGTGGCCCCTGCGGCGACTGCGGTAGCCGTGACACCCGTCGGCAGACTGACGACCACCGGCGTAGGGCTGTCGATGGTGGTCCCATCACCCAACTGACCGATTGTGTTGTCGCCCCAGGCGAGGATAGTGCCCGCGGACGTCAACGCCAGACTGAAGGCAGCACCAGCGGCGACCGCGGTCACCGTGACACCCGAAGGCAAACTGACCGCCACCGGCGTACTGCGATTGGTCGTCGTCCCATCACCCAACTGGCCCGACGAATTGCCGCCCCAGGCAAGGACAGTGCCAGCAGAGGTCACCGCCAGGTTGTGGGCGGCGCCAGCGGCGACCGCGGTCACCGTGACACCCGCCGGCAAACTGACCGCCACCGGCATGCTGCTGTCAGCAGTAGTCCCATCACCCAACTGACCGGAATCGTTGTCACCCCAGGAAAGGGCGGTGTCCGCCGCGACAGCCGACGGGGACGGCCTGCTCTGTGCGGCCGCGGGCGACACGCCAACCGCCTGGGTGACCGTCACGGCCACCGCGAGGGCGAGGCACCCCCCGGCGGCCATTCTTGCCCAGCCCGCCTGGGCAGCACGGCCTGCCCGCCGACGAAATCCTCGCACCGCTCAACACCTCCGAGCGCACAAAATCCGCAAATAGGACGAAAGCTATGTTTACCGCCCTACTGCTGGAATGGCGAGGAGAAACGCCCTCGAAGGCTCAGACGCGTACCAGGATCCGGTCGTCAACCACGTCGAAGGCGGTGTCGATCCCCGCCTCGGCCGTAATCTCCGTCAGATAGTCGCAGACCGTGCGCCCCTCCGGCGTGTCCGCCCGGTACGGCACCGGCTCGTGCTCCTCGTTGATGAACACGGGTACGAGGCTGACCCGGTCGATTCGACCCCCGGTGATATGCAGCCGGACGATCATCGAGTTCCGGCCCTCCTCCCGCAGATCCCGGCCGGCGGCGAGTTCGTGGTGGATCCGGTCCGCCTTCTCTAACCACTCCTTGCTGAACGACCGCCACCAACGCTCGTTGATCTCAAAGGCGAAGTTGCCCAGGCTGTAGAAGATGACCTTGCCTCGGTAGACCTCGACCGGCTTCAGCATGTGCGGATGGTGCCCGATCACGGCGTCGGCGCCGGCGTCGATCGCCGCGTGAGCCACCGTCGGCTGGTATTCCGCGAGCCGTGAGCGCTGGAAGTGCAGGCCCCAGTGGAGTGACACGACCAGCACCTCCACCTGGTCACGCAGCTTTTCGATGTCCGCGACGAACGCCGCCAGGTCGGATTCGTCCGGCTGGGTCTTGATCAAGGGTGGGCCGCCGGGCTGGTCATACTCGAACGGTTCGTAGTGGGTCATCGCCCGCATCGGCGACACGCCGTGCTTGTCCGGCCCGGCGTAGTAGCCCTCCGGAGCGACCGAACAGTAGGCCAGGAACCCGACCCGCGTACCGTCGCGTTCGATGATCCCGGGCCGGCGCGCCTCGTCGATATTCGCCCCCGCACCCACCACGGTAACGCCGTTGCGGCGACACCGCTCGATGCAGTCGAGCAGCGCGTCAGCTCCCCAGTCGCCGGTGTGGTTGCTCGCCATCGAGATCACGTTGTAGCCCGCGTGCGGTATCGCTGCGAGGTTCTCCACGTCGTGCGGGACGCCGCCGCGTGGGCCGGACGAACCCAGCGACCCCTGGTCGGAGTAGGCGGTCTCCAGTTGGCCGAAGGTGATATCGGCCTCGACCAGATGGTCTCGCACGTGACGGAACATGTCGTGCGGACGGTCCCGGAGAATGAGCAGGTCACCGGTGGCGGCGACGACAATCTCCGGAATCTCCTGGTTCGTGCCCACGAATGGACGCTAACACTGTCGGTAACCGTCCGGCCGCTCGATCGCGGTGTCTGGGCGGCGGGGAGCCCCAGCCGGCCTCCGGTTCCACCGCCCCACCCCGGTGCCGGCAATCCCGGCCACGCGCGCTGCACCGATCCCACCCCGGCGCCGCGCTGCCCGGACTAGCCTCGGGACGGAGGCCGGGGGCGACTCCCGCGGAGGTGATGCCGACATGGCCGCAGCCAACGACGCGCCGGTGCTCGTCGGGGTCGGCTCGGAACGGGACCTGCCGCTGGTCGAGCTCGCCGCGCGGGAAGCGGCCGCGTTCGAACATCCCCTACAGCTGATCCACACCTTCGACTGGGGGGCAGCCTTCGCGGCGGAGTCGGTCGTCGGCACGCACGACGAGGCCGCGGAACTCCTCGATCGTGCCGTCAAGGTCGCCCGGGCGGTCGAGGAGACGCTGCCGGTAGGTCACGAGATCGCCGAAGGCTCCCGGGTGCAGCCGCTGATCCGCAGGTCGGAGACGGCCTTCCTGGTCGCCGTCGGCGACAGCGGCATGAGTACCCGACAGCTCGGCTGCTCCCTCCCCGCCGACACGCCGGCGGTGCAGCTCGTCACCCAGGCCGGCTGCCCAGTGCTGGTGACCCGCCGCGAACCGCCGATAAAGGGGCCGGTGCTGGTCGGAGTGGACGGCTCGGTCAGCTCCCGGCAGGCCCTGAAGTGGGCGTTTGACTGCGCCGTCCGGCGGTCCGGCCGCCTGGTCGCCGTCCGGGTGGTGGAGCACGGCCACGACGACGCACCGGCGATCCTCGCCGACGCGGTGGCGGAGGTCGGCGGCCCAGAGCCGGGCGTGCCGGTCGAGTGCCACACCATCCCGGGCGCTCCGGGCGATGTCCTGGTCGAGCAGTCCCGGTCCGCCCAGCTGGTGGTGATAGCGGCGCGCGGCCAACAGCCCGGCCGAGGAATGATCGGCTCGGCCTGTCAGGCCATGCTCTACCACTCGCCCACGCCCACGGTTGTGGTGCGAGGACTCGCCCCGGCAGACAGTCCGTGAGACCCGGGACCAACGCCTCTTAACCCGGCGGTAGCCGTCGGCGAGGCTAAGCACAACGCCCCGGATGCGCCACACCCGACCGAGAGGCTTTGGTAACCATGAATATTGCAACCGCCCAGCACAGCCCGCTGACCGAAGACGAACTGCGTCGACTGGACGCGTACTGGCGGGCGGCGAACTACCTCACGGTCGGGCAGATCTACCTCCGGAGCAACCCGCTGCTGCGTGAGCCGCTCACCGTGGAACACATCAAGCCACGGCTCCTCGGGCACTGGGGCACCAGCCCCGGCCTGAACCTGCTCTACGCGCACCTCAACCGGGTCATCGTCGCCCGTGACCTGAACGCCATCTACATCACCGGTCCCGGCCACGGCGGTCCCGCGCTCGTGGCGAACACCTGGCTGGAGGGCACCTGGAGCGAGCTCTACCACGGCACCTGCCAGGACGAGGCCGGCATGGCCCAGCTCTTCTGCCAGTTCTCCTTCCCCGGCGGCATTCCCAGCCACGTGGCCGCGGAGGTGCCGGGATCGATTCACGAGGGGGGTGAACTCGGGTACGCGCTCAGCCACGCCTACGGTGCCGCGTTCGACAACCCGGACCTGCTGGTCGCGTGCGTGATCGGCGACGGTGAGGCGGAGACCGGGCCGTTGGCCGGTAGCTGGCTGTCGAACGTGTTCCTGAACCCGGCCCGCGACGGCGCGGTGCTGCCCATCCTGCACCTCAACGGCTACAAGATCGCCAACCCGACGGTGTTGGACCGGCTCCCCGAGTCCGACCTGCTGGACATGATGCGCGGGTACGGTCACGAGCCGTACCTGGTGGCCGGGGACGATCCGGCCACGGTGCACCAGGCGCTCGCCGCGACCATGGATCGGGCGCTGGACGAGATCGCCGCCATCCAACGACAAGCTCGCTCCGGTGGCCGGGTCGAGCGCCCGCGCTGGCCGATGATCGTGCTCCGTACGCCGAAGGGCTGGACCGGCCCGCGCGAGGTCGACGACAACCGGGTGGAGGGCACCCACCGCGCGCACCAGGTTCCGCTGCCGCAGGTGCGCCAGAACCCGCAGCACCTGGCCGAGTTGGAGCGCTGGCTGCGCAGCTACCGTCCGGAGGAGCTCTTCGACGCGACCGGGGCGCCGGTGGCCGAGCTGCTGGACCTGCCGCCGAAGGGCGACCGTCGGATGAGCGCCAACCCGGTCGCCAACGGCGGGCAGGTGCTGCGTGATCTGGTCCTGCCCGACTTCCGCGACTACGCGGTCGACGTGCCACGTCCCGGTACGGCGGTCACCAGCGCCACCGGCACGCTCGGCAGCTGGATCCGCGATGTCATCTCCGCGAACCCGGAGACGTTCCGGCTCTTCGGCCCGGACGAGGTCGCCTCCAACCGGCTCGGCGCCGCCTTCGAGGTCACCGACCGGGCCTGGGTGGCGGCCACCGTACCCGGGGACGAGAACCTCGCCCCCGACGGCCGGGTCATGGAGGTGCTCTCCGAGCACCTCTGCCAGGGCTGGCTGGAGGGGTACCTGCTGACCGGCCGGCACGGCCTCTTCACCAGCTACGAGGCGTTCATCCACATCGTTGACTCGATGGTCAATCAGCACGCAAAGTGGCTGAAGGTGACCCGGGGCATCCCCTGGCGGCAGCCGGTGGCCTCGCTGAACTACCTGCTCTCCAGCCACGTCTGGCGGCAGGACCACAACGGCTTCTCCCACCAGGACCCGGGCTTCATCGACCACGTCGTGAACAAGAAGGCCGAGGTGGTCCGGGTCTACCTGCCACCGGACGGGAACACCCTGCTCTCCACGATGAGCCACTGCCTGCGCAGCCGGCACTACATCAACGTGGTCGTCGCGGGGAAGCAACCCACACCGAGCTGGCTGTCGATGGAGGAGGCGGTCCTGCACTGCCGGCGCGGGATCGGCATCTGGGACTGGGCCAGCAACGACGGTGGTACGGAACCGGATGTGGTGCTCGCCTGCGCCGGGGACGTCCCGACGCTGGAAACCCTCGCGGCGGTCGACCTGCTGCACCAGCACCTGCCCGAGCTGAAGGTCCGGGTGGTCAACGTGGTTGACCTGATGCGGCTGCAACCGTCGAGCGAGCACCCGCACGGGCTGCCGGACTCGGAGTTCGACACCATCTTCACCACCGACAAGCCGATCATCTTCGCGTACCACGGCTACCCGTGGCTCATCCACCGCCTGACCTACCGGCGGACCAACCACTCCAACCTGCACGTTCGCGGCTACAAGGAGGAGGGCACCACCACCACTCCGTTCGACATGGTGATGCTCAACGACCTGGACCGGTTCCACCTGGTCATCGACGTGATCGACCGGGTACCCGGGCTCGGCGCGCGGGCGGCCCACCTGCGGCAGGAGATGGTGGACGCCCGCCAGTCGTGCCGGGACTACACCCGCAAGCACGGCGCCGACGACCCGCGGGTGGCGCAGTGGCGGTGGGTCCGCGAGACGAACGCCGGCCTGGGCGACTATCAGTGAACGGAGCCAAGATCCTGGTCGGCTACGACGGCTCGCCGGACGCGGTCCGGGCCCAGGAGTGGGCCCGGGCCGAGGCCGCCCGGAGTGGGCGGTCGGTGCACCTCGCGTACATCTTCGAGTGGCTCACCATGGCCGGGTGGACCGGCCCTGGTGGGGGGCCCAGCATCTGGCCCGACGACGCCGCTCGGCGGCAGGCGGAGAAGCTGGTCCGGCAGGCCGCGGCGGATGCGACCAGCCCGGAGCTGACCGTCACCGGTGAGCTGTACGAGGGGCCGCCCGCGCTGGTGCTCCAGGAGCTCTCGGCGCGAGCCGGCCTGCTGGTACTCGGTTCGCGCGGGCTCGGCGGCTTCGCCGGCCTGCTGGTCGGCTCGACGGCGGGATCGGTGGCCGCGCACGCCCACTGCCCGGTGGTGGTGGTCCGCCGGGATGCCGACCGCCGGGGGCAGACCGGGCACGTCACGGTCGGGGTGGACGGCTCGGAGCCGTCGCTGCTCGCCCTGGGCTTCGCCGTTGAGCAGGCCGCCGCCCGGAAAGTAACGCTGCACGTGCTGCGCGCATGGCGTCCGTCGCCAGGTCCGCGTCCGCCCTCCGCCCCGGATGCCCAGGCGGTCCACGCCGAGTTGGAGGAGGCACTGGCCCAGTGGCGGCGAGCGTTCCCGGATCTACAGATCACGGTGGAGGTCGCCAAGGGCAACCCGACCGAGCTGCTCGTGACGGCCAGCCGCAACGCCCAGCTGGTCGTGGTCGGCAGCCGAGGCCGCGGTGGTCTGGCCGGGATGCTGCTCGGCTCGGTGAGTCAACAGCTGCTGCACCACGCGCACTCCCCGGTCGCCGTGGTCCGCGAACGCTGAGGCGGGTCACCGTCGGCGGAGGCTGGTCAGGGTGCCCGGGCCGAGCAGGGCGCGCAACGCGTTGAGGATCACCAGCACGTCGATGCCCTCCTGCAGGAAGGCGCCGGCCACCGGCGGCAGCCGTCCGAGGGCGGCGACGAACATGGCCAGCACGGCGAGCCCCATGCCCACCGTGGCGCTCTGCACGGCGATGCGGCGCGCGTAGCGGGCGATCTCCACGGCGTCGGCCAGGCGCTCCAGCCGGTCAACGGTGAGCACCGCGTCGGCGACATCCGCCGACGCGGTGGCCCCGGTGGCGCCCATCGCCACGCCGACATCCGCGGTGGCCAGGGCGGGGGCGTCGTTCACCCCGTCCCCCACCATCACCGTGACCGCCTGGTCCACCTCGGCGCGGACCCGGTCCGCCTTCTCGGCCGGTGTGCAGCGGGCGAGGACGTCATCCACCCCGACCTCTCGGGCCACCCGGCTGGCGGTGGCCGGCCGGTCACCGGTGACCATGACGATCCGGCGTAGCCCCGCCGCCCGCAGCCGGCCGACGGTACGCGACGCGTCGGACCGGACCGGGTCCGCCAGCAGGATCACGCCGAGCGGCCCCTCGGTCCCGCCGACCCACACCAGCGAGTGCCCGGCCTCCTCGGCGCGGTCCCGGGCCGAGGAGGCCCACTGCGGCGGCGTGCTGTCGAGCTGCCCCACCCATAGGTCACGGCCCTCCACCCGCCCGCGTACACCCCGGCCTGGGTCCTCGGTGACCCCCTCCGGCTCGGCGAGGCCGAGCTCTCGCTCCCGCGCCCCCTCCACCAGGGCGGTGGCCAGCACATGTGGGGAGAGCTGCTCCACGGAGGCGGCGAGGCGCAGCACCTCGTCGGCCGTCGTCCCCGGCGCCGGGACCGCCTCGGCCACCTGGGGCCGACCGGCGGTCAGGGTTCCGGTCTTGTCCACCAGCAGGGTGCGGGCCCGGCCGAGCAGCTCGAGGGAGCCGCCGTCGCGGACCAGGACCCCACGCCGGGCGGTACGGGACAGGCCGGAGACGATGGCGATCGGGGTGGCCAGCAGCAGTGGGCAGGGCGTGGCCACCACCAGGACCGCCACCGCCCGGACCAGGTCGCCGGAGACCAGCCAGCCCAGCCCGGCGAGCAGCAGGGTGAACGGAACGAAGGCGACGGCGTACCGGTCGGCCAGCCGGACCGTCGGCGCCTTCTGCGCGGTGGCCTCCCGGGCCAGCCGCACGATCCCGGCGTACGTGCTGGAGGCCGCGTCCGCGGTCGCCCGCAGCCCGAAGGCGGCACCGGCGTTCACCACGCCGCTGCCCACCCGGTCACCTGAGGCACGTTGGACCAGCCGCGACTCTCCCGTCACCACCGACTCGTCGAGCGTGGCCGCCGCCGCGAGCTGCCCGTCCACCGGCACCACGTCGCCGGGGCCGACCAGCAGTTCGTCACCGGCGACAACCTGGTCGGCCGGGACCACCTCGATCGTCCCGTCCGAGGCGCGTCGGCGCGCGGTGCGCGGGGCGTGCGCGAGCAGCGCGCGGAGGTCACGGGTCGCCCGGCCCTGGGCGTACGCCTCCAGCGTCCGGCCGGTGGCCACCATCACCGCGATCACCGCCCCGGCCAGGTACTCCGCCACGACGAGCGCGCCCGCCAGCGCGAGGACGGCGATGATGTCAACGCCGTACCGCCGGTGCCAGAGCTCGCGCAGCATCGACCCGGCGGCCGGCACCAGCGCGGCCACCGTGGCGGCGGCCCAGAGCAGTTCCGCGAGGCCGGGCCGGCCGGCGAGCCGCGCCACCACGCCAGCGAGCACCAGCACGGTCAGCCCGACCAGCGGCGCCCAGAGCAGCCGGCCGCCCGGCCCGGACCGCGCCGGTTGCTCGGGCATACACTCCGGCTCCGCCGCCATCCCCGAAATCGTCCCAGCGGGTCGGCCGGGGTGGGCGCTGGTCACCGAACCCACCGGGTCGAAATCGTTCCCGCCGGTCACCGAGGTGGGCAGTCGTCACCGAACCCATACCGGGTCGAATGCGTTCCGGTGGGTCGTCGAGGTGGGGCAGTTCATCACCCGGGTCGAATGGTCCGGCGGCGACGGGACCTGCGCCCCGTGTGCTCGGCGGGCGAATGTCGCAGGATGGATCGGCAACCGCACCCGGGTGCCCTCCGGGTGCGGCACGATGTGTTTCGAGGGAAGGGTCGAGAGCATGAGCCAGACGGACCACGCGCTGACCACCGCGCTCGCGCAGGCCGCCGCGACCGCCGGTCGCGCCCCCTCGGTGCACAACACCCAACCGTGGCGGTGGCGGGTCCAGCCCGACGCGCTGGAGCTGCGGGTGGTCCGCGACCGGCAGCTCACCGCCACCGACCCGGAGGGGCGGCTGCTCGTCCTGAGCTGCGGTGCGGCGCTGCACCACGCCCGGGTCGCGCTGGCCGCCGAGGGGTGGCGGGCGGTGGTGGAGCGGATCCCCGACCCGGATGCGGTGGAGCGGACCCCCGACCCGGCTGATCCGGACCTGTTGGCCCGGCTCACCGGCCTGACCCGGGTGGGGACGGACCCCGAGGCGATGCACCTGGTGCAGTGCATGCGAATCCGGCACACCGACCGCCGACCGGTCGGTGACGAACCGATCACCGACTCGGCCCTCACCGAGATCACCGAAGCGGCCACCGTCGAAGGGGTCCGGCTCCAGCAACTCGACCGGGACCAGGTGTTGCAGCTGGCGACCGCCGCGTCTCAGGCCGACACCGTGGAGTCGGAGGACCCCCGGCTGCGCGCGGAGCTGGCCTACTGGACCAGCCGGGCCGACAACGTCGGTCTGCCGCCGGCGGTGTTGCCGGAGTCACCTCCCCAGACCACCGTGCCCGGCCGGGACTTCGGCCGGGCCGGCACGCTGCCGGTGGGGCCCGGTCATGACCAGGCAGCCGCGTACGCGCTGCTCTACGGCGACGAGGACGAGCCCAGCACCTGGTTGCGGGCCGGTGAGGCGCTGTCGGCGGGTTGGCTCACGGCGACCCGGCTGGGCGTCTCGGTGGTGCCGCTGAGCGGAGTGATCGAGGTGCCGGGCACCCGCGCGGAGCTGCGCGGGGTATTGGCTGGTATGGGATATCCGTATCTCGTGCTGCGCCTGGGCCGCGCGGATCCGACGCAGGCCGGGCCGCCGCACACGCCGCGGCTCGCGGTGGAGCAGGTGGTGGACACCTCAGCGGTCCGCGGAACCTGACGGGCGTGTCACGCCCCTGATCGGCGGCGTTAGCATCAGCCGGGTGACACCCAGTCCCGAACACGAACCGCACGCCACCCCTTCGCTTGGGTTGACCCCGTTGTCCCGGGTCCACCTGGACGAGCTGCTGCAGGAGATGCTGGAGCGGGTCAGCCAGGTGGTCACCAGTCGGGAACGGCTACGGGCCCTACTCGACGCGGTGGTCGGCATCAGCACCGACCTCGACCTGCGTAGCACGCTGCAACGCATCGTCGAGGCGGCCTCCGAGCTGGCCGGAGCCCGCTACGGCGCACTCGGCGTCCTCGGCCGGGACCGGGCGTTGCACGACTTCGTCACCCACGGGATCGATGACGAGCAGCGCGCCAAGATCGGTGAGCTGCCACACGGCCGGGGCGTCCTCGGCCTGTTGATCGACGATCCGCGCCCGGTGCGGATGCCCGACATCACCCAGCACCCCGCCTCCTACGGTTTCCCGCCACACCACCCACCGATGCGCAGCTTCCTCGGGGTCCCGGTGCGGATCCGGGACCAGGTCTTCGGCAACCTTTACCTCGCCGAGAAGCGGGACGCGGCCGAGTTCACCGAGGACGACGAGGAGATCGTGGTGGCGCTGGCCGCCGCGGCTGGGGTGGCGATCGAGAACGCCCGCCTCTACGAGCTGGCGCACCGGCGGGAGCGGTGGCTGGCCGCCGCCGCCGAGATCACCACGCTGCTGCTCGGCGAGGTCCGCCGTACCGACGCGTTGTCGCTGGTGGCGCGGCGCGCCCGGGAGGTCGCCGAGGCGGAGCTGGCGCTGGTGCTGCTCTACGATCCCGGCGCGGACACCTTCACCGTGGACGTGGTTGACGGTGCGGGGGAGCAGGCCGCTGCCCTGGTCGGCACCGTCCTACCCGCCGCCGACACCAGTTTCGGTGCCGCCGTCACCCATGGCCGGCACGACCGGGTGGCGGACCTCGCCCACGCCGCGCCCTGGCCGGCGCTGTTGGACACCGGGCCGGCGGTGCTCTCCCCACTGGCGACCGCGGACACCCTGCACGGCGTGCTGGTGGTGGCGTACAGCGCTGATCACGATGAGACGAGCGAGGACGACCTAGCGCTGCTCGGCAGCTTCGCCGCGCAGGCCGCGCTGGCCATGGAGCGGGCCCGGGGCCAGGAGGAGCGGGAACTGCTGGTGGTCCTGGAGGACCGCGAGCGGATCGCCCGGGACCTGCACGACGTGGTGATTCAGCGGTTGTTCGCCACCGGCCTGCAGTTGCAGAGCGCGGTGCCGATGAGCACCCGCCCCGAACTCGCCAACCGGATCAACGCGGCGGTGGACGACCTGGACGCCACGATCAAGGACATCCGTCGCACCATCTTCGAGCTGCGCACACCGATGACCGCGCAGCTGCGATCGGAGATCCGGGAGGCGGTCGAGGACGCCGCCGAATCGCTGGGTTTCCGACCCGCGTTGGAGTTGGCCGGCCCGATCGACAGCGCCGTCTCGGACGAGCTGCGTCCCGATCTCACGGCCGTGCTCCGGGAGGCGCTGTCGAACGCGGTACGCCACGCCCGGGCCCAGCGCGTCGCGGTCACCGTCCGGGTGGCGGCCGGTCAGGTTTCGGTGACCGTCACCGACAACGGGGTCGGCTGCGATCCGGCCGCCGCCCGGGGCGGGCTGGTCAACCTGCGCGAACGTGCCGAGCGCCACGGCGGGGTCTTCGAGGTGCGGCCGGAGCACCCGCACGGCACCCGGCTGCACTGGTCCGTGCCGCTGGACAGCTGAGCCGCCAGCGGCACCGGATCAACCCCGCCGGGTCAGTTGGTCTTGCCAAGCAGACGGGTGGCGAGTACGGCTGCCTGCGTGCGTCGTTCCAGGCCGAGCTTCGCCAGCATGCTGGAGACGTAGTTCTTCACGGTCTTCTCGGCGAGGAACATCTTGCCGGCGATCTCCCGGTTGGTGAGCCCCTCGGCCACGTACTCCAGGATCCGCCGTTCCTGCTCGGTCAGGGACTTCAGCTCCCGGGGCTGCTCGACGCCGCTGCGGATCCGCTCCAGCACCCGGGTAGTGATCGCGGGGTCGAGCAGCGACTGCCCAGCTGCCACCCGCCGGACCGCGTCCACCAGATCGGTCCCGCGGATCTGCTTGAGCACGTAGCCGGCCGCACCGGCCATGATCGCCGCGAAGAGCGCCTCGTCGTCCTCGTACGAGGTGAGAATCAAGCCCTTGATCGACGAGTCCAGGGCTCGGATGTCCCGACACACGTCGATGCCGTTGCCGTCGGGCAGCCGCGCGTCAAGGATCGCCACGTCGGGCCGGAGCGCGGGGATGCGACGGGCCGCCTCCTGCGCCAGGCCGGACTCGCCGACGACCTCGATGTCGCCGCTGGCCGTGAGGAGGTCGGCAAGGCCACGGCGGACGACTTCATGGTCATCGAGTAGGTACACGCGGATCATCCCTTGTTTCTACCCTGCCGGCGGCTCTTCTGCAGGGGTCGAAGGTCCCGACCCACCCCGGCCGGGACACCTGCCCGGTATTTCCCACTCGGTAGGAACCAGCAAGCGCGACAATGCGGACAGCGGGGCCAGGAACGCGAGCACCGGAAAACCCCCGAGCCGGGGCGGGACAGTCGGTCCCGCAGAGAAGGGACATCCGGCCCTGGGCTCCCGGGCCTCGCCTGGGAGACGGTGGACGAAGCAGCAGACGTCGCGCGCCAACGGAGGGGAGCGACACCATGGACGCCTACTACACCGTAGCGCAGCTACGTGCCGCCGCGGCCGACGCCATTCGCGCCCCATCCCTGCACAACACGCAGCCGTGGCGGTTCCGCCTGCGCGACGGCGGAATCGAGGTGCTGGCCGACCCGTCCCGACGGCTGCCCGCCACCGACCCGAACGGCTGGGGGATCCGCATCGCCGCCGGGGCGGCGCTGTTCAACCTCCGGCTCGCCCTGGCCGTCGCGGAGACACCGGCGGCCGTACGGCTGCGCCCGTACCCGGCCGAGCCCGACGTGGTGGCCCGGCTGGTCCCGGACGTGCCGCGCCGCTGCACCCCGATCGAGCAGGCCCTCCACGCGGCGATCCCCCGCCGGTTCAGCAACCGCGCCCCCTTCCAGCCCGACCCGGTGCCCGCCGACGCCCGGTGGCGGCTCACCGAGGCGGCCCGGGCCGAGGAGTGCTGGCTGGAGCTTCTGGTCGGTACCAGCGCGGTGAACGCGTTCGCTGAGATCGCCCGGGGCGCCCACCGGGTGCTGGAGCGCAACCCGTCATACCGCGCCGAGCGGGAGAAGTGGGTCCACTACGACGAGGCCCCCGACGGGGTGCCCGCGACCGCCGGCGGCCCGCCGTTCGAGCCGCAGGACCTGCTACCCGCGCGCGCCTTCGGTGGCCGGGAACGCGCCCCCGGCCGCGACTTCGAGCCGGAACCCCTCGTCGCGGTGCTCGGCGGCCCCGGCAACACCGCCGTTGACCAGGTGATCGCCGGTCAGGCCCTACAACGCACGCTGCTCACCGCCACCGACGCCGGGCTCTCCGTGTCGATGCTGTCCCAACCCATCGAGGTACCAACCGCCCGGGAACAGCTTCGGCTATCGCTGGGCCGCTTCGGCACCCCACAGATGGTGATGCGGATCGGGTACGGCCAGCCCGGCTGGCCCACCCCCCGCCGCGACGTCAACGAGGTGCTCGACCTGACCGTCCCCCAGCTCTGACCGTCCGGCCGCCCTGACCGTCCGGCCGCCCTGACCGTCCGGCCGCTCTGACCGGCTGGCCGCCCGAACCCTCCGGCCGCCCCGCGGTGCGCGGTCAGCGTCCGGCCGATAGCAGGGCCGCCTCCCGGGCCGGGTCCAGGCCCACCGGGGCGGGTTGCGGACGGCCCGCGCGGGGCGGCACCGCGCCAACCGCCCGCAGCCAGGACCAGGTGTCGGCCACGGTGTCGGTCACCGGGCGGCACACCAGCCCGGCGGCGTACGCGGCCCGTACGTCGCGCTCCTGCATCCAGCGGTAGGGATGCCCGGCCGGAATCCAGATCGGCAGGTCGTTCCAGGGCACCACGCCAGCTGCCAGAATCCGCTCCGGTTCGATCCAGCGCAGTCGGGCATCAGCCCCCGTCGCCGCCACGCAGGCGGCGAGCAACTCCCCCATCGTCGCGTGCCCGGTACGGCTGACCACGTTGAACGTCCCGCCAGGCACCTCCGGGTCGAGCAGGAACGCCGCCAGGTCGCGCACGTCAACGTACTGCAGGGCGAGGTCGGCCGGGCCGGGCGCCAGCACGGCACCGCCGCGGGCGGTCCGCCGCAGCCACCACGGCAATCGACCGATGTCCTCACCCGGTCCGAGGATCAGACCGGCCCGGGCGATCAGCGCCCGCTCGCCGTAGACCTCCCGGACGGCCCGCTCGGCGCCGGCCTTGTTGGGCGCGTAGTCGCCCTCAACGGCGTCGGGCGCGGCGTCGACCACCGGAGCGTCCTCCGCCGACCCCAACGCCACCGGCTCGGCGTAGACCGACCCGCTGGAGACGTAGCCGTAGCGTCCGACCTGCCCGGCCAGCGCCCGGGCCGAGTCCTTGGCGGCCCGCGGCGCCCCGTCCCAGGTGTCGACGACCAGATCCCACTCCTGGCCGGCGAGCGCGGCCAGCCCGCCCGGTGCGGTCCGGTCACCCCGGAGCCGCCGCACACCGGCCGGCGTCGTCCCGTGGCGGCCCCGGTTGAACACCGTCACCTCCCACCCCCGGCGCAGCCCCGCACCGACCACCGCCCCGCCGACAAATCCCGTACCACCCAACACCAGCAGTCTCATGCCTCCACCGTGCCGGCCTGCGCCGGCCGCGCCTACCGGGTTCTGCCGCCAGCAGTTCTGCTGGCGGCAGAAGCGGTCCCGGGCACGGACCGCGCGCCCAGCGCGGCCCGTGCCCGGTGCGGCCCGTGCCTAGTGCGGCCCGTGCCTAGTGCGGCCCGTGCCTGGTGCGGCGGACCGCGTCAGCTGGCGTGGACGCCAACCTCCTTCAACGAGTAGCCCCAGTCGGTACCACGCTCCTGACCCTGGACGCGGACGTAGCGAACCGACGTCGGGTCGAAGAACGCCGTATCCAAACCACCATCACCGTCCGATATGGAGGCCACGGTCTGCCAGGAGCTGCCGTCGGCGCTCACCTCGATCCGGTACGCCTTGGCGTACTCGCCCGCCCACTCCAGGGTGACCCGTCGAACCTGCTGTGCCGAGCCGAGATCCAGCCGCAGCCACTGGTCATCACTCCACCAGCTCGCCCAGCGGGTCGTCGGGTCGCCGTCCACGGCGCGACGGGGGGCGTAGGTGGTGAACGGATACCACGCGGTCGAGCTGGCTGAGGCGGACGACCCGGTGGCGAGGTTGACACCGGGCGCGTGGCCCTCCGTGGCGCCCCACGTGCCGAGGTACGACTCGGCGCCGCGCAGCAGGTCGTCCACCACCTCCTGACCGCCCAGGACCCGAATCTCCTCCACCCAGTCCGGCACCAGTCCGTAGTGGGCGGCACCGTCAGCGTTGATGTCCCAGGTCCGGTCACCGGTGGTCTGCCGGTCCATGACGGCACCGCCGTGCGCGGACTGGTACGGGTACTCGACCGGGTTCGGGGTGTCCGCGCCCCGGGGGCCGGGCCAGCTGCCGAAGCCGTTCATGTCGGTGCCGAAGCCGTACCCGACGTCGTAGCTGTCGCGCAGTTCCTTCGTCCGGTCCGCGTCGGCGATGAACCGCTCGGCACCGTGCATGTACTGCGTGATGAACCCACCGAGACGGTAGACCCGCTCACTCCAGAGCAGGTCCATCCAACTGTGCGACGAGACCACACCGGGATACGACACGGACTCGAAGATGTCCAAGGCCCGGCCGGTGGCCTTGACGCTCATGTGGTCGATCTCCACCATCATGTTGCGGTCCATCAAGCCCCGCAGGGCGTACTCGCCGAGGTTGGTCAGCCCGCGGACGTTGCACCGCGCGTCGGACGAGTACGACGGCATCTCAACGTCGGACGGGAGCAGATCCCCCAGCCCGGGTAGGTCGCCTACGGAGGCGATGGGGTTGTCCTGCTGCGGCCCCCGGCACTCCTCCGTCGTCCAGAAGGTCCCGGTCGACAGGAACTGCCCGGCGTTGACCGCGATCCCGGTGGTCCCGGTGTCGAATCGCACCCCACAGAGCGCGTTATCGAATTTGTGGCACAGGAACACACTGCGTACGCCGAGGTCGTGCAGCTCGTCGAGCCCGCGATCGATGTCCTCCTCGTCGCACTGGGCGATGTCCAGGATCTGTTTACAGCCGAACGGCTCGGAGGTCTCGACCCCCAGGACGACGGCGAGCTTGCCCTGCGCGATGACCTCGCGGGCCTGGTCGCTGTCGGTGACGACGCGGAACCATCCCTGGCCCGCCCCGCCGTACATCTGGTCGATGTAGTCCTGCATCTCGTACGTCTTGGCGGCCTGGAGCCGGATCGAGGTCATCTCGTCGCAGCTTCGGTCCTTGAAGAAGTAGACCGAGCAGATCACCCCGTTTGTGACCAGGTGGTTGACCATGACCCGCTGGCCACCACGCCAGGCCCGCTCGATCCAGGCGTAGTAGTTCTGCTGATGGGTCTGCGAGTCGTGGGCCGGCCAGTCCGCGAACGTCGGCCAGCCGTCGGGGTCGTGCTGGCCGTCACCACCGTTGGTGAGGAAGTCGAACAGGGCCAGGGAGCCGTCGGGATAGTGCTCCGGGCAGTCCTTGAGCGCGTCGGTAATGCCCCCGTCGGAGAAGGGCTTGCCGCAGAGGAGCCGCCCACCGAAACCCTCGTTGGACATGATGTGGTTGTGCGCGTCCACGAAGCCGCGCACCTGACCCTCGGCGTCGGTGCCGGTGAACGGCGCCCCGGTGACCCCGATCGCGGAGTCGGGCGCCGGCCGGTCGGTGGGCGTCCACCAGTCGGGCTCCTCCGCCACGCTGGGTGCCGCCGTGCTGAGCAGCAGGGTGATCACGGCTAGCAGGACGGTCGCCACCACGGATCGTTGCCGGGTCGCTCGGCTCGCCATCAGCGGTCGTCGCCGCCGGGTCAGGAGAGACATTGTTCCTCCAGGGCAGAACTCGGATCGGTGTGCGCAGCACCGAAAGGCGATCCGCCGTGGCCTCCCCTGTCTGCCGGGGTTGGCCGGACTGGCTGGCGGGCCGTTACCGGCAGAGTCTTCCGGTGCTGCCCAACCGGGCGTTTCGGCGAGATTACGGACCGCGGCCGGACAAGTTACCGCAGAGTAACTGATTTATTGCCACATTTAAAACTAGCTATTAACGGATCGGCTTCGATCAGCAACGACAGCTGACACGGCAAGCAGGCCACCCCGCCCGCCCGCTACCCCCAGGTCGACCGGAATGCCGGAACCACCCCTTGCCGCAGCTCAGGAAAAATGAACGAATATCTATCAGTAGGCGCCCTGGACGCCAGAGCTGAACACACCCAGAACGCCGTCGTCAGCTGGACTGGACAACCTCGATCACCCGGCAGCTCCCGGTCGGAGCAGCTGCACCTCGCTGACCTGCTCCTGCGCGTTCAATGGTGGGCGATACTGGGTTTGAACCAGTGACCTCTTCCGTGTCAAGGAAGCGCGCTCCCACTGCGCCAATCGCCCCGAACCACCGCAACTCGGCTAGCCAAGCTGGCGGTGAACGAGCGGACGACGGGATTCGAACCCGCGACCCTCACCTTGGCAAGGTGATGCGCTACCAGCTGCGCTACGTCCGCGTGCCACCGAACCGCGTCGGCGACGGGTTCACTCTACCCGACGCCAAGATCGCCGAGATCGGACCCCCCGGGCCACGTCTGATCGACACGTTGGCCTCCGGAAGCCGCGATGTCAACGCGTAAGGCAACGTCATCTGTCTCGACGCTGGCCTCCAGCCGACTAGTTGACGTACTCCACGATTAGCGGGCTCGCTACCAGGCAACCGCCGTCACCGCCAGCCGCCGGTAGCAGCGCGCTGACCCGGGCCAGACCGGTCACCCGGGCGGCCGTGCTGACCGTAGGACGCTGCGCGTCCAGGGCCGCGAGCAAGTCCCGGATGCCGGTGCGGGACAGCGGCCCGCTCGTCGCCTCCGGCGAGTCCGGCGTCAGTGCGCTGACGACGTGCCCAGCCTGGGTGACAAAGACAGTGCCAGCACTGTGACCGCCCTCCAGGCCGGTCAGCGCAGGGCCGTCCACTTGTACCGGCGGACCGCCCCGCAGGTGCCGAGCCGAGCCGTGTAACAGCAGCCGGCGCTGGAAACCAGACCCGGAGGAGTCCACCGGATCCACAAACAGCACCAGGTCCTGACCACTGCCACGGAGCGTCACCCAGTCCAGGGCGGCTTCGAACCTAACCCAGCGGCCCGGGGCTAGACCGGGCTCGGTGTACCAAGGCGTGTCGCGCCCCATCCGCTTCTCCACCCGCGCGAGGTGCCGCCGCATCTCTCGGACGCTGTCCGGCGCAGGGCTCGCCAGGTCGACCCCGGCGAAGGAGCCGCCCGCGTGTAACTTCACGGCAGGCAGCGCGCGGCGCGGCTCTGGTACGAACTCATTGAGCTTGCCCGTCGACAGATACACAACCTCACGCACTGGCGCTCCCAGGTGCTTGGCTTCGGCACTGCTCAGCTAGGTGCATCCTGCCATCGCTCACCAAACTGGCTGCCCGTCAGAAGTATGGCTGGGGGCAGGGACGGCGGTCGCACCCGCCTGCACACTCCCGCTCACCGAGACGCCGAAGGGCTGGCCCTCGACGGACCAGCCCTAACAAGCAAACATGGTTCGCGCACTGTCACGCATGGTGGGCGATACTGGGTTTGAACCAGTGACCTCTTCCGTGTCAAGGAAGCGCGCTCCCACTGCGCCAATCGCCCTCGATGATGCTGAGGTGGGGACGGGATTTGAACCCGCGTACACGGCTTTGCAGGCCGTTGCCTCGCCTCTCGGCCACCCCACCGGGTTGCCCCCGGTCAAACGTGGCGGCATCTCCGAGCGGACGACGGGATTCGAACCCGCGACCCTCACCTTGGCAAGGTGATGCGCTACCAGCTGCGCTACGTCCGCACGCCCCGGCTTCCCGGTGACGGATGAGAACTTTAGCCGAGTCGGTGAACAGTTGCCAACTCGACCCCCTCGGCGTGCCCCCGCCGCACCTCGGCCAGGGCCAGAACCCGCCCTGGTCCGATCGAGCCACATCACCGAAGTGCCCCGTGGTGCGACGTCGAAGGACCCCGTGGTGCATCACGGGGTAACTGTCCTACTTCCGACTACGGTAGGCCGGATTCACCCTGAGTGGTACCAACTCGTACCCGTTCGGGTGCACTACCGTAACGGTCGTGACGAGACGTGCGGCCGAGATCCGCCTGGATGCCCTGCTGCGCACCGCCTGTGACGTGATCGTGGAACGCGGGTTGGCGAACACCCGCACCGCGGACGTGGCCCAGGCGGCCGGGGTGAGTCAGGCACTGGTCTTCTACCATTTCGCCACCAAGGACCGGCTACTCGCCGAGGCGTTCGCGTACGCCGTCGAGCAGGATCTGGCCCGGTTGGACGCGGTGCTGCGCTCCAGCGCCCCACCGCTGGCCAAGCTCCGCCGACTGGTGCGGCTCTACACCCCCGCCGGCCGCCCCACGTCGTGGGCAATGTGGATCGACGGCTGGGCCGAATCGCTGCGTACCCCGGAGTTGGAGAAGACCTCCCGCCGGCTGGACCTGCGCTGGCGGCAGGACCTGGCGACGGTGATCGCGGACGGGGTAGCCGACCACACCTTCGAGTGCGCCGACCCGCCTGGCGCCGCGTGGCGGATCAGTGCCGTGATGGACGGTCTCGCCGTCCAGCTCGCGGTGCACGACCGAGTGATCTCCCGACGCCAGTTCACCGAGTGGGTACGCCTGGTAACCGCCCGGGAGCTGGGACTCGACCCGGCGCAGCTGGACTGAGCGCGGACCGGACCGGGCCGCCACTCCGGCGGGCCAGACGGGGCCAAAACCCCGGCGGGCCGGACGAGGCCGTAAACCCGGCGGGCCGGATGGGGCCGTAACCCGGACGGTCCGGCTGCGGGAGAATCATTCGGTGTCCGAACTCGCCAGCGCCTTCGTCCGACTGCACGCCCGTCTCGCGCCGGTCCCCTTCGTCCCCGAGGTGCGACTCCACCAGGCCGACGACGCGGTCGGGCTCTGGGAACTGACCGAGGGTGAGTTCCGCAGCGACCAACCACCGCCCTTCTGGGCCTTCCCCTGGGCCGGCGGGCAGGCCCTCGCCCGATACGTCACCGATCATCCGGACCTGGTCGCCGGGCGGCGGGTGCTCGACCTCGCCGCCGGCTCGGGGCTGGTGGCCATCGCCGCGGCCCGGGCCGGCGCCACCGCCGTCCGCGCGGTCGAGGTCGACCCGCTGGCCGTCGCCGCCGTCGCCGTCAATGCCGAGGCCAACGGGGTACGCCTCGACGCCGAGCTGGCCGACATCCTCGACCGCGACGCGGGCGACGCCGAGGTCGTACTCGCCGGAGACGTGTTCTACAGCGCGGCGATGGCGAGACGGATGCTCCGCTTCCTGCTCACCGCCGCCCGCGCGGGGGCCACGGTGCTGGTCGGTGACCCGGAGCGCGCGTTCCTGCCCCGGGACCGCTTCGACCCGCTGGCCAGCTACGAGGTGCCGGTGCCGGAGACGCTGGAGAGCGTACGCGTGAAGCGTGCCACGGTGTGGCGGCTGCAGGCCAGCCTGCCCGGAACGGCCCGCTAGCGTGTCCGCCGTGCTGTTCCGGAGCTGGACGAAGACCGCCGGCCCCCACTGGCCGGCCGTCACCCGGGTCGCTGACCAGCAGGGCACCGAACACCTGGTGGTGACCGAGCACGAGCTGGTCCGGCAGGTACTCACGGACCAGGTGACCTACCGTCCGGACAATGCCCTGGACGCCGTCACCCCGATCCCGGTACCTGCCCTGCGGGTGCTCGCCGGACACGGATTCCGCCTCCCCCCGACCCTGGCCAACAACGGCGGTGTGAGCCACCCGGCGATCCGCGCCCTCGTCGCCGACGCGCTCCACCCGGCGAAGGTCGCCGCCCAACGACCCTGGCTGACCAAGCTGGTGGCCGAGCGGGTAGCCGCGATCGGCGCCACTCTCGACTCTGGTGGCTCCGCCGACCTGCACGCCGAGCTCAATGCCGACCTGCCGCTGCTGGTCCTGGCCCGCCTGGTCGAACTCCCGGACGCCCCGGTCTCCGCGGTGAAGCAGTTCGCCCGTGCGGCGCTGGAGCTGTTCTGGGCCCCGCTGGACGCTGACCGCCAGCTGGCCCTGGCCGACGAGGTCGGCCGGTTCCACCAGGTGCTGCGGGAGTTCGCGGACACCGGCGGTGGGCTGGCCGCTGCCCTGCGGACCACCGGACACCCGCCGGACGTGCTCGTCGGGGCGCTGTTCTTCCTGCTGGTAGCCGGTCAGGAGACCACGTCGCAGTTCCTCACCCTGCTCCTGCACCGGCTGGCCGGCGAGCCGACCGTTCGCGCCGCGCTGCGGGACGGCGGCGTCTCGGTGGCGAACGTGGTCGAGGAGGGGCTGCGGCTGGAACCACCGATCGTCACCTGGCGTCGGGTCGCCGCCGTGGACAGCACGCTGGGCGGGACCGCCGTGCCGGCGGGCACCAGCGTGCTGTTGTGGCTGGCCCGGGCCGGCCGGGACCCGGCCATCGTGCCGGCGCCCGACGAGTTCCGGCCCGGCCAACGGGGGTCACGCCGGCACCTGGCCTTCGGGGCGGGCGCCCACCGTTGCCTCGGCGACCAGTTGGCTCGGATGGAGGCGGCGGTGGTGGTGGAGCAGGCGGCCCCGCTGCTTGACGGGATATCCGTGGTACGCGCTCCGTGGTATCCGGACAACCTCACCTTCCGGATGCCCGACGCCTTCGTGATCCGCCGCTGACCACCCGGCAGAGCGGAGCACCGGCCAGCTGGCTCCGCGGCCCTCCTCGGCCCGCCCGCCTCAGCGAACCTCCTCGGCCCAGGCTCGCCAGTCGTCGAGCACCCCGTACAGCGCCGGGGTGAGCCATCCCGGTGCGGACCGCCGGAACACGCCCGGATCGATCGCCCCGGCCCCGGCCGGCAACGCGCCGACCAGGTACGGCACCAGGTCGGTCAGGTTCGCCCAGTGGACCAGCTCCGGCTCAACCGGCCAGGCGCCGAGCAGCACCCCCGCCGGCACCGCCCGGCGTTCCAACGCCTCCAGGGTGAGCGCGGTGTGGTTGAGGGTGCCCAGGCCGGCCCGCGCCACCACCACGGCCGGGCAGCCGAGGGAGACCGCGAGGTCGGCCATCGTCCACGGCTCACCCGACGGGCGCAGCCCCATCGGCACGAGCAGCCCGCCGGCCCCCTCGACCAGGACCAGGTCGTGCTTGTCGGCCTCCTCGCGGACGGCGTCAACCGCCGTGTACAGCTCCAGCGGCGGCAACTCGGCGACCCGGGCCGCGGCCAGCGGGGCCAGCGGATCGGGGAAGTTCGCCAGCGTCCGCCCGGTGAGCGGTGCGGCGAGTCGGGTGACTTCGTCGATGTCAACCGGGTCACCCGTGGCCGTACCGGTCTGGCCGGGCTTGACCACCGCGACCCGCAGCCCGGCGGCCTGCGCCGCCGCGGTGACCGCCGCGGTCGCCACGGTCTTGCCGACCCCGGTGTCGGTGCCGGTGACCAGCACCGGCCCCCGCCACGGCGTCGCACTCACGGCGCGCACTCCACGATGACCTCCAGGGCCCGCTCGAAGTCCGCCCGGGGGACCCCGACGTTGATGGTCAGCCGGAGCCGGGAACGGCTGTCCGGGGTGGAGGGGGGACGGAAGCAGCCGACCGCGACGCCCCGGTCTCGGCAGTCGGCGGCCCAGGCGGTGGCCGCCTCCGGACCGGGTGCGGTCACCGACACGACCGCGCCCTTCGGCGCCGACCCGGTCAGCCCGGCGGCGCGCAACCGCCGGACCGCGTACGCGGCCCGGTCGCCGAGCTCCACCCGCAGCTGCTCGCCCCTCCAGGCGAGCTCCATGGCGGCCCGCACCCCGGCCGCCACCGCCGGCGGCGGGGCGGTGTCGAAGATGAACGTCCGCCCGGTCTCGACCAGGTGCCGGACGAACTCCGCCGGAGCGGCGACCACACCGCCGGCTCCGCCCAACGCTTTGGAGAGAGTCGCGGTGACGATCACGTCGGGCTCCCCGGCCAGACCGGCCGCGGTCACTCCCCCGGCACCACCGGGCCCGACCACGCCGAGCCCGTGGGCGTCGTCCACCAGCAGCAGCGCGTTGTGCTCCCGGGCGACCGCGTGCAGCTCGGCGAGGGGAGCGAGGTCCCCGTCGACCGAGAACACCGACTCGGTCACCACCACCGCCGGGCGACCCGGCGCGGCGGCGAGCGCGGCCCGGACGGCGTCCACGTCGGCGTGCGGGGTCACCATGGTCTCCGCACCGGAAATCCGGCACCCGTCGATCAGCGACGCGTGGTTGTGCGCATCGGAGACCAGGAGCGTCCGCGGCCGCACCAGGCCCCGGACCGCGCCGACGTTGGCCAGGTAGCCGGAGGAGAAGAGCAGGGCGCGTTCGGCGCCGAGCCAACCGGCGAGATCTTCTTCGAGGGCGTGGTGCGGTGCGGTGGAGCCTCGCACCAGCCGGGACCCGGTGGCGCCCAGCCCGTACTCGTCCAGCGCCGCGGTAGCCGCCGCGGTCACCATGGGGTGCCTCGACAGGCCGAGGTAGTCGTTGCCGGCCAGGTCAACGAGGTCGTCGGCGGCGGCGCGGGGGCGGAGGGTGCGGGTCAGCCCCGCCTTGGCGCGCAGCTCGGCTCGGCGGTCCAGGGCCGCAAGCCAGTCCGACACCGCCGCTCCTTCCCCGGCTCCCGCTCACCGGGCGCCTCCGCCGGGGCGAACGTACCACCTGGCCGAACACCGCTCCGGCGTGCCGCGCGCCGCTCCGGCGTGCCGCGCGCCGGTCCCGCTGGTGGTTGGCCCGCGCCGCCCCGGGCACCCCTTCCCGCGGCGTCGGCCTTGTAGGGTACGGCCATGCCAGAGATCCTCGACCAGGCCCGCACCCAGGTACTGGAGAACGGCGTCGGCCTCGACGAGGCCGGCGTCCTCGCCGTGCTGAACCTCCCCGACGAGCACCTGCCCGCCGCTCTCCAGCTCGCGCACGAGGTACGCATGCGCTGGTGCGGTCCGGAGGTCGAGGTCGAGGGAATCGTCTCGCTCAAGACCGGTGGCTGCCCGGAAGACTGTCACTTCTGCTCGCAGTCCGGCCTGTTCACCTCGCCGGTCCGCGCGGTGTGGCTGGACATCCCGTCGCTTGTGGAAGCCGCGAAGCAGACCGCGAAGACCGGCGCGACCGAGTTCTGCATCGTGGCGGCCGTGCGCGGCCCGGACGACCGGCTGATGCGGCAGCTGCGGGAGGGCGTCGCCGCAATCCGGGCGGAGGTCGACATCCAGGTGGCGGCCTCGGTCGGCATGCTCACCCAGGAGCAGGTCGACGAGCTGGTCGAGATGGGCGTACACCGCTACAACCACAACCTGGAGACCTGCCGCTCGTACTTCCCGAACGTGGTGACCACCCACTCCTGGGAGGAGCGCTGGGAGACGCTGCGGATGGTCCGCGAGTCCGGCATGGAGGTGTGCTGCGGTGGCATCCTCGGCCTCGGGGAGAGCGTTGAGCAGCGCGCCGAGTTCGCCGCCCAGCTCGCCGAGTTGGACCCGCACGAGGTTCCGCTGAACTTCCTCAACCCCCGGCCCGGCACCCCGCTCGGGGACCGCTCGGTGGTCGAGGGGAAGGACGCGCTGCGCGCCATCGCCGCGTTCCGGCTCGCCATGCCCCGCACAATCCTCCGGTACGCCGGTGGCCGCGAGCTCACGCTCGGCGATCTGGGTACCCGCGACGGCCTGCTCGGCGGCATCAACGCGGTGATCGTCGGCAACTACCTGACCACGCTGGGTCGCCCGGCCACCACGGACCTGGAGCTACTCCAGGACCTGAAGATGCCGGTCAAGGCGCTCTCCGAGACGCTGTGAGCCTGGCCGGGATGAGCGGCGACACGACGGGTCCGGCCCCGCTTGGTACGTCGACACGGTTCGGCGGCCCGGCGGGGGCCGGCGCCCCCTGGTGCGACCGGTGCGGTACGCCGGCCGACGAGGAGGACCACACCGCCTGCCGGGCCGCCCGGCAATTGGAGCCACCCCGCTACTGCGGGCACTGCCGGCGACGGATGAAGGTGCAGGTACTGCCGGTCGGTTGGGCGGCGGTCTGCGTCGAGCACGGCGAGACACGGGCCTGACCGGCGTCCGGAGATTCCTCACAGTATCGAAAATCTTAAATAGAATGCTGGTGTTGGGCCAGTTCAGGACGGTGCGGGGCGACTCCACAACCGCTCAATAAGCGGACCGGAGGCCGCCCCGCCGTCCTGACATACGAACGTACTGTTGCCGCCCCCACCCGCGGCGGGCGACAGTACGCCACACCAGCGGTGCCATCGACGCCGCCGCTCCCCGGACAACCCCTGAGGAGATCGCGATGGCTCTACGACTCGCCGACGGGACCGCCTGGTCCGAGGTCCTCGACCGCGCGGTGGCCGCCGCCCCCGAAGCCTTTTCCGCCCCGACCGACGGCATCCGAACGCTGCACAACCTGATCGAGGGCGACTGGCGAGCGGTCGGCACCCCGGCCACCGTACGCACGCCGGTCGACAACACCACCCTGGTCCGCCTCCCCCGACTGGACGCGACGGCCGCGCGCGCCGCGGTCGCCCACGCCGCCGCCGCCCACCGGGACTGGGCCGACACCCCCCTCGCCGAACGGAAGGCGCGGGTCACCGCAGCCGTTGACGCCCTGACCGCCCACCGCGACCTCCTCGCCCTCCTGCTCGTCTGGGAGATTGGCAAGCCGTGGCGGCTCGCCGCCGCCGACGTCGACCGGGCCCTGGACGGGGTCCGGTGGTACGTCGACGAGATCGACCGGATGCTCGCCGACGGCCGGGAACCACTTCCCGGGCCGGTGAGCAACATCGCCTCGTGGAACTACCCGATGAGCGTCCTGGTCCACGCCGAACTGGTGCAGCTCCTCGCCGGGAACGCCGTGATCGCCAAGACGCCGTCGCAGGGGGGCGCGGTCTGCCTCACCGTCGCGCACGCGTTGCTGCGCCGCGCCGGCCTACCCGCCACGCTGATCTCCGGCAGCGGGGAGGAGCTCTCCGAGGTGCTGGTCCGCGCCCCGGAGGTCGGCGCGGTGGCGTTCGTCGGCGGGCGCTCCAACGGCGGCAAGGTCGCGGCGGCGCTGCTGGACACCGACAAGCGGCACTTCATCGAGCAGGAAGGGCTGAACGCCTGGGGAATCTGGAACTTCTCCGGCTGGGATCAGCTCGCCGCACACCTGAAGAAGGGCTTCGAGTACGGCAAGCAGCGCTGCACCGCCTACCCGCGCTTCGTCGTACAACGGAACCTGGTGGACCAGTTCCTCGACATGTACCTGCCGGTGGTGCGATCCGTACGGTTCGGACACCCGCTGGCGGTCAGCGACGGATGGTCCGCCGGCGACCCCCTCCCCGAGCTCGACTTCGGGCCCCTGATCAGCGCGGCCAAGGCCGACGAGCTGCGCCGCAAGGTCGACGAGGCGGTCCGGGGCGGGGCGGTCCCGCTGCACCGGGGCCGGCTCGACGGGGCGCCGTTCCTTGACGGGCAGGACACCTCCGCTTACGTGGCGCCGTCGGTGCTGCTCGCCCCACCCGGTCGATCTCGGCTGATGCACGCCGAGCCGTTCGGTCCGGTCGACACGATCGTGGTGGTGGACACCACCGACGAACTCCTCGCCGCGATGAACGCCTCCAACGGCGCGCTGGTCGCCTCCCTCGCCTGCGACGACGAGGACGAGGCGGCGAAGCTCGCCATGGACGTGCAGGCGTTCAAGGTCGGCATCAACAAGCCCCGTTCCCGAGGCGACCGCCAGGAGCCGTTCGGTGGGCGGGGTGCCTCCTGGAAGGGGGCCTTCGTCGGCGGCGACCTGCTGGTCCAGGCGGTCACCGTCGGCGGTGACGACGATCGCCTCTACGGCAACTTCCCGGACCGGACGGCGCTACCGCCGAACGTCTGACGCCTCGCCCCGGCTCGTCTGCAGACGAGCCGGCTCTGTCGCCTCGACGTAGCCACGTCACACGGAGGGGCGGTGGATGGCCCCAACAAGGTGCCATCCACCGCCCCCTGAGCGACCGTCACTGCTTCCATCGAGCGGCCAACTGCTGGTACCGCGTGACCAACTCGTCCCGCGTCGCTCCTCCGCCGTAGACCGAACTCCACAGCAGGTCGCGGAAGCGGAGATAGTCGAGGTCCCGCGGGGTCGCCTTCAGGTCATCCTCAAGCGGCCATCCTCTGCTCGCCATGTACTGCTCACGGGCCACCCTTACCTCGGCCTTACGGACCACGAGTTCGTAGTCTCCGAACGCCCGGTCATCGGGTTTGATGGCGGGCGGAATCTCAGCCCCTAGAGTGAAACCCAGCGCCGCGAACAACATCAACACGGCGTCCTCCCGCACCGACAGGTCATCCTCGCCGCAGGTAACGATTGCCGTGATGGCCTCCGTCGAAGGCGTCCGGCCCGCTTCCAGCGCCCAGGTACGCAACGCATCCACTGCGAAGTCCGGGTCGACCTGCCCGGGCCCACCCTCCACGTGCCGGTAGCCGCACGGCTCAGCGGTGTTGGGCAGGTGCAGCGAGAGGCTGTGGCCCGCCGAAGTTCGGCCCTCCAGGTGGGCGCAGGCGCTGTTGGACACGTACGCCGCCAGAGCCGGCGCCGCCGTGGCCACCACGAGATTGTCCACTCCCGCGGCCAACCGCAGCCGCTCCGTGCGGAACGGCGCGACTCCCACTCGCTGCCAGCCCTGGCCGAGGTCGGATAGGCCAAGCTCGTTGCCCCAAGGACCCGGCGTGGCGAAGAAAGAGCCGAACGCCGCCCGCACCCCGGGCTGGGAGGGAAGCGTGCCGGTCGTCGGCCTTGCCAGCAGCAACGTCCCAAATCAACCCACGGGGCCGAACGCTACCGGGTCTGCCGATGACCGGGTCGCCTTCCCAATGCCCGGGGGACCTGCCAGCCCCCGACCTCGGCGGGACGACGCCCGATGCCCTGATCGAGGAAATCAAGATCTCCACAACACCAACACACAGCCCTAAAGGTGTGCAAAACGGATAAGTTTCGCGAAACGTGGATAGTGCGACAAAATATCAGATACGAAGGGTAGGAAGTTATTTCGGAATCAATCAAAGTCCAAGGAGGGTCATGAATCGCCATCATCACCAGAGGCTGGGATCAGGCCTGCTGGCGGGTCGCAAACGGTGGGTGGCCATTGGCGTCATGGCACCGCTCACCTTCGCGTTCGTCGGCCTGACCGCCCCCGCCTTCGGCCACGTCTGGGGCAGCGGCACGAGCACGAACATGGCCGCCTACCCGGACGAGGAACGGGGCTGGAACCAGGGCGACTGGGACCGCGAACACTGGGACCGGGGAGGCTGGGGCCAGGAAGACTGGGACCACGGCTACTGGGACGACAAGTGTGGACACACCTGCCCCTCCGGACCGCCGGGGCCTTCCGGACCGCCCGGACCCACCGGACCGCCGGGACCTACCGGACCGCCCGGACCCACCGGACCGCCGGGACCCACCGGACCACCCGGACCAACAGGCCCACCCGGACCCACCGGACCACCCGGACCAACAGGCCCACCCGGACCCACCGGACCACCCGGACCCTGCGCTGACATCGACAGTCTTGCCCCATCAAACTCCGAGGAGTTCAGTGCGGTGGTTTCGGACGGGGTCACCTATGCCGGTCGCAGAACTCTCAACCCAGCACCGCCGGGGCCCTACACCTGGACCGACCTCAGCGGAAACGCCAACTATCCGGGAGAATCCGTCTGCGGGGTCGCCATCTCCGCCGCCGGCAATGACGCCTGGGTAAAAGTGCTGACCACCGATGGCGAGGTGTGGGAAACCGAATGCGCTACGCAGGGGCAGAACTTCACCTGCAACAACCCCTGGGTGCAGTTGACAACGCCGTCCTGAACGGAACGAATTCCGGAAGAGGAAACGGTGAACCGCACCGGTGATGGTGGTGGGTGGCTTTCGGGTCACCCACCACCACTGACCCGCCGCAGTAGGCAGCGGGACAAACGAGCGCCTCAGCCCTCGCCCTTGCTGGTACGCGGCACCTCGTAGACCGGCTTCGCCCGCCGCCCCAGCAGCAGGCCGAGCCAGGGCCACCGGATCTCCAGCACACGAGCGAGGGCATAGTAGACGGCGACCACCACGGCGACCACCCCAGCGGTCAGCGAAGCGGACGAGTCAGCATCGAGGACGATTCCCGTTTTCGAGGCGAGCCAGGCCAGCACCGCACCGACCGCGACCGGAACGGCGGTACGGATGAACGAGATCAGAAAGTCGTTGACCATTGGAGTGCCTCCTCGGGGGGTGAGGTGGTGCTCCTTCAACAGTACGAGGAAATGTGTTCCGATGCGCTACTCGCATTCATCACCATTTGCGCGCGGTAGCAGTCAGAGAACCGGGGTACGTTGCCACTGCCACCGAAATGTCCTACGCCGACAGCAGTCCGGTTTCTGTACCGGCCGAAACTGACGATCGCGGGGTCGCGGCGCGGTCTACGGCTGCCCCGCCCCGGCCGGGGAGGCGGTCGCGGTCAACGGCACCGTCAGAGTCAGCAGCGAGCCGTCCCGGTCCACCGCGGACGGCGGTCCCAACCGGCGGACGGTCCGCAGCATCGGAGTGTTCTCTGCCTGAATGTGCAGCGCCAAGGCGGCGTATCCGCCCTGCTCCGCCTGCCACACGAGCCGATGCAGCAGCGCCGATCCGAGCCCGCGACGCTGCCAGTCGTCGCGCACCAGCAACGCCACCTCTGCCAGGTCTCCTTCACCGAGCAGATTGGCCATCGCCACCACCGGCGCGGTCGGCGCTTGGGAAACGGTCGGCGTGGCCAGCAGGGTGACTCCCCGGGCCGGCTCCAACAGTCGGCGCAAGCGCGTCGGGGCGGGCCGGGCGGACCCACCGTGGTAGCGACGGTTGCGGCTACGCGCCGAACACCGCTCGTGCAGGTCCACCACGCCGGTCAGGTCATCGCTGGCCGCGGAGCGTACGCCCACCTCGGCGCCGTCCGGCAGGCGCAGGGTGACCAGGTCGGCCAGTCCTCGAACCGCCGGACCGGTCGGCCGGTCCGCCACCAGGGTCTGTTGTCCCCACCGCGTCATGTTCTACCCCTTTCCCCGCTATGACCCTCCCCCAGCGCTGTTGCAGAACCCGCAACCCAGGGTGACGGGTCGGTTTCGGCGCCGAGAATTGAAACCGGCCTTGACATCAGAGGTGAGCTGCCATCAACTGTTCGGATGACCGAGCCGGCCATTGACGATTCCCCACCGACCGGCTCCCCGCCGGGTCTGGACCTGGGCCGGCTCGCCGGCTACCTCGCCGAGCATCGGCCGGACCTGGCCGACGGGCCACCGACCGCCCAGTTGATCGCCGGCGGCCGGTCCAACCTGACGTACCTGCTCGGCGCGGGCGGGCGGGATTTCGTGCTGCGCCGGCCGCCGCTGGGCCACGTGCTGGCTACCGCGCACGACATGGCGCGGGAGTTCCGGGTCATCTCGGCGCTCGCCCCGACCGAGGTGCCGGTGCCGCAGGCGCTGCTGCTCTGCACCGACCCGGAGGTGATCGGGGCGCCGTTCTATCTGATGGACCGCGTGCCCGGCACAGTGTTCCGCTCCCGGGGCCAGACCGACCCACTCCCCCGCGGGCAGCGGTGGGAGCTGGCGATGGCGATGATGGACACCCTCGCCGCGCTGCACACCGTGGATCCGGCGGACGTCGGTCTGGCCGACTTCGGCCGCCCGCGGGGTTTTCTCGCCCGCCAGGTCCGCCGCTGGTCCGGGCAGCTCGACAGCTCGCGGAGCCGGCCACTGCCCGGCATTGACGAGCTACGCGACCGACTCGCCAGTACCGCTCCGGAGAGTTCCGGCCCGGGGCGGATCGTGCACGGCGACTACCGGCTGGACAACCTCCTCGCCACCGTCAACCCGGTCGCCGTCCAGGCGGTGCTCGACTGGGAGATGGCCACCCTCGGCGACCCGCTGGCCGACCTGGGCCTCCTGCTGACCTACTGGGATGCGATGGGCGGGGATACGGTCCCAAGTAATCCCGTCGCCGACGGGCTGGGACCCCGGGCCGGCTTCCCCGCCGGCGCCGAGCTGATCGAGCGGTACGCCAGTCGCAGCGGGATCGATGTCGGCCCGCTGGACTGGCATGTGGCCCTGGGGTGCTTCAAGCTCGCGGTGATCTGCGAGGGCATCCACTACCGGCACCGCCAGGGGCAGACCCTCGGCGCGGGCTTCGACCAGATCGGCGAGATGGTCGCTCCGCTGGTCGCATACGGACTGACCGCTGTCTCGAGGAGGAGCTGATGGACTTCACCCACGACGCCCACACCGAGCGGCTGCGGTCCGAGCTGACCGATTTTCTGAAGCAGCAGGTCTACCCGGCCGAGGCGGTCTACGCCGAGCAGGTCGCGGGCGCCGCGGACCAGTGGGCTCGGCCGCCGGTGCTGGCCGAGTTGCGGGCGGCGGCCCGCCGGCAGGGCCTGTGGAACCTCTTCCTCCCCGACCCCCACCACGGCGCCGGGCTGACCAACCTGCAGTACGCTCCGCTCGCCGAGCTGACCGGCCGGAGCCCACACCTCGCGCCGGAGGCGCTGAACTGTGCGGCACCGGACACCGGCAACATGGAGCTGCTCGCCGAGTTCGGCACCGAGACACAGCGCCAGCGGTGGCTGCGCCCGCTGCTGGCGGCGGAGATCCGCTCGGCGTTCTGCATGACCGAACCGGAGGTCGCCTCCTCCGACGCCACCAACATCGCCACTCAGATCACCCGCGACGGCGACCACTACGTGATCAACGGCCGCAAGTGGTGGTCGTCCGGCGCCATGGATCCGGCCTGTCAGATCTTCGTGGTGATGGGTCGGACCGATCCGTCGGCCGACCGGCACCGGCAGCAGAGCATGATCCTGGTACCGCGGGACACACCTGGGGTCACCGTACGGCGCGGGCTCCATGTCTTCGGCTACCACGACGGCCCACACGGCGGCCATGCCGAGATCGATTTCGACGATGTCCGGGTGCCGGTGGAGAACCTGATCGGTGCGGAGGGGGGTGGCTTCGCGATCGCCCAGGCCCGGCTCGGCCCCGGCCGGATCCACCACTGCATGCGGTTGATCGGCATGGCGGAGCGAGCGCTGGAGCTGCTCTGCCGTCGTGCCCTCGACCGAGTGGCGTTCGGCCGGCCGATCGCCGAGCAGGGGGTGGTGCGAGAGTGGATCGCCGAGGCGCGGGTCCGCATCGAGCAGTCCCGACTCCTGGTGCTGAAGACGGCCTGGCTGATGGACACGGTCGGTAACAGGGGCGCGCACACCGAGATCCAGGCCATCAAGATCGATACGCCGTCGATGGCGGAGTGGGTGATCGACAAGGCCATCCAGGCGCACGGAGGTGCCGGCGTCAGCCAGGACACCCCACTGGCGGCGCTCTGGGCCCAGGCCCGCACCCTGCGCCTCGCCGATGGGCCGGACGAGGTCCACAAGGCCGCTCTCGCCCGCCGCGAACTCCGCCGCTACGCCTGAATCGCTACACCTCGTTCGCTGCGCCGGACACCGGCCGCCGAGCACCAGCCACCGGGCACGAGGCACCGGGCACCGGACCGCACCGAGGCCGCCACGCGCAGCGACGGCTCCGGTGCGGAGGCCATCGGGCGGCGGTCAGGCGCTGGCGCGCTCGATCAACTCGGTGTCCAGGAGGATGTTCGTGGTGGCCCGTTTCTCGCCACGGATCCGGGACACCAGCAACTGGGCCATCTGCCGTCCCATCTCCTCGATCGGCTGGAAGACCGTGGTCAGCGGCGGGTCCGACTGGCGGGCGATCGGCGCGTCGTCGAAGCCCACCACGGCCACGTCCTCGGGCACCCGCCGACCGGCCTCCCGCAACGTCCGGAGCGCACCGAACGCCATCAGGTCCGAGGCGGCGAAGACCGCGTCCAGGTCCGGGCACGCGGCCAGCAGCTGGCGCATCGCGGCCTCCCCACTGTCCTCGCTGAAGTCCCCGTACGCGATCAGGTCTGGTCTGCCCCCGCTCGGCGTCTTCGCGACCGCCTCCTGGTAGCCGGTCAGCCGCCCCAGACCGGCGGCCATGTCCTGGGGACCGGTGATGGTCGCGATCTGCCGCCGTCCCCGCCCGACGAGGTACTCCACCGCGCGCCGGGCCCCGCCGACGTTGTCCGCGTCCACGAGCCAGGCCGGCTCCGCGCCGGCGTGCAGCATCTGGGCTGGCCGGCCCCCGAGCACGGTGGGCAGGCCCCGCTCTGCCAGCAGCGTGGGCAGCGGGTCGGCATCATGCAGCGACAACAGTAGGACGCCGTCAACGTGCTGGTTGGTCAGGTGGTGCTCGACCCGTTCCCGCTCGCTCGGGGACTGAACCATCACGAGCCAGAGCTGGAACGGGGTCCCCAGCAGGCCGGAGCTCACGCCCCGCACGATGCCGGCGAAGAACGGCTCGGCGAACACCCGGTCCCCGGATTCTGACACCACCAGGGCGATCGAGTCGGTCCGCTGGGTGACCAGGGCGCGAGCGGCCCGGTTCGGCACGTACCCCAGTTCCGCGATCGCCCGCTGCACCGCGGCGCGGGCCTCGGGGCTGACCTGGGGTGAACCGTTGACGACGCGGGAGACCGTGCCCCGGCCAACGCCGGCACGTGCGGCGACCGCATCGAGAGTCGGGCGCCCGAGCGAGCGGGTGCGCTGCGTTGTCATCGTCTGCTCCTCCGACGGCGGAAGGCCCCGGTGCCCACCGGTGGCACCGGGACCACCCGGATAGCTGGTTCGAGCCTATTCTGCAGCCAGGCCGTTGCGTCGGATTGTCTCGGCGTACCAGCGACCGCTGGACTTCAGGGTGCGGGCCTGACTGCGGTAGTCGACGTGAATCATGCCGAAGCGCTTCGTGTAGCCCCAGGCCCACTCGAAGTTGTCCAGCAACGACCAGGCGAAATAGCCCCGCAGCGGGACACCCGCGGCGATCGCCTGGTGTGCGGCACGCAGATGCGCGTCGAAGAAGGCGGTGCGGTCCGGGTCGTCCACCTGACCGTCCACGACCGCGTCCACGAAGGCCGCACCGTTCTCGGTGATGTAGAGCGGCAGGTCGGTGTACTCCTCGTGTACCCGCCGCAACGTTTCGACCAGCCCGGGAGGATCGATCTCCCAGTCCATGTCGGTGACCGGTATGCCCCGGGTGACGAAACGGACGTCTTCGCTGCCAGGCCAGCACGACGGTTTCCGCCAGTACGGCTCCGGCGGGGACGCGGCCGTCGGCGCGGCGACCACGTGCCGGCTGTAGTAGTTGATTCCGAACAGATCCAGCGGGGCGGCGATGGTGGTCAGGTCCTCCGCACGCACGTGCCCGAAGTCGGTGATCTGGCTGAGGTCGGACCTCAGATCCGCCGGGTACGACCCGCGCAGCAGTGGGTCGAGGAAGAACCGGTTCGCCAGCCCGTCGATCCGGCGTGCCGCGTCGGCGTCGCCGGGCGAGTCGGTGGCCGGGGTGACCGGGTACAGGTTGAGCGTCACCCCGATCTCGACCTCGGACTGGGCTGCCGCCCGCAGCGCCGGCACGGCCAGCCCGTGGCCGAGCAGCAGGTGGTGACCGGCCCGCACCGCGTCGGCGGGGTCAGACCGACCGGGGGCGTGCACCCCGGAACCGTACCCAAGGAAGGCCGAGCACCACGGCTCGTTGAGCGTCGTCCAGTACCGCACCCGGTCGCCGAGCGCCTCGGCGACCAGAGCGGCGTAGTCGGCGAACCGGGCGGCGGTGTCCCGCGCCGGCCAGCCGCCCGCGTCCTCCAGTGGCTGCGGCAGGTCCCAGTGGTAGAGCGTCAGCCACGGTTCGATGCCGTTGGCCAGCAGTTGGTCCACCAGCCGCCGGTAGAAGTCGAGTCCCTCCTGGTTGATCGGGCCGGTGCCGCCGGGCTGCACCCGAGGCCAGGACACGGAGAACCGGTACGACTTCAGCCCCAGCTCGGCCATGAGGGCGACATCCCAGTCGAGCCGGTGGTAGTGGTCGCACGCCACGTCACCGGTGTGCCCGGCCACTACCCGCCCGGGGGTGTGGCTGAAGGTGTCCCAGATCGACGGCGTCCGGCCGCCGAGGGCCGCCGCACCCTCGATCTGGTAGGCCGCGGTGGCGGCGCCCCAGAGGAAACCCGGCGGGAAGGTCAGCGGCGGGCGTTCGGCGAGAACGCCGGCGGCGGGTGGGCTCGCAGGATTACTCACGACTTGACGGCACCTTCCATGATCCCGCCGATAATCTGGCGGCCGAACAGGAGGAAGACGATGACCAACGGCAGGGTGCCGACGGCGGTGGCGGCGAAGACCTGCGAATAGTCGGTGTAGTACGCGTACGACAGGAAGGAGAGGGAGACCTGCAACGTCGGGTTCTCCGGGGTGAGCACCGCGTACGGCCAGAGGAAAGAGTTCCAGGTTTCCATGAAGGTCAGCAGCCCCAGGACCCCGGCCGCCGGGCGCAGCGCGGGCAGCACGATGTTCCAGTAGATCCGCAGGGTGCTGGCGCCGTCGACCCGACCGGCCTCGATCAGCTCGTCGGAGACCGCCTGGCTGGCGTACTGCCGCATCATGAAGACGCCGAAGGCGGTGACCAGGAACGGCACGGTGACCGCGTAGAGCGTGTCGTACCACCCCAGCGTCTGCATCATGCCCCAGAGCGGGATGAGGCCCAGCTGGGTGGGGATCATCATCGTCACGATGATGGAGAGCAGCAGGATGTTGCGGCCCCGGAAGCGCAGCTTCGCGAAGGCGAAGCCGGCCAGCGAGCCGGTGAGGACCACCGACACGGTGACCACCGAGGCGACGATGATCGAGTTCATCATGCCGGTGAGGAAGTTGGCCGCGTCGTTGTCGAGGACCCGGCCGAAGTTTTCGCTGAAGGCACCACCGGGGGTGACCGGCGGCGGCACGTCGTTGATCGACTCCAGGGCGCGGGTGCCGATCACCACCATGTAGTAGAAGGGGTAGATCGACAACAGGGTCGCCAGGACGAGGGCCAGGTAGGTCAACGGGCTGGTGCGCCAGAGACGCTTGGATGCGGAGATCATCGACGGCTCCTCACTTGGCCGCGCGGCGGACGAGGACGAAGTTGAGCAGCGACATCAGGCCGATGATCATGAAGAGGGCCCAGGCGACCGCCGCCCCGTAACCGGCGCTGTTCAAATTCGTGATACCCATCTCGTACATGTACATGGCCAGGGTCTGGAAGTCGCGCTGGGTGCCGCCGATGATGTTGCCGTTGCCGAAGAGCAGCGGCTCGGTGAAGAGCTGCATGCCGCCGATCGTGGAGAGGATGACCACGAAGATGAACGTCGGCCGGAGCAGCGGCAGGGTGATCCGCCAGAACTGCCGCCACTGGCCGGCGCCGTCGATCTCCGCCGCCTCGTAGAGGTCCCGGGGAATCGCCTGCATGCCGGCGAGCAGGATCAGGGTGTTGTATCCCGTCCACCGCCAGTTGACCATGGACGCGATCGCCGTCCAGGAGCTCCAGGTCTGCCCGTCCCAGTCGATCTGGTCGATCCCGACGAACCCGAGCAGCCAGTTGACCAGCCCGTACTCCCGTTGGTACAGCATGCCGAAGACGATCGCGACCGCGGCGACCGAGACGACGTTCGGGACGAAGATGGCCAACCGGAAGAAGGTCTTGGCCCGCAGCAGGGTGCGGTTGAGCAGGTTCGCCAGGAAGAGCGCCAGCAACAGCTGCGGGACGGTCGACAGCACGAAGATGCCGAGCGTGTTGATCAGCGCGTTCCAGAAGTATTCGTCGGTGAGTAGCCGGGTGTAGTTGTCGAACCCGATGAAGGTGTGATCGCCGATCAGATCCCAGTCGTGCAGCGACATCCAGAAGGTACGCAGCATCGGGTAGAGCCCGAAGATGCCGAAGATCAGAAAGAACGGCGCGATGTAGAGGTACGGCGAGTACCTGATGTCCAGGCGGGCCAGGGAGAGCCGCCAGCGCTTGGGGGTGCCGCCGGGCGGGGGTGGTGCTGCCGGTGTCGGCGGGGCCGCGGTGGTCGAGTGGCTCATGTCAGCGCTCCGCCGCATTCGGCGCCGACCCGTGGTGCTGGCAGGCCAGGTCGACCGGCGGCTCGCTTGTGGTAGCTCATGGGGATTCCTTTCCTGGCAGGGTTGGTGCCCTCGCGCAGGGCGCGACGCACCACGCACCAGCAGGTGGCCGCACCCCGGTCCGGGACCGACCGGTGGCGCCCGGAACGGTCTCCGAACGCCACCAGGTCGGATTCACTCAGAAGGCGCCCTGAATCTGGGCATCCTTGATGAACTGCTGCCAGGCCTCGTCCTCACTGACCTGTCCGTTCTCGAACCCCCGAAGCGCCAGCCCGAAGGCGTTCTCCTTCACCGCCTGATGCTTCGGCCCCAGGTGGATCGGCTCAATCTTGCTCACGCTCTCGCCGAAGATCTTGCCGGTCGGGGCGCCGCTGAAGTACTCGTTGGTGTAGCTGAGGAAGGCCTCGTCCTGCAGCGCCTCCAGGTGGGTGGGGAGCGGGCCCTTGGCCTTGAAGGCCTCCACCTGGCTGGTGGCGTTGGTCAGGAACTCGGCGAGTTTCGCCGCCTCCTCGTGGTAGGCGCTCTGCTCTGGCACGGCCAGCCAGGAGCCGCCCCAGTTGCCGCCGCCGCCGGGCACCGCCGCCACGTCCCACTTGCCCTTGTTCGCCTCGCCGGAGTTCTCCGCGACGATGCCGAGCATCCAGGAGGGGCAGAAGGTGGCCGCGAAGCTGCCCTGTTTGAAGCCGCCGGACCACTCGGGCGACCAGGTTTCGATTTTGGCGGAGAGCTCGACCATCGAGGTCGCGGTGTCCCAGGCCGCCTTCACCGCGGGGCTGGTCTCCGCGATGATGTTGTTCTCCTTGTCGTAGAAGAGGTCGTCGCCCTGCTGGAAGAGCACCGCTTCGGAGACGGTGACGATCGTATCGATGAGGGCCTTGCCGCCACTGCCCTCCTTGTACGCGCGGCCGGTCTCCAGGAAGCTGTCCCAGTCCGACCAGAGCGCCGACACCTCATCCCGCTCGGTGGGCAGGCCGGCCGCCTCGAAGAGGTCCTTGCGGTAGCAGACGGCGAGGCTACCGACATCGGTCGGCAGGCCCATCAGCCGGCCGTCCGGCGCCTTGCCCAGCTCCCACTTCCAGGGCAGGTAGTCCTCGGAGTGATCGTCGATCAGCGGGGCGAGATCCACCCAGTTACGCGGGTTGGACTTGAACTCGTTGAGGATGCCCTCCTCCAGCGCGACCACGTCGCCCGCACCCTTGCCGGTGGCCAGGTAGCGCACCAGCTTGGGCCGGTACTCACGCAGCTGCGCGGTCTTGCGCAGCTCGATCTTGATGCCGGTGTCCTTCTCGTACTGCTTGACGAGTTCTTCGTAGCCGAACTCGCCGAACGTCTCGACGATCAGCTTGCTGGGCTTCTCGCCCGCGGCCGGCTCGTCGTCGTTGCCGCAGGCCGCGAGGCCGCCGAGGGCGGTGATCGCGGCAAGGGCGCTGGCCGCCAGGCGGGAACGCCGCGTGGTGAGGCTCATCCTGACCCCTCTTTTCGATGTGAGGCTGCGTCTGTCGTGATGGGGATGCGGTACGGGGCGTCGACCGACGATGATGGATTCGACGACGGTCCGGCGTGGACAAATGAGCCGTACCACACCACTGGGAACGCTCCCATGAGATTGCCGGGAGGTGTCAGACGTGTCAATAGGCCGATGGGAGTGAATCCCGGATCGTTACCGCGCGCCCGCGATCCCTACCGCGAAATGGCGCTTTCCCGGGTCAGCGCCCTGAAACGACGAAATGGTCAGCAGAATCGACGGAGCAGCGTGCCCGCCCGACCGGGATCGAAGGCTGCCGGGTCAAAGCGGTCCCCCGCCCAGTCCCGCAACGTGTGATGCTCGGGATGACCCGAATCAGCGAGCGCGGCCAGCAGCACCAGATAGCCGGCCGGACCGCCGATGTCCTCCGGCGGGCACGCCCGCTCCCCATCCGAGCAGTCGGGATAGCGCCCCTCCGGATCGGCCAGAAGGACGTCCTCCACCACCAGGTCGTGCTCCCACCAGTTGCCGAAGTCGTAGGTGTAGTGGAAGCGGCTGCCCTTACCGACCACCGCGTCCAACCGCACGTCCAGCTCGTCACGGAGCGACAGCTCGCCGTCCGGGTCGGGCTCCCCGTACTGCTCGCCGTCGACCTCGAAGGAGTGCAGGTGGCAGTCCCGCCAACCCATCGCGTGCTGCACCACCCGGTGTACCCGGTCAAGGGTGAAGCCGCCCGGGACCAGCGCCCGGCGCCAGACCAGCGGCCGGACCCCGGCCAGGGAAATCCTCAGCTGGAAGATCTGACGCGGCATGCTATCCCGTCCTCCCGCAGAATAAGCTGCGACCATGATCTGCCGAGCGTGCCGGGCGAGGCGGCACGACGACTGTCGCGGCCAAAACTGGTGTGACTGCCAGCACCGTACCCCTCCGCCACCCCCTCCGGTCACGGGTCCGGCCAGCGAATGACCGTCGAAACGCCAATTACCGCCCTCTGGCCAGCGCCGTCCCGAGCGAGCCTCGACGACGCCGCGCTCACCGACCGCTACGGCCGGGCCGATCGACCACACCTACGAGTGAACTTCGTGACCAGCGTGGACGGCGCGGTCACCGTTGACGGCTATTCGGCCGGGCTCTCCGGCGAGCCGGACAAGCGGGTCTTCCGGCTGCTGCGGATGCTCTGCGACGGCCTCGTGGTCGGCGGCGGCACGATGCGCCACGAGCGGTACCGGCCACTGCGGCTGGACGAGCGACGCCGCGCCTGGCGCCAGGAACACGGCCTACCGGAGTGCCCGACCCTCGTCGTGGTCTCCGGATCGGCCAACCTCGACCCGACCCATCCCGCCCTCGCCGACGCGCCGGTACGCCCGATCGTGCTCACGCACGCCGCCGCCACCCCACCGACCGGCCTGACCGACGTCGCCGACCTCGTCGAATGCGGCGACGACCGGGTGGACCTCGACGCCGGCCTGGCCGAGCTGCGTCGCCGCGGGCTCGGCCAGCTGCTCTGCGAGGGGGGCCCGCACCTCTTCGGCGCGCTCACCGCCGCCGACCTGGTGGACGAGGTCTGCCTGACCGTCGCCCCGCTACTGGCCGGCGCCGGTCCGGGCCGGATTACCGCCGGAGAGCCCAGCCCGGTGCGGCACCTACCGCTGCGGCACGTACTCGCCGCCGCGGACGGCGGGCTGCTGCTCCGCTACGCCCGCGACTAACCCCGCCCGCCCGCGATTAACCCCGCCCGCCCGCGACCGCCAACGGACCTGTCTCGGCGCGGCGTCGCGCACCGGAACTATCTGGGCCGACGTCGCGCCTATCTCGGCCCGGCGTCGCGGGCCTCGCAGATCCGGCCGGTGAAGGCGGGATCCGCCTCCCGCCCCGCCGACCAGACCGGGTTGATCCCCAGGGCCAACGGCGGTGGCTGCCAGGCCGAACCGACACGCTGAAGCACCTCGTACTGCATCTCGGACCGCTGCACCGGCTCGCCGGAGAGGAAGTCGAGCACCAGGTCCGCGACGTCGGCCCGGCCCACCAGCTCACCGTGGAACGCGGGCAACTCGTACACCGGGATCCGGTGGTACTGGCCGGGCGGCGCCTCGATCGCGGTGACCGTCGGCAGGAAAGCCACCATCCGCACCCCCGCCACCGGGCAGAGCGTACGGTTTCGGTAGAACGGGGCGTCAGCCAGCAACGAGCGGATGAAATCCTGGTCCGGCACCTCGTCCGAGGTGTCGGTGAGGTTCCAGAGCGCCTGCAGCGCGCGCAGTTCCCAACCGGCCACGACGCCCCACCCCCGCCTGATCTCCGCCGGCGGGTAGTACACCCGGCCCGGCATCACCAGCGGGCTGAACAGCAGCACCGCCTCCACCTCCGTCATCGGCCACCGCTCCAGGTAGGTCCGGGCGACCATGGCCCCCTCGCTGTGCCCGAGCAGGGCGATCGGCCGGTTGGTCCGCTCGTGCAGGACCTCGACGTGCTCCGCCAACAGGGCCGCGCTGTCGCCCAATGACCGGTGGGTGGCGACCGCCGTGTACGGCAACGGCCGGTTCTGTTCATCCAGCCCGAGGTAGGAGAACCGCTCCACCCGCGGATCCACCGCCGGTTCACCGTCGTACTCGGAGTCGTGCCCGCCCAGGGCGATCACCGCGTACGGGACCGAGTCCGGCAACGTCTCCATCATGATCGGCGGTCGCCACCCGCCGCGCCCGCCCTGGACCCGCTCGGCCGCCAGCGGCATCGCCGGGAAGCTGAGCAGGATGAGCGCCACCAACAGCGGCACCACCGGCACGAGCCGGAGGCGAACCCGGCCGGGGGCCAGAGCGGCGGCGACGCTCTTCCGCCAGAGCAGGCCGTTGACCGCACCCCAGAACGCGGCCAACGGGACACCCCACCAGATGGGCACCGCCGACAGCACCGCACCGCCGATGGTGAGCACGATGAAGTTCAGCCACGCCCAGCCCACCACCTCGAGCCGCGGCAGACCCCGCCACCAGTGCGCGGCCACCCCGGCCCGCAGCAGGAACGGGGCGAGCAGCAGCAACGGCAGCAGCGAGGCGATCAGATACCAGGAGAGCCCGGTCGTGGCGAAGGCCATCGCCAGCGCCACCCAGGGCGAGAGGAGCACCGCGGTCAGGAGGGCGATCCAGATGTTGCGCCGCAGCAGCCAGCGCCACGACGGACGGGGGATGTCGTCCGGCCAGGCCAGGTTCGCCAGGACGGTGGTGAGGACTCCCCGCAGCGCCGACATCCCCACCAACGTGATGAAGAACCCGGGGATGGTCCGGTGGTAGACGAACAGCCAGCGCAGCTCCTGGAAGGTGCCGTACGGCCAGACGGCGCTCACCTGCGGCGACAGCCCGCGCACAGCCTGGAACCCGAGCACTGCGATGATCGTCGCCTCCACCGCCGGTAGCACCGCCGCCAGTGCGACCAGCGCCTTGAACCGACCGCGGGGCGTCCGCAGCCACTCCTCCCGCAGCCACCTCTCCCGCAGCTTCATCCGTTACAGCATCGCCCAGCTCTCGCCTGACTCGTGGCGAATTCGCCGATAGCAGGCGCGGCGTGGTCTCCGCCGCGTCACGTGGCGGCTGGTCGTAGGTCTCGGGCAGGATGCAGGACGTGTCTGCCGACCTCGCCCCCCAGCCCCACGGAGTGACCCGATGACCGACGACGCCGCGGACAGCCCGGGCGAGCTGGTCGGCCGGGTGCTCGGCACCGCCGACGCCACCCCGCTGCAGTTCTGGACGGCGGTCTCCCCCACCAGCTTCCTGCAGCTCGACGACGTCGTGGCCACCCGCCGCGAGCTGCCGGACCGGGAGCCGGTGACGATCGCCGGGGTGGTCACCCAGGTGCGCGCCCGACACGAGGGCGCCCAGTTCGACTCCGACGTCTTCGCGATCGCCGACGGCATGCTCCCCGCCCAGGTGCAGGAGGCCGCCGAGATCACCACCACCCGGGTCGACCCGGAGCTCTACGTTCCGCCGTCGCCGGGCGCCGTCGTGCACCGGGCCGAGGGGGACGCCCGGGCCCGGGCGCTGCACTTCGACCGGATGGAGCGGCGGATCCCGATGGGCACCGGCCGCGACGGGGTGCCGGTCTACCTCAACGCCGACTTCCTCGACGGCACCCGGGGCGCGCACGTCTCCATCTCCGGCATCTCCGGCGTCGCCACCAAGACGAGCTTCGCCACCTTCCTGCTCTACTCGGTCTTCCGCTCCGGCGTCCTGGGCGGGGACGCGGTCAACGCCAAGGCGCTGATCTTCAACGTCAAGGGCGAGGACCTGCTCTTCCTCGACCACCCCAACACCCGGCTGGACGAGTCCACCCGCACGGCGTACGCGCGGCTCGGTCTGGACGCCGCGGCCTTCCCCGACGTACGGGTCTACGCGCCGCCCCGGGCCGGCGACGCCACCGGCACGCCGGATGTGAGCAGCCGGCTCAGCGGGGTGGACAGCTTCTACTGGACGCTCGACGAGTTCTGCGCCGACCGGCTCCTGCCGTACGTCTTCGCCGACGCCGACGACGAGCGCCAGCAGTACACGATGGTGGTGCACTCGGTCACCGCCCACCTGGCCCGCTACGCGCAGCCCGCCGACGGCGGGGTGAGCATCGACGGGGTCCGCCTCGGCAGCTACGCCGACCTGGTCGATCACATCGTCGAGCAGCTCAACGACGACGAGACCCGGGGCGATTGGGCCGGCAGCGCGGTCGGCCTCGGCACCATCAACGCCTTCGCCCGCCGGTTGATCGGCAGTAAGAAGGACCTGTCCCGGCTGATCCGCGGCGATCTGGCCACCCGGCGCCCGCACCGGATCAACACCGCGGAGTCAGCCCAGGTCACCGTGGTTGACCTGCACAACCTGCCGGACCGGGCGCAGCGGTTCGTGGTCGGCGTGACGCTCAAGAGCGAGTTCGAGCGCAAGGAAAAGACCGGCACGGCCAAGCCGCTGCTCTTCGTCGTCCTCGACGAGCTGAACAAGTACGCCCCCCGCGAGGGCTCCTCCCCGATCAAGGAGGTGTTGCTGGACATCGCCGAGCGGGGCCGCTCCCTCGGGGTGATCCTGGTCGGCGCGCAGCAGACCGCCAGCGAGGTGGAGCGGCGCATCGTCACGAACTCGGCGGTCCGGGTGGTGGGTCGGCTCGACCCGGCCGAAGCCTCCCGTCCCGAGTACGGTTTCCTCCCGCCGGCGCAGCGGCAGCGGGCCCTGCTGGCGAAGCCGGGCACGATGTTCGTCAACCAGCCCGACATCCCGGTGCCGCTCTGCCTGGAGTTTCCGTTCCCCGCCTGGGCGACGCGGGTCGCGGAGGCGGGCGCGGCGCCCTCCCAGACCCTCCGGTCGATCACCCAGTCGGCCGACCCGTTCGCCGTGGTGGGCTCCGGTGACGACGACATCCCATTCTGAGGTGATTTGAGCCGTGAAGATCCTGCACACCTCCGACTGGCACGTCGGCAAGGTCCTCAAGGGGCAGTCCCGGGCCGAGGAGCAGAAGGCCGTCCTCGCCGGAGTGATCGAGGTGGCCCGGCGGGAAGCGCCGGACCTGATCATCATCGCCGGCGACCTCTACGACACCGCCGCCCCCACCCCCGAGGCGACCCGGTTGGTCACCCGGGCGCTAACCGCGCTGCGCCGTACCGGCGCCGATGTCGTCGCGATCGGCGGCAACCACGACAACGGCGCGGCGCTGGACGCGCTGCGGCCGTGGGCCGACGCCGCCGGGATCACCCTGCGGGGCAACGTCCGCGAAGACCCCGACGAGCACATCATCGACGGTACGACCGGCGGCGGTGAACGCTGGCAGCTCGCCGCGCTGCCGTTCCTGTCCCAGCGGTACGCGGTCCGGGCCGTGGAGATGTATGAGCTGACCGCCGCCGAGGCGAACCAGACGTACGCCGACCACCTGGGGCGGATCGTCGCCCGGCTGACCGAGGGCTTCACCGAGCCGAACCGGGTGCACCTGGTCACCGCCCACCTGACCGTGGTCGGGGCGGCGACCGGCGGCGGCGAGCGGGACGCGCACACCGTCCTCGGCTACGCGGTGCCGGCGACGGTCTTCCCCGGCACCGCGCACTACGTCGCCCTCGGTCACCTGCACCGCGCCCAGCGGGTCGACGGCGGGTGCCCGATCCGCTACAGCGGCAGCCCGCTGGCGGTCGACTTCGGCGAGCAGGAGAACGTCCCGTCGGTGACCGTGGTCGAGGTGTCCGCCACCACGGCCGCCCAGGTGCGCGAGGTGCCCATCCCCGCCGCCGCCACCCTGCGGACCGTCCGGGGCACGCTGGCGCAGCTCGCCGAGGTCGAGGTGCCCGACGCCTGGCTGCGGGTCTTCGTCCGGGAGCAGCCCCGGGCCGGCCTCCGCGAGGAGGTGCAGGAGCTCCTCCCCCGCGCCCTGGAGATCAGGATCGATCCGGAGCTGGTGTCCGCGCCCGGCGGCGGCGCCCGCGTCGCCCAGCGCGCCGGCCGGTCGCCGCGGGAGCTCTTCGGCGACTACCTGGACGACCGGGGGCACGCCGACGACGACGTCCGGGGGCTCTTCGACGAGCTCTTCGAGGAGGTCGAGCACTGATGCGGCCGATGCGACTGGATCTCGACGGCTTCACCGTCTTCCGGGCGGCGACAACGATCGACTTCACCGACGCCGACTTCTTCGCGCTGGTCGGGCCGACCGGCTCCGGCAAGTCCACCGTGTTGGACGCCATCTGCTTCGCGCTCTACGGCACCGTACCCCGGTGGGGCGGCACCCGCGGGTTGGCGAACGCCCTCGCCCCGTCGGCGGCCGAGGCGCGGGTCCGGCTGGTCTTCGAGTCGGCCGGCGACCGCTACGTGGCCACCCGGGTGGTCCGGCGGGACAGCCGGGGCAACGTCAAGACCTCCGGCGCCGGCCTCCAGCTCATGCCGCCCGGCTTCGACCCGGCCAAGCTCGACACCGGGCTGAGCCCGGAGGACCTGGGCGAGGTGCTCGCCGGCACGGTCGCCGAGATGGAAGACGCGGTGCTGACGGCGGTCGGGCTGCCGTATGAGCAGTTCACCAGCTGTGTGCTGCTGCCGCAGGGGCAGTTCGCCGACTTCCTGCACGCCCGACCGGCGAAACGGCAGGAGATCCTGGTCAACCTACTCGGCCTCGGCGTCTACGAGCAGGTACGGGAGAAGGCGGGGACCCGGGCCAGCCAGGCCGAGGCGAAGTTCGAGGTCGTCAACCAGACCCTCACCGGCCTCACCGACATCGACGACGCCACCCTCGACGAGGTGTCGGCCCGCGTCGAGCAGATGCGGGAGCTGGCCACCGCCGTCACCGCCGCCGTTCCCGAACAGGCGGCGGCGCACACCGCGGCGCGGGAGGCGAGCGGGGCGCTGACCGCCCTCGACACCGACCTGGCCGTGCTCGACGCCGTACGCGCCCCCGCCGGGGTGGCCGAGGTCGCCCGGGCGGGGGCGACCGCACAGACCGACGCGGATGAGGCCACGACCGTGGTGGCGCTCGCCGAGGAGCGGGAGGAGAAGCTTCGCGGCGAGCTGGCCGCGGCCGGCGACGAGAGCGCGCTGCGCCTGCTGCTGCGGGCGTACGAGGACCGGGCGGAGCTGGCCGGCGAGGCCGAGACGGTCCGGGTGGCGGTGGCGGCGGCCCAGGCCGGGCACGCGGCGGCGACGGCGGAGCTGACCGCGGCACAGGCGGCGGCCGAGCGGGCCGAGGCCGACCTGGCGGCGGCCTTCCAGGCGCATGAGCAGGCCAAGGCGACCGACCTGGCGATGGCGGTGCGGGCGCCGCTGCACGACGGGACCACCTGCCCGGTCTGCGAGCAGACCGTTGCCCAGGTCCCGGCGATCCCGGCCACGTCGGCGGTGCCGGCGGCGATCGCGGCCGGTAAGGCGGCGCGGGCGGCCAGCGAGGCGGCCAAGACCACCGTGGCGCAGCGGGACAGCGCCGTCCGCGAGCGGGAACGGGAGCTGGTGGCGACGCGGGTCCGGCAGGAGCAGCTCGACGCGCGGCTGGCCGCCCTGCACACCCAGCTGGCCGACGCCCCGGAGCCGGCGGCGCTGCACCAGGCGTTGGCCGAGCACGGGCGGCTGCGGCAGGAGCTGGAGGAGTCGGCGGCGGCGGTCCGCGCCGGCCGGGATGAGGCCCGCCGGGCCCGGGCCGCGGTGGACTCCGCGCAGGAGCGACTCCGTAAGACCTGGCGGGCCTTCGACACGACCCGGGACGGGCTGGCCCGCTTCGGCCCGCCGGCCACCGACCGGGAGGATGTGGCGGCGGCGTGGACGACGCTGACCGACTGGGCCACCGCCGAGGTGGCGCGGCGGCGGTCCGAGCGCGCCGACCGGGTGGCGGCGGTGAGCGCGGCCGAGGCGCAGGTAGCCGCGGTGGAAGCGCGGATCGGCGGGCTCCTCGAGGCGGCCGGGGTGCCGGCCACCGACGACCCAGGCCGCGACACGGCGGTCGCCCTCGAACGGGCCGAGGCGCAGCTGCGGGAAGTGACCCGCCGCCGGGAGCAGGCCGGTGAGCTGCGCGAGCAGCGCGCCACCTACGAGCGTGAGGCGCAGGTGGCCCGCGCGCTCGCCGGGCACCTGCGGGCGAACAACTTCGAACGGTGGCTGCTCGCCGAGGCGCTCGACCTGCTGGTGGACGGGGCGTCGACAATCCTGCGCGAACTCTCCGGCGACCAGTACGACCTAGTCCACGACAAGGGGGAGTTCTTTGTCGTGGACCACCACGACGCCGGCCTGCGCCGGGGCGTACGCACCCTCTCCGGCGGGGAGACCTTCCAGGCCTCGCTGGCGCTCGCACTGGCCCTGGCCGAACAGCTCGCCGGGATGTCGACCACCGCGGCCAGCCTGGAGTCCATCGTGCTGGACGAGGGATTCGGCACGCTCGACACCGCCACCCTCGACACGGTGGCCGCCACGTTGGAGAACCTGGCCGCGCGGGGGGACCGGATGGTGGGCGTCGTCACCCACGTGCCGGCGTTGGCCGAGCGCATACCGGTCCGCTTCGAGGTCCGCAAGGACGCCCGGTCGGCCCGGATCGAACGGACCGGCCGGTGAACGCCGACGGTGGGCGGAGGCGACCCGGGTGACCCGCTTCTTCGTCGACGCGTGGGACCCGGCGTACGGGGCCTCGTTCGAGGCCGCCGCCGGCGGCCCGGCCGCGCCCAGCAGCGCCCGGGTCGAGGCCGACCACGAGCTGCCCGCGGTCGACTGGCGGGCGGTCGGGCCCCGGCCCGGCGTGCACGCCCCGGCCGTGGTGCTCCTCGTTGACGGGGTACGCCGGAACGACGCCAGCCTGTGGCTGACCGAGCCCGACGGGGTCTCGTACCCGGGGCTGGCCGCCTCGTACGCGGCCGGGGTGGTCCGCTGTGACCTGGAGCGCGGCGCCGCCCAGCTGGCCGGTGCCCGGGTGGAGCGGGGGCTCTTCACCGCCAGCCCGTCCGCGGTGGACGTGCACGCCGGCAACGTCCACTACCCGGTGCACCAGGTTGGCGGCAGCGGCGAGCTGGCCAAGCTGCCGGCGGCGGTGCAGGGCCCGCTGACCGCGCTGGAGGTGGCGGTCTCCAGCGCCGCCCGCAGCGACGAGGATCTGCTGGTGGTGGACGGGCCGCTGCGCAACCGGCGGCTTTTACCCCGCACCCTCGGCTACGTGAAGACCCAACACAGCCAATACCTGGACGCGCGGCTCACCGCGGTGGTCACCGGGCTGACGGCCGGGCAGCGCTCCCCGGTGTTCCGGCTGGGCACCGCGTGGGGCGGCTGGTCGTGGTACCTGCGGCTGCCGGTCGCCGGTGGCGCTCCCTGGGCGGGCATCGTGCGGGTGGAGTGCTCCACCGAGCTGGACATCGCGGCGGCGGTCGCGTTGGCGGACCTGTCCGTGGTGACCCTGCCCCGCTTCGCCTCCACCCCGTACAAGGACCCTCGGGCACCGCAGAATCTGATCCCCATCGCCGGCCTGGAACGCCGCCTGCGACGGATGATCGGGGACTCCCGGCTGCTGCACCGCGCCCTGGTCGCCGCCGCGCGCAGCGCCACGCCCGCCGCCGCGCAGCCACCCGGCGGTGCGCTCTGATGGGGCGCCAACGCCCCACCGACCGGGCCGCCGTCGAGGTGGACACGGGGATGGCCGAGCTGGTCCCCGACCCGGACCGGGCGGGCTCCTGGACGCTGCTGCTCGACGGCGCCCCGCAGTCACATGTGGATCTCACCGACCCCACCCACCTGGAGTTCGAGTACGTGCGCCGGCTCGGCGCCGCGATCGACCTACTCGCCCCGGCCGGCGCCCCGCTGCGCCTGCTGCACCTCGGTGGCGGCGCGCTGACCCTGCCCCGGTATGTCGCCGCCACCCGTCCCGGCTCGACCCAACGGGTCTGCGAGGTGGACGGCGCGCTGGTCGAGCTGGTCCGCCAGGAGCTGCCCTGGCCCCCCAACCCACGGCTACGGGTACGCGTCGCCGACGCCCGGGAAGCCCTCACCGGCCTCCGGGACGCCAGCATCGACATCGTGGTCGCCGACGTCTTCGCCGGCGCCCGCACCCCCGCCCACCTGACCTCGGTGGAGTTCGCCACCGAGGTGGCCCGCGTCCTCCGACCCACCGGCTGGTACCTGGCGAACATCGCCGACGGCCCGCCGCTGCGGCACGCCCGCCGACAGGTCGCCACCGTCCGATCAGCGCTACCCAAGGCGGCGCTGGTCGGCGACGCCGCGGTGCTGCGGGGCCGCCGCTTCGGCAACCTCGTGCTGCTCGCCGGCCGCAGCACCCCGCCGGTGCCCGAGCTGACCCGGCGGGTCTCCGGCGACTGGTTCCCGGGCCGGGTGCTCGCCGGCGAGGAGCTGGTCCGGTTCACCGGCGGCGCCCCGGTCGTCCACGACACCGACGCCACCGACTCCGCACCGCCCCCGACGGGGATCTTCTCGGTCGGTGGTTGATCCGGCGCACCCCCGACACCGAGCAGCCGGCCACTTTCAACTGATCCGCAGCGTCTATACGATGACGAGAATGCCGAGGAAGCAGCTGAAGGTTGGCCTGCGGGTACGCGATCTCGACCGGTCATTCGATCTCTACCGACGGCTCGGCTTCCGGCACCTTCCACAGCCCGAGCAGGCGAATCTGCGTTACCTGACCTATGGTCACACCTGGCTCATCCTGTCGGATCTGCACCAGCACGGCTATCACCACGTCGAGCGCGGGCAGCAGACCAGGCAGGGCCCCGCCGGTCTCGGCTTCGTCCTCGTCGTACCGACCACGGATCTCGACGCGACGTGGCGGCTCTGGCGGGAGGAGGGCCTGACCGTGACCCTCGATCCGGAAGACGTCGGATGGGCGCGCATCTTCTACGGCCTGGACCCGGACGGCTACGAGCTCATGTTCGAGCAGTTCCCCGGCTAGAACCGCCGGCCGCTGCCGGCCTCCTCATCTAGAGCTGGCCGCTAGGGTGCCAACGGTTTCGCTGTCGAGCTGCCCCACCGGCGGGACCACGCCAAGGCCCGACCCGAGCCACCGCGAGCAGAAGCTATCGGCCGGAATAGACCGAAGTGTCGATCGAGGCGGATGCGCCGCCACGACTCGACCAGCATGGACCCACCGGCTCCGCCGGCCCAACCACGGTCGACGCGGCCGCTCGGCTGTGACCAGGGGCGGCCGGGGCGGCCGGGGCGGTCCTTCGGCGGTAGGCCAGGCACCGACGGGCGCTGCGCGAGCAGGCGCGGGATATTCCTGCGCCCCATCCATGAGGGCAACTCGACAGCGGGCGACACAGAACCACCTGGACGGCAGGACGACGCCCGGTTGCCCGGTTGCCCGCTCGGGTGCCCGGTTGCCCCCTCGGGTGCCCGTTCACGGCTGGCGCTGAGTAGATCAGCTCAAGGTCCTGCGGCATTTCGCTGCCACGACGTCCCGGCCGACCCGAACAAGCCGGACCGCTACCTGCCGCACTGGCCTCTTGGCGCGGAATGGCTCACTGACATTGGCACCACCACCCCAGACGACCTTCAGTATTAAAGGCGCGAGACTGCGGTCATGGATCAGCTCCTCCGGTTCGTGAACGCTTGAACTCCGGTCTGCGATCATCCGGTAGACGAACTCGACCGTCGACATGTCGAACCGGTGCCACGGCTCACCGGCCTCCGTCCGGGAGACCACCGGCCATCGGTCCGGCTCGACGGAGCGGTCCGCCAGCCAGAAGTGGTCCCCTCGGTCTCGTCAATACCCCACTGGATCAGGCCCGGTCCCGTGTCGGGGCCATAGATTCCGTACGGGGCGAAGGTCTCCGCGCCAAACTCGCTGCGGCCTGCCGCAGCAGGCTTAGCTACCCGGAGAACGCCCCCGGCAAGAACCGCCGACCCAACTCCTTGAAGTCGGCGGGCAGCGCGACGCCGAGTTCGGCCTCCCGGCCGGCCCATGTTGCGCGGGCCCCGGGGGAGAGCCAGCCAGGCCACAGTCCGCGTACCCGCCGGCGACAGTCAGTCGGCCCCGGTGGCAGCATGTCGGGGTGTCCGGGACCGATCCCACCGCCCGCCGGTTGCTGCACCCGCCGGTCGGGTACCGGCTGGCCGCGTCGGTCCGGGCCCTCACCTTCAGCCCGTACGACCCCTGCGCGCGGATCGTCGCCGGGGCCCTCTGGTGGGCCACCCGCACCCCGGACGGACCCGCCACCCTCGCCCTGCGTCCCGAGGCCGGCCACCTGGTCGCCGAGGGGTACGGCCCCGGGGCCGACTGGGTGGTGCACCAGGCCGACGCCCTCGCCGGCCTCCGGGACGACCTGACCGGCTTCGCCGAGCTGGCCGCCGCGCACCCGGTGGTGGCCGACCTGGCCGCCCGGCACCGGGGGCTGCGGCTGCCGACCAGCGGCCAGGTCTTCCCCCGGGTGTTCCGGGCCATCCTCGAACAGCGGGTGACCGGCAAGGAGGCGTACCGCGCGTACGCCGCCACGGTCCGCCACTTCCGGGCGGTGGCCCCCGGGCCGATGCAGCCCCTGCTGTTGCCGCCGGAGCCAGCGGCGGTGGCGGCCACCCCGTACTGGGCCTTCCACCCCCTCGGGATCGAACAGCGCCGCGCCGACACGCTGCGTCGGGCCGCCGCGGTGGCCGACCGGCTGGAGCGGTGCGCCGACTCGGCCGAGGCCACCCGCCGGCTCACCGCCGTCCCGGGGATCGGCCCGTGGACCGCGGCGGAGGTGGTCCGCGTCGCCTACGGCGATCCGGACGCGGTGTGCGTCGGTGACTACCACGTACCGAACACGGTGGCCTGGGCCCTCGCCGGTGAGACGCGCGGCGACGACGCCCGGATGCTGGCCCTGCTCGAACCGTTCCGGGGCCACCGGGGCCGGGTCTGCGTCCTGCTGGCGGCGGCCGGCATCACCGCTCCGAAGTTCGGCCCGCGGGCACCGCTGCGCTCGTTCGCGCGCTTCTAGCCGTCCCGCCGACGCGCGGCGGCAGGCTCAAGTCGGCACGACCCCCACCATTCGCGACATCCAGCAGTAACGATATTTACCAGCTCCGGTAGCGGACTGTCGTCAAGAGACTCGGGCACCATGGGGTCGCGACGCTGTGGTTGGCTGGGCCGGTGACCGCTCGCCCGCTGATCGCTCCCGCGACCCCGGCCGACGCCGGGGAGATCCTCACCGTCCAGCTCGCCGCGTACCTGGCCGAGGCGCAGCGCTACGCTGACCCGTTCCTGCCGCCGCTCACCGAGACCCTGGACGAGATTCGGGCCGTGCTCGCCGGCCCGCAGATGGTGCTCACCGCCCGGCTGGGCCATCGACTCGTCGGCTCGGTCCGGGTGCGCGTCGATGGTGTCATCGCCTCCATCGGCCGGCTGGCGGTCGTCCCCGACCAGCAGGGTCGGGGCATCGGTGGCCGCCTGTTACGCGCCGTCGAGACGGTGGCGGGCGCGCGGGTGTGTCGGTTCACCCTCTTCACCGGGGCAGAGAGCGTGCGCAGTCGGCGGCTCTACCAGCGCTCCGGCTACCGGTTGGTGGGCCACGACAAGGACCCGAACGGCGTGCCGCTGGCACTGCTGGAGAAGACAGTGCCGTCCCGCTGCTAAATCCAGAGGCCCGCGCCCACCCGGGCCCAAGGCTGCTCGGCGCCCGGGAAGGGGGCAGCCGTGGCTGGTGTTCCTCCCCACGGCTGTCGGCGCCGTCTGGTTGACTGGTCGCCGTGAAGCTGCCGATCAGCCCGCCGGTCGAACCGATGCTCGCCAAGAGCGTCCCACGGATCCCGACCGCGTCCGGGATGACCTACGAGCCGAAGTGGGACGGCTTCCGGTGCATCGTGTTCCGCGACGGTGCCGAGGTCGAGCTGGCCAGCCGGGGCGGCAAGCTGATGACCCGCTACTTCCCCGAGGTGGTCGAGCAGGCCCGCCGGCAGCTGCCCGAGCGCTGCGTCGTTGACGGCGAGTTGATCGTGATCCAGCGCGATCGGCCAGGCGGGCAGCCCCGGCTCAACTTCGAGCTGCTGGCCCAGCGGATCCACCCGGCCGCCTCCCGGGTAAACCTGCTCGCCGAGACCTCCCCCGCGGATTTCGTGGCGTTCGACCTGCTCGCTCTCGCCGACGAGTCGCTCCTGGACCAGCCGTACCCACAGCGGCGGTCCCGGCTGGAGGCGACGTTGGGCGGTGTCGCGCCGCCGATGCACGTCACCCAGATCACCACCGACCCGGCCACCGCGCACCGCTGGTTCGACCGGTTCGAGGGGGCGGGGCTGGACGGCCTGATCGCCAAACCCGCCGACCTGCCGTACGAGCCGGGCAAACGGCTGATGTTCAAGGTCAAACACAAGCGCACGGTCGATGTCGTGGTGGCGGGTTTCCGCTGGCACAAGTCCGGCCCGGTGGTCGGCTCACTTCTGCTCGGGCTCTACGACGACGCCGGCGTCCTGCATCATGTGGGGGTGAGCGCGTCGTTTCCGATGGCCCGCCGGAAGGAACTGGTGGACGAGTTGGAGCCATACCGGGGAGCCGGCGACGACCATCCCTGGGTGCACGGCGACCACCAACGCGGTCAGCGCATCCCGGGCGGGGTCAGCCGGTGGACCGGCACGAAGAACCTGGAGTGGGAGCCGCTGCGACCGGAGCTGGTGGTCGAGGTTAGCTACGACGCGATGGAGGGCGACCGGTTCCGGCACACCGCCCAGTTCGTCCGGTGGCGCCCGGACCGCAAGCCCCGTTCCTGCCGTTACGACCAGCTCGACCGTCCGGTCCGGTTCGACGTGGATCAGGTGCTCCGGGGCGACCCGGAGCACGGCGCTCCCACGTCCGGGTCGGCGTAGCCGGCTACCCCGACCCGAAAGGTCCACCCCGTGGTTCGCAGCCCCGCCCGCCGGTTCGCCCCGGCCGTACTCCTCCTGGCCAGCACGTTTCTCGCCGCCGGCTGCACCCTGCCGGCGCTCGCGCCGCGCACCGAGGCGCAGCCCTCGGGGCCGTCCGGCGCCGGGCCGACCTGGCAGGCCTGTCCGGAGGTGGCCGAGGAGTTGGTGGGGCGTACCGCACCGGGCATGCGCTATGAGTGCACCCGGATCCAGGTTCCCCGGAACTGGGCCGACGGCGCCGCCGCCACCGCCGGCCCGGGCGCCGGGGAGACTTTCGAGATCGCGCTGCTGCGGGCCCGTTCCACGAACCAGCGGGACCGGATCGGCTCGCTGCTGATCAACCCGGGCGGGCCGGGGGGCTCCGGCGTGGACACCGCCGTCTACCTCTCCTTCCCGGCCGCGCTCGGCGGCCTGCCCACCGCGGTCACCGACCGCTTCGACATCATCGGCTTCGACCCGCGTGGGGTCGCCCGTTCCAGTCCGGTGAAATGCATCTCGGACGCCAACCTCGACGCCAGTTTCGGCTACGACCCGGATCCGGAGAGCGAACAGTCCTTCGACGGTCTCGTCGAGTTGAACCAACAGATCGGGCGCGAGTGCGGCGACCGCTACGGCGACCAGCTCGAGCTGTACGGCACGGAGCAGGCGGCCCACGACCTCGACGCGATCCGGGCTGCCGTCGGCGACGAGAAGTTGACCTATCTCGGCTACTCGTACGGCACCCTGCTCGGCGCCGTCTACGCCCAGCTCCACCCGGACCGGGTGCGGGCGCTGGTGCTGGACGGGGCCGTTGACCCTCGACTGGACCAGGTGGCCAGCTCGGAGAGCCAGGCCAAGGGCTTCGAGCGGGCCTTCGACAACTTCTCCCTGTGGTGCTCCACCAACCCCGACCGCTGCCCGATCGCTCCCGGTGCGCGGGAGGCCGTCACCTCGGCCATCGACAAGGCGCGGGTCTCCCCGGTCCGGGGCGGCGATGGGCGGGAGGCGACTCCGGGGTGGATCTTCTACGCGGTGGTCTCCTCGCTCTACACCGAGGCCGGCTGGGAGCAGCTGGCCCAGGCGATCGACGAGTTGGCGGGCGGGGACGCGACCGGGGTGTTCCAACTCGCCGACGGGTACGCGGGTCGGGAGCCCGACGGCACCTACTCGAACCTGTTCGACGCGAACCTCGCGGTGAACTGCGCCGACGAGGCGGAGAAGCCGAGCCGGGAGCAGATCCGGGAGCTCCAGTCGCAGTGGCGTGAGCAGTACCCGCTGTTCGGTCCGGCGCTCGCGGTCGGCCTGCTCACCTGCACCGAGTGGCCCGGCGGCCGGGACCCGTACCCGACCGGAGCCGCGGACGGGGCGCCGCCGATCCTGGTGGTGGGCACCACGGGGGATCCGGCGACCCCCTACGAGCAGACCCCGGCGCTGGCCGAGATGCTGGGCGTGGGTCGGGTGCTCACCTGGGAGGGCGAGGGGCACACCGCCTATCCGCAGACGGACTGCATCAGCGCGGCGGTGGACGCGTACCTGGTTGACCTGACCGTGCCAGCTGAGGGGAAGAGCTGCCCGCCCCAGTGACCTCGGTCGCGGCCGGGGCGCCGCCGTTGTGTCATTCTCCCCGGATGAGCGATGTGATCTTTCGGGAGGCGACCCGGGCCGACCTGCCCACCGTGCTCGACCTGCTCGCCGATGACCGGCTGGGGCGCACCCGGGAGGTGGGGCAGGTTGACGCCCGTTACGAGCAGGCGTTCGCGGAGATCACGGCCGACCCGCGCAACCAGTTCGTCGTCGCCGAGGCCGGCGGCGAGGTGCTGGGCTGCATGCAACTCACCTACATTCCTGGGCTCAGCCGGCACGGCGCCGAGCGACAGTTGATCGAGTCGGTCCGGGTCCGCTCCGACCAGCGCGGACGAGGGCTGGGCCGGCAGCTGATGGCCTGGGCGGTCGACCAGGCGCGGGCGCGTGGGTGTGCGCTGGTCCAGCTGACGACCGACAAGTCCCGGCACGAGGCGCACCGCTTCTATCTGGGTCTCGGTTTCGTCGCCAGCCACGAGGGCATGAAGCTGCCGCTGTGACGGCTCAGCGGGGACGGTCGCGGTCCTTGGACGGCTGCACCCGCTTCGGCTCGCCGGGCATCTTGGGGTGTTCCGGTGGGTAGGGCAGGTCGCCCTGACCGTTGGCGGCGTCCCGCTCGACCCAGTCCAGCAGGGGTGTGAGGTCCCAGGCGGCGTCATCGATGCCGGCGTGCGGGTCGCCGCGCTCGGCCAGCCGGGCCGGCACGCTACGAAGGTCGAAGTCGTCCGGTTCGGCGTCGGCCAGCTCGTCCCAGGCCAGCGGAGCGGAGGCGGTGGCGCGGGCGTTGGCCCGCAGCGAGTAGGCGCACGCGATCGTCCGGTCCCGGGCCATCTGGTTGTAGTCGACGAAGACCCGCGTGCCGCGCTCCTCCTTCCACCACGCGGTGGTGACCAGGTCGGGGCGGCGCCGCTCCAACTCCCGGGCCAGGGCGATGGTCGCCCGACGAACCTCGACGAAGGTCCAGCGCGGCTGGATCCGCAGGTAGACGTGCACCCCTCGACCGCCGGAGGTCTTCGGCCAACCTGGGACACCCAGCTCGGCCAGGATCTCGCGGAGCTCGGCCGCCGCTTCCGCCGCGTCGGCGAAGTCGGTGCCGGGCTGCGGGTCGAGGTCGATCCGCAGCTCGTCGGGGTGGTCCGGGTTGCGGGCACGCACCGGCCACGGGTGAAAGACCACGGTGCCCATCTGGGCTGCCCACGCCACGTGAGCCAGATCAGCCGGGCAGAGCTCGGCCGCTTTCCGCCCGCTGGGAAAGCTGATCTGCGCGGTGCGAAGCCAGGGGGGCACGCCGCGGGCCGGCACCCGCTTCTGGAAGAAGGCCTCCCCCTCGATCCCCTCCGGGAAGCGTTGCAGGGTGGTCGGCCGTTCGCCGAGCGCCCGCATGATGCCCGGGCCGACGGCGAGGTAGTAGTGGAAGACGTCGGCCTTGGTGAAGCCCCGTTGTGGAAAGACCACCCGCTCGGGGCTGCTCAACCGGACGTGATGCCCGGCGACCTCGATCTCTTCGGCTGCGGCCCTCGTGCCACCCATGGCGCGACCATATGCGATGGCTACGACCTTCGACGTACCGTTGGCGGGTGAGTCTTGACGACAGTGAACTGCCCCGCACCGAGGACGAGTGGCGGGTCCGGCTGAGCCCCGAGGAGTTCCGGGTGCTGCGGGAGCACGGCACCGAGGCCCCCGGGATCGGCGAGTACGTGAACACCAAAACCCCGGGGGTCTACCACTGCCGCGCCTGCGGCCTGGACCTGTTCCCCAGCGATGCGAAGTTCGACTCGCACTGCGGCTGGCCGAGTTTCGACGACGCCATTCCCGGTCGGGTTCGGGAGATCGAGGACCGGAGTATGGGCATGGTCCGGACGGAGATCCGCTGCACCCGCTGTGACAGTCACCTGGGGCACGTCTTCACCGGTGAGGGCTTCACCCCGAAGGACACCCGGCACTGTGTGAACTCGGTGTCCCTCCGGCTGAAGCCGCACGACTCCTGACGGCACCAACCGGAGCGGCTGCCCGGCGTTCGAGAGGGCCGTGACCGGAACGGATACGGCTATCGACTCCGGCGTCGACCAAGGCTCTAGCCCGGGAGGTAGGTCGCTTTGGCCTGGTCGAGCAGGTCAAGCCACCGCAACGTCACGCTGGGCCCCGATTGGAACAGGCGATTCCGCGCGGGGAGACGTTTCCTCCTCCGGGCTCGGCCAAGATCGCTTCCCCAAGCTTGATGAGCTGCCGCCCCAGTCGGAGGCGCCAGGCGCGCCGGCGGGCCGCTATTGCAGGCAGCTGCGTTTTGCCTAGGAGCGCGGCGTGCTGCTGCTCGGCGGTAGCGATGAGAAACAACGGATACATACCACCCCTCCGACACTAGTAAAATAGTTTTGCTGGTGTCGGGCCGACTGTAGTATCATGCACGCAACCAGTCAAACCGTTTCAACGGTGTTGGGAAGTGTTAGTGGAGTACCCGCGCGACCTCGAGCTCGTCGTAGCGTTCGGCGACTCGGTAGACCCGGAGTCCGGGCGAGATGACCTCGGGTCGCCGGCGCGCCTCGGCCACTGGCTGGCTGTCCACGGCTTCCCGCAGTCAACCGGCGACCCCAGCGCGGCAGAGCTTGATCTCGCGGTTCAACTCCGGACCGCCCTACGGAACGAGCTACAGGCCCGCCACGACAGCGACGAGACCGGCATCAGGCGCGCCCGCGCCCACCTGGAAAGTCTTGCCGCGCGCATTCCCCTACGCGCCTCGTTTAGCGGCCATACGGCTCAACTCGTGTCCGTCCACGGTGGCGTGGCCGAAATGCTCGCGAACGTGCTCAGCGCAATAGTCCGCGCTGAGCAGGACGGCACGTGGCGACGGATCAAGATCTGTCATGAGGAGACCTGCGGAGAGGTATTCCATGATCGCTCCAAGAACGCATCGAAGACGTGGTGTTCAATGAATGTCTGCGGCAACCGCAACAAGACCAGGTCGTACCGCGACCGTCGGCGCAAGGACACCCGCCCATCCGTGGAGTGAACAGCCCCACCATCCGGACGAGCGGGACACCCGCCCGTCGCCCGCGCGCACCAAGGCCGACCGTCCGCACCTGGTTTACCGATTCCGGTTGCCGGCCCGGATTGGATGGTTAACGCTTACCTCAGGAATCCATACTTCGGGGGAATAGCATGGCGACCTGTGAGGTCTGCGAGAACGATTACTGGTTGACGTTTGAGGTGCGTACGATCAGCGGCGACGTGCACACCTTCGACAGCTTCGAGTGCGCCGCGCACAAGCTGGCGCCGATCTGCGAAAACTGCCAGGTCAAGATCGTAGGCCACGGCGTCGAGGTGTCCGGCCGCTTCTTTTGCTGCGCGAACTGTGCCCGGATCAAGGAGGGATCCGAGGGCGCCCAGGTCCGCGACTCGGTCGGCGCCCGCCCGTCCTGAGCGGACAGGGACAGCAGGGCAGGAGCGGTTGGCCACTCCCGGTAGTGGGTCCGGGGCGGAGACAGCCGTTGTGGAGTTCGAGCCGCCGACGTTAGCGAGCGGTAAGAAGACTCGGTGCCGCAGCGGGCTAACATCCGGACATGCGCACCATGACCCGGTCAATCCCAATCGCACTGACCCTCGTTCTGGCGCTCTCCGCCTGCGGGAGCTCCGAGGACACCGCGGCGAATGCTGAGCCCACCCCCGCCCCGACGACCGCTTCCACCAGCGCGCCCGCCACCACCACGGCGAGCCCGACCGGCGAGCCGGCACCCGAGGTGCCGCAGACCCTCGACTTCACCGCCCGCACCATTGACGGTGACGCCTTCACCGGGGCCAGCCTCGCCGGCAAGCCCACTGTTTTCTGGTTCTGGGCCGCCTGGTGTCCCACGTGCCGGGGTGAGGCCGACTCGGTGGCGGCCGTGCAGCAGGAGAACGCCGACCGGGTGAACGTGGTCGGGGTGGCCGGGCTCGGCAGCGGTGACGACGCGATGCGCCGATTCGCTCAAGACACCGGCATCGAGGGCTTCCCGCAGCTGGCCGACGACGCGGGCGAGGTGTGGCAGCGGTTCGAGGTGGTCTCCCAGCAGTACTACGTGCTGCTGGACTCCACCGGCAAGGTCGTCCACAAGGGTTCGCTCTCCGAGACCGACCTCCGCGAGCGGGTCGCGGAGCTGACCTGACATGGTTGACGCCCCCTACGGTCTCGCGCTCGGCGCCGGGCTGCTCGCCGCCGTCAACCCGTGCGGCTTCGCGTTGTTGCCGGCGTACCTGTCGATGCTGGTGCTGGGGGACGGCCCGGCGGACGGCCGGGGGCCACTCGCGCCGGTGGGACGGGCGTTGGCCCTGACCGCCGCCATGACCCTCGGCTTCGTCGCCGTCTTCGGTGGGTTCGGGCTCCTCGCTGGCCCGGCCGCCGACGCCCTGGCCAGCCGCCTGCCCTGGGTGTCGGTCGCGATCGGGCTCGCCCTGGTCGCCACCGGCGGCTGGCTCGTCGCCGGCCGGGCGCTACCGACCTTCGCTCCCCGGATCGCCAACGGCCCCGAGGTCCGGCGCAGCTTCGGATCGATGGTCCTCTTCGGTGCGGCCTACGCGATCGCCTCCCTCGGCTGCACCATCGGACCGTTCCTGGCCGTGGTGGTCGCCGGGTTCCGGGCGGGCAGCCCGCTCGCCGGGGTCGGGCTCTTCGTCGCGTACGCGGTCGGGATGGGGCTGATGGTCGGCGCCGCCGCACTCGCGGTCGCGCTGGCCCGGGAGTCTCTGGTCCGGCGCACCCGACGGGCCGGGCCGCTGCTCGGCCGCATCGCCGGCCTGCTCCTGGTGCTGACCGGTGGCTACGTCGCCTGGTACGGCTGGTACGAGATCCGGCTCTTCGCCGGCGGTGACGTCAACGACCCGGTGATCGACGCGGCCGGTCGGGTACAGACCACGATCAGCGGGTGGGTGGACGGACTGGGCCCGTGGACGATCGGGGCCGTGGTCGCCGCGCTGCTCGCGGCGGCGGTCTCCGGCACGCTGCTCCGCCGGCGGCGCTCCGCCGCCCGGCAGCCGGCACCGGGCAGCGACCTACCATCACAGGATGCCGCCCATCGCTGAGCTCCGGACCGCCTCCTTCGCCGACCTGTCCGCCCGCGCCTTCCACGACCTGCTCCGGCTGCGCGTGGACGTGTTCGTGGTGGAGCAGGAGTGCCCGTACCCGGAGCTGGACGGCCGGGACGTGGAGCCGGGCACCCGCCATCTCTGGCTGGAGCAGGCCGGGACGCCGGTGGCGTACCTGCGGATCCTGGCCGCTCCGGATGGCCGGCGACAGATCGGCCGGGTGGTGGTGGCGAAGGAGGCGCGCGGCGCGGGGTACGCGGGCCAGCTGATGACCGCTGCCCTCGTCGAGGTCGGCGAACGCCCGTGCACCCTGGAAGCCCAGTCACAGCTGGTCGACTTCTACACCCGACACGGGTTCACGGTCACCGGGCCGGAGTACCTCGAGGACGGCATCCTGCACACGCCGATGCGCCGGGACACACCGGCGACGTAGCCACACCGCGGATCGCTACCGGGCCGGAGGCTGGAATCACGGCCCGGTAGCGAGGGTGTCGCGGCAGTGCCGGACCAGCCGATCGAGGGCTGGACTCCGCGTACCGCTCCAGACCAGGGACAGCAGGGCCGGCTCGTCGATGTCGACGACCGGCAGCGCGATCAGGCGACCCTGGTAGTGCCGCGACATGGACTCGGTGAGGATGGCCACGCCCAGCCCGCGGGTGGCGAGGTCGGCGATGGCGTCCGCGGCGCTGGCCTGGACGCTGATGGTCGGCCGGACTCGGTGCCGGGTGCAGGCCCGGTCCAGGACGGTACGGATGCCGGTGCCCTCGGGCATGCACACCAGCGGGTGGTCGGCGAGGGCGGCCACGGTCACGGCCGCTTCTCTGGCGAGAAGATGCCCGGGTGGGACGAGGGCGACGAGTGGTTCGCTGATGATCGTGAAGGTGTTCGACCCGGCCGGCGTGGGATCGGCGGTGCCGATGAGAGCGAGATCGACAGCACCGGCCTGGACGTCCCGGAGGAGCCGGGCCGAGTGGTGCTCGAGCAGAGTGATCTCCACGCCGGGGTGCGCGTGGTGAAACGCCGCCAGGGCGTCGAAGAACGGCGTGATCGTGCATCCGATGACCATCCCGACGGTGAGGCGACCGCGGATGAGTCCGACCACGTCGCCGACCGCCTGTTTCATCGCGTCAGAACAGGCGAGGGCGGCCCGGGCGTGTTCGAGTGCGGCCCGGCCGGCATCGGTGAGGCTCGCCGTACGGGTGGAGCGGTCGATGAGGGTGGTGCCGAGTTCGCGTTCGAGCTCGCGGATCTGGGCGCTCACTCCGGGTTGGCTGATCCGTACCCGCTCGGCGGCACGAGTGAAGCTGGCTTCCTCGGCGACTGCGACGAAGTATTCCAGCTGCCTCAATTCCATAACTAGAGATTCTAGCTCTCATAAAAATCATCTGTTGGACTTCTGATGCCGCCGAAGGCACGCTTGGTTCGCGGGCAAGCGCCGAGCGAGACGCTTCGCTCCGCAGAAACATCGAATGAACGCTTAGTTCCGCAGAAGACATCGAGAGGAACACCGTGTCGGACCGCACGAAAGCCATGCAGCCCGAGGACCTCACCCGGCTGTTCGTCGAACGCTCCAACGCCGGCGACGCCGCGGGTGTGGCCGCGCTCTACGAACCGGACGCGGTCATGGCCTACCCGCCCGGCGACCAGACTGTCGGGCGCGCGGCGATCCAAGCCCGGTGGGAGAAGGTGCTCGCCAACCGGCCACACTTCACCCCGGAAGCGCCGCTGCCCACGCTGGTCTGCGGCGACCTCGCCCTCACCTCGACGCCGCCGAGCGACGGCGCGGGTGCTCGGGCGCAGGTCGTTCGTCGCCAACCCGACGGGTCCTGGCTGCGCGTGCTCGACCAGCCGGAGTTCACCACGCCCACCTCGGGTTGACTCCCCCGGACGCCCCACCCCCACCCGGCGGTCAGCCGGTGCCCCTCGGCTGCCAGAACGGCTGAACCGGCCGGGCCGCTGCCGTACCGCCGGGTGGGGAGGACACCACGATCAGGGCAGGCTGGCGATGATGTCGGCGATCGCGCGGCGACGGCCGGTGTAGAACGGGACCTCCTCCCGGACGTGCCGGCGGGCGCGGGAGGCCCGCAGGTCCCGCATCAGGTCAACGATGCGGTGCAGCTCGTCGGCTTCGAAGGCGAGCAACCACTCGTAGTCGCCGAGGGCGAACGAGGAGACCGTGTTGGCCCGCACGTCGGGGTAGCCGCGGGCCATCCCGCCGTGCTCGGCCAGCAGCTCCCGCCGCTCCGCATCCGGCAACAGATACCACTCGTACGAGCGGACGAAGGGGTACACGCAGAGATAGTCCCGGGCCTGCTCACCGGCGAGGAACGCCGGGACGTGGCTCTTGTTGAACTCCGCCGGCCGGTGCAGCCCGAGCTGGGACCAGACCGGGGTCAGCGAACGCCCCAGCGTGGTACGGCGGAACCGCAGGTACGCGTCCTGGAGCGCGTCACTCGACGAGGAGTGCCACCAGATCATCAGGTCGGCGTCGGCGCGCAGTCCCGCCACGTCGTAGGTGCCCCGAATGGTCACGTCCTCGCCGGCCAGTTCGTCGAAGAAGGCGGTCACCTCGGCGGTGACGTTCTCGCGTAGTGACGGCAGGGCGTTGTTCGCCCGATACACCGACCACATCGTGTACCGGATCGTCGCGTTCAGCTCGTTCAGCCGGGCCGCGTTGGTCTGCTCGGTCATATCCCGGAACCCTTCAGTGCAGTGATGATCTCGTCGGCCGCCGCCGCGCCGGAACGGATACAGACCGGAATCCCGACGCCGTCGTAGCCGGCTCCCGCCAGCGCGAGGGTTGGCCGCTGCGCCCGCAGCGTCGCCCGCGCCGACGCCACCCGGTCCAGGTGGCCCGGCGCGTACTGCGGCAGTGACCCACCCCAGCGCTGCACGTGTGTGGCGACCGGCGCGGGAAGCTCGGCGCCGAGTACCGCCGACAGCTCCCGGTGCACGGTATCGACGAGTTCCCCGTCGGGGCGCTGCAGCTGCGCCTCGTCCCCGTACCGGCCGATCGAGGCGCGGACCAGGGTCAACCCGTCGGGCCGACGCAGGTGCCCCCACTTGGTGGTGAAGAAGGTGGACGCCTTCATCAGCAGCCCCTCGCCGGTCGGGACCAGGAGGCCGGAGAGCTCGGGCAGCTCCGTCGCCGGCAACGCGAGGGTGACCAGGGCGACGCTGGCGTAGGCCAGGTCGCCGACGTTCTCGGCCGCGGCCGGGGCGGCCTCGGCGAGCAGTCGCCCCGCCGGCCGGGCCGGCACCGCCAGCACCACGGCGTCGGCGTGGACCTGCTCCGCGTCGCCGTTCGGGCCGACGGTCAGCTGCCAGCCGGCGCCGGCCGGGGTCAGCGCCCGGACCGTCGCGTTCCGCCGAATCGTGGCGCCGCTGGTCGACGCGGCAGCCTCAACCAGGGTGCTGAGGCCACCGGCCAGGGTGCCGAAGAACGGGCTCCCGGGTGCCCGCGGCGCCGCCGCCTGCGCCGCGCGGACCGCGCCGACCAGGGTGTGTTCGACCCGGGCGGCCCGGGTCAGCGCGGGCATGGTGGCGGCCAGGGAGAGGTCGTCGGCGCGGCCGGCGTAGACGCCGCCGAGCATCGGCTCGACCAGCCGGTCAACGACCTCGTCGCCAAGTCGGGCCCGAACCAGCTCGCCGACCGTGATGTCCGCGCCGGGGGGAAGCAACGGCCGACCAGTGTCCACGTCGGCCTCCCCCGTCGGACGGGCCACCGCCGCCACCGCCGCGAGGTCCCCGGGGACGCCGATCAGCGTGCCTCGGGGCAACGGCTGCAGCTCACCGCCGACCAGGAGCGCCGCCTGCCCGACGGTGGGGTGGACGATGTCGTCGGCCAGCCCGACCCGGCGAATCAGGGTTACCGCGGCCGACTCCCCACCGCCGGAGTCGCGCATCAGGAACGCTTCCGCGCCGAACTCCACCGGAGCGCCGGCCAGTTCGCCGGTGCGCAGCTTGCCCCCGAGGGAGTCGCCGCGCTCGTAGACCGTCACCTCGGTGCCGGCGGGAGTGTAATCCCGCAACTGGACGGCGGCGGCGAGGCCGGCGATGCCCCCGCCGACCACCGCGATCCGCCACGGCGTCGCCATGCCCCTCAGCTCCTTCTGTCTGTGTGCGTGGTCAACTCATGGACCAGGGCCACCAACCGGGTCAAGACCTCCGGATCGGTCTCCGGCAGCACTCCGTGACCAAGATTGAAGATGTGCCCGGGCGCGGCACGCCCCTGCGCCAGTACCCGCCGGACCTCGGCCTCAAGCACCGGCCACGGGCCGAACAGCAGGCACGGATCCAGGTTGCCCTGCACTGCCCGCTGCGGGCCGACCCGGCGGCTGGCGACATCCAACGGCGTACGCCAGTCAACGCCGACCACGTCGGCACCGGCCTCGCCCATCGCGGTGAGTAGCTCCCCGGTGCCCACCCCGAAGTGGATCCGGGGAACGCCGGCGTCGGCGAGGCCGGCGAGGACCGCCTGCGAGTGCGGCAGCACGTACCGGCGGTAGTCGGCCTCGGAGAGGGCACCGGCCCAGGAGTCGAAGAGCTGCACGGCGGAGACGCCGGCGTCGATCTGCACCTTCAGGAACGCCAGCGTCACCTCGGCGAGCCGGCTGGCCAGGGCGTGCCACAGGTCCGGATCGCCGTACATCAGGGCCTTGGTCTTCGTGTGGTTGCGCGACGGGCCCCCCTCGACGAGGTAGCTGGCGAGGGTGAACGGGGCGCCGGCGAAGCCGATCAGCGGGGTCGCGCCCAGCTCCCCGACGAGCATCCGGACCGCTTCGTCCACGTAGTGGACATCGTCGCGGTTGATCAGCCGGATCCGCTCCACGTCCGCCGCGGTGGTGACGGGATCGGTTACCACCGGGCCGGTGCCCGGGACGATGTCCAGCGCCACCCCGGCGGCGGCGACCGGCACCACGATGTCGCTGAAGAGGATCGCCGCGTCAACCCCGTGCCGGCGCACCGGCTGGAGGGTGATCTCGGTGATCAGTTCCGGCCGGCGACAGGACTCCAGCATCGCCACGTTCGCTCGGATCTTCCGGTACTCCGGGAGTGAGCGGCCCGCCTGCCGCATGAACCAGACCGGAGTGTGCGGGCCGGGCTTACGCCGGCACGCCCGAACGAAGGGGGAGTCGGCCGGATCGCCGGGGCGAGGCCCCTCGTCTCGGGCGGCTGCGCCCGTGGTGTCGGTGCTCATCGTCGCCCATCGTGCCACGCCGCCCGCCCCACCCCGCCGTCGCCGTCACTTCGTGTGATCCGCGCCGAGAAAGCGACATTCTGGGCTGGAGCGGTCGCCACCGCTCCGGTTCCCGGCGTGCCGCCGAATCGACCGAGGCAGCGGCGCTTACGCTTCAGTGATGACCCCTCCGACCGCGCTCCCGGAGACGTTCGCCCGCGCGGTTGACGGGCTACGATCGGCCACCACCCGGGCGGAGATCCGGCTGGAGGAGGTTGGCGCCCCCCAACGGCTGGCCCCCTTCGCCTTCGCGCTCGCCGCGACCGTCCTCCGGGACGACGACGAGGTGGCGGACGGACGCCTGATCCTCCTCCACGACCCCGCCGGGCACGAGGCGTGGCAGGGCACGCTACGACTGGTCACGTACGTCACCGCCGAGCTCGAAGTGGACCTGGCCGCCGATCCGCTGCTACCGGAGGTCGGCTGGACCTGGCTGACCGATGCCCTCCAGGTGCGGCAGGCCCGGCACCGGGCGATCGGGGGGACGGTCACGCAGACCATGTCGACCCGATTCGGTGACCTGGCCGGGCCGCCCGCCGCCGGCGATGTCGAGATCCGGGCCTCCTGGACGCCGGTGGACGACCAGCTCGTGCCACATCTGCACGCCTGGTGCACCCTGCTCGCCTCGACCGCCGGCCTCCCGCCGCCCGGGGTGACGGCACTCCCCGAGCGCCGCCCCGCCGGCGCGGCCTGAACGCCGCTGCCCCGCCGACACGGCCTGAACGCCGCTGCCACCCGCCGGCACGGCCTCCCCGCCTCCCCGTTCGACTGCTACGAACACCTGGCATACGGACCGTATCCGTGGCAGCACGCTTCGCCTGCGCGGTGTGCTCAACCAAACCGGCCGACTCCCGACACGCACTGGACCGGCTGTCCCCGCCCGATCGGGTAGCGCAATAGGGTTGTCGGGTGACCGACGAACCACCCCTACCCCGTCGGGCTGCCGCAAACCGTACGGGAGACACACCGCACCCGCCGTTAATCCGGTCTGGGGACACGGACGTTGACCCGACCGCTGGTGGCCCAGCTACCACCCGGCGCGACGCCGAGGACGGCCCCACCCCGCTGACCGCGCCCGGCGAGGGCACCCCCCAGCCGGTGAGCACCCCGGCGGAGTTGGCCGAGGTCGTGGCCCGCTTCGCCCAGGGCACCGGCCCGGTGGCGCTGGACGCCGAACGCGCCTCTGGCTACCGGTACAGCCAGCGGGCGTACCTGGTGCAGCTGCGCCGCGCCGGCGCCGGCACCGCCCTGATCGACCCGCTGCCACTGCCGGAGCTGACCAGTCTGGACGAGGCCATCGGCGAGGCCGAGTGGGTGCTCCACGCGGCCAGTCAGGACCTTCCCTGCCTGGCCGAGTTGGGTCTGCGGCCACGGCGGCTCTTCGACACCGAACTGGCCGCCCGACTCGCCGGCTTCGAGCGGGTCGGGCTCGCCGCGCTGACCGAGAACCTGCTCGGCTTCAGCCTGGAGAAGCACCACTCGGCGGCGGACTGGTCGAGCCGGCCGCTACCGGAGTCCTGGCTGACCTACGCCGCCCTGGACGTGGAGCTGCTGGTCGAGCTCCGGGACGCGCTCGACGCCGAGTTGACCCGGCAGGGCAAGGCCGAGTGGGCGGCCGAGGAGTTCGCCGCGCTGGTCCGCAATGGCGCCCGCCCGCCCCGGGTCCGCGCCGACCCCTGGCGCCGAACCTCGGGCATCCATCGGGTCCGCGGGGCGCGGGCGCAGGCCCGGGTGCGGTCCCTGTGGTACGCCCGGGATCAGATCGCGGCACGCCGCGACGCGGCGCCGGGACGGGTGTTGCCGGACTCGGCGATCGTCGCCGCCGCCGAGCTGGATCCGCGGGACGAGAAGACGCTGCTGACCCTGCCGGGCTTCGGCGGTCGCTCGGTACGCCGGCTGGCCCGTACCTGGTTGGCGGCGTTGGACGATGCCCGGGAGTTGCCAGCGGAGGCGCTGCCGGTCGCGCCGACGGTCGAGGGTCCGCCGCCGCCGCACCGGTGGGCCGAGCGGGACCCGGTCGCGGCGGCCCGGCTGACCCGCTGTCGGGAGGTGGTCGTCGGGACCGCCGGCGCGCACACCCTGCCACCGGAGAACCTGATCGCCCCGGACTCGATTCGCCGCCTCGCCTGGGTCCCGCCCGAGGAGATCACCGAGGCCACCGTGGCGGAGACCCTGCGGGGCCTGGGTGCGCGCGAGTGGCAGATCACGCTGCTGCAGTCAGACCTGACCCGGGCCCTGGTCGGCCCACCGCCGGCCGCAACCTGAGCCACGGATGTGGGCTGGGCCACACAGGGGGTGGTACTCCAGTTGGTTACTGACAAGTAGCATCCGAGAAAACGCCAGTCCGGCTAACCGGCTAGGAGGCTCAAGTGCCCCGTGAAGTTCGGGATGTCGTCTTCGTTGACGGCGTCCGCACCCCGTTCGGCAAAGCGGGGGGCATGTACGCCAACACCCGCGCCGACGACCTGGTGATCCGCTGCATCCGCGAGCTGCTGCGCCGCAACCCGCAGCTGCCGCCGGAGCGGGTCGAGGAGGTCGCCGTCGCCGCCACCACCCAGATCGGCGACCAGGGCCTGACCATCGGCCGGACCGCCGCGCTCCTGGCCGGCCTCCCCAAGACCGTGCCCGGCTTCGCCATCGACCGGATGTGCGCGGGCGCGATGACCGCGGTGACCACGGTCGCCGGCGGCATCGCCATGGGCGCGTACGACGTCGCCATCGCCGGTGGGGTCGAGCACATGGGCCGCCACCCGATGGGCGAGGGAGTCGACCCCAACCCGCGGATCGTCGCGGAGCGACTGGTTGACCAGTCCGCCCTGGTCATGGGCGCCACCGCGGAGAACCTGCACGACCGGGTACCGCACATCACCAAGGAGCGCACCGACGCGTTCGCGCTCGCCTCCCAGCAGAAGACCGCCAAGGCGTACGCCAACGGCAAACTCCAGGACGACCTGGTGCCGGTGGCGATCCGGGACCCGGAGACCGGCTGGGGTCTGGCCACCGTGGACGAGGCGCCGCGGGACACCTCGATGGAGAAGCTCGCCACCCTCAAGACGCCGTTCCGCCCACACGGCAAGGTCACCGCCGGTAACGCGGCGGGGCTGAACGACGGCGCCACGGCGAGCCTGCTCGTCGCCGAGGAGACCGCGCGGGAGCTGGGTCTGCCGGTCGCGATGCGGCTGGTCTCCTACGGCTTCGTCGGCGTCGAGCCCGAGGTGATGGGGATCGGCCCGATCCCGTCGACCGAGAAGGCGCTGCGCATCGCCGGCCTGACCATCGACGACATCGGCCTGTTCGAGCTGAACGAGGCCTTCGCGGTCCAGGTGCTCGCCTTCCTCGACCACTTCGGCATCGCCGACGACGACCCGCGGGTCAACCCGTGGGGCGGCGCGATCGCCATCGGCCACCCGCTCGCCTCCTCCGGCGTCCGGCTGATGACCCAGCTCGCCCGGCACTTCGCCGAGCACCCGGAGGTCCGCTACGGCCTCACCGCCATGTGCATCGGCATCGGCATGGGCGGCACCGTGATCTGGGAGAACCCGCACTGGGAGGGTGGAGCCAAGTGAGCGCGAGCAACGGGTCGAGCCAGTGCGTCCCGCAGTCCCGAACGGAGGAGGCACAGTGAGCATCGCGGCACCGAACGAGGTCGTCACCAAGGCCTTGCTGCGCCTGGTGGACGTACCGGGCCTGGACCGCCCCGCCGCCCTGATCACGCTGGACAACGGCTTCGACCACAAGAAGCCGAACACCCTCGGGCCCGGCGGTCTGACCAGCCTGGACGAGGCGATCACGGCAGCCCACGCGGCGAAGCCGGCGTTCGTCGCGGTGACCGGTAAGCCCTACATCTTCTGCGTCGGAGCGGACCTCACCGGCCTACCGCTGCTCACCGACCGCGCACAGGCGCTGGAGATCGGGCAGCTCGGCCACCGGGTCTTCGCCCGGCTCAAGGACAGCGACGTTCCGACCTTCGCCTTCGTCAACGGCGCGGCCATGGGCGGCGGCCTGGAGCTGGCCCTGCACTGCCACTACCGGACGCTGTCGGCCGGCGCGGCGGCCCTCGCCCTGCCCGAGGTCTCGCTCGGTATCATCCCGGGCTGGGGCGGCACCCAGCTGCTGCCGAACCTGGTCGGCATCCCGGCGGCGACCCAGGTGATCATCCAGAACCCGCTGATGCAGAACAAGATGCTCAAGCCGAAGCAGGCGGCGGAGATGGGCCTCGCGGATGTCCTGCTGGAGCCGGCGGACTTCCTCGAGCGGTCCCTGGAGTGGGCCGCCGGTGTGGTCCGCGGCGAGCACACCGTGACCCGGCCCGAGGTCGACCGGGAGATGTGGGACGGCGTCCTCTTCTTCGCCAAGCAGACCCTGGAAGCCCGCCTGCACGGCGCCGTCCCCTCCGCCAACCGGGCCCTGGAACTACTCGGCCTGGCCAAGGAGGCGGACTTCGCCGCCGGCACCGCCGCCGAGGACGAGGCCCTGGCCGATCTGGTCTTCTCACCGGAGCTGCGCAGCGGCCTCTACGCGTTCGACCTGGTGCAGCGGCGGGCCAAGCGTCCGGCCGGGGCGCCCGACCGGGACCTGGCCCGGCCGGTGACCAAGGTCGGCATCGTCGGCGCCGGCCTGATGGCCAGCCAGCTCGCGCTCCTGTTCGCCCGCCGTCTCCAGGTGCCGGTCGTCCTGACCGACCTGGACCAGGCCCGGGTCGACAAGGGCGTGGCCTATGTGCACGAACAGATCGAGAAGTCGGTCAGCAAGGGCCGGATGGACAAGGGCACCGCCGCCAAGCTGTACGGCCTGGTGAGCGGATCGGTCGACAAGTCCGTCTTCGCCGACGCGGACTTCGTCATCGAGGCCGTCTTTGAGGACCTCAACGTCAAGAAGCAGGTCTGGGCCGAGCTGGAGAAGATCGTCAAGCCCGAGGCGGTGCTGGCCACCAACACGTCGTCGCTGTCGGTGACGGCGATGGCCGCGGACCTCGAGCACCCGGAGCGGGTGGTCGGCTTCCACTTCTTCAACCCGGTCGCCGTGCTCCCGCTGCTGGAGATCGTCCGCGGCGAGCGGACCGACGACGCCACCCTGGCCACCGCCTTCGCGGTCGGCAGGCAGCTGAAAAAGTCGAGCGTGCTGGTGAAGGACGCTCCCGCGTTCGTGGTCAACCGGCTGCTGACCCGTTTCCTGGGCACGGTGTTCGCCGCGGTGGACGCCGGCACCCCGCTGGAGGTGGCGAACAACGCGCTCGATCCGCTGGGCCTGCCGATGCGCCCACTGGCGTTGCTGCAGCTGGTCGGGCCGGCGGTGGCGCACCACGTCGGTGGCATCCTGCACGCGGCCTTCCCGGACCGCTTCGGGGTCAGCGAGAACCTCAAGCGGATCGCCGAGGCCGGCAAACCGATTGTCATCGATGACGAGATCAACGCCGAGGTGGCCAACCTGCTGGTGGTCGGCGACCAACCGCTCACCGCCGAGCAGGTCCGGCAGAACGCACTCGACGCGCTGGCGCAGGAGATCCAGCTGATGCTCGACGAGGGCGTGGTCGCCGAGGCGCAGGACATCGACCTGTGCCTGATCCTGGGCGCCGGCTGGCCGTTCCACCTGGGCGGCATCACGCCGTACCTGGACCGCTCCGGCACCACCGAACGGGTCACCGGCAAGCGGTTCCTGCCGGCCGGTGTCGCCAGCCTCCCGGCCTGACCTGCCCCTTCCCCATGATCGCGGTGGCCGCCCTCGGGCGGCCACCGCGATTCGTCTCTGGCCGGCGGGGGTCGGTCCCGTGGCCCGGGTCCCCGACCGGCTAGCATCAGCCGCCAGCACCCTCGCCTGGAGGCGTTGTCATGTCCTCACCGGTCGATCCCTGGTCCGGCCCGCCGGAGCACGGTGCCCAGCCCAGCTATCCGCCGCCGGCCTCGCGGCCGCGGGCAGCCCGGCACGCGCGTCCGGAGCCCCCCGAACCGCGACCGGACGGCTGGCGGCCCCCGCCCCCACTCGACCCCACCCCAGCCCCGCTCTCCTGGTCGGCCCCGGTCTCCACACCGCCCCCTCCCGCCACACCAGTCCCTCCCAACTGGTCGGCCACGATGGATGAGCCGACCCTGGTGCACAGCGCTATCCCGCCGATCCCTCCGGCCGAACCCGATCTGGCTGACCACGACCGGCAGCCAACGGAGACGGGTGACCCCGCCGCCCCGTCCGATTCCGCGGCCCCGGCGTCCCACCGGCCGGCACGGTCCACCCTGCTGCTCTCGCTCGGTCTGGCCGGCCTGCTCGTGCTCGCACTGGGTGGCCTCGCCTACCTCACCCGTTCCGGCGGAGACAGCCCGGCACCGCCCCCGGTCGCCGCCCCGCCCTCGACCGGCACGCCGCAAGCCGCCGAAAGTGCTGAACCGACCCCCTCAGCCGAGCCCAGCCCCGAACCCAGCCCCGAGCCACAGATCCGCCTCGTCGCACCAAAGTCACTCGACGGTCGGTCCAGGAGCACCGACTCGGAGCTGAAGGCCCTCGCCGACGAGCTGGTGGAGGAGCTGGAAGCCAAGGTCAGCAGCGGGAACAGCACGGTCGGGGCCTTCTACGGCAGCTTCGAGGATGAGGACATCATCATGGTCGCCGCCGCCTCGGGCTTCGTCCTCAACCCGACCCAGGAGCTGGACGCCACCGTTGAGGAGCTCGCGTCGGACCTGAACGTGCGCAAGATGTCCACGGTCTCCACCGACCCGCTCGGCGGCGTCGCGAAATGTGGTGACGGGAGCGCCTCGGACATCCCGCTCGGAGTCTGCACCTGGGCGGACAAGGGCAGCGTCGGCATGATCGTGATGTTCTCCGAGTCCGCGAGCACGGCCCGCTCCAACTTCGTCGACATCCGAGCGGAGATCGAGAAGCGCTCCTGAGGCCGGTCCCCACCCTCCGGGACGGTGGGGTGGGGCCGCCTCAACGGTGACGATCGCCACCAACCTCGGCGGCCCCAACGAGCGAGTCGCGCGCGAGCCCGATCAGTCGTGCTGGCGGCGCTCAGCGACGCTGCGCAGGACGCAGAACTCATTGCCCTCCGGGTCGGCGAGCACAATCCAGCCTGAGCCGTCCGGGCGGGTGTGGTCGGCGACGTGCGTCGCTCCGATCTCGATCAGCCGGGCGACCTCCTGGGCCCGGGTCCGATCGGTTGGCTCCAGGTCGAGGTGCAGGCGGTTTTTCACCGCCTTGTCCTCGGGGACAGCCAGGAACAACAGCTCCGGCCCACCCTCGGGCCGCAGGCTGATCTCGGCGTCACCGGAGTGCTCCTCGGTGGGCGGAGGGCACCCGAAAACCTGGGCCCAAAAGCCTGCCAAAGCGTACGCGTCGCGGCAGTCGACGCAGATGTTGTGGAAACGTGCGGTCACGGTCTCTCCTCAGTTCGGGTGGGAGACGCCCCGCGCAGGCTGTCAGCGATGCGGGTGGCGGGGCGCGGAACAGCTTCTGGTGAGCATCGACGCACCCCCTTTCACCCTCGGGCTGACGGAGAGATATTCACATCGTCACCAGCCGGAGGCAACCCATTTTGGGCTCGCGTTCCGGAGGCACATCCGCTCGTGCGGTCACCGTCCGAGAAAGCCACCAGCCTGTCTCGCCCACAGGGCGGCGTAGCGGCCGTCGCGGCTGAGCAGTTCGGCGTGCGTACCGTCCTCGACGACTCGCCCCTGGTCGAGTACGACGATCCGGTCCATCCGGGCGATGGTGGAGAGTCGGTGCGCGACGGCGATCACCGTACGGCCAGCCATGACCTTGTCCATGGTTTCCTGGATCACCGCTTCGATCTCGGAGTCGAGGGCACTGGTCGCCTCGTCCAGGATGAGGATCGGCGCATCCTTGTGGATGGCACGAGCGAGGGCGATGCGCTGACGCTGGCCGCCGGAGAGCTTGACCCCTCGTTCGCCGACATGCGCGTGGTAGCCGGTACGGCCTTCCTGGTCAGACAGCGTGCTGATGAAGTCGTGTGCCGCCGCCTGTCGCGCCGCCGCGACGATGCTCTCTTCCCCGGCTGCGGCCAGGCCGATGTTGTCCCGGACGGACCGGTGCAACAACGTGGCCTCCTGGGTCACCATGGCGATCTGCCGCCGCAGACTCCGCTGGGTCACCGCGGCGATGTCCTGACCATCGATCTCGATGGTGCCCACCTCCGGGTCGAAGAACCGCAGAATCAGATTGACGAGTGTGGACTTTCCGGCGCCGGAACGCCCGACGATGCCGACTTTCTCACCCGCGGCGATCTCGAGGCTGAGCCCGTCCAGCCCACCGCTGCCCGTGCCGTAGTGGTGACTGACGTTGGTGATCCGGATGGCACCGCTGCGTATGGCAAGAGCCCCCGCGTCGGGGCGGTCGGTGACCGCTGGTGGCTGGGCGATCGTCCGCAGCGCGCGGCGCAGGGTGCCGAGATGCCCGAAGAGTGCCGAGACACCGTCGAGCAGCCACTCCGCCATCGCGGTCATCCGAAAGGTCAGCGCCAGGGTGGCGGCGACCAGGCCGATGGGGGCGGCACCGGCCTGCCAGAGCAGAATGCCGTACCCGATCAGCCCCACCATCAGGATCCCGCTGAGGCACATCATCCCGACGTTCATGGTGACTTCGAGCCGCTCCACCCGCAGCCGGGCCTCGCGCTCGGCGGCGAAGACGGCCCGGTCGTCCGCGGCCGGAACACCGAGCAGCGCAAGCGTGTCGACGTTGGCGTACGAGTCGACCAGCAGACCGGTGACCGCCGAGTCCGCATCCTGATGGTGTTCGGCGGCGGCGCGGTAGCGCGGCACGACGTACGCCATCAGCCCGGCGTAGAGCAGGATCCACACCGCCAGCGGCAGGGTGAGGCGTGGGTCGACGGAGCCCAGCAACCAGATCGACCCGAGGATGTAGACGAAGACGAAGACGAGCGTGTGCACGAAGTTGTACGTCGCCATGGCCGCGGCCGCCGAGCCTTCCCGCACCCGGGTGGCGATGCGACCGGAGAGGTCTTCGCGGAACCAGCCGACCGGCTGCCGGGAGACCCGCCGATGTGCACGCCAGAGCGCGCGGGTGCGCGCGTTGGGCCGGAAGGCGATGTCGTCCAGGCCCTCGTTGAACAGGTGCAGGAGCGGGCGGGCGAAGAGGATCAGCGCTCCGACCAGGCACAGCTCCACGCCGTGGGTCTGCCACAGCGTCGCCGGGTCGGCCCCGGCGAGCGTGTCAACCAGGCGGCCGGCGTAGGCGATGAGCCAGAGCTCGACGGCGGCGCTGACGACGGTGGCGAGCAGGCTGGCGGTGAGGACACACCGCAGCGGCCGGAACTCGGAGATCAGGTAGGGCAGGACCCGCTGCGGTGCGTCAGCGGGCTCATCGGTACCGAAGGGATCGGCGGCGTTCTCGAAGAGGCGGAACACGAAGACTCCAGGCAGGAAGGAAAGAGGGAAGCCAAAGACCGCCTGGTGTTGTCATCGGATCTCTCCTCCGGTAGCCCGCCTGATGTCGATGCGCGCCGAGGCTAGCGGGCGCCAGCCGGTGCACCGCAACCGGTTTTCGGTCGCTCCGGCAGACCAGGACGAAAGAACTGGCTGCTGAAGCGGTAGAAAGCGGCGAGTAGCATCGGGCCGATGATCACCCTGACCCGAGACGATGGCTACCTGCTCAGCACCGCGCCCGAGCGGCTCGACCTTGACCTGGTCCACCACTGGCTCTCCACCGACGCGTACTGGGCCCGGGGGCGAGACCGGGCGACCGTGGAGCGCGCCTTCGCGGGCTCGATCGGCTTCGGCGTCTACCGGCCGGAGGACGGGCGCCAGGTAGCGGTGGCCCGGGCGGTGACCGACCGGGCCACCTTCGCCTGGCTCTGCGATGTCTACATCGAGCCCGCCGCGCGCGGGCGTGGGCTGGGCACCTGGCTCACCGGTGCGGTCCGCGACCATCTCGCGGAGTTCGGCGTACACCGCATCCTGCTGGGCACCAGGGACGCGCACGGCGTGTACGCCAAGCTCGGCTTCGATCCGCTCGCACAGCCGGACCGGTGGATGCAGCTCGACAACCGGTGAACGTGGCTAATGGCGGGTAGCAGCCCACGCCGACCCGCGAGGTCCGACATCGGCCCGCGCGTCAGGCTGGCGGATCGTCTCGAAAGAGACGCGCTTTAACACCCCGGCCGCCCCAGCGGGTCGCAACGAGTTCAGGACGTGGGCGGGTCGGCTTGGGCACCCAGCCATGTCGTCTGGTGTCGGGTGCAGGGCTGTCCCAGTCGGCGATCAGCACAAAAGGATCCGTGGCGCGATCAGGCCCATCGTCACACGGCTCCCGAACGACCATCGCTGGGTAGAAGCGCGTCTCCTGGGCCACCCCGCAGTCATCCGTCCGGGAGGCGACCAGGGCACCACAGGCCTCGCAGGCCACACACGGATTCCACCCAACCATGGACCAGCAGCCCGTTTGAACGAGGTCGTGGACGAAGCGTGTCCCGCGTACGTCGCCGGGTGACAGTACGAAGGTCCCGACGACCTGATCATGGCCGTACCCGGCCTCGTCGATCGCATAGGTGCCGGGGTTGAGGAGCGGCGGGTTCACGTGATGGTGATCCAGGAGCGACCAGTGCAGCCCCTCCGGCAGTTCCACCAACCGGACCGGGACGCTCAGCGTGTTCCCGCAGCTCGCACACCGGAAGCCCTCCACTACGACATTGTGGCATTCGGGCTAGGCGACGGCATCCGAGAGTGTGAATGAGCAGGCGATTGCGTGACGGGCCATCTCGACGTGCTCGCCCATGGCCCCCTGACTTCGGAACCGCTCGTCTAGTGCTCCCACCCCGGCAACCGCAGGGCGGAGACCGCGGCGTCGAGGGTGGTGGCTCGGGCAAGCGGCTGGACGTGGTCCCCCTCGGCCAGCCAGAGCCGGCAGCCCGCCCGGTCGAACGACACCAGCACCGGCTGCCCGGCGTAGTGCCGACCGACCTGCCGCAGCAGCGCGGTCGGGTCCGCCACCGGGGGCGACGGTGCCGCCTGCGGCGCGGGCACCGGCCGCTCCGGCTCCCGGGGAACGGCGGCGAGCAGGTGGCTGTCGAGGTACTCGACGCACCGGGCCAGGGCGAGTTCGACGCTGGCGCAGAACGGAGATTCCGCCCCGAGCGGCGCGTCCCGGGCCGTGAGGCGGAGGTCCCACCGTTCCCCCTGGACCTTGGTCGGGTCGCCCGAGTCGAGGCGGTGATCACAGTAGGTCAGTACGGCGGCAAGGTCGAGCGCGTGGGCGAGCCGCAACAGGTCGGTCAGCGGCGGTACGTCGGGCGCGGCGGCCAGCACGAACAGTCGGGCTCCGGGCAGCCCGGCGCCGACCCGCTCGACGTGCTGGCGGGCCGGCTCGACGACGGGGTCGTGGACCGTCACCGTGCCGTGGAGCAGGTCCTGGTCGACCGGCCGCTCCTCGTCGAGGCGGCTGAGGTCGGCCGGGCGTACCCCGAAGATGGCGGCGTGGCGGGCCAGCCGCCAGTGCGGGCGTAGCTGGTGCACGGGGGTGCCGTTGGGCTGGTAGCCGACCACCGGAGCCGACTCCCCCGCGACCGGGCGCCATGTCTCGTGGCGCACCCGGCGCAGGTCGGTCACGGTCACCGTCAGCGCCGCCGGGATCCGACCGCCGTCGCGGCAGGTGAAGCAGGCCAGACCCGACGGGGCGAAGCCGGCCCCGGAGCAGCGCGAGCACTGCGGGTCGGGGCCGGGCGCACCGATTCGGCAGTGGCAGCGGCGCAGCCGGGTGCCGGGCCGGCAGTCCGGGCAGGGGCGGTGCGCGACCGGCTCGCCCCACCAGGCCGGGTCGGGCGGCTCCACGGCTCTACGTACCAGCTGCCGCACGTACCGAACGATCTGGCCGGTGTCGCGTTCGTGCAGCTTCTCGACGGTGCCGGCGGGCCGCAACGGGGTATGCCACCAGCGCCCGTCGCGCCAGACCGCCTGGGCGCCGGGCTCGTCGTCGGCCAGGTCCGCGAGGACGGCCCGGCCGAGCCGGTCAAGGTCCACCCTCGGTGTTACGCCGGCAGCTCGCACCGGACGCACGGTGTGGGCGGGCGCCGCACGCCCCCGCTCGTCGAACCCGCGCAGCGCCTCCCGGAACGTCGTCGCGGCGACCGCCGAGGGCAGGTCCCGGGCGTGGGCCCGCGGGTCGAGCGGCACCGGCCCGCCGGGCAGCTCGTAGCGGATCGCCCAGACCGCCATGTCGTGCTGACGGCGAGCCTCCACCACCAGATCGAGGTGGAGCAGGTCGGCCAGTTCGCAGAGCCGGGCCAGCTCGCGGCCGGGTTCCGGGGGCGGCGGCGCCTCGGTGCCCCGTCCGACGTAGACCCGCCACGGCACGTACTCCTGCTGGGCGAGGGCTTCGGCCTCCAAGACCAGGCGTTCCCGCGTCGGCAGGTCGGCCCGCCACTGCTGGGGCAGCCAGTACACCGGGTCGTCCAGGGCGCACTGCCCCCAGCTCGGGCGTAGCGCGCGCACGCCGACGGTGGCGGCCAGCGCGGTGACGATGTCCCGCGCCCGCGTGATGCTGTCGGGCCCGGCTGGCGGCTCGAGGCGGCCGGGCAGCAGCCGCCGCGACGCCGCCGCCCCGGTGTCCAGGTTGACCACGGTGACCACGAGCTGCGCCCGCCGCCGCCCCGCACGCCCGCACCGACCGCAGGGCTCAACCACGCTGCCGTCACCGCCGCAGACCCGACAGTCGGCGTACGCCTGGTCGGCGCAGCGGTCCCCGTCAACAATGAGTTGGTCACCGCCCTGGACGCAGACGCAGCGCCGAACGCGGAAGCCCAGCCCGTCGCACTCGTCGCAGTCGATCACTCCGAGCATCGTTCGGTCCTCTCGCCTACTCGAGCGCGGCCCCTTCGCGCCGTCACGACCGCCGACCGCCGAGCCGGCGGGAGCAGGCACCGTCGTGGCCGTCCCGCAGCAGACAGCGTCGGCCGCCGGGCAGCGGCAGGTCGCAGAAGACCCGATGGCGTACGTCCTGTTCGTCCTCGGCCGACACGGTTGTCTCCCCCGGGTCGGTCCGTGGCAGCACCAGCGCCCAGCGGGCCAGCACCCGGGCCAGCCGCTGCGCGGCGGGGAGGTCGCGGGCCACCACCGGCAGGTGGACGACGTAGCGGCCGGTCACCGCCGGGGCTCCGAATCCGTGCCCGCCCACTGGACACGGGCCTGCTCGGACTGCCAGCGGCGCAGCGCGTCCTTGACCCGGTCGGTTTCCCGCCGGCTGCGGGCCAGCGCGTCGTAGACAGCGGCCAGGTCACCGGCGACCCGGTCGAGGAACTCCCCCACCTCCTGCGGGTCCAGCCCGCGCCGGCCCAGCCGCGTGGACCGGAACCGCCGCTGCCGCACCTGCCATGGCCACAGCGGGTCGTAGGCCGCCGAGCGGTAACAGGTCGGCCCGAGGACCGATCGCCGACGACGCCCGGCACGCCGGAAGAAGACGCGCATGACAGCACCTGCCTCTCACCGTCGAAATTGAGCTGTGGAAGGGGTAGGCCCACCGGCCCGCCCCGCACCGGCGGACCCACCCCGGCACCTGCCACCGCAGCCCCGATCGGCAGTACGGCAGCAGAGCCAGCCGCGTAGCCCCGGACGCGTACACCGTTCGTAACTCAGTAGATCCGGGACCTCACTCATCGTGCAGCGAACTGCACCCTTTCCGCAACTCCCGATTAGGAACTGGATCGTTGCGACGTTCATCCGGTTCGGGCACACTGACGTCCATGACTGGAAGCCCAACTGTCCGTCGTCGACGATTGGCCGCTGCACTGCGCCGCCTACGCGAGCAGACGGGCATGACCGCCGACCAGGCTGCCAACGAGGTCGGCATCTCGAAGTCCGCGCTCAGCCGGATCGAGAACGCCCAGGTCTCGGTGATGCCGCCGGTCGCCCGTGGCCTCCTTGAGCTATACGGCGTCGAGGGCGAGGAGATCGACGCGCTCGTCCAGGTCGCCCGGGACGCCCGCAAGCGCGGCTGGTGGCAGGCGTACGACGATGTGCTGCCGAACTGGTTCGGGGTCTACGTCGGGCTGGAAGCCGAGGCATCGGAGATTCGCGCCTTTCAACCGCAACTCGTGCCCGGCTTGCTCCAGACCGCCGACTACGCCCGCGCCGTGATCCGTGCCGAACACCCGGACTCCTCCGGCGAGGAGGTGGACCGTCGGGTGGAGTTGCGGATGCGCCGCCAGGAGTCCGACAACTCGCCGAAGCTCTGGGTGGTGCTGGACGAAGCGACGCTACGACGACCAGTCGGTGGCGTCGAAGCCTTCCGTACTCAGCTACGGAGGCTGATCGAGGAGTCAGACCGGCCCGGCAACACCGTGCAGATCTTGACCTTCGGTGCCGGCGAATACGGTTCGATGGGCAGCGCGTTCAGCGTGCTGAGCTTCCCGGAGCTGGCGGACTCGGGGGTCGTCTACGTCGAAACGCGAGCGGGTAGCCTCTATCTCGAAGGCCATCAGGTCAGGGAGTACAGCCGGGTCTTCGAGCACCTGGTCGCCACGGCGGCCAGCGCTCGCGAGTCCCGCGACCTGATCCAGGAGGCGATCAACGAGCGGTGAGAGGATGGCGCGCGGTGAGCAAGCTGGACATGACCTGCGTGACCTGGCGGAAGAGCACTCGCAGCAACGGCTCCGGCGACTGCGTCGAGGTCGCGACCGACCTGGCGGGGATAGTCGGGCTCCGGGACAGCAAGGACCCGAGCGGCCCGATCCTGACCTTCTCGCCAGCGGCCTGGACCACCTTCATCCGAGCCACCAAGGCCGAAGATTCGCGCCACTGACGCGGTAGCGGCCACCTCCACCAGCTACGCGCCCTCTCCCGGACGGACAGCCTTGCTTTTACCGTCCGCCCTGTCTCGCGGTGAGCATCGAGACCTTGCCGGGAGGGAACGTGAATACCTGGGGGCATACCACGGCATCCGGGTGCCAGGAGATGGCAGTCGTCCATCGCGCGATGGCACCCTGAACGAGTACCGCTCCATCCGCTTGATCCAGCAAGTCGTAGAGGAGCACTCCCATGCATGACGTGACCGGTGCCGCCTGGCGCAAGTCCACCCGCAGCAACAACGGCGGCGACTGCGTCGAGGTCGCCGACAACCTTTCCGACATTGTCGGGCTCCGGGACAGCAAGGACCCGAGCGGCCCGATCCTGACCTTCTCCCCGACAGCCTGGGCCACCTTCATCCGAGCCACCAAAGCCGAAGGTTCGCACCACTGACCCGGTAACGCCACCTCCACAAGGCTGCGCGCCCTCCCGGGTGGGCAGCCTTGCTCTTGCCATCCACGCCGCTGAACACGGGGCTGCACAAGCTTGGTCTATGCCGGATAGTGTTCGTCTCGCCACAGAGACGCGCCAATCCGTCTCGCGCGTCCTCACGATCAACCGGGAAGGACGGCATGGCCAACATCGAGCAAGTTAAGGCCGCACTCGCCCAGGCAGCCGAGCAAAGCAACGCCACCAAGAACCAGATCCGGGCGGCCATCGACGGCACCGAACAAGTGCTCGTCCGGCTGCGGCTGGTGGCCGCTGGCACCGGTCACCCCGCTCTCGCCGAGGCAATCAGCCGCGCCGAGCAGAGCAAGCAACGGCTGATCGAGGCGTCCACGACACTTCAGGGCAGCTCCCACGCTGCACGCCAGTACGTCAGCGTCCTGGGCTGACCGTGAGCATCGGTGACGTCAAGGCGGAGCTTCGAAACGGCAACCAGTCACTCAACCAGGCCAAGACAACGATCGAGAGCATCGGTGCCGACCTGGCCGAGGTGAGCGGCCTCGCGCTGGCCACCCTCCACGACAGCCAACATCCGGAGGCGAAAGAGGCCCGCAGGGCGCTCGCCGATGCGACTCGCGAAGTGGAGCTGACACTGCGGACAGTCGCGGCCGCCAAGGACGGGGCAACAGGGTTCCTGAAAGCGCTCGAATGAGCGGCCTCGTAGCAGAGGTCGCGGCCCAGCTCAACGCGGCGATCCAACGGCTCGACACGCTCGCCGTCACCGCCACGCACGCGCAGGAGGAGATCGGTCAGAGCCATCGCCGTTTTGCCGAGATCAGCCAAGGCACCGATCACCAAGATTGTCGAGAGGCGGTGACGCAGAGCCGTACCGCTGCGGACAAGGCGGGCCGGCTCGGTCGCCTGACCAGCAACGCAGCCGGACACCTCGCCGCCTATGCGAACGCCATCGCTCCCGGCGCTGTCCCAACCGCCCCGGTGAGGCATCGCCCTCGGGCGAGCGTCTGGCTGCTGAGGCGGAGAATCGAGGCAGCAGAGCGGAGGCATTCCTTCGACGCCACGTCAAGAAGGCAGATCAGACAGAAGGTAACCTTCAGAACGCCGAGAAGGCAGCGACAGCGGGGTTCCGTGAATTCGTCCAGCAGACGAAGGGCAGCCCCGGCGGCACCTCAACGTCCACCACCCAGCCAAAGCCCGCTACACCGGCAGATCGACCACATCTGGAGCACCCAGTCGCCTCGGTAATCATGGCGACCGGAGCGGTGGCCGTCGGTCTCAAGGGGCTGTGGAACATGACCAAGAAGCATCGGGAGAGGAAACGTCGTGACGATTAGTCCTGACATGGTCGCCTACATTCGCACGATGGTGAAAGGCGAGCACGCCGAGAACGACCGCATCGAAGCCCGCCTCGATGACCAGGGCTGGGAAGGCTTCGGCACGCTACTCGGCGCGGTCTTCTACTTCGCGGTGAACCGCCGCTTCCCGCACGGCGCCAGCCAGGACGAGGTAATCCGGTTCGTCAGCGAGATGCGAAGCACGACGACAGGTGGTCCCGAGACCGATGCGACCAGTGCGGAGAAGCTGATCCACGCTGCTCTCGATCCAAACATTGACTCGGACATCGACCCGAATGTGGCCGGGCGGGTCCAGGGCCTGACCATCCTGCACACGCTCGGCGCTGGTGCCATCTCAGACGAGGAGTTGGACGGCCTCTTGGCGGAGGGATCAGCCCTGGCCAGCCGGGTCTAGCCACTCGCGCACGACGCACCGGCGCGATGTACCTCGACAAGCCGCACGTGAATGCCATTCACCACAACATCTGGGCCGACATGCCAACCGCGCCCTGAACGAGTCCCACTCCATCCGCTTGATCCAGTAAGCCGCAGAGGAGTACTCCCGTGCCTGACCTGACCGGTGCCACCTGGCGCAAGTCCACCCGCAGCAACAACGGCGGCAACTGCATCGAGGTCGCCGACAACCTGCCCGGCGTCGTCGGGCTACGCGACAGCAAAGACCCTGCCGGCCCGGCGCTGAAATTCGCACCCGACGCCTGGGCTGCATTCGTAGCGAGAGTCAAAGACGGATCGCCGCGCGCCTGACAACGCGGCAGGTCCGGGTAGCCGCAATCCCGAAGGCCATCAGGCCAGGGAGTGCAGCCGAGTCTTCGAGCACTTGGTCACCACGGCGGCCAGTCGCTCGCAGGCAGATACCCCGACCGCACCCACCGCGTCGCCACGGCCGAAGATTGATCGCTGCGGAGGCCGCCGGAAGGGCTGATCCGCGCTGCTCTCGGTGAACCCGAGTTGGCCGACAAGATCGCCCCAGACGTCGCGCTCGGCGTTGAGGTGTTCATCCTGGGCCAGCTTCTGCAGGACTCCCACCTGACGCCGGAGCAGCTTGACGAGTTCGTCGCCGAGGCCGAACGGACTGCCGCCGAATACCGGTAGCTGTGTGAACACAGGTACCGAGCGCGGGCATTTGGTGCGGGGATGGCGCGCGGTCCTCCGGCAGTCTCGTGCCGGTCATGGTCGGCGGCGAGCTACCAGGAGGAGCAGCCCGGAGGCCACGATGCTTCCGGCCGCAGTCCACCGCATGATGTCTTCGATGGCCTCCGTGAGCCCCATACTTCTCGACTGGATGTCGATCAGTGTCGCCGCGGCCGCTACCGCGAGGCCGGAGACCCCGATAACGATCGCGAGGGTGACACCGGACGCTTCGCCCACCAACTCCCGGGCGACAACCGACTGCGTGCCGATGTTGGACATCGCGTACCCGACGCCGTAGCTGAATCCGAACAACGCGAGGCCGGGCAGGTAGGTTTCGAAACCACCGCCGAGGGAGACCACGAACAGGCCAATCCCACCGGTCACCGCAGTTACGCCCATCACTACCGGAATATTCAGGTGTTCGCCGAGGTGCCCTGAGATCGGACCGGCGATTCCGGTGGCCACCGAGGCGGCGAGAAGAATCAGACCCGCGGCGAGAGGCGAGCGGCCCTCCGCTTGTTGGAGATAGACCGTGCTACCGAACACTCCGATGACGAGAGCGAGGTTGGCGACCGTCCCCATCAGGGTCACCATGACGTAGGGACGGTTGCGAAACAGTTCAAGTTTGACCAAGGGATACTTCGCCAACCGCTCGCGCTGCACGAACGCCACCAGAACCAGCAGCCCGACCACGGCGATCCCGGCCGTGGCGAGGGGCTGCCAACTGCTCGCCAGGTCCACCGCGAGCGTGACCAGGGCGATCCCAGCCGCCACCAGGGCCAGGCCGGGCAGGTCGATCGACCGCGGCACCGTAGGGTCGCGTGATTCACGCACGCCAGCGGCGACGATCGCGATGGCGATAATGCTCAACGGTACGTTCACCAACAGCACGACCCGCCAGACGACCAGCTCTGTTATCCCACCGCCGAAGGGAGGGCCGAGCGCCATCGACACGGCACCGATGCCGTAGGCGTAGCCGATCGCCCGTTTCACCCGCTCCGCGGGAAAAGCATTCGTAACGATGGCGATGGCGAGCGGGAAGATGATGGCGGAGCCGACTCCCTGGACGGTCCGGAAGGCGATGACGGTCCCCGCGTTGGGGGCCAGGGCGGCACCCAGGGAACTCAGGCCGAAAATCACGAGTCCGACCACGAGAATGCGTCGGCGGCCAAGGATGTCGCCGAGGCGTCCGCCCGGAATCAGGAACGCCGCCAGGGAGAGCATGTAGGCGCTGATCACCCACTGCAGGTTGGTGGGAGACGTGCGCAGCTCCGACGCCATCTTCGGCAGCGCGAGGTTGAGCGCGAAGAAATCGAGCTGAACCAGGAAGATACAGAAGGATGCCGCGACCAACGTCAGCTTGGCCTGCACTGCGGCTCCGTGAGGTGAAGCACTCCCGGCCAGGTGACGAAAGTGGTGCAGGCGAAGTAACACGGGTTTTCCTCACGTTGTGAAGTGGTCGGATGCCCGAGGTGCACGTAGGCACGTCTCGCACTGTCACACACCAGCCCCGGCCGGTCCGGGTGATTCCCGGTAATCGCCGAGCCGCGCTGTTCGTCGGCGTGTAGCTGCATGAACCTTTTCAAGATCATGAGCATGGGAGAGCCCGATCGCGGTCCGACCACAGTGGTGCGTCGTGCGGCGAGGTGAGGACGAAGCTCCGGTACGACGAGGTCTTCTGCCCTTCACTGGTGATGTGCGCAGTACGTATCTGCATTTCACCCGTTCGGGGGACACTCGATGTTCGGTATCTGTGTGAACACAGGTACCGACCGCAGGAACTTGGTTGCCCGCCGACGGTCAGCCGTAACACGATCTGCTGTGTGCTGAAGCCCGAAATCCTGGAGTACTACCAGCGGGGCGGCGAGCGGGATCGGCTCGCTGCCGGCCCGGGCCGGTTGGAGTTCCTGCGCACGTGGGATGTCCTGTCCCGGGTGCTCCCGGGTGCACCAGCGGCCTTGCTGGACGTGGGCGGTGCGACCGGGGTCTACGCCGCTCCGCTGGCGCAGGCCGGCTACCACGTCCGGGTTGTCGACCCGGTGCCCGAGCATGTGGCTGAGGCGGCAGCCTGCCCCGGTGTGACCGCCGTCCTCGGGGATGCCCGGGCCTTACCCGCCCCCGATCGCAGCGTGGACGCGGTCTTGCTGCTCGGGCCGCTGTATCACCTGCCGGAGCGGACGAATCGCGTTGCTGTCTGGCGGGAAGCGGCTCGTGTCGTACGTGCTGGCGGCGTGGTCGTGGGAGCCACCATCAGCCGGTTCGCGTCGCTGTTCGACGGTTTCGTGAAGGGCTACTTCACTGACGCACAGTTCCGACCCATGGTGGAGCGCACGTTGGCCGAAGGAGTGCACCGCAATATCGGCGACACGCAGCGGTGGTTTACCAGCGCCTACTTCCACCATCCGGACGAGTTGGCCGGTGAAGCGACGGAGGCGGGCCTTCTCGTACGGCGGCGGGTTTCGGTCGAGGGCCCGCTGGGGATGACCGGGGCGCGACTGGCCGAGATCCTGGCCAGCCCCGACCTGACCGGCCTGCTGCTGGAAATGATGCGCTCGGTGGAAGATGAGCCGAGTTTGCTCGGCGCCAGCGGCCACGTCCTCACGATCGCCGTCCGAAGCAGCGCAGAAGCGGAGTAGACCACCGCGCCGAAGCCTGGGGTGTGACCGATCGGCCCTTTCGGGGACGCCGCCCCGCGCCGATCCGGGTACCCAGCCACAGCCCGCCCAGCAGGACGGCTGCGAAGACGGGCAGCCAGCGGAGGCGGGCGAGGATCCACCACCACGTGTCGGGCGCGGTGTGCAGTCCGGGCAGTGGGGCGGAGCCCAGGGCGAAGAGGGTCACCGCCACCAGCGCGGTCTGGTGCCACAAGAAGATCCGCATGGCGGACAGGTTCGTCGCGCCCACGACAGCCCAGACCAACGGGCGGCGGGCGAGCCGGGTCAGCGGGCCACGTAGCAGCAGGGCCATCCCCACCTGGGCCAGCCCGAAGCTCACCGCGACGAGGGTGGGCGGGTTGAGGTTGGACCGGCCCTGGCCGGGCACACCGACCAGGCTGGCGGGGTAGTCGCACCAGTGCACCAGCGCGGCGGTGGCCACGATCCCGCCGAGGAGCAGCCCGACCGCCGGCAGCCGGGCCCCGCGGGCGCAGGCAACCCCGAGACAGAAGGGTACGAGCCAGGCGGTCGCCACGTTCACCCAACCGAGCCAGGACGGGCCGCCGAGCCCGAGCCGCGCCACGTCGACCACGGCGACCGCCGCCACGAGCGCCACGACGGCTCGGCCGGGCCGGCTCCACACGAGCGGGGTCACGGCGATGAGCCCGGCGTACACCACGACAAACCACAGCGGGCTCAGCACGATGACCCGGACGGTGCGCACGGACTCCGGGTCAGCGGCCGGCATCCAGACCAGGGCCGCCACCGCCCAGCAGGCGAGAAAAGCCAGCACCGGACGGAAGAGCCGATTCATCCGCGCCAGCAGCCACCCCCGGTAGCTGCTCGCCCTCGGCAGCCCACCCGCCGCGACGAACCCGCCGACGAAGAAGAAGACCGCGAGGGTCTGCAACAGCCAGGAGACCGGGGTGAGGACGGGCAGGTACGCCAGCGGGCTGGCCACCCGCAGCCCCGACCCGGTGAGCACGAACGCGGTCACCAGCCAGTGGCCGAGCACCACGCCGGCGATGGCCAGGGCACGCAGCACGTCGATGGAGCGGTCCCGGCCGGCCAGCGTGGCCGCCACAGGGCGAGCGGTGAGCGATCTCGCAATCATGCTGTCCCCAACGCCACGGCAGCGAGACTCTCCAGTGCGGTGGTGCCGGGCAGGAAGTACCCGTCGTGACCTTCGGCGCCCGTGACATCCAGGGTCCGCGCGCCGAACGAGGGCCGGCTCGGGTCCGCGCCGTGACCGAGGCCAAGGATCCGCACCTCGGGGATACGCCGGGTCCAGTCATCGTCGGCGCTGCCCACCCAGAGCCGCGCCTCGGTATCCAGCTGTTCGGCCGCACCGACATCGAGCCCGGGGCTTCCCAGCGCCACGAGGTCGGTGACCTGAACGGGCAGCCGGGCCGCGGCGTAGGCGAGGACCAGGGAGCCGTAGCTGTGCCCGATCACCGTTATCGCCGTGTCCGGCCGGGCCGTGGCGAGCTGCCGGACGTACTCGGTCAGGGCGGTCGCTCCAGCCATCGCGCGCTCCGACCGGATCGCGGCGAGGTCGAGGCCGCCGGGCGGCACGTAGCCGAGCCAGGCCACCACCGCGACCCGCCCGCCACACACGGCGTGCAGCTGCCGGGCCTGCCAGTGCGGCGAGCGCCGCAGCACGCCCCCGTGCCCCCGGTCAAAATTCTCCGGTGTGGTGGCCGCACCGGGCACCAGCACGACAATCCGATCGGCCCCATCCGGATCACCCACGGTCCGCACCACTGGCGCGCCGATCGCCGCCGGGCTCGGGGCCGGGCAGGCGGCGGCCAGCAGCACCGCGACGAGCAGCCGCAACAACCATCGCTTCATGGCAGCGACGCTAGGTAGGGACCGTCCTCGGAAGCGTCACCCGCGAGCGCCAACCCGGACCGGTACCCCGGTACTACCTACTCACCCGGGTTGATCATGCCGCTCTCGTAGGCGTAGACCACCGCCTGCGCCCGGTCTCTTAGGTTCAGCTTCATCAGCACGCGGCTGACGTGAGTCTTCACGGTCTGCTCGGCGAGCACCAACTCCGCCGCGATCTCCTGGTTTGACAGTCCGCGCGCGATCAGCCGCAGCACCTCTGCCTCGCGCCGGGTGAGGGTGTTGATCAAATCCGGCTCGGCTCGGCGCGGCCGCGCGCGGCTCGCGTAGTCCGCGATGAGCCGCCGGGTCACCGAGGGAGCGAGCAGCGCCTCACCCGCGGCCACCACCCGGACCGCATGCATGAGGTCGGCGGCCGGCGCGTCCTTCAGCAGGAACCCGCTCGCTCCGGCCCGCAGCGCCTCGAACACGTAGTCGTCCAGGTCGAAGGTGGTCAGGATGAGCACCCGCGGTCGACGCCCACCAGGGGGCACCTCCAAGATCTGACGCGTTGCGGTCAACCCATCCATTGTCGGCATCCGGATGTCCATCAGGATGACGTCGGGGTCGTGCCGGCGCGCAGCGGCGACCGCCTGCTCACCGTCGGCGGCGTCCGCCACCACCACCATGTCCTCCTGGGCGGTGAGCAACGCCCCGAACCCCTCCCGGACCATCGCCTGGTCGTCAACGAGCAACACCTTGATCATGACTGACTCTCCAGGGGCAACGTCGCCCGCACCTCGAATCCACCGTCGTCGGTCTGGTCGGCGCGCAGGCTGCCGTGCAGCATGGCCACCCGCTCGCGCATCCCGAGCAGGCCGTGGCTGCCGCTCGCGCCGGTCACGGCGGCGACCGGCGGGGGCACCGGGCGGCCGTTGGGGTCCACCTTGACCGCGTTGCGGACCCGGATGATCAACTCGTGCCGGTTCCGGTGCAGGGTGAGGTCAGTGGGCGCACCCGGAGCATGTCGGGCCACATTGGAGAGCGCCTCCTGCACGATCCGGTAGGCGGAGAGCCCCACCGAGTCCGGCACACCGGTGAGCACACCCTGCACCGACACCGTGACCGGGGTTCCGGCTGCCCGCGCGCCCGCCACGAGGGCATCCAGCTCCGCGAGGCTGGGCTGAGGCGTTTTCAACGGCTGCTCCTGTGGGGCACGCAGTACGCCCAGCAGCCGCCGCATCTCGGTGAGCGCCTCCCGGGATGACTCCGCGATCTCGGTGAACTCCGCGCGCGCCGCCGGCGACAGCTCGTTCAGGCGGTAGGCAGCGGTCTCCGACCGCACCGCGATGAGGGACATGTGGTGCGCGACGACGTCATGCAGCTCCCGTGCGATGCGCGTCCGCTCGGTCAGCATCGCACCCCGTTCCTGCTCGACGACCAGGCCGGCGCGCGCCTGCGCCCACCGGCCCAGCAGGTGGCCCACCCCCAGAACGCCGCTGACCAGCAACATGCTGCCGTAGCCGACGCCCGAGTCGAGAAACGCCAGCGACATCGCGATGCTGAACACCCAGACCCAGAACAGCACCCCCAGCGGATGGCGGTAGCCGACCGCGACGAGCACGACGAGGTAGACCAGGATCAGCACCGGATTGCCGGGCCAGGGGGCACCGGCTTCGTGCAGTCCGTTGACGCCACTGACCAGGGTGGCTACCGCTGCCACCCGCCACGCCAGCAGCGCCCGGCGGGGCAGCAGGGCCACCGGCGCCGCGGTCAGGGCGGCGAGGAGGATCGTCTCGAGTCTGCCGACCTGGTACGGCGCGAGGGCCGCCATCGTGAGGAGCCACAGGAGGAACGCGACCACCGGCGCCAACACCCGCAGCTGCGGGCGCAGCCGCGCCAACCGACGAACCCGACCCGACGCGGCAGCGTCCCCGGGGTTCGGGTCGTGGCCGGTGGCGACCGCCCGCACCAAGTCACGCAGCGCTGCGGTTACCGGCATACGGTCAGGGTACTGTCACACTCCGGCCGGGTGGGGACAAGACAGTCTGGGTCCAGAGCGCATCTCCACGACCCGGAAGAAACACCCGCAGCAGGTACCCCTTCCAGCACGAAACTCTCCGTTCCGCGGGTTACAGTCCGCTGTCGTCAACGACGACTCGCACCGGGAAGGAGGGCGGCTGTTGAAGGTCACCGTCATCGGGTCGGGGCACCTGGGCGCAACCCACGCCGCCGGGATGGCCGACATCGGGCATGAGGTCATCGGGGTCGACATCGACCCGGAGAAGGTCGAGACGTTGAACGCCGGGCGGGGCTGGTTTCACGAACCGGAACTCGATGTGCTGCTGGCCCGCAATCTCGACACCGGAAGACTTCGCTTCACCACCGACTTCGCGGCGGCGGCTGCCTTCGGCGATGTGCACTTCCTCGCGGTCGGCACCCCCTCCGGCCTGGACGGCACCTACGACCTGACCCAGATCAGCGCGGCGATCGAGCGACTGGCCCCGCACCTCCAGCGCCCCTGCCTGATCGTCGGCAAGTCCACCGTCTCGCCCGGCACCGCCGAGGTGGTCGAGGCCCAGGCCCGGAAGCTCTCCCCCGCCGGTGACGACGTTCAGGTGGCGTGGAACCCCGAGTTCCTCCGCGAAGGCACCGCGGTGGCCGACACCCTGACCCCGGACCGGATCGTCCTCGGCGTCGCCTCGACCGAGGCCGAAGAGACCCTACGACTGCTCTACGCGCCGATCACCAACGGCCACGGCTGCCCGCTCGTGGTCACCGACCGGATAACCGCCGAGATGGTCAAGGCCACCGCCAACGCCTACCTGGCCACCCGAATCTCGTTCGTCAACGCCGTCGCCGAGATGTGCGCGGTGGTAGGGGCGAACGTCGCCGAGTTGGCCGACGCCATCGGCCACGACGCGCGCATCGGGCACCAGTACCTGCAGCCCGGCCTCGGCTTCGGCGGCGGTTGCCTCCCCAAGGATCTGCACGCCTTCACCGCCCAGGCCGAGCGGGGCGGCGTGACGGCCGCCGCCGAGTTTCTGCGCGGCGTAGACGGGGTGAACCTGCACATGCGTACCCGCGCTGTCGCGCTGGCCACCGCCGCGCTCAACGGCGAGGTACGGGGACGGCGGATCGCGCTGTGGGGTACGGCCTTCAAACCCGGCATCGACGACGTGCGTGACTCCCCCGCGCTCGACGTCGCCGTCCGGCTCCACGCCGCCGGGGCGCAGGTCACCGCGTACGACCCACAGGGGCTGGCGATGGCCCGGCAGTCCGCGCCGCAGCTGAGCTACGCCGCGACGGCGGCCGAGGCGGCCCTCGACGCCGAGCTGATCGTGGTCGGCACCGGCTGGCCCGAATTCGGCGCCCTCGACCCCCACCTGATCGCCAACGGTGCGGCGCGACGAGTGTTGCTGGACACTCGTGGCGTGATCTCCGGTCCCCGCTGGCGAGCCGCGGGATGGACCGTGCACGGGCTCGGCTACCAGTCCTGACCCGTGCGACCCCCGCGGGTCACGGACGCTGACCGGGCGGGGTCTCAGTCGAGACAGAACTCGTTGCCCTCGACGTCCTGCATCACCAGGCACGACTCGTTGTGGCCGTCGGCGGGCAGGAGTTGCACCCGCACCGCGCCGAGCGCGACCAGCCGGGCGCACTCGGCCTCGAGGGCGGCCACCCGCTCGGCACCGACGAGCCCGGTTCCGACCCGCACGTCGAGGTGCAGCCGATTCTTCACCGCCTTTCCCTCCGGAACGCGCTGAAAGAACAGCCGCGGCCCCACACCAGCGGGATCGACGCAGGCGAACGCCGAACCCTGCCGTTCCGGTGGGAACGTACGTTCGAAGTCGCCCCAGGTGGCGAAACCCGTGGGAGGCGGCGGCACGACGTATCCCAGCGCCTCGCACCAAAACCGTGCTACCCGCTCCGGCTGCGCGCAGTCGAAGGTGATTTGGACCTGCTTGACCGATGGCATCAGCCCACCGTAGGCGTCGGGTGGCGATGCCGCGACCCCATTTCCGCGGCGGCGCTACCGTGGCAGAAGAGCAAGAAAGACCCCACGCCGCCCCGCCAAGCATGCCGCCATCCCGGTAGGTCTGGCGCTCACCCCGGAGTCCGGGTGAGCAGCACAGCCTCGTGCCCCTGGGTGGTCAACGCCCGATCCAGGACGGTGCCGGCCTGACCAGTCCCACCGGGAATGACGACCTTCACAACTCCTCCTCAGCTGGCCCGCTCGGCGTTGCTGCGTAAAACGCAGAACTCGTTGCCCTCCGGGTCGGCCAACACCACCCATCCGGTGCCGTCGGGGTTTCGGTGGTCGCTGACAAGCGTCGCGCCCAACGCCATGACCCGTTCGGTCTCCTCGTCCCGCTTGAGCTCGGGGGTGAGGCAGACATGGACCCGGTTCTTGCCGGCCTTGCTCTCCGGCACCCGCTGGAAGTACAGGCTCGACCCCCCGACCGCATCGAGGTACGCCTCTTCCAAGCCCGGCGCACACTCGGCGGCGATCGGCTGATCCAGCACCTGGCTCCAGAAGGTGGCGAGCTGGTACGGGTCAACAGCGTCGAAACAGACGTTACGTACGGATGTCGGCATAGGAGGTTGCTACCCCGTTCCCAGTCCGTCGATCAACCGTATTACGCCGACGGGTTGCCGAACCATCGCTGCAGCTGGGTGCGCAGCTCCTCCTGATCGTCGCCAACCCACGCCACGTGGCCGTCCGGCCGCAGCAGCAGCGCGGGCACGTCCACTTCGGTACTGACGTCCACCACGTGGTCGACCCGGTCGGCCCAGCCGGCCACCGAAAGCCGGCCGGTCTGGTCGAGCACCATTCCCCGGCCACGGTGCATCAGGCCGTAGAGACGCCCCTGCTTCAGCTCCACGTCGCGCAACCGCCGGCCGAGCAGGTGGTGCCCCTCGCCGAAGTCGTACCGGACCGAGATCGCGGTGACCTTCTCGATCAGGTAGCGGTTCACCTCCTCGAAGTCCATCAGCTCCGCCACCACCGCGCGCACGGCCTGGGGGCCCGGTTCGAGGGTGATCAGCTCCGTCTGCGCGCGGGTGTTCTCCAGTACGGCGGCGGCCACCGGGTGTCGCTCCGCCTGGTAGCTGTCCAGCAGCCCGCTCGGCGCCCAGCCACCGATCTCCGCGGCGAGTTTCCAGCCGAGGTTGAAGGCATCCTGGATGCCGAGGTTGAGCCCCTGCCCACCGAGCGGCGGGTGGATGTGCGCCGCGTCGCCGGCCAGCAGCACCCGGCCGACCCGGTAGCGCTCGGCGAGCCGGGTGGCGTCACCGAACCGGGACAGCCAGCGCGGTGAGTGCACCCCGAAGTCGGTGCCGGCGGTCACCCGCAGCTGCTGCTGGAATTCCTCGAACGTCGGCGGGGTCGTGCGATCCTCGGCCACCCCGGCGGCGGGCACGACGACGCGGTACAGCCCCTCCCCGTCGCCAACCGGGCCGGCCCCGAACCGGAGCTGCGTCTTGCGGACCTCGGTCATCACCGCGGTGACCTCCTCCGGTGCCGCGGTCAGCTCCATGACGCCCAGCAACGTCTCGAACCGGGTGGGCTCGCCGGGGAAGTCCACGCCGAGCAGCTTACGAACGGTGCTGCGGCCGCCGTCGCAGCCGACGAGGTAGCGGGAACGGAGCTTGGTGCCGTCGGCGAGTTCCGCGGTTACCGCTTCCTCGTCCTGGCTCAGGCCGACGAGTTCGGTGCCACGGAGGATATCCGCGCCGGCCTCGGCGGCGTGCTCGGCGAGGAGTCGTTCGGTGCTGGTCTGCGGGATACCGAGGATGTACCCGTGCGCGGTGTCCATGTTGTCGGGCCACGGCTTGGTGATGCCGGCGAAGTAGCCACCGATTCGGTACTGCTGGCCGTTCGCGAGAAAGCGCTCGAGCAGGCCGCGCTGGTCCATCACCTCGATACTGCGCACGTGCAGCCCGAGCGAGCGGACAATCACCGGCGGCTCGGTGTCCCGCTCCAGCACCACCACGTGCACTCCGTGCAGCCGCAGCTCACCGGCCAACATCATGCCGGTCGGCCCGCCCCCAACAATGATCACGTCAAACATGAAAACTGCCCCCATTCGTCGACACTTGTTTCGGCCAGCCCTCCACCGAATTGATGGCGCGAACCCGCGCACACGTGTGTGTCGCGAATCCCTGATTCCACAGGTACTGGCTTCGGCCGACGATTCTGCGGCAATAAGGGGGTCTTGCCGCAAGACCCCCTATGTGCTATATGTTAAGAGTGGCAGGGAGATGTGCACTGCCAAGTTTCGCAGCGCACCCCCAAATCGAAGCGCGCTGCCACCTCATCGAGTAACACCGGGACCCGGCCCATCTGCTGCCGGCAGCCGCACCGTCACCTCCAAGCCACCGCCCGGCTGCGCGATCGCCTTCACCACGCCACCATGCGCGTCGCAGACGGCCCGGACGATGGAGAGCCCCAGACCGGAGCCGCGGGCACCGGTCCGTTCCCGGCCGCCCCGCCGGAACGGCTCGAACAGCCCCGGCACATCGGCCTGGTCCACCTCGAAGCCGGTGTTGCCCACCACCAGCCAGGACCGCCGGCCATCCGAACCGGTCCGCACCCAGAGCCGGCCGTGCAGATGGTTGTAGCGCACCGCGTTCTCGACCAGGTTCCCGGCGAGCCGGTCAAGCAGCCCGGGGTCGCCGACCACCGGCGCCGGCTCGAGCGAGGTCTCCACCTGCAGACCGATCCGCCCCACCTCCCGACGTACCGCCGTCAACGCGTTGGCGGTGCCGGCAGCCAGGTCGCACTCCGTCCGCCGGGCGAGGCGATGGCCGGCCTGCGCCTCGCTGCGGGCCAACACCAACAGCGCGTCCACCAGGCCGTTGGCCCGCTCCGAGGCGTCCCGCACAACAGTTGACATCCGGCGGTACTCGGCGGTGTCCGCCTCGTCGTCGCTGAGCGTCACGTCGATCTCGGTGCGCATCACGGCGAGCGGAGTGCGCAGCTCGTGCGAGGCGTTGGCGACGAAGCGCTTCTGCGCGTCGAAGGCGACCGCGATCCGGTCCAGCATCGCGTCAAAGGTCTGCGCCAGCTCGGCCACCTCGTCGTCCGCACCCGAGTAGCAGATGCGCTGATCCAGGGTGGTCTCGCCGAGCCGTCGAGCGGTGGCGGTGACCTGGTAGAGCGGGCGCAGCGCCCGGCCCGCGACCAGGTAGCCACCGACCACCCCGACCACGCTGATCGCCAGCAGCGCCGCCAGCCCCTTGGCCAGCAGTTCCCGGCTCGCCGTATCGCCCAGCTGCCGTTGCCACTCGGCCGCGTCCAGGGAACGACCGTCGGCCAGCACCACCGTCGTCCCGGGAAGCAGCTCGTCGGTGGGGCGCAGCGCGTCGCGTACCAGCAGCCAGGCCAGCAACACCAGGATCACCCCGGCGCCCACCAGCAGTAGCCCGTTGAGCAGGGTCAACCGCAGGCGCAGGGTGGGCCGCATGCCACGGCCGGCGGTCACGCCGCCGCCTCGGCCACGCGGTAGCCCGCGCCGACCACGGTCTCGATCAGCGGTGGGTCGCCGAGCTTACGGCGCAGCGTACGCACCGTCACCCGGACGATGGTCGTGAACGGGTCGGTGTTCGCGTCCCAGACCCGTTCCAGCAGCTCCTCGCTGGAGACCACCGCGCCACCGGCCTTGACCAGTTCATGCAGCACACCGAACTCCTTGTTGGTCAGGTCCAACGGCACGTCGGCCCGGGTGGCCGTCCGGCGAGCCGGGTCGAGCACCAGGTCGGCCACCGCCAGCACCGGTGGAGCGGCCGGGGTGGCACGGCGACCCAACGCCTGCACCCGGGCGACCAGCTCGTCAAAGGCGAACGGCTTGGGCAGGTAGTCGTCCGCGCCCAACTGCAACCCCTCGACCCGGTCGGCGACCGTCCCGCTGGCCGTCAGCATCAGCACCCGGGTCAGGGTGCCGGAGGCGGCCAGCTCGGCACAGATCTGATCACCAGGCACGCCGGGAAGGTCCCGGTCGAGCACCACCACGTCATACCGGGTGACAAAGGCCATCTCGTGCCCGCTGTCACCGTCGTACGCGACATCCACCGCCATGCCGCGCTTGCGTAACCCCCGCGTGATCGCGTCGGCGAGGTTGCGTTCGTCCTCGACAACCAGTACCCGCATCCCAGCCTCCTCGCGCCTGAAACTCCCCGACAACCTAGTGCTTCGCCGCCAGCGACGAGTCGGTGCGCGACCGGGGGGTGGGACACCGCACGACCGGGACCGAACCGCGCACGACCAGGGACGGGACAGCCCCGCGACCGAGAGTGACCGGGGCCGGCAGGTCCACCCCGGAGGCGCCTGTACGATGGCGCGTCGTGCCCGCGCCGATGGTTGACTCCGTGCCAGAGACCAGCGCCGCCACGTCCACTGTGGCAAAAGCGCCGACCCGGCGTTCCCGCTGGCGTCCCGCCCGCGCCGACGTCCTGGCCATCGGCGTCTATCTGGCCCTCGGCGTACTGGTCTGCCTCAACCACTGGGGAGACATTCCCAACCGGGTCTCCGCCCACCTGCCGACCGACCACAGCTGGTTCGAGTGGCTCTTCGCGCACGGGGCGTACTCGGTGTGGCACCTGGAGAACCCGCTCTTCACCACCCGGCAGAACGCGCCGGTCGGGGTGAACATGATGGCGAACACCTCACTACTCGGGGTGACCCTGCCGCTGGCGCCGCTGACCATGCTGGTCGGCCCCCAGGTGACGTACGTGCTGTACCTCGGCGCCGCGCTGGCCGCCACCGCCGGCACCTCCTACTGGGTCCTCTCCCGGCACCTGGTGCGCTCCCGCGCCGCCGCGTTCGTCGGCGGCGCGTTCCTGGGCTTCGCACCCGGCGTCGTACACCACGCCAACGGCCAGCCCAACTTCGCCTCCAACTTCCTGCTCCCGCTGATCGTGCTCCGCGTGCTGCGGCTCGGTGAGCCCGGCCGCTGGCGACGCAACGGCATCCTGCTCGGCCTGCTGGTGGCGTACCAGATCTTCATCAACGAGGAGATGCTGCTGCTCACCGCGCTGGCCTGCCTCGTCGTCGTCGCCACCTACGCGGTGCTGCGGCCGGGGGCCGCCCGACGGCAGAGCGGCACCTTCGCCGCCGCCCTCGGCACCGGTGGCGGCCTGGCGCTGCTGCTCACCGCGTACCCGATCTGGTTCCAGTTCAACGGTCCGCAGTCCTACCGCGGCCTACAGGGCGGCGTCTTCCACAGCTGGGGCGAGGACCTGAAGGCCTTCGTCACCTTCCCCCGGGACACCCTCGCCGGAGACGCGGCGGTGGAGCAGACGATCGGCGTGACCGAGCAGAACAGCTGGTTCGGCTGGCCGCTGGTGATCCTGGCCGTGGTGGCCCTCCTGCTGCTGGTCCGCCGCAGCCTGGTGGCCCGCGTCCTGGCGGTCCTGATGGTGGTGTTCACGGTGGCCTCCCTCGGCCCGGCGATCCGCTTCGACGGCGTCGAGACCGACATCAACGGCCCGTGGGCGTACGTGTCGGAGGAGCTGCCGCTGGTCGAGATGATGATGCCGACCCGGCTGAGCCTGATCGTGGCCGCCGCGATCGGGATCCTGCTCGCCGTCGCGTGGGACGCCGTCACCGGGACCGGCCGGCCGCCGGTGCCCGCGCCGCGCTCCGGCCGCTCCCCGGCGCCCACGCGGCGCTCCGGCCAGCTGCTGCGGTTCCCGCTGCGGTGGCGACGCCCGGTCGGCTACGCGGCCATCACGCTGGCCCTGCTGCCGCTGATTCCCCGGCCGCTGCCGGTGGAGGCGGTGGCGCCCCCACCGCACTTCATCACCACCGGCGGCTGGCAGCCGTACGTGCCCGAGGGGCGCACCCTGGTCCCGGTACCGATTCCGAGCAACGTGCACGGCCTCTCCACGCTGCGCTGGAGTGCGCTGACCCAGCACGCGTTCCCCGTTCCCGGCGGGTACTTCATCGGCCCCAACGAGCAGGGGGAAGGGATCTTCGGGGCGGACAACCGGCCCACGACCCGCCTCATCTACTCCACGATGGGCAAGAACGCCACGCCACACATCACCGACGTCGAGCGGCGACAGGCGGTCGAGGACCTGCGGTACTGGCGGGCCTCGGTGGTGGTGCTCGGTGCCCACCCCCGGGAGGCGGTGCTGCGCGACCTGATGACGTCGCTGCTCGGCGCACCGCAGCGGGTGGACGATGTCTGGCTCTGGGACGTCCGTCCCCTGGTCGACTAAGGCGCGTTTCACAAGTCCGGTTAGAGCCACTCGCCGGTGACGGTGATGGTTCTGGTCAGGACGGCTCGGAACCGGTGGCGTGTTGCTGTACGCGGCTGGCCGTCGAGTCCACGCTGAAGCGCGATCAGTCTGGCGTCCCGGTGAGTTGCATCTCACGACCCGACACGAGAGCGATGAATTCCTCGCGTTGCCTCAGCAGCTCGTCCCGACTGGTACCGTACTCCCCCGCAATCCGCTCGCCACCGTGAGTGAGGTTCCAAATCCACGCGTCTACGTCATAGGCGGAGCTAGTGATTCTCTTGGCCTGCTGGCGTACGTCGAGAGCCACAGCAAGCTGTACAGCCGAGTTGGCCGACAAGAGGGCAGTCCAAGCTGACCAGTAGTGATCCTTTAGTTCGCTCGTTGCTTGTTTTGCGTCACTGCCCGCCCGCCGGGCACCTGGCTTGGCCCAAGCCATCTCGTCCGCAGTCATGAGATAGATGTCGAGGTTGGCGAGGAAGCCGGCGCACACGTTCCGTTGATCCTCTCGTTGCGCTGCTGCTCGCTCCGCTCGCGCGAGCTCCCGTTGGTGACGGCTGTTGACATGAGCGCCGAGCAGCGCGCCACCAACACCAATTGCCGCACCGATCACAACGGCCGCTGCCGCGATTAGCTCCGCGCTCATCCGCATATCGAAGCATAGGAGTCTTATCCCAGCAGCCCCGTCGGATGGCGGCGCCTCCGAAGCAGCGCCGGCCGGCTCCTTCGACCGAACCCAGGGCCGAACCGGCACGCCCCGCCGCCATCATGAACCAGCCGCCCGCCAACACCCAGTCGGAGCAGGTGAACCTGGGGTCCCGGCGGCGGTAAGGTCTGGCCTCAGGCTGCCGGGTCCGGATCCGTCAATGCGCGGACGTCCCACATCCAGACGTCCAGTTCGCGCCTGCCCGGACCGACCAGTTGCTCGACGGTCAGCCGCAGCGGCTCCGCGTGATGCTGGTCCACCGGTAGGACCAGGATCGCGGCCCGCCAGTGCCGCAGGTCGTCCAGGGCCCGCCGGTGCTGCCGGTCGTCGAGTTGCAGCGCACGTCCGGTGCTGGCGACCTCGCTGAGCAGTTCACCGAGCCCGCTGGGGCGGCCGCCGAACCGGCCCGGGTCGCCGGTGTTGGCGTTGCGCGGCGCCAGGAAGTAGCCACCGGGGATCTTGAAGTCGAGGTTGGCGGCGGCGGCCCAGCGCATGCCGTGGGTGTTACCCATGCTCGGCACCGGAATGGGCACCAGCGTCTGGTCCTCCGCCACGTAGCCGCGCCACCGGTCGGCGGTGATGAACTCCGGCACCGGTGGTCGGGAGGTCACCGCCAGCGGCATGGGCGCGATCGGCAACAACGCCAGCACCAGCCCGGCGGCGGTGCGCAGCCGCAGGGTGCGCCGGGGCAGCGGCAGCCTTCGGGACCGGTCAACCGCGAGCGTCAGCAACAGCCCGACGGTGACGGTGGTGATGAGCCCGAACCGGGTCGGCACCACCGCGTCCAGCAGCGGCAGCCGAACCAGCCACTCCCACGGTCCCACCCCGATCTCCTGGTCCCACCAGGAGATCCGCTCGCCGAGGGAGAGCACCGCGAAGAAGATCCCGGTCGCCGCGAGGGCCCGCACGACCACGTCGTGGCGCAGCCACAGGACGATGCCGACGGCGATCAGGGAGAGGCTCCAGCCGAAGAAGGCGTTCTCCTCCGAGTAGTTCGGGGCGAGGCCGGTGTTGGCCGCGTCGTCCCCGCCCAGGGTGGGCGAGCCCGGGGCGACGAACGCGGCGATGTCGTTGCCGTAGTCCCGGACCGCGTCGCTCAGCCCGTGGTACGCCATCGGCCCGGCGAACTGCACGTAGAGCGGGTACGCCAGTAGCGCGCCCGCCACCACCGTGCAGGTGGCGAGCGACTTCGCCAACGGCCGCCACGCCGCCCGCCACAGTTGGGGCCGCTGCGCCAGCACGGCGGCGAGGAAGACTCCGCACGCCATCGCGGTGAAGAGCAGGATCTCCTCGTTGATGAACGCCTGCACGACAACCAGCAGGGCGAGCAGCAGGCCGTCCCGGTACGGACGCTGGGACCGGGTGATGACGAGCACCCGCCACACGATGAACGGCAGCAAAAACTGACTGATGATGTTGGGGTGCCAGTTGGCGTGCGACAGCATCGCCGGGGAGAACCCGCAGAACCATCCGCCGACCGCCGCCGCCAGTCGACTGCGCACGAGGTGCCGGCTGAGCACCACGTACCAGGCGGTCGCGGTGCCGGCGAGTCCAAGGGTGACCAGCAGCACGAAGGTCACCGCCGGGCCGAACAGGAGCGTCACCGGCACCATCGGGATGCCCAGCGCGAGGATGGCCGTATTGGCCATCAGATTGACCCCGTCCGGGTAGTTGAACTGTTCGGTGAAGAACGGGAACTCCCCGTGGAGCACCACCCGCACCGAGTGCGCCAGGAAGAACTGCACCTGCGCCGGGTCACTGCTGTAGAGCGCGGCCACCCGGCCGGTTGGGTCGACCCAGATCTGACTGGTCACCCAGAGCGCGGCGAGCAGGAACCCGCCGACCACCACCGAGTGCTGCCGTCGGGGCGTCCACGACGGCAGCCGGAACCGACGGCGACCCGGGTCCGTCACCGGAGGGTTGGGCCTTGGCTTCCGGTCCCCGTCAGCGACACCGTTCAGCGGGAAGGCACTCGCGCTGTTGAGATCGACCGGCTCGGACGTGGCCACGGTGGCGCGGTCGGCGCGGGTGTCAGCAGGCGTCACAATCGGCGGAGTCTACCTGAGCGGAAATCACACGAAAGCCAGCACACAATCCCTTGTGGGTGGCGCTGGGCGGCACCGTGCCGTCTCGTACCATTGCGGTTCGCAGGAGACAGAGGAGCTAACGGTGCTTGCAGCCCACCGGACCGGCAGGACGGCCGCCGCTGCGCTGGCCCTGGTGGCGACCCTGGCCGGCTGCGGAGCGGTCGCCGACCGGGCACCGGGTGACCTGTCGGTCGGGCATGAGAGCCGGGACGGTTCGCTCACCGTCTGGCCGGCCCGCGGCTCCCTCGCCGACGAGGCCGCGACAACCACGGCGGTGACCGAGGCGGTCCGCGGCTGGCGGTCACCGCTCGGCGACCGAGCCTACCTGCCCACCTCCGGCATCCTCTGGGTCGGCGAGGTCGACGGCGCGCCGCTCGCCCTGGTCGCCGCGGATGTTCCCGGTACGGGCGCCTCCTGGCTGCTCCAGGTCGCCGGGGAGGACGGGCGCCACACCGTCACCCACGCCGTCGAGCACACCGATCCCGGCTACCTGGTCTACTCCGATGTGCTCCCGGTCCACACCGAAGCGGGTCGCCGCTACCTGGTCTCAGCCCGGGTCACCGACCTGACCGGTCCGGATGGCCAGGCGGTGACCATCGAGGGGGGTCTGAGCACACCGGTGGCGGTGCCGACCTGCTCCGCGGTCCCGGTCACCGCCGCGCTACGCGCCACCGAGGCGCTGCCGCAGGGGCGCGCCGCCGAGCGCTTCCTCGACCTCGGTACCGGCCTGGACGCGCCGCGCGACCCGCTGGTACGGGACGAGTCCGGCTCCGGGCAGCAGGCCCTGGCCGGGTTGGACACCTGCGCGCTCGCCGGCGACCAGGGGCCGTTCGGCAGCATCCAACGCCAGTTCGGGAGCCGGACGTCGGCGGCCTCGGTGCCGGCCTCCTGGCCGATGGCGGGGCTGACCCTCCGGACGGTCGGCGAGGGCACGCTCGGTGCCGGCCCGCCGGGTGCGGTGCAGCAGCTCACCTGGGAGACGGCCGACGACGTGATGACAGCGATGCTGTACCGGCCGGGCACCGGTGGCGCAGCGATGATGTCAGCGGCCGATCGGGCCGCACCACTTCAGGCGTACGTCCTGCCGGTGGCGGGGCAGCGGCTGGCCGTGTTGAGCTGGCAGCCGGCTCCGGAGGACTCGCTGTCCGTCCCGGCCGGCACGTCCCACCTCGTTGACCGCCCGGGCCTGGCGATCCTGCCCCTGGCCGACGAGACGGTCACGGTGAGCCTGGCGACCAGCGCGGAGACCCACTACCGTTCCCTGCCCGCTCCGCAGTAGCGCCTAGGGCGACGGCGCCCGTGGCGATGCCGCGGTGCGGGTGGGCGACGGCGAGCGGTCCGCCGTCGCCCACCCGCGCCCTCACTTCGCCGCGGGGGTCCCCCGCGGTGTGACGATCGGCTCCACCTGATCGGAGACGAGCTCCTTCTCGTTGCCGGTGGCGTCAAGGTCGAGCCGGGAGATCCAGCCGGTGACGTCGCGGGCCACGTCCTGGGCGGTCAGGCCGAGGTCGGTGAGAATCTGGGCCCGGGTGCCGTACGGGTGCCAGTCGACCGGTACGCCCAGGTCCTTCACCGGCACCTCGACGTCGGCGTCCCGCATCGCCTGGGCGATGGCGTCGCCGACGCCGCCGGCCCGAACCCCGTCCTCCACAACGACCACGAGCCGATGCCCGGCGGCCAGCTCCACCAGCTCGGCCGGGACCGGCCGGACCCAGCGCGGGTCAACCACGGTCACGCCGTAGCCCTGCTCGCCGACCCGGGCGGCGACCTCCATGCCGAGGCCGGCGAAGGAGCCGACCGCGACCAGCAGCACGTCGGCGCGGGCCGACTCGGCGAGCACGTCCACCGGACCGACCCGGCGCAGCGCCGGCAGGTCGGCGGCGACGGATCCGGTCGGGAAGCGGACGATGGTGGGACCGTCGTCCACGGCGACCGCCTCGCGCAGCTCCTCGCGGAGGGTGGCGGCGTCCCGGGGGGCGGCGAGCCGCAGGCCCGGCACCACCCCGAAGATGGACATGTCCCACATGCCGTAGTGGCTGGGCCCGTCCGGGCCGGTGATCCCGGCCCGGTCCAGCACGAAGGTCACCGGCAGCTTGTGCATCGCCACGTCCAGCAGGACCTGGTCGAATGCCCGGTTGAGGAAGGTCGCGTAGACCGCGACCACCGGGTGCAGACCACCCAGCGCCAACCCGGCAGCCGAGGTGGCGGCGTGCTGCTCGGCGATGCCCACGTCGTAGGTACGCTCCGGGTACTTCCGGGCCAGCTTGACGATGCCGGTCGGCTCGGCCATCGCGGCGGTGATCCCCACCACATCTGGTCGCTCGTCGGCGATCGCGACCAGCTCCTCGGCGAAGACGTGGGTCCACTTCACCGACGGCGCGGCGGTGGCCTTGCCGGTCTCCGTGTCGAAGGCACCGGGGCTGTGGAAACAGTCCGCCTCGTCGTCCTCGGCCGGGCGATAGCCGTAGCCCTTGCGGGTGACCGCGTGCACGATCACCGGGCCGCCGAAGGACTTCGCCGCGCGCAGCGCCCCCTCGACCGCCGTGATGTCGTGCCCGTCAACCGGGCCGACGTACTTGATGCCGAGGTCCTCGAACATCGCCTGCGGCGCGACCGCGTCCTTGATGCCCCGCTTGACCGCGTGCAGCACCTCGTACATCGGCCGGCCGACCAGCGGGGTCGAGCCGAGCGCCTCCCGGACCGTGTCCAGCACCCGCTCGTAGCCGGGGTTCAGGCGCAGCGTCGAGAGGTGGTCGGCGAGCCCGCCGATCGTCGGCGAGTAGGAGCGACCGTTGTCGTTGACCACGATCACCAGCGGGTTGCCGGCGGTCGCGATGTTGTTCAGCGCCTCCCAGCACATCCCGCCGGTCAGCGCGCCGTCGCCGACCACGGCCGCCACCGCCCGGGACTCGCCCCGCAGCGCGTACGCCTTGGCCAGCCCGTCGGCGTAGGAGAGGACGGTGGAGGCGTGCGAGTTCTCGATCAGGTCGTGCTCGCTCTCGGCCTGACTCGGGTAGCCGGCGAGCCCGCCGCGCTGGCGCAGCTTGTCGAAGCCACCCTGCCGGCCGGTGAGAATCTTGTGTACGTAGGCCTGGTGGCCGGTGTCGAACAGGATCCGGTCCCGGGGGGAGTCGAAGACCCGGTGCAGCCCGAGGGTCAGCTCCACCACCCCCAGGTTGGGGCCGATGTGCCCGCCGGTGCGGGAGACCTTGGCCACCAGAAAGTCACGGATCTCGGCGGCGAGGATGTCCAGCTGCTCGGTGGACATCCGCTTGATGTCCTGCGGACCGCTGACGGCGGCCAGCAGCCCCGGTTGGTTTGCCGGGTCCCGTTCAACACTCATGACCGGAGAGTCTATCGGCCGAGCGACAGCTCGCAGTCCGGTCGGGAGCACCCGGAGCGGTCCGCCGGACGCCGGCAACGCTGAGCCGGTGGTCAGGCTTCGCTCCGCTGCTGGTGCGGCGAGTCGGGCGGCAGCAACAACCCCACCAGCTCCACGTGCTGGGTCATGGGAAAGAGGTCGAAGCCGCGCAGCGCGGCCAGCCGCCAGCCCAGCTCGGCGAAGCCGCGGACATCCCGGGCGAAGGCGGCCGGGTCGCAGGCCACATACGCCACCGCGCGCGCTCCGGCGGCGGCCACCGCCCGCACCACCCGGGCCCCGGCTCCGGAGCGGGGTGGATCGAGCACCACCAGGTCCACCGGCGCGGTGTGCCGCCCCCGGTCCAACACCGCGGCGACCCGGCCCGGGACGATGCCGACCTGTGGCAGATCCCGCAGGTTCTGCCGGGCGGCGGCGATGCCGGCGCCGGCGGCCTCAACGAGGGTGACCCGACCGGTGGCACCGACCCGCTCCGCCAGCGCGGCGGCGAAGAGACCCGCCCCGCCGTACAGGTCCCAGGCGGTCTCCCCGGGCTGCGGGTCGAGCTGCGCCAGCACCGCGTTGACCAGGGTGTCCGCCGCCGCCGGGTGGACCTGCCAGAATGCCGACGGGGGCAGCGTCCACCGGCGGCCGACGGCCTCCTCGTGGACCCGTTCCGGCCCGCTCACCGGCCGCGCCGTCCCGCCGGCGACGGCGGTCACGGTCACGTCCCCACCGGTCGAGGCGACCGACTCGACGGCGTCGGCGTCCGGCCACCGTACGGGGCCGAGCACCGGCAGTTGTTGAATCGCCGGGTGGGCGATCCGGCACCGGTCGATCGGCACCACCTCGTAGGAGCGGTGCTTGAGCAGGCCGGCCCGGCCGGCGCCGTCGACGGTGTAGCGCACCCGGGAACGCCAGCCCAGCGACCCGCCGGGCAGCGCCTCGACCTGGATGCCCAGCGCGTCCAGCTCCCCCTCGGTCAACCCGCCCAGTCGGGTGAGTTGCTCGCGGATCACCCCCGCCTTCCAGGTCAGCTGCGCCTCGGGGGACACGTGCTGCAGGTCACAGCCGCCGCAGCGGCCGGGCTTCGCGTACGGGCAGGGGGGCTCCACCCGCTCCGGTGCGGCCTGCAGCACCGTCACCGCGTCGGCCCGGACGAACCCACGGTGTACCTCGGTGACCTCGACCACCACCCGCTCGCCGGGCAGCGCGTGCCGAACGAAGACCACCTGGCCGGCGACCCGGGCGACGCAGTGCCCGCCCGGGGCCACCGCCCCGACGGTCAACTCGACCCGCTCGGCCTCTGCCAGCCCCTCGTCACCGGTCACCGGCCACCTCCATCGGACGGGTCCGGACCGCTCCGGGGCGGCGGAGCGGGGACCGTTGGCGTGCCATCTGCCGGCTCCGGGCCGCCCGGCGTCGCCCGGGGACCGCGGGCCGGCCCGCGACTGAGCGTCTCGTCCAGCCGGTCCAGATCCTTGCCCTCGGTCGAGGCGAGCTGCCACGGCACGCTGGTGACCATCACTCCCGGTTCGAAGAGCAGCCGACCCTTGAGCCGCAGTGCGCTCTGGTTGTGCAAGAGGTTCTCCCACCAGTGGCCGACCACATATTCGGGGATGAAGACGGTGACCACGTCGCGGGGCGAGGACCGGCGGACGCCGGCCACGTAGTCGAGGATCGGTCGGGTGATCTCCCGATACGGCGAGTCGATCACGGTCAGGGCGACCGGCACGTCCCGCCGTTCCCACTCGGCCTGCAGCCGGCGGGTGTCCTGGTCGTCCACGTTCACCGTCACCGCGGTCAGGCTGTCGGGCCGGGTGACCTGCGCGTAGGCGATCGCCCGCAGGGTCGGCTGGTGCACCTTGCTGACCAGCACGACCGCGTGGTTACGGGCCGGCTTCACCGGCCGCCCCTCGTCGGGGATGAGCTCGACGGCGACTCGGTCGTAGTGCCTCCGGATCCCCAGCATCACCAGGTAGATCATGATCATCGCGGCGATGGCGATCCACGCGCCGAGCAGGAACTTCGTGACGACCACGATCACCAGTACGGTGGCGGTCATCGCCATGCCGAAGCTGTTGATCGCCCGGGAGCGGATCATCTGCCGGCGGACCTGCTGGTCGCGTTCCACCCGGAGGTAGCGGTTCCAGTGCCGGATCATGCCGGCCTGAGACAGGGTGAACGAGACGAAGACACCGACGATGTAGAGCTGGATCAGCTTGGTCACCTCGGCCTGGAAGCCGATGATCAGCACGATCGCGAAGCCGGCCAGGAAGAGGATGCCGTTGGAGAACGCGAGCCGGTCCCCCCGGGTGTGTAGCTGCCGGGGCAGGTAGCGATCCTGGGCGAGGATCGACCCGAGCACCGGGAAGCCGGTGAACGCGGTGTTCGCGGCCAGGAAGAGGATCAGGGCGGTGACGCCGACGACCACGAACAGCAGCAGCGAGCCGGAGCCGAAGATGGTCTCGCCGAGCTGCGCGGTGACGGTCTTCTGCACGTACCCGTCGGGGCCGCCGACGATCTGCCGGGCCGGGTCCTCCACGAACTGCAGGCCGGTCAGCCGGGCCAGCCAGACGATGCCGACCAGCATGGTCACCGCCACCGCGCCGAGCATGAGCAGGGTGGTCGCCGCGTTGCGGCTCTTCGGCGACCGGAAGGCAGGCACCCCGTTGGAGATCGTCTCGACGCCGGTGAGCGCAGCGCAGCCGGAGGAGAAGCTCCGCAGCAGCAGGAACGCCATCGCCCACCCGGTCGTGTCGCTCCACTCGGTGGCGATGACCAGGTCCGCGCTCGGAGCCCGCAGGTCGTGGCCGAGCAGCACCACCCGGACCAGCCCGGTGAGGATCATGCCAACGATAACGATCATGAAGCCGTAGGTGGGGATGGCGAAGGTGGTACCGGACTCCTTGATCCCCCGCAGGTTGACGGCGGCGAGCAGCACCACCGCGGCGACGGCCACCGCCACCTTGTGGGTGGCCACGAAGGGGATCACCGCGCCCAGGTTCGCCACCCCGGACGCGACCGACACGGCGACGGTCAACACGTAGTCGACCAGGAGGGCACTGGCCACGCCGACACCGGCGCGGCGCCCCAGGTTGACCGTGGCCACCTCGTAGTCGCCGCCACCGGACGGGTAGGCGTACACGTTCTGCCGGTAGCTCGCCACCACGGCGAGCATCACCACGACCACCGCCAGGGCGATCCACGGCGAGAAGACGAACGCCGAGGCCCCGGCGAACGAGAGCATCAGCAGGATCTCGTCGGGGGCGTACGCCACGCTGGAGAGCGCGTCGGAAGCGAAAACGGGCAGGGCGATGCGCTTCGGCAGCAGGGTGTGCTGGAGTCGGTCGGACCGGAACGGTCGACCGACGAGCAGTCGCTTCACCAGCGAGGCGGGTCGGGCCACAACCGCCAAGCGTACGACCTTCGGCCACGCCCACGCCCGGGTGGCCGGAGACCGGGGGGTGCAGGCACGGAGTACCGTCGGTCCGCGTCCGCCCCGGGGACGTGACAGGCTCGTCCAACAGCCGCAACGGCTGGTGCGGGCGGATGTTGAGGAGGGGCACACGGTGCATGTGGTGATCATGGGCTGTGGGCGGGTCGGAGCGACCCTCGCACACGGTCTGGAGGCCCGCGGACACTCGGTAGCGGTCGTCGACCAGAATTCCGACGCCTTCCGCCGACTCGGCCCGGACTTCGCCGGCATCACGGTGACCGGCGCCGGCTTCGACGGAGAGGTGCTCCGGCAGGCCGGCATCCAGCGAGCGGACGCGTTCGCGGCCGTCTCCAGCGGCGACAACTCCAACATCATCTCCGCTCGGCTGGCGCGGGAGACCTTCGGTGTCACCCACGTCGCGGCGCGCATCTACGACCCGCGACGGGCTCAGGTCTACGAGCGTCTCGGCATCCCGACGGTGGCCACCGTCCGGTGGACCGCCGACCGGATGCTGCGGCACCTGGTGCCAGAGGGCAACGAGGCGTTGTTCCGGGACCCGACGAGCACCGTCTCGATCGTGGAGGTGCCGGTGCACAAGGACTGGGTCGGCCGCTCGGTGCTGGCGCTGGAGAAGACAACCGGCGCCCGGGTGGCGTACCTCACCCGGTTCGGCATCGGCACGTTGCCGACGCCGAGCACCGTCGTACAGGAGGGGGACCAGATCTTCATGCTGGTCACCGACGACATCGTCAACGCGGTCACGTCAGCGGCGGCGCAGCCGCTGGAAGGGGGGCAGTGACATGCGGGTCGCCATCGCCGGCGCCGGGAACGTGGGCCGCTCCATCGCCCAGGAGCTGATCGAGAACGGCCACCAGGTGACGCTGATCGAGCGGCAGCCCACGATGCTCCGACCCGAACGGGTGCCGGACGCGGAGTGGGTGCTGGCCGACGCCTGTGAGTTGACCAACCTGGAGGAGGCCGAGCTGGCCAACCGCGACGTGGTGGTCGCCGCCACCGGGGACGACAAGGTCAACCTGGTGGTCTCACTGCTGGCCAAGACCGAGTTCGCGGTGCCCCGGGTGGTCGCCCGGATCAACCGGGCCGAGAACGAGTGGCTCTTCACCGAACAGTGGGGGGTGGATGTGGCGGTCAGCAAGCCGCGGGTGATGGCCGCCCTGGTGGAGGAGGCGGTGACCGTCGGTGACCTGGTCCGACTGATGACCTTCCGACAGGGGGAGGCGAACCTGGTCGAGATCACGCTGCCGACGAGCGCCCCGTACGTCGGTCAACCGCTACGGGAAGTGCCACTGCCCCGCGACGCGGCGCTGGTGGCGATCCTGCGCGGCAAGCGGGTGCTGGTGCCCAGCCCGGACGACCCGATCGAGGCCGGCGATGAGCTGATCTTCGTCTGCACGGCGGAGGTGGAGGACTCCGTCCGGACGGTGGTGCTCGGCCCGGACAGCGTCGAGCGGACCCGCAAGGCCTGCTGAGCGGAGCGGACGGCGGTTACTCGACCGGGGCCTGGGGGGCCTGAGGCGTCAGGGGGGCTTCGGGGGTCTGCCGGGTCACCCGACGCACCGTCCAGACCGTGATCAGCAGGAGCAGCACGTACGGCGGATAGCCGAGCAGGAGGCGGGCGACGCCGAGCGCGGTGTCCTGGTGGGCGAGGTAGAGCCCGGCCTGCACCCCGACCTTCGCCAGCCAGACCACCCCCCAGAGCACGGTCAACCGGGTGAAGGTCCGCACCAGGATCGGGTCCTGACGCCAGTCGGAGGCGCCCTTGGCCACCAGGATCGACCAGATCCAGCCGACCAGGGGCTGCCGGATCGCCGCCGACACCAGCAGCGCCACGCCGTAGCCGATGCCGTAGAGGATGCCGGGCAGGTAGAAATCCCGCTCGTCGCCGCTGCGCCAGGCGATCGCCGCGCCGATCGCGATCCCGAACAGCCCGTTCACCGCGTGCCGCACCGGCCGCCGCTGGGCCAGCCGCAGCACCGCGATCAACACCGCGACCCCCACCGCGGCGATCACCGCCGGCCGCAGCTCACCGATGATGTTGGCGACCACGAAGACGACCACCGGAATGCTGGACTCCAGCATTCCGCGCCAGCCCCCCAGCTGGTCGGCCATCTGCTCGGCGAGCGTCGGGAGCGGCTCCTCCGCCCCCGTGCCCGGCTGCGCCGTCGGGCGCTGTCCCGTCGTCACTTCGGCGGCTCCAACTCGTAGTACGGGTTGTAGATGACCTTACGGTCACCTCGGATGGCGACCCGCCCCCGTGCGGTCAGATGTCGGCCCGGTTCGATGCCGGCGATGTGCCGCCGGCCCAGCCATACCAGGGTCACCACATCGCTGCCGTCGTACAGGTCCGCCTCCAACGTCGGCTGGTTGGTCCGCGGCGTGTAGACCACGGTGCGGAGCCGGCCGGAGACCGCGACCAGCTGGCCCCGGCAGCACTGGCGGGCCGGCATACCGCCGTGTTCGGCACTCTCCCGGAGCAGCTCCTGCGCCTCGATCTCCGCCTCGGTCGCGGTGAGCCGGCGTAGCACGCGCCGCAGCGAACCCCGTCGCTCGTCGGTCGACATGACCTCCGCGTCACCCTCTCCGGGCTGGGCCGACCCTCCGGGACCGGCGGTGGAGCGGCCCACCGCACGTCGGGACCGCTCCGCCAGCGTACGCCGACGGAGCGGATCCCAGCGATTGGTGCAGCGCCGTCAGGCCTGCGGGGCCGGCTTCGGCTCGGCGGCGGAGCCGCCCGCGGCGGCCTGTTCCGCTGCCGCCTGTTCGGCGGCCTCCCGGGGCAGGCGCAGGGGCAGCGGCTCCCGCACCGGCCGGGCCTCCTGCCCCCGGTCAACGACGAGGCCCTCCAGACAGACAGTCAGCGGGCCGGCCGCATCCGGCTCGGTCGCCGCCGTGCCTTGGTAGACGGCGCGGACCATCCAGCGCGGCCCGTCAATGCCGACGAACCGCAGGTCGGTACGGCCGTCCTGGGTGGGGACCTGGGCCCGTAGCTCAATGCCGTACGTACCCGCGACCTCCTCGGTGGTGGCGCCGTCGTTGGACAGGGACTGGTGGATCTCCTCGCGTACCTCGTCCCAGATGCCCGAGCTGCGCGGGGCGGCGAAGACCCCAAGCTGAAGCGCGTTCTGCCCGTGCACGAGCACCACCTGCTGGACAGCGCCCTGCGGGTCGGCCTGCACCCGCACCTCGACCCCGCCGACCGCGGGAATCTGCAGGCTCCCCAGGTCGAGCCGCTGCACCCCGGCCGGCGCCTCGCTCACATCGTAGGGACCAGGGGCCGGTGTCACCGAGTTCGTCGCCTCGTGCGCGTCCTGGGCCTCGGGCCGCTCGTCGCGCGGGCGTCGTTCGGCACCGGCCCGCTTTCGGGAGAAGATCACTGCGTACACCCTCCGCTGTTCACGCTGTTCACGCCCACCCTGTCACTTTCCTTCGCTACCGGTGATGCGCCCGCGCCGGCTATCACGATGCCTCCGACACCGGCTGCCGGCCGTCAGTCGCCCCGGGGGCCGACCCCAGGCCGGCGTGACCGCCGGTGGAGCCGTGCCCGCCGGCGCCCCGCTGGGACGCGGGCAGCTCCGTCGCCAGCTGGAACCCCGCCCGGGCCACCCGCTGCACGACCAGCTGTGCAATGCGGTCACCGCGCGCGATCCGCGCCACCGCCTCCCGATCATGGTTGATCAGGTTGACCAGAATCTCACCCCGGTAGCCGGCGTCGACCGTACCGGGCGCGTTGAGCACGGTCACGCCGAGCCGAGCCGCCAGACCCGAACGGGGGTGGACCAGGCCCACATACCCCTCGGGCAGCGCGATGGCCACCCCGGTCGGCACCAGGGCCCGGCCACCGGGGGGCAGCTCCACATCCGCAGCGGCCACCAGGTCCGCCCCCGCATCGCCGGGATGGGCGTACGCAGGGAGCGGCAGCCCAGGGTCGAGCTGCCGCACAGGCACGGGTACGACGTCGGTCACGGTTTCCTCTTCCATCCGGTTCCTGGGTGACCTGCCCATCCTGCCCGGTACTCACCGCGGCGCGCGCCGTACCCTTCATCTCGTGCGCGTCTCCTCGTCCCCGGCTGCCCGCTACACCGAACGGCTAGATCTGCCGTGGTGGCTCTGGCTGGGCGGATTCGCCGTGGCCGGGCTGCTCGCCGCCGAGGTTTGGCTGGGCGCGGCGGGCGTCCGGGCGTGGCTACCGTTCGTGCTGCTGCTCCCGGCGTGCCTGGTGAGCCTGCTCTGGCTGGGCCGGATCCGGGTGGCGGTTGACGACGACGAGCTGCGGGTGGACGACGCGCGGCTGCCGGCCCGGTTCGTCGCCGAGGTCATCCCGTTGGACGCCGCCGGGCGACGGGAGGTGCTCGGCGTCGGCGCGGACCCCCTGGCGTTCGTGATCCAGCGGCCGTGGATCCCCGGCGCCGTGCAGGTGGTGCTTGACGACCCGGCTGACCCGACCCCGTTCTGGGTGGTGAGCACCCGGCGGCCGGTGCAGTTGGCGGAGGCGCTCCTCGCCGCCCGGGACGCGGCCCACACCGGCCAGGAGACGACCCACACCGGCCAGGAGGCGGCCGATACCAGTCGAGACTGAATCGGCCGCGGCGCCACCGGCTGCGGGCGGCTCGCAAGACAGGGCCACCGACTGCCGGAGGGCTCACGGTGGATCGGGGGGCGCCCCAGCCCGGCGCCGGAGATCAGCACGGAGCAGGTCGGCCGTCGCGCGCGTGGCCCGACGGTTCAGGTAGCCCGCGACAGCCGCGCCGGTGAGGAACGGGCCCAGCGTGGTGAGGTTGCGGCCGAGGCGTCGGACCAGCCGGTCCCGTAGCTCACGACGGGCTGCGGCACCCAGCACCGCGCTCACTCCAACGCCCGGCTTCATCGGGTTGATCCCTCGCCGCCCGGACCAGGAGACGACGAGCGCCACCGCCCGCTGGGCCCCACCGGCAGGCAGCGGCACCCCGTACACCTCGTGCAGCTCGCCGACCAGCTTCAGTTCGATCGCGACCACCGCAACCGTCTCGGCGGCCAGCAGCACCGGCGCCGTGAGCAGGCTCGGGGGCACCGTCCACTCGACAGCGGCGACGCCACCACCGGCAGCGCCCACTCCGGCGCTCGCCCGGGCGGCGTTCCGGACGAGACGTTCGGCCAGCGCCTCACCGTCCAGGTCAGGGAAGTGCCGACGGAGCGTGGCCCGGTCTCGGACCGGCACGTGCGGGGCGATCTCGGCGATGGTGTCAACCATCCAGCCGAGCGCCGACCCTGGCCGGAACAGGTCGCCGAACCCGCGGGTCTGAGCCTGCCCGACCAGGCGACCGAGGAGCTGCCCGCGCCGGGTCGACGAGACATCGTCGGCGGTCAGCTCCGCGACGGTGGCACCGAGATCGTCGGCGTCACCGACCGGTTGGTCGACGGTGTGGTCCGGCTCGGTGTGGTCCGGCTCGGCGCGATCCCGCTCGGTCATGGCACCGGGCCTCCCGCTGGACTGGGCCGCGCGGGCGGCCGACCGGGACGGGGGCGCCGCTGCCCACCGGACCGCCGCACGGCGACCGGGGTGCGCGGCGGCCCCGGCACAGAGCCGCCGCCCGTGGTGAGGTTCTTGTCCCGGTCAGACGCACTCGCGGCAGATGAGGTCGCCGTTGCGCTGGGCCGCTAACTGGCTGCGGTGGTGCACCAGGAAGCAACGCCCGCAACGGAACTCGTCCTGCTGCATCGGCAGCACCTTGACCGTCAGCTCCTCGTCGGCCAGGTCGGCGCCGGGAAGCTCGAAGCTCTCCGCCACCTCGGCCTCGTCCACATCCACGGCGCCCGACTGTGAGTCGACGCGCCGGGCCTTCAGCTCTTCCAGGCTGTCCTCGCCGAGGTCGACCTCGTCGCGACGCGGGGCGTCGTAGTCGGTGGCCATCGGTTCACTCTCCCATATCGATGTTGTCGCTTCCGGTTGTAACGCCGGACGACGTTGTTTCGGTTCCGCTGGGCGGCCACCACTTGTGTCGTTCACCCGACCCGGCAGGAGTCGGGTCGACGCCGCCAGAGAACTACCCAGCGAGCGCGGTACCTTACCTCCACTGCGGGCGTGGCATGTATACCGCCCTCGTGGAAGAGATGTACGCCTCCGCACGGGAAGTTGTTCCCAATGTGACTCAGGCGACATGAAGATAGGGGTAGTACTACCTCGTTCCCGGCCGGCACGCCGGCATGTCCGGCTGTTTCCACGCCGCCGCCGGACAACCGTTAACCTCAGCGGCGTACCGGATGGCCGTTCGGGCGCCTCGCCCACCGTTGACGACCGTCGCCCTCCTCCGTCCCGGGAGCACCTTGATGAGCTTTGCGCGAGTGCGAGCACTCGTCGTCGTCGCCCTGTTAGCGATCCTGGCGCTGATCTTCACCGTTGTCGCCCTCGTCCGGGACACGCAGAGCAACGCGGGGCGCGGCGCCGGCTGCGAGGCGGGCTGGCCGGAGGCGGACGTCACCCTCCGTGAGCCGGCCGAGGTGAAGATCAAGGTGCTCAATGGGACCGACCAGGTGGGCCTCGCCGGCAAGGTCTCCGACGACTTCCGAAATCGGAAGTTCCAGATCGAGGAGACTGGCGACGCGGCGAAGACCGACAACATCGCGGTCCTGCGATACGGGCCGAAGGGCGTTGGTTCGGCGCACCTCCTGCGGGCCTACTTCCTGGACAACGCCGCGATCGAGTTCGACCCGGAGCGCGCCGAGCCCACCGTGGACATCATCCTGGGCAGCGCCTTCCAGCAACTCGCCACCACGACCGAGGTCAACCAATCCCTCGGTGACCTCGGGGCACCGGTGGCGCCGCCCGGCACCTGCCCGTTCCAGGAGGAGTGACCAAAGCTCCCGGTGCGGCTCTCCCGCCGGTCGGTCTTCCGGGACCGCCGGCGGTCGGTTCTCAGGGGCCGCCGGCGGCGTCGAGGTCGGCCAGCCGGTCGTGCAGCGGCGCAAAGAGCCCCGGGGGTGCGGCGATCACCAGATCCGGCCCGGCCGGCGCCCCACCCAAGCCGCCGACCCGGAGTCCGGCTTCGGTGGCCACCAGCCCTCCCGCGGCGAGGTCCCAGGCGGCTAGCCCCTTCTCGTAGTAGGCGTCCACCCGCCCCTCGGCGGTGAGGCAGAGATCGAGGGCCGCCGCGCCGAACCGACGGATGTCACGGATGTGCGGGATCAGCTCGACCAGTACGCGGCCCTGATGCTGCCGGCGGCGCGGGTCGTAGCCGAAGCCGGTGGCCACCAGGGCCTGGCCCAGATCTGGCTCGGTGGAGCAGCGCAGTCGTTGGCCGTCCCGCCAGGCGCCGCCACCGACGGTCGCGGTCCACTCCTCACCGGTGACGACGTTGCGCACCACGCCGGCGACCACCACCCCGTCCACCTCAGCGGCGAGCGAGACCGCGCTGTGCGGAATGCCGTACAGGTAGTTGACGGTGCCGTCGATGGGATCAACGATCCATCGGACAGCGCCAGCGGTGCCCGCCTCCCCGTACTCCTCACCCAGCACGGAGTCTCCCGGCCGGAGCCGGCGCAGCGCCTCGCGCACCTGCCGCTCCACCGCCCGGTCGGCCGCGGTCACCACGTCGGTGACGGTGCTCTTGGTCGCGGCCACCGAGACACCCTGACTGCGCATCCGGTACGCCGTCGCGGCTGCCTCCCGCGCCACCTCGATCGCGATCTCCAGCAGTTCCCGCGGCTCCGGTACCGAGCGGACCATTCTCGTCCCCTTCCCGCACGACCGGGGTGGTCGCGACCATATGCGGGTATCATCCTTTCAAAGTCCACATCCGCGCCAAATCGGCGGTCCAATCGGCGGTCCGGCGTGCGCCGCCGAATGATCGCCGTGGACAGCGTTACAATTCACCCTGCCCACGCGCCACGGACCGCCACCAACCGGCGGGCCCGCGACACGGGGGGCCAACGACTCGCCCGGCACCGCGCTCCGCCCCACGCCGGACGACCCTGCCGTGCTCGCTCTTCGCCACCGGAAGGTCATTCGTGACAGAACCCCGCCAGACCGGCGCCGACGTTCGTTCGCTCACCGACACCTTGATCGCACATGCGCAGAGCGCCGGTGGTCAGCTCACGTCGGCACAGCTCGCGCGCACTGTCGAGTCAGCCGAGGTGACTCCGGCCCAGGCCAAGAAGATCCTCCGGGCGCTCTCGGAGGCGGGGGTGACCGTCGTGGTTGACGGTTCGGCCAGCACCACCCCACGCCGCCGGGTGGCCGCCGCCCGGTCGACCACCCCAGCCTCCCGGGCCACCACCGCCAAGACCACCAAGAAGGCCGCCGCGCCCACTTCCAAGGCTGCACCGACGGGGGCCGAGGCACCGGCCCCAGCGCCGCGGAAGGCCACCGCCCGCAAGGCCGCCGGTGCTGCCGCCGACGGCGCCAAGGCCGTGCCGGCGAAGAAGGCCACCCGGGCCACCAAGGCAACCGTGGCCGCGGCGACCGGCCCGGCGAAGACCACGACGAAGACCGCGAAGGCCACGAAGTCCACCAAGAGCGGGGCTGCCGGCGAGGTCGACGCGGAGGAGTTGGCCGCCGAGATCGAGGACGTGGTGGTTGACGAGCCGGCGGAGCTGACCCGGGCCGCCGAGACCGACGCGGCCAACTCCGCCAGCGACAACGACTTCGAGTGGGACGACGAGGAGTCCGAGGCCCTCAAGCAGGCCCGCCGGGACGCGGAGCTGACCGCCTCCGCCGACTCCGTCCGGGCGTACCTGAAGCAGATCGGCAAGGTCCCGCTCCTCAACGCCGAGCAGGAGGTCGAGCTCGCCAAGCGGATCGAGGCCGGTCTCTACGCCACCGAGCAGCTGCGCGCGGCGGAGGAGAGCGACGAGAAGTTCAGCCGCGACATGCAGCGCGACATGATGTGGATCTCGCGGGACGGGGAGCGGGCAAAGAACCATCTCCTGGAGGCGAACCTCCGCCTGGTGGTGTCGCTCGCCAAGCGCTACACCGGCCGTGGGATGGCCTTCCTCGACCTGATCCAGGAAGGCAACCTCGGCCTGATCCGCGCCGTCGAGAAGTTCGACTACACCAAGGGCTACAAGTTCTCCACCTACGCCACCTGGTGGATCCGCCAGGCCATCACCCGCGCCATGGCCGACCAGGCCCGTACCATCCGCATCCCGGTGCACATGGTCGAGGTGATCAACAAGCTCGGCCGGATCCAACGCGAGCTGCTCCAGGACCTGGGCCGCGAGCCCACTCCGGAGGAGCTCGCAAAAGAGATGGATATCACACCGGAGAAGGTGCTGGAGATCCAGCAGTACGCCCGGGAGCCGATCTCGCTCGACCAGACCATCGGCGACGAGGGCGACAGCCAGCTCGGTGACTTCATCGAGGACTCCGAGGCCGTGGTCGCGGTTGACGCGGTGTCATTCTCGCTCCTCCAGGACCAGCTCCAGCAGGTGCTGCAGACGCTGTCCGAGCGGGAGGCCGGGGTGGTCCGCCTCCGGTTCGGCCTGACCGATGGTCAGCCACGTACGCTGGACGAAATCGGCCAGGTTTACGGGGTGACCCGAGAGCGCATCCGGCAGATCGAGTCCAAGACGATGTCCAAGCTGCGTCACCCGTCCCGGTCGCAGGTTCTCCGGGATTACCTGGACTAGGGGGCGCTGGGACCGAAATCCGCGCCGGACCTCACGGCAGATGTCAACTAAGCGTGTCAGTTTGAGCACTCTCCGCGCAACCCCATCCGTTGGTCGGATGGTTGCCGGGTTGTGATCGTTGACGTGGCACCCTTAGTACAGGGACGCTGTCGGAGTCAGGTGTGACCTCGGTCCCCCGCGGGCACACAGGGAACGCGCGCCCTGATCAGGGTGTTGCACGATAGGTGAGCAACGACCGAAGAGAGTGTTCATCGGTGACGACCAGAGGAGGAAGGCGATGACCCCGACCCTCACGCCGCCGCCCGAGACGGTGAGCCCCCCGGCCGCCGATGAACGGTGCGACCGCTGCAATGCTGCCGGCAAGCTCCGCATTACCCTTGCTGGCGGCGGGGAACTGGTATTTTGCGGACATCACGCGAACAAGTACGCGGAGGATCTCGTCAAGATCACTGTGCGGTACGCGGCGGACCCGGAGTTCAGCTGGCGTGGCGCCGATCTGATGACCAACTGAGGATCCGCAACTGAACATGAAAGCCGGCCGGGCCCCGTGGGCCCGGCCGGCTTTGTGGTCTCCGGCGGCCTACCGTCCTCGTGTCCGCGCCTACCGTCTTCGTGCCCGGTAGCTGCCCTCCTGTTCCGGGGGACCGATCGGCGGCGGGTCGGGTCAGAGGGTCTGGACGGTGGCGATCCGCTCCTCCAGCTGCTCAATCGTCGCCTGGGCGCTGGGCGGACCACCGCAGCGACGGCGAAGCTCCGCATGGATCTTGCCGTGCGGCTGGCCGGTGTGGTGATGCCGGGTAGCCACCAGGGCGTTCAACTGTCGGCGCAGCGCCACCCGGCGCTGGGCCGCGCTCATCGGCGCCGGCGGGGCGGCAGCGGTCGCCGCGGCCGGCTCAGCCGGCCGCGCGGTGCCCCGGCGTCGCGACGCGGCGAGCTGCTCTGCCTGCCGCTTGGACAGCAGCATGGCCACCTGATCAGCGGTGAGCAGCCCGGGCAGCCCGAGGTACTCCTCCTCCTCCGGCGTACCGGCCTGAGCGGCGGTGCCAAAGGACGCGCCGTCGAAGATCACCTGATCCAGCTCGGCGGTCGCCGAGAGCGCGGCGAACCGCTTCTCCAGTTCACCGCTGGCCTGGTCGTCCCGCTGGGCGCGCTCCAGCAGGTCGTCGTCGAAGCCCTCCTGCTCCTTCGGCTTGCCCAGCACATGATCCCGCTCGGCTTCCATCTCGCTGGCGAGGCCGAGCAGGTGCGGGACGCTGGGCAGGAAGACCGACGCCGTCTCCCCCGGCCGGCGGGCCCGGACGAACCGCCCGATAGCCTGGGCGAAGTAGAGCGGGGTGCTGGCGCTGGTGGCGTAGACGCCGACGGCGAGCCGCGGGATGTCCACCCCTTCGGAGACCATCCGGACCGCCACCAGCCAACGCTGCTCACCCGCCGCGAACGTCGCGATCCGGTCCGAGGCACCCGCGTCGTCGGAGAGCACCACGGCGGCCTTCTCCCCGGTCACCTGCTCGATGAGCTTCGCGTACGACCGGGCGGTCTGCTGGTCACTGGCGATCACCAGCCCAGCGGCGTCGGGCATCCCCGCGTTACGCAGCACGGTCAGCCGGGCATCCGCCGCCCGCAGCACCTGCGGCATCCAGTCGCCGGCCGGGTCGAGCGCGGTCCGCCACGCCTGCGCGATCAGATCCTGGGTCATCGGCTCCCCGAGCCGGGCGGCCAGCTCCTCACCGGCGTTCGTCCGCCACCGGGTCTCCCCCGAGTAGGCCAGGAAGAGCACCGGGCGTACCACGCCGTCGTGCAGCGCGTCGGCGTAGCCGTAGACGGAGTCGGCGCGGGATCGCAGGAGGCCGTCCCCGCCCCGCTCGTAGCTGACGAACGGGATCGGGTTGTCGTCGGAGCGAAACGGGGTACCGGTGAGCATGAGCCGGCGCTCCGCGCCCTCGAAGGCCGCCTGCACCCCGTCCCCCCAGGTCCGGGAGTCGCCAGCGTGGTGGATCTCGTCGAGGATGACCAGGGTGCGCCGGGTCAGGGTGCGCCGCCGGTGCACCTGCGGCGCCATCCCCACCTGGGCGTAGGTGACCACCGCCCCGTGGAAGTCCGCCGACGAGTGCAGATCCGCGTTCCGGAAGGCCGCGTCGAGCTGGATGCCGACCCGGGCCGCAGCCTGCGCCCACTGGGTCTTGAGGTGCTCGGTCGGGGCGACCACGGTGATCGCCTCGATGCTGCCATCGGCGAGCAGCTCGGCGGCGACCCGAAGGGCGAACGTGGTTTTACCGGCCCCCGGGGTGGCCACCGCCGTGAAATCCGGCTCCCGCCGACGTAGGTACTCCACCAGCGCCCGGCGCTGCCAGGCGCGCAGGGCTGGGAACGTCTCGAGCGTTGGCGTCCGGGCTGCCACGCGAAGCTCCTCTCACCGCCGGCGGGACGGCCCCGACCGAGGATCGCGGGTTACGAACGCACGCCTCTGAGCCGTACCGGCATCGGCGCCGCCGCCGCCCATGAAAACACCCCCGCGCGCAGTGCCGCGAGGGCCGGCCCAGCATAACCAGCGAGCGCCGTACGCCCCACTCGACGCCACGGTTGACGGAAGGGGGACGGAGCGGTGAGCACCGCCACAGCTCGCGCGGGCGGCGGACCAGCCTGCGGTCGACTCACTCGCGCATTGACTCGTAGATCTCCTTGCACTTGGGGCAGACCGGTGAGCCCGGCTTGGCCGACTTGGTGACCGGGAAGGTCTCGCCGCAGAGCGCCACGACGTAGGTGCCCATCACGGCACTCTCGGCGATCTTCTCTTTGCGCACGTAATGGAACATCTCGGGGCCGGTGTCGGCGTCCTTCACCTCGGGACGCTCGAGAACCTGTGTGCTCACTTCCATACCTCCACCCGCCAAGTCTGGCAGGTCACCCTTTGCCCGGTCTACTTCGAGCCCGACTGACCGACGCCGTACGGTTGGGCACTGTGACCACCTTTCACCTCCGACACGGCGCCGAGGTCGCCGACGCGCTCCGCGTCGGCCGTCCCGTGGTAGCGCTCGAGAGCACAATCGTCTCGCACGGCCTGCCCCAGCCGGACAACCTCCGGGTGGCCCGCGAGATCGAGCAAACCGTCCGCGACGCCGGCGCGGTACCGGCCACCATCGGTATGGTCGCCGGCCAGCTCGTGGTCGGCCTCGACGACGCGGAGCTGACCCGCCTCGCCACCGTTGACGACGTGGCCAAGCTCTCCGTACGCGATCTCGCCGTGGCCGCCGCGACCGGCGCGGACGGCGCCACGACCGTGGCTGCTACCAGCGCGGTGGCCGCGGCGGCGGGGATCCGGGTGTTCGCCACCGGCGGTCTCGGCGGCGTGCACCGCGAGGCGGCCCAGAGCTTCGACGAGTCCGCCGACCTGACGACCCTGGCCCGTACGCCGATCGCCGTGGTCTGCGCCGGGGTGAAGTCGATTCTCGACTCGGGCGCCACGTTGGAACGCCTGGAGACACTCGGGGTCGGGGTGGTCGGCTACCGCACCCGCCGCTTCCCCGGCTTCTACCTCACCGACGGCGGCTTCGACCTGGACTGGTCGGTCGACTCGCCGGAGCAGGTGGCGGGGGCGCTCGCCGCCCAGGAGCAGCACGGGTTGCACTCCGGGGGCCTGGTCGTGGCCAACCCGCTGCCCACTGACGAGCAGCTCGACCCGGCGCTACACGATCGCACCCTGGCCGAGGGGCTGGCACTGTTGCGGCGGGAGGGGATCACCGGCAAGGCGGTGACCCCGTTCCTGCTGGCGCACTTCCACTCCGCGACCGAGGGGGCCAGCCTCGCGGTAAACATCCGGATCATCCTGCGCAACGCCGACCTCGCCGCCCGGATCGCAGTCGCGTCGGCTGCCCGGCAGGCATGACGCCACCCCGGGTGGTCGTCGTCGGCGACCTGATCACCGACGTGGTGGCGGTGCTGGCCGGACCGCTCACGACCGGTTCGGACACACCGGCCGAGATCCGGTTCACCGGGGGTGGCCAGGCGGCGAACACCGCGGCCTGGCTGGGCGCGCTGGGCATGCCCGTGACGTTGGTCGGGGCGGTGGGCGACGACGGTCCCGGCCGGGACCGGGTCGCCGAGTTGGAGCGCGGCGGGGTCGACTGCGCGGTCACCCAGGTACCCGAGGTCCCCACCGGAACGGTCCTGGTGCTGGCCACCAGCGACGAACGCACGATGGTCACCGAGCGGGGGGCGAACCTGTGGCTTTCGCCGGCGGCGGTGGACGCCGCTCTGGACGCCGCGCCGGACGCCGGCCATCTACACCTGTCCGGTTACACCCTGCTGGATGCCGAGTCCCGACCGGCCGGACTCCACGCACTGGCCGCGGCCCGCGAACGGGGGCTCTCGATCAGCGTGGACGCGGCCAGCGCGGCACCGCTGCGGCGGGTCGGCGCGGCGGCCTTCCTGACCTGGGTACGCGGCATCGACCTGCTCCTGGTCAACGCCGCGGAGGCCCGAGTGCTGGCGGGCGGGCTCGACCCGGCGGCGCAGGGGCGGGTGCTCTCCGCCTCGGCCCGGCGGGTGGTGGTCAAACGGGGAGCGGCCGGCGCGGTCTGGGTGGACCGGGACGCCATGATCGCGGTAACCCCGACCCGACGGATGACGGTGGTCGATCCCACCGGGGCCGGCGACGCCTTCGCCGCCGGCCTGCTCTCCACCTGGCTGACCGGGACGACCCCGGAGGCGGTGCTGCAGCGGGCCGGTGACCTGGGCGCGTCGGCGGTCGGCCAGGTGGGGGCCCGACCACCGACCTGACGCCGGTCACTGCTCGGCGTCAACGACCTTGTGCGGCTGTTCCTCGGCCGTGAGACTCATCGGCGCCGGGTCCGCCAAGGAGCGGGACCGGGGCCGGAACCGGCCACCGAGGCGGTGCTTCTCCTTCGGCGGCCGGTCGTTGGCCAGCAGCACGGCCAGCCACGGGATCAGGATCATGCCCAGGCCGGCCAGGGGCAGCCAGAGCCAGAGCATGGGGGCCTCCACGCCGACCAGGATCGCGCCGACGATCAGACACGCCACCCGGACGCCCATCATCAGCACGTACCGCTTCTGGCGGCTGGTGAGCTGATCGTCCTGGCTGCGCGGGGCGTCGGTGATCAGGATCGGCTGGTACGCCGGACGCTTCACCACGGACCTCCTCGGGGATCCCCCTCATCCTGTCACCTCGCCCTTCGGCCGCGGGAGGTCGCCGTCAACCTCGCTTTCCGGCTCGCTTTCCGGCTCGCTTCCCGGCCCGGCGAGGATCGGTGGGTCCGGCGCCCGGGGTATCACTCCCCGGGCTGCCCGGCCGGTCGGCGGTAGGGGCCCCAGGCCACGAACCGGTCGAAGAGCTCACGCGGACCCGGCCCGTCGTGCGGGTTCAGGTGATACAGGTCGTGCATCGCCTCGTACAACAGCCCGGCGAGGTAGATCGACAAACTGGGTGGGCGCGTCGCAAACTCGGCTTTCAACAGCAGCCGGGCCTCCGCGCAGGGCCACGGCTGGCCACACGCCCGGCATGCCCACATCGGCCGCAGCGGCGTGTGCGGCGGCCGGTTCCCGGCGCGGTGGCGGGGGTGCTCGGGGTGGGGGCCGAGTCTCGGCTGCGGCAACGAGTGCGGCCTCACCGCCGCCCCCCGTTCGCCCGCCAGGACTGGGCGGGGGTCAGCCAACCGACCCGACCGGGCCGGGGAAACGCCTCGGTCGGTGCCGTCATCCAGGCCGGCTGGGGTGCGGCCGGAACCCGCCGCGGTAGCTGCGTCGGGGTGTCTTCCCGACGACGCCGACAACGGAACCAACGTACTCGCATGACTGCCTCCTCAGTGCGTGGAAGGGCCGCCCCACCACCCCCGGCGGGGCGGCCCGACAGTGCCTCCGGTGGGCTCGGGTCCGCACCGGCCGCACCGTCCTGCCATCACCCTCCAATCCGAAGCTGGACAATCACACAGCGTTGCCTTTAGTTTTTTGGACAGTCCCTTCGTTCCAGGTAGGAGCAGGCATGAACCATGCATTTGTCGCAGCGCTCACCGAGGCGGGGCACACCGCCGAAAGTCTCGCGGGTCAGGTCGGCGTCCATCCGAAGACCGCCGCGAGGTGGGCCAACCCCGGCCACATCCCGCAGGCCCGACACCGGGCCACCGTCGCGGAGCTGCTGGGCCGAGACATCGACACCCTTTGGCCGGACGTGAGCCGCCGCCGGGAGCCGGTCTGGTTCCGCCCCTGGGTCAACGTCGAACGCGAGGCGATCGCGTTACGGGCCTTCCAGCTCGCCTGGGTGCCGGGGCTGCTCCAGACCGAGGCGTACGCGGAGGCGACGCTCGCCGGCGGCATCCTCACCACCGACACCGACGATCTGGTCGAGGAGCGGCTCAACCGCCAGGCGATCCTCCAGCGCGAGCAGGGGCCGCTGCTGATCGCCGTGCTGGACGCCGGGGTCCTGCGGCGGCGGGTCGGCGACAGCCGGGCCCTCATGGCCGAGCAGCTCGCCCACCTGCTGGCCTGCGCCGAGTCGCCGAAGGTGCAGCTGCACGTCGTCCCGCTCGACGCCCCCAGCTACCCGGGGCTGGACGGGCCATTCACCATCGCCGACATGCCGGACGGGTCGCGGGTGGCCCACGTGGACAGCCCCGCGCGGGCGCAGCTGCTGGAGAAGACATCGGACATTGTTACGCTGGAGCGACGGTGGGAACTCATCCGTGGGGAGGCCCTCCCCCGTGGGCGTTCCCTGGATCTCCTGAGAGAAGCGGCAGCAGCATGGACCTGACCGGTGCCCGGTGGCGCAAGAGCACGAAGAGCGGCGGTAACGGCGGCGACTGTGTAGAGGTGGCCGACAATCTCCCCGGTGTCGTCGGCGTCCGCGACAGCAAGGACCCGCTCGGGCCGACGCTGGCCTTCGGGCCGGCGGCGTGGCGGGCCTTCATCGGCTCCACCCGGCGGCGCTGACCCACCGCTTGTCGACCGCCGCCGGGCACTGACCTGCCCTCTGCCGGCACTGACCTGCCTCGCCGATCACCCCCGCCGCCGGCCCGGTCGACCCGCGGTCGGTCCACCGCCGTGATTCATCCCGCACACCTCATCACGGTGAGGTTAGCCTGTGCTAACTTCACCGGGTTGGTCTCCGCCGACCTGTTGTGTGAATGGGGTTCGTCGTGTCTGTACTCTTCCGCCGGTCCGCCGCGACGTTCGTCGCGACCGGGCTTCTCGTCGTTGGCCTGGCCGCCTGCGGGTCCGGTGCGGATGACACCGACCCTGGCGAGCCCAACGACAAGATCATCACCGTCTACAGCGGGCGGAACGAGACGCTCGTCAAGCCGCTGCTGGAGAAGTTCACCGAGCAGACCGGCATCGAGGTCCGGCCCCGATACGCCACCACCGCCCAGTTGGCGGCGCAGCTCGTTGAGGAGGGCGACCGGTCCCCGGCCGACGTCTTCTTCGCCCAGGACGCCGGCGCCCTCGGCACCGTGGCCAAACAGGACATGTTCGCCACGCTGCCGGAGACCAGCACCGACCAGGTCACCGAGACCTACCGGGCGCGCAGCGGCCAGTGGGTCGGAGTCAGCGCCCGTTCCCGGGTGCTGGTCTACAACGCCGACCAGGTCCCCGCCGACCAGCTCCCGACATCCGTCTTCGACCTGACCGGCCCGGCGTGGAAGGGCAAGGTCGCGCTCGCTCCGACCAACGCCTCCTTCCAGGCCTTCGTCACCGCGATCCGGGTGCAGCACGGCGACCAGCGGGCGCAGGAATTCCTCTCCGGCCTCAAGGCCAACGAGGCGCAGATCCTCGACAACAACATCCGGATCGTTGAGGCCGTTGACGCCGGCGATGTCCCTATGGGACTGGTCAATCACTACTACCTCGGCGCGATCGCCGAGGAGCAGGGCAGCACGCCGGAGGCGTTGAAGGCCAAGCTGCACTTCTTCCCCGACGGTGACACCGGCGCCCTGGTGAACATCGCCGGTGTCGGGGTGCTCAACCGGGCCGCCGAGGACGCCGACGCCCAGGCGTTCGTCGACTTCCTGCTCGGCGCGGAGGCCCAGCGGTACTTCGCCGAGGAGACCTTCGAGTACCCGGTGGTGACTGGCGTGCCCGGTCCGACGTACGTGCCGCCACTGGCCGACCTGAAGGTGCCCGCCATCGACCTCAACGACCTGGACACCCTTGAGGCCACCGTCGCCATGATCACTGACTCGGGGCTGGTGCCCTGAGCACTCCGACGACCACGGCGGGGTCGGCCACCAGCAGGCCGACCCGCTTCGCCGTACCCAATCGGATACGACGGCTGACGCCCCGACCGGTGCTGCTGGCGGCGTCGACCGCGGCGGTGGTCGTAGCCCTGCTGCCCCTGACCTACCTCGCGCTCCGCACCGCGGAGGCCGGCTGGGACCGAGTCGTTGACGAGCTGTGGACCGAGCGGGTCGCGCTGCTCGCCCTCCGCAGCCTCGCCCTCGCCGCGGTGGTCACCGCCGCCTGCGTCCTACTCGGTGTCGGCACCGCCTTCCTGGTCACCCGCACTGAGCTGCCCGGCCGGCGGTTCTTCGCAGTGCTGGCGGCGCTGCCGCTGGCCGTCCCCACGTACATCGCGGCCTTCGCCTGGCTCTCCGAGATACGCGGGCTGGAGGGCTTCTGGCCGGCGGCGCTGGTGCTGACGCTCTGCTCCTACCCGTACGTCTTCCTGCCGGTCGCGGCGGCACTGCGCGGCGCGGACCCGGCCCAGGAGGAGGTGTCCCGGTCACTGGGGCGCAGCGGATGGCAGACGTTCACCGCGGTGACCCTACGCCAGATCCGTCCCGCTACGGCGGCGGGCGGGCTGCTGGTCGCCCTCTACGTGCTCTCCGATTTCGGGGCCGTCTCGATCCTGCGCACCGACACCTTCACCCGAGCCATCTTCGTCGCGTTCGACCTGGGGTTCGACCGCACCGGTGCGTTGGTACTCGCCAGCGTGCTGGTGGTGCTGACCATGCTGCTGCTCACCGCAGAGACCACCACCCGCCGGCGGGGCGCCCGCTACGCACGGCTCGGCGGCATCCGCCGCCCGCCGGCCCGGCTGCAGCTCGGCGCCGCCCGCTGGCCGGCGATCGCCGCGCTGCTCGGCGTGGCGGCACTCGCCCTCGGGGTACCCGCGCTGAGCCTGGCCCGACGGCTCGCCGACGGTGTGTCCCGCCCAGGTGCCCTGGCCGAGGTGGCCGTCGCCGCCGGCAACTCGTTGACCGTCTCGTTGAGTGGCGCGGCGCTGACCATGCTGCTGGCGCTGCCGTTGGGGCTGCTCGTCGCCCGCGCGCCCAACGCGCTGACCACGGTGCTGGACCGGCTCGTGTACCTCGCCCACGCGCTGCCCGGGGTCGTGATCGGGCTGTCGCTGATCTTCTTCGGTATCACCGTGGCGTACCCGCTTTACCAGACCCGCTGGCTGCTGGCGCTGGCGTACGCGACCCTCTTCCTCCCCCTCGCGGTCGGCGCGGTTGCCGGCGCCGCCACCCAGTCCCCACCGGGGCTGGAGGAGGTGGCCCGCTCCCTGGGCCGGGGCCCACTCACCGTGCTGCGTACGGTGACCCTGCCGCTGGTCCTGCCCGGCATCGGTGCGGGCGCGGCGCTGGTCTTCCTGACCGGCATGAAGGAGCTTCCCGCCACCCTGCTGCTGCGGCCGACGGGGACAGACACCCTCGCCACCGAGCTGTGGACCGCCACGTCGGTCGGCGCGTACGCTGCCGCCGCCCCGTACGCGGCGCTACTGGTGGCGATCTCGGCGCTGCCCACCTGGCTGCTGGTCTCCCGCAGCGGCCTGCTCGACAAGGAGGACCGGGGATGAGTGAGGTAGCGCTGACCGGGGTGGTCCGGCGGTACGGCGCGGTGACCGCGCTCGCCGGTGTCGACCTCACGGTGCCGTCCGGGCTACTCACCGCCGTGCTGGGGCCCTCCGGCTGCGGCAAGACGACACTGCTGCGCTGCCTCGCCGGGTTCGAACGCCTCGACGACGGCGAGATCCACATCGATGGTGTCCCGATCGCCGGGCCCGGCCGGCACCTGCCCGCCCACCGCCGCCGCATTGCCGTGGTGCCCCAGGAGGGCGCGCTCTTTCCGCACCTCAGCGTCGCCGATAACGTCGGGTACGGCTTGGGTCGCGCCGCCCGCCGCGGCGACCGGATCGAGGAGGTGCTGACCCTAGTGGGCCTTGCCGGGCTCGGCCACCGGATGCCACACCAGCTCTCCGGCGGCCAGCAGCAGCGGGTCGCGGTGGCCCGGGCGCTCGCGCCCCGCCCATCGGTGGTGCTGTTGGATGAACCCTTCAGCGCCCTCGACGCCGGGCTCCGGGCCGGGCTGCGTCACGATGTCCGGGAGGCCCTACGCGCCGACGGAGCGACCGGCGTGTTGGTCACCCACGACCAGGGCGAGGCGCTGTCCGTGGCCGACCGGGTGGTGGTGCTACGCGCCGGCCGGGTGGTACAGGCCGGGACGCCGACCGCCGTCTACCGGGAGCCAGCCGACGAGTGGGTGGCCGGTTTCGTCGGCGACGCGGTGTTGCTGCCGGCGGTCGTCCTGGACGGCGGCACCGCACGCACCTGTCTGGGGGACGTGCCGGTCGCCGACGGCGCCCCGGCCGGCCCGGTGACCATCCTGGTCCGACCGGAGCAGGTCCGCCTGGGCACCGGCCCGGGGACGGTCACCGCCACCGTGCTGCGGCACGATTTCCACGGGCACGACGCGCTGGTCGGCCTCCGGCTGGCCGATGGCACCCGGGTCACCGCCCGGATCCTCGACGGCAGTCCGACGGTGCCGGTAGGTGCCGAGGTCGGAGTCACCGTCGAGGGCACCGCCCGCGTCTTCCCCACCACCGTCACCTCCACTCTGATCAGCGTGTAGGCGCGGCAGCCCCGGCGACGCCGTGGCGACGCAGGCCCCGCTTGGCTGACACCTGCGGCCGAAGTCCGGCGGGTGCCGCCCACGACGATGTCGATGGCGGGCAGGATAGCGACGTGGACCCAGATGACATGCTCTTCTCCCCCGCCGGCGTGGCGGCGCTGCGCAACGCGCTGACCCGGGCGAACTTCACCTCGAACGGGATCGCCGGCCGGCTGGGGTCGCAGGCGACCGGCGGCATGGCCCGCAACGACTTCCGAGCCGCGCTGCGCGCCACCGAGGACCGCGATCCCCTCGCCACCCTGATCCGGCTCTTCGTCTGCGAACAGACCGAGCCGTACGAGGCGGTCGCCACCGCGCTCGCGCCGCTACCGATCAAGGAAGCGCTCGCCGGTGGCCTGGTCGAGCGGCACGGCGACGGCCTGCGGATGGGCCTCGACCTGGAGCCGTACGGGGATGACTGGTGGGTACTCGCCGACGCGCCCGCCAGCACCCACCCCGGCCGGGCGTTGCAGGCCGAGCATGTACTGGGCATCGGCGGCGCCACCCAGACCCTGATCGGGGCGACGGTCCGGCAGCCGGTCGAGACCGCACTCGACCTGGGGACCGGCTCCGGCGTCCAGGCCCTGCACCTCTCCACCCATGCCCGGCGGGTCACGGCCACCGACCTCTCCGAGCGGGCGCTGCGCTTCGCCGCGACCACCGCCGCCCTCAACGGGCAGGACTGGGAGCTGCTTCGCGGCGACCTGACCGCCCCGGTCGCCGGGCGCCGCTTCGATCTGGTGGTCAGCAACCCACCGTTCGTTGTCGGGCCGGGCACCACCACGCACGTCTATCGCGACTCCGGGCGGGTGGGCGACGCGATCGGCGCCGAGTTGGCCGCCGCCGCCCCGAGCCTGCTCACCGAGGGCGGCACCATGCAGTACCTCGCGAACTGGGTGCACGTCGCCGGTGAGGACTGGGCCGAGCGGGTCGCCGGCTGGTTCGCCGGCAGTGGGCTGGACGCCTGGGTGATCCAGCGCGAGGTCGCCGACCCGATGGCGTACGTCAACCTGTGGCTCTCCGATGTCGGCGAAACGGCCAGCCCGGAACGGATGGCCGAGTGGTTGGACTGGTTCGACGCGCACAAGGTCGAGGCGATCGGCTTCGGCATCGTCTCGCTGCGCCGCTCCGGCCACGACGACCCGGTCGTCCGGGTGGAGGAGCTGCGTCAACTGGTCGAGACGCCGCTCGGCGACCGCGTCACCGAATGGTTCGACCGCCAGGAGTGGCTCCGGGTCCGCGACACCGACGGCCTACTCGCGGCGCGTTACCGGGCCGCCGACGACCTCCAACTGCGGCAGGAGGCCACCATGAGCGACGAGGGGTGGTCGGTAAACCGACAGATCCTCGCCATGCCGCACGGCCTACGCTGGACCGAGGAGATCGATCCAATCGTCCTGGCCCTGGTCGGCGGGGCGGATGGGCGGTTGCCGCTGCGCGATCAGCTCGCCCTGCTCGCCTCCGCGCACGACGTGGCCCCGGGCGAGCTGGCGGAGGCGGCCGGCCCGATCGTGGCCCACCTGGTCGAGCGCGGTTTCGTCGAGCCGGTGGTGAAGTGATGCGGGCGGTGGTGCAGACGGTCGGCCGGGCCCAGGTCACGGTTGACGATGTGGTGGTGGGGGCGATCGACGACGGCCTGCTGGTGCTGCTCGGGGTGACCCACTCCGACACGACGCAGACCGCCCAAACCCTCGCCCGCAAGGTGCACGAGCTGCGGATCCTCGACGGGGAACGGTCGGCCGCCGACCTCGGTGCCCCGATCCTGGTGGTCAGCCAGTTCACCCTCTACGGGGACGCCCGCAAGGGCCGCCGCCCGAGTTGGACCGCCGCCGCCCCGGCGGAGGTGGCCGAGCCCCTGGTCACTGCGGTCGTTGAGGAGCTGCGCGCCCGTGGGGCCAAGGTGGAGACTGGGCGCTTCCGGGCCCAGATGCTGGTGGAGAGCGTGAACGTCGGCCCGCGCACCATCCTGCTCGACCTCTGATCGCGGCGCCGACCGCTCGGCACGGGCTCGTCCACTCTGACAAACCCGCCGCTAGGTAGTCAAGAACTCACGGAGTGTTTACCTTTCCGGGCGCGGTGGGTAGAACCATGTCTATGTCTTCCCATTCAAGCCCGTTCGCTGCTGGCGGCTCACGGCGGCGGCTGATCGCCGCCGTTGTGGCCGCCGGGATGATCGCGGCTTCCGTCGCCGCGATCGATCCGGCCGCCGCGAACGCCGGCCTGTCCCCGACAACCGCCCCCCTCGCCACTGCCGGCACCGCGCCGGAGGCGCACACCGTCACCCTGGTCACCGGCGACATCGTCACCGTCCGCACCCTCGCCGACGGCAAACCCCTCACCGAGGTCGACCAGCCCGACGACGCCACCGGCGGCTTCAGCGTCCAACAACACGGCGACGACCTCTACGTCATCCCCGATGAAGCCATCCCCCTGCTCGCCGACGACCGACTCGACCAGCGACTGTTCAACGTCACCGACCTCATCGACATGGGCTACGACGACGCCCACACCACCGACATACCGCTAATCGCCACCTACCCGGAAGCAGCAGCCCGCACCACCACCAGCACCGCCCCCGAGGGTGCAACGCTGACCCACGACCTACCGGCCATCAACGGCCACGCCCTCACCACCGACAAGCAAGACACCCGCACCCTCTGGACCACCATCACCGAGGGCTCCAGTCAGACCCGGGCCAGCGGTGTAACCAAGCTTTGGCTCGACGGCCAGGTGCACGCCACCCTCGCTGACAGCGTCCCCCAGGTCGGCGCCCCCGAGGCGTGGGAGGCCGGCTACGACGGCGACGGCGTCACCGTCGCCGTCCTCGACACCGGCATCGACCCCACCCACCCCGACCTCACCGACCAAATCAAGGACAGCGTCAGCTTCGTCCCCGACCAGGACACCACCGACCCACAGGGACACGGCACCCACGTCGCCTCGATCATCGCCGGCACCGGCGCCGCCTCCGACAGCGACAACACCGGCGTCGCACCCGCAGCCGACCTACTCAACGGAAAAGTCCTCAACAACGGAGGCGTCGGCCAGGACTCCTGGATCATCGCCGGCATGCAGTGGGCCGCCGAATCCGGCGCCGACGTGGTCAACATGAGCCTCGGCAACGCGGCCCGCACCGATGTCCTCGACCCGATGACCCTGGCGGTGGAGAACCTCTCCGCACGACACGACACCCTCTTCGTCATCGCCGCCGGCAACAACGGAACGACCATCGGCACCCCCGGCAACGCCGAAAGCGCACTCACTGTCGGCGCCGTGGACAAACAGGACCAACTCGCCGGTTTCTCCAGCGTCGGACCACTGGCCGGGAGCGGAGGGCTCAAGCCCGACCTGACCGCCCCCGGCGTCGCCATCAACGCCGCCCGCTCCCAACACAGCACCGGCGACGGCATGTACACAATCAAGACCGGTACCTCAATGGCGGCCCCACACGTGGCCGGAGCAGCAGCCATCCTCGCCCAGCAACACCCCGACTGGACCGGCCAGCAGCTCAAAGACGCCCTAATGAGCAGCGCCGAGACGCTGAGCGACAGCTACACCGCGTTCCAGGTCGGCACCGGCCGACTCGACGTGGCAGCAGCCGTGGACAGCACCGTACAAGCCGCCGGCACGGCATTCATCGGCTACTTCGAATGGCCGCACCAGCCCACCGACACCCCCGCCACCGAACCGGTCACCTTCACCAACACCGGCACCACCCCAGTCACCCTCGACCTGGCCACCACCGGCAGCGACGCGTTCACCCTCAACGACTCCACGGTGACCGTGCCCGCGGGCGGCCAGGTGGACGTCCCGGTAACCGCTGACCCGAGTGGAATCGCCATCGGTTCACACTCCGGCCACCTCGTCGGCACCGACCCCACCACCGGCGACACCATCACCCGCACCGCCCTCGGCCTCCTCAAAGAGGACGAACGCTACGGCCTGACCATCAAACTCCGCGACCGTAGCGGCGACCCCACCCAAGAATTCGTCGTGCTACGGGCAGCAGGCGAATGGTTCCCCCGGTACATCCCGGTCGATGGTGAACGGACGCTGCGCCTGCCACCGGGGACCTACACGCTGGAGACGAAAGCGGAGGTCCCGGGTGAACGAGCTGACTCCCTCGGCCTCGTCCTGCTGGCCGCCCCGGAAGTCGTGCTCGACAAACCAACCGAGGTGATTCTGGACGCCAGCAAGGCACGACTGCTCGACACCACCACCCCGCAACGCAGTGAAGACCGACAGCGGCTGCTCCAGTACACCATCGACTACGGCACCGGTGCCGGGCCGCTCTACTACGTCCACTCCATCTCGCCCGGATACGACGACCTGTATGTCCTGCCGACCGAGAAGAGCACCGAGAACGCTTTCGCGATGGCAGCTAAGTGGCGTAAGGGTGCCCCGGTCCTGAGCCTGCGCGCCCTCGGCCTACTCCCCATCGACGCCGTCGTCCAACCCGGCAGCACCATCACCACCGGCAAACAATGGCTACACCCCGTTTACGCCGGCACCGGCACCCCCGAGGACTACGCCAACCTCGACGCCGACGGCAAAATCGCCGTCGTCACCCGCAGCGACGACATCAGCGCAGCTGGCCGGGCCGCCGCCGCAGCCGCAGCCGGAGCCGCACTCCTACTGGTCGTCAACGACAACCCCGGAATCCTCCACGAAGATGCCGGCGAAGCACCCATCCCCGTCGCCAGCGTCCACCGCGACATCGGAAACATCCTGATCAAGCTCGCCGAACACGGCATACCCCCGCTGAAGGTCAACCAGGAGCAGTACCCCGACACCATCTACGACCTGGTCCAGGTCTGGCACGAACAGGTGCCCGACCAGCCCCTCACCTACCACCCCAGCCACAGCGACCTAGCCCGAATCGACGCCCGCTACCACGCCGTCCAAGACACCGAAGGCGCTGGCTACCGCGCCGACACGGCCATCGGCCTTCCCCTCGGGGCCCTCGAGCCGGAGTGGCATCCCAGCACCCGCACCGAATGGGTCACCCCCGACATCCCCTGGGTTGACGGCCACATCCAGCGTGACTTTTACACCGCGGCGGACGCGCATACCTACGCCGAGGGCACGACCACCGAGGTGGACTGGTTCGCACCCGCCATCCGACCAGCCTTCAACCAGTCGTCCTATCTCCGAAATAGTCGATACCAGGACCAGATGACTCTCAACCCACATTCCTGGAGCCCGTCGGGCGCCGTGCTCGACTACAGCGGAGCGATGAGGTATCCCACGGCACAGGAACACATCAAGCTGTATCAGGGCGACACCCTGCTACACGAGAACCAAAACTTTGCCCATCTGATCAGAGAGGAGGTGCCGGCCGGGACGCTGCCGTACCGGCTGG
>NZ_KB911579.1:3614493-3622474 GCF_000383575.1 Salinispora oceanensis | reverse complement strand
TCAACGGACACGGCACCCACGTCGCCTCCACCATCGCCGGCACCGGTGCGGCCTCCAACGGCGACAACACCGGCGTCGCACCCGCAGCCGACCTCCTCATCGGCAAAGTCCTCAACGACGGAGGCATCGGCTACGACTCCTGGGTCATCGCCGGCATGCAGTGGGCCGCCGAATCCGGCGCCGACATCATCAACATGAGCCTCGGTGACTCCTCCCGCACCGACGGACTCGACCCATTGACCCTCGCCGTGGACACCCTCTCCGCACAACACGACACCCTCTTCATCGTCGCCGCCGGCAACGACTACGGCGGACTCATCGGCACCCCCGGCACCGCAGCCAGCGCCCTCACCGTCAGCGCCGTCGACAAACAGGACCAACTCGCCAGGTTCTCCAGCGCCGGACCCCTCGCTCGCACCGGCGCACTCAAGCCCGACCTCACCGCCCCGGGCGCCGCCATCAACGCCGCCCGCTCCCAACACAGCACCGGCGACGGCATGTACCAAAGCAAAGACGGCACCTCCATGGCCACCCCACACGTCGCCGGAGCCGCCGCCATCCTCACCCAACAACACCCCAACTGGACCAACACCCAACTCAAAACCGCCCTCATGAGCAGCACCCAGGGCCTAGCCGACACCTACAGCGCATACCAGGTCGGCACCGGCCGCCTCGACGTAGCGGCAGCAGTAGCCAACCCCGTACAAGCCACCGGCTCCGCCTACTTCGGCTACTTCGACTGGCCACACCAACCCACCGACACCCCCATCACCAAGGCGGTCACCCTCACCAACACCAGCACCACCCCCGTCACCATCAACCTCACCACCACCGGCAACAAGGCGTTCACCCTCAACGACTCCACCGTCACCGTGCCGGCCGAAGGCCAAATAGACGTTCCGGTAACCGGCGACCCAACAACAGCCGACATCGGCGAACACACCGACTACCTCATCGGCACCGATGCCAGCACCGGTGAAACCATCACCCGCACCAGCCTCGGCCTCATCAAAGAAGACGAACGCTACGACCTCACCATCAAACTCCGCGACCGCAACGGCGAACCCACCAGCGCGACCGTCCTGCTAAACGAGGCCGGGGAAAGGTTCGCCGGATACGTCGCCGTCGACGGTGAGCGGACCTTGCGCCTCGCACCCGGTACCTACACCCTGAGCAGTGACTTCGACGTTGCGGGTGAACGAGCTGACTCCCTCGGCCTCGCCCTCCTGGTCGCCCCAGGGATTGGGTTGGACAAACCAACCGAGGTAACGCTGGACGCCAGCAAGGCCCGGCTCCTCGACACCGCCACCCCCCAACGCACCGAGAACCGACAGCGCACTCTCAACTATGCCGTCGACTACCCCAACGCCGACAGCTTCCGATTCGCCTACCGAGTTCCGATTTGGTACGACGACCTGTACGTCCTGCCGACCGAGGAGCCCACCGAGAGCTCGTTCACTCTGGGGGCCCGGTGGCGTAAGGGTGACCCGGTCCTGAGCCTGCGCGCCTTCGGCCTGCTCCCCATCGACGCCCTGGCCCAGGCCGGCAGCACCATCACCACCGGCAGCCAGTGGCTACGCCCCGTCTACGCCGGCACCGGCACCCCCGAGGACTACGCCGACCTTGACGCCGACGGCAAGATCGCCGTCATCACCCGCAGCGACGACATCAGCGCAGCCGACCGGGCTGCAGCCGCGGCCGCCGCCGGAGCCGCACTCCTCCTGATCGTCAACGACAGCCCCGGAGTCCTCTCCGAATGGGTCGGCGAATCACCCATCCCCGTCGCCAGCGTCCACCGCGACATCGGAAGCATCCTGACCACACTCGCCAAACACGGCATGCCGCCACTGAAGGTCACCCAGAAGGAGTACGCCGACACCATCTATGACCTGAACCAGGCCTGGTCAGAGCGGGTGCCGGACCAGCCCCTCACCTACCACCCCAGCCACCACGACCTAGCCCGAATCGACGCCCGCTACCACGCCGTCCAGGACACCACTGGCGGGGGCTATCGCTACGACCTGACCTTCATCCCCGCAATCGGGTCCCCCGAGCGCGAGCAGTACCCCGGCACCCGCACCGAATGGGTCACCCCAGGCATGGAGTGGCACGAAACCCACACACAGGGCGACTGGGAGGACCGGGCGTTCACAGACACGTACGCGAAGGGCACGACCACCAAGGTGGACTGGTTCGCGCCCGCCGTCCGGCCCGCTTTCGGCCGCGGCTACAGCGTCAGCAACAGCCGTTACCAGGACACCATGCTCCTCAACGTACAGTCCTGGAGCCCTTCGGGCAGCCAGCTCGAACACGCCGGAAACATGCAGTACGGCTCGGTGCCAACCAACATGAAGCTCTACCAAGGTGACACCCTGCTGCACGAGAACACCATCGGCGCCTACCTGCCAAACAAGGAGGTGCCGGCCGGGACACTGCCGTACCGGCTGGTGCTGGACGCGTCCCGCCCGGCCGACGAGTGGCGACTGTCGACCCGTACCCACACGGAGTGGGACTTCATCTCCAGCACCAACGACGCTGACCGGCACACCCCGGAACCCCTCACCCTGCTGCAGCTCCACTACGAGCTGGAAACTGACCTACGAGGCGACGTCGAAGCCGGAACCCGCCAAGAAATCAGCATCACCCCCAGACCACAGCCCGGCGGTACCGGCACCGGCACCATCACTTCGGTGGAGCTTGAGGTCTCCTACGACGACGGCACCACCTGGCAACCCATCACCCTCAAACAGGGCGACAACAACCGCCACACGGGAACACTGAAACTGCCGGACCAACCCGACAGCTTCATCTCCGTACGCGCCGCCGCCGAAACCGACACCGGCTTCGCCATCCGACAAGAACTCATCCGCGCCTACGGCCTGCGATAACTGACCAACGGGGTCCCCGGACCGACAACGCTCCGGGGACCCCTGCAGGCCCCAACGCAAGGCAGACGACGACGCTCCATCACCGTCACCCGGTGGCGGAGTGGCGTCGTGGCGGTTACCCGCCGGTCGCTAGCTGTTCATTTGGCCGACGATCGACGGTAAAACCGTGCCATGTCTTCCCATTCAGGACCCTTCGCCACTGGCGGGTCACGTCGGCGGCGGCTGATCGCCGCCATCGTGGCGGCCGGGATGATCACGGCCTCCGCCGCCGCGATCCATCCCACCGCCGCGACCGCCGGCCCACCCCCGACAACCACACCCGCAGGCCCGGTCACCGGCACGCACACGATCGCCACACCCGCCACAGCCCCGGAAGCACACACCGTCACCCTGATCACCGGCGACATCGTCACCGTCCGCACCCTCGCCGACGGCAAACCCCTCACCGAGGTCGACCAACCCGACGACACCACCGGCGGCTTCAGCGTCCAACAACACGGCGACGACCTCTACGTCATCCCCGACGAAGCCATCCCCCTGCTCGCCGACGACCGACTCGACCAACGACTGTTCAACGTCACCGACCTCATCGACATGGGCTACGACGACGCCCACACCACCGACATACCGCTAATCGCCACCTACCCCGAAACAGCCCGCACCACCACCAGCACCGCCCCCGAGGGTGCAACGCTGACCCACGACCTACCGGCCATCAACGGCCACGCCCTCACCACCGACAAAGAAGACACCCGCACCCTCTGGACCACCATCAGCTCCGCTTCCGGCTCCGATCAGACCCGCGCGGACAGCGGCATCGCTAAGCTCTGGCTCGACGGTCAGGTGCACGCCACCCTCGCCGACAGCGTCCCCCAGGTCGGCGCCCCCGAAGCCTGGGAGGCCGGCTACGACGGCGACGGCACCACCGTCGCCGTCCTCGACACCGGCATCGACCCCACCCACCCCGACCTCACCGACCAAATCAAGGACAGCGTCAGCTTCGTCCCCGACCAGGACACCACCGACCCGCAGGGGCACGGCACCCACGTCGCCTCGATCATCGCCGGCACCGGCGCCGCCTCCGACGGCGACAACACCGGCGTCGCACCCGCAGCCGACCTACTCAACGGAAAAGTCCTGAACAACGGAGGCGCCGGCTACGACTCCTGGGTCATCGCCGGCATGCAGTGGGCCGCCGAATCCGGCGCCGACGTGATCAACATGAGCCTCGGCTTCGAGGCGCGCACCGATGTCCTCGACCCGGTGACCCTCGCCGTGGAGAACCTCTCCGCGCAGCACGGCACCCTCTTCGTCATCGCCGCCGGCAACAACGCAATGACCATCGCCACTCCTGGCAACGCCGAAAGCGCGCTGACCGTCGGCGCTGTGGACAAGCAGGACCAGCTCGCCGGTTTCTCCAGCGTCGGACCACTGGCCGGGAGCGGAGGGCTCAAGCCCGACCTGACCGCCCCCGGCGTCGCCATCAACGCCGCCCGCTCCCAACAGAGCGCCGGCAATGGCATGTACACCATCAAGACCGGCACCTCAATGTCAGCCCCACACGTCGCCGGAGCGGCGGCTATCCTCGCCCAGCAACACCCCGACTGGACCGGCCAACAAATCAAAGACGCCCTGATGAGCAGCGCCGAGGCACTGAGCGACAGCTACACCGCGTTCCAGGTCGGCACCGGCCGACTCGACGTGCAAGCGGCCGTGAACAGCACCGTACGCGCCGCCGGCTCCGCCTTCATCGGCTACTTCGAATGGCCACACCAACCCACCGACACCCCCGCCACCGAACCGGTCACCATCACCAACAGCGGCACCACCCCAGTCACCCTCGACCTGGCCATCACCGGCAGCGACGCATTCACCCTCAACGACTCCACGGTGACCGTGCCCGCGGGCGGCCAGGTGGACGTCCCGGTGACCGCTGACCCGAGTGGAATCGCCATCGGCTCACACTCCGGCCACCTCGTCGGCACCGACCCCACCACCGGCGGCACCATCACCCGCACCGCCCTCGGCCTCCTCAAGGAAGACGAACGCTACGGCCTGACCATCAAACTCCGCGACCACAAGGGCGACCCCACCCAGGCATTCATCCTGTTCCAGGCGGACGACAGTTGGTTCCGCCGGTACATCCCAGTCGATGGCGAACGGACGCTGCGCCTGCCACCGGGGACCTACACGCTGGAAACGAAGGCGGAGATCCCGGGTGAGCAAGCGGACTCCCTCGGCTACGCCCTACTGGCCGCCCCGAGGGTCGTGCTCGACAAACCAACCGAGGTAAACCTGGACGCCAGCCAGGCCCGACTCCTCGACACCACCACACCCGAACGCACCGAAGACCGACAGCGCCTACTCCAGTACACCATCGACCACGGCACCGGTGCCGACCCTTACCACTACTTCCATTTCATCCCGGCGGCATACGACGACCTGTACGTCCTACCGATCGAAAAGACCACCGAAAACTCGTTCGCCATGGCGGCGACATGGCGTAAGGGCGCACCAGTCCTGAGCCTGCGCGCCCTCGGCATACTCCCCATCGACGCCGCCGTCCAACCCGGCAGCACCATCACCACCGGCACACAATGGCTACGCCCCATCTACGCCGGCACCGGCGCCCCCGAGGACTACGCCAACCTCGACGCCGAAGGCAAGATCGCCGTCGTCACCCGCAACGACGAGGTCAGCGCACCCGACCGCGCCGCCGCCGCAGCAGCCGCCGGAGCCGAAATGCTCCTGGTCGTCAACGACAACCCCGGAATCCTTCACGAAGAGGTCGGCAACTCCCCCATCCCCGTCGCCAGCATCCACCGCGACATCGGAAACGCCCTGATCAAACTCGCCGAACACGGCATGCCGCCGCTGAAGGTCACCCAGGATCAGTACCCCGACACCATCTATGACCTGGCCAAAGTCTGGCGGGATCAGGTGCCGGACCAGCCGCTCACCTACCACCCCAGCCACCACGACCTGGCCCGAATCGACGCCCGATACCACGCCGTCAACGACACCGAAGGTTCCGGCTTCCGCGCTAGCACGGCCATCGGCCACCCGATCGCGGTTAGCGAGCCAGAGTCGCACCCCGGCACCCGCACCGAATGGGTCACCCCCGAAATCCCCTGGATCGAACACCACGAACAGTCCGGTTGGAACGTCAGGGCCGACCAACGCACCTACGCGAAAGGCACGACCAGCAGAGTAAACTGGTTCGCACCTGCTATCCGACCGGCCTTCAACCAGTCCTCCTATCTTCGAAACAGTCGGTACCAGGACTACATGACTCTCAACCCGCTCCCCTGGAGCCCCTCGGGCGTGCTCGACTACGGCGGGACGACGGGGTATTCCGCCCAGGAGCACATCAAGCTCTATCAGGGCGACACCCTGCTGCACGAGAGAACCACGGACTCCTCCCTGCCGAACAAGGAGGTGCCGGCCGGCACGCTGCCGTACCGGCTGGTGTTGGACGCGTCGCGCCCGGCCGACGACTGGCGACTCTCCACCCGCACCCACACCGAGTGGGACTTCATCTCCAGCACCAACGATGCCGACCCCAACTCCCCCGAACCCCTCACCCTGCTGCAGCTCGACTACGACCTGGAGACCGACCTGCGCGGCGACGTCAAAGCCGGCACCAAACAAGAAATCAGCATCACCGCCAGGCCACAGCCGGGCGGCTCCGGCACCGGCACCATCACCTCAGTGAAGCTCGAGGTCTCCTATGACGACGGCATCACCTGGAAACCCGTCACCCTCAAACCGGGCGACAACGACCGCCACACCGGAAAGCTGAAACTGCCAAAGCAACCCGACGGCTTCATCTCCCTCCGCGCCGCCGCCGAAACCGACGCCGGCTTCGCCATCCGACAAGAACTCATCCGCGCCTACGGCCTGCGCTGACCCAACCAACGGGGTCCCCGAACCAACGACGCTCCGGGGACACTGACCCAGCCAGCGGGGTTCCCGAACCGACAACGCTCCGGGGACCCCGCTGGCCCTACCCAACACAGGCGACCGCGCCACACGCCACGGAGCTGGCCCTCATCCCGCCGACCAGTCAAGACGCCCAGCAGCGGAGTCACCGTTGGAGAGCAACTCCCCTAGATGCCCGTCACGCGGTGGCGAAGTAGTGCAGTGGCGGCTAACCGCCAGCAGAAGCTATTCAATTGGTCGAGCAACATCAGTAGAACTAGATCCATGAACTCCTATCCAGGACCCTTCGCCGCTGGCGGGGCACGGCGGCGGTTGATCGCCGCCGTCGTGGCAGCCGGGATGATCACGGCCTCCGCCGCCGCGATCAATCCCACCGCGGCAACCGCCGGCCCACCCCCCACAACCACCCCCGCAGGCACGATCACCGGCACACAGACCGTCACCCTGGTCACCGGCGACATCGTCACCGTCCGCGCCCTCACGGGCGGCAAAACCATCGCCGAGGTCGACCAGCCCGACGACACCACTGGCGGCTTCAGCGTCCAACAACACGGCGACGACCTCTACGTCATCCCCGACGAAGCCAAACCACTCCTCGCCGACGACCGACTCGACCAACGACTGTTCAACGTCACCGACCTCATCGACATGGGCTACGACGACGCCCACACCACCGAACTACCCCTCATCGCCACCTACCCCGAAACAGCCCGCACCACCACCACCGCACCCGAAGGCGCCACCCTCACCCACGACCTACCCGCCATCAACGGCCACGCCCTCACCACCGACAAGCAAGACACCCGCACCCTCTGGACCACCCTCACCGCCAGCTCCAGTCAGACCCGGACCAGCGGTGTAACCAAGCTTTGGCTCGACGGCCAGGTACACGCCGACCTCGCCGACAGCGTCCCCCAAATCGGCGCCCCCGAAGCCTGGGACGCCGGCTACGACGGCGACGGCGCCACCGTCGCCGTCCTCGACAGCGGTATCGACCCCACCCACCCCGACCTCACCGACCAAATCAAGGACAGCGTCAGCTTCGTCCCCGACGAAGACACCACCGACGTCAACGGACACGGCACCCACGTCGCCTCCACCATCGCCGGCACCGGTGCGGCCGACGTAGAGCGCTGCCAACAGCGGCAGGA
>NZ_KB911579.1:2016522-3614393 GCF_000383575.1 Salinispora oceanensis | reverse complement strand
TCGCCGACGACCGACTCGACCAACGACTGTTCAACGTCACCGACCTCATCGACATGGGCTACGACGACGCCCACACCACCGACATACCGCTAATCGCCACCTACCCGGAAGCAGCAGCCCGCACCACCGCCGCACCGGCCGGCGCCACCCTCACCCACGACCTACCCGCCATCAACGGCCACGCCCTCACCACCAACAAGGAAGACACCCGCACCCTCTGGACCACCATCACCGCCAGCTCCGGCGCGAACCGCGAAAGCACCGGCGCCAAGCTTTGGCTCGACGGCCAGGTCCACGCTGACCTGGCGGAGAGCGTCCCCCAGGTCGGCGCCCCCGAAGCGTGGGAGGCCGGCTACGACGGCGACGGCGCCACCGTCGCCGTCCTCGACAGCGGTATCGACCCCACCCACCCCGACCTAACCGATCAGATCCAGGACATGGTGAGCTTCGTACCCGACGAAGACACCACCGACCTGAGTGGGCACGGCACCCACGTCGCCTCCACCGTCGCCGGCACCGGTGCGGCCTCCAACGGCGACAACACCGGCGTCGCCCCCGCAGCCGACCTCCTCATCGGCAAAGTGCTCAGCGAGGAAGGCACCGGCCAGGACTCCTGGGTCATCGCCGGCATGCAGTGGGCCGCCGAATCCGGCGCCGACATCATCAACTTGAGCCTCGGCGACTCCTCCCGCACCGACGGACTCGACCCATTGACCCTCGCCGTGGACACCCTCTCCGCACAACACGACACCCTCTTCGTCATCGCCGCCGGCAACAACAACGGCGGACTCATCGGCACCCCCGGCACCGCCGAAAGTGCCCTCACCGTCGGCGCCATCGACAAACAGGACCAACTCGCCGGCTTTTCCAGCGTCGGACCACTAGCCCGCACCGGCGCACTCAAACCTGACCTCACCGCCCCCGGCGTCGCCATCAACGCCGCCCGCTCCCAACACAGCACCGGCGACGGCATGTACCAAAGCCTCGACGGCACCTCCATGGCCACCCCACACGTCGCCGGAGCCGCCGCCATCCTCGCCCAACAACACCCCAACTGGACCGGCCAACAACTCAAAACCGCCCTCATGAGCAGCACCCAGGGCCTAGCCGACACCTACAGCGCATACCAGGTCGGCACCGGCCGACTCGACATCGCCGCCGCAGTCAACACCACCGTACGAGCCACCGGCTCCACCTACTTCGGCTACTTCGACTGGCCACACCAACCCACCGACACCCCCGTCACCAAGTCGGTCACCCTCACCAACACCAGCACCACCGCCGTCACCCTCGACCTGACCACCACCGGTAACGAGGCATTCACCCCCGACATCCCCACGGTCACCGTCCCCGCCGAAGGCCAGATAGACGTCCCGGTAACCGGCGACCCAACGGCAGCCGACGTCGGCGAACACACCGGCTACCTCATCGGCACCAACCCCACCACCGGCGAAACCATCACCCGCACCAGCCTCGGCCTCATCAAAGAAGACGAACACTACGACCTCACCATCAAACTCCGCGACCGCAACGGCGAACCGACCAGCGCACGCGTTCATGTGAAGACGACAGACTATCCATTCCCTGGATACACCGACGTGGACGGCGAGCGAACGCTACGTCTTCCACCGGGGTTCTACACTGTTTTCACCGAGCTTGACGTCGCCGGAGAGCGGAGTGATTCGCTGGGCCTCGCCCTGCTGGTCACCCCCGAGACCGTCCTCGACAAGCCGACCGAGGTGATACTGGACGCGAGCCAGGCCCAGCTGCTCGACACCGCGACACCGCGCGCCACGGAAGACCGGCAGCGCCAACTCAGCTTCACCCTTGAGCACCCCGAGTACAAACCCTTCCACTATGGCTACGAGGTTCCGCCTCGGTACGACGACCTGTACGTCCTGCCAACTGAGAAGGGCAGCGAAAGCTCATTCGACCTGGGGGCCCGCTGGCGCAAGGGTGAGCCGGTCCTGAGCCTGCGGGCCCTCGGCCTGCTCCCCATCGACGCCGTCGTCCAACCCGGCAGCACCATCACCACCGGCGATCAGTGGCTCCGCCCCGTCTACGCCGGCACCGGCACCCCCGAGGACTACACCGACCTCGACGCGGAAGGCAAAATCGCCGTCATCGAACGCAGCGACGACATCAGCCCGGCCGACCAGGCCGCCGCCGCGGTAGCCGCCGGAGTCGCACTCCTCCTGATCGTCAACGACAACCCGGGAATCCTCTACGAGTGGGTCGGCGAATCGCCAATTCCTGTTAAGGCACCCATTCCCGTCGCCAGCGTCCACCGCGACGTCGGAAACATCCTGATCAAGCTCGCCGAACACGGCATACCCCCGCTGAAGGTCAACCAGGAGCAGTACCCCGACACCATCTACGACCTGGTCCAGGTCTGGCACGAACAGGTGCCCGACCAGCCCCTCACCTACCACCCCAGCCACCACGACCTGGCCCGAATCGACGCCCGCTACCACGCCGTCAAGGACACCGAAGGTTACGGCTACCGCAAGGACCTGACCTTCGCCGTCTCTTACGGGAGCCCTGAGCCGGAGTGGTACCCCGGCACCCGCACCGAATGGGTCACCCCGGGAGTCGAATGGCGCGAGACCCATCAGCAACGCTTCTGGACCGACGCTTCCCACCGCAACTCGTACGAGAAGGGGTCAACCACCAGCCTGGACTGGTTCGCACCCGCTGTCCGGCCAGCCTTTGGCCGGACCGACGGCAGTGCGCAGAACAATCGAGCCGGCGACACCATGAGCGTCGAGGTGCAGACGTGGAGCCCGTCGGGCTCCGTGCTTGAGCACGGTGGTTACTACCCGTACCGCGTGGTGCCGACGCACCTGAAGCTCTACCAGGGCGACAACCTCCTGTTCGAGAACACCCGGCACGCTTCCCTGGGGTTGATGAAGGTGCCGGCTGGCACGCTGCCCTACCGGCTGGTGCTGGACGCGTCGCGCCCGGCAGACGAGTGGCGACTCTCCACCCGCACCCACACCGAGTGGGACTTCATCTCCAGCACCAACTCGGCTCCCCCAGCCGACCCGGTCCCCATCCCGCTGCTCCAACTCGACTACGAGCTGGAAACCGACCTACGAGGCGATGCCGAGGCCGGCAGCCACCAAGAAATCAGCATCACCGCCGGACCACGACCCGGCACGACCGGTGCCGGCACCATCACCTCGGTGGAACTTGAGGTCTCCTATGACGACGGCACCACCTGGCAACCCGTCACCCTCACCCCGGGCGACGGCCACACCGGAACACTGAAGCTACCGAAGCAACCCGACGGCTTCATCTCACTCCGCGCCGCCGCCGAAACCGACGCCGGCTTCGCCATCCGACAAGAGCTCATCCGCGCCTACGGCCTGCGATGAGGTGGCCGGTGGGGCCCCCGGACCGGTATCGTCCGGGGACCCCGCCGGGGCCTCCGGCCAGCGCGGACGACCGTTCCAGGTGGATCCGGGTGGCTCATGCCCACCATGCCGCAGCGGGCCGAGGGAGGAAGCCACTCATGCTGGGCGTGTTGGGATTCAGCCCCGACGACGAGGCGATCTACCGCCTGCTGGTCCGGCAGGGGCAGGCCGGACCGGTCGAGCTCGCCGACGCCCTGCGGATGCCCGTCTCGGGCGTGGCGGGGGCGTTGTCCCGCCTCACCGACCGCGGCCTGGCCAAGCAGGCATCGGAGGAGGCGTTCTCGGTGGCACCGCCCGCGGTCGCGCTCGGGGCGCTGATCGGCGAGCAGCAGTCCGCGCTGCGTGCCGCGGAGTTGGCCCTCGTCACGCTCGCCGAGGAGTACCGCGGGGCGAGCGCGGAACGTTCCCTCGGCGAGTTGATTGAGGTGATCACCGGAGTTGACGCCATCCGTCACCGGTTCGCCCAGGTGCAACACGCCGCGCGGCGCGAGGTTCGCAGCTTCGTCACGCCTCCCTTCGTCGCGGTACCACCGGGCGCCAACACGGTGGAGTCGGTGGCAGCGCGACAAGGCGTACGGTTCCGGGTGGTGATCGACCGACCGGCGCTGGCAGAGCCCGGCGTGGTCGCGGAGACCCTGGAGTCCCTCCGCGACGGTGTGCAGATCCGGGTGACGGAGTCACTACCGATCAAGCTGATTATCGCTGACGCCGCGTTGGCGCTGGTCCCGTTGACGGCCGCAACCGATGGCGAGCCCGGTGCGGTGCTGCTACATCGCACGGGACTGCTGGCCGCGATGGACGCGCTGTTCGAAGCCGTGTGGCGATGCGCCCACCCGCTGACCCTGTCGGCGGCCGGCACGTTGAGCGAGGACTCGGAGGCCGACGGCCCAACCGACCTGGACCGCCAGATCCTTACCCTGCTCCTGGCCGGGCTCACCGACGCGGTCGTGGCCAGCCAGCTCGGCCTGTCGCTGCGCACCCTGCAGCGGCGGCTGCGCCACCTGATGGACCTCGCCGGAGCCGAGTCCCGGATGCAGCTCGGTTGGTACGCCGCCCGAGAAGGTTGGGTGTGACCACGAGCACTCCGGATCCGATCCCGCCGGGGATGGCGCCTCACTCCCGTTTCACGCCCGACGCACCAAGCTGACTGTCAACCGGCGGAACCGCGCCGGCTCACGGCACAGACGTGGATACGGGGAGACGAGAGATGGCTCTGCAGATGATGGATCACGGGATACGCCCCACCAGCGGCGCCGACACCCTCACCGATCTAGACGCCACTGACGAGCGCGGTGTCTCCACCGATCTGGTCCGGGCCTATCTTCAAGGTATCGGCCGGACGAAACTGCTGACCGCCGCCCAGGAGGTCGAACTGTCCCGCCGGATCGAGGCCGGGCTCTTCGCCGCGACCAAGTTGGCGACCTGCACGCCGGTCTCCATCGCACTCCGTGCTGACCTGGAGCTCGTCGCCGCCGAGGGGCGCGCGGCGAAGGACCATCTGCTGGAGGCGAACCTCCGCCTGGTCGTCAGCATCGCCAAGCGCTACACCGGCCGCGGGATGGCCTTCCTCGACCTGATCCAGGAAGGCAACCTCGGCCTGATCCGCGCCGTCGAGAAGTTCGACTACACCAAGGGCTACAAGTTCTCCACCTACGCCACCTGGTGGATCCGCCAGGCCATCACCCGCGCCATGGCTGACCAGGCCCGCACCATTCGCATCCCGGTACACATGGTCGAGCAGGTCAACCGGATGGTGCGGACCCGGCGCGACCTGTCGGTCGCGTTGGGCCGCGAACCCACGATCATGGAGGTGGCGCGGGCGTTGGACATCCCGGAGATCCAGGTGATCGAGCTGATCTCCTACGACCGGGAGCCGGTGAGCCTGGACCAGACCGTCGGCGAGGACGGCGAGAGCCCACTCGTTGATTTCGTCGCCGCGGCAGACTCGACGGCCGGGGCCGACGACACCGCCAGCTGCGGCGAGTTGCGCCAGGAAATGCGGGGTGTGCTCGCCACCCTGTCCCAGCGGGAGCAGGCGGTGATCCGGCTCCGGTTCGGATTGGACGACGGTCGGCAGCGCACCCTGGACGAGGTCGGTCGGGAATTCGGCCTCTCCCGGGAGCGGATCCGCCAGATCGAGAAGGGGACGCTGCACAAGCTACGCGCCCCGGAGCGGGCACAGCGCCTGGAGGCGTACGCCTGCTAGGCCGCGCGACCAGCTCCGGACGTCCACTCAAGGCCAAGCCGCACGGACTCGCCTCACAGGCGACGGGGGCCGGTGTCGGGACGGATGGTAGCGGAGCCGAGCCGGACGGTGGCGTGCAGCACCGACAAGCCGTCCGGCCGGGCCAGCACCGGGTTCAGCGTCAGGGTGCGCGCCCGGGGTTGCTCGTCCGCGAGCCGCCCGACCCGCAGCAGCAACTCGGCCAGGGCCTTCCGGTCCACCGGCGCCGCCCCACGATGACCGCGCAGCAGTGGGGCCGCGCGGGGCTCGTCAACCAACTCCGCGGCGTCGCGGTCGGTCAGCGGCACCGCCCGCCAGGCCCGGTCGCCGAGTAGTTCGGTGGCGACACCCCCCAGGCCGAAGCCCACCACCGGCCCGAACGCCGGGTCCTCCACCAGCTCCACCACACAGGCCACGCCGGGCGGGACCATCGGCTGGACCAGGACATCCGCACCAAACTCCGCCGCCATCTTGGCGTACGCGCGTCGCACCCGCGCCTTGTCGGGCAGGTCGAGGCGGACCGCGCCAAGGTCCAGCCGGTGCCGCAGACCGGGGGCGGCGGCCTTCATCGCCACCGGGTACCCCAGCTTTCGCGCCGCCGCGACGGCCTCCTGCTCCGACGCCACCCGCACCGACTCCACCACGTTAATTCCGTACGCGGCGAGCAGCCCGGCCGGGTCGAACGACTCCGGCCGCAGCGCCGCCTGGGCCGCGTTCCGGTCCACGTCCAACAGTTCGGGGTGCGTGCCGGTGGGGCGGCGCAGCCACCCGGCGTACGCGGTCACCCGCCCCAGGGCACGCACCGCCTCCTCCACGCTCGGGTACGCGGGCACCCCAGAGGGGGCGCGTCCGGCCAGGAACGTCGCCACGGTGGGCTTGCCGCCGGCGAGCACCGCGGGCAGCGCCGAGGTGAAGTCGGTCTCGGCGTCGGGCAGCTGGCCCGGCAGCGGCGGGGCGAAGACCGCCACCAAGGCGTCCACCCCGTCGTCGGCCACGGCGGCGCCGAGAGCGGTGGCGAAGTCGGCTGCCCCGGCGTCTGGCCCGACATCGCGGGGGTAGCCGTCGGCGACGGTGAGCCCCACCGCGGTGGCGGCGGAGGCGGCCAACCCGGTTAACGCCGAGGAGTTACCGACGACCCCCACCCGGTCGCCGGCGGGCAGCGGCTGGTTGGCCAGCAGCACGCCGACATCGAGCAGTTCGGCGACAGTATCCACCCGAACCACCCCGGACTTGGCGAAGAGGGCGCTGATCGCGGCGTCGTCCGGACCCGGCGCGTCCGGGCCCACCGCGCCGTGACCCGCCGTCGCCACACCGGCGGCGTACCGGTCCCGCGTCGGCGACGGCGCAGCCGAGGCGACCTCCGCTGGGCTCGCTGACGGGCCGGGGCCGGGTGCGTGGGCCGACGGCGCCAGCGCGACGATCGGCTTCTCCCGCCCGATGCCGCGGGCCAGTCGGGCGAACTTACGGGGGTTACCGAAGGTCTCCAGGTACAGCAGGATCACATCGGTGTTCGGGTCGTCCTGCCAGTACTGCAACAGGTCGTTACCGGAGACGTCGGCCCGGTTCCCGGCCGACACGAAGCTGGACAGCCCAAGTCCCCGCCGCTCCACCTCGGCCAGCAGCGCCACCCCGAACGCGCCGGACTGGCTGAACAGACCAACCCGACCGGGGACCGGCAACCGCGGGGCCAGCGTGGCGTTCAGGCGTACCTCGGTGCTGGTGTTCGCCATCCCCAAGCAGTTCGGGCCGATGATCCGCATGCCCGCCGCGTGGGCCGCCCGAACCAGCCGGCGCTGGGCGACCGCGCCGTCCGCACCGGCCTCGGCGAAACCCGCGCTGATCACGACCAGACCGTGTGCCCCGGCCTCAGCCGCATCGGCGACGACGGTCTCGACCGCCGCCGGCGGCACCGCCACCACCGCCAGGTCGATCGGCGAGCCCGCCTCCGCGGCCGACGGGTACGCGGGCAGCCCGGCCACCATTCGCGCGCTCGGATGCACCGGCACCACCGCACCGGTGAACCCGTAGTCGCGCAGGTGCCCGAGGACCGCCGCCCCGACCCCCTGCCCGGTGGCGCTGGCCCCGTAGCAGGCGATTCCCCGGGGCGCGAGCAGCCGGGCGACCGACCGGGCCTCGGTGCGGTGCTCGCGGCCCCGCTGTACCTCAAGGGTCGCCTCGGTCGGCGCGATCGGGAAGCTCAGGTGTACGACACCGTCGGCAAACTGACGCCGCACCTGATAGCCGAAGTCGGCGAAGACCCGGAGCATCGCGTTGTTGGCCGGCAGCACCTCCGCCACAAAGGTCGGGATGCCGACCCGCCGGGCCGCGTCGGCGAGGTGTTCCAACAGCACCGATCCGATTCCCCGGCCCTGGTAGGCGTCCTCGACCACGAAGGCGACCTCGGCTTCGGTGGCGGCTGGACCCAGCCGCTCGTACCGGCCGACCGCGACGATCTGGTCGCTGGCCAGTACGACGAACGCCTCCCGGTCGTGGTGGTCAACGTTGACGAACCGCCGCAGGTCGCGCGCGGGAATCCGGGGGTACGGCGAGAAGTAACGCAGGTAGCGGGTGCGCTCGGAGAAACGTGAGTGCATGGCGACGATGCCCGGTGCGTCCGCTGGCCGGATCGGCCGCAACTGGACGGTGGTGCCGTCGCTGAGCAGCACGTCCACCGGCTGTTCACCTGTGGTCACGCGAGCGTCCTTCCTCCCGGCCGCGTTCGGTCCGGTGTCGTCGAAGGTCAGCGCGACCGGCGGGTGACTCGACCCGGGCCCTAGTCGCGCGGGTCGTACGGGTCGAGCCCGAGCAGCGGGAACACCGCCTTACGGGCGGCCACAATGGCCCGGTCCACCGAGTTCGGCTCCCCGGAGGGCTGCCACGACTCGTACGACGGGTTGACGTCGTCGGTCATCCGCAACGGCACCTCCTGCCCCGGACGTCGGACCTGGGCGAGCTCGCGCCAGGCGGGCGGACAGAGCGTGGCCGGCGTGAGCGGTTCACCGGTGGCCACCGCGAGCAGGTGGGTCCAGGCCCGGGGCACGACCTCGACCAACGCGTATCCCCCGCCGCCGGTGGCAACCCAGCGGCCCGCGCAGAGCTCGTCGGCGAGCGCCCGCAACGCAATGTAGGTGGCACGCTGCCCATCCACCGACAGGCGCAGATCAGCCAGGGGGTCGAGCCGGTGTGCGTCCGCGCCGCACTGGGTGACCAGGATCTCCGGCTGAAACGCCCGCAGCACCGACGGCACGATCGCGTGGAAAGCCCGCTGCCAGCCAGCGTCCTCGACCCCCGGTGGCAGCGGCACGTTGACCGCGGTTCCCTGAGCCTGCGCACCGCCGGTCTCGTCGGGAAACCCGGTGCCCGGAAAGAGCGCGAGTGGGGTCTCGTGCAGGCTCACCGTGAGCACCCGCGGGTCATCCCAGAACGCCTGTTGCACCCCGTCGCCATGGTGCACGTCCACGTCAACGTAGGCGACCCGACGCGCGCCCAGGTCGAGCAGGTGGGCGATGGCCACGGCGGGATCGTTGTAGACGCAGAAGCCGGCGGCCCGGTCGGGCATCGCATGGTGGAGCCCGCCCGCCACATTGACTGCCCGACGTGCCGTGCCCTGCCAGACCGCCTCCGCTGCCGCGACGGTGGCCCCGGTGATCAACGCGCTGGCCTCGTGCATCTTCGAAAAGACCGGATTGTCCGGGGTGCCCAGTCCGAACCCGGTGTAGAGCGGATCCTGCGGGGCAGCTCGCACGGCTTCCAGGTAAGCCGGCTCGTGCACCCGGACCAACAGCTCGTCGTCGGCGGGCTTCGGCTCGACCAGCCGCACCCCGGGACGCCCGAGCACACCCAGCTCCCGGGCGAGCGCGACAGTCAGCTCGACCCGTACCGGGTCGAGGGGGTGGTCGCCGAGGTCGTAGGAGAGCAGTGTCTCGTCCCACACCACCACTGTGTCGTCCGACATGGGCCTATCGTCGCACGAGGACTCCGCCGACCTGTTGCACGCGCTGACCACGCCGCTGGTGTCGACGCGGCGTGGGCAGCCAGGACCCGGGAAAGTGAGCGGCCACCGCGGCTCGGATCACCCGCCCTGGGTGACCTGGCAGCGGCGGCTCAGGCCGGGGCGACCCCGGATTCCTGCCCGACCGCGACGGGGCGGGACGGGTCGGCGACCCAGTTACTCCAGGACCCGACATAGAGGGCGACATCCGGGCGACCGGCCAGGTGCAGGGCGAAAACCGCCTGCGCGGCGGTCACACCGGAGCCACAGTAGACCCCGACCGGCTCGGCGGCAGCCACTCCGGCGGCGGCAAACCGCTCCCGCAGCACATCGGCCGCGGGGAAGCGACCCTCGGTCACGTACTCCGGTGCCGGCAGGTTGACCGCACCTGGCACGTGCCCGGCAACCGGATCGACCGGCTCGGTCTCCCCCCGGTAGCGCGGTGCGGCACGGACGTCGACCAGCGTCCCCGCCTCGGCCGTGGCCAAGCGGGCGGCCTCGGCCGCGACCAGCACCGGCAGGGCGCCGGGACGCACCGCAACGTCGCCGAGACGCGGAGTGGTTACCTCCGTGGAGGTGGGCAGCCCCGCCGCCACCCAGGCGGGATGGCCGCCGTGCAGCAGGCGGACCGAGGGGTGACCAGCCCAGCGCAGCGTCCACCAGGCGCGGGCGGCGGACATGCCGTCCCCACCGTCGTAGACCACGACCGGATGTCCGGCCCGGACGCCAGCGGCCCGCAGCGCGGCCTGGAGGGCTGCGGGTTCGGGTAGCGGGTGGCGGCCGGCGACGCCAGGCGGGCCGCACAGTTCGGTGTCCAGGTCGACGAAGACCGCCCCGGGCAGGTGCCCGATGGCGTACTCGTCGCGCCCGGGTGGGCCGGTCAGGCGCCAGCGGACGTCGAGCAGGGTCGGTGGGTCGTCACCGCGCATCTCGGCGGCGAGCTGGTCTACCTCGACCAGCAGGTTTTCGATACCGGACATGACGCCCAGTCAACACCATCCACATGCATAGAATCGGCGGGTGGATGTGGTGGCCGCCTGCCGGGCCTTCGTGGCCGTCAGCGGCCACGGCAGCTTCACCTCCGGCGCCGCCGCGGCGGGAATTCCCCAGTCGGTGGCCAGCCGGCGCATCGCCGCCCTGGAGGAACACTTCGGCGCCCGGCTCTTCGACCGGTCGTCCCGGGCGGTCCGGTTGACGCCGTTCGGGCAGGACATGCTGCGCACGGCACGCCGCCTGGTCGACCTCGCCGACGCGATGACCGAGGACGCCGAGCGGGCTCGATTGCGCCCCTTGCGAATCGCCGTACCCGACAGTTGCCCACCCCACCGCCTGGCCACCCTGGTGGCCGCCGGGCGGCGGCAACAGACCCAGCTGGAGGTACGGCCGGCCGACCCAGCAGGGCGCGAACAGCTCTGTCGGACCCTGGAGGTCAGCGCCGGGATCGTCGCGGTTCCGGCCGAGGCGGCGGTCTGGCGGGTTCCGCTCGGGCTGGCCGCCCGGACCGCCTTCCCCGCCCGGATGGTGTTCCTGGAGACCCTGCGCGCCGGCCGAACCGGCGCGGCGGCGCGACGACGGATCCTCATCCAACCCGAGGACGATGTCGCACACCTGCGGGACCCGCTGACCCGTACCGGCCAGTCCGTCGGTCTGGCACCGACCCAGGTGGCGGTCACGCCATCCCTGGTCGATGCCGCCGCCCACGCCCTCAGCTCGCCTGACCTGCTGCTCTGTTCGCCGCAGCAGGCTGAGGAGTTCGGGCTGCACTGGTGCACCCTGGCTGATCCCCGGCTCCAACGCGGCTACGACATCGCCGCCGGCGCACACCAGGACCTCGAACAGCTGCGTACCGCCCTGCACTCGGACATCGCCCGCTGCCTGGGCGCCCCGGCCGGCCCTTCGGAACCCGCCGGGGACCGGCTGCCGGACAAGCCGTCGACCGGGGAGCCGAGATGAGTGTCTCCGCCGTGCTGCGCAACGCACGCGAACTCCTCGAGGAGGCGGGGCTGCACGGCGCTTTCCTCGTCCGCAACCTCGACACCGGCGACGAGATCGGCCTCGACGCGGATGTCCCCTTTCCGGCGGCATCGCTGGTGAAGGTGCCGCTGGCGGTAGCTGTCCTGGAACGGGTGGCGCGCGGGGAGCTCGACCCGGCGACGCCGGTCGACATCGCACCCGGCCTGGTCACCACACCGGGCACCACCGGGCTAAGCCGGTTTCGTCACCCGGCCCGGATCGCCCTGGACGACCTGCTCTACCTGAGCATCGCCGTCAGCGACGGGATCGCCGCCGACGCCCTGTTCGACCGCACCCCACCGGCCGCGGTCGCCGCCGAGCTGCGGCGACTCCGCATTGAGGGCATCGCCATACGACACCGGATCAGTGACCTCACCGACACGCCGCGGGAACGGCTCCGCCCCGATGAGGCGCACCTGGCGCAGGCGCTCGCCATCGGCGCCGCGACCGCTGGCAGCGGCCACCCGGTCGCCCAACTCGACGTCACCCGCGCCAACGCCGGATCGGCCCGGGCCTTCGTTGACCTGCTACACGCCCTCTGGCGGCCCACCGCGATCGGCGAGACCACCGCCGCCCGGGTGCGCGACCTGATGGCCGACAACGTGCTCCGGCATCGACTCGCACCCGACTTCACCTCCGACACCACGCGCTGGTCCTCAAAGACCGGCACCCTGCTGCATCTGCGACACGAGGTGGGGGTGGTGGACCACGCCGACGGGCAGTCGTACGCGGTCGCCGCGTTGACCGCCTCCCGCGTACCCGCCGTCGCGCAGCCGGGGAGCGAGGCGACCATGGCGCATGTCGCGCGGGTGCTGCACGGCTACCTGCGCACGGGCGCCCCGCCGTGGTGGGGTTAGGTTCCCAGCTGGGCGATGACCACCTCGGCGGCCTCGGCGATGAGAGCGTTGTCGAAGCTGGCGTCCGGCTCGTCCCGGCTGGACAGCACGGCGAGGACGATCGGCGCGCGGTCCGGCGGCCAGATAACCGCGATGTCGTTGCGGGTGCCGTACCCGGCAGCTCCGGTCTTGTCCCCCACCACCCAACCGTCGGGGACGGCGGCGCGGATCAGCTCCCCACCGGTGGTGTTGCCCCGCAACCAGGCGTTGAGGATGTCGCGGTCGGTGGGATCGAGGGCGTCGTCAACGGCGTACTCCTGCAGGTCCTCGGTCAGGGCTCGGGCGGTGCTGGTGTCTCGCCGGTCGCCCGGGGTCGCCTCGTTGAGTTCGGTCTCGTAGCGAGCCGCGTCGGTGACGTTGTCGCCGATCCCCTTTAGCTCCTGCTCGAACCGCTCTGGCCCACCGAGGTGCTCCAGCAGCAGGTTGCCGGCGGTGTTGTCGCTGTAGCGAACGGCGGCGTCGGCGATGGCTCGCAACGTCATGCCCTCGGCGACGTGTTGCTCCGTGATCGGCGAGTAGTCCACCAGATCGTCCGCCGAGTACCGCACCACCTGGTCCAGTTCGGCGTCGGTGGTCGCGTCGAGGACCTCGGCGGCGGCCAATGCCTTGAAGGTCGAGCCGTAGGCGAACCGCTCGTCGGCCTGGTAGCGGACCGTCCGACCGGTGCCGGTATCGACCGCGTAGATCCCCAGCCGGGCGTCGAACCTCTCCTCCAGTTGCCGGAACTCGTGGCTCAGGTCCGCAGCGGCTGAGGTACCGACGGTCACCGCGCTGCCGGGCGGCCCCTCCCCGGTCGGGTCCGCGGTGGTGCAGGCGGACAGCGGGATGAGTGCCGTCGCCCCGGCGAGGGCGGCGATCACCCACCGTGTCGAAATCGTCATCGTGACCCCCCTACTTGTGGTTAACCCGAACACGGAGAGTGCCGGTCGGGCCGGACTCGACTTTGACAGGGGGATAGGGATGCCGTCGAAGACGAAACGGGTGAAGTTCATGCTGATCCGGCATACGTGTCCCTGCCGTCCAGCTCACGCCCACGGGGTTGGGCCTCGGCGACCGGCGCCTTCGGGGTGGGTAACATCGACGTACCTCACGCCGAACCTGAGGGCCGGGCGACCGCGTAACCCCAGATCGGATCGGGAACTGCCATGGTCAACCACAACCTGCGGTAGCGGGTCACGTGGATGAGTGGGGGTCGTGCGTGAGACACTTGCCGTCCGATTTGTTTCTCGTTAACGGGTGATTGAGATCATCGCGCACTCACTGGTCGACACGACCGAGATGTACCTACGGACCATCCTCGAGCTCGAGGAGGAGGGTGTGCCGCCGCTGCGTGCCCGCATCGCCGAGCGGCTACGCCAGAGCGGTCCCACGGTCAGCCAGACCGTCGCCCGGATGGAGCGGGACGGCCTGCTCACCGTTGAGGGCGACCGCCACCTCACGCTCACCGACACCGGCCGCGACGCGGCCGTCTCCGTGATGCGTAAACACCGACTGGCGGAGCTGCTGCTGGTCAACGTGATCGGCATGCCCTACGAGGAGGCCCACGAGGAGGCCTGCCGCTGGGAGCACGTCATGAGCGACGCTGTCGAGCAGCGGGTATACGACCTACTCAACCGGCCGACCCGCTCGCCGTACGGCAACCCGATTCCCGGGTTGGAGGCGTTGGGATCGGCGGACCCCTCCGCCACGGAGCCCGCCGAGGGAGAGCGCAACCTGGCGTTCCCCGGTCTCTCCGGCGCGGTCGTGGTCCGGCGGATCTGCGAGAGCCTACAAAGCAACGCGGACGTGCTGCGCCAGCTGCACGCCGCCGGGGTCGACCCCGGCGCCACGGTGAACGTCGCCCAGGAGCGGGACGGCGTCTCGGTCGACCGCTACGGCGACCGCGTCCGCCTCCCCCGCGAGGTGGCCTCCCGCGTTTTCGTCGCCGCCGGCTGACCGCCACTGCCGGGCAGCCATGCACCTCGCGAGTTGGGCCGGGATCCGCGGTACCCGCCGCCGGCCCGGTCGCCTCCACCTGGTCGAGTGTTCACTCCAGGTACGGGCAGTGGCGGCAGCCGCGCCCGCAGCAGGTGCCACGGCGGGCGAGAAAGCCGGCGGTAAGCACGAACAGACCGGTGGTCGGGTCGGGGTAGCCGGCCTCCCCGGCCGCCAGGGCAGCAGCGTGGGCGGCGCAGATCCGCTCGCGTTGCGGGTCCTCGGGCCGCAACCGGGACGGGTGCGGCTCGGTCAACGGCCGGTTCGCCAACGGTTTTCGCTCCCCACCCACGCCGGGCAGTGTAGGACCCGCCGGTCGCGGCCCCGCCGCCGCACCCGCCACGGCACGGCCGGTGGCTAGCCGAACCAGGCCGCGGCCTGCCCGTGCGCCTGGGCCCAGGCCAGTGGCGTGCCGTCGAGCGCGAGCACATTGTTGAACCCGGCACCGGGCGGCTCGGGCAATCCGTCGTAGAGCAGCGTTCGCGGAGACTCCGCGGCGATCCAGTTACCGGGCAGCCCACGAACCACCTCGACGAAGGCGCGGCGTCGGCGCTGCGGCACCTGGTACAGCACCGTGGTGTGGAACACCACCAGGGTCGCCTCGGGTGGGGCCAGTGCGGCCACCGCCGGCAGGTCGTCCACCAGATCGCCGCGGACAAGCAGTGGCGGATCGGCCGCGACCAGGTTCGCCGCCGCCCGCAGCCGCGCCCGGCGGTGGGCATGCTCCGGCCAGATGAGAGCGTCCAGCCACGCGAGGTCGTCCGGGTCGGTCACGTCCAGCGGATTGAGGTCCAGCCCGGCCCGCCACACCACGGTGGGGAGCCGACTCGGCGGCAGGGCGCCGGTGAGCGTGCAGTCGAGGAGCGGGCGGCCGGCGCCGCCCAGGAGCTGGCGGTCGTAACGGTACGCGTACCGGTCGGGGTAGAGACAGAGCCCCGCCGACGCGCCGACCTCCAACAGTGCCAGTGGTTGGGGTAGCGCGGCGAGCAGCGGCAGCAGGACGGCGCACCGCCCCGCCTCGTTCGTCTGGGTCGCCCTGCGCCGAATCTCCACCTCGATCGTCGGCCAGTTCCCGACGACGTAGGCGTGGAAGGCCGCGGGGTCCTCGACCGGGCCACCGAGCAGCCGCACCACACCGAAGAGCAGGTTCGGTTGCCGCTTGGGCGGCGGAAGCCGCTCGATCAACGCGAGCAGTTCGGCGTCACCGGAGACCGCCAGCGCCAAGCGCTCGTACGCCGGTGACACGCCACACGCTTCCCGGGTGGCGAAGGTGCGATAGGTATCGGCTGCCGTCATGCCCACAGGATCGCACCACAAAGGAGAGTCCAGGGCCCCACACCGGCTACCGCCACGTGTGACCCCGGGCACCCCCGCCCGAGGTCACACGTGGCACGTACGTCAGCTACAACCGCTGGTGGAGCCGCAGCCCTCGCAGACGTAGCAGCTGCCGGCCGGACGCATCTTCGTACCGCAGGTGAAGCAGAGCGGCGCGTCGGCGGCCTTACCGATCACCGCTTCCAGCAGCTCGGTGCTGGACCCCACCGGCGGCGCCGGCTGCGCCGCCGCGACATCGGCCAGCTCCTGCGCCGGCTGGGCGATCGGGCCGACCTTCGGCTCCTCCGGCCGGGTCTCCACCGGGGCGGAGGAGGCCATCGCGGTGAGGTCCGCGGTGTTCGCCTCCGCCTCCGCCTCGGCCGCGAGCTGGGCGGCCCGCTCCTTGGCGGTGAAGATGCCCAGCTCCGCGCGGCGCTCGTACGGCAGGAAGTCCAGGGCCAGGCGACGGAAGATGTAGTCCATCACCGAGGCCGCCATCCGCACGTCCGGGTCGTCGGTCATACCGGCGGGCTCGAAGCGCATGTTGGTGAACTTGCTGACGTATGTCTCGAGCGGGACACCGTGCTGGAGACCGATGGAGATGGCCACCGAGAAGGCGTCCATCACGCCGGCCAGGGTCGAGCCCTGCTTCGACATCTTGAGGAAGACCTCGCCGAGGCCGTCATCCGGGTAGGAGGACGAGGTGAGGTAACCCTCCGCGCCGCCGACCGAGAAGGAGATCGTCTCCGACGGGCGCTTCTTCGGCAGCCGTTTCCGCACCGGCCGGTACTCGATGACCTTCTCCACGACCTTCTCGACCGCAGCCGGCGTCGCCTCCACCGGAGCGGGGGCGGTGGACTTCTCCTTCTTCGCCACCGAGAGCGGCTGGCCGACCTTGCAGTTGTCGCGGTAGATCGCCAGCGCCTTGAGGCCGAGTCGCCACCCCTCGAAGTAGATCTTCTCGACGTCCTCAACGGTGGCCTGCTCCGGCATGTTGACCGTCTTGGAGATGGCGCCGGAGATGAACGGCTGGACGGCCGCCATCATCCGCACGTGGCCCATCGGGGCGATGGAGCGCTCGCCCATCGCGCAGTCGAAGACCGGGTAGTGCTCCAGTTTGAGCCCCGGGGCGTCCACCACGTGACCGTGCTCGGCGATGTGCTCGACGATCGCCTCGACCTGCTCCTCCTGGTAGCCGAGGCTGCGCAGGGCGCGCGGCACGGTCTGGTTGACGATCTGCATCGAGCCGCCACCGACCAGCTTCTTGAACTTGACCAACGCCAGGTCCGGCTCGACGCCGGTGGTGTCGCAGTCCATCATCAGGCCGATGGTGCCGGTGGGCGCCAGGACGCTGGCCTGCGAGTTACGCCAGCCATTCCGGTCACCGACCTTGTTGCCGAGGGTCCACTGCCGGGTCGCCTCCCGCTGCACCGCGGTGGCCACGGCGCCGGTGGGCTTGATCTCGTCGTTCGCGGCGGCGTGCTTGCGCATGACCCGCTTGTGCGGTTCGGCGTTCCGGGCGTAGCCGTCGTACGCGCCGACGATGCCGGCCAGCTCGGCGGAGCGCCGGTAGGCGGTGCCGGTCATCAGCGAGGTGATCGCCGCGGCCAGCGTACGACCCTGGTCCGAGCCGTACGGCAGTCCGGAGGCCATCAGCAACGCACCAAGGTTGGCGTACCCGATGCCGAGCTGCCGGTACGCCCGGGTGGTCGCACCGATCTTCTCGGTGGGGAAGTCGGCGAAGCAGATCGAGATGTCCATCGCCGTGATGACCAGCTCAACCGAGCGGACGAACTTCTCCACCTCGAAGCCGCCGTCGGCGCGGAGGAACCGCATCAGGTTGAGCGAGGCCAGGTTGCACGAGGAGTTGTCCAGGTGCAGGTACTCCGAGCAGGGGTTCGACGCGGTGATCCGCCCGGTCTCCGGGCAGGTGTGCCAGTCGTTGATGGTGTCGTCGTACTGGAGCCCCGGGTCGGCGCACTCCCAGGCCGCCTGCGAGATGGTCCGGAACAGCGGCTTCGCGTCGATCGTGTCGATCACCGTACCGTCGAGGCGGGCCCGCAGGTCGAAGGTGCCGCCGTCCTGCACCGCCGTCATGAACTCGTCGCTGACCCGGACCGAGTTGTTGGCGTTCTGGTACTGCACGCTGACGATGTCGGCGCCGCCCAGGTCCATGTCGAAGCCGGCGTCGCGCAGGGCGCGGACCTTGTCCTCCTCGCGCGCCTTCGTGACCACGAACTCTTCGATGTCCGGGTGGTCGACGTCCAGGATGACCATCTTGGCCGCCCGGCGGGTCGCGCCGCCGGACTTGATGGTGCCGGCCGACGCGTCGGCACCCCGCATGAAGCTGACCGGGCCGGAGGCGGTGCCACCGGAGGAGAGCAACTCCTTCGAGGAGCGGATCCGGGAGAGGTTGACTCCGGAGCCGGAGCCGCCCTTGAAGATCAGCCCCTCCTCCTTGTACCAGTCCAGGATGGAGTCCATCGAGTCGTCAACGGCGAGGATGAAGCACGCGCTGACCTGCTGCGGCGAGGAGGTGCCGACGTTGAACCAGACCGGCGAGTTGAAGCTGAACACCTGGTGCAGCAGCATCCAGGTCAGCTCATGGGCGAAGATCTCGGCGTCGGCCGGGGTGGCGAAGTAGCCGTACTCCTCACCGGCGGTGCGGTAGGTGGCCACCACCCGGTCGATCAGCTGCCGAAGCGACCACTCCCGCTCCGGGGTCCCCACCGCACCCCGGAAGTACTTCGTGGTCACGATGTTGGCCGCGTTGACGCTCCACTCCTGCGGGAACTCCACGCCGCGCTGCTCGAAGTTGATCGAGCCGTCCCGCCAGTTCGTCATGACGACGTCCCGACGCTCCCAGGTCACCTCGTCGTACGGGTGGATCCCCTCGGTGGTCCACACCCGCTCGACCTTCAGACCCGTTGCCGCCTTGCTCCGTGACTTGCTCGTTGTCACACCGTCCCCCGGCATCTCATCGCCCCTCGTCCGCGCCCCACGCGCGGCCCTACCGTCAAACCAGTCCGCGCCCCACGCGCGGCCCTACCGTCAAACCAGTCCGCGCCCCACGCGCGGCCCGCTCTGGTGCGGCCAGCTGCCCCGACCGGCCGCCTCAGCCTCCCTCGCGGACCTGCGCCGCGGTCCGCAGCGTCTCGATCTCCCGCTCGAAGTCGGCGAGCGACTCGAACGACCGGTAGACGCTGGCGAACCGGAGGTACGCCACCTCGTCCAGGTCTCGCAGCGGCCCCAGGATGGCGAGCCCGACCTCATGGCTGGGAAGCTCGGCCGCGCCCTTGGCCCGCACGGTCTCCTCGACCTTCTGCGCCAGCAGGGCAATGGAGTCGTCGTCAACCGGACGGCCCTGGCACGCCTTCCGCACCCCGCCGATGATCTTCGTGCGGCTGAAGGGCTCGGTGACCCCGCTGCGTTTGACGACCGCGAGGACCGCCTCCTCCACCGTGGTGAACCGCTTGCCGCACTCCGGGCAGGAGCGCCGGCGCCGAATCAGCTGACCGTCGTCGGCTTCCCGCGAGTCGACGACCCGGGAGTCGGGGTGCCGGCAGTACGGACACCGCATGGAGCCCGACCTCCTTCATCGACCGTGGGGCCGAACCGGGCCGCACCCGGACACACGTCACCACGGTGAAGCCGCCCTTCCGACGGTCTTCGCTGTGCTGGCGGATGAAGTGCGGTCCGTAGTCGAACCCAACCTATAGGCAACTAGCGCCCAATGACTACTACATCTAGGGGTTGACCGTATGCCGCCCGGGAACTGAGGTCAAGTTGACGAGCCTGTCCGGCGCGTCACCAAGCGACCTGGATCACCCCGCCCGCGTGACCCGCACGGCCGGCACCAACGGCACCGAGAATTCCAACCCTCCACACCCCCGGATCGCTACGGGTCATTCACCACCAATCACCCTCGCGAACCCAAAATTAGAACACAAGTACGACCCGTCGTACTATCTACCAGAACAGGAGTGGGACCCCGGCGAGAAGTACCCTCGACACACCGACCAAGGTCGTACAGATGTTTGAAGAAGGCTGATCTCGCCTATACGGTCAGGTACGACCGGCTCGCAACCGGCTCCCGCCGCGAGCGAACACCACGAGCGACGGTGCACCCAAGCGCCGACCAGGGAGGACGGACGTGACCGAGGACCGGACCAACCGGCCGAAGAGCCCGCAGCAGATTACCGAGGCGGGCACGGCGAGCACCCGCCGTCGACGTGCCGCGCGGGGCCGCACCGGCTCGCCCGCGGTGCGGCCGGTCACCCCCGTCGTCAGCGCGTTCCCCGAACCGGCAACCGTTGATCTTACCGCCCGGCAGCGGCGGATCCTGGAGTTCATTCGCACCTGGGTCGAGCGACACGGCTACCCGCCGAGCGTGCGCGAGATTGGCGAGGCGGTCGGTCTGGTGTCGCCGTCCAGCGTTGCCTATCAGCTCAAGGAGCTGGAGAAGAAGGGCTTTCTCCGCCGCGACCCGAACCGGCCGCGCGCGGTTGACGTCCGGCCGCCCGGGGACGCCCTCGACGACGAGGCGGCGCTCGCGCAGCGGCCGGTCCCGGCCTATGTACCGATGCTGGGCCGGATCGCCGCCGGCGGTCCAATCCTCGCCGAACAGGCCATCGAAGACATCTTCCCGCTCCCTCGCGAGTTGGTCGGCGAGGGGGAGGTCTTCATGCTCCAGGTCAAGGGCGACTCAATGCTGGACGCGGCGATCTGCGATGGCGACTGGGTAGTCGTCCGACAACAACCCACCGCCGAATCCGGCGACATCGTGGCCGCCATGCTCGATGGCGAGGCCACGGTGAAGACCTACCGGCGGCGGGACGGACACGTCTGGCTGATGCCGCAAAACCCGGCCTTCGACCCGATCCCGGGCGACGACGCCACCATCATGGGCCGGGTCGTCACGGTGCTCCGCCGCATCTGACCAACAGCGGCCGTCGTAGCGGGCCGGAGCAGCAACAGCAGCCGTAGCGGCGGCCGGATCAGTAGCGGCCGCCGTATTGGTCTCGCCCCCCGCCCGGCTCCGGGCCGGGTCGGCCCGGGCCGGAGCCGGACTCACTGCGCTGAGCATCGCGCGGAGCCGCCCCACCGCCGTCGCGGCGCGGCGGCTGGGCACGACCACCACCACGCCCGCCACCACCGGCACCCCCGCCGTACACCCCGCCGCCACGACTTCCGCCGGCCGCCCGACCACCACCGGCAGCCTGACCACCGCCGGCCGCCCGACCACCACCGGCAGCCTGACCACCGCCGGCCGCCCGACCACCACCGGCAGCCTGACCACCGCCGGCCGCCCGACCACCACCGGCCGCCCGACCACCACCGGCGGCCTGACCACCGCCCGCAGCGGGACGGGACCCACCAGCGCCAGCGACGGGCCGCCGGCCATAGACGCCGGCAGCGGGACGCCCCCCCTCCCGCGGATGCCCACTGCCATACCCGCCCTTGTCGGCGGGAGCGGCCGCCCGACCCGGCTCCCGACCCGCCCCCGCGACCGGCGCACCGCCGTAAACAGCGCCGCGGGAACGGTCGGTGGGGTCGCGGGAACCGTCGTCATCGGCCGGCCTGTCGGCACCCTTCGGCTTCGCCGGTCGCCGCCGGGCCCGAATGACGCCGGTGACGCCCGCCCCAACCAGCCCCGCACCGATCAGGCCCACGGCACCGACGACCAGGTATGCCTTCTCCTGCAGGTCGAGGCGGGCGAACCAGGAGGTCGTTGGCTCCTCCGATCCGTCGGCGTTCGCCTCCGGGGCTGGCTCCGCCTTCGCCGTCGGCGCGTACGACAGGATGTCAATCGGCTCGCCGTCGTCGAGTTGGCCGGCGTCGGAGACGGTCAGAAAGGTCTTGCCGTCCGGGGTGTAGGTAATCGCCTCACCGAACGGATCCGCGAGCGGAGTCACCCGCGGTTCCGTCGTCGTCAGCGCCGTCACGAGGTCACCGTCGGTGACGTCGTACTCGAAGGCGTCCGCGTAGGTGCGCAGCACCACCCGCGTGCCATCCGGGGAACGGGCGGCCCCGGTGATCGCCGTGCGCCCGAGCGCCCCGAGCGCGTTCTCGGTCTCGGTCGCCGGCAGCTCCACCTCGCCGAGCTTCTTCATCTTCCCCGGTTCGGTGTCGCCGCTGGGTAGTTCCCCATCAACGGTGAAGATCTCGGCCTTGCCGGAGACGACCTTGGTGATGATCACCGGAACGCCGTCATCGTCGATGACCAGGGCCTCGGCGTCCCGCGGCTCGTTGCCCGGGTAGGCGAGGCGGTGCAGCGTCAGCCTCTCGTCACCGCTGACCGGCATGCTCCACACCGCCACCCGCTCCCGGCGGTTGCTGCTGGTCACGTTGTCGCCGGTGTCGGCGACCCAGAGGGTCTTTCCGTCTGGCGACAACGCCAGGTCCTCGGTGTCCAGGGGACCGCCGACCGAGTAGCGGACCGGGTCCCCGGCGATCTCGCAGTCGGCGTCCAGGAAGAAGACCCGCTTGTGGCTCTCCACGTCGGTACTGTCGTTGATCACGATGTAACCGGTCTCGGTAGCCACCAACCCGGACAGCTCCCGCAGCCGATCGTCGGTGACGGTGCAACGCTTCTGCCCCTCCGCCGCAGCCGGCGACGGCACCATGACCAGGATTACAGCGATGGTTACCGCGGCTGCCCCCAGCAAGCTGAGGGCACCCGTGGTCAGGGTGTGAAAGCGACGCATCCACACAGTGTCGCATGGCAGCGGATCACCGCCGCCCGCACTGAGCGGCTACGAAGGCACCCCGGAGCCCACCGCCGCCGGCTCCGGGGCAGTGGGCTCGGTCGCCTGGAAGGGCGCCAACTCGGCGGCGAGCGCCGCATCGACCCGGGCCTGCAGCAGGGTGCCCTCGGGCAGGTGTGCCGTGCTGAGCACCTCGCCCTGCTGGTGCGCCCGGGCGACCAGGTCACCCCGTTCGTACGGCAGGACCGCGCGGACCTCCACGGCCGGGCGGGGCAGCTGAGCCTCGACCGCCCGGCGCAGGTCAGCAACGCCGTAGCCGGAATGCGCGGAGACGAAGATCGCCTCCGGCCAGAGCCGCTTGAGCCGGAGCAGGGTCTCCGCATCGGCGGCGTCGGTCTTGTTGACGACCAGCAGCTCCGGCAACCGGTCGGCGCCCACCTCGGCGAGAACGGCACGGACGGCACGAACCTGCTCTTCCGGGTCCGGATGGGTGCCATCGACGACATGCACCACCAGGTCGGCCTCCGCCACCTCCTCAAGGGTGGAGCGGAACGCCTCGACGATCTGGTGCGGCAGATGCCGCACGAAGCCCACCGTGTCGGAGAAGGTGAAGTGCCGCCCTTCCGCGGTGGTCGCCTTCCGGATCGTCGGGTCCAGCGTGGCGAAGAGGGCGTTCTCCACCAGCACCCCGGCCCCGGTCAGCTGGTTCAGCAGACTGGACTTGCCGGCGTTCGTGTAGCCCGCGATGGCCACCGCCGGCACCGCGTTGCGATAGCGACGGGCGCGCTTGGTCTGGCGTACCGTGCGCATGGCTTTGATCTCCCGGCGCAGCCGGGCGATGCGGTGTCGAATCCGCCGTCGGTCGGTTTCCAACTTGGTTTCACCCGGGCCACGCAGGCCCACGCCGCCGCCGGCACCACCGCCGCGACCGGATCCACCGCTCTGCCGGGAGAGGGTCTCACCCCAACCGCGCAGCCGGGGTAGCAGGTACTCCAGCTGGGCCAACTCGACCTGCGCCTTACCCTCCCGGCTCTTCGCGTGCTGGGCGAAGATATCCAGGATCAGGGCGGTGCGGTCAACGACCTTCACCTTGGTGCGCTGCTCCAGGTTGCGCAGCTGGGACGGGGAGAGCTCCCCATCGCAGATCACCGTGTCGGCGCCGCTGGAGCGCACGGCCGCCCCCAGGTCATCCACCTTGCCGCGGCCAACGTAGGTGGCCGGGTCGGGCCGTTGCCGGCGCTGGATCAGCCCCTCAAGCACCTGCGAGCCGGCCGTCTCGGCCAGCGCCGCCAGTTCCGTGAGGGAATTCTCGGCGTCCCGCTGCGATCCCTCGGTCCACACCCCGACCAGGACAACCCGCTCCAGTCGGAGCTGGCGGTACTCGACCTCGGTGATGTCGGTCAGCTCGGTGGAGAGACCGGGGACCCGCCGCAGCGCCTGCCGCTCCGACAGCTCGAACTCACCGGTCGTGGCTTCGAACTCGTCGCCCTCGTCGGGAAGGAAGGTCTCCTGCTCTCGCAAACCGCGCCTCCTGTCTGTCTGCGGTCGGCTGGCTGTTTGCCCGCCGTGCTGCCGGGAAAATCGCGGCCGGCTCCCAGCAATCCTGACATGTGACAACGCCACCCGCATCGGCAATATGCCCGGGGCTACCCGCTGGTAACGGGGCCGGATGCGGTGCCGTTACCGGGGGCGAGTAGAAATGCGGGGCGAGTCGTTCAGCATCATCGGAAGGAACTGCGTGGCCACCACCCGATTGCCGAGTGCCGGATTCTCGATCACGGTCCGGATCGCAGTAACCGCGGATGCCTCCTCCATCGGGCGGTTGACCACCACGGTCGGCGAGGCCGGGGCGATCGTCACCGCGCTCGACGTGGTCGACTCCGACCACACCCACGTCACCGTCGACCTGACCTGCGACACCGCCGACGCCAGCCACGCCGACCAGGTGGTTGACGCGCTCACCGCGCTCGACGGGGTGGACGTGCGCAAGGTCTCCGACCGCACGTTCCTGCTGCACCTCGGCGGCAAGATCGAGGTCAGCCCGAAGGTCGCATTGCGCACCCGAGACGAGCTGTCCCGGGCGTACACCCCGGGGGTGGCCCGGGTCTGCCAGGCCATCGCGGAGAACCCGGCGGACGCGCGGCGCCTGACCATCAAACGCAACACGGTGGCGGTGGTCAGCGACGGCTCGGCTGTGCTCGGCCTGGGCAACCTGGGGCCGGCGGCGTCGCTGCCGGTGATGGAGGGCAAGGCGGCGCTGTTCAAGCGCTTCGGCGGGGTGGACGCCTGGCCCGTGGTGCTCGACACCCAGGACACCGATGAGATCGTGTCGATCGTCAAGGCCATCGCACCCGCGTACGGCGGAATCAACCTGGAGGACATCGCCGCGCCGCGCTGCTTCGAGATCGAGGCACAGCTGCGCGCGGCGCTGGACATCCCGGTCTTCCACGACGACCAGCACGGCACGGCGATCTGTGTGCTGGCCGCGCTGACCAACGCGCTCCGGGTCGTCGGTAAGGAACTGGCGCAGGTACGGGTGGTGGTCTCCGGCGCGGGCGCCGCCGGCACCGCGATCATGAAGCTGCTGCTACGCCAGGGTGTGGGCGACATCATCGCGTACGACCGGCAGGGTGCGCTGCACCGTGGGATGACCGGGCTGAACCCGGCCTGGCAGTGGCTGGCCGAGCACACGAACCGGGAGAACTACGCCGGCGATCTGGCCGGGGCGGTACGGGACGCGGACGTCTTCATCGGCGTGAGCGCCCCCAACCTGCTCACCGGGGACGACATCGCCGCCATGGCCAAGGACGCGATCGTGTTCGCGCTGGCGAACCCGGACCCGGAGGTTGACCCGCGCGAGGCACGCAAGCACGCCGCAGTGGTCGCCACCGGCCGCTCCGACCAGCCCAACCAGATCAACAACGTGCTGGCCTTCCCCGGCGTGTTCCGGGGGATGCTGGACGCGCACGCGGAGGGCTTCACGGAGGAGATGGCGATCGCCGCTGCCCAGGCCATCGCTGACGTCGTCGGTGAGGAGAAGATCAACCCGACGGTTATCGTCCCCAGCGTCTTCGACTCCCGGGTGGCCCCGGCCGTCGCCGCGGCCGTCCGCGCCGCCGCACAGAACCCGGCGACCACCCCGCCGCCCGCCGCCGACCCCGGCCCGGCTGACCTGCCCGAGATCGCCGCCAACGCCAGCGCCACCCCCTAGGTCACCACAACCCACCGCACCGGATCACCTCGACGAGCAGGTGATCCGGGCGTAGTTTGGGCCGCACCACAGCTGGTAATCGCAGCTCGCCGGTCTCGGCAACCGCGGATGGTGGGATACCAAGCGATGACCAGCACACTGTGGCGACGCCTGCTGGCTGAGTTCACCGGCACTGCCCTGCTGGTCACCGCCGTGGTCAGCTCCGGAATCATGGCCACCACCCTCGCCCCCGACCAGGTCGGCCTTCAGCTGCTGGCTAACTCGATCACCACCGCCTTCACCCTCGGCACGCTGATTTTGATCTTCGGGCCGGTCTCCGGGGCCCACTTCAACCCGGTCGTCTCCGCCGCCGACTGGTTCCTCGGGCGGCGCGCCGGCACCGGTCTGACCGCCGGCATCCTGGGTGCCTACGGAGCGGCCCAGATCCTCGGCGGGGTCGCCGGTGCGGTGCTGGCGCACCTGATGTTCGACCTACCCGCGATCGACTTCGCCGGCAAGGAGCGGGCCGCCTGGCATCTCTGGGTCGGTGAGGTTGTCGCCACCTCCGGGCTCGTCCTACTGATCTTCGCCCTGGCCCGGTCCGGGCGTGCGTCGGTCGCCCCGGCCGCCGTCGGCGCCTACATCGGGGCCGCGTCCTGGTTTACCTCGTCCACCTCCTTCGCCAATCCCGCGGTCACCATCGGCCGTGCGTTCTCCGACACCTTCGCCGGCATCGCCCCCACCTCGGTACCCGCTTTCATCCTGGCCCAGTTGGCCGGACTCGCCGTCGGCGTCGGCCTGCTCACCACCCTCTACCCCGACGCCGGTGTCGCCGCCGACCAGATCGTCGTCCCCGTGGAGCCGGCAGCGACGGGAACCCGGGGGCCTCCGACCCGTCGAGCGGACCGCCGTCGCTCCCCGGTCAAACCACCGCCAAGCTCGCACCAGATCGATGAGGAGCACCTCGGGGTCGACAAACCCTCGGTGCTCTTCGTCTGCGTCCACGATGCCGGCGGCTCGCAGTTGGCCGCCGGTTGGCTACGCCAGTTCGCTGGCGACACCGTCGAGGTCCGCTCCGCCGGCTCCGCCCCCGCCCGCCAGGTCGACCCCGCCGTCGCGGCGGCCATGTGGGAGGTCGGCATCGACATCACCGGTCAGGTGCCGACGCTTCTGCGGCCCGCGACCACGGCGGCCGCTGACGTCATCATTACCATCGGATGCCGCAGTGACTTTCCCGGTCTTCCAGCTGGACGCCACGAGAACTGGGATCTCGACGACCCCACCGGCCTCGGGGTCGAGGCGATCCGCCCGATCCGCGACGAGATCCGGAACCGAGTAGAGCAATTACTCGCGGAGCTGCGGCGCACGACATGACACCCCTGTGGTTCAACGCGAGAAGCGCCAGCCCGCCGGGCACCGCGGCCGATGCGTCAGCCACCCGGGCCGCCGCATCTCGACCGCCACCGCGAATCAGCCGAGCGCCGCCGTTGCTGCCACCGGGGTGCGCAGCAGGCCGTACGCCGACCGGTAGCTGCGCTGGCCGATCGCCGGCAGCAGCAGGTTCCGCACCCACGCAGGCTTGGCGACGGCGCGGGAGAGCTGGTCGGTCGCGGTCTGCACATGGGTTACCCGGCCACGCCGAAGCCGTTCCCACTCCCCACCGACCGTTTCCCAGTCCCGGCTGCCGAGGAGTTCGGCCAGCACCAGCGCATCCTCTACGGCAAGCGAGGCACCCTGCGCCCAGACCGGCGCCGTGGCGTGCGCGGCATCGCCGATCAGGACAACCCGGCCCTGATGCCACCGCGGGATGCGCACCTCCTCGATCGGGGAGTGGTACATCGACTCCGGGCGGACGAGGGCCTCGGCGATTGCGGTCTGTACCGATTCGGGGAACCCGGCGAAGGTCGCCGACAGCCAGGCGGGGTCGGACCCGATCGGGCCGCCCCTGGTCGCGGAGGCAAAGCCATACACCTCCCCGGCTCCGGCCGGAAGCAGCAGGACCGTGCCGCTGTCGCCGGACCACGCCGTCCAGCAGGCGACGCCGGGGTTGGGTGCCATGAACCGCCAACTCGCCGCGGACAGCAGCGCCGCTTCGAGCCGGGCATCGCCGAACAGGGACGTGCGAACCGCCGAGTGCACTCCGTCGGCCCCGACCACGAACCCGTACCGGTCGGTGCTGCCATCGGAGAGGGTCACATCGACGCCGCCGGCTGTCGCGCGGACCCTGCTCACCGCCACCCCGCGCCGCACCGAACCCGAGGGCAGGTCTCGTTCCAGTAGTTCGAGAAGGTCCCGACGACGCGCGCACCGGGGCTGGTGCGCCACGCCCCAGAACTCGTCCTCGGCAACGGAGAAGAGTAGCCGCCCCCGCTGGGTGCGGTACTCACGTCTCGACACTGGCACGCCGATGGCACGCAAGCCGTCGGCGACGCCGAGTGCCGCGAACGCCCGCACGCCATTGCCCGGAATGTTGATCGCCAGCCCCGCCTCCGTCAGGACGGGCCGCTGCTCCACTGCCGTCGCGGGGATACCGTGCCGCCGCAACGCACGAACCATCGACAAACCGGCGATCCCGGCACCAGCCACCAAAACTCCGTCGTTCATATTGGAAAGCTTAGATGCCGCCGGCCTCGTCGGCACGCCGCCGGTCCGGCACCACGGTGGAGTTTCGGCGGCCCGCCCGCCGTCGATCAGGTAGCGGGTCAGGCCAGCGCCGCGATCGTCACCTCACCGCTCGCCACCAGTACGGCGGGCCCCGCCAACCAGCAGCCCTGGGCGGTCTGGGTCACCACCAGACGACCACCGGGCACGTCCACGGCGACCACGCCGGTGTCCCGGCCCGCGTCCCGCAGGACGACCGCGGCCACCGCACATGCACCGGTGCCGCAGGAGCGCGTCTCCGCGCTGCCCCGCTCGTAGACCCGCATCCGAACGTGGCCATCGAGGCCGTCCATCGGGCTCCCGGAGCTGATGAACTCGACATTGACCCCCGCCGGGAAGATGGCCCGGTCGAACTCCGGGGCCCGGCTCAGGTCGAGAGCCGCCAGCTCCAGCCCGGCCGGCACCGGGCAGACCAGGTGCGGGTTACCGACATCAACCGCCGTGCCGGGCAGGGCCAGCCCGCCGAGCACCGCGAATGAGGTGTCGGCCAACCGGGGCCGCCGCATCTCGACCGCCAGCTCCTCCCCCGCAACCCGCGCCCGCACGAGACCGGCGCGGGTGGCTACCGGCAGTGCCGCCTCCGACGGCACCGCCAGCCCGTTTTCCAGCAGGTAGCGGACGAAGACGCGGGCGCCGTTGCCACACATCTCGGCCACGGAGCCGTCGGAGTTCCAGTAGTCCATGAACCACTCGGCCGCACCGGCGAGGGCCGCTCCGTCGGGGTGCCGCGCGGCGCGGACCACCCGCAGTACGCCGTCCCCTCCGATCCCCTGCCGCCGATCGCACACGGCCGAGACCAGGTCCGGGGTCAGCTCGAGGGTGCCGTCGGGATCGGGCAGGATCACGAAGTCGTTGCCGGTGCCATGCCCCTTGGTGAACTCCACGACCCCATCATCGCGCAGCGGGCCGGACAACTCGCAGCGCCTCTGCCACCAGCCCGGCTCCGGCCGAGTCGAGCCAGGTGATCCGCGGATCCCGGCGAAACCAGGACCGCTGGCGACGGACAAACCGGCGGGTGGCGCGGATCGTCTCCTGGTACGCCTCGGACTCGGTCAGCTCTCCGGCCAGGAACCGCAGGACCTGCTGGTAGCCGAGGGCACGGCTGGCCGTACGGCCCGCGGCCAACCCCTGGTCGGCCAGCACCCGGGTCTCGGCCACCAGGCCGTCGGCCCACATCCGGTCCACCCGCAGCGCGACCCGCTCGTCGAGCTGAGCGGTGTCCAGGTCAACGCCGATCTGCACCGACCGGTAGTACGGGCTGGGGTCGGGCAGCGCGGCGGCGAAGGGCGCACCGGTCAGCTCGATCACCTCCAACGCCCGGACGATCCGCCGGCCGTTGCCCGGCAGAATGTTCGCCGCCGCGTTCGGGTCAACGGCGCGTAGTCGCTCGTGCAGGACAGCCGGGCCGGCCTGCGCCAGCTCCGCCTCCAACCGTTGCCGGAGCACCGGATCCGTGCCGGGGAACTCGAAGCGTTCCAGCACGGCCCGGAGGTAGAGGCCCGAACCGCCGACCAGCAGCGGCACCCGCCCCCGGGCCAGGATGTCGTCCACCGCCGCGCGGGCGAGCCGCTGGTACTCGGCGACGCTGGCCGGCTCGGTGACCGGCCAGATGTCCAGCAGGTGGTGCGGCACCCCGGCACGTTCGCCGATGGTCAGTTTGGCGGTGCCGATATCCATTCCCCGGTAGAGCTGCATCGAGTCGGCGTTGACGACCTCACCGTCGAGCTCGTGGGCGAGGGCGATACTCAACGCCGACTTACCGGCCGCGGTCGGACCGACCACACCCACCACCGTGCCGGCCACCAGGTCAGCACCGTCAACCACACCGGCGGCCGCCGCCCGGCGAGCGTCGCCAGCCGCGTCGGCGGCGTGCACCGGGCCGCTCCCGTCGGCGCTCACCGGGCCGCTCCCGTCGGCGCCCACGAGGCGACGAAATAGGTCACCCCGTAGGGTGCCGCGGCGTAGGCCAGCTCACCGCGCCAGGGGCCTCCGGCCGCCCGGACCGCACCGGCCAGGACCTGCCAGGGGGCGCGGCCGGCGGCCTTCAGCCCCGCCGACAGCTCCGCGTCCAACGTGCCGAGGGCACAAGTGTCCGCACCGGCCAGGGCCCGCGCCACCGCCTGGTCGTACGGCTCTGCGCGTGGATCGTCGTAGCCGGGTGACCACTCCACCCGGCAAGCCGACCCATCGCCCAGGACAAGCAGCCCGAGCCGACCGGACGTACCGCCGTCGGGTGCGTTTTCGATCACCGAACCGAGCAGCTCCGGGTCATACGGGCCCGCACCGAACAGGTCCGGGTGGAGCAGGCCCGCCCCGAGGGCGGCACAACGGTCGGCGGGCTCGTCGGCGGCGACCGCCACCGCGGACCGGGGCAGCGTGGTACCAGCGCGACCGAGTAGCCACGCCCCGATGGTCAGACTCAGCGGCAGCCGCGCCGGCCCGAGGGCGGCCGCATCAGTGCGGTCCGCGGCGTCGGTCGGCGACAGCGGCACCCGCCGGTCGATCCCGTACCGATGGAACGAGCCGTGTTCCGCGGCGTCGAAGGTCTCGGTGGCCGGCCCACACCCGATCATCACGATCCGGTCCGGCTCGGCGGCGAGTAGCCGGGCCACGACCCCGTCGCAGGCGGTTCGCAGTTCGTCCAACTCGGCGGAGGCGGCACCCGCCACTTCGGGAACGAGCAGCGGCGGATGCGGGCAGACGGCGGCGGCGACCAGGGGCACGAGGGTCACGGTAGCGGCTGGTCCGGACGCACCGCCGCGCGCCTTCCCGCGGCCGGGCACCCCGGATTCCGGCTACTGACAAGTACACCCGAACGGAGGTTCCGACACTCGCCCCATCCGGGCCCATCGGGGCGCTAGGACACCGTATGGTCACGGTCGGCGATAGGCGCTCGACGGGGGCGGGGGCACACCTGTGACAATGCCGTGGAGAACGTTGGGCTGCGCCGTGGCGGCGCTCGCGGGACTGACCCGTGACGCCGGGAGAACGAGGATGGGCACATGAGCGACTGGACTGCCTTCGGACGGGTGGACGCAGACGGCACCGTCTACGTGAAAACCGCTGAGGGCGAGCGGGTGGTCGGTTCCTGGCAGGCGGGTGCACCGGAGGAGGGGCTGGCGCACTTCGCCCGCCGGTTCGCCGATCTGATCACCGAGGTGGAGCTGGCCGAGGCGAGACTCAACTCGGGCGCCGCTGATGCGAACCACTCGCTCAGCACGATCCGCCGGCTGCGTGCCTCGCTGGCCGAGGCGCACGTCGTCGGCGACATCGACGGCCTCGCCAACCGGCTGGACCGGCTCGCCACCCTCGCGGAGGAGAAGGCCACCGAGGCTCGGGCCGCCCGCGACGCCGCCCGGAGCGAGGCCCTCGCCCGCAAGACCGCGCTGGTTGAGGAGGCCGAGAAGCTGGCCGCCGAGTCGACCGGCTGGAAGACCGCCGGCGACCGGTTCAAGGAGATCCTCGGGGAGTGGAAGTCGATCCGTGGGGTGGACCGGAAGACCGACGGTGAACTGTGGAAACGGTTCGCGGCGGCCCGGGATGGCTTCACCCGCCGCCGGGGTGCCCACTTCGCCTCACTGGACGCGCAGCGGAAGCAGGCGCAGGCGATCAAGGAGGAGCTGGTCGTCGAGGCCGAGAAGCTCCAGGATTCGACCGAGTGGGCCCACACCGCCAGCCAGCTCAAGGAGCTGATGAACCAGTGGCGCGTCGCGCCCCGGGCGTCGAAGGAGGCCGAGCAGCGGCTCTGGGAGAAGTTCCGGGCCGCGCAGGACGCGTTCTTCACCCGGCGCAGCGAGGTCTTCTCGGCCCGGGACAACGAGCAGCGCGCCAACCTGGAGCGCAAGCAGGCGCTTCTGGCGGAGGCCGAGGCGCTGGATGTCGACGGCGACCCGAAGGGCACGCAGGCGAAGCTCCGGGAGATCCAGGCGCAGTGGCACGAGGCCGGACGGGTGCCCCGGGAGGCGGCGGGGGGCCTGGAGCGTCGACTGCGCGCGGTCGACGACAAGGTTCGCGAGGTGATGGACTCCGCATGGCGGCGAACCGCTCCGCAGGACAACCCGCTGCTCGCGCAGATGCGGGCGCAGGTCGCCGAGGCCGAGGAGCGGCTGGCCCGGGCCAAGGCCGCCGGGGACACCCGGCGGGTCCGCGACGCCGAGCAGGCCCTCAGCTCCAAGCGTCAGTTCCTCAGCCTGGCCGAGCAGTCCAGCTGAACCGTTAGCAGGCCGCCCCGGGGCCCCGGTTCCTCGTGAACCGGGGCCCCGGGCGTGTTCACCAAGGGTGACGGGAGCTGCGGGAGTCAGCCCCGCAGCATCAGCCCCGGTGTCAGCAGGAGCAGGCCGACGAGGCCGCGGGCGGCATCGACGGCGGAGCGCCGACGGTGGGCAGCCCGAGCGACACACCGGCGGTACGGGGTCGCTGCCCCGCCTCGGCCGCGTCGCCGGCCCGGGTACGCCGGTGCGCGAGCGGCTCACCGTCGGCGTTGAGGTGGTGTGGGGCGGCATAGGTGACCACGGTCTGCACGATGTCGCCGGGGCGGATCTGCCCGGTGCGGCTGCCGGCGTCGAAGTGCACCAGTCGGCCGTCGCGGGCCCGCCCGGAGAGCCGGCCGGTGCGCTCGTCCTTGCGCCCCTCACCGACGGCCACCAGCACCTCGACGGTCTTCCCCAGCAGCCGCCGGTTCTCCGCCCAGGTGATCTCCTCGACGCAGTCGATCAGCCGCTCGTAGCGCTCCTGCACCACCGCCTTTGGCAGCTGGTCGGCCATCGTCGCGGCGGGGGTGCCGGGGCGCTTGGAGTACTGGAAGGTGAAGGCCGAGGAGAACCGGGCCGCGCGGACCACGTCGAGGGTGCGTTCGAAGTCGGCCTCGGTCTCGCCGGGGAAGCCGACGATGATGTCCGTGGTGATCGCCGCGTCCGGCATCGCCGCCCGCACCTTCTCGATGATGCCCAGGTAGCGCTCCGACCGGTACGAGCGGCGCATGGCCCGCAGCACGTCGTCGGAGCCGGACTGTAGCGGCATGTGCAGCGAGGGGCAGACGTTCGGTGTCTCGGCCATCGCGGCGATCACGTCGTCGGTGAAGTCTTTCGGGTGCGGGCTGGTGAACCGCACCCGCTCCAGACCGTCGATGTCGCCGCAGGCGCGCAGCAGCTTGCCGAAGGCGTACCGGTCGCCGAACTCGATGCCGTAGGAGTTGACGTTCTGCCCGAGCAGGGTCACCTCCAACACGCCTTCGTCGACCAGGGCGCGTACCTCGGAGAGGATGTCGCCGGGGCGACGGTCCTTCTCCTTGCCGCGCAGCGCCGGCACGATGCAGAACGTGCAGGTGTTGTTACAGCCAACCGAGATCGACACCCACCCGGCGTAGGTTGACTCCCGACGGGTCGGCAGGGTGCTCGGGAAGACCTCGAGGGACTCGAGGATCTCCACCTCGGCGGCGGCGTTGTGCCGGGCCCGCTCCAGCAGCACCGGCAGCGACCCGATGTTGTGCGTGCCGAAGACCACGTCCACCCAGGGCGCCCGGCGGACGATCTCGCTGCGGTCCTTCTGCGCCAGGCAGCCACCCACCGCGATCTGCATCTCTGGGTGCTGGGTCTTGCGGGGACGCAGCTGACCGAGGTTGCCGTAGAGCCGGTTGTCGGCGTTCTCCCGCACGGCGCAGGTGTTGAAGACGACCACGTCCGGGGTGTCGTCGGTGGCCCCGGCCCGCAGGTAGCCGGCCTGCTCGAGGAGGCCGGAGATGCGCTCGGAGTCGTGCACGTTCATCTGGCAGCCGTAGGTGCGCACCTGGTAGGTGCGGGGGCTGCTCGCCGCTGCGGTAGTCATGACCTCGACAGCCTATCCGGGCCGCCCGGATGGACCGGAGTCGAGCTACCGCCTCACAGGTCGGACAGGATCCCGGCTACCTGTTCGAGCACCGCCATGCTGGTATCGAAGGGCGCCTGCCCGGGAAACGGCACCACCAGGTCCGTGATCCCGACCTGGCGGTACGTGTCAACGGTCTCCCGGAACACGTCCAGAGAGGCGAGCGCCGTCGGCTCCCGGTTCACGTACATCAACAGCCGGCGCTGGGTTGCCGGGTCACGGCCGGCCTTCTCGCAGATGTCGGCCAGCTGGCGGACCTGTCCCGCGACATCATCGGGCCGGGCCACTGGGGGGACGACCCCGTTGCGCGGCGACCGGCCGTTGGTCACCCAGATGTCGCCGTGGCGCGCGGCCAGGGCCATGCCACGGGGACCATTGGCGGCGATCGCCAACGGGATATGGGCGGGCGAGGAGTCCACCGGCCAGATGGGCGCCTGTCGCGCCTGGTAGTACTTGCCGTCGGCATCGGTGACGGGGTTGGCCAGCAGCTCCGCCGTCAGCTCCACGAACTCGCCGAACCGCTCGGCCCGTTCGACGGGCGTCCATTCCGGATCCTGACCGCGGGCGGTGGCGTCGATTCCACTGCCGCCGGCACCGAGACCCAGGATGAAGCGCCCGCCGCTGAGCTCATTGAGGGTGACGACCTCCTTGGCGTACGGCACCGGGTGTCGGAAGTTCGGCGACGAGACGAGGGTGCCGAGCTTGATCTGTCGGGTGACGACTGCCGCGGCGGCCAGGGTCGGCACCGCCGCATACCACTCCTTACCGACCATGTCCTGCCAGCCGATGTGATCGCTCGTCCACGCGTGGGCGAAACCCAACTCGTCGGCCTTCCGCCACATCTGCTGGGCCTCGTCCCAGGGCGAGGAGGGCAGGATGAGCACTCCGACCCGCATGGTCAACCACCCGCCTTGGCGGTCTCCGCTGCCAGCGTCGGTGACGTCGGGCGGCCCCGCCGGCCCGGGTGGGAGCGGCGGGTACGGCTCACGGGTCGCGGCAGCTGCACGACTTCAGCCTAGCGATTCCACCCCATTTCCGGGCTAAGCCAGCAGAAGGAGTGACATGTGCGGTCGCCCGGGCGACCGCCACTTCGACACCGACCACCAGGACCTGACCAACCCCCTGCGCCGACATTTCGATCATGGTCGGCGACCCGTACGATGCCGGCTCACATGCGTCGATGGTCTGCGAGCCAGACGGCGCCCGAACACCTCGCCGCTTCGCGCCCGGGTCAGGCGGCGGCGAGGGCGGGAAGCACCGTGTCGGGGGCCCAGCGGGAGCGGTGGCACCGGGACCAGCCGCGACAGCCCGGGTTGGCTTCGGTGCAGAGCCGTTGGTGGCTGAGCACCTCGCCGTCGTCGGTCTCCCGGACGTCGAAGTGCACCGGGCGGATCGTCCCGTCCGGGGCCACCAGCAGGTGCCGGGTCTCGTCGAGGGTGTCGTCGCGTAGCACGCAGTTGCGGTCCAGCAGGCGGGCCAGGGTCGCGATGCTGGGCAGCTCGGCGAGGGTGTCCGGCACGCCGTAACAGTCGACGATGGTGGCGAACTCCCCCGGCGCCTGCCAGATGTCGCAGACCACGGCGTATCTCGGCAGGCGTGCCGGGTCGGCGATGGCCAGCGGCATCACCACCCGGCCGAGGGCCTCGGCCAGTGCCGGCCAGACCTCCGTCGGCCGTACCTGGTCAATTCTCCAGTTCCACAGCTCGGTCATGCCGCCTCCTCGCTGCGATCGTCTCTCCGGCCCCGGATCGGGCCTTACTGACGATGGTGGGGGGCATATAGCCCCAGCCGGGGGCAAGTTACCGGTCTGTGACCATTCCGGGCAAAATTCCCTCGAGTGATGACGCAGCAACCAGCGGGAAGATGACACTTTATCGGGTATAGGGCGGTGCTCCGCCGTACGACACGGGTCAACTCGCCCCATGGAAAGCCACCGAGCGGTCATCGGGATCCCCTGCCGAGTGGCCAGAAAGAGGCCTCCCCAGCTCGTCGCGGGAGGTGTTACTGCTCCGTGACCATCTGAGCCGCCCCACGCCACAGCTCCCCGCCTAGAGTTTGCCAACCGGAGGTCATTCGGCCTCCCACCCGTGACGACAGGGACGGTGGACGACGTGACGACGAGCGAACCGCTCATCGTGCTGGAATCGGTCAACAAGTGGTTCGGGCCGCTGCACGTACTGGACAACGTCTCGCTGTCGGTCGGGCGCGGCGAGGTCGTCGTGGTGATCGGGCCGTCCGGCTCCGGCAAGTCGACGCTCTGCCGCACCATCAACCGGCTGGAGCCGATCACCTCCGGCAGCATCACCTTCGACGGTCAGCCGCTGCCGGCCGAGGGCCGAGCCCTGGCCAAGCTGCGCAGCGAGGTCGGGATGGTGTTCCAGTCGTTCAACCTCTTCGCGCACAAGACCATCCTCGAGAACGTGACCCTCGGGCCGATCAAGGTGCGCCGGGAGAAGCCGGCGGCGGCCCGCGAACGCGGCCTGGCCCTGCTGGACCGGGTCGGCATCGCCAACCAGGCCGACAAGTTCCCGGCCCAGCTCTCCGGCGGTCAGCAGCAGCGGGTGGCGATCGCCCGGGCGTTGGCGATGCAGCCCAAGGCGATGCTCTTTGACGAGCCGACCAGCGCCCTGGACCCGGAGATGGTCGGCGAGGTCCTGGACGTGATGACCTCCCTGGCCCGCGAGGGCATGACGATGGTGGTGGTCACCCACGAGATGGGTTTCGCCCGCCACGCGGCCAACCGGGTGGTCTTCATGGCCGACGGGCAACTCGTCGAGGACGCGCCCCCGACAGAGTTCTTCGCCAACCCGCGCAGCGAGCGGGCCAAGGACTTCCTATCCAAGATCCTCACGCACTAGGCGTCCGTTGGAGGCGTGCCGCCCCCCGGCCCGCCCCGTCTAAGAAGGAGACAGATATGCGTACCAAGCGCGCGGCAGTGCTCGCCGCGGTCGCCGCACTGGCGCTCGGCCTGACCGCATGTGGTGACGACGCTGGTGAGGAGACCGGCAGCGGCGGCAGCGACAAGTCCTTCGCCGCCGGCAGCACCATGGAGCGCCTGAACGAGGCCCAGGCGATCACGATCGGCACCAAGTTCGACCAGCCGGGCTTCGGCCTCAAGGGCCTGTCCGGCCAGCCGGAAGGCTTCGACGTCGAGATCGCGAAGATCATCGCCGCGGAGCTGGGTGTTCCCGAGGACAAGATCGAGTGGGTGGAGACTCCCTCGAAGGTCCGCGAGGACAAGATCGCCGATGGCAGCGTCGACATGATCGTCGCTACCTACACGATCAAGGACGAGCGCAAGGAGCGGGTCTCCTTCGCCGGGCCGTACTACGAGGCCGGCCAGAACATCATGGTGAAGAAGGACGACACCTCGATCACCGGTCCTGAGTCGTTCCAGGACGGCACGAAGAAGATCTGCTCGGCGACCGGCTCCACGCCGATCGAGGAGATCAAGAAGTACCTCAAGGATGTCCCCTCCCAGCTGGTGCCGTTCGACACCTACGACAAGTGCCGGGACGCGCTCCAGAGTGGCCAGGTCGACGCCGTCACCACGGACAACGTGATCCTGCTCGGCTACATCGCGGACGACGAGGACGCCTTCAAGCTGGCCGGCGAGAACTTCACCAAGGAGCCCTACGGCATCGGGGTGAAGAAGGAGGACACCGAGTTCCGCGACTTCATCAACGACATCCTGGAGAAGGCGTACGCCGACGGCAGCTGGCAGCAGGCCTGGGACGACACCGCCGGCACGTTCGGTGCCGAACTGGGTACCCCGCCGACCATCGACCGCTACTGAGCTGACCCGGGCTGATCTGGAGGGTGGGGAGAGAGACCGACCGTGAGTGTGCTCATCGACAAGTTCGACGTCTTCGCGAGTGGATTCTGGCTCACCCTCCAGATCTGTTTCCTCGCCGCGATCGGAGCCCTGATCCTGGGCTCCGTCGTGGCGGTACTACGGATCTCCCCGGTTCCGCCGCTGCGGGCGCTCGGCACCGTCTACGTCAACACCTTCCGTAACCTGCCGCTGACCATCGTCTTTTTCTTCGCCGCCTTCGGCCTCCCCGCGCTCGGTACCAACGCGGACTTCCTCCGTATCCCCGGGCTCGACATCGTGTTCAGTCGGCTCGGCACCGACCTGCCATACTTTCGCTTCGCGCTGATCGCCCTGGTGCTCTACACCGCGGCCTTCGTCTGCGAGGCGCTGCGCTCCGGCGTGAACGCGGTACCGGCCGGCCAGGCGGAGGCGGCCCGGTCCCTCGGGCTGACCTTCATCCAGAACCTGCGGCACGTGGTGCTACCGCAGTCGTGGACGGCGTCGATCGTTCCACTCGGCTCCGTGATCATCGCGATGATCAAAAACTCGGCGCTGATCGGCTTCTTCGGTGTCATCGGCGACCTGTCCCAGACCGCGGACCAACTCACCTCAGCCGGGGGCGAACCCTTCATTCCAGTCGCCATAGGCATCTCGATCGGATATCTGATCATGACTGTACCTCTGGGCGCATTCCTTGACCGGGTCGAACGGCGGCAGGCGGTGGCCCGATGACCCAGCAGAGCAGCGTCCTCTACGACGTTCCCGGGCCACGGCAGCGCCGAATCACCCTGTTCGGCAGCGTCGCCGCCCTCATCGGGCTGCTGGTGGGCGCGTACTACCTGATCTACCAGCCGCTGGATGAGACCGGCCAGCTCTCGATGGAACTGTGGGGTCCGTTGATCGACCCCGGCAACGAGAACTTCGCCCTGGTCTGGGAACGACTCGGCGTCGGCATCAAGAACACCCTCATCGCGGCGGCGCTAGCCATCGTCACCTCGCTGGCGGTCGGCACCCTGCTGGCGGTGCTGCGAATCCAGCTCAAGGGTCTGGCCCAACGCCGCTACGCCGGGCTAGACCCCTACCTGGCCTATCTGCTGCGCGGGCTGAACCGCACGCTGTCGGCCGTCACCCGCTTCTGCGTCGAGGTCTTCCGAGGTCTCCCCGTCGTCATCACGATCTTCTTCGTGGCGCGTGGGTTTCCCGAGTTCGGCATCACCTTCGACAATCTCTGGTATCTGGTCATCGGCCTCACCATCTACAACTCCGTGGTGATCGCCGAGATTCTTCGCTCCGGGATGCAGGGACTCGCCGGTGGGCAGGCCGAGGCCGCCGCCGCGATCGGCCTCTCCCCGCTGCAGACCACCCGGATGATCCTGCTTCCGCAGGCGTTCCGGATCATGCTTCCCGCGTTGATCAGCCAGCTCGTGGTCGTCCTGAAGGACACCTCGCTCGGTTTCATCATCAGCTATGAGGAGACGCTCAACATCGGCAAGCAGATCATCGGTGTGTTGGACAACCCCATCCAGGTCTACACCGTGCTCGCCGTGCTGTTCATCGCCGTGAACTACTCCCTGTCGAAGCTGGCCCAGGCCGTCCAGAACCGGCTCTCCCGCGGCCGGCGCACCGCCAACACGCCGGCCCCACAGTTGCCGCCCGCCGCCCTCACCTCGCAAGCCGAGGGCGCTGGCGGTCCCTGACCGACCCACGCCACGGTCGGCCCGGGTCTGCCGGGCCGACCGTGGACGGCTGCGCACACACTCCGGTTGAGCAGGCAGGCACGCAACACGGTGCACGGATGAGTACCGGACGCGGCGGGCGTATCGACGGCTCAGCGGGCGATCTCGGTGACCCGGGACTCGCGGACCACGGTGACCCGGATCTGCCCCGGGTAGGTCAGCTCCTCCTCGATCTGCTTGGCCACGTCCCGGGCCAGCACGGAGGCGCTGATGTCGTCGACGTCGTCCGGCCGGACCATCACCCGGACCTCCCGGCCCGCCTGCATCGCGAAGACCCGCTCCACACCGAGCTTGCCCCCCGCGATCTCCTCGATCCGCTCCAGCCGCCGCACGTACGCCTCCAGGCTCTCCCGGCGGGCCCCCGGCCGCCCCCCGGAGCAGGCATCCGAGGCCTGGGTGAGCACCGCCTCGACGGTCTGCGGCGGCACCTCGTTGTGGTGCGCCTCAATGGCGTGCACGACGTCCTCGCTCTCGCCGTACTTGCGGGCGACATCAGCACCGACGATGGCGTGGCTGCCCTCGACCTCGTGGGTGAGCGCCTTGCCGATGTCGTGCAGGAACGCGCACCGTTTGATCGTCGGCACGTCCAGCCGCAGCTCAGCGGCCATGATCCCGGCGATGTGGGCGCTCTCGACGAGGTGCTTGAGCACGTTCTGCCCGTACGAGGTGCGGTAGCGCAGCCGGCCCAGCAGGCTGACCAGCTCGGGGTGGATCTCGGTGATGCCGACCTCGACCAGGGCATCCTCGGCGGCGCGCTGGCAGAGCTGCGCCACCTCCTGCCGGGCCAGGTCGTGCACCTCCTCGATCCGGTGCGGATGGATCCGCCCGTCCAGGACGAGCTTCTCCAGGGTGAGCCGGCCGACCTCCCGACGCACCGGGTCGAAGCAGGAGAGCAGCACCGCCTCCGGGGTGTCGTCGATGATCAGGTTGACTCCAGTGACCGATTCGAAGGTGCGGATGTTGCGCCCCTCGCGACCGATGATCCGACCCTTCATCTCGTCGCCGGGCAGGTGCAGCACGCTGACCACGCTCTCCGCGGTCTGCTCACTGGCCACCCGCTGGATCGCGTCGACCACGATGTGCCGGGCGCGTTCCTCGCCCGTGCTGCGCGCCTCGGCCTCGATGTCCCGTACGAGCAGCGCGGCCTCCCGCTTGGCCTGCGCCTCGATCGCCTCGACCAGTTCGCCGCGGGCCGCCTCCGCGGTGAGCCCCGCGACCCGCTCCAACTCGCGACGGCGCTGCTGTTCGGCCTGCTCCAGCTCCCGGTCCCGCTCGGCGAGCGCCGACTCCCGGACCTCCAGGGCCGCGTTAACGGCGCCGAGCTGCCGATCCCGCTCGGCGAGCCGCTCGACCTCCTCGGTGTGCAGCCGTTCCCGGTCGTCCATCCGGGCGGCCCGCCGCTCCACCTCGGCCGCCTGTTCCCGGGTGGTCGCGGCGAGGACGGCGGCTTCGCGTTCTCCGCCGCGCCGGGCGGCGGTCCGTAGCTGCTCGGCTTCGGCCTCGGCCTGCTTGTGCACCCGTTCCAGGATGGTGTCGGCTTCGGCGCGGGCACCGTCGAGCACCCGCCGGGCTTCGGCGCGGGCGGCCTTGGCCTCGGCGCGGGCGGCGGCGGCTTCGGTGCGGGCCGCGGCGGCGGCGGACTTCGCCGCGTCGATGGTGCTGTTCGCCTCGTCGGCGGCCGACCGCAGCGCGGCGAGAGACTGCTCCTGGCGGTCTTTCTCCGCGATGAAGGCCGGGTCCTCGGGGCGTGCGGTGCCGGCGATGCCGCGGACGGCCCGGATGCCGATCAGCACCGCACCGACCACGACGACGGTGAGCAGCAGGACGGCCACGAGGAGGACCGCGTCGAGCCCGTTCATGGTGAATTTCCTGTCGACCCCTGCCGCCTCGCCATCGCGCGCCTCCCCTTGACCGTCGCGCCGCCGGCAACGTGCGGTGGGCGCGCTCCCGCGGCTCTGGACGCCCGACCGGAGCGGCTGGCCGAAAGGGGAGCCCTCCCGTCGGCGGTGCCGCGGCGGCACTGCCGACGGCAGCTGCAGTTGTCGCGTCGGCTCCGGACCGGCCGGGTCCGGAGCTGACACAGGGCCAACGAATCGGCCAAAGTGATGCAGTTCTGTTACACGATCTATGTTGTGCGCTTTGCCTGCGCTGGTCGGGCAATGTGAGCCTTATGGCGAGGCTAGGTCCCCGGAGCCAGTCCGGTCAAGGAAACCATGATCAATACATCCGAACGGAGAGAACTTACGGCGTTACGCAGCGCTGATCCGTGATCGGATAAAAGCAACTAAAAGGGACGTAATTGCTTTTGGTTGGCATAACTGCGACCGAGCAGCCACGTGAACCCTGGTCAGGGATCGACCTCGGTGTCGCTGAGCGCCTCAGCGTCGATCTGCTCTGCGAACTCGGCCGCCTCGGCGCTCTGCGCCGCGAGCGCCTCCTTCACCGCCCGAATCGCCACCCCCGGCGAGTAGCCCTTGCGGGCCAGCATGCCGACCAGTCGCCGAAACACCGCGTCCGGCTCGCCCCGGGTGGCGCGCAGCTTCCGCTCCGCCAGAGCCCGGGCCGTCTCCGCCTCGGTCTCGTCGTCCAGCTCGCCGAGCGCGACCTTCGCCACGTCACCATCGACGCCACGCTGGCGTAGCTCGGTGGCGAGGGCACGGCGGGCGAGGCCACGGCCGGCGTGCCGGCTGGAGACCCAGGCCCGCGCGAAGGCCGCGTCATCGATCAGGCCGACCTCGTCGTAGCGGTCGAGGACCGTGGTGGCGACCTCCGCCGAGATGCCCCGCCGGGACAGCGCCCGAGCCAGCTCGGCCCGGGTACGCGGACGCACGGCGAGCTGCCGCAGGCAGACCTCCCGCGCCAGCTCGGCCTCGTCCATGGACGAGGCCGAGCTGGTCGCGGCGTCAGCGTTACGTCGACCACGGCGGGGGGCCGCCGCCGCGGTGGCATCACCCGTGCGCGGTGGGCTGGCGTCCCACCCCCGCCCCGTACGGGCCCGTCGTGACGGCACCGGTCTTAGAAGTCGACCGGCGGCAGCTCCGGACCGCCTGCGGCGTCACCCGCGCCGGCACCGACGCCGAGCTTCTCCAGGATCTTCTTCTCGATCTCGGCGGCCACGTCCGGGTTCTCCCGAAGGAACTCGCGGGCCTTCTCCTTGCCCTGGCCGAGCTGGTCGCCCTCGTAGGTGTACCACGCGCCGGACTTCCGGATGATCGCCTGCTCGACGCCGACGTCGATCAGCGACCCCTCGCGGGAGATCCCCTTGCCGTACATGATGTCGAACTCGGCCTGCTTGAACGGCGCGGCCACCTTGTTCTTCACAACCTTGACCCGAGTGCGGTTACCGACCACGTCGGTGCCGTCCTTGAGACTCTCGATGCGGCGCACGTCGAGCCGGACCGAGGCGTAGAACTTCAGCGCCCGCCCACCGGTGGTGGTCTCCGGGCTGCCGAACATGACGCCGATCTTCTCGCGGAGCTGGTTGATGAAGACCGCTGTCGTGCCGGTGTGACTGAGCACACCGGTCATCTTGCGCAGGGCCTGGCTCATCAGCCGGGCCTGGAGACCCACGTGGCTGTCGCCCATCTCACCCTCGATCTCGGCGCGCGGCACCAGCGCGGCCACCGAGTCGATCACGATGATGTCGAGCGCACCGGAGCGGACCAGCATGTCCGCGATCTCCAGGGCCTGCTCGCCCGTATCCGGCTGGGAGACCAGCAGGGCGTCGGTGTCGACGCCGAGGGCCCGGGCGTATTCCGGGTCGAGGGCGTGCTCGGCGTCAACGAAGGCGGCGATGCCGCCGGCACGCTGGGCGTTGGCCACCGCGTGCAGCGCCACCGTCGTCTTACCGCTGCTCTCCGGGCCGTAGACCTCAATGACCCGCCCCCGGGGCAGGCCGCCCACGCCGAGGGCCACATCCAGCGCGATAGAGCCGGTTGGAACCACCGCGGTCTCCACGACCGGGCGCTCTCCCAGTCGCATCACCGAACCCTTGCCGAACTGTTTGTCGATCTGAGCGAGAGCAAGGTCGAGTGCCCTCTCCCGATCAGGCACTGCCGCCATCGTCGCCACCCCTGCCTTCGCCGACTTTCCTGAGCTTCGTGTCACGCGGACACGCTAGGCGCATGGTCCGACAGAACACCAGCGACCATGCCGTGAGCTGTGGACGAGCGCCTCGCTGTGGACAATAGCCGAACAGGTGTACGAGCGAGGGTACGACCCGCGAACGTCACGAAATGACTGCTCAACGGAGCCGCGCCGGCACCCGGTCCGGGTACGCGGCGACCACCGCACGCCACACGACGTGGGTCTCCTCCCCCGCCGCGAGCGCCTGCTCGATCGTCCGCTCGCCGAGGGGCGCCAGGACCTGGTCGCTGGCGATGCTGGCCGCGTAGCCCGGCCCGAACGTCTCCTCCAGCCGCGTCCAAAAATCGGTCAGCCGCACGTGTCATCCTCCCGGTCGGGCGCCCCGGTGGGCCCCCGACGTAACGCTAACGCCACCAACGGCACCACCACGATCGCCGCCAGCAGGGTGAGCACTGGATAGCCGGCCGCCCGCATGACGAACCCGCTGACCGCGGCGGCGCTGGCACCGGCGAGCCCCATGGCCAGGTCGGAGAAGCCCTGCACGCTCGGCCGCACCGCCGCCGGCACCGACTCCGACAGCAGGGTGGAGCCGCCCACCATGGTGCCGGACCAACCCAGCCCGAGCAGAACCAGACCCACCGAGAGCTGCGGCGTGTGGTGACCGGCGGTGCCGGCGACAGCACACGCGGCGAGCAACAGCCCCACCCCGCCGAGGATGACCGCCGGCCGGCCGAGCCGGTCGGCGAGCCAGCCCACCAGCGGGGCCAGCGCGTACATGCCGGCGATGTGCAGGCTCAACACGATCCCGACCACCCGGAGGACGTCCGCATCGCCGTGCGACTCGCCGAGCCGAACCGGGGTCATCGACATCACCGCCACCATCACCGCGTGCCCGACCGCCACCGCCGCGACGCCGAGCCGGGCCGCCGGGCGGTCGCGGACCACCCGCCAGGCCGCCCGCATCCCCGCGCCCCGCCGGACCACCGGACTCGGGGGCGGCGTGGGCTCGGCCAGCGGACTCGGGGGTGACGTGGGCTCGGCCAACGGACTTGGGGGTGACGTAGGCTCGGCCAACGGGCTCGGTGGCGGTGTGGGGTCAGCCAACGGGCTCGGGGGCGACGGGGGTTCAGCCGCCGCCAGCCGGCGCGCGGTGCGCAGCGGGTCGGGCCGCAGCAGTGCGAAGAGTACGCCGGCGGCCAGCACGAAGGCGACGGCGCTGAAGGCGAACGGGCCGGCCAGTGGCGGCAGCCCCCACCCGCCGGTGACCGTGTCGGCGAGCGCCGCGAAGTTCGGCGCGGCCACCGCCCCGATGGTGGTGGCCCAGACGATCAGGGCGAGCTGCCGGCCTCGACGGGCCGGCTCGGCGAGGTCCACCGCGGCGTACCGGGCTTGAAGGTTCGCGGCGGTGCCGCCCCCGAACAGCAGACTGCCGAGGAAGAGCAGCGGCACGATCCGGGTGACCGCGGCGAGCACCACCAGCACCGCGCCGACCGCGCCGACCAGGTAGGCGACGACCAGTCCCGGACGACGCCCGTACCCGTTCATGATCCGGGTGATCGGGATGGCGAGCAGCGCGGCGCCCACCACGGCGGCGCTCTGGGTCAGACCGGCGACCGCGGTGCCGGCGATCCGGACGGCGAGCAGCGCCCCCACCGCGATCCCGATGGTGACGCCGATGCCACCGATGATCTGGGTGCCGAACAGCAGGCCCAGGGTGCGCCGCTGGATCGACGCCACATCCGACTGGATCCGGGCCGGAGCGGTCAGGTCGGTAGCCACAGACGACTCCCGCGGGTAAGGGGTGAACGGCACACCTATCCTTGCGCATCCCGCCCAACCGACACCGCCGGGACCCGCCGGCAACCGCACCACCGGCAACCCAACCCGGCTAGCCCGGGATGGTCACAGACTGCGCTCGTCGCGTAGCTGGGTGAGCGGGATCGGGGCCTCGGCGGCGTCGATGCGGGCGAGGGCTTCCCGGGCAGCGGCGACGTCCGCGGCGTCCTCGGCCCGTTCGATCGCTTCGGCCACCTCGGCCGGGACCACGGCGGCGAGGCGCTGCCCGCGGCGGGTTACATAGGTGATTCGTCCGGCATAGTGGGCGCGGGAGACCACATCCGCAAGGCTGTCGCGGGCGTCAGATATCGGGAGTTCGGCGGCGGGCTCACTCATGACCCTGGCGTACAACTCGTACAAGTCGTACGGGTCAATCAGTGAGCCCGCCGATCCGCCGACAGCGGCACTGCCGGCAACCCTCCACCTCGTCTACCGCACGCCGCCCGGGTCAGCTGCCTCAACAACGGCCTGGACGTCGGCCGGCGCGAGCCGGTCGGGCGTCTCGGCGGATGTCTCGTCAGTCACCGGGGACGCCTCCAGGTCGACCCGGGGCATGAGCCGGTCCAGCCAGCGGGGGAACCACCAGTTGGCGCGGCCGAGCAGCACCATGATTCCCGGCACCAGGAACCCACGGACGACCACCGCGTCGAGCAGCACCGCCACGCCGAGCCCCACCCCGAACATCTTGATCAGCGGGTTGTCCTGGCCGGCGAAGCTGATGAAGACGCTGAACATGATCAACGCTGCCGCGGTGACGACCCGTCCCGCCGAGCCGAGCCCGGTCACCACCGCACGCCGGTTGTCCCGGACTGCGTGCCACCGCTCGGCGATCGACGAGACCAGGAAGACCTCGTAGTCCATCGACAGCCCGAACAGGATCGCGAAGAGGATCAGCGGGATGTAACTCTCGATCGGCACCGGCCCGTCCAGCCCGAGCAGCCCCGTGAGGTGCCCCTCGGCGAAGGCGAAGGTGAGGATGCCGTACGCGGCGCCGACGGAGAGCAGGTTCATCAGCGCGGCGGTCAGCGGGATCACGAAGGAACGGAACAGGACGACCAGCAGCAGGAAGCTCAGCGCGATCACCACCGCCAACACCAGCGGCAGTCGCTCCGCCACCTGGTCGGTGAAGTCAATCTTCGCGGCGGTCTGGCCGCCGACGTGCAGCTGCGTACCGTCGGTCGCCAGCGGCGGCAGGATCTCCGCACGCAGCTGGGTGACGAGGTCACCGGTGGCCGGGTCGCTGGGCGCGGTCGTCGGCACCACCTGCCAGAGCGCGCCACTGCCGTCGGTGGAGACCCGCGGCCCCTGGACGGACTGCACGCCGGGCACGTCCGCCAGGGCGGAGCTGAGGGCGAGAGCCTGCCGCTGCACCGTGGCCGGGTCGGTCTGGGCGGTGTCACCCAGGTCGGCGACGACCAGCAACGGCCCGTTCACGCCCGGGCCGAACGCCGACTCCAGCAGGTCGTAACTCTGCCGGGTGGGCGTACCGACCGGGTCGTGGCCGCCGTCCTGCTGGCCAAGCTCCAGGTCCGCCACCGGCGCGATGAAGACCGCCAGCACCATTAGCGAGCCGACCACCGCCAGCCACGGCCGCCGGGCCGTCCCCTCGCCGATCCGGTGCCACCAGCCCGCCTTCGACGCCTTCTTCGCGCGACGCCGGGGCAGCGCCCCGACGTCGAGCCGCGAGCCGACGGCCCCGAGGACGGCCGGCAGCACACCGACCGCGGCCACCACCGACAGCCCGACCGCCACGGCGGCGGTCCACCCCAGCGAGGTCAGCAGCGGCAGCCCGGCCAACAGCAGGCCACCCAGGCCGACGGCGACGGTGGCGCCGGCGAAGAGCACCGCCGCGCCCGCGGTGGCCACCGCGACCCCCAACGCCCGCTCGTGTGATTGCCCCTCCTGCCGGGCGGTGCGGTACCGCACGACGATGAAGAGCGCGTAGTCGATACCGACGCCGAGCGAGATCATGCTCGCCACCGTCGTCGCGATGTCCGGGATCGCTCCTACCTGGCTGAGCAGCCCGATGGCGGCGAGCCCGAGCACCAGCCCGACCAGCGCGGAGAGCAGGGGTAGGGCCATCGCCGCGGCCGCGCCGAGGGCCACCAGCAGGACGACGGCGGCCACGGCCAGACCGATCAACTCGCTGCGGTGCCCCGGATCCCCGGCCGCAGCCTGGGCGAGCTGCCCCCCGGGGAGCACCTCCAGCCCGGCGTCCACCGCCGGGGTGGCGGCGGCCAACACGCGGTCGGCATCCTGCTCACCGAGGGCGGCGGGTGGCACGTCGAAGTAGACCTGCGCGTACGCGGTGTGCCCGTCGGCGCTGATCCGCGGCGCGGGCTGGCCGGGCTCCTGCGGAAATGGGGGCACCACCTGTGTCACCCCTTCCACGTCCCGCACCGCCAGCAGCGAAGCCTCGATCGCCGCCCGCCCCTCGGGCGCGGTGACCGAGGAGTCCGGGTCGTGGAACACCAGGGTGCCGTTGCCGAGGGCGGAGGCGGGGAACACCGCGTTCTGGATCTCCTGCGCGCGGCTGCTGTCGCTGCCCGGGATGGTGATGCCGTCGTCGATGCTGGTGCCCACCGTCACCCACGCGCCCACGACGGCCGCGGCCACCAGGAGCCAGGCGGTGAGCAGCTGCCAGGGCCGGCGGGCGGCCAGCCGGCCGTACGAGTACAGGGCCTTACGCACCGAAACCTCCGAAGGGAGTGGGGTGGATCTGGGTCACTGGATCGAGGGCCGTCACGCGCGGCAGTCGCCCGCGGCGGCGAGCTCGTTGGTGTCGAGGCTGGCCTGCAGGGTCAGGCCGTCGGGGCCGACGGCGACGCGGTCGGGCGTCAGACCGTTCGGGAGGCCCGGCAGGGCGACGTGGCGCGGCTCCAGCTGCCCCGCGAGCTCCGGGTCGCGTACGCCGAGCAGCGGGGCGACCAGGTCCACTGGCAGCTGCTGCCCGGCCACCTCCACGGTGGCCGGGGTGAGCACCAGCTCCTCGCCGGCCAACGCGAGATCCATGAGTACGCGCATCTCGCCGCCCAGGACCACGCCCGGCCGGACCACGGCGAGTTGGTCACCGGCGTTCTCGAACCACTGCTGGCCCGCTTCGGCGCCGGGCAGTTGGTCGTACGGCAGGGTCATTGCCGCCTCGGCGCCGGCCACGTCAACCGGTTCGTCCGAGAACGGCCGGGCGTGCACGTCACGCAGGGAGAGCTGAAGGTGGGTCGGCCCGGCCTCGGTGTCGACGATGCCCTGCACGGTCACGTCGCCCAGATCGCCGGTCAGTAGTCGCGGAGTGATGAGCGGGCCGGGCAGCGAGGTGGTCAGCTCGGCGCCGTCGAGGCGACAGCCGACCGCCGCGGACACCCGCCGTTCGACCGCCGCGGCGAGGAACCGATCGGTGCCGTAGGAGAGCACCAGCGCGACGACGACCAGCACCAGCGGCAACCGCAACCGGCGGGCCAGCGAGCGATCGGTGCGGCGGGACCTGGTCCGGCTCGGTCGGCGGGCCCTGGTCGGCAGATCAGTCCGGCTCATGCCCCAAGGCAACCGCACCGACCTGCCGGTCCCCTCCGGCGTACCTTCCGGTTTGCTGACGATCCGGATCGGGCGGCGCGGACCGGTCGCCTTCGGGGGCGTTCCGCGGACGGTCCGTCGAGCCTTCAGCAAACCGTCAGCCGTTCGGCAGCCGATTGGCAGGTTCCCCGGTCCCCGCGCCGGAGATACTGACCCCATGGCCGGACCCACAGGACGTTCCGCCCGGCAACCGCGGCCGGGCTCCACCGCCGAGCTGAGCTCGGTCTGGCGGGCCCGCGTGCTGGTGGTGGACGACGAGCCAGCCCTGGCCGAGCTGCTGCTGCGCACACTACGGGTCGCCGGGTTCGACGCCCGGTCCGCCGGCTCCCGGTCCGAGGCCCGGACGGTCGCCGGTGAGCTGGCTCCGGAGTTGGCGATCGTGGACGTGATGCTGCCCGACGGCTCCGGCTTCGACCTGGTCCACGACCTGCGCCGCGGGCTCCCGGAGCTCGCGGTGGTCTTCCTGACCGCGAAGGACTCGCTGGAGGATCGGCTCACCGGGCTGAACCTCGGCGGCGATGACTACATCACCAAGCCGTTCAGCGTGGCGGAGGTGATCGCCCGGGTGAACGCGGTGCTGCGCCGCCTCGGTGGGCGGCCCGGCACGGCCAACCGGCTCGCCGTCGCCGATCTGGAACTCGACGAGGACGCGCACACAGTGACCCGGGCGGGCACGCCCGTCGAGCTGTCGCCGACCGAGTTCCGGCTGCTGCGGCACCTGCTGGAGAACGCCGGCCGGGTCCTGTCCAAGCAGCAGATCCTGGCCCAGGTCTGGCAGTACGACTTCCCCGGCGATCCGGGGGTGGTGGAGAAGTTCGTCAGCCAGCTCCGGCGCAAGATCGATATCTCGGACCCGCCGTTGCTGCACACCGTACGCGGCTTCGGCTACGTCCTGCGGGAACCGCCCGAATGAGGCGGCCGGCCGTGCGGAGCCTCCGCGGCCGACTGCTGGTGGGCACGGTAGCGCTGCTGGTGGTCGGGCTGCTCGCCGCCGATGTCACCGCCTACCTGGCGTTACGCCGATTCCTCGACGAACGGGTCGACAACACCATCGAGCTGGTCCTCGACCGGGGATTGGCGCGCGCCCGCCTCGCCGGGCCGACCCTGCCCACCACCGGCCTGGAACAGCTCGTACCCGCCAACGCCTACCTGGCCCTCTACGACGCCGAGGGCGACCTGGTGCTCGCCCGGCTCCCCCTACAGCACGGTGACGCACGGCCGCCCGTGGTGCCGCCGGTCAACGAGTTGCCGGCGCACCCGGTGACCATCGGCGCCGACCCGGAGACGGCGCTACGGGTGCGCCGCGAGCTGCTTCCCCCCGAGCAGGCCCTCCCGGTGGAGTTCAACGGGCAGGTCCGTCCGGTAACCGGGCTGGTGGTCGGGGTGTCCCTGGCGGACAACGCGGCGACGCTGCGCCGGCTGGTCCTGGTCCAGGGGATCGCCGGGCTGCTCATCGTCGTCCTGGGGGTGGCGCTGGCCCGGCTGGTACTCACCACCGGGCTACGACCGCTGCGCGCCGTGGCGGACACCGCCCGGGAGATCGGCCGCGGCGACCTGCGCCGACGCGTACCCATGGGCGACCCGCGTACCGAGATCGGCAGCGTCGCCACCGCGCTGAACGAGGCGTTCGACCAGCGGGAACGGAGCGAGGCGTTGACCCGGACCTTCGTCGCCGACGCCTCGCACGAGCTGCGTACCCCGCTGAGCGCGGTACACGGCTGGGCCGACCTCTACCTCAACGACGGAATCACCGACTGGGACGGCGTGGACGAGGCGATGCGCCGAATCCGTACCGAGAGCACCCGGATGGGGGCCCTCGTCGAGCAGCTCCTCACCCTGGCCCGGCTGGACGCGCACCAACCGCTGGCGCGCGTCGCGGTCGACCTGGGCCGCGTCTGCGCGGACGTGCTGGACAGCCTCCGGGTCACCGCCGTCCACCATCGACTCATCCTCGCCGCCGACGAGGGGGTCACCGTCACCGGCGACGCGACCGCGCTTCGCCAGGTGGTGCAGAACCTGGTCGGCAACGCGGTTCGGCACACCCCACCCGGCACGGCGGTCGAGGTTGGCGTCCACCGCGACGACGCGGACGCCGTACTCGTCGTGCACGACGAGGGGCCCGGGCTCGACGCCCCGGAGCTGGCGCACGCCTTCGACCGGTTCTGGCGTGCCGACCCCGGGCGGGCCGCACCCGGCGGCACCGGGTTGGGCCTGGCCATCGTCCGCGACACCGTCGAGGCGCACGGCGGCACCGTGGCGCTGGACTCAGCACCCGGGCAGGGGCTGACGGCCACCGTACGACTGCCAGCCGCCGCCTGATCGCCCCGGGCCGGGTTCCCGGGGTTCTGACTCCGCCGACCGCGTAGGTGCGCTCATTACGGGTACGTCTCCGACGCACTTGTCCGGGGTCGGCGTTGAGACGTGCGGGTGAGGGGAGCAGGGGGACGGTGGGTACGACGGAATCGAACCCGACTCGCGTTGCCCAGCGCGTCGCCGAGGTGTTGCAGGCGTACGGCGTGCAGTACATTTTCGGAGTCCCCGGAGCCAAGATCGACGCGATGTACGACGCGCTGGCGGATGGTGGGCCCCAGCTGATCGTGTGCCGTCACGAGCAGAACGCGGCGTTCATGGCCGCGGCGGTCGGCCGCCTTACCGGCATCCCCGGTGCCGTGCTGGTGACCTCCGGACCTGGCACCGCCAACCTCGCCACCGGGCTGCTGACGGCGTCAACGGAGCAGGATCCGGTCATCGCCCTCTGCGGCGCGGCGTCCCGCGTCAACCGGCTCAAACGCGCGCAGCAGTCATTCCACTCCGCCGCCCTGCTCGCCACGGTGACGAGGTACACCGGCGAGGTCTCCGACCCGGACAACGTCTGCGAGGCGCTGAGCAAGGCCATCCGTACGGCGACCACCGAGCCCCGCGGAGCCGCCGCGGTGGTGCTTCCCCAGGACGTACTCGCCGCGTCGACCGCGCAGACCCTGCACCGGCCGGCGCCGGTGCCCCGGCTGAACGCGGCGCCGTCCGAGGCGATCGCCGAGGCGGTACGGCTCATCCGCTCGGCGCGGCGGCCGGTGGTGCTCGCGGGCATGCGCTCCGGTGAACCGGAGGCGAGCCACGCCCTGCGTGTCCTGATCGGCGAGACCGAGCTTCCGGTCGTGGAGACCTTTCAGGCCGCCGGGGTGCTGTCCCGCGAACTCGACCACCACTGGGCCGGGCGAGTCGGGGTGTTCCGCAACCTGCCCGGCGACGTCGTGATGGCGCACGCGGATCTGCTGCTGACCGTCGGCTACGACGAGGTGGAGTACGCCTCCGCCGCCTGGAACACCGATTCGACGCGCACCATCGTGCACGTCGACTCCATCCCCGCCGAACTCAGCAATCACTACCAGCCGACGCTCGAGCTGCGGGGCGACCTGGCCGCCACGCTCCGGCAGCTGGCCGGACCGCTCGCCGGGCTCCGCCTCGAGCCCGAGTTCCGGGAGCTGATGGATGCCCAACGGCGGGCGCTCGCCGAGATCGACCTGGAGGCGCGCTCCGCCTCGGACGACTCCCGCGGCCTCGAACCGCCGGCAGTCGTCCTCAAGCTGCGTGAGCTGCTGGCCGACGACGCCACGGTGGCCTGCGACGTCGGCTCGTTCTATCTGCACATGGCGCAGCACTTCCGCGTGCACGAGCCAGGGCACCTGCTGTTCTCCAACGGCCAACAGACGCTCGGCGTCAGCCTGCCCTGGGCCATGGCCGCCTGCCTCGTACGGCCAGGTCGACAGGTGGTGTCGGTCTCCGGCGACGGCGGGTTCCTGTATTCCAGCGCGGAACTCGAGACCGCGGTACGCCTCGGCCTCACCTTCACGCATGTCATCTTCCGGGACGGCGCCTACGACATGACCCGCTTTGAGGAGCGGCTCAAGTACGGCCGCGACCACGGTGTTGACCTGGGGTTCCTCGACTCCGCCGCCTATGCCCGGTCGTTCGGGGCGAACGGTTACCGGGTCTCCAGCGAGGAGGAGCTGGTCGACGTACTGCCCCGTGCGCTTGCCGAACCCGGCCCGTCGGTCGTCGATGTGGCCATCAATTCGGTGCGCAACATCCATCTGGGCCAGAGCCTGCTTCCGGACAGCTTCGACTAGCCGCCGCCCGAGCGAACGGGCCCACGGTGGGAACGGCGGAGGGTCCCGCGTCGCCGGCACACGGCGAAACGGGACCCTCGTGAATCGGATTGTGCGCGATTCGCTACCCGGCGCAGTCGGGCACGATGCCGGAGCAGTTGTTCGGGCGGTTCTTGATCACCACAGTGCCGGTGGCGGGGTTCAGCAGGACCGTGCCACCCGCCTCGTTGTAGATGCCGCCGCCGTCGGTGACCGCGATGTTCTTTATGACCTTGGTGTTGTACAGCGCGGCCGTCCCCGTGGCGACATTGTAGATGCCGCCACCCAGGTCGGCCTGATTTCCGACGATCTTCGTGTTCAGTAGGGTCAGCTCGTCGGCGTTATAGATTCCACCACCATTGGTGCTCGCTCGGTTGTTCTCGACAGTGCTGTCCGTAACGGTCATCGTGCCGCCGGTCTCAATGGCCAGAGCGCCCGCCAGCTCGCCCGCGACGTTATCGGCGAGGGTGACCGAGGAGAGGTACACCTGCGTGCCTACGTTGGCAAGGATTCCACCGACCGCCCCGTTCGCCGTGTTGCCCGAAACGCTACTGTCCTCGACAACCGCCGAACCACCGTTCACGATGATTCCACCGACAACATCCTGGGCCGAATTGTCGGAGATGGTGCTGTGCTGGACCAGGGCACTCCCCGTAGTTGCCACCCCACCGCCAGCGGCGGTGACATTTGCGCGTACGCCGGAATCGGTTACTTCGAGCACGCCGGAGCTGGAAATACCACCGCCGAGGATGCCAGAGGTATTGCGGCTGACCGTGGAGTGCTTGACCAGGGTGGTGCCGTCGTTGGCGATGCCACCGCCGTTGTCTCCGGCGATGTTACGGGTGATGGTGCTGTGTTTGGTGGTGAGCGCCCCGCCGGTGTTGACGAGGATTCCGCCGCCGTCGGTATCGGCGTATCCGCCGGTGATGGTGAGGTGGTTGAGGGTGAGGTCGCCGCCGACGTCGACGGTGAGGATTCTGAACTGTTCGACGGCGGCGGCGCGTTCGATGATGGTGTGCTTGCCGCCGTTGAGGGTGATAGGGGTGGTGATGGCGGGGAGGCCACTACCGTCGAGGTTGGCGGTGAGTAGGTAGGTGCACTTGCTGGCGAGGTCGAGGGTGGCGCCGCCGCGGGCGTTGGCGAGGGTGATCGCGGCAATCAGCTTGTCCGCGTCACAGGGCACCGGAATGCCCTTCGACTTCTCCCGCTTCTTCCCCTGCACCTCCCCGTCGGCCTTACCTTCGGTGCGGTGGCCTTCAGCAGTGCGCCGATCAGACTTCTCGGGCTGATCGTCGGCGGCAGCGAAAGCCCCTCCGACGGCGCCGGCGGCCGGCCCGCCGAAGGCACCGACCGTGGTGGCGGTGAGGGCCAGGCCGGCGACGCCGGCCAGTCCAACAGCCCACCACCGTGCACCCGCCCTACGTAAGCCAGAGCGGCACAGTTCGCGTTCCTGACGCTGATGGTTCATGGCGATCTCTACGTCCTTCCCCGTGAACGGCGAGGAACCGGCCACCCCAGGGGCAGATCGACTGTTCCTCGGCTACCCGGCAGGCGGCAGCAACCTCCTTGAGCTAAGCCAGTAAAATTCACGTTGACCCGTATACACGAAAATTACCCCCAAAAAGGTACAGACAGGACGAGTGGGCCGGTTGATCGCTTCGACCACCTCGTCATACCCAGCCGCGGCGGGTGGCCTGGACCCCGGCCTGGAACTCGTCGGTGTTGCCCGCCGCGAGTAGGCGTAACAGCTCCCGTTCCTGGGCGGTGAGTCCCTGCTCGTCCTGGGACGCCTCACCACCGAAGGGCCTCGCCGCGTGCCAGACCTGCTCGAAGAGCGCGACCAGCCCCGCGACAACGCCGGGACTACGCAGTTCCAGGGCGCCCCGAACGGGATCGTTCGGATCGACGGGCACCAGCGCCAGTTCGCGATCGACGATCACCATGCGCATCGGCAGTGTCGGTGCGGTGCGTGACTGACTACCCAGACTCGCCATCCACCGGGCGTGCGCGAGGGTGGCCACTCATCGCCCGCAAACCGATGGAACCCTCTGGCCCTACCCCAACAACATCGAACGCGACAACGGCACCCCCTACAGCTCAGCCCAACAAATCGGCCAGGGCTGGAGCACCTTCGACACCACCACCTAGCAGCACCACCACCTGACGGCACCTAGCAACGCGCTGAGCCCCCAACCTGGCAACCGGCCGGGTTGGGGGTTCAGTGGTTACGGAGTGGTCGGGGCTGCCCGTGGGTGAGGTCAGGGCTGTCCGGGGAGTTGGGCGACGAACGCCCGCCACGCCGCCGGGCCGAAGAGCAACGCCGGCCCAGCCGGATCCTTGGAGTCCCGGACCCCCACGACGCCGGGAAGGTTACCGGCGACCTCGACGCAGTCGCCGCCGTTGTTGCCGCTCTTACTGCTCTTGCGCCACTGCGCGCCGATCAGGTCCATGAACTTGCCGCTTCCCTGAGCAGGTCTCGGGACTGCGCCCGGGAGAGGGCCTCCCCACGGATGCGTTCCCACCGTCGACTCAGCGTAGCAATATCCGTGACGCCATCGACCAGTTGCGCCTTCGCCTGGCTGTCCACATGGGCCACCACTGTGCCCTTCTCCAACTCGGCGAGGGTGAACGGACCGCCGAGACCAGGGTGCATACCGGCCGAGAGCGGCACGACATGGATCGACACGTTCGGTAACTCCGCGGAAGCCGCCAGCTGCTCGCACTGCTCCCGCATCAACGCGCGGTCGCCGTAGGCGGACCGGCGGAGGATCAGCTCGTCCAGCACCGCGATGAACATCGGCGCCCGGTCCCGACGCAGGATTGCCTGCCGCTTGATCCGCACGTCGACCAACTCCTCGACCGTGTCGGGGCTGAGCGCCTCACCGGCGAGGGTCGCCCGCGCGTACGCCGCGGTCTGCAGCAGGCCCGGCACCCACGCAAGTTGAAACGCGCGGAGCGACACCGCCTCACGTTCAATATCGGCCCACGGGCGGAACCACGCCGGCTCGCGCCGCCGCACCGCGTCCGGCCACAGGTCCTCCACCTCCCGCTTGAGGATCGCGGCCACCTTCGCGCGGTGTCGGGTCTGGGGAATCCGTCCACGGCTCGCCCATTTCGCGGCCGTCTTCGGATCCACACCGATCTGAGCTGCGAGGCTCTCGGCGGTCTCACCCGCCTCCGCCATCGCCGCGATGACTGCGTGGTTCATGCTTCAACCTCCCCTAAACGTTCCAGACGTCCCAAAAACCTAGTACTACGCGGTGTGTTCGCCCCACAACTGTCGGAAAACTGCCCGTAGACGGCGTGAGCCGGTGGAGGGCCCGACCCGCCGGAGGCGCTGCCGGGCCGCCCCACCACCGGGAGGGGGGTGATGGGGCGGTCCGTTCCACAACCACCAACCACCACACCCGGGAGGCGAGCCGTGCCAACGACCACCACCGCGCCACCACCACCCCTACCGCGACGGAAGCGCTGCGCCGCGCCGCGCTCGCCGGCGCGATCGACCCGGACCACGCAGTGACTGTCTCCGGCGCGGAGCTGGAGCGGCTGCTCTCCGGGGGGCGGGTGGTCGGCCGGGCCCGTGTCGTCCACACCGTTCCCGGTGCCGACCTCCTCGCCGCGGTGCTCGCGGGGCTACGGAGACTGTGATGGCCGACGACAACCCGCCCACCGACCAGCCGGCGCGCGCTGACCGGCGCGCGTACCGTGACCCGCACGGATCGCCGCCGCTGCCCGACGGCGACCGGGTGCAGCCGAGCACACCGACCACTCCCCCGCCGTCCGCCACCACCCGGCACCAGCTGATCGCGGCGCTCATCCTGATGATCATCGTGGCCGCCATCGTGCTCCGGGCGCTGCGATGACGACCAGCCCGAGGCCCCCGCGTCCGGTCGATCCGGCCGCTGACCGGCCGCACCTACCGATGCGCCCGGTGGCTGCCACCAGCCCACGCGGTCGAACTGGAGATAGTCGAGCTTGAAGTTCTGAAACGGCGAAGGCGAGGGGCCACCCCGGAACAGACCAGGATGGCCACTCGCCTTCGAAAGCTGAGCTACGACAGTCAGCGGGTCACTGCTTGACGCGGTCGAACTGGAAATAGTCGATGTTGAAGTTCTGGTAGGCGTCCTCGTCCATCCGCACCTCAAACTCGTGCGTACCCCGACGCAGGTAGTGGGTCCCCTCGATCTCCTGCAGTTCGAAGGCATCGTGTGAGGTCGTGCCCGCCACATCCACCGGGCCGGTCGTCGACTGACCGTCGAAGGTCATCGAGAACCGCCCCGCCGGGAAGTACGGCGACGACATCCGGGCGCTCACCCGGTAGGTGCCGGACTTCGGCACCTCAACGGTGTACTTGACCCACTCACCACCGCGGATCCAACACATCACGATCGCCGCATTGTTGTCGCAGACGTCCACGCCCTCGTACTGGCGAGCCGCCGTGCCACCCCGATTCTCGTCGTCCAGGTCGTGGTAGCCGATCCCCTTACCCTCCAGCGAGTAGTCCTCGGCCTGCACCCGCACCGACTCCTTCGGCAACGAGGGCCACTGCCCCTGACCACCGTGCTCCCGGTCCCGACTGGCCAACCAGTTGATCAGTTGCTCCGGGTTGTCCGTCTGGATCATGTCCGCCTGGTGCCGGTCCACCACCGCACCCCAGCCCTGCGCCGGATCCCGCAACGACGACTCATCGGTGTAGCCGGCGGCGAGGCCGTACCACAGGGTGTTGACCCAGACCCGGGCCCGCTCGCGGAGCGCCGCCACCACCGCCGGCTGGATCTGCGGCTCGGTGAGCCGGTCGAAGACCAGCTCGAACGCCTCCGGCTGGTGGTAGGTGAACCCGTCGAGGTCGGCGGCGTTCTCCTCCTTCACGACATGGACGTAGAGGATTTCCGGGTCGGTGGCGAGGAACTGCTCCACCTCCGCGACCGGCGCGGAACTCTTGAACAGGACGTGGTCCAGGGTGCCGGTGTCAACCAGGACGTCGTACGCCTCGTCCCGGATGTCCCACGCCTTGTCCAGGTTGACCATGGCGCGGCCCTTCACCACCGCCATCGCCTCGGCCAGGGTCGGTACCCGCTCGTCGGTCAACGGCGCCTGGTCGCCCCCCAGGCCCACCTTCAACCGCAGCTGCCTCACCTCGGCCAGCGTCAACTCCGACACCGCACCGGTACCGTCCGTCGTCCGGTCCACCGTGCTGTCATGCATCAACACCAGATGACCATCGGCCGTACGCCGGACATCGATCTCCACCACGTGCGCGCCCGCCTTCACCGCGGACCGGATCGCCTTCAGCGAATTCTCCGGTGCGGCCCGCCAGTGCCCACGGTGCGCCACCACCAGCACCTCCGCACCCGGACCGTGCCGCAGGAACTGCTCCCGCACCTGCGCAATGGTGTGCGCTGGCCCCGACTCGACAGTCTGGGCGAGTGCCCCCGAAATCGGCGTGGCCCCGGCCGTGACCCTGGCCCCCGCCGACGTCGGAGCGACACCGACCAACACACCCGTCGTCACCACGGCCAGCGCCCCACTCAACCACTTCCTACGCACGAGCAACTCCCGGGTAGACACCAGAATGATCAACGGTCCGCACCACTGCCAACGCAGACCACCGTCATCCTGCTGGTCTCCCACCACGCAATGCGGGCCCACGCGGTAACAACCCGGCGAACAGGGGCTGACATGCCGATGCCGGACCTTCAAGATCTTTAGCTACATCCCCGGCTTCCGGTGATATCCCGCATTACCTTCGATTAGCACGAAGCGGTCATTTCACTATCAGGCGGGGGCGGATGTCGCGGTCGGACGCCCCAGGCGGAGCCGGGCACACCCGACGACGGCGGATCATCGCCATCGCGGCGGCCGTCTCCTTCCTGAGCTTCTTCGACCTGAGCGTCATCAACGTGATGCTCCCCTCGATCGAACGCACGCTCGGCGCCGGCAACAGCGCTGTCCAGTGGGTCGTCTCGGGCTACTCGCTGATGTTCGCGCTCGCGCTCGTCCCCGCCGGACGGCTCGGTGACACCAGGGGACGGCGCCACGCGCTCCTCATCGGCCTCGCGTTGTTCACCGGCGCCAGCGCGGTCGCCGGAACGGCCGGCTCCGGTACCGCTCTGGTCGTCGCCCGACTCGCGCAGGGTGCCGCAGCCGGTGTCCTCGTTCCCCAGCTCACGGCCCTGGTTGAGGAGTTGTTCCGCCCCGAGCGGCGGGGCCGGCCATTCGGGCTTCTCGGTGCCACGGCCAGCGTCGCCACCGCGATCGGACCGGTGATCGGTGGGCTGATCATTGCGCTCGGTGGGGTGGAGAACGGCTGGCGGTTGGTCTTTCTCAGCAACGTCCCGATCGGTGTCGTCGCGGCGGTGCTCGTCTGGCGGCTGTTTCCGGCGAAACCGCTGAGCGGCGAGACAGATCACCGGCCCGACCTGATCGGCACGCTGCTGTTGGGCACCGGAATCATGCTGGTGATCCTGCCCGCGCTGCAGCGGGAGCAGTGGCCGGGGCCGCTGCCGTGGCTGTTGCTGCCGGCCGGGATCGGCGTCCTCGTCGCCTTCCGATCCTGGGAGACCTCCCCTGCGCGCCGACACCCGCCGGTCTTCGACTTTCGCCTACTCACCCATCGGACCTACCGCCTGGGGCTGCTGCTCGGTTTCTTCTACTACGCCGGCTTCACCTCGCTGCCGCTGATCTTCAGCCTGCACCTGCAGTACGGTCTCCACCGCAGTCCGTTGCACACCGGGCTCACGATTGCGCCATTCGCGGTGGGTTCCGCGCTGGGCGCGCTGCTCGGCGGCCGGCACGTCGAACGACTCGGCCGCCGGCTGATCGCCGTCGGACTGCTCACCGTCCTGGCGAGCCTCGCCCTGATGATCGCCGTCACCAGCGTCACCGGGACGACCTTCTCGGTCCTGAACTCGTTCCCGCTGCTCCTCGCCGGAGTCGGTAGCGGCCTCGTGATCACACCGAACAACACCCTGACTCTTACGCAGGTGCCCCGGCGAGACGCCGGCAGTGCCGCCGGAATGTACCGGACCATGCGGCAGGTCGGCGCCGCGATCGGGCTGGCGGTGATCAGCGCAACCCTGCTCGGCTCGGTCGCGGCCAGCAACGGACACTGGCCAACCGCCCTGCGCCACGCACTCGTCGTGGAGTTCGGCATCGTCACCGCCGCGCTGCTCACCAACCTCGCCGACATCGTCGGTAGCCGCCGCCATCCACTCGATTCGGCAGCCTGACCGTTCGCACCGCCCACGCCGGGCCGCCGGTGGCCAACGACACAGGCCAGCGCCGGGGAAAGGACTCGCCCCGGTGGGGTCGGCACCGGCATGATGTCCGGCGTGCTGGGGATCACCGACATCTGGACGTACGTCCTGGGCACCGTGGCGATCATCATGCTGCCCGGACCCAACTCGCTCTTCGTACTCTCCACCGCCGCCCGCCGTGGCGTGGCCGCCGGCTACCGCGCGGCCAGCGCGGTGTTCGTGGGCGACGGAGTCCTGATGATCCTCTCGGCCGCCGGGGTGGCGTCCCTGCTCCAGGCGTACCCGCCGCTCTTCCTGGTGATCAAATATGCCGGCGCCGCCTACCTGGGCTACCTGGGCCTGGGAATGCTGCGCGGGGCCTGGCAGCGGTGGCGGGCCCGCCACGACCCGGCCACCCCACGACTTCTCGACGCCGGCGATCCCGCCCCACCACGCAGCCCGTTCCGCCGGGCCCTGGTGATCAGCCTGCTCAACCCGAAGGCGATCCTCTTCTTCGTCTCGTTCTTCATCCAGTTCGTTGACCCGCACTACCCCTGGCCGGCGCTGTCGTTCCTGCTCCTCGGGTCCATCGCACAGCTCATCAGCGCGCTCTTCCTGACCGTACTGATCTTCGCGGGCACATTCCTGGCCGCCCAGTTCCACCAACGCCGCCGCCTGGCCGCGGGCGGGACGACGACGGTTGGTGCACTCTTCCTCGGCTTCAGTCTGAAACTCGCCACCGGCTGACCCACCTCGGTCGGTCACGTGCCGTCGCCAGCGGCCGGCCCACCCCGACTCACGTGCCGTCGCCACCGCCGCCGCCGACGCCCGGGCCACCGGCCGTGCCGCCCAGCCCGAATCCCGGCGGCAGTGGCGCGTCCGGAGGTCGGCTCACATGGGCGGACTCGTTGATCGGCGCCGACCAGTCGGCATGCGCCGCCATCGCCGCGTGCCGGTTGATCGCGCTCCGCAGCCACCCATCCACGGTCGTCACCCAGTCCTGCCGCTCGGCACCGTCATGCCAGACCCGAAACCGACTGATGCTCTGGTGGGTGATCCCGGCCAGCGCCAGCCGCCGATCGCACCAGAGGAGCACTTCGAGACCGGCGGAGTTCGCGATGAAGATCACCTCCAGTTCGGTGATCGGCCCGGCGTACAACGGCGCCACCCAGTAGCCCAGCCGCTGGTGCAGCGAGAGCTGCTGCTCAACGCCGGGCAACCGGGCCGCGACCGAGCCGGCCTGCCGCAGGCTGAACCCCAGCATGTCCAGGGTGGTGAGGATGTGCGCCTGGGCGATCAGCGGGTGCACGAAGAGCGGCACCATCGCGCCCTGATCCAGCCCGGGTTCGATCGCCACCTCGGTACGCAGCCCCATCCGTAGGCTGAGCAGCGGCGCTCCGCCAACGACCGTTACCGGGGTCTCCCAGGGCATCGGGAACGAGAACGGAATACTGCGGGCCCGCCCGGCGCGCAGGACGAACCCGGTGGCGATCTCCGCCTGATGGAACTGCACCAGCCGCCGGGAGGCCTCCGGGTCGTCCGGCTCGGCCGACGTGACCAGGCCGAGCCGGACATGCAGCACCGGAACGTCAACCGGGCCGGCGCTGACGGTCACCCGCCCCGGCAGCCGGAGGCCGGGGCGGGTGCTCGGGTTGGCCAGCGCGGTCCGGACGGTCAGCCCCGTCCGACCGGACTCCGCCGACACCCCCGTCAACCGCACCGGCCCCGGTTACCCAGACCAGATCAGCGCAACCGCCGTCCCCGAGGAACCTGGTCCGTCTCGTCGTCGAACTCGCCGATGACCTCCTCCAGCAGGTCCTCGAGCGCGACGAAACCGACCGGACGGGTCGGCCCCCCACCGTTGCGGACCAACGCCAGCTGAGAACGCCGGGCCCGCATCGCCGCCACCGCCTCGGTGACCGTGGCGGACGAGGGCAGGGTGAACGCGGTCGTCATCAACTTCTCGGCAGTCGCCGTCGGACGGCTGGCCGCGGCCCGAACCGCCTCCCGTACGTGCACCAGCCCGCAGACGTCACCGGCCTCGTCGAGCACCGCCAGGCGGGATCGCCCGCTGTCGCGGCTGACCTGCTCGATCTGGCCCGCGTCCGCGTCCCGTCGCACGGTGACGATCCGGTCGAACGGTTCCATCACCTGCGCCACGGTGGTGCCCTGCAACTGCAGCATGCTGGTCAGCAACTCGTGCTGCTCGGCACCGAGGAGCCCGTGCTCGCGGGACTGCTCCAGTAGGAGGCGCAGCTCCTCCGGGCCGTGCACCTGGGCAAGCTGATCCTGTGGTTGGACCTTGACCAGCCGCAGGATGCCGTTCGCCAGGGAGTTCAGCGCCGACAGCACCGGCCGGGCGACCCGGGCGAAAGCGCGGAACGGCAGCGCCAACAACGTCGCCGACCGCTCCGCGTCGGTGATCGCCCACGACTTCGGCGCCATCTCCCCCACCACCAAGTGCAGGAAGGTCACCAGGCTCAACGCGAAGATCAACGCGATCACGTGGCTCGCCGCGCTGGGCAGGCCCACGGCATACAGCAGCGGGCTGAGCAGCCGCTCGATCGCCGGTTCGGCCAGCGCACCGAGCCCCAGCGTGCACAGGGTGATGCCCAGTTGCGCGCCGGCCAACATCAGCGAGAGTTCGCGTACGCCGTCCAACGCGGCCCGGGCACCTCGGCCACCACCGGCGGCGGCCTGCTCCAGCCGGTAGCTCTTGCTCGCCACGAGAGCGAACTCGGCGGCGACGAAGAACCCATTCAACGCCAGCAGGACCACCGAAGCCGCGAGAGCAACACTGACGCTCATGCCTGCACCTCCGGCTGACCTTCCGGCTGGCCTTCCGACTCCTGCAGGCGCAGCCGGACCGAGTCGGCGACGTGCCGGTCGACCACGAGCACCTCAACCAGCGCCCGGGGGCCGGCCGCCGCCTCATCCCCGTCTGCCGGCAGGGCGACCTCCAGTTGGTCACCCACCTCGGGTACCCGGCCCAGCTCCCGCATGACCAGCCCGGAGAGCGTGTCGTACTCCGGGGCCACGGGCAGCGAGATGCCGGTGCTGTCGGCGACCTCGTCGATCCGCCAGCGGGCCGGCACCACCCAGGAGCCATCGCGCTGCCGGGTCGGTATCCGCTCCGGCGGATCGTCCTCGTCTCGGATCGGCCCCACCAGCTCCTCGGCGATGTCCTCCAAGGTGATCACACCGGCGAAGCCACCGTACTCGTCAACCACGCAGGCGAGCTGCCGGTGACTGGAGCGCAGCCGGTCCAGCACCGTCGGCAACGGCAGGGTCTCCGGCACCAGCAGCGGGGGAACGGACACCGTACCGACCGGGGTGGTGGTTCGGCGCTCCAACGGCACACCGAGCACATCGGCGATGCCGGTCACACCAATCACGTCGTCAACACCCTCGGCCCCCTGGACGGGAAACCGGGAACGGCCGGTCTCGAGTAGCTCGACGACGCGGCTGACCGGCTCGTGGGCGCGGACGGTGTGCACGTCGACCCGGGGCACCATGGCTTCCCCGGCGGTGAGCTGACGGAAATCCAACCCGCGGTCCAGCAGGGTGGACATCTCCGCGGTGAGGTGCCCGCCCTCGCGGGACTCGGCGATGATCTGCTCCAGATCCTCCAGGGTCGCCCCGCTGGGCAGCTCCTCAACGGGCTCCACACCCGCCCGGCGGAGCAGCCGGACGGCCGCCCGGTCGAAGAGCTTGATCACTGGACCGGCGGCCTTGAGGTAGATCAGGGTGGAGCCGGCGAGCGCCCGAGCGAGCGCCTCGGGGCGGGCGATAGCGAGGTTCTTGGGTGCCAGCTCACCCAGCACCATCTGCACGATGGTGGCGATGAGCAGCGCGAAGGCGACGGACAGCGGCCCGCTGACCCGGTCGGACATCCCGGACAACCCGAGCAGGTCAGCCAGGCCAGCGCCGAGATACGGCTCGGCGACGTAGCCGACCAGCAGCGCGGTGACCGTGATGCCGAGCTGGGCGCCGGAGAGCATGAACGACAGCCGTCCGGTCACCTCCAGGGCCCGGGCCGAGGCCTTGTCACCTTCGGCGGCACGCTGCTTGAGCTTGCCCCGATCCACGGCGACGTAGCCGAACTCCTGTGCCACGAAGTATCCGGTGGCTGCGGTGAGGACAACGATGAAGAGGAGCCCAACGACGATCAACACGGGAGCTTCAGGGCTCCCGTCGATCTCGGGGCCAGGGATAGCCGGGCATAACCCGGCTCGCTACTGCTGCCCTCCTGGGCAGACGAGTCGATCATGCCATCCATTTTATCGGGAGTACCTGAAAGTACGCTGGCGGTGCCGGAAGGGTCACGGCGACGCGGACCCTTCCGGCACACGGTCAGCTCTGGGTGATCCGCACGTCGTCGACGGCGGCCTCCACCAGGCTCGGGTTGCTGGCATCCGCCACGTCGATCAGTATTTGTACTGTTTGCCCGCTTAGAGCCGATATGTCCGTGCTGGCTATCTGCCAGGACCCCGCCCGGTTGCTCGCCGCGCCGGTGACGTTCAACGCCGTCACGGTGCTGCTGCCCACCACCCGGACCCGCAGGTAGTCGGCACTGGTGGCGTTGCTGAGATGGGCGAGGTACCAGGAGAAGCTGAGGGTCAGCGCGCCGGTCGACGGCAAGCTGACCGCCGGGGACTGGATCGTGGTGACGCCACCGTCGACGTCGTGACTGCCCGCGCTGCTGCCCGCGGCCGCGCCGGTGACCAGGTCGAAGCTACCGCTCACCGTGGTGCCGAGTTGGAGGGTGGTCCCGGAACTGCTGGTGGTGGCGGGGTCGCCGCGTTCCCAGGCCCCGGTGGTGGCGGTGTCGGTGCCGGCCGGGTCCACGACCCAGCCGGTGGCGGTCTCGAAGGTGTCGCTCCAGACCGTCTCCCCCGGCGGGGACGTCTGGGCCAACTCCCACACCGTGTACGCGATCGCGTCGGCGTTGCGGTCCAACGCCGTGTCGTTGACGTTGGCGATGGTGTCGCACGAACGGTGGTAGCAGGAGTCGAAAGCCTGTCCCGCCGTCCCGCCCCAGAGCGCCGCCTGGGAGCTGGACTTGATGCCCTCCGCGCCGGTGAACGTGCCCCCGGCCGGGATGCCGACTGCGATGAACGGCCCGTAGTCGCTGCGGCCGTTGAAGTCGGTCCCCTGGGTCGTCACACCGATCGAGGTGTAGTACGCCTGGATGGTCTGCTCGATCTCGGCGGAGCCCTCGGGCCCGGGGCCGGCACCCACCCCGTCGGAGTCGTCGCCGTCGTAGACGAAGTAGCCGGCGTTCGGCGAAGCCACCATGTCGAAGTTGAGATACTGCTTGATCCGGTCGCGCTCCGCGCCCGACAGGCTGTTCACGTAGTGACGGGAACCGCGCAGACCCAGCTCCTCCGCGCCCCACCAGGCGAACCGTAACCGCTTGTCCGGGGTGAAGCCGCTGCTCGGCACGGCCAGTGCCACCTCGAGGATGGCCGCCGAGCCGGACCCGTTGTCGTTGATGCCCGGTCCACTGGTGACGCCGTCCAGGTGCGCTCCGGTCAGGACCACGGCGTCCGGGTCACCCGTTGGCCATTCGGCGAGCAGGTTGTAGCCGGTCGCACCGGCGTAGGTGAACGACTGCACGGTGGTGGTGTAGCCGACCGCGTCGAGCTGCGACCGCAGGTAGTTCACCGAGGCCAGGTAGCCGGGTCGACCGTGCGCCCGGTTTCCGCCGTTGGCGTTGGCGATCGACTGGAGCTGGGTCAGGTGGGCCTTCACGTTGGCCAGCGGGACGTCCGGGGCGTCAACGGCAGCCGGGGACGGCGCGAGGCGGGGGTGCACCGGCGCAGCGGCGGCCGCGGTGGCGGTCAGCGCTGTCACGGCCACGACGGCCAGCAGCGCCGGCCAGACGGGTCGAGGGGTACGGGTTCTCATGGGTCCTCCGGGTCGGGGCGGGCCGTACCGGTGGGCACGACCGCACATCCGGGACTACATTGACAGCTTTCGCTATCTCAGCGTGCCCTGACACTCCCCGTACGGCAAGACGTGAACCGGCCTGAAGGCAACCAGCGGGACACTGGCCCCCGGGGCAGTCAGCGCGGCGGGCTCCCGGGGCGACAATCCCAACGCGCCTCGACCAGCAGGTCAGGACGCCCGAGGTCGAGCACGACGCGGTTGACGACCCGCTGGGCGGCGGTCAGCGAGCGCACCGAGAGCAACCGCCCCCGGCTCTCCCGGCGCAGAACGAAGTAGTGCACGGCCGCGCGCACCCGACCCCGGTCCGCGGCGCTGGCCCGGGCCGTGGAGACGACCAGCTCGCGCAGCACCTGGGCGAGCCGCTCGGCGAGTTCCAACTCGGGCTCGGCCAGGCCGGCGCGGACGGCGGCGAGATGACCGTCGACCTTCCGGATCAGCACATCGGTGCCAGCCCGGGCCGCCCGCTTACTCGTCGTCGACACCACCGCCGGCGCCTTCTCGACCGCCATCCGCCCTCCACTCGCACTACATCGCGAGGAAGTTACTTTATGTTGTGGGTCACAATCAAGCAGTTAACTAAGACTTAAGCAATTCATAGTTACATTCAATGCTTTTAGCGTCTAGACGGACAGAACGCCACAGCTCTTCGGATACGTGTCGGACCGTGGGGGCACGATGGGGACGTGGCGAACCAGTTGGGCGGCAGGTCGACGAGCGGCGAGGCCAGCGACGCGACCGCAGCGCCCCACCCGACCGACAACACAGCGCTCGACGCGTTCGGCCCGGCCACCCGGGAATGGTTCGCCGCGGCGTTCGCCGCGCCAACCGCAGCCCAGGTGGGGGCCTGGCGCTCCATCGGCGCCGGCCGCAACGCGCTGGTCGTGGCCCCCACCGGCTCCGGCAAGACCCTGGCCGCGTTCCTCTGGTCGCTGGACCGGCTGGCCCGCGAGCCCGCCCCGGCGCAACCCCGGCAGCGCTGCCGGGTGCTCTACGTCAGCCCCCTCAAGGCGCTCGCGGTCGATGTCGAACGAAACCTGCGCACCCCGCTCACCGGCATCCGGCAAGCCGCCGCCCGGCTGGGGTTGACCCCGCCCGAGATCACCGTCGGCATGCGCACCGGCGACACCCCCACCGACGAGCGCCGCGCCTTCGCCCGGACCCCGCCGGATGTCCTCATCACCACCCCGGAGTCGTTGTTTCTCCTGCTCACCTCCGCCGCCCGCGACTCACTCCGGGGCGTGCAGACGGTCATCGTCGACGAGGTGCACGCGGTGGCCGGCACCAAGCGCGGAGCCCACCTCGCGCTGTCGCTGGAACGGCTCGACGAGCTACTGCCCACCGCGGCCCAGCGCATCGGCCTCTCCGCCACCGTCCGGCCGGTTGACGCCTGCGCCCGCTTCCTCGGTGGAGCCCGACCAGTTGACGTGGTCGCCCCGCCCACCGCCAAGACCATCGATGTCGGCGTCCAGGTCCCGGTCGCCGACATGACCCTCCTCGACGAGCCGGAGCAGCCCGGGCCCGACCTCGACCGCCCCCGCCGCGCGTCGATCTGGCCGGCCGTGGAGGAGCGGGTCTACGCCCTCATCCGGGCGCACCGCTCGACCATCGTCTTCACCAACTCCCGCCGCTCCGCCGAGCGACTCTGCGCCCGGCTCAACGAACTGGCCGCCGAGGAGTTCGCCGGCAACGCCCCGAGCGTCGAGACGCTCGGCGCCCAAGCACCGGGCGTCGCGACGCCGGGCGGGCCAGGGCTCACCACACCAGGCGCCGCAACGCCGGACGGGCCAGGACCTGCCCCTCGACCGCCCGCCGAGCTGATGGCACAAGCCGGGTCGGGGACCGGAGCGCCGCCGGTGCTCGCCCGCGCCCACCACGGCAGCGTCTCCCGAACCGAACGCGAACACATCGAGGAGTCGCTCAAATCCGGGCAGCTCCCGGCGGTGGTCGCCACCTCCAGCCTGGAGCTGGGCATCGACATGGGCGCGGTCGACCTGGTCGTGCAGATCGAGGCCCCACCGAGCGTCGCCGCCGGGCTCCAGCGCGTCGGCCGCGCCGGACACCAGGTCGGCGCCGTCTCCCGGGGCGTGGTGTTCCCCAAGCACCGAGGAGACCTGCTCGCCTGCGCGGTGGTGGCCGAACGGATGGCCGAAGGCGCGATCGAAGAGCTGCACCACCCCCGCAACCCCCTCGACGTGCTGGCCCAGCAGATCGTGGCGATGGTGTCACTCGAGCCGTGGCAGGTCAACGACCTGGCCGACCTGGTCCGCCGGTCCGCGCCCTTCGCGGAACTACCCGACTCGGCGCTGCACGCGGTGCTCGACATGCTCTCCGGCCGCTACCCGTCGACCGCCTTCGCCGAGCTGCGGCCCCGCCTGGTCTGGGACCGCGCCACCGACCTGCTGACCGGGCGGCCCGGTGCCCAGCGGCTCGCGGTGACCAGCGGCGGCACCATCCCCGACCGAGGTCTGTTCGGCGTCTTCCTGGCCGGGGCGGAGCGGGCCGCGCGCGTCGGCGAACTGGACGAGGAGATGGTCTACGAATCGCGGGTCGGCGATGTCTTCCTCCTCGGCTCATCGTCCTGGCGGATCGAGGACATCACCCCGGACCGGGTGCTGGTAACCCCCGCCCCAGGCCAGGCGGGCAAGATGCCGTTCTGGAAGGGCGACCAGCCGGGCCGCCCCGTGGAGCTGGGTCGGGCCATCGGCGCCCGCCTCCGCGCCCTGCTGCGGACCGACGACGACGCCGCCATAGCCGCGCTGCGCGCCGGGGGCCTGGACGAGTGGGCAGCCGGAAACCTGCTGGCGTACCTGCGGGAACAGCAGGCGGCAACCCGTAGCCTGCCGGACGACCGGACCGTGGTGGTCGAGCGCTTCCGCGACGAGCTGGGTGACTGGCGGCTCGCCGTACACAGTGTCCTCGGCGCCCAGGTCAACGCCGCGTGGGCGCTGGCCATCGGCCGCCGGCTCACCGAGCGGTACGGGGTAGACGCCCAGGTGCTCCCCGCCGATGACGGGATCGTCGTCCGCCTGCCCGACACCGCCGCGGAGCCGCCGGGCGCGGAGACGGTCGTCTTCGAGCCCGAAGAGATCACCCAGCTGGTCGAGGAGTCGGTGGGCACGTCGGCGTTGTTCGCCGCCCGGTTCCGCGAGTGCGCCGCCCGGTCGCTGCTGCTGCCCCGTCGCGATCCGCGCCGCCGACAGCCGCTCTGGCAGCAACGGCAGCGCGCCGCGCAACTCCTCGACGTCGCCCGGGAGTACGCGGACTTCCCGGTCACCCTGGAAGCGGCTCGGGAATGCCTCCAGGACGTCTTCGACCAGCCCGCGCTCGCCGCGCTGATGCGCGACCTGGCCGCCCGCACCGTACGCCTGGTCGAGGTGGAGACGGCCCAGCCGTCGCCGTTCGCGCGGTCACTGCTCTTCGGCTACATCGGGACGTTCCTCTACGAGGGGGACGCTCCCCTCGCCGAACGGCGGGCCGCCGCCCTCACCCTGGATTCGGCCCTGCTCGGCGAGCTGCTCGGCCGGGTCGACCTGCGGGAACTACTCGACCCGGCGGTCCTCGCCGAAACCGAACGCCAGCTGCGCTGGCGCACCGCACAGCGCCGACCCCGCGACGCCGAGGACGTGGTCGAGTTGCTGCGGGTGGTCGGCGACCTGAGCAGCGCCGAGCTGGCCGAGCGGGGGGCGCCGGCTCAGTGGTTGACCGAGCTGGTCGCCGACCGCCGGGTGCTGCGGGTCCGCATCGCCGGCGAGGAGCGCTGGGTGGGAATCGAGGACGCCGCCCGGCTGCGGGACGCGCTGGGCGTGGCGCTGCCCGGCGGCGTGGCCGAGGCGTACCTGGCCCCGGTGGCCGACCCACTCGGTGACCTCATCGCCCGCTACGCGCGCACGCACGGGCCGTTCACCGCCGCTACCTGCGCCGCCCGGTTCGGGCTCGGAGTAGCCGTGGTCGAGGGGGCGCTGCGCCGGCTCGCCGCCGCCGGCCGGGTGCTCGCCGGGGAGTTCGCCCCCGACACGGTCGGCATCCAGTGGTGCGACGCCGAGGTGCTACGAATGCTGCGCCGCCGCTCCCTCGCGGCGCTGCGCCGGGAGATCGAGCCGGTGCCGCCCCGCGCGCTGGCCACCTTTCTGCCCCGCTGGCAACAGGTCGGTGCGGCTGGGCGAGGAGTGCCGGCCGTGGCCGCGGCCCTGGAACAGGTGCAGGGGCTGGCCCTGCCCGGCTCCGCCCTGGAGCGACTGGTGCTGCCGGCCCGGATCGCCGACTACTCCCCCGCCCAGCTCGACGAGCTGTGCACCAGCGGCGAGGTGCTGTGGGCCGGTTCCGGGGCGATCTCCGGCGGGGACGGCTGGGTCGTGCTCGCGTACGCGGACACCGCCCCGCTGCTGCTTCCCCCGCCGGATGCGGCACTGACCCGTACCCCGCTGCACGACGCGGTGCTCGACGCCCTCAACGATGGACAGGCGCTGTTCTTCCGTGCCCTGTCCGACCGGTTGGGCTCCACCGACGACGCCGCGCTCACCGCCGTCGTCTGGGATCTGGTGTGGGCCGGTCACCTGACCAACGACACTCTCGCCCCGCTGCGGGCCCTGCTGGCCGGTCGTGGGGCACACCGGTCCCGCCCGGCCACACCCCGTACCCGCTACCGACGACCCGGCCGCGTCGCCCTGCCGTCACGCAGCGGCCCACCCACCGTCGCCGGCCGCTGGTCGCGCCTGCCCGACCGGGACACCGACCCGACCCGCCGCGCCGCGGCGCTCGCCGACATACTGCTGGAACGGCACGGCGTGGTGACTCGGGGAGCGGTCGCGGCGGAGCAGGTGCCCGGCGGGTTCGCCGCCGTCTACCCGGTGCTGTCCGCGCTGGAGGAGCGGGGCGCCACCCGGCGCGGCTATTTCGTGGAAGGGCTGGGGGCCGCGCAGTTCGCCGTACCCGGGGCGGTTGACCGACTGCGCGCGCTGGCCGACTCGGCCGACGGTGGACGCGTCCGTGCCGGCCTGGCTCTGGTCCTCGCCGCGACCGACCCCGCCAACCCGTACGGCGCGGCGCTGCCCTGGCCGGAACGGGTGGTCGACTCCGGGGACGGCGGTGCCACCCCGACCGGACACCGAGCCGGCCGCAAGGCCGGCGCCCTGGTGGTGCTGGTCTCCGGTGATCTGGTCCTCTACGTCGAGCGGGGCGGTCGGACGCTGCTCTCCTTCACCGACGACAGCGACATGCTGGCGACCGCCGGCAAGGCGCTCGCCGACGCCGTGCAGGGTGGAGCCCTCGGGACGATCTCCGTCGAACGGGCCGACGGCGAGGCGGTGCGCTCGTCACCGCTGCGCGAGGCGTTGACGGCCGCCGGGTTCCGGGCCACCCCCCGCGGGCTCCGCCTCCGGGCCTGATCGTCCCGCCGGTTTCGGGGCGCCCGGGCTATCCGCCGATTTCGGGCCGCCCTGGGCTATCCGCCGGGTGCCCGGGTCGACCGGTTGGCTCAGCTAGCCTTCCCTCCATGGCGCCGACGCCCTGGATCTCCTTCACCACCGACTACGGTCTCGCCGACGGCTTCGTGGCCGCCTGCCATGGGACGCTGGCCCGGCTGGCGCCCACCGCCCGGGTGATCGATGTGACCCACCTGGTCCCACCCGGCGACGTCCGGCGCGGTGCGGCGGTGCTGGCGCAGACCGTGCCGTACCTGCCGGCGGCCGTCCACGTCGCCGTGGTCGACCCCGGGGTGGGCACGGCCCGCCGGGCGATCGCCCTCGCCGCCGGGGACGGACTGCTGGTCGGACCGGACAACGGGCTGCTACTGGAGGCGGCGACGGCGCTCGGCGGGGTCAGCGCCGCGGTGGAGCTGACGAACCCGGACTGGCTCGGAACGCAGCTGTCCGCCACCTTCCACGGCCGGGACATCTTCGCGCCGGTCGCAGCCCGGCTGGCGCTCGGTGCGCCGCTCGCCGACGCCGGCCCGGCCGTCGAACCGGACACCCTGGTCCGGCTGCCTACCCCGCTGGTCCGACCAGAGCCGGACGGGTTCACCGCCGAGATACTGACCGTGGACCATTTCGGCAACGTGCAGCTCGCGGCGACGGGCGCCCTACTGGAACCGCTACCCCAATCCCTTCGGGTCGCGCACCGACCAACGGGCCCGGACCGCGTCGGTGCGTACGCGGTGCACGCCCGGACGTTCGACGACGCACCGCCGGGAGGGCTGTTGGTGCACGTGGACTCGGCCGGCCTGGTCGCGGTCGCGGTCAACGGTGGGCGGGCCGCCGACCGGCTCGGGGTGGCACCGGGCGACCAACTCCGCGTCACCGCCGGTTGACCGGCAGCGCCGAGGCCGCCCGAGCGGGAGGATGGGGAGGTGCCCGAAGGCGACACCGTCTGGAACACCGCCCACGTACTTCAGCGGGCGCTGGCCGGCGACCGGTTGATCGGCGCTGATTTCCGCGTGCCACAGCTCGCCACGACGAACCTCGCCGGCTGGACGGTCCGGGAGTCAACCAGCCGGGGCAAACACCTGCTGCTGCGGCTCACGGCTCCGCGCACCGACCACGGCGACGACCACAGCGACGGCGAGCGCTGGACGCTGCACTCGCACCTACGGATGGACGGCAGCTGGCGAACGTATCCGCCCGGAGGGCGCTGGTCCGCCCACCCGGCGCACCTGATCCGGGCGGTGCTGCGCGGCCCCCGGGCGGTGGCCGTCGGCTATCACCTGCACGACCTCGCCCTCGTGCCGACCACCGCGGAGCACCGCCTCGTCGGCCATCTCGGCCCGGACCTCCTCGGCCCCGACTGGGACCCGGTCGAGGCGGTCCAGCGCCTGACCGCCGGCCCCGAGGTCACCATCGGCACCGCCCTGCTCGACCAACGCAGCCTCGCCGGGGTCGGCAACCTCTACAAGTGCGAGGTGCTGTTCCTGCGCGGGGTGTCGCCCTGGACGCCGGTACGCGCCGTACCCGACCTGATCGGCCTGGTCGCCCTGGCGCAACGGCTGCTCGCCGCCAACCGGGGGCGCTGGACCCAGAGCACCACCGGATCGCGGCACCGGGGACAGACCACCTACGTGTACGGCCGGCGGGCTCAGCCCTGCCGCCGCTGCGGCACCACGATCCGCCGGCAGGAGCAGGGCGAGCGGGTCACCTACTGGTGCCCGACCTGCCAACCCGAACGTCCCGGCTGAGACAGATCGTCGAGGCGGTGGTGGGCGACCGCGGTCAGCCCCGCAGGTGCAGCCCGAAGCTGGTACGGCCCCTGGGCTCCAGCCCTTCCTTCAGCCGCAACGAGGGGATCTCGTAATCGCCGGAGTTCTGCTGTCGGAACGCGATCGGCTCGGTCGACTCCAGGGTGAGCAGGCGCTGCGTCCAGGCTTTGGCGATGTCCGGGTAGTCCTCGTCGGTCAGCCGATCGGCGCCGTACAGCACGAACGGCGGCAGCACCTCCATACCCGGGTAGTAGAGAATGCCGTGCTGGATCGGGAACAGCAGGTCCTCAATGGGGCCGTTGATCCCCCGATCAGAGTAGTGCGGCTCCGATCCCCCGGCGGTTACCGACAGCAGTGCCTTCCGGCCGGCCAGGGTGCCTTCGCCGAAGCGGTCGCCGAACCTGGTGTCGCTGTACTCGCCGACGCCGTACGCGAAGTGCAGGCTGAACACCCGGTCCACCCAGCCCTTGAGGATCGCGGGCATGGTGAACCACCACAGCGGGAACTGAAAGATGACCGTGTCGGCCCAGAGCAGCTTCTCCTGCTCGACGAGGACGTCCGGGGTGAGTGTCCCGGCGTCGAAGGCTCGGCCCGAGTCCAGGGCGACCTTCAGCCGACCGGAGGCGTCGGGCTCGTAGTCCGTGCGGTCCACGACCGCCTTCCAGTTCATCGCGTACAGGTCGCTGACCCGCACCTCGTGTCCGGCGGTACGCAGGGTGGCGACGGCGAGGTCCTTCAGCGAGCCGTTGAGCGACTTCGACTCTGGGTGGGCATAGACGATCAGCGTCTTCATGAGGGCTCCCTTCGGATCGGTGTCTTCGATCCTGGGCGCCGGGGCGCTCGACATTCAGGGGTGCCGCTTCCTCGGATGGGACATCCTGGTAACAGCAGTACCACCCACGCGGCAGTAGCCCGGCGATACTGGGAGGATGGACAGTCTCGCGGGCTTCCTGCGGACCCGGCGTTCCCGGGTCGACCCGACGGCCGTCGGCATCCCCACCGACCGGCACCGCCGGGTGCAGGGGCTGCGTCGCGAGGAGGTCGCGCACCTGTCCGGAGTCAGCGTCGACTACTACGTACGCCTGGAGCAGGGCCGCGCGACCCAACCCTCCGACCAGGTCCTCAACGCGCTCGCCCGCGTGCTCGGCCTCGACGAGACCGAACGTGAGCACCTCTACCGGCTCGCCCGAAAGCGTCGCCACCGCACGAAGACACCGGGCGGGCGGGTCCGGCCCGAGCTGCTCCACCTCCTCGACCTGATGGCCGAAGCGCCCGCGCTGATCATGAACCATCGCCTGGACGTGCTCGCCGGAAACCGCCTCGCCCGGCTCCTCTACGGCCTGCCGATGCCGGGCCTGAACACCGCTCGGCACATCTTCCTCGAGGAGGACGAACGCGGTCTGTACGCGGACTGGGAGGCGTGCACGCTCAACGTGGTCGGACACCTGCGCCTGGCTGCCGGCAAGTACCCCGAGGAGCCCCGCCTCACCTCGCTCATCGGCGAACTGGCGATGGGAAGCGAGCGCTTCCGCGGCCTCTGGGCCCGCGCGGACGTACGCGCCCGCACCCACGGACGCCGGACATACCGGCATCCGCTGGTCGGGCTCCTGGAACTGCACCAGGAGAGCCTCATGCCACCGGACGAATCCGGCGTGGAGCTGCTGGTCCTGTCCGCGGCCCCCGGCAGCCCCAGCGAGGACGGACTACGCCTGCTCGCGGGGCTGGGCACGGACGAAACGACGGGCAGCCCCAGAAAGGGACGATTGGATACTTCCTAACCCACCCCCACAGGTCGCATGCTGCGGTGGAGCGCTCACGTACCGTTCGTTTCGCGCGTCCACCGCCACGCCGAGGTGGTCGGTGCCGCGCCCGACGCCGGGAGAGCCATGGACCTGTTCCGCAGATTCCGGATCCCCTGGGCCGTGCGACCCGCCACCAACCACACAGACGCCACCGATGACGACGGCCCGCTGGTGCCGGCGACACGGAGCGCGCAGGACGCCGCGGCGAGCCCGCCAGCGGAGGTCCCGAACCCGCCCCCGGCCCTGGACCCGGCGGCACCGACAACGCTGGACCCGGCACCACCGACAACGCTGGACCCGGCGGCGCTGCCCCGCTACTTCGGCCCGGTCCCGAACCACTCCCACAGTCCACTGCCGGCCCTGGACGATAACGGCGACGTGGTGCCCGGCACCGGCATCCGCAAGTTCGTTGACCCGCTGCCCACGCTCGGCTCGGCCAACGACCCCGACTGCTTGCCGGTGGCCGTACCCGACGCGATCAGCTACCCGGGCTGCGACTATTACGAAATCGGCCTTCAGGAGTACGCGCAACGGCTGCACCGGGACCTTCCGGCCACCCGGCTGCGGGGATACCAGCAGCTGAACCTTGGTACCGATTCGACCGGACACAACACTGTCACCCCGCCGAAATGCCCCATCCACCTCGGCCCGGTGATCCTCGCGCGGCGCAGCCGGCCGGTACGGGTCAAGTTCATCAACCAGCTTCCCGCCGGTCGAGCCGGTGAACTGTTCCTTCCGGTTGACCCGACCATCGACGGCGCCGGCCACGGGCCACCGGGCGGGCCGGCACCATACCCACAGAATCGAGCGGTGCTGCACCTCGCTGGCGCACAGACCGGTTGGATCAGCGCCGGAAACCCATGGCACTGGATCACACCCGCGGCAGAGATAACCCCATACCCGACCGGTCCCGGACTGACTCCCGTGCCGGACATGCCGCCGCCCGGCCGGGGTGCCACCACGTTGTACTACCCGAACGAGCAGAGCGGTCGGTTGCTCGCGTTCCACGACAACACCGTCGGGCTGGCCCGGCTCACCAGCTACTCCGGACAGACAGGTCTCTACCTGATCACCGAGCCGGCCGAGGACGACCTGGTCGCCGACGGGGTGCTGCCCGCCGACCAGATCCCGCTGGTCTTCGAGGACAAGACCTTCGTGCCCGACGACAGCCAACTGGCCGCCACCGATCCGACCTGGGACCGCGACCGGTGGGGCGCGCGCGGCAGCCTCTGGCACCCACACATCTACCAACCCCGGCAGAACCCGTACCGCGACGACGGCATCAACCCGACCGGACGCTGGGACTACGGGCCGTGGACACGAACCGCCGAAGAGCTCGGGGCGGGCAACACCGCCAGACCCAACAGCACCGGGCCGAGGCCGGTCCCGAACCCACACCACGACCCGGTCGGCGACGACTCGAGTGAGCCGCCGATGGCACCCGGCGTACCCCACCCATCGGCGGTGCCAGCCGCGTACGGCGACACGGTACTGATCAACGGCGTCGCGTACCCGTGGCTGACGGTTGAACCGCGCACCTACCGGTTCCGTGTCCTCAACGCGTGCCTGGACCGCAGCCTGAACCTCCAGCTCTACCAGACGCGCTCCGCCGGCCCGATGTGGGACAGCGATGGCGGGCTCGCTGACCCGGGCGCCGGGGAGGTGCCGATGGTGGCGGCGATTCCGTCTCCCAGCCGACCCAGCCGGTGGCCGACAGACGGGCGGGAAGGCGGGGTGCCGGATCCGCTCGCCGCCGGCCCCGACCTGGTGCAGATCGGCAACGACGGGGGCCTCCTTCCGGCCCCGGTCGTGCTCCCCAACCAGCCGGTGACCTACCGACACGACCGGCGCGACCCCACCGTCCTCAACGTGGACCGGCACACGCTGCTACTCGCCCCCGGGGAGCAGGCCGATGTCCTGGTGGACTTCGCCACCGTGGCTCCCGGCAGCACCGTGCTCCTCTACAACGACGCCCCGGCCCCGCTCCCTGACTTCGACCCGCGCTACGACCACCACACCGAAGCCGCGGACCACACCGCGGCGGGCGGGACACCACCGAGCCGTCCCGGGTACGGGCCGAACACCCGTACCCTGCTGCAGTTCCGGGTGACCGGCGTCCCGGCGCCCCGCTACGACCTGGCCCGGCTCCAGGAGCGACTACCGCAGGCGTACGCGGCCAGCCAGCGCCCGCCGATCGTGCCGCAGCCCGCCTACGACACCGCCTTCGGCACCCACACGGCTCGGGAGACCACCGTCCCGGTACATGCCACCACGGTCGCATTCACCCCAGCCGGAGACGTGTCCCCGGTCCTGCTACCGCTCGCCGTGAAGATCATCAAGCAGGTCTTCGAGCCGACGTACGGCCGACTCGCGGGCCGCTTCGGTGTCGGTCCGCCGCCCGGAGGGCCACTCACGCCGGCCGTGGTGCCCCTCAGCCCCACCGACCCGGCCACCGAGGTGGTGCCGGTCGTCGAGCCGGCGGTACCGGCCGGCTCCGCCAGCGGCGGCGTGCAGCTGTGGCGGCTACGCGGCGCCGACCGGCAGACCCAGCCGGTCCGCCTCGACGGTGTCGACCTACAACTGGTCAACCGAGCCGGTTGGGACGGCACGCTCCGCCCACCGGCACCGAATGAGATGGGCTGGAAACAGGTGGTCCGGGTCAACCCACATGAGGATGTGGTGGTCGCGCTGCGCCCGGTCGCACCACCCCTCCCGTTCAAAATCGCGGACAGCGTACGGGCAGTGGAGCCGGGCTGGCCGGACGGCATCCACCTCAGCGGGGCACCGCGCGACGGCCGGGCCGCGCCGGCGCTCCACCAGCCGGTCAACCTGGGCTGGGAGTACCGCTGGCACAGCCAGCTCGCCGGCTATCGAGACCAGGGCCTGAGTCGACCGCTGGTGCTGCGGGTCGCGCCACCGGCTCCGACCGGGCTCTCCGCGACCCCGGGGCCCGGATCGGCCACCGCGCTGCCGGCGATCCTGCTCGCCTGGACCGGCAGCGGCAATCGGCCCGCTGCCACCAGTCACCAGCTCCAACGCGCCGTTGACCCGGCGTTCACCGCTGGGCTCGCCACGATCACGGTAGCCGCCAGCGCCACCCACTACACCGACGCGACCGTCACCCCCGGCGTGACCTACTACTACCGCCTCCGGGCGGAGAACGCGGTCAGCTGCTCGGCCTGGTCGAACTGCGCGCCCGCCTCGGTGCGGCTCACCGCCCCCACCGGCCTGGCCGCGGCGGTGCCGCCGGCGGCACCGCTCCGGGTGGGGCTGCACTGGCGCAACCGCTCCTTCGCCACCGGCGTTGACGTGCAGCGGGCCACCAACCCGACCTTCACCAGCGGGCCCGGCACCACGGCCATCAGTGTCGGGGACACCCATCTGGACACCGCCGTGGCGCCCGACACCCGTTACTACTACCGGGTGCGCACCACCTACCTGGGGGCGGCCTCACCGTGGTCCACAGTGGCTCAGGTCACCACACCGCCCCGGCCGGGCGTACCGGACTCGGTGACGGTCACCACCGCTACGTCCGCACCGGACACCGCGACAGTCATCCTCGGCTGGGCGGCGAGCGTGCCCGCCGGGTCCGGCGCCGGATTCACCGTGCAGCGGGCCACGGACCCGGGGTTCACCCAAGAGGTAGCCACCTTCACCGTGAACGGACGGGGGTTCACCAACACGGGCCTGGCGCGACGCACCACCTACCACTATCGGATCCGCGCGTTCAACGTCGTCGGGATGTCCCTCTTCACCGCCCCGATCGCCGTGACAACGCCGGGCTGAGCGGCTGGTTCGCGCAGCTGAGGACGGGGTCGCCGGCCCGGTTAGCTCAGGAGGTACGGAAGGTGGGGTCGGTGGCCCGCAGCTCCGCGAGGGCCGAAGCCACCCCGTGCAGCAGGTCGGTCGCCTCGGTGAGCCGGTCCACCGCCGGTTCTGGGACATCGGACCGCACGTTCTCGGCCACGTAACCAGCGGCGGCGGCCACCAGCCGCTCGTACGCCGCGACGCCGCTGTGTAGCTGGCCGGCGAGGGCCGCCCAGGCCTGCTCAAGCGGGGGCCGGGTCTCGGACGGCGCGAGCCGGATAGCCCGTTCGACCTCCGCGACGCGGAGGGCGAGGTCCCGGAGGGAGCGGTCGGCCGCGGTCGCCTCGGCGACCGCGGGTGCCGCCAACCCGGTCAGCCGGTCCCGCAGGCCGGCGAAGGTAGACCCGGCCCGATCCAGCCGGCCCCACGGCTCGGCGGCGCTGGTGCCGCGCAGCGCGACCCGGGACCGCACCCGGCGGGCCTCCGCGAGGATGCCGGGGCCGGCTGGAAGGCGCTCCACCGCCGCGACCAGCCGGGCCCGCGAATGGGCCGCCGCCTCGGCCGGGTCCAACGCCGGCGGCACCGGCTGGGCGGCGAGCGCCCGCAGATCGGCCCAACGCCAGGCCGCGAGCACGATCGCCCCGCCCGCACCGGCGGCCCAGGCGGCGTCGGGCAACCCCAGACCGGCGTACGGCGTCAGCACCGCCGCCGCGCCACCGAGCCCACCGGCGATGACGCTCCATCGGCGGGCAGACCGCCGGCGGCGGCTCAGTCGCCGGAAGTACCGCGTCCGTTCATCTGCCACGTCGCCTCCCCAACCCGCGTCGCTCAGCCGGCGGCGGTGCTGTCCCCGGTGCCGCGTTCGCGGCCCAGGGTGGAGCGAATCTCGTCGAGCCGGGCCGCGGCGGCCGGGTCGGCGACCGGAGCGCCCTGCTGCTCGGGTCGGGTGACGGCCGGCCGCTCGGCGGCGCCGCGTAGCTGTTCCCCGGCCATGCCGGCGCGGATCTGGTCGAGTCGGGCGGAACCCGCCGCATCGAGGGCTGCCTGCTGGATGTCGAGCATCTGTCCCTCGACCGAGTTCCCGGCGAGCTCGGCTCGGCCCATGGCGTTGGCGTAGCGCCGCTCGATGCGCTCGCGCACCTCGTCCAGGGTGGGGGTGGTACCCGGGGCGGTGATCGCGGACATCGACTCCAGTGACGCGGCGACATTCTCCTGCATCTTGGCCTGCTCGAGCTGGCTGAGCAGCTTCGCCCGCTCGGCGAGCTTCTGCTGGAGAATCATCGAGTTGTTCTCGACCGCCTTACGTGCCTGCGCCGCCGCGCCGAGCGCCTGGTCGTGCAGGGTCTTGAGGTCTTCGGTGGCCTGCTCCGCGGTGACCAGCTGGGTGGCGAGCGCCTGAGCGGATTGTTCGTAGCGGGTGGCTTCGGCGACGCTGCCCCGAGCCTGGGCCTGGTCGGCCAGGACCAGGGCCTGGCGGGCGTTACCCTGCAGCCGCTCGACCTCGGACATCTGCCGGGACAGCTTCATCTCCAGCTGCCGTTGGTTGCCGATCACCGCGGCGGCCTGCTGGACAAGCAGCTGGTGCTGCCGCTGAGATTCCTCGATCGCCTGCTGGACCTGCACCTTCGGATCAGCACGCTCGTCGAGTTTGGTGCCGAAGAGCGCCATCAGATATTTCCAACCCTTGACGAACGGGTTCGCCATCTCCGCGGTATCCCCTCACTAGCAACGCGGCCGGCCGCGACCTGGCCGGCCGCGACGGCAGTGGCTCCATCGTCGCAGGCGGATGCCAGTTTGGGCAGCCGCCGGCAACGCAGCGGGGCCACGATCAACCCTACGCGCGCTCAGGCGGCGCAGACCACGTCCCGGTCTGTTTTGCGAACCCGGGTGTGCAGGGTCGCCTTGAGCGGCGAATCCTGGCGGACCTGAACCGACACCGTGCCATCCGAGGAGGAGACCTGGCGGACCGCCCGGCCGGCGGTCTTGCCGTGGCTGGCGGCTGGGACCGGGGCGGGCTGCTGCCCGGTCGGCTCATCCTGGACCGGCACCAGCACCCCCGGCATCTGCTCGGCGAGCGCCACCGTGTCACTCACCTCGCGCAACAGCTCGGAGAGGCGGGCGCCAAGCGCGTCACAGATGGCGGCCAGCAGCTCGCTCGACGGCTCCTTGTGCCCACGCTCAATCTCGGAGAGGTAGCCAAGGCTGACATTGGCGGCAGAGGAAACCTCGCGCAGGGTGCGGTGCTGCCCCTGCCGGCGTGTCCGTAGCGCGTCACCGATCAGCCGGCGTAGCAGGACCATCGCACCTCCCCTGGAGGAACACTCCGTGCCTCGGCGACCCGGGGAATCCGGGCCCCGACCACCGGAACCTTCCCGCAACCGTACCCGGTGCCGGCCTGACCGACATACCGCCCCGCTTGCCGAATCGGGCTGCGAGCCGGCGAGCCTGCCGAACGGCAACGTCGTCGACAAAGAGTGCCGACCGTATCACGGTCGGTGTCGCTACGCACCGCCGCCGGCAGCGTCGGGCGCCTCGGCCACCTGCTCGGCCAGCAGTCGAAGCGCCTGCACCACGGTGGCGGACCGGATGAGATCACGGCCCCCGCCCAACTCCAGCCGCCGGACCACGCTGCCGTTCGGACCGGCCACCGCCACGTAGACCAGGCCGACCGGCTTGCCGCCCTGCGGCTCCGGTCCGGCCACCCCGGTGGTGGCCACGCCCCAGTCGGCTGCGCACCGTCGCTGGCCCCCCAACGCGAGCGCCATGGCCACGTCCGGGTCAACCGGCCCGCGCCCGGCGAGCAGTTCCGCCGACACTCCGGCCAGCTGAGCCTTCAACTCGGTCGCGTAGACCACCAGCCCGCCGCGGTAGACGCTGCTCACCCCGGGGACCTCCACGACCGTGGCGGCGAGCAGGCCACCGGTCAGCGATTCGACGGTGGCGAGCGTCTCCCGCCGCTTGACCAGGTCATGCACGACGCTGGCAGCCGGGCCTTCGACGGGCCGTTCACCGTCCGCTCCCAGCCCCATCGTGGCTCCCCCTTCGCCGGACCCGGTCAACCCTCGTTCCGCCGCCGCAGGCGCAGCGCCCGCACCACGTAGTCGAGGCCACTGACCACGGTAACCGCCACCGCGGCACCCATGACCCATGGTCCGACCAGGTCCAGCGGCGCCGGCATGGGCCAGAGGTACCAGACGATCGCGAGGGTCTGCAGGGCCGTCTTGATCTTCCCGCCCCGGCTGGCGGCGATGACGCCGTGCCGGATCACCCAGAACCGCAGTGCGGTGATGCCCAGTTCCCGAAAGAGGATCGTTCCGGTCACCCACCACGAAAGCTGGTCGTAGCCGGAGAGCAGCAGCAGCGCGACACCGGTGAGCGCCTTGTCCGCGATCGGATCGGCCACCTTTCCCACCGAGGTGACCAGCCCGAACCGGCGAGCGATCCACCCGTCCACCAGGTCTGTGAGGGAAGCCGCGACAAAGATCAGGCAGGCCACGATCCGCCAGCCGACGTGAGTCATCTCGGAGACGACCACCGAGACGGCGAAGACCGGCACCAACACCAGCCGCAGCAACGTCAGCGCATTGGCGGCGTTGAGCACCGGCACCCGGGGAGCCGCCGGGGCCGGCTCTGCCGCTCCGGTCATCGCCGCGTCCCGCCGCCGACCCGACCCCGCACCAGGTACGCCGGCCGGGTCCCCTGAACCCACCGTCACCGTGCCACGCCAGGAGCCGCCGAGATCATCGCATCCGGTACGGCGAGCAAGTCCACACCCTCGGTAGCGGTGACCGTGCACTGAACCAGGTCACCGGGGCGCAGGGCGGTGAGGTCCACCCCGCCCTCGGGGGGTGCGACCAGGGTCGTCGAGCCGTCCACCTCGGGAGCCTGGTGCGCGGCCCGGCCCTCCACCACACCGTCGTCAACCGAGTCGACCAAGACCTGCACCGTCGAGCCGAGCCGCTGCTCGGCCCGCTGCGCGCAGAGCTCGTCGGCGAGCGCGCTGAGCCGGTCATAGCGGCGCCTGACGGTGGCGGCGGTGACCTTACCGGGCAGACCGGCGGCCTCGGTGCCGTCCTCGTCGCTGTAGTCGAACACCCCGATCGCGTCCAGCCGCGCCTCCTCCAGGAAGCGGACCAGCTCCGCGACGTCGGCCCGGGTCTCGCCGGGGAACCCGACGATGAAGTTGCTCCGCGCGCCGGCCTCCGGGGCGAACGCCCGGATGCTGCTCAGCAGCTCCAGGAACCGATCGGTGGAGCCGAACCGGCGCATCCGCCGCAACACTGGCTCGCTGGAGTGCTGGAACGACAGGTCGAAGTACGGGGCGACGCCCGGCGTGGTGGCGATCGCCTCAACCAGTCCGGGCCGGGTCTCGGCCGGCTGGAGGTAGCTCGCGCGCACCCGCACGATGCCGTCCACCGCGGCGAGCTGGGGCAGCAGCTTCTCCAGTGCCCGCGGGTCGCCCAGGTCCTTGCCGTAGGAGCTGGAATTCTCACTGACCAGGACCAACTCCCGCACCCCGGTGCTGGCGAGCCACTCCGCCTCGGCGAGCAGCGCCTCCGGCGGGCGGGAGACGAACGCACCCCGGAAAGCGGGGATGGCGCAGAAGGCACACCGTCGGTCACAGCCGCTGGCCAGCTTGAGTGACGCGACCGGTCCGGTGTCGAGCCGACGCCGCAGCACCGGACGCAGATGCGCCGGAGTGTGCTCGTCGACCTCGATCGGAGCGGATCGCGCACCGGGCTGCGCCACGACGGCCGGGGTGCCGTGGCCCGGCACCGACACCGCCGCCTCCGCCCGCCGTACCGGGGTGAGCGGTAGGAGTTCCCGCCGGTCCCGTGGGGTGTGCGCGGCAACCGCCGTTCCGGCGAGCACCGCTCCGAGTCGATCGGAGATGTCCGGGTAGTCGTCGAAGCTCAACACCGCCTGCGCCTCGGGCAGGCTCTCCGCGAGCTCCCGCCCGTACCGCTCGGCCATGCACCCGGCCGCCACCACCTTCGCGCCGGTTTCGGCGGCGGCCAGTAGCGTCTGGATCGAATCCTGCTTGGCCTTCTCGACGAACCCGCAGGTGTTCACGACCACCACGTCGGCGCCTTCACCGTCGGTGGTCACCTGCCAGCCGTCCGAGTGCAGCCGGGCAGCCAGCTCCTCGGAGTCGACCTCGTTGCGGGCGCAGCCCAGGGTCAGCAGGGCGACACGGCGGCCGTCGGCGGGTGCGGGAGGGGTGGCAGACACCATCCGAGGGTACCGGGCGCGGGTTGACCTCCCGGCAACCGCCAGCGGCCGGCCTCGGCCGGGCTCCCGTCCGCGTCCGCCCAAAGCCCGCACCAGGGGGTCAGCCGGCCCGCGCGGCCGCACCGGTTGGTCAGACCCTCGCGGCGACCCGGACCACGCGATCGAGCAGGAAGCTCTCGGTACCGCCCAAGCCGGTGGAGCAGAAGGCGGAGATTTGGTCCGCACTGGTCCGGCCGGACACCGCCGCCGCCAGGACCGCGCCCAGGTCCCGCAGCCGTCCGACGTACGGGGGGAGGGCGGCGAGCATCGGTGGGTCGTACCCGGCGGCCTGGGCCAGCGAGTCGGTGACCAGCACCTCGGCCCGGTCCAGCAGATCCGGGCCGAACTCGTGCCGGTCGACCTGCTTGAAGCCGACCGCGTTCACGTGGGCGCCGGGCGCGAGGTCCGCGGCGTCCACCACCGGGGTGGTGCTGGAGGTGGCGATCACCACGATGTCCTGGCCGGCGACGGCCGCCGCCGCGGAGTCGACTGCCCGCGCCGGTACGCCGAGTTCAACGCGGACCCGGTTGGCGAAGGCGGTACGCCGTGCTGCCGAACGGCTGTGCACGCGCACCTCCCGCAGGGGCCGTACCGCCGCGGCGGCCCAGACCTGCGCCCACGCCTGCCGCCCTGAGCCGACCACTCCGAGCGTGGTCGCCTCCGGGCGGGCCAGCGCGTCAACGGCGACCCCGCCCAGCCCACCGCTACGCCGGGAGCTGAGCTCCGTCCCGACCGCGACCGCCCGGACCCCGCCGGTGCGGGCGTCGTGCAGCACCACCACCGGTTCGCTCCCCGGCAGCCCGAAGGTGTCGTAGGAACAGGCGCCGTACCACTGACCGACCAGCTGCCCGGCGGCCAGCGCCATCCGGCCTCCGGCCAGCGACGCGGTGGCTCGGGGCGGGGCGACCAGCCGACCCTCGTGGGCGGCGTGCAGCGCGTCCCGCATGGCGGCGATGGTCGTCGGGGCATCGAGCACGGCAGCGACCTCTGAGTCGCTGAGTAGCAGCGGCATGAACCGATACTGCAAGATAAAGTCAGGTTTAGCTCCAGCCGCAGTGGCGAAGATCACCTTCACCGCGCTGCTCCGCCCCCCGGCAGCTGCTACCGTCCGGCGATGGCCTGGATCGTGCTGGTGATCTCCGGACTCCTCGAAACCGCGTGGGCCATCGCCCTCGACCGCAGCGCCGGCTTCAGCCGGCTCGTCCCCACGATTGTCTTCGCCATCACGGCCGCCCTGAGCATGATCGGCCTCGCCTACGCGCTCCGCGAGATCCCCGTCGGCACCGGCTACGCGGTCTGGGTCGGCATCGGCGCGGTCGGCACCGCCGTGGTGGGGATGGTGGCGCTGCACGAGTCGGCCAGCCTGCCCCGGATCCTCTGCCTCCTGCTGGTGATCGCCGGCGTGGTGGGCCTGAAGATCTACCACTGACGGCCGAACCGGGACCGGACCGACTCCGTCCGGACCGCGCGGGCGAAGGGACTGTCCCCGCCCGGCACCGGCGGCCAACCCGACCCCGCCGGCACCACCGCGGTCTCGGTCAGTCCTCCCCGCCGCGGAGGCCGACCAGCACCTCCGTCAACTCGTCCGGCTTCACCAACACATCCCGGGCCTTGGAACCCTCGGACGGGCCAACCACGCCGCGGGTCTCCATCAGATCCATCAGCCGACCCGCCTTCGCGAAACCGACCCGCAGCTTGCGCTGCAGCATCGAGGTGGAGCCGAACTGCGAGGTCACCACCAGCTCAACCGCCTGCACCAGCAGGTCGAGGTCGTCGCCGATATCCTCGTCGATCTTCTTCTTGCTCTCCTGGGCCACGGTGAGCACGTCCGCGCGGAACTCCGGCTCCCGCTGCTCCTTGCAGAACCGGACCACGTCGGCGATCTCCCGCTCGGTCACCCACGCGCCCTGGATCCGGACCGGCTTGGCGGCACCCATCGGCAGGAAGAGACCATCACCGCGACCGAGCAGCTTCTCCGCACCCGGCTGATCCAGAATGACCCGCGAATCGGCCAGCGACGAGGTCGCGAAGGCGAGCCGGGACGGCACATTGGCCTTGATCAGACCGGTCACCACGTCCACCGACGGACGTTGCGTGGCGAGCACCAGGTGGATCCCGGCGGCCCGGGCGAGCTGGGTGATCCGGACGATGGAGTCCTCCACGTCCCGCGGGGCGACCATCATCAGGTCGGCCAACTCGTCCACGATCACCAACAGGTACGGGTACGGCCGCAGTTCCCGCTCGCTGCCCGGCGGAGCCGTGATCTCACCATTGCGTACCTTGCGGTTAAAGTCGTCAATGTGCCGGACCCCGTTGGCGGCCAGGTCGTCGTAGCGCATATCCATCTCGCGCACGACCCACTCCAACGAGTCAGCCGCCTTCTTGGCATTCGTCACGATCGGCGTGACCAGGTGCGGGATCCCCTCGTAGCCGGTCATCTCGACCCGCTTCGGGTCGATCAACAGCAGCCGTACCTCGTCCGGGGTGGCCCGGGTCAGAAGCGAGACCAGCAGTGAGTTCAGGCAGCTCGACTTCCCCGCGCCGGTGGCCCCCGCGATGAGAATGTGCGGCGTCTTCGCGAGGTTGGCCACCACGTAGCCACCCTCGATGTCCTTACCGAGCGCGACCAGCATCGGGTGATGGTCGCTGGTGGCCGCCCGGGAGCGCAGCACGTCGCCGAGGGCGACATTCTCCGGATCGGTGTTCGGAATCTCCACGCCGATCGCGCTCTTGCCCGGAATCGGGCTGAGGATGCGCACGTCCGGCGACTTCACCGCGTACGCGATGTTGCGGGAGAGCTGGGTGATCCGCTCCACCTTGACCCCGTGGCCCAGCTCGACCTCGTACCGGGTCACCGTCGGCCCCCGGGTGAAGCCGGTAACCGCGGCGTCCACGTCGAACTGCTCGAACACCCCGGTCAACGCGGCGATCACCTCGTCGTTGGCCCGGCTGCGCTTCTTGGGGGCGGCACCACTGCCCAGCAGCGTCGCCGGGGGCAGCGCGTAGTCGCCCGCCAGCCCGGTCAACGCGAGCTGCTCGGCCCGGGTGGGCAGCGGCGAGTGCTCCGGCGGCTCCGCCGGCTTCCGACTGGCCGGCACCTTCGCCGACGACTTTCGGGGCAGCCTGAGCGTCTCCTGCAGATCCGCGCCCGCCAGGTCGTCGGCGAAGTCCGCCGGGTCCGGCGGTGGTGGCGGCGTCCGCTTCGCCGCACGCTTGCGCACCGGCTTGCCGGTCTCCGCCGCGGCCTCCTCGGTGGCCTCCGCGCCGGCCGGGGTGCCGACCACCGTGCCGGCCAACAGACCGAGCCGCTCCGGAATCTTGTTGATCGGCGTCGCGGTGACCACCAGCAGCCCGAAGACCAGGAGCAGCAGCAGCAGCGGCACGGCCACCCAGGCCGTCACCGCCCGCTCCAGCAGGCTCCCCACCCCCGCACCGATCAGCCCGCCCGCGAAGTCCCGCTGCGCCGGCGAAGTCGGCTCCTGCCCGATGTGCAGCAGCGCGGCCGTGGCGACCAGCATGGACCCCCAGCCGACCAGGCCCCGGCCCCGGTGTTCCGGAGCGGTTGGCTCCCGCATCAGGCGCCAGGCACCGATCGTCAGCAGCACCGGCACCACAACGGCGATCGCACCGAGAAACAGCCGTACGGTGTCGGCGAGCCGCTCCCCGACCGGTCCGGCCTTTTCGAACCAGATGCTGGCCGCGCTGAGCAGCGCGATGCCGAGCACCAGCAGCCCGGCGCCGTCGCGCCGGTGCTCGGGGTCGAGGCCGCGGGCCGCGGCGGCCTGCCGGCCGGCGGCGCGAACCGACCAGCCAACCCCGTGCGCGAGGCCCATCCACAGTGCCCCGACCGCCCGGCCCACGGAGCCGGCCGGGCTGGTGCGGGCCGGCGGACGACGCTTAGCGGCAGCGCGGGGCTTCTTCGCCGGCTGCCGGGCACGGTTGTTCGTGTTGCCTCGTGGCGACGCGCCGCGCCGCCGACTCGCCTGAGAGGTACGGCCCGCCATAGCATCAACCTAGCGGCGGTACCCGGCGGATCGCCGCTATTCCAGGTCGTGTCCGCGCGTCGGCACGCGAATCCGCCGCCGGTCGTGATATTCGCCTCAGAAGGGATGCCGTATGGCGTCGCCGACCGGGGATATTCCGGACCGCCTCCTGGGCGGCTACCCGGGCGCCCTGAGCCCACTCACCGATGAGCTGATCGCCACCGTACTCACCCAGCGGGGATACCCGGTGGAGACCGACCCGGCCGGGGAGCTGGTCGGCCGGTGGGCCGACAACCTCATCTGGTTCCTGCGGCCCGGGACCGCCGGCGAGCTACTCCAGGTACGCACCGTCGTGGCACCCACGTTCGCGATCGAGTACGTCCCCGCGCTACACGCCTTCTGCAACGCCTGGAACCACGACCGGCTCTGGCCCAAGGCGTTCGTACACGTCGAAGATGACGGCCGGACGCGAATCTGTGGGGAGGTCATCACCGACCTCGAACGCGGTGTGACCCCGCACCAACTCGACCGGCTCCTCGACCGCGGCATCACCACCGGCTGCCAGCTCGCCGCCGAGGTGGCCCGGCTCCCTGGTGGGGTGCGCTCGTGATCGGGCAGCCCGGCGGCCGCGGGCTGGAAGAGTTCGGCTGGCCGGGGTGGCCACCACGCCGCCAACGACCTGGGCGGGACGGGCGTCCCCTCGCTGAGGAGCTGGCCGACGCCCGGGACTCCCCCGACGGCGATACCCGCAGCGCCGAGTTGGAACGGATCGCCGCGCGGGCCGACGCCGCCGGCGATGACCGGTCGGCGTTGGACGCCCGGCTCGCGCTGATCGAGACCTACCTGCTCGGCGAAGGGCGGTGGCGCCTGGTCGAGCCGGTCCGCCGCTGCCTCGCCGCCGTGGACCGGCGGCCCGACCTGCTGCCGCCCGACGGTCACGAAGCCCTGGCCCGCTACCGGCGGTACGCGGTCGAAGCCCTGCTCGGCAGCCCGCGTGGTGGCCTGGACCAGGCCCGGGCCCTCCTAGACGACCTCGGCACCGCCGACACCGCGACCGCCGCCGAACTCTACTGCCGGATCGCGGACCACCTCGGCGACGAGCCAACCGCCCGGTCCTGGTACGACCGCTGGGTAGCGGCGCCCGCCACCCCGGCCGACGGCTGCCTCAGCTGCGCCGCCGTCCGCCGGGCGGAGCTGCTCGCCGGGTGGGAGGAGTGGTCGGCCGCGCTGGACGTCCTGGCCGGCGTGAACCCGAACGACTGCACCGGAGCACCCGAGCGGGGGCTCGCCGCCGGGATGCTCCCGTGGCTTCGACTTGGCGCGCCCGAGTCGGCCGCGGCGGCACACGTGCACGCGTACCAGCGGCACCGACGCGAACGGGCCGGCTTCGCGTACCTCGCGGCGCACCTGCGCTTCTGCGCGCTCAGCGGGAACCCGGTCCGCGGGCTGGCCCTCCTCACCGAGCAGCTGTCCCGGCTGGACCGCGCTCCCGACGAGCTCTCCGCGATGGAGTTCGCCGCCGCCGGGGCGCTGGTGTGCGGGGTAGCGGTCGCCGCTGACCTCGGCGAGCAGCGGGTACACCGCCCCGCGTACGGGCAACGGCCCGCGGCCGACCTCGACCTCGCCACCCTCGGGGCCGAGCTGACCGACCTGGCCACCGGGATCGCCGGCAGCTTCGACGCGCGCAACGGCACCGGGCACCAGTCCGGGCGGGTCGCCTCCTGGCTGGACGAGCGGGGCGCGGCCGAACGAGCCCTGGCCAACCCGGTGGCGCTACCCTTCGAGGGCCCCGACGACGACGAACCCGACCGCGAGGCGGACGACCAACCGGCCGACCAGCCCGCCCCGCTCAGCCTGGCGGCGATCACCAGCGCCCTGGACCGCCGTGGCGACCAGTACATCCTGGACGCCACGGACACCGTCGTCGGGCGCTGGGGCGAGGCGCTGATCCAGGTACGGCGGGCCGGCGAGCGCGGCGAGGTCCTGCACGTACGCGCCGTGGCCAGCCGCCGGCTGCCGGCCGACCGACGCGCCGAGGCGTACGCGTTCTGCAACGCCTGGAACCAGGACCGGCTCCTACCGACGGCGTACGTGCACGACTCCGGCGCCGAGCTGGTGTTGGCCGGTGATGTCAGCACCGACCTGTCCCACGGGGTCGCGCCCACCCAGCTGGACGTGCTGCTGGCCGCCGCGGTACGCACCGGCTCGGCGTACGCCGACGCGGTCGCGGAGCTGCCCTGACCCGGGCCGGCTCCCCGACCTTGCCGCGCCTCGGCTCAGACCTCCACCACGTTCGGCACGATCATGGGCCGGCGGCGGTAGGCGTCGTTGACCCACCGCCCCACCGTGCGCCGCACGATCTGCTGCAACTGGTGCGGGTCGGTGATGCCATCGGAGGCCGCGCGGTTGAGCGCCTCGGTGATCAACGGCACCACCGGGCTGAACGCCTCCGGGTCCTCGGAGAACCCCTTGGCGGAGACCGTCGGCCCACCGACCACCTTTCCGGTGACCGAGTCGACCACCACGGTGGCCGCGATGAAGCCGCCGTCGCCGAGGATCCGCCGCTCGGTGAGCAGCGACTCCGACACGTCCCCGACGGCGAGGCCGTCAACGTAGACGTACCGGCTCTTGACCTTCCCGACCAGGCTGGCCCGCCCCTCGACCAGGTCGACCACGTCGCCGTCCTCACAGAGCACCACCCGATCGGCGGCGACCCCGGATTCGATGCCCAACCGGGCGTGGGCGCGTAGGTGCCGCCACTCCCCGTGGACCGGCATCAGGTTGCTCGGCCGAACCATGTTGAGCAGGTAGAGCAGCTCGCCAGCGGGGGCGTGCCCGGAGACGTGCACCTTGGCCACGTCCTTGTGCACGACGACGGCACCCGCCCGGGCCAGCCGGTTGATCACCCGGTAGACGGAGGTCTCGTTGCCGGGCACCAGCGAGGAGGCCAGCACCACGGTGTCGCCGGGGGCGATGGTGATGTGCCGGTGATCACCGCTGGCCATCCGGCCCAGCGCGCTCATCGGCTCACCCTGGCTGCCGGTTGACATCAGCACGATCTGGTCGGGCGGCATGCTGGTGGCCTCGTCGAGCCCGACGACCAGACCGGGTGGGATGTTCAGCAGACCGAGGTCGCGGGCGATGCCCATGTTGCGCACCATCGACCGGCCGATCAGGGCCACCTTGCGGCCATGCTCCACCGCGGAGTCGAAGACCTGCTGGACCCGGTGCACGTGCGAGGCGAACGACGCGACGATGATCCGGCCCCGAGCCTTGGCGAAGATCGAGTCGAGCACCGGGCCGATCTCCCGCTCCGGCGTGACGAAGCCGGGAATCTCGGCGTTGGTGGAGTCGGACAGGAGCAGGTCCACCCCCTCGGCGCCGAGCCGCGCGAAGCCGGCCAGGTCGGTGATCCGGCCGTCCAGCGGGAGCTGGTCCATCTTGAAGTCACCGGTGTGCAGCACCAGGCCGGCCGGAGTACGGATAGCCACGGCGAGCGCATCCGGGATCGAGTGGTTGACCGCGAAGAACTCACACTCGAAGGGGCCGAGCTGCTCCCGGCCGCCCTCCCGAACCGTCAGCGTGTACGGCTGGATCCGCCGCTCGGCGAGCTTCGCCTCGACCAGGGCGAGGGTGAACTCCGAACCGACCAGCGGGATGTCCGGCTTGTGGGCGAGCAGGTACGGCACCGCGCCGATGTGGTCCTCGTGGCCGTGCGTGAGCACGATCGCCTGCACATCATCGAGGCGGTCCAGGATCGGGGCGAAGTCGGGCAGGATCAGGTCCACGCCCGGCTGCTCCACGTCCGGAAAGAGCACGCCGCAGTCGACGACCAGCAGCTTCCCGTCGTACTCGAAGACGGTCATGTTCCGACCGATGGCGCCGAGCCCGCCCAGCGGAATGATCCGCAGCCCGCCCTCGGGCAGCGGCGGTGGCAGTTCTGTCTCGATTCGCGCCTCGGTCACGCGTTCACCTCATTCTGCGACGCCGTCACCCGGCGTCCGTCGTGTCGTTCGTTCATTCAGGGAGGTCTAGGCCCGCCGCCGCAGAGTCGGCGCGGAGCTGGGCGAGCTGGTCGGCGGTGGCGTCCACCAGCGGGGAACGGACCGGACCGGCGGGCAGTCCCTTCGCCGCCAGGCCGGCCTTGACCAAAATCGTGCCCGGGGCCCGGAAAATGCCCGTGTACAGCGGCAGCAGCCGGCGGTGCAGGGCGAGCGCCGTGGCGTTGTCCCCCGCGTCGAACGCCCGGATCATCTCCTGCGTCCGCGCCCCGGTGAAGTGGGTTGACGTGCCAACCACCCCGACCGAACCCACCGCCAGCGCGGGCAGGAGAAGCGAATCCTCGCCGCAGTAGAAGGCCAGGCCGGTCCGGCTGGTCACCCAGCTGGTGGCGGTCAGGTCAGTCTTGGCGTCCTTCACCGCGACGATCCGGCCGTGCTCGGCCAGGCGCACCAGCGTCTCGGTCTCGATCGCCACCCCGGCGCGGTGTGGAATGTCGTAGAGCATCACCGGCAGCCCGCTGGCGTCGGCCACCGCGGTGAAGTGTCGCACCAGGCCCGCCTGCGGCGGCTTGCTGTAGTACGGCGTCACCACCAGCAGGCCGTGCGCTCCGGCCTTCTCCGCCGAAGCGGCCAGCTCGATGGTGTGCCGGGTGTCATTGGTCCCGACCCCGGCCACCACCTTGGCTCGATCACCGACGGCCGCGACCACCGTCTGGATCAGGTGTTCCTTCTCCACGTCGGTCGTGGTCGGCGACTCACCGGTGGTGCCGTTGACCACCAGCGCGTCGTTGCCCTGCTCGTCGACCAGGTAGTTCGCCAACCGAGCCGCGCCGTCCAGATCGAGCGCACCGTCGGCGGTAAAGGGTGTCACCATGGCCGTGAGCACCCGCCCGAACGGCCGGGAGGCCGTCCGGGGGGGACTGTCGGGGAGGTCACTCGTCATGCGTCCAACCTAGCGGACGGCCTCCGAGCCCCCGACGGGGAAGGGCTCAGGACACCTCCGCGTGCGGGCTGGCCGCCACCTCGGTGCCGTCGGGCAGGGAGGAGATCACGAAGTCGTTGAAGACGCTCGGGGCCACCCCCTGCAGCTGGCGGAGGCACTCCATCGCCAGCTCGCGGATCTCCACGTCGGCGTGCTCGGTCGCCCGCATGCCGATGAAGTGCCGCCATGCCCGGTAGTTGCCGGTGACCACGATGCGGGTCTCGGTGGCGTTCGGCAGCACCGCCCGCGCCGCCTGCCGCGCACGCTTACGCCGCAGGGTGGCGTTGGGCTCGTCGGTGAAGCGCTGCTCCAGGCCCTCCAGCAATTCGGTGTACGCCCGCACGCTCGCCTCGGCGGCCTCCACGAACCGCTTGTGTAGCTCCGGGTCGTCGGCGATCACGGCCGGCTCCACCATCGCCGCGTCCCGCTCCGGCACGTACCGCTGGGACAGCTGCGAGTACGAGAAGTGCCGGTGCCGGATCAACTCGTGGGTGAGGGACCGCGACACCCCGGTGAAGTAGAAGCTCACCGAGCTGTGCTCCAGCACACTCAGGTGGCCCACCTCGAGAATGTGGGCGAGGTAGCCGGCGTTGGTCGCCGTCGCCGGGTTTGGCTTCTTCCAACTCTGGTAGCAGGCCCGGCCAGCGAACTCCGCGAGCGCCTGCCCCCCGTCGGCGTCAGTCGACCACCCAACGTCGTCCGGGGCCTCGAACTGGGTCCACGCAATGAGCTTGACCTGGGGCTGCACCATGTCCGACATTCCTGCGACTGTAGTGGCGCGACCGGCGCCGACGGAAATCGGACCCACGCAGGCGGCGGAGATCGGGCCTGGCCACAACACTCCCCACGGCGAGCGCAGACGCAGGCGTGACGCAGGCACAGGCGCGACGCAGACGCGACGCAGACGCAGACGCAGACGCGACGCAGACGTAGACGCAGGCGCGGCGGGAGTGACGGCAGGCGTTTGGCAAGCACCACGCGTTGTCGACCGCAACGGGAGCGACCGTGGGTCGGCGGCACATCCTCCGGCGCATCCTGTCGAGCTGCCCACACGAACGGGGCACTCACTCACCCCCAGCGAGGCTCCCTACCTGCAAGCCCCCAGAAGCCCACCCCACAACGCGTCCCCAGCACGGAGCGGAACCGGGGCAGTGACCGGCTCACAGACATCAGCCGAGAGCGGACCGACCGGCTGCGGCTGCCCCACCACCTGGACGGCAGTCCCGACCCGAACCACCACCCGTGCCTTCCGACCCGGCAACCCCACGACAGGCGAGGCTGACCCCCTGTGTGCGGACTCACCGACGGGGCAGCTCGACAGCGGAGAGAACGGGGTACACGAGGGGCGGGGAGGAGGCAAGCCCAGTCGATCGGACCCTTGTCGTCTGGGAGCGTCGCTGACAGCAGCAACAGCAACCCACGCAGCCCAGTCAGGAAGGAAGGAAGCCAGGCAGGCAGACAGACAGACAGACAGGCAGCGCGAAGACGAGAAAGAGTCAGACGTAGAGCACAGTGAATGGCGCCCAGGGCAGGTTACGCACCACTGAGAAAGCCAACCAGGCGGCCAGGAAAACCCCGATCAGCTTGTTGCTGATCCGCAGCTCGGGCAACCGCCACCCGAAGGCCTGCCGGCCCGCCCACGCCACGAACAGGTATGCCAGAAACGGAAGCGCGAAGACGAGAAGGAGATGGTGCCGGGCCGCGGCCGGCAGGTCGGCATGCAGCAGGTACCAGAGGGCCCGGGTGCCGCCACAGCCCGGACAGTCGAGCCCGGTCGTCAACTTGAGCAGGCAGGTGGGGGCCGCATCCGGCGCGGACCGAGTCGGATCGATCATCAGGGTGTAGCCGATGCCGGCGCCGACACAGCCCAGGGCGGCCAGCGGCACCGCCCACCGAGGCGAGCGTTCCTGGAGACGGAGCACGAATCGGGTCAGTCGGTCCGGCTGTGGAGCCGGGTAGACCGGTACCGCCTCCACCGGCCAGCCATCAGGCGCCGGGGCAGCGGCCCGGCTCTGCGGCCCGTCAACGCTCGTCACGTCGATCACGGTACACCTGCCACGCTCCTCAGGGCGGCGGCCAGCGGCACCGCCAGGTCGCCCGCCGTCGGTCGGGCCACGGCGTCCAGGCCCAGCCAGCCGGCGAGCCGGTACAACTCGGCGGCGAGCGCAAGCGCCGTCTCACCCACCTCAACGCCCGGCTCCTGCCAGGCTGCCGGCACGAGAAGCACTCCGTTCTTCCGGTCGGCCTTCAGGTCGACCCGGGCGGTGAACCGCTCCCCCTGGAGAAACGGCAACACGTAGTAACCGTGAACCCGCTTCGGTGCCGGGACGTAGATCTCGATGCGGTAGCTGAAATCGAACAACCGCCGGGTGCGGCCCCGCTCCCAGACCAGCGGGTCGAAGGGGCTGACCAGCCGGTTGCCCCGCACCCAACGGGGCAGCCGGGCCTCGGCGTGCAGCCAGGCCGGCTGCCGCCAGCCCGACACGGTCACCGGGATCAGCTCCCCCGCCTCCGCCAGCTCGGCGATCGCCGCCCGCGCCTGCGCCAGTGGCAACCGAAAGTAGTCCCGCAGCTCCGGCTCCGCCGCCACACCGAGCGAACGGGCGGCCACGGCCACCAGCGTTCGGTACGCCTCGGCGTCGCTCGGGGTGGGCGCCGCCAACACATTCGCCGGCAGCACCTGCTCCGGCAGGGCATAACGGCGGGCGAAGGACGTCGTACGCTCGGCGGCCGTCACCTCGCCAGACCAGAACAGGTACTCCACCGCCCGCTTCGTCGCGGACCAGTTCCAGCCCCAGTTGCCGGTCACCCGGTCAGCGTCGTGCTCGATCTCCGCGGCGGTGATCGGCCCGCGGGCCGCTACCTCCTCCCGGACCCACGCCACCAGATCCGGCTGCTCCTCGGCGACTCGGCGCATGCCGCCCCAGGCCTGGCTCCGGGCGCGCGCCATCCGCCAGCGCAGCGCCGGCTGCAACGCGACCGGCACCAGCGACGCCTCGTGCCCCCAGTACTCAAAAAGATCACGGGGTTGGCGGTACGCGGCCGCGTCGAGCAGCGCCGTCGGGTAAGGACCGAGGCGGCTATAGAGGGGCAGATAGTGCGCCCGCTGGAGCACGTTGACCGAGTCCAACTGGATCAGGCCGACCCGGTCCAGCACGCGACGCAGGTGCCGGCGAGTGGGAACGCCGGTCGGCGATGGGTCGGTGAAGCCCTGGGCTGCCAGGGAGATCCGACGGGCTTGGGCGAGCGAGAGCGACTCCGGCACAGTCATCGCGGGGACACTAGGTCACCGGTACGACACCGGTACGGGTCTGCTCGCTCTTCTCCTGCCCGGCCGTCCCGGCCCCAGCCCGGTCCGCCACGGTCCGAATCGGCAGAAACGCCAGCAGGGCCAGGCTGATCCAGACGTAGGTGTTGCTGCCGAGGAAGCCGTCGATCCCGGTGAAGTCCCGCTCCCAGGCCCACACGATCCGGCTGATCAGGAACGCGTACGCGATACCCAGGGCGGCCAGGAGCCAGCGACGGCGGCGGCTACCGACGGGCGCGGCCATCGCGTTGTCCAACAGCAGGATGAGCGCCGGCAGCAACCAGACCAGATGGTGTACCCAGGTGACCGGGCTGACCAGGCACATCAGCACACCGGTCAACGCCAGCCCGGTCGCCTCGTCACCGACCGCCACCGCGGACCGGGCCCGCCACGCCCAGAGCGCCAGCACGGCCACCACCAGCCCCAGCCAGGCGACGGTGCTCGGATCCTCCGGGTTCAGCCGGGCCACCACCCCGCGGAGCGACTGGTTGGAGACGAAGGAGAGCTCCCCCACCCGGTTGGTGTTCCAGAGCGCCTCGGTCCAGAACTCCCGAGAGGCGTCCGGGAAGAGGGCGGCGGCGAGCAGGGTCGCGCCGGCGGCGGTGCCCATCGCGGTGACCGCCGCCCGCCAGCGTCCGGTGACCAGCAGGTAGACGATGAAGATCCCCGGCGTCAGCTTGATCGCGGTGGCCAGGCCGATGGTGGTGCCGGCCCAGCGGCTACCCGACGGCAGTAGCCGCAGCAGATCCACCGCCACCAGGAACAGCAACAGCATGTTGACCTGGCCGAAGTTCACCGTTTCCCGCATCGGCTCGTACGCCGCGACGAGGCAGAACGCTACCGCGATGGCGAACCAGCGGGTCCAGCCGGCACGCCGCGAGATCGGGTCCAGCAGCCACCAGAACAGCACCAGGGTGACCGCCACGCTGGCGGAGACGCTCAGCACGATCGCCACCGTCCACGAGACGTACGCCATCGGCAGCATGACCAGGGCCGCGAACGGCGGGTAGGTGAAGCCGTACTGGGTGAATGGGCGCAAGAAGTCGTAGATCTCGCCGCCGTCGTGCACCCAGTAGCGGATCGCGCCGTAGTAGACCCCGAGGTCAAAAAACCCGTGCCGCATGGCCGCCACGGACAGGAACAGGGCCACCCCGACGGCGAGCCCGGCCACCCCGATCGACTGTCTGACCGTTCGCCTGGCACCCTGCGCCATCGTCGCCTCCTCCACCCTGCGTAGGCTTTCGTGCCATGGCTCTCGGCTACGTCCGCCCGGCACGTCCACAGGACGCCGGCGAGATCGCACGCATCCAGCTCGCAACCTGGCGGGTCGCGTACCGCCGCATCCTGCCTCGGCAGGTGCTCGCGAACCTCGACGAGGCGTGGCTGGCCCAGCGGTGGACCGCAGCGGTGCAAGAACCGCCCTCGGCTGCCCACCGGGTGCTGGTCGCCGTCGAACAGGCCGAGCAATCGTATCTGGTGGGCTTCGCCGCCTCCGGTCCGGCCGACGCCGAGGCCCAGGCACCCGGTGAGCCCGCCGAAGCGCTGGGCCCGGAGGTCGTCGCGGTCACCGACCTGCTGGTGGAGCCGCGCTGGGGCCGGCGCGGGCACGGCAGCCGGCTGCTCGCCGCGGCGGTGGACCACTGGCGTGACGACGGGTTCACCCGCGCGGTCGCGTGGGCGTTCGACGGCGACGCGGCGACCCGGGGGTTCCTGACCGGCACCGGGTGGGAGCCGGACGGGGCGACCCGCGCGCTGGACGTGGACGACATGTTGGTCGCCCAGTTACGACTACACGTGGCGATCCCCGCGGAGCCGACCCGGCGCTCGGACGACCCCGCTCCCTGACGACCCGGGTCTCCGGCTTCCGGACGACCCGGGTGCACAGCCGGTGCGGGGTGAACCGCTCAGTCGAGCAGGGCGTCCAGGCCGACCGTCAGGCCGGGCCGGTTGCGCACCTTGCGGGCAGCCAGCAGCACACCGGGCATGAAGGAGGCCCGGTCGTAGGAGTCGTGCCGGATGGTCAGCGTCTCCCCGGTGGTGCCGAAGAGCACCTCCTGGTGGGCGACGAGGCCGGTGGCGCGGACCGAGTGCACGCGTACGCCGTCGATGTCGCAACCGCGGGCACCGGCCACCTCGTCCCGGGTGGCGTCCGGTGCCGGACCTTGACCGGATGCGGCGCGGGCCGCCGCGACCAGGCGCGCGGTGTGCGTCGCGGTGCCGCTCGGCGCGTCCAGCTTGCGGGGGTGATGCTGTTCGATGATCTCGGCTGACTCGAAGTGACGGGCGGCCCGTTCGGCGAACTGCATCATCAGCACCGCCCCGATGCCGAAGTTGGGGGCGACGATCACGCCCACCCCCGGCTTCCGGGCCAGCCAGCCGCGCATCCGCTCCAGCCGCGCCTCGGTGAAGCCCGTGGTGCCGACCACGGCGTTGATGCCCTGGTCGATGCACCAGTGCAGGTTGTCCATGACCACGTCAGGGGTGGTGAAGTCGACGATCACCTCGGCTCCGGCATCGGAGGCGTTGAACAACCAGTCGCCCTGGTCAACCATGGCCACCAGCTCCATGTCGGGGGCCGCGTCCACCGCCTTGCACACCTCGATGCCCATCCGACCCCGGGCGCCCAGCACACCGACCCGGAGCGGCTCGTCCGCGCTCTTGTCCTGCTCGTCAGTCACAGCCGACAACCTATCCCAACCAGGACATGGGCATCGCTGGGTGGGGCCGGGGTAGCCCGATCGCCCGCGGCCCGGAACTCGGGTGCCGACGCTCCGGCTGAGGTGATCCGGAGACGGTCCGGCGAGGACGGTTAGGCAGCGGTGGTCGGGGACGCTCCGACGGTGAAGTCGGATTCGCCGAACGGACCCACCACCGCCAGCGACATCGGCCGCCTCAACAGCTCCTTGGCGAGCGTGTTCACGTCGGCAACGGTGACCGCGTCCACCCGGGCCAGCAAGGTGTCGACCGGCATCAGCTCGCCGTAGAGCAGCTCTCCCTTGGCCAGCCGGCTCATCCGGGAGCCGCTGTCCTCCAGGCCCAGTACGAACGCGCCCTTGCTCATGCCCTTACCCCGGGCCAACTCGGCCGCTGTGAGCCCGTCGGCGGCCACCCGGGCCAACTCCGCGCGGATCAACTCCAGCACCTCGTTGGCTCGCCCCGGCGCACAGCCGGCGTAGACGGCGAACAGGCCGCTGTCGGCGTGCTGGCTGGCGTAGGAGTACACCGAGTAGGCGAGCCCCCGCTGCTCGCGGATCTCCTGGAAGAGCCGGCTGGACATACCGCCACCGAGGATGTTGTTCAGCACGCCGAGGGCGAACCGGCGTTCGTCCCGCCGGTCGATGCCGGCGCAGCCGAGCACGACGTGCGCCTGCTCGGTCTCCTTCGGCCCGACCCGGGTGGTCGCGGGCTGCGTGCGTACCGCCGGGGTAGCGCTCCGGTACGACGCTGGCGCCGCCGGTTCGGTGTCCAGCGGCGTGCCCCGCAGCGCCTGCCGGACCAGCTTGACCACGCTCGAGTGGTCAAGGTTCCCCGCGGCGGCGATGACGATCCGCGGCGGGGTGTAGTGCCGCCGGTAGAAGCCCTGGATCTGTCGGCGGGTCATCGGGGTGACCGTCTGCTCCGTCCCCGAGATCAGCCGACCGAGCGGGTGCTCACCGTAGACGGCCCGGGCGAAGAGGTCGTGCACCTCGTCACCGGGCTCGTCGTCGTGCATGGCGATCTCCTCGAGGATCACGCCCCGCTCGACCTCCACGTCTTCCGGAGTCAGCACCGAGTCGGCGACCATGTCGCACAGCACGTCAATGGCGAGGGGGAGATCCTCGTCGAGGACCCGCGCGTAGTAGCAGGTGTATTCCTTCGTGGTGAAGGCGTTGGTCTCGCCGCCGACCGCCTCGATCGCCGACGAAATCTCCAGTGCCGACCGCCGGTGTGTCCCCTTGAACAGCAGGTGCTCCAGGAAGTGGGCGGCGCCGGACTGGGGGCCGCTCTCGTCCCGGGAGCCAACCGACACCCAGATGCCGAACGAGACGCTGCGCATCGCCGGGATGGCCTCGGTGAGTACCCGCAGCCCGCTGGGGAGCACGGTCCGGCGGACCGTGCCGCCCAGCGGGTCGTCACTGAGCGTACGGGTTACGGCGCGGCTGGCGGCGCCGTTCGGGTTGCCCCGGAACGCCGCCACCCCCCGTCGTTCCGGTTTGGACGGTACGGAGACAGTCCGGCTCACGCAGGGCTCCCGGTTCGACGAGGGGTGGATGGTGCGCTGGTACGACGGTCAGCTGCGCCGGGTACGGCGACGCGGACGCGACTCGCCGCCCTCACCGCCGTCGCCACGCTCGCCGCTGTCGCCACGGTCCGGGCCCCGGCCGCCGCGCTCGCGGTCACCACGGTCGCGCGGTCCCCGGTCGCCCCGGTCCCGACCCGCCGGCCGCTCGCCGGCGCCCTCCGCCGGGGCTTCGGCGCCCTCCGGGCGCACCTTGTCCAGGTAGACCTTGCCCCGCTGGTCGATGTCGGCGATCTCCACCTCGACCTTGTCACCGACGTTGAGGAAGTCCTCAACCTTCTCGACCCGCTTGCCGTCGCCCACCTTGGAGATGTGCAGCAGACCGTCACGGCCGGGAAGCAGCGAGACGAACGCGCCGAAGGCGGCGGTCTTCACCACCGTGCCGAGGAAGCGGTCGCCCACCTTCGGCAGGGTCGGGTTCGCGATCCCGTTAATCCGCTCGACCGCGGCCTGCGCCGCCGGGCCGTTGGTCGCACCGACGTAGATGGTGCCGTCGTCCTCGATCGAAATCTCGGCGCCCGTCTCGTCCTGGATCGCGTTGATCGTCTGCCCCTTCGGGCCGATCACCATGCCGATCTTGTCGACCGGGATCTTGACAGTGGTGACCCGAGGCGCGTAGTCACTCATCGTGGCCGGCGCCTCGATCGCCGCCTGCATCACCTGCAGGATCGTCTGCCGGGCCTCGTAGGCCTGCTGGAGGGCCGCGGCGAGCACGTCCGACGGGATGCCGTCGAGCTTGGTGTCGAGCTGAAGCGCGGTGACGAAGTCCGGCGTACCGGCGACCTTGAAGTCCATGTCACCGAAGGCGTCCTCGGCACCGAGGATGTCGGTCAGCGTCACGTACCGGGTCTTGCCCTCGACCTCGTCGGAGATCAGGCCCATGGCGATGCCCGCGACCGGCGCCTTCAGCGGCACACCGGCGGAGAGCAGGCCGAGCGTTGAGGCGCAGACCGAGCCCATCGAGGTCGAGCCGTTGGAGCCAAGCGCCTCGGAGACCTGCCGGATCGCGTACGGGAACTCCTCGCGCGAGGGCAGCACCGGGATCAGGGCCCGCTCGGCGAGCGCACCGTGGCCGATCTCCCGCCGCTTCGGCGAGCCAACCCGGCCGGTCTCCCCGGTCGAGTACGGCGGGAAGTTGTAGTTGTGCATGTAACGCTTGGACTTCTCCGGGGAGAGCGTGTCCAGGGACTGCTCCATCCGGAGCATGTTCAGCGTGGTGACGCCCATGATCTGGGTCTCGCCCCGCTCGAAGATCGCCGAACCGTGCACCCGGGGCAGGACCCCGACCTCGGCGGTCAGCGGACGAATCTCCCGCGGGCCACGGCCGTCCATGCGGACCTGCTCGCGCAGCACGCGGTTGCGGACCTCGGACTTGGTCAACGACCGCAGCGCGGCGGAGAGCTCCTTCTCCCGGCCCTCGAAGCGCGGGCCGAGCTCCTCCACCACCCGGGCCTTGATCCGGTCCAGGGCCTCTTCGCGGTCGGCCTTGCCGGCGATCTTCAGGGCCTCGGCCACGTCCTCCCGGGCCAGCTCCGCGACCGCGTCGTACGCGTCGTCGGAGTAGTCGAGGAAGACCGGGAACTCGGCGACCGGCTTCGCCGCCACCTCGGCCAGCTCGCTCTGCGCGCGGCACAGCTCACGGATGGCCGGCTTAGCCGCCTCCAACCCGCTCGCCACGACCTCCTCGGTCGGTGCGGAGGCGCCATCGGCGACCAGCTTCGCGGTGTGCTCGGTGGCTTCCGCCTCGACCATCATGATCGCGACGTCGCCGTCGGGCAGGGTCCGACCGGCGACCACCATGTCGAAGGTGGCGCGCTCCAGCTCCTCGTGGGTCGGGAAGGCAACCCAGGAGCCGTCGATGTGGGCCATCCGGGTCGCCCCGATCGGGCCGGAGAACGGCAGGCCGGAGAGCTTCGTCGACATCGAGGCGGCGTTGATGGCCACCACGTCGTACGGGTGGCTGGGGTCGAGCGCCAGGACGGTCTCGACGACCTGGACCTCGTTCCGCAGGCCCTTGACGAACGAGGGACGCAGCGGCCGGTCGATCAGTCGGCAGGTGAGGATCGCGTCCTCGCTGGGGCGCCCCTCCCGGCGGAAGAACGAACCGGGGATCCGGCCCGCCGCGTACATCCGCTCCTCAACGTCAACGGTCAGCGGGAAGAAGTCGAACTGCTCCTTCGGCTGCCGGCCAACGGTGGTGGCGGAGAGAACTACCGTCTCGCCGAGCTGGGCGACAACGGAGCCGGCGGCCTGACGGGCCAGCCGGCCGGTGGAAAAGGTGATCACACGGGTGCCGAAGGCCCCGTTGTCGATCGTGGCGGTACGAGACTGGGTACCGAGGTTGCTCTCGGTCATCTGTGGTTGCGCTCCTTCGCGTCTACGGACCGCGACGCGCAGCTGCTCAGACGGCCGGTCTTCGATCGAAGCGCCCGGGCGGTCGGCGGGATGCCGGATGCCCGGGGGCCACTACCGGAGACCGGTGCGCTGACCGGCTCCCGGTGAGTCGGGGGGTCGTGCGGCCCTGGTTGTCGGAGTTTCTGGCGGTGAACCGGAGCGGGGGAGCGGCCGGTCGGCCACTCCCCCGTCACGTCACCGGCGCAGACCGAGCCGCTCGATGAGCGACCGGTAGCGGCTGATGTCCTTCTTCTGCACGTAGTTGAGCAGCCGACGGCGGCGGCCGACCAGCAGCAGCAGCCCACGGCGGCTGTGGTGGTCGTGCTTGTGCACCTTCAGGTGCTCGGTCAGGTCCGCGATCCGCTTGGTGAGGACGGCGACCTGCACCTCCGGCGAACCGGTGTCACCTTCGACGGTCGCGTACTCCGCGCGGATCTTGGCCTTGGCTTGCTGGTCGAGCGCCATGTTCTCCCTGTTTCGGTGAGTGAATCGATGTCGTGTCCGCCAGAGCGGGCTTACCCGGAGGGCCGGGCGGGGCCCGGCGGCGGACGGTCCTCGCACCCGCGGCGTCGTGCAGGCACGCCAGGACCCACGTCGGTGCGCCGACGTCTCCGTCAGGTTACCAGCCCCGGTACCCACGGGCCGGGCAAGGGGCCGACCAGGTGTCGAACCCGATCACTTTCCGTGCTCACCCCAGGGCTTCCCGGGTACGCTCGATGTCCTCGTTCATCTGGGCCACCAACGGCTCGACCGAGTCGTAGCGGACCTGCCCGCGCAGGTGCGCCCCGAAATCCAGGGCCAGCCGCTCGCCGTACAGGTCCGCGTCGAAGTCGAGCACGTACGCCTCGACCCGCCGTTCCCGGCCGGAGAAGGTCGGGTTCGTGCCGATCGACACCGCCGCCATCAGCGGCTCCCGCTGCCCCCGCCGCACCAGGCGGGCGGCGTAGACGCCGTCGGCCGGGACCGCAGCGTACCGGTGGCAGAGCAGGTTGGCGGTGGGGAAACCCAGCTCGCGACCGCGGCGGTCACCGCGGACCACCACGCCCTCCAGCCGGTGCGGCCGCCCCAACGCGCTGGCAGCGGCCACCACGTCCCCGGCGGCGACGCACGACCGGATGTACGTGGAGGAGAAGACCGTCCCCGCCTCGGCCACCAGGGGTGCCCCCTCGACCGCGTAGCCGAAGGTCCGACCCAGTTGCTCCAGCAACGCCACGTCCCCGGCGGCCCGGTGCCCGAACCGGAAGTTCTCCCCCACCACCACCAGCGCGGCGTGCAGGTGCTCGACCAGGACGTCGTGCACGAATGCCTCTGCCGACAGCCGGGAGAAGTCCGGGGTGAACGGCACCACACAGAGCACGTCCACGCCGAGCGCCTCGATCAGCTCGGCCTTGCGGGTCGGCTCGGTGAGCACCGCCGGGTGCGAACCCGGACGTACCACCTCGGCGGGGTGTGGATCGAAGGTGACCACCACCGACTTGACGCCGAGTTCCCGGGCCCGCGCTACCGCGTGCCCGATGGTCGCCTGGTGCCCTCGGTGCACGCCGTCGAAGACGCCGATGGTGACGACCGACCGCCCCCAGCCGCCGGGCGCCGCGTCGTACCCCCGCCACCGCTGCATAACGCTCCTCCCCTGTCGCTGTCCCGACCGCCGCGCCGTCAGGCCGGGGCCAGCACGATCTCGGCACGGGCCCGACCAGCCCGCTCGCTGACGATAGCGACCAACCCGCCCGCCGGGCCGAAGACGGCGTACGGGCCGTCGATCCCCGCCGGGTCCAACGGACCGCCGTGGGAGAGCACCCGCTCCTCCTCGGCGGTCGCCTCCCGGCGCGGGAAGAACCGGTCGGCCGCTGCCGCGAGGGAGAGCGTGACCACCTCGGGTGCCCGGCCCTCCAGGTCATCGAGGGTAGCGGCCTCGGCGAGGGTGAAACCGCCCACGGCGGTACGCCGCAGTGCGGTGAGGTGCCCGCCGACGCCGAGCGCCTGGCCGGCGTCCCGGGCGATCGCCCGCACGTACGTGCCAGAGGAGCAGGTGACGTCCACGTCCACGTCCACCACGTCCGGCTCGTCGCGCCGCAGCGCCCGTACGTCGAGCTGGGAGATGGTGACCCGCCGGGGCGGCAGGTCAACACTGGCCCCTTCCCGAACGCGGCGGTACGCCCGCTGACCGTCGATCTTGATGGCGCTGACCGCGCTGGGCACCTGGTCCACCGCACCGGTCTGCGCCGCCAGCACGGCCCGGACCGCCTCCTCGGTCACCAGACCAGCCGGGGCGCTGGAGATCACATCCCCCTCGGCATCGTCGGTCACCGTCGCCTGCCCCAGCCGGATCGTGGCGGCGTAGCTCTTGCCCGCTCCAATGACGTAGGTCAGCAGCCGGGTGGCTCGCCCCACCCCGAGGACCAGGACCCCGGTCGCCATCGGGTCAAGCGTGCCACCGTGCCCGACCCGGCGGGTCCGGGCCAGCCGGCGCACCCGCGCCACCACGTCGTGCGACGTCATGCCGCCGGGCTTGTCGACCACGATCAGTCCGTCTGCGCTCACGACCGCCAAGCCTGCCAGACGGGCTGGCCCGGCCGGCACCGGGACGCCCACCAGACCTCCGTGCCAACCCACCCGTTCCTTCCACGACGAGTCGTGTTGATACCTCCTGCTACAAAGGGGCACCTAGCCCACCGGAGGTTTCGTGTCCATGTCGCCCCAAAGCCAGAGCCGGTTCCCGCGGCTACACCAGCCGGAGCAGCCGCCCAGTCTCCCCGCCTGGATGCTCGACCCACCGCCCGCTCGGCGCACGGCTGGAGATCGGATCGCGACCGCACTGCTCGCGCTCCCGGGCGCCACCGCCCTGCGCCGCCGGTGGCAGGTGCGGCAGGACCGGCACCGGCTGTATCAGCGCTTCCCGAACATGATGAAGGTGGCCGGTTTCGCCGTCTGCTTCGCCGTGACCCTGGGGCTGGTGCTGGCCACCTACGCCCTGCGGGCCAGCACCGGGCAGCCCTAGCCCAGGGGCGGCGCTACTCAGGTCCGGACCGCGCCGACGACCGCCCAGTGGCCGGAGCGCAGCCGCAGCAGCAGGGCGGCCAGCCGGAGCACCACGAAGAACGTGAGCCCAGCCCAGATCCCACCGAGTCCGAGGTCCAGCCCGTAGGCCAGCCAGATGGCCGGCAGAAATCCTCCCAACGCCGCCACGACCGTGAGGTTCCGCAGGTAGCGGATGTCCCCCGCGCCGATCAACACCCCGTCCAGGGCAAAGACGACGCCCGCCAGCGGCAGCATCGCGACAAACCAGGGCCAGGCCACCATCGCCTCCTCGCGGACCTGTCCATCAGCGCTGAACCAGCCCGGAACCACTCCGGCACCAGCGGCGATGACCAACGCGAACGCCACGCCGCAGCCGGCGCCGAGCAGCCCGATCCGGCGGGCCAGTCCGCGGGCGCCGGCCACGTCGTCGGCACCCAACGCGGCGCCGACGAGGGCCTGCGCGGCGATGGCGAGCGCGTCGAGCACCAGGGCGGTAAAGAACCAGAGTTGCAGGACGATCTGGTGGGCGCCGACCACCGCCGCGCCGAAGCGGGCGGCCACCGCGGTGGCGGAGAGAAAGCTCGCCTGGAAGGCGACGCCGCGGATGAGCAGGTCCCGACTGAGCACAAGCTGCTGGGCGAGAACCCGGGGCCGGGGGCGGAGGGCCACCCGCTCGGCGACCAGCGCTCCGGCGAAGAGCGCACCGGAGATCGTCTGCGCCACGACGTTGGCGACCGCCGATCCGGGCAGGCCGAGCCCGGCGGGGTAGACCAGCACCGGGCAGAGCACCGCGGAGAGCAGGCTCGGGCCGAGCACGAACCACAACGGCCGGCGGGTGTCCTGGACGCCCCGCAGCCAACCGTTTCCAGCAGCGGCGAGGAGTAGCCCCGGTGCGCCCAGCGCCGCGATCCGCAGCCACTGCGCGGCGGCCTCCGCCACGTCGTTCTCCGCCCCGACCAGGGTACGGGCGAGCACGCCGCCGCCGGCCTGCATGCCGACCGCGACGACGACCCCTACCGCGAGCGCGAGCCAGGAGGCCTGGACTCCCTCGGCGACGGCGGCGGTGCGGTCACCAGCCCCGAACCGTCGGGCGGAGCGTCCGGTGGTGCCGTACGCGACCACCGTGCCCAACCAGGCGATGAGCGTCAGCACGGTGCCACCGATCGCCAACGCGGCGAGCGGGACCCGGCCGAGGTGTCCCACCACCGCCGTGTCCACCAGCACATACAGCGGTTCGGCGGCGAGCACCACGAGGGCCGGCAGGGCGAGCGCGGCAATTCTGCGCGGTGAGGCGGAGCGGGGTGTGGTGGCGGCCGGTGGGTTCATCGTCGCCGATCCTGACACGGCTCGGTAAGGACCGCAAACCGGACTAGTCACTTACCGGCCGCGGGTAGCGCCGGACGACGGGCGGCCGCCGCCGCCCGTCGGGGAGGGCATCAGCCGGTCGGCGACCTCACTGGCGCGTGTCCATCGAGGTCTGCAGCGCACGGCGCAGCTGCTCACGCGCCTCGTCAGCGGTGTCGGGCTTGGGCTTGTTCGGCATGGGAAACCCCTTCCAGGGCGCGAGCCACCTATGCAGCGGTGGAACTCACGGGCAAGGTCTGCCACCCGCGGGCGTCCGGGGTCGCCGGAGCGGCACACGGAGCAGCGAGCCCGGGTCGGTCCGACCCTGGAGAGCGACGACGCCGGGTACGACCTCACCGCTCACGACCAGCACCGTCAGCACGGCATCGGTCAATACCCAAGCTATCGTTCAGGTCCGCCTACCGCCGGTGGTTCCCACCATCCGGGCGAAGCCACAATGCGGATAGCGGGACCTCACCGAGCCAGGAAGTGCCAGCCCAGCCACCACCAGAAGCCGAAGAGCCCAATCCGGCCAACCGGCACCGAGCCGACCTCGTACCGCATCACGTACGCGCAGACCTCACCGAGGGTGGGGATCCGGGACCCCTCCCGGCGGGCTGCCAACTCCACGGCGACGAAGAGCGCCACCGCCGCCAGGAAGCCGCCGATCGCCAGCGTCCGCATCATCGCCGCACCAGCCCCCAGAATGCGGACAGCCAGGCCAGCCAAGCCGCTGAACGGATCACCCCGTCCTCCAGTAGTGGATCCGCCAGCCGGGAGAAGGTCGGGAACTCGTCACCCGCCGCGGCCACGAAGGTGGCCCCCTCGAAAACCACAAACACCACCACCGGCAACGTCCACCACACCGCACCCTGATCCAGCCGAACCGGTGCGGGCCGCCGGGGCACCCGGTTACCCAGGCCAAGCCAGATCAGGACACCACCGGTGCCGAGCGTCCACAGATTCGCCTCGATCGAGAAGGATGGAAACCGGCCACCCACCAACGACAGGCAGACGAGCACCGGCACGGTGACAGCGGGCCGATCCCAGGCACGCGGTACCTCGATTGTCAGGTCACGGGGCTGTTCCATGCCGCAATTCTGCCCACCGTCATCAACGGCGGGAAGACCGAACACCCGTAAGCCGACCCTGATCTTTGTCGAGAGATCATCAGCCGAACGGCCAGTCGACAGTTAACCGCCAGGCTCACCCCGACCCCTGCCGCAGGGCTGACCCCGACCGTTACCGCAACACCGACCCTCAACCGTTAGGGCACACCGGCCGTGCCCGCTCCGGTGCCCGCGCCCGCCTACCGCAACACCGGTCCTCAACCGCCCGTCGGGGCGAGTAGCGCCCCGACCAGCTCCCGCCGGATGGCCTCCACCACCTCGTCGGCGCTGCCCCGGCCGGTGAAGCCGGCGGCGAGCCGGTGCCCTCCGCCGCCCAACGCCACCGCCACCGCGCTCACGTCCACCGCGCCCTTGCTTCGCAACGACACCGCCCACTCGCCGTCGGCGGTCTGCTTCACCACGCAGCTCACATCGGCCTCCGCCGTGCACCGCACCGAATCGATCAGCGGCTCCAGCACGTACGCGGGCTGCCCGTGCCGGGCCAGGTCCTCCTGGGTTGCCCAGGTCCACACCAGGCCGTGACCATCCGCCGCGGCGGGCTCCAGCCGGGCCCGACCGACCACCTCGGCGTAGAGCCGCACGGCACCGAACGGGCGGGTGTCGAAGACGCGACGAGAAATCTCACCGGGACTGATACCCGTGGCGAGGAGCCGGGCCGCGAACCGGTGCACCGCCGCGGTGGTGGCCGCGTACCGGAACGAGCCGGTGTCGGTGGTCAACGCCACGTAGAGACACTCGGCGATCTCCCTGTCGAGCGGCACCCCCAACCGGTTGAGCAGTTCGTCCACCAGCACCGCGGTGGCCGCCGCCCGGGGGTCAACCAGATTGATCGCACCGAAGCCGGGGTTCGACGCATGATGGTCGAGCACCAACGTGCTGCCGGCGGTCGTCAACCGGTCCGCCAGCTCCCCCAACCGGGACTCGTTCGCCGCGTCGAAGCTGATCAGAAGGTCCGGATCGGCAACCGCCTCCGCCGCCGGGACCAGCAGCTGCTCACCGGGGAGCCCACGCAGCGGCTCCGGGAGCTGCGGCGGGCCGGGAAAGGTGGCCTGTACCTGTCGCAGACCGAGCCGACGCAGGCCGAGAGCGAAGCCAAGCATGCTGCCGAGTGCGTCGCCGTCTGGGTTCACGTGACAGACCAGCAGCACTCGCCCCGCGCTCGGCACGGCACGGACCGCGGCCACCGCCGCCGCCCAGTCGGCCTCCACCGGCGCGGACCGCGCCCCGACGGCGGAATCGGTCACCGTTGGTCCCCGCCCGGCGGCGGCACCTCGTCCTCGGCGGCCTCGGGCTCCTCTTCCAGCCGGTACGGCTGGGCCTCACCCGCGTACTCGGCCCGGGTGGCGAGGCGCTGCACCTCGGCATCCGCGTGGCGGGCCTGGGCGAGCAGGTCGTCGATGTGCTTGACCTGATCCTGCACGTCGTCCAGGACGAAGGTCAGCGTCGGCGAGTGCCGCAGCCCCAGTGCCTTCCCGACGGTGCTGCGCAACATGCCCTTGGCACTCTCCAACGCCGCGGCAGTGCTCGCCTGGGCGGCGGCGTCACCGAGCACCGTGTAGAAGACCGTGGCGTCGCGAAGGTCGGCGGTGATCCGCGCATCCGTGATGGTGATCATGCCAAGCCGGGGATCCTTGATCTGGCTTCGCACCACCGATGCCACCAGCTCACGCACCCGCTCCGCGTGCCGGCGCACCTTGGCCGGATCCGACATCTCGCCACCTCCAGGCGTACCGCTCCCGACCGCCGGGCACCTGGAGTGCCCAAGCCGCCGGCCAACACCACGAACACTACCCGCGCCGCCGGGCCGCCCGTACGCGGCCGGTGCGGTGACCGCCCCCGGGACAGCCCCGCAGCGACGCCAGTGGATCAGTCGTCCGCGCCGTACAGCTGCCGACGCACCGACAACAGGTCAACCTCGGGACGGGCGGCGACCAGGCGCTCACACGAGTCGAGCACCTCGTGTACGTGGGCTGCCGTCGCGGACACCACCGCGACGGCGATCTCCGCCCGCCCGTGCAGGTCGAGCGCCCCCACCTCGGCGGTGGAAACCTCGACGCGACGCAGCGCCGCCACGATCGGTCGAACGTAGGACCTCTTGGCCTTCAGCGACCGGGAGTCGCCCGGCAGCAGAAGGTCGAATACCGCGGTTCCGGTGAACATCGTCCCGGAGACTACGGACGAACCCGGACATGATCAAGGGGTTTACGCAGCATGGCGTAAACCCCTTGATCTGTTGTCCCTACCGGATCAGGCGCGCGCCTTCTCCCGCATCTCGAAGGTCTCGATCACGTCGCCGACCTGGACGTTGTTGTAGCCGCCCAGGGTCAGACCACACTCGAAGCCCTCGCGTACCTCGGTCGCGTCGTCCTTGAACCGCTTGAGGGAGCTGATGGTGAGGTTGTCCGCCACCACCGCGCCGTCACGCAGCAGCCGAGCCTTGGCGTTGCGCCGAAGCAGACCCGACCGGACGATGCAGCCGGAGATGTTGCCGACCTTGGACGAACGGAACACCTCGCGGACCTCCGCGGTGCCCAGCTCGACCTCCTCGTACTCCGGCTTGAGCAGGCCCTTGAGCGCCGCCTCGATCTCCTCGATGGCCTGGTAGATGACGGTGTAGTACCGGATCTCCACGCCCTCGCGGTCGGCCATCTCGCGGACCTTGTTGGCGGCCCGCACGTTGAAGCCGATGATCGTGACCGCCTCCGACGAGGCGCTCGCGAGCATGACGTCGCTCTCGGTGATCGCCCCGACGCCGCGGTGGATGATCCGTAGCTGGACCTCCTCGGGGATGTCGAGGTTGAACAGGGCATCCTCGAGCGCTTCCACGGAGCCGGAGACGTCGCCCTTGAGTACCAGGTTGAGCGAGGTCTTCTCGCCCGCCTTGAGCTGCTCCATGAGCGTCTCGAGGGTGGCCCGGCCGCGGGAGTTGGCGAAGGCCGCCGCTCGCCGCCGTGCCTGCCGCTGCTCGGCGATCTGCCGCACGGTGCGGTCGTCCTCGGCGGCCAGGAACGTGTCGCCCGCCCCGGGCACCGCGGTCAGACCCAGCACCAGCACCGGACGAGCCGGACCCGCCTCGGCGACCTGGTTGCCGTTCTCGTCGAGCATCGCCCGGACCCGGCCGTGCGCCCCGCCGGCGACGATCGAGTCGCCCGCCCGCAGGGTGCCCTTCTGCACCAGCACCGTCGCCACCGCGCCCCGGCCCTTGTCCAGGTGCGCCTCGATCGCCACACCCTGTGCCGGGCCGTCGGTCGGAGCGGTCAACTCCAGCGACGCGTCCGCGGTCAGCAGGACCGCCTCGAGCAGGCTGTCGATCCCGGTACCCGGCTTGGCCGCCACGTTGACGAACATGGTGTCGCCGCCGTACTCCTCGGCGACCAGTCCGTACTCGGTCAGCTGCTGGCGGACCTTGTCCGGGTTGGCGTCCGGCTTGTCGACCTTGTTGACCGCCACCACGATCGGCACGTCGGCCGCCTTGGCGTGGTTCAACGCCTCGATCGTCTGCGGCATCACCCCGTCGTCGGCCGCGACGACCAGGATCACGATGTCGGTGACCTGGGCGCCACGGGCACGCATGGCGGTGAACGCCTCGTGACCCGGGGTGTCGATGAAGGTGATCGCCCGGTCCTGGTCCTCGTGCGGAACGTGGACCTGGTAGGCGCCGATGTGTTGGGTGATGCCACCCGCCTCGCCGGCCACCACGTTCGCCTTCCGGATCGCGTCCAGAAGCTTCGTCTTACCGTGGTCGACGTGACCCATGACGGTCACCACCGGCGGCCGGCTGACCAGACGGTCCTCCGCCACCTCGGCGTCCAGGTCGATGTTGAACTGCGCGAGCAGCTCGCGGTCCTCGTCCTCCGGGCTGACGATCTGGACGACGAAGCCCAGGTGCTCACCCAACAGCAGCAGGGTGTCGTCGGAGCAGGACTGGGTCGCGGTCACCATCTCGCCCAGGTTGAACATCTCCTGGACCAGCGAACCCGGGTTGGCGTTGATCTTGTCGGCGAAGTCCGACAGCGAGGCGCCTCGGGACAACCGGACGGTCTGACCCTGCCCCCGGGGCGCACCCGAGGACATGGTCGGGGCCGACAGGTTGTCGAACTCCTGTCTGCGCTGCTTCTTCGACTTGCGACCGCGGGTCGGCCGGCCACCGGGACGCCCGAAGGCACCCGCGGCACCACCACCGCGGCCACGGCCACCGCCACCGGGACGGCCACCACCGGGGCCACCGCGGAAACCACCGCCGCCGCCACCGGGGCCGCCGCGGTAGCCACCGCCACCGCCGCCACCGCCACCGGGGCCGCCGCGGTAGCCACCGCCACCGCCGCCACCGCCGCCGCGGTAGCCGCCGCCACCACCGCCACCGCCACCGGGGCGGCCGGCGCCGCCGCCGGGACGACCGGAACCGGGGCCACCGGGCCGGCCGGGACGCTGGCTCGGCATGGAGGCCGGGCTGGGCCGCGGCGGCATCGAGGCCGGGCTGGGCCGCGGCGGCATGGAGGCCGGGCTGGGCCGCGGACCACCCGCACCGGCGGCCGGGGGACGCTGCTGGCCGCCCTGGATGCCGAACGGGTTGTTACCGGCGCCCCGCGCCGGCGGACGACCGCCGGACCGGGGACCGGGGCCCGGAGTGGGCCCGCCGGAACGGCCGGCGGCCGGAGAGCCGGGCCGAGGCGGCATCGTGCCGGGACCGGGGCGGGGACCCGGGCGCGGGCCACCCTCGGCGGGCGGCTCCCGCCGGACGTTCTCCCGCTGCTGCTGCCGGGCAGCCTGCGCGGCCTTGACCGCGGCCTCCTGCTCGGCCTTCAGCGCGGCGGCACGCGCCTCGGCGGCCGCCACCTCGATGTCGTGGGCACTCGCCGGCTTGGCGGCCGGTGTCGCGGACTGCGGCGGACCCGGAACCGGACCCTTGGGTTTCGGGCCGGGCGTCGGGGCACCCGGCCGCCGCGGCGGCATGGGCTTGGCCGTGACGCGGGGTCCGCCCGGAGGCGGCGCCGGGGTCGGGGTCCGGGAAGGGGTCGGAGTTGGGGTCGGGGTCGGCGGGGTCGCCGCCGGCGGAGCCGCCGGCGCGGGCGAGCCGGCACTGTTGACGAACGCGTTCCGCAGCCGTCGGGCGACCGGCGCCTCGACCGTGCTGGACGCGGACTTCACGAACTCGCCCATCTCCTTGAGCTTGGCGAGAACGGTCTTGCTTTCGACCCCGAGCTCCTTGGCGAGCTCGTGTACGCGGGCCTTTCCTGCCACTGCACTCCTCATTCCGAGGTCGTGCGGGCAGCACCCGCAGCGACCTCACTCGTGCACTTGAAGCCTGGTCATTTCTGCGACTTCATCGTGTGCTCATGTCGGTCGTCCTACCTTGCTAGCGACCCGCGTCCGGTCGGGTTGGCCGGACGTCGTGGCTGGCGCATCGATATGCTTCGCAAGCTCACCGTGATCAGGAACCCCGGTGACGCGCAGCGCCCGCCCGAAAGCACGACGCCGCACCGCCTGCGCGAAGCAGGCCGGGTCTGGGTGCACGTGCGCCCCCCGACCCGGCAATCTGCGGGCCGGGTCGGGACGAAGGCTGTGACCAGCCCCATCACCCACCGCGACAACCCGCAGCAGTTCCTTGGTCGACACTCGAGACCGGCAACCCACACAGGTGCGCTCCGGCAGCGCGCGTCGTACCACTGGGAAAGTCTACCCCTAGCCCCCGGAGATCGCGCGGCCCGGCTCCGGGACGTGATCAGCTTCGACCCCACCCGCCGGGCGGGCCGGCTCGGCGTCGGAGCGAATGTCGATCCGCCAACCCGTCAATCGGGCGGCAAGCCGGGCATTCTGCCCTTCTCGCCCAATAGCCAGTGAAAGTTGGAAATCCGGCACTGTTACCCGAGCGGTTCGGGAAGCCAGGTCGACCACCTCCACCCGGAGGGCCTTGGCTGGCGAGAGTGCGTTTCCGACGAAGGCCGCCGGATCCTCGGACCAGTCAATGATGTCGATCTTCTCCCCGTGCAGCTCACCCATGACCGCCCGCACCCGCTGACCCATCGGCCCGATGCAGGCACCCTTGGCGTTCACCCCCGCCGTGGTGGAGCGGACAGCGATCTTCGTACGGTGACCTGCCTCACGAGCGATCGCGGTGATCTCCACCGTACCGTCGGCGATCTCCGGCACCTCGAGGGCGAAGAGCTTCTTCACCAACGCCGGGTGCGAGCGGGACAGGGTCACCTGCGGACCGCGTACACCCTTGGCTACGTGAACCACGACGCAGCGCACCCGCTCGCCATGTGCGTACTGCTCACCGGGGACCTGCTCGGACTGGGGCAGCACCCCCTCCAGCTTGCCCAGGTCCACACTGACGATGCCCTTCTCGGCACGCGCCTCGTGCGCCTGGACCACCCCGGTCACCAGGTCCCCGTCCCGACCCACGTACTCACCGAAGTGCACCTCGTCGGTGGCCTCCCGCAGCCGCTGCAGAATCACCTGCTTGGCGGTCATCGCCGCGATCCGACCGAAGTCGTGCGGGGTGTCGTCCCACTCCCGCACCACACCGCCGTCGGGCTCCACCTCCTGGGCGAAGACCAAGGCCGCGCCCGTCTTACGGTCGATCTCCACCCGGGCATACGGCTGCGCACCCTCGGTGTGCCGGTACGCCGTCAGCAGCGCGGTCTCAATCGCCGCGAGGATCGTGTCGAACGGGATTTCCCGCTCACGCTCCAGTGCGCGCAGCGCCGCGAGGTCGATGTTCACCTCTCCTCGCCCTCCACATCATCATCATCGTCGTCGTCGAAATCGCCGGCCTCTTCGGCGCCGTCAGCGCCATCCGCCTCGCCCGGGCGGGTGAACTCGACCTGCACCCGTCCTGGGCCCAACTCGGCGTAGCTCCACCCCGCCCGACCGGCGTCGGTCTCCAACACCACCTGCTCGTCGTCCACCTCGACCACCCGCCCGGTGACCTGGCGATCCCCAGCGTCCGGCCCACCCCGCACCATGACCCGTACCAGGCGACCGGTGTTGCGCCGCCAGTGCCGGGGGAGGGTGAGCGGACGGGACACGCCCGGCGAGCTGACCTCGAGCTGGTACTCCCCGGCAACGAGGTCCCCGCTTACCTCCTCGGCCGCGTCCAGGGCGGCGGAGACCGCTCGCGAGATCTCGGCGACGCCGTCCAAGTCGATTCCGCCGTCGGCGTCAACAATCACCTGAAGCACGTGGCGCCGGCCGGCCCGGGAGATCGACAGCTCCTCCAGGTCGTACCCGGCCTCGCCGACGACTGGTTCGACAACCTCGTGCAACCGGGCCCGCCGGCTGGCGAGATCGCCGCCGCGGTTGACCCGACCGGCGCTGCGTTGGCCACCCGTACGCCGCGGTCGCCCCGTCGGCCCGGTGGGCCTGGTGGCCCGGCCACGCTGGCTCATCTAGCGCCCCTATCTGCTGTTGGCGGCGCCCGATCGGTCGCCATAGCCACACGCCACCGGGGCGGACGCGCCGGTGGTTGCGCAGAGCGTAACGCGCCGCCCGCCCGTCGGATGGGCCGGCGCACCGACTCTGGCCTCTGCGGGGGGCGCCAACATGGTGTTGACTTGGACGGTGATGGGCAGAATGACGCAGCGGGACACACTTCCGGACCGAACAATGAGACATTCCCGGCGAAACATGCTACGGGTAGGTGCACTCCTGACCCTCGGCGGCGCCGTGCCGTCGCTCACCGGCTGTGACCCGTTCAACCAGGAACCGCCCCCACCCGACCCACTCGCCCCCATGGTGGACGAGGCACTCGCGCTCGCCGCGGCCTACCGGGACGCCGCCACGACACACCCCACGCTGGCCGGCCGGTTGGCACCGATCATCGAAGCGCACAGCGCGCACGCGGCGGAGTTGGCCCGGATCACCAAGGCCGCCCCACCGTCGGCCACCCCAACCGCCAGCACCCCCGCCGATCCCGACGCGACCCTCACCGGGCTACGCGAACGCGAGCAGGCGGCCAGCGAGTCGGCCACCCGGGCCTGCCTGGCCGCACCGGCCGGGCGAGCCGCGCTACTCGCCAGCATCGCCGCCGCCCGCGCCAGTCACCTGGAGGCGCTGCAGTGAACACCCCCACCCCAGGCGCGAGCTCCGCCCACTCCGCGGCCCTGACCGCCGAATACGCCGCCATCTGGGCTTACGGCCCGATCGGGGTACGCCTGACCGGACCCGCCCAGGAAGCGGCCCGCGACGCCGAGGCGACGCACCGGCGCCGTCGAGACGACCTGGTGCTGCAGCTCACCGAGGCGGGCGATAGCCTCCCGGCCGACCAGGCCGGCTATACCCTGCCGTTCCCCGTCACCGACGAGCCGAGCGCCCTCCGGCTCGCGGTTGAAGTCGAGGAGCGTACGGCGGGATTCTGGCAGGCGGCGGTCGCCGCCACCAGCGGCGCCGAGCGGGAACGGGCACTCGCGGCGCTGGTCGACTGCGCGGTGCGGGCCACGCAGTGGCGACGAACCGCGGGGATCACCCCCCTGACCACGCCCTTCCCCGGAAGGACCGCCTGACCCGTTCGGCAACGGTCGCCGACCGCGGGGCCGGAGCATCGACCCGGGCCGCCGGTCGGCAGAATGCTCTCCATGTCCATTCTGGGTTCCCTCACCCGCCGGGTCGGCCACCACCGCTGGTTCAGCACCACCGCCCGGCTCCTCGTCCCGGTTGACCGCGCGGTCGGGCGGCTCAGCCGCGGCCGGGTGATCGCCCTCGGGCTTCTCCCCTCGTTGGTCATCACCACGACCGGCCGCCGCTCCGGCAAGCCCCGCAGCAACCCCCTGCTGTACGTGCCCGACGGGGACGGCTACGTGGTGGTCGGGTCGAACTGGGGACAGACCCACCAGCCCGCCTGGGCGTTGAACCTGCTCGCCACCCCCCACGCCGAGGTAGACATCAAGGGGCGCCGGTTTCCAGTACGCGCCGACATCCCCGAGGGCCCCGAGCGGGACCGACTCTGGCGGTTGCTGGTGACCGAGTGGCCGGCCTACCAGACCTACGTGCAGCGGGCCGGCGACCGTGAGATCCACCTCTTCCGGCTGGTACCCGTCGCCGGGTAGCCGCCCCCTCCTACAGCCCGCCCTGAATACCGATCAGCCTGCCGATGCCATAGGTCGCGGCGGCGGCGAGGCCACCCAGCAGCAGCTGGCGCAGGCCCGCCGCCCACCAACGCCGGCTGGTGAACCGGGCGACGATCGCGCCGGCCAGGAAGAGGCCGAGGCCACCGACGCCGAGCGCCAGCCAGAGACTGGTGCTGCCGAGCAGGTAGGGCAGCAGCGGCACCAGGGCGCCGACGGAGAAGCAGACAAACGACGAGATCGCTGCCGCCCACGGGCTCGGCTGGTCGTCCGGGTTGACGCCCAACTCCTCCCGGACGTGCACCCGCAGCGCCTCCTCCGGATTGCGCCGCACCACCTCCGCGACCTGCGTCGCGAGCTCCCGGGGCAGGCCGCGGGCCACCCAGGTGTCCGCCAGTTCGCGCGCCTCGACCTCGGGATGCCGTTCCAGCTCCCGCCGCTCCTTGGCCACCTCCGCGGCGACCTGTTCGTTGGCCGACCGGACGCTGGTGTATTCCCCAAGCCCCATGGAGATGGCGCCGGCAACCAGGCCGGCGGTGCCGGTGAGGAGCACGGCCCGCGCCGACACCCCACCGCCCCCCACCCCCGCGATCAGGGCGATATTGGTGACCAGTCCGTCCATCGCCCCGAAAACCGCGGGGCGCAGCCAGCCGCCGGAGACGTCCGCATGGTGTGCCTCCCGCAGCGCCGCCGGGGTCTCGGTCACGGCAGGGTGAGAATCTCGTAGCCGTCGTCGGTCACGAGAATCGTGTGCTCGAACTGGGCGGTCCACTTCCGGTCCTTGGTCACCACGGTCCAGCCGTCATCCCACATGTCGTACTGGTACGTGCCGAGGGTGATCATCGGCTCGATGGTGAAGGTCATGCCCGGCTCCATCACATCGGTGGGCCGAGGGCTGTCGTAGTGCGGCACATAGAGCCCGCTGTGGAACGCCTCGCCGATGCCGTGCCCGGTGAAGTCCCGCACCACCCCGTAACCGAAGCGCTTGGCGTACGACTCGATCACCCGACCGATCACGTTGATCTGCCGGCCAGGGGCGACCGCCCGAATGCCCCGCATGGTCGCCTTGTGGGTCCGCTCGACCAGCAACCGAACCTCATCGCTCACCTCACCCACGCAGAAGGTGGCATTGGTGTCGCCGTGCACCCCGTTGAGGAAGGCGGTGACATCGACATTGATGATGTCGCTGTCCTGGAGCACCGTCGAGTCGGGGATGCCGTGGCAGATCACCTCGTTCAGGCTGGTGCAGCAGGACTTGGGGAACCCCCGGTAACCCAGCGTTGACGGGTAGGCGCCGTGGTCACAGAGGAACTCGTGCACCACCTTGTCGATCTCGTCGGTGGAGACCCCTGGCTTACAGTGCTCGCCAGCGAGCGCAATGGCCTGCGCCGCCAACCGCCCGGCGACCCGCATCCGCTCGATGGTCTCCGGAGTCTGTACGTGTGAGCCCTGCCATTGTTTGGGCTGCTTCTTGCCCACGTACTCGGGTCGGGGAATGTGGGCGGGCACCTGTCGCCAGGGAGAGAGCGTGCCGGGGGTCAACGGCGCACGGACGGTCATGGCGCAAGCCTAACGCCGCTACCTCGACACCGCGTGGCGCCCATCGCGCCCAGGCCCCGGCCGGACCGGGCCGGACGAGCACAGGCGGCCCGAAATGATTTGCCCCACTGCCCGCCCCGGCCGCATCCTGACTGCGGTGACCAGGCCCGATCCGGACGGGCCAGCGCCGGGCGCTCGGCAACGCCCGGCGGAGCGGTGGCGCGGGATCCGACCTCTCTCTCACGTACGGTGATCCGCCGTACCCGATGGGTTCCGCGCCACCGCTCCCCGCCCACGGAGTCGGGCCGTGATCTCAGCCGCCGGCCCCGGCACACCGAACCAGTAGCCCTGCCCGGTATCGCACCGCAGCGCCCGCAGCCGCTCGGCCTGCACCCCGGTCTCCACCGCCTCCGCAGTGACCGACAACCCGAGCGCCCGCGCCAGCCGCACCAGGGCGTCCACGATCTGCTCGTCCCGATGGCCGGCCACCCGCTCCACTCCGCCCTCGCGCAGCCCTTCCACGAACGGGCCCGCCAACTTCAGCGACCGGATCGGCAACCGGCGCAGATACGCCAGATTCGAGTAGCCGGTGCCGAAGTCGTCGATTGCCAGCCCCACCCCCAGCCCGGCGAGCCGGTGCAACGCCCGCAGCGGCTCCCCCGCGGTACCCATCACCGCGCTCTCGGTCAGCTCCAGCTGCAGGAGCTCGGCCGGGAGCCCGCTGTCGGTCAACGCCTCCGCCACCACGTCCACGATGGCGGGGTGCTCCACCTGACGCGCGGCGAGGTTGACGCTGACGACCAGGCGGGCCTCCGGCACCTCGCGCCGCCAGGCATCGGCGTCCCGGCACGCCTGGCGCAGCACCCACTCCCCGAGTTGGACGATCAACCCGGTCTCCTCGGCCAGCCCGATGAACCGGGCCGGGCCGAGCCGTCCCAGCTTGGGATGCTGCCAGCGGACGAGCGCCTCCACGGCCAGCATCGAGCCGTCCCGCAGGGAGACGATCGGCTGGTAGTCCAGCACGAACTCGTCCCGCTCCAGGGCTGCCGGCAGTCCGGCGGCCAGCGTGGATCGGGCGATCTCGCGCGCACTTCGCTCCCGGTCCCAGACCGCCCACCGGCCACGCCCCTCGGCCTTGGCCCAGTACAGCGTGGTGTCCGCGGCCTTCATCAGCTCCGACGGATCGGTCGTGTGCACCGGGCACTCGACGATGCCGACGCTCGCCGAGACCATGAGCTGGTGGTCACCGATCCGAATCGGTGCGGCGACGGCCGCGAGTGCGGCCTCCGCGACGCTCACCACGTCGTCGAGGGATTCCCCGTCGTCGACCAGGATGACGAACTCGTCGCCGCCCATCCGGGCCACCAGATGCCCGAACCCGGCGACGCAGTCCGACAACCGGTCGGCGATCACCACGAGCAGCTGGTCGCCCAGGTCGTGACCGAGGCTGTCGTTGACCGCCTTGAACCCGTCCAGATCCAGGAAGCAGACCCCGACCGGGCGACCAGCGCCGGCGTTGTCGAAGACCATCCCGAGGGTCTCGAAGAAGAGAGTCCGGTTGGGCAGGCCGGTGAGCGGGTCATGCAGTGCCTGAAACCGGAGCCGCTGCTGGAGCTCGTAGCGCTCGGTGATGTCCTCGACCACCGCGACGGTGAACCGGGGACGGCCGTCGTCGTAGCGGACCAGGGACACCGCCAGGTCGGTCCAGACGGTGGTGCCGTCCTTGCGGTAGTACCGCTTCTCGATCCGGACGGTGTCCCGCCTTCCCTCAACGACCTCCTGGTACAGCTCCCAGATCCCGGCCGCGTCGTCGGGGTGGAACAGCGACGACACGTTGCGCTGCCGCAGCTCCTCGATCGTGTAGCCGAGCATGTCGGCGAAGGCCTGATTGACGTCGATGATTTGGCCATCGACCAGGCCGATACCGATCCCGATGGCGGCACCGGTGAAGACCGCGCGGAACCGGGCCTCGCTGTCCCGCAACGCCTGCTCCACCTCGTCCCGCGCCTGCCAGGCCGAGCGGGCGATCCGCTCCTGCTGGGCGAAGGTGCGGTCCCGTAGCGCACCGGCGAATCCGGCTGCCATCGCACCCTGCAACGCCGCGACCCGGGTCGCCACCTCCTCCGTACCGACCAGGTCGGGCAGGACCCGGGCGAGGAACCGGTCACCGAGCGCCCGGACCGACCAGTCGAGCACCCCCGGCTCGGTCAGGTGCGCCTCGGCCAGCGCCTGACCGACCTGGGCCGCGGGCTGGGACGAGAACGGCTCGGTGCGCAGCGCCTGGGCCAGCCGGACGGTGTGCAGGTGCAGCAGCCGCTGGGTCTCCGCAGCGCTGAACGGGACGAAAGCGAGCCGGCGGACGGCGCGGGCCCACTCGGCCGCATACCCCTCAGCACCGGCCTGGCTACGTTCGCACCCTCCCGACTCCAGGACGACTGCCACCGCGATCAGCCGACCGGTTGGTCGTGCCGGGCAACCCCGCCGAAGGCACCGAACTGCGCCGGATTGTCATCCACGTCGGAGGCGGAGTCCGGCCGCCACAACGGCATGTGGACCACCCCTGGCTCCAGCAGGGTCCAGTCCCCGAAGAAACCGGTAATCTCGCTGCGGGACCGGAGGGTGATCTCGGTGTCGGTACGCGCCGACAACCGCTGGGCATCGAGCATCTCCCGCGGCTGGTCCTCGAAGGTGGAGTGTGAGAGCACCAGACAGCTTCCGGGCGCAGCGGCGGCCCGGAGCGTGGCGAGGAGGTCGCCCGGGCGGTCGTCGTCGCCGATGAAGTGCACCACCCCGGCGAGCAGGATGCCCAGCGGCCGGTCGAAGTCCAGCAGGTTCAGCGCCCGGGCCTGCGCCAGGATCCGCCCGGGGTCGCGCAGGTCGGCGTGGATGACCCCGGTCCGGTCGTTACCCACCAGCAGATCCCGGCTGTGCGCCACCGCGACCGGGTCGATGTCGACGTAGACGATCCGGGCGTTCGGGTTGACCGCCTGGGCCACCTCGTGCACGTTACCGACGGTCGGGATCCCGGAGCCGATGTCGAGGAACTGGTCGATCCCCTCGTGCAGCAGCACCCGAACCGCGCGGCGGAGAAACTCGCGGCCGGCGCGCATGGTGCCGGCGAGGTTCGGCGTCATGCTGGCGATCTGCTCGGCGAGCTGCCGATCGATCTCGAAATTGTGGGCCCCGCCGAGAAAGTAGTCATACACCCGGGCCGCGCTCGGGCGGGAAAGGTCAATCTCGGCGGGAAGTCCATCCTGCTTCTGCACAGTGCTACACCCCAGTTCGTCGCCGCGGTGCGGGAGGGGACCGGTGTCGAGGGCGCGTGCGGACACGCGGAGGCCACCGGCCGACCCCGCGGATCATCAGGTGCCCACAACTGTAGGCGTGCGTCAATGCGGGCGGAAAGGTGCGGGCGGGCCGCTGGTCACCCCGCCGACTCCAACAGCAGCGAGATGCCCTGACCCACCCCGACACACATGGTGGCCAGCGCCCGGCGGCCGCCGCGGCGCCGCAGCTCCAGGGCAGCGGTCAGCGCCAGCCGGGCCCCACTCGCGCCGAGCGGATGCCCCAACGCGATCGCGCCCCCGTTGGGGTTGACATGCTCGGCATCCACCGGCAGGCCCAGTTCCCGCAGGACCGCCACCGCCTGCGCGGCGAACGCCTCGTTCAGCTCGACCACGTCCAGGTCGCCCACCGCCAGGCCGAGCCGGTCGAGGAGCCGGCGGGTGGCGGGCACCGGGCCGACGCCCATCACCCGGGGCGGCACACCGGCCGCGGCGGCGCCGACGACCCGGGCCAACGGGTTCAGGTCATACCGCGTGAGTGCTGACTCGGAGGCCACCAGCAGCGCCACCGCGCCGTCGTTGACGCCGGAGGAGTTGCCGGCCGTGATCGTGCCCCCCGCCCGGAACGGGGTGGGCAGCGCGGCCAGCTTCGCCAGCGACGTCTCCCGCGGATGTTCGTCGACCTCGACCAGCGTGGTCCCCCGCCGGCCGGCCGGCGCCGACACCGGCACGATCTCCTCGGCGAGCCGACCGTCGGCCTGGGCCTTGGCCGCACGCTGCTGGGAGCGGTACGCGAACTCGTCCTGGGTGGCCCGCGCCACGCCGTACTCGGCGGCCACGTTCTCCGCGGTCTCCGGCATCGAGTCGATGCCCCACCCCTGTTCCAGCAACGGGTTGACCAACCGCCAGCCGATGGTGGTGTCGTAGACCTCCGCGTTACGGGAGAACGCGGTCTCGGCCTTGGGCAACACGAACGGCGCCCGGCTCATGCTCTCCACCCCGCCGGCAAGCACCAGGTCGGCCTCGCCGGCGATGACGGAGCGGGCGGCGAGGGCGAGGGCGTCCAGGCCGGAGCCGCAGAGCCGGTTGACCGTACTGCCGGGCACCTGCTCGGGCAGCCCGCCGAGCAGCGCCGCCATCCGGGCCACGTTGCGGTTGTCCTCGCCGGCCTGGTTCGCGCAGCCGAGGATCACGTCGTCGGTCCGGGCCCAGTCCACCGTCGGGTGCCGCGTCACCAGCTCCCGGATCACGTGCGCGGCCAGGTCGTCGGGGCGGACGCCGGCGAGCGCCCCGCCGTATCTCCCGATCGGGGTACGGACACCAGCCACCAGATATGCCACGGTCATCGCGAATCCTTCGGGGGTGGGAAGGTCGGAGGGGGTGGAGCGGACCCGGATCCGGGCAACGCTCCGGCGTCAGGATATCGACGCCCGGGCCAGCGGGGTGGCAGGTGTCCGAGCCACCCTGGTGGGGAGGGTCACCGGCCAGCCGCCCCCCGAACCACGGAAAACGGTGTATCGTCGTCCGGCAATGACCAACGTCTGGAATCTCACCGTGCGCTTGTACGTCGACCTTCGACTGCAGGCCAGCGGTGTCTGTCCGGCGCGGCCGCACCTCTGACGCCGCCCGTACCTTTCGTTTTCCAGACTTGGACCTTTCATGCGCAAGATCCCTTTCTCCGTGCAGATCCTGCTCGGCCTCGCCCTCGGCGTGGCCCTCGGCTACCTCGCCCGGGCCGGTGAGCTGAGCTGGCTGGCCAGCGGCCTCGACATCGTCGGTGGCCTCTTCGTCCAGCTGCTCAAACTCGCCGTGCCACCCCTGGTCTTCACCGCCATCGTGATCAGCGTGGTCAGTCTGCGCGGCGTGGCCAACGCCGCCCGGCTGGCGCTCCGCACGCTGCTCTGGTTCGGTGCCACCGCGCTCATCGCGGTCAGCGTCGGTATCGGCCTCGGGCTCCTCAGCAACCCCGGCCGCGGGGTCACCCTGGACACGGCCGACGCCACCGCCCCGACCAGGACCGGCTCCTGGACCGACTTCCTCACCGGCCTCGTCCCGACCAACCCGGTCGGCGCGTTCGTCGAGGGCAACGTTCTCCAGATCGTCTTCCTCGCCCTCGTCATCGGCGCGGCGGCCCTGCTGGTCGGCTCGCCCGCCGAGCCCTTCGTCGAACTCAACCGGGCCCTACTGGCGATCGTCCAGAAGGCGCTGTGGTGGGTGATCCGGCTCGCCCCGATCGGGACCCTGGGCCTGATCGGCAACGCCGTCGCCACCTACGGCTGGGACCTGCTGGCCCCGCTGGCCCGCTTCACCACCGCCGTCTACGTCGGCTGCGCGATCGTGCTGTTCGTGGTCTACCCGCTGCTGCTGCTCGGCGCCGCCCGGCTCAACCCGCTGCGCTTCTTCGCCGGCGCCGGACCGGCGATCCAGCTGGCCTTCGTCTCCCGCTCCTCGGTCGGCACCATGCCGGTGACCCAGCGCGCGGTGGAGCGGCTGGGGGTCCCCCGCGAGTACGCCTCGTTCGCGGTCCCGTTCGGCGCCACCACGAAGATGGACGGCTGCGCGGCGATCTACCCGGCCCTGGCCGCGATCTTCGTGGCGCAGGTCTTCGGGGTGGAGCTGGGCGTCACCGACTACCTGCTGATCGCCTTCGTCTCCGTGGTCGGCTCGGCGGCGACCGCCGGGCTCACCGGCGCGATCGTCATGCTCACGCTGACGCTGAGCACACTTGGCCTGCCACTGGCCGGCGCGGGCCTGCTACTGGCCATCGACCCCATCCTGGACATGGTCCGCACCGCGACCAACGTCGCCGGGCAGGCCCTCGTGCCGACGATCGTGGCGGCCCGGGAGGGCACCCTGGACCGGACCGCGTACGACTCGGCCGGCCGGCGGAGCCTGGTTGACGAGGACCCGGCAGAGCGCGACTCCCGGCCCGGCCAGCACGAGGAGCCGGCCCTGGCCCCCGCCTGAGCTGCCCCCTCCCGGCCCCGCCCCACTGCTGGGGCGGGGCCGGCGTCGGTCCCGACCGACTCGCCGGCACCCGCGCCCAGCACCGGGCCTCTCCCGTCAACCGGCCAGGTGCGACCACCGGGCCGCCAGCTCACCCCAATGGCCCTGGGCCGCCACCCGCCCGTCCTCCAACACCAGGACGTGGTCGGCGCGGAGCAGCGCCGCCCGTTTCGAGGTCGACCCCAGCACGGTGACCCCGTGCTGTCGCAGCGCCGCCCAGAGCGCCAGCTCCGTGGTGACATCCAACGCGGAGGAGACGTCGTCGGCGACCAGCAGCTCGCTCCCCGGGGCGAGCGCACGGGCCAGCGCGAGCCGCTGCAGCTGCCCGCCCGAGAGTCGGGTGCCCTTGTGCCCGATGACCAACCCGAGACCGGCCCCGGAGGCCGCCAGGTCCGGCTCGAGCTGGGCGGTGGATGCCGCCGCGGCGGCATCCACCGGATAGTCGAGGGTGATGTTGTCGGCGACCGTCCCGGAGAGCACCCGGGGCTGCTGACCGACGTAGCCGACCTGGTGCGGGCGGAGAAACAGCTCCGGCTCGGTCACCGGCACGCCGTTCCACAGCAGCCGGCCGGTGTGCGGCACGATCCCGGCGAGGGCCCGCAGCAGCGACGACTTGCCCGACCCGACCGGACCGACCACCAGGACGAGCTGGCCGCATTCGATCGTCAGGTCGACATCGCGGACCGCCGCCACCCCGTCCCGGTGGCGGACCCCGAACCCGACCAACTCGAGCCGACGCAGCGGGTGCCGGGCCGGCGCCGGCGGCACCGGAGCAGAACCGGCCCCCGGGTCGACCCCGGGCAGCCCCGTCGAGTACGTCGGCGCCCCGGTCATCACCACCGTCCGCTGGGTCCAAACCCGAGCCGACGGCACCTGGGAGAGCAGCGACGCCGCGGTCCAGGCGATCCAGCGCGCCGCGACGAGCGTGGAGACAGCGACCAGGGTCGCGCCGGCCGACAGAAGACCGGCCATGAACAACGCCCACGCGCCGATCGGTAGCAGCCCGCTGACCACCGACGGGGTGGAGCGGGACCACACCTGGGTGGCGATCTCCCGCCGCTGACGCTCGCTGCGGATGGCGTCCAGGTCGGCGAGGTGGTCGAGCACCGGCCCGGTCGCGCCCGCCAGCTTCACCGTCCGTGCGGCGGAGAGCCCGGAGACCAGCGCGGTCGCGTACGCGGCCCGCGCCGTCACCGTCGCCCGTGCGCCGCGCTCCAGGGCCGGGCCGAACAAGGCGGCGACCAGCGCGGACACCACCATCGTCCCGAGGAAGAAGAGTCCGGGTACGACGCTGCCGGAGATAACGGTCATCGCCACCACCAGAACCAGGCCGAAGAACTGGTCCACCATATTGTCGGCGAGCTCCACGACCCGTTCGGTGTCACCGCCCTGGGCGACCACCTCGGCGGGGGTGTAGCCGCTGACCCGGCGGGGCCCGGTCTGCCCATGCACCAGCCGGAGGTTGATCCGCAGCATCTGCCGCACCCACCAGTTCTGGAACCACAGCGTCGTGTACCAGTGGACGGGCAGCGTGACCAGCAGCCCGGCCGCGATGCCGAGCGCCGGCAGCCACGGCTCACCGACGCCGTCAACCACGTCTGCCCAGAGCCACGGCAGCACCGGGCCGGCCAGGCCGACCAACACCAGCACCACGAAGGGCGCCATGGCCGCCAGCCCATACCGTGGGTCGTTGCCGATCAGCCGGAAGACCTCCCGCAGCGTTCGGCCAAGGGACGCCACCGCTGGCGGCGAGGTATCCCCAGCCGGCGGCCGGCATTCTCCGGCCGTCGGCGAGCCGTCCACGGCGGATGGCGGGAGGTCCACAGCTGGTGGCGAAACGTCCACGGGGGGCGGCGAGGTGGGCTTCGCCGGTACGGCGACCGGGCCGAGTTCGGGCCTGGCCTCCGGCTCCGGGCCGTCCAGCAGCCCGACCCCAGCGCCGACGCCGCTACCGCTGGCAGGGCCGGGGCCAACGCCAACGCCAACGCCAACCTGGACGGGCGCGTGGAGGCCGGTGCCGGCGGGAGTGACGTCCGGGGTGACGGCGTCGCTGATGACGGCGGCACTGGTCGCGGCGTCGCTGATGACGGCGGCACTGGTCGCGTTGTCACTGATGGCCAGCAGTTCAGCGAAACGCCCCGACTCCCGCAGCGGCCCGGCCTCCAGTACCGCGCCATCGGCCAGCACCACCACCTCGTCGCAGTGCCGGACCGAGGAGAGCCGGTGCGCGATGACGATGCCGATCCGGTCGTGCAGCAGCCGTTCGGTGGCCGCCTGCACCCGCGCCTCGGTGACCGGATCGAGCCGGGCGGTCGCCTCGTCCAGGATCACCACCTGCGGGTCGCGCACCAGAATCCGGGCGAACGCGACCAGTTGCTCCTGACCGGCCGAGAGGACGTGCCCGCCCTCACCAAGCCGGGTCCGCAGCCCGTCGGGGAGTTCGGTGGCCCAGCCGTCGAGTCCCAGTTCGCGCAGGGCGTCGGCGGCGGCGTCGAGCAGGTCCGGGTCGAAGAGGGCGATGTTCTCTGCAAGGGTGCCGGCCAGGATCTCGGTGCGCTGTGGCACCACCGCCACCCAGCGGCGTAGCTTCTCGACATCGATGTCGCGCAGGTCCCGGCCGCCGAGCAGGACCGTCCCGGCCGGCACGTCGACCGCCCGGGTGAGCACCTTCGCCAGCGTGGACTTCCCCGAACCGGTCCGGCCGACCAGGGCGTACGAACGGCCCCGGGTGAAGGTCAGGTGGATGTCACGCAGGGCCAGCCCGCGGCTGCCCTCGGCCACCGGGTAGTGGAAGGTCAGACCCCGCACCGTCAAATCGCCGTCAACCGGGGCCAGCCCACCCACCGGCTCCTGTGGGGAACTCGCCAGCAGCCGTACGCGGCCCCAGGCACCGAGTGCGTACTGTAGCTCCGGCACCAGCTGGCTGACGTGCTCGACGGTCGCGCCGAAAGCGACGGCGAGCAGCCACACGGCGGTCAGCCGGGCGCCGTCCACCCGACCGCTGGCCAGCGCCCACGCTCCGGTGAGCACCACCGCGGCGATCCCGACGCCGGTGACACCGACCGCGGTGGTGGTGACCCGGGCCGACATCCGCCACACCGGCATCGCCCGGGCGAGCACGGCCGCCGCCCGGATGGCCCAGAGCCGCAGCACGTACGGCTGGGCGAGGCTGGTCCGCACGTCATCCTGGCCGTGGACGGCCTCCTCCATCACCGCGGCCAGGTCGGACCAGGCCGCCTCCTCGGCCATCCGGGCTGGGACAATGCGCGCGGTGGGCCGGCGCAGACCGACGGCAAGGACACCGGCGAGCAGCAGCATGGTCAGCCCGGCCGGCCACCAGACGCCCAGTGCGACGACCGCGGAGAGCAGGCCCGCGGTCAGCATCTGGGCGATGCGGATACCCTGCGATCGGACCCCGGCGGCGACGTCGTAGACGTCGCCGTCGATCCGGTCCAGCAGCTCGCCGACCGGGGTCGCCTCCAAGGTGGGCAGGTCCTGCCCGAAGGCGACCCGGCAGAGCCGGCGCCGGACGGCAGCGGACCAGTCGGCGGTCACCCCCGCCAGCACCAGATTGACCACGAGGGCACTGACCACGGCGGCGACCAGCGCCACCGCGAGTAGGGCGAAGGCACCGACGGAGCGGTGTACCAGGACCGGCCCGGCCAACGCGGCGGCAGCGGCCTGACCACCTGCCCCGAGCAGGACCAGGATGCCGACGATCGTCATGCGGAGAGGCGCGGTAGCCCACAGGTCACGGAGCAGACGCACGGGAATTCCTAACGACGAGCGGCGCTGGAACGCCCAGCCTCACCCGGCGGGGACCCGTCGCTCAACGCATTTTGGCCCTGCCGACCGGAGCCCTCGTCGGAACACGAGCCGCGCTGACTGCGAGTACCGGATCGGCAGCCCTGCCCGGTGTAGGTAGTCCTTCGGAACGGATCACTTACGCGCCGTCTGGGGCCCTTCAGAGCATGAGCCACTGATATCCGATTGATGCCTACTTGCGGTGTGGTCGGGGTCATGGTGGTGGTGGAATCCCGGCGGGCGTGGGGGCGTTACACCTTGCGTACGGCCGTGGAGGTGCCCCGCCGGTGGCGGATGCCTCCCGGGGGGTGAGCCCCCGGGAATGCTGGTGGCCGGCCGGTCGTTACATCTGGACCCGGCGCCGTGCGTGTGCCTGTGAGCCCCGCGGCCGCCGAGGATCTTCTCTTCCCGCTACTTTTGAGCGCCGGACGGTGCTTGCACCCCCTTCTTGTGCCGCCTGACCCCCTTTCGGGCGTGTGTGTGGGGTGTCGATCCCCGAATGGAGCAACCCCCATGATGAACACGATTCTGCGTCGTAGTGTGCTTGGTTTCGCTGGTCTGGCCCTGTCCGCCGGTGTCGTCGCGGGCCCCCTGGACACCCTCACCGACACCACCACCCCCGCCGCGGCTGCCGCTGGCGTGGTGCAGGCGGACAAGCCGGACAGCGGCACGCTGATCCCGCACGGCACCCAGGGCACGCAGTCGCGCATCGACCTGGGTGACGAGCAGACCGGCAACGTGAAGGCCATCATCGAGGCCACCAAGAAGGCCGGCATGGACGAGCGGGCCGCCGTGGTGGCGATCGCCACCAGCCTGCAGGAGTCGAAGCTGGAGAACCTGGGACACCTGGGTGAGCGCAACGACCACGACTCGCAGGGCCTGTTCCAGCAGCGCCCGTCCTCTGGTTGGGGCAGCGTGGAGCAGATCACCGACCCCGAGTACTCCACCACCGCCTTCCTCAACGGTTTGAAGCAGGTCGAGGGTTGGCAGGAGTTGCCGTTGACCGAGGCCGCGCAGAAGGTGCAGGTGTCGGCGTTCCCGTTCCACTACGCCCAGTGGGAGACCCAGGCCGCCGACCTCGTCGCCGAGCACTGGACCAGCTGACCACCACCCGTAACCACCCCCGCCCACAGACCTGAACCAGCCAAGGGGGAAAGAAACTGTTGGCCGGCACCCGAACCAGGGTGCCGGCCAACAGCCGTCTCCGGATGTCCTGGACAGCTAACTACTGCCCCCTGCGCCCGTCGATGCACTCGCGAAGAAGGTCGGCGTGCCCCAGGTGGCGGGCGTACTCCTCGATCAGGTGGACCAGGACCTCACGTAGCTCCACATCGTCTTTTCCCCGGGCGTCCAGCTCCGTTCGCGCGACGAAATCGTCGGCGGCATCGCACTGCCGTTGCCATTCCTGGAATGCGCCCTCGACGTCGGAGTCCGTGGGCATCGGAAAGATGAACTCCTCGCTGTGCACCCCGTTGGGGCGGAAGGGGCGAGGACCGCTGTCGCCCTGCATCACCCGCTGAAACCACCCGTGCTCGACCGCGGCCAGGTGCCGGACAAGCCCGAGCAGCGTCAGCTCCGAAGGCGGAACCACGGGGCTCGCAAGCTGCTCCGATGTCAGCCCCGCACATTTGAGCCGTAGCGTCTGCCGCTGAAAACTCAGGTAGCGGAGGAGTACGTCTCGCTCGCCGTGGACGGTGTCCTGGTCCCGCGGGTCCTGCGCGGGCGGGACGAACATGTTCTGCCAGCCAAAGCCCTTCCCCTCCCACTGATCACCCATGAATGGAGTCTGCTCGACCGGCCGGGGCTGGGCAACAGCGCCCGCCGGACCGCCGGGAATGGCCAGCCCCGGGATGCCGAGCGCTCGCTGGCAGCTCGGCATGATCGCGGGCGCTGCTCGAGTCATCGTCCGGAGGTGGCGCGCTCGATGAGGGTCACGGCCCCGGGCCCGGAGAGCTCGTCGGATGCGACCGGCCGACCGGAGACCGCGAGCAGGAGGGCGAGGGCCGTCCCACGCACCTCGGATCCGACTCCACTGTCTACTGAAGCGTCCGAGGTAACCAGTCGCAGCCCACTCGCGCGCTCCTTGCCACCGCCCAGCTGCACCGTCGTCCGTAGTTGGAAGGTCAGTGCCGCCGCCACCTGCTCGACCGGGTACTCGCCGCTGAGCCCAACTGCCCGGCGGATGTCCTCGCCGTGCACGAACGCCTCGACGAGGCGGGTGACGATCGCGGCCGGTGGGGTGCTGGTACGGGTCACGACTGCGCGGAGGGCGGCGAGGGTGTCCACCGGGTCCGCGCACCGTTCGCGGGCGAGACCCACCGCGTTCTGGCGGTCGAAGTCGAAGCGGGCGGTGACCATGTCCCGGACGAAGCGAAGCCGCGTCGTCTTCGCGGTGTCGACCAGGTGGGCCACGACGTCGTGGACGTCCCACCCGGGGCAGGCGGTCGGGGCAGCCCACTGCTCGGGCCCCAGGCTCTCCAGGCTGCGTACAAGAGCCGCGCGCTCGTGGTGAACGACAGTCCACACCGCGGCATGCCGGCTGTTCATGCCGCCACCCAAGCAGCAGGGGCTGACACTCCGGGCTGAGCTGGGCGGTCGGCGCTGGCGGTCGGCGAAGCGGAGGTGGTGAGCGCCGGCCACCCCGAGCTGCGGGGTGGCCGGCGGCGGGTCAGCGCTGCACGGTCACCTGCTCACCGATGGCCACGACCTGTTCCGGGGTCATGAAGAGCGGCGCCTGCAGGTTGAATGCCGAGCCGTCGGGCAGCGGGACCTGGAGGAACCAGATCTCGTCGGCCCGGACGAGTTGGGCCGCCCGACCGTTGACCTGGACCGTGCTCACCTCCCGGGCTCCCATAACGGTGCCCAGTAGGTCCGACCAGGTCCGCTCGGACAAATGCACTGTCATCGTGGCGTCCGAGTTCTCGTCCTTCAGGGTGAGGATCCGGTCGTCCTTGAAGGCGAACACCTCCCAGCCCGCCGGCGCGAGGCCGACCTGCAACGGCACCTCCTGTGGCCGCTCGACGATCGTGTCCGCGAGGGCCAGGACGGCGGCCTCGGTGCCGAACCGGCCCACGCCCGTGACCTGCACCCACTGGCCGGGCTCCCGCTCCCACGCCACCTTCACAAAGAGGGGTCCGTTCTGCGGATGATCCCTCCACAACTCACCGCGTTGGCCGTGCACCAGCACCGGTCTGATGTCCTCGCCGAGCTCAAGCTCGGGGCGTGGGCGCGAATCACTAACGCTCAGGGAAACACCACTCTCCCCGTCCACATATTGGTACCCCGCGCCGAAGCGGCTGTCGTGGAGGCTGAACGACGGGGCTTGCAGACCGGCCGGCACCGGATCGAGGGCGAGCGGGAAGACCGGCATCTCGAACGCGACGAGTGAGACAGCGACCGGCGGTCGGTCCGACGACTGCTCGGCGGTTATCACACCGCCGACCACCACTGAGAAGACGAAGAGCGCACTGGCCGCGATGGCAGTGATGGCCAGTCGCCGGCCCCGCTGGAAGCCGTGCTGGCGGTGCAGTCCCGCCCACCGTTGCCGGGGTTCGGTCGACGCATCGGCGATCTCGGTCAGCAGCCGGTGCCGGGCAGAGTCCAGCACGCTCTCGGTGGCCGGCGCCGAATCGGGACCATGTTGCTGGAGCAGAGTGATCTCGTTCATGCGCGTTCCTCGCTGGTGACAGTGACGCTGAGGGCCGCACGGGTCACCCGTCGCGCCCGGTTCAAACGGGAGCGAACGGTGCCGACGGGGATGTTCAGCACCGCCGCGATCTCGTTGTACGACAGCTCCGCCCACGCGGACAGAAGCAGGACGTCCCGGTCGCCCCGCTTGAGTGCGGCCAGCGCGGCGGCCAGGTCCCGGCGCAGTGACTGGGCGTCCAGCCGCCCGAGCGCATCGTCGGTGGCGTGCGCCTCGCCGCCAGGATCAGCGGGGACCCGGGCCAGGGCCCGGTACCGCCGCTTCTCCTGACGCGCATGTCGGCGCAGCACGTTGGTGGCGATGCCGAACAGCCAGGGGCGTACGTTGACGTGCAGTTTCCGGTACGTTGCCCGTCTCCGGAACGCGATCAGGAACGTCTCGGCCAACAGGTCGTCGGCGTCCGACCCGATCCGGCGGGCCAGATACCGGTGCACGGCGCTGGCGTGCCGATCGAACAGCGGCCCGAACCGCTCCGCGACCAGCAGGGACTGCTGGATCAGCACCTCGTCGGGGGGCTGGTCGACCGGAGAACCGTCGAGCGCTCCCTCGGGGAGTTGGTCGACCGCGGAACCGTCCAGCACCCGTTCGGGGACATGGTCGGCTGGGGGGCCGTCGGCGGGCGAGGGTCTGGCAGCCGCAGGGCTCCCCGGTTCACGTTGACGGGTTCGCAACCCTGGTTTGGTGGTCACACTTCCTCATGCCCGAAAGCCGTCCCGGGGTTCACGATGGCCGCCGCGAGCCACGAGCCGCGAGCCACGGCGTTGCGGCTGACTCTCGCTCAGAACAAGACGGTGGCCAAGGTGCCCACCGGGCGGAAGCCGCAGCGCTCGTAGACCCGCCGGGCGGCCTGGTTGAAGTCGTTGACGTAGAGGCTCACCGTGGGCGCGCAGCGGTGCAGCGCGTCCCGGACGACGGCGGCCATCGCCGCAGCAGCGATCCCCCGGCCCCGCCACTCGGGGGCCACCCAGACCCCCTGCACCTGGGCGGTACGCCGGGTCACCACCGCCAGCTCGGCTTTGAAGACGACCTCGCCGTCAACGAACCGGACGTACGCCCGACCGGCCCGAACCAGGTCCTGGACCCGACGGTAGTAGCCACGGCCGGCGTCCTCGGACAGCGGCGAGACACCGACCTCCTCGGTGTACATGGCCACGGCGGCTGGAAAGAGCCGGTCCACCTCGCCACGGCGTACATGGCGCACTTGCGGGTCCGGGGCCACGGCGGGCACGGTGTCGGTGGCGAGCAACGGCTGGTTGGGGCGGACATCACGGGCCGGGCCCCAGGTCGAGGCGAGCCGCTCCCAGAGGCCGAGCACCGCGTCGGCCCGGCCGACGATCGACGAGCAGAGCCGCTCCTGCCCGGCGAGTAGGTCGGCGTAGGCGGCGACGGCGGGCTCGGTCGCGAGCACCGGGGTGAGGTTGCCGCCCAGCCAGCAGACAGATTCCAGGCTTCGACGGGGGCCGTAGCCGAGGACCCGTCCCTCGGACCGCCACCAGCCGAGCCCGCGCGCGGCGACCCGCTCGGCGACCTGTGCGCCCGCGTACGGGTCGAGGTCGAGCAGCTGCTCGACTGCGCGACGCTCCGATTCCCCGAGTTGCCGTACCGGCGTCGTCAGCACAGGTTTCAGCCTGCCAGATCGGCGGAGTCGGCGTTGGCCGACCGGCCTACTCGCCGGCCGGCTGCCGGGGAACGGCCCGAGCCCAGCCGATCCCACCCGAATGGGTCAGTGCACGGTCACGGTGGCGCCGCCGGCCAGGCTCCGCAGCTCCTCGGGGAGCTCGGCGCCCATCTCCTCGGCGAGGCGGAGCGCCTCCTCGATGAGGGTCTCCACGATCTGCCCCTCCGGGACGGTCTTGATGACCTGGCCCTTGACGAAGATCTGGCCCTTGCCGTTGCCGGAGGCCACCCCCAGATCGGCCTCCCGGGCCTCACCGGGCCCGTTGACGACACAGCCCATCACGGCGACCCGCAGCGGCACCGGCAGCCCCTCCAGGCCGGCGGTGACCTCCTCGGCGAGCTTGTACACGTCGACCTGGGCCCGGCCGCAGGACGGGCAGGAGACGATCTCCAGACCGCGCTCGCGCAGGCCGAGTGACTCCAGGATCGCGGCGCCGACCTTGATCTCCTCCACCGGTGGGGCGGAGAGCGACACCCGGATGGTGTCCCCGATCCCCTCGGCGAGCAGCGCGCCGAAGGCCACGGCCGACTTGATCGTGCCCTGGAACGCCGGCCCGGCCTCGGTGACCCCGAGGTGTAGTGGGTAGTCGCACGCCTCGGCGAGCTGCCGGTAGGCGCGGACCATCACCACCGGGTCGTTGTGCTTCACCGAGATCTTGATGTCCCGGAAGCCGTGCTCCTCGAAGAGCGAGCACTCCCACAGCGCCGACTCGACCAGCGCCTCCGCGGTCGCCTTGCCGTGCTTGGCCAACAGCCGCTTGTCCAGCGAACCGGCGTTCACGCCGATCCGGATCGGTACGCCCGCGTCACCGGCGGCCTTCGCGATCTCCTTGACCTTGTCGTCGAACTGCCGGATGTTACCCGGGTTCACCCGTACCGCCGCGCAGCCCGCCTCGATCGCGGCGAAGACGTACCGGGGCTGGAAGTGGATGTCGGCGATCACCGGGAGCTGTGACTTGCGGGCGATCGCCGGCAACGCCTCGACGTCGTCCTGGCTGGGTACGGCGACCCGGACGATCTGGCAGCCGGCGGCGGTCAGCTCGGCGATCTGCTGGAGCGTGGCGTTCACGTCGGCGGTGAGCGTGGTGGTCATCGACTGCACCGACACCGGTGCGCCCCCACCGACCGGCACCGAACCGACCATGATCTTGCGGCTCACGCGACGGGGCGCGAGCGGCGGCGGCGGTACGGCGGGGATACCGAGACTGACAGCGGTCACTTCAGGCACTCACCTTGTGAAGAGCGTGATCGGGTTGACGACGTCCGCGGTGATGGTCAGCAGCGTGAACGCGCCGCCGATCAGGATCACCGCGTACGTCACGGGCATCAGCTTGAGATAGTCGACCCGGCCCGGGTCGGGACGACGCAGCCCGGCGTAGATCCAGGAGCGGGCCCGCTCGAACCAGGCGATGGCGATGTGGCCGCCGTCCAGCGGCAGCAGCGGCAGCAGGTTGAACACGCCGATGAAGAAGTTCAGCGAGACGAAGAGCATGAAGAAGAGCAGCCAGGCGTTGTTCTCCACCGCCTCGCCGCCGATCCGGCTCGCGCCGACCACGCTGATCGGGGTGTCCATCTCCCGCTCGCCACCGGTGATCGCCGTCCAGAGCGCCGGGACCTTCTGCGGGATCCGCTTCATCGCCTCGTACGTGTTCACCGCCATGGTGCCGGTGAACTCGGCGGTACCGCCGAAGGCGCCGATCGGGCCGTACTCGATCCGGCTGGGGGTGCTGGGGATGAGCCCGACGCCGAGCGCCGCGACCGGCCCAACGGTGCCCTCCGGGTCGTCCAGCGGCGGGCGTTGGGTCTGCCCGAGCGTCACGGTGGTGCTGCCCGGCTGGTCGTCCCGCAGGTACTCGACCTGCGCCGGCTGCCCCGGCTGCTGGGCGCGCAGGGCGACGAGCAGGTCACCGTAGCTGGTGACGGGGGTGCCGTTGACCGCGGTGATCTGGTCGCCGTCGCGCAGTTCGCCCTGGGCGGCCGGGCTGGCCGGGTCGGCGTCGGTGCAGGCCCGGGCCTCGTTCTCCGGGACGACGCAGGTCGCGAGCTGGATGACCGCCGGCTCCTGCCGGACCTGCGCCAGGGTGCTCGGGAAGTTCGGGTTGGGCAGACCGGCGGTGATCGCGATGATCCAGAGCGCGATCAGGGCCAGCGCGAAGTGCGCGATCGAGCCGGCCGACATCACGATCGTCCGCTTCCAGACCGGGAACCGCCACATCGCCCGCGGCTGGTCGGCCGGGTCGACATCGTCGTCCTGCGGGGTCATTCCGACGATCTTGCAGAAGCCGCCGAGTGGGATGCCCTTGAGGCCGTACTCCGTCTCGCCCCGCTTGAACGACCAGAGGGTCGGACCGAAACCGACGAAGTAACGGGTCACCTTCATGCCGAAGGCCTTCGCCGTCAGCAGGTGCCCCGCTTCGTGCAGACTCACCGAGATCAGGATGGCGAGGGCGAAGAGCGTCACCCCGAGCAGGTAGGCCATCAAGCTCCTTCCACTGACTTCTCGATGATTGTCTGCGCGTGCCCGCGCGCCCACGACTCGGCCGCGAGCACGTCCTCGACGGTACCTGGTTCACCGAAGTCAGGGGCCTCGGCCAGCACCTGCTCCAGGGTGTCGACGATGCCGAGGAAGGGCAACCGTCCCGCGACGAACGCCGCGACGCACTCCTCGTTGGCCGCGTTGTAGATCGCCGGCCGGCAGCACCCGGCCTCGCCGGCCGCCTTGGCGAGCGCGACCGCCGGGAAGGCCGCGTCATCCAGCGGCGCGAACTCCCAGGTGTGGCTGGTCGTCCAGTCAACGGCGGGGGCGGCGTCGGCGACCCGGTCCGGCCAGCCGAGGCCGAGCGCGATCGGCAGCCGCATGTCCGGCGGGCTGGCCTGGGCGATGGTGGAGCCATCCACGAACTCGACCATCGAGTGGATCACCGAGGTCGGGTGGACCAGCACGGTGATGTCGGCGTACGGCACGTCGAAGAGCTCGTGCGCCTCGATCACCTCCAGCGCCTTGTTGACCATCGTGGCGGAGTTGATCGTGACGACCGGCCCCATGTTCCAGGTCGGGTGGGCGAGCGCCTGCTCCGGGGTGACCTGGGTCAACTCGTCGCGCCGCCGCCCCCGGAACGGGCCGCCGCTGGCGGTGACGAGCAGCCGGCGTACCTCGGGGCGGGATCCGGAACGCAGGCACTGGGCGAGCGCGGTGTGCTCGGAGTCGACCGGGACGATCTGCCCCGGCCGGGTCACCGCGGCCCGGACCAGGGAGCCGCCGGCCACCAGCGATTCCTTGTTGGCGAGGGCGAGGGTGCGCCCGGCGCGCAGCGCGGCCAGGGTCGGCGCGAGCCCAAGCGAGCCGACCACCCCGTTGAGCACCACGTCGCTACGCCACTGGGCCAGCTCGGTCATCGCGTCCGGCCCGGCGATGATCTTCGGCAGCCTAACCTCGCCCCAGGCCCAGCCGCGGCGGCTCGCCTCCGCGTAGAAGGCGAGCTGGAGATCCTGGGCGGCGGACGCCCGCGCCACGCCGACCGCCTCCACGCCGAGTTCCAGGGCCTGTGCGGCGAGTAACCCGACATTGCCGCCACCGGCGCCGAGCGCCACCACCCGGAACCGGTCCGGGTTGCGGCGCACGATGTCGATGGCCTGGGTGCCGATCGAACCGGTGGAGCCGAGCAGCACCACCTCGCGGGGAGAAGTCACCCCGCCATTGTTCCCCAGCCGGTTCAGCGCTCGCCGGGAGCCTCAGCCGACGCGCCGAAGGGCGGTGCCGGCACCCCGCCGGGCGCCTGAGCCGATCCACCGCAGGGCCGGTGCCGGCACCCCGGCCAACACCGGCCAACAGCAGCTCAGAGCTGGTCTCGCTCCTCAGCCGGGACGGCGGCGACGAACCGGGCCCAGGCCGCCGAGTCGAAGCTCAACGCCGGACCGGGCCGGTCCTTGCTGTCCCGTACGCCGACGACGCCGTCTCCTGCGCCGACAGCGCCGTTCTGCGCGCCGGCCGCATCGGCGAATGCCGCCACCTCGACGCAGTCACCCTCGCCACCGGACCGGGACGACTTACGCCACACCCCGTCACGCCTCATCGGTCATCTCCCTCGCAATCGCCATGATCAACTCACGGGACTCGGCTACACCCCGCGTTCGCGCGCTGAGCGAACGCCAGGCGTCCTCGTAGGTCTGGACCTCGTGGGCCTTGTCAAGGTAGACCGCCCCGCACGGCCCGTCCGTGTAAATGGTGGTCGGCTCCGGCTCCCGCACGTCGCTCGGGAACTCCAGCATGGTGAAGGTGCCCACCTGCGCCCAGCGGAACACCCCGGCGCTCAGCGGCAGCACCCGAACGCCAACGTTGTGCCGTTCCCCGGTGACGAGCAACGCCTCGAGTTGACGCGCCATCGCCGACCGGTCGCTCAGTGGCCGCCGCAACACCGCCTCGTTCAGCACCACCTCGAGCTGGGGCGCCCGCGGGATCGCCCGAGCCAACAACCGCTGCCGGTGCAGGCGCACCTCCACCTTCGCCTGGCGCTCCGCCTCGCTGAGCTGCGGATGGTCGGTGGCGATCACCTCAGTCATGTACTCCACGGTCTGCAACAGGCCGGGAATCAGGTCCACCTCGTATTTTCGGATCCGGGTCGCGGCGGCTTCCAGGCCGACGTACAGCTTGAACCAGTCCTTGATCGCCGAGCCGTAACTGTGCCACCAGCCGTGCGCCTTGGTCTCCCGGGCCAGCGCCCGCATCGTCTCGATCGTCTCCCGGGCCGCCCCGTAGACCCGGCACATGGCCTCCACATCGTTGGGGTGCATGGGGACCTGGCCGGTCTCGTACCGCCAGATCCGGGGCGCCGACCACTCCAGCTCCTTCGCGGCGGCCGACACCGTGACATACGCGCTTTCTCGAAGCTCTCTCAGATATCTCCCGAGTTGCCTACGCGGAACGGTGCTCCCCGAATCATCCACGCCATCTCCTTAACTGTCGTCGCGTTAGGCACCTCATCCCTTGGCCCGCATCCTCCCGCGTTACATTGCAGCAATCCAGGGTTGCAATAAATCTTGTCTGAGACCGGCCACGTATTGACTGCGGCCACCCCAGGACGGGCACCTCCCTCCACCCCGTCCAGGTGCCCGCCCCGGCCTCGACAGCTACCGCAGGGAGCACCCACGAAGGCCATCAACGACCGTACGGTGACACACCCGAAGGCGGCCCGACGATGATCTACCCGAGCGAGGACCGACCGCGCGCGTACCAGCTCCGCGGCGCCACCTTCGACGCCCGCCGACGAGGCCTCGACCCGAAGCAGAGCGGATCCGGCAGGCCCTGCGCCAGTGGCAGTCGCGACACACCGACCGCTGCCACCGCACCGACGCGCCGCACGCTACCGACGCGCCGACCAACCAGGACGATGCGGTCCGCCTCGCCACGGCGCTCCGCGACCCACTCGCGCACGTCACTGTCCTCGACTTCGGCGAAGCCACGCTCAGCGAGGAGGACCGCCAGCTACTGCGGGCCCGGGTCTGGTGCGATGCCCGGCTCGACGGAGCAGACCGCTGCCGCCATCGCGCCGACTACACCGGGCCCTGCGGTAACGCCGCATTGGCCTGCGGTAACACCGCAGGCCAATGCGGTTTGAGCTGTGGATACCGCTGGGGCCGCCGGCTTTGGCAATTTGGCGTGGAGCAATAGAACTCGCGATCGCACCATAGTCGACATGCCCCATATCGCCTACTGCGGCCGCTCCCCGTGTGGGTCGCCCGGAAACCCGGCACCACCGGCAGGAATGCCGGTGGAATCGGACAAATCCTACGCCATGGAAGGCGCCGGGAAACAGCACGCACGCGAAAGGTTGAGTTGTTATTTGTTTCATACTGGTTAATGCTTACGGCACAGTCAGCTCTCGATTCATCAGCCCACATCGCCGGAGGTCAACCATCATGATCCGACGCCTCTTCGTCGTCCTGGCCTTCCTCGCCGCCACCGTCCTCGTCTCGCCCGCAGCACCCGCGCCGGCTCGCGCCTGCACGTTCGGCTTCGAGTGCTACACGACCTTCTACTCCGACCCGTCACACACCAGCGTGGTGGGAAGCCTCTACGAGGACTGCCAGGGCGAGCCCACGATGCTCGGCACCCGCAGCGCCTTCAAGACGTTCCAGGAGTACCCCTGCCCACGCTGACCCCCGTACGGGCGAAGGGGCCAGTCTCAGCTCGATAGAAGACCGTACGGGCAACATCGTCGGGGGCGGCGCTCGCCTCGGCAACCAGTTCCCCGGCGGCGGACCAGATGCCCGAGCGGCCGGACGTTCGGGTGAAGCCGCCACCGGTCGGTCCGGCGAAGGCCGCCGTGGCCACCCAGACGCCGTGGTCTGCGGCGACCCGACGGGCCCGCTCGCCGTGCACCTCGGCCTCGTCCTCGGCGTGCACGACCCCAGCCACGTAACCGTCGATCCCGAGCGCGGCCGTCTGCGCGGCGTGCTCGGGGACGCCGGTGTCACGGCAGACGGCGAGCCCCAGCCGCCACCCGTCCACGTCGATCACGGCCGGCTCGCCGGGGACGAAGTGGAGAGCCTCCCGACCGTGCAGGTGGACCTTCCGATAGGCCACCCGTGCGCCTTTCCCGTCCACCGCCAGCACGCCGATGCCCGGCCCCGGCACCGGGGCGCCAACGAGTGCGAGCGCCCCGGTGTCGGCACAGGCGTTGACGATGGGGGTCAGCCGTTCGTCGCTGGGAGCGACTGGCAGCGCGTCCAGTTCGTAGCCGGTCAGCGACAGCTCGGGGAACACCACCACCCGCGCGTCCGCCGCCCGGACCGCCGTCGCGTGCGCCTCCGCGTTGACCAGCACGTCGTACGCGAGGCATCGTGGCTGTGCCACCGCGATGCGCAACGGCTGCCCCATCACGTCTCCCCTCTCTGCCTCGCCTAGCTCTTGCGGGCGAGCGCGGCGAGTGCGCCCTGGACCGCGGCCTCCACCCCTTCCTTCTCCAGGCCGAGGCCGGTGAGCACGCCGTCGCCGCCCTCCTCCTCAAGCAGGGCGAGCAGGATGTGCTCGGTACCGAGGTAATTGTGGCCGAGTCGAAGCCCCTCCCGAAAGGTGAGCTCCAACGCCTTCTTGCCCCGCGCGTCGTACGGAATCAGGTCCGGAACCTGCTCGACGCGGGGCGGCAGGGTCGCCGCGACCGCGTCCCGGAGCCGGTCCAGGGACACCCCGCGCGCCTTGATCAGTTGCGGGGCGAGCGCATTCAGATCGACCAGCAGACCCAACGCCAGGTGCGCCGGACCGATCTCGGCGTTACCGGCGGCGCGCGCCTCCTCCTGGGAGGCGACGACGACGTTACGGGCCCGGGTGGTGAACCGGCTGAAGCCGCCATCCGACTCCAGCTCCGCGGCCGTCGCCACCTTCGCCGCCGAACGCTTCTGGGCGGCCTGCTTGCTGACGCCCATGCTGCGGCCGATCTCGGTCCACGAGGCGCCCGAGCGTCGGGCCTGGTCGACGAAGTGACCGATCAGATGGTCGGCCACCTCGCCGAGGTGCTCGCCGGCCAGGACCGCGTCGGCGAGTTGGTCCAGCGCGCTGTCGCGCCCCTGCTTGATGTGGTCGATCAGCTCGTCGAGGCGTACCGGGTGGGTCATCATCAATGATTCAGTCATGCGTCAACCATAGGTTGACGCATGCAGCTCGTCAACCATAGGTTGACGATCCGGCCGACCCCTACGGCGCCACAAGCCACAAGCCACAAGCCGAAGTAGATTGTGCGTGTAGATACCGCGTGTATATATTCCCGGGCGTGGACAACACGACAACCCTCCTCGGCCTCCTCGGCACCGGTGCGAGCTACGGCTACGACCTGAAAAGCCGCTACGACCGCTGGTTCGGGCTGAAGAAACCACTGGCGTTCGGGCAGGTCTACACCACCCTGACCCGGCTGATGCGCGACGGCTGGATCGTCGCGATCGGCGCCGAGGCCGGCACCGGCCCGGAGCGCAAGCGCTACGGGATCACCCCCGCCGGCCGCGCCCGGGTACTGGAGTGGATCTTCACCCCCGAGGTGCCGTCGGAAACCCTGCAGAGCGACCTCTTCGCCAAGACAATCATCGCGCTGCTCCTCGGCGACGACGCCGGCCGACTGCTGGACCTGCAACGAAGCCGGCACATGGCGCGGATGCGGGAGTTGACCAACGAGAAGCGGGGAGCGAGCCTCGCCGTCGTCCTCGCCTGCGACCACGCCCTGTTCCACATCGAGGCGGACCTGCGCTGGATCGACCTGACCGCCGCCCGCCTCTCCCAGCTACAAGCCGAGGTAAAAAAGTGAACAAGGTCGAGACCATCAGTATGTCGCCGCGCACCCTCGAGGACGGGTCGGCTCCCCTCCTGTCGGCGCGGGGGCTGCGGCTGGCGTTCGGGCTAACCGAAGCCCTGCGCGGCATCGACCTGGACTGCCACGCTGGCGAGATCATCGCGGTGACCGGCCCCTCCGGGTCGGGAAAATCCACCCTCCTCCACGTACTCGCCGGGGTCCTGGTCCCAGACGAGGGCACCGTGGACTACGACAACGTTCGCCTCACCGACCTCAACGAGGCGGGCCGGTCGCGGCTCCGCCTGGACAAATTCGGATTCGTCTTTCAACACGGGCAGCTCCTGCCCGACCTGAACGCGGTGGACAACGTGACGCTTCCCCTCCTGCTGGCCGGCGTCAAACGCCGCGAAGCCCGCCGCCGGGCTGACGCCTGGCTCGACCGGCTCGGTCTGGGCGAGTACTCCCGGAAACTGCCGGGGCAGCTCTCCGGCGGGCAGGCGCAGCGGGTCGCCATCGCCCGAGCCCTGGCCACCAAGCCAACCCTGCTCTTCACGGACGAGCCGACCGGATCGCTGGACTCACTCGCCGCCGAGACGGTGATGCTCGCCCTCACCGAGGCCGCCCGAGACGCCAACACCGCCCTCATCCTCACCACCCACGACCCACGTACGGCCGCCTACGCCGACCGGGAGGTCGTCGTCCGCGATGGACAGGTCACGATCGGAGGGGCGTACGGATGAGGCTGTTCACCCTGACCAGACTCGTCACGGCGGAGGGCCGCGGGGCATCCGGGCGGCTGATCGGCATGGCCGGCGGCATCGCGGTCGGGGTCGCCCTACTGCTGCTACTCCTCGGCGGCTACGACGGAGTCACCTCCCGCTCCGAACGCCTCAGCTGGCCCTCCCTGTCCCACGGAGAGTGGTCCACCCAGGTCCAGAACCCGGCTGCCGCCGCGCCAACCGACGACTCCGTGCTCGCGGCGACCAACCTGGAGCACTTCGACGGGGAAGAGATCATCAGGGTCGACATCGTCGCGACGCCGGACTCGACCGTGGTCGTACCCGGAGTCGGGCGGCCCCCGGAGGCCGGCACCTACCACGCCTCCCCCGCACTGATCGCCCTCATCGAGGCGAACCCCACGGACATCCTCGGTTCCCGGTATGGCGCCCCGGCCGGCGTCATTGACGAAGCGGGCCTGGCGGGCCCGGACTCGCTGGTTGTCGTAACCGGGACGACGACCGAGAACCTACGGCCATCGATATCTGGCGGGGCGGGAAGCGTCTTCCTCCGCGGAGGTGTCTGGTCGGTCACGGAGTTCCGCGGGGTTTCCTATCCAAGCAGCAACTACCGCACCATCACCATCATCGGCGCCATCGCGGTTCTGCTCCCCGTCCTGATCCTGGTCGGGATCGTCACCCGCCTCGGCGCGGCCACCCGCACCGAACGCTTCGCCGCCCTACGCCTCATCGGCGCCACCCCCCGCCGGGTCGCTGCCATCGCCGCCACCGAGACCGGGGTGACCAGCCTCGTGGGCGCCCTGGCCGGGGTGGCCCTGGCGTGGCTGCTCATCCCGATCGCCGCCCTGGTCGAGATGGAAGACGGCCGGTTCTTTCGCACCGACCTGACCGTGCCGCCCGGCACGGTGCTCATCGTCGTCGCGGGCGTCGTGGCCGGCTGCACCGCCGTCGCCGGGTGGCGCACCAGCCGGGCCAGAATCGGTCCCCTCGGTGGCAGCCGCGGGCGCACCGAGCGCCGCCCCACCGCCCTCGGCGTGGTGCCGCTCATCGCCGGCGTGGTGGTGCTGCTGGGCGCCACGACCGCTGCCCTGCGGCACACCCCGCTCCCCCGTACCGACCGGATCCTCATCGCCGGCTTCGTCCTGCTCCTGGTCGGGCTGATCGCCGCCGGGCCGGTGCTCACCTACTGGATCGCGCGGATCGCGGCCCGCCGCACGCACCGCACCGCCGGGGTGATCGCAATGAACCGCATCCAACAACACCCACGGGCAACGTTCCGCGCGGTCAGCGGCCTGGTCGCCGCCGTCTTCCTGGTATCGGTCTTCTCCGCCGGGATCACCACCGTCGCCGAGGAACCAGCCATCGAAGACTCCGAGTATCTCGCGCCTTCCACCCTGATCGCCTGGCTCCACCCGCCACCACCGGACGATGCCGGCGCACCGGCGTCCGGTACCACCGCGGTCACCGCCGCGACATCCCGGATCGCCCAAACCAACGGGGTCACCGCGACCGCGATCGGCTACTCCCACCCCGAGAGCGGCCCCGTCTTCACCGCCGCCGACGCCGCGGGAGCCGGCCTACCCAACCCCCACGGCGCCAGCCATATCCAGGTCAACGGCAGCAGCGCCTTCGGCGACGGCTCGCTGGTCACCCGCCCAGCGACCGCACCGGGCACCACGCCGGAAATTCTGCTCGTCGCCACCGACGGCACGACGCACTCGGTCGAACGTGCCCGCACCGCCATTCTCGGCAGCGAACTGCGCCTGCTATCTCCGCCCGGGACCCAGGCCGACCACGAGGGCACCCGGTGGCGAACCTGGGCCGACCGCTACGCCACCCTCGGCCGCCTGGCCGTGCTCGTGGCCACCCTGATCTCCGCGGTCGCCCTCGCCGCCTCCAGCATCGCCGCCATCCTGGACCGGAAGCGGGTACTCGGCCTGCTCCGCCTCATGGGAATGCCCGTATCGACGGTACGCCGCGTCATCGTCGCCGAAGCAGCCCTGCCGCTCGCCACGGTCTTCGCACTCTGCATCGGGCTCGGGATCCTCACCGCCTGGTGCATCGTCGCCGGCCTCACCGAAGGCCAACGAACGATCAACTGGCTACCTCCCTCGTACTACCTGATCCTCGCCACGAGCCTCGCGCTCGCCGCGACCGCGGTGGTCGCCACCTTCCGTACGGCGCGGACGAGCACCACCATCGAAGCGACCCGGATCGGATAGGTGCCCGCTGTCGTCCCCGCCCGGCCGGTAGGCAGACCAGCCTGGCCATCGACGATCAGGCATGGACGGAGTGCCACCGTCCGGCTAGCCTGGGGCCGAGCGGGCGGGGACAACATCCACTTCTGCGAGGTGACGATCACCATGACAGAGACTGCCTCGATCACTACGCCAGGGACCTCCTCGACTGCTACGTCAGGGCCTGGCTCCGGCGAGGTCACCGACACCGAATTTCCCGTCGAACGTGGATGCCCCTTCAGCACACCCGCCGAATACGAACAGATCAGGGAGCACTCCCCGCTGACCAAGGTCCGCCTGACGACCGGCCGCGAAGCATGGTGGATCGCCGGGCACGAGCTGGCCCGCGCCGTCCTGGCCGACCGGCGGTTCTCCTCCGACCGCCGCCGGGACAACTTCCCGTTCGTCAGCACCGACCCGGAGACCAGAAAACAGTTGCAGGACCAGCCCACCTCCATGCTTGGCATGGACGGCGCCGAGCACGCCCAGACGCGGCGGGCCCTGATGGGTGAGTTCACCGTCCGGCGGATGGCCGGGCTGCGGCCACGGATCCAGCAGATCGTCGACCAGCACATTGACGAGATGCTGTCCTCCGAGCAACGCTCCGCCGACTTGGTCGAAGCGCTGTCGCTGCCGGTGCCGTCGTTGGTCATCTGCGAGCTACTCGGCGTCCCCTACGCCGACCATGACTTCTTCCAGGCGCGCAGCGGCCCCCTGGTCCGGCACCACACACCATCGAAGGTCCGGGTCCGCATCCAGGAAGAGCTGAACACCTACCTCGGCGGGCTGATCGACCGCAAGGTCGCCGACCCCACCGACGACCTGCTCAGCCGGCAGATCGCCAAACAGCACGCGGCCGGCACCTTCGACCGCACGAGCCTGGTCAGTATGGCCTTCCTCCTGCTCATCGCCGGTCACGAGACCACCGCGAACATGATCTCCCTCGGCGTTGTGGGGCTGCTCCAACACCCCGACCAGCTAGCCATGATCAAAGATGACCCGGAGAAGACACCGCCGGCCGTCGAGGAGCTACTGCGCTACTTCACCATCACCGATACCGTCACCGCCCGCGTGGCCACCGAGGACGTACAGCTCGGCGACACCACCATCACCGCCGGCGACGGAGTCGTCATCTCCGGGCTGGCCGCCGACCACGACCCCACGGTCTTCACCGACCCAAACCAGATCGACCTCGAACGCGGCGCGCGCCACCACGTCGCCTTCGGCTTCGGCCCACACCAGTGCATCGGCCAAACCCTGGCTCGCTTGGAGCTGCAAATCGTCTTCGACACCCTGTTCCGTCGCATCCCCACCCTCCGCCTGGCCGCACCGCTCGACGACATCCCGTTCAAGTCCGACGCGATCATCTACGGCGCCGAAGAACTCCCCGTCGCCTGGTAACGGAGGACCATATGCGAATCGAGGCGAACACCGACGTCTGCATCGGAGCCGGCCAGTGCGTAATGACCGACCCGACCGTGTTCGACCAGCACGACGACGGCATCGTCATGCTCGTCACCAAACACCCCGAAGGCGAAGCCGCCCAACGAGCCCGCGACGCCGTCGAACTCTGCCCATCCGGCGCACTCTCCCTCATCGAGGAATCGGGCGAGGTTTAGTCCGTGTTTCGCCTCGTAAGAGCCTTCGGCTGGTGAGGTGGGACCGATGCATCGGTAATCAATAAAGGTTGAGGTCTTGGATAGATCGGTTAACGGCCCGCGCGCGCCCACCATGGATTGGCCCCGAGGCGCAACTACGGAAGGGATGACAGTAGGCCCATCCAAGCTTCGAAGTTTGTCGAACACATTCCGCGACTACCTCGATTCGCGATTGAACCGAGCGGAGTCAATAGGTTCTTCGCGTAGCGCAAATCTCGAATCTCTTTGATCGGTAACGTGCGCCAGCCCCGAACTTTAACCTGAACAGACTCAAGCGACATTGGCACGTTCTCCAGGGCGACACGCTTTGCCTCCGCCACCAAGTCGTCAATCTCCTCGTCAGAGTCTGAAATCGCAGCCAAAGCCACGAGCAGGTTGACGAGGCGCAAAACACTCTCGCGCTGGTCGATAGCACCACCGTCACGGGCGGCCTCGATCAGGGTTTCATATGCACGACGCAACAGTGGTAAGTCCCGGGTTACTGCCTGCCGATCGGCACACATCAGCTGTGAGTTGAATAATGCGAGCAAATAATGCCAATCAGAAGGATGAATGCCGGTCCAGGTAGGCGTTCGCTCAGCAAGCAACATGGAGAGGTCGCCAATACTAAGCTTTCCCAACAGGCACAGATCGATCATTAGAATCCGATCCCCGCTCTCGCAAATACTTCGCGGCCGACCTGCAGGCTTTCCGCGGATGGCAGGAAATGCCCACTGTGATTGTTAATATCCAGACCGAAGTATCCCGACGGCTAGCAGCAGCGTGGCGCAGGTGTGTCGCAGGTCGTGGAAGCGGATGTAGCGGACGTCTATTCGGAAACGTTCAGCCCGATCAGTTCCGGCCGCTTCTCGGTGGAACCCCAGTCCAAGATCTCACCAAGTTTCGTCGACAAGTTCGCAATGTCGGCTCCTGAATCACGGAGTTCCACTTCCACGAGAGCCGGAATTTCAAGAATCTCCGCATCCTCAGCTGTGAACTCCAGGGCCAGTAGCGTGCCGTTAAGCTGCACGCGCTGCAGACAGCCGTAAACCGTGAACCCCCGCTCGTTCGAGACGTTATAGGAGTCCATTCCAGACTGCACTTCCTGCTCGTCTGGCTCATAGGTGGATCGCTGAATCGAAAGAGACCTCCGAACACCAGCGCCATCCACCCCCCTGACGCCTACCTCCAGAGACTCCTCATCCTCGTAGTCCTCAAAGAACCCGACCTCCGTGGCGGTCAGTCTCATCGCTAGCCCCTCGCCTTCCATATTCCGGCACCCTTAACACCGTCCCATGTATATGTAACCGATACTCCTAATTCCCTGACCATGCGGTTCATTGCCCCCTTACACCTTGAACAGGGCGGAAGCTGGCCTCGCATCGTCACCGCGTCACCGCGTCACCGCGTCACCGCGTCACCGCGTCACCAGAACTCAACGGGTGCCTACCAGCGAACGGATCGTTCGGAAGTGAGACCTTCGGCCCGGTGGAGGCACCTGCCACACGGGAGAACCGATGCTCCGAGTGCGTGAAGGCGTAATTGTTGGGATATCCGAGAGCAGCCTCCTCCGGAGTCATGTCACCGCTCTCCAACTTCACATCGACACGCGTACTCCCGTCAGGAGCTGTCGCGGTGATATCGCACATGTGGCCGCTGCCGCCGGTGTTGTGAACCAGGACTGGAGTTGCCCCCCGCCAGCACATAGTACGTGTGGGATTTTCAGCCCGTCACGTCGTGCGACTTACGTGTTCATGGCGTTTCACCTGGCCTTTCGTGCGTAGGACCGACTCGCCGCATCGAAAATCATCGGCATTCACGGCAACGGTGACGGCAACCTGGGAAGACATCCGCGCCCTTCAGCGGCCCGGGCATCGATGGGCGGCGCTATCCGAGGTAGGGGGTGTCGCGGTGTTGGGTGTGGTGGTGGAGGCGGAGTCGGACGGTGTCGTGGATGGGGATGTGGTCGAAGTCGGTGGGGTGGATGTAGCGGAGGTCGGTGGATTCGTCGCTGACGGTGAGTGTGCCGCCGGTGGCTCGGGCACGGTAGGTGATGGTGAACTCCTGCCGCACCTCGCCGTCGGGGTAGGCGATGACGTGTGCGGGGTCGGTGTAGATGCCGAGGAGGCCGGTGATGGCGATGTCGAGGCCGGTTTCTTCTTTGACTTCGCGGATGGCGCATTGTTGGAGGGTTTCGCCGATGTTCATGGTGCCGCCGGGGAGGGACCAGTTGCCGGAGTCGGTGCGTTGTTGCAGCAGGATGCGGCCGTGTGGGTCGGTGATGATGGCGGCGGCGCCGGGGATGAGGCTGTTCGGGGTGGGGGCGTGGGGGTCGTGGTAGTGGTCGCGGCGGCCGGTCACGGGGTGTGCGTGGGGTAGGCGGTGGTGGTTTGCCAGATCTGTTCGAATTGGTCGGCGTGGGCGGCGAAGATGCCGTGCGGGGAGAGTTCGCGTAGGTGTAGGGCGGGGTGTTGGTAGCCGCGGGCGCGGTAGAGGTGTGGGGTGACGATCATTTGGTGGTCGAAGCGGAACACCGAGTTGTACAGGTGCACGGTGTGCAGGCCGATGTGGACGCCGGGCACCTGGTGGAGGGGTTCGCAGAAGTTGAGGGCGTTGCGGATGCGGCCGGGGAGGGTGCCGCCGATCTGTTCGAGGTTGTCGCGTTCGGCGACGTGTGGGCAGTCGGGGTCGGCGAACGCGAGCCGGACCTGGGTGCCGTTGGTGGCTTTGTCGGTGATGAGTTGCATGGTGTGGGGCAGCAGTTCTAGGAGGAATGGGTAGGCGTAGCCGAGCAGGTCGATGCGGGTGGTGGCGCCGGTGAGTAGGGCGGCCCAGACGTGGTGGCCGATGTCGGCGCGGTGGGCGTAGGCGGCGACGACCTCGGCGGTGGCTTCCGCGCCGGGTGCCTGGTCGGGGCGGGTTTGGGGCCACAGGTCGGCTTCGGTTTCGCCGAGGGCGTCGGCGACGGCGAGGCGGGTGCGTGTGGGATCCGGCCGCTGAGCCACCGGGTGACGGTTTTGACGTCGACTCCGACGGCTTCGGCGAGGGCGGCGGGGTTGAGGCGGGCGCGGAGCATGGCCGCGCGTAGGCGGTGACTCATACCGTCCCACGGTAGTGGACACGGCGGGACGCACCAGGGTCGTGGAAGTATCCAGGCTGGTGCCTGTCGGGACGTTGGGGTGTCCCGGGGTTGGTTCGTAGGTTCAGCAGCAAGGGCCTCGCCGGTTCGCTTGCGGCACTTTCGCCGGGCTGGTGGGCGCCAGGGGGAAGGGGCGCCACTCGACCCGGGCTGTGGTTCTGGGTTTGGTGCGGGTGGCGGTCCCTTCCCCCTTCCAACGATCCGGGAGGGTGGTGGGGTTGTTGTCGATGCATCAACCGATACGGCCGCAGTGGATCTGCGCGGGATGCGGGGTACCGTGGCCGTGCCGGACCCGGAAACGGCAACTCGTGGCGGAGTTCACCGGTGCCCGGGTGTCGCTGATACTGCACCTGTCGGCGTACCTGGTCCAAGCATGCGAAGACCTACCCCACACCCCGTCAGGAGTACTCCACGCACGGTTCCTCGCCTGGCAGCGTTCGCCCGCACTACACAACGAGTAGCGGCACCCCAACCAGGACCGTGGTGGGTCTGGTCGGGGCGCCGCTGGCCGGTGGGCCTCAGTTGTCGGTGGGTGGGGTGTCGTCGTCCAAGTCGGTGTCGTCGGGGTGCAGGGCGCGGTTCATGGCTTCGATGTCGACCAAGATCCGACTGGCTCAAAACTGCTTTACAGAATCAAGTACGGCCCGGCTCACGCCGGGCCGCGCGCGCACGCGCTACAGCCGTTCCGGCCCGCGCGCACGCGCTCACGCACGAACCGCATTGAGCGGCAGTGCCAACTCCGCCAGGCGGCAACGACCGCTTCACACGTCGATCTCCGTGCCGGTTCCGGCGATCGCCACGCTACTACGCAACATGCCAACGAGGCGGCAGCGAAGAGCGCGGGCCGGATAGCTGCTCACCCGCCCGCCGCCTCATCCGCAATACGAGAAGCTGACTAACTAGATCGATGCATTTACAACAAGAATCAGGTTTGACGGTAGCCATGACGGCAACCCGCGGGTACGACCGTGACCGCCAGCGCACAGCGATGCCGCGGGACTACGCTACGCAATCACGCAATGCCCTTGCTTGAGGCATGCACGGTCAATCGAATGTAGCCAAGAGTGAACGATATTCTTCACTTCCAGAATCTGGGGATATTTCAACTAGGAAGTCCGACAGTGCACTCGCCGTTGGCTTCCCATCGGGATCAGCAGTGCCGGGCTCAGCCTTCCAATCAATCAAGTGAATGGTAACGGTGTAGCGCCCTGGATCCGTCGGCAGTACCAAGGGATCAATACCTGAGTATTGACCAACAGCCTCCAGACCACCCAGTGCAGTTTGCCCCCTAGCAATCAGCAAATACGGCTTCGACGAAACCAGTCGGTACCGTCCTTCACGCTCCGTCAAGCCACCAGCCCGATCGCCGTATCGGACGGTGAATTGATAGGCGCCACCCCCACCAAAATTGATCGGGACGAAAACTCCAGCCTGAATGTAGCGGAGAAGCGCCGCATCCTCGGACACCTCATCCTCCCACTCGTCCAGGCTGGTCACACCTGTGAAGCGCTCAGGCTGCCAGACGCCAAACATCCCAGCGTCGGTCCTGACAGCCCGAGTCAGCTCCCATCCCTCCGAAGGCACATCAGCTCCTAACATCGCGCCGAGATCGTAACTCTACAGACTATATCCCCAGGCTTCAGCCCCTGACCCTTCAGCTTTGCAGAGATCTGAGCGCCGAGGCTTCTGTTCACTGAGGAATCGAGTGGCCACATGTTATCGATGTGATCGGCACCGCCCAGCTGAAGATCAATCTTGTGATCGATGTCGGTGCCGGGGATGGTTTTCCTCCCATTTGCGCGCCATACATCCGCCGCACTCCCCGACCGTTGCACTTGAGTAACTACAAGCCGATCGGCAGAATTGAGTGCCGCCACCTTCGCATCGGCAGCCGCCCTCTGTCCGGCAGTCCAACTGTCCTTGTACTTGAGGTCAAGCGTAGCCCCGTTGCAATTGTGTACGAGGACCGGCGTGTTGCCGGCTAGCACATAGTACGTGTGGATGTTGGCGACGGTGAGGTTGTGGACGGTGGCCTGCAGGACATCCCAGCGGTCGATCGCCGTGATCTGCACGTACGTGCCGGAGCTGGTCCGCAGCCACTGGCCGGAACGCAGGTCGGTGGCGTCGATCCACTCGCCCAACTCCGGCACCCAGAACGGGTGACCGTCAGTCGCGGTGATCTCGGCAGTCTCCGAGCCACGGTCGCCATCGGTGTCGATGGTGACCTTCACCAGCTTCTTGACACCGTCGCCCTTGATGGCCGCGGAAACCGTCTCGGCCACGGTCTCGCCCGTCTCCGGGTCAGTAACCAGGACCTCGTCACCCGGCTGCACATCCTCCACCGGTTTGGTGGAGCCATCCGCCATCAGGACCCTGGTGCCGGGAACGAAGCTGTTGACCTTGCAGGACCCGCCGCTTGAGCCGCCATCGCCGCGCGCCGTCGCGCCGGAGTCCCCGCCGCCCTTGGAGTCACCCTTACCCGAGCCCCCGCCAGACTTGCCGGAGCCACCACCGGACTTGCCAGCACCCCCACCGGACTTGCCGGATTTGCCGGCGCCGCTGGAGGCCGCCGACGAGCCCTTCGGATTGGATTTCGCCTGGGCGTTCTTTTGGGCTGAGTTGCCGGTCTTCTTTGTGGCGTTGGCTGCCTTATTACTCGTTGTTTGGGCTTTTTGGGCGGCTTTTTTCTTCGCGGCTTGGGCGGCTTTTTTCGCCTTTTCGATGGCCAGCTTCTTGGCGTTGAGCGCCGCTGTCTCCGCCGCCTTGGCGGCGCGTAGCACCCCTTCAGCGACACGTTTCGCCGTACGCCATGCCTGAATCGCGGAGATAGTCCGGTTGACTGCCTTGATTACGCCCGGAATCTTGCCGAGCTTCGTCCAGGGAATCGCCCCGACGATGAGGCTGCCGCACGCCCACATGTCACCGCCGAAGCAGTTCATGGCGTCGTTGATGCCGATGAACTCCTTCAGCATGTACCAGGCCGAGTCGAGGATCACCGACATCAACGAACGGTTCATGTCGGACTGGGCCTGGGCGACCTGCGCCGCCGACAGGCCCGCGCCCGCGAGCGCCGCTGCCTTCTCCGAGGCGGTCAACGACACCGCCAGACCCGTCGGGTCGGAGTGGGTCACCGGGTTGTTGTGGGCGTACGCGTACCCGTTGGACTGCATCGGGTCCGCGATGTCCAGCACTGGGTCGGCGGAGAGGAAGCGGCCCACCACCGGGTCGTAGAGCCGCGCGCCGAGCGGTGTGTAGCCGGAGGCGTCATCCCGCTGGGCACCGAGGAACCCGGTGTGGGTCTGCATGTTGACGCCGATGGGCGCGGCGCCACGCTGGTTACCGAACGGGTCCTGCTTACGGACTCGCACCGGCATCTCGCCCTGGAGGCCGACCTCAGCGTACGGGCTGCCCTGATGGTCACCCGCGAGCGCGACAAGTCCGGTACTGCGGTCGACGAGATACACGTAGCGCATCACGACACCACCCGGTGCCGGATAGGAACGCTGGGTATTGACCAGCGTCCCGCCTCGCTGCACGGTCAGCACCGACTCGCCGAGGTACAGCGTCGCGTGCTGGTCCTGGAAGGTGAGCAGGCGGCTGCCGCCGGGTCCGTAGAGGTGCCGAGTCTCGTTCTGCGCCTCCCACTGCTGCGCAGCGGAATCCGCGTCACAGGCCACGAGCACCAGCGGGGTGAGGTCGTCGGTGGCCGCGTCCTTCACCGCGAGGCACAGCCCGGAAGCCGAGTGCTTGAGCTGCCCGGTGGAGAGACGCTCCAGGTGCTGATCGGTCGACCCGGAACACTCCTGTGTGGCCAAGGCTGACCCGGCTGCATTGGCGGCAGGCTGGACGCACCAGCCGTCATATATGGACAGGGTGCCCAGGTTCGCATCGGCCTGGCCGGGTGCGGGAGCGAAAGTCCACTTCTGCGCGATCGTGCCGTTGCACGAGACCAGCTGTACTGGATTACCCGGTACGCCCCGGCTCAGGTCGATGCACTTGTCGGCCAACCCGACGTAGGCGGTCTTGCCCCTGCTTCCCGCGCCGCTGATCCGGTCGACCTTGCCGTCGTAGGTCCAGGAGAGCACCTGCTGGTCGCCGCTCTCCACGGAGGTGACGACCTTGGTCTCGCCGGTCAGCTCATACAGCCGCTCGGCGACGGCGGTGACCTCCGCGCCGTCCGGGGTCACGTAGTCCTTGGTGACCTTGGTGAGGGTGCGCGGCTGCGTGCCGTCGGCCTTGCCGTAGTCGTAGCTGGTGGTGGCGTCCTTGGCGGTGTCGCCGGTGAGGTCCTTCTCCACCAGCTTCGTGCGATTGCCGAGCAGGTCGTACTCGTACTCCTGCCAGTAGCCGGCGCCGTCGGTGCCGGCGGTCACGGTGTCGCCGGCCGGACTAGCGGCACAGGACTCCTGGTCGGTCGCCGTCCACGCCGTGGTCAGCTGGCCGATCGGGTCGTACGTGAAGCACTGCCGCTCCTCAAGGCCGAGGGAGCGCTCACGGATCGAGGTGACGTTGCCGGCCTCGTCGTACTGGTAGGAGCGGTGCGACACCAGGTTGGCAGCGACGATGCTCTGGTCATCGGTCTGCTCTCGGTGGACCAACTGGTCGGTGAGGGCGCCACTGGCGTTGTCGTAGGAGGCGGTGGTCCACACCCGGTACGGCTGGGCGCCGAGGGTGGAGCGCAGCACCTGCCCGTACGGCGAGTAGACCGTTTCGGCGCCGTACCAGTCCTTACCCGACACCGACAGGGGCAGCCCGTCCCTGGTGTAGCGGGTCAGCAGCTTCTCAGCGGGGAGAGCTCCGACGGCCGGCAGCATGGTCGACTCGGGCAGACCGGTGTCGGTGTACGTGTAGTCGTACCGGTAGGAGGTTTCCAGGCCCCAGGTGTCGGCGATGGAGTCGGGCAGCGTCAGGGTGGTGGAGGTGGGCTGGTAGTCGTCGGTGTACCCGCCGATCGACTGGGTGTACGCCAGACCGTCGGTGTAGCGGGTGGCGGTCGCCGGCAGCCCCTTGCCGCCCGGGGCGCTGTCGTAGGTGTAGGCCGCCAGCAGGGTGCCGTCGCTGACGCCGAGCCGCTGCTCGGTGGGGCGGTGCAGCTTGTCGTAGCTGTTCCAGACGGTGATGTTGCGGCCGTTGGTGACGCTCTCCTGCCGGTCGAACCGGTCGTACGTCAGCTGGCTGGTACCGCTGTTGGGGTCCACGGCGGTGACGAGTCGCCCGCGCTGGTCGTACGTCCAACTCCACGGGTGGGTCTCGTCGGCGGAGTTGGTGGCCTGCACCAGGTTTCCACGCGTGTCGTACTCGTACCGCATCGAGGTGAACTCGGTGTGGCCGCTGTCGGTGAAGGTGTCCAGCCGGGTGGTCCGGCCCATGGCGTCACTGAAAATGCGGTAGGACGCGGCACCTGCCGGGTTGACGACCGTGGAGTGGTCCTCCCCGTATGTGTAGCTGGTGGCCCGCGCCGGCACCTCGACGCCGTCCAGGACCGGCAACTCCCGGGTGACCCGGCCGAGACCGTCGTAGGTGTAGCGGGTGACGTTGGGGACGGCGGTGTCGGCGAGCGGCGTGAAGAGCTGCCCGATCGGTGATCCCTCGGCGTGGTAGGCGTTGCGGGTCTGCCACACCTCGCCGGAGCTGTTGTAGAGCGTGTCGGTGATCAGACGACCGCCGCCGATGGCCTCGGTCTGGCTCTGCCGCTCCCGACCCATTCCGTCGTAGAGCGTGACCGAGGTTTCGATTCGGCCCTCGTGCCCCCGCGCGAAGGTGGTGATGTACGGCGGCTTGCCGTCCGGGATGGCGTACTCGGCCCGGAAGTCCGGGACAGCCTTGGTGGAGGGGGTACGGCCGGGTGCCCACGCCTCGACGAGCCGGCCCAACGGGTCGTACCTCGCCTCGCTGACCAGGCCGTTGACGTCGGTCGTCTTGAGGGAGACGGCCCGGCCCGGCTCCACCTCCCGAGTCTGCCGGTGGCCCAGCGCGTTCTCCTCCGAGACGGCGAAGGCCTGACCGGTGGCGGGGGTGTAGGTGATCGTGGACGTCTCGCCGTCCACGTCGGTTCGGGTCACGACACGGCCGATGGCGTCGAAGCCGGTGGTGCCGTCGGCCTGGAAGCCGGAGCCGTCGCCCTTCAGCGACCAGGTCTCGGTGGCGAGTCCCCGGGTGCCGTCACCGAGGTCGACGCCGTAGTCCGCGCCGTCGTAGGCGACCCGGCTGGCGGAGCTCAGCGTCGTCAGGTCGTCGAAGGTGGCGGCGGTGCAGGTGGTTGGGCTGGAGCGAACCTGCTTGGTCAGCCCGATGAGGTTCTTGTCCAGCCGGTGGTGGTACTCGAGGAAGGCGCACGACTCGTCGCCGGTCTGCGCGGTGTCACCGAGGGACTCGACGTGCGTGGGCAGGCCATGCGTCGTCTCGAAGGTGGTCCTCGTCTCGACAACCCGCTCGGTGCGGGTGTCGTCGCCGGTGCCGGAGGAGCGGGCGTGGGCCACCTGCCGCGGCTCGGTGACCCGCCAGGCCTCCAGCGGGCTGAGGCCGTCGTCGCGGTCGCGACTGGCGAGAAGCTGGGCAGCGGGGTACGTGACGCTGCGGGTCAGCCACTCCCCGTCGGCGTCCTCGGCGCTGGTGTAGGTCAGCTCCTCGGCGATGCGGCCGGCGAAGGGCTTTCGGTCCTTGGCGATCTCAGCGCCGGTGATGTCCCGTACCGAGACGGTGTCGCCGAGTCCCCGGAAGTAGCGGGTGACGGTCTTGGTCTGCGCGCTGCCGATGGCGGGATCGTCGTCGCCGGTGCGGACGGCGACCTGCGCGAAGCCGGCAAACTGGGAGTACGTGCGGGTTGACTTCTTGGTGAACTCCCGCTCGGCGAGCCGCCAGGCCGGGGTCCCGTAGGTGTAGCGGGTGACGGTGGCGACGGAGGCGCCGTCGATCGCGGGCAGCTCCTCGATGCTGTCGACGACGTACTTGTGGAACCAGTCGATGTCCTCGGCTTCCGGGTCCGGATGCCAGTACGACGGATAGCAGAGTCGGGTGTTGGCCTTCAGGCCGGCGGTGTCGCCCTTGCCGGGCAGGTTGGCGCCGGTGGCGCAGTCCCCGGTGGGCACCTTGTAGCTGACGACCGTCTCGCCGCCGTACTCGTTGATGACCCGGGCGATGCGCAGTCGGGAGAAGCCGGGGCGGTGGTCCTGCTTGACCCGGTTCGGCATGTCCTCGACGTTGTGCTCGAAGCGCACCGGGTTGAGGGTGACCTTCTCGTCGGTCGTGCCGTTGCGGGCATACCCGGTACGGGTGATCGACTCCAACCACAGCGCGGTGTTCGGCCCGGTCAGCAGGATCGGGAAGGACTGCGTGAGCTGGTACTCGTCCACCGCCTGCAGCGTGGTGTCGCCACTGCGCCGCTGGGCCGAGGTGGTGATCTTGTCGAGACGTTTACGGGTGAAGAAGGACGGCCCCGCGTTCCAGCACTTCTCGCCCGCGGCGCACCGCAGGTTGGCCGGGGTGTCGTACCAGATCCGGTAGTGCCCGGGGTCGGAGCTGGTGAAGTTCTCCTCGCTGCAGGTCAACTCCCCCTCGTCGAAGCAGCGCTCGGCGACGGTGAAGCCAACCCGGGCCAGGGGGGCTGCGGTGAAGAGGGTGTCCCGGCGTTGCCCGTATTCGATGCGGGAGAGGTAGCCGCCGCGGTCGTACTTGACCGGGTCCTTGAAGTTGAAGTTCCGGGCGTAGTAGTTGGTCTCCTTGCCCCACCACAGGGACATCGCGTTGCCGTTGATGTCCTCGACGTAGTCGAGACCCCAGCGCCAGGCCTGGGTGCAGAAGGAGCCCGCCCAGTTGCCCTCCTTGTAGCAGGGCTCGCCAGCGTGGTTGCCGTAGACCGGCACGGTGAGGACCGAGTTCGTCACCGGGTCGTCGGCGCCCGAGCCGTGGTCGGACCATCCGGGAAGTCGGTGCAGGCCGAAGTGGTAGCGGGTGCCGTCCCGGGTGGTGACGATCCAGTACTCGCCGTCCGCGTCCCCGTTGGCCCGGCCGGTGTCCGTGCGTAGCTCCACCGTGGAGCCATCGCCGTTGGCGGTGAACCAGCGCTCCTTCTCCTCGTCCCAGACCAGCTCGGTGGTCATGCCGCCGAGCGACAGCGTCGCGTTCGGTGAGCCCCAGCAGAGGTCGGCGGTCCGGTGCTTGGAGTTGTTCGCCCCCGGCTTCTTCGAATCCTGCCGGCAGTTGGCGTAGCTGCGGGTGATCGCCCCCGCGTTGTAGTCCCAGCCGTCACCGATCCAGGACGCCTGGTTGTTCGTGGCGGAGGTACGGCCGTCCACCGACTGCGACGAGTAGGAGAGGTTTACCTTCGGCATCAGGCCACCGGCGGTCTCCGGCACCTGCACCTGGTATCCGTAGGTGAACGCACCGGAAGAGGAGCCCGCCGCCCAGGACCCGGAGGAGAGCAGGGGCGTGGCGGTGAAGTCACCGGCCGTGGAGCCACCGGTATCCAGCACACCCACCACACTCGAGCCCGTTGACGACGTGGTGGCCCTCGTCGCGGCGACGGCGCTCGCGACACCGGCGTTCACCGCGGTGGCGACGCTCGCGGTACCGGCACTCGCAGCGGCGGTGTCGGCAGCGGCCGTGTCAGCGCCCGCGGCACCGGCGCCCGCGGCGGCGGTGTCGGCGCTGAGGAGTGAAGCGACGGGGACCGTACCGGTGACCACCCGCCGGGTCGGCTCGTCCGCAGCCGCGGAGTTGTTGGTGGGCGCGTCGTCGGCCGGCACCAGCTCGACCTCACTCGGCACGGCCTGTGCGGCAGCCGGGCCGGTCAGGTCAATCGGGGCGGCGGTCCGCGCCGACACGCCGCCGCCAGTGCCGCCATTGGTCGCACAGTCCCCGCTGTCCGGGTCGTCGTAGACACAGTCCGGCAGCAGCACGACCCCGAAGCGGTCGGCCGCCTGCGGGCCGTACAGGTCGGCGAAGGGTGTGTAGTCAACGCTGAGCGCGACCTCGGCGGCCGGGTCCGCGGTCTCCGGCGGGGTGAGCTTCATGATCAGACCGGCGACCCCCGCGTCCTGCGACGCCTCGGGTGCGGCCAGGTCCACATTCCAGGTGCCGGCGAGGTCGGCTGGGTCGCCCTCCTCCGGCACACCGAGGGCGATCGGGAGGTCATCAACGGGCCGGCTGTCGCCCGCGGCGAGACCGGTCAGGTCCACCACGCCGCTGTCCTGCTGCCAGGGGTCAACCGCCTGCGGCACGTACGGGTCGATCGGCACCTCGGGGGCGGTGGTCAGGTCCGTCTCGGCGCCCTCGTCCCGGTCGACCCGCTCGATCTCCGGCAGGTCGGGCAGCTCGACCTGCTCTCGAGTCATGCCCGATCCGGGTACCGCGAACGCGGCGGCGGGCAGGCTGGTCACCGCCAGGGTTGCCGTGAGCGCCAGGACGAAGGCCCGGCGGGTCGGCCCCGCCAGGCGGCCCGACTCCGTCGGGGTCCGCCGGTCGGACGGCCGTCGGAACAACAAACCGGTACCACGCATACCCGTCGACTCCCGCGAGGACGAAAGAGAAGGCACGGATTGAACCGCGCAGAACACGCGTCGGACGCGACACGTGCGTGTGCACTCTGCGGCATACGCCCGCCCTGCTCAAGGCGTCAGTCAGACCAAGATCCAAAAAAAGTGATCTTAGCCACGGGATACTCCTGATACAAAGCTAAGAAAGATCAAATAGCCGGCACGGGGGCATGAAGTAGGCCAAGATCCGCACACAGCACGGACAAAATCGCCGATAAAGTTCATTTAGCCTGACCTCACCGCTGAGCGACGACACTGGGTCACAGGTCAATAACGTTCGCGGGTCACCCAACTCGCTCGTTTCCGTGCGATCGTGTGCCCGCGTTCTGCCCCCCTGACCCACCGACGGGGCTGCTTGCCGCGCCTTTCTGTCCGCCTGGCCCCCACGGGAGGGGATCGCCGTGACCGCGCCTCGCCTGCTCAGTCCCTTCGTGCGTACACGCACCCGGCTGACCCTCACCATCGGTCTCCTCCTGACCGCCGTCGTCGCCGCCCTACTGCCGTGGTGGCCGGGAAGCGGCGACTCCCCGGAGGGGGTCTCCCGCATCGCGGCCGTCCCGCTGAAGGACGAGGCCGCCGCGATGGCGCAAGCGCTCCGCACCGGTGAGGAGGTACTGGTCGAGACCGCCACCACCGCCACCGCGCTGACCTGGGCACTGCCCGACGGGCAGCTCCGCTCCGCCTTCAACGCGACGCCACAGCGGACAAAGAACGCCGCCGGCCGGTGGTCGCCGATCGACACCACGCTGACCCGTACCGGCGCGGCTCCGGACGGCCTCGGCATCCGGCCGGTCAACGCCCCCTCCCCCGTCCGCTTCTCCGCAGGCAGCAGTGCAGCCGACAAACCCGACAGCTCTGGTGGATCCGGCGGATCCGGTGGCTCCGGCGGGGGCCAGGCGCAGGCAGAGGACAGCGAAACCGTCCTGGCCGAAGCGGAGGTGGACGGCCACACCGTCGCCTTCACCTGGCCCGGACACCTGCCGGAACCGGTCCTCGACGGCCCGCGGGCGCTCTACCCCGAGGTCCTACCCGGCGTTGACCTGCTCATCGTCGCCCGCGACGTGGGCGGGTTCGGCCAGTTGCTGGTCGTCAAGAACCGCTCGGCCGAGACGATCGAGGCCGCCAGCGCGGTGACCTACGGGCTGACGTCCGCAACCGCGCGCTTCCGCCACGACGCCGGCACCGGGGGGATCCAGATCCTGGACCAGACCGGCCAGGAGGTCGGCTCCATCCCCACCCCGTTCGCCTGGGACTCCGCTGGCCAGGAGCGCCCGGATGCCGAGATCCGCACTGCGGTGGACACCCCCGCCGACGTACTGAACCTCAGCGGGCTCACCGGCAACGAGCCCGGCGCCCGGAGCGCCCAGCTCCCCACCCAGGTGGACGGCGACGGCACTGGTGCGCTCCGCCTGCACCTGAATGCCGCTGCCACTGGGCTCCTGACCAACCCGGAGACGCTCTTCCCCGTCTTCCTGGACCCGACCCTCAACAGCGGGGTGGTCGACTGGGCAACCGTCTACTCACAGCACCCCAACACCAACACCTGGAATGGCACCAACTTCAACAAGGGAACTACCGTCGCGCGCGTGGGATACGAAAAGTCCACTCCGCTCCGAACCCGATCGTTCTGGCGGATGCGCTTCAGCACCTCCCTGCGCGGCGCGACGGTCAGCTCGGCGACCTTCAAGGTGTTGAACGAATACTCGTGGAGCTGCACCAATCGGGAGATGCAGCTGTGGCTCGTCGGCGCCATCTCCTCCGGCACCACCTGGAACGCCCAACCCAGCTACATGACCCTGCAGCAGAAGCTGTCGTTCGCCAAGGGCTACAGCAGCGACTGCAGAGGGGACTACGTGAGCTTCAACGTGAAAAACGCGGCCCAGCAGGGGGCCAACAACGGGTGGGCGAACATCAACCTGGGCATGCGGGCCACCAGTGAGTCCGACACCCTGACCTGGCGCAAGTTCACGGCGAAGTCCGCGACGCTGACGGTCACCTACAACCGCAGGCCCAATGTCCCGACCGGCCTCACCACCTCCCCCGGGGGTGCCTGCGCCCCCGGCGGGGTCAGGGTCGCCAAGACCGACCTCACCCTGTCGGCGAGCTCCAGCGACCCGGACGGCAACCTGAAGGGCCTGCGCTTCCGCTTCTGGAAGAGTGGTTCCCCCTGGCCCACGGGCACCCTGATCACCACCACCAGCGCCGGCAAGGCCAGCCTGACGATCCCCAGCAGCACCCTGGTTGACGAGGGCGTCTATCTGTGGAATGTCCGGGCCGAAGACACCTCCAACGCGCCCTCCAGCTGGAACCCGCCCAGCACGCCCTGCAAGCTCATCGTCGATGCCTCGGCACCACCGGCGCCCGATGTCAGCAGTGACGTCTTCCTGGAAGCCACCCCCGACGGCGCCACCTGGGCGACCGTGAAGTTCGGAGAAACCGGGCCGATCACCTTCGCCGCCGCTGACGCGGCACGGTTCGAGTACGCACTCAATGGGGTCAACTGGACCTCGGTGACCGCCACCGGCGGCACCGCAACGGTGCCCGCCCTCAAACCCCGGCACGGCGGGCCCACCAACCTGCAGGTGCACGCGTACGACGCGGTGGGGAACAAGAGCGAACGCACCGACTACCACTTCTACGTGCCGCCGCGCGACACTGCCGACGGGCCCGGGGACACCGGCGGCGACGGAATCCCCGACCTCCTGATGATCGACGCCGGCGGCACGCTACGTAACTACCCCGGCGACGTTGACGGCGAACTGGAGGCCGCGCAGGTCGCCTCCTACGACGAGAACGGCACGCTCAACCCACCCGGTCACTGGTACGACCCGGAAACCGACCAGGCAGCACTGATCACCAAACACTCCGACGTGTATCCCGGCGACGGCTCCACCGACCTGTTCGCCCGAACCCCGGACGGCGGCTTCTGGCTCTATCCCGGCGACGGGTACGGCACCTTCAACGTTGACGACCGGCTCCGCGTCCTGCTTCCGCCAGACACGCCCGATCCCGCGACCTGGATCCAGATCAAGGCGCTCGGCGACATCACCGGCGACCGCCGTCCAGACCTGGCCCTGCGGGCCGGGGCCGGCTTCTGGGTGCTCAGCGGCTACACCGGGTCAAGCTTCCAGGAAGCGATCCTGATGGACACCGGCCCATGGGAGCGGCGCCAGATCGTCAACATGGCGGACGTGGACCTGGACGGCACTCCAGACCTGCTCTGGCGCGATCTGGATACCGGCTACATGTACCTCCGCCACGGCAAGCCCGGTCCAGTCTCCGGAAGCGTCGACCTTGATTCGCTCAAGCAGGCCGACGCCTCCCGGGAAGGTGATGTTTCGTACGGCGGCAACTGGACCGAGACCAACACCACCGCCGTCCTCGCGATCCCGGACTTCAACGGGGACGACGTTCCCGACTTCTGGGTCCGGCGATCGGACGGATTCATCTGGGCCTACCACCCCTCCACCACCGGCACCGGCGGCCCACAGTTGGCTGCCATTGCCAGCGACTGGAGCGAGGTCAAGGCCTTCGGCTGACCGCGTCGCGGGGGCCCGGCAGTCGCTGACCGGGCCCCCGCGACCCCATCCCCAACCCCAGCACGCGCAGTGCTGGGGTAGCCCAGGGACAGATCGACAGTTATCTTCGCTGCATGGATCGGCAGGCGACCTCAACGTCACGGGCTCGACCGCAGACCAAGCTCCCGCGGCGGGTGGACGTCGCCGTCGTCGGCGCCGGGCACAACGGGCTGGTGTCGGCGATCCTGCTGGCCCGAGCCGGGCTGGACGTGCTGGTGCTGGAGGCGGCCGACGTGGTCGGCGGCGCGGCCCGCACCGAGACGCCGTTTCCCCGGGTGCCGGGGCTGCGCCACTCCACCGGGTCGTACCTGCTCGGGCTGATGCCCCCGGAGCTGCTCGCCCGGCTCGACGTTCACATCCCGGTGCTGCGGCGCGACCCGCACTACTTCCTACCCACCCCCGGTGGGCCCGGCTCGCCGTACCTGCTCTTCGGCGGTGACCCGGCCGCGACCCAGCGGCAGTTCGCCGAGTTCTTCTCCCCCGCCGATGTCGCCGCCGACGCCGCACTCCAAGCCGAGCTGACGGCGCTGCGCGCGGACCTGGCGCCGGCCTGGCTGGCCGAACCGCTGCCGGTCGAGGAGACCGCCGAACGGTACGTCCGGCCGGCGCTCCGCCAGATCTTCGTCGACCTCGTTCGCGGCTCGGTCGTTGACTACCTGGCCCGCTTCGACTTCCACTCCGAGCTGCTGGTCAGCATGTACGCGGTGACCGACGGCCTCTCCGGGGTCAACGCCGGGCCGGACGACCCCGGCACCGGGCACAACTTCCTCGTCCACAACATGTGCCGACTTCCCGGCTCCGACGGCACCTGGATGATCGCCAAGGGGGGCATGGGCACCGTCTCCCGGACCTTCGCCGACGCCGCGCGCGCCGCCGGCGCGACCATCCGCACCGGTACGCCGGTCAGCGCGATCACCCTCGACGGGGGTGCGGCCTCCGGTGTGCGGCTCACCGACGGGCAGACCGTTGCCGCCTCCGTGGTGCTGGGCGCCTGCGACCCGTACCGGCTGCTGGAGCTGCTCCCCGACGGCGCGCTCCCGGCGTCGCTGACCGACCGGTTGACGGCGGTCCGCCGCCCCGGCACCACGCTCAAGCTCAACCTGGCGCTGACCGGGTTGCCGCGCTTCTCCTGCCTGCCGGAGACCGCCCCCAGCCCGTTCGGGTCTACCATCCATCTGCTGCCCGGCTCCGAACCCGGCCCCACCCGGGACACGCCGCTGGCGGGGTTGCGCGCGATGTGGGCCGACGTGCGGGCCGGGCGGCTGCCGCCGGAGCCGACGATCGAGTGGTACCTGCACACCACCGTCGACCCGACACTCTCCGACGCTGCCGGGCACCACTCGTCGGCGCTATTCGTGCAGTCGGTGCCGTATGCGTTGGCGGGCACCACCTGGGACGAGGCGCTACCCGGGTACGTGGCGCGGCTGGTGGCGATCTGCGAGCGGTACGCCCCCGGCACCGGTGCCCTGATCGCCGACGCCGTACCGCTGGCCCCACCCGGCATCGAGGCGCACTTCGGCATCACCGGTGGGCACATCCACCACGTGGACAACACGGTGTCGTTCACCGACCGGATGCCGTACTTCACCGGGATCGACGGCGTGTACGCGGGCAGCGCCGGCTGTCACCCGGCCGGCAGTGTCATCGGCGCGTCCGGCCACAACGCCGCCCAGCGCATCCTCACCGACCTCGGACGGTGAGGATGCGCCGGCGGAACAACCGCCGCGCAGCCGAAGCAGTGCGGGAGCGAACGGGGATCAGTTCGTCGTCTCGACGACCGGGGCAGGGGTCTGCTCGTCGGCGCGCTGGGCACGGATCTTGTGGCCGACGCTGGTCAGGCACCGTCCGCTGGCCAGGTCGAAGCGCCAGCCGTGCAGCTGGCAGGTGAGCTGGTCGTCCGCCACGATGCCGAACCGGCTCAGGTCCGCCTTGAGGTGCGGGCAGCGCCGCTGCACCACCCAGTCGCCGAGGGTGATGTCCTCCGCGTCGACCGCCCGCTCGTGCTCGTCGTACCAGCCCTCGGCGTACTGCAACCGCTCCTGGGAGAGGCACTTGAAGAAGGCGTAGACGAACTCGTTGTACTGGCCGATCCGCGCCGCGGAGAACCGACAGGACAGGAAGAGCGAGTTGACCCAGTCCACCTCGCCGATGTGCAGGAGGTGCTCGATCAGCGCCCGCTCGGTGCGGAACCGGTAGCGCACCTTCTCGTCGGCGTACGGGCGGACCTGCTTGCCGGGGAAGTCCACCACAATGGACTCGACGGTCTCCGTACCCGCGTCGTCAACATCGACCAGGTCGAAGCGGACCGGGCCACCGACCCCCTTGGCCAGGTAGATCGACTCGTTCAGCAACGGCTCGATGCGGCGCTGCATCTCCGCCAGGACGTCGACCTCCGGGTGCCGCCAGGACGCCTTCTCCGCCGCGATGATCGGCCGCTTGCGCTCCCGCATCTCTTCGAGGTGGGCGACCTTGTTGGCGAAGAACTCCGCCACCGGCACCGGGTGGATGGTCTCGCAGCCGTCGGCGGTGACCTCGGCGACGCTGCCCGGCAGCAGCACCACCCCGTTGGTGCCGCCGACCTTGGCGTACTCATCCAGGAACACCGACTGGTCGGGGAAGATGTTGCCCTCGTCGCCGTGGATGTCGTTGAACTGCCACAGCGCGTCGTCGAGGAAGCACGGCGGGCCGGCGATCGGGAAGACGTGGTCGGCCTTCAGGTCGTCGATGTAGCGCCAGGTCCGGTCGAACTGCCGATCCCGCTTCTGCTTGCCGAACGCGGTCTTGGCGGCGTTCGGCAGCTCGTAGACCATCGGATACCAGATCGCACCGGAGAACTGGAGCATGTGCGCGTGCACGTGGCCCAGCTCGGTGAAGACGCTGAGATCGGTGGGGCGGGCGTCGTTCTGGTTGAGCAGCCGGACCCCGTCGTGCTCCACCCAGAGCGACGAATCCCCGATCGGACCGTCGGTCGGGCTGGTCAACGCCTGGATCATGACCTTGAGGCCGCCACCCAGGTCGACGACCTCCTCGTTCGGCGCCTTCAGGAACTGGGTGAAGCCCAGCTCCCGCAGCTCGTCTTCCATCTCCGAGGTCGGGAAGGCGGGCAGCAGTACGGTAGCCCGCTTCGACACGTACCGCTTGAGGTGCGCCGCGTCGAAGTGGTCCCGGTGCAGGTGCGAGACGTAGAGATAGTCAACGTCGCCCAGCGCCGCCCAGTCGAGTTGGGAGTTGTCGGGGAACGGAAACCACGAGGCGAAGTACGCCGGGTTGACCCACGGGTCGCACAGGATGCTCCCCGCGGGAGTGTCGATCCGCATGCTGGCGTGCCCGGTACCGGTCACTCGCACCGCAGTTCCCCCTCTAGCAGACATAACAAGGTTCACGTCAGAACCTACCGGAGCCCCTCTCACCATCACGCCGCGACGCCGGTAGTGCCGTCCATGGGCGACAACGCCCTCCGTTCCGGCCGGTACGGGGCTCCCGGCGTCCCAACGAACCGGTCCGGGAGATGGTCGGACCCAGCGCCGGGGCCGGTACCAGGCGTGCCAGACTTGACCGCGGATCAGATCACGAGGGAAGGACCAACAGTGGCAGGAAGCGAGCCGGTTACGTCTCCGGACCAACACAAGCCCGGGCACCGCAGGTCCGGCCGGATCGGCGCGGTGGTTGTCGCGCTGTCGCTGCTGGCAATGATCTGCGGTAACCACGAGGGCAGGATCGAGGACCTCTGGCTGATCGGCCTCGCCGTTCTGCTGCTGGCCATCGTCGTCGGCGACATCGTGCTCCGGCGCAACGGGCTTCGCCCGTAGCGCGCACCGTCAGCCACAACGCTGTGGCCCGCTCCCCGGAGTCCGGGGAGCGGGCCACAGCGTTGTTCCGGGTCAACTCGGCGTTAGTCCGGGGGCAACGACCGTTGGTCCGGGGTCAGCGACCGTTGGTCCGGGGTCAGCGACCGAGCAGGACGTCCTGCACATTCTTCAGGGCGGCGTCAACCTCCTCCTCGAAGTAGCCGCCCTGGACCAGGCCGAAGCGGAGCGTGCCCAGGTCGCGCGGGTTCACCGGCATCGGATTCCGCCCCTGCATCCCGCCGAGCAGGCTGTCGAAGAAGCGGTCTACCTGGTCCGGGTCGTACCCGCTGCCGAAGCGACGAACCTGGAAACTGCGGCGAATCTGGTCAACCCGGTAGAGGTCACTTCCCGGCGGTCCGGCCATGGGCGGACCCCCCATCGGGGGGCCGGCAACCCCCGGTGGAGCCGCCATCGGTGGCCCGGGGACCGCCGGTGGGTTGCCGAAGCCAGGCTGCGACGGAGGCGGCCCGGCGGGCCCGGGTGGGTTGCCAAAGCCAGGCTGCGACGGAGGCGGCCCGGTGGGCCCGGGTGGGTTGCCGACGGGCGGCGGGCCCCCGAAGCCGGGCTGCGGTGCGGGCGGCGCGCCCAGCTCCCGCCCTCGCTCCGGCATCCGCATCTCGGTCGTCATGTCGGCACGCCCGTGCCGACCGGCCTCGAACCCGTCAAACCGCGGCTCGTCGGGGCCATAGCCGCCGGTAGCCGGGCCCCGCGCCGGGCTACCGGGACCATGCGGGGCAGCCGGCCCACGGGGCGGGCCACCGGGACCGTGCGGGCCACCGGGACCGTGCGGGGCGGCCGGCCCGCGGGGCGGTTCGTAGCCGCCGCGGGGGGCGTCGTAGCCACCGGCGAAGGAGCCGGTGGTTTCCTCGTACCCACCGTACGGGCCCCCGGGCTGCGCCGGCATGAACCGGGGTGGCATCGGCTGTTGCTCCGGGGCGATGCCCCGCTCGTCGTGTCTCGGTGGACCCATCCGCTCCGGCGGGCCGAGTTGGTCGGGTGGACCCATCCGCTCCGGGGGACCCATCCGCTCCGGGGGACCCATCCGCTCGGGCGGACCCATCCGATCCGGCGGACCCATCCGCTCGGCCGCGTGGGGATCGGTGGCCGGAGCCGAGAGGCCGCCCTGCTCTTCCAAGTCGGCGAGCTGTCGTTCGACCCGGTCGAGGTGAAGATCGACCTGCCACTCGTCATAGCCGTTGAATCGGACCCGGAAGACGACGTCGTGAACCTCCTGCGCGGAGACGGGCGCGCCCACCGGTTGCCCGTCCAGCGTGGCCTCGACCCGGTCGAGGAAGACATCCACCTCGTCAACCTTGTATCCCCGGCGCAGCGACTTACGCCGGAAACGCTGACCCTGACTCGCCACTATGTCTCCTGGTCTCGTTCGCTCCGCCGGGTCTCCCCGGCCCCCCACGCTCTCATTGCCCCTCGGCCGCGGCGAGCTGACCACACGCTCCGTCGATCTCACGCCCCCGGGTGTCCCGCACTGTGGTGGAGACCCCGGCGGCGCGCAACCGCCGGACGAACTCCCGCTCGACCGGCTTCGGGCTCGCGTCCCAGCGGCTACCCGGAGTGGGGTTGAGCGGGATCAGGTTCACGTGGGCCAACCGGTCGGCCAGTAGCCGCCCAAGCAGGTCGGCTCGCCACGGCTGGTCGTTCACGTCCTTGATCATTGCGTATTCGATCGACACGCGACGTCCCGTGCGGGCCGCGTACTCCCAGGCCGCCTCCAGCACCTCGGACACCTTCCAGCGCTGGTTGACGGGCACGAGTTCGTCGCGCAGCTCATCATCGGGCGCGTGCAGCGACAACGCAAGGGTCACGGAGAGGTCTTCGCTGGCCAGTCTGCGGATAGCAGGGACCAGACCCACCGTGGAAACGGTGATGTGCCGCTGGGACAGCCCCAGCCCCTCCGGTGCGGGCGCCACCAGCCGGCGGATCGCCGCCACCACCCGGTTGTAGTTGGCCAGTGGCTCACCCATCCCCATGAACACCACGCGAGACAGCCGCGGCGGGGACCCGGCGACAGCGCCGGAGGCAGCCACGCCGGCCAGGTAGACCGCCTGGTCGACGATCTCGGCGGTGGAGAGGTTGCGGGTCAGGCCCGCCTGGCCGGTCGCGCAGAAGGGGCAGGCCATCCCGCACCCCGCCTGGCTGGAGAGACAGACCGTCACCCGGTCCGGATAGCCCATCAGTACGCTCTCGACCAGCGAGCCGTCGTGCAGCCGCCAGAGCGCCTTGTGGGTGGCCCCGTCGTCACACGCCAGCTCCCGCACCGGCGTCAACAGGGTGGGCAGCAACTGGTCGGCCAGCTTCTCCCGGGTGGCCGACGGCAGGTCGGTCATCTGCGCTGGATCGCGGACCAGGCGGCCGAAGTAGTGGGTCGACACCTGCCGAGCCCGGAACCGCGGCTCGCCCAGCTCTGCGACCAGAGCCTGGCGACCGGCGAGATCGAAGTCGGCGAGGTGCCGCGGGGGCATCGCCGCGCGGCGGGCAGGGACGTCGGGGTTGACCGGGGTCAAGGGCAGGCTCGTCATGACCCATCCAGTCTGTCACGCCGGAACCGAACCGCACCGCTGTGGATCCGCCAGCCTCGCCCCGGCCCGGCCGGCAAGGCCGATGTAGGCGAGACGTGCCCGGCAGGGGGCACCGGGAAGTCCACGACTCAGCCCGCCACCGGCACGAAGAGCGCAAGCAGCAGGTACGCCGTCGGGAGGGCGAAGAGAACCGAGTCGAGGCGGTCCATCAGGCCGCCGTGCCCCGGCAGCAGGTTACTCATGTCCTTCACCCCGAGGTCTCGTTTGATCATGGACTCGGCCAGGTCGCCCAGGACGGCCGCCGCGGAGACAGCCATCCCGAAGAGCGCCCCCCACCAGGGCGCCACATCGAAGAGCAGCCAGATCAGCAGGGCGCCACCGAGGGCCGCCGCGCCAAGCGAACCCGCCAGTCCCTCCCAGGACTTCTTCGGGCTGATCGTCGGCGCCATCGGATGCCGGCCGAAGTTGGCTCCGGCCGCGTACCCACCGGTGTCGGAGAGCACCACCGCGGCCATTGTCACCAACACCCGCAGCGCCCCGTCCTCCGCCGCCGCCAGCAGTGCGGCGAACCCACCCAGAAACGGTACGTAGACAGCGATCAGGGTGGTCGCGAGGGCGTCCCGGCGGAACCCGGCCAGCCCGTCACCCAGTCGCCACACCAGGGCGCCGAGCACTGTGACGAGCAGGCCGAGGGTCAACGCGTCGGGACCGGCGAACCAGGCCAGCCCGCTCACCAGCACGCTCCCCGCGGCCAGCGGGACCAACGGCGGGTGGACACCCGCGCGACCGACCGCTCGGGTCATCTCCCAACAACCGACCGCCAGCGCCCCCGCGACGACCACCACGAAGGCGAACGGGTAGAGGAAGAGCGGCACGAGGATGAGGGCACCGAGGCCAACCCCCACTCCGATGGCCGCCGGCAGGTTACGGCCGGCCTTGCCGGACGACCGCTGTCGGGCAGCGGCGCCGGTGGCCCGACGCCGTCCCGGCCGACGTCGCCCCCGCGATGGCGGCTGATCAGCCGGATCGTCATCTGAGACGGGCTGAAGCTGGGCCGTGGGGTGCTCAGCACCGACCGGGATGTCCCGGACCGGAGGCTGTTGGGCGGTCAGATAGTCCCGGTCGTCGGCGGGGGCGTGGTGGCCGTTACGGCGGAGCCGGTCGGGCCCACCCGCCGGCTCCGCCGGCGACCAGCCAGGCCGGCCGGTGCCGCCGTGGTCGTAACCGGGGGTTTCTCGACGCCGAGCCATCGCGGTGGCGTCGCGGGTCATCGCACCGGGTTCCGCCTGCGGAGCGCCGCGGGATTCGGCGGGTAGGTCCGGGGCTACGGCGAACCCGCTGCCCCGGACCTCCGGCTCGAGCTCCCGGTCGGGCCACGACGCGGCGGAGGCCGGTCGTTCCGAACCGTGCGGTTCGGCGCTGCGGTATGGATCAACGGGGGACATCACGCACCGGGAGGGGAGACGGAACCGACGACCAGACGCACAACCACAACCATGTCCCCTACCCGAATGATGTTCCCTCTGGTTGACCGACGGGTCGGCCGGTCGATCCCCGTCATTCACCGCTGGGTGCCCGAGAATCGAGCCGAGCCTACTGCACTCGCCACCCCGGCATCCGAAACCGCCTCCACCGCCCCCACCAGCCACCCGGGACGGCCGGCGCGGTGCCGAGCCGCGACAGAAGGGCGGCACCGGCGGCCCCGAAGGGCGTGGTCGCCGGTGCCGCGTCAGCAGTCGGGCAGCGAGGTCAGACCTCGAGCAGCTCGGCTTCCTTATGCTTGATCAATTCGTCCACGGTGCCGACGAAGCGCTGGGTCAGATCGTCCAGCTCCTTCTCGGCACGACGCCCGTCGTCCTCGCCGACCTCACCGGCCTTGACCAGCCGGTCCAGCTCCTCCTTGGCCTTGCGGCGGATGTTGCGGACCGCCACCTTGGCCTCCTCCCCCTTGTGCCGAGCCACCTTGATCATCTCGCGGCGGCGCTCCTCGGTCATCTGCGGGAGCAGAATGCGCAGCTGGTTACCCTCATTGTTGGGGTTTACCCCAAGGTCGGAGTCGCGGATCGCCCGCTCCATGGCGTTGGTCTGCGCGGTGTCGTACGGCTTGATGATCACCATCCGGGGCTCCGGCACCCCGATCGACGCCATCTGCGGCAACGGGGTCGGGCTGCCGTAGTAGTCGATGATGATCTTGGAGAACATGGCGGCGTTGGCGCGGCCCGTACGGATGGCCCCGAACTCCTCCTTGGCGTGCTCGATGGCACGCTCCATCTTCTCCTCGGCCTCGAGGAGGGTTTCGTCGATCACCGTTCTCCTCGCCTCCTTCTATGCTCGTCGTGGCTGGTCGTGTCGGAGGACCGTCGAGGTCGAACCGCTCAGGTAGTGATCAGGGTGCCGATCTTGTCGCCTCCCACGGCCCGGGTAATGGTGTCGTCGCCCTGGGCGCCGAAGACCAACATCGGCAGGCCGTTCTCCATGCAGAGGCTGAACGCGGCGGCGTCGGCAACCCGCAGATTTCGACGAAGCACCTCGGAGAAGGTGATCGAGTCGAACTTGCTGGCAGTCGAGTCGATCCGCGGATCCGCCGTGTAGACGCCGTCCACCCCGTTCTTGCTCATCAGCACCACATCTGCCCGGATCTCCAGGGCACGCTGCGCGGCGACGGTGTCGGTGGAGAAGTAGGGCATACCAGCGCCGGCCCCGAAGATCACTACTCGCCCCTTCTCCAGGTGCCGGATGGCGCGCAGCGGAATGTAGGACTCGGCGACCTGGGCCATCGTGATGGCGCTCTGCACCCGGGTCTCGATGCCCTCCTTCTCCAGAAAGTCCTGGAGGGCGAGGCAGTTCATCACCGTACCGAGCATGCCCATGTAGTCGGCCCGGGCCCGGTCCATCCCCCGCTTCTGCAACTCGGCGCCCCGGAAGAAGTTGCCCCCGCCAACCACCACCGAGACCTGCACACCACGCCGGACCACGGTCGCGATCTGCTGGGCGATGGCCTGGACAACATCGGGATCGACACCGATCGCGCCCCCGCCGAACACCTCGCCGGAGAGCTTCAACACCACCCGACGTGCGCGGCCAGGAGGCGGCGCCGTCGGATCCTCCGCCAGCAGACTCCGGTCACTCACAACCTGTGTCATCCTCCCCGCCCTTCACCATGCGTACGCCGCACACGCCGCGAATTGCCGCCACCGACCCTATGTGACGAGGAGGCCGCGGTGCTTGACACGTACACCGGCGACCTCCTCGTCCATGTTCCCGTCCCGAGCGCCGGCAAGCGCTCGGGCTCGGCTCAGGCCTGGCCGACCTCGAACCGCACGAAGCGGGTGACCTCAACACCGGCCTCGGCCAGAACCTGCCGCACCGGCTTCTTGTTGTCGGTGACCGACGCCTGCTCCAGCAGGACGAAGTCCTTGAAGAAGGAGTTCACCCGGCCCTCGACGATCTTCGGCAGCGCCGCCTCGGGCTTGTTCTCCTCCCGGGCGGTCTGCTCGGCGATGCGCCGCTCGGACTCGACGACCTCCGCCGGCACCTCGTCCCGGCTCAGGTACTGCGGACGCATCGCGGCGATCTGCATCGCCACACCGCGCGCGTCGGCGTCGCCCGCCTCGTCGGTCTTGCCGGTGTACTGCACCAGCACGCCGACGGCCGGGGGCAGATCCTGCGCCTTGCGGTGCAGATAGACCGCGACGGTGCCGTCCAGCTTCGCGAACCGGTTCAGCACCAGCTTCTCGCCGATCTTGGCGGACTGCTCCTGGACCAGCTCGGCGACGCCCTTGCCATCGATCGCACTGGCCAGCAGTTCCTCGGCGTTGCTGACGCCAGTGCGCTCGCCGTGCTCGACCAGCTGCTGGGCCAGCGCGACGAAGCTCTCGGTCTTGGCGACGAAGTCCGTCTCGCAGTTCAGCTCCAGCAGGGCCCTGCCAGAGTGCGCGACCAAGCCGTTGGCGGCGGTCCGGCCAGCCCGCTTGCCGACATCCTTGGCGCCCTTGACGCGCAGAACCTCGACAGCCTTGTCGAAGTCGCCCTCGGCCTCGGTCAACGCCTTCTTGCTGTCCATCATGCCGGCGCCGGTGAGGTCGCGGAGCTTCTTGACATCCGCGGCGGTGAAGTTGGACATGACTCTCTCTTCAGTGGTGAGACTGCGGGTGGGTGGTCTGGATGAAGATGTACCCGGAGCCCCGGCCGCACGGCCGGGGCTGGGCGGGCGGTCACTCCGCGGCGGCTGCCGCCGGCTGCTCTTCGGCCTTCGCCGGCTGCTCTTCGGCCTTCGCCGGCTGCTCGTCGGCCTTCGCCGGCTGCTCGTCGGCCTTCTTCGGCTCCTCGAGCAGCTCGCGCTCCCACTCGGCCAACGGCTCGTCGGTGGCGACCCCCGCCTCCGGCTTCTCGTCGGTGCCCCGACGGCGGCCGGAACGGGCGATCAGGCCATCGGCGACGGCGGCGGCCACGACCTTGGTCAGCAGCTCCGCCGAGCGGATCGCGTCGTCGTTACCCGGAATGGGGTAGTCGACCTCGTCCGGGTCACAGTTGGTGTCGAGCACCGCGATGACCGGAATGCCCAGCTTGCGGGCCTCGTCAACGGCGATGTGCTCCTTCTTCGTGTCGACCACCCAGATCGCGGCCGGGAGCTTCTGCATGTCCCGCAGACCCCCGAGGGTACGCGACAGCTTCCCCTTCTCGCGGTTGAGCTGCAGCGTCTCCTTCTTGGTGTAGCCGGCCGCAGTGCCGCTCAGGTCACCGAGAGCCTCCAGCTCCTTCATCCGCTGGAGCCGCTTGTACACCGTCTGGAAGTTGGTCAGCATGCCGCCGAGCCAGCGGTGGTTGACGTACGGCTGACCGACCCGGGTCGCCTGCTCGGCGATCGCCTCCTGCGCCTGCTTCTTGGTCCCGACGAAGAGGATGCTGCCCCCCTCGGCGACCGTTCCGCGCACGAACTCGTACGCCTTCTCGATGTAGTCGAGGGTCTGGCGCAGGTCGATAATGTAGATACCGTTGCGCTCGGTGAAGATGAAACGCTTCATCTTCGGGTTCCAGCGCCGGGTCTGGTGCCCGAAGTGGACACCACTCTCGAGCAGCTGGCGCATGGTCACGACGGCCATGGTTACTCCTTGCATCCCTGGTTGTTCCGCCCGGCCGGCGGCTGGGCGTCCTGGCGCCCGGTCGTCGGCCGTGGTGGGCCCGACCTAAAGGTCGGGACCAGGGAGCCGCCGCCCCACGGCAAGCCGCGGAGAGGGCGCGCGAGGTCGACCGCGCAAGGCGGTCGCCAGTCGACCAGTGTACGCCACCGCCCACTAACCCCGCGTTCGGGAGTAAGGGCCGCAACGCCGGGATTGTCGTCGGCCCCAACACGGCCGGATTGGCGTTGGCCGGCCGCGTTGGGGCGGGGTCTATTGGTCACATTGAGGCCGGATTGACCGACCGGGCAGGCCCGGGTTTGGCCGGCCGGGGCCCCGGGTTTGGCCGGCTGCCGGACCAGGGTTGACCGGCAACCAGCCCCGCCGGCATTGACCGGCCACGCGGCCGGGCCAGCCAGCGGCCAGCCCGACCAGCGGCTCAGCCGACCGCGAGTGCCGCCGCCACGAAGAGCACCAGGCCGGCGGTGAGATGGGCTGTCGGCGGACGCAGCCAACCGCGACCATCCGGCAACGACAACCCACCGGCCCGCAGCCCGTACAGGCCGATGGCGAAGATCGGCACCCCGCTGACGAGGAACATCCCGGCCAGCACGTTCGCCACCGCCAGCTCCCCGGTCATCCCGTCCAGCAGCACCCGCAGCGCCGGCACCTCGAAGGCCAGCACCAGGACAGCGAAGATGACCGCCAGCGCCGGGCGGCGCGTCCGATAGACACCGTCGCTCGCCGGGGGAGCCGGCGTCGCCGCGGGCGCCGGCGTCGCCGCGGGCGCCAGATCACCGCGCGGCCCGACCGGCGGCATCGCTCCGGTCGGCTGCTCCAACGGGTTCATCGCCTCGTCGGCGGGGCGGTTCGGCTCCACGATCGGATACCCACCCAGCGCGCCCGGCCGCCCCGGCTCCGCGACCGGGCCGGCCCCACCGAAGGCGTCCGCGCTGGAGGCCGAGAGCTGGTCACGTGCCTCCCGCGAGCGCCGCCCCGGCCGGTCAGTAGCGGTGTCGCCGGTGTTCTCCGGATCGGCAGCCCGCCGCGAGCGGCTCGCCCGGTAGCCCTCAGTCTCGGACCGGGCGTCCCCGTACGCGCCCGTGGCGTTGAAACGTCCGGAGTCGTCCTCGCTGATCCGAAACGCACCGGAGTCCTCCGGGCTGCCGAGCCCTCCCCGCCCGTCGCCCAGGTCCCCGTACCGGCTCTTCCCGCCGCCTTGCTCGAGGCCCCGGGGGTCCCCCTCGCTGTAGCGGCTCTCACCCCGCCACGTCGGCTCCTGATAACCCCGCTCCCGGTCGTCGTGGTACCAACGCGACTCCTGATCTTCAGTGAAACTCCGTCGTCCGTCCACGTCGGCACCGTATGCGACCGACTGCCCGGACGCCATTCGCCGGGTGGCCGGCCCCAGCCTGCGCCAACTCACCAATCTTTGGTCATCCGGCTGTCACTCTCCGTATTTGGTGAGGTGGTCCGTTCCAACCCTGGTGTAGGCCACGATCACCGCCGAAGGCGACCTCCTTGACCCGGCGAGAGCATGATCGTCGCCCTCAGCCCGGCGGATGCCCTCAGCAACACGGGACCCTGATCATCGCCCTTAACACGGCGAGAGCTTGATCGTCCGTACGTCCACAGGCGCCTTCGTCGTCCACAGGCACGCCCCGCCGGGACCACAACCCGGAGCCGCCCGGGCACCGTGCCGGGTATGAGCAAACACAACCAGTCGGTGGGCGCATACGGAGAACGCTGCGCCCTCCGACACCTGATCACGGCGGGGCTACAGCCGGTGGCCCGCAACTGGCGCTGCCCGCACGGCGAGATCGACATCATCGCCTGGGACGGCCCGGTCCTCGCTATCTGCGAGGTCAAAACCCGGCGCACCGACGCCTTCGGCACCCCCACCGCGGCCGTGACCGGCACCAAGGCCCGCCGGCTACGTCTCCTCGCCGCCCGCTGGCTCGCCGAGACCGGCACCCGGGCCGACGAGGTGCGCTTCGACGTGCTCTCCATCCGCCTCACCGGTGGCCCGCCCCGCGTCGAGCACCTGAAAGGGGCCTTCTGAGATGAGAGCGCACCGATGAGCTACGCCCGGGTCCGCTGCGTCGGCCTGGTCGGGGTCACCGGGCATGTGCTGCAGGTCGAAGCCGACCTCGCCCCCGGTCTACCCACCGTGGCGATCACCGGCCTACCGGACACCGCCCTACACGAAGCGCGTGACCGCGTCCGGGCCGCGGTGGTCAACTCCGGTCGGGCCTGGCCCAACCGCCGGATCACCATCAACCTGCTCCCCGCCACCCTGCCCAAACACGGCTCCAGCCTCGACCTCGCGATCGCGGTAGCGGTGCTGGGCAGCGCCGGGCAGCTACCGCTGGCCCCGCTGGATCAGGTGGTGCTCCTCGGCGAGCTGGGCCTGGACGGCACCGTCCGCCCCGTCCGCGGTGCCCTGCCCATGGTCGCCGCGGCGGCCCGCGCCGGCCACCACCGAGTGGTCGTTCCCCTCGACAACGCCACCGAGGCGGGCATGATCCCCAGCATCCAGGTCCACCCCGTCCGCAGCCTCCGCCAGTTGGCTGCCTTCCTCACCGACGGCATCCCCCTGCCGCAGCCGCCCCAGGCCACCCCGGCAGACCCCACCCCCACCCTCGACCTGGCCGACATCGCCGGCCAGAGTCTGGGCCGGCGCGCCCTGGAGATCGCCGCCGCCGGCGGCCACCACCTCGCCCTTTTCGGCCCACCCGGCGCCGGCAAGACCATGCTCGCCGAACGGCTCCCGTCCGTCCTGCCCGAACTGCCCGACGACGCCGCGATGGAGGTGACCTCGCTGCACTCGATCGCCGGCCTGATGCCCTCCGGTGGGCAGTTGATCCGACGACCACCGTTCCAGGCGCCGCACCACACCGCCACGGTCTCGGCGTTGGTCGGTGGGGGCTCCGGCCTCGCCCGCCCCGGCGCGGTATCCCTGGCCCACCGGGGCGTACTACTGCTCGACGAAGCTCCCGAATTCGATCGGCGCGCTCTCGACGCCCTCCGGCAGCCACTCGAGCACGGCCGGGTCCGGTTGGCCCGCTCCCGAGGCACCGCCGAATACCCGGCCCGGGTGCAGCTCGTCCTGGCCGCCAACCCCTGCCCCTGCGCCAAGCCGGCCGGGGACATCTCCTGCGACTGCACCCCACTCGCCCGACGCCGCTACCTCGGCCGCCTCTCCGGTCCACTCCTCGACCGGGTCGACATCCAGGTGACCGTGCGGCCGGTACGCGCCGCCGAGCTGATGCAGGTGAGCGCCGGCGGCGAGCCGTCAACCGTGGTGGCCGCCCGGGTCGCGGCAGCCCGCGCGGCGGCCCTCGACCGCTGGTCCCGCCTCGGCCAACGAAGTAACGCCGAACTACCCGGGCCGGTGCTGCGGCGGCCACCCTGGTGCCTGCCCGGCCCGGACCTCCGGGAGCTCCGTGCCCGACTCGACCGGGGATCACTCTCGGCCCGGGGCTTCGACCGGGTCCTCCGGTTGGCGTGGACGATCGCCGACCTGGACGGTCGGCAGCGCCCCGACGCCGAGGACGTCCGAGAGGCGATCGGCCTACGCACCGGGGAAGCGCTGTGAACCCCCGGGGAGCGGCACGGTGACCGCATGGAGAGAGGTCGGCGAGGGCTCCCAGCCGGTGGGCAGTCCGGAGCCGGCCGCGATACGACACCCGACGGGTGACCAATCCGCGGCGGCGCTCGACGCCGACCGCCTCGCCCGGGTGGCGCTGACCTGGATCGCCGAACCGGGTAACCGCTCCGTCTTCAACCTGGTCGAGCAGCACGGCGCGGTTGGCGCGCTGACCCTGCTACGGGAGGGCGGCGCCCCCGAGGAGGCCCTGCGGCAAAGCGTGGCAGCCCGACTCTCGGCCGGAGACCCGCTGGCCGTAGCCGCAGCGGCGATGGAGCGCGCCGACCGCCTCGGCGCCCGGCTGGTGACGCCGGCCGACGACGAGTGGCCATGGCCCGTCGCCGACCTACACCGCCTCGTGCTGGCGGGTTCGACCCGCCGGGTCGACCGGGAGACCGCACCACCGCTCTGCTTCTGGGTGCGGGGCGGGCACCCCCTGGCCGAGACGTTGGACCGGTCGGTCGCGGTGGTGGGCGCCCGGGCCGCGACCGGCTACGGCCTCCACGTGGGCACCGAGCTGGCGGACGGACTGGCCGAACGGGGTTGGACGGTCGTGTCGGGCGGGGCGTTCGGAATCGACGCCGCCGCGCACCGGGGGGCGCTGACCGCCGGCGGGTTGACCGTCTCCGTGCTCGCCTGCGGCCTGGACAGGCCGTACCCGACGGGCAACACCGCCCTCTTCGACCGGATCGCCGACACCGGGCTGCTGGTCAGCGAGTGGATACCGGGAGCGGATCCGCTGCGGCCCCGGTTCCTGATCCGCAACCGGGTGATCGCCGCGGCGACCCGGGGCAGCGTGCTGGTCGAGGCCGCCGCCCGCAGCGGAGCGACCCAGACGATGCACCGGGCCCTGGCGATCGCCCGGCCGGCGATGGTGGTGCCCGGCCCGGTCACCTCCACCATGTCCGTCGGGGCGCACGAGTTGCTTCGGCAGTACCCGGAGGCCCGGCTGGTCGTCTCCCCCGCGCAGGTGCTCGAGGAGGTGGGTCGCATCGGCGGGGACCTGGCACCGCAGGTCCGGGGTCCCGTGCGGGTCCGAGACCAGCTCGACGACGAGTCCACGATGGTGCTGGAGGCGCTGCCCCGGCGGGGCGTGCGCGGAGTTGATGACATCGCCGCCCGGTCCGGGGTCGGGGCCCGGACAGCGCTACGCAAGCTGGCCCTCCTTGAGGAGCTGGGCCTGGTCAGCCGACGCGGCGACGGATACGCGCTCTCGCCCCCGCTGACGCGGCAGGTCCGTTGATGCCTCAGGAGGCGTCAACGCCGCAGGAGCCGTCGGGGCCGCAGCGGCCGGCAAAGCGCCCGTAGGCTGTTCGGGTGCACGCCGACAAGCAGCTCACCATCGGTCCACCGGGCCGGCTCACCCGCTGGTGCGAGGCCCGCCGGTGAAGCGAGGCGAAGCGACCCGGGCCCGGCACGCGGCGCTGCCCGCGCCGCTACGCGAGGCGGCGGACGACTTCGCGACCCAGCTGGCCCAGGTCCAGGACCGCTCCACCCACACCGTCCGGGCGTACGTCGCCGATGTCATCAGCCTGCTCGACCACGCCGTACGGGCGGGAGCCCGGACCCCCGCCGACCTGACGCTGGCACAGATCCGCAGCTGGCTGGCCCGGCAGCGCACGACGGGAGCCGCCCGGACCACAATGGCCCGAAGGGCCGCCGCGGCCCGCACCTTCAGCACCTGGGCGCACCGCGACGGCCGGCTGCCGACCGACATCGCCGCCGGCCTGGCCAGTCCCCGCGCCCACCGGGAGCTACCCGCCGTACTCCCGGTTGATCAGGCCGCCGCCCTGTTGGAGGCGGCGCACGCGGCACCCCAGGAGCAGCTGACCGACGACGTTCCGCCAGAGACCGCCGACCCGGCCCGGCTGCGAGACCACCTGCTGCTGGAGCTGCTGTACGCGACCGGGGTCCGGGTCAGTGAGGCGTGCGGGCTTGACGTCGCGGACCTGGACCCGGGCCGGCGGGTGCTCCGGGTGTTCGGCAAAGGGGGTCGGGAACGCAGCGTGCCCTACGGAATCCCGGCGCAACGGGCGCTCGACGCGTGGCTACGCCACGGCCGTCCCCGGCTGGTCGGCGCTCGGTCAGCGAACGCACTGCTGCTCGGGGCGCGGGGCGGCCGGCTCAACCCGACCACTGCACGGGGGATCGTCCGCCGGTACGCCACCGCGGCGGGCCTGCCCCGGACCAGCCCGCACGGGCTGCGGCACGCGGCGGCCACCCACCTGTTGGAGGGGGGCGCGGACCTGCGGGCGGTGCAGGAACTCCTCGGGCACTCCTCGCTGGCCAGTACCCAGATCTACACCCACGTGTCGGTCGAGCGGCTGCGGGCCGCGTACCGGCAGGCCCACCCCCGGGCGTGAGCCGGCGGGCCCGTCGCGATGTTCGCCCGTCGAACCTGCGGGGTGCGCCAGGGCAGGCACCGCCACGACGCTCCCGCGGTCGCAGCGGCCAACCACTGACGCGAACGGGCTACGTACCCAGCCACTCGGCGTGGGGACGTAGCCCGTGCTTGGCGGGGCTCCCGTTACTCCGGGACAACACCCTCCTCATCCCAGGTGGCGCCCTCCTCGGTGGGAAGCGCCCACTCCTCAGTCTGCTGGAGCCCCTCCTCGGTGGGGAGCGCCCAGTCTTCGGTCCACAGCGGCCCGGTGTCCGTCGGCGCAGACCACTCGTCGGTCCACAGCGGTCCCGTGGTCGGTGCGGACCACTCGTCGGTCCGCAGGGGTCCCGTGGTCGGTGCGGACCACTCGTCGGTCCGCAGCGGCTCCTCCTCGTTCAGAAGGACATCCCGGTCGGTCCACCCATCTCCGCCAACGGCCTGAAGAATCGCATGCTGGTAGCGGCCCGCCGCCTCCCTACTCGTGAAAGCCGTGCACGAGGTGACCTGCCGGGTTTCGGTGATCTCAGGCGAGAACCAGTCGTAGATATCTGTTTCCCCGGCCTCCGCTGTCGCTGGCGATCCGGTCTTCAGTCGATAACCCGCCTGCTGACATACCTGGTCTTGCGGCCGAATCAGATGCCATGCGGCGGCGGCGTCAAAAATCGGGTACGCGGGGCCGAAGTCTATCTCCTTCAGCATCTCCAGGCGCGGCATCGACGACTCGCCGTAGAAACGCGCGAGCGGGTCCGTACTGGTGGCCAGCCGCTCCAACTCCGGAATCGGGATCGGCGCCAGCGAGGAGAGGTCGAAGGTGATGGCCGTGAAAGGAATATTCGTTTCGTCTAGGAGGATCTGCTCGGCACGCGGGTCCATGATGTAGTTGAAGTCAACCAGCGGGGTGCCGAAAATCTCGAACACCGTCGTCGGCTTACTGCCAACGAGGGCGACGATCCGGGAGATGAGAGAGGCCTCTTCCGGAAAGTTCATGGTCAGACACGCCACGTCAGTCAACGGACCGATCGCCAGGATCGTGAGCCCGCCGGTCTCCCGCAGTTGGTCGGCCATGAACCGGACGCCATCGTTGACGCAGGTGCCGGTCAGATCCGCGCCGCCGGTGGTCTGCTGGGCCTCGACCGGCAACCAGACCTCCGCCCCCTGCACCACGGGTATATCGGCACCGAGTGCATCAACCGTCGCCTGGGCGGTGACCACAGTGGGCGTAGCCATCGAGTTTCCCATGGTCACCACAACGCCTCGCACATCAACCCCGTGCGCCAACGCAAGGGCGAGCGCGTACGAGTCGTCAATGTCCGGGACCGAGGTGGACATACCGTTACGGGAGCCCGTGGTCAGCCCCATCGACATATCGGTAGAGAAAAGCACTGGCTCACGTTGCCGATCACCCCGATGCTGAGGCTCCACGGAAGGGGGAACCGACGGGACATAGCGGCCACGATCGGGGGCACCCCAACCATCATTCTGCACTGACGGGGAACTCTCCGGCGCCAACGGCGACGTGGGCTCGGCGAGCGCGTGCGGCATACTGCCCGCGACACCGACAGCCACCGTGCAGGCAAGCGCCCCGGCAGCAATCGTGGACGCGCGCCTCTTCGTCGGACGTACCATTTTCCACATCAGCATCACTTCCTGGGTGTGAAGATTTGCGTCTCGGAACCCCCTTGTTTCAGCCGGCGCAGTGGACTCGAAGTTCCGCCGACACCAAGCGATACCGGTAGTGCACACCCTTACGACACCTGAGCCGGATGCAACAGCTACGCGAGGTCTGTTCACGAGCACCGTCAGGCGTCACAGTATCCCGCATTTGGGCGGTATCGTGGGTCTATCTCGGTTTCGACTGGATCGGGTGGGTCTGCTGCGCCGATCGGTGACATCCGAGATGGCTTGCCCCACGCGGGCGGGCTGGAAGGATGTTGCTGCGCCCAAGCCCACCCCGAGGGTTCCGTGATGCCGTCGCGCTGGTTGCTCGTGACTGCGAGCGGGCGGTCCGGAACAAGGTCGAGCTCTGCCTCACCTCGACCTACGCCTCCTGGGCCAACCCGATCGAGGCCCAGTTCGGGCCGCTACGCACCTTCGTCATCGCCGGCTGAACCACCCCAACCACCCCGCGCTGACGCGGCTGCTGCGTACCTGCGCTGGCGCAACGCCAACGCCCGCCACCCCGACGCCCTGGCCGCCCAACGCCACGAACGCGCCGCATCCGCAGCGAACGACAACGACGATGGGGCCAGCCAGCTACCCCGAACAGCCTGACCCCAACACCGCAAACGTTCGTGGCTACGGCACTAGCTAGTGCCTCGTCATGCAGCCTTGAACGGGTCCGGATGGTAGCTCTTGGAGCCGATGACGAAGAGATCTTCCGGCTTCACGTCGTGGCCACGAAACGATCGAGGCGAAGTCCCAGCCGCCACCTAACACCTCGACCACATCCCACGACGACCTCTTGGTGTTCACCAGCCTTCCCCATGAGATCTGGCGCCAGATCTGGCTGAATGACCTAATCATGCCGGGTAGTTCGCAGCGCAGCCGGACTCATCGCGAATCTCCCTGGGATCACGCGCATCCGCTCCATTGCGCTCGGGGCGGTACGCGTAGCGGACGCTACGGGGGTCCGCGCCGGCAGGATATCTTGGCGCCTTCGAAACCGATACTACGCCCTCCACTGCATGTTGACTCCCCACGTCAAGCTGCAGGCTGACTCCTAATTTCTCCGGAAGCTCGATATTCGAGCCCGCCACCACAGCAGTCGTCCGGAATCCACTACTGTCTCCAAGCGCAATCCAACCATTCGCCACCGACTCGCGAGTCGGATCCTGCGCCTTCCAGTAGGTGAACTGCATCGAATCAGGGTCATAGTTGGGCTCCTGCCCGGACAATAGATTATCGTATGCCTCAACCCCCACCACTCGTTCACCGTCACACAACGGCGCATAGACGTAGAGTTGGTCACCGATCTGCGCAACCCCGACCGCGTAATAGTCATGACTGGGCAAGAACACACCACAACCGGAGATTAGCAGCAAACTCGCGAGGCAAGCGGTGAATCGCATTCTCAACAGGTGTAACCTCCCCCTCCACCGCTGGCAGCTTCGGCCGCTGCCTCATATCTGTTACAGCCTCCGCCAATCCAGACATCGATCACCTCGGCACCATAGTATAGCACCGGGAACCCGTAACCATGCTTATTCCATTGATGGTCACGGTGGTACTTCTCGTGAGTTGCGAGCTTCTTACTAACGTCCCCAGGGGCCACGTCGGTAACGAATGTCGTGCCGTACATGGTGCCACCCCTGGCCTTAATCGGCAACCACCCCTGCTGACATATCCATAGTTCGCGCCGATATTCACAATTCCCGCCCGTACTCTTCACCACCCCTCGCGTGGCCCATCCGATGTTGCGTGATTGGGCCGTTGACACGAATCGCTTCCCTAACTGGAGAACCAATTTCAGCCGACTCGGCTTCTCTTTTTTGTCGGGCGTAGAGCCTTTCGAATCGGAGCTACCGGGTGTCGGCGAGGGCGCGGGTAACGGTGCCGGACGCGGCTTGGGGAGTTGTGGCTGCCTTGGCGGTTTGCCGGTAATTACGGTTTTACCACCGTACTTGTAGGCGCGACGGCCACCGCCGTAGACACCACCCTCTTCGAAGTACAGGCCACTGGGGTCGCTGTAGGTGGTGGGGTTGTTGTTGGCGTACGCGTACCCATTGATCTGCTGCGGAACGTTGATGTCGATGATCGGGTCAACGGAGATGAACCGGCCTGCCACCGGGTCGTACTCTCGGGCACCGATGTTGATCAGGCCGGTCGTGGAGTCGATGGTCCCGTTGACGAAGCCCTTCTCCGTCGGCCACTCCCCCGGCTCGGCGCCGCGGATTTCACCGTATGGGGTCGTCCGTCGGTGGGTGATCTCGCCGGCCTCGTCGACCGTCGCCTGGCCGGTGCCGTGGTGATCGTTGGCTACATACCGGAGACCGTCGACCTTGCGGACCAGGGTGCTGCCACCGGGCAGCGGGTAGTAGCGGCTTGCTGCCGTGGACCGGGATTGGTGGTCCAGCCGGATCTCCATTTCCAGCAGATAGAGCGTGGTCGCGTCCGGCTCCTTGCGGAGCATCCGCGAACCGTCCACGTCGTAGAGGAAGCTGGTCTTCGTCCCGTCGGCGTCCGTGACCGACTCCAGGTTGCCCTCGGCGTCCCAGACCAGGGTCTGGTCCTCACCGGTCTTCATACGCTTCGTCGTGTTACCGGTCGCGTCGTACTCGTAGGAGTGCAGCCGGTCGCCCTGCGGAGTCTTCTCCGTCATCTCCCGGAGCGTGTGCGGCTGCGCTTCGCCGGCGGCCGGATAGCTGTAGCTGCGCTCGATCAATGGGGTGCCGCTGGTCGAGTACTGGGTCTCGGTCGTGCGGTTACCAGTCGCGTCGAAGGTGTAGGCGTGGTGGTAGGGCGCTAGACCGCCCACACCAGTCACCGATGGGCCACCCGCACACGGGTCCTCGGCGGCGCTCGCCGACGTCCAGGCCTGCTCCATGCGGCGCAGGTAGTCGTAGGTGAAGCACTGCGTGTCCCGGGTGCCGGACGGGTTGTTGGCGATGCGCGAAATATTGCCGGCCGGGTCGTACGTGTAGCGGGCGTCAATGTCGACGACCGGGGCCATCAGGCGGTCCAGTCGTTGGCGGGTGAGCCGCTTGGTGCCCTGCTCGTACTCGTAGGTCGACCACACCTTCCGGCTACCCACCACCGCTTCGGTTTGCAGGACCTCACCGGTACTGGCGTAGTCGACGTCGGTCACGTAGGCGGCGTCACCCGTCATCGCCGTGACACGTTCGAGGTCGTCATAGGTGTAGACGACAGTTTCGAAGGGCAGGCCGCCCCCGTCGGACCAGGACCTCGACTGGACGGTGCCGTCGGAGTTGTACTCGGTGCCGAAGGTGTAGAGGCCGGCCAGTTCCGCGCCGGCATGCTCCGGCACGGAGATGTAGGTGCCGGCCGGGCGGTAGAACTCGTCGTAGATCGAGTAGTAGGTGGCGTACTCGTGCCCCTCGACCCACCGACTTGCCGACGAGATGTGGCCGAGCATCTCCAGGTCGTAGGTCCAACTGCTCAGCAGCTCACCGGTTTCGGCCGAGCCCTGGTACACGGCGCTCTTGCGACCGATCTGGTCGTAGGTGGTGCTGATCGTCTGGTCCAGGGCGTCGGTGGTGCTGGTGATCCGGTCCAGATCATCATAGATGAACGTCGACCTACCCGAGTCCGGGTCGACCGAGCTGCTCTTCCGGCCAAGTTGGTCGTACTCGTGCGTCCAGACGTTCCCGGCCGGATCGGTGACCGTTTCAAGCCGCCCAGCTTCGTTGTAGGCGTACGTGGTTGCGTCGAAGTCGCCCGACGGTTCGCTGCCCTTGTACTGCCGTAGCTCGGTTGTCTTGCCCAGCGCGTTCGTAATAGTGGTGGTGGGAGTGTCGCCGGCCGGCGGATCCACGGATACTCGGTCACCGCCGTGGGTGGTCGTGGTGCGCCACTTCTCGTTGCCAGCGACAGCGAAGATCTCGGCCTTGACCCGATCCGCGCCGTCGTAGACGTAGATCTTCTGGCCGTTCACGTCGCCGTTCACGGCCGGGTAAATCACGTCGGTGGGTGCACCGGCGACGGTGTAGGTCTCGTACTCCTTCGCGATTTGCCCAGTCGCGGTGTAGAAAGTATCAGTGATCGCACGGGTACCGTCCGGACCCTCCGACTGCACCTGCCGGGGCCGAAGCAGCCCGTCATGCAGCTGGTACTCGACGCGGTAGGAGCCATCGACCTGCCACCGCTCGGTCTTGACGGCGACCGGCTTGTCGGTGCGGACCAGATAGGTGAACCGGATACTCGGTGCGAGTCCGCTGAGACCCGAACGGTCCGGCAACCAGACCTTGACCAGCCGGCCCAACCCGTCGTACTCCAGCTCAGTCTCCAAACCGTTCGCGTCCACCTGACTCACCGGGAGGAGGTCCCAGGCAGGGGTGTACTCGACGGTCGTGGTGTGCTGCAGCGGATTGGTCGTCTTAACAAGGGTGGTCAAGCCGTCGGTCTCGGTGTACTCCGTGGTCGTGACCGCGCCCAGAGCGTCGACCGTTGTCAGTTGCCGCCCGTACTCGTCGAAGGTTGCCTCAGACTCGCGGATGTAGGTCGGTGACGTGCCGTCGTGGCTCTTGAGCCGCTCGGTCCGGGTCGGGTTACCCAGCGTCGGCGGTTCACCGAACGCCTGGCCGTCGTAGCTGGTCCTGTTGTCGGAGATGACCTGCTTGCTGCGGTCGGGGGTGACGGAGCACCTCACCGACACTGACTCGACACGCGAAACTAGGTCGTGTAGTTGACGCGTGGGGTTGTCGGCGTAGGTGGTGCGGCTGCACGACTCATCGCCGGTGACCGCGATGTCGCCCTCGTCGTCAGTCTGGGTCACTCGGCCGAAGCTCGTGTCGAAGGTCGACGTCTGCTTCGTCTCCCGCCAGCCGCCGGCCGCCAGCGCGACCAGGCTCCGGGTTTGGGTGGTGTTGACAAACCAGGCTTTCTTACTGCCCCAGCTGTGGGTCTCCGTCGCGGTGTTGTGCCGCCACGGAGTCGCGATCTCCTTGCTCACCACCTCGGCGCCGTCGTGGACGATGCTCTCCACCTGGTGGCCGGAGAACTCGTCGTGGTCGGTGTGGGTGCCGCCGGTGGAGTCGGTCACGGTGACCGTGCGAGTACCACCGTCCGGATCCTTGTCACCATGCATGCCCCGCAGGTAGCGGTACTCCGTTTTGGTTGTCTGAACCTGGCCGTCACCGGAGGTGACGACCACCCGGCCGTAGCCGCGCCAGTTATTCCAGGTCAGGTCCTTTGGATCGGTGATCCCGTCCGGGTCGGCGTGCCGCCACGCCGCCCCGTCCAGATACTGGTAACGGGTCACCATGTCCGGGGCGCCACCGGTGCGGTCGGTCTCGACGACCTGCTCGACGACATACTTGTGGAACCAGTCGGTAATCGGGTCGCCGCTGCCGAGCGGGTTCCACCGCACCGGATAGCAGCGGCGGGTGCTGTTGCCCGGGGTGGGCAGGTTGGACAGGGTGCAGTCCGGGGTGGCGTAGTTGACATCGATCTGCCCGCCGGCTTCGGTCCAGACCGTGGCTAGTCGGAAACGCACCAGCGGGGCGATGTGGTCACCGTTACGGTCGATTCGGTTGGGCAGCTGCAGACCCCCCAGCTCCACCGATGGCATGGCGATATCCACGCCGGGACCATAGAGGCCCGTGTGAGTGATCTTGTGAAGCCAGAGGGTCCGGGACCCGTCACCGTTGTCGGTGAGGAGGTGGTCGAGCTTCCAGTGGTCCACCGCCGCCCAGTCGGCGCCCTCGCGGATCTCCGTGGTGATGCCGGTCAGCCGGGCCCGGGTCCAGAAACTCGGGGCGATCTGGTCCAGCGCGCACTTGGTGTTCGCGGCACAGTTGCGGTCGAACGGCACATCAGGCCAGTGCGGTGCAGTGGTGTCGTTAAGGTCCTGCGGGTCACAGTCGATGTCCCCGCTGGGCAGGCACCGTTCCTTCGTGTCGAAACGGACCCGGGCCGGAGCATCGGTCGTGTAGACCGCCTCATGCCGCTGCCCATAGTCGATGCGCTTGAGCCAACCGCCGCGCACGTACGGCACACCATTAACGTCAGTGCGCCCACCCCGTGCGTAGTGATTTATCTCTTGTTGGTAGAAGTAGGAACTGACGTTGCCGTGCCGGTCTTTGACGTAGTCGAGGCTCCACCGCCACGCCTGGTCACAGTGGGCCGAGGTGAAGGTCTCGTCGTAGCACGGCTCACCCTTGTCGTCGCCGTAGATCGGCATCGTCCACGTCGACTTGGTCTCCTCCTTGCCGGAGGTCCAGCCGGGAAGCCGGTTCAGGCCGAAGTAGTACTCGGTGCCGTCGGTGGCGGTGACCTTCCAGTACTCGCCGTTGTTGTCACCGTTGACCGCACCGGTGAACCGCTCGACCTTCGACCCGTCGTCGGCCGCGAACCGCCAGGTGTCACCGGACTTGACCAGCTCCGTCGACTGGCCGTTGAGCAAGATGGTCGCGTTGTCGTACGCCCAACACTGGTCGGCGTACCGCTCGTGCCCGTCCTTCGAGCACGGCTTGTACCGACGCTCGATGTGGCCCGGTTCGTAGTTGAAGCCCTCACCGATCCACGAGCCCTGATTGTTCGTCGCTGCCGTCCGACCATCAGTCGACTGTGACGAGTAGGCGAGCGTGATCGGCGGCGCGCCACCCCCCGGCACCGGCGGGGTACGCAGCGGATAGGTCCAGGAGAAGCCACCCGCTGATTGGCCGACCGACCACTTGGCCGACGGTGCCAGCTTCGTCGCACTGTAGTCGCCCTGCGACGAGGCGTCGTCGGCGACCATGGCGACCAGCGCACCGGTACGCACCTCGGCGGAGAGCGTCTTCGACACGTTGTCGTTGGACGTGGGCACGGGCGTGGCAACGCACTGCGCCTGCTCGGGTGTGGTCAGGGCGCACTCCGGTAGCTGGGCCAACCGCAGCCGTGCCCCAAAATCCCCACCGTAGGCACCCGCGATGCCCGCGTAGCCGAGGCCGAGTCGGACCGTGCCGTCGGTGGACCGGCCGTCGTTTCTAGTGACGCGGACGAGCGGACCGTCCACCTTCGCTTTTTTAGTGGCGCCGCGGTCGAGCACCTCGACCCGCACCTTGCTGGGGACGGGATCAGTGTCACGGTCCCGGTGTGCCGACGCCTTGGGCGTCGCGTCGGTCGTCTCCGGTGCCGGCGACACCGAAACCGGCAGTCCACCAATGTCCGTGGTCTCAGCGGACATGACAGCGGTCTCGGCCGGCACGACGGCGGTCTCGGCCCGCATGACGGCGCTGGCGGGGGCGCTGACCGCCGCGGTGGTCGGTACCTTGATGTCCGCGACCCCGGCTGCGGGCCAGGTGACTGCATCTGGTTCGGTGGCGGCCGCGATCACCGCTGGGTTCGCCGTACGTGGCTTGACCGGCAGCGGATCTCGCGTCGGCAGGATCTTCCCCGGGTCGGTGGTGGCGGGCCGGCTCAGGCTCGGCTCAGCCGCGACGGGCGGCGCCGCGACCTGGATGAGGCTGGCCCCCATAACGCCAGCCATCGCCCAGGCGACCGGTCGCACGATGCGGCGGTTGAGTCGGCCGGGCCGGGCCAGATGTCGGGAGAACATCACCCCTCCAAGGGGTCGAGGAACATCAGAAGGAAGGCGTGAGGTGTGCTGGGTCCGCCCGACGACGGGCGGACCCAGCAGTGGTTGCGTCAGAGCGCGAGCTTTTCCTGGGTCTGCACATTGAGCCGCTGGATCAGCACGGGGTCAGCGACCCCGTCGTAGACCCGGACATCGTCAACGGCCCCCGAGAGGTGCTCCTGGAACGAGTCGTTGAGGAACGCCCGTCCCACCTGCACCCCACCGGTGGCGACAAACGGCGACACCAGCTCGATCGCCGTTCGAAGCTCTCCGTTGACGTACAGCACCATCTCTCGGGTGTAGCCGTTGTAGACGAGCGCCAGGTGGTCACCCTTGCCGATCAACTTCGGCTTCGCTTCGGTGTTCCCAGTGATCCACTCCGGGCCCACCTCGTCGGTCTCGGTCACGGCCAGCTCCCACTCACCGGCCTCGTTGCAGCGCACCACCACCGAGCTGCCGTGGCTGCCCTTCTGGGAGAAGGCCGTCATCGGAGTGCCTTCGCAGCTGCTGGTCAGCTTGACCCGGCCGCTGATCGAGAAGCTGCCCGCCATGTCGGCGTTGGTGGGCGTGGTGGCGTAGCTGTCCGCGCTGCCGGTGAGCGCGAGGTGGCCACCCCCGAGCAGAGCCAGCACCGGATGGTTGAAGACCATCGCGCCGGAGCCGAGGGTGAGCCCCACCCCACCGCCGTGCTCCGGGCTGAGCATGTCGGTCTCCGCGTTCAGCCGCCAGTACGCCTTTCGGCTCGGTGGCGTCTTCTGCAGTGAGGTGACCTCGTCGTCAACGATCAGGCGGTCGAAGACGGCGACGTCGGCCATCGTGCCCTGCCAGTAGTCGGCGTATCCGCTCTTGACAAGCCGGCGACCGAGTTGGAGCGGACCGCGCGACTTCGTCAACGAACGGCGCTCGGCGACGTGCGGCGGGTTGGACCCGACCTGGAGTGACATCTCCTTCTTGCCGCCGTCGAAGATCGCCGTGACGTAGGTCCACTCCGTGGTCGCTGCCTCGGCGGTCACCTCCCACCGACCGAGCGAGTTGACCTCGGTGGTCGGTACCCAAAAGAACCATGCCCCGTTTCGCACGCCCAGCGCGAAGCCCGGCTCACCGGTGCCGTCCTGGCTCACCGCCACCTGCTGGCGGGAGGGATCATCGACCTTGAACCAGCCGCTGACGGCGAAACTGGTGGAGGTGTCGGTCAGCACGCTGCTCGCCGTGGTGAGATAGCCGGCGCTCGTCCCGTCGAGTTGGGCCGCCGTGTCGGAGGCGCCGCCCGGCCCCTGCACACCGAAGGTGACGCCGCTACCAACGGTCGCGTCGTTGCCGCCGAGCGCGTCGTCCGCCATGTCCTGTCCGGCGACCTCGCCGAGGGCCCAGGCAGCGGTCGGCGGCCGCTTACCCACCCGGAAGGTGCAGGAGGCGATGGTGCTCGACCGGCCGGCGCGGTCAACGGCCTGGACGTTGATCGTCCGCGGGCCCTCCCTTTCCGGGTACCAGTCGGCCAACGTCACCGGCCCGCCGTCCATGGTGGGCCGCAGCACGTTGACTCCTGGCACGGGGTTGGTGTTGAAGCCGTACCGGTACTCCACCACGTCGGTCGCGGCGGAGTCGAAGGTGAAGCTGCCAGGGATACCGATCGAGCCCAGCCACTCGTCGCTTTCGATGCAGAGTGGGGCGTCTGCCGTCCCGTTGTCCGCCGCGTCCTGCGGCAGGTACACGGCGGAATCCACGTCCGGCGGGGTCGGGCTCGACTTGTCATACCGGAACTGACAGACATTGCGGGATCCGTCGCTGCTCCACGGCCCCCAGCTGGTGTTGTCGCTGGCCCGTACCTCCCACGAGATCGGCACGTTCTGCGCGATGTCGCTCGGCACCGTGTACGAGAAGACCGATCCGCTGGCCTTCAACGGTGTTGTGTAACTACGCGACTGCGCCGTCCCACCGCTCGGCGTCCAGGTCACCTTGAACTGGGCCTTGATCTGCTCGGTGTGCGCCGAGGAGTGGTCCGGGTCCCGCAGCACCGCGTTCAGCCGTGGGGGCACGTCCACATAGGGTGCCCCCGCGCCATAGACACACTGCCCACCCGGAGACATCGTGAGCTCGTTCTCGTTCGCGATCAGGGGTGCCCGGTTGTACTGCACGGAGAGGACCCCGTTGTCGCAGAACCGCTTCGTGTGCACCCCGCTGGTCTCGTTGACCGATCGCAGACCGAGGGTCACCGTGCTCCACCCATTTCTCGCTGCCAGCTCCACGGCGGCCTTCGCGTTCCACTCCGTGTTCTGGTTGGTGGACGTACAGCTCGACTTGGTGCTGGTGGGAGAGCTGGTGGCGAGGTGCTTCGCTCCGGACCACCCGGAGCCACCAGGCTGGTTGTTCCAGTTGGTGGCGGAGCTGATCCCGGCTGGCATCAGGTAGAGCGCGGCCGCTCGGGCCGTGCTGTTGTAGACGTGCTGCAAGGTCACCCTGAACTCCGCCTTCAGGATCGTTCGACCCGAGTACGGGGTGGCGAGCCGGTAAAACAGCCGCTTGACCTTGGAGTTGAAGCACGAGCTGGGGCAGCGCCCGATCCGTTCGTGCCGCTTGTTGTCGAACTTCCAGTACTCCTCGTTGGGATAGCCGCTGTCGACCATCGCCCAGCCACTGTTGGTGCTGCTCTGCCAGACCGGGTCGATGTAGAGCGGGAAGGACGTCGCCGGATCGGTCAACATGCCCTGATCCGGGGTCAGCGTCAGCACGTTCTCGGCGTATTCCAGCTCGACCGGCGCCACTTTCGACGCGTCACCCGGGCCCTGCGCGGAAGCCGCACCAGGATCGGTCGAGGTAACGCTGGTGCCGCTGGCGGAACGCAGGGCCTTGGCGGCCAGCGCTCCACCGCCCTCCTGGGGGCCGTTGTCCCACATGGTCGGCGCGTCGGCCTGAAGGACCGGGTTGTTGGTGGCCGGGTCCAGCGCCACCACGCCACCCTCCGGGGTTTCCTCAATCGTCAACCCGACAGTGGTGACACCGAGCCGAAGGTCCTGCAGTTCGGGAAGCTCGGCCGCCTCCGGCGTCTTGACCACCAGCACGTGGGAGAAGCCCTCGACCGTTACGTTCGTGACCAGGTCCACGTCCGGGAGCACGTTCGAATACGTCGCCTGGCTGTCCACCACGACCGGCTCGGGTAGCGGACCGTGCGGCCAGGTCAGGGTCATACTCTTCTGATCCCGCGTCGCCACCGTCAGCGGCACATCGCCGCCTGGGGAGAGCTGGATGCCGAGCAACGCCGCGCTCGGGCCGTACGAGCCATCCGGCTGGACCACCAACGTCGCGTCGGCAGGAACCCAGTCATCCCCCTGAGTGACCCGGACCGGCTGGGTGTAGTCGTTGGCGATCAACGTCCCGTCCGGCTGCGCGAACACGTCGCGGTACTCCGTGCGTAGCGCCAGCACCTCCACCGGCTGGTCAAGCTCCTTCGCCGCTACCAGCGCCTCCGCCTCGGTGTCCCGGACCGGCTCCTCCGCCAACGCGGCGGTCGGAACCAACGGCACCGCCTCGTGCGGCTGCACGAACACCATCCCGGCCAACAGGCCGAGCATGCCGGCCACCAGCCCGACCCTGAACAGCCCGTCCCGCCGACGCCTGCGACGAACCACCGTACGTTCCTCCCCCGGTGAACTCTGCGTTGTCATGTGTGCCATCACCCGATCGCCGCGCCGAAGGCGTCCCCGCCGGCGGGGATTCCGCCCTGACCGGGCTGCCAGGTAGTGCTCGGCGATGTCGCGCCGTCCGCCAGGCTGGACCAGGCGAATCCGTACACCGCCGGATCGCGATACGGAGTACCGACGTACAGCTGTTGCGAGGTGGCCCCGAGACTGACGCCGATCAACTCCTGTGTCACGGCGCTGCCGGGCAGGCTGGCGGCTTCGCGCTGGATCGTTGTCGGCGTGCCGATCGGGTCGGCCAGAGCGGGGATCACCAGTACGCGACCCGCGTCGAGCAGGTCGCCCGCGTCCGCACCGGGAGCGCCGACGGCCAGGAACATGGTGTCGTTCGTGCCGTCGCTGGCCGGCTCGGTGTTCACCACCGCGACGTCCTCGCCCAGGTAGGCGCCATCCTCCAGGGCGTGGGTGAACCCAGGCAGCTCCGTGAAGGTCGCCTCGGCGGTGACGTGGAACCGTTGTACCAAGCCCGCGTCTGCCACCACGGTGTTGGATTCTTCGACGTTGATGTCCTCACCAGGAGCCCCGACCACCACCAGCGAGTCCGCCTGGTCCGCCGCGGCACCAGCCGGCCGGTAGGGCGCGATCGAAATTGCTTTACCGAAGAGGTCGTTGGCCTCTGCCACGCCCGACACGTTGGCGACGTTCTGGTGAAAATTCACCGCCAGTCTCGGGCTACCATCGACCAATTCGTAGCTGCTGAACACGCCGACAGCTCCCGCGAACACCTCAGGACCGATCGCCTCACCCGGGGAGCCGATGGCGAAGTGATTAGACGAGGCCGCCACCGCGTAGCCCACGCGGTCGTCCTGCTCGACCACGCCCGGGATGAGCTCCCCGGCCTGGAAGAGCACGTTGAGGTTTCCGCGGAAGTAGTGCGCCACACCGGCATCGACCGAGCCGCCGATGTCCTCGCTCGGGGCCCCGACCACAAGATAGGGCTCCCCGGTTAGGGAAACCGCACCAGCCACGGCGAACCCGAACTGGTCGTCGGCCTCGGCCTGCTCGGGAGTGGCACCCGCACCCTGGTGGAAGGTCAACGACGCGGGCCCCCGCGCGAGTCCGTCCGGCGTGCCGAGCAGGACGTACGTGACACCTGCGTCTTCCGTTGTCGCCAGGTCCTCGAAGGGCACCCCGACCGCGAGGTCAGTACAACCGTCGTTGTTCGCGTCATACGCCGAGACGGAGTGCCCGAACTGGTCACCCGCCCCGACCGCGCCCGACACCTGGGAGTTGCCCTCATGCAAGGTTTCGACCGTGCCCGCGCCGCCGCCGTACACCAGCCGGATGTGACCCGCCTTGTCCTTGCCCTCGACGGTCGCTTCCGGATCGGCGATAGCGATGTCAGCAATGCCATCCCCGTTGAAGTCGCTGTCCGTACCGCCGACACAGCCGGTCACCGGGGCATCCGTGGCGTATACCTGCATCTCGCAGAACGACGACCAGACATCGCTGCCGGAGACACCATCGGCGGCCTTCACCCGCCAGCGGTAGATGCCACCGTCCACGAAATCGCCGGCCGGGACCGTCGTCGCCGCCGTGGCACCGGACGCCACACTATTGAAGCTGACCGAGCCGACCGGACGGTCGGCATTCATCGCCCACCATTCGAAGGTGACCGCCATCGCCGTTCCATCCCCGTCCGAGACGGTCGCCTTGAACTGCGGGGTGAGCGTATTCACCAGCGGACGGTCCGTGCCCGTCACGCAACTGGTGCTCGGAGCGGTCGAGCGGGACTCCACCGTCGGCCACGAGTTGTAGGTCACCGACGCCTTCGGGTCCTGCGAGGGGCTGGCACCCTCCCGGGACCGGAACTGCTTGAAAGCGGAGGTGTCCGTCTCGTCGCTCGCGCGGAGCCCCATACCCGCCCGGGTCTTGTTCGCCGTGGCAGCCCGCTGGAAGAAGCTCTTCCCGTCAATCGTCGCCCACGCGTCACTACACTCGAACGAACCGTGCGTCGACGTCGAGGTAGCTTCCTTGGTGAACCACTCCGGCTGGTTCGTGATCGTGGTCGTGTAGGTCGACGTCCCCGTCGTCCAAATCTCCCAGGGCCTCGGCGTGCAGGTGCCTGACCAAAAGTTCCAGAACGACACCGTTGACGCGGTGACCTGCTTCCCGACGAGCACCGTCGTATCCCAGGTGAGGAACGAGCGCGTCAGTTCCGTCGGGGTGGTTCCCAACAGCCCGACCTGCAGATCGTTCCGCTGGTTTTGATCGCTGGTCACGGTCTCCCGCACGTACGTGTCGAACGTCGTCCCCAGCGGATTGACCGTTGGGTCGATAGTGACCGGGTAGACCGTAGAGTCGCTACGCAGCCAGTCCAGATCCGGGGTCAGCGTTAGCTCGACGCGACCGCTCCGATCGACGACATCCGTGCGGACCCGCTTTTCGTTGACAGGACTACCAACAATGTCCTTCCGCGCATCCCACATAAGGGGAGCGGGAATGCGTGCCGTCTGCTCACCCGCACGATCCCTCAGCAGGACCGAACCGTCGGCACCACGGGTTGAGGAATCCACACCAGAGCCGGAGAACACGTAGTCAACTTCGCCGACGCTGGCCAGGGCAGCCCGGTTCTTGACTACCAGAAACTGCTCGAACCCGAGACGGGTCGCCTCCACCACCAGGTCGACGCCGGGTCGGGCGTCCGGGTAGGTCGCCCGGTTGGCCTCCAACACCGGCTTTGGCAACGCTCCGGACCACCCCATCGCGACCCGGCCCTCATCCAGGACCACCGCGGCGAGCTCGTGCTCGCCCGCGCCCTGGGCACCCGAGATCCAGAGATCGTTCGGATGGGCCGCGGGTCGCACCGAGCCGTCCGGTCCCGCCTGCAGTGTCAGGTCCACTCGGACCCACATCCCGTCCCGGCGGAAGCGTTGGATGCCGGCGGCGATGTCCGCCCGGAACTGCCCCGTCGGCAGTGCGTACACCTCGGTTGTCTCCGAGGTCAGACTCTTCACCTGCACCGGCTCGCCGCTCTCGCGGGCAGCCCGCAGGGAGACCGCCTCGTCAGAGCGACTCTCCACGCCACCTGTCACGCCATCCGGTCCCGCAGCCAGGAACTCCGCTGGCTCGCCCGGCACGCTCGCCAACCCGGCCACCGTCAACACGGCGACACTCACAGCCAGGCACGAACGAACGGCGGCCGTCATCCGACGCGCCACAGACCCTCCCCCGCACGATCTTCACGTTTGCGCAGAGGACCTTAGGAGCACCTTTCCCCAAAGCGCAAGAACAACTACAAAGGGTGAGGAGGAATAGCTCGAAACGGGCGATAGAGTTTCCCGTAGCTGCGGCTTGTAAGATCTACTCAAAAACCATAGTAAGTAATTATAAAGGGAATTCGACTTTCACAGGGCGCTTATGCTCTCAATAAAGTTCAAGAATTACTAAAACTTCCCTACCTGTCAAAGCGGCCAATAATGACTGGAAATACCCGCTGCCGGGCGGACTGGTTGGGTACCCGCTACCGAGGCGCACCGTCGAGTGGCAGCAGTCGCACCGGCCCCCGACCGAGCAGCGCCAACGGGTCCAGATAGATGTCGCCGCGGCGCAGACCCCAGTGCAGGCATGCCGGAGCCCGGCAGCCCGGGTGCCCGGCCCGCAGCCGACCGACCGGCACGCCGGCCCGGACCGGCGTGCCAACCTCGACATCGGAGTGCACCGGCTCGTAGGTGGTCCGCAGGCCGGCGGCGTGGGTCACGGTGAGCACCGGGCGGCCAGCCACGGCACCGGCGAAGGTGACCACCCCATCGCCCGCCGCAACCACCGGCATGCCTGCGGCGGCGGCTAGGTCGACGCCGCGGTGGCCGGGCAACCAGGGCTGCGGCGGCGGGTCGAACCGTCGCACGACCGGCGGCGTCCCCGGCAGCGGCCACTGGAAGGTCGGAAACGCCCCGGACGACGGGGAGCCCACCAACAGCGACCTGAGCCCAACCACCGGTGCGGCGGGGACGGCGGGCGTGGTGACCAGCCCGACGCTGAGCAGGATGGCGAGGATCGGGGACAGCTCCATGGCGGCAGCCTGCCCGGACGGCCGGTCGGCGGCCACCCCCCACCCAGCTCACCTGTGGATAGCCACAACACTGTGGAGGGAGTACGGGAAGCGATTCGATCTGCTATGCGGGGCCGGCCTGGGTCCGCCGGGTGGGATCGGGGTGACGTGCGGTCAGGGCGACGGCGCTGGGCCCGCTGGGGGGTAAGGGAGAGTCAGCGAGGTCCAGAGGTCAGTTGCCGAACCCGGAGTCGGCCGGCAGCGAGATATCCGGCTTCTCCAGCTCTTCCACGTTGACATCCTTAAACGTCATTACCCGGACGTTCTTGACGAACCGGGCAGGACGATACATGTCCCACACCCAGGCGTCGTGCATCTCGACCTCGAAGTAAACCTCACCGTCCGAGTTACGGACGTGCAGGTCGACCTGGTTCGCCAGATAGAACCGACGCTCGGTCTCCACAACGTAGGAGAACTGGCGGACAATGTCGCGGTACTCCCGGTAGAGCTGCAGCTCCATCTCTGTCTCGTACTTTTCGAGATCTTCCGCGCTCATCCCATCCCGCCTTCCATGGCCACATCATTCCCCACCGACGCCGCAGCCCAGGGCCGCTCGCCCAACGCCACGCCGACGGTACCCTTTACCGCCCCAGCGCGTTCCATCGCCTCGTCGGCCGCGGCGACCAGCGGTCGCCGGGCCCGGGGTGGGGCCCCGTGTCGGCCGGAGACGGTCGCGACATTGACGTACGAGAACCGGTGCTCTGGGCACGGCCCGCGCTCCCGCAGCGCGGCCGAGTGCTCGGCGGTGATGTAGCCCTTGTGCTCCGCGAACCCGTAACCAGGGAACTCCAGGTCCAGCTCCACCATGATCCGATCTCGGGTGACCTTGGCCAGCACACTGGCTGCCGCGACACAGGCCGCGACCCGGTCGCCCTTCCAGACCGCCAAGCCGGGCACGTCCAGCCCGTCCACCCCGAAGCCGTCGGTCAGCACGTACTCCGGTGGGGTGGCCAGCGACGCCAGCGCACGACGCATCGCCGCCAGGTTGCACACGTGCAGTCCGCGCAGGTCCACCTCCGCCGCCGGGATCACCACCACCGCGTACGCCGACGCCCGAGCGACGACCTCCGTGTACACCCGCTCCCGGCTGGCCGGGGTGAGCAGCTTGGAGTCGGCGAGTCCGTCGATCTCGCCGCGCCGCCCCGGCGGCAGGATGGCGGCGGCGGCCACCAGGGGGCCGGCGCAGGCACCCCGGCCGGCCTCGTCGGCGCCGGCCACCCGCCCAAATCCGCGTCGTTGCAGGGCGCGCTCCAACGCATAGAGCCCGCCGTCGCGACGGACGACGGTACGCGGCGGCGTCAGCATGGCCCACCCCTGTCCGCGCTCACCCACGGCTCAACGATCAGGAGCTGGCCGGACGCGCCGACGAGCAGCACCCGGGCGGCGCGACGGGGGGCGTGGGCGACGGTCACCATCCCAGCCTGCCAGACGCCTTCGCCGTCGCCTACCGGGCCTACCCGGCCCACCGGCTCAGCTTCCGGGCCGGGGAATCGGGGCGTACTGCTCGGGCACGCTCAGCCAACGTGCCCGGTCCAGCGGCCAGAAGATCGTGAAGGCCCGGCCGACGAGACGATCCTCGGGGACGGTCGCCTCGTGGACGTCCTCCCCCGACTGCTGCCAGTGCTGCAACGAGTCGCCCGAGGCCGATCGGTGGTCGCCCATCACCCAGAGCCGCCCCCGCGGGATGGTGACATCAAAATCCTGGTCAGCGGGCTGGTCCCGCTCGCCGCCGACGGAGTAGAGGTAGGGCTCATCTAGCGCGACCCCGTTGATCGTGATCCGCCCCTGTTCGTCGCAGCAGACCACGTGGTCGCCGCCGATGCCGATGACCCGCTTGATGAAGTCCTCCCCGTCCGGGCTCCAGGAGGTCGGCGCCTTGAAGACGACCACCTCGCCTCGTTTCGGCGAGCGAAAGTCGTACACCAGCTTGTTGACCAGCACCCGATCGTCGATCTGGAGGGTGTTCTCCATCGACGGCGACGGGATGAAGAAGGTCTGCAACACAAAGGCACGTACCAGCACCGCGACCAGAATCGCCACGCCCAGGAGAATTGGCAGCTCCTTCCAGAAGGAGTTGCGGGACTTGTCGGTCTGCTCGTCAATCACGGAATGGAGCCTACGTTGCCGAGCTGGGCGGCACCGGACGGAACGCGCGAGAACTGAGCCACGCGGCCGGGAGCGGGAGGAGCAGCAGCGCGCCACCGTCCGGGCTCGGCCGAACCGGCGGTGGCTCACTGGTCGGGGAACCCGCCGCCGCCGGAACGTTCGCGAAGACCTCTGGAGTGGAGAGTGCAGCCCACCGCGACGACGGCCACACCACGCCGACCGCCCGTCCGACCACATTGTCAATCGGCACCGGACCCTGGCACCGGGCGTCCTGGGAGACCAGCCGGTTGTCGCCCAGCAGGAAGAGCTGCCCGGGCGGGACGATCACCTCGTCGAAGCGACGCGAACGGCACTCGCCCGGATTCGGCGGGAGGTCCAGCGGCGAGTCGCGCCACACGTACGGCTCGTTGATGGCGATGCCGTTGACGAGCACTCGCCCCTGCTCATCGCAGCAGCTCACCCGGTCGCCCGGCAGCCCGATCACCCGCTTGATGAAGTCCTTCTCGCCGGGGCCACCGACCCCCACCAGATCAGCGAAGGTGGCGGTGAGCCGGGGCAGGAATCCCGGGTCGGGCTCCTCGTCGAGCTGGGCGGCCCACCGCTCCGGGCCGCGGAAGACCACCACCTCGCCCCGCACCGGGTCCCGTACGTCGTAGACGACCTTGTTGACCAGCACCCGGTCTCCGACGAGCAGCGTCTCGGTCATCGAGCCGGACGGGATGAAGAACACCTGAAGGAGGAAGGTCCGAATCAGCACCGCCAGGCAGAAGGCGACCGTCAGCAGCAGCGGCAGCTCCTGCCAGAGCGGCAACGGCCGGCGGCGCCGCGTTCGGCGACGGCGTGGATCGACCGTGCCGTCCTCGTCGCGCGTCTGCACCACGCCTCCCCGGTCCGCAGAAACGACACTACCGCCCGGGGACCTGGTCGAGGTCTCCGGACGGCAGTGGACACCTGCCCCGCCGCTGGGCGGGGCGTCCGGCTGCGTTGGCACGTCCCGGCGGGTGCCCTCCGGTTCGTACACCATACGCGCAGCTCAGGACGGGTGGTGCAGCACGATTCAGCTCGGCTGCTTCTCCCGCTTCTCCTTGATCTTCGCCTTCTTGCCGCGCAGCTCACGGAGGTAGTAGAGCTTGGCCCGCCGGACATCACCGCGGGTCACGACCTCGATGCGGTCGATGGCCGGGCTGTTGATCGGGTAGGTGCGCTCGACCCCCACCCCAAAGCTGATCTTGCGGACCAGGAAGGTCTCCCGCAGACCGTCACCCTGACGACGGATGACGACGCCCTGGAAGATCTGGACCCGGGACCGGTTTCCCTCGACGACCCGTGCGTGCACCTTGACGGTGTCACCGGCGCGGAAATCGGGAACGTCGGTCCGCTTCGACTGGGCGTCAAGCGCGTCCAGGATGTTCATCGCTGCGTCCTCGCGAGGCTCACGGCGCATCGTCAGTCGATGCGCGAATGGGTGATTCTGACCCCCGGATGGCCGCCGGCACTCGCCGGCCCCGGTCGAGGGTCCTCGCAGCCACCCGCGGCGCGGTCGACTGCGGCAACCCCCTATTTTGCCACATCGCTGGGGGCAGCCGGGAACCCGGCCTGCTCCAACGTCGCCCGGTCCTGCCGGTCCAGGCACTCCGGAGCCAGCGCGGCGACCATGTCGGGGCGCCGGGCGACCGTCCGCACGAGGGCCTCATCCCGGCGCCAGCGGGCGATCTTCCCGTGGTCCCCGGAGCGAAGCACCGCCGGCACCTCCTGGCCCCGCCAGGCAGCCGGCTTGGTGTACATCGGCGCCTCCAGCAGCCCGTGCGCGTGCGACTCCTCGTCCAGCGAGCCAACGTTGCCGAGCACCCCGGGCAGCAGCCGGGTCACCGCCTCCAGGATCACCAGCACCGCCACCTCGCCGCCGAAGAGCACATAGTCACCGAGGGAGACCTCGGTGACCGGCATCCGACTCGCAGCGTGCTCAAGCACCCGCTGGTCAATCCCCTCGTACCGGCCACAGGCGAAGAGTAGGTGCGGCTCGGCGGCCAGTTCGTGGGCCAGCGCCTGGGTCAATGGAGCACCAGCCGGCGTGGGCACCAACAGCCGGGGCGGGTCAGCTTCCGGCGGGGCGAGGGCGTCCAGCGCCTCCCCCCACGGCTCCGGTCGCATCACCATCCCCGGCCCCCCACCGTACGGGGTGTCGTCGACCGTCCGGTGCACGTCGTGGGTCCAGGTCCGGAGGTCGTGCACGGCCAACTGGAGGTGGCCACCGGCCCGGGCCCTGCCGATCAGCGACAGGTCCAGCGGAGCGAAGTACTCCGGGAAGATGGACACAACGTCAACGCGCATCGCGGGGCTCCAGCAACTGTGCGGGCCGGGCGGCCTGGCCACACCGGGCACCAGCCGGGGGTCGAACCGGCCCGCCGGGGTCAGCGGTCGAGCAGGCCTACGGGTCAGAGGTCGAGCAGACCGCCGGGCGGATCCACGACCACGCGACCGCCGGCGAGATCAACCTCGGGAACGATCGCCTGGACGAACGGAATGAACGCATCCCGACGACCGGGTCGGCGCAGCACCAACAGGTCCGCGGCGGGAGCGTGGTCGATCCGGGCGATCTCACCCAGTCGTTCCCCAGCGGGGGTGACCACGGCCAAGCCGACCAGTTGGTGGTCGTGGAACTCCTCCGGGTCCGTTGGCGGGGCCACATCAGCGCGGTCCACCCCGACGAGGGTTCCACGAAGCGCCTCGGCGACGTTACGGTCGAGCACACCCTCGAACGCCACCAGCAGCACCCGCCCCTGATGCCACCGCGCAGCCTCAACGGTCAGTTCACCCGGCACCCGGTACGCACCGTCGTGGGCGGGCACGTTCGCCCCGGGCTCGGTGCGCAGCACCGAGCCCGGGGCGAACCGCGTCTCAGGCTCGTCGGTCCGCACCTCCACGGTCACCTCACCGCGGATCCCGTGCGGTTTGCCGATCCTGCCGACGACGAGCATCAGTACGAGTCGACGATGTCAACGCGTACGCCGCGTCCACCGATGGAACCGATGACCTGGCGCAGCGCCTTCGCGGTCCGCCCGGACCGCCCGATCACCGTGCCGAGGTCCTCCGGGTGCACGCGGATCTCGAGCCGCTTGCCCCGCCGGGAATCGACCAGCCGGACCCGGACATCGTCGGGATTGTCGACGATGCCCTTGACCAGATGCTCCAGCGCTGGACGCAGTGCCACGTCAGCCCTGCTCGCCGGAGCCCGCACCGGCCTGCTCCTCGGTCTTCGGCGCCGCCTCGTCGGTCTTCGGCGCCGCCTCGGCCTTGGCGGCCTTCTTCGCCGGCTTGGCCGGGGTCTCCGCCAGACCGGCGGCGGCCTTCGCCTCAGCCTCGTAGGCCGCCTTGCGGTCGACCCGCTCGGGGGCAACCTTCAGCGGCTCGGGAGCCGGCAGGCCCTTGAACTTCTGCCAGTCGCCGGTCTTCTCCAGCAGGCGCTGCACCGCCTCGCTCGGCTGCGCGCCCACGGAGAGCCAGTACTGCACCCGGTCCGACTTGACCTCGATCACCGAAGGGTCGTGCTTCGGCTGGTAGATCCCGACGAACTCGATCGCCCGGCCGTCACGCTTGGTGCGCGAGTCGGCGATGACGATGCGGTACTGCGGGTTGCGGATCTTGCCCATCCGCAGGAGCCGGATCTTTACGGCCACAGTGTTTTCGCTCCTGTTGTTTCCACCGCCTCTGGACGGGCGGTGCACGGGTGAGCGCGCACTCCGGCACAGTGGGGTTGGGCCGGAGACTGCTCGGGTGGACTGACGTGGTGCCCGGGTAGAGGGCGCCGGACCCACGCCGGATACCAGCAAGCCATTCTGCCAGATCGAACCGAGAAGCCTCACATCGGACCGGCCCCGGCTCACCGTTCGACTATGACGAGGAGCACACCGATTCAGCCCGGGTGGACCGGCGCGCTCGCAGCGGTTGGCTCCGGCGGTCGAGTGGGCGCCGTCGGCGCCGACGGCCGAGTGGGCTCCGGCGGCCGGTGGGCGGTGTCCTCAGCGCGCTGGCGGCCGGTCCCACCCGGGCGGCAGATCCAGCGGGGCGGTCCACTCGACCGGCGGCACGAAATCACACCAGGTGCCGTCGAACGGGAAGTCACCCGCCTCGGCCCGGGCGATCACCCGCTTCCCCTCAGCCCAGACCGCGTCCGGGTCGGGCACCCAGTAGTGCTCCGGGAAGTCGAGCCGCTCGGCGAACTCGTCCTCGTCCTTCCACGCCCAGCGACGGTCCGCGTGGATCAGCACATCAAGATCCTGGTCCACCACGTCAACGCCGGCGAGCCCACCGTCGTCCCAGCGAACACCGTGCTCCTCGAGGTTGACGTACCAATGGGCGAAATGCCCTTGCTCATCCTGGAACAACCAGACCGAGTGCGCGGCCCCGACCGGCAGGAACTTCAGCAGGGGTGGCCCCTGCCACCGCGCGGGCGTCAGTCGGTACCCGGAGACGATCCACTCGGCGAACGGGATCGCCCGCATCCCAACTCCGGCGTCGGTGGTCTCGCTGGCCACCTCGGAGCCCCGGGGAACCCAGAGCAGCAGCCCCCGGTCGTCATCGCTGACCACGCGCGCCGGACGAACCCAACCGATCCGCCCCCGCCGCACGTTGCGGTGCACCACCAACCGCCCAGGCTCGAACCTCACCTGGCCGACCCTACCGCCCGCCGACGACCGCTCGGAACGCCAAGCCCACCCAGCCAAGACCGCTCGGGAACGCCACGCTCACCTAACCGACGACCGGTTAGCCTCGCCGACTGTCTGCGCTCCAACGAGCGCCGGTGGCCCGGTTCGCTCCGCTCGCTGTCGAGCTGCCCCATCTGAGCACCCGAGCCAACTCGGGCCGGATCAGGTCGGACCAGGGTCGGACCTGAGACCGGGTCAGATCTGGTCGGACCGGATCGGTGGCGGCACCGGCCCGGTGCAGGCGCAGCTCAGTAGGCCCGGGACAGGATGGCGACCAGGTCCGGCTCGTCCTCGCTGTCCGGCACCGAGCCATCTGCCCGGATCAGGCACCGCACGGTGACACCCTGGGTGTTCGCCTCCGCCTCGCCCTTGGTACCGACCACCGACCATGGCACCCGGGCCCAGCCCGTCGCCGCGGCCTCGATCGCCTCGGCGAGCGTCCCCACCTCGCGGGTCCGCGACTGCCGGCTGGCGAGCGCCTGGTCGTGCAGCGCCTGCTGGTCGGCGTCGAGCGCCGCGCGTACCACGGCGACCACGTCGGCGACCGGAACCGGGGACTTCGAGCCGTCCGTCCGCCGGACCACGACCGCGTTCCCCGCGGCCAGATCGCGAGGGCCGATCTCAACGCGGATCGGATAGCCGCGCAACTCCGCGTCCACCGCGCGACGTCCGAAGGGGGTGTCGGTCCGGTCGTCAAGGGCGACCCGCACGCCGGCGTCCCGCAGCGCGTCGTGCAGCCGTGCCGCGGCCTCGCCGACCCCCTCGCCGTCCTTGACGACCATCACGTACGCCTGGACCGGCGCGAGCTTCGGCGGCACCCGCAGGCCATTGTCGTCGCCGTGGCACATGATCAGACCACCGAGCATCCGGGTGGAGGTGCCCCACGAGGTGGTCCAGGCGTACTCCCGACCCCCCTCGGCCGAGGTGTAGCTGATGTCGAAGGCGCGGCCGAAGTTCTGCCCCAGCTCGTGGCTGGTGCCCAGCTGGAGCGCCTTGCCGTCACCCATCATGCCCTCAAGGGTGTAGGTGGCGGTCGCACCGGCGAAACGCTCCCGGGCCGTCTTGAGGCCCACCTGCACCGGGATGGCGAGGACATTGACCATCAGGTCCTCGTACGCCTCGTGCAGAATCCGTCGCGCGTAGGCGCGGGCGTCCTCGCGGGTCGTATGTGCGGTGTGCCCCTCCTGCCAGAGGAACTCGCTGGTCCGCAGGAAGATGCGGGGGCGCAGCTCCCAGCGGACCACGTTCGCCCACTGGTTGAGCAGCAACGGCAGGTCCCGGTACGAGTCGACCCACTTGGCCATGAACTCGCCGATGACGGTCTCGCTGGTCGGGCGAACCACGACCGGCTCGGCGAGCTGCTTACCGCCGCCGTGGGTAACCACCGCCAGCTCCGGCGAGAAGCCCTCGACGTGCTCGGCCTCGCGTTTGAGGTGGCCCTCCGGGATGAAGAGCGGGAAGTACGCGTTCTCCGCGCCGGCAGCCTTGATCCGGTTGTCCATCTCGGCCTGCATCCGCTCCCAGATGGCGTAGCCGGCTGGTCGGATCACCATGGTCCCCCGGACCGGGCCGTTGTCGGCCAGCTTCGCCTTGGCGATCAGGTCCTGGTACCAGCGGGGGAAGTCCTCCGCACGGGGAGTGAGCACGCGCGCCATGACCGCACATCCTATGTGCCGCCGGGGCGGTCGCCGTCAGCGGGCGGTCGCTCCACGCCGGACTACTGACCCGCCCCGGGGTGGATCAGCGCAGTACCCGGCCGCGGAGGACGACGCGGGCGGGGGATCGGACGACGCGGAGGTCTTGCCGTGGATCCTCCGGGTAGACGACCAGATCGGCCCGGCCTCCCTCGACCAGGCCGGGAAAGCCGAGCCACTCGCGGGCCCGCCAGGAGGCGGCGGCGAGGACGGCCTCGGCGGGCATCCCGGCCTCTTCGTGCAGCAGCAGCATCTCCTCGGCGGCCAGACCGTGCGCGATGCCACCGCCGGCATCCGTGCCGACGTAGATCGGCACGCCGGCCTGGTAGGCGGCGCGGACCACCTCGGGGAAGCGGTCCCGCAGGGCGAGCATGTGGTCGGCGTAGCCGGGGAACTTCGCCCGCGCCTGGTCGGCGATGCCGCCAAAGGTCCGTATGTTGATCATGGTTGGTACGAGCGCGGTGCCCTGCCGGGCCATCACGTCGATCAGGTCCAGGCTCAGACCGGTGCCGTGTTCCACCGAGTCGACCCCGGCCCGCACCATGATGTCGACGGCGGACTCGGAGAAGGTGTGCACGGCGGCGCGGGCCCCGGCGGCGTGCGCGGCTCGAACCGCGGCGGTCATGGTCTCCGCGTCCCAGGCCGGGGCGAGGTCGCCGACGCCGCGATCGATCCAGTCGCCGACCAGCTTGACCCAGCCATTACCGGCGTCCGCCTGCGCGGCGACGGTCGCGGCCACCTCTGCCGCGTCGACCTCCACCCCGACGCCGCGCAGGTAGCGCTTCGGTGGGGCGACGTGCCGGCCGGCCCGGGCCAGCCGCGGCAGGTCCGGGGCGTCGTCGAGCTCCGGATACGGGTACGGGGAGCCGGCGTCCCGGATGGCGAGCACCCCGGCGTCGCGGTTGACCTGGGCCAGCTCGCGGGCCTGGTCGAGCGAGGTGATCGGTGCCCCGCCCCGGGCGATGCCGATGTGGCAGTGCGCGTCGGTCAGGCCGGGGAGCAGGAAGCCACCATCCGCGATGGTCTCCGCGTCGGCCACCGGCTGGAAGGTCACCCGGTCACCGACCAGCCAGATGTCCCGGACCTCATCTTCGGGCAGGAGCACACCGCGCACGTGCAAAGCCATACGCTCAGTCCTACCTGATCGCTTGCCAGGGCGTGCGGGCAGGCCACCGCCGATGGGCCACAGACGACGCGACAGGCCGCGGTCCGCCGACGGACCACGGTCACCGCCGACAGGCCACGGTCCGCCGACGGGGCCACGGCCGGCGCCGACGGGCGACGGCCGGCGTTCGATCAGTGGCGATCAGTACCGGCCCCGCCCCGTCTCGAACCCGGTCATCGGGGGCGCTGGTCCCCCTTGCCGAGCTTGTTGAAGTCAATCTTCGGAAGCTTGAATCCCGGTGGTAGCCCCTGGCCGGCCAGGTCGTCGGGGCCCAGGCCCGGCGGCAGCTGCGGCATGCCAGCGGGGAAGCCGCCCCGCGCCCCCGTGCCGGCCCGCGACCGACCGCCACCCTTCCCGCCCTTGCGCTTATTCTTCGGCGACTTGGTCGCCTTTCGGCGCCCGCCGGGCAGACCCATCATGCCGCCCATCTGCTTCATCATCTTCTGGGCGTCGGTGAAGCGATTGAGTAGCTGGTTGACGTCCATCACAGTAACCCCGGAGCCGTTGGCGATGCGGGCCCGGCGTGAACCGTTGATGATCTTCGGGTTGGTGCGCTCGGCCGGGGTCATCGACCGGATGATCGCGGTAACCCGATCGAAGTGTTTGTCGTCCACCTCGGCGAGCTGGTCTTTCATCTGGCCCATGCCCGGCATCATGGCCAGCACGTTGGCGATCGGCCCCATCCGCCGAACGGCGATGAGCTGGTCGAGGAAGTCCTCCAGGGTGAACTGCTCACCGCCCATCAGCTTGGCGGTCATCTTCTCTTTCTGATCGACGTCGAAGGCCTGTTCGGCCTGCTCGATCAGGGTGAGAACGTCGCCCATGCCGAGAATCCGGCTGGCCATCCGGTCCGGGTGGAAGACGTCGAAGTCCTCCAGCTTCTCGCCGGTGGAGGCGAAGAGGATCGGCTGGCCGGTGACCTCCCGGACCGACAGCGCGGCACCACCACGGGCGTCACCGTCGAGCTTGGAGAGGACCACACCGGTGATGCCGACACCGTCCCGGAACGCCTCCGCGGTGCGCACCGCGTCCTGGCCAACCATGGCGTCAATGACGAAGATGACCTCGTCCGGGTTGACCGCGTCCCGGATGTCGGCCGCCTGCTGCATCATCTCGGCGTCGATACCGAGGCGGCCGGCCGTGTCCACGATGACGATGTCCCGGGCAGCCCGACGAGCGTGCTCGATCGAGGCACGAGCCACCTGCACCGGGTCGCCGACGCCATTGCCGGGCTCCGGGGAGTACACCTCCACGCCGGCACGACCGCCGAGCACCTGAAGCTGCCCGACGGCGTTGGGGCGCTGCAGGTCGGCGGCGACCAGCAGCGGCTGGTGGCCCTGACCGCGCAACCAACTGGCCAACTTGCCGGCGAGTGTGGTCTTGCCGGAGCCCTGGAGGCCGGCCAGCATGATCACGGTCGGCGGCTGCTTGGCGAACTGAAGCCGCCGTGCCTCACCACCGAGGACGTTGACCAACTCTTCGTTAACGATCTTGACGATCTGCTGGGCCGGGTTCAGCGCCTGGGAGACCTCGGCGCCCCGCGCCCGCTCCTTGACTCGTGCGATGAAGCCCTTGACCACCGGCAGCGCCACGTCCGCCTCCAGCAACGCGAGGCGGATCTCGCGGGCGGTGGCGTCGATGTCGGCGTCGGTGAGCCGTCCCTTACCGCGGAGCTTGGTGAAGATCCCGGACAGGCGGTCACTCAAGGTGTCAAACACGCGAACATCCCGTTTGTCAGAGTTCTGGTGAGCACGAGCACGGCCGGACGAGCTGTCCAGCCACCGCTAGGGTATCCGGCCCGCGATCCACCCGCTTCCGGCCGGCACACCCGACGCCGCCCGCGTACCTGCCGTCCAGCCGACGGCATACGCCCCCTCATCGCGCCGCAGCCAGGACAGCGGCGGAGATCCGAGCCTGGTCCTCGGCATCCAGCCCGGCGCCGACCAGGTAAAACGCGTCCACCACGGCGGCGCCGAGGGTGGAGATCCGCGCCGCTCGCAGCTGAACTCCCACCTCGTCGAGCGCCGCGCTGACCCGGTAGAGCAGGCCAGCGGCGTCGGCCGCCCGCAGCTCCAACACCACCGCGTCGGTGGCCGCCTCCCGGTACCACCGCACCTGGGGTGCGGGTCCCGCGCCGCCGGCCGCGACGGCCCGCCCCCGCAGCCGCTGGACCACCGAGCCGGCACCGGTCACGGCCCGGCGTAGGTCGGCGCCGAGCGCTACCGGATCCGGCGCGAGGCCGTAGCGGGGTTGGACCCGGAACTCGACCAACGCCCGCCCGGACACCGTTGAGGCGTCCGCGGAGATCACGTCGAGCCGGTGCAGAGCCAGGCAACCGGCCACCGTCGTGAGCAGCCCATGCCGGTGGGCCGCCGCCACCGCCACCTCGTCCCCGGTCACGCGGACCACCGGCAGTGGGCCGGCGACCAACGCCGGATCCGGTACGGGCGGTTCGGGTAACCGACCGGTGTCCAGTGTGGTACGGACCCGGGCCACCAGATCAGCGACGAGCCGTTCCTTCCAGCGCGACCAGGCGGCCGGGCCGGTGGCCGCCGCGTCGGCCCGGACCAGGGCGTGCAGCAGCTCCAGGGTGCTGGTGTCGACGACCTTCGCCGCCACGCCGGCCACGGTCACCGGATCGGCCAGGTCGCGCCGGGTCGCCACCTCGGGCAGGAGCAGGTGCAGCCGGACCAGCCGCCCGATCAGCGCCACCTCGGCCGCGGGCAGGCCGATCCGGGCGGCGACCGCCGCCGCGATCGGTGCGCCGACCTGACTGTGGTCACCGGGTAGCCCCTTGCCCACGTCGTGCAGGAGGGCGCCGAGCAGCAGCAGGTCCGGTCGGTCCACCTCCCGGGTGAGCTGGCTGGCCTCGTACGCGGTCTGCACCAGGTGCCGGTCGAGGGTGAACCGGTGCACCGGGTGGTGCTGCGGCAGGCTCCGGATCCGGGTCCACTCCGGTAGCCAGCCGTCAACCAGCCCGTACCGGTCGCAGGTCTCCCACGCCGACACCAGCCCCGGCCCCGCGCCCAGGAGCGTGACCAGGGCGGCGCGCGCCGCGGCCGGCCAGGGAGTTGGCAGCGGCGGGCAGTAGGCGGCCAGCCACTCGCAGGTGGCCGCCGCGATCGGCAGACCGGTGGTCGCCGCCGCGGCGGCGACCCGCAGGGACAGGCTCGGCTCCGGGCGTACCCCGATCACCGCGCGGGCGAGCACCAGCTCACCGTCGTGCTCCACCACGTCCCGGGCTACCGGCCGGCGGAGCGGTCGGCGGTCGGCACCGCGACGCCGAGCGCGGAGCCGGTCGGCCGCCCGGAGGGCGTCGTCGAGAGCGTGGCTCACCGTCCGGGCGTCGTTGGCGACCCGGCGCAGCAGCAGATCCCCCTCGTGCACCCGCGCCGCCGACAGGTCAGTTCGTGGCTGGCGCAACCCGAGCAGGGCGGCGACACCGTCGCGTTCCGGGGCGACCAGCCGGTCAACCCGCCGACCGGCTCGTAGGTGCAGCGCGTCGCGGGTATCCAGTAGCCGCAGGTGAGCGGCGTGGACCGCGGGCCGGAGCGCGGTGGTGACGCCGGCGCGGGCGATCGCCCGGAGGAGCCCCACGTCGCGAAGTCCGCCAGCAGCCTCCTTGAGGTCCCCCTCGAGCAGGAACGCCAGCTCTCCGTGGGCCTTCCACCGGGCCTCGGTCAGCTCGCGCAGCCCGGGCAGTCGACGCACGGCGCCACGTCGCCACTGGTCGGCGGCCGAGCGAACCAGCCGGTCGGCAAGCGCCTCGTCACCCGCGACGAATCGGGCATCGAGCAGGCCCAGAGCCACCCGGACATCATCCTGGGCGACCGCGAGGGCCTCGGGAACGGTACGTACCGAGTGGTCGAGGCGCAGCCCGGCGTCCCAGACGGGGTACCAGATGCCGGCGGCCAGCTCGTCCACCCCGGGTACGTCGGCGTGCAGCAGCAGCAGGTCGAGGTCCCCGTACGGAGCGCACTCACGGCGGCCGAGCCCGCCCACCGCGACCAGCGCGACCCCTTCCCAGCGGGGCAGCAGCCCGGCGAGCCAGCCGTCGATCGACGCCGCCCGGGCCGCCCGCGCCGCGGCGTCGATCCCGCCAGGAGCACCGGTGACCTCGTTGATCAGGAGGTCCGGTCCGGCCGTACGCTTCTTGATCAACGAGGTCATCGGTACCTACTCCCGCCAGTGGGACGCCTACACGGCGTCGAGGCCGCGTTCGCCGGTACGGACCCGGACGACCTCCTCGACCGCGGTGACCCACACCTTGCCGTCACCGATCTTGCCGGTCCGGGCGGCGGCGACGACGGCGTCAACGATCTTGTCAACATCCAGCTCGTCGGTGAGTACCTCCACCCGGATCTTGGGCAGAAACTCCACCGTGTACTCGGCACCCCGATACACCTCGGTGTGCCCCTTCTGGCGGCCGTAGCCCTGGACCTCGCTGACGGTCAGGCCGGCCACCCCGAGCGCGTGCAGGGCCTCCTTCACCGCGTCCAGCTGGTATGGCTTGATGACCGCGGTCACCAGCTTCATGTCCAACCCCTCCATTCCCGGAACGTTAACCCGTGACCTGCTCGGCGGCGGGCCCGCCGCTCACCGCCGACCACCCGCCGACGAGGCCGACTCGACCTGCTCCGCGGCGCTGCTCTCCCCGGCCGGCTTCCCGCCGGCCAGGCCCGCCGCCGCGAACGCGCCACCACCGGCGGAACCGGCGGCGGGAGAGAGGTCGTAGCCGCTCTCGGCGTGCTCGGCGATGTCGATCCCCTCGACCTCGGCCTCCTTACCGACCCGGAAGCCGATCGTCTTCTCCAGGACAAAGGCGAGGACAAAGGCCACCGCGAAGGAGTAGCCGGTGACGATCAACGCGCTGAGCGCCTGGACGCCCAGCTGGGCCACCCCACCCCCGTAGAAGAGGCCCTCGTCACTGACCAGCGAGCTGACCGACGACGTGCCGAAGAGACCGATCCACAGACAGCCGATCCAGCCACCGACGAAGTGCACGCCGACGACGTCGAGCGAGTCGTCGAAGCCCAGCCGGTACTTCAGACTCACCGCCAGCGCGCAGACCGCACCGGCGACCAGGCCCAGCAGCACCGCGGCCCATGGGGTGATGAAGGCACAGGCCGGGGTGATCGCGACCAGTCCGGCGATGGCGCCGGAGGAGGCGCCGACCAGCGTGGGTCGGCCGTCCCGCGCCTTCTCCACCAGCAACCAGCCGAGTACGGCGGCGGCGGTCGCCACCTGGGTGTTGACGAAGGCCAGCCCGGTGGTCAGGTCCGCGGTCAGTTCGGAGCCGGCGTTGAAGCCGAACCAGCCGAACCAGAGCAGGCCGGCGCCGAGGGCGACCATGGGGACGTTGTGCGGCTTCATCGTCTCCCGGGGCCAGCCGAGCCGCCGGCCCAGCACCAGCACCAGGGCCAGCGCCGCCGCCCCGGCATTGATGTGCACCGCGGTGCCGCCGGCGAAGTCGAGTGCGCCGAGCTCCGCACCGATGAATCCGCCGCCCCACACCCAGTGGGCGACCGGGAAGTAGACCAGACTCGCCCAGCCGACCACGAACAGCAACCAACCGGAGAACTTGGCCCGGTCAGAGATCGCACCGCTGATCAGGGCGACCGTGATGACGGCGAACATCATCTGGAACGCCATGAAGACGTAGAGCGGAATGCCGGTCTCGCCCCACAGGTCGGTCTCCGCCATGAAGGTCTTGGTGCCGAGATACTGGCCGAGGTCGCCGATGACCCCACCCCGGTCCGCACCGAAGGCGGCAGAGAAGCCGTAGAACAACCAGAGAATGCTGACGAGCCCGATCGCGGAAAAGCTCATCATGATCATATTGAGGACGCCCTTGGCCCGGTTGAGGCCGCCGTAGAACAGCGCCAATCCGGGCGTCATGAGCAGCACGATCGCGCTCGACACCAGCAGCCAAGCGGTGTTGCCGGTGTCGATGGTCGGTGCTTCAGGCACGCTGGCCTCCTAAGGTGAAGTTCCCTCCTCACGGCTTCCGAGGCAGCACTGCCCGTCCACCGGTTGCCCGGAAGCCTGCTCGCTCCCTGTTTCCCGCAGCGTCACCCGTCGATTTCCAATCGATGACGACTTGTTTCGCGCGTGTGAAGCGGGCCGCGGACAGCCGAACGGAGGACGCCGCGACCAGCCGATCGGCGACCGAGCACACCCACGGGGCTAGGCCCACGCTGAGTTCCCGCCTGGTTGACGCCGCACAACAGCGGCCCCGTTCCCACCGGAAACCGGCGGGAACGGGGCCCTGGTGGATCTGACGCGGCCGGACCGCTACCCGGAACAGCCGGGTACGTTGACGCAGTTGTTCGGCCGGTTCTTCACGACGACGGTGCCGGTGGCGGTGTTCAGGTTCACCGTTCCACCCACCTCGTTGAAGATACCGCCGCCGTCGGTGACAGCGATGTTCTTGATGATCTTGGAGGTGAACAGGGTGGCCGTACCGGTGGCGGAGTTGAAGATTCCACCGCCCTCCTCACCCGCCTGGTTGCCGGCGACCGAGGTCCGCCGCAGCACCACCTGCCCAGCGTTGAAGATTCCCCCACCGTCGGTGGCAGCGGTGTTGCCTTCGATCCGACTGTCCTCGAGGACCGCCACGGGGGATACCGGAAGCCCCGGTGCAACGAAGAGCCCGCCCGCGGTGAACCCGTTCGCGGTGTTGTTGATGATGCCGACGCGTCGCATCGTGGTCTGACCGAACACCGCGACGCCCCCGGTCTCGCCGGCGGTGTTATCGGCGATCTTCGTATCGGCGATGTAGCCGATCCCCTCCAACTGGATGCCTCCGATACTGGTCTCGGCCTGGTTTCCCGTGATGGAGCTGTGTTCCACTCGGATCGCCGCACCAGGGGCACTGCCAACGCCAGCCCCATTGCTAGCCGTGTTGTTGTCCACCCGTGAGTACCTGACCGTGAGCTGACCCGTGGTGTAGACACCACCACCATTCACGGCGGCGATGTTGCGGCTGATGCTGGAGTGTTCGGCGACAACCGTTCCGCTGTTGGCCACACCTCCACCGTTCTGGTCGGACACGTTGTTCACGACCTCGACGTGCTTCAGGGTGGCGCGGCCGCCAGCGTTCACCAGGAGGCCACCACCGTCGCCTCCAACGGTCTGCCCGCCGGTGATGGTCAGGTGTTTGAGGGTGAGGTCACCACCGACGTCCACGGCGAGAATGCGGAACGGGTCGACCGCGGCGGCGCGCTTGATGGTGGTGTGTTTTCCGCCGTTGAGGGTGATCGGGGTGGTGATGGTGGGGAGGCCGGCATCGTCGAGTTCGGCGGTGAGCAGATAGGTGCAGTCCTTGGCGAGGTCGAGGACAGCGCCACCCCGGGCGTTGGCGAGGGTGATCGCGGCGATCAGTTTGTCCGCGTCGCAGGGGACGGGGATACCCGTCGGGTGGTCTCCCTTGTCGGCACCAGGTCGCCCGTCCGCGCCAGCAGCGGCGGTGGCGGCCCCAATGGTGGCGGTGAGGGCCAGGCCGGCCACACCGGCGAGCCCGACGGCCCACCATCGTGATCTCGCCCGCCCCCTGTCGGGGCGAGCAGGTTCGTGCGTGCGGTGCTGATGGTTCATGTCGTTTCGGTGTCCCTTCCCCCGTTATGGACGAGGAACGCACCGCTCCGGGTAGCCCGGTTGGCGTTCCTCGGCTACCAGGCAGGCAGTAGCAGCCACCACCGAGCAAAACCGACATGAAGCCCAAATAAACATGAACCCGAAAAAGCTACCCATATGAAATGGAGGACGCCTTCGACGGACACACCGGCGCGCGCTCACCCACCAGAGCTCGCCCCGCACCGGCACCAGCACCAGCAACAGCAACCGCACCCGCACCCGCACCCGCACCCGCACCCGCCTACCGTCCGCCACGGCAGCACCGAACGACTACTACCCCGGCGCCCGAAGCGCGTCCTCAAGGAGGTGCTGCTCGTAGTCGAGTAGGCGCAGGTCTCGCAGCGGGCGACGGAGGTGCCCACGGTTGACGATCCGCACGAAGGCCGGATCACCGGCAGCGGCCATCCGCCGGATGCCCTCCACATGGTCAACGATCCGCTTGCGGATGGTACGGACCAGCCGATGCCGGTCGCGCGGGATGAGCCCGTACGCGTCCGCGAAGAGCCGCAGCCGCCGCGGCCGGTCCGGATGCCGCCACCCGAGGGTGATCGAATCTCGGTCGGCGAAGACCGGCACCCAGGTCCAGGCGGCGTAGGCGACGTCGTAGATGCGGGAGCCCGGCGAGGCGAGATCGAAGTCGATCATGCCGAGAGTGCCGTCCGGGCGCCAGATGACGTTGTGCGGGGCGGCATCGTGGTGGCAGATCACCTCGCTCTCCGGCGACGGGCCGAAGGAACGCCACACCGCCCCTTCCGGCAGGACGAGGCCGTACTGCGCGTCGTGAAACATCCGCAGCATCGTGGCGACCGTCACCAGCGCCTCGTCGGTGACCCAGTGCGGGGCCAGCGGGTACTCCCCGCACTCCCCCTCCAGGTACGACAGCACCTCGCGGTTGCGCTCATCCATCCCCAGCGCCCGGGGGGCGCCGGTAAACCCCACGTATTCCAGGTGCCGCAGCAGGGCGTGCACCGACGGTGTCCACGGGCCGGCGTTGCGCCGGACCGTGTCCCCGACCCGGACCACCGTGCTCACGTTGCCGCCGCGCAGCGGGATCTCTCGTGCCATTACATAGGGCCGCCCGAGGCGGGAGGTCGGTTGGTGCGGGTCGCGCCACCCGGGGTGGGCGCGATCGTTGGTCATCACCGTGGGGTTACGCGTCCGACCCGGCCTCGGCGCCCAGCAACGCGTCCACGAACTGCGCGGGGTCGAACGGAGCCAGATCGTCCTTCCCCTCGCCGAGGCCCACCAGCTTCACCGGGATACCCAGCTTGCGCTGCACGGAGATCACGATGCCGCCCTTGGCGGTACCGTCGAGCTTCGTGAGCGCGACGCCGGTCACGTCCACCGCCTCGGTGAAGACCCGCGCCTGCTCCAGACCATTCTGGCCGGTGGTGGCGTCGAGGATCAGCAGCGTCTCGTCAATCGGACCATGCTTCTCCACCACCCGCTTGACCTTGCCCAGCTCGTCCATCAGGCCGACCTTGTTCTGAAGCCGGCCGGCGGTGTCGACCAACACCGTGTCCACCCCGGTCTCGATACCGCGTTTGACCGCGTCAAAGGCGACGCTGGCCGGATCGGCCCCCTCCGGGCCCCGGACGGTCTCCGCCCCGACCCGGCCCGCCCAGGTCTCCAGCTGATCCGCGGCGGCAGCGCGGAACGTGTCGGCCGCACCGAGGATCACACTCCGGCCATCCGCCACCAGTACCCGAGCGACCTTGCCGCAGGTGGTGGTCTTTCCAGCCCCGTTGACCCCCACCACCAACAGCACCGCCGGCACGCCGTCCTTCGGCGCCGTGTGCAGGGCCCGATCCAGCTCCGGGTCGAGGGCGTTGACCAGCTCGGCGGCGAGCAGCGTACGCAGCTCAGCGACGGTACGGGTGCCGAGCACCCGGGTCCGCTCGCGGAGCCGGTCAACGATCTCCCGGGTGGAGTCGATGCCGACATCCGCGGTGATCAGGCTGTCCTCGATCTCCTCCCAGGTCTCCTCGTCGAGGCGGTCCCGGCTGAGCAGACCCAACAGCCCCTTGCCGAACACGCTCTGCGAGCGGGACAGCCGGGAGCGGAGCCGAACCAACCGGCCGGCGGTCGGCTCCGGGACCTCCACCGGGACCTCAGCCGGGACCTCGGGCACCTGCACCGGGGGGGCCGGCGGCGGCTCGACCAGGATCCCGGTGGACTCCGCCTCGGCCGCCTCGACCGGCGGTCCAGCGAGGTCCTCCTCGGCGCGGGTCTCGACCTCCGCCGTCGGCAACGGGGGCTCCCGACGGCGACGCAGCTTCGGTGCCACCAGCCCGACGGTGCCGAGAATCAGCACGCCGAGCAGGGCGAGTGCGATGAGGAGGTAATCCGTCATGCCCGAAATCCTGTCAGACGCGGGCGACTGCGTCTCCACCACCGCACCCCCGCCGGATGCCGGCGGGGCAATAGGCTCGTCCGCACCCACTGCTGCGCCCGCCGGCCGGGTAGCAGGGACGACACGCTCATCGGGAGGCCCACCATGCCCGCCGCAGACCTGCTCGTCGGCCCGCTGCTCCGCCGGGTTGTCGGCACGCAGGCCACCATCTGGGTGGAGACCAGCGCCCCGGCGACCGTCACCGTCCAGACCGCCGACGGCGCGACCGGGACCGCACCCACCTTCTCCGCCTACCAGCACCACTACGCCCTGGTCGTGGTCTCCGGGCTGACCCCCGACACCATCAGCAGCTACGAGGTACTGCTCGACGGGGAACCCGTCTGGCCGCTGCCCGGCCCGTACCGGCCCAGCGTCATCCGTACCCGGGCCGCCGACGACCGGGACCAGCCGGTACGCCTGGTGTTCGGCTCCTGCCGGGAAGCCACCCAGCACGCCACCGCCCGCGAACTGCCTCCGGACGCGCTCGACGCGTACGCCCGCGGGCTGGCCGCCACCCCCGACCCGGCGGACCTGCCCGACCTGCTGGTGCTCCTCGGCGACCAGGTGTATGCCGACGAGACCTCACCGACCGTACGACGGCTACTCCGGCGGCGTCGGCGGCGGCCGGTGGGCGCGCCGGTGGACCAGGTGGTCAGCTTCGACGAGTACACCAAGCTCTACCTGGAGTCGTGGCGTGCCCCGGAGACCCGCTGGCTGCTCTCCACCGTGCCGAGCGTCATGATCTTCGACGACCACGAGATCGTGGACGACTGGAACACCTCCGCCGCCTGGCGCGCCCACGCCCGGGCCCAGCCCTGGTGGAGCGAACGCATCAGCAGCGGGTTGGCCTCCTACTGGGTCTACCAGCACCTCGGCAACCTCGCCCCGGCGGAGGTCGCGGCCGACCCGCTCTACGCGAAGGTGACCGCAGCCGAGGACGCCACCGACACACTCCGCGACTTCGGTCACCAGGTCGACCAGGAGTCCGACCTCGCGCCCGGCCCCGAACGGTGGCAGGCGATGCGGTACCAGTGGAGCTTCGCGCTCGATGTCGGCCGGACCCGCCTGGTCATGCTCGACAACCGGGGTAGCCGGGTGCTGGAGCCGGGCCGGCGGGCGATGCTACCGCCGGGCGAGTGGTCCTGGCTGGTCGACCAGGCCCACGGTAGCTACGACCATCTGGTCGTGGGCTCGTCCCTGCCCTGGCTGCTGCCGCCCGCCATCCACCACGTGGAGGCGTGGAACGAGGTGCTCGCCGACTCGCACCGCCACTGGGTGGCCGACGCGGCGGAGAAGCTGCGCCGCGCTGTCGACCTCGAACACTGGGCGGCGTTCCGGCGCTCCTTCGACGCGCTCGGCGCCCTCTTCGCCCGCATCGGTGGCGGCACACCGGACGGGGCGACCCGCCCTCGCCGTGAGCCGAGTGAGCCGGGTGGGCCGAGTGAGCCGGGGCAGCCCGGGCCGCCCGGTGAGCCGGGGCAGCCGGCCGAGCGCGCCCCAGGCACCGCGCCGGCGTCAATCAGTGTCCTCAGCGGCGACGTGCACCACTCGTACCTGGCCCGGGCCCGGTTCGCCGATCCCGCGGTGGTCACCCCGGTGCACCAGCTCACCTGCTCCCCGCTGCACAACCAGGTGCCGGCCGGGATGCGGCTACCGCTGCGGCTGGGCTGGTCACCCGCCCTGGCCATGGCCGCCCGAGCGCTGTCCCGCACCGGCGGGACCGGCCGGCCGGCGCTGCGCTGGACGAAGCTGGCCGGCCCGTACTTCGGCAACGCCATCGGCACCCTGCGACACGACGGGCGGACGGCCGAGGTGACGATCGCGGGCACCACCAGCGCGGGTGGGCTGCGGGAGGTGATGCGCCACCAGCTCACCAGCGGCTGACGCCCGGCCAACACCCGGTCCCGGCTCGCCGGACGGCGCCGGGTCTGGTCCAGATGGCGCCGGCATGAGCCCTCGCCGGGGTAGTGCGCTCATCCCGGACCCGCTGCGCGAGGATACGGGCATGATCTGGAAAGCACCTGAGATCGACCGCCGGCACGAGCCCCTCCTCGGTGCGGAGCGCGCCCTGCTCACCGGCTGGCTCGATTACCACCGAGACACGCTGCTACACAAGTGCGCGGGCCTGACCGCCGACCAGCTACGCATCGCGAGCGTCGAACCGTCCCCGCTCTCCCTCCTCGGCCTCGTTCGGCACATGACCTACGTCGAGCGGGCGTGGTTCCGGCAGCGTTTCGCCGGGCAGGACCTGCCCGACCCGTTCGACTTCACCGCTGATCCGGACGCGGAGTTCCGGGTGGAGACCGCCGACCCGGAGGCCAGTTTCGCGGCCTTCCGGGCCGAGATCGCGGCCGCCGACGACGCCGCCGCCGGGCGCGACCTCGACGAGGAGTTCACGCTGGGCCGACGGGACGGCAGCAGCGACCAGCTCAGCCTGCGCTGGGTCTACCTCCACATGATCGAGGAGTACGCCCGGCACAACGGCCACGCCGACCTGATCCGGGAACGCCTCGACGGCGTCACCGGAGACTGAACGTCAGCCGGCCGGGGCCAGGGCGGCCCGCAGGTAGCGCAGGTCGCCGGGGCCGCTCCAGCGGTGCGCCGACAGCCCGGCCACCCGGGCCCCCGCGACCACCCGGTCGTTGTCGTCAACGAGCAGCACCCGCGACGGCGAGGTGCGCAGCGCCTCGCAGGCCGCCTCGAAGTACTCCTTCGCCGGCTTGTGCGTGCCGACGACCGACGAGTTGATTACGACATCCAGCTCATCCTCGAGCCCGAGGGCGGCGAGGTCGGCGTCGAGTACGTCGGTGGCGTTCGTGGCGAGCCCGACCGGGACCCCGGACGCCCGGACCTCCCGGACGAACGACAGCACCTGCGGGTCGACCTCGCCCCGGTAGCGCTGCCACTCGTGCACCGCCGCCTGAGCCTGCTGCTCCCCCACCGACGGGGTCAGCGCCGCTACCACACTCGCCATCCACTCGGCGTGGCTCACCTGGCCGGTCAGTACCGGCTGGAGCAACCCCCAGGACATCGCGATTTCGTAGAGGACACCTTCGGTGAGCCCGTACGTCCGCTCGACGCCAGCGGGAACCGCCGGGTCCCAGCGGCGCAGCACCCCGTCGAAGTCCACCAACAACGCCGTCGCTCGTTCCCGACTCACTCGCTATCCTCCTGCCCGCCCCCGGCTCGGTCGAGCCGCTGGCTGATTACTTGGGTTACGCCGTTTCGCATGGTCACGCCGTAGAGCGCGTCCGCGACCTCCATCGTCCGCTTCTGGTGCGTGATGACGATCAGCTGGCTCTTCTCCCGCAGCTGCGCGAGCAGCGTGAGCAGGCGGCCCAGGTTCACGTCATCGAGCGCCGCCTCCACCTCGTCCATGATGTAGAAGGGGCTGGGCCGGGCCCGGAAGATCGCCACCAGCATCGCCACCGCGGTCAGCGACCGCTCCCCGCCGGAGAGCAGCGACAACCGTTTGATCTTTTTGCTCGGTGGGCGGGCCTCCACCTCGACGCCGGTGGTGAGCAGGTCGTCCGGTTCGGTGAGGATCAGCCGCCCCGCGCCGCCGGGGAAGAGCACGCTGAAGACCTGTTCAAACTCCCGGGCGGTGTCGGCGAAGGCGCTGGCGAAGACCGACAGGATCCGGTCGTCCACATCCTTGACCACGGTCAACAGGTCCCGCCGGGTGGCCTTCAGGTCCTCCAGCTGCTCGGAGAGGAACTTGTACCGCTCCTCCAGCGCCGCGAACTCCTCCAGCGCGAGGGGATTGACCTTGCCGAGCAGGGTCAGTTCCCGCTCCGCCTTGGCGGCCCGCTTCTCCTGCACCGCCCGCTCGTACCCGACGGGCTCGGGCACGGGCAGGCCGTCCCGGTCGGCGGCGGCGACCTCGGCGTCGGTCGGCGGGACCGGCTGGGCCGGACCGTACTCGGCGATCAGGGTCGCCAGGTCCAGACCGAAGTCCTCGGCCGCCTTCGCCTCCAGCTGCTCGATCCGCAGCCGTTGCTCGGCGCGGGCGACCTCGTCGCGATGCACCTGGCCGGTCAGCCGCTCCAGCTCCGCCCCGAGGCGCTTGGCGGCGCCGCGCACCTCGGCGAGCTCGGCCTCCCGGGCCGCGCGTTGGCTGGCCACGGTGTCCCGCTGCTGCGCCGCCTGGGCAATGGAGACATCGAGCTGGGTCAGCGCTGTGTGCGCTCCGGCGGCCACCGCCCCGGCGACCGCGGCGCCCCGGGTACGCACCGCCCGCCGCGCCGCCGCCCGCTCCCGGGCGGCCCGCTCGGCCGTGGCCTGCCGGCGCAGCGAGTCGGCCCGGCCGGCGATCGAGGAGACCCGCTCCTCGGCGGTACGCACCGCCAGCCGTACCTCCATCTCGTTCTGCCGGGCTCGGGGGAGAGCCGCGGCCAGCTCATCGCGCTCCTCGGTGGAGGGTTCGACGTCCACCGGCGCCTCCTCGGCCAGCCGCAGCCGCTCGGCCAGCTCGGTCAGGCTGGTGAGGTCCCGCTCGCGGGCCTCGACGGCGCGGGAGCGGGCCGCACCGAGCCGTTCGGTCTCGGCCCGCGCCGACCGGGCCGCCGCCCCCAGTTCGGCGAGCCGGCGAGCGGCGGCGTTGCGATGCCCCTCAGCCTCCCGCTTCGCGGCGGCGGCCTGCTGCACCGCCTCCTTCGCCACCGCCACCTCGGCCCGCGCCCGCACCAGCTGCTCGCGTAGCTGCGCAGCGGTCTGCTCGGCGGCGACGCGATGGGTCCGCGCCTCCTCGACGGCGGCCTGCACCTCGATGAAGCTCGGCGCCTTGGCCGACCCGCCGGCGGCGGCGTACGCCCCGAGCACGTCCCCCTCCGGGGTCACCGCCCGCAGCTCGGAATTGTCGCTGATGACCTCGGCGGCGGTGGCGAGGTCGGGGACGAGGACGACATCCCGCAACGCCCGGTGTACGGCCGGCCGGATCGGCGGGTCGCATTCCACGAGGTCCGGCGCCCACTGGGCCCGGTCGGGCAGCTTGGGACGCAGCGCGTCGGCCGGGCCGGTCATGCCGGGGCCGGCCGGGCTACCCACCAGCAGACCAGCCCGACCTGCATCAGTGATCTTGAGTAGGCGAATCGCTTCCGCCGCCTCGTCCACGCCGCTGACCACGACGGCGTCCGCGAGCCCATCCAACGCCGCGGCGAGCGCGGCCTCGTGCCCGGGCGCGACGGTGAGCAGCCCGGAGAGGCCGCCGAGCAGCCCCGGCACCTCCCCGGCCCGAGCCAGCAGGGCACCCGCGCCATCCTTACGCCGCAGGCCCAGGGCGAGCGCCTCCTCGCGGGCCTTCCAGGTCGCGGCTTCCTTCTCCGCGGATCGCTCGGCGTCGCCGCACGACCGGACCCCCGCCTGCGCCTGCTCCTGGTCGGCGACCGCCTCCGCGTGGCGGGCATCCAGGCCGGCGTTGTCCCGATCGGCCTCGGTGGACTGCTCCTCCACCGCGTCCAGCTCGGCCTGGGCCCGCTCCGCCCGGGCCAGGGCGTCGGCGTACGCGGTGTCGAGGCGCTCGATCTCCTCACCGGCGGTGGCCGTACGGGCGCGGGCGGAGTTGACCTGCCCCGCCAGCCGGGCCAGCCCCTCCCGCCGGTCGGCGTTGGCCTTCGCCGCCGCAACCAGCTCCTGCTCGGCGGCGGCGAGCTGCCGCTCCAGCTCCTGGCGGTGCTCCACCGCCTCCGCCAGCCGGATCTGGTCGTCGGTGAGCGCCGCGCGAAGCTCCTCCTCCTGCTCGCGGACGTGCTCCGCCTCCGCCTCGAGCTGGTCCGGGTCACGGCCCGGCCGTTCGTCGTCCGGCGTGGCGCTGAGGTGGCGCCGCCGCTCCCGGGCCAGCTGCTCCATCGACCGGAACCGCTCCTGCAGCGCCGAGAGCCGGTACCAGGTGTCCTGGGCCGCGGCGAGCAACGGCGCATCCTCGGCGAGCGCCGCCTCCAGCTCGCCGAGGCGGGCCTGCACCTCGGCATGCTCGGCCTCTGTTCGCTCGCGCCGCTCACGCAGCGCGGTCTCGTCCGCGATCTCCTTGGCCAGGGTGCTACGCAGGGTGGCGAGGTCGTCGGCGAGCAGTCGGAGCCGGGAGTCCCGCAGGTTCGCCTGGATAACCGCGGCCCGACGGGCCACCTCGGCCTGCCGGCCGAGTGGCTTGAGCTGGCGGCGTAGTTCGGCGGTGAGGTCGGTGAGCCGGTTGAGGTTGGTCTGCATCGCGTCGAGCTTCCGCAGCGCCTTCTCCTTGCGCTTGCGGTGTTTGAGGACACCGGCCGCCTCCTCGATGAAGGCCCGCCGGTCCTCCGGTTTGGCGTGCAGCATGCCGTCGAGCCGACCCTGCCCGACGATGATGTGCATCTCCCGGCCGATGCCCGAGTCGCTGAGCAGCTCCTGGATGTCGAGCAGCCGACAGGAGTCGCCGTTGATCTCGTACTCGCTCTCGCCAGAGCGAAACATCCGGCGGGTGATCGAGACCTCGGTGTACTCGATGGGCAGCGCGCCGTCGGTGTTGTCGATGGTGAGGGTCACCTCGGCGCGGCCCAGCGGGGCCCGCCCGGCGGTGCCGGCAAAGATGACATCTTCCATCTTGCCGCCCCGCAGTGCCTTCGCGCCCTGCTCGCCGAGGACCCAGGCGATGGCGTCGACAACGTTCGACTTGCCGGAGCCGTTCGGGCCCACCACGCAGGTGATGCCCGGTTCCAGCTTCAGCGTCGTCGCTGAGGCGAAGGACTTGAAGCCCTTGACCGTCAGGCTCTTGAGATGCACCTTCTCGATCCTCGTCCGGTGGCCGCCGTACCGTCGCCCGGCTGCGCGGACCTGGTGAACCCGCAGACTAACCCGCAGTCGGCGGTCACCGCGCACGCGACCCGCCCCGCGGCGCCACCGCCGGTCATATCTGATTCAGGTTTCCACACCCGAGCCGATCAAGGAAAACGATGACGTGGGCGTTGTTTCGGCGCCCCGGCACCGAAACCCGTGACCGAACGCACAGGTGACCGGAGGCACAGATGACGGCCCGGTCGAAATGCCGACCGGCCCGGGTAACGGCGCACCCCCCGGGCGCAATCCACCAGGTGACGGCGGACACAGAGCCGCGCGCCGGCACAGTCGTGTCGGCGCGCTTCTTACCTGGTGCGATTCAGTTTTCTGCGGACTGCGGATCAGTGCCGACCTGGTGGGTCAGGTCAGCGCGGGCTCGGCGAGACGGAGCAGGTCGTCCGCCTCGGCTGCCGCCGCCGCGAGCCGATCGTTCTCGGCACGCAACCGCGTGATCTCGAACTCGAGTGCCTGAACCGTGGCACGCAGTCGGGTGACCTCGTCGAGCAGGCGCCGATCGGGCGCCGCACCTACGTGGCCGTACAGGGCCTTCGCCATGTTGACTCCTTGATTTGCGCTGCCGGAAAAGCCGGCCAACGCGCGCCCAGTTAGTACGCGACTGTCACTCCAGCAAATTCTGGGCATGACCGGGCGCGACTGGCGACACCTACATATTGAGCCGGCACCCCCTCCTTCGTCAAGTTGCTACAGGCCGTGAAACATCTCCACGTCGACCTGTCCACCTAACGGGGGTTGCCTTTCGGCGCGGACATGCACTGTCCGGACCACCCAACTGTACGCACAACTTCCGCCAACTCCCCACCCCTCGGGTCTGGGTTCCCCTTAACTCTTTCTTAGCCACGTTGCCGCAGGCAGCGGCCGCGACGTAGCGTCGCCCCGGCCCGCACCTCAACCCGTGGAGGCGACCGTCGTGTACGGCTGGAACGACCCGAGGAACCCGGACGGTAGCCGTCGGCAACCCGAACCGGCGGCCGACGAGCCAGCCTGGCCGACAGACCGCCCGGAACCGCGCTCCGCCTACCTGTTCGGCGATGAGCCGGACAGCCCCTCCGGCGGCGGGGAGCAGCCCACCGACCGGTGGGAGCAACCCGCCAACCGGTGGGACCAGCCCGCCAACGAGTGGGACCGGCCCACCGGCCAGTGGGACCAGCAGCAGCCGACCGCGCCCTGGCGGCCCGACGCCGAGCCGGTCCGGGGCTGGGGAGCCGCGGAGCACCCGCACTACGGACGCACCGGTGACCCTTACCACGAGCAGCCCACGCCGGGCTGGGACGCCACCCCGAACTGGCAGCACGGGGAGCCCACCCAGAGCTGGCAGCAGGACCAGCCGGGCGACTGGCGCGACCAGCGGTTCGCGGGCGGGCAGGACAACCCCAGCGGTGGCTGGCACGGCGCGGCCACCCCCACCGGGCAACCGGCGCCCGCCGGCCAGTGGCCGGCCCCGAAGCCGACCGGCTGGTACGCCGACGAGCCGACGACCAGCATGCCGCCCATCGCGGGAGCCGCCGCACCGACCGATGGCCTGCCGGCCGGCGAGGATCGACCCGGCCGTCGGAACCGACGACCGTTGCTCATCGGCGGAGCCGCGGCGGCAGCCATGCTGGTGGTGAGCCTCGGCGTCGGCGCCGTCACCTTCGCCGGCGGCGATGCGACCAGCCCCACCTCGGCCATTGACGACATCGTGGCGACGAACCCGACCGAGGAGAGTGCGCTCCCCAGCGCGACGCCGACCTCAGCCAGCCCCAGCCCCAGCGCCACGCCGAGCACCAGCGCGCCCGCACCGTCGCCGTCGGTGACGCCCAGTCGCAAGCCAAGCCCGACGGCGTCGCGCTCCACCGCCACCTCCCGGCCCGCCCCGACCCGCACCACCGCGCCCCCCACCAGCAGCACCACCACGCCCACCAACGGCAACGTCAGCGAAGACGCCGCCGAGGTGGTTCGCCTGGCCAACGTCGAGCGCGCGGCGGCCGGCTGCGCGGCGTTGAGCATTGACGACAAGCTGATGACCGCCGCCCAGCGGCACAGCCAGGATCAGGCCGACAACAAGAAGATGACACACACGGGCAGCAACGGCAGCGGCCTCGGCGACCGCGTCAACGATGTCAGCTACCAGTGGAGTGCCATCGGGGAGAACGTCGCCTGGAACCAGCAGTCGCCGGCCGCGGTGATGAAGGCCTGGATGAACAGCCCCGGTCACAAGGCGAACATCCTGAACTGCTCCTTCACCGAAATCGGCGTCGGCATCGCGACCAGCAACGGACCCTACTGGACGCAGGTCTTCGCCGCGCCCCGTTGACCACGGGTCGTCGTCCGCCCCGTCCCGACCGGGTGCCCGGTTGAGGTAGCGCCGCTACCTCAACCGGGCGCTTCGGTTCAGCCGCGAGCCGGGACCCTCCCGCGCGGCCGCGGCTGGCAGCGCGGGCAGCTGAATGACGACCGATTCATGAACGCCTCGCGGCGCACCTGCGCACCGCACCGCCGGCACGGCTGGTCCGCCCGCCCATACACGTTTAGTGCCCGGTCGAAGTAACCGCTCTCGCCGTTGACGTTGACGTACAGGGCGTCGAAGCTCGTTCCGCCCTCCTTGATCGCCTCGCCGAGCACGTCCCGGACGTGCCCGAGCAGGCGCAGCGCGGCCGGGCCGGTCAGCCCGTCGGCGGGCCGGGCGCCGTGCAACTGAGCCCGCCAGAGGGCCTCGTCGGCGTAGATGTTGCCCACGCCGGAGAGCAGCGTCTGGTCCAGCAGAGCCCGCTTGATCTCGGTACGGCGGCGGCGTAGCGCCGCGACGAAGGTGGCGTCGGAGAACTCCGGGTCCAGCGGATCCCGGGCGATGTGTGCGATCTCCGCGGGCAGCTCCGCACCCCCGGCGCTGACCGACAACCCACCGAACGTCCGCTGGTCGACGAAGCGCAACTCGGGTCCGTCAGCAGCGAACCGGAACCGGACCCGGAGGTGGTTCTCGTCCGGCGCCGCAGCCGGCTGCAGGAGCAGCTGCCCCGACATACCGAGGTGCCCGATCACCGCATCGCCGCTGTCCAGCGGTAGCCACAGGTATTTTCCGCGCCGCCGCACGTCCCGAAAGGTCGTCCCGACGAGCACGTCCGCGAAGTGCGCGGCACCGGCCAGGTGTCGGCGTACCGCGCGCGGGTGCAGCACCTGCACCTCGGCGATCCGCCGCCCGATCACCCACTGCGCCAACCCCTGCCGGACGGTCTCGACCTCCGGCAGCTCAGGCACTGCCGGCCGCCCCGCTGCCGGCGCTGGCCGGCTCCTGCTCCGCCTGCGCGGTCAACGTCCGCCAAGCCGCTTCGGCGGCCCGCTGCTCGGCCTCCTTCTTGCTCCGCCCCTCCGCGCCGCCGTAACGCCGGCCCGCCACCACCACCCAGGCGGTGAAGGTCTTCAGGTGGTCCGGCCCGGTGCCCTCGATCCGGTACTCCGGGACGCCCAGCCCCTGGGCGGCGGTCAACTCCTGCAGGCTGGTCTTCCAGTCCAGCGCCGCGCCCCGCCCGGCCGACTCGGCCATCAGCGGGTCGAAGAGACGATGGATGACGCTCGCCACGGTCTCCAGGCCGCTCTCGAGGTAGATCGCGCCAAGCAGCGCCTCCAGCGTGTCGGCGAGGATGCTCGCCTTGTCCCGCCCGCCGGTGCTCTCCTCCCCCTTGCCGAGCAGCAGGTACGGGCCGAGGCCGGTGGGGCCCAGACCGCGGGCTACCTCGGCGAGGGCCCGCATGTTGACCACGCTGGCCCGTAGCTTCGCCAGCTGCCCCTCGGGCAGGTCCGGATGGTTGTGGAACAACGCGGTGGTGATCACCACACCGAGCACCGAGTCGCCGAGAAACTCCAGCCGCTCGTTGGTGGGCAGACCGCCGTTCTCGTACGCGTACGAGCGGTGGGTCAAGGCCCGTTCCAGCAGCTCCGGGTCCAGCGCCACGCCGAACGCCGCCTCCAGGTGTCCGACGGCCGGCCGCCGACGCTTGTCGATGCTCATGATGTGCGTACCTCGGTGTCGGTGATGCGGTCGTTGCGGTCCGGGTGAGCTTCCGCGCCGATATCGGAGAGGAGCGCACGGACCTGGTCGGTGGCCCCACGTCGGGCCAGGTGGGCGGCCAACGCGATACCCGAGGCGATGTCCCCTCCGTGGGCAGCGCCATGGCACACCACCACCGTGCCAGCGATGCCGAGCAGGGCAGCGGCCCGGGGAGCCCGGCCGCCAGCCGGTGGGCCACCGGTCATGGCGTACGCGCCCTCGATCGCCTTGAGCAGCACGTTACCGGTGAATCCGTCAGTGACCACCACATCGGCGCGCGCGCCGGACGCAACGTCGTACCCCTCGACCAGGCCGACGTAGCGAGCGGCGCACGGCAGCGGCACCGTGGCGAGGGTGGGATCGGCCAGGCGTCGCGCGCGGTCGCCCTTACCGGGCTCGGTGCCGATCGAGAGCAGCCCGACCCGCGGCGACTCGAGCGCGTGCGTGACGGCGGCGTACGCGGCGCCGAGCGCCGCGTGCCGGGCGAGGGTAGCCGGGCGGGGCTCCAACGAGCCGCCGACGTCGAGGAGGACCACCGGGCCGTTCACCCCGGGCAGGGTGGCGGCCAGGGCCGGCTGCCGGACGGTGGGCCAGCGGCCAAGCCCGAGGGCCGCGGCGGTGACGGTGGCACCGGTCGAACCGGCGGAGACGAGCGCGTCGGCCGCGCCCTCCCGGACGGCGTCCACGGCGGCGCCAACGGTGGAGTTGGCTCGCGCGGTGGTGTGATCTCCCCGCTCGGCGGGGCGCACGATGATCCGGGAGCGCTGGGCGGGATCGAGGGCGACGGTCAGCTCGCCGAGCGCCTCGGGCGGGCCGATGAGCAGGACGTGTAGGTCGGGGTCGGCACGGACGGCCCGCAGAGCGCCGTCAACCACGACGGCGGGAGCGTCGTCCCCGCCGAGGAGGTCGACGGCGATCCGCACGATGCCCGGCTCCACCGGGACCTCGACCGGAACAGGCCAGCCGGCGGCGATGGGAGCCGGGACATCGGGCGAGCGCCGGGGCGCACGCGCCGCCCGACCAGAGGTCGGGGGCGTCACTCGTCGTCCAGGTCAGACCTCAAGGACCTGACGGCCGTTGTAGGTGCCGCAGACGGAGCAGGCGGCGTGCGGCAGCTTGGCGGACTTGCACTGCGGGCAGGCCACGGTCGCAACCGCCGCGGTCTTCCACTGCGCCCGACGGGACCGGGTGTTGCTGCGCGACATCTTGCGCTTGGGGACGGCCACGGTTCTTACTCCTCTTTACGGGTCAGTTGCGACAGGGCCGCCCAACGTGGGTCGACCTGCTGGTGGCTGTGATCGGCCGGCAGCTCGGCCCAGCCCACCCCGCAGTCGGGGCACAGGCCTGGGCAGTCCTCCCGGCAGAGCGGGTTGGTCGGCAGCGTCAACACCACCGCGTCCCGCAGCACCGGCTCCAGGTCGATCAGATCGCCCTGCATCCGGCCCACCTCGTCCTCGTCGGCCGTCATGTCCGTGGTGCTGTTCTCGTACGCGTACAGCTCCTGGACCGGGACGGCCGCGACGTCGTTGATCTCGCGCAGGCAGCGGCTGCACTCGCCCTTGATGGGAACACTGATGGTCCCGGAGACGAGCACCCCCTCGGATACCGACTCCAACCTCAGGTCGAGGTCGAGGTCAGCACCGGCCGGCACGCCGATCAACTCCACGCCGAGGTCCGCCGGTGCCGCCGCCACCCGCCGGACCGTACGCAACGCACCAGGTCGACGCGGCAGGTCCCTCGTGTCGAGGACCAGCGGCGACCTGGGGTCGAGTGGTGCAGGCGTGTGCTTGGGCATAGTTAGACTCCGGCCGGTAGGAGGGCCGACACCCGAGATTACCTGGGTGGTCGCCGCAGCGTCGAACCGGGGGCGTTTCCACCCACGGCGGCGGCGGTTCGCACCTGTTCCGGCGCGGCCCGAGCCGCGGTTCTGGCGGCCGACCCTAGAAATTCAATGGCCGCTCAGCCTCTTCTCCGCTGAACGTGCCGATCTCCCGGAGCGCGTGCATCTTGTCCCGACCCCGCTCGATCGAGGCGAGGGCTCGGGTAAGGAACTGCTCGAAGTTGGCGAGCGCGGTGTCGACGTAGTCGTCCACCTCCTCCCGGAGCCGCTGCGCCTCGGCCCGCGCCTCGGCGACGATCCGCGCCCCCTCGTGCTCGGCCGAGACGGTGATCTCGTTCACCGACACGAGCCGGGCGTGCTCCGTCTCCCCCTCGGCGATGATCCGTTCGGCCTCCCGCTTCCCGGCCTCCATGATCTTGTCTCGCTCATCGAGCAACGCGGCGGCCCGGCGCAGGTCCGCGGGCAACTCGGCGCGCAGCTCGTCGAGGACCGCGATCATCTCGCCCCGATCGAACATGCAGTTGTTGCGGGACATCGGCACGGAGCGGGCCTGCTCCACCATGGTGATCAGTTCGTCGATTCGATCGAGCGGGTCCACTGGTACCTCACTCCTGTCGTTCGTCGGCCGATCTCAATGATGCGGGTTGAACCCCGGTTCGGCGCTCCCACCCATGATGCGCTGTGCCATCCACCGGTGCATCATGACCCCTCCCGGCGCGTCGCCGGGAGGGGTTGACGTCGGCGGACCGGACCGAGTCACCGGCCGCGGAGCCGGGACACCGACGACGGATCAGAGCCGCGACGGCGGGTCGAGGCGCGCCAGCAGGGCTTCGCGGACCACCTCGGGCACGTGGGCGGAGATGTCACCACCCCACTTCGCCACATCCTTGACCAGACTCGAGGAGAGGAACGAGTAGAGCGGGTTGGTCGGCATGAAGAGTGTCTCCACGCCGGCCAGGCCGATGTTCATCTGGGCCATCTGCAACTCGTAGTCGAAGTCACTGACCGCCCGGAGCCCCTTGATCAGGACACTGGCCCGCTGGGCGTGACAGAAGTCGACCAACAGGCCGCGGAACGACTCCACCCGGACGTTGTCGTACGACGAGATCACCTCGCGGAGCATGCCGATGCGCTCGTCAACGGTGAACAGACGGGTCTTCGACTGGTTGATCCCCACTCCGACGATCACTTCGTCGAAGAGCCGACTGGCCCGGCCGATGATGTCGAGATGACCATTGGTGACCGGGTCGAACGAGCCGGGACAGACCGCACGCCTCATGATCGGCGACCGTACCAAAGAATGGTCTCGCCGTACCGGCGGCTGCGCTCGCCGGTGACACCTGGCACCCAGCCGACCGGCCCACTGCGACTCGACCGCTCCACCACGACGAGGGCCTCGGGCGCCAACCACCCGTTGCCGGCGAGCGCGGCGAGCATGGCGGAAACCTCCTCATCCGACACCGGGTAGGGCGGGTCGGCGAAGACCACGTCGTACGGGCCCTCTTCGGGACCGGCGGCGAGCACGGTGGCGACCTTCCCCGCAACCAGGCGGGCAGCCGGACCAGTTCGCAGGGCCGCCATGTTCGCCCGGATCGTCTGGCCGGCCCGCGGGTTCGACTCGACCAACAGCACGTGCCCGGCACCCCGGGAGAGCGCCTCCAGCCCCACCGCTCCGGACCCGGCGTAGAGGTCGGCGAAGCGTGCCCCCGCCAGGTCGACGGCCGCCTCAAGGGCGCTGAACAGCGCCTCCCGGACCCGGTCGGAGGTCGGCCGGGTGCCGGCGCCGGGCGGGGCGGTGATCCGGCGCCCACCAAGCGCGCCCGCCACGATGCGCGTCACCGCCTGCTCCTGGTCATGCTGCGACGCTACGTCACCTACGCCGGGCCGAGCGCTTCTGGGCCGAACCAGGCCGGAAGTCACCGACGGCACACATCGGACGGTCATCGCTCGACAACCCTCCGCCAATCAATGATCACGAATTAACAACATCATGTGAGTCCCCTCATCCCGGCTCCCGATATTGATCACAAACCAGTACAGTCACCAGCTGTGCGCCCGCCTTGGCGAGCGCAGCCTGTGCCCAGGCGAGCGCCGTGAGCCCGCGGTCCACGCCAACATCGCCGCTACCTCCCGTTCCGCCCGGCACGTCGTCCGATCCCTCATTCAGGAGCAGACGTGAACCGTCTCCATGCCCTATTCCGACGTGCCAGCGCCGTCGCCGCTGGCGCGCTGCTCGGTCTCACCGGTGTGGCGATCTTCGCCGCCCCCGCCAGCGCCCACCACAGCGAAATCACCGGTCAGGCCAAGTGCGACGTTGCCACCGGCGAGTGGGTTGTCGACTGGTCCATCAAGACCTACGCCCCCAAGGGCGTCAAGAAGTACAAGCTGGTCGAGGTCGTCGCCAAGACCTACGTCGGGGGGAAGGCCACCGAGGTCACCATCCCCGAAATCAGCGTCACCGACGGCGACAAGTACCCGCACTCGGTGAAGAAGGCGCTGACCGCCAACCTCCGGGTGGACAGCAACGTCACCATGGCGTCGCTGGCCGTCCGGGCCGAGTGGGACAACGGTTTCGTCGAAGACCGGATGCGCACGGCGAAGGTCAAGTTCTGCGGCACCTGCAAGCCACCGAAGCCGACTCCGACCCCGTCGGCCTCCGAGCCGCCGGCTCCGACTCCGACCCCGTCGCCCTCGGAGCCGCCGGCTCCGACGGTCCCCAACCCGTCGGCGAGCATCCAGGCTGACTGCGAGGGCATCGCCCACGTCACGCTCAACAACGCCGACGACGCGACCGCTCCGGCGGAGTTCACCGTCGAAGCCAGTGCCGGCGCCTTCACCGAGAAGGTGAGTGTCAAGCCCGGCGAAAGCACCTCGGTGGAGGTTCCGGCGGAGCAGGCGACCGACATCAAGGTGACCGTCGAGGGCAGCAAGGAGCCGCTCTTCCACGGCGATCCGGAGCCGGCCGACAACTGTGTCAAGCCGGGCGAGCCGACCGGCGCCTACAAGTCCACCTGCGACGAGCTGATCTTCGAGATCAACAACCCCGAAGACGGCGAGACCACCACCGCGACCTTCACCCCGAACAAGGGTGAGCCGCAGACGCTGACCGTCGAGCCCGGCATGAGCGGCACCGTCTCCTTCCCGGCCGAGGAGGGCCTGATTGTCACGCCGAGCGGCGAGGGCATCGAGGACCCCAAGCCGATCGCCTGGGAGAAGCCCGAGGACTGCACCCCCGGTGAGGGCGGCGGCGACCCCGGCCTGCCAGTGACCGGTGCCGCGGCTGGCGGCATCGCCGCCGGCGCCGCCGTGCTGCTGGCCGTCGGTGGCGGCCTGTTCGTCATGGCCCGTCGTCGCAAGCTCCGGTTCACCGCCTGAGCTAAGGGTTACTGACCGCTGAGGGCGGGCCGACCAGCTGGTCGGCCCGCCCTTCGCCGTTCGCCGGACCCGATCCCGTCCCGGCCTGCCGGACCGGACCCGATCCCGCGGGACCAGCCATAGCGGACCGGACCCGATCCCGCGGGAAGGGCCACAGCGGACCGGCTCCGCTCGGGTCTGCGCCGCAGCCGCTGGCGCGGCTACCCCTTCTCCAGGTACTCGGCGCGGTCCGCGTCCACCAGGGCCGCCACCGACGCCGCCAGGGCCGGATGGCGCACCAGCTCCGGATCCTCCTCGACCAGGTTGATCGCCTCGGTCCGGGCGTCACGAATCAGGTCCGCGTCCCGCAGCAGCGACAGCAGCCGCAGGTGCGAGCGGCGACCGGACTGGGTAGCGCCGAGCACATCGCCCTCGCGGCGTTGCTCCAGATCGAGCTCGGCGAGCTTGAAACCATCCGTTGTCGACCCCACGGCGTCCAGCCGCTCCCGCGCCGAGCTACCCTCCATCGCCTCGGTCACCAGCAAGCAGAGCCCCGCGGCGGAACCACGACCGACCCGGCCCCGGAGCTGATGCAGCTGGGACACCCCGAACCGGTCGGCGTCCAACACGATCATCACGGTGGCGTTCGGCACGTCCACCCCGACCTCGACCACAGTGGTCGCCACCAGCACATCGAGATCGCCAGCGGCGAACGAACGCATCACCGCGTCCTTCTCCTCGGCGGGCAGCCGACCGTGCAGCACCCCGATTCGCAGTCCGTGCAGCGGCCCCTCGGCGAGAAGCGGCGCCACCTCGGTCACCGCGAGCGGGGGCCGACGGGCGGTGTCGTCCTCCTCCGCCGCCGCCTCCTCGTCCGAGGAGGGGCCGTCGCCGATGCGCGGGCAGACCACGTACGCCTGGTGGCCGGCGGTGACCTCCTCCCGCAGCCGGCGCCACGCCCGGTCCAGGAAAGCCGGCTTCTCCGCGGCCGGAACCACGTGCGACGCGATCGGGGAGCGTCCCCGCGGCAGCTGCGACAGGGTGGAGACCTCCAGGTCTCCGTAGACGGTCATCGCCACCGTACGGGGAATCGGGGTGGCCGTCATGACCAGCACGTGCGGCGGCTGCTCCGCCTTCGCCCGCAGCGCGTCCCGCTGCTCGACGCCGAAGCGGTGCTGCTCGTCCACCACCACCAGACCGAGGTCGGCGAAGTCGACGCCCTCGTACAGCAGGGCGTGTGTGCCCAGCACGATGCCGGCGGCGCCGCTGCGGATCTCGCCCAACGCCCGCCGGCGGGCCGCGGCACCCAACGATCCGGTGACCAGCTCCACCCGGGTGGCGTGCTCGGCGGAGTCCAGCTCGCCCGCCCGCCCCAGGGACCCGAGCAGGTCGCGGATGCCACGGTGGTGCTGGGCGGCGAGCACCTCGGTCGGGGCCAGCAGCGCGGCCTGCCCACCGGCGTCCACCACCTGCAGCATCGCGCGCAGCGCGACCACCGTCTTGCCGGAACCGACCTCGCCCTGGAGCAGCCGATGCATCGGGTGGGCGGTGGCCAGGTCCGTGGCGATCTCGATGCCGACCTCCCGTTGACCAACCGTCAGCTGGTACGGCAGGCGGGCGTCGAAGGCGTCCCGCAGGCCACCGTCCACCCCGGGTCGTGGTCGGGCTGGACGGTCGGCGGCCTGCCGCTTGCGTCGCACCAGGGTGAGCTGCACCGCGAAGGCCTCGTCCCACTTGAGCCGGCGCCGGGCCCGGTAGAGCGCCTCCTTGCTGGCGGGCCGGTGCACCTCGCGCAGGGCGGCGCCGAGGCCGACCAGGTTGCGGCTGCTCCGCACGGTAGCCGGTACCGGATCCGCCGGGGGGTCGACAGTGTCCAGGACGACCCGCACACACCGGGCGATCACCCAGGTCGGCACCGCCGCGGCGGCCGGGTAGACCGGGATCAACGCACCCGCGAACTCCTCGACCTCCTCGCTGGCCGCCACCTCACCCTCATCACCGGCGCCGAGGAGCACGTACTCCGGGCCGTTGAGCTGCCGACGGCCCCGAAACTCGGTGACCTTGCCGGCGAACAGCCCCCACCGGCCGGGGCGCAGGTCCCGCTCACGCCAGACCTGGTTCCCGAAGAAGGTCAGGGTCAATGCGCCCCCCGAGCCGTCGCCGACCGTCACCTCCAGCAGATTTCCGCGGCGTTGGCGCATCGGACGTACGGCGGTGCGCTGCACCTGGGCCAGGACGGTGACTTGCTCACCGACATCAAGCGACCGAATGTCGGTGTGCTCACCGCGCTCGTCGTACCGGCGGGGAACGTGGTAGAGCAGGTCGCCCGCGGTGTGCAGGTCGAGGTGGGTGGCGAGCGCCTTGGCCGTTTTCGCTCCGACCAGCTTGCCCAGCGGAGTGTCGACGGTGGCCTGGTCGGAGGTCATTCGACCCCCACCAGGAGCGGGTGGTGCGGTTGCCCACCCAGGTACACCTGCACCTCAACGAACGGCCAGGAGCGGACCACGTGCTCGCGGACCGCCTCCGTCAGACCGGCGGGGGCGTCCGCCCCGACCAGCAGGGTCACCAGCTCGCCGCCGCCGCCGAGCATCCGGTCGACCACGGCGGTGCAGGTGTCGAGCAGGTCCGCTCCGATGAGGTGCACCTCGCCGTCAACCAGGGCGAGCACGTCCCCGGGCCGGCAGGGGCCGGCGACGGTCAGGGCCGCCCGGCTGGCGTAGCAGACCTCCGCGTACCGGCAGGCGCCGGCGGCCTCCGCCATCGCGATCACGTCATCCTCGAAGCGCCGCCCCGGGTCCCGGACGGCGAGCGCGGCGAGCGCCTGCACCGGCGACCGGGTCGGGACCACGCTGACCTGGAGGCCGAGCTGCGACGCCGCCCGGGCCGCGTCGTTCGCCATCGCCCGGGTGTCCGGATCGTCGGGCAGCACCACGACGTGGGCAGCGCGAGTGGCGCGAACGGCGGTCAACAGCTCACTGGCGGAGAAGACGCCCTCCAGCACCGTCGCCCCCGCCGCGGTGCAGAGCTCGACGATGCCGACCCCGGTGGCCACCACCACCGCCGCCCGGCGGTCCGGCCCCGGCGACACGGGCGGCCGGGGCAGGTCGGCGAAGCGGGTCACCCCGATCCGATGCGGGCGGCCGGCGACCACTCCCGCCTCGATTGCCGCTCCGACATCGTCAACGTGCACGTGCACGTTCCAGGTGCCGGCGGCGCCGTCGCCGACGACCGCCAGCGAGTCGCCCAGGGCGCCGAGCTCCTCGCGCAGCCGCGCCACCGCCGCCGGTTCGGCGTCGAGCAGGTACTGCACCTCGTAGGCGTACGTTGACTGGTTGTTCTCGCGGGATTCGTCGACCGGCAGGTGGGACGACCTGCCGATGAGCTCCGGACGCGCCGGACGCTCCCCGGTGACCACCTCGACCAGGGCGTCGAGTAGTAGACAGAGACCCCGCCCACCAGCGTCGACCACACTGGCGCGGGCCAGGGCCGGTAGCTGCTGGGGCGTCCGGCCGAGGGCTTGCGCGGCCTCGTCGGCCGCGGCCCGGGCCACGGTGCCCAGCTCGTCCCGGCCGGCCCGCTCGGCGGCACGTGCCGCGGCGGCGGCCACGCTGAGCAGCGTCCCCTCGACCGGAGCGGCGACGGCGGCGTAGGCGGCGGTGGCGGCGGCACGCAGGGCGGCGGCTAGCGCCCGGCCCCGCACGACCGGGACCGCGGCCAGTGTGTCCGCAAAGCCGCGCAGGATCTGCGCCAGGATCACTCCCGAGTTGCCGCGGGCACCGAGCAGCGCGCCCCGGGCCATCAGCCGGAGCGCCTGCCCGTGCGGGGTGGGCCCGTCGTCGGGCAGCTTGTCCCGCTCCATCGCCAACGCCTGCTGCGCCGAGGTGAGGGTGAGGACCAGGTTGGTGCCGGTATCACCGTCGGGCACCGGGTAGACATTGAGGTGGTCGATCTCGCCCTGGTGGCGTTTCAACGCGACCAGTCCACCCGCGCACCAACGGCGGACCGCGGCGGCATCGAGGGTGTCCAGCACGGTAGGTAGCCTACTGGCGCGCTCCGACCGTCGTCGGGCCCGGCGACGCGCGCCGGGCGTGTCCACCCAAGGCCGAACGGGTCCGCGCGGGGCCGGGGCGGTCCGCACGGGGCCGGGCGGGTCGGAGGGGGGTTGGGCATCGCGAGCAGGCATCGGGTAACCTGACCAGGTTGCCCGGGCAGCGCCTGGTGACGACCTCATGAACGGATCAATCCCAGGAGTATCCCGTGGCTAGCGTGTGCGACGTCTGTGGCAAGGGGCCGGGCTTCGGCCACAACGTGTCCCACTCGCACCGGCGGACCAACCGCCGCTGGAACCCGAACATCCAGTCCGTGCGCACCCCGGCCGGTGGTGGCAACACCAAGAAGCTGAAGGTCTGCACGTCCTGCATCAAGGCTGGCAAGGTCACCCGCGCCTGACGCGGCAAACCCAGCCAGATCGCGCCGGCGGACCCGACGGTCCGCCGGTTTCGCGTATGCCGGGCCGGTTGCGTATGCCAGGCCGAGCCCTCCCGAACTCGGCCTGGCCCGGACGTCTCCCGAGCGGGCGCGGATTCAGAGCATGCGGCCGAACGAGACGCAGCCCGGGGCATCCTTGTAGAAGCCGAAGTTCGGGATCTGCGCGTATCCGGATGAACGGTACAGCGCGAGCGCCTCGGGTTGCCGGTCGCCGCACTCCAGTACGATCCGCTGTCGGCCCCGCTCGCGTGCGGACCGTTCCACCGCCGCCAGGACGGCTCGGGCCACGCCCCGCCCCCGGACGTGCGGTGCCACGTACATCCGCTTCAGCTCGGCGGTCTCGACCGACCCACCGTGGCTGCGCCAGCCGCCACAGGCCACGGATTCGCCGTCGAGCTCGGCGATGAGGAAGGTCCCGGCGGGCGGCTCGAACTCGGTCGCATCCACCGGGGTCTCGTCGCCGCTGCCGCCGTATCGCACGCCCAGGTCGGCGAGGGCCGCCTTGATCAACCGCTGCGCCGCCGGCGAGTCGAATCGGGTGGGGTGAATCTGCAGGTTCTGCACCAATGCAGGGTACGACCGCCCGGTGCGCCTACCGGAAGTGGTCCCAGCCGCCGGGGCCCTCCCACTGCCGGCGGTCAACGGTCACCCCGGAACCTGCGGTGACCGCACCGATCGGCTGCCAGCCTGTCGGCAACACCGCCGTCGGGGGGAAGGTCGCCGCGAGGGCGTGGTCGTCCCCGCCGGTCAACAGCCAGGTGTACGGGTCAACGCCGAGCGCCTGGGCCGCGTCGCGCATCTGCCGGGGCACCGCGAAGGCGTCCCGCCGCACATCCACCGCCACCCCGCTCGCTTGGGCCACATGCCCCAGGTCGGCGAGGAGCCCATCCGAAACATCGATCATCGCGGTCGCCCCGGCTCCGGCCGCCGCCGGTCCGGCCTGGTACGGCACCTCGGGCCGTCGATACGCCTCGACCAGCAGCCGCGGGGTCCGGAAGCCTCGGGACAGGATGGTGAGGCCGGCCGCCGCGTACCCGGTCCGACCGGCGAGAGCCACGACGTCACCGGGCTGGGCCCCGGCCCGGGTCACCGGCGTCCGGCCACCGAGATCACCGAGTGCGGTCACCGCGATGGTCAGGGTGGGACTCGTCGACATGTCCCCGCCCACCACGCTTGCCCCCACGAGGGCGGCCTCCGCCGCCAGGCCATCGGCCAGCTCCTCCGCCCACTCGGGCGGCAGCTCCGGTGGCATGCAGAGGGCGACCAGCAGGGCGGTGCTGCGCGCGCCCATCGCCGCGATGTCGGCGAGATTCGCCGCGGCCGCCCGATGGCCGATCTCCTGCGCTGCGGACCAGTCCCGGCGGAAGTGCCGCCCCTCCACCAGTACGTCGGTGGAGGCGACAACCCGGGCGTCCGTGGCGGCCACCACCGCCGCGTCGTCCCCGGGGCCGAGCAGGACGGTCGGGCCGTACGACAACCGAGCGGTAACCCGGTCGATCAGACCGAACTCGCCCGGCCCCACGACGCCGTTGCCGCGTTCGCTCACCGCTTCTCCTTCTCCGCCGATCGGAATCCGGCCTGGTCGGTAGGGTATTTTCTCACTTCGGGCCGCTCATCCAGCGGCGACGGAGGGAGGTCGAACGTGGTACAGGCGTACATACTCATCCAGACAGAGGTCGGCCAGGCGCGTGACGTGGCCGGTCAGATCGCGAAGATTACCGGCGTTGTCCGCGTTGACGCCGTCACCGGGCCCTACGACGTGGTGCTGCTCTGCGAAGCGCCGACCGTGGATGAACTCGGCGACCTCATCGTCAGCAAGGTGCAGATGGTGCCCGGAATCACCCGCACCCTCACCTGTTCGGTGGTGCGTCTCTAAGTGAGCAGGCTGCCCGACTCACCCGAAACCACCACTGCCCGCCACGACGTACCCGGCCCCGGGAACGACACCGCTACCGACGGCGCCGGCGGGGCCCCGGCGGGCGGCCGGGACCGCTCCAACCGCGGCGCGGCCCTGATCGCGACGGCGGTCGCGCTCCCGGCGACCGTGCTGGCCGGTGTCCTGGCGTTCAACCAGTTCGCCCCGGACCAGCCGGAAACCGAACCGAATTCGATGACGACCCCCACGCCGCTGTCGACCGCCCCCGTGGAGATGGCCGCTCCGGCCCTGGCCGAACGTCCCGCCACCGTCTGCCGCGCCCTGCTCTCCCAGCTTCCGCCGGCGATCCGGGAGCTGCCGCAGCGTCCGGTCACCGCCGGCTCCGAGCAGAACGCCGCGTATGGTGATCCCGCCCTCACCGTGGCCTGCGGCGGCCCGGCGCCAACCTTCGCCGACACCGACAAGCTCTGGTTGGTCAACCGGGTCTGCTGGTACGGCAGCGAAGCGGCGGACAGCACCGTGCTGAGCACCGTTGACCGGGAGACGACGGTCACGGTCCGGGTGCCCGACGGTTACGACCAGCCGCTCCAGTGGGTCTCCCCCATCTCAGAAACGATCATCGCCACGGTTCCCTCCGTTGACGACGCCCCGACCGGCTGTCGCCCCGAGTAGACCCCGCCAACGGGCCGCCGCCGCTGCGACCGGACCTGCCGCACCGGCAATCCGGAGCACGGCGGCGAGGTGGCTCAACGCGAGCCGCTCCTACGGTGCAGGGCGGTCCGGATGAGACGGTTGATCAACTTCGGGTACTCCAGACCGGCGGCCGCCCACATCCGCGGGAACATCGACGACGGGGTGAAGCCGGGCATCGTGTTCACCTCGTTGAGGTAAACATCCAGCTCGGGGGTGACGAAGAAGTCGGCCCGAGCCAGCCCGGAGCAGTCGAGCGCGGTGAAGGCGCGGACCGCGTACTCCCGGACCTGACGGGTCACCCGCTCCGGCAGCTCCGCGGGGATGTCGTACTCAGAGGCGAGATCAGCATCGATATACTTCGCCTCGAAGTCATAGAAGTCATGCTCCCCGATCACCCGGATCTCGGCGAGCGAGGACGCTTCCGGCGCCCCACCGGCCTCGCCCTCCAGCACCCCGCATTCGATCTCACGGCCAACGACCGCGCTCTCGACGAGGACCTTGGAGTCGATTTCCCGGGCGGTGGCGACCGCGTCATCCAGGTCCGCCCAGTCGCTAATCTTGGTGATCCCGAAGGAGGAGCCGGCCCGGGAGGGCTTGACGAAGACCGGCAGGCCGAGGCGTCGCTTGTCCTGCTCGGTCAAGGTCATGCCGCTGCGCAGCACCGTGTACGGGCCAACCGGAATCCCCTCGGCGGCGCAGAGCTTCTTGGTGAACTCCTTGTCCATGGCGGCGGCGGAGGCGAAGACGTTCGCCCCGACGTACGGGATGCCGGCCATCTCCAGCATCCCCTGGATAGTGCCGTCCTCCCCGTACTCTCCGTGCAGTACCGGAAACACCACGTCCACGTCGGCGAGGGCCCGAGGCCCCGCGGTCGCGTCGAGTACCAGCAGCCCACCGCTGCTCGGATCAGCGTTCAGCATGACGGCGTCCCCGGACTCCGCGGTGATCTCCGGCAACCGCCGGGCATTGATCGCGAGCTGGTCCGGATCGCCCCCGGTCAACACCCACTGGCCGGCGCGGCTGATCCCCACCGGCACGACCTCATATTCGTCGGGGTCGAGCGCCGCCAGCACGCTGCCGGCGCTGACACAGGAAATGCCGTGCTCCGGGCTACGTCCGCCGAACACGACCGCCACGCGGGTCCTGCCTGGGGTGGTCACTGGCCCTCACCTCTTCGTCGGCTCGTCACATCTGCCGGGGCACTCACCTTGGTGACCTTACTGTGCGTGGTGAACGTCGGCGTGCGATACCCCGTTGAGAGCGCGAGGGCCTAACCACTAAGCGGCCTACAATACGGTGGGTAACCGGATTTTATGGATGTATCGGTTTAGCTCGGTAGGAAGGAGACGGCCCGCCGGCTCCCGGCAGCCCGCCGGGCCGTCGACTATCGGCGACTACGCCGCCGGCCGATCGCGATCAGCTTGACCCGCTGCCGACCCGCCCGCACCATGCCCAGCGCCATGAACGCTCCGGCGATCCGCTCGGCCGCCACACGGCTACTCGCGCCCACCACCTGCCGACGCCGCTCCGGGCTGGCCCGCTCGTCCCGACCACAGTCCTGGGCGCGCACATCGGTGAGCACCACCAGGAACCGGGTCAGCGCCACCTGGCCCGGCTCGGTGGAGCCACGGCACTGTCGGGGCAGCTGGGCAGTTCGCATGTCGAGTCCCTCCGGACGGCGAGCCATGGGGGCGGCACGCGACAACCGGGCCCGGGGGAGGTAACCCGACCGCCGCGCGCCTCATCCCTCCGAGTCGCTCGCCGCCGCCGTCGCCACGACAACCGTCAGCGAGGACCTGACAACAGGGTGACACCGCGACAGCCGTGAATGCAACTCTCACCCGCGTTCTCTCATTTACCGCCTCCCAAAGATGTGCAAGGATCGATACATGGCCCCGAAAACCGCCCGCGCCCGTCGGCTGGGCATCGCCCTGCGCACGCACCGGGAGGCCGCCGGCCTCACCCTGGAATCCGCGGCGGACGAAATCAGCAGCACCCGCAGCACCCTGTCCCGCTACGAGAACGCGCAGACGCTGGTGAGCCCGGCGGTCGTCCGTGCGCTCCTGACCCTCTACGGTGTCGCACCAGACGAGATCGCGGCAGCGACACAGCTCGCCAAGGACGCACGCAAGCCCGGCTGGTGGGTCTCCTACTCATACCTGCTCGACCGGCGCACCATCGACTTCATCGCGCTGGAGGCCGAGGCCACCGCGATCGCCAACTTCGAGCCCTCCGTGGTGCCCGGCCTGCTCCAGACCGCCGACTACATCCGCGGCGTGATGCGAGGAGGCCCGCACACCCTGACAGACGACGAGGTCGAGCAGCGGGTCCAGCTCCGGCTCGACCGGCAACAGCGGCTCACCGCGCCGCACCCGCCGATCCTCGATGCCATCATCGACGAAGGCGCCCTACTCCGACCGGTGGGCGACCGGACAGTGATGGCGGCGCAGCTGAGCCATCTCCTGAAGGCAAGTGACCTGCCCAACGTCACCGTCCAGGTGATCCCACTGGCCGCCGGCTACCACCGCGGCACCCGCGGCTCGCTGCACATCCTGGAGTTCGCGGACCCCGAAGACCCCTTCATCGCCTCGGTGGAGACCGTCGCCGGCCAGATGGTTCTCGACCGCCCCGGCGACCTCCGCACCTGCACCAAGATCATGGAGAACCTGCGGAGCGTGGCCCTCAGCCCGGCAGACAGCCGGGACCAGCTTCGACACCTCATGGAGGGACGGTAGGACGATGACACCGACGATCGGCCCGCAGCTGCCCCGGGCCCACTGGCGTACCAGCAGCCACAGCGGAGACGAGGGGGCGTGCGTCGAGATCGCGACGCTCCCACAGGCGGTGGGCGTGCGCGACTCGAAGGACCGAAGCGGCCCGACGCTGCTCTTCACCCCTGCGGCCTGGACGACCTTCGCCGCCGCGCCACCACGCCGGTGACCGGTCGGGCGGCGGTACCGGTCCCACCGTCGCCCGACCACAACCAGATGCCAGCTCCGGCCACCCCTCATCGCCCCGGTGGCGACGAAACCCGCAGCGCCGCGAGGGCCACCCCGCGCGCCCCGGCCATGTCCCGCTCCGGCACCAGCGCGAACGTCGCCACCGCCGCCTGTTCCTTCCGCAGCACCGTGTGCTCGCGGACGATGTCCAGGAACCAGTCGCGGAACTCCGGAGCCGCCTCCACCACGCCCCCACCGACAAAGTAGGCATGCGGATCAGCGAGATTCGCCACGAGGGTGAACAGCCGGCCGATCGCCTTCGCCTGCTGGGTGAAGATCTCCCGGGCCAGCGGGTCACCCCGCTCGCCAAGCCCACGGACCAACTTCGCCGCCCGCACCAACGGCTCGGCGGCCAGCGGATGCCCGGGAAACCGGGTCAGCCAGTACGGCAGCAGGTTACGGGCGATCCCGGTCAGCGACGCGACGCTCTCCGCGTCCCCGACGAAGCCACAGCCACAGACCGGCTCCGGTTGGCTGGGGCCAAGCAGGCCGGTCAGCGGTAGCTGCACGTGCCCCAACTCCCCCGCCATACCGGCCGCACCGGCGATCACCCGTCCGCCTTCGACCAGCCCGCCCCCGAGACCGGTACCCACCACCACGGAGACCGACGAGCGACGCGCCGCATCCGCGCCGAAGTGCGATTGGTGCGCGTACAGGGCGGCGGCGTTGCCATCGTTGAGATACACCACCGGCAGGTCGAGCCGCCGCGCAAGCGCACCCCGCACGTCGTAACCCCGCCACTGCGGCTGGGAGAAGTTGGTCGAACCACGCGAGGAGATCACCCCGGCGGCGCTGGCCGGACCGGGGGTGTCCAGCCCCACCGCCCGGACCAGATCCCGAGTTACACCGACCGACGCCAATGCCCCGGTAAAGGCACCCGCGAGGGCCTCAATCGCTGCCTGCGGACCGGCCTGGACCTCGCTCGGGCTCTCGAGCAACCCGTCCACGAGGAAGCGCCCATCCACCGTCAGCACAGTGGCGTTGTTGCTGGTGCCGCCGTTGTCCAGACCAACGACCACCGGCGTTGCCGCGCTGCCCACGTTCGACCCTCCCACTCCGGAGACGATGACGTGAGGCTAGTTCCCGCACCGGTGACCCGCCATCGGCAAACCGGCAGCCGACGCCCGACAGCAGTCAGCCGGCAACGGCCCGCAGCGCGGCAGCCACGTCGGCGACCAGGTCGGCCGGGTCCTCGACCCCGCAGGACAGCCGGACAAAGCCGGGCGGCGTGTCGTCACCCCATTGGGCGCGCCGGTCAGCCGTGGTGTGCAGCCCACCGAACGAGGTGGCCGCCGACACCAGCCGGGCGGCGGCGACGAAGCGGGCGACGCGGTCGGCGTCGCCGAGATCAAACGAGAGCACCCCCGGCATCCGGCGCAGCTGCGCCACGGCCACCGGGTAGGCCGGGTCCTCCGGCCGGCCCGGCCAGCGCAGCCCGGTCACTCCCGGGTGCTCCGCCAGCAACCCGGCGAGGGCCGCGGCGTTCGCGGTCTGCCGGGCCAGCCGCAGGTCGAGGGTGGCCAGGGATCGGTGCGCCAGCCAGGCGTCAAAGGCGCCCGGGACCGCCCCGGTCTGGTCCCGCCACCGGGTCACTGCCGCGAGCAACTCGGCTGACCGGGTGCCGACATAGCCGAGCAGCAGGTCCGAGTGGCCGGTGAGCGCCTTCGTGCCGGAGGCCACCACCAGGTCGGCGCCGAGTTCCAGCGGACGCTGCCCGAGCGGGGTCGCGGTGGTGTTGTCCACCACCAGCAAGGCCCCCGCCGCCCGCGCCCGCGCCGCCAACCCGGTCAGGTCAACGACGTCGAGGCCCGGGTTCGCCGGGGTCTCCACCAACACCAGACGTACGCCGGCGAGGTCCGGATAGGGACCGGCGGTCGGTGCGAGGAGGACCCGTACCCCGATCCCGGCCAGGGTCTCGGTGGCGAACGCCCGCACCGGAAAGTAGCCGTCGGCGGGGAGCAGCACCGTGTCGCCGGAGCGCAGCACACTCAACAGCAGCCCGGTGATCGCCGCCTGGCCACTGGCAAAAACCCGACAGTCGCCCCCCTCCAGCTCGCCGATCGCCGCCTCCAACCGCCGCCGGGTCGGGTTGTCCGGCCGACCGTAGCCGTTCGGCGTGCCCGCCGGCCCGGCCCACGGATCGAGGTGGTACGGCGCGGCGAAGACCGGGCCGGGTAGGAAGGGCTCCCCGGGTACGGGCTCCGGCAGCCCGGCGCGGACACAGCGGGTCCCGTCGCGGTCGGCCAGCACCGCCTCACTCCGGCTTCGTCGTACGGCTCATCAACGCCGCGACCGCACGTCGCGGGTCCCCGCCCTCGTGGCAGACCAGCTCGACCTGCTCGGTGATCGGCATCTCGATCTCGTGTGCCCGGGCCAGATCCCGGATGGCCAGCGCGCTCTTGACCCCCTCGGCGGTCTGCCGGGTGGCGATCCGGGCCTCCTCCAGGGTCGCCCCCCGGCCGAGGTGCTCGCCGAAGGTGCGGTTGCGGGCCGACGGGGAGGAGCAGGACGCCACCAGGTCCCCCAAGCCGGCGAGGCCGGCGAAGGTGAGCGGGTCGGCGCCGAGCGCTACCCCGAGCCGGGCGGTCTCGGCCAGCCCGCGGGTGACCAGCATCGCGCGGGTGTTGTGGCCGAAGCCCATCGCGGTGGCGATGCCGTACGCCAGGGCGATGACGTTCTTGACCGCGCCCCCCAGTTCGCAGCCGATCACGTCGTCGTTGGTATATGGGCGAAAGTACGGGGTGGTGATCGACCGCTGCACGAGGGTGGCCCGGTCAACGTCGGTGCAGGCGACCACGGTGGCGGCGGGCTGCTCGGCGACGATCTCGGGGGCCAGGTTCGGCCCGGAGACCACGACCACCCGGTCGGCGGGGACGCGGGCGGTCTCCATGACCACCTCGCTCATCCGCTTGGTGGTGCCGAGTTCGATCCCCTTCATCAGGGAGACCAGCGTGGCGTCGCGGTGCAGGTACGGGAGCCACTCGGCGAGATTGCCCCGCAGGGTCTGCGACGGGACCGCCAGCACCACCAGCTCGGCACCCGTGATCGCCTCCCCGGCGTCACCGGTGGCTGTCACCCGCTCCGGCAGGACCAGGCCCGGCAGGTACTCCGGGTTGCTCCGCTCGGCCTGTAGCGCCGCCACGACCGACTGTCGCCGGGCCCAGAGCCGGACCTCCCGACCCGCGTCGCCGAGGATCTTGGCGAAGGCCGTCCCCCATGAGCCGGCCCCCAACACGGCCACGTGCCCGCTCATGCCGCCGCTCCCGGGCGTTCGGTGCGGCGGGGGCGTTCCCAGAGCGCCGGCGGTTCGGCCTGCCGGATCTCGGCCAGCAGATCGCGCAGACGCAGCATGATGACCTCGGTCATCTCCTCAAGCACCGCCTTCGTCGGAGGGACGCCGGCCCACCGGTCCAGGTCGACCGGAGGCCCGGCGACGACGGTCACCGGAATTCGGGGACGCGGGTTCAGCCGGGAGGTCCGGGGATCGAACATCCGCTCGGGCCCCCACATCGCCACCGGGATTACCGGGGCGCCGGTGGCCAGGGCGAGCCGTGCGGCACCGGTCTTGGCCTTCATCGGCCACAGCTCGGGTTCCCGGGTCGTGGTCCCCTCCGGGTAGATCACCACCGCACCGCCGCTGTTCACCACCTCGACCAGGCGGTCCAACGACTGGACCGCGGCCGCGGTGCCGCGCTCGACCGGAATCTGCCAGCAGCGGCGCAGGATCAGGCCGATCAGCGGAATTCGAAACAAGCTGGCCTTGCCGAGAAACCGCGGCCAACGCCCGGAGTCGTAGACGAAGTGCGCGGCGACCAGCGGATCGGCGTGCGAGATGTGGTTCGGCACGATGATCACCCCGCCGGAGTTACGGAGGTGTTCCATGCCCTGCCAACGCCGCCGTGTCCAGATCGTCATCAGGGACTTGATCAGCACCACGGCGAACCGTGGCCAGAACCCGATCCTGCGCCGCGCCACCCGCGCCTCCTTCTACCGCCACCGACCGGACCGCCGGTACGCCCCACCCAGTTCAACGCCCGCGAGGTGAAATCATGCCTGCTCCCCCCGGGTCCGGCCAGTGAGGGTACCGGCACCGGGCTGGCAGGATGGCGGGGTGACCCAGGTGTGGACCGTAGTGGTGCCGGTGAAGCGGCTGGACGCGGCGAAGAGCCGGCTCCGCGGCGCGCTGCCCGGCCAGCCCCACGCGGCGTTGGCGCTGGCGTTGGCGGTCGATACGGTCGAGGCGGTACGGGCCTGTCCGGTGGTTGCCGAGGTGCTGGTGGTGACGGACGACCCGGTCGTGACGGCGGCGATCGGTGCGCGGGTGGTGCCGGACCGCCCCGCCGCCGGGCTCAACCCCGCCTTCCGGTACGGCGCGTCCGCCGCCGGCCCCGGCTGGGTGGCGGGCCTCACCGCGGACCTGCCCGCGCTACGCCCGGTCGAGCTGGCGGCCGCCCTGTCGGCGGCGCAGTCCGGTCCCCCGACCCGTCGATATGTGCCCGATGACCCCGGCACCGGCACCGTGCTGCTGGCCGCACCGCCCGGCGTGCCCCTGGATCCCCGCTTCGGTGGCAGCTCCGCGGCCGCCCATGCGGCCAGTGGTGCGCTCCCCCTGCTCGGTGACTGGCCGAGCCTGCGGCGGGATGTCGACACCGCCGCCGATCTGGCCGCGGCCGCCCAACTCGGGCTGGGGGCGCGCACCGCATCGCTGTGTGGCGCGGCCACCCCCGCCGGCAGCCGGCCGGTGTAGCGTGCCGGTCATGCAGGGCACGGTGGCCACCTACGACGCGACGACCCGCAGCGGCGTACTCCTCCTCGACGACGGCACCGAACTGGCGTTTCCGGCTCCGGCCTTCGACGCCTCCGGCCTACGGCTGCTCCGCCTCGGCCAACGGCTGCGGGTGGAGACCGACGGGGCGGGAACGGTAATTCGCGTGACGTTGCCGACGATGAGCTAAGCAACCCGGCCAAGTTCATTTGGCGTTAACCGGGCTCCGGTCAAGATGGGCGGGTGAGCACCCCTGGCGAGCACCCCGCTGACTCCGTCGCCGGCCGACCGGCGGTTCCACCCCACAACGGCTCCCGCCCCCGTGGGGCCAACGGTCGCTTCCTGTCCGCCCGGGGCACCGACACCGCCGCCTCCCCGGCCGACCCGACCAGTGTTGACCCGAGCGACCCAACCAGCGTTAACCCAGCCGACGACGCCGCCGGCTTGGCGGAGGTACTCGACCCGGTGCCGGACCAGCCGGCGCCGCCCGACGAACCGCCCGCCACGCAACCGCTGCCGGACGACCGGTTCCTCAATCGGGAGCTCTCCTGGCTGGACTTCAACGCCCGCGTCCTCGCACTCGCCGAGGACCCGCGCACCCCGCTACTGGAACGGGCGAAGTTTCTCGCCATCTTCGCGAGCAACCTCGACGAGTTCTACATGGTGCGGGTCGCCGGGCTGAAGCGACGGCTCTCCGCCGGGCTGCCGGTCCGCGGTGGCGACCGGATGCCGCTGCGCACCCAGCTGGAGCTGATCGCGGAGAAGACCGCCACCCTGGTTTCCCGGCAGGCCGCCTGCTTCGTTGACGACCTCCTGCCGAAGCTGGCCGCCACGGGTCTGCGCATCCTCCGCTGGGGTGACCTGACCGACGCCGAGCACACCCGGTTACGCACCTACTTCGGCGAGCACATCTTCCCCGTGCTCACCCCCCTCGCGGTTGACCCGGCACACCCGTTCCCGTACATCTCCGGGCGCTCCCTCAACCTGGCGGTCTCCGTCTGCGCCCCGGACAGCGGATCGGAGCTGTTCGCCCGGGTCAAGGTGCCCAACAACGTGCCCCGGTTCGTCCGCGTCCACCGTGACCAGCCCGGCGTCCAGGTACTGCCGGTGGAGGATCTGATTTCGGTGCACCTGGGCCAGCTCTTCTCCGGGATGCGGGTGGTGGAGTGCCACCTCTTCCGGGTCACCCGCAACGCCGAGGTGGAGGTTGACGAGGACCGGGACGAGGACCTGCTGCAGGCCCTCGAACGGGAACTCGCCCGCCGTCGATTCGGCCCGTCGGTACGGCTGGAGGTGGCCGCCTCGATCTCCGAACACATGCTGGAGCTCCTCGTCCGCGAACTGGACATGGACCCCCAGGATGTCCAGCGGGTCAATGGCCTGCTCGACCTGTCGGCGCTCTGGCAGCTCTACGGCGAGGCGGATCGGCCGGACCTGAAGGATCCGCCGTTCGTGCCGGCCACCCACCCACGGCTCGCCGAGGGCGAGGTGCCGCGCAGCGTCTTCGCCACCCTGCGCGACGGTGACGTGCTGGTGCACCACCCGTATCGCTCCTTCGCCACCAGCGTGCAGCGCTTCATCGAGCAGGCCGCCGCGGACCCGAACGTGCTGGCCATCAAGCAGACCCTCTACCGCACCAGCGGCGACTCCCCCATCGTGGACGCCCTGGTAGACGCGGCGGAGGCCGGCAAGCAGGTGGTGGTGCTGGTCGAGTTGAAGGCCCGGTTCGACGAGATCGCCAACATCGGCTGGGCGCGGACGCTCGAACGCGCCGGGTGCCACGTCGTCTACGGCCTGGTGGGGCTCAAGACGCACTGCAAGACGGCGCTGGTGGTCCGGCAGGAAGGCAGTCAGATCCGCCGCTACTGCCATATCGGCACCGGCAACTACCACCCCAAGACCGCCCGGCTCTACGAGGACTTCGGCCTCCTCACCGCCGATCCGGAGATCGGCGCCGACCTGACCGACCTGTTCAACGTGCTGACCGGCTACAGCCGGCAGACGGCGTACCGGCAGCTGCTCGTGGCGCCACAGGGAATCCGCAGCGGCCTGATCGAGCGGATCGAGCGGGAGATCTCGAATGTCCGGCTCGGCCGGTCGGGGCTGGTCCAGTTCAAGGTGAACTCGCTGGTTGACGAGGAGATCACCGATGCGCTCTACCGGGCCTCCCGGGCCGGCGTCCATGTGGACCTGCTGATTCGGGGGATGTGCACGCTCCGTCCCGGGGTTCCGGGCCTGTCGGAGAACATCCGGGTCCGCTCGGTCCTCGGGCGGTTCCTGGAACATTCGCGGATCTTCCGGTTCGGCAACGACGGTGACGCCGAGTTCTGGATGGGCTCGGCCGATCTGATGCACCGCAACCTGGACCGGCGGGTCGAGGCGCTGGTACGGGTCACCGACCCGGTAGCCCGAGCCGAGCTGGATCACGTGCTGATCGCCGCGTTCAGCCCCGACGTGGAGGCGTTCGAGCTGGACGCGGAGGGCAGCTGGCACCGGCGCTCCGGCACCGGGGACGACCCCCGGGCACACCTACAGGAGTTGCTGCTACGCCGAGTCGGCGGCACCGCCGTACGCTGACCAGATGGCGAGCGGGATCCGGTCGGCCGGCGGTGTCCTCTGGCGGCCAGGCAAGGGCGATGTCGAGGTCTGCCTGGTGCACCGCCCCCGCTACGGCGACTGGTCGCTGCCGAAGGGAAAGCTCGAGCCGGGCGAGCACCCGCTCCGCGCCGCCCTCCGGGAGGTCGCCGAGGAGACCGGCGTGCGGGCGGTGCCGCAGGCCCGGCTGCCGAGCGTGCGTTACCGCAGCCAGAACCGGCCGAAGGTGGTCGACTATTGGTCGATGCGGGCGGTCGGGACCGATGTCTCTCCGCCCGACAAAGAGGTTGACGAGGTGCGCTGGCTCGCGGTGGACCGGGCGGTGCGGTTGGTCAGTCACCCGCACGACGCGGCGGTGGTCCGCGCATTCGCGGCCCTGCCACCGGTGACCGCGACGGTCATGCTGGTGCGGCACGCGGACGCGGGTGGGTGGAGCAGTTGGGCCGGGTCCCAGAGCGGCCGACCGCTCTCTGTCGCCGGCTGGGCCCAGGCACGACGGCTGGTGCCGCTGGTGGCCGTGGTCGCGCCGGTACGCCTGCTCGCCGCGTCGGCCCGGCGCTACGTCCAGACCCTCAGCCCGGTGGCGGAATTCTTGGACCTGCCCATTGCGGTAACCAGAGATCTGGACGAGCCGCGGGCGGGCCAGAGCCAGGACGAGTGCGCGTTGGCCGCTGCCGCCTGCCTGGCCGCCTTCGGCACGGCCGGTACGCCGGCCGTGGTGTGTTGCCCGGGCTCGATAGTTTCGGGGGCGCTGGAGCGCCTCTCCGGCCGCGGTGCGGACTTCACCACCCAGAACGGGGCCGGTTGGCTGCTCGCCTTCTCCGGCGCGACCCTCCTCGCCCCCGACCCCTTGTAGCGCGTCGGGGGCGCCCACCGTGCTGGTGGCCGCCCCCGACGGTGCCGGCTCAGCGCTTGGTCGCCCGCTTCGCCGGTGCCTTCCGCGCGGTGACCTTCGTGGCCGCCGCACTCTTCCGGACCGCCGTCGCCTTCGTGGCCGGTACCGCCTTCTTCGTCGCGGACTTCCGCGCCGTGGTGGCCTTCGTCGCGGTGGTGCGCTTCGGCGGAGCGGTCTTCGCCGCGGTGGTCTTCTTCGCCGCGGTCTTCTTCGCCCCGGTGGCCTTGGCCGCGGTCGTCTTCTTGGCCGCGGTGGCCTTCTTGGCCGCGGTGGTCTTCTTGGCCGCGGTGGCCTTCGCGGCGGTCGTCTTCTTGGCGGCGGTGGCCTTCGCCGCGGTCGTCTTCTTGGCCGCGGTGCCAGTGGTCCTGGCCCCGGCCGCCTTGGCGGCGGTGCTCTTCTTCGCCGCTGTGGCCTTCGGCGCCTTGCCGCTGGCCACCATCTCCTTGAACCCGGTACCCGGGCGGAACGTCGGGACGGAGGTCTTCTTGACCTTCACCGCCTCGCCGGTCCGTGGATTGCGCGCTGTTCGGGCTCCCCGGACACGCTTCTCGAACGCTCCGAAGCCGGTGATCGATACCTTCTCACCCTTGGTAACCGCCGCCTGGACCTCAGTGAGGACCGCGTCGAGCGCGGCCGTCGCCGTCTTCCGGTCCCCCAGGCGAACGGCGAGCGACTCGATAAGCTCGGCCTTGTTCACGACTTCCTCCCGATTGTGCAACTGACTCGACGCGAGCCATTCTGCGCGCACGTTATGCCCTGCGCTGGCGCTACACAAACATTCGACAGAAAAAGACCCTTGTGTCGCAACAGATTCGCCCCCACCAGCGACGCCGGTGGGGGCGATTTTCCCTCGCGGGGCGGGGCAGGCAGCTATGTGATGGTCGGTAGGAACGGCCGCCGCGCTGCCTCGAAGGCACCGATCAGGGGTTCGTGCCGAAGCGTGAGTCCAATGTCGTCCAAGCCCTCCATCAGCCGCCAGCGGCTGAACTCGTCCAGCGGGAACGCCCAGGTCGCATCCGCGACCTGGACCTGGCGGGCGGCGAGGTCGACGGTGATCTGCGTGCTGGGATCGGCCTCGACGCGACCCCAGATCTCTTCGACCACTTCCAATTCCAGCTCAACGGGCAGCAGCCCTCCCTTGAGCGCGTTACCCCGGAAGATGTCCCCGAAGCGCGGGGCCAGCACAGCCCGGAACCCCCAGTCCCGCAAGGCCCAGACGGCATGCTCGCGGGAAGAACCGGTGCCGAACTCGGGGCCAGCAACGAGAATCGAGGCACCAGAATATGATTCATTATTGAGGACAAACGCCTGATCCTCCCGCCAGGCACTGAACAACGCATCCGCGAAACCCGTTCGCGTTACCCGCTTCAGATGCACGGCGGGGATAATCTGATCGGTATCCACATTAGAAAAACGCAGTGGCACAGCGGTGCCGGTGTGGATGGTGAACTTCTCCATCAGCGGTATCCCTTGCTACAGATCGGCGGGAGCCGCCAGCCGGCCCACCACCGCGGTGGCGGCGGCGACCGGCGGGGAGACCAGGTGGGTACGTCCACCCCGGCCCTGGCGGCCCTCGAAGTTACGGTTCGAGGTGGAGGCGGCGCGCTGGCCCGGGCGAAGCGTGTCCGGGTTCATCCCCAGACACATCGAGCAGCCCGCGAAGCGCCACTCAGCACCTGCCTCGGTGAAGACCTTGTCCAGCCCTTCCGCCTCGGCGCCCGCCCGCACCGCGGCGGAGCCCGGCACGACGAGCATCCGCACACCCGGGGCCACCCGGCGCCCGCGCAGCACGTCGGCGGCCACCCGCAGGTCCTCAATCCGGCCGTTGGTGCAGGAGCCGACGAAGACCACGTCAACGGTGAGGTCCCGCAGCGGAGTGCCCACGGCGAGGTCCATGTACTCCAGGGCTCGACGGGCGGCGGCCCGCTCCGGCTCGGTGGCGAACTCCTCCGGATTCGGCACCCGCGCGTCCAGTGCCGCGCCCTGACCCGGGTTGGTGCCCCAGGTCACGAACGGCGTGACCCGGCTCGCGTCCAGGGTTACCTCGGAGTCGAACGTCGCGCCCGCGTCGGTGGGTAGCGTCCGCCAGTACGCGACCGCCGCCTCCCAGTCAGCCCCGGCGGGGGCGTTCGGCCGCCCCCTGAGGTAGTCGAACGTCGTCTCGTCCGGCGCGATCAGCCCGGCCTTGGCACCCCACTCGATCGACATGTTGGCGACGGTCATCCGCCCCTCCATGGACAGCTTCCGGATCGCCTCGCCCCGGTACTCCACGACATGCCCGCGGCCACCACCCGTACCGACCTGGGCGATCAGCGCGAGCACCAGGTCCTTCGCGGTAACACCCGGCCCGAGTTCACCGACGACGTTCACCGCCATCGTCTTCGGTCGGGCCTGCGGCAGCGTCTGGGTGGCGAGCACGTGCTCGACCTCGCTGGTGCCGATACCGAAGGCCAACGCGCCGAAGGCGCCGTGGGTGGCGGTGTGCGAGTCACCGCAGACGATCGTCATCCCGGGTTGGGTCAGGCCCAGCTGCGGGCCGATGACGTGGACGATCCCCTGGTTCTGATCGCCCAACGGATGCAGCCGCACACCGAACTCGGCACAATTCCGGCGCAGCGTCTCGATCTGCGTCCGAGAGGTGGCGTCGGCGATCGTCAACAGGTCACCGCGCCGGGACCGGTACGACGGGTCCGCGTACCCGGTGGGGGTGTTGTGATCCTCGGTCGCGATCGTCAGGTCAGTGCGGCGGACCCGGCGGCCGGCGAGGCGCAGCCCGTCGAAGGCTTGCGGGCTGGTCACCTCGTGGAGCAGGTGCAGGTCGATGAAGAGCAGGTCGGGCTCGCCCTCGGCGGATCGGACGACGTGCGAGGCCCAGACCTTCTCGGCCAGGGTCCTCGGCTCAGGAGTGACTCCCACCATCTGGACATCCTAAATTCTGGGAGGTAGGTTTCGGTTTGTGGGACACAGTATGAGCGGTGTCGGCGTTCTCGACAAGGCGGTGGTCATCCTGGCCGCCTGCGTGGACGGCGCCAGCCTGGCCGAACTCGTTGAACGTACGAAGCTGCCCCGGGCAACAGCCCACCGGTTGGCGCAGGCATTGGAGATCCACCGAATGCTGGTACGCGACACACAGGGACGGTGGCGCCCCGGTCCCCGTCTGGGGGAGCTGGCCAACGCCGCGCCCGACGTGCTGCTGACCGCGGCCGAGCCCCTGCTCTGCGCGCTCCGGGACGCCACCGGGGAGAGCGCGCAGCTCTACCTGCGCCGGGCCGACGAGCGGGTCTGTGTGGCCGCCGCCGAGCGGGCCAGCGGCCTACGGGACACCGTGCCGGTCGGCTCGGTGCTACCCATGATCGCCGGCTCCGCGGCGCAGATCCTGCTGGCCTGGGAGCCACCGGAGGCGGTCATGCCGCTCCTGCCCCGATCGAAGTTCACCGGCCGAGCGCTCGCCGAGGTCCGGCGCCGCGGCTGGGCGCAGAGCGTGGCGGAACGGGAAGCGGGGGTGGCGAGCGTCTCCGCTCCGATCCGGGATCGCACCGGACGGGTCATCGCCGCCGTCAGCGTCAGCGGTCCCATCGAACGGCTCGGCCGCCGTCCCGGCGAACGCCACGCGATGGCGGTCGTCCGAGCCGGCCAGCGGCTCTCCGGCCTGTAGCCCACCGCCCTGGTGACCGAACCCAACAGGCCCGTCTCGCCATGACGAGACGGGCCTGTCGCAGATGAGTAGCCCCGACCGGATTCGAACCGGCGCTACCGCCTTGAGAGGGCGGCGTCCTGGGCCGCTAGACGACGGGGCCAGGAAATTTCCCAAACGACCACTCAGCTGAGCGGTATGGAGATAGTCTACCCGCACCGGCCGAACCACTCTCGCCGGGGGCAGTCACTTCGGGGCGGGACAGCCCACCCACGGCGGCCACACCGCGATGCGAGGCAGACCCGGCCCCGGGTGCGGGGCACACCCAGTCTGGAAGTGCACGGTGAAACTGGTCCGGAGAACGGAAAAGCCCGCCCCGACAACGGGACGGGCTCACACCGCTTCTGTAGCCCCGACCGGATTCGAACCGGCGCTACCGCCTTGAGAGGGCGGCGTCCTGGGCCGCTAGACGACGGGGCCAGAACCTAATACTTCCCACCCAACGGGTGGGAAGCATTCCACCGGAGGCGGAACCTCCGCTGGAATCCAGCGGTCACGACTCAACCGAGCCGAGACAGCGCTGGGGTACCAGGACTCGAACCTAGACTAACTGAACCAGAATCAGTCGGGCTGCCAATTACCCCATACCCCATCGGCGCCTTGCAGCGCCGGGCACAAACATTACCCTCCTCCCGCCGCAGGGCCAAATCGCCCCCGACAGAACGCCCTTGAGCAGCGGAAACCTCGCATCGGATCAGCTGGCCGGCAGCACCGGGTTGGTCAGCTCACCGACCCCCTCGATCCGCACGGTGACCGTATCCCCATCCACGAGCGGGCTAACCCCGGCCGGGGTGCCGGTCAGGATCACATCACCGGGAAGCAACGTCATCACATGTGAGACGTACGACACCAGGGCCGGCACGTCGAAGACCATGTCCCGGGTCCGGCCCAGCTGGCGGACCTCCATCTCCTCCGGATCGCGACCCACCTCACACCGGATCTCCAGATCGGCGACGTCGAGGCCGGTGGTGATCCAGGGACCGATCGGGCAGAACGAGTCGAAGCCCTTGGCCCGGGTCCACTGTCCGTCCGCCCGCTGCAGGTCCCGCGCCGTGACATCGTTGGCGCAGGTGTAGCCGAAGACCGCACGGGCAGCGGCGGCCCGGTCGGCCCGCCGGGCTCCGGGCGCCCCGATCACCACGGCCAACTCGGCCTCATGCTCGACCTGCTTCGACAGCGCCGGCAGCCGGATCGCGTCCCGCGGCCCGATCACCGAGGTGGACGGCTTGAGAAAGAGCAACGGCTCCTGGGGCACCTCCGCGCCGTGCTCCGCCGCGTGCTCGGCGTAGTTACGGCCGACGCAGACCACCTTGCTCGGCAGGATCGGCGAGAGCAGACGGACGTCGGAGAGGGCCCACCGGGCACCGGAGAAGGTGATCCGTCCGAACGGATGCCCCTCGACCTCAGCGATGGTCAGCCCCTGCGGACCCGCCTCCGGCTCCCCCTCAACGACTCCGAACGACATTCCCTTGGTATGAGCGAAACGAGCGATACGCACCGGGCCAATCTATCCCCGACCAGGTGCGCGGGTGCAGCCGCAGGTCGGATGCCGCGTGGCGCGCCGCGCAGCCTACGGCATCACCGCCCGACAGGGACCGGCTTCGCCACTTCCTACCGCCCGGCGTGACACCGCCCTAACGTCGGCTCCGGAGGTTCGTTCGTATGCCTGCATCGACACGACACCACAGGGCCCTCGCAGTGTTCGTCTACTGCCTCGGCGTCCTCGCCGCCGTGCCGGTTCTACCCGGCCCGGCCGCCGCACAGCCGCCGGCCGCCCGACCACCGGCCCCGCCCGCGGCAGCCACGGCACCCGCCGGCCAGCCATCCGCCGAGGCCTCCGCAGAGCCGGACCGACCGTCTGCGCCGCCGGCGCTGCCGAGCCCGACCCAGGCGGCGGCCCCACCACCGAAACCGCCGGTCACCGTAGCGGTGGCATCGGAGAATACCGCCGCGCCGAGCTACCGGATCCAGGTCCGCAACGACGGAAACCGGCCGATCGCCACCACCGTCCGTCAGGAGCTTCCGCCGGGTACCTCGGCAACCTCGATCACCGACGGCGGCCGACCCAGCCACCACGACGGCACAGCCGGAACAGAGGTCACCTGGGACCTGCGGCTGCCCGCCCGGAGCACCACCACGCTCAACACCAAGCTCTCCGCGCCACCGGATACGCCCCTGACCGCGCCCGCCTGCGCGTTCGCCGCTGGCGGCGAGCGCCCGTACGACTGTGCGACGGCGACCTGGCGGTCCGCATCAACGCCGGCGGCGGCCGAGCCGGAACCACCGGTGTGGCAACGGCCAGCGGCCCTCCTCACCGGCCTCGGTGGACTCGCCGCGTTCGCCGTCGGCGGCTGGTGGACCTGGCAGCGACAGCGACAGCGACAGCGACGGCGACACCGAACCCAGCTCCCGCCGCCCCACCACGGGGGACGCGGGACCATCTATCCGCGACCGGCGGCACCGACCGCTCCGGCACGCCGCCGCCGGCCCTCGACCTGGCTGCTCGTCCCGGTCGCCGCGGTGTTACTGGCTTCCACCGTGGGCGCGGCGACCTGGACGGCCACCCGGAAGGCTACTGCCGTGGACACCGACTCCCATCCCACCAGCGGCGCCTGGCTCGGCACCGGAGCCGCCGGGGCGATCGGGGAGCCGCTCCGCGAGGCGGCGTTCGAGTTCACCGTCTACCGGATCAGCTGCCAACCAACCTCGACAAGGCACACCTGCGCGGCGACGGTCGGGGTCCAGAACCGCACCCCGGAACAGCAGACCTGGTACGGCCCCCTCCAGCGGGCGTACCTCGCCGACGGCAACTTTGTCGGTACCGACGAGCAGGCGACCCGCCGGGCGAACCAGGGCCGCGACGTGTTCGCCAAGCCACTGGCCGGCGGCAGCCGAATGGTCCTCCCGCTGATCTTCAGCGTGCACGGCCAGCAGCCGCCGACCCAACTCGAGCTACGCAGTGGGGTGTTCTCCGCCGGGGTTCGGGTGGACGTGCCCTGACCTGCTACGCGACTGTGGCCGCAGGTTTACGGGACCGCTCGGCCTTACGGCGCAGCTGGGTGTAGACGCCGGTGAGGCCCATCGCCTTCCGCGCCTCGAAGACGGTCTGCCGCACCGCCCGCCGGGCGCGTTCCGTGCCCTCCACGATCAGTTCGTCGACTCGACCCCGGTCCGCCTCGTAGCGGGCGCGCCGCTCGCGCATGGGGTCAAGGAAGGCGTTCAACGCGGTCGCCAGCTTCTCCTTGACCTCGACATCGCCGACCTTGCCGCCGCGATACCGGCCCTTGAGGTCATCGACCTCCGCCCGGTTCGGATTGAAGACGTCGTGGTACTGGAACACCGGGTTCCCCTCAACCGTGCCCGGCACGTCGGCGCGTACCCGATTCGGGTCGGTGTACATGCCCATGACCTTGCGGCGAACCTCGGCCGGCTCGTCGGAGAGGGCGATGGCGTTGCCGCGGCTCTTGCTCATCTTGGCCCGGCCGTCGGTGCCGACCAGGGTGGGCGTCTCGGCGCTGACCAGGTCCGGGACGGGGAAAACCTCGCCGTAGAGATGGTTGAAGCGGCGGGCGATCTCCCTGGTGACCTCGACGTGCGCGGCGTTGTCCTTGCCGACGGGCACCACGTTGGCCTTGACGCAAAGGATGTCGGCGGCCTGCAGCACCGGGTAGCCGAGCAGGCCGTACGGCATCTCGTCCTTCCCGGCGTCCCGGGCCATCTCCTTGAGGGAGGGGACTCGTTCCAGGCGCGGCACGCTGACCAGGTTCTGGAAAAGGGTGTTGAGATCTCCGACCTCCTGGATCGCCGACTGGAGGTAGAACGTGGCGAAGTCGGGGTCGATCCCGGCGGCGAGGGAGTCGAGGACCATGTCGCGGGCGTTCTGGGTGGCCCGCGCGATGTCGTCCCGGGTGTTCTTGGTGGTCAGCATGTGCAGATCGGCGATGATGAAAAAGCTCTCGTAGCGCCGGTGCAGCTGCACCCGGTTGGCGATGCTGCCGACGTAGTGGCCGAGGTGCAGTTTTCCGGTGGGGCGGTCGCCGGTGAGCATCCGGGCAGCGGTCATGACGATGGGCCTTTCGCGGGAGTGACGGATCGTCGAGGCGTCTCGCCAGTCAGGCGACGGTCGCCTCGCCGATGCGATGGACCTGGGACGTCGTCGCCTCCCGCCATCGCGAGCCGTCACGGAACCGCAGCCCGCGGGCACGCAGCAGAGCGAGGATCTGGTCCTGCCGGTCCCCGAGACCGGTCCGGAGAAAGGTCGCCTCCGACCTCCCAGACCGCGGTCGGCACGCCTTCGTCTCGCCCCGACCCTCATCGAGGCTCGTCGTCGGCGTGCGGGGATGTGCCATGGAACCACCGTAGACGTTTCCGCTGATCAACTTCGACCTATCGTGAGGGTGACTTCCATCGACTCTCCGGGGTCGACTCAGTTGGCCGCGGCCGACGGCTCCGGCAGGTACGCCTCGTACTTCTTTTGGATCAACGAGTTGTAGACGAAACCCCAGACCCGGGTACCGCGGAAGGTCCAGACCCTGCCCGCCTTGACGTCCACGATGGTGGGCTGGCTCAGGACCGCGAAGCCGGACCGCTTGAGCCGGTAGGCCTTCTGGGTCAACGCTGTCGCGGCGGGATCCGCCGCCTCGGTCACGAGCACGGGCAGCACAATGATGCCTGTCTGCACACCGAGCCATCGGCCTTTTCGTTCCACTCCCAGCCCTACCGCGTTGTTGACGAAGAACCGCAGATCTCCCTCGTTAACCTGATCCTTCCTCGTGACGACCGTGAAAAAGTGAATCCTGGTCAAGGCCCGAAACTGGGCCCGGTAGCCAACCATCACGGAGTCAGCACCAAGGCGCTCATCAGTCACCGCACACCCGTCGGCCACCAGCCGTTGCCGAACTATCTCCACGTAGTCTGCTGGCGCTACCATTTCGCATCGGCCCCCTCGTTCCGCACCACCGACCGAGCATAGAAGGTTGACACCCGCCGGACCGATGTCCGCCTCACTTCAGAAGGCCACAGTTCCTACCTCGCGAGTTCAGCGATGTTCCGGTGGTCTTTCGGGAACAGCCTGCCGGCCAGGAGCCGATCGAGGCCCGGCACGCGCATCGCCCTGAATCCCCAGCGCCGGGCCAGCAGCTTGGCCGACGACGTCGGCAGGAACCACTCGGTGACCCGTTCTCGGGCCGCCTGCTGCGTGGCGCGGATGACCGGCCGCCAGCGACGCTCGTAGTCGGCCAGTCCCTCCTGGACGGACCCGGCGGCCTGCAGCCGCTCGGCCAGCAGGTAGGCGCCAGCGATTCCCAGTGAGGCACCCTGCCCGGCGATCAGGGACACCGCGTAGGCGGCGTCACCGACCAGCGCGACCCGCCCATCGATCCAGCGCGCGGTGTCGATCTGGGCGACCTGGTCGTAGTAGACCGCTTCCGGCGGAGGACAGTTGGCCACGGCCCGCTCCACCAGGTCGCCCATGCCGGTGTAGGTACGACGGAGCGTCGCACGCGGGTCCTCGGGTAGGCGGGCGTCGTCCGTGCGGTGCACGGTGAACACCGCGACCCGCCCGTCATCGAGCCCGTAGAGGCCCAGCTGACGGTGGAGCGTCTCGGTGAGCACGAACTGACCCCGAACCTGTTCGAACACCACGGGGTCCTCGAAGACGTACGCCGCAGTATGCATGCCAAGGTAACGAAGGTGGTTGCGCTCGGGGCCGGAGACGAGCGAGCGGACATGGGAGTGGATGCCGTCGGCGCCCACGATCACGTCCGCCTCCACAGCAGTGCCGTCGGAGAGCTCTGCCCGGTCACCGCTGATCCTGTCGATCGTGACGGCATAGCGGATGTCGACCTGGTCGTTGAGCGATTCACGGAGCATGCGTTCGAGGGCAGGCCGCATGATACTGGCGAATTCGCCGTCCAGAGCCCGGGCGAAGAACGTGTAGTCGACGCTGACAGTCGTCCGGCCACGGGAGTCGATGTAGCGAAAGGATTCGACCGAACTGGCGAACCGTCGAAGGTTCGACCGCAAACCCATCGCCGTCAGCGCCTCGTACCCCGGGCCAAAGAAGTCGATCATGTAACCCTGTTCGCGCGGCCCTGGAGCGTGGTCGACGACCTGAACCTCCCAGCCGTGGTGGTGCAGCCGGTGGGCGAGGGCCAGCCCGGCGATACCGGCACCGCAGATGAGGGCTTTCATCGCCGCTCTCCATCCTCTTCGGTGTTGGTGACTCGGCGCAGTAGCGGGGCGACCTGCTCCGCGGACAGGCCCGGGTCGAGGCCCTTGTGTAGGACGAAGCCGTCGAAGAGCGCCATTACCGCACTGGCGGCAGCTTGTGGGCTGGGATGTCCCGAGCGGGTGAGCGCTTCGGTCAGCGAGTCGCGAAAGTCGGCGACCAGCGCACTCATCCCCTGGCGCAGTTCGTGGTCCCGGGTGGCGGCGAGGTAGGTCTCGACGAAGAGCAGCGAGGCCGAATCGGCACCGTTGTACTGGTCGAGGTCGAGCAGCATCTGCTCGACGCCGTCGCTCGGGCTCGTGGCTTCGGCAAGGAGCGCCCTGGTGTCGTCGAGCATCCGTTGGACCTCAGCCAGTGCGGCGTGACGCAGCAGCGCCTGGAGCGAGTCAAAGTGGTAGTGCACCAGCCCGGAACGGACGCCAGCCCGCTCGGCCAGCGTCCGGGTACTGACGGCATTCCAACCGAGCTCACCGATCAGCTCCCGGGCGGCCACCAACAGGCGCGCTCGCGCGTGCCGGCCCCGTTCGATGCTGGTCTCACCCACGAAGCCCTCCTTGGGCGATCGCCTTGGACGTTTGACCAAATACTATCCGTGGCGCGCTGGGGCAGCAACCCTCGCCGCCCCAGCAGCCGGCTTCGTAGCGCAGCCTGGTCCGGTAGCGGCAGCGTGCGGCGCGGCCGCACCGCGGGAGGCACACCCGGGCCTAACAGCGGGGACGGTCGTACCCTGGGCAGGTGACAGCCACCCTCCCCGCACTCGGCACCGTGCTCGACCCGGCGACCTGGCAGGCCCGACGCCGGGCGCACCAGGAGCGGATCGACGGGTGGCTGGCCCCCCACCTGGCCCGCCGCCGCCGGGGCGAGAAGCATCCGGTGCAGGACTTCCTCTTCACCTACTACTCGTACCGGCCGGCCCGGCTCCGCCGCTGGCATCCCGGCGCGGGGGTGGTGCTGCGCGACGCGGACCCGGCCGACTTCGGGCCGGACTACCGCGCCAGCGCCGCCGGCGCCACCCTCGACACCCCGGCGGTACGCGCCCGGCGGGCCGACTCGATCACCTGGATCCGGACCCTGTTGGCGGCCACGGCCGGCCGACCGGCGCAGTTCGGCTGCTTCGGCATGCACGAGTGGGCGATGGTCTACCGGCAGACCCAGGACGAGGTCCGGCACAACGCCTGGCCGCTGCGGATGAGCCCGGCGCAGGTCGCCACCGTCGTTGAGGAGCGGGGAGTGCGCTGCAGCCACTTCGACGCGTACCGCTTCTTCACCGCGCCGGCCCGGCCGCTGAACCTCCTCCAGCCGACCCGGGACAGCCAGCACGACCTGGAGCAGCCCGGCTGCCTGCACGCCAACATGGATCTCTACAAGTGGGCGTACAAGCTCTCCCCGCTGGTGCCGTCCGAGCTGGTCGCGGAGTGCTTCGAGCTGGCGGCGCAGATCCGCACCCTCGACATGCGCGCCTCGCCGTACGACCTGGCCGCCCTGGGCTACCCCCCGGTTGCGGTCGAGACCGCACCGGGACGGGTGGAGTACGCGGCCGCCCAGCGCGGTTTCGCCGAACGGGCCGCCCGGCTGCGCACCCGGCTACTGGACTCGATTGACCGGTGCGACACGTAGTGACAGATGTGTTAACTTGACCGCCGCCGTGCATGACCACTGCCTGAGGAGGTGAGTCCGATCAACGCTGGAACAGGTCGGGACTCCCTCCCCCGCATGGCCTAGGGAGCGCCCGCACAAGGCACCCTCGAAAGGCCCATATCGGCATGTCCATTCGCGAGGAATTCTTCGCCGTCAACGGCGTTCCCGCGGTCCGGTGGACCGCGGAGACTGACCCCACCACCACCGCTCGTCCCCTGATCCTCATTGGCCACGGCGGTGGTCACCACAAAGCCCACCCCGCCGTTCTCCACCGTGCCCACCACTTCGTACGCGCCGGCTTCGCGGTCGTCTCGGTTGATGTCCCGAACCACGGCGACCGCCCGACCGACGACCACTACCAGCGCATGGCCACCGAGATCCGGACCCGCGCCGAGTCCGGGGCAGAGCTGGCCCCACTGCTCACCGCCTTCCATGCCCGGGTCGCCAAGCAGACCGTCGGGGAGTGGCAGGCCGTGCTGGACCACCTCGAATGCGGACCCGTCGGCTACTGGGGCATCTCGCTGGGCTGCGGGCTCGGCGTACCGTTCGTCGCCGCCGAGCCCCGGGTCCGCGCGGCGGTCCTCGGCCTGGGTGGAGCCGCGGCCCCGGCGCTCCGCGAAGCCGCCGCACAGATCACCGTACCGATCGAGTTTCTGGTCCAGTGGGACGACGAGCGAGTGCCCCGCGAGCAGAGTGTGACCCTCTTCGACGCGTTCGGCTCCGCCGACAAAACCCTGCACGCCAATCCGGGTCGGCACGGCGACCGGCTCCCCGAACACGAGTTGGACAGCGCGGTCCGGTTCTTCACCCGGCACCTTACGGCGCCGGTGACCGGCGTCGCCGAAGCGTCGCCGCCCACTGGCCGACCCGGCTGATCCGATCAGTCGCCGTCAACGCGGCGGTCCCGCTTGCGTTGGGACCGCCGCTTCTTCTCGGCCAAACGACGCTCCTTGGCGGCGCGGGAGGGCCGGGTCGGGCGACGACGCTTCGGCGGCGGTGCGATCGCCGCGCGGAGCAGCGCGGCCATCCGTTCCCGGGCGGCCTCCCGGTTGGCGAGTTGGGCACGGTGCTCGCTGGCGGTCACAGTGAGGACGCCGTTGACGAGTCGCCCGGCGAGGCGGTCGAGGGCCCGGGCGCGCAGCGGCTCCGGTAGCCCCGGTGAGGCGGCCAGATCGAAGCTCAGCTCCACCCGCGAGTCGGTCGTGTTGACCCCCTGACCACCGGGCCCAGACGACCGGGAGAAGCGTTCCCGCAGCTCGGCCTCGGGCACCACCCACCGATCGTGCACCCGCAGCCCACTGTCCACGCTTCCGAGGCTAGCGCCTGGGCCCCGGTGCGCACCGGGCAGGCCGGTACACCGGGCCGGCGGGGGCGTTCCGGGGTTCCGGCCCCGCCGCCCTCAGCCCCCCTTACCGATGATCGTGTCGGCGGTCTGCTGAACCTGATCGATGGGGATGGCGAAGCCGATCCCGATCGAGCCGTTGCCGTCGATCGTGGCGATCGCCGTGTTCACTCCGACCACCTCACCGCGCGCGTTCACCAGCGGCCCGCCGGAGTTCCCCGGGTTGATCGAGGCATCGGTCTGCACCGCCGTGTGCCGGTTGTCACCGAGGCGCACCTGCCGGTCTACGGCGCTCACGATGCCGGCGGTCACCGTGCCGGCGAGGCCGAGGGGCGAGCCCACCGCCAGCACCGGCTCACCGACCCGGGTCGTCCCCGGCTTGGCCAGCGGCAACGCCGTCAGCCCCGCGGACGACGGAATCCGCAGCACCGCGAGGTCACTGCGGGGCTCCCGGCCCGCCACCTCGGCGGCGAACCGTCGCCCGTCCGGCAACTCCACCGTCACCGAACCGCTTCCCCCCTTCGCCAGGATGTGATCGTTGGTGATGATGTGCTGCTGGTCGTCAACCGCGAAACCGGAGCCGGTCGCGGAGGCGCCATCGGCGCCATCGGCCAGCACCGAGACCACCCCCGGGACGGTCTGCTCGGCGGCGGTCACCAGCTCCGCCGGCACCGGCGCGGCCGAGGCGGCTTCCGCACCGGGCGACCCGTCCTGGCTCGCCACCAGGCCACCGGCCGCGGCGCCGGAGACACTGGAGATCGCCACCAGCGCCAACCCGAGCAGCAGTCGGTGCTGCCAACGGCGTGCCCCGCCCGCCCGGGCCGAGCCGGACTCGCCTGGCCACGGCCGCCCGTCCGGGCCTAATTCAGGCGAGATGAACCAGGGGCCACGCGGTTCGCCCAGCCCGCTCTGCACTGCCATACCCACGCTCCTCGTGTCGATCGGCCGCCTGCACCCAGCCACCCGGCGGGCTCAGGGCAGGCGGGAGAACCAACGCATTGAGCCGGCCGCCGCTCCCAGCGCGAAGACCAGGCTGAGGCCGATGAACCGGGCCGAGACGTCCTGCCGCTTGGTGCGGTACCCCACCGAACTGCCGATGTCGTCGTAAACCGCGCGCAACTCCTCGACGCTGACCGCCTCGTGGAACTGTCCGCCGGTCTCCCGGGCGACCGCGTCGAGGGTCTGCCCGTCAACCGGCACCTGGATCGGCCGGCCGCCCCGGTCCACGTAGCCGGAGGCGGTGCCGAAGGCGATGGTGTGCACGGGGACCTCCATCTCCACCGCGTCGGCCGCCGCCTCCATCGGGTCCATACCGGAGGTGTTGGCCCCGTCGGAGAGCAGCACGATCCGGGCCGGCGGCGGGTCCGTCGCCGCCTCCCCGTCCAGCGCCTTCACCGCTCCGAGCGAGGTGTTGATCGCCTCTCCGATCGCGGTGCCCTGCACCCCGGTCGCCCCCTCGAGCAGCCGATCGATCCCCTCGTCGAGCGCCTCCCGGTCGGTGTCCGGCGGCACCAGGACAGCGGCGCTGCCGGCGAAGGCGACCAGGCCCACGTTGAACTCGTCGGGGAGGCCGTCCACGAAGCGACGGGCCGACTCCTTGGCGGCGCTGAGCCGGTCCGGCTCCACGTCCCCGGCGAGCATCGAGGTGGAGACGTCCACCGCCACCATCACGGTCGCCCGTTCCCGGGGAACCCGCACCTCGGCGGTGGGTCGAGCGAAGCCGACCACCAGCAACGCCAGCATCGCCAGGAAGAGCCCGGCCGGCACGTGCCGGCGCCAGGCCGGTCGCTGTGGTGCCACCCGGTCCAGCAGCCGCAGGTTCGTGAACCGCACCGCGTACTGGCTCCGGCGGCGCTGCAGCAGAACGTAGCCGGCGACCAGTCCGAGCACGGCGAGCAGCAGCCACAGCCGGGTCGGCGACAGCCAGATCACCCGCCACCTCCCCTCCCGGCCGGGACCGGGACGGTCGCCAGCCGGCGTTGTTGGTGCACGTGCCGCACGATGTCGGCGACCCAGTCCCGGTCGGTCCGCAGCGGCAGGTGCGCCGCCCCGCCCCGGCGTAGCGCCTGGCGTACCTGGTCCCGCTGGGCGGCCGCCGCCGCGGCGTACCGCTGGCGCAGCCGGGGGTCGCCGGTCCAGACCTCCCGCCGCCGGCCGCTCTCCGGGTCCACCAGGGTGACCAGGCCAACGTCGGGCAGCTCCCACTCCCGCGGGTCGGTCACCTCCACCGCGAGCACCTGGTGCCGAACGGCGAGCCGCCGCAGGAGCTGTTCCCAGGGAGCGGGCTGCCCGGGCGATTCGGGCAGGCCATCCAGGAAGTCCGAGATCACCACCACGAGCCCGCGGCGGGTGGCCACCCGGCGGACACCGTCCAGCGCGGCGGCCAGGTCGGGGGGCGCGAGCGGCGCGGTGTCCTGGTCGTACCCGCCGTGCCGGGGAGCGGCCAACAACGTGCGAAGCAGCCCGAAGAGATGGGTACGGCCGCTACCGGGGGCGTGGCGGCGGAGCCCGGTCGGGGTGAGCACCGACGCGCCGAGCCGGTTGCCCACCCCGGCGGTGAGGAAGCCCACCGCCGCGACGGCGGCTACCGCGAGTTCCCGCTTGTCCAGCTCGGCCGTGCCGTACTCCATGCTGACGCTGGCGTCTACCAGGAGCCAGGTGGTGAGTTCCCGGTCGGCGTCGAGCTGACGCACGTGCGGCACGGTGGTCCGCGCGGTCACCGCCCAGTCCATCCGGCGGACCTCGTCCTCACCGGGCCGGTACTCCCGACTGCCGGCCGGTTCGCTGCCCGGCCCGGGGAGCAGTCCCTGGTACTGGCCGTGCAGCAGGCCGTCGAGCCGCCGGGTCACGGCCAGCTCGAGCCGGCGGAGCCGCCGGTCCCCGGCCAGGTCGGCCAGGCCGGGGTCCGGCGGCACCGGGCCCGCGGGCCGACCGCGCCACCTCACGCCGCCGCCAGGTGGGGCGCGGCCTCGGTCACCCCGGCGACCCGGGGCGGCGGTACCGCGTTGACCAGCCGGCGGATGACCGATTCGGCCGACACCCCGTCGGCGACCGCGTCGAAGGAGAGGACCAGCCGGTGGGCGAGCACGTCGGGCGCCAACTCGCGGACGTCTTCGGGCAGCACGTACTCCCGGCCACGCAGCAGGGCCTGGGCTCGGGCGGCGGCGACCAGGCCAAGGGTGGCGCGGGGGCTCGCCCCGTAGGCGAGCAGCGGGGCGACGTCGGGCAGGCCGAACCGGACCGGGTCCCGGGTGGCCAGGATCAGTCGGACCACGTACTCGGCGAGCGCGTGGTGCACGAAGACCCGGCTCGCCCGGGCCTGGAGGTCGAGCAGCCGTTGCGGGTCGAGTACCGGCTGGGGCGTCGGCCGGTCGCTGCTCATCCGGTAGAGGATGGCGAGTTCGTCGGCGTCGCTCGGGTAGTCCACCGTCACCTTCATCAGGAACCGGTCTCGCTGCGCCTCCGGGAGCTGGTACACCCCCTCGGACTCGATCGGGTTCTGGGTGGCCAACACCAGGAACGGCGCCGGGACCTCCCAGCTCCGCCCGCCGATCGAGACCTGACGTTCGGCCATCGCCTCCAGCAGCGCGGACTGCACCTTCGCCGGAGCGCGATTGATCTCGTCGGCGAGGACCAGGTTGGCCATGACCGGACCCAGCTCGACATCGAACGTCTCCCGGGATGCCCGATAGACGCGGGTGCCGACGATGTCGGAGGGAACCAGGTCGGGAGTGAACTGAATGCGGGAGAAGCTGCCGCCGACGACGGTGGCGAGGGTCTGCGCGGCGAGTGTTTTCGCGACGCCGGGTACCCCTTCCAGGAGGCAGTGTCCGTCGGCGATAAGCGCGGTGAGTAGGCGTTCCACGAGCTGGTCCTGCCCAACGATCACGCGCCGGACCTCGGCGAGAGTCTGTCGTAGCTCGGTGCCAGCTGTGTCGGGATCGACCGAGCTGGGCTCGGGGGCCAGGGTGTCCGAGATGTCCGTCACGGTGCTTGCTTCCCGCGCCAATCGTCAGCAAACGTCGGACTTACCGCACTGGATGTCCCACTAGCGACGATTCCCCTCGATACTGGACAAAACCAATGGAACGCTGAAGGCCTTCGGCAGCTTCGGGGCAGGGCGGAGGCAGAGCGGCGTGCCCTAGGCTGCTGTCGTGGCGGAAACAGGTACCCCCCGTCGGCGACCGACAGCAACAACTGTGGCCGGTTGGCTGGCCGTAACACCGGGGGCCGCCTGGGCGGCCGTCCGCCTGCTCGGCCTCGACCACGGGCCCCTCGTCCAGCTGCTGGCCTTCACCCCGTACGCCGCCGCGGCCAGCCTGCTGCCCCTGATCCTGCTCCTCGCGTTGCGCCGCTGGCGGCCGGCGGTGGTGGCGGCGGTGACGACGGTGGCGCTGGTCGCCGTGGTGGCACCGCGGACATTCGCATCCACCCCGCCGGCCGTCACCGGCCCGCCGGTACGGCTGCTGACCGCCAACCTGCTGGCCGGCGCCGCCGACGCCGAGGCACTGGTTGACCTCGTCCGCCGGCACTCGGTGGAGGTCTTGGCCGTACAGGAGTTCACCCCGGCCACCGCGGCCGAGTTGGACCGGTTGGGGCTCGACCAGCTCCTGCCGTACCGGGAGCTACACCCCGTTGAGGGGACCCCCGGCTCCGGGCTGTACGCGCGCTACCCGATCAGCGCGGGCGGCGTCCGGCAGAACAGCAACGGCTGGGGCTTCCGCCAGGCCTACGGAACCATCCTCGTCCCGGCGGCACCGCCGGTCCAGGTCGAGTCGGTACACCCCTCCGCCCCGTACGCGCTCGACCAGGTCGGAAACTGGCGCCGGGACCTCGCCGCCCAACCCCCCGCCACCCCGGACGGACAGCTCCGCATCCTCGCCGGGGACTTCAACGCCACCCTCGACCACGCCCCGCTGCGCGCCCTGCTGGACACCGGGTACGTGGACGCGGCGGATGCTGCCGGGACCGGGCTCACCGGCACCTGGGGGCCGTACGACGGGGACCTGATTCCACCGGTCACCATCGACCACGTACTGGTGGACCGGCGGATCGCGGTCCGGTCCACCACGGTGTACGGGATCCCGGGCAGCGACCACCGCGCGGTCTTCACCGAGCTTCGTCTCCCGCCGGCCGGTTGAACCCGGATCGTCCGCCCCGCGCCTGGTCCAGCCCGTAGGTCAGGGCGTCAACCAGCGCGTCCCAGCTCGCCTCCACCACGTTGGGGTGCACGCCCACCGTGGTCCAGTCCCGACCGGCGCGGTCCGACGTCTCCACCAGCACCCGGGTCACCGCCCCGGTGCCGTGGCTGCCCGCCAGAATCCCCACCTTGTAGTCGGCCAACTCGAAGTCGCGCAGCTCGGGGTAGTGCATGACCAGACCAGTACGCAGCGCCTCGTCGAGCGCGTTGACCGGGCCGTTCCCCTCCGCGGTGGCGATCACCCGCTCGCCGCGTACCCGGACCTTGACGGTCGCCTCGGAGACCACCGCGCCGTCCTCACGGTGCTCGACCAGGATCCGGTAGGACTCAAGCGTGAATGGTCGGGGCGGCGCCGCGTCCGGCAGCTCGGAGCGGACCAGCAGCTCGAACGAGGCGTCGGCGGCCTCGAACGACCAGCCCTCGGCCTCCAGTTCCTTGACCCGCTTGGCGACCCGGTCCAGCGTCTCCGGGTGGTCGGCCAGCTCGAGGCCCAACTCCCGGCTCTTGAGTTCGATGCTGGCCCGACCGGCCATCTCGGTGACGAGGATGCGCATCCGGTTCCCCACCAGCTGCGGGTCGATGTGGTTGTAGAACAACGGATCCACCTTGATCGCACTCGCGTGCAGCCCCGCCTTGTGGGCGAAGGCCGCCGCCCCGACGTACGCCTGATGGTCGTCGGGGACGATGGTGGCGAGTTCGGCGATGCCGCGGGACACCCGCACCATCTGCTCCAGACAGCCCTCGGGTAGGACCGGCAGCCCGAGCTTGAGTTGCAGGTTCGCCACCACGGCGAAGAGGTCGGCGTTGCCGGGTCGCTCGCCGTACCCGTTGGCGGTGCCCTGCACGTGCCGCACGCCCGCCTCCACCGCGGCGATGGTGTTGGCGACCGCGCAGGCGGTGTCGTCCTGGGTGTGGATGCCGAGCTGCTCGGCCGAAACCCCGAGCCGGGCGGTGAGGTCGACGATCACGGCGGTGACCTGGGAGGGGAGCATGCCACCGTTGGTGTCACAGAGCACGAACCGCTCGGCGCCGGCGGCGAGTGCGGCCTCCACCACCGACGAGGTGAACCCGGGGTCGTCGCGGTAGCCGTCGAAGAAGTGCTCCCCGTCAACGAAGACCCGCCGCCCCTGCGCCACCAGGTGCGTCACGGTGTCGTGGACCATCGCCAGGTTCTCGTCGGCAGAGGTACGCAGCGCCCGCTGCACGTGCCGCAGGTCGGCCTTGGCGACGAGCGTGACGGCGGGGGTCTCGGCGGCGAGCAGGCTGCGCACCTGCGGGTCGTCGTCAACCTGCCGGCCGGCACGCCGGGTGGCGCCGAAGGCCACCAGCACCGCGTGACGCAGCTCGAGTTCGGTACGAGCCCGGCGGAAGAACTCGGTGTCCTTCGGTACCGCGCCCGGCCACCCACCCTCGATGAAGCCCACCCCGAACTCGTCAAGGAGCCGGGCCACCGCGAGTTTGTCGGCCACCGAATAGCTGAGCCCCTCGCGCTGGGCGCCGTCGCGCAAGGTCGTGTCGTAGACCTGGAAGGTCATTAGGAATCCTCTCTGCGGCAACAAAAAGACCCCCCACGAACGTGGGAGGTCTGCGCGCTCGGCGGACGGGAGGCCGGCGCGCTAGCTGCCAATAATGCGGACGGTGCGGTTCACGAACTTCACTCTGCCAGCCCTGGGCCCGTCGGGCCGGCCGAATCCGCATTCCGGGACGACTTTCGGAGATCGTCGGCGTCGACCCACCCAAACTACGCGCCGCGCACGAACGGCCTTCCCCGCTGCTTCCGGGGTGGCAGCACTGCAGCATTCTCCCCGTGGTCAGCGCGGCGGTGGTGGTGACGGTGTACCCAGCTCGACACCGGGTACCACCCCCCGCGGAGGCCCGACGCCGACCGGAGTGCCCAGGGATGGAAGGAGACGCCATGGCACAGCGCGACCCGCATCCGGCCCGCCCGACGCCGAGTCCGCTTGGCACCGGCGGCCCGAGCAGCACCCCCGACGGCTCGCCCGGCAGCGCCTTCGAACCGTGGCGCTACCGCGCCGAAACCCCCACCGACATCGACCTGGCTGGCTACCACGTCGAGGCGAGCGACGGTGGAATCGGGAAGGTGGACCAGGCCAGCTACGTGGTCAACTCCAGCTACCTCGTGGTGGACACCGGCCCGTGGCTATTCGGTCGCCGGGTCATGCTCCCCGCCGGCACCATCAGCCACGTTGACCACAACACCCGGAAGGTCCATATTGACCGGAGCAAAGACCAGATCAGGGCCGCGCCGGAGTACGACGAGACCGCGGACACCGATCCGGCGTACCGGGACCGGCTCGGTGGCTACTACGGCGACACGTACGCCGCCATCCCACCGGGCACCGCGCGCGAGCGATGATCGGTAGGACCACCGACGCCGGGTCATACCGCTACCGTGTCAGCGTGGATCCCCTTGACGTAACTCAATTTGACAGTCTGTTCAACTTTCGCGACGTCGGTGGGCCCACCGGCCACGACGGACGCATCGTCCGAAGTGGCCGGCTGTTCCGCTCGGACACCCCGCACCGGCTGGCTGGCGCCGACCGGACGGCGTTCGCCGCGTTCGGCGTCCGCACCGTGCTCGACCTACGCCGGCCGTACGAGGTGGACCGGGATGGCCGGATCCCGGACTTCGCGGGGCTGACCTGGCGGCACATCCACCCGGAGCACGCCGATTGGGCCGAAAACCCTTACCAGCCCGGTGCCGACCTCGCCCGCTACCTCGCCGACCGGTACGCCGACCTGGCCGCGACCGGCACCGCCGGCCTGGCCGCCGCGATCGGGCTGATCGCGGACGAGACCAACGCCCCACTTTTGGTGCATTGCGTCGCCGGCAAGGACCGAACCGGCATCGTCTGTGGTCTCACCCTGGCCGTACTGGGCGTCTCCGACGCTGACATCGCCGCCGACTACGCGTTGAGCACCGCGGGCGGCGAGCGTTTCCGGGCCTGGTTCGCCACGACGGGCAAGACGTTGCACCCGTCGCTGCCGCCGCTGCGCTGCCCCGAGGAGGCGATGTTGCTGTTCCTCACCGAGCTGCGCGACCGCTACGGCACGGTCGAGGGCTACCTGCGCCACGCGGGCGTCACCGACGCCCAGGTGGCCGCGCTCCGCGACCACCTGCTGGCGTAACCGCAGCCCTCAGAGCACGTGGTGGACCCAGTTCTGCGGATCCGTGGCCTTGCCCCGCTGGATGTCGACGAGTTGCTGGCGCAGGGCCATGGTGACCGGTCCGGGTTCACCGCCACCGATCCGGAACTCACCATCGGGAGAGCGGACCGTGCCGACCGGATTGATCACCGCAGCCGTGCCGCAGGCGAAGACCTCGCGCAGTCGACCGCTCGCCGCGTCGGCCTGCCAGTCGGCGAAAGCGATCGGCTGCTCCGCCACCCGGTGACCGGCCGCGGCAGCGAGCGCGAGCACCGACTCCCGGGTGATGCCGGGCAGGATGGTCCCGGTCAGCGGCGGGGTGACCAGAGAGCCGTCGTCGTAGACGAAGAAGAGGTTCATCCCGCCCAGTTCCTCAACGAAGCGGCGTTCCACCGCGTCCAGGAAGACGACCTGGTCGCAGCCGTGCTCGATCGCCTCTGCCTGGGCCACCAGCGAGCTGGCGTAGTTGCCGCCACACTTGGCCGCGCCGGTGCCCCCGGGCGCGGCCCGGGTGTAGTCCGGCGAGGCCCAGACGGTCACCGGCTTCACCCCACCGGAGAAGTACGCACCGACCGGGGACGCGATCACCGCGTAGAGGTATTCGTTGGCGGGCCGCACACCGAGGAAGACCTCGCTGGCGAACATGAACGGCCGCAGGTAGAGGCTGCCGTCCTCCCCCTCGGGAATCCAGTCCCGGTCCACCTCGATCAGCCGGTGCAGCGAGTCGACGAAGGCCTGCTCGGGGAGGGCGGGCATCGCCATCCGCCGGGCGGACGCGGCGAACCGGGCGGCGTTGGCGTACGGCCGGAACATCGTCACGCCGCCGCTGGCGGTGCGGTACGCCTTCATGCCCTCGAAGATTTCCTGGGCGTAGTGCAGGACCGCGGCGGCCGGGTCCATCGGGATCGGCGCCCGTGCCTCGACCCGGGCGTCGTACCAGCCCTTCCCGGCGGCGTAGCGGATAGTAACCATGTGGTCGGTGAAAACCCGCCCGAAGCCGGGGTTGGCCAGCAGCGCGCCCCGGTCCGCCGCGGATACCGGCGCGGAATTCGGACGGATCTCGAACTCGAGCTTGTCACCACCGCTCATCGCACTGACCTCCCTGGAATGGATGACGACGGCATGCGGACCCGCGTGCCGAGCTGGTGCGAGCAAACTTACCCCGAACGGTCGTTCAGCGGGTAGCGGCATCCGGCGCGGCCCGCTCCGACCGGCACCCGGGCCGCAGGGACCGCCGTACGGATGGCTCGCCCCGGCTGCCCACGGACGTTGACCGGGTTGTCGACCGCCTACCCAGCGTGACTGAATACGGGCCGCCCCAGCGGCTCACGGTCAGCCGGCCGCGTGACCTGCCAGCCGGTCGCCGACCTCCGCGGTGCGGATCGGCGCGCCCGGCACCCGCCCGGCCAGCTCTGCCGCCACGGCAGCGGTGATCCGGGACGCCGGCTCGGCGTGACCGAGCTGGTCGAGCAGGAGCGCGGCGGAGAGTACCGCTGCCACCGGGTCGGCCAGACCGCGACCGGCGATGTCCGGCGCGGAGCCGTGCACCGGCTCGAACATCGACGGGTACGCGCGATCCGGATTGATACTGCCGCTGGCCGCGAGCCCGATTCCGCCGGTGACGGCGGCGGCGATGTCGGTGAGGATGTCACCGAAGAGGTTGTCGGTGACCAGCACGTCGTACCGCTGGGGCTGGGTCACCAGGAACATCGCGGCGGCGTCAACATGCTGGTATTCGGTGGTCACGTCCGGGTGCTCGGCGGCGACGTCCGCGAAGGCACGGGCCCAGAGCGAGCCGGCGTGGGTGAGCACGTTGGTCTTGTGCACAAGGGTGACCTTGCGCCGCTCCCGCCGTTCCGCCCGGTGGAACGCGTCTCGGATCACCCGCTCGACCCCGTGCCGGGTGTTCAGGCTCTCCTCGGTGGCGATCTCGGCCGCGGTACCGCGGTGCAGCGCGCCGCCCGCGCCGGCGTACAGCCCTTCGGTGCCTTCGCGGACCACCACCAGGTCGACCTCGCCGGGCTTGACGCCACTGAGGGGACCGCTCGCGCCGGCCCAGAGCCGGGCCGGGCGCAGGTTGACGTACTGGTCGAAGGCGAACCGCAGCCGCAGCAGCAGACCCCGCTCCAGGACGCCGGGCGGGACGCTCGGGTCACCGACCGCACCCAACAGGATGGCGTCGTGCCCAGCCAGCTCCGCGAGGACCGAGTCGGGCAGCACCTCGCCGGTGCGGTGATAACGCGCGGCACCCAGGTCGTACTCGGTGGCCTGCACGTTCGGGACCACCGCATCGATGACCTTGCGGGCCTGCGCGACCACCTCGGGACCGATTCCGTCCCCAGCGACCACCGCGATTCGTGCCACGTCGACTCCCTTGCCTCGCTCGCTCGGCTCCGAGGGTACGCCCAGTCCCGAAAACCGGTACGCACCTTCCACCATTCGGGAAATCGGATGTACAGGAGGCTTCCAGGTGGCATTCATTCAGCGGTGATCTCCGCTGCCTATCCTGATCAGCAGCGGGGGCACGGGCCACAGGCCAGGGGCCCAAACCAACGCCGCGACGCAACGAAGCCGTCGGCCGGGAGGCGGGATGAGAATGAGGATCGATGAACAGCAACGCAGCCGCTGGAGCGGCTCGTCGCGACGCCGCCCGCAGCCGCGTCCGGACCTTCGCCTCGGCGGGCAGCAACGACGGGTCGGCGGAGCGGGTCCGGCGACCGGGGAACGAATCGCCGTCACGCACACCGTCCGGACCACCACCGCCGAGTACACGTTGCTGTTCAACGCACCCGACTGGCTTGGCCGCCGGGGCGTCGGCGCGGCGCTCCGGGACGCGGTCGCGGAGCTACGCGCAATCGACCTGGCCTACGGACCAAACCGACCGGAGAGCCTGGTATCACGGCTACGGCGAGGGGAGATCAGCCCCGAGTCCTACCCGCCGCTGACCGACCTGGTCAACCGTTGCACCGCAATGCGGGCCGCGACCGACGGTTGGTTCGACGCCTGGGCAGTGCCCGGCGGCTTCGACCCGGGAGGGCTCCTCGGCGGGTGGGCGGTAGAACAGGCCGCCGCCCGGCTACGGGCCGCGGGCGTCCACGACTACGCCGTACTCACCGGCGCTGACCTCGTCGTACGTGGGCACGCCGCGCACGGGGGACCGTGGCGGGTCGCCGTACACCACCCCACCAATCGACGCCAGGCACCGCTGGTGTTGGAGATGACCGCCGGGGGGATCGGTACCTCCGGGGTAACCGGACGACGGGGGCACGTGGTGGATCCGCACACCGGGGAACCTGCCGACCAGTTCATCGCCGCCACCGTCGTCGGGCCGGACCTCGCCATCGCCGACGCCTACGCCACCGCGCTCTACGCGGCGGGGCCGGCCGGGTTGTCCTGGTTCCACAGTGAGACGGACTACCGAGTCCTACACGCCCACCGCCGCTGATCGGCGCCCGTCGCGACACCCGCCCCCGCTGGGGCTCACGATCGGCCCCCACGGTCTCGGCAACTACCGTGAGGGCCGGTCAGCGACGATTGCGCGTGGCTCGCGCATCCGAGGGGTGCGGACCAGCCGGGGCCGGACGTCAACCTCGTCACCCGAAGACGGGCCCACATCACGGACTCAGCCAGTAACCGCATCGGTACGCTAGCGAATTGACATAACTCCACGCAAGAGGATCTACTGCAGACCCTCCTGACCGGAGGGTGAGCTGGTTGGGTAGGGCGACTTCGACACGGCGAGCGACAACTGGCACGCTGTCCGCCGTGAGTTTCGATCTAAGCGTGTGGGCTCTGGCCCCCGGGGCGACGCCCGAGGACGTACGTACCGCCGTCCGGCGGTGCCGAGCAGGCCAGCACACCGATCGCCAGCCCGACCCCCGGGTCGTCAGATTCTATCGGGCGATCACCGCCGCGTACCCGGAGCAGGCAGGTCGGGCGGACACCCCCTGGGCGAGGACGCCCCTACACACCGCCGGCGACCACGTCGAGCTGAACCTACATCCCACCTGCGCGGACCAGGTACTGCTGGACATCGAACGGCTAGCCGGCGAACATCAGCTGATGCTCTTTGATGTCCAGGACGGCTCGGTCTATCCACCGCCCCACCACACCGACGGCTGACCGCCTACGCCACGAAGGGCCCGCACCGGGGCGGGCCGAGCCCTCCGTGGCTCGCGGTCACTCCTCCCGCAGGTCGGCAGCGCTGGCCGCGGTCGCACCGACCGACTCGGCGACCGAGGTGAGTAGATCGGCGCCGAGCGCCTGGTCAACGGTGAGGGTCATCAGCGTCTCCCCGCCGGCCTCCCGACGGGCCACCTGCATCGCGGCGATGTTGACGCCGGCCTCGCCGAGGAGGGTGCCGACCGCACCGACCACCCCGGGCCGGTCAGCGTAACGGAGGAAGACAAGAATGCCCTCCGCCCCGATCTCCACGTCGAAACCGTCCACCTCGGTCAGCTTGTTGACGTCCCGGACGCCGGCGACGCTGGTGCCGGAGACACTCACCGTCCGGCCGTCCGGCAGGGCGCCACGGATGGTGACCAACAGCGCCTCCTCGGCCGTCTCGGGCCTGGTCACCAGCGACACCTCGACCCCTCGCTCGGCCGCCAGGTGCGGGGCGTTGACGTAGGTGACCTGCTCCTCCACCACCGAGCTGAAGAGCCCCTTGGTCGCCGCGAGCTTGAGCACCGAGACGTCGTGGCTGACCACCTCGCCCCGCACGTCAACGGTCACGCTCGCGGCGATCCCGCCGGCCACCGCCGTGAAGGCCCGGCCGAGCTTCTCGGCCAGCGGCAGCAGCGGCCGGACATCCTCGGCGACCACGCCGCCGGTCTGCACGTTCACCGCGTCCGGCACGAACTCACCCTGCAACGCCAGCTTCACGCTGCGGGCCACGGCGAGGCCCGCCTTGTCCTGCGCCTCGTGCGTGGAGGCGCCCAGGTGCGGGGTCGCCACCACGTTGTCGAAGGCGAACAGTGGTGACGAGGTGCAGGGCTCCTTGGCGTACACGTCGACGCCGGCCCCAGCCACCCGCCCCTCCGCGATGGCGTCCGCGAGAGCCTGCTCGTCCACGAGGCCACCCCGGGCGGCGTTGACGATCCGCACCCCGGGCTTGACGATCGCCAGCTCCTTCTCCCCGATCAAACCCACTGTCTCCGACGTCTTCGGCAGGTGGATGGAGATGAAGTCGCTCTGGCGCAGCAGCTCATCCAGGCCGACGAGGCGGACGCCGAGCTGCGCCGCCCGCGCCGGCTGGATGTAGGGGTCGTAGGCGATCAGCCGGGTGCCGAACGCGGCGATCCGCTGCGCGAAGAGGACACCAATGCGTCCGAGACCGACCACCCCGACGGTCTTGCCCTGTACCTCCACCCCGGTGTACTTCGACCGCTTCCACTCCCCCACCTTCAACGCCGTGCTGGCGCTGGCGGTGTTCCGCGCGACCGCGAGCAGGAGGGCGACCGCCTGCTCCGCCGCGGAGACGATGTTGGAGGTCGGGGCGTTGACGACCATGACGCCGCGGCTGGTGGCCGCCGGCACCTCGACGTTGTCCAAGCCGACACCCGCCCGGGCGATCACCTTGAGTCGTGGTGCCGCGGCGATCGCCTCGGCGTCGATACGGGTCGCACTGCGGACAAGGACCGCGTCAGCCTCGGAGAGCGCCGAGAGTAGGGCCGGGCGGTCGGTGCCATCCACGTGCCGGACATCGAAGTCGTGGGCGAGCACCTCGATGGCGGCGGGGGCGAGTTCTTCGGCGATCAGTACGACAGGATTCATTGGTCCTCTAAATGTCGTCTATAGCGGTCGGCCGGGCGGCGGGGGCAGCACTGCACCCCGCCGGCAGTCCGGCCATGGCCGTCAGGTGCGGCTGCGCACCTAACAGGGATCGTAGGGGGCCAATCGGCGCTCCGGCGATCAGGGTGAGTGCCCTCACAGCGACCGCCCGGCACGGCCGAGGTACGCATCCACCGGCGGCGCCGGAGCGCAACCGTCGGACGCCCGTGACCCAACGCCGGGGAGGGAGAGCGTCAGGTCACGGGCGTCCGCGGTCCCCGGAAAGCCCTCGCACCAGGGCGCCCGGGAGCCGCTGGATCAGGCGGTCTCGGTGATGGGCCGGTCAACCCAGCTCATCATGGCGCGCAGCTTGCCGCCGGTCTCCTCGATCGGATGTGCCGCGCCCTCCGCCCGCCACTTGGCGAAGTTGGGGCGGCCGGCCTCGTCCTCGGCAACCCACTCCCGGGCGAACTCACCGGACTGAATCTCACCCAGGATCGCGCGCATCCGCTCCTTGACCCGGGAGTCGATGACGCGGGGGCCACGGGAGAGGTCGCCGTACTCGGCAGTGTCCGAAATGCTGTACCGCATCCGAGCGATGCCGCCCTCGTACATGAGGTCCACGATGAGCTTCAGCTCGTGCAGGCACTCGAAGTAGGCCACCTCGGGGGCGTAGCCGGCCTCGGTGAGCACCTCGAAGCCGGTCTGCACCAGCGCCGCCGCACCGCCGCAGAGCACCGCCTGCTCGCCGAAGAGGTCGGTCTCGGTCTCCTCGGTGAAGGTGGTCTTGATCGCGCCGGCCCGGGTGCCACCAATGGCCTTGGCGTACGCCAGGGCCAGACCGAACGCGCTGCCGCTGGCGTCCTGCTCGACGGCGACCAGGCAGGGCACGCCCTTGCCGTCGACGTACTGCCGGCGGACCAGGTGGCCGGGGCCCTTCGGAGCGATCATCGCCACGTCCACATCGGCCGGCGGCGTGATCAGCCCGTACCGGATGTTGAATCCGTGCCCGAACAGGAGCGCCTTGCCGGCGGTGAGGTGCGGCGCGATCGACTCGGTGTAGAGGGCACGCTGGGCGGTGTCCGGCGCGAGGATCATGATGATGTCGGCCTCGGCCGCCGCCTCGGCCGGGGTCTGCACCCGCAGTCCCTGTTCCTCCGCCTTCGGCCGGCTCTTCGAATCGGCGGGCAGACCGATCACCACCGCAACACCGGAGTCGCGCAGCGACAGCGCGTGGGCGTGGCCCTGGCTGCCGTACCCGATCACGGCGACCGTACGGCCCTGAATCAGACCCAGGTCGGCGTCGTCGTCGTAGAACACCTCAACGCTCATGGATTTTCCCTTTCGTACGGCCGCACCCGGCGGCCGATCGGAGATCTGGTGGGTACGGATCAGGCGGCCCGAAGCGCCGGGCCGGCGGTGATGGAGCGGGACCCGCGGCCGATGGCGACCGTGCCGGACTGCACCATCTCCTTGATGCCGAAGGCCTCGAGGTCCCGGAGCAGGGCGGCCAGCTTGTCCGGGGTGCCGGTCGCTTCGACGGTCAGCGTTTCCGGGGCGACGTCAACGACCCGGGCGCGGAACAGGTTCACCGTCTCCAGCACTTGCCCGCGGGCGCTGCGGTCCGCGCGGACCTTCACCAGCAGCAGCTCCCGGGCCACCGACACCTGGGGGTCCAGCTCAACGATCTTGATTATGTTCACCAGCTTGTTGAGCTGCTTGGTGACCTGCTCCAGCGGAGAGGAGTCGGCGTTGACCACGATGGTGATCCGGGAGACGTCCGGATTCTCGGTCTCCCCGACGGCCAGACTGCCGATGTTGAAGCCGCGCCGGGAGAAGAGCCCGGAGACCCGGGCCAGGACGCCGGGCTTGTTCTCCACGAGTACGGAGAGCGTATGCATGGTCACAGTGGTGCCTTCCTCGTCTGGTTCTCCCGACCCCCACGGCGCCCGGTGTGGTGGGCCATGACTACACCTCGTCCTCGTCGAAGACCGGCCGGACACCGCGGGCGAACATGATCTCGTCGTTGCTGGTGCCGGCGGCGACCATCGGCCACACCATGGCGTCCTTGCCGACCACGAAGTCGATGACCACGGGGGCGTCGTTGATGGACATCGCGGTCGCGATCGTCCGGTCGACGTCCTCCGCTGTCTCACAGCGCAGCCCGACGCAGCCGAGCGCCTCGGCGAGCTTGACGAAGTCCGGAATGCGATGCTTGTGGGTACCGAGTTCGGTGTTGGAGTAGCGCTCCCCGTAGAAGAGGGCCTGCCACTGCCGCACCATGCCGAGATTGCCGTTGTTGATCACAGCTATCTTGACCGGAATACCCTCCAGCGCACAGGTCGCCAGCTCCTGGCTGGTCATCTGGAAGCAGCCGTCGCCGTCAATCCCCCAGACCACCGTCTCCGGCCGACCAACCTTGGCCCCCATCGCGGCCGGCACCGCGTACCCCATGGTGCCGAGGCCGCCAGAATTCAACCAGGTACGTGGCTTCTCATACGAAATGAACTGGGAAGCCCACATCTGGTGCTGGCCCACGCCCGCCACGTACACCGCCTCCGGGCCGACAATCTCGCCGAGCCGGCGGAGCACGTACTGCGGAGAGAGCGTGCCGTCGGCCGGATCGTCGTACCCCAGCGGGTAGCGCTTGCGCAGCTCCTGCAGCTGGGACCACCAGTCGTCGAGGTCAGGCCGGTGACCGGCCGACTGCTCGACGGTGACCGCGCCGACCAGTTCGTCGATGACGTGCCGGGCATCCCCCACGATCGGCACGTCCGCGTGCCGATTCTTGCCGATCTCGGCCGGGTCGATGTCGGCGTGCACCACGGCCGCGTCGGGAGCGAACGAGTCCAGCTGGCCGGTCACCCGGTCGTCGAATCTCGCCCCCAGCGCGATGATCAGATCCGCCTTCTGCAGCCCGTAGACCGCGGCGACCGTCCCATGCATACCGGGCATGCCCAGGTGCTGCGGGTGTGAGTCGGGGAACGCCCCGAGCGCCATCAGAGTGGTGACCACCGGAATCCCGGTCAGCTCGGCGAGCTGGCGCAGCCCGTCGGTCGCGCCGGCCTTGAGCACCCCGCCACCGACGTAGAGCACCGGGCGGCGGGCGATGGCCATCAGCCGCGCCGCCTCCCGAATCTGCTTTCCATGCGGATGCAGCGTCGGCCGATAGCCGGGCAGGTCGAGTGTCGGCGGCCAGGCGAAAACGGTCGATGCCTGGAGGACATCCTTGGGGATGTCGACCAGAACCGGGCCCGGGCGGCCGGTCGCGGCGAGGTGGAACGCCTCAGCGAGCACCCGGGGCAACTCCTCGGCGCTCTGGACCAGGAAGTTGTGCTTGGTGATCGGTAGCGTGATGCCCTGGATGTCCGCCTCCTGGAAGGCATCCGTCCCGATCGACGGCCGGGCGACCTGGCCGGTGATCGCCACCAGCGGCACCGAATCCATGTAGGCGTCGGCGATCGGCGTCACCAGGTTGGTCGCACCGGGCCCGGAGGTGGCGACGCAGACGCCGACCCGCCCGGTCGCCTGCGCGTACCCGGTGGCCGCGTGCCCGGCGCCCTGCTCGTGCCGGACCAGGATGTGCCGGACCGTGGAGTCGTACAAGGGGTCGTACGCGGGCAGGATCGCGCCACCGGGAATACCGAAGATGACCTCGACGCCAAGCGCTTCGAGGGATCGCACGAGGGAGCCGGCACCGGAGACCTGGGCGGGGGCGGGGACGGGGGTGCGTACCGCCGGGACGGTCGGCGTGGCCGCCGGGCGGGGCCGGTCAACGTCGCGGGGCGCCTCAACGGCCGCGCGGGCCCGCCGGGCGGAGTTGGCGAGGGTCTCGGGTGTGGGTCTCGTCATGGCGGTTCAGGCCTTCGGCTGGAGGGTGCGGTGGGTTCTGCGGTGGAACGCCGGCGGAGCGCCCGGCGGATCTGACGGCAACAAAAAAGCCCACGTGCGGGATGCACGGGGCCAGCGCACTCTCAGTGGGAGAGTGCGCTCAGGTAAGTACTCGCAGCGACCGGTACGACGACATGCGGACCAGCATGACGCCTCTCAAGCAATGAGTCAACCAGTCCCACATTTTGGTTAACGGATCTGCCGAATCTTTCGCCCGAGACACTCTGACACCCCCAACGCAGTCCCGCTCCGACCCATCCAGCTCCGACCCGTGCCCGGGCAGCCGGTCCCGCTCCGGCCCGGGCTACTCCGGCACCGGCTGCCCGGGCACGGGCAGGGGCGGCAGCCGCCGGGGCGGCGGTGGACCGGAAGCCGGCACGGGCGGCACCGAACTGGCGATCGGCGGGGCGTGCGACGAGGTGGCGGCCTCCAACATCGCCTCCAGGTGCTCGGCCGGCACCCCCCAGCCGAGGAGGGCGCCCTGACCAAAGTGGCAGCCTGCGGCGACCACTTCGGCCAACTCCGCCGGCGTCGTCACACCCTCGGCGATAACCCCGAGGCCCAACTGATGCCCCAGGCGCATGACGATGTCGACCATCGGGGCGAACGCCGGGCCGTCGGCGTCAACCGGACGAACCGGCTCATGCCCGGCGACAAGACTGTGGTCGATCTTGAGGATGTCGAGCGGCAGCCGACGAAGCTGGCCGAGGGAGGAGTAGCCGGCGCCGAAATCGTCCAACGCGATCCGAACCCCGGTACGACGCAACGCGGTCAACCGCCGAATCAGCTCATCCAGGTCCGTGGCGACGGCATGCTCGGTGACCTCCAGCACCAGGCGCTGCGGCGGAACCCGGTGTACGCGCAGCGCCTCGGCGACCTGACCGACGTAGGCCGGGGCGTGTAGCTCTCGAGGCGAGACGTTGACCGACACCCAGACGTCGTGCCCGTCGGCGAGCCAACGGGAGAGCTGGTAGCAGGCCTGGTCCAGCACCCACGCCCCCAGCTTGGCAATCATGCCGCACTCCTCGGCGAGCGGAATGAACTCGTCCGGCCGGACCGCACCCAACTCCGGATGGCGCCACCGGAGCAGGGCCTCGGCGCCGACCGGACGTACCGACGGCAGCGACGCCACCGGCTGGAACACCAGCCGTAGCTCGTCGCGTTCGATTGCGCCCCGCAGCTCGTGCTCCAGCGTGGTCCGCCGGCTCAGCAGCCGGTCGTAGGCGACGTCGTACCGCTCGATCCGATTCTTGCCGCGCTGCTTGGCGTAGCGCAGGGCCAGGTCGGCGTGGCGCAGCAGCAGCTCGACATCGGGTCGGCGGGCCCAACCGGCGATGCCGATACTCGCCGAGAGGAAGACCGGCCCCTCGGGCAGCTCGTACGCGGCCGCCAACGCCCCGAGCAGCCGCTCCCCGATCGGGTCGGTGGCGGCCGGCGGGCCGGGCAGCAGGACAGCGAACTCGTCCCCGCCGAGCCGGGCCGCCAGATCGCCGGGGCGCAGGGGGCCGCGTAGCCGCCGGCCCACCTCGGCCAGGACGGCGTCCCCCGCGTCGTGACCGCGCACATCGTTGACGTTCTTGAACCCATCCAGGTCGAGCAGGAGCAGGTCGCACTGGGTGCCCCGCTCCGCGCAGCGGTGCAGGGCCCGCAGCAGTCCCCGCCGGTTCGCCAGGCCGGTCAGGGCGTCGGTGTGGGCCAACTCCCGGAAGTGCGCCTCCCTCTCGACCAGCCGGCGGGCGTACCGGCGGACATCATGCAGGGTCAGGGACTGCCGGGCAACCAGCACGAAGCCCGCGACGCTGATGGCGGCCACGCCGCTCGGGTCGAAGCGGCCGTCCTGGAGGAAGTGGTACGTCGCCGCACCCGCCATCACCAAGATCGGCAGGACCGCATGCTCACCCTCGCGCCGGGTCGGGTCGATGTCCGACTCGCAGGGGCGATCGAACCCGCGAAGCACCAGCGCCACGGTCAGCAGGCCGGCCACGGCCACCGTCGCGCCACCGAGCGCCAACCCCAACTCCGCCCGGGACAGCCCGGTGGCGATACCGAGCCCACCGAGGGTCGTCGCGGCGGAACCGCTGGCGAGCGCGGCGAGCCGCCGTCGTGGAGACGAGACCCGGAACACCACGACGGTGGCGAGGCCCACGATCAGCGCCGCGCTGACTGTGGCGAGCAGGATCGGCACACCGACCACCGGGGCCGATCCGAGCAGGCGGGTCGGCTCAGCGAGGAGCACCCAGCCCACGAACCAGAGCGCGGTGGCGATGATCAACCCATCCAACGACAGCCGGGTGGCGACCCCGATGCTGGGGGCCATGCCCGGCAGCCGGAGCAGCCCGGCCCCGAAGAGCAGCCCGCTGGTCACCGTGGCCAGGGCGACCAGCTCGGCCCAGCCGGCCGAGGGGTTCGGCTCGGGCTGCCCAGCCGATAACCGACGGGCAGCGCCCACCACCCGGGTGACGGCCGGCTTGTGGATGAGCCCACTCAGCACGGCGGTGCGAAGCTGGCCCGGGGGTGTCAGCACAGCCCAACTCTGCCGGATCCACGCCCGGAGCGGGGGGCCGGGTGTGCATCTGTTGGGACACGTCCCGCGCGGGTGCCGACCGAACCGAGACGGTGCAAGACTGGTACGCATGCCTGAGCTGCGGTCGAGGACCTCCACCCACGGTCGGACGATGGCCGGCGCCCGAGCCCTGTGGCGGGCCACCGGGATGACCGACGACGACTTCGGCAAACCGATCGTCGCCATCGCCAACAGCTTCACCCAGTTCGTACCGGGTCATGTCCACCTCAAGGAGCTCGGTGGCCTGGTGGCCGACGCGGTAGCCGAGGCGGGCGGGGTGGGCCGGGAGTTCAACACCATCGCCGTGGACGACGGCATCGCGATGGGCCACGGCGGCATGCTCTACTCGCTGCCCAGCCGGGAGTTGATCGCCGACGCCGTGGAGTACATGGTCAACGCGCACTGCGCCGACGCCCTGGTCTGCATCTCCAACTGCGACAAGATCACTCCCGGGATGCTGCTGGCCGCCCTGCGGCTGAACATCCCGACCGTCTTCGTCTCTGGTGGTCCGATGGAGGCCGGGAAGACAGTCGCGATCGAAGGAGTCGTGCACTCCAAGATCGACCTGATCGACGCGATGATCGCCGCATCGAACGAGGCAGTCACCGACGACCAGCTCGACGAGATCGAACGCTCGGCCTGCCCCACCTGTGGCTCCTGCTCCGGGATGTTCACCGCCAACTCGATGAACTGCCTCACCGAGGCGATCGGCCTGGCGCTGCCCGGCAACGGGTCGACGCTCGCGACCCACGCCGCCCGCCGGTCACTCTTCGTCGAGGCCGGCCGTACCGTCGTCGAGATCGCCAAGCGCTGGTACGACGGGGACGACGCCACGGTGCTGCCCCGCGCGGTCGCCAACCGTGCCGCCTTCGACAACGCGGTCGCCCTCGACGTCGCGATGGGTGGTTCGACGAACACCATCCTGCACCTGCTCGCCGCCGCCCGCGAGGCCGAGCTGGAGTTTGGGGTGCTGGACATCGACGCCATCTCCCGGCGGGTGCCCTGCCTGGCCAAGGTCGCACCGAACTCCCCCAACTACCACATGGAGGACGTTCACCGGGCGGGCGGAATCCCGGCCATCCTCGGCGAGCTGGACCGGGCCGGTCTCCTCAACCGGGAGGTCCACGCGGTGCACTCCCCCTCGCTTGAGCACTGGCTCGCCGACTGGGACATTCGCGGCGGCGCCGCGACACCGAAGGCGATCGAGCTGTTCCACGCCGCGCCGGGCGGGGTACGCACCACCGAGCCGTTCTCCACCACCAACCGCTGGTCCACGTTGGATACCGATGCGATCAACGGGTGCATCCGGGACCGGGCCCACGCGTACACCGCGGACGGGGGACTGGCGATCCTGCACGGCAACCTGGCACCGGAGGGCTGCGTGGTGAAGACCGCCGGGGTGCCCGAGGAGTGCCTGACCTTCCGCGGCCCGGCCAAGGTCTACGAGTCCCAGGACGACGCGGTCACCGCCATCCTGGCCAAGGAGGTCACCGCGGGGGACGTGGTGGTCATCCGCTACGAGGGCCCCCGGGGCGGGCCCGGCATGCAGGAGATGCTCTACCCCACCTCGTTCCTCAAGGGGCGGGGGCTGGGGCGGGCCTGCGCGCTGCTCACCGACGGCCGGTTCTCCGGCGGCACCTCCGGGTTGTCGGTCGGCCACGTCTCCCCGGAGGCGGCCGCCGGCGGGCTGATCGCCCTGGTCGAATCGGGCGACGAGGTCGTCATCGACATCCCGAACCGAACAATCGAGCTCACCGTACCGGCCGAGGTGTTGGACGCCCGCCGGGTCGCGCAGGAGAAACGAGACCGGCCGTACACGCCGGCGGAGCGGCAGCGCCCCGTCTCGGCGGCGCTGCGCGCGTACGCCGTCATGGCGACCTCCGCCAGCGACGGCGCCTACCGCCGCGTCCCCGAGTAGCCGGAATTCGGGGCGCGGCCTCGCGGACCGCCCCCCGAGGGCCCGGGAACGTCAGCCGACCCTCCGCCTACCGGGCGGACGGGGCGGACCTGGTTGTCGGCCCGGACACCCTTACGGACATGGGCACGGTTCGGCGAGCGGGACCCGCGCTTCACCGTTGGTGGCGGAGGTCTTGTCTTGCCGCTCAGCCCCTGGATCGGTTGGATTCGCGAACCCCGTCACGGCGATTACAACAACAGCGACCAGTCTTACGACCTTCTGAATCGTCACGTCGTCCTCCTCGTCTGCCGGTCGGCAATGCCGCGGCGGAAAGGCCGGAAATCGCATCCGCCGCACCGATAGTTAACTCTACCGCCCACTGGCCGACATTCACATAAATCTACCTATAGAAACGTCCTAGAATTACCTTAATTAACCTTAAGCTGAACCACTCGGCAGTCGATCGAACACTTTACGTAACGCCCCTTTCTCGAATGGTTTCGCACCGCACGCGGCCGCAAACTTAAAGTCACACCCCGTGCCGCGTTCGATGCCAACAGTCCGAGGCCTCCTTCAAGGCCCGCGCCGGGCGGGTCGCGCCCGCCGCGTCGACCAACCCAGGACGAGACCGACCGGACCGACCGGGGCGGTCGACTGCCCCGGGGGACGACAGCGACCACCCCGGCGCACCGCCGGCATCAGCCACCCTTCCCAACGTTGTGGAGCTTTGTCTGTTTTGGGCATGTTTTTCGGGTTCATGTTCTATTGCCCTGTTTGTCGGTTTAGCGTCCGGGGTGGCTGCTACCGCCCGCTCGGTAGCCGAGGAACCCACCCGGGTCAGCTACCACCGGGGTGATGGCTCCTCGTCGTTCACGGGGGAAGGACACCGACACCGCGATGAACCAGCAGGAACACATCCAGACACCCGAACCGGACCGCCCAGGCGGGCACCGGGCGAGGTCACGGCGGCGCTGGTGGGCCGCCGGGCTGGCCGGGGTGACCGGCTTGGCCCTCACCGCCGCCGGCATCACCGTCACCCCGATCGGGGATGCGGTCGGACGCGCCATCAGCAGTAGCGACGACCGGCCCGGGGGACATCGGGGCACCCCCTCCACCGGAGGTGACTACCACGACGAGCGAGCCAAGGGCGACAGAAGCGCCCACGACGGCAGGGGCAAGGAATCGAAGGGCATCCCGGTCCCCTGCGACACGGACAAGCTAATCGCCGCGATCACCCTCGCCAACGCCCGCGGCGGCGCCACCCTCGACCTCGCCAGCAAGTGCACCTACCTACTCACCGCCAACCTCGACGGTAGTGGCCTCCCCGCCATCACCACCCCCATCACCCTCAACGGCGGCAAGCACACCATCATCGAACGCGCCGCCGCCGTCGAACAGTTCAGAATCCTCACCGTCGACGTCGGCGGCGACCTCACCCTCAACCACCTCACCATCACCGGCGGATACGCCGATACCGACGGCGGCGCAATCCTCGTCAACACCGGCGGGGCGCTCACCACCAACCACAGCACCATCACCCGCAATATCGCCAACGGAGACGGCGGCGGCATTTACAGCGCCGGCGTCACCACCGTGCGACACACCACCGTGAGTCGTAATACCGCCATCGCCACCGGGGGCGGTATCGCCAACTCCGGGGGGCGGGTGACTCTGGAGAAAGCAGCGGTGAAGGCAAATACCGCAGGCGCCGTGGGCGGTGTGTTGAGCATCGGTTCCTCCGCCGTCGTGACGATCCGGCACAGCCTGATCGCCGACAACAACTCCGGGGGAGCCGGCGGCCTGCTGATCCTCAACGACGGGATCGGCACAGTCGTCGACAGCACGATCACCGGTAACCGCTCGAGCAATTTTGCCGGGATCCAGGTTGACGGACAGCTCACCCTGAAGCGGGTGAAGATCACCAACAACACCGCTTCCTCCGGGTTTGCCGGTGGCCTCTTCGTCGGCCCCGACTCCACCGCTGTGGTCGAGGATGGCCTTATCCAAGACAACACCGCCCTCTCGAGCTTCGGCGGCGGCGTGTACAACTTCAGCGTGCTGGTGATGCGCAACACGAAGGTCATCGGCAACCAGGCCGAGGAGGGCGGCGGCATCTACAACTCCGGGGGCATGGTGACGCTGTTCAACACGCAGGTGGTGAAGAACATCGCCACGGTCGACGGCGGCGGCATCGTCAACGACGGTGGGACGGTTGACCTGAACACCGCCACCGGCACCGTCGTCATCAAGAACCGGCCCAACAACTGCGTCGGCAACGTTCCCGACTGCCCAGCCTGAACCGGCACCCACACGGGGCTCCGACCCGTCGCCTCTGCGGCGGGTCGGAGCCCCGCACTCTGGGCGGTGCGCAACCGTGCCACCACCGCGGCGCACGGGACCGCCCCGTCCTGACACCGCTGGGGAACAGGTGGGATCATCACAGGGTGAGCAGCTCCGACACCCTCCGATTCCGGCACAACCAGGCCCTGCTGGTAGCCGCGGTGGTCGCCTTCCTCGGCGCCCTCCCCCTGGCCGCCGCCCGGTGGTACCTGTTGCCGGTGCTCCTCGTGCCGCTCCTCCTCGGCGGATGGGCCTGGCGAGCCGGCACCGACGTCACCGCACAGGGGCTGTGCCTACGGGCGCTCGCCGGCCAGTACCGCATCCGCTGGGACCAGATCGTCGAGTTGGGCGCGGACCCAGCTGGCCGGGCGGTCGCTCGGCTCACCGACGGCCGGGCGGTCACGCTGCCCGCCGTCCGCCGGGACGACCTGCCCCGGCTCGTCGCGGTCACCGAGCGGCCCGCACCCGACCCGGCCGGCCTGTCGACTCAGTAGCCCTCCGCCACCACGTTGGTCGGCGACTCGCCCGCGGCGAAGCGGCGAACCTGCTCGCCCACCAGCTCGTACGCCCGCGGGAGCAGGCCCTGAACCGAGCCCGCGACATGCGGGGTGAGCAGCACGTTCGGCATCGCCCACAACGGATTGTCGGCGGGCAGCGGCTCCGGGTCGGTGACGTCCAGTACGGCCGATATCCGGCCGGTGCCCAGCTCGGCGACGAGCGCCTCGGTCTGCGCCACCGGCCCCCGCGCCGCGTTGACCAACAGGGCACCGCCGCGCATCGCCGCGAGAAAGCCCTCGTCAACCAGCCCGCGGGTCTGCTCGGTCAACGGCACCAGCAGCACCACCACATCCGCCTCCGGCAGCAGCCGGGGCAGTTCCGCGACGGCGTGCACGCCGGACCGCGCGGTTCGGGCCACCAGGGTGAGGCCCACCTCGAATGGGGCGAGGCGTGCCTGGAGCGCCGTGCCGATCGAGCCGGCGCCGACGATCAGCACCCGCTTGCCGGCCAGTTCGTTGGTTGGTGCCACCTCGCGGTATGCCCACTCCCGACGGCTCTGCGCCCGGACCAGCGCGGGAAAGGAGCGCAGGTGCGCCAGGATCGCGGCGACGACCCACTCCGAGGTGGCTTGGTCGTGCACTCCCCGCGCATCACAGAGCGTCACGCCCGGCGGCATCCGGCCGGCCCACGCGTCCGCACCGGCGGTCAACAGCTGCACCACTTCCAGATCTGGCAGCTCCCGCAACAGGCCGGCGGTCTCCGCCTCGGCCAGGAACGGTGGGACCCAGAACCGGACGTCGGTCACCGGGGACGGGAGCCGGCCCGGCTCCGCCACCTCCACCGTGACACCCGCCGGCAGGTCACCGAGGAGGGACGTGCCGTGCTCATGGGGGATCCACACCTTCACACCCGCCGACGATAGAGCCTCGGGCCGGCCCGTCCTTTTCCGGGGCCCACACCGGCCCACCGGCCGCTACCCTGGTCCCGGTGAGCGCCCGTCCCGCGCACCTGCGCACCCGCCGCTTTCGGGCTACCCTCGCGGCGTCGTGCGTGGCGCTACTGATCACCACCGGCTGCAGCTTTGGCGAGCCCGGGCCCGACCCGGCCGGCGAACCCCCCACTTTCCCCACCCCGACCAGCACCGGCCTGGGGAGCACCGGGCCGGAGGTGGTTGCCACCGTGTTGGCGAAGGGCCTACGGGTCCCGTGGGGCATCGCCTTCCTCCCCGACGGGGGCGCGCTGGTGACCGAGCGGGACTCCGGCCGAATCCTCCAGGTCGGGCCCGAGTCCGACGCCGACGGACTGCGGGTGACCGTGGTCCAGACCCTCCCCGAGGTGACGGCGGGTGGTGAGGGCGGGCTGATGGGGATCGCCGTCTCCCCGGACTACCAGCGGGACCAGACGGTCTTCGTCTACTACACCGCCGAACAGGACAACCGCATCGCCCGGCTCACCCTCGGGGAGCCGCCGCACCCGATCCTGACCGGCATCCCGAAGGCGCGCACCCACAACGGCGGTGGCCTCGCCTTCGGCCCGGACGGGCAGCTCTACGCCAGCACCGGCGACGCCGGCGACCGGGAGCAGGCGCAGGATGGCAACCGGATCGGTGGAAAGATCTTGCGGATCACCACCGAGGGCGAGCCCGCACCGGACAACCCCTTCCCCGACTCGCCCGTCTGGTCGCTGGGCCACCGCAACGTGCAGGGCTTCACCTGGGCCGCCGATGGTCGGATGTACGCCGTCGAGTTCGGCCAGAACACCTGGGATGAGATCAACGAGATCGAGCGGGGAGGCAACTACGGCTGGCCGGAGGTCGAGGGTCGCTCCGACGACAGCCGATACGTCGACCCGATCGTCTGGTGGCCGCCAGCGGACGCCTCCTGTTCTGGGCTGGCTCGGACCGAGCAGTTCCTCGCGACGGCCTGCCTCCGCGGACAGCGAGTCTGGCTAATCGAGTTGACCGCCACCGGAACGCTCCTCGGCCAACCGCGTGACCTGCTCACCAACCGGTACGGCCGGTTGCGGGCAGTGGCCGCGGCACCGGACGGCTCGCTCTGGGTGAGCACCTCGAACCACGACGGGCGCGGAGCTCCGGTGGCGGAGGACGATCGCCTCCTGCGCCTGGTGTTCGCGGACGGCGAAGCCGGACGAAGCTGACCGCGAGAGCGGGACAAAGTTCACCGCTCCGTCGCGTTGAGCCGACGACGAAGCCGGACAAATCCGACAGCGAGGTCAGATAACGCTGGTCGCTAGGTCAGATAAATCCGGCAACGGGCAACACCCGGCCCAGATTTCCCGAGCCTTTCGACTGGGCGAGTCAGAATTTCAGCATGGACGGTCAGGAGAACGAGCAGCAGGACAGCCGAGGCGGCCAGCCGCCAGGGACGGGCTGGAGCCGACGGTTCCGGCTGCGGCACCGGCCAACCGACGGCCGTTCGACCCACCGGCGGGTGCTGCGCGCCGTCGGGATGACCCTGGCCGTGCTCGCCATAACCGTGGCCGGGGTGTTGATCGGCACCCTGGCCGGCGGCCGGGTCAGCACCGAGGTCGGGCCGTTTCAGGCGGATCTGACGGTAACCCCGACGCTGCACGGCGGCACCACCATCGACATACCGCCGCTCGGCGCGCTGCTGCTCGACAGCCACGACGGCCCGACCAAGCTGACCGTACAGTTCGGCGCTCTCGACCAGGACCGCACCGAGGCGCTGCTGCACGACCCGGAGAGCCTCGACCGGGCCAGCCAGACCGCCGTGGACGACGTCCGCGAGGGCATCCTGCGCCTCGGTGTCCGTACCGTCGCCGCGACGGTGCTGGTCACCCTGCTGCTGGCCCTCCTGGTGTTCCGCGACACCCGCCGTACGGCCTGGGCGGGAGCGCTCGCGCTCGTGATCGTCACCGGCAGCCTGGGCACCGCGGCGGCCACCCTGCGCCCGCAGTCGATCGAAGAGCCCCGCTACGAGGGGCTGCTGGTCAACGCGCCGGCACTCGTCGGTGACGCCCGTCGGATCGCCAACGACTACACCCGCTACGCCGAGCAACTCCAGCGCCTGGTCGGCAATGTCAGCCAGCTCTACACCACCGTCTCGGAGCTGCCGGTCTTCGAGCCGCAGCCCGGAACCACGCGGGTGCTGCACATCTCCGACCTGCACCTGAACCCGGCCGCCTGGCAGGTCATCCAGACCGTGGTGGAGCAGTTCGGGATCGACGTCGTGGTCGACACCGGTGACATCACCGACTGGGGCAGCGAACCGGAGGCGAACTACGTCGACTCGATCGGCCTCCTCCGCAAGCCCTACGTCTACATCCGCGGCAACCACGACTCGGGGGGTACGACCGCAGCGGTCGCCCAGCAGCGCAACGCCATCGTGTTGGACAACACGACCGCCGTCGTCGCCGGGCTGACCTTCGCCGGCATCGGGGACCCGCGCTTCACGCCGGACAAGAGCACCTCACCGGCGGGCAGCAACCTGACCGGGGAGACAGCCGACCAGCTCATCGGCGTCGGTGACCAGTTGGCGGCCACCGCTCGTAGCGCACCACGGCCGGTGGACCTGGCGCTGGTGCACGACCCCGCCTCGGCGGGCCCCCTCTCCGGCACCACCCCGCTGGTACTCGCCGGACACACCCACAACCGCGAGGTGTACCGGCTGCCCCAACAGCCGGACCAAACCCCCACCCTGCTGATGGTGCAGGGCTCGACCGGTGGCGCCGGCCTGCGCGGTCTGGAGGGCGAGGAGCCCACCCCGCTGTCGATGACCGTCCTCTATTTCGACGAGGAGAAGCTGCTCCAGGCGTACGACGACATCACTGTCGGCGGCACCGGCCAAGCCCAGGTGAACCTCGAACGGCACATCGTGGAGGACCCGAAGGCCGGGGCCCCCGCCCCGGTCACCCCCACTCCGACCCGCTGACCGGCCCGCCGGAGGGGCCGGCGGTCAGCGATCGGTCAGCGCAGGGAGAGCGCGGCGAGGGCGGCGTTCACGATGCTGCCCGGCAGCAGGTCGTGGAGCTCGTACAGCTCGGCGACGCTGCCGGACTGACCGAACTCGTCCACGCCAAGGGGCACCGCCGGGGCGCCGACCGCCGAGCCGAGCCACGCCATCGCGTGCGACGCCGCGTCGTGCACGGTGACCACCGGCACCCGGTCGACGAAGGCCGACCGGAGCGCGCCCGGAACGCTCGGCACGGTGGCGGTGCGGACCCCCTGGCGCAGGGTGCGCTGCCAGGCCCGGTAGAGGCGGTCCAGGCTGGTGACATCCACGACGTGCGCGGCGATCCCCTCCTCGGCCAGCTCGGCCGCGGCGGCGAGCACCTCGGGCAGGACCGCACCGGAGGCGGCGAGCTGCACGACCGGGGCGTCGGCGAGCTGCGGGTACGCCTGGTGGGCGTCAACCAGCCGGTAGGCGCCGGCGAGCACCTGCCGACGCAGCACCGCGTCGCCGATCCGGCTCCGGGCAGCCGCGAACGGAGCCTGGTCAACCGGGCGGGTACTGAGTCGGAAGTAGTAACCGCCGTCCTCCCCGGGTGCGGCGGTCGCGGCCGGCGCCGTACCCCCGGCGATCTGCCCCAACGCGTCACAGAGCAGCCAGTCCAGGGTGGTCGCGTAGGCAGGCTCGACGAAGGTGACCCCGGGCAGCTCCAAACCGACGCTGGCGGTGAGCGTCGACTGGTGTGCGCCCCCCTCCGGCGCCAGGGTGACTCCCGAGGGGGTGCCCGCGACCACGAACCGGGCGCCGGAGTAGGTGCCGTGGAGGAAGGCGTCCAGGCCCCGCAGTACGAACGGGTCGTAGACGGTCCCGACCGGCAGCAGCGGCTGCCCGGAGTGGTCCCAGGCCAGGCCGAGCTGGCCGAGCAGCAGGAACAGGTTCATCTCCGAGATACCCAGCTCGATGTGCTGGCCGGCCGGGCTCTCCGTCCAGCGCAGCATCCGGTCCTCGGACCACGCGCGCTGCGAGGTGGGCGCGAACACCCCGGCCCGGTTGATGAACCCGGCCAGGTTCGTCGAGGTGGCCACGTCCGGGGCGGTGGTCACGAGGTAACGCCCGACCTGCGGGTCACGGGACAGGTCGACCAGGACCCGACCGAAGACCTCCTGGGTGGAGACCGGCTTGTTCGCGCGTACCCGGGTCGTCTCCGGGACGCTGACGCCCAGTGCCCGCGTGCGTGGTGCCCGGGACAGCGTCTCCCGGCGTTCCCCGGCCCGGACACCGGCCGGCGACGCCGGGTCGAGGCGGTCCCACTCGGTGTCCCGGGTGTGGCCGTGCGCGGCCCGCAACTCGTCCACCTGCGCCGTGGTGAGCAGCGCCGAGTGGTTCCGCGGGTTGCCGGCGATCGGCAGTCCCCAGCCCTTCACCGTGTACGCGAAGACCACGCTGGGCCGGTCGATGACCGCGTCGCACTGGGCGTAGGCCTCCAGCATCGCCGCCAGGTCGTGCCCGCCGAGGTCGGTGACGAGCGGGCCCAGCTCGTCGTCGGGGATGTCGGCGATGAACTCCGCGACTCCCGCCGGTGCGCCGTCGAGGAACTGCTTGCGCAGCAGCGGCCCGGCGAGGCCGAAGAGCGACTGGTACTGCTCGTTCGGCATCCGGTCGATCCAGTCCCGCAACGCCGTCCCACCCGGACGGGCGTACGCGGCAGCGAGCCGGCGACCGTACTTGACCTCCACGACGTGCCAGCCCGCCGCCTCGAACTGGCCCCGCCACTGGTCGATCCGGATGCCCGGTACGACCCGATCCAGCGACTGGCGGTTGAAGTCGACCAGCCACATCACGTTGCCCAGCCCGGTGGTGGCCGGGTCGGCGACCGCCTCCCAGATGTTGCCCTCGTCCAGCTCGGCGTCGCCGATGAGGGCGACGAACCGGGACCGGGGACGGGCACCGAAGTGCGCGTCCACGTAGCGGCGGGTAACCGCCGCGAAGAGCGGCGCCGCCGCGCCCAGGCCCACCGAACCGGTGGAGAAGTCGACCTCGTCCGGGTCCTTCGTCCGGGACGGGTACGACTGGAGACCACCGCGGGCACGCAGCCGGGTCAGGTACGACCGGTCCAGGTTGCCGAGCAGGTACTGGATGGCGTGGAACACCGGGGAGGCGTGCGGCTTCACCGCGACCCGGTCCTCGGCGTCGAGGTGCGCGAACCACAGCGCCGTCATCGCGGTGACCAGCGATGCGCTGGACGCCTGGTGCCCGCCGACCTTCACGCCGTCGCCGGTGTCCCGGTCGTGGTTGGCCGCGTCCACGATCCGGGTGGCGAGCCACAGCACCCGGCGTTGGATCTCGTCGAGGACAGCAAGGTCGTGCTGGTTCACGGGGGACTCCATCCGGGCGCCGCCGTTGGCGCCCTCCGAGGGGTGGGCAGGAAGGGCCCGCCGAGGGGTGGGCAGAAAGGGCCCGCCGGCAACCAGCCGGCGGGCCCTTCTCGCACGTCAGCCCTGGACGCCGAGGCGCTCCAGGATCAGCTCACGCACGGTCTTGGCGTCAGCCTGGCCACGGGTGGTCTTCATAACCGCGCCGACCAGGGCACCGGCCGCGGCCACCTTGCCGCCGCGGACCTTGTCGGCGATGGCGGGGTTGGCGCTGATCGCCTCGTCCACCGCCGCGGTCAGCGCGCCGGTGTCGGAGACCACCTCCAGCTTGCGGTCAGCCATGATCTTGGCCGGCGAGCCCTCGCCCGCGACCACGTGCTCCAGCACCGTACGGGCCAGCTTGTCGGTGAGCTTGCCGGCGTCGACCAGGCCCTGCAACTCGGCGACCTGCTTCGGAGTGGCACCAATGTCGGCCAGCTCCACCCCGGTCTCGTTGGCCCGGCGGGACAGCTCGCCCAGCCACCACTTGCGGGCGGCGGTCGGGGTGGCGCCCGCCGCGATGGTCGCCTCGATCAGCTCGACCGCACCAGCGTTCAGGATCGACTGCATGTCCAGGTCGGACAGGCCCCACTCCTGCTGGAGCCGACGCCGGTGTACCCGCGGCAACTCCGGCAGGGCGGCCTTCAACTCGGCCACCCAGGTCGGGTCCGGCGCGACCGGCACCAGGTCCGGCTCCGGGAAGTACCGGTAGTCGGTCGCGGTCTCCTTGGAACGGCCGGAGGTGGTGTCCCCGGTGTCCTCGTGGAAGTGCCGGGTCTCCTGGGTGATCCGGCCGCCCGCGGTAAGCACCGACGCCTGCCGGATGATCTCGGAGCGCACCGCGCGCTCCACCGACCGCAGCGAGTTGACGTTCTTCGTCTCGGTACGGGTGCCCCACTGCTCACCCGGAAGGTTGAGGGAGGTGTTGACGTCGCAACGCAGCGACCCCTCCTCCATCCGTACGTCGGAGACGCCGAGCGAGCGGAGGACGTCGCGCAGCTCGGTGACGTACGCCCGGGCCACCTCCGGCGCCATCGCGCCAGCGCCGGGGATCGGCTTGGTGACGATCTCGACCAGCGGGATACCGGCCCGGTTGTAGTCGACCAGCGACTCGGTCGCACCGTGGATGCGGCCGGTGGCCCCGCCCACGTGCAGGGTCTTGCCGGTGTCCTCCTCCATGTGCACCCGCTCGATGCTGATCCGCACCGGCTCGCCGTTCACCTCGACATCCAGGTAGCCGTCCACGCAGAGCGGCTCGTCGTACTGGCTGATCTGGTAGTTCTTCGGCATGTCCGGGTAGTAGTAGTTCTTCCGGGCAAACCGGCACCACTGCGCGATCGAGCAGTTCAGCGCGAGCCCGATCCGGATGGTCGCCTCCACGGCCGCCCGGTTGGCCACCGGAAGCGAGCCGGGCAGCCCCAGGCAGACCGGGCAGACCCGGGTGTTCGGCGCCCCGCCGAAGTCGGTCGGGCAGCCACAGAACATCTTGGTGTTCGTGCCCAGCTCGACGTGGGTCTCCAGGCCGATCACCGGTTCGTAGCGCGCGACGACCTCGTCGTACGCGGGCAGTGTCGTCGTCATCGGTGCTCCTGCCTCACAGTGCCGGTGGGGTGAACGGGCCGACGGCGCTCTCCAGCGCGGCCGCGACCCGGTACATCCGATCGTCAGCCATCGTCGGTGCCATGACCTGCAGGCCGACCGGGAGCCCGTCGGCGAGGCCACAGGGCACCGAGATGCCCGGCCCGCCATACAGGTTGCTCGGAATGGTGAACAGGTCGGCCAGGTACATCTGGTACGGGTCGGCGGTGCGCGCTCCGACCGGGAACGCGACGAACGGCGTCGTCGGCGAGATCAGGGCGTCGACCTGGTCGAAGGCGGTGGTGAAGTCCCGGCTGATCAGGGTGCGCACCTTCTGCGCCTGACCGTAGTACGCGTCGTAGTAGCCCGACGAGAGGGCATACGTGCCGAGCATGACCCGGCGCTTGACCTCCGGGCCGAAACCGGCCTCCCGGGTCGCCGACATGACCTCCTCGAGCGACCGGGTGCCGTCGTCACCGACCCGCAGACCGAACCGGACACCGTCGAAGCGAGCCAGGTTCGACGAGCACTCGCTCGGGGCGATCAGGTAGTAGGCCGGCAGCGCGTACTGGAAGTGCGGGCAGGAGACCTCCACGACCTCGGCACCCAGTTTGGTGAGCGTCTCCACCGCAGCCCGGAAGGCCGCCAGCACGCCCGGCTCGGCTCCCTCCCCGGCGAACTCCCGGACCACGCCCAGCCGAACCCCGGTCAGGTCGCCGCTGGCACCGAGCCGGGCGGCGGCCACCACGTCCGGCACCGGCGCGGGGATCGAGGTCGAGTCGAGCGGGTCGTGGCCACCGATCGCCTCGTGCAGTAGCGCGGCGTCCAGCACCGTACGGGCGCAGGGGCCGGGGGTGTCCAGCGAGGACGAAAAGGCCACCAGGCCGTACCGGGAGGTCCCCCCGTAGGTGGGCTTGACGCCGACGGTGCCGGTGACCGCCCCAGGCTGACGGATCGAGCCGCCGGTGTCCGACCCGATCGACAGCGGTGTCTCGTACGCGGCCAGGGCGGCCGAGCTGCCGCCGCCGGAGCCGCCCGGGATCCGGCTCAGGTCCCACGGATTGTGGGTCGGCCCGAAGGCCGAGTACTCGGTGGAGGAGCCCATCGCGAACTCGTCCATGTTGGTCTTGCCCAACATCACTGTGCCGGCCGCCCGCAGCCGGCGCACGATCGTGGAGTCGTAGGGCGGGCGCCAGTCGGCCAGGATCTTCGACCCGGCCGTGGTCGGTACGCCCTTCGTGGTGAGCACATCCTTGACCGCCACCGGCACACCGGCCAGCGGGCCGAGCGGCTCGCCGGCGGCGCGGCGCGAATCCACGTCGCGGGCCGCGTCGAGGGCACCCTCCGTGTCGACGTGCAGGAAGGCGTGCACCCGGTCGTCAACGGCGGAGATCCGGTCCAGGTGCGCCTGGGTGACCTCGACCGCCGAGGACTCGCCCCGCGCCACCAGGCCGGCGAGTTCGGCGGCGGAGAAACTGGTCAGGTCGGTCATGAAGCCACATCCTCGTCCAGAATCCGCGGTACGCGGAACCGCTGCTCAGCGGCGTCGGGCGCGCCCGACAGCGCCTCCTGGGGCGTCAGGCACGACGCCACCACGTCGTCGCGCAGCACGTTGGTCAGCGGCACGGAGTGCGACGTCGGCGGGATGTCCGCCGCGGTGACCTCACCGACCTGGGCGACTGCCTGGAGGATCACGTCGAGTTGGCCGGCGAGGGTAGCCAGCTCCTCCTCGGTCACGGCGAGCCGCGACAGTCGCGCCAGGTGCGCGACCTCCTCGCGGGAGATGGCGGCCATCGGTGCCCCCTTCGTGGCTGTCCTGCTGATCTGTCCGCGCCCACCGCGGGCGGTGCTGCGCTACCCGCGGTGACCGCAGCGAGTCTATTGCTCCCTCCCGGCGCCGCTGCCTCGACTCCCCCCTCGGCCGCGAGGCCGGCAGGTGGGTTGGGGGTCAACGGGCCGGGTGCTGCCGGACGGCGGCCTCCGGGGCCGCCGTTGGGCGGACCGGACGATGCCGGGCCAGCCAGGCGACAAGCTCCTCCGCCGGCATCGGCCGGGCATAGAACCAGCCCTGTGCGGCGTCGCAGCCAATCGCGTGCAGCATCCGCCAGGTCCGCTCGTCCTCCACCCCCTCGGCCACCGCCCGTAGCCCGAGCGCCCGGGCCAACTCGACCACCGAGGTAACGATCGCCGCGTCGTCGGCGTCCTCGGTCATCCCGAGCACGAAGGAGCGGTCCACCTTCACCTCGGACAGCGGTAGCCGCCGCAGGTGTTGCAGGGAGGAGAAGCCGGTGCCGAAGTCGTCCAGGGCGATCCCCACGCCGAGCCGGTGCAGCCGGGTGATGGTGGCGAGCACCCGCCGCGGGTCGGCCATCAGCGCCCCCTCGGTGATCTCCAACTGAAGGCGCTGCGGCGGTACACCGTGTCGGGCGAGCCGCTCTGCGATCCGGTCGGCGATCTCCCCGGTGTGCAGGTCCCGGACGCTGACGTTCAGGGCGGCCCGGAGGACCACCCCCGCCGCCTGCCACCGCGCCAGCTGTGTCACCACGTCGTCAATGACCCGGAAGGTGAGCAGGCGCATCACCGCGCTCTGCTCGGCCACCCGGATCAACTCCTCCGGGTCGACCATCCCGCGCCGGGGGTGGCGCCAGCGCAGCAGCGCCTCGACCCCGACCACCTCCCCGGTCGCGATGGCGACCTGCGGCTGGTAGTACATGGTGATCTCACCCGCACCGCCCGGGTCAGCCAGCCCGCTGGCACGCGCCACCGCTACCCGAGGCGGCGGCCCCCCGGCTCCGTCGGTGGCCGCGGCGAGCGGATCAACAGTCCCAGCGGGGGCGGGCGGACCGGCCGGGCCAACGGTGGTACGGCGGCGAATCGGGTCGGCCGCGGTGACGATCCGCTGGATCAGCTCGTCGGAGTGGAGCAGGTGTACGCGCTGCCGTCGGCCCCACCACGACCACCGGCCCGGGTTCGGCCCGCCGGTGCGGGGCAATACCGCGCCGTCACCGCCGAGCACCGGGAACGCCGAACCGTTGCGCCCCGGGTCCGCCCCGCCGCCTTCCGCCTCCGGGAGCAGACCGGAGGCGAGAACCCGACGCAGGTCGGCGAGGAGACCAAGTCGCTCGGCCGTGTTGTGGTCGGACTCGGCCACGTAGACGGCGACCGTGTCGTTGCGCTGCTTCGCGTCGTACATCGCCACGTCGGCGTGGCGCATCAGGGTGGTGAAGTCCTCGCCGTGGTCGGGGAAGAGCGCGACCCCGATCGACCCGCCGACATCCAGCGGCAGCCCGTCCAGGGTGACCGGCTCGGCCAACGCGGCCACCACCCGGTCGGCCCGATCGCGTGCCTCGGCGACATCGGTCAGCCCGGTCAGCACGATGGCGAACTCGTCCCCGCCGAGCCGGGCCACCAGATCCCCGCCGGCGACCTCGGTCAGCCGGGCGCTCACCTCGACCAGCAGGCGATCGCCGACAGCGTGCCCAAGCGCGTCGTTGACGTGCTTGAACCGGTCCAGATCGAGCAGCAGCAGCGCCAGGCGGGCCGGCGCCGCACCATCCGCCGCCCGCTCCGCGTGCCGGTGGAGTTGCTCGCCGACCTCGGCCACCAGCGCCTTCCGGTTGGCCAGGCCGGTGAGCGGGTCGAGGGCGGCCAGCTGCTGCTGCTCACTGCTGAGCCGGGCCATCTGGTAGACCGCGAACAGCGGCGCCAACACCAGCGGGACCAGCGCCGCACTCGCCTGGGCCGCGGTGACCACCACCGGCGCAAGCAGCAGCAGCGACCCGGTGGAGAGCAGCTCGAAACCCACCCCCTGCCGCCAACGCGCCCCGAAGCGCAGCCACACCGCCGAGTTGACCAGCCCGTGGTTGACCACGAACCAGGCGAGCATCGCGCCGCTGATCGCGGCCACGTCGGTCCAGCTCAGCTGCCCGCCGCCGAAGAGGTCGCCCGGGCCGAGGCCGATCAGAACGTGGGCGGCGGCGAGGGCACAGGCGCACTGGCCGGCGTTGAAGGCGATTCGCCAGCTGGCGTGCCCCATTCGGACCCCGGACACCACGACCGCCACCGCCTGCACGGCGACCGCCGGGCCCAGCCCCCAGCCGAGCAGGATGGCGAAGGTGAAGCAGGTGGACGCGAACACCGCCGATGACTGCCGCCGGCCCGGCGGGACGAACGGGCGGGCGTCCCCGGCGACCGCCAGCACCGCCATGGTCCAGAACGCCGCGGGCAGCCGGAACACCTGGTCGGGAAGGGCCAGCAAGGAACCCGCCGACGTCAGCGTGGCCACGGCGAGGACCACCGCCACGAAGGCGAAGAACGGCGCGCTCCGTCCCGGTGGGACGAAGTTGCGCGGGTCGGCCGTCGCCATCACACCTCCCGCGGGTCAGGGTCGGCGCACCCATGCGTACGCCGTGTCCCCCATGAAACGCCCCAGGAGCCAGAATTCCCCGTACGACAGTCACGAATCGGTCGTAGTCGTAATTAAGTTGGTATACGCGCCCACTCCTGCCGGTCAGCCCTCGATCCGGGCCACCGCCTGAGCAGCCTCGGGGCCGGCGTCGAGCAACGCCTGGAAGCCCTCCTCGTCCAGCACCGGCACCTTCAGGCTCGCCGCCTTCTCCGCCTTTGTCCCAGGGTTGTCACCGACCACCACGAAGGCCGTCTTCTTCGAGACCGAGCCGGTGACCTTGCCGCCGCGCGACTTGATCGCCTCGGCCGCCTGATCCCGGGAAAAGCCGGCGAGGGTCCCGGTCACCACCACGGTCACCCCCTCCAGCGGGCGCGGCCCCTGCTCGACGGCCTCCTCCGCCATCCGCACTCCGGCCTCGGCCCACTTGCGCACCACCTCGCGGTGCCAACCCACGGCGAACCACTCCCGAACGCTCGCCGCGATGGTCGGCCCGACTCCGTCAACCGCCGACAACTCCTCCTCCCCGGCCTGGTCAATCGCCTCGACCGAGCGGAAGTGCCGGGCCAGGGCCTGCGCCGCGGTGGGACCGACGTGCCGGATGGAGAGCGCCACCAGCACCCGCCAGAGCTCGCGCTCCTTGGCCACGGTCAGGTTCTCCAGCAGCTTGACCGCGTTACTGCCGAGGCTGCCGTCCTTGTTGACGAAGAACGGGGACTGCGCCAACTGCGCGGCGTCGAGGGTGAACAGATCGCCCTCGTCGGTGATGATCTGGGCGTCGAGCAACGCGGCGGCCCCCTTGTAGCCCAAGACCTCGATGTCGAAGGCCCCCCGCCCAGCGAGGTGGAAGACCCGCTCCCGAAGCTGGGCCGGACAGCTACGCGTGTTGGGGCAACGGATGTCGATGTCGCCCTCCTTCGCCGGAGCCAGCGGAGTGTCGCAGCACGGGCACCTACTCGGCATCACGAACGGCCGAGCCTGCGGTGGGCGCAGCTCGACCACCGGGCCGAGCACCTCGGGGATCACGTCCCCGGCCTTGCGGATCACCACCGTGTCGCCGATCAGCACTCCCTTGCGCTCCACCTCGCGGGCGTTGTGCAGGGTGGCCAGCGCCACCGTCGACCCGGCCACCCGGACCGGCTCCAGGACCGCGAAGGGAGTGACCCGGCCGGTGCGCCCGACGTTCACGTCGATGTCGAGCAGCCGGGTGTTGACCTCCTCCGGCGGGTACTTGAAGGCGATCGCCCAACGCGGCGCCCGGCTGGTCGAACCCAACCGGCCCTGAATCGCCACCGGGTCAACCTTCACCACCACGCCATCAATCTCGTGCTCGACGTCGTGCCGGTGCGCGGCGTAGTACGCGATGTACTCCGCGACACCGGCCAGCCCCGGCACCACCCGCCACCGATCGCTGGTGGGCAGGCCCCAGGCCCGCAACGCCGCGTACGACTCGGACTGGGTGCTCGGCGCCCAGCCCCGGCGGGCCCCGAAGCCGTGCACGACCAGCCGCAGCGGCCGGGACGCGGTGACCCGTGGATCCTTCTGCCGCAGGCTGCCGGCGGCCGCGTTACGCGGGTTGGCGAAGGGCGCCCGCCCCTGCTCGACCAGCCCGGCGTTCAGATCCGCGAAGCCGGCGACCGGAAAGTAGATCTCACCGCGGACCTCGAGGAGAGCGGGAAGCTCCGGAAACTCGGCGGACGGCGTCAGCTCCCCCGGCACATCCCTGATACTGCGGACATTCGCCGTCACGTCCTCGCCGGTGCGGCCATCCCCGCGGGTGGCCGCCCGGACCAGGCGCCCCTGCTCGTAGGTCAGATTGATCGCGAGGCCGTCCACCTTCAGCTCGCAGAGGTAGGGAACCGGACCACCGGCATCCCGCTCGACCCGCTCGGCCCAGGCCGCCAGCTCCTCGTCGGAGAAGGCGTTGTCGAGCGACATCATCCGCTCGGCGTGCGCCACCGGGGTGAAATCGGTGGAGAAGGCGCCCCCCACCCGTTGCGTCGGCGAGTCCGGCGTGCGCAGGGCCGGGAACTCCGCCTCCAGCGCCGCCAGCTCCCGCAGCTGCTCGTCAAAGGCCGCGTCGGAGATGGTCGGCGCGTCGAGCACGTAGTAGCGGTATTGGTGCTCGGTCAGCTCCCGGCTGAGCGTCGCATGCCGCTCGCGCGCCGCTGAGGTCGGCTCCGCGCCGGCCGCCGCCTCCTGCTCCGCAGGAACCTGCTGGCCGATGGCATCCTCGGACATCGCCCTGACCTCCCATTCTTCCCACTACCCCGGGAACCGTATCGGGGCGGTGGGACATTACGCCGGTCACCCCGCCCGGGCCAGCAACGGCGAGGGCGCGCTGGCCGCCAGCCCGGCCACGACGGCCGCCGAGCTACCGGCGGGCGCGGTTGCCCGATTCGGGCAGCACCGCGACCCGCGCGCTCACCCCTGCTCGCTCAACCGCCGTCCCGCGTCCTGGCAGGCGGCGAGGACCGCTCGGGTGTGCCCTCCGGTGGCGTTCGCCAACCCGCAGGCAGGCGTGATGACAACTTGCGCGGCGAGCTGCCGACGGGGGAATCCGAGGCGGTCCCAGAGCCGGCGGACCCGCTCGGCGACCTGCGCCGAGGTCGGTGCGCCGCCGGCTGCGGACGGTCGGGTGGGCACGGCACCGGCCAGGAGGCCCAGCCCGGCGTCGATCGCCTCACCCAGCGGATCCAGGTCGGTGACCAGGTCGAGATCGAGGGCCACACCGACCGCGCCGGCCTCCCGAATCAGCTCCAGCGGCACGTCCGGGGCGCAGCAGTGCACCACGACCGGTACGCCGGCGGCGGCGATGACCTCGCGCAGCAGGCCGCGGGCTCGGCCCGATTCCACCGGCTGATACGTCCCGAACCCGCTCTCGGTCGGCACCCGCCCGGCGAGCACCGCCGGCAACGACGGCTCATCCAACTGCAGCAGCACCGAGGCCCGCGGTAGCCGACGCGCGACGGCAGCGACGTGCTCCCGCACCCCCTCGGCCAGGGAGCCGGCCAGGTCCCGCACCGCGCCGGGATCGCGCACCAACCGGCCGCCCATCGGCAGCTCCACCGCCGCGGCGAGCGTCAGCGGCCCGGCGACCTGGACCTTGACCGGCCCGGCGTACGCCTCGGCCTGCGCGGCGAGTTGGTCCAGATCCCGCTCCATCAGGTCCCGGGCCCGGCGCCGGTCCCGACCGGGGCGGGGGGCGACGCGCCACCGGGCGGCGTAGAGCTCAACCGGTAGCTCCACCAGTAGCCCGGCGGTCCGGCCGATCAGCTCCGCGCCCGGGCCGCGGGCGGGCAACTCGGGCAGGTGGGGAAGGAGGGGCAGCTCACCGAGGGCGATCCGCTGGGCCTCCGCGATGTCGGTGCCGGGGAGCGACCCGACACCGGTCGCCGCACCCGCGGGCCACGGCCACGGCTGATCACTCACGGTCGAAGACTATCCGATTCGCGGACAACCACCGCCGGGCCACCCGGTCGGTCAGGCCGCGATGGTGGCGGAGCCGAGCACGATGTCGCCTGCCGGGTCCGGACGGTAGGCCACGATCGCCTGGCCGGCCGCCACCCCGCGGACCGGCTGATGCAGCTCGGCCCGCAGCCCGTCGCCGGTCACCGCCACGGTCGCGGGCACCACATTGCCGTGCGCGCGCAGCTGCACCTCGCACTCGACCGGAGCGGCCGGCCGGGGCCCACCGATCCACACCGGACGCTCCGCCTGCACCTGGGACACCGCCAACGCCTCGGCCGGGCCCACCGTCACCGTGTTGGTCTTCGGGGTGATCGACAGGACGTAGCGGGGGCGACCGTCCACGGCCGGGCGGTCCAGGTGCAGCCCACGCCGCTGCCCGACGGTGTAGGCGTACGCCCCGGTGTGCTGGCCCACCACCTCGCCGGTGCCGGCGTCAACGACATCGCCGGGCGTCGCACCGAGCCGCTGGGCGAGGAAGCCACGGGTGTCCCCGTCGGCGACGAAGCAGATGTCGTGCGAGTCCGGCTTGTCGGCCACCGCCAGGCCACGCCGGGTTGCCTCCGCTCGGACCTGCGTCTTCGTCGAATCCCCCAGCGGGAACATCGACCGGCTCAGCTGCTCGCGGGTGAGCACGCCGAGCACGTATGACTGGTCCTTGGCGAGATCGACGCTTCGGCGTAGCAAACCGTCGGCGCCGAGCCGCGCGTGGTGGCCGGTGACCACGGCGTCGAAACCCAGGGCCACGGCCCGGTCCAGCACCGCGGCAAACTTGATCTTCTCGTTGCAGCGAAGGCAGGGATTCGGGGTACGGCCGGCCGCGTACTCGGCGACGAAGTCGTCCACCACGTCAGCCTGGAACCGCTCGGCCATGTCCCACACATAGAACGGGATGCCGAGCACATCGGCGGCCCGCCGGGCGTCCCGGGAGTCCTCCAGCGTGCAGCAGCCCCGGGCGCCGGTGCGATAGGTCTGCGGGTTACGGGCCAGCGCCAGGTGCACCCCGGTCACGTCATGACCCGCCTCGGCGGCCCGCGCCGCCGCGACCGCGGAGTCCACGCCGCCCGACATCGCCGCCAGCACCCGCACCCCGACCACCTTCTTCACAACCGTCGGGCACCGCGGTGGTGCCCGGACGAGCGTAACCACCCCAGCCGCCGCCCCCAAACCCAGCGCGCCCCGCGCTCCCGGGCGGCGCTACCGAGCGAACCGCTGCCGCCGTGCGACGACGGGATCAGCGCGTTGCGCGGAGGCTACCGGCGCGCCGGGCCCGGTCGACCGCCTCCGGCAAAGCTGCGATCAACGCGTCAACCTCCTCCGGCGTACTGGTGTGGCCGAGCGTGAAGCGCAGCGAGGAGCGGGCACGGGCGCTGTCGGCGCCCATCGCAAGCAGCACATGGCTCGGCTGGGCGACTCCCGCCGAGCACGCCGAGCCGGTGGAGCAGGCGATACCCCGCGCGTCGAGCAGGAGCAGCAGCGCATCGCCCTCACAGCCCGGGAAGGAGAAGTGGGCGTTGCCGGGCAGGCGATCGTTCGGGTCGCCGTTGAGCACCGCCTCCGGCACCGCCTGCCGCACCCGCGCCACGAGGTCGTCCCGGAGGGCGGCGACCCGGGCCGCGTACTCCCGCTGGTGCCGGACCGCCGTCTCCAGGGCGACCGCGAACGCGACGATTCCGGCCGTGTCCAAGGTCCCCGAGCGGACGTCCCGCTCCTGGCCACCGCCGTGCAGCAGCGGGGTCACCGCGACGTCCCGGGCAAGCACCAGGGCACCCACCCCGGCCGGCCCGCCGAGCTTGTGCCCCGTCACGGTGAGCGCCGAGACGCCGCTGGCGGCGAAGTCCACCGCCACCTGACCAACGGCCTGGATCGCGTCGGTGTGCAGCGGCACCCCGTGCTCGGCGGCCACCGCGGCCAACTCGGCAACCGGCTGGACCGTACCCACCTCGTTGCTGGCCCACATCGTCGTGATCACCGCCACCTGGTCGGCGGCGGCGGCCAACTCGGCGCGCAGCCGCTGCGGGGTGACCCGGCCGAGGGCGTCGACCGGAAGCCAGCTCACCTCGGCGCCCTCCTGCGCGGCCAGCCAGTCGACGGCGTCGAGCACCGCGTGGTGCTCCACCGCACTGGACACCACCCGCGTCCGCCGGGGCTCGGTGGACCGGCGGGCCCAGAAGATGCCCTTGACCGCGAGGTTGTCGCTCTCGGTGCCACCCCCCGTGAAGATCACTTCGGCGGGGCGGGCGCCCAGCGCGGCGGCCACCCGCTCACGCGACTCCTCCACCCGACGGCGGGCCTGCCGGCCCGCCCCGTGCAGGGCGGAGGCGTTGCCGACCTCGCGCGCGGTGGCGACGTACGCCTCCAACGCCACGTCGAGCATTGGAGTGGTCGCCGCATGATCCAGGTAAGCCATCAGGTTCAGCCTAACGACCGGATCGGGGTCAACCGAAAGCCGGAGGGCTTCCGGGAAGAACCGCGCCGCACCGGGTGGGCAAGCCGTGGCAGCTCAACCGAGCCGGCGGCCGAACCGCTTGTCGAGCGCCACGACGGCACCGGCCACGAGGGCGACCCCCAGGATCCGCAGCCATGTCCCGGGGCCGATGGGCGCCGTCCGGAACAGTGTGTTCAGCACCGGCAGGTAGGTGAGCGCCACTTGGCCGAGCGCCTGGAGCAGGACCCCACCGATCAGCCAGCGATTGGTGAACAGTCCCAACCGCCACGCCGAGTGGCGCAACGACCGGCAGCTGAACAGATAGAAGATCTGCACGGCGACGACGAGGTTCACCGCCGCGGTACGGGCCTGCGCCAGCTCCGCGCCGCCGCTCAACTCCCACTCGAACACCCACCAGGCGCCCGCCACGACCAGGGCGGAAACGAGCAGAATCCGCATCACCAGAGCGCTGGTCAGCAGCGGCTGGGCCGGATCCCGGGGCGGCCGGGACATGATCCCCTCTTCCTTCGGCTCGAACGCGAGCGTCAGGCCGAGCAGCACCGCCGAGGTCATGTTGATCCAGAGGATCTGGCTGGGCAGGATGGGCAGCGCGGTGCCGAGCACGATGGCGACGAGGACCAGCATGCCCTCCGCCGCGTTGGTGGGCAACGTCCAGGTGATGAACTTGGTGAGGTTGGCGAAGACGCCCCGCCCCTCCTCGACGGCCGCCTCGATCGTGGTGAAGTCGTCATCGGTGAGGATGATGTCCGACGCCTCCTTGGCCACCTCGGTGCCGCTGCGTCCCATCGCCACCCCGATGTCGGCCTGCCGCAGGGCCGGCGCGTCGTTCACGCCGTCCCCGGTCATGGCGACCACCTGTCCATCGGCCTGCAACGCCTCCACCAGCCGCAGCTTCTGCTCCGGCGACACCCGGGCGAAGACCGCCGCCCGGTCCACCGCCGCCGGGCCGTCGGCGGGCGAGAGCCGCGCGAGGTCAGCGCCGGAGAGCACCGCGCCGGACCCCGGTTCCGCGGCCAGTAGCCCGAGGCGACCGGCGATGGCGCACGCGGTGCTCCGATGATCACCAGTGATCATCTTCACCGCGATGCCGGCCCGCTGGCTGGCGGAGATCGCGTCAGCGACCGCGGCCCGGGGCGGATCAAACATGGCGTGCAGGCCGGTGAAGACCAGGCTGCCGGGCAACTCCTGCGCTACCAACTCGGCGTCACCGTCCATCCGCACCTGCGCCGTGGCCAGCACCCGTAGCCCCTCGCCGGCGAGCGCGCCGGCGGCGGCCAGCACCTCGTCCCGGTCCAGCGGCACCGATCGCCCCTGCTCGTCCAGCGCCGCGACGCTCCACTCCACCAGCCGCTCGACCGCGCCCTTGACCAGCACCACCCGTCCGCCGTCGCGGGTGTCGTGCAGGGTCGCCATGAACTGCCGCTCCGAGGTGAACGGGACCGACGCGACCCGGGGTAGCTCGTCGGCCACCGCCGCGGCCCACAGGTCGGCCTTGGCCGCCACCACCAACATCGCGCCCTCGGTCGGGTCGCCGAGCACCACGTACCCCTCGTCCCGCTCCACCAACCGGGCGTCGTTGCAGGCCACTCCGGCGAGCAGCGACCAGCGCAGCGCCCCCTCACCGGAGATCCGGACTGGCTCGCCGTCGGGACCCCGGATCTCACCGGCTGGTTGGTATCCGCTGCCGGTAACCTCGTGCCGGCCGGCCACCGTCCAGAGCATCCGCACCGTCATCTGGTTCTCGGTCAGGGTGCCGGTCTTGTCGGTGCAGATCACCGTCGTGCTGCCCAGCGTCTCCACCGCCGGCAGCCGCCGGATCACCGCCTGCCGGCGGGCCATCCGCCCAACCCCGATCGCCAGTGTGATCGTCACCGCCGCGGGCAGCCCCTCCGGGATGGCCCCGACCGCCAACGCCACGGCAGCGGTGAACATCTCGCTGCCGCTCGCCCCCCGCAGGATGCCGACTCCGAAGGCCACCCCGGCGAGCACGAGAATCACGACGGTGAGCAGCCGGCTGAAGCGGGCCAGCTTGGTCGTCAGCGGGGTGTCCAGCACCTGGGCGCTACCGACCAGGCGGTGGATCCGACCCAGCTCCGTCTCGGCCCCGGTGGCCATGACCAGACCGGCCGCCGAGCCGCCGGTGACGAGCGTGCCGGAGTAGAGCATGTTCCGACGGTCGGCCACCGGAGTCTCGTCCGGGACAGCGACCTCGTCCTTGCGGACGGGCTGCGACTCACCGGTCAGGGTCGACTCGTCGACCCTGACCTCGTCGGCGCGGGCCAGGCGTAGATCGGCGGGGACCTTCTCCCCCGCCTCGACCAGCACCAGGTCGCCGGGGACGACCTCCGCCGACGGCACCCGCCGTGGTTGACCATCCCGGACCACCCGGGTCTCGGTCCGCACCATCGACCGCAACGCGTCCAGCGCGGCCTCGGCCTTGGACTCTTGCAGGAACCCGACCAGGGCGTTGACCAGGACCACACCGAAGATCACGACCGAGTCGACGTACTCGGCGAGCAGCAGGGTGACCAGGCCGGCGCCCACCAACACGTACACGAGGGGGTTCTGGAACTGGCGGAGCAGCCGGCGGAGCAGGCCGCCGCGGGTGGCGGCCGGCAGGACGTTGGCCCCGAAGCGCTCCCGCCGGTCGGCCGCTGCCGCGTCCCCCAGGCCACGCTCGGTGTCGGTCTCGAGCAGCAGCACGACCTCGTGCAGGGCCAACGCGTGGTGGCCCCGGTCGGGCGTCCTCGACATCCGCGCTCCTCGTTCCCTGCCTCGGCGGGGTGCGTGCGGGGCACGAAGGCCATCTTCGCAGGTTGACGCGGCGATCGTACGGTTGTGGGCAGAGACCGACACGACCAGCGCCGGGAACCCGATGGGTTCCCGGCGCTGGTCAGGTCTGGCGCGTCAGCTCACCGGCGCTTGCGGATCTCCTCGGCGGTCTGCGGTACGACCTTGAACAGGTCACCCACCACGCCGAAGTCGGCGAGCTCAAAGATCGGCGCCTCACCGTCCTTGTTGACCGCGACAATCGTCTTTGAGGTCTGCATGCCGGCCCGGTGCTGGATCGCGCCGGAGATTCCGAGCGCGATGTAGAGCTGCGGGGAGACCGTCTTGCCGGTCTGACCCACCTGGAACTGGTGCGGGTAGTAGCCCGAGTCAACGGCGGCGCGGGACGCGCCGACGGCGCCACCGAGCAGGTCCGCCAACTCCTCAACGAGCTTGAAGTTGTCGGCGGTGCCGACCCCACGGCCACCGGAGACGACGACCGACGCCTCGGTCAGCTCCGGACGGCTGCCCTTCTGCTCGGCGACCCGGTTGACGACCCGGGCCAGCTTGTCGGCGGCCGAGACCGAGACGGTGAGCTGCTCGACGGCCGGGGTGGCTGCGGCCGGTTCCGGGGTGATCGAGTTCGGCCGAACGGTAACCAGCGGCAGGCCACGGGTGACCTTGGACTTCACAATGGTGGAACCGGCGAAGACAACCTGCGTGGCGGTACCGTCGGCGTCCAGCCCGACCACGTCGGTCAGGATGCCGTTGTCGAGCTTCACCGCGAGGCGAGCGGCGATCTCCTTGCCCTCCTGGGCGGAGGCGAGCAGCACCGCGGCGGGCTGTACCCGCGTAACCAACTCGGCCAGGACGGTGGCCTTGGGCGAGACCAGGTGGCCGTCGATCTCCGCACTCTCGGCGGCGTAGATCTTCGCTGCCCCGTACTCACCCAGCTTCGCGCTCAGGGCCTCGGCTGCGCCGGGGCCGCCGAGCACGACCGCGCTCGGCGTACCCAGGCCACGGGCGAGGGTGAGCATCTCCAGGGTGACCTTCTTGACGCCGAACTCCCGGGTGGCTTCGACGACGACGAGAACCTCAGACATGTCCAGACCTGCTCTCACACGAACTTCTCGGTGGCGAGGAACTCGACCAGCTGCGTGCCGCCGGCGCCCTCGTCGGTGACCTTCGTGCCGCTGGAGCGCGGCGGTCGCTTGCTGTGCTCCAGCACGGCGCTGGTCGCGCCGGCGTGACCCACCTCTGCCGGGGCGACACCGAGGTCAACCAGGGGCAGGGTCTGCACCGGCTTCTTCTTGGCGGCCATGATGCCCTTGAAGGAGGGGTAGCGCGGCTCGTTGATGGTGTCCCAGACGGAGACCACCGCGGGGGTCTCGGCGGTGACCACCTCGTAGCCCTCCTCGGTCTGCCGCTCGATGGTGAGCGTGCCGCCGTCAACAGTGAGCTTCCGAGCGCCGGTCAGCGCGGCGATGCCGAGCCGCTCAGCGATCATGTGCGGCAGGACCTGGACCCGACCGTCGGTGGACTCGGCACCGCAGAGCACCAGATCGGCGTTCAACTGCCCGAGCGCGGCGCTGAGCACCTTGGAGGTGGCCACCGCGCAGGACCCGGCCAGGGCGTCGTCCAGGACGTGTACGGCCTTGTCCGGCCCCATGGAGAGCGCCTTACGGATCGACTCGGTCGCCTGGTCGGGCCCCATGGTCAGGATGGTGACCTCGCCGCCGTGCGCCTCCTTGATCTTCAACGCCTCTTCGATGGCGTACTCGTCCATCTCGTTGATGACGTTGTTCGCCGAACCGCGGTCGACGGTGTTGTCGTCAGTACGCAGGTTGCGGTCCGCGCCCGAATCGGGCACCTGCTTGACGAGTACGACGATATTCATCGCGCTTCGACGACCCTCCTGTATTTGGTGCGATTCGCTCGCCCGGTCTGGGGCGCAGCCTCCCGCGTAACTCAACGCGCGGTCAACCACGGACGCTGTGCGGTTGCCCACGACGCCATGTTACCCACAAGTAGCTTCCAGCTCCGGGGCCCGTATGGTGACACAGCTCACCGAGCGCGGCTCAGGCCGGCTCCACCAACGCACCCCGGATGCGCTCGATCATCGCTGTCTCCTGCGGGGTGACCCCCCGGTGCGCCCCGGCCGCCTGGTCGGCGGCGGCCAACACCACCTCCCGGTAGGTCGGCACGTCCTGCGGAGACTTCTCCCGCAGGATCGCCACCGCCCGGGTCAACGCCGGAAGCACCACAGACTCGATCTCGAGCTCCGAATCACGCGGCAGCCGGGGCAGGGGACCACTGGTCAGCACCGCCTTGACCACCCCACTGGAGTCAGCCAGCGCGGCGGAGGCGGCGAAGCTCTCCCGGACCAGCGCCAGCACACCGGGCTCCACATTTGATACGAGGACGACCGCGCCGAAGGCGCCCGTCTTGAGGGTCAGCCGCTCCTCGGCCGTCAACCGCTGCTCCATGATCACGGAGTGTAAATGTCGCGCCCGCCGTGGGGTGTGGCAACAACCACGGGTACGTCATGATGGTGTCATGGCTCGGCTGTACGTTCTCCTCTTCCTCGCTCAGGTCGTCCTCGCCGTCATCGCGTTGATCAGCTGCCTCTCGGCCGAGGAGGGCGACATCCGCGCCCTGCCCCGGATCGCCTGGGTGCTGATCATCCTCTTCTTCCCGTTGGTCGGCTCGATCGCCTGGTTCGTCGCCGGCCGCGAGACCAGAGCCGGTCAGCCCGGGGGCGGCCGGCCGACCGGCTTCGGTCTCACCGGGCGCCGGCACCGCCCGATCGCCCCGGACGACGACCCGGAGTTTCTCCGTTCGGTCGAGGAACGCACCCAGAGCCAGGCCGACCGGGAGCTCTTCCGCCGTTGGGAGGAGGACCTGCGCCGTCGCGAGGACGATCTGCGCCGCGGGGACGGCGAGCAGAAGCGACCCGAGGCCTGACCCGCCTCAGGCGAGACTCGACGACCGGGGATACGCGTCCCCCGGGTCGGTCACCACGTTGACCAGATACGGCACCCCGGCCGCGAAGGCCCGCCGCAGCGCCGCCCCCAGGTCGGCGGCCTTCGTCACGGTCTCGCCCGCACCACCCAACGCCTGGACCACCCGGTCGTAACGGAGCTCCGGCTGGAGGTCGGCGGCCACGTCGTAGCCGTACAGTGCCCGCATCGGATGCTTCTCCAGCCCCCAGATGCCGTTGTTACCGACGACTATCACCACCGGCAACCGCTGCCGAACCAACGACTCCACGTCCAGCAGGGAGAAACCGGCCGCACCGTCCCCCATCAGTACGCAGATCTGCCGGTCGGGGTGGGTAACCCGAGCACCCATGGCGTAGCCCATCCCGGTGCCGAGGCAGCCGTACGGACCGGGGTCGAGCCAGGTACCGGGCTGGGCGGGCTCCAGGTACCGACCCGCGTACGAGACGAAGTCGCCGCCGTCGCCAATGGTGATCGCGTCCCGGGCCAGTACCCGGCGCAGCTCGCCGTAGACCCGGGCGGGCCGGATCGGGTCGGTCTCCGCGGCCATCTCCGCGGCGTCACGGGTACGGGCAGCATCCTCGGCGGCGCGCAACTCGGCGACCCACTCCGTGTGGTCGGTGCGGTCGCCGGGGTGGTCGGCGAAGGCGGACAGGATCAGTCGCAGGTCGCCGGCGGGTGCGGCGGCCGGCTGGCGGTGCCCGGCACGCTGACCCGGCGCGTCCACGACGTGCACCACCGCCGCGGCGCCGAAGTCGCCGAAGTTGAGCCGGAAGTCCAGCGGCGTGCCGACGACCACCACCACGTCGGCCTGCCGCAACGCCACCCGGCGAGACTTGGCGAAGGCGAGCGGGTGCTCCGGCGGCAGCGCACCCCGGCCCATGCCGTTGGCGAAGACCGGCACCGCGAGGGCCTCGGCCGCCGCGCGCAGGGCGTCGACAGCAGCGCCGGCGTAGACGTCCGAGCCGGCGATCAGCACGGGGCGCTGACCGTGGGCGATCAGGTCAGCGGCCTTCGCCACCTCCGCCGGGTCCGCCTCGACCGGGGCGATCGGAGCGATGGCGGGCAGCTCGGCGTCGGCCACCGCGAAGGCCACCTCCAGGGGGAGGTCCACAAAGACCGGGCCACGATGCGGGGTGAGCGCCGTGGTCAACGCGCCGCTCACCACGTGCGGGATGTCCTCGGGGCGGAACACCGTCTCGGCGTGCTTCGTCACCGGGGTGACCAACGGCAGGTGATCCAGCTCCTGAAGACTGCCCGCCCCCCACCGAAACTGTGGTGCTCGCCCACCGAGCACCAGGATCGGTGATGCGTTGAAGAGGGAGCTGGTCAGCCCGGAGATGCCGTTGGTGACGCCCGGTCCGGCGGTCAGTACCGCGAGGCCGGGGCGGCGCTGCAGCTTCGCCACCGCCTCGGCGGCGAAGACCGCCGACTGCTCGTGCCGGACGTCATAGATCGGAAACCCGAGCTGGTGTGCGGCGTCGTAGAGCGGGAAGACGTGCCCACCGGAGAGGGTGAACATCTCCCGCACCCCGTGTGCCCGCAGCGCCGCCAGCGCGAGTGCCCCGCCGTGCCCCTCGATCCGCTCCGACATGACCAGCTCCCCTGCCCGCGGAAGGTCCGGGCTTACGCTACCCAGCGGTAGCCGGAATGGGAACGCCCCGGATCAACGTCCGGTGAAGTCCGGCTTGCGCTTCGCCACGAAGGCCGCCATGCCCTCCCGCCGGTCGTCGGTGGCGAACAGCGCCGCGAAGAGCTGGCTCTCCCAGGCCAGACCGGAGGTCAGATCCATCTCCAGGCCACCGTCGACCGCCAGCTTCGCCGCGCGCAGGGCCTGCACCGGCCCGGTCAGGTACGGCTGCACCAGGGCCACCGCAGCGGCGTAGACCTCGGCGGCGGGGGCCACCCGGTCGGCCAGCCCGATCCGGAGCGCCTCCGCCGCGTCCACCATCCGGCCCGACATGATCAGATCCTTGGCACGGGCCGGGCCGACCAGGCGGGCCAGCCGCTGGGTGCCACCGGCGCCGGGAATGACGCCGAGCTTGATCTCCGGCTGGCCCAGCTTGGCGTCCTCGGCCACCACCCGCCAGTCACAGGCGAGGGCCAGCTCGCAGCCGCCGCCGAGGGCGTACCCGGTGATCGCGGCGACCACCGGCTTGGGGATCTGGGCGATCGCCCCCAGTGCGCTGGAGAGCGCGACCGCCCGCTCGGCCATGTCCACGTAGGACATATCGGCCATCTCCTTGATGTCCGCGCCGGCGGCGAAGACCCGATCCCCGCCGTACACGATGACCGCCCGGACGGCCGGATCGCCACCCGCCTCGGTCGCCGCGGCGCGCAACTCCTCCTGCACCTGGGTGTTCAGCGCATTCATCGGCGGCCGCTCCAGTCGAATGGTGCCGATCCCGTCCTTGATCTCCAGCCGCACGAACTCGCCCACGCTGTCCCTCACTTCCTCGTCGAAGTAGCGTGCCAACCTTACGACCCCGCCGTTGGGGCCGTAGTCTGGCGCCAGCCCTGGCACCGGGAGTTCCGAGATGGTCACGCATTACGACGACAAATCGATCCGGATCACCTCCACAACTGTGCAGGTGATGGACCGGACCTTCCCGCTGGCCGAGATCAGCGCCGCGTGGCACCACCGCGGCAGCCGCTCCTGGCGCGTGCTGGCCGGCCGCGGCGCGATCGGCGCGGCCCTGGCCGTTCCGCTGGTAGCGGCGGTGGCGGGCATCGTGCTGGCGCTCTGGCTCAGCAGCTCCCCCACCATCACCATCGCCATCATCGGCGCCTCGGTCCTGGTCGGGCTCGCGGCCGGGCCGGTCGCCGACTTCCTCTTCGAACACCTGGACCGCTCGTACGCCCGGGGCAGCCGCCGGCTGGAGATCTGGATCCGCTGGCAGGGCCGGCCGATGCTGCTGCTGGCGACCGCGGACGCGCTGCGGTTCGGGCAGATCTACCGAGCCCTGCAGCGCGCCATCGAAGCCAGCCAGCCGGCTCCCCGACCCCCGCACCCAGCGGCGAGATCGGACCGCTCCCGCGCCACCAGCCCATAGCGGCCCCGGTGCCGGAGTAGCACCGGACGCCGGCCCGATCGGACCGACCCGCACCACCGACCCCGGTTAGGGTTAATGATGACCCTCTATTACCGGGACGACGCGGTGCAGGTGACCTCCGAGGCGATCCGGTCGGGCGGGCTCCGGGTGCCGATAGCCGAGATCAGGTACGTCTGGCACACGAAGGGGCGAACCACCCTCGCCGTCCGCGGGCGGCTACTCAGCCGCGGTGTCCTGGTGCTGCTGTTGTCGTTGCCGCCCCTGGCGGCAGTGGTCTGCGCACTCTCGCTGGTCTGGTCGGCGCCGGAGCGAGGCTGGCTGCCGGTGCTGCTCACCCTCGCCGGGTGCCTGCTACTCGCGCTGGCCGCGGTGCCCTTCCTGGAGATCCCGCTCGGCTGGCTGGACCGCTCCTACGAGCGGGGAAACCGCGTACACGAGCTGTGGGTGCAGGCACAGGGCCGCGAGCTACTGCTCCTGCGCACGCCGGACGCCCTCCGGTTCGGCCAGATCTACCGCGCCGTGCAGCGCGCGGTCGAACAGCAGACCTACGACCGGTGACCTGGCGGCCAGAACATCCCTCCCCGGGTGCCACGGCCACCACCCGCCCTGGGCCTGAAGAGTCAGCCCGGCCGGTACAGCTCGTCGATCTCGTCCCGGCGAGGCAACGCCACCGAAGCGCCGAGCCGCCGAACACACGCGGCGCCGGCGCCCGTCGCCCACCGCGCCGCGTCCACCAGGTCGCGCCCCTCCCCCCAGCCAACCGCGAGCGCGGCCGAGAACGCGTCCCCGGCCGCCGTCGAGTCAACGGTCTCGACCGGCACCGCCGGGACGCACGCCCGGCCGCCATCCCGGTCGCCGTACCAGGCGCCGGAGACGCCGAGGGTGAGCACCGCCCGGGGCGTCAGCTCCAGCAGGGCCTCTGGCTTGTCCCGACCGTGGCCGGTGAACGTCTGCGCCTCGCTCTCGTTGACCACCAACACGTCGGTGGCGGCGAAGAGCTCCGGCGGCACGGTCCGGGCGGGCGCGGCGTTGAGCACCACCCGAGTGCCGGCCGCACGCGCCGCCACCGCCGCCTCGGTAACGGTCTCCACCGGGATCTCCAACTGGGCGACCAGCACATCCGCTTCCCGTACGGCGGTCAGCTCCGGCTCGGTCAGCCCGGTCATCGTGGCGTTGGCGCCGGGACTGACCACGATGGCGTTCTCCCCCTCGGCGTTCACCATCACCAGGGCGACCCCGGAGGCGCCGTACATGACCCGTAGCTGACTGGTGTCCACTCCGGCCGCGGTGATACGGGCACGCAGGGTAACGCCGAAAGCGTCGGAGCCGATGGCACCGAGGAACGTGCAGGCCGCGCCGGCCCGCGCTGCCGCGATGGCCTGGTTGGCGCCCTTGCCACCGGGAACCATGACGAAGTCCGCGCCGAGCAGCGTCTCCCCCGGTCGAGGCAGCGCCGCAGCGGTCGCCACGAGGTCCATGTTGGCGCTACCCAGGACGACCACCCGGGTCTGTGGCATTGAGCACCTCCGGTTTGGCGGGTTGGGGCTGCGGGTTCCCTACCCGGTCACGGCCTGACGCGAGCCACGCCGCGCCTCAACCGGCCCGGGCGGTGAAGCGGTCGCCGTGTCGCTCCACCACCAGCGGCAGCCCGAACGTCTTGCTGAGATTGTCCCCGGTGAGGACATCAGTCAGCAGGCCCTGCGCCACCACGTCCCCGTCGCGTAGCAGCAGCGCGTGGGTGAAGCCGGGCGGGATCTCCTCCACATGGTGGGTGACCAGCACCAACGCCGGGGCATCCGGGTCCGACGCCAGCTCCGCGAGCCGAGCCACCAACTCTTCGCGGCCCCCCAGGTCAAGCCCGGCGGCGGGCTCGTCGAGCAGCAACAGCTCCGGGTCGGTCATCAGCGCCCGAGCGATCTGTACCCGCTTACGTTCCCCCTCGGAGAGGGTGCCGTACCGGCGGTCGGCGAGGTCTCCGACGCCGAGCTGGCCGAGCAGGGCCCGGGCCCGGATCTCGTCGCCGCTGTCGTACTCCTCCCGCCAGCGACCCACCACGGACCAGGACGCGGTCACCACCACGTCCACGACCCGTTCCTCGGTGGGGATCCGCTCAGCAAGGGCTGCGGTGGAGAGCCCGATCCGCGTCCGCAGCTCGGTCAGGTCGGTGCGACCGAGCTGCTCGCCCAACACATGAGCCAGCCCGGCGGTCGGGTGCAGTCGACCGCCGGCCAGGTTGAGCAACGTGGTCTTACCGGCACCGTTGGGACCGAGCACCACCCAGCGCTCGTCCAACTCGACCTGCCAGTCAAGGTCGTGCAGCAGGGCCGCACCGGCGCGGCGCACGGTCACGCCGTCGAGGCTGACCACCAGATCCGCGTCCACGGAGGCGGGGGCGGCGGCGGCACCGGAGGGGCCGGGGATCAGGGCACCAGTCACGGCTCCATCCAACCACGCACCGGTGAGCCACACCCGGGCCCCCGAAGGAGCTACCGGAGCGAAACGCGGTCAACCGCCGAAGCGTCGGCCAACCAACCCGCCGCTCAGCTCGTCGTGGAACCGAACACCTCGTCCCGGGCCGCCTTCAGGGCGGTGTGCAGCGCGCCGCGCAGAATCGGCTCCTCGGTCAGCCCGGTCGACACCACCCGCGGCCGAACCAGAGCGATCGCCGCCACCTCTCGCTGCACTCTTTCGGCCAACGCCGCCCCGCCGGCCCGGCCGACCGCACCAGCCAGGACCACCAGCGGTGGATCCAACACCACACAGGTACTCGTTACGCCGAGCGCGAGCCGGCGGGCCAGCTCGTCCAGCATCGGGGCACCGGGCGCGCCGGCAGCGACCGCGGCGGAGACCCCACCCGCCGCCGTATCGTCGGGGTACCCGTGCTGCCGGGCGAGCGCGCGAACCGCCTCCCCGCCGACGAGCTGCTGGAATGCGGGCTTCGTACGAAGGGCAGCGGCACGCGGGATCGGCACCCCGGGCACCGGCAGCCAGCCGATCTCCCCGGCGGCACCGGTGCTGCCGTGGTGCAGCCGCCCACCGATGACGATCGCCAGACCGATGCCGGCATCCACCCAGGCCAGGACGAAGTCCGCCACGCCCTGCGCCGCTCCCGACCGCGCCTCGGCCATCGCCACCAGGTTGACGTCGTTCTCGAAGACCACGGGGGTGCGCAGGTCGTCCCGAAGCGCGCCGAGCACGCCGGCGTGCCACCGCGGCAGGTTGAACGCGAAGGTGATGTCACCACTGGTCGGGTCGACGAGACCGGGGGCGCCCAGGACGACCCGGCGTACGGTCGACAGCGGTGCCTCGGCGCTGTTCGCGGCCGTCACGACCGCGTTGTGCACCACGCCGACCGGGTCGTCGGTATCGACGGTCGACTGCACGGAGCGGCCGACCACCGTCCCGGTGATGTCCGCACAGGCGGCGACCACCCGCGCGGCCCCGAAGTCCACCCCCACTACGTGGGCGCTGCCCGGCCGGACGGCGTACAGCTGGGCGTTCGGACCCCGCCCGCCCGCCTGCTCACCGACCCGGGCGACCAGCCCCCGCTCCTCGAGCCGCTCGACCAACTGGGATGCGGTCACCTTGGACAGACCGGTCAGTTCGCCCAGCCGCGCTCGGGTCAGGGGGCCCTGCTCCAGCAGCAGCTCCAGCGCCGCGCGGTCATTGAGCGCTCGTAACAGGCGGGGGGTGCCGGGGAGCCGGGTCATAGTCATGCCAGTCCTCGAGATTTCATAACCAGCCACACACGCAACGACGAAAGAGGTAACCGTAGCGTAACGACCACCAACGGAACGGGTAATCGACCGTATCGACAGGGAGACAGGAGAGCATATGGGGTCGGATCCAGGTGTCCGCCGCCTCGCGCTGGGCACCCTGCTCGCCGCCTACCCGGGCCCGGTCCCACCACAGTGGGCCGTTGACCTCGTTGGCGAGGGCCTCGCCGGACACACGCTCTTCGGCACCAACGTGCACGGCCCCGAACAGGTGGCGGCCAGCACCGCCGCTCTCCGTGCCGCCCGGTCCGACGTACTGGTTGCGATCGACGAGGAGGGCGGAGACATCACCCGCCTCGCGCACACAACCGGAAGCCCGTACCCCGGCAACGCCGCACTCGGGGCGATCGACGACGTGGCGCTGACCCGGCGGGTCCACGAGGCCATCGGGGCGGAGTTGGCCACCCTCGGCATCACCGTCAACCTGGCCCCGGCCGTTGATGTCAACAGCGCCGACGAGAACCCGGTGATCGGCACCCGCTCCTTCGGTCGCGACCCGGACCGGGTGGCCGCCCACGCCGCCGCCGCGGTGGCCGGCCTGCAACACGGCGGAGTGGCCGCCTGCGCCAAGCACTTCCCCGGCCACGGTGCCACGGTCGTCGACTCCCACCACGAACTACCCACGATCGATGCCCCGCTGACGCTCCTCCGGCAGCGGGACCTACCGCCGTTCGCGGCGGTGGTCGCCGCCGGCGCCCGGGCGGTGATGACGGCGCACATCCGGATCCCGACGCTGACTGGGGAGGGACCGGCCACCTTCAGCCGGGCAGCCCTGGTTGGGCTACTGCGCCACGAGTACGGCTTCGCCGGGGCCGTCGTTACCGACGCCCTCGAGATGAGGGGCGCGGCGGGCGTCGCGGGCGGGGTGGGCCCGGCCGCCGTCGCGGCGCTTGCCGCCGGGGCGGACCTGCTCTGCATCGGCGCCCGGGTCGATGCGGGCCTGGTCGAGCAGGTCGCCAACGAGATCGGGACGGCGCTCACCGACGGCCGGCTGGAGCGGGCACGGGTCGAGGAGGCGGCTGGCCGTACCGCCGAACTCGCCGCCTGGACCCGGACCACGGGCGCCGCCGATGCCCTGCCCGCCCAGCTCGGGTACGCCGCTGCCCGCCGGGCGGTCCGGGTGGAGGGCGCCCTGACCGGGCTCGGCCGTCCCCTGGTGGTGCAGCTGCACTCCCGCTCGACGGTCGCCGAGGCACGGGTGCCGTGGGGACTCGGCCCGCACCTCAGCGGCGTCGAGCAGCTGCGGGTCGTCGCTACCGGCACGGACCCGGGGGAGCTGCGCCGAATCGCCGGCGAGCGGACGATCGTCCTGGTCGGCCGGCGGCTACACCTGCTGCCCGGCGCCGCCGACCTGGTGACGGCGCTCGCCGCGCAGCACCAGGTGGTGGTGGTCGAGATGGGCTGGCCCGGGTCGTGGCGACCACCGGGGGTACGCGCCTTCGTCACCACCTACGGCGCCAGCCACGCCAACGGCCGCGCCGCCGCCGAACTCCTCGGGCTGACGGCCGGACACACCTAGTACGCTCCGTCACCGCTCGCTACAGCTGGTCGCACACCTCTTACCGCAGGTCAGAGTCCAGTTTTCGACACACCAACACCTCGGATCACCCTTGCCTACCCGCCGCCGAATACGTAGCGTCACAGCTGCATCCGGCGATCCGCCCCCGGGCGGCCAGCGGGGGCCTGGGGGAAGGACGCGGACCGGGGTTCCGGCCCGGGAGCTCCGGTCCGCGCCCTACCCACTCCCCGGCGGCACGAGCCGGCCGCCGCTTCGCCCCTGCCCTGGTGCGGGTCTCGCTCGAAATTCAGCCTGGGTAGACCCCAAACGACCGCCAGCCGCGGTCGGGGAACCCGGCCGCCTCGGCCACCCGGGCCGACGCCGTGTTCCGCCGGCTGTGCAGGTACGTCGGTACCGCCCCCTCGGCGAGGACACTCCGCGCCGCCTGGGCGACGAGCCGACGGGCCAGCCCCCGCCCCCGGGCTGCCGGGACGGTGCCCACCGCCAGCTCCCCGCCGTACGCGTCATGCCACTTGACGCCGACCCCGGCCTGGTACCGGCCGCGGTCGTCGCGCACCACCAGCACCCGCCGGTCGAACAGTCGGAGCCAGGGCGGCAGGCCGGGCGAGGTCGGCGGGATCCACTCCCCGACCTCCGGCAGCGGCGCGGGGTCCTCGGTCCACCGAAACACGTCGTCGTGCACCACCCAGTCGGGGTGACCGACAGCCGCCGGCAGGCCGGCAAGGAGCCGCCGGGACGAGCCCCGGGCCAGTTCCCGGACGGCGGCGACCCGCTCCGGCGCCACGGAGAGCACCTGGTGCTCTCCGGCGGAGACGGCGATCGCCGGCCGGAGCCGACCGTCCCACGCGGGCTGGGCCCGACGCCGGGCGGCGACCACATGCCGACCCGGACCAGCCGGCCACTGCCCCAGCCAGGTGCTCAGGTGCAGGTGAAGCCGCCGGCTGCCCATCACCCTCCTCCGAGGTCTGCGCGTCGCCCGCCGTACGCAGCATCCAGGGTGCCCACGGGATCGCGGGCCACCGCCGCTGGCGACGACTGTAACCGCCTCGCAAGATCTTAAGCTGATCGTCGCGGCTACGCTGGGCAAGGACGAGGGAGGCCCGGTGACACAACGGGTACTGGTCGTTGACGACGACCGAACAGTCAGTGACGTGGTCTGTCGCTACCTGGTACACGCCGGCTACCAGGTGCGGCACGTCGGGGACGGCGACTCGGCGCTTGCCGCGGTCGCCGCCGAACCGCCGGACCTGGTTGTGCTGGATCTGATGCTGCCCGGGCTCGACGGCTTGGAGGTGTGCCGGCGGCTGCGGGCCAAGCCGGGCGGGGTGCCGATCATCATGCTCACCGCGCGCGGCGACGAGGCTGACCGCGTCCTCGGCCTGCAGCTTGGTGCGGATGACTACCTCGGCAAGCCGTTCTCGCCCCGGGAGTTGGTGCTACGCGTCGGGTCGGTGCTGCGGCGCAGCGATGCGCCGCGGACAGCACCGGCCACCGTGCTCCGCGACGACGCGCTCGTGGTCGAGACCGGCCCCCGCGTGGCCCGGCTGCACGGCCACGAACTCACCCTCACCGTACGCGAGTTCGACCTGCTGGCGTACCTGATGCGACACCCCGCCCGGGCGTTGGGCCGGGCCGAGCTGCTGGAGCGGGTGTGGGGCTGGAACTTCGGCGACCAGTCGACGGTGACCGTCCATGTTCGCCGGCTACGGGAGAAGGTGGAGGCCGACCCGGCCAACCCCCGCCGAATCGTAACGGTCTGGGGCGTCGGCTACCGATATGAGCGGACCGATGGGTGACCTGGCGCTGATCTTCGCGTTCGCGCTCGGTCCGGCGCTCTGCGTCGGCGCAGCCGGCGCGCTCACCCTGCGCCTGCTGCGCGAACGCTCGGTGACGGTACACATCGTCACCCTGCTGGTCGTCACGGTGACCGCGATGGTGGCCGCGGTGGCCATGGTCGCCGACCAGATGTTCCTCTCCCCGCATGACCGGAACGTGGTGCTGATCACGGTGGCGGCGGCGGCTCTGGTGAGCCTCACGGTCGGCTGGCTCTTCGGGCGCCGCCTGGCCGCCGCCGCGGTCTGGGCGGACCAGGCCCGGCAGCGTGAACGCCAGATCGAACAGGGTCGGCGGGACCTCGTCGCCTGGGTTTCGCACGACCTGCGAACCCCGCTGGCCGGGCTACGGGCGATGGCGGAGGCGCTGGAGGACCGGGTGGTCAACGATCCCGCGTCGGTGAGCGAGTACCACCGCCGGATCCGGGTGGAGACCGATCGGATGACCCGGCTGGTGGACGATCTCTTCGAGCTCTCCCGGATCAACGCCGGTGCCCTGCGCCTAACCCTGTCGGCGGTACCCCTGGGCGATGTCGTATCGGACGCCGTCGCCAGCGCCGCACCGCTGGCGGCCGCCTGCCGGGTGCGCCTGCTGGCACCCGACTCGGGCTGGCCCACCGTACTGGCCAGTGAGCCCGAGCTGGCCCGGGTGGTGGGGAACCTCCTGCTCAATGCCGTCCGCTACACGCCGTCGGAGGGGACCGTCCGGGTCGAGGCCGGGGCGGATACCGACTGCGCCTGGCTGGCGGTCGCGGACACCTGCGGTGGCATCCCGGAGGAGGACCTGCCCCGCGTCTTCGAGGTCGCCTTCCGCGGCGAGCGGGCCCGCACCCCCTGCCCCAGCACCGGGGGACCGGCCAGCGCTGGGGAACCAACCAGCTCCGGGGGGCTGGGACTGGCGATCGTACGTGGATTGGTCGAGGCGCACGGCGGCCGGGTGCAGGTCCGCAACACCACTGGTGGGTGTCGGTTCGAGGTCCGGCTGCCCCTTCCGGGAACCGCCTGAGCCCATCGATTGTTACCACTTTATTCAATAGACGTACACCATTCCCTGAAATGGTGGGGGTCATGCCGAACCAGCCGCAGAACCGCCGCCGCCATGACTCCAGCGCACTCTGGCCGACCGCCTGGGTTGCCGCGGAGCATCTTCCGGCCCAGCCACCGCACCGCGGCAACCGCGCCTCGCCGCTGCTCACCTGGGTTGAGCTCAACCACCGACCCACCCGCTACTCCAACCCCCACTGACCAGCCCTCGGGTCCGCCCAGGGCGGCACGGGGGAGCAACGCCACCACCGGCGAGCCGACGCGGGCATTCGCACACCTGTCGGGTAACGTCTGCTGGTCCTCCAGACGGCCTACGACAGGAGAAGTTCCGCGCATGGGCAAGAAGACGATCCGCGTCTCTGACTTCAGCGGCCGGGTGCTCCAACCCGACGACGAGGCCACCCGGGTGGTCATCCTGGAGCACCCGGACCTGGTTGCCGGGCCCGTACAGTTGGACGCCACCCCCGCCGAGGTGGAGAACATTGACGACGCAGCCCTGGATGTCGCGGTCGTTGAGATCCACGACAGCCACGGTGGGGGCGAGCCACGCCGGGTCGTCCTGACCGCCAGCGAGTTCGACGCGATGGCCACCGACACACCGATGGCGCAGCTACTGCGGACCGCCGAGCGGGTTCGCCCGCCGAAGACACGCCGCACCGCCGAGAAGATCGATTACAGCACGATCGAGCACGCGGGCCGGCCGCACCGGGGTCGGGTCACCGAGGAGGAGGCCCGGCTCGTGCGGGAACGGCTGGACGAGGTCAACAAACGCCTCGCCGACTCCGGCGTACGTCAGATCGACCCGGCCGATCCGGAGCACGCCACCCGGTACGGCTTCCCCACCCCGGACTGACCAGCTGGCTTCCGGCCGGTGGGGTCGCGGCGGCGAGCGTCGCCCGACCCCACCGCCCCGCCCGCCCCGCTTGACGCAACGACCGGTGCCGGTACGCCGACCTCGTGGGCCCAGCGGGCCGAGCTCAGCTGTCGGCGTTTCGGCGAAAGGGATACCACGTGCGACTCCAGGTGGGATGCGCGATGTGGACGCACAAGGCGTGGCAGGGGCGCCTGGTGGCCCACCCCCTACCCGCACCCGAGCGCCTGCGGCACTACGCCGGATGGTGCACGGCGGTGGAGGGGAACACCACCTTCTACGCGACCCCCGCCCGGGAGACGGTGTCCTCCTGGGCACAGCAGACCGACCTGAGTTTCGGGTTCGTGCTCAAGCTGCCCCGGGTTGTCACGCACGAGCGCCGTCTCGATGATGTCGACGAACCGCTGCATGCCTTCCTCGACGCGATCGAACCCCTGGGCCCCCGGGCGCAGGCCCTCTGGATCCAGCTGCCGGGTTCTTTCGCCCCTGGCGACGTGGCTGTCCTCGCCCGTTTCCTGCAGCGTCTTCCCCCGACCCACCGGTACGCGGTCGAGGTACGCCATCCCGCGTTCTTCGCCGACTCCAACGCGGCCCAGAGGTTGGTGCGAACGCTGGCCACCACCGACACCGAGTGGATCCCCTTCGACACCACCACTTTCTTCGCCTCCCCACCGACCAGCGACGCGGAACGGGATGCCTGGACGAAGAAGCCACGGATGCCACTCCGCTCGGCGGCGCTGACCGACCGGCCGATCGTCCGTTACCTCGGCCGGGACGATCCCGACCAGACCGGTGCGGGCTGGCAGCACTGGGTCGACACCGTCGCCGACTGGCTTCACGAGGGCCGCTCGCCCACCTTCTTCGTCCACACTCCCGACAACGCCGACGCCCCGGTGCTCGCCCGCCGCTTCCACGACGAGGTGCGCACCCGCGTCCCCGCGCTCGAGCCGCTACCCCGTCCGGCTCCGGCGCAGCCGCTGACGCTCTTCTGAGCGCCGCCGGCGCTGACCCACGTTGCGGAAGCCGCGTCAATCGTCCTTTTGCCCAGACCGACACCCTTAACGCCCGGTACGCGTTGATCCTGGCGGTAGAGGCATTTCTACCCGCGCAGGCTACGGGTGGCTAATGGCAGCTTCTGCCCTATTAGCAGTCATTCGTCGGCTGGAGGTATGCACGATGCAAGGAATCGGTCAACGGCTCGCCCGAGGCGTTGAAGGGCAACAGACGGGACGTACCGCCGCCGGCTGGCTCTCCCTCGCGCTGGCCGTGACGGTCACCCAGGCGGTCGTCGTGTCACCCGCGTTCGCGCAGAACAAGCCACCGACGGCCGCTGCCGTGACAGACACCGCCCTGTCCTGGGGAGAGGGCGACAAGGGACAGTTGGGTAACGGGACCAACGACAACAGCAACGTCCCGGTCGAAGTCAGCCTCCCCTCGGGCACCCTGGTCACCGCCATCGCCGGCGGCGGCGCCCACAGCCTGGCGTTGACCAACACCGGCACCCTGCTCGCGTGGGGCGAGAACTCCTCCGGCCAACTCGGCGACGGCAGCACGAACAGCAGCAACACCCCCGTCGCGGTAGACCTACCCGCCGGAACCGAGGTTACCGCCATCGCCGCCGGCAACGTCCACAGTCTGGCGTTGACCTCCAGTGGCACCGTCTTCGCCTGGGGCGGCAACTCCTCCGGCCAACTCGGCGACGGCAGCACCGACAGCACCAGCACACCCGTCACCGTCGGCCTGCCCACGAACACCACGGCCACCGCCATCGCCGCCGGCGACAGCCACAGCCTGTCGCTGACGGCCACTGGCAGCGCCTTCGCCTGGGGGGACAACTCCCAAGGCCAGCTCGGTGACGAGAGCACCAACAGCACCAGCAAACCGAGCAACGTCGCGCTTACATCGGGCACCACGCTCATCGCGATCGCCGGCGGCGCCGCCCACAGCCTTGCATTAACCTCCGAAAACGCCGCCCTCGCCTGGGGGGACAACTCCCAGGGCCAGCTCGGTGACGGGACCAACGACGACGCCCTGGCGCCGGTCAACGTCGCCCTGGCACCGGGCACCGAGGTCACCGCCGTCGCCGCCGGCAACCGCCACAGTGTGGCGTTGCTCGGCAACGGCACCGCCGCCGCCTGGGGTAACAACTCCCAGGGGCAGCTGGGTAACGGGAACAACACCAGCAGCGGCACCCCGGTCGAGGTCATCCTGCCCGCCGACACCACACTCACCGCCATCGCCGCCAACAACAGCAACCACACCGTGGCGATAACCAACACCGAAACCGCCCTCGCCTGGGGCGACAACTCCTTCGGTCAGCTCGGCGCCGAGACCGACGACACCCCCGACCCCGCCATCGCCAGCAGCAGCAACACCCCCATCGCGGTCAATCTGCCCACCGGTACCACCCTGACCACCGCCGCCGTCGGCAGCAACCACAGCCTGGCCCTGCCCACGCTCCAAGCGACCTCTACCACGGGCCTACGGGTCTCGCCGCCGGACCCGACCACGGATCAGGACGTCACCCTCACCGCCACCGTCACCTGCGACCCCGGGCCCGCGACCGGCAGCATCACCTTCCGCAACAACAACACCGACCTCGCCACCGTCCGCCTGGACAGCAACAGCACCGCCACCTACACCACCCGGCTCCCCGCCGGCACCCACACCATCACCGCCCACTACACCAGCACCACCAGCCTCTGCCCCAACAGTCAGTCCGAGTCCGTCACCGTCACCGTCACCGACCCCACTGACCCCACGGACCCGACCGACCCCACGGACCCGACCGATCCCGGCCTACCCATCACCGGGGCCAGCCTGCCCAGCCTGCTCGCCACCGCCACCCTGCTCATCCTCGCCGGCGCCAGCTTCATCTACCTCACCCGCCGACACCGGTCCAGCCACCACCAGAAGTAGCGAGTAGCACAAAGCCCGGCCGGGGTTGCTCGTCGCCGTCGGCGACGAGCAACCCCGGCCGGAGCGTCAGTGCCGGTGGTAGTTGTCGGGCTGGTTCGGGTCGCCCGGGTGCTCCAACCCCGGCACCAGCCGAAGCCGGTGCGCGCGAGCGTGGTCGAGCCACCGGACAAAGGCGACCCGACGCGCGGAGTCGTTGATCCGATCGGTCGGATCAAGAGCTGGATCGACCGACTCCCGGCGTCCCCGAAGCACCACCGTCCACGAGTCGACGGTGACCGTCTCCCCCGGTGTGGCCGAGCGCAGGGCCGCCGCCAACGCCGCCGGCAACGAGTCCGGGGTCGCCTCGAAGTCGCCATCCGCAGCGGACAGCTGCCACACGACTCCGGCCGACCGCGCAGCCGTCGCCGCACGATAGGCAGCCACCTGCTCCGCTGGCGCGGTGACCTCCGCGGTCAGCTCCGCATACAGGGCTCGGACCGCGGCGCAGCCCTCGAACGCCGCCGCGGTGATGGATCCGAACTCGACGGCGGCCAGCTGGTCCAACCGAACCAGTGGCGCATCCGTCACGTCGAGGCCACGGGCCTCGGCCTCCGCGATGCAGAGCTGTTCGGTCAGGATCACCTGCGCCACCCAGCGGGTCAGCTGCCGGTCCTCCGCGCTACCGGGCACCGGCAGTGCGGAGGACCGCAGCCCGCCGCGCAGGGCGGCGAGCCGGCGGTCGAGTTCCGTACGGTCCAGTGGCCGTCCGTCGAGCCAGCCCAGCACCGACTCGTCGAGCTGCGCGGTGGTCATGGCTCCAGCACCAGTTCAACCGTCGGGGCGTACTGGCAGCGACCGAACCACATCACCTTCACCAGCGCCCAGAAGCGGCCCGGGTCGGCGTCCCGCGGGGGAACGACGTCGAAGGTGATCGTGTCGGACTCGCCGGCGGCCAACGCGACGCCGCGGATCGGCTCGGCGATGGCGTCCCAGGTGCCCCAGGGCGAGACGAGCTGGAGCTCAGCCCGGATCTCCCCCCGGGTGCGGTTGTGCATCGACACCCCGATGGTCGCCCGCCCACCGGGAGCGACGGTGACCGAGGTGGTGGTGACATCCACCGTGAGCCCGGTGTCGCGTCCCGTCTCGGCCGTCGTGCCCTGCATCGCGTCCGCGTCCTCCGGAATGTCTCCGGGCACCGGCAGCAGCGCGGGCAGCTCACCGACCGCGACCGTGGCGACATCCTCGATCGTCTGCCCGAGGTGCTCGGTCCGGGCGGTGATGAAGTACAACCCGGACTCCACCCCGGCCGGAGGCGTCACGGTGACGTCGAAGCGAAGCTGCCCATCGGGGTCGAGCCGGTACGGCCGGCTACCCAGGGAAGCCGTCCACCCCTCCGGTACGAGGACGCTGACGGTCCCCTCAACGGCCGCGTCCCGCAGGTGCGAGGCGAGCACCACGGAGACCTCGACCGGCTCGCTGACGGTCCGCAGCAGCCCCGGTGAAACGCCCACGGAGACCGGTAGGTAGCCCATCGGCGCCGGACCCCGGTTGTGCAACCAGTACCGGGAGTGCACCGGCTGGGCGATCTCGACCTCGGGTCCGAGCGGCTCCTCGCTGCGCGGGGCCGCAGCCGGCACACCGACGACCGTGGTGACCTGCGAACCCGCCAACTCGATCGAGTCCGCGAGCGGCGCACCACGACGTTCCAACAGGTCGGCCTGATGCGTGTCGGACAGGGCCAGCGCACCGGTCAGGGTCGCGGAGCGACCAAGCCCGGTCGACTCCAGCAGCCGCAGGCTGACCGCGTCCGCCGGGTCCGAAGCCGCGGCAGCGCCGTGCGCGATCGGGTTACCGGTGGGCTTGAGCGTGCCGATCAGCACCTCCCGGGCGGGCTCCACCCCCAGGTACGAGTGCGTCGCCGGCTTCGTTCCCGAGTGGTTCTCCACCACCCGGCCGTAGAGCGGGTGGTTGAACTCCTGGCCCTGTGCGGGCAGGGTGAGCGCCCGCCAGTCGCCGTCGCCACTGGTCACCGCGTAGTTGAACTCGTGGGTCCAGTGCTGCAGCTGGAACGAAGCGCCGTCGGGAAGGGTCCGCTTCGGCGGGTCGATCCAGACCCCGGACGGCCAGCCGGTGCAGGAACGCATCAGCGACAGGTGCAGCGCTCCGGTCGGGTCGACGGCGAAGCCGGGCAGCCCGTAGGTGAGCATCGCGACGGTGTGGTTGACCAGCAGCTCCGAGGCCGGCACCGAACCCGGGCAGGGCGCCTGGATCTGGGCGTCCGCGACATCCTCGGTGAGCGCGGCGACGTCGGTGACCACGAGCGCCGGCAGCGCCCGCAGGTCCCGCAGGTCGGCGTTGGGCTGCCACACCTCGTGCAGCGGCTTCTCCGCGGGAATCCAGACCCGGCCGTGCTGCTCCAGCGCCTCGACGTACTCCGGGCCCGCCCGCTCCAACAGCTCCCGGGTGGCGTCGTTCTCCTGCGCCCCACCGATGAGAATGCGGAAGTCCGGCAGGTTCGAGTCGACGTCGAGCCAGCCGTACCGCGCCCAGTCGGCGCTGGCGGTCGTCACCGTGACACCGACTGCGGCAAGCGCGACGACCAGGTCGCGGGCGTCGGCCGCCTCGTCGAGCGTGGGCGTGACCACCTCGGCGACGCCGAGGGCACGGTCCCCCAGCGGGGCACCGGCGGCGTCGGAGAGCGAGACCCGCGCGGTGGAGCCGAGCCCGAACCAGGTGTTGGCCGGGTTGTCCAGCGTCCAGGGCGCCGTTGCGGCGTCCACGTCCGGTAGCGCGAACCCGCGGCCGACCACCGCGGCGGCAACCTCGGAGACGGGCAGGGCACCGGGCAGGTCGACCGGGAACCGCACCCGAACCAGCCGGTCGGCGCCGGCGAAGTCGACGATGCGGGTACGGCAGTCCACCCGCCGCACACCGTGCCAGAGCGTGATCGTCTGCTCGTAGCCGATCTCCTCCACGACGCCGGTGACCACCAGGCGGGTGCCGATCGGGCTGGTCTCTACGCGGACCGTCGCCCCAGCCGCCGCGCTACCCACGACCGGGCCCTTCGGGAGCAGGTGCCACGGGCCCTCGCCGAAGTCGGGGTGGGTCGGGTACTCCTCATAGATCCGCAGCTCGTTGCCGAGGTGGTCGGTGCGGATCAGTTCGCGGTCCGAGATCTTGTCGTAGATGCTGTCGAGCCCGCCACCGCGCTCGGCGTCGGCGGTGACCCGGTAGTAGGCGTTTTCGATCGCGGCACCCTCGGCGGGCGTCCAGGCCGGCTCGGCGCTGGAGACGCCCGGCAGCAACCGCCAGGTCCGCCAGCCCAGGGCGGGGACGTCGGCGGCGTGGAAGCGCAGCGTTCCCCGGTCAACGACGGCCGGCACCTCGACGCCGGTGTCGTCGATCACCCGGCCACCGTCGTGGCCCTCGGGAAGCCGGACCGACACCAGGTCGGAGCGGACGAAGGAGAGGGTGTTCGTGACGACGATCGGGGTTCCGTCACCGGTGGTGTCGACCGTCCCGACGAGCGCCTCCAACGACCGGTCCCGGACGGCGGCCGCCAGGTCGTACGCCTCCCGCCAGCCGGAGAGCAGGTCGATGTAGACCTGGTCGGACTCCGATCCGGTGATGGCGTCGTGGTGGGCTCCGTAGGCGAGCTGCCGCCAGACCTTGTCCAGCGCGGCGTCGGGGTACCGACCGAGCCCTTCCAGCGCGGCCAGCGTCGCCAGCTTCTCCGCGTCCACGGCGGCGACCTCGCCGGCCCGCTGGGCCTGCTTGGTGTCGATGTAGGAGACATCCTTGCCCGTGTAGACCGGGTTCATGTCCCGCGTCTGTGGGCTGGGGCGACGTCCGGCTTCCGCCAGCTCCGCGCGGACGGCCGCGAGGAAGTCCCGGGGGTTACCGCAGACGAACCGGGGCCAGACGTACTTCTCGGCCCACGAGCGGTGAATCTCGGTGACCCACTTGTTCGGCGGGGTGTAGTCGGTACCCACCGGCAGCAGCAGGTTCTTCGTCGCGCCGACCGGCTTGAGGCGCTGGTACAGCTCGTAGACGGCCTTCTCGGCGCTCTCCAGGTCCGGCGAGGAGTCCATCCACCAGCCGGCCGAGTAGTGGTGCGGCATGAAGTGGGTGAGAACACCGAGCCCCGACGGCGAGATCCACTCGAACTCGCTCGGGAACTGCATCACCGTCGCGTCGTTCTTGGCCTCGCGGAAGTTCTTCTGGATCGGCCCCCACTGGTGGAACGGGCCGCGAGCCCAGGCCGAACCGGTCAGCCCGGCGTCGGCGAGGTAGCCGGGGAACTGCGGGTCGTGCCCGAACACGTCCAGCTGCCAGGCCGTCTGCGGGTCCCCGCCGAGGATGTCCCGCTGGTAGCCGACACCGTAGATGATGTTCCGGATGGTGGTCTCGGCGCCGGTGAGGTTGGTGTTGGGCTCGTTGTAGGTGCCACCGATCAGCTCGACCTGGCCGCGCTCGATCAGCAGGCGCAGGTCCGCCCGACGCTCGGGGTGCAGATCGAAGTACGGCTTCAGGTAGTCGATCTCGGCGAGGACGAAGGTGTACACCGGGTCGCGCAGGGCGAGGTCCATGTGCGCGTCCACCAGCGCGAAGCCATTGCGCTCCCAGAGCGGCCGGGTGGTGGCGTCGCCGGAGAGCAGCTCCCACGGCGAGGTGTACGCGGCCTGGGTGTTCCACCACACCGGGTCGTAGTGGAAGTGTGAGACGAGGAACATCGTCCAGCCCGGCTCGGCGACCACGACCGTTGCTTCCGCGGTCGCGTCGCCGGCCGTGACGGTTACCGGCACCTGCGTGCCGGGGGTTCGGTCGTCAATGTCCAGGGGGACCTCGACGACGCCCGTGCCGGTCGCGTTACCGGAGACACCGGGCCCGGTGACGGTAACCGGACCGGGCGGGCCGTCAAGTGTCACGCGGAGCACCTGACGCGGGTTGTCCTCGGTACCGACGAACAGGTCGGTGGACTCGACGGCGGTAATCATGACCGACACGGGGTCATCCTTTCTTGTTGGTACGCCCACCAGCGCAAACAGGCTCGCGTTGGGGGCAGGAGGGGAAGGCTACTCGCCCCAGGCCTCGAACTCGTAGATACGGGTGGCGGGGTCGCCGCCCTGGGTCGGGGTGTCGACCACCAACCGCACGTACCGTGCGCTGACACCCACCGGATGTGTCGTCAGCTCGGCGGTGTTGTCGGTGACGGTGACGGCCGTGGTCCACGGCTCCGAAGCCGTGGACCGTACGTCGATGGTGAAGTCGCGGGTGTTCCACGACGCCGACTCACCGCCCGCGGCGGCGTGTGCGACGACGAACCGGTCGAGGGAACGGACCGAGCCCAGGTCAACTTCGAGCCACTGGTCGGCGGTCGTCGTGCACCACTTGTCGCTGTTCCCGCCGGAGACACTGCCGTTGACGGCTTTGGCCGGTCCTTCGGCAGCGGTGCACTGCCCGGACGCCGTCGCCGGCCGGTCGAGAGCCAGGTTCGTCGTGATCGGCCCCGTACCGGACCAGGTGACGGTCGTGGTCGCCGCGGTGGAACGGCCGTACTCGGTCGACACCGCCTCCACCTCGATGACCGCACTGTCCTCGGCGCCCACCCGGTCGAGCTGCGGCACAAAGTACACGTCGTTCGGCGTCGCGCCCAGGTGGGTACGGCTGCCGTCCGGGTTGCGGCGGAACACGTCGTAGTGGTGCACCGATCCGCTGTCCGACGGGGTCCAGCCCAGCCGCAGCGACTTGCGGGTCGCCGAGACGTCGGTGCTGCCCAGCACGGTCAGATCGGTCGGCGCGGCAGCGGTGTCCACGGCCCCGTCGTACACGGCGAGCTGGCCGACCTTGATGTCGTAGGACGGGACAACGGCCGGCGCCGACGCCTGCAGCCCGATCTGGGCGATGGTCTTACCGGCGTACGCGGACAGGTCGAGAACGCGACGCTCCCAACCGGTACCGGCGGTCGACCCGAGGTCGAGAGTGGTGAAGGTGTTCGGGGCGTCGGTGAAGGCCACCGCCACACTCAGGTGGGTCGCACCGGCGGCCGGGGTCTTGACGACCGTCGACAGCTTGGTGTCCGCGGCGACCGGTAGGTCGGTCTGGTAGAGGCGCACGGTGTTCGTGGCGTCCAGCCTGCCGTCGAGCCGCAGCGTCGAGCCGCCCTCGTAGGCATCGGTGAAGTCGAGCGACGGCGTCAGCTTCGTGCCGGTCGAGGAGACCAGCCACTGGTAGGTCGGCGGCACGTCCTGCAGCGACAGGTTGTTCCAGCCGCCGGTGTGTACCCGCTCACCCAGGACGTGGTAAGCATCACCGTTTCCGGTGTTGAAGCTGGTCACGAAGGGCTTCTGGGTCACCGGCGTGGACTCGGCGACGTAGTTGGCGAGCCCCTTCCAGGGCGAGGAGGTCGTGGTGTTCGACGGGTCGCCGTTCGCACCGACCCAGTAGCGGGAGTCCCGCGCCCGGAAGTCGGCCGGGCCACTCGACGACGTCCAGGTCCACTCTGGGCGGTAGATGCCCAGGGAGGTGACGTGCGACTCACCAGGGGGGAACAGGGCGTTCCAGTTGACGTTGGTCTGATAGCCGTTGGCTTCGGTGTCGATGCCGGTGTACAGGTCGTACCCGCTCCGCCCGAGGGACTCGGCGCGGTCCCGGGACGAGGCCAGGCCGGCGGTGGACCACCAGAAGTTGAGGAACATCGAGTCCGACACCGGCGTCGGGCCGCCCAGGAACGAGTCGTTGGCGGTGGTGAGCGCGTTCTGCCAGGAGATGGCGCCGGATTCGGTCATCGCGTCGTACCACATGAACTCCACGCCCTTGTTCCGGCCGTAGGTCATCAGATTGCGAAGTTCGGTGGCGAGGGCGGCGTCGCCACCGGTCGTCTCCTGGTTGATGAACCAGCCCTCGAAGCCGTAGTACTCGGCGACCTCCGCGAGCTTGTCGGCGACGGGATACGTCGAGCCCGACTTACGCACGAAGTCCTGCACCCATTCGAGCTTGCCGCCGTAGGCGACCGGCGGGAAGAAGACGGTGCCGTACACCTTGACGCCGTTGCGGTGCGCGGCGTCGATCACCGTCGGGTTCGGCGCCAGGATCAGGCCCTCGACGGACGATCCACCCCAGAAGACCAGGGTGTCGATGTACTGCCAATGACCGAACGCGTAGTAGTCCTCGTCGAGCGAGCCCTGGGACGGGTTGTCCGACGTCGGGGCGAACGACACCAGTGACGCCACACCGCCCTCGCCGGCCCGCGCGTTCGGGTTGGCCTTCAGCGCGGGGTCGGAGACCCGATTCTGGAGCGGAACAGTCGCTCGGTTGAAGCGGGCGTCGGGGTCGGTCTCCGGGTCCCAGTCGAGGATCTCGTTCGGGAACCAGTACGAGGCGTACGGCTGACTGCCGTCCTGCGGGTTGGTGTTGGCTGCCGCGGTGGGGGCCGCGTTGAGGGTGCTGCCAGCCACGACTGTGGCACCAACCAGCAGGGACAAGAGCAGGCGTCGCATCCAGGATCACCTCCATTGGGGGTGGGGGGGTGGGGGTGGGGCGAGGGTTACCCCTTGATCGCCCCCTCCTCGACGCCGCGGAAGAAGAACCGCTGCAGCGTCGCGAAGACAATGACGATCGGAATGAACGCGATCATCGTGCCGGCCGCGATGACCCGCGGGTTCGCGGTGAACGCCCCGCTGAGGTATTGCAGGCCGACGGTGAGGGTGTAGTTCTGCGGGTCGGTCAACACGATCAGCGGCCACAGGAAGTCATCCCAGGCACCGATAAAGGCGAAGATCGTGATGACGCTGAGCATGCCCCGCACGTTGGGGAGCCCGACATGGATCAGCCGTTGCCAGGCCGACGCGCCGTCGATCACCGCTGCCTCGTCCATCTCGTCGGGGATCGCCATGAACGCCGCGCGCATCAACAGCACGTTCAACATGGCGACAGCGGTGGGCAGCGCCACACCGACCAACGTGTCGGCCAGACCGAGGCTGCGAACCGTCACGTACTGCGAGATGATCGTCACCTCGCCGGGCAGCACCAGGGTGCCGAGCACCAGGGCGAGAAACAGCGTCCGGCCTCGGAAGTGCAGCTTGGCGAGGGCGAACCCGGCCAGGGTGGCGCCCACGGCGTTACCGACGACCGCCATCGCCGCCACGATCAGCGAGTTCTTCGCGTACGACAGGACGGGGATCGTCTCGGCCACCCGCAGGTAGTTGTCGAACGTCGGATTGGAGGGAATGAACTGCGGGGTCGCGGTGTAGATGTTCTCGCCGGCGCCCTTCAAGGAGGTGGACAGCTGCCACACGAACGGCCCGACGGTCACCACCAGCGCAAACAGCAGCAATACGTACCGGAGCAGCTTCTCGCGCCGCCGCATGGTGCCGAAACCCGAGCCCCGACGCCGTCGCTTCGGCGACGAGGCCGGCGTCTTCGCCGGAGCGCCGGCGGGAGGGGTGCTGAGCTGGGTCATGGCTAGGCCGCCTTCCGGTTCAGGCGCAGGAGGAGAAGCATGGGGCCAATAGTGATCACGAACAACACCAGGCTGAGCGCCGAGGCGTAGCCCAGGTGCCCGGTGAAGCCCCGGCTGTACATCTGGATGAGCATGACCAGGGACATAGTCCGGCCGCCGGGCCCACCGGTGCCGTTGGTGAGGACGAACAGCTCGGTGAAGACCCGCAGTGCGGAGACGGTGACCAGGACGCTGACCAGCAACATCGTGGTGCGCACGCCGGGCACCGTGACCGACCAGAACCGGCGGATCGGACCGGCGCCGTCAACTGCGGCCGCCTCGTGTAGCTGGCGCGAGACGTTCCCCAACGCCGACAAGTAGATGATCATGTAGTAACCCAGCCCCTTCCACACGGTGAGGCTGATCGCACTGAACAGCAGCAGCCAGCGCCCGCTGAGGAAGGGCAGCGGTTCGGTGAGGAAGCCGAGCTGTTGGGCCAGCCCGTTGACCAGGCCGCGATCCTCCAGCAACCAGGTCCAGATCAGCGCCACGACCACCGCGGAGGCGATCACCGGGGTGTAGAAGGCCGTGCGGAAGAACGTGATGCCCGGCAGCTTCTTCTCCAGCAGCACCGCGAGCAGCAGCGGCAGGAAAAGCAACAGGGGTAAGCAGATCAGCATATAGACAATGCTGTTCACCAGCGCATAGACGAGTTGATCGTCATTGAGCATGCGCTCGAAGTTGGCCACTCCAGTGAAGCTTCCACCGCCGAGTGGCTTGGCGTTGGTGAACGCGAGGACCACGGTGTTGATCGCTGGCCAGAGGTTGAACACCAGCAGCCAGACGAGGGCAGGCCCGAGCAACAGCCAGGGGGTGAACCAACGCTGAGTTTTCATTACGTCCCGCTCTGCTTTTCCGGTTGGGTGGCGCGGCAATGCGGTAAGTCGCGCAACGAGAGGTGATAGCAGTGGTGGCGCCGCGGCGCGGGCGGCGCCGGTGCTCGGCCGGCCGGGTTCCGGTCCGGCCGAGCACCGCTGGTCAACGTGGGACCGGCCCGGCTCGGCCGATCAGTTGTTGAGCAGTTGGTTGCACTTTTCGACTGCCTTGTCCAGCGCCTGCTGCGAGGTGATATCTCCGCTGATCGCGAGGGAGAACTGCTGGTTGATGAAGTCGGCCATCGCCTGGTCGACGATGACTGGCTTCAACAGCTCCGCCTCAGCCAGCGAGGTGAAGGCGATCTTCTTCGCGTCCCCGGCGTTGGTGCCGTCGCTCTCGCTGAACTGGGGATCCTCAGCGGAGGCAACCGTGCTCGGGAAGATGCCGGGCACGACCTCAGCGAAGGCCGCCTGGTTCTCCGCGTTGGTCACCCACCGGGCGAGGGCGACGGCCGCGGGCAGGTTGTCGCTGCCCTTGGCCACCGACAGCCCCTGAGTGTACAGCGGCGGGGTGCCGATCGCCGGTGACGCGATGATCTTCTCGGCCAGCGACGGGTTGTCGACCTTGATGGTGTTGATCGAGTTACCGCCACCGGTGGTCCAGGCGACCTGCTGCTTCTTGAACAGCTCCATGTTGCCGAGGTAGGCGTCGGTCAGCACGTTGCTGGGCAGGAGCCCTTCGGCGAACGCGTCCCGGTAGGTGTCGAGGACCGCCACGGCCTCGGGGGTGTTGAAGACGAACTCCTTGCCGTCCGAGGAAAGGATGTCGACTCCGGCCTGGGTCAGATCCTCGACGCTGGGCATCCGGCTCAGCAGGTGGACCTTGCCGTCGGACTTCTCCTTGACGATCCGGGCCTGGTCGACCAGTTCCTCGATCGTGGTCGGGAGCTTGGTCGCGTCCAACCCGTACTGGGACAGCAGCTCCGTGTTCCAGTAGTTCACGTCGGTGTTGAGGTACCACGGGTAGCCGTAGACCCCGGTCTGGCCGGCGTACTCGTAGGAGGCGACGGCGCCCGCGACGTACTCCTCGCGGAGCTTGTCGTCGGCCTGGTCGACGTCGAGCAGCAACCCCTGCTCGGCGAGCGGCAGGGCGAAGTCCGGTGGGAGATTCGTCACGTCGGGCAGCTCATTGCTGGCCGCCTGGCTGAGCACCTTCTCCGAGTAGCCGTCACCGGGCTGGTCCAGCCACTTTACGGTCGTTCCCGGGTACTTCTCCTCGAACCCGTCGATAACACCCTGCATGTAGTCGGTGAACTTGGGCTTCAGGGCCCAGGTCTGCAGGGTCACCGTGCCTTTGACTTCACCGGTGATGTCTACCTGGTCATCACTGGTGTCCGTGCCGGACAGCCCGCATCCCGCGACGGCCGTCAGCACGGCCGACGACAGGGCAAGCCCGGCCAAGCGTGTTCGCATCTCTCTCCGCCCCTAACTATTAGTCAGCCGGCTACCCCCGTCGGATCGGGCGTGTCCGGTGCTCACAGGCGATCCGCCGGCAATGATAAACCGGTCTAGTGAACGGACTATCCCCCCGGTTAGAATCACGTGTCAAGAGCGGCCTACCGACCGTCGCTTCTTCGGTAGCCGCGTGGAGGGAGAGCGTCGCCAGATGCAGCGACCGACAATCGCCGACATCGCCCTACGGGCCGGGGTCTCCAAGGGTGCCGTCTCGTTCGCGCTCAACGGCCGGCCCGGCGTCAGCGAGGCCACCCGGGCGCGCATCCTCCGCGTGGCCGAAGAGATCAACTGGCGCCCGCACAGTGCGGCGCGGGCCCTCGGCGGAGCCCGCGCCGACGCCGTCGGGCTGGTGATCGCGCGCCCCGCGCGCACCCTCGGGGTGGAGCCCTTCTTCGCTCGCCTCCTCTCCGGCCTACAGGCGGAGTTCTCCAGTCAGTCGATCGCGCTGCACCTGATGATCGTCGAGGACACCCAAGCGGAGATCGAGATCTACCGGAGCTGGGTCTCCGAACGCCGGGTGGACGGCCTGGTATTGATCGACCTGAAGGTTCGCGACCCACGCATCGCCGTGGTGGAGCAGCTCGAGATCCCGGCCGTCGTGGTCGGCGGGCCGGGCCGGCACGGGCGCGTCTCCTCGGTCTGGGCCGACGACCGAGCGGCGATGCTCTCGGCGGTGGAGTACCTCGCGGTGCTCGGCCACACCCGGATCGCCCACGTGTCGGGGCTACCCGAGTTTCAGCACACCCAGCGCCGTTCCCGAGCACTGCGGGACGCCGCCACCCGGCTGACGCTCCCCCGCGCCCGGTCACTGCACACCGACTTCAGCGACGCCCAGGGCGCAGCAGCCACCCGCAAGCTGCTCGCCGGGGCCGGCCGCCCAACAGCGATCATCTACGACAGTGACCTGATGGCCGTCGCCGGCTTGGGCGTCGCGCTGGAGATGGGGGTCGCCGTCCCACACGAGTTGTCGATCGTCTCCTTCGATGACTCGGTGTTGGCCCAGCTCACCCACCCCTCCCTCACCGCGCTGTCCCGCGACACCTACCGCTTCGGCGTGCAGGCGGCCCAGACCATGATGGCGGTCCTGGCCAACCCCACGAAGACGAAGAACCACAAGACCGAGACGCCCCGGCTGATCACGCGGGAGAGCACCTCACCAACCCGCAACTAGCACTCCCGGGTCGATGCTCGCGTGTCGAGCAATACTCTAGGTGGGAAATAAATCGGTTTAGCGCCCCATCTGTGCCTGGCTATCCACATGGAGGACCTTTTGAACACCAATGCCCGTACGCAGAGCACCCGAAGGTTCCGCCTCGGCGCCAACTACGTACCGTCCGACGGCTGGTTCTACAGCTGGCTCGACTTCTCGGCGGACGCGGCCCGCCGCGACCTCGAAGACCTGGCGAGCATCGGCCTGGACCACGTACGCGTCTTCCCGATCTGGCCGTGGATCCAACCCAACCGCGCGCTCCTCCGCCAACAGCCGATCGACGACCTGCTCTCGTTGATCGACGTAGCGGCGGAGTTCGACCTCGGGGTCTCGGTCGACCTGCTCCAGGGGCATCTGTCCAGCTTCGACTTCCTGCCCTCCTGGGTGCTCACCTGGCACCAGAGCAGCATCTTCACCGACCGGGCGGCACGCGACGGCATCAACGAGTACGTCCGTCGACTCAGCACCGAGGTCGCGACGCGCCCCAACGTCTTCGCCATCACCCTCGGCAACGAGGTCAACAACCTCTGGCCGGCCAACCCCACCACCCCGGACGCCTCCCACCAGTGGGCGGCGGAGCTACTCGAGGTGGTCCGCACCGCGGCGCCCGACGTACTTCGCCTGCACTCCGTCTTCGACGACGCGTGGTACGCCCCTGATCACCCCTTCCACCCCGCCGAGGCGGTCGAGCTGGGCGACCTGACCACGGTGCACTCCTGGGTGTTCAACGGGACCTCGCGCATCGATGGACCGCTCGGGCCGGCCACCACCTCACACGCCGACTACCTGCTGGAGCTCGCCGCCTCCAGCTCCCCGGAACCGACCCGCCCGGTGTGGCTGCAGGAGGTCGGGGTGCCCCGGCCGGACGTACCGGCGGAGCAGGCCGGCGAGTTCGTCGCGCGCACCCTGGCGACGGTGGGCGGCAACCCGGCACTGTGGGGCGTCACCTGGTGGTCCTCGCACGACATCGATCGTCGCCTCACCGACTTCCCGGACCGGGAATACGATCTGGGCCTGTTCACCGTTGACCACCGACCGAAGCCGGCCGCGCTCGCCCTGGCCGAGTTCGCCCGCGACACCGCGGCCCACGCGGCTGCCCCGGCTCGGCCAGCGCTGGTGGCGCCGATCAACCCGCTCCAGGAGCCCGCACGGCGGGCGGAGGTCGCCCCGGGAAGCACGTTCCACCAGGACTGGGTGAAGGCCCGGCAGAGCGAGCCCACCGCGATCGTCACCCCGGACCGGGCGACCGACGAGGGCTACCTCGCCGCCCGCGGCATCGGCGCGATCCGCTAACCGGGTCCGATCACCGCAGGGTCTGGTCAGCGCCAGGGCTGTCGCAGCTCGGCGCTGACCCGGCCGGCCGCTCAGGTACGACGCCAGGCAAGCAGGCCGAAGAGCAACCCCGCCGCCCCCGCCACCGACACCATGCGGTGCCGGGACAGCCACGCCTGCGGGCTGTGCCGCAGCGATCGATCGGTGAACGCGCCGTGCGCACCGAAGTCGTGGCCGCCGGGCCCATCGGCCGGCTGCCACAGGTTCACCGGCTGGTCCGGCCCGACCGGCTGGTCGGTCTGCTGCGAGTCGTAGCCCGTCCGGCCCAGGTAGCGATCCAGCAGCCCCGGCACCAGCCGGTTAGCCAGGATGGTCAGGACGGTGGGCGTGCCCACCCAGTACGCCCGCCGCCCCGGCCGGGCGGCAGCGGCGACGATGGTGCGGGCGGCGACCTCCGGCTCGTAGATCGGCGGCACCGGCTGGGCGTGCCGCGGCAGCCGGGACAGCAGCCACGAGAACTGCGGGGTGTTCATCGCCGGTAGGTGCACCATGGTGACCTTGACGTTGCTCTTGTCGTGCAGCAACTCACAACGGAGCGACTCGGTGAACCCGACGATGGCGTGCTTGGCCCCACAGTAGGCGGCCTGCAGGGGAATTCCCCGGTACGCCAGCGCCGATCCGACCTGCACGATGGCCCCCCGGTCCCGCGGGACCATGTGATCCAGGGCCACCCGGGTGCCGTAGACGTAGCCGAGGTAGGCGACCTCGGTGGTCCGGCGGAACTCCTCGGGCCGGATCTGTTGGAAGGGCGCGAAGACCGAGCTGAACGCCACGTTGATCCACACGTCGATCGGCCCCAGCTCGTCCTCAACCCGCTGGCCGGCGGCGGCGACCTGATGGTAGTCGGCCATGTCGACCTCGATCGGCACGGCGTGGCCGCCAGCGGCGCGGACATCGTCGGCCGCGGCGTCGAGACCGGCACGGCCGCGGGCCAACAGGGCGATCGTGACCCCCGGCCGTGCCAGCTGCCGCACGGTGGCCCGCCCGACCCCGCCACTGGCACCCGTGACCACCGCCACCTGGATATCCCGTAGCCCGTGCCCCATCCGCGCCACCTCCCGTACCGGGTTGACTTGCTCCGGTTCCACGCCTCGGCACGCTGTCTACCCGGGGCGTTTCGAGTTAGTCGGGCCGGCTGGCCGGCCGCCACGGGTGTCGGGGACCACCGATCGGGTACGGGGGGCGGGGAGGTGCTGCCGTGGCCCGCAACGAACGGACGAACAGCCCCAAAGCGCGCCACCTGGACTCACCGAACGTGCTCCGGGAGTACGCGCTACTCGCCGACGGGCAGCGGGCGGCGTTGGTCGGCCCGGACGGGAACATCGTGTGGCTCTGCGCCCCCCGGTGGGCCGACCCGCCGCTGTTCAGCGGCCTCCTCGGTGGCCGGGGCAGCTACCTGGTGAGCCCGACGGCCCGGCGCTTCGTCTGGGGCGGCCAGTATGAGCCCGACTCGCTGATCTGGATCAACAGATGGGTGACCACCGACGGAATCATCGAAACCCGGGAGGCCCTGGCCTTCCCCGGCGACGCCCAACGGGTGGTCCTGCTCCGCCAGATACGCGCGGTGGACCAGGACGCGAAGGTCCGGGTCCGGCTCGCCCCCCGGGCGAACTTCGGTCGAGAGCCGCTCCGCCAGGTACGGCAGGACGGGGGGCTGTGGCACGCTCGCTCCGGTGACCTGCACCTCCGCCACACCTGCGGCCACCCCCTCGAACCCACCGCCGAGGGGCCACTCGACGGCGAGCTGCGGGTGCCCGCCGGTGGGCAGGTTGACCTGGTGCTGGAGATCGCCACCCAGCCCCTGGAGGGGAAGCCACCCAATGCCTCAGAGCTGTGGCGGATCACCGAGAAGTCCTGGCAGGACGTGCTGCGCCCGCTGTCCCGCGGCACCGCGGGACGGGACGCGATCTTCGCCTACACGGTGCTGCGCGGGCTGACCCAGCCCGGCGGCGGCATGGTCGCCGCGGTAACCACGGGGCTGCCGGAGCGAGCGCTCGCCGGACGCAACTACGACTACCGGTACGCCTGGATCCGCGACCAGTCGTTCGCCGGACAGGCCGCCGCCCTGATCGGTCGGCACGACCTCCTCGACGACGCGGTGCGGTTCCTCACCGACCGGGTCCTCGCCGACGGTGATCGGCTCGCTCCCGCCTACACCATCGATGGTGGCCCCGTACCGTCGGAAGAGGAGCTGGACTTTCTACCCGGCTATCCGGGGGCCAAGGCCCGGACCGGTAACTGGGTTGGTGGGCAGTTCCAACTGGACGCCTACGGTGACGTGCTGCTGGTCCTGGCAGCCGCCGCCGAACGGGGACGGCTGGAGGCCACCTCCTGGCATGCACTGACCGTCGCCGCCAAGGCCATCGAGAAATGCTGGCGGTCGCCCGACTCGGGCATCTGGGAGCTCCCGGCCCGGCAGTGGACCCACTCGAAGCTGACCTGTGTGGCCGGGCTGCGCGCGGCGGCCCGAATCGCGCCGGGCGGCCTGGCCGGCCGATGGGCCTCCCTCGCCGACACGATTCTCGCCGACACCACGGCGCACGCCCTCCACCCCTCCGGGCGCTGGCAGCGCGCCTACGACGACCCCCGCGTCGACTCGGCGTTGCTGCTGCCGGGAATCCGCGGTGCGCTCCCCGAAGGCGACCCCCGGACCGAGGCGACCCGTCGAGCGGTGCTGAACGAACTCCAGCAGGACGGCTACCTGTACCGGTTTCGACCCGACCGCCGCCCGCTTGGAGACGCCGAAGGGGCCTTCCTGCTCTGCGGTTTCGCCGCGGCGATCGCCGAGTGGCAGGCCGGCGACGCCGTCGCCGCGAACCGGTGGTTCGAACGCAACCGGGCGGGGTGCGGCCCACCGGGACTCTTCACCGAGGAACTCGACGTGGCGCAGCGGCAGCTACGGGGCAACCTCCCGCAGGCCTTCGTGCACGCGCTGATGCTCGAGACCGCCGTACGCCTCGGCCACGCCGCTCCCTGCGCCGACTGATGCCGTGACCGCCGACGTTCGCGGTGCGCCCCACGGAGGTCACCGGAGTGCACCGCTGGACGAGCTCAGTTGTCCAGCCGCACGGTGACCCAGGCCCGGCCCCGATCGTCGCGGGTGGAAGCCGCGTGACCGGTGCGGGGGACGCCGTCGAGCTGCAAGGTGATCGGACCGCCGTTGAGGAAGTTGCGCCACCAGTTCTTGGCGTCGGCCATCCGCACCCCGATCGTTACGGTGTTCCCGGCCCGCTGGTACGCCACCGGCGTGCTGAACGTCCGGCCGGAGCGCCGACCGGTGTAGGTGATGACCGTAAAGCGACGTCGCCACCAGGGCGAGGACTGGAACGACGCGAACCAGGCGTTAAACCGGTCCACAGCTGGTTTGATTCGCATCCGGCCAACCATAGATCTCCGCAGGTGGACGGCACTGTCCTCCGTGGTCATAACCGGGCCGCCCGCCGGACGGCCCTCTTCGGCGCCACCAGGCGCCCGTCACCGTCGGCCGCGGGCGCCCGCCCGGCTCGCGGCGACACCGTCGTGGATGGTCCAGCCGGTGGCGACGGCGGCGTCAGTCAAGGCGACCCGACGCCGTCGCCGATCGGCGATGAGCGCCACCGCGGTCAGCGCGTGCAGCCCGTCGGCGACCGCACCGAGCCGGAACGCCTCCGGCGTCGGCCATCGGAGCAGCACCGCGGCCTGCACCAGGTGCCGGACTCCGAGCACCCGCAGGATCGTCGACGGGGTCGAACCCGGATCGCCGCCCATCACCCGCAACACCTGGTCGGGCGCGGCCAGGAGCAGCCCGCCCCAGACCAACCGGGTCAGCTCCCCCACCGCCGCGGTCGGGGTCAGCTCCCCCCGGCCCATGATCCGGGCAGGCGCCTGTTTCGCCACCATCGCTACCGCCCCCATCCGATGCCAACCCGCCTCACCACAGCCGCCGCGGCCTCGAGCTCCCCCACCGCCGCGCCTTCGACTCGACCAGGGCGAGCACCGGCGCGAGTACGGCCAGGCCGACCAGCCCGACCGCGGCCAGCCGCGCCCGCCGGGACGGCGGTTGCGGCCGGCCTCCCCAGCGCCGTTCCGGGTGAGACACCACCGACTCACCGTGCAACCCCGCCCGCAGTAACTCGGCCAGGTGAATCGCCGTGCGGCCGCCGGAGGCGCTCTGCTCGACCTGGGTGCGGCAGCTGAACCCGTCGGCGAGAATCACATCGGTGTCGCTGGCGTCCCGAACGGCCGGCAGGAGCACCCGTTCGGCGCAGGCCTCAGAGACCTCGTAGTGCCCCTGCTCGAAGCCGAAGTTTCCGGCGAGGCCACAGCAGCCCGAATCGAGAAAGTCGGCTCGCACCCCAGCGTTGGTGAGCACCGCCTGGTCAGCGGCGGTCCCCAGGACGGCGTGCTGGTGGCAGTGGGTCTGGATCAGCGCGTGTGCCGCCAGCCGCGGCGGCTGCCAGCCGGGGCTGTGCTCCTGCAGGAGCTCCGCCAGGGTGACCGTCTGCTGGCGGAGCCGGATGACATCCTCGTCGTCCGGGAAGAGCTCGTAGGCGTCGCTACGGAAGACGGCCGTACAGCTCGGTTCCAGACCAACCACCCGGGTACCCGCCCGCAGGTGGGGCCGAAGGGCCGCGACCGTACGCCGCAACACCCGCTTGGCGACGCCGAGTTGACCGGTGGAGAGCCAGGTCAGCCCGCAGCACACCGGCCCCTCCGGTACCCGGACCCGCCATCCGGCGGACTCCAGCACCTCCACCGCGGCCTGGGCCACCCCGGGATGGAGCCGGTTGGTGAAGGTGTCCGGCCAGAGCAGCACCTCGCCGCGGTGGCCGTCCCCGGTCGGGGTCCGGTGGGCGAACCACCGCTGGAAACTCTCCTCGGCGAAGGTCGGGATGTCGCGCCGCTGGTCGATGCCGCCCGCCGCCTTCGCCAGCCGGCCCAGACCGGGCGCGTGGGTGAGGGCGTTCACCACGCTCGGCACGATTCCGGCCACCGCCGCCAGCGCCGGCAGCCACCCCATCGAATAGTGCGCGCGGGGACGGAGGCGCCCGGCGTAGTGGTGCGACAGGAACTCCGCCTTGTAGGTCGCCATGTCCACATTCACCGGACAGTCGGCCTTGCAGCCCTTGCACGCCAGGCAGAGATCGAGAGCGTCCCGGACAGCGGTGGAGCGCCACCCGTCGTCGATGCTGCCGCCCCGGGCGCCGCCGTCGAGCATCTCGAAGAGCAACCGGGAGCGGCCTCGCGTGGAGTGCTCCTCCTCCCGCGTGACCATGTAGGAGGGGCACATCACCGCACCGTCGTGCCGGCGGCACTGGCCCACCCCGACGCAGCGAAGCACGGCGTTGGCGAAACTACCCTCGTCGTTGGGGTAGGCGAAGGTGGTCCGCACCGGGCCGTGGTCATAGTCGACGCCCAACCGCAGGTGGCTGTCGAGCGGGTAGGGCGACACGGTCTTGCCCGGATTCATCCGGTCGTCCGGGTCGAAGATCGCCTTAAGCTGGCCGAACGCCCGCATCAGCCGGCCACCGTACATCTTCGGCAGCAGCTCGCCCCGGGCCTGGCCGTCCCCGTGCTCACCGGAGCAGGATCCGCCGTAGGAGGTGACCAGGTCAGCCGCCCGTTCCAGGAACGAGCGGAACCGCCCCACCCCGTCGGGGGTGTTCAGCTCGAACGGGATGCGCGTGTGCACGCACCCCTGCCCGAAGTGGCCGTACAGCGACGCCTGGTCCAGGCCGTACTCCTCAAGGAGCTGTCGCAGGTCCCGCAGGTAGTCGCCGAGCTTCTCCGGGGCGACGGCCGAGTCCTCCCAGCCCGGCCAGGTGCGCTCGGAGCCCCGTACCTGTGCGGTCGCTCCCAGGGATGACTCCCGGACCTGCCACATCTGCCGCTCGTGGGCCGGGTCGTTGAATTCGTGCACGGTCCCCGCACCGCCGCCACGGACGGCGGCGATCAGTCGACTGGCGGCGGCACGGGCCTGCCCTGGCGTGTCCCCGCCCATCTGGATCATCAACCAGGCGCCGCCCTCGGGGATCTCCCGAAGCCCGGCGGGCCGCTCGCGTCTGCGCCGCTCGTCCGCGACCAGCCGATGGTCGATCCCCTCCAGGGTGACCGGTTTGTGGGCCAGCACCCGCATGACGTCGTCACCCGCCGCGGCGATGTCCGGATAGTTGACAAAGACGAGGGCGGACGCCTTGACCACGGGCACCAGCCGCAACCGCGCCCGGAGAATGGTGACCAGCGTGCCCTCGGAGCCGACCAGGGTCTGCGCGACGTGGAAGCCCTTCTCCGGCAGGAGGCTGTCGAGGTTGTACCCGGAGACCCGGCGCGGAATGTGTGGGTAGCGGGTACGGATGTCGGCGAGGTACTCCTCGCGCAGCGCCCGCAACTGCCGATAGATCTCGGCCGGTCGGCCACCCCGGAGCTGGATCTCGGCGTACTGCTCGTCGCTGGTCTCCCCGACCCAGAGCCGGGTGCCGTCGTAGAGCAGTACCTCCAACTCGACGATGTTGTCGACCACCTTGCCGGTCCGCTGGGCGGTGGCGCCGCAGGAGTTGTTGCCGAGCATGCCGCCCAGGGTGCAGCGGCTGTGGGTGGACGGGCGGGGGCCGTACTCCAGCCCGGTCGACGCGAGTTGGGCGTTGAGTGAGTCCAGGACGATGCCGGGCTCCACCAGGCAGGTCCGCGCCTGCGGATCCACCTCCAGCAGGAGGTTGCAGTACTTCGACCAGTCCAGCACGACGGCGGTGTTGGTGCACTGTCCGGCCAGGCTGGTGCCACCGCCTCGGGAGACCAGCGGCGCCCGGTGCCGACGGCACACCGCGACCGCCGCCACCCCCGCCTCGATCGTCCGGGGCAGCACCACCCCGAGCGGCACCTGCCGGTAGTTGGAGGAGTCGGTGGAGTAGGCGGCCCGGGAACCGGCATCGAACCGGACCTCGCCGTCCACCTCCGCCCGGAGGTCGGCGGCGAGGGCGGCCAGGTCGACCTCCAGCGCCGGTCCGGGTGCGCGCACGACCGGTTGGGGCAGCATGACCTCACTCACGGCCGCCGCTCCCGCCGCACGTGAACTCGCCGCTCCCCTACCCCCCACGCCGCGCTCCCGCCCGTTTCATCCCACTAGTCCCCGTGCTACCGACTTGACGTAAATCTCGGGCCGGGTACCCGCGCCGCACGCCGATAAACCCCCTCCCCGGGCGTTCTCCGATCAGCCGGGGAGCCCCGCGAGGACCCAAGGTCAACCGGGAGTTGGGGCGCCGCTGCTGGTCCGGCCAACAGCGAAGGGCCAGGGCCTCAGTACGGATGACCTGGCCGGCGCTGACGGGTGAGGTGGATGAGGGCGGCGCCACCGACGATCAGCAGGGCTGCCGCGGCGAGCAGGGTGGGCAGGTTGGGACCGGTGGTGGGCAGTTCGGAGGGCTCGGCGACCGTGATGGTGGTGGCCTCGGACTGACTGTTGGGGCAGGCGCTGGTGGTGCTGGTGTAGGCGGCGGTGAGAATGTTGGCGCCGACCGGGAGCCGGGTGGTGTGGGTGGCGGTGTTGGTGCTGTCCAGCGGCACGGTGGCGAGGTCGGTGTTGTCGCTGCGGAAGGTGACGCTGCCGGCCGGGTCGCCGGCGTTGCAGGTGACCGTGGCGGTCAGCGTGACGTCCTGATCCGCGGTCGGGTCCGGCGGCGAAACCCGCAAGACCGTCGCGGAAGCCGCAGGCAGCGTGGACAGGGCCAGATTGTGGTCGTTGCCGACGGCGATCATGTCCAACGTGGTACCCGTGGGCAGGCGCACCGCCACGGGAGTGGCGCTGTCGGTGGTGGTCCCGTCCCCGAGATGCCCCTGCGAGTTGACGCCCCAGGCCAGGGCGGTGCCGTCACTGGCTATCGCCACGTTGTGGTCACTGTCGCGACTGGCGATAGCGGTGAGGCGCAGGCCGATCGGAAGATTGACCGAGACCGGTTCACTGCTGTCGGAGGTGGAGCCGTTCCCCAACTGCCCCCGCTGGTTGCCGCCCCAGGCAAGGGCGGTTCCCGCGGAGGTCAGCACCGCGCTGTGCGTACGGCCGGCGGCGACCGCGGTGGCCTCGGTGCCGACGGGCAGAGCGACGGGGACGGGTACGAGGCTGTCCGTGGTGCTGCCGTCGCCGAGTTGACCGCGAGCATTGTCGCCCCAGGCCAGGGCGGTGTCGTCGGCGGTCAACGCCAGGCTGTGGCCGCCTCCACCAGCGACGGCGGTGATGGTGGGGCCGGGTGGCAGCGCAACGGCGACCGGGACGCTGCGACCGGAGACGGTTCCGTCGCCCAGTTGGCCTTCGCTGTTCGCCCCCCAGGCGAGCAGGGCCGCCGGCCCGGTCGCGGTCAGGACCAGATTGTGGTCGCGACCCACGGACACCGCGGCGACCACGGTACCCGTCGGCAGGCGCACCACGACGGGAGTGCTGCTGCTGGTAGCCGTGCCGTTGCCGAGCTGGCCGGAGTGGTTGGCGCCCCAGGCGAGCAGCGAGCCGGTGGAGGTCAACGCCACACTGTGGTTGGCACCGACGGCGACGGCGACGACCCGGATACCCGCGGGCAGGCGCACCGGGACGGGCTCGCCGCTGCTGACGGTGGTCCCGTTACCGAGCTGGCCTGCAGAGTTGCTGCCCCAGGCGAGAACGGTGCCCGCGGAGGTCAGGGCCAGACTGTGGCGCTCACCGGCAGCGACGGCGGCGACCGTGGTACTCGCGGGCAGGCGCACCGCGAGCGGCTCACTGCTGTTGTCCGTGGTCCCGTCGCCCAGCTGACCCCCGGCGTTCCCACCCCAAGCGAAGATCGCGTCGGAGCTGGCGGAGGTCGATCCGGGTTGGTGTTGCGCCGATCCGGGTTGGCGGTGCGCCGACGCGGACGTTCCGCCGATCACCGGCGAGAACGCCACCACCAGCGCGAGGGAGAACCAACCGGCGACCGCACGCCGCACCGGCCGCACTCCGCCGCCCCGGCCACGCCGCTGGCAGATTCCCTGCATCGCACCCACCTCCGAGCGGAAAGTCCTCCGCTAATAGGACAGAAGTCATTATTAGCGGTCCTTAGCGGATCGACGCGCAGAAACGCCCACCACATGACCCTGGTCGATCCGCCGATCGAAATACCAGCCCAGCGGTGTTCCATGGCCGAAACCAGCTCGCCCGCCTCCGAATAAAAGTGAACGCATGTGCCGCTATGGAGCTGGCTACGCCGCGCCTCTTGTTGCGTCAGTTTCGCGGCACTGACCATGCCACCGTGCACGACTTCGTGAACGATCCCGAGGTTGCCCGCCACACCGACTGAGGACCTAACGATCCACCGGACACCGCGGCATTTGGGTCTGGGGATTTTCCAGCAGGTCACGCCGCCTTCCCCAGGGATGGCACCGAGGGGCGGCATGCGGATTTGTCGGATCAAAGTACAGCTGGAGTTAACAGTGGGTTGGGCAGCCGGCCGCCGGCCGCGCCTAGCATCCGTGTCGTTTGAGCGTTACAAACCCTCGGAGGTTGATTCATGCTTCGCCGGTTGTCGGTGGCCCTGGGCCTGGTGGCGACGATGCTGCTGGGGGCAGCACCCGCCTGGGGGGCTGGCAGTAGCTGCCCACTAGCACAGGCGCACGCACACAACGACTACGAGCACGAGCGGCCACTGCTGGACGCTCTTGATCACGGTTTCACCAGCGTCGAGGCCGACATCTACCTGGTCGGCGACGAACTGCTGGTCGGTCACGATTTCTGGGACCTGCGACCGGGCCGGACCTTGCAGAATCTTTACCTGGACCCGCTCGCGGCCCGGGTGGCCAGCAACAACGGCCAGGTGTATCCGGGTAGCCCGCAGCCGCTGCAACTGCTGGTCGACATCAAGAACACCGGCACGGAGACGTACACCGAACTCGACCAGGTCCTACAGTCGTACCAACAGATGCTCACCCGGTACGACTTCGGCCAGGTCCACACCAGCGCGGTGACGGTCGTGATCAGCGGGGACCGGCCCCGGGACCTGATGGAAGACCAGTCAGTTCGGTATGCCTTCTACGACGGCCGGATGTCCGATCTCGACACCGGTGCCACTTCGGCGTTCATGCCGCTGATCAGCGACAACTGGAACAATCTTTTCACCTGGCAGGGAGTCGGCCCGATGCCGACCGAGCAACAAACCCAGCTGCGCGACATCATCGCCGCCGCGCACCAGAACGGGCAGCGGGTGCGCTTTTGGGCCACGCCTGACGAGCCCGGAGCGCAACGAGAGGCCGTCTGGCACGAGCTACGCGCGGCCGGGGTGGACCACATCAATACCGACGACCTGGCTGGCTTGGAGAACTTCCTACGTGGGCCGACACGGTGACGACCGCCCGACGCGATATCCGACCAGAGAGGGCGGCTCCGTGACGGGCGCGCACCTACCTGCCCACGTCCCTATGCGTCAACGCGGAGGATCTCGGATCCGGTCAACGGCTGATCTTGGTTGTTAAGGTGATCAGTCGTTGACCAGGGCGAGCCGATCCTCGAAGGCGGCCTAACTTGGTCTCTAACCTGTGCCGGCGTGGCCGGGGATTGGTCGATTTCTTCTTGGGAGAGGTTGTCTTCCCGAGGCCACGCCGCACAAGTTAAAGATCAAGTTAGGCGGGTGGGGCAAGGAACGTACGGGCACCGCGAAGCTGGGTGGTCAATTTTGACTGGGTTTCGGTGCAGTCGAGGCGGACCCGGATCGGACCAGGAACGGTGGTGTCGGCCCGGCGGCCGGCGGGCAGGACCGTCTCGTCGAGACCGTCGCGGCGGGCGATGAGCAGGCCGAGTTCGTAGCGGCTGACCGCATCGGCGCCAGCGACGTGATGGATTCCGGCGTGATCGGAATTGGCCAACTCCAGCAGCGCCGCGGCCAGGTCCGTGACGTGGATCGGGCAGCGCAGCTCGTCGGTGAAGAGAACACCACGGGTGGGATCGGCGGCGAGGGTGTGCACCAGCCGCTCCTGGCGAGAGCTACCACCGACTCCAACGATCAACGAGGTGCGAGCGATGACGGCACTCGGATCCAGGCCCCTGGTCGCCGTCTCGACCGCGGCCTTGGCCGCACCATACGGGCTGATCGGGTCGGGGTTATCCGTCTCGTCGTAGCGTTCCGCCGCGCCGGAGAAGACCGCATCACTGGAGACCTGCACCAGGCGGGCCCCGTTGGCGGCGGCTGCGGCAGCCACGTACATGCCGCCGTCGGCGGTGGTGCCCCAGTCGTCCTGCTGGTAGGCCGCATTGATGATCGCACCCGGTCGGAGCTGGTGCACCAGGGCGGCAACCTCGTCGCGGCGTCGGATGTCGAGCTTTCGCCAGTGCACCCCCGCCACCGGCGCCGCCTGACGGTGGAAGGTCGCCGCCACCTGACGGCCGGTCCGCAGCGCCTGGCGAACGATCTCTCGGCCCAGCAGCCCACTGCCGCCCACCACGAGAAGGTCCATGGGCCGCAAGGGTAGCCCCTTACCGCTACCTGATCACCTCAGTGGTGGGTCGACCGGTGTCGGCGGGCGAGGTAGATGAAGCTGACGCCGGTGAGGAGTAGCAGGGTGGCGACGCCGAGCAGGCCGGGCAGGCTGGCCCCGGTGATGGGCAGATCAGGGTCGGTCGGATCGGTGGGATCGGTCGGGTCCGTGGGGCTGGTCGGGTCGGCGACGGTGATGGTGGTGGCCTCGGACTGGCTGTTGGGGCAGACGGTGGTGCTGCTGGTGTAGTCGGCGGTGAGGGTGTTGGCGCCGACGGGGAGCCGGGTGGTGTGGGTGGCGGTGTTGGTGGTGTCCAGGGGCACGGTGGCGAGCTCGGTGTTGTTGCTGCGGAAAGTGACGCTGCCGGCTGGGTCCCCGAGGTCACAGGTGACGGCGGCGGTGAGCGTGACGTCCTGATCCGCGGTCGGGTCGGGCGGCGAGACCTGCAGGGTCGTGGCGGAGCCCACCTGCTGAGCCGGCAGAGCCAGGCTGTGGTCGTCGCCGACGGCGGTGGCGGTCAGGGTGATACCGGAGGGCAGGGTGACGGTCACCGGCGTGTTGGAGTTGTTGCCGGTTCCATCACCGAGCTGGCCGAAGACATTGCTCCCCCAGGCGAGGGCGGTGCCGTCGGTGGCTATCACCAGAGTGTGGTCGCTGTCGCGGGAGGCGATGGTGGTGAACGTGGTGCCCGTGGGCAGGCTGACGTCGAGGGGTTCGTTGCTGCTGCTGTTGCTCCCGTTTCCGAGCTGCCCGGCGCTGTTGTCCCCCCAGGCGAAGACGGTGCCGGCCGAGGTCAGGGCGGCGCTGTGGACGCGGCCGGCCACCACGGCGGCAACGTCGGCGCCGAGGGGTAGTGCGACGCCGACCGGCGTGCTCCGGTGGGTGTTGGTCCCGTCCCCGAGTTGACCGAAGGCGTTGTATCCCCAGGCGAGGGCGGTGCCGGTGGAGGTGACCGCCAGACTGTGACGGCGGCCGGCGGCGATCGCGGTGACCTCGGCGCCGGGGGGCAGGGCGACACTGGCCGGCGTACTCCGATCGTCGGTGCTCCCGTCGCCCAGCTGACCAAGGTTGTTCAGCCCCCAGCCGAACGCGGCGCCCGCGGAGGTCACCGCAAGGCTGTGGCTTTCGGCAGCGGCGACAGCGGTGACCGTGGCTCCGGACGGCAGGCTCGCCTCGACGGGAGTGGTACGCCGGGTCGTGCTCCCGTCCCCGAGCTGGCCGAAGCCGTTGTCGCCCCAGGCGAGGACGGTGCCGGCCGAGGTCAACGCCACGCTGTGGGTGGCGCCCGCGGCGACCGCGGCAACCGTGGTGCCCGCCGGCAGGCTCACCTCCACGGGCGCCCTACGGTCGACCAGGGTTCCGTCCCCGAGCTGACCAAAGTGGTTGGCGCCCCAGGCGAGCACGGTGCCGGCCGAGGTCAACGCCAGGCTGTGATGCCGACCGGCGGCGACAGCGGTGATCGTGACGCCCAGCGGCAGGCTCACCGCGATCGGCTCGTTACTTCCGGTGGTGCTCCCGTTACCCAGCTGCCCATCGTTATTCTTCCCCCAGGCCAGCAGGAATTCCGACGCGGCGGTCGATCCGGGCTGCTGCTGCGCCAATGTCGGCGACACCCCGATCGTCTGCGTCACCGCCAGCGCGAGGGCGAACCATCCGACGACAGCGCGTCCCGCCCGGCGCCCTCCGGCACCCCGACCCAGCCGCTGAGAGAACCCCTGCATCGCGTACGCCTCCGCGCAGTTAAGTACCGCAAGAAGGACAGCCGCTACTACTGGTTACCTATCCCTCAATACGGGCAGAAACACCTCTACCGCCAGGATCAACGCCCGGTGGTACGGCGAGGTTGTTGGTCACCGCGGAAAGCCTGCCGACCTCGGTCAACGGATGGGGGCCGGCCTCAACCAGCGGACGGGGGTCGGCCTCACCCAGCTCTGAGGTAGGGGCACTCCCGCTTGTGCCCTCCGCTCGACTGCGTTGCCGCGGCGAGCGGGTCACCCGAAGGCCCGCCCCAACCCCGGAGAATGCCAGCACAGCGGCCACCCCGACCGCGGCCAGCGGCGCCCAGCCCTCGATGGCGGCAGCGCCGGCCGCAGCGCCAATGGCGGCGCCGAGCTGAATGGCAGCCCCGGTCCAGGACTGCGTCTCCGCGTCGGTACCCGACGGCGCCAGGTCCCCCGCACCGCTGTACAGGGAAACGAAGGTGGGCCCGATGAAGAGACCGACCAGGAGACACCCGGCCACCAACAGCCCCAGCGGCAGCCGACCGACCAGCACCAGGGTCACACACGCGAGGGCAAGCCCCAGGAGCAGAACGGGCAGGCGCGGTACCCACCGGCTACGCAGCACCCCAACGGCCAGGCCACCGACGATGCTGCCGACCGACAGGAGGCTGACCAGAACGGCGCCAGCCGACCGACCAGCCACCGCGGGGAGCGCGATCTGCACGGCGTGCAACGCCGCGGAGAAGAGACAGGCGACGAGCAGCAGCCAGCGCAGGGGCCCCAGCACAAGCGGCCCAACCCAGTGCCGCGCACCGCCGGCACCCCGTCCCGACTCCTGGGTGGTGCCGTCCGGCTCTCGGCGGGTGCCCGCAACCGACTCCCCGCGGGCGCCCCCGGCCGACTCCCGGCGGCTTTCCGCCAACGGCTGCCGGTGGGTGTCCCCGGCCTGATCCCGGTTTACTCTCCGGGCAGGTTCCCCACCGGCCTGCGCCCGCAGGAGCAGGACCGTCGCCAGCGCACTCGAGCCGCTGGAAACCACCAACCCGGCCATCGGCGACACGGTTGCGGTCAACAGACCAACCAGGGCGGGTCCGAGGACGAAGGCGAGGTCCGTGAGCACCGCGTCGAGCGCCAACGCGCTCCGCAGATTCTCCGGCTGCGACATCCTGCGCCACATGACCCGCGACAGCACCCCAACCGGAGGCATCGACACGTTCGCCACGAGCGCCGGCCCAAAGGTGGCCAGCACCGGCCCATGTAGCCCCTCGTTGACCGACAGTGCCGCCACAGAGACCACATGCACGGCCAGGATGGGCCACAGGACCCGCCTGTCGCCGAACCGGTCGAGCAGCCGCCCACGGAAGGGCGCCGCGATACCGCCGAGCGCGGCGACCGCGACCACCAGCGCGGCGACACCATAGGAGCGACCGGCGGATACCGCGTAGAGCAGCGCGAAGGAGAACATGCCGGCTTGCAGCTTGCTGGCGGCGGCGCCCGCCAACCGGACCCGGAAGCCGGATTCGGCCCCGAGGCTGCGGTAGCCGTACCGGGCCGGCGGTCGCGGATCAGCCATCACACCAACAATTCTGCCGGCGCTGTCCCGCCGCCCGCCGCCCCGCCCGCTCGTACCGCCCCGTGGCCCGCCGGCTACCCCGCCGCGCTCGGCTCCCGCAGAGCGGGAGCGAGTTCGGTGGCTGGGTTACCCGGGGCAGTCACGGTCCAGTATCGAGCCAGCGTCGTTGCGGCGAGAAAGCCCGCCAGGACGATCGCCACCTCGACCCCGATCACGAGCGGGTTGAACGAATAGCCGAGCACCCAGCCGACCGCAGACGCGGCTGCGCTGGACACCACCAGCGCCGGCGGCAGGAGTAGGGCCATCCGCGCCGCGGTGTGTTGGACCCGGGGCACGTCGCGCTGGGCAACCCGCACAGCGCGGATAGCCCCGGCCACCACGGCCGCTACGACGAGGCCATACAAAGCGGCGGGGCCGAGCCAGACTGGCATGCGTTCGCGCGCCTCGGGCGACAGATCGAATGCCGTCGTGAACACCTCGTGCAGGCCGAGAACAAGGGCCCAGCCCAGGATGAAGGAGACCACCCCGCCCACAGTCGCCGCGCCGAGGATCTGGCCGTACCGGGGCGGGGTCCGCTCCACGCCGGCTTCCTCGGCGATCCGGTGGGCGAACCCGGCCGGGTCAGAGCCGAGCAGCTCCGCCGGGTCGAACCCGTCGGCGGCGGCCGCCTCGAGCTCGCCCCGCAGGTCGGCCGCGAGCGTCACCCGGTCGCGACGGTTGATCCCGAGAGTGCGCCACTCTCGGTCGGCGGTGGCGAGGAGGCCGTCAACGGCTGGGGTCAACGTGCTCATGGTCATCTCCTGGTTCCGGTGAACGGATGGCGAGGGTCGTGTTCACCACGTTGGCGAAGTGAGCCCACTGCTCGCGCCAGACCTGCAGCCGATCGCGGCCGGTGTCGGTGAGGCGATAGACCTTGCGGGGTGGCCCACTGGAACTGGGCTGCAGCGCGTTGGCGACAAGACCCAAGCGGTGCAGGCGAGTGATCAATGGGTAGACGGTGCCGTAGCTGACCGTTCCGAATCCGGCGGTGTCCAGCCGGCGGACGAGTTCGTAGCCGTGGGCCGGCTCGGCCGCAAGCAGCGCGAGCAGGCACATGTCCAGGCAACCCCGCAGTAGCTGGGCCTGCCGCTCGGCCACATCATCCGATCGATCTGCCGCTATCATGCACCACATAATACAGCCGGTACTATGCGGTGTCTACTAGTGGGTCACCGGACGCCGGTCGCCCGCCCTCACTCCCGGCGCCGAGGTGGATCGTGACGCAGCCCGAGGCTCGCTACCAGGAACACGAACGCCGGAAGGCCCTGACACGTGACGTAGCACGCGCAGGGCCTTCCGGGGTACGGCCAGGAGTGGATCAGTCGTACAGCTCGGCCACCTCGTCGGCGAAGTCCGTCATGATCACCTTGCGACGCATCTTCAGCGACGGCGTCAGGTGGCCGGACTCCACGGTGAATTCGCTGGGGAGCACGCGGAAGCGACGTACCGCCTCGGCCGTGGACACCGCCGCGTTGCCCGCGTCCACGGCGCGCTGCAGCTCCTGCAAGAGGTCGGGATCATTGGCCAGCTCCGCGGAGGTGGCCTCAGCCGGCTTTCCCGCGCTGGTCTTCCAGTGCTCCAGGTACTCCGAGTCGATGGTGATGAGCGCGGCGATGTACTTCTGCCCATCCCCCACCACGAGCGCCTGGGCGACCAGCGGGGAGGAGGCGATGCGATCCTCGATCAGGGTGGGGGACACGTTCTTACCCCCGCTCGTCACCAGGATCTCCTTCTTCCGACCCGTGATCCGCAGGTGACCGTGGTCGTCGAACTCTCCGATGTCGCCGGTGCGGAACCAGCCGTCCTCGGTGAAGGCCTCAGCGTTGGCCGCCTCGTTGTTCCAGTAGCCCGCGAACACCGGCCCCCCGGTGCACTGCACCTCACCATCCTCGCCGATGCGCATCTGCACGCTCGGCACGACCCGGCCCACCGTCCCCGGCCGGAAGGACTCCAGCGAGTTGACCGTGACCGCCGCACTGGTCTCGGTGAGTCCGTAACCCTCGAACACCGTGATGCCGCAGCCCCGGTAGAAGTGCGTGAGGCGCTCCCCCAACGCCGCGCCCCCGGAGATGACGTAGCGCAGGTTCCCGCCCAGCGCGGCACGGAACTTGCTGTAGACCAGCCGATCGAAGAGCGCATGGCGGAGGCGCAGGCCCAGACCGGGCTTCTCCGCCTCTGAGTAGGCGATCGCCGTCGCTGCCGCGCGGTCGAAAATCTTGCCCTTGCCACCCTCGTACGCCTTGCGTCGGGCGCTGTTATATGCCTTCTCCAACACGTACGGAACCGAAAGCAGGAAGGTCGGCTGGTAGCTGGCCAGCTCCGCCGGAACCTGCTTTACATCGGAGCAGTGCGCCAGCGGGGTCCGCGCCACCGTGGCACCGACCTGCACCATCCGACCGAAGACGTGGGCAAGGGGAAGGAAGAGCAGAGTCGAGGCGGGAAGGTCACCCACTGGCCCGAACATGGTGCGCAGCAGGGCGACCGAGTTGCCGGAGCCGGCGAGCAGGTTGGCGTGGCTGAGGGTGCACCCCTTGGGCATCCCGGTGGTGCCCGAGGTGTAGATGATGGTCGCGGTGTCCTTTGGCTCGACGGCCTTCCGACGCTCGTCAACCACGGCCGGTTCGACCGCGGCACCCGCGCCCCGAAGCTCCTCCACCGCTCCGGCATCGAGCTGCCAGACATGCTGCAGGGCGGGGAGACTGCCCCGCATTCCCTGGACCACCTCCTCGTGCGTCGCGTTCTCCACCACGACCGCCACCGAACCCGAGTCACTGAGAATCCATTCGATCTGCTCGGGCGAGGAGGTCAGATAGATCGGAACGGGCGACGCACCGATCGTCCAGAGGGCGAAGTCCATGAGCGACCACTCGTACCGATTACTGGAGAGCAGGCCGACGCGATCCCCGTGCTCGACCCCCTTGGCGATCAACCCACGGGCCAGATCGGTGACCTCGCTGAAGAATGTCGCGGCGCTGACCGGCTCCCAACGGTCCCCGACCTTGCGGTGGAACACCGGCGCATCCGGCTCCTCGGCGGCGTTGCCCGCGACGAGGTCAGCGAGCCCACCCTTCTCCGGCACCACATATAGCGGCGGCGATGTCGACTCCCGCACCCGATCCTCCAATATTCAGTGGCGGCGGTCGCCGCTGCTGACATCAGGGGAACCGGCCGCCCAGCCTGTTAAGAGATTTCAGTACTCCGACAGTGGTGCGTTACCGGACTCAACGCAGACAGCCCGGCTTTACTGGGAAGACCACAAACAAGCCGGCGGGAACGATCTGCTGCGCCCCACCAACCGCGCATTCACGTTAACCGAATTCTCGGCTAACGGGAAGGTCTGTTCGGCGCCACTCTCCGCCCACCAGGCCAGTCCACACACCGGCAGGTCACCTCGACCGACCCATCCGGTGCGGCCACCCACTCCCATCCCAGAACGCTCCGGAGCAGAACAGCCGCACCAGGACAACTCATCGAGCACCAGCCGCCGCCAAACCAACCCCCGCCATCGGTGCTGCCCGACCGGCGAGGTGGCCGGCGACGTAGGCGCGTAGGGCGGAGCGTCCCACCCGGTGCAGATTGACTGCCCACCCACAGCTTCATCCCGGCGGATCGACCCTGTTCGGGCTTACGGTCGAACCACGCTGTCGGCAGCCGCAGGTAACCGCCGCTGCAGCCCTGCTCGCTGGCGACGGCAGCCAGCGAGCAGCCGATGAGCTGCACGATGATGAGCGCGGGCATGAGTTTCGGAGTACCAGGTGTAGACACCATCCTCTTCCACCTGAGCGACCTTCACGCTGCCGACACCGCACGCGGCACTATGACGGATCAGCTTCGCGCCCCTTGATTGCCCGACCGAAGGCATTGATCGCCGCCAGTCAAGCAACCGCCATGTCGATCTCGAATCAACCGTGCGCGGCGGTACCGGTGCATCCGGTCGGGACCCGTAGAGGCCAGGAAGCTTGGCGCGAAGTATGGCGTGAGCGAGGTGGCGTACAGGTCGTAGATAAATCGCTCCCGGGCGGCCACGGCCCTCCGCATAATGAGCGGATTCAGGGAAGAGCGGGGCTGAGTCCTTTGACGACCCTTTCCTCGTGGATGGCGATCAGATCAGGGCAATACCGCAGATGCTCCTCAGTGGCTTGGGCGACGTTGGGGAACATCTCACGATGAGAGATTTCTCCGGCGACATGGCGCCACGCCAGCGATCGCTCAACATCAACCCCTACCCCGCCGGAGCGCCGCCGAGCCTACCGCTGATCAACGCTTGGGCAGCCTGGCCGTACGAGTCGGCGTCGAGGCGGGGATCCCAGGAGCGCTGCAGGATGAAACCCTGGATGATTGAGATCAGGACCTGCGCCGCGGCGTCCGCGTCGAGGTGGACGCCACTGTCGGCGCAGTTGGCCTCGATGCTCTCCCGAAGCGCGGCCCGGGCCCGCCGTAGCCCTTCCTGCATCCGCTGGGCAAGGGCTGGATCGCGGAGCGCCTCCCCCCACGCCTGCACCGCCAGCCGCATCCGCTCGTCGATCTGTTCGAGATCGAGCAGCGCGCCGGGCAGCGTAGCCAGCAGGTCGGCGACGGGACGACCAGCCTGGACACCGTCGCGGACCACCGTCTCGATCACGCCGATCGCCTCCAGGGAGATCGCCATGACGATGTCGTTCTTGGTGCGGAAGTAGCGGTAGACGGCTCCGAACGACAGGCCGGACTCATCCACCACATCCTGCATGGAGGTGCGGTGGAAACCGTCGCGGGCGAAGCGGGTGGCGGCGGCCGACAGGATCTGCCGGCGGCGGGCAGCGCGGTGGTCTTCGGAGACTCTCGGCATCCGCTCATCGTAAAGCGAGCACTCGCTCTTGACGGCGTCCAGCGAGCGGGTGCACGCTAAAAGAGCGAGCGCTCGCTTTTGCTGATCATCGGCCATCGGTCCTCGGTCATCGGTAGAGAGGTGCACGACATGCCACACCCACAGGTGCTGATCGTCGGGGCCGGCCCCACCGGCCTGGTCCTCGCCGCCCAACTGAACCGACTCGGTGTCGACACCCGGATCATCGACAAACACGCCTCCCCGCTGGCACTGACCAAATCCGCCGCGCTGCACGCCCGTACGCTGGAGCATCTCCGCGACCTCGGGGTGGCCGACCGGATCCTCGCCGAAGGACAGCGGGTTGACGTGCTCACCCTGCGAACGAGCCACCGCGACCGCCTCAGCGTCGACTTCCGCGTGCTCGACGACACGGCGTACCCGCACCTGGTCGACATTCCGCAGTACCGCACCGAGCAGATCCTCATCGACCACCTGACCCGGCACGGCGTCCCCCTGCACCGCAGCACCACCCTGGTCGGCCTCACCTCGACCGACAGCGGAGTCACCGCCACCCTCACCACGCCGGACGGCGACACCGAAACCGTCACGCCACAATGGGTCGTCGGCTGCGACGGCGCGCACAGCACGGTCCGGGACCTGCTCGGGATCGATTTCGACGGCACCACGTACAGCGATCCGTGGGTGCTCTGCGACGCGGTGGTCGACTGGCCGTTGCCGCGCAACGAGATGACCTTCTCCAGTGACGGCAGCGGGATCTACGGCGTCTTTCCCCTACCCGGGCGACGGCGGTTCCGGCTGGCGTACACCCAAACCATCGACGCCACCGGCCGACTGGTACCCCCCACCCACCACGACGCGCAGGCGGCCCTGGCCCGGACCGGCATCCCCGCCACCATCGAATCCACCGACCAGTTCTGGACCTTCAACCTGGCCCGCAAGCAGGCGACCAGCTACCGCCGGGGTCGAGTCTTCCTGGCCGGCGACGCAGCGCATGTCCACACCCCGTTCGGCGGGCAGGGGCTCAACCTCGGTGTCGCCGATGCGATCAACCTGGGCTGGAAACTCGCCGCGGTGATAGCCGGCTGGGCCCCGACCGCGTTACTCGACAGCTACCAGGCCGAACGGCATCGCATCGGACGACAGGTCGTCCGCTTCACCCACCTCGGCGCGACGGCGATGCTGTTCCGGAGCGACCCCCGCCGGCACCTACGCGACCTGGTGCTGTCCGGGCTACAAGCCAGCATGCCGGCCCGCCAACTGCTCGCCTATCGACTGTCCCAGCTCGCCCACAGCTACCGCGGCACCGCCGGGGTGACCGGCCGCGCGGGCGGTCTGCACGGTGGGGACCGCCTGCCCGACCCGATGCTGTTCGACGGAGTCACCCACCAGCCGCAGCGCCTACACGACCAACTCGCCACCGCCCGCCACACCCTCCTGCTGACCGCGCCGAAGCCCGACCCGACCCTGCCCACACAGATCAACGGGCTGGCTGACACGCTGGCCCGTCGTTGGCCCGGTGCGGTGGAGTTGCGGCTACTGACCCCCGCCTGGCAGGTGGCCCAGGCCCTACGCGCCCAGGTTCCGGTCCTCCTCGACCGGGGCCGCAACGCCCAGAGGTTGTACGACGCCGGCGCCGCGGCCTTCATGACCCGGCCGGACCGGCACATCGGCTACGCCGGCCCACCGGAGCCGACCCGAATCGAGCGGTACCTGTCTGCCGTGCTGAGGGAAGAGGGAGCCACGCACCGGACCCACCCGGGCACGTAAGGTGCCGCTGCGTGACCAACAGGCGCGGCGTGGTCAGGTTCCGGGTTGCATCGCAAGCCGATAGAACCAGTCGAGATGCGCGATCAACGCCTCGCGAGCCGCGGCATCCGCGAGGACCTCCAGGGGGAGACCGGGGCGGAGGGCGAGCTTCGCCGCGGCGATCCTGACCCCCGGCAGCTCGTTCAACCGCTGGCGGAACTCCTCGCGGAGCGCGATGTCGTCGAACGGCGTCCGCGTGCTCATGTACTGATACACGATCTCGAACTTCCCACTCGGGTAGATCGCCGCGGGCCAGATGTTGCCCAGCTCGTGGTCCTTCCCGCGGGCCATGAGCAAGCACGAGGTCTCGCCGGCCGAGCCGTAGAGCGCTCGGCCACCCAGCTTGACCCAGGCCTCGATGACACCCAGCGTTCCGGCCACAACCCGCGCATCCTGCAGGTCGGTCAGTTGCTCGACGAACCGGTCATCGAGCTCGTCCCTACGGCGGGACCGTGGACGGAGAAACTTCCGCGACACATCCTGCTGTGGCAGACCGGCGAGCTGGGCCAGCTCCTCAACGCCGAAGCGCTGCGCCTGGCTAGCCCGCCCGTACCTGTCGAACTCGATACCCTCGGCGTGCAGCAGGTCGAACGGGTTGTCCGTCCGGACGGGGTCGACCCACCGGAAGCTCGGCGACACCGTGCCTTCCGCCTGAAGCACGCGGTGCGCGTTCGGAGCCGGATGGTTGGCCAGTCGGGTCCCGACCGGCACGGGATGGCTGCCGATCAGCGCGGCGACATCGCCGTACGCCGTCCAGGAGCCGGCGGGCAGCGCGGCGAGCGCCTTGTTCATGACGTCCCAGGGCACCTCGGAGCGGTTGCCCGCCTCCGCGGTGGGCCCCGGCCAGTGGGCGATGATCCGCTCGGCGAGGGCGTCGGCGCGGGCGTAGATCTCGGGGCGGCCCCAGCGCTTCTGCGCGGCGATCTCCCCGTTGAGCAAGATCCCACTCTTGCCCAGCTGTGCCCGCTTGACCAGGAAGGAGCTGTTGCTCAGCTCGGCGTTGTAGCCGGTGAGGGTGAGGTTCCCCAGCGTATGGACCAGAGCCTCGTGCACCTCGGCGAAGGTCTCCTCGCCCTGCAGATCCTCGCTCAGCGTCCGTCGCCACTCCGTGGTGGGACTCTGCGGCATGACGTGCTCAATGGTCAGCGAGTCCGGGGCCACCGGCTCCTTGCTGCCGTACGACTCCTCCAGCCACCGAAGCACAAGCTTGCGCTGGCTGGCGCGGCCGTTGAGATAGAACGGAATGGACCGCACCGCCTGCCGAAGGCTGGCGTCGGTGGCGTAGTACTTCCGGCCGACCGACAGGTACGCCCGCAGCGCCTCGTCAACCGGCAGGTCCGCGCGCATATCGGTCACGACCCGCAGCAGGATCCGGTTGATGTTCGCGGTTGCCCGGCCGATCAGCAGGCGTCGGACGAAGAAGCTCTCCACGTACCGCATCGCCGACGCGACCTGCGCGGAGGTGGCCGTCCCCTGCTCGCGGCTGTCCAACAAATGCAGCAGCAGCGGGTACACGGTGGTCGTGTCCCACGCGTTGAGCCGGGCCAGCCGCCGCCGTACCTCCGGATCGTCCTCCTCCTCGGGGTGCAGGATGATCCGCAGGAGGGCACCGAGCCGGCAGAACCGACGCACCTCGGCCTCGATCTCCGCCTCGGTGTGCAGGCCGTTCAGCCGCTTCTGCTGGCTGGTGTAGGTGTCGGTCTGCTTGACCCCGGGATCTCGGTGCACCAGGTCAAGCCAGAACAACTGCTCAAGCTCACCGGAGTCCAACTGCTGCTGAAGCGGGAACCACAGCGAGCTGTATACCTCCTCACCACGGTTCGGCAGCCGCATGAAGAGATAGTTGCGGAGCAGGTCGGCCTGGGTGAGCTTGAGCCCGGTGTTGTTCAGCGACTCAAAGATCCGATAGACGTTGTCGCCGGCCTGGGCGACGACCGAGACCAATGCCATCCCCGAGATGACCGCATCCTCGAGACCCTGGATGTCCAACGGGTCGTCCGGGTCGTCCACGGCGGCGAATTGGGCCACGAAGAACCGGTACGCCGCGCCGACCCGGTCACTTCCGCCCGCCTGCGGAGTGGCGTCCAGACACGCCTCGTACGCGGGTCGATCGGCCTGGGTGGGCACGACCTTCAACCGGTGCGTGGGCTTCCATTTGTTGATCAGGTATTCCTGGTCGATCCGGTCCCGGTGGCCCGGGTCCTCGTGCTGGGCCCGGTGGTCCCGAAGGGCGCAGAGCAGGATGGACAGGGTGGTAAGCCGCTGTTGGCCGTCTACGACCAGAAACTCGGAGACGCCCGCCGGCCCGTTCGTCGGGCTGGGCGCGAGCACCAGCGAGCCGATGAAGTGCGTCATGTCCGGATCCTCGACCCGCTCGTCTGCCAGCTTGCGGATGTCCTCCCACAGGCGGAGCAGCTGAGCTTCCGTCCACGAGTACGTCCGCTGGTACAGCGGTACCCGATACTGCTTCGCGCCCTCCAGCAACTCCCGCAGCGTCGTCTCGTGTGCCGCGACCATCCGCTCGACTCCTCACTCACAGTGGCACGCTCCTGAGCCGGCAACACAACCAGAGCACCGATCGATAGAGCAACCCGTAGTCCCGATCGAATGCTGTCCAGAACCTGACAACTATCCAGGTCGTCTTGGGCCCAACGCCCAGCAATATCCAACCGGCGTTGGCGACTTTGACGGGCCGCTTTCGAGGTTGGGTCCGCGGTCTACGCTTTTCCCGAGCTCGGTTCGCCGTCCCGAACCGTCGACTCAGGCGGGTGAGGGTGATCCCGAAACGGCGCCGTCCGGCGAGGCGGTAGTGGCTGTCACCAAGCGCACCGCCGCACTGTCCTGGCTGACAAACGACGGGTAGGTGAGGGAGACAGAATGGGTGACGTACAGAAGGCCGAGGAACTTCCGGTCGGGGCGGGAACGGAGAAGCAGCCGAACACCGCCGAGGAGCAGTTCGACCCCGCCGGCTTGAAGGCACTGCTGAGGTTTGCCCGGCCCTATCGGAGAACACTCGTCGTGGGCATCGGCCTGGGTTTGTTCGGCTCGGGCGCCGCGCTGGCCCAGCCCCTGGCAGCACGAGAGGTGCTGGAGCGGGTTGGTCAGGACGGAGACCTGCTGCAGCCCATCCTGCTTCTCGTCGCCCTGGTGCTGGGCGGCGCCGCGCTGTCCGGGATCCAGTTGTTCATCCTGGAACGTTCGGGGGAACGGATGGTTCTGGGCCTGCGACTGACCCTGGTGCACCGGCTGCTGCGGCTGCGCATGAAAGAGTACGACCGCCGTTCGTCTGGCGACCTGCTGTCCACCGTCGGAGCCGACACCACCTTGCTGCGGTCGGTCATCACGGCCAACGTGCTGGACTCGGTGTCCGCCGTGGTGACGCTCATCGGAGCGATCGCATTGATGGCCTACCTGGACTGGGTGCAACTGGTGTCGGTGCTGGTGGTCCTACTGGTTGTCGGCCTTGGTGTGGTGCCCGCGCTGAACCGGATCAAAACCGCCACCGAGCGGGCGCAGGAAGGGCTTGGGCAGATGACCGCCGGCCTCGAACGGGCCCTTGGCGCCATCCGCACGGTGAAGGCCAGCGTGTCCGAGGAACGCGAGTCCGAGCGGATCAGTGCGTGGGCCCGCACGTCGTACGTGGCGGGCGTGCGGTCGATCAAACTGGACGCCATCGTCGGCGTCGCCAGCGGCCTCGCGGTCCAGCTGTCGTTCCTGATGGTCCTCGGCGTCGGCGGGGTGCGCGTGGCCAACGGGAGTATCTCGGCCGCCGACCTGGTGGCCTTCCTGCTCTACATCCTGTACCTGGCCTCCCCGATCATTCACATCGTGAATGCGGTCACCCAGCTGCAGAAGGCCTCGGCCGCCACTACACGCATCGTGGCGGTGAACGACATGGAGGTCGAGCCGACAATCGGCAGCGCGGCGCCCATGGTCGGCGAAGCCGTCCCGCTCGCCGGGGCTGGAGACACCGCCGGGTCGACGGCGGAGTCGAGCTCGGCGACCGCGCCGTCGAGCGAGCCGACCGTACCGTTCGGCGGGCCGCCCTCGTCGGTGACGTTCGAGAAGGTGAGCTTCGGCTACCGCACGGACGTCCCCGTGCTCCGTGAGGTGTCACTCCACATTCCGGCCGGTGCGCAGGCGGCGCTGGTCGGCCCCTCCGGCGTCGGAAAGACCACCATCCTGGGCATGCTCGAACGCTTCTACGAGCCCGAGACGGGCCGGGTCCTGCTCGGCGACCGCGATGTGGCGGACATTCCGCTCAAGGAGTTGCGCCGCCAGATCGGCTACGTGGAGCAGGAAGCGCCAGCACTGGCCGGCACGCTGCGCGAGAACCTGCTCTACACCGCGCCGGCCACCACCGACGACCAGCTGAACGCGGTGGTGGAGGCCAGCCGCCTCGGCGCCCTGGTCCGCCGGCTTCCCGACGGCCTGGACACCGAGATCGGTGACCGCGGAACGCAGCTGTCCGGCGGCGAGCGCCAACGGCTGGCCATCGGTCGCCTGTTACTGAGCCGGCCCCGGCTGGTGCTGCTGGACGAGGCGACCTCCCAGCTCGACTCAGTCAACGAGGCGGCACTGCGCGAAGCGATCGAGGAACTCGCGACGGGCTGCACGATGATAGTGATCGCCCACCGGCTGTCGACTGTCGCAGCCTCCGATGTGATCGTCCTGATGGACCACGGCGGCGTCCGCAAAACCGGCACCCACGACCAACTCATGGCCGAGGACGAGCTCTATCGGGAGCTGGCGCGGGGGCAGCTACTCAGCGGCGACCACGCGGTCACCTCCGGGTCTGTTGTGGCACGGAGGTGAGCAGGTGAGGGGGCGGCGCAGCCGGGCTCGCAGCGGAAGCGCCAAGCACCTCACGCAACTCGCAACGAAGCGCGGACTCCAGGCAAACATCCGTCCACCCCACCGCCCGGCGCTGTCCGAAGGCCCCCAATTCGCGCGGCTGGAGCAGCTCAGCAGCCACTGTTCCGTAGCCGGCATTCACCCCTCGACACTTTTGCCCGAACCGCGCTTACCTTCCAGGATAAGCTCGTATGCGGAAGAATGGTCACCGCACGGACAAAATAGACCGAAATGCATTGCCGCTGGATGTCTGGGCGAGAAAAAGATATGTATTCTGCTTGGCCATGTCCTATCTCAAGGTCCGCCTAGCGGCGAGCGCGGCCGCTCTGGTCGTCGCCGCGTCCGCCGGCACTCTGATATCACCTCCTGCCCTCGCCGCAGGTCCTCAGCTGGCAATCTCCTACAGCGCCAACGGGGAGGTCGACAACAGCGGCCGGCTCGTCGGGGCCTATGCCTACAACTGGGGCGACCAGCCAGCCAGCGACGTGACCATGACGTTCGACGCAAGTGACCTGCATGAGGTCGACATCAGCGTGCCTGACTGGATCGACCACTGCGACGCGAATGGTCGGATTGTGACCTGCGAACTCACCGGTCTCCCGGCGCAGCACACCGAATGGGTAAACGCTTTCGAGCTGAGGAGCAAGCAGCAGGCCAAGCCCGGCCCCGCCGGCACCCTCAAGGGCACGATTCACGCCTTTGGCCCCGATGGCGCCGAGTACATCAGCGGCGGCGACCTCGACGTCGTAATCGTGGAAAGCGGCCCCGACCTGGTCGCGTCGACTGCCGACCTCTCCGGTCCAGATGACCCGGTCGGCGGTGGCGACGTACATCCGGTCACCGCAGGGATCTACAACGACGGCGACACACCGACCGACGAATGGTACGTCCAGATCTCGGTACCGGCCGGCGCCGGCATCGTCGAGCAGTACTCGGACTGTGAGTACCGGGACTGGTGGCCGGGTGAGCACCCGGAGGGCTACGTCTACGGACCGAACGTCGTCACCTGCCCGGCGCCACCGAACCTGGAGCCGCTCGGTGTCGGTGAAGGCATCGAGTTCGTTGACGCCGAGGGTACGTCTCTCTTCCACGTCGCCTTCGGTAAGAACCTACGCGGCCCTGCTGAGGACAGCGGAGCCGTCGAGGTCGGACTCGTTGACGACCTGGAAGACGAGCGGTCACCGAAGTCGCTGACCCGCAATGGGTCGGCAGGGAAGACATTCGCAGATGCTGTCGCCGACCTGAAGCCCACCACGCGGGCCGCCCGCCTGCGCGAAGGCAACACGGAGAACAACTGGGCCAGCTTCTCATTCTGGACCAAGCCGAACACGCACGACTTTGCGGTGACCGCGGAGCCGGTAAACGGCGCCATCGGCGAAATCGTCGAAATCCCCTATACAGTGGTCAACAACGGCCCGTCCGATGGTGGCGCCAGCTGGACGTTCAAGGCACCGACCGGCACCGTGCTGGTCGCCGACGAGGATTACAACGGTCCCTGGTGTTACTTCTTGGACAATAACGGGCAGCCGGTCGAGGAACTTCCCGAGGTCACCTGCAGTACCGAGTCCGAGTGGCCGGCGATCGCATCCGGGTACGAGGGTGTCAAGGGGCTGATGAAGCTGCGGATCATCTCAACGCCCGGTGATGACGGCACCCTACGGGTCCGATCGCACACCGGACCCACCGAGTCTGACCCGGCCAACAACGAGGTCAAGCTGATCGTCACCGTTGGCGGCAACGGCAACGGCAACGGCGGCAGCGACGACGGTAATGGCAACGGCGGCAGCGGCGGCCTGCCCATCACCGGAGCCAAGACGGCGCTCCTCGGTGGCATCGGTGGCGGCATCGTGGTCATCGGCGCGGTGCTGATCCACTTCGCGCGCCGGCGCCCTACAGTCACCGAGTAGCACCACCATCCGTGGTAGGGGACCCCGCTGGCTAGGCGGCGTCCCCTACCACAGACGATGCCCGTTGGCCGGCGGCCACACTGCGATCGCCCCAGTAACCATTAAATGAGAGAAAGCGCCGAATCAGACACGTCGGGGCCATGCCACACGGGCGCAACGCACTCCCTCCGCTAAATTTGCGGGGCGGCAGCCTTTTGACTCCACTGCTGCATTCCTTCAGGCACATCCGTCGGATCGACCATCACCTCGATGAGAGTCAACCGGTTCGGGCGCTCTTCGATACCAGTTAAGATCTCGGCCAGCTCGGCCTCGGTCCGGGCGATATGCACCGCGAAGGTTCCCTCCGCAGCAAACACCGCCGGTAGATCACGGTAGCGCCAATCAGGTATCTCCTCCCCATAGCCTCTCCCAACCTCTTTTTCAATTGCCCGCTCGGAGGTGTAGCCACGGTTATTGATCACGAAAATGATCGGGTTTTGACCAAAGAAAAGCATCCGGCTGATTTCTTGCGAGGACATCTGCAGGCCCCCGTCGCCGGTAATCGACACCACTCGCCGTTCGGGCACCGCGACTCCAGCACCGAAAGACGCAGGAACAACATAACCGACCGCCCCCCAGTTCGGCGCCACCAAAACGGTAACCCCGGCCGGCAATCGCATCGTTGCCAAACCAAAAAATGATGTCCCAACCTCCCCGGCCAAGATATCCCCCGGACGGAGAATCCCTTGGAGGGCAGGCCACAGCCGTTCATGACGGATCGGCCCGGTGCCCGCCCGAGCCAGTTCGGACGGCTTAATCGATGGAGCCATGCTACTCGGCCAACCACTCGCACGAGTAGGCGCTATCTCGTGCAGTTGACCCAGCGCCGCAGCCATTGAGATCGGGCCGAACCGGGTGCCGGCAACCTCTGCGGAATCCCGCTCCAAGCTTATGATCCGATCAGGATCTCGGTCTACGGCGAAAAGACCGTTCCATGCAAAGAAGGTGACACCCAAGCAGACCAGGACGTCGGCACCTTCAACCACCTCCCGGATTGGATCACGACTCCCACTGCCACTATAGAGCCCGATGAAACGAGAATCAGACTCGTCAAACAATCCCCGACCGGGCGCCTGCGTGGCGACGGGCCAGTTGTGCTCGGCTGCGAACGCGGCGACAGCAGGCCCGAGACCCAGGCGGATCGGAATATTTCCCACCAGTAGCGCTGGCCGCTCCGCGTCTGTGAGTCGCCGTTGCGCAGCGACGGCAAACGCGTCCAGTTGCGCGGAGTTCGAGATCGGATCCGGGCGGGTGAGACGTCGCGACGGCTGCGGGACGGGCGTTCGCGCCACATCCTCAGGAATCCGTATGTACACGGGACGTTGCTGCGACCAACACTCGGCCAGAACTCGGTCGATCTCCCTCAGCGCACACTCCGGGGTCAACGAGGTTTGGGCAACGGTCACCTGCCGGGCCACCTGAACCCAATGGTCCGAAAAGCTATCCACAAGTGAGTGACGGATCAGGGCACGCTCCCGCAGGACATCCGTCGATGGGGCAATCACGATCGATACGATCGGCACCGACTCAACCATCGCGGTAGCCATTGCATTCATACTCGATAATTCACCCGCACCGAACTGTGAGACAATCACTCCCAGGCCAGCAATCCGTGCATAGCCATCAGCACTGAAGCAGGCGTTCAGTTCGCTGGAACTCCCGACCCAGTCAATGCCGTCGAAGGCCAGAACCTGCCCGGTGAACCCCATTGTGAATTCGCCAGGCACTCCGAAGAGATGCCGCACACCCAGGTCATGGAGGCGACCAAGCAACAGGTCGCCGACCGTTACCGACTCCCCGTTCTCCCCCACCGACCCTCCAATGGAAGCACTCTTCGGATATGTGCCGCGGAACAGCCCCACCCTAGCCTCGATGTTTCGCGCTCACGGTAAACTTCTCTAACTCGGCGACGCGAGCCGCCGCACTGCCCACAGGTTGTCAGGCTGCCGCAACGCTGGCCGCAGCTCACCGAACACCGCCTCGTTGGGCTCGGGTAAGCCGAGTGGGGGCGGTCACAGGGCCTGTAGTCCCGGACGGGGCCGTCCGAATGGGTGCCGTACGGCGCGGAGATCAAGGCCACCGCCGTGCATGCCCAGACGGCTCAGTTCCTGGGCCCCAGGTCGACTCAATCGCCGATTCGGTCACCGGTCCGCCGCCCAGGGTTGATAATTTCCCCAAACGTCACGATGGCCACCGACCCCTTTCTGCTGCACTCACTGCTCCCGAAGCGGGCAGGGGACCGAGAGCGCCCGCTTTCTGACGCGATGACCGTGCGGACAGCCGGAGCGGCGGCAGGGTTCAGGCCCGCCGCCTACGCCGGCGGGTCGCGGGCCAGGCAGACAGCCCCGAACCGGGTCCCGGTAGGTGCTGTCTCAGGATCAGGCGGTGAGGATGTCGCGGTCAAACGTTCCGGTAGCGGCCGCGTATGCTCGGCCGTGGCGGTTCCTCAACATCGCGCTGACCGTCTCGCTGATCAGCTGGATCGACCTCGGTGCCATCACCGTGATGCTGCCCTCAATCGACCGCGCGCTGGGCACCGACAACAACATTCTCCAATGGGTCTTCTCCGGCTACTCGCTAATGTTCGCGCTCGTCCTCATTCCCGCAGGTCGGCTCGGTGACGCCAAAGGACGACGGTTTACCCTGCTCCTCGGCCTCGCCTTGTTCGTCGGCGCCAACACGATGGCCGGACTCGCCAACTCCGGCACCATGCTGGTGGCCGCCCGGCTCCTGCAGGGCGCAGCCGCCGGTATCCTCACACCCCAGATCAACGCTTTGGTGGAGGAGCTGTTTCGCCCCGGGGAACGAGGCCGCCCTTTTGGAGCAGTCGGTGCCACCTCCCACGCGGGCGCCGCCCTCGGCCCACTAATCGGCGGCATAGTCATCGCTGTGGGCGGGACGGACGACGGCTGGCGGCTGGTCTTTCTCGTTAACGCCCCAATCGGCTTCGCGGCGGCGGTGCTCATCTGGCGCTACTTCCCGAAAAGACCGACCCGTCACCAGACCGATCACCAACACGATCTGGTCGGTACGCTACTACTGGCCATCGGGACCATGTTGGTGATCCTGCCCGCACTGCAACAGGGACAGTGGACGGGGCTACTGCCGTGGCTATTGGTACCGGTCGGAATTGGTGTCCTCGTCGCCTTCCGGTCCTGGGAAAACGCCACGGCACGACGCCACCCACCGGTCTTCGACTTCCGTCTGTTTTCCCATCGGACGTACCGCTGGGGACTACTGATCGGATTCCTGCTCGGCGCCGGGTTTGCCCCACTACCGGCAATCTTCAGCTTCTACCTGCAGTACGGCCTCGACCGCAGTCCACTAAACACCGGTCTCACGATCGCACCATTCGCGATAGGTTCAGTCCTCGGGGCTGTGCTCGGAGGACGGAAGGCTGACCGCTACGGCCGGCCGTTGTTGGCTATCGGACTAATCATCGTCGTGGCGAGTCTCGCCGTGACGATAGCCTTCGCCGGCCTACACGGGGCGAGCTTCTCGATCGTGAACGGGTTCACGCTACTACTCGTCGGGATCGGTGGCGGCCTCGTGATCACACCGAACAACACGCTGGCTCTCCAGGAGGTGCCCCGGGCTGACGCCGGCAGCGCCGCTGGCATGTACCGGACCATGCGGCAGGTCGGATCCGCAATCGGGCTGGCGGTGATAACCGCGACCCTGTTCGCGACGCTCGGGGCCAACGACGGACGCTGGCCAACCGCGCTCCGGTACGCACTCGCCGTGGCGATCGGCATTGTCGCCGCCGCCCTGCTCACCAGCCTGGTCGAGCTCCTCGGCAGCCGCCGCCACGGACGTGATCGGCCATCCTGATCCACTCTTTACCCCGGGCGGGCGTCCCGCCCTACGCGGGGCCCGGCCCGGTGCGATGGCGGTCCAGGGCCATTCCCGCGCCACTCCAACCCACGTCCGGATCTGACGTCTGGTGCGGGATGACGACCGGTGGATTCGCTGAGCTCCGCAGGTCGAGCAGGATCTTCTGTTCGGCCTCGGGCCACGGGCACGGCATGCTGCGCGGACGGGAGGTTAACGAGATGTACGCCCTCGGTCGACGTGTTGGCATTGCCGGCGATCGCCATGTCGATCGGCACCGTACTGGCGGGGGCATTGACGGGCGACAAAGGTGACCCTTTTCGACTACAATTCACGCGCTGCCTTACGGCAGGTCCACCCCACTTGCACACTAGTTCTGACCCCGGCGGGTAGATCGGAAGTGGTACTGGAGTGCGCTTACACACGGGAATCTTCCGGTCGGCCGCAGGCCTGGTCGCCCTGCTCACTATCGGTTCCTGCGCCGCGCTGCTGTCCGGCGCCGAACCACGCTCCGAAGGGCTCGACCCGGAGGCGCTGCGCAACTGGCTGATCGGGGTGCTGGCGGCTTTCGGCGCGCTCATTCCCGGGGTGCTGGCCCTGTCGCGGTCGGCGGCACGGCCGACCTGGTGGGGGCCGGCCGCCCTGTTCCTGGCCGGCGCGGCGAACGCGGCCGTGCTGGGCGCGATCAACGCCAGGCCGCTGCTCAACCTGACGCTCGGCCTCACGATCGCCGTCAGCCTGCTGGTCAGCACGGTAGGGCTAGTCAGCTTCGGCGAGCACCAGTCGAACAAGCCCGCCTGAAGCAGGTCTTGGCCCGGTGGCTGGCACCTGGCTCGGTCTTCAACCTGGCGCCGGTCGGCATCATGGTCGGGACCGCTGGGGGTCAAGCAGAGCAACCCTGCGCACCCCGGCCCTGCGTCGATAGCTGGCGTCCAGGAATGGGTCTGCCTCGTCAAACATGATGGGTGCGGCATGTATCGACATCGGTGTAGCGTGGGTCGCCGGCGAACGTGTAACCACGGAGACCCCTCGTGACCGCTCCCGACCGCGGAACGCTGCGCACCAGGGACACCAACCACGCCCGCCAGCAGAACGCCCGCGACAAGCTCGAGCGAATCGAGGCGACTGCGCACCACGCGCCGCGAGCGCACTCCGGTCACCTACCCGGTGGTCGCTCGCCGGGTCGGCGTATCGCGCAACCCAGGACAACCGAGGGCTGGAGCAAAACTAAGGTGTCAGGTCCGCGGCTGTGCTGAATCTTGCCAGGCGCACGCAGCGAATCGGCTTGGTCGCGGCAGCCAGCTTCCTGGTGGCGACAGCAGGGTGCGCCAGATCCGAAACCAATGATCTCGGACAACCGACGGGGCCGCCACCAGCCCAAACCCGAGAACTCCTGACTACGCCCTCCACGGCTGTCGGTGACCCACCGCGAGAGCTGCTGATCCGCGACGCCGAACGCACCTACCCCACCAACTCGTACTCCGGCGTGAGTACCAATGGAGTGGCACTGGTGATCCACCGTGTGCCAGTGCCAGGTGTGGACGAACTCGACACCGGTCTGCGCCTCCGGCACCCGGACGTCCAGTTGGCCTTCGCCGACGCGCAACATCCACGCACCGTGCTCAACGAGGTGTCGGACAGTATCAAGAAGGACATCCAGTACTGGCAAGCCGAAGGAGTGGCCGTCGCGGCAGTGGCACCCCGCGCCGACGGGTCCGGCGTCATGGTCATGATCGACCAAGCGACCGCGGACCTGGCCGCTGCCATGCGGGAACGATACGAGTTCCCGAACCTCGAGCTGACCCAAGGCGAGATCGTCCCCGCTTGACGCCCCTCCGTCCTCATGCATGCAACCTGGCACCAATCGATACCGGCCGTGCTGCGGAACGTCGCGCTCCGGACACCGTTCCCTCGCCAGCGCCTTCGGGAGCGCAGCGGTAGCCGCGCCGTGCTGGGACAGGTGCGGTCGGTGGTGCAGCGGGACGAAGGTCGGGTAGGGAGTGGGCCAAACCCCTCCGCCTTCCGCGCGTCAACCGAGACCGGCCGGGTAACCCAGGTCGGCCGGAAGGAGGCTCCAATGTCCCGAACCGTGGTGGTGACTGGCGGCAACCGGGGAATCGGCCTGGCCACCGCGCAGGCATTCAGCAAACAGGGCGACCGGGTGGCCGTGGCACACCGTGGCCAGGAGTCTCCAGAAGGCTTCTTCGGCGTCAAATGTGACGTCCGTGATGCGGGCAGCGTCAACGCGGCCTTCGACGAGGTCGAAGCCGAGTTGGGACCAGTCGAGGTGTTGGTGGCGAACGCCGGCATCATTGATGATGGGCCGTTTCCGCAGCTGACCGAGGCACAATTCGGTCGGGTGCTGGACACCAACCTCACCGGTGCCTTTCGTTGTGCCAGCCGCGCGTCGCACAGCATGCTGCGGGAAGGGTGGGGCCGGCTGATCTTCCTGTCTTCCGTGGTTGGCCTCACGGGCAGCCACAGCCAGGTCAACTACGCCGCCAGCAAGGCCGGGCTGGTCGGCGTAGCCCGCTCGCTCACCCGCGAACTCGCCAGTCGTAACATCACCGCGAACGTGGTGGCGCCGGGACCGGTCGAGACCGAGCAGTTCGCCGCCGTGCCCGACGAGCGGCGTGCCGAGTTCCACCGAGCGATCCCCGCTGGCCGATTCGCCCAGCCGGATGATGTCGCTGGCGTGGTCACCTGGCTCGCTGGCGACACCGCTAGTTATGTCTCCGGCGCGATCATTCCGGTAGACGGTGGCCTCAGCATGGGACATTAGCGGCTGGCACCTCGCCGTGTCCGGACCGACGTCTTGACACCGCCTTCACCTCCACCGCCAGCCTGCACGGCGGCCAGAAGCGACGCTGCTCCCCCTCTCCGTCTTCTACCACTGGGGCGGGATCGTGCTGCCCCCTGGCTACGCCGACCCGAGCCAGTTCGTCGCCGGCTACTTCACCTCGCCGATCGTGGTGGTGCGCAGACGTCCTCAGCCCGCGTGAGCGCGGGATGGGCGCGCTGCCCCGTGCCTCCCGTGCAGTCAAGGTTGCCGCAACTCGTCGGCTGCACGACCAGGGTGTGGAAGCTGCCGGCGATCGCCGATCACAGAGTCAAAGGAATGTGGCGAATCAGGCCCTCGTGGCCACGTCGTCTACGGCACCCGAGCAGCTCCCGAGCACTGGCGACGTTGACGTCTCGCCGCTCCGGCCGCAGTGGCGCAACCGCTGCCCGGCCGGAGCCGACGCGGTTCGTGCAGACATAGCCGGGTCGCGACGGTCGCTCACCACTCGGCTACAAACGATCAAAGGAACGATCTCTGGAGGCTCAAACCTCAGCATGGATCCTCCATGCTTCCAGGGGATTTGACACGACGTCAGGCATCGCGTGACGATGGCAACCCAAATGAGGGGAGTCGATGTTTTGGGTGCCATCACACGCCGGTCCTTGCTGGCCGCTGGCGCGACAGGACTGCTGTCCACGATTGTCGGGGCGTCACCGGCGCTGGCCGAATCGGTCGGGCCGATTCCGCCGTCACTGGTAACCAAGTACGGTCTGGACACCCGGTGGTACGGCAAGTACGTCGATGCCTGGGGGCTACCGGTCTTCGGTCCGCACCACCTGCAGGACGAGACCCTGGTGCGGATGCGGAACCAGCTCGGGACCTTGCTGTGGACCTACCCGTACTGGCCCGTACACGAGTTGAACCGGCAGAACGTCCGCCTCGTGGTCGTCGCCCGAGGTGAGCGCATGAGCGCGATCCCCGACGTGTACCAGCAGTTCGGCACGAGCCTGGACGACCGGTACTGGGCCGGATTCGGCGCCACCCCCTCCTTCCCGCTGTCGACCTGCACCGAGAGCAACGTGCTGGACAACCAGGGGCGGGCGAATCTTTTCGTGCACGAGTTCGGACACACCCTGCATCTGATGGCCCTGCAGAACATCGACCCCGCGATGTCCCCCGAGTTGTCCAGTGCCTGGAGCAACGCCCGCGCCAGCGGTCTGTGGACCAACACGTACGCGGGAACGGATATCAAGGAGTACTTCGCCGAGGGTATCCAGAGCTACTTCGGAGTGAACTTCCCCGGACCACCCGGCGGCGACGGCGTGCACAACGACATCAACACGCGGACGAAGTTGCAGGCCTATGACCCACCCCTGTTCAACCTCTTCGACCGCATCTACCGAGGCGCGGTGCTGCCGTGACGACGGATCCACCGTTCACATCAAGCCCGCGGCCTCGCCGCCATGGCGGCGCAGTTCCTGGAACCACGGCTCGGCAAGCTGACTCCGCAGCTTCTGTCGGTCTACGGGCGCCCGCACCTCGTTGACGGCCAGGGCGATCATGGTGTCCAACCGTCCAACGGCTCTCGAGCGACCGGCCACCATCGCCGTACGCGCAGGAGGCCCTGAACCGGTGTGAACCACCGGGTCAGGGCCTTGCCCGGATGCGCACATGCCGAACAGCCCGTTCTCCAGATCAACCGGCGCCCTCGCGACCGCTCCTCTACAACCTGCCGGCGGAGCCGGTCGCGCCCCGCCTGGTGCAGGACAAGTACGTCACCGCAACTGCTGTTTCGTCGAACCCGCTCCACGGACGGGTGCCCGGCGTGATCCAGCCGGGATCGCTTCTGCGCTACGGCAACGTCGTGAGTAGGCGTTGCAGAGCATTTGTGGCCCAGTCCCGCCATCGCGTGTGTACCCAGCCCTGGTGGTGCACGAGCAGGTGATATGTCTCGGGGCTGAGAATGGCCAGAGCGGTGTCGGCAGCCGCGTCGACGGTCATGTCGGCGGGCAGCGGCGTCTTGCGGGCCAACGCTTCGGCGAAGACGCGTTGCACGGTGAGCCGCTGCTGAAGATTGGTCGCCCATACCTCGGCTAGTTCGGCGTCGATGGTGGCAGCGCTGCGCACGACGTCCAACAGTGGCGCGGCGCGCCGGTAGACGTCTGCGGCGCCGGCGACCTGCCGGCGGATCTGCCCGCGTGGGTCCGGATCGGCGAGTGCGTCCCGCACCCAGGCGCGCTCAAGTGTGGGAACAGGTTCGTCGTCACCGGCGATGGCCAGGTCGAGGGCCGCGGTGAGGATGGCCCGCTTGGTGCCGAAGCTGTAGTAGACGCTCTGCTCGCTCACGCCGGCCCTGGCGGCGATGGCCGCGATGCTGGTGCCGCTGTAGCCGGAAGTGGTGAACAGCTCGGTGGCCGCCGTGGTGATGCGCGTCCGGGTGGACCGGGATCGCGCGGTCCTGCCGTCCTCGGGTGGTGTCTTCACGGTTGGTTGCTGGCGGTTGCGGTGTGGTGTTTCGCTCACCCCATTGACTATAGCTCCACTACAAAAACATTCTTGTAGCGTGACTACAAAAACTTGGGGCCGGGGTGGGCTCGCCGCGCTGCTGCTGCTCACCTCCGTGGAACTCGTGGTGTTTCTCGAGGTGTCGATCGTCAACGTCGCACTGCCGGCAATGGGTGCAGCGCTGACGTTGACCGAGTCCGGGGTGACCTGGGTGGTCAACGCCTACCAACTCACCTTCGGCGGCTTGCAACTGGTCGCCGGTAGGGCCGCGGACGTGTTCGGCCGACGTCGCATGTTCCAGGCCGGAATCGCGCTGTTCACCGGCGCGTCGCTACTGGCGGGCCTCGCGCCCGACGCGGGCACGCTGCTGCTGGGTCGAGCGATACAGGGCGTTGGTGCGGCGATCGTGGTCCCCGCCGAGCTCGCATTGATCGCCGCGATCTTCACCGAACCCGCCGCCTACCGTCGGGCGTTCGCGGTCTGGAGCGCCATGGCCGCCGCCGGCGCGGGCTCGGGTGTGGCGTTGGGCGGCGTCCTGACCCAGACACTTGGTTGGCCCTGGATCTTTCTGATCAACGTCCCGATCGGTGTGGTCGCCCTTCTCCTGAGCCCGCGCCTGCTCCCCGCCGACCCGCCCTGGGCCGGGCGCGCCAGCGGCGCTCGGACGCGGCTGGACCTGGTAGGTGGACTCACCGCCACCGGGGCCCTGATCGCCGTGGTCCTGCTCGCCACCGAGCTGCCCACCGCCGGGTGGACGCCGCTCACCTACACGGCAGCCGTCGCCGCCCTCGGGCTCGGTACGGTGTTCGCGATCAACCAGCGGCGCCATCCGGCCCCGATCCTGCCGCCGCAACTGCTGCGGATACGCCAGGTACGGGCCGGCGTCGCGGCCAACGCTCTCGTGGGCGCCTCCCACGTGCCCGCGTTCGTGCTGCTGTCACTCATGCTCCAGCAGGCCATGGGATATTCCGCCCTCGCCGCCGGATTCGCCGTACTGCCCATCGCCGCCGTCAACATGGTCACCGCGCGTACCGCGCTGCCCTGGGCGATGGGCCGCTTCGGGTCACGCGTGGTTCTCGCGGCCGGGATGTTCCTGCTCGCGCTCGGCCTGGCCGGATATGCGACCCTGCTGCACCCCGGCGCCGGCTACCTGACCGCCGTGTTGCCGGCCAGCCTGATCTTCGCAGTCGGCCTGCCTGCCGTGTTCGTCGGTTCCACCGCCCCCGCCGTACGCAGTGCGCCAGAAAATCAGCAAGGAGCCGCCTCTGGCCTGGTCAACACCGCCCAACGCCTCGGCGCCGCCCTTGGCCTCACCGCCTTGCTCATGGCCTCGGCAGCATGGACCGACAGCCGCGGCAGCGGCGACGGGGCCACCGCGCTCGCCGATGGTCTACGCATCGGGTTTGCCGGCGCGGCCGCCATCGCCGTCCTGGGAGTCCTCTACGCGCTGTCCATGGGCACCCGAGAACCGAAGAAGCCGACGAGCGGCAATACACCACCGCAGGAGGCGGTCGCCCGATGAACCGGATCCTCGTCCTCGGCGGATACGGCGCCGTCGGCATGCACGCCGTGGCCGCACTGGTCAGTCACCTGCCCACAACGGACGTGGTAGTGGCCGGCCGTAACCCACACCGTGCGCCGCGCGTGCCGGGGTCCACCGTGGTGCGCTTGGACGCCGCCGATCCCGGCGACCTGGCCACCGCGCTCAACGGGGTTGACGCCGTGCTCATGTGCGCCGAACTCGACAACGCGCGGATCGCCCGCGCCTGCCTGGAGCGGGGGATCCACTACGTGGACATCTCGGCCTCCCACCAACTGCACGTCGAGATCGAACGATTGGACGAGCTCGCCTCCCAGCGGCAGGCCACAGCGGCCCTCAGCGTCGGACTGGTCCCCGGGGTCAGCAACCTGCTTGCCCGACACTGCGTCGAACAGTCAACAACACGGCAGGTGCGAATCGGCGTGCTGCTCGGTTCCGGGGAACGGCACGGGCCAGCGGCGCTCGCCTGGACTCTCGATGGCTTGGGTCGCCTACACGGCTCGTGGGCAGTGCGATTTCCGGCTCCGCACGGCGAGCGAACCGTGTATCGGTTCCCGTTCTCAGACCAGTACACGCTGTCCACCACGTTGGGTGTCGCCGCGAGTACCGGCCTATGCCTGGACTCCCGGCTGACCACCGCGCTGCTGGCAGCCGCCGGGCGACCCGGCATCGCCAGCCTGTTACATCGCCCCTGGGTCCGCCGCACCATGCTGGACGCGCTGGCCAAGATCAAGCTTGGCGGTGACGGATTTGCCGTCACCGTCGACTCCGGCACCAGTCGGGCAGGCTTCAGCGGTCGCCGGCAAAGCCGCGCCACCGGTCTCGCTGCGGCGCTACTCATCCGAGGCCTGCCCGCTATGCCCTCGGGAGTACGGCACATCGAGCACCTCGTGGAGCCGAGAGCCTTTCTCACCGAACTCGCCGCCAGCGGATTCACCCTCAACCTCTGAAGCTGGCCGCCCGGCAGCACGGCCCGGCTGGCAGTGCGGGCGGGCGACGTGACCGGCCCGGCGCCAGGGGCGCCGGGCCGCTCCGCCGGGTTTGTCCCGCTCGCGGAGCAAGATACGGCGCAGGGAGTCCTGCTCGACCAGGGCGCAGCCCGGCCGTGCCGGCGTCGCAGCTCACCGGCGATGCTGCTCTTACCCGAGCCGGAGATACGTGGCAGCCGACCGGAAGACCACTCGCCGTTGCCTACCTCTCAGCTTGAGGCAAGCTCATAAATGATTTCCAAGCCGTCTTCGTTGTCCCACTGCTGTCCGACCTCGATGAAGCCGTACTGTGCCGCCAGCTTGTAAGAGGCCAGGTTGTCGGGGCTGATGGTGACCCGAACCGTACGGACCTGCGGTTCCTCGGCGGCACGGCGCAGCAGGACTTCCAGCGCCGCGCGGGCGTAGCCACGTCGCCGGAGCGCCGGGTCAACGGCGTAACCGATCTCCACCATCCCCGCCGGGTCCGGCGGCCCGTGATAGCCGGCCCGCCCCACGGCCAGATGCCGCTGCTCGTCCCAGATCACTCCGGTGACCCACGCCGCGCTGGCCGGGTCGTCCGCGACCTGTCTTCTACGCATCTGCCACACGCCTCGCCAGTCCGGGCCGGCAAAGTAGGCCGACAGGGGAACAGGGCTGGCCATGTTCGCCGCTGCCAGGTCGCCCCGGGCAAGGGCTTGAAATGTCGGGCCGTTCAGATGCACGATGCGCACGGAAGCGGGCCGTAGCCGTCGCATCGCTTCCTGACCGAGACGGCGGCCGTCCTCACCCTGTTGATCGAGCCCTGTCATCACGACGCGGGACTTTACCTCGTCGGGTCAGGAATCTGCGCCTTTCTCATCGCACCGGCGTACGCACGGCGGCGCACCGAGCGTTCAATGCCGAGCGTGTGCTTGACCTTCTCAATCGCACGCACAACCGACTCTAACCACGCCCGGTCCCCTCCACCGGACAGCGGCCCACCCGATGGATCCATGGTTCCGACCCGGCTGGCATCGCACCCCGTCCCACCGAGCCCAACCCGGTCCAACGGCTCCCGAGCACCCACCGAGCGACCAGCCACCACCGCCGTACGCGAAAGGCCCCGACCGGCACAGAAGTACCAGGTCAGGGCCTTGCTCGTTGGTGCGCCGCCAGGGACTCGAACCCCGAACCCGCGGATTAAGAGTCCGCTGCTCTGCCAGTTGAGCTAGCGGCGCTCGTTGGCAACGGGGAGAACCCTAGCACGCCAGTTCAGCCGGCTTCTAATCCGATCCCCGCTCCCCTCTTTCGGTCGAGTTTTCGGGACAGATAGCACCAAAACCACCGAGGTGACCTTGGGCGGGTGAGTGCGAGGGGCGTGGTTGCGGCACGATGTGCGCCAGTTGCGCGCCGAAGGCGTGGAAAGACAGTTCCGCGGGCGGTGGCGACCAGCTCCGTCTCGGCTCCGTCGGACCGATTGCGTCGGCGTTGACACCCGGTCTACCGCTGCAACGACCAGAGGTAAGGAAAAGCACATGCGAGCCGTTCCGCACCCGCCGCTCCGGCACGGGAGACGCCGTCCCGGTCTGCGTCGGCCCGGTCTGCGTCGGCCCGCATTCGTGGCCGGACTACTCACCGGCGTCCTGACGCTCACCGCCGCCTGCGCCTCCGGGGACCAACCCGCCGACGGCACCACCGACGACCCGACACCGCCCCCACTGGCCTCCGTCGTGATCGTCGAGCCGGCCGCGGAGGCCCGGGACGTACCCGCGTCCACGCAGATCACCTTCACGGCGGAGGAGTCCCGGGAGACCACCGTCGCGCTGGTGGACTCGGCCGGCGGGGCGGTCGAAGGCACCCTCACCGCCGACGGCGCTAGTTGGCTGCCCGCCGGTGCGCTCGAGTACGGCGAGACGTACACGGCGACTGTCACCGCAACCGGAGACGATGACCGTCCGGTCACCGCGACCAGCACCTTCACCACGATGGCCGAGCCGGATCAGCAGGTGCGGATCAGCAGTTTCCTCGGCGACGGGCAGGTGGTCGGGGTCGGGATGCCGCTCATCGTGAAGTTCGGGCGGGACATCCCGGAGGAGTACCGGGACGACGTGCAGCGGCGAATGACGGTGACGGCGACCCCGGCGCAGGAGGGGGTGTGGCACTGGGTCAGCCCGACCGAGGTGCGGTACCGCCCACGGGAGTTCTGGCAGGCGGACAGCACCGTCTCGTACCGGGTGCAGGCTGGCGGCCTGCCGCTCGGCGACGGCTGGTACGGCCGGGCCGACCTCACCGTCGACGTCAAGATCGGCCCAGCGCTGATCATGACGGTGGAGAACGAGACGAAACAGATGGTGGTCACGAAGGACGGCGAGAAGGTACGCACGATCCCGGTGAGCCTCGGCAAGGAGTCCACGCCCTCGTCGAGCGGCACCATGGTGGTGATCGAGAAGCTCCGCGAGACGGTCTTCGACACCTACGAGGAGTTGGGGCCGGACGATGGCTACCGGACGGACATCGAGTACGCGCAGCGGCTCACCTGGGGTGGGGAGTTCATCCACGCCGCGCCCTGGTCGGAGGGGCAGCAGGGCTCGGTGAATGTCTCCCACGGCTGTGTCAACGTGTCGATGGCCGACGGCGCCTGGCTCTTCGAGAACACCCGGATCGGGGACCCGGTCCAGGTGCAGGGCACCGAACGGAAGCTGCAGAACGGCAACGGTTGGACCGACTGGAACCTGAGCTGGGAGGAGTACGTCAAGGGCAGCGCCCTGCCGGTGGAGTCGGGAACATCTCCCTCCGCTGACACCTGAACCGGTCAGCCGGAGGCAGGCCGAGGTCAGCCCGAGCAGCCGGGAACGTCGACGCAGTTGTTGGGTCGGTTCTTGACCACGATGGTGCCGGTAGCGGTGTTCAACTCGACCGTACCGTCGTTGAAGATGCCCCCACCGTCGGTGCCGGCGGTGTTCTTGACGACCTTGGTCGCATCGAGGGTGAGCGTGCCGGTGCCGGTGTTGAAAACCCCGCCGCCACCCAGACCGGCTTGATTGTCGTTGATCTTCGTGCGCCGCACTACCGTCTGGCCCGCGTTGAAGACTCCACCAGCGATGCTGGCCGTGGAGATGTTCTTCTCGATGACGCTGTCCGCAACGACGGCGCTACTACCGACAACGGCACCCCCTTGGACGAAGAGTCCGCCGACGGCGTTGGCCGTGTTGTCGGCGAGCTTGACGTGCCGCAGCGTCAGCTCACCGCTGCCGGTAACAGCGGCGCCGCCCACGATGATGGCGGTGTTCCCGGCGATCCGGGTGCCGACAAGCGTGCTGACGCCGCCTTGGACGAACAGCCCGCCGACCGCGGACGTTGCATGATTTCCAGAGATACTCCCCGCTCGGATCGTGACGCCCGGGGCGAAGACCCCACCAGCGAGGAGGGCCGAGTTGTCGTCGACCTGCGACCTGGCGAGCTCCAACCGGCCGGTGCTTTCGATTCCGCCGCCGGTTTGGTTGGTGGTGTTACGGCTGACCTGGGAGCGGGTGACGACGGTGGTTCCCGCGTTACGGATACCGCCGCCGTTGCTGTCGGAGAGGTTTCGGGTGACGGTGCTGTCGTTGGTGGCGAGGGTTCCGCCGGCGTTGACGAGGATTCCCCCTCCCCCCGCATCGTTGGTGTGGCCGCCAGTGATCGTCAGGTGGTTGAGGGTGAGGTCGCCGCCGGCGTTGACGGTGAGGATGCGGAACTGGGCAGTGGCGGCGGCGCGTTCGATGGTGGTGTTCTTGCCACCGTTGAGGGTGATCGGGGTGGTGATGGCGGGCAGCCCGCTGCCGTCGAGGTCGGCGGTGAGCAGGTAGGTGCAGTCTTTTGCCAGGTCAAGCACGGCACCACCGCGGGCGTTCGCCTGGGTGACGTCGGCGATCAACCGGTCCGCGTCACAGGGGACCGGCGTCCCCACCGGTTTGCCCTTGTCCCGGTCGGTCTTGCCGTCCTGGCCCGCACCACGTCCGTCCGCACGCAGCTCCCAGCCCGAGGGCCGGTCGTTGGCGGCTCTGCTGGGCTGGTCGCCGCCGGGCACGGTGACCGGCGTGCCCGCGGCGGTGAGGGCCAGGCCGGTCATCCCGGCCACCCCGATGGCCCACCACCGTCGCCGTGGCCTAGCCCGGCTCTCCTTCGGGTCGTCCAGTTCGGGTCCGTGGGTGCGCTCCTGCTGGTTCATCGCGGCGTCGGCGTCCTTCCCGTGAGCGGCGAGGGGGCACCAGCCCACGCAACGGCCGGGTCGGTGTCCCTCGGCTACCGAGCCGGGCGGTGGCAGCCACCAGCAACGCTAGGCCGACGTAAGTAATCCGAGGCAACAAATCTGGAAAAAGTCCATAAACCAGACAAAACTATCCAGCCGGCTACCGCGGGGGCATGAGACAGATCCACGGCTGCTGTCGATGCTGCTCAACAACGACTCAGGCCCCCTCCGTGGAGGGGGCCTGAGCTGCGGTGGATTAGATCCACCTCTGGGGTGACTGATGGGAATTGAACCCACGACAACCGGGACCACAACCCGGTGCTCTGCCAACTGAGCTACAGCCACCATCCGCCGCGCCGGGGGTTACCCTGGCGGCGCGACCAATAATAGCCGCAACCGGCGCCACCGCGTCCAGCGGGTTCCGGCCCGGCGGCTACAGCTTCGCGGCAACGGCCTTGGCGCTCTCCACGTCTGGGCCCGGCAGCGGCACGAAGAGCGTTCGCCGGTAGTACTCGAGCTCCCGGATGCTCTCGCGCACGTCGGCCAGCGCCCGATGCTCCAGGCCCTTCCGCGGCTGGCTGAAGTACACCCGGGGGTACCAGCGCCGGCAGAGCTCCTTGATTGAGGAGACGTCGATCATCCGGTAGTGCAGGTGGTTGTCCAGCCGCGGCATGTCCCGGGCGATGAAACCCCGGTCGGTGGCGATCGAGTTGCCGCAGAGCGGGGCGGTACGCGGGTCCTTCACGTGACTGGTGATGTAGTCGAGGACCATCTCCTCCGCCTCGGCGAGCCCGATCGTGGAACGGCGGACCTCCTCGGTGAGCCCGGACTTGGCGTGCATCGTCGCCACGATCTCGGGCATCTTCTCCAGCGCCGCCTCGTCGGCGCGGATCACCACGTCAACGCCCTCACCGAGCACGTTGAGATCGGGGTCGGTCACGAGCGCAGCGACTTCGATCAGCTTGTCGCCGCCGAGGTCCAGGCCGGTCATTTCACAGTCGATCCAGACAAGTAGATCTGCCACCGGCACAGCCTACGCGCAGCCCAGCGGCCCGCGCGCCGCGCATCTGTCGGCACCGCGACCGTTAGGGTTCTCTCGTGCCAGCCGAACCCACCTCCCCTACCGTCGTCGTCAAGGACGACACCAGCGGACGGACGGCACGTCGGATCGTCACGGTACTGGCTATCGCCGCCGTGCTGCCCGCGCTCTACCTGAACGGGTGGAAGCACGGCTTCTTCGACCTGAAGATCTACATGTCGGCGATGGAGTGGTGGGCCACGGGCGAACCGCTCTACGACTACGTCCAGCCGGACCCGGTGCAGGGCGAGTTGTTCTTCACCTATCCACCGCTCGGCGCGCTGCTCCTGTCGCCGTTCGCGCTGCTCCCGTTGAACGCCACCGTGACGATCTTCACGGTGCTGACGGTGCTGGCGGTGGTGGTGACCACCCGGTGGCTGGTTGACCCGGTGATCGCCCGACACAACCTGCCACGCGTCTTCACCCTCACCGTGGCGGTGCTGCTCGTACTCGCCGTGGAGAGCACCCGGGAGACCATCACCTTCGGGCAGATCAACATGCTGTTGGTGGTGTTGATCCTGGCGGACCTGCTGTTCGCCGTGCCGCGGAACGGACGTTGGGCCGGGGTGGGGGTGGGGCTGGCGACGGCGCTCAAGCTGTACCCGGGCATCTTCATCGTCTATCTGTTGGCCTGCCGGCGGTGGCGGGCGGCAGCGGTGGCGAGCGCGACGGCGGCGGGAGCGACGCTGCTCGCCGCGGCTGTCCTGCCGCTCGAGTCGTGGCGCTACTGGACGCACGAGCTGTGGGCGACCGACCGGGTCGGCCGCACCGACTACACCGGCAACCAGTCACTGTTCGGTCTGATCCACCGCCTCACTGTGCCACAGGAGCCGGACCGGCTCCTGTGGCTCGCCCTGGTCGCGGTGGTCGCCGGGTACGGGCTGTGGCGGGCTGCCCGGGCGGCCCGTGCCGGGCACGCGCTGGCCGGCCTCACTCTCACCGGCCTGGTCGGTGCGCTGATCAGCCCGATCACCTGGCCCCATCACATCTACTGGTTCGTGCCGGCCGTCGTGGTTCTGGTGGACGCGGCGCTCGGCGCGAGGCCGGGCAGCACGCGCCGCCGGCTGTGGCTGCTCGCCGTCGGCGTCGCCGTGATCACCGTGTACGGCGTGGTGACGTTCCACGATTGGGGCACCGCCCTGGTGCCCACCGACACGGTCGCCGACTTCGTGGATCGCAACGTGTACGTGCTGCTGGGGCTGGTGCTGCTGGCGGTGCTGCCGATCCGCAACAGCAGACCGATTCAATCGGACACTCTTCACGAGACGCCCACAGCGCGCTAACCTGACGTCAGGGAAAGTAAGTGACGTTTCGGTAGCACCGATCCCCCGGTGCGGGACGGCCCTCCGTGTCGGCAGCACGGAGGGCCGTCCTCGTTCGCCCCCGTTACCGGCACCTCGCCCAGTCGAGTCGCGCTACCGGGCATGGCCAAGGCGCCACCGCGCAGTGCCGAGTCGAGCCGCTACCGCGCAGAGTCGGACGGAGCAGACCGCCGCAGCCGCCGCGCCGACAACCGGCCGGAATCAGCCGGCACATCGGCCTCCGTCGGCTCGTTGAGCGGCCAGGCCGGGCCGGCCTCCGGCACTCGCCGGCGCCCCGCCGGGGCGATCGTGCGCTCCCCGGCTGGCCGCGGCATCGAACGGGTCCGCTCACCGGAAGCGCCGACCGACACGAGCTGCCGGGCCGGTGGGACGAGCGGGCTTCCGTCTCGCGCGACGACCGGCTGCTCCCCCGCCCGGGCAGCGGGTGCACCGAGCCCGCTGAGCGAGGTCACTCCCAGCCGGCCGGCGAGGAGCGGCACCTGGTCCGGCTCGACCACGAAGACCACCTCCCGGGGGCGAACCGGTCGCAGCAGCAGCGCCAGGGCCCCCGACACCAGCAGCATCCCACCAACCAGGAGGGCGGCGGTGACCGGCGCGACCCAGCTCTCCCGCAGCTCGGCCCGGAGGTCCAGGGTCAGGTCAGCGCCGAGCGCGGCCCCACCGAGCAGCACCGGAATCCCGGTGACCATCAACAGCACCCCGGCGACAACCCGCACCAAACGCACCGACTTCACCCCTCTCCGTAGTCGAGCACTCGGACGACCTTACCGACCCGAAGCGCCCAAACAGGGGATATCCACAGTCATCGCCGCGGAGAGGCGCTGCGGGTCAGGCCTTCGGCGCGGGCTCACGTCGGGACCGGGTGAAGGCCAGCCCACCCAGCACCAGGCCACCCAGGCCGGCGACCAGGCCGGCGACGCCGAGCCCGACGGCCAGCCCCTCCCCCGCCGCCGCGTCATCCGTCGCCCCGTCCTCCGCCGCGGCCGGCGTCCCGTCCTGGGCTGCCGCCGGATCGGCGTCCGCGGCGACCGCCAGCTCCAGCACCGGGGCGGGGGCCTCCGGCTCCACGCCGTCGGCGGTCGGCTCGTCGATCCACCGCACGACCGTTCCATCCGAGTACGTCTGCAGCGCCTTGAAGACCATCGTGTCAACCGTGGGCAGCGGCCCCACCGAGACCGGGAACTCCTGGAACGTGCCCGGCCCGATCCCGGCCTCGGGCTGCGCCGTCCAGGTGATCTTCGCTACCGCCTCGGTGATCTGGCTGCCGTGTACCTCCACCGGCTCGTCGAGCGTGCGCTTCTCCACCTCCGCCGTCCAGCCCGGGACCAGCATCGTCGAGACCGATCCGAGCGGGGCGTTCTCCGGCAGGAAGATCTCCACCTTGGTGGTGGAATCGGTGTCACTCTCGTTCGGCACCCGGAAGGCGAACCGGCCGTACCCGCCCTGGGTCGCCTCCTTCGGGTCGACCGTGATGTGCGCCGAGGCGGGCCCGGCGAAGCCGAACACGGCAGCGGCGACCGCGCCGAGCGCGAGGAGGGCGGGGGCGGAGCTGCGCCGGAGACGGATCATGAAGTGGGAACCCTTCCTATTTGACGGCGACGGTGGTCGTCACCGTGGCCTGGTCGATCTCAGACGTGCGGACGGTCACCCGCAGCTGCCAATCCCCGGACGCGGGCAGGTTGATCTCGCCGGTCGCGTGGTTGTCGGTCAGTGGCAGCAACGGCACCTCGATCGGTTCGATTCCCGCCGCCGGCAGCGCGACGGTGGCCCGCCACTCCGCCACCGGCTGGGGTCGGTTGTCCGGGGTGTAGGCGTAGAAGTGGACCGAGTTGTTGCCGCGCTTGGCCGGGTCCACCTCGACCTGCAACGAGTACAACGAACTGGTCAGAGTCGTCGAGAAGTAGCCACCGTCGGATTGCGCGGTGTCCGCGACCGCGGTCCGCGCCGGGGTGGTCTGGACCAGCACCGCCGCCAGCCCGAGCAGCACGGCGGTGATCGCCAGCTCAACCATGATCGCCCGACGCACCGGCGCGGGCCGCTCGGCCGCCGTGCGCCGACGCACCAGCGCCCGGGAGTACGCGGCCACCGCGACCACCAGAACGAAGAGCCCGACCTTGCCGAGCAGCAGCTGACCGTACGGGGTGTCGACGAGGGCCGCGAAAGAGGCCACCTCGATCAACGCCTGTACGACCCCGGCGACGAGCAGCGCGGAGACGGAGAGCGCCGCCCAGCGGGACCAGATCGGCAGGATCGCGGTCAGCTCCCCCTCGTCGGCCTGGCGCAACAGGAAGCCGACGAGCATCACCAGCCCGCCGAGCCAGACCGCCATCCCGCCCAGGTGCACCGCGTCGAGCACAACCGAGACCACCGGGGCCGGGGAGACCGCCGGATGACCGGACAGGGGCCAGGTCAGCAGGGCCGCACCGCCGAGGACGCCCAGGATCACCAGATCGGTCCGGCCGACCGGGCCGGCCAGCACCGGCCGGAGCACGAAGGCCGCCGCCGCGAGCAGGCCCAGCCGGACCAGATGCGCGGCGCCGAAGGCGCTCCCCAGCACCGTGCTCAGGCCCGCACCCGTGATGTCGAAGACGCCGCCGCCGTTGGTGTAGGGGACCTGGAGCCAGCCCGTCGCCAGGGTGGCGAACGCCAGCAGGCCCAGGCCGGTCCACGCCAGCCGGGCGGGGCCGCGACGGGACAGCCGGCGGGGCCAGAGCAGGGCGAGGACCAGCACCGGGCCGACCAGGAGCAGCAGGCCGACGTAGCCGAGATACTTGCCGACCTTGATTCCGGCGCTCACCACCGGGTCGGCGCGGCTGTCGCTGCCGGTGTCGACCGGGGGTGTCGACGGGGCACCGACGGAGTAGGTGAAGGCACCGGAGACCGGGTGACTGTCGGCCGAGATCACCCGAAAACTGACCAGGTAGGTGCCGCGACCGGAGTTCGGGTCGACCGGGATCACGACGACCGCGCCGTCGAAGCTGGGCTCGCCCCGGTCGGCCCGCGACCCGTCCGGTGCGATCACCCGGGTCTTGCCGGGCACCTTACGGACCGACTCACTGAAGGTGAGGACCACCTCGGTGGGCGCGTCCGGCACCACCGCCGACGAGGCCGGGCTGCTACTCACCAGCACCGCGTGGGCGCTGGCCGGGCCGGCCGGGGCGAGTAGCAGGGCTACGAGGGTGATCAGGAGGCCACCAACGGCGGTGAGCCGGGCGCTCCAGCGGCGGAGGACGACAGTCATGCCGGTCATGCTCACCCAGAACGCTCCCTGATGCCCAACCGGACCGGGCCGGAGGGGGCCCAGGACCGGGCCGCGCCTGCCGGCCCATGAATGGGTGGTCGGGGCTCGCCCGCGGAAAGTTCCCGACGTGGCAGAGCCCATCTAGGGGCGAAGGTCCCTACCGCCACATCTAGCTCCGCGTAGCCTGGATTGTCATGATCCTGGCCCCGCGCGACACCGCATCCGCTGCCCCCGCCGTCGGCCTGACGTGGATCGGATAAGGGCGGGAACTTGCCGGCGGCGAGGAGCGACCACATGAACGTGACCACATCGAGCAGCCCTGTTGCCCGCTGGCCGACCGTCCGCCCCTGGATCGGCCTCGCCGCCCGGCTCGGCCTGGCCGCGGTCTGGCTCCTCGCCGGCGCCGCCAAGGTTGGGGACCTCGCCGCCTCCGGCCGAGCGGTGAACGCATACCAGATCTTCCCGTACGACCTGGCGACCGTGATCGGCGCCGCGCTGCCCTTCCTCGAGTTGGCCCTCGGCGTACTCGTGCTGCTCGGGTTGGCGACCCGGCTGACCGCCGGGGTCTCGGTGGCGCTGCTGCTGGTCTTCATCGCCGGCATCGTCTCGGCCTGGACCCGCGGGTTGAACATCGACTGCGGCTGTTTCGGCGTCGGCGGCGAGCTGGCCCCGGGGCAGACCCCGAGCTACCTCCCGGAAATCCTCCGGGACCTGGGATTCCTGGCGTTGGCCGGGTTCCTGTTGATCTGGCCCCGCACCCCGTTCTCGGTGGACGGCTGGTTGCTGGGCGAACGCGCAGTGGAGGACAAGGATGAGTAGTCGGAAGGGTCGCAAGGAGGCCGCCCGGGTGGTCCGGGACCAGCTGGCCCAGGAGCGGCGGCGCAGGCGGACGCTGTGGGTGTCGGCGACCGCCGTCTTCGTGCTGGTGATCGCCGGCTTCACCGGCTGGGCCGTCTACTCCGAGCAGCGCGCCGACGAGTTCACTCCGCCACCTGGCGCCAACGAGGCCGGCACCGGCATCGTGTACGGCTCCGGGCCGGTCACCATCGACCTGTACGAGGACTACCTCTGCCCGGCCTGCAAGCAGTTCCAGGAGGTCAACGGCGAAACCGTTGACCAGCTCGCGGACGAGGGCAAGGCACGGGTGGTCTTCCACCCGGTGGCCTTCCTGAACCGCTTCTCGACCACCCAGTACTCGACCCGCTCCTCCGCCGCCGCGGGTTGCGCCTCGGCCGGCGGGAAGTTCCGCGAGTTCAGCGAGGCGCTCTTCGTCCAACAGCCACCCGAGAACGGCGCCCAGCTCAGCGACGCCGAGCTGATCGACATCGGGGCTGCGGCCGGGCTCGACCGGGACACCTTCGGCTCGTGTGTCAACGACGGCACCTACCTGTCCTGGACCGAACACGTCACCGAGGAAGCCAGCCGCGCGGAGATCACCGGTACGCCGACCATCCTGGTCGACGGTGAGCAGGTCAACAACTGGTCACCGGAGGCCATCCGGGCCGCGGTGGAGGCCGCCAGCTGATCCGTACCCGGGTCAGCGGGGCGTGAATCCGTAGGGCAGTTCGAGGCGGTGCCGGGCAAGCAGCGCCTCGTCTGCCAGGATCTCCCCGGTGGGGCCGTCGGCGACGAGCCGGCCGGCGTCCAGGATTACCGAGCGTTCGCAGAGCTCCAGCGCGTACGGCAGATCGTGGGTGACCATCAGCAGGGTCACCGGCAGGGCCCGCAGGATCTCGGCCAATTCGCGCCGGGCGGCCGGGTCGAGGTTGGACGACGGCTCGTCCAACACCAGAATCTCCGGATGCATGGCGAGCACCGTCGCCACCGCGACCCGGCGGCGCTGCCCGAACGACAGGTGGTGCGGGGCGCGGTCCCGGTGCTCGCTCATCCCGACCGCGGCGAGCGCCTCCTCCACCCGGGTCGTCAGCGCGGCGCCGCGCAGCCCCAGGTTGGCCGGGCCGAACGCCACATCCTCGGCGACGGTGGGCAGGAAGAGCTGGTCGTCCGGGTCCTGGAAGACGATGCCCACCCGTCGGCGCACCTCGGCCAGGGTCGACCGGTCCGGGCGGACGGTGAGCCCACCGACGGTCACGCTCCCCGCGGTGGGGGTGAGGATGCCGTTGAGGTGCAGCACCAGGGTGGTCTTCCCGGCACCGTTCGGCCCGAGCAGCGCCACCCGGTCACCGCGGGGCACGGTCAGCTCCACGCCCCGCAACGCCTCGTGCCCATCCGGGTAGGCGTAGCGCACGTCGCGCACGTCGAGGCTGGGGGGCGTCATCGGCTGCACGTCCCCGATCATGTCAGGACCAGGGCGGTGGCCGCGACGCCGGCCGCCACGGCGGGGACGGTCGAGGCGGCCAGCCACTGCCCGACGGTCGCCGCCTCCGCGCCCTGCCACACCTGGGGCATCCGCCCGGTGTAGCCGCGGGACAGCATCGCCAGGTACACCCGCTCCCCCCGCTCATAGGCGCGCAGGAACAGTGCCCCGACCCCGGTCGCGAACCCCCGCAGCTGCCACATGAAGCGCGGATCGTCTCCCCGGGACAGCCGGGCCACCCGCATCCGCCGAGCCTCACCGACCAGCACTTCCAGGTAGCGCAGCATGAAGGTGGCGATCTGGGTGAGCAGCTGCGGGCAACGCAGCCGGTCCAACCCGATGATCAGGTCCCGGGTGGTGGTGGTCGCGGCCAGCAGCAGCGACGCCAGGACGCCCAGGGTGCCCTTGGCGAGGATGTTCCACGCCCCGTACAGCCCGTCCACGGAGACCGACAGGCCAAGGAGTTCGGTCCGCTCGCCCGCGCCGAGGAACGGCAGGGCGAACGCGAACAGCACGAAGGGCAGCTCGATCAGCGACCGGCGCAGCAGCCAGCCGGGCCGGACCCGGGCCACCGCCGCGACCGCCGCCACCAGCACGGCGTAGCCGCCGAAGGCCCAGAGCGCCTCCCGGGGGGTGGCGACCACGGCGAGGGTGAAGGCCACCATCGCCGCGATCTTCACCTCGGGGGGCAGCCGGTGCACCGGTGAGTCGGAGCAGTGGTAGAGCAATTGGGTGTGCCCGGCGCCCACGGCCCGCTCCTCAGCCCACTCCGGCGGTGGAGGTCGGCTGCGCCGCGTCCCCATCCTGGGTGGTTTGCTGCCCGGCCCGGCGACGGACCAGCCAGAACCCGCCGCCGGCCAGGGCGAAGGTCAGCAGTACGCCGACGACGCCGGAGAGCCCGGTGGCAAGGGCGTCGTCGGTGATGCCGGAGACGCCGTAGTCGGCCAGCGGACCGCCGATCTCGTGCTCCGCTTCCCGCTGCGCGGGGCAGTCCCCGCCGGTGACAGTGCCCGCCGCGTCAACGGTGCAGCCCTCCCGCAGCGCGGACTCCAGCCCGTCCGGGTCGGCCGACGCGAAGCTGCTCACCACCCCGGCCAGCAGCAGGGAGACCAGCAGCCCGCTGGCGATGAAGCCCCAGGTCCGTTTCCTCACCGGGCACCTCCAACAGCCGGGACGGGGGACGACGCGACCGGTCCGCGGGCGCGCAGCGCGTACACAAGATCGGGTCGGGTCTTCGCGACGGTCAGCACCGTCATCGCGGTGATCAGGCCCTCGCCGACGCCGATCAGCAGGTGGGTGACGGCGATCGTGCCGGCCAGGCCGGCGATGTTGTCGCCGAGATACACGGCGCCACCGAGCTGGTACTGGAGGACGAAGCCCAGCGCCGCCGCCACGACGCTGACCAGTGCCGAGACGAACGCGGTCACGGCGAGCCCGGCCGGCGTACGCGGCAGAACCCGCAGCAGCCCGACGATCAGCAGGTACGCGGCGGCGGTGCCGATGATCGCCAGGTTGGTAATGTTGAGGCCGAGCATCGCCACGCCGCCGTCGCCGAAGACCAGCGCCTGCACGGTCAGCACGACGGCCACGCAGAGCGCACCGACCCACGGCCCCACCAGCAGCGCGGCGAGCGCACCACCGAGCAGGTGGCCGCTGACCCCGGCGGTGAAGATTGGGAAGTTAATCATCTGCACGGCGAAGATGAAGGCGGCGACCAGGCCGGCCATCGGCGCCAGCCGGTCGTCCAGGTGTTGTCGGCCGCGCTGGACGCAGAGTGCCATCGCCGCCAGTGCGATCACCGCGAAGATCGCGGCGACGGGACCGTTGATGATCCCGTTGGAGATGTGCATCGCCAGGTGCTCCACGCGACCTCCCACGTGTCCGGCGGGTCTGTCCACGCCACCGCATCAGGCTATTAGGAGAAGTGAGCTATTGCCAATCCTTGGCAACAAGAGATGACGTCGGTCACGTCGCCGCGCAGCCAGGGCAAGCGAGGCGTGCCGACCGAGCGCCACCCACACCGAGCGCCACGCCGCCGAGGGCCACGCCACCGAAGCGGACCGGGAGCTGGCCCGGCGGTAGGGTCGCAGCCATGACCGCGCCTGCCCGCCTCTCCCCTGGCGACCCCGCCCCCGACTTCACCCTCCCCACCGACAGCGGCGACCAGCTCGCGCTGGCCGACCTCCGCGGCCGCAAGGTGCTGCTCTACGCCTACCCGGCCGCGATGACCCCCGGCTGCACCAAGCAGGCCTGCGACTTCCGCGACTCCCTCGCCTCGCTCCAGGCCGCCGGCTACGAGGTCGTCGGCATCTCCCCGGACAAGCCGGAGAAGCTGGCCAAGTTCCGCGAACGGGACGCCATCACGTTCCCGCTCGTCTCCGACACCGACCGGGCGGTGCTCGCCGCGTACGGGGCGTACGGCGAGAAGCAGTCGTACGGCAGGACGGTCACCGGGGTCATCCGCTCGACGTTCGTCATTGACGGCGACGGACGCATCGAGCGGGCGTTCTACAACGTCCGGGCGACCGGCCACGTCGCCAAGATCCGTCGCGATCTCGGCCTGGACTGACGACGCCAGCCGGGCCGCGCGCCCGCGCCCCTGGCCGGTTATCCGCTTATCCGCCGGCACGCCAGGATGACCACCCGGGCGGGGCGCGGGCCCGCCGGGGGAGGCTCTAGACTCTTCCCGGCAAGCGGGAGTGGCGTAATTGGCAGCCGCGCAGGTCTTAGGAGCCTGTGTCCGAGAGGACGTGGGGGTTCGAGTCCCCCCTCCCGCACCACTCAGAGGGTCTCCACCAGCCGAAACCGCTCCAGCACGGCGAGCGTGTCGTCGTCCACGGTGAAGTCCGGGTCGCCGATCCACCCTCGGTAGTCCGCCCCGTGCCAGTACTTCTCGTGCCCCGCTCGCCAGGTGGCGACCGAGTCGTCCCCCTCCCCCTCGTCCCGGGCGTGGTCCAGGTCCACGTCGCCGAGCCGGCTGACCCGCACCTCGGTCAGCTCAATCACGGCCACCGGGCGACCAGCAGAATCGATCACCGCCGCCCGGGTACCCGCGACCGGTAGCTCTTCCCCTTCGATCTCGTAGTCCTGGCGTAGGCCGGTCGTGGTGGTCTTGACCCCCGCGAGCACCAGGGCGACCAGCTTGTCGCGCAACGGACCGGGGAAGGCGAACTCGAACGGTGGCAGCGCTGCGATCATGGACGGACCCTAGCCTGGTTCGCCCCCGTCGGGCTCGTCACTTTCTCGGGCGGTGGCCCGACCCGACCGGTCAGGATGAGCAGCGTGGCCCTCCGGTTCGTACTCGACCCCGACCTGACGCCCGACCTCCGCGCGGAGATCATCGCGCTCTGGGTTGACGTCACCAACGCCGGTGGCGCGGTGGGCTTTGTCGCGCCGGTCACCGCCGCCGAGGTGCGGACCATCGCCGACCCGACCCTCGCGGCGATCGCCGACGGCCCGGACCGGCTGCTCCTCGGCTACGCCGACGACCGGCTCGTCGCGATGGCGATCTTCACCGACAACCGGTTTCACCTGAAGACCCACTATCGGGTCCTCACCCGGGTGATGGTCCACCCGGACTGTCAGGGCGAGGGCTACGGCCTGGAGCTGATGCGCGCGGCGGAGCGGATCGGTCGCCGCTGGGGGCTCGCCGCGCTCCAGATCACCGTCCGGGACGGATTGGGGCTGGATCGCTTCTACCGGCACCTCGGCTACCGCGAGGTGGGGCGGTTGCCGGGCGCGCTGCGGGTGGCGGCAGGAGATGATCGGGACGAGCTCCACATGTGGCTCGATCTGAGCGCAGACCGGCCCGGGTGATGACCGAAGGTGAGCTGCGGCTCGGGTGATCAGCGGCGGCCCCGGGATGACCAGCGGCCCGGCCTGACCCGCTGCGGTCAGTCGACGGGCACGACCTCGTCGCCGACGGCGACCCAACCGGTCTCGACGGGCACCAGGTGCAGCCCGAATAGGAGCTTCTGCCGCACGTTGCGGTAGCGGCCGAGGGTGAGCAGCGGCTCCTTCCCCCGGACCCCGGTCTCCTGGTCGGTGGTGGTGACTACGCAGCGACCAGCCGGGCCGGCGGCGCGGAAGGTGACACCACCGATGCGCACCGGGCGGGCGACCCAGTCGTCCTCCGCCCAGGCTGGCGCTCCGGTGACCACGAGGTTCGGGCGGAAACGGGTCATCGGCACCGGCGGCTCGCCGGCCTCCGCCAGCCACCCGTTAAGCGCGTCGAGTGAGGCGGTACTGGCCAGCAGGATCGGGGCCTCGTCGGCGAAGCTGACCTGGTCACCTGGGTCGTGCTCGCGGTCGGCGGCGGGGATGTGGCGGGCCGGCCGGGCCAGCCACACCAGGCGGGCCGGGCGGCCGAGGAACCGGCTGACCCAGGTCTCGGCGGCCGGACCGGCGACGTGCGCCCACACGTCCAGCTTGCGGCTACGGAAGGTGCGCACCGCGATCGGGGCACCGTCCACCGGTTCCGCGACATCGAGGTCGGGGTGGCCGGCGGCGCGCAGGGTGAGACCGCCGGTTCGGGCCACCGCACGCAGCCCGACGAGGCTGCCGACCTCGCGTTGGGTGATGCCGATGCCCGCCGCGTCAACGAGCATCCAACGCCGGTCGCCGGCCAGGCCCCAGGGCAGCACCGGGGCGACATCGTGGTCCCGCCGCCGACCGCCTTTGACGGGGTAGGTGTGAACAGCACTCAGCCGCATCGGCTCACCCTGCCACTCGCACCCCGCCTCGCGCCGGCCGCGGCGGGCCGGTTGCCGATGAAAGTTTCTATGCATAGGGTCGAAACATGAATGAAGGATCCGTCGTGTCCCCGGGTGACCGGGTGCTGGACCTGTTCCGCGGGGTCCGGCTCACCCCGACCCAGCGACGGATCGCACACTGCCTCGTCCAGCAGGGCCCGGCGGTGGCGTACCTGTCGGCTGCGGAGGTCGCCGAGTTGGCCGGGGTGAGTCAACCCTCGGTGACCCGCTTCGCGATGGCCCTCGGCCATGACGGCTACCCCGCCCTGCGCCGCCACCTCCGGGAGCTGACCGCGACGCCCCGCGGCGAACGACCGAACTCGGACAACGAACTCCAGCAGGCGGTGCGTGCCGAGATCGAGAACCTGGACCGGCTCGCCGACCAGTTCGCCGACCGGGACCGGGTGGCCGCCGCCGGCCGGCTCCTCGCCGCCAGCCACCCGCTGCCGGTGCTCGGCCTCCGCGCTGCCGCGCCGTTGGCCGCCTACTTCGCCTACTTCGCCGCCAAGGTGCTCCCGGACGTACGGGTGCTCGACGACGGCGGCAGCCTGCTCACCGACCGGATCGAACAGGCGGCCGAGGCGGGCGCGACCGCCCTGCTCGCCCTCGTGCTGCCCCGCTACCCCCGGGAGGCCCTCGACGCCCTGCGGGAGGCCCGGACGGCGGGCCTGACCGTCGTCGCCATCACCGACTCGCCGGTCAGCCCGGCCGGCGAGCACGCCGACGTGGTGCTCCCCGCCGCCGTTGGCGCACAGCTCGTGTTCGACCTACACACCGCACCGATGACCCTGGCCATGGTGCTACTGCAGGCAATCTGCGACGCCGCACCCGTACAAACCCAACGGCGGCTGGAGGCCTTCGAAGCCTCCGCCGCCCGTCGTCAGTTGTTCCTCGGTTAGGAGGTTCCCCTATGACCCAGCCGATCCGCGCCGCGCGCGGCACCACTCTCACCGCCCGGAGCTGGCCCCAGGAAGCCGCACGGCGGATGCTGATGAACAACCTCGACCCGGAGGTGGCCGAACGCCCCGAAGACCTGGTCGTCTACGGCGGCACCGGGAAGGCTGCGCGGGACTGGCCGTCGTACCGCGCGCTGTTGAACACCCTCACCGAGCTGCGCGACGACGAGACGATGCTGGTGCAGTCCGGCCGGCCGGTCGCGGTGATGCGGACCCACGAGTGGGCGCCACGGGTGCTGCTGGCCAACTCCAACCTGGTCGGCGACTGGGCCACCTGGCCGGAGTTCCGCCGGCTGGAGCAACTCGGCCTCACCATGTACGGGCAGATGACCGCCGGATCGTGGATCTACATCGGCACCCAGGGCATCCTCCAGGGCACCTACGAGACGTTCGCGGCCGTCGCCGCCAAGCGGTTCGGCGGGTCGCTGGCCGGCACGCTGACGCTGACCGCCGGGTGCGGCGGGATGGGTGGGGCCCAGCCGCTCGCCGTGACCATGAACGGCGGTGCCTGCCTGATCGTGGATGTCGACCGCTCCCGCCTCGAACGCCGGGTACGCGAGCGCTACCTGGACGAGGTCGCCGACTCCCTCGACGACGCGGTGCAGCGGGCAACCGCCGCCCGTGACGAACGGCGGGCACGCAGCATCGGCGTGGTCGGCAACGCGGCCACCATCTTCCCCGAGCTGCTGCGCCGCGGTGTCCCGGTGGACGTGGTCACCGACCAGACCAGCGCGCACGACCCGCTGTCGTACCTGCCGGAGGGGGTTGAGCTGGCCGACGCCCGTGACTACGCGGCGGCCAAGCCGACCGAGTTCACCGACCGCGCCCGCGCGTCAATGGCCCGACACGTCGAGGCGATGGTCGGCTTCCTCGACGCGGGCGCCGAGGTCTTCGACTACGGCAACTCGATCCGCGGCGAGGCGCAGCTCGGTGGCTACCCGCGCGCCTTCGACTTCCCAGGTTTCGTGCCCGCCTACATCCGCCCGCTGTTCTGCGAGGGTAAGGGCCCGTTCCGGTGGGCGGCGCTCTCCGGCGACCCGGCCGACATCGCCGCGACCGACCGGGCCATCCTCGAACTCTTCCCGGAGAACGAGCAGCTGGCCCGCTGGATCCGGATGGCCGGCGACCGGGTGGCGTTCCAGGGGCTGCCGGCTCGGATCTGCTGGCTCGGCTACGGCGAACGAGACCGGGCCGGGGTACGGTTCAACGAGATGGTCGCCGCCGGAGAGCTCTCCGCACCGGTGGTCATCGGCCGGGACCATCTGGACTGCGGTAGCGTCGCCAGCCCGTACCGGGAGACCGAGGCGATGGCCGATGGCTCCGACGCGATCGCCGACTGGCCGCTGCTCAACGCCCTGGTAAACACCGCCAGCGGGGCTTCCTGGGTCTCCCTGCACCACGGTGGCGGGGTCGGGATCGGCCGCTCCATCCACGCCGGCCAGGTCTGCGTCGCCGACGGCAGCGCCCTCGCCGGGCAGAAGATCGAACGAGTCCTCACCAACGACCCGGCGATGGGCGTCGTACGGCACGTTGACGCCGGCTACGACGACGCCCGGCAGGTCGCCGAGCAGACCGGCCTACAGATCCCGATGGCGAAGGCGTAAGGAGAGCTCCGTGTTGACGCATCCGGTGGTGGAGGGCTCCCTTCCGCGCAGGTTCCGGCGGCTCTGGGACGAGATCGCGCCGATCGGCCGGGACGACCGTAGCGGCGGGTACCTGCGGTACGCGCTGACCGACCCCGAGCTGCGGCTGCGGGAGTGGTTCCGGGCCCAGGCCGACCAGCGCGACATGCCGGTGAGCGAGGACGGCAACGGGAACCTCTTCGCCTGGTGGGGCGCCCCGGAGGCGGGGAACGCGGTGCTCACCGGCAGCCACTTCGACTCGGTACCGCACGGCGGGGCGTACGACGGGCCGCTCGGCATCGTCAGCTCCTTCCTCGCCGTGGACGAGCTCCGTGCCGCCGGCACCACCCCCAACCGGCCGATCGCGGTCGCCGCCTTCGTGGAGGAGGAGGGCGCCCGGTTCGGCGTACCGTGCCTGGGGTCTCGGCTACTCACCGGGGCGCTGCCGGTCGAGCAGGCGGCCGAGCTGCGCGACCCGGCTGGGGTGAGCTTCGCCGAGGCGCTGGGTGGCCCGCCGGCCGGCGCCCGGCCGGAGCTGCTCGGCCGCTTCGCCGCCTTCGTCGAGCTCCACGTCGAGCAGGGCCGGGCCCTGGTCGACCAGGCCGCGCCGGTCGCCGTCGCCAGCGCGATCTGGCCGCACGGCCGGTGGCGTTTCGACTTCACCGGCGAGGGAAACCACGCGGGTACGACCCGGATGATGGACCGCCGCGACCCGATGCTCACGTACGCGTTCACGGTGCTCGCCGCCAACAAGGAGGCCCGGCGGCTCGGCGCCCACGCCACGGTCGGCCGGGTACGGGTGGAACCGAACGCCACCAACGCCATCCCGGCTGCGGTCACCGGCTGGCTGGACGCCCGCGCGGCCGAGCCGGAGACCCTCGCCGGGCTGGTCGAGGCGGTCCACGACCGGGCCGCCGAGCGGGCCCGGCGCGACGGCACCGGGCTGCGGCTGACCGAGGAGTCGGCCACGCCCCTCGTCGCATTCGACGGCGGGTTGGCCGACCGGCTCGCCCGGCTGCTCGACGCGCCGGTGCTGCCGACCGGGGCCGGGCATGACGCCGGCGTGCTGGCCGGACACCTGCCCACCGCGATGCTCTTCGTCCGCAACCCCACCGGGGTGTCGCACTCCCCCGCGGAGTCGGCGAACGACGACGACTGCGCGGCCGGGGTGCAAGCCCTCGCCGCCGCGCTGGAGGAGCTGACATGACCCGCTGGCTGGCCGAGTACGCGTGGCTACCCGAGCAGCCCGAGCCGACCCCGGACGTGCTGATCGAGACCGCTGCCGGCCGGATCACCGGGGTCACCCCGCTGACCACCGAGGGCCGGCCGACCACCGGGGTCGAGGTCCTCGCCGACGCGGTCCGCCTGCCCGGGCTGACCCTGCCGGGGTTGGCCAACGCGCACTCGCACGCCTTCCACCGCGCGTTGCGCGGCCGCACCCACGGCGGTCGCGGCGACTTCTGGACCTGGCGGGACCGGATGTACGAGGTGGCCGCGCGGCTGGACCCGGAGAGCTACCTCGCGCTCGCCCGCGCCGGGTACGCGGAGATGGCGCTGGCCGGGATCACCTGCGTCGGCGAGTTCCACTACCTGCACCACGGCCCGGACGGCACCCCGTACGCCGACCCGAACGCGATGGGGGCCGCCCTGGTCGAGGCGGCGGCGCACGCCGGGATCCGGCTGACCCTGCTGGACGCCTGTTACCTGACCGCCACCGTGGCCGGCGAGCCGCTGGCCGGGCCGCAGCGACGCTTCGGCGACGGTGACGCCCTGCGCTGGGCGGAGCGGGTGGCGGCGTTCACCCCCACCGACGCGCACGTACGGGTGGGCGCGGCGATCCACTCGGTGCGCGCCGTGCCCGCCGACCAACTGGCAACGGTGGCCGGTTCGGCACGGGAGCGGGGTGTCCCGCTGCACCTGCACCTCTCCGAGCAGCCGGCCGAGAACGATGCCTGCCGGGCCACGCACGGCTGCACCCCCACCCGGCTGCTGGCCGACCGGGGAGTTCTCGACCAGCACACCACCGCCGTGCACGCCACCCACCCCACCAGCTCGGACGTGATCCTGCTCGGGGACAGCGGCACCGGGGTCTGCCTCTGCCCCACCACCGAGCGGGACCTCGCCGACGGGATCGGACCGGCCCGCCGGATGGCCAACGCCGGCAGTCCGTTGAGTCTCGGCAGCGACAGCCACGCGGTGGTGGACCTCTTCGAGGAGGCGCGCGCGGTGGAACTGGACGAGCGCCTGCGTACCCGGCAGCGCGGCCACTTCACCGTCGGTGAGCTGGTCACCGCGGCCACCTCCGCCGGACATGCCGCCCTCGGCTGGGGCGACGCCGGCCGGCTGGCGGTGGGCGACCGGGCCGACCTGGTCACCCTCCGGCTGGACAGCCCCCGGACCGCGGGGGTACCGGCGGCCGGCGCGTTCTTCGCCGCCACCGCGGGGGATGTGCACCAGGTGGTGGTGGAGGGCCAGGTGGTGGTGCAGGACGGACGGCACCGCACCGTTGACGTCCCCACCGAGCTGGCCACGTCGATCGCGGAGGTGACCGGAGCGCCATGAGTAGCCTGCTGCTGGACAACATCGGAGAGCTGGTCACCAACACCACCGCCGGGGAGGGGCCGCTGGGCATCCGCCGTGACGCCGCCGTGCTCGTTGAGGACGACGTGGTGGCCTGGGTCGGGTCGAGCGGGGGTGCGCCCGCCGCCGACCAACGTATCGACGTCGAGTCAGCGGCCGTGCTGCCCGGCTTCGTGGACAGCCACGCCCACCTGGTCTTCGCCGGGGACCGCGCGGTCGAGTTCGCCGCCCGGATGGCCGGCGAGCCGTACACCGGCGGCGGCATCCGCACCACGGTCGGCGCGACCCGGGCCGCCACCGACGACGAGCTACGCGCCACCGCCCGCCGGCTACACGCGGAGGCGCTGCGGCAGGGCACCACCACCATCGAGATCAAGAGCGGGTACGGCCTCACCGTCGCCGACGAGGCCCGCTCGCTGCGGATCGCCGCCGAGGTGAGCTCGGAGACCACCTTCCTCGGGGCGCACCTCGTCCCCGCCGAGTACGCCGACCGCCCGGACGACTACGTCGACCTGGTCTGCGGCCCGATGCTCGCCGCCGCCGCGCCGTACGCCCGCTGGGTGGATGTCTTCTGTGAGCGGGGCGCCTTCGACGCCGACCAGACCCGCGCGATCCTGACCCGTGGGCGGGCCGCCGGGCTGGACACCCGGCTGCACGCCAACCAGCTTGGTCCGGGCCCGGGGGTCCAGCTCGGGGTGGAGCTGGGGGTGGCCAGCGTCGACCACTGCACCCACCTCACCGACGCCGACGTTGACGCGCTCGTCGGGGCCGATGGAACGACCGTGGCCACCCTGTTACCCGGGGCGGAGTTCTCCACCCGATCGCCCTACCCGGACGCCCGGCGGCTGCTCGACGCGGGCGTGACCGTGGCGCTGGCCACGGACTGCAACCCCGGGTCGTCGTACACCTCGTCGGTGCCGTTCTGCATCGCGCTGGCCGTCCGGGAGATGCGCATGAGCCCCTCCGAGGCGGTCTGGGCGGCGACCGCCGGCGGCGCCGCGGCGCTGCGCCGCACCGACGTGGGTCGGCTGGCGCCCGGCGCCCGGGCCGACCTGATGATCCTCGACGCCCCGTCCCACCTGCACCTGGCATACCGGCCAGGGGTTCCACTGATCCGCCAGGTCCTGCACAACGGAGTACCGCAATGTCGACCGTAGTCATTCAACCAACCGGGGTTACCCCCGCCGATGTGCTCGCCGTCGCCCGCGGCAACGCCAAGGTCGTCCTCGACCCGACGGCGATCGACGCGATGGCCAACAGTCGGTCCGTCGTGGACGGGATCGAGGCCGCCGGCCAGCCGGTGTACGGCGTGAGCACCGGCTTCGGGGCGCTCGCCAACACCTTCGTCGCCCCGGAGCGGCGGGCCGAGCTACAGCACGCGCTGATTCGTTCGCACGCCGCCGGGGTGGGGACCGCCATGCCCCGCGAGGTGGTACGGGCGATGATGCTGCTGCGCGCCCGTTCCCTCGCGTTCGGCCGCTCCGGAGTCCGGCCGCTGGTCGCTACCGCACTGGTGGACCTGCTCAACCACGATGTCACCCCGTGGGTGCCCGAGCACGGGTCGCTGGGGGCCTCCGGGGACCTGGCGCCGCTGGCGCACTGCGCGCTGGCGCTACTCGGCGAGGGCTGGGTGCTGGGCGCGGCCGGTGACCGGATCCCGGCCGGTGAGGCGCTGCGCCGGGCCGGTCTCACGCCGATCGAGCTGGCCGCCAAGGAAGGGCTGGCGCTGATCAACGGCACCGACGGCATGCTCGGCATGCTGCTGATGGCCAACCACGACGCCGCACACCTGTTCACCCTGGCCGACGTGACGGCCGCCCTGGCGATCGAGGCGATGCTCGGCACGGACCGGCCGTTCCAGCCCGAGCTGCACACCATCCGGCCGCACCCCGGGCAGGCCACCTCGGCGGCGAACATCCACCGCCTGCTCCAGGACTCGGCGGTGATGGCGTCGCACCGCGACGACGTGGTGCACGCGGTGCAGGACGCGTACTCGATGCGGTGCGCGCCGCAGGTCGCCGGCGCGGCCCGGGACACCCTGGACTTCGCCCGGCAGGTGGCGGGCCGGGAACTGGTCTCGGTGGTGGACAACCCGGTGGTCCTGCCGGACGGCCGGGTCGAGTCGACCGGGAACTTCCACGGCGCGCCGCTCGGTTTCGCCGCGGACTTCCTCGCCGTCGCCGCCGCCGAGGTCGGCGCAATCGCCGAACGGCGGGTGGATCGGCTGCTCGACGTAACCCGCTCCCGGGACCTGCCGGCGTTCCTCTCCCCCGATGCCGGGGTCAACTCCGGGCTGATGATCGCTCAGTACACGGCGGCCGGCATCGTCGCGGAGAACCGTCGACTCGCCGCCCCCGCCTCGGTGGACTCCCTGCCCACCAGCGGGATGCAGGAAGACCACGTGTCGATGGGCTGGGCGGCGACCAAGAAGCTGCGGACCGTCCTGGACAACCTGACCAGCCTGCTCGCGGTCGAACTCCTCGCCGCGGTCCGCGGGCTCCAGCTCCGGGCGCCGCTACAGCCGTCGCCGGCCGGACGGGCCGCCATCGCCGCGTTGGCCGGGGCCGCCGGTGAGCCCGGCCCGGACATCTTCCTCGCTCCGGTGCTGGAGACCGCCCGGACGGTGATTGCCGGTCCGGAGCTTCGGGCGGCGATCGAACGTGAGGTCGGGACGCTGGCCTGACCTCCTGCTCGGCTGTGCCGGGCAGCGGCTGCCGAGGTCGGTAGCCGCTGCCCGGGTACGGCGGGTCAGGCCGGCGGCAACACCTTGGCGACCAGCTTCGCCAGTTCGCGCAGCGCCTTGCCGCGGTGACTGATCGCGTCCTTCTCCGCCGGCGTCAGCTCGGCGTTGGTCCGGTCCTGCCCGTCGCCGCGAAAGATCGGGTCGTAGCCGAAGCCACCGTCGCCGTGTGGCTCCCGCAGCAGGCGACCGGCCTGCCGGCCGTCCACCAGGTGCTCCTTGCCACCGGGCAGTGCCAGGGCCACCGTGCAGACGAAGGACGCGCCCCGATGCTCGTCCGGCACGTCAGCGATCTGGTTCAACACCAGCTGCAGGTTGGCGTGGTCATCACCGTGCTGGCCGGCCCAGCGGGCACTGAAGACACCGGGCATGCCGTTGAGCGCCTCCACCGCCAGGCCGGAGTCGTCGGCGATCGTGGGCAACCCGGTGCGCCGGCAGCCCTCCCGGGCCTTGATCAGCGCGTTCTCCCCGAATGTCAGGCCGGTCTCCGGCAGCTCCGGGTAGGCCTCGACATCGTCGAGGCCGATCAGGGCGATCCGGTGCGCGCCCAGGGCGCCATCGAGGATGCGTTGCAGCTCGATGAGCTTCTTCCGGTTCCGGGTGGCGAGCAAAACCTTGTTCATGCTGAGTCACCTTCGTTCACGACCACGGAAGCCAGCAGCGAAGCCGCCTTCACGAGAGCGCCTTCCGCTGGGCTTCGGCCAACTCCACACAGCCGGCGACGGCCAGGTCGAGCAGGGCGTCGAGCTGTCCGCGGCTGAAGACGCCCGCCTCACCGGTGCCCTGCACCTCAACGAAGTCACCGGCGCCGGTGCAGACCACGTTCAGGTCAACCTCGGCGGTCGCGTCCTCGGCGTAGTTAAGGTCCAGTCGCGGCTCACCGGCGACGACGCCGACGCTCACCGCCGCCACCGAACGGTGCATCACCGTCTCCGGCCGGCCGGCGAGGGAGCGGCGGGTGGCGAGCCAGGTCACCGCGTCGTGCAGCGCCACGTACGCGCCGGTGATCGCGGCGGTACGGGTGCCGCCGTCGGCCTGGAGTACGTCGCAGTCAAGCACGATGGAGTTCTCGCCCAGCGCCTTCAGGTCGATCGACGCGCGTAGGCTGCGGCCGATCAGCCGGGAAATCTCGTGGGTACGCCCACCGACCCGTCCCTTGACACTCTCCCGGTCGGAGCGGGTGTTGGTGGCCCGGGGCAGCATGGCGTACTCGGCGGTGACCCAGCCGAGGCCGGAGCCCTTGCGCCAGCGGGGGACTCCCTCGGTGACGCTCGCGGTGCAGAGCACCCGGGTGGCGCCGAACTCCACCAGCACAGAGCCCTCGGGATGGGTACTCCAGCCGCGGGTCAGGGTCACCGGTCGGAGGTGTTCGGGCAGCCGCCCGTCAGGTCGCGCCATGTCTGCACCCTATGTGGTGGCAGGGGCGGCCCGCCCCGGGGTGTCCCGGTCGGCTGGACCGCCGAAGCCCCGGCCAGCCCACACCGGTCAGACCTCGTAGCGCGCGCCCGGCCGGACCACCTCGAGCGGGCCGGCGTAGGCAGCGGCGGCGGACGCGACGGTTTGCGCCTCGCTGCCCCAGGCCGCCACGAGGTGGGTCAGCAGCAGCCGCCCGACACCGGCCTTGGTGGCGACCTCGCCGGCCTCCCCGCCGGTCAGGTGCAGATCCGGTGGGTTGTCCACCCCGTCGAGGTAGCTCGCCTCGCAGAGAAACACGTCGGCTCCCTGGGCCAGCTGCAGCAGCGCCTCGCAGGGGGCGGTATCGGAGGAGTAGCAGAGCACCCGACCGTTGTGTTCCAGCCGGACCCCGTACGTCTCGATCGGGTGGTTGACCCGGTCCACGGTGACGGTCAGCGGGCCGACCGGGAAGGTCCCTGGGGCCAGGGCGGAGAACTGGTACACATCCTCGACCGTGCCGTCCGGCGCTCCGGCCAGGGCGGCGAGTCGTTCCGGTGTGCCCGCCGGGCCGTACACCGGCAGCGCCGGATAGGGGCCGTCCGGGGCGTACCGGCGGACCACCACGTAGAGCGCGGCGTCGAGGAAGTGGTCGCCGTGCAGGTGCGTGAGGAGGACGGCGTCGGGAGCGTGCAGCCCCACGTAACGCTGGAGGGTCGACAGTGACCCGGAGCCGAAGTCGACCAGGAGCCGGAAGCCCGCGGCCTCGACCAGATAGGCCGAACAGGGGGAGTCCGGGCCGGGGAAGCTCCCGGCGCAACCCAACACCGTTAGTCGCATTGAGTCGTCTCACTGTCGCATTCTGTAGTGTCCGGGCCGGTTGCCTCTCCGCAGAGCATCGTTCCAACCGCCGTGTACGCCACGCTGGGCAGCCTACGCTCGGCGGCCCGAAGGCATGAATCATCCCCGGAAAGGTGTCACGAACGTGACACCGTCCCAGTTGGTGGGTCAGGCCCAGAGCTGCCCCTCCAGCGCCTCCTCCGCCTCGGCGAGAGTGCCGTCGTAGGCTCCGGTCGAGAGATACTTCCAGCCCGCGTCGGCGACCACGAAGGCCACGTCGGCGCGGCGCCCCTCCCGGACCGCCTCGTGCGCCACCGCCAGCGCCGCATGCAGGATCGCGCCGGTGGAGAGTCCAGCGAAGAGCCCCTCCACCTCGACCAGCTGGCGGGTCCGCAGCACAGCATCCCGGGTGCCGACCGAGAAGCGCCGGGTCAGCACCGAGGCGTCGTACAGCTCCGGTACGTACCCCTCGTCGATGTTGCGCAGCCCGTACACCAGTTCGCCGTAGCGCGGCTCGGCGGCCACGACCTGGACCCCCGCCACCTTCTCGCGCAGGTAGCGGCCGGTGCCCATCAACGTGCCCGTCGTGCCGAGCCCGGCCACGAAATGGGTGATCGTGGGTAGGTCCTGGAGCAGCTCCGGACCGGTGGTCAGGTAGTGGGCCTTCGCGTTGGCCTCGTTTCCGTACTGGTAGAGCAGGACCCAGTCGGGGTGTTCGGCGGCGATCTGCTTGGCGGTGGCGACGGCCTGGTTCGAGCCCCCCGCCGCGGGCGAGAAGATAATCTCCGCGCCGTACATGCGCAGCAGCTGCACCCGTTCGGTGGAGACATTCTCCGGCAGCACACACACCAGCCGGTACCCACGCAGCTTCGCCACCATGGCCAGTGCGATACCGGTGTTCCCGCTGGTGGGTTCGAAGATCGTGGCGCCCGGCCGGAGCCGGCCCGCCTCCTCGGCCGCGCGGACCATGAACAGCGCGGCCCGGTCCTTGATGCTGCCGGTCGGGTTACGGTCCTCCAGCTTCGCCCAGAGCCGCACCGGCGGCGCCCCCGCGGGCACCGCCGGTGCGAGCCGGGGCAGCCCGACCAGGGGCGTTCCGCCACTGGCGTCCAGCAGACTGTCGTAGCGCGCCACGGGGCCGCGCCCTCAGCGGGCGGCTGGCGACCCGGCGCGCAGGCCGCGGGCGGCCACCGCGGCGAAGTCGGGGGCCCCACCCGCGACGGCCGGCAGGATGGTCACGCTGTCGCCGTCGTTGAGCTTGGCCTCCAACGCGCCAAGGAAGCGGACATCCTCGTCGTTGATGTAGACGTTCACGAAGCGGTGCAGCGCGCCGGTGTCGGTAACCAGGCGGCCCTTCAGCCCGTCGTGCCGGCTGTCCAGGTCGGCGAAGAGGTCACCCAGCGTGTCGCCGGTCCCCTCGACGATCTTCGCGCCGCCGGTGTGGCTGCGCAGGATGGTGGGGATACGAACTTCGATGGCCATGATGCGGTGCTCCTCGCTCGGGGAATGCCGAAATGGTGACGGGACGTGGTGGGGTGTTACCGCGCTGGAGTCAGCGGCCAGAACACTCGTAGTCGACCGTCGCCGGGCTCTGCCCGAACATGTAGGACTGCACGGCGTGCGGGTCCACCCCGGCGTCCAGGATGCAGACCTTCTCCTCAGTCACCACGCCAGCCACGATCCGGAAGGAGCGAATCTCCTCGGAGTCGGGCTCACGGGTGGAGACGAGCAGGTAGTGCGCGTCGGGCTCACCGGCGAAGGAGACGTCGGTGCGCGATGGGTACGCCTCGGTCGCGGTGTGCGAGTGGTAGATGACGACGGGCGCCTCGTCCCGGTCGTCCATCTCCCGCCACACCCGCAACTGCTCCATCGAGTCGAACTCGTAGAACGTCATGGAACGGGCGGCGTTCTCCATCGGGATGTGCCGAGTGGCAAGGTCGCTACCGGCGGGACCGGCGACCACGCCACACGCCTCGTCGGGGTGGTCCCGACGGGCATGGGCGACGATCGCGTCCACGATCGCCCGGTCGATGCTCAGCACGCCGACCAGCGTAGCGCCTGCCCGTGCTGGCCGGCGAGGTGGCAACGGTCACGGATCAGTCGATCAATGCGCTGAGCAGGGATTCCTGCAAGTAGCCCAAATACGCGTAGACCGACAGTTGGAACATCCGACTGGACCCCGGATCCGTGGCGACCGCGTCATCGAGCTCCGCGCCGAGATCGGTGCTATCCCGGATCTCCAGCCGGACGCCCATCGCCAGCCGGGCGTCGTTGAGCGCCCGCAACCACGCCTCGGCCGCCTCACCGTCGAGCCGGACCTCGCCACCGGCGTCGTCGGGGAGCGCCGCGAGAATCGCGCCGGCCTGGTCGATCTTCGCCGTCTTCAGGTCCCCCTCGGTGTACTGACGAAACTCCGCGGCGTCCGCCGCGTCGTCCGGGTAGACCTCCGGGAAGAGCCGCACGACCACCGGGTCGGCGTGGTCGAACGCGTCGGTGAGCAGGCCGACCACCTCGGTGGCGACCTTCCGCAGGACGCGGACCTCGTCTACCGCGAAGGTGGCCACGTAGTGGCCACTACAGCGTTGGAACATGCTCACGCCCGATCCACCGTCGCCCAGAGCCCGTACGCGTGCAGCTGCGACGCGTCGTGCTCCATCCGTTCCCGGGTACCGCTGGAGACGACCGCCTTGCCCTTGTGGTGAACGTCCAGCATGAGCTGCTCGGCCCGCCCTCGGCTGTAACCGAACAACTTCTGAAAGACCCAGGTCACGTACGCCATCAGGTTGACCGGGTCATCCCAAACGATCGTCACCCACGGTCGGTCGGGCGCCGGCACCTCGTCGGTGTCCGGCGTCTCGAGTGGTGCAACCTGTGGAGCCGCCATGCCCCCATCGTGCCACCGGATCCGCCGATTCGAGGAACCGGAACACCGACCGCTCGCCGGCCGAGGCCGGCGCGGGCGCCACGGCCGGCGACAAGGTGACGGCGGGCACCCCGATTGTTCCTGGGCCAGGACGGTACGGAGCGCGTGGGAACTCTAGGCTGAGCCGGGTGAGCACCCTGGGCCCCGCGCTGCTGACCGACCACTACGAGCTGACCATGGTCCGCGCCGCGCTGCGGGACGGCACCGCCGACCGCCGCTGCGTGTTCGAGGTGTTCAGCCGGCGGCTACCGGCGGGGCGCCGCTACGGTGTCGTGGCCGGCACCGGTCGACTGGTGGAGCTGATCCGGGATTTCCGCTTTGATGCCGATGAGGTGGAATTCCTCCGGCGAACCGGGGTGGTGGACGACGCCACCGCGCAGTGGCTCACCGCCTACCGCTTCACCGGTGACATCGACGGTTACGCCGAGGGGGAGCTCTTCTTCCCCGGATCGCCGATCCTCACCGTCTCGGGCACGTTCGCCGAGTGCGTCGTGCTGGAGACGCTGGTGCTGTCGGTGCTCAACCATGACTGCGCCACCGCGGCGGCAGCCACCCGGATGGTCACCGCCGCCCGCGGCCGCACCCTGATCGAGATGGGCTCCCGACGCACCCACGAGGAGGCGGCGGTGGCGACGGCCCGCGCGGCCTACCTAGCCGGCTTCCGGTTCACCTCCAACCTGGCCGCCGGCGAGCGCTACGGCATTCCCACTGCGGGCACCGCCGCGCACGCCTTCACCCTGCTGCACGAGGACGAGCGGACAGCGTTCGCCTCCCAGGTGGCGACGCTGGGCAAGGACACCACCCTGCTGGTTGACACGTACGACATCGGCCAGGGCATCCGCAACGCGATCGCGGTGGCCGGGCCGGACCTGCGGGCGATCCGAATCGACTCCGGTGACCTGGCGGTCATGGCGCAGCAGTCCCGGGACCTGCTCGACTCGCTCGGCGCCACCGAGACGAAGATCATCGTCTCCGGCGACCTTGACGAGTACGCCATCGCCGCGCTGGCCGCCGAGCCGGTGGACATGTACGGCGCGGGCACCGCCGTCGTCACCGGCTCCGGCGCACCGACCGCCAGCCTGGTGTACAAGCTCGTCGAAGTCGAAGGGCGCCCGGTGGTCAAGCGTTCCGAACAGAAGGCCACCATCGGCGGCCGCAAGGTGGCGGTCCGCCGGCACAAACCGACCGGCACCGCCACCGAGGAGGTGATCGTGCCGCAGGGCGTGCCGGAGCGGCAGCCCAACGACCGGCTGCTGCAACGCACCTACCTGGCGGGGGGTGCGGTGGCGGCGCAGCCGACGCTGGACGAGTCGCGGGAACACCTGCGGCAGTGCCTGATCTCGATCCCCTGGGAAGGACTGAAGCTCTCCGCCGGCGATCCGGCCATTCCGGTCACGGTCGTACCGGCCGACTGAAGGGGCAACACATGGGCAACGCACTGATCATCGTGGACGTACAGAACGACTTCTGCGAGGGCGGTTCACTCGCGGTCGGCGGCGGCGCCAGCGTCGCGGCCGGGGTCAGCCAGCTCCTCGCCACCGCGCCGGACCGCTGGGACCACGTGGTGGCGACGAAGGACTACCACATCGATCCCGGGGCGCACTTCGGCGATCCGCCGGACTTCGTCGACTCGTGGCCCCCGCACTGCGTGGTGGGGACGCCCGGCTCGGAATTCCACCCCGACCTGGCCACCGACCGAATCGAGGTGATCTTCCACAAGGGCGAGCACGCCGCCGCGTACTCCGGTTTCGAGGGGCACACGGACCAGGGCGAGTGCCTGGCCGACTGGCTCCGGCGGCACGGGGTTGACCAGGTGGAGATCGTCGGGCTCGCCACCGACTTCTGTGTCCGGGCCACCGCCCTGGACGCGGCCGCGGAGGGCTTCCGGACCACCGTCCGACTGGACCTGACCGCCGCCATCGGGCCCGAAACGGCCGACGCGGCACTACGAGCCTTCGCTGGCGCCGGGATCAGCACCGAGGGAACGCCTGTGATCAGGGCCGCATGAGCCGTTAACACGTTGGTGAACCCCGGACCCGCGGGCCAGGATGTCCCCCGGAGGTACGGACCGACGTGAACTTGAAGCCTTACCGGGCAGCGCTCGCCCTGCCCGGTCTCCGGGCCCTACTGATCGTGGCGGTGCTCGCCCGGATCCCGCTCACCACGATCGGTCTGACCCTGACGTTCTACGTCGTCCAGGACCTCGACCGGGGGTACGCCGCCGCCGGGCTGGTCGGCGCCGCGATCACCGTCGGCGCGGCCCTCGGCGGCCCACTGCTGGGTCGCCTGATCGACCAGCGCGGCCTGCGACCGGTGCTGGTGCTGACCGCCGTCGCCGAAGCGGTGTTCTGGTCCACCGCGCCGCTGTTGCCGTATGCGCTGCTGCTGCCCGCCGCCTTCCTCGCCGGTTCGCTGGCGCTGCCGATCTTCGCGGTGGTCCGCCAGTCCATCGCGGCCATCGTGCCGGCCGAGGAGCGCCGGCCCGCCTACGCGCTGGACTCGGTCTCGGTGGAGATGGCCTTCATGATCGGGCCGGTACTGGCCACCCTCGCGGTAACCACCATCTCCGCCCGGACCACGCTGTACCTGGTAGGCGCCGCCATCGTCGCTGCCGGCATCGGGCTCTTCCTGCTCAACCCGCCGGTCCGGGGCGCCAGCGAAGCGGCCGGCCCGCGACGAAAGGTGCCGCGGCGGGAGTGGCTCACCGCGCGAATGGTCGCCGTGCTGGCGGTCAGCGCCGCCGCGACCGTGGTGCTGGGCGGCACCGACGTGGCCGTGATCGCGGCCCTGCGCGACAACGGCGACATGGGCTTCACCGGCGTCGTGCTGGGCGTCTGGGCGCTCGCCTCGCTGATCGGCGGCTTCGCCTACGGGGCGATCACCCGGTCCCCGTCGCCGCTGGTGCTGTTGGCGGCGCTGGGCGTCGCCACGATCCCGGTCGGGCTGGCCGGAGCGAACTGGTGGCTGCTCAGCCTGGTGCTGATCCCCGCCGGCCTGCTCTGCGCCCCCACCATCGCCGCCACCTCGGACGCGGCCAGTCGCCTGGCCCCCGCGGACGCCCGCGGTGAGGCGATGGGGCTACACGGCTCCGCCATCACCGTCGGTGTCGCGGTCGGCGCCCCGCTGGCCGGAGCCGTCATCGACGCGTCCGCGCCGGCCTGGGGCTTCGCCGTGACCGGCGCGGTCGGCGCCCTGGTCGCCCTGGCGGTGCTCCCACTGCAGCTGCGCCGTCGCCGGTACACCGAGGCACCGGCCCCCGTTCCCACGCCCGAGCTGACCCACGCTGCGTGAGCCGTTGCCGCACCGGCGGGGCTAGGGGCATCCCCGCGGGCCATCCCGGCTGTGTTTGGTCAGGAAGGTGGTCACCGCTGCACGGAAATCGTCAGGGTTCTCGACCCACGCAAGTGACCGGAGCGGGCGAGCTTCATGCGTTGGCTGTTGGTCAGCGCTTGGTGCAGCGAGTCGACGGCCCAGCGGGGGCGGATGTCCTCAATGCCGTCGATGATCAGCACGGGCAGGTCGAGCGCTCGGCACTGCACAGCTATTTCGGAGTCGCTGAGCTCGTGCTTGACCTCGGTGTTGATGGCCTGGCCGCAGTCGTGGTTGATGCCCAGCCATGGGGTGGCCATGCGTTCGGCGTGTCGCACCGCGGTGCCGGGTCGGCGAAGTCGGCTGACCATTGCAGGATCGCCCATTCACGTTCCTCCGCGGGCGGCGGCCCAGCACCGGACTGTTCGGCCCACAGGTGGCAGTTGTCGTCGCTGCGCACGTCCAGGCTCATGGGCGACAGTATGGCGACTTGTGCGGGATCGCTCTGCGACGACGGGCGCCGGCCCGGGTGTTCCCCGGAGCGGCGCCCGTCGTCGGTACGTACGGCGAAGCGTCAGTTGCGGTCCTGGTCGCCCGCCACGTCCTGGCTGGCGCCACCGTCGGCTTCCCTGGTCAGGGGCTTGACCCCACCCTCTGCCGGGCCGGCCGGCAGGGTCTGGCCGGTGGCCAGCTCGGGGAACTTGTGGTCGAACGCGGGCCGCTCGGAGCGGATCCGTGGCATCCGGTCGAAGTTGCGCAACGGCGGCGGCGAGCTGGTCGCCCACTCCAACGAGTTGCCGTACCCCCACGGGTCCTCGACCTCGACCACCGGACCCGACTTGTACGACTTCCAGCAGTTGTAGATGAACGGCAAGGTCGAGATGCCGGTGATGAAGGCACCCACCGTGGAGATCATGTTCAGCGTCGTGAAGCCGTCGATGGCCTGGTAGTCGGCGTACCGTCGGGGGAAGCCCTCGTTACCGAGCCAGTGCTGCACCAGGAAGGTGGTGTGGAAGCCGACCATGGTCAGCCAGAAGTGCACCCGGGCCAGCCGCTCGTCGAGCATCCGGCCGAACATCTTCGGGAACCAGAAGTAGATGCCGGCGAAGACGGCGAAGACGATCGTGCCGAAGAGCACGTAGTGGAAGTGCGCCACCACGAAGTACGAGTCGGAGACGTGGAAGTCCAGCGGCGGGCTGGCCAGCAGCACCCCGGTGAGACCACCGAAGAGGAAGGTGACCAGGAAGCCGATCGCGAAGAGCATCGGTGACTCGAAGCTGATCTGCCCCCGCCACATGGTGCCGATCCAGTTGAAGAACTTCATGCCGGTGGGGACGGCGATGAGGAAGCTCAGGAAGCTGAAGAAGGGCAGCAGCACCTGGCCGGTGGCGAACATGTGGTGCGCCCAGACGCTCATCGACAGGGCGGCGATGGCGACGGTCGCGGCGACCAGACCCTTGTAGCCGAAGATCGGCTTGCGGGAAAAGACCGGAATGATCTCGGAGATGATGCCGAAGAACGGCAGCGCGATGATGTACACCTCGGGGTGCCCGAAGAACCAGAAGAGGTGCTGCCAGAGCAGCGGCCCGCCGGTCGCCGGGTCGTACACGTGGGCGCCGAGGATGCGGTCGGCGGCGAGCGCGAAGAGCGCGGCGGCGAGCAGCGGGAAGATCAGCAGCGCCAGCAGGCTGGTGACCAGCATGTTCCAGGTGAAGATCGGCATCCGGAACATGGTCATGCCGGGCGCACGCAGGGTCAGGATCGTGGTGATCATGTTGACCGAGCCGAGGATCGTGCCCAGACCGGAGATCGCCAGACCGACGACCCACATGTTGGCGCCCACGCCCGGCGAGTGCTCCACGCTACTCAGCGGGGTGTAGGCGAACCAGCCGAAGTCAGCAGCGCCACCCGGCGTGATGAAGCCAGCGGTGGTCAGGGTGCCACCGAAGAGGAAGAGCCAGTAGGCGAAGCTGTTCAGCCGCGGGAAGGAGACATCCGGGGCGCCGATCTGGATCGGCACGAGGTAGTTGCCGAAGGCGAAGACGATCGGCGTCGCGAAGAACAACAGCATGATCGTGCCATGCATCGTGAACAGCTGGTTGAACTGCTCCGGCGACAGGAACTGCAGCCCGGGCCGTGCCAGCTCGGCCCGCATGATCAGGGCCATCAGCCCACCGATCATGAAGAACGCGAACGCGGTGACCATATACATGATCCCGATCTGCTTCGCGTCCGTGGTGCGCAGCAGCCGCGCGAAAGCCGACCCCTGAACCGGCTCTCGGACCGGCCAGGGCCGGGTCACGACCGGCTTGGGTGCGACGGTGGTCACGAGTGGCCTCCGGTTCTGGGTTGTCCCGCTCGGCACGCTGTGCGGAAAGCGGCCGTCATCCGCAAGGAGGATAGTCCCCGACAGGTCGCCCGGCTGCGTGGGGTGGCCGGGTACTCTGCCCGGACACGAGTCCCATGTCCGTTACCCGTTTCGGGGCGAGCAGCCGAACGGACTCACAGCGGCCCCAGAAGCAGCCGGTAGTGCTCGCCGAAGATGCGCCCACCCCTCCCCCGCAGCAACGGGTCCCGCAACGCCGGTGCGACGTCCCGGGTCCGGTTGCGGTCCCGGGTCCGGTCCCGCACCCATCGGGTCCGCGGGCGGCGGCGGCTCTCGTACGCCGTCAGCGCCGCGTCGATGTCACCGGTCGACCTCCGCAGCGACTCGGCGAGCACGACGGCGTCCTCGAGCGCCATCGCGGCCCCCTGCGACAGGGTCGGCGCGGTAGCGTGCGCGGCGTCCCCGACCAACAGCACCCGCCCCCGGTGCCAACGGCCCAGCTCGACCTCCTCGGTCACGGTGGCCCGCACTTGTCCCAGACAGTCCAGCACCTCGGGGATCGGTCCACCGTAGTCGCCGAACAACTCACCGAGCCGGGTCAACGGGTCGGCCGGCGCGACGACACCGGTTTCGTCGGCGTAGCAGTACAGCCGACCGGGGCCGACCGGAACGATCAGAAAGCCGGTCTGGTGGCCGAGCAACGCGGTCCACTCCGTTACCGGCGGTCCGTCGCGCACCACGGCGCGGTAGGCCACCTGGCCAGTGCGGCGGGGCGGACCGCCCAGCGCGGCGAGGGCGCGGACCTCGGATCGCGGACCGTCGGCGCCGATCACCAGGTCGTACTCGACGGTCTCACCGTCGGCGAAGGTGATGCCGACGGTCCTCGGGAAGAGGTCAACGGCGTCGAGCCCAACTCCGTACCGCACGACTCCCCCGGCACCGGTGAGCAGAACGCGGTGCAGTTCGCTCCAGAGCAACGCCCGGCACTGGCCGACTCCGGACCAGAGCGCGTCGAGGTCGACCTCACACAGCGGCGCGCTGGTCGCGTCGCGGAAGTACTGCCGGCGGATCACCTGGCCGAGCGGGCGGACCGGGCCGTCCAGTTCGAGCCGGCGCAGCGCCCGATCAGCGTTGCCCGGCAGGTAGAGGCCGCTGTCTACCAGGTCGCCGGGGGAGAGCTTGTCGATGAGGTCCGGTCGGAAGCCCGCCATCTGCAGCGCCCGGGCCACGGCAAGACCGGCGAGACCCGCACCGACGACGAGGATACGCAGGGGGAAGCCACCCATGGTGGTGTACGCCTCCGGGAGGGTCGGGGGCACGCGTTGGAGGCAAGACATTACTTGTAGCTATCGACCCACACCAGTGTCCGGTTTCTGCCGGACACCCGACGGAAGCCGACAACTCGCCGGGCCGCCCTAGTCGGTGGTCGGATCAGTCAACCGCCAGGCGGCGTTGATCAAACCAATGTGGGACAGGGCCTGCGGGGTATTACCGAGCTGCACGCCGGTGTGCGGGTCGATCTGCTCGCTGAGCAGCCCGACATCGTTGGCGTACCCGGCCGCCCGCTCGAACAGCGCCCCAGCACGCTCCCGCTCCCCGGCCAGCACCAGGCACTCGACCAGTAGGAAACTACAGAGCAGGAAGCCGGCCGGATCGGTTTCCCACCGTCGGATCAGCCCGCCCCCGGCACCCAGGACCCGCTCCACCGCGTCGATCGTGGCCCGCATCCGCGGATCGGTGGCCGGCAGAAAGCCCACCACCGGCAGGAACAGCACGGAGGCGTCCAGCTCGTCGGAGCCGAACACCCCGGTGTACGCCCCGGCCCGCTCACTCCACCCCGACCGCAGCACGGTGTCCCGGATCTCGTCGCGGATCGTCGCCCAACGACGCGGGTCCGCGCGCTCACCGAGCCGGGGCGCCAACGCCACCGCCCGGTCCAGCGCCACCCAGCAGAGCACCTTCGACGACAGGTGGTGCCGGTCCGCGTCCCGGGTCTCCCACATGCCCCGGTCCGGTAGCTGCCAGGTCTCGGCGACCTGCTCGGTCAGCCCACACACCATCTCGCGCACCTCGTGGTCGAGCGGGTCGCCGAGCAGGTGGTGCAGGCGCCACACCGCCGCCACCACCTCACCGGGTACGTCGAGCTGCCGCTGCCGCCAGGCGTCGTTGCCGAACCGCACCGGGCGGCTGTCCGCGTACCCGCGCAGGTGCTCCGCGACATGCTCGGAGATGTCCCGCTCCCCCGCCAACCCGAAGAGCACCGGCACCGGCTCGGCACCGACCTGACCGATCGAATGCGCCGCCCAGGTGAACAACCGGGATGCCTCCGCCGGACAGGCCGCCACCCAGAGGGCCCGCAGCGTCATCGAGAAGTCGCGTAGCCAGGCGTACCGGTAGTCGTAGTTGCGGTCTCCGCCGAGCTGCTCCGGCAGGGAGGTGGTGAGCGCCGCGGCGACCGCGCCACTGCGGGCATAGGTGAGCCCGGTCAGTACGACGGCGCTGTGCCGCACCAGCTCCGGGTAGCACCCCTGGTAGCGGTGGGTCTCCCGGAAGGCCTCCCACGCCTGCACCGTCTCGGCCAGCATGGCCGACGGATTCAGCCGCACCGACGGCGCACCGTACGCCGCCCGATAGCCGGCGGCGAAGCCGACAGTCTCTCCAGCCGCGACCTCGAACTCGGTATGCACCCGGTCCGTCCCGGCGCGCAGGGTCAGCGAATCCGAGCAGAGCTCCACCACCGTCGCGCCGGCCACGGCCAGCACCGTCCCGCCCGGCTGGTCGTGCAGGTACGGGGTGAGCAGTCCGTGGTCAGGACGGGGCACGAACTCCGACGCCAGCCGCACCCGCCCGGAGAGCCCCTCGACGCACCGCAGCAACACCGCGGGGGAGTTCAGGCCAAGCTGGTGCCCCCGCGCCCCGCGTTCGGCGGCGAGCGCGTCGGTGACCGCGACGCTCCCCTGCGGCGTGTGGTGGACGGTACGCAGCACCAGGGTCTCCGGCCGGTACGCGCGCTCCACCCGCCACCCGGGACGGTCCGCGTCGACCGGTGCCAGCCGCCAGTGGCCCGCCTCGGGATCGAGGATCCGCCCGAACACCGCAGGAGAGTCGAACCGATCCGGGCACCACCAGTCGATGGAGCCGTTCCGACCGACCAGCGCGCCGGAGCGACAGTCGGACAGGAACCCGTAGTCGGCGATCGTCGGCTGGTCCACCCACCGCGGATACCCCGAACCCGGCCGGTCAGGCCGGTTCGGCGCGGTCCGTACTTTCGCCGCTGTCCCGCCGTTTGCGCCCGCGCTGAGCGGGAAGAGTCTGCCCGACCGGCCCTGCGACCTCCAGCCCGGCCGCACTGACCCGGTCTCGCCAAGTCCCCGCTGGTGTACCGCCGTACGGCTGCGCTGGTGGGAGACGGCCAGAGCGCGGCGACGTACCGACGCGGGTCGGACGGCACCGTGCACTCGTTGCCCCACCGCCGCCCTGCGCAGCGGTGGGGCGCTCGGGTGTAGGGGCCCGTCAGCGGAGAGCGCCGGGTCCGGGGATAGCGCCGGGTCCGGTCGGACGCCCCGACGCCGGGCGCTCGCACGCACCGGGGGAAGCTCGGGTCATGGCTGCTCGGTGAAGCCGAACTGCACGATGCCCTCCTCGTCAACGGTCACGTCCACGGCGGCATCCCCGAGCAGTTGGGCCGCGTCCGAGTCGAGGAAGATCCGGGCGCCCTGGTTGTCCACCACCTGGTCACCGTCGGCGGGGCCCTCAACCAGTTGCACGGTGAGCGAGCCCTCCTCCGGGTCGGCGGCGATCCGGACCCCACCGTCATTCGCGACGTCCTGCTGATTGGCGAGGTCTCGGATCACCAGCACGGCGTTGTCGGTCATGGTCAGCATGGCGGAGCTCCTCATGGTCCTGGGATTCGCCACCGGCCGCAGATGGGGCCGGGGAACCGGCGGCGATCGCCGCCGTGGCCCGGGACCGCGTTGGGTCCCGCACGCCAACGGTGCCCCTTGGCGGGGGCCTGCGTCATCCCGGGCCGCCAGCCCGTACCTGATCGGGTGAAAACCAGTGCTGCGGCCCACGGGTCGGGGCCACCGTGCTACGGCGGAGACGGACGGTCAGCTCCGCTCGAGGACCACCACCGGGATCTCCCGGTCGGTCCGGGCCTGGTAGTCGTCGTAATCTGGCCAGATCGCCGCCATCGTGGCCCACAACCGCGGCTTCTCCTCCGGGCCCGCCACCCGCGCCCGGGCGGCGAACCGCTCCGCACCGACCTGCAGCTCGACCCGCTCATCAGCGCGCAGGTTGAGGTACCAGGAAGGATGCTTCGGCGCGCCCCCTGCGAGGCGACCAGCAGGTACGCGTCGCCGTCGCGTCCGTAGATGAGCGCGGTACGCCGCAGCGAACCGCTCCTCCGCCCCCGGGTGGTCAACAGCAGCGTGAACACGCCGGGCCGAAATTCGTGCCCGTCCGCGCCGTCGGTTCGCTCGTATCGAGCGATGTGGTCGGCCACCCAGTCCGTGGGACTGTCCTGCACCTGCTCGGTCATCAACGACTCCCATCCTCCGTGATCGATCTATTGCTCCCACGCTATCCCGTCCCGCGGCCACTCGACCGGTTCACCCGGTCAGCGCGGCACGACCACCGGGCGGCTCCGGTCGGGACGGCGCGGTGCGTTGCGGTGCGGCTGCCGGGAGGCCCGGGTCAGCCGATCTGAAAGCCGAGCGTCTGGGCCAGCACCACCGCCTGCTCGGCGCTGACGATCGCCCCAGCCCGCTCCACCCCGACCGGATCAAGGTTGGTGAGGTCGCTGCGACGCAGGTCGGCACGGGATAGCTTCGCGTGCTGCAACTGCGCCCCGGACAGGTCGACCCCGGTGACCGTCGCGCCGCTCAGATCCGCTCGGGTCAGGTCGGCCTCGCGCATCCGGACGTCAACGATGCGCGCGCCGCGCAGGTCGGCGCCCGGCAGCGCGACAAATGACCAGTCGCCACCGACGATCGTCATCGGCCGCAGGTCACACTGGTCGAAGGTGCTGCCGACCAGCTTGCAGCCGGTGAACTCGGCGGCGAAGAAGTTGCAGCGGCGAAAGACACAGCGGGTGAAGGCCGTGTTGACGTGTCGGGAGGCGTTGAAGCTGACGTTCCCGAACGTGCAACCGGTGAAGAGCGCCCCCCGGGTGGTCGCCTCGGTGAGGTCGACCCGCTCGAAATGGCAGCCGATGTAGTGCCGTTCGGCGATTTCCTCGCCATACCAGTCCTCGTCGCGGAGGGTTACCCCATCGTGCTGATCCGGCATCGCGCCAGGCTACTGCCCGACCCCGACAAACAACGGCCGACCGAACCGGCACCGCAAACCACCCGGGCAGCGCAGCCGTGACGACGGGGGCAGCGGGGCCGCACTGCCTGGCGGCGACGTGGCCGCCCGGGGTCGAGATGGGCGTTCCCCGGGCGGTGGCCGGGCGGCATCCCTAGCCTGAGGGCGTGGGCAACATCGTCGTCTTCGGGGCGGGCGGAACCGCGGGATTCCAGATCACCCAGGAGGCGTTCCACCGCGGGCACCGGGTCACCGCTGCGGTACGTCGGCCAGAGGCCACCTCGTACCTACCGGCAGGAGTGCAGGTGGTGACCGGGGACGCGACCAGCGAGCGGAGCGTACGGGAGTTGGCCCCGGAGGCGGACGCGCTGGTGGTGGCGATCGGTGGCGGGGAACGCAGCCTCTGGCTAGACGCGGCGCGAACGCTGGTCAGCGCGGTACGTGAGACACCAAACCCGCCCCGGATCATCCACCTGGGTGGCGGGGCCACCCTCTGCACCCCGCGCGGCGGCCGGTTCCTGGACGAGCCCGACTTTCCCCAGGAGTACCGGGACGCCGCGCTGGGCCAGGCCGACGCCCTGGCGTACTACCGGTCCGCGGCCGACGGGGTGCGCTGGACGTACGTGTCACCACCGCCACTGGAGTTCCACCCCGGCGCCCGGACCGGGCACTACCGTACCGGCGGGGACCACCCGGTAACCGATCACGAGGGCCGGTCGGTCCTCAGCTACCAGGACATGGCCGTCGCGATCGTTGACGAGATCGAGAACCCACGGCACGAGAACACCCGTTTCACCGCCGCCTACTGACCCGACACCGTCGGCCTGATGGTCGGCGGGCGCGGCGGACGGGCGGGCTGAGCGGGCACCCGGGGGCGGACCGGCGGGCGCCAGGAGCGGCCGTTGGCGTAGATCACCCGGAAGCCGAGGTACGAGGCGAGCGGCGCCCAGTGCGCCGAACCCATTCGTAGTTCAGCCGCGTTGTGCCGCTGCCCGTTGGCGAGCACGTCGAGCAGTACGGTCTCGAAGGCGGCGGACTCCACCCAGTCGACCTCCCGGGTGAAGCCGCAGATCAGGGCCGCACCGGTGGAATCCAGGAACGCTCGCAGCACCGCGTCGTTGGCGCGCAGCACCGAGCAGCTGCCGAAGTAGAGACGCCGCCCCTCACCGCGGCCAGCCATCAGCTCGGCCACGTCGGTGAGGGCCACCGACTCCCAGTCGGTCAGGCGCAGCCGGCTGGGCTCCCCATGGGTGGCGAAGAAGCCGACCCGGTAGTCGGCATACTGCTTGAGCAGCCAACGGTCAACGAAGTAGAACAGTTCGTCCCGGGTCGCCGCGTCCTTGTGGATAAACCGGATCCGGCTCAGTCGCTCCAGCAGTTCCAGGGTGGGCAGCACCGAACCGCGCTCGTTGAGGTCCCGGTGCCACTGGCCCTCGATACAGAAGACACCACCGCGCGCCACCTGGTACCTCCCCTCGTCAGCGGCGCCGACGTTACCGGCTGGGCGGCGGCAGGCTGGGCTGTCACCGCCTGGTGTGGCGCGAAGGGCCGTGGCCCGCGAGGGCGGGACCCGGTGATCAGCCCCGACGGACCCGGGCGAGGCCCGGTGTCGGGGTCACCGCGGTGACCCCGACACCGGGGAGTTCAGTGAACACCCACCGGGGTGCTCGGCTCGCCCGGCTGGTCATCGCGCGACTGTGACCGATCCCGCCGCCGGGGCAGGAACGCGGCCGGGATGAAGGTGAGTAGGACCAGCGCGAAGGCCACCCAGAACGTGGTGGCGAAGGAGTCGGCGGCGAAGGCGAGCCCGCGCTCGATGAGCGTCGGGTCGGGGACCTGCTGGGCTAGTTCCGGCTGCCGCTGGGCGGCGATCGCAAGGCCCGCCTCGGTGACCGGCTCACCGTTTGGACCGGTCAGGCCGGGGATCGGCCGGGACCCGTTCAACTCGTTGGTGAGGATCACCGACATCACCGCCGCGCCGACCGAACCACCGATCTGCTGGATGATGTTCACCAGGGTAGAGCCGCGGGCTACCTCCGGCCCGGTCAGCGTCCGCAGCGCCGAGGTCATGATCGGCATCATCGTGCCGCCCATGCCCAGGCCCATGACGAACAACGAGCCACAGATCAACAGGTACGAGGTCTCTGGGCCGACCTGCGTGAAGGTGAAGAACCCGGCGGCGATCAGCACCAACGCGAACGGCACCGTTCGCCCCACGGGCACCCGGTCGGCGAGCGTCCCGGCGATCGGCATCGTCACCATCGCACCGATGCCCTGCGGCGCGATGAGAAGCCCGGCGTGCAGGGTCGACTCCCCGCGCACCTGCAGGAAGTAGCTCGGGAAGAGCAGACCCGCGCCCATGAACGCGACAATGAACACGAACATCGTCACCGACGCGATGGTCAACCTACGGTTCCGGAACAGCCGCAGGTCGAGGAGCGGGTGCCGGGGCTTGAACGAGTAACGGACGAAGGAGACCACCAGCGCGGCGCCGAGCAGCATCGGCACCCACACCTCGGGGTCGGCGAAGGTGCCCACCTCGGGCAGCGTGGAGACGCCGTAGAGGAAGAGCGCCAGCCCCGGGGAGAGCATCAGCATGCCGAGGAAGTCGAACGACTCGGACGGCTCCGGCGCGTCCTTCGGGAGGGCCAGCCGCGCGTAGACCAGGGCGAGCAGCCCGATCGGCAGGTTGATCAGGAAGATCCAGTGCCAGCTCGCCACGTCGATCAGCCAGCCGCCCAGGATCGGACCACCGATCGGACCGAGCAGCATCGGGATGCCCAGGACGGCCATCAACCGCCCGATCCGGTGTGGCCCCGCCGCCCGGGTCATGATCGTCATACCGATCGGCATCAGCATGCCGCCGCCGAGGCCCTGCAGCACCCGGTACGCGATCAATTCGCTGATCGTGTCCGCGGTGGCGCAGAGACCGGACCCGATGGTGAACAGGGCCAGGGCAATCATGTAGAGGCGTTTCGTGCCGAAGCGGTCGGCTGCCCACCCGCTCAGCGGGATCACCGTGGCCAGGGCGAGGGTGTAGCCGGTCATCGTCCACGCGACCCGGGCGTAGGACGCGTCGAACTCACTCTGGAAGGTCGGTAGCGCGACGCTGACCACCGTCACGTCGAGGATCGACATGATCGCGCCAAGCACGACCACGCCCGCCACCTTGAGCACCGCGGCGTCAAGCTTGTCCGATGTCGCGCCCGGTTGGGGGGACGCGACCGATTGTTGTGTCACGAATACTCCTGATGTCGGTTCGACCGAAGGGAGGTCGCTGCAGGCACGCCACGGGCACCCGCCATGGGCGGCGGTTGGCCAGGGAAGAGCGGAACCGCAGGAAGAGTAGCCCTCCCCACCGACAACTCGCCGTCGGTTTTGACGCTCGCAGAGGCCCACCGGCAGGTGTTCCTCGTCACGGCGTGGCCGACCCCGGCGGTGATGTCGAAATCCCCACTCCCGCTCCGTCCCACCCACGAACCCCGACGACCGAGCGGAGGGCGCGGGCCCAGCTGCGCCCCCTCCCGGTAGCCGAGAAGCGAGCACCGAAAGGGAGCGGAATGCGAAAACTCATCGTGGTCAGTGCCGTGTCGATGGACGGCTTCTACGACGGCCCCGGCGGCGGCGTCACAGTGCCGATGGAGAACTGTTTCGGCACCTACAACCTCGAGCGGATCCAGGCCGCCGACACCGTACTGCTCGGCGCGAACTCCTACGCGATGTTCTCCAGCTACTGGCCCGGCGTCGCCGACGACAGCTCCGCCTTCGAGGCCGACCGGGAGTTCTCAAAGATCTACAACGTGGTCGACAAGGTGGTCGTCTCCGACCACGCCTCCCCGCCGCCGGCCGACCACCCCTGGGCGGACAACGCCCGCATCATCAGCCGGGCCGCCGCCCCCACCGAAATCGCCAAGCTCAAGGAACAGGACGGCAGAGAGATCGTCACCTGGGCCAGCCGGGCCACCTGGAACGGGCTACTCCAGCACGGTCTGATCGACGAAATCCACGTGCTCCTCGGCCCCGCCGCCCTCGCCGGCGGCACCCCCCTGTTCAAGCACCCGGTCTCGCTCCGACGCCTGGGCGTACGCGCCTTCGACAACTTCGACACCGTCCTGCTCCGGTACGGCGTACTACCGCCAGCCACGCAGCGATGATCCACCCGGCGTACGACGCGGCGACCCACACCCCCGTTTGTCCCGGGCCGCGGACACAGCCCTGAGCCCTGCGACCCTCCGCCCGCCACCGGGTCCGCGAACAGCCAAGCGACTGAGGCGTATCCGGGTGGCGAGCGGGTACCAATGGACCGGGCCGCGGGTGCCCGGGAAGGTGGTAGGGGCGTGGCGAAATATCTCTTTCAAGCGACCTATACCGCCCAGGGGATGGCAGGGCTGAGTGAGCAGGGTGGAACGGCACGGGCAGAGGTGGTCCGGGCGCTGATCGAAAACGCGGGCGGGCGGGTGGAGTCGTTGTACTTCGCGATCGGCAAACACGACCTCTTCGTCTCCTGCGACGTGCCGGACAACATGACCACCGCCGCGCTCGGCATCGCCGCCCAGGCGACGGGTGGAGTGAGAGCCGAGGTCATCCCGCTGATTACGCCAGAGGAGATCGACGAAGCAGCGCAGACGCCGGTCACCTACCAGGCGCCGGGTCAGGCGTGAACCACTCCGTCCGGCGGCAGGCCGAGCAGGCCGCGCACCCGGTGCCGGAGTAGCGCGTACTGCTGGACGCAGCGGCGTAGCGGCCCCAGCCCCAGCACGACCGGTTCCTGCACGATCTCGTCCACCGTGAACTGCTCCCGGGTCAGGTCGATCTCCACCCCTCCGGGGAGGCGGTTCCACAGGTGCATGCCCTGCCGGGACCCGTCCCGCCGCAGCACCACTGCGCACAGCAGCTCGCCGCCGATCAGCTCACGCAGCACGAGCGCCGTAACGCCACACTGCCCACGGGCCGGGTTCGTCGCAGTCCAGGGCAGATCAACCGGATCGCAGGTCTCGGTCGACCAGGAAGCGCGGAACGCCCGGTCGATGTCGGTCAGCAGCGCCGGGTCGTGCTCGGCCAGTGCGGCCCGGTCGGTCTCGGCCAGGGAAGCTCGATCGGTTTCGGCCAGCGAGGTCAACAGCATGCTCGGACCCTGCCAGCGGGCTACGACAGATTCGTCGCGCCGTGCGAGCGTCCGTCGCCTTGGTCTCCCGTCCCATCCCGCCCGGCGACGCGGTCGCGACCGGGCTCCCACCCGCTAGACCGACCGTCCTGGCCGACCGAGGACGACCGGTCATTCCGGCGTTTCGGCCCGCAGTGCCACTCGCATTTGGCGTCCCACCCGTCCCCGGAGCGGTGCGGCCGTTCAGGGTGGTGCGGCCGATCGGGGTGGTGCGGCCGATCGGGGTGGTGCGGCCGATCGGCATGGTGCGACGGCTCGGGGCGGTGCGGTACCGGTGTTTCAACGGGGGGTGGCGCCGACGGCACCACCACGGTGGACGGCGGCACCCCGGCGGATCGCGGCACCGCAGCGGACGGCGGCACCGCGGCGGGCTGCGGCGACGCGGGGGGCTGCGGCGACGCGGGGGGCTGCGGCGACGCGGGGGGCTGCGGCGACGCGGGGGGCATCGGGCGGCTGCTCGATGCTGGGCCGGCCGGGCCGCCCGGGCCAGAGGCCGCACTGGGTTCGGACCGGTCGAGCCCGGCCACCGGCGCGGCCGGCGGCAGTGTTGCCACCCCGGGGGCGACAACAAAAGCAGACACCACCGCCGCGGCGACCGCCGCTACGGCGCTGACACACCGGCGGTTAGTCAACCGGGCCCGCATCGGTGCCTGCTCCGGCAGGGCGACCGGGGGCGCTGTCGGCCGAGTGCGCTGGTGCTTGGCGACCAGCTCATCCAGGCAGGCGGCGACCGCATCTCGGTTGCCGAGACCATCGGCGAAGGCCAGCGTGAGGTGGAAGCGGAAGGTCACGGTCACCGGACGCGCCACCAGCAGCCCGGCCACCGGGGACCCGTCAACGGTGGGCAGCAGGGTCAGCGGCGAACTGCGATGGTGGGCCGGGGCGACCAACTCCTCGAACCACCAGTCCCGTTGTCGGTGCCGGCCGAGGAAGATCACGCGCCGGTCGGTCACCACGCCGCTGCCGGCCTCCACCGCCCGAATCTCCGGCGGCAGCGGACGCGACGGCTGGTCGGTGCCGGCCAGGTCCACCGCCCGCCCGGGCACGGGTAGCCGGCCGACGTTCCCGGTGACGGCCTCGACCAACTCCACGACCGGGAAGACCCGGTGGACCACCTCACCGGGGCAGAGTTGCACCGGCACGCTCCTCGGCCGGCCAGACCCAAGCAGGCCGACCTCAACCCGCAGCCGGGTCAGCTCGTCGGCACGGCGGCGCCAAGCAGCAGCCTCGGCCACATGGACACGCCGTCGCCGGTCGTTTTCCCGGTCGGCCCACCGGGACCGCCAGGGCAGTCGGGGACCACGCACGAGGCGGGGTGAGGTCGCCGTCACGTACAGCACAACGTTTCACATCTGGGATTGGATACGGTCGTCCCCTGCTGGCGGGTACAGCCTCGGCAGTTAGCCGAAGCGGCCCCAGAGGGACCTCATCCTGACTACGGACTCAACGCCCGGACAGTGCGCCAGACGCCGCCGTGCTGTCCACAGGCGCGCAGGCTGCCGCCAGCGAGACTGACCGAACTGTTCCCACACTGCACCAGATACCCCCGGCCGGCCCAGAATCCGGGCACGCAGTCGAACCAGTCACACACCTCGGCGGCCGGCTTCCGGATCGGGTCCCCAGCGCAGAAGCCGTACCCCAGCGGGTTGGTCGGGGCGCCACACAGGTCTGGCGCCGCGATCGGCGTCGGTGCTGGCGGCCCCGCCTCGGCGTGACCCGCACCGGCGGCCGTGACAGCGGTAGCCGAGGCACTAGCTCTCGCCGAGGTGGTAGCGGTAGCCGAGGCGACTACCGCTGGCGGTTCCGTCGCGTCCCCGGCCGTCGCCGCCGCCACCTCCGTCCGGATCGAGTCGGACGGGGCGGACGGGGCAGAGACGATCAACGCCGCCGGAACCAACAGGGCGATCCCGGCGGCGACCGCCACCGTCCGCGCGCCACCGAGGACGAACCCAGTCAGCCGCGCCTGCGCGGGCGTGACAACGGCGGGGCGAAGCGGCTTGCCCTGAGCGTGCTCGACGAGGGCCTCGTCGAGTTGGGCGAGCACCGCCTCCCGCTGCTCGATCGCGTCCGCGAAGGCCACACTCAGCTTGAACCGGAAGTCGGCCGCCGCATCCGCGGGCAGCAGCAGGCCGGAGGCGCGCCGCCGGTCGAGCACCTGGATCAGCGTCACCGGCGCGCGGGGGTCGTGCGCCAGACCGGTCATCTTTCCGTACGCCCAGTCTCGCCGGCCGCGCCCACCGAGCAGGACCAGCCGATGGTTGGTGATCACGGCGATACCGGTGTCCGCGATCCGCACGCTGTCCGAGCGCCGCCTGCGCAGCGGACCGGGTTGCAGGGTGACCGTCAGCTCGGGTGCGGGAAGCACCACCGCACGCCGTACCTCAACCAGTTGGGCGGCGGGCAGCACCCAACAGACCGTCTCCCCGGGGTCGAGTTCGATCGGGAGACCCGCACCCGCGTCAACCGAGCCACCGAGCTCCTCGGCGAGGGTTCGTAGGCGCCGCAGCTCCTCGTCCCGCCGCCGCCACGCCCCGTCGGCCTCGCGGAACACCCGCTGTCGCCGTTCGTTCTGCCGGTACGCCCACCGGTACCGCCACGTCGAACCCGTCGAGCCAGTCATCGCCACGCCGACCCTCCGCCGCGTAGGCCACCATTCGGGGGTGTCACCAGGAATAACTCTGGTGTAACCCCGCGGGGGACGGCTTACGGCAAACAATGTGTCCGATCGACGGAGTGGTCTAGACGATAGGCGGACCGGCCTCGTCAGGGCGTCTCGACGGCAGAGATCTCGTACCGAAAAATCTTCGCGTCTCGAATCGCCACCTGCTGCTCCTCGGTTGGGCCGGCACCGCGAAAGGTCAGCAGCTGCTCCTCGGTCTCCCAGCGCTCGTACACGTTGATCCGGCCGGGCTCGACCAGGTCCCCGCTGATCGTGAAGTCGAGACAGCCGGACGCGCCCCGCGCAGCCGTCACGACCTCAAGGCACCCGGCGAGGTAGCGTTCTCGATCCTCCGGGTCGACGTACATACTTCCGGCGACGATGAGCACCTGCCGGACCTCCCAGACTTGTGATCCACTGGCGAGATCCCACCAGCCGGTCTTCGACCGTCGCCGGCGGACGAAATCTCACCAGCCAGCCTACGACCGTCAAAGCCCGCGCCCCGCCCCCTCACGCAAGCCCGGCTGGTCGCGTTGGCGTCGATCGCGGCGGACCAGCACCGCGACGGTCAGCGCGGCGAGCGCCGCCACACCGGCCATCGCCCAGAGCACCGTCCGCAGCCCGCTGGTGAAGCCAGGATCGGCGAGCCGACCCGCGGTGGTGCTCGCCAGCACCGCCCCGACGACCGCGATGGCGACGGTCTCGCTCGCCAATCGCGCCGTATTGATCATCCCGGCGCCGGTGCCGGCCCGATGCGGCGGGACACTACCGATGGCGAGCGCGTCGAGCAGCCCGATGGACAACCCGATGCCGGTACCGATCACGAGCAGCGGGCCGGCCAGGTCAGCCGGGCCGCTGGTCGGGGCGAGCACGGTCGCCCACGCCGCTCCCAAGGCGACCGACAGGACGGCGACGACGATCACCGCCGACGCCGACACCCACCGGGTCAACGCCCCGGCGAGCAGCGGCAACGCCACGGTCGGCGCGGTGAGCAGGACCAGGGTCAGGCCGGCGGCGCTGGGCGTCAACCCGACCACCGTGGTGAGGTAGGACGGCAGATACACCAGCAGCGGCACCAGAACCGAGACGACAGTCGCCGCCGCCAGACAGATGCCGACGAAGCGCGGACTGGCCAGGAGGGTCAGGTCGAACATCGGCTCGGGGTGAGACCGCTCCACCCGGACGAAGGCCACGAAAAGGATCACCGTCGCCGCGAAGGCGGCCACGATCCTCGGATCGTCCCAGCCGTACGCCGGCCCCTGCACGAAGCCAAAGATCAACAGTAGTAGCGCGACGGTGAAGGAGACGGTCCCACCCCAGTCGAGCCGGCCCGCGTGCGGTTGACGCGACTCCGGCAGCCACGGCACCAGCAGCAGCACCGCCACCGCCACCAACGCGGGCACGGCGAACACCGCCCGCCACCCCAGAAGGTCGATCAGCAGCCCCGCGATCGTCGGCCCGAAAGCCAGGCCAGCACCGATGGCCATCCCGAAGACGCTGAACGCGCGCGTCCGGGCCCGCCCCTGAAACGTGTTGGCCAGCACCGCCCCCGCGCTGGTCGCGGCGGCAGCCGCACCGACACCGGCGACTGCGCGCAACAGGTTCAGCAGGAGGACGTCGCCGGCGGCGCTCGCGAGTAGCCCTGCCCCGGCGAAGATCACAAGCCCGACGGCGAAGACCCGCCGCCGACCAACCAGGTCGGCCAGGGCGCCCGTGGCGAGCATGAAGCTGGCGAAGGTGGCGTTGTAGCCGTTGACCACCCACTGCACCCCGGCCAGGTCGGCGTTGAGGCCCCGCCCGATCTCCGGCAGCGCCACCGAGGCCCCGGTCAGCGAGAGCGGCAACGCGAAGGTCGACACCAGGACGGCGACCAGCACGACGACACGTCGGTTCTGCACGACTCCCCCGTTCCCTTTCGAGCCGCTCCAGGCTAGTGGCCGCGGTCCCGGACAGCCACCAGGTCCGGTGGAGCCCGGGCGGGTACGGGGTGCTGCCGGCGGTCGCCTTACGGAGACCGCCGGCAGCACCGGAGTCAGGGCAGCCAGTCCGGCCGCAGCGGGTAGCTCGTCACCCCCGCGGCGCTGGTCCGCGTCGCCAGCACCTGGTGCAGCTGGATGGCGTTGCGCTCGAATGACATCCGGGATCCGGCCATGTACAGGCCCCAGACCCGGGCAGTTCCCGCGCCCACCTCGCCGACGCAGAAGTCCCAGTTCGCCACGAGGTTGCGGCACCAGGCCGCGAGCGTCAACGCGTAGTGGCGGCGCAGGTTCTCCTCGTGCTGCACCTCCAAGCCCACGTCGTGGATCTCGGAGAGCACCCGGCCCGGCCCGGCCAACTCGCCGTCCGGGAAGACATATCGGTCGATGAATGCGCCGGAGCGGTGCGGCGCGCGGTTGTCGGCGCGGGTGATGCAGTGGTTGAGCAGCCGACCGTCGGGCCGCAGCCGGTCCCGGAGCGAGCCGAAGTATTCCGGATAGTTACGCACCCCGATGTGCTCGGTCAGTCCGATCGACGACACCACGTCGAACTGCTCCCGCGGCGTGTCCCGGTAATCGAGGTACCGCACCTCGGCCAGCCCGGTCAGCCCCTCCCGCTCGATCGCGGCCTGTGCCCACTCGGCCTGTGCTCTGGAGAGGGTCACCCCGAGCGCCTGGACGCCGTACTCGCGGGCCACGTGCCGGACCATGCCGCCCCACCCGCAGCCCACATCCAGCAGCCGCATCCCGGATTTGACCGCGAGCTTCTGCGCCACCAGGTCGTACTTGGCCGCCTGCGCCGTCTCCAACGAGTCCTGCGGCGAGCGGAACAACGCGCAGGTGTACGTCATCGACTCCCCGAGCACCTTCTCGTAGAAGGCGTTCGACACGTCGTAGTGATGCGAGATGGCGCTGCTGTCCCGGATCCGGGAGTGGCGTAGCCCGCCCAACACCCGCTTCCACCGGGGCACCGCCTCCTGCGGCGGAGGTGGCGGCGGCAGCAGCCGCTCCCAGCCCAGACCCCGGACCAGGGCCAGGGCCTCGGGCACCGGCGGGATCCGCAGCCGCACCTCGTCCTTGAGCACCCGCAGCGCCTCGTACGGGTCACCCGGATGCACCCCGGACAGGCCAAGGTCGCCGCTGACATACGCCCGGGCCATCCCCAGGTCACCCGGGGCGGTCAGCAGGTAGGACAGGCCGCGCGGGGTGTGGATGGTGAGGGTGATGCCGGCGTCAGACGGGCCGACGGAACTGCCGTCGTACCCGGTGATCCGCACCGGCAGGGGCTCGGTGGTCAGCGCCCGAATGATGTCGGCCAGGGTGCGTCCCCGATTGCCGGCCGCCTTCGGCGCGGCCGCGGAGACGCTCGCCGACTCCTGCTGTCGATCAATCAGACTCATGCTCGTGCTACCGCCTTCTCGTACAGTCCGGTTAGCCGGTGGGCCGGGTCGTAGCGGTCCTTGACCGCCCGCCAGGTGTCGCCGCCGTAGAGCCGGTCAAACACCTCCCGGTCGTAGTACGCGTCGGAGTAGAGCGACTTGTGCCCGCCAAGCTCCGACACCCTGCGTTCGATCGCCCGGTTCATGTCACCGTCGGCGGCACCCCCGGCGATCGGCACGCTTCCCCAGAACCCAATGTTCACGTAGTCCTGCCCCGGCCGCAGCGGATACAGCGGCCAGGACCGGGCCGATCCCGGCCCGCTCGGTTCCCGCAGCCGCAACGGGCAGAGCCAGACCGGGGTCATTCGCACCGCGCTGGCGAACCAGCGCAGGAACTCCGCGGTGCGCCCCAGCGGGATCTCCACGTCCTGCACCACCCGTTCCCGCGCCGGCTGGCCGCGCCACCGGTCAATCCGCGCGGCCACCTGATGGCGGTGCTCCAACCGGACCAGCCGGTGGTAGAAGTCGCTGCGCCGCCAGCGCGCCGGCCAGACCCGGCGCAGCACCGGGTGCTGCGCCCCGAACGCCGCGGAGCACCAGAACCAGTCGGTGTCCCAGCGCCACAGGTAGTCGTGCCCGGTCAGGGCGTCCTGGGTACGTTGCTGCAGCGACCGGTAGTAAATCTCCTGACCGGTGTAGTCGCTGACCGGCCCGGGGTCGTCGGTGAAGGTGGCGAGCACCAGGTACGCCTCGTCCGGGCTGAACATCACCCCGTCCATCGCGTCCACCGCCACCCCAGCCCACGAGCGGGTGACGATGACCTCGCCGATCGCCTCGGCGAGCTCCTCCAGCCGGTTGAACCGCACATTGTGCAGCGCGACCCGCCGGCCGATCGGTTGCAGCTCGATCCGCAGCCGGGTCGCGTAGCCGAGGCTGCCCAACGAGTTGGGGAAGGCGGTGAACAGGTCGGCGTGCTCCCCCTCCGGGCGGGCGGTGATGACCTCCCCGGCCCCGGTGAGCACGTCCAGCTCAATCACCGACTCGTGCGGCAGCCCGTTGCGGAACGACGTGGACTCGATACCCAGGCCGGTCACCGCCCCGCCGAGGGTGATGGTACGAAGCTGCGGCACCACCAGCGGCATCAGCTTGTGCGGCAGGGTCGCGTTAACCAGGTCCTCGTACGTGCACATGCCCTGCACGTCGGCGGTGCGAGCCACCGGGTCAACGTGGAGGACACCGCCGAGGCCACTAACATCAAGGCCCGGCGCGCGCGGTGCCGCACGCGGGCGGAACAGGTTGGATGTGCGCTTGGCGAGCCGAACCGGCTGTCCCGGCCGCACGGCCGCGTACGAGCGCCGGAGCTGGACCACCGCCTGATCATGATCACGCACGGCATTCATCAGATCACTTTAAGCCCAACCGGGCCACAACGCTGGACGTCCATGGTGGCCGATGGCCAGAATGTCCACCTGACTTGCGGACAGCGGCCTAGCGTAGGGTCATGCCGAAGGCCGTGTGGAACGACTTGCTGATCGCGGAGAGCAACGACACCGTGCTGGTCGAGGGAAATCACTACTTCCCGCGCTCGACGCTGCGCGACGACCTGATCCGGGAGTCTGACACGCAGACGGTCTGCCCGTGGAAGGGAACCGCGTCCTACTACACGTTAGAACACAACGGCCAGATCAGCCCGGACGCGGTCTGGTACTACCCGATTCCGGGGCCGAAGGCGGGGATGGTCCGCGACCGGGTCGCGTTCTCGGATGACGTCCAAGTCATCGACTGAACGGCGATGCGGCCGGGCCGGCTAGCCGTGGCCCCCGCTGGTGGGCCAGGATGCCGGCATGTCCCCCTCCGCACAACGCCCCGATCCGGCCGGCACCGTCTACCGCCGGCCCGGCCCCACCCGCCCCCGGCTGTCCCGCGATCCCTTGCTGTGGGGGGCGGTGCTCATCGGCGTTGCCGGCCTCCTGCTCGGGGGGTTCTTCGTCCTCGGCGGCCCGGGGGGCGACGGCGCTCCAGCCGTCCCGGCGGCGGCCGCGACCCCGCCAACCGGCGCAACAACCGCGTCGGCACAGGAGCCGCCCGCCCCGCCCACCGTGGCAGCCAACTCCCCGAACTCCGCCCCACCGACCGAGGAAGTCAGCTCCCCGCCGGCCATCCCCACCGGCCCGACCGCGTTCCGCCAGGTGGCGTCGGGCCGGTGCCTGGGCGTGGACGGAGACGGCGCGCAGGCGACCGCGAAACTCCTCGACTGCCACGGCGCCGACCCCCGCCAGCGGTGGCTGCCCAACTCCATCGGCCCCGGCCTGGTGAGCCTGGTCAACCAGGCTTCGAACATGTGCCTCGACGTGGAGGGCGCCAACGCCGACGACGGGGCGAGGCTGCAGCAGTATCCCTGTCACGGCGAGGCCAACCAGCAGTGGCAGCTCGTACCCACCACCGGCGGGTCGGTGCTGATCGCGGCGCTACACAGCGGCCGGTGCGCGTACCCGGACGGCAGCCGGCCCGACGCCGGCACCGACATCCGGCAGATCACCTGCGTTGACGCCCCCGACCAGCAGTGGCAGCTCGGCTGACCGGCTACTCGGTCACCCGGAGCATTCTGAGCTGGGCCTGGTGTTTGGGAAGGTGAACCCGGGCATGCAGGTCCAGCACCCGCCCCCAGGGCAGCGGGCCGTCCACGGCGAGGTCGTAGCCCTCCCGCAGGTGGGTGTCGACCGGCGTGCCGGCTGCCGGGCCGAGCCGATCGACCAGGGCCACCAGCCGGCTACTGGTGGTGCGCAACCGGGCGTCCAACGCGTCGAGGTCGCCGAGCTCGGCGACCAGCGCATCGACCTGGGGCCGGTGCATCGTCTCCAGGTCGTAGTAGGCGAATGGCGAGCCGGCGAGGACCGCCTCCGTCGCCTCGATCATCAGCTCGTCGTTCGCGACGAGATGGGCCACGATCTGTTCGGCGTCGAGCCGCCCCTGCGGCGCCGGGCCGAAACCTCCCGCGGCCACCTCCGCGAGCAGCTCGTCGTAGGCCCGCACCAGCGCTGCGCTGTCCACGCCTGCCAGTCAAACCCGTGCCGCGCCGGTCCGCGTCGCGTTCCGGTCCGCTATTCACCCGGATGGGTGGTCGGCAGCAGCCGGGCCGAGCCGGGCGAGCGCGGCGTCGAGGGCGACGCGCTGCGCCGCCCGGGAGTAGGTGGCCGGGTCGATGGCGGTCAGCGTGTTCAGCCCCTCGACCAGGGCCACCAGCCCAGTGGCGGTGGACGAGCAGTCCGCCGCGGGCCAGTCGGGCCGGACCGCGGCAACCAGCCCCCGAACCCGATCGACGAACCGGCGGTTGTAGTTGCGGTGCAGCTCGGCCAGGACCGGGTCGGCCAAGGCGGCGGCCAGGAAGCCCACCCATACCCGCGCCTCCTCCTGACGCTCCGCGGTCGGGGCGGCGGCCTGGAGCAGTACGGCCCGCAGCGCCATCCCGGGTGTTTCGGCGGCGGCCTGCGCGGCGTCGGCCCGCTGGCCGGTGCGCTGGTGGAGCAGCTCGCGCGCGTGCACCAGCAGGGCCTGCTTGTCGGCGAAGGTGTGCAGCACCATCCCGGTGGTGCAGCCGGCCCGTTCTGCGACGGCGCGCAGGGTGAGACCGGGTAGCCCGCGTTCGGCGAGCACCGACCAGGTGGCCGCCGACAGGCGTAGCCGCTGGTCAACGCGATCACGTCGGCTGGCCATCCACCCTCCCCGGTCCGATTCCCTCCGGCCGGCCCGCACCCACCGCGCCAGCTCCCTGTCGTAACGTACGTTACGGTAACGCTTGTTACGAGCGCTCCCCACCCGGGGTGCGACCGGCCCAAACCAAGGAGGACACGTGATCTCCGTCCACCCCGAACCGTGGGAGTCCACCGACAGCACCCGACTGCGGGCCGCGCAACGCGCCGAACTGGACGCGCGCTACCACAGCGACGACCACGAACCCGGCGCCCCGCCCACCGCCGACAGCGTCCCCGTCTTCCTCGTCGCCCGCGACCACGACGGCACCGCGCTCGGCTGCGGGGGCCTCCGCTTCCTCTCCACCAAATCCGCCGAGATCAAACGGATGTACGTCGAGCCGGGAGCCCGCGGCACCGGCGTGGCGACCGCAATCCTGCAAGCCCTGGAGGACACCGCCCGCACCGCCGGCGTACGGACCCTGCTGTTGGAGACCGGCCCCGCCCAACCCGACGCGATCCGCTTCTACGAACGGGAGGGCTACCACCGCATCGCGAACTTCGGTCCGTACCAGGATGAGTCACTCTCCGTCTGCTACGCCCGCGAACTCGCCTGACCCGGCCAACGGCTACTCTCCTGATCGTGACCTACGAGGCCGCCGCCACCCGCTACGACCAGATGACCTACCGGCGCAGCGGGGCCAGTGGGCTCCGCCTACCGGCGATCTCGCTCGGCCTGTGGCACAACTTCGGGCCCGACCGCCCCTTCGAGCGGCAACGAGACATCGTCCGCCGGGCCTTCGACCTCGGGGTCACCCACTTCGACCTCGCCAACAACTACGGCCCACCGCCGGGCGCCGCCGAGGAGAACTTCGGTCGGATGCTCGCCACGGACCTGAAGCCGTACCGCGATGAACTGGTCATCTCCAGCAAGGCGGGCTACCTGATGTGGCCCGGTCCATACGGGGAGTGGGGATCCCGCAAGTATCTCGTCGCCTCGCTGGACCAGTCGCTCCGCCGCCTGGGGTTGGACTACGTCGACATCTTCTACAGCCACCGGTACGACCCGGACACCCCGCTGGAAGAGACGATGGGCGCCCTGGACGCCGTCGTCCGGGCCGGCAAGGCGCTCTACGTCGGCATCTCCAACTACACCGCCGAACAGACCCGGCGGGCCGCGGCGATCCTGCGCGACCTGGGCACCCCGCTGCTGATCAACCAGCCGTCATATTCGATGCTGAACCGCTGGACCGAGGAGGACAGCCTGCTCGACACCCTCGCGGAGGTCGGCGCGGGCTGCATCTCCTTCAGCCCGCTGGCCCAGGGCCTGCTCACCGACCGCTACCTCGACGGCATCCCGGCCGACTCCCGGGTCCGCACCAGCGTCCACCTCTCCGAGCGGGACGTGAGCCCGGAACGGCTGGTCACCATCCGCGGCCTCGCCGCCATCGCCCAACGTCGCCACCAGTCCCTCGCGCAGCTCGCACTCGCCTGGGCCCTACGCGATCCCCGAATGACCAGCCTGATCATCGGCGCCAGCAGCGTCGCCCAACTCGAGGCCAATCTCGCCACGCTGGACAACCTCGAGCTGACCGCCGAGGAGCTGGCCGAAATCGACCGCCAGCTCCGCTGACACCGACCCGAGGTCTCCACTACTTTCTCCACTCTCTCGGCAATCGCGGAAGCTAACCTGCCGCATTGCCTGAGACCGTCGGTGTCATGCACGAGAACAACGCGCTCACCCCGTTCCGCATCGACATCCCAGTGGCCGACCTCAACGACCTGCGCACCCGGCTGGCCCACACCCGCTGGCCGAACCCGACGCCCGGCCGCGACGACCGCACCGACTTCAGCCGCGGCATCCCGCTGGTGTACCTGAAGGAACTCGCCGAGTACTGGCACGACGGGTTCGACTGGCGGGCGCAGGAGGCGAAACTCAACGAGTTCGAACAGGTCACGACGGTCGTCAACGGCCAGACGTTCCACATCGTCCACGTACGATCGACGAACCCGCAGGCCACCCCGCTGATGCTGAACCACGGCTGGCCCGGCTCGTTCGTCGAGTACCAGCACCTCATCCCACTGCTGACCGACGAGTTCCACGTGGTCATCCCGTCGCTGCCCGGCTTCGGGTTCTCCACCCCGCTGTCCGGGACCGGCTGGGAACTGGCGCGGACCGCGGCGGCCTACGCCGAGATCATGACGCGCCTGGGCTACGAGAGGTTCGCCGCCCACGGCACCGACATCGGTTCCGGCACCACCGGCCGCCTCGCCGCCGAATACCCGGAGCGCGTTATCGGCACGCACCTCGGCATCGACCCCCACCTGCTCGGGTTGGTCGGCGACAAGTTCCCCTACCCCGACGGCCTCTCCGCGGACGAGATCGCCCAGATCGAAGCGGTACGCACCGAGGACGCAGCCGATCGCGGGTACCTCCTGATGCACAACCACCGCCCCGACACCATCGGCGCGGCCCTCACCGACTCGCCGGTCGGTCAGCTCGCGTGGATCGCCGAAAAGTTCAAGACCAGAGCCAACGGCACCTACCAGACCCCGGACGAGTCGGTCGACCGCGACCAGCTCCTCACCAACATCAGCCTCTACTGGTTCACCCGCAGCGGCGCGTCGAGCGCCCAGTTCTACTACGAGGCCGAGCACTCCGGCCTCGACCTGGTCATGGCCGCCCACGTGCCGACCGGATGGGCCGTGTTCAACACCCACCCACTCCTACGCCGCGCGATGGACCCGGGGCAGGCAATCAGCCACTGGAGCGAGTTCACCGAAGGCGGCCACTTCCCCGCGATGGACGCCACCAAACTACTGGCGAACGACATCCGCACCTTCTTCCGCAGCATCACCTAACCCCACGGGCCGTCAACAGCCGCGAGGATGGTCCGGCGCCAGCCGGGCCATCCCGCTGCCTTGACGAGGCTGCTCGCGGTCACGTTCGGCTTCCGGGTCGCCTTCGGCAGGCCCCAGCGTCGGCACCGCTACCCTCGATGCCGTGATGCCAACCGACCGCGGAAGGACACTCAACTTGTATCGACCACACGCCTTTCCGGTGTCTGTCAAAGGCGTCTGCGTCCGTGGCGGCCGTGTTCTGCTGCTCCGCAACGAGCGAGAAGAATGGGAACTGCCCGGCGGCAAGCTCGAACTCGGCGAGGACCCGGCTGGCTGCGTCGGCCGGGAGATCAGCGAGGAGACCGGCTGGGCGGTACGGGTCGGCCCGATCCTCGACTCCTGGCAGTACCAGATCGGCGACGGCGTCAACGTGCTGATCGTGACCTACGGCTGCTTCGCCGACGACGACTCGCCGATCACGGTGAGCTCCGAACACAAGGAAGGCCGCCTGTTCGCCGCCGACGAGATCGTAGACCTGCCCATGCCCGACGGGTACCGGCGCTCGATTGACGACTGGTTCCGTCGGCTCGAGCCAGATAGCGGAAGCGAAAGGGGCTTGTGCTAGGGTCGCGCCCGTGGTAAGCCTCGATGTCATCACCGAACGGTCGGATCCGGCCGTGCAGCGGATCAGCGACGTCGTCAAGCACTCGCGATCCGCCGTCCGCACCGTGCTCATCGAGGATGCCGAGCCGCTCGTGGAGTGCATCCGCGCGGGGTTGGACTTCATCGAGGTCTACGGCGTCGAGAGCAGTCCCTTCCCCGACGACGTACTCGCCGCGTGCCGGCAGCGGAACATTCCCGTTCGCCTGGTGGCGGTCCCGATCATGGGCAACCTGTTCAAGGCCGACAAGAAGCCCAAGGTGTTCGGTGTGGCACGCACGCCGAGACCATGGAGCTTCAACGACCTGTCCCGCACGACCGGTGACATCATCGTCTTGGACGGCGTGAAGATCGTCGGCAACATCGGCGCCATCGTGCGCACCTCCTTCGCGCTCGGCGCCGCCGGCATCATGCTCGTGGACAGCGACCTGGCCACCGTCGCGGACCGACGCCTCGTCCGGGCCAGCCGAGGCTACGTCTTCTCCCTGCCGATCGTGCTCGCGTCCCGGGCCGAGGCGATCGACCACTTCCGGCACAGCAGAGTCCCGCTGATCGCCTTCGACACGGACGGCGATCTGGCGGTCAGCGATCTGCGCGACGCCGACGAGCCGCTCGCCCTCCTGCTCGGGGCGGAGAAGACTGGCACTTCGCAGTCATTCGAGAGCATCGCCAGCAGCACCGTGTCGATCCCCCTCAATCCGGACGCGGAGTCGCTGAACGTCTCGGTCTGCGCCGGGATCGCCCTGTACGAGCGGTCCTCCTGGAACCTCCCCGCACGAAGCCGCTCGCCGCGCCCGGCGGGGAACGGCCGGCAGGGTAGTCCCCGGCACAGCGGCAGACCCGTACGGTCGGGACACCGGAGCCGTCCCGGCCGGTGAGCGGCCGCTGACAGCATCGTGGGCGTGGCGTGGAATATCGGGGTGTTGACCGTCGCGGACCTTCCGCAGTGCCTCGCTCTGGCACAGGACCGGGGGTGGCCTGCCGAGGAAGGAAAATGGCGTCTGCTGTTCGAACTGGGCACCGTGTGGGGTGCCCGGGACGACAGTGGGGATGTGGTCGGCACGGCGATCGTGACCCGGTACGGGACCTCGCTCGCGGTACTCAGCATGGTGCTGGTCGCCTCGCGACACGGCGGCCAGGGACTGGGCCGACAGCTCGTGACCCAGGCCCTGGCGGCAACCCCCACCCGGACAGCAGCACTGTTCGCCACCGAAGCGGGCCGCCCCTTGTACGAGAAGTTCGGTTTCACTGCCGTCGAGGAGTTGCACACGTACGTCGGAAGCGTCCCCGGCCATGCGACGGCGCGCTCCCGGCCGGCCACACCGGAGGATGTCTCGGCGATCGCGGCACTCGACGCCGCGATCGTCGGCGCCCCGCGCGGGGAGCTGGTGCAACGGCTATTGTCGTTCGCCACCCGACTGCACGTGGTGGAGCTCGACGACCACATCGTCGGGTATGGCGCGGCGTGGCGGAACCTCGGCCAACTGATGATCGGGCCGGTGGTGGCGGCGGATCGTCGCGCTGCGGCGACGCTGATCGGTGATCTTGCCCGCGATGCGGGAGGGTCCGTGCGGGTCGATCTGCTCGATCACGAAGGAGAATTGCGTGACTGGGTGGAGAGCGCCGGAGCCACGCTGCGAAGCAGCACCACGCTGATGGTCTCCGGATCGTCAGCTTTTCCGGAAGATCGCGGCCGATGGTTCAGCCCAGTGATGCAGGCGCTCGGCTAGGCCCTCTTACGGATCTTGATGGTCGAGGGTGGCCTGGAATCGCGAGGCGCCTGGCTGGCCGAAGGAGGGACCTTCGCTACGCCACTTGTACCCTGACCGTGCCCCCGATGATCTTCAGCACCAGGCGAACCACTTCGCCACGATCATCGGTGATCAGCTCCCGCTACGCCCGCACCGCCCTTGAGCCTGATCGACAGTTCAAGGCCAGACCTCGGAACAGCCGACGAGCAGCCCGGGCAAGCTTGTACAATTTATTGTACGTAACGTGTGGGAGGCAGCAGCATGCGCACCGTTCCCTACTCAGAAGTCCGCCAGAACCTGGCCAAGATGCTCGACCACGTCGTGGACGACGCCGAGGAAGTGGTGGTCACCCGCCACGGCCGGGAGGCCGCGGTCATCATCTCGCTGCGCGAGTACGAGTCGTTGAAGGAGACGGCCTACCTGATGGCCAGCCCCGCCAACGCGCGCCGCCTGAACGAAGCCGTCGAAGAGCTGCGTAACGGCGGTGGGGAGACGCACGACCTGATCGACCCCGACGCCAGTGCCGGCGAGGCGCCGGCAGCGTGAAGGTCCAGTTCGCCGGCCGAGGCTGGGAAGACTATCTGACCTGGCAACGAGATCGCCAGATGCTCAAACGAGTGAACGCCCTGATCGAGGACATCCGACGCAACGGCCACCAAGGCATCGGCAAACCGGAGCAGCTCCGCGGAAACTGGGCGGGATTCTGGTCGAGACGCATCGACCAGGAACACCGCCTCGTATACCGGATCATGGACGACACAGTGCAGATAGCACAGTGCCGCTACCACTACGAATGAGGTCGAGGACCACGCCCTCCGCCGAGGGACACCGCCCTGCGGCGGCTGCGGGCCGCCGTCGTGCGACTCGCCGTACGACAACATCCCGGCCCGTCCAACAGGTCCTTTCTGGACAGGATCGACACCTGTCCAGAAAGGACCACACCCAGGTCAAACACGGAAATCTACGCAGTCCCTGCCGTCTCCCCGGCTCGGGTCCGCTCGGGCTCGCGGGTTATCGCGTCGTTGCTGTGTCGGTGGGCACGGTGGGACAGACGCAGGATGACGGCGGCGAGGATGGCGGCGAGTAGAGATCCGGTGAGAATGGCGATCTTCACATGGTCATGGCGTCCGGTGCCATCGGCGAAGGAGAGCTCACCGATGAGCAGGGAGACGGTGAAGCCGATTCCGGCGAGCATGGACAGCCCGGTGATGTGGGTCCAGGTCAGATTGGTGCCGAGACCTGTTCGGGTGAGGCGGGTGACGAGCCAGGTGACCGCGATGACGCCGAGGGGCTTGCCGATGACGAGCCCGGCGATGACGCCGATGGCGACCGGATCGGTAAGGGCGGACACCAGTCCACCCAGGCCGCCTATGGCGACCCCGGCGGACATCAACGCGAAGACAGGTACGGCCAGGCCAGCGGAGACCGGTTTGACGGTGTGCTCGAAGCGTTCGATCAGGCTGGTGGGCACGGCGGTGTGCTCGTGCTGGGCCTGCGGGCGGGCGGGCACGGTGAGGGCGAGCAAGACTCCGGCGACGGTGGCGTGGACACCGGAGGCATGCACGAGTGCCCAGGCGGTGAGAGCCAGCGGCAGAAGCAGCCAGGCGGAGGTCACCCGCCGTCGTAACAAGATCGCGAAGGCAACCAGCGGTAGGGCGCTGGCCAACAGCGGCGTGACCGACAGGGTCGCGGTGTAGAAAACGGCGATGATCATGATGGCGATCAGGTCGTCCACCACGGCAAGGGTGAGCAGGAAGACCCGGACGGCGGGTGGCAGGTGCCGGCCGATGACGGCGAGTACCGCCAAGGCGAAGGCGATGTCGGTGGCGGCGGGGATCGCCCAGCCGCGTAGGGCGTCGGCTCCGGCGGCGGCGGTGATCAGCACGTACACGGCTGCGGGTGCCAGGACACCGCCGACGGCGGCGGCGATGGGCACCGCGGCGCGGCGTGGCTGCCGGAGTTCACCAGTCACGAACTCGCGTTTGAGTTCCAGCCCGGCAACGAAGAAGAAGATGGCCAGCAGGCCGTCCTTGGCCCATGCCGCCAGCGACAGATCCAGGTGCAGCCAGGTCGGACCGACAGTGAACGAGCGCATGGCGTCGTAGCCGGGGGATCCGGGCGAGTTCGCCCAGATGAGCGCGATGACGGCTCCGGCGAGCAGGAGCGCGCCGCCGGTCGTCTCCGCGCGCAGGACATCGGCGATGCGGCCGGCCTGGCGTCGTACGACGGATCCGGGCGGGAGATCTCGTCGGGTGGCGTCCATCGGTCCTCCTGTCTGGTAGGTACGGGGCAGCGCCTCACGAGGGACGTGTCACGGCGAGGCTGATCAGCTTTGTACGGCTCGGCCTCGCCGCCGGGTCGCTGCCCACCTCGCTCGCGAGGGCCGGGCGTGGCGGTTGCTTGTCCGTTCCGGACGGCGCGGGCGACGCCGCGATGGTGGTCGAGGGCGCCGACGGTAGTGGGCGTCACCCGCGACGACGATCAGCCAGGCGTAGGTCGACACCGACGACGCTGGCGTGCCGGACCGGAAGGCCGTCGGCCGGGCAGGCAGCCCGCGGTCCGCTGCGCGGCGGCATGCGTCGAATAGTTCCTGACATCGGTGGTCGCAGTGGTGGGCAGTTCGGCGGACAAACAGCGGGGTCGTCGTCATCACCGTGCCCCTCGTCGCGGTGTCGGCAACCGTTCGAGGTGATCAGTGCGCGAATCCGGGGCGGAGTCAGTCGGCTCGCCGGCATCGATGGCGTCCGTGGTGGTGCCGCGGGTGCTGTGAAGGCTCCATACGATCGACACCGTGAGCGTGGCGACGATGACGCCGAGAGTGACCGGAATCGGGAGTTTGCCGACCGGGGTCTCCGACAGGATCAGCTTGACGCCGGCGAAGGTGAGCAGGACTGCGAGTCCGTAGTGCAGGTGCACGAAGCGGCGCAGCAGCCCGGCGAGGCAGAAGTAGAGGCTGCGCAGGCCGAGGATCGCGAACGCGTTGGCGGTCCAGACGATAAAGGTGCTAGTGGTGATGGCCAAGATCGTCGCCACAGAGTCCATGGCGAAGATCAGGTCGGTGGCCTCGACCGCGATGAGCACCACGAACAACAGGGTGGCCACCCGCCTGCCGTTGATTCGGGTGAAGAACTTGTCGCCGTGATATGCCGGGTCGGTCGGGATCACCTTGCGCACCAGACGTACGACCGGGTTGCGGTCCGGCGGGGTCTGCCCGCCGTGTCGGAATGCCATCTGGTAGCCGGTGTAGATGAGGAACGCACCGAACACGTAGGCGGTCCAGAAGAACGACTCCAGCAGTTCCGCGCCGACGATGATGAACACCAGCCGAAACACCAGGGCGCCGATGACTCCCCAGAACAGCACCTTGTGTTGGAAGGCGGCGGGGACGGCGAAGTAGGTGAAGATCAGCGCGAAGATGAACACGTTGTCGATCGACAGCGCCTTCTCGATCAGGTATCCGGCGTAATAGGTGCCGGCTACCTCGCCACCCTGCCACAGCCACAGGATCACGCCGAACAGCAGACCGGCGACGATCCAGATACCAGACCAGATCGCGGCCTCGCGGAAACCGATGACGTGGTTGTCGCGATGCAGGAACAGGTCGACTGCCAGCATCGCGGCAACCGCGAGCATGAGTACGGCCCAGACCCACCAGGACACGGACATGCCAGGGGAGACCTTTCGTCCTGGCCGGACCCACACAAGGGCCGGCCGGTGCTGGACGAAGGTCTCCCCAAGCCACTGAACCAGTGGCTGCACCACCGGAACCCGGGTAGGCCGGACTCGTACTGACGGCGGTGCGCGGAACGTCGGGTACTCCCCTTCGAACTACGACGAATTATTCGCGAAGCATGCTTCGCCTGTCAAGGCTAGGGGAGAAGATTTGCGATGCTGGTTTCGTGTCTCGAACTACGTAAATCGGAGTAGAGGACCACGTCGAGAACCGAGGCGCCGCACGTCCACTCGGCGTCGAGCCCCAGGAGGTGCAGAAGGCGCTCCGGCATGCCAACCTGCGGATCACCGTGGAGACCTACGTGCACTGGCTGCCGAAGAAGGACCGGCCGCGTGGCCTGGTCGGTGACCTCCCGCGGAACTCCGGCAGTGCCGGGCAGAGTAGCTACCGAGCCCAAGACCGGAGTTAGGTTGCGGCCCGACTGTGCCCGATGATCTTCAGCTGCCGTTTTCGCAGCTCAGGATTAGCTTGGAGTGGGCCGGAGGTACCACCATGCGAACCACACCGCCACGATCGCCGGTGACCCGCTACCGCTGACTTTGCCCAGTTCACGGGCACCGGGCGGTGCCCGATGCACCCGGGCCATCCGTCCGAACCGCCGGTTCGGTTCGCCGATGCGGAAGAGATCAACCCATTCCAACTCCTTCTCGATCTTCATGACCATGCCGTCGCTCGGACGCGGGATCCGGCCACGATGACGGTCTGACGGAGCTGGCGTTGTCCGCCACTGTGCGCCGCTCCGGAGGCGAACCTCACGACGCAAGCCGGTGACGGGACGCGCGGAGCGGACAGCAGACGTTGTAGCCCGGCTGCGTGCCGAGCGTCCGCAGGCGAGCCCGGCGGAGTTGGCTCTGGCCGCCGACGTGTCCGAACGTCATGTCCGACGCCTTGTGGCGGAGAAGCCTGAGGACGCACAGCCAGCAGAGAATTCCTTCCTGATGCTGCTCATGACCTATGGCAGCCTCCCGAGTTCCGTTGCCCATCTCACTCCACGACGTACGGCTCCGGGCTGCGACGGGCGGGACACGAAGAGTCGACAAAGTCGCTACACTCCCCGGCTATACCCAACGGCGACGGGGAGACGTGACGCGGTGCGCAAAGCAAATCTGGGCGTGTCCGGCATAGGCCTAGGCGCACTTGCCGCCATCATCGGCTGCGGAACCGCACCGGAGGCGCAACAGCCACCAGCCCAAGCGACAGCCAGCGCACCGAGCGAGCGGCCCACCTTTGACCCACCGCGCACATTTGACGTGTCCGACCCCATCCCGCTACCGGACAGCGCATCACTGTCGAAGATCAACCTGGGTGGACAACGCGTCGAGCCGCTACCCCTGTTACTCGACGGGAACCGTCTCTGGATCTCGTCGGTGGACCGGCTGGAAATCGTTGACATCACCTCCGGCATGGTCACCGGCACGCTGCGACCCGCACACCAGCCTGCACTGTCGCCGTCGACGCAAGACCCGTTCGTTGGCGGTAACCCCGCTCAACCGCCGATCCTGGCCGGAACCGGTGTGCAGCGCAGTGTAGTGACTGCCTTCGCCGCCACTGCTCCCGGTAAGGGCACAACACCGCCGCGCCCGGTTATCGAAATCCTCGCCGTTGACGCCGGAACCGGACGTGAAGCTCATCGGATCGAAATCGAGCCCAGTGACGATAGTCAGCACAAGTTGACGCGGAAGCACCCGGTCGTCATCGGCGCGTCCGGCCCCGTGGTCATCGCCCAGGTCGGCACCGACACCGTCGCCGTGAATCTCGATGATCGACGCGAGATCTGGCGCCGTCCGGATTTCGCCCTCGGAGCCGTCGCTGGCAATGTGGCAGTAGGTACCGACACCAAGGCCGCAGTCGCGCGTGCGCTCGCCATAGAAAGCGGCGCGGAGCGCTGGCGCACCGAGCCCGCAGCGACGATCACCATCAAGCCGGGCAGCCCGAAGATCGTGACCGCCACCGGCGCATCGCAAGGCCGCAAGCAGTTCTTCCGCCTCCTCGACGCAGCCACCGGCCGCGTGCTGGACGAGTCAACAGCTACCAGCAGCACCGCCTACAACATCACCTGTCTCCACGACGGCCGCAGCGTCACCATCTGCCAGGACCAACGCCAGGACTGGACGGGTGCCTTTGACGACAGCGGGAAGTGGCTCTGGGAACTACCCGACAAAGAGGCCAACCGCATCGCCCCCACCGTCACCACCACATGGCACGGAGCCGTTTACGGCCGTACGACGAACGGCCCCGTCATCCTCGACGCCCGCACCGGCGAGGACCGGGAAACGGCTCCCGGCCTCACACCGTGGCTCGTAAACGAACACACCGCGGTCGCCAGCCCACCGGATGCCAGCGGCGGGGTGAAGCTCTACCGCGCCACCGGCTGACTGGTGCACGTTGAAGTGCGCACCCATGAAGATCTCGGCCGCCGGCATGACGGAGACCGGCACGGGTAGCACCCGCTACTTCCAGAACGCGGGAGTCGACCGGAAGGTCGTACAGGAGATGGTAGGCCACGCCTCCATCGGGCTCACCTCGGACACATACACCTCGGTCCTGCCGGAGGTGGCGCACGAAGCGGCGGAAGCCGCCGCACGTCTGGTATCCAGGCAAAGCGCTCCCGGGCTCACACGAGCCTAGGAACTCGACCAGCACCGATGCGCGAGCGTCCTGAGGCGATGAAAGCTTCCAACGTCCGATGACACGGCAATACACTCCCGGGCTCACCTCGGGCTCACAATGACCCCACAGATCGATGATCCTGGGATAGGAAGATCGCTGAGGTTGCCAGAAACCCAGCTCAGGGGACTTCCTTGGTGGTGGGCCGGAGGCACCCATACGAACCACAGTGCGACGATTGTCGGTGAGCCGCTTCCACTCAGGATGGCCGGTCCAAGGGCGTCAGGCCGATGATCCTCGGGCGGCCGCTGTCAGGACGCGGTGAGCAGTCGGATCTCGCAGCGGATACCGCTGGCCTTGGCGAGCCGACCATCACCAGTCACGAGTGGGCAGGCCATCAACTCCGCCGCCGCGACGTAAGCCGCGTCGTACGCCGTGACATTGCCCCGCATCTGCCACATCCGGTCAACCAGCATCGCGACGCCAACCTCGTCGATGACCAACGAAGGCAGGGCGTCGATCGCCTCCTGAGCCCGGTCAAGGCCGAGCTTCCCACCGAGGACCTTGCCTCTGATCACGGACATGACCTCGACCAGAAGATGACTCGGCGCGGCCCAGTGCGGATCTCCGGTCAGTTCCGCCCGCGCCGCGTCCCCGACCGGCCCATCATCGACCAGAGCGTCGGCCAGAACCGACGCATCTACGACGATCACGCGGCGCTTCCCCACGGTCCGCGCTGCTCCCGCTGGTCGTTCAACTCTGCGGCGCTCTCCCCCGGCAGAGAGCGAGCACCGTCGGATCGGCCGGCGAAGCGATCAAGGGCCGCCGTGTTGCGCAGCCGTCGAGCCTGCGTCTCCACCATTTCCAGCAGGTATGCCTGGAGTGACTGCCCGCGCGCCCTGGCCTGGGCTGCCAGGGCGTCTCGCACTTCTTCCGGCACGTCCCGAATCTGGAGAGCAACCATGCATTCATTATGCATGCAGCATCGCTCGCTGGCCGGGAAAGGCTCGGACCCTCGATCAACTGGTTCGCATGACGACTGCGGTACGACCAAGAGCCGCAGTTCAGGAGTGGCTTGGAGTGGGCCGCCAGGGACTCGAACCCTGAACCTAAGGATTAAAAGTCCTCAGCTCTACCATTGAGCTAACGGCCCGCTGGGGCACCAGGCTACCCGATCGCCGGCTCCGCTCAGGGGCCGCCTGGGTGGCGCGGGTAGACGGCGTAGCTCCGGCTCGGGGTCGCGGCGGCGGCGATGGCGAAATCGGCTCAGGTCCGTGCCGGGGTGACGGCGGCGCCGTCGTCACCTCCCGCTACGAGCAGCCGGAGGCCGAGGTCGGCCGCGTCGAGGGCGACGAGGTCGCGGTTCCGCTCGGCCCACCGCCCGGACGACAGGTCTTCGTGGAGCGACCGAACTGCCCGCTGCTCCGCCTGCGCTCCCACTCTGGTCCAGACCGACGTCGCCCGGCGTACGTGTTCGTCCAGGTACGCCTCGGGCTGGCGCCAGTAGGCCTCGAAGAAGCCGTCAGCACAGTCCCATGGGACGAGCACCGGTTCGGCACGTCCGCCGATCGCACGGGTCAGGTCGGCGAGGGAAGGCCAGCCCACGAGCAGGTCCGCGAACTCGGGGAGGTAGTCGCGGGTGAGCCAGAACCGCTGCCCCCAGCCGGTGTCCTCAGCGTCGTAGGTGAAGACCACCACCCGACGGGCGACCCGCCGCAGCTCCCGCAGCCCGGCGACCGGGTCCCGCCAGTGATGCACGGTGCTGACCGCCATCGCGGCGTCGAAGGACTGGTCCTCGAACGGCAGACTCTCCGCAGCGGCGGCCACGCACGGCGCCGCGCCCGCGGGACGCTGCGCGCGCATGACCGCCGACGGTTCCACCGCCGTGACCTCACGGTCGTGCGGTTCGTAGGAGCCGGTGCCCGCCCCAACGTTCAGCACCGTACGGGCGTCTCCCAGCGCGTCCCAGATCCGGGCGGCGATCCGTGGCTCGGTGCGCCGCGTCGCCGGGTAGGCGGACCCGATCTCGTCGTACAGCTGCGCGCCGAACACTCTCAGCTGCTCAGCTGGTGTCGTCCTGATTCCCATTGCCCGTGCCTCCAACTCCCGGTCGATGGCCGTCACCATGGCGGCGGCGCGGTCCCGCTGGTCCAGCAGCAACCCGCGCAGCCGACGCAGGTGCGCGACCGCGTCGGTGGTCGGATCGTTGACCAGGTCCGCGATCTCCCGCAGCCCGAAGCCGAGCCGCCGGTACGCGAGCACCTCCCGCAGCCGCTCCACGTCACCCGCCGAGTAGGCGCGGTGTCCCGCAACGGTCCGGGTGGACGGCCGCAGGAGGCCGATCTCGTCATAGTGATGCAGCGTGCGGACGGTTACCCCGGCCAGCTCGGCCGCTTGCCCCACAGTCAGGTGATCCTCCACGGCGTCGACTATGGGACCTGCCGCTACGTGAGGCGCAAGCAGAAGTTGCTGAGCCACCCACCGTGGTCTGGGCTGTCCGGTACCAGCGCTAGCCGCCCGCCCCAGCCGGTCCCTACCTATCCTTTGGTCGAAGGGTGGCCTCGGAGCCAGGTTCCTTCCGGTCTCGATGCCAACTCGTCAGCAGCCGCGACGGCCTGGGCTGCCATAGCGGGAGGGGTCCTTGATGCCGGATGTTCAGGTCAGCATTCTCGGCGGCGTCGAAGTGATCGGACCGCGCGGCCGGACCGAGCTGGTGGGTCGACGGCATCGTGCGTTGGTGGCCGCCCTGGCCCTGCGGCCCGGCGCGGTGCTGCCGCTGTGGCGGCTCGTTGAGGCGCTGTGGGGAGATTGTCCACCACGAACCGCCGTCCGGTCGCTGCACAGTCACGTGGCGCGGCTGCGCCTCGCGCTCGACGGGAGCGGGTTGGGCGGAATTCTGCAGACCCGGGAGCCGGGCTACCTACTCGCCATCGACGCGACGGCGGTGGACGCGTACCGGTTCGAACAGCAGACCAGGGCGGCGCGGGACGGCTTGGCCGCCGGTATGGCCGGTTGGGCTGCCGACGCCATGGCGCAGGCCTTGGAGTTGTGGCGTGGCGAGGCTCTCGCCGACGCGGAGCCGATCGGATGGACGGCGGCCGAGGCGGCGCGCCTGGCGGACCTGCGGCTCGCCGCGCAGATGGACCGCTGCGAGGTACTGACCTGCCTCGGCAGAGCGGATGAGGCGCTCGGCGACATAGAGCGGCTGTTGGCCGCGGATCCGACCCGGGAACGGCTGGTGGGCCTGCGCATGCTCGCCCTGACGGGATCCGGGCGACCGACCGAGGCACTGGACGCCTATCAACGGCTACGCGTTCGGCTCGCGGAGGAGCTCGGGGTAGATCCGTCGCCCGAACTGGCAGACTTGCACACCGCGCTACTACGTGGTGCCGCGCCGGCTGAGCTGCGGGCGCCGGGTACCGTTCTTGGCCGGAACCCGGTCGCGGCGACGCCACCCCGACCAGCGCAGCTGCCGGCACCGGTGGGGTACTTCACCGGCCGCGGCACCGAGCTTGGTGAGCTGAGCAGTGTCATCGAGACAGGGCACGATGACGTCCGGCCCGTGGTGCTGATCAGCGGCCAAGGCGGGATCGGCAAGACGTCGCTCGCGGTGCAGTGGGCCGGCAGCGTCGCCCACCGATTTCCGGACGGTCAGCTCTTCGTCAATCTTCGTGGCCACGACCGGGCCGATGCGCTTGCCCCGGCTGAGGTGGTGGCAGTCCTGCTGAGGTGCCTCGGGATACCGGATGACCGGCTTCCCACCGGGCTGGCCGAGCGGGTCGCCCTGTACCGCACGGTCCTCGCCGACCAGCGCATGCTCGTCGTGCTCGACGACGTCGGGTCCACCGAGCAGGTGTTGCCGGTGATCCCGGGCAGCGCCGCGAGCCTGCTCGTGCTGACGAGCCGGAACAGCCTCGTCGCCCTGGTGACGCACACCCGGGTGCACACCATCCTCCCTGACCTGTTCAGCCAGGACGAGGCGACCGACCTGATGGCGAAGATGCTCGGCGCCGAGCGGGTAGGCCGAGAGCGCGACGCGGTGGCCGGGCTCGCCGAGCTGTGCGGTCGGCTTCCGCTCGCGTTACGGATCGCGGCGGCAAAGCTTGCGATGCGCCCGGCTCAGCCCATCGCGGTACTCGTTGAGGAGTTGTCTGACGGCGACCGGTTGGCCCACCTCTCCGTCGAGAACGGCAGCCGCGACGTCAGTGTGGTGTTCGCCAGCGCGTACCAGTCGCTGTCGGTACCCGCGATGCGGCTGTTCCGGCTGCTCGGCCTGCATCCCGGGCCGCACATCGGTGCACCCCTGGCCGCCGCGCTCTGCGGCCTCCCCGCCGACGTGCGGCGACACGCGTTGGCCGAACTCGTCGCGGCACATCTGATCGCCGAGCCACAGCCCGGCCGGTACCAGTTCCACGATCTGGTCCGGCTCTTCGCGCGGCGGTGTGCGCTGGCCGACGAGCCCGCGAGTACGCGCGCCGAGGTGGCCGAGAGGTTGCTCGACTGGTATCTCGTCGGCGCCGAAACGGCCACCCAGGTGCTCGACAGCAGTCTTGACCGGGTAGCGGCGGTGCTGCGTCATCCGGCTCCGGAGCTTCCCTTCCCCGCCGCTCGCGCACACGCGATCGCATTTCTGGAGTCCGAGCGCGAGAATCTACTGCCGGTCGTGCGGTACGCGGAGGAGCACGCCCAGCCTGCTGCGGCATGCCAGCTGACCTACCTACTGACCAGCTACTTCGACGTGCACGGGGACTGGTCTGAGCGGGTGGAGATGTGCAAGCACGGGGTCCGGGCCGCCCGCCGGCTCGGCGATCCGGTCCTCGAGGCCGAGATGCATCGGGCACTTGGCGTGGCCTACCGCACGACGCACCAGCTCGACCGGGCACTCGACAGCCACAACCAGGCGTTGGCGCTGTTGCGGCCGCTCGGGGACGAAAGCGGCTTGGCGTACGTCTACAACAATATCGGCGGGGCGTTCGTCGAAATGCGTCGGTTCACCGCCGCGATTGAGGCGTACGAGACCGCGCTGCGGCTGCACGACCACTGCGGCAACCAGGCTGGCGCGGCGACCGCCCAGCGCAACCTCGGGTACGTCCAGGTCCGGATGGGCCGTGCCGATCTCAGCTTCGCCCCACTGAACGCGGCGTTGGCCACCAGCCGATCCATCGGTCTGCACCGACTCGAGGCCAGCACGTTGAACAGCCTCGGCGAGGCGTACCTGCAGCAGACGCGACACGAGTCGGCGCTCGACTGCTTCCACGGAGCCTTCGCCGTGAGCCGCGAAACCGACGACCGCCGCTACCAGATGGTTGCCCTGAGCGACCTCGGACGCACCTACCTGGCGCGCGGCGATCCGGCGTCTGCTGTGGAGCATTTCGACCGGGCCCTGGCCATGAGTCGGAGACTGGGGCACCGGCACATCGAGGCGCGCACCCTCAACCAACTCGGCGAGGCGCAGCTACGCCTGGCGAACCTCGACGAGGCCCACCGGTGCCTGACGGCAAGCGCCAGCCTTCGGCGGTCCGTACCCGACCTGTACGAGCAGGCACACGTGCACCGCAACCTCGGCGACCTCGCGGAGCTGACCGGCAGCCGAGGTGCCGCCCAGCGCCACTGGTCAACCGCTGTTCGGCTGTACCGCGAGGCGAACGCGACCGATGAGGCGGAGCAGCTCGCCAGCAAGCTGACCGGCGAAACGCCGCTCAGCTCACCCGCCGCCGTGCCCGCCGCGCCGCCAACCGACACCAGCGCCGTCCACGTTCCCCCACGACCAGGTCAGTCATCGTCAACGATCCCCATGGCTACCTGATCCTCAGTGATCTTTCCGTTCGAGGGTGCGTGGAGGTAAACGTAGAAGTTCTCGTCCCGCTCCGCCACCTGGTCGTCGTGGACCGCAATGTTCAGCTCCGCCGCTGACGTCCCCGCCGGAATGGTGAGCACCCCGTTCGAAACTCCGGTGTAATCCGATTCGGCCGTCGCACTACCGTCCTGGGTGGCGAAGTGGATGGTCAAATCAACCGGCGCTGGTTCCGATGTGATCACGCTCAGCCGGCAGGCTACACACGATTCCAGACAGTGCGGCTTGCCAAGGGGCGTGATCGTGACGTCGTCGTTGTGAATCGTGCCCAGGCCGACCGGGTCGGCAAGTACCAGCCCGACCGGGTTGAACAGCTCTAGCGTGAACACCTCGTCCGGCTCGATCGCGTAGTCACCCACAAGGTCCACGACGACCGTGCGGTTGGTGGTGTCACCCGGCGCCCAGGACAACTCACCAGATACTGGCGTGTAGTCGAGTCCGGGCTCAGCCATTGGCATCGCGCCGCCTGGGTCAGCCCCCGTCGCATACTGGACGGTTCCCCCCGCGCAGCCCGCGGATGTCACGGTGAAGGTCATCGTCTCGACGAAGAAGCCACCCTCGAACTGGGTGGTATCGCTGACGCCAATGCTGCGCGGCGCACAGATATCGTCCGCGACAGCCGGACCGACCGATACGGCGGCCACCGCCAGCACCAGCATTGCGCTGACCGCGCCCAGCCGTGTCATGCCCTTCATAGTCCACCTCCTTGGCGCCCGATCGGCGCTGGTCGAACAGGTCACCTCCAGGATTAGCCCCTGCCTGTTGTGGCGCGGTTGTGGGGCCGTCTCGCCTCCGTGCGGCGCCACCGCAGGGGCAGGGCAGACCGCCAGACACAACAGCGCCACAACTCCGGTGCAACAGCGGTGCCGTTGGTTGGGGGCATCGAGAGTCAGGCCCGGAACGACACGGTCCATCGAACCGTGCCAGGGAAGGAGAACTCATGCTCAGGCGACAAACAAGGGTGCGTGCGATCACCGCGATGCTGGGGCTTGTCGGCGCCACGTTCGCATCACTGGCGGTGTCTCCCAGCGCCGCACAGGCACGGTGCGACGGCGTGAACACCAGCATCACCAGCACCCTGAACATCGGCACCGCTGTCGCCGTCCGCGAGACCCCGGTCGCCGGCACCTGCAATGACAACAACTACTACCAGGGCACCTTCAGGAGCAGCTATGCCGGCTGGCGGGCATCCGTCTGGTTCGAGCGAGACGGGTGGCAGAGCCGCTTCGGCCCATACGGTACGGCCGTTCAGGCCTACTCCTACTCCGACACCAGCACCCCGCTACCAGGAGTCACCGCCATGCACTTCTGCCTGGACAACGGAGTGACCTGGTACTGCGGCTGGGGAAGCAACTACACCATCGCCGCCGGCGTCACCCACAACTTCACCGGAATCAATCACGGCTTCTGATCTCAGCCCAGGGCCCCCGGGATGCTGCCGACCAGCGTCCCGGGGGCCGGCGAGAGTGTTGATCTGACGGTATTCCGGCCTGACCCGCCAGGCGTTGTGCCTGGTGAGGAGGGTGCCGTGATGACGGCGACACTGAACGACCAGACCGGACGCAACAAGCGGCCCGAGCCGACGGCGGAGGCGAAAGCCGCCGTCGAGTTGGTCCGAGCCGCTAAGGAACAAGGGCTGTCGTTGACGGGCCCGGACGGGCTGCTCAAGAGAGGGGAACCATGATCAAAACTCACTGGGGCAGCCTGGCTGCCACCAGGACGGAGCGGGACGGGGGGATGCTAGTCGCACGAGCACCACCGAGCACCCGGCCGTCCACCAGGGACGATGAAGCAACGGCGCCTGGCGCCCACATCCGTGCACGAGCAGTCCGTCGTGAACCGTGGGCTGAACCGTCAACAGGGCACTCCTGGCGCCTCTCCACACGTCTTCCGGCGCGCAGTCCGGCCATCGACGTCTCGATGTAGCGTGGCGCGATGAGGACCCTCCAGAAATTTCAAATGTCCCTCATAAGAGCGCGCCCGACAGGAGTATTTGAGTGATATCTCCACACGGTCGGATTGTCGACGGGGTTCCTAGGTGGGTGGTGTGGTGCGCCTATGCGGTCCCTCTCACGGTTCTTCCCTCTGGCATCTGGCGCATCGCTCTCGTCGCGGCAGGCGTCCATCTCATGGAGGAGACGCCGGCACCCGGAGGACGTGGTCCGGTGGTGTGGGACGGCCCGGTGTACGTGATAACCCTGAGTATCGTCAGCGAACTGCTCGCACTACTGACGGTCGGCCTGGTCGCGGTCTGGGGTGAGGTCGTCCCGCGCTGGGTCCCCGGTCTCGGCGGGCGGCGCATACCGGTACTCGCTGCGGTCGTACCAGCCGCGATCGGCGCCACGATCTGCACCGTTCTGTGGCCGTACGCCTTCCTGATGCTGGTCCTAGGCCGGAAACTGAACGGCGACCTGGGGGTCATGCAGTTCAGCGACTGGCAGGCGGTGGCTTTCTGGGGTACCTACCTACCGCTCGTACTGTGGGGACCGCTGGTGTGGATCTGCACTGTCCACTACTGGCGGCGCCGCACTTCCGCGCGACGATCCACACCAGCGCCGGCCGACCCTGCGGGTGCCGAAAGCCTCGTCCGTCCTGGTCACGACCTTCATGATCACTGAGATCAGAACTCGGAGCCACGCTGAACCGAATGCTGAACCGTGAGGACGTCACGGTGATCGTGTTCAAGCTGGCCAAGTCCTCCGCCATCAAGTCCCGCACCCAGGCAATCGACCAGCTCAAGGCCGCGCAGGCGCGTGTCGATGGAAACCGTTGCTGAGGGCGACGTGGGGGCTGACTCGGAGTGGCCACTTTGGGTAGGGTCTGCGCGAGTAGCCGTGGTCGGTGAGCTGGGGGCGTGCGTTGGAGTCGGTGGCGTCAGCGTTCGGTCGGGCGGTGGCGGCGCACCGGGATGCCGTCTCTCACATTGAGGCTGCTCGGGCCCGGTTGCGCGACCGCACCGCGGAAGCTGGCGTCTCGGCGCAGGCCCGCGAGGAAGCACAACGTCTCACCGCCCGGATGCAGCGACTCGCCGAGGGGCTGACGCCCGGTTGGCTTGGTTGCCGATTGGACGGCTCGGCCGCGGATCTTCCCACCGGTGTGGACGCGGCGCTGGGACGGCCGATGCCGATTCGGCTGGGCGACACGACGCCGGTGGCGGGGAGCGGGTTCAGCGTTGTGGCGCCGTTCCTGGGTGCCGGTCACCTCTCGGTCGACAGTGACGCCCGTGATCCGGCGGTGGCGCGCTGGCTGCGCGGCGTACTGCTGCGGGTGTTGGCGGCGATGCCGGACGGCGTGCTTCAGGTCGCGGCAGTGGATGGGGCGACCCTCGGGACTGTCTTCGGTCCGTTCCGCGAGATGGTGGAGGCGGAGGCGTGGCCGCGGCCGGCGATCGACCTGCCGGGGTTTCAGCAGGTGCTGGCCGAGGCGGAAACGCGGATCGAGCGCGCCCAGGGTGGCGAGTCGGACCCTTCGGTGCTGCTGGTGTGCGTGGCGGCGATGCCGGAGGGCGCCGGGCGTAGGGAGTGGTCCCGGCTATCGGCGATCGCGCACGCGGGCCCGGCGGCCGGGGTGTTCCTGCTGCTCGCCGGCTACCCGCCCCCGCAGCATCCGGGCGGGCTGAACCCGGCGCCGCGCCTGGCGGGCACCACCGCGTTGACGGCGTCGAGCGGTGGGGTGTTCGCGGTCTCCGACCCGCCGGGGCAGCACCGGTTCAGCTCGGACGACTCGGGGTTGGCGGTGCCGGTACGACTGGACGCCGGCCCGCCGGACACGCTGGTGGAGGCGGTCTGCCGCCGGTTGGCGAAGTCGGCTCGGGTGCAGACGGCGACGGACTTCACGATGCTGATGCCGGAGCGGATCTGGCAGCAGTCGTCGATCGACGGCCTGCGGACCGTGGTGGGCCGGGAGGGGCGTACCGAGTGTGTGCTGGCGTTGGACGACGCGACGCCGCACTGGCTGGTGGGGGGTCGCACCGGGTCGGGGAAGACGGTGTTTCTCCTCGACGTCCTCTACGGCCTGGCCTCGCGCTACTCGCCGGACGAGTTGTCGCTCTACCTGCTGGACTTCAAGGAAGGCGTGTCGTTCGCGGAGTTCACCCCGACGGTGGTGGACCCGTCGTGGATTCCGCACGCCCACACGGTCGGCATCGAGTCCGACCGGGAGTACGGGTTGGCGGTGCTGCGGACACTGTCGCGGGAGATGACCCGCCGGGCGACGGAGCTGAAGCGGGCCGGCGTGACGAAGCTGGCCGATCTGCGGACCGGTCGGCCGGATGTGGCGATGCCCCGGCTGCTGGCGGTGATCGACGAGTTCCATGTGCTCTTCGAGGGCAACGACGCGGTGGCCCAGCAGGCGGTGGCGCTCCTTGAGGAGCTGGCGCGCAAGGGCCGCTCGTACGGCGTCCACCTGATCCTGGCGTCGCAGACGATCTCCGGGGTGGAGGCGCTCTTCACCAAGACCGATTCCATTTTTGGGCAGTTTCCGCTGCGGGTCGCCCTCGCCGGTGGCGGTGGTGTCCTCGACCAGCTCAACGACGGTGCGGACAATCTGCCCCTCGGCGGGGCGGTAATCAACTCGGCGGCCGGGATTCCGGGGGCGAACCGGGTCATCCGCTTCCCGAACGCCGACGCGGGGTCGGTGGCCACCCAGCGGCACCTGCTGTGGAGTGCCCGCCGACCCGGTAGCGCCCCGCCGACGGTCTTCGCCGGCTACGCCGAGCAACATCCGGACCAGGATCCCACCTTCGTCGCCCTGACGCCCGACGTCCGGCGGCGGCGAGCCCTGGTCGGCCGGACCGTGGCCGTCGGCCTGCCCACCGCGGGTTTCACCCTCGACGCGACCCCGGGCAGCCACCTGGCGGTCCTGGGTACCTCCCCGGTCGGGGCCGACGTGCTCTACGCGGCCACGGCCAGTTTGGCCCGCCAGTACGCGCCCGGCACCGCCCGGTTCCTCATCGCGCCGCTGGTCGCCGCCGCCGACGATGCCTCCGACGCCACCGTGGAGGCGGTCGCCGCCGCCGGGCACCCGTACGAGACGCTCAGTGCGGCCCAGCTTCGGGCGCGGCTCGCGGAGCTCGCCCAGCCGACCGTTTCCGACGATGGGCCGACCACCCACCTGGTGATCTTCGGTGCGGATATCGCCAGCAGCCTGCTCACCACCAGCGACCCCACCACCTACCGCTCGGGGCACGACGAGCTGCGGGATGTGTTGGCCAATGGGCCCACCCACGGTGTCCACCTGCTTGGCTGGTGGCGCTCGGTGAGCCGGTTCAGCAGCGACCTCGGGCCCACCGGCGGCAACGAGGTCGCCTGCCTCGTCGCCCTCAACCTGCCCAGCAACGAGGTCAGTTCCCTGCTCGGCGACTACGCGTCGGAGTGGCAGTCCCGCCCCAACCGTGCACTGCTGGTCGACCGGCACGACAACCGCCGCGCCCTCATCGTCCCCTACGTGCGCCCCGGCACCCTAGACCAGATCGATGAGTACGCATGACTGAGCAACCGGATACTCCACTGCCCCGCGATGGTGGCTGGGCCGCCTACACCGATCACGCCCGCCGCCTCTCCGCCCTGCTGAAGGAGGAACGCTCCCGCGGTGAACAGCAGGCCGCCGCCGGCCGCGACGGGCAGGCCGCGGTGGATCAGCTCACCCACCGGGTGGCGGCGCAACGGCAGCACCTGCACCATCTCGCCGCCACCCTGCGCCTACCCGCGCCGCAGTTTGACCGGGTCGCGCCCGGCCCCATCCCGGACCCGGCGGAGGCGCTGCGGCGAGCGACAGCCGCCGCGAACGCCGCCGACGCCGCCGCCGAGAACGCCCACCGGCGAGCAGCCCAGCCGCCGCTGTTGCCGGCGTTCACCCCGCTGGCCCGCAATGCCCTCGTCTACTCCATCGCGGCGATAGTCGGCACCTTCGCATCGCTGCTGATGTTTGCCCTCAGCCCCGACAAGGAACTCGGTCGCATCCCATTGCACCTGGTGCCCTGGTCCCTGTGTGGGCTGCCCGCGCTCGCCTTCTTCGCCGGCTATCTCACCATCAGTCTCGTCGGGCAGCCTCGCCTCGGGGGTGGTGGCACCCGGTCCAGAAAAGTCGGCGGCGTGATCTGTTTTGTCGGCATGCCGATCTTGTGGTTCATCTTCATCGCCGCGACCCGCGGCTGACACCAGGCGCACCTGCGACCGACGGCAGGGCGTTGGACCCCACAACCCAGGGAGGAAAGTCAATGGCCACCATCGGAGACATCAAGGCGGGCCTGGCCCACGGCAAGACTGAAGCGGACAAGGCCCTCGCCCAGCTCGCGGGCGTCAACGCCCAGGTCGACAAGGCCATCGCCGTACTCCAGGCCCTCGCGGCCGGCACCCAGCAGCCCGCCGTCATGGGCGCCATCGGCAAGCTCACCGCCGCCAAGCAGAAGTTCGGTGAGGGCGCCGGCCTGATCCAGGCCGCCGTCGCGCAGACCGAGAAGTACAACGCCGTCCTCTGACACCGAACTCCCGGAAGGTGCCCCGATGCCCACCGTCATCGTCCCCGTCGGCCTCAACCTCGGCCCCTCCTACCGGTACGTCACCCCACCCGACCCCAACCCGGAGTACTGGGAGGTTCGGCTCGGCAACGAATCCGAGGAACTCACCGATGACGAATTCCAGGTATGGGGGCGCGCCTTCCTCGACCCCGAGCGCCACGCCCGCCTGGAAGTCACCCGCGAAACGCTCCAACGCGACCTCCTCGCCGCGGGCGCCGGCCCCGCCAACCCAGGGCCGGTCATCGAGCAGCTCCTCGACCGGGGCCTACTGATCGAATTCGATCCGGACGGTGAGCTGGAGAAGCCATTCCGGCGCATCAAGCTCCACCCACTCGCCGAAGGGATGGGCAACACCCCCGAAGAACCAGACCGCCGCCTCATCGGACACAACGGTCAGGCACACGTCAAAGTCAACTCAACTATTTATGGAATGTGGGCCTACTCGTCAAGCATCGGATCCCTCTGGGAAGCCTGCATCGACTTTGAGACAGGCGCCAAGGAACAACGTGCGGCTGGCGAGGATGTAGCGGAGACCACCGCAGCCGAGGTTGCAGGTGAAACTGCTGGGATCTTGCCAATGCTGATCGCGTCCGGCTGCGCATTCCTTGATCAGATTCGGTAGCGTCGATGGCGTGGACAAGAGGGCGCTACCAGCGAAGGCGCACCAGCGACCTGGGTAGGCCCGGAGCACGGCAAAAGGCTGCCGGAGCGCTGACCGCCGTTGCCGGCGCTCTCCGTGACACCGCCATCGAGTCTGCGCGAGATGGCATCAGCAAGGCCAGTGAGAAGATCGGCAAGGCTACCGGGGGTGGAATGGCGATTGCCGCCACCGCAGCCGTTGACGCCGCCGGTTACCACCCCTCCCCGCTGGTTGCGGTTGGCGCAGCCTACGCCGGCATGAAGGCGGGCGGGCTCGTCGGTCGCGCGATGAACGCTGGGCTGGACCGGATCACCGCCGGACGGGGCGGCGGTGGCCCGATCGACTCGGTCATAGCGGAACTGATCACGACGCTACGGGTGTTGGAGCAGGTGGGCCGTAGCGTCGGCGATGCCATCGACGCTGTGAATAAGGCCCAGGCCCACTTCCAGAAGGTCAGCCGCGGCGGAGAGAATAACCTTCTCAACAGCGCGGTACGGGCATGCCGGCAGGCACCTGTTCAGCTTGAGGAGGGCGTAGACAACCTCAAGCAGGCCGGAGATCTCGTCGGAAAGCACCTCGTGGGAGTGGCGAAGACTGGCGGTTGACCGTCCCGGTAGACCAGGCCGCAGACAGCGACCACTGCCAGCCACCAGCATCTTCGCAGCCTGTTGACCAGTCAACTGGGCGGTTCGCCGGCTGTCCTCTGCTTGCCTAAGAGAGACGACCGCTGGTTGCGTCGGCGCTCGGGGGTGTCGCTGCGCTCGTCCGGTGACGCCTCGACCTTCCGCTCCCCCGCAACGGGCTGCTGCGGAAGGCGCACGCCGACTACCCGGGCGTACTCGGTGAGACTGCCGCCGGCCTGGGCGAGGAGCCATGCTCCGGCTCGGAGCTTGACAATCCCCCGGGCGTAGTTTCCCAAAGCGCGGTTGACCAGGGGGTTGGCAGCTCCCACCGTAAGGGCGCGGAAATCGGCTCGGATCTTCTCCGCGTCGTGGATGACGGCCTTGGCCATCTCCTGCTGTTGGTAGACAGAGACATGCAGGTCTCGCAGCGCAGCGGCGACATCGGGAAGGCTCACGTTGTTACCTCCGAGTGCGTTCGGACCCGGGATCGATCCGACAGCGGGTGGGCGGGTGTTGCTGAACTCTGGACGGGCAGCGGCGGGTGGTCCGTAGTGTGAACACCGGCACGGTTCGGGTTCCCAAAACGGAGCTCCATCGGTAACCTCAGATCCGAACCTAGGCTATCAGGATAGCCTAGGACTGGACCAAGCCGCTCACTGCAACCATGAGGAGGTTGCCAACGATGTCCCTCGCCATCGCCACCCTGGGGGCCGCACTTCTCGGCTGGATCGCCGGGATGTGGACGTTCAAGCGTTCCCAACGATGGTGCCCGTCCTGCGGCGACACGCTGGACTGCCCGGGTTGCCGCGACGTCAGATACCGCACCTCGAAACCGGCTACCGGTGCGAGCGGAGGTGCGCTTGCATGAGCAGGCCCAAGGCATCGGCGGGCCAAGTGGTCCGCGCCGCAGAAGCGCACAGTCGGTGCGGCATCGTTGAACCAGCAGGCGCGAAATGACTACCACATACCTGACACAGGCAGCGATGGAGCAGGTCAACCACGCGCAGGTAGAACTGGATCGACACCTGGTCACGGGCATCGCCGGTCGGTGCGTAACGTGCGGACAACCCGAACCATGTTCAGGCCGAGCAACCGCCGCAGCAACCTTCGCCCGCTACGGACGTCTACCTCGCCGCCGACCCGGCATGACGACCGTCAACGCCACAGCTTCGACCGGGACCTGGTTCACCCGGCGACCGATGACCGATGACCGATGACCGAGAAATACACGTCGAAGGGCACCCGCCCCCGTTCGCCGGCCCCGAGCATCGTCGTTGACCCCGTGGAGCGATCGACGTCACCGTGGCCGATCAACCAGACGGCGCATCATCGCGATCCGCGACGTACACCCCGACACCTGGAACCCCATAGATCAAGCCCTCAGACTTCAGTACGAGTATGGCATTGCGTACCACCATCTGAGACACGCCGTAATCACGACGGAACTCCATCATCGACGGCAGTTTGGCCCCCGGCGCAAGCTCGCCGGACGCGATCTGTTCCCGGATGCGGTCAGCCAACCACACCCACTTGGCGGTAGTGGGCATTACATCTCCCTGGTCTGCAACCGCCATTGCATCACAAGGAAACCTGGGCGAGCAAGGTAGCGCTAGAGTCTTGACCAGCGCTACCTTGATAGCCTATGTTGACACCACACGTCATCTTCCTGGTCTGCAAACCGGAGATGGCTCAGCACAGACCCCAACGCCTCACCGCACCCTCTACCAATCCCGCAGCCGTCAGCGCGGTCAGCTGAGCCGTGGCTCCCCCAGCAGCACCACGCGGCCGGCTGCGGGGGCGAACCCGAGCACCGGGTTCCCATAGTCACCCTCGGCGGTCATGACCACCGGCTTGCCCAGTCGCCGACCGATCGCGGCCAGGAAGCCACACAGGGTGTCTACCCCAGCCTGGCCCTGCAGCTCACGGAGGTCGACGTCGAAGTCAATCTCATCAGCAGACATCGGACGGAAGATCACCAACACACCTGGGACCGGCCAGACCCGCAGATCAACCGTCTCCGCACCGGCGGGACGCGACAGCACCTCCATCGCAGACGGCAGTGGCCCGGCGACTCCGCCCACTGAATACTCCCACGTCCAGCCCGTCAACCTGACCAGGTCGAACACCGCCTGCCAGTCCTCGACCGAGGCATCCTCCACGGACACATCCGGCAGCGCACCCATCAGATCAGGATCGAAAAGGCCCTTGACGTCGTCCCACAGCAGATCCGGCACCCCCGCCATACTGCCCACCGACACCTCCCGCACGCAGCCCGATTCCTTGACGAACCCGATTTGAGGCACCCCCGCAGCGGCCCCTGCCTGTTTGAGTGGCGGACTGCGCCCCACTGAGGCTTCCGGGTAGAGGTCTGAGCACGCTGGGTAGTCGTCCCCTGCTTGAGTGCGGATACACCCGAACCTGTTGTGGTGCAACGAAAGGCGCAGTTCCCGCCATGAAGACGACCTCCGGCAGGCCGAGGACTTCGTCGGAAGGCACCTCGTGGGGGTCGCGAAGACTGGTGGCTGACCACTGCCAGCCACCGGCATCGCCCCGCCAGTTGAACGATCAACAGGGTGGCTTCCCGGCTGGCCTCGGCTGGTCGAATGAGGATGGACGCTGGTTGCGTCGACGGTCGGGTTTGTCGCTTCGCTTGTCAGGAGAGGGCTTGGCCTTTCGCTCCCCTTCGGCAGGTTGCTGCGGAAGGCGAACACCGATTACGCGGGCGTACTCGGTGAGGCTTCCTCCGGCTTGGGCGAGGAGCCATGCTCCGGCGCGGAGTTTGACTATCCCCCGGGCATAGTTTCCCAGGGCACGGTTGACCAGGGGGTTGGCGGCTCCCGCCGTAAGGGCGCGAAATTCGGCTCGGACCTTCTCGGCATCGTGGATGACGGCCTTGGCCATTTCCTGCTGTTTGTGGACGGAGACGTGCAGGTCTCTCAACGCAGCAGCGACGTCGGGCAGGCTCACGTTCTTACCTCCGGGCACGTTCGGACACGGGATCTGGTCGGGCTTGGGAACTGGTCGGCGCGTTGGTCACAGCTCACTCGTCCATTGGGTTCGGCCCGGGTAGGGACGTGACCTGCGGCTGCCGCAGTCGGGGCAGTTCAGTGCCGACCCGCACCGTCGGCACCAACGTGACTTGACCTTGAACAGGAACAGTCCGGCGGCAAACCCGAGCACTGCTACCGCGGCCAGGACAAGGGATGGAACCACTGCGTTGCCTCCCTGACTCGGCCTCCCGCAGGACGCAGCTCGCTTCGGGTGACGGCTGCGTTCCGCCGAGAGGCGTCCGAGGCCGATCCGACGGCGGGCCCCTGGGAACGCGAACCCATCGCCGATTTCGCGGCTTTCATCGACCGCGTCAGCCTGAGATGCTGATGCATATATTGCCCACGCAGCAGCAGGAATGCAAGGGTTGCTTCCGCATTCAGATCACCTACCGAGCGCGGGTGGACATTGCATGCGCATCACAGGCACACTCTGAGCTACGACAGGAGTGAAGGGACATGGAGTTGTCAGCTCGACGGCAGCCACCCACCGTGCGCCTCCGGCGGCTCGCGGCAGAACTACGCCGACTCCGCACCGAAGCTGACCTCACTCGCGAAGAGGTCAGCGAACAGACCAGCATCAACCCCGCCACCCTCTACCGCATCGAGACGGCCCGGGTCCGACCGCAACGGCGCACCCTGATGGCGATGCTCGACACGTACGGGATCACCGACGAGGACCAGCGCAGCGAACTCATCGCCCTGTCCCAGCAGGCCACCCAGCTGGGCTGGCTCCAGACGTACGAGTCGGAGCTGCCCGAGCTGTACACCACCTACATCAGCTTCGAGACTGAAGCCCGCTCGGTCCACAACTACGAGTCACTGTTCGTACCGGGCTTGCTCCAGACCCAGGACTACGCCCGCGCGGTCATCAAAGCCGGCCTTCCACTGGCGACCGAAGAGGACATCCACGCCCGGATAGAGGCACGAATCCGACGCCAGGAGTCGCTACGCAAGAAGGACCCAATCCGGCTCTGGACGATCGTCGATGAAGCGGTGCTACACCGTCAGGTAGGTAGCACCAAGGTCACCGCCGAGCAGCTGGAGGTGTTGGCGGAGGCGGCAACCCAGCCGCACATCACCCTCCAGGTCATCCCATTCGACAGCGGCGCGCACGCCGGCATGCCGGGATCGTTCGTAATCATGGACTTTCCCAACCCAGCCGACCCCGCGCTGGTGTACATCGACAGCATGGCCGGCGACCTGTTCCTAGAACACGAAGCCGATGTTCGTCGCTTCACCACGACCTTCGAGCATCTGCAAGCCACAGCACTCGACCCAACCAGCTCAATCAAGGCGATCGAGGCCCAGATCCACAAGATCAAAGAGAAAGGTGGTGCGGGGTGATCCGCCGCTACCTCAACGACGCAACCTGGAAGAAGAGCAGCCGTTCCAGCGCCAATGGCCAGTGCGTCGAAGTCGCCGCGCTCGATGACGCGGTGGCATGCCGAGACAGCAAGGACCCGAACGGTCCGGCCCTCGTCTTCGGCCATAACGCCTGGGCGAACTTCCTGGCCGAGACGAAGGATGGGTTCCCGCAGCGGTAAGTGCGGCCGCACCGGCCACGCCCTGGTGCGCTATCGCCCTGCGACTCGCGCGGCCCAGCGGTAACCGGGCCACGTCCTTGCTCTCGCCGAATGCCAGTCCTACGCTCGCCGCACGGCGGCCGGCCGTCGATCTTCTCCGGCTACCTCCTTTTCAGGTGGCTACCGGATGCCGGCCGCTGTGGCGCGCATTAGGCGAAGGTTCTTAGTGAACCTTCGAGGGATTCATTTTCCGCGACAGGGAGTGGCCACATGTGGAGCTGGAACCATCTTGCGCCAGGTTGGCTCATCTTCCTCATATTCTTGGCAGTATTCTGCCTTATTGGCGCGCTGGGAATCTGGCTGCTGCGGGGCCGCGCCAAGCGCTTGTCCGATGCTGAGCCGAAGTGGTTGGATCTCATCACCCACACGACCTCGGTCACCGGCACCCTCTACGCGCTCTTGCTCGTCCTGACCGCCCTGACGGTGTACGGGACGTACTCGCAGGCTGGCGCGGCGGTCGCAACGGAGGCGGCGGACCTGAAGGCGCTACACAACGTGGTGTCCGAGTATCCGGAGCCCACCCGCGGCGAGCTGCAGGGACTGTTGAACGAGTATGTCGACTACATGGTCAACGAAGCGTGGCCGAGCTACCAACGCGGCGACGAGGTGGACGGCGACCGCGAACTCGAGGAACGGATCTGGCGCACCCTATTGAATTTCACGCCGAATTCTGACAAGGAGCAGGAGCTGAGTGGCCTTGCCCAGTCAGAGTTCGAGGGTTGGAGCAAATCCCGCCAGATCCGAAGCACCTTCAGCACCGCCGCTCTCCCCCCGACGCTCTGGTTCACGCTCCTGGCCGGCGGTGTGTTCATCATCTTCCTGTCCTGCCTCATCCCGACCCGGACCCGGCACGGCTCCCTGGTATTAGTCTCCGCGACCGCGGCCATGATTTCCCTGCTGATATTCGTCGTCGAGCGGGTCGACGACCCATTCCGAGGGTCGATGAGCGTTTCTGCCGATCCCTATGAGAGGGTCGCCAAGACGTTCGACTGATTCTGATGAGGTCGCTGTCGCGCCCCATCCCAGAGTCGCCACCCGCGGGGTCTCCGTGGACGCCACGAACAGCCACCGGCCCGGGCTACCCAGCCGCTGCTGTCGACCGGGCCGTCCGACGTCGCCCACCGATAGCTCGTCCTGAGCGGCGGACCTGGGCGTTGGCGGGCCCCTGCCATAGTTTTCGATATGGCCTCACCGGACGTCCGCGTGCTGACAGATCCCCGACGAGGAGCCTGGGGTACGGACGGTCCACGGCCAGTCGTGACCTACGTGTGGCCGGCAGCCGGCGCGACGACCGGTGGCACCGTCCTGCTCTCGCACGGCACCGGCGGTTGCGCACTCGACCTGTCCTGGCTGGCCGAGCCACTGGCCTCGGCTGGCCTACGGGTAATCGGCGTCGATCATCACGGCAACAGCCATCGTGGCGGCTACCATGCCGAAGCCTTCGCGCGGTGGTGGGACCGACCCCAGGACCTTTCGGTGGTGCTGGACCACCTCGCCGACGGTGGTCCCGTTGGCGTCGCCGGCTTCTCGCTCGGCGGCTACACCGCCGCCGCGCTGCTTGGCGCACGAATCGACGCCGACATGTTCGGCGCTATCGCCACCAGACGAGTGACGGTGCCGTCACCGCCGGAGTACCCGACGCTGATCGACGAACTGACCGACCGGATCGGTGCCGATGCCATCGCCGCGTGGATCGCCGAGTCCGGCGACGACTACGCTGACCGCCGCGTGACCGCGGGTCTTCTCATCTGCCCGGCACAGGGCCAACTACTCACCGCCACCAGCCTGCGGGGCATCACGACGCCCGTGTCGATCTGGTGGACCGGCGAGGATGACCAGACCCCGGCCGAGACCAACGCACTGCACTACGCCTCCCTGATTCCTGGTGCCACCGAGCACTGCGCCGACCCGTCGGCCGGCCACTACGTGTTCGTGCGGGACGTGCCGGACGCGGATCGGATCCGCACCCGCCTCGCCAGCGCGGCCGTCACCTTCTTCCACGAACAGTTGACCGCGTAGCAGCGACCACCTTGTCACTGTCAGCGCCGGTGAAGACGACCTCCCGACATCGGAGTGAAGCGTCGCGACGACAGGGCCGGCTGATTTGCAGGTGGGCCTCTGACGGCAGCTCGCGGTTAGGCTGAGCCATGCGTCTGCTACGAATTGGCCTGGTCGCAGCCGGAATCCTAGCGACGGCAACAGGGTGCACCGGACCCGCAGCCGATGACTTCGGTCAACCGGCAGGGTCGACAACGGCCAACACCCGGGAACTCCTGCCGCTGCCCTCGACGAGTTCCGGAGACACACCGCGAGACCTACTGATCCGGGACATCGAACAGACCTACCCCACCAACTCGTACCACGGCGTAAGCACCGACGGAGGAGGGCTGCTGATCCACCGCGGCCGCGTGCCACTGGTTGACGACCTGGACGCCAGTCTGCGCCTTCGGCACCCGGAAGTCCCGTTGAGTTTCACCGATGCACCACCTCCGCATCCCGTCCTCATCGAAGTGACAACCCACATCAAGGTGGACATCCCGTACTGGAAGTCGAAAGGAGTGGCCGTCGCGGCAGTGGCGCTGAACCACGACGGATCCGGCGTGGCGGTGATGGTTGACCAACCGACCGCTGCCCTGGCCGCTGCCATGCGAGAACGATACAAGTTCCCGAACCTGGAGCTGTTCCACGGCGAGCTCGCCCCCGCCTGACGCCTCGCCGGCCAGTCCCAGCTCGGCACCCCCGGTTGGCGACCGAGGCGAACGCGAGTCGTCACACCGGACGGTGACGCCGGGCCCGATTCGGACGGGACCTACCGCAACGCCCGGAGACGGTACGCTCGTGCTCGAGCACAAGACGTGACGGCACCCGCTAGGTTGATCAGCCTGGAGTCAAGCAATGTCATGGATCGCCGGCGTCCTGGACACCCTCTCCGAGCTTCCGATGCCGGCAGTGCTCCTGGCCGCCGCCGCGTTCGGCACCGCCGAGTCCGGGCTGGGCGTCGGCTTCGTCGTCCCCGGGGAGACCGTCGTCCTGGTGCTCGGCGCCGCGATGGACAGCCCAGCCGCCCTCGTCTCCCTCTTCCTGGTCGTGGGCGTGGCCAACTCCGCCGGCGACCACATCGGCTACCTCCTCGGCCGCCGGTACGGCCACCGCCTGCGCAACACCTATCCCGGCCGCCGGATCAGCGCCGCGAACTGGGACCGCGCGATGGTGGCACTGCAACGCTACGGCGCGTGGGCGGTGTTCCTCACCCGGCTGCTGCCCATCGTCCGCACCCTAACCCCGGCCACGGCCGGGATGGCGAAGGTGCCCTACCCGCACTTCCTTCCCGCCTCCCTGGCCGGTGCCTACATGTGGTCGGCGCTCTACGTCTTCGCCGGCGCGCTGGCCGGCGCCTCGGTGGAACGCATCGAGACGGTGATCGGCAACACGGGTACGGCGATCCTGGTGGTCCTGGTCGTCCTCGCACTGGTGGTGTTCGCGCTGCGGAGCCGGCGGGCCAGGGCGGTGGAGTCGTCCCCCGCGCCGCTCGTTCAGCAGTCTGCGGCACTCACGCACGGCGGGGAAGGCAGCCCGGATAGCGAACCCCCCGCTGGCGGCGTGCGCGACTGAGAAGACCTAGAGTTAGCCACCGGCCGTGTCAAGCGGCAAGCCGTGATGAAAATACGTATCATTTCGCAACGTGCGATGAGGAACTAATCGGTCGAATTTGCCTTACCAGCACGGCAGCGACATAGCGTCTGGCCTCTCGTATCGTCGGGTGGCGCGGCGGCGAGCGGACGCGCCAGGACATCGATCTGCATTAATTGGGCAATGGTCACTGATGTGACGCTAGTTCCTCGCCGAGGCGCCCATATCCTCATGTGCGCGGTCCGGCTGGCCCGCCAAGCACTCTCCACCACCGCCCTTCTGCACGGAACCTGTCTTCCTCTCAAATCCCGGACTGTCCAGGGCCAGCCGGTACCGCCGCTCACACACCGAGGCGTACAGGAAGGATTTTCATGTTCAGTTGGCTCGCAACCGGAGGCATGATCCTCTCCCTGCTGGCTCCCACAAACCCGGTGGTGGACTTCCCCGAGCCCGCGACCCCACCCCCAGGTCAGATCGTCATCGATCTGGTAACCGTCAATGGCTCTGGCTGCCCGGCCGGCACTGCCGCCATCGCCATGTCGGCCGACAACACCGCATTTACGGTCACCTACAGCGCCTTCATCGCCCAGGTCGGGGTCGGGGCGGGGCCGACCGACTGGCGCCGCAATTGCCAGCTCAACCTCCGGGTTCACGTCCCACAGGGCTTCACCTACGCGGTGGCCCAGGCTGACTACCGCGGCTTCGCCGCCCTAGCGGACGGGGCGTCCGGCGTGGAGCGGGCAAACTACTACTTCCAGGGGATGTCACCCACGGCCTACACGACCCACACCTTCGCCGGTCCGATGGTGGACAACTGGCAGGCCACCGACGTCACGGACGTCGCCTCTCTGGTCTGGCACCCGTGCGGCGAGTTTCGCAACTTCAACATCAACACAGAGCTCTGGGCGCTCGCCGGCACCTCGGACACCAGCACCACAACGAGCTTCATGACGATGGACTCGACCGACGGAGCCATCTCCACCACCTACAACCTGGCCTGGAAGACCTGCCCGTAAGGCAGGACGAGCCCACCGGCTGAGCGTCAGTAGCGCCCAGCCGGTGGGCTCGCGCCTACGGCCGTCACCGAACTTTCCGTAGAAACAACGTGCCGCTCTCGCCCCCGCGCTTGGGTGACTTCCGACAGCAGCGGGCGTGGCGGCGATCGCGGCCGTCAGTTGCACGGCCAGACCCGCACCGGCACGCGCGGGAACGCGGCTGTCAGGAACTGCTCGGTGAGGCCGTCGCGCACGGCGGCGTCCGGCCAGGCATCGAGCACCTCAGGCGGGGTGCGGTGACCAACAGCGAGGTGCAGCAGGGCAGCCGGTGGAATGGCAGCATGGTGGCTCGCGTCGGAGCTCGGACCGATCGTGCTCCGTCTCGCCGCCACCGCCGTTAGTTCACCGTCGTCGAACTCGAGGTGCGCGCTCGCGGTGTAGGTGTCAATCACGAGCGTGGACTCGGGCCAACGCAGATCGGCTGACTGCCAGCGGCTGCGTAGCAGCGGGGCGAGGCGGGCGAGCAACTCGACCGGGTCGCCGGTTCGGGCGTACCAGGCTCTGGGGCGCGTTGGTACTCCGGTGGGGCCGATCCGGGCCAGGAGGTGGTCCGGATCGAGCAACGGACGCACTGCGTGGAACGGGCGCTGGGCCATCGTGGCGTAGCGCCGACCGACCCGGCCGAGATAGGCGTACGTCGCGGCGGCGGCCTCCGGCCAGCGCCCGGCAGGCTCGCAGGTAGCGGCGAGCACGGTCAGCTCTCCCGCCGCGGAGAGCGCGGTGCTGTGCACCAGATATCCCTGGACCTGCTCGCCGCGCAGCAGTACGGCGACCTCGCGACGAACGAGATCCTCCGCCCGGCGGCCCACGATCTCGTACCGCCAGGCGACGGCGTCGCGCGGACAGACCAGAGCATCCCCGTCCGCCTGGCGTCGGTCGATGCGGGCGAGGGCGTCCGCGTCGGCCGCGGTGGCGGGGCGGACGGTCCAGGGCCCCGGGTGGGCGTCCGGTAAGGCGGCGGTGGGCACCGTGGGTGCGCCGCCGTGGGCCAGCGCGTAGTCGTAGCCAAACCGACGGTAGAAGTGGGGAATCCCCTCGATGATCTGGAGTGGCACGCGATCGGTCGCGCAGCGGTCGTGCAGCGCGGCGAGTAGCCGTTCGGTGAGCTGGTTGCCGCGATGCTCCGGTGCCGTGCCCACCAACTCGGCCTGAATCACCGGCAGCCGGATCCCGGCCAGGCTCCACTCCTGACGGAGACCGACCAAACTGGCCGCCAGACGACCGGTGGTGGTGTCCTCCACGATCAGGAAGTCGTCGGGGGTGACCGAAGGATGCCCGCTCAGCAGATCGTGAACCCAAGCGGTGATCCCCGCGTGCGGTTCTCCGCCGGTTGCCGCCTGCAGTTGAACGGTCGCCTGCAGGCGGGCAAGCTGATCGACGTCCGACTCGCGACCGCGCCGAATCCTGTAATGATCGCCTCGGCTACTCATGCCTTACGTTCTACCGTCCGGTGATCGCTCGCGGTCGCATGCGGGGAAGTGACCCCGCCCACGCCGGGCGCCTCAGTAGACCGTTGTACGAGAATGCTCCGGATCTGCGCAAATCATCGGCGGCAGTGAAACGACTGTTGGCCGGCACCCTGGTTCGGGTGCCGGCCAACAGTTTCTTTCCCCCTTGGCTGGTTCAGGTCTGTGGGCGGGGGGTGGTTACGTCTGGGGTGGTGGGTCAGCTGGTCCAGTGCTCGGCGACGAGGTCGGCGGCCTGGGTCTCCCACTGGGCGTAGTGGAACGGGAACGCCGACACCTGCACCTTCTGCGCGGCCTCAGTCAACGGCAACTCCTGCCAGCCCTCAACCTGCTTGAGGCCCTTCAGGAACGCGGTGGTGGAGTACTCGGGGTCGGTGATCTGCTCCACGCTGCCCCAACCAGAGGACGGGCGCTGCTGGAACAGGCCCTGCGAGTCGTGGTCGTTGCGCTCACCCAGGTGTCCCAGGTTCTCCAGCTTCGACTCCTGCAGGCTGGTGGCGATCGCCACCACGGCGGCCCGCTCGTCCATGCCGGCCTTCTTGGTGGCCTCGATGATGGCCTTCACGTTGCCGGTCTGCTCATCACCCAGGTCGATGCGCGACTGCGTGCCCTGGGTGCCGTGCGGGATCAGCGTGCCGCTGTCCGGCTTGTCAGCCTGCACGGCAGCCGCAGCGGCGGCGGGGGTGGTGGTGTCGGTGAGGGTGTCCAGGGGGCCGGCGACGACACCGGTGGACAGGGCCAGACCAGCGAAACCAAGCACACTACGACGCAGAATCGTGTTCATCATGGGGGTTGCTCCATTCGGGGATCGACACCCCACACACACGCCCGAAGGGGGTCAGGCGGCAACAGGGTGCAAGCACCGTCCGGCGCTCAAAAGTAGAGGGAAGAGAAGATCCTCAGCTACCGCGGTCCGGGGACACGCATCGGTGCCGGGTCCATCTGTAACGACCGGCGGACCGCCAACATTCCGGGGCTCACGCACGCTCGGCATCCGCCATCGGCGGAAGGCCTGCTCGGTCGTACGCATGGTGTAACGCCCCGACGGCCGCCGGGATTCCGCCACCACCGTGCCCCCGACCACACCCCAGACGGGCATCAACCTGACGTCAGTGACGTTCGCGCCCAGGCCGGACTTGCAGGTCAACGGCGTCCACCGCTCGGGTTCGTCGATGCCTACGATCCACGGCGGCAAACGAGGCTCCCCCTCAACTGGGAGAACATCAACCGCCCAGTTGGGGTGAACCGAGTTCCTTCCGCAGCTGGCGAACCAGGTTCCGGAAGGCTGTTTCCGCCGCCGTGTGCTGGGCCTTGTCAGAGTCCGGGCCGAGGCGGTAGAGCGCCTCCGCGACATCATTCGCCAGTGAAACTGTCCGAGCGGTGCACAAGAGGGTAAGAGTCGAACGAGAGACTTGCATCGTCCTCCGCCACTCCCGCCGATCGTCCTGATCCATGCCCTGCTCGCCCACCGTCCAATACTTGTTGAGCAGGTACCGCGTGCTGGTGACGTAGTCCACAGCTCCGCGAAGCGTCTGATCACGGAGCCAATGCCGACGCTCACGCTTCGCTTGGAGCCACGCGCCAATCGCTAGCACGACGAGGCTGGCGAGAGCGCCGAAGCCCGCCGCAGCAAGATTCCCCATGGGGATCGAGCGTACAAACACAGCGATACCAGGGCCAAGTCCAGTGGTTCGCCTGATTGTCCGCTCCGGCGGGAAACGTCGCCCGCAGCAGCCCGATCCACAGCAGGGTCACGGGTTCAGGTCGTTCACATCGGCGATGCGCCAATCAGAGGGGGACGGCGACGCGGAATCCGGTTCAGCGGAGGCCACCCGACAGGTGGCTCTGGTCGTTGAACATCACAGGGTGGGTAACACCGACCCAGTATTCGATCATGGTGAGCCGGTGTTGGCGCTCGCCCTCAATCGCCGTTCTGGTGCAGCAGATCGTGGAAGCGGACTAGGCCAGGTCCGCGACTACTCACCACGATCATCGCCAGCGGCGCCCGCACTGAGCGCAAGGCCGCCATCAAGACCCGCATCGCCGAAGTCCGACTCAGCGACCACGGAGTCATACCGGGGGTGGCCACGCATGACTTTCGCCTATGTTTCGCGTCTTAGTGGGCTGGGTTGGCGGGGATCATGATCGGGCGGAAGCTGGTGCGGGCCGCAGTGAGTGCCACCTCTCCCGGCCCGCCCGGACATAGCCATTCTGCCAGGTCACGCGCCTCGACCAGCAGCCGACCACCACCGATGTCGGAGATCTTCCATGTCGATAGGTCGACCCCCTGCGCTGGTGTCCCGTTGAGAGAAGTTGCATGCCGTGCGCGTCCGGTACGAACCGGTGCCAGACATCGGAGTTGTCACGAAGTACGTGTGTCGATGAAGTCGGAATTGTCGGCAGGGCCGGAAGCGCACGAGCGCGGGCATCCCACTCGTAAACCCACAACGGCACCATTGCCACGAATCCGAGCCGCGTGTCCGAGCCGTTTGCCAACAACGCGGCACGGGCCCGCGCGGCCCTTTCCGCAGGTAGGCCGACCGGGACGTGTTCCTGGAACATCACATGACCATTCGCGTTGAGCTGCACACGGCTCACCCGCCCACCCGCCGGCCCAGCGAACGTCACCGCGACCGCGCCGTTGACCCGCAGCGCCCGGGCTAACCGGTCGGCAAGCCCGTTGACCGGCACCGACTGGTGCACACCGCCGGTGGACCACAGCGTCGCCGCTCCGTCGAACGCCGCCCATCGCGCGGCCGCCGCGAACCACCCCGTATCACCGCCGTCCAATGCGCCCTCGCGTGAAACGAACACCGTCATGCGCGGCGAAGCCAACTCCGCCACCCAGTCCGGCAGGCGGTCCAGCGGCGTGGCGCGCACCAGCCCGGGCAACTCGCGTACGGCGAGCGCACCGGCGAACGCGTCCACCCATGCCTCCAGGGTCTCTTCGCTCATCAGCCTCCGCAGCAGCACAGAGACACCCGCTACGCTCACCATCGGGTCGCCGCCGATCATGTCGGGCACCGCGCCGTTGGCGGCGTCGACTCCATCGCCCGCCACCGCGACAACCATCAACTGATCCAGGTCGTGGGGTGCATCCGCGACGAACTCGATATGCACCTCGTCGTAGCCGTTGGCCTCGACTTGGCGAAGGATGTCATCGAAGTCGACACGTACACGAGTGGGCCCGGCCATCGTCTGCTCCGCTCTCGAAAACGCTACCGGACGAGTCCAGCGGGTTTCGGTCCTAATGCTATGACCGGCCGAATGGGCATGGACGCCAGCGACCAGCAGCGGCCAGAACGACCGTCACGGTGCCGGGGGCGGCGGTGAAGGCCCGGATGCCGACTCTTCACAAACAGTGCGCAAAGGACACAACCGACCGGCCACTCCGCATTGCTGAGATCGCTATACTTCGATGCAAGAGCCTACCGGTATTGGCCGGCAGCGAGGGCACCCCTCCGCAGACGCGGCTACTGCGGAATCGGAGCGGACCGAGGGCATCAGTTCGGACCTGCATGCTTCGCCCGGGTCACAGCAAGCATGGTTCGCCAGCGAGGACTTGCGGTGGGCCGGAGGTACCACCATACGAACCACAGTGCGACGATTGTCGGTGAGCCGCTTCCACTCAGGATGGCCGGTCCAAGCGCGTCAGGCCGGTGCACTTCCTCCACCGAGGGACACCGCCCTGCGGCGGCTGCGTACCGTCGTCATGCGACTCGCCGTACGACGGGTGGAAGTGCTCAGAGTGCTGCGCCGATCCCCTGTCTGTCAGGGTGAGTTGAGGCCAGCGGCTCGTAGCAAGTCCGCCCGGCAGGGCGAGTTCAGGGACGAGAGTCGTTGACGTTGCGAGGTAGCGGCCCGGCCGGCAGCCAGGTACATCTACTCGCCGTGCTGGACCAGCACACCCGGATCGTCCTGGGCCAGGTCGACGTTGACGGCAAGACCAACGAGCTGACCCGGTTCCGGCCGCTGCTGGAGGCTCTCGATCTGACCGGCGTGACCGTCACCGCTGATGCGTTGCACACCCAGCGTGAGCACGCCCGCTGGTCGACCGAGACCAAGCAGGCCGGTTACGTGTTCACCGTGAAGAAGAATCAACCACGGCTATATCGGCAGCTCAAGGCCCTGCCCTGAGCGAAGATCCCGGACCAGGACGAGACCGGGCACTGCGGTCACGGCCGCTACGACATCCGCCGACTGCAAGCGCTCACCTGTACCGGCGCGCTCGCACTGGACTTCCCGCACGCCGTGCAAGCACTCCGAATCCGCCGCCGCCGGCTGAACCTGAACACCCGCCGCTGGTCCGCCATCACCGTCTACGCGATCACGAACCTGACCACCGCCCAAGCCATCCCGACCACTACAACTACTCGGAATAACCTGAGACGGACAAAGAACTACCTTGCCTGAGCCCTGCCTACGCGGGCGTCCGGAAGCGGACCGCTGCACTGCATTGCCTCAGAGCCGGCATGTTATGTCACGCTTTTTCGTCACGGCGGTGCTGGATCAGGGCTTCGATGCCGTCGAGCACGGTTCGCAGGCCGAACTCGAAAGAATCCTCCGGCTCGTCGAAGCCGCCCGCCTCCCAGAGCGACGAGAGTGTCGGATAGCCACCGAGCCGGGCATAGAGTGCGTCGCGGGCACCCCACCAGTCCTGCTCCGAGACGCCGCTGCGCTGCTCGGTGTACGCCACCTCGACCAGGCGTGTGGCCTCGGCGTCGACGAACCGGCTGACGAGGCCGACGACGGCGATGGTTTCAGCGGGCGTGAGGCCGGTGTCGGCTACTGCGCTGAGTAGATGTTCGTAGTGGGTCACACCGTTGGGGCCCGGTATACGCCGCGTGCCGCGCACCTGTGTCAGCCAGGGATGCCGCCGACGTAGCTCCCAGCCCGCACGAGCCAGTGCCGCCAACCGATCCCGCCACCCGCCGGCGGTCAGCACGGCGTCGGCAACCTGTCCGAGGACGGCGTCACACATGAGGTCCACGAGCTGGTCCCGGCCGGGCACGTGGCGATAGAGGGACATGCCGGTGAAGCCGAGCCGCGCACCGACCTTGCGCATGGACAGCCCTTCGAGCCCGTCGGCGTCGGCCACGGCGACGGCCGCCCGCACGATGCGGTCCACGGTCAACCCAGGTCGCGGCGGTGCCGGTTCCTCGGGTCGCCACAGCAGCTCGATCGCGTGGTCGGAGTCGCCCATATCCACGCTCGCCATTCGCATCCTCCCGCAACACCCAACGCTGTTTACACTATAAACTTTGAGAGAAAGGGGATACGTCATGGTGGAGTTCCATGTCGCCCCATCGGGCGACGACGCCTCCGCAGGCACCGCGAAACGACCGTTCGCCACGATGAGCCAGGCCCGAGACGCGGCCAGGCAGGTAGACGGTGACGTCGTGGTCCTGCTCCGAGCGGGCACCCACGTGCTGACCGAGCCGCTGACGCTCACCGCGGCCGACTCCGGCATCAACTTTCAGGCGTACGGATATGGCACCGACGCTCAGGAGAAGGTCATCATCAGCGGTGGCCGCGAGGTCACCGGTTGGCGCGTCACGGACGACGTTTGGCTGGCGGAGGTGGGGGAGCTGAACGCTCGTCAACTGCACGTCGATGGCCGCAGAGCCGAACGCGCCGGCATCGACCGCCTGCCCGGCGAGGTGACGACAACCTCCACCGGGTACGTCGTGGACTCACTGGCCTGGCAGAGTCCAGCCGACGTCGAGTTCGTCTACCGGGGGGTGTATCCCTGGACCGAGGCCCGCTGCCCGGTCGCCACGGTGACGGGCGACGGCCCCGTCAAAATCACCATGGTTCAACCCGCCTTCGCTTGGGCCAACGACCTGTACAACTCCTCGTATGAAGGACAAAACTCCCACGGACCGGGCTTGCCAACTCGGCTGGAGAACGACGCCTCGTTCCTCACCGAGCCCGGCACCTTCGTCCTGGACCGCTCCCGGGTCGGCCGCCACCTCCTGCGCTACCTGCCCCGGGAGGGCGAGCATCCACAGCACACCACTGCGGTCGTCCCGGTCCTCGAAACGCTGCTGGTGGCCAGCGGTACGACCGAGGTCAACCTCCGCGGCTTGACGTTCGCCGATGCGACGTGGCTGCGGCCCGGCGACCAGCGGGGATTCCTGCACTACCACGGCAACGGCTTCTACGAGGGCGGCCCGATCAACAAGATCACGTTTGGCGAAGGCGCGTGGGTCATGGTCCCGGCCGAATCGTCGCTCATTCCGGCCTGCCTCCAGTTCGACGACTGCGCCCGCGTGGAGATCGAAGGGTGCCGGTTCACCCGGATGGGCGCGGCCGGTGTCGGGTTCTCGCGCGGTTCCAAGCTGGCGGTGCGAGGCTGCGGCTTCGACACCCTGTCGGCCTCGGCGATCACCGTAACCGACGCCAGCACGGTCCTGATCGCGGACAACCGAGTCCACCACGTCGGACTGGAATACTCCGGTTCTCCCGGCATCTCCATCATGGGAACCCACGGCTGCACCGTCGCGCACAACGAAATCACCGACGTGCCGCACTGTGGCATCGTCGCCGGCACCGGCGAGGGCACCCGCATCCTACGCAACCACACCGCGCGCACCATGGGTGTGCTGGCCGACGGGGGCGGTGTCTACCTCTCTGGACCACAGGGCACCTCGGCCGAGAACAACGCGGTGGTCGGTGGCAATCTCATCGTCGATACGCGCACGCCATACAACTTCGGGCTGTATACCGACTACGGCGCAGCGTGGGTCACCGTCGAGGAGAACGTCGTGCTCCGCGCGGACAACACCGCAGTCCTGACCGTCTCGCCACCACTGGAGCATGTCGTCTACCGCAACAACTACTGGGATGCCGATCCAGTGGGCGCCGCTGACCCACCTGCCGGGGTCACCTACGAAGGCAACGCCACTCTCCCCGACGAAGACGAACTGAACGCCGTGACAGCAGCCCTCCAGGCGAAGACCGGACCACGAAGGACGTCACCATAAGGCGGAAGGGACGCCATGCACTGGAAGCCTCCCACACCGCCCAGCCATCCCTACGCCAACGCCTCCTGCACCGCAACACACCGCAGCGGTCGTCCTCGACGATCTCCCTGAACGCTGAGTCGGTCATGGCAGCGAGGCCCAAGGTATCGGCTTTACGCTGCGGCCCCACGGCCCGCAAACCCCTCCGTTTGGGTATCCGGTTCGGTGGAGCCGAGGGGACTCGAACCCCTGACCCCCACACTGCCAGTGAGCGAAGCGGCGTACCAGGGCCTACCGAGGCATGCCGGCAGATGCCGGACCTGCAGGTCAGGGGCGCTCACCGGTCCGGGTCTTCCCATGTCATGCCGACCCCTTCCGGACCGTCCGTGAGACGACTGTGAGACATCACGACGGAACCTGGCCCGGAGGGGCACCCGATTTCGGGCGCCCCTCCGGGGGCCCTACTGAACATCCAGCCTCCGACCGCTGGGGCAGCAAGGCCGTGCAAGATCGGTCACCCAGCGCCGGTTGGGTCTTGCTTTTAGCCGAAATCGAACATACGTTCTAGCGATGACCTCCGTCCGGGGCTCCCGTCATCAACACTGGGCGGGATGGCTGAGCCAGGAACGCAGCCCAGGGCCTACGATCGTGCCCATGGACACGGCGACGATCGAGCGGGCCTCCTTGGTCGCGCTACTTCGCCGGCCTAGCGCGCGCTGGTCGGAGATTGCTCTCGACATCCAGGAGAACGGCAGCGCCAAGGCAGTCCTCGACCGTACGGTCGGCCACTCCGACACGCTCTTTCCGGACGGAAATTCAACCACCGAGCTGATCAACGCCGCCGCCGTCGAGATCACCGGCTGGCAAGCGGATGGGATTGGCGTCCACGCCTTCTTCGACGACACCTACCCTGCCCAGCTGCTCGGCATCCGGGAGATGCCACCGCTCCTGTTCAGCCGAGGTGATCTACGAGTTCACGACCAGGCAGTGGCTGTCGTCGGCAGTCGCAAGGCAAGTGAGGAAGGGCTGCGGATCGCTCGAGCCGTCGCCACCACCCTGGCAGGCCGCGAGGTGACCGTGGTCAGCGGGCTGGCAGCCGGCATCGATACCGCCGCGCACTCAGCTGCGCTGGAGGCAGGTGGACGCACGGTCGCGGTCATCGGCACCGGGATCCGCCGGTACTACCCCTCAGTAAACCAGCGCCTGCAGGACCACATTGCCGAGGTTGGGCTCGTGGTCTCCCAGTTCTGGCCCGACGCTCCGCCGAGCAGGCAGAGCTTCCCCATGCGCAACGCCGTCATGAGTGGGTACGCAGTCGCGACGGTCGTTGTCGAGGCGGGTGAGACCAGCGGAGCACGAATCCAGGCCCGGCTCGCCCTCCAGCACGGCCGTCCCGTCGTGCTCACGAGCCAGGTCATGCAGTGCGACTGGGCCAAGACGTTCGCCGATAACCCGGGCGTCTACGTCGTCCACGGCACCGCGCAGCTGTTGGAAGCGCTCGAAGACATCCTCAGCTACCAGCCCACCAGCGCCGGCCTGGAGAACTTCCCTGACTTCGCCCTCCGCTGACCAGCGCTGGACCATCATTAGCCGGCACGTCGAGGTCCAGCGCGGCTACCTGCGCAACCCGCTACCGGCATACCCGTGGATCTGCCCGACGTGCCGGGGAGTGCGGAACGAGGGCTACTCGCTCTGCTTCCGCTGCCAGTCCCACCTCACCCGTTCCCAGGGCCTCCTCGCCGACCTCGTACTACCGATCTCCTACTCGCCACGCACCTCGCAGCACCACCACAACCTCCGGACGTACAAGGGCACAGCTCCGTCCGAGCAGGCTCGGCGAAGCTTGCTCGCCCTCCTGCTGCTCTTCCTACGCAACCATCTCGCGTGTGTAACGGTCCGCACCAGCGCCTTTCCGACGCACCTCATCACCGTCCCGAGCACCCGCAGCCGCGCTGGCAGCCATCCGCTCGCCAGCCTTGTCGGCGACCGGCTCCGGCTGCCCTGGATCACCAGCACGGTCAACCCGAGCTACGGCCCGGATGATCACGACTTCCACGCCGACTGGTTCACTCCGTTAATGCCCACGTCACCCGCGCCCGTTCATGCCCTGATTTTCGAGGACACCTGGACGACTGGTGCCCGAACCCAGTCCTTGGCGCATGCGCTGAAGGTCGCCGGTGCCACCACCGTGGCCGCCGTCATCCTCGGCCGCCACGTGGATCCAAACTATGCGCCGGCCAGGCAGTTGCTCAACGCGATCGCCAGCCCGGTCTTCGATACCACTCGGTGCGTAGCTGACGACTGATCAAGAACACCTCGCCATCCCGATGGCCCCCTTCGGACGTCAAGCTCCTGGCGACCGCCTCGCCGATGGCAATCACATCTCTTCCTGGACGCAGCGATGGTGCCGACTACGAGCCGGAGGCCCACCCACGAAACGCCCTTCCATCGACATTCCGCAGGTGTCTGGACAGGGGCGTCCCGGTCGTCAACCAGTTGGCCTCCCAGGGAAGCGGGAGTTGCCCTCCGCTCTGCTGTTCACTGGCGCTCTCTGCCTACGCTCAGGACGCCCAAGCGTGGGCACGAGACCTAAATCCGGAGCCTGCAACGGGACGCCCGCAGCTGATGAGGGAGCTGATCGTCACACATGCGACTTGCTGCGTAGCCCTATTAGCGCGGTTGGATCAGCCTCGATGAAGGATGTGACCCGCAGCACGCCTTCTCCCAGTTGATGCTCGGCCTCGTCACTCGACAGCCTTTCCCTGCTAACGCCCCACCCGTACGCTGGCGGGCCGGGCGACGGCCTGCTCGGCTTGCCCGGGTCGACGGCGGACGGGATCGGGCCTACCGCCACCACCCACAGAGCCGGTGGCCGCAGACAGCCCACTGCCATCCTGGAGCCGGAGCGCCCCCGCCGAAGGCGCCGTCACCCGAGCCGGTGCAGCAACCGCGGCGCGCTGACGAAGCCGCAGGGTCTCCTGCATCGCACCCGCCACGCGTCGAGGTCGCGGATGCCCGCGCTGTCGACGGGCGGCCCTTACCGCACCCGTTGCCTAATGAATCCCGAACGGCCCGCCGGGGTCTGCGGGACACCTGCCCGTTACCTGGCCCTTGAGGTCCCCAAGAGGATCGGCGTCAGACGAGGCTCAGGAGTCCGTTCCCGGACGACCAGCCATTCGCGTGCGCTCCTGGCCGTCGCACGGAGCTGCGGATGCTCCTGCACGATCTCGCGCTGTCGCTCAACGGGCAACCCGAGCTCGTGCAGCACGTTGAGGATCACGACGGCTGCGGTCACCTTCACAATGGCTGCCAGCTCCTCAGTTGAGTGATCCGGAGTCCTGCCCTCGTGCGCCAGGTCGTTCCGAGCCCGAGTGGTTCTCCTCGCCCATCGGTCCACGTCCGGCATGAGCAGCCCGACCGCCTTATCGTCAGGACGCGCAGCGAGCGCGTACAGCCGGTCCCGCAGGATCGGATCGTTGCGGATGGCTCCTCTAAATCTCTCTCGGTGATTCTCGGGCACGTGCGCCAGCATCGCTTCGCGCATCGGCTTGAATTCGTCTGAGGGCATCGGACGCTCGTCAGTGCCGAGGCGGCGATGCAGCACCTCGGCCGCCCCCACCGCCGCCAGAAGACTGTTCTCGACATAGCGATCCGGCGCGTAGCGGAGGCCCAAAATCATATTGATCGCCACCTGCAACCGCCCGTGTGCCTCGCACCAGCGAGGAACGACCTCCTCGAACGGGAAAGATGCGCACGTGAAGAGCATGCGGCGATGGTCGATGGCCTTGGCATCGTGCTTACCGAGCGCAGCGGGCGAATAGAGCACATCAGCATTTCGGCGCAGCGAAGGGCGGTCACCACGTGCCACAGGGTCCACTTCTGCCAGCTGCAGTCGTAACCAAATCACGCCGGCGGCACGGTGCGTCGCGAGAGCGATCAGATCTTGCACCAGGCTGGCCGCGCCCAGTGCGCCGCTTAAGGTGAACCGGTCCGTAGGGACGATTCGCACGAACGCGGTATCGCGCATGCGGCCGACAGTCCCGCCCCTCCGCTGATCGAAGAACGGAAGCGTATGCCTGTGCGAGAGTCGGAACTCGGTTCCATCGACCACGATCGACTGGGTCTCCCGCGGCTTCACGGAGATGCTTCCGCTTCCGTCCGGTTTGCCGTCGGGAGCTCCGTGAAAGCCCTCGAACACCGACGAGTCTGCCCAGAGGCCAAGGTCCTCCACAGACACCTCGGCTGCAGAGAACGCTGCGTCGTCCTCGCCGCTGACGTGCGCTCCGATGAGCGCCGTCGTCGCCGCCACGGTCTGCTTGTCCGGGCTCTTCACTCGCGCACCGATGGTCCGCTTGCTGCTGTTCGGGACGCAGTCGAGAAGGGTGATCTCGCGCTGCTCGGCCGCACCGTGAATCACGTTCCACGTCCGGTGCCCTTCGTGGACCGCAACGATGCCAGGAGAAGGGTTCGACATGATGCGGTCCTCGAACGCGCCGATCAACGAGAGCACCAGGCCGCCTTCCGGCTCGTACCGGAGCACACCGGGGATCCGCTCGTCAGGGTCGTCCGGCAACCACCAGAGTCCTGCCCACTCGGCGGACTCGTCGAGGTTCAGAGGATCGTTGGCCATCATGCTGCTTTCGCTGCGTAGGACAGCTACTTCCTCCCGCTCCCAGATCTTCCTCCCGCCCGGAACTCTACGACATCGCCGTCTTTAGTGACGTAGCCGTTGCCCTTCCCGCGAACCTTGCCGCCGCTTACCTGGAGGGAGGCAGCCCGACCAGGGTCCGGCCTATGCAACATGCCGCGCCGCTTAACGAAACCCATAGGGGCACCCCTGACGGCCTCCGTTTTGCGGCCGCACGGAGCAGCCAGATATCCGACGATGACCACCTGATGGAGGAGGAACTTGGGGGCGGCAGCGGCTAAGATCAACTACCCATGAGCGGGAGGCAGGCGGCAAGAAGGATGCAAGAGGCGGTCGAGCACGAGATCCTTGAACTGCTCGACGAGCACGGTGAGATGCCGACTTCGCGAGTGGCCGCGAAAGTCAGGACTGGGCGCCGGCGCACCTACGTCAAGGACGAGTACGGCGAGTTCGAGGTGTACGACTCGTGGAGCACCTCATACATCCGCGAACGGCTGTACGAGCTCTCGCCGCAGGTCACATACCGGGTGGCGCTCTGGGGAGGCGCTCGCATACCGCAGTTCATCTGGAGGCTGGCAGAGTCCCTGAAGAGCGGAGACGACGAGTAGCCCGGCCGGAAAGTCGCCACGGGCGGGACCTCCCAGACGTTTCCGCCGAGTGAGCAGAGCGAGGGCACCACGTTAGCGGTGACCGGGATCATGCCATCGCAGCCGCGCTAGACGCCTTGATCGAAGAGGCAAGGGGCAAGATCAGCGCGTGATCTGGTACAGATCTGGCACATAGCGGCCCGCCGGAGTAACAAAGCAAAAAGTCCCTGGTGGGAGATACTGTCTCCCACCAGGGCCTTTCTCTTGGGTGGAGCCGAGGGGACTCGAACCCCTGACCCCCACACTGCCAGTGTGGTGCGCTACCAGCTGCGCCACGGCCCCCTGTGCACTACCCGGTTGCCCGGGCACGGGAGAACTATACACACGCCGGCCGGCACGGTCAGCGCGCGGGGTGCCCGGCTACCGCGCCGGCTCAGTTGAGCGCCACGTCCGCCGGGAAGTGCGCCACCGCCGCCATCATGCCGCCCTGTCGACGCAGCACCATCGGCCACAGGTCGTCCGGACGATCGACGAAGGCGTCCCCGGGCAACGCGTCCAGGACGAACCAAGATCCCCCCGCGATCTCCTGCTCCAGCTGGCCCGACTCCCACCCGGAGTAGCCGGCGAAGACCCGGATGCCGGCGATGCTCTCCCGCAGCTGCGCCGGGTCCACTGTCAGGTCGAGCGTGCCGACCGCACCGGAGATCTGCTGGAAGCTCTTCATCGGGCGCAGCGGGGGACGCATGCGGGCGAGACAGATCGCCGAATCCGGCTGCACCGGGCCCCCTTCGAAGACCACGGCGGGGTCGCGGGCCAACTCGCCCCAGTCGCCGAGCACCTCCGCCACCGGAATCTCGGTGGCCCGGTTGAGCACGACGCCCAGCGCCCCGCCCGGCTCGTGGGCGACCAGCAGCACCACGGTCCGGTCAAAGTTCGGATCCTTCAGCGTGGGTGCCGCGACCAGCAGCCGCCCGGCCATCGACTCCGTCGCCCGCCCGTCGATCGCCCGCCCCTCTTCCTGCATGTCGGACATCCCGTCAGTCTGACCGTGCCCGGCCAACCGGGGACACCGGTGCCAGCCGCCCCGTCAACGCCATGCCTGGCACCATAGCCTGCTGCTGGGTCGCTGGCTAAGGTCTGACGCGACAGAGACGAGGGAGGTTCGGTGAGTCCCACGGCAGAATTCGCGGTGATCGGCGGGTCGGGTCTGTACGCCCTGCTCGACGACGCCACAGAGCATGTAGTCGACACCCCGTACGGGCCGCCGTCTGACGCGGTCACCATCGCGGAGGTCGCCGGCCGCCGGTTGGCGTTCCTGCCCCGGCACGGCCGGGACCACCGGCACCCGCCGCACCAGATCCCCTACCGGGCCAACCTGTGGGCGCTGCGCTCGCTCGGGGTCCGCCAGGTGCTCGCCCCCTGCGCGGTCGGCGGCCTGCGCCCGGAGCTGGGCCCCGGCACGTTCGTCGTGCCCGACCAGCTGATCGACCGCACCAGTGGTCGGGCGCAGACCTACTACGACCGGGGCGCGGTGCACGTCTCCTTCGCCGACCCGTACTGCCCGGTCGGGCGGCGTACGCTGCTCGCCGCCGGCGCCGAGCGGGGCGTGCCGGCGGTGGACGGTGGGACGGTGGTGGTCGTTGAGGGTCCCCGCTTCTCCACCCGTGCCGAGTCGCGCTGGTTCACCGCCCTCGGCGGAACGGTGGTCAACATGACCGGCCACCCGGAGGCGGTGCTCGCCCGGGAACTGGCCCTCTGCTACTCGTCGATCGCGCTCGTCACCGACCATGACGCGGGCGTGCCGGGCGGCGGATCGGTGACCCAGGAGGAGGTGTTCCGGGTCTTCGGCGAAAACACCGCCCGCCTCCGGGAACTGCTTTTCACTGCGGTGGCCCAGCTGCCGACGGATCGGGACTGCGCCTGTGGGACAGCCTTGGACGGCATCAAGCTTCCCTTCGCGCTGCCCTGAGCCGGGCGGCCGGGCCATCGCCGGTCAACCGGTGGTGAGCCGCAGCGGCCCGCCGCCGAGCACGTCGAGGACGGTCCGCTCCCCGAGCGGGGCGGCGAGCTGCACCGTCACCGGTTCGAGCAGGAGCTGCTCGGTGCAGACACCGGTGCTGCGGGTCACCGCGCCGCCGACCACCACGATGTCATCCTGTTCGTAGACCAGTGGGGTGAGGCCGGTGTCGCACGCACCGATGCCGAGCCGTACGGTCAGCGTCGCGTCGTCCACGGCGCGCAGGTCCAGCGCCCCGACCAGTTCCAGGGGCAGTGGTGCGGTGGGTGCGACCGGCTCCGGCGGCACTCCGACGGCGGCCGGGGCGACCGCGAGCCGGGCTACCGGGGCGGTCAGCTCGTCAATGGTGAAGAGCCAGGCCGGGACCGCAGCCTCGCCTCGGCTGGTCCGCACCGGCACGCTGGCCAGTTCGACGGCGGTGACGGTGAGCGGGATGCAGGCGGTCTGCGGCGAGGTGCTCACCCCGGTGTCCGGCCCGTCGGCCGGCGCCGGTGGGGTGGCCGGGTTCGTCGGCCGCCCGCCGCACGCCGGTGGGTCGCCCCGATCGAGTTCCCGGTACGCCTCGGCGGCGCTGACCAGCGGCACGGTGAGGGTGCCGGAGGGGAACTGGATGGTGCCGTCTTCGGGCTGCTCCTTCGGCAGCGGGATCTGATCCCGATACCAGCCGGCCCGGAAGGCGGCCTGGGTGTCGGGGGTGAAGCCGGGGTTTCCGACGGCCATGGTCGGTTCCTGGAGTGGGATATATCCGTCGCTCCACTCCGCTCCGGGCTGCCACGCGGCGGTGATCTGCGCGGCCCGTTCGTCGAACACCGCCTGCCGGCCGGTCGGCGCGGCGTCGCCGGCCGGCTCCGGAACGGCGGGCGCGCAGCCGGCGGCCAGCAGCAGGGTCAGGCTCAGGGGGGCGATTACTCGACGCATACTTCTCGGACGCTCGGCACCCCGCACCGGTTCCAGGGCAGGCACCGAAGACACTCGCCGCCAGGAGCGACGCCAGGGGCTGGTGCCGCCCGGCGGCGCCGGAGCGGTGGCGCCGGGACAACGGTGCCTGGCGGCAGCGGGACGACGGCGCCCGGCGGCAGCGGGGGGCAAGGCCGGAAACGCCGGTGCGCCCCGGTCCGGGTGGACCGGGGCGCACAGGTCAGGTGGTGGAGGTGCCGGGAATCGAACCCGGGTCCTTCGCCGCCTTGCCAGGGCTTCTCCGAGCGCAGCTCGCTGTGCCTCTACTCGGCCCCTCCGATCACGCGAGCGAGTCGGTGTGACGGGCCCAGTCGCTGATTAATCTCGCCGCACGGCCCCCGCGACCGGGGCCGATTGGCCAGCCTCCTAGCTGATGCCGGCTAACTGGGTCGAAGGCACTCCCAGGCCGACAGACTTGCTACTCGCCTCAGGCGGCGAGAGCGAAGTCAGCGCGATTCTGCTTGGCGCTTATTGTTTTCCAACGAACGATTTCCGAGACGACGTTGGCTTCCTCGGCTCGCTTCCCCTGCCGCAACGTACGAAGTCGAAACCAGTCACCCCCTCGACGGACCGCCCCTGTTGGCGGCACCGATAAGCCTAACGCCTGGCGCAACGGGTTTCATCCCGCCCCAGCCGGGCGCCAGCTCAGCCTTCCATCCCCTTGCCCCGCCGGCCGGCGGCCCGGGCGATCTCCCGTTGCGCGTCCCGCTTGGCGAGGTCCTGCCGCTTGTCGTACGACTTCTTGCCCTTGGCGACGCCGATCTCGACCTTGGCCCAGCCGTCGGAGAAGTAGACCTGCAGCGGGACGATCGTGAGCCCGCTCTCCCGGGTCTTGCCGATCAGCCGGTCGATCTCGATGCGGTTGAGCAGTAGCTTGCGGGTGCGTCGGGGCTCGTGGTTGGTCCAGGTGCCCTGCACGTACTCCGGGATGTGCATCCCGTGCAGATACAGCTCGCCATTGCGCTCCTGAGCGAAGGCGTCCACCAGCGACGCTCGCCCCGCCCGCAGCGACTTGACCTCGGTGCCGGTCAATGCCATCCCCGCCTCGTAGGTGTCGAGGATCGAGTAGTCGTGCCGGGCCTTCCGATTGGAGGCGACGACCTTGCGCCCCTTCTCCCGTGGCATCGGCGCCACCTCCCTTCCTGATCGCTGCGCCCTTGGGTCGAACAGCCTGGTCGCTGCGCCCCCTGGGTCGAACAGCCTGGTCGCTGCGCCCCCTGGGTCGAACAGCGGCGATCATCCTACCGGAGCGCAAGGGCTCTCCCGCGCCGATTATTCCGGTGCGGGAGAGCCCAGGCCCGACAGGGTGCGCGGGCGGCCCTAACGGCCGCCCTGCAAGCACTAGACCCGCAGGTAGAAGCGGAGCGTGACCCAGGCGGTGATCGCGCTGATCAATCCTCCGACGGCGGCCATCAGGGGGAAGGCCAGCAGCACCTCGCCCCAGCTGACCGGCGCCAGGAGCCCCTGGAGGGCCCTCAGCGCGCCGTCGAAGAGGAAGACCTTCAGGCCGGCGAGGGCACCGAGGCCGAGCAGGGATCCGATCAGGCCGGCGACCACGGCTTCCAGGACGAAGGGCGCCTGGATGAACCAGTTCGACGCGCCGACCAGCTTCATGACCGCGACCTCGCGCCGCTTGCTGTAAGCGGCGACCTGGATGGTGTTGGCGACCAGGAGCAGGGCGGCGACAGCCATCGCGATCGCCACGACGAGGGCGATCTTCTGACCCGCGGAGAAGAGATTGAAGATCTTGTCGAGTACGGCGGACTTGTCGATCACCTGGTCGACGCCCTCGATCCCGGCGTACTGCTCCCCGACCACCTGGTACTCCTGCGGGTTCACCAGTTTCAGCCGGTACGACTCCGGCAGCGCCTCTGGACCGACCGCACTGACCAGGTCCGGGGAGTCCCGGAACATCTCCTTAAAAGCCTCGTACGCCTCTTCTTTGTTGACGTACGTGACGCTCTCGATCAGTGGGTCGGCATCCAGCTGGGCCTGGATCACCGTCTTCTGTTCCTCGGTGGCCTCTCTCTCGAGAAAGATCGAGACCTCGATGTTCTCGAAGTACAGCTCCTTCATCTCGGCGACCTTGACGTAGATCAGGCCGCTGGCGCCGAGCATGGTCAGCGAGACCGCCATCGTAATGATCATTGCGATGGTCATGGTCACGTTGCGCCACAGTCCGACCAGGACCTCGGACAGGACGTATTTCAAGCGCATCGAAGATTCCTCCGCGTCTCCGGCAGGTGGTGGTCGTCAGTCGGGTGGGAGCGCCGGCTCACCCGTAGACGCCGCGAGCCTGGTCGCGGACGATCCGACCGCTCTCGATCTCGATGACCCGGCGGCGCATCTGATTCACGATGTTCGAGTCGTGGGTAACCATCACGACGGTCGTACCGGTGCGGTTGATCCGGTCCAGCAAACGCATGATCTCGATGGAGGTGTCCGGGTCGAGGTTTCCGGTCGGCTCGTCCGCGAGCAGGATCAACGGACGGTTCACGAACGCCCGGGCGACCGCGACCCGCTGCTGCTCACCACCGGAGAGCTCCTGCGGGTAGCGGTGCTCCTTGCCACCAAGCCCGACCAACTCCAGCACCTCCGGCACCACCCGGCGGGCGACCGCCTTGGTCTTGCCGATCACCTCGAGCGCGAACGCCACGTTCTCGTAGGCGGTGCGGTTCGGCAGCAGCCGGAAGTCCTGGAACACGCAGCCGATCGAGCGTCGGAAGGCGGGCCGCTTCCAGGAGCGCATCGACGTAACATCCTTGCTGTTCACGACGATCCGGCCCTTACTGGGCGCAACCTCGTGTAGCAGCATCTTGATGATGGTGGACTTGCCGGAGCCGGATGGGCCGATGAAGAAGACGAACTCGCCCTTCTCAATCGCGACGGACACGTTGTCGAGCGAAGGCCGGGACGCCTTCGGGTACGTCTTCGTCACTTGCTCAAGCTGAATCACGGGTCGTGAGTCTACGCGGTGTAACCGATGTGCCAAATCCCGCGCCCCTCAATTCTGGGGCACGTCGTCGATCTGCCAGCACTCACGATATTCGATGGCGCGCTGCGCCCACGATCGGTCACGCTTTGTCATCAGCAAGCTGCTGCTGCTTTCGCCACCGGATACCGGCCTCAATGAAGGCGTCCAACTCGCCATCGAAGACCGCGGAGGGAGTCCCGGTCTCCTGCTCAGTTCGAAGGTCCTTCACCATCTGGTACGGATGCAGAACATATGAACGCATCTGGTCACCCCAGGAGCCGGCGGCGTCGGTCTTCAGGCCCTGAAGTTTGGCCTGCTCCTCCTGGCGCTTCCGCTCCAGCAGGCGGGCCTGGAGGACGCGCAGCGCGGAGGCCTTGTTCTGCAGCTGGGACTTCTCGTTCTGACAGGTGACCACGATTCCGGTCGGGATGTGGGTGATCCGAACCGCCGAGTCGGTCGTGTTCACGCTCTGCCCACCGGGGCCGGACGACCGGTAGACGTCGAAGCGCATCTCGTTCTCGGGGATGTCGATGTGATCGGTCTGCTCCACCACCGGTAGCACCTCGACCCCGGCGAAGCTGGTCTGTCGCCGACCCTGGTTGTCGAAGGGGCTGATCCGGACCAGCCGGTGGGTGCCCGACTCGACGCTGAGCGTGCCGTACGCGTACGGCACCTTGACCGTGAAGGTGGCCGACTTGAGCCCGGCCTCCTCGGCGTACGAGGTCTCGTAGACCTCGGTGGGGTAGCCGTGCCGCTCGGCCCAGCGCAGGTACATCCGCAGCAACATCTCGGCGAAGTCCGCCGCGTCCACGCCGCCGGCACCGGCGCGGATCGCCACCAGTGCCTCCCGGGAGTCGTACTCGCCGGAGAGCAGGGTGCGGACCTCCATCTCGTCGATGGCCTTAGCCAGCCCGACGACCTCCGTCTCGACCTCGGTGAGAGCGCCCGGGTCGGACTCCGCCTCGGCCAGTTCCAGCAGCACCTTGGCATCGTCGAGACGAGAACGAAGCTCCGCGAGCTTGTTGATCTCCCCATTCACGTACGACAGCTGCGAGGTGACCTGCTGCGCCCGGGCCTGGTCGTCCCAGAGGTCGGGGGCGGAGGCGGCCTCCTCCAGACGGGCCTTGTCCGCCCGAAGCCGGTCGATGTCGAGCACCGACTCGATATTGCGAAGAGTGGCGTCGAGGTCCTTGAGCTGTTCGGCGTAGTCGGCATCGGTCACGACAGACAAGACTACTGCGCGGGCGAGGAGCGAGCTTGCGAGCCCCGCAGCCCACGCCAAACAAACCCAGCGCGGGCGAGGAGCGAGCTTGCGGAGCAGGCGTGCGCTTGCGAGCAGGCGTGCGCTTGCGAGCCCCGCAGCCCACGCCGCACCCACCCCGCGGGCGAGGCGGGGCCTTCATCGGGGGCGGTCCCGACCCGGGGGGCAGGGCCTACTGCCCGACCCGGGTACCAGGTGCGCCCCGGCCGGGGGCTGCTGCCGGGTCAGCTGACCGAGGCGGACTTGAGCCAGGAGAGGGCGGCCTTGTGGTACGCGACGGCGAACTCCAAGGCGCTGGCGTCGTACGTTTCGCCTTCCTTCTTCGCATTCTTCACCTGCTCCCGGACCCGGGCCAGGGCCTCTGTGTGGTACTCGTTCGCTGCCGTCTGGAGGTTCTTGAGCTGGCTGGCCGAGTGCAGGTTCCCGAAGGCGAACCGTAGCGCGATCGGGTTTCGAATGGTGTCCCGACCCGGCTCCTCCGTCAGCCATCTGGAGAAGGTTCGTTTACCCGCAGCGGTGATCGCATACGGCTGACTCATCCGCGGCCCCGGTTTACCGAGCCGCACCAGCCCCTTTTCGGCCAGCACGGGCAGCTCTCGGTAGACCTGACTGCGGGTCATTGACCAGTACGGCGCCAACCGGCGCTCGGCGGCGGCCATCAGTTGACCACCTGTCATCGGGCCCTCGTGAAGCAGCCCGAGCAGGGCCGCCGCCGTGGGATTGACTCCGGAATCCGCCATGCCTCTCACGCTGCCACTTTGCGGTCGCGGCGTCCAGGATTTCACGTTTTCGACACCCATCAGGGCTTCCTATGTGCACTGTCCACCGATATGGAGTGGATGAAAGTACCCCTTCCCCACGCCGGGCGGTCGACGTGGGGAAGGGGTACTTCTGGTTAGTCCATGTGGGGATAGGTGTGACCGGTCGGCGGGACGAAGGTTTCTTTGATCGTGCGGGGTGACATCCACCGGACCAGGTTCTGCCAGGAGCCGGCCTTGTCGTTGGTGCCACTGGCGCGGGCACCGCCGAACGGCTGCTGACCCACTACCGCACCAGTGGGCTTGTCGTTGATGTAGAAGTTGCCGGCGGCGTATCGCATCCGCTCGGCGACCCGATCAACCACCTGCCGGTCGGTGGCGAAAATGGCGCCGGTCAACGCGTACGGCGCGATCGACTCGGCCTGAGTGACCACCTCGTCGAAGCGGTCGTCGTCGAAGACGTGCACGCCGAGGATGGGGCCGAAGTACTCGGTGGTGAAGGTCTCGTGGGCGGCGTCGGTGCACTCGAAGAGTGTCGGCCGAACGAAGTAGCCGATTGAGTCGTCAGCGGTGCCGCCGGCGACGACCTGGCACGAATCATCCCCTGAGATCAACTCCAGGGCGGCGGTGTGCCGCGCGTACGCCTTGGCGTCAATGACGGCGCCACCGAAGTTACTGAAGTCGGTGATGTCGCCGTAGGTGAGCGCCTCCGCGGTGGCGGCGAGCCGGTCCCGCAGCCCACCTGCCCACAACGACCGTGGAATGTACGCGCGGGAGGCCGCGGAGCACTTCTGACCCTGGAACTCGTACGCGCCCCGGATCAGGGCGGTGTGCAGCGCGTCCACATCAGCGCTGGGGTGGGCGACCACGAAGTCCTTGCCGCCGGTCTCGCCGACCAGTCGCGGGTAGGTCCGGTAGTGGGCGATCTTCTCGCCGACGGTCCGCCAGAGCTGCTGGAAGACCTTGGTGGAGCCGGTGAAGTGGATGCCGGCCAGGTCCGGGTCGGCCAGCACCACGTCGGACACCTCCACGCCCCGCCCGGTAACCATATTGATCACGCCGGGGGGCAGGCCTGCCGCCTCGAAGAGCCGCATCGTGAAGTGCGCGGCGAACTGCTGGGTGGGGGCCGGCTTCCAGACCACTGTATTGCCGAGCAGGGCCGGCGCCGAGGGTAGGTTGCCGGCGATCGCGGTGAAGTTGAACGGGGTGATCGCGTAGACGAAGCCCTCGAGCGGGCGGTGGTCGAACCGGTTCCAGGTGCCCGACGAGGAGAGGGGCTGCTCGGCGAGGAGTCGGCGAGCGAAGTGGACGTTAAACCGGAGGAAGTCGATGAGTTCACAGGCCGAGTCGATCTCCGCCTGGAACGCGGTCTTCGACTGGCCGAGCATCGTGGCGGCGTTGAGCGTGTCCCGCCAGGGCCCGGCGAGCAGGTCAGCGGCGCGGAGGAAGATCGCTGCCCGCTCCGCGAACGGCAACGCCCGCCACCCGGGCGCCGCGTCTTTCGCGGCCTGCACCGCGGCCCGAGCGTCATCGTGGGTGGCGTGGGCGGTGACGCCCAGCACGTGCGCGTGCCGGTGGGGCTGCACCACGTCGATCGAGGCACCGCCGGCCATCCGTTGCTCGCCCGCGATGGTCATCGGCAGGTCGATCCGGTCGCTGGCTAGCTCGACCAGCCGCCGTTGCAGCCGGTCCCGGTCGGTGTCCCCCGGCGCGTAGGTGCGTACCGGCTCGTTGCGGGGCTCGGGCACGGAGAAGACGGCGTCCATCAAAAGGCTCCTGGGGCATTCGTGGCAGTGGGGGTAGCGGACCCGCGGAGCGTCGGCCGGGTGGCCGGACGCCGAGCACCGGGGCCGCAGGGGCCCGTTACGGCGGCGGGACCGCGACTGATTCTCCCACGTTTGGGTCCTCTTCCCCACTACCCGAATCCCTCCCCGCACCGGCCGACACGGCTCCCGGCCGCGCGGCGAACGACGCGTACCCTGGTGGGCCGGTGAACCACCGGCCGCACCGCGGGCCGGGTGCCGGTCGAAGGGACGACGATGACGAAGCAGCCCGGCGACTCCGCCGCCACGGAGCCGACGCAGGCGAGCCCAGACGCGGACGAGGCGAACCCGCTCACGGCCGGCCCGCCGGCGGCGGCGGCGGTGGCCGGCCTACCCACCCCCGGCGTGCCGGCGCTCGGCCTGCTGGCACTCGGCTGGCTTACCGCCATGCTCTGGTCCACCCACGCCGTGATCGACTCGGCGGCGGCCGGAGTCACCGCGATCAGCCTCTCCGCCTTCGCCCTACCCGGGGTGATCTCGGCCGCGCTCGTCGCCGGCACCGCCTTCGCGCTGTTCGGGGCGGAGTTGCTCGCCCATCGGGGTCGGGACCGGAGCACCCTGCGCTTTGTCGCGGCGGTCGCCAGTGGGCTGCTGATCGGGCTCGCCGCCGCCTTCGCCATCAACCTGACCTACGCTGACACCGGCACCACCAACGTGATCGCCGGCACCACCGCCGCCGCCGCCATCATCGGCGGGGGCATCGCCGCGACGCGGACCGCCCAAGTTGTCGGCGCGGTGGTGGCCGCCGGCCTCGGCACGCTCGTCTTCGTCGTGGCGTTCAGCTGGGCGCGGGACCCACTCTTCGACCTCTTCGGCGCGGGCGAAACCCAGGAGTCGCTGCTCAGCGCCGCGAAGTGGGTCTCCCGTACCGAGTCCCTGCTCGCCGGCCTGGTGGCGGGCCTGTTGGCCTTCGGCTACCTGACCTGGTCCCGACGCCGTGCGGCGCACCGCGGCGATCCGCCCAGCCTGCGCTGGCCGGCCTACCTGATCGCCGGGGCCGGCCCCGGCCTACTGCTGCTCGTCGCCGAGGTGATCCTGCGGATCGGGGGACGGCGGCTGCTCGACCTGGCTGGCGCGCTGAGCGAAGCGGATGCCGTGGCGCAGACCTCGCTCGGCACCTCCCGGGTGGACAACGGAATCTGGGTGCTCTTCGTCGGCGCGCTGACCGCGATGATCGCCTTCGGCCGGACCCTCGGACCTGCCCCGCTGGACGAGGACGACCCGGACGGGGAGTGAGCCGCACCGGCCGGAAGGCGTTCGAGGTCAGCCGGAACAGCTCCGGACCAACCACGTCGAGCCGCTGGGCTAGCTCAATCCGAGGAGCTGGTCCAGCTCCGTGATGTCGTACCACTCCAGCTCGTGATCTTCGGCCCCGTCAACGGCGAACTGCGCGTCCGGGTCACCGCCGAGCGCCTCGGTCACCACCCGGGCTGCGGCGGTGATGTCCTGGACCGCGTCCGCCCCGTCCACGTGGATGGCGGCCACCGCCCCCACCGGCACCGGGCCGGCCAGCTCGACCGCGCTGGACCCCAGGTCCGCGTCGCCCGGTCCGGGGGTAGCCACGGGCAGATCCGCTGAGACGACGACCCGGCGGCGGGGTGCCGCATCGTCGGCCTGCAGGAGTTGGAGCGCGTCCTGGGCGGCCCGGGTGAAGGCGACGTACTCCAGCTCCTCCTCGTCCCCCTCGGCGTACCACTCGCGCAGCGCCGGGGTGACCGCGTGCGCGGAGGCCGCGGGGAGCCCGGCCGTCCGCAGCAGGGTCAGCATCGGCACGGTCGCCGGGACATACACCCGGACTTGCTCTCTGGTCACCGGTTCTCCCTGGGTTCAGCTCCACCGGCGGACGCCGGTCTGGGGGCGCTGGTCATGCCGTACGCCGTGACCGTCATACACCCCGGACGGGCTCGACGAAAGTTGGGATCCCGGAGTGTTTCCGAGCGCACTCCGGTGCTGCGTTGGACCCTGCTGCCTTTGGGCCACCGCTGGTGGCAAACTGAGGCAAACGCAGCCGACTCAAGGAGTTTGTGTGGCGGAGCCCAGGTTTCTGCTGCTGTCCGAGGTCGCCGCCGAGCTGAACGTGTCGGACTCGCAGGTCTACCACATGGTACGCAGCGGCGAACTGCCGGCGATCAAGATCGGCGGACGCGGTCAGTGGCGGGTGGAGCGCGTGCGACTGGAGGAGTACATCAACCACAAGTACGCGGAGACCGCCGAGTGGGTTCGGGGCAACCCCCTCGTCGAGCGGGAGCCGGAGTAACCGGCCCGATTCGTCGACATCCCCTACCGCCATCCATCCACAGGCATTGACCATCCCCTCTTTAATCCCTCAGAATCGTGGTCTGCCGTAGGCAAACGAAGGCAAACACAAGGATCTGGAGGGCCGGGATGACTGCCGTCCGCCGCCCCGAGCCAACTCGTCCCCCGGTCCGGCTTCGCCCGGCCCCGTCAATCGACCCGCCCTACGTCGAAGATGACCCCGCCCGCTGGCTGATCGACGGTCAGCTGGCGCTCGACCTGTTCCAGCCCGGCCCAGGCCCGCTGACCCGCCCACCCGGCCAGCGCCGCGGGGCCGGAGCGGGCCCGCCCGGTCCCCGGCGCACCCCGACCCGGTTACCCGCCACGGCGCTGGCCACCGCCACCCCGGAGGGGACCCGGGTTGCGCATCGGTTCGTCACCACCTGCCTGGAGGTGATCAACGGCTATCGGCCCCACAGCCAGCTGCGCCGACTGCTTGACCCAACCCGGGCGGCCGAGCTGGCGGCAGAACTGACCCGCGCCACCGCCCGCGCGGGGCCGGTGCGACGCCGCTCCTCCCGGCCCGGCACGCGGTTACGCCGGCTGCGGGTATGTGAGCCGCGGGACGCGGCCGTCGAGGCAGCCGCCGTACTGGCCGGGCCAGCCGGCAGGACCTGGGCAATGGCGATCCGCCTCGAACGGCGTCGCGGCAGCTGGCTCTGCACCGCTCTCCACGTTCTGTGAGAAGGTGCGCGCGCAACGCGTGCACCTTCTCACAGGCCGGTCAGGCGCCGCCGTTGGGCGAGCCGTGGCAGCGCTTGTACTTACGGCCCGAGCCACACGGACACGGCGCGTTGCGCGATGGCCCGTTGCCGCCCTCGGCCTGCCCCGGCGCCGCCCGGCGGGCGGTGCCGGCGGCGACGGCGTGGCCACGCCCACCGCTGCCTCGCCGCTGCGGGGCGGTGGGAGCGGTCTGCCCGGGGGCAGCCGGAGCGGTCATGGCAGGACGCCCCTCCTGCGATGCCGCCTCGTCGGCCCGCTCGACGGCGACCGAGCCGCGCCCGGCCTCGCCGTCGACAGTCGGCGCGGAGTATTGCAGGCCCTGCTGTTGCGGCGCACGGCCAAGGCCCTTGGCCCGGACCTCGACCGGCTTCTCCAGGAGCTTGACCTCGTCAGCCGCCGGCTCCGGCTCCTGAACCTGCACGTCCAGGTTGTAGAGGAAGCCGACCGTCTCCTCCTTGATGCCGTCCATCATGGTGGCGAACATGTCGAAGCCCTCGCGCTGGTACTCCACCACCGGGTCCCGCTGGGCGTAGGCCCGAAGGTTGATGCCCTCCTGGAGGTAGTCCATCTCGTAGAGGTGTTCGCGCCACTTGCGGTCGATCACCTGGAGCAGGACCATCCGCTCAAGCTGGCGGACACCCTCCGTGCCAAGCTGCTCCTCGCGGCGGTCGTACGCGGCGTTCGCGTCCTCCTTGAGCCGGCTGAGCAGGAAGTCGACATCGATGCTCGCCCTGGATCCGCCGGCCTCCTCCTCCAGCTCCTCAATGGTGATGCCCACCGGGTAGAGCTGCTTGAGACTGGACCAGAGCTGCTCGAAATCCCAGTCCTCGGCGTAGCCCTCCGCGGCGGCGCCGCGGACATACGCCTCGACGACATCGTCAATCATGTTCCGGACCTGGTCCGACAGGTCCTCGCCGTTGAGCACCCGAAGCCGCTCAGCGTAGATCACCTGCCGCTGCTTGTTCATGACCTCGTCGTACTTCAGGACGTTCTTGCGGAGCTCGGCGTTCTGGGACTCGATCTGCGACTGCGCGGTCTTGATCTGGCGGGTGACCATCTTCGACTCGATGGGCACATCCTCCGGGATGTTGAAGCGCTCCATGACGGCCTCGACGGCGCCGGAACGGAAACGCTTCATCAACTCGTCCTGCAGCGACAGGTAGAAACGGGACTCACCCGGGTCGCCCTGGCGGCCCGACCGGCCGCGCAGCTGGTTGTCGATCCGCCGGGACTCGTGCCGCTCAGTGCCCAGCACGTAGAGGCCGCCGGCGGCGGAGACCTCCTCCGCCTCGGCCTCGCAGGCCTGCTTCCAGGTGGGCAGGACCTCCTCCATCGCCTTGGCGTACTCCTCCTCGTGCTCGGCCGGGTCGAGCCCGCGCTGGCGCAGCTCGTTGGCGGCGAGGAACTCGGGGTTACCACCGAGCAGGATGTCGGTACCGCGGCCGGCCATGTTGGTGGCGACGGTGACCGCACCCTTGCGGCCGGCCTGGGCGACGATCTCCGCTTCCCGGGCGTGGAACTTCGCGTTCAGCACCGAGTGCGGGATGCCCCGGCGGCGCAAGAGCTGCGAGAGGATCTCGGAATTCTCCACCGAGACCGTACCGACGAGCACCGGCTGGCCGGCGTGGTGCCGCTCGACGATGTCGTCAACGACCGCGTTGAACTTGGCCTTCTCGGTCTTGTAGATGACGTCGGAGCGGTCCTCCCGGACCATCGGCCGGTGCGTCGGGATGGTCACCACCCCGACCTTGTAGACCTTGTTGAACTCGCCCGCCTCGGTCTGGGCGGTACCGGTCATCCCGGCGAGCTTCGCGTAGAGGCGGAAGTAGTTCTGGAGGGTGATGGTGGCGAGGGTCTGGTTCTCCTGCTTGATCTCCACCCCCTCCTTGGCCTCGATCGCCTGGTGCATGCCCTCGTTGTAGCGACGCCCGTGCAGAATGCGGCCGGTGAACTGGTCAACGATCAGGACCTCGCCCTCGCTGACGATGTAGTCCTTGTCCCGCTTGAAGAGTTCCTTCGCCTTGATCGCGTTGTTCAGGTAACCGACCAGCGGCGTGTTGACCGACTCGTAGAGGTTGTCGATGCCGAGCCGGTCCTCGACCTTGCCGACCCCCCGCTCCGTGACCGCGACCGTGCGCTTGGCGTAGTCGACCTCGTAGTCGCCCTCACCGTCCTTGCCGGCCTGGAGCCGGGCGACCACCGCGGCGAACTCGCCATACCAGCGGGCGGAGTGTTCGGCCGGGCCGGAAATGATCAGCGGGGTGCGGGCCTCGTCGATCAGGATCGAGTCGACCTCGTCCACAACAGCGAAGTTGTGGCCTCGCTGGACCAGGTCCTCCTTCGACCAGGCCATGTTGTCGCGCAGGTAGTCGAAGCCGAACTCGTTGTTGGTGCCGTAGGTGATGTCGCACTCGTAGGCGGCGCGATGCTCGGCGGCGGGCCGGTTGGGCAGCACGACGCCGACGGTGAGCCCAAGGAACTCATGCACCCGGCCCATCCAGGCGGCGTCCCGCTCGGCCAGGTAGTCGTTGACCGTGATCACGTGCACGCCCTCGCCGGAGAGCGCGTTGAGGTAGACCGGCATGACCGAGGTGAGGGTCTTCCCCTCACCGGTCTTCATCTCGGCGATGTTGCCGAAGTGCAGCGCTGCGCCACCCATCACCTGGACGTCGTACGGGCGCTGGCCAAGCACCCGGGCAGCGCCCTCGCGACAGACCGCGAACGCCTCGGGCAACAGGTCATCAAGGGTCTCGCCGCCCTCCAGCCGTTCCCGGAACTGCGCGGTCATCTCCCGCAGCTCGTCGTCGGTGAGGTTGACGTAGTCGTCCTCGATCGAGTTGACGGCGGCGGCAATCGCCTTGAGCCGGCGCACCAGGCGCCCCTCGCCCGCACGGAGGACCTTTTCCAGAATCGACACGGATCAACGCTCCCCTAGACAGTCTCGAACCATCGTAGGCGTTCCATCGCGGCGATGGTCACTGGTGGCGGGGTCCGATCCGCCGAAGCGGACATAACGTACGCGGTCTGAGCGGGTGGACCTAATCCCGTTACGCCGTGGGCGAACGATCCGGCACGATGGCTCAGATGAGACGAATCGAGCTCAATAATCCGGACGGGGAGTCCCCCGCAGAGCGGCCGGCCGGGATCGACACCCCGTCGGGGCGGATCGAGACCGGGTCTGGATCGGTCAAGACCCGGTCCGGACCGGCCGACATCGCACCCGGGCCGGATGCGGCATGACGCCGGAGACCATTGACGGGCCCGGAATCCGGCTGCGCCTGTCCCACCTCGAGGACCTCCCCGACACGATGGCCGCCTGCTCCGACCCGCTGGTCCAGCGCTTCCTGCCGGCGCTGCCGTCGCCGTACACCGAGGCGGACGCCCGGTGGTGGATCACCGAGGGGGCGCCCGCGGCCTGGGCCAACGGCGGGGCCGCGTACGCCATCACGGATCGCGACACGGACCGGCTCCTCGGCACGGTCGGGCTGAACGACCCGGCCCCCAGCCGCCAGGAGGCGGCGATCGGTTACTGGGTCGCCCCGTGGGCGCGGGGGCGCGGCGTCGCCACTGCGGCGACCCAGACCCTCGCCGACCGGGCGTTCGCCAGCGGGATTCGCCGGCTGGAGCTCCTCACCGTCCCGGAGAACATCGCCAGCCAGCGGGTGGCGCTGGCCGCCGGCTTCCGCCCCGAGGGCGTACGCCGGTTGGCGAGCCGCGGCCGAGACGGCGAATGGGCTGATCTCCTCACCTGGGCGCGGCTCGCCGACGACCCCCCGGGGCCGGCTCCACGGCTGCTGCCGGACCTACCCGACGGCCGGCTCACCGACGGCGTGGTGGAGCTCCGGCCACGCGGCCCGCAGCACGCGGAGGCCATGTACCACCTGCACACCCAGCCCGAGACGGTCGCCGTCCTGGCGCCGCCGGAGCCGCCGCGACGGGCGGACATCGAACGGAACTGCCGGGAGGTGCAGTCCCGCTGGTTGCGGGACCAGGTCGCGAACCTGGTCATCATCGACGCGAGCAGCGGGGCCATCGCCGGCCTCTGCCAACTTGTCCTCGACAATCCGCAGTTCCAACAGGGCATGGTCGGCTACGGCCTGCTGCCGGCCTGGCGCGGACTCGGGTACGCCACCCGCGCGGTCCGACTGCTCGCCGAGTGGGGATTCACCGAGGTCCGGCTCGGCCGGATCTGGGCGGATACCCACGCCGGCAATGTCGCCTCGGAGCGGGTGTTGGCACGGGCCGGGTTCCGCCGGGAGGGGCGGGTGCGCGGGCGCTTCCCCGCCGGCGACGGACTCCGCACGGACAGCACGCTCTTCGGCCTGCTCCCGGGCGACCTCAGCGAGACACCCGGAGCACGCTGAGCCGCTACCGGCCCGGTGCGCCCCGGCCCGTACCTGGGGCCTCAGACGGCCAGGGAGATGATCCCGTAGTCGTAGGCATGCCGCCGGTAGACGACGCTGGGCCGACCGGACTCCTTGTCCTGGAACAGGTAGAAGTCGTGCCCGACCAGCTCCATCTGGAACAGGGCGTCGTCAATGGTCATCGGCTCGGCGGGGTGGACCTTCTCCCGGGCGATGTGCCACGGCTGGTCGTCGCGCTCCTCCTCGGCCCGCTCGGCGACCGCGGTCGCCGTGGCAGCGTCGGCGGACAGGGGGCCGGCGACGAGGTCGGTCACCGGAAGCCCGGCGGTGGCGGCGGCGACGGAGATGGGGGCGTGCCGGCCGTGGTGGACCCGACGGCGGTCGGCTGCCCGACGCATCCGGGCGTCCAGCCGGGCGATGGCCGCGTCGAGCGCGCTGTAGAAGTCGCTCGTGCCCGCCTCGGCCCGCATCACCGGACCCCGGGAAAAGCAGGTGATCTCCACCCGCTGGCAGTGGTCCGCCTGACGCGGATTGCGCTCATGGAACAGCTCGACATCAACCCGGATGATCTTGTGATCGTAGCGCTCGATCTTGGCGAGCTTCTCCGCTACGTGCACCCGGAAATGATCTGGAACTTCGACGTTCCGGCCCTTGACCACGATGTCCACGTGACCTCCCTTGTTCGGATGGTCGTTACTGCGGTACCCCGGTCGCACCCTCGGGACGGTCCCACTCGGCGTCGACCGGTCAGTGCGGCTACGCCTCCCTTCACCGTCGGGAGGTGGGAGAACTCCTCCTTCCCCCGACAGCAGAACGCTAACTCCTGTTCCGCCGACCGTCACCCCTGGTTTTCAGGACAGTCCAGGATTTTTCCTGAATCGTTCACCAAGGGGGAGAAAGAAAACACGATCGGTTACCGGGGTTGCCTCCGCTCGGTCGCCGCGAGCACCGCCGCCACCGACGGCACCCGACCGGTCGCGGTCAGCACGCGACTAACCGCGGCGAGCGTCGAACCGGTGGTAACGATGTCGTCCACGACGACCAGCGCCGTACCCGCCGGCAGCGGCCGGCCCCGGGCCCGAAACGCCGCGGCGGCCGACGCCGCCCGGCCCGCGCTGTCCAGAGTCACCGAGTCCGGCCGGGGCAGCGCCCGCACCGCGGAGCGGACCTCGACCGGCCAGCCGGCCCGCCGCAGCCGCTGCGCGCAGTGCCGGGCCAGCCGGCTGAGGTGGTCGCCGTAGCGGGCACGCGCCGCGGCCGGGGTGTCCGGCACCGGCACCAGCGACACCGGGCGCACCGGGCCGACCGCGACCGCCACCACCTCGGCGAGCAGCGCGCCCAACGGCCTCGCCAGCCCATGCCGGCCATGGTCCTTGTACGCGAGCAACACCTCACGCAACGGGCCGGCATAGGGGCCGAGCGCCACGCAGGGCGGCAGGCCTTCCGGGGCCGGCGTCGGGCGTACCGGCCTCGGTCGCAGGTCGCCCAGCGCCGCGACGCACTCCGGGCAGACGCCCTGCCGCAGCCCGGGCCGCTGGTCTCGGCAGCCGGCGCACTCCACCGGCAGCACCAGTGCGCCAAGGTCCTGGACGACTCGGCCGAGGCCCCGCATCACTGGTCAGAAGAGGAGGAGGGGCGCGGACGGGTCGCTCGCGTGAGCATCGGTTGACGCGATGTCCCGAACCTGGTCCGGAGTGATCCGCTTCATCGGGAAGCCCTGGTACGCCACTTCGTTGGCCTCATACATCACCGTGCCGTACGGGGCCTCCGGATGCGCCGGGTACGCCGTCAGGTGCGTGACGATGGCGCCGGTGACATGCAGGTTGGTCTCCCGGGCCCCATCCACTCCGACCTCGTAGAGCACTCGTTTGCCGCCCTTCGCGCCGGCCAGAACCAGACTGTTCTCGCCGTACCAGTCGACTGCGGTGAGCCCGGTGAGGGAGGTGGGGCTACGGCGGGGCGGCCCGACGGCGAGCGTGTCCCCATCGTGACTGACCGCTGCCAGGTAGAGCTCGCCACCGCTGACGATCGCCAGCCGATGCCCGTCCAGGGCGGCGGCCACCGCTGTCACGCTCTCCAGGCTCAGCTGCACCAGGTCCAGCTTGGCCGCCTCGTCAAAGCGGTACAGCTGGCCGTCGGCGACGACCAGGCCGACCGGCAGCTGCGGTTGCGCCGACCGTAGCCAGAGCGGGCGGCTCATCGTCCGGAACGTCTCCTGACTCTCCGCGAACGCGGTGAGGGGGGCGGAGCCGACCTCCACCGCGAGTCGTTGCCGCCCGCCGCCGGCATCGACCGTGAGTGCCGCGAGAGTACGTTGGCCGGAGCGGCTGATTCCGGCCGAGAACACCTTGTCGTTCGCGGCCGGCGCCACTGGGACGGCCGCTGGGCCGAGGGAACGAATCGCCCCCTCGTAGATGCAGAAGGGCTGCGGGAGGGATTCGACCTGATAAACCGGATTCAGCCTCCGGTGCTGCCCCATCTCCTCGATGATCAACTGCGACTGGTTGCGGATCTTCAACTCAAGCTGCCCGGTCAACTCCGGCAACGACCACACGAGTTGGGTGGCGAGCAGCCTCAGCCGGTCGCGGTCCGCACCGGTCATGTCCAGGTTGACCTCCCAACGATCGTCCGTCCGGGTGGCGTTGTTGATCAGCTTGGTGCCGTCTGGCAACCCGCTGATCGCCCGCTTCAGCCAGGCGGAGTGGCCGCCGACCAGCCACCGGACCACCTCACTGACCAGTCGGTCCTCGGGCACGGCGCGGGCCAGGTAGCGCTGGTCGGGCACCAGGCGTAGCCGGTCGGAACTCCAGAAGTAGATGGTCCAGGGCTTGTAGTACTCCTGCAGCGCCTCGACGCTGAGTAGGAGCACGTTTGGCGGGTCCGTCACATACCACTCGACCTCGTCCCCGCCCTCCGGCGAGAAGGGGCTCAGCCCGAACTCGTACGTCTCGGGGGTGGCCTCCGGTGGCCCCAGCACCCCGTCGGCGGTCAGCTGCCCGACCTGCTGCACCGTGAGGGTGACCTGGATCTTCTCCGGCCCGGGGACGATGACCGGCTCCTCGACCAGCCGCACCACGGTCAGCGCGACCTCGCTCCCCTCCTTCTGCGGCAGCCGGGCTCGCTCCTCCGGGACGACGAACTCGCTGACCCGGTCGTACGACCCATCTGGCTCCCCGGCCGCGGCAGCGAGGAAGTAGTCGACGAACTCCTCCCGGCTGTCCGCCGTGGTACGAGATGGCGGGGCGGACCGGCCCCCGCTACTCGTACCCGTCTCGGCCGCCGGTCCGGGACCCTCGCTGCGCACCTCGGTCTGGCTTGGGATCCCGCAACCGGCCGCGGTGACGAGAAGGACCCCACCGAGCAGGCCACCGAGTATCTGGCGGCTCACGACCGGACCTCCGCACCGTCGACCGGTGCGGGACCGACCGCCAGCGCCCCCGCACTGCCCTGACCGATGGCGAGCAACCCGCCCTCGCGTGGGCCGCCACACGGCAGCTGCGCGTCGCCGGGAACCAGTCGCAGCGGCGAGGAGGTCAGCCGGTCGCCAGCCCGCGCCGGCAGGGTGAGCCGGAACTGAGCCCCCTGCCCTGGCGCGCCCCACGCCTCCAGCCACCCGCGGTGCAGCCGGGCGTCCTCAAGGCTGATCGACAAACCCAACCCGGTGCCCCCGGTCTGTCGGGCCCGCGACGGGTCGGCCCGCCAGAACCGGTTGAAGATCAACTTCTCCTCCCCGGGTTTGAGCCCCAACCCGCGGTCGCGCACGGTGACCGCCACCGCGGTCTCGTCCGCCCCCAGGGTGATGCGTACCGGCTTACCCTCACCGTGCTCGACGGCGTTGCCGACCAGGTTCCGCAGGACCCGTTCGACGCGACGCGGGTCAACCTCGGCGATGACCGGGCCCCCCGGCAGATCCAGCTCGACGGTGACCCCGACCCGCTCGGCGAGAGAGGCCAGCCGACCCACCACCCGGTGCACGACCGGCACCAGGTCGGTGGGTTCGGCGTCCAGCGCGGCGAAGCCGGCGTCGAATCGACTGATCTCCAAGAGGTCGGTCAGCAGCTCCTCGAACCGATCCAGCTCCGTCTGGAGCAGCTCGGCGCTCCGGGCCACGGCCGGGTCGAACTCATCCCGTTCGGCGAAGATCAAGTCTGCGGCCATCCGGACCGTGGTCAACGGAGTCCGCAGCTCGTGCGAGACATCCGAGGTGAAGCGACGTTGCAGCCGCGACATCTCCTCCAACCGGAGGATCTGCCGTTGCAGGTTGGTCGCCATCTGGTTGAAGGACTCGGCGAGCAGCGCCAGATCGTCCTCGCCGTTGACCGCCATCCGCTGGTCGAGCAGGCCGGCGGAGAGGCGTTGCGCGGTCCGGGCGGCCACCCGGACCGGCGTCACCACCAGCCGGGTCACCAGGGCGGCGAGCAGCCCAAGCAGCACCACCAGGGCGAGACCGGTCCCGACCACGGTCGCCCGGGCGTCGGCCGCGGTCTCGTCCTGCCGGGTCAACGGAACGAGGTAGTAGAGCTCGACCTGACCGAACTGGGTCGGCACCGGAGAGCCGTAGGCCAGATACTTCGTATCGGTCTCGCCGAGGCGGCCGGTACTGATCTGACTGGCGACCTCACCCCCGGCGACGGTGGCGCGCAACTCCGGGCTGATCAACGAATTGAGGTTGCTCACCACCGGGGCGGTTCGGGTTTGGATCACTCCTTCGGCGTTGTCCGCGATCAGGGCGACCACCACCCCGGTCGCCTGCTGGGGGTCGCCGCCGGCCAGGTAGTTCACCGTCCCGTCAACGGTCTCCTGGAACTGCGCCTCCTCCGGCTTGTGGTAGAACCCGAGCTGCTTCGCCGCGTACGCCGCACCGCTGTTCAGCCGGGTCTGCACATCGGTCTCGGCGTTCTCCAGCAGGATGCTGGTGATCTTGTCTGCGATGAGGTATGCGAAGCCACCGACCAGCAGGCTGGAGGCCAGGAGCGTGATGGTCACCACCCGCAGCTGCAACGAGCGCCGCCAAGCCTGGTGCAGCCCGGCGACCAGCCGCGCGCCGCACGCGCCCACGGCACGCCACAGCTCCCCGGCGGCGAGGCGGCGCGGGGAGCCGGTCGTGGTGGGATCGGGAACCAGGGAGTCGGCCACAGTGTGGCCAGGTTATCCGGTACCCGCCTTGTAGCCCACGCCGCGCACGGTGAGGATGATTTCCGGGCGCTCCGGATCTGGCTCGATCTTGGCCCGGAGCCGCTGGACGTGCACGTTGACCAGGCGGGTGTCGGCGGCATGCCGGTACCCCCAAACCTGTTCCAACAAGACCTCCCGGGTGAAGACCTGCCGCGGCTTACGGGCGAGCGCGACCAGCAGGTCGAACTCCAACGGCGTGAGCTTCACCTCCTCGCCGTTGCGGCTGACGGTATGCGCCGGCACGTCAATGGTGATCTGGTTACCCGGGGGACCGATGGTGAGCAGCTCGGGGGCCGCATCCTCACCCCGGCGTAGCCGGGCCCGCATCCGGGCCACCAGCTCCTTCGGCTTGAACGGTTTCACCACGTAGTCGTCCGCCCCGGACTCCAGCCCCAGGACGACATCAACCGTGTCGCTCTTGGCAGTCAGCATGACGATCGGTACACCCGACTCGCCCCGGATCGACCGGGCCACGTCGATGCCACTCATGCCCGGCAGCATGAGGTCGAGCAGGACGATGTCCGGCCGGTTCTCCCGGAACGCGGCCAGGGCACGTTCGCCATCGGCCACGAACGAAGGCAGGAAGCCCTCGCTGCGCAGGACGATGCCCAGCATCTCGGCGAGGGCGGGGTCATCGTCAACCACCAGTACCCGAGCTCTCATGGGATTAATCTTCCATCCCCATCTCCGTCATGGGATCCACCTCCGCCTCCGGAGCGGGATCCACCGTCCGCTGGCGTCGATGCCGTCGGCCGTCGGCACGCAGCACCCCACGGCCGGGACGTCACCACCAGCCACGCGGGTCAGCTGATCGGACCAGTCTGCCACCATGATCCCTGGGTGTGCCCACCGGCGCCAGCACCGAAGATGCATTTCGGTGCGTACCCCGGGCTGGCCGCGTGATGCAGCGGCCGCCGGGGGCCGGCCGGCCCCGCCCATCGGGTGGGGCCGGCCGGCACACGAGTTCACACCGCTCTGGGCGCGACTCAGTAGCGGTAGTGGTCCGGCTTGAACGGACCCTCCTGCTGCACCCCGAGGTACGCCGCCTGCTCCTTGGTCAGGGTTGACAACCGCGCACCCAACGCGTCCAGGTGCAGCCGCGCGACCTTCTCGTCCAGGTGCTTGGGCAGCACGTGCACGCCCGTCGGGTACTCGTCGGTCTTCGTGAACAGCTCGATCTGAGCGATCGTCTGGTCGGCGAAGCTGTTGGACATCACGAACGACGGGTGGCCGGTGGCGTTGCCCAGGTTCAGCAGCCGCCCCTCCGAGAGCACGATCACCGCGTGCCCGTCATCGAACCGCCACACATCCACCTGCGGCTTGACGTTCTCCCGCGTCACATCCGTCCGACGCGCCAGCCCCGCCATGTCGATCTCATTGTCGAAGTGGCCGATGTTACCCACGATCGCCTGGTGCTTCATCCGCGCCATGTGCTCGTTGGTAATCACATCGAAGCACCCGGTCGCCGTGATGAAGATATCGGCGGTCTCCACCACGTCTTCCACCGTGGCAACCTGGTAACCATCCATCGCCGCCTGGAGCGCACAGATCGGATCGATCTCGGCCACCACCACGCGGGCACCCTGGCCGCGCAGCGATTCCGCGCACCCCTTGCCCACGTCGCCGTAGCCGATGACCACCGCGACCTTGCCACCGATCAGCACATCGGTGGCCCGGTTAATCCCATCGACCAACGAATGCCGACATCCATACCGGTTGTCGAACTTGCTCTTCGTTACCGCATCATTAACATTGATCGCCGGGAACAGCAGCGAGCCCGCCCGGTGCATCTCATACAAGCGGTGCACACCCGTGGTCGTCTCCTCCGTCACGCCACGGATACCGCTCGCCAACCGGGTCCACTTTCCGCCGTCGCGCTCCAGCGACTGACGCAGCAGGTCAAGGAACACCGTGAATTCTTCGCTGTCGCTGGCGTCCGCCGCCGGCACCGCACCGGCCCGCTCGAACTCGACGCCCTTGTGCACCAGCATTGTGGCGTCGCCACCGTCGTCAAGGATCATGTTCAGACCCTCGTCACCCGGCCAGGTCAGCGCCTGCTCGGTGCACCACCAGTACTCCTCCAGCGACTCGCCCTTCCAGGCGAAGACCGGCACTCCCGCCGGCGCCTCCGGGGAGCCCTCCGGACCCACCACCACGGCGGCAGCGGCATGGTCCTGGGTGGAGAAGATGTTGCAGGACGCCCACCGGACCTGCGCTCCCAACACCACCAACGTCTCGATCAACACGGCCGTCTGCACAGTCATGTGCAGTGAACCCGAAATCCGCGCACCAGCCAACGGCCGCGACTGCCCAAACTCCTGCCGAAGCGCCATCAAGCCCGGCATCTCATGCTCCGCGAGCCGAATCTCCTTGCGCCCAAACGCAGCAAGCGACAGGTCCGCAACCTTGTAGTCACCGTCGGAGACAGTGGTGGGCTGGGACGTCCCGCTGGCGGACGCCGGAAGGGTGCTGGTCATGAAGTACTCCTGTCGACGATGTGCAGCGCGATAAACACCTTACGCGCGCGTACCGGTCGACCGCGCCCCTCCCCGGACAGCGCACGAGGCGGTCGGCCCCGGGAAGAAAGCTCCGTCCCTGGTCCGACCGCCCCGCACATCCCCCCGGTTTGGTTCCCCACACGCTCCCGAGACCGTCGTCGCGACAACGCTGTGTGCTTAAAGCGTCACACTGCGGTCCAACCGAGTCAAGCTATTTCGGAAAAGTCGGATTTGCGTGTTGCTGGGGTGTGGCTCAGCGCAGCCCGGAGCTCGCCACGTACGCCTCGCCCGTACCCGCGATCCGCAGCTCACCGGCGGCAGCCGGACTCACCGCGGCCTGCCCCGGCCCCAGCTCCACCGAGCCGGCACCGTCGTCCACGGTAAGGGCGCCGGCACCGCAGAGCACCACCCGCGGCCCGACCAGCGGCACCGTCACCTCCGGCCGATCCGAGCCCACCTGCACCTGGTACAACGCAAAGTCATCCACCGGCACCGGCCAGCAGACCACGCCGGGCGCGACCGGCACCGCCCGCACCACCGGGTCGTCCAACACCTCGAATCGCAGCACCCGCAGGAGCTCGTCAACGTCGATCCGCTTCGGCGTCAACCCCCCGCGCAGCACGTTGTCGCTCGCCGCCATGATCTCCACGCCGGTGCCGCGCAGGTACGCGTGCAGGTTCCCGGCCGGCATCCAGATCGCCTCCCCCGGCGCGATCCGCACCCAGTTGAGCAGCAGCGCCACCAGCACGCCGGGGTCGCCCGGGTAGCTGTCGGCGAGCGACCGGGCCAGCCGTGCGTCCGGACTCTCCACCGCCGCCGACGCCACCGCCGCCACCAGCCCGGCACGCTGGTCGGTGGGGAAGGTCAACAGGAGACGAACCGCGTCGGCGAGCCCTGCCGCCCCCGTCCGCAAGGCGGCCACCACCGGCTCCAGCGACGGTACGCCGAAAGCGGCAAGCACCTCCGCGGACTCTGCCGGATCACGGAACCCGCAGAGCGCCTCCATCGGGGTCAGCGCCACCAGCAGCTCCGGCTTGTGGAACGGGTCCACGTAGTTACGCTGCCCCGCCTCCCGCGCCGCGTCGGCGGCGTGGCCGGCGCGGGCCTGCTCCGGGTCGGGATGGGCCTGAAGACTGAGCGGCGCGTCGGCGGCGAGGACCTTGAGCAGGAACGGCAGCCGAACGCCGAACCGATCAACGACCTGCTGGCCCAACCAGTGCCCCGGCTCGGCCGACAACAACTCGACCAGACTGACCCGGGTCCCGTCCCGGTCCACGCTGGCCGGTGCGCCCGGATGCGCGCCCAACCACAGCTCCGCCTCCGGCTCCGGACTCGGCGTAGGTCGCCCCTGAAGGGTGGCGATCGCCGAGCGGGAGCCCCAGGCATAGTTTCGGATCGGCCCGTACAACAATTCCATGGGTCAACCCCCAGACAGCCCGACGTTCTCGCCGGGTTCACTTTCGGTCCGCTCAGCACCAGACGCGACGAAGATGTCCGGCTCCAGATAGATCACCCGGGCGATCGGCACGGCGGCGCGGACCCTTGCCTCCACCGCGTTGATCCCCCGGGCCAGCTCCTCAGCACTGCCAACCGAGGTGACGGCGACCTTCGCCGCCACCATCAACTCCTCGGGGCCGAGGTAGAGCGTCTTCATGTGAATGATTCGCTCGACCTCTCCACCGGCGGTCATCGCCTTCTCGATCGCCTCGACCTCGTGCGCCTCGGCGCCCTCACCGAGGAGCAGGCTCTTGGTCTCGATGGCGAGGATGACCGCGATCACCACCAGCAGAACACCGATCATCGCGGTACCGGCGGCGTCCCACCGGCCATCGTTGGTGGCCAGGGTCATGCCGACCCCGAAGAGCGCGAAGATCAGACCGACCAGCGCACCCAGGTCCTCCAGGAGCACCACCGGCAGCTCGGGAGCCTTGGCCCGCCGGACGAACCGCACCCAGGACTGCTTTCCACGGACGCGATTCGACTCCTGGATCGCGGTCCGAAAGGAAAACGTCTCCATGACGATCGCGCTCACCAGGACAACGACCGGGACCCACTGCCAGCTCTCGATGCCCTCCGGGTGCGACCACTTGTGGTACGCCTCGTACAGGGCGAAGAGACCACCAACACTGAACAGGACAATGGAGACAATGAACGCATAAATGTAGCGTTCCCGGCCGTACCCGAACGGGTGCTGTGGGGTCGCGGCACGCCTCGCCCGCCGCCCACCGATAAGCAGCAGGCCCTGGTTGCCGGCGTCTGCGACCGAGTGGATCGATTCGGCCAGCATCGACGACGAGCCGGTCAGCAAGAACGCGATGAACTTCGTTACCGCGATACCCGTGTTGGCCAACAGCGCGGCGATGATTGCCCGTGTCCCGCCACTGGCGCTCACGCCGCGGCCCCACTTCGCTGGGCTGCGGCGCCCCTACCTGCGCTCACTGATTGGCCAACTCCTTCATCTCGGTGACCGCGGGAACGGCCATCGGATCCAGGCCATGCGCCAGCGCGAGATAGATCGAGGCGAAGTCCGGCACCGCGATCAGCGAGGCGAGCCGCTCCAGGGCCGAGCCGCCTTCGGCGGTGACCACGTCCACGCGCACCCCCCGCCGCTCGGCGAGGGTCTGGACCGCGTCCGCGCGCCGCTCCTCAACCGCGAGCGGCTCGTCGGCGTCGTCCTCCGGATTGAGGCCACCGTCGCGCAGCAGCACCAGCCGCAGCCGAGTCCCCACCGCCTTCGTCAGGTCGGGATCGGCGAAAATGTCCCGCTCCCCCTCCGCCAGCCCGCCGAAGACCCCGTCGAGCAGGCCGACCCGGCCGCGACCGGCCTCGCCCAGTGCCCCGGAGACAACCGGGTACCGGGCGTTCGCCGAGAGGGTGTCGCCGAAGCGGCGGGCCGCGACGGTGGCCAGTGGTGACGACCCCCAGACGATCGGGATCGAGCCGGCCAGACCCAACGCGAGGGACTTGGCCGGATTGACGAAGGACTCAGCGGACGGCCGACACCGATCGGCCTCGGCGTCCAGTCGAGCGGCGGTCTCCGCCAGATCCGCCTCGTTGACCTTGACCAGACCGAGCATCCGGGCGGCCAGCAGCACCGGCACGGTCAACGCCCAGAGACTCGCTCGCGCCGGGGCCCGTCGGGGTACCGGAATGAACGGCGCACGGGCCCGCTCCGCGACCGACTGTAGCCGGGAGTCCGGGGCACCGACCGCGACCAGCCGGGCACCCCGCCGATGGGCCGCCTCCGCCGCACCGAGCGCCTCCGGGCTACGGCCGGAGGCGCTGACCGCGATCACCACGTCGGCGGCGCCCACCCAGCCGGGCACGCCGGCGCTGCGATGTGGGATCACCGGTACCGGGCAGCGCGGCCCGGCGACCGTCGCCAGCACGTCGCCGGTCCGCCCGGCCGTGCCGATACCCGCGATGACAACCGCGCGCGGACGCCCCTCGTCGGCCAACACCGACAGGTTGGCCTCGGCGGCGAGGGCGGCGGACTCGCGAACCTGCGCCCCGCCGGACGCGATGTGCCGCAGCATCCCACCGGGGTCCCGCTCGGCGAGCGCCTTCAGATCATCCAGCAGGGCCTCGTCGACTTCCCGGCGGCCACTGACCCCGGCCGTACCGTCGATCACGACCGCTCCGCCGGGCCGCCGCGCGCCTCATCCAGCAGGAGCACCGGCACGTCGTCGCGGACCTCGAAGATCCGGCCGCACTCGGTGCAGGTGAGCGTCTGCGCCCCGGCGTCATAGTCGAGTGGGGCGTGGTGTGTGTCCGGGCAGGCGAGAATCTCCAGCAACTGCGGATCCAGGGCCACGGCGCGGCTCCTTCCACCTCTGGGCTACCGGTCGGTGGCGCCCGACCGGCGCACGGGATCTTATCGGCGAACCCGGTCGAGCACCGCATCGCGGAGCGAGGCCATGCGTTCCCGGGTCGGGGCTTCGACGTTGAGCCGCAGCAACGGCTCGGTGTTGGAGGCCCGTAGGTTGAACCAGGCACGGTCGGCGAAACGCAGGGTGAGGCCATCGGTTTCGTCGACTTCCGCGTCCGGGTACGCGGCCCGGACCTCGGCCACCCGCGCCGCCTGGTCCGCCACCGTAGAGTTGATCTCGCCGGAGGCGACGTACCGCTCGTACTCGCCGGCCAGCACCGACAGCGGCAACGACTGCTCACCCAGCGCTGCCAAGGTGTGCATCGCGGCGAGCATCCCGGTGTCGGCGAACCAGAAGTCCCGGAAGTAGTAGTGCGCGGAGTGCTCGCCGCCGAAGATGGCGTTGGTCCTGGCCATCTCGGCCTTGATGAACGAGTGCCCAACCCGGGACCGGACCGGTTGCCCACCGTTCTCCCGGATAATCTCCGGCACGGCAGCCGAGGTGATCAGGTTGTGAATCACCGTCGAGCCGGGGTGCTTGGCCAGCTCCCGAGTGGCGACCAGCGCGGTGATCGCCGACGGGGACACCGGCTCCCCTCGTTCGTCCACCACGAAGCAGCGGTCAGCGTCGCCGTCGAACGCCAGGCCGACGTCCGCCCCCCCGGCCCGCACCGCCCGTTGCAGATCGACCAGGTTCTTCGGATCCAGCGGATTCGCCTCGTGGTTGGGGAAGGTGCCGTCCAGCTCGAAGTAGAGCGGCACAATCTCCAGCGGCAACGCTGCCAGCGCGGCATCGCCGAGCACCGTCGGGACCGTGTAGCCACCCATGCCGTTACCGGCATCCACCACGACCTTCAACGGTCGAATCCGGCTCAGGTCAACCAGCTTGCGCAGGTACGCCGCGTAGTCCGTGAGCAGATCGCGCTGCTGGACCGGCGCGCTCGGCGAACCCGCCGGCTGGGCGTCATCCGCCTCCAGCAGCGCCTGGGCCCGCGCCCGGATCTCCGCCAGGCCACTGTCCTGCCCAATCGGGCGGGCTCCCGCGCGGCACATCTTGATGCCGTTGTACCCGGCCGGGTTGTGACTCGCCGTGAACATCGCCCCCGGCAGGTCGAGCGACCCGGAGGCGTAGTACAGCATGTCGGTCGAGGCCAGCCCCAGCTCGATGACCGCCCGGCCGGTGGCCCGGACGCCGGTGGCGAAGGCCGCCGCGAGCCCGGGGCCACTGTCCCGCATGTCGTGCGCGATCAGCACCGCGTCGCCGGATTCCCCGCCATCGTTCAGAACCTGGGCAAAGGCGGCACCAAGTGCCGCGGCGACCTGCTCGTCCCACTGGTGCGGCACCACCCCACGCACGTCGTAGGCCTTCACGATCTGGGACAGGTCAGTCACCGTGCTCCGCTCCTCGCGCTGGCGTCGTCAACGGCCTGAGCGTATCGGAGCACAGCGGATCGCTCCGGCCCAGCCGAAGAGCTGACGGTATCTGGCTCAGTCCGGCAACCGGGGGATGAACCGGGTACGGTCATCCGGCGCCGGCGCGGCCGGCCCGCGCTGGCCGGGAATTGGGGGCACCGGCGGGGTGCCGGGTACGCCCGGCACCGGCGGAGGGCCTGGATGGGCCGTCCCACCCGACACCGGCGGTGCGCCGTCGGGGTGGGTGCCGTAGAGCCCCGGGTTTGGGCGCTGCGCTGCCGGACTGCCGTACAGGCCCGGCGTCGCCGGACGCCCGGGAACCGGCGGCTGACCGGGGCCGGAATACCCGAACCCAGCGGGGTGGATGCCACCGGCGGGGACCGACCGGTCCTCCCGGAACCGCCGGACCAGCAGGACGATCAGAACGACGCCGACCGCGACCATGGCCAGGCCGGCGTAGAGGAAGCCCGAACCACCGGACGACCGAGCCGGTGCCGCGCTGTCCGCGGCACCCCCCGGATCGGTTAGCGCGTCAACGGCCGTTGACGCCGCCGCGGTGGCGGCCTCCGTCGCCGCGACGGTCGGCACCGGCGCGGCGCTGGACGTCGGAGCGCCGGCGGGGCTACCGCCGGTCACCTTGGCAGAGTCGGAATCTCGACCGATCACCTGGCCGTCCGTGCTGACGGCCTCACCGACAACGGTGAGTTGCCCGTCCACCGTGTCCGCGGCGAACGCCACCTCGTACTGCAGCTTGACGCGCTTGCCCTTACAGAGCTGCGGGTTCTCTGGTGACGTCGCGGCGGTAGCCACCCCGCCCCGGCCAGCGGATAGCTCCACTGGAAGCCACCGGCCCCCGGCATTGACCTGCGCCCGCACCTGATCCGCCCGGAGGCCGTTGAGGTAGAGGGTGAGCCCGACCCGCAGCTGCACGCAGCCCTCGGTGCGCTTGCGTACCTCGACCGCGACCTCCTCCGCCGAATCACCGGCCTTGAACTTCCCGGCCGCGCTGACCCGCACCGTGTCCTCGGCGGCCGACGCGGGCGACACACCCAGCGCCAGCAGGGTGCCAGCACCCACGCAGACCACCGCGAGCCGTGCCGTGGACCGCCAACCCGCCATGATCACCTCGCCGTTCCTCCCTGCTCTGGGTCGCCGGTCAGGCTACTACCGCGAACCGACGGCACTTGGCCCGACGGCGTCCCGCGCCCCCGGACCGCCGGCCGACTCGGCGGCACGACCAAGCCGTCGCAGACTTAACCGGCGATCCCGGTGAGGACCAGGACCCGGGGTTCGGTGTAGTCGTCCATCGCGCTGCGAACCCCCTCCCGCCCGACGCCAGAGCCCTTCACCCCGCCGTACGGCATCTGATCGGCCCGGTACGACGGCACATCCCCGACGATCACCCCACCCACCTCCAGCACCTGTGCGGCACGGAAAGCGGTATCCAGCCGGTGGGTGAAGACACCCGCCTGCAACCCGTACGCCGAGTCGTTGACCGCGGCGAACGCGGCGTCGTCGGTGCTCGCCCGGGCGACCACCAGCACCGGCCCGAACACCTCCTCGACACTGACCTTGGCGTCCCGCGGCACCCCAGACAGCACCGTGGGCGGGAACACGGCCCCGACCCGGCGCCCACCGACCTCGATGGTGGCGCCCGCCGCGACCGCCTCGTCCACCCACGCCTCGACGCGGCGGGCGGCTGACTCCGAGACCAGCGGACCGACCTCGGTCAGCTCGGACGAGGGATCGCCCGTGCGCAGCGCCTGCACCGCCGCGACCAGCCGGGGCAGGAACCCGTCGTAGAGCCACTCGTGCACGTAGACCCGCTGCACCGCGATGCAGGACTGGCCAGCCTGGTAGTTCGAAAACGTCGCGATCCGCTGCGCGGCGTAGGTCAGATCCTCCTCCGTGCTCCAGTCCTCGCAGATCACCACGGCCGCGTTGCCACCCAGCTCCAGGGTGACGTGCTTCTCCGGTATCGACCGACGGATAGCCGCGCCGACCGGGCCGGAGCCGGTGAACGACACCACCGGCAGCCGCGGGTCGGCGACGAGGCCGGCGGCCTGTTCGTTGGGGAGCGGCAGGACCGAGAACATGCCCTCCGGCAGGTCGGTCTCGGCCAGCAGCTCACCGAGGAGTAACGCGGACAGCGGAGTGGCCGGGGCCGGTTTGACGACGATCGGTGCGCCGACCGCGATCGCTGGCGCGACCTTGTGCGCCACCAGGTTCAACGGAAAATTGAAGGGGGAGATCCCCAGCACGGGGCCCCGCGGTGCCCGCCGCACCAGAGCCAGCCGGCCGGCGGCGGCGGGGTCGGTGTCCAGGCGCTGCAGCTCCCCGGAGAAGCGCCGGGCCTCCTCGGCGGCCCACCGGAACGTCGCGAGCGCCCGCTGCACCTCGGCGCGCGCCCACTTCACCGGCTTGCCGTTCTCCGCGGTGATCAGTGCCGCCACCTCGTCGGCCCGCTCGGCGAGCCGCTGGGAGACGTGCGCCAGAGCCGCTGCGCGCCGGTAGGCAGGGAGGGCCGCGGCGGTCGGGGCCACCGCGGCTGCCGCCGCGACGGCGGCCTCAACCTGATCGCCGGTGGCGAAGGTGGTCCGCCCGACAAGACGGTCGTCGTAGGGATGGCGCACGGTCAGCTCCCGCTCACCGTTGGCGGGGCGGGAGGCGACATAAAAGGCTACGGACTCCACATCGAGCAGCGTAGACGAGGCACCACTTGGCGATCTGGGGTGAGCTGCGTCACGATGGGCGCCAGGAGGTCACCCATGGCTGACCCGTGGCTCGCCCTGGAAATCGGCGTCGATCCGGCGGAGCGGATCGCGCAGGTGGGTGCCGCCCACACGGCCTTTCTCACCGGGGCGACGCCACAGCGGGTGCGGGAGGTGGTACGGCGGTCATGGGAACGGTCGATGCCCCTCGACCCGGAGGGCACCCCACCCGTCGACCTCGTTGACGACGTGCTGGAGAGCTACCGGGCCGGGCACCCGCTGGCCCCGGTGCTGCCGATCTTCCGGGACCTGCTCGGTGGGATCGCCCAGGACGGCGCGCACCTGATGGCGGTCTGCGACACCCACGGCCGGCTGCTCTGGGTCGAGGGGCACGCAGGCGTACTGCGCCGGGCCGAACAGATGAACTTCGTGCCCGGGGCCCGCTGGGACGAGACGCACGCGGGCACCAACGCGCCGGGCACCGCTCTCGCCATGGACCACAGCGTGCAGATCTTCGCCACCGAACACTTCAGCCGCCGCGTCCAGCGCTGGACCTGCGCCGCCGCGCCGATCCATGATCCGGCCACCGGTCGAATTCTCGGGGCGGTCGACATCACCGGCGGCGATCACCTCGCCACTCCGCAGAGCCTGGCCCTGGTCCGGGCCACGGCCCGGGCCGCCGAGGCGTTCCTGGCCGGGATGGCACCGGTCGAGCCGGACGTCGTGCAGGTGGCCGCGCTCGGCCGGGACGAGGCCCAGCTACGGGTCGGCGGCCGCCGGATTCGGCTCGGCCGGCGGCACAGCGAACTACTGGTGTTGCTGGTGGACCACCCGGAGGGACGCACCGGGGAACAGCTCGCCCTCGACCTGTACGGCGAGCACCGTTCGCACCCCGTCACGCTCCGGGCCGAGCTGTCTCGGCTGCGCCGCGTACTCGGCCCGGAGTTGCTCGACTCCCGCCCGTACCGACTGCGCTGCCGGGTACGCGCCGACTTCCGTACCGTCACCGACCGGCTGGAGCGGGGTGACCCGGCGGGCGGGATCGACGCGTACTCCGGGAGCCTGTTGCCCGGCTCGGAGGCGCCGGGAGTGGCCCGGCTGCGCCGGCTGGTTGACGGGCAGCTCCGTGCGGCCGTGCTGGCCTCCGCGGACCCGGCGCTGCTCGTCTCCTGGACCGCGACCACCGCCGGCACCGACGACCTGACCGCTTGGGAGCTCCTGGCGCGGGTACTGCCGCCGGGCGCCCCACGCCGGCCGCTCGCCCTGGCGCGGGCCCGCCAGCTCGCCCGGGAGTACGGCGTCCCGCGTGCAACGTCCCTGCAACGTCGAGAAAAATAGGGTCGACGCCGTCCACTCCTCGCTGACGGCGGAGGTACCCATGACGCGCTACGACGCGCCCACCCACTGGCAGTCCCGCTACGACCACTTCATCGGTGGCGAGTACGTCAAGCCGCACGGGGGGCGGTACTTCGAGAACCCGACCCCGGTGACCGGGCAGCCCTTCTGTGAGGTGGCCCGGGGTACCGCGGAGGACGTGGAGCGGGCCATTGACGCCGCGCACGGCGCCGCCGGGGCCTGGGGACGCACCCCGGCCGCCGACCGCGCCCTGGTCCTCAACCGGGTCGCCGACCGGATGCAGGAGCACCTGCAGGCCCTGGCGATCGCGGAGACCTGGGAGAACGGCAAGCCGATCCGCGAGACCCTCGCCGCCGACATTCCGCTCGCGATCGACCACTTCCGCTACTTCGCTGGCGTGATCCGGGCGCAGGAGGGCTCCCTCGCCGAGATCGACGATGACACCGTCGCGTACCACTTCCATGAGCCGCTCGGTGTGGTCGGGCAGATCATCCCGTGGAACTTCCCGCTACTCATGGCGACCTGGAAGCTCGCCCCGGCGCTCGCCGCCGGCAACGCGGTGGTACTCAAGCCCGCCGAGCAAACACCCGCGTCGATCCACTACCTGCTGTCCCTGGTAGCCGACCTGCTGCCGCCGGGTGTGGTCAACGTCGTCAACGGTTTCGGGGTCGAGGCGGGTCGGCCGCTGGCGTCCTCGCCCCGGGTCGCCAAGGTGGCGTTCACCGGCGAGACCACGACCGGGCGGCTGATCATGCAGTACGCCAGCGAGAACATCAAGCCGGTCACCCTGGAGCTGGGTGGTAAGAGCCCAAACATCTTCTTCGACGATGTCAGTGCTGCGCCGGACGACTTCCGCGACAAGGCACTCGAGGGTTTCACCATGTTCGCCCTGAACCAGGGCGAGGTCTGCACCTGCCCGTCACGGGCACTGATCCAGCAGGGCCACTACGCCGACTTCCTGGCGGCGGCCGTCGCGCGGACCCGGGAGATCAGGCCGGGGCATCCGTTGGACAGCGCGACCATGGTCGGCGCGCAGGCGTCCAACGACCAACTCGAGAAAATCCTCTCTTATCTGGACATCGGCCGGCAGGAGGGCGCCCGGGTGTTGACCGGTGGCGCACGGGCGCAGCTGGACGGCGAGCTCTCCGGTGGGTACTACGTCGAGCCAACGATTTTCGAGGGCAGCAACTCGATGCGAATCTTCCAGGAGGAGATCTTCGGCCCGGTGGTTTCGGTGACCTCCTTCGCCGACCTCGACGATGCGGTGAAGATCGCCAACGACACCTTGTACGGACTCGGTGCCGGCGTCTGGACCCGGGACATTAATACGGCGTACCGGGCAGGACGGGCTATCCAGGCAGGGCGGGTCTGGACGAACTGCTACCACGCCTACCCCGCACACGCCGCGTTCGGCGGGTACAAGCAGTCCGGAATCGGCCGAGAAAACCACAAGATGATGCTGGACCACTACCAGCAGACCAAGAACCTGCTGGTCAGTTACGCCCCGAAGAAGCTGGGCTTCTTCTGATGAGTGACCTGGTAACCGTGACCCCCGCAGCGGCCGAGCTGATCCGGTCGCTGCGGGAGCAGCACGGGCCGTTGATGTTCCACCAGTCCGGTGGCTGCTGCGACGGCAGTGCACCGATGTGCTATCCCGCGGGCGAGTTCCGCACCGGCTCGTCGGACATTCAGCTGGCCGCGCTGACGGTGGACGGCGTGCCAGAGCCAGTCGAATTCTGGATCTCGCGCGCCCAGTGGGACCTCTGGCAGCACACGAAGCTCACGATCGACGTCGTTCCCGGCCGTGGCAGCGGATTCTCCCTGGAGGCCCCGGAGGGCCTGCGTTTCCTCCTTCGCTCCACCCTCGCCCGCCCCGATCACGCATAAGGCGGCGGCCCGGCTCGGGACCAGGGCCCAGGACCTGCTTGGGACCGGGGCCCAGGACCTGCTTGGGACCGGGGCCCAGGACCTGCTTGGGGATCACAGCTCGGAGCCCTGAGGCACCGCATCGAGCACCCACAGACCACGTTGTCGGCTCCGCCTGAGGAGTGGAGCCGGCGTTGACACAGGTTGGGGGAACGGCCAGCCGAGAGACCGGGTCAACAACGACAGGCAGGGTTACACCACCGCTGTCGAGCTGCCCCACCTACACGACCACGTCAGTGGGACACCAAAGGAGACTGATCGCGGCACCAGCTGCGCCCGACGGTCGGGTTCCTCGGTTCTGGGTCGGGCGGCATCGGGCGCGGGCACCTGGCCACCTCGCCCCATTTCTGGGGCAGCTCGACAGGGAGCAGGCACAACCCCACTCACCCGCCAGACCACCACGCCCGGCCACGCCCGGCCACGCGCCCCTGCCCCACCACCATCACCCACCGCACCGTCCTCCTGCCCGGTCCTGCTCACCACCCTGGAGGCCTGGTCCCGGCTGCAGCCGCACCGCGCTGTGAAGGTGAAAGCAGCGGTCAGTGGCTGGGGGGAATCACGCGGAGGTGACCGCGCCGCCCCGTGGACGACGTCGGGGTCGCCGGATCGTGGCTGCTGTCCTCCGGGGGCCGAGGAGCGACCGGACGAGCCGCCTCGCGGACCGCCTCGGCGAGGGCGACCAGGTCGTCCGTCGTCGGCGGTGGGGGCTCGAACTCCCCCTCGTGCCGGACGACGTCCCAGCCCCGTGGCGCGGTCAGGCTGCGCGCGTGCGGCTCACAGAGGTCGTAGGTGTGCGGCTCGGCGAAAGCGGCCAGCGGGCCGACCACAGCGGTGGACTCGTTGTAGACATAGGTCAATGTGGCGACTGCTTGCCGGGGGCAGCCGTTTCGGGTGCAGCGCCGTGGTGACCTCACCGCGGCAGGGTATCTCCAATACCGGCTTCGACGCACCGGTTCGCGACCCGACACGCCCGTCTTGGTGATCACATTTCGTCCGTTCGGATCCGGCACGCCAGCGCGCGACCGCTACCGGGAGCCAGCCCGGATCGGGTACTACGCTGGGCCCATGGGAAGCCCGGAACACCGCCGCCCCGGCACCGGCCGCCGCACCCGGCGCGACCGGCATGGGCGTGGCCTGCGCGGCCGTCTGGTGCCCGCGACGGTGCCGCTGGCGCGGACCAAGGCCGAGGTCTTCGACGAACTGGTGCTGGACACGGTGGAGACGCTCGAGCGGCGTTTCGCCAAGGAGCTGGCCGGCGTCGAGTTCGCGGTGGAGGACGTGCCACCGGAGCTGAACGTTTACGACTCCGACGTCCTTGAGGACGGCGCGGTGCCCCTCGCCCGCCTGCTGCCGGGGCGCCCGGGTCGGCAGGAGATGCCGCCGCGGATCGTCCTCTACCGCCGGCCGCTCGAGTTTCGGGCGATGGACCGAGAGGATCTGGCGGACCTCGTCCATGATGTCATCATCGAACAGGTGGCAAACCTGCTCGGGGCCGACCCGGACGAGTTGGCCTGAGCCCGGGACGAGTTGGCCTGAGCCCCGGCCTTACCGAATCCGGCCCCGGCCTACCAAAGCTCGGCCACGAGGTTTGGATCCGGGGCAGCCCCCACCACCCCGGATCCAACCTGGTGTCAGGCCGCACGCCGCTTGAGCCGGCGACGCTCCCGCTCAGAGAGACCACCCCAGATTCCGAACCGCTCGTCGTGACCAAGCGCGTATTCGAGGCACTCGGTCTTGACCTCGCAGCGGGTGCAGATCCGCTTCGCCTCACGGGTTGAGCCGCCCTTCTCGGGGAAGAACGCCTCCGGGTCGGTCTGCGAGCAGAGCGCCCGCTCCTGCCACTCCGGGGCGTTTCCGAGCAGGTCGGCCGCCTCGAGCTGGCCGTCCATTCAATGCCTCCTTGTCGCGCACCGGCGTCGTCGCCGCTGCAACCCCCCACGCGAAAGGCGTGCTGTCCGTTCGGTACCGGTTAGTAACATTTCGCGAACAGCCCCAAGTCAAATTACACGTGTGTCCTACGTGCGCCGTCAAGCCAAACTTGATATTGGGATTGCCCTCCAAACATCGCCCGGTCCGACCCCTCTGGCCTCCCGGGCCTCGCAACCTGCCCTACCGATTCAGACCCCCGCCGGGTAACGCCCGCCCCGGCGAGTTGCCGGAGTTTTTCTCCGTGGCGCGGCACCGGAACCCGTCGAGCCAGCACGTCGAACCAGCACGTTGATCTTGGTTGAGCCCAGGCTATCCCGCCGCCGCAACACCCACCGCCGGGGTGCCCGGGGAGTATCAGAACCTGTCCAGAGAGTGAACTTCTGGCCGGACCGAGATTCAACCTCGAATAACGACAGTCCGTGGGATCGCCAATCCGAAAAGGGAATTCGAGAATTGGTACACCATGGACAACAAGCACTGACACTCGGCAGGGGAGTCCCACCACGTGGCACCGCGACCGCGGTGACCGGCCGGTGAGTCTTCCGTGCGGCCGGTGGGATTGCGGTACCGACGAGAATCCAGCAGCCCACCGCCGGCGGGCTGGTCCACGGTCGGCGGTGGGGAGTCGGACGCTACCTGACCCGGTGGCCGTACCCGGTTGTTCGCTTGCACGCCGGCCGCCCGGCCGCCGCCGCGATCGCGATCAACTGCTCCTCGGTCCGGGCCGAACCGTTGCCCGAGCCCGCCATCCGGGAGATCGTCTCCTCCATCAGGGTGCCGCCCAGGTCGTTACAGCCACCGCGGAGCAGTTCAGCGCTGCCCTCGTCGCCCAACTTCACCCACGAGCACTGGATGTTGTGGATCCGGCCGTGCAGCAGCAGCCGGGCCATCGCGTGCACCACCCGGTTCTCCCGCCAGGTCGGCCCCGGACGGGCGATACCGGCCAGGTAGATCGGGGCGTTGGTGTGTACGAACGGCAACGCAACAAACTCGGTGAAGCCACCCGTCCGGTCCTGCGTGTCGGCCAACACACGGAAGTGGGTAAGCCACTGCGCGGGATGGTCAACGTGCCCGTACATCATCGTGGAGCTGGACCGAATCCCCAGCTCGTGGGCGGTGGTAACCACCTCGACCCAGGCGGCCGTCGGCAGCTTGCCCTTGGTGAGAACCCAGCGCACCTCGTCATCAAGGATCTCGGCGGCGGTGCCGGGGATGGTGTCCAGCCCGGCCTCCCGCAGCTCGGTCAGCCACTCCCGGATGGACACGCCCGCCTTACCCGCCGCGGTGACGACCTCCATCGGGGAGAACGCGTGCACATGTAACCCCGGCACCCGGGTCTTGATCGCCCGCACCAGGTCGGCGTAGGCCGTCACCGGCAGCCTCGGGTCGATGCCCCCCTGGAGGCAGACCTCGCTGGCCCCGGCCCGCCACGCCTGCTCGGCCCGGTCGGCGATCTGGTCAACCGAGAGCCGGTACGCGTCGGCGTCCCGCTCGCGCTGCGCGAAGGCGCAGAAGCGACAGCCCACATAGCAGATATTGGTGAAGTTGATGTTGCGGTTGACCACGTAGGTGACCTCGTCGCCGACCGCGTCGCGGCGTACCTCGTCGGCGATCCGACACAGCTCGTCCAACGCCGGGCCATCCGCCGCGAAGAGCGCCAGCGCCGCCGCGGTCTGCCCGGGTTCCAGCAGCGACGCCGGATCGTCGGCGGCGAGGCGCAGACCGGCCCGCAGGTCGTGGTCGCCGACTCCGGTGGTCGCCCCGGCGCCCACCCGGTCGGCCACCATCGACCAATCGCCATAGACCTGGTCGAAGTCGCCCCGCCGATCGGTGGTACGGCCGGTGGTATCGATGGTGGTGTGCAGGTCGATCCGCCCGCCGTAGGCCTCGTCCGGCTCCTGCCACGGCCGCCCCGTCAGACGGGCGGTGGGCACCGCCAACCCGGTCGCCGGGTCCGCGAGGGCCGCAACGTGCGGCAGCAGGCGCGGGTCGAGCCACGGGTCACCGGCGCGAACGTACTCCGGGTAGATCGTCAACCGCTCCCGCAGCGCGAACCCGGCCTGCTCGGTGCGGCGGGACAGCTCGTCGAGCTGCGGCCAGGGCCGCTCCGGGTTGACGTGGTCCGGGGTCAACGGCGAAACGCCGCCCCAGTCGTCGATGCCGGCGCGCAGCAGCAGGTCGTACTCGCCCGCGATGAGGTTCGGTGGCGCCTGGAGGCGAGCCTGGGGACCGAGCAGTACCCGGGCCACCGCCACGGTGGCGGCGAGATCGTGCAGCTCCGCATCGGGCATCCCGCGCATCGCCGTGTCCGGCTTGGCCCGGAAGTTCTGCACGATCACCTCCTGGAGGTGGCCGTACTCCCGATGTGACCGGCGGATCGCGAAGAGCGCCTCGACCCGCTCGGCCGGGGTCTCTCCGATCCCGATGAGGACACCGGTGGTGAAGGGCACGTTCACCCGGCCCGCGTCCTCGAGCACCCGCAGCCGAACGGCCGGCTCCTTGTCCGGCGAGCCGTAGTGCGGACCTTTCGGGGATGACCACAGCCGGGTCGCGGTGGTCTCCAACATCATGCCCATGCTCGGCGCGACCGGCTTGAGCCGCTGCAGTTCGGACCAGCTGAGCACCCCGGGGTTGAGGTGTGGCAGCAGGCCCGTCTCCTCCAGCACGGCCACCGCGCAGGAGCGTAGGTAGTCAAGGGTCGAGTCGTAGCCCCGCTCGTCCAACCACTGGCGCGCCGCCGGCCAGCGCTCCTCCGGCCGGTCCCCAAGGGTGAACAGTGCCTCCTTGCAGCCGAGCTCCGCGCCCTGCCGGGCGATCGACAGTACCTCGTCGCGGTCGAGGAACGCCGCCGGCAGCCGATGCGGCACCGTGGCAAAGGTGCAGTAGTGACACCGATCCCGGCAGAGTCGGGTCAGTGGGATGAAAACCTTCTTCGAGTACGTCACCACCCCCGGCCGCCCGGCCGCGCGCAGCCCCGCGTCCCGGATCGCCCCGGCGACCCGGAACAACTCGTCCAACGCGGCACCGCGCGCGCTCAGCAGCGCCGTCGCCTCGTCGGTGTCCAGCGCCCGCCCGGACGCCGCTCGACGCAACGCCCGCCGCACACTCGCCTCGGTCGGGGCCGGCTCCGTGCGATCAACCATCCGCTCAGCGTAGGCGCTCCACCCGACTCCTCGCCCTGCCGGTTTGATCACTCCGTGGGCCGGCCACCGCGCGGGCCGTGACCGACGCGGTCAGTCGGGGCTGTCGGACGGGTTGATGCGCCGGGTGCGGTCCTCGTCGGTGGAGGGCGCCGGGGGCTCAACCGGCTGGCGGGGAATGGCCTGGGTCGGTTCCGCCGATGGTGGCTGCGCGAACGGCGGGGCCGGCGGGGATGCCCCGGCGGGCGGCGCGGCGGGCTGGCCGTAGACGGCACCAGACTGGGGCGGAGCCGGCCAACTCGCGCCCGGGCCGGGGGCGGGCCAACCGCCAGTCCCGGGGCCGGGGGCGGGGGCGGGCCAACCCGCACTCGGCCCGGGCCAACCCGCACCCTGGCCGGGGCCGGGCCAACCGGGCTGAGCTCCCGGCTGCCCACCGGGGGGCGGAGCCGGCCAGCCCGGCTGGGGAGCGCCGTAAACCCCGGGCTGGGGCTTGGGCTTGGGCACGTAGTAGAGCCGGCGCCAGATCTGATACACCGGGAACCCCGCCAGCAGCAGCAGCCCCAGCCCGGCCAGCTGGCTCAAGAACCCCAGGAAGGCGATGAGCAGCTCCGCCGAGACCAGCCGGTCAACGAACCAGATCAGAAACGTCAGAGCACCGAAGAAGGCGCTGAAGGCGTACTGACCCAACGCCACCTGGGTGATCAGCTTCGCCCGGGGAAGCACCGGGTGCAGGTGTGTGGCGAGCAGAACCGCCAGTAACGGCAGGACGACCGCCTCGATGCCGGTAAATGCGGCAGCCGCGCTGCCGGCACGCCCGGCGGAAGAGGTAGCCGAGGTCATGAGCCGGAGCAGGCCGACAAAGAGGAGGAGGGCATTCGCACCAAGGAGCACGAACGCCGCTGGTTCACGCAACGGCCGGGTCAGTTGACGGGCCGGCGTTGATTCGGTGGGCGCCGGTTCGACAGGGCTGGTCACGGTATCCCCCTTCGAACAAATTCGGACAACTGCCGACGTGAGCCTAGTCTCCCGGGTGGCCCGGATCCCGGAGGCGGCGGGTAGGCGAGGATGGACGACATGCGCATCGTGGTTCTGACCGGAGGAGTCGGCGGCGCCCGGTTCCTGCTCGGGGTGCGGGCTTACGCCCGGGCGATCGGCGCCGAGGTGACCGCCGTGGTCAACGTGGGCGACGACCTGTATCTACACGGCCTCAAGGTCTGCCCGGATCTGGACAGCGTCATGTACACGCTGGGCGGTGGCGCCGACCCGGAGCGTGGCTGGGGACGGGTCGCGGAGAGTTGGACGGTGCGGGAGGAGCTGGCCGCCTACGGGGCGGAGCCAGCCTGGTTTGGGCTGGGCGACCGAGATCTCGCCACCCACCTGGTCCGCACCACCAAGATCACTGCCGGCTACCCCCTGCACCAGGTCACCGCCGCGCTGGCCACCCGCTGGGAGCCCGGCGTACGCCTGCTGCCGGCGACCGACGACCGCCTGGAGACCCACGCGGTGGTTGACCTTGACGGCGGCCAGCGGGCAATCCACTTCCAGGAGTGGTGGGTACGGCACCGGGCCGAGCCTCCCACGCACCGGTTCGTCTTCGTCGGCGCGGAGGACGCGAAGCCGGCGCCGGGAGTGACCGAGGCGATCGCCGCGGCGGACCTGGTGCTGATCGCACCGAGCAACCCGGTGGTGAGTATCGCCCCGATCCTGGCCGTTCCCGGGGTGCGGGACGCGGTCGTGGCGGGTCCCGCACCGGTGATCGGAGTGTCCCCGATCATCGGCGCCGCCCCGGTCCGCGGGATGGCCGACCGGTGCCTAGCCGTGCTCGGCATCGAGTGCAGCGCCGCCGGGGTAGGCGGCCTCTATGGTGGACGGGCCAGCGGCGGGCTGCTCGACGGCTGGCTGGTGGCCGAGGAGGATGCGGCGACGGTGGTGCCGGGGCTGACGGTCCGCGCGGCGCCGTTGCGGATGACAGACGAAGCGGCGACCACGGCGATGGTCCAGGCCGCGGTGGGGTTGATGTGAACCTGGAGATCATGCCGGTGCGCGGCATCGGCCACGTGTCCGAGGGCGACGACCTGGCCGCCATGATCGTCAGTGCGGCGCCGTGGCTCCGCGACGGCGACATCCTCGTGGTGACGAGCAAGATCGTCTCGAAGGCGGAGGGACGACTGGTAGATGTCCCGGCCGACGGGCCGGAGCGGCTCGAGGCTCGGGCAGGGGTGCTGGCTACGGAGACCGCGCGGGTGGTCGCCGCCCGCGGCGCGACCCGGATCGTCCAAACCCACCACGGATTCGTGATGGCCGCCGCGGGTATCGACGCCTCCAACGTCGACAAGACCCGGCTGGTGCTGCTCCCGGTTGACCCGGACGCCTCCGCCCGGGCGCTGCGCGCCGCGCTACGACAGCGGTACGGCCTCGATGTGCCGGTCATCATCAGCGACACCATGGGGCGGCCATGGCGCAACGGGCTCACCGATGTCGCGCTCGGCGTCGCCGGCCTCGACGCCGTCCACGACCACCGGGGTGAGGTCGACCCGTACGGCAACGAGCTGGAACTCACCCAGATGGCGGTGGTTGACGAACTGGCCGGCGCCGGCGAACTGGTCAAGGGCAAGTGTGACCAGGTGCCGGTCGCGGTGGTACGCGGCTACCCGACCACCCCGCGGGCCGACGACGGACTCGGGGCCAGAGCCCTGGTCCGGGACTCGTCGTTGGACCTGTTCTCGCTCGGCACCGCCGAGGCGCGGGCCGCCGGGCTGGCCGAGGCCGCCGTCCTGCCGAGCGGAACCGGCGCGGCGCCACCTGATCCAGCCGTGATCGGCCGGGCGATCGCCGTCGTCGGTGCGACGGTAGCCCCCGGCACGAGCTTCACCCACGTCACCGACCCGGCAACCTACGACCAGCTGGCCGGAACGGTACCGGGCTGGCCGACCACGGCGAACACCCTGCTACTCGCCGCCCCGCCGACCCCGGTGGACCCGTTCGGGCTGGTCCGGTTCGGCGCGGACGTACACCGCCTGCGCGCCGCCCTGGCCGCCGAGGGCCTGCCGTCGACCCTGCTGCCGCCCCCGCCCGGCACCTCCGCCACCGCGGCCCTGGCGCTCTAGGGTCGGTGGTACCGGGCCGCGGGCAGCCCCCGCGGCCCAACCGGGTCAGCCCACCCAGAGCGCGACCCGGTGGTCCTCGTCGGTGACGTAGAACCGGCTCCCGTCGAGCTCGGCCAGCCCTTCGACGTGGTGGAACGGCGCGAGGTCGGCGACCAACTCGCCAGCGACCCGGTGCCCCTGGCCCGGGAGTCGGAAACGGACGTGCCGGGAGGTCACCTCCCCACCCGCCGGGTGGTCGGCCAGCAGCACCGAGCCCTTCCCGAGTGCGTCGATCGAACCGATCACCGCCGCGTAGCCGCCGTCCGCGGCGGGCGCCATCGCCCGGAAGCCGGCCAGCGCGCCGGGTGGGGTCACCCCGGTCAGCACGTACGCGCCCAACGCCGCCGGCCAGATCGGACTGGACGCGAACATCTGGGGCACCCCGGCCAACTCGACCAAGATCGGGTCCCCGTCGGCGGTGACCGGGAACCGCAGCCCGAGCAGCGCCGTGCCGGCCGGGGTGAAGGCGACCGCCTCCACGTTCAACGGCAGATCGTCGGCGACCAGCCGCTCGACCCAGCCCTTGGACCGGGCGGTCCCCCGCGCCACGGTGGCACCGATGAACCGGGAGCGGACCTGATCCCCCGGCGGCAGCGGCGTGAACGGGGCCTTGAGGAGGGCGTCGTTCACCACCCGGTGGAGCCGGAACCGGTTGCGTACCACCTGCACCGGCAGCGTGCCAGAGGCCGCGTCCTGCTCACGGAACCGGGCCACGAACGCCCGCCGCGGACGCAGCGGGCCGGCCTTCGACCCGAAGTGCGACCCGAAGACATACACCCACCCGTCGTGGTGGGCCAACGCCTCGCCGTCCTCGGTACGGCCGTTCTCGGCTCCGGCGTCGGCGGTCACGTGCTGAGCCGTCCAGGTGCCGTCGGCCCGCTCCAGGAGCAGCGCGAGGCACTGCTCGACCGGGCCCTCGTCCAGCACCGTCCAGAAGCCACGCCGGGCACCGTGGGCGCGCAGCAGCGCCGGCGAACGCACCGGGAGCAGGTCACTGGCCTCGTTGTCGCCGACCACGAATTCCAGGAGTCGCAGAGTCACCAGCCAAGCGTACGAACACCGCACCCGTAGGGTTGCGGGCGCATCCGAACGCCGAGGAGGGCCCTTGTCAACGCCCGAGCCGCACGTCGACTCGCCACCCAGTCCCGCCCTGCACACCGACGCTCTCACCGTGCTGCGCGGCTGGACGCCCACCTCGGTGGCCGCCGCCGCGGCCCGAGACCGCACGCTGGACCTGCTCGCCGCCGGACCGGAGGCGATGAGCCGGACGCACCGGGCCGGCCACGTCACCGCCAGCGCGCTGGTGTTCGACGCCACCGGTTCCCGGGTGCTGCTCTGCCTGCACGGCAAGTTCCGCAAGTGGGTGCAGCTCGGCGGGCACTGCGAGCCCGCCGACTCGACGCTGGCCGCGGCGGCGCTGCGGGAGGCGACCGAGGAGTCCGGCATGACCGGCCTGCGGATCGATCCGGTGCCGATCGACGTGGACATTCACGCGGTCAACTGTCAGGGTGGCTCGTTTCACCACGACGTACGCTTCGCCGTCCTCGCTCCGCCCGGCGCACGGCCACAGGTCAGCGAGGAGTCAGAGGAGCTGGGCTGGTTCCCACCGGAGCAGCTGCCGACGCCGTTGGCCGGCGGGACCACCCAGCTGATCACGCCGGCGCTGGCAGCGCTCAGACGAGCCCCGCTTCACCCCGCTCCTTGAGTTCGTCAACGAGCTGCTTCACGTCCTGGGCGCGGGCGCGCGGGCAGACCAGCAACGCGTCCGGGGTGTCGACCACGATCAGGTCATGCACTCCGACCGTCGCGACGAGCCGGCCCGAGTGCGGGACAACCACCAGGTTCGTGCTGTCCCGCAACAGGACACCGGGCTTCGCCTCCGCGCCCAGGACCATGTTGCCGGCCGAGTCCGCCGGCAGGACCTCGCCGAGGGTGTGGAAGTCGCCGACGTCGTTCCAGCCGAAGTCGCCGGGGACCGTCGCCACTCGGCCCGCGGTCGCCGCCCCCTCCATCACCGCGTAGTCGACCGAGATCTTCGGCAGCGTCGGCCACACCGTGCCGAGCACCTCGTCCTGTTCCTCGGTGCCCCAGGCGGCGGCGATCTCGAGCACGCCCGCGTGTAACGCCGGTTGCTGTCGGGCCAACTCGGCGAGGAAGACATCCACCCGCCACACGAACATGCTGGCGTTCCAGAGGTGCCGCCCGGACCGAAGGTATGCCTCCGCGACATCGGCGTCCGGCTTCTCCTTGAACTCGACCACCGGCCGCGGCGACCCGTCCCCGGTCGGCTCGCTGGTTTCCAGGTAGCCGTAGCCGGTCTCCGCCCAGGCCGGGGTGATCCCCACCGTCATCAAGAGCCCCTGCTCGGCGCCCCGGGCTGCCTGGCGCACCGTATCCCGCCACGCGGCCGGGTCACCGATCAGGTGGTCCGCCGCGAACGAACCCATCACCGCGGTCGGCTCCTGACGGGCGATCACCGCGGCAGCCAGGGCTATCGCCGCACACGAGTCCCGGGGGGACGGCTCGACCAGGATGTTCTGCTCCGGTAACCCAGCCAGTTGGCGGGCCACCGCGGTGGCGTGTGCCGTGCCCGTGACCACAAGGGTGTGTTCCGGTGTCGCCAGCGGACCGAGCCGCTCCACGGTCGCCTGTAGCAGCGACGCGGTGGAGCCGGTGAGCTGGTGAAGAAACTTTGGATGCCCGGCGCGGGACAACGGCCACAGCCTGGTGCCGCTGCCACCCGCCGGGATGACGGCGTAGATCACCCGCACATTCTGCCCGAACCGATCGACTGAGGCCGCAGGGTTAGCCGAACAGGCGCCGCGTTCACGACCGGGCCCGCGACCAGGCGGCGAGGTGCACCTCGGCGCTGGACTGCCAGGTGAACTCCTTGGCCCGGTCGAAACCGGCCTGGGCCAGCGCCAGCCGGCGGTGCTCGTCGTCGAGCAATGCGACCAGGTCGGCGGCGATCTGATCCGATGCCTCGCTGGTGTACGCGACCGCCTCGCCGCCCACCTCGGGCAGGGAGAGCCGGGGCGTGGTCAGCACCGGGGCGGCGCAGGCCATCGCCTCCAGGATCGGCAGGCCGAACCCCTCGCCGTACGACGGGTAGGCGGAGACCAGGGCCCCACCGAGGAAGCCCGGCAGGTCGGCGTAGCGCAGGTAGCCGGGGCGGAGCAGACGCAGGTGCGACGGCACCTCGGCGACCGCGCGATCGATCTCGTCGTCGTGCCCCTGCCCCCCGGCGATCACCAGGGCCGGCGGTTGGTGCCGGTCCGCCACGGCCCGCGCCCAGCCCCGAATGAGGTTCGGAACGTTCTTGCGGGGTTCCTTGGCACCGAGGAACGCGATGTAGCTCTGGCTGCCAAGCCCCAGCCGGGCCCGGACCCGGGCCTTCTCCTCGGCGCTCGGGGCGTGGAAGGCGGTGTGATCAACCCCGTGGTAGGCGACATCGATCCGGGTCGGGTCGGCGTCCAGCAGTCGGATCAGCTCGTCCCGGGTGGCTTTGCTGGGCACGATCAACCGGTCGGCGCGGCGCAGCGACGTCCGGATGGCGCTGCGGAAGAAGGTGCGACGTGACTTGTCGTAGTGCTCCGGCTCGGTGAAGAAGGTGGCGTCGTGCACGGTCACGGTGACCGGACAGCCCGCCCGCAGCGGGCAGGTGTAGAAGGGGGAATGCAGCACCTGGGCGCCGACCTGCTGGACGAGCAGCGGCAGGCCGGTCTGCTCCCAGGCGAGCCGCGCGGGTCGGTGCGCCACCGCGGCCGGGGCAGGAATGATCTCCGCCCCGGGCAACATCCGGGTATAGCGCTCAAGGTCCGTCCGAAGGCTCACCACGACCAGGTCGACACCGGTGCCGCAGACCTTCCCGAGCGCGCCGAGCAGGCCGTCAACGTATCTACCGACGCCGCCACGATCGGCGGGAACACTCGTGGCGTCAATGAGCACACGGGGCGGGCTGCCGGCGGTCAAGGGGCGACTCCTTGCACTCGGGGGTGTGGGGTACAACACTTTCGCCGTAAGCCTACGCCGCACCCCCGCCCGGGCGGTGACTGCGACCCGGCGCCGAGCCAAGTCGTCGTCGCCCCGGCCCCGGGCGCCGGGCGCGTATCGTTCGCGCTGATGGCCGATAACCTTGCCCGGGTCCTCGCCGACGCGATCGCGCCCGATCCGACCCGACCGCTGCTCACCTGGTACGACGACGCCACCGGCGAACGTACCGAACTCTCCGGCGCGACCTGCGCGAACTGGGTGGCCAAGACCGCCAACCTGCTGGTTGACGGGGTGGGACTCGCACCCGGCGATACCGCCGGCGTGCTCCTGCCCCCGCACTGGCAGACCGCCGCCGTGCTGCTCGGTTGCTGGTCGGCTGGGCTCACGGTGACTGACCCGCCGGACGACGTGGACGTTCTCTTCGTCGCCACCGGCCGGTTGGCCGAGGCGGACCGCGTCGACGCCGGGGACCGCTACCTACTCGCGCTGGACCCCTTCGCCCGGCCGCTGCGGGAGGTACCACCGGGGTACGCCGACTTCGCGTCCGAGGTACGGACGCACGGCGACCACTTCGGGGCGCCGGCACCCGGTGGGCCGTCCCAGGCGGACCTGGCCGCCCGGGCGGCGGCGCGCGCCGCGGACCTCGGGCTCACCCCCGGCACGCGGGTCCTGATCGACGTTGACCGTTACCCGGACCCAGTCGACTGGCTCCTGGCGCCGCTGACCGCGAACGCCTCCACGGTCCTGGTCGCACACGCCGACGCCAGTCGTCTCGGCGCCCGCGCCGTCGCCGAGCGGACCACCCTCACCCTGCCCTGATCCCACGATCGGCGCCGTCCAGGCCTTAACCCCATCCGGCCGCCGCCGTCACCGGGCTCGCCCGCCGGCGGTGTCGTCGTGCTTGGCTCGGCGCTGGGCCAGACCGGCGAAGGCGGTCAGCGACTCCGGGTTGGCCAGCGCACCCCGGGCCGCCGCCGAGTCGACCGGGGTACCGGTCAGGATCTTCTTGACCGGTACCTCCAGCTTCTTCGCCGACAGGGTCCGCGGTACGGCTCCGACCGGATGAATCTCGTCGGGCACGTGCCGGGGGGACAGGGCGGTACGCAGTTCCCGGCAGATCCGCGTCCGCAGCGCGTCATCCCACTCCACGCCCCCGGCGAGCACCACGAACAGGAGCAGCTCACCAGCGCCGCCCTCGGCGTCCTCCAGGTGCACGACGAGGGAATCAACAACCTCGTCCAGCCCTTCCACGACCGAATAGAACTCGGCGGTGCCGAGGCGAACCCCACCCCGGTTCAACGTCGCGTCGGAGCGGCCGGTGATGACGCAGCCGCCCCGCGAGTTGATCGTGATCCAGTCGCCGTGTCGCCAGACGCCGGGGTAGCGGTCGAAGTACGCCTCCCGGTAGCGGCTGCCGTCGGTATCGCCCCAGAACCCGACCGGCATACTCGGCATCGGTTCAGTGATCACCAGCTCGCCCAGTGCACCGATGACCGGGGTGCCGTCGCCGGAGCGCGCCTCCACCTTCGCCCCGAGCCCCCGGCAGGCGATCTCGCCCGCCCGCACCGGCAGTAGCGGAGTGCCGCCGACGAAGCCGGTGCAGACATCGGTTCCGCCGGAGAGCGACTGGAGTTGGAGGGCGGCACCGACGTTCCGGTAGACCCAGTGAAACCCCTCGGGGGGCAGGGGCGCGCCGGTGGAGCCGACCCCACGCAGGGCGGACAGGTCGGCGAACTCGGTGGGGACCAGCCCGGCCTTGCGGCAGGCCAGCAGGAACGGCGCCGAGGTACCGAGGTAGGTGGTGCCGGTGCGCTCCGCCAGCCGCCACAGCGCGCCCAGGTCGGGATAGCCCGGGTCGCCGTCGAAGAGCACGATCGCCGCCCCCACGGCCGGCCCGGAGACGAGGAAGTTCCACATCATCCAGCCGGTCGTGGTGAACCAGAAGAACCGGTCCGCCGGGCCCAGGTCGTGGTGCAGGGCGAGCATCTTCAGGTGCTCGAGCAGGATGCCGCCGTGGCCGTGCACGATCGGCTTGGGCAAGCCCGTCGTGCCGGAGGAGTAGAGCACGTAGAGCGGGTGATCGAAGGGCACCGGGGTGAAGGCGAGCGGCTCGTCGGTGGGCGCGGCGACGTCGGCCCAGGCGATCGTGTCCGCCGGCGGAGGACCGGCCGGGTCGAGGTACGCGATGCCGACGGTGTGCGACAGCGACGGCAGGGCGGCGCGGATGGCGGCCACCTCGGCTCGCCGGTCAATCGGCTTCTGGCCATAGCGGTAGCCGTCAACGGCGACCAGGACCTTCGGCTCGATCTGCTGCCAGCGGTCGGTCACGCTCCGGGTGCCGAACTCCGGTGCGCAGGAGGAAAAGATCGCGCCGAGGCTGGCGGTGGCCAGCAACAGCACGTACGTCTCGGGAATGTTCGGCGCGTAGGCGGCCACCCGATCGCCCGCGCCGACGCCGAGCCGGCGTAGCCCGGCGGCGACCCGACGGACCTGCTCCCGCAGCTCGGCGGCGGAGAGGGTGACCGGCGGCCGGGTCTGCCCGTGGGCGATCACCACCGGGTCGGCGTCGCCCCGGCCCGGGGTCCGCAGCACGTTCTCCGCGTAGTTCAGGGTGGCGCCGGGGAACCAGCGGGCACCGGGCATGGTCCGCTCGGCGAGCGTGGCCGTGGCCGGGGTGTGCGACACGACCTCGAAGTGGTCCCAGATCGACTGCCAGAAGGCGGGCAGGTCGGTGACCGACCAGCGCCACAGTTCGTCGTAGTCGGCGAAGTCAAGCCCCCGATGTGTGCTCAACCAACGCAGGTAGGTCCCGATCCGGGACCGCTCACGCACGTCCGCTGGCGGCGTCCACAGCACCTCACCCATCGCTCCACCCTCCCTCGGCCCGGCACAACGCTGTCCGGCCGTGGCGCCATCTTGCCCTACCTCAGGGTGCCGTCGCCGCAACCCGGGTCCGGACGATCACCGGCGCGGGGACCCGCCGCCGCGCTGCGCCGCCGGCGTCTTCCACTGATCGGGACGGCGACAACTCAGCCGTCCCGGTGCGCCTGGATCGCCCGTCGGCGGGCAAGTCGGTGCGCCCGCCGGATCTCCGCCTCCCGGAAGCGCCGCTGGTCCGCGACGGTCTCCGGGGACACCGGTGGGACGGGCCGTGGGCTGCCGCCGACATCAACACCGACGAAGACGAGGTACGCCGTGGCGACCCGGACCGGCGCCCCCTCGGCCGAGTCCCACCGTTCGGCGGTTACCCGCACCCCGACCTCCATCGAGGTCTGCCCGGCCCAGTTGACCTGGGCGTAGGCGTGCACCAGGTCTCCGACCCGCACCGCCTCGGAGAAAACGATCTCGTCGATCGCCGCGGTCACCGCCGTCCCGCCACTGTGCCGGGCGGCGGCGGCCCCGGCGACATCGTCCACGAACTTCATCAACACCCCGCCGTGCACGGTGCCGTAGAGGTTCACATCGACGGCAGTCATGATGCGACTCAGCGTGACCCTGCTGTATGCGGTCGGCCGGCCCGGTGCGGTGGTGGCGGGGTACTCGCTCATATCGGAGACGGTACGGTGCGCGGATGCGACATCTATGGAGCTTCCTCGCGGGTCTCGTGGTGGCACCCGTCACGTGGATCCTGGTTACTCTCGGTCAAGATGGATCGGCGCGTACCGTTGATCGCTGGGTGGAGATCGATCGGTTCAACTCGGCCAATCTGATCGAGCCCGCGGTCTGGCTGTTAGTCGGCGGTGTCCTGCTCGGACTCCTCGGCACTCTGCGCGTCTCGCCGATCGGCCCGATCGTCGCCGGGCTGCTGCTCGCCACCCCGTACCTGGTATTGGCCATCAGGCCCTTCGCGGTCCGCAACCGCATCCCGGCGGACTGGGAGGTCCTCGGCGACCCGCTACCGCTACGGCTGCCGCTGGAGAACGGGACGCTCTTCCTGATCGGCCTCCTGCTGCTGGTCGCCGGCTTCAGCGGGCAACGTTGGCGGCAGTGGCCGACGACCGAGGCAGAATCGAGGACGGCGGAGAACCTGAACCCAGCGGACACCCCGCTCGACGACTGGCTGCCCACACCGGAGCGGGACAGCATCGAGCCGGTCCTGGGCAACCCGAAGTCCGACCCGACCGAAGCACTACCCCAACAGACCGGTGGCGAGACCCCCTGGTCCACTCCGCCGCGGGGCAACTACCGGCAGACGACCACCACCGGGCGCTGACCGTCTCCGCGAGTCCCACGCCCTGACCCAGCCCCGGCGAGCGGGGCGTGGGAATCTCCCCCGGGCTCGGTCGAGACCCCCGGCTCTACGGCCGGGTCGATCGCCGCCGGGTGCGAGCGGGTTCGTCAGGGGCGGTAGTCGTCGTGGTGAACGACGCGGGAGAGTTCGTAGCCGCTCTGCGTACGCCAGTAGTGCAGGCGGCGCGCGCCGGCCGACTCCCGTTGCAGGGCCACCCGCCAGCTGGTCGCACCGTCAGCACGGCGCGCATAGCGGCTGCCGGCCCGGCCGGTGCGGATCTGGTGCAGGTCACGCCCGGCAAGGTGCTGGACCTGACCGGTGAGCACCTCGACCACGACGGTCACGACCTTCGTCCGACTGATGCCCTCCAGCTGTTCCAGGGATTCCAGGAAGCCGGGAGCCAGAACATACGGGGCGAGCCGCCGGTCGGCCTTCTCCGCGGCGGGAATGCGCTGCGCCCACTCACAGGTGACCTCATAACGGAACTGTTCCTCCGGATCGAGGAAGAGTGCCGCCTCCCCGGCTGGCGGCTGATCGGCACGGTCCTGCGCGCTCCGGAGCTGCTTGACCAGCCGCTGCCGAGCCAGGTCGGCACCGCGGTAGCGGGTCTGTAACTGCTCGATTACTCCAGTCGCCCGGGCGAGTTCGGCCTCCAGCTCGGCAGCTCGGAAACGCAGAGCCGTCGACTCGTCGGCGAGAGACTTGCGAGTCGCCCGCTCGACTGCCAACTCCCTGTTCAGCTGTACGACCTGGTCCTGCGCCGCCGCTGGCACAGTGTCGGCTGGGCGCGCCAGCGCCGGTTGCGGAACCGGGGGAATCCGTCGGGCCACGTCCAGCGGCGTCGGCTGACGCGACGGCACCCGCCGTACGACCGGTTGCGGTGGCGCGGCCGGTGGCAGCGAGGGCGCCGGCGGTCGAGGTGTCGGTACCGCCGCGGGCCGCGGGTCGGGCGGACGTAGCCAGGAAGGCCCGCCGGGGAGCAGACTCGGCGCGGGCTTCGCCGTCTCCGCGTCGTCGATGTCGTCGAACCGCAGCGACAGCGGCTTGAGCGTGACGAGGCGACCGGCGACGACCTCCCCAACACTGAACAGACCACTGAGCCGGTCGTTCGGGTTGGAGGTGACCGCCTCTCGGCCGACCTCGACGGTCAGCCCCGGCAGTAGCCGCACGGTGACAGCCTCGTCGGCCACCGTCACCACCTCAACCAGCACAACATCATCAATCTGGTACGCCTCGCCAACGGCGGCCGAGGCGCTGGCGCTGTCGGCGAAACGCAGCGCCGCTCGCAGGTCCAGACGACGCGAGACCTGGTCATAGCTGCCCGTAACCGGCTGCCCCTTGGTGAGTAGCTGATCCAGGGCGACACCGGGGACCGTCAACTCCTCCCAGACGGTCGCCACCGCCAGGTCGTCCAACGTCACCAGCGCTCGAGATCCGATCAGGCCCTGCACCCGACCCGACCGAAGCTGAGCCCCGGGACGGGGGCGTGGTTCGACCAGTCCGGCCGAGAGCGCCGCCTGCAGCGCGTCGCTGATCAACTGTTCGGTGATGCGGCGACGGTCCTGGGGGGAGTAGGCGAACCGCAACCTGCTGCGGGCAGGGTCAAGCACCCAGCCGTGATCGACCGGGTACACCCGGCCCGCACCGCCGTAGACCTGGGTCATCGGCGGCATCACCCGCGAGAATGCCCATGAGACATCGCTTGTGGGCATGAGCACCACCTCGGCCAGGTCCCCGACCGCCTCCTTCAACGCGTCGGGATCACCGAACGGCTCGTCATACCCGGTGGGCAGGGTGAGCACCGCGACCGGCCACCGTCGCCCCGGCGTCAGCAACCGGTGGGCAAGCTCGCTCGCCTCCGCCTCGGAGGTGACCCTATACACCTTCGATGGCGGGGTGACAGCGCTGGCGGCCACCTCCGGAAAGCGCAACCGCCCCATCAATTCCAACTCCCTACCGGTGCAAGTTACAACCAGCCTCAAGATCGCAAATCGCCACGGTCTACCGTTTACGGCGCCCAGTTAACGGAGCGTTGGGCACCTACCACCACACCGCGACGCCAATCAGAGCTCTTTCGCCCCGCCGTCCCGATATTTGGCGACGGACCAGCGATACTTCCGGCTTTCCGACACAGGCAGAGCCGTGCGACCGCCGCCGCACCGAGTGACTGGTGGGCACGACGTGGGTCACATGCCGGACGAGCGACACGGCGTTAGTGTCGGCGTCCAGCCCTGTTCCCGGTCATGACAAAAAACGAATATTTACCATGTCTTCCCCCTTAAGAACGCGGCGCAAACCGTAGAGCGACTATGCAAGTGAGCGGTGGAGGACGCAAGCCGAGAAGCAGGTTGGATGCCGCGCCTCGTCCGTTCGGCCGACCACCGCCGCCAAAACTCTGGATACTGTCGACCGGTTAGGGGAATGACAAATCCCGTCAGCGCGCCGGCGCACCACCGGCGCCTTTCAGAACCGAGTGCCGCAACACATTCCGGGACCCTACATCGCGGCGCCGGCCCGGGATTACCGGCCGCAGGTTCCGCGACCCCTCTCGGCAGCGGTCGGAACGACGGCGGCCAGGACAACCGAAGCGGAGGCCGCGGAGCGGACGGGGCGGCCTCGTCGGGCCCCAGCCGGCCATCTGCGGCCCGACCAGCGGGCCGGAGCTAGCGGGACATGGTGACGCGGGGGAATTGGGGGGGGGCCGACCATCGCGCTGGGCGAAGACTCCGATCGGATCAGCATCCTGACACCGCGCCCTCCCCCCCACATCACCTAAGGCTGCCCCTGAGCGAAGGCCGCACCGCCATTTCTGTCTCCCTGCTGCCCAAGGAGTACGTCACGTCCGGAGTGTTCGACAAGGAAGCGCCCACCAAATCAGAACGAGTAGGGCGGCGCGCTCCCCACTGGTCACCCAATGTTTGTGCTCCACACCACCGGGTGAACTCCCCATCTGATCCTCGACATCCCTACTATGCCTTGGGGCCGTAGGGGGTCTTTGGGGTGGCCGAGAAGCCAGCCCAGATCCAGTTCGGCATCCGGCCCAGCATTGCCGACACCCACACTGACTAAGGGTCGCGCACCGTAGCATCCCAAAATTGTCGCGCCTACTCTCGTTCCCAGAACCTGAGGGCCAGACCCCCTCAGCCAGGGCACAGCCTTTGCGGGATCTTCACCGGGTCCGCCAAAACCCGGCGCGCCCATCGAACGGATCGCGCGAACTCCCCGAATAACTAGCCTCGCGTCGATAGTTTGGGCGCACGAGTACCTGAACGTACTACCCGGATCTTCCGAATCTCGGCACCGCACGTACCGTCGGGCCGCCGGCAGGCAGTCATGCCCTCCGTGCAGGCCCGGCAGCATGCCGGCCCGCACCACGGTGTGGCCGGACCAACCGGCCCGGCCACCCGCCCCCGAGCTGCGAAACAGCCCCGAATCAGCTCTTCAAGAGCTGCCGCGCCATGACGATGCGCTGCACCTGGTTGGTGCCCTCGTAGATCTGGGTGATCTTCGCGTCGCGCATCATCCGCTCGACCGGGTAGTCCCGGGTGTAGCCGTACCCGCCGAGCAGCTGCACGGCGTCGGTGGTGATCTCCATGGCGGCGTCGGAGGCGAAGCACTTGGCCGCCGCACCGAAGTAGGTCAGGTCCGCGTCCCCTCGCTCGGAACGGCCCGCGGCGGCGTAGGTCAGCTGCCGGGCCGCCTCCAGCTTCATGCCCATGTCCGCGAGCATGAACTGGATGCCCTGGAAGTCGGCGATCGGCTTGCCGAACTGCCGACGCTCCCGCACGTATCCCTTGGCGTAGTCGAGCGCGCCCTGCGCGATGCCCACCGCCTGCGCGGCGATGGTGACCCGGGTGTGGTCCAGGGTCTGCATGGCGGTGGCGAAGCCGGCGCCCTCCGCGCCGATCATGCGGTCGGCGGGGATGCGGACGCCGTCCAGGTAGACCTCACGGGTCGGTGAGCCCTTGATCCCCAACTTCTTCTCCGGTGCGCCGAAACTCACCCCCGGGTCGGACTTCTCGACCACGAAGGCCGAGATACCCCGGCTCCGGGCGGTCGGGTCGGTCACGGCGAAGACCGTGTAGAACTCGGACACCCCGGCATTGGTGATCCACCGCTTCACGCCGTTGAGCACCCAGTAGTCGCCGTCCCGGACGGCCCGAGTGGTCATCGCGGCGGCGTCACTGCCTGCTTCTGGCTCGGAAAGGCAGTACGAGAACATCGCGTCGCCGTCCGCGACCCGGGTCAGGTACTTCCGCTTGAGCTCCGCGGACCCGGCCAGGATCAGCGGCATGGTGCCCAGCTTGTTGACCGCCGGAATCAGCGAGGAGGAGGCGCAGGCCCGCGCCACCTCCTCGATCACGATGGCGGTGGCGAGGGCATCCGCACCGGCGCCGCCGTACTCGGTGGGGATGTGCGGAGCGTGGAAGTCAGCCGCCCGCAGCGCGTCGAAGGATGCCTTCGGGAACTCACCGGTCTCGTCCGCCTCCGCGGCGTGGGGTGCCACCTTCGCCGCACAGACCTCCCGGACCGCCTCCCGGACCGCCTGCTGCTCATCCGTCAATCGGTAGCCGTCGAATGCCTGCTCTGCGGCCATATCGGCCCCTCCTCTTCACCGCTATCATGCGCAGTCTGTAGCGTCATCTGACCGCGGACCGCGCAGACTGAAGGATAGCGAAGCGGGCTCGGGCGATGTTACCGCCGCGTAGGCTACGACGTGCCGCACTGACCAGCCCGCGCGGGAGCATGGTCGGACAAACGAACAACCCACCTTCGGTGCCCTGGCAGGCGCCGCGGTCGGCAGCGACGCCACGAGCGGCGCCAGTGCGAGCGGAGAAGACAGGCGTGACGATCCCGTACCCGAACACCCAGCCAGTACCTCCGATCGGGGCGGTGACCCCGCCATCTGGCGCCCCTCGCCCCCGGGTGACCTTCCTCGGCACCGGCTACCTTGGCGCGACATACGCCATCTGCTACGCCGAGCTGGGCTACGAGGTGCTCGGCTTCGACGTGGACGCCGACAAGATCGCCATGCTCAACGCAGGTGAGGTGCCGATCCACGAGCCCGGCCTGGACGAGCTACTCAAGCGCAACCTCGCCGCCGGGCGGCTGCGTTTCAGTACTGACATGGCCGAAGTCGCTGAGTTCGGGGACGTGCATTTCATCTGCGTCGGCACCCCGCAGCAGGCCGACGCGCTGGGGGCGAACCTGTCGTACGTTGAGGCGGCTGTCACCAGCCTGGCGCAGCAGTTGACCCGCCCGGCGCTGATCGTCGGCAAGTCCACGGTGCCGGTCGGCACCGCGGAGTGGGTTGAGCAGCTGGTGAGCAAACACACACCCGCCGACCTCGGCATCGAGGTCGCCTGGAGCCCCGAGTTCCTCCAGGAGGGCTTCGCCGTTGACGACGTTCTCCGCCCGAATCGGATCGTGGTCGGCGTCAAGAGCGAATGGGCCAACGGGATGCTCTACGCCGCGCACAAGGGCGTGTTCGACCTGGCCGCCACGGAGGACCGTGAGGTGCCGATGGTGGTCACCGACTTCGCCACCGCGGAGCTGGTGAAGGTCGCCGCAAACGCCTTCCTGGCCACCAAGATTTCGTTTATCAACGCGATGGCGGAGGTCTGCGAGGCCGCTGGCGGTGACGTAACCCACCTGGCCCGGGCGATTGGCTTCGACCCCCGAATCGGCAACCGGTTCCTCCAGGCCGGCCTCGGCTTCGGCGGGGCCTGCCTACCCAAGGACATCCGCGCTTTCCAGGCCCGGGCCCAGGAACTGGGCGCTGGCGAGGCGCTGCGCTTCCTGCACGAGGTCGACCTCATCAACCTGCGCCGCCGGACCCGGGTGGTCCAACTCGCCGCCGACCTACTCGACCGACGCACCGGCCCGGCCGGCCCCGATCTATCCGGCGTCCGAATCGGCGTGCTCGGTGCGACCTTCAAGCCCAACACCGACGACGTCCGCGACGCGCCGGCCCTCGCGGTAGCGACGCTCCTCCACAAGGCCGGCGCTGACGTGCACGTCTATGACCCAGCAGGGATGGAGCGCGCCCGCGCGGTAGCGCCCGAGCTGACCTACGAGCCGGGCATCAACGAGGCGGTGGCCGGCGCCGACCTGGTCTGCGTCCTGACCGAATGGGCTGACTTCCGCAACGCCGACCCGGTCGCGCTCGGCGCCCTGGTCGCCGGCCGCCGGGTGGTTGACGGCCGCAACTGCCTCGATTCAACATTGTGGACGCAGGCTGGTTGGGAGTACCGCGGCATGGGCCGCCCGTAACCCGTCGCCGGCCGAGCTCCGCGGAGTGGGGCGCCACCCCCGGACCCGCCGACAACTGTCGAAATCCACGCCGGCATTGGGCATGCTGCGACAGTAGGGTCCACAGTGCGGCTGGAGGGGTGTCGTGGTGAGCTTTGAGTGCTCCTCGTGCGGCCGGGAGTTGAAGCCGGCCGCTCGCTGCCCGCACTGCGGCGCAGAACAGCCGCAGCGGCTCGAGCACCTGGCGGAGATCGAGCGATCGATCGCGGAGATGAAGGCGCGAGACGCCGAAATCGCCGGCGAACAGCGGAAGATCGCCGCCAAGATGCAGGCTGCGCTCTTCCAGCGGGACATCCTCGCGCACGCCGGTGAGGAGAACGTCAAACAGGCCACCCGCCCCCGGCGCGTACTGCGTCGTCGACCAGACCGGCGACCACCGACCGCTCCCCCCGGGACACCGCCCCGGGTGCCCGGGCAGGGCACCCCTTCTGGGCCGGAGCCGCCCCCGACCGCGGTCTGGCTCGACGCCGACAACCCCGAGCATCCACCGGAGGCCTCCAGCCGCGAGGTACAGAACATTCCCCTCGGGCTCGGCGCGCTGCTACTCGGCGTCGCCGCGGTGGTCTTCGCCGCGGTCGCCACCAGCTCCCTGGATGCCCTCGCCCGGCTGGGCGTGCTCTGCCTCGCGACGGTCCTGATGCTGCTCGCCCCGCCGGTGCTGGCCCGCCGTGGGCTCACCGCCACCGCCGAGACCATCTCCGCCGTCGGCCTCCTCCTGGTGCCGCTGGCCGGATACGCGCTCTGGTCGGTAACCAGCGCCGACGGCGCGTCCAGGACGGTGTTCGCCGGAGCCGTCTTCGCGGTCACCGCCGGGGTTGCCCTGGCGTATGGCGCCTGGACCGGACTCCGCGCACCACGGTTCGCCACGGTGCTGGCCCTCCAGCCGATCCTGCCGCTGCTCGCCTACGACCGAATCGGCGCTCCGGCGGGCTGGGCCGCGGTGCTGGCTCTCGTGGCCATCCTGAACTTCTCGCTGGCCGGGTCCGCCGTCACCAAGGCCCGTCCGGTCCGCCGGGACCTGCCCGAAGCGCCCCTGACCCCAGCACCGACCACGGCTGGGGGCCAGCCCGACCTGGAACGGCCTCCGGCCGCCCCTGTCGCTCCTCGCCAGCGCTCGGGGCGGGACCGGCCCACCGACGGTGCTGCGGAGCCCGACGAGGTGCCCGGTGGGGGCGGCTCCGCCGTCCGCCCGGTGCCCGGGCTCCGTGAATTGATCTTTGTCCTCTACGGCGTCGCCGCACTGACTGCCCTCGGTTACGCCAGTACCGCACTGCTGCGGGCCACCACCGTACCGGCGACGGTCGGGGCGGGAGCCACACTCCTCCTCGCCGCGACCGTGGCCGGCGCGGGGATGCTCGCGACCCGCCGCGCCCCGTTTCCCGACCTCGGCACCGGTCTCCTCACCCTCGCCTTGATCGGCGCGTCGAGCCGGCTCGCCTGGGTGGCGGCACCCGACCAGGCACTACTTCTGATCACCGCCGTCATCGCGCTCACCGGGCTGGCGGTCCGCGCAGTGCCGGCTGTCCTGCGGCGCGGCCCGCAGTTCGCCTCCGCCATCGCGTTGACCATCAGCGGCGTCGTCGTCGCCACCGGCGCCCTGAGAGCCGGGGTGGCCCCGCTCCGGGCCGCCCTACCGGCGTGGGCCGCCGACCTCGACCGCTACCCGGCCGAGCTCACCGCAGCAGGCTCCCCCGCCGCCAGCCAGCTCGCCGCCAGCGCGCTGCTGCTGACCGTGGCCGCCATGGTCGCCCTGCCGCCAGGGATCCGTCGGGAGTTCGCGGTGGTGGGTGCCGCGCTGACCGCGCTCGCCGTCCCCACCTCGTTCGGGCTCGGCTGGGTTGCCGCGCCATGGCCGATGGTGTTGGCGGCGGTCGGGATCGGGGCGGCCGGACTGTCGGCACGGACCGAACGCACGGCGCGAGCGCACGCCGTAACCGCCGCCGGGATGGGGCTGTTCGGTGCCGGAGCCGGACTGGCCCGGCCGTTGTTGACCGCCGCCGTCCTGCTCATCCTCTTCGTGGCGGGCGTGCTGGTGGCGGCGGCACCCCGGCTCCGGGCCGCCTCCACGGGAGCAGACCTCCTCTCCGGCTGGGCCGCGGGCGGGGCGGCCTTCGCCCTGCCCGGCGCGGTGGCGGCGGTCGTCGCCGCCGGTCCGGCGGCGTCCTCCACCGCACTGCGGGAGGTGACCGTCGCGCTGCTGGCGGCGAGTTCCCTCGCGGTCTGCGTCACCCTCGGATACGCCGCCCTCGTGCAGGTTTCACACCGGCATCTCCCCATGCCGCTGGCGACGGGGGCCGCACTGGGCGCCCTGGCCGTCGCCGCGGCCTCGTTCGGGGCACCCGCCACCACCGCCGCCGATGCCTGGGTCGGCGCACTGCTGCTGGTCGCCGCGGTGCTCCTGTTCTTCGCGCCCTCCTTCGACGCCCGTCGCCGCTCCGACCTCTTCCTGGACGGCGCCGACCTGGCCGGCGCCGCGGTGACCGCCGCGCTGGTCGCCACCCTGGTTCGAATCTCCGCTGTCCTTGCCCCCGCAGCGCAGCTGGCGGTCGCCGCCGGGCTGCTGCTGATCGTGGCCGTGGCGGCCCGCGCTCTCCCGCAGCCGTGGCGGCGGGGTCCAACCCTCGGCCTGGCCCTGGGGGGCGGGCTGGTTGGACTGCTGGCCGGCGGGATGGCGCTCCGCGGTGGCATCGGCGTCCTCCTCACCTCCGGTCCGATCTGGTCCGGCGAGCTGAGCACCTGGCCGGCCGCCCCGATCGGCGGCTCCACCTGGCAGGCGCCGGTCGCGCTGGTGCTACTGGCGTTAGCCGCCGCGATCCTGTTGCCGCCACCCTGGCAGCACGACATCTCCGGCGCGGCCCTGCTCCTGGCCACCATCGGCGCACCGGCCGCGTTCGCGCTGCCGTGGTGGTCGCCGGTGCTGGTGGGTTCACTGGTGGCCACCGGGTACGGCCTGGCATCGGTGGCCTCGGTTGAGGCCCGAACCGCGTTCTCCCGGGCCGTCGTGGCCGGCGTACTGGCGCTGCATGTCGCCGGCGCCGGGCTGGTCCGGCCGTGGACGACGGCGCTGGCCCTCGGCGGCATCGCGCTGATCGGTGTCGCCGTGGCGACCTTCGCTCGCGCCCTCTCCCCACCGCTGAGCACCGAGGTGGAGACGGAGGGACCGCCCCACCCAACGCGGATCGGTGGTGCCGCGACCGGGGCCGCCCTGTTCGCCCTGCCCGGCGCGGTGGCCGCCCTGGCTGCCGAGTTCGGGCACTCACCGCAGGTGGTGCTGATCACCGCCCTGGCCACCTCCGGTCTCAGCCTGGCCGCCGTGACGTCCGCCCGACGCCGGGTTCCGCAGTACCTGCCCTGGGCCAGCGCCGCGCTGGTCGGCGGCGCCACGGTGAGTGCCCTCGCCGCCATCCCCGCCGGCCTGCAGGTCGGGGTGTACGCCGCCGCGGCTGCCCTGATCGGTGTCCTCGCCGAGCTGAACCGCGGCGCTACCGAGCCACCGGCCGGGCTCGCCGCACCGACTCGCCGCTGGCGGGTAACCCTCGGGGGCACCTTCAGCCACTCCGCTGGGCCCGGTACCCGCAAGTGGCGGGTAGACCCAGCCGCCGGGGCGCTCGCCGCGGCGACCGTGCCCACGGTGCTGGCCTTGGCCTCGCTCGCACCGGCGCTGCACATGGCGCTGGTCGAGCCACACCGAACCCTCGGCCGCACCTGGCAGGGCCCGCCGCCGGAGCTACTCCTGCCCGCCCCCGCGGCGGCGGACCCGACACACGTACTCACCGCGCTGCTGCTGACCGCCGCCGCCGCACTGGCTGCTGTCGGTTTCAGTGGCGGTCGGCGCAGTCGGGCGGTGCCGGTCGTCCTGCCGGGTGCGGCGGTGACCCTGCTGATCACGCCCGTGGCGCTGGATCTCGCCTGGCCAGCAAGCACCCTCGCCGGGCTCACCGTGTTCACCCTCGCCATGCTCGGACTCGCGCTCACGCCGCCGCCCACCCTGGTGGAGCGAGCGCGCTCGCTCCGGCTGGCCCGGGTACTCGTCTTCGGCATCGGCCTCGCCGCCGGCAGCGCGGGACTGGCCGGCAGCCTGGCCGCAGAGGACCTGACCCTGGTCACGCTCGGCGGCGCGGTGGGGGTGGGTACGGCGGCGGCGCTCTTCGGTGCCACCGGGCACGCCCGCATCCTCGGCTGGCTTTTCGCAGCCCTGATGGCGCAGCTCTTCGTGCTCACCACCGGTCTGGTAGCCGGTCTGAGCGCGCGCTGGTCGGCGTTCGGCGTCCTGGCCGTCGGGGCGGCCCTCCAGGTCTTCGCGGCCACCCTGCCGCGCCTGCGCCGGCCGGAGGCGGGGCGGGAGGCGGCCACGGTGGAGTGGAGCGGCTTCGCCGCCGCGCTGATCGCCCTGGCGCTGGCCTACGACTCGCCCCGGCACATCGCGGCCCTGCTCGCCGCCGGGGGCGCCATCCTCGGCGTGGCGGCGGCCCGACCCGGTCGCCCCGACATCGAGCGGCGGATCCTCTTCTGGGCGGTGGTGAGCTGCGAGATCACCGCGTGGTGGATTCTCATGTGGGTGGCGGACGTGGCCCTGCCCGAGGCCTACACCCTGCCGTTCGCTGCGCTGGCCCTGCTCGTCGGCGTACTGGAGCTGCGCCAGCGCTCCGAGATCAGCAGCTGGGTGGCGTACGGACCGGCCCTGGTGACCGCGTTCGCGCCAACCCTGGCGATCGTGCTGGCCACCGAGAGCAGCATGCTGCGCCGGGTGCTGCTGCTGCTCGGGGCGGTCGCGGTGCTGGTCTTCGGCTCGCTGCGGCAGCAGCAGGCCCCGGTGATTGTGGGGGCCACGGCCACGGCGATCACGGCGATCCACGCGCTGTTCAGTCTCGGGCCGTGGCTACTGCTGATCCCCGCCGGCCTCCTCCTGCTGGTCCTCGGGGCCAGCAACGAACGTCGCCGTCGGGCCCAGGAACGCCTCCAGACCGCCCTGCGCGGCATGCGCTAGCGGGCTGCGGCGGCCAACCGCCCGAGGTCAGCTCGGCAAGGCCCGCACCGGGGTCAGCTCAGCGAGGCGCGCAGGGCCGCGTCCTTCTCCGCGACCACCTGCTCCAGGCTGGATTGGAACGCCGTCATCCGATCGAGCAGCGCCCGGTCCTCAACGCCGAGGATCCGGACCGCGAGCAGGCCCGCGTTGCGGGCGTTGCCGATCGAGACGGTGGCCACCGGCACGCCGGCCGGCATCTGCACGATGGAGAGCAGCGAATCCATTCCGTCCAGGTACTTAAGGGGCACCGGCACCCCGATCACCGGCAGTGGGGTAACCGAGGCGACCATGCCCGGCAGGTGCGCCGCACCCCCCGCCCCGGCGATGATCACCTTTAGGCCGCGGTCAACGGCGTCGCGGCCATACTCGATCATGCGGACCGGCGTCCGGTGCGCCGAGACCACCTCGACCTCGTACGCGACCCCGAACTCGTCCAGCGTCTCGGCGGCGGCCCGCATCGTCGGCCAGTCCGAGTCGCTGCCCATGATCAGCCCGACCGTGCTCATCCGTGCCCCTCCTGCAGCCACCGGGCCGCCCGCGCCGCCCGGCTGCGTGCCTCGTCCAGGTTGTCGCCGAGTACGGTGACATGGCCGATCTTGCGGCCTGGGCGCACCTGCTTGCCGTAGAGGTGCACCTTCGCCCCCGGCTCGGCGGCGAAGAGGTGGTGTAGCCGCTCGTCAATGGAGATGCCGCCCGGCTCACCGCCCAGCACGTTCGCCATCACCACCACCGGCGCGGCCAACGAGGTGTCCCCCATCGGATAGTCGAGCACCGCCCGCAGGTGCTGCTCGAACTGCGAGGTCCGGGCCCCCTCGATCGTCCAGTGCCCGGAGTTGTGCGGCCGCATCGCCAATTCGTTGACCACGAGGCGGCTACCCGTGGCCTCGGCCGGGTCGGCCACCTCGAACAGCTCGACGGCGAGCAGGCCCACCACGCCGAGCTCGGTGGCGAGGTCGATGCCGAGCTGCTGCGCACCGACCGCCAGCTCCTCCGGCAGCTCCGGTGCGGGGGCCAGGACCTCGACGCAGATCCCGTCCCGCTGCACGGTCTCGACCACCGGGTACGCGGCGACCTGCCCGAACGGGGAACGGGCCACCTGCACGGCCAGCTCCCGGCGCAGCGCCACCCGCTCCTCCGCGATCAGGCACGTCCCCGTGGCAAGCAACGTGGCCGATAGCTCGACCGCCTGAGCGGCGTCCTCAACCAGCCACACGCCCCGGCCGTCATAGCCACCCCGGGCCGCCTTGAGTACCACCGGCCAGCCCACGGCGTCGCCGAAGGATTCGAGGTCGGCCGGGTTCTCGACCGGCCGCCAGGCCGGATTCGGCAGACCCAGCGTCGCGAGGCGTTCCCGCATGACCCGCTTGTCCTGGGCGTGCACCAGCGCCTCGGCCGGCGGAAACAGCTTGACGCCCTCGTCGGCGAGGGCGTTGATGTGCTCGGTAGGAACGTGCTCGTGGTCGAAGGTGACCACGTCGCAGCCCTTGGCGAAGGTACGCAGCGCCGCGAGATCAGTGTGCTCGCCGTACTGCACGTCGGCGGCCACCAGGGCGGCACCGTCGTCGGGAGCGAGCGCGAGCACGCGCAGCGACTGGCCGAGGGCGATCGCGGCCTGATGGGTCATCCGGGCCAATTGGCCGCCACCCACCATGCCGACAACGGGCAGACCGGTGTGGGAGTCCATAGCCAGGTCAGCGTATCCGGCGAGCGGAGCCAGTCCGCCACCCGGGCCCGCCACCCGCCTAGCCGCCCACCGGCCTACCGGCCTACCCAGTCGCCACCGGCGGCGATCCGGGTCGCCACCGGCCGGCAGTCCGGGTCGACCGGCCGCCTACCGGCCCGTCAGCTGCGCCACCAGGTCGTCAACTCCGGTTACCGGCCGGTCGCAGACAAAGCCGCGACAGACGTACGCGGTGGCCTGCCCGTTGACCATCTGCCTGCCGGCGAGTAGCGGCACCCCGGGCTGGTCCGGCCGCCCCGCCACCACCACGGCACCGGGCGGGGCGTAGCGGTGCGCCGCGTGCACCAACGGCTCACCACCCGGATCGGGAGTCACCACTGCGATCTCGTACGGGCCGGCGAGCAGCGCCGCACCGGCGGTGGCCGCGTACCCGGTGAAGCGGGCGTGCGCGGCGACGATCGGCGCCACGGTGGCCAGCGCCGCCTCCGCCGCCTCCCGGTAGCGGGTCTCGCCGGTCAACGCCGCATACGCGACCAGCGCGGCGACGATCGCCGACCGGCCGGAGGGGGTGGCGTTGTCGGTGGGGTCGGCGGGCCGGCTGACCAGACGCTCCGCGTCATCAGCGGTGTCGAAGAAGCTGCCCTGCGGTGCGGCGAACCGCTCCAGCGCCACGTCGAGGAGTTGCCCCGCCAGGGTCAGCCACCGTCCCTCGCCGGTCAGCTGGTGCATCGCGCAGAACGCCTCGGCCACGCAGCCGTAGTCCTCCAGGACTCCGGCGGCCTCCCCGACCCGGCCGTCCCGCGAGGTGCGCCGCAGCCGCCCGGCCACGAGGTGCACCCTCGCCAGGTGCTCAGCGGCGTCCCGCATGGCCCCGTCGGCGACGATCGTCACGCCCTCCATCAGGTTGGCGTCCGGCCCGGGAGCATCCTCCGCAAAGATGGCTACGACCTGCTGAAACTCCGCGATCGCGGTGATCGCGAGCCCGTTCCAGGCGGCGACCACCTTGTCGTCGCGGGCCGGCTGCGGGCGGGTGTCGCGGACCATCAGCAACCGGTGCGCGATCTCCTGCCAGCGGGACTGCACCTCCGGGGCCGCATCGTCAACGTCCCGGGCCAGCCGAAGTACGCTGGCCGACTGCTCGGCGGCTGCCGCCCCGGTTCCGGCTGACCCGGTCGGCGCGGCGGCGTGGGGGGTGAACGAGCCCTGCTCGGTGACCGCGAACAGGTCGGCGGCCCACCGGCCGTCCTGCTCGCCCAGGGCCGCGACGAGTTGGGCGGGGGTCCAGACGTAGGTCAACCCCTCAACCCCGGCCGCGTCGGCGTCCAGCGCGGAGGCGAACCCCTCGCCCGGCCGGTGCAGCTCGTCGGCGAGGAAGCGGGCGGTGTCCCGGGCCACGCGCCGGGCCATCGGGTCACCGGTCAGCCGCCACAGGTGGGTGTAGACCCGCAGCAGCAGGGCGTTGTCGTAGAGCATCTTCTCGAAGTGCGGCACCACCCACTGCCCATCCACGCAGTAGCGGGCGAAGCCCCCGGCGAGTTGGTCGTACAGGCCGCCCCGGGCCATCGCCTCCGCGGTGTGTCGGACGATCTCCAGGGTCCGTTGGTCGCCGGTGCGCTGGTACTGCCGCAGCAGGAAGAGCAGGCTCAGGTGCGGCGGGAACTTCGGCGCCCCGCCAAACCCACCGTTCGTCTCGTCGTACTCCGCACCGAGCCGGTCGGCGGCGGCGTCGAGCAGGTCGGCGGTTAACGGGGCGGACGGGCCCCCGACCGCCTGGGCACCGCCGATCGCCTCAACGACCGCGGCACCCTGCTGGAGCACGGCGCTGCGCTGGTCCCGCCAGGCGGTGGTGACCGACTGGAGCAGCCGGAGGAAGTTGGGCTTCGGGAAGTAGGTGCCGCAGAAGAACGGGGTTCCGTCCGCGGCGGCGAAGACGGTCATGGGCCAGCCGCCCTGCCCGGTCATGGCCTGGGTCGCCGTCATGTAGACGGCATCGATGTCCGGACGCTCCTCGCGGTCCACTTTGATCGCCACGAAGCCCTCGTTCAGCACCGCGGCCACCTGCTCGTCGGCGAAGGACTCGTGCGCCATGACGTGACACCAGTGGCAGGCGGCATACCCGACCGAAATCATGATCGGAACGTCCCGCCGGCGGGCCTCGGCGAACGCCTCCGCGCACCACGGCCACCAGTCGACCGGGTTGTCCTTGTGCTGAAGCAGGTACGGGCTGGTGGCGTCGGCGAGTCGGTTCACGGCACGACCCTATCGGCGCGGACGGTCAGGAGGCGCCATCGGCCCGGAGGGGAACAACCCGGGAGCGCGCCCCGTTGACCAGACCGCCGAGGACCGCGCCAATCTTGTCGGCGGGCATGGGTTTGAAGAAGTGGTAGCCCTGGGCGGCCGTGCAGCCGAGTTCGGCCAACGCGCTGCGCTGCTCGGCGGTCTCCACCCCCTCAGCGACCACCCGTAGCCCCAACTGCTGGCCCAGCCCCACCGTGGTACGCACGATCGCCGCCGCCTCCGGCGAGTCGGCCATCCGGAGCACGAAGGAACGGTCCACCTTCAACTCGTCCACGGCGACCCGGGTGAGGAAGGTCAACGACGAGAACCCGGTGCCGAAGTCGTCTACGGCCAACTGCACGCCCATCGTGCGCAGCGCGCCGAGCACCTCGTCGATCACCTCGAGCTCGCTCATCACCACCGTCTCGGTGATCTCCAGGACGAGGCGCCGCGCCGGCACCCGGTGGCGGCGCAGCGCGTCCGCGATCTCGGTCGGCAGCCGCCGGTCAAGCAGGCTGCGGGCGGAGAGGTTCACCGAGATCGGCAGGTCCAACCCGTCCCGGGCCCACTGCGCCGCCACGCCGAGCGCCTTGTCCAGCACGTACCGGGTGAAGGTGCCCAACTGCTCGCTGTTTTCCACCGGACGGATGAACTCGTGCGGGTTGAGCAAACCGCGTCGGGGATGCCGCCAGCGGATCAGGGCCTCCACCCCGGTCGGCGCCCCGGTGGCCAGGTCCACCGCCGGTTGCAGGACCAGCACCAGCTGGTCGTCGGCGGCCAACGCCTCGCGCAACTCGGCCAGGAGAGCGAGCCGGTCGGTGCTGGTGGCGTCCCGCGCGGAGTCGTACGCGGCGACGCAGCCGCTGCCCTCCTTCGCCTGGTACATCGCGATGTCCGCCCGGCGCAGCAGCTCCGCCATGTCGGCGGTGCCAGCGCCGGCGACCACCACCCCGACGGCGGCCTCCACGGACATCCGGACACCCGCCACCTCGGTGGGGGCGGCGAGCCGTTCGGTGATCTCCCGGGCCTGGCGCAGCGTGTACGCCATCGGGGCGGCGCTGTCCCCGAGCACTGGCACCGAGGTCAACAGGAGCGCGAACTCGTCGCCGCCGAGCCGGCCCAGCAGGTCCCCGCCGCGGGCCAGCCCGCCCAGTCGATCGGCGGTCAGCCGGAGTAGCTGGTCACCGGCGGCATGCCCGAGCGTGTCGTTGACCTCCTTGAACCGGTTGATGTCCAGCAGCAGCAACGCCACCGGCCGGTCCCGGGCCAGCCGCCGCAGCACCTGGTCCCCCTCGCGGAGCATGGCCGTGCGGTTGGCCAGGCCAGTCAGCGCGTCACTCACCGCCTCCTGCAGGGAGCAGGCGGCTACCTTGCGCAGCTCCCGATGGCTCGCCGCGTCGTGCAGAGCAACGGCGAGGGCGTCACCGTACGCCGCGAAGACGTCGCGGTCGCGGTCGGTGGGCGGTGCCGCCCGGGGGAACCGGACGTGGAGTCGGCCGCCGACGGCAGTCCCAACGGTGAGCGACCGCACCAGCTCGCGTTCGTCCCCGTCGGTCGGGTCGGGGCCGCCAATCTCCCGGGTGGAGAGCTGACCGGTGGCGTCGCCCCGGTACCGGCGCCATTTACCGTCGCCGTCGGCGACCTCCACCGTGACCAGCTCGGCCTGGAACAGGGTCAGTGCGCCGCTCACCGCCGCCGTCGCCATGCCCCGCTCGTCGCGGTGGCTAAGCGCGGCGGTCGCTTCGGCGAAGGCCCGCCAGGCACGTCGCTCCCGATCGGCACGAAGCCGGTGGCGGTAGGTCTGCTGGAGCAGCCAGAGCGGCAGCGGGAGGATCAACAACCACCGTGGGTCCACCTCGATGAGGGCGACCACTACCAAGCCCACCACAACGTTCCCCACGAACGTCATCAGTTTGCCGCGCAGCGCCTCACCCAGCAGAGCACCGACTGGCGCACCGTGGTGCAGGTTGACGGTGACCGCACCGAGCCCGACACTGACGAGCAGGTAGGTGACGGCACCCGCGACCATCGCGAGCGCGAGCGGTGGGGTCGGCGCTGCCAGCAGCGGCGGACCCAGCAGGGTGGTGACGAACCCGGCCAGGGCCGTCGCCACGGTCAGCAACGACGCGATCCGGGCGATCTCCAACGGCGGCCGGCGGGGGCCGCGCAACGACATCCCCGACCAGGCCAGACCGACGCCCAGGAGGGTGGCCGCCGGAATCCAGCCGGCGGGCACCTGGTGGAGGCAGATGACGAGCGCCGCCTCGCCCCAGGTGAGGCTGACCGCTCCGGCCGCGGCCCGGAACTGGAGTCGGGCGAGCTGCGCGAACGCGAAGAGGGCGACCGCGATCCCGAAGCGTGTGGGGCCGCCGAGCGGGTCGTTGCTGGGCAGACCGCTCGGCCGGATGACCGCTGCCACGGCTACGACCAGGGCTGTCGCCAGCATCGCCGCCGTGAGCGCGTGGGCCCACCTCAACCGGCCGGGCGGACCGGCCCGCGACTGGTCGGGCGAGGTGGAGGTCACCGCCCTGCTCCGGCCCCGAGCTCTACGGCAGGACGACGGGCAGCCTCAGCTGTGCTGATCATCGGCGCCCCCTCCTACCCAGGCCGACGAAACTTTCCGTCCCCGGCGGGAAGGCTAAGCCAATACCGGTTACCGCAACAGGGGGCTAGGGCGCCGATAGTCGTGAATCATGCGGCCAAGGCCCGTTCAGGGCTGCTGGGGCCCGGTGCCGGAATTCAGCGAAGAATCCCCCACCGGGGTGCCACCGGTCGCCTCACTGACCACCGCAGCTGCCGGATCAGCGCCGGACGGAGCGGAGCCAGCCGCAGCGGAGCCGGGGGCGGGCGGAAACTGGTTGGGCAGCCGGCGCAGGCGGGCGTTCATGTTGCGGATCAGTAAGACGGTGGCGATCCCCAGCACGAGGATCAGGAACAGGCCCATGGGGCCGGCCAGCCCGCCGGTGCGGGTGTTGCCGAAGTTGTTTTGGGCGAGCACCTCAGCGGCGGTCAGCATGGCGTCCTCCGTTGCGCGAGTGGTGACCAGCCTAGCCCGCCCCTGGAGCAGGGCCGGCGGAACCCCTCTGCCCGGGTACGCCGGCTAGGCAATACCGGCGAAGAGGTCCGACTCGGGCATGGCGCTGTCGACCAGGGATCGCACGAGTTGGAAGTCCTCCGTGGGCCAGGCGCGCTGTTGTACCTCCATCGGCACCTGGAACCAGAATCCATCCGGATCGATCTGGGTCGCGTGGGCGCGCAACGCGTCGTCGCGGACCGGGAAGTACTCGGCGCAGTCCACCCGGGTGGTGATTCTGGGGCCCTTGTCTGTCCGGCCCTCCCCACGCTTGATCCACTCCTCGTACGGCGACTCGAAGCCGGCGGCGAGGATCGCCTCGTGCAGCACCAGGATCTTGCCCTTGGAGAAGACGATGTCGTAGTAGAGCTTGAGCGGCTGCCAAGGCTCACCAAGATCGGGGTAACGCTCGGGGACACCGGCGGCGTCGAAGGCCGCAACGCTGATCTTGTGGGTCATGATGTGGTCGGGATGGGGGTAGCCTCCCTCCTCGTCGTAGGTGGTGACGACGTGCGGACGGAACTCACGCATCAGGCGCACCAGCGGGCCGGCGGCCTCGTCCACGTCCTGCCGGGCGAAGCAGCCCTCGGGCAACGGTGGCAGCGGGTCTCCCTCCGGCAGGCCAGAGTCCACGAAGCCCAGCCAGGCCTGCTCAACGCCGAGAATCGCCCGCGCGGCGTCCATCTCGGCGCGGCGGATGTCGGCGATGTTGGCCCAGACGTCGGGCCGGTCCATCTTCGGGTTGAGCACGCTCCCCCGCTCGCCGCCGGTGCACGTCACGACCAGGACGTCCACCCCCTCGGCCACGTACTTCGCGGTGGTCGCCGCGCCCTTGCTCGACTCGTCGTCCGGGTGTGCGTGGACGGCCATGAGTCGCAGTCGCTCTGCCAACGTCGGCGCTCCTCATCTCTGCCCGGCGGCCTACCCAGGCCGCCCGGCTACGGAACAATCCCCGCCGTCGGCCCGCCCACCGCACACACCCGCACCCCTGGGCACTCCACCGGCGCTGACCTGCGATGCTTGCGGTGCGCTGCTGGAGCTCCCACGATGCGTGACCTGCTCACGGTGCTGGCACGCCAAAGGTGCTGGCGCGCCCACGGTGCTGGCATGCCCAAGGTGCTGGCGTGCCCAGACGGCTGGGAGAATGAACCTGCCACTCTTACCGAACCATTCTTGCTGATCCCCCCGACAACGACGCCAGGAGAGGCCCGCCGGTGAGCGAGACGCACGCCACACATTTGACCGGCGCGCCGGTCTTCCCACCCGGTCGGTACGGCCGTCGGCGGGAACGCCGCCGCCGCCCGGTGCTGACCGCACTGGTGGGGCTCGCCCTGGTGGCGGCCCTCGGCACGATCGTGGTCCGGCTCTACCAGCAGTACGGCGGCGTGGAGTACGACGCGACCGTAATCACCTATACCGAGATCACCGACTCCCAGGTGCTGATCAACTTCCGGGTCACCGTACCCCCGGGCGGGTCCGCGGTCTGTCTGCTGCGGGCCCGGGACCGAGACGGCGCCGAGGTGGCCCGGGAGCAGGTCACGGTGACCGCCCAGCCCGACGAGCGCGAGATACGCGCGCAGCACCGCCTGGTGACTGAGGGACGTCCTTTCATCGGCGAGGTACTTCGCTGCCGTCGCCCGGCCTGACCTGCTCAGACGGCCGCGGCGGGGCGGCGCGGGAGAGCCCCGACGTTGATCGTCGGGCCGACGGCGTCGGCCCGCACTGGTAACTTGGAATTTCACCTGCCGCCAGCACGACTGAGGAGATCGCCTGTGTCCACTGGCAACGAGGCGCCCGCCACCTGGCTGTCCCAGGAGGCGCACGACCGCCTCCAGGCGGAGCTCGACGGGTTGATCGCCAATCGGCCGGTCATCGCCGCCGAGATCAACGCCCGGCGCGAAGAGGGTGACCTGCGGGAGAACGGTGGCTACCACGCCGCCCGCGAGGAACAGGGCAAGGCCGAAGGACGGATCGTCTACCTGAAGGAGCTGCTGCGCACCGCTCAGGTGGGCGAGGCACCGACCGCCGACACCGTCGCACCGGGCATGGTAGTGACGATCTACTTCGATGACGACAAGGATGACACCGAGCGCTTCCTGCTCGGTTCCCGCGAGATCTCGTCGACCACCGACCTGACGGTCTACAGCCCCGAGTCCGCCATCGGGAAGGCGATCCTGGGCTGCCGCCCGGGCCAGACCTGCACCTACACCGCACCCAGCGGCGCGGATATCAAGGTCACCGTGGTCGCCTTCGAGCCCTTCGGCGGCTGAAGGCAGCGGCTGAGCAACCCGTGGCGACGTGCCGGTGGCCCCGGGCCACCGGCACGTCGGCGTTCGGCCTCCGCAGAGCCGGGCCGGCGGCCTCACGCCTCGCCGGCGAAGACCACCTGGTAGCCGCTGGCCCGCAGCACACTGATCAGCGTGTCCGAGTGTTCGGTGCCGCGGGTCTCCACCGACAGCGCCACCTCGACCTCGCCGAGCCGCAGGTGCGGGTTGGCCCGCTGGTGCTCGACATCCACGACGTTCGCCCGCTGCTCGGCGATCTCATTGAGCAGCGAGGCAAGTTGGCCCGGTCGATCCGAGCAGCGGACGGTGACCCGCAGGTAACGCCCGGCCGCCGCGAGTCCATGCTCGATCACCCGCAGCATCAGTAGCGGATCGATGTTGCCACCAGAGAGCACCGTTACCACCGGGGCCTCGACCTCAACCGCACCGGCCAGCAGCGCCGCCGCCCCCACCGCACCGGCCGGCTCGACCACCTGCTTGCCCCGCTCCAACAACATCAGCAGTGCCCGGGAGATGTCCTCCTCGCGCACGGTTACCACCTCATCGACCAACGCGCGGACATGCTGGAAGGTCAGCGCGCCGGGACAACCGACGGCGATTCCGTCCGCGATCGTGCCGAACGACGGCAGCCGCACCGGCTCCCCCGCGGCCAGTGAGGGTGGGAAGGCGGCGGCGCTGGCCGCCTGCACACCGATGACCCGCACATCCGGGCGCAGCGCCTTCACCGCAACTCCGATGCCAGAGACCAGTCCGCCGCCCCCCACCCCGGTGACGATCGTGCGGACCTCCGGGCACTGTTCAAGAAGCTCCAGCGCCACTGTGCCCTGTCCCGCGATCACATCGCGGTGGTCGAAGGGGTGGATCAACGTTGCCCCGGTGCGCTCGGCGTAGGTCTGCGCGGCCACCAGTGACTCGTCAACCGTGTTACCAACGAGTTCAACCTTTGCGCCGTACCCCTTGGTGGCCTCCACCTTCGGCAACGGTGCGTTTATCGGCATGAAGACGGTGGCGTGCGTACCGACCAGGCCGGCGGCGAGCGCCACCCCCTGGGCATGGTTGCCGGCGCTGGCCGCGACCACACCGTCGGCGCGCTCCGCCGCCGACAGCCGGGAGATCCGCACAAAAGCCCCCCGCACCTTGTACGAACCAGCCCGCTGAAGGTGCTCACATTTGAGCCACACCGGCCCGCCGAGCTCCGCGCTGAGGGGACGGGACGGTTCCAACGGGGTGGTCCGTACGACCCCAGCAAGCAACTCCCGCGCGGCCCGTACGTCGTCCAGGCTGACCAATTTCGTCATGCCCTGATCGTGCCACCCGCCCCGACCAGCGCCCGGCCTGGCCACCGCCGCCGGTCCCCGCCGTTGTGGTGGGTCCGACGGCGGGTCACCCGGCGGCCGGCGAGGGCGTCCCCTCCCGTGGATAGCCAGTGGCGTGTCGGGCCCAGGGGGCCTGCATCTCGAACTGGCCGGCCACACCGAGCAGCAGGAGCTCGGACCCGGGCGGACCAACCAGCTGGACCGCCACCGGTAGCCCGTCCGGGCGGCGGCCGACCGGCACCACCAGTGCGGGCAGTCCGGCGACGTTCCACGGTGCGGTGTACGGGGCGTAACGAAGGTTGGCGAACACGTTCGCCCGCCAGGAGCGAGCCGACCAGCTGATCGCCGCCGGGGGGATGCTCGCCAGGGCCGGGGTGAGCAGCAGGTCGATCGAATGGTCGGTGAAGAGCCCAATCGAGCGCTCCCGCCAGTCCGCCCGGTCGGCCGGGCGGACGTACCCCCGGCGCTGCACCCACTCCCCGAGCCGGACGTGCTGGCGGTTGCGTTTCTGCAGGCTCCGCCGGTCCAGGCCAGCGGCCTGGACATCCGCGGCAGCCGCGGCGAACCAGGTGGCGAGGCCCTGTAGGCCGAGTGCCGTCGAGTAGTTCGGGTCGGCGGGCACGGTGTCGTGCCCGGCGGCGGCGAGCAGTCGGCCGGCGGCGGCGACCGCGTCCCGGTTCGACCCATCCGGCGAGATGCCCCGCACCGGGGAGCGCAGGGACACGCCGACCCGGAGCCGGGCCGGCGGGACGAGCTTCTCCTGCCGCCGGCCGGCGAGCGTCTGAAAGCCGACCGCCGCGTCGGCGACGGTGGTGGTCAGCATTCCGTGCTCGGTGAGGCCGAACCAGTCGTCCGCGCCGAGTTGGCAGGGCACCACCCCACGCCCGGGCTTGAGGCCGACCAGACCGCAGCAGGCCGCCGGAATCCGGATCGACCCGAGCCCGTCGTTGCCGTGGGCGATCGGCACCAGCCCCGCGGCCACCGCCGCGGCCGACCCCCCGGACGAGCCGCCGGGGGTACGGCCGGGGTCCCACGGGTTTCGGGTCACCGCGGTCGAGTCGTCGGTCACCCCCCACAGGCCCAGCTCCGGCATCCGGGTGACGCCGAGAATCACCGCGCCTGCGCCACGCAGCCGCCGGACCACCTCGTGGTCGGCCTCCGCCACCAGGGTCCGGGCGGCGGCCGAACCGTTCCAGGTGGGCAGTCCGGCGACGGCGGTGTTCTCCTTGACCGCCACCGGCACCCCGGCCAGCGGAAGGTCCGCCAGGTCTTCCAGCTCGTCGACCTTCTCCGCCTCGGTGACCGCCGCACCAGCCCGCACCCGCCGGAACGCGGCCAGGTCGGGGTCGACCCGGGCGACGTGGTCGAGATGGTCGGCGACGACCTGGGTGGCGGAGATGTCGCCGCGGCGTACGCCGCGGGCGATCTGCTTGGCGGTCGCCCCCACCCAGGTCGGCTTGATGTCCTGCACGGCCACCCTCCCCAGCCCCGCGATCAGCCCAGCGCCTGCTCCAGATCAGCCAGCAGGTCGTCTACCGTCTCAATGCCGACAGACAGTCGCACGAGATCGCCGGGAACTTCAAGCGGCGAGCCGGCCGCGCCGGCGTGTGTCATCCGTCCCGGATGCTCGATCAGGGACTCCACCCCGCCGAGCGACTCGGCGAGCACGAACAGCTTCGCCCGGTTACAGATCTGTACGGCCTGTTCCTCGCCGCCGGCCGCACGGAAGGAGACCATCCCGCCGAAGCGCCGCATCTGCTTGACGGCCACCTCGTACCCGGGGTGGGTGGGCAGGCCGGGGTAGCTGACCGAGGCGACCGACGGGTGCCCGTCCAAGAAGGTGGCGATCCGCTCGGCGTTGTCGCAGTGGCGATCCATTCGTACGCCGAGGGTCTTGATCCCGCGCAGGGTGAGCCAGGCATCGAACGGCCCGTTGATCGCACCCATGGCGTTCTGGTGATAACCCAGCTCGGCACCGAGTTCGGGGTCAGCGACGACCAGTGCCCCACCGACCACGTCGGAGTGTCCGCCGATGTACTTGGTGGTCGAGTGCAGGACGACGTCGGCCCCGAACGTGATCGGCTGCTGCAGGTACGGGGAGGCGAAGGTGTTGTCCACCACGAGCAATGCCCCCGCCTCGTGGGCGATCGCCGCGAGGGCGGCGATGTCGGCGATGCCGAGCAACGGGTTGGTGGGGGTCTCCACCCAGACGATCTTCGTCTGGCCCGGTCGGATCGCGGCCCGAACCGCGTCGGGGTCGGAGACCCGGGCCGGGGTGTAGGACAGGCCCCAGCGCTCGGTCACCCGGGCAAAGAGCCGGTAGGTGCCGCCGTAGGCGTCGTCCGGGATGACCACGTGGTCGCCGGGGGTGCAGACCGCCCGCAGCAGCGTGTCCTCGGCGGCGAGGCCACTGGCGAAGGCGAGACCGACGGTGCCGCCTTCGAGCGCGGCCAGGCACTCCTGCAGGGCATCCCGGGTCGGGTTGCCGGAGCGGCTGTACTCGTAGCCCTGGCGCGGCGCGCCGACGGCGTCCTGCGCGTACGTGCTGGTCTGGTAAATCGGGGGGATCACCGCACCGGTGCGGGCCTCCGGGGCCTGGCCGGCGTGGATGGCGAGCGTCTCGAAGCCGTTACTCATGACCGGAACGTTAGTCGGGCCCGGTCTGGGCTACCCTGCCGAGGGATGAGCGGATGCGTGTTCTGCGGGATCGTGGCGGGCGAGGTCCCGGCGTTCCGGGTCGTGGACGAGCCGGGCGGGGTGGCCTTCCTGGACACCCGGCCGGTGTTCAAGGGACACCTGCTCGTGGTGCCGCGTCCCCACCTGGTCACGCTGGCGGACCTGCCGGCGGAGGCGCTGCCGGGCTACTTCGGGTTGGTCCGCCGACTCGCCGTAGCGGTTGAGGCCGGGCTGGGTGCGGGCGGCACGTTCGTGGCGATGAACAACAAGGTGTCGCAATCGGTCCCCCACCTGCACACCCATGTGGTGCCGCGGACGAAGGGCGACGGGCTGCGCGGCTTCTTCTGGCCCCGCACCCACTACCGGGACGACGCCGAGGCGGCCGACCACGCCGACCGGATCCGCGCGGCCCTGCCGGATCACGCCTGAGCGCCGCCGTCACGGGCGAGGAAGCCGCCGTCACAGGCAAGGAAGCCCCCGTCGCGGGTAAGGAAGCAGGGCCGGCCGGCGTTGCAGCCGGGGAAGGGTATGAGAGGAGTCCCATCGTGTTCCTGCGCCGTACCAAGGCCCAGCTGATCACCCCGGAGGAGGCCCTGCCCGGCCGCCCGGTCGCGACACCGGTCACCGACCCGCACGAGGTGTTGGGCACCCCGCTGGCGGGCCCGTTCCCTGAGGGAACCGAGATCGCCGTCTTCGGGATGGGTTGTTTCTGGGGCGCCGAGCGGCTGTTCTGGACGCTGCCCGGCGTGTTCACCACCTCGGTGGGCTACGCGGGCGGCTACACGCCGAATCCGTCGTACGACGAGGTCTGCTCCGGCCGGACCGGGCACGCCGAGGTCGTCCAGGTCAGCTACGACCCGACGAAGATCACATACGAGGACCTGTTGAAGGTCTTCTGGGAGAACCATGACCCGACCCAGGGCATGCGGCAGGGCAACGACATGGGCAGCCAGTACCGATCGGCGATCTACACGACCACCGAGGAGCAGCTGACCACCGCGCTGGCGTCCCGCGACGCGTTCGCACCGGTCGTGGCCCGCGCCGGCAAGGGCGAGATCACCACAGAGATCAGCCCCCTCGGCGACTACTACCTCGCCGAGGGATACCACCAGCAGTACCTCGCTCCGACCAAGAATCCCGGCGGCTACTGCAACCACGGCCCGACCGGGCTCAGCTTCTGCGCCCCTTCCGAGCAACCGGCAAACCGAGACTGACCAGGTAAGCACGCAGGCGGGGCCGCGGCGGACGCCCGGCCCCGCCTGCGTTCCAACTGTGCGTCCCTGAGGTTGCCCAACTCCGTGGCAACGGCATGAACGGTCTGGCGAGAGCCCCGTGGTGACCGAACCCGGGCAGCGCGAACGGCGGCCGGCGGATACGTTAAGGCGCGTTGTCACGACGAGTGGGGGGTATGTTGGTGAGCGACCAGCGGCAGCAGGGCTACCGGTTGAACGGGCTGCACCACACGCAGTTGGCCATCCCGCCGGAGTCGGAGCCGACCGTGCGAGAGTTCTACGGCGGTGTGCTGGGCATGGCCGAGCTAGCCAAGCCGCCAGTCCTCGCCACCCGCGGTGGTTGCTGGTTCCGCTCCGGCGGGCTCGAGATCCACCTCGGCGTGGAGTTGGATTTCCGGCCGGCCCGCAAGGCGCACCCGGGAATCCTGGTGAATGACATCGACGCCTTGGCCAAGCGCCTCGGCGAGCATGGGATCGAGGTCGACTGGGACGACAACTTCCCCGGGCACCGTCGGTTCTACGCCCACGACCCACTGGGCAACCGGCTCGAGTTCCTGGAGCCGGAGCAGCCCGCCTAGCCTGGAACCGGCGCGGCGACCGCGGCACCAGGTCCCCGTGGTACCGGCCTAGCGTGATCCGGCGACGCGTGCCCAGTCGGCGATGAGCGTGACCAGGCCCGCTACCCGCTTGACCACCAGTTCGGCGGACTCGTCCTGGCTGTAGTTCGACGACCCGACGTCGTTGCTGACCGCCCGGCCGAGCACGGCGGGACCAAACCAGCTGAACTTCGCGGCGCCACACGCGCCGACCGCGACGCGGACCGCGTCCTCGGAGCCGGACCAGCCACCGTCCCGCAAGCCCTTGAGGTAGCCGTCGACACAGCCCTCCGCGATCTCCGGTAGCAGGTCCGGATCCATCAGGCCGTCGGTGAAGCTGTCCAGGATGAGGTTGGAGATGTCCTCGCCGACCGCTCCCTCTCCGGCGAACGCCCAGTCGAGCAGCACCGACCTGCCGCCCACGTCGATGAGGTTGGCGGGCCAGACATCGAGGTGGCACAACGTACGCTCGACGCCCTGTGCGACCGCGAGCGTCTGGTTGCGCTCGGCCCACAGCCGACGCAGGCGCTGCCGCACCGGGTCGGGCCAGAACGCGACGTCCGGATGACCCCAATCGGAGTCCTCGATGTTCACCGACAGCGGCGGCCCATCGGCGAGGTACTGCCGCAGCCAACCGCGCGAGAGCCAGGGCAGGTCCGGCACCCGCCCGGTCCACCGCGCCTGGCCCGCGCCGAGTTCGTAGGCGAACCGGGCAATACGGCTAGGCGACCATTCGAAACCACCGCTGCCGGGGACGTAGTCCAGCCAGAGTTCGACCAGGCCGTCGGCGCGTACGTTGGTCTCCAGCATTTCCGGCCCGCTGACGCCGGCCTCGGCGTAGGCAGTCGAGGTCAAGCCTTCCGCATAGGCCAGCGACTCCCGCCGCCAGTAGTTCCAGTGCGTCGGCTCGGTGGAGGTCGGCCAGAAGCCGGTGTAGCCGGGCGCACCCGGCCGGTAGATCTTCAACACGGCTTGACCGGCCGCCCCCCGCACCCGCCAGATCCCGTAGGTCGCGGCATTTCCTCTGTTGTGCCGCAGCTCCTCGACCTCCAGGACCGGCAGACCGACCCGGCCGGGAACGTGCTGGACAGCGAGCGAATCTCCCGCGTCGATGTTCAACCTTCGCCCGGAATGTACGGTATAACCCATCGACAGCCCCCATCAGTCGGATCGCGACGGGCCACGGCGGCGGCTCCCTGCCGAGCGGCGAAGGATGTCCACCGAGCCCGATGTCCGTCGCGGATCCTAAACCTCGCTGTCGCCTCGGCCAGATACCAACAGACACGGCGCAAGCCTCACCCCGATCTGACCCATTTATCCGATTTGACCCATTCCTGCCGCCAGCCGAGGGCGGGGCCGATGGGTCACTCGCGCCGACGACCCGCCCGCCACATCGCATTCCATAAATGGGTCGATCATCACATCGGGTGACGGCGACAGATCCTCACAGAGTGACCACGCGCGCCACGAACCGCCACCCTCAACCCCAGGAACCGTCACTCTGCGCAGTGGGGGACGGGAATTCTAGCAACCCTTTTACACGACCGTCATAGTCTCAACAGGCTAATCGCAATATCCTCTGGCAGCATGGGCCGACATGTGCGGACTTGCGGGAGAGTTTCGCCGTGATGGTTCCCGGGCCGACGTGGCCACGGTGGAGCGCATGGCGGCCACGATGAGTGACCGAGGGCCGGACGACAGCGGGGTGTGGGCACAGGGAGCGATCGCCCTGGGGCACCGCCGCTTGAAGATCATCGACCTCTCGGCCGCCAGCGGCCAGCCCGTCGTGGACGCGACCGCCGGCCTGACCGGCGTCTTCAACGGCTGCATCTACAACTACCGGGAACTACGGACAGAGCTGCAGGCCAAGGGGCACCACTTCTTCTCCTCCGGAGACAGCGAGGTGGTGGTCAAGGCGTACGCCGAGTGGGGCCTTGACTTCGTCGACCACCTCGTCGGCATGTTCGCCGTGGCGATCACCGAGCGGGACACCGGCCGACTCGTGCTGGCCCGGGACCGGCTCGGCATCAAGCCGCTCTACCTGGCCGAGTCGCCGGGCGTGGTCCGCTTCGCCAGCACCCTGCCGGCGCTACTGGCCGGCGGCGGCGTCAACACCGAGATCGACCCGGTCGCGCTGGCGCACTACCTGAGCTTCCACAGCATCGTGCCGCCCCCGCGCACCATCCTGCGCGGGGTGGCCAAGCTTCCCCCGGCCACCGTCCGGGTCTACGAGCCGGACGGCCGCAGCCACGAGCGGGTCTACTGGAATCCGTCCTTCACCCGGAACCCCGACCGCGCCGGCTGGTCGGCCCAGGACTGGCAGGACGCCCTGCTGGGCTCACTGACCACCGCCGTACGGCGACGAATGGTCGCCGACGTACCGGTCGGCGTGCTGCTCTCCGGCGGCTTGGACTCGAGCCTGGTGGTGGCCCTGCTCGCCGGGGAGGGGCAGCGCGGCCTCTCCACCTTCTCCATCGGCTTCGACTCGGTCGGGGGCCGGGAGGGCGACGAATTCCGCTACTCGGACCTGGTGGCGAAGACCTTCGACACCGACCACCACCAGATCCGCGTCCCGTCGCAGGACCTGGTGCCGCCGCTGGAGGCGGCGGTCGCCGCGATGAGCGAGCCGATGGTCAGCCATGACTGCGTCGCGTTCTACCTGCTCAGTCAGGAGGTGGCCCGTCACGTCAAGGTCGTCCAGTCCGGTCAGGGCGCGGACGAGATCCTGGGCGGCTACCACTGGTACCCGCCGCTGGCGCAGGTCGCACGGGAGGAGGCGCTCGAGACGTACGCCCGGGCGTTCTTCGACCGGGACGCCGCCGGGCTGGCGCACGTACTCAACCCGGCCTGGCTGGCCGACGGTGACCCGGCACGCGAGTTCGTCGCCGCCCACCTGGCCCAGGCCGGGGCGCAGACCGCGGTCGACGCCGGCCTGCGGATCGACACGCAGATCATGCTGACCGACGACCCGGTGAAGCGGGTCGACAACATGACCATGGCACACGGGCTGGAGGCCCGGGTCCCGTTCCTCGACCACGAATTCGTGGAGCTCGCCGCGACCTGCCCGCCGGAGCTGAAGCTGGCCCAGGGCGGCAAGGGCGTGCTCAAGGAGATCGGCCGGCGGGTCCTGCCACACGAGGTCATCGACCGACCGAAGGGCTACTTCCCGGTTCCGGGCCTCACCCACCTGGAGGGCAAGCTCCTCGACCGGGTCCGCGACGCGCTCTCGGCGCCGGAGGCTCGTCGTCGAGGGCTGTACCGCACCGACTACGTCAACGCGCTGCTCGACGACCCGAACGCCGAACTGACCCCGTTGAACGGAAACAAACTGTGGCAACTCGGACTCCTGGAAATGTGGCTCCAGAACCACGGAATCGGTTGACCATGTCGGGGAGCCTCGCGACCGGGGTAGCGCTGGCAGATCAGGTACGGGGCCGTAGTCGTCGGTTCGAGCGGGTCGGCCCCGGCGGCGACCCGGTGGCCTCCGCGGCCACCACAGCCAGCCCGGCCGTCGCACCCGTGGCGGAGCACGTCGCCGACGCGCCCGCCGCGGGCGTCGTGCTGGACTGCGGCTGGGGCCGGTTAGTATTCGGCCAGACCTACGCCGACCAGGCCGACGTCGCCGACGTGTTGCGCTCGGAGGCGGCCGGCGCCCGGGACATCTGCATCTACCTGGACGATCCGCACGTACTCGTCTCCCGGCTGCCGGACGAGCTGTTCATCGACCCGTCGCTGACCTTCCGGCTGCCGCTGCACGGCGAAGGCCTCGCTGCCCCGGAAATCCCCGGCCTGCGGATCCGGCCGCTGCGGGACGCGCAGGACGCCGAGGACGTCAATCGGATCTACGCGGCCAACGGCATGGTGACCGCACCGGTAGAGGTACTCGTCAGCAACGCCGCCACCGACAGTTTCCTGCACCTGGTCGCCGAGAACGCGACCGGCGAGATCGTCGGCACCATCACCGGGGTGGACCACGTCGCCGTCTTTGACGACCCGGACGGCGGTGCCAGCCTCTGGTGCCTGACCGTGGACTTCAACGCCGCACCGCCCGGCACCGGCCAGGCGCTCATCACTGAGCTGGCGGCCCGATTGGTCAATCGGGGACGGGCGTACGTGGACCTCTCGGTGCTCGCCGAGAACGAGGGCGCGATCCGGCTCTATGAGCGGCTCGGTTTCTACCGCGTCACCGCGCTCTGCGTGAAGCGGAAAAACCCGATCAACGAGCGCCTCTTCCTCCCCGCCATGCCGGAGGGATACGACGAGCTCAACCCGTACGCGCAGATCGTCGCCGACGAGGCGATGCGCCGGGGCATCCGGGTGGAGGTGACCGATCCGAACTGGGGTGAGCTGCGGCTGACCAGCGGCGGCCGGACGATCCTCACCCGCGAGTCGCTCTCCGAGCTGACCTCGGCGGTGGCGATGAGCCGCTGTGACGACAAGCGGGTCACCCGCCGGATCCTCGCCCAGGCCGGGCTCTCCGTGCCGCAGGGCCGGACGGCCACCGGGGACGCGGCCGACACCGCCTTCCTGGCCGAAGCCGGCGAGTTGGTCGTGAAGCCGGCCCGGGGCGAGCAGGGCAAGGGGATCACCGTCGGGGTACGCACCGCCGAAGCCCTGCGGACGGCCGTCGAACTGGCCGCCCGGTACTGCCCGGAGGTGCTGCTCGAGGAGTTGCGCGCCGGTGAGGATCTGCGCGTCATCATGATCGATCATGAGGTGGTAGCGGCCGCGGTGCGCCGACCAGCGTCGATCATCGGCGACGGGGTGCACGACATCACTGAGCTGATCAAGCGGCAGAGCCGCCGTCGGGCCGCCGCGACCGGCGGCGAGTCCCGAATCCCCCTGGACGAGATGACCCGCGAGGTGGTCGCCGAAGCCGGGTACGCCCTCGCCGACATCCTGCCCGAGGGCGAGTTGCTGGTCGTCCGCCGGACCGCCAACCTGCACACCGGGGGCACGATCCACGATGTCACCGCGGAGCTGCATCCAGAGATCGCCGAGGCGTGCGTGGCCGCGAGTAGGGCGCTCGACATCCCGGTGACCGGGCTGGACCTGTTGGTGCCCGCCGCGGAGCACCCCGAGCATGTCTTCATCGAGGCGAACGAGCGCCCTGGCCTGGCCAACCACGAGCCGCAGCCGACCGCCGAACGCTTCGTCGACCTACTCTTCCCCGGGACGCGGGCCCCGCAGCGCCTCTGGTCCCCGGCCGGTGCGGCAAGCTCTGGAGTATGACCCCGACCCAGCCCGTACCCCTCCCGCTCGACCTCGACTACCTACGCCACGTCCTGGTGGAGCTACTGGAGATCCCGAGCCCGTCCGGGCGCACCGACCACGTACAGCAGTACGTGGGCGAGCGGTTGGCGGCGCTCGGGATCCCGTCCACGCTGACCCGACGTGGCGCGCTCAGCGCCTACCTGCCGGGCCCCCGGACGACTGGGGCCGACCGGGCGATCGTGGTGCACACCGATGTCATCGGTGGGATGGTGAAGCGGCTCAAGGAGAACGGGCGGCTGGAGCTCCAGCCGATCGGGACGCACAGCGCACGTTTCGCCGAGGGCGCCCACGTACGGGTCTTCACCGACGACCTGGATCGGTTGGTCACCGGTCAGGTGCTGCCGCTGAAGGCCAGTGGGCATCGCTACAACGACGCGGTGGACTCCCAGGGCATCGGCTGGGAGCTGGTCGAGGTCCGGGTGGACGAACCGGTGGACGATGCCGCCGGCCTCCGCGCACTGGGAGTGGACGTGGGCGACTTCGTGGCGCTCCTGCCTAACCCGCAGGTCACTGCGGCCGGGTACGTGAAGTCCCGCCATCTGGACGACAAGGCGGGGGTGGCGGCGGTGCTGACCGCCTGCAAGGCGTTGGTTGATGCCGGGGTCACCCCGGCGGTCAGTGCCCACCTGTTGATCACTGTCACCGAGGAGATCGGCCACGGCGCCTCCCACGGGCTGGACCCGGATGTGGCCGAGATCGTCTCGGTGGACGCCGCGGTGGTCGCGCCCGGACAGCAGTCCCGGGAGAACGCGGCGACCCTGGCGATGGGCGACGGGGTAGGCCCGTTCGACTACCACCTGACCCGCAATCTGGCGGCGATCGCCCGGGAGAACGACGTCGACCTGGTCCGCGACGTCTTCGACAACTACCGTTCGGACGTCGCGGCGGCGGTCGAGGCCGGTGCGCACGCCCGGGTGGCACTGCTCGGGTTCGGGGTGGACGCCACGCACGGCCATGAGCGCACCCATCTGGACGGGCTGCGCCACCTGACCCAGCTGCTCTGCCTCTACCTCCAGAGCGACCTGGTCTTCCCGGAGTGGGATGCGGAGCCCGCGGGTGAACTCGCGAAGTTCCCGTCGCTGGCCGTGCAGCCCGCGCAGGAGGACGGACCGCGCGAGGGCCCGATCGGCCTGCACGGCCTCACCTGAGCACACCTACGCCCGGCGGGACCAGCACCCGGGCGGCTATCGCGAATCTGATCCGCCTCCAGCCCGGGCTTGTGATCGAAATCCGTTGCCTGGGGCACAGCGCTGTGGATAGCGTGACGGTACACGGGAAAGGAGGTGGTCCAGACTTGTATAGCAATCGGACTCGTGAGGTGGCTGCCCGCTAGCCGCTGTCCTCGACAGTCGTCCACCCCGCCGGGTGGGCAGGAAAGATCGTCGAGACCGTGTGGCAGCGGTGCGGCGAATCCATGACAGCCACCCGACCCCCGGGGTGCCGGCCCAGTCCAGCCGGCCCGCGCATCAGCGCGGAAGCCCCGGGGGTCGTTCTATCCCCAGCAGCGCGGGTGCGACAGGAGGGCGGCGTGTCGATGCGGGAACTGGTGGTGCTCGGGACGGCCAGCCAGACGCCGACCCGCACCCGAAACCACAACGGGTACGTCCTGCGCTGGGACGACGAGGTAATCCTCTTCGATCCGGGGGAGGGCAGCCAGCGGCAGCTGCTGTACAGCACGGTGACCGCCACCGACCTGACCCGGATCTGTGTCACGCACTTCCACGGTGATCACTGTCTCGGGCTTCCCGGCACCATTCAGCGGCTCTCCCTGGACCGGGTGCCGCACCCGGTCGCGGTCCACTTTCCGGCTGGCGGTGCCGAGTACTTCGCCCGGCTGCGGCACGCTTCGAGTTTTTACGAGACCGCCGAACTGGCCGTCGCGCCGATCGATACCGACGGGCAGCAGATCGCGCTCCGCAGCGGCACGCTGGAGGCCCGCCGGCTCCGACACCCCGTCGAGACCTACGGATACCGGATCATTGAGCCGGACGGGTACCGGATGCTGCCGGAGCGGCTCTCCGCCCAGGGGATCACCGGCCCAGCCATCGGCGAGCTGCTGCGCGTCGGCCACCTCGACGTGGCGGGACGCCGCGTCACCCGGGAGCAGATGAGCGTGCCGCGGCCCGGCCAGCGGTTCGCGTTCGTGATGGACACCGGCCTCTGCGACGCGGTGTACGCCCTCGCCGACAATGCTGACCTCCTGGTCATCGAGGCCACCTTCCTGGCCTCGGAGGCCGCGCTCGCCGCCGAGGTTGGGCACCTCACCGCGGGGCAGGCGGCGCGGGTCGCCACCGAGTGCGGGGTACGCCGCCTCGTGCTCACCCACTTCTCCCAGCGCTACCCGGACCTGGACCGCTTTGCCGCCGAGGCCCGGGAGCACTTCACGGGTGAACTGGTGGTCGCCGAGGACCTGACGACCGTGCCGGTACCACCCCGGCGGGTACCCTCGGCCAGGTGACTGTCACGCTCCGTCCTGGGACGGTGGACGACCTGATCGCGGTCGGGGCGCTGCACCAACGTTCCCGAGTCGCCGCCTACGCGCCTTTCCTGAGCACCGAGACGCTGGCCGAGCCGACGCCGACGGCGTTGGGACAGTACTGGCGGGAACGCTGGAGTCACGAGCGCGCCGACCACGTGCTGACCGTGGCGGAACGGGATGGCCACCTGGTCGGCTTCAGTTACCTTGGCCCGGACGACCAGGGTGACCCCGCCACCGGGCTACTCCACGCGGTCTACCTGGAGCCGGCAGAGCGGGGCCGCGGGCTGGGCCGGATGCTGGAGGCCGACGCCCTGGCCGAGATGCGCTCCCGTGGCTGGCGGGTCGCGGCCCTCTGGGTGTTACGGCAGAACGGACCGGCCCGCCGCTTCTACGAGCGGGACGGGTGGCGGCCAACCGGCGTCACCCAGGAGGAAGTAATCGGCTCAACTCCCACCGTGCTGCTCCGCTACCGGCGGGAGTTGTAGCTCCGGCTGGCGAGGTGCCCGGCAGGGCCCCGGCCCACGCCCAGGTCGGCGAGGGCCCTGCCGGGTTGATCCAGCGTCCGTCAGCGGGAACCGAGGTGGGCGAGCAGGTCCTGCCGGGTGAGAACCCCCTTCGGCTTGCCGTCGATCAGCACCAGAGCGGCGTCGGACTTCTCCAGCAGGGCCACCGCCTCGCTGACCGGCTGCCCACCACCGATCATCGGCAGTGGCGCGGCCATGTGCCGCTCGATGGTGTCGTGCAGCTGCGCCTGGCCGGTGAAGAGCGCATCGAGCAGGTCCCGCTCCGCGACCGACCCGGCCACCTCGCCGGTTACCACCGGCGGTTCAGCCTTCAGCACCGGCAGCTGGGAGACGCCGTACTCGCGCAGGTAGTCGATCGCGTCCCGCACCGTCTCGGTCGGGTGCACGTGCACCAGCTCCGGCAACCCACCCGGCTTGCTGGCGAGGGTCTCGGCGATGGTCGGCTCGTTGCCAGAGTTGTCCAGGAAGCCGTACCGGGCCATCCACGAGTCGTTGAAGATCTTGGACAGGTAGCCCCGCCCCCCGTCCGGCAGCAGTACCACGACCACGTCGTCCGGACCGGCCGCACGGGCCACCTCCAGCCCCGCGACCACCGCCATCCCGCAGGAGCCACCGACCAGCAGCCCCTCGGTCCGGGCCAACCTACGGGTCATCTCGAACGACGCCTTGTCGGAGACCTCAACGATCCCGTCGGCGATCTCCCGGTCGTAGGTCTCCGGCCAGAAGTCCTCACCGACCCCCTCAACCAGGTACGGCCGCCCGGTGCCGCCGGAGTAGACCGACCCCTCCGGGTCAGCGCCGATCACCTTGACCCGCCCCGCCGACGCCTCCTTCAGGTAGCGCCCGATACCGGAGATCGTGCCACCGGTGCCCACCCCCGCGACGAAGTGGGTGATCCGACCCTCGGTCTGCGCCCACAGCTCCGGACCGGTGGTCTCGTAGTGGGAGCGGGGGTTCGCCGGGTGGGCGTACTGGTTGGGCTTCCAGGCACCGGGGATCTCCCGGGCCAGGCGATCGGAGACGTTGTAGTAGGAGCGTGGATCCGCGGGCGCGACAGCGGTCGGGCAGACGACCACCTCGGCGCCGTAGGCACGCAGCACGTCCTGCTTGTCCTGGCTGACCTTGTCCGGGCAGACGAAGACGCACCGGTAGCCCTTGAGCTGGGCCACCAGCGCCAGCCCGACCCCGGTGTTGCCGCTGGTCGGCTCGACGATCGTGCCGCCCGGCCGGAGGATCCCCGCCTGTTCGGCGTCCTCCACCATGCGCAGGGCAATCCGATCCTTGACCGATCCGCCGGGATTGACGTACTCCACCTTCACCAGCACGGTGGCCTGGATGCCCTCGGTCACGTTGCGCAGGCGTACCAGCGGGGTGTTGCCGATCAACTCGACGACGTTGTCGTAGTACTGCACCTGGTTGTGCCCTTCTCCTCCGGTGCCGCCGGGTGGGCGGCCGGGCAGACGAATACGGATGTCGCGCTCAGCCTACGTCCCGTCAGCCCGCCATCTCGCCCGGGACGACCGAAGCCTGGCGCGCCTCCCACTCCAGGAACCGCTCGGTCTCGGCGAGTACGCTGCCGGCGAGCCAGGTGACCATGACCGCGTCGTCGGCCAGCCCGAGCAGCGCCAGGCCAAGCTCCGGCAGCAGGTCAACCGGAGAGACGATGTACGCCGTGGCGGCGGTCATCAGCGCCAGCCGAAGGCCCCCGTCATACCGCCCCCGGACGGTCGCCAGGATCATCCGGGGCAGCGCCGCCACCCGCGTCCCGAGACCGGGCCCACCTCGTACGCCGACCACGAGCGCCCGGGCCAACGCGAGAAACGCCGCCCGTCGGTGCAGTGTCTTCCCCATCTCCTCACTCCTTCCCAATGCCAGCGTGCCGCGCCGGCACAAGCCGGGCCAGTGCCAGTTCCTGGTGGCAGGGAGCCGGCACGGCGCGGGTGTCCGGTGACGGGTTCGCGTAATGTCGGTGCATGGGGGTCGCTGATTCCGTTGTCCCGGCCGGTCCACGCTGGCAGGTCGCGTGGCGCGTCACCCGACTGGTCGTGCTCGGCGCCGGCGCCACGGCCGCCGCGGCGGCTACCGCCGGCGGTGTCCTGATCGGCCAGGCCCGGCAGGCGCGGCGAAGCATCCCACCAGCGGAGGCACCACCGCCGCGCTGCGATGGAGTCTACGGGGCAAAGCTGCCCGGCCCAGCGGTCACCATGGTCGTACTGGGCGACTCCTGCGCTGCCGGCTACGGCGTGCACCGCCGCCGCGAAACACCGGGGGCGCTGCTCGCCACCGGCGTTTCCCGCCGGCTACACCGACCGGTCCGGCTGCACCGGTTCGCCGTGGTGGGGGCGCTCTCCGCCGTGCTGCGCCACCAGGTCGAGGCGGCGCTCGAAGCCCGACCCGATGTCGCCGTCATCCTGATCGGCGGTAACGATGTCACCAATCGCACCCCGCCCGCCGTGGCCGTGCGTTACCTGATCGAGGCGGTGACCACGCTTCGCGCCGCCGGCTGTGCGGTGGTCGTCGGCACCTGCCCGGACCTGGGGGCGATCCGCCCCATCCAGCCGCCGCTGCGCTGGCTGGCCCGCCGTTGGAGTCGCCAGCTCGCCGCCGCCCAGACGGTCGCTGTGGTCGAGGCCGGCGGCGCGACAGTCTCCCTCGGCGACCTGCTCGGTCCCCGGTTCACGGCGGAGCCGGCCCGAATGTTCGCGTGGGACCGATTCCACCCGTCGGCTGAGGGCTACGCGATGGCCGTGGCAGCGTTGCTGCCGACCGTCCTCTCCGCCCTCGGGGCAGGGCCGGAGCGCGGGGCTTCGCCATCGCGGACCCGAGGCGTACGGTCACTGCCGGAGGCCGCCCAGGAGGCGGCGCGGCACGCGGGGACCGAGGTCAGCGGCGCCCAGGTTCGGGGCCGCGATCGCGGCCCGGCGGGTCGGTGGGCGCAGCTACGCCGACGGGCCTTCTTCGGTGCCGTGCCCCAGTCCGACCCAGCGGTGGACGCACCCCACAGTGGAGAGGATGGCATGCAGGAGCGGAGCAGTGAGCACGGGGCGGTGGCACCGTGACCTACCGCTTCCGCCCGGGCTTCTCCCGCCGGCTCGGGCGGGCCGCGGCCGGCTACTTCACCGCCGCGGTGGTGGGGGGCGCCGCCCTCCTGGCTGGACAGGCCTTCGCCGCCCGACATCGACGTTACGCCCAACCCGAGCTGGGGCTGGCCCTGCAGGCCACGGTCGGCCAGGCCGACGCTCCCCCGCTGCGGCTCGTGCTCCTCGGGGACTCGTCCGCACTCGGAGTCGGGGTGAGCCGGCTACCGGAGACCGTCGGTGGGCAGCTGGCCTACCTGCTCGCTGAGGGGTCGCCCGGGCAACTGGTCCACCTCTCCAGCGTGGGCGTCTCGGGCTCCCGCTCGGCGGATCTGGCCACCCAGGTCGCTCGGGCGCTGCTCGGGGAACGACCCGATGTGGCGGTGATCCTGATTGGCGCGAACGACGCCACCGCCCTGCGCTGGTCGGCCGACGCCGCCGCCTACCTCGGGGCCGCCGTGCGCCGGCTCCGAGCGGCGCGGGTCGAGGTCGTGGTCGGGACGTGCCCTGACCTCGGGGCGGTACGCGCGATCGCACCCCCGCTACGGCACCTGGTCGGCTGGTCCGGTCGGCGGATGGCGCGCGCCCAGACCCTCGCGGTACTCACCGCCGGCGGGACGGTGGTGGATCTCGCCACTGAGGCCGGTCCGGTCTTCCGGGCCGACGCCGGCACGTTCTGCCAGGACGGCTTCCACCCGTCTGCCGACGGGTACCGGGTGTGGGCGCACGCTCTCTTCCCGGCGGTGGCCGCTGCCACGACGATGGCGGCTCGGCACGGTCGGCCGCGGTGACATTTCCCGGGTCCGGCACGGCTTCCGCCCGATGTTACTGACCGGTTAGGTTTGGCCCATGCCGATTGAGTCGTCCCGCGATGCTGTCATCGTCGCCACCGCCCGCTCCCCCATCGGCCGGGCCCGCAAGGGGTCCCTGCGCGAGCTCCGCCCGGATGACCTCACCGCCACCATCGTGCAGGCCGCCCTCGACAAGATCCCCCAGCTCGACCCGAGCGAAATCGACGATCTGTACCTGGGTTGTGGTCTTCCCGGCGGTGAGCAGGGCTTCAACCTGGCCCGCGTGGTCGCCACCCTGATGGGGCACGACGACCTGCCCGGAGCCACCCTGACCCGCTACTGCGCGTCGTCCCTGCAGACCACGCGGATGGCGATGCACGCGATCCGGGCAGGCGAGGGTGACATCTTCGTCTCCGCCGGCGTCGAGACCGTCTCCCGGTACGCCCGGGGCACCTCCGACGGTCTGCCGCCGGAGGCACAGGCGCTCGTCGGTGGGGGCTGGGAGAACCCCCGCTTCAGCGCCGCGCGGGAGCGTTCAACGGCGCGCGCCAAGGGCGGAGCCGAGGCATGGACGGACCCGCGGGACACCGGCGACCTGCCCGACATCTACCTGGCCATGGGGCAGACCGCGGAGAACCTGGCCCAGATTCACGGCATCACGCGGGCCGAGATGGACGAGTTCGGCGTGCGCAGCCAGAACCGCGCCGAGCAGGCGATCGCCGCCGGGTTCTGGGCTCGGGAGATCACCCCGGTGACCACCCCGGACGGCACCGTGGTCAGCGCCGACGACGGCCCCCGACCCGGTGTCACCCGCTCCGCCGTCTCCCAGCTGGATCCGGTCTTCCGACCCGACGGCCGAATCACCGCCGGCAACTGCTGCCCCCTCAACGACGGCGCCGCCGCCGTAGTGATCATGAGCGCGCAGCGGGCGAGCGAACTCGGGGTAACCCCCCTGGCGCGAATCGTCTCGACCGGCGTGACCGCGCTCTCGCCGGAGATCATGGGGCTCGGCCCGGTCGAGGCATCGAAACAGGCCTTGAAGCGGGCTGGGATGACCATTGACGACGTGGACCTGGTGGAAATCAACGAGGCCTTCGCCGCGCAGGTGATCCCCTCCTACCGGCAGTTGGGCATAGCAGAGGAGAAGCTGAACGTGATGGGCGGCGCCATCGCCGTCGGTCACCCATTCGGCATGACCGGCGCGCGGATCACCGGCACCCTGCTCAACGCCCTACAGTGGCACGACGCCACGTTCGGCCTGGAGACGATGTGTGTCGGCGGCGGCCAGGGCATGGCCATGCTGATCGAACGTTTGAACTGAGGTTCCGGGGGCCGGCCCGCTGCGGGCCGGCCCCCGCTGCCCCTCAGAGGGCCACGCGGGTCGCCGTGACCGCGCTGGTGGCCTGCGCCAGCGCCGCATCCGAGGCCGTTGCGGCAAGCAGATCGGCCACCACCACCCGCAGTTGGTCCGGCAGGGCAAGGTCGTGGTCGAGTCGGGGCACGACCCGGCGGGGCCGCGCCTCGGCGTCGGCGGCCAGATCCGCGAGCTCCTGCACGAGCCGGTGCACGAGGTCGGCCCGGGAGACATCTCCACCGGCAGCACTCGCGGCCCACCGTGGCGGTTGCCAGTGCCCCACCTGTCGCACGATCAGCTCCACCGTCCGCCTCAAGTCCCCGGCCTGGTCCACGGCGCCGAGTTTACGCCGGAACCGTCGGTGGCCTGCCCGTCAACAGCGCCGACCGACGTCGTCGCCGGCGGGCCGGCACCGCGGAGCAGCCGGCCCCCGATCGTCAGCTGGAAACGGCGATGCCCGGCCGCTTACGCAGGCCGGGCATCGCCGTTTCGCGGAGACGATCAGTCGTCACCCTGGAAGTAGCTCAACAGCCGAAGGATCTCGATGTAGAGCCAGATGAGGCTCACCAGGATGCCGAAGGCGGCGACCCAGGAGTAGCGCTGCGGCAGCCCCATCCGGACGCCGTCCTCGACCTCCTTGAAGCTCAGCACGAAGCTGAGCGCCGCCACGACGATGACGACGAGGCTGAACCCGATCGCCAGCGGGCTGCCGTCGCGCAGCCCGGTGTTGATGCCGAAGAGCGACAACACCAGGTTGATCATGATGACCGCGAAGAGGCCGGCCATCACCGCGACCATGCCCTTGACGAACTTCGGGGTGGCCCGGATGGCCTTGGCCCGGTAGAGCATCGCCATCAGGAAGAAGACGCCGAAGGTGGCCACGACCGCTTGGAGCACGATGCCGTCGTAGAGCGTCTCGAAGTACTTGCTGACGGCACCAACAAGCACGCCTTCGACGACGGCGTACGCGACGACCAGCGCCGGGTTCGCCATCCGCGAGAACGAAATAATCAGGCCGAGCACCAGGCCGACCATTGCGGCGCCGATCCACGCGACGCCGAGCAGCGCCTCCGGGATCATCACCCACGCGGCAGCGGCGACCACGCCGAGGATGCCGAGTAGGCTGACCGTCTTCACCACCACGTCGTCAACCGTCATGGTGTTGACGGCCGGCGGCGCGGCCGGGTAGCCGGCCTGCGTCGGGTATTGCTGGGGGTAGCCGGGCTGTCCGTACGGCCCGGTCGGGGCGTACCCGGTGGCCCGCTCACGCTCGGCCGCCTGGCCGAGCCGGGCGAGCACCGGGTTCGAGGTCTTCACTGTCAGGCCTCCCTCAGGGGGTCGTTGCACGTCAACGTGCAGCTACAAGGATAAACGGCCAAGCGGATTCGTGGAGATCGCACAGTGCCGGTGTTGGACGATGCCCCGACGGCGGCTGACCGCAGGTGCCCGGGGCGGGGATCGAACCCGCACGCCTTTCGGCAGCCGCTTTTAAGGCGGCCGTGTCTGCCATTCCACCACCCGGGCGGGTGACACCGACACGCCGACACGCGACGGTGCAGTGCCACCGTAACCGGTCTGCGGCCCGCAGGCGTACCCGCAGTCCCGGGCGCCCGGGCTCCGCCTGGCCCGTCGCGGCGCCGCGCCACGCCACCGGCCGAGCCCTACACCCCTGGTCAGCGGGGGCTGACCGGCTGCGATGCCTCAACGAACTCCTCGCGCGGATCATGCAGCTGGCCGAGAGCGACAGCCTCACGCTTGAGGAAGAACGCCAACGTCCAGTCCGCGACCACTCGGACCTTTCGGTTCAGCGAGGGGATCCGGCTCATGTGATAGGTCCGGTGCATGAACCAGGCGGGCAGGCCCTTCATCTTGATGCCATACACCTGCGCCACCCCCTTGTACAGGCCGAGGCTGGCGACGCTGCCGGCGTGCTGGTGCTGGTAGGGCACCGGCTCCCGGCCCCGGATCACGTTGACGATGTTGTCGGCCATCCGGTTCGCCTGACGCACCGCGTGCTGGGCGCTCGGCGAGCAGTAGCTGCCGGGCTCCTTCGTCAGATCCGGCACCGCGGCGCAGTCCCCGGCGCTCCAGGCGTCCGCCACCACCTGATCACCGTTGACGACCTGCAGCGTGGGCTGGCAGGTGACCCGCCCCCGCTCATCGCGGGGGAAGTCGGTCGAGTCCAGCATCGGCGAGGGCTTCACCCCGGCCGTCCAGACGATCGTGTCGGCCGGGAAACTGTCGCCGTCCGAGAGCTTCACCAGCCCGTCAACGCAGGACTCCAGCCGGGTACCCAACCGAATGTCCATCCTGCGCCGGAGGAGTTGCCGCACCGTGTAGGCACCCATGTCCGGATCGACCTCGGGCAGCACCCGCTGCGTCGCCTCCACGAGCACCCACCGCATGTCGTCCGGGTTCAGCTCCGGGTAGTACCGCAGCGCGCTCCGGGTCATGTCCTCCATCTCGGCGAGCGCTTCGATGCCGGCGTAACCCCCGCCGACGAAGACGAACGTCAGAGCCCGCTGGCGCAGCGCCGGATCCAGCGTGGCCGCGGCGACATCGAGCCGATCCAGCACATGGTTGCGCAGGTAGATCGCCTCGCCGATGGTCTTGAAGCCGATGCCGCACTCGTGCAGCCCGGGAATCGGCAGCGTCCGGGAGACCGAACCGGGGGCGATGACCACCTGGTCGTACCGGATCTCGCGGGTCGGACCGGCGATCGGCTGGACCAACGCGGTCTTGGTGGCGTGGTCGATCTGAGTGACCGCGCCCACGACGACGGTGCATCGGCGCAGCTCCCGCCGCAACGGCACCACGGAGTGCCGGGGCGAGATACTGCCCGCCGCCGCCTCTGGGAGGAACGGCTGATAGGTCATGTGGGGCTGCGGGTCAACGACGATAACCTCGGCCTCCCGCGGGCCGAGCTTCTTCGACAGCCGCAGCGCCGCGTAGAGCCCGACGTGTCCGGCACCCACCACAAGGATCCGCTTCGGATTCACGCCTCTATCTTCCGCGGCGACCCAGCGAAATCCCCGGCTACGGGGGCCGTTGTGACTGAACACAAGTCCTGACCCCACCTAAGCCGGACATACCACCCTCAGCGTCGACGGAGTAGCCATCCCAAGAACACAGTCACCAGTACCGCTACCACCAGCCCGGCCACCGTCACCACCTGTAATCCCTGCTCTCCGCCGAGCCCAGCCAGCTCAACCAGGAGCACGCCCAGCACCGCCGTGCCGAGCAGCACGGCGACCGCCCGCAGCAGCCAGCGCAGAACCAGGACCGGATCCACCACCGCGTCGTATGGCAACACGGCCACGAGCGCGCAGAGGGTGTGGCTGAGATAGAGCGCCGCCGCCACGGCGAGCAACCGCCAGAGCGCGACCGGCCGACCGTAGCCATCAATGGCCAACACCCATCCGCCCACGGTCAGCAGGGCGACAACGGTCGGCCAGATCCGCCGTGGCCCCACCGCCGGCAACAGCGCCACCACCGGCGCCACCAGCAGCTGGCCCCGCAGGACCTCCACCGGAAACGCGAGCACCAGCCCGACCAGCGCACTGAGGAAAATGCCCGCCCGGAGCAGCAACGGCAGCAGCGTGATCCGGGTCATCGCGCGTCGGGCCGCGTGGATCCGGGTGACCACGGCGCTCATCGCGGCCCGCCCTCGGCCCGGGTCAGCCGGCTCACCGGGCCCCCGCTCTCGGCGCAGCCGCCAGCCGGGCCACGTCCCGCAGCACCTCATCCAAGCTGCCCGCGCCGGCCCACCGCACCACCGGCACGCCGTGCTCCCGCAACTGGCGCAGCATCGTGTCCCGATCAAGCCGCCACAACCGGTGCGCCGCCTCCGACCAACGCCGCTCCCGCGACGGAGCCAAATCAGCGGGGAGCGTGTCCACCGCCACGACGAAGCGCCCCGACCAGGCCAGGCGGGCCAGCATCTGGGCGGATCGTTCGTCCAACAACGGCGTGAGCACCACCACCAACGCATCCGAGGAGAGCAGCTGCGCTCCGAAGACCGAGTCGTACAGCTCGTGTGGGGAGGACTGGGGATGTACGTCGAGCAACCACTCCAGCACCATCAGGTAGTGGCGACGGCCGGTGGCCGGACGCAGCCGGCGGCCCGCCGGACCGTACTCCAGCATCGACACCCGGTCCCCCCGGTGCAGGTAGTGCTCCGCGATCGCCGCAGCGGCCCGAACCGTCGTGTCCAGCACCGAGGCAGTGCCCCCGGCACCGCCGGAGCGGCCCGCCTCGGCGAGCACGTCGAGCAGCAGTACCACCTCGGCGTCCCGGTCGGAGAGGGTGGCCGCGACGTGCAACTGCCGGGCCCGCAGCGAGACCCGCCAGTCCACCCGACGCAGCCGGTCACCGGGGCCGAAGACCCGTACGCCGGCCAGCTCACCGCCTTCGCCGGGGCGGCGCGAATGGTGCGCGCCGACCAGGCCCGCCGCGCGGGGCATCGCCTCCACCGCGTCGAAGGGATCGGTCACCGGGTAGGTACTGACCGAGACCGCCTCGGCCACCACCGTGCGGGAGACCAGTAGTCCGAGCGCGGCGCAGGCCTGAACGCCGACGGGTCCCAGCGGATGTCGTCCCCAGCGACGAACGGTACCGACGAGGTCCACCTCGACCAGGGCACCAGCCGGCAAGGAGCTCGCCAAGGGACGGTCAACGACCGACTGCCCGCCGTGCGATGCGGCGGTCGCCGCCGTACCGGCGATGCTCACCCGGTCGACCCGCAACCAACGCGACGCTCGGCTCCGCAGCAGCGCGAGGTCGTAGTCGACCGGTTCCGGATTACCGACGGTGACCTGCCCGGAAAGCTCGCCCCCCTCCACCAGGTTTCCCTCGGCGACGGCGATCTGGACCCGCGGCAACGCGGCGGGCCGACGGCGCAGGGCGTACGCGGTGCCGATCGCGAACGGGGCGGCCAACACGACCAGGTCAACCCGCCCGAACAGCACGCCGGCGATCAGGAGCAGACCGGTCAGGAGCACCGCCCGGCCGAACGCCCAGGTCGGCGTCCAGCCACCGGTTCGCTCCGGCGGTGACGGCGCGGTGGACGAGGTCATCAGCGGACGGGCAGGCCGGTGGCGTAGCTGGGCAGCGCACCGCTGGCCGGAGCCGGGGTGTCCGCCAGCACCTCGTCAACAACGACCGCCGGAGCGACCCGACGCAGCCACAGCTCCGGGCGGAGCGTGATCCGGTGTGCCAGCGCCGGCACCGCCACCTCCTTGACATCCTCCGGCACCACGTAGTCCCGCCCGGCCATCACCGCGCGGACCCGGGCCAGCAGCAGCAACGCCAGCGAGCCACGCGGGGAGGCACCGACCAGCACCGAGGGGTGCTCCCGGGTAGCCCCGGTAAGCGCGACCAGGTATTGACCGATCGAGTCCTCCACCACCACGTCCTCCAGCGCGGCCTGCATCGCGCGCAGGGTCGCGGCGTTCACCACCGGCTTGATCTCCGCCTCCTCACGACGGCGGGAAATCCGGCGGCGCAGCACCTCCCACTCCTCGCCGGGCTCGGGATAGCCGAAGGAGACCCGCAGCAGAAAGCGGTCCAGCTGGGCCTCGGGCAACGGGTACGTGCCCTCGTACTCGACCGGGTTGGCGGTCGCGAGCACATGGAACGGCTCGTCGAGCCGGTAGGTGACGCCCTCCACCGAGACCTGCTTCTCCTGCATCGCCTCCAGCAGCGCGGACTGGGTCTTCGGCGGCGTGCGGTTGATCTCGTCGGCGAGGAGCAGGTTGGTGAAGACCGGCCCGGCGCGGAACGCGAAGTCCCCACTGCGCTGGTTGTAGAGGAAAGAGCCGGTGACGTCGGCGGGCAGCAGGTCCGGAGTGAACTGGAGGCGCCGGAAGTCGAGTCCGAGGGCCTGGGCGAAGGACCGGGCAGTCAACGTCTTACCCAGCCCGGGTAGGTCTTCGAGCAACACGTGCCCGCCGGCCAGAATCCCGGCGAGGACCAGCTCCAGCGCCTCCCGCTTCCCGACCACAACCTCACCGACCGCGTCCAACACCGCGTGGGCAAGGTGGCCGACCTCCGTGGCGGGTAGCTTCCGGTCCACGTCGTTCATCACAGTTTCTCCAGTTCGGCGACGATCGCCGCGAGCTCGCGGGGTGGCGGCGGGCGGCGAGGCGGGTGCTCCAGGAAGGTCGAAAGCCGATCACCGAGCAGTACGCGGGCGCGGGCGGGGTCCGACCCGCGGGTCACCCCGTGCCGTAGCCGGATCCGTTCGTCGGCCAACTCCCCGAGTCGGGGCAGGATGGTCCCGTTGAATCGCTCCGCCCGGTTGGCCGCCCAGCCCAGCGGATTCTCCCAGCTGTTGATCGCCGCGCGCAGCGCGTCGTGTTGGTCGCCACCACTCGCGTGGAGCTCGGCCGGGTCGTGCAGGGCCAGGTGGACGGGAGGCGACGCAGGTGGTGGACGGAGCGCTCGGACAACCTGGCGTACCACGAAGAGCGCGAGTACGGCAGCGACCAATACCGGGAGCGACATCTGGAGCCCGGCCGCGCGTAGACCGGCAACCACAACGACCACCACGGCCGCGGCGCCAGCAAGATTACGCAGCAACAGGCGCAGCGGTCCGCCGCGAGCCGAATCCCGGTGCGGGCTCCGCTGCGGCCTCCGCTCCTCCTCGGCGCTGAGCAGGTCGTCGATGCTGGTGCCACTCACCGTGACACCTCCTCGTACCGGGTCCGGAGCCGTCGGTTGGTCACGCCGGCTCCTTCCCGCTCGTGCCGGCCAGAGCGGTCAGCTCCCCACGGAGCCGGCGCAACGCGGCCCGAGCCTGGTCCCGGGTACGCTCGTCCACTGGCCGGGTAGCGTAGCGCGCCTCCCGGTAGACATGTGCGAACTCGGCCAGCACGTCGGCGCTGGCGATCGCGGGTACGCCGGCGCCCGGATCGCCCTGTAGGAGGCGAACCACCAGCTCGGTGGGAGTGTCCCCAGCCAGTTTGCGGACCCCGGCACCGGCGGCGGCCTCCTCCAGGCGAACCCAGCAGGCGATAACCACCGTACGCGGATCGGTGCTGGTGTCGTCGAGGTCAACCAGGCCGGCGTCGAGCGCGGCGACGACCTCCCGGGCCGTGCCTTCCGCCGTACGCGGGATCCGGCGCTCGGAGCTGCGCCGCGTGCTTCGACGCAGCACACTGCGTAGGAGCGTCCCGACCAGGAGGCCAGCGACGGCCAACCCGGCCACCCCGAGCAGCGCAAGGAGCGCGGTTCGCCACCAGTCGGGACGCTGTTGGCTGGTCAGCTCACCCGCGTCGCGTGGCTCCACCGGGATCGATTCGAGCGGCTCGGCCGTCGGGTACTCCGGGACGAATGGCAGTTGTTCGGCCGCGGGCGGGATGCGGCTCGCCCCGAGTGACGAGTGGGCGGCTGCGGCGGTAGCGGCGGCCAACAGGAGCAGCACCGCTGCGACCGGCCACCACCGGCGCAGGAAACCGCTATCGGCGGGAACCAAGGGTGCGGATCGGTGCGTCCGGTCCGTCATCCCAGTTCCCCGCAGCCCTCACTCCACCCCGGCCAGTCGCTTCGCCCGGGCGAACACGTCGTCCAGCATCCCTGGTGTCAGCCGCCCGGTAAAAGTGTTCTGCTGGCTGACGTGGTAGCAGCCGAGCAGATCCGGTGCGGCGCTCCCGGACCAGTGTGCCCCATGCGTGAAAGCGGGTCGCGGGCTGGGCGGGGGCATCCCGTAGACCCGGTGCAGCGTCGGCCACCACGCGGCCCAGGCGAAGGCGCCCAGCGCGACCACAACCCGCAGGTTCGGCCGGAGCAACGCGACTTCGCGGTGCAGCCACGGCTGGCAGGTGTCACGCTCGCCCGGGGTGGGCTTGTTGGCCGGAGGCGCGCAGCGCACTGCCGCGAGGACCCGGGTGTGGCGCAGGACCAACCCGTCGTCGGCGGCGATACTGGTCGCCTGGTTGGCCAGCCCGGCCCGGTGCAGGGCGGCGAAGAGGACATCGCCGGAACGGTCGCCGGTGAAGACCCGGCCGGTCCGGTTGCCGCCGTGTGCGGCCGGCGCGAGGCCGAGAAGGGCGATGCGGGCCCTCGGGTCGCCGAAGCCGGGCACGGGTCGCCCCCAGTACTCCTGCTCCCGGAAAGCCGCGCGTCGAGTACGGGCCACCTCCTCCCGCCACTCGACGAGGCGGGGGCAGGCGAAGCAGTCGCTGATCGCCGCGTCGAGTGCGGTGAGGCTGGTCGCCCCCGCCGCGGCCCCGGCGACCTGCGCCGCGGTACGCGAGCCGGCGGCATCCGCGCGTACCGGCTGCCCGCGCCGAATCCCGGCGGGTGTTCCGCCGGGATACGTCGATCCGTGGTCAGCCAAGTTTCGCCCGAAAGAGTTCCAGGGTGCGGGCCCACGCCGTGGCGGCGGCCCGCTGGTCAAAGTTCTCCGGCCGGTCCTCGTTGAAGAAGGCGTGCGCGGTGCCGGGGTAGTCGTAGGTCTGACAGGCGCCGCCGCCGGTCTCGATTGCCCGACGAACGAACTGTACTCCCGGGTCGGCCGAGGTGCCGTCGGCCTCGCAGCAGTGGATGGCGGCGGCCTTGCCCGCGTACTCCGGCCACTCCGGGCGCATCCCCTCCCCGGGCAGCCGGGGGTAGAAAGCCGAGGTCGCCACGATCCGCTCGGTCCGGGCAACGGACCAAAGCGCCAGGCTGGCTCCGGCACAGAAGCCGACACAACCGATCTTGCCGGCGACCTCCGGCCGACCCGCGAGGTAGTCGGCCGCGGCGGCCACATTCGCCGCGGCGGCGTCCAACTGCCCGCTGTTGAGCAGTTGCCGGGGTTCCTCCGGCTTGTTGGCCGGACCGCCACGCCGCAGGTCCGGGGCGAGGGCGACGAAGCCGGCCTCAGCGAAGCGGTCAACGACCGCTCGAACGTGCGATGCCAGGCCCCACCAGTCCTGGATCACAATGACCGCCGGGCTGGCCGTACCGCCGGGCGGCACCACGAGATACCCCCCGCCCGTACCACCGTTGCACCGGTACGTCACCATGTCGCCCATCGGCCGTCCTCCTAGCGGTCAGTCATCGTTGGCTGGTCGCCCAGTGGTCCTACGTGCCGGTAGCCTGCCACGCCAGGCGAGCCCCCGGGAAGACGCCGGAGAAGTGGCGTTCACCTCCCGGACACCGATCGATGACCCAGGTACGGCGACGGCGGCGCGGTTGAAACCGCGCCGCCGTCGCCGTACTCCCGTACGCCGCTCAGGAGTTGGTGGTCAGGCAGAGCAGATAGCCCGTCTTGCCCGGAGTGATGTTGCTGAAGATGTAGTACTCCTCGTTCTCCTGGAAGTACTGGTCACACGCTTCGCCGGACTTGGCCTGCTCCTCGGTCTGATCCTCGACTCGACCGACCACCTTGTACGTCGCCTCAGCCGAGGCACAGTCGACGACCTTGCCTCCGTCGACCTCCTCCAGCTCCTCGCCGATAGTCGCGGGTAGTTCGGCGATGCAGTCACCAGCCTTGGCTTCCGCGGTCTCGTCTGTCCCACCGAGCACCGCGCCGAGGCCGAACTTGAGGCCCGCGACCACCAGGAACGCGACGATCGCGCCGACGATGCCGAAGACCTTCTTGCGACCGGACTTCCGAGCCGGCTCTGGGGCTGGGGCGCCGGCCTGGGGCACACCGGTGGGCGGCTGCATGCCCGCCGGCTGCGGGACGTCGGGGTTGGCGGGGGGTACGACCTGCTCCGGCACGGATTTTCCTTCCAGGGGTTAATAGTGCGGAGGAAACCGTAAACGATCAACAACTCGCTTAATGCCCCGCGGCCTCATCCTTTCGGTCACTTCCGTCGCTACTAAATGCGACTTATCGCCCTAAAACGGGCGTCGCCGCTTCCCAGAGCGCTCAGCCAGTGGGCGCGACACCCGGCGCGGGCGCGGATGTCGGCGGGATCTCCGGCGTGGTCGGTGCGGTCTCCGTTGCGGGCGACGGGGCCTCCGGTGTGGTTGCTGCGCTCTCCGGCACGGTTGGCGGGACAGCCGAGTCCGGTTGGACCGTTCCGGGTGGAGCGGGGAGGGCCGGCGGGGACGCGTCAGCTGTGGGCCGCGGCCCGAACGGTGCCGCCTCCGGGCAGTACGGGTAGCCACGCAGCAGCGGGTTGGCGCTATCGATCTCATCCCGGCTGATCACGTCCCGCATGTCATCGCAGTCCGGGTAGCCGAGCCGGATCGGATCGCCGTTCTGGTCGAACAGCCGCGCGTAGTCCACCAGCTGACCCTCGGTGTCATAGACGAAGACGTCGCTGATGTGGTCGTACCGACTGTCGACCGAGATCGGAGCGTAGTAGTCACCCGCACCGCGCCGATCCTCCAGGTAAACCAGCGCCGCCAGCCCGAAACAGACGAGCACCAGATTACCGAGGACCAGCAGCCGTCCCGACCAGATTCGCGACCCGCGGTGCCGGCGACCGAGCATGACCGAGGCGATGACCAGGCCCGTCAGGATCATCAGGCCAAGCGACAGGTGGCCGCCGAACCTGGGTAGTAGCCCAATTCCGCCATTGAGACCGGTGCTGAGCACGGCCGCCAGCAGCATCGCCGCGAGATAGCCGCGCAGCACCCACCAACCCGGGGCGAGTAGGTGCAGGAAGGCGCGCACCGTCGGGTACCCGAGGGGTGGGCCGAGTTGCCGGTCGAGCGTGTTCAGCCGGGCACGGAACCGGTCCACAAAGGCAGTCAGCTCTCCGGTCGCCGACCGGCGACCGGCTCCGAATCCGGCGGCGATCCGCAGCTCAACGGCGTACGCCTCCGGCTCACCGAGCCGTTCCACCAGCGTTCCGTCGGACTCGGCAGCCACCACGGCGAGGTGCTCCGGCAGGTCTTCGGTCAGCTCGTCGCGGACCGCTGGCGGCAGGTCGGTCAGGGCGCCGCGAACCCGGGCGACGTAGTCGGCTATCTCCTGCTCAGTGACGGTCATGCCGCCCTCCCCCGATCGTCGAGCAGCGTGTCCATGGTGCTGGCGAATGAGCGCCAGCGCTTGCCGGAGCGCGCGATTTGGTCGCGGCCGGCGGCGTTCAGCGAGTAGTACTTGCGGTGCGGCCCGGATTCGCTGGGCACCACGTACGTGGTGAGCAGCCCCGCCGCGAAGAGGCGCCGCAACGTGCCGTAGACGGAGGCGTCGCCCACCTCGGTCAGGCCGGCGTCGCGCAGGCGACGCAGGATGTCGTAGCCGTAGCCGTCCTCTTCCCGAAGCACCGCGAGGACAGCCAGGTCCAGCACGCCCTTCAAGAGCTGTGTGGTGTCCATACGAAGGACAGTACTATTCAATGCACAGTAGCGTCAACCGACCTGGTCGACCGAGCCCGCGGTGGACACCCCGAGACCAGGCCTACCACCTGCGGACACGACAACGACCAGAACCCTGCGCGGAGCGGCTGCCGGCAGGGCCGCCCGGCTAGTTGAGCCCACTCCAGGGCAGGCGAGCCGGAGCGGGAAACTTCGCGTGATAGATGGCGGCGGAAGCCTCCCGACTCCACTCCGGCATGCCTTCGGGCACATCCGCCGGATCGACGACCACCTCGACGAAGGTCAACCGCTCCGAACGTTCGTCGATCTCGGACAGGATCTCGGTCAGCTCGGCCTCGGTGCGGGCCGTGTGCGCCACAAAGGCATCCTCCGCCGCAAACACCGCCAGCAGCTTGGAATACCGCCAGTTGAGTATCTCGGCATAGCCCTGAGACTCTTCCCCAACCGCCTTTTCGAGCGCCCGCTCCGTAGCGTAACCGCGATTATTGATCATAAAAACGATCGACGATTGGCCAAACTGGAGCATCTGACCAAGCTCCTGCGGGGACATTTGCATTCCACCGTCACCGGTAATCGACACCACCCGCCGGCCCAGTCCGGCGACTCCGGCACCGAAAGCCGCCGGAATCACGTATCCAGCCGAACTCCAGATTGGTGCCGACAGAGCGGATGCCCCAGTCGGCAGACGCATCATTTCCAGACCAAAGAAGGAGGTCCCGACCTCCGCGACGACAATGTCCCCCGGCCGCAGCAGCGCCTCGATCGCCGGCCAGAGCCGTTCGTGAGTGATCAGCTTCTTACTCGTGCGGTCCAGTTCGGACGAGCTTTCCGACTGGGCCACCCCGCTCGGCCAGTCGCGCGTACGGCGGACAGCCAGCTGGTGCAACCGGCCCAACGCCGCAGCCATGGAGATCGGGCCGAAACGGGTACCGGCGATCGATGCGGCATCAGCCCCCAGATTGACGATCCGATCCGGATCTAGTTCCGCAGTGAACAGGCCATTCCAGTCAATGAAGGTGGTTCCCAGGCAGAGCACGACGTCGGCGCCTTCGACCACCTCCCGGACCGCGTCTCGACTCTCCAGGCCGGAGTAGACCCCGACGTATCGGGGGTCAGCCTCGTCGAACAGACCCCGACCGAGCGCCTGCGCGACGACGGGCCAGTTGCACTCGCTCGCGAACGCGGCGACAGCTGGCCCCAGGCCCAACCGGATCGGCACGTTCCCCACCAGCAGTACCGGCCGCTGGGCGCCGGCGAGCCGGCGCTGCGCAGCGGCCGTAAACGCGTCCAGTTGCGCCACGTTGGTGACCGGCTCCGGGCGCCGGAAGGGTCGCGCAGGTCGCGGGACCGAAGCCACCGCCACATCACCCGGAATTCGGATGTACACGGGACGCTGCTGCGACCAACACTCGCCCAGCACCCGATCGATCTCCCGCAGCGCGTGCTCCGCGGTCAACGACGTCTGAGCAACCGTAACCTCGCACGCCATCCGAGCCCAATGGTCAAAGTCGCCATCCACGAAGGAGTGATGGACCGCGGTGCGCCGCCGCATGATCTCGGTTGAGGGGCCACCGACGATCGAGACGACGGGTACAGACTCCGCCATCGCGCCGGCCAGGGCGTTGAGCGCCGACAGCTCACCCGGACCATATTGGGTAGTAATTGCCCCGACGCCAGCAATCCGCGCATAGCCGTCCGCGGCGTAGCCGGCGTTGAGTTCGTTAGAACTGCCGATCCACTCGATACCATCGAAGGACATGACCTGATCGGTGAATTCCATTGCATAGTCGCCCGGCACGCCGAAGATGTGCCGCACACCAAGGTCATGCAGGCGGCCGAGTAGTAGTTCGCCGACGGTGACCGTCTCCTCCTTCCCGCCCACCATGCTCCCCTCGCCACGAAAGCCTGACAATGAAAACAGTCTCAGCCTATCCGGAGCATCCGAAGTTTGGGCTGGTTCGGGCGTATTGAGAAGGGAACGGATTCGGTGCCGCTCCTACCGCAAGCTGTAAGCGATGCCGTCCAGAATGTCGTGCTCGGAGGCGACCACGAGGTCCTTGCCCGAACGCTCCATAATCACGCGAAGCACCAGGGCACCCGCCGCGATCACGTCGGCTCGACCCGGATGCATCACCGGGATCGCCAGCCGCTGCGCCCGGGTCGCCACCAACAGGTCAGCAGTCACCTCCGCCACCGCCCGATACGACACCCGGGCGTGGTGGATACGCTGCGGGTCGTACCCGGTCAGCCCTTCGGCGATCGCGACCACCGTGGTGACGGAGCCAGCAAGCCCGATCAGCGTGGCAGCCTCCCGACCGGGCACCGCATCGAGCGCCCGGTCCACGGCAGCCACAATGTCCGCCTCGGCCGCCCTGATCTCGGCGGGGTCCGGCGGGTCACCCGCCAGGTGCCGCTCGGTCATTCGGACGCAACCGATGTCCACCGAGATCGCGGCGTCCACGCCGCCGCTGCCGGTGCCCACGACGAACTCCGTCGAACCGCCGCCGATGTCGACCACCAGGTACGGCTCCCGGGTCGAGTCGGGCAGCCCACAAACTGCCCCGGTGAACGAGAGCCGCGCCTCCTCCTCCCCGGTCACCACCTCCGGGGCGACCCCCAGCGTCCGCTCCACCATGTCCCGGAAGTCGGCGGCGTTCTCCGCGTCCCGGGAGGCCGACGTGGCACACATCCGCACCCGGTCGACGCCCAACTTCTCGATCTCGGCGGCATACTCCGCCAGCGCCCCCCGGGTCCGCTCGATCGCTTCCGGGGCCAACCGGCCGGTGCGATCGACGCCCTGGCCCAGCCGAACAGTCTCCAGCCGGCGGCTCAGCTCGACCAACGGCGTGCCCGCTCCAGCACCCGGATCTGGCAGATCGGCGACCAACAGGCGAATCGAGTTGGTCCCGCAATCGATGGCGGCCACACGCGTTGTCACGCCCGCAACCCTACGGCAGGCCCGACGGCCCGCTCAGAGCCGCAGCAACATTCGGGTATTGCCGAGCGTGTTCGGCTTGACCCGCTCCAGGTCGAGAAACTCCGCGACACCCTCGTCGTACGAGCGCAGCAGCTGTTCGTAGACGGGGTGCGGGACCGGCGCCCCGTCGATCTCGGTGAACCCGAACTGACCGAAGAAGCGGGTCTCGAAGGTGAGCACGAAGATTCGCGCCACGCCCAACTCCCGGGCCGTGTCAATCAGGTCGCCCACGATCCGGTACCCGATCCTGCCGCCCCGACAGGTCGGGTCAACCGCCACCGTCCGGATCTCCGCCAGGTCCTCCCACATGACATGCAGGGCGCCACAGCCGATCACATCCCCAGCGGGTGTCACCGCGACGCGGAACTCCTGCACATGCTCGTACAGGGTCACGGTCGCCTTGCTGAGTAGCCGCCTTCCATCGGTGTATGTGTCGATCAGCCGCCGAATCCCCCGAACGTCCGCCGTCCGGGCGCGACGGAGCACGATGCCGCCGGCAGCGGTCATCTCACCCGTCCGCTGGCGCGGCCACGCATGGTCCCCCCGCCCACCACGGCTCGATCAGCCGCAACACCTCGTCCCCGAAGGGGTTGACACCGGGACCGGCTGCCAGCGCATGCCCGAGGTGCACGTGCAGGCACTTGACCCGATCTGGCATCCCACCGGCGGAGATTCCGGCGATCTCCGGCACATGACCGATCGCCTCCCGGCGCCGAAGGTAGTCCTCGTGCGCGGCGCGATAGCGCGCGGCCAACTCCGGATCCGCCGCAAGCCGGTCGGCCATCTCCTTCATCAGCCCGGCGGACTCCAGCCGGCTACAGGCCGCCGTCGCCCGCGGACAGGTCAGGTAGAAGAGCGTCGGGAAGGGCGTACCGTCGGCGAGCCGCGGTGTCGTCTCCAGCACGTCGGGCGTACCGCACGGGCAGCGGTGGGCCACCGCCCGGGTGTCCCGGGGTGGACGGCCGAGCTGCCCCGCCACCGCGGCCAGGTCGGCTGGGGTGGCCGGCTCGCGTCGCGGCGGGGGTACGGAAGAGGCCGCCGGCTCCTGCGGTGGTACGACTGTCACGGTGTCCTTCCTGATTCGGTGGCGGCACTCACTCGCCGGGCTATTCCTGATCCGCGGCCGTCACGCTCGACCACAGTGTGTCGTACCACCGGTCAGCCCCGGCCAGGCCGTCCTGACCGGCGGGTTGACCCGCCGCCTCGGCCTCCGCCGGCGGTTTGGGGAGCACAATCAACATCTGCTCGCCTTCGCGGCCCATGAAGAAGCGCTCCCGGGCCTTGGCCTCGATGTACTTCTCGTCCTGCCAGTTCGCGGCCTCTGCGGCAAGCCGCTCGATCTCCGCCCGCTGCGCCGCCTGGGCGGCCTCCATCCGGGCGATGTCCGTCCGCTGGTCAAGGTAGACCCGGACCGGATAGGTGTAGCCGAGAGCGAGGGCGACCAGCACCGCGACCAGCACGGTCGCCCGCCCGGTGCCCCACCGGGGGCGGGGTGCGGAGAGTCGCTTCACCGCACCCCCGGGCGCCGACCGCCGAACGGCGGGGCGGTTCGCCGAACGGGCCCCGTCGGCGCCCCGGGCCGCACCCGGGGAGCGGCTGGTGGTCGCCCGCGACTCGCCGCGGACGCCGCCCGCACGGATCGGCCGGGCACCGCCCGACCGACCGGCCTGTCCTGGCCGGCGGACCGGACGCTGTCCGCCCGGCGTGCGGCGCTGCTGCATCCTCTGGCCCCTCCCCCGGAGTTTCGCGTCCGTCAGGCAGAACGGTAACGCGGGAACGCGCCCGTCCCGGCGTACCGCGCGGCGTCAGCCAGCTCCTCCTCGATCCGCAGCAGCTGGTTGTACTTCGCGACCCGGTCCGAGCGGGCCGGTGCACCGGTCTTGATCTGCCCGCAGCCGGTGGCGACCGCGAGGTCGGCGATGGTCGTGTCCTCGGTCTCGCCGGAGCGGTGGCTCATCATGCACCGGAAGCCGGCCCGGTGAGCCAGGTCCACCGCGTCCAGGGTCTCGGTGAGTGAGCCGATCTGGTTGACCTTCACCAGGACCGAGTTGGCGGCGTTCTCGGCGATACCGCGGGCGATCCGCTCCGGGTTCGTGACGAACAGGTCATCGCCGACGATCTGAATCCGGTCTCCGACGGAAGCGGTCAGCGTGCGCCAACCGGACCAGTCGTCCTCGGCCAGCGGGTCCTCGATCGACACGATCGGGTACGCGTCGGCGAGCTTGGTGTAGTAGCTGCTCATCTCCTCCGCGGTCTTCGCGGCACCCTCGAAGGTGTAGGTGCCGTTCTCGAAGAACTCGGTCGCGGCCACGTCGAGCGCGAAGACGATGTCGGTGCCGAGCCGGTAACCCGCCTTCTCGACCGCCTCCGAGATCAGATCCAACGCGGCGGCGTTGGTCGGTAGGTTCGGTGCGAAACCACCCTCGTCGCCGAGGCCGGTGGCGAGACCCTTCTTCTTCAGTACCGACTTCAGCGCGTGGTACACCTCGGTGCCGGAACGCAGGGCCTCCCGGAACGTCGGCGCACCGATCGGCGCGATCATGAACTCCTGAATGTCGACGTTGGAGTCCGCGTGCGCCCCACCGTTGAGGATGTTCATCATCGGAACCGGCAGCAGGTGCGCGTTCGGGCCGCCGAGGTAGCGGAAGAGGCTCAACTCGGCGGCGCCAGCGGCAGCCTTCGCCACCGCCAGGGAGACGCCCAGGATCGCGTTGGCGCCGAGCTGGCTCTTGTTGTCCGTACCGTCGATGTCGAGCATCTTCTGGTCGATCAGCCGCTGCTCGCTGGCCTCGTACCCGATCAACTCGTCAACGATCTTGTCTTCAATGTTCGAGACCGCCTGAGCAACGCCCTTGCCGAGGTAGCGGTCCTTCACACCGTCACGCAGCTCGATCGCTTCGAAGGCACCGGTGGAGGCGCCCGAAGGCACCGCAGCGCGGGCGATCGTGCCGTCGTCAAGCCCCACTTCGACCTCGACAGTCGGGTTGCCCCGGGAGTCGAGAATTTCCCGGGCGACGATTCCCTCGATGGTTGCCACTGAGTCGCTCCTCGTGTGTGTGCCGATCGTTAATGGCCGCGACGGTGCGGCGGGGAAGGTGTTGCACGCAGCGTATCGGGCGGCGATAGAGCGCAACGCGGCACCCGGCGGTTGAATCCCCGGCCGCGCCGTCGGGTGCCGACCCGTTCCTTCGAACGGCACGCCCGACATTCCCGTATTCTCCGATGTCAACCGGCGTCAGGGTTTGCGCGCGCTCGATCCGATCGGCGAGGCCAGTCCTCATGTCCGCCATCTCGATCCCGCTCCGCCTGCTCGCCGCCGCCGCCATCGCGTCGCTCACCGTTACCGGTCGCTGAAGCCTCGACACAGCCGGTCAGACCGTCGGCCACGCCGGTCCGTTCGAGCTGCTGGCGGAGACCGACGGGGTAGACCGTCCAACGAGCCCGTCGCTCTTTGCCCGTTTTACGGGCATTTGCCCATGTTCTGTCTCGCCGCGAAGCTGACGGGACGGACCTCAGCTACCGGTGCTGCCGGTGCGTTCCGCCCGGCGGACAACCTCGGCGTAGGCGAGGGCGGCGCGGCGCAGGGCCGCCTCCGGGTCCAGCCCGGAGGCACGGGCGTCGGCCACCGCAGCCAGCAGGTCGGCGCCGAGCCGAGCCTCCGGGTCGAACTGCGCCTGCGCCGGCGGGGGCGAGATGGCGAGCCGCACCCGGGCGACCCGATCAATGATCTTGGCGGCCAGGGCGAGGGCGGGCTGGCTCAGGGCGATGCCGTCCAGCACCGAGTCACGCGCCTTCTCCGCCCGCTTGATCCGCTCCCAGTTCTCCTCGATCTCGGCGAGGGTGCCGGCCTGATCCCCGGCGAAGACGTGCGGATTGCGCCGCACCATCTTGTCGACCAGGCCACCGGCCACGTCATCCACGCTCCACCGCTCCCCCTCGGGCAACTCCTCGGCGAGCCGGGCATGCAGCACCACCTGGAGCAGCACGTCCCCAAGCTCCTCGCGGAGCGCGTCGGTGTCGCCGGCGCTGATCGCGTCGTACGCCTCGTAGCACTCTTCCAACAGGAAGCCGGCCAGGCTGCGGTGGGTCTGCGCCCGCTTCCACGGATCACCCCCGGGCGAGGCGAGCCGGTCCAGCACCGCCACCGCGTCGAGCAGCCGTGCTCCGGGCGGATCCCATGATCCGTACAGCAGCTCCAACTCGGCGAGCCCCGGCTCCCGGGCCAGGCGCAGGCCCAGCTCCCGGGCGAGCGACTCGTCGCCCGCTGGGCCGGCGAGCCAGACCGCACCACCGTGGGCAGCGGCGGCCTCCAGCAACGCCGGGGTGGCCGAGCCAGCCACGACGGCAACCTCGGCTCCCGCGGCTCGAACCGCCGCCGTCAACTCGCTCTCCGCCCCGGCCAGCACGGGACTCTGGCGTACGACATCCCACGCGGCCGCGGTGAGCAGCCCGGCCGGCAGCCGCGGCGAGGTGACGAGCAGTGTGATCCGTGCCGCCATGCTCAGGCCGGTCGGTCCGCCCCGGTCGGCGGCAGCGGCTCCGGGCTGGAGACGTCGGTAACCGCGTCCGAACCGGACTCACCCAGGGGCACGCTCACCGCCGCGACCTCGGAGGAGAAGTTGAGGATCGGGAACTCCAGCGGCCGATAGCGGGGATTGACCGTGACGTCGTACTCCCCGGCAGCCGCAGCAAGTGCCCGGCGACTCGCCAGCGCGTTGCGCAGCTGGGGGCCGTCGAGCTGACCGGCGACCACGGCATCCGGAGTATCCGGAGGAATCGCTCCGGCCGCACGCCCAGCGGCAATCACCTCCGCGAGCTCCTGCTCGGTCGGGGCGACCGAATCGCCCATTGGCAGTCCGGAGAGGCAGGTGTAGAGATCGGCCAGCTGCCGCACATACCCCGACTCCGAGGGGAGACCAAGCTGACCGGCGACCTGAGCCGGCTCCGTCCGCCCCTGCGGCTGGTAGCCCCGGTCAGCGGAGACCTGGTCACACACCGTGCCGAGCACCAACTCGCGGACGACCTGAGACCGGGGCGGCGGCTGCGGAGCCGGCCCACCAAACTCGGGCGCCTCCGTCGCGGCGGTGGCCCGCAGCTCGTCCAGGAGCTCGTCCACGGTGTCCTCGGTGATCTGCTGGTCACCCACGTACGCGGCGACCCCCGGCTCGGTACGACATCCGGTGAGGGCGACGAGGCCGACCACCAGGCTGGCGGCGGCGACAAGACGGCGAGCACGCATGACGGCAACTCTCTCACGCCAGCGGCGCCGGACCGGACACCCCCCGACGCCCCGCGCCCTCGGCTGGGGTCGCACCACCTCACCGCCCGCCGCGCGCCGTTGCGTCGGCGGCACCGGCCAGCTCCCGGGGCGGGCCGAGCACGTCGGCGAGGAGCTGCCCACACCACTCCAGCAACGCCTGGTCACGCAGGGGCTCGCCGCCGACCCGCCGGGTAGTCGGCCGAGGCACACTGACCTGTTCCAGTGCCTGCTTGTAAACCGCGTCCGGGTGATAGCGCTTGAGGCGCAGCTGCTTCGAGTCCGGTAGCGGCAACGGGCCGAACCGTAGGTTGCGACCCTGCATGCTGACGTCGGTGAGCCCGTACTGGCGGGCGAGCAGCCGGAACCGGGCCACCGCCACCAGGTTCTGCACCGGGGCGGGCGGCTCGCCATAGCGGTCGGTCAGCTCGGCGACCACCGCGCCCAGCCGCTCCTCGTCCCGGGCCTCGGCGAGCTTGCGGTACATCTCCAGGCGCAGCCGCTCCACCCCGACGTAGTCGTGCGGCAGATGGGCATCCACCGGCAGATCGACCTTGATCTCCGGTTCCTCCTCCGGGCGTTCTCCCTTGAAGGCCTGCACCGCCTCCCCGACCATCCGCACGTACAGGTCGAACCCGACGCCCTCGATGTGACCGGACTGCTCGCCGCCGAGCAGGTTGCCGGCGCCCCGGATCTCCAGATCCTTCATCGCCACGTACATGCCGGCACCCAGCTCGGTGTGCTGCGCGATGGTCGCCAACCGCTCGTGGGCATGCTCGGTGAGGGGCTTGTCCGACGGATAGAGGAAGTACGCGTACGCCCGCTCCCGGCCCCGGCCGACCCGGCCCCGGATCTGGTGCAGCTGGGCCAGACCAAGCAGGTCGGCCCGCTCGACGATCAGGGTGTTGGCGTTCGGGATGTCGATGCCGGACTCGACGATCGTGGTACAGACCAGGACATCGAACTCCTTCTCCCAGAAGCCGACCATGACCCGCTCCAGGGCATCCTCACCCAGCTGGCCGTGCGCCACCGCGACCCGCGCCTCGGGCACCAACTCCCGCAGCCGCCGCGCCGCCCGCTCGATCGACTCCACCCGGTTGTGCAGGTAGAAGACCTGGCCGTCCCGGAGCAGCTCGCGGTGGATGGCGGCGGCCACCTGCCGTTCGTCGTACGCCCCGACCGCGGTGAGCACCGGGTGCCGCTCCTCCGGCGGGGTGGCGATGGTGGACATCTCCCGAATGCCGGTGATCGCCATCTCCAGGGTTCGGGGGATCGGGGTGGCCGACATGCTCAGCACGTCAACCGAGGCGCGCACCGACTTGAGCTGCTCCTTGTGCTCGACGCCGAAGCGCTGCTCCTCGTCCACGATGACCAACCCCAAGGAGCGGAACCGGGCAGACGCCTGAAGCAGCCGGTGGGTACCGATGACAATGTCGGCGGTGCCGGCCGCGGCCATCTCCAGGGTCTGCTCGGCTTCCTTCGGCGTCTGGAACCGAGACAGCTGGCGAATCGTCGCCGGGAACTGACTCATCCGCTCGGCGAAGGTGTTGTAGTGCTGCTGCACCAGCAGGGTGGTGGGTACCAGTACCGCCACCTGCCGACCGTCCTGGATCGCCTTGAACGCCGCCCGGACGGCGATCTCGGTCTTGCCATAGCCGACATCGCCGCAGATCAGCCGGTCCATCGGGACGGTCTGCTCCATGTCCCGCTTGACCTCTTCGATCGCCGCCAGCTGGTCCGGTGTCTCCTGCCAGGGGAAGGCGTCCTCCAGCTCCCGCTGCCACGGGGTGTCCGGGCCGAACGAGTGCCCCTTGGACGCCTTGCGGGCGGCGTAGAGCTGGATGAGCTGCGCGGCGATCTCCCGGACCGCCTTGCGGGCCCGGGCCTTCGACTTCTGCCAGTCCGAGCCGCCCATCTTGTGCAGGGCCGGCTGCTCGCCGCCGACGTACCGGGAGAGCTGGTCGAGCTGGTCGGTCGGGACGAAGAGCCGGTCGCCCGGCTGGCCGCGCTTACTCGGGGCGTACTCGATAACCAGGTACTCCCGGCTGGCCCCGTTGACGGTGCGCTGCACCAACTCGACGTAGCGGCCGATGCCGTGCTGCTCGTGCACCACGTGATCACCGGCCCGCAGCTCCAGGGGATCGATGGTGTTACGCCGCCGGCTCGGTAGCTTGCGCATGTCCCGCGTTGACGCGCCCCGGCCGCCGGTGACGTCGTCCCCGGTGAGCAGCACGAACCGGGATGCCTCAGCGACGAAACCACCGGTCAGCGGCCCACAGCTAACCAGCACCTGGCCGGGTGCCGGCGCCGAGGTCACCTCGTCCACCAGGCGGGCGCCGAGCCCGGCATCGTGCAGCACCTCGACAGCCCGCTGGGCCGGGCCGTGCCCCTCGAAGACCAGCGCGACCGACCAGCCCTCGCCGGTCCAACGCTTCAGTTCGTCCACCACCCGCGCCGTCTCGCCGTGGTAGAGCGGCGCGGGCTGGGCCGCGACCGTCACCGCGATCGCGTCGTCCGGGGTGATGTCGACCTCGTTCGGCTCGTCCTCCCACGGCTGACGGGCGGGGGCCGGCTCGGCCAGTCCGAATGGGGAGATCGTCCACCACGGCTGACCCAGCCCACCGGCCCGCGCGCGGACTTCGGCGAGCGTCCGGAAGGCGGCGGCGCCGAGGTCAATCGGCGCTGCGCCACCGACGGCGGCCGCGGCCCAGCTGGCCTGGAGGAACTCCGCTGAGGTACGCACCAGATCGTGCGCCCGGGTACGAATCCGTTCCGGGTCGCAGAGCAGCACGTGGGTCCCGGTGGACATGGTGTCGAGCAGCAGTTCCATCGAGTCGGCCCCGATCAACAGCGGAGCGAGCGACTCCATCCCCTCGACCGGAATGCCCTCGGCGAGCCGGTCGAGGATCTCCGCCAGCTCCGGGTGCTCCGCGGCCAGTGCGGCGGCCCGCTTCCGGACGTCCGGGGTGAGCAGCAACTCTCGGCAGGGCGGGGCCCAGAGCTGGTTGACCAGCTCAATGGTGCGCTGGTCGGCGACCGCGAAGGTGCGGATCTCCTCCACCTCGTCGCCCCAAAACTCAACCCGGGCCGGGTGCTCGTCGGTGGGCGGGAAGACATCGAGAATACCGCCACGCACCGCGAACTCACCGCGTTTGGTAACCAGGTCGACCCGGGCGTACGCCATGTCGGTGAGCCGGCGCGCCACCTCCTCGAGGTCCGCTTCGTCGCCGGCGGACAGTCGGACCGGCTCCAGCTCACCCAGCCCCTTGAGCTGAGGTTGCAACAGAGATCGGACGGGAGCTACGACCACCCGCAGCGGGCCACTGCGCCCCTGCGCGTCGGCCGCCTCGGGGTGGGCGAGACGGCGGAGTACCGCCAGCCGGCGGCCCACGGTGTCGGAGCGCGGCGAGAGCCGCTCGTGCGGCAACGTCTCCCAAGACGGAAAGACCGCCACCTGGTCGGCGGGGATCAGGCTGCCCAGCGCGGCGGCGAGGTCGTCCGCCTCCCGGGTGGTCGCGGTGACCGCCAGCACCGGGCGCCCCGCACCCCCCACCGGCTCGTCGGCCGCCACGGCGGCGACCGCGAACGGACGCAGCGCTGGCGGTGCGGTCAGGTCGAGCCCGTCGACCTGGGCTGCGCCGGATCGCGCCAGGTCCCGAGCCCGAGCCAGGGCCGGGTCGGCGAGGGCGGCGGCGAAGAGTCCGGTGAGCATGTGATCACTTCCACGGCGACGGCACGACGAGCGCCCCTCGTCCAGCCGGACGGGGGGTTGACTCGTTGACCCTATCGCTCCGGGGGTGGGTCAACGGGCACGTGACGTGGATCCCCGGGCTGGGTGGGCGCGACTCACCAAGGTTTAGCAAGGACCCCGTGGGCTCCGCCCAGTCCCCGCGGTTACCATCCTGGGAGTCGGACAGCGCTGTCCTTCGTACTCACGTAAGGAGCGCTTCGTGACCGACCAACACGACCACGACGGCCCCGACGCCGCACTACGCGCCGACATCCGCCGCCTCGGCACCCTGCTCGGCCAGACCCTGGCTCGTCAGGAGGGGCGGCCCCTGCTCGACCTCGTCGAGGAGATCCGCGCCCAGGTTCGCACCGACGCCCCGGCTGCCGCGCAGCGGCTCGCCGGGTTGGATGTCGCCACCGGCACCCGGCTGGCCCGCGCCTTCTCCACCTACTTCCACCTGGCCAACATCACCGAACAGGTCCATCGCGCCCGGGATCTGCGGCGCCGCCGGGCCGTTCAGGGCGGCTGGCTGGACCAGACCGCCAAGATGATCGCCGAGCGTGGCGTTCCCGCCGAGGAGATCGCGGCGGCGGCACGACGACTGGCCATCCGCCCGGTCTTCACCGCCCACCCCACCGAGGCCGCCCGCCGTTCGATCCTGTCCAAACTGCGCGCGATCGCCGACGAGTTGGACACCGAGACCACCAACGCGGTCCTCTACGGCGCCAGCGACGAGGGCCCGGCCAACCGCCGCCTCGCCGAACTACTCGATCTGATGTGGCAGACCGACGAGCTGCGGCTCGACCGGCCGGACCCGACCGACGAGGCGCGCAACGCCATCTACTACCTACGCGACCTGTACGCCGAGGCGGCGCCCCAGGTGCTTGACGACCTCGCCGACACGCTCCGCACCCTCGGGGTGGAGACCTCACCCACCGCCCGACCCCTCACCTTCGGCACCTGGATCGGGGGTGACCGGGACGGCAACCCGTTCGTCACCCCCACGGTGACCCGGGAGGTCCTGGTCATCGCGCACGAGCACGGCCTCGCCGCCACCGAGAAGGCCATGGACCAACTGATCAACGAGGTCTCCGTCTCCCGGCGGTTGCGCGGCGTCTCGCTGGACCTCTCCGCGAGCCTCGCCGCCGACCTGGACGCGCTGCCCGAGGTGGCGCCCCGGTTCCGTCGGGTGAATGCCGAGGAGCCGTACCGGCTCAAGGCCCGGTGCGTGAAGTCGAAGCTCGCCAACACCCGGCAGCGGCTCCGCCAGGGCACGGCGCACCTGCCGGGACGGGACTACCGCGGCTCGGGTGAGCTGATCGCCGACCTGGAGCTGCTGCGCGCCTCGCTGGCCCGCAACTCCGGCCAGCTCACCGCCGTGGGCCGGCTCGCCTCGACCATCCGTACGGTCTCCGCCTTCGGCCTGCACCTCGCCACCATGGACGTCCGCGAGCACGCCGAGAAGCACCACGAGGTGTTGACCCAGCTCTTCGCAGCGGTAGGCGAGGTGTCCGACTACCCGGCGCTGAGCCGGCTGGAGCGCACCAAGCTCCTCGCCGACGAGCTGGCCGGCCGTCGACCCCTGTCCACGCTCGACACTCCGCTGACCGAGTCGGCCCGCCGGACCTTCGATGTCTTCGGCACCATCCGGGAGGCCCAGGACCGGTTCGGGACCGAGGTGATCGAGTCGTACATCATCTCGATGACCCTCGGTGTGGACGATGTCCTCGCCGCCGTGGTGTTGGCCCGCGAGGCGGGGCTGGTGGACGTGCACAGCAGCCGGGCCCGGATCGGCTTCGTACCGCTGTTGGAGACCCCCGCCGAGTTGAACGCCGGCGGCGACCTGCTGGACGAGTTGCTCTCGCTACCCGCCTACCGGGCCCTGGTCACCGCCCGCGGCGACGTACAGGAAGTGATGCTCGGCTACTCCGACTCCAACAAGGAAGCCGGCATCACCACCAGTCAGTGGTCTATCCACCGGGCGCAGCGCGCCCTGCGGGACGTGGCCGCCCGGCACGGCGTGCAGCTGCGGCTCTTCCACGGCCGGGGCGGCACGGTCGGCCGAGGCGGTGGGCCGACGCACGACGCGATCCTGGCCCAGCCCTACGGGACCCTTGACGGCGAGATCAAGGTGACCGAGCAGGGCGAGGTGATCTCCGACAAGTACAGCCTGCCGGCGCTGGCCCGGGAGAACCTGGAGCTGACCGTGGCCGCGGTGCTCCAGTCGACGCTGCTGCACACCGCACCCCGGCAGCCGGCCGAGATGCTGGAACGCTGGGACGCGACGATGGACGTGGTGAGCGCGGCGGCCTACCGCTCGTACCGGGACCTGGTCGAGGACCCGGACCTGCCGGCGTACTTCTGGGCGTCCACCCCGACCGAGCTGCTCGGCGCGTTGAACATCGGCTCCCGACCGGCGAAGCGACCGAACACCGGTGCCGGGCTCACCGGCCTGCGGGCCATCCCGTGGGTGTTCGGCTGGACCCAGACCCGACAGATCGTCCCCGGCTGGTTCGGCGTCGGCTCCGGGCTGGCGGCGGCCCGCGCCGCCGGCCACGGGGACGTGCTCGCCGAGATGCACCGCAGTTGGCACTTCTTCCGGACGTTCCTGTCGAACGTGGAGATGATGCTGACCAAGACCGACCTGACCATCGCGCGGCGGTACGTGGAGACGCTGGTGCCGAAGAAGCTGCACCCGATCTTCCACAAGATCGAGCAGGAGTACGAGCTGACCCGGCGGGAGGTGCTCGCCGTCACCGCCTCCCCGGAGCTGTTGGAGAACGCGCCGGTGCTCCAGCGCACGCTGGCGGTACGGGACACCTACCTGGAACCGCTGCACCACCTCCAGGTGGCGTTGCTGCGGCAGTACCGGGATTCCGGCGCACCAGGCCGGGCGGTGGTGACGGCACCGGGCAGCCGTCGGGCGCCCAGCGACGGCACCGCTTTGGAACGCGCCCTGCTCACCACGGTCAACGGTATCGCCGCCGGCATGCGCAACACCGGCTGAGCACCGTGGACGGGCCGGCGTGCCGGCCCACGGCGGAGGCGGGGCGACATCACCTTCGATCCACCCGGCACCGGTCGGTCGTACCCGTTTGGGATGCTCGGCGACATGGAGTTTCCGACGCTGGCCGTGGTGCTCGGCTGCCTCGCGGCGGGCGGCGCGGTGGGGTGGTACGCCGCCCGCGCCCGATCCGCCACCGAGCTGGCCCGGTTGGAGGCCACGCTCGCCGCCGCGCAGGCGGGCGAGGGTCGCCTGGAGCAGTCCCTACGGACGCTGGGCTACGAGGCGACCGCGCAGTCCCAGGAGGCGGTGGCCCGTGCGGTGGCCCCCCTGCACGACACGCTCCACCGCTACGAGCAGCGGGTCGCCGAGTTGGAGCGGGACCGGGTTGACGCCTACGCCGAGCTGCGCGAGCAGGTGCGTGCCATGAGCACGGTCTCCGGTGAGCTGCGCACCGAGACCAAACAGCTCGTCGCGGCGCTGCGGGCGCCGCAGGTCCGGGGGCGGTGGGGTGAGCACCAGCTGCGCCGCATCGTTGAGGCGGCCGGCATGCTGGAGCACTGCGACTTCGCCGAGCAGGTAACAGCCACGACCGACCAGCAGACGGTCCGCCCCGACCTGGTGGTTCGCCTGCACGGGGGGCGGTCGGTGGTGGTGGACGCGAAGGCGCCATTCGAGGCGTACCTGACCGCGATGGAGGCCCGCGACGAACGGGGACGCGACGCGCACCTGGACGCCCACGCGAAACATCTGCGGGCCCACGTTGACGCGCTGGCCGCGAAGGCGTACTGGACCGCATTCGACCCGGCGCCGGAGTTCGTGGTCCTCTTCGTGCCGGCCGACCCGTTCCTCGACGTCGCCCTACAGCGCGACCCGACCCTGCTGGAGCACGCCTTTACCCGCAACGTGGTGCTGGCGACCCCGGCCACCCTCGTCGCACTGCTGCGTACGGTCGCCTATGCGTGGCGGCAGGCGGCGCTGGCCAGCAACGCGGTGGCGGTGCACTCGCTCGCCCGGGAACTACACGGCCGACTCGCCACGCTCGGCGAACACGTGGGCCGGCTGGGGTCCACGCTCGGTGGGGCGGTGACGGCGTACAACCGGGCGGTCGGTTCGCTGGAGTCACGCGTGCTGGTCAGCGCCCGCAAGCTCGCCGAGCTGGGCGTCTCCGATGAGGAGCTGGCCCCGCCGCCGCAGGTGGAGCTCGCCCCCCGCCAGCCGCAGGCACCGGAGCTCACCGAACCTGTTCCAGAGTGGATGCGGATTAACTCGCAAGTGGATGGAAATCGCGCCGATTCGGTGTGACAGCGACAAACCCGCAGGTCACGAGATGGTCACAAGGCCTCTGTCAGTGGTGACAATCGACATCGATAGCCGAAGGATTTCGCTCACGTGTGCCCTGGAACTGAGGGCCCTGTTCTCCGGAGGAGAGAACGTGAGCAAACCCCGAAAGCTGAGCCGGCGCACCTCCGCCGGACTCTTCGCCTCGGTCATGGCCGCCAGCGCCGTGACCGTCGCGGGCGGCGCCGCCACCGCGAGCGCCGCACCCGACACGCCATCCACCCCCGTGGAGGTGCTGGGTTCGCACGACGCCAAACTCCTGGCCGAGGCGGAAGCGACGAAGGCCGAGACCGTCACCCTGATCGTCGCGACCGAGCAGGACGAGGCGAAAGAGGTCGCTGCCGACCTGACCGAGCTCGGTGCGGCCGTCACGGACAAATACGACACCATCGGCTACGTCCTGGCCACCGTCCCGACCAGCAAGGTGATCAAAGCCGCTACCCTGCCCGGGGTCGCCGCGGTCGACCTGGACGAGACGATCCAGCTCACCGACCCGCGGCCGGTGACCAACGGCCAGCAGGCGGCGAAGCAGGGCAGCACGCTCAGCGGTCCCGGTGACGACACCCGCGCGGACAACCCCTACCTGCCGGCCGGCGAGACCGGCGCCGTCAAGTTCGTTGACCAGAATCCCGAGTGGGACGGCCGGGGAATCACCATCGGCATCATGGACTCCGGCGTGGACCTGGACCACCCGGCGCTCCAGCAAACCACCACTGGCGACCGAAAGATCGTCGACTGGGTCACCGCGACGCACCCGTTCGAGGATGCCACCTGGCGCCCGATGATCACCGAGGTCACCGGCCCATCGTTCGAGTCGGCCGGTGCGACCTGGACGGCACCGGCGGGCAGCTACCACTTCAACGTCTTCCGGGAGCAGATCACCGCGGGCAGCGAGGTGGGCGGTGACGTCAACCGCGACGGCGACACCACCGACGAGTGGGGCGTGCTCTACGACCCCGCCACGAACGACATCCTGATCGACGTTGACCTCGACGGAGACTTCACCGACGAGACGGTCATGCGTCCGTACCAGGAGAAGTTCGATGTCGGGCACTTCGGCACGGACGACCCGGCAACCACCGTCCGCGAGCAGCTGCCCTTCGTGGTCGAGTTCCGGGAGGACGTCGACACCACCCCGGTCGGCGGCCCCGGCCTGGTCGACTACGTCAACATCGGCATCGTCTCGGACGCCCACGGCAGTCACGTCGCCGGCATCACCGCCGCCAACGACATGTTCGGCAACGAGGTGTTCGACGGCGCCGCGCCCGGCGCCCAGCTCGTCTCGTCCCGCGCCTGCTCCTGGGGCGGTGGCTGCACCTACTCGGCGCTCACCAGCGGAATGGCCGACCTGGTCATCAACCGGGGTGTCGACGTGGTCAACATGTCGATCGGTGGTCTGCCGGCGCTCAACGACGGCGACAACGCCCGCGCCGAGCTGTACAACAACCTCATCACCACCTACGGCGTCCAGCTCATCATCTCCGCCGGCAACTCCGGCCCCGGCCTGAACACCGTCGGCGACCCGTCGGTCGCCCAGCACGTCGTCAGCGTCGCGGCCAGCGTCAGCAAGGACACCTGGCTGGCCAACTACGGCTCGGTGGTGCGGACCAAGAACGCACTGTTCAACTTCTCGTCCCGGGGCCCACGTGAAGACGGCGGCACCAAGCCGAACGTCGCCGCACCCGGCGCGGCGATCTCCACCACCCCGCTCTGGCAGGCGGGCAGCCCGGTCCCCGAGGCCGGCTACTCGCTGCCGCCGGGCTACGGGATGTTCAACGGCACCTCGATGGCCTCTCCCCAGGCCGCCGGCGCCACCGCGCTGTTGCTCTCGGCCGCCCGGGCGACCGACCGCGGGGTCACCCCGCAGATGCTGCGCCGCGCGCTGTACAGCTCGGCGAAGCCGATCAAGGACGTGCCCACGTACGGCCAGGGCTACGGCATGGTGGACGTGTCCGGCGCGTGGAAGCTGCTCCGCAAGGGCGTGCAGACCCGCTCGTACACCTCGGTGGCACCGGTCTGCACCGTCCTCTCCGACCAGCTGGGGACGCCGGACCGCGGTACCGGCGTCTACAACCGGTGCGCCGCTGGCGAGGGGGGTCACCGGATCGACCAGAAGAAGACCTACCGGGTCAAGATCACCCGTACCAGCGGGCCGACCGGCACCGTCAAGCACGACATCGCGCTGCGCGGCAATGACGGCACCTTCCAGGCACCGAAGTCCGTCAAGTTGCCGTTGAACCGGACCGTGACCGTCCCCGTCGTCGCTCGACCGGACGCGGGCGCGCACGGCGCGATCATGACGGTGGATGACCCGGCGACCAACACGATCGACTTCGAGGTCTCCCTCGTGGTCGTGGCCAGCAACGACACCCGCAAGCCGGACTTCTCCTTCTCGGCCGAAGGCTCGGTTGACCGGAACGGCTTCGAGTCCTACTTCGTTACCGTTCCGCCCGGTACCGAGGCCCTCCAGCTGAACCTCGGCGGCATCGCCACCGGCTCGCAGACCCGTTTCATCGCGTTCAACCCGTACGGCGTGCCGACGGAGAGCACCTCCAGCCGGGTCTGCTTCACCAACTACTCCGACCCCGACATCTGCAACCCGCAGGAGCGGGACTACCAGAACCCGCTCCCCGGTGTCTGGCAGATCGAGGTGGAGTCGCGTCGCACCTCGCCGTCGCTGAACAACCCGTACCAGCTGACGGCGCGGATCCAGGGTGTGGCGTTCGAGCCGGCCATGGTCGAGCTACCGGCGGTTGACGCCGGTACGCCGACCCCGGTCGAGTGGAGCGTGACCAACACCTATGGCCCGGTGACCGTCACCGGCCAGGGTGGACCGCTCGCCAGCGTCCACACTGACCGCCCGACTGTCGCCGAGGGCGCCGCGCAGGAGTTCCTCGTGGAGGTGCCGGCCGACGCGGCCGAGTTCGCGGCCCGGATCGGTAACCCGGCAAACGCCGGGGCCGACCTGGACCTGTACGTCTACCGGGGCACCGAGCTGCTCGGCTCCTCCGCAGACGGGGACTCGGAGGAGGCGGTAACGCTGTCGGAGCCGGCCGCGGGCACCTACCGGATCGTGGTCGAGGGGTACGCGGTGGACGGCCTCGGTGGCAGCACCGCGTACGACTACCGGGACTCCTTCTCCGCCCCGGCGCTCGGCAGCCTGTCGGCACCGTCAACCCCACTCGCCCTGGGACACGGCGCCACCGACGCCTTCAGCGGCACGGTGACCGCCCTGGCGGGCCCGGCCGCTGGCCGGGAACTGCAGGGTGAGCTGACCGTGGTGACGGCGGAGGGCGCGGTCGTCGGCCGCAGCGCCGTCGCCATCGGCTCGGTGAACTGACCCGTACGCGAAACAAGCAGGAGCCCGTCCCCGGTTACCGGGGGCGGGCTCCTGCGGTTGCGCGGGCGGGGTCAGCCCTGCCGGGACGCCGTCTCCACCAGGAAGGGGATGCCCTGCTGGCAGATAGTCACCAGGTCCGGCTGGATCTTCCCGGTCACCAGCACCGACGCGCCCGGGGTCAATACCGCAGGGGGCCCACCGACCAGCAGATATCCATCCAGCAGCAGACATCCGGACTCCACCCCGGCCTGCACGGTGCCGGTCAGGGTGGCGGCGCCGACCGGCGGCGGCTTACTCGGCCCCGCCGGCTCCTTGGGCGTACGCGTCGGCACGGAGGCCGGCGTTGACCCCGGGGTGGTGGGGGCGGCCAGGGCGGAGGACTCGGGGTCGGCGGCCGTTGGTTCCGGATCGGTGGGGGTCGTCACGGGCGTCGCTCCCATCTCGGTCAGGGGGTCTTCACCCGCGCCCTGGCCGCTGCCGCAGGCACTGAGCGCCAGGCAGACGGCCAACGCCGGGGTGGCGAGCCAAGGGCTTCTCATACAGTTTCGGACGCTCCGGCCCATCGATTCGTTCCCGCCACGCCGCTACCGCCACGCGGCCCGGACCGTCCGGTCGAAGCGGGACCCCACCGCTCATCCGCGGGCCGCTGCGGCCCGCATGTCCCGCTTCAGCTCCTGCGGCAGCGAGAAGGTCAGCCGCTCGTCCGCGGTCAGCACCTCCTCGACATCGGTGAAGCCCCGCGCCGCGAGGTGCGCGAGAACCTCCTGGACGAGCTCCTCGGGGACGCTGGCCCCCGAGGTCAGGCCGACCGTGCGGGCGCCCTCGAGCCATGCGTCGTCGATCTCGCGGGCGAAGTCGACGAGGTGGCCGGCGCGCGCACCCGCATCCAGGGCCACCTCGACCAGCCGTACCGAGTTCGACGAATTCGTGGAGCCGACCACGATCATGACGTCGCAGTCCGACGCGATCTGCTTGACCACGTGCTGCCGGTTGCTGGTGGCGTAGCAGATGTCGTCGCTCGGCGGCGACTGGAGCAGCGGCAGCCGCTTCTTCAGCCGGGCCACCGTCTCCAGCGTCTCGTCCACCGACAGGGTGGTCTGGGACAGCCACACCACCTTGTTCGGATCCCGGACGGTGACCCGCTCGGCGTCCTGGGGACCATCCACGAGCTGGATGTGCTCGGGCGCCTCGCCGGCGGTGCCGATGACCTCCTCGTGCCCCTCGTGGCCGATCAGCAGAATGTCGTAGTCCTCAGCGGCGAACCGCTTCGCCTCCTGGTGCACCTTGGTGACCAGCGGACAGGTTGCGTCGATCGCCTTCAGCGAGCGGCTCCGCGCCTGCTCGTGGACCTCGGGGGCGACGCCGTGCGCGGAGAAGACCACGGTCGCGCCCTCCGGCACCTCCTCGTTCTCCTCCACGAAGATCGCACCCTTGCCCTCCAGGGTCCGCACCACGTGCCGGTTGTGCACGATCTGCTTGCGGACGTAGATCGGCGCGCCATAGAGCTTGAGCGCCTCCTCGACGGTCTGCACCGCCCGGTCGACGCCCGCGCAGTAACCGCGCGGCTTCGCCAGGATCACACGCTTACCGGTCCGGGTCGCTTCAGCCTCACTCACCCGCCCATCGTACGTGCCGACCCACCACCTGCCAGCGGCTGCAACCCGCCGGGACGGTCCGTAGGGTGAGCGGGTGAGTTCGGATGGCGGGGTTACCCGCAGCACGCCCGAGGAGCCATGGCCGGTCCGGGTGGTCAGCCAGAAGATCAGCGCCTGGATCGCCCGGCTGGGCTGGGTGTGGGTGGACGGGCAGGTCGCGCAGGTCAGTCGCCGGCCCGGCGCGAGCACGGTCTTTCTCACCCTCCGGGACCCGTCAGCCGACCTCAGCCTGACCGTGACCACCAACCGCGACGTGCTCGACTCCGGCGCACCGCAGCTTCGCGAGGGCGCTCGGGTGGTGCTGCACGCCAAGCCCGACTTCTATGCCGCCCGAGGCACGTTGAGCCTGCGCGCCGACGAGATCCGGCAGGTGGGGCTGGGCGAGTTGCTGGCCCGGCTGGAGAAGCTGAAGAAGCTGCTCGCCGCCGAGGGGCTGTTCGACCCCCGGCGCAAACGACGCCCGCCCTTCCTCCCGCACCGAATCGGGCTGATCACCGGCCGGGCCAGCGCCGCCGAGCGGGACGTGCGTACCAACGCTCACCGACGCTGGCCGGCGGTGGCGTTCCGGACGGTCAACGTGGCCGTGCAGGGGCCGTCGGCCGTGCCGCAGATCGTGGACGCACTGCGGGTGCTGGACGCCGACCCCACCATCGAGGTGATCGTGATCGCCCGGGGCGGCGGCAGCATCGAGGACCTGCTGCCCTTCTCCGATGAGGCGCTGTGCCGGGCGGTGTTCGCCGCCCGTACCCCGGTGGTCAGCGCCATCGGCCACGAGACCGACGCGCCGCTGCTCGACTACGTCGCGGACATCCGCGCCTCCACCCCGACGGACGCGGCCAAGCGAGTCGTCCCGGACCTCACCGAGGAGGTACGCCTGATCGGGCAGGCCCGGTCCCGACTCGAACGCGCGGTGCGCAACCTGGTTGACCGCGAGGCGCACCGGCTGGAACTGCTGCGCTCCCGGCCGGTGCTGGCCCGGCCAGAGGTGATGCTCGAACAGCGAGTTACCGATGTCTCCGGGCTGCGCCACCGGGCCGATCGCTGTCTGGCCCACCGACTGACCGCCGCCGAGGACGGCCTTCGGCACACCCGGGCCCGGCTCCGGGCTCTCTCCCCGGCCGCCACCCTCGACCGGGGGTACGCGATCGTACGGCGCGCCGACGGCACCGTCGTCCGTGCGGTCTCTGAGGTCACCGTCGGGGACCCGGTGCGGGTCCGGCTCGCCGACGGGGAACTGGCGGCGACCATCGACGCCGGAGAGCACCAGCCGGAGGCCCAACGGCGGTAGCGGCTCCGCCGCCGGTCCGGCCGGACCGGGGCACCGGCCGCCGGGGCGGGCCACCGGCGGCGCACCGGGCACGGCGGGAATAGCCCGGACGGGTGGATGTGGTGGGATGTGAGCGATGACCGAGGAGACGAAGGACGAGCGGCTCAGCTACGAACAGGCCCGCGCCGAGTTGGCATCGGTGGTCGAACGGCTGGAGGCCGGCGGCACCACGCTGGAGGAGTCACTGGCCCTCTGGGAACGCGGTGAGCAGCTGACCGGGGTCTGCCAGGCGTGGCTGGACGGCGCCCGAGCCCGCCTGGACGCCGCTCGACAAGCACCCACCGACTGACCACGGCCCCGCCCCGCTGCTGGTTGGTCGGAGCCGAGTTCAACCCAACGCCCCGGCCAACTCCCGCAGCTCGGTGTCTCGGGCGTCGCCGACCACGATCACTGTGCGGTCCGGTTCGAGAAGCACGAACGCCTGCTCGTTGCCGCGGGCCGTGTACCGCTGCCAGGTGCGTCCCGCGAGGTCGGTCCGGCCCTGGGGCTGTCCCTGATCGGTCAGCTCGGTGGGGAGCAACCGCTCTGGCGGCACGCTGCTCTGCACGATCTGAGCCCCCCGCCCCTCCGGGGTCAGGTAGCCAAGGCGCAGAGTCGACCCGTCCTCCACGGTCCGGAAGTCGGCCCGGACGGTACGCCACCCGGCGTCCAACCCCGCTGGCTGACTGACCGGAAAGGCCGCCGCCGCCTGCGCCGAGTCCAACGCGGGTGCCGGGTCCACGACGGTTGCCTGGTCTCCCCCGAGAAAGCCTCGGTAGAAGGCGAGCAGCAGGGCAATCGGGATCAGCAGCACGAGGAGCGAGATGGCCATGTCCTTCGGCGAACGCTCCGAACGGGTGGAGTCCGCCGCAGCAGGCGGTGCCGGCGACTCGCCGGCCTCCCGCGCAGCACTGGTCTCCCCCGCGCCGCTGGTCTCCCCGACATCGTTGCTCTCCCCGGCGCCGGTGGTCTCGGTCAGGCCGCTGGCTGCCGCCGAGCCGGTGGCGGGCTCAACCAACGCCGGCTCCTCGGCGGTCGGGGGCGCCGCCCGCCCCTCGGCGGTCGGGGGCGCCGCCCGCCCCTCGGCGGTCGCGGGCGCGGCCGAGCCGGGGAGCGCCGGCTCAACCGGCGAGTTCTCCGGCGAGGTCTGATCGGCAGGGACGCGGTCGGCGGGCTGTGCGGGTTCCACCCCGCTATCTTCGCAGCCACCCGATCAGACGTGACCAAGCCATCACCGCCCCACCACCACGCAGTGTGGCCGATCATGTGAGGATCAGCGACAAAGCCGGCAGCGACCACGCCTGCCGGGCCACCCCGCACCGTCGCGAGGAGGAGCCGTCATGACGAACACCACGACGCGGACCCCACAGAATCTCGATCGCAACCTCGCCCTCGACCTGGTCCGGGTGACCGAGGCCGCGGCGATGGCCGCCGGCCGGTGGGTCGGCCGGGGCGACAAGGAGGGCGGCGACGGCGCCGCCGTCAACGCGATGCGCAAGTTGATCAACTCGATTCCGATGCGCGGCGTCGTGGTGATCGGCGAGGGCGAGAAGGACAATGCGCCGATGCTCTTCAACGGGGAAGAGGTCGGCGACGAGACCGGGCCAGAGGTTGACGTCGCAGTCGACCCGATCGACGGCACCACGCTGATGAGCAAGGGCATGCCGAACGCCCTGGCGGTACTGGCGGTCGCCGAGCGGGGAGCGATGTTCGACCCAAGTGCCGTGTTCTACATGGAGAAGCTCGCCGTCGGCCCGGCCTACGCCGACGTGGTGGACATCAACGCCGGCGTGGCCGAAAACGTACGCCGGATCGCGAAGGTCAAGGGCACCGACGCCTCCGAGGTGACGGTCTGCGTGCTGGACCGGTCCCGACACGACGGGCTGGTGGACCAGGTCCGCCGCACCGGGGCGGGGATCCGCTTCATCTCCGACGGGGACATCGCCGGCGCGATCGCCGCCGCCCGCGGCGAATCCGACGTTGACGTGCTGATGGGCATCGGCGGCACCCCCGAGGGGATCACCGCGGCCTGCGCCCTGAAGTGCATGGGCGGCGCCCTTCAGGCCAAGCTCTGGCCGCGCGACGAACAGGAGCGGGAGAAGGCCATCGCCGCCGGCCACGATCTGGACCGGGTGCTCGGCACCGACGACCTCGTGACCGGTGACAACTGCTTCTTCGTCGCCACCGGAGTCACCTCCGGCGACCTGCTGCGCGGCGTCCGGTACAAGGCTGGCGGAGCCTACACGCAGTCGATTGTGATGCGTTCGAAGAGCGGCACGATTCGGGTCATCGACTCGTATCACCGGTTGGAGAAGCTGGCGCTGTACTCGGCGGTGGACTTCGACGGCCGCCCCCTCGCCGAGCAGGAGTAGGCAGTGCCGGGGGCGTTACACCGGCCGTCCCCGGCCCGCCGGCTGATCGGGGTGGTGCTCGCGACCGCTGCCGGAGTCGCCGTCGCCGTGCAGTCCCGGATCAACGGCGAACTGGGCGTACGCCTGGCCGACGGGGTCGCGGCGGCGGTCATCTCGTTCGGTCTGGGCCTGCTGGTGCTGCTGGTGCTGGTGCCGGCGACGCCCGGCGGGCGGCGCGGGCTGGCCGCCCTGCGCGCCGCGCTGACCGCCGGCACGCTGCGCCCGTGGCAGTGCCTCGGCGGGCTCTGCGGGGCGTTCCTCGTGGCGACGCAGGGCCTCACGGTCGGCACCCTCGGCGTCGCCGTCTTCACCGTGGCGGTGGTCGCCGGCCAGTCCGCCAGCAGTCTCCTCGTGGACCGGGCCGGCATCGGCCCGAGCGGACGCCAGCCGGTTACCGGTCGACGCCTGTTCGGGGCCGCGCTCACCGTGCTCGCGGTCGGGCTGGCCGTCGGCGGGCGGCTCAACGATCCGACGGCGCTGACCCTGGCGGTGCTGCCGCTGCTCGCGGGGATCGCGGTGGCCTGGCAGCAGGCCGTCAACGGGCTGGTCGGCCGGGCGGCCGGCAGCCCGTTGACCGCGACGCTGGTCAATTTCACGGTGGGAATCGTCGCCCTGTTGGCGGTCTTCGCGGTCGACATCGCGATACGCGGGCTGCCCGCCGGTTCACCACCGGCCGAGCCGTGGCTCTACCTGGGTGGGCCGATCGGGATCACCTTCATCGCGATCGCCGCCGCTGTCGTCGAGTTCACCGGGGTCCTGCTCCTCGGCCTGGCCACGATCGCCGGCCAGGTGGTCGGCGCTGTCCTACTGGACGTGGTCCTACCCACCGCGGCTTCCCGCCCGGACGCCACCACCCTGCTCGGCGCGGCGCTGACCCTGGTCGCCGTCCTCATCGCCGCCCGGCGTTAAGGGCTGAGCTTCGCCGAACTGGCACCGGGGTCCCGGCGCAGCGCGCCGAGGGTCTCGGCGAGGGCTTCGTCCAGCGCGGTCGGTTCGATCCCGAGGGCCTGCTGGCTGGCCGAGGAGTCCAACACGTACGGGCGATCGAACTGGTATGCCGTCTCCCGCAGCTCCCGAAGTAACGGATTGACCAGGCCACCCAGCCAGAGCGCCGGGTAGGGCAGGCGGGTCAACCGCGGCGTGGGTGCGCCGGCCAGGGTCGCGGCGCGGGTGGCCAACTCCCGCAGACTGAGCGCGGGCGGGCTCGGCACGTGCCAGGCCCGTCCCCAGGCGTCCGGGGCGGTGGCGGCGGCGACCACGGTGCGGGCCACGTCGCCGACGTAGGTGATGGTGTGCGGGACGTCGAAGTCGACCGGCAGGACCACTCGGCGGCCGGCCAGGACGTTCGGCAGGACCCGGGTGGTGATCGAGTTGGTCCCGTATCCGAGGTAGTCGGAGCCGCGGACCTCGGTCGTCCGGGCCCGGCCCGCCTCATGGGCGGCCAGCGCGTCGACCCACATCTGGCTGCGCACCCGCGCCTTGACGCCGGTCGCGGCCAGCGGGGTGGCCTCGGTCATCGGCCCGTCCGTCGGGCCGTACCCAAAGAGATTGCCGATCGTGGCGAGCACCGCACCGGTCTGCTCGGCGGTGGTGAGCAGGGCGGCGGCCAGCGGCGGCCAGTCGACGGCCCACCGGTGCAGCGCGTGGTTGGCACAGTTGTAGAGGGCGACGGCGCCGACCGTCAGGCGGGTCAGGCGGGCGGCGTCGGTGGCATCCGCGGCGGTGAGTTCGATGGCCGGATGTCCGGGACCGGCACCGCGGCGGCTGACCAGCCGGACCTGCTCCCCCCGCTGGGCGAGGAGGCGGGCGGTCGCGGTGCCGACCGGGCCAGCACCGACGATCACGTGAAGCGACATCAGAGCTCACCTTTCGAATCGAGAGACCATTTCGAGAGCAGTGCTCACAAGGAAGTGTGTCGATGACCGCCAGACCTGTCAAGAGCACTGCTCTCGAATTAGATCAGCGCCCTGTCCGTGACAGAGTAAGAAGATGGTCGCCAACTCACTCCGGGCCCGGGTGCGGGCCGAAATGATCGATGAGATCAAGGCCGTGGCACGCCGCCATCTGGCCACCGACGGCGCCAACCTGTCGCTACGGGCGGTGGCCCGAGACCTGGGCATGGCCTCCTCGGCGATCTACCGCTACTTTCCCAGTCGAGATGACCTGCTCACCACGCTCATCCTGGAGGCGTACGTGGCCCTGGGCGACGCGGTCGAGGCAGCAGACGCCGCCGTGGACCGCGACGACCTGCGCGGACGCTGGTTCGCCAGCTGTCGGGCGGCCCGGGCCTGGGCCCTCGCCAACACCGCCGAGTACGCGCTGCTCTACGGCAGCCCGGTTCCTGGCTACACGGCGCCCGACGACACAATCGAGCCGGCTGCGCGCCCACCAATGACCCTGATCGGCATCGCCCGCGACGGGCTCGCCACCGGACAGCTCACCCCGCCCCCCGCCGCCGACCTGCCCCAACCCGTCCAAGACGACCTCGCCGACATCGCGGCGAGCCTCGCCCCGGGAATGCCGGCAGCGCTGCTCGCCCGGGGGATGGCGGGGTGGACCCAGCTCTTCGGGCTGATCAGCTTCGAGCTCTTCGGCCGGATCAAAGGTGCCCTGCCGCACCGCGACGACTACTTCGACCACCAGATCGCCCTGATGGCCGACCTCGTCGGCCTACCCCGGTAAGCCGGTCACCCGAGGGGTCAGGTCCCGTCGGAGGAGTGCCCAGGGAAGAGGTGCGCCGACGGATCGAGCACCACGGCCGCGTTGTTCACCGCGGTCGCGGCCTCACCGAAACCAGTGGCGATCAGGCGAACCTTGCCCGGGTACTCGGTGATGTCCCCAGCGGCGAAGACCCGCGGCAGGTTGGTCGCCATGGTGCTGTCAACCAGGAGGTGCCGGCGGTCCAGACGCAGGCCCCACTCCGCCAGCGGGCCGAGGTCGGCGGTGAAGCCGAGCGCCGCGACGACGGTGTCGACCGGCAACAACTCCGCCGCGCCACCCCGGCCAGTGATCTCGGCACCGGTCACCGCGCCGCCCCCGTGTAGCCTCGTCACCTCCGCGTTCACCACGACCCGCACCGGCAGGGCGCGGACCCGGGCGACGGTGGCGGCGTGGGCGCGGAACTTCTCCCGGCGATGCACGAGGGTCACCGAACGGGCCAGCGGCTGGAGGGTTGACGCCCAGTCGAAGGCGGAGTCCCCACCACCGACGATGAGCACGTCCTGCCCGGTGAGCTCCGCCGGCTGCGGCACGAAGTAGATGATTCCGGTGCCGACGAAGCCCTCCGCGACCGGCAGCGGACGGGGTGTGAAGCTGCCCAGCCCGCCGGTGATCACTACCGCACCGCAGCGGAGCTGCTCACCCCCGGCCAGACCGAGCACCGGCCGACCATCGGCGTAGGACAGCTTCTCCGCCCGCGTGCCGAGCAGGTAACGCGGGTCGAACGGGGCGGCCTGGGCAACCAGGTTGGCCACCAGATCCCGGCCCTTGATGGCCGGGAAGCCGGCGACATCGTGAATCAACTTCTCCGGGTACATCGCCGTGATCTGGCCACCGGGCTCGGGCAACGCGTCCACCACTGCCACCGAGAGCCCGCGGAAGCCGGCGTAGTACGCCGCGAAGAGGCCGGCGGGCCCGGCCCCGATCACCGCGACATCGACCTCGTGCATGGGCGTACCGTCGCTTTCCGCTCCCGGCTCAACCGACGCTGACCCTGACGGTAGAGGGGCCGGAGCCGCCGGGCAAGGATGTCCGGCAGTCGGTCGCCGCCGCTCCGGTCAGCCGAAGACGCGGGTCGAGTCGGAGTAGTGCGAGCCACCCAGGCCCGGTTGACGCCGCCGGAAGACGATCGCGGCGACCACCCCGCCCACCAGTCCGAAGAGGTGCCCCTGCCAGGAGATCCGCTCGTCGGTGGGGAGAATGCCGCCGAGTTGCCAGCCGTAGAGGAGGCCGACCAGGAGAACGACCGCGAAGTTCCACCAGCTGCGCTCGACGATGCCCCGGGTGAGCAGGATGCCCAGGTAGCCGAAGATGACGCCGCTCGCGCCGACCACGACGGAGTTCGGGGAACCGGTGAACCAGACGCCGAGCCCGCTGACCAAAATGATGATCAACGTGGACCAGAGGAAGCGACGCGCACCCGCCGCGAGCACGAAGGTGCCGAGCAGGATCAGCGGGATACTGTTGCTGTAGAGATGATCAAACCCGTGGTGCAGGAACGGTGAGAAGAAGACGCCGTCCAGGCCGTCGAGACGCTGCGGAATGATGCCGGCCGCCGGGTCGAGCCCGAATGCCAGCCCATGGTCAACGGCCTCGATGAGGAAGAGGAACGGCACCACCGCGCACATGGCGACGAAGGCCCGGCCAATCGCGGCGTAGAACGCCTCGGTGCCGAACCGGTGCGCGTCACTGCCCTCCGGTAGCAGACTCACCCGTCAACAGCTATCAGGTACCGGCGACAGCCGCCACCTGGGCCGGCGGTCAATTTCGGACCGATGACGACGGGGTGTGACCAAACACACCCCGTCGTCCGACGATCAGTACCAGCCCACGCTGGAGCTCAGTACCAGCCCACGTCCTGCATATAGGCCCAGGCCTTGCAGGGCGTCTGGTACCGACCCTCGATATACCCGAGCCCCCACAGAATCTGGGTTTTCGGGTTCGTCTCCCAGTCGTCACCCTTCGAGGCCATCTTGCTACCGGGTAGCGCCTGTGGAATTCCGTAGGCGCCGCTTGACGGGTTGCTGGCCTTGTGGTTCCAGCCGCTCTCCTTGGTGAAGAGCTTGTCCAGACAGGGGAACTGGTCGATTTCGAAGCCGGCGTTGAGCATCTCCGCGCAGCCGATCTGCCGGTTGCCGGTGAACTCAGCACACGAGTCCGGGATCGGGCCATCGTACGGCTTCTCCGCCGCCGCCTCCGCCTCCGCCTTGGCCTTGGCCTTGGCGAACTCCGCCGCCGCTTCGCGGACGGTCTTCCGTGACGCCGCGGCGGCCTCTTCTCGGCGCTTCCGCTCCGCTGTCGCCTCGGTGACCGCGGCCTCGTGCAGCTTCTCCCGGTACTCGGTAGCCTGCTCCTTCATCGGATGCACCTGCGGTGCCTGCAGCGCAACCTGCTCAATTCCGGCGGTATCCGGCAGGCGCCGGCCCTGATCCCGGTTGTCGCCCAAGTAAAAGCCACCGACGACGCCCGCGGAGAGCAGCGCCACCGTGGCCGTCCGGGCGCCCAACCGGCTCCACAGCCGATTCACGAGACGGTCCCTTCCTTTCGGGGCACGGACACGGCGCAGACCACACCTGGGTGGGGCGAGGTCTGACCGCGAGCGCTCCGACCGCGCAAGTCTCCCCGACAGCTCCGCCGACGGGACGCAGGCAAACGGTCACCGGCGATCGGCCGGATGCGCGAGCGCTCGGGGACACGATCGCGCACGATGGGGCGGATGGGAAACCACCAGCCCTAAATGTGATCTGCACCACTCTCGCAAGCCGCAACCCCACGAACCCCAGGAATCGACTTTTGATCACCGAGGGGCACGACCGGAGTCTGTCCACGCAGGCCAGACCAGCACACGCCGCCCAACTGGTCTATTTTGACCATGCGGCCCACCGCCTCGCCGCAGGTCAAACCACCGCTGCAGGGGCGACGGAGCGGCTACGCCGACCAGCCCCACCTCCACTGGTGGTCACCCACTTCGCCGAACCAGCGTGCCGGCCGGGTGCCGACCAGCGGCCGGAGCCACCGCGGTGCCGGTCGGGTGCGGACCAGCGGCCGGAGCCACCGCCGAGCCGGTGTAGGTGGTTCCGGACCGGGCCATCGGTGGCGCGATGCGGCTACGAGCCGGATCCACCGGCGGCGGGCCGGCGAGCGCGGACGCGATCGCTGCCTGGGCGTCACGCCGACGCCGGTTCCAGGCGCCGCGGTCGCCGTCGAAGTAACCCTGCCGATAGCCGAACCGGTAACCGATCCGGTAGCTGAGCTGACCGTGCAGGCGACCTGCGGCATAGCTGGTGGCGGTCAGGACGCAGACGAGGAGCAGGGCAAGGAGTGGGCTCATCCGGCCACTCCGGACCGCGGACAGTGTGGACTCATCGTTCCTCCGGCTCAACCGGGGTGGGATCTACGACGAGTAGCTGGTCGAGGTCGGCTGTGCCGACCTGTTCGACCAACTCGACGCTGATCCGGCACCCGTCCAGGACAACCTCAGCCACCGACGAGCGGCGAATCTCACCACCCGCGTCGTAGACGCGAACGCTGAGTTCCGGACAACCGAGGTGGGTACGCCAGGCGTGCCACTCCGCCCGGTCCCCGACACTGAGGGAGAGGTAACGGGAACCCCGGGCAAGGTAGAGGCGCCAAGGCGCGCTCAAACCGGTGGCTACCCCGGCGGCGATCAGGCCAAAGGCCTGCGCGCGGGTGGCGAGTTCAGTCACCAGGTCCCCCTCGTGCCGGAGATATCACGCATGGGAGCAAGCAGTCATCGTCTCCTGCACGGACACACGGTAAAGTGTCCCGCGAACGTGACAGTATCAGCTTTTCGTCTGATTCCCCCCAACCGCACGCCCATCTATTCACCCCAGGTAGGGGCCCAGGTAAGTAGCACCTGCCTGGGCGGCGAAAAGCCGAGCATGTCGTCACATTCGCGTGACAACCGCGCGCCAGGAGACCACTCGAGGGCTCTCTGGCCGTACGGTCACCAGGTGACCGAGACGGCCAACGCACGGAAGATCGCCTTCGCCACCTTCGTCCGTCGCGCGCTTGACGAGGCCCGGGCCACCCGCGCCTGGAGCGGCACCGAGGTCTCCCGGCGCACCGGCGTCTCCCGGCAGACGATCAACCGATGGGTCCGGGGCGACTGGGCCAGCGATCCCGAGGCAGAACGCGTCGTGGCGTTCTGTGAAGGACTCGGGCTGAACCCGGCAACCGCCTTCACCACCCTGGGCTGGGACCGACGGAGCACCCCTCACCGAACCGAGACGGCCCTACCCCCGATGGATCCCGATGTCGAGGCGCTGCTACGTCGACTGGTTGACCCCGAGGTATCGGATGCGGAGAAGTTCCACATTCGAGAAACAATTCGTTATCTCGCATATCGCCCGACTCTCCCAGTAGCAGCGCCAAACCGGGGCAAACAGGTTGGATGATCCTCAGATGGCGAAAGAACAGCAGGTCAGACTCATTCGTTTCGCTCCCAGGCCCGGATCGGCACGCTAGCGTCCGTACTCGTACTGCTTGGGCTCGTCGTCGGCGGGGGGACGGGAAGGCCGAACCCAGCCCTGCGGGACAGAAGGAGGGGTCTGTCCATGACCCTGAAGTGGTTGGCAGTCGTGGTCGGCACCGTGTCCCTGACGCTGTGCGTGACCGGGAACGCGGTGACTCTGGCGGTCAACGGCGGGCAGCTTCCCCTGCTCGTCAACCTCGTCGCGCTCACCGCCGCCGGCACCGCCGTCGTCGTGGCCGTGCTCGCCGAACTGAACGACCGACTCAACGACCGAGTCAGTGCGCTCACCGAATTCCTGGTGGCCCGGCTCAACGAGATCGAATCCAGCACCGGGGACCGGAACTCCGGCTTCGTCGAGGGCTACCTGCTCAGTCACAGTCGGGAAGCCACCGTCGTCCCAATCGGGCGCCGGGGACGGGAAGCCGCCGAACGCTGAACACCGCCGCCAAAGCCGCTCACTCACCCGCCACCCGGCCCGGTGGCTGGGTACCTCACGGCCACGATTGAGCCGCTCCGAGCGGGGTACGCTGTCGCGCGTGCCGCCGTTGAATCTGGGCAAGCAGCCGCCGAAGACCCCGTTCACCGCCGACCTCGCCTGGCAGACAACCGCTGCCCGGGCCGCCGGCACCGTCCTCTTCTTCGACTTCGATGGCACCCTCGCGCCGGTGCGGGACGACCCGACGGCGGTGCACCCCGCACCGAGGGTGCTCACCGCCATTGAGGCGCTCGCTCCCGTCGTCCGTCGGATCGCGATCGTCTCGGCCCGCCCGGTCGACTTCCTCCGCGAGCGACTCGGCGATCTGGCCGGGGTTGACCTCTACGGCCTCTACGGGCTGGAGCACAGCCACTCCGGCGGCGAAACCGTCACCGAACCGGCGGCGCTGCCCTGGGTGCCAACCATGGCGGAGCTCGCCGACAAGGCCCGCGCCGAGCTCCCCGCGGGCGCCCTGGTGGAGTACAAACGGCTCTCGGTGGCGCTGCACTGGCGGACCGCCCCGCAGCTCGGCCCGGCGGTTACCCAATGGGGTCGCGCCCAGGCCGAGCAGCTCGGCCTCCGGGTCCAGGCCGGACGGATGGTCCTGGAGCTGAAGCCCCCAGTCGACCGGGACAAGGGCATGGTCATTGACGAGGCGGTGCGGGACGCGGAGGCCGCCTGGTACTTCGGCGACGACGTATCGGACATCAAGGCGTTTGCGGCGCTGCGCGCCCGTGCCGCCGCCGACCCGCACTTCTTCGGCGTCTGCGTCGCCGTCGCCAACCCGGAGACCGGCGAAGAGGTTGCCGCCGCCGCGGACCTGACCATCGACTCGCCCGCAGACCTCGGCGACTTCCTCACCGCCGCCGCACGCCGACTGGCCTGACTCCCCCGCTCCGGCGCAGCAGGCGGCCCCAGCGCACCTCGCCCCGGTGGGCTGGCCCGCCGACGATCATGTGCGCGGCCGCCCCGGGCCGGGCCAGCCGAGGTCGGTCACCAGGGCGATCAGATGCCGAAACGGCGCTGACGGTTGGCGTAGGAACGCAGCGCGCGGAGAAAGTCAACCCGGCGGAAATCCGGCCAGTTCAGCTCGCAGAAGTAGAACTCCGAGTGGACGGACTGCCAGAGCAGGAAACCAGACATGCGCTGTTCGCCGCTGGTCCGGATGATCAGATCGGGGTCCGGCAGCCCACGCGTGTAGAGGTGCTCGGTGATGTGCTCGACATCGAACGTCTCGGCCAGCTGCTCGATGCTGGTGCCGGCCTTCGCGTGCTCGTGCAGGAACGATCGCACCGCGTCGGCGATCTCGCGCCGACCGCCGTAGCCCACGGCGATGTTGACCTGTGCGCCGCCGACCCGGTCCCGGGTCCGCTCCGCCGCTGCCTTGAGCGCCGCCGCGTGCTGCGCCGGCAGCACGTCGAGCGCCCCGACCAGCCGCAGCCGCCAGGGGTTGGCCTCCTCGGCCAGCTCGCTCGTCAGGTCCTCGATGATCTGCAACAACGGATCAAGCTGAGCGGCCGGGCGGGTAAGGTTGTCGGTGGAGAGCAGCCAGAGCGTCACATGCCCGACGCCGGCCGCGTCACACCACCGCAGCAGCTCCTTGATCCGCTCGGCGCCGACCCGGTGGCCGTCGTTGGGGTCAACGAACCCCATCTCCCGCGCCCACCTGCGGTTACCGTCGCACATCACACCGACATGCTGAGGCACCGGCTTGCCCGCCAGCTTGGCCGTGAGCCGGCGTTCGTACACCGAGTAGACAACGTCCCGCAGAGTCATCACCTGCCAGGGTAGCGACCGGAACGACGCCTCACGGCTCGGGATGCCGATCCCCGCCGGCCAGGCCACGGCCGATCATGGCCAGCGTCCGGATGTCCAACCGGCCGTCGCCGAGCCCCAACTCCACCACCGCCCGGTACACCTGCTCATCCCGGTTGGCCGCCCACACCGCCGCGTCAACCACCGACCGCCGCCGGGCGAGCCAGGCCGCGACCGAGCTGTGCCGCAGATGACCACCGAGTCGACGACGAAGCGCCGCGGTGTAGCGCCGAGCGGCCTGCTCCGGCGTACGACTCGCCGCGGTGCCGGCGAGCGCTCCGGAGAGCAGCGCGTAGAAGATCCCCTCCCCGGTGAACGGGTTGATCAACGAGAGCGCGTCGCCCGCCAGCACCGCCCGACCACGCCCCGGCACTGGCCGGTGGGTGGAGAGCGGCAGGTGATGGGCCCGCAGGGCGGTAACCGCCGCCGGATCGACCCCGGGTAGCAACGCTGGAATCCGCGCAAGGAGGTGTTCCCGGGTCAGCGGCTCGCCGCGGAGCACCTCCCCGTACCCGACGTTCGCCCGTCCGTCGCCGATCGGGAAGGACCAGGCGTACGCCGGCCAGCGGGCGGCTGACGTGACGATGAGCTGCTCTGGTGGGCCGGACGACGCTGGGGCGTAACCCCGGATCGCCAGGGCCAGATGGCGGTCGGGGTTCGGGGGATGCCCCAGCGCCCGGCGTACGACGGAGCCCGCACCGTCGGCACCCACCACGGTCCGCCCGGCGATCCACCCGTCGAGCACGACCCGGTCCGCCCGCACCTCGACCCGCCGCACCACGTGCTGGCGCAGCTGGGCGCCGGCCGCGACCGCCGCCGCGACCAGCCGAGCATCGAAGACGGTTCGGGGCACCGTGTACGCGGGGCGGGGCAGCGCCCGCGCCACCCCCGGACCGCCCGGGGCGACCAGGCGAAGCGCCGGCAGCGGGGCGTATCCGGCTACCGGATCGGGTACCCCCAGCCCGGCCAGGACATCCAGCGCATGCGCGGCGATCCCGTCCCCGCAGGCCTTGTCCCGGGGAAAGTTGGCCCGATCCAGCAGGAGCACCCGGGCGCCCGTCCGGCGGGCGGCGATGGCGGCGGCCGAACCCGCCGGCCCCGCCCCCACCACCACTACATCGAACTCGTCGCCCCCGTCGGCCGGCCCGGTCGCCACGTCGCGTCCCCTCTCCGCCGCCGAGCTACTGCTCTCGGCGGCCGTTGCAGGGATCATCCATCGCCCGCGGCGCCGGCCCAGGTACTTCCGCTACTTCCGCTACTTCTGCGGCTCCGCGTCGAGCCGAGCACGCAGCGCGTCCAGCTCGGCCCAGAGGACACCGGGCAGTTTGTCCCCGAACTTCTCAAACCACTCGGTGACCAACGGCAGTTCGGCCTGCCACTCGTTCACGTCGACCTTCAGCGCGATCCGAATGTCTTCCGAGGTCATGTCCAGACCCTCAACATCCAGCGCATCCTCGGCCGGAACCATGCCGATCGGGGTCTCCACGGCGTCGGCCCGGCCCTCGAGCCGCTCGACGATCCACTTGAGGACCCGGGAGTTCTCGCCGAACCCCGGCCAGAGGAAACTGCCCTCGGCGTCCTTACGGAACCAGTTGACGTAGTAGACGCTCGGCAGCTTCGACTCGTCACCGTCGGCGCCCTTGCCCATCTCGATCCAGTGCCGGAAGTAGTCACCGGCGTGGTAACCGATGAAGGGCAGCATCGCCATCGGGTCCCGACGCACGACGCCGACCGCCCCCGAGGCCGCGGCGGTGGTCTCCGAGGAGAGCGTCGCACCGAGGTAAACGCCGTGCACCCAGTCCCGCGCCTCGGTGACCAGTGGAACGGTGTCCCGCCGCCGGCCCCCGAAGAGGATCGCGTCGATCGGCACGCCGTTGGGGTCGTAGTAGTCCTCGGCGAGGATCGGGCACTGGGTGATCGGGGTGCAGAACCGGCTGTTGGCGTGTGAAGAGAGGTGTTCGCTCTCCGGCGTCCAGTCGTTGCCCTTCCAGTCGATCAGGTGCGTCGGGGGCTCGCCCATGCCCTCCCACCAGATGTCACCGTCGTCGGTGAGGGCCACGTTGGTGAAGATGGAGTTGCCGCGGTCCAACGTCCGCATCGCATTGGCGTTGGTCTTCCAGTCGGTCCCGGGGGCGACCCCGAAGAGGCCGTACTCCGGGTTAACCGCGTAGAGGCGTCCGTCCGGGCCGAACCGCATCCAGGCGATGTCGTCCCCGATGGTCTCGACCTTCCAGCCCGGAATGGTCGGCTCCAGCATGGCGAGGTTGGTCTTGCCGCAGGCCGACGGGAAGGCCCCGGCGATGTGGTAGACCTTCCCCTCCGGAGAGGTGATCTTGAGAATCAACATGTGCTCGGCGAGCCAGCCCTCGTCCCGCCCCATGACACTGGCGATCCGCAGCGAGTAACACTTCTTGCCGAGCAGCGAGTTGCCGCCGTAGCCGGAGCCGTAGGACCAGATCTCCCGGGTCTCCGGGAAGTGCGAGATGTACTTTGTCTCGTTGCACGGCCAGGACACGTCCTGCTGACCGGGCGCGAGGGGCGCGCCGATCGAGTGCAGAGCGTGTACGAAGTCCGCGTCGTCGCCCATCGCCTCCAGGATCTTCGCACCCATCCGGGTCATGATCCGCATCGAGGCGACCACGTACGGACTGTCAGTGATCTCAATGCCGAACATCGGCTTCTCGGCCTCAACCGGGCCCATGCAGAAGGGGATGACGTACATGGTGCGACCGCGCATGCAGCCGCGGTACAGCTCCGTCATCGTCCGCTTCATCTCGGCCGGCGCCATCCAGTTGTTGGTCGGGCCGGCGTCTGCCTCGTCCACCGAGCAGATGAAGGTGCGCTCCTCGACCCGCGCCACATCCGTCGGGTCGGTCCGCGCGTAGAACGAGTTGGGCTTCTTCTCCGGATTGAGTCGGACCAGGGTGCCGGCCTCAACGAGCTCGTCGGTGAGACGACGCCACTCTTCGTCTGACCCGTCGGCCCAGACCACACGGTCCGGGGTGGTCAGTTCCGCGATCTCACGGACCCAGGCAAGCAGTTTGGGGTGGGATGTCGGGGCCTGATCGATACCCCGAACAGTCGCCGGAGCAACCATGACACATCTCCTTGTGGTCGACGCTGACCGGTCTATGGGATGCACGAGGCTTGACGGCGCGGTGCGTCGCCTACGTGAAACCTGGGATTGGCCTCAGCGTAAACCGGCTTGCGCCACCAGTCAGTGGGACTGGTTGTGAAGAACTGCACAAGGTACGGCCCGGCTGCGGCATCGCGAGCTAATACCCGCTTTCACGCGCAGTTTCACGCAAATCCAGTGACGAAACATCTGGCCCGTCGTCGTCCGGTACGGCGACTGTGGTCCGGCCCCGCTTGGGCGGATCGCTCGGACGGCCCCGCGGCGCACTGTTTCGTTCCGCTCAGCACCACTGCCCGGATCAGCCATGCCGGCCGGTGCTACCCGTGCCGCGGGCCCGCACCCGGTACGCTCGCTCGGTGGCAGCGACGATGGCCGGGGAGCCCGGCTCCCGGCGGACCCGGCCGGGTCTGATCCACTCCCTGCTGGACCGGTTCGGTCACCTCGTCCACGAGTTGAGCAAGTTCGCCACTGTAGGCGGCGTCGCCTTCCTCGTTGACTTCGCCCTTTTCAACTTCCTGACCTCGGTGCAGGAGATCGAGCAGGTGACCGCGAAGACCATCTCCACGGTGGTGGCGGCGACCTTCGCCTTCCTCGGCAACCGGTTCTGGACGTGGCGACACCGTCGGGGCGGCAACCCAGCCCGCGAGTACGCGCTCTTCTTCATCTTCAACACGGTCGGCCTCGGCATCACCGTGGCGGTCCTGGCGATCAGCCGCTACGGCCTGGGCCAGGTCTGGCCGGAGATCTTCCAGACCCCGCTGGCGGACAACATCGCCAGCTATCTCGTCGGCACCGGGCTGGCGACCCTCTTCCGGTTCTGGTCCTATCGACGGTTCGTCTTCGTACCAACGGGAACTCCTGCCGCACCGAAAGCGAAGCACGACCGATACCGGGCGTGACCTGGCGCCCATCTCGCCAGGCCGGGACGGTCCCGGCCCAGTCCACTCGCCTAAGGTGTTCCGCATGCGTCTTGTCCGTCTCCTGCCCGAGCGCTGGCAGAAGTTCGTCCATGAGGCGCTGAAGTTCGGCATCGTCGGCGGCATCAACACCGTCATCAATTACGCAGTGTTCAACGCCCTTGCACTCACTGTTTTCCAGGGCGGCGCGCTGAAGGCGACGGTCGTCGCCACCATCACGGCGACGATCACGTCATACCTGATGAATCGCCACTGGACGTACCGCGATCGCCCGAAAACCGCGGTTCAGCGCGAGTATGTCCTGTTCTTCCTCTTTAACGGCGCAGGGCTCCTGATCGAACTGGGCGTGCTGGCCGCAGCCAAATACGGCCTCGGCGTGACCAGCCTGCTCGCCCTCAACGTGGCCAAGACGATGGGTATCGTGCTGGCGACGCTGTTCCGGTTCTGGTCCTACCGGACGTTCGTCTTCCAGCCGGCGCCAGCGCCGGCCGCGAACAACTGGCACAGCATTCCCCGCGACGAGTGGGACACGATGGCCGAGATGGACCCGGTCGCCGAGCTGGCGGAGTCGGTCTCCGAGCTGGAGGAAAGCGCCCCGCCGCCGGGCACCCACCAACCGCACCGCACACCGATCCAGGGCCTGACCATCCCGCTGGACGCCCGCCTCGACCTGGACCGGGAGCTGGCAGCCGAGCTCGCTACGGAACTCCAGGCGAGCACTCGCCGATCCCGTCGCGCCTGACCGGACCGTCGCGCCTGACCACCGGCTCCGGAGCCGGTGCGCTCCGGCCCGCCCGCCCCACGAGCCCCACTCAGCCCGATTCCCGTAGCGGCTTGCCGTCCTGGACCTCGGTCAGCGCCTCCCCAAGCTCGTCGCCGGACGGCTGCCGGTCATACTGCGCCTCCACCAGCTCATAGAGGGTGGTCTGCACCCGCCCCACCTGCGGCACATCGCCCAACACCGACCGCCCCCGCTCCCCGGCGGAGTCGATGGTCAGGGTGCCGCAGCCGAACAGCCGCTCACTGAAGCGCTGCTGCATCGCATGGTCGGTGACCCGGGTAAGCGGGATGTCCCGGCGGTCACGGGAGAGCACACCCCGCTGGATGAGCACCCGCTCGTCGGTGAACAGGTAGTGGGTCGCCCGCCAGACCAGCACCGGCCAGAGCGCGAACCAGAGCACCCCCACCAGCGCCAACCCGCCGAGCAGCGCCAACAGCACCGCCCGGCCAGCCCCATCGGGAGCCAGCACCAGAACAGCCACCACCACCGCGACGGCGAGAACCGTCACCGCGACCGGCCGGACCAGGGCCTTCCAGTGCGGATGTAGGTGCAGCACGACGTGCTCGTCCTCGGTGAGCACGTCCTCAGGAAACGCCACGGGTACCTCCAGCGCAGATCGGACGCGCAGACCGTAACCGCTCACCCGACCCCCACGACATCAGCCGCGCGGGCCGGACGACGAAGGCCGCTGCCGAGCCCAGCCCCGCTGGGTCAGCAGCGGCCGTTCAGCGCAGGTGCAGGATGTCGCCGGCAGAGAGGTGCCGGGTGGCTTCCGGGGTGGCCACCACCAGCTGGCCGTCGGCGTCAACGCCGGTCGCCGTACCGGTCAGCTCGCCACCATCCGGCAGCAGCACCCGGACCGGACGGTCCACGGTGGCACAGACGGCCAGGTACGCCGCGCGCAGGCCACTCGCCACCGCATCGCCGTCCGCAGCCCGCCAACGCCCATACCAGTCCCCCAGCGACCGGAGCAGCGCCCGCAGCAACGGATCCCGGTCGGTCGCCGCCGCACCGACCAACTGCAGCGAGGTCGCCGGCAGACCGGTCGGGTTCGCCGGCAACTCGTCAGCACGAAGAGTCACGTTCAGACCGATACCGAGAACGATCGCGGGGGGCGCAGCCACGCCCGCCGCCGGCACCCCCTCGGCCAGGATCCCGCCGCACTTCGCCGCACCGACAAGCAGATCGTTCGGCCACTTCAAGGTGGCTTCCAGCTCGGCCAGCCGGGTCACCGCCTCCACCAGCGCCACTCCGGCGAGCAGCGGCAGCCACCCGTACGCCGACGGTGGTACCGGTGCCCAGCCCCGCTCGGCCACCGCCTCCCCCGGCCGAAGCAGGACGCTGGCCGCGATGCCCGCCCGAGCCGGCGACTGCCAGTCGCGGCCCCGCCGGCCCCGCCCCGCACGCTGCCGCTCCGCGACCAGCACCAGGCCCTCCGGCTCCCCGGAGCGGGCGTACTCGGCCACGTCCGCGTTGGTCGAACCGGTCTCGGCGAGAAGCTCCAGCCGGGCCCACGGACCATGCGGCGCGACCAACGCGCGGCGCAGCCGCACCACCGACAACGGCGGGCGATCCAGATCGGTGTACGGGGAACCCAGCATCCCGCCAGCCTACGGCCCTGCCGATGACCGGTGGTGAGGCGCACTGCACAGCGGCACCGAGCTGAACCATCGTTATATTCCCTTGGTGACTACCGAGACCGGGACCAACATCCACAGCACCGCGGGCAAGCTGGCGGACCTGGAGCGTCGGATCGACGAGGCGGTGCACGCCGGATCGGCACGCGCCGTGGACAAACAGCACGCACGGGGCAAGAAGACCGCGCGCGAGCGAATCGAGCTCCTCCTCGATCCCGATTCCTTCGTCGAACTGGACGAGCTGGCCCGACACCGGTCCACCAACTTCGGGCTGGCGAAGACCCGCCCCTACGGCGACGGCGTCATCACCGGCTACGGGACCATCGACGGCCGCCAGGTCTGCGTCTTCGCGCAGGACTTCACGGTCTTCGGCGGCTCCCTCGGCGAGGTCTTCGGCGAGAAGATCGTCAAGGTGATGGACCTGGCCATGAAGATCGGGTGCCCGGTCATCGGGATCAACGACTCCGGCGGTGCCCGAATCCAGGAGGGGGTCGCCTCGCTCGGCCTCTACGGCGAGATCTTCTTCCGCAATGTACGGGCCAGTGGCGTCATCCCACAGATCTCACTCATTCTCGGCCCGTGCGCGGGCGGTGCCGTCTACTCGCCGGCGGTCACCGACTTCACCGTGATGGTTGACCAAACCTCACACATGTTCATCACCGGCCCGGACGTGATCAAAACCGTCACCGGTGAGGACGTCGCCATGGAGGAGCTGGGCGGCGCCCGTACCCACAACTCACGTAGCGGCAACGCGCACTACCTCGCCACCGACGAGGAGGACGCGATCGAGTACGTCAAGGCGCTGCTGTCGTACCTGCCGTCGAACAACCTGGACGAGCCGGTCACGTACCCGGTCGACCCGGACCTCGAGATCAGTGACGAGGACCGGGAGCTGGACACCCTCATCCCGGACTCGGCGAACCAGCCATACGACATGCACCAGGTCATCGAGCACGTCCTCGACGAGGGCGAGTTCCTCGAGGTGCAACCGCTGTACGCGCAGAACCTGATCGTCGGCTACGGCCGGGTCGAGGGCCGGCCGGTCGGCGTGGTCGCGAACCAGCCCATGCACTTCGCCGGCACGCTGGACATCGCCGCGTCGGAGAAGGCCGCGCGCTTCGTCCGCACCTGCGACGCGTTCAACATTCCGGTACTCACCTTCGTGGACGTACCCGGTTTCCTCCCCGGCACCAGCCAGGAGTGGGAGGGCATCATCCGTCGGGGCGCGAAGCTCATCTACGCCTACGCCGAGGCCACCGTCGGAAAGGTCACCGTCATCACCCGCAAGGCGTACGGCGGCGCGTACGACGTCATGGGCTCCAAGCACCTCGGCGCTGACCTGAACTTCGCCTGGCCGACTGCCCAGATCGCGGTGATGGGGGCACAGGGGGCGGTCAACATCCTGCACCGGCAGGAGCTGGCCGACGCCACCGATCCGGCGGCGCGGCGTGCTGAGCTGATCACGGAATACGAGGACACCCTCGCCAACCCGTACATCGCCGCCGAGCGCGGGTACATCGACTCGGTCATCCCGCCGCACGAAACCCGGGCACAGATCGTCCGCGCGCTGCGAGTGTTGCGCACCAAGCGCGAGACCCTTCCCCCGAAGAAGCACGGCAACATCCCGCTGTAGGTGTGCGGTCAGCGTGGCTCGCAGGGCGGGTTGGCAGCGATGCACATTCGACGGGCTGCCACGTCGGCGAGACGGACCAGTTCCGTCTCGCCGGCCATGCTCACGAAGAGCACCGTGACCAGGTCACCGACGCGCAGCACGACCCGCAGCTCCGGTGAGTTGACCACGGTCTGCAGCTCCCCCGTCGCGGGGTTGGGAAGCAGGGAGGACGAGTGCCGTAGCAGCAGCGACTCGTCACCGGCGAAGCCCACCCGCGGCGTGTCCCAGCGGTGCACCGCCTGCAGGTTGACCCCCCGGCCTTCGTAGTCGGCCGTCCAGACCTCCCCCTGCTGGGGGCAGGCAACGATCGTCTGCCGGACCTCGGTGAAGAAGCGTGCCGCGCCATCATCGCGGAACCGGTACAGATCCTGTACGACCAGGACGTCACCGAGTCGGTCGGGACCGCCGGCCGACCACCGCAGCAACGTCTGTGACCGGCTCATCCAGGCCTCCGCCCCCGGACCCAAACCGCATCGGCCGCGCCCGAGCCCCAACGTGACGTTCCCACCCGCAGCGGCCTCCTTGAGGTTTAGTTCGGTGCGCACCACCAGGTCCGACTGTTGGATGAAGAGCTCGGGCGGGAGGTCGGAGCGCATCGCCGCGACCAGCCCGGCGGTCGACGCCGGAGTGCTGCCCACCGCAGCCTGCACCGGCGCCGAAGTGGACGGTTGGAATCCCGAGGGACGGTTGACCACCGCGATGATGGCCACCGCCAGGGTCCCCACCAGGACTCCCCCCGCCAACAGGGCGGTCCGCCGGCTGCGACGGCGAGCCTGAGCACGGAGCTCCGCCGCCTCCGGCCAACGGATGTCGCGCAGGGCACGTTGCATTGGCTCGACGACGCTCAGCTCGTCACGCATCGACGGCCTCCTCCAGATCAACGACGGCGAGCAGCCCGGCGAGAGCGGCCCGCCCCCGAGCCAGCCGGGCCTTGACGGTGCCAACCGGGGCGTTGGTCTCCCGGGCGACCTCGACGACCGGCATTCCCACCAGGTAGTAGAGCGCGATCGCGATGCGCTGCTCCTCGGGTAGTCGGCGCAGCGCGGCGACCACCGCCACCGTGTCGGTGCTCGGGGCGGGGGCGCTCCCGACGGCACCGTGCCGCAGGTACGCCCGAGCACGACTGCGTAGGCTGCGCCACCGGCTGACCGCGACCCGGCTCGCCACCACCCGCACCCACGCCTCCGGGTCGTCGTACCCGCTCACCGTTGACCAGCGCTGCCAGGCCCGGATGTACGCCTCCTGCACCGCATCCTGAGCCTCGGCGAGATCACCGGTGAGCACGTACACGAAGCCGAGCAGCCGCTGCCGGCTCCCCCGGTAGAACTCGTCGAACCCCTCGATATCCGGCACCTGGCTACCTCCCGTGGCGGTCGCAGAGGACACGCACCAGCGCCGGCTCCAGGTTGCCGGCAGGCCTCGGCTTTTCCGCCCCGACCGGGCCATCCCGGGCTGACCGGCTCAACCGGTCAGCCCGTACCCGGTCAGGGCCGGGCCGGCCAACAAAGCCGCGCCAAAGCCCAGCACGACCAGGTTGACCAGGGCGAACACCGTGACCCAGAAGAACGCGGGGAAGGGGGTGATGGCGGCGAGTTGGTCAGCGTCGGAGGCGGGCATCCGGCCGCGGGCGCGTAGCCGTTGCAGCTCGACCACCGGGCGGAGACCGCCGAGCAGCAGGAACCACACTCCGGTGTACGCGAACGCCGCCTGCACCTGCGGTACGGCGTACCAGGAGACGGCGAGTACGAGCCCTCCGGTGACCAGCAGCGACAGCACTCCGAAGACGTTGCGGATCAGGACCAGCATGGCCAGCAGTAGTGCGACGGCGATCCACAACAGCAGGGTGATCCGGTTTCCGCCGAGGATCCCGGCGCCGGCGAGCCCGACCAGCGGTGGAGCCAGGTAGCCGGCGAGCAGGGTGATCACCATGCCGGGACCGGTGGGACGGCCGGCGGAGAGGGTGAGCCCGGAGGTGTCCGAGTGCAGCCGGATGCCCTGCAGGCGACGGCCGGTGAGCAGGGCGGCCAGGGCGTGCCCACCCTCGTGGGCGATGGTCACCGCGTTGCGGGCGACCCGCCAGGGTCGACCGGTGCTGACCACAACCAGCGCCCCCACCCCGGTCAGCAGCACCAGCAACGGAGGCGGGTCCGGTTGCGCGCCGAGGAGTGTGTCCCAGATACCGGTCAGACCGTCGATCGACACCATGGGCGGGGAGCCTACCGCCCTCGTCCCGGCCGGCTCCCGGCCCGATCTGGCCGCCGCCGGCCGCCCGGGACGAGATCAGCTACGTACCGGCACAAACCCGGCGGCGATGATCTCAAAGACCGGCTCGTTCGCCGCCCAGTCGTTCTCCGGGCAGTCCCAGCGGATCGCGTACCCCTTGTCGGGCGCGGTCACGAAGCCACGATTACGGACGTGCATCCGACGTCCGTAATCGTCATCGAAGATCCACTCCCAGTCAGCGGCCTCATCCCAGTAGTCCACTGAAACAATCTTGACGTGCTGGTAGCCACGGTAGTTGCCGCGTCGGGCAGCCTCCTGCTTACGCCAGTCGGCCTCGGCATCGTCCAATGGCGTCGTCGTCTGGTCGATGAGCAGGGCCCGTCCTTGACCATCGGAGAACCGGACCCGGTAGTCCTCCGGCCCCCGACCCCACTTTCGGCGATAGTCCAGGTCGAACCCCGGCGGCACCGGCACCACGAATCCCGTGTCGTCCTGGTGTAGTTTCCAGCCGGCCGGCAGGGCCGCGCCCGCCGTGCCGCTCGGCGTCGGGCTGGCGCTGGTCGGCGGGGAGCTGGCGCTGGTCGGCGGAGGGCTCGTTGACGCCGCGGCGCTCGGAGCCGAGCTGGCCGGGGCCGTGGTGGACCCGGCACCGGTCGCGGCGGCACCCGGATCCGCGCCGTCGTCCTCGGTGGTGAGCGGGGGATAGGCCACCACGAGACCGAGCAGGAGCAGGACAACCACGGCACCGATGAACGCATTGCGACGGGTGGCGTAACGCTTCGTACCGGTTGGCCCGCCGGGCGAGGGCACCGCCGATACCAGGGCAGCCGACGGCCCACCCAGCTTCGCTGTCGGGTCGGCATCCGCTCGGTCCACCGGAGGGTCAACCGGTGCGGTCGGACCGGTGCCGGTCACCTTCGCGGTGGGGGCGGCATCAGCCGACGGCTCGACCGTCGGTGGCGACGGCGCGGATGCCGGTGTGGCCGGCGCCGGTGATTCGGGAAGCTTCGGCGCCGGTCGTGGCGCCGGCACGTATGCGGGCGTCCGCCCCTCGCGACGGTTCGGCCCAGGCCGGCGTACCCCGGACAGCAGCGGGATGAGCTGCGAACGCTTGCCGCCGGCTCGGCGCAGTAGCCGCTCCGCCACCTCGGCGGTGATCCGATCGGTCGGATCCTTGCGCAGCAGGCCGTTGAGTACCGGTCGCAGCGGGCCGGCGTTCTTCGGTGGCGGCGGCGGCTCGGTCGCCAGCGCCGCGAGGGTCGCGATCGCCGAGGGACGCGCGTATGGCGACTTACCCTCAACCGCCGCGTACAGAGTCGCGCCCAGCGACCAAAGGTCCGCCTCCGGCCCGGCGGTGCCGTCCAGCGCCCGTTCGGGTGCGATGTAGGCGGGGGAGCCGAGCACCATGCCGGTGCGGGTGACATTCGGATCACCCGGGACGGTAGCGAGCCCGAAGTCGGTCAACACCACCCGCCCGTCCTCGCCGAGCAGCACGTTGCCCGGCTTGACATCACGGTGCATCACACCCGCCTTGTGCGCCGCCCGCAGCGCACCAAGCACCCCAAGACCAATCTGCACCGCCTGAGCCGGCGGCACCGACCCCTGCTCAGCAAGCGTGTCCTGGAGGGACTTCGACGCCACGTACTCCATCACGATCCACGGATCACCATCGGTACGCAACACATCGAAGATACGAACAACGTTGACGTGATTAAGACGAGCGATCGCCCGCGCCTCGCGCAGCGAACGCTCCCGCATCTCACGGCGCTCCTCATCGGTAAGACTCGGCGGCGGAACCAACTCCTTGATCGCCACAGTCCGATGCAGCACCTCGTCCTGCGCCTTCCACACCCGACCCATGCCACCCTGGCCAATCGGCGACAAAAGCCGGTACCGGCCAGCGACAAGTTCTGGAAGCGCGTTCGACATCGCTGAAACGGTACCCGGCGGCAGCGGCGGCAACTCGGGCGGCACGCCACCGCGCAACGAAGATCCAAACTCCAGGCGTACGCTGACGCCATGTCTGCCGAGGAGCCACTGTTCCGCGTCGTTCACGGCACGCCGACCGCTGAGGAGCTGGCCGCCCTGGTGGGCGCGATTGTCGTTCACCCCCGGCCGGCGACGCCCCCCGCCCCACCTACGATTTCCGCCTGGGCGCGCGGCGCCCGCCCCGCCAGTACCGGCCACACCGCCGGCCCGGACGCCTGGCGCGCCTCCGGCCTGCCCCGCTGACGACGACTTCCGCCCCGCACAGGGTTATCCGGTCCGCACCCAGGATCGCGGTGCCGGCGAGCCCGCCCCCGGCTCACCACCCGATCTAGTCGCCCTCGGCCGTCGAACGCGCCCGAGCCTCGGCGGGCACGGCGCCGGGCAGGACGGCATCCGGATCTGCTCCGTCGTCGTCCGAGGTGCGCCGGGGATAGGCCATCACGGCACCGAGCAGAAGCAGACCCGCCACGGCACCGATCAACGGTTCGGTGGCGAGTAGCCACCCGGAAAACAGCACGGCACCGAGCAGAAGCAGACCCGCCACGGCACTGAACAGCCATCTGTGGCGGGCGGGGTAACGCTTCGTGCCGGCACCGGGCACGGCTGGCGGGGGCACGGGCGATGCCGGGACACCCGACTCACCGGCCTTCTCCGCCGGCCCGGCGTCGGCTCGGGCCGGCGGGGCCGGACGAGCATAAGCCGGCATCGCCGTGGAGGGGACGTCGGCTCGGGCCGGCGGTGGGCCGGCCGGCGGGGCCGGGCGAGCATGGGCCGGCATCGCCGTGGAGGGGACGTCGGCTCGGTGGAGTAGCCGCTCCGCCACCTCGGCGGTGATCCGATCGGTCGGATCCTTGCACAGCAGGCCATCAAGTACCGGTCGCAGCGGGCCGGCGTTCTTCGGTGGCGGCGGCGGCTCGGTCGCCAGCGCCGCGAGGGTCGCGATCGCCGAGGGACGCGCGTACGGCGACTTACCCTCAACCGCCGCGTACAGAGTCGCGCCCAGCGACCAAAGGTCCGCCTCCGGCCCGGCGGTGCCGTCCAGCGCCCGCTCCGGGGCAAGATAGGCGGGGGAGCCGAGCACCATGCCGGTGCGGGTGACATTCGGATCACCCGGGACAGTGGCAATACCGAAGTCGGTCAACACCACCCGCCCGTCCTCGCCGAGCAGCACGTTGCCCGGCTTGACATCACGGTGCATCACACCCGCCTTGTGTGCCGCCCGCAGCGCACCAAGCACCCCAAGACCAATCTGCACCGCCTGAGCCGGCGGCACCGACCCCTGCTCAGCAAGCGTGCCGTGGAGGGACTTCGACGCCACGTACTCCATCACGATCCACGGATCACCATCGGTACGCAACACATCGAAGATACGAACAACGTTGACGTGATTAAGACGAGCGATCGCCCGCGCCTCGCGCAGCGAACGCTCCCGCATCTCACGGCGCTCCTCATCGGTAAGACTCGGCGGCGGAACCAACTCCTTGATCGCCACAGTCCGATGCAGCACCTCGTCCTGCGCCTTCCACACCCGACCCATGCCACCCTGGCCAATCGGCGACAAAAGCCGGTACCGGCCAGCGACAAGTTCCGAAGGTGTGTTCGACATCGCCTGAAACGGTACCGGGCGCCGAAAACAGCCGGTCGGGTGGCACGCCACGGCCCACCGAAGATCCACGCCACGGCAGTTCCCAGAGCCGGTGGGGCTGGCTGTCGGTTCCCGCGTCCACGACTCACGCTGACGTGAGCGATGGACTCAACTACGGGGTGGACCAACCCGAGGCGTCTTACCTGAAATGCACTATTCCAGGGCTGCAACTCCCATCCCGCACCCGCTACCCTCACTCATGGAAACGGCGCGGTGACAGACAGGGAGGGACGATGGTCGAGGAGGGTGAGGGTCGTCCGGCGGCCCAGTTTCCGAGCCTCAGCGGCGTTGTGGAGATACCCGAGGAGCACCAGGCGAAGCTCCACCAAGAGCGGTCGTACGAGCCCGACGCGGCAGGCCCGACGTCGAGTGCTCCCGCTCCCCTTTCACCCCCGTCGCCAACGTCGCCTGGAGCCACCCCCAAGCCAACGCCGACCCCGTCAAAGACCCGGACCACTCCGGCGCTCAGCAGCACCGGCACTAGCCCGGGATCCAGCTGCCCCTCCCCCACCGATGGCCCGCCACGCCGCCCCCGCGGCGGAGTCATCGGCGGTGGCGGCGCGGGCACCGCACCGACCGGCGGAGCCGGCTCGCGCCCGGGGGGCGGCAGGGGCTTCCCCGGCGATCCGACCATCCCGCCCCTCGGCGCCGCACCGGGGTCCTCGGTGCCGACTGGTCGCCCGGGATTCCCAGCACACCACCTCAACTCCGAGGAGACGGCGCGCACCTGGGGTTCCGACCAGCGGGGGGAGACAGATCAGGGGGTAAGTCCGACGTTCCGCCCGCCGGAAAACGGGCCGATCGACCCCGCCATCGACTGCACCGATTGACGTTGCCGACCGCGCACCCGGCTCCCGTCACGGTGGTCCCACTGGCCAGGGCCACAGCGTCCCAAGCACCGGGTACGGAGCGGGTAACGTCTGCGTCGTGTCTGGATCTCTACCGCTTCGCCTCGTCCTCGCTTCCGCGAGCCCTGCCCGCCGCAAGACCCTCCAGGCAGCGGGGATCGAGCCGGAGGTGTTGGTCAGCGGCGTTGACGAATCCCTCGTGGTCAGCGATAGCGCGGGTGAACTCTGCCTTGAGCTGGCCCGGTTGAAGGCGGAGGCGGTCCTGACCCGGCAGCGCCCGACCAAGGACCAGCGCACCCTGGTGATCGGGTGCGACTCGGTGCTGGAGTTCGATGGCCAGATCTTCGGCAAGCCCGCCGATGGGGCCGACGCCATCCGCCGGTGGGAGCGGATGCGGGGGCGTAGCGGAATCCTGCACAGCGGACACTGCCTCATTGACCTGACGGCCGGCCGGCGGGCAGCGGCTGTCGCCGCTACGACCGTGCACTTCGCCGCGGTGAGTGACGACGAGATCGCCACGTACGTCAACACGGGGGAACCCCTGGCAGTGGCCGGCGCGTTCACGATCGATGGGCTGGGTGGGCCGTTCGTGGAACGGATCGAGGGCGACCCCGGCACGGTGGTGGGCCTCTCCCTGCCGCTGCTGCGCCGCCTCCTGGCCGAGCTGGATCTGCAGATCACCGACCTGTGGAGCCGGGGCACATCGAGCGCCACACCGTCCGGCACCCCGACTGCCGCAAAGCCAAACCCTGGAGCCTGAGCGGCGAGAGTATCGCCGTCGAGAGCACGAAGGAGCAGCGTTGACCACCAAGTCCATCCCGTTGACGTCGGAGTTGCACGCGTACCTGGTCGCCCACGGTGGCCCACCGGATCAGGTCATGCTCGACCTGATCGAGGAGACCCGGGCGCACCTGCCGGAAGACGCGAAGATGCAGGTGGCACCGGAGCAGGCCGCGTTCCTGACCTTCCTGACCCGGCTGCTGGGGGCGCGACGAGCGGTCGAGGTCGGCACCTTCACCGGGCTCTCCGCGCTGGCGATCGCCCGCGGGCTGACCGAAGATGGGCAGCTGACCTGCTTCGACGTCTCGGAGGAGTTCACCGGGATTGCTCGGCGCTACTGGACCCGGGCCGGCGTGGACGAGCGGGTGCGGCTGCGGATCGGCCCCGCCAGCGAGACGCTGCGGGAGCTACCGGCCGACCGCCACCTCGACTTCGCTTTCATCGACGCGGACAAGGTCGGCTACTCGGCCTACTGGGCGGAGCTGGTACCCCGGATGCGGCCCGGCGGAGTGATCGCCGTCGACAACGTCCTCCGCGACGGGCGGGTACTCGCGCCGCAGGACGACGCCGACCGAGCCATCGCCGCGTTCAACGACGAGGTGCTGGCCGACGTACGGGTGGACCCGGTGATGCTGCCGATCGCCGACGGGCTGACCCTGGCCCGGGTGCGCTGACCGGCCCACCGCGCGGCGCTGCGGGACGGTTGGTGAACGGGCAGTGCGGCATCCCACACTTAGCGCTCGTTAGGGAGCTTCGGCAGGGCCGTTACACTCCCCGTCAACGAACACCCCGGGAGGAGCCCCCAAGGTGCGCAAGGTACTCATCGCCAACCGCGGCGAGATCGCTGTCCGCGTCATCCGCGCGTGCCGCGATGCCGGCCTGGCCAGCGTCGCCGTCTACGCGGACTCCGACCGCGACGCCCTGCACGCCACCCTGGCCGACGAGGCGTACGCGCTCGGCGGTGACACCGCCGCCGACAGCTACCTGCGCATGGAGAAGCTGATCGATGTCGCGGCACGATCGGGTGCCGACGCGGTGCACCCGGGCTACGGCTTCCTCTCTGAAAACGCCGAATTCGCGCAGGCGGTGATCGACGCCGGGCTGACCTGGATCGGGCCGAGCCCACAGGCGATCCGCGACCTGGGCGACAAGGTGACCGCCCGGCACATCGCGCAACGCGCGGGCGCACCGCTGGTCCCCGGCACCCCGGACCCGGTGGGCAGCGCCGACGAGGTGTTGACCTTCGCCGCTGACCACGGCCTGCCGGTCGCCATCAAGGCGGCCTTCGGCGGAGGCGGTCGCGGCCTCAAGGTGGCCCGAACCATGGAGGAGATCCCCCACCTGTTCGAGTCGGCCACCCGGGAGGCGGTCGCCGCGTTCGGCCGGGGTGAGTGTTTCGTCGAGCGTTACCTGGACCAGCCTCGGCACGTCGAGGCCCAGGTCCTCGCCGACCAGCACGGCAACGTCGTCGTGGTGGGCACGCGGGACTGCTCCCTCCAGCGCCGGCACCAGAAGCTGGTCGAGGAGGCGCCGGCGCCGTTCCTCACCGACGCGCAGCGACAGCAGATCCACGACTCGGCCAAGGCCATCTGTCGGGAGGCCGGCTACCACGGTGCCGGCACCGTCGAGTATCTGGTCGGCGCCGACGGCACCATCTCCTTCCTGGAGGTCAACACCCGGCTTCAGGTGGAGCATCCGGTGACCGAGGAGACGGCCGGGGTCGACCTGGTCCGGGAGCAGTTCCGCATCGCGGACGGGGAGCAGCTGCGGTTCACCGAGGACCCGGCGCCCCGCGGACACTCCATCGAGTTCCGGATCAACGGTGAGGACCCGGGCCGGAGCTTCCTGCCCGCCCCGGGCACGATCACCGCGCTGCGCCTGCCGACCGGTCCGGGAGTACGGGTCGACACCGGGGTCTCCGCCGGCGATGTGATCGGCGGCAACTTCGACTCGCTCCTCGCCAAGGTGATCGTGACTGGCGAGACGCGTACCGAGGCCCTGGAGCGGGCCCGTCGCGTGCTGGACGAGATGGTGGTCGAGGGCATGGCCACCGCGCTGCCCTTCCACCGGCTGGTGGTCCGGGACGAGGCCTTCACCGCCGAGCCGTTCACGGTGCACACCCGGTGGATCGAGACCGAGTTCGACAACACCGTGCCGGCCTTCACCGCCACGGCCAGCCCCACCGAGGGCCCGGCGGAGCGCGACACCGTGGTGGTGGAGGTGGGCGGCAAGCGGCTGGAGGTCAGCCTCCCGGCCGGCTTCGGCGCCGGCACGGCCACCGCCACGCCCACGGCGAAGAAGCCAGCCCGTCGGCGCGGTGGGGCGAAGGCCGGGGCCGCGGTCAGCGGCGACACGCTCACCTCCCCCATGCAGGGCACGATCGTGAAGATCGCGGTCGCCGACGGCGACATCGTGGCCGAGGGCGACCTGGTCGTGGTCCTGGAGGCGATGAAGATGGAGCAACCGCTGCACGCGCACCAGGCGGGCACGGTCAGCAGCCTCGCCGCCGAGATCGGCGCGGTCATCACCGCTGGCGGCGCGATCTGCACCATCGCCTGAGGGGCGCTGGCTGCCGCGGATCGGAGGACGTACACCGACGACCCGGCCGCCCGCGCCGCGGGTGCCTCCGGGCAGCCAGACGGCGGGATGTTGCCCGACCCGGGGACCGCGAGTCGAGACAGCCAGTCATGATGGCCGGGTGCGGTTCCTTCACGGCGCGGTCCCCGCGCACGACCTGACCTACAACGACGTCTTCATGGCCCCGGCCCGCTCCGAGGTGGCGTCCCGGCTCGACGTCGACCTGTCGACCGCTGACGGCACCGGCACCACCATCCCGTTGGTGGTGTCGAACATGACCGCGGTGGCGGGCCGCCGGATGGCCGAGACCGTGGCCCGGCGGGGCGGCATCACGGTCATCCCGCAGGACATCCCGATCGAGGTGGTCGCGGATGTCGTCGCCTGGGTCAAGCAGCGACACCTGGTGTACGACACCCCGATCACCCTGGGTCCGACCGATACCGTCGGCGACGCCATCCACCTGCTGCCGAAGCGGTCGCACGGCGCGGTGGTCGTGGTGGACGAGTCCAGCCGCCCGGTCGGGGTGGTCACCGAGGCGGACACGGTGGGCGTGGACCGGTTCGCGCAGCTACAGCACGTGATGTCGGTGGAGTTGCACACCGTCTCGGCGGACACCGACCCGCGGAGCGGCTTCGACCGGCTCTCGGCCGGCCGGCGTCGGCTGGCACCGGTGGTCGACGACCAGGGACGGCTGGTCGGCGTACTCACCCGTTCGGGGGCGCTGCGCGCCGCGCTGTACCGTCCGGCACTCGACGACCGGGGCCGGCTGCGCATCGCCGCGGCGGTGGGCATCAACGGCGACGTCACCGGCAAGGCGCGAGCCCTCCTGGAGGCCGGAGTGGACACCCTGGTCGTGGATACGGCGCACGGCCACCAAGAACGGATGATCTCCGCCCTCCGGGCGGTACGCGCGCTCGATCCGGCCGTACCGGTCGCGGCCGGCAACGTGGTCACCGCCGACGGCGTCCGTGATCTCGTTGCGGCGGGTGCGGACATCGTGAAGGTCGGCGTGGGGCCGGGCGCGATGTGCACCACGCGGATGATGACCGGGGTGGGCCGACCCCAGTTCTCGGCGGTCCTCGACTGTGCCGCGGCGGCGCGGGCGTTGGGCCGGCACGTGTGGGCAGACGGCGGGGTCCGGTACCCCCGCGATGTGGCGTTGGCACTGGCCGCGGGGGCCTCAAACGTCATGATCGGTTCTTGGTTCGCCGGCACCTACGAGTCCCCGGGCGACCTCTACTCCGACGCCGACGGCCGCCGCTACAAGGAGAGCTTCGGCATGGCCTCGGCCCGGGCGGTCAGCGCGCGGACGGCGGAGGACTCCGCGTACGACCGCGCCCGGAAGGCGATCTTCGAGGAGGGCATCTCGTCGGCGCGGATGTATCTGGACCCGGAGCGGCCGGGCGTGGAGGACCTCGTTGACGAGATCATTTCCGGGGTACGTAGCGCCTTCACCTATGCCGGGGCGCACAACCTCACCGAGTTCCACGAGCGGGCGCTGGTCGGGGTGCAGAGCGCGGCCGGCTATACCGAGGGGATGCCGCTCCCGACGAGTTGGTGACTCGACCACTCGGGGCCGGCAGCCCACCACGGCTAGTTGGCCGGACTGGCCGCCGGCTGTGGCGTCGGCGCCGGCTCCGCTGCCCCGGGACGGTCCCGGGGCAGCCGGGCACAGGCGATCAGCCCGATGAGCAGGAAGCCGGTGGCGGTGAAGGCGGCGTACCGGGTGGCGTCGGCGAAGGCGGCCTTCGCCTCCTCGGCGATCGGGGCGGTACGGGGGTCGGCGGCGAGCCCGGCGATCGCCGCGCCGCCGCTCTCCCGAACCTCGGTCACCACCTGGTCACGCTGGGCGGAATCAAGCTCGGACCGATCAGCGAGGCGCGCGCCGAGAAGCCCGCTGAGCCCGGCGAAGAGGACCGTGCCGAGCACGGCGATGCCGAGGGCGGATCCGACCTGCCGCGCGGTGCTCTGCACCCCGGCCCCCTGGCCGCTGCGCCGGACCGGCACCTCGCGCAGCGACACCCCGGTGAGTTGGGCGGTGGCCAGGCCGACGCCGACGCCGTAGACGAAGAGCAGGCCGAGCGGAGCCCACCAGCGGGTGTCGGGGGCGACCACGAGGCCGAGTCCGGCGATGCCGGCGATCTCCGCGGCTACGCCGAGCTGTACCACGCGGGTGGCACCCCAACGTTTGACGAGAAGCGCTCCGAGGGCACTGGAGAGGAAGCTCCCGACGGCGAGGGGCAGCAGCGCCAGGCCGGTGTGGAAGGCGCTGTAGCCGAGCACGTTCTGGTACCAGAGCGGGAGCGCGAAGAGGAGACCGAACTCGCCCAGGCTGACGATCGCGGCGGCGGTGACGCCGGTCCGGAAGGAGCCGATCCGAAACAGCGACAGGTCGACCAGCGCTGGCCGACCGATTCGGTTACGGCGCATCTGGTGGGTGACCAGAAGGGCAAGGGTGGCCAGGCCGGTCAGCCCGACGACCGGCACCGGGGAGATCGCGGCGGGCCAGTCCAGGCCGAAGATATTGACCGGCTTCGCCAACCCCCACCAGCCATACGTGCGCCCCTCAATGAGGGCGAAGACGACGCCGGTCATGCCGAGCACCGACAGCAGCGCCCCGATCAGGTCGATGCCACGCTCGACCCGGTCGTCGCGGGACTCGGGGACCAACGCGAGCGTGGCGGTGACGACCAGCAGGCCGATCGGGAGGTTGATGCCGAATGCCCACCGCCAGGAGAGCTCGGTGGTGAGCCAGCCGCCGAGCAGCGGGCCGAGCGCGGCGGCCCCGCCGATGGTGGAGCCCCAGACCGCGAAGGCGATCGCCCGCTCTCGGCCGGCGAAGTTCGCGTTCAGCAGGGACAGCGAGGTGGGCAGCATCATCGCGCCGCCGAGCCCTTGGAGCACCCGCGCCCCGATCAGCTCCGCACCGGAGCCGGCGGACGCGGCGAGCAGGCTTGCGACGACGAAGACCAGCACACCGACGACGAACATTCGTCGCCGGCCGGCGCGGTCAGCGAAGCGGCCGGCGACCAGGAGCAGGGCGGCGAAGACGAGGGTGTAGGCCTCCTGGACCCACTGCGCCCCGGCGGAGCTGACGCCGAGGTCGGCGATGATCGCCGGGACGGCGACGTTGACGATCGTCACGTCGACGATGATCGTGGCGACTCCGAGGCTGATGGCGAGCAGCCCCCACCAGCGGCCACGTCCCTGCTCCGGCATATTCGCTCCGATCGCTAGTTTATCTAGCTACCTGAGCTGCTAGCTTCGTCCCGTGGACAGCGCCGCGTCAACTACCGCCGGCTCGCGTCGCGGGCCATACAGCGAAGCGCCCTCGACCAGCCGAACCGCCCGGGCCCTGCGCGAGGTGATCCGGGCTGCCAGCAGCACCCGGGGGGCGCTGGCCCACCGGCTCGGGATCGGGGTCACCGACGCCGCCGCCATCGACCACCTCGCCGCCAGCCCGGACCCACTCGGCCCGGTGGAGTTGGGCAACCGCCTCGGCATCCGGTCCGCCTCGGCCACCGCGCTGGTGGATCGGCTGGTGCGCGCCGGTCACCTGGCACGCACGCCGCATCCACAGGATCGTCGCCGGGTGGCGCTGCAGGTCACCGACCGGGGGTACGACGAGGTGTCGGTGGCACTGCGGCCAATGCTGGCCGGCATCGAGCAGGCGGTCGACCGGCTCACGCCGGAGCAGGCAGCCGCCACGGCCACCTTCCTGCGGGAGGTGGCCGAGGTTATGCGGGAGTACGTGGTGACCGCGCAGGAGGAGCCGCCCGACCTCGCGCGTCAACGCGGGATCCGAACAGCCGACGAATGACGACGCGTGCGGCCGCCCGCGGATCATCCCCCGCCTCGTCCGGCAGGGCGCCCGCGTTCCACAGGGTGGCGAAGCCATGCACGATGGACCAGGCGGCGAGCGCGTCCCCGGCGACGCCGCCCACCGCGCCCGGCCCCGGCGGCAGGTCCGCCACTGCCGAGCGCAGGACCGCGCGCGATCGCCCTCGGGCCGCCACCACCTCCGGCGCGTCAACGCGGTAGAGGTCGGGGCGGTACATCACCTCGAAGTGGGCCCGACGCCGCACGGCGAAGTCCACGTAGGCCACCCCCATCTCGAGCAGGCTGTCGCCGGTCTGCAGGGCCGCGGCGAGCAGGTCGAAGCCCTCGACCGCGAGCGCGGTCAGCAGCCCCGGCTTGTCGCCGAAGTGATGGGCGGGCGCCGCATGCGACACGCCGGCTCGGCGGGCGAGGTCCCGCAGGCTCAGGGCGGCGGGCCCGGACTCCTCGATCGCCACCACGGCGGCGGTGAGCAAGACCCGCCGAAGATCGCCGTGATGGTAGCCACGTGCACCGGTCATCCGGGAAGCATATCTTGCCATTGACAAGATATGCCGACGGGGGCAGTCTTGCCACCGACAAGATCCGGCTTGGAGGTTCCGATGGTTCCACTGATCACACTGGTGGCCGGCACCGGGTTGGCCCGACTGGCCGGTCTGGCCGGCGTGGGTGCACTCGACGGCTGGCACCTTGCGCTGCGGATTGGGCTCGCCCTGATGCTCACGGTCACCGGCCTGGCGCACTTCAGCCCACGACGCCGGGCCGACCTGGTTGCGCTGGTGCCACCACGACTCCCCCACCCCAGGTTCCTGGTCACCCTCACCGGGGGGCTGGAGCTACTCGGCGCGGCGGCGCTCCTGGCTCCCCCCACCGCTCGGTGGGCCGCCGCCGGGCTGGCCGTCCTGATGCTGGCGATGTTCCCGGCGAACGTGTCCGGAGCACGGCGCAAGCTCACCCTGGCCGGCCGGCCCGTCACCCCGCTGGCCGCTCGTACCGCCATGCAGGGAGTCTTCGTCGCCACCGCCGTCGCCATTTCGGTTGGCACCTGACGATCCGACCACTAACCTGCCCGGGTGACCGCAACCCCCCGCCAGGACGCGCCACTCGGGCGCTGGTCATTCTGACCGCCCGGGCCGACCGAGGCGAGCCCCACGGAGAGCCGGCGTGCTGATCCAACTGCTTCGCACCTACCTACGCCCCTACCACCGCCCCCTGGCGGCCGTGGTCGCCCTCCAGTTCGTCGGCACCATCGCCTCGCTCTACCTGCCGAGCCTCAACGCCGACATCATCGACCTCGGGGTGGCCCGCGGCGACACCGGCTTCATCCTGCGCACCGGGGCCTGGATGCTCGTCGTCAGCCTGGTACAGATCGTCTGCTCGGTCGCCGCCGTCTACCTCGGCGCCCGCACCGCGATGGCGTACGGCCGGGATGTCCGGGCGGCGCTCTTCGCCCACGTCAACACCTTCTCCGCCCGGGAGGTCGCCCACTTCGGCGCACCATCACTGATCACTCGCAACACCAACGACGTGCAGCAGGTGCAGATGCTGGTGCTGATGAGCTGCACGATGCTGGTCGCCGCGCCGATCATGAGCGTCGGCGGGGTGGTGATGGCGCTCCGCGAGGACCTCGGGCTCTCCTGGCTGCTGCTGGTCTGTGTCCCCGTCCTGGCGCTCGGTCTGGGCCAGGTGATCCGGCGGATGGTGCCCGGATTCCGACTCATGCAGACCCGCATCGACACCGTCAACCGGGTCCTCCGCGAGCAGATCACCGGCATCCGGGTGGTGCGGGCGTTCGTCCGGGAACCGGACGAGACCCGGCGCTTCGCCGCCGCCAACACCGATCTGACCGCGACCGCCCTGCAGACCGGCCGACTGGCCGCACTGATCTTCCCGATCGTGATGCTGGTCCTCAACGTCTCCAGCGTCGCGGTGCTCTGGTTCGGTGCCGGACGGGTCGACGCCGGCGCCATCGAGGTCGGCTCCCTCACCGCCTTCCTCCAGTACCTGATGCAGATCCTGATGGCGGTCATGATGGCCACGTTCATGCTGATGATGGTGCCGAGAGCGGCGGTCTGCGCCGAGCGGGTCAGCGAGGTGCTGGCGACCGAGACCTCGGTCGCGCCCCCAGCGGAGCCGGTCACCGCACCGCCGGGCCGGGCCGAGGTGGAGCTGCGCCAGGTGCGGTTCCAGTACCCCGGTGCGGCCGAACCGGTGCTGCGGGACGTGTCGTTCCGGGTGGCCCCGGGCACAACCACCGCGATCATCGGCAGCACCGGCGCCGGCAAGAGCACCCTGCTCGCCCTGATCCCACGACTGATCGACGTCACCTCCGGTGCGGTGCTGGTGGACGGGGTCAACGTCCAGGAGCTCGCACCGGAGGCGCTGTGGCAGCGGATCGGCCTGGTGCCCCAGCGCCCGTACCTGTTCACCGGCACGGTCGCCAGCAACCTGCGACACGGCAACCCGGACGCGGCCGAGGCCGAGCTCTGGGCGGCGCTGGAGGTGGCACAGGCCCGCGACTTCGTCGCCGCGCTGCCGGACGGGCTGGACGCGCCGGTAGCGCAGGGTGGCACCAACCTCTCCGGCGGGCAACGGCAGCGGCTGGCCATCGCCCGGGCGCTGGTCCGCCGACCAGAGATCTACCTCTTCGACGACTCCTTCTCCGCCCTTGACCTCGGCACCGACGCGCGGCTACGGGCGGCGCTGCGCCCGGTCACCGCCGACGCGGCGGTGGTGGTCGTGGCGCAGCGGGTCGCCACCGTGGCAGACGCCGACCGGATCGTGGTGCTGGAGGACGGGGGCGTCGTGGGGATCGGCCGGCACGCCGAATTGCTGACGACCTGCCCCACGTACGCGGAGATCGTCGCATCTCAGCAGAGCACGGGGGTGACGGCGTGAGTGCTCCGGCCGTACCGAAGAAGAACCCACCCGGCGAGGAGCCCACGCCCCAGCGGCTACCAAACGGCGGCCAACGCGGCAGCGGACCCTCCTGGCCGGGGCCCGGCATGCCCGCCGAACGGTCGATGTCCTTCGGGCCGTCGGCTCGGCGCCTCCTCGGACGGCTCCGCCCGCACCGCCTCCCCCTGATCGGGGTGATCGCCCTGACGGTGCTCGGTGTCGGCCTGAACGTGGTCGGCCCGAGAGTGCTCGGCCACGCCACCGACCTGATCTTCGCCGGGGTGTTGGGGAGACAACTCGAACCCGGCACGACGACGGAGGCCGCCGCCGCGGCGGCCCGCGCGGCGGGCAACGACAGCTTCGCCGACATCATCACCCGGATGGGCGTGGTTCCCGGCGCCGGGATCGACTCGGCCGCGCTGGCCCGGGTGCTGCTGCTGGCCCTCGCCCTCTATATCGCGGCGTCCCTGCTCATCTGGGGGCAGGGTTGGCTACTCGCCGGAATCGTGCAGCGGACGGTGCACCGGCTGCGCGAGGACGTGGCGGCCAAGCTGAACCGGCTGCCCCTGCCCTACTTCGACCGACAGCCCCGGGGCGAGCTGCTCAGCCGGGTCACCAACGACATCGACAACATCTCGACCAGCCTGCAGCAGACCCTGAGCCAACTACTCACCGCGCTACTCACCGTGGTCGGGGTGCTCGCCATGATGTTCTGGATCTCGCCGCTGTTGGCGCTGATCGCACTGGTGGGGGTGCCCCTGTCGGTCCTCGTCACCCAGCAGATCGCGAAGCGGTCCCAGCCGAGGTTCGTCGCCCAGTGGACGCACACCGCTGAGCTCAACGGCCAGATCGAGGAGGCCTTCACCGGCCACGAGCTGGTCAAGGTCTTCGGCCGGCAGCGGGCCGTGCAAACCTCCTTCGCGGCCAAGAACGAGGAGCTGTTCCGGGCCAGCTTCGGGGCGCAGTTCATCTCCGGAATCATCATGCCGGCGATGATGTTCATCGGGAACCTGAGTTACGTGGCGATCGCCGTGGTCGGCGGGCTCCGGGTGGCCTCGGGCACGATGACCCTCGGTGACGTGCAGGCCTTCATCCAGTACTCCCGCCAGTTCACCCAACCGCTCACCCAGCTCGCCGCGATGACGAACCTGCTCCAGTCCGGGGTCGCCTCCGCCGAGCGGGTCTTCGCGGTGCTCGACGCCGAGGAGCAGACTCCGGAACCGGCCACCCCGGCCCGACTGACCACACCCCGCGGACGGGTCGCGTTCGAGCACGTCTCCTTCCGGTACACCCCGGACGAGCCGTTGATCGAGGACCTGTCGCTGACCGCTGAGCCCGGCCAGACGGTGGCGATTGTTGGGCCGACCGGGGCCGGCAAGACCACGCTGGTCAACCTGGTGTTGCGCTTCTACGAGCTGACCGGCGGCCGGATCACCCTCGACGGAGTGGACATCACCGGGCTGCGCCGGGACGACCTACGCGGCCGCATCGGCATGGTGCTCCAGGACACCTGGCTGTTCACCGGCACGATCCGGGAGAACATCGCCTACGGCCGACCCGACGCCACCGAGGAGGAGATCCTGACGGCGGCCCGGGCGACCTTCGTGGACCGCTTCGTACGCAGCCTGCCCGATGGCTACGACACCGTGATCGACGAGGAGGGGAGCAACATCAGCGCTGGCGAACGGCAGCTCATCACCATCGCCCGCGCCTTCCTCGCCGAGCCGTCGCTGCTGATCCTCGATGAGGCCACCAGCTCCGTGGACACCCGGACCGAGGTGCTACTCCAACGGGCCATGGCGGCGCTGCGCTCCGACCGCACCAGCTTCGTGATCGCACACCGGCTCTCCACCATCCGCGACGCCGACCTGATCCTGATGATGGTGGACGGGCGCATCGTCGAACAGGGCACCCACGACGAGCTGATCGCGGCCGACGGCCCGTACGCCGGCCTGCACCGCTCCCAGTTCGCCCCGGGCCGGCGGACCGAATCCGAGCCGATCTCAGCTTCGTAGCCGGCGGAGGGACACCGGGGGGACCGCGGAAGATCGCCTCCCGCACGAAAGCCGTGCCCCCGCCGGCAACCCGGATCACCCGGGTCGCCGGCGGTCCTCGGCGTGCCGCTCAGTCCGGCGGAAGGAGCTCCGGCGAGCGGGTCGCGACGACCCGGGCAACCAGCGCGAGGGCCTCGGCGACGGGCAGCGGGGCCAGGTGCTGGCCGTCCCGCAGCCGCAGCGACACCCGTCCGGCAGCGGCCTCCCGCGGGCCGACCACCGCGGCGTACGGGATTCGGGCCTGCGCCGCGTCGCGGATCCGCCCGCCCAGCGAGCCGCTCCGGTCCACCTCGGCCCGCAGTCCGGCCGCCCGCGCCGCGGCGACGAACTCGTCAGCCGCGCCGTCCTGCTCGGCCGCGACCGGCAGGACCACCAACTGAACCGGCGCGTACCAGACGGGGAAAGCTCCCTCGTGCACCTCGATTAGGTAGCTGAACAGCCGCTCCATGCTCCCGACGAGGCTGCGGTGCACCAGCACCGGCCGGCGCCGGGCACCACCGGAGTCGACGTACGACAGATCGAACCGCTCCGGCTTGTCGAAGTCGAGTTGGATGGTGGAGAGCGTCCACTCCCGACCGGCGGCGTCCAACACCTGGATGTCGATCTTCGGTCCGTAGAAGGCCGCCGCACCGACATCCTCGGTGTACTCCACCCCGTCGAGCGCGGCGCGGAGCAACTCCTCGGCCCACGCCCAGTCGCCCTCCGCGCCAACGTAGCGCTGACCCGGACCCCGCAACGACAGCCGGAAACCCGCCGGCCGTACGCCGAGTGCCGCGTGTGCCGCGCGGATCAGCCGAAGGATCTCCGCCACCTCCGCCCCGACCTGCTCCAGGGTGCAGAAGTTGTGGGCGTCGTTGAGCGAGATCGCCCGTACCCGGGCCAGCCCGCCCAGCACACCGGAGCGCTCGGCCCGGTACATCCCACCCAGCTCGGCGATCCGCAGCGGCAGGTCCCGCCAGGATCGTCCCCGGCACCGGTAGACCAACGCGTGGTGCGGGCAGAGCGCCGGGCGGAGCAGGAGCTCATCGTCGGCCGACAGCCGCATCGGTGGGAACATCTCCTCGGCGAAGTGGCCCAGATGCCCGGAGCGTTCGAAGAGTTCCCGCCGGCCAAGGGGCGGGGTGACAACGTGCTGGTAGCCGGCCTGGCGTTCAAGATCCCGGAGGTACTCCTCAACGGCGTGCCGGGCCGCCGCCCCGGCCGGCAGCCAGAGCGGCAGCCCCGCGCCGGCGAGCGGGTCGGAGGTGAACAGGCCCAACTCGCGGCCGAGCCTACGGTGGTCGATCATGTCGCGCTCCTGATTCGGGTACGGCGCTCGGAGCGATCGGCACCCGGAACGCAACCGAGGCCCCGGGGCGGTTCGCCCCGGGTCCTCGGTTGACGGTGAAGTCAGTGCGGTGCGCCGGGGTTCCCCGGCGTCGTGTTCCCTACCGCAGCATGCATGGGGCGAGGCTACGGTGAGCAGTGCCGGTCCCGCACCCGAATTTGGCCCACCTCCGGTCGCGATGGTCCACCGCCAACCTCACCGTCGAGCCCGCGAACGAGCGGAAGGCACCCAATGAGCACCCCGAGATGGTGGCCGGCGATGCCCCGAAAGGTTGGTGCGTCGGCGGCACGGATTGACGGCGACGCGGATGAGGAGGGGCACACCGAAGCAGCATCGATTGGTGCTAATGGGTGTCAATGCTGATGGCCGCTAGGGTGCCAGCGTTACGTTTGCTGTCGAGCTGCCCCACCGGCGGGACCGACACCAAGGCTCGACTCGGGCCGCCGCGAGCAGGTGCTATCAGCCGGAATCGAACGAAGTGTCGATCGAGGCGGGTGTGCCGCCACGAGTCGACCAACTTGGACGCACCGGCTCCGCCGGCACAAACACGGCCGGCGCGGTTCTTCGGCGGTGACCAGGGGCGGCCGGCGCAGTTTCGGCGTAGGCCAGGCAACGGCGGGCTGCTGGGCGGGCGCGGGGGATTCCCGCGCCCCATCCATGAGGGCAACTCGACAGCGGGCGGTACAGCACCGCCTGGCCCCGGCGGGACGACGCACGGCCGCCTGCCCGGATGCCCGCCCGGCCGCCTGCCCGGGTGCCCAGGCGTGCCCGTTCACGGCTGAGCAGGTCGGCCAGGCACCGCACGTAGGACCACCCTCAGATCAAGGTCCCGCGGCATTTCGCTGCAGCGACGTCCCGGCCGATCCGGACAAGCCAGACCGCACCTACCGCACCGGCCTCGTTGCATGCCAAAGCCCCGACCCTGGCGAGTCGGGGCTTTGGCGTTGGGATGTGAATCAGACGTACTCGAGCAGCACGTTGATCATTGACTCTCCCCGCCGCCCTGGCCGTCGTCAGTGACGGTCCAGTGGGCAGCCTAGACACCCGCAGGAACGCCCGGTTGCCGTTGGGCGATCGGGCCCGTCACTCCGGCTCGTGCAGCATCAACTGCCGGGCGGCCTCGGTGACGGAGCCGGAGAGCGAGGGGTAGATAGTGATGGTCTGCGCCAGCTCGTTGACCGTCAGATGGTTCTCCACCGCCATCGTGATCGGCAGGATCAGCTCGCTGGCCTTCGGGGCGACCACCACGCCACCGATCACCTGGCCGCTGGCGGGCCGGCAGAAGAGTTTGACGAAGCCGTCGGGGACCTCGTCCATCTTCGCCCGGGCGTTGCCGGCGAGCGGCAGCATGACCTGCCGGGCCGGCACCTTCCCCGCGTCCACCTCATCCTGGGAGACGCCGACCGTGGCCAGCTCCGGGTCGGTGAAGACGTTCGCCGCGACCGTACGCAGCCGCAGCGGCCGAACCGCCTCGCCGAGCGCGTGCCACATCGCGATCCGGCCCTGCATCGCGGCAACGCTGGCCAGCGGCAGCATCCCGGTGCAGTCCCCGGCCGCGTAGATTCCGGGCACGTTGGTCCGGGACACCCGGTCGACCGCGACGTACCCGCCCCGGGCCAACTCGACGCCGTACTCGGCCAACCCCAGGTCGGCGGTGTTGGGAATGGAGCCGACCGCGATCAGCGCGTGTGAACCGTGCACCCGGCGCCCGTCGGAGAGCTCGACCTCGACGCCGTCGGCGGTCCGGCGGACGGCGTTGGCCCGGGAGTTGTTCAGGATGCTCATTCCCCGGCTGCGGAAAACCCGCTCGATCGCCATCGCCGCGTCGGCGTCCTCGTGCGGCATCACCCGGTCCCGGCTGGAGACGAGGGTGACCTCAATCCCCATTGCCAGGTAGGCGCTGGCGAACTCGGCGCCGGTGACGCCGGAGCCGACCACGATTAGGTGTCGGGGCAACTCGGGTAGGTCGTACACCTGCCGCCAGGTGAGGATGCGCTCGCCGTCCGGGACGGCGGTGGGGAGTTGGCGCGGGGTCGCGCCGGTGGCGATCAGGACGGTGGTGGCATCGATCCGGTACTCCGCGCCGCCGTCCGCCGGTGTGACGATCACCCGGTGGTTGTGACCGAGCGTGTCCTCACCGAGCCGGGCGCTGCCCGCCACGAACGTCACCCCGGCCTTGACCAACTTGGCGTGGATGTCGGCGGACTGCGCGAGCGCGAGCCGCTTGACCCGGGCGTGCACCGCCGGGGCGTCAACGGTGACCGTCGCCAGCCCGTCCGAGTGGACCCCGAACTCCTCCGTGTCCCGGTACCCCGTCACCAGCTGCGAGCTGGCGATGAAGGTCTTCGACGGCACACAGTCGGACAGCACACAGGCACCGCCGGCACCGTCTGCCTCGACCACGGTGACATCGGCGTCCAGTTGGGCGGCGACCAACGCCGCCTCGTAACCGGCCGGCCCCCCGCCGATGATCACGATCCGGCTCACAGCGCTCACTCTCCGTCCATGCTCACAGTGACTTTCTTCTCCCGAACGCGTCCGACACGCACCGTCGTATTCTCCCCCACCCGCCGGCCGGGCTATCGTCATCGTTGTGCGTCATTACGCCGCCTACGGCTCAAACCTCGACCCCGCCCGGATGCGCGCCTACTGTCCGCATTCGCCGATGGTGGGCACCGGCTGGCTCGAAGGCTGGCGACTCACGTTCGCCGGTGAAGGCGTGATCGGCTGGGAGGGCGCGGTCAGCACCGTGGTGGAGTCTCCCGGGGACCGTGTCTTCGTGGCGCTCTACGACATCCACCCGTTCGACGCGGCGCAGCTCGACGAGATCGAGGGCGTGACCTCCGACACCTACCGAAAGCTTCACCTGCGAGTGTCGGCCCTGACCGGCGATGTGACGGCATGGATCTATGTCTTCGACGGTTACGAGGGTGGCCTGCCGACCTCGTGGTACCTCTCGGAAATCGCCAACGCCGCCGAGAAGGCGGGCGCGCCGGACGACTACGTCACGGGGCTGCGCTCCCGCCCCACCGGCACCGCGTCGGCCTGACGGCCGGCAGTCTGTCGGGGCATGTCGCACGATCCCCAGTCTGCTATCGCCCCCGATGGGGCAACGAGCCGGCCCCGCCGTGCGTCGTCAATCACACATCTGGGTGTCGGCCGCCCCCACTCGGGTCGGCCTCCTCCTCAACGAACGCTTCAACCGCGGCCTCAACCTCGCCGGTCCGGCGCCGCGCGACGGTGACCGCCCGTTCGGCTGCCCGCCGCGTCGACTTAGCCCGGCTCAGCTCCTCTTCGGCAACAGCCCGTTGCCGCTCCAGCTCAGCGAGTTCCGTCTCGATCGCGGCGAGGCCGTCCACGCCACCCCGCTCGGCCTCCGCGGCACCGGCCAGCTCCGCCTCGGCCCGTTCCTGATCGGTACGCGCCTTCGCCAACTCCGTCTCCAACACCCGGCGTCGCCGTTCCCGCTCGGCGCGGGCGGCCCGCTCCGCCTCCCGGGCACGGGGTGCTGAGCGGTCGCTACCCGGCGCCCGGGACGGCGGCGTTGGTTCCTCGGTGACCAGCCGCAGCTGCGGTCGAGGCACCTCGCCGAAGCCGGCGTAGCTGGCGGCCCGGAGCAGCCGGCCGGAGCGCACCTGCTCGGCGACCTCGGCGTCGGAGAGCGCGGCGTTGAGGGTCGACTCCACCGCACCGAGTGGAAGCTTGCCCGGCGGCGGGGCACCGGGCACCGCGGTGGCCAGGCTGCGGACCTCCGCGAGCAGCGCGCCGACCACGGCCCGCCGTTGGGTGGAGAGCTCCCGCAGTTGCGCGCCGCGAAGCTCACGCTGGGCCGACCGGAGTGACTCCGCGAGTTGACCCAGGTCGGCGACGAGCTCCGGTCGCTCCAACGCGAGCAGGTTCACCAGCCACGCCGCGACGGTGGGGCGACGAAGCCGGGCGATCTCCCGCGCGGCAGGTGCGTCGCCGGCCCTCCGCGCCTCGGCCACCGCCTGGTCCCGGGCGGCCACAAACCGGTCGGGGGGCGTGCGGTAGAGCTGCCGCAGCAGCTCCCGGGACGGACCAGGCATGCAGCTCAGGCGTCCACCAGAGTGCCCGGTACGAGCCGCCGGTAGTCCACGTCGGAGAGGCGGGCGAAATTGTTGTTGAGCACGTCCAGGCCGCGATCGTTGAGCAACCCATCATGCAGCGCGTACGCCCGGCGGGGCGCGACGGAACGGAGGAAGTCCAGCGACTCGGAGAACTTCGCCCAGGGCGCGTGAATCGGCAGGAACAGCGTGTCGACCGGCACGTCCCGCGGCACGACGAAGGAGTCGCCGGGGTGGTAGACCACGTCGTCGATCAGGTACGCCAGGTTCTCCACCTGCGGAAGGTCAGGGTGGATCACAGCGTGCTCACCGCCGTAGACGCGGACCGGGACGCCGGCGGCGGTAAACTCCGCGCCCGCCTCGACCGGGACGAACGCGGCGGCCAGGTCAGCCAGCGCGGCCGCGAGCGACGGCGGCCCGTACAGGACGAACGGCCCCCGGTCGTACTGCTCGGTCAGGGCTGCCACGTCCACGTGGTCCGGGTGCTCGTGGGTGATCAGCACCGCGTCCGCCCCGTCCAGCGCGACGCGCTCGCTGTAGACGCCGGGGTCCACGACCAGCACCCCGCCTTCGTCCTCCACCCGGATGCAGGAGTGCGTGTACTTGGTCAGCCGCATTCGTGACTCCTCGAGAATCGAATCGTGACCTCCTCAGCGCAGTCTGCCCGAAGGGACGCCGCATCGCGTCCCGACTGACCGATCGTCCCTGCCGTCCGGGTCACGCCCCGGGTGGGAACAGTTGAAGTGTTACGGATCGGAGCGGACATGCAGCGAGGTGAAGCGCGCCGCCGAGGGGCGGCACTGGTAGCGATACTGATGGGGGTCCTGCTCGTCAGCGGCTGCGGTGCGGGCACCGAGGAGAACGCCGGTCCGGCCACCGGCGGCGACGGGGCGGCCGCGGCGGGCGCCGGCGAGCCGGACGGGCCGGCCGAGGAGGGCGACGCTTCGCCCGACCTCCGGGTTGACCAGCGCGCCATCATCTACACCGGTTCGATGCGCGTGCAGGTCCCCGACGTCGAGCAGGCCGCCCGCAAAGCGATCGCCCTGACCACCACGGCCGGTGGTTTCGTCGGTAGTGACCAGCGACGCAGTGCGGCTGGGAACGCCACCGCCGAGCTGACGCTCCGGGTGCCGGCCGCGAAGTTCGCCACAGTGGTGGAGCAGGTCGCCGAACTCGGCAAACGGCAGCGACAGGAGATCTCCACCGAGGATGTCACCGAGGCGGTGATCGACCTGGACGCCCGGATCACCACGCAACGGGCCCGGGTGGAGAACGCCCGGCGGCTGCTCGGCGAGGCACAGTCGATCAGCGATCTGGTGTCGCTGGAGAACGAGTTGGCGCGCCGCGAGGCCGACCTCGCCTCGTTGGAGGCGAAACAGCGCCGGCTGGCGGACCTGACCGCGCTCTCCTCGGTCATCGTGTCGCTGGTCGGCCCGGACGCCGCCACCGAGGACGACGCTTCCGCGTTCGGCTTCGTGGCTGGTCTCGAGGGCGGGTGGAAGGTCTTCCTGTTCTCGTGGACCGTCCTGCTGACCGTGCTCGGAGCGATACTGCCGTGGCTGCTCCTCCTCGGTGTGCCGCTGGGCGCGTTGGTGTGGTTGCTGCGCCGCCGCCCGCGGCCGGCCCTGGTCGCTCCGCCCGCGGACGGCACCGGGAGGGGGCCGACCGACCCCGCCGGCGGCGGGGTCGCTCCGCCCACGGTCAACCCGCCGCCGCAAGCGCCTGGAGCGCGGTCTGCACCATGAGCCGAACGCCGACCGGGATGGCCCGCTCGTCTGGGTCGAACGACGCGCGGTGAAGGTCAACGTTCGGGCCGGAGCGGCCGACGCCGAGTCGGGCCAGGGCACCGGGGACGTACTCCAGGTACCAGGAGAAGTCCTCACCCCCCATGCTCTGCGGGGTCTCCGCGATCCCGGCCGGCCCGAGCGCTGCGGCGGTGGCGGCGGCGAGGACCTGGATGGCCTGGGAGTCATTGCTGACCGGTGGTCGACCACGCTGATAGTCCAGGTCCACGGTGGCGCCGGTAGGGGCGATCACATCCTGGACCACCTGGGCGACGACCTTTGGAACCATCGCCCAGGTGTCCCGATCCATCACGCGCAGCGTCCCGGAGGCGCAGGCCTCCGACGGAATGACGTTGTAACGGGTGCCGGCCGAGGCGTGGCCGAACACCAGCAGTAGCCCGCTGTTGGCCGGCACCCTCCGGGCGACCAGAGCCGGCACCTCGGTGATCAACCGACCGAGGGCGTCAACCAGGTCGACGGTGAGGTGCGGGCGGGCAGTGTGCCCACCGGGACCGGTCAACCGAACGCTGACGTTGTCGGCGGCAGCGGTGATCGGACCGACCCGGAGGCCGACCTCACCGACCGGCAGGTTCGGGTCACAGTGCAGCGCGAAGATCTGCACCACCTCGTCGAGACCGCCGGCCTCGATCACCTCGAGCGACCCACAGGGCAGGATCTCCTCGGCCGGTTGGAAGATCAGGCGCACTCGGCCCGGCAGCTCACCCGCTTCGGCGAGGCGGGCGAGGAGCATCCCCAAGCCGAGCATGACCGCGGTGTGCACGTCGTGGCCGCAGGCGTGACAGACCCCGTCAACGGTGGAGCGGAAGGGCACGTCCTTGCTGTCGGTCAACGGCAACGCGTCGATGTCGGCCCGGAACGCGATCACTGGGCCGTCTGGACGACCGTCGATGTCACAGATGACTCCGTTGCCCTTGGGGAGCAGCCGGGGTCGCAACCCGGCCCCCGTTAGCTCCCGGGCGATCAGAGCGGCGGTTTCGAACTCCTCGCCGGAGAGCTCCGGATGCGAGTGGATCCGCCGACGGGTGGCGATCAGGCCCGACACCTGGAGCGCAAGGAACTGGTCCAGGTCGAGGGGTAAGGGCTGGGAGCCGGCGGGCGCTTCCGTCCAGGACGACGCCAGCTGGCCATTACTCGGCAGCGTCAACGCACTCGTCACGTCGAATTCTCGATCACTAGAAATGGATGGATCTTCCGGAACCGCCGCCAGCCTAGACCTCCGACGGTGACGCTGCGCAACCTCGTTCTGGTAGCGATCGGGCCGCTCTGCGTCACGTACGCCCTGCTCGGGGCGCTCGTTCATCGGCGGGACAGCAGGTAGATCGCGGTTGAACGCTGCCATCTGCCCCACACCTCCTACAACGCGTAACCGATTCACGAGTGAGGAAAATTTCCCCAACACTCGGGACCCGTCATCCGAATTGTGGCATTTAGTCCGTTCTGTTACGGGCACTCCGACAACTAGTAACCACACTCGCGACCGGGCCCGCAGACGGTCACACGTCCACCCGGGAACCGACCACACACCGTGTGCGTTTACCTCACTCGAACGGGTTACCCACGGTTGCCACCCACTACGCACCGAAACCGCCACCCGCCACCGCCACCGGCAGCGGGCAGCGGGCAGCGGGCAGCGGGCAGCGGGCAGCGGGCAGCGGGCAGCGGGCAGCGAGCGCCAGCGACGCGGGGAGCGGCGGGGTCAGAAACGGTCAGCGGGGCGGTACATCCCCCAGACCTCACGCAGCGTGCCGCAGACCTCGCCAACCGTGGCGCGGGCCCGCAGTGCCTCCTTCATCGGGTAGAGCACGTTACCGCCCCCCTCGGCAGCGGCCCGCAACTGCGCCCGAGCGCGCTCGACCGCGCCGGAGTCCCGCTCGGCCCGCAACTTCGCCAGCCGCTCGGCCTGCGCGACCTCGATCGCCGGGTCCACCCGCAGCGGCTCGTACGGCTCCTCCTCGTCCACCGCGAACCGGTTGAGGCCCACCACGACCCGCTCGCCGGAGTCGATCTGCTGCGCGATCTGGTACGCCGACTGCTCGATCTCCCGCTTCTGGAACCCGACCTCGATCGCCTCAACCGCCGAACCGTGCTCGAATACCCGCTGCATCAGCCCCTCCGCCGCGGCCTCGATCTCGGCCGTCATGGCCTCCACCACATACGAGCCGGCGAATGGGTCAACGGTGCCGGTCAGGTCCGTCTCGTAGGCGAGCACCTGCTGCGTCCGCAGCGCGAGCCGGGCGGCCTTCTCCGTCGGCAACGCGATCGCCTCGTCGAAGCTGTTGGTGTGCAGCGACTGCGTTCCGCCAAGTACGGCGCCGAGCCCCTGCACCGCCACCCGGACCAGGTTGACCTCCGGTTGCTGGGCGGTGAGCTGCACGCCGGCGGTCTGGGTGTGGAAGCGGAGCATCATCGACTTCGGATTCTTCGCCCCGAACTCATCCCGCATCAGCCGCGCCCAGATTCGCCGGGCGGCACGGAACTTCGCCACCTCCTCCAACAGCGTCGTCCGGGCGACGAAGAAGAACGACAGCCGCGGCGCGAAGTCATCCACTGCGAGCCCGGCGGCGATCGCCGCACGCACGTACTCGACCCCGTTGGCCAGGGTGAAGGCGATCTCCTGAACGGGTGATGCGCCCGCCTCGGCCATGTGGTAACCGGAGATGGAGATGGTGTTCCACTTCGGCACCTCGGTGCGACAGTAGGCGAAGGTGTCCGCGACCAGGCGCAGCGAGGGCTTCGGCGGGAAGATGTACGTCCCGCGGGCGATGTACTCCTTGAGGATGTCGTTCTGGATCGTGCCGTTCAACGCCGCCCCGGGCACGCCGTTCTCCTCGGCAACCAACTGGTAGAGCAGGAGCAGCACCGAACCCGGCGCGTTGATCGTCATCGACGTGGAGACCTTGTCCAGCGGGATGCCGTCGAAGAGCACCCGCATATCCTCGATGGAGTCAATGGCGACACCGACCTTGCCGACCTCACCGTGCGCGATCGACTCGTCCGAGTCGTACCCCATCTGGGTGGGCAGGTCAAAGGCGACGGAGAGCCCCATCGTGCCCGCCCGTAGCAGCTGGTGGTAGCGCGCGTTGGACTCCGCAGCGGTACCGAAACCGGCATACTGGCGCATCGTCCAGGGGCGCGCCGTGTACATGGTGGGATAGACCCCGCGGGTGTACGGGTACTCCCCCGGGTTGCCCAGCCGGGAGTCCAGGTCCTCCGGGAGGTCGGCCGCCGTGTAGACGCCCTGAATCGGGAAACCGGACTCGCTTGACCGCCGTTCGCTCATTACCGGATGGTAAGACGACCTGCTCCGGCACCGGATGAGGGATTGGGCACACGCGCTCACCCGGCCAACCCGCCGTGCCCGGTCGGACACGCATCGTGGACTTTGCCGGATGTCCGCCGCGTCGGCTTTCGCAACGGGCGTCCGACCCAGCAAGATAGGGGGGTTGTGTCCCAGCCCCCCTCGAAATCCCCGGTGGCTCTTCAGTGACTCAGATCCCGACGTGGAGCGGCGGACCTGTCAGTCCTCCCAGCGACCGCGCAACACCCAACACCATCATCGGCGGGCGCTATTCATTGCGCTCGACAGTGGGCAACGGCGGCATGGGCACGGTCTGGCGTGCCGCAGACACGCTCCTGCGCCGAGACGTGGCCGTCAAGGAGGTCGTCCTACCCCAGGGGCTGGCCCCCTCAGACCGCGACGCCATGTACGAACGCACCCTGCGCGAGGCCCGTGCCGCAGCAGCGATCCAACACCCCGCCGTCGTCCAGGTTTACGACGTGGTCACCGAGGGTGGCCGGCCGTGGATCGTGATGGAGCTACTCGACTCCCGCAGCCTCGCGGACATGGTGATCGAAGACGGACCGTTAGCCCAGCGGGTGGTAGCCAAGATCGGTGTCTCGCTGCTCGGCGCGCTGGAGGTGGCGCACGCGATCGGCGTACTGCATCGTGATGTCAAGCCGGCCAACGTCCTGATCTGTTCGGACGGCCGGTGCGTGCTGACGGACTTCGGGGTGGCCCGGATGCCCACCGACGTGCAACTCACCACGCCCGGCATGGTGCTCGGCTCGCCACACTTCATCTCCCCCGAGCGGGCGATGGGCCAGGATTTCGGGCCGCCCAGCGACCTGTTCTCCCTCGGGGTGACCCTCTACACGGCCGTTGAGGGACGCCCGCCCTTCGACCGGGGTGATCCGATCGAGACGATGCATGCGGTCGTTGAAGACCCGCCGGCCCCGCCCCAGCGCAGTGGCCCGCTGGTGCCGGTGCTGATGGGGCTGTTGGAGAAGGACCCAGACCGCCGGCTGCCGGTGCACACCGCCCGAGCCATGCTTCGCGAGTTGCTCGCCGGCCCGCTGACCAGCAACGCGGCTGCGGTGCACTCGGTAACTGACCCGTACTCGGTGGTGCCGGTCCAGCAGCTACCAGCCGCGATCCCGCAGCCGGCCCAGCCGGCCCCACCAGCCCAGCCGAAGCCGAGCGGCGCGATCGGTGGGCGAGCGATGCTCGCGGCCGGCGAATCACTCACCGACCGACTGGCCGCGCTGCGCCGGGGTGAGCGTCCCGCGGTGGAGTCCCGGGCCGACCCCGCCATCCTGGAGGACACCAGCGCCGACGCGCTCGCCGGTCCGTTAAACACACCGACCGGGGCGATGCCGGCACCGAGCCGCACCTACGGCGGCGATGCCACCCAGCGCATCGGTAGGGATGCCACCCAGCGCATCGGCGGCTACCCGGGCCCGGCCGCTCCCACCGCGGGCGGCGCCCAGTGGTCGGTTCCGGGTACCGGCCAGGCGTGGACCAGCACACCGCAGTCGCCGACACCAGCACCAGCCGGCGGTCTCGCCGGCCGGGCGCGGGCCACCGGCGACCAACTCGTTCGCCGGGTGAAGGGCTGGCCGGGCAAGGTCCAACTCGCCGCCGCGGGCGGGCTGGCCGTGGTGCTCCTCGTCGGCGTCCTCGCCCTCACCGGCGGAGACGACTCGGAGGCCCCGGTGGCCCCACAGGCGGCCCCGACGTCGACCGCTCCGGACGTCGAACTTCCCGAACTGGTGGAGCACTCGGCGCGGGGGGTACGGGTCCTGGTGCCGAAGGGTTGGGAAGAGAAGGTCGGCGGGCTGTACACCGACTACGTCGACCCGGAGGACAAGGGCCGCCGGGTCCGCGTCATCACCGAGAAGTGGACCAACACCTCAGCACGCTGGGCAGAGGTCGCCGAGGAGGGGCTGCAAACCCGCTCCACCTCCTGTGTGAAGCCGTACCGTCAGATCGCCATGGACGTCGAGACGGAGCTGGCCGGCAAGCCGGCGGCCGAGTTCGAATACACCTGTGGCGAGGGTGCGGAGATGCGGCACGGCATCTGGCGTGGCGTCGCCCACGAGGGCCAGTCGTACTCGTTCTACCTCACCGCCACCGACGCCCGGTTCGAGGAGAGTCGACCGATCTTTGACGAGATGGTCAAATCTTTCCAGCTGACCGCGGCCAGCTGAGCCTGGGCGAGCCGACGCGGTGATCCGCCGACGTGCTATCAAGAGGCATGTCGGCGGATCACCACCACCTCAATGACCTTCGTGAGCAGGCCCAACGTTGGCTCGACGACGATCCGGACCCGGCCAGCCGCGCCGAGCTACAGGCGGTGCTCGACCGGTTTCCGGCCAGCGCCCCGGAGCTGGCGGACCGCTTCGCCGGCCCGCTGACCTTCGGCACCGCGGGCCTACGCGGCCCGTTGCGCGCCGGCCCGAACGGAATGAATCTCGCGGTGGTCACGCAGGCCGCCGCCGGGCTGGTCGCCTGGCTGACCGCGAAAGGCGGCGCCGGTCCGCTGGTGATCGGGTACGACGCCCGGACCGGCTCCCGTGCCTTCGCGGAACGGACCGCGCAGGTCGCCACCGGCGCCGGTCGCCCGGCCCTGCTGCTCCCCCGCCCGCTGCCAACGCCGGTGCTGGCCCATGCGGTGCGCCAGCACGAGGCGGTCGCCGGAGTGATGGTGACGGCCAGCCACAACCCGCCCCAGGACAACGGCTACAAGGTCTACTTGGGCGCCCAGCTCGGTGGTGAACTGGGCGCAGGAGCGCAGATCGTGCCGCCGGCGGACGCCGAGATCGAGTCCGCCATCCGCGCGGTCGGCCCGCTGGCTGCCGTACCGCTGGGCCCACCGGGACAGCCCCTCGACGACACCCTGGTGGAGTCGTACGTGCAGCAGGCCGTCGCGGTGATCGCACCGGGCGGGCCACGCGACTTGAAGGTGGCGTACACACCGTTGCACGGAGTCGGCGCAGCGGTGCTCACGATGGCGTTCACCCAGGCCGGTTTCCCCACCCCACAGCTCGTGGCGGACCAGGCTGAGCCGGACCCGAAGTTCCCGACGGTCGCCTTCCCCAACCCGGAGGAGCCCGGTGCCGTTGACCGGCTCACCGCCCTGGCCGACGCGACCGGCGCGGACCTCGCGATCGCCAACGACCCGGACGCGGACCGCTGCGCGGTGGTGATCCGGGAGTCGGCCGACTCCGCGGCGGACCGAGACGCCACGCGGTGGCGAATGCTCCGCGGTGACGAGGTGGGGGCGCTCCTCGCCGACCATCTGATGCGACGCGGCCGAGCCGGCCTCTACGCGACCACCATCGTGTCGTCGGCGCTGCTACGCGCCATGTGCACCGCCCGCGACCTGCCCTATGACGAGACCCTTACCGGATTTAAGTGGATTGTCCGGGCCGGTGGGGGGTCCTCCCCGCTGGTCTTCGGCTACGAGGAGGCGCTGGGCTACTGCGTCGCCCCCGACCATGTTCGGGACAAGGACGGCATCACCGCAGCGCTGGCCATCGCCGAGCTCGCCGCTGGACTCAAGGCGGAGGGCCGTGGCCTCGCCGACCGGCTGGACGAGTTGGCGGCCGAGTTCGGCGTGCACCACACCGACCAGCTATCGGTGCGGGTGGACGACCTACAGGTGATCACAGACGCGATGACCCGGATCCGCGCCGCGACCCCGAACACGCTGCTCGGAGAACCGATCATCGAATCCCGAGACCTGCTCCCAGAGGCCGACGTGGTGATCCTGCGCGGCGCCACCGCCCGGGTGGTGATCCGACCGTCCGGCACCGAACCGAAGCTCAAGGCGTACCTGGAGGTGGTGCAGCCGGTCGTGGCGGGTGACATCGCGGCGGCCCGCCGCCGCGCCGCCGCTGCCGTCACCGAGTTGCGCGCCGAAATCGCCGCCAGTTTGGGCGTGTAGGGCGGGTCCGTTCCGGAGCAGCACCGCCGCGGTTGCCGGGGCGGTCGACCGAGCGTGCAGCGGGCGGTCGACCGAGCGTGCAGCGGGCGGTCGACCGATCCGCATACTCCGGATCCACGCTGTCGAGCTGCCCGCACAAACGGGGCGCCGCGGCCCGATGCCGGCCCCTCAGCAGCAGCGGACTGCCCCGCACCAACGATGGACGCACGCGCGGGGCAGTTCGACAGCAGCGATACCGGACCATGCCAAGCAGCCGGACAGCAGCAACACCGCACCATGCCAAGCAACCCGACAGCCGCAACACCGACCGCGGAACAGTCAGTCAGAAGCGGGGCATACCGCCGAACTGCCGGTCACCGGCGTCGCCCAGGCCGGGAACGATGAACCGACGGTCGTTGAGGCCCTCATCGATTGCGGCCGTCACCAGACGCAGGGGCAGGCCGGAGCGGTTCAACCGGTCAATTCCGACCGGCGCGGCGAGCACGCAGAGCACAGTGATCTCGGAACACCCCCGATCGGCGAGCAGCCGGCAACAGTGCTCCAACGAGCCACCGGTGGCGAGCATCGGGTCGAGCACCAGCACCGGCAGTCCGGCGAGGTCGGGCGGGAGCGACTCCATGTACGCGCGGGGCTCGAAGGTCTCCTCGTCCCGCGCCAGGCCGACGAAGCCCATCGACGACTCCGGCAATAGGCCCAGCGCGGCGTCGGCCATGCCGAGACCGGCCCGCAGCACCGGCACCAGCAGCGGTGGATTGGCGAGTCGGGTGCCCTGAGTGCCGGTGACCGGGGTTTGCACCGGGTAGCGCTCGACGGGGAAGGAGCGGGCCGCCTCGTACACCAGCATGGTGGTGAGTTCGTGCAGCGCGGCGCGGAACGAGGCCGAGTCGGTCCGGGCGTCGCGCATCGCGGTCAGCCGCGCCTGGGCGAGCGGGTGGTCAATGACGTGTACTTCCACGGTCGCTCAACCTACCCGCCCACGGACCTGGGCACCCCGGGTGTGGCCGGACCGGCGGCGCGGGCGCGTACCGTCGCCATGACCAAGATCACAGCCTGGAGCTCCGGCGTAGACTCCAGGTCATGACGGCGACAGCGATGTCGGCCCGGTCGGACCTCACCGAGCTGGGACGATCCGAGACCGCCCTCCGGGCGTTCCTCCACGGCCTGCCGGGCGTGGACCAGGTCGGTGCCCAGCAGCGGGCGGCGCAGCTCAGCACCCGTTCGATCAAGGCCACGGCGAAGGCCTGGGCGATCGACCTGGCAATCCGGATGGTCGACCTGACCACCCTGGAGGGGGCCGACACCCCCGGCAAGGTTCGGGCACTCGCCGCCAAGGCCCTGCGCCCCGACCCCGCCGACCCGTCCTGTCCGCACGTCGGCGCCGTCTGCGTCTACCCGTCGATGGTCCCGTACGTGGCCGAGGTACTACGTGGGCCCGCCGGCGAGGCAGGACCGGCCGGCGTCGAAGCAGTATCAGCCGGGGCCCGCGTGGTACACCTGGCCAGCGTGGCGACCGCCTTCCCCTCCGGCCAGGCGCCACTGGAGGTCAAACTCGCCGACACCCGGGCAGCGGTCGCGGCCGGCGCCGACGAGATCGACATGGTGATCAACCGGGGCGCCTTCCTGACCGGCCGTTACCAGGAGGTCTACGACGAGATCGTGGCCATCCGGGAAGCCTGCGGACCGGCCCACCTCAAGGTGATCCTGGAAACCGGGGAGCTCGCCACCTACGACAACGTCCGCCGCGCGTCCTGGCTCGCCATGCTGGCCGGCGCCGACTTCATCAAGACCTCCACCGGCAAGCTCCCGGCGGCAGCCACCCCGCCGGTGACGCTGGTGATGCTGGAAGCAGTCCGGGACTTCCGTGCCGCGACCGGACGGCAGGTCGGCGTGAAGCCGGCCGGCGGCATCAAGACCACCAAAGACGCCATCAAGTACCTCGTGCTGGTCAACGAGACGGTCGGCACGGACTGGCTGGACCCGGACTGGTTCCGGTTCGGCGCCTCCAGCCTCCTGAACGACCTGCTGATGCAGCGCACCAAGCTGACGACCGGCGACTACGCCGGTCCCGACTACTTCACCCGGGACTGAGCGCGATGTTCGAATACGCCCCCGCCCCCGAGTCACGCTCGGTGGTACGGCTCCAGCCCGCGTACGGGCTCTTCGTCAACGGCGAGTTCGTTGATCCGACCGACGGCGACAGCTTCACGTCGATCAACCCCGCCTCCGAGGAGGTCCTCGCCGAAGTCGCCGCGGGCGGCGTCGGCGACGTCGACCGCGCGGTTCGCGCCGCGCGAACCGCGTACGACCGGGTTTGGGGTCCGATGCCGGGCCGAGACCGGGCCAAGTACCTGTTCCGGATCGCCCGCCTCATCCAGGAGCGGTCCCGCGAGTTGGCGGTGCTGGAGTCACTGGACAACGGCAAACCGATCAGGGAGTCCCGGGACGTTGACCTTCCGCTGGTCGCCGCCCACTTCTTCTACTACGCCGGCTGGGCGGACAAGCTCGACCACGCGGGGTTCGGGCCCGGCCCGCGGCCGCTCGGGGTGGCCGCGCAGATCATCCCGTGGAACTTCCCCCTGCTCATGCTGGCGTGGAAGATCGCTCCGGCGCTGGCCACCGGAAACACCGTGGTACTCAAACCCGCGGAGACAACCTCGCTAACCGCGCTGCTCTTCGCCGAGATCTGCCAACAGGCCGACCTCCCCGCCGGAGTGGTGAACATCGTCACCGGCGCGGGTGAGACCGGCCGGGCCCTGGTCGAGCACCACGACGTGGACAAGGTCGCCTTCACCGGCTCCACCGAGGTGGGCAAGGCGATCGCCCGCGCCGTCGCCGGCACCGACACGAGGCTCACCCTGGAGCTGGGCGGTAAGGCCGCCAACATCGTCTTCGACGACGCCCCGGTGGACCAGGCGGTTGAGGGCATCGTCAACGGCATCTTCTTCAACCAGGGGCACGTCTGCTGCGCCGGCTCCCGCCTGCTGCTGCAGGAGTCGGTCGCCGATCAGGTGCTGGCGTCGCTCAAACGGCGGATGGCCCAGCTGCGCGTCGGTGACCCGCTGGACAAGAACACCGACATCGGGGCGATCAACTCGGCGGCGCAGTTGGCCCGGATCAGCGAGCTCGCCGCCGCCGGCACCGCCGAGGGGGCGCAACGCTGGTCTCCCCCGGGCGAGCTTCCCGAGCGTGGCTTCTGGTTCGCGCCCACCATCTTCACCGGTGTCGCCCAGGCCCACCGGATCGCCCGCGAGGAGATCTTCGGCCCGGTGCTGTCCGTGTTGACCTTCCGCACCCCCGCGGAGGCTGTCGAGAAGGCCAACAACACTCCGTACGGGCTCTCGGCCGGCGTGTGGACGGAGAAGGGCTCCCGGATGCTGTGGCTGGCCGACCGGCTTCGCGCCGGCGTGGTCTGGGCCAACACCTTCAACAAATTCGACCCCACCTCGCCGTTCGGCGGTTACCAGGAGTCGGGCTACGGTCGCGAGGGCGGCCGGCACGGGCTGGAGGCGTACCTGAATGTCTGAGCGGGTCGCGGTACGAAAGACGTACAAGCTCTACATCGGCGGGGAGGTCCCGCGCAGCGAGTCGGGACGGTCGTATCTCGTGCAGTCAGGTGAGAACAGCACTGCCAACGTGGCGCTCGCCTCGCGCAAGGACGCCCGGGACGCGGTCGTGGCGGCCCGGGCCGCCGGTTCGGGGTGGGCCGGCGCGACCGCGTACAACCGGGGTCAGATCCTCTACCGCGCCGCCGAGATGTTGGAAGGCCGGCGCGAGCAGTTCGTGGCCCTGGGCATCCCTGGCGACGAGGTGGACGCCGCGACCGACCGTTGGGTCTGGTACGCCGGCTGGTCCGACAAGCTGCCTCAGGTGCGGGGCGGCGTGAACCCGGTCGCTGGCCCGTACCTCAACCTGTCGACGCCGGAGCCGACCGGCGTGGTGGCCGTGGTGGCCCCCGCGGCGCCAGCGCTACTCGGCCTGGTAAGTGTGATCGCCCCGGCGATCGTGAGCGGAAACACGGTGGTCGTGGCGGCCTCGCCCACCGACCCCCTCGCCGCGGTGACCCTGGCCGAGGTGCTGGCCACCGCCGACCTGCCCGCCGGGGTGGTCAACATCCTGACCGGTCGGCCCCAGGAGACGGTCCCGTCGCTGGCGGGTCACCGGGATGTCAACGCCCTCGACCTGACGGGCGTGGCCGACGCCGAGCTGGCGACGAGTCTGGAGGTCAAGGCGGCGGAGAACCTCAAGCGGGTGCTACGCCCGGTCCCGGCCAACCACGACTGGTACGCCGACCCCGGCCTGGCCCGGATGACGGCACTGCTGGAGACGAAGACGGTCTGGCACCCCAAGGGCGGGTAGCGGACACTACTACGCAGGGTAGGATTACCGGGTGACCCGGCTCGGCGAGCTCGAACGCGCAGTGATGGATGTGCTGTGGGACCTACTCCCCAGCAGGTCAGACGGGCTCATGGTGCGGGAGGTCGTGGACGCCCTCGCCGGGCGAGAGCTGGCCTACACCACGGTGCTGACCGTGCTGGAGCCGCGAGCCGAGAGGCGCACATCGCCCAACTCATGCTCGACGCGCTGGACCTCGGCGGTAGCCGAGACGCCGCCCTGGTGCGCTTCGCCCGGTCGGTGACCGGCACCGAGGCGGAGGTGCTGCGCGCCGCGTTGAGCGCGACGGGCGAGCCCAGCGCACCGGCCAGCCCCGCCACACCGACGGGCCCGGTCACACCATCGGGCCCGGTCACACCGACGGCCCGCACCACCCCGACCGGCCCGGTCACACCGGCTGCCAAGGCGCCGGAGCACTAGGGCGGCCCGAATGACGTACGCGCTGCACTTCGGGCTCACGGTGCTGGCCTGCTGGCTCACCGCGCAGGTGTTGGCCCGCTCGACCTGGACCTGGCGCAGCCCGCGGGTGGCCATTCTCTGCTGGCAGGCGGTCGGCCTGGCGGTTGGCCTGGCGGCGATGGGTCTCCCGATGGCCCTCGGCCTGGCCGCCTACGACCTGCCGACCGGCAGCGCCCTCTGGGCCCTCGCCGGGGAGCTGCGGCGCGGCGCCTGGCCGGCCGGGGTGACCGCGCTTCAGCTCGGGCTCGTCGGTCTCGGCTGCGGTATCGGCGTGGTGCTGTTCACCACCACCCTCCGCAGCCTGCACAGCGCCGTGCGGGCCCAACGCCGCCACCGGGATCTACTCACGCTGGTCGCCCGGCAGGATCCGACGGTGCCCGGTGCCCTGGTGCTCGACCATCCGAGTGCGGCCGCGTACTGCCTACCCGGAGTACGGCCTCGGGTCGTCGTCAGCGCCGGCACCCTCGACCTGCTGGACCAGGCCGAACTGGCGGCCGTGCTCACCCACGAGCGGGCCCACGCCCAGGAACGACACGATCTCGTCCTGTTGCCGTTCACCGCGCTCCGCCGGGTGCTGCCCTGGCTTCGCTGGGTACGGGACGCACACGAGCGAGTCGCCCTGCTCGTCGAGATGCGCGCCGATGACAAGGCCCGGGAGCGGCACGCCGAGGCACCCCTGGCGGGCGCGCTGCGCCGGTTCGCCGCCGCTGGTGACCGGCTGACTCCGGCCGGCACCCTGGGCATCGGCAACGACGATCTCGAGCTCCGGGTCCACCGGTTACTGGAGTCGGGGCGCCCGCCCCGGCTGCTGGCCGCCACCGCGCTGACGGTGACGGCCACGCTGGTCGCCCTGCCGATCTCACTGTTCCTGAGTTGATGGCAACGGCACCACCCGAGTCGGACCCGACTAGGCTCTGCGAAATGTGCTGGTGGGAGTTCCGCGGGCAGACCAACGACAGAGCACCGGGACCGCGGTGAACCGTCGTCCCTTCGATCCGCGCCTGCTGCGACGGATCCCCGCGGCCCGGCGCGACCTCGCCGTGCTCGCGCTGCTCGGCGTACTCGCCGCGGGCCTGGTGCTGGCGCAGGCGACCGCGCTCGCCGCACTGCTCGCCACCGCGTTCGACGGACGGCTCAACCGGCCCGCGTTGGCCGGCTTCGTCGCCGCGATCAGCGCCCGGTCGCTGCTGGTGTGGGCGCAGGGAACGGTGTCGGCCCGGGTCGCCGCGACGGTCAAGGCAGCGCTACGCGCCGAGCTGCTCGCCGCGGTCGGTCGGCACGGCCCGACCTGGGTCGCCGGGCAGCGGGCGGGGCAGTTGGCGACGCTGGCCGGACGCGGGCTGGACGCGCTGGACGCCTACTTCACCGGGTACCTGCCGCAGCTCGTACTCAGCGTCACCGTGCCGATCGCCGTACTCGCCCGGATCTTCGTCGCCGACTGGAGCTCCGCCCTCATCATCGCGGTCACCCTCCCCCTCATCCCGATCTTCGGCGCGCTGCTCGGCTGGCAGGCGCAGGCGGCGACGGAACGTCAGTGGCGGCGGCTGGCGCTGCTGGGCGGACACTTCCTGGACATGATCGCCGGGCTCCCGACGCTGCGGACGTTCGGTCGGGCCCGGGCGCAGACCGAGGTGGTCCGCCGGATGGCCGACGGGCACCGGGTGGCGACCATGCGGACGCTGCGCATCGCGTTCCTCTCCGCGCTGGTGCTGGAGCTGGTCGCCACCCTCTCCGTCGCGCTGGTCGCGGTGCCGGTCGGAGTCCGGCTACTCGGCGGCGGGCTGACCCTGCAGACCGCACTGCTGGTGCTGCTCCTCACCCCCGAGGCGTACCTGCCGCTACGGACCGCCGGCAGCCGCTTCCACGCCAGCATGGAGGGACTCACCGCGCTGGACGAGGCGCTCACCCTCTCCGCCGGGGCACCCGACGCCGGCACCGGGGCGGGCCCGGCCCAGCCGAACGGCCGGGGCGTGATCCGGTTCGAGGGTGTCACCGTCGCCTACGACCGGACCACAGCGCTACGTGATGTCACGCTGACCATCCGACCTGGCGAGCGGATCGCGGTGGTCGGGCCGAGCGGTGCCGGCAAGAGCACCCTGCTGAATCTGCTGCTCGGATTTGTTCGGCCCACCTCCGGCCGGGTCACCGTGGACGGTGTCGACCTGACCCAGGCCGACCTGGACGCCTGGCGCCGCCGTATCGCCTGGGTCCCGCAGCGGGCCCACCTCTTCGCCGCCTCGCTGGCAGACAACATCCGTCTCGGCTCCCCCGACACGCCCGACGCCGCGCTGGCCGACGCCGTACGCGACGCAGCGCTGACCGATGTCGTCGCCGCGCTCCCCGACGGGCTGGCCACCCGCCTCGGTGAGCGGGGGCACGGCCTCTCCAGCGGTCAACGACAACGGGTCGCGTTAGCCCGTGCCTTCCTCCGGGACGCCCCGGTGGTGCTCCTTGACGAGCCGACCGCCCGCCTGGACTCCGAGAGCGAGTCCGCTGTCCTCAAGGCCACCCGGGCGCTGGTGGCTGGCCGTACCGCGCTGCTGGTGGCCCACCGTCCCGCGCTGCTGGCCGACGCGGACCGCGTGCTGCGGGTCGCCGACGGGCGGGTTACCGAGCTCACCCCGACCCCCGCCGGGAGGACGACCTGATGAGTGTCTCCGACCCGACCGGCAACCCCGGTACTCTCCCGGCCGACGCCGCCGCGGGCGACGCGGCTCCGCGGTCCACCGGACCTGCCGGCGCACCGGAGTGGGTGGTGCTGCGGCTGGCCCGCCCCTACCTCAACCGGCTGCTCGGGGCGGGACTGCTCGCCGCCGCCACCGAGTTCGCCGCGCTGGCCCTGATGTCCACCGCGACGTGGCTGCTGATGAGCGCCGCCGGCCGCCCGCCGCTGGACCGGCTGACGGTAGCGATCGTCGCTGTCCGTGCGCTCGCCATCGGGCGGGGCGTGCTCCGCTACACCGAGCGCCTGGCCGGGCACGACGCGGTGCTGCGGCTGGTCACCGATGTCCGGACCCGCGTCTTCGCCGCCCTGGCGTCCCGGCGGGACAGCGCCGGGCAGCGCTCCGGCGATGCCCTGAGCCGGCTGGTCTCCGATGTCGAAGCCGTCCAGGACCTGCTCCTACGGGTCCTCGTTCCGGCAACGGCAGCGGGGCTGGTAGGCGTCGTGGCCGTCGCCGCGACCGCGTTCGTCTCACCGGCCGCCGCCGGCACGCTCGCGGTTGGACTACTGCTTGCGGGGGTCGCGCTGCCGGTGCTGGCCACCGCGCTGACCCGGCGGGCCGCCGCCGAGCTGGCGCCACTCCGCGGCGCTCTGACCACCGACGCCGTTGACCTGACCCACGGCGCTGCCGACCTCGCCGCCTTCGGGGCCACCGATCGGGCCCGGGGCGCGGCGACCGGCCGGATCCGGCGGCTGGCCCGAATCGAGCGGCGGCTGGCCGCGACCGGCTTCGCGGTGGACGCGCTGGGGGTTCTGGTGGCCGGGCTGTCCGCCGGGGCGGTGCTGCTGGTGGCCCTGGCCGACGGCGTAACGGGGGTACTGGTCGGCGTCCTCGCCGTCGGCACGCTGGTCGCCGTTGAGGTCGCGCTCGCCCTCGTCGGCGCCGCCCGGCAGTGGACCGGCCTCCGTACCGGCCTCACCCGGGTCGCCGCGCTGCTGCGGGAGGCGCCGGCAGTATCCGCGGCCACCCCGTCGGCAGACCCCGCCCCCACCGCCGCGGAGATCCGGTTCAGCGACGTCACCGTCCGCTACCGCAGCGAGGGGCCACCCGCCCTCGACCGGTTCCGCCTGGACCTACCCCCCGGCCGACGGGTCGCCGTGGTGGGGCCGAGCGGCGCCGGCAAGAGCACGCTCGCCGCCGTTCTGACCGGCAGCGTACGGCCGACCACCGGACAGATCGTCCTGGACGGACAGGAGCTCTCCACCTACCCGCCGGAACTCCTGCCCCGCTTCGTCGGGGGCCTGCTCGCCGAGGCGTACGTCTTCCACGCCACGGTCCGGGAGAATCTGCTGCTCGGTCGCCCCGGGGCGACCGAGGAGGACCTCGCTACGGCGACCGGCACCGCCGGGCTGGCAGGTTGGGTACGGGAGCAGCCCGACGGCTGGGACACGGTGGTGGGGGAAGAGGGCGGGCAGCTCTCCGGCGGCCAGCGGCAGCGTCTCGCGCTGGCCCGGGCGCTCCTCGCCGCGCCGGCGGTGCTGGTGCTCGACGAACCGACCGAGGGGCTAGATCCGGTGGCGGCGGACGACGTACTGGCGTCCGTGCTGGCCGCCACGCCGGCCCAGCGCTCCGTCCTGCTGATCAGCCACCGGCTACGCGGCCTCGACGCGGTTGACGAAATCCTGGTGCTCGAATCTGGTCGGGTGGTCCAACGCGGCCGCCACGCCGACCTGGTCGGCACCCCCGGCTGGTACCGGGATCAGTGGCAGCTCCAGGAGGCTGCCGAGCGCGGCTATCTCGCTCTCGGCCCGCTGCCCTGACCGGGCCGGCGGTTCCGGATTGCCGTGCAGCCAGCCACTACCCGGAGGCTGGTCTCGGTCCGCTCGCACGTCTGTAATTCCCGATCGCCGCCGGGGTGCCGACACCACAGTCCGGTGCCGCCCACTAGGGTATGTGCGCGTAGTCACCCGCCGGGTCGACCTGGTGGGTGGGCAATCCGAAGCACACGGAGGTCAGCGTGGCCCGCCAGTCGCCTCAACGACCCGACTCCGACGAGCCTGAACTCGACGACTCGGCTGCCTCCGGCGCCGCCGCCGAGTCGGCTGAGGCCACCCGCGCGCTCTGGGCGGAGCTGCGGATCGACCCGGTGGAGATCGCGCTACCCGCCGGCACCGGCTACACGCTGCGGGCCTACCGCCCAGTTCGGGAGCTGACGCCGACCGACGTCGAAGAGCGCGACCAGGACGACCCCTTCCTCGCCCGGCGCCAGGTGGTGACCGAAGAGGACGACGACGAGGTCGTCATCCTCGACGAGGAGGTCGCCCAGGAGTTCGCGGAGAGCGACGAGGAGGAGCGCAAGGCCCATGGCGACTCCGGGGACGACACGGAGGCCACCTCGGACGACGCGGACGACGCGGGCGACGAAGAGGTACCGGTCTTCCTCAGTCACCAGGGCCGGCTGTTGCTCTTCAAGACAGCCGAGTCCCTGGTCAGCTTTGTGCGCTCCGGCGCCCCCAACGATCTTTCCCAGCTAGACAGTTGGGGTGAGTTGTCCGAGCGGGTGGAGCCGGCCGACATCACGCCGCTGGACGAGGACACCTACGAGCTTGACCTGGTCGTGGAGAACCTGCGCGGCGGGCGCGACGCGTGGGACTCGACGCTGCTCATCGAATCCGGCGAGATCGCCCGTGACCTCTCGTACGCGCTGCGGCTCCCCGCCGTGCTGGAGATGCTCTCCACCGGCTCCAGCCTCGACGACCTGGACGAGGCGCTACGGGCGGCCACCAACGGGGGGATCGGCGCGTTTCGCGGCCGGCGCCGGCTCAAGAAGATCGGGGCACAAACCGCAAGCCTGGGTTGGCGCACCATTGTCGGCAAGATCTCTGCCGTTGTGGACTGGCGCGACTGACCCGTACCAGGGAGCATCATTCTCTGGCAGAGAAGACCTGTGTCCCGGGAGGAGGACGACGCGTGGCGCTCGTGCGCGTGTACTGCGGTCTGGCCTCGGCGGATCCGGCTGAGCAGCCAGCTTCCGTCGGTTCGACGCTGACATCCGCTGTGGTTGACGACGCCGGTCGTCTGCTACACGTCTGCGAGATCAGCGACGACCCCGTCGGCTACGCCCAGTTGGTCACGCTGCTGGTGGAGCGATCGGGCGGGCCCAGCGGCGCGGCGATCGCCGCTGACAACGACGACCACACAGTAACCTCCCTCGTCAGCGCCGCTGGTCGTCCGTTGGCGATCGCCGACGACGACTCGGTGGACGACTTCGCCGAGCGGTTCGCCGACGACGACTCGGTGGAGGAGACGCAGGCACCGCCGGTGCAGCGACGGGCCATCGGCCTCGCCCGCGCCCTGCAAGCCGGTGCACTCTCCGCCGTCGCGCTCCCCGCTCCTCGGGACCTCGCCGGTTACAAGCCGGTCCTCGCCGCGCATGCCGCGCTCGCCAGTGGCCGGCATTCGGCCGCGGTCGCGCTGCGGGAGGTACTGCGGGAGCTCTTCCCCGCGGCTCTACAGGCTTACCCGGACCCGGCCGAGCCGGTTGCGCTGGCGGTGCTGGACGCCCTTCCCGAGCCCGGGATGTTGACCGGCACCGGGCCCGACGAGCCGACCGCCCGAGTCGTCGCGGACCTCGCCGCCGATGGCGTGACCGCACCCGAGGTGGCCGAGGCCGCGATCACCTCCCTCCGGATCGCGGTCTCCGAGACCCCGCGCCGCGCCTCGGTCAGCCGGGCCCTCACCTCAGCGGTGGCCACGACCGTCCGGCAGGCCGTCGCCGCGGTCCGGGCCTGCGACGTCGGCTGCGAGGCGCTGGTCGGTGTGCTCCATGACCGGGCGGGCACTCAGGTGCCGGGCCGCCGGGCCGCCGCTCGACGCGGTGCACCAATCGACGACCCCGCGTCCACCAGCCCTGCCCTGCCCACTTGGCCGGCTGGCACCCGCCGGTCCCAACCAGAGGCGTTGCCGGGCCGGACTGTCCCGCCCTCTCCACGCCCGCTCGGCCCCCCACCGGTTGCGCCAATGCCGGTGGCACCCCCGCCGGTGGCCCCGGAGCCGATCGCACCCGCGGCTGTGGCCGGTCCGGCGGGCGCTGCCGCACCGGCTCAACCGGAGGCGACGCCAAGCCCTGTTGACGGCCCGACGAACCGTCCCATCTCGTCGCCTGGCAGCACCTCGGCCCCGCCGTCGCAGCGCGGCTCGAGTTCACCAGCGGAGGCGGGTGAGCCGTTCCGGGCGACGTTGACCACCGCGGCGATCCAGAATGCCCGCGCTGAGCGGCAGCGCACCGTCATCCCGCCACGACCCAACACGAAAGCCGAATCGCCGACCCCGAGCGGCGGGTTCAGCGTGACCGACCCCAGCGTGCCAGTGCCCACTCCGCGCCCCCGGGATCCCGCTCCGGGCTCGCGGGCGAATTGGCCGCTGGTCAACAATCCGGATCCGGCGGACAGTTCCGCGCTTAACCCGCTGGCCGAATCGTATGGCGGGCAAGGGGTGGACGCTCCGACCGATCCAGGCGCGGAGAATCGGGTGCCGCCGCCGTGGCTGGCCGACGACATGCCGCAGGAGCCGCCGGTGCTGCGTCTGGTCGAGCCACCCCCGCTGGCCGACCGCGCGTTACGCGACGGGGCCGACCCACAGCTCGAGACGCCACCGCTCCGCCTCGTTGACCGGGATGGGCCCCACAGTCACCAGCGCACTGAGCACCCCACCGGGCAGCACATGGCGCCGGTGGAGCACCGTCCTCCACCGGTCGCCGACGACGGGGACGGAGACCTGCTCATCTTCGCTCAGGCGAAGTCGGCCTGGTTCGTCGGTCAGAGCGAAGACGATGAGGTGGACTGGTCGTCGCTGAACGACACCAGTTGGCAGGCGGCCGAGCAGGCAGCAGAACAGGCGGCGAAGCCGGCAGCCGGCTCCGAGACGGCAGCGGGCCTTCCCATCCGGGTGCCGCAGGCCAACCTGGTCCCCGGTTCACCGAAGCGGGACGACCGGCCGCTGCGGATTGTTCGCGATCCGGCCAGCCTCGCGGAGAACACCACCGGCTACTTCCGCGGCTGGCGTCGCGGTCAGGAGATCGGGGGCTTCGCGGTCGGCGGCCGCCCCGGGCGGGAAGCCGCCGGCGGCTGGGACTTCACCCGTGACACCGGTGACCGTGACGAGGAACGAAAGTACGAGTACCGCTCGGCCGGATACCGGTCCTGATTCCCGTTCCCGGAGCCCAGCACCCGCTAGCTCGCGAAACAGCCCTCGGCAGTTGGCCGAGGGCTGTTCGACTTCCTCAGCCCGGCGGCCTGCCGTGGCATCGGTGGGTAGCGCAGGTGAGGAGGGTATGCATACGGGGCGGGGTATGGCGCAGCCACTCCTGGCCGGCGGCATTGAACGGCTCGGCGGTCCAGCTACGGCGAGGCCGTCCAGCTACGGCTCGGCGGTCCAGCTACGGCCTTGCCGTCGCCGGACCGCCCGCACGTCAATCAGGCCCGGGCGACAGCCCGGGAGCGGCGCATGGTCAGCACGTACTCGACAAGCGAAATCAGTACGTGCTTCGTGGACTCTCGGTTGCGGGCATCACATGGCACCACCGGCACGTCGCTGGAGATCGCCAGCGCATCCCGCACCTCCTGCGGGTTGTGGTACTGCATCCCATCGAAGCAGTTGATGGCCACCAGGTAAGGCAACCGCCGGTGCTCAAAGAAGTCGATCGCCGCGAAGCAGTCAGCGAGTCGACGGGTGTCGACCAGGACAACCGCGCCGATGGCGCCACGGACCAATTCGTCCCACATGAACCAGAACCGAGTCTGGCCGGGCGTACCGAACAGGTACAGAATCAGGTCTCGGTCGATACTGATCCGGCCAAAGTCCATGGCCACCGTGGTCGTCGACTTCCCCGGCACCTGCCGGTTGTCGTCAACGCCCACGCTCGCGGAGGTCATGACCGCCTCCGTTGTCAGCGGCGTGATCTCCGAGACCGAGCCGACCAGCGTCGTCTTACCGACGCCGAATCCACCGGCAATGACGATCTTCGCTGATGTCACGCGGCCGCTCGAGGTCGGCGGACGCGCCACGTCAGAGCCTGCGAAGTCCACTCAGCACCCTTTCCAGCAGTTCAGTGCCCACCACGTCGTCCGAGTCGTCCAGAATGGTCGGCTCATGGACCGCAACCAGGCCATCTGTCGCCATATCGGCGATGAGCACCCGGGCCACCCCGAGCGGAAGCTGCATCCGCGCCGCGATCTCGGCTAGCGACTGCACACGTCCATCACAGAGCGCGGCGATGTACTGGTGCTCACGGCCGTGTCCGCCGTTGCCGCTGGCAACAGCCCGCCCGCGCACCGTTGTCTCGATCAGCGCTTCCATCGCGATGTCGAGCCGGGGACGGGTGCGACCCCGGGTCACGGCGTACGGACGGACCAACGCGCCGGTCGGTTCGTCATCATGATCAGTCATGTCGCCGCTCACCTCCTTCGCACCCGGAACCGGCCGGCGCGGGCCGGTCCCCTTGTTGTTGTCCTTGCCCCGCCGACCACCCGGTCAGCGAAACATCAGCCCGGCATGCCTGCAGCCGCACGCGGCTGCGGGGTCAACGCATCACCCACCCGGTCAACCAGGAGGGCCATCTCGTACCCGACCTGCCCCACGTCAGAGTTGCGGGCGGCGAGCACGGCAAACGACGAGCCGTCCGAGATCGACATCAGGAAGAGAAAGCCGTTGTCCATCTCTACCACGGTCTGGAGAACGGCACCGCCCTCAAAGCAGCGGGCTGCTCCCTGGGTCAGGCTGACCAGGCCGGATGCGATGGCAGCCAGTTGGTCGGCCCGGTCCCGCGGAAGGTCCCGTGAGGCCGCGAGGAGCAGGCCGTCCGCCGACACGGCGACCGCATGCGCGACTCCCGGCACCCGATCGGCGAAGTTGGCGAGAAGCCAGCCGAGGTCCTGCGTAGTAGTCATCCTTCTTGCTCCTTCTGCCCGCTCCCGGCCATTGGGCCTGAGCCAGATTGCGAGGACTGCCCACCCGGATTCCCCTCCGGGCTGCTCCGGTTGCTGTCCGAAGGGTTCTTGCGCCCCCGCTGGACCCCACGGTGATACGCGGAGAGCAGCCCTCGGACCGACTCGGGCGTGCGACGCTGAACCGCCGCCGACGGCTTCTCCACCGCGCCCGGTACCAGCTGCGCCATCGGCGTGCGCTTCGGCAGGCCAGTCGAGGTGGTCGCCCCCACCGGTACGTCGCTGGCCGCGGTAGCGGCCCGCCAACCATCATCGGCGGCGGTGCTCCAGCCTTCACCCGTTCTTCCCCGCCGCTGGGTGAACCCGCCCGTGGGGAGTGTGCCCCCGTTTGCTGTCGTGCCGTTCTGACGCGACGTACCACCGGTCGTCGGGGTTTCTGCCATTGGTGTGTTACCTGTCGTTGCGGGTGGTGTCTGCTGCTGCCTGTCCGCATCCATCCTGGCGAACTGCTGGGTCGCGGCACCACCCGACCCCTTGGCACCGCCGCCCCCGGCAGCGTCGGGGCCCTTGGCTGCCTCCTCTGGGCCGGGTCGTCGGGTCCGGAACCAAGCCGATTCCAGTTCCCGGAAGATCGGCAGCTCCATCGTCGCGTCAGCCGGCGGCTGCTGCTGGCTCTGAGCCGGTGCGGTCGGCGGTGTGGTTGGCATCGCCGGCGCCGCAGTCGGCTGGGGACCCGGGACCGGAGCGGCGGGGCCGGCCGACGTGGGAGCGGCGGGGTACGCGGCGGGCGGAGGGCCGGCCGGACCTGCCACCCGGGGCAACTCGGTGGTCAGGTCTGGGGCTACGGGAGCCCGTTCGGGGGCTGGGGCAGCGGCGGCGTCTCCGGCGGCACCGGGCACCGGTGGCCACACCGGTGGGGCGGCGCTACCCGGGGACGTGGTGGTCGGACGCTGCGGCAACGGCGCCGCGAACGGTTGCCCGGAGGCCGGTGCCGCGGAGGTCGGGGTACCCGACACCGGCGACGCGGAGGTGGGCATGCCAGCGGCTGGTGGGCCGGAATCCGACCGCCCGGGGTACGGAGTCGGCGGCGCGGCGTACGGCTGGGCCTCTGGGCTACTCGGCAGCTGTCGCGGAATCCCCGGCTGCTGCCCGGCGATCTCCGACCCACCCGAGGAGTGCCGTTGCGGCAACGCGCCATTCGGCTGCCCGTTGGTGTGGGACGCACCGCCGGTGGTGGCGCTGTTCGCACCGGTGAGATCGGACCACGCCGGCATCGCCTGCGGCGAGACCGAGGGCGTACCCGCACCGTTGCTGTGGGCTGGGTCGAAGGGCCGACCACCCAGCGTTACCTGGTTGCCCGACTCACCCGGACGGGGGCCGGAGAGGGAACCACTCGCTGCGGGAGGTGCCTCGAAAGAGGCCGTCGACCTGGTGTTCGCCATTGGTGGCAGGCCGGGGGGCAGCTGTGGCCCGGCGGCGAGCGCCCGGGGCACCAGCACGCCAGCTGGAAGGCTCACCTCCGCGACGGCTCCCCGATCGGCGCCAGGGCGCAGCTCCACCCGGACCCCGTGCCGAGACGCCAGCCGGGCAACCACGACCAGGCCCATCATCCGAGAAACCGCTACGTCCACCTGCGGCGGGGTGGCGAGCTTCTCGTTCAGTTCCCGTAGCTGTTCGGGGCTGATGCCGATACCACGGTCCTCCACATAGAGGGAGGCGCGGTCACCGACCCGGCGGGCCTCCACGACGACCTGCGACTCGGGCGGCGAGAACGCCGTCGCGTTGTCGAACAGCTCGGCGACGAGGTGCACCAGGTCGTTGACGGCGGCGGCCGCGACTTCGATGTCGCGATCGATGACGCCGAACTCGATCCGCGTGTAGTGCTCCACCTCGGACTGGGCGGCCCGAAGTACGTCAATCAGGGCGGCCGGCTCCCGCTGCACACGGGTGGAGTCCGCGGCGGCGAGGACCAGCAGGTTCTCGTCGTTACGGCGCATCCGGGTGGCGAGGTGGTCGAGCTGGAATAGCTCAGCCAGCCGGTCCGGGTCTTCCTCGCCCCGTTCGAGTCGGTCGAGTTGGCCGATGAGTCGGTCGACCAGGATCTGCGACCGGCGGGCGAGGTTGACGAACATGGTCGCCACGGAAGCCCGCAGGGCGGCCTGCTCCGCCGCGGTACGCACCGCCTCCAGGTGGACCGCGTTGAACGCCTCGGTCACCTGGCCGAACTCATCCTTGCTACGCACCGGCAGCGGCTCGGCGATCCGGCTGGCGAGCTGCACCGGAGTTTGCTGGCCGCCGGCGCTCTGCGTCTCCCGTAGTCGGGCGACGGCCTGCGGCAGCCCGTGCTCGGCGATCATGAATGCGCCCTGCCGCAGGTCACGCAGCGCCCGCGCCATCGACCGAGCGACCAGGTAGGCGAAGAGAATGGCGAGCAGCAGCATGCTGAGCAGCAGCCCGGTCTCCAGGAACACCTGGAGCTGCACGGCCGACCGGAGTTCGTCCGCGAGCTGGACGGCGTCTCTGTCGATCTTCGCCTCCACCTCCCGGACCAGGGCGGCGTACGCGACCATCGCGTTATCCCACTGGTCGGGTGTGAAGCCGGCGCTCGTCAGGTTCCTGGCATCGGAGAGGCCGCGCAGATTGCTGTTGTAGGAGTCCGCCTCGCGGGCGTCGGGACCGGCGACCGTTTGGTCGTACAGCTCCTGGTCAGCACGGTCGGCAACGGCAGCGAAAGTCTCCAGCCACTGTCGCTGACCGGTCCAGGTGAAGATGTAGGTGTTCCGAAGCTCGGGGGTGAGCTGCTGCCGGCTGAGGGCGATGTGCACCACGTCCCGCTGCTGGGACAGGTACTCCTTGTTCCGGGTCAGGGCGGTCGCGGCCCGCATCCGGTCGCTCAGCTCGGAGTCGCCGGCCAGCTGGGTGGCCGAATCCCGCACGTTGATCAGGTCGGCGAGCAGGGCGTCGTACTGCTGCTGCGCCTGGGTGATGCTGAGCCGACCGTTGAGCACCTGGCTTCGCGTTCCGGGCAGGTCGGTGAGGGTCTGATCGATGAAGCGGAGCTGGTTCTCCAGCGTGCTGGGCAGGTCCTCAACCTCGCTCCGCCGCTCGGCGTACGGTTCCTTCGCCCGCTCAACGCGGGCGGACACCTCCTCATACGCCGCGCTGCGCTCCTCCTGCTGCGCCGGCTGATCCTCGCCGAGCAGCCGGATCGCTTCCGTCCGCTCGTCCTGCAGCTGGCTGACCAGGTCACCCGAGTAGGCGACCAGGCTGGCGAGGTCGCCGGAGCGATTGGCATTGTTGAGTTCCTGCAGGTGGTCAACGATGCCACTGGTACCCACGACGACCGTTGCGACGGTCGGCACGATCAAGATGAGACCGAGCTTGGACCAGATCGGCAGGTCGCGAAGCCGACCTGCAGGCCGGCGCAGACGCGACAGGAGAGAACCTGCCTTCTTCGGTCGTTTGCTCACGTCACCGCCTCGCGATTGCAGCCTGCTCGTTGCCCGCGGGCAACACTGGGTGACCCACCCACTGGGTCGGACCATCCGAGATTCCACCACGCCGCCCCGGAAAGAGAAAGCCCGGCCCGGGCCGAACCCCGGACGTGGTGAGATGTTTTGACGATTCGGTCGCTTTGAGTACGACCAGGATTACCCAATGCAATGAGCGGCCCTCCGCGCCGTCCGGTTAGGCAACCCTCCGGCCGACGAAAGTCGCATATAGCTCGATGAAACGGACTTCCCGACTGTATGTACATGACGGGTGCGCGCTACTCCGCGCACCCGCTGCAGTTACCACGGAAAACCACGTTGACAGGGCGGCGCCGACCCCGCGCGCGCTGACACGACAGAGGGGGACGGCGCTCCAGCCCCGCACCGGCCGAGTCGGCCGGGCATTATAGGCAATCGACTGCGAATTTTGTACAGTCATTCAGACAAAAAAGGTCGCCAGCCCGCTACTCTTTCTCGCCGAACGGGTGTTGTTGGCGGAGGTTACGCGCATCGCCAGCGGTGGAGTCCCCTACTCGTGAGTAGGGGACTCAACCTTACTGCCGCTCCGCGCCGGCCAACAGTCGCCCGTACGCCGGCTTGATCACCTCGTCGATTATCTGCAGTCGTTGGTCAAACGGGATGAAGGCGCTCTTCATGGCGTTGATCGTCAGCCACTGCAGTTCCCGCCAGCCGTAACCGAACGCGTCCACCAGCAAGGACATCTCCCGGGACATCGAGGTGCCGCTCATCAACCGGTTGTCGGTGTTGACGGTGACCCGGAACCGCAGATCCCGCAGCAGCCCGATCGGGTGGTCGGCGATCGACGGGGCCGCCCCGGTCTGCACGTTCGACGAGGGGCACAGCTCCAACGGAATGCGCTTGTCGCGCACGTAGGCGGCCAGCCGGCCGAGCACCGGCTCCGATCCGGGCGTGATGTCATCCACGATCCGCACGCCGTGGCCGAGCCGATCCGCTCCGCACCACTGGATGGCCTGCCAAATCGACGGCAGCCCGAACGCCTCACCAGCGTGGATCGTGAAGTGGAAGTTCTCCCGCTGCAGGTACTCGAAGGCGTCCAGGTGCCGGGTGGGCGGGAAACCAGCCTCAGCACCGGCGATGTCGAAGCCCACGACGCCGACGTCCCGGTGCCGCACGGCCAGCTCGGCGATCTCCTGCGACCGGGCGGCGTGCCGCATGGCAGTCAGCAGCGTGCCGACCCGAATCGGCGTGCCTTGCGCCGCGGCGAGGTCACTGCCCTCAACGAAGCCGGCGATCACCGCCGCAACCACCTCGTCCAGACTGAGGCCCCGCTCCAGGTGCAGCTCCGGCGCGAACCGGACCTCCGCGTAGACGACGCCGTCGGTCGCCAGGTCCAGCGCGCACTCCCGGGCCACCCGCCGCAGCGCCGAAGCCGTCTGCATGACCTGAACGGTGTGCGCGAAGGTCTCCAGATACCGCTCCAACGAGCCGGAGCTGGCTGCGTCAACGAACCAGTGGCCCAACGCCTCCGGGTCGGTCGTCGGCAACTCGTGCCCCACCTCGGCGGCCAGCTCGACGACCGTCGCTGGTCGCAGGCCGCCGTCGAGGTGATCGTGCAGCAGCGCCTTGGGAACCTGGACGATGTCCTCGTACCGGATAGTCGCAACCATGTTCAGACCCTAGTCGGCACCGGCGTCTGCACAGCGTCAGACCCGTTGGCGCGTTGCTCGGGTCACGCCCGCCAGCCGGGCGCGGCAGTGCTCGACGCGGTGACCGGGTCGATAGGATGCCGGTTCCCCGGGCGACCGCCCGGCTCACCACCGACCGGCCGGAGCCCGACATGGATCCCCGCATCCGCCACCGGCTGCGCTGCCCGATCTGCGCCCTTCCGCTGGCCGAGGCGACCGCAGGCACCACCCAGACGCTGGCCTGTCCGCGCCGACACAGCTTCGACGTGGCCCGACAGGGCTATGTAAACCTCCTGGCCGGCCGGACACCACACGTCGGGGACACCAGCGAGATGGTCGCCGCCCGCGCCGACTTCCTCGCCGCCGGACACTACGACCTGATCTCCCGGGCACTGGCCGGAGCGGCCGCAGTCGCCGCCGCCCGCCACCGCGCCGCGCACCCCCAGCCCGGGGCGAGCGCCGCGGCGTACCCCCTGGTAGTTGAGCCCGGTGCCGGCACCGGGCGGCATCTCGCCGCGGTGCTGGCAGCGCTGCCGGATGCCGTCGGCCTGGCCCTGGACGTGTCGAAGCCGGCGCTTCGCCGCGCGGCCCGCGCGCATGACCGAGCCGGGGCGGCACTGGCCGACACCTGGCAGCAGCTGCCCCTGCCCGACGAGTCGGTCGCCGTGTTGTTGAACGTCTTCGCCCCGCGCAACGGAGCGGAGTTTCACCGGGTCCTCGATCCGGCCGGGGCGTTGCTGGTCGTCACGCCGGCCGCCGACCACCTCACCGAGTTGGTCGGCGCACTCGGCCTGCTCCGGGTGGATCCGGCGAAGCCCGACCGGGTCGCCGGGCACCTCGGAAAGCGCTTCGCCACCGAGTCGGAGACCGAACACCGCACCCGGCTGACGTTGACCCGCCCAGAGATCGCCGCTCTGGTCGGGATGGGACCCAGCGCCTGGCACACCGACCCGGACGGGCTCACCGAACGGATCGCCGCCCTGCCCGAACCGGTCGAGGTGACCGTGGCCGTCCGGCTCGGCGTCCACGGCCGCCGTTAGGTGGAGAGATCCACCTCTTCCCAGCCGGCGGGCTCGTCGTGGTAGGGGCCCCGGAGGACCACCGCCCACTCCAGTGCCCACCGACGCTGCCCGATCGCATTGGCGTCCACCAGGCCGGGCGGTGTTCGGTGGGCATGCTCCACCTCGAGATAGGCCCAGTCCAGGCAGTAGTGCAGGTCGAGCAGGGCTGCCGCGTCCGCCGGATGCCGGGGGGCGGTGAGGGTTCGGGACCGCCAGTGCCGGACCGTCTCGCCAGCCAGTATGTTCGGCAGCCGCTCCACCAGCCGCTCGTCCACCGGCAGTGTCGGGTCCAGCTGCCGGGTTAGGCCGAGCACCCAGGCCAGGGCGTACAACGCGTCATAGTGCAACACGAACGAACGGTGGTCACCCTTGCCGCCGGTGACGAACTGCCACTCCGGCGGGGTGACTGTCTCCACCAGATGCGAGGCGAGCAGCCAACTCATCGCGGCCTGTGGCGGCATCCCGAAACAGCGGGCCAGAATGAGGTGCAGCACCGCGACCCGCGTCTCGAGCTCGCCGGTCGGGCGCAGCTCGATCTCGTCGCCGGGCTCCCACACCAGTGGAAAGTGCTCCGGGGGCAGTGGCAGGCCCAGCCGAGACAACTCCTCCAGGCTGGCCGCACGCACCATTCGGGGGTTTGGGGCAGGTACCGCCACGACGGTCATCCTCGTCTATCTGGACTGACTGGCCGGATCATCCTCCTGGCCAGGCAGGATAGCCCTCCACTGCGGGGAACGGAACGGACGGTCAGCTGATTCGCTCGAGCACCAGCGGCTGCTGTTCCGGCGCGGACGCGGCGATCCGTACCGCCCGCACCGCCTCGGACCGGGCCGCCGGGATCCGGTCGGCCTCCTCGGCCCGCAGCTCAAAGAGGGGCTCACCAGCCCGGACCGGATCACCGGGACGCTTGTGCAGCAGGACTCCCGCCGGCGCGGACACCGCGTCTTCCTTGCGGGCCCGTCCGGCACCGAGCCGCCACGCAGCCAACCCCATCCCGTACGCGTCGACCTGGGCCACCACACCGCTCTCCTCAGCGCGGACCACCTCGACCTCCGGCGCGGTGGGCAGCGGGGCGTCCGGGTCCCCGCCCTGGGCCCGGAGCATCGCCCGCCAGGCGTCCATCGCCCGACCGTCGCGCAACGCCGCCGCCGGATCGGCGTCCGGTAGCCCGGCCGCGTCCAGCATCTCGCGGGCCAGGGCCAGGGTCAGCTCCACCACGTCGGCCGGACCGCCGCCCGCCAGCACCTCCACGGACTCGGTCACCTCGACCGCGTTGCCGATGGCCAGCCCCAGGGGGGTGGACATGTCGGTCAGCAGGGCGACCGTGCGAACGCCCTGCGCACCACCGAGCTCGACCATGGTGCGGGCCAGCTGCCGGGCCTGGTCGACCGACTTCATGAACGCACCCGAGCCGACCTTGACGTCCAGCACCAGCGCGCCGGTCCCCTCAGCGATCTTCTTGCTCATGATCGAGCTGGCGATCAGCGGGATGGCCTCCACGGTGCCGGTCACGTCCCGCAACGCGTACAGCTTGCGGTCGGCCGGCGCGAGACCGGCACCGGCCGCGCAGATCACCGCGCCGACGTCGCGGAGCTGGGCGAGGAACTCCTCGTTGCCCAGCGATGCCCGCCAGCCCGGAATGGACTCCAGCTTGTCCAGCGTGCCGCCGGTGTGCCCGAGGCCCCGGCCGCTCAGCTGCGGTACCGCCGCACCACAGGCCGCCACCAACGGAGTCAACGGCAGGGTGATCTTGTCTCCGACACCGCCGGTCGAGTGCTTGTCGACCGTCGGCCGGGCGACCGTCGAGAGGTCCAGCCGTTCCCCGCTGGAGATCATCGCCGCGGTCCACCGGGCGATCTCCGGCGTGGTCATCCCGTTCAGCAGGATCGCCATCGCGAGCGCGGCCATCTGCTCGTCCGCCACCTGGCCCCGGGTGTAGGCGTCCACCACCCAGTCAACCTGTGCATCGGAGAGGACCGCGCCGTCCCGCTTGGCCCGAATGACATCAACCGCCGTAAAATCCGCCATGAACTAACCCTCTCCCCCACGTTCTCAGCCCGGGCTGCCACCCGCACGCTCCGATGTGTCCCGCCGTCGGTCGACCCTCGACCCGTACGCTCAGCCCGGCCACCGGATCGGGATCTCCAACGGCGGCTCGCCCTCACCCGCCCAGAAGATCGTGCCAGCCGCGTCCACCACCACAACCCGGGGTACCCGGGCCAGCCCCCAGGTGATCGCCTCCGCTGGATCGTCCCAGCTCGGCCCCTCCTCGAGAACGCCGGTGTCGCCGTCGCCGGCCTCCCCCGCCGAGCGTTCCCAATACGCCGTCCACACCTGCTGCCCCGCCGACAGGTCCGGGTGCACGAAGACCGTCCCGCGCCCCCGCCAGGCAGCCAGCCGCTCCGGCACTACCGGAACCGGGTCCGTCCCGGTCACCGCCTCCAGGTCCGCCACGTCGAAGGCGTGCGGCAGCAGCTCGGCCATCCGCAGCGCTCCGCTCTTAACCTCGATCAGGCACTCCGGGCCGCCGTGTTCCCAGAGCAGCTGCCGGCACCGCCCGCACGGCATCAGCGGCTCCCCGGTGGCGTCAACGCAGGAGAGCGCGACGATCCTCCCACCACCGGTGGCGTGCAGCGAAGAGATCACCCCGCACTCGGCGCAGAGCGCCATGCCGTACGACGCGTTCTCCACGTTGCAGCCGACCACGATGCGGCCATCATCAACCAGGGCGGCCGCCCCTACCGGAAACTTCGAGTACGGCACGTACGCGTGCCGCATCACCTCGGTCGCGGCGGCGCGCAGTCGCCCCCAGTCGAGCTCCATCTGGTATCCCCATCAACCCTTGATGTACGGCTTTCCATCGGCGGCCGGCGCCCGGACCCTACCCACCAGCCCCGCCACCGCCAGGATCGTCGCCAGGTACGGCAGCATCGCCAGGAACTGACTCGGAATGGCGCTGTTGATCGCGCTCAGGTAGGTGGCGAGCTGGTCGGCGAAGCCGAAGAAGAGCGCCGCGAGCAGCGCGCCGGTCGGGCTCCACCGGCCGAAGATCAGCGCCGCCAGGGCGATGAAGCCCTTGCCACCGATCATGTTCTTGGTGAACGAGAAGAGGGCGAGCGTGTATGACGCACCACCGATGCCGGCGACCGCCCCCGCCAGCAGCACGTTGCGGTAGCGCAGTCGCAGCACCCGGACGCCGAGGGTGTCGGCGGCGGTCGGATGCTCACCGACCGAACGGGTACGCAGGCCCCACCGGGTACGGAACAGGCCGATGTGAATCACCAGGACCAGGAGAAGGCCCAGGTAGAGGAAGATGTTGCCGGCGAACAGCGCCGGCCCGAGCACCGGGATCTCCGACAGCAGCGGAATTTCCCAGTTGCTGAAGTGCGGGGCGCTGTTGTACTTCGCCGGGTCGGGCTGCATCAGCCGCTCGTAGAGGAAGCCGGTGATGCCCACCGCGAGCAGGTTCAGCACGATCCCCATGACCACCTGGTCCACCAGGTAGCGGATGGCGAAGACCGCCAGCAGCAGCGAGATGAAGGTGCCGCCGACCGCCGCGGCGACCAGGCCCACCCAGAGGTTGCCGCTGAGGCTGCCGAAGAGGGCACCGCTGAAGGCCCCCATCAGTAGCTGACCCTCGATGGCCACGTTGACCACGCCGGAGCGTTCGCAGAGCACGCCGGCCAGCGCACCGAAGATCAGCGGAAGAGCCAGGATGAAGGTGCCCCGGACGATGTTGACCAGGGGCATGAAGTTCTGCCCGGCCGGCGCGGTGGAGACCTGCCAGCAGAGGAAGCTCACCACGAAGCCGACCAGGCCGACACCGAGCACGAGGGTGAACCAGCGCTTCGGCAGCCCGGCCAGAATCGCCACACCGGCGGCGAGGGCGACCACCCCGAAGAGGGCCGCGCCGACCGTTCCGTTGATCTTCAACGCGGCGCCGCTGGCATCCTCGCTGAGGGTGAACCGGGCCGGCTCACTGGCGGCGAGCGTGGTGAAGAGCAGCACCGCCAGCAGGCCGAGCGCGGTCAGCACCAGGCCGGTCTTCCGGGCCCGGGTCCAGAACCCCTCGTTGACCGGGGCGACCGCGACGTCGTCAACAGCCATGGTGGACATGCGCGTCACCAGCCCTTCGCGAGGCTCGTCTGCGGCCGGGCGGCCCGGGCGGCTCGAAGCTGGAAGATCGCCTTCACCAGGGCCGGTGCGGCGATGAAGATGACGATCAGCGCCTGGAGCACGGTAACCAGTTCCAGCGAGACGCCCGAGTACGACTGCATCCGGTTACCGCCGGCCTGCAGCGCGCCGAAGAGCAGGGCGGCGAGCAACACGCCCCACGGCTTCACCCGGCCAAGCAGCGCCACCAGAATTCCGTCGAAGCCGATCTGGGCCACGACCAGCGGGGTCAGTGCGGCAGCGGTGGTGCCGAGCACCATCTGCGAGCCGCCGAGGCCGGCCAGGGCGCCGGCGAAGACCATGACCAACACGTAGGTCCGGGTGACACTGATGCCGGCGGTACGGGAAGCCGCCGGGTTGCTCCCCACGGCCCGCAGCTCGAAGCCGAGGGTCGACCGGTTCAGCAGCCAGGCGACCGCCCACGTCGCCAGCACGGCGAGGATGATTCCCGCGTGCGCCCGCAGGTTGTCGCCGAAGAGCCGGGGAAGCTGCGCGGAGGCGTCCACCGGCCGGCTGATGGCATTCGTACGGTTCGGGTCCTGAACCCCGTTCTGCACGATCAGCCACACCAGGAAGTAGCCCGCGACGTAGTTGAGCATGATCGTGTTGATCACCTCGTGGGCACCGGTGCGGGCCTTGAGGATCCCCGGAATGAAACCCCACACGGCACCGCCGACCGCACCGGCGAACACCGCGACGAGCAGGTGCAGCCCGGCCGGCAGCGGCAGCAGGAACCCGGCCAGCCCGGCCGCGATGACGCCCATCGTGGCCTGCCCCTGGGCACCGATGTTGAACAGGCCGCCACGGAAGGCGAGCGCCACGGAGAGACCGGTGAAGACCAGCGGGGCGGTGTAGGTCAGCGTCTCCGAGATCGGGCTCAGCGCCGCGGTGAGACCGACCGCGTCCGGGTCGAGGACCGCGCCCTTGAACAGGTTCCCGTACGCCTCGCTGACCAACGTCCAGCTGGCGTTGAGGGCGTCGGCCGGGCGGGCGGTGATGTAGCTGAAGGTGGCCAGCACGTCCGGATCGGAGACGATCATCAGGATGCCGCCGACGATCATCGCCAGGACCAGCGACAGCAATGTCACCGTGAAGGTGTTGGCGGCCCAGAGATTCGCCACGAAGAGCCGCCCGAGCGTGGGGCGCTCCGGTGGCTGCTGACTTGTCGGCTCGGCTCGCTCGGTGTTGTCGACCGCCATCCTGGCCGCCTGGTCCGCGGTCGCCGGTTCCTTGTCCGGGGAGCCGGACTCTGCGTTGGTCATGCCTCGTCCTCGCTGCCGGGGCCCGACGGGCTGGGCGCCCCGCCGTCGGTACCCGCCGTCGCTCCGTTCGCCCCGGCGTCCGCCGGGTCCGGAGTGATGCCCGCCATCAGCAGGCCGATCTCCTCGCGGGGGGTGTCCGGGCCGACGATGCCGATGATCCGGCCGCGATACATCACCGCGATCCGGTCCGCCAGGCCGATCACCTCGTCGAGTTCACTGGAGACGAGGAGGACGGCGGTTCCGGCATCCCGCTCGTGGATGACCCGACTGTGGATGAACTCGATGGAGCCGACATCAACGCCGCGGGTCGGCTGGGCGGCGATGAGGAGTTTCAGCGGCCGGGACAGTTCCCGGGCGACGATCACCTTCTGCTGGTTCCCGCCGGAGAGCGTGCCGACCGCCGCCTCCGCCGACGGGGTACGGACGTCGAACTGGGCGATCCGCTCCTGCGCCGACTTCTTGATCGCCTCCGGCCGGAGCGCGAGCCCCCGGCCGAACGGCGGTCGGTCGTACAGGTCCAGCACCAAGTTCTCCGCGATGCTGAGTTCCTTGACCAACCCGTCAACACTGCGATCCTCAGGCACGTAGCCAACGCCCGCGCGGAGGACCTCCTTGGTTGACCAGTCGTCGATCCGCTCCCCGCCCAGCTGCACCGAGCCGGCGAGCAGCGGACGGAGCCCCATGACCGCCTCGACCAGCTCGGTCTGGCCGTTGCCCTGCACGCCGGCGATACCGAGCACCTCACCCGCGCGCACGGATAGGTCAACGCCGTCCACCGCACGTACCTGCCGGTCGTCGTCAACCACCAGCCCGGAGAGCTCGAGAACCGGCTCGCCCGGCGTCGCGGGCTGCTTGTCCACGGTGAGCCGGACGGTGCGGCCAACCATCAGGGCGGCCAGCTCGTCCCGGCTCGCCTCTGGCGTGGCGGTGCCGACGGTCCGCCCACGCCGGATCACGGTGACCCGATCGGCGATGGCCTTCACCTCGCCGAGCTTGTGGGTGATGAATACGATCGACCTACCAGCGGCCTTGAGCTCCCGCATGACGGTGAGCAGTTCCTCGGTCTCCTGCGGCGTGAGCACCGCGGTCGGTTCGTCGAGGATGAGCAGGTCAACGTCGCGGGTGAGGGCCTTGACGATCTCGACCCGCTGCTGGATGCCGACCGGCAGGTCCTCGATGGTCGCGTCCGGGTCGACCTGGAGGTTGTAGCGGGCGGAGACCTCCGCTACCTCGCGCCGGGCACGTCGGCGGTCGAGGAAGCCGACGATGCCACCCCGGACCTGCTCGGCCCCGAGCATGACGTTCTCGGCCACGGTGAGGACCGGTACCAGCATGAAGTGCTGGTGCACCATCCCGATCCCGGCCGCGATGGCGTCCGCCGGGCCGCGCGGCTGCAGCGGCTTCCCGTCCACCAGGATCTCGCCCTCGTCGGGCTGGTAAAGCCCGTACAGCACGTTCATCAGGGTCGACTTACCCGCGCCGTTCTCCCCGAGCAGGGCGTGGATCTCCCCCGGCTCCACCGTGAGATCGATGTGGTCGTTGGCGACCAGGTCACCGAAGCGTTTGGTGATGCCGCGCAGTTCGAGTCTCAGCGCAACCTCCCGGGTACGAAGCGATGGTGCGGGGGAGTTGCCGGTACGCCGGCAACGACACTCGTGGTGGAGCCGATCGGCCGCCCCGGCGCCAGCGGGAGGTCCCGTGGCGCCAAGGCGGCCGGATCGTCGTGCGGTGCCGCTCGCCGAACGGCTTGGTAGAGCATCTCACCACGGCGAGCCGGCATCAGCTCACTGCGGTTGGGACTTCGACTCAACCTTGATCAGGCCAGCGGCGATGTCCGCCTTCAGCTTGTCGACCTCGGCCTTCAGTTCGGCCGGGATCTCGCTGTCGAAATCGTGGTACGGCGCGAGCGAGACGCCCTCGTTGGCCAGCGTGCCCGTGAAGCCCGGGTTCGCCTCCAGCTTCTCGCCGGCGGCGGCCTTGAGCACGGCCTCCTGAACGGCGCCGGGGATGTTCTTCACCACGGTGGTGATGATCGCCGGGCAGTTCGAGGTGCTCTCGCAGCCGTCGACGTCGACCCAGATGGTGTTGTACTTGCCGCCGGAGGCCTGGGCCGCCGCGGTGGTGCCGAGGCCCGCACCGCCGGCGACCGGCATGATGATGTCCGCGCCCTGGGCGACCAGCGCGTCACTGACCTTCTTGCCCTCGTCCTGCTTGACGAAGCTGTTGGCGAACGAGCCGTCTTGGCTGGCCTTGTCCCACCCCAGGACCTGGACGTCCTTCCCCTTGGCCTGGTTGTAGTGGTCGACCCCGTCGACGTAGCCGTCCATGAAGATCGTCACCGGCGGGATCTTCTCGCCGCCGTAGGTGCCCACCTTGCCGGTCTGGCTGAAGCCGGCGGCCAGATAACCGGCGAGGAAGCCGGCCTGGGCGGTGTCGAACTGCATCGGGTAGACGTTGCTCTGCGGCAACTTCGTGTCCACGATGCCGAACTGCTGGTCCGGGTTCGCCTCCGCGATCTTGGCGGTGGCGCCCCCCATCAGGCCACCGACGGCGAGGATGAAGTCGCAGTCCTGGTTGACGTACTGCGTCAGGTTCGGCTCGTAGTCGGCCTCGGCCTTCGACGCGACGTACTTGATGTCGATGTCCTTGTTCTCGGCCTTGGCTGCCTCCAAGCCCTGCCAGGCCGAGGTGTTGAAGGACTTGTCGTCGATCCCGCCGACGTCGGTCACCATGCAGGCACTGAACTTCTCGCCGCCGTTGCCGGCGTTGTTCTCCTCGGGCGCCTCACCGCAGGCGGAGGCGGCCAGCACGAGGCCACCCACCGCGAAGACTGAGGCGATCCGCATCCCACGCACCGAGCGCAAGACGACTCCTTCCGTTGCGCACCGCGTCCACCACGGTGGCAGCCCTTGTGAACCGGCCTGCATTGTGCCGCCGGTGTCCCACGTTCCGGACGCCGAGCGTACGCCCCGGCACCTACCCCGGCCGGCAATCATGCGTGACTGTTGAGTGCCTGTTACCCCGACGTGATCCTGGGGGTTTTCGGTCACTCGACATGCCGGTCAAAGGGAGCGCGGGTGGGACGAACTCTCCGCTGCAGGGGTTCCTCGTGCAGGGGAGGTACCCCCAGTCGGACGTTACCGCCAGAAGACCGCCACCGCAGCGTTGACCAGGGTCAGCCCGATGATCGCGAGGAAATGTCCACGATTGACCGCTTCCCGCTTCCGGGAGAAGAAGACCATGACGAAGATGAGCAGCGCGAGCGACAGCTTGGTGACGAGCTTCGCGGGATCCGGCTCACCTCCGTCCCGCAGTGGTGCGGAGAGGCCGATTCCGGTCAGCAACGTGAGCGTCGCACCCCAGAGCATGGCCGGGTTGATCCGGAACCTGCCCTTGAGGTACTGCACCACCGCGCCACCGAGTAACAGCGCGAACCCGATCAGGTGTATGTAACGGAGGGTGAGTCGTAGAGCTTCCACGCGGCCTATCCTCCCCCACAACGACGAGTCGTAGTAGAGGGGCTCGGTCGATCGGCGCCTCAGCCCTTCGTACCACCCGCGGTCAGACCCGAGACCAGGTGCCGTTGGGCGACCAGGAAGACCAGCCCGGCCGGGATCGTCACCAGCACCGCCGCCGCCGTTAGGTACTCCCACTGCGGGTTGTACTGCGGCACGAACTGCCGAAGCCCGTACGCCAGGGTGAACTGGTTGTCGGTCTGGATGAAGGCCGACGCGTACGCGACCTCCCCCCACGCGGTGAGGAAGGTGTAAAAGGCGGTGACCGCCACGGCCGGACGGGCCAGCGGCAATACCACCCGCCAGAAGGTGGCGAACGGGCCGCAGCCGTCCAGCGCCGCCGCCTCGTCCAGCGAGGTGGGGATGGAGTCGAAGTAGCCCTTCAGCATCCAGGAGCAGAACGGAACGGCGATGGTCAGGTAGGCGATCACCAGTGACGGCAACGTGTTGATCAACCCGAGCCGCGCCATGATCGTGTAAATCGGCACGATCAGGATGGCCACCGGAAACATCTGGGTGACCAGGAAGACCATCATCAACGGACGGCGGCCCGGGAAGTTGAACCGGGAAACGGCGTAACCGGTGGTCGCCGAGAGGAAGATGCCGATCCCCATCGTGCCGGCGGCCACAATCACCGAGTTCAGCAGCCACCGCAGAAAGCTGGTGTCGAAAAGCACGTAGCGGTAGTTCGCCAGGGTCGGATCCTGGACCAGGGTCAGGTCGGTGCTCTGCACCGCGTACCCGGGCTTGAAGGAGGAGAGCAGCACCCAGACGATCGGACCGATCGCGACCAGCGACGCGACGATCAAGGTCCCGTGCAGCAGCAGCGACGTCGCCGGGCTACGCCGGCTACGGCCAGCACGCCGCGTGGTCTCGGCCCGGGCGGTCGGCGTGGCCCCGGCCCTGATCGGGGCCGCCGGTGTCCCCGCCGTGGACGCGGCCATCCCGGAGCTGGTCGACTGGCTCATCACCACACCTCGCCTTGCTTACGCAGTGCCCGCCGGTAGAACACGGAGAAGACCAAGAGAATGGAGAGAATCAACACGCCGTACGTGGAGGCGAGCGAGTAGTTGCGAATGCCCTCGAAGGCGGCCCGGTACGCGCCGGTCACCAGGATCTCGGTCTCTCCAGCCGGCTCTCCCTCGGTCACCAGGAAGATGACCGGGAAGAGATTGAACGTCCAGATGGTGCCGAGCAGGATCACGGTCATGCTGGTCGACCGCAGACCCGGCATCGTGATGGCCCGGAACCGCTGCCACGGCGACGCGCCGTCGATCTCCGCCGCCTCGTAGAGCTCACCGGGAATGGTCTGCAGCCCGCCGAGCAGCGCCACCATCATGAACGGCACGCCGAGCCAGACGTTGGTGACGATCGCGGTGAACAGTGACGTCCACCGTTCGGAGAACCACGGGAGCGGGTCGACCCCGAGCCCGGTGAGCAGCGAGTTCGCCAGGCCAAAGCGCTCGTTGAAGATGAACTTCCAGGCGAAGGCGCTGACGAAGGCCGGCACCGCCCACGGCAGCACCAGCAGCACCCGGTAGAGGCCACGGCCACGGATCGGGCGGTTGAGCAGGATGGCGAGGCCAAGCCCGAGACCATAGTGGAAGGCGACACCGACGAAGGTCCAGATCAGGGTGATCCCGGTCCACTCCCAGAACCGGCCAACCTGGCCCGTGAGGACCCGGACGTAGTTGTCCAGACCCACATACTGCCACCGGTTGGGGTTCTCCTCGCAGACCTCACCGCCGGTGATCGACTTGGTGCAGATCTCCGCCACCTGGTTGGCCTCGTTGAGGTTGGTGAAGGAGAGCCAGATTCCCCGGCCGAGCGGGTAAAAGATCAAGACTGCCAGGACGATCACCACCGGCAGGACCATCGCCCAGGCGTACCAGTTCCGGTCCCAGCTACGACGAAGTCGAGACGGGCGGGTGGGGCGACGGTCCGGCGGCGCGGACGCTGGCGCGGCGGTCACGGTGCGCATATCAGCTGAGCTCCAGTAGGTGAGCCGACCGGCCGGCGACCGGAGCGGTCGCCGGCCCGGCCGGATGCCGAGGGACGAATCGTCGCCGGCCTCTGCCCGCCGGCGGGTGGATCAGAAGCCGTACGCGGTGACGACCTCCGCCTGGTACCTCTTCGCGACCTCGTCGAGCGACTCCTTCGGGTCCCGGTTCTGGATCAGGACCTCGGTGGCCATCTGGTCCAGCGGTTCGAAGAACTGGCCGGCCTCGGGGATCCAGGGGCGGCTGACCGCGGCCTCAACGGCCGGCTGGTACGCGGCCACGATCGGATTGCTCCGTACCGCGTCGAGTTCGTAGGCCGACTTGCGCGTCGGCAGCAACCCGAGCTTCTCAGCGAGAAATGCCTGTGATTCGGCGGAGCTCATGAAGGCCACGAAGGCGACTGCGGCCTCGACCTTTTCCTCCGGCATACCGGACCAGACGGTGTAGTTGTGCCCGCCGACCGGACCGCCGGCCCGGGCCGAGCCGCCGGGGACCGGGGCGATGCCGAGGTTCTCCACGCCGCCGAAGGTCGGAGCCTGCGAGACGTTGTTGACCTCCCAGGGACCATTAATGATCATTGCGACCTTCTCTTCCTTGAAGAGGGTCATCATGGTTCCGTAGGAGTCCGTCGCGGGCGGCGCGACCGCCGCGCCACTGTCGATCAGATCCTTGGCGATCTTCAGCCCGGTCACGTTCTGGTCCGAGCCGACGACGATCTTCTTGGCCGGGACATCCACCAGGTCCCCGCCCTCGCCGTAGAGGAACGGCAGCAGGAAGTAGCCCTCCGGATTGAGGTAGAGGCCGTCCGCGCCGGTCTTCTCCTTGACGGCCTGGGCGGCGGTCTTCAGGTCGGCCCAGGTCGTCGGCGCGGCGGCGACACCCGCCTCGGCCAACAGCTTCTTGTTGTACATCAGCGAGAGCGTGTCGGTTACCTGCGGGACGCCGTAGGTCTTGCCGTCGTACTTGTTCGAGGCGAGCGGAGTAGCCAGGAAGTCCGACTCGTCGGCGAGCAGCTCGGAGCCGTCCAGCGCGTAGAGGTAGCCCAGCGAGGCGAACTCCGGAACCCAGGCCACCTCCGCCCGCAAGATGTCCGGCGCGCCGGTCTCGGCCTGTGCTGCCGTCTTGAACTGGTTCTGTGCCTCACCGAACGGGACCGACTGATAATTGATCTTCACGTTCGGATAGGCCTGGTTGAACTTGGCGATCAGCTCCTGGAAAACCGGACCCTCGTTCTTCGGGTCCGAGGTGTCCCACCAGGTCAGCTCGGCCTTCATGGCTGCGGGGTCGGTCGTTGACCCTTCCCCCGCGCTCTGCTCGTCCTCGCCACAGGCGACGAGGGTCAGAGCAAGGGCGGCGGAGGCGAGTACGGCGACTCCCTTGGCTGTGCGACGCATGTTCGCTCCTAGATTGCCTGCCGGTGTCGGCGGGACACTAGCAAGAGTTTTCTAAGTTAGAAACCCTTTGCGAACGGTCTTGCAACAACCGGGGCCATCTTGTCATCTAGACTCCTCTCATGCCGGGCTTGCGCGACAAAACGGCAGGCCCAGGCATCGGCCGGCCATCGGCCGCCACCCCCCGGCCGCCAGGACCCCCGCTGCGTTGACGCTGCTCGATGCGGTCTCCTCGGCGCAGACCGCCCACACGCCGGCCTCGGCCCGGGTTAGCAGCCTCGGAACGCACGACTGCAAGAACTTTCCCGTCAGCGCAAGAACCATCCGGTGAGCTACAGTGCCGCCATGCGCGCTCGACTGTCCGACATCGCCCAGCAGGCAGAGGTCAGTGAGGCCACCGTGTCGCGGGTGCTCAACGACCGACCCGGAGTGGCGCCCGAGACCCGACAGGCCGTCCTCACCGCCCTCGACGTGCTCGGCTACGAACGCCCAGCCCGGCTGCGCAAACGCTGCGCCGGACTGGTGGGCCTGGTCGTTCCGGAGCTCGACAACCCGATCTTTCCCGCCTTCGCGCAGATCATCGAGTCGGCCCTGGCACCAACCGGCTTCACCCCCGTGCTGTGCACCCAGACCCCCGGGGGAATCCGGGAGGATGAGTACGTCGAGATGCTGCTCGACCGACAGGTCTCCGGCATCGTCTTCGTCTCCGGCCTGCACGCCGACACCGCCGCCGACCATGAGCGGTACCGCGCACTGATCGCCCGCCCGCTGCCAATCGTCATGGTCAACGGCTACGCGCCGAACCTCCCCGCGCCCTTCATCTCCTGTGACGACCGGGAGGCCGCCGAGCTGGCCGTCACCCACCTGGTCGCGCTGGGACACCGACGGATCGGCCTGATCACGGGACCGGACCGGTTCGTCCCGGTGCAGCGCAAGGTCGCCGGCTACAAGGCCGCCATGCGGCGCTGCACCGATGTCTCCGCGGCCGAGCTCACCGAGCTGACCGAGCTCTCCCTCTTCGGCGTTGAGGGAGGCGAGGCCGCCGCCGCCCGGTTGCTGGACCGCGGCGTCACCGGCCTGGTCTGCGGCTCCGACCCGATGGCGCTGGGTGCCATCCGCGCCGCCCGGCAGCGCGGGCTCGCCGTGCCCCGCGACATCTCCGTCGTCGGATACGACGACTCCCCGCTGATGGCCTTCACCGACCCACCCCTGACCACCATGCGCCAACCGGTCGCGGCGATGGCGGTTGCCGCCGTCCAGGCTCTGGTGGACGAGATCAACGGGCACGCCGCGCCACACTCGGAGTACCTGTTCCGGCCAGAGCTGGTGGTACGCGGCTCGACCGCGGTCGCCCGGACGCCCGGCGTTGACCCCGGTGCCCCCGCCCCGTCCCCCCTGGCGGTCTCGGTCTGAACACCCCGCCGTCCGCCCGTCGGGTTCCCCCGGACGCAAGCCCCGACCAATCTTGCGCAAGCTCTGCTTGACTCTTGCAACGCCCTGCCGGCATTCTGCACAGCAACCGGCGCCACCACCCCTGCCCGCGCCGGAGACCGCCGTACCGCGCGAGATCGGGGAACCCCGCATGACCGTCCGCAACCCCACCCCGCCCACCTCCGACGATGACTGGTGGCGCTCCGCCGCCATCTATCAGGTCTACCTCCGCAGCTTCGCCGACGCGAATGGCGACGGGATCGGCGACCTGTTGGGCCTGCGGCAACGCCTGCCGTACCTACGGGACCTCGGGGTGGAGGCGCTCTGGTTGACCCCCTTCTACCCCTCACCCATGATTGACGGCGGCTACGACGTCGCCGACTACCGCGATGTCGACCCGATGTTCGGCACCCTCACCGAGTTCGACGAGGTGGTCGTGGACGCGCACGCACTGGGCCTACGGATCATCGTCGACCTGGTGCCCAATCACACGTCGAGCGTCCACCCCTGGTTCCAGGCTGCCCTCGCGGCGGCCCCCGGCTCCCCCGAACGGGCCCGCTACCACTTCGCCGCGGGGCGCGGCACGGCGGGCGAACTGCCGCCGAACGACTGGGAGAGCATCTTCGGCGGACCGGCCTGGACCCGACTGCCCGACGGGCAGTGGTACCTGCACCTGTTCGACTCGGCACAGCCGGACCTGAACTGGCGCAACCCCGAGGTCCGCGCCGAGTTCGAGGAGGTGCTCCGGTTCTGGTTGGACCGCGGTGTGGACGGCTTCCGGATTGACGTGGCCCACGGAATGATCAAGGCGGAGGGCCTGCCGGATGTCGGCTTCGGCCAGCGGACCGGCCAACGACAGGTCGAGCTGCTCGGCAAGAGCCGACTGCCCTACTTTGACCAGGACGAGGTGCACGACATCTACCGTGCCTGGCGGCCCATCCTGGACAGCTACCCCGGCGGCCGGATGGCGGTGGCCGAGGCATGGGCGGAGACCCCGCAACGGCTCGCCCGCTACATCGGTCCAGACGAGCTGCACCAGGCGTTCAGCTTCGACTTCCTCGACGCCCACTGGTCAGCCGACTCCTTCCGCAAGGTCATCGACAGCGCCCTCGCCGAGTCAGCGGTCATCAACGCGCCCACCACCTGGGTGCTGTCAAACCATGACAAGCAGCGACACGTCACCCGGTACGGGGATGGGCCAGCAGGGCTGCGCCGCGCCCGCGCCGCGGCCCTGCTGATGCTCGCGCTGCCCGGCTGCGCCTACGTCTACCAGGGCGAGGAGTTGGGCCTACCCGAGGTCCTCGACCTCCCCGACGACCTGCGACAGGACCCGCAGTACCTGCGGACCGGCCAGAGCCGGGACGGCTGCCGGGTGCCGATCCCGTGGAGCGGCGAGCTGGCCCCGTACGGCTTCAGCCCCGACGGCAGCGCGCCGAGCTGGCTGCCCGCCCCGGCCACCTGGCGTGAACTGTCGGTGGCCGCCCAGAACGGTGCCCCCGACTCCACGCTCGAGCTGTATCGCACCGCGCTCCGGATCCGCCGAGCGCACCCGGCGCTCTCCACCGCCGCGGCCCACCTCTGCTGGGAGGAGACCCAACCGGGCGTCCTCGCCTTCACCCGTACCGCCGACGGTACGGCCCTCACCTGTGTGGTGAACATCAGCGACGCACCCGCCGTCAGCACCGAGTACGGCGAGCCGCTCGTCGCCAGCGCCGCGCTCACCCGGGAGGGCTCCAGTTACCTGATTCCGGTCGACGCGGCTGCCTGGTTCGAACGACGCTGAGCGGGTAAGCCCCGATCGACCTGGTCGTTCGGCGTGCCCCGGGCCGCCGGGCGGCTAGGCACCGACCGGTGCGGGTCACCGCTCGAGGCCCGGCAACTTCGCCGCGATCCGGGCAAACCCCGCCCGGATCGCGGCTTCGCTCGGGGGCATCGCCGGCTGGGCCTCCGACTCCCGCTCCGCCGCCGCCAGCTCCTCGTCGAAGGTGTCCTCGAAGTTGCCGTAGAGTTCGGCGCTGTCCGCCTGCGCCGCCGCCTCATCCTCGGCGGCGGCCTGCGCCGCGGTGATCTCATCGCGGATCTGCTCCGCCGACACCGCCGGCAGCAGCGGCTCGACCACCGCCATCAACGCCTCCTCCGCAACCATCACCTCGGCCAGCGCCAACGCGGGCGCTCGCTCGTACGGGCCGCAGACCACCGGCTCCCACTCGTCAGCGTCGCCGAGCGGCCCGAAGGTGATGATCCACGGCAGGTCGAGCATCGGCGAGTCGTCCGGCAGATCGAGTGTCACGAGAGCGCCCACCCGCCAATCATCGTTCCCCGGCCGTGGGCGGATCCCCGGTTCGACGCTCCGTCCCTTGTTCGGGTGCCGTCGGCCGGTTCGCACTCGTCTGCCCGGGAGGTGGGGAGCCCTCCTCCTCCTGATCGCCCACCCCCCGCTCCGCCGTGAGGTCCACCACCTGTCCCCGGGTGTCGGTAGCCACCAACGCCGCGCCGAAGAGCACGAGTTGGTTGAGCAGGTAGAGGTAGAGCAGCAGCCCCACCGCGCCCGCCACCACCGTGTACGCGGGGTTTCGCTCGGTCCGCACCACGTAGTAGCGCCCGATGGTGTTGAGCAGGGTGATCCCCACCGCCACCAGCAGCACCGCCGGGCGCAGCCGGACCCGGCTGGGCCGCAGCCGAGGCACCGCCACCAGCAGCAGGGTCGCCAGCACCGCGTTCACGAAGATGCTGAGCACCGCGCTGATCGTGGTGAGCCCGGCCGAGCCGGCACTGCCCAACAGCCACCGCAGCAGCGACTCCAGCGTGTCCACCGCCGCTACCGAGACGCCGAGCAGCACGAACACCACCAACAGCACGCCCAGGTCGACCAGGCGGCGAACGACAAAGTTGCCGGGTTGTTGGTCGAGGTCGTACAGCAGCCGCTGGGAGGAACGGATCGCCTCCACCCAGCCGACCCCGGTGAAGACCAGGATGATCAGGCCGACCACACCGACGGCCCCGCTACTCTCCGCCACCTGCACCGGGTCAAGGAAGGGCAGATTTTCCCGGAGGAATCCCGCCGCGGCAGAATTTACCTCGGCGTTGCCCTCCAGGATCGCCCCGAAGACGGAGTAGGCGACGAGGGCGAGCGCGAAGACCGCAAAGAAGCCGTAGTATGCGATCGCGGCGGCGAGCCGGCTGCCGAACCGGCGGTTGTAGAGCAGGGCCGCCCGCAACCCGTGGTCGAAGGCCGGATAGCGGCGCCGTGCGGTGGTGATCCGCCCGTGGGCACCATCCTGGATACGGCGGAACACGTTCACCCCGCCATCCTCGCCGACGCGTCACCGGCACGCCGGCATCCCCCGTGGTAAGCCCGGACCGACGCGGACCCGCCGGGAACGGGGTACGGGTTGCGCCGTCGGGGCCGGGGCACCAGCTCAGCCGCCGAGCCGAAAGTCCCGCCGGGGCTGCCACCGCGTCTGACCACTATGGGAGAAGAGGGTGAACGCCTCCACCTCGAACATCGCCGAGAAGTCGGCCAGGTCCCCGTACGCCTGGTCCAGTGCCTCGGGTGAGACATCCTGCGCCACCGTGACGTGCGGATGGTACGGAAAACGGGTTTCCCGACGCAGCTCCGGAGCCGCCCGGATCGCCGCGGCGAGCAGTTCACACTCGCTGATCCCGGTCGCCACCGTCACGAAAACCACCTGGGTGACCGGCCGGAACGTCCCGGTCCCGCGTAGGTGCAGGGTGAACGGGAGGTGCGCGGCGGCGACCGCGGTCAGGTGCCGTTCGACTACCGGCAGGGCGGCACCTGGAATCTCGGTCGGCCCGAGCAGCGTCACGTGCGCCGGGACGGCCTGTTGGTCCCCCGCCGCCATTCGCCGCTGGGTCAGCACACTCCCCCACGGCTCGGGGATGTCCACAGCGATGCCGATCTGGATTGTGCCGCCAGCTGCCGGCGACCCGTCCCGCAGGTCCACGCCTCGTGTCACCTCTTCGGCCACCGGTTCCATCCCGCTCACCCGCACAGGTCGCGTCGCTGCCTACTCGCCGCGCACCGGCGGGAAGAAGCCCACCCGCTCGTACACCGCCTGCAGGGTCGGTGCCGCCACCGCCCGCGCCTTCTGCGCCCCGGCAGCGAGCAGCTTGTCGAGCTGGGCCGGGTCGTCCAGGTAGCCGCGGGTGCGTTCCTGGATCGGCGTCACGAACTCGCGTACCACCTCTCCGAGGTCCTTCTTCAGGTCACCGTAGCCCTTGCCCGCGTAGGCGCCGACCAGATCGTCGATGCTCCGGCCGGAGAGCGCCGAGTAGATCGTCAGCAGGTTGGCGATACCCGGCTTCTGCTGGACATCAAAGACGATCTCGCGGCCGGTGTCGGTGACCGCCGAACGGATCTTCTTGACCGACCGGGCCGCGTCCTCCAGGAACAGGACGATACCCGCGGGCGAGGAGGACGACTTCGACATCTTCGCCGTCGGGTCCTGCAAGTCCGTGATCTTCGCCGTGTCCTTGACGATGTGCGCCGCGGGAACCGTGAAGGTTGGCCCGAACCGCGTGTTGAACCGCTGCGCCAGATCGCGGCTAAGCTCCAGGTGCTGCCGCTGGTCCTCGCCGACCGGCACCGCGTCCGCCTGGTAGAGGAGGATGTCGGCCGCCTGCAGGACCGGATACGTGAACAGGCCGACGCTGGCCCGCTCGTTGCCCTGCTTCTGCGACTTGTCCTTGAACTGGGTCATCCGGCCCGCCTCGCCGAACCCGGTGATGCACCCCAACACCCAGGCCAACTGCGCGTGCTCGGGCACCTGGGACTGCACGAAGAGGGTGCAGCGCTCCGGGTCCAGCCCCACCGCGAGAAGCTGCGCAGCGGCCACCCGGGACCGCTGCGCCAACACCCGGGGGTCGTGCCCGGCGGTGATCGCGTGCAGATCAACCACGCAGTAGGTGGCGTCATGTGTCTCCTGCAACGCCACCCAGTGCTGAACCGCGCCCAGGTAGTTGCCGAGATGGAACGAGTCGGCGGTCGGCTGGATGCCGGAGAACACGCGCGGTCGAACGGGTACGTTGGACATGCTGGCAATTCTGTCAGCAACCCGGGGCGTCCGTCAGGACGGGCCGGCGGGTCGATCGTGGCCGGACCGGGTGGGGACGCCCGTCTCCCGTCTCGACTCGGGGGGCCGAGCGGCGGCTACCGTCACCCGGGCCACCCGACGCCCCTCCAGCGCCAGCACCCGCAGCCGCCACCCCCCGGGCGTCTCCCGCACCGGCTCCACCGGGGCGGCCGGGGCGACGATCACCGATACCTCGTCGCCGGCCACCGGCAGCCGCCCCAGCGCGGCCATGACATAACCACCAACCGTCTCGTACGGTCCGTTCGGCAGGTTCACCCCGGTCCGCTCGGCGAAGTCGGCCAGGTTCAGCCGACCGTCAACGGTGGTGGGCAATCCGGCGTTGGTCGGCTCCGGCGGGGTGTCGTACTCGTCGTGCACTTCGCCGACCAGTTCCTCGATCAGATCCTCAAAAGTGACGATGCCGGCGGTCCCCCCGTACTCGTCAACGACCACCGCCAGGTGATGCCCCTCCCGGCGCATCTCGGTCAGGGCCGGAAGCACCCGTTTGCTGCCGGGCAGGCGCTTGACCTCCCGCGCCAGCTCGCCGACCGTGACCTGGGGATCTTCGTCGGTACGGAGCAGCACGTCGTGTAGGTGCACGAAGCCGACCACGTCGTCGTGGGTCCCGTCAACCACCGGGTAGCGGGTGTGCGGCTCGGCCCGGACCAGGCGCTCCGCCTGGGCGGTGCTCAGCTCGGTGGAGAGGAAGACCACCTCGGTGCGCGGCATCATCACCTCGCGTACCAGGCTCGCACCGGCCACGAGGACCTCGTCGATGATCCGCCGTTCCACCGGGCCCAACACGGTCGCCGCGGCGACCAGGTCGCGCAACTCGTCCTCGCTGATCCGTTCCCGGCCGGCCGCCGGGCTGGTGCCGAGCAGACCGGTCACCAGCCGGGTGGCGGCGGTAGCGGTGCGGACCACGACCCGGGCGACCGCCCAGGCCAGCGGGCTGGGTTCGCGGCGGGGTCGCCCCCGCGCACGGCGCCGGAGCCCGGGACGACCCGCTTCCCGCATGAGATGGATGGTAGACACCGATCGCAGTGGCGGGACAGCACTGCGCCAGTTCTTCCTCGACGGAGACGGCGGCCCGCCCCGCCGGTTGACTCGCAGCGCCGTCACAGCGAGCCGCCGTAGGGTGACCACCGAAGGTCGCTGGCGGGGCGACCCGGCAGGAGGAGATCAACGTGAAACTGCTCGTCACCGGCGGCGCCGGCTTCATCGGCAGCGTGGTGACCCGGATGCTGCTCGACGCCGGCCACGAGGTTGTCGTCCTGGACGACCTCCGGACCGGACACCGCGTCGCCGTGGCACCCGACGCCACCCACGTCGTCGCCCCCCTGGACGACGTGGCACAGGTGCTGACCCCGCAGGCGGGCTTCGACGGGGTGCTGCACTTCGCCGCCCTGATCGCCGCCGGTGAGTCGATGGTCCGGCCAGAGCTGTACTGGCACACCAACGTCGTCGGCTCCCTCGCCCTGCTCGAGGCCGTACGCGTCGCGGGGGTGCCGAAGGTCGTCTTCTCCTCCACCGCCGCCGTGTACGGCAACCCGACCGAGCTACCCATCCCGGAGACGGCGATCACCGCCCCCACTAGCACCTACGGGGCCACCAAGCTCACCGTCGACATGGCACTCACCTCGGCAGCGGCCGGGAACGGGTTGGCTGCCGTCTCGCTGCGCTACTTCAACGTCGCCGGCGCTCACCTGGATGCCCCGGTGCCCCTCGGGGAGCGGCACGATCCGGAGACGCACCTCATCCCCATCGCATTCGACGTTGCCGCCGGCCGCCGGGAGAAGCTCCAGCTCTTCGGCGACGACTACCCGACCGTCGACGGCACCTGCGTCCGCGACTACATCCACGTCACCGACCTTGCCCGGGCGCACCTGCTCGCGCTCGACGCCACGGCCGGCGGACAGCACCGGATCTACAACCTCGGCAACGGCAGCGGGTTCACCAACCGTGAGGTCGTCGAGGTGGTCCGCGAGGTCACCGGCCGTCCGGTTCCGGTGGTGGTCGCCCCCCGCCGCGTCGGCGACCCCGCCGAGTTGGTCGCCGCCGCCGACCTGGCCCGGACCGAGTTGGGCTGGACACCCGCCAAGCCTGCCCTGCACGACATCATTCGTGACGCCTGGACCTTCTACCGCGACCAACTGCCGGAACGGGGGTAGCCGGCAGGGTGCCGGCGGCGCGTGCCGGGGCACGTCGTCGCCGGCACGCGGCCATCCTTGATGAGCGGCGGCCCGAAGCGCTCGCGTGACCGGTGGGTCAGCCCGCCTCTACGATCATGCCGGCGCCAACCGTCCGGTTCGTTGTCTCGTCGATGACAACAAATCCACCAGTGGTGCGGTTCCGGCGGTATTCGTCAACGAGCAGCGGAACCATCGTCCGGAACCGGACCCGGCCGATCTCGTTGAGCCGCAACTCCCCCGCCGACTCGTCCCGGTGCAGCGAGTTGATGTCCAGCCGGTAGTGCAGCCCACGCACGATGGCTCGGGCCGACCGGGTGGTGTGCTTGATCACGTACCTGCCACCGAGCTGCAACGGTCGGGTCTCGTCCATCCAACAGACCATCGCCTCGATGTCCTGGGCAACGGCCGGGGCGTTGTTCGGACGACAGATCATGTCGCCTCGGGAAATGTCGATCTCGTCAGTCAACCGTACGGTCACCGACATCGGCGGAAACGCCTCCGGGACCGGCCCGTCGGCGGTCTCCACCGCGGCGATCCGGCTGGTGAAACCGCTCGGCAGCACCATCACCTCGTCATCGGGCTTGAGTACGCCGGAGGCGACCTGACCCGCGTACCCGCGGTAGTCGGTGACGGTGGTGGACTGCGGGCGGATCACGTACTGCACAGGGAAACGCACGTCGACCAGGTTGCGATCGCTGGCGATGTGCACCCGTTCCAGGTGGTGCAGCAGGGACGGCCCCTCGTACCAGGGCATCTTCTCCGACCGGGAGACGATGTTGTCGCCGTGCAGCGCGGAGACCGGCACCACCGTCAGGTCGGGTACGTCGAGCTTCGCCGCGAACGCGGTGAACTCGTCGGCGATCCTCTCGTAGACCTCGCGCGACCAGTCCACCAGGTCCATCTTGTTGACACAGAGGACCAGGTGCGGCACCCGCAGCAGGGAGCAGAGGAAGGCGTGTCGACGGGACTGCTCCACCAACCCCTTCCGCGCGTCGACCAGGATCAGCGCCAGGTCGGCGGTGGAGGCACCGGTGACCATGTTCCGGGTGTACTGGATGTGCCCCGGGGTGTCGGCGATGATGAACTTCCGCCGGGGGGTGGCGAAGTAGCGGTACGCCACGTCGATCGTGATGCCCTGCTCCCGCTCGGCCCGCAGGCCGTCGGTGAGCAGCGCGAGATTGGTGTACTCGTCGCCGCGGGCCGCGCTGACCGCCTCCACCGCGGCGAGCTGATCAGTAAAGAGGGACCGGGTGTCATAGAGCAGGCGGCCGATCAGGGTCGACTTGCCGTCATCCACGCTGCCGGCCGTGGCGAACCGCAACAAGTCCATCGGACGGGCGGACGCCGCTTCGGCACCGACCTCGGCGGTCGTCTCGGTGGTCATCAGAAGTAGCCCTCCCGCTTGCGGTCCTCCATCGCGGCCTCGCTGACCCGGTCGTCACCACGGGTCGCGCCCCGCTCGGTGATCCGGGTGGCTGCCACCTCCGCAATGACCTTCGCCACCGTGTCGGCGTCCGACCGGACCGCCGCCGTGCAGGAGGCGTCGCCCACCGTCCGATAGCGCACCCGAGCCTTGAACCGCTCCTCACCGGCGCGGGGGCGGATGAACTCGTTCACCGCGTACAGCATCCCGTCGCGCTCGATCACCTCGCGCTCGTGCGCGTAGTAGATCGAGGGCGCCTCAATCCGTTCCCGGGCGATGTAGTGCCAGACATCCAGCTCGGTCCAGTTGGACAGCGGAAACGCCCGGATCGACTCACCCGGCTGGTGCCGGCCGTTGTAAAGCGACCAGAGCTCCGGACGCTGGTTCTTCGGATCCCACTGGCCGAACTCGTCCCGGAAGCTGAACACCCGCTCCTTGGCCCGCGCCTTCTCCTCATCCCGGCGGGCACCACCGAAGAGCGCGTCGAAGCGGTGCTGCTCGACCGCGGCCAGGAGCACCGGGGTCTGGATCCGGTTGCGCATGCCGTCGGCGCTTTCCCGTACCAGCCCACTGGCCAGGGCCTCCGGTACGCTCGCCACCACCAGCTGCAGGCCCAGCTCGGCGACCCGCTGGTCCCGGTACGCCAGCACCTCGGGGAAGTTGTGCCCGGTGTCGACATGCAGCACCGGGAACGGAATGTTCGCCGGGGCGAACGCCTTCTGCGCCAGCCACAGCATCACAATTGAGTCTTTGCCGCCGGAGAAGAGCAGCACCGGTCGTTCCATCTCCGCGACCACCTCGCGCAGCACGAAGATGCTCTCCGCCTCCAGCGCATCGAGGTGGGATACCTGGTAGGCGGCCGTCGTCGTCATGACGCCGACTCGATTCCCGCACTCATTTCCAGACCTTTCCGGTCGGCTTTACCAGAAGTAGCGCTCAGGCTACCCGCAATGGCGCTGCAACGCCGCAAGCAACCGACTGGCGAGATCCTTGCGACAGACCAGCAGGTCCGGCAGGCGCGGGTTGGCTTCGTTGTACCTCAGTTCGGAGCCGTCGATTCGGGAAGCATGCAGCCCAGCGGCGGTCGCCACCGCCACCGGCGCCGCCGAGTCCCACTCGTACTGCCCGCCCGCGTGGATGTACGCGTCCACCTCACCGGTGATCACCGCCGCGATCTTCGCACCGGCCGAACCCATCGGCACCAGCTGGGCACCAACCTCGGCGGCCAGGTCGGTGAGGAAGAGCGGGGGACGGCTGCGACTGGCGGCCAACCGGATCGCCGGCTCGCCCGCAGTGGTCGCCGCCGGCACCGGCGGGTACCCCGGCGGGTAGTCCGTTCCCAGTACCCGATCCTGGGCCGGCAACCCGACCGCACCCGCCACCAGCCCGTGCGGCGTCGGGGCATTCCTCGCCCAGAGCGCCACATGCACGGCCCAGTCCACCCGGCCGGCCTCGGCGAACTCCCGGGTCCCGTCCAAGGGGTCGATGATCCACACTCGGTCGCTGGTCAGTCGGGGCGCGGTCGAAGCGCCCGCCTCCGCCGACCAGGCCAGCCGGGAGCCCTCGTCCTCCTCCGACAGGACCGCATCCTGCGGACGCCACGTCGCCAGTTCAGTACGGAGCAGGTCGTGCGAGACCTTGTCCCCCGCGGCCTTCAGGGCGGCCGGGTCACCGAAGCCCACCTCGTCGCGGAGGCTGGCCAACGCCTGCCCGGCCCGGACCGCCAGCCAACGGGCGAACGCCCCGTCGATCATCGGAGGGCTACTCATTCCCGTACTCCCGTCGCCGCGCCACCCGCCTGAAGGGTCGGAGACCATCACCACACCGGCCGTCAGGCACCGTGATAGAGGTTCTGGGTCGGCTCCACCCCGCGTTGGAGAACCGACTCCACGACATCTGCCGCCCGATCCACCAGGAAATCCAGCTCCTTACGCTCGACGGTACCGAAATCCGACAGTACGAAATCCGCGGGGTCCCGCCGCGCCGGCGGCCGGCCGACCCCGAACCGTACCCGGGCGTACTCCTTCGTCCCCAGGGACTTCGTCATCGACCGCAGGCCGTTGTGGCCGCCCTCGCCGCCGCCACACTTCACCCGAATCTGGCCGTAGGGGATATCCAGCTCGTCATGGACGGCGACCACCCGCGCCGGCGACACCTTATAGAACTGCGCCAGGCCCGCCACCGCCGCACCGGAGAGGTTCATGTACGTCAGCGGCTTCACCAGCACCAGCCGTGGGCCGCCGAGACCCAACCGTCCCTCAGCGGCCTCCGCCATCGCCCGCTTGTGTCGACCGAAGCGGGACCCCAGCCGCCCGGCCAACAGGTCAGCCACGAGGAAGCCGACGTTGTGCCGGTTCCCGGCGTACTGCCGACCGGGGTTACCCAGACCGACGACCAGCCACGGCCCTGTCTCCTCCGCCACCGTCTACCCCTTCCGCTCACACCGTGCCGCCCACCAATACGCCAACAGGCGCCCCCGACGAGCGGGGACGCCTGGCACCTGCGCAGCGAACGATCAGGCCTCGGCCTTCGCCTCGGTACCCGCCTCCTGCTCGGTCGCCGGAGCACCAGCCTCGGCGCCCTCCGAAACCTCGGTGACCTCGCCAACCTCGGCCTCGGCCTCCGCAGCGGCCTCCTCCACCTCCGGCAGCGTGGCCTCGAGCTGCTCCTCGGTCGGGGCGGCGGTCACCGCGGCGACCGGCAGCTCCGGGTCGGTGGCCAGCTCGACTCCGGCCGGCAGCTGCACGTCGCCGGCGGCGACCTGCGTGCCCGCCTCCAGGCCCTCAATGGTGGCGTCGAGGTGGTCCGGCACCTTGGTGGCGTCAGCGGTCACCGAGAGGCTGTCGTGGTCGTGCACGATCAGCGTGCCCTTCGCGGCCTCCCCGACCAGCTGCACCGGGACCTCAACCGTGACCTGCTCGCCACGGCGGACCAGCAGCAGGTCCACGTGCTCGAAGGTGTCCTTAATCGGATCCCGCTGGATCGCCTTCGGCAGCGCCAGCACCTGCGTGCCGTCGCTGACGTCGATCGTGAAGAGCTGGTTGGCACCACCGCGCCGGATCGCCGCGGCGAACTCCCGGGCCGGCAGCGCGATGTGCTTGGGCTTCTCGCCGTGGCCGTACAGCACGGCAGGCACCTTGCCGGCCCGGCGGGTACGACGGGCACCCCCCTTGCCGAACTCGGTACGGGGCTCGGCGCTGATCTTTACCTCGGACACGGGGAAACTCCTGATGCTTCGCTGCGGCGATGGTCGTCTCGGTGCCGGGTGAGGGGCTCGCTGGGGCTCCTGCGTCATGACCGACCGCCTAGGAGCGCCGCGTCGATGACGGCGCCTCCGTGCGGTCCTGATCAGCGGCCCGCAGGGCACCCTCGCCGTGGCAACCCGACTAGTCTACCCGAAGGTTGTCCGCTCACTCCGGCGGCACCCCGCGATTCGATCGCTCCTGCCGGAGCCCCCCGACACCGCGCCGAGGCCGAAGCCGGCGCGGTGGCCGCGGGCTCACTGAGCGTGGCGACGCCGAGGCCGCCGGAGAAGCCCGGTCCGGCGGCGGTGACCACTGCGGACCGGGCTGCTCCGGCGCAACTCAGCTCAGGCCACCGAAGAGGGTGGTCACCGAGCCGTCGTCAAAGACCTCCCGGATCGCCCGGGCCAGCAGCGGTGCGATCGACAGCACGGTGATCTTGTCGAGCTGCTTCTCCGGCGGCAGCGGCAACGTGTTCGTCACCAGTACCTCGCTGATCGGGCTGTTCTTCAGCCGCTCGGTCGCCGGGTCCGAGAAGAGCGCGTGGGTGGAGGCGACGACGATCTCGGCCGCACCCAACTCCTTGAGGATCTCCGCCGCCTTGGTGATCGTGCCACCCGTGTCGATCATGTCGTCGACGATCAGGCAGACCCGGCCCTCAACCTCACCGACCACCCGGTTCGCCACCACCTGGTTCGGCTTGGACGGGTCCCGGGTCTTGTGGATGAACGCCAGCGGGCAGCCGCCCAGCCGGTCGGTCCACCGCTCGGCGACCCGGACCCGACCCGAATCCGGGGCGACCACCGTCATCGGACGCCCCGCGTACCGACGCTCCACCTCCTCGGCGAGCACGTCCATCGCGAAGAGGTGGTCCACCGGGCCGTCGAAGAAGCCCTGGATCTGGGCGGTGTGCAGATCCACGGTGAGAATCCGGTTCGCGCCGGCGGTCTTCAACAGGTCCGCGATCAGCCGGCCCGAGATCGGCTCCCGGCCCCGGTGCTTCTTGTCCTGCCGCGAGTACGGGTAGAACGGCAGGACCACGGTGATCCGCTTGGCCGACCCACGCTTCAACGCGTCGATCATGATCAGGGTCTCCATGACCCAGGTGTTGACCCCGTGCGTGACGGACTGCACCACGAAGGCGTCCGAACCGCGCACCGAGTCCTTGTAGCGGACGAAGATCTCACCGTTGGCGAAATCGTAGGCGTCGGCCGGTGTCGGGGCGACCCCGAGCACCTCGCCGATCTCCTTGGCTAACTCCGGAAAGCCACGCCCGGAGAAGAGCATCAGGCTCTTGCGGTTTTCGGCGACGATGCTGCCCATGGCCCGTCTGCTCCTGTTGGTTGGTGGTGCCCGGCGCGGGTGGTGGGCCGGGGCTAGTCGGTTGCAGTATCCCCGGTGCCGTGCGCCCCACCCACCGGCTCGGCCCCCGCGTGCATTGCCTCACCTTCACTTGCCGTCGCCCCGGAAGACACTCCCGCGACACCGGCCTGCCCCGCACGCTCGGCAGCCGCCGCGGCGGCCGTGCCGGCCCGCCGCTTGAGCACCCAGCCCTCGACGTTGCGCTGCCGCGACCGGGCCACCGCCATCGCCCCGGACGGCACGTCCTGATCGATCACGGAACCGGCCGCCGTGTACGCCCCGTCGCCGACCTCGACCGGCGCCACGAACATGTTGTCCGCACCGGTACGGGCGTGGTCACCGATGACGGTGCGGTGCTTACGTACCCCGTCGTAGTTGACGAACACGGTCGCCGCGCCGATATTGGTCTGCTCGCCGATCGTGGCGTCCCCGACGTAGGTCAGGTGCGGGACCTTCGACCCCGCGCCGACCTCGGAGTTCTTCACCTCGACGAAGGTGCCGACCTTCGACTTCTCCGCGAGCCGTGCCGCCGGCCGCAGGTACGCGTACGGGCCGACGCTGGCCGCCGGGCCGATCTCCGCCCCGATCGCGTGGCTACGGACCACGGTGGCACCGGGCCCGACCACGGTGTCCACCAGCGTGACGTCCGGGCCGACCTGCGCCCCGGCACCGATCACGGTGCCACCCCGCAGCTGCGTGTTCTGATCGACCACCGCGTCCCGGTCCAGCGCCACGGTCACATCGATCCAGGTCGTCGCCGGGTCGAGCAGGCTGACCCCGCTGCGCATCCAGGCCTCGTTGACCCGGTCGCGCAGCAGTCGCCGCAGCCCGGCCAACTCCACCCGGTCGTTGCAGCCCAGCGTCTCGATGTGGTCCGGGGCCACGTGCACCGCCACCGGCTCGTTCGCCGACCGCAGCAGGCTGAAGACGTCGGTCAGGTACTCCTCGCCCTGGGCGTTGTCGGTCGACAGTTTGCCGAGCGCGCCCCGCAGCCGGTCCGCGTCGAAGGCGTAGATGCCAGCGTTGATCTCCCGAATCTCCCGCTGGGCGGGGGTCGTGTCGCGCTGCTCCACGATCTGCTGGAGCCGACCGTCCGCGTCCCGGACGACCCGGCCGAGCCCGGTCGGATCGGGCACCTCCGCGGCCAGCACCGTCGCGGCGGCACCCGCCCGCTCGTGCGCCTCGACCAACCCGCCGAGCGTCTCCGGCCGCAGCAGCGGCACATCCCCGTTGAGAACCACCACGGTGCCGCTGCTCTCCGGGACGGCGGCCAACGCGATCCGCACCGCGTGCCCGGTGCCGAGCTGTTCGGCCTGGAGCACCGGGGTGGCCTGCGGGGTGATCTCCGCCAGATGAGTCCGGACCTGGTCGGCGCCGTGGCCGACCACCACCACCGTGCGGTCGGCGGCGAGCGGTGCGGCGGCGCTGAGCACGTGGCCGACGAGCGTGCGGCCAAGCAGGGGATGCAGCACCTTCGGGAGCCCGGACTTCATCCGCTTACCCGCACCAGCGGCGAGCACGACGACGGTACGGGGAGGGGGCTGCTGGGACACGGAGGGGCTCCCGTCGGTGCGGTGACAGTCTCGCGGTCATGCTAACCAGACATCAACGCGGCATCGGCGGGGCCTTCACAATGCTGACCGGTGGCATGAGCTGGGGTGCCTGGATTCGAACCAGGAGCTCAAGGCTCCAAAGGCCTGCGGGTTGCCGTTACCCCACACCCCATCGCCATGTCATCCGAAGGCGCAGTCGGGCAGACCTACGATCCGGAACAGCTTGGTGATCATACCTGCGATCCGCCCGGACGGCACCGGACCGCGTGTCGGATTACCGGAAGCCACGATAGTCCCCGCCCCCGGAGGGGCAACCGGGTGGTGGGTCGGCACGGGGCACACCGTGCCGCGGCGCGGTACAGCCACGGCGGCCCTGCTCCCGACCGCCGCCGAACGGAGCGCCCGAGCCCACCTGGCAGGATGGCCGGTGACCGGCTCGACCCCACACGACTGGACGGCACCGAGCGCCGATGAGGTGACGACATGATGGATGGCCTGGGCACCGACCCCACCCCCGGTCGGCGACGGGGAGCCGCGGCGGCCGGCAAGAGCGCACGGGTACGCATGTCCGCGGCGCAGCGACGCGAACAACTCATCTCGACCGCGCGCCAGCTCTTCGCCGAACGCGGCTTCGACGCCACCTCGATCGAAGAGGTGGCGGCTCGGGCGAAGGTCTCCAAACCGGTGGTGTACGAGCACTTCGGCGGCAAGGAGGGGCTGTACGCGGTGGTGGTGGACCGGGAGGTCCGCAGCCTGCTCGACCGGATCACCACCGCCCTGACCGCCGGCCACCCGCGGGAGCTGCTCGAACAGGCCGCGCTGACCCTGCTCACCTACATCGAGGAGGAGACCAGCGGGTTCCGGGTGTTGGTCCGGGAGTCACCCCTGATGTCGTCAACAGGCAACTTCAGCAGCGTCATGAACGACGTCGCGCACCAGGTGGAGCACATCCTCGGCGCCGAGTTCTCCAGCCGCGGCTACGACCCGAAACTCGCCGAACTCTACGCCCAGGCCCTGGTGGGAATGGTGGCGCTAACCGGGCGCTGGTGGCTGGAGGTGCGCCGACCGCGTAAGGAGACGGTGGCGGCGCACCTGGTGAACCTGGCCTGGAACGGCCTGTCTCACCTCGAGGCGAAGCCCGACCTGATCACCATCCGGAGACGCTGAGTCAGGACCGGTTCTGGTCGGCGACCGGCTGGCCGGAGCCGCCCTGCTCCGTCTCGGTGTGTTCCACGGGCCCGACCTTGTCGTAGAGGCCGGTGCCGAGCAGGATTAGCCCGAAAAGCATCGACACGACCACGGTCGACATTGAGAAGCTGAGGAAGTTGGCCGAGGTCTGCAGCACCGCCATCATCAGGATGCTGGTCACCAGGAAGACGACCCCGGCGGTCAGGTTCATGTAGTGGCCCAGATTGCCCCGCCGGGACGCCCCCACCAGGAGGAAGGCGCCGAAGACCACCGAGGCCAGCGCGAACGCGAGGTTGGTGCGGAGGCCGAGCACCCACTCTCCGTCCCGGTCGAAGAGCGGGTCACCCAGCGTCTGCGCGGTGCCCCAGACGCCGAAGACCAGGATGTAGAGACCGATCAGCCCGGCGAGGACCCGGTAGATCGGCCGCGCCGGATGGTTCAGCGGGATGTGCGCCATGACGCCCTCCGACCGATCGACGACAGTCAGGGGCCATTGTCACCCGGGCCGGGGCCGCACGTACGGGGAATCGACCGGTAGCCGCAAGCACCACGGCGCCCAGCAACGCCCCAGTGGGGGCGGCTGGGCGCCGCGGCCGGGGCCGATGGTCAGAGCACCAGCCGCGCCCGCTGCCAGGCCTCCTGCTCCGCGTCGGTGCCGACCTTGCCGTACATCCCGACCATGAGCAGGACCAGGCCGGTCACCATCAGCACGAGGACGGTGGCGATGCTGAAGTTGAAGATGTTCGCCTCGGTCCGGAGGAAGGCGAGGCCGGCGAGGCTGAGCACCATACCCAGGTACCCCAGCCCCTGATTGATCAACACATCGACGTTGCGGCCGATCGCCGTACCGGCCAGCACGGCGCCGCCGAGCAGCACGCTGAGCAACGAGAAACCAAGGTTCGTGCCCTGACCGAGCACCGCGGTGTCGCCCTGGGCCCAGAGCTCGTCGCCGGCGGTCGCGACGAGACCGAGCGCGCCGAAGGCGACCAGGTACAGGCCGGTCAGCCCGCCGATCGCCCGGTAGATCGGCCGCGCGGGGTGGTTCACGGGGGTGTGGGCCATGGCTGAGTCTCCAACGACGTTACGGTGAGGGTCGGCGCCGATTGTCCCGTACCGGCCGGTGTGACGCCGCACACGGTCCGGGCGGGCTGCGGCGCAGCGGCGGTCAGTCGCTCGGGATCTCGTCAGCGAGCGTCAGCCAGGCCTGTTCGACCTGCTCCCGCTCGCCCCGGACCTCCTTGAGCTGGCTATCCAGCTCAGCGACCCGCGCGTAGTCGGTCGCGTTCGCGGCCAGCTGGTCGAGCAGCTCCGCCTCCCGCTGCTCCAGCCGGCCGACCTGCCGCTCGAGCCGGGCCAGCTCCTTGCGGGCCTGGCGGACCTGCGCGGCAGACATCCCGCTCGCCTTCGCCTTCGCCGGTGCCGGCCCCGTCGCCGGTGCTGGACGGGGGCCGTCGGTGGCCCGCGCCAGGTACTCGTCAACCCCGCCGGGCAGGTGCACCAGCTCGCCGTCACCGAACATGCCATACACGGTGTCGGCGACCCGTTCCACCAGGTAACGGTCGTGGCTGGCCACGACGATCACGCCGGGCCAGGAGTCGAGCAGATCCTCGAGCGCGGCGAGGGTGTCGGTGTCGAGGTCGTTGGTGGGCTCGTCCAGCAGGAGCACATTCGGCTCACCGGCGAGCAGGCGCAGCAGCTGCAGCCGCCGCCGCTCGCCACCGGAGAGATCAGCCACCGGGGTCCAGAGCCGGCGGTCGTCGAAGCCGAAGACCTCGGCGAGCTGGGCGGCGGAGATCTCTCGGTCACCGAGCCGGACCCGGCGGGCGACCTCCTCTACCGCCTCGAGGACGCGCAGCCGGCCGGGGAGCTCGGCGAGTTCCTGGGAGAGGAACGCGGGGCGCACGGTGGAACCGGCCACGAACCGGCCATGATCCGGTCGGGTGACGCCGGCGAGCATCCGCAGCAGCGTGGTCTTGCCGGCGCCGTTACGGCCGAGAACGGCGATCCGATCCCCGGGACCGACCTGCCAGGTGAGGTCGCGCAGGATCTCCTTCGGCCCCGCGTCCAACCGGACGTGCTCCAGGTCGTAGACCTGCTTGCCGAGCCGGGCGGTGGCGAGCCGCTGCAGCGACATGCTGTCCCGCGGCGGCGGAACGTCCGCGATCAGCGCGTTCGCCGCGTCGATGCGGAACTTCGGCTTGGCGGTACGGGCCGGCGCGCCGCGGCGCAGCCAGGCGATCTCCTTACGGAGTAGGTTCTGGCGGCGCGCCTCGGTGGCGGCGGCGACCCGTTCCCGTTCGACCCGGGCGAGGGTCCAGGCGGCGAAACCGCCCTCGTACGCCCGGACGGTCTGGTCGGCGACCTCCCAGGTGGTGGTGCAGACGGCGTCGAGGAACCACCGGTCGTGGGTGACCACGACGAGCGCACCGCGGCGGGTGAGCAGGTGCCGGGCCAGCCAGTCGATGCCGCCGACATCGAGATGGTTGGTGGGCTCGTCGAGGATCAGCAGGTCGGCGTCGCGGACCAGCAGCGCGGCCAGGGCGACCCGCCGGCGCTCGCCGCCGGACATCGGGCCGACCGGAGCGTCGAGGCCGAGGTGCGGCATCCCGAGACCGTCGAGGACCGCCCGGACTCCGGCGTCGCCGGCCCACTCGTGCTCGGCGCCCATCCCCTCGGCCAGCCACGCGGTGCCGAGGACCACGTCTCGGACGGTCGCGTCGGGGGCGAGCTGCAGGGTCTGCGGCAACCCGGCGACGCGCAGGTCGCGACGGTGCGTCACCCGGCCGTCGTCCGGCTCCTCCTGCCGAGTGAGCAGGCGCAGCAGGGTAGATTTGCCGGCGCCGTTGAGCCCCACCACACCGATCCGGTCGGCGTCGTCGAGACCGAGCGAGACATCGGTGAGCAGCGGCCCGGCCGCGCCGTAGCCCTTGGACACCCGGTCCAGGTTGACGATGTTGGCCACTACACCCCTTCCATGGTCAGGGCGTCCGGCACCGGATCGGCAGCCAAGGACGCCCGAGGCAAGGGTACGCGGGCGCCCGGCGGGCGGCGCCGGGGACGGTCAGCCGATCCGGGCCCCGGCGACCGGGCCGTGCGCGGTGCGCGCCTGTCGGCACACGTCGAGGGCGTCCAACTCGGTGGCGATCCGCTCCGCGTCGGCGGCTCCGGTGGCGAGGAAGACACAGGTCGGCCCGGAGCCGGAGACGATGCCGGCGAGCGCACCCGCCGCCTCACCCGCCTTCAGCGTGGCGGCCAGGGACGGTCGCAGGGCGAGCGCGGCGTCCTGGAGGTCGTTGCCGAGGGCCGCGGCGAGCACCCGCGGGTCTCGCTGCCGGAGGGCGGCGAGGAGGGTGTCGGTGCTGCCAAGCGGGGGGCCGGCGGCCCCGGCAGCTCGGAGCCGATCGAGTTCCCGGTACGCGACCGGCGTGGACAGGCCGCCGTCGGCGACCGCGACGACCCAGTGCCAGATGGTCGGCCGGGCCAGTACTGGGCTGACCGCCTCGCCCCGACCGGTGCCGAGCGCGGTGCCCCCGTGGATCAGGAACGGCACGTCGGAACCGAGGCCGGCGGCGATCTCCGCCAGTTCGTCGCGGGAGAGCCCGGTCCCCCAGAGGGCATCGCAGGCAACCAGCGCGGCGGCGGCGTCGGCACTGCCCCCGGCGAGCCCACCAGCCAGGGGAATCTGCTTGCGCAGGTGTAGCCGGGCATGCGGCGGCACCCCGACGGAGCTGGCGAGGGCGCGGGCGGCCCGGATGACCAGGTTTGACTCGTCCAGGGCCAATTCACCGGTCCCCTCACCCTCCATGGTCAGGGTGAGGGTGTCGCCCCGGCGGGCGGTCAACTCGTCGTGAATGGAGATCGCGTGGTAGACGGTGTTGAGCTCGTGATAGCCGTCCCCGCGCAGCGGCCCCACCCCCAGGTGCAGGTTGATCTTCGCGGGGACTCGGACCCGAACCGGCCCGCTGGCACCTCGCGGCTCGTCATCCTCCGGCCGCCATGCCTCGGTCACGGGATGATGTCCCAGACCGAGTCCCGGCTCCCCGTCCCGGGCGCGACGGGCGGGGGCAGCGGCGTAGTTTGTCGTACTTCCTCGGCGAGCACGGCGTCAGCCTACTGCCCGGTCGGAGGCGGCCGGGGCCGACGCGGCGATAGCGGCGAACTGCTCGACCGGGAGCGCCTCCCCGCGAGCGCGGGGATCCACTCCGGCGGCGGTGAGCACCGCGGCCGCCCGGTCCGCACCGCCGGCCCAGCCGGCCAGGGCCGCCCGAAGGGTTTTCCGACGCTGGGCGAACGCGGCATCCACCACCGCGAAGACCCGCTCCCGGGAACCACCCACGCCCGGCGGTTCCCGACGGGTGAAGGCGACCAGCCCGGAGTCGACGTTCGGCACCGGCCAGAACACGTTCGGCGGCACCTTCCCGGCCGCGTGGACGTGGGCGTACCAGGCGAGTTTGACCGACGGCACGCCGTACACCCGGGAACCGGGACCGGCGACGAGCCGATCGGCGACCTCCTTCTGCACCATGACCAGGCCGTGCCGCAGCGTCGGCAACTCGGCGAGCAGGTGCAGCACCACCGGCACGGCGACGTTGTACGGCAGGTTGGCGACCAACGCGGTTGGCGCGGGATCGGCGAGCTGCCCGGCGGTGACCCGGAGCGCGTCGGCGCGGTGCACGGAGAGCCGGTCGGCGGCGGGACCGGCGTGCCGGGCAGCGGTCTCCGGCAGGGCGGCGGCGAGGACCGGGTCAATCTCGATGGCGTGCACGTGCGCGGCGGCCGGCAGCAGCGCGAGGGTGAGCGAGCCGAGTCCCGGCCCGACCTCCAACACCACGTCCTCGGCGGTCAGACCGGCGGTGGTGACGATCCGCCGCACCGTGTTGGGGTCATGGACGAAGTTCTGGCCGAGCCGCTTCGTGGGAGCGACGCCGAGGCGGGCGGCGAGGTCCCGGATCTCCGCCGGGCCGAGGAGACCGGTCACGCCCGCTAGCGTAGGTGGGCGCCGGGGCGCCTCGGGCAGGGGCCCGCCACCTCCCCGCGGAATCCCGTCAGCCCCGCCGTCACCAGGGGCCGAAGGCCCGCTCGCCGGTACGGGAGAGGGCCGCGCAGAGCTCATCCAGGTCGCTGCCGGTGGTGGCGGCGAGCGCGCGGACGGTGAGCGGGATCAGATACGACGCGTTGGGCCGGCCCCGGTGCGGCACCGGGGTGAGATATGGCGCGTCCGTCTCCACGAGGAGGTGATCCAGCGGCGTCACCGCGGCGGCCTCCCGCAGTGCCGCGGCGCTGCTGAAGGTGACGGTGCCGGCGAAGCTGAGCAGGTAGCCGCGGCGCACACAGGCGCGGGCGAACTCGGCGTCGCCGGAGAAACAGTGCATCACCACCGTCTCCGGAGCGCCCTCGTCGTCCAGGATCCGCAACACGTCGGCGTGCGCCTCCCGGTCGTGGACCACCAGGGTCCGGCCGTACCGCTTGGCGATGTCGATGTGCGCCCGGAAACTGGCCTCCTGCACGGCCCGCCCGTCCTCGCCGGTGCGGTAGAAGTCCATCCCGGTCTCGCCGACGCCCCGTACCCGGTCCTGGCCGGCCAGCGACTCGATGGCCCGCAGCGCCTCGTCCAGCTCCGCCAACCGGGGCGCCTCGTTGGGATGCAGCGCGACGGTGGCGACGACCGCCGGGTAGCGCTGGGCCAGCTCCGACCCCCACCGGGACGAGTCGACGTCCACCCCCACCTGCACCAACCGGTCCACCCCGACCTCCGCGGCCGCCTCCACCGCGGCCTGGACCGGGTCGACCGCCGGGCCGGTGTCGGCCCCTGCGTCGACGGCCGCCGCTTCCCGGCGCGGCGGGACCCCGGCCTCGCTGATCGTGATGTCGAGGTGGGTGTGGCTGTCGGGCACCGGTCGGGGCAGCGGCGCGGGAGCGGCCGGGAACTCCCCGGCCCGGCGGGCCGCGCGCTGCTTACGGGTTTCGGTCTGCTCGGTCATCAGCGCAAGCATCACACACCACGTGCCGGCAGCCGCCCGCTACCCGGTGTTCACCCGGACCATCGGCTACCCGGCATTCGCGCCCGCCACCGATTCCGGGGCCGGGTCGACGCCCCGGCGGTCGTCCCGGCTCACCCGCGGGTCCCCCTCGTCGGCGAAGTAGTCGTCCGGGCTGGTCCGGTCGCCCCCATCGGCCACCTGCGCGGTCCGCAGCACCAGCGTCAGCGCTGTCGCGACCAACAGGTTGGCCAGCACGGCCACGAATCCGGCGTAGATGGTCATCGTCGTGTCGAAGCCGAACCTCTCCAGGGGGAACGCGGAGCCGCCGAAGTGACTCCGGGTCGGGCTGGACACCTGGTAGAGCATCCACATGCCCAGGGACATGCCGACGGCCCAACCGGCGATCAGCGCACCGCGGTGGAACCAGCGGGTGTAGAGGCCGAGGGCCACCGCCGGCAGCGTCTGCAGGATGATCACGCCGCCGATCAGCTGGAGGTCGATGGAGAACTGCGGGTCGAGGAAGACGATGCAGGCCACTGCGCCGATCTTCACCACCAACGAGGTGAGCTTGGAGGCCTTCGCCTCCTGCGCCGGAGTGGCGTCCCGCCGCAAATACTCCTTGTAGATGTTGCGGGTGAACAGGTTCGCTGCCGCGATCGACATGATCGCCGCCGGCACCAGCGCCCCGATGCCGATCGCCGCGTACGCGACACCGGTGAACCAGCTCGGGAACTGCTGGTCGAAGAGCACCGGAACAATGGTGTTGTTGTCCACCGTGCCCGCGGTGGCCCCGGGTAGCGGCTGCACGTCGGCCGCGATCGCCATGAAGCCGAGCAGCGCGATGAGCCCCAGCAGCACACTGTAGGCGGGCAACGCCGACATGTTCCGCTTGATGACATCCCGGTTCCGGCTGGCCAGCACACCGGTGATGCTGTGCGGGTACAGGAAGAGCGCCAGCGCCGAGCCGAAGGCCAGGGTGACGTACTGGACCTGGTTGTTGGCGTTGAGCAGAATCCCGTCATTGGGGTTCGGTGATGCCGCGAACTTCGCGTCGGCAGCGTCGAAGATCTCACCCCAGCCCCCCAGCTTGTACGGCAGGTACAGCACCGCCGCCAGGATCACCACGTAGATCAGGGTGTCCTTGACGAAGGCGATCAGCGCCGGCGCGCGGAGCCCGGACTGGTACGTGTACGCCGCCAGGATCGCGAACGCGATGATGATGGGCAGGTGCCGAGCCAGACTGCTCTCCCCGGTCACGCCCATGGTCTTGAGCACCGCCTCGATCCCGACGAGCTGCAACGCGATGTACGGCATCGTCGCCACAATCCCGGTAATCGCCACAAGTAGTGCGAGCACCGGCGAGTCAAAGCGGCTACGGACAAAATCCGCCGGAGTGACGAAGCCGTGCCGGTGCGACACCGACCAGAGTCGACAGAGCACCAGGAAGACCATCGGGTAGATGACGACGGTGTACGGCACCGCGAAGAAGCCCATCGCGCCGGCACCGAAGACCAGTGCCGGTACGGCCACGAAGGTGTACGCGGTGTACAGGTCACCGCCGATCAGGAACCAGGTGATCCAACCGCCGAAGTTGCGCCCGCCCAGCCCCCACTCGTCGAGGTGGGCCATGTCCTTCGGCGCGCGCCAACGGGATGCGACGAATCCCATGGCGCTCACCAGCAGGAATAGCGCGGTAAAGATGCTGATCTCGGTGACGTGGTCACGCCACATCAGCGGTCACCCCGCTTCTTCGTGAGCTGGTACACGAGCGTGGTGACCGCGACGCCGAGCAGAATGTACGCGAGCTGGAGCCAGTAGAACCGCGGGAAGCCGAGAACCCGGGGCGAGTCGGAGTTGTAGAACGCTGGGATCAACGGCACGACGACCGGCACGAAGAGCAGCCAGTTCCAGGGACTCTTGTCCTTCGCCCGGGTCTTCGCGGCGGCCGGCGTCTGGGGTTCGGGCGTGGCCATCGGCCCACCTCCGGTGCGGGTGATTGGGGTGTGCCGGCCGAGACTACGACCGCATGATCACCATCACCTGCCGCCGGTGGGCCGCTGCGCCGAGCGGTGGATCCGCTGCGGCGAGCGGCGCGGCCACCAGCGCTCAGCCCGCCAGGCGGGCCAGCTCCTCGTCCACGATCGACGGGTCGAGTTTGCGGAACACCGGCTTGGGCGGGTCGAGTGCCCGCCCCACCTCCAACGGCACCGACTCCCACCGGGTACCGACCGTGTAGTCGCCGGTCAGCACCGGGTAGGCCGGCCCGCCGTCGAGGTCCTCAACCTCCTCGATCACGGGCATCGGCGCGTGCACCCCGGTGCCGCCGAGCAGCTGGTGGATCTTCTGCGCGGAGTGCGGCAGGAAGGGGGTGAGCAGCGTGTTCGCGTCGCTGACCACCTGGAGGGCGACGTGCAGGACGGTGCCCATCCGCGGCCGGTCCGCCTCGCCCTTGAGCTTCCACGGCGCCTGCTCGGAGAGGTAGCGGTTGGCCTCGGCCACCACCTTCATCGCCTCGCCGATCGCCTGCTTCTGCCGGTGCCGGCCGATCAGCTCGCCGACCGTGTCGAAGCCGGCCCGGGCCACCGCGAGCAGCGCCTCGTCGGCCTCGGTGAGCCCGGCCGGGTCGACCGGCGGAATCCCCCCGAAGTTCTTCGCGGCCATCGAGATGGAGCGGTTGACCAGGTTGCCCCAGCCGGCTACCAGCTCGTCGTTGTTGCGCCGGAGGAACTCCGCCCAGGTGAAGTCGGTGTCGTTGCTCTCCGGGCCGGCCACCGCGATGAAGTAGCGCAACGCGTCGGCGTCGTAGCGCTCCAGGAAGTCGCGGACGTAGATGACCACGCGCCGGGACGAGGAGAACTTTCGCCCCTCCATGGTCAGGAACTCGCTGGAGACCACCTCGGTGGGCAGGTTCAGCCGGCCCAGCTCGCCCGGCTGCCCGTCGTGGGAGCCTTCGCCGGAGTAGCCGGCGAGCAGCGCCGGCCAGATCACCGAGTGGAAGACGATGTTGTCCTTGCCCATGAAGTAGTGGCTGGGGGCGTCCTTGCCGGGCCCGTCCGCCGACCACCACCGGCGCCACGCCTGTTGGTCACCGGAGCGGCGGGCCCACTCGATCGAGGCGGAGAGGTAGCCGATCACCGCGTCGAACCACACGTAGATGCGCTTGTCGCCGCGCTCCCGCCAGCCGTCGAGCGGGACCGGCACACCCCACTCCAGGTCCCGGGTGATCGCCCGGGGCTGGAGGTCGTCCAACAGGTTCTTGGAGAAGCGCAGCACGTTCGGCCGCCAGCCCTCCCGCGTGTTCAGCCACTGCCCCAGCACGTCGGCGAGCGCCGGCAGGTCGAGGAAGAAGTGTTCGGTCTCGACGAACTTCGGCGTCTCCCCGTTGATCTTCGACTTCGGGTTTCGCAGGTCGATCGGGTCGAGTTGGTTGCCGCAGCTGTCGCACTGGTCGCCGCGGGCGCTCTCGTAGCCGCAGATCGGGCAGGTGCCCTCGATGTAGCGATCGGGCAGGGTCCGACCGGTGGACGGGGAGATGGCACCCATCGTGGTCTTCGGCACGATGTAGCCGTTGCGGTACATCCCCTCGAACAGCTCCTGCACCACGGCGTAGTGGTTGCCGGTGGTGGTGCGGGTGAACAGGTCGTAGGAGAGCCCGAGCCCGTGCAGGTCCGCCACGATCACCCGGTTGTAGCGGTCGGCCAGCTCGCGGGGGGTGACCCCCTCCGCGTCGGCCTGCACCTGGATCGGCGTGCCGTGCTCGTCGGTGCCGGAGACCATGAGCACGTCGTGGCCGGCCATCCGCATATACCGGGCGAAGACGTCGGAGGGAACGCCGAAGCCGGAGACGTGGCCGATGTGGCGCGGGCCGTTGGCGTAAGGCCAGGCAACCGCCGCGAGAACGTGACTCATGGCCAACAAGCCTAGTGACCCCGGCCGCGGAGCCGCGAACCAACAGGCCCGCCCAGCCTGCCCTGGTCACTTCTCCGCCTCGCCACACCTCACCGGTGGACGATGTCGTACACCTCCCGCCGGCGTAGCCCGTACTCGACGGCGACCTCGGTCACCGCGTCCCGACGGGAACGACCGGTCGCTTCCCGGGCGGCGACCGCCGCCCGCAACGTCTCGTCGTCCGGCCGTTGCCGGGCCGGACCCGAGGCCCCCGCCACCACCAACGTGATCTCGCCACGCGCCGACTCCTCGGCGGCCCAGCTCGCCAACTCACCGAGCGGACGCCGGAGCACTTCTTCGTAGGTCTTGGTCAGCTCCCGGCAGAGCGCCGCCGGCCGGTGGGCGCCGAACGCCGCGGCCAGGTCGGCGAGGGCCGCGGCGACCCGGTGCGGCGCCTCGAAGAAGACCAGGGTGCGTTCCTCGGTGGCGAGCGCGGTCAGCCGGGCGCGGCGCGAGCCCGGGCTGCGGGGCAGGAAGCCCTCGAAGCAGAACCGGTCGCTGGCCAGCCCGGAGAGGGTGAGGGCGGTGGTGACCGCGCTGGGGCCGGGGGCGGCGGTGACCGGTATCCCAGCGTCCACCGCCGCCCGGACCAGCCGGTAGCCCGGGTCAGAGACGCTGGGCATGCCGCCATCGGTGATCAGGGCCACGCTGAGGCCGGCGCGGAGCGCCTCGACAAGTTCTGGCGTACGGCGCTCCTCGTTCCCCTCAAAATATGAGACTATCCGCCCAGAAAGGGTCACCTCGAGCTCCCGGGCCAACCGCGCCAGGCGCCGGGTGTCCTCGGCTGCCACCAGGTCAGCCGTGGCGAGCACCTCGCGGAGCCGGGCGGAGGCGTCGGCCGGGTTTCCGAGCGGCGCGCCGAGCAGGACCAGGCGTCCGACATCGGACTTCGCATCCACGAAAGGACGCTCCTTCATCGACAGTTATGGGTCTTCCTTGGGGCGGCGGGCCCGCCGGCCCACCTTGGCAGCTTACGATCACGAGGTGACCCAGGCGTCAACAGCGCAACCCGCCGGCCAAGCCGGGCCGGAGCAGCCCGAGCAGACGGACCGGGGCCAGCCCCTCGGCAACCGCCTTCCCGACATCGTCCGCCGCCGGCTGGCCACCGTTGACAACCGGCTCGACCGGCGGTCTTGGCTGGCCACCGCGGTGATCGTCACGATCGCGGCGGTCCTGCGCTTCGTCAACCTCGGGAACCCGCCGGGCAAGATCTTCGACGAGGTCTACTACGCCCGCGACGGCTGGGGGTTGATCGACCGGGGCGTCGAGTGGAACTACCAGGACGGCGGCCCGTCGTACGTGGTCCATCCACCCCTGGGCAAGTGGCTCATCGGGCTCGGCGAGTGGGCCTTCGGCTACAGCGACACCGAACAGGGGGTCGTTGCCGCCGGGCACCTGCTCACCACCGCCCCCGAGGTGGGCTGGCGATTCTCGGCGGCCCTGATCGGCACCCTCTCGGTGCTACTCCTGGTCCGGATCGCCCGCCGGCTCTTCGGCTCCACGGTGCTGGGCTGCGCCGCCGGGCTTCTGCTGGCCCTGGACGGCTTCCACCTCGTGTTGTCCCGCACCGCGCTGCTCGACATCTTCCTGCTCTTCTTCGTGTTGGCGTCGTTCGGCGCACTGGTTCTCGACCGCGACGCCCGGCGCCGCCGCTGGGCGGAGACCCTCGACCCCGAGTCGGACCCGGTCCACCCACCAACCACCGACCGACCAGTCGGTGGCTGGCGGAGGTGGCCGTGGTGGCGACTGGTCGCCGGGGTGCTGTTCGGCTGCGCCTGCGCGGTGAAGTGGAGTGCGCTGTACTTCCTCCCGGCGTTCGTGCTCCTGGTGGTCTTCTGGGAGGTCGGCGCCCGCCGCTCCGCCGGAGTACGCCGGCCGTGGCGGCGCACCCTGCTCGACGAGACCCCCTGGCTGGCGCTGGCCGGACTCCTGATGGTGGTCGCCTATGTCGCCGCCTGGTCCGGGTGGCTGCTGGGCGACGAGGGGTACTACCGGGTGCCCGACGCACAGCGGTGGCCGAACGCCCCGCTGAGCGACACCCCCGTCATCGGGGCGCTACAGAACCTCATCGAGTATCACAAGGCCGCGTACGGCTTCCACTCGCAGCTCGACGACGCCCACACCTACCAGTCCTGGCCCTGGCAGTGGCTCCTCCTGGCGCGACCGGTCGCGTTCTACTGGTCGGCCGAGGGACCCTGCGCCGCGGCGAGTTGCGCCACCGAGGTGCTGCTGCTGGGCACACCGCTGCTCTGGTGGTCGTTCCTACCCGCCCTGGCCGCGCTCGCCTGGCTGGGCCTCGCGCGACGCGACTGGCGGGCCGGGGCGATCCTGCTCTGTGTGGCGTCCGGGCTGTTGCCCTGGTTCTGGTACGCGGCGGACAGCGGCCGGACCATGTTCTCCTTCTACACCGCCCCAGCACTACCGTTCCTGGTGCTCGCCGTGACCTATGTACTGGGTGTGATCATCGGCAGGTCCGCGGCGACCGCTCCGGAGCGCCTGTCGGAGACCGCACCAGCGGGCGACGGAGATCGACGGCTCGTCGGCGCGGTCATCGCCGGGGGGTACGTGTTACTGGTGGCGCTCAACTTCGCCTACTTCTATCCAATCTTCGTCGGCGAGCCGCTTCCATACGACAGCTGGTCCAACCGAATGTGGCTGGACGGCCGGTGGATCTAACCGGTCCGGCTCGGCGCTGACCGGTCCTGCTTGGGTCTGACCGGCCCGACCCTCGGCGCCCGGGATAACGGGCAGGGCCCGCACGAGACGTGCGGGCCCTGCCACGAAAAAGCGCGCTCCGATCGCCTGCCACGGGGGAAGCGGGCGATTGGAGCGCGCAACAAAAGCTTAACCAGGTTGCAGCGGCGGCACAACTGGCCAGGTTGGGTCAGATTTACGACGATCGCCACGCCGGGCGGTTGTTGCGGTCGACGCGGATGAACCACTATCAACCGCCGGGGCGGGGCTTCCGCACGGAGGGACTCCAGCAGCATCACGGCGAGTGCGTTACCTTGGGCAGCCATGACCGGCACGCAGGCTCTGGACCGCGCCGCACGGACCTTCCGTCGGCGACACCTCACCGGAGCATTCGATGCGTGACCTGCTGCCCGCCACCGTCGCGGTCGCGGTCGCGGAGCCGCCCGACTGGGAGGGTGCGCTGTTGCCGGAGGAGCAGGCGGGCCTCGGCGATCGAGTGGTGACCAGCCGGCGTCGTGACTTCACCGCCGGTCGCGTCTGCGCACGCCGCGCCATCTCCGCGCTCGGCCGGCCCCCGGTCGCCGTCCCCACCGCCGCCAACCGAGCGCCGGTCTGGCCGGCCGGGGTGGTCGGGGCGATCACCCACACCCGCGGTTACTGCGCCGCCGCCGCGGCCCGGGCCGACGAGATCCGGTCGGTCGGCCTCGACGCCGAGCAGCACCGGCCGCTGGACCCGGGGGTGGTCTCGGCGATCTGCCTACCCGAGGAGGAGGCGCTGTTTCCGCGGCTGCCCAGCGGCGTCTCCTGGCCGACCGTGGTGTTCAGCGCGAAGGAGACGGTCTACAAGGTCTGGCACCCGGTCGTCGGAACCTGGCTGGACTTCCATGACGCGACCGTGACGTTGGATCCCGAAGCGGGTCGATTCACCGCCCGGATCGCCCCCGCGCGGGTAGCCGCCGCCCCGGTGCCCGCCCCACCGGCCACGGTGTCCGGCCGGTTCGCCGTTGCGGGCGGCCTGGTCCGCACCGCGGCGGTGCTGTTTCCGGCGTAGCGATCGGACTCACTGGCGCCCGTCGGCGCGGCACCACCTGCCGTCGGAGGCCAACCCGCGCTCGCACCCCGGCGCCGGAGCCACCCCATCCCTGCGCAAAACCCGCCGACCCTGATACATCTAAATCTATTACCATTTACTTACGTAAATCGATATAAGCATGTCCATTCACGATCGGTCCGCTTCTCTGGAGACGGCGACCTGCGCTGTCGCCATCGGTCTGGAACCCAAGCCAGGAAGTAGGACCCATGCAGCGCACCTCAACTACCCAAACCGGAAAGACAACTAATTCAACCCGAACCACCAGCCGCCCGAACGTGCCCGCCCCGTCGCTCCCCCGTCAATTGCCAGAGCCACTGGCAACCTTGCCACCCCGCGACCGCGAGCTATTCGTACGCTTCGGTCACGGGCCCACCGAATCCGTCGCGTACTCCCACATCCACCACGCCTTCGAGTACTGGGCCACCGTCACCCCGGATGCCGTCGCCGTCGAACACGGCGACGAGACCATCACCTACCGCGAGTTGGACCGGCGAGCCGACCAGTTGGCAGCCCGGCTCGCCGCCTCCGGCGTCCGTCCCGGCGACCGGGTCGCGCTCTTCGTCCGGAGGTCGATCCCCATGGTCGTCGGCCTGATCGCGGCCTTGAAGTCCGGCGCAGCCTACGTGCCACAACACGTCGACTCCGTGCCCGCGGCCCAGTTGCAGCATGTCATCCAGACCGCCGAGACCCGGGTGATCCTGACGCTCGCCGCCACCGCCGAGCGCATTCCGGCTCCCGACGGCCACGTCGTGATCGCCCTGGACAGCTGGGCTGCGGAGCCCGCCGAACGCCCTGTCCGTCGCTTCACCCCGACGACGCCGCCTCAGCCCGACGACCCCTGCTACGTGCTGTTCACCTCTGGCAGCACCGGACGCCCCAACGGCGTGGTCGTGACCCACCGCAACATCTGCAACATCCTGCTGACCTCCCCCGGCGACCTCGGTATCCAGCCGGGATGGCGGGTCGGCCAGATTCTCAACATCGCCTTCGACATGGCCGCCTGGGAGATCCTGGGGGCGCTCAGCCACGGTGCCACGCTCGTCATCCGCGGCCCAGACATCGCCGAGACGATGTCCCGGGTGGACGTCATCATCGCGACCCCCACGGTGCTCAGCCGCATCGCCCCAGACCAGTGTCGCCGGGTCCGGGTCGTGGCGGTCGCCGGTGAGCCCTGCCCCCGGTCGCTCGCGGACACCTGGTCCGCGGTCTGTTCCTTCTACAACTCTTGCGGCCCCACCGAAACCACGATCGTCAACACGATGAGCCGGCACCACCCGACCACCGAACGACTCACCATTGGCCGGCCGACCCCCAACAACACCGTGTACGTGCTCGACGCCGACCTTCGGCCCTGCCCGATCGGCGCGGTCGGTGAGATGTGGGCCGGAGGTGACTGTGTCTCGGCGGGGTACCTCGGAAATCCTCAGCTCACCGCCGAACGGTACGCCCTCGACCCGTTCCTCGGCGGCGGACGCCGAATGTTCCGCACCCGGGATCTGGGGCGCTGGACCCCCGACGGCGAGTTGGAACACTTCGGACGGACTGACGACCAGGTAAAGGTCCGTGGTTTTCGGGTGGAGCTGGACTCGGTGTCGGCGATTCTGGAGGCGGTACCGGGCTGCACCCGAGCGGCGACCATCAAACTGGATGACCGCACTCTCGTCTCATTCGTGGCACCCACCCAGGTGGATTCGGGGCTCGCCCGGATGGCCGTCTCCGAGGCACTGCCGTACTACTGCGTGCCAGAGACCGTGCACACCCTGCCGGAGCTTCCGACAACCAGCCGAGGAAAGATCGACAAGACCGCCCTCCGCCGGCTCGTAACCGACCACGAGCGAGAGGCGACGCGATGACCACCACCCCGCTGACCAGAACACGGCCCGCCCCACCGGCCAGCGCGGCTCCGGACTCCGCACGCTCCGCCCGTAGCGTCACGCTGCCACCACGGCTTCCGCTACCGCGGCGAATCTTCGCGCACCCGGCCCTGACGCACTATCACCGGCTGGCCGCGGTGGTGTTGGTCGTGAACCTCGGCCTGGCCGGGTACGGGCTCGGCCCCGGTGGATGGTCCACTGCCGAGCTGCCGACCTCCCAGCTCGCCGACCTAACCCTGGCGAACTTCACCCTCGCCGTCGTCGTCCGACAGCAGTACGTCATCAATCTGTTCTTCTGGCTGGCCACCCGGGCCCGAACAAGTTGGCCCCTGCGCATCCGCCGGACCCTCGGCAAGGTCTACCACTTCGGTGGGCTACACGTCGGCGGCGCGCTCGCCGGGACCCTGTGGTTCCTCGCCTTCGCCGCGACCGCCACCGTCGAGGCCCTCCGGTCCGGCTCGGGCCTGCCCGCGACCCTGGTCGTGACCTACCTGTTGGTCGCGCTGCTCCTCACCGTCTGCGGCACCGCCCTGCCCCCGGTACGCGCCCGGCACCACGACCTGTTCGAGCGAGTCCACCGCTTCGGCGGGTGGCTGGCCCTGACGCTGTTCTGGGCGCTGACGGTCCTGCTGATCGCCGCAGAGCCCGGTTCCCGACCGCTCGCCACCGCGCTGCTGACCGAGGCGAGCAGTTGGGCACTCGCCCTGATGACGTTCAGCGTCGCTCTGCCGTGGCTCCGCCTGCGCCGGGTGCCCGTGGACGTCGAACGACCCTCCACCCACGTCGCGCTGGTCCAGCTCGAGCGGCGCCGGGTTCCCTTCCCCGGCTCCTCCACCGCGGTCAGCCGTAGCCCGCTGCTGGAGTGGCACTCATTCGCCAACGTCCCCGTGCCAGGGCAACGGCGCTTCCGCATCACCATCTCCCGCGCGGGCGACTGGACCGGCGCCCTCGTGGACGACCCCCCGTCCCACCTGTGGGTCAAGGGCATCACCACCGCCGGGGTGGCCAACATCGAGACGCTCTTCACCAAGGTGGTCTACGTCGCCACCGGCAGCGGAATCGGGCCGGTGCTGCCCCACCTGCTGGCAGATGCGGTCCCGTCGCACCTGGTCTGGGCGGTCCGTAGCCCCCGGACCACCTACGGCGACGCGTTGATCGACGAGATTCGCACCGCCCGGCCGGGCGCCACGATCTGGGACACCGCCACCGACGGTAAGCCCGACATGGTGGCCCTGGCCTACCGCGCCTACCGCGAACACGGCGCCGAAGCCGTCATCTGCATCTCCAACAAGAAGCTGACCTGGCAGGTCGTCCACGGGCTGGAGCAACGAGGCATCCCCGCCTACGGCGCCATCTGGGACTCCTGAGCGACAAGGAGAAGACTGTGCACCTCATCGTGGAGCGAACCGACCGGGTCGTCACCGTACGGCTGAACCGGCCCGCCGCCCGCAACGCGCTCAACACCGAACTGCTGACCGAGCTGCTGGCCACGCTGCAGCCGCTGGATGCCGACCCGGGCGTCGGTTGTTTCGTCCTCACCGGCACCGACCAGTTCTTCGCGGCGGGTGCGGACATCCGGGAGATGGCGGCGAAGTCAGCCGCGGAGATGGTGGTCGAGGACTTCTTCGCCGGCTGGGAGGCGTTCACCGCGCTTCGCACGCCCACCGTGGCGGCGGTCGCCGGTTATGCCCTCGGCGGCGGCTGTGAACTGGCGATGATGTGCGACATCATCGTCGCCGCCGACACGGCTCGCTTCGGGCAGCCGGAGATCAAACTCGGCGTGATCCCCGGCATCGGTGGCACGCAGCGGTTGACCCGGCTCGTGGGCAAGGCCAAGGCTATGGACCTGGTTCTGACCGGCCGGCTCATGACCGCCGAGGAGGCCGAGCGCAGCGGCCTGGTCTCCCGGGTCGTTCCGGCCGACCAGCTGCTAACGGAGGCGGAGGGCGTCGCCCGGACGGTGGCCGGATTCGGCAAAGCGGCCACCACGGCCGCCTGCGAGGCGGTTGACCACGCGCTGGAGACCGGCCTGCGGGAGGGGGTCCGCTTTGAGCGACGCAGCTTCCACTCCCTGTTCGGCACCGCCGACCAGCGGGAGGGGATGCAGGCCTTCCTAGACAAGCGGGCGCCACAGTTCACCGGTCGGTAGGTGCCCGGTGAGCGCCGGCGACAGGTGCCCGGTGAGCTCCGGCGACAGGTGCCCGGCGAGCCCCGCCGCCGACCTCGTGCTCCGGCCCACTCGCACCGCGCCGCGACCTCATCAGCCAACTAACCGCCGGCGGCCCGCCACACCAGGCCGGCGGCGACCCCAACGACGAGGCTGAGCGCGGCTGCCACGACGGCCACCGTCGCACTCCATCGCCCTGGGCGGTCGGGCGGGGCGACCGCCCAGGGTTGATAGAGCGGAACCAACCACCGCAGGTAGTAGAAGAGGCTGAGTGCGGAGTTGCCGAACACGACGACCGCCAGCCACGCGTACCCGCCGTCCCAGGCGGCGCTCGCGGCGGTCAGTTTCCCGACGAAGACCGCTGTCGGCGGGGTGCCGACCAACCCGAGTAGCGCCACCACCAGGGCGGCGGCCAGCCACGGTGTGGTCGCCGCTACCCCGCGCCAGGACGTACGGTCACGGTGCCGCGGTAGCGCGGCGGTGACCGCGAAGGCGGCGACGTTGGTCACGGTGTAGCCGGCGAGGTAGACCAACAACGACGGCTGGGCGAGGTCGCTGCGTCCGGTGGCGACCACCGGCACCAGCAGGTAACCAACCTGACTCACCGTGGACCAGCCGAGCAGCCGCCGCACGTCGGTCTGCCAGAAGGCGGCGAGGTTACCCAGCAGCATGGACGCCACGGCCAGCGCGGCCACCACCGCCGGCCAGTTCGAGGAGCCGGGGAGGACCCCGGCGAGCCGGTGGACCGCGAGCAACGCACCGATCTTGGGCACGGTGGTGAGGAACGTCGCCGCCATGGCCGTACCGCCCTGGGCCGCGTCGGGAACCCAGAAGTGCGCGGGGAATCCACCGGCTTTGAACATCAACCCGCCGATCACCGCGACGGCGGCGACGGTGACCACCGGCCGCGGCGCGTCCGGCAGCCGAGCGACGAGTTCGCCGTAGGCCGTGGTGCCGGTGATCCCGGCGAGCAGCGTGACACCGAGCAGGAGCAGGATGCCGAAGAGGGCGCCGAGGAGGTAGGTCTTCAGCACCGCTTCGGCACCGGCGGCCGTGCCGGCCAGGCCGATCAGCGCGTACAGCGGGATGCTGGCCAGCAGAAAGCCGACCACCAGGGCGAGCAGGTCGGTGGCGCCGGCGAGCAGCACCGCCCCGGCGGTGGCGAAGAGCAGCAGCGCGTAGGCGTCGCTCTCCCGGGCGGCCCCGGCGAGCTCGTCCCCGGCGAGAGCGAGGACGAGGAGGCAGCCGGCGGCGGCGAGGATCCGGGCGACGCCGGTGCCGGTGTCGATCGCGTAGGTGCCGTCGAAGGCGGTGTTGGCCGGAGCGGAGAGCGCGACCGCGGCGGTGATGATGACCGTGCCGCAGACGGCGGCGGCGACCCCCCGCAGGATCCACTGCCGGTGGCGGGGCACGAATGAGCCGCCGAGCAGGACGACGAGCGCACCGCCGGCGAGCAGCAGCTCCGGCAGCAGCAGCTCGGTGCGCATCATCTCCGACGCCACCTGAGTCACCGGCCGAGCAGGTCAACGACGGTACGGGCAGCGGGCTCGATGAGATCGAGCAGCGGGCGCGGCAGCACCCCGATGAGCAGGGACAACCCCAAAAGCGGCCCCACCGACCACAGCTCGGTGGGGCGCAGGTCGCCGAAGCCCGTCGCGCAGCCGGCGGTGGGGCCGGTCAGCAACGCCTGCCCGGCGCGGAGGAACAACGCGGCCGTGACGAGGATGCCGAGCAGCGCCACCGCCGTCACGGGGGCGGTGGCGATGCTGCCGGCGAAGACCTGAAACTCGGCGATGAAGCCGGAGAAGGCCGGCAGGCCGAGGGAGGCGAAGGCGCCGACGGCGAAGAGCGCGGCGAACATCGGGGCGGGGGCGGCGAGACCGCCGTACGCGTGCAGGTCGTAACTGCCGGCCCGCTCGTACAGGACCCCGGCGAGCAGGAACAGGGCAGCGGTGATCAGACCGTGGCTGACCATCTGGGTGACCGCACCGGTAACCGCCACCGCCCGCGGCTCCGCGGTGTCCACGCCGACCAGACCGGCGACGCCAACGGCGAGCACGACGTAGCCCATGTGATTGATCGAGGTATACGCGATCATCCGCTTGAGGTTGGTCTGGGCCAGGGCGACCAGCGCGCCGTAGAGGACCGACACCACCCCGACGGCGACGATAGCCCACGCCCAACCCCGCCACGCCTGGGGCAGCATCGGTGCGGCGATCCGCACGAAGCCGTAGGTACCCAGCTTCAACAGCACCCCGGCCAGAACGGCGGAGCCGACCGCGGGAGCGTCGGTGTGCGCCGGCGGCAACCAGGTGTGAAACGGCACGGTGGGGGTCTTCACCGCCAGGCCGATCAGGATCGCGGCGAGCACCACGCCGCCGGCCAGAGGGCGCCCCGCGAGCGGGTTCTCCGCGGTGAGGGTCGGCATGTCGAAGGTGTGCGGGTCGGCGGCCGCGTACAGGCCGATGAACCCGGTGAGCAGCGCCAGCGAGCCGAGGAAGGTGTAGAGGAAGAACTTCAGCGCCGACCGGGCCCGGTCGCCGTGTCCCCAGCCGGCGATCACCGCGTACATCCCGACGATGGACAGGTCGAAGAAGACGAAGAAGAGAATCAGGTCGGCCGCGGCGAAGACCCCGAGGCACACACTCTGGAGAAACAGGAAGAGCGACGCCTGTACGCGGGGGCGGTGCCGCTCCCGCAGGGCGTACACCGCGCAGGCGAGGAAGACCACCGCCGTCATCGCCATCAGGGGCAGGGAGAGCCCGTCCACGCCAAGGTGGTAGCTGCTGCCCACCCCCGGGATCCAGGTCGCCCGTACGGCGAAGGCCAGCTGTCCCGGCGGCGGCGTCTCGTACCCCGCCCAGACGACGCCGACCAGCGCCAGCTCGACCGTCGCCGTACCCACCCAGACCCAGCGCGCGGCGGCGTCGCCGCACCGGGGGACGACGGCCAGCAGCACCGCGACGAGCAGGGGCAGGAAGACGATCGCGGTCAGCATCCGGCTACCCCAGCACCACGAGGACGACGGCACCGACGACGAGCACCACCACGGCCTGGAGGTAGTACTGGTGCAGTTGCCCGGTCTGCGGCCGGCGCGCGAGGTGCCCCAGCCGCCGCAGCCCGGCCGCGACAACCTCCACCGTCCGGTCGACCCGGCGCTCGTCGATCCGAGCGGCCCGCCGGGCGAGGACGACCGTGGCCCGCGCCGCCTGCGCGACGCCCCGGTCCAGCACCCGGTCGTCGAACCGAGCCGCCGCCGCACCGAGCGCCAGGGTCGGACGCGTCACCAGCACCGAAGCCGCGTGTCGAAGGCCCAGCCACCGCCGTGCCCAGCGCGGTGCCGGCGCCCGCCACCGCGCCACGACGACGAGGGCCGCCAGGGCGATCAACGCCGACGCGGCCAGTTCCACCACCGGAACCGGTTGATAGCCGCCGGGCTGACCGACGGCGTGGGCGACCACAGCGCCGGTCGGGGGCAGCGCCAGCAACCCGGCGCCCGCGGCGGCGACCGCCAACACCAGCAGCGGCAACCACCCGGCCCGGGGAATCCGCCCGGTGCCGGTCCCCTCCTGGTCCCGGTACGCGTCCACCGCGCCCTGCTGATCAGCGGGGACCCGCCGCCAGAGCACGACGAGAACCTTCCCCGCGTAGGCGGCGGAGAGCGCTGCGGCCGCGAGGCCGACCGCGTACAGCGCCGGCGACTCCTCGCGGACGGCAGCGAGGATGGCGTCCTTGGTCGCCCAGAGCGACAGCGGCGCGATCCCGGCCAACGCGAGCAGCGCGACCGTGGCCGACCAGCCGGCAAGCGACCAGCGCCGGGCCACCCCCGCCAGACCGGCGAGCTGTTTGGTGCCCAGCGCGGCAAGCCACGCCCCGGCGGCGAGGAACAACAGCGCCTTGACCGCGGCGTGGGCCACCAGATGCGCGGCCCCGCCCGCTACCGCGCCGGCCCCGGCGGCCAACACCACGAACCCGAGCTGCGCACAGGTGGAAGCGGCGAGGAGTTGCTTGAGGTCGGGCTGGGTAAGCGCGACCGCGCCGAGCAGCAGCGCGGTCCCCGCACCGACCCACATGGCCGCCCACGGGGCCCAGCCGGTGGCGGCCAGCAGCGGCTGCATCCGCAGGAGCAGGTAGCCGCCCAGTGCCACCATCGCCGCGGAGTGCAGCAGCGCACTGACCGGGCTCGGCCCGGCCATGGCCCGGGACAGCCAGAAGGAGAACGGCAGCTGCGCGGCCTTGCCGAGCGCCGCGACGAGGACCCCGGCCGCCAGGACGTGTCGCCACCCCGGGCTGCTGGCGGCGAGGTCGGCCAGGGCCAGGCCCGCGCCGCCGGCCAGCGCCGCCCCGGCCGCCAGGTAGAGGCCAAGATCCGCAGTACGGGTGGTGAGGAATGCCGTGCGGCCGGCGGCGACCCGGGCCTCGTCCCACCACCAGAACCCGATCAACGCGTAGGACGCGGCGCCCATCAGCTCCCAGGCGAAGAGCAACGTCGGCAGGGTGCCTGCCGTGACGGTCAGCGCGGCCGCGGCGGCGAACAGCAGCATCAGGCCGTGGAACCGCGCCGCCGGGGTGAGTGCCTCGCCGACGGCGGCCACCAGCACCAGTAGCGTCACCACCAGCACCGTCGGCAGGACCAGCGCGGCCAGCCCATCCACCGTCAGGACGAAATCCACGCCGGCCAGGAACGGCACCGCCACCGTCGGCCGGGTGACGGCGACCAGTGCTGACAGCAGCACGGCCGTGGCCGCGACCGGCACCGCGACCCGCACCGCGACGCGGTCTCCGGGCCGGGCGACGACCAGCACGGCACCGGCGGTGGCGGGCAGGCCGACCACCGCCCACAACGCTGCCGTCCCGGGCGTGGTCATCCGGACAGGTCCGCGGCCGTGTCGGTCAGATCCGACCGCCGTAGGCGGTGCAGCGAAGTGGCGACGGCGAAGCCCATCGCCATCTCCACCGTCATCGCCGTGAGGACCACCAGAAGCAGCACCTGCCCGGACGGGTCGGGGGCGCAGAACCACCACAGCCCGGCCACGGCCAGGATCAGGCCGTTGAGCATCAGCTCCAGGCCCATCATCACCATCACCACGACCTGTTGGGACAGGGCGCCGTACAAACCGACGGCGATCAGGGCCGCGGCCACCAGCAGCACAGTCCGGACCGTCACCGCCCCACTCCCCCCGGCTGCGGATCGGCCACCCGACGGCGACGAAGGTCGTCCCCGAACCGGTCGTAGCGGGTGCGGTGCGCGGCCAGGACGACCCCACTGACGATGGTGGCCGCCATCACCACACCCACCACTCCCATGGTCAACATCTTCGGCCCCATCAGCTCGGTGCCGAGGGCGACGGTGACGTCCTCCGGCGGGCTGCCGCGACGGCTCGGCCAGGGCGCGAACAGTGCCCCGGCGGCCAGGAGCAGAAAGACCCCGACCGACACCGGTAGGGCGTGCCGAGCACCGTGGACCATGTTCATCGACATCATCGCTGGATTCATGCCCATGAACATGTTCATGTAGACGGCCATGATCGCCATCTCCATCACCATCATCAGAATGACCAGTACGCCAACGTAGAGCTGCTGCAGCAGGAGCACCTGAAGGCCGACCGCGATGAAGGAGAGCGCCAGGGAGTAGCTGGCCCGAGCCATCGAGTTGACGACGAAGACGGCGACCCCGGCGAGCACCGCGACGACCGCGAGGCCCCAGAAGACAAGGTGGGTGAGCATGCCTCAGCCTCCGATCACGATGACGGCGACGAGGAGATCCTGCAGCAGCACCGCCGGCAACAGCACCAGCCAGCCCACCTCCATGAACACGTCCGGACGCAGCGCGGGCACCCGACGGCGCAGCCACACCAACACCGCCAGCAGCACGGTGGCCTTCACCAGCACCCAGGCCCAGGCCGGCAGCAGCGGCCCGGCCCCACCACCGAGGAACATCGGTACGGCGAAGGCGGCTCCCGCCGCCAGCAGCGCGTACCGGCCGGCCAGAAACAACAGCCGGTCCACACCGGAGAGCTCCGCCGTCACCCCACCCGCCAGGTCGCGACCGAGCGCCGGCGAGAAGGGCCCCCACACCGCGATCGCCACCACGCCGAGGCAGTAGACGACGAAGGCCACCGGCATCCACACCACAAACCACAACCCCTGCTGCGCGGCGGCGACCTCCCCCACCCGCAGACTGGACGCCGCAACCGCCGGCGCCACCAGCGCGAACATCAGCGGCAACTCGTACGCCAATCCGTGTGCGAGGAACCGGTAACCGCCGACCATCGTGTACGCGGAGTTGGCGCCCCACCCGGTCAGCCACACGAAGGCCCACGCCAGGACATCGAGCGCGTTAACCCACACCACCCCGACGGCCAGGTCGAACAGGGTCCACCGCCCGAGCGGCACCACCGTGACGATCATCAGCGCCATCCCGAGCAGCCCGGCCCCGCCGATTCGCCAGAGCAGACGGTCCGCGGCGACGGTGGTTCGCCGGCGCTGCCGCAGCAACCGCGCCACCTCACCCACTGGCCGCCCCGTCCCGAGCCGGGCACCGGCGGCCCGTTCGGCCAGGGCGCCATCGAACAGCGCCGCGGCGACCGCGAGCGTCCCCAGCAGCCCCGCCGCGACCGGCGCCCAGCCACCGGAGACGGCTGCCGGCACTTCAGCCATCGGTGACCACACCCAACGCGGCAATGTCGAGACTGGCGACGATGAGCCGGGCGGTGGCCAGGTCCCACCCGGACACCACGCTGGCGACCGCCGCGGGCGGGGTGGCCGGCACACCGACCGGGACGCCGGCGGGAGCACCAGCCTCGACGCCGACGGGACCGACCGCCACGCCGGCGGGACCACCGACCGTGAGGGCTGCCCGGCTGAGCATGCCGTTGAGCCGGTCCCACACGTCACCGGTGAGCTCCGGGGCGAGCCCCAACCGGGCCAGTTCGTCGGGCGGCAGTGGCCCGACCCGCCGCAGCGACCAGCGCAGCAGCCGCGAGCGGCGGACCCGGCGCCGCAGCCGCGCCAGCTCCGTGGTCGCCGCCGACCGTTCGCCGGCCAGGAGCCGATCGCGGACCACGCGGGCCCGCTGGGCCGCGTCCCGCCAGCCCGCCAGCGCCAGTAGCCGCGCCGCGTTGTCGCAGCGTTGGGCGGCGAGCTCCGCAGCATCTGCCGGCCCGACCTCGCCGGATGGGCCACCACCGACGACATGCGCACCGCCGGCAGGCCCGTGCCCAGCGTCAACGACACCCGCGTGCGCCTTGGCAACAAGGTCGCCGTGCAGGTGAGCACGGAGGACCAGGCCGGCTGGCCAGTCCGGCAGCACCGGGCCGAGTCGCACGTGTAGCACGTCCATCTCCAGCCCATCGCGATCCTCGCTGCCGTGCGCCAAGGCGATGTCGTCGTCCGAGGCGTCGTCGGGTCCGCGTCCGTCCCGGGCGGCACTGTCCCGCCGCTGGCGGGGCGTATCCCGCAGCACGGCCTCCGCCTGGTCCAGGGCGGCCGCCACCAGCTCCGGCGCGGCGACATCGATCCGGGCCCGCGGCCCGGGCAGCTGCTCCCACAGGCTCGCCACCACCAGCGACAGCTCGGGTCCGGGCGATCCACACACCGCCAGGATGTCGGCGTCCGCCGGTGACACCGCCAGCCGCCACCCCCGGGCTCCCGCGAGCCGCTCGACGGCGACCCGGGTCAGCCAGTTCCCGGGCACCTCAATGACCAGCAAATGGGCGTGCCGGAGGGCGAGCCGCGCCAGCGCACCGCTCACACCCATCGCAGCGCGCCTTCCCGCCAGGCCCACACGACCGCGACGAGCACGCCCGCCAGGAAGACGAACATCTCCACCACGGCGGTGGCCCCCAGGTCGGCGACGACGACCGCCCACGGGTACATGAAGAGCATCTCCACGTCGAACGCCAGGAAGAGCACCGTCACCAGGTACCAACGGACGTGGTACCGAGACAGGGCGTGCTCCGCGGGGGGCCAGCCGGACTGGAACGGCGAAACCAGCAGCGGCCGACGAGCAATCGCCAGCGCACGGTGCGCCAGGTAGCAGCCCGCCACGACCACTACGGCGACCAGCGCCATACTCGCCGCCCCTGCGTACATCACGCTTCACCCCGCCCTGCCCCACCCGCGAGGGCGCGATATCACATTAGGAACAAAATGGATTTTCCACCCGGAGGGCGGGTCTCCTCACCCTTTTGAGACCCGTTCCGGCCCCACCCCGCAACCTCTCGACGCCCGGACGGGGCACCGCCGACGCCGCAGCCGGCGGTAGCGAACCCAACACACATTCCGGTAGACATAGTCCATGATGAATGCAATTGATCGCCGGACCTTACTCCGGGTGGCCGGTGCCTCCGCTGGCACCGCCGCCCTCGCCAGCGCCACCGTCGCCCGCGGCAATCCCGCGCAGGCCGCCAGCGGCGCCTTCCGGCATGGCGTCGCCTCCGGCGACCCCCTCCCCAACGGGGTCCTACTCTGGACCCGGCTAACTCCGACCGAGGAGGCCCAACCCGGCTCCGGGCTCGGCCCCGAGGCGCAGGTGTCCTGGCAGATCTCCGCCGACCCAGACTTCACCACGCTGCTGGCACAGGGGACGATTCCCACCGGGCCCGCGCGAGACCACACCGTCCGCGTCGAGGCAACCGGGCTTGAGCCAGCCACCACGTACTGGTACCGCTTCGGCTACGACGGCGGCTGGTCGCCGACCGGGCGAACGATGACGGCGCCGGACCTGGACGCCGAGATCGATCGACTGCGATTGGGCGTGGTCTCCTGCTCGAACTGGGAGGGTGGCTACTTCGCGGCCTACCGGTACCTGGCCGAGCGGGGCGACCTGAACCTCGTCGTGCACCTCGGCGACTACCTCTACGAGTACGGCACCGGAGAGCTCGGCACCGGGGGCCAGGTCATCCGTCCGGTCAGCCCACCGCACGAGACGCTCACCCTGACCGACTACCGCATCCGCCACGCCACCTACAAGACCGACCCGGACCTGCAGGCCCTGCACGCCGCACTACCCTGGGCGATCACCTGGGACGACCACGAGGTCGCCAACAACTCGTGGTCCGGCGGCGCGGAGAACCACACCCCGGGCGATGAGGGTGACTACGCGGCCCGGCTGGCCGCGGCGCGGCAGGCGTACCTGGAATGGATGCCCGTACGCGCGGGAGTGGACGGCGCCATCTACCGCCGGCTCCGCTTCGGGCGACTGGCCGACCTCTCCATGCTGGACCTGCGAACGTACCGGTCAGAGCAGAACTGGGGCGACGTCGACGACGGCGACCGGACAATCACCGGTGAGGACCAGATGACCTGGCTGAAGAGCGGTCTGGCCGCCTCCGACGCGCGATGGAAGCTGGTCGGCAGCTCGGTGATGATCTCTCGCCTCGATGTCGGCACGCTGCCCGCCTGGCTCCTCGGCCCGCTGGGCGAACTGCTGGGCGTGCCACAGAACGGCCTGGTGCTCAACGCCGACCAGTGGGACGGCTACAACGCTGACCGCAACGATCTGGTCGACCATCTCCGCGCCACCGACACCCGTGATGTCGTCTTCCTCACCGGGGATATCCACACCTCGTGGGCCAACGAACTGACGACGAAAGCCACCGGCCCCTGGTCACCGGCCGCCGCCGAATTCGTGGTGCCATCGGTGACCACCGACAACGTGGACGACTTCTTGCGACTCCGGCCCGACAACGTCATCAGCAAGCTCGGTGCGAGCCTGATCCGCGCGACGAATCCACACGTGCGCTGGACCGAACTGGACGGACACGGCTACGGCGTGCTGGAGGTGACCCAGGCCTCGTGCCGAATGGACTGGTACCACCTGGCGGACCGGACCAAGCCGACCACATCCAGCCAGTGGGTTGCCGGCTGGTCGGTCGGCGCCGGGTCGGCGAAGCTACGCGAAGAGAATTCGCCCCTACCCTGACCAGCAACACCAAATTTCTATCGATGTTACCCGATTGAAACATTACACCACTAGCACCCCCTGACACCCTCATGTCACATTGACGTTCGTCACTGGATTGTCTCCCACCCCACCACCGTCAGGTCCGAACTCTGGGCCGCCTGGATCGAAAGAGACCCCCATGAGACGCTTCGTCCGCACCGCCGTCGCCGCCGCCCTGGTGGCGACGGTGGCACTGGTCGCCCCGTCGGCCGCACAGGCCGCAGTCCGCAATCCCGTCCTCTTCGTCCATGGGCTGAGCAGCTCCGCCAGCACTTGGAACACCTGGATCAACAAGTTCAAGGCGGACGGCTACCAGGACTCTGAGCTGCACAACTGGTCCTACGACTGGAAGCAGTCCAACGCGACCACCGGATCGAAGCTCATCACCAAGGTGCAGGAGGTGCTCGACGCGACCGGCGCCACGAAGGTTGATATCGTCGCCCACTCGATGGGAGCGCTGAGCTCCCGCTGGTACCTCAAGAACGGCGGCGGGACCGCCACCGTGGACGACTTCGTCTCCGTGGCCGGGGTGAACCACGGAACCGACGTCTCCCTGTTCTGCTTTTTCTACACCTCGTGCCGGGAAATGATTCGCGGCAGCAGTTTCCTCGACTCGCTGAACTCCGGCGACGAAACCCCGGGAAACGTCAACTACGCCACCCTGTGGTCGACGTGTGACGCACTGATCAACCCCGACAGTTCGGCGAAGCTCGACGGCGCGGTGAACACCTCCGTGGGCTGCAAGGGGCACACCGACATGAACGACGACCCCAGCAACTACACCAAGGTCCGAGACTTCATCGCCTGACCAGACCGGCCTGCGGTCTACTGTGTTTCTGGCGGAGCCACCGCCGGCAGCCCGACGGCGAAGACCTCCCGGGCCAACGCGCTCAGCCAACCGGTCCGGGGCGGGTACTCTAGCAACCGAGACCCGCCCCTGACCGGTCTCCACCTCCCGGTCGAAGGGGCTCGCGAAAACTCGGGATGTGAAGGCACCAGCGGTCGGTTAGGGTCCCGGCATGGTTACGAGGAATGTCGATCCCACAGTTGGTCTGGTGCAGGTACGCACGGGCAGTGAACGCGCGGTGCTCGAAGCCTTCCTCGACTTCCACCGCGGCGCGGTGCTGCGCAAGCTGCGTGGGCTCTCCGAAACCGATGCCGCTCGCCGCCTGGTGCCGTCCGCGACCACGGTCGCCGGCCTGGTCAAGCACCTCACCCTCGTGGAGCGGAACTGGTTCTCGGCACTACTCGACCCCAGCGAGGGTGAGGTTGTCCTGGCCACCGCGGAGAGCGCACTGGCCAGCTTCACCCTGACCGACGACGACACCGTCGAGCGGCTCGCGACGGCCTACGAGGCAGAGTGCGTTCGGTCCCGCACGGTGGCAGCCCGATTCGACCTCGATCATGTGGTGCCGCAGCCGCAGCTCGGCGAGGTCTCGCTCCGCTGGATCCTGGTGCACGTGATCCAAGAGACGGCTCGGCACACCGGCCACGCCGACATCCTGCGCGAGCTGACCGACGGGTCAACCGGCGCCTTCTGACCGCTGCCGCCGTACACCTGGACCGCACGAGGCCCCGGCCGCCGTACACCTCATCGCCGGTATCTCCGGTGACCGGGAAGGTGGGCGAGTTGTTCGGTCGGGGACGAGGTCCGCGCCCCGACGACGGGCGCGTCATACATGCTTCCGCGAAGCCGGTCCGGGATGACCGTGGCCGCGTAGGTGAGGCCGTGTCCGGAGCCCTGGGGGCGACGACCTCGTCAGCAGCGGGTCGGCGTCGACCAGCCTTCCTGGAGGGAGGCTCCCAGCTGTGCGTACGCGGCGGCGAGCTCCCCATCCGGCAACGTCCATGGCCACCTGCGGAATGCCCCGCGTCGGGACGCCCTGGGCGGTGGCGAGTCCTCGGCCCGTTCTGCGGGGACGCTGCCCTGCCCCGGCGCCAGGAAGGCAACCATAGCTACCTGGCCCTGGCCAAACCCCACCACGAGTCACCTCGAAGACTATGACGGCATAATCGGGCATAGGGTGACATAGATCACACACTCATTGTGTGGTTTGTCCTTTTAGGACTATGGTCATCTCGCAACTCACAAAGGAAGGAAAACAAACCCTTGAGACCACTACTACGATGGTCTGCGCCTGCATTCCTAGCATTGACCCTCATTGGGAGTGCTTCACCCGCTGCCCAAGCAGACCAGTCCTCCCCGGTTAATTCGGACCCTACTAGTGTCGGCGTCTCCTACCCCAATCGCACCAGCGATGGTCAGGCTATCACCAGCGAAGCACTTGTCGAAAAGGTTAAGGAATACTGGACTCCGGAGCGAATAGCCAACGCCATACCCGCACCCCTTCCGGAGGACATGAATCTAGAGGCCCCACAGTCACCGCGATCCGATGTTCCGGAAATTTCGATGGACCCGGTACCGCCGACCGCCGATAACGGCACTATGGACCGGATCACAAATTCGCAGGGCCTGGTTGGATACACAGCCGGCGGACAAGACTATGTATGCACTGGCAGCACGATAGTTGGCGACAACAACCTGATCCTGACCTCCGGGAACTGCGTCTACAACCACTTGCACGGAGAGTGGGCAAAAAATTGGGCCTGGCTCTCCGATTTTAACGGCCCAGATACCACTGCCCCGTGGAACAAACACGTCCCCCGGACTCTATCCAGCGTGACTGGTTGGACACAACAGGGTAGGGTTAGCAGCAATATCGGGTTTGCAATCTTGCACGATGATGACGATGTGACGTCACAGTACGGTGCCCACGGGTGGGCAACATACCAGACTTCCGGTTATGTGCACATACTTGGATACGCTAGCATAACCCCGAGATTCTGCTTTTCCAACATGAGCCTCTCCAGTGATCCCGAGGTAGTCGAGGTAGGAGGCGATTGCGAACTGTTCGGAAAAGGGAGCGCTGCGGGCAAGGGTAGCCCTATCGTAAAAGACTACGGTTCGAACGGTCTCGGCAAGATAGTCAGTCTCTACGGCCACCAATCATTTGATCCTGGCTCGGCCTACGGACCGAAGTTCGATGACAGCTTCCTCATAGCATACGATTACGCAGACTCGGTGTAGCGACTCACGTGATCCGCTAGTCGGTGAACGCGGCCACCCTCCGGGTGACCGCGTTCTCCCATGCGTTGGTGGATACGGATCCACGGATCGACAGAGAGACCGTCCGGGCGGGTCCACCCGGCCCCGGCCATCGGCGCTATCGGATACCGGTACTTCCACGTCGGTCAAAGCGGAGCAACCACGTGCGCGAGGCCGTCGTTGTGTGCTCGTCGCGCCAACTCCGCAAGCACGACCCCGGCCATGCCGCGCTTGTCATGCGGTGAGCCGACGTCGCCAGGTGAACGCAACGCCATTGTTCGCGCGAACCCTCGCACTCCACCGCGGTTCACGGCAGATCGGCTCGGCAGGGCAGACCCGCCGCCGCAGTCGCCACGGCCGCACGGGCCGAACCTGCCGGGCGTTCGGTGGTGCTCGATCTACGACAGATACGCGCCCGGCCGGGCGCATCCGCGAAGATAGCCAGATGAAGGCGATCTACTCAGCCGACGACAGTGGTGACGGGGAAGCCGACCCGGAGGCTGCGCCCGGCCTGTGCCCCAAAACCGACGCCACCTCGTCCCTACTTGAAGTCGATGGCGAGATATTCGCCATCCGCAGTAGCAACTCCGCTGGCACCGACTACACCTGGCTCAGTGGACCAGACCCCGGCTGCGGCTTTGGTTCGTTTCCGGCCCGGGAGCTGTCGCTCGACGAACACCGGGAAAAGATTCGCAACTTTTTGGTCGAAGTCGATCCCAACACGGGGCACACCAAATACGACTGAGCACTTGGCAACTATCTTTGCGCAGGGCTTGAGTGGAAGCGAACCGCACCGCCGGGCCCACGCGCCGGGTGGCCCGTCCGAGCGCGATCGAGACCGGCAGCGTGAATTTGCGCGAGCTACATGGTCGCAGGCCTGGTCGTCATCAGCGTCGGCTTCAACGCCACCAACTCCTCGGTCAGCATGGCCAACGACCTCGCCGAAGGCCTCGTCGACCGCTTCCGGTCCATGCCGATGGTCTCGACGTCCCTGCTCACCGGCCATGTGGTGGGCTCCTGGCCCGGCACCTCCTGTCGATGACGGTGATCGTGCTGGGCGGCCTGGTGGTCGGCTTCCGGCCAGAAGCGGGGGTACGGAGTGGCTGGCGGCCGCCGGTCTGCTGCTCGACCTGCCGATCGGCAACGACGCGTGGATCGCGCTGGCCTGCTGGAGCGGACTGCAGGTGGTCCCGCTCGCGGGGTGGGTCTTCCGCCGCCGCACCTCGTCGTAACGGCCGCGACCCGTACCCAGTCGGCTGTGCTTTCATTCCGGCCCGGAATCCGGCCGGGGCGGATCGGGACACGCGATCGGCCCGATCCACCCGGGCCGACTCGTGCGCCAAAAGAGGCCAGTAAGGGGCGCAACTCCCCGGCATATTCCGTGCCGATTCACATCATGTTGCGCCTGCTCGACATCGAGACCGGGCACGCCATCCGGCTCGCCCACGTTTTGTACGGATTCTTGAGCGCTCGCCGCGAGGTCACCTCGAAGACAATGCCACCCTGCGGTCCCCGCGCTACGGCGTCGACTTCCCGACCAGACAAGCCCGCCGGCAGTGATGCTGGTTCGGGGTTGACCTCGATCGTCCCGCACCCGGTCAGACCGGACCCGCGGCTCGGGCTGCGGCTTCGATGGATCTCTACTCGATGTCGCTGTTCGGTGGGTCCGGCGGAAGGGAGCGGACTGTCGAGCACGTGGAGCGACTGTTGGTGACGGCTGTCTGCGCGTCACGTCCACGGCTCGATCGCCCAGCGGGATGGCTGTGGTGCGGGCGAAAGCGAGCGAGGCTGGCGGAGATGTCGGGACAAGTTCCGGGGCCCCGAGTTGATAAGTAAATGCACGTTCATTTACCGTCAGTAGAGACTTCGACACACCCTATGGAGGTAGACCGAACGTGACCGAACTGAACCAGAAGCCAGAGGCGACAAGCCAGCCACCTTTCGCTGCCATCGCAACGTTGTGCCTGGTCCAGATGCTGCTGATCCTCGATATGACGGTGCTCGGCGTCGCAGTGCCCGTCATCCAGGTGGACCTGAAGGTGGACGCTGCGGACACGCAGTGGGTGGCCAGCGCCTACATGCTGACATTCGGCAGTCTGCTCGCCCTGTCCGGGCGACTCGGCGACCTATTCGGACCGCGGCGGTTGCTGCTGGTCGGCCTCGGGGTGTTCGTGGCCGCGTCGGTGTGGTGCGGCTTTGCGACGAGCGGTACCGAGTTGTTCGCGGCCAGGGCTGTTCAGGGCGTGGGCGCGGCGATGGTCTCCCCCACCGCCCTGGCCCTGCTCAACCTCGTCAGCACCACCGGCTCCGGACGCAACCGGGCTGTCGCGTGGTGGAGCTTCACCGGTCTCGCGGGGGCGGCGCTCGGCCAGGTCGTGGGCGGACTCGTGACCGATGCATTCGGGTGGCGCTGGATCTTCTTGCTCAACCTGCCGATCGGGCTCGTGGCCGGACTCGCCGTGGCATCGCTTTTGCCGCGCACCCGGCCGGTGCAGCGGGTGTCGCCGGACGTGCTCGGTGCGCTCACGCTCACCGGCTGGCTCGGGATGCTCGTGTTCACGCTGACGAGGGTCGAGCACGGGTCAAGCGCCCTGGTGATGACAATGAGCGCGGCCACGACGGTGGTGTTGCTGGCAGCCTTCGTGGCCGTGGAGCGCAGGCACAGCGACCCGCTCGTGCCGTTGGCGGTGTTCGCCGAACCTGGGGTTCGAGCGGGCAATGTGATCAATCTGCTGTCCACCGCCGCCAACCTCGGCGTCATGTTCTACGTGACCTTCTACATGATGCGTGTGCTCGGCTACTCAGCCACGGACGCCGGCCTGGCCTACCTGCCGATCACGCTGGTGATGGCGGTGATCGCGACCAGGGTGGCGTGGTTGATGGAGAAGGTGGGTGCGCAAGCACTGCTTCTGATGGGCACAGCAGGTGGCGCGGCCGGTTCGCTGTGGTTCGTGTTCGCGCCCGGCGACGGCTCCTACCTGGCGTGGATCTTCCCACCCCTGCTGCTGATCGGCGTCGGCGCGGCGTTCATCGAGGCTCCCGCGATCATCGTGGCGACGCGCGGGCTGCCGGAACGAAAGCAGGGGCTCGCGGCCGGCCTGATCAATACCTCCGAACAGGTGGGCCCGGTGCTGGGTCTCACGGTGGCGGTCACCATGGCAGCGGCGATCGTTCCGGTGACCGCCGACGACACACCCGTGCGGCTGCTCGACCACTACCACGTCGCCTTCGTCTCCGCGGTGGTCATGTACGTGCTGGCAGGCCTTGCCACGTTCCTCGTACCGCGGCGCAGCTACATCGGATCGGCTCCGGCACCCCTTGCGGCGAGTGCCGAAAACTGAACACAGCCTGGTAGCGCCAAACGATCACTACTCCTGTGCGTATCGAACGAACCGGAGGGAGATACAAGACGAACATCCAGCCTGGGAGGCTTCTGAACATGGATGCCAACGGGGTCAAAGTGATCCGCTGGCCGAAAGAGAAGGAGAGGGCGAGCGCACCCTCGCGCACCGGCTGCTGCACCGCCTGAAGGCCGACATGCTCCTGCTGGCCGACCGCGGCTTTCCCTCCTTCGGTCTGTGGGAGAAGGCCGCTGCCACCGGGGCCGGGCTGCTGTGGCGCGTGTCGGACGCCTTCCGCCTGCCGCTGGCACCTACCTCTCCCGGCGTCCGCGCGATGAACCACATCCGGGCGACTACCGGCATGCAACTGCTGTTGCGTCGGCTCCTCGAACGGCCGGCTGCCGTCAAGCCGGCTCTGGCAGCGGAGAGGCGCGGCCATGAGGAGGCTTCTGTCATCTCAGTGCTGCGGCGGGAGGGTCAGATGATCACGCGACGCGGCGTTAGTAAACGCCAATTCACTTATCGGGTACCATCCGTGCCATGAGCCCGCGACCGATGTCCGTCACCAACGAGCAGATCTTCGTCAGCGCGTCCCGCACGCTGGCCCGCATCGGCCCGCTCCGCGTCACGCTCAACGACGTGGCATCCGACCTCGGAATCTCGGCGGCCACGCTGGTCAAGCGATTCGGGTCCAAGCACGACCTGTTGGTCGCGATCAACGAGTACGAGGCGTCCAAGGTCGACGAGTTCTTCACTGAGATCGTCGCCAAGTTCGAGTCGCCGCTTGAAGCCCTCTACGCATTCATCGCGGCGCTCAGCAGCGACGTGGACAGCCCCGCGGAGATGGCCAACCACGTGGCGTTCCTGCATCTCGACCTCAGCGACGACGCACTGCACTACCACGCCGTGAGGTTCGCCCAGTCGATGCGCACGGGCATCGCGTCGCTGCTGGAGCGGGCCGTTGAGCAGGGTGAGCTCGTCGAGTGCGATGTGGACGGTATTGCCAGGGCGGTGCAGACGACGTACAACGGCGCGTTGATCATGTGGGCGATCCTCGGTGACGGCGAGCTCTCGGAGTGGGTGCGGCGCGATGTCGCGTTCCTGCTCAACCCTTTCTTGGTAGCGAAGTGAACGGAGCGAACGACGTGCGGCGTCACGACGACCGCGGCTGGATCGAAGTCACCGGTGCCCGGACCCACAACCTGCGCGACATTAGCGTGCGAATCCCGCGCGGAAAGCTGGTGGCGTTCACCGGCGTCAGCGGCAGCGGGAAGACCTCGCTGGCGGTCGACACCGTGCACGCCGAGGCACAACTGCGCTACCTCGAGGGCATCTCGCCGTTCGTGCGGCGCTACCTCGGCCAGCGCGACCGGCCCGAGGTCGACCGCATCACCGGCCTCGGCGCGACGCTCGCGGTGGACCAGCGCCGACTCAACAACAATCCTCGTTCCACAATGGCCACCGTCACCGGCATGGACGCGTACCTGGGCCTGGTCTACTCACGCCTGCCCGCGCTCCGCACCGGCGCCGAGCTCGCGACGACCAGCTTCGACAGGTTCAGCCCCGAGGGAGCCTGCCCGGTGTGCCACGGAGCGGGCGGTACCGTGCGTGCCGACGCGGAGCTGATCATCGACAATCCTGAACTTCCCCTGTTCTCAGGGGGTTCGCATTGGTTCGCGAAGTGGCGCTCCGGCGAGCACTCGTTCGTTCCCGCCCTCGCCGAGTTGCACCGCGTCGATCTGTCCGTGCCTTGGCGCGACCTGCCAGCGACTTTCCAGCACGCGGTCCTGCACGGCACCGGTGCGCAGGTCATCGACGCCAGCGTCACCATTCCGAGCCGGGCCACCGGCACCGAGTGGACCTACAGCAGCAGCCAGCCGATGCGCGGCGCCCTCGCCGAGGTGGAGCGCGTGTTCGCCAACGCGGGCAGCGAATCGAGCAAGCAGCGCTACCAGCGGTACATGCGCATGGCGCCCTGCCAGGATTGCGCTGGCAGTGGGTTCGGCGAGGCGGCCCGCACCGTCACCGTCGGCGGTCGCACCTATCCGGAACTGATCACACTCACCGGCACAGACCTCATCGACTGGGTGCACCAGGCCGAAGCCGAACTCGGCAACCAGGATCGCGCGGTCGGCCTCCCGCTGCTGCGCGAACTGGGCGCCCGCCTGACCGTCCTGCACCGCACCGGCCTGTCCCACCTGCAACTGAGCCGCGAGGCCTCGACCCTCTCCGGCGGCGAGCTGCAACGCGCACGCCTCGCAGCCCAGCTCAGCACTCCGCTTGAGGGCATCACGTTCGTCTTGGACGAACCCACCTCCGGCCTGCACCCCGCAGACAAGGCAGATGTCCTCGACATGCTGAAGGCGCTGCGGGACAACGGCAATAGCGTGCTGCTCGTCGAACACGACCCGGAGATCGTCAAGGCCTGCGACTGGGTCGTCGACATCGGACCGGGAGCCGGCCGCGACGGTGGTCACCTCCTCATCTCCGCACCACCGGCCGAAGCGGCCCACCACGAGACCTCACCGACCGCGGCCTACCTCTCCGGCCGCAAACAACGCGTCGAACGCAAGACCCGAGACGCCGATCCAGCCCGTTGGCTCACCGTCCGCGACATCAGCAACCAAAACGTCGACGTCGCGGAAGTACAGGTGCCCCAGGGCAGACTCACCTGCCTGACAGGCCCGAGCGGCAGCGGCAAGAGCAGCCTGCTGCACGCGTTCGCCTCGGCCGTCGAAGCCGACGACACAGCACCCGTCGCCTGGGTGGCCGTCGTCGACCAGGACCCCATCGGCCGCACCCCGAGGTCGAACCCCGCCACCTACAGCAAGGCCTTCGACGCGATCCGCACCCTGTTCGCCTCCACAGACCACGCCCGCAAAGCCGAGCTGAATGCTTCCACGTTCTCCTTCAACACCGCCGGTGGCCGCTGCGTGGACTGCTCCGGCCATGGCCGCAAACTCGTCGACATGCACTTCCTGCCAGACGTCTGGGTCACCTGCACCACCTGCGCGGGCCGCCGCTTCACCCAGCAGGTCCTGGACGTCGAGTACCAAGGCCTCTCCATCGACGCGGTACTCGACCTGACCATCGACGAAGCCGCGGAGTTCTTCACCGGCCCCGACTCCCTGGTCGCCACACTCCACGCCCTGCGCCAGGTGGGCCTCGGCTACGTCACCCTCGGCCAGAGCGCGACCGACCTCTCCGGCGGCGAAGCACAGCGCCTCAAACTAGCTACCACGATCCAACGAGGCAACCGGGGCCGCAAACGCGGCCTGGTCGTCCTGGACGAGCCGGTGACGGGCCTGCACCCCGCCGACGTCCAGCGCCTCGTCGAAGCCCTCGACGTCCTCATCGACGCCGGCAACACCGTGGTTGTGGCGGAGCACGACCTCCACCTCGCTGCACGCGCCGATTGGATCATCGACCTGGGCCCGGGAGCCGGCCCTGCCGGTGGCCGAGTGGTCGCCACCGGCACACCAGCAGATCTGGTCACTGCCGACACCAAGACAGCACGCTACCTCCAGCACGTCCTGGGCTGAGCAGCGTTGTGTGGCGGGGGGAGTGATTCAAAATCGCATAGACAACAGTTAAGGCCCTAACCGGCATTATTGCTGGTCAGGGCCTTTTTATGTGGAGCTGAGGGGATTTGAACCCCTGACCCCCTCTCACCGATAGTCACGGCCTTAGGCTTGTCATTGGTCGTCGTATTTATGCACTGAGCTGCACGGACGCCACCAGGCCGTGGCCGTTGCTTGTCACCGATGGTAACTACTTGGAACGGGTTTCCGGGGGATAAACGGGGGCATGAACCCGGTGCCGGTGTCCCGGCGTCGTGCGGGAGCGGGATGCTGGCGCAGGTTGGCGTCTCGCCCGGGGCCACCGAGCTGACCATCACCGCAAGCATTCCGCTGTCTGCTGCGTCACCTCGACCCGCGGTGGGTGCTCCTGGACCGGGGTTGTTGCAGTGCGCCGAGAATGCCGAGGCCCAGGCCGAAAGTGCACCCGAACGCCATCCCGGCGGACAGCACGGCTTCGGCGACCGGCGCGTCAAGGCTGTTCTTCAGCATCGCCGTCACGAGGGCCGCGACGAGCGACGCGAGACCCATGACCAGGATCCACATAGGGATCGTGCCGGAGCGGTTCACGGGGCTTTCCTTTCTGCCAGGACGACGGTGCCGTCGATTTAGATGCTGGCCGAAGACCGGCTGGGCAGCGCGCACGGCATCTAGGCGGCGCTGCAGCGAGGCCGCGTGATCGTCGAGCGCGGTCGGGTTGAGTCCGGACGGCAGACGGCTGCATGACGCGGCGTTGCCGAACACCGAGGCCCGGCTGCGGCAGCTGTTCGACAAGCTGGCCCGCCACGGTCGGGTGCTGGTCGTGGTTGACCAGCCCGCCTCGATCGGCGCCCTGCCGGTCGCGGTCGCCCGGGCGTGCGGTCATCAGGTGGCCTACCTGCCCGGCCTGGCCATGCGACGCATCGCTGACCTACACCCCGGTAGCGCGAAGACCGACGCCCGCGACGCCCACGTCATCGCCGACGCCGCCCGCACCCTGCCCCACACCCTGCGACGGGTCGACACCGGCGACGAGGCCCTCGCCGAGTTGGAAGTCCTGGTCGGCTTCGACGACGACCTCGCTGGCGAGGCCACTCGCGTGTCCAACCGGATCCGGGGTCTGCTGACACAGATTCACCCCGCGCTGGAACGGGTCCTCGGCCCGAAAGTGCACCACAAGGCCGTGTTGGAACCTGCCGTGGACGATGGCGACGGAGATCTGGAGCCGCTCCATCTGCATTGGAAGCCGAGGTGCTTCCTGGGGTTGGGGCGGGTCTCGTCAATGGTCCCGCACGGCTGGGGAAATGTGGCCTGGCTAACCTGGGTCTCATAACTATACGTCGAGTAGAGTTACTGTATGCAGATTGCGGAAATGGCACGGACGGCGCCGACGAGGGCGCAGCGGTGGGGGTTGCTGGTCACGGTGGGCGCGGGACTGTTGTTGATCACGTTGGACAACTCGATCCTGTACACCGCCCTGCCGACCCTGACCGCCGATCTCGGGACGACCGGCACGCAGAGCTTGTGGATCATCAATGCCTATCCGGTGGTGATGGCGGGGCTGCTGCTGGGCAGCGGCACGCTGGGTGACCGGGTCGGGCACCGCCGGATGTTCCTGGTTGGGCTAGTGGTGTTCGCCGCCGCGTCCCTGCTGGCGGCGTTTGCGCCCAGTACGGGGGTGTTGATCGCCGCGCGGGCGTTGCTCGCGGTGGGCGCGGCGACGATGATGCCCGCTACCCTGGCCCTGATCCGGGTGGCGTTCCAGGTGGAGCGGGAACGCAACATCGCGATCGCGGTGTGGGGTTCCCTGGCCATCGTGGGTGCCGCGCTTGGACCGATCGTCGGCGGGGCACTGCTGGAAGCGTTCTGGTGGGGATCGGTGTTCCTGGTCAATGTTCCAGTCGTCGTCGCCGCCGTGGCGGCGACACTGCTGGTCGCGCCACCGAACGCCCCGGACCCAAGCAAGCGGTGGGACCTGGTGTCCTCGTTGCAGGCGATGGTCGGCCTGGTCGGCGCGGTGTTCGCGATCAAGGAACTCGCGCACCAGCCGCCGTCGCCGACCGTGCTGGCAGCCGCGGTACTCGCCTCGGCCGTCGGAGGCACCCTCTTCGTCCGCCGGCAGCGACGCCTGGCCGATCCGCTGCTGGACTTCGCGATCTTCCGGAACCCGGCTTTCACCTCCGGAGTCCTGGCCGCCGCGGTCGCTCTGTTCGCCATCGCCGGGCTCCAACTGATCACCACCCAGCGGTTCCAGCTCGTCGCGGGCTACACCCCCCTGCAAGCGGGCCTGCTGGTCGCGGCGGTCGCTGCCGGTTCGATCCCGACGACCATGCTGGGCGGCGCGGTCCTACACCGCACCGGACTACTGCCGCTGATCACCGGCGGTCTCGCCCTCGCCGTGCCCGGTGTCGTCCTCGTCGCCGTCGGCCTGCACGCCGGCCCTCCCGTCCTGGTCACCGGCATGGTCGTTACCGGCGCCGGGCTCGGCATGGCCATGTCCGTCGCCTCTACCGCCATCGTCGGCAACGCCCCTGCCCGCCGTGCCGGCATGGCAGCCTCCGTCGAGGAGGTCTCCTACGAGTTCGGGGCGCTGACCGCCGTCGCGCTGCTGGGCAGCCTGGGCACCTTCGTCTACGCCACTGCGGTTCGCCTCCCGCCGGGCGCACCGACAGCGGCCGGCGACAGCCTGGTTGACGCCCTCGGCACAGCCGACGGTAACCAGATCATCATCGACGCCGCACACACCGCCTACGACACCGGCTACCTGATTACCGTCGCCGTCGTGGCCGTCGTCCTCACCATCGGCGCGGCCCTCACCGGACGGCTCCTGCGCCACCATGGCCCCGGCACCCCAGCCGGCGTCTACCCAACCGACCACTAACGACAGAACGGGCCCACCATGCGACCGAGCAAGCGGACCCACATCCTCGACGCCGCCCTACGCGTCTTCGAACGCGACGGCGTCACCGCCGTTACCTACGACACCGTCGCCGAGGAAGCCGGCATCACCAAAGCGGGACTCGTCTACCACTTCCCGACCCGCGAAGTGCTCCTACACGCCGTACAGGCACACCTCGCCGCCCAATGGGAAACCGCAATGACCAGCGTCGCCGGCGGACCCGCCGAGACGATCACCCCAGCCGAACGGCTCGCCGCCTACGCCACCGTCACCGCTCAAGCCGCCACCCGCGCCGACCTCGAACTCATCCTCCACATCAGCGCCGAACCGGCGACCGGCGCGCCATTCATCGACGTGATGAACCGCTGGACACCACCACCCCCACCACCCACCCCACCCCTGACCACCGACCAACTCCGCGCGCTGATCGCACGCCTCGCCGCCGACGGCCTCTGGCTCCACGAAACACTCACCGGCACACCCATGCCCGACCAGATGCGCCGGTACATCGCCCAGCACATCGCCGACCTCGTCTCCAGCCCGACAACTGGTCCCGAGCGCGCAGGCGATAGGCCGTCCCCAGCAATCTAGACACACGCGGGCGAACGACTGACGGCCCGCGAACCGGGCAGACCCGCCGTCACCGGGAACCCGGTCGCGCCCACGCGTTTGTGGGGGTTTCCGGGGGGTGATTCAAAATTGCATAGACAACAGTTAAGGCCCTGACCGGCATTATTGCTGGTCAGGGCCTTTTTATGTGGAGCTGAGGGGATTTGAACCCCTGACCCCCTCGATGCGAACGAGGTGCGCTACCGGTCTGCGCCACAGCCCCTCCGCCGGTGTACCGGCTTAGGTCCCACTCGGCATCACCGAGCGGGCCGGCGCTAAGGCTAACAGGTTGCTGGGCCAACCTGCGAATTACCCCCGACGCGGCGAAGGGGTACGCCACGAGCCGAGCGGGTGGAACGCCCGGTTCCCGCCGGGCCGGGCGGCCGCTCCGAGGTCAGGCTGGGTGGGCACCACGGCCGGACTGGTACGGGCGTCCACGGAGGCCGCCGGCCCGCCGGTAGGAGACGGTCCCGCCGTTCGCCGCCGCCGGCAGGTCCGCCGGCCGATCCAGGCCCATCGCGGTACGGCGCACCGACTCCCGTTGGGCCGCGAGGCGGCGCTGTGCTTCCCGCCGAGACGCGGCCCGGCGTGCCTGCTCCCGCCGCACCTCGGCTTGGCGGGCGGCCAGCCAGGCTGCCTCGCGGGCTTCGACGCGCCGGCGGCGCTGGTCAGCGAGGGCACGGGAACGCAGGTGGGCGACGTAGACCAGGAGCAGAGTGCCGGTGACCGCGAAGCCGATCCAGAATCCGGGGCCGACGACCAGCACGCCGACCAGCTCAACGGCGTTGAGCAGGATCAGCGCGGCGAGTACCCGTCGCCGCCGATAGACGGCTGGGGTGTGCTGGCGACGACGCGGCGGGGGCCGGCGGGGACCGGCAGCCGGGCGCCGGGCGAGCCGACGCTGCCGACCGGGGTTCGCTGGAACCGCACGCAGCTGGTCCGACCGACGGGACCCTGGCGCCGATTCGGCACCGCCGGCACCGGAGCCCCCATTTTCACTTAACGTGACCGATAGCGAACGCGGCGGATTTATCGGTCGGCGGCCTGGGACAGTGCGGCGTCGTCGACGGCGCTGGAGCACCCGCGCCGTCGACTTCGCCCGCTCCGCCGCCAGCCGCTCGGTCGCGTCGTACCGGCGGACCAGGGCCGGCGCCAGGGCGAGCAGGCCAGCGGCGGCGAGGACGGCGAGGAGCACCGAGGTCGGCACCCGCACCCCTCCCGTTCACCGAATTTCAGGCAAGCGCAGGCCAACGCCGGACGATCTTTCACTTTTCGGCCTGAAGCCGAAGATCCTACGGGTGGGCTGCAAATGCCGTAGCTTGCAGTTACCTGAGGTTACGGGCGAAGGCACCGGATGCTGGCACGCCGCGCCGATCGTCCCGTCCTGGACCCATTCAGCCGGTCGTGGCCCGAACCCGGTACCAACGGGCCAGCAGGCCCCCCTCGGCAGCCACGTCCTCGCTGGTCAGGGCGTACCCGATGTGGTCACGCCAGGTGCCGTCGATGTGCATGTAGCGCACGTGGTACGCCTCCTCGCGAAAGCCCAGCTTCTGCATCACCCGACGCGACGGCTGGTTCTCCGGGCGGATGCTGATCTCGATCCGGTGCAGCCGGCCCGGCCCGAAGGCGTGGTCCACCGCCAGGGCAAGCGCGGTAGGGATGATGCCTCGCCCCGCCACCCGGGAATCGACCCAGTAGCCGGCACAGCCCGAGCAGAACGCCTGGCGCACGATGCTGCCGACATTCAGATGCCCGACCAGGCGTTCCCGTCCTCCCTCGCGGAGACACACCACAAACGGCATGCTCTCGCCAATCCGGGCCGAGCGGCGCTGCTCCCGATACACCCAGCGGAAGGCGTCGGGTGAGTTCAGGTTCGCCCAGGCACCCGGGAGCGACGCCTCCCAGGGGGCGAGCCACGCCTCGTTGGCGCGGCGCACCTCAGACCAGGCCACGGCGTCGGAACGCCGGTAGGGCCGCAACAACACCGGACCGTCCGCCAACACGGCGGGCCATCCCGGCGTTCGGCGTCCCAGAAGGCTCACCTGGCTGATCCTCCGCCCACGGCACCGGCCGGGGCAAGCACCCTCACCGACGTCGGTCCAGCAGCAACACGTCCACCGTGGAACCCGCCGCGGCGGTGGTCACCCGCTCACCGAGCACCAACAACCCGTTCGCCTCGGCCAGCCCGGACAGGGCCAGCGGCCCGCCTCGTAGCGGCTGGACGGTGTAGCCGCCGCCACGCCGTTCCGCGACCTGGGCCGGCCGGAACTCACGCAACCCCGCCGGCGAGGAGATCGTCTCCAGCAGATGTCCCCGAACACCGGGGCGAAAGACCGGCTCCGCCCCAGCCAACATATTGATCACCGGTCGGGCGAGTACCTCGAAACCGATCAGTGCCGCCCCCGGATCACCGGGGAGGCAGACCACCGGTACCTCCTCCGGGCCGACCGTACCGAAGCCGAGGGCGGTGCCGGGGTAGAGCGCCACCTCGGTGAAGGCCACCGGTCCGGTCCGGTTCCCCTCCCGACGGGAGAGAATCCGCCGGACCATGTCCCCCGGCCCGGTGCCGGTGCCACCGGTGGTGATGATCAGATCGGCCCGCAGGGTCTGGTCCTCCAGCAGGCCACGTAACGCCTCCGGGTCGTCGTCGCAGATGCCCACCCGGTACGCGAGAGCGCCGGCCTCAGCTGCCGCCGCGGTCAACGCGTGCGAGTTCACGTCCACCACCTGGCCGGGTTGGCTGCCCCGCCCCACCTCAACGAGTTCGTCACCGGTGGCCACGACCACCACGCGTGGGCTGGGCCGGACCACCACATGGCCGATTCCGGTGGCGGCGAGCACCGCGACCAGCGCCGGCGAGACGTAGGCACCGGCCCGGGCGAGCAACGTGCCGGCCGGGAGTTCCTCGCCGGCCTTGCGGACGCTGTACCCCCGCTTCGGCACTCGGTAGATCTCCACCGAGGCCATGCCCTGGTCGGTCCACTCGACCGGAACCACCACGTCCGCACCGATCGGCAGCGGCGCGCCGGCGGCCACCGAGAAGCAGGTCCCCGGGGTGAGTCGGACCGGACGCCAACTAGCGGCACCCAGGTCACCGACGACGTTGAGCTGCACGGCTCGCCCGCCGGGCGAGCCGGCCTGGGCCGGCAGGGACACGATGCCCCGGCCACCGGCGGCAATGTCCTCCCAGCACGCCGCGTACCCGTCCACGGCCGCCTGGTCGAAGGCCGGGACGGAGTGGGTAGCGGCGACGTCCTCAGCGAGGACGTTGCCGTACGCCTGGGTGAGGTCGAGGTCGAGCGGCGGCAGCGCGCGTAACCTGCGCAGCACACTGCCCAGGTAGTCGGCGAGCGGCGTCAACTCGTTCACGGCCGCCTCGGCGTCGGCCGTCGCGGTCATGTACGTGGACCACCCGAGGAGCCCGCGTTGACAAAGTCGGCGAGCCACTTACGGAACTCGGCGCCAAGGTCGTCACGCTCCGCGGCGATCTGCACGACGGTCTGGAGATAGCCCAACGGCATGCCCGTGTCGTACCGGGTGCCCCGGTAGACGATGGCGTGCACCGGCACCCCCTCGGTGCGCAGAAGCTCCATCGCATCGGTCAGCTGGATCTCGCCGCCGCTGCCCGGATCGGTCCGGCGGATCGCGTCAAAGATGCGGCCAGGAAGGACGTAGCGGCCCAACACGGCGAGATTACTGGGGGCTTCCTCCGGCTCCGGCTTCTCCACCATGCCGGTTACCCGGACCACGTCGCCGATGTCGGCGAACTCCGCCTCGGTTGGAGCCACCGAGGCGATGCCGTAACGGGAGGTCTGGTCCGGCTCGACCTCGAAGAAGGCCAGCACGACCCCGCCCGTACGGGCCTGCAGCTCCAACATGGCCGGCAGCAGCGGCTCGGTCGGCTTCACGAACTCGTCCCCGAGCAGCACCGCGAAGGGCTGGTCCCCCATGTGGGACTCGGCGTAGCCAACGGCGTGGCCGAGCCCGAGCTGATCTGGCTGCCGGCAGGTGTAGATGGCGGCCAGGTCCTCGGTCCGCTTGACCGCGGCCAGCAGCTCCGGCTTCTTCGCGAGCCGTTCTTCCAGGTCGGGACGGCGGTCGAAGTGATCGACCATGGAGGTCTTGCCTCGCCCGGTGATCAGTAGGACATCGGTGATCCCGGCCTGGGTGGCCTCCTCGACGATGTACTGCAACACCGGCCGGTCAACCACGGGGAGCAGCTCCTTGGGCACCGCTTTGGTGGCGGGCAGGAAGCGGGTGGCGAGCCCGGCGGCCGGAATGACCGCCTTGACCGCGCGGGGACCACCGGTCAAGGCGGCAGCCGATGGAGGATTCGCTGAGTGCTCCGACATGCCGCGAGACTATCGGCCGCGGCTCTGGCGTGGCGGGTGAGGACCGGAAGTCGCGCCGCGGGGAGTGGCCGCCCCAGAGCCCGGCACCACCTCGCTCTCCGACCCGTTCCCACCGGCACCGGGCTGCGCCGGCGGCTCGCGCCGCGCCCCGGCGCGGGGCGCACCCTCGTCCGAGCCGGCCGGCGCCGGTAGCCCGGGCGCGGGCGCCTTCGCCGCCCCGGCGACCCGGCAGGTGTCTCGGCCGCTGGCTTTCGCCGCGTACAGGGCCTCATCAGCGGCGTTGAGCACCTCCTGTCCGGTGCCGCCGTGGTCGGGGTGGACAGCGACACCAATGGAGACGGTCACCGGCACCAGGACCGGGGCAGCCAACCCGCCGACGGCGATCGGAGCGTCCCGCACCGCCGCACCGAGCCGCTCCGCGACAGTCGCCGCGCCCACGGCGTCGGTCTCCGGCAACAGCACCACGAACTCCTCTCCCCCCAACCGGAAGGCGAGGTCGACCTCACGGATCTCGCCGCGAATCCGTCGGGCGAACTCGACCAGCACCCGATCCCCGGCGGCGTGCCCGTGCGTGTCGTTGACGTGTTTGAAGCGGTCCAGGTCGAGGGCGAGAACGCTGAGCATTCGGCCGAACCGGGTGGCCCGTTCCACCTCACGGCGAAGCGACTGGCGCAGGTAGCGGTAGTTCCAGAGACCGGTGAGCGGATCGGTGAGTGACAGCCGCTGGGTCTCCTCGTGCACCCGGACGTTGTCCACCGCCACGGCGGCGTGGCCGGCGAAGGTACGCAGAGTGACCAGGTCATCGTCGGCGAAATCCTCCCCACCGAGCCGGTCGTAGAGGGCGAGCACGCCGAACGTCGCCGGAGCCGCACCACTCGGCGGGCCGCCCGGGCGGGGGGACGGGCTGTCCGCCCACGGGACGCCGCCGTCCCGCGGGGCTGCGAAGGGCACCGCGATGTACGTCCGGCAGGGGGGCTCCGCCGACGGCGCCACGGTCGGCTCCACCCGGCCGCGGCGTGCCTCGCCGCTGACCGTAACCGCGCCCACCAGGTCGGCCAGCGGCACCCGGACCGGCCCCGGCTCACCGGCCGGCGCTTCGAGCCCCTCGGTGGCCTGCGCGACCAGCAGCCCGCCCGGGTCCACGAGGAGTACCGCCCCCGCTCGGGCGCCGGTCGCCGCGATCGCGCTGTGCAGGATGACCCGCAGGATGCGCTGCAGGTCGTGGGTGCTGGCCAGGGTGTCCCCCAACACCTCCAGGTGTCCGCGCAGCTGGTCCCGGCTACTGGTCAGGGCGGCGACGTAGGTGCCGGTCTCCCGGGTCATCCGGTTGAACGCTCCGGCCAGCCGCCCGATCTCGTCCCGGCCGCGCACCGGCACCCGCGCGGTCAGGTCACCCCGGGCCACCCGGTCTACCGCCCCCGCCAGTTCGACCAAGGGCCGGCTGGTGGCCCGGGCCAGGCGTCCGGCGACGACGACCGCCAGCAGCACGGCCAACAGCACGGCGGCGACCAGAACGGCGTACAGGCTGGGGGGCCGGTCGCTCGGAACGGAGAGCACCAGTGACAGCGGCTGCCCGTCGGACGGCCCGACCCGCCGCAGGTACCGACCGTCGTCGGTGCCCACCACCTGCTCATCCTCCAGTCCACCGACAGCCCCGAGTACCGCCTCACGGACTCCCGCGGACTCGGTGGTGTGCCGGAGCCGGCTGGCCGGGTCCGGGCCCTCGAGCAGGGTGACCGCCGCCCCGGTGAGCACCGCCAGCCGCGCCACGAACGCGGGGTCGACCGGCTGCGCGGCGGTGACCGCGCCCCGGGCGGCCCCGGTGGCATCGCGCAGCTCCACCCGGGCGGCCAACGCGCCGGGCGGAGCGTCGGCCGGGGTACGGTCCGCGCAGTCCCGCCAGGACGCGGCGGGCAGCGGCGTGGTGGTGTGGAGCACCTGCCCCCCAAGGTCGGTGATCCGTACGGCGGCGGCGAGACCCCGATCGACCACCTGCCTCGCGGCGACCGCTTGGTCGCCGGCGAGGGCCACCACCTCCGCGGCGGTCCGCAGCTGCTGGCAGAGCGTGTCAACCGCGGTTCGGACGGTGGTCGCGGCGACCGCGAGCCGGTCAGCGGAGCGACTTCGATCGATGCTGGTCACGGCGGATCCCACCAAGTACGCCCCGATCACCACCGGGCCGGCCACCACCGTGAGGAAGGCTGCGGTTAAGCGTGCCCGTAATGTCACTCGGTCCCCCCGGGACTTCGCCGGCCGATGCTTGCGATGCTGACACAGAGTCGCTCCCGGATGAGCCCTGCGTCAGGAGTGTTGCGTGCCAGATTTTCCCGATCAGGCGGAAGTTTCCCGCAGTGCGAAGTTTGCGACACGGACCAAGCTACTCGCCCACCGTCGGCGGCTCGGCGACACCGAGCGGGCCGCCGCCGCCAAGCAGGTCCAGGCCGGCCTGGTCGCCCTGGTTCGCCGACTGCGCCCGCGCCGGGTGACCGCGTATGTGCCGGTCGCCACCGAACCCGGGGGCCCAGATCTGCCGGCGGTACTGCACGCCGCGCTGCCGGCGGGGGCCGAACTGCTGTTACCGGTACTGCGGGCGGACCTCGACTTGGACTGGGCGCCGTGGACCGGGCCCGACGATCTGGCCGCCGCCGGGCGGGGAATGCGGGAGCCGACCGCGCCCCCGCTCGGGCGAGCCGCTGTCGCAGCGGCCGACCTGGTGGTCCTGCCGGCGCTCGCGGTGGACCGGCGGGGGGTGCGGCTGGGGCGGGGCGGCGGCTCGTACGACCGGGCACTCGCCCGGGTCCCGGCGACCACCTTGACCGTGGTGCCGCTGCACGATGGCGAGCTGGTCAACGCGCTGCCGGCGGAGCCACACGACCGTCCGGTCCACGCTGTGGTCACCCCGGCCGGCGGGCTGCGTAGGCTGGATGGTGCCGCACCGCGCTGAACCCGCGCCGGTGTCGCGCCCCACACGTCCGCTGGACGAACCCGGGGGCGATGACGCACCATTGGCACTCGAATATGCCGAGTGCCAACCGACAGCGCCAGTTCCGGAGGAGAACGTGCCCACGTACCAGTACACCTGCACCGCGTGCGGCCACCAGCTCGAGGCGGTGCAGTCTTTCACCGACGAGCCGCTGACCGAGTGCCCGACCTGCGCGGGACGGTTGCGGAAACTGTTCAACTCGGTCGGCATCGTGTTCAAGGGGTCGGGCTTCTACCGCACCGACTCCCGCACCGACTCCGGCTCGGGCTCGGGTAGCGCGGCCAGCAAGCCCGCCGCGGCGAGCAACGAGTCCGGCTCGTCGAGCGACTCGAAGTCGAGCGACTCCGCCTCGAGCGACTCCACGTCGAGCGGATCGACGTCGAAGGGTTCCGCAGCGGGCGGCGCGACCTCCTCGAAGGGCACGGGCGCCGCCGCCAACTCCGGCGGCACGAAGACCCCCGCCGCCAGCGGCACCAGCTGAGCATGCGGCGGGGCACCCGCCCCGCCACCAGCTTCCGGCACGTCGATCACGGGCAGCACCGGTCGTGAACGGTCCCTCATCGGAGCCGTCCACACGCGGGGCTGCCCGTGATCGCTTTGGTGCAGCTCGGTGACCGGGCGGACGACCGGGTCAGAGGTTCACGTCGACCGTGGCGGTGCCGATCACGATCCGGTGGTCGGAACAGGAGCCGCCACACGCGGTGGAGATGGAGAGCGAGTCACCGGTGTACGACCCGGCAAGGCGATTCTCCCGCACGAAGATGAAGTCAATTTTGCGGCCCTCTCCACACGGGCCACCGTTGTCACCGTCGTAGACGGTGGTCTCGCCGTACCCGGCACAACGGGTATCCGTGTCATCCAACTCCCGATAGCTGCCATAGTTGGCGGAGTTGTACGGGGTGTTCAGACTGGACGAGTACCACTTGTTCAACCGCGCATAGTCGGGCTGATTGTTGAGATCGCCGGCGAGAATGACGGTCATCCCAAGCCCGTGGAAGGTCTCCATAATTCCGTGCACCTCGTCCAGCTGCCGCTCATTGATACTCTTTCCGTCGATAATCGCATTCGACGGCGTGATGTGCGTGGTGCAGAACGCCATTTTCGGCGTCGCCGACAGCGGTGCACACAGGAGCGTCCTGTCCTCGGATGAGCCATCCGAGGGCAGCGTGTGGCGCAAGGCTTCACCGAGCGGGGCCTTGCTGAAGATGGCATTTCCGAAGGCCTCACCGTCGCAGGCGGTGGAGTGGGACGTCTCGAACCGGGCGAAGTTGCTGTCGTCTTCCGGCCAGCCCAGGTAGCGCAGCCGTTCAATAACGGCCACGTACTGCCCCCAGCACACCTCGTTGAGAGCGGCGAAGTCCGCGGACCGGTTTCGGATCGAGTCGGTGAGCGCCGTGATCAGCCCGTTCGTTGTTGATGCACGATTCATCGTCCAGCCGGCGACGTTCCAGACCCAGGTGTTATAGGTCTTCGTCGCGGTCGTTGTCGTAGCCGTGGTCGTAGTTGTGGCTACCGCCGCCGTGCCCGATCCGAGTATCAGCGTAAGCGAGACCATGATGGCGGTGGTCAGTCTCCTGGCAGACAACCCAATCTCCCTCCTATGCCAACAACGGGACAACACTCACATGCGCGCCCCATCCACCACCAGCGCCACGACTAACCCTTTAGCGGCAATTCACCAGAAGTATTCGCGTATTTCACTACACTGATTAGTATTTAATTAACCACAGCGAAATACCGCCCCTTGCCAACGCCACGGCGCAGGCGGCGGCCAGCAGGGAGCCCGGTGGGGCGTTTCGGAAGTGGGCCGCTCCTGCCACGCAGTGGTTACGGCAGCTGGATCAGGCCCGAATGCTCAGTCCCAGTGCGGCGGGCGCTGCTCGAGTAACCAGGCGTCGTGTCCGCCGGCCGGTTCCCCCCAGCCCTGGTCGGTGTCGTCGACAGCCCGCTCCGGCAGCATTGAGCCGCCGTCGTCGTGCGGCTTGCTCGGCCGCTCTTCGGCACGCACGCCGGATCGCTCCGGCTCCTGGTGGGTCACGAATCCCAACCCTAGCCCAGCGCATGCCAACCCCAGCCCAGCGCGTCGGCGACCAGACGGCACCGCCTGCTGCCCCTTGGTAGCGTCAGCGGGCGTGACGACCCCCGGCAGTTCCGCGGACGACTACTGGCGACCCCCCGGTGCCGGCGCTCCGGCCGAAGCGCCCAACCCGACCGGCGTCGCCAACCCGACCGGCACGCCCAGCCCACCGGCGACAACTCCGGCCAGCGAATACACCGGCCCCCCGCCGACCATCCCGCCACCGGCTGACTGGCAGCCGCCGCTGCACCTCCAGCCGCCGCCACCACGACAGCTCCCCAGGCAGGACCTACCGGCGCTGGACTTGGCCGAGCAGCGGGCGCAGCGCCTCACCTGGACCATCGGGGCGGTCGCCGCCGTGATTCTGCTGGCGCTCAGCTGCGCGTTCTGTCTCCGGCTGATGCGCTGACGGTCAGAGGGTGTTCCCCCAGACCGCCTCGGCGCCGGTGTGCCCGGTGAGAGCGACGTAAACCACACTGACCACCGCGAGCGCGACTACCGCCACCGACAGCACGCGGGTTACCCAGGGCGGCGATTTCGGCGCCCGGGCGCGGCCGCTGGTCACCACGAGCAGCACGACGGCGGCGACAGCCAGCGCCAGTGCGTACCGGAAGGCCAGGGCGCCGTACCGAGAATGCTCAGCGATCTGGTCAACGATCGGCCCCTGTATCCCGCGGGCGGTGAAGACATCGTTCAGCTCCTCGCCGGACTGCACGGCGACCCATGCGGTGGCCGGCGCCGTCACCGCCAGCAGGACGAGCGCCCAGTCGATCCGGGGCCGGAACCGCGGCAGCGCGACATAAGCGATCGCCACCAGCGCAAGCAGCGGCACGAAGACCACCACAGCGTGCACCACAAGAACGTGGGCGGGCAGCCCCATGAACTCCTTGAACATGGACACCTCCGGTGATTGCCGGCACGGGATGGCCAGCCTACGGTCGCCCGGCCCGCCCTCCTAGGCCCCACACCCGAGCTACACGCAGTCGTGATCAGTCCGGGTCACCCGTCGGTTCGACTCTCGGTGGTCGGACAGTTGGAGATCACGGAACCGTCGGTGGTGCAGCGACGCTCTCGGTTGTCGCTCTCGGTTGTCGCGTGCTGTCATTGGTGCATGTCCAGTGGTGCGGAGCTACTTCGGTCGAAGGGCCTGCGGGTAACCCGCCCCCGCCTCGCTGTCCTCGACGTGCTCGCCGCCGGCGGCCACCTGGAGGTGGACGAGATCACCCGCCGGGTCCGGGAGCGCCTCGACTCGGTCTCCACCCAGGCGGTCTACGACGTGCTCGGTGCGCTGTCCCGGGCCGGGCTGTCCCGCCGGATCGAGCCGGCCGGCAGCCCCGCCCGCTACGAGGCCCGCGTTGGCGACAACCACCATCACGTTGTCTGTCGAGGCTGCGGCGAGATCGCCGACGTGGACTGCACCGTCGGCGACGCCCCCTGCCTCGACCCGAACACCGCTCACGGTTTCGAGGTGGACGAGGCCGATGTGACCTTCTGGGGTCTCTGCCCCCGCTGCCAGGCCCGCCGTCTCGCCGACGACTGACGGCGAGGCGAGGTCCCCGGGCCGCCGGTCACCCGCCGTCGGTCACCCGCTCCACGGCGGCCCACGGGTCCTTCCCCGGCGCCTGCGCGCCGGCCGGACAGTGCCGCCGGTAGTCACACCAGCCGCAGCGCGGCCCTGGGGCGGTGGGGAAGGCCTGGTCCGGGTCGCCGCCGGCGGCGACCGACCGCTCACCGGCGATGATGTCCCCAGCGGTCTCCTCAGCCCGGGATACCTGCCGCGCGAGCGACTCCGGGCTGTGCTCGTGCGCCGCGACGGTCCCGGTCGGCAGGTGGTGTAGCTCCACCCGACGACACGGTTTACGGAAGACCCGCTCCGCCGCGTACGCGTAGAGCGCCAACGCCTGTGAGCCGCGGGCGTCGTCGGTGTCCAGCCCGGCCCGGCCCGTCTTGTAGTCCACGATGGCGAGCTCCGCCCCCGCCGGCCCGACCCGGGAGTCGATCCGGTCGGCGCGGCCGTTGAACGCCAGCACCCCGGTTTTCACCGCGACCACCCGCTCCACCCCCAGCGGTTCGGTCTCCGGGTCAAGCGTCGCCACGTACGCCTCCAGCCAGCCCAACGCTTTTCGGAACGCGGCCCGCTCCTGCTCGTGATCCCGGTAGCCGTCGCGAACCCAGGTGCCGTTGAGCAGTGTCGCCAGCGCCGCCGACCGCCGCCGGTCAACGGGGAGCGCATACCAGTTCTTCAGCGCCGTGTGGAGGCTGGCGCCGAGCGAGTTGTGCGCCCAGGGCGGCCCCTTTGGCGGGGCGGGACGGTCCAGGTAGGCGTAGCGGTAGCGCCGTGGGCAGTCCGCGTACGCGCCGAGTTTGCTGGGGGTGCAGACGAAGAGCCGCTCCGGCATGCCCTCGAACCCGAGCTGTTCGGGCTCGGCGGCGCGGGGTCGCGGCGGGGAGGTGGAAGCTCGGCGGGATCGTCGCACACCGCGATCCTGCCATCCGCCCCCGACGGAGTCAGCCCGCGGTCGTGTACTGGGTGACGAAGGCGGCCACCGCGTCGGCGATCAGCTGGACCGCGATCGCCGCCAGCAGCAGCCCGGCGATCCGGGTCAGCACCTCGATCCCACCCGGACGCAGGATTTTGACAATCCCGCCGGAGAAGCGGAGCACCACCCAGACGGCGAGTAGCACGGCGACGATCGCGACGGCGATCGCGGTGATGTCGGCCGCGCCGTCGGCCTGTTGCATGAAGAGCATCGTGGCCACGATCGCACCGGGGCCGGCGAGCAGCGGGGTGCCCAGCGGCACCAGCGCGATGTTCGAGGTGACCTGCTGGCTGGGGTCGTCCGCTTTGCCGGTCAACAGTTCCAGGGCGACCAGTACGAGCAGCAGGCCACCGGCGGCCTGCAGTGCGGGTAGGTCCACGTGCAGGTAGGCGAGCAGCGTCGAGCCCGCCACCGCGAAGATCGCGATCACCCCGAGCGCCAGCGCCACCGCCTGCCAGGCCGCCCGGTGCCGGTCCCGGGCCGACAGCGGTCCGGTCAGCGCCAGAAAGATGGGCATCATGCCCGGCGGGTCGACGATCACGAGCAGGGTTACGAAGACCTCGCCGAAGAGCTTGATATCCACCGGATCAACCTAACGGCCGGACTGGACCGTACACCGCCTCACCCGGAAGCGACGCTGGTCACGCCGGTCGCGACGATCCGCTCGTAGGTCTGCACGTCGGTGGTGAAGGCGCCCAGCCGGACCGTCTTGTGCGTGCCGTGAAAATCCGAGGCGCCGGTCACCAGCAGCTCCAGGTCGGCGGCGAGCCCCCGTACGTGCGCCCGCTCGGCGGGGGTGTGGTCCTCGTGGTCCGCCTCCAACCCGACCAGCCCGACGGCGGCGAGGTCTGCGATGAGTTCGTCGGGAACCACTCGACCACGCCGGGTGGCCCGGGGGTGGGCGAACACCGGGACTCCCCCGGCTGCCCGGACCAACCGGACCGCCTCGAAGACCTCAATGTCCTCCTTGGGCAGGCGATACCGCTCACCCAGCCAGTCCGGACCGAACGCCTCACTCGTCGTCGCTACCAACCCGGCCCGGATGAGGGCTTGGGCGATGTGCGGCCGGCCGACCGTCCCGCCCCGCGCGGCGGCCAGGATCTCCGGCCAACTCACCTCCAGTCCGTCGGCCTGGAGTAGCCGGACGATCCGCTCACCCCGTTCGACGCGGGCATGCCGGACCCGGCTCAGTGCCGCGGTGAGGTCCGGGTCGTCCGGGTCGAAGAGGTACGCGAGCAGGTGCAGCGGCACGGCGGGATCCTCCCCGTCCCACCGGCAGGACAGCTCCGCACCACGGACCAGCCGCAGCCCGGCTGGGAGCGCCCGGACCGCCGGCTCCCAGCCGGCCGTGGTGTCGTGGTCGGTGATCGCGACGACGTCGAGGCCGGCGGCTGCCGCCGCGTGAACCAACTCGCCGGGGGTAAGGGTGCCGTCGCTGGCGGTGGAGTGGGTGTGCAGGTCGATCCGAGTGCTCACTCCGCTGCCGCCTCAGGCGCCGTCGTCGGCCTTCGCCTCGTCGGCTTCCTTGCCCAGCCGCGCCTCGACCGCCTGCGGCTCGTACATCTCCTCAACGACACGCAGATAGAGCTCGTTCGGGTTGGGCAGGTTCTTGATCTCACGCAGTGCCTGCTCCTGACCGGCGGACTCGAGGACGAACGTGCCGTAGTTGAGCGCCCGCCCGGCCGGCGTCTGCTCGTACTTCATGTCGGTGACGCGGACCAACGGCATCATCGCCACTCGGCGGGTGATGATGCCGTTGACCACCATCACCCGCTTGTTGGTCAGAATGAACCGGTCGTACCACCAGTCGGCAACCCGCCACGCCACCCAACCCATCACGGCGAACCACGCCAGCACCGCGGCGGTGGTCAGCCCCCCGACATCCCGCCCGGCGAGGAAGCCGGAGAGGTATCCCAGCACGAAGGTGGCGACCACGCCGATGAGCAGCGGGGTGGCGAGGTGAATCCAGTGTCGCTTCCACTCACCCCGGTACCGCTCGGTGGGGAAGAGATAACGGGCGACGAGGGAGCTGGGCTCGTCCTCCAGCGGCAGGACCCGGCGCGGCGCCATGCCGGCCGCGTCCGCCCGCAGGCCGGCGATTTCGTCCTCAGAGATCTGCGGCGGCTGGTATTCACCCTCGGGGTCGGGGATCCAGGTCCGCCCCGACCGGCTGTCGTCGGGGAACCCAGGACCCTCGCCCAGCCTCGCCTCATCGAACGGGCCGGGGCCCGGGTACGGGGGTGGACCGGATCCGTAGCCAGATGGGTCCTCTGGGTCGATGCGGGGGATCGACTCCGTGTCTCGCTCCCGGCGCTCCCGGTCGGGGTCGTCGGGGTCGAAGGGGGGACCGGAGGGGCTGCCCATCGTCGGCTAGGCGACGATGTTGGTAACGAACTCGCCAAATCCCTGGGCGATGTCCACGAGGCCGCCGCCGAGTGACTTGAAGACGTCCGCCGCGGAGTTCGGCCGGTAGGCCACGAAAAAGATCAGGAATGCGATACCGGCCCAGGTGAGGACCTTCTTGACCATGACGGGCCATCCTCTCGCGCGGGCGCCGGGTCCGATTACCGCAGCGACACTCAGAGTATCAGCGTGATGCCGTACAGTTATTTCACTGTGTCCGTTCTCCGACATTCCGGGGGACTTGTCAAGCCCTCCGACTGGTCCGGAGTTGGTACGCCGTGCCTGAGCCCGGGGCGCGTCCACTTCGAGAGGTCGCGCTGCACAACCCACCGAGCAACGACCCCGCACTCGCCGGCCAGGCTATCGCATGCGGCCACAATCCCCGAGCTTCACCGGCCGATGCGCGTCGATCCGTCGGTGATCTCACACCACACAGTGGAGGCGCGGCACCGGCTCCGGCCGGAGCTGGCCCGTGTGGGAGTGGAGGGATGGCCGCACCTCAGGCCGGAGCTGGCCCGCCGTAGGACCGGATCCAGGCGTGCATGGCGATGCCGCTGGCCACGCCGGCGTTGATCGAACGGGTCGACCCGTATTGGGCAATCGAGAAGAGCTGGTCGCAGGCGGCCCGAGCGGGTTCGGACAGACCCGGGCCCTCCTGCCCGAAGAGCAGCACGCACCGGCGGGGCAGCGAGGCCGTCTCCAGCGGTTGACAACCCGGCAGATTGTCGATGCCCACCACCGCGAGCCCGGCACCGGCCGCCCAGGTGACGAAGCCCTCGATCGTTTCGTGGTGCCGCACATGTTGGTAGCGGTCGGTCACCATCGCGCCGCGTCGATTCCACCGGCGACGGCCCACGATATGGACCTCGGCGGCGAGGAACGCGTTGGCGTTGCGGACCACGGTGCCGATGTTCAGATCGTGCTGCCAGTTCTCGATCGCCACGTGAAAGTCGTGCCGCCGCTGGTCCAGGTCGGCGACGACGGCCTCCTGCCGCCAGTAGCGGTACCGGTCGACCACGTTGCGTCGGTCACCGTGCGCCAGCAGGTCAGGGTCGTAGCGCGGGTCGTCCGGCGGGGTGCCCTGCCACGGACCCACCCCGACCTCAAACTGCTCACCGGTCACGGGTCCTAGAGGGTACGGCCAGCCGGGCGCGCCACTCAGCCCAGCCCCAGGGCATCCCCGAGCCGGTCGAGAAGCCGACGGTCGCTGCGGGCAACCGCCCCACCCCGGTTCGACCCGGCTCGGCAGACTCGGGCGGCGACCGACTGCACCCACTGTCGATAGGCGGCCGAGTCAGCCGGATCTGCCCGCTCGAGCAGCCGGGCCGCCGTACGGGCGACGGCGAGCAGCCTGGCGGTGTCGGCCAGTGGGCCGGGCGACGCGCTCGCCGAACCGTCATGGCGGGCATAGATCGTGGCCACCACCGCGCGAACCAGGTCACTGTCGAAGGACCGGCCGGCGGCGATGGCCTCGAGGCCAGCCAGCCCCGCGGCGACCCCCTGCTGCCCCGACGCCTGGGTGACGGCAACGGCAACGGTCCAGCTGGGCAGGTTGGCGAGCAGGTCCCACTCCGCGGCGGAGTAGGGAGGATCGGTCAGCGGTACGGCGTGGCGGCCAGCGACGGGCGGCTCGCCGGCGAGGGAGTGGCTCATGGGAACCTCCGGCGCCAGCATAAGCCCCAATTACCGAGAAAAGACCAACAAAACGGGGAGTGCCGGATAAAACAGCAACAGCGCGAAGGGTGGGGCCACGCCGGAAGCCTTTCCGAACCTCCGGCGCGGCAGCGCCGTCAGCGGGGCGTGGGGAAACTCGGCCGCTCCAGATCCACCCCGTCGGCGGCGGCGGCGGCCTCGGCGTACGCCTTCTTCGGCACCATGACCTTGCGCCGGAACACACACACCAGAGTGCCGTCCTGGTTGTAACCACGGGTCTCGACGGCGACCACACCGCGGTCCGGCTTCGAGGAGGATTCCCGCTTGTCCAGGACCGTGGTCTCGCCATAGATCGTGTCGCCGTGGAAGGTCGGGGCGACATGGCGCAGGGATTCGATCTCCAGGTTCGCGATCGCCTTGCCGCTGACGTCGGGCACCGACATGCCGAGCAGCAGCGAGTAGACGTAGTTGCCGACCACGACGTTGCGCTTGAACTGACTTGCGGTCTCGGCGTAGTGCGCGTCCAGGTGGAGCGGGTGGTGGTTCATCGTGAGCAGACAGAAGAGATGGTCGTCGTACTCCGTGACCGTCTTGCCCGGCCAGTGCCGGTAGACCGCATCAACCTCGAAATCCTCGTAGTAGCGGCCGAACTGCATCCTGGTCCCCCTTCGACGGGCGGTGATGAGTTCGGCACAGCATGCCTTACCGATGGTAAAGGCGAACCAGGGGACGACGGTGGTCGGGAAAAGTCACACCAGCGGCACCAGAGGCCGGACGCAATGAGCGGCGGGGCCCTCCCCGGCACCCGCCGCCCACGCTCTGATGCGACAGATTCTGCCGCACTACGACACAGTCCAACAGAGACGGGGATCACAGTTGCCTTTTTGTTACATTACTCAGCGTAATCTGCACCCACCCTGGAAGTGATCACGGTAAATCCAATAGCGCCATGTCAAGCTTCAAGTTACCGACTCGTAGGCAAAGTGTCGTCCAGGACCAATGGAAGCGCTCCCACTACCCCTGGTAACGCAAATGCGACATGCACTTGCGTATTGCAGTACCCACCCGTAACCGATGGATATCGATGAGTTCAACGCCGGCCGCAACCGAACCAGCGGCGGTGGCGTTTCGGCCACCGGGGCCCGGGAATTCCCCGCGGTGCGCCCTGGTTCGACCAGAGGTAGCTGTTCCACGCGATCGGAGACTGAGATGGCAACCGTTGAGCTGACCACGGCGAACTTCGACGAGTTGACCGGCGGCGACGGAATCGTGCTGGTCGACTTCTGGGCCGATTGGTGCGGCCCCTGCAAGCGGTTCGCCCCGGTGTACGAGCGCTCCTCGGAGAAGCACCCAGACATCGTCTTCGGCAAGGTCGACACCGAGGCCCAGCAGGAGCTGGGTGCAAAGTTCGACATCCGCTCCATCCCAACAATCATGGCGATCCGCGACGGGGTCATCGTCTTCGCCCAGCCCGGCGCGCTACCGGAGTCAGCCCTCGAGAACCTGATCGAGCAGGTCGAGGCGCTGGACATGGACGACGTCCGCAAGAAGCTCGCCGAGCACCCCCACTGACCCGCCCGGACCTGCGCACTCACTTGCCCCGTATTCGAACCTGTGTTCGAATACGGGGCATGCGCTGGGACAACCTCGCCGCCGATCCGAGCACGATCGACCTTGACGAGCCAGCGCCAGCGACGCCACCCCTGCCGCTGGCGCTCACCGGCGCCACCGCCCGCAGCTTTCCCACGCCCGACTTCGCCGGAATGACCTTCTATGAGATCCAGGCGAAGTCGATCATCAACCGGGTCCCGAGCACCTCCCGGGTCCCCTTCGAGTGGACCATCAACCCATATCGGGGCTGCAGCCACGCGTGCGTCTACTGCTTCGCCCGCAACACACACACCTACCTTGGCCTCGACGCCGGCGCCGACTTCGACCGAAGAGTGATCGTCAAAACCAATGCTGGCGAGTTGCTCCGCCGCGAACTGGCAGCACCCAGCTGGCGGGGCGGGCAGATCGCGATGGGCACCAACGTGGACTGCTACCAGCGAGCCGAGGGGCGCTACCAACTCCTACCGGAGATCATCAGCGCGCTGCGGGATTTCGCCAACCCCTTCTCGATCCTCACCAAGGGCACCCTCATCCTGCGCGACCTTCCCCTACTCCGCCAGGCCGCCCAGGTGACCCGGGTCAGCCTGGCCTGCTCGCTGGGCTTCGTGGACGAGCGGCTCTGGCGAGCGGTCGAACCGGGCACACCGAGCCCGGGTCGCCGGCTACACGTGATCCGCCAGCTCACCGAGGCCGGCTTCGCCGTCGAGGTGCTGATGGCACCGATCCTGCCCGGCCTCAGCGACGACGACGAGTCCATCGACGCGACCGTGGCGGCGATCGCCGCCGCCGGGGCGACCGGCGTGACCCCGATCGCGCTGCACCTGCGTGCCGGGGCCCGGGACTGGTATGCCCGTTGGCTCGGACGCGCCTTTCCGCACCTGGTTCCCCGCTACCGTGAGCTATACGGCGCCGGGGCCTACTCGCCGCGGTCGTACCAACGGGAGCTGACCGCCCGGGTCCGGATCGCGGCACGCCGGCACGGCCTACCTCCCGGCGCTCCCCGGGAGGAGCCACGGCCACCCGACCGGCCGCACGCTGAGCAGCTCAGCCTGCTCTAACCGCCCCCACCGGACCCTCAGCCCCCCGCCTCACCGGTCGGGCACTGCCAGCGGTACCGCACCGGCACCTGCGCCCCGACAACCCGCCCCGACCAGCGGCGTTAGAGTCGATGGATGCGCACCCCCCAGCAGATCCTCGCCGACGCCGCCGTCATCGCCGTTGTCGGCGCGTCCCGTGATCCGCGAAAGCCCGCGCACACCGTGCCGCTACAGCTGCAACAGCACGGCTGGCGGATCATCCCGGTCAACCCGGCCGTGGACGAGCTATTCGGTGAGCGCGCCTACCCGTCCCTCGCCGACCTTCCGCACCCGGTCGACCTGGTCGACGTGTTCCGCCCAGCCGACGACGCGGTGGAGGTCGTCCGCTCGGCGGTCACGATCGGCGCACCGGCGGTCTGGCTGCAACTCGGCATCGTCTCGCCAACGGCCCGGCGGATCGCCGCCGACGCCGGCGTCGACTACGTCGAGGACCGCTGCCTCGCCGTCGTACGCGCCGCCGCCGGCCTGAGCCGCCGAGGCTGACCAGGACGTCAGAGCCGGTACTCCCGAAGCAGACCACGGGAGATGATGGTCTTCTGAATCTCCGAGGTGCCCTCACCGATGAGCAGGAACGGGGCCTCCCGCATCAGGCGCTCGATCTCGTACTCCTTGGAGTAGCCATAGCCACCGTGGATGCGGAACGCCTCCTGGACCACCTCGGCGCAGTACTCAGAGGCGAGTAGCTTGGCCATGCCGGCCTCGACGTCGTTGCGCTGACCGGCGTCCTTGAGCCGGGCGGCGTTGACCATCAACGCGTGCGCGGCCTCGATCTTCGTCCCCATCTCGGCCAGCTTGAACGCGATGGCCTGGTGTTTGGCGAGCGGCTGGCCGAAGGTACGGCGCTGCTGCGCGTACGCGGCGGCCAACTCGAAGGCACGGATCGAGATGCCACAGGCCCGGGCCGCCACGTTCACCCGGCCCACCTCGATTCCATCCATCATCTGGTAGAAACCGCGACCGACCTGCTCCGCGCCGCCAAGCACCGCGGACTCGGGGACGGCCACGCCGTCGAGAACCATCTCGGTGGTCTCCACCCCCTTGTAGCCCATCTTGTCGATCTTTCCTGGGATGGTGAGGCCCGGAGCGGTCTCGCCGAAGCCCGGCTCCTTCTCCAACAGGAAGGTGCTCATGTTCCCGTACACCGAGTCGGCACCGGTGTCGGTCTTGACCAGGGTGGCGACCACCGACGCGTACGCCCCGTTGGTCAGCCACATCTTCTGGCCGTTGAGGACGTAGTTCGCGCCGTCCCGGACCGCCCGCGAGGTGATCGCCGAGACGTCGGAGCCGCACTCCGGCTCGGACATGGAGAAGGCCCCGCGCACCTCGCCGGTCGCCATCTTCGGCAGCAACCGAGCTCGCTGGTCGACCGAGCCGTGCTGAGAGATCAGGTACGCCACGATGAAGTGGGTGTTAACGATGCCCGAGATCGACATCCAGCCACGGGACAGCTCCTCGACCACCAACGCGTAGGTCAGCAGAGACTCCCCCAGACCGCCGTACTCCTCGCCGATGGTCAGGCCGAACAGCCCCATCTCGCGCATCCCGTCCAGGATGTCGGCCGGGTACTCGTCGGCGTGCTCCAACCGCTGCGCGTGCGGGATGATCTCCTTGTTCGCGAACTCCCGGACGGTTTCCAGAATCGACTGTTGCACGTCGGTCAGGCCGGGTGTCTGGGCGAGTCGAGCCATATCCGCCTCCGGGTCGATGCGTTACTCGGGGGTAACCAAATGCCCGGCCAGTATCGGCGGCGCGGGCGTTGCCGCCAAGGTGACCAGTCCCCCCAACCGCTGTGAAAAGTTTCACCGGCCGGGGTAGCGTCCGGCCATAGGGACCTCGGCAGGAGGAGAGAACCGTGAGCCAGCCACCGTCGCCCGATCCACCGGATCCCGACCGGCCCGCGTCCCCCTGGGAAGAGCCCACCGCTGGCCCGGAGCCGCCCCCCTCGCACCGAGCCGACCCGAACCAGCCGCCGGAGCACGGTGAGGCGCAGGGCGGCCAGCCCCAGTGGGGGCAGCAGCAGTGGGAACAGCAACAACAGTGGGGGCAACAGCAGCCCCAGTGGGAACAACAGCAACAACAGTGGGGGCAGCAGCACCATCTCTATGGCGCACCCAAAAGCCCTGCGACGAACGTCCTGGCCGTCCTCTCCCTGGTCTTCGCCTTCGTATTCGCACCTGCTGGCATCGTCCTCGGCCACCTGGCCCGCCGGCAGCTGCGCACCAGCGGCGAGTCCGGTGGTCAACTCGCCACCGTGGGCCTGATCCTCAGCTACATCTTCACCGCGTTCATCCTGTTGGCCTGCTGCGGATGGGCGGTCCTGGCCACCATCAGCGGCAACGACAGCACGTACTGAGTCGAACCGCCGGAGCCGTGGGGGCGTGGGGCCACCCGCGACCACCGACGGGTCGGCCGGCCCACGTCCTGACCGAGCGCCACAGGTCAGCGGAACTGCGCCTCGCGCACACTGTTGCCGCCGTCTACCACCAGCATCTGGCCGGTGATGTAGGAGGCAGCCGGCGAGCAGAGGAATGCGATGGACGCCGCTACCTCGTCCGGCGTACCCGGCCGACCGACCGGCGTACCCAGTCCTTGTTTGAGCTCGGCCATCGTTGACGCGGCGGTGTGGATGGTCCCCGGGGCTACCGCGTTGACGGTCACCCCGTCCGCGATCATCTCCATCGCCAGCGCCCGGGTCAGCCCGACGACCCCAGCCTTGGCCGCCGCGTAGGCGGCCTCGGTCGGCAAGGCGTTGACCGGGCCGGCGGTCGCCGCCAAGTTCACGATCCGGCCCCAACCCCGCTCGGCCATCCCGCCGATGAACGCGCGGCTACACAGGAAGGCAGTGGTGAGGTTCCGATCGATCTCACCGTGCCACTCCTCGTAGCTGAGCTGGACGACCGGCCGCAGTACCTCCGGACTCGCCCGACTCGCCAGGCCGGCGTTATTGACCAACACCTCCACATCACCGAGTTGCTCGGCGACCGCATCCGCCAACGCACCGACCTCCGACTCGTCGGTCAGGTCAGCCACGAATCCGATGACCCCGAGCTCGGCGGCGCGCTCGTGGATACGGCGAGTGGTGGAGACGATGGCGACCCGCGCGCCCAGGTCGGCGAGGCGACGCGCGGTCGCGTACCCGATTCCGTCCGGGCTGCCGGCTCCGGTCACCAACGCCACCCGCCCGTCCAGCCGCATGGTAACCGGCTCCGGCAGGGGTACCGGCTCGTCCTGCCCGCCGGGCGCGGCCAGGCTGCCGCCCGTCGCCCGGCTACGGCGGGCCGCGCCGCGACGACTCGCGTCTCGTTTCGGTCGGCTCCCGGCACTCGCATCAATCGCCATGTCAGAATCCTGCCCGTTTGCCCCGGCCCGAGCAACGCGGCGCGGTGGCGGCTTCCCCGAATGTCATTCGGCTGACCACCTTGACACTCACCACTACCTGGCGGGAGAAGCAGATCCGGGAAACCGGCGAGAGCCGCGGCCGCCCCCAGCGGGCCTGCTACTACGCGGGTGGAGTGAAGGAGGAGGTGCGAGTCATCCCGGCCGCCCGGCCCTTCGCCGCGATCACCAACGCCATCTTGCGCGACGCCTCGTCAATCATCTCGTCGCCGAGCATCACCGCACCGAGCTTCCCGCCCGCCTCGGAGGTGTAGTGCTGGTAGGCGTCGAGGATCAACTCGGCGTGGTCGTAGTCGTCCTGGGCCGGCGAGTAGACCTCGTTGGCGGCCTCCAGCTGGCCCGGGTGCAGCACCCACTTCCCGTCGAAACCGAGCGCGGCGGACCGCTTGGCCACCTCGCGGAACGCGTCCACATCCCGGATCTGCAGGAACGGGCCGTCAATCGCCTGCTTGTCATGCATCCGGGCGGCCATCAGGATGCGCATCAAAATGTAGTGGTACGGATCGCCCGGGTAGTCCGGAATCAGCGCACCGACCGCCAGTGACTTCATGTTGATCGATGCCATGAAGTCGGCGGGACCGAAGATGATGGTCTCCACCCGGGGCGCCGCCGCGGCGATCGCGTCCACGTTCACCAGACCGGCCGCGTTCTCGATCTGCGCCTCGATGCCGATCCGCCCGACCTCCAGGCCAAGGGTCTTCTCCACCTGGGTGAGGGTGAGATCCAGCCACTGCACCTGGCCGGCGTCCTGCACCTTCGGCAGCATGATGCAGTCCAGGTTGGCGCCAGCGCCCTCAACGACGTCGATCACGTCCCGGTAGGTCCATGGGGTGGTCAGGTCGTTCACCCGGACGACCCGAGTCTTGCCGGTCCAGTCGCCCTCGTTGAGGGCGGCGACGATATTCTTCCGCGCGTCCGGCTTCGCGAGCGGGGCGACCGCGTCCTCCAGATCGAGGAAGACCTGGTCGGCGGGGAGTCCCTGCGCCTTACCCAACATCTTGACACTGGAACCTGGCACCGCGAGACAGGACCGGCGGGGGCGACCGACTGTGGTCATTGTGCGCTCCTTCCAGCGTCCGGCGGACGGGCCGACGCCACCTCAAACATGCAAACGTATGGGGATTTAGCTATCCAAAAGAGCGGCTTTACCGGTCTCCAAGTACGGGGTACGCCACGGTAACCTTGTGCCGTGACTGGGGTGAACAGACCTGTGGAAGATCTCACTGGACGCCGACTGGTGGTGGTGACCGGAGCCAGCTCCGGCATCGGCCTCGCCGCCGCCACGGATCTCGCCTGCCGCGGTGACCAGGTGGTCCTCGTCGGGCGCGACCCGGCTCGCCTACAGGCCGCCGCCGAACAGGTCCGGGAGGCCGCCGGCGAACTCCCGGAGACGTTCCGCGCGGACTACGCCGTCCTGGATGATGTCCGCGCCCTGGCCGAACGGCTACGCACCGCCTACGACCGGATCGATGTGCTGGCCAACAACGCGGGGCTGATCGCGATCCAGCCAACCACCACTGTTGACGGTTACGAGCTGTCGATCCAGGCCAACCACCTCGCACCGTTCCTGTTGACCAACCTCCTGCGGGACCGGCTCGACCGGGTCGTCGTGACCGCGTCCACCGCGCACCGCAGCGGGTCGCTCAACCCGAATGATCTCAACCAGTCGCTGCGCCGGTACCGCGCGATGAGCGCCTACGGCACCAGCAAACAGGCGAATATCCTGTTCACCACGGAGGCAGCCCGACGCTGGCCGGAGCTGCCGACGTACTGCTTCCACCCGGGCGTGGTGCGGACCCGGTTCGGCGGTGACAGCCGGCTGATCAGCATCGCCATGCGCCTGATGCCGGCCCGCCGTGCGGAAAAGGGCGCCGAGACCCTGGTCTGGCTCGCCAACCAGGCTCCGGAACGGCTCCACAGCGGCGGGTACTACCAGGATCTACGGCTCCGCCAACCAGCCCGGAAGGCAACTGATCCGGAATCGGCTACTCAGCTCTGGGCAGCCAGCGCGAAGGCGGTCGGCATCGACGGGAGTCAGTGATCCGGGGAAGGTCAGGCGCGATGACTCCGCGCGCTGCTGTGGATCACCACTGCGACCCCGACCAGCAGCAACGCCAGACCCGGCAACGCTGACGGCTGCGGCAACTGACCCAACCACGCCCAGCCGATCAGCGCCGCGCCCGGCGCCTCCAACAAGATCAACATACTGACCGTGGTGGCCGAGACCCGACGCAGCGCGTAGGTGAACATCGAATGACCTAGCAGCTGGGCGCCGGCCACCAGGGCCAGCACCGCGAGCCAGGTACGGGTGTCGAAGCCGGACAGCCGCACCCCACCAAGCCAGCAGACCAGGCCCAGGACCAGAGCGCAGACGCCATAGCAGACAGTGGTGTACGTGGTCGTGCTGACCGTACGACGGGCCTGCTCCCCGAGGGCCGTGTAGACCGCGGCGAACATTCCACCGAGAATCGCGAGCAGATCACCGAGGAACGCCGAACCGGAAGCCGCGAAGTCGGCTCCGGCGGCCATTCCCGCGCCGAGAACCGCCACCCCGACCCCGGCCCACACCGCCCTCGGCAGTCGCCGACCCTGGGCCTGCGCGATCAGCCCCTGCCAGACGGGTTGGGTGGCGACCAGCGCGGCTGCCGCCGCCACCGTGGTGAGCTTGACACTGGGCATCCAGGCGGCGAAGTGCGCGGCGAGCGCGACCCCGGAGAAGAGGCAGTACCAGCCGGCGCGGCGTCCTTCCGGTGCGGCCAACGCCCGCAACTCCGCGCGCCGCCGGAGCAGGGTGGCCGGACCGAGCACCGCGGTGGAGAGCAGGTTGCGCCAGAAGGCTACCGCCAGGGCCGGTGCGGCGGCGAAGGCAACCAGCGGTGCGGAGGACGACACGGCGAATACGGCGAGGGCGAGCGCACCGACGGTCAGGGGCTCCGGTGGCAGCCGGGACGGCAGAGCGGGCACGGGGAGCAATAGTCACACGAATCCGAGGCCGGGCCGAAGCGATGCCGACCCGCACCCCACCGCGCCGGGGCGTGGGCTGAGGTCAGCGCCGTCGGACGCGGTGCAGCCGGAACGGCTTGCGGGCGGCCCGAACCACCGCTGCCGGGCGGGGTGGCTGGGCCAGCGAAGCGGCGGGGAGTGCCGAGCCGGCCAGCGGGTCACCGGCGGGAACGAGGCGGTTGAGCGCGCACCCGACCGTCGCCCAGCGGGCCACCAGGTCGGCAGCCGACCCTGGTGCGTTCAACCGCTTCGCTGCGACCAGCGGCGCGCTGGTCTCCCAGTCTTCGGTACCGGGCAGCAACCGGGTAACTTCCGCCGGCCAGGTGACGATCCGGCCGCCGTGATCGCCCCGCAGCGTGACCTCCGCCCGCCTCGCATCGGCGAGCCCGGGAGCGGACTGCTCCCCCGGCCCGCTGACCACGAGGAGCGCGCCCGCCAGGGGCATACACCAGAGCGCGGACGCCGGGGCGTCGGCGACGCCGACCCAGGCGATGGCCGCCTTCTTCAGCGCCTCGTCAACCAGCAGGTTGCTGCGTCCTACCGCGTCACTCACCCCCGCATCCTCCCGCACCCCCCGCCGGTCCGCACCCCACGGTCGGGGGTTGAGACAGCTCCGGTTCGCCGCCACAGCAGCGACGTCACCGCCCGCGCCGCTCAGCCGACGAACGGCGGGATCACAATCTCACCCCGGGCCACCGGTACCACCTGGCCGGCGACGGTGGCGCCGAGGGCGGCCCCATCCGTCGCGGTAACCGTACAGGTCAGCGCGGATGGTCGGTTGATCTCGCTGCCCTGGCGGACGGCGTATCCGGTCCGACCAGTACCAGGTAGCAACCCACTGGCCACCAACCACACCCCCAGTCCCAGGGCGGCCGACCCGGTCGCCGGATCCTCCGGCCCTCCCAGCCCGGGGACGAAGACCCGGGTGTGCGCGGTCCGCGACTCGGCGTCCCAGGAGAAGACCGCGATGTGCTCCACGCCGTACCGCTGCGCGGCCCCCGGATTCAGCTGGGCGCGGGGGACCGCGTCCCGATGCACCGGCAGGTATGGAAACTCCAGCCCGCAGCCGGCCACCCGGGGCGCCGGCCCGGCCTGGTCGTCCGCGGTGAGGCCAACCAGCTCCAGCAGCGGTCCCGGATCCAGCTCGGGGCCGAGCGTCGGCGTGCCTCCGGTCAGCGTCGCGCCGGTCGCCTCCACCTCGATCGGCAGCACACCGGCGCCGCACTCCTGCCGAACCGAGCCGGTGGCGAAGAGACCACGCCGGCTCGCGGTGACCGCCGCGCCAACACTCGGATGACCGGCGAACGGCAACTCGGCAGCCGGGGTGAAGATCCGCGCCCGATAGGTAGCGTCGGCCCGGGTTGGTGGGAGCACGAACACCGTCTCGGAGAGGTTGAACTCCAGCGCCAGTGCCTGCATCTGCTCCGTGGCCAACCCCTGGGCGCCGAACACCACCGCCAGGGGATTGCCGGCGAAGGGGCGATCGGTGAAGACGTCCACGATCTCGTAATCCAGGGTCGACATGCTGATAGACAGTAGGCGCCTAGGCTGGTCTGCGTGAGTACGCCGACCCGGGTCTTCATCGCCCGGCTCGCCGGCGTCGCCGTCTACGACCCCAACGGCGACCAGGTGGGCCGGGTCCGCGACGCGGTAGCTCGGCTACGGGCCACGAAGCACCCGCCGGAGGTGGTCGGCCTGGTCGCCGAGATGCCGATGCGGCGGCGGATCTTTCTCTCGATCAACCGGATCACCTCGATCGATTCGGACGCCGTGGTCCTCGGCACCGGCACCCTCAACCTGCGCCGGTTCGAGAAGCGCCCGAACGAGCTGCTCGTCCTCCAGGAACTGCTCGACCGGCGGGTGCAGATCCACCCGGACGGGGTGGCCGGGGTCGTGGTGGATGTCGCCATGGAGGCGGCCCGCGACGAGTGGACGTTGACCCGGGTCGCCGTCCGTGAGCACACCGGCCGACTCACCCGCCGCGGCAACCTGCGCCAGATCGAGTGGGACCGGGTCCGCGGGTTGAGCGGGTTCGCCGACAACCGGGGTACCGCCAACCTGCTGGCGGTCCTGGATGAGATGCGCCCCGCGGACCTGGCGAACGCCCTGCAGGACCTGCCCGACGAACGGCGCAACGAGATCGCGGCCGCCTTCGACGACGAACGGCTGGCCAACGTACTCAGCGAGTTGCCGGAGCACGACCAGGTGGAGGTTCTGGCCGCACTGGACCGAGAGCGGGCCGCGGACGTGCTGGAGCAGATGGACCCGGACGACGCCGCCGACCTGCTCGGCGCGCTCCCGCCACCGGAGCAGGATGTCCTGCTCGACCTGATGGAGCCAGACGAGGCCGATCCCGTACGCCAGCTCCTCAAGTACACGCCGGGCACGGCCGGGTCGGTGATGACCTCCGAACCGGTGATTCTGCCCCCGGACGCGACAGTCGCCGAGGCACTGGCCCGAATCCGCGAACCCCAGCTCTCCCCCGCGGTGGCCGCCCAGGTCTTCGTCACCCGGGCACCGCTGACCGCGCCGACCGGCCGCTACCTCGGAATCGTGCACTTCCAACGGCTGCTGCGGGAACCGCCGGCCGACCTGCTGGGCGGGGTGGTGGTCAACGACATCGACCCGCTGCGGCCGGTCACTCCGCTACCTGAGATCACCCGCCGGATGGCCACCTACGACCTGGTCGCCATGCCGGTGATCGACCGCAGCAGCCGCCTGGTGGGCGCGGTCACCGTGGACGACGTACTGGACCATCTGCTACCTCGGGACTGGCGGGACCGGGACGCGCGGCCGCCCGCCCCGGTCGGCACCGCCGAATCGTCGGACGGCCCGGATGGTTGAGCGGCGGCGGCCGGAGCGGTTGGACCAGCCACGCGAGGTCCGACGCGTCCAGCTGCCCCGGTTCGACCCGGAGGCCTTCGGCCGATGGTCGGAGGCGATCGCCCGGAAGATGGGCACCGCCCACTTCATCGTCTACATGACCGTGGTGATCGCCACCTGGTTCATCTGGAACACGCTCGCCCCCGCGGATCTTCGGTTCGACCCGTACACCTTCACGTTCCTGACCCTGATGTTGTCGTTGCAGGCGAGCTACGCGGCGCCGCTGATCCTGCTCGCCCAGAACCGCCAGGCGGACCGGGACCGGCTGGCGCTGGAGGAGGATCGGCGTCGGGCGACCGCCCAGAAGGCCGACACCGAGTACCTGGCCCGGGAGATCGCGGCGCTCCGGAACGCGATGGGCGAGGTCGCCACCCGCGACTTCCTCCGCTCCGAGCTGGCCCGGCTCGCCGAGGAGCTGGACGACGCCGCCCAACGCCGGCTACGCCGGCAACGCCGGGCCCCGGGATCGCCGGTCAACGGGGACGGGCTCGACGAACCCCGGGATGAGGTGGAGACCGACCCGGCCGGCGATGGGCACACCGGTCCCGGGAACAGGTGATCGCCGTCGCTGCCACCCAGGGCGGCGCCGCATCGTCGCCGACGTAGCATTGCCGTCATGTCTGCACCAGCCAATACCGTCTCCGACGCGATTCAGGCCGCCCTGGCCACTGTCAACGACCCGGAGATCCGCCGTCCCATCACGGAGTTGGGCATGGTCCGCTCCGCGGCGATCGGCGACGACGGCGTGGTTCAGGTTGAGCTGCTGCTCACCGTCGCCGGCTGCCCGCTGAAGGAGAAGCTGCGCTCGGACATCACGGCCGCCGTGAGCGCGGTGCCGGGCGTGACGGGGGTGGAGATCGAGTTCGGCGTGATGAGCCCCGAGCAGCGCAAGGAACTCCAGACCAAGCTACGCGGCGGCGGCACCGACCAGGAGCCCGTGATTCCGTTCGCCCAGCCCGGCTCCCGCACCCGGGTGTACGCGGTGGCCAGCGGCAAGGGCGGTGTCGGCAAGTCCAGCGTGACGGTCAACCTGGCGGCGGCGCTGGCCGCCCGGGGACTCTCCGTCGGGGTGGTTGACGCGGACATCTACGGCCACTCGGTGCCGCGGATGCTCGGGGCCGAGGGTCGCCCCACCCGCGTCGAGGACATGATCATGCCGCCCGAGTCGCACGGCGTGAAGGTCATCTCGATCGGGATGTTCACCCCCGGCAACGCCGCCGTGGTGTGGCGCGGCCCGATGCTGCACCGGGCCCTACAGCAGTTCCTCGCCGACGTGTACTGGGGCGACCTGGACGTGCTCCTGCTCGACCTGCCCCCGGGCACCGGTGACGTGGCGATCTCGCTGGCCCAGCTGCTGCCCAACGCCGAGATCCTGGTGGTCACCACGCCGCAGACCGCCGCCGCCGAAGTGGCGGAGCGGGCCGGCGCGATCGCGTTGCAGACCCACCAGCGGGTGGTCGGTGTCATCGAGAACATGTCGTGGCTGGAGCTGCCGGACGGCACCCGGATGGAGGTCTTCGGGGCCGGCGGCGGCCAGACGGTCGCCGACTCGTTGACGAAGGCCATCGGTGCACAGGTGCCGCTACTCGGTCAGGTCCCGCTCGACACCCGGGTCCGCGAGGCCGGCGACGAGGGCAACCCGGTCGTGCTCGCCGCGCCGGCCTCCCCCGCCGCCGCGGCGCTGGGCCAGGTCGCGGACCGGCTCGCGGTACGACGCGAGTCACTGCTCGGCAAACCGCTGGGCCTCAAGCCGGCCGGCAGCTAGCGCCACCTGGTCGAGCCGTACTCCCCCGGACCTCTTCCTGGGCGGCCCGCCGGTCCACCGGTCCAGGCGGGTTGCTGGGCCCGCCGGTCAGGTGATCAGGCGGGCCCGCAGGTCGCTGACCTCGGCTGCGGTCAGGCCGCTCTCGAGGAGGTAGCCGGGCATCGTCAGGGCAGCGACCGTCGAGCTCAACGATTCCTCGATGGTGGTGTTCCGAGTCGCTAAACGCTCGGTCACCGCGACGAGTTGGTCGGGGTGACCGAGCTCGGCGTAGCGCTGCCGCATCCGCTCGTAGGAGAGCAGGTAGTCGGCGACGATCTCCTCCGGCGTCGCCTCCGCCAAGGTCAGCAACACCAGCGCGAGCAGCCCCGTCCGGTCCTTGCCGCCGGAGCAGTGAAACAGCACGCAGCCGGGCGCGGCGGTGCTGATCGCCCGGACGGCGGCGGTCACCCGCTCCGACTGCTCGGCCAGCATCGCCGGGTAGTACAGCGGCGACGCCAGGTTGTCGATCTTCTCCCAGTGTGCATAGAAGGGTGTGCCGACCGGTTCGAGCGGCACCCGCACCGTCGTCATCCCCGCTGGTCTGGGCGCGCTGTCCTGCCCGTACTCGTCGGCGTTGCGCAGATCAACGACCGTGCGCACCCCGTAGGCCCAGGCCGCCGCCCACCCCGCCGCGCTCAGGCGGTTCGGCTCCTCCATCCGGACCACCGCGCCTGGCCGCACCCGCCCGAGCCCGCCCAGATCCCGAGCATTGACACACCCGTCCCAGGAGAGCTCCCTGCTCCGCGCCGCCGCCGAGTCATCGCCGTCGGCGCTGACGAGCGGCGTCGATCCACAGTCGATGTTAGTCATGCCACGGCACCATAGTTCGACCCCGCAACCGAACCCCGACGAGACGTCCGTCAGGTCGCGCCATCGGTAAGTGGTCGCGCCGCCACGACTGGTCGCCTCATCAGTAGCTGGTTGTGCCGTCGGTCAGGTTGCGGCGTCAGTCAGGTCGCGTCGTCGTAGCTGATCCGAGGAGTGGGCGCGGGCGAGGTACCGCCGGTCGCCGGGGCCGGGCGGCCGGCTGGACGGCTTGCCGGGTCAACGGCGGTGGCGACGTCCTTCAGCTCCTCGTGCACGCTGGTCACATCGGCCCGCAGGTTGTCGTAGACCCCCTGCAACGGCTTCCGAATCGCCGCCTCATCCTCCTCACTGAGCAGGTGCTTGCGAACGAACGTCTTCGGATGCAGGTCCTGGAGCTGAATGTCGGTGCCCAATTCCCGACTCAGGTCAGTGGTGGCGTTGTTCGCCATCCGGCGCAGGTTACGCACCATCCGCAGACCGTCACTGATGACCGTGGGCAGCCGGTCACCGAAGATCAGCAGCGCCAGGAGCAACAGCGCACCGATCTCCCACCAGTTCAGGTTGTCGAACACCGCACGATCCTCCCTTCGGCCTCAGCGCAAGCCTACGCACGTCACAGGCTAGCTCGGCAGGGGGCCGAGCGACTCACTTCGCATCCGCGACCAGGGTCACCGAGGCGTTCCGCCGCGACGTGCCACGCCGGTACTCCACCACCACCACGGACCCGGGTGCGAACTTACGAACCAGGGCGATCAGGTCGGTCGGCTCGTTCGTCGGCCGCCCGTTGAGCGTGACGATCACGTCATTCGCCCGCAGCCCGGCGCTGGCCGCCGGGCCAGACGGCTCCACCGAGACCAACCGCACCCCCGCCCCGGCGCCCCCGCCGCCCACCTGAGCGCCGATCACCGTACGACGGGCCTTGCCGGTGCCGATGATGTCCTGGGTGATCCGCTTGGCCTGGTTGATCGGGATCGCGAAGGCGAGCCCGATGTTGCCGGCCTCCTGCCCCTCGGCGACCAACGACTTGATCGTGGAGTTGACCCCGATCACCCGCCCGGCACCGTCCACCAGGGGGCCGCCGGAGTTGCCGTGGTTGACCGCCGCATCGGTCTGGATCGCCGCGTAGTAGCGGGTGGGGCCGCCCGGCTCGCCCGCCTGCATCGTCCGGTCGAGGGCGCTGATGATGCCGGCGGTGACCGTGTTGGTGAGGGAGAGCGGCGACCCGATGGCCAACACCGGATCGCCGACCGCGAGCGCTTCCGAGTCACCGAACGCCACCGGGTGGAGCCCCTCCTTCGCGACCTTGATGACCGCGATGTCCGACTCCGGATCCTGGCCGACGAGGGTGGCCGGGGCGGAGCTCCCGTCATTGAAGATCACCGTGGCGGGCCCGGTCGCACCCGCCACCACGTGGTCGTTGGTAATCAGATAGCCATCGGTGGTGGCGATGAAGCCGGAACCCTCACTCATCCCGTCGGGGCCCGCCACCCGAACCGTGACCACGCTCGGCAGCACCCGCTCGGCCACGCCGGCGAGCGACTCCGGCCTCCGCTGGGCCAGCTCCGGCGGCTGAATCGGGGCACCGCCGAGGACCGGAGTGGTCCCGCCCCGGATCGCGAACGCGTAACCGAGCGCGCCTCCCAACGCACCGGCGAGCAGGGCGGTGACCAACGGAATGATCAACACGTGTCGCAGGGCGGGACGGGCCGACGAATCCGGGTCGGTGACCGGCTCCGTCTCCGTACCGGGAACCGGCGCGGCGGGCACGACCACCGCCGCCGGTGCCATCGGGTCCCGCCACGGGTCGGCCAACGCGTCAGACCACCACGGCGCCCCCGGGCCACCCGGCGGAGGAGCGGCCGACGACGAGCCCGCCACTGTGGCACCCGTCCCGGGCTGGCGCCAGTCCCAGCCGTCGGTCACGTCGCTGCCTCCCACTCGTCGCGGGTCCATCCGCGCCAACCACACCTGACCGGTCGCACTCGTTCGCACACCGCCTCCAGGATTGCACGGAAGCCACGGATGCCGTCACGGTCGCCCACCGTGATCGTCGATGTGGGGACGCGCGGCTGCGCCCCGTGCACATCGCCTCTAGGCTCACAGTGCCCCACTCACCCCTGAAGGGCGTGTTCCGATCATGCTGCCGCACCACCCGGAGCCCGCTCTGACCCGAACGCCGTCCGGAGGTGCCCCATCGCCACGGTCGCCAATTCCGGCTCTTCGGCCCAGGCTCTGCAGCTCGCGGAGTCGTATGTGACCGAGGATCTCGTACTGCGCACCGCCCGCGCCCTCGCCCACGAGGTCGGCCTCGAGGCGGTGACCCCGGGTGCGGGTGCGGCCCTGCGGCTGCTGGCCGCCGCGGGGAACGCCCGCGCGGTGGTGGAGATCGGCACCGGCACCGGCGTCAGCGGCGTCTGGCTGCTGCGCGGCATGCGCCCCGACGGGGTGCTGACCACGATCGACGGTGAGATCGAGCATCAACGCATCGCGCGCCGGATCTTCACCGAGGCCGGCTTCACCTCCGGCCGGAGTCGGATCATTACCGGTCGCGCGCTGGACGTGCTGCCACGCCTCGCCGACGGTGCGTACGACCTGGTGTTCGTTGACACCGAGGCGACTGGCTTCGCCGCCTGCGTGGACGCCGCCCACCGGCTGCTCCGCCCGGGCGGAGTGCTCGCCCTCAACGGTGCCCTGGCCGACGGCCGGATCGCCGATCCCGCCGCCCGGGACCCGGAGACGGTGACTACCCGGGAGACGATCAAGGCGATCCGGGAGTCCGAGTACTGGATTCCCGCCCTGCTCCCGGTCGGCCACGGGCTCCTCACCGCAGTGCGCGGCTAGGCAACCAGAGGCCGGCTGTCTGTTGGGGCTCCAGCGGGCAGCCGGCACTCCACTCGGGCCGGGCCGGCTGCCGACCGGGCCGGCTGCCACCGCCGTCCGGCCCGACGCAGGTCAGCCGAGCGTCTCCAGCCAGCGCAGGAGCGAACGGACACCCCAGCCGGTGGCGCCCGGGGTCAACTCCGCCTCCGCCCCTTCCGACCAGGACGGCGCCGACATGTCGACGTGCACCCAACGGTCCCGCAGTTCGCCGAGGAACTCACGCAGGTAGAGCGCCGCCACCACCGAGCCGGCGCCCTGGGCCGGCGCACTGTACAGATCGGCGAGGTCACTGCGGAGGTAGTCGACGTAGTCAGTCGGCAGTGGCAACCGCCACGCCGCTTCACCGGCCGCGTTGACCGCCGCCAACACGTCCTCGGCGAGGCGATCGTCCTCGCTGTACAGGGCGGCGGTGCGCTTGCCCAGCGCCACCGCGTTCGCACCGGTCAGCGTGGCCAGATCGACGACCAGGTCGGGCTGGTGTTCCCGTACGGCGTAGGCGAGCGCATCGGCGAGGACCAGCCGGCCCTCGGCGTCGGAGTTGGTGGTCTCGCTGGTCACGCCCCCGTAATGGCGGATGATGTCGCCTGGCCGGAACGCGGCGCCGCTGACCATGTTCTCGGCCAGCGGGGCGAGGGTGGTGACCCGGACCGGCAGCCGCCGCAGGGCCGCCCCCAGCGTGGCCGCCACCACCGCTGCCGCACCGGCCATGTCCTTGCGCATCAGCTTCATGCTGGCCCGGGGTTTGATCGAGATTCCCCCGGTGTCGAAGGTGATCCCCTTGCCGACCAGTACGACGTGCATCCGCGCTCCGGCCGGCCGCCAGTCCAGCTCGACCAGACGGGGACCGTTGGCGGAGCCCGTGCCGACCGCGACGATCCCGCCGAAGCCCTCGACGGCCAGCTCATCCGGTTCCCGGACCCGTAGGTGCAGGTCGGGGACGCCGGCCGCGGCGTCGGCCACCTGCCCGGCGAACCACTGCGGGTTCTTCACCGACGAGGGCATGTTCACCAGGTCGCGGGCGAGTCGGGTCATCTCCGCGGTGGTGCGGGCACCCGCGACCACGTCGGCGTACTCCGCCGGATCCGGCACCACCAGGTCGACCGCGGCCAGGGCGGGTACGGCCTTGTCGGCACCGAGCCGGAACCGGTACGACGCCAGCAGCAACCCTTCCACCAGCCCCCGTACGGCCGCTGGGGTGGCAGCCACCGGGAGCGGGAGTGTGACGTGCGCCGCATCGGCCGCCGCTCGGGCGAGGGCGGCCCCGGCCGTCCGCCAGGCCGCCTCGTCCCCGGCCCCGATCCCGAACGGGACCAGGCGGCCCGGCGCCTGTCCCGGTCGGATCTGGTTCCAGGTCTGACCGGCATCGCCGCCCAGGCGCGCGGCCGGCAGCAGCGCGGTGAGCTCGTCGGCGACCCCGTCCGGCAGGGCCGCTGCGACGGGCACCAGCTGAGCTGACGGTTCCGCCTCGGCGGCAGGTCGGACGGGCAGGGCCAGAACATCGAGCCGCTCAGGCTCGGCGAGTAGCCGGATGGCGAACACGCGACGCCGTACCTTCCAGGTGAAGCCTGCGGAGCGACCTCCGCAGAACAGGATAAATATCCGCAAATGGCTGCTGGGGCAGCGCGGTGGGCCGGCCGACGACCGGCGGTGGCCGCCCGGAGTCCCGGGCGGCCACCGCCTCGCCGTCCGCTTCAGCACGCCTACGACCACCGACATGGGAACACCGGTGAATCAGGAGGCGGATGGACCGTCCACGCGAGGCGCGGACGGCCCATACTCAGCCGGCAGCCGCCCTCAGCGCGGCACCGAGCGCGTTGGCCTCGTCCGGAGTCATCTCGACGACGAGCCGGCCACCGCCCTCCAGCGGGACTCGCATGACGATGCCACGGCCCTCCTTGGTGACTTCCAGCGGACCGTCGCCCGTCCGCGGCTTCATCGCCGCCATGTTGTCTCCCCTCAGACCTGAACCAGGGTCGGTGGGTTGCCCCACAGCCACTTCGCCACGACCACCCGCAACCTTCACCGGGGTGTCGACCAACGATTTTCCCTGATGAACACCGCTGGACCCAAACCGAGGCAGTATTGATGTAACAGAACCTAGCTTATCCCGAGAAGGCCTGTCACAATGTGCGGTCATGCAGGCACGGTCGGCACTCTTCGACCTCTACGGTGACCACCTCCGACCTCGAGGTGGCCGGGCGCAGGTCGCTGCCCTGGTCAAGCTGCTGGCGCCACTGGGCATCGCACCGCCAGCAGTACGGACGGCGGTCTCCCGGATGGTACGCCAGGGCTGGCTCGAACCCCTCCGGATGGCCACCGGACCCGGATACGCGATCACCCCGAAAGCCGCTCGTCGGTTGGACGAGGCGGCTACCCGGATCTACCGCACCGGCAAAACCGGCTGGGACGGGCGCTTCGACCTGCTCGTCGTGGCGGCACCAACCACCCGCCGGGAACGCCAGCGTCTCGCCGCGAACCTGAGCTTCCTCGGCTACGGCACGCTCGACGAGTGCACGTGGGTGGCCACCCGACCGGGCGAGGACGTTGACCTGCTCCTCGACGAGGCGGGGGTGCGCTACGAGCGGTTCACCGCCGCGCACGCGGCCGGCACGCCGGGCGCGATGGGCGTCGTCCGCCGCGCCTGGGACCTGGCCGAGATCGGCCGGGCGTACGAGCAGTTCGTCGCCGAACAGCGGGCGCTGCTCAGCGGGGTCACCGTACGCAGTCCCGACGAGGAGGCGTACGCCGCCCGGTTTCGGCTCGTGCACGCCTGGCGCACCTTCCTGTTCCGGGACCCGCAGCTGCCGCCGGCGCTGCTCCCCGAGCGTTGGCCGGGCACCGCCGCGGGCAGCTTCTTCGACCGCCACGCGGCCCGACTACGGCCGGCCGCCGACCGTTACGTCGAGGCCTGCCTCGACGCCGGTAACCGCATCACTGGACAGAAGGGTCATTGAACCGTGACCGAGCCACTCCTCATCGACCGCACCGACGCCGTCGTAACCCTCACCCTGAACCGCCCCACGGCCATGAACGCGTTCGACACGGCGCTGAAGGAGGCGCTCCGGGACGCCCTGGCCGAGCTGGAAAATGACCGGAGCTGCCGAGCGGTGGTGCTGGCCGGGTCGGGCGGTTCGTTCAGTGCTGGCCAGGATCTGCGCGAACACGTGCGGACGCTGGAGTCCAGCGAGGGTAACCCGCTCGACACCGTGGGAACGCATTACAACCCGATCGTCGCCCGGCTGGCGGGCCTGGCCAAACCCGTCGTCGCCGCCGTGGGCGGCATGGCCGCCGGGGCGGGGGCCTCGCTGGCCTTCCTCGCCGACATTCGGGTCGGTGGACCCTCCACCAGCTTCCTCATGGCCTTCGCCAAGGTTGGGCTCGCCGCCGACACCGGCGCCTCGTGGACGCTGCCCCGGCTCGTCGGCCACGCCAAGGCCGTCGAGCTGCTGATGCTCGCCGAGCCGGTACGGGCGGCGGAGGCCCACCAGCTTGGCCTCCTCAACCGGCTGGTCGCGACCGACGAGGAGGTGTTGCCGGCGGCGCAGGAGTTGGCCGCCCGGTTGGCGGCGGGCCCGACCATCGCGTACGGGGCGATCAAACGACAGCTCTCCATCGCGGACGCGGGCACTCTCGCCGACGCCCTGGCCGCCGAGGCGCAGGCTCAGTCGATCTGCGGCGCCACCGCCGACCACCGCTCCGCCACCATGGCCTTCGTCGCCAAGCAGAAGCCGGTCTTCGAGGGCCGCTGACGACACCCGGGGGCGGAGCCGCCCCCGGTCAGTCGTCCTCCTCCGGGTCCTGGTTGGCTTCCTCGCCGAGGACGAACGCCTGCATGGCCAGCTCGTTGCCGGACGGCCAGACGAATGCGGGTAGCTCGCGGGGGCCCAACTCCTGCACATAGGCCCAGAACTCCCGAACCGCCTCCGCCGGTGACACGGCCTCGATCGGCAGGTTGAGACTGACCATCCAGGACTGCCGTGGCGGGGGCGGACCGAGCTGGTCGGCCAGCGCCTGGAACGCCGTCGGGTCCAGCGGGGTGACCGGCCCGTCAACCGTCAGGGCATCGGCCAACACCGGGGTGTCGAAAGACCGGCGGGTGTACGTGATCACCAGCCGCGGCTCGACCCGCTCCGCGGGCGGGCCGTCCGGGCGCAGGTCGCTGATGTCGGTGACCTGACCCAGCGCAACCAACCTCGACGGCGCGTCGGCGAGCACCGCGACCTGGTCGCCGGGGCGCGGCCGGGCTCCCTCGGCACCGACCAGCTCGAGCGTGTCATGGTGCACGAGCCGCTCGGCCTCGTACCGCCCCGGCGGCAGCAACACGGCCCAGGTGTCCGCGCCGTCGGCACGGGGCGTCCGGTCGGTCCGGTCCGCGGTGTCGGTCGTCATGCACCCCATCCCATCACGTCGTCATCGCCAGCCGGCACGTGGCAACCGACGAGATGGTCGTCAACCATGCCGGTGGCCTGCATCAGCGCGTAGGCGGTGGTCGGGCCGACAAACCGGAAGCCCCGCTTCTTCAACGCCTTCGCCATCATGGTGGACTCCACGGTCAGCGCCGGCACCTGCGCGAACGAGGCGGGCCGTTCGCGGCGCGGCGGCGGGGCGAAGGACCAGAGCAGGTCGGAGAGACCGACCGGAAGTTCCAGTGCGACCCGGGCGTTGGAGATCGCCGCCTCGATCTTGGCCCGGTTGCGGACGATGCCGGTGTCATCGAGCAGCCGGGCGACGTCCGCGGCGGAGAAAGCTGCCACCGACTCGATCCGGAACCCGTCGAACGCCTTCCGAAACGCGGCCCGCTTCCGGAGGATGGTCAGCCACGACAGCCCGGACTGGAACGCCTCCAGCGTCATCCGCTCGTAGAGGGCGTCGTCGCCGCGCAACGGGCGGCCCCACTCGGTGTCGTGGTAGACGGCGTAGTCGGGCGTGCCCGCCCCCCAGGCGCAGCGAGACGAACCGTCAGCACCGATCACGAGGTCAGTCACGCGTCAACGCTACGACACCCCACCGACGCCCCGACCACGACCGGCCGTGGCCCGGCCCGCGAATCAGGGGAGGCGGCCCTGCTCCACCCGCCGCCCGAAGCGCCGGAGGGCCTGGGTCAGGCCGACCTTCGAACCGGGCCACAGGAAGGGCCACACGACCCGTCCGGCCGCCCCGCCCGGCAGCTGGAACCACTCGTGCCAGACGACCTGGGTCCGCCCGCCGGCCAGCGGGGTGCACCGCAGCACGCCGGGGCCGCGCAGCAGCCTCCCGCAGTGGACCACGCGCACCTCATACGGTGCGTCCACCCGTACCACCCGCATCTCGTCGCGGAGTGTGGCCGGCCCGACCGCGGTGACCGCCTCGACCAGGCTGCCCTCGCCACCATCACCCTCGACCACCCGGACCTTGGTGAAGGGGATCCATTCGCCCTGTCGTTCCCAGGCCACGAGTGCCGCGAAGACCTGCTCGGCCGACGCGTCAACGATCACCGCGGCGGTAACCTCGGCGCCCCCTGGCCGCGCCACCTCCCGCAGGTCAGCACCGTCCGAGGGGACCCACTCCTCGGCGCTGTCCCCCGCCGTCACACCGACTCCGACCGGGCGGTCGAGTCGGCTACCCCCGCGGACCGCGGGTCGTGCCCCGGGTCACCCACGGCCTCGCCGCCGGAACCAGCCGCGGAATCTGCCCGCGTCTGGTCACCGGACCGAGCTTCGGGATCTGGCTTGGCCGCGCCGTCGGAGCGGGCCTCGTCCGCCGACTCGTCAGCGGCCTCGCCGGTGTGCGGTTGGGACCGCCGCGCTGCCGCATCGGGCGAGTCGCCGCCGGCCCCAGGGTGCGCGCCGGCCGCCGCCTCGCGGGCGCGCAGAAGCGCGTCAGCATCGGCGCTGCGTCCCTCCCGCAACGCGGTGACCTCTGCCTCCAGCACCCCGATCAGCTCCGTCTTGTAGCCGATGTCGTACGCCGCCCGGCGCATCGCCTGGTCGACCTGAGCCATGCGGTACCCGCGCAACGCGGTGTCGAACCGCACCTGACCAACATCGGACTCCCGCAGCGGGCGGGTGCTGGGCAGGGGTACCGCCGTCCCGTCCGGCTCGGCCGGCACAAGACCCGAATCCCGACCGGTGACCAACACCGCCACACCGAAGACCACCGCCGCGACGGTGAGCGCCGCGACCAACAGGAGCAGAACCTGACCCATGCACCAAATCGTGGCACGTTAACCGGGGCGGGGCGACCCCACCACCCCGGATCCCCAGTGAGCAGGCGAAACAACCGCCGGTCCAGCCGCCCCGGTGCGGACCGACTAGCGTCGTGACCGCCGGGAGGTCCGGCGGCACCCTCGGGAGGCGGGATGGCGGACGCACTGCGGCTCGGCCGGCGAACCTTCGGCCCAGGTGAGCTCGGAGTCATGGCGATCATCAACCGCACCCCGGACTCATTCTTCGACCGGGGCGCGACCTTCGGGGAGGAGAGCGCGCTCCGGGCGGTGGAACGCGCGATCGCCGAGGGCGCGGACATCATCGACATCGGCGGGGTCAAGGCCGGTCCTGGTGCCGAGGTCGACGTGGCCGAGGAGATCCGCCGGACCGTGGCCACCATCGCCGCGGTCCGGGCCGCCTTCCCCGACGTGGTCATCTCGATCGACACCTGGCGGGCCGAGGTAGCCGTGGCGGCGGTGGCCGCCGGTGCGGACCTGCTGAACGACACGTGGTCCGGCACCGATCCAGCGCTGGCTCAGGTCGCGGCGGAGACCGGTGCCGGGCTGCTCTGCTCCCACGCGGGTGGGCTGACGCCGCGGACCCGGCCGCATCGGGTCGCCTACGACGACGTGCTCGCAGACGTGGTGGCGACCGTAACCGGCCTCGCCGAGCGGGCGGTGTCGCTGGGGGTACGGCCCGACGGCATTCTGATCGACCCGGCCCACGACTTCGGTAAGAACACCCACCACTCCTTGGAGCTCACCCGCCGCCTCGACGAACTCGCCGGGACCGGCTGGCCGCTGCTGGTTGCCCTGTCGAACAAGGACTTCATCGGCGAGACCCTGGACCTACCGGCCGTCGAACGACTGGAAGGCACCCTCGCCGCCACCGCAATCTCCGCCTGGTTGGGTGCCCGGGTGTTCCGGGCCCACCAGGTCCAGGCGACCCGCCGGGTCCTGGACATGGTGGCCACCATCCGGGGCGACCGCCCACCCGCCTCCACCCGGCGCGGCCTGGCGTAACGCACCGCCAACCGGGGCTGGAGCGGCACGGCCGTACCGTCAGGTCCAGCGCAGGATGTTCTTCCGCCACGCGTAAAGGATGCCCAGCGCCAGCACCGCCACGAAGATCGCCATCTCCACGACGGTGACCAGCCCGTAGCCGCGCCGGTTGAAGATCACGGCCCAGGGGAAGAGAAACACCGCCTCGACCGCGAACAACACGTACAGGTAGGCGTACACGTAGTAACGGATCTGGGCTTGGGCCCAATCACCGCCGACCGGGTCCAGCCCGCACTCGTAGCTGGCGCGCTTACCAGGTGGCTCGGCAGGGCGGGCGGGACGCAGCACCCGGTTGGCCGAGAAGGCCGTCACGAAGAAGAGCAGACTGGCGAGGAGCAGGAGCCCGAGCGTCGTGTAGGAGCCCAGGTAACCGGTCACGGTGGCTCAGACTACCGGTCCCGCCCCCGGCCCGCACCCGTCCGGCCGCGGACGACGACGAGGGCCGGCCCCCGGGTGGGGGCCGGCCCTGGTCGGTGTGGTCGGTGGTCAGCTGGTGGAGTAGCCGCGGGTGGCGATCCAGTCGGCGAGGGCTTCGGTGGTGATCCAGTACTCGGCGGTGTTCGGGTTCGCCGAGTCGGCGATCTTCACCTGGTCGCCGGCGTCGCGGTAGCCGTTGACGGCGATGTAGTGGCCGCCGGCGAAGGAGTGGCTCTCGCCGTTGGTGTCGGTGGCGGTGCCGGCGATGTTGGCTACGACGGCGCGGCCGTCATCGACGGTGCGGATGATGTCCTCGCGCAGGGTGTCGGTCTGCTTGTCGTCGGCCTCGGGGGTGGAGATCTCGACGCTGCGGTACACGTCGCGGCCGGTCTCGGTGTTCAGCACCGGGGTGATGTCGTTGATGGAGTCGGTGCCGGACTCGGTGGTGCCCATCCGCTCGGCCATCGAGTAGACGTCGATGTCCTTGTCCTGCACGGACAGGGCGTTACGGGCGGCGGCGGGGCCGCAGTAGTAGAAGTTCGGCTGGGCCTCGTAGTCGACCGAGAGTACGCGGGTGCCGTCGCGCTCGCTCTGCGCGGTGGGGGCCGCGGTGGGGGCGGCGAAGGCGGCGGTCGCGGGGGCGGCGATGGCGCCACCGGTGGCGATCAGGCCAGCAGCGGTCAGGGCGGTCTTACGAAGGATGTCGGTACGCATGATGATCGAAGCCTTCCGCTCGGGGGTGCCGCGGGCGCAGGGGGCGCGCCAGCGGGTCGCACGAGGTGGTTCGAGAAGAAATCGAAAGAGGGGGTTCGCCCGGCCGGGGGTGCTACTCGGGCGGCCCGGGGGATGTAACCAACGCCGGCCCCACGGCATTCCGGGGCGGGCGACCACCGGTTGCCGGCGGTCCGGCGGGGCGCTCACGGCTACCCCGCATGGTTACGCCAGGTATAACCACCGGCCCCCGGCGCCGATTCCCCGCCGACTGTGACCCACACCACCCGACAAAAGGTCAGGTACCTCACATTCAGTAACCGCAATTCGGTCAAAACACTCAATTGACCTTAAAGCGCGCCTCCGTGGCGGCGGCGCCGGCGGCCACGAAGCGCCTTCCACCCACCAGACCCTGATCAGCCAAGCACCCCCGGAGCAGCCAAAAGGGCGCCGGAAGTCCAGGGCCACCGGGGCGGCGAAGTAATCGGTGATCTGGATTACGACAGCCGATCAAAAATAGCGATGAAACGGTCATCTACTCGCCAAATCGAGTCCCAGTCGACGGACCTCTCGAGCTGGCGAGGAGGTGATCCGACGTAGGCTCTCAGGTGAGAAACGACAGCATGCCGGACAACCACACGAGGTGGGTCACGGCGGCGCGCCGAGGAGGCCATGTGACCGGGCAGGGCGAGGTCAGGAGCGAGTACGGCGATCCGGGCGACCGCGCCGACCAAAGCGGGGTGCGGTCATGACCAAGAAGATCCGCCAGCTGGACCGCGTGGTCATCCGCTTCGCCGGGGACTCCGGCGACGGGATGCAGCTGACCGGCGACCGATTCACCTCCGAAACAGCCCAACTCGGCAACGACATCTCCACGCTGCCCAACTTCCCCGCGGAGATCCGCGCGCCCGCCGGGACGCTACCCGGGGTGTCGAGCTTCCAGGTGCACTTCGCCGACTACGACATCCTCACCCCCGGCGACTCGCCGAACGTCCTGGTCGCGATGAACCCGGCCGCGCTCAAGGCCAACCTCGCCGACCTGCCGCGCGGAGCCGACATCATCGTCAACACCGACGAGTTCACCCGCCGTAACCTGGCCAAGGTCGGCTACCAGGCGAACCCGCTCGAGGACGACTCGCTCGCCGGCTACACGGTGCACCCGGTGGCGCTGACCTCGATGACCGTCGGGGCGCTCGCCGACCACGAGGTGTCCAAGAAGGACGCCGAACGGGCCAAGAACATGTTCGCGCTGGGCCTGCTGAGCTGGATGTACTCCCGGCCGTACGAGTCGACCCTGCGGTTCCTGGAGCGCAAGTTCGCGACCCGGCCGGAGCTGGTCGGGGCCAACGTCGCGGCCTTCAAGGCCGGCTGGAACTTCGGCGAGACGACCGAAGACTTCGCGGTCCGGTACGAGGTCAAGCCGGCGAAGATGCCACCGGGGACCTACCGGAACATCACCGGCAACGCGGCCCTGTCGCTCGGCCTGGTGGCCGCCGGGGTCCGCTCCGAGCTGTTGGTGTTCCTCGGCGCCTACCCGATCACCCCGGCGTCGGACATCCTGCACGAACTGAGCAAGCACAAGCGTTTCGGCGTGCTCACCATGCAGGCCGAGGACGAGATCGCGGCCATCGGCGCGGCGCTGGGCGCCTCGTACGGCGGGGCGCTCGGCGTCACCACCACCAGCGGCCCCGGCGTCGCGCTCAAGAGCGAAACCATCTCGCTCGCGGTGGCGTTGGAGCTGCCGCTGGTCATCGTGGACGTGCAGCGGGCTGGACCGTCGACCGGGATGCCGACCAAGACCGAGCAGGCCGACCTGAACATGGCCCTCTTCGGCCGACACGGCGAGGCGCCGGTGGCGGTGCTCGCGCCGAAGTCCCCGGCCGACTGCTTCTACGCGGCGTTGGAGGCGGCCCGGATCGCGCTGACCTACCGCACGCCGGTGCTCCTCCTCTCCGACAACTACGTGGCCAACGGCTCCGAGCCGTGGCTGCTCCCCGACGTCGAGTCCCTGCCCGACCTGCGGGTCGACTTCGCCACCGGGCCCAACGGCGAGGACGGCGCCACCTTCCTGCCATACCTGCGGGATCCGGAGACCCTGGCCCGGCCCTGGGCTGTCCCCGGCACGCCCGGACTGGAGCACCGCATCGGTGGGCTGGAGAAGGCCGACAAGACCGGCGACATCTCGTACGACCCGGCCAACCACGACCTCATGGTCCGGACCCGTGCCGCCCGGATCGAGGCGATCCCGGTGCCCGACCTCGAGGTCGAGGACCCGGACGGTGACGCTCAGGTGCTGGTGCTCGGCTGGGGGTCCACGTACGGGCCGATCGGGGCTGCCTGCCGGGGCCTCCGCCAGCGTGGGCTCTCCGTCGCCCAGGCGCACCTGCGGCACCTCGCCCCGATGCCGGCCAACCTCGGCGAGATACTGCGCTCCTACGAGCGGGTGGTCATCCCCGAGATGAACCTCGGTCAGCTCGCCCAGGTGATCCGCGCCCGTTACCTGGTCGACGCGATCAGCTACAACCAGGTGCACGGTCTGCCGTTCACCGCCAACGAGCTGGAGACGATGCTGGAAGAGGTCCTGAAGAATGTCTGAGCCCGTCGCCCTCAAGCTCACCGCGAAGGACTTCAAGTCCAACCAGGAGGTGCGCTGGTGCCCCGGCTGTGGTGACTACGCGATCCTCGCCGCCGTCCAGGGCTTCATGCCGGAGCTGAACATCCCCCGGGAGCGAATCGTCTTCGTCTCCGGTATCGGCTGCTCATCGCGCTTCCCGTACTACATGAACACGTACGGGATGCACTCGATCCACGGTCGCGCCCCAGCGATCGCCACCGGCCTCTCCACCACCCGCCCCGACCTCTCCGTCTGGGTGGTGACCGGAGACGGCGACGCGCTGTCGATCGGCGGCAACCACCTGATCCACGCGCTCCGGCGTAACGTCAATCTGAAGATCCTGCTGTTCAACAACCAGATCTACGGCCTGACCAAGGGGCAGTACTCCCCCACCTCAGAGGTTGGCAAGATCACCAAGTCGACCCCGGTCGGCTCGGCGGACGCACCGTTCAACCCGCTCTCGCTGGCGCTGGGCGCGGAGGCCACGTTTGTGGCCCGCACCATCGACTCGGACCGCAAACACCTGCAGTCGGTGCTCCGGGCCGCCGCCGAGCACGAGGGCTCGGCCTTCGTGGAGATCTACCAGAACTGCAACATCTTCAACGACGGGGCCTTCGAACAGCTCAAGGGGCCCGCCACCCGGGACGACTCGCTGATCCGGCTGGAGCACGACCAGCCGATCACGTTCGGTCGGGACGGCCAGTTCTGCGTCGTACACCCGCCCGGCGGCTTCGGCCTGGAGGTCCGCGAGACCGCGGCCACCGCGGCGGAGGAGATCGTGGTCCACGATGCCACCATCACCGACCCTGCGTACGCGTTCGCCCTGTCCCGGCTGCCGGGTCTGGACCTGCGCAACACCCCGATCGGGGTGTTCCGTTCGGTGCGGCGGCCGTCGTACGACAGCGTGGTCCAGGAGCAGCTCGACGCGGCCCGGGCCACGGTGACCGAACCTCGGGAGCAGCTGTTCGCCGGCCTGTTGCACAGCGGCGACACCTGGACGATCGACTGAGTCGCCGGCTGATCCCGGTGGCTGCCGGGTAGCTGGGCCCAGAACCTCGGCGCAGCGGCGCGGGCGCTCCCGACATCGACACGGGGCGCCCACGGCGCGGGGTCAGGACATCGGGGTGGAGGACGTCCGACGGTCGTCGCGGACGTGCACGAGCATGTCGCCGGTTTCGATGACCCCACCGGCTCGATCGGCGAGCGTGACCACCTTGCCCCGCCGCACCAGCGCGATGACCAGAGCCTCCAGCTCGCGGGGGGAGCGGCCGACCTCGTGCCGCTCGGCCGACCGCATCGCGAGCGCCATCCCCTGACCGGGCGTGAGCAGATCCTCCACCACCTCGATCAGCGGCGGCGCGGAGGTGGAGAGACCCAGCAGCCGACCGGCGGTCGCCGACGAGACGATCACGTGATGGGCGCCACTCTGCTTGAGCAGTGGGGCGTTCTCCGCCTCCCGGGCCGCGGCGATGATCCGCACCTGTCCCGCGGTGAGCTGCCGGACGGTCAGCGCCACCAACACCGAGGCGTCGTCACTGTCCGTCGCGATGATCACTGCCTTGGCGGTCCGGATGTGTGCCTCGTTGAGCGTCGCCGAGCGGGTCGCCGACCCCTCGATCGCCACCAGACCGGCCGAGGTGGCCTGCCGCAGGGCGGCGCCGCTGCGTTCGACCACCACGATCCTGGACTTGTCGAAGCCGTTCTCGAGCAGGGCGGAGATCGCACTGCGGCCCTTGGTGCCGTAGCCGCAGATGATGACGTGGTCCTTCACAGCTCTCCTCCACCGGGACAGACGACGGCCGGTCCGGTACTGCTCGGTCAGGACTTCCAGGGTGGTGCCGACCAGGATGATCAGGAAGATGACCCGGGCCGGCGTGATGTAGAGGACGTTGATCAGGCGGGCCGACTCCGAGACCGGGGCGATGTCGCCGTACCCGGTGGTGGAGAGGGAGACCACAACGTAGTAGAAGCAGTCGAGGAGGCTCAGCCCGTCCGAGTCACGGTTGGCGTCCCGATAGCCGTCCCGGTCGAGCCACACGACGGCGACGCTGGCCAGGACGAGCCCGAGGGCCGCGGCCAACCGTAGACTCAACGCGCTCAGCGGATCACGCCGTTGCGCCGGGAAATGGATCACCGTTCGCCCCGCCCGAGCTCCGCTGTCACCTGCACGCCCACAACATAACGGGTTGGGGGTAGCACAGATGGCGAGGCGGCCGGCACGACGCCACAACAGCCCCAACGGGCATGATGGGACCGGGGACGCAGCGTCGGGTCGATCTGGGCGCCCGGCGGGCATGATGGGAGCTGTCCCCCTCGGACCACAGCCAACGAGAGCGAGGCGGAGCATGTCGTTGCTCAGACGAGTCATCGGCGGGGTGTTGCGCCGGGTCCGGATGCGGCAGGGCCGCACGCTGCGGGAGGTAGCTGCCGCCGCCGGGGTCTCCATGCCGTACCTGTCCGAGGTGGAGCGGGGACGGAAGGAGGCCTCCTCCGAGGTACTCGCGGCGGTCTGCCGGGCGCTCGGGATCCGCCTCTCCGACCTGCTCGGGGAGGCCCGGGACGAGCTACGTCGCCTGGAGCGGCCCGAGCCGATGGGGTTCACCATCGGCGAGGTCAGCCGCACGCCGAGCTCCCACGTCGAGCCGGCCCGGCAGCACTCGGTCCGGGCCGGGCTACGCGGCCGCGGCCCCACCTCCTGCGGTGCCAGCCAGGTGCACCTTCGACTGGGTTCCCCTGGGCTGCCCATCGGTGGCGTCGGGCTGGCGCCGATCGGGCCCGCGCTAACCGGCGGCCTGGCGGGAGATCTGCGCTCCATCCTCGAGCCGGACCGGCGAGGTGCCGGCCTAAGAGTCCGGTTGATCGCTGCGGCACCGGCTGACCGCCCCACCGCACGAAGCTCGTGGCGGGCCCGGCGGCTCACCCGGGCACGCCGGCAACGGGCTCGGCAGTAACGGGCTCGGCGCTAACCCAACCGGACCGCCCCCGCGCCGATCGACCCGGTCGATCCACCTGGGCCAATCCGCCCTCGACCGATCTGCTCTGGGCCGATCTGCTGCCGGCAGATCGGCTACCTCCTCCTGCACCGGCACGCGCACGCTGGACGGGCCGGCTCCCGGGCGGTCCCCCGCCCGCCGACGCGCTGGAGGTAACACCTAATGATCAAAATGTTGGACGATGGGCAGCAGGGCTTCGGCTCCCAGGTCTTCGAGCGGCTGCTCCAGGAACGCATAGTCTTCCTCGGCACCGAGGTGACCGACGAGTCGGCCAACCGGGTCTGCGCCCAGATCCTGCTGCTGGCCGCCGAGGACCCGGACCGAGACATCAAGCTCTACATCAACTCGCCCGGCGGCTCGGTGAGCGCGGGGATGGCCGTCTACGACACGATGCGGTTTGTCCGCAACGACGTGGCGACGTTGGCGTTGGGCATGGCCGGCTCGATGGGGCAGTTCCTCCTCTGCGCCGGGACGGCAGGCAAACGGTGCGCGCTGCCGCACTCGTGGATCCTCATGCACCAGCCTTCGGGCGGGATGGGGGGCACCGCCGCGGACGTCCGGATCCAGGCGGAGAACCTCCTGCACGTGAAGAAGACCATGCAGGGGCTGATCGCCCAGCACAGCGGTCGGACGCTGGCGGAGATCCAGCGAGACTGGGACCGGGATCGCTGGTTCACCCCGGATCAGGCCCGCGAGTACGGCCTCATCGACCACGTCATCACACAGGCGGCGGAGCTCGCGCGCTGAGCTACCACCCATGGGTCGGGTCGGAGCCGGCGCTGTTGTCCGCCGCTCGCCGATTGGCGCCGGCCCCTGTCTCTTTGATAGCAACGGAGCCGCCGCCGGAACCACGGGACGCCCCTGCCGACCGGATCGGGCCGGCCAGATCCGTTGGAGGACCGACCCGTTGGAAGCGCTCGCCGTCTTCGAAAAGCTCGTGCCGGTGGCGTTGGCTCTCGGCGGCGGTGTGTTGTTCGCCCGGCGGAGCGTCGTCAGCGCGGCGAGTTCGAAGGCGTTCGCCGATTTCGCCTTCCTCTTCGCCGTGCCGTGCTACCTGTTCGCCAACATCTACCGCAGCGACCTGGGCGCCCTGTTCGCCTGGCCTGCTCTCGCCGGCTACGCCGTCACGGCGGTGATCGCCATGGCCGTGGTCGGGGTGCTGGCGGGGCTGACCACCACCCGCGAGCCGCGACAGCTCGCGTTGCGGATCATGGCGGCGGTCCAGGTCAATACCGCGTATTTCGCGGTACCCGTGTTCATCATGCTTTTTGGCGACGCAGCGCCGGTCTTTCCGGTCCTGCTGTTCCAGGTATGCGTCCTCACCCTGGTCGTCCTGGCCATCATGGAACTCAACGGAGCACCGGTGAAGGTCTTCCCGGCCGGCCAGGCCGTACCCGCCTCGGCTGGGGCCGGCGGGCTGCGACCGACGCGACCGACCGGCGAGCCGCGACCGATGCAGCCGACCGGCGAGCCGCGACCGTTGCAGCCGGCCGGCGGGCCACCAGCGCCGTCGCCACTCCGGAGCCGACGTGGCCGAGTGGGCCGGGCGCTGTGGGGTTCCCTGAACACTCCGGTCGTCTTGGCGTGTAACGCCGGCCTCCTGCTCAACCTGCTGGCCTTCCAGATACCGGAGCCGCTGCTCGGCGGATTCGACTTCGTCGGTGCCGCGGCCGCGCCGATCGCGCTCTTCGCCCTGGGTCTGCACCTGGGCGGCAGTGGGGTCAGCTTCCGCCACACCACCGGCGAGGAGATCTGGTTGATCGCCGTCAAGTGCCTGCTGTTCCCGTTCGCGGTCTGGTTGGCCGCCGCGCATGTCTTCGATATTGGCGACCCCTGGCTGACCTATCTCGTCCTCATCGCGGCGATGCCGGCGCCACAGAACCTGTTCATCGTCGCGCAGCGCTACGGCGTCGATGTTGAGCTGTCGGCCGCACTGGTGGTGAAGAGCTCGGTCGCGGCGCTACTGCTGCTGCCATTCTGGATTCACTGGGCGCAAGCAGGGTGACCTCGCTCCCCCACCTACCCGGTACGGCGGACCCGAGCCGACCCCCAACGATTCGTCAATCAATGTGCGTCAGGTCGGTGAAATTGTATTCATCAATCTTACCGGAGGTCGCCTCCATGTACTGCCGCAAGTGCGCGCCGCCCTTGTGAGCCTCCCAGATCTCACGGGACTCCCAGTTCTCATAGAGGACGAAGTGGGCCGGGTCGCTGTTATCCTGGTGCAGGTCGTAGTTTATGCACCCCTCCTCCGCCCGAGTCAACGGGACAAGCTTCTCCAACTCCGCTTTCACCAGGTCCGCCTGGCCCGGCCGGGCGTGAACGTTGGCAATAATAGTCAAGCGCGACATTCGGCACTCCCATCCACCTGGTCGTTCCGTTATCGAACTTCCTCAGCCCAACAGAGCCATTCGCGAACCGTCAGTCAATCTCGGTCATCTCGTTGACCACGAATTCATCCACCTTGCCGGCGGTCGCCGCGCCGTACGCCTCCATGTGGGGGGCGTTCATGTGCGCCTGCCAGAGGTCACGCGACTCCCAGTTCTCGTAGAAGACGAAATGGGTCGGGTCCGTATTGTCCTGGTGCAGGTCGTAGTTGATACACCCCTTCTCCGCCCGGGTGGTCGGGATGAGCTTCTTCAACTCCGACTTGACCAGGTCCACCTGGTCCGGCTTGGCGTGAATGTTGGCAACAATAGTCAGGCGTGACATGCGGTACCCCCTGGTCGCCCCGTCGTTCGTTTGCGTAACTTCTTCACGCTAGCGGAAGAGCCCGTACCCGGCCCGGCAAGTCGCCAGATGCGGCTCGAAGCTGATCAGGCGGTTCCGGGGCGCGCGGGGGTGGGCGTACCCGTCCTCACGGTCGGGCACCGGCCGCATGGACGGACCTAACCGCCTCGACCACCACCGAGGGAACCTCGTCCTGCACCCAGTGGCCGTGAGTACTGTCCCGCCACTGCCCGACGACCGCGGTGGGGTGCCACTCCGACCGAAACCGCTCCAGCGGATACCAGTAGGCCGCGCCGGTCTCGTCGTCGACACAGTTGGTCCGGGTGGTGACCTCCTCGGTCTCCGGGTGATAACCGGGCCGGCAGAGCTCCCGTTCGCCGCCGAGAATCGCCAGGTCAACCTTGTACGGCCCAAAGGCCGTGTCGTCGCCGAAGGCGAAGAAGACCGGCTTCGAGCGCAGCACGGCCAGGTCCCGGTCAAGTTGATCCAGAAATGCGCCGTCCGCGACGGTCGCCATCGCGGAGATGTGCACCGGCTGGGTCACCTCCGGGTAGCGCAGCTCATGCGGGGGCTCCAGGGTGAGGTAGGGCCCCCACATCGCGTCCCGCAGCGCCGCGTACTCCGCCGACCCTTCCACCGCGTTTCGTTCGGCGAGCCCGATCGCACCGCGGCGGATGAGCTCGCCCTGCGTGTAGAACTCCGGTTCCAGCTGCGCATGGCGCCCACGATCATGCACCGCGTGCATGAACCCGGTCTGCCCCTGGTCGATGTGGTCGAGCTGCCAGGCCCAGGTGTTCATCAGCACGAGACCACGTACCTTCTCCGGGGTGGCGACTCCGGCGGCCAGTCCGATGGGTCCACCCCAGTCCTGGAGCACCAGGTAGAGATCTTCCAGGGCCAGGTCGGCGACAAAGTCCCGCAGTACCGTCGCATGCGAACTCGGCAGGTAGTCGAATTCACTGATCCTCGGTTTGTCGGAGAATCCGAAACCGAAGTGGTCGGTAAGGATCACCCGAAATCCCGCCGCGCTCAACGGGTCCACGATTTTCCTGTAGATCATGCTCCAGGTGCCGTTCCCGTGGACGGCCAGAACGGTACCTTTGGGGGAATGGCCCGCTGCTGGCGGCACGTCCACATAGTGATAGTCGAACCCGCGCCACTCGTAGACTCTCGACTGGAACGGATAGACGCTCTCCGCCACCGGAAACGGCCGCTCCCACTCCGGGGTGGCCCTGCGGTCCGACCGCGGAACGGCTCCGCCGATGGCGACTGCCAGTGCGGCGAGAGCCAGCACCACCGACGCCACGAGGAGACTGACAGATAGCTTCCTCGACCTACCGAACACGGCGATCCCCAATCCCAACCCAAGCTGGTCGAGAGCAGCACGACCTCAGCACACCGGCCGAAGAACCGCTCTCGTCGTCCCGAGCCTAGGAACGCGGGGCAGGCCAGGAAATACGGCGTACCGGCCAGTCTCTACTGGGGGCAGCCCTACCCTGGCTGGTGGCGCGTCAGGGGCCTACTGGCCGGGCGGGCCTCAGCGAGACGATGTCCAGCCCTGCTGATGCAGCCGTTCGATGCTCTCCAGCAACAGATCCAGCGCGAACTCGAACTCGAACTGGTCATCGCAGCCCCGCCCCACCACCGACGCATCGTCGTGGGAGGCCACCACCGCGATCTCCGCGAGGTTGGGGAATCGGTCGGCGAACTGCGCTGGTAGGGCCGCCGGTGGCGCCGGAGTGGTCGCGCCGGTCCGGCCGGCGTTCCGTGCGGTGTCGAAGAGTTCCTGGCTGAAGCCCAGGGTGCGGCTGCCCATCGCGTGCATCACGTGGTGGGCAAGGTCCACGGAGAAGCCAGCGCCCCGGAACGTCCCGACCATCGAGTCGAGGTAGGCGAGGATGGCCGGCGTCGCCGTCTGCTGCGACTCGATGGCGAGGGACACCCAGGGGTGCCGCCGCAGCACCCGCCGCGCGGAGAGAATGCGCTCCCGGACCGCGTGCTTCCAGTCGGTGCCGGCCAGCGGCGGGTCGATCTCGTCAATGACCACATCGATCATGCCGGCGACCAGTTCGTCCTTGTTGGCCACGTGCTTGTAGAGGGCCATCGGCACGACACCCAGGTCCTGGGCAAGGTTGCGCATGCTGAGGGAGTCGATCCCAGCCTCGTCGGCGAGCGTGACAGCGGCCCGCAGGACCCGCTCCCTGCTCAGCGGCGTTCGGCGAGGCGCCTCGGTCTGCTCAGCCATCTCGTTTCCTCGTCTCCAGCGGTGCTGGAAACCATAACCGCCTTGACGAGTGTACGGCGTACACCTAGCCTGTTCAGACACCAGCGTACGCCGTACACCACGACGGAGGCGTACGCCGTACACCTTGGAGTGGAGAATGAAGGCCATCGTGCAGGACCGCTACGGGCCGCCGGAGTCGCTCACCCTCACGGAGGTTGACCCGCCGGTGCCCGCCGCCAACGAGGTGCTGGTACGGGTCGAAGCCGCAGCCCTCAACGCCTACGACTGGCATGTGCTGCGCGGCGATCCGCGGATGGCGCGGTTGGCGCTGGGCCGGTCAAAGCCCCGGGCCCGCATCCGTGGCCGCGACTTCGCCGGCCTGGTGGAATCCGTCGGCGAGAACGTTCACCAGTTCCATCCCGGCGATGCGGTCTTCGGCGACCTCGGCGACGCCAACGGCGCCTTCGCCGAGTACGTCTGCGTACCCGAGACCCTGATCGCACCGAAGCCGACCAACCTGACGCCGCAGCAGGCCGCCGCCCTGCCGCTCGCCGGCGTCACCGCGCTCATGGGGCTGGCCGACCTCGGGCGGGTCGAAACCGGCCACCGCGTCCTGATCAACGGCGCCTCCGGCGGTGTCGGCACCCTCGCCGTGCAGCTGGCCAAGGCGCTCGGCGCGACCGTGACCGGAGTGTGCAGTGCCCGGAACACCGACCTGGTCCGCTCCCTCGGCACCGATCACGTCGTCGACTACACCCGGAGCGACTTCACCCACAACACCCAGCCACACGATGTGGTGTTCGACCTGGTCGGCAACCGCTCGCTCACCGCACTCCGGCGAGTGCTGACCCCCGCCGGGAGGCTGATCCTCTCCGGCGGCGGGGTCTACCGCGGCGGTAGCCTCGTCGGGCCGGTCTGGCTGATCACCCGCGGGCGGCTACTGGCGCCCTTCGTCCGACACCGCATCGCCGTGCTCACCACGGTGCCCAGCCGGAAGCACCTCGACGTGCTCCGGGACCATGCCGAGTCCGGGGACCTCATCCCGGTCATCGACCGGAGCTACCCGCTGCACGAGGTACCGCAAGCACTTCGGTACCTCGAAGGCGAACACGCCCGGGCGAAAGTAGTGATCACCATCTGAGGCGTAACCGGCGCCAGCGCGGGTAGAAGCCGGGTGTGGCGGAGATCAGTGACTATGCGTTTCTGGGCGACTGCCAAGGCTCGGCACTGGTGTCGGCGGACGGTTCGGTGGACTGGTGGTGTCCACCCCGGTTCGACGGGCCAAGCGTCTTCGCGCGGCTACTCGGTTCCGCTGGCGGCCACTGGTGGATCCGACCGCACGGGCAGTACACGACGAGCCGCTGCTACCTCGACGGCACGATGGTCGTCCAGACCGACTTTCACACCCAGGACGGGGTGTTGCGGCTGACCGACGCGCTCAGCCTCGGGGTCGGGGAACGCGGTCACCAGATCGGCCTCGACTCGCCGCACGTCCTCCTGCGCCGGGTCGACGCGATCGCCGGCCCGGCACAGGTGACGGTAGAGGTGGCGGCCCGGCCCGAGTACGGCCTGGTCAGCCCCACTATCTCCGACGCAACGACGGGAATCGAGATCTCCGGCGGCGCCGACCGACTGACCCTTACCAGCGACCGCGACCTGACCATCGACGGTTCGGTGGTGACGGGAGAGTTCAGCCTCGCCGAGGGAGAGAGCGCGGTCTTCGCGCTGCACCACCGACGGGCCACCGACCCGCCGACCGTTCCCCTCGACGGACGGGCGGCGCTGCGGGACACCATCGCCGCCTGGCGGTCCTGGGACCGCATGCACCAGGGCTACCAGGGGCCGTACCGGGAGCAGGTCCGGCGCAGTGCCCTCGTCCTGCAGGCGCTGACCTACCAGCCGACCGGGGCCGTGATCGCCGCCCCCACCACCTCCCTGCCCGAGGAGATCGGTGGCGAGGCGAACTGGGACTACCGTTTCGGCTGGCTCCGCGACGGCGCCTTCACCCTGAAGGCGCTCTGGGTCGCCGCCTGCCCGGACGAGGCACACCGGTTCTTCGACTGGATGGCCGAGTCGGTGGGCTCGGTGGAGGCGGAGGACCACGTCCCGATCATGTTCGGCCCAGGTGGCGAGCGCGATCTCACCGAGCACACCCTCGAGCACCTTGAGGGCTACCGGGACAGCCGCCCGGTACGGGTCGGCAACGACGCCTGGCTGCAGAAGCAACTCGACGTCATCGGCGAGGTCATCGAGTGCGCCTGGGTCCTGCGGGACCAGCTCACCGAGCTGTCGCCCGCCGCCGCCCGCCTGCTCCGCTCCCTGGCCGATCGGGCCGCGGACACCTGGCGGGAGCGGGATGCCGGAATCTGGGAGGGGCGCGAGGGGCAGCGGCACTACCTGACCTCGAAGGTGATGTGCTGGTTGGCCCTCGACCGGGCCGTCAAGCTCGCCGGGCTTCTGGACGCCGAGGCGAAGGTCCCGCAGTGGTCGGAGGCGATGGCGCAGGTCCGGGCGGCGATCATGGACGAGGGGTGGAACAGCTCGACCAAGGCGTTCACCGGTGCGTTCGGCTCCGACCATCTGGACGCCGGAGTCCTGGTCATGCCCATCCTCGGCTTCCTCCCCGCCGACGACGACAAGATCCTGGCCACGGTGGATGCGATCGAACGGGACCTGGTCCAGGACGGCCTGGTGCAACGCTGGACCCGGGCCGGGGACGAGGGGGCCTTCATCATCTGCTCGTACTGGCTGGTCCAGGCCCTGGCCCTGGCCGGGCGGGTTGACCGGGCCCGGGAGGTCTTCGAGACCGTCACCGCCCGGGCGAACGATCTCGGCCTACTCGCCGAGGAGATCGACCGACGCGACGGGCGCCTGATCGGCAACTTTCCCCAGGCGTTGTCCCACATCGGTCTGATCAACGCCGCCTGGACCATCGGCCAGGTCGAGGCCGCAGGAACCAGTAGGTAGTGGCAGTCGAGGAAAGGAGCACGTTGATGAGCGGACGACTGACGGGCAGAACCGCCCTGATCACCGGCTCGGACTCCGGCATCGGGCAGGCCACCGCGATCGAATTTGGCCGGGAGGGCGCCGACGTGGTGGTGCACTACCTGCATGACCACGCGGGGGCGAGCCATACCAAGGCCGAGATCGAGCGGGCCGGTCGGCGCGCCGTGGTGGTGCAGGGCGACATCAGCGTCGAACATCAGGTCGACGCGATGTTCGACGAGGCCCTGGCGACGTTCGGAGAGCTGGACATCCTGATGAACGACGCCGGGGTGGACGCATCCGGCACGCCGGTAGCCGATCTGGACACCGAGACCTGGGACCGCGCCATCCGCACCAACCTGTACGGGATGTTCTTCTGCTGTCGGCGGTTCGTCCGGCACCGCCGTGACCACGGTGGACACGGGAAGATCATCAACATCACCTCCATCCACCAGGAGGTGGCTCGGGCCGGCGGCGCCGACTACGACGCCAGCAAGGGCGGCATGCTGGAGTTGGCCAAGAGCATCGCGCTGGAGGTCGCCCCGCTACACATGAACGTCAACAACATCGGGCCGGGCATGGTGCTCACGCCGTTCAACCAACGCGCGATCGACGACCCGCAGTACCTGGAGGAGCAGGTGCAGTCGATCCCGTGGAAGCGGGCCGCCCAGCCGGAGGAGATCGCGAAACTCGCCGTCTTCCTGGCCAGCGACGACGCGAACTATGTCACCGGGTCGACCTACTTCATGGACGGTGGCCTCATGCAGAACCAGGGGCAGGGCGCGTAGGGCGCGCTCCGACGCGTGGCGAACGGTTTGACCTCAACCCTGGTTGAGGTTTTACCGTCGCCCTATCGCGATCGGAGCGTTCCTGGAGGAGACCCATGTTCTTGGTTACTGGCGCGACCGGCAACGTCGGACGGCGGGTGGTGGCGCGGCTGACCGCCGCAGGTCACGACGTCCGCGCCGTCGTCCGCGACCCCACCCGGGCAAGCCTTCCGGCGGGGGTAGCGGCGGTCACCGCCGATCTGGCTGATCCCGCGACCCTCCGCCCGCACCTGGACGGCGTCCGGGCCGTCTTCCTGATCTGGCCGTACACTGACCCCGCCGTCACCGTTGCGCTCGCGCCGACCCTCGCGGACGTGCTGGCCAGCGCCGGATCGCCCCGGGTGGTGTACCTGTCGGCCGCCTCCGCCGAAGCCGACCCGAACTCGTTCTGGGCGGTGGTGGAGCGTTCCCTCCGCGAACGCGACCTCCCCGGGACGATGCTGCGCCCCACCGGTTTCGCCACGAACACGCTGGGCTGGGCCGACGCCATTCGCGCCGAGGGGGTGGTGCGCTGGCCGTACGGCGCCGCGGCCCGCTCCCTGATCCACGAGGACGACATCGCCGCGGTGGCGGTCGAGGCGATGACCGGCGACGAGCACGACCGGCGGACCTACGTGCTCACCGGCCCGGAGACGGTCACCCAGGCCGAGCAGGTACGCCTCATCGGCGCCGCGATCGGCCGTGACGTGCGGTGGGAGGACATCCCGGCCGAGGCTGTCCGCCCGATGCTGGTCGAGGCGTTCAGGGACGCCAACTTCGCGGAGATGGCGTTGGCCGGCTGGGCCGCGATGGTGGAGAAACCGGAGCAGGTGACCGACGAGGTCGAGGCGGTGCTGGGACGGCCCGCCCGGACCTTCGCCCAGTGGGCCGCCGATCACGCCGCCGACTTCGCCTGAACCGTTCCCCACCTGAACGCCGCCCGGGAGCCCGATGCGGTGGTTGATTCGCACCACTGACCGCACCACTGACCGCAGCACCGCCGTTCTCCACTGTTCGAACACCCAAGGACTCCTGAAACTGAAATGCTGGGCAAGATCCGAATCCCTCTTCTTTCCGCGTATCGCCCTGTTCTCACCGACGGCCGGTACTCCAGACTGATTTCCGCTTCAGCTGTTTCCTTCCTTGGCGACGGCATGGCACTTGTAGGAATACCGTGGCTGGCGCTACAGCTGGCCAAGCCGGGGCAAGGGGGAGTTGTCGCTGGGCTGTCGCTGGCGGCGTATACGCTCCCCGGCGCCCTTGGAGCTCTGGTGCTAGGCCGGTGGTTCGGCGGCATGAGCGCACAGAAGTTGGTCGCCGCAAGCACCGGCCTGCGAGCCCTTGGGCTGGCAACGATTGTCGCGCTGGCCGCCACCGGCCAGCTCGACACCTTTTCCTACATTGCCCTCCTCGCCGCTTCGTCTCTCTTTTCAGCGTGGGGGAACGCAGGCCTCTACACCATTGTCAGTCAGTTGTTCACCGACGGCCGTCAGCTTCCCGCGAATGCCCTGCTCAGCGTGTCCCAGCAGATCAGCATCATCATCGGCCCGGCAATCGCCGGTATGATACTGCTGAAACTGGACGGCTCGGCAATCCTCGCGGTCAATGCGGTCTCATACCTGCTTCTTCTCACCACGGTCGCCCGCCTGAAGCTTCCACAACAACTGGCGGTCGCTCGGCGGGCTGGCGTCGTGGCCGGCTTTCGGATACTCGCGCAGCGACCACAACTCGCTTCCCTGTTGCTGATCACGGCCGTCTTCTTCTTCCTGTACGGCCCGGTCGAGGTTGGGCTTCCGCTCTACGTGACCGGCAACCTGGCTGGAAGCGGCCAGCTACTCGGAGCATTCTGGACCGCATTCGGGGTCGGCGCAGTAATCGGCGGTTTCGCCGGCGGCGCCTTGGCCCGCGCGCCCAGATGGCCGGCCGTCACCGCCATTATATTCGGCTGGGGTCTAGCCCTGCTCCCCTTCGGCATCACCGACAACACTTCAGCAACCATGATTTCGTTCGCCATCGGCGGACTGATCTACGGCCCATTTCCAGCGTTCACTATCTCTCTTTTTCAGCAGGCCGCAGACGCTTCCGAACTTACGTCCGTCCTGGCAGCCCGGTCAGCCGTCACCACCACGGCAACACCTTTGGGTGCGGCACTCGGCGGCCCACTGGTCACACTTTGGGGCGCTGCAGACACATTACTATATTCCGGCATCGCCACGATCATGCTCGCCGCGCTCGTCACCGTATCGATGCTACTTCTCAAAAGATCCACCCAAGGCAGTGAGATCAAGAATCCGCCTCTAGAGGTCAAGTTGTGATGACGCTTATTGCAGTTGGGGCAACCGACGCCTCCCGTCGAGGCAATGCGCCCTCTCGTGGTGACCCGCCTGGCCACAATGGGCCCGTCAGCTCAGTGAGCCTCTCCGCGTAGCGGGTCGGGACGTTGGATGATCAGGTGGCTTGTTGGTGGTCAGGGCATCAGGGCATCAGGGCATCAGGGCATCAGGGCATCAGGGCATCAGGGCATCAGGGTTAGCTTCGCTGTCGAGCTGCCCCACCGGCGGGACCGACACCACGGCTCGACCCCGGGTCGCCGCGAGCAGGTGCTATCAGCCGGAACAGACCGAGGTGTCGATCGAGGCAGGTGCGCCGCCACGAGTCGACCAACATGGATGCACCGGCTCCGCCGACGCAAGACACGGTCGGCGCGGTCCTTCGGCGGTGACCAGGGGCGACCGGCGCACTCCCTTTCGGCGGTGACCAGGCACCGGCTGGCTGCTGGGCGGGCGCGGGGGATTCCCGCGCCCCATCCATGAGGGCAGCTCGACAGCAGGCGGCATAGCACCGCCTGGTCCCCGCAGGACGACGCTTGGTCGCCCCCCGGATTCCCGCCCGGTTGCCCGCCCGGATTCCCGCCCGGGATCCCCCCGGTTGCCCGCCGGGATTCCCGCCCGGGTGCCCGCCCGGGATCCCGCCCGGATTCCCGCCCAGTTGCCCCGGCGTGCCCGTTCACGGCTGAGCGGGTCGGCCAGGTACCGCACGGCCTCCTCGCGTACCGACGGCACCGCGGTGTTCGTGGAACTCATGGTGCCGCAGGACCTCAATGAAGTCGATCTCTGGTAGGGCGCCCTCAGATCAAGGTCCTACGGCATATTCGCTGCAGCGACGTCCCGGCCGATCCGGACAAGCCGGACCGGCACCTACCGCGCTGGCCTCGTTGCCCGGAATGGCTCAGGCGCTAGATTCCGGGTAGCGGGCGCCGTTGAAGGTGACTCGCAGCGCGTACACCGACCGGCCCGCGGTGAGGTAGAGCTGGTTGCGTTTCGGCCCACCGAAGGTGAGATTGGCGGCGGGCTCGGGCAGGAGCAACTTCCCGATGAGGCTGCCATCGGGAGCGAAGCAGTGCACGCCGTCCCAGGCCGCGGCCCAGACCCGACCGGCGTCATCGATGCGCAGCCCGTCGAAGCGCCCGTAGTCACACTCGGCGAAGATCTTGCCGCCGCTGAGGTTCCCATCGGCGGCGACGTCGAAGACCCGGATGTGGCTGGGTTCCTGTCGGGTGTCGACGATGAACAGCTGTTGTTCGTCCGGCGAGAACGCCAGGCCGTTGGGGCGGAAGAAGTCGTCCGCGACCACCCGCAGGTCCCCGGTGCGGGGGTCTAGCCGAAACACGTAGCACGCGCCGCCGAACTCGGGCTCGGCCTTGTTGCCCTCGTAGTCGCTGTTGATGCCGTAGCTCGGGTCGGTGAACCAGATCGTGCCGTCGGCCCGGACCACCACGTCGTTGGGGCTGTTGAGCCGCTTGCCGCGGTAGCGATCTGCCAGCACGGTGACCGTTCCGTCGTGCTCGGTGCGGGTCACCCGCCGGTTTCCCTGCTCGCAGGTGATCAGCCGGCCCTGCCGGTCGACCGTGTTGCCGTTGGCGTAGCCCGCGGGCTGGCGGAACACCCCGACCGCGCCGGTGGTCTCGTCCCAGCGCAGCAGCCGATCATTCGGGATGTCGCTCCACACCAGGTAGCGCCCGGCCGCGAAGTAGGCCGGGCCTTCCGACTTACGCGCGTCGCCGTGCAGGACCGACAGGACGAAGTCACCGTCGAGGTCCCGGAAACGCTCGTCCAGCAGTCGGAACTCAGCAGGGACTGTGTCAGGCATATCGGCCTCCTTGCCAGATGCTGTTCTACAACACAGCCTGCCTTCCGAATCTGGTACGGTCAAGTCGTCGCCGTTCCGATCCCGATGGGTGTTCGATGCTTGACGATATTGACCGCGTCCTGGTGAGCCGCCTGCAGCAGGACGCGACCCAGCCCTACGCGGCCCTCGGCGCCGCCGTTGACCTGTCCGCGGGCTCGGCGCACGAACGCGTACGCAAGCTGCGCGAGCGGGGCGTGATCCGGCGTACCACCGTTGACGTCGATCCGGCCGCGGTCGGCCGGGACGTGCTCGCCTACGTGCTGCTCGGCTCCGACGCGTGGATGGGGGACGCGGCCACCCGGGACGCGCTCGCGGCCATACCCGAGATCCAGGAGGCACACATCATCGCCGGCACGGCGAGCGTGCTGGTGAAGGTACGCACCGCCACCACCGAGGACCTGCAAGCCCTCCTGAGGCGCCTCTTCGCCATCGACGGAGTCACCAGCACCCAGACCATCGTCGTCCTGGAGTCGTTCTTCGAACGGCCGGTCAGCGTTGACCCGGATTGAACGGCGTTCACACCTGCTGCTCCGCCTCCCGCTCGGCAGCGTCAATCGCACTGTCGGTCACCCAGATCAGTCCGATGACCAGGCTGAGCGCCAACACACCCATGACCGCGAAGACCACGCGCAGGCCGAGCAACTCCGCCAGCAGACCGCCGGTGAGCGCACCGAGGGGCATGCCGCCCCAGGCCAGCATCCGGTAGCCGCTGTTGACCCGGCCGAGTAGCCGGTCGGGGGTGATCCGTTGGCGGAGCGAGATCGTGATGACGTTCCAGGTGGCGACCAGAATCCCACCCCCGAAGTAGACGGCGCCGACCACGAACGGGTTGGCGCTCAACGCCGGTGCGCCGGCAACCACGGCGGCGACGACTATTGCCACGCCGAGGGTGGCGGAGCGACCCAGCCGTCGTTCAATCGCCCCCGCGACCAACGAGCCGAGCACAATACCGACGGCCAGGGTCGCGAGCAGCAGCCCGTACCCCGGCTCGGTGAGCCCCATCGCCGAGTCGGGACCGACCGCGTAGAGCGGCAGCACCGCGAAGATCGCGCTCATCGTGAAGTTGCTGACCCCCACCATCACCGCCATGGTGCGCAGCAGTTGGTGTCGCCAGAGGAACCGGAGGCCCTCCGCGATGTCCCGGCGCAGGCTGGTCGGCGCTTCCCGTTCGACCCGGAACCGGCCACGGATGAGGAGCAACGCCGCGACCGCGGCCGCCCACAGCCCCGCCGGCCCCGCCACCGCCAGCGCCACGCTCGCGGAGACCAGGAACCCCGCCAGGGGTGGGCCAACGAACTGGTTGGCCGTCAACTCGACCGCGTGCAGTCGCCCGTTGGCGCGCGCCAGCGCGTCCCGCGACACCACCTGCGGCAGGATCGACTGGGCCGAGGTGTCGTAGAGCGTCTCGACGACACCGGCACCGAACGCCACCGCGTAGAGCAGCCAGATCGACGCCGCGTCCAGGGCCGCGGCCAGCGCCATCACCCCGAACAACACCACACGCACCGTGTTCGCGGCCACCATCACCTGGCGGCGGTCCCACCGGTCGGCCAGGGCGCCGGCCGGCAGCGCGAAGAACAGCCACGGCAGGCTGAACGCCATCGCCACCCCGGCCACCAGCAGCGGCGAATCCGTCAAGCTGACCGCGACCAGCGGCAGCGCGAGTTTGACGATCCCGTCGGCGAGGTTCGACGCCGCGGACGCGGACCACAGCTGCCAGAACGGGGTGCCCAGCTGCCCGGCGTCCCGACGCGGAGCAGTCAGGTGGCCTTGTGGGCCCGGCGCTGTCCGTTCATCGGCACGGGGAGGATCGCCAATCGTCACCGGGGGATGCTCTCAGAACGGCACATTGTTCGCTGCCCCCAACCAGGCGGGGGATCGCCCACCGACGCACGGTGAACGACACCGGCCTACTCGAAGGTCACCCGCAGTTGCCGCAGCAGGCCACCGTAGTCCTCGTCGTCGTCTCCGATGAAGATCGGAAGTGTGCCGGCGACCAGTCCCACGCCTTCGACCTTGAGGCCCGAGCTGCGCGCCAGTTGCTGGGGCGGCTCGACCGGACGCAGCCGCACGCCGCCGCGTCCCTCCTGCCGGACCGTCGCCGCCCGGTACACCGCACTGTCAAAGGGGCCGAGGTCACCCGGGTCGTACGCGGATGAGACGTAGACGTTGCCCCACCGGTCGATGTCCATGCCGGAGGCGGGCCGTCCACCCGGTGGTTCGAGTGCGGTGAAGGGAACCGAGGTCCACCGCCGACCAAACCGGATCTCGCCGTCCTCGTACACCTTCAGGCGAGTCATGTGGATGAAGGTGGTGTCCTGGCCCTCCGCCCGCTCGGCGTAGACGAAGTAGTCCATGCCGCGGATCGTCACCACGGCCGTCGCCTCGACGTTCGCCAGCGGCTCGGGCGTCTCGGGCCACGGCACCGCGTTCACGATCTCGACGTTGAGGTCCCGGTCCCACCGGGCGAGATAGATCGTGGGGTCGGGGTCGTCGCCGTCGGCGTTGCTCTCCGCCAGCAGGGCCGCGTCCCGGCCGGGCAGCCGGGCGATACTCTCGAGATCATTCGGCACCCGACGACCGGGAAACTCGACGTCGAGCTCGTCAACGATGATTCCGTTCGGGTCGACGGGCGTCCGCACGATCGAGAGTCGCGGCAGGTCGCGCTCCGCATCGTTGTCCCGGGTGTCGTGGCAGACCAGGAAGACCTCCTGCACCACCCCGTCGCTCTCCTCGGTGGTGAGCCAGGCGATGCCGCTGAATTCGCGGGGTGCCCGGATCTCGAGCCGCTCGGTCGAGGAAGCGTCAACTGTCTCCCGGTCCGACCGGCTGTCCGCCCCGGGTTGGGGCTGCGCCGAACCCGGTGTGGCGGGCGCGAGCAGGCTCAGTCCGGTGGCGACCGGCAGTAGCCCGCAGGCGATGAACCGACGGCGAATCATGCGTCCCCCTCCACCGGGCGGGTACGACCGCCGGACCCGCTAGGGACAAAAGTAAAATTATTCTCGCCTTCTCGCGGGACGTTCCTCCCCTGTTACCACCTTGGTGTCGGCTCACTGGCCCGCTCTTGGTGTCGGCTCACTGGCCCGTTGCGAGTTCCCGCAGGTCCGCCTCGCTCACCTCGTGGGCGTCGGGGCCCGGATCCCCCCACTGATCCCGTTTCGCGAGCAGCTGCGCGGCGAGTTCCTGCGCACCCACCAGCGAGTGGTACTCCGCTGAGCCACATTGGATGACGTTCGCGAGTGGCACCTCGGTCGCGTCCTCGATGGAGCGGAGCCCAGCGGCGATGACCTCAGCCAGGTCGTCGAAACTCCACGGACCAACCGTCCACACGTACACACCGGTCATGCAGCCCATCGGCGCGACATTCATGATCGTGGGGTGGTGCTGGCGTACGTAGGTGCCGAGAAAGTGTTCGAGTGTGTGCATGACCGGGCCCGGCACCTGGGACACGTTCGGCTGCGCCACCCGGAAGTCCCAGAGCGCGACCGGCTGGCTCGTGCCCGGCACCGTCTGCTCGTTGACGATCCGCAGGTAGGGCGGCACCACGTACCGATGATCCAAGTCGTGTGACTGCGGCATAACCAGGGCTCCTAGGTCACTCCCAAGGCGGACTCGCCCCCAGCCTAGGAGGAGTGCGCGCTCATACTGACCGCTTCCGGTCAAGCCGGTGGCCGCTCCGGACAACCTCCGAAATCAGACCGGCCATGTCGGTGGCGCTGTCGACGGGAAGGGCCGGGCTGCCCGCCACGCCGGTCAGCTCCGTCAGCGCCGGCCCCAGCTCGGCAGCGCTGGTGACATGGGTGGTGAGCCCCGCCTCGGCGAGCAGCTGCGCGTTGGCCCGACCATGCCCAGAAATCGGCCGATAGGTGACGGTGGGGAGCCCACCGGCCAGGGACTGCTGGCAGGTGAGTCCGCCGGCGTTCTCCACCACCACATCAACGGCCCGCATCAGGGTGGGCATGTCCTCGACCCAGCCCAGGACGTGTCCTGGGAAGGTACGCAGGCGCTGGCGGAGCCGGACGTTGCGCCCACACGCCACGACGGGGCTGACGCAGCCGGCGGCGAGCACATCGCGCGCGGTCCGGGCCACGTCGCCCACCCCCCAGGAGCCAGCGACGATCAACGCCAGCCGCTCCTGCTCGGGCAGGCCGAACCGGGCCCGAGCCGTACGCTGGCAGGCCGTCGCCGAGGGCGCGAAAGCGGCGGAGATCAGCGGATTGACCACCCGCACATCAGCCGCCCCACGCGCCTGTGCCTGCCGCTGCGTCCCGTCGTGAATGACGCAGTAGGTGTCGACGCCCGGCGCGACCCAGATCGGGTGGACGACGAAGTCGGTGACGTAGCTGAGCACCGGCACGGTGAGCTGCCCCGTCCGGCGCATCGGGCCGAGTAGCTGGTTGGCGAACGGGTGCGTCGTCACCACCAGGCGGGTGTCCGCGGATATCCGCGACAGCATCTGCGGTACGGCCGCCCGCAGCGCGGCCCGGAACGCCCGGACCATCGACGACGACCGGTCGGTGAACCGGAAGAGCGCGTCGTAGCTCCAGGGGAACCGCTGGAGCATGGTGCGGTAGCCCTCCCGGACGAGACGGTGCAGCGGCCGGGGCAGGGCCGTGAAGAAGTTGAGCTGCTCCACGACGACTCCGTCGCCGGCGAGCCGGGCGGCGAGTTCGGCCGCGGCGGCGTCGTGGCCCGCCCCGATGTCGGCGGAGACGAGCAGGATCCGCAGCTGACCCGGGCCGCCCGGGTCGTCGCGACCGGCACCGACCGGGGACGTACCGGCGCGCGGACTTCTCCCGCCCGGCCGTGGCTTCACCGGCTGCGGTTACCCACCCGGTACGTCGCCATGCCCCGGTCGCTCCCGGACCGGCATACGCCCGCCCCGGGCTCCCGGCAGCCTCGCTCCTCGTGTGCGCCCAACGTCCCGATGGTCAGCTCCCGCTCCCGGGCCCAGCGCACGAGGCGGGGCAGGACGGCCAAGGCGCCGCGCCAGGCACCCGGGCTGGACGCATGATCCGAATCATGCAGTAACAGCGTGCCCCCACCGTCGAGGTCCTTCACGATGGTTTCCCAGATCGCCGCCGGAGACCGGGTGGCGTCCCAGTCGCGTCCCCAGGCGGTCCAGAGGCGCGGGGTCAGGCCCAGCCGCCGGCAGGCCAGCAACGCCGAGATCGTCAGCACGCCGTACGGCGGCCGGTACCACAACGGTGCGGCTCCGGTGACGGCCGCGACGGCATCCCGAGCGCGGGCAATGTCGGCGTAGGTCGCGGCAGGGGATCGGCACAGCAGGTTCCGGTGCTCCCATCCGTGCACCGCGAGCTCATGCCCGGCGGCCGCCATCTCCCGTCCGAGTCCGGGATCGCGGTCGAGCAGTCTGCCGAGCAGAAAGAAGGTAGCCCGCACGTCGGCCCGCTCCAATGCCCGCAGAAACCGGGCGGTCGAGGCACGGCGTGGCCCGTCGTCGAAGGTCAACGCGATCCGGTTGGCCGCGCCCACCCCGGCCAGCCGGGGCCAGCACCGGCGCCGCAGCACACCGCTGGCGGTGACCACCGGCAACGCGTGGCCCACCGCCCCGCCCGCGGCGACGGCGGCCGTCCCCGCCAGCAAACGCCGAAGATCGGGCCCCCCGACCCGGACGCCACCTGCCACGACGCCACCTACCACGGCGTTCCGATACCCGCTTCGGGCTCCGCTACCCGCTTGGGTGGCCTTCCGATGACCTTCGTAGGCTGGCCAGCCAGCCGTCGGCCCAGTCGAGATGCGGACAACCTGTGGTCACGCACCGGGGGCAGGTCCGTCCTCCCCAGTGGCTACGGATAATTATTTCGATGCCGCGAAACACCAGGTCCAGGTCCGGGTCTCCCGACTCGAAGGCGCTGGTTGTGGGGTGTTCGGGTTCGACCCGCCAGCACCAGCCGACAAACCTCTCCCTGAGGTCCGGTCTGGTGCCGTTGAGTCGGGATAGTTGATCAGATGCCTCGGCCAGGAGGTTGCCCTGGTGGGCCAGCAGCGCTGACCTCCTGCCGCGATGCTCCGCCAGCAACGCGAGCCGCGCGGGCTGGCAGGGCCAGTCGGCGCCGCAGGCCCGGCACCGCCAGAGCGGGCGCATCGGGTCATGTGCCTTTCTCACCACGGCCGGCTCCCGCGCGTGTCGTGGTCACGTAGGCAGCGCTTGAGGTCACCACACCGGGGGCACCAACTGCCCGAACGGCTCTTGGTCACCAGGCCCAGGACCACGCCAACGGCGAGCCCAACGACCACGGCAGTAGCAACGACAACCATCGACGTCCCCTTCAGCCTCGCCGCGCGGCGGCTTGGGCGGACGGCCGGTACGCGGTCACCAGCGGCCTCCGTTGGCTCGCCACTGCTGGGCCGGGGTGAGCCAGCCCACGCGGCCTACCTGGGGGCTGGCAACGGTGGGCTGGGTCATCCACATGGGCTGGTTGGCTGGGCGTTTCGGGTGGAGGGCACTAGCGCACGCCGCGTACGGGGTGGTGCGGCCGGTGACGTCCAACGGTGCGGGGCGTCGGCAGCGGCGAAGTAGCCAGCGAACCATGGTCTGTTCCCCTCTCTGATCAGGCAAAGACCGGGAGTACGAGGTATCGCACTAACTCCCGAGGGGTTCGGTTTGATTGCGCATGGTGACCGAACTCCACTCGACTATCGCAGTGATACTCTCACGACACAAGTATCACGACCCGCTTTCTGTTCCACTGGCCTCGCGCCGCTGTTCTACTGGCCCCAGCGCCAACGGTGCGGTCTCAGGTTGAGACACTGTGGGTGTGGCCAGGGATTACGAGGAGAGGAATATGCCCACTCCAGCCCCAGCAGCTGGCCCGACCGTGGTCCGCCGCCAACTCGGCCGGCAACTGCGCCGGCTACGCGACACCACCCGTGCATCGGTTGACGAGGTAGTCGCGCATCGGCGGCTCGGCATCAGCCGCGCGAAGTTGTTCAAAATGGAGGCCGGACGGCACCCGGTCAAACCCCAAGATGTCGCGGTGCTGTGTGCGCACTACCAGGCATCGGCGGACGAAACCGAGCAGCTGACCGCGCTCGCTTTGGCGACGGGCGGTCAGAGTTGGTGGCACGTCTATGGCGACGAGGTCCCGGAGTGGTTCAGTCTCTACTTGGAGATCGAGCCCGCTGCGGCCACGATCCGGACCTACGAGTCCGAACTGATCCCGGGTCTGTTGCAGACGCCCGAGTACGCGCGCGCCGTCTACCAGGCGCGCAACCCCGACGACAGCGACTACGAAATCGAAAGCCGCGTCTCGCTGAGGATCAGTCGCCAGGCGATCCTCACGCGGGCCGACCCCCAACCACCAGCCTTGCATGTCGTACTCAACGAGGCGGCGGTGCGGCGCGAGGTCGGCGGGTCGGATGTGATGGCCGAGCAAATCACCAGGCTGCGTCAGGTGGCAACCCGACCCAACACCACCATCTCGGTCCTACCGCTCACAGTTGGCGCGCACGCCGCGATGGAGTCCGCGTTCGTGATCCTGGACTTTCCGGACCCTGCGGAGGACCCGTCAGTTGTCTATCTCGACTCGCCCAGCTCCGCCGCGTACCTGCAAAAGGGCGTCGAGATCACCCGGTACGAAACGATTTTCAGGCTTGTCTGCTGCCAAGCCGTTCCGATCCTGGAGTATCAGCCATGACTCAGCTCCGCGAGTACCGTAAAAGCACCCGATCTGGGGGCTCCGGTGGCAATTGTGTTGAATGGGCGCACACAGCCCACACGGTCTACATCCGGGACAGCAAAGACCCGGCTGGGCCGGAGCTGGCCGCCACCTACTCCGAGTGGGAAGACCTCATCCGGGCGGTGGGGACGGGCCACGAGCACCCATGGGTCATCCAGCTACCCAGCGGCGTCCAGGTCTGCAAGGACGGGCAGGAGCTGCGGTTCACGTCGGCAGAGTGGACCGCGTTCCGAGCAGGGATCAACGATGGAGAATGTGCACCGGTAGGCGTATAGACCTGATGGTCACGCTGGTGTTCGGTCCGGAGGCGTGGCAGGCGGTCGTTACGCACGCCCGGCGCTGACAAGCACTTGAGCCCCCAGCGCTGGCGTGCTGGGGGCTTACGCATGCCCGGTCCTCAACGTCAGGTATCACCCTCCAGACAGCCGACAACGGCTTCGAGCCCGGCTGTGCTCGGCTGGTGAGCGGGCCGCGAACACCCGATCGTGAGCACGGTCATGGGCCTCGGTCGGCAAGGTCAAACCGGTTGACGGCACGGTCAGAATTCGAAGATGCGCGCCTTCCAGGAACTGGTTGACGAGGCAGCAGCGGCGGACGTGTCCGGCTGGAGCTTCGACTGGCTCGACGGTCGGGCCACCGAGCAGCGACCGCCCTGGCGCTACTCACGCCTGCTCGCGTCCCGGCTGCCCCACTCCCCCGCGGCGCTGGACATCGACACCGGCGGCGGTGAGGTCCTCGCCGAGGTGCCCCGGTTGGCGCCCCGGATGGTGGTCACCGAGGGCTGGCCGCCGAACGTGGAGCGCGCCCGAGCGCTGCTACAGCCCCGCGGCGTTGCGGTCGTCGCGGTCGAACCCGGACGACCGTTGCCCTTTGCCGACGCCAGTTTCCCGCTGGTGACCAGCCGCCACCCCGTCCGCCCCGACTGGTCCGAAATCGCCCGGGTGCTCCAGGACGGGGGCAGCTACCTCGCCCAGCATGTCGGGCCCGCCTCCGCGTTCGAACTCATCGAGTACTTTCGCGGCCCCCTGCCCCACGAGCGTTTCGCTCGTGACCCACACCGGGAGGTCGCCGCCGCGCGGCGCGCTGGGTTGGAGATCGTGGAGCTGCGCACCGCCCGCTGCCGGATGGAATTCTTCGACATCGGCGCGGTCGTCTACACCCTGCGCAAGTGCGCCTGGTGGGTGCCCGACTTCATTGTGGAGCGGCACCGCGCCCGACTCGAACGGCTCGACGCCCACATCCGCACCCACGGTGCATTCGTCGCGCACTCCACCAGGACCCTGATCGAGGCCAGCCGGACACCCCGGCAAAGGGCACAACAATGATCGGAGCCAAGATCGGCGCTGGGCGGGAGGCGGACGTACACACGTGGTGCGACGACGCGGTCATCAAGCTGTACCGGCCCGGGCTGCTCGGACACCGCGCCGAGGCGGGAGCGCTGACCAAGCTGACAGGGCACGGCATCGCCCCGAAACTGGCCGACACGGTGGAGTGGAACGGACGCGTCGGCCTGGTGCTGGAACGCCTGGACGGGGCGGACATGCTCACCCAGTTGCAGCGACAGCCGTGGCGGATGCTCGGCATGGCCCGCACGCTGGCCGCCACCCACCTCGCCGTACACCAGGTGTCGGCCCCCGCCGACCTGCCCGAGCTCCGCTCGGTCCTGGCCGCCCGCATCACCGACGCCACCATGCCGACGCGGCTCCGGGACCACACGCTACGGCTCCTCGACGACCTGCCCGAGGGGGACCGCCTCTGCCACGGGGACTACCACCCCGGCAACCTGATGCTCAGCGATGGTCGAGCCGCGGTCATCGACTGGCCCAACGCGACGCGCGGCGCCCCAGCAGCCGACCATGCCCGAACGAAGCTGCTCCTGCGCTACTCCGCTCCGCTACCGGAGACCTCGCGGGTGGCTCGCACGCTGGTCAGGAGCAGCCGGTCCGTGTTCGCCCGCTGCTACATCCGCGCCTACCGGGCCGGCTCGGCCCAGCCACTACCGCAGTCGGGACCCTGGCTGGCGGTACAGGCCGCGGCTCGCCTCGCGGAAGGCATCGCGGCCGAACGAGCCACCCTCATCGCTCTCCTGGAGCGCCTCTACCACCAGGCCAGGCGGTAGCGGGAGCCCTCCGTCCGGCCTCGGCGGCACGGCTCCGCCTACCTACCCCTTCACGCAGACCACCTGCTTGAGGTGCGCCACCACCTCGACCAGGTCGGTCTGCTGCGCCAGTACAGCCTCGATGTCCTTGTACGCGCCGGGAATCTCGTCCACGACCCCGGCATCCTTGCGGCACTCCACCCCGGCGGTCTGCGCCGCGAGATCATCGGTGGTGAAGCTCCGCTTGGCCTGCCCCCGGGACATCCGCCGGCCCGCGCCGTGCGACGCGGAGCAGTACGCGGCCTCGTTGCCCTTACCCCGCACGATGTAGGACCCGGTCCCCATCGATCCGGGGATGATGCCCAGCTCTCCCGCACCGGCCCGGATGGCGCCCTTGCGGGTGACCAACACCTCCACGCCGTCGTAGGTTTCCTCGGCGACATAGTTGTGGTGGCAGCTGATCGGCTCGTCGTAGCTCACCTGCGGGAACCGGTCCCGGACCACGGTGCAGAGCAGCGCGAGCATGACCGCGCGATTGCGCCGCGCGTACTCCTGCGCCCACCACAGGTCCCGCCGGTAGGCGTCCATCTCCGCCGTCCCGGCGAGGAAGACCGCCAGGTCACGGTCGGGCAGGGCGGCGTTGTGCGGCAACCGCCGGGCGATAGCCATGTGCCGCTCCGCCAGCTCCTTGCCGATGTTCCGGGAGCCGGAGTGCAGCATCAACCACACCCGGCCCGCATCCACGCCACCCTGCTCAAGGCAGACCTCGATGAAGTGGTTTCCGCCGCCGAGGGTCCCCATCTGGTTCATCGCTCGGCCTTCCAGCCGGGCGACTCCGGCGTGCAGGTCGGTGAAGCGCCGCCAGAAATCGTCCCACCCTGCCTGCGCCAGCCCCCAGATCCGACGCGGGTTCACCGCCTTGTCTCGCTGGGCGAAGCCGACCGGGATCGCGTCCTCGATGGCGTGCCGCAGCCCCGCGAGGTCGTCTGGCAGGTCGGCCGCGGTCAGCGAGGTCCGCACGGCCGACATGCCACAGCCGATGTCGACGCCAACGGCGGCCGGCGAGACGGCCTGCCGCATCGCGATGACCGAGCCGACGGTGGCGCCCTTACCGAAATGCACGTCGGGCATCACGGCGACGCCCTGCACCCAGGGCAGGGTGCCGATGTTGCGGAGTTGCTGAGCGGCCTGCGGTTCGATGCTGTACGGATCGGTCCACACCCGGACCGGAGCCCGGGTGGAGGGCAGCACGGCGTACGTCATGATTGGCACTTCCCGACGGTCACGATTTCACAGGTCTACCGGAAACCGGGTCGCGTGCTCGTGCTCGGCGACTACGGTCTCGACCTCGTCCGCCCAGTATCGCGAAGACAACCGCCGAGATCACCGGATTATCTGCGGCAGCGATCAGGTACCGGCGCCGAGCCATCGGAGGCAAGCCAGACCTGGCGGTACGCCGTTTCGGTCCCGCCCTGGAACAATGCGCCCATGGAAGTGGGCGTCCTCAGCACGGTAGACCGGACCCGACCGTGGTGGAATGCGCTCCGGCTCACCCTGGTCCTGCTGTGGCTCATCGGCTCGGTCACGGCCTGGTGGACTGCGCCCCGGCAAGAGAGCTACGAAAGGGCGACGGCCGACGCCACCGCCGGCCGTGTGGTGGCATACCAGTGGGGTGACCACTGGGGGGGTAACGAATCCCGGCATTGGTTCGGAGCTCCCGTCCTGCGGCAGAGTTCCAGCCAGCTCGGGCCCCTCTTCGCGTGGCAGACCTCCGACGGCCGGGTGCACTGGACCGACACCACCAGTTTCAACGAGGTAGTCGTTACCGGTGCCATCGACAATGAGGGCTTCTCCGGCGTCGGAGCTGTTGGCATCGCGCAGAACCTCCGCGCGTCCGGGATCGAAGACCGAGCCGGCGCCCTCCCCCAGCGCACACCCGTCGGCGGATGGATCGCCCTCCTCTTCACCGTCGTCACTCTTGGCGTTGTGGTCGCCGGCCCACCCCCACGCCTGGGCACCCGATGGTTCTGGTTCTGGCTGATCTGCCTCACCCCGCAGGGTCTCGGCCTGTTGTTCTGGCTGGCCCGGGAGCATCCGTGGGCCAGTCCGCCCGCTCGTACCACCGCCCACGGCAACGGCGAGCGGCGAGACCGCGGCGCTCTTGGTTTCGGCATCGGCATCTTCGCGGCGATCCTGTACGGCGTCGTCCTACTGATCCTCCATGAAACCCTCGGCGACTGGTGGGTGCCACGGCCCGACCCCTAAATACCTGCGGGCCACCGGCGAGCAACAGGACGCCGAAACCGGACCTGTTCGAGTGCTCTACATTCGACACATGCCACTGCTCTCCACACCCGCACTGCCAGCGGGCTCGATGGCGGCACTGACGCAACCCGAGCTCTCCGCGCAGGACCTTTTGCTTCGCCCCTGGCGGCCCGCAGATCGGCGTACCGTCGTGGCCGGCTACGCCGACCCCACCATTCAGCGCTGGCACTGCCGCTCGATGACCCACGACGAAGCTGGCGACTGGATAGCCGCCTGGTCCAGCCGGTGGAGCGGGGAGACCGGGGCCGGTTGGGCCGTGCTGGCTGCGGGACACGTCGTCGGGCAGATCAGCCTGCGCCGGGTCGACCTTGCCGAGGGCTTGGCCGAGGTGTCGTACTGGGTGCTGCCGGAGGCGCGCGGTCGTCGGGTCGCCCCCCGCGCGTTGTCCGCGGTCACCGCCTGGTCCTTCGACACTCTCCGGTTACACCGCGTCGAGCTCTGCCACTCCACGGCAAACAAGGCCTCCTGCCGGGTCGCGCAGTACGCCGGCTTCACCCTGGAAGGCACGAAACGCGCCGAGGGCCACCACATCGACGGCTGGCACGACATGCACCTCCACTCCCGGCTCGACAACGACGGGTGAGCACCGCCCTCCCGGGAGCCTTCGCCGACACCATCGCCGAAACTGCGATTGACCCGGCGTCGGCGGTCTCGTGGGTGGCACCGTCGCTCCGTGTTCTTCGTTCCCACCGCCCTCGCCGTCCGTGGATCCGGGGGTTTCATCGTCGCGCTCTGGATGGCGACGTTGCTGTACCGGCACCGGGCCACTCTGGCTGCCGCTCTTGCCCCGTCGCGGGCCGATCGGACGGTGGTCTGGGCATCGGTATCGGAGCAGCGGCGACCGGGGCGAAAGGCTCCGCGGGACTGCTGGCCCGCCCCCTCCTCGCCAGTAGCAGCGGGATGCCGACCACGGGCACGAGCCACAGCGCGATGTGGAGCCGGTCGCCCTGGCTGACCACCGGGTGGGCGATCTGGGTGGCCAGTCCGGTGCTGGCGACGGCCAGCGTGAGCCACCCCAAAGCACGATCGTGGCGCAGGAGCGCCCACGCACCAAAGGCCAGACCGAGCAGCAGCCATGGCGACCGCAGCTCCTGCTGCAGCCACTGGGACCAATAGGTGATGTTGAGGTCCACCAACCGCTGCCAGGGGTCGGCGACATCGGGACGCGTGAAGTGGTCGGTCCACTTGTCCTGCAGTGTCTCCCCCGCACCTGACAGACCGAGCAGCTTGGCGCCGGTGAGGATGCCGACCGTGGTCACGCTGCCAACGCCGACGACCAGCCCGGTACCGACGTGGCGATGCCGCCGACTGGTAGCCAAGAGGAGCAGCCCGGCCGCGGCCAGCCCGGCCGCAATCAGCAAGAAGGTGGAGAATCGGATCAGGGCACCCGCAGCCAGCGCGCCGAGCAGCAGTGACACCCCGGCTGCGGTGCGCTGTCGTAGTAGCCACACCGCGCCGAGCAGAGCGGCCACGGTGAGCGCCATCGCCGGCCCCTCGGTCAACGGATAGGCACCCCAGTATCCGATTGGCGAGCCGTAATAGGCGATCTGACCGGCAACCGCCAGGTGTTGGGGCACACCGATCTCCCGCAACAGGCGGACGATCAAAAGCCCCCCGATCGCGGTACACAGCACCGAGGTCACCGTGAGTCCAGCGTTGACCCCGAGGATCGCCACGAGCGGGGTGGTAAGGGCCGGGTAGCCCACCCGGTCGCTGAAAATCGCCTCGTAGCGCGGTTTGTTCGGTGTCAGCCCGTCCGGGTACTTAGCGACGCACGCCTGACTACGTTGGGCGATCTGAGGAGAGTCATACATGGTCAGGGGGTTGACCGACGCGCGACGGGCCTCCCAGCGAGACAGTTTGCCGCAGTAGGCCGACAGTGCATCACGCTGAGCGTCAGCTGGTGACTCGCCGAGCAGTTCGAGGGCGATGCGCGCGTACCGGTAGCCATCATTGGTCGGACCCACCGCCGGCCGGAGCGCCACCGCCCAGAGTCCGACCCACGCGAGCGCCACGAGCAGTGGAACGAGACCACGCCTTAACGATGTCACGGAGCTCCCTCGGGGCATTGACTGATCAGCCAATCAACCAGGCCGCCGGGATTCTATGGCCCGGCTCGTAGCCGGGCTCAATCGGTACTGGTGGGCTTCGGATGGCCGCTGGTTCAGCGAGCCATTCCGGGCAACGAGGCCAGCGCGGTAGGTGCCGGTCCGGCTTGTCCGGATCGGCCGGGACGTCGCTGCAGCGAAAATGCCGCAGGACCTTGATCTGAGGGCGCCCTACCAGAGATCGGCTTCATTGAGGTCCTGCGGCACCATGAGTTCCACGAACACCGCGGTGCCGTCGGTACGCGAGGATCCGTGCGGTACCTGGCCGACCCGCTCAGCCGTCACCGGGCACGCCGGGGCAACCGGGCGGGAATCCGGGCGGGCGACCAAGCCTCGTCCTGCGGGGACCAGGCGGTGCTATGCCGCCCGCTGTCGAGCTGCCCTCATGGATGGGGCGCGGGAATCCCCCGCGCCCGCCCAACAGCTCGCCGGTGCCTGGTCACCGCCGAAAGGACTGCGCCGGTCGCCCCTGGTCACCGCCGAAGGACTGCGTGGGCCACCCCTGGTCACCGGCGAAGGACCGCGCCGACCGTGTCTTGCGTCGGCGGAGCCGGTGCGTCCTCGTTGGTCGACTCGTGGCGGCGCACCCGCCTCGATCGACACCTCGATCTGTTCCGGCTTATAGCACCTGCTCGCGGCAGCCCGGGCCGAGCCTTGGCGTCGGTCCCACCGGTGGGGCAGCTCGACAGCGAAACTAACCCTGATGCCCTGACGCCCTGACCACCAACAAGCCACCTGATCATCCAACCTCCCGACCCGATACGCGGAAAGGCTCAGTGGCTGCCCGAGGCGTCGGGCCAGTGGCCGAAGTTGTCGTGCTCAGCCAGCCGTCTTACTAGGCCCCGCAGGTGGCCGGGTCCCGTTGTTGCTCATCTGGGCACTCGCGCCCACCGTCTCCTCAGTTGGCTCCCGGCGCAGCGAATCATAGGCGGCAAAGGCCTGGTTCAGGTCGCCGTGCGCTGCCAGACAGCGCGCCAGCACCACGGCGTCCTCCAGCGCCATCGAGGCGCCCTGCGCGGCGGCCGGTGATGCCGCGTGCGCGGCATCACCGGCCAACACCATCGATCCGTTGTGCCACTTCGGCGTGGTGGGGATGTCGTAGGAGTTGCTACCCACGATGCCGTCTCCGGTCGCCGCGACGATCTCCGCTGCCGGCCCGGCGTCGTCGCGAAACGCATCCAGTACGCGGCGCCGCCAGTCCTCAGGCTGGATCCGCTCGGTCAACTCGGCGGCGTTGAGCCGGGCGAACCACCAGGTGCGCCCGGCCGGCGGTGTCGTGTACCCGAAGAAGGCCCGGCTGCCGAACATCATGTGGTAGGCGTCGGGTGCCGTGCGGCCCCGGTCTCCCGCCGCATACCCGTAGACGACGTGCTGGCCGGTGTAGCGCGGACGTGGTGCGTCGGGGTCGATGAGGCGACGGACCACTGAATGGAGCCCGTCCGCACCGACGAGGAGGTCGCCCTGGACCACACTCCCGTCAGCGAAGGAGGCCCGGACACCGCCGGCTTCAACTGTGGCGTTGACGAGCCGGCGACCATGGTCAATGCGGATTCCACGGCGAGTCGCCTCACTCTGCAGCACCCGGTAGAGCGTCGCCCGGGTAAGCGTCCGTCCTGGTGGATCAATTGCCCGTTGTTCCAGCAGACTGCCACTGGCGTCAAGGAGCGACACAGCGTTCGCCGCATACGAGGCGTCGATCACCACCCGGTCGGTCTCAATCTCGTGAAGTGCCGCCATGCCGTTATGCATGACGGTGAGAAAAGCGCCGGCATCCTCACCACCGCTCGGATATGCCTCGAAGATGACGGAGCTAATGCCGACGGTCTGCAGGGCGATGGCGGTGGCGGTGCCCGCGATGCCACCCCCGACGATGAGAGCAGTGGTCACGCGAGCCACGCTACGAGACATCGGTGGTACCGGCCAGCCGACCCAGTGGGGTATTCTGCGTCGCACTCGGTAGTGCACACTTGACGGTCTGGAGTGGAGCGACGGTGCGAGAGCGGGCACTACGAAAGAGTTGCCGGGCACTGCTGCGGGAACTGGACATTCGTCCACCACTCGACGTGCGGGAGCTTTGTCGCCGACTTGCTGACCGTCGTGGCCGGCCGATCCGCCTGGTGCCCTACCCGATCCAGGTTCCAGGTCCGTTCGGGCTGTGGGTAATGGCCGAGTCCGCGGATATCGTGTTCTTCCAAAAGGAGACAACACCGCCGCACCAGGACCACATCATCCTGCATGAGATCGGTCACATAATCGCCGATCACCCCAGCGACCAGACCGAAAACGAGGGTCTCGACCTACTCACGCCGGCGAAGCCGGACGGCACCACCCGCGCCCTACGTCGCACCTGCTACGACTCCGCCAACGAGCGGGAAGCTGAGCTGGTGGCGACGGTCATCCTGGAGTGGGCCAGTGTGCTGAATCCGTTACACCGCTCGGCTTTCATCCACGATCACCCGGGAGTCGACCGGATCGGTACGTCGCTCGATCACCACCATGGCTGGATGTAGCGATGGCTCCTGCCCTGCTGGCGGCGGTGGTCGTAACGCTCTGGATCGGAGTGGTCAACAAGAGCATCCAGCTGTCCCGCGCTCCCGATGATCACCCACTGCGGGCCCTGACAGCGTGTATCGCCTGTGTCGCCGCCATGTTCACCCTCGCCCTACCGTCGGTGTCGGGCCTGCTCGACCAGGTCGCAACCGGCCTACACTCCCTGACCATCAATCTCGGCACCATGACGGCGGCATACCTCCTCCTGGCCTTCTTCACCTATACGGTGCGTGGCCCAGCGGCTCAACGCCGGGTACGTTCGGAGGCGCTGATACTGCTGGCAGCCCTGGCGATGGTGACTGCCACCTGGAGCACCGCGCCGCTCGCCGTCCAAACCTCGCCAGCCTCAACCGCGGTCGCTGACGATCCACACGCCGCGGCGTTCGTGCTCGCCGTACTTGGCTACCTGGGCTACGTCCACTCCCAGACCCTGTGCTGGTGTGTCGGCTTCGCCCGGGTCACTCGAGTTACTCGGCTACGGCGTGGGCTGGTCATGATCTGCCTGGCCGTAGGCATGTTCCTCGCCGCAGAGCTGACCAAGTCGGCGCTGGCCGTGGCACAACTCGTGGATGCCCTTCCCCCGCCCGCCGTCGGTGCGATCCACGGTACGTACGTAACGCTGGTCGGCGTCGGCACGCTGACCTTTGTTGTCGGCGTCAGCTACTCGGCGTTTACCGGCATGCTGGCCGCCGCCTCAATCTGGCGGGTGCATCGCCGCCAGTACCGCGAACTGCAGCCGCTGTGGTCGGCGCTGCACGAGGCCTTCCCCGACCTGGCCTTGTCGCGGCTTGAGGCGCGACCCTGGTACAAGCTGTTCGGCCAGTACGGCACCCATCGTCGCTTCTATCGACGGGTGATCGAGATCCGTGACGGACTGGTGCAACTCGCCCCATACTATGACCGCACCGCGACGGCGGATATCGAGGCGGAGTTACGTCAGGCGGGCATGCCTGATGCCGACATCGCGGATATCGCCCGGGCGAAGATGATCAGGGCGGCACTACGGGCGCGAGACGCGGACCCACCGGTGGCGGCCGTCGAACCGCCGGTGATTGACGGCGGGCACGACCTGGATTCCGACGCCCGCTCGCTGGTTCGCATCGCTCGTCAGATGAGAGAACATCGATTCAGTGATCGAAGCACGCCCGACTCCAGTTCGATCTCGGCCGCCCCGTGATCGGCCGGATGCCACCAGGAGACCGGGCGCGCCTCCACCGATGCGACACTATATTTTACCCCTACCATGGTCAACTGATTCATTCCGTGAACTTGTTAACCAGAGGTGACACATGACCCGGGAGGACAGCAGCACGACCGCGAGCGGGGCCAACCCGGCCTCGGTCACCGACCGCGGGTCAGGCCCGGGTTTGCTACCACAGTCGACGGTGGCGGGGCGGCTGAACGAACTGTTCGCCACGGTGACCTGGGTCGACAAACAGGGCCGCCGGCGCGAATATTCAACCCCCCAGGTTGCGCGGGCCATCAGCGGCGACCCCTCCCACGACACCACCGTGTCCCGGGTCTACCTGGCGACCCTCCGGTCCGGCACCAACACCAACCCGACCGTCGCGGTACTCAGGGCCATCGCCCGCTTCTTCGACCAACGGCGGGCCGACGAAACCCCGCCCATCACCGCTTCCTACTTCCTGGATGAAGAGGACGAATCCCAGGAGTTCCGTCGACAGCTCGCCGATCGACAGGTACGGATGATCGCGATGCGAGCCGGCAACATGACTCCAGCAGTACGCCGTCAGGTACTGCAGATGCTGGACATCCTCGATCAGCCGACATCCGACGGCTCCACTACCGAACAAGACGGTAGCTAGCGAAACGATCGGGAAGTCAGCATCATCGTGGTCTGAACACCATCCAGGGCGGCGGGGATCGCGGCCACGCGTGCGCCGACCCGAGCCCAGCCCTCCTCGAAGGCCGCCCCCTCGACGCCGTGGCCGGGAACGGCGGCCGCGACCGTTTGCCGGATGAGCGAGAGCGGACCGGTGGCGGCGGCGTGTAGTTCCCGCAGGTCCTCCCCCGCGTCGTGCAGGGCGATCCGCGTATGCAGCCGTTCCGCGAGGTGGGCGTACAGCGGGGTCACCGCCGGCAGGGCGGCACCCAGGACCTTGAGCTCGGCCAGGGCGCGGGCTGCGAGGTCGGCGCGGGCCTGATGCCCCTCCGGGCCGTAGTCGGTCAGCCCATCGACATCCTGCTCGCCCGCCTCAACGACCGCCGTGCACGGATCGAGACCCGACAGCTCAGACAGGAGTCGATCCGCGACGTCCTCGATCATGGCGGCAATGCTAGAGCCTTGCCCTCGCGGCCGGGGTCAACGGCAACGCTCTGCCCGCGACACATGGGAGGGCGGCGGGCCAGATGGCGTGCTAGGTTCCCGTCGATGTCCTTGTCGAAGCGAAAGCTGACCTCCGTCAGGAACGGCGAGCAACGGCCGACAGCGGCACGTTCCGCAGCTGAGCCGGAGCCGGTAGACCCCCGGCTCGGCGGGGCATTCTGGCGATTGTTCGGATCAAGCGCGGCATCGAATCTCGCCGACGGGGTGAGCCGGGCCGTCGTGCCACTGCTGGCGGCGAGCCTGACCCGCGATCCCCTGCTGATCTCGGCCGTTACCAGTCTTTCCTTCCTACCCTGGCTGCTGTTCGCACTGCCGGCCGGGACACTGGTTGACCGGTCCGACCGACGCCGGGTGATGGTTCGATCCAACCTCTTCCGCGCGGTGCTGTTCGCGCTGCTGGCCAGTATGGTCGCGACCGGCACGGCGTCGATCTGGTTGCTGTACGTGGTGGTGTTCACGCTCGGCGTCGCCGAGACTCTCTACGACAGCGCTGCCCGAGCCGTGTTGCCGCAGATCGTGCGCCGAGACCAGTTGGATCGGGGGAACGGGCTGCTGGTGACTGCGGAGACCGGCATGCAGGCCTTCGTCGGGGCACCGGTCGGCGCGTTGATCTTCGGGTTGGCCGCGGCCGCACCGCTGCTCGGCAACATGGCCTTCTACGCGGTCGCCGCGCTGATGATGATGACAGTGGCCGGTCGGTTCACACCGGATCGGACCGGCGCCCCGGCCGCCGGGTTCCGGGCCGAGTTGGCCGCCGGCGTGCGCTGGCTGTGGGGCAACCGCTTCCTGCGCCAGTTCGCCGCGATCAACGGGGCCACCTCGGCACTGCAGAGCATGCCGAACGCGGTGCTGGTGCTCTACGTGCTCGAGGTGGTAGGGGTATCGGAGACCTACTTCGGCCTGATGATGCTGGGCGCCGGCGTCGGCGGCCTGCTGGGCGGCCTCGTCGCGCCAGCGGTGAGCCGGCGGTTGGGCCGAGTCCTCACCCTGAGCCTGACCGCCGTGCTGTTCCCACTGCCGCTGATCGGGATGAGCCTGACCGACAACGCGATCCTCGGCGGCACGTTGTACGGCCTCGGCGCGTTCTTCGTCATGATCGGCAACGTACTCTCGATGTCGCTGCGCCAGGCGCTCATCCCCGAGGAGCTGTTCGGCCGGGTGCAGGGCTCGTACCGGACGCTGGTCTGGGGTGGTATCCCGATCGGCGCCCTCGCCGGCGGAGTGCTGGCGGCCACCACGAACGTGCCCGCCGTCTTCGCCGTCAGTGGAGTCGGATGCCTGGTTGTCGGGGTGTGGATGGCCTGGTTGCTGCGTCGGCACCGGGCCGAGCTGGCCGCCGCGTTCGCACCGCCGCCCACTGAGCCGGCCCTGGCCGGGACTGATGCCTGAGCACGAGCGACTCCCCTGAGAGCGGCCCGGTCCGGAACTCACTCGAATTCGCCAGGCCTATTACCAATCGCTGATCCAGATAGGAGCGACCCATGACCACTCCCGTCGAGCTTGTCATCTTCGACTGTGACGGAGTGCTGGTGGACAGCGAGCGGATCGCGGTCCGCGTCAACACCACGCTGGGTGCGGAACTGGGCTGGCCGCTGACCGAGGCGGAGGTCATCGAACGGTTCATCGGCCGGTCCAGCGCGTCCATCGGTGAGCAGATCGCGGCCCGCCTCGGAGAGCAGGTGGCTGCCCGGTGGGCCGAACGATTCGACCTGGCGCACCGTCAGGCGGTGGACGCCGGACTAACCGCCGTGGACGGGATCGACGAGGCGCTCGACGAGATCACCCTGCCAACCTGCGTGGCTTCCAGCGGTACGCACGAAAAGATGCGCCACACCCTGGGCCGCACGGGCCTGTATCCGCGCTTTGCCGGCCGGATCTTCAGCGCGACCGAGGTCGCCCACGGCAAGCCCGCTCCCGACCTGTTCCTGCACGCGGCGGCGGCGATGGGCGTACCGCCCGCAGGATGTGTTGTGGTCGAGGACAGCCACTACGGTGTCCAAGCAGCCCGCGCTGCCGGGATGCGCTGCTTCGGCTACGCCGGCGGCCTGACCCCCGCGCACCGACTGGAGGGCCCCGGCACGGTGGTCTTTGACGACATGCGCAAACTCCCGACTCTGCTGGACGCCGCCTGACCCTGGACCAGTGGCGCCCACTTACGGGACCAATCGGGATCGCGCGCCGAAGTGGGCCTACACCTTGGCGGCGGCTGGCACGAGTCCAGGAACTCGCGCCGACGACGCTGGCCGGACCAGTCATGGTCCGGCCAGCTCACAGCCGGTAGGCCAGGTTGATCATCATGCCGGTCTCGGCGTGGTAGATGTTGTGGCAGTGGGTCATCCACTGTCCGGGGTTGTCCGCGTCGAGGTCGACGGTGACGGTCTGGTGCGGGGTCACGATGACGGTGTCCTTGCGGGGGCCGCCCTCATGGAGGGCAAAGGTGTGCCCGTGCACGTGCATGGGGTGGAACATCATCGTCTGGTTGGTCATCCGTAGCCGTACCCGTTCCCCCTCCCCGACCAGGAGCGGCTCGGCGTCGGTGAAGGTCTTGTCGTTGATGGTCCAGCGGTAGGGCATCATGCCGCCACCGAGGACCAGATCATGGGTCCGGTCCGGTTCGCGCTGGGTCAGCCGTACCGTGTCCGCGGCCCGCAGCTGGTTGGTAAGAATGACGCGGCGGTCGAGCTCGGCGGGGCGTACCTCGGCTGACGGTGCACTGCCGTCTCCGGTCCGGGCCACGGCGAGCGCCTGACCCGTCTTGCCCTCGGCGACCGCGACCAGGGGGAAGACCCCGTCGGCGACGACGACCTCGACGTCAACCCGCTCACCCATACCGACGACCAGTGCGTCAGTGATGTCCGGGACGACCGGAAACCCGTCGCTGTGCGTGACGGTGAGCCGGTGCCCGCCCAGCGCCACCCGGAAGGCGGTGTCGGAGGCGGCGTTGACCAGTCGGATGCGTACCCGCTGGCGGGGCCGGGCGGTGAGCGTGACGGGGGCGGCCGGCACTCGACCGTTAATCAGGTAGTGCGGGTAGTCGACATCACCCGCGCCGCCGAGCAACGGCGAGATCATGGACTCCATGCTGCCGCCCATCGGCATCCCGGCGCCGTGGTCCATGCCGGTCGTGCCGTGCCCGCCGGGCATCCCGTCGGTGTCGTCGCCGTGCCCGCCGTGCATCCCGTCGGTGCCGTCGCCGAGCGCGGCCAGCACGTCGTCCGGAGTGCGCCCGGTGCCGTCGACCCAGTCGTCCAGGACGACGATCCACTCCTGGTCGTAGCGGCCCGCGTCGTCGGGGTCGTCCACGATCAGGACACCGTGGAGCGCCCGGTCGAGTTGCACCCCGGAGTGCGGGTGGTAGAAGTAGGTTCCCGGATCGGGCGCGGTGAAATCGTAGGTGAAACGCCCGCCCACGCCGGTCGGATCCTGGGTGACCCCCGGAACGCCGTCCATGTCGTTGCGCAGCGCGATGCCGTGCCAGTGCACGCTGGTGTCCGCAGGCAGCTCGTTGACCACGTCAACGCGGAGCCGGTCACCGGCCTTCGCCCTGATCAGCGGACCGGGGGCGTCCTCGGTATACCCCCAGGTGTCGACTGTCACACCGCCAAGATCCAGAGTCACCGGACGGGGAGTGAGGGTGGCGCGGATAGTGGCGGCGCCAGGGCGTTGCCGGGCCAGTTCGACGCGGCGGATGGCTTCGGCGTGGGGGTCGACCAGTTTCGGGGTGTTGCGGTTAGCGGCGACGGCGACGACTCCGGCGGTGCCGGCGAGACCGGCGGCCCCGGCGATCCCGGCGATCACGTGCCGGCGGGTGAGCAGCGATGGCATAAAGGCTCCTTCGGGTGCATCTCCAGCGTCATCGACCGCCGGCCCGGCGAGTAGGGAGCGGGCCGCTTCTTCAGAGAATCTTCATGGCCCCGAAGGGGTCTTTCCGGCTGGCTTCGGGCCATGGTTGGTGGGGACGAGAGGTCACCCTGGTCCAACACCGGGGCCACCTCGCACGGGCCATCAACGACGAGGAAGTGAACGTAGCCAATGAGCAGGACGTCGCCGCCGATGCGACCACGCAGTAGCTCCGGATCCGGGCGAAAGCCGCAGGGTCGCAGTGGGCTGGCCACACCGCCGCGGACGATCATCATCGCGGCGCTGGCCGTGCTGGCCATCCTCATCACCGTGGTGACGTTCGCCCTGCGCAGTCAGGGATCTTCGAACGGCGACCCCACAGGTGGTGCCGGAAACCAGGGGTTCGGGCACGTCCACGGGATCGCGGTCGACCCGGGTAGCGGCGCCCTGCACGTCGCCACGCACGTCGGGCTGTACCGCATCGACTCTCCGCGGACCGCCGTACGCGTGTCAGCGGACTACCTGGACCTGATGGGCTTCACCATGGTCGGCCCCGGGCACTACCTGGCCTCGGGCCACTCCACGCACGGCCCGGCCAACGTGGGCCTGATCGAGTCGACCGACGGCGGCGTGACCTGGCGGGAGAAGTCGCTTACCGGTACGGCGGACTTCCACGGGCTCCAGGTCGCTCACGGCTCGGTCTACGGCTACAACTCGGTCGACGGCGAGTTCATGGTCAGCGCCGACCAGCGGCAGTGGGAGCGCCGTTCCCGTACGACGATCGGCGCGTTCGCGGTCAGCCCGACCGACGGCGAAACAGTCCTCGCCGTCGGTCGCGACGGCCTGCAGCGCTCCACCGACGGCGGCCGCAGCTGGCAGCCGGTGCCGGACGCTCCTGCTGTCGGCCTGCTGGCCTGGGACCACACCGGCGTGTGGGCGGTTGCCCCGGACGGAGCGGTCTGGTCGTCGTCCGACGGCGGGGGGCAGTGGCAGCGGCACGGAGCGGTGCCGGGTGAGCCGCACAGCTTCGCTGTGCAGGACGACACCCTCTTCGCCGCCCTCGCCGGTGACCGGATCGTTGCCAGTACCGACGGCGGTGCTGCCTGGACTGACCGGTACGCGTCGACGTGAGGAGCACGGCCGCGAGGGGTCAGGACATCAGTGGGCGGGTGCTGGTCGTGGACGACGAACGGAGCCTCGCCAAGGTCGTGGCGAGCTATCTCGAGCGTGATGGCTACCAGGTGCGCTGTGTCTTCGACGGCCCGGCGGCGCTGGATGCCGCACGGGAGGACGAGCCCGACGTCGTCGTCCTGGACCTGATGCTGCCCGGCCTCGACGGTGTGGAGGTATGCCGGCGGTTGCGGTCGTTCAGCGACTGTTACGTCGTCATGCTGACCGCCCGCACCGAGGAGGCCGACAAGCTGACTGGGCTCGGTGTCGGGGCGGACGACTACCTCACCAAGCCGTTCAGCCCTCGAGAACTCGTCGCCCGCGTCGCAGCGATGCGGCGTCGCCCACGCCAGCCCCACGGCCGGCCGGAGCCGGCACCGCGTCGGTTCGGTCCGCTGGCGGTGGACGTAGCCGCCCGTGAAGCCCGCCTCGACGAGGTGCCCGTGCCGCTCACCCGCACCGAGTTCGATCTGCTGGCAGTTCTGTCCGGCCGACCGAATGTCGCGCTCAGCCGCGCCGAGCTGATCACCGCGGTGTGGGGTGAAGGGTGGGTGGGCGACGAGCACCTGGTCGACGTGCACATTGGCCATCTGCGGCGCAAACTCGGCGACGCCCCCGCCCATCCCCGGTTCATCCGCACTGTCCGGGGCATCGGCTACCGGATGGGACCGCAGTCGTGAACTCCTGGCGCGTCAGCCTCGCCGTGCGGCTCTTCGCCGCGCAGGTGCTCGCGCTCGCCGTCGGCGGGCTGACCCTGGCACTGGTCGCCGGCGCGGTGGGGCCACGGATCTTCCACGAGCACCTCGGGCAGGTCGGCGGGGAGGTCAGCGCTGAGGCACGCTGGCACGTCGAGCGGGCGTACGCCTCGGCGAACGCGCTCGCGCTCGGTGTCGGTCTCCTCGCCGCGCTGGTCGCGGCGCTGGCGGCCAGCGCGTACGCGACACGGCGGATCGCCAGCCCGGTCACTCACTTCGCGCACGCGTCGGCCAGCCTCGCCGACGGACACTACGACGTCCGCATGGCCGACCCCGGCCTCGGCAAGGAGCTCAAGACCCTCACCGACTCGTTCAACACCATGGCGGAAGGCCTGGAGACCGTCGAGACGACCCGGCGCCGGCTGCTCGCCGACCTCGGTCACGAACTGCGTACCCCGCTCGCCACCATCGAGGCCTACCTCGAAGCAGCTGAGGACGGTGTCGCCGTTGACGACGAGAACCTTCAGTCGGTGCTGCGGGCCCAGACCGCGCGGCTGCACCGCCTCGCCGACGACATCGCCGCGGTCTCCCGCGCCGAGACGCATCAGCTCAACCTGCACCCGGTACAGACGGCCCCGGCGGACCTGGTCCGGGACGCCGTGGCCGCGGTGCGGCCCCGCTTCGCCGGCAAGGGCGTGACGCTGCGCAGTGACCTTCACCCTTCCCCACCGGTCAACGTCGATCCGCAGCGGATGGGGCAGGTACTCGGCAACCTCCTGGACAACGCGCTACGGCACACACCCGAGGGCGGGACCGTCACGGTGCAGGTGATCAGCGGTGCCAGAGGTGTGGAGCTGGCGGTGGCCGACACCGGTCCCGGTATCCCGGCGCAGCACCTCCCGCACGTCTTCGAACGCTTCTACCGGGTCGACACGGCCCGGGACCGGAACAACGGCGGCTCGGGGATCGGGCTCGCCATCGTGCGGGCCGTGGTCAGTGCCCACGGTGGGCGGGTACGGGCGGAGAACATCCCGGACGGCGGCGCGATCGTCCGGGTGGTCCTGCCATCAGCGGGACAGGCGCAGATCTGACCGGACGACCATCCAGTGGGTAGCCATCCACCCGTGCGCCTCAGGCGCGGCCGCGGAGCATGAGATTCCAGTAGAGGGCCGGCAGTCCGTAGCGCTTGAGATACCACATGTCGGTGCGTTCGTGGGTGGTGTCGAGGAACGGAATGCTGGGTGCAGGTTGCATGGTGTAGTCGAACTCGGCGAGCAGCATCTTGTTGCGGGCCGTGGTCAGCGGGCAGGATGCGTACCCGTCATATGCCGCCGGCAGCAGCTCGCGCCTGATCGTGGCGGTGAGATTGCGGGCCACCACCGGTGCCTGCTTGCGGATCGCGGCACCGGTCTTGGAATTCGGAGTGGACCCGGCGTCGCCGAGGGCGAACACGTTCGGGTACCGGGTGTGCTGCAGCGTGTTCCGGTCGACGTGGACGTAGCCGGCCGGGTTTTCGGGGTCGGCCAAGGTGGTCCGCTTGAGCCAGTCGGGGGCTGACTGCGGTGGTACCACGTGCATGAGGTCGTAGCCAATCGTTTGTCTACTGTGGTTGGAGTGATCGGCGATCACCGCCTGACGACTGTCGGCGTCGACTTCGACGAGCTCGCTGTTCTTGTGGACCTCGATGCCGTACCGGGCGGCGACACGTTCGAGTTCGTCGGCGAATACCTGGACGCCGAACATGGTTGGGGTGGGTAGCACGAGCACGACCCGGATATTCCGGAGAACGCCTTGTCGACGCCAGTGATCCGCGGCCAGGTAGGCGATCTTCTGCGGGGCGCCGGCACATTTGATCGGCCCGGCGGGCATGGTGAACACCGCGGTCCCGGAGCGCAGGTTTCGGATCAGTTCCCACGTCTTCGGCGCCGTGGCGTACGTGTAGTTGCTGGAGACCAGCGGAGTGTCCATGGCCGCCGCCATGCCGGGGATCTTGTCCCAGTCGAGTTGGATGCCGGGGCACACGACGAGATGGTCGTAGCGGACCCGGATCCCACCAGCGGTGGTGACCGTCTGCTGGTCCGGGTCGATGGCGTGCGCGGCATCCTTGATCCAGGCGACGCCCTTCGGCATGACCGACGCCTGCGGGCGGGCGCTCTCCTTGGCCTTGGCGCATCCGCCACCGACCAAGGTCCAGAGCGGCTGGTAGTAGTGGGTTTCCGCGGGATCAATAAGGCCGATGTCGGGGACTCTCGCCCGGCGGAGCCGGGCGGCGACGTCGATGCCGGCACTGCCGCCGCCGACGATGAGGATGCGATGGTGAACGGCCGGTGCGGTCATGACGCTGCCTCCCTGTGGGTGAGGCCGTCGGCGGGGTGGCGCTCCCCCGGCGGCATGGGGTCGGTCAGGGTGTTCAGCCGGTGGCCTGGCCGGCGGTGACAGCGACGGCGTACTCGTCGTCGATGTGGACGACGTCGCGGCCGGCACGGTCGAGCAGGCTGGCGGCGATGCCCGCCCGGAACCCGCTGGCGCAGTGCACCGCAAGCGGGCCGGGTGGAACGTCACCGAGCCGATCCAGCAGGCAGTGCAGCGGGATGTGCACCGAGCCGGGAATCGCGCCAAGGGCGCGTTCGTCAGCGCGCCGCACGTCCAGCAGGGTCAGGGCCTCGCCGGCCTGCTGGGCTGCGGCGAGTCCAGCGAAGGTGATCCGCCGGTAGCTGTGGGTGGCCACACCGTCGGCCAGGTCGCGCAGCCTGCCCGTGGCAGCACCGTCGGGCCGGTCAATGCCGATGCGCACGAGTTGGCGTTGCGCGTCGGTAATCTGCTGCGGGGTCTCACCGATCAGGGTGAGCGGAATGCCCCAGGGAATGAGCCAGCCGAGGTACGTGGCGAACTGCTGGCTCAGGGCGATACTGATGGTGCCGACGAGGTGCTCGGCGGCGTACGCGGTCCGGTCGCGCAGGTCGACCACCCACTCCCCGGCGCTGATCCGTTCCCGCAGTTCGGCCGGACTTACCTGCTGCGGGGCGGACAGGTCGACCGGTCCGGCGCCAGCACGGTTGCGGGCACCCATGAACGCGTAGTAGGCCGGGTAGGCGGTGAGACCGGCGACCAGCTGCGCCACGAAGGTGTCCTCGTTCGTGGCGGTGAACGCATCGTTGCGGGCTCTCTCCTGCCCGATCGTGCTGTCCTCGCCACCGGAGCTGGATCCGGCGGAGCAGAAGCTGCCGAATCCGTGGGTCGGAAAGATTCGGGCGTCGTCGTCGAGCAGGTCGACGAGGCGGTGTGCCGAGCGATACTGGGCCCGGGTCAGTTCCTCCGTGCGGGCCGGGTCGACCAGGTCGGTGCGCCCAACGCTGCCGTAGAGCAGGCAGCCGCCGGTGAATACCGCCGCCGGCCCGGGGCCACCGCTAATCACGAAGGCCAGGTGGGTGTCGGTGTGTCCCGGGGTCGCCACCACCCGCACTCGCATGCCCCCCACCGACAGTTCGTCACCATCAGCGACGCCGTGCCGCTCGAACGCCACCTCATCGGCGGCGTTGACCGCGTACGGCGCATCGTGCTGATGGGCCAGTTGCAGGCCGCCGGAGACGTAGTCGTTGTGGATGTGCGTCTCCAGCACCATCGCGCAGCGCAGCCCACGCTCGTGGAGAACCGTCTGCAAGCGGTCCAGGTCACGCTGCGGATCAACCACGATCGCGACGTGCCCGTCGTGGGCGATGTAGCTGCGGTCACCGAGCTCGCTGGTCTGCACCACTGCCACGTCCACCACGGGGTCAACTCCTCCCTGGCGAAGATGCGCGTGCCCGTCCGTCAGATGTTGATATTCGAGCAGCGGTAGCAGACGCATCGGGGCACCCGGTCGCCAGAGCCCTATCGCCGACCTCGGTAAACCCACCGGAGGGGAACCGGTCGACTGTCTCCACGCGACACACCAGGTCCGCACCGGAACGGATCATGACGCTCAGCCGCACCTGCGAGAGGTTCGCGCGGTCACGCGGCCGGCGGAGTGCAGCCCCAAAAAAGTGGCGCTCGGACAGAGATGGCTGAAGCGTCCGCAGGGTCTGGCCCATGGCACCGCCTTTCAGCTCCTCGCGAGCAGAACATCGAGCTGCATGAACATCGCACCCATAGGGTCACCCAGGGGTTTAGCCCGGCGCAACCAGGAACGCCGGAAACAATTTTCATGTGCCCACCGGCTGTCCGCGCGATGACCAGGGCTCAAGGCCGACCGCCAAGACACCGCCGCCCTGACACCCTCACCGCCGCCCTGGCACCCCTCACCGCCGCCCGTCACCCCGGCCGGCGAGGAGCACGAACGCAACCACCCCGACCACCGAGATGATCACCTGGGGCAGGATCATGGCGGCCGGTACGCCGGTGATCAAGGCGGCCAGGGTCGGCGTGGTGAACAAGATGGCGGTGTCGTAGCCGGTCGCGGCCCAGTGCAGTGGGCCGGTCGGCAGGATACCCATGGGGGTGACGATCGGCGGCAGTTCGTGGCGGACCGCGCCGCGTCGCGCGGCCCGGAGCGCTCCCGCCGCCAGTCCTGGCCCGGCGGCGGCGCCCAACACCGGCCAGGCCCAACCCTCCGCGCCAGGGGTCCGGGCCGTGAGCAGGGCGCCCGCGCCGATACCCCAGCTGACCGCGAGGACCGTCGGCAGTACTGACCGGGCACCGACCAGGGTCGGGCCGGAGAGATTGAGCAGCCGACGCAATGCCGGCAGGTCCCGGTCCCGTCGCGCGTTAACCGTGGACGGGGCGACCGCGGCGAGCCCGCTCAGCAGCCAGCCGGCGGCCAGTACGATGCCCCAGCCGGTGAGCAACCCCAAGAGGGTCGGCATCAGCAGCGTCGCCCCGGCGACGAGGAGACCCGCAGGTGACCGGCGGGCCACAATGAGATCGTGGCCGACCACGGCGCGGGGGCCGGCGATACCTGGCAGCCCACCGCCCCTCGGGGAACGTGTAGCCCACCGGCGCTCCTCGGCGGCCCTGGAGGCGATGCCCGGGTCGACAGTGACCAGTCCCGCGCCCGCGATGGCCCCCAGTGTGCTGCCGGCAGCGAGCCGACGTAGGGGAAGCCGGTCGAGCCGCCACACGCCGACCGCGGCCACCGCCAGGGCCATGGCTACCGCCCACGGTAACCAGGACCCGCCCCGGCCCTCGGCGGCGGCCTGCGGCCAGCCCCACGGGCCAGCCCACGCCGGCACCGCCGGCACCGGCGTCCGGACCATGGTTAGGACCGCGGCCACCGCGCCGAGGAGCACCGCGACCCGCTCCAGCACCGCCGCCGCGGCGTCGGTCACGGTCTGGATCACCACGGCGAGGGCCCCGGTCAGCACGCCGCCGGTAATGCCGGCACCCACCATCAGCGCCGCTGCCGTCTGTTCAGCTGCGCCAATGACCGTAACCACGAAGGCACCGTGCAGCGCACCGACGACGGCGGCGACCGACAACACCATCGCGGCGCCGGGAAGCAGAAGCAGTCGCCGGTCGACGGGACTGGCCAACCACCACGCCAATGTCGCCGGGGTGGCGGTGACCGGACCGAATCTGGCGGCGAGTGTCAGGGCGAAGGCGTATCCCAGCAGACCCACGGCGAGCAGCGGTAGAGCCGCTGCGGAATCTGCGGCGCTTCGGTCGCCGCTGAGCAGCCGGGGCAGCGTACCGGCCACGACAGCGATGCCCACCAGGACGGACAGCGCCACGAAATAGAGGCTTCCGGCCCCGCCCCCGTGCTGACGGCGGCGCTGCCTCAGCCACCGCCGTGACGCCCCGGGCGGGTTGGCTCGCACCGGCTGCACGCTGGACACCGCGGGACCGGCGGGCGCACGCCGCACCACGCTCATCGTGCTCCGCTGCGTCGACGGGCCCGCTTCCCCGACGCGACTGCCGGCCCCTCGGCGGCGTCCCGGTCCAGCGAGAGCGTCCGCCAGCCCGGTCCGACAGCGAGCGAGGCGTCGTGGGTGACCAGCACGACCGCGCCCCCTCGATCGGCGTACTCGGTCACCAGGCGGCCGACGCTGTCCCGGCCAGACTCGTCGAGGTGCCGTTCCGGCTCGTCGAGCAGCAGGAGCCGGCTCGGACGGGCCAGCACCATAGCCACCGCCAGCCGCTGGCGTTGCCCGGACGACAGTTGACCGGGAACAGTGTCGGCGAAGCTGTTGAGGGCGAGCGCCGCCGCCAGGTCAGCGGCGGTGAACCAGTCCTCCGGCAAAGGGGCGTTGACCAACTGGACGAAGCTCAGGTGCTCGGCGACGGTCAGGTTGGGGTACCAGGCACCAGCGTCGAGAAGGGCGGCGACGGAGCGGCGGAACCGTGGCTCACGGTCGTCGGCGGGCTGCCCCTCGAGCGTTACCGCGCCGGCGAGTGGCCGTTGCTGGCCGGCGAGGCACCGGAGAAGCGAGGACTTGCCGCTGCCGTTGCGGCCGGTCACCACCAGCACCTCGCCGGAGTCGACGCCCATCCGCAAGGCGCCGAACAGGGGTTGGCCCCGGTAGCCGACAGACAGGTCACGGCTCTCGAGAAGCATCGGGGCCTTCCTGCTCACCATTGGTACGGCTACGGCTGTTGCGTCGGATGTAAGCGCATGGACACGCTACTGGCTGTACGGACGGAGACGGTCGGGAAAACGGGTGTGGATGAGGATTGATCGCCGATTCCGGCAGCACGGGGCTACGGCAGTCGAGGCGTGCGGGGGCCGCTCCATCGACCCAGTTCGTGGACCCGCCGACTGGCGTGGCCGAATGTCATCGGCAGGGTGCCTGGCACCATAACCAGGCAACTACGAGGGCAGCCACTGGACATCTCGCCGACGAATCGCGGCTCGACCTTCGCGCTACGCCGAGCCTCGTACGCCGCCGGATGCCTGCCACCTCGCCGACAAGGGATCAACTTGGGTCGGGTTGGCGGCTGCGTGCCACCAGGTAGCCGACGTAGGCGGCGAGCGCGACGGCTGCCAGCGCCGCGGGCGGCCCGGTCCGTGCGCGGACACTGCTGCGGGATGCCAGCGCGGCGCCGAAGGACTGGTCGGCCAGGAGCGACCAGCGCGACCGCCAGGACAGCGCCGAACCGGTCGACAGCGCGGAGCCGACGGACAGGATCGATCCAGCCGATCCGATACTGGCGATGGAGGCGATCGAGCCGACACTGCCGATGGACAGTACCGAGCCGTGGGAGCCGATCGACAGGAAGGAGTCTGTGGACCACAGTGACAGCCGTGCGGAGCCGGTAGAGGTCATGAGCGGATTATGCGGCACTCTGGTGATGCTCGCGTCTCATCGGACCGCACACACCCGACGTGGGCAGTCGTTGGCGGGACTCCTCAGATTCATGGCGCATCACGACGACTTCCGCCCGGACCTCGGTACGGACCGCTGGTAGTCGGTGGCGTCGGACATCATGTCGTCAGTACTGTCCCAGCCGTGGTTGAGGTCCGTCGAGCCGAAGTTGAGGATGCAGCGGAGTTGGTGCGGCTGCGTGGAGTGATGCTGGCGGATGTGGACGGGGCCGATCCACAACCGGGGAGATGGTCTGCAGCCGCAGCGGAGACGCTGCAGCAGCGGCTCGCTGATCCGCTCCCCTCGCTGGCGGCCTTCGTGGTCGAAAGGAATACGGCGCCCCAGGGTTTGGCCGCGTGCGCGGTCGGTGTCATAGAGCATCGCCTGGGTAGTCCGGATAACCCCAGCGGTAACGTGGGATACATCTTCAACGTAGCCACGGATCGTGACTGCCGTAGACGTGGCTACTCGCGGGCTTGCATGCAGGCGCTTCTCGGCTGGTATCAGCAACGGGGAGTTACGAGAGTGGACCTGCGGGCTTCCCGCGACGGCGAGTCGCTCTACCGGGCGTTGGGCTTTACGCCGACGCACTCCCCGACCATGCGTCTGGTGCTACCGGCGTCGCTGTAGCCGTCGGCGGATGGCAGAGGCAGCCCTCGACGGCCCGCGACCGCGTGCCTGGGCGAACGTTCCGGCACGTTCATCTAATAAGGTGAGTGATCCCGCTCAGCTCCTCGGCTCGGACAGGACACAGAATTCGTTGCCCTCCGGGTCGAAGAGGGTCACCCAGTGCTGCCCTTCCTGCGCGGGCTCGGCGCGCCGGGCACCGAGGGCGATCAGCCGGGCGACCTCGGCCTCCTGGTCGTCGGGGCGGAAGTCGGGGTGGAGCCGGTTCTTCGCCGTCTTGCCCTCAGGGACGGGGACGAAGAGCAGCCCCGGCAACCGGTCCGGCTCGGGCCGGATCTCCACGATTTCCTCGGTCTTGTCGACCACGACCCAGCCGAGAGCCTCGGCCCACCACTGCCCGAGGGCGATGGGGTCGGAGGAGTCGACGATGATCTGCTCCCATTCGAGTGCCATGGGCATGAGCATAGTCACGGTGCGCGCATCGGCTGCGATCGATCATGCTGCCCCCGGCGCGCAGGGCGACCGGATGCTCCTCGCGGCCCTGTGGACGGCAGTGGTGCTGGAGCTGTTTGGCGTCGTGCTGCTGGGCCACGGCGGCACGTTCGTCGGCTTCGGACTGAGCGCCCTGACCAAGGGTGAGACGATGACCACCGAACTCCGCTGGTACGCGAGGTGCTGGGGTCCCTGGTTCATGCTCGGAGGAGCTCTGTTCGGTGCCGCACCATGTCCCCTGAGGAGCACCTGTGAACACTGAGATCGACGTTCTTGTCCTAGGCGGCGCTGGCGTGGACACCATCGTCTACGCACCGCAGCTGCCCCTTCCGTTCGCCGACAGCTACCTGGTGCCGGCGATCACGACCCGGGCAGGGCAGACCGGCGACTTCGTGGCGATGGCGGTCCACGCCCTGGGCCTGCATACCCACCACATCGATGTGATCGGCGACGACCACGAGGGCGACTTAGTCCGCGCCCTGCACGCCGAGCGGGGCATCCCGCTCACCGTCTTTCCGCTGCGGGCCGGTACCCGCCGTGCGGTCAACCTCGTCGCCCCGGACGGACGGCGGCTGTCCCTGTACGACAGCAGCCGATCCGAGGCGGGGGACCGGCTCCCGGTGGAGACGGTCACCGCCCTCGCCACGGCGAGCCGGCACGCCCACGTGTCGATCACCCATCCGTGCGCCTTCGCCCTCCCCACGCTGCGCGCGGCGGGGGTAACCATCTCCACGGACCTGCACAACTGGGACGGCAACGAGCCGTACCACGAGGACTTCGCCTACGCGGCCGACCTCGTCTTCGTGTCGTCGGCCGCACTGGCCGACCCCGAGCAGACGATGCGGCGCATCATCGAACGCGGCCGGGCCCGCACGGTCGTGGCCACCGCCGGAGCCGAGGGGGCGTACCTGCTGGTCGACGGCGAGTTCAGCCATGTTCCGGCGGTCGATCCGCCAGCGCCGGTGGTGGACTCCAACGGTGCGGGCGACGCTTTCGCCGCAGGCTTCCTGTTCGGCTGGCTCGCGGGGGAGCCGGCGCGGCGGTGTGCCCTGTACGGGGCGATCTCCGGGGCCTACGCCTGCACCGTGGCGCCGACGAACGTCGACTCCATCGACCGGAGCGCGCTGCTCGCCCGGGCGGCGGAACTGGACCCGCCCGCGGGTCGAGGCCGCCGCTGGTGACGGCGCCCGGGAGCGGATATGACGGGCACTTCGACCTTCGCGTACGGGCGTGGCCGGCGCGTCCCCGGCACCGGTGCGGGCGTGGTGCCAGGACGGTCAGCCCTCCACAACCGCGCGAGGCGTCCCTTCCGCCGCCGGCGGGCGGGCCCCGTCGAGCTCCGCGCGTAGCGCCGCGACCGGTCGCACCCCGGAGAACGCAGGGCGACCATCGATGCTCAGCGACGGCACGCCCCGGACGCCCAGTACCGCGGCCCGCTGCCGGTCACCGGCCACCCGGCCGACGTACGCATCCGTCTTTAGCACTGTGCCCACCTCCGTCTGGTCCAGCCCGGCCGCACCGGCCAACTCGGTGAGCGTCCCAGGGTCGGCGATGTTACGACCCTCGACGTGGTAGGCCCGGTACAAGTGCTCCAGCAGTGTGTCGGCTCGGCCCCCGCGATCGGCGAGGTGGACCAATCGATGCGCGTCGAAGGTGCTCACCGGGCGCGCCTTCGTGAGGTCCAGCGGGAGGCCGACCGCGGCGCCTTCCCGCTGGATCAGCGCGATCCGCGCCTGCACCGCGGCGGGGTCCATCCACTCGGTCATCGCCTCCGCCGCGGTGGGCCCGGGTTCACGCCCCTCGTCGGGAGCCAGCTCCAGGCTCCGCCAGACAATGTGCGTCCCCTCCCGATGCGTAAAGTCCTCAAGGGCGGCATCGAGGCGTCGCTTGCCGATGTAGCACCAGGGACACAGGATGTCGAAAAAGATCTCCAGCTGCACGGGGCGGCCTCCGGGTCGCGGTTGGGAGTTCAGATCGGATTGATGACGATCTTGCCGTGGACATGGCCGCCCTCCATCTCGCGGTGGGCGTCGGCCGCCCGGCGCAGCGGATAGCGGCCGGAGACCTCGATGCGAAGCTCACCCCGGTCGTACAACTCCACGAGCTCCGCGAGCCGGTCACGGCTGCGCTGACTGAAGATGGCAGTGCGGCTGCGTGATCGGAGCGGCAGCGCCAACTCACCCGGGACAGCCCCCGCGGACCGGGCCGACGGGCCGAAAACCGTCCGAACCGGCACGGTGACCGCCGGCTGTCGCCCGGCCGGCCCGGCTAGCGCTCGCTGCGGCCGGCGCCCGTCCACGCAGTTCCCCGGACCCTTCAGGTTTGCCCGGACCGCCGCCCCTGCCATGAGATGCACCGTTCCACCTCAACCGTGGTTGAGGTCAAGCCACCTCCGGCGCGGATACGCCCGGATCAGCCCTGGCCCACCAGCGGCTTCCACCACTGTGGGTTGTGCCGGCACCAAGCGACCACCTCGACAAGTCCGTCGAAGCGACCAGCGCGGGGCGTGACCGAGCTCCGCGCAAATCTTGCTGTCGTCGATGGCGCACGACACCTACACCAACATCATCTTCGACCTAGGCAAGAACAACCCACCCGAAGACGTGGCCCCAACAGTCATGTCGGCCGTGGCCCGTGTCCTCACCCTCCGCTGAGCCACTTCCGCGACATCCTCGCTGGCCCAACTCAGAGCGCCATCTCCGGAAGGCGTAAGCCTTCGGGGCGCTGCCCTCGGCGAAGACGCATGGCTCCGCGCGGAAGCCGCGCATCCCCTGCCGAGGTCATGGCAGCCGGCCCTGTTGTACGAGATTGCGGAAGTCCCCTGTCCCGCCCTCACCGTCGTGGATCTGCACCCGGTGGTGTGCCGTGCCCTGTGCGCCGTCACCTGTGTGCTGTGCTGGGCATGCGATGTATGCCGGGGAATTGAACCCCTGCGCCTGCCCTCGGCGCGCCGGGAGTGAGCCGGATTGCCCGCCGGCTCGCGGGTACGTGCACGCCTCCACGTCGGCTACCTGCTCCGCAACATCAGTCGAGCAGATCGACCTCCCAGTTCGTCCGCTGGATTAACGTGTCCACCTCGCGTAACTGCCGGGCGAGGTCGTCAGCCTGCCTGCGCAACTCGCTCACCGACAGCGCCGGAACCATCGTCAACTCCGAGCGCAGCTGCCGATACCCACGCTGGCCTTCACCCGCGGCGGCATCCGCGGCGGACGTGACCACGCGGTGCCGCAGCCGGAGCACGTCGCGACGCGCGAGCGCGTCGGTAAGTGTGCCCCCCTCCCGTACGACGGTGGCGGCGTTGGTGCGGTTAATCCGCCGGATCAACGACTCCAGCTCACCGAGCGCCTCGCCCGCCTCCGCTAGGAGCGCCGAGGCGTCCTCAGCTGGCGTCTCACCCTCCTGATAGCGGGCGCTAGCCGTGATGCGGGCACGGAGTTGTTCGGCGCGGCGCGCCGCGTCCGAACGCAGCGCCAATGCCTCAGCAAGCTTCATGGACACCATTATGACCAACGAAGATCAGCACCGCTGCCCCATTAATGCTGACGGGTTGGCGGTCGGACGCCCACCGCCGCTACCCCCATCAGCGGATGTGGCGGCGCAACCCCAACCAGAGTCAGTACGACATCTCGCGACAACGACGTGCCCCACCACCGAACCTCCGCACGCTCGCCCCAAGTCGGGTCACTTCCCACCTCGGCACTCGAAGCTCGGCACCGTCACCGCCGGGCCATCTCCCACCGGCCAGCCAGGGCCAGTTCGCAGGAAGCGGGAACCCTTCGCGACCCTCGATGATGTATGCGGTTGTCGACGCCGGGTCTGGACCGGTTTCGGGCACATCCGCGGACTGATCCCGCCGGGCCGGGGTAGTTCTGACCCCGGCCAGGCAGGGGCGGCCTCAGGCGGGATTCGCCGCGGTGAGGACGTCGAAGGACCACAGCTCCCACTTGTTGGCGTAGGTCACCGATTCGGGGGCGCGATGCGGGCGGGTGGCGTACCAGGCGTCGTACGCCTCACTGTCACGCCACTGGGTGACCACCAACCAGGTCGTGCGGTCGTCGGTGGGACGCAGCACCTGAAAGCCCTCGAATCCGTCCGCATGTTCGATCTTGCCGGGGCGTGCCGAGAACCGTTCGACGAATTCGTCACCGTGACCCTCGACGATGTCTATCGCATTAATTTTGACGATGCTCATGTGTCGCTCCTCAGGTCGGCGGCCGCGGGTGGCTCAGGCCGGTTGGCATCCTTGACGAAGGTCAGCATGACAACAGCGTCACTGACCGCTCGCAGGTCGTGTTTGTGATCTGGAATCACCAGGTAGTCGCCCGCGGAGCCGTGCCACGTCATCTCGGTGGTGCTCACGGTGGCTGTTCCCGACAACAGTTGCAGGGTGGCCTGTCCTGGGTTCTCGTGCTCACTCAACGCCGATCCAGCCCGCAGTGCCAGCACTAGTTGCTTCAGGCTGCGGTGATCGGCGTTGAGCGTGGCCGCGGCGCGCCCGGACGAAGCTTCGTGGGCGCGGGTCAAGAGTTCCTGTCCGAGTTCGTGCAGACTTTTCATTGGCGTCGTGGGCATCAGTCTTTCCTTCGGGTGCGGCGGGTCAATGTGATCTGACACGAGTCAGGTCGCGGGAAAGCGGTGAGTTGGGCCGCCACCGATGCCCCGGCAGCGGCGCGGGTGATCCCGTCCACCATGCCGTCGTGTAGGGAGCAGATGACATCGCCGTAGTCAGGTATGAGGTCGAGGAAGGGGCAGTGCCATAACGTGATGTCGGCGCGGTTCCCGGTGAGCGTGGCGGTTGGCGCGAACTCGTGGGCATCGAAGCGGGATGTGAGCGCGGTTGCGGCCCGAGTGAGTGGGGCGCCGTCGATAGCCTCCGTCGGCTGCTCGGATGCCCACGCCCGTCCGGCGGCACGTGCGAGTGCGCGACCATTCGGCTGCTCGCGCAACGTACGCGCGAGGAGCCCCGCCAGCAAGCGGTACCGGGTGGGTCCGGCGGTGTCCATGCCGACGGTTGCGCGATAGGTCATCGGTGGGCGGCCACGGCCGCGAGGAGCACCGGGTACGCGCTCGGCGAGCTGCGCGCCAACCAACTCCTCCAAGTGCAGCCGGGTGGTCTCGACCGGCCAGCCCACTTCGTCTGCGACCTGCTGAGCGGTCATGGCACCGGCTGCCCGGTGGAGGACCTGCCGCAGGGCTGTTCGCCGACTCGTCACGAGCCCAATATACACAAGCCAGTTTGGGTAAAATTCACGCTGTTCACCTCGGCCCCCTAGGGTCTGGTCCGTGGAGCGGTTGGCGCGGCGGCTGGGGGTAACTGATGCGGTGGTCATCGGGACGGGGGCGATGCTCGGCGCGGGCGTCTTCGTGGTGTTCGCTCCAGCTGCGGCGGCGGCCGGCGGGACCGGACTGCTGGTGGCACTTACGCTGGCCGGGTTCGTAGCGTTTTGTAATGCGACCAGCTCGGCCCGGCTGGCGGCCCGCTACCCCGAGTCCGGCGGCACGTACGTCTACGGGCGGGAGCGGCTCGGCCCGTTCGCCGGGTTCGTGGCCGGCTGGGGCTTCGTGATCGGGAAAACCGCAAGCTGCGCGGCGATGGCGCTGACGGTTGGGGCGTACCTCTGGCCGGAGCGGGCCCGGCTCGTTGCCATCATCGCCATCGCGGCCGTCACCGCCGTGAACCTGCGCGGTGTGGGGAAGACGGCGCGGGCCACGAAGGTGCTGGTCGGGGTGGTGCTGGGGGTCCTGTCCCTGGTCGCGGTGGTCGGCCTGACCGGCTTCGCAGCGGAGCGGATCGGCGGCGTCGGTTCGGTCGGCGGCCGGGTGCTCAGCGACGTCGGCGGTGCCGGTGCGCCCGGTGTGCTGACCGCCGCAGGGCTACTCTTCTTTGCTTTCGCCGGGTATGCCCGGATAACCACTCTCGGCGAAGAGGTACGCGACCCGAGGCGAACGATCCCCCGAGCGGTGCCGCTGGCGCTGGGTATGGTGCTGGCGATCTACTTGGTACTAGCGGTGATCACGTTGGGGGTGCTCGGCCCGGACCGGCTGGCCGCCTCCGCCGCTCCCCTGGCCGACGTGGTGACCGCCGTCGGGCTGCCCGGCCTGTCCTGGGTGGTCCGGGCCGGCGCAGCCGTGGCGGTGATCGGGGTGCTGCTCTCGCTGCTCGCCGCCGTGGGTCGGACCCTGCTGGCGATGGGCCGCCGACGGGACGTGCCGGTCGGCTTGGCCGCCGTGCACCGGGTGCACCAAGTGCCATACCGAGCTGAGCTGGCGGTGGCCGTGGTGGTGGCGGCCGTGGTCCTCGTCGGTGACGTCCGCGGGGCGATCGGCTTCTCCAGCTGCACCGTGCTGGTCTACTACGCAATCACCAACGCCGCGGCGCTCACCCTCGGCCGTGACCCGGGCCGTCGGCTGCCGGTACGGCTGCTCGCCGTGCTGGGGCTGGCCGGCTGCGTCACGCTGGCAGCCAGCCTGCCCCCAGCCAGCGTTGGGGCGGGAATCGGCGTGCTCGCCATCGGCGCTGCCTGGTACGCGCTGCATCGGCGGTACCTCGACCGCGCCGGAGGCCGTTGACCCGCCCTGAACGAGGTACCTGGCACGTGACGGGAAGGGTCAGGATCGAGAGAGGGCCGCGCGCCTCCAGTCGCCAGGTGACGTCGTACCCGCCCTGGTCGTTGGGTTCGATCGTGTGGTGCCAGTCGGTGTGGGTCCGCGGCAGACTCTTGAAGCGGATCCGGGTGCGACGAGGACCGCCCCTGCCGCGATCAGCAATGCCGGAGCAGGGCCGTAGTCGGGACGGCCGGACTGGCGGGTGGGGGCCGTGGATGGCGAGGTCGGCGGCGACCGTCATCTCGGTGATCCCGACCGGCCGGCCCAGACGTACCGCCCGTTCGGGGAGAGCAACGCCCCGAACACCGCGGTGTGCTGCGGTTCTGTCTCCCGACCACCAACGCGGGCACGATCTGCCCTCAGAACTCACAACAGCTCTGGTCAAACACCGAGTGCTCACCCGCCGGCGGCTACCGGACCGAGTCTGTCTGACAGGTCCTGTCAGCGCTCGGTTGATCTCATTAGGTCAGCGTCCGCACCGGGCGCAGAGACAGTGGTGGTGTCCATCAGGCTTCCAACTCGTAAAGGGGCAACGGAGCGGCGAGGACCGGGGTCATCCGGGGGCCAGCGCCGACTGCTCCACGCGGGCGGAGAGCAGCTCGTACACCATGTCGTGGACCGGCGTCGCGGTGCCGGTGGCGGCGCCGAGCCGGACCACCGCCCCCGTCCACGCCTCCAGCTCCGACGGGCGACCCGCCAGGATGTCCCGCTGCAGTGACGAGCGGCCGTTCGCGGGCTGCTGGTCGACGAAGGCCAACGTGCGCTCCACGATGTCGGCCGGCAGGTCGACCTCCATGGCCCGGGCCACATCGCGGATCTCGCCCATCAGCGTGACGAGCAGTTGCCGGGTGCCGGGACGCGTGCGCAGCACACCGATGCTGGCGTCCGTCACGGCGCCGAGCCCGCCGAACGGCACCACGAAGAGGAACTTCGACCACAGCTCGGTCCAGATGTCGGCCGGCACGGCCGTCGGTACGCCGGCGTCGTCGAACACCTTGCGCAGGCCGTCGACCCGCGGCGTCACCTGGTTGTCCCACTCGCCGTAGGTCAGCAGGCCCGGTCCGCCGACGTGCCGGACCTGACCGGGCGCCTCCAGGCTCGCGAAGACCTTCGCGCTGCCGGGCAGCACCGCCGCCCGCCCGTACCGCTGCGCGACCCGGTCGGGCGTGTCGACCCCGTTCTGAGTCGTGAGGATCGCCGTGTCCGCTCCGACGAGCGGGTTCAGGCTGTCGAGGACGGCATCGAGCTGCCAGGTCTTCACCGCCAGCAGGACGACGTCGGCGACGCCCAGGTCACCGGGGTCGTTCGAGGCAAGCACCTCCGGCATCACGAATTCGCCGGCGACGCTGCGCACCACCAGGCCCTGGCGCCGCATCGCTTCCAGGTTCACGCCACGGGCCAGGAACCCCACCTCGTGGCCCGCGTTCGCCAACCGGCCGCCGAAGTAGCCACCGATCGCACCGGCGCCGATCACCGCGATCTTCATCGTTGTCGTCCTCCCAGTCCTGCGGCGGTCATAGCAGCTCCTGCTCCAGCATCCGCAACGTCCGGCACGCCCGTTCGATCTCGCACGGGTCCTCGTGGACCAGGAACAACGCTCCGGGGGGAGGAGTTCAGGTCGACTGTGCGCCGCGTGGACGCACCCTGGCGGACCGCTTCGGGCCCCGAGCAGCGTGCCCTTGCGTTGGACCAACCTCCAGTCGCAGGGTGTATAGCCCATACGCGAACGGCGTGCCGATTCATGCGGCCGTCCGGGCAAGTTCACGCAGGCCGACGCTGGAACCGCGTAGCCGCTGCGTCAGCCCTGCGAAGACGAGCGCCAGTCCTGCCGCGAACAGCCAGAACATTGCACTGAGCCCGTGATCGGTGAGCCGTCGGTATGCGATGACACCGAGCCTGTCCGCCGAGTCGAGTGTTTGCGAGACGTGCAGGGCTAGGGCGTTGAAGAGTTGACCGTAAAGCAGCCAGCCGAAGAAGTTGATGATGAGAAAGGAGCGCATGCCAGGCAGGCGGACGATGCCCCAGTAGTCGCGTACCGAGGTGCGGGCGGACGATCCGGCGGTGAAGGAGCGGCCGACGGAGTACCGCAGGAAGGTGACAATACCGGCGAGGCAGTAGACGCCCGCGACCGCGAGCAGTACGTAGCCCTGCTTATTGCGTGCGGCAAAGAAAAGCGCGGCAGGTGCGGCGACAGCGGATGCGACATTAACAGCAACGTTGATGAGGGAGAACAGCCGAGCCCGGTTGGCCAAGTCGTCGCTAGCGATCGCTGCGAGCTGCTTGCTGGCGAGGGCGTTGATGGAAACTCCGGTTCCCGCAAGTATCAACGCGACTGCCGTGAGCGTCATGCCGGTAACCGCACGTAGGCCTACGAATCCGGCTGCGGCCATGAGGCAGCCGATGAGCACGGAGCTCGCGGCGGGGATGCGGTCGAGCCACGGCGCGAGGGGGATCTTGGCGATCTTGTTGGTGATCGTGAAGATCATGACGAGCGCGGCGATCTGCGGCGCGGAGAACCGAGCCGCGTTCAGCGTCACTACCAGGGTCGAGAGCAGGCCGAACAAACCCAGGTTGGTCATGAAATAGTGCACCGCGATGTAGGCGGTGCGCAGGGTGGGCCGCTCAGCCATGGCGCGCCTCGGTGGCCACCTGGACCAGGTCGTGTGCGGCCGTCGCTCGGGCCACCGCGGTCTCGACGTTGTCGCCGACCGCGAGGACATAACCCTGGCGCGAGTCGGACGAGACCAGCGCGTGCAGGTCCTGGCCTGGCGTGAGCGTGCACAGCACGCGCACCACTCCAGGGGCCGACCGGGCCGCGGTGATGCCGGCGACGTCCACGACATGAACGTCCTCGTAGGAAAAGAAACGTATGGCAGCGGCAGCCGCAGCGGGTACCCGATCCGGTGCAGGCAGGCCGAGCAGGGACGCGATCGTCTCCGACATGAGGTCGACCCCACTGACCAGTTCGCAGAGCTCCCAGATTTGGTCTCCGCCGAAGCGGGTCTGGGACTCGATGATCTTGGGGCCGGTGGCGGTCATCCGGATTTCGGTGTGCGCAGGGCCGGTGCGCTGCCCGATGACGTTGAGGAACCTGGTGACCAGATCGACAATGCCTTCCCAGGCGGCCTCGCCGAGGCGGGCCGGCACCTGGTGGCCAAGCTCGATGAAACGTGGGACTTCGGTCGTGAGCTTTTCGGTGATCACCACGACCTCGTGGACACCATTGCGGGAGATCGACTCAACGCTGTATTCCGGTCCGCTGAGGAACTCCTCGGCGAGGATCGCTTCGTCGGTGAAACCCTGGGTCCACGCCCATCGCTCGTCTAGCTGCTCGGGTGTTTCAACAAGGTAGACACCCTCGCTGAGGCCGCCTGCGGGCGGCTTGAGCATTATCGGGCAACCGCCCAGCTCCCGCTGGAAGTCCCGCGCGTCCGCCACGCTCGCGCAGCTGCGGTGGCGTACCGGACTGAGTCCATGCTTGTTGAGCAGGGCGCGCGTGGCGGGCTTGGATCGGGTGACCCGAACAGCGGCGAGATTGTCTCCGGCCACGCCGAGGTCGGCCGCGACGCGAGAGGCGGGTTCGAGTCCGTATTCGGTGAAGGACACGACCGCGTCAAACGGATCAACGCCGTGCCAGGCCCGCGCTAGTGCCAGCGTTTCGTCGAGGCGCTCGTAGTCCATTACGGCGTACCGCTGGGCGCCGCCATACTGCCGTTCGTTGACTCTAATGGGGGTCTGCAGCATAGAGTAGCGCACGCCCATCTTCTCAATCCGGGCAAGCGTGTGGTCGAGGCCCCCGACGACCAGTAGATGCTTCTGTTCCAAAGTTTCCACCCCTCGTGCCGTGTCCCGGCCCGTCGCACGACGGGCCGGGACACGGGACTCTATGGCCGCAGCTTTGACAAGTCGATGTTCATTCGCTGCGCCGGCTCGACGTTTCGATAGTGAACCTGTCGGTGTGAAAATCAACGGCGAGAACCTTCTCGCCGAAGGCGATATTGTCGTGGGACTGGGCGACCCATTCGAGGTAGCCGCGGAACTCCGCGCGCGAAACCTGGTCGAAGCGGGCGTTGCTCCGCCGTGTCGCCGACCACCACCACGAGGGCAGTGCGGTCGAAGCTATGGCGTACTGGCACCGCAGCGCTGCCGGGCTGACGCAACACGTCGACGGTGCGGACATGCGGGAGCCGGCGCAATTGAGCAAAACGAGCTCGTGCCCGTCGTCAGCCAGGCGTTGGTGGCAGGGTCGGTTGGTTCCGCAAACCAAGACGCGCAATTGCTGTTTCCCCGTGTGAACGTCGTTGCCAGTAACTTTCAGCGGTACCTAAGACGGCAAAAGCGTTTCGAAGTTTCACTCATAGATAGATGGAAACCGCCTGCCGCCACGGCATTTACTGCCGTGGAGGGAGGTGGGCCCAGGCGAATTCCTCTCAGGTCGGATTGAGGCAAGCGGGCGTTAAGTGGAAGCCCACGCCCAAAGGACGAGTAGTAGCAGCACCATAGCGCACGAGCCATACAGCATATAGCTGTAACAAAAACCTAAAATCGGATACATGCTCCCAAAAGGGCGCACGCCGCGCCCGTCAGCGACCCCACACGCAGAGTGCCACCGACCTACGCATTGTTAGGGCGAAGGTGAGCTTTGTCTTAATTAGACGTATTCAGTGATGGAGTTGGTAACAAGCTGCTGCAACCTATAGCCACTCTCCGCACGGGTGCGATGTTTATAACGGATACATAACGGCCCACGCCGTTAGACTAGTCGGCGGGTTACGTTCACCCGCTCAACCCCGGAACGCCTCAATGTTGCAGAAAGCCGTCGCATGGGTTAGGGGCAGCGACGGATCGAAAGAACAGGGGACCGATTGGCAGTGCGGCTGCTCATCTACAGGTGGGCAAGGTGGCGCCGTTGTAGTGGCGGTAGCTTTTCGTAGTCGCAGCCCCGATCGGCATACAGCCGGCTGAGAGCGCGTTTCACTTTGCTGTCAGTCGGGTGTGTTGAAGGTGAGGCGTTGTTGGCGGGTGGCGGCTTCGCCTCGGGCAAGGCGGCGGAGCATGCCGCCGAGGGCGGCCCATCGGATCATGGCCTCGGACGTCGCGCGGTGGGTTTCGTAGTCGCGGGCCAGGCGACGGTGGGCGGTGAGCCAGGCCAGGGTCCGCTCCACGACCCAGCGGCGTGGGTGAACGACGAACCCGCGTTGGTCGGCGGGCTTGCGGACGATCTCGACGGTTGTGCGCAGCAGGTCGCGGGCCCAGTCGACGAGGCGGCCGGCGAAGCCGGTGTCGGCGAAGCCGGTGTCGGATCGGGGTGGCCGCGTAGGTGGCCAGTAGTGCGCCTTTGGCGCCGTCGCGGCCCTGCCAGGACGCGGTACTGAGTTGGAGTTTGCGCCCGTACGTTCGCTGGACGGCCGAGCGTTGAGCCAATGGTCAGTGTGTCCAGTGAGCACGATGATCGTGGACCGGTTCTTCCGTCAGGCCCGCGTCGAGGAGCAGCAGTTACGCCACCCTCTTGGAGGGCGAGCCACGATGACGACCTGAGTCTGGGAAAGTATGGCCGTGAGCACTGACATACATCTACTGACCGTGTTTCCCGATGGTCCCGGTGGCGGGAACCCTGCGCCCATCGTACTCAACGCCGCCCGGCTGTCTGACCACGAGATGCAAGCCGTCGCCCGTTCGTACGGGTTCGAGTGCGGGTTCGTCCTACCCGCCCCGGCCGAATCCGGATGCGACTTCGCCATGCGCTTCTGGGTGCCCAACGAGGAGATGTCGATGTGCGGGCACGCCACTGTCGGCGCCACGTGGCTGTTGCATCGCGTGGGCCGCCTTCCCAGCAGCATGGCGAGGATCTCGACGCCAAGCGGTGTCGTAGAGGCTCACATCACGGGTGAAGGCGACCCGCCGCTGGTGGAAATCAGCCAGCCGGCGGGCCGGGTGCAAACCCTTGACGACAAATCCGCCGTTCGGACACTATTGAATGTGCTGCGGATTGCGGCGAGCGACCTCGACTCCGCACCGATTGTCAACGCCGTCACCAGCCGGATCAAGACGCTCGTCCCGCTAGCCAGCACCGAGGTCCTGCACCGACTCCAGCCGGACTTCGACCAGGTCGAGTCACTATGCGGCCTCCTGGGCAGTACCGGACTCTACCCGTACGCCTTCCCGGAAAAGAGCGACGAATCCGGCGGGCGGGTGGTGCACGCCCGCCAGTTCCCGCGGTCGGCCGGATATCCGGAGGATGCGGCTACGGGTGTCGCGTCCGCGGCCCTCGCGTTCGGACTCCTGCAAACTCCCTCCGCAAGGGTTACACCCGGCACTACAGTACGTGTACGCCAAGGCCAGGCCATGGGCCGCCCATCACTGATTACGGTGCGTTTCCGACAAGCCAAGACCGGGATTGAAGGCTGCTGGCTCGGTGGCACCGTCGAGATGGCCGCTTCACACTGACCTCCCCTGAGGGGCGCCGAGCGGCCTGCAGCCGCGCCGCTGTCGGCGGTACGCCTTGGTCACTGAAGCCGTTTGTGGCAATGACCAGGTCGGATCGTCACCCCCGGCTTCTGGCGACCGTCGTCGAGGCCGTGGGGGCCAGTGGTGTCCCGGCCATCTCGACCAGCACCCCACCCCCGTCGGCTCCGGCCATGCCGCCAACCAGCCGCCGGTGGCCCGGTGCTCGTAGTCGCGGCTCAGTCCCGCCGCGTGGAGTAGAACAGCGTCGAGGTTACGCATCAATGTGGGAGCGGAGTCGTTGACGTGCCGCTCGCTCCAGACGAGGTCGCGGATGGCGCTCGCGCGACGTCAGCTTCTACATGGGCAAGGACCCCTGGCCGACATGGGCAAGCCCCGCATGCTGGCGGCCGTGGCCAGGACCCTCGCCAGCAGGGCCGAGGACGCGGCCCTGACCCTCAACGGCGACGTGCTGATGCTGACCCGTGTCGCGGGCACCCTTCAAAAGCACAACACCGACGGCTGGTACGACGAAGACTACGACAGGATTCTCTACCCCTGACGCGTCTATGAATCGGGGTGGCAAGGGCTTGTTCTGGCTCGCCTGTGCGAGGCGTCGTCTGACGCGGCATCGCGTAGCCGCGAAGGCACACGGTTCGGTAACGGCGAGTAAGCACGATGGTGCAAATCGTTGATCGAGACGGAGGGTAGCCGTCGAGATGGCTGTCGAGTTCAGGTTGACCCTGGCGGGCGACCTCCCCTTGAACGACGTGGCTGATCTCGTGGCGGCCGATGTCACCGAGAGGCCGAGGCCGAGCGGCACCCGTCTGCGGCTGTTCAGTGCCCGCCTCTACGACACCCGTGGATACGCGCTGACCGTCTCCTCAGGGAGCCACGGCCATCTCGATGCCGAAGCCGACGACGGCACCCGCTGGGGGTGGGAGCCGGAAACGTACGTCGACATCGACTTCTCCATGAAGGCTGACGACCTGGTCGACAAGGGGATCCCGAACATGATGAAGGCCGTGGCCCAGGTGTTGACCGCCCGACAGGAGGACGCGGCGCTGGTCCAGAACGGCAACTGGCTCCTGCTGACCCGCACCACCGGCGAACTCCGCAGACACCGGCATACCTGGTGGAGCCACTACAGCAGAGACGACCTCATCCCATGAGCCGGCCACGCACGAGTGACTCGCTGACGACGACGTCCCCCTCGGCCCAAAGGACCTGAACCGCGACAGCGACGACTGGCCACCACGCGGCTGATGACGAACTGGTCGAATCCCCCGAGGCACGCGATGCCCAGCTAGGAGAGGGCAGCCCACATGATCTTCGACGATGTGCGCGGTGTGTGCTCTCCAGCGGATGCCAACACGGGTGAACCGGTGCCAACACGGGTCACTGGGGCCGACCGCCGGTCGCAACCCGGGGTACGTGTGCTCGGGGTGCGCTCCTGGGCTGGGCGAACAGGGGTCCGGGTGACGCGGGTGAACGCGGGCCACTCCCTGCCACCCCAGGTGAACCCCGGGTCGCTAGACTGGGCGCTCGCGCCCTCGTAGCTCAGGGGATAGAGCAACGGTTTCCTAAACCGTGTGTCGCAGGTTCGATTCCTGCCGGGGGCACGTCACAGAACTGCAAACGCGAAACGCAACCGGTCGATCACTGATCGTGGAAGCCAGTTTCGCGTTGGAGTAGACGATCAAGGATGCCCCGGCCGCTCGGCCGGGGCATCGGACGTCGGGTGGGTGTACGGGTGCCGAACGCGCCCGGATCGCGGCAGAACAAGGCGCTGGTCTTGCGGGGCCGGCGAACAGCGCCTTCCACCCAAGCACGCTTCCAAGCGGGCTCTGCTGGGCAGCTCATCCCGGGGCGCGCATGGTTGATCACCCACAGGACCTGCCAGGCTGCTCGACGGGGACTACAAAGAAACACAGCCCCCGTCTCGCTCGTGCCGTCGTATATACTCCCGCTCTCGCGGAACCGCAACACTGATGTGGTCGAGGGTGTGCGCCCGAATTGCGAACGACGGAGGAATGCTCGTGAGTCCCCGGTCCGGCGGCGAGGCCGACAAGTTCGGCAATCGCTATGAGGGCGCGTGGACGGTCCGGCACCTCCTCTATGTGCTCGCGGGCAGGGCAGAGTCCGTAACTGTCGAGGATTTTCATGACCTCGCCTTGGGCGTTGAATTCACCTACCGGCGCGGTGAAGTCGTCCAGGTTCACCAATTGAAGCGCCAGAACTACAACGCCAACAGCTGGACGGTGAAATCTCTTCACGACAAAGGCGTATGGGCGAACGTCCGGCACCATGTCGACGCGGGCCGACAGTTCCACTTCATATCCATCGTGCCGGCCGTGACGCTCAAGAGCTTGGCAAGTCGGGCAAGACGTGCCGAAGGTGCCACCGAGTTGGTGAGTGATTGGCTAACGAACAAAGACCTACGCGAGGCGTTTGATGGTCTCTGCTCGCCCGATATCTTCGGGGATGCTGAGCTCGCTTGGCGGCTACTCAGAGGGTTCTGGATCGATTGGCCGAGCGAAGACGACATCATCGAGGTCAACGCAACGTTGGCCGAGTTGCAGCTAGAGGGTGCGGCGGGGACGCTAGCCGCAGCCGGCCTTGGCGACTTGGTTCTCAACAACCTCGGTGTTCGCCTCGATGTCGCCAAGATTGACGCGGAGCTGAACCGGTATGGGCTCCAGCGTTCTGATGCCCGGCGTGGCAAGGTGATGGTCGAGCAGGCCGAGTCAATAACTGTCGGATGGGCCGTCAGCATAGAGCGTGAACTCCTTCAGCCCACGATATCTCGGACGGAAGCGACCCAACTTCTCGACTCGTTCAATGGCCCGGACCGTTTGTTTCTTTTGACAGGTTCTGCGGGCGGAGGCAAGACAGCTGCGTTGCATCAGGTGTTTCAGTCGTTGCGAGGCACTGGAATGCCCGTCCTCGGGTTCCGACTGGATCGAATCGATCCCTTCTCTACCACGACGGACCTTGGGCGTAGAGTCGGCTTGGACGTCTCGCCCGTGACTGCGCTCGCGGCGGTTGCGGGGGAGCGTGGGTGTGTACTGATTGTTGACCAACTGGACGCCGTTAGCTTGGTCTCCGGACGAGTGCCGACCAACTATGACGCCGTCGCCAATCTGGTACGTGAGGCATCTGCCTTCCCGGAAATGCGTGTCGTCCTCGCCTGTCGCAAGTTTGATGTCGATAATGACTACCGCATCCGGGAGCTCGTGAGCGAGAAACGATCGGCCCGTGTCCACGTCGGGGAGCTGTCTGACGTGCAGGTCGTGGAGGCGGTTCGGGCAATGGGCCTCGACGCGTCGACTCTCAATGTTCAACAAAAGAAGCTCCTCAGCTCACCGTTGAATTTGGTACTACTCCGGCACATAGCCGATGAGGCGAACGCCCTCTCGTTCCAAACGACCAATCATCTGCTTGACGCTTTCTGGCAGCGCAAGCTTATCGACTGCACACAGAGGCGAGCCTCGGTCCGGTTCAACCACGTTGTCTCGACGCTCGCCGAGGCGATAAGCGGGAGGCAGAAACTTTCAGTACCAGTTACCGTGCTCGACGACGGTGACCTCTCGGTTGATGCGGATGTTCTGGTTTCAGAGCACGTTCTGGTTCGCGACGGCCAGCAAATCTCATTTTTTCACGAGTCGTTTTTCGACTATGCCTTCGCCCGTGTGTGGACGAGGCGTGACCAAACACTCGTTGAGTTCCTTGAGGGCAGCGAGCAAGAACTATTCCGGCGAGCACAGGTTCGACAGATCGTGAACTACCTGCGTGAGTTGGAATCCAACCGCTTCCTGACAGAGGTCGAAGCACTGCTGACGAGCTCCGCCGTACGTTATCACATAAAGGACGTGGCCCTCACTCTCGTTGGGGCACTCGATAGCCCGACGGCGGGCGAATGGGCGATGGTGTCCAATGTTTTGGAGGCACACCCGACCTTTGAAAATCAGCTATGGCGTTCACTCGGCCACGTCAGTTGGTTCGAACGCCTCGACACCGAAGGCATGATCGAGGAGTGGTTAGGCGCGGCGGATCAGGTAGATCATTCGCACGCTCTGGATCTTATGGCGGCGGCAGCCAAGCGTCACCCCGATCGGCTGGCGCATATTTTGCGATCTCACCTTACGAAGGCCGAATATCCGGGTTGGCTTCAATGGGTCGTGCGCTTCGCTGATCTCCGCCAAAACCGGAATCTTTTCGACCTCGTTCTGGAGGCTGTCAGAGAAGGGAAGTACGACGGCGCAGAGCACGAACTTTGGCTTGCTGCGAACGACCTAGGCGAGCATCAACCGGCATGGGCTGTAGAGCTACTCGCCGCCTTCCTGGTTGATCGACCCGGGGCATTGAATTTGAACGATGAGTGCAAGGTTGTTGCGTTGCTCGACCGGGATCACGGCGCAGTCAAGCTGGTGCAACTGGCCGCTGATGGTGCCCCGCAGTCATTTTGTGAGCTCATCATTCCCCACATGCTGCGGGTGATGGCCCTGACGGTGTACAAGGACCGAGATGAGCGTCCCCTGCGGGACAGGCATTTCAGCTATCGGTTACCGAACAACAACCCAGATGAGCTGGATGAGGCGCTCCTGGCAGGGGCGGCAGCGGCGATTCGCCTAGAGGTGGAGCGCGATCTTGCTGCGGCGCGGCCCACTCTGGACCTTCTTGCGGCTGACTCACATGAAGCGGCGCAATGGCTGCTATACGAAGGATTGAGAACGGCAGGGCAACCGCTTGCGCAGTGGGCAGCAGACCTCCTGCTTCAAGGCAGCCACCGTTTCATGAGTGGCTACATCTCGAACGGAGTTTGGTCCGCACGGCAGGTCATCCAGGCTATGAGTCCGTTCGTTGCCGAAGAGTCCTTCCGGCATCTCGAAAGCGCTATCCTGGCACTCCGCTTTTCGTGGGAGAAGCGCCGTCCAGGTTGGTACATGTTCTGCTTGTTATCGGCACTGCATGAAACGCGTCTCTCGGAAGTGGGACGACGTCGCCTCGGCGAACTGCGGCGGAGGATAGGTACCGACCAGCCGCCTGAGCCGGAAGGCGTAACGGGCGGTTCAGTCGGCCCACCAATCCCTCGCGATGCTGCCGAAAAAATGAATGACGAGCAGTGGCTGCGCGCGATGGTCAAGCACAACGCCGGAAAGATCGACTGGCGAACCTTTACCGGCGGTGCTCAGGAACAGGCAGGCGTTCTCCAAGAACAGACTGCTGCCGATCCAGAGAGGTTTGCACGCCTGGCACTGCGATTCACCACCGAGACCCACCCGGCCTACGGGACTGCCGTCCTAATTGGCTTAGCTCAGGGGGAGGGCAGGGCAGACCCTGCCGCAGTCTTCGAGACGGTCCGCCACATTGCTGCGCTCGGCCAGCCAGCCAACGACCGCTGGGTGGGCTGGGCGCTGCGGAAGTACCTCAAGCTAGTACCGCAGGATGTGATGGAGATCGTGCTCGACCGAGCAGCCAACGCCAGTGATCCCATAGACGGCAGCCTGAAGGTGTGGCATACCAACCGTGACCATACTGGCGGTCAGGACCTTTACAGCTCAGGGGCCAACTCTGCACGTGGCAGCAACGCGGAGGTTCTGGGTGATCTCCTTGTGCACGACGCCGATGGCTCCCGGACGGCACTGGTCCTGCCCATGCTCGATCGCCTGGCGTCGGACCGGGCGACCACGGTGCGCGCCTGTGTGGCTCACCTCATCCATGCCAGCATCAGGCATGCTCGACGAGACGCGCTGCGCGCCTTCCACCTTCTTGTCGATGCAGATGACATGCTACTGGCCACCGAAGCGGTCGGACGGCTAACCGCACACCTCGGTTACGAGAATCCCGATGTCGCAGGCCCGGTGATCGAGCGGATGATTAGATCGCCTGTTTACGAGACCCGACAGGTCGGCGGCCATTTGGCTGCTCTGGCAGCCATGCAGTGGGGCAGGTCGGACCTGCTCGACTATGTACTCGGCATGGACGACGTTCCCGCCCGCGCAGGAGCGGCCACCACATGTGCTCTCGGCCTCCTGGAGACCGGCAACATCGAGGTGGCGAGGCGGGCCCTGGAACAATTCATGGAGGACTCGCGGGAGGACGTCCACAAGGCAGCTGCCAAAGTCGCCGGCGCGCTGCGGGGACAAAAACTCCGTTCCTTTAAGGCAACGCTCACCAGCCTTATCGCATCTGCCGCTTTCGTCGACGCTCTGCCGCAGTTGCTGATCACATTGGAGCGCGCACCGGATCAGGTCGATGACTTGGTACTGCTGTGCTGCGAGCGGTTCGTTGATGTCTCCGGCGCAGACGCCGGAGATGTCAGGACCGGTGCCGCGGCTGATGCGCGGCAAGTGGGGAAGCTGCTGGTGCGGGCGTACGCCCAGACGACATCAAAAGAAAGCCGTTCAAGGGTGCTCGACCTGCTGGATCGGCTGCTTGCTGCCGGAGCATATGGCGTCACCGACGTCGTTAGGGAATCAGAGCGGTAAGCGCGAGATTGTCTCGTCATTTGACCGAATGGTTTGCGCTAAAGGAGCAGAAAAACACACCTCGGATCGAACATCGCGCGATCCGGCTGCCTATTGGTCGAGGTGTCTCCCACCGCAATTATCTCGACACGACCGCACGTCGATCTCCACCGAACTCCATCACTCACCGTGACGCTCGCTCGGCGGCAGATCAGTAGGCCCGTTTGGTTGCGGCAGCCCTTGGTGGCACTGCCGTGCCTGTCAGGGGCGAGCAGGCCACCCGGACGGTTGCGGTCCGTCAGCCTGACGTTCCGATGGTAGTTCGTCTTGTAATCAGGTAGTCACGCTGGCATTCTGGCGTGGCATTCCGGCAAACCGGACCGTCGGATCGCCTCGTTCGGCAGGGGAAGCCGAGGTCCGGCAGGCCAGGGATGAGGGTGGCAGCGATCTCGCAGGGCCGCCTGATAGGACTACCAGCGAGTTCGACGGGCGGCGATGGGTTGGCACGGAAGTCGGGTGTGTCAGATGGCCCCAACACCCTGCTCAGCGACGCCCGCCGCCGACTTCTGTCCCCGAGCGGTTCAGGCCGTCGGATGTCGCGGCAGGAGGTCGCCGAGGCGGTCAACAACTACCTGTGGGACACCTACAGCACGAGAACCAGCATGGACGCCAACCACGTCGGCAAACTTGAGCGGGGAGAACACCGCTGGCCCAAGCCCACGACCCGGGAGGCGTTCCGTGCGGTGCTGAAGGCATCGCGGGACGCCGACCTAGGTTTTTACATCACCCGTGGCCAACGCCATACTGACCCCGTTGCGCAACGGATACTTCCGGGTGAGGCGCTCGCCGCCGCCGATGATGACCCGGGTGAGTCGCTGATCGGCGGGGAGATCACGGACACTGGCGATATGAACCGCCGCGAGTTGCTACGCCTGCTGAGTCTGACAGGTGCGCTGTTGGCCGCGCCCGTCCCGGGCAGCCAGCTCGACTGGGCGCGCATCGAGTCCTCGAGTGACGGGAACAGGCGACTAGACCCAGCGACCCTCGACGAGTACGAGGGGCTCAACGCCCAGCTGTGGGCGGCCTTCGGCGCGGCCGAGTCCAAGGCGGCAATATCACCGCTGGTCAACCGTCAGCTGACGATGCTCACCGCCAACCTACGCCGATCCCACACGACACCCGTGCACCGTCGGCTCTGCGGGGTCACCGCTGACCTGCTTCAGCTCGCCGGCGAGGTCGCTTTCGACGCGAACTCGTACAGCGAGGCCGCGCACTGCTACACCCTGGCAGCGACCGCCGCGCGAGAAGCCGCTGCCTACGACCTCTGGACGTGCGCGATGATCCGTCACGCCTTCATCAGCGTCTACGAGCGCGACTTCCGGCACGCCGCACCGATGCTGGCCGTTGCCGCCGACCTGGCCCAGAACGGCGACAGCGCGCTGTCGACCCGGCACTGGGCACGAACTGTGCAGGCGCAGGCTCTCGCGGGCCTCGGTGACCTGGGCGGATGCCGGCGGGCGCTCGACCAAGCTGAAGAGGTCAACCACTTGCCCGGCCAGGTTCACAACGGCGGTTGGTTGCGCTTCGACGGCTCCCGGCTCGCCGAGGAACGCGGAGCCTGCTACGTCGAGTTGAGGCGGCCAGACCTGGCCGAGCCGGTGCTGTCCGGCGCTCTGTCGCAGACCCTCTCCACGCGACGACGCGGAACCGTTCTGACGGACCTCGCCTTGGTCGGAGTCCAACGTAGCGACGTACACCAGATCGTGCTCTACGGCAGCGCCGCCCTCGACACTGCCCGCCAAAGCGGCTCGGGCGTGGTCGGCTCCAAACTTAACCAACTACACCACCGCTTGCAGCCGTTCCTTGCCGACACTCACGTACGGCATCTCAACCGCCAGATCAGCGCCCTGACAAGGGCAGGGAACTGACATGACCAGAGGGAGGACCAGCGTGCAGGTCGAAGAACCGGGGCGCGTGTTCCGCGAGGCATGGATCGCGGGTGTCCGCAAGCACTACCCCGGCGCACCGAAACCGGGCTACGTCACGCCCTGGGAAGATACGCCCGAATGGGAACGGGAGAGTGCCGCTGCTGTGTATGAGCAGGTCCGCCAGTTCATCGAGGTGGCCGACGGCGCAACCACGAAGCTGACCCGTGAGCAGAAAGGACGCTTCGTCGCACTGTGCTGGATTGTGCAGATATTCAAACACTTCGCAAGCCCAAAGGCTTCCTACGTAGCCGACTGGTCAGACATGCCGGAGTGGCACCAGGAGACGAACTCAGACATCTTCGAACACATTGAGCAGGCGCTCGTCTCGACGCGCTGAGCGGACGGACACTACGCCGACCAGCATGAGCTGCGCCTGCAAGGGTGAAACGCACGTCGGCCGAGGTCAGCACGGCGCGCCCGGCTTCCCGGGCGCGCCGACGAGGCAGCAGCTCAGTAGGCGTCAAACTCACCGTCGCGGATGGCGTCAGTGAACGCCGTCCACTCACCTCGGGTGAACCCCAGCACTGGTCCCGTCCGGTCCTTCGAGTCCCGCATGCCCACGGTGCCGTCGAGCGCGACGGCGACCTCGATGCAGTTGTCGCCACCGCCGGAGCGGCTGGACTTCCGCCAGTTGGTGAACTTTTCGGGGTGCATGGTCATCTCCTGGTGTAGTCGGGCAGTTCCTCCGCCACGCTGGCGAGGAAGTCGAGGCTGTCGGCAGGGCTGAGGGCCGCGGAACGCAGTCGCTCGTACAGGGAGGCGTAGTTGGCAACCTCGTCCGGGTCGGTGAGGACGAGGTCGCTGGTGATGGTGTCGACCGCGACGACTACCGGATCGCTCGGGTCGGGGTATCGGTAGCTGAAGTACGACGACCGGGGTACCGCGTTGCCAGCGATTCGCGCGGTCAGCCGCAGTACCCGGATCGTGGTCTTCTGCTTATCGTGACCGACGTTGATCAGGTGATCGAGCTGCGCGCGGACAATCTCCGGCGGTGCGGCGTGCCGACGGATCGCGAGCTCGTCGATGATCACTTCGTAGGTGGGTCCGCCGGGTCTGTCCAGGACCCGCTGCCGGGCAGCTCGTGCTTCCAGCGCTCGCTCCACCGTGAATCTCGTGGGGTAGGCAGCACGATCTGCCACCGCGCGGACCTCGGTGTACGCCGGGATCTGCAGCAGGCCCGGCAGCAGGGTGATGTGGTACTCGGCGATGTGCTCCGCACCGGCTTCCAGGTCCGCGTAGAGGGCCTGGCGTGGTCCCATCTCGACGCGGAACTTTTCCCACCAGCCGTTCTCCTGGGACTCGCGAGCGATGGCCATGATCTCTTCCCACCGCTTTTCGTCAACCCGAAAGTGGTCGAGGACTCGCATGATCTCGTCTTGATCTGGTCGGACTCTGGCGTTTTCCAAACGGCTCAGTTTCTGCTTGGCGATCTTTGCCTCTTTGCAGAGCCGCTCGGCGGAGTAGCCGTGCTCCTCTCGTAGTCGCACGAGTTCGGTAGCGAGCCGGCGACGACGGACATATGGACTGATCACCGATACCCCCGGCGAGAGACGCGAATAGCCAGGTACTCCATCCTGCCTGGACCCCGGCGACGAGAGCGTAACGCCTGTTTTACCGATCATCGCTAGCGCCGACCATGCCTCTCCGCGTAGAAACCCCTGTTCAAGCACACGACGACCGGTAAGTCTCCCCATAACTTTCCCCATTGGTCGGTGTTCCCGGGGTTACGCACAAACCGCGATCGTGGAAACACAACAAGCGATGTGTATACGGCTTGAAGTGGGGTCACGTGGCGACAGTTTCGCGGCGGACCCCCACGTCCAAGGTGCGGGAGGAGCGGCATGGACGCCACGAGCGCTGATCGCCATCCGGCATACCTGAGGCCCCTGCCCGCTGTCACTGCCAAGGAGGGCGTGGCGGCGGGCAGGCCGAACGTCGCGAGTTCTCATGGACGCCGTTCCACAAAGGCGGATCGATCCGCCAGCCAACGTGCCGGTAGCTGCGGGGGCTACCTGCCCACCATCATCCCAGTCCCATTGGAGGCTTCCATGAACAGCCTGCTCGCCGTCAGCAACGACCCGTTCGAGCTCGACGTGCAGATCGTCACGGAGGGTCCGGTCGCCGCCGCGCTGCTGGCCGACACGGACGACGGCTGCGACACCGTGAAGGGCAGCGACTGCTGACGAACACCCCCGCTGGTTCCGGCAGGCGTTCCCCCGATGCCTGCCGGAACCGGCACCCCCACAACCAGCCAGTCCCCCGGAGGAACGCTTCGGAACGGAAGGAGGAGCCCATGTTTCGGTCGGTCGATGCCGCGGCCATCCGCATTGCCGCTCACTCATGGCCCGACAGCCCAGCGCCTTGGCCGGGCCGGAGCGGTGCCTCCGGTATCGCGTACTGGTTGCAAGCGACGTGGCGGAAGGTCGGCCTGGCCGAAGCTGTCTGGGCCGCCAGCCCCGAGTTCGCTGCTCGCGTAGAAGCAGTCCTCGCCAGCGGAAGCGCTGCTCCGGACCGAGGGTGGCGGATGGCGCTGGCGTTGGCGCGGTACTTGGTCCGTGCGCAGCGGCGTGCGACGCCCTTCGGGTTGTTCTCGGGGGTGGCGACCCTGCGATTCGACACGGTGGCGGCGGTGGTGCCGGCAGGACAGCCGGCGATCCGGGTACGGCCGGACGCGAGCTGGCTCGCGTCCCTGATCGCGCGCCTGGAAGCTGATCCCGACGTACACCGCCGTCTGCCCGTGCAGGCGAACAACCTGGCGCTGGTGAACGGGTCTCGGATCGTCGGGGCGCGCCGGCCGCACGCCTCCGCACGTACGGAGTCGACCTCGGTCAGGAGCACCGCAGCGGTACGGCTGGCGATGTCACTCACCCCTACCCCGTTGCCGTGGGCTGAGCTGGTCGACGCGGTCGCTGCTGCGTTTCCCGGCTTCCCACGCGCGTCCGCTGACGCGATGGTTGCCGGCCTGGTGGACCACGGCGTGTTGATCTCCGCTCTCCGACCACCATCGACGTGCACAGACCCGATCAGGCATGTCCTGGACACCCTCGATGCGATGTTCGACGGTGCTCCTGGGGGACAGCGAGCCCTTCGGGCCGAACTGCGCTCGCTGCGTGATCGTCTCGGTGGTACCAGCGCAGGAAGCACGACGTACCTTTGTGGGCTCGCCGACGATATGCGCAGAGTGGCACCGGCCACCCAGCCGCTCGCGGTGGACCTTCAGCTCGCGGATCAGGTCGCCCTGCCGGAGCAGCTCGCCGCCGAGATCGCCGCTTCGGTGGAGGTGCTACGACGGCTGACGCCGGATCCGGCGGGGCGGCCCGAGTGGTGTGCGTACCGTGCCCGGTTCGTCGACCGTTACGGGATGACGGCTGTGGTGCCGCTCGCTCGGCTGGTAGATCCGCTCGTCGGGTTGGGCTTCCCAGCACACTTCGCCACTGTGGCCGATGCGCCGGTGGCTCTGCTGTCCGACCGTGACGAGCGTCTGCTCGCGATGGCTCAGCAGGTGGTGATCGATGGTGCTCGTGAGGTGGTTCTCGATGACGCGGCCGTCGAATGGCTTGCCGGCACTGGCCGGGTCACCGGGTCTGTCAGCCCTCACGTCGACGTTTCGGCAGAGGTCCGCGCGGTCTCGCTGGAGGCGCTGACACAGGGACGGTTCACTGTCGCGCTGACCGGGATGGGCCGCTCGGCGATGGCGACGAGTGGGCGCTTCCTCGACCGGCTGCCCTACGCCGATCGGGAGTTGATGTGCCGGGAGTTCGCCCGCCTTCCGGTCGCGGTGGCCGGGGCCATGCCGGCGCAGCTGAGCTTCCCGCCGCGCAAGCTACACAGCCAGAACGTGCTCAACTCCCGGCAGGTACTGCCGTGGCTGGTCAGCCTGGCCGAGCACCGGCACGTGGCCGAGAACGTGATTGGCCTCGACGACCTCGGTGTGACCGCCGGCTGCGATCGGCTGGTGCTGGTGTCGATGTCGCGGCGGCGGGTGGTGGAGCCGACAGTGGGGCACGCGGCTGCCGTACACACGATGCCGTTGCTCGGCCGGTTTCTCCTGGAGTTGCCGCGAGCCACGGATGCCCGGCTGAAACCGTTCGACTGGGGTGCGGCGTCCTGCTTGCCGTTTCGACCCGCGCTGAGGTACGGCCGTGTCCTCCTGGCGGCGGCCCGGTGGCGGGTCGATCCGGCGGCCCTGCCCGGTGCGGAAGCAGGCGATGACGAATGGTTGACGGCCTGGGAAGCACTGCGGACGAGGCTGCGGCTGCCGGCATGGGTGCAGGTCGGCAACGGCGACCAGCGGCTTCGGCTCCACCTCGATCAGTCCATGGATCGTGCCCTGCTGCGTGCCCACCTGGACGCCAGCGCCGGACCGGTGACCGTGGTGGACGCGGCGAGCCCGGAGGACTTCGGTTGGCTCTCAGGCCGCGCCCACGAGATCGTCGTGCCCGTTGCCTCGACGGTTGCGCCCGCTGCCGCGCCGGCTGCGGTTACCGCGCGAGGCGCATGGCCGCCACCCGCTCCCCCCGAGCCGATTATCCCGGGTGCCAGTGGCCTGCTGTCCGCTTCGGTGGCCGTCGAGCCTTCGACGATGGAGCTGGTCTTGATGCGGGGGCTGCCCGCGCTGTTCGCCGACTGGCCCGAGCCGCCGCTGTGGTGGTTCGTGCGCCTGCGCCGCTCCACTCCGCATCTTCGACTACGACTGCACACCGATGACTACGGCGACGCGGCGGTACGGGTCGGGCGGTGGGTCGCCGGGCTCCGACAGCAACGCCTTGCTGGCGATTGGAGCCTGGACACCTACCATCCCGAGTCCGGTCGCTACGGCTGCGGCACCGCGCTGGCAGCGGCCGAGGAACTCTTCGCCGCCGACTCCACCGCAGCCCTGGAGCAGCTGGTAGCGCAGCCCGAGTCTGGGATCGATCGGCAGGCGCTGACCGCCCTGAGCATGGTCGATCTGGCCGCCTCGATGCTCGGCAGTCGCACCGACGGATGCGAGTGGCTGGTGGCGCGCCCCGAGCAGACCGGGCAGGCACCGATCCAGCGAGCCGTGCTGCGTCAAGCGGTCACCCTCGACCCGGGCAAACTTCCCGAGCCCATCCAGCAGGCATGGCAGGAACGCTCCAGGGCCGCAACCCGGTACGCCGCCGAGCTGTCCGCGGTCGCCGGCCCGCTCACCCCCGCCTCGGTGCTCGCGTCGCTGATGCACCTGCACGTCGTTCGCGCTCTCGGCCCGGACGAAGACGCCGAGCAGCTCACGTATCGGTTGGCCCGTCATGTCGCGCTGGCGGCGGTGCGCCGCCGGGTTCGCGCCGTAGGAGCATCCCGATGACCGGAAAAGCGCTGAGAACACCGTTGCTACGGGCGGCCGAGGCGATGGCCGCATGTATCACCGACACCCTGACCGAGCCGCCGCCCCCGGGTTTCGCAGCAGACGACTACGGGCCACGCAGTACCCGCTGGTACGCCCAGTCGTTGTCCCGGGGTGCCGCTGGGGTGGCACTCCTGCACGGGGTGCGAGCGCAGACCGGACACGGTGGGTGGGGACCGGTCCATGAATGGCTGCGACGCGCGACCGTTGACCCGCTGAACAACGGCAGCGGAGCCGGACTCTGGTTCGGCGCACCCGCTGTCACCCACGCGCTGACCATGGCCATGCCGCACTCCCGCCCGGCAGCCCTGGACGCGCTTGATCATGCCCTCGACGATCTGGTGGAACGCCGCCTGGTCGCTGCCACGGCACGCCTCGCGGCGCGTACCCGGCCCTCGCTGTCGGAGTTCGATCTCGTACGTGGGCTGACCGGCCTGGGAGCCCACCTGCTGCGCCGCGCCCCGGACGGACATCTGCTCCGGCGGGTACTGGCGTACCTGGTCCGGCTCACCGAGCCGGTGCAGACCGACGACGCCGCAGGTCGACTCGCGCCGGGGTGGTGGAGCGCAGACCCCGCCGACCGCGAAGGTTCGGAGCAGGGTGGGCATGCCAACGTCGGCATGGCGCACGGCATCGCCGGCCCTTTGGCTCTCCTGGCGCTGGCGATGCGGCAGGACATTCGGGTACCGGGGCACGCGGAGGCCATTCGCCGGATCTGCGCGTGGCTCGACTGCTGGCAGCAGGCAAGCCCTGCGGGTCCATGGTGGCCGGAGAAGGTCACCCTCGCGGAGTTGCACGCCGGGAGGCCCTCCATGGGCGGACCGGCGCGGCCGTCCTGGTGCTACGGCACCCCTGGAGTCGCCCGCGCCCAGCAGTTGGCCGGGATCGCTCTCGACGACGCCGCCCGGCAAGAGGCGGCGGAAGAGGCCCTGACCTTCTGCCTGGCCGATCCCCGCCAACTCAGCCGGATCGTCGATCCGTCGCTGTGTCACGGCTGGGCAGGGCTTGCCGCTACGGCCTGGTCTGCCGCCGCCGACGCCCGCACCACCAGCCTCCAGGAACAGCTACCCCAGATCGTGCGCCTGCTGATCCAGCACGCCACGGACACCACCCCGACACGATCCGGCTTGATCACCGGCCCCGCCGGAATCGCCCTCACCCTGCACACCGTCGCGACCGGCACCGACGTCCGCTGGGCCACCAGCCTGCTGATCAACTAGACAAGGAGAGCGTCGTGGATTTCGAATCCGAACCCGACACCGAGCCACCAGGCGTGTCGCCGGTGAGCCGATGGCGCCAGCTCAACCTGATCTTTCCGGACTGGCAGACCGCTGAGGACTACGCCGCAACGCGGCTCGCCCCCGAACTCACCGCTGCGGAAGACCACCGCGCGATCGTCGCCTTCTGGTTCATCCGCAAGAGCGAGACGTGGCGGTTGCGGCTACTGCCGGGCGACCGGCTCGCCCAAGTCTACGCCCTCCTCGCCGCCATCACCGACGACGACCGCATCCGCGATGTCACCGAGCCCATCTACCGGCCCGAGGCGTACGCCTTCGGCGGGGACCAGGCCATGACGATCGCCCACACCCTCTTCCACGCCGACAGCCGCCACATCCTCGGCCATCTCGCCACCGCCGGCGGCACCCACCGGCGTGAACTCGGCGTCCTGCTCGCCACTCGCCTCATGCGCGCCGCCGGACTGGAGTTCTCCGAGCAGGGCGACGTCTGGCGGCTTCTCGCCTCCCGCCGGCACCAACCGAACGCCCCCGCGCCGAGCCCACGGCTCATCGCGGCCGTGCAGCGCCTGATCACCGCAGCCGACGACACGGCCAGAAGCCCTCTGGCCATCACCCCGCAATGGCCACAAGCCCACGAGCAGGCGGGCACGGACCTCGGCCTCCTCGACCGACGTGGGGCGCTGACCCGCGATCTACGCGAGGTGCTGACCCACCACCTCCTGTTCCTGTTCAACCGGCTCGGCATCTCCGCCGCTGACACCTGGCTACTCGCGACGGCGGCCGTGACCGTCACCTTCCACCACCCCTTGGACACCCATCCGGCTATCAACCCGCCGCCAAGATCGGAAGTAGGGTCAACGCAGTGAACACTTCCCCCACCGCACCGGGAACGTCGAGTGCCGCGACGCTGCGCGAACAACTCGCCAGCACGCTCGAACAGCGCGGCCACATCCGCTCCGCTGCCGTCGCGCACGCATTCCGTACGGTGCCCCGCGAGCAGTTCCTCCCCGGCGTCGACCTGGAAACCGTGTACACCCGCCGCCAGATCGTCACCAAACGAGACCCCAGCGGTGCCGCGTTGTCGTCCGCGTCGAGCCCCAGCCTTGTCGCGGACATGCTCGAACAACTCGCCCCACAACCCGGACACCGTGTCCTGGAGATCGGCGCGGCCACCGGCATCAACGCCGCCCTGCTCGCCGAACTGACCAGCCCCGACGGCACAGTCGTCACCATCGAACTCGACCAGGACCTCGCCGACGGCGCCCGCGTCAGCCTCGACCGCGCCGGCTACGACACGGTGAAGGTGATCTGCGGCGACGGTGCCCTCGGCGATCCCAAGCACGGGCCCTATGACCGGATCATCGTCACCGCCGGAGCCTGGGACATTGCCGCCGCCTGGTGGGAACAACTCGCCGACCACGGCCGCATCGTCGTACCCCTGCGCGTACACGAAAGCGGCCTGACCCGCTGCTTCGCTTTCGACCGCACCAGCCCCACGACGATGGTGAGCACCACGACGCCGCTGGTCTGCGGATTCGTCCCCATGCGCGGCAGCACCGAACACATCGATCATCACGTACGCCTCGACGCCGACGTTGTCCTCAAACTCGACGCCACCGACCAGCCCGATCGCGCCGCCCTCGCCAAGGCGCTGAGTCACCCCCGGCTTGAACGCTGGACCGGCATCCAGGCCAGCGACGCCGACCCGATCGGCCACCTCGACCTGTGGCTCCTCGTGCACGCCAACAAGCCATTCGGCCGCCTCGGCGTCGGTGATACCGCCCGCACCAGCGGACTGGTCACCCCCGCCTACCGGTGGGCCGGGGCCGCCATCTACCACGGCGGCACCGTCGCCTACCTCGCCTTCCAGGACGCGGGCAACGGCCACCACGAACTCGGCGCAATCGCCCACGGCCCGGACGCCAACACGCTCGCCACCGAACTGACCAACCTGCTCGACCAATGGGACGAGGCGAACCGCCCCAACCAGCTCACCGTCACCGCGCACCGCGCAGGAACCCGGCCCGCCGACCACGGCGACATCAGCCGAGCCGACACCATCCTTACGATCTCCTTCTGACCGCATCCAGGCCGGGGCGGTGTCCTGTCCCGCCCCGGTGGACGAGCGCAGCTGAGCCGTCACGTACGACCTGAACACACCTCGTTGCCCACATGCGGCCCTTCCGCAGCGGATGAGGACACCATGACTCCGTCTCGTGCCGCCACCATTGCGGCCCGTTTCCCTCTCGTCGCCCGCAAACGACCGCCCGCGAAACCACTGGACGCTCGGGTAGACCGGCTCGTCAGGCTCGCCGAGACCGCACACCGCGAGAGCGACCCGGACAAGGCGTCCATGGTGTTCAACGGGGCGGCCCTCGTCGCCTCCGACTGCGGGGACCCCAATCTTGCACGCGCCTGGTGCCGCCGCCACGCCAGCCTCTACCTCAGCCGAGCCCCGCTGAACGGCTACACGGCCCGCTTCGCTCTAGAACCAGTCGTCAACCTCGCTCGCCTGAGCATTCGTGACGGCGACGGCGACGGCGCGTACCGCCTACTCACCCACCTGTACACGGCCATCGTCGGCGGCACTCCCGCTTTTCTGGACGGCCTGGAGATACATCCTCGACAACTTCCCGCCGATCCCGAAGAACTGAGTCCGATTATCAGTTGGCTGCGCGGCACGCTGCTCTCCGACGGAACCCGTGCCCTCACCCTCGCCGGACGGTGGGACGACGCCGTGACCCATGTACGCCGGTACGACGGGATCGGACCGACGCTCGTTGATGGACGACAGGTCGCGATCGTCGCTCATCTGCTGCGGGACGAAGGGCCGTCAGCAGCGGCTCTCCTTGCGGCCACCGAGATCGAGGCGCCGTGGGAGCAAACAGTGCATGGGCTCCTCAAGATCTGGCAGGAGTTGGCCGTGGGGACGGTCGCCGTCGACCACGCTGACCTCATCGAGCGAGTGTCTGCCGTACCGCGAACTCCCGGGCTCGCAGTGTTCCGCGTTCGCCTCGGGCTGACGGCCCTGGACCTCTCGGTGGGCTTGCCAATCGATGTCGTAGACAACCTGACCAAACAGCTGGTGGCAGATGCGATCCACGACGAGGACGCCAAGGCGGCACGTGACCTCATCAATCACCCGGCTGTCGAGGTCGAACACCAAGAGGCGTTACGCCCGCTGCTGAAGGCGAGCGGGCTAGACCAGGGCTCCCTGCCCGCTAGGGCGATTGATCCGTTTTCCGTGGCGCTCGATCTGGCCGGAGCCGTAATCGCTAGGCAACGTGATCGAGGTCGGGGAGCAGGATTACATGCACGGACGCAGTGATCTGACGCCACGAGTCACCCGTGTCGGTGACCAGGTCCGGATGCACGGCCACGAGTCGTCGAACGAGGAAGGTCTCGCGCTACGGGTAGACGGCACGCCGCTCGGCCCAAGCCCGCGACCGGCACTCGTTCGATTGCGCGCCTTGCGCGTTACGCCATCGTCGAGGCCACGGTGAGCACGACCTATCTGGCCAGCGTGGCACTGGAAGAGGTCGAACGAGCCCAGGCAGAACTCGAACGCCACCTCACGGTCCGACCGTCCGGAGAGTGTGTGACGTGCGGTGAGGTCGAGCCGTGCTCCGGACGCCAAGAGGCCGGCACCACGATCATCAAGTATGGACTTCTGCCGCGCCGTCGACCGGGCGCTTCGGGGGTACGCCGCGCCGCGTCAACCACGGTGGGTGCTGCCCCGACTTCGTGGTTCGCGTCGGCGACCGACGGCGACGGTCACGAGCTGCCCGGGACGGAATCCGAGGCATAGGCGCGCACGGGCATCCCGCAGTTCGGTCACTGGAAGTGCGCCGAGCAGGGGGCGTTCTCGGGGGTGAGTCGGCCGAGTTCGGTGGCCACGACGGACGCCGCCAGGCGGGGACTGCCGGTGGCAGATGTGCGGGTAGGAGGGATATCTCTTATCAGTCGGTTCCGGTCCACCGGCCCTCCTCACCCCCGTTGACGTGCTTGTATGACGTGTTGAAGGGGGCGTTCTGACCCGGCTGTTCGTGGTCGTTGCGTTCCTCGTTGGATCGCTCGTTAGACCTCTCGTTAGAACCCTCATCCCTGAACAGCACGTGTTTCGCGGCCGATAGCTCGACCGATGCAAGCTCAGCGGGCGCCGAGGATTCGGGCTTGGGGCTTACAGCTGGTCACCCCTCAATGGGACGAGCGCTGATGCGGTGGGGACGGTCGGAGAGGGCGAGCAGGCGACGGGGACGGAGGCCGTCCGGCGCGGACGGCGGACGGCGGACGGGGACGGCGGGGTCGTGCTGGTTGGTGCGGACGGCCTCGCAGGACGAGGAGCGGACGGGGTCACCGACCGTCCGGGGCGGCGGATGGGGGCGCGTACGGGTCGTGCCGGCGCACCGCACCACAAGGCGATCTCGTCCACGGCCCGAGGCGGTCGGCCAGGACACGCACTCCAGCAGAAGATGATCTTGTTCAAGTGGGCGAAGATTCTGTGCAACCTGTCACTGATCACATTGGCGCTCCACGCCGCTCCCGTGCCACCGGAAGTCGGCACATCAGGGGTCTGACCTGTGTGTTCAACCCGTTGAGGATCTTGTTCAACCGGGCGTCGGCGGGCGATGCGAGTTGTTCGGCACGGAGCGCGCTTTCCAATTGGAGGCCCGAATTTGTAATCCCTTAGTGTCAGCGCTTGTCGGCGGACGTGGCCCACACGCCCATGCCGAAACCCAGCTCCACCACCCCCGGCGACCGGCCCCAGCCGGCAACGGACGGTTTGCTCCTTCCCCCTATCCACGTCCCTTGCACCCCCGATCCAGAAGTACCGGACGGGCACGGACCGTCCGCCCCGCAGGCGGACGACGGTAGACATCGCGGGGTGCCGACCTCGCCCGATCGCGAGTCTCCGGCTTGCGGTGACGGGCAGTCGGCAGAGGGCACGATTGCCTGCGGTGATGCGCCGGAGGTGCGATTCGACGTCACCGTGCTCGATGGTGAGGCCGGTCGGCGGCTGGCCGTGCTGCAAGCCGAGGTGGTCCTCGACGTGTTGACCTGGCTGCACGACCAGCAGCATCATGCCGAGCCCGCCTGACCGGTCGCCCTCCGCCACTCGGTGTGCCGTGGCCGGTGTGGCCCTCGGGGCGGTCTTGATCCATGCACGGAGTTGAGCGGTGATCGACGTCCACGGGTCGACCGGCAGCACCGGCGGTCGGCCCGGGGCCTGACCAGACACCAACCGCCCCAGGAGGTACGCGCGTCATGTACGCCACCGTCACCCGCGACGACACCGGGCGCATCGTCGTCTACGGCCCCCGCGACACACCGGCCATCGCGCCGAACGATGGGGCAGTCATCGTCCCCATCTGCTCACCGGGAGTCGCTGACCGCACGACCGGCGCCCTGGCCGAGGCATGAACATCCACCCCACGACAGTGCTCCCGCGTGTGGCGTTCTACGGCCGGACCGTCGAGGCCAGCGACCTCGCCACGGCGGCCTTCGTGGTCGGCGGTCAGTACCAGCAGTGCGTCTCGGTGCTGCCTGACGGCGCGATCACGGCGGTGTTCCTCGACCTCGGTACCCGGCCTGACTACCGGCGGGCACCCGCCACCCTGATCCTCGACAACGAGCGGGAGATCAGCCGTGACGGTGGTCTGGATGCCCTGCTCACCGAGGCGAACCGGCCAGAACGCCGGTTCGACTTCGTGATCAGCACCGACGTCCACCGCCTGTCCCGCTGCACGGTGACGAGTACAGCGCTCCTGCGCACGCTCGCGGTCGCCGGCATCGAGTTCCTCCACGCCCCCGAGATCCGCGACGGTGTGACCGACTGCCAGTCATGCCCTGGCGACTACGCAGCGTCGACTACATCAAGGTGCTGACCCAACTCATCCGCGACGGAGGCCACCTGTGACGAGCACCCTGCCCGACTGGCTCCGCCCACCCGCCACCACCGCCCCGAAGCGGACGATACGGGTCGCGTTCCTCGGGCGTACCTCGACCGAGGAGCAGCAGGACCCCACCCTGTCGATCCCCCGACAGTTGACCAACTCCGAACGGGCTCTGCTGCCCAGCATGGTCATCGTGGCGTGGTTCTGGGACGTGGAATCCTCCCGCAAGGAACTCAGCCAACGCGGCCGGGGCACCGCGTGGCAGAAGTTCGACATCGCCGTGCAACGAGACGGCGGCCTCGCCGACATGCTCGACGAGGCCACCTCACCCGATCGCCGCTTCGACGTCGTCATCTGCGAATCGATCGACCGCATCGCCCGCTGGACCCACCAGGGCACCAAGATCGAGCACGACCTCGAACTCGCCGGAGTGCCGCTGCTGGCCGCCGACGAGCCGGTCATGCAGTCGAACAGCCGTAAACGGGCCGCCCAGATCCTCCTGCGTCGCACCAAGCAGGGCGTCGCCGAGTGGTACATGATCGAGATGCTGGAGAAGTCGTGGGACGGCTTCGAGGAACACACCACCCAGGGCTGGAACGTCGGCAAGCCCCCGTACGGCTACCTCGCCGAGAAGCACAAACACCCGGTCCCCGCCAAACGCGCCGAGGGCAAGCACAAGACCAAGCTGAAGATCGACCCCGACCGAGGGCCGGTGGTCGAGCAGATCTACGCCTGGCGCATCGACGAGAAGCTGTCCTACCGGGCCATCGCCGAGCGGCTTAACACCGACCTCGACCGCTACCCGCCCCCACAACCCGTCGACCCCACCCGCGCGGTCGGACGATGGACCGGCTCGGCGGTCCGCGAGATCCTCGTCAACCCCAAGTACACCGGCCACATGGTGTGGAATCGGCGCTCGACCAAAGACAAGCTTCACCCCGGCAAGGTCAACCCCCGTGAGCAGTGGGTCGTCTCCACGCAGCCCACCCACCCGGGCATCGTGCCGATCGAGACGTTCCTCGCCGCCCAAAACGTGAGCCGATCCCGAGAACGGTCACGCGCCGACGCCCACCACGGGACCCCCAACCGGCATAGGCAGACCAAACGGGTCTACGCGCTGCGCTCCTACGTCTGGTGCACCCCGTGCCAGCGGCGCATGTTCGGCCGCACCGTCACCGGATACACCTACTACTCCTGCCAACCCCGAGAGAGGGCCATCCCCGAGGGGCACCCGAGCATGATCTCCGTGACCGAGGAGGTGCTGCTCGACTTCGCCGATCGGTTCTTCAACACCTACGTCCTCGGCCCCGACCGGGTACGACTCGCCGAACGCAGCCTCGACATCACCGCCCAACAGGCAGCCGACGAGCAACGGCAACAGATCGCCGTACTACGGCGGACTCTGGACGACATCACCACCCGCCGCCGTCGCCTCCTACGGGTCATCGAGGAGAACGACGACCCAGACGGCAGCGTGTTCGCGGAGATCTCCGAACGCCGAGCCCAACTCGACCGTGACCGCGAGATCAAGACCGCTGAACTCGCCCACCTCGAAGAAACCACGCCGAACGACCCCGGCAACGCCGACATCCTCGCCGACCTCCCCGAGATGGAAATCAAACTCAGCCTGCTACCCACGGACCGTCTTCGTCGCCTTCTGGACGCCTTCGCCGTGCAGATCTACCACGACGTCCGCACCAACCAGGTCGCGTTCCGAGCCACCGTCAGCCAACACGCCGCCCCACACCTGGCCCGGCTAACCCGCGCTACCGCAGATGGCCCCCGCCCCGCCACCCACCGCCATACCAGCGCAAACGACGCTGCCCCCGCCGACAACGACGGCGGGGGCAGCGACCATTTGCAGTTCTGTGACATGCCCCGCCGGGGGCACCTCAAAGATCAGCAAAGCGCCAACTGGGCAGCGGACAGATCCCGCGTCGGCCGATTGACCCGTGCGGTGTTGTGCCGCCACCGGCGCTCACCACGAGCGATCCGGCCCCGCTCGCCGGCATCGACCTCGCCGGCATCGCCGGCATCGATCATTTCACTCATGCCCAACGAACGCCCTTCCTCGACCGAGCACGATCAGGAGCAAGTACCCGATCACCATCGCCGCCATGCGTGACCGTGATTGTGACCCGCGCCGTTGGATCGCCGCCCGAGGTGTTGGCGCGGAGGTCAGCCACCAATCGACCTTCCTGCCATGTCGATGTGAGTGCGCGGTGACCTGCCGACTCAGCTCATCATTCGGTCGCGATCGCCGCGATCGCCGCGATCGCCGCGATCGCCGCGATGGCGGCGTGCGGCCGCTGAGTGCCCTCGTTGGGCCGTTGGAGGCGCTCAACTTCCGCGAAGGCAGCTCGCGCGAGTCGCTCAGAGAAATCGTCAACGGGCCGGTGATAGGCGGTCACCACCTTGTGGTCGAAGGCGGCGACTTCGTTACCTATGAAGAAGGCCAGCACCAACGTTCCGGCCGGGGCCATTACCCGCCGGAACTCCGTGAGCACGCCGTCGAGATCTTCCGGCGGCAGATGGATTGCCGAGCCCCAGGCCAGGATGCCGGCGATGGAGTGGTCGGCGACGGCGAGACTTTCGAACGACCCGAGTTGGTAGCTGCCGCTCGGGTGAACTCGCCGCGCAAGGGCGATGAACTCCGGGACCACGTCGACGCTCCGCGACGGAACCATATGCCTGCCGGACCTGCTCCAGGTTCACCACGCCCGATGGTACGGGCTCTCGGGTTGGCGGAGCAGCCGACGCCACACGACACCGTCGCGCGGCCGGGGAAGCCCCGACCGCGCGACGGTAAGCCTGGCTCAGCTGAGCTTGATCTCCTGCTGGGCCGTGATCTCACCATCCTTGATCTCGTAGGCCCACGTCACCACCCGGGACTCGTCCACGTCACCGTTCTCATCGAACCTGAGGGACTTCGAGACCCCCTCCTTGTCGTACGAGTCGACCCACGCCAGCAGATCCGCACGCGTGGTGTTGCCCTCGGCCAGGCCCTCGATCAACACGTTCGCGGCGTCGAAACCCTCGGCACCGAAGGGACCTGGAGCAATGCCGTACTTCGCTTCGAAGTCGGCGGCGAAGGTGCCACCGGCCTTTTCCGACGGCAGGCACAGGCAGGTCACGATCGCACCCTCGGCGCTGGCTCCGGCGCCCTTCGGGAAGGACGGGTCGTAGATTCCGTCCAAGCCGAGGAAGGTCGTCGTGATACCGGCCTCCCGCATCTGCTTCACCAGCGGAGCCGCCTCGTTCGTGTAGCCGCCGTAGGCGATCGCGTCCGGCGCGGCAGCCTTGATCTTCGAAATGGTGGCGGCGAAGTTGACCTGCTTCTCCTGCACCTGGTCGGCACCGCCCGCCAAGTCGCCGAGGGCCTCGGTCAGCTCATCGGTGATGCCGGCGCCGTAGGTGGTGCCGTCATTGATCACGAAGACCTTCTTGGCCTGCACCACGTCCCGAAGGTAGACGGCGGCGGCGGCCCCCTGGACGGCGTCGTTACCGACCACCCGGTGGAACACCTTGTTGCCGCCCGCGGTCAACTCGATCGCGGTCGCCGAAGGGCTGACCATCACCATCTCGGCCGCCTCGTAGACCGCCATCGTCGCCTTGCTCTCACCGGAGAACCCACCACCGATGACGGCCACGAAGGACTCATCGCCAGCGACCCTGTTCGCGACCGGCGTGGCTTCGGTCGGGTCCCCCTTGGTGTCGAACTCCTGCAGGGTCACCTCGCAGTCCGGGTTCGCCTCGTTGTGCTGCTCCACCGCAAGCTGGGCACTCTTGAGTGCCGGGAGCGCCAGGCCCGAGTTCGGGCCACTGTAGGCACCGAACATGGCGATCTTGCCACCGCAGTCACTGCTGCCGGCGGTGTCGTCCTCCGCCGCCTGACAGCCCGTCGCGGCAATGAGGACTGCCGACAACCCAACGGCGCTGAGCGCCCGTACGTACTTACGCCTCATGGCTGTAGACCCCCTCCAGTCGCAGGAGTTCCGCGCCCACCCCGAGGCAAAGGCGACCCGCATCAGTACGACAGCCTCCCCACCTCGATGTGAGCGCGCACACCCGCTACGGCTCGTGATGGCGGAGCGTACTGGGCCGACAAACAGTCCCGGAAGCCCTCGAAGCCACGCTTGTCAAACCGTTACGAACACAAACGCCGATATGACCTGAACCTGCACCATCCTTCTCAGCTGGCCCGAGGCCCGTACATCGGCGGCGACGAGCCGATCCAGCCACCGCTGGGTGGATCGCTCGGCGGACCGCTGATGGTGCTGCTTGTGGCCGTGCTGGGCGCCATCCTGGTGCCGGTGCTGTTCGTGCCAGCCAGACTGGTCGGCGAGGTTGCCACGAAGCACGGACGCCTTCTCCTGAAGTCACTGACCACATTCGCCGGCGCCGTCGCGCTGGCGACGAGCTATGCGCCGTCGTGGCGGGCGCGCTGTTCGCGGCCTGGTCACGCGGTCTCGGCTCGACAGGCCCGGGCAGGCCAAGACACATGAATCGACCATTTGCCGCCTATTATCTCTGAGTAGGGCAAATAGTCGTCAATGTGATGGGAAATCATGAACAAGAGCGCAAGGGTGGTTACTACCCGCGCCGCCGCGACCGCCGCGGTCGCCGCCGCCACCGCACTCGTGATGATGGGCAACGTGGTCAGTGCCGCGCCCGTCGGCCCGATCAACCCCGTCCAGGCCACCCAAGGATTCCTGGTCATGACGGAGGGAAACGCGAATTTGATCGGTACGGAGAACGAGGGGACGCTCGCCGTCGGCGGGAACCTCGTATTCTCGCAGTACCAGTTGGCCACGGTGAGCGCGGGAAACTTCTTCGCCCCCGGGGAGAACAACCCAACGGCGCTCGTGGTGGACGGGCAGGTGGACTTCGTGAACAGTCAGCCCGCCACCCGCCTCCAAGTCCTGCAGAACGGGTACGCGAAGATCGGAAACCTGAACGACACCTTCGTCCGGGATTTTGACAACAACAACGTACCGGCCAATACCCGAATCCTGCCGGCCAACGACTACGACGCCTCGCCCCGGATCGAACTCGTCACCAACCAGTCGGTACCGAGTGTCGGGCCGGTCTCGGTGATCGACTTCGCGGAGGCGTTCCAGACCTTCCGGTCAAACTCCACCGAGCTCGCGACGTGTCAGAACACCGTCGTGCTGCGGGACCCGAACGGCGACCCGATCTCCTCCCCCATCCCGCCCGGGACCAACGCCGTCATCAACCTGAGCGCGAACACCACCAACGTGCTCAACATCAACTCGACTGATCTGGACAACATCGGCATCCTGACCTTCGCCGACCAGCCGACCGCGAGCAGCCCGTTGTTGGTCAACGTCAGCACCACCGACGTGGGGGACACCTTCGCCTGGACCGCACCGAACTTCGCCGGCATCGGCGGGCCCGAAGCACGATTCATCCTGTTCAACTTCCCCACCGCCACCGCCCTCACCCTGGCGCCCGGCGGCGCCACGGTCGAAGGAACGATCTACGCGCCCCGCGCCGACTTCACCGACCTTGACCAGAGCAACACCGAGGGCAGCATCATCGCGCGCACCCTGGAGCACCGCGGCGGGGAAATCCACGACTACCCCTTCAGCACGACGCTCGCCTGCGACAGCAGTTCCCCGACGGCCAGCCCGACGGCGACGCCGACCGCCACACCGACGGGCACGCCGACCGCCGATCCGACGATGACCCCGACCGTCACGCCAAGCCCGACCGGGACCGGCCTACCAATCACCGGCTCGTCCAGCGGGTCAATGCTCTTCACCGGCAGCCTGGCCGTGCTGACAGGCACCGCCCTCCTCCTCACGCTCGGGCTCACACACCGGCGACGGCGCAACGCCGGAAGCTGAGCGCGTGTCGGGGCGGCAGCAGCGAGTGCCGCCCCGACACCAACCCCGCCGTCCCACCGTCCCGTAACCAACCCGTGAACGCGCCAGGTGGCGCCGGTCCGCGACGACCGCCACCTGGCGCGGGGCTCTCTTGAGCACCAGAATCGGTACGGTGTAGCGCATGATCCTGCCTGCGAGTCGCACGAACGCAGAGGCGCACCTCTACATGGACCTGCGGCCCTGCACCTGTGGGGAGACCCGGTTCGACCGGCAGAGCGCGGTCGTGGCGCTCGAGGACGGCGACCTGGCGGCCCGCTACAGCGGCCCCTGCCCGGCCTGCGGCCGAGCCCGTGAGTTCACCTTCCGACTGCCCGCCGAGCCCACCCTGGCCCCGTCCGGCGGCTTCCACTACGGCGCGGCCGAGCCGTCGCAGCTTCTCGACCCGGGCGAGTGGCTCTGGGCGGCCGACGCGTACGCCCGGTTGGTGCCGGCGGGCAGGGCGACCGCGGAGGCGGGGCAGCGGGCCCAGGCGACGCTGTTCCGGGCCGTCGCGGCCGTTGACGAGGTGCTCAAGTTCGTCCCACCCGGCGCGGAGTCCGTGCCGGCCAGCGCTTTCACCAGCGAACGGGGACGAGACCTACACCGACGGGACCCGGGCCGCTTCCGGCGCGACCGGTTGGCCGCGGTTCGTGACGCCTACACCGAGATGCTGCCGCCGATCGGTTGAGCCGGATCGCGACGGGCCTCGTCCAGGCAGGCGGCGAACGCCCCGACCAGCAGGGGCAGGGTGGTCAGGAACTCACGCAGCACCCACCGGGGGTTGTGCTCACGGGCATCCGCCACCTCCGCTCGAGCGCCGGCGTCGGCGAAGGCCGTGCAGACCTCCCAGAGGTTGGCGCCGGTGCTGCTCCACTGCCACACGTCGTGGGCCAACGCCGGTAGCCGCAGCACCGGGGCGGCACCGAAGATTCCGATGCCGTAGTTCAGTGGATCGTCCGGGGTGTTACCCAGCGACACCATGAGCGGCAGCACCCGGTACGCGCGAGCGAAGTCCTCCAGGTCCGGCGCGTCCAGGTCGATCTCCAGCAGGAGGCCATCCTCCAGGAACTCCGTCACGAATCGATTCGGGTTGACCACACCGATCTGCTCAGCGGCCTCGATCACCGCCGCCCGGTTCCAGGTCGCGCCGGGCCGATCCACCGGGCAGTGCGCCGCGGCCCACACCCCGAAGGCTTCCGGGTCGGGAATGGTTATCGAGAACCGGCCGATGCTCAGGGCGTTGTACTTCATCGGGGCGCCGACGCTCGGGAAGAACTCCCCGGTGTAGCGCCCCACCGGCAGGATCAACGGCTCGACCATCGTGGGGTTCCTCGTCGTGTCGGTCACGGCAGCGGCTCCAGGTAGATGACGCTGGCCACGAGCAGTTGGTGAATTTCCTGCAGGAACGCGGTGAGCATCCGTTCCGGGTCGAACAGGTCTGGGTCGGTGGCGTTGGCCTCCCGTTCTTCGGCGGCGAGCGCCTGGCAGATCGCCCAGAGACTCTCCCCGGACGGGGCCCGCTCCCACAGGTTGTAGACGGTGCGCGTCACCTTCACCATCGGGTGCTCGAAGAAGCCGATCGACCAGAGCCAGGGTTCCTCGGCGCTGTTGCCCAGCCCGAGTAGACGGGCGCCGACCCGGTGCCGACGCGCGAACTCCACCGCCTCCGCCGGGGCGACCTCAACGAGGAGTCTTTCGGCTATCAGCCCGTCCAACAACGGCCCAGTGTCAACGCCGGGCAGTTGTCTGGCCGCCGCGTCGCGTACCGCCGAGACGGTCCGGGGCTGCTCGGCCGGCTGGGCACCAGCCCCATGCGCCAGCGCCCAGAGAATGAAGCGCTCGTTGTCCAACTCCCACACCTCCGCGCCGAGCCGGACCCGGTGGATACGCTCGGGCGAACCGACCGTCGGGTAGAAGGTGCCGAAGAACTCCCCCACCGGCACCACTTGAGCCGGCCCGGGCGGAGTCTCCGCGGCCGGCGGTCGGCTGTCCGGCAGGACGGCCAACGGCGGGTGCTCCTGCGGCCGATTCACTGACGGCGGGTGCTTTTCCGGGCGGAGGGTTACCGGCGGGGGAAACTCCTCCGGGCGGAGGGCCCACGACTGCGCCTCCTGGGCGGAGTGGCCGGGCTGCCCAGGCCAGACGATCTCAGCCGGCGGCAGGTCGGAGACGTCAACCGGGGTGATCCGACCGAGGAGGTCTCCCATCGAGCGGGTCACCGGAACGAGGTGCCGCTCCCGTCCCGCGGCACCCTCGGGACCGATCGGTCCACTCAACCCGGTGTCGGGCAGGAAGTAGATGCCCTCCCGCTCCATGTCGCGCATCCGCAGCGACAGGACCAGGAGTCCTCCGGCGAGGTTTGCGATGACCAACCAGTCCGGCGACAACCAGGGGTCCCGATGTTCACGCTGGGCCTGCACCAGGTCCAGTGACGGATGCTGCGGATGCACCCCGAACAGGGGGCGTTCCGGGATGAACAGGAACGGCCGACCGGGGATGTGATGTTCCATCTCGGGCTGCGCCCCGTTGTTTAGCTTCAGCCACCTCCGGTAGCTCGGGGGCAGTTGAGTGCCGAGCTCGGCCTCCACCGCCTGAAGCTGCGCCTCGTCGAGCTGACCATAGGAGCACAGCCGGGCGGATTTCCAGACCCGGCCAGTCGGTGGCGTCATCACCTCGTTCTCGTCGACCCGCCGGACGACGACGCGCCACTCGTGCGCGTTCTTCATGTCGACGTCCGCGAAGCGCCAGGTCTCCTCCCCCACGGGGAAGGTATCGCCCAAGACGACTACGTAATGAGGGGACTCCTCAGCCCCATGGGGCATCACGACGACTTCTGCCCGGACCGGGGGACCTCCATCAAGCCGTGGAACGGCGAGCCGCGCCGGCCCGATACTCGACACCGTGTTGTTTCGGATGGACATCCTGTCCGTAAAGGAGCGCAACGGCTCTCCTCCCCGCTGTTGTGTCGGCACGGTCATCCCTCCAGCATGTCGTGCAGTGCCGCCTCGTCGGGCAGCGTGAAGCCGAGCACCTCCGACGCGATCCGCTCGGCCTCGGCCCGGCTGACCGGCAGCGCGCTTCCCGCAGCGGATTGCGCCCCAGGCGCCGTCCAGCGCCGGGTGCGTTCTCTCCCTGCAGACGACTCCGACACCGCCAAGCCAATCACCGTACCGTCGCCGGCGAACAGGGCGTAGTAGGCGATGGCATACCCCAGCTCCTCCACCACGGTCTGCCCGAGGGTGTGCGGGTGGGAGAACTGGACCGAGGCGGTGGGCGGAGTCGGCGGGCTCTGCGGCGGCTCCAGGTAGGCGAAGTCCTCGCTCATCAGATCAAGGAACTCCCGCACCGTCATCGGCGTCGGATGATCGACGTTCCAGGGATTACGCAGCTGCACCAGGCCGTCGCCGGCCGCCACCACCTCGTATGCGTGTCCGGGGACGAGCCCATGCGGAAGCTGATCGCGGATCGCGACCGGATAATGATCCTCGCCAAAGGTGGCGGTGAGCACCGGGCTACGCGCAGCCAGCAATGCCTCCAGCCGAGCTTCGACAGCGGCTTCCCGCCCCGGCGTCGGGTCGAAGGATGCAACATGGCTCGCTACTCCGGTGAGCTGGGTGAGAAGCTCGGCCTGCATCTGCCGGTGGCTGCCGACATTCAACCGGGCGTATCCGGTCGGCGCGGCCACGAGCGGGTCGTTCGGGCTCTCCCATCCGGCCCAGGTCCGTTGCCACTGCAGGTGGCGTTCGACGCTCCAGGTCCGATCCACTGCCGCGAGTGCCTTCTCCAGCAGCGCCGCCCACGAGCTGCCATTCATGCTCTGGTCGGCGTAGGCCGACTCGCCGCTCACCGGATCCCAGATCGGCACGTCGGGGTGCACGGTGATCCGTAGCCGCCGGCCGGTCGGTTCGATCGAATCACCGAGCAGGGTGCTCTCGTGCAGCAGCACGTCCACGGTGCCGTCCGGGTTTGGCTGGAAGAGCTGCGCGATCGCTTCCGGACGGTGCCCGGCTACAGCCGCCATGCTGGCTAACATCCCGCAGTCGCCAAGCACTCCCTGCCGCACCTGCTCCCGCTTGGGCGGCCCGTCAAAGAGTGGGGCTGGTTGCCCAGTCCGCACGTCGCGCGCCCGGCCGTACTCCGGCGCGGGCTCACCCGGCTCCTCAGCCGGCAGGGCGACCCGGTCGGCGATCACAGTGACCTCGCCAGCGGTGGCTGTCGGGGTCACCTCCAGGTCCAGCGGCGGCGCACCGGGCACCAGCGCGTGCAGTGCCCGAGCGAGGACGCCCGGCACCAGTGCCAGTGCCCGAGCGTTGGTCATGTAGTGAAGTTCATTCGCGTTCAGCTGCGCCATGGCGGCGGGGCGCGCGCCGAAGTTGGCGCGGATCGCGACATAGCTTCGGGTCCGGTCTTCCGCGAGCAGCGACTGCCGCCCCGCCTCCGCGCCCAGGTCGAAGGCGGACCGCGAGTCTGCCAGCGAGAACTCCGGGGCGTGGGCGAGCACGTACGGGCGCACGTCAAACCGGCCTACCAGGTTGACGTAGATGCCTTCGGCGGCGATTCGGTCGGCGAGCTTCGGGTCCACGTCCCGGATCAGGCTCAACTGAGCCGGCGGCAGGTCGATAATCTGCCCGGCGTAGGCCGGCATTCGGGGCAGGCTGGCCTGCTCCTGTTCACCCTGGAGCATCAGTTCATGCAGCTGGGCCTGGAGTTCAGTGCTCGACGGCACCTGGAAGTCCGGGGCGAGTCGGGCGCGATAGTCGATCCACCGATACTTTTCGACCTCTGTCGCCGGGATACCACGCACGACCTTGGCGACCGACTCCTGCGTCACCGAGGCCGCACTCAGGCGCATCAGCTGCGCACCTACGTCCCGCGGGAGAACGGCCCATCGGGCGGGTGCCGCCGGATCCCCCGCTCGCAGGCCAAGGTGATCGGCGAGGGCATCGATCTCGGTACGCAGGGCGAGTCGGGTACCCGCGTCGGCGGACTCGTACTCGGCGGCGAGTAGCCGAACCTCGGCCATCCGCCCGTGGTCGTGCGCGGTGAGCCCGGCCGGGTCGATCAGCCCGTCGACGTTCCCCGGGTCGAGGGGTCCGGCATAGATCTGCCGGGAATCGTACAGCGCCGCCAGCTCTGCGATCTCGTGCGCGAGCGCGCGGGTGACCACACGGTCCACCGCCCGGTCCGAGACGGTGACCGTGAACGACCCGTCCGAGTTACGCGTCGTCTGGGCCACCACCCCATCGGCCAGTGGGCCGGCGGTCAGCAGCACCCGGAACGAAAACCGTCCGGCCGCGTAGATCTCGAAGCGACTCGGTCCGGTTTGGCCGATGTAGTCCACCCCGGCGTAGGGACCCACTCGCGGCAGTGCGGCCTGGGCGGTGGCCAGCACCGCAGCCGGGTCGGCGACGGGTCGCCCCAGACCGTGGAAGTCCGAGTTCGGTACGGCCGCCGCCGTGATCCGCCCGGAGTCGGGAGAACCTGCTGGGCTGCCGTTGTTCTCCCGGACCGCGCCGGTTTCCGGGTGGGTCCCCGTCCGGGCTGCCGATCCCCAGCCGACGATGTCGAAGAGGCGAGCGAGCAGGCCCACCCGGCGATGGGTTTCCGCCAACCGCTCGGTCAGCTGGTCGGTGGCCGCCTCGGCAGCGCTGAGCTGGCCCTCGAGCCGGTTGGCCGCCTGCCCCAACCCGGCGAGGGGCTCGTTCAGCCGGTCAACGACCTGGTCCACCTGATCAGCGGCGTCCCGGGCGTTGACACGCGCGTCAAACCGGCTGCGCCGGTCGTCAATGGCGAGACCCTGCCGCAGGGCGTGCCACCTCGCGGCCCCGACCACCGGAGCGGCGACGGCTGCCGCGATCGGAATCACCGGTGCCAGCGGGCTCGCCACCGCGATGGCGACTGCGGTGGCCGCCCCGGCGGTAGCAGCGGTGGTCAGCGCGCTCGAGACGAGGTACGTCCGAAGGCGCGGTACGCCCGGCGGACGAGCGTTCTCGGCGGTCTGCCGCCCGGCCCGGAGTGTCCGGAGCTGCCGCCCACGACCGGCGCGGTCACCGCCGAACTCGGTGACCACCTGCCGGGCCGCGTCCGGCAGCTGCGCGATCCGGTCCGGTGCCCCGAGCATGCCCGCCCGCAGACCCAGCCGGTCGATCACCGCGTGCAGCTCGCGCAGGGCCGGCCGCAACGAGAGCGTGTCCGCCGTCTGTACCTGGTGTGCGGCCGTCTGCAACTCCCAGGCATCCGCCCTGCTCAGCGAGACAGGAACGGCTACGTCCAACGTCTCCCCGGTGCCCGGGATGGCAACCGGGTCGGCCGGGCCGACAGCCGGTTCGGCGGCGGGGGTGGATTCGTGCGCCAGCCGGCCCAGCGCCGCGTTGATCTCCTCGAGGCGCCGGGACGTCACGTCGAGCTGCCCAGCGGCGTTGGTCACGGCCGTCGCCGACGGGTCGGCGAGCCTCGCCACCCGCGCCTGCGGCTCCATCGCCGGATTCGGGTTGGCCAGGTCCCAGGCCCGTAGAGCGTCTCTGACCCGGGCCTCGGCACGATCGAGCAGTAGGGTGCGGAGCGGGCCGAGGAGTCCCCCCGCCAGGATCTTGCTGGGCGCGGCCCCCGCGGCGACCTGGGCGGCCTTGGCCGCCCCGACCCAAGCGCCGCCTTGTACCAGTGGCCCGAGAGTCTGTTCGACCGCGCGCACCCGGAGGCTCCGCACGTCGCTCGGCCGTTGAGCGCTGTCCGTCGCCGAGGGCGGCGGGCTACTGAACCGCTCGATCGCCCGGCTGGTCACGCTCAGCCGCCCGTGCCGTTCCACCGCTGGCCGCAGCTCGGCCGGTACCTGCTCACGCCGCTGGTCCGCACCAGGTGTCCCTTCGCGCAGACCGAGCTGGTCAACTAAGATCCGCAGTTGCCGGGCCACCGACAGGCGTGCCAACGGGCCGACGGATTCATGCCGTACGGCGAGCTCGGCAAGCAGTTGCAGCGACGCCCGGCCACGTGGGTCGACCGACGCCGCGGCGCCCGGAACGGTCGGTGTTTCCGAGCCGGTGGACACCCGCGATTCGGAAGTAGCACCCGTCGACTCGGGGTTGGCGCCCGTTGACCTTGCGTTGGCGTCCTTCGACGCGGGCAGTCCGGCCCAGGCCGGGTCGCCGAAGAGCAGGCGACGGAATGAGCCAACGAGGCCGCTGCGCCGCTGCGAGTCGGCGACCCGGCGCTCCAGGTCGGCGAGGCGCTGCTCCAGCTCGGTCGTGCGGCGCACGGCGGTGGCGGCGCGGTCGGTCACCGCGCTGATTGGATCGGCGACCGCTTCGGCGGCCTGGGACAGCAGCGCCGCTGCCGGCATCGCGGGGTTGTCGGTATCCCAGCTGTCCCGGGCATCCCTGGCGGTGGCCTCCCGCCGGGCGACCACCGGGTCAACCGCCACCCCGCTCGCCGCCGCGGCGAGCGCGCCCGCGATCCCGAACCAACCGAGTCTCAGCTCGCCGAGGACGTTACCGACTCCCGCCACGGTGGCGGCTGTCAGCAGGTTCGGCACGTTCTCCACCATTGACGACCACCACGGCGCCACCACGCTCGGCCGCTGCCCGTCGGCCGGGTAGCGGTCAACGGCGGCCCGAACCCGATCCTGAACGGCGGCCGTACGCGAGTCGCCAAAGCGATCAACGAGTGGTCGTACGTCTGCTGGCACCAGGTCCCGGCGCTGTTCCACGCCGGGCGTTCCCTGCCGCAACCCGAGGCTGTCCAGCACTGCCCGGATCTCCCGGCCGGTGCCGAACCGAGCCCATGGCCGCGCCCCGTCGTGGCGTGCGGCGAGGCCACGCAGCTCGGCGAGGCGCTCCTGCTCGCGCGGGGTCAGTCCGGCGTCGGTCGAACCACCAGGGACGCCAGCCGAGGTCGTACCGGTTCCGGGGCTGTCGTCGGCCACTGCCGCAGCGTCCTTACTCGCCGGCGGGAATTGGCGAGCAGAGCCCCTGAACCGATACCTGTGCTCGTCCCGGCGTAGCTGCTCCTGAACCGCCGATACCTGTCCATCGAGCCCGGTGGCCGCCGTACCCAGCTCCTGGGCCGCCGAGGTCACATCGGCGGTGCCGGCGGCGAGCGCCGCCGCGGTGGTGGCGTCCTCCTCCGCCGCGGTTCGGGCCTCCTGGCGGGCGTCGTACCGGGCCCGACGGTCCTCGGCCGCCAGCCCCGCTCGCTTGGCCAGCCACTTCGCCGGACCCGTGGTGACAGCGCCCACGAACGCACCGGCACCCAGCATCAGGGCCAGCTCGGGTCGACCGCCGGCGGTGAGGGTGAACGTCGTCGCCAGGCCGAGCAGGAGCGAGTTCACGGTGAAATGCGTGCCGAGGTACGTCCGCATCCGCGGCAGGCCGACGGGACGCCCCTCCGCCTCGGCGGTACGGCGATCCGGGCGTAGCCGGGAACGTTCGCTCGGTTGGCTCGAAGCTTGGTTGGTCACATCAGCCAGCGCCGCCCGCACCTCGGTGGGCAGGGTGGCCATCCGCTGCTCCGCGCCGAGCATGCCGTCGCGCAGCCCGAGGCGATCCACAGTGGCAGCGAGTTCGCGCCGGACAGCCGCACGGGAGAAGTTGTTCGCCGTCCGGACCTGGTGTGTGATCGTCGCCAGCTCGGCCACGTCAGCGGGGGTCAGCGGCGGCGCAACCGAAGTGCCCGCGGCCGGTGACGGCCCCTGGCCCGAACGCTCCTGCCCCGACCCTTGATCAGCCCTCGAGTCGGCGGACCGGGCCGCGACCGTGCTCGCTGCGGTCGGCTCTGCGCCGGTTGGGCTCAGCCCGGCTGGTTGACCCTCGGCCAGACCTGTCGCCCCGCGATCCGGCCCTCCCGCCGCGCCTCGATGTAGCGCTTGATCAGTAACCGCACCGGGAGACTCGACTGCGCGGTCACGATCCCCGTCTGGTCGATGATGAAGCTCCCATGACCGACGTGCATCCCGGCTGCCCGCTCCTCCGCCGACAGCTGCTCCTTGGCCAGCCATCCGAACTCGAACGGGTACAGATTGATGTCGTTGGTGGTTCCCAGCAGACGCCTGATCAGGGCCATCGCCTCGTTCTCGGTCACTGGATGTCCCCTCTATCGACAGGTTGAGCGACCATAGCGCGGAGGTATCGGCGCGATAGTCAGCCGGTGGTTCCGGCGATGTCATGCCGTGCTGCGGGTCCCACCACACGGGCCCAGTCGCCCCATACGGGTACACCACCACGAACGCGTGAGAGCCCTCGCTCTGGACGTTGCCCTGCTCATCCAGCAGCAGCTCGCCGGTACCCCAGTCGACCATAAGCCATTCCGCCACCACCAATGCCGAGGCGCCAGGACCAGCGTCCGCTATCCACTGGTGCAGGTACTCGTACTGCTGCGCGACGGCTGCCGCCCGTTCCGCGGGCGCGCCCGGCAAATCCCCTGTCCAGCCGGCCAAAATGTCGCCGCCGAGCCAGGCCTCGGCACGGTCCAGCCCGCTGCGCTCCCCCGACTCCCGATCGACGGAGCCGTCAGGACGAAGGTCCGGCCAGCGCGGTTGGGACACCTGCGGGTCACCGTAGAAGCTGGACAACGCGGACAGCGAACAGTCCAGACAGTTGTTGCTGCGGCCCTGCTCGGTCGGTCCACCGTCATTGATCAACTGACCGTAGGGATGGGTGGACGGGTCGGCCAGGTAGGCGAAGCCCTCGGCCGTCCGTAGGCTCCGCTGGACGTCCTGCTGATAGCGCGGATCCTCCAGTGGAGCCAGCTCCCCCGGCCCAATGGATCGCGTATCGGGCATCCCGTGATTCGTCTCGGGTACCGACAGGACCTCGGGGCTGGCTACTTGCGGGCGCCCCGCAGCCACCTCGGTAGCGCCTCGCGACAGATCTCCGTCAACTCCGCCTCCGTCGGCAACGGAACCGTCGTGAAGTGGAGCGCCTCCCGTTCCGCCGTGCCCCGGTCGACCGCTCGGGTCAGGGCGTGCTCCGACTCCATGTACAGCGTCGCTGTCGCCACGTCCGGGCGGAACGCCCATGCGTTCGTCGGCCGATCCCAGATCACGGCCTGCGTGGGTCCGCTGCTCCGGAGCAACGCGATCACGTTGACCGGAATCTCCGGAGCGTCGAGACGAAACATCAGGTGGTAGCGGAATATCGGTTCGGCCATCGGCACTCCCCAGGGCGGCGGGATTTGTCTCGGGTACCGACAGGACCTCGGGGCTGGCTACTTGCGGGCGCCCCGCAGCCACCTCGGTAGCGCCTCGCGACAGATCTCCGTCAACTCCGCCTCCGTCGGCAACGGAACCGTCGTGAAGTGGAGCGCCTCCCGTTCCGCCGTGGCCCGGTCGACCTCCTGGACCTCGCCCACCTCCGGGTCCTCCCAAAGGAATGCCACCGCCACGTCCGGGCGGAACGTCCACGCGTCGGTCGACCGATCCCAGATCACCGCCTGTGTCGGGCCCATGGTGTCGGCGTCCGCGATCAGGTTGACCGGCGGGCCGTCCGGGTCCCGCGTCAGGAGAAAATAGCCGAACGTCAACGTCTCCACGCGTCTCCCCTATCAGGTCATGGTCCAGACCCGGCAGGTCGGACGCGGTCAATCCTCGCTCAGCGCACACATCGGCGAACGTGTGGGGCTGCCGTCCGAGCCAATCGAGGTATTCCTTATACAAGCGGGCCCGCTTAGTTGCCCCGATCCACTTCGCAAAGCTGTTATCGGTCGGTTGACCAAATCGCACAGCATGCATACCACCCGGCATCCGGGCAGCCACATCCCAGGAGTTGTTGATCTTAAGAATGTCCAAAAACGCGTGCACCCGGCGCGCCGCAGGCTCTGCCGGATCCCGCATGATCTCGTACGGGGTGTGGGTCTGCTTCCCGATCATGTAGCTGGTAGCGGTCGGGAACTGGATTTCGAAGGTACGACCACCCGGGGAGACTAGCGTGCAGTTCAGGCCAAAGAATCGATTACCGGAGCGCCAGAAATTCTTCAGACTAGCGACCTGATAGCCCCTAGCCTCCAAGGCGGTAAGAGTGGAGTCTACAGCCAGGCCATACAATTCGGACTCTGGCCCTCGCAGTGAGAAGCGAACGACGTCGTTGACCGTGGCCAGAGCAGACCCGATACCCTCCCCCAATGCCGCCAGCTGCGTGCGGTATTTCCGGGCCAGCGACTCCGCGCCCTTGACCCGGTGTTCCTCACCCAGCGTCCGCAGCGTATCCGTGCCGGTCAGCCCAAGGTGCGCGTTGACCTCAGCAGCGATCCCCCGTAACTCGCCGAGGAGCGAATCCGCATCCTGACGAGCCGTGGCGAGCCCATCAAAAAGAATCACCCGCTCGGCGTCCGACAGGACACCGAGATACTCGCCCTCCGCGCTCCCCGGGCGCCCCGACAGGGACTCGGGGCTGGTTACTTCCGAGCCTCCCGAAGCCACCTCGGTAGCGCCTCGCGGCAGATCTCCGTCAACTCCGCCTCCGTCGGCAGCGGAACCGTCGTGAAGTGGATCGCCTCCCGTTCCACCGTGGCCCGGTCGACTGCCTGGACCTCGTGCTCCTCGCGCTCCTCCGGTTTCGACCAGAGGAACGAAGCCGCCACGTCCGGACGGAAGGTCCACGCGTTGGTCGCCCGATCCCAGATCACCGCCTGCGTCGGGCCCAGACTGATGGCCTCCGCGATCAGGTTGGCCGGCGGGCCGGTCGGGTCGTCCGGCCGTCTCAGGAGGAAGTATCTGAACCTCAGCGTCTCCATGCGTGTCCCCAATCCGGTCAAAGTCCAGACCCGGAAGGTCGGACGCGGTCAATCCTCGCGCAGCGGCTACATCGGCGAACGTGTGGGGCTGCTCGCCGAGCCAGTGGAGGTACTCGCTCCACAACGGGCTGTTACCCATGATCCACTTAGCGAAGGTAGTGTCGACCGCCTGACCAAATCGCTTCGCGTCCAGGCCACCCGGCATATGTGTGGCAACGCCTTGAGAAACGTTTGTCGCGAGGATGTCCAGGAACGCGTGCACCCGGTCCGCCACCGACTGCATCGGATCCCGCATAATTTCGTAGGGGACGTGGGTGCGTTTACCGATGGCGTAGCTGGTAGCGGTCGGGAACTGCAGTTCGAAGGTACGACCCCCCGGAGATACGAACGTGCAGTTCAGGCCAAAGAATCGATTTCCAGGCCGCCAAAAGTTTTTTGCGTTCGCGAACCGGTAGCCCTTTTCCTCGAGTGAGGAAATAACGCCATCGACAGTCGGGCCGTACAACTCGGACTCCGGCCCCCGCAGCGAAAACCGGACCACGTCATTAATCGCGGCCAGGGCCGAGGGCACGTCATACCCGACAGTTGCGAAATCTGTCTGGTACTTTCGCGCAAGCGACTCCGCATCCTTGACCATATTTTCTTCGCCCAGCGTACGCAGCGCATCGTCACCGGTCAGGCCAAATCGCGTATTAACCGCCGCAGCGGCGGCCTGCAGCTCGCCGAGGATTATTTTGGCATCCGACCGCGCCGCATCACGCTCACCAAACAAGGCCGTTCGGTCAGCATCCGACAAGGCGGGAAGATACTGTCCGGCCACGCTTTCGATGTTTTGCGGAACGCCACTGGACACGAAAGGGTCACCCTCAGCATCGAGGGTAACAGCAAATACATTTGCCCGATAGGATGCGTGGATCGGCTCACCCTCAGTGAATTCCCCCGAGGTGGCATCGACCCATAAAACTTCTCCATCCAGATTTACGGCGTTCCAGGTGTGACCCGGACCATCAGAATTCGTATTCGTGGTGATAATCAGGGCAGCCGATCCGGCGCCGGCCTCCCGGAGCGCAGCAACGACGCCGCCCAACCCGGACAGGCCGGTGCCGTGATAGCTGAAGCTGCCACGCAATGCTTGTTCCTGCCGGGCGGTGCTGCCGTGCTCTAACTGCGCCCCTTGGGGGGTGGCTGCCGCCACTTCGGGTCGGCCGAACCAGGTGGAGAGGAAGGAGAGCCCGACATCGGCACAGTTTCGGCTTCTACCGACAACTGTCGGGCCTCCGTCGTTGACCTTGCCCACCCAGTTTCGCTGCCTCGGATCCGGGTGCACTTCCGGCCGCCCGGTCTTCGGATCGCGCGGCACGGCTTCTTCCAGTGCCTGCTGATGGGCCGACTCTGGCGGGACCAACCCCCCGGGCTCACCGTAAGGACGCCGGTCACTCAGGGGCGGCCCGTTGCCCACCACTCCTGGCACCGGCGGCTGGTAGACAGTCGGTGACCGCTCGGGATCAGAGATCGGCTCGATGCCGAACTGGGGCAAGAGGTGCCGGCAAGAGCGACACGGCGCTCTATAGTGGCCCAAGTCGTGACGGGTGCCCTTTTCATCCCAACCGGTACTGACCTGGTGCGTCACGATTTTCGCGCCGCTGAGCGCGTCTAGGGCGTACTGCTCCAGTCTTCCGGGCTCGCCCGCTTGCCGCCACTCTACTTCCAGCCGGTAGAGCTGGTCAGAAACCAGAGCGACCTCAGCGCACTTGCCGTGCCCGGCCCCCGTGCCATGCCCCTTGCCCGGCTTCGCATCGAGGGCGGCCTTGACTCGATCGAGGGTGGCCTGCACCAGCGGATGCACCGCCGGCCGGGTCGGCGGCTTCGTGCTCTTGTTTGCAGCCATGCTGGTGTGGGTCGTGATCTCCCCGTTCGGCATCATCAACGCGCCCGCCACACCCGGCATCTTGGCCTTGGATATAGCCTTACCCTTGACCGCTTTCCGAACGGCCTCAGCCAATCTCCGAGAGGCCTCGACAAGCGTCTGCTTGGCCGCCCGACCGTTCGGATCTCCGCTAACGGTGAATGACTCGCCCTGCCAACTGTGGGTACCGCCCCCGGTCGGACGCGTGGAGCGGGCAACCCCGGTCGGGCCGTCTGCTTCGATGCCGCCGCTGACCCCAGTAGCCGTGTCAGCAGCCGGCGCTCCGGTGCGCGTTGGTGCGGTGGTCGTCGGGCTATTGGTCGGTGTCCGTTGATTGGGAATGCGGCTTGCTGGGTCGGGTGTGGCCGAAGGGTTGGTGCCGGTTGCTGTCGGCACGGTTGGTGTGGTGGTCGGTGTGGGGTTGTTGGCGGTGGGTGGGGTGGGCCGGGCTGCGTGTGTCGCTTTCGGGTTGCTGGTGGATGTCGGTTGGCTGTTGGTCGGCGAAGGGTTCGTGGCAGGCGAGGCCGCTGCTGCCGCCGGGGGGTGGGATGTCCCGCTCCGGCTACTCACGCTGGCTGGGGAAGTGCTCGTGCCCGAAGCGCCGCTGGTGGGAGGGATAGCGGTCGGAGCGGCGGGGGTGGGTGTTGGTTGCCTAGGTGATGGTGCGGGCGTCCCGGTCGTTGTCGGGTTTGTGGTGGCACCGCTGTGGGGAGCCGCGGGCGTGAGACCAGGGCCGGGGACGGAGGCGCTGGTGGTGGAGGTGCCCGTTGTGGCGTTGGGGGCGGCTGCAGGCGCCGGGACCGGGTTTGGGGTTGCGGATTGTGGTGCCGGTGGGAAGTGTCCCCGAGTGTTTCCGTCGGTGGACGGCGACAGAGCGCTCTGAATGGTGGAGGCAGCGGAGTGCCCCGCCAAGCTGACTGTGTTGTCGGCGTTGGACCCACCGTCCCTGACCCCGCCGGTAGCCAGGTCTGACCGCCCTCCGGAACCGGCCTCGAAGCCCGCATCGGCGCCACCTCGACCAGTGCCGGCCTCAGAAGCAGTGCCGGCACTCGAGCTGGTGTGGATGCTGGGGCCCGAGCTGGTGTGGGTGCCCGGGTCGGCACCGGGGTCGGCGGCGAAGGCGTCAGAAGTAGCTCGATCGGTGCTGAGGCTGGCGTTGGCGGTGTCGCCCGTGGGCGAGGCAGCAGACCCGGCACTACCAGTGGTGGGGGTCTGTCCCTGACCAGTACCGGTGGGGGTCTGTCCCTGACCAGTACCGGTGGGGGTCTGTCCCTGACCAGTACCGGTGGGGGCTGCCGGGTCCACCGCTGGTGGTGGGGCCAGTGAGATCGACCCGAGTCCGGTAGTCGGTACGCTACTTATACCGGCGTCCGGTCCAGCACCCTTGAGCTGACCGGGGTCGGACCCGGTCAACCTGTTCTTGAGGTCCGCCAACGCGCTACCACCGCTACTGGCTGCCATCGTGGCACCACCACGACCAGCACCACTGGCAAACCCGCCCAGCAGCGCGTCCCCACCCGGCACGCTCCACTCCGACGCAACCACCCGATGAGCCAAAACGCTGGCGGCCGGCGAAATAATCGCGTTCTGCACCCCAGCAGCAAGGGTTTTACCACCCCACCGAACAACCCCCGCACCACGAAAGTCCATCAACGGCGGACTGAACGACACCGGTAGCCGCGGCGCCACATTATTACGAGCGAAACGAGTACCAGCGCTCAGCCCAGTACCGAGGACCGCACCAAAAGCACCGCCCAACCCCGCGGTGACAGTACGACTCACATCCCACTGCGTCCGCGTACCCGCATTCATCTGATACGCCTGCGCAGCCACATCAATCAGGAGTTCCTCACCTACCTCCTCAGCCAACTCCAGGGCGAACCGCCGCCCGGCCCCCCGCAGCCCCTCCCGAGTGAGTCGCTGACCGATCTGACCACCAAGACCACGCAGCGCCGACTGCCGCCCAGCCCGAGTAGCAACATGCCGCCCCAACTGAGCGACCAGCCGCCGAGCCGCGACCGTAACCGCCTGCCGACCCGCCGCCAGAGCCGCGGGAATACCCACCGCCGAGACCCCGCCCAGGAAGGCCATCATCATCGACACGAAAACCGCGATCACCGTGACATAGAAAGCGATGACAATCGTCAGCTTCGCATACTCGATCTCCATCGCGGCATCATCGGCACGAAACGCGAATTCGGCAGCAGCCTCCTGAATCAGCGGCAACCCCATATCCGGATCAACACCCAGTTGATTCCAGACCTGACTAAACGCCTCCCCCGTACCCCCACCCCAACTCTGAAGAAGCCTCAAAGCCCCCATATCAGCGTCAAGGCGGGCACCACGAACCACCTCAGCGAGCCCCCGCCACGCCTCAGCAAGCTCCCGCAACTGATCTTCGTCGCCCTTCGGCCACGCCTCACCAGCACTCACCCAACAGACGGCTTCCCACACCGTCGGATACTCGGCAATCAGACTCTCGGGAAAAGGCACCGCCATCCCGTCACGCCCCCGTTCCCCTACACACCCGAGCCCGCCGGGATGTCAGGCGTCACCGCCGCCGAAAGACTCCGCGACCGCCTCATCCACCTCAACAGTCCCCGCCAAGGCCGCCAAAGCAATCGCACCAAGCACCTGAACCCGTCCCACAATCGCCTGGCCACCCTCAAGAACACCAGCAGCAGGCGCCTCGCCCTCCAGGTAGTTTTTGTTAAATTCCTTGCCGTAATCGTCAGTGCCCCACGGCGAAGCCGCATTGAGCGTGGAAATGGTGGCCGCGTGCTCCGCCCAACCGCGAGCCAGCGCTGCGCCGGCCGCATCGAGTTGACGGGCACCATCACGCGCGCCGTCCGGGTTGACAAACGTGTCATTCGGGCCGTTCATCGGTCCCCCTCCCGGGAGATGTCGCGGTCAAGCTGACCAAAGACACCCGCCAGATCATGATCCAGGTATGCCTGAAACTGACCATCCGGCACGAACGGCTGAAGCAGCTCCTCAACCTCCGCCAGCGCCGCCTCCGTCGCCCGCTGGATCGTCTCCGTTACCGTGGCGGAAAGTTCCTTCGAGTCCGGCCGCCGATAGATCCGCGGGTCGAACTCCACTTTGGTTACATGTCCATTAGGACCAACCGTCACTGTCACGAAGCCGTCTTCCGATACCATAGTGACGTCTACCGCCTTCAGCTGCTGCTGTAGATCGCCCACGCCGGACCGCATCCGCTCGAACTGGGCCATCAGCTCATCAGCGCGAGCGCGCAAGGCCTCAATGTCCACGACGTCCTCTCCCCGCACGTCTACCCGGCGTCACCAGCCGTCGGCACTCGGCACAGCCCACGATACTGAACCTGTCGCGATACCGGGGCCCCGGCGACTGTCCCGAAATCGTTAGGATGCAGCGGCGTTGTGCGAAGGAGAGGTGAGCACGACATGCTCCGCAACCGTCATCAGCGTGTTGGTGCACTCCTGTTAGCGCTGGTCAGCTCGACCATCCTGATGCCACACGCGCCAGCCGCGGCCGCCCCGGGCTCCTGCACCAATCCGAGCGAGCCGGGTCAAATCATCAGTGACACCCCTTGGCACCAGCAGTGGCTAGCCCCACGACGGGTATGGCCTTTCAGCACCGGAGCTGGTGTCTCAGTAGCTGTTGTGGACTCAGGCTCCGACGGCAACCATCCACAGCTTGACGGTCAGGTCACTTCCGGGTTCGATGCCCTCCGTGGTTCCAGCGGTGGCGACTTCGACTGTGTTTCCCACGGCACCGCGGTTGCCAGCCTGATCGCCGCCCGCCCACAAGAGGGTATCGGCTTCCATGGGATGGCTCCGGAAGCCGCCATCGTCCCGATCCGGGTCAGCGAACAGGCCGGTAACGAGGGCGACGAGGCCCAAGGTGAGAGCGTCTCCCCCGAGGTCTTCGCACAGGCTATCCGTCGGGCTACCGACGACGGAGCAGATGTGATCAACATGTCGGTGACGCTCTACCGCCCCGACTCCGCTGTCGAGAGCGCGATCCGCTACGCGCGGGCGAAGGATGTGGTCCTGGTCGCCGCCGCCGGAAACCTCCATCGCAACGGCGAGTACCCCGACCCGGTGCCGTATCCGGCTGCCTACGACGGTGTGATCGGTGTCGGCGCGATCGACGAGCAGGGCACACGGGTGGAGCAGTCACAGGTCGGGCCCTATGTCGATCTGGTGGCCCCGGGTGGTGCGGTGGTCGCGGCCACCCGCGTGAACGGCCATGATGTCTGGAGCGGCACCAGCTTCGCGACCCCACTGGTGAGTGCGACGGCGGCCCTGATCCGTGCCGCCGAGCCACAGTTGTCCGCCTCGCAGGTTTCGCGCCGGCTGCTAGCCACGGCCGACCCGGCCCGGGGAGGTCCAGAGCAGGGGTACGGGCAGGGTGTGCTCAGCCCCTACCGCGCGGTTACCGAGCGGTTGAGCAGCGCAGGTCCGGTGGCCGCGGACCCATTGCCCGAGCCGTCCTACAACGCAGCGGCTCAGGAGCGGACAAAGCGGTGGAACGACTTCCGCCGAGCGGGGCTCTGGGGTGGACTGTCACTAGCGGCTATAGCGCTCGTGGTCGGCGCAATCGTTTCGTTGCTACCGCGGGGACGGCGTCTCCGCTGGCACCCGACTCGCCCTGGGGAGCCGACGCCCTCGGGTCCGGAGATCGATGAGCCCGAAGAGGTGTTCTTCCGGGTGCCCAGCTCGCTACCCCGCGACTGACAGCCCTTCGACGCGGCCTCCGCACTCTCGGGTCGGCCAGGAGTCGGGCTGGACCGCAAAAGCCGATGGCCCGGCACAGGGCCAGGCCATCGGATCACTCGCAGCGGCTCAGCCGCCGAACTTCGCCCGGTTTGCCGCCTCGCGGGCCTGCATGTTGGCCGCCGACTCACGCAGCGCTCGCTCAATCCGACCAAGCAGGTCACGCAGGTCGTTCGCGGCAGACTCCCATTCGCTCTGCCGGCGGAAGTACGCCTCGCGTGCGTCACCATCCCAGGTGGCGAGCATGGGTGCGATGCTGGACTTGAGCCCTTCGAGCTCGCCGTTCATGTTTTTCATGCTACTGCCACAGCTGTCTGCCGCGGCGTTCAGCGCACCGAAGTTGTACCGAATCTCCATCTCGGAACCTTCTTCCCCGTCAGAGCTTCAGCGCCGCGGTGATCTGCCCGGCGGTAGCGCCCGCGGAATCCATGTCGGACTTGATCGCTTCGTCCGCGACGTCGTAGTCCTTACCGGCAGAACCAACCGCCTCGGCGATCGCTCGCAGTGCCACGTTCAGCCGCGCCATGTCCTGGTCGAAACGCTGGCGCACCTGCTGGAAGGAGCCCGCACCGGCGCCCTTCCACTGGTCGTACAGCGGCGCAAGCTGGTCCATTAGCTGGTTCAGATTGCCGGTGAGCCGGTCGGCGACGGCGTTTACCTCGCCCTCGGTCTTCACCATCAAGCCGGTGTCGGTACGCATCGTCATGCTGGAGTCACCCCCGTCCTCATCGATCGCCTCACTTTGGCAGAGGCGGCCTCGTTGCGGCGCGCTCGCACCGCTTGCCATACAAACCGTAACGGGTTCTGTCCAGCCTGCGCTAGGCCAGCCAACCTTTCTGAAGCGGCAGACTCTATTGTGGTAGCCCTGGCTGGTCCGGGCCGAGCGCCTGCTTCGCGGCGGCCGGATCGAGTGCGGGACCAGCAGGTAGCCGGTCGACCAGACTCGCTGGTAGTTCAACGGGACGCACATCGCGATAGCCGAGCATCTCCGCCACCTCCTTCGAGGCCAGTGGATACCGGTAGCCGAGATCGGTAACCAGGCTCAGCGCTCCCGTCGAAGCCTCCGGCGCCGGCATGGCCGCAACCAAGACACCGTGCCCGGGTTCGATAACCACCCGGTCAGCGAGAGGGATGCCCGTGTTGCTCTGCTCGGCGGTGCGCACCGGATCCTGCACCGGCTCTAACTGATTTCCTAACAGGAGGGTCGGTTCGCTCCGCCCCGGCTGGTAGGCCGCACAGATGGCTGGCCGGTCGTCGGCCTCCTGGGCGATCTCGGGACGCTCGCCAGGTGCGCGGTGCGGCCCCCCAGCTGGCGGTGGCGCCTTGGGCGCCGCCGCCGCGGCGCCGGCCGAGAGCGAGATCGGCTCCGGTAGCGCCCCATCCGGATAGGCCCGCGTGGCCGCCGGGTCCGCCAACAGCACCTCGGCCTGAAGCTGGGTGAGCGGCCGCAGCTGACCTCGCTCGACGAGGTAGTACTGACGGCCACCGTTCTGGCTCTCCACGACGAAGACCTGGCCGATCCGAGCTTCCTGCAATGCCTCGGATCGCTCACCTCGGTCGGCCACCTCCGGTATCTCGATCGGCTCACCGGCGGGTAGGGCGTTCAGCCACGCTCCGCCCACCTCGACCACGGGCTCCGTGGTCATGGTGAGTCCTTCAAGGACCACATTTTCGTCACTGATCTCGTACCGGTGGTCATGCCAGATCAAATACAGGCCGTTCGTCGTGGTGGCGCGAACCAAGAGCGCGGTGTCGCCCATCTCCCGCCCACCGTCGGATGCCGTTCCGACCATCAGCACCGTGGTGGCGACGTCCCCACCCGCCGGGTCGCGGGACAGTTGGGTGCAGAGCGTCCACGGCCCGGAGCGGAGCCGCTTCGGGTCGGGCAGCGCATCCGGCGCGTCGCGAATGCCAATCGGGGTGCCGCGCGGCGTGCCGACCAACGAGTTGCGGGAAACGGAGACGGTGGGCGCCGCCTTCCCCAACGCCAGCAGCGCCGACGAGTAGTTGACCACCGGGTACAGGCGGCCCTCCCGGTAGATGAACCGAGTACCGGTCTCCTTCTCCAGAATGACGGCCGCCTGCTCTTTCCACTTGGTGGCGCCGCCGGGGCGCAGCAAGCCGTAGACACCCACCGCGGCGAGGCAGAGCACCGCCACCATGAGGCTCGCGAAGCCAGCACCACCGAGCCGCCGAAATGGCGCGGCGGTCTCCGGATCGGGCTCCCGAGCCACGAGCGCGGAGGTCATCCGCTGGACGAAGAACTGGTACGACTGGACCTGGTCCCGCCGCGATGGCATGGCACCTCCCCTTGCGCGGTCGGCACAGGTGGAGTCGGACCGCGATGCCTACGATAGGCACCGCGACGACAACCGTGGGCCCGGCACCCGGCCGACGCCACCTTCAGATCACCTCAACTGCCCGAGGAGTTCCATTGATCAGTCGTAGCGAGGCGATGGCCCGATTCCGACGATGGGCCGCCGTCACTCTGCCCGGCCCGCTGCCGTTGCTCAACCTCTACGAGTTCGACCTCGGCTTCGTCATCTCCCACTCCGAACCCCTGAAGCGAGCGGCGGACGGAACGCCCCTGCCCCCAGCGGAAACCGGACACCTCGTCGTGGTCGTCGACCGAGAGACCGGGGAGGTGTCCCAGTGGCCGTCGCTGCCCGGCGCGGTTGTCGCCGAGAAGTACGCGCGGTACCGCGCCGCCGAGGGCCGCTTCCCGCCGGACGTGCGCGAGATCCTGGACCAAGCCGGGTGGTTCCCTGGTCGGGACATGACCGCCGCCGTCGACCTGTGGCTGAGGCGCTTCGCCGACGAACTCGCGGGCCTGGAGTGCTTTCCCGCCGCCCGGGCCGCCCTGGTCGAGTTCGGTGGGCTGATCCTTCCGCAGTTTGGGGGACACGGGGAGCCAGGCGGTGGATTCGCAAGCGGCATTCAACCCACCAGGACTGGGGGAGTGCTAGCCGAAGGCTCCGAGATCTTCGCCGAAGAGTACGACAACCCTGTCTTCCCACTCGGCAACAACGCCGACGGGCCATCCGAGCTTGTCATCGACGCTCAGGGAAGGGTGTTCCAACTGCACTGGGCCGACGACTTTTTCATCGGCCCAGACATCGACAGCGCCCTCATCACCCTGATCCGCGGCGACGATGTCCCCGAGGCGAGTGACCTCACCTGGCGCACCGACGACTAGCCCGGCGGCTCAGCCGTTCAAGGCACGCATGAACGTGTACAGGCCCAACACACCGCACGCCACCGGCACCACCGCGAGCTGCAGCAGAATATCGAGGAAGTCCCCGAACCGGGCCAGGCGTGGGGACGGGGCTCGTCGGCTGTAGGCGAGCCCAGCGCTCACCGAGATCCCGGCCGCGACCATCGCCACCGGCAGCACCGCCAGCACCCGCACCACCGTCTCGGCATCAGCCGCGCCGACCAGGGGCAACAGGGCCAGCCCGACGAGCCCTCCGACGAGCATGGGCACCCGATGCCGCACGGTCGACACCAGTCGGGCCCGCAGCAGGTAGCCGAGGGAGACGACTCCGGTCAACACCAGAGCGGAGACCGAACCCGCCGCGGTCAGCACAATCAGGCAACCGACGGTGACCACGATCGAGCCGAAGATCATGCCCGTGAGCACCTCGTCGGCCCGGGCAGTCGCCTGGTAGACCGCCTCCCGCCGCGGCTGCGGCTCGTCGCGCAGCAGGTCCTCAACGGTCCGGGGCAGCGCCGGCATCGGTACCTTGCCCAGCCGCACCGCGAGCAGCGGCATCGCCGGCAGCAGCAGCGTCACCCCACTGACCACGATCGCCGCGCCCTGTACGGCGTCGAGCGAGCCAAGGGCGAACAACCCGCCGAGCATGCCCCAGATTCCGGCGTAGACCGCCGCGACGAAGACCCGGGCAGCATCCCCCACCCCGAGGATGCCGAGTAGGCCGGTGAGGAGCAGGACGGCGGAGCCGAGCAGTATGTGTGGCGCGCCGAGCGCCCAGACGGATTCCCCGGTCCCGATCACCAGGACCCCGCCGACGAAGGCATAGGGCAGGCCGGCGGCGGCCAGCACCGCCCCGGCGAGCGAGTCGGCCATCGCCCGGGAGAGCACAATCCCGCCCAGTAGCAGCCCGGCGGCGGCGCTGAGAGCGATCACGCCACCGAGCCAGCCGGGCTCCTCCGATCCGAGGATGACGGCCAGGCCGGTCAGCAGCAGCGCACTGGCGACAATCAGCCCGGTCAGGCGAGTCGCGAGTGGATTCCAGGCGATCCCGCGGCGCCGCGCGCCGGCGGCGACCGCCTCCATCAGGTCGTCGTACGACAGCTCTGGCCATTCGGTACGGCGCGGCGCCAGGTGCAGCGTCTCCCCGTCTCGGATGTTCTGCGCCGCCAACGTACGGTTCAGATCAATGGCAGTGCCGTCGGTGCGGCGTAGCATCCAGCCCCCGTGGGCCGTCCCGTCTGATGGGTGCTCCGCTGCCTGGCGTAACACGGCAGGCAGCATTCCAACCAGCGGTAGGTGCTCCGGTAGGGCTAGATCGAGTCGCCGGTCTGGGGCGACGATGGCGATGCGTGCGAGTCCGGTTCCGGCCTGGGTAACCACTGACGCCCCCTCCGACGAGGAGCGGACCAAAACGGGCCCGCGGCTGTCATGACGAGAAGAGGCTACCTACCATGTGCGGTGGCGTGGGCACCGGTTCCTTTCGATCGAGTCCAGGCATCAGCGGGGAGGTCTGACAAGTGAGCACCATCGTTGTGAAACGCCCGGCTCGGCAACCGGAACCGGAGTACCCGTCCGGCGAGGTCTTGCTGGAGGCGCCGCCCGAGGTGCCAGCGCCGGGCGGGCGCAGCTGGGGGCAGATGCTGATGATGCTGCCGATGCTCGCCGGTTCGTTCGCGATGGCGCTGATGTTCGCCGGCCAGAGTGGCAACACCATTCGCTACGTCGCCGGAGGCCTTTTCGGCCTCTCCGCGATCGGAATGCTCGCCTCGCAGATCGCCAACAACTCCGGTGGTCCGAGCAAGCAGGAAATGCTGCAGCAACGACGCGAGTACATGACGCACCTGTCTCGGCAGCGCCGTCGGGTTCTCAAGACCGTTCAGAAGCAACGCGAAGCCGCGTTCTACCGGCACCCGGAGCCGAGTGCACTCTGGTCCGTTCCGGTCGGCCCACGGTTGTGGGAGCGCCGACGGGGAGACGTCGATTTCGCGACCGTTCGGATCGGGCTTGGGTCGCAGGAACTCTCCACCCCACTGGTCCCGCCACCGGGGACGACGTTGGAAAAGCTCGAGCCGATGTGCGCCCTGGCCCTGCGCCGCTTCCTGACTACCTACGGGGAGGTGCCGGACCTGCCGTTGACGATGGCCCTCAACGGCTTCGCCCGGGTGCACCTGCGCGGCGACGACGAGGCGGTACGAGGCCTGGTCCGTTCGATGCTCGCCCAGGCCACCGCCTTCCACGCCCCGGACGACCTACTCGTGGCGATCTGCGTCGCCCCGGATCAGCGGGCTGCGTGGGAGTGGACGAAGTGGCTGCCGCATGGGCTGCACCCGAGTCGTACCGACGCGCTCGGCCAGCTGAGGCTCGTCGCGCCCTCGGCCGCCGGGCTGGAGGCGATGCTCGACGACGTGCTGGCCAGCCGGCCGCGCTACAACCCCACCGGCAGCACCTCCCAGGTGAACGGGCCGCACGTCCTGGTCGTCATTGACGGCGGCGACATCGCTGCCTCAGATCACCTGATGACCGAGGGCGGCGTGGAGGGCGTCACCCTGCTCGACCTCTCCAACCCGGCGCCGCGGCTGCTGGATCGGACTCGACTGGTGCTCGAGGTCACCGCGGACAACAAGCTCGAGAGCACCACTGTGGATGGCACGACTGAGATCGGGCGCGCCGACCAGTGCCGGCTCACCGAGATCGAGGCCCTCGCCATGCAGCTGACCCCGTTGCGGCTGTCGGCCGCGTCCCGTGGCGGTGACAGCTCCCTCAGTGCCGATGTGGGCCTGGTCGACCTGCTCAACATCGGTAACCCGCACGAGTTCGACCTGGAGGCAGCCTGGCAGCCACGGCCGAACCGGGACCGGCTGCGGGTGCCGATCGGTACCGGCACCGACGGCGCTCCGATCGAACTCGACCTCAAGGAGTCAGCACAGGACGGCATGGGCCCACACGGCCTGCTGATCGGCGCGACCGGCTCCGGTAAGTCGGAGCTGCTGCGTACGCTGGTGCTGGCGCTCGCCGCCACGCACAACTCGGAGAACCTGAACTTCGTTTTGATCGACTTCAAGGGTGGCGCGACCTTCACCCGGTTGGACGCCCTCCCACACAGCAGCGCGGTCATTACCAACCTCGTTGACGAGTTGCCACTCGTGGACCGCATGGCCGACGCGATCAACGGTGAGCTGGTACGCCGGCAGGAGTTGCTGCGCGCGGCGGGCAACTACGCCTCGCAGCGCGACTATGAGAAGGCTCGGGCCGCGGGGGCGCCCCTGGCTCCCCTGCCGAGCCTGCTCATCATCTGCGACGAGTTTTCCGAGCTACTTCGGGACAAGCCAGACTTCATTGAAATGTTCGTGCAGATCGGTCGAGTTGGCCGGTCGCTCGGTGTCCACCTGCTGCTGGCCACCCAGAAGCTGGAGGAAGGCCGGCTGCGTGGCCTGGACACCCACCTGTCGTACCGGATCGGGCTGCGGACCTTCTCCGCCATGGAGAGCCGGGCGGTACTCGGCGCCACCGACGCGTACGAGCTGCCCAATTCGCCGGGCCACGGCTACCTCCGCTTTGGTACCGAACCGCTGGTCCGGTTCAGGGCCTCGTACGTCTCCGGCGTCTACCGCAGTGAGACGGCGACGGCGGTCGCCGCCGGTGACAGCGAGACACGGGTGCTGGAGTACAGCACCAGCTACGTCGCGCCGCCGGTGACACCGACCGAGAAGGAGGTGACGCCGGAACCCGACGCCGCCGCGGGCAGCGGCGAAAGCCTGCTGGACATCCTGGTCAGCCAGCTCACCGGCCGCGGTACGCCGGCCCACCAGGTGTGGCTGCCCCCACTCGCGGAGCCGCCGACGCTGGACCAGCTCCTGCCACCGCTGACCGCGGACCCGGACCGGGGGGTGACGGTGGCGCACGCCGGCCTGGTCGGCGAGCTCCAGGTGGCCACCGGCATCATCGACAAGCCGTTCGAGCAGCGTCGGGACGTGCTCTGGTTTGACCTGGCGGGCGCCGCCGGCCACGCGGTGATCGTGGGCGGTCCACAGAGCGGCAAGAGCACCCTGCTGCGGACGATCGTCACCTCCCTGGCGCTGACCCACACGCCACGTGAGGCACAGGTCTACTGCCTCGACCTGACCAGCAACGCGCTCTCCTCCCTGCGCGACCTGCCGCACGTCGGCGCGGTGGCGACCCGGCTCGACGCCGGTCTGGTCCGGCGGACGATCGCCGAGTTGCAGCTGCTGATGGGTGTGCGGGAGCGGCGGTTCGGTGAGCGCGGGGTGGACTCGATGGCCGCGTACCGGCGCGCTCGCCGGCACGGCCAGCACACCGACGACCCGTTCGGCGATGTCTTCCTCGTCGTTGACGGCTGGTCCACGATTCGTACCGAGTTCGAGGACCTTGAGCCAGCGATCAGCGACATCGCAAACCGGGGGCTCTCCTTCGGCATTCACCTGATCGTTACCGCCGGACGCTGGATGGACCTGCGCCCGGCTGTCCGGGACGTTTTCGGCACCCGGCTGGAGCTCTGGCTGGCGGACGCGGGTGACTCCATGTTGGATCGACGCGCGGCGATCAACGTACCGGAGAAGTCACCCGGCCGGGGAATCAACCCCGACGGTCAGCACTTCCTCGCCGCGCTGCCCCGCGCCGACGGCGCTCAGGAGCAGGAGAGCCTGCCCGAGGGGTCCCGAAAGCTGATCAACGACCTCGCCGCCGCCTGGGAGGGGCCGGGAGCACCGCCGATCCGCCTACTCCCGCCGGTGGTCCCGTACGGCAGCCTGCCCTCCACCGGACGGCCCGGCGTGCCGATCGGCATCGCCGAGGTGGACCTCCAGCCGGTACACCTGGATCTCGCCGCCGACCCGCACTTCCTGCTCTTCGGCGACGGGGAGTCCGGCAAGAGCACCTTCCTACGGGCACTGGCCCAGTCGATCGTCGACCGCAACGAGCCGAACGAGGCACGACTGATCCTCGTCGACTACCGCCGTAGCATGCTCGGCGACATCACCACCGATCACCTGGTCGGGTACGGATCATCGGCGCAGCTCACCGAGAACATCGTCGCCGAGGTCGCCGCCGTGATGCGGGACCGGCTGCCCCCCAACGACGTCAAGCCCGACGAGTTGCGGGCGCGCAGCTGGTGGAAGGGGCCTGATCTCTACCTCCTGGTTGACGACTATGACCTGGTGGCGGGGGCGGGCAGCAACCCACTGATGCCGCTGCTGGAGTTCCTGCCGCAGGCCCGGGACATCGGTTTGCACCTGATCATCGCCCGCCGCACCGGCGGCGCGAGCCGGGCCCTCTACGAGCCGGTACTGATGCGACTGCGGGAGATCAGCACCCCGGGCATCGTGATGTCCGGCAACCGGGACGAGGGGGTGCTGCTCGGCACCGTCCGCCCCGGGCCACTGCCACCGGGTCGGGGCTGGCTGGTCACCCGGCGGGAGGGCACCCGATTGGTGCAGCTGGTGAATCTTCCGTCGCAGGCATGAGCACCCGACGGGGTTGCGCGATGACGCTATGCTCTACCAGAGTGGATACTCAGCCTGCCGCTGCATGGTTACCCAATTAGGACACAAGCCACATAAGGTCAGTTTCCTGATTGGTCGCGTGCGCCGCTGATGGGTGAGCGATCGGGGGAGACACATGGGCGACGACTGGCTCGCCGGGGAGAACATCGACGTCGACATCCAGCAGCTCGACGACTTCGCGGCTGCCATCATGGATGAACTAAACGCCAACTTTACTCCCAGCTATCAGCATGGCGTGGCGCCAATGCTCCAGGTAAGGGCACCGTTCGGCACGGGCGGGATGAACGAGGGCAAGTACTTTCAAGGCACCCACACCGCAAGTGTTAACGCGATGATGAAATTGCTCGACGAGGTAACGAAGGGCCTGATGTCGCTCAGCGTAGCGGCCAAAACGATCTCCGCTGGCTACCTCACCGAAGACGCTCTCGCCGAGGCAACCAACGACGACGTCCTGGGCGCATTCGCGGGTATTGGCGGCCAGAACACTCTCAGCGCTGCCTGGCAGCAGGACAACGAGGGACAGGGAGACTCGGCCAACACAATTTCGAGCGAGCACCGTGCCCGCTTCGAAGAAGATTTCGCCGTCAGCGTGGGCGGTGGCGGCGTTGAGGGGCTTTCGACGCTGCACCAGCCAGAGACGATCGGTGAGGGTTCTGCTACCTACCAGATCCAGGGCGACGATGAGGGGATGCACGGCGACGAGGTGGCCCCGGCAGACATCGACCTACAGAGCTGACGGCGGGGACGGGAGTGTTGAGGAGCGGGGATGAGAGACCAGTACTACGGGTATGAGCCAACCCCCACGACGGCCCATGGGTTCTTCGCCGGAGATAATGACGACTACGCTGAGGACCCAGGAGTATCCTACTCGCCCACCCCCTGGGACAAGCTCGACATCGAGCAGATGTGGGAATACGTCCGCCACGAGAGCGACGAGCGCACCGTCGCTCTGGCTGAGGCTTGGCGCCGCACCAGCGTCCTGTTGCAGACCACTCGGGAGAGTCTGAAACGGCACGCCGACGGGCTGGCGGCGAAGTGGCAGTCGCCCGCGGGTCACCACTTTATGACCAAGGTGGGTGCTGCGCTCCACTCGTTGGACGAGTGGCGGGAGGTTGCCGACCGGCACGCCAGCGGCTTGGAGCAGGTCGCCAGCAAAATCGAACAGACCCAAGAAGACATGCGCGCACTCTGGGTGGCATACCAAGACGAGCAGGAGCACCAACACCAAAAGCGAAAGGCCGACGAGGGAATACAGTGGGCATGGGGAGGAATCCCGGACCTCTGGAACAACGGTAAGTCCTTCGAGGAGGTGCAGCGGGACTTCCATGAGCGTGCGAAGAACATCGCCAAGCCGCTGGCCGAGCTGTTCATGGACGTTTCCTACACGAACATCTATCGCGGCGGCCGGTACAAAGGGCCGATAGATGCAGCCACGATTAGCGCTGACCAGATCCCGCTGCCCGCTCGGCCGAACGCACCGACCGGGCTGCAGGCGCCCGCACCGCACCCCGAGCAACCCTCGCTGCCCGCTCGGCCGAACGCACCGACCGGGCTGCAGGCGCCCGCACCGACCATGCCCGGTGACCAGCCGGAGCTGCCCGACCACCTCGACGTGACACAACCCTCCCCACCCGAGCTGTCCGACGGCGTCGGGCTCGCCGGCGGCACCGTGACCGCGCCGCCTCCGACGCTCGGGCCCCCGCCGGCCACAGCACCGGCCCCCACCCCGCCTACACCTGCCCCCCCACCGGTAATACCGGGCGTGAGCGGCCCGGCGAACCCTCGACCGACCATGCCGACCACCACCAATCGACCCAGCACTCCCCACCCCACGCTGCCGGGAGCCAACAACCCCGGTGCCCGCGGCCCCGCGCCCCAACAGCCCACGCCCCCCAGCACCGGCACCCCCAACCCGACCCATCGGGGCCCCGCAGGGTCCCGCCCCACCCTGCCCGGCAACACCGGCACCCCAGGGCCGCACAGCCCCCACCCCGGACAGCCCCGCACAAAATCCGCCAAGCCGACACCACCGTCGCCCACCCTCAACGGCAAGCACGGCGCCAGCCCACGCACCAGCCCGCCAAGCGTCGGACAGCCCATCCCGCCGGCCACCAACCGCCCCAACCCGTCAACCGGCAGCGGACCCCGGGGCGGCGGCCCCCTCACCGGCCGGAAGGCAGCCGGCGGCCCCCGACCAGCGCCCAGCACCGGACCCGCACCATCACTGGGCGGCCGCCGGGGCACCCCCACCCGCCGCACCGGGGCACGACAAGCCGGGGAAGAGACGCAAAACTGGAGACACGGCGCCGTCTCCTGGTCAGCCGGGGACCCGAGCCAAGGCGACAACGAGCTCTGGACCACGGACCCACCCCCGGCCGGCACCATCGACACGCCGACCGAGCAGCGGCCACGCCACCACGGAAGAACTCTCGGCCAGAGCTAGTCCGCAACGGGTCGGTCACCCCCACCACGGGTGACCGGCCCATACCATGTGACAACCACCAAACCGGCCGCGCTACGGCCACAGAGGAGGTAACCGCGAATGCGCCTCGCCCCCCGCCCGGTAACCACGATCGCCGCCGCGGCACTCGGTGCCGTAGTGGCCCTCGGCCTGTCAGTCCTGCCGGCATCCGCTGCTGACCGGAAAGACGCCTGGCACCTCGACGCCCTCGAGCTAACCGAGCTACACAAAATAACCCAGGGTGAGGGAATTACCGTCGCGGTCATCGACACCGGCGTAGACGCCAGCCACCCAGACCTGAAAGACAACGTGCTACCCGGCGAAGATGTCTACGACGACGAGTCCAAGGGACACGAGGACCGCACCGGGCACGGCACCGCGGTGGCCTCCCTCATCGCCGGCCACGGACACGGCCCCGACGGCCGCGACGGAGTCCTCGGCATCGCACCCAAAGCCAAAATCCTGCCCGTCACCGTGGCGACCATGGGGCAAAGGAACGGAAATGTGCCGTTCATCAATGCCCGCGTAATCGGGGACGCAATCAATTGGGCGGTCGACCAGGGCGCGGACGTCATCAACGTCTCCCTGAGCAGCCCGCACCACAGCGCACTTGACCAGGCGGTCGAGCGGGCCTACCAGAACGACGTGATCGTCGTCGCCGGCATCGGTAACCGGCAGAACGCGGTTATCGGCAACCCGGCCATGCACGATGCCACGCTCGCGGTCGCCGGCACCGACCGCGACGGCGAACCCAGCCGCGAAGGCTCACTCCCAGCCGGGGAGATCCACCTCGCCGCACCCGCCGAAGACCTCTACCAAGCAGTGCCCGGCGGAGGATACGCAACGCTCACCGGAAACAGCGGCGCCACCGCCCTCGTCTCCGGCGCCGTCGCCCTGGTGAAATCGAAATACCCAAACCTCGGCTCACTGGACCTGTTCAAACGAATGGTCGAGACCACCCGTGACGCCGGCAAACCCGGCAAGGACCTCGACTACGGCTGGGGCCAGCTCGACCTACGCGCGGCCCTGACGGGCGAACCAGACGGCCGCGCCACCCGTACCGAAGCCCCCCGAGAACCCGAAATCAACCCAACCCTCGCCCGCGCCCGGGCATACAACCCAGAACCAATGAGCTTGCCCCTCCGAATTACGCTCACGATCGTGATCGTTCTCGTCGCCCTCGGGCTGATCACGACGCCGGTGCTGCTTCTGCTGCGATACCGACGCCGGCGGCGGCGACAGGCCGAAACACCGGCGATGGAGACCGCAGCCGCACCCCAGGCGCCCGCCACCACACCACCAACCCAGCCCACGGACGACGCCCACTGGCGCCGCCCCGACTAGCCACACCCCCGGATCAGGAACCAGCCGGAAGCCAACGCCCGGAAGCCGCGTCGAAACACGCCAACAACTCGTCGCGGCCATCCCGGTGCAGGCAGTGCAGACCCGTTCCGTCCGGGACGACCAGCGACTCCATCCGCGGCTGGCCTCGCCCCCACGCTTCGGGCGTCGCCTCATCCGGATCCCACCGCAGCACAGCCACCCACTCGTCGGACGCCACGAACGGCGAACCCTCGCCCAGCAGACCGAGCCGGCGGTAGAGCCGGGCCGGGGTTTCCCGGCCCGGCCCCGCCCAGGCATGCACCAGACCGGCGGCCCGCTGGTAGCCGTCTTCCAGATAGGAAGACAAGTACCGGTGTGGAATCACCAGCTGCAGGCGGACTGGCAGATCCGGGTCGGGCTCAGCAACAGCGTCCTCCGCGTCCGGCGCGTTCCGCGGTGCCGGCACACCCGGTCCTGCCGGAGTCGCGACGGTCGGCTCCCGCCGCTGACGCTCCTCCTCGGTCGCATCGGTGACCACCTGCCGAAGCTGCCCGAGCCAGTCGTGCAGGGTCCGCAGGGCCGCGCCGGGTAGGGTCGCCACCAGCGGCGTGCCCGGGTTCAACAGGAGCTGCCACGACGGGTCCGGCCACTGCTCGGCCAGCCGGAGACTGCTGACGGTGATCACGTCATGGTCGCCGAGCGCCTGGCGCAGCCGTGCCTCGCTGGTGAAGACCGGCAGGCCGAGTTGCCCCTGTTCGTCCGGGAGGCACCACCACGGAAACTCGGGGTCGGACAGGTCCCGCGACTCGGACCCGCCCGGCCGGATCGGTAGCAGCAGTTCCATGCGGAGCAGCGCCGCCGTCAGGGTGTCCGGATTACGCTGGTCGATCGCGTGGCGCAGCTCCCGCTCCGCCTCCACGGCGGGCCCCGCGGTTACCCGCAGTTCGTCGGCGGTGATGTGCACCCCGATCGGCAAACCGGCGTCGACCGCGAGCAGCCAGCTGTCGTCCGGCCAGTCGGTGGCCAGGTCCTGGAGGCTGAGGGCGCGATAGTTCACCGACTGGCCGGGCAGGCCGGCGGCGATCGCCTCGGGGGAGGTGAACGCGATGACGTGGGTATCCCCGTCGTAGCGGCCCGTCGGCCACGCCATCGGTGCGGCGCCGGCGGTCGCCTCCGGTGACACCGGCAGCAGTAGTGGGCCAGCAGCCAGCGCCACCAGGAACGTCTCCCGCTCTCCGGCCTCGACGGCGGCCAGCAGCCGCTCCTCCAGCGACGTCGCCGGCCGCCAGTCGGTTACCACGTGCCGTCCGCACGTACCCGGTGGGGCTGTCGACCCAGCACCAGCGTGGTGATCGCCTCGTCGAGGTCCGCGCCGAGGAACCAGTCGCCGCAGTGGTCCAGCACGAACACCCGCCCGGGTTCGTCAACCGCCAGGATGCCGGTGCCGTCGCCCTCCTCGCCGAGCGGGGTGAGCGGCGCCCCGATGGCTGCGGCAAGCTCGGCGAGGCTGCCCACCGAGCGGCCGGCCAGAAACGGATCCAGGTGGAAGGTGCTGGGCGCGATCTGTTCTCCGTCGCCCTGCGGGCGAACCAACAGGCCACCGAACTCGGCGTACGCCTCAACCGCGGACCGGACGATGGTGTGCTGCCGGCCGTCCGGCATGGCGTCGGCGGCCAGCCGCAGCGCCCACTGCTGAGCCCGGTCGTCATCCCGGCGGCCCGGATCCCAGCCGGCGGCCCGCAGCGCCTCGGCGACCAGGGGTGGGAAGCGGTCGTTCATGCCAGCCCCTCCACTCCGAACCAGTCAAGCAGGGCCGCGCACGACCGGCAGGGGGGCTGTTGCTCGTCGTCGCGGGGGTCGCCCTCCTCCCGGATCCGGGTAACCCATATGTTCGCCCCCCACAGCAGGGACCGGGCCTGGGTCGGGCTGATCGACCCCCCACCTTCGGCCTCGGCCTCGTAGAGCCGGTCGGAGAGGAGCACGGCCTCGGCGCAGGAGCCGGCGAAGCGTTCCCGCTGACTGCTCGGCAGCTCGTCCAGGAACCACCGGATCATCGGGTGCAGATTGGGCTCAAGGTCACCACGGACCGAGGTATGCGTGTGGATGGTCCCGTTGAGCAGCAGAGCGCCCGCGGTGAGCGGCAACATCCGAAGTGTGGCCATCGTTCCTCCCGCTCCTTGCTTCTTGGTGCGGCACCGAGGCGTCTTGGTGCGGCACCGAGCCTAGCGGCCAACCCGATCGCGGCGTGGCCCTGCCATTCCTGAGCACTCGCCACTCGTCGCAGGGGCAGTACTCCGGTCTCGCTGCACCAACACCCGCTACCGAGCGAGAGGCACCTCCTGCCCATCGCCACGGGGCCCCGCCAGGTCGAGCGCCTGGGATATCGTTCGGCGTAACCCCTTTCGCCGATGCACGAAGCCCGGAGCCATGACGCGTACCCTTCTCGTCTCCCCGGATCAGCCCGGCGCGTATCCATCCATCGGTGACGCGCTCGCGGCGGTGGACACCGACGCCGTCATCTCCGTCAGCCCGGGCACCTACCACGAGGCGTTGTTCGTCAACGACTATGCCGTCACCATCGTCGCCGCGCAGGGCGCCGGCACCGTGACCGTCGACGCGTCCTCCGGGGAGTACCCCACGGTCTCGGCCAACTCGGGTCGCCTGGAGCTGCGGGATCTGGTCCTCAAGGCCGGAGACGCGCCGGGCGTTGCGGTCGAGCGGGCGAAACTTGTGCTGACCAACTGCGAGCTGAGCGCCGGTTTCGGCCCGGCGATCTCGGTGTCCCGCGGGTCGGAGTTCAGCGTGACCCGCTGCCGGGTCAATGGTGCCCGCTACGGCCTCGTCGTTGACGACTCCGACGGCACCGTGGAGGGGTGCGAGTTCAGCGACCTGAGCGAGGACGGCATCATCGTCCGGATCGGGGCAGCGCCGACGATCCGCGCCAGCACGATCACCCGCTGCGGCAACCGCGGCATCTACGTCTACCAGTATGGTCGTCCGACCATCGAGGCCTGCGACATCTCCCAGACCGGTCACGCCGGCATCGCCGTGGTGCACCAGTGCGCTCCGGTGCTGCGACGCTGTCGAATTCGGGACACCCGAGGGCCAGCTGTCTCTTTCGCCCGCGGCTGCAAGGGCACAGTGGAGGAGTGCACCACCGAGAACACCGCGCTACCGGCGATCGAGATCGCAGCCGACGCCACGCCCACCATCGTGGAGGCCTCCGCCAGCCGGCGCACCACTTTCGGGGCGGAGGCGGCGCAGGCCGGGCAGGCGCAGGACACCGAACGCACCGAGCAGCTCCTGGCTGAGCTGGCGGCCATGGTCGGCCTGGAGGCGGTGAAGGAGCAGGTGCACGCGCTGATCGACGAGATTCAGGTGAACGAGTGGCGGCGCAGTGCCGGGCTACCGGTCGGCACGATCAGCCACCACCTCATTTTTGCGGGCACGCCGGGCACCGGTAAGACCACAGTGGCGCGCATCTACGGCGAGCTGCTGGCGGCGCTCGGCGCGCTACCGGGCGGGGCCTTCCGGGAGGTGTCCCGGCGGGACCTCGTCGGCCAGTACCTGGGCCACACGGCGGAGAAGACTGCCGCGGCGTTCGAGGCAGCCCGGGGCGGGGTGCTCTTCATCGATGAGGCCTACACCCTTTCCCGCTCCTTCGGCAGCGGCGGCGACTTCGGCCAGGAAGCCATCGACACGCTGGTTAAGCTGATGGAGGATCACCGCGACCAGGTGGCCGTCATCGCCGCCGGCTACACCGGGGAGATGCGCCAGTTTCTCGACGCAAACCCGGGTCTCGCCTCCCGCTTCGCCAAGACCATCGAGTTCGGCAACTACAGCCCGGAGCAGCTGGCAGTCATCGTGGAGCGGATCGCCGACGGCGACGAGTACCTGCTCGCCGAGGGTGCCACCGAGCTGGTCCAGGCGCATTTCGCCACCATCGAACGAGACCAGAACTTCGGCAACGCCCGCGAGGCCCGCAAGCTCTTCGAACGCGTACGCAAGGCCCAGGCGCAGCGGCTGCGCCAGGCTGGTCAGCGCCCCAACCTGGACGAGCTGCGTACGGTGACGGTGGCCGACATCCGCGTCGCGATCGGTAACTGAGTGGTAGCGGCCCAGCTGAGGAGGACGTGAGGTGACTCATCCGGGTGCGGCACGGCCAGGTGAACCGGGTTGGCAGCACCACCCGGATGCAGCCGCCCAGCCGGCCCAGCAGCCGCCACCCGAGCAACGGGGTGCGGCGGGGCAGCAGGCCGGTGCGCCGGCGCCCGCCCGGCCAATGAGCCAGGCGGACAGTGGGCCCGGTCATGCCTGGGCCGCGCAGCGTGCGCAGGGCCGGGCGGCGACCAGCACCGTCTACGGCGCCCGGGGAACAGGGGCAACACCACCCAGGCCGGCAGCACAGGCCAACCCAGCGACACAGGCCAACCCGGCAGCACAGGCCAACCCGGCAGCACAGGCCAACCCAGCGGCACAGGCCAACCCGGCGGCACAGGCCAATGCGGCGGCACAGTCGGCCGCAGCCACGACGGCCGCGTCGCCGACGCCGGCAGCCCCCGCCTCGTCCGCCACCGCCACCGTCGCACCGCCCGCGGCCGACGCCCCGGCAGCCCGGCGGGTGCGGCCGTACCGGCCTCCGCTTCGGATCGGTGGGATCACCGTTTTCCAGCTGGTCGCATGGCAGTCCGGGGTGGCGGCGGTACTCGCCGCCACGCAGCACAGTACGACGCTGACCGCCGTGATCGCCGTCGTGGCGGTGTTGGCGCTCGCCCCGACAGCGATCCGGTTCCGTGGCCGCTGGCTGCACCAGTGGGTCTCGGTCTGGTGGGGTTTCCGGAGGCGACACCGGCAGCTGACCGCGGGCGACCCGGACCCGGCCCGGCAGCTCCTGGCCCAGCTGGGGCGCGGCGTGGAGCTGGAGAGCGTCGAGATCGACGACCAGCCGGCGGTGTTGCTGACCCACCCGGCCGGGCTGAGCGTCGTCTTCGATGTCGACCCCACCGAGGGTGCCCTGCTGATGAGCGCTCCGCAGGCCCTGCCCTCCCCCGCTGCGCTCCTGCCACCGGCAGACGCGAAGGCACCGCCGGTGGTGGTGCAGCTGCTCATCCAGGTGACCCCGACACCACGTGCCCGCCCCGGCGCGGCGGCGGTGGACCGGGCGTACCGGGAACTGACCAATGGGGACGTGCCGGCCAGCCGGCAGGCGTGGGTGGTGCTCCAGGCAGCGCGGACTCCCGACTTCCACACCGACCGCGACCTACTCCCGACGCTGACCGGGGTGATTCGGCGGACCCGACGGCTGCTGCGGCAGGAGCGGGTGGCGGCGCGGATGCTCAACCGGGACGAGGTGCTCGCCGCCGTCACCACCCTCACCCACCTGACCCGCGTAGCGCCGGGCGGCGCCGGCGAGCAACCACTCGCCCGCGAGTCCTGGCGGGCCTGGTCGACCACGGGCGCCCGGCAGAGCTGCCACCGGCTGCTGGACTGGCCCAGCGGGCAATGGGAGATCGACGCGCTGCTGCGGGGACTTCCCGCCGCCGGGGGCGTGGTGTCGATCGCCGCCAGCCGGGCGGACGGCGACGACCTCGCCATGGAGGCGGCCTTCCGGCTGTTGGGCAGCGGGCCGGACGGTCTGGCCGCCGCCGACCAGGCCCTGCACGAGGCGATCCGCCGCCACGGCGGTCGGCTGCAACGACTCGACGGCGAGCACGCCCACGGGGTGGCCGCCACGCTCCCGCTCGGAGGTTTCCTGCGGTGAAGAGTGTCGCTTTCCCGGACAGTCGGATGGGGTTGCACCGCACCGACGCCGCATCCGTTGGCGGCCTGCGCCTGGTCGCTGGCGGCGGTGGCCTGGTCGTCGGTCGCAACCGGCAGCAGGAGCCGGTGGGGCTGCGCCTGTTCCGCGCCGAACCGACCCGGCTGATGCTGACCGGCGGCGTCCGCAGCGCCCAGCTGATCGCCTTCCGCGCCATCGCGCTCGGCGCCCGGCTCTTCATCCAGACCGGACGCGAGCGGGAGTGGGATGCCTTCCTGCGGCGCTGCGTCATCGGTCGGGAAATCGCCTCGTTCCTGCCGCCGGGTATCCCGCCCCCGGCCGCGGCCAACCCGACCGAACCACAGCTCGTCGTGGTCGACACCGGCCCGGTCACCGGCCCCGACCCGGGGCTGAGCGCGCCGTGGCGGGCCACCCTGGTGGTCCGCGACGACCTGGCCGGCTGGGACTCCACCGCCCTGGTACGCAGCGACATCGTGCTACTCCAGCGGCTGACGGCGGCGGAGGCGGCGACGGCGGCGAGCGCGCTGGGGCTGGTGAGCGTGCAGAGCTGGTTCACCCAGCTGCACCCGGAGATGGTTGGCCTGATCACCAGGGGCAAGGTGCAGTGGGTCATGCTGAGTATGACCCACACCGAGCGCCAGTTGATCGGTTCGGTGGCCCGCGGCGGTGCCTGACCGTCCGGCCATCCACCTTGGTGCCCCGGCGTTTCAGCTGCGCAGGTAGGCCAGCACCGCGAGCACCCGCCGGTGGCCGTCGGTGGCGACCGGCAGGTCAAGTTTGCAGAAGATGTTGCCGATGTGCTTGTTGACCGCTGCGTCCGTGACGTGTAGCTGCCGGCCGATCATGTCATTGGAGCGGCCCTGTGCCATCAGCGCGAGCACCTCGAGCTCACGGGCGGTCAGCCGGCGCCTCGGGTCGGAGCGGCGGCGCATCAGCTGACGGACCACTTCGGGGTCGATCACCGTTTCCCCGGCGGCGACCTGCTCCACCGCGCTGTTGAACTCCGCCACCGCGCCGACCCGGTCCTTCAGGAGGTAACCGACGCCCGCGCCGTCGTCGGAGTCCAGCAGCTGCGCCGCGTACGACTGGTCCACGTACTGGCTGAGGACCAGGACCGGCAGGCGGGGGAGGCGGTGGCGCAGCCGTACGGCGGCTCGCAGCCCGTCGTTGGCGTTACCCGGCGGCATCCGAACGTCGGTGATGATGAGGTCTGGGCGCCGGGCCTGGACGGCCTCGGTCAACGAGTCGGCGTCGGCCACCGCGTCAACGATGTCGTGCCCGAACCGGCCAAGGATGCTCACCAGCCCCTCCCGGAGCAGGGCGGAGTCCTCGGCGAGGGTCACTCGAAGCGGCATGGGATCTCCATCAGTACGAGAGTTGGGCCGCCCGGCGGGCTGGAGACCCGCATCCGCCCGTCCAGCACGGCGAGCCGGTCCGCCAGCCCGGTCAGCCCGGTCCCACCGGAGACCTCCGCGCCGCCCACACCATTGTCCCGGACTGCCAGGGACAGGATGTCGGCGTGGTGCCGCCCGACCAGCTCAACCTGGGTGGCCTGGCTGTGCTTGGCCACATTGGCCAGTGTCTCGGCGAGAGCGTAGTAGGCGGCGGTCTCGACCGGCTGCGGTAGCCGGCCGGTGAGCCGCAGGTCGAGCGAGACCGGAACCGGAAACCGGCTGGCCTCGTCCTCGATCGCGGCCACCAGCCCGTTGTCGGTGAGGACCTGCGGATTCAGGCCTCGGACCAGGTGCCGCAGGTCGGCCAGGGCCAGCCCGACCTGCTCCTGCGCGGCGGCGAGCTGCCGGTGCAGTGGGGAGGTCTCGGGCAGGTCCAGGCGGATCAGGCCGAGGGTCACGCTCAGCGCGACGAGCCGCTGCTGGGCCCCGTCGTGCAGGTCGCGCTCGATGCGCGCCCGTTCGGTCTCGAACGCGTCGAGTAGCCGCGCCCGCGACTCGCTGACCTCCTTCAGGTGCGGGTCGACTTCGGCTTCCCGGGGCGCGAGGACGATCCGGCACAGTGCCGCGCGGGCGCCCGCCCAGGCGGTCAGGGAGTAGGGGGCCGCGAGGAACAACAGCCCGCCCAGCACGGCCCAGGGCCAGGCGGCCGGGTCGTCGATCGGCGCACCGACGCAGAGCGCCGGTACCACGAAGGCTAGGCCGAGTACGGCGGCGTCGACCCAGTAGAGCGCGGTCAGTGAGATCACCAGCAGGGCCAGTTCCCGCCAGGTCGCCGGCTCGTTCAGCCGGGTACGTAGCCAGGCGCGCGGCCCCTGCCCCGCCGGTGGTCGGTGCGGGTTTGGGAGTCCATCCAGGTCGACCAGCTGCAGCCGCCAGCGTTCCAGGCGGGCGAAGGGCAGCCCCATCAACGCGGCGGCCAGCAGCAGTGCGGCCCCGACAACCACGACGACGGTGAGGAGGCCGACGCTGACCGCCACCACGAAGAGGCACATCGTCACGGCGCCGACGAGCAGACCTGAGGTCAGGTAGAGCAGCGCTCGCCAGGGCCAGGCCGAGGTGAGGAAGCCCAGCGGCTGCCGGGCCAGCGCCTGCCACGCGGTCCGGCTTCGCCGCTCACCATCACTTCGCACCGCGCCACGGTAGGTCAGAACGGAGCTTGGCACAGTAGGGCGGACTCTACCTTGAGGACTATCTTCTGGATCAGTGCGCGTGGAGTCTGGACGCGGTCGAATCGACGGCATGACTGCTACTCGACCTTCCTCCCCACCGGCGGTGGAGCTCGACCGCGTACGCAAGGTGTATCACCGGGGCCGCGCGGAGGTTCCGGCGCTGGAGCGGGTCTCGCTCAGCTTTCCGCGGGGCAGCTTCACCGCGATCATGGGCCCCTCCGGCTCCGGCAAGTCCACTCTCCTGCAGTGCGCTGCGGGTCTGGACGAGGCCAGCTCGGGACGGGTCTTCGTCGCGGGCGAGGAGATCGGCGGGATGGACGAGCGCCAGCGTACGGCCCTGCGGCGGCAACGGATCGGCTTCGTCTTCCAAGCCTTCAACCTGGTCGCGTCCCTGACCGCGGCGCAGAACGTGGAGCTACCACTGCGCTTCGCCGGCCGCCGCCCCGACCGGGCGGAGGTGACCGGGACGCTGACCGCGGTCGGCCTGGGCGAGCGCGCCGGGCACCGGCCGAGCGAGCTCTCCGGTGGTCAGCAGCAGCGGGTCGCGTTGGCGCGCGCGCTGATCACCCGCCCGGATGTGCTCTTCGCCGACGAGCCGACCGGCGCGCTCGACACCGAGGCATCACGGGAGGTGCTGTCGCTGCTGCGCCGCCTGGTTGACCAGCGGGCACAGACCACCGTCATGGTCACCCACGATCCGGTCGCCGCGTCGTACGCCGACCGGGTGGTCTTCCTCCAGGATGGTCGGATCGCCGAGCGGATGGAGCTCGATCCGGCGGACGGGTCGCAGCCCGGCCGGATCGCCGCCGAGATGGCGCGGCTGGGGGCATGATGCTGGCCGCTGCCAATCTCCGCGAACACTGGCGTTCCTTTCTCGCCAGTTTCCTCGCCGTCGTGGTGGGGGTCGGCCTGATCGCCGCAGCCCTCCTGCTCTACGACTCGAGCCGGCCGAGACCTCTGCCGCGGGTGGCGAACGCCCCGGTTCTGGTGGTGGCGAAGCAGGCGGCGGAGCCGACCGGCACGCTCCGGGACCGCGTCCCGTGGAGCGAGCACGAAGCCGGTGACCTGGTCCGGAAGCTCGAGGGGATCGACGGCGTCGAGGCCGCGATCATCGATCGCAGCTTCTATGCGCAGGCCTTCGTTGACGACGAGCCGGTGCCCGACGAGGCCGCGGTGGAGGCCGGGCACGGCTGGTCCAGCACCCGGCTGGCGCCGTACGAGCTGACCGCCGGCCGGGCTCCGCGCTCCGACCACGAGGTGGTGGTGAGCTCCGTTCTCGGGGTGGCCGTCGGGGCCACGCTCCCGATCGGCCACGCGGACGGGATACACACCTACACGGTGAGCGGGACGGTACCCGGGCCCGGCTTCTACTTCACCGACGCCGAGGCGGCCCGGCGGGACACCGGGGTGACCACGATCGGGCTGCTGGTGGCGCCGGGTTCCGCCAGCTCGGAGATCGCCGACCGGGCCGGCAGTCTCGTCGGCGACGGCGGCGCCGCGCTGACCGGTACCGCCCGTGGGGTGGTGGAGCCCGGGCACCACACGCACCGGCGGTTCCTCGGCACCCAGCTGATCGGCGCGATCACGATCATGGCGCTCTTCACCACGATCTTCGTGGTTACCGCCACCCTGGCGTTGGCCACCGCGCAGCGCCGCCGCGAGATCGGGCTTCTCCGGCTGATCGGCGCCGACCGGCGCCAGCTCCGTCGCCTGGTACTCGGCGAGGCGGTCCTGCTCGGTCTACTCGGCTCGGTGGTCGGTTGCCTGGCTGGTGTCCTCGCCGCGCCCGCCCTGCTGGCGTCGCTCGATCGGCTCGACGTCACCCCGCCCGGCGCCCAGATAGTCATCTCGGCGTGGCCGTTGCTGGCGGCCGGCGCGGTCGGCACCGGGATCGCCGTGCTCGGCGCCGGGGTGGCCAGCCGCTCGGCGGCCCGGATAGCGCCCATCGAGGCGTTGCGCGACGCCGCGACGGAGCGGCGCCGGTTGGGCCGTGGCCGGGGGGCCACCGGGCTGGCGATCCTCGGTCTGGGTCTGGTGCTGGCCGTCCTGACCGCGGTCGGCGACGCGGACCGACGGGTCACCCTGGCCCTCACGACGTCGATGTGCCTCATCGCCGCCGCGGCGTTGCTGGCGCCGGTCGTGATCGGGCCGCTGGTACGCCTGGTGACGGCAGCATTCGCCCGCCGGTCCCGCGGCGCGGGCGCGCTGCTCGTCCGGGCCGAGCTACTCAACTCGCCCCGCCGCGCCGCCTCCATCGCCGCCCCGGTCATCGTCGCGGTGGGCTTCGCCGTTTTGATCAGTGGTCTGGTCGAGACGATGCGGATGGCGTACCCCGCCGAGGTCACCCGGCAGCTGGCGGGGCAGGTACTCATTGACCCCGGCAACGCGCCCGGGCTGAGCGATGCGGTGGTCCGGGCGCACCCGGCCGGTCGGGCGCCGCTGCCGACCCGCCTCTTCGTGACCCGGCCGGACGGCGGCGACACCGTGCTGGACGGGGTCGGGTCGCGGGACCCGCGCTGGTCCCGGCCGGGCGAGGCGGTCCTGGACACCGCGATGGCGGAACTCCTGAACGTGCGGGCCGGCTCGACGGTCACCGTACGCTTCGCCGATGGACGTAGCGCCCCGTTGCGGGTCGCCGAGGTGCTGCCCCCGGACCCGACCCGCGGCGCGTTCGTGCTCTCCCGGGAGACGGTCCGGGAGCACGATCCGACGGCCCTGACCGACAACATCTTCCTCGCCGCCGACCAGGCGCCGGCCCGACTGGGCGCGGGCGCTCGGCTACACGACGCCGAAGAGTTCGCGCTGCAGGACTACCACACCGACGCCGAGCTGACCGACAGCCTGGCGAGCATGCTCACGGTGGTCGCGGTCGGCTACAGCGGGCTGGCGGTGGCCAACAGCATGGCTCTGGCGGCGGTGGGGCGGCGTCGCGGCCTCGCCGTGCTGAGGTCGGCCGGCGGCACCCGGCGACAGCTGCTCGGGGTCGCGATCGGCGAGACCGGACTACTGGTGATCATCGGTTCGGTGCTGGGTCTGCTCGCCACCGTGCCGGCGCTGGCCGGCGTCGCCTCGGGTCTCGGCGCCGAGACCACGACCCGCGTGTCCGTGCAGCTCAGTGGTGCGGTGGTGGCCGGGGCGGTCCTCGGCGCCCTGGCCCTGGCGACAGCCGCGAGCGCCGTCGTGTCCTGGCGCCAGCTGCGTCCGCGGAGCAACTGAGCGTGGCCCGCGACCGGTACGCCGGTCGCGGGCCACATCGTCGTACGGGGGTGGGTGGGTCAGGCGTTCGCCCAGACCCGCGCCATCCACTCCTCCACCTCGTGGGAGGTCCGCGGCATCGCCGCGGAGAGGTTCTCGCAGCCGTCCTCGGTCACCAGCACATCGTCCTCGATCCGGACGCCGTTGCCGCGGAACTCCGCCGGCACCCGCAGGTCGTCGGACTTGAAGTAGAGGCCCGGCTCGACGGTGAGGATCATGCCCGGCTGCAACTCGCTGTCCATGTACTTCTCGCGCAGCATCAGCTGGCAGTCGTGCACGTCCAAGCCCAGGTGGTGCGAGGTGCCGTGGACCATCCAGCGGCGGTGCCAGCCGCCCTTCTCCCGGTCCAGGGTCTGCTCCAGGGTGACCCCCTCGGGCAGCAGCCCCCACTCGTGCAGGATCCGGGCGATCACCGCGTTGGCCGCGGCGTGGATGTCGCTGAACTTGTTGCCCGGCTTCACCGCGGCCAGCCCGGCCTGCTGCGCCTCGTAGACGGCGTCGTAGATCCGGCGCTGCACGTCGGTGAAGCGACCGGTGACCGGCAGGGTACGGGTGATGTCGGCGGTGAAGAGCGAGTCGATCTCGATCCCACAGTCGATCAGGATCAGGTCGCCTTCACGAACCTCGCCGGTGTTCTTCGTCCAGTGGATCGTGTTGGCGTGGTCGCCGGAGGCGCAGATCGACTCGTAGCCGACGCCGTTGCCCTCGTGCCGGGAGTAGAGGCCGAAGACGCCCTCGACCCAACGCTCGCCGCGGCCCTTGCGGACCGCCTCGGGCAGCGAGGCGATCATCGCGTCGAAGCCCTTGTGGGTGGCGGCGACGGCCTTACGCATCTCGCCCACCTCCCACTCGTCCTTGATCAGGCGCATCGTGGAGAGGTGCCGGGCGAACTCCACGTCCGCCTCCTCCCGCTCCTGCTCCGAACCGGTCGCGCCGGCCTGGGTACGGACGTTCTCCACCAGCTCGGTGAGGCGGGAGTCGACGTCCCGGACCACCCGCAGCCGGGCGGCGGCGGCGTCCTTGGCGAGGTCGTCGGCGAGCGAGTCGATGTGCCGCGCGGCGATGCCCAGCTCCGACTCCCGGTCGGCGATGCTCGGGCGCGGACCCACCCAGAACTCGCCACGACGGGAGTCGGCGTAGAACTCCTCGCTGTCTCGCGGGGCCAGCGGCCGGAAGTAGAGGATGGCGTGGTGGCCACCGCCCGGCTTCGGGTCGAGCACCAGGACGCTGTCCGGGTCGGTGTGCGCGCCGAGGCCGGAGAGGTGGGCGAAGGCGGTGTGCGGCCGGAACGGGTAGTCGGTGTCGTTGCTGCGCACCTTCAGACCGCCGGCGGGGATGACGAGCCGCTCGCCGGGGAACTGCTGCGACAGCGCGCTCCGGCGCCGGGCGGCGTGGTCGGCCACGGCGGCGCGGGGGGTGGGCTCGCGGTCGGGGTTGGCCCATCCGGAGCCGATGAATTCACGGAACTCGTTGCTGCTGGGAATGCCGCGGTGGCTGGCCTTCGCCTGCTTCTCGCTCGTCATGCCGACACATCCTGCCAGATCGGGTCATCGGCGCCGACCCACGGTTTGCCGCACGTGGTAAGTGGTCGATGGGCTATGGCACCTTTCCAGGTGCCGTGCCCGTCGGCGGTGCCGGCCTCCCGACACCGAATTCGGCCGCCGCGCGGCAGCGGACTCAGCCGGCCGCGCGGCAGCGGACTCACTCGGCCTCCCGGCAGCGGACCAGGAAGGACCGCTCAAAAACGATCACCGGCTCTCCGGTCGCTTTCGTACCCGTTGTCTCCACCGTCACGATCCCGTTGCCGGGACGCGACCGCGACAGCCGCTTCTGCAGGATCCGGCTCGTCGCGTAGAGGGTGTCCCCGACGAAGACGGGCTCCTTGAGCCGCACCTTGTCCCAGCCCAGATTGGCCACGGCGCGCGCCGAGAGCGCCTGCACGGTCATCCCGCCGATCAGGCAGAGGGTGATGCCGCTGTTGACCAGTACCCGGCCGTACTCGGCACCGGCGGCGTAGTGCTGATCGAAGTGCAGCGGATGCTGGTTCATCGTCAACAGCGTCAACCAGGTGTTGTCGGCTTCGGAGAGGGTGCGCCCCGGCCAGTGCCGGATCACCATCCCGGGTTCGAAGTCCTCGTAGTCCCCACCGTGCTCTTCGACGTACTCGTGGTCATTGACTCGGCGTAGCGTCATCTGCTGTCTCCGACGTTTCGGGTGGATAGGGTCAGGGGCCGCCCAAACCGTCAGAGCGCCACCATGGCGTTGTCCGCCCCGGTGGCCGATCCCCGGGCGTTGACGATTCCGGCCGCGCCATCGGTGCGGTAGCGGCACCACAGCCCGGCCGGCCGACCGCCGAACAGCAGCGGCCCCAGCACCGGGGCGACATCGGCGTCGTGGGGTTCGTCGGTGCCATCTGCCAGCAGTGCCACCCGGCAGGTCTGGGGCGGCACGAACTCCTGCACGATGCTGGTGCCGTCGGCCCCGGCTGCCACCGCGGCCTCCCACTCCGCGGCAGTCACCGCTGGTCCGATCACCACCTGCTTGCCGCAGTCCCCCAACGCCTCCTTGAGCACCAGCCGCTCGCGGTTGCGCAACACGTACGGCAGCAGGTCAACCTGCTCGCCCGCGCATTCGGTCCGTCGCTCGGAGAGCACCCGGGTCCAGGGCAGGTACCGGTTGACCAGAGCCCGCTCGGCCGTGGTCAGCCAGGGCCGCCCCTCCGAGAGCAGGCCCATGGTCAGTTTGCTGTGCAGGAAGGTGGCGGTCTGGGTACCCACCAGCAGGGTGCCGTGGTCCACGGCCTCCTGCACCTCGGCCGTGGGGACGCCGGCGTCAATCCAGTCCGGGATGGTGAAGTTGCGCAGCCCGATCGGGTAACGCAGCTCCGGCGGGCAGTCCCACGCCTCGTGCAGCTCCTTCGGCTCGAAGAACCGGGTGTTAAGCCCCTGGCTACGGTGATACTCGGCCTCAACCTCGAAGTAGTAACTGGTAACCCCCGGGACCTGGGCACTGCCGACGAGGGCCACCCGGGGCGCCACCCCCAGCTCCGCGCTGAGCGAGCGAAACATCTCGGCGCGCACGGCGAACGGGTCCGGCGAGTGGTACGGCAGGCGGCCGTCGGCGTCGGCGTAGAGCCCACGCCACACGTCCAGGCGGCTCTGCGTCTCCACCGCACCGGCGAGCGCGCCACTGACGTTGAACTCCACGAAGCGCAGCCCGTCCGGGCCGACTACCGCGTCCGGCCGGGCCACCCAGTCCGCGTACCGCTCGTCAAGGAGGGGGTCGCGCTGCCAGAGCTGGTCCTCGCTGGCCGGCATCCGGTAGACCGCCAGCCGCTCCCGAGCGGTGGGCGCGGTCTCCAGTGCGGTCCGGCGCAGCAGCCCCAGCAGGACACCGGCCACCCGGAACAGCTCCGCGTACGAGGCCCGAGGGATGGTGATCGGCGCGGCCGGCAGCACCGGCTGGTACGGCCAGCCGGTGTCCTGCAGCACGCGGCGCAGCCGGTGCCGGAGCAGCTCCGCCGGCGCGGCCGGCGCCAGCCGTTGATCGCCGAACCACGGGTGTCCCGTCGTGGCGACCGGTTCAACCCCGCGCATCCGACTCCCCCACCGCGTCACGCAGCGCCACCGCTTCGTGGAGCGCGACCGCCGCGGCAGTGTCCTCAAGGGCCATCCCGACCGTGCGTAGCACCGAGTTTCGGCCACCGAACTCGACCTCGCCGCCGATCAGGCGACCCAGTTCCCGCAGTTCGTCGACGACGAGCAGACCAGCGGCGAGGGCGGCCCGAACCTCGCCCGCACCGTCCACCGCGGCGGCCTGTTCCTCGACCACGATCACCGCGTCTCCCAGCAGGGCCGGGTCCACTTCGATCGCGTCCGGGTGGGTGCCGCCGACCACGTTCAGGTGTGCCCCGCGCGCCACCCAGTCCGCCGCCACCACCGGCGTGCTGTCGCTGGTGGAGGTGGCCGTGCAGATGATCGGCGCGTCCGCGACGGCGGTCTGCGCGCTGTCGCAGACCGTCACCCGGATCGACGTCGTCGCCCGCACCTCCTCGGCGAGCTTCTCCGCACCGGCCCGGGTGCGCGAGAAGATCCGCAGGGTCTTGATCGGACGTACCGCCGCCACCGCCCGGATGAGGGCGCGGGCCTGCACTCCGGCACCGACCACGGCGAGGTCGTCGGCGGTCGCCGCGGTGCAGAAGCGGGTGGCCAGGGCCGCCACCGCCCCGGTCCGTACGGCGGTCAGCTCGGCGCCGTCCAGCAGCGCGGTGATCCGCCCGGTCTCCAGGTCGGTGAGGGCGACGACTCCGTGGATCAGCGGCAGCCCCCGCCCCGGGTTGTCCGGGGTCAGGGTGGTGACCTTGACGCTGCCGACCCCACGCCGTTCCCAGACCGCCGGACTGACCAGCAGCACCCGCTGCTCGCCGTGCTCCACCACCGTCCGGGCCGGGGAGCGGGTCCGGCCGGTGGCGAGGTCCACGAACATCTCGCCGAGTACGTCGATCACCTGGGTCATCCGACGTGCGCCCGCCATGTCGGCGGCGGTGACCATCGCCGTCTCGGTCATCCGGCACCACCGAATCGGGCTTCCCAGGCGTCCTGGCGCGCCACGGTGGCGTGGGCCATCCGGGCGAACGGTGGGCCCACCATGCTGCCGTCCAGTACGGCGATGCCGCCGTTGGCGCTGCCGACCGCCGAGACCACCCGACGGGCCAGCCGCAGGTCGTTGTCCTGGGGACGCAGGGCCTGGTTGATGGTGGCCAGTTCGCTGGGGTGCACCGTCGCCTTGCCGTGAAAGCCGAGAGCCCGCACCCGCACGGTCTCCTCCGCCAGCACGGCCGGCTCGGAGAGCCGGAAGTTGGCGGTGTCGACGCAGGCCGTGCCGTGCCGCGCGCAGGCCATCGCCATGGCCTGCCGGGCGGCGAGCATCGCCGCCCAGGTGATCTCGACGTTGAGCGTGGCGGCCAGGTCGGCCGAGCCCAGCACCAGCCCATCCGCCGCCTCGGCGATGGCGTCGATCCCGGTGACCGCCTCGACGGTCTCCACCGTCACATAGATCTCCGGCTGGGCGCCGGCCGAGGCCAGGATCCGCCGCAGCAGGGTGACCTCGGCCGCGGAGGTGACCATGGTCATCACGACGATGCCGGGCCGCACCGGGCTCTCCGCGAGCAGCAGCAGGTCGTGCACGGCCTCGACGCTGCCCAGTTCGTTGATGCGGACGGCGACGTTGGCCGGCTGGGGGGCCTTGTCCAACGCGTCCCGGCAGACCACCCGCGCGGCCGGTTTCTCCGCCGGCGGGACGGAGTCCTCCAAGTCGATCAGGTGCACGTCCGCGTCGTACGACCAGGCATTCACGACCCGGTCCAGGGACAGCGCCGGGGTGTAGAGGATGCTGCGCGGGATGGCGCGCACGGCGGCGCTCACCGGAGGACCGGCCCGTCGAGCGGGGCGGCCGGACGCGCCCCGGCCTGCACCAGGACCGCGCAGAGCCGGCGGATCTGCTCCTCGGGTTGGCCGGCGCGCAGCATCACCCGCAGCCCGGCGGTCCCCCGGGCGACGATCGGGAAAAACACCGGCGAGGTGTAGAAGCCGGCGGCGAAGACCTGCTGGGCGGCGTCAACGACCGTGTCGTCGCTCATCGGCACCAACCGGATCGGGTACGACTCGCCGGACTGCTCGGTGTCGAGCAGCGAGTCGAACAACGCGATGTTGGCGCGGAGCCGCCCCTGGAGCTGGTCCAGCTCCTCGGTGCGGTGAATCTCCGCGGAGGCGAGCGCGGCGCCGACGGCGGCGGCGTTCATCTTCTGCGAGTAGCCCAGCGGGCCGGCGAAGCGTTCGACGAGCCGACGCGTCTCGTGCGGGTAGCCGTCGAGCAGGACCGCCGTACCGCCCGCGCCGAAGCCCTTGCTCAGCGTGGCGACGGTGATGGTGCGCTCGTCGAGGAGGGGCGCATGGGTCCGCACGTAGCCGATGCCCCGCTGCCCGTACGCCGACAGCGAGTGCGAGTCGTCGTAGAAGACCAGCATGTTGTACTTGTCCTGCAGGTCGGCGAGCTCCTTGACCGGGGCATAGCCGCCGAGGCTGTCGGCACCGTCCACCACGTAGCAGACCCGCTCGTAGGTGCGGCACATGTCTTCGAGGTAGTCGAGGTCGTGGTGCTTGCAGGTGACCACCTCGGACTCGTCGGCGCAGCTCGGCTTGGCGTTGGCCAGCGACACGTGGGCGTTCTTGTCGAAGACCATCAGCGGCCGGGTGCCGTTACCGAGGTGACCGGAGGCGATCAGCGGCAGCAGGCCGGTGCTCGCCGCGGCGGTGGAGACCGCGCTGATCACCATCGCGCCGAAGAGTTCACCGAGGGACTCCTCCAGCTCCAGCAGCACCGGCGTCTGCACCCGGGTGCGGGGAATGCAGTGGTCCAGCACGTTGAACCGGCGGAGCGCCGCGACCGCGCCGTCGATGACCTTCGGGTGGGTGTCGAGGTCCAGATAGGAGCAGACGGTGAAGTTCACGAACTGGTGGCCGTCGGCCATGGTGAACATCCCGTCGGCGAGGTCACCGACGATGCCGGCGACCCCGTTCGCCTCGGACATGTTCCAGAAGGCGTTGCCGATGCCGATGAGCTTGTCGTTGTTGCGGTAGCGGTGCGTGGGGGTGATGGTCTTGCGGTCGCTCACGAGTTCACCTCGGTTGGCTGGTAGCTGTAGACGCCCTTGAATCGCCGGTAGGCGTACGTGTAGAGGGCGACACCCAGCACATGTGGCCGGCGCAGAATCTTCTTCGACTTCAACCAGAAGTTGACATTGATGTTGATGGGGTCGAGGGATTCGGCCTGGTGCCACCAGCCGAGCGGCAGGTAGAGCATGTGGCCGGGTTCGAGGACGAAGTCGCGGCGCTGGGCGAGCTTCGGCGCCACCTTCGGAAAGCGCCCCAGGTCGACGTTGTCGAGGTCGAACACGTGGGACTTGTCCCCGAAGCCGCGCAGCACCGACCGGGGGTAGTAGTCGCGGGACCCGGGCGGCGCGATGATGAACCGCTTGCGGCCCTCCAGCGCGATGTTGAAGTTCTCGAACTCGTCGAAGTGGTTCTTGGTAAAGACACCGCGGTGGCTGATCCAGAGGTTGGCCGCATACAACGAGCTGCCGTAGCCGAAGAACCCCTCGGCGTCGAAGCCGATCACGGCGTTGACGTCGGCCGGGCTGTTCCGGATGTTCGACACCACCCGGTGCCAGGTGTCGGACTCGGTCAGGTGGCGCTCGTCGGCGAAGAAGTCCCGCAGGGTGATGTCCCGGGTCTCCCAGCGCCCGGGATGGTGCTTGTCGCCCGGTTCGGTGAACAGGGTGACGGTCATGTCGGCCAGCCGGGCCGCCACCCCCTCGCGCCCGAGCCCGCGCACGCTTTCCGGCAGTGAGATCACCGTCGGCACGTCGGCCTTGAAGAGGCCGCCGGGGCCGAGCGCCTGGAACTCCTCGAACGTCATGCGGGCGACTGGTACGCCAGCCTCCTGCGGAACCGTCACGATCCGTCCTCCGTCTTCTACCACCGGGAGCCCCAACGGACCTACCGCAGGAGCATCCCAAAGCGACGCATTCAGGACACCCTACCGACCAATATGTACGTTGTGAACGTTTGTGACCGATCCACTTCAGACAGTTACTGGCTGGGGCGAGGGCGGCGACTGACGGCAGAACCACGGTACGCGTAGCCGGTGAGGCCGAGCGCGAGCACTCCACTGGCGGCCCACCACGAGGCGGCAGCGGCGGAGGGCTGCACCGGCCAGGCCCACAGCGCCACGAACACACCGGTGTCCCGGGGCCGGGCGAAGTAGACCGCACACCCGTAGCCGAAGGCCGGCAACCACGCCAGCCGCGCGCCCAGCAGCGCCGTGGCACCAGCGACCAGGCCGATCCAGCCGAACGTGTTGCGGGCCAGCGCATGGGCACCGAACGTCTCGGGAACGCGCAGCCCCGTCAGGACGAGCGCCGCGGCCACGGCGAAAACGGCGAGAAGAACATGCCCGGCCCGCCAGGCCGGCCAGCGCAGCGGAGTGCCACGTTCGAGCTCCTCGTCGGCCCCGGCCAGGGTCGACCCGAGCAGCACCGCGGCCAGCAGCGGGGCGAGCACGACCACGGGGAGGCGGGCGGCCGGCCCGTCCAAGAAGGACCGGCCGGCGAGCCAGGTTCCACCGGCCCAGGCCAGCAGCGTGATGACGCTGACCCCAGCCACGAAGGCCGACGCTCCTCGCGCGCGCAGATGCAGCCGGAGCAGCCGACCGGTCACGGCTGCTCCGCCAGGCGGACCAGGGCCGGGAGGTCGCAGCGACCGGCGGCGTCGAGGTAGTCGGCGAACCAGGCGCGCTGCGCCGACGGCGGCAGCTCGCGAAGCCCGGCCGACGCTCCCCCTACCCCGAACCCCGTCCCGTCGAGCAGCCAGTCGGTGGCCATGTTGTCGGCCTGGTGAATCCGCTGATCGAATCCGTCAATCTCCAACGAGTACGCACACTCGATTCCGGCCATCTGGCGAAAGGCCGCACGCAAATAGTCGATGTTGACCAGGCCGCCGAAGACGGTGGCCTGGAAGTCCAGGCCGAGCCAGACCGTGTCGGAATCCTCCGCGACGGAAGCACCTGGCGGCCGGACGGCCTGATCAACTGCCCGCCGGGGCGCTCCGGGTATCCCGTCGAGCCGGGCCAGGATCGGCTGCGCCACCGCCGCGACCTCGTCGAGCAGAAAGGCGTTGACCCGGGTCAGGCAGACTTGTGGGCCGCTGCTCGTGCAGACCAGCTCCACCGCGGCCGGGTCGGCCGGCGCGCGATACCAGCTGGGCGCGGTGCTGATCGGGACCGCGGCGGCGATGGCGACCGCACCGGCCAGCAGCGCCACGCGCCATCGGCGTACGGCGACGGCGAGCAGCAGGGCGGTCAGTGCCACCAGCCAGGTGACCTGCAACCCGGTGCCCCACTCCGGCACCAGCGAGTAGGCGGACCCGGGAGGGTCGGCCGGGGAGAGCCGCGCGGGGGGCGCGTTCCAGTAGGTCAGGATTCCCAGGCCCACGTAGGTGGCCAGGCCGGCGATCGGCGCCACCACCCGCAGCCGGACCCACCGGCCGACGAGGACACCACCCGCGCTGGCGGCGGCCAGGGCGAGGACCCCGACGGACGCCCGCTGCCACCAGTCCCCACCGCCGTAGGTCGCGACCCGCGCGACCAGCACCGCCGCCCCGCCGAACGCGACCACCAGGCCGGCGATCCCGGCCAGGGTCACGGCGAGCCAGGCCGCCACCAGCGAATGCCAGCCCGGGCGTGGGGTGGCGGCGATCAGCTCGCCGATGTCGCGTCGCCGCTCCCGGCCGGCCTGCCACGCCCCGGCGCTGACCATGAGGGGGCAGAGAACCAGCAGTGACACCCGCAGGTAGTCGGCGAGGCCGGCCCAACGGCCGGCCCAATCGTCCGGGTGCACCGCCAGCACCCACACCCCGGCCCCGAACATCGCCAGCGCCGCGAAGGGTGCGGTGCCGCGGCGTAGCTCCACCCACAGCGCCCGCCTCACCGCGACACCTGCCGCGCGCCGCGCAACACCGCCGTGTAGCCCCGCTCGATCGGGGAGTCACCGCTGTCGCCGTCCCCGCCGGCCGCGATCAGCTCCTCCGGGCGGCCGGCGAAGACCAGTCGCCCATCATCGACCAGGCTGACCCGGGCGCACGCCGCCGCGACATCCTCCACCAGGTGCGTGCTGACCAGCACCACGGCGTCGCAGCCCAACTCCCGCAACAGCGTTCGGAACTCCACCCGCTGCTCCGGGTCCAGCCCGGCCGTCGGCTCATCCAACAACAGCACCCGCGGGTCGTTCACGATGGCCTGGGCGATGCCGGCGCGCCGCAGCATTCCGCCGGAGAGGTGCTTCATCCGGTCGTCCGCCCGGTCGAGCAGACCGACCCGCTCGATGGCCCGGTCCACCGCGAGCGGTATCCGCGCCGCCGGCATCTCCCGCAGCCAGGCGAAGTACTCGACGAACTCCCGGACCGTGAAGCGCGGGTAGAAGCCGAACGCCTGGGGCAGGTAGCCCAACCGGCGACGGGCCTGGCGCAGCCCCACCCGGTCGTCAATGCGGCGCCCCAGCAGCCGGACCTCCCCCCGATCCGGGCGCAGCACTGTGGCCAGCACCCGCATCAGGGTCGTCTTGCCGGCACCGTTCGGGCCGAGCAGCCCGTGCACGCCCACGCCCAGCTCGATGGCCAGATCGTCGAGGACGACCCGCTTTCCGTAGCTGACCTGCAGACCGGCCACGCTGACTGTCGTCATCCCGCCTGTCTCCCCACTCGTTCCCGCCGCGCGTACAGCACGACAACTGCCACCCCGGTGACGGCCAGCCACGCGGGGGCACTCGCGGCCACGACGACCAACCCACCAACCGGCGGCGCCAGCACCACCACCGCCCACGCCCCCGCCACCACCGCCGCGGCATACGTCGGCTCGATCAGCGAGCCGAGCGCCAGCGTGCCGGCGGTCAACGCGGCGCCCGGCAGCATCCACAGCAGGGGAGTGCTGATCCCGGTCACCACCGCGGCCAGCACCACCGCCGGCATGGCCACGGTCAGCACCGCCAGCGTGCGCCACAGCACGATTCGCAGGCCCCCCTGCGGTGTCCCCGCCACCACCTCGTGCAGCGGGTCGGTACGCGGCCCGTACGACAGGGCCGTACCGACCACCGGCAGCGCCGGGGCGACCAGCAGCAGCACCCACGGTGGCAGCGTCCGCGGGCTGACCGCCAACCCCAGAGTCAGCAGCCCGGTGACGAGCACGGAGAGCAGCCACGCGGCCCGCACGGCCGGTGCGGCACTCACCAACACCCGCACCCGTCGCCACCCGGTCGCGGGTGGTACCCGCCCCGGCGTCGACAACCGGTCGTCCAAGGCCAGCGCGACGTTCGCGACCACCCGCTGCACCTCCTCGCTCGGCGGAAGGCTCGCCCGGCAGGCGTCGCAGCTGTCGAGATGCGCCTCCACCGACTCGGCGTCACCGTCGGTCAGCCGCTCCTCGGCGTACGCCGCCAGCACCTGCGCACTCACATGCTCACCGGTCATGACAGGGCCGCCCGTAGCTGCTGCCGGGCGCGCATCGCCCGGGACTTCACGGTGCCTTCCGGCAGCCCCAGTAACGTCGCCGCCTCCCGCACGGTCCGGCCGTCCAGCACCGTCGCCTGCAGCACCGCCGACAACTCCGGCGGGAGCTGATGCAGCGCCCGTTCCAACCCGGCGTCGTACGCGTCGGTCAGGGCCTCGTCCTCGGCCGACGGCGACCAGGTGAGGGTGTCCTCCCCCGGCGCGTGCACGAGCTGCGGACGAACCGATGCCCGCCGCCGGGCATCGATCAGTCTGCCGCTGGCGATCGACCACAGCCAGCCCACCGCGGTCCCGTCCCCCCGGTAGCTGGCCGCGGCCCGCCACACCGTCAGGAACGTCTCCTGCAGCAGCTCTCGCGCCAGCTCCGGGTCTCGGCACCGGCGCCGGAGCCGGAGCAACAGCCAGGGTGCGTTCCGCGCGTACAGCAGCTCGAACGCCCCGCGGTCCCCCGTACCGACGAGGCGCAGCAGCTCCCCATCGTCTGCGTCCACCATGAAAGGTTAGGACGCAGAACTCCCCGGCACGGTTCGCTGACCGGCGCCTATAGTGATGCGACGCGTTGGCCCGCCTGACCCGTCCCGTCTTTCACGTCCCGCGGGGGTACCTATCGTGAACGATTTCCGGCAGCCACCGATCACCCTGGACCGGGTGACGACCAGCCGGGGTGAGCTGGTGCTCCGCGAGGCGGACGGCCGCTACGAGGTCATCAGCAACGGCGTCTTCCTGATGGACACCGCGGACGGCCGGTCCGAGCGGCTGCTGGTTGACGCGGCGATGAGCAGGTGCACGGCATCGGCGCCCCGGCTGCTCATCGGCGGGCTCGGCGTCGGGTTCTCGCTGCTGCGCGCGATCGAGCACGCGCGGCTCGCCGCCGTTGACGTGGTCGAGATCGAGGCCACCGTGATCGGCTGGCACGCCCACCACCTACGCCACCTCACCGGCGCCGCGCAGACCGACCCCCGGGTACGGATCATCGAGGCGGACATCCTCGCCTGGCTGGCCGACACCGACGACCAGTACGACGCTATCTGCCTGGACACCGACAACGGCCCGAACTGGCTGGTCTTCGAGGCCAACGCCGAGTTGTACGCCCAGCGCGGGCTCGACCTGGTGGCCGACCGACTCCGGCCGGGGGGTGTCCTGGCGATCTGGAGCGCGAGCCGGGACGAGGCCTTCGAGCGACGCCTCCGGGAGCGCTTCGGTGACCTGGAACTGCTGGAGACACCGACCGACGCCGGCGCACCGGACGTCGTCTACCTGGTCCGGGCTTCGACGGCGGCGCGGGGGGCAGTGGACCCGGCCGCCGTCCCTGCCCACCTCGCCGACGAGCTGGGTGGGCAGGGACGGCCCCGGGCCTAGGCTGGCTTCACCTTCAGCCCGGCCAGCGCCTGCGCCAGCGCCACTTCGGCCCTGGTCAGCTTCGCGTCGCTCGCCGCCGCGTCGGCCAGGGTGGCCTTGGCCTTGTCGAGGGCGTGGGTCAGCGCCTTCCAGGTTTTCTTGGTGTACCGGTCCTCATCGAGCGAGTCCGCCTGCGCGACAGTGTTCTCGAGCGCCAGCCGGGCCCGCGGAACCAGCTGCTCGTACGCCAGCCGTAGCGCCCGGGCCTGGGCGTCCACCTCGGCCTGGGTGGCGGTTCCGGAGCCGGCGACCGCGCGGGCCTTCTCCAGCTCCTGGCGGAACACCCCGAAGTCGATGCTCCCGTACCGGTCCTCGCTGTCGACGTACTCCTCCGCCTCGGTGATGGCGGCGTCGAGCGCCGTGGTGTCCACCGGCCCGTCCCCCGGGTCGTCGGGCTGCGGACCGAACTGGAACCAGTCGAAGTTCGACACCCAGTCCTGCCCGTCCGGGGCGTGGAAGACGAAGGTCACGTCGCGGGCCTGCACGAGCGCCGCGGGGTCGGTGATCTCCGCCTGGGTGGTGACCCAGTTGCCCCAGCTGCCGGTGCCGGGCAGCAGCGCCTCGCCCACGACCGGGCCGTCCTGCGTGCCCGCGCGCACCTCCAGGGAGCTTGGGGCGCCGTCGGGCGAGTACTTGCTCGCGTAGCGGATCGCCAGCGTCGGCGGTGCGACGTCGAAGGCGAGGTTCCGGTACTGGATCCACGAGCCGTCCCGCACCCCACCGAGGTTGCCGCTGCCGGAGTTCGTCTCGTTCTTCAGGTCGCCGCCCGACCACTCGTCGGACTGCTCCCCTTCCAGGACGCGCTGGCCGCCCTCGTCGATGGCCAGCGCGGCGGTCATGCCGGTCAGCGACTCGGCGGCGCTGCGCAGCGTCGCCGTGCTGGCGGAGGTGTCGGCGAGCGCCGCCTGGGCCCACTGCACCGCGGCGTCGAACACCCGGTAGGAGGCGTAGGAGTAGTTTCCCTGGCGGACCAGGACGGCCTCGGCAACGAGCTCCTGCAGCTGCTGGCGCTCCGCCGCGGCCACCGAGATCGCCAGCGGGGTGCGCGCGGACAGCCCGTCGCCGGTGACCTGGGCGGCGGAGACGCCGCGGGCGAAGGCGGCGTCGGTAAAGGTGAGGTAGAACCGGGCACTGGTCGTGGTCGAGCCGGTCAGCGCCACTCGGACTGTCTTCGCGTTGACGACCTCAACCTTCGCCGAGACGTCGGCCGGCAGCCCGTGGATCGAGGCCGCGCCCGTCTCGAGGTAGTCCGTGCCGGGACGGCCGGCGAAGCGGGCACCCCCCTCCAGCCCGAGCTTGATCGAGCCATCCAGGGCACCATCGGCGCGAGCGGCGATCGTCGTGGCCGACGCGCGCACGGTGTAGTCGCTCGGCGCGCCGCCGTCGTCGTCACCCGCGGTGCTCATCGAGTACGCCGGCTCGCTGTCGGCACCCCAGTCGGAGGGGGTGGCCCCCATCCGTACGTCGAGGGCGCCGCCCTGGACGAGGGTGTGGTAGTCGAGCCAGGTGTTGCCGAAGCTCGACCCGTTCAACGCGGCGGACTGAATGTAGTAGTTGTCGGCGGAGACGCCGTCCGCGGCGACGGTGAAGGTGCGCCCGTCCGCGTACGAGATGGTCGTGCGGTCGAAGAACGGCGAGCCGAGCTGGTACTGGGACGAGCCCGAGGTCACCGGGAAGAGGCCGATGGCCGCGGCGACGAACATCGTCGACATCGTGCCGGCGTCATTGTCCATGGTGGGCAGGAAGCCACGCGGGTCAAGCTGGTAGACCTTGGTCTTGATCGGTGGGCGGAACTCACCGTCGCTACTGGGGTAGTCGTCGGTGCTGCTGGAGGCGAGGTAGCGGTTCCAGCTCTCCTTGGTGTAGATCGTGCGCACCCATTTCTGGGTCAGGCTCGGCAGCCCCACGTAGTTGAAGAGATAGGGCGCCTGCAGGTCGACCTCGTTCGCGTTCGAGTGCAGCATGCCGAGGCCGTTGTCCGGGTCGTCCTCGCCGAGGAAGTGCACGGCCCCGCGTTGCCCCGCCGCCGGCCCACCCATCGCGGCGACGACGCCGGCCAGGTCGTAGACCGGGTACCAGTTGTACTGCCAGAGCGTGCCCTGGTAGAGGTTCGCCGCGCCGAGCCGCTCGTAGTCGGCCTCGATCCAGTCGCCCTCCTCCGCGCGCGGAGTGAGCAGCCCGACCTGGGTGCCGTCCGCCGCCGTCCACGCACCCGGCTTGTACAGGTTCGCCATCGGCAGCGCGGCCGCTTCGCGGAGCTGCGTCGCCTCGGCACCGTGACCGAGCGCGTCGGCGATGATCGCCAGCGCCCACTGGTCGTAGCCGCGCTGCACCGAGTCGCCGGGGCGGTCTCCCGGGTGCCCCTGGCCCAGTTGGTCGCCGTCGGAGAAGCCGACGTACTCCTGCAACGCCGGGTACGCCTGGTCGAGCCGTTCGAAGCCGGTGAAGCCCTTTGAGATGGCGTCGGCGACGATGACCGCCGAGCGTTCCCACCGTACGGTCGGCACCGAGTGGGTGAGCCCGCCGATGCTCTTGCCGGTGCTCGCCACGTCGGCGAAGAGGTAGATGAGCGACTGGATCATGTCGCGGTACAGCTCGGGGTCGAGGTACGTCAGGACGGAGTACTTGCGGAAGTCGTCCCAGGACGCCCAGCCGTCGTAGTAGGTGAAGTCGTCCACCTGGTGCACCACGCCGTCCACGCCCCGGTAGGTGCCCGAGGTGCTGGTCGCGTTCACCGGGAGCGCGAACATGCGGTAGAGGTGGGTGTAGAAGAGGCGACGCAGGGTGCCGTCCGGGTCGGCTGACGCCGAGGCCGAGATGTCGACCCGGCCGAGACGCTCGTTCCAGACCGCCTTCGTGCGCGCGCGTACCTCGTCGAAGGTCCGGCCGCCGACCTCGGCGACCTGGTCGATCCGCGCCTGCTCCACGCTGATCGGCGACAGCGTGATACGCAGGCCGATCTCGTCCGCGTCCTCGGGCGCGAAGGCGAGGATGGCGCCGGTGTCGACGCCCTGCCGGGACACCGCGTCGCCGAACTCGTCCGCTGCCCACGTGGTGACCGAGGTGACCGGCTGCTCGGTCTCGGCGTGGTAATGCAGGGCGTAGGAGGCGCCGTAGAAGCTGCCCCGAACCTCACCGGTGAGCGCGACCCGACCGTCGTCGAGCTGCGTGACGTCCACCGACGAGCCGGTCCGGTTCGTGAAGTTGTGGTGCAGGTCGACGACGAGTTCCGGGGTGGCTCCGGCGGGGAAGGCGTAGCGGTGCAGCGCGGTACGCGTCGTCGCGGTCACCTCAGCGTTGATCTCGCCCGGGCCATTCTCCACGGCGCCGTCCGCGCCCGTGATCTCGCCGAGACGCACCTGGTAGTACCCGGGTGCGGCCGTCTCGGCCTCGTGCGTGAACGGATGTGCATAGGATTCGCTCGATGGCCGGGAGCTGTACTCGACCTGGGTCGGCACGACGAGGATGTCGCCACCGCCGCCGGAGCCGCCGACCCCGTCGAGGTTCGTCTGGGTGAAGCCGGCGATGTGGCTCTGGTCGTGGTCGTAGCCCGCGTGGTTGCGCTCCGGCATGGTCAGCGGGCTGACCTTCGCCAACCCGTTCGGCGCCTGCGCCCCGGGCAGGTCGTTGCCGTAGTCACCGGCGGTCGACACGAACGGGTTGACGAGCGAGGTGTAGTCAACCGATGCGCCCTCGACCGGGGTGGCCGTCGCCGGCGCGGCGACCACACCGGTGGACGCAACGGCCAGGACCGCGGTGATCGCGGTGGTGCGCAGGCCGCGGCGCCCGCAGTTGGCCCGCCGCCTCGGCACGGTGGCGGTTCCACCCTGGGGGTCGGGTGAACGTGGTGGCACAGCAGAACTCCTCACGCCGACAAGGTTTGTCGGCGCTATCCTGCCGGCCCCGGGTGTTCATCCGGTGAACCGCGTGCAGCCACCCAAAAAAGCCGAGGCCACCTGGTCCGGCCGGTTACCGGCTCGCGCTCGGCCGCCGGCCCAGGTGGATGAGGAACTCGTTCTCCTCGACGAAGGTGTCGGTGTCGCTGTACCGGGCCAGGACGGCGCGGACCGCCTCGTCGAACTCGTGGAGCCGGTCGCCGAAGAGTTCCGGTTCGGCGAACGTGGTGGAGTGCAGGTAGCCGAGGATGCTGTTGGCCGTCCAGGTCCGGTGCACCGGTACGACGGTCTCCTCGACCCGGTTGAACGGCGAGTCGCGTAGGGCCTGCAGGTCTGGGCGGCGCTGCCCGTGGAACGTGCCACCACCCGCCCGCCGTTGTTCGCCGAGAAATTCTTGGATGACCGCCCGGACCGCCAGTTCCCACTCGTTGTCGGCGACCCAGAAGCTCTTGTCGGCGAAGATGGCGACGGCACCGTCCCGGCTGATCTGTGCGTCCAGTTGGTTCAGGACCCGCGCCTGATCGAGCCAGTGGAACGTCCGGCAGATCGTCACCAGGTCGGCCTGCCACCCGGCTGGCGGGGTGTACTCCTCCGCGGTGGATTCCTGGAAGCGCAGCTGGGCCTCGGCGGGTAGCCGCGGGCGGAGTGCGTTCTCGGCCGCGGTGAGCATCTCGGCGTCCGGGTCGATGCCGATGATGTCGTCGAACCGGTCCCGTAGCGCCTCCACCACGAGGCCGGTGCCGGTGCCGATGTCGAGCAGCCGTCGTGGCGAACCGGCGGGGACCGCAGCGTCCAGGACATCGGCCACCTCCGTCGGTATGTCCGGCCGGAAGTGTCGGTAGAAACCGACAGTTCCATGGAAGATGCTCATAGCTGCCTCCTTACGGCAAAGACGTAAGAACCATAGGCATTTGGCTGTTCCGGTAGCGGCGAAATGCACCAACCCGTTCCGGCCAGCCCGCCATCGGGGTTTGCGATCCGGACATCGGCCACCGCGGGATTCGATCGGGCAGATCGGGGAATCCCCGGCCGGTGCCGGACGTACTGACCAGCCTGCCGTGGCCCACCGGGCCGAGCATCGCCGTCTTCGGGGTGGCGGGGATCCTCACGGTGCTGGGCAGCATCCGCCTGGTCGCCCTCGGCGACACGCTCGCCGACCGAACCGGCTGGGGTGAGGCGTTCTTCGGCGCGGTCTTCATCGGGCTAGCGACATCGCTGTCCGGCATCGTGATGACCGCCGTCACCGCGGCCGCGGAGCAGCCGCAGCTCGGCTACAGCAACGCGGTCGGCGGGATCGCCGCCCAGACCACCGCGGTCGCCGTGGCCGACGCCTTCCACCGCCGGGCCAACCTGGAGCACGCCTCGGCGTCGCTGTCGAACGTACTCTTCGGGGTCCTGCTCATCGTGCTGCTCTCGCTGGCCCTGCTCGGCCGCTACGCACCGGACGTCACCGTGGCCGGCCTGCACCCCGCCTCGGTCGCCATGGTCGCCGCCTACCTCGGCGGCCTACACCTGGTCCGCCGCTCCGGAGCGAGTCCACTGTGGCGAGCCGTCGCCACCACCGAGACCCTGCCGGACATCACCCACGAGCACGGCAGCCTCGACCGGACCAGCTCCAGCCGGCTCTGGGTGCGCTTCGCGGCGGTGGGCCTGCTGGTCGCGATGGGAGGATGGGCGATCGCCCGGTCCGCCGAGAGCCTGGTGCTGGGCACCGGCTTGAGCGCGGGCTTCGTCGGGGCGATCCTGATGGGCGCGGTGAACGCGCTCCCGGAGACGGTTACCGCCGTCGCGGCGGTCCGCCGAGGCGCCCCGACCCTGGCCATCGCCGCCGTCCTCGGCGGCAACAGTCTGGACGCCCTCAACCTGGTGGTCGGCGACGTGGCCTACCGCGGTGGCTCGATCTACCACGCCGCGGGCGACGCCCAACTCTTCGTGACCACCAGCGCGCTGTTCATGACCGCGATCCTGCTGGGCGGCCTTCTGGTGCGGCAGGCGTACGGCTGGGGGCGGCTCGGCTTCGAGGGCATCCTGTTGCTGACCAGCTACGCGGCGATGACCATCATCCTAGCGACCTGACCAACGCCGGGACCTCGGACGAGGAACCTCCGCGCTGGGCGGCGGTGTAACGTCCGGTGGATCTGGCCCGAATACCCGGTGCGGGTCAGCGGCTCGTCGGGACCGGCGGAGGTGGAGTGGCTGGGCTGCCCGCGTTGCGCTGCTCGCCGTGACCGGCCAGTACCAGCACGACCAGTGCCGCCAACGCGGCGGCACGCCGCGCGATCACCACGCACCTCGACACCCCGACTCACCCCCGTTTCGCACCGCGACCTCCCCAGTTGCTGGCAACGCCGCCGTACGGCGTTGTCCTGGCAACGAGTGGACTCGACGGTGGGACACGTCCCACCCCCCCCACGGCGGGGGCGGGCCCGGCGACGACGGCTCAGCGACCCAGCAGTCCCGGCAGGATGCGTACCCGCCCGGCAGCTGCGCAAAACGCACGGGCCGGGCGGGCTTGGAAACTCCTCGTTACCGGGGGCGGCCGAACGACCGGTGTCCGGCCGAGAGCTGAGTCAGTGGGCGGAAACCCCGCAGCCGGAGACTGTTGACGACCACGAAGACCGAGGAGAAGGCCATCGCGGCTCCGGCGATCATTGGGTTGAGCAGACCGGCCGCGGCGAGGGGGAGCGCCGCCACGTTGTAGGCGAACGCCCAGAACAGGTTGCCCTTGATGATCGTTAGGGTCCGCCGGGACAACCGGATGGCATCGGCGGCGGCGGTCAGGTCGCCCCGGACCAGAGTCAGGTCGGACGCCTCGATCGCCACATCCGTACCGGTACCCATCGCCAGCCCGAGGTCGGCCTGAGCCAGCGCCGCGGCGTCGTTGACCCCGTCCCCGACCATCGCCACCACCCGGCCCTCCTGCTGGAGCCGCTGGACCACCGCTACCTTCTCGGCGGGCAGCACCTCCGCGACCACCTCGTCGATCCCGACCTCGGCCGCGACCGCCCGGGCGACGGTCTCGTTGTCGCCGGTCAGCAGCACCGGATTCAGGCCCAGCTCCCGCAGTTGTCGGAGCGCGAGCGCGCTGGTCGGCCGGACCACGTCGGCGACCGCGAGCAGCCCGCGGGCCCGCCCATCCCAGGCCACCAGCACCACCGTCGCACCGCTGGCCTGCGCCGTGGCACCGGCGGTCACCAGCTCCTCCGGTACGTCCAGTCCCCGCTCCCGCAGCAGTCGGAGCCGGCCGACCAGCACGCGGTGACCCGCCACCGCGCCCTCGACGCCCAGTCCTTCGAGGTTGGCGAAGTCGGTTACCGGCGGCAGGGGCCCCGCCTCGGCCGCGCCCGCTGCGACCGCCTGGGCGATCGGATGCTCCGAGGCGGCTTCCAGGGCGCCGGCGAGCCGGAGCAGTTCGGCCCGCTCCACACCGCTCGCCGCGACCACGTCCACCAGGGTCATCCGACCGGCGGTGACGGTCCCGGTCTTGTCCAGCACGACCGTGTCCACCGTCCGGGTGGACTCCAGCACCTCCGGCCCCTTGATCAGGATGCCGAGCTGCGCGCCCCGGCCGGTGCCGACCAACAGCGCGGTGGGGGTAGCCAGGCCCAGGGCACAGGGGCAGGCAATGATCAACACAGCTACCGTGGCGGTGAAGGCGGCGGTCGGGCCGGCGCCACTCCCCAGCCACCAGCCCAGGGTGGCGGCGGCGAGGGCGATCACGATGGGAACGAAGACCCCGGAGATCCGGTCGGCGAGACGCTGCACGGCCGCCTTGCCGGACTGCGCGGCCTCCACCAGTCGGGCCATCTGGGCGAGCTGCGTGTCGCTGCCGACTCGGGTGGCCTTCACGACCAGCCGTCCACCCGCGTTGACGGTGGCGCCCACCACGGCGTCGCCGGACTTGACCTCGACCGGCACGGACTCACCGGTGAGCATGCTGGCATCGACCGCCGAGCTTCCCGCCACCACCACCCCGTCGGTGGCGATCTTCTCACCCGGGCGCACCACGAACCGGTCCCCCACCACAAGCTGGTCGATCGGGATGCGGGTCTCCGTGTCACCGCGCAGCACCGCCACGTCCTTCGCACCCAGCTCCAGCAGGGTGCGCAGGGCGGCGCCGGCGGTGCGCTTCGCGCGCGCCTCGAAGTAGCGGCCGGCGAGGATGAAGGTGGTGACGCCGGCCGCCGCCTCCAGGTAGATGTGGCCCGCACCACCGCCAGAGACGATGGCGAAGCTGAAGGGGTGGGTCAGGCCGGGAACGCCAGCCGTACCGAGGAAGAGCGCCCAGAGCGACCAACCGAACGCGGCGAGGGTGCCCAGCGACACCAACGTGTCCATGGTCGCCGCGGCGTGCCGGAGGTTGACCCAGGCGGCCCGGTGGAACGGCAGGCCACCCCAGACCACCACCGGGGCGGCCAGCGTCAACGACAGCCACTGCCAGTAGGTGAACTGCCAGGGCGGCACCATCGCCAGCAGGATCACCGGCACGGTGAGCACGGCCGAGACCCAGAGCCGGGTAGCAAGCCCGCGCAGCTCGTCAGCCGGCTCGGCGGCGGGCGCCGCTGCGGCTGCCGGTGGCGGCGGTACGACGGCGGTGTAGCCGGTCTTCTCGACCGTGGCGATCAGATCATCGGGGGTCACCCCGTCGGCGTACCCGACCCGAGCCTTCTCGGTGGCGTAGTTCACCGTGGCGGCCACGCCGGGCATCCGGTTCAGCTTCTTCTCGATGCGGGCGGCGCAGGAGGCGCAGGTCATTCCGCCGATCGACAACTCAATCTGGTTGGCGGCCCGCGGCTTCGGGCTGCTCGTGGTGGTCATCGCGCTCCCTACCGGTCGGGGCGGGACCCGGCGCCGGGGTCGTCATGCTCGGGGTTTGCGTGCTCGGGGTCGTCGTGATGGGTCTCGACGGCGGGGGTTGGGGTGCCGGGGCCGGTCACCTGACCGACCCCGTACGCCACGCCGAACACCGCCGCGAGACCGAGCAAGAAGGCGGTGAGCTTCGTCGCCGTTTTCATGCGGGGCTCGGTCTCGGCCGGTCAGGCGTTGACGAGGTCGTAGCCGGCCTCGTCAACCGCGGCGCGTACGGTCTCGACCTTCATCGGGTGCTGGCTGGTGACGGTCAACCGGCCAGCCGCCAGGTCGACCTCAACCTGCTCCACCCCCGGCAGCTCACCCACCTCGGCGCTGACCGCGGCTACGCAGTGCCCGCAGGTCATGCCCTGCACCTGGTATGTGGTGGTGACCATGGGAACCTCCCCTGTTGCCAGTCCAACCCCCCGAGGCAATACCCCCGGGGGGTAACTGCCTGCGACTTTAACATACCCCGGAGGGGTACGCTATCCTGATCCGCATGACCAGACCCGACCCCGCCCCGGTCCGCGGTTACACCGCCAGCAAGGACCAGCTACTCACCCGGCTGCGCCGGGTCGAGGGGCAGGTCCGGGGAATCGAGAAGATGGTCGAGGAGGATCGATACTGCATCGACGTCCTCACCCAGATCTCCGCGATCCAGGCCGCACTGGACAAGGTGGCGCTCGGGTTGCTCGACGGGCACGCCCGGCACTGCCTGCACGAGGGGGCGGCCGAGGGACGAGCCGACGAGATGGCGACCGAGATGATGGCGGCCGTCGGCCGACTGATGAAACGCGGCTGACCGTCCCGTTCCTCGCCCGGTAGTCGTTGGGAGAACAAATGGGCGCCGACCACACCCGACCCGCTCCGTCCACCCCACCCCGGGTGCGACGGATCCTCGTGGCGACGGTGGTCCCCCTGCTCCTCGCCACCCTGGCTACCGCGGTGGCCCTCTGGCCGCGCGACACCCGCACGGCCGAGCCGGGCACCGAGCCACCCCGCTACCACGGCACCGTGACGAAGGTGGTCACCGAGCCCTGTCCCCCCACCCCGGCGTCCTCCGATCCCGGGCTGACCACCGATGACGGCCCCTGCGGCGAGGTGACCGTCCGGGTCGAGCAGGGGCCGGACGCCGGGCGTCAGGTCGGCACGCCGATCCCCGCTGGACCGGGCGCCCCCGATGTCGCCGTGGACGACGAGATCATCCTGGTCAAACTGACCGACCCCACCGACCCGACCACGAGCATGTACACCATCGCGGAGCACCAGCGAGGCAAGCCCCTGCTGTGGCTGGTGGCGCTCTTCGCCGCCGCGATCGTGGCCTTCGGCCGCTGGCGCGGCCTCGCCGCCCTCGCCGGCCTGGCGGCGAGCTTCGCCGTCCTCCTGACGTTCGTCCTGCCGGGGATCAGCGCCGGCCAGTCGCCGCTACTGGTCGCGGTGGTCGGCGCCGCACTGATCATGTTCGTGGTCCTGTACCTCACCCACGGCGTGACCGCGCAGACCTCGGTGGCGGTTCTCGGCACCCTGGGCAGCCTGATCCTCACCGGCCTCCTCGGCACACTCGCCACCGCCGCCACCCGGCTGACCGGGTACGGCAGCGAGGAGGCGATCACGCTGTCGATGTTCCAGACCAACGTCGACCTGCACGGTCTGCTACTGGCCGGAATCATCATCGGCTCGCTCGGGGTACTGGACGATGTCACCGTGACCCAGGCCGCCACGGTGACCGAGCTGGCAACGGCCAACCCGGGGCTGTCCCGCCGCCAGCTCTACCGCTCCGCCACCCGGGTCGGGCGGGCCCACATCGCCTCCACGGTGAACACCATCGTGCTGGCGTACGCCGGAGCCTCACTGCCGGTGCTGCTCCTGCTGACCGCCGACTCGCGCCCGGTGAGCCAGATCCTGACCAGCGAATTCCTCGCCCAGGAGATCGTCCGCAGCGCGGTTGCCACGCTGGGATTGATCGCCGCGGTCCCCCTCACCACCGGGCTCGCCGCCATCGTGACCGCCGCCGGTCGCACCGCTGGCGGCAAGTCGGGCGAGAGCACCGCTGCCGCACCACCACCGCGACCGCGCGCCCGCGTCGAGGTACTGGAAGCGCTCAGCACTCCCCGCTCCGGCCCGGTCACCTCCGCCGCCGATCGACGGAGCGACGGGGGCCAGAACACGGAAGACCCATGGTAAGAGCACTCAGCGTAACGAACCGGACCCGCTGGGCGGGCAATCAGGGCACTTATCACCCAACGTATCGGCGATTTCGGGCGATTGGTCGAGTTTGGGGCGTAGCTCGACCGGATGAGCGTCAGGTAACCTCGCTGCCGGTCACCGCCGAAGGCGCGCACCGGCACCTGCGGGACCACCGCCCAATCGCCGCGAGGCGAGCCGGGGAAACGGGCAGCCGTACGCCAGCTGCCCGTTCAGGGAGCACTTACCGCCCCAACCCATCAGCTCGCCCAGCCGGCGGTCAACGGAAGGGATCATTGTGACGGCACCCCCTCGCCGCTGGTTGACGCCCGTGGCGGCTGTGCTCACCGCGTTGGCCGTGCTCGCCGGGCCGGTCCCGGTGTCCGCCACCCCCACCTCCCCACCGCAGCCCTCGGGGCACGACGAGGAGCCGGAGCTACTCGGCGATCTCATCGAGGTCCGCAACCGCGAGTACGTGCAGGCCAAGGCGCAGCTGGCGGAGTCCGAGAAGCGTCAGGTCGCCCTCGAGAAGGAGATCAAGAAGGCACAGGCCGAGCTGGACGAGCTCGGCCCCCAGGTGGCGGAGATCGCGACCCAGTCATACCGGACGGGACGGGTCGGCGCGATATCGGCGTTGCTGGAAGCAGACACCCCCGACTCCTTCATCGCCCGGGCTACCGCCCTGGATGAGGTAAACCGCGTCAACGATCAGCGCATCAAGGCGGTCAACACGATCAAGACCCGTGCCGAGCAGGCGAAGGTGGGGATTGACGAAGAGGTACGCAAGCAACAGAAGCTGGAGAGCGACCTCGAACGCGGAAAGCTCGAAGCGGAGAAGGCCCTCCGCCTGGTCGGCGGCAACGGCCTTACCGGCGGCCTGGTCGACGCCGAGTCGCCGGTCGCCCGGGTCGCCCCGGGGCGCAACTCGGACGGCAGCTGGCAGTCGCTTGGGTGCACCGAGGATGATCCGACCACCGGTGGCTGCATCACCGCGCGGACGCTGCACATGTACAACGAGGTCAAAAGAGCCGGCTTTGACCGATTCGTCGGATGCTACCGCTCCGGTGGGCCGTACGAGCACCCCAAGGGCCGGGCCTGCGACTGGTCGCTCCAGGACAGCGGTTTCCGCTCCTGGTACAACAACGACATGCGCATCTACGGCAACAACCTGACTGCGTTCCTGGTCCGTAACGCCGACCAGCTCGGCATCTACTACGTGATCTGGAACCGGCAGATCTGGTTCCCGGCCACCGGCTGGAAGTCGTACAGCGGCCCATCGAACCACACCGACCACGTCCACGTGTCGTTGCTGTAGCCGCCGACGAACCGGGGCCGGCGCCGCGCTTTCGCGGCGCCGGCCCCGCTGTCGTTCTCGGGGCCAGCCCGGTCGCCCCCGTCAACGACGCGGCTCAGGCGGGAGCGGGCGGCTCCGTCCCGGCGTCGCCGACCTTCAGGGTGTGCCCGAGGCCGGGAGCCCAACCTCGGTAACGGTCCGGACCGCGCCGGTCGTGAGCTGGTACGACATCCCCACGACCGCGCAGGTGCCGGCGGCCACAGCGGCAGCGACCGCCGTCGAGCGGTCCAACAGCACGGAAACGGTCTGCCGGACATGTTGATCAATTATCTGGTCCAGGTCGCTGACCCCGGCGGCCTCGGCCCGACGGATGCTCGGCAGCACCGCCTCCACCACCGCACGAAGATGCCCGGGTGCCGGTACGCCGGTGGCCTCCACTGACCTGGCCGCCTGCACCGCGCCGCAGGAGTCGTGCCCGAGTACCACCACCAGCGGCGCACTCAACGCGGTGACGGCGTACTCGATGCTGCCGAGCACCTCCGGCCCGACAGAGTGGCCAGCCGTGCGTACCACGAACAGGTCGCCCAGACCCCGGTCGAAGATGAGCTCAACCGCGAGCCGCGAATCGGAACAACCGAGGATCACCGCGAAGGGCTGCTGCCCCTCCGCCAGCGCGACCCGGCGGCCGACATCCTGGTGCGGGCGGTCCGGAGCTCCGGCGGCGAACCGCCGGTTGCCGGCGTGTAGCTCGGCGACCGCCGCTCGGGGGCCGACCGGCTGACTCCGCACATCGCCAGACCCACCGACGGACAGCTGATCTACGCCCGACTGCACAACGGGCGTTTCGGGGGGATTCATGCCCTTACCTCATCCCTGTGGAGGCCCCAACGTGACGGCCCGGCGTACGCCGACCCCGGGCCTTCTCCACGCTCACATGAAGCAGAAAGCACGTCAAGGCATGCGTGATCTGCGCTTCATATGTTGGCTGCGCGCCGGATGCGCCGAGGAATGCCCACCGCCTCTGGCCTGTTGAAGCTCCGGTAGCCCTGGCATCGACCGACCGTCGCGGCCCGGGCCCGCCATCCGTGCCGAGCGCCGCGCGGTGCTTGCCGTCCCCCTCCGGACGTCAGACCCCCGAAGGAGCCCGACCATGAGCACGATCACCGCCACCGACGGCCGCTCCGCCGCCGGACTGCTGGTCACCGTCGATTATCAGGCGCAGCCCAACTTCTACTACTGCGGGCCGGCGGCGACCCGGATGGCTCTCTCCGCGCTGGGCAGGCCGCTTCCGCAGACTGAGGTCGCCCAACGGCTCGGCACCACCCAGGCCGGCACGGACTCGGCCCGGGACATCACCCGCGTCCTCAACGAGCTGACCGGTGACGCATACCGAACCACCGAGATACCGGACACGACAGCCAAACCGGATGAGGTCCACCAGCTACGCGAAGACACCCGGCGCGCTCTGGCGCAGGGACGCGCGGTGGTGGCCAACGTCCGGGGGACCACGGTCGACACCGACGGCACCCCGCACTCGTACGAGGGGGGCCACTACCTGACGCTGGTCGGTTACCGCGCCGAGGACGACCTCCTCCGGGTCGCCGATCCGGCCGCACCGAAGCGCGAATACTGGATGACCGTGCCGAAGGTCGCCAACTGGATCGCCGAACGCGGCTACTCGTCCTGACCGCCGTCGGGCCGGTCTCCCCTGCAGGGGAGACCGGCCCGTTCGGCGCATCCCGCGCCGAAGCTCGGATGCGTCAGCGGTTCTGGTCGCCCTCACCGGTCCGGGACCGCATCATCTCCACGCCACGATCGACGTGCTCCTTGTACCGGCCGCCGGTGCGCTCGTTGACCATGTCACCGGCCTTCTCTATGCCCTGGTCGACCTGCTCGTCCTGCTTCTCGACATACTCCCTGGCCTGGTCCATGAATTTCTTCATGTGATCCCTCCTAGGGTCGGGTGTTGCACCCAGGGCATTCCCCAGCGCCCGGGGCACAAACACCGACCGCGCCGGGACAGCGTGCACCGGCGGATCACCCAAGGTGATCGGTGAACCAGGTCGCCGCCGCTCGAGCCACCTGTTCCAGCGCACCGGGTTCCTCGAACAGGTGCCCGGCGCCGGGGACCACCGTCAGCTCCACTGGCTCCGGCAACGCCGCCCGAGCCTGCTCATTCAGGGTGAGCACCTGGTCGTCGAGGCCGCCCACCACCAGTAGGGTCGGCGTTCGCACCCGGCCCAGCGCCGGGCCGGCAAGGTCCGGCCGGCCGCCTCGGGAGACCACCGCGCCGACCTCGTCCGGGCGGTCGGCGGCGGCCACCAGGGCGGCGGCGGCCCCGGTGCTGGCCCCGAAGAGCCCGATCGGCACCGCGCCCACCGGCTCTCCGGTGGCCAGCCAGTCGACGATCGCGGACAGCCTGCCGGCCAACCGGCCGATATCGAACCGCAGCTGCGCGGTGCGCGCGTCGGCCACTTCCTCATCCGGGGTGAGCAGGTCCACCAGGACGGTGCCGAGCGCGCTGCGGTTGAGGACCTGCGCCACCGCGACATTGCGGGGACTCCGCCGCGAGCTGCCGCTGCCGTGCGCGAAAAGCACCACTCCGGCCGGCTCCGGCGGCACCCGAAGATCAGCCGTGAGCTGGACGTCGCCCGCCGGAACCGGCACCTCACTCCGTGCGTCCACGCCCCGGTCCTTCCCGCCCGCTCGCCCGCCATGCCTACTCCTCGGGGCCTGTCCGGTCCCGTTTCGCCCGGGTGGGCTTCGGGTACCCGGCCAGGTGAGGCAGACCGTACCGGCGCAGGCAGCGCCCCGATGGATCGTGAGGGTCGCCATGGCACAGCAGCAGGAGTCCCGGCAGCAGGCCGCTGAGCGGGAACGACGAAAGCGCGACGCGAACCGTAACCGGGACTGGGCGGACGAGGCGGCGCAGGCGCGTACCGCCGATGATCCCCGAGCGATGGCGCCGCGGGACGCCGCCGGCCGCCCCTCCCAGGGCAGACAGCTGTGAGGTGTTGACCTCGGTCGAGGCCCGGTCCGGCCCGGCCGGGGCGGGCCCCGACCCTACGGCTCCCGCTCCGGGAGTCGGATCAGCGGGTCGCGGCCGGGCGGCTGCTCCGGGGTCTGGCTCGGCTCACTCACCGGTGGGGTCGGCCGGGTCGCCGGTTCGGCGCCGGTGACCTCAACTCGCTCGCCGTGGTGCAGTAACTCCAGCGTCTCCTTCGGGTCGCTGTGCTGCAACGCGTAGGTGGTCTGGTGCGGCTGGATGTCCACCCGAAGTTGGACTTGGCGCCAGTGCAGGGAAAATTCCAGCCGGCCCAGTCGGCTGGAGAGCCGGGGCGTGAAGCAGAGCGTTCCGTCGTGCTCACGTAACCCACCGAACCCGGCGACCAGGGCGATCCACGCACCAGCCAGGGAGGCGATGTGGACGCCGTCGCGGGTGTTCTCGTTCAGGTCGTGCAGGTCCATCAACGCGGCCTCCCGCAGGTAGGTGTGGGCTAGCTCCGGATACCCCACCTCAGCTGCGAGGACGGACTGGGTACAGGCCGACAACGACGAGTCGCGGACGGTGCGGCGCTCGTAGTAGAGGAAGTTGCGCAGCTTCTCCTCCGGGGTGAACGCATCCCCCCGCCAGTGCATCGCCAGCACCAGATCGGCCTGCTTGATCACCTGCCTGCGGTACAGATCGAAGTACGGATAGTGCAGCAGCAACGGATACTTCTCCGGTGGGGTGTGGACGAAGTCCCACTCCTGGAACCGGGTGAAGCCCTCAACCTGCTCGTGTACGTCGATCTCCTGGTCATAGGGGATATGCATGGAGGCGGCGGCGTCCCGCCACGCCGCCGTCTCCTCGTCGGTTACACCCAGATGCCCGGCTTCCTCCCGGTACCGCATCGCCGTCTCCGCGGCGGTGGTCAGGTTCCGTTGCGCCATCAGATTGGTGTAGACGTTGTCGTTCTTGATGGCGGTGTACTCGTCCGGGCCGGTCACCCCGTCGATGTGGAACTGCCCGTGCCGGTCGTGGTGGCCCAGCGACCGCCACAGCCGCGCGGTCTCCACCAGCAACTCCAGGCCGATCTCCCGCTCCAGGTCGGTGTCCTGGGTGGCCTGCACGTAGCGACGTACCGCGTCGGCGATGCCGGCGGCGATGTGAAAGCCGGCGGTACCGGCGGGCCAGTAGCCGGAGGATTCTGGTCCCTCAATGGTGCGCCAGGGAAAGGCCGCGCCCTTCAGGTTGAGCACACGGGCCCGTTCCCGCGCGATCGGCATGGTGTGATGCCGCCAGTGCAGGGCATCGCGCACCGCGGTGGGATGGGTGTAGGTGAGCACCGGCAGCACAAACATCTCGGTGTCCCAGAATGCGTGGCCGTCGTACCCCGGGCCGGTGAGACCCTTCGCCGAGATCGGCCGGCGCTCGGCCCGGGTGCCCGCCTGGAGCACGTGAAAGAGCCCGAAGCGTACCGCCTGCTGCACCTCGGGGTCGCCCTCCACCAGCACGTCGGCGGAGTCCCAGAACTCCTTTAGGTACTCCCGCTGTTCCCGCAGCAACCCGTCCCACCCGTCCAGTTGGGCGGCGGCCAGCGCGGCGCCGACCTGGTCCCGCAGTGCCGGCAGCGACCGCCGGCTGGACCACCCGTACGACAGGTGTTTCACGACCCGCAGCGTCTCGCCGGGCTTGAGCACGCAGGCGATGGTGGTCCGCACCCAGTCCTCGTACCCCTCGGACTCGATGTTGGTCCGCGCGGTGGTCTGCACCTCGTGCTCCATCGCGGCGGCGAGGCGCAGGCCGGAGACCTTCGTGCGGTGGATCAGCAGGCCACCGTCATGGGTGGTCAGCTCCTCCTCGGCATACAGTGGCGACTCCAGCACCGCCGCCACCCGGGGATCCTTGCTCTGGGCCGGGAGGGTTTCGTTGGCCACCAACTCCGACTGGACGATCAGCCGCAGCGGTTTACCATCCACGACCTCGACCTCGTAGTTGATCGCGGCGGCGGAGCGCTGACGGAACGAGACCAGCCGGGTGCTGCGGACGCAGACCTCCCGCCCGGCCGGGGAGCGCCAGTGCACGGTCCGGTGCAGCGTGCCGTCGCGCAGGTCGAGCACCCGCTCGTGGGCGAGGAGTTCGCCATAGCGCACGTCGAGCGGCTCATCGTCAACCAGCAGCCGGATAATCTTCCCGTTGGTCACGTTGACGAGGGTCTGTCCGGACTCGGGGAAGCCGAAGCCGGCCTCCGCGTGCGGCAGGGGGCGTAGCTCGTAAAAGGAGTTCAGGTACGTTCCCGGCAAGCCGTACGGCTCGCCTTCGTCAAGGTTGCCGCGCAGACCGATGTGCCCGTTGGAGAGGGCGAACACCGACTCGGACTGAGCCAACACGTCCATGTCCAGCCTGGTTTCTCGGACATGCCACGGCTCGACCGGGTATGCACGTTCTCGGATCATGCCCCCGGCTCCCGATTCTCGATCAGCTCCGCGAGGTCCCGCACAACGATGTCCGCGCCGTGCGCCAAGAGGGCATCGGCCTGCCCGACCCGGTCCACGCCCACCACGTACCCGAAGTCCCCCGCTCGACCGGCGGCGACTCCGGCGAGGGCGTCCTCGAAGACGGCCGCGTTGCCCGGAGCTACCCCGAGCCGCTCGGCCCCGGCCAGGAAGGTGTCCGGTTCTGGTTTGCCGCGTAACTTCTCGGCGCGGGCGACGAGACCGTCAACCCGCACCTCCAGCAACTCCTCCAGCCCGGCGGCGGCGACCACCTCGCAGCCGTTGGCGCTGGCGGTGACCACCGCTCGGCGCAGCCCGGCGTCGGTCACCGCCCGGAGGTACCGCACCGAGCCGGGGTAGGCGTCCACCCCGTGCGTGCGCAACTCCTGGAGCAGCCGGACGTTCTTGCAGTTGCCGAGGCCGTGGACCGTCTCGGCCTCGGGCGGGTCGTCCGGTGTTCCCTCGGGAAGCACGATGTCGCGTGAGGAGAGAAAGCGGCGGACCCCGTCATAGCGGGGCCGGCCGTCAACGTATCGCCGGTAGTCCTCATCTGGGTCGAAGGGGGTGAAGGGCTCGTTGTTGGCTGCGGCGCGACGACGCAGGAACTCGTCGAACGTCACCCGCCACGCGGCGTTGTGGACGCGAGCGGTCTGGGTGAGAACCCCGTCCAGGTCGAACAGGCAGGCGGTCACGTGCGCAGGCAGACCCAGCATCGTTCGAATCTATCCAGCCTGGTCGTGGCGCAAACCGTTTCGGCGGTCAACGCGCCGATCAGTGCGGGCGAAGCGTCCAGACGATGGCCATCTCCCCGGTGGGTTTGCCCTCCTCGGTGGCGATCTCCACGCCAACCCGAAACTCGGGTCGCTCTCCGGCCTCCAGCTCCGCGACCACGTCGGCGACCGGCCGATCAAGCCGCGCGGTCGCCCGCACCGGCCCCATGGCGAGCTTCCGGTAAGCGATCTCCGCGCTGACGGCGAGCGGCGTCGCCCGGTCGAGCACCGGCGCGAACGCGGCGACCACGACCGCACCGGAGGCCGTCTCGCCGAGGGTGAACATGGCGCCGGCGTGCGGCCCACCGACATGGTTGTGGGTAGCCGGCGTATCGGGCAGCCGGACCACCGCCCGGATCCCGCCGTCGGCCTCGGGGGCCACCTCGACGAATTCGAAGCCCAGCGTACGGGCGAAGGGCACGGCCGCCAGCATGCTGGCGGCCACCTGGCTCGCATCGATGCTCATACCCGGACATGTTACCGATCGGTAACCAGGGCGACAAGGCGACGCTCAGCGCCCGACCACACGCGGGACTCCCGCATCAGCGCCAGCCGACATCGATCCGGTCACCGTGCTCGTCGAAAAAGTGCAGCGCGTCCATCCGGACCTGGATCGCCAGCTTCTGCCCCGGGGATACCGCGGGATAGGGTGCCAGCCGCACCGCCAACTCCGCCGGCCGGCGGTGGTGCCGACCCGGATCGGAAAGAACGCTGGCTGGCGTACGGCTCGTCCCGGCCTGCTGCTCCTCGTCCGCCGTACCGAACCGCCCGGTGATCCGCCGCATCACCCGGCCGAACTGACGCAGGCCTCGTTGCCCGACCACGCCCCCGTCCGCCGGCACCGTCGCCTCGTCCACGACGACGGCGGTAGCGCCGATGTCGAGAAAGGCGAGCGATTCGTGCCCGTGATGCTCCAGGTGACGGAGCTGCCCGTGCAACACCGGGCCCGGCGTGTTCGGGGCGGTCGGGGTCAGCGCCTCGGCCCGGACGCCGACCACGATCCGCTCGCCGTGATAGTGACCCACCGCCCGGGTGCGCATGTCGTCCCACGGGAGGTGCAGCGCCTGTTCTCCGAGGTTGAGCGCTACGTATTGGTCCAGGTGCACGTGGACCGCGGCCTCCAGCAGGTTCATCCGCGGGGCGCCGAGAAACGTGGCGACGTAGAGGGTGGCCGGGCGGCCGTAGACCTGAGTCGGGGTGCCGACGTCCTGCAGGACCCCTTTGCGCATGATCGCCACCCGGTCGGCCATGGTCAGCGCCTCGGTCTGGTCGTGGGTCACATAGAGGGTGGTGACCCCCAGCTCCCGGGTAAGTCCAGAAATCTCCGCACGCAGCTCGGAGCGGAGCCCGCTGTCGAGATTGGATAAGGGCTCGTCCATCAGGAAAAGCTCCGGCCGACGCACGATCGCCCGCCCCATGGCGACCCGCTGCCGCTGGCCACCGGAGAGCCGGTCGGGCCGGCGGTCGAGAATATCGGCGATCCCCAACGCAGCCGCGACACCGGCGACCCGTTCGCCGCGCCGCTCCGCCGCCAGGCCAGCCAGACGCAACGGAAAGGCGATGTTGTCGCCGACGCTCAGGTGCGGATAGAGGGCGAAGTCCTGAAAGACCATCGCCACCGACCGATCGCGGGGCGGCAGATCGTTGGCGAACTCGCCGTTGAGGAAGACCGCACCGGAGGTCGGCTCCTCCAGGCCGGCGACCATGCGCAGCACGGTCGACTTGCCACAGCCGGAGGGACCGAGCAGCACCATGAACTCACCGTCGTTGACGTCAAGGTTCACGCGATCAACGGCGCGGGCACCGGTCCGGAAGACCTTGGTCACATCCTTGAGCGCGACGGTGGCCACCCGTTCCTCCCCACCTGACCAACTCGGACCTGAACGACTGTGACGAGCCCCACCCGACCTGCACATCGGATGAACGTTCAATCTTCGCCGCCGCACCGCACCGCCTTGTGGCGGAGCGCTAGCTGGCCGGATCGGCTTCGGCGTCAGCCACACCGAAGATCCGCCGGACCACCCGGTCGGCGGCGTGGCCGTCATCGAGCCGGCAGAACCGGTCCCGGAACCGACGCCGCGCCGCCTCCGCCGACGGATCACGCAGCGCACCGGAGCGGAAGAGGTCAAGCAGACCGGCGAAGTCCGTCGCCACCGCCCCCGGCGGCTCGGCGATTACATCCAGGTAGACGCCACGGGTCAACCGGTACGCCGCCCAGTCCGGTGCGTACACGACGATCGGCCGGTCTAGGACGGCGTAGTCGAACATTGCCGACGAGTAGTCGGTGACCAGCACGTCGGCGGCGAGATAGAGGTCCTCCACCCGGGGATAGCCGCTCACGTCGCGCAATCGGTCCGGGTAGGCCGCGTCCGGAGTCGGGGAGGCGCGGTCGTCGAAGTAGTGACTGCGCATCAGCAACCGACCAGCGGGCCCCAACGCGGCGAGGAACCGGCCCGGGTCGAACGGCGGCCGGTACCCCGGCAGGTGCTCCCGGTGCGTCGGTAGGTAGAGAACCACCTGCTCGCCGACCCCCAGGCCCAGCTCGGCCCGGATCCGCAGCACCTCCTCGGTGGTGGCGGTGGCCAGCCGATCGTTGCGCGGATACCCCACCTCTAGCGTGGTGTACGCGGCCGGGTAGGCCCGCTCCCACATCTGGGTGGAGAAGCTGTTCGAGGTGATGCTGTAGTCCCACCGGTCCACCCGGTGCAGCAGCCCCGCGAAGTCCATCAGGGCCCCGACCGGGTAGCACTGCTGGTCCAGGCCCATCACCTTGATCGGCGTGCCGTGATGGGTCTGCACATGCACGGTGCCGGGTCGCTTCCGGACGAAGTTGGGAAAATTGACGTTGTTGACCAGCCAGCGGGCCTGCGCCAACGCCCGGTAGCCTGCGGGGGTGCCGGCGACCACGTAGTCCACGCCGGCCGGCAGCGAATCCACCCGGTCCCGCCGCACGATCCACACCCCCCGCACGTGCGGGGCGAGTCGCCGGGCCGCCTCGTAGATCGCCGCCGGATTGCAGGCGTAGCCGCGGTACCAGTAGGCGGCGTACACCGCCAGCCGCGGGTCGACCGGCCGCAGTAACTCGGCCCGGTAGTACTCGCGCAATCCGACATCGCGAACCCGCCGGAGGAGCGGCACCGCCCCACGCCGGGCCCGTCGGGTCGCGTGGGCAGCGATACCCCGTACCCGAGCGGCACCGCGCAGTACGTTGTACGTCCGCCACCGGCCGTTGGCGACCAGGCGGTGCTTCAGCCCTTCGACCCCGGGCTGGGCCGGCTCGCCCTGCGCCGGAAGCCAGCGGGCATGGTCGGCGGCGATCCGAACGAAGAAGGCGGGCCGCAGGTCCGCCGGGATCCGCTCCCCGGTGCCGAGCACGGTCAGGTAGTGCCAGATCATCCGCTCGAAGAGGGCCGGGCGGAGGTCGTCCTCGTCCGCTCCCACCTCGTCCAGGAGCGCGAACACCCGGTGCCACTGCGCGAAGACCTCGAAGTGCCGGTCCCCCCGGGTCCGGGTGATGGCGCCGGCCCGGCGCTGCCGATAGTTCACGCAGACCCGATCTAGCACCCCGATCCGCTGGGCGCGGAGGAGCACCGGGTAGGTGAACGAGACATCTTCGTACCAGCCGGGGGCGAAGCGCAGCCCGTGCTCGAGCAGGAACGCGCGGCGCAGCACCTTGTTCCACGCGGTGTGCAGCAGGCGGATCGTCTCCGGTCGCTCACGTAGCCGGAACGTCGCCGCCCCGGGCGAAGACGGAAAGACCTCGCGCATCCCGCTCTGGGTGGCGCCCCCGTGCCACCAGGCCCGGACGTGGTCAACGACGAGGACATCCGGTGTGGTGGCGCGCAGCCGCTCGACGACCTCAACGAGGCACTCCGGCGCCAACCAGTCGTCGCCGTCAACGAACCACACGTACTCCCCGCCGGCCTGATCCAGGCCGACGTTGCGGGCTGGGCCGAGTCCCCGATTCGCCGGCAGCGTGATCGTCCGTACCCGTTGGTCACGGGCCGCGTACTCGGCCAGGATCTCGCCGCTGCTGTCCGGCGAGCAGTCATCGACACCGATCACCTCGATCCCGGCCACCGGCTGCCCGAGGATCGAGTCCAGGCATTCGCGCAGATAGCCCTGCACCCGGTAGGCCGGGATCACGAAGCTGATCAGTGTCACCCGGCCCCCCTAACCCGGTGGGCGACCGCCAACAGCACCTGTCGATCCCGCCGCCCCTACGGCGCGGGCAGGCCGAATCACCCAGGCGAGGGCCACGCTCCCCACGAAGACCACTAAAAGGTATATACCGAGTGTAGCCATGCCAATAGCAGCAATTCCGGTAATCGCGGAGAGCGTCAGCACCGCTGACCGCCCTTCCCAGCCCAGCGTGGCTTCGTGCAGCGGCGGGGCCAGCTTCCGCTTCTCCAGCCGCGCGGTCAGGTCGTAGTGGTGCAGGGTCAGCACGAAGACGTACCCAAAGACCAACCAGGCGGGGACACCCCCGAGCACGCCGACCGCGATCGCGAAGAGATATTCCGCCGCGCGTAGCGCCGCCGGCACCAGCCAGTCCAGCGCCCCGCCGTGACCGGCCCGCGCCCCCGCGGCAGCCAGCAGCAGCCCACCGAGCCCGACCAACGCCGTCCACCGCGGGAGGGAATCCGAGCCGAGGAGTGCGAGCCCGAGCAGCACCGCCGGCACCAGCACCGCCGACACCGCCAGCCCCAGCGGGCCCGGCCAGCGCGGCGTCGGCAGGGCGCGGGCCAATGGGCCGTCGTCCCGATGCAGGGAGGTGTCCACCGTGTTCAACACTCCGACCCGCATCGAGCGGGCCCGCAGCAGCCGCAGTGCCGCGGTGTAACCGAGCGCCAGCACCATCCCGGTCAGCACCGCGAACAGGGCGACCCGCTGGTCGAACAAGGCTGCCGCCAGGGCGATCAACGCCCAACGCTCACCGATTGGGAAGACCACCGTCCGCTTCAGCCAGTAGGTCACCGAACCGACATCGGCCTGCACCCGGTTCGAGGCGGCACTGAGCCGGTCACCGAACCCACCCCCCGGGGTCACCCGCGGCCGGCGGGCTGCCTCGTCGTGCATCGCGCCATACCAGGTGTCACTCATGTGGCGGACGGTCTGCACGGCCATCGCGGCGATCGCCAGGGCCCACCCGTGGCGGAATCCGGCCTGGGTGGCGCCGTAGCCAAGCCCGGCGTAGACGATGAACTCCTTGGCCCGGTCGGCCATGGTGTCGAGCCACCCGCCCCAGGCGCTGAACGTACGGGTGTAGCGGGCGAGCTGCCCATCCACGCAGTCCAGCACGAAACCCAGGTAGAGCAGCACCGCGCCAGCGACCAAGGCGGGCCGCCCCCCGGCGCCGAACAGCAGCGCGGCCACCACCGCGAACGCCACCGAGATCATCGTGACCGTGGTGGGGCTGAGCCGGAGCTGGGCCGCCGCCTTCGTCACGTACGGCGACCAGGTACTGACGAAGAAAGTGGTGAAGAAGTCATCTCGCTCCTTCACCGACAGCCGCAACTCGGCCCGGTCCGGGTCAACGGCGGCGACGGCCGCCTCGGCCGCGGCCCGGTCGTCGGCGGCCGCGATCCGACGCGCGACGAGTAGCCGTACCCGGTGGGCGAAGGTCACCGCGTCGCGGGCCACCAGGTCAGCGAAGAGCCGGTCCACGGCGGGCTCGTCGTCCACGACACCATGGGCCGCGGCGGCTCCCACCGGTACGACCTCAGCGGCGAGCGCACGCGCGGCGGCGACCAGGACCGGCAGGTTGGCCGGATCGACCCGTAGCGCACCGCCGAAGACACCGGTGGCCTCGCCGTCCAGTGCCGCCGGGGGGCCAGCGGCGACCACCTGTCCCCGATCCTCGCGAACCACCGTCCGACCGGGCACCGGCGGACCCGCGAGTACCAGCGCCACCGTCGGCTCAGCCGGGCTGGTGACCAGGTGCCGCAGGACGGCCGTGTGCGCGACCAGATCAGCGCCGGTGACGAGGACCGGACCGGTGGCCGACTCCGCCAGGTCAGCCAAGGCGGCGAGGTCACTGACCAGCCGCACCTCGTCGATCCCCGCGTGGCGACACTGTCCAGCCAGGCGGTCGGCGAGGTCCGCTGATCCGTCGGCGGTCAACACGAGCGCGAGCGTCACCGGGCCACCGCCCCGTGGTACGCGGCCAGCGCCTCGGCCATCGTCCCGTCCACCATCATTCGACCGGCGTCGAGGTAGAAGCCGCGCCGGCAGAACCGGGTCAGGTCCTGTTCGTTATGTGATACCAGCACCAGAGTGCGCCCCTCTCCGAGCAGACGATCGATCGTCGCATAGCACCGCTGGCGGAATTCGGCGTCCCCAACCGCCGTAACCTCGTCCATCAGCAGGACGGGGTGCGGCAGGTGCGAGATGATCGCAAATCCGAGCCGGACCTTCATGCCGGACGAATAGTGCCGCACCGACGTGTCGAGGGCCTGCTCCACCTGCCTGCCCGCGAACGACACGATCTCGTCCACTCGGCGACGCAGGTAGCTCGGCGAGAGACCGTGTAGGCCGCCCACCAGGTAAAGGTTCTCCCGGCCGGTCAGGTCGGCGGAGAAGCCGGCGGAGAGCTCCAGCAGCGGGGCGACCGCGCCGCGCACGGTGATCCAACCCTCGTCGGGGATCAGCACGCCGGCGACGAGCCGCAGCAGGGTGCTCTTGCCGGTGCCGTTGCGGCCGATCACGCCGACCGTCTCGCCGGCCGCGATCGAGAAGGAGAGATCCCGTAGCGGCCAGAACCGCCCGTCGGCGCGACCGCCGCGACGCCCCCGGTGCAGGGCGAGGTCCCGCAGCCGCAGTTGCCGGCGGCGGTTCCGGACGAACCGGATGCCGAGCCCCGCCGCTTCAATGATCGGATCGGCCATCTCACAGCTCCTTGAGGACCGCCGGTTCGAGGCGGTGGAACGTCCACCAACCGACAACGAGTACCAGCAGACAGCCGGCGATCGTGGTGCCGAGTAGCCGGGCGTCGGGGAACTCGTCGGGGTACCAGACCGCATGGTGTAGTTGAAAGATCCCGACCAGGGGGTTCAGCTCGTACCCGGCCTTGAGCCAGTCGGGCAGGCGCGAGTCCCGAACCAGGCCGAAGGGGTAGATGATCGGCGTGGCGTAGAAGAGCACCCGGACGACCAACCGCATGACCCGCTCGACATCGCGCATCAGCACGTTGGCCGCGGAGAGCAGCAGCGCCAGGCCGACCAGCAGAACGCCCTGGAGGCTGATGGCCAGCGGGAGGGCGAGCACCGACCAGCCCGGGTGGATCCGCCCCGCCACCGCGTACGCCGCCGCGGCCGCCACCAGGAGGGGCAGGCCGGCCAGGTACTCGGCGACCCGCCCGGCGACCCGCCCGATCGGGAAGAACTGGCGGGGAAGGTTCATCGTGGTGATCAACCTGGCCTGGCCGGTCAGCGCGTTGGTCGCCTCGCCCAGCGCGGAGCTGGCCCACATCCAGGCGAAGATTCCGGTGAACAGGAACAGCGGGTACGAGTCTGCCGCCTCACCCAGATACCGATCGGTGTCCCGCTCGTACAGCACACCGAAGACGAACCAGTAGATGGCGCCGAAGCCCAACGGTTCGATCAGGGACCAGAGATAGCCCAACACGGACTGCTGGTACTTGACCGCGAGGTCCCGCCGGACGAGGATGCGCAGCGCGCCGCGATTCGACCAGAGCGTCCCGACGCCAGCGGCCACCGCGTCGCCTCCTGCCCGGTCCGCGCCACACCCCCCGCCGGCGGGCCGGTGGCACTTAGCACTCGATCACGTTGACGGCGAGGCCGCCCCGTGCCGTTTCCTTGTATTTGACCTTCATGTCCGCTCCGGTCTCCCGCATCGTCTTGATGACCTTGTCGAGCGAGACGTGGTGCACGCCGTCGCCCCGCAACGCGAGCCGGGCAGCCGTGATCGCCTTGATGCTAGCCACCGCGTTCCGTTCGATGCAGGGGATCTGCACGAGGCCGCCGACCGGATCACAGGTCAGCCCCAGGTTGTGTTCCATGCCGATCTCGGCGGCGTTCTCCACCTGCTCCGGGCTGCCCCCCAGCGCCTCGGCCAGCCCGGCCGCCGCCATCGAGCAGGCCGAACCCACCTCGCCCTGGCAACCCACCTCGGCGCCGGAGATGGAGGCGTTCTCCTTGAAGAGCACACCGATGGCGCCGGCCGCGAGCAGAAACCGCACCACACCATCCGCGGTGGCGCCCGGCCCGAACCGGTCGTAGTAGTGCAGGACCGCCGGAATGATGCCGGCCGCACCGTTGGTCGGTGCGGTCACCACCCGGCCACCGCCGGCGTTCTCCTCGTTGACCGCGAGGGCGAAGAGGGTCACCCAGTCCATCGCGCGCAGCGGATCCACCGCCCCCCGGCCCGCCGTCGACCGCATCGGGTCCGCGTCCAGCATCAGGCCGCGGTACAGCTCGGCGGCCCGTCGCCGGACCCGCAACCGGCCGGGGAGAACACCGTCGCGTTCACAGCCCCGCGCCACGCACTCCCGCATCACCCGCCAGATCTCCAGCAGGCCGGTGCGCACCTCCCGCTCGCTGCGCCAGGACAGCTCGTTGGCGAGCATCACCTCGCTGATCGACAGCCCGGTCTCCCGGGTCACGGTCAGCAGCTGCGCACCGGTCGAGAAGGGGTAGCGCACCGGGGTGGTGTCCGAGCTGATCCGGTCCGCCCCCGCCGCCGCCTCGTCCAAGACAAAACCACCCCCGACCGAGTAATAGGTACGGGCCCGAAGCTCGGCACCAGCCGAGTCGTAGGCGGCGAAGGTCATCCCGTTCGGGTGGTACGGCAACGACCGGCGGCGGTGCAGCACGAGGTCCCGAGCCGAGTCGAAGTCAATCTCGTGTGCGGCGAGCAGCGAGATCCGCTGCTCGGCACGGATCCGGTCGATCCAACCCTCGACGGCGTCGGTGTCGACCGTCTCCGGCTCCGCACCGGCGAGCCCGAGCAGGACCGCCCGATCACTGCCGTGGCCGCGACCGGTCGCTCCCAACGAGCCGAACAGCTCGGCGCGAACCCGTACCGTCTCGCTGAGCAGCCCATCTGCCTTGAGTCCAGCGACGAACGTCCGGGCGGCCCGCATCGGCCCGACGGTGTGCGAGCTGGACGGCCCGATACCGACACTGAAGAGATCGAAAATGCTGATCATGACTGCACTTCCTCGCCGTCCTACCCACCACGCGGGTCACCGGCCCGAGGTGACCGCCATCACGGCAGGCCTTCCCGGGTGCCCGGAAACTGTCGGGCCAGCCGGCCAGCCTACCCGCCCCGACCCTGAAACCCACCCGATGCCGCAGCACGCACCGGGAGCGGTCAGGCGAAAGCGGACAGCACACATCGGGAGCGGTCAGGCGAAAGCGGACATGCCTGTCAGCCGCTGCCCGATGACGAGCTGGTGAATCTCCGAGGTGCCCTCGTAGGTGAGCACGCTCTCCAGGTTGTTGGCGTGCCGCAGCACCGGGTACTCACCGGAGACGCCGTTGGCCCCCAGAATCGTGCGGCACTGCCGGGCGATCGCCAGCGCCTCCCGAACGTTGTTGAGCTTGCCCACGCTGACCTGGTCGGGGCGGAGCCGGTCGGCGTCCGCGAGCCGACCGAGCTGCAACGCCAGCAGGTAGCCCTTGCTCCACTCCACCGCCATGTCGGCGAGCTTCGCCTGGGTTAGCTGGAACGCGGCGAGGGGGCGACCAAACTGGGTGCGGCTGCTCGCGTACGCCAGCGCTGTCTCCAGGCAGTCCCGGGCCGCGCCGAGCGCTCCCCAGACGATCCCCAGCCGCGCCTCGGTGAGGCAGCCCAGCGGCGCCTTCAGCCCGGCGGCCTCGGGCAGTCGGGCCGTTGCCGGCAGCCGCACCTCATCAAGGGAGATCTCCCCGGTCACCGACGCCCGCAGCGACATTTTGCGCCGTATCTCGCGCACCGTCACTCCGGGCGTCCTGGTCGGTACGGCGAAGCCGCGGATCCCCTCGTCGGTACGGGCCCAGATCACCGCGACGTCCGCGATCACCGCATTGGTGATCCACATCTTGGTGCCGTGTAGCACCCAGTCGTCGCCGTCGCGGCGGGCCCGAGTGGTCATGGACGCCGGGTCGGAACCGTGGTCCGGCTCGGTCAGCGCGAAACAGCCGATCGTCTCCCCGGCAGCCATCGCGGGCAGCCAACGCTGCTTCTGCTCCGCGCTGCCGTAGCGCCAGATGGCGTACATCGCCAGCGCCCCCTGCACCGAGACCAGGGAGCGGATACCCGAGTCACCCGCCTCCAGCTCCAGGCACGCCAGGCCGTAGGCGACGGCCGAGGAGCCGGCACAGCCGTACCCGGTCAGGTGCATGCCGAGCAGGCCCAGCTTGCCGAACTCCCGGGCCAGCTCCCGGGCGGGCACGCGGCCCTCCTCATACCAGCCGGCGACATGGGGCCGCACCTGCTCGTCCACCAACCGGCGGACGACGGTGCGAATCTGCCGCTCCTCGGCGCTCAGCGACGAATCGACATCCAGCAGATCGAGAGGGCTCATGGGGACACCTTAACGAAGATTCACCCCGTGCTACTCAGTCGACCGCCGCGGGAAAGGCGAATACCCGGGCATGGATCTGGTTGCGCTGCTGCAGCGCGGCGCGCAGCGCCCGATGTAGCCCGTCCTCCAGGTAGAGCCCGCCGTTCCACTGCACCACGTGCGGAAACAGGTCGCCGTAGAAGGTCGAATCCTCGGCGAGGAGTTTGTCCAGCGCCAACTCGCGCTTCGTGGTGATCAACTGATCCAGTCGCAGCGGACGCGGCGGGATCTCGGCCCACTGCTTGAGCGTCAGGCTGTGCTCGGGGTATGGACGCCCATCCCGGACCGCTCTGAAGATCACGACGGTAAGCTCCCCTCCCCGCGACCGGCCGCGCCCGACCCGGCACCGCTGCGTGCGACGCCGCCAGCGGCGGCGCCAATGACCGTGTCAGCGTAACCGGCCAAGTCACGCCATGTTCTACTGCTTTATGCCAGTTTCGCCCTGACAGATCGCTTTATCAAACAGACAAACCGCTTCTTTCAGGACTAACTCCACCTACCACGTCGGACCACCTCATCCACCGGGCGGCGCCCGCGGCGAAGCGATGGCGATCGTTGATCCACCGCACGGTAGCCGATGGTGACCGCGCCAACCGGCTCATACTCCGGCGGCACTCCAAAAGCCGCCCGATAGTCCGCCAGCCGCTGCGGCGGAATACCGAAGAAGCAACCGCCCAGCCCCTCGTCAACGGCGGTAAGCAGCATCAACAACGCGGCGAAGCCGGTATCGATGTACCAGTAGGGCATCGACCAGCGCTCCGTTGACCGATCCGCCCACCCCTTGTCCGGCTCGGCGTACCGGTCCAGGTACGCCGAACGGTTGGCGTGCGGCACGATGATCAATGGGGCCCGGCGCATTCCGGCCAGCCAGCGTTCCCGGCCGCCCGTGCCCGGCGTCGTCGCCGCCCAGAACCGATCCCGATCCTCGGCGGCCTCCAGCACCAGGAACCCCCACCCCTGGGAAAAGCCCGCCGACGGCGCCCGGATCGCGTGCGCCAACAGGCGGTCCACCACCTCCGGTGGAACCGGCCGATCCGGATCGTAGTTCCGGACCATCCGACGACGCCGGACCACCTCAACGAACTCCATCGCACCTCCTCGACTACGCCGGCCGGATGCCCCAGGCGCCCTGCCAGGTGTCGCCCGGCCGCAACGTAATCAGATCCCGGCCGGAGCGGAACGCATCCGGTGGGCAGGTCATCGGCTCCAGCGCCACCGAACGGCGACGCCGCGACCCGGAGCGGGTGTCCCCGGTGAAGACCTGCCACCAGCCAAACCGCCGGTCCGCCCAGACCCGGATCCGGGACCCGCCATCCGGGGCGGCCAGCTCGACCGCCGAACCACCGTCGTCGTCCCGGACCAGGTCACCGAAGGTGTCGTCCAGCACCGCCCGGCCGATCCGACGCGGCACGGTCCAGTCGTACTCGGTGCCGACGACCGAGGACTGGGCAATCGGTAGCAGCCGCCCGTCCACCTGCAACCGGCTCCGCGCCGGCACTCGCAGCACCACATCGTCCACCGAGTCGCCCGGCACCCGCAGGTACGGGTGCGCCGCGAAGCCGAAGGGCGCCGGTTCGTTACCGCTGTTGGTCACCGCATGCTCAGCACGCAGCCCGTCCGGGCCGACAGCCCACCGACTCCGCAGCCGCAGCGACCAGGGGTAGCCGGGGGTGGCGGCCAACTCATAGCCGAGCGTCACCGCATCGGCCGACCGCTCCAGCAACTGCCAGGGCACCCAGTTGACCAGCCCGTGGAAGGCCGCCTCGTGTTCCGGATCGCTGATCGCCAGCTGGAGATCGCGGCCCTCGAAGTGGTAGCTACCGTCCCGGAGCCGATTCGGCCAGGGGGCGAGCACCTGGCCGGCGGAGTCCGGGCACAGCTCGGCTGCGGTGTACCCGTCCAGGTGCTCGACCCCGTCGGAGCGGTAGGTCCGGATTCCGCCACCAACCTCGACGATCACCGCCTCGTGGCCGGCAGCCGCGATGCTCCACTGTGCCCCCGAGGGGGCCCACTGCCCGGGGAAGTCCATCCCCGGACCCTAGCCGGTAGAACCGCTGCTCGCTGCCGACAGCACCGGTCAGACCCGCTGCTCGCTGGCCAAAGCCGCGGCCCGGTAGCGGATCAGGGCCGGGAAGGCCACCGCCAGCCCGAGCGCGAGTACGGCCGAGAGCAGCCCACCGCCGACCCAGGCGACACCGCTGCCGAAACCGCCCGCCATCGCGCCGGCCCGCAGGTCACCGAGGCGCGGCCCGCCGGCGACGACCACCGTGTTCACCCCCTGAAGCCGGCCCCGCATCCGGTCCGGCGCGTAGACCAGCAGCATCGACTGGCGCAGCACCGCGCTCACCAGGTCGGCCGCACCGGCCACCGCGAGCAGCAGGACCATCAGCCAGAGCTGCTGGGCCAACCCCGCCGCCGCAACCGCCAGACCCCAGCCGACCACCACCACGACCAGCCCAAGCCCCTGCCGGTGCAGCCGGCTGATCCAGCCGGAGGTGAGGCCGGCCAGCATGGCGCCGATCGCGATGGCGCTGAAGAGCCAGCCGACCGCCGCCCCACCACCGAACCGCTCCTCGGCGATCTCCGGAAACAACGCCCGCGGCAGCGCCAGCACCATCGCTACCAGGTCGATGGCGAACGACAGCAGCAGCACCGGTGTGGTGGTCAGGTACCGGAGTCCGTCCCTGATCCCCGCCAGCCCACCGCGCCGCACCTCGCCGTCGCCGAGCGGCTCCGGCGGCATCGCCGGCAGCCGCAGCGCGGCCACCACCAACCCGGTGAACAGGAGCGCGTCCGCCGCGTACGCGATCGGCAGTCCACCCTCGGTGCCCGCGACCGCGAAGATCAGACCAGCCGCGAGCGGGCCGACCACCGAGGCCGCGGTGAAGGTGGTGTAGTTCAGGGTGGCCGCCGCCGGGACCAGCCCCGGTGGCAGCAGCCGGGGCAGGGCCGCGGTTCGCGCCGGTGCGCTGATCGCGAAGCCGGCCGAGTGGACGGCAACCAGCCCCAGCAGCAGCACCGGACTGCCCACGCCGAGCGAGGCCTGTGCCAGCAGACCGAGCATCGTGACCCAAAGCAACGCCGAACCGGCGAGCAGCACCCGGCGCCGGTCCCGGGCGTCGGCCACCGCGCCGCCCCAGAGCCCGAAGAGCAGCAGGGGCACAAAGCCGGCGAGGCCGAGCAGGCCGACCCAGTAGGACTGCCCGGTCAGGGCGTACATCTCCACCGGGACGGCGACCGAGGTGAGTTGGAAGCCGAACATCGCCATCGCGTTGCCGAGCCACATCCGGCGGAACGCCGGCACCGCCAGCGGACGCAGGTCGATCGCCCACCGGCTAGTTCGCCGCCGGGCCGCCCGCACCGCGGTCACGGCGCCAGCCGCTCGACGACCCAGCCGTCCCCGTCGGTGGCACGGAACCGCAGCCGGTCGTGCAGCCGACTCGCCTGGCCCTGCCAGAACTCCACCTGGTCGGGGCGGACCCGAAAGCCGCCCCAGTGCGGCGGCGCCGGGATCGGCACGCCATCGACAAAGCGCTCCGCCGCGGCCCGGTAGGCGGCGTCCAGCGCGGCCCGGTCCGGGAGCACCCGCGACTGCTCACTCGCCCACGCCCCGAGCTGGGAGCCACGCGGCCGGCTGGCGAAGTACGCCTCGGTCTCGGCCCGGTCGAGCCGCTCCACCCGACCGGTCACCACCACCTGGCGCTCCAGCACAAACCAGGGGAAGAGCAGGCTCGCGTACGGGCTGGCGGCCAGCTCGGTGCCCTTGCGCGACCCGTAGTTGGTGAACAGGACGAAGCCGTCCGGCCCATACCCCTTCAGCAGCACCGTACGGGCGCTCGGCCGACCAGCCGCGTCGGCGGTGCCGAGCACCATCGCGTTCGGCTCGGGCAGACCGGCGGCCACCGCCTCGGTGAACCAGCGGTCGAACTGGGTGTACCAGTCACTGGCCAGGTTCGTCTCGGTCAGGCCCAGGTCCCCGGCGTACTCGTTACGCAGGCTCGCCGGCGGGACTGTGTCGCCCGTCACATCCACTCCCCTCCCAGATGGCGGGCAGACCCATCGTGGCGCTGGCAGCCTGCCCGTACACCCCAGTGTCACCGATCCCCCGACGGCCGCTCCGGCCGGGGATGTCGCGTGAGGCACAGCCGTCACGGGTCGAAAGTCCCGTAGTCAGCAGGCAAGATGTCACGAACACATACCTGAGGGTCGCCTAAGGTGCTGGGCCCAACGAGGGCCCGTCCCGGGGCGCACCGAGCCAGATCCAGGAGACGACATGGCCGACTTCAAACCGGGACTCGAGGGCGTCATAGCCTTCGAGACCGAGATCGCCGAACCCGACCGGGAGGGTGGCTCGCTGCGCTATCGCGGCGTGGACATCGAGAATCTCATCGGTCAGGTCTCGTTCGGCAACGTCTGGGCCCTCTTGGTGGACGGACGGTTCGGCCCGGGTCTACCGCCCGCCGAACCGTTCCCGGTCCCGGTGCACTCCGGTGACATCCGGGTGGACGTGCAGTCCGCAGTGGCGATGCTCGCCCCGTACTGGGGTCTACACCAGCTGCTCGACATCTCCGACGAGCAGGCCCGCGAGGATCTGGCCCGGGTATCGGTGACCGCGCTCTCCTTCGTCGCCCAATCCGCGCGGGGCCTGGGCCTGCCGGCCGTACCGCAGAAGGAGATCGACAAGGCCTCCACCATCGTCGAACGCTTCATGAAACGCTGGCGGGGCGAGCCGGACCCGCGGCACGTCAAGGCGGTGGACGCGTACTTCATCTCGGCCGCCGAGCACGGTCTGAACGCCTCCACCTTCACCGCCCGCATCGTCGCCTCCACCGGCGCCGACGCGGCGGCCTGCATCTCCTCCGGCATCGGTGCGCTCTCCGGGCCGCTGCACGGCGGTGCGCCCTCCCGGGTGCTGAACATGCTCGAGGCGGTGGAGCGCAGTGGTGACGCCGAGGGGTACGTCCGGGGCGTGCTCGACCGCGGTGAACGGCTGATGGGCTTCGGTCATCGGGTCTACCGGGCCGAGGATCCGCGCGCCCGGGTGCTCCGCCGCACCGCCAAGGAGTTGGGAGCCCCCCGCTTCGAGGTCGCCGAGGCCCTGGAGAAGGCCGCCCTGGCAGAGCTGCACAGTCGCAAGCCGGACCGGGTTCTCGCCACCAACGTCGAGTTCTGGTCCGCGGTCGTACTGGACTTCGCCGAGGTGCCCGCCCACATGTTCACCTCGATGTTCACCTGCGCCCGGATGGGCGGCTGGAGCGCCCACATTCTGGAGCAGAAGAAGCTCCAGCGACTCGTCCGCCCCTCCGCCCGCTACGTCGGGCCCGGCCCCCGCCGGCCGCACGAGGTCGAGGGCTGGGACCAGGTCCCGCACGGCGTCTGACCGTCGCCCGGGCCGAGCCGGTCTCACCGGTGGGGCTGTGGCGTACGCCTCAGCCCCACCGGTGAGACCGGCGGTCATTCAGGCGGCGATGGGTGCAAGGATGAGGACTGGCAGCGCCGCCGGTCGGAGGATCGGCCGTGCGCGCCGCACATCGCGCGCCGTCGGTCGCCCGGCACCTCCCCGGCCCCTCCCTCGCCCACGCGGAAGGATTCCAAGACCGTGGCTGACACATCGACCATCCGAATTCCCGACGACATCAAACCCGCGGACGGGCGGTTCGGCTGCGGCCCGTCCAAGGTTCGTCCGGCGGCGGTCTCCGCACTCGCGGCGGCGGCGAGCGGCTACCTCGGCACCTCGCACCGCAAGAGCACGGTCCGCGACCAGGTCGCCCGACTTCGCCGGGGGATCGCCGAGTTCTTCACCCTGCCCGAGGGGTACGAGGTCATCATCGGCAACGGCGGCACCACCGCCTTCTGGGAGGTCGCCGCGTTCGGGCTGATCCGGGACCGGGCTCAGTTCGCCAGCTTCGGCGAGTTCGGCGCTAAGTTCGCCAAGTCGGTGCGGGACGCACCGTTCCTCGGTGAGCCGACCATTCGCCAGTCGCCGGCCGGTAGCGCCCCGAGCCTGGTGGCGGAGGCCGGCGTGGACGCCTACGCCACCCCGCACAACGAGACCTCCACCGGTGTCGCGGTCCCGATCCGCCGGGTGCCCGGCACGGACGAGGGCGCGCTGATGCTGGTTGACGGCACCTCCGGCGCCGGCGGTTTGGAGATCAACGTCGGCGAGACCGACGTCTACTACTTCGCCCCGCAGAAGTGCTTCGGTTCCGACGGCGGCCTGTGGCTCGCCCTGATGTCCCCGGCGGCGTTGGCGCGCGCGGCCGAGATCAAGGCCGCCGGCCGCTACATCCCGGCCTTCCTCGACCTGGGCACGGCGATCGACAACTCGCGGCTGGAGCAGACGTACAACACTCCAGCCCTGGCCACCATCCTCCTCGCCGCGGAGCAGACCGACTGGATGAACGCGCAGGGGGGCCTGACCTGGGCAGCCAAGCGCACCGCGGAGAGCGCCGGCATCATCTACGGCTGGGCGGAGCGCTCCCCGTTCGCCACGCCGTTCGTCACCGATCCGGCGCTGCGCTCCAACGTGGTCGCCACCGTCGACTTCGTGGACGAGGTGGACGCCACCGCCGTCGCGAAGGCGCTGCGCGCGAACGGAATCGTGGACACCGAGCCGTACCGTAAGCTCGGCCGCAACCAGCTGCGAATCGCCCTCTTCCCGGCGATTGAACCAGCCGATGTGGAGGCTTTGACGGCATCCATCGACCACGTGGTCGAACAGCTCTGACCTCCCGTCACGGTGGGTGGCCTTCCGCGCCGCGGCAGCCACCCACCGTGATCATTGTCGCAGCTCACTCGGGAATCACGGGGTGTCGGTTCCCCCACCTGCGGGCAGATGGGCGTACGGTGGTGCGAACGCCCGGGTGGCTCGCCTGTGGCGTGGGGCCAGCGAAGCGGGACGGAGGCAGACCATGCGCCCAGTACGCTTTGTCGCCCTCTCCGAGGACGGCCAGGCACTGGTCCTCACCGACGAGGTCGGACGACTTCTCGCGCTCCCCATTGACGAGCGCGTCTCCACCGCCCTGCACACCGAGCCCGGGGCCGCGCCCCTGGCGGTGGCCTCGACACCGGGCACCGACCCGACCCCGTCCCTCGCCCCACGGGACATCCAGGCCCGGATCCGGGCCGGCGAGTCCGCCGAGGATGTCGCCCGAATCGCTGGCGTCCCCGTGGACCGGGTGCTGCGCTACGCCGGCCCGGTCCTCCAGGAACGGGCCATGCTCGCCCAGCATGCCCGCCGCACCCGCCTGCGGGGGGCCGAGAAACCGACCCCGCTCGCCGAGGTGGTCAACGGTCGACTGTCCCAGCACGGCATCGACACTGAGAAGATCTCGTGGGATGCGTGGCGTCGCGACGACGGAGCGTGGCGGATCGTCGCCACCTGGCCCTCCGGCAAGGCCACCGCCCAGGCGGTGTGGGAGCTGGAGAAGTCCCGGCAGTCGGTGACACCGCACGACGACATGGCGCAGTACCTCTGCGCCGAGCGTCCCATGCCGATCCTCGGGCAGGAACCGACGTCCGAACGCGGTGGCCACGGGCTGCCCGGCCCGGCGCGGGCCGAGCCCGGCCGCGGTGGGCACGGCCTGCCGGGTCCGGTCGAGCCCACCCGGCCCAGCCGCGATCCGATCCGCGCCGGTCGGGACGCCCTGCTCGCCTCCCTGGACCGCCCACTCGGCGGCGCGTCCGGCCGTGGCCTCGAGCCCCGAAACCCGGCCAGCCCGGAGACACCGCGGCCACGGACTGTCGCTGGCGGCGCCGCGGCGCTGCTTGGCGGCGGCCCGGGGTCGGCCTTCGACGACGACTCGGACGCACCGAAGGAGGTGCCGGCCGTTCCCTCGCTGGCCGTGCTCCGGCCGCGCCGCACGGGTGCCACGACGGCGAACAGCACCGAGTCGAACGAGAGCAGCAGCAAACCGCGCAAGCGGCTACCGAGCTGGGACGACGTGCTCTTCGGCAGTGCCCCGGCAGCCCGCGAGTCCTCCTGACTCACAGCTGCCAGACGGCCAGGCGGTCATAGCTGCGGGGCGTCCCCGGTTGGCTTCGCGTCAGCACCAGTTCCCGCGCCGGCCACTGGGGGCCCTCGTAGTCCTGTAACGCGGCGATATCGGCCGCAACCTCGGCCGGTGTCAGTCGGTCGCCGGGCCGGGCCACGGTCAGGTGCGGGCGCAACGGCTTCTCGTCGTGGCGCAGGTCGTTGGCCCGCAGCCGGGACCGGACGAGTCGGCCCAGCAGGTGCAGCTCCGCCACCTCACCCCGCAGGTCCACCCACATGACCGTGGAGCGGCCCTGCCCGAACCTCCCACCGCCGGCCAGGCGAAGCCGCGGCGGGGCCGGCCACGAGTCGCGGGACCACCGCGCCGCCTGGTCGAGCGAGTGCTCCACGGCCTCCAGCCGGTCCGCTGCCACCGTGGCCAGGAAGGCGAGCGTGACGTGCGTCTGGGCCGGGTCGGCGAGGCGGACCCGGAGGCCGGCGGCGGCGGCCCTGCCGACCCGCAGCTCCGTGATCCGCGCGCGGAGATGCGCCACCGCCACCGGTGGTGGGTATACGGCGACGAAGAGTCTCAACCCGGCTGCCGGTCGCTTCCCCAGCTACCACTCAACGGCGGCGCTGACGGTGCTCTGGCCGGGCACCGGGCAGGATGAGACCGGCCCGGTGCAGCAACCCCTCGACCCGTACCCGTTCAATTTCCCGGTCCGCCCCGGTCAGCTCGTCCAGGTGCTGCGGGATTCCGAGGGCCGCACAGGCCAGCCGAAGCCGACTGTCGTAGCTGGCGAGTGCCGCTTCGTCCCAGACCGTGGCCCGCCCGGAGCCGCCGACCCGATGACCCCGAAGCTGGTGTAGCTCCGTGGCGAGCTGCTCCAGCGGCTGCCGATCCGGCCGGTCCAACCGGCTCAGGTCAAAGTTCCGGGTGAGCGCGTCCGCCTCGACCGCGCGGTCCAGGCGGGCGACTATCCGCCGTTCCCGCCGTCGGCTCCGCCACCGCGCCCATCGACAGGCGAATCGGTCAACGAGTTCGTCGGCGCAGATGAACAGGGCGATCACCATGGGTAGGCACACCACGGCAGCGACCATCAGGGTCACCAGTAGCGCACGTCCCGCCTCCACGCCCCGACGCTAGGCCGGCTGTGATCACCCTGCCACCGATTTGCCACAATAAGCCGTTTTGTCCGTATCGGGGTTCGGGGTCTCACACCCGTTCGGTGAGGTAGAAGCGGGGCATCGGCAGCACCCGGAACCGCAGTCGGGCTCCCGAGCGACGCAGCTGCCAGGCCAGGGCGAGCAGAGCAGCGGTGAGGGAGACCAGCCCGCCCATCCAAATGCTGGCCCCGGCGCCGTACGTCTCGGCGAGCCAACCGATAACCGGCGCGCCCACCGGGTTGGTACCCAGGAAAACCAGCACCCACAGCGCCATGACCCGGCCTCGGAAGGCGGCGTCGGTGCCCAGTTGGATGCGCTGGTTGCAGGCCTGGGCGAAGAAGACCGTGGAGAAACCGGTCGGCAGGAGCAGCGCCACCACCAGCCAGTACGTGGGCGCCAGCCCGACCAGGGTGCCGAAGGTGGCGCAGACGATAGCCGCGGAGAGCACCAGCCACACCGAGGGGCGACTGCGGCGCCCGGTGCCGGCCAGGGCCCCAGCCAGTGCGCCCACCGCAAGGGCGCTGCTGAACAGACCGAACGAGGCGGCTCCGGTGTCGAAGACGGTCTTGGCCAACGCGGCGAGGGTCAGCTGGAAGTTGAAGAGTGAGGTGGCGATGACCGAGATCAGGACCATCGGCAGCAGCAGGTCCGGCCGGCCCCAGACGTAGCGCAGCCCGTCCACCACCCGGGCCGAGGCCCGCTCCTCGCGCGGCGGTAGCGCCTCGCGATGCAGCTCGGCCGGGCGAATCCGGATCACGTTCACCAGCGGCGCGATTGAGCTGAGCGCGGTGACCAGGAAGACCGGCCCCACGTCAACGGCGGCGATGGCCAGGCCGGCGAGGGCGGGTCCGACGATTCGCGCGGAGTTGAAGGTGGCCGCGTTGAGGGAGAGAGCGTTCGGCAACAGCGGGGTGCCGACCAGTTCGGAGACGAAGGCCTGCCGGACCGGGGTTTCCACCGCGTTGGCGACGCCGAGGAGGGCGGCGAAGGTGAAGACGTGCCAGAGCTGCACCCGGCCGGTGATCACCAACAAGCTCATGGCCAGGGCGAGGACCGTCCAGAACAGGTTGGCGGCAAAGAGCAGGACGCGCTTGTCGTACCGGTCGGCGAGGCGCCCGGAGATCAGCGTGAGCAGCAGAACGGGAGCGAACTGGAGGGCGGTGACGATACCGAGCGCGGTGGCGGAGTTGTCGCTGAGCTCAAGGACGAGCCAGTCCTGGGCGATGAACATCATCCAGACGCCGATCAGCTTGATCAGCTGCCCGGAGGCGAATAGCCGGTAATTGCGGACCTGTAGGGACTGGAATATCGTGCTCAGCTTCTTCTGCACTCTTGGTGCGCCTCCCTCGCGTACGCGTCTTCGCCGTGACGGCGCAGGCGAGGCGAGGCGAGAGGTTCAGTTACGGGTGAGCTGTTGCAGAATCTCTGCTGCCTGGCGCAGCGTCTCCCGTTCCTCCGCACTCAGTTCGGCCAACCGGTGGGCCAGCCATTGGTCCCGAACGCGCTCGAACTGGTCCAGCACCGCTCCGCCCCCCTCCGTCGCGGCGAGGATCACCTGCCGGCCGTCGGTCGGGTGGGGGGTGCGCTGCACGAGGCCGCGCTCCTCCAGCTTCGCGACGATCTTGGTCATCGTCGGCGGCTGAACCCGTTCGACGTCGGCGAGTTCCCGGGGCGTCAGCGCGCCCGCCAGCCGGAGGCTGGTGAGCGCGGAGAGCTGGGTGACCGTCAGGTCACCAACCGGTCTGGCCTGGCGGACCCGCCGGTTGAGTCGGGTAATCGCATCCCGCAGCTGGACCGCCAGCTGCACCGGTGGCACGCTCTTCGCCGTCACCGTCTGCTCCGTCACTGTAGTTAGCCTAACTAATAAGCCTAGCTAACGACATGCGATATGACCAGGCTCACGCGGAGTACCACGCGAGGGCGCGGGGCCGGTCCGCTGCCCGACCCCGCGCCCCGCGTCACAGCAGTACCGACTCGATCGGTCCGCGCAGGAAGTACAGCACGAAGAGCGCCGCCACGCCGTACAGCAGCGGGTGGACCTCGCGCGTCTTACCCCGAGCGACCTTCATCAACACGTACACGATCACACCGGCGCCGATGCCGTTGGAGATCGAGTACGTGAACGGCATCAACACGATCGTGAGGAACGCCGGGATCGCGATCTCGAAGTCGGTCCAGTCGATGGTCCGCACCGCGGTCATCATCAGGAACCCGACCACCACGAGCGCGGTTGACGCGGCCTCGAAGGGCACCACCAGCACCAGCGGCGTGAGGAACATCGCCAGCAGGAAGAGCGCCCCGGTGACCAGGTTGGCCGCGCCCGTCCGGGCACCCTCCGCGACACCGGCCGCGCTCTCGATGTACGCCGTGTTACTGGACACGCTCGCGACACCGCCGCCGGCCGCGGCGATCGAGTCGACCAGCAGGATCTCCTTCGCCCGGGGCGGGGTGCCCTGCTCGTCGAGCATCCCACCCTCCTGGCCGACCGCCACCATCGTGCCCATCGTGTCGAAGAAGTCAGTGATGATCAGCGTGAAGATGAACATCAGCACGACCAGCCAGCCGGCCCGGCTCCACGAATCGAGCACGTTGAACTGGCCAAGCAGCGACAGATCCGGCACATCCAGGATTCGGCTCGGCAACTCGGGCACGGTCAGCGACCAGCCCTGGGGATTCGACACCCCGTTGACCACCGACGGGCCGATGTTGCCCAGCGCCTCGATGACGAGCGCCAACCCGGTCGAGGCGAGGATGCCGATCAGGATCGCGCCCTTGACCCGGCGTACCACCAGCACCAGAGTCAGCAGCAGACCCACCACGAAGACCAACATCGGCCAGCTGACCAGCTTGCCGCCGATGCCCAGGCCGACCGGGACGGTGGTGTTCGCCGCGTCCGGGAGCCGCCGGACGAAGCCCGCGTCAACCAGACCGATGATGGTCAGGAACAGCCCGATGCCGACCCCGATCGCCGCCTTCATCTGGGTGGGCACCGAGCGGAACACCGCGGTACGCAAACCGGTCAACACCAGCACCGCGATGATCACACCCTCGATCACCACCAGACCCATCGCGTCCGCCCAGGTCATCTCCGGGGCGATCTCGTACGCGACCAGCGCGTTGACGCCGAGACCGGCGGCGACCGCCAGCGGGAACCGGCCCACCACGCCCATCAGGATCGTCGCCAGGCCGGCGACCAACGCGGTCGCCGCGGCGAGCGCCGGGATCGGCAGCCGCTCCCCGGCGCCGTCAACGGCGGAGCCGAGGATCAGCGGGTTGAGCACCACGATGTAGGCCATCGTGAAGAAGGTCGCGAACCCACCACGCACCTCCCGGCCCAGCGTCGAACCGCGGGCGGAGATCTCGAAGTAACGGTCGAAACCGTTCCGCGGTGTCGCGGGCGGCGTGGCATCGTCGGGCGGGGCTACTGCCATCGGGTCCTCGCAGGTGCTCTCTTGTCTCGTCGGCCGCATCGTCGCAGACGGTCGGCCTGCCGGGGGAACTGATCCCGTACGCTTACTCCGTGCTGAAGCAGCCGCCACCGCGGCCGGAACCGCTCGACCCGCCGATGGCGCCGTTCGCCCTCGCCGGGATGGTCGGCTGGGCGATCGCCGGAATCGTGCTGCTGTTCTTTCGCGACCAGCTGGTGGAAACCGGCCGTGAAGGCTGGCTCTGGACCTGCCTGGCTGGGTTCCTGTGGGGTCTGCCCGGTCTCGCCGTGATGATGCGGCACGACTCGCACCGACGTCGCCGCCGCGCCGGTCACTGACCCACGCCGGCGATCACCTCACGGCTGGCCATTCGACTCCGCCACCTCGGCGGCTCCGGCAGACGCGTCGGCCTCGCGCACCGATACGGCCTCCACCGCGCTGTCGTCGTAGACAGTCGGTAACGCCTCGACCGGGGTCTCCGGGGTCTCGGCCAGAATCTCCGAGTGCGCACCGCAGCCGTGGTCGGCGCTGACCACGCGGCCGTCATCCGGAGCGAAGAGGTTGCCGCAGGCGCCGAAGGACTGACACAGCGCGCCGGCGAGCGGCAGATAGAAGCCACAGGTCCCGCAGCGGGCAGCCACCGGAGCGGCGGTGGCGATCGGCGCGGTTGGCCCGTGGTCGCCGTCGTACCACCGTTGGGCGGCTTCGCCACGCCCCTCCCGGGACATCACCCGCACCCGGCCGAGACCCAGCTCCCAGGCGACCTCCTCGACCGCCGGGTCGTCGGAGAGCAGGTAGCCGGGCTGGAGCCGGTCGTCGTCGGGCGGGCTGGGCAGCAGGTCACCCGGGCCGAGGTCACCGGGCTGCAGTCGCTCCTGCCAGGGCAGCCAGCCCGGGGCGAGCAACGCATCCGGGCCGGGCAGCAACACGGTCTCACACACGGTGACCGTACGACTGCGAGGCACCCGGGTGACGGTGACCGCCCACCGCCAGCCGCGATAACCGGCGAGCCGGCACTCGAAGTAGTGCGTGACGAGACGATCACCTTCGGCAAGAGTTTGGAGATGATCGCCGACATCCGCCGGGTCAACCTCGGTGATGGCGTCGCGAGCCACCTCGACGGCGGCAGCACAGACCTGGTCGAGACGGGGGGCACGAGCGGAGGCGGACCTGGTCACCCGACCATTGTTCCCCATGCGTGGGACCACCTGACAGGGACTCCCCGAACCAAACGTGGCAGTGGTGGCGCGCACCCCGGGCCGATGGGTGAGACTGGTGCACATGCCGTCCTCCCTCCGCTCCGAGCGCTCCTTCCTCGGGTGGACTGTCGGCACCGCCGTCAAGGCCGTCCGCCTGCTGCTGCGCGGTTCGGTCAGCGGCGGCCGCTGGATGACCCAGTCGGTGGGGCGGGCCCGCGCCCGGGGCGCCGGCCGGGAGACCGGCATGGTCCGCCTCTTCGACCTGCACGCACTCTCCTGCGCCGGGGACACCCTGATCGCGATCGGCCTGGCTGGGACGATCTTCTTCAACGTGCCGCTCGGGGAGGCGCGCAGCAAGGTCGCGCTCTACCTGCTGGTAACCATGATCCCGTTCGCCCTACTCGCCCCGGTGGTCGGTCCGCTGCTTGATCACTTTCGGCACGGCCGGCGCTACGCACTGGCCACCAGCATGCTCGGGCGGGCGTTCCTGGCCTGGCTGATCTCTGACTACATCCACGGCTTCGGCCTGTACCCGGCGGCCTTCGGAGTGTTGGCGCTCTCCCGCGCGTACGGGGTGGCCCGCTCCGCCGCCGTACCCCGGCTCCTCCCGGAGGGGCTCGGGCTCTCCCAGGTCGGGGCCAGAGCCAGCGTGTACGGCACGATAGCTGGTGCCCTACTCGCACCGATCGGTCTGGCCGCCTTCTGGTTCGGTCCGCAGTGGCCGCTGCGGGTCGCCTCGGTGATCTTCCTGGTCGGGATGGTCATCGCCCTGCGACTACCACCGAAGGCGGACTCGGAGCCGCCCGAGCGGGTACCGCGCCCGCTGCGGGCGCTCCGCCGAAGCTCCGGCGACCGTCCCCTCGGCCGGGGAGGCCCACATGGCCGGCTGGTGATCGCCACCCTGATCGGCGCCGCCACGCTGCGCGCGGTCTACGGCTTCCTGCTGCTCTTCCTGGCCTTCGCGATCAAGGCCGGCGACCTGACCACCGTTGTCTTCGGCCGCGACCTGGGCGACGAGGCCGCCCTCGGGCTGGTCGGCGGGGCGCTGGCGATCGGCAGCTTCCTGGCCACCGCGATCGGCACCCGGCTGCGGATCCATCGCCCGGCGGCGCTGCAATCCAGCGGCATGGTGATCATCGCTGGGGTGGCCGTCCTCGCCACGCTCAAGTTCTCGCTGCTGATGGTCGCCCTACTCTGCCTGGTCACCGCATTGACCAGCGGCATCGCCAAGCTCGCGGTGGACGCCTCGATCCAGGAGCGCATCCCCGAACGGCTGCGTGCCAGCTCGTTCGCCCACTCGGAGACGGCACTCATGCTCGCCTTCGTCGCCGGCGGCGGGCTGGGTCTCGTCCCCTTCGACGGCCGGCTCGGCATCGCCGTCTCCGCCGGGGTCGCGACGCTCGCCACGGCCCGCGGCATCCTGGTTGCGGGCCGGCTGCGGGCGGAGCGGCTGGCTGGTCGGCCGTTGGCGGACGACGAAGTCGCCGAGGACGAGCCGACCCTGGTCGAGCCCGCCACCGACGACCCGACCCCCACCTCGCCCGCCCCGAGACCGGGCACCGGGGGCGGCGTTGACCCGGCACCACCGGGTTTCCACCTCTACCGCCCGTCGTCGGCGGTGGGCGGGCCGGGCGGCGCCGATGATGAGACCCGCCCCGGGTCGATCCCGTGACCGGTGTCCTGGTCGTCACCGCGGTTCCCGCCGAGGCCGAGGCGGTCCGCGCGGGGCGGGGACCGGCGGTCACGGTAGCGCCGGTCGGAGTCGGTCCGGCGGTGGCCGGGGCCGGCACCGCCCGGCTGCTGGCCCTGGCGGAGGCCGCTGGCCACCCGTACCGCCTGGTCGTCAGCGCGGGCGTGGCAGGTGGCTTCCCGGACCGGATCGAGGTCGGCGGCACGGTCGTCGGCACCAGTGCGGTCGCGGCCGACCTGGGCGCCGACTCCCCGACGGGCTTCATCCCCGTGGACCAGCTCGGGATGCCGGCCGAGTTGCTGGGCGCCGGCCCCACCATCACCGCGGACCCGAACCTGGTCGCCACCCTCCGGGCCGCGCTTCCAGCCGCCGCGGTCGGTCCGGTACTGACGGTCAGCACGGTCACCGGAACGGTCGCCGGTACCGAGGCGCTCCTCGGCCGGCACCCCGACGCGGTGGCCGAGGCCATGGAGGGGTACGGGGTGGCCGTCGCCGCCGCGCAAGCCGGCCTACCCTTCGTCGAGTTACGAACCATCTCCAATCCGGTCGGGCCGCGCGACCGCGACGCCTGGCGCCTCCGCGAGGCTCTCGCCGCCCTCACCGAGGCCGCCATGGCCTTGCCCGGCTGAGGGCGCGGTCGAAGCTGGCGGGGCCGGCGATTGCCGGTCGGGGAGGTCGAACCGCAGCGCCAGCAGCAATCCGTCGCGCTGCTGTTGATAGCCGCACGCGAGGAGGAATCCGACGCCGTCGCCGCGCGCGACCGCGTGCACGCTCCGCAGGCCGGCTCGGCTCATCTCGGCGCGGAGTAATGCGATCAACCGGCGGCCGACCCCCATCCGGCGTAGCCCTGGCGCGACGACGACACCGTCCAGGACGATCGATCGCCGATCACCCAGGTCGTACCCGAGGAGGAGGTCGTCGCTCTGCTCGTGCGCCCGCAACTCGCCCACTCGACGCCCGTCCGGCAACTCGGCGACCAGCAGCCACGAACTCTCCGGTAGCCCGTCTCGTAGCCGATGCACCCGCAGGGCATCGGGAAAGCCACTGACGCAGCCGCCGATCATCCCGGCGCCGGCGGTCCAGGTCGTAGGTGTACTCCGGCACCCGGAGTGGCCAGCGCTCCGGCGGCAGTGAGTACCAGTACGCCCACCACGCCCCCGGCCAGTCCGCAAGGGTGCGGACCGGACGCACGTCCAGGTGGGCAGGGAAGCGACGTCCGCTCTCGTCGCGCGCCGCTCCGCCCGGGTCATCGCCGAGGCGCTCAGAGCTTCCAGGTAGGCGGGCGACGAGCTCCACGCCGACGGCGCGGAACAGCCGCTCGACCGTCCGCATCCGGGGGTCCGCCCCGGACTGCGACTCCATTCGCGCCACTGTGCTCTTTGGTACGCCCGAACGCTCCGCCAGCTCGCGTTGACTCAGATCGGCCCAATGGCGCAGGGCACGCAGCGTGGCGCCGAGGTCGAGCCGCGCCGCAGGGCTGAGGTCGGGGCGAGCCGCGGGGCTGAGGTCGGGGCGAGCCTCGGGATGGAAAGACACGAAACGATGCTCCCGAGCGCGGGCGCAGGCTTCAACCGACCCGTGAAAGCTTGTGGATAAGGCTGTGGACAAACGCCATGGGGGGAGAGCGTGGACACCGGGGCAACAGGACCTCCCGAAGCTGTCGAGCTGCCCCAACAGCGAGACCAGCGTCGGCGACAATCCACAGATGTACGGCGCCGCAGGCGACCAAAGGCCCACCTGCCACCCGGGCCGCAAACGCGCGTCCACCGCCGCACAGCCCTGCGACGCACTCCCCGAACCCGCTGAAACCCGACCTTTCCTGTGGGCTCATCGACGGGGCAGCTCGACAGCAGGCACAGACAACCCACCCTCGGACCGCACCCCGAAACCGGCATACACAAATTGGGCAAAACCAACCACATCAACACTCTTTATCGCAAAAAAATGCCAACCAGTCGAATCATTACCCGGGCCACCACGACTACACCTCACCCGAACGCGAATTCTCTGCTGGCATGGGCGGCAACGGCAACGGCAGACCGGGAAGCCCGTCAATGCTGGTCTCGACGAACTCCTTCTTTTCGAAATACTGCCCAAGCGACGCATCATCCTCCCTGGAGAAGCGCTTGGCGTGCAGATCCCGATCAACTTCGTAGCTCATTAAAGGCACAGCATAGCCGCAGGTATCGCGGATTAGGTCGGCGTGCACGACAATGATCGCGCGTAGGCCGTGCAGCGAGGTATCGATGTGGGGAAAATTGGAAACAACATCACGCCAACGCGGGTCATCCCGGAAGACGGGTTCACCACGCCCATGGATACGCACAATGTTGGGCGGCCCCTGAAACGCACACCACATCAGGGTAATACGCCCGTTCTCGCGCAGATGCGCGATCGTCTCCGCGTTACTTCCCGCGAAGTCCAGGTAGGCCACCGTCAAGTCGTCAAGGACGGCGAACGATCCAGTAAGTCCCTTCGGCGACAGGTTGACAGTTCCGGTCCCGGACAGCGGTGCCGTCGCGGTGAAGAAAATCGGCTGCGCCTCGATAAACTCCCGGAGTCGACCAGAAATTCTCTCATGCGTCTTCCCCATGATTGGCACCCTTCCGGTCCATGACGAAATCGACACAGTCGCATGCGGCCACTGCGCCTCTTGCTACCGTACGTGGAGGTGATGCCAACTCGCCACCATCGATATGGCTATCTCCACGAAACTCAGAGCTCGGCGGCGCCCACGACAATGGAGCCGGCGGGCCGACCTACTGTCGCCAGCTGTGCCAGGATTCTGGTGTGACAGTGATTGAGATCGTTGTAGGTGACATCACGCGGGAACGGGTTGACGCCATCGTCACCGCCGCAAACGAGTCGCTACTCGGCGGTGGTGGTGTCGATGGCGCCATCCACCGCGCGGCCGGACCCCGGCTGGCACGGGCCGGGGGCGCGGTCGGCCCCTGTAAGCCGGGTGACGCGATGGCGACTCCGGCGTTTGACCTCGACCCGCCGGTTCGGCACGTCATCCACACTGTCGGGCCGATCTGGGAAGGCGGTGGCTGCGACGAGGCCGACGTCCTAGCCTCCTGCTACCGCAGAAGTCTGCGGGTCGCTGACGAACTCGGCGCCCGGACAGTTGCCTTCCCAGCGATCGCGACCGGCGTCTACGGCTTCCCTCCCGAGCAGGCCGCCCGAATCGCGGTAGCAACGATCAGATCAACGCCAACGACCGTCCAACGGGTACGACTCGTCGCGTTCGACGACGACACCCGCACGTACCTGCAAGCCGCGATGACAGCCACCAGGTGACCCATCCGCACCTTGCCGCGGGGCGGACGGCTTCCGAAGCCTTGGGCGGGGCCGGTCGCTGGTCACTGCGTCATCCTCGCCGAGGTCATGATCAAGCCATAGCTCGTCCAGCCGTTGATCGTGGCAACGCTCGAGCAGTTCCACGCCGGCTGTACTGGTACGGGCCACGTCCGCGCTGCGGCCGTCAACGAACGACGGTTGGTCTAGTTCCACACGGTTCGGGGGCCAGGCTGCTCGACACCGGTACGGGGCCTCCTCACCCTGGGCCGTTGACCGGACGACCTCTGGGCCGCGTGCAGGTCCGGCTGGCTCTCCCGTGGGATCTCCCCGGCGCTGGTAGCCCCGGTGTGCGGGGCACAGCATCAGGTTCTGCTGGAGATCTACGCGAGTTGGATCTTCGGCGAGGAGGCGGCAGCGATGAAGCGGATCGAGGAGGGGGACGTATGGGGGACAGATAGCGAGATCTAGTGGCGCCGAGTGAGACTGAATGAGATTCACGAAGGCCCCTGACCGACGTTTACGCTGGCCAGGGGCCCGTTTCTGCACCTGGTGGCGGGTGAAGGATTCGAACCTTCGAAGCTTTCGCGACGGATTTACATTGCGCCACGCCCAAGCCTTTGACCAGTACGAACGCTGATAGGCGGGGCACGGCGACACAAATGCGCCACAGGACTGATGTCGCCACAGCCCGCTACGGTCTGAGCGTGACTAGCATCGACGTCTGGGACCGACTGCTGCCCGTGGTCACTCTGGTTGCCGGCGCGGCGTTGTCGAGACTTGGTCAGCGACCAGTACGGCGGCGCGACGCGGCACATCTGCTAGCCAGCATGAAACGCCACGTTTGGAATCGACGCCGGCCGGACGGTTGGCTTGAGCTTCAGGAGTATCTGGGCCGTCTCTGGGTTGAGCTTCGGATGGCAGGAGTCCCGAGGCGTTTGGTGAGACGTCTGGAGTTGGCAGCTGAAGCGTACTGGGCAGCCGTAGAAGATTCAGGTGACCCGGAGGTCGGACACGTGCTAATCGACCGACGGATAGCGGAAGATCTCGACCAGATTCGCGGTGATGTGTACGACTGGCTCGACTCACCGTGGCACCTCGTGCGCCGGTATCGGATCTGGCGCAAGGCGTAGGCGCATACGCGACTCAACATCATTGATCGGTTAGATCGACCAGCACACTGGCCACCTCACCCATGCTGGTGACTACCGCACCGGCAAGCCGGAACGCGTCGACCTTTGACGGCCGGTTCGCGTAGCCGATCACCGCGACCCCGGCAGCCGTGTCGCTCTGGCTCAATGCGGGGGGGGTGCCGGCTACCCAGGTCGCCGAGTGGGCCGGGCACAGCGTGCACGTCCTCATGCGGGTCTACGCAAAGTGCGTCTACGGCCAGGAGGAAGCCGCCCGCCGTCGCATAGAGGCGGCACTCGGCCTGCCGCCGGCTGCTGACGCAACCCCGCCGGCCGCGGACGAACCCACCGCACCATCGGTCGACGAAGCCGCTTGACGGAACCCGCCTGGCAGCTCCCGTCACCGATGATCTCCGCGACACGTATACGACACAGCCAGCGAGATTGAGCGGGCAAGAGTGGGACTGAATGAGACTCACGAAGAAGGCCCCTGACCGGCGTTTGAGCTGGTCAGGGGCCCATTTCTGCACCTGGTGGCGGGTGAAGGATTCGAACCTTCGAAGCTTTCGCGACGGATTTACAGTCCGCTCCCATTGGCCGCTCGGGCAACCCGCCAGGGCACCCGCCGCGTCGCGACGCGGCGGCGAGAGCAAGGATAGCGGCTCGCCCCGACGTGACCGCAACCGGGTACCGTCAGGGGGCGCACGGCTGGCCCGTAGTGCACGTAACAGGACAGACCGCCAGGACACCAGGAGTATCAGCATGGCAGCCAACCCGTCGTTCGACATCGTGAGCAAGGTCGACCGTCAGGAGGTTGACAACGCCCTCCGCCAGACGGAGCGAGAGCTCTCGACGCGGTTCGACTTCCGGGGCACCGGCGCCGAAATCTCCTGGTCCGGCGAGGAGGCGATCAGCCTTCGGGCGGAGACCGAGGAGCGGGTCCGAGCCGCGCTCGATGTCTTCAAGGAGAAGCTGGTCAAGCGGAACATCTCGCTGAAGTCGCTGGACGCCGGGGATCCGCGCGGGTCGGGTAAGGAATTCAAGGTCGACTGCAAGGTGATCCAGGGCATCGAGACGGAGAAGGCCAAGGCCATCAGTAAGAAGATCCGCGACGAGGGCCCGAAGGGTGTCCAGGCGCAGATCCAGGGTGACCAACTCCGCGTGACCGGCAAGAAGAAGGACGACCTGCAGGCCATCATCGCCATGCTGAAGGGCGAGGATTTCGGCGTGGCACTCCAGTTCACCAACTACCGGTGAGGAGGTGCGCCGGCCTGGCCGCCAGGCCGGCGCCCGTTGATCACGTTACCGACCGCCTGGTTGGTCGCCTGAGATAGCGCGCCGACACGCGATATCCCTGGGACCTTTTGCCCCCCCGCCCGCCCAAGCCCTTGGCCTCGTCAGCCTCCGGGGCTTTGCCAGGTCCAGGCGCTTACTCGGAAAGGTCGGGAGCCGTGATACGGGTGGGTCTGGGCTCGGGTCCCGTGTACTCCCCCTTACCCAGCAGGCCGCTTAACGCGCAGGAGGTCGAACCAGTTGGGGCGAGGTAAAACATCGTCCAGACCATGTGGTTCGATTTGTCGAAGAAGGTCGAGATGGCCAGGGTGCTGTCTTCGGGGAACAGCCTCGGCGCCATGACGTACCCGTCAAGGGAGGCTGGCTCCCCTTTCGAGTTCATCTTGTTCAGAGCCTCGCTCGCCCGGTCTCGGTCGGCGGGAGTGGCACAGTAGCGCTCAGGCTTGCTGGAAGTGACCTCCGTGGGTACGCCAGCCTCGCGGAGTGTGGCCGCGAGCCCGGCCACGTCGTCTAGTTCTTCCCACTGCACGAGGAGTTCCACGGACCCGTCGAGGTTTGTGGTGACCGCGTACGCCGGAGCGGGACCGTTTTGTTCGCCGTTCCACAGGGTTGACATGGCAAGGGCTACCGCCACGGCCGCGCCGCCGAACGCCATCCGCCGACGCCACGCCTGCCCGCTGGTGCGGCGCTGCCCCGCCGGCGATCGGCCGGACAGCTCGTTGGGAACGTCGCGCGGTGTAGCGAGGATGCCGGCCAGCATCGTCTGGGCCTGGGTTGACGCTGGATCAGCGCGCCAATCGGCGGCGGGATCTGCGGCGCGCAACGATCGATCGCGCATCATTGTGATCATCCTTCGTTTGCCAACGGGGTTAACGCGGCGTCCGCCGCGTTTCTGCTGTTCACCGGGGTCAAAGCGGCCGCCAGTCGCCTCCGGGCGCGATACAAACGCACCTTGTACGCAGCGCGGCTACACCCCATGACCGTGGCGGCCGCGCCGGCGTCGAGGCCCTCCCAGGCGGCCAACCGCAGTGCCTCCTGGTCCTGCTCGGAGAGTTCGGCGAGCGCCCGGCGCACTCGCACCTGGTCGACCACCATGTCGGCGTGATCGGCCACCACCAGCTCGTCGCCGTCGCCGATCCGGGCAACCAACCTCGCCTGCCGGCTTCGACCTCGGATCTCGTTGCCGATCACGTGACGCGTCGTCGCGTAGAGCCACGGCAGTGGGTCCGGGGCCGGGACATCGGCCAACCGCCGCCAGGCGACGAGAAACGCTTCGTTGACAACGTCGGACGCCCGGTCCTGTCCCACGCGGCGTGCCGCGTACCGCATGACCGCGCCGTAATGCCGCTGGAACAACTCCACGAATCTTGCCCGGTCGTCTTCCATACCTCTTCTGTTTCCATGTCATGCGCCGGGGTTACCGCCTCCCCGGCGTTCTTGGCGACTTCGTCGAGAGGTGGGCCAGGTGCTCGGGTCACCGTCGGACGGGCCTGATGACGGCCCGACCGCCTGTTAGGCCCGCTACCGTCAGTGCTCCGGGCCTACGACCTGCTCGAAGCGGAACTCGCGGATGAAGCAGTCCCGCGGCTGGCTGACCGCGAAGAGCACGCAGTCCACAACAGATCGTGCGGTCAGGTTGTCGGATGCCGCTCGTGGACCGTGTTGCACGAAGTCCGGCGGGAAGAGGGAGATGACGCGAATTCCTTCGGCCCGCAGCCGATGGGACATGATCTCGGCGAAGCCGGCCTGGGCGTGCTTGGCGGCGTAGAAGGCGGGATGGGCCTCCGAACGGTGGTGGCCGACCTCGCCGCAGGCGGAGACCATGTTGACGATGTCCGGCCGCGTTGAGCCTCGCAGCAGCGCCAGCAGGTGTTTGGTGAGCAGGACCGTGCCGGTCGCGGCGCCGCCGATCGTGGCGATGATGTGATCGTCCTCAGCGTCGCCGAGGTCCGCACCGGGCAGGTAGCCTGCACCGTTGTTGACCAGGATGTCGAGGTAGTCGGTTCGGTCGGCCAGCGCCGCCGCGAACCCGCGTACCGAGTCGGGGCTGGTCAGGTCGCAGCTGAAGGCCTCGCCGCTCCCCCGCCCACGCTGCCGGATCATTTCCGTGGTGCGCCGCGCTGCCGCCGCGTCGCGGGCGGAGACAAACACCTGCGCACCATGCGCCGCGAAGGCGGTCGCCAGGAGGCGTCCGGAGTCGCGTCCGGCACCGGTAATAGCAACCCGCAGTCCGTCCAGATTCATTGCAAGATCAGAACAGTTGAAGCTGACGTGAGGTCAAAGTGGGTCGCCGGCAGCACCACGTCGGGTCTTCGGTGCCGGCCTGGAGCATGAAAGTCGGCGGTGCGGGAAGAAGCGATCCCGGCGAGGGCCGGACCGGGCGACAGCCGGGCAGGACGACGGCCGGACAGGACGACGGCCGGACAGGACGACGGCCGGACAGGACGACGGCCGGCGAGGAGCGATGGGCCGGAAAGGCAGCCGGATGCGGGGGGTGGGGGCGCAGGATGCGGAGTTCGTCCGCCCGGACCTGTCCCACCGGGCGGTTGCCCGGCTGCTCGTCGTGCTCGCCACCGCCTCCGGCTGCCTCGACGTTTTCTGTGTGACCCAGCTCGGCGGGTTCTTCGCCAGCGTGATCACCGGCAACCTGGTCCAGCTCGGCCACCATATTGTCGCCGCGGACTCCCGCCTGCTCAGCGGCGGGTTGGCAGCGGTCGGCGGATACGCGATCGGCGTGGCCGGCGGCACCCTGCCGCTACGCCACGCCAAGCTGGGCTGGCGTTCCCGTACGCATCTGGTCATGGTGGTTCAGGTGCTGCTGCTGGTGGGCGTGGCGGGGGGCTGGTGGGCTACCGGGGGGCGCCCCGGACTCGCCGCTTCTCTGACCCTGCTCTTCGCCGCCGCGACGGCCAGCGGGATACAGAGCGTGGTGACGATCAGCTCCGGGATACCACACGCCACCACGACCTACCTCACCGGATCGCTCACCTCCATCGTGCGCGGGGTGGTCTTCGACCCGCACCGGTTCGCAGCGGGTGCGGCCGGCATGTCCCGGTTACTGGGGCTTCTCGGCGGCGCGGTGCTCGGCGCGGCGGTACTGCGGGTCGCGCCGCTCTGGGCGCCGACGCTGGCCGCGGCGCTGGTGGCCTCGGTCCTGGCCACCGCGACCGCCATCAGCCGGTCCCGCCGCCGGCTGCCGTCGCGCTCACCGGGCGAAGATGAGCAGCAGGATCACCGTGAGGATCGCGCTGATTAGCACCGAGCCGAGGCAGCCGAGTCGGTTGGAGAAGAAGACGAACACGGAGGTCGTGGTACCCACCGATGACGGGGTTCAGGCACCGACCCGGGAGGAGGGTGCCTGAACCCAACGGTCAGCGGTACTGGATCGGGCCGGCGCTACCGGCCATCTGCTCCAGCCGGGCGACTCGCTCCTCCATCCGGGGGTGGGTGGAGAAGAGCGCTGCCATGCCGCCGCCCTTGAACGGGTTGTCGATCATCAGGTGGGCGGCACTGGTGAGCTGCCCCTGCGGCGGCAGCGGTCGCGCCTGGGTGCCCTTGTGGATCTTCCGAAGGGCGCTGGCCAGCGCCAACGGGTCTCGGGTGAGCTGGGCGCCAGAGGCGTCCGCCTGGAATTCGCGGCTCCGGCCGATCGCAAGCTGGATCAGCGTGGCCGCGATCGGCCCCAGGATGATGGTCAACAGCAGCACCAGCGGGTTGCGCCCCTCCTCGTCGTCACCCCCGAGTCGGATGAAGAACGCCAGGTTGGCCAGGGCGGTGATGATGCCGGCCAGGCCGGCGGCCACGCTGGAGATGAGAATGTCCCGGTTGTAGACGTGCGACAGCTCGTGCCCGATGACTCCACGCAGCTCGCGGTAGTCGAGGATCTCGACGATGCCCTGGGTGACACAGACGGCCGCGTTCTGCGGGTTTCGACCGGTTGCGAACGCGTTGGGCTGTCTGGTCGGGCTCACGTAGAGCCGGGGCATCGGTTGCCGGGCCTCGCTGGCCAGTTCCCGCACCATCTGGTAGAGCTCGGGGAATTGCGCCTCACTGACCGGTTGCGCCTTCATCGCGCGCAGCGCGAGCTTGTCGGAGTAGAAGTAGCTGACGCCGTTCATCCCCAGCGAGATGAGGACGGCGATGACCAGTCCGCCACTGCCGCCGAACCAGTAGCCCACCGCCAGAATCAGGGCGGTGAGCAGGCCGAGCAGCGCGGCGGTCTTCAGACGGTTATGGTGCACGGTCACTCCTTCGGTGCGCGGACCGCGTTGGTCCGCTGACCGGTTCAACACCACCGGTACCCGTCAACCATCCGTCATATGGCTGTGAAATGCCTGGTAACGAGGGGTGTAGGACCGCTGGGTCAGCGGGCGGCGAGGTCGAGCACGAGTTGCGGGGCGAAGCCGACCACCAGCGCCACGACCGTCGCCGCCGCCAGGACCGCCGCGACCGGCTTGGCCCGGACCAACACCGCCGCCGGGTCGGTCGGCACCGCTGCCGGCCGGTCGGTGGACCAGAGCACGGCGACGACCCGCAGGTAGTAGGCCAGGCCGAGCACCGCGTTAACCGCCACCACCAGGGCCAGCCAGCCGGCACCTCCGTCAAGCAGTGACCGGACCACGGTGACCTTCGCGAAGAGCCCGGCGAGACCGGGCGGCAGACCGGCGAGCCCGACCAGTGCCAGCGCCAGCCCCACCGCCGCCCACGGCCGGCGCCGGGCCGCGCCCCGCAACTCGTCGAGGGTGCCGCCGTCCGCTCCCGCCGGCCGCAGCGCGACCACGGCCGCGAACGCCGCCAGCTCCAGGACCACGAAGAAGACCGTGTACGCCACCGCTGCCGCGTACGCGGCGGCGCGGGCGTCGGCGGTGCGGCCAGCGGCGAGGGCCAGCGCGCCGAGCGGCGCGAGAATGTAGCCCGCCTGGGCCACCGAGGACCAGGCGAGCAGCCGTACGGTGCGGCGCTGGCGCAGCGCCACCAAGTTACCGACGGTCATGGTCAACACCGCGAGCAGCGCGAGCACCGGGCCGGTGGTCCGGGCCGGCAGGGCGTACTGCACCACCGCGAGCAGGGCGACCACCCCGCCGAGCTTCGAGACTGTGGAGAGGTACGCGGCCACCGGCAGCGGCGCGCCGTCGTAGGTGGTGGGCGCCCAGGCGTGGAAGGGCACCGCCGCCACCTTGACTGTCAGCCCCACCACGACCAGCGCCACGGCGACGGTGGTCAGCGGGATGTCGAGCAGCTCCGGCTGCTCGGCGAAGAGCACCCCGAGCCGGCCGAGGTGCAGCGCGCCGGTGGACGCGTAGAGCAGGGCCGCCCCGAGCAGGCTCAGCGTCGTGGCGACCACGCTGACCACGAAGAAGGTCACCGCCGCCTCGATGCTGGCCAGGCTGCCCCGGCGCAGGCCCACCAGGACGTACAGCGGCAGGGTTAGGGTCTCCAGCGCCACGATCAGGGTGATCAGGTCACCGGCCGCACCGAGCGCCACCCCACCGGTCATTGACGCGGCGAGCAGGAAGCAGTACTCGCCCACCGGTGTCGCCCCGGCCCGCAGCAGCGGCCCGGAGAGCCCCAGCACCCCCAGGGTGAGCAGCGCGACGAGTACGGCGACCAGGGCGGCCCGGCCACCGAAGACATATGAGCAGTCGGCGCCGACGCAGAAGGTACGGCGTTCGCCGCCTCCGCCGACGAAGATCGCGCTGGCGGCGGTGGCGAGCGCACCGAGCGCGGCGGCGGAGACGGTGACCCGCGCCCGGGCCACCAGCAGGTCGGCGAGGAGCACCAGCACCGCCGTCCCGGCGGCCAGGTACGCCGGCAGCAGCGCGATGTTGTCGACGGTCTGCACCATGCTCATGCCCGTACCTCCAGCCAGCTCACGGGCGCCCCGACAGCAGGGCGTCCACCGGCGCCTGGGCCACGCCCAGGACCAGGATCGGGGCCAACCCCACGGCGAGCGTGAGCAACACCAGCGGCGCCCAGGTCAACAGTTCCGCCCTCGCCACACCCGGCCCGACCTGCGCCACCACCGGGCTGGCCTGGCCGTGGGTGACCTGGCGGAGCAGCCGCAGGAGGTACGCGGCGGTGAGCGCACCGCCGAGCGCCGCGAGGACGGCGAGGGTCAGCCAGAGGGGACCACCGACGCGGACCGCGGCGACCACGGCGAAGGCCTCTCCCCAGAAGCCGGCCAGGCCGGGCAGGCCCAGCGAGGCGACGGCGGCGAAGCCGAGGAGCCCGGCCAGCCGGGGTGCGGTATCCCGCAACCCGGAGAGATCAGCCAGGTCGCCGGTGTGCGCCCGGTCCTTGATGGCGCCGGCGAGGAAGAACAGCAGGCCGGTGATGATCCCGTGCGCGATGTTGCCGATCAGGGCCGCCCGCAGGCCGGTACCGGTGAGCGTGGCGACACCGAGGAGCACGAAGCCCATGTGCCCCACGCTGGAGTACGCGATCAGCCGTTTCAGCTCGGTCTGTGCCAGGCAGACCAGGGAGCCGACCAGGATCGCCGCGACCGCGAGCACGCCGAGTACCGGCGCGGCCCATTCGGCGCCTTCCGGGGCGACGCCGACCGCGACCCGGATCAGCCCGTAGGTGCCCATCTTGAGCAGCACCCCGGCGAGGATCACACTGCCGACGGTGGGCGCCTGGGTGTGCGCGTCGGGCAGCCAGGAGTGCAGTGGCCACAGCGGGCTCTTCACCGCGAAGGCGAGCGCCAGCAGGGTGAACGCGGCGAGCTGCGGCCCGCGGGAGAGCCCGGTGCCGCCGGTCAGCGCCACAATGTCCGCGGTGCCGGCGGCGGTTACCACCACCAGGACGCCCACCAGCAGCAGCACTGAGCCGAAGAGGGTGTAGAGGGCGAACTTGCGGGCCGCCCGGCGCCGGTCGGGCCCACCCCAGCCAACGATGATCGCGTACATCGGCAGGAGGACGACCTCGAAGAAGACGAAGAAGAGCACCAGGTCGAGGGCGAGGAAGGTGCCGAGGATGCCCACCTCGACCACCAGCAGCAACGCCACCAGGGCCCGCCCGCTCCCCCCGCAGGGGACCTTCCACAGGGTGTAGCCGCAGCAGAGCAGGGTCAGCAGCGCGGTCAGCACGACCAGCGGCCAGGAGATGCCATCCACCCCGAGGTGGAAGCGGAGATCCAGGCCGGGCACCCAGGGCAGGTCCACCTGATGCCAGGGGCGGACCGCGGGGCTCGGGTCGGTACCCGCCCCGCCGGCGTCGTCGCCGCCCGCGACCAGCGGTAGCGCGGCGAGCAGGGTCAGCCCGGCGGCCACCGTACCGACCAGGCGGGCGGCCCGGTCGTGCCGGAGCGCGGCGACGACCGCCGCGCCGGCCGCCGGCACCGCCAGCACCGCCACCAGCAGGACCTGCCCCACGACCCCGCTCATGCGTCGCCTCCGATCAACACGGCCGCCAGCCCGATCAGCAGCGCGCCGGCCAACACACCGGCGGCGGCCCGGGGCAGCGTGGCGCGGTGCCACGCCGCCAGCCCGCCCCCAAGCCACCAGGCCACCCGACCGCTGCCGGTGACCGCGCCATCCACCACCACCTCGTCGGCGGTACGTGCGCCAGCGGCGAGCCGCGCGATCGGGCGTACCACCAGGGTGTGCTGGAGGTCGTCGAGCCAGAACGCGCGGGCCGACAGCGGTCGCAGCGGACCCAGCAGCACGGCCGGGTCACCGCCCGGATCTCGCCGCCAGCGGGCCCAGGCGAGCCCCGCCCCGAGCGCCAGCAGGACGAGCGGCAGCAGCACGGTCGGGCCGACGTGCACCAGCGGATCGGCGGGCAGCAACTCCGCGGTGCGCTCCCGGGTGGCCGACCCGTACGGTTCGAGCCACCGGGCGAAGGTTCCGGAGAATCCGGCCAGACCGAGCAGCGCCGCCGGGACGGTCAGCAGCAGCACCGGCCAGCGCAGCACCGCGGGCGGGTCGTGCGGCTGAGGCAGCGGGCTGCGGGGTGCGCCGAAGAAGGTACGTAGCAGCAGCCGGGTGGCGTACCCGGCGGTGAGGGCGACCCCGACCAGCCCGGCCAGCCACACCGACCAGCCCACCCAGGCCGGCGCGGGGCCGCCGTGCCGGGCGGCTTCCTCGGCGGCGTACAGCACGGAGTCCTTGCTGAAGAAGCCGGAAAGCGGCGGCAGCCCGGCCAGCGCGCCGAGGCCGACCAGCATGGACCAGAAGGTCACCGGCATCGTCCGGCGCAGGCCACCGAGCTGGGACATCAGCGCGGTACCCGCGGCGTGGATCACCGCCCCCGCGGCGAGGAAGAGCAGCGCCTTGAAGGCGGCGTGGGTGAGTAGGTGGAACAGGGCCGCCGCGGGTGCACCCACGGCCAGCGCACCGGTCAGGTAGCCCAGCTGGGAGACCGTTGACCAGGCGAGGACCCGCTTGAGGTCGTCCTGGGCGAGGGCGGCGAACGCGCCGAGCAGCAGGGTGATCGAGGCCAGCACGCCGAGCACCGCCAGGGCGACCGGCACCTGCCCGAAGAGGGGGAAGAGCCGGGCGACGACGTAGACCCCGGCGGCCACCATGGTCGCCGCGTGGATCAGCGCGGAGATCGGGGTGGGGCCGGCCATCGCGTCGGGCAGCCAGGTGTGCAGCGGGAACTGGGCGCTCTTGCCGGCCACCCCGGCGAGCAACAGCAGGCAGGCGGCGGTGAGCAGGCCGGTGGCGTGGTCGTGGCTGAGCACGTCGGCGATCCGGAAGCTGCCCGCGGAGACGCCGAGCAGCGCGATCCCGAGCAGGAAGCCGACGTCGCCCACCCGGGTGACCAGGAAGGCCTTCATCGCGGCGCCGGGCGCCGCGGGCAGCCGTCGCTCATGGGCGATCAGAAGGTACGAGCAGAGGCCCATCACCTCCCAGCCGACCAGCAGCAGAATGAGGTCGCCGGCGACCACCACCAGCAGCATCGCGGCGGTGAAGAGGCTGATCTGGGCCGCGTACGGCGGGTAGCGGTGGTCGACGTCGACCTCGTCGTGCGGGCCGTTCCGGAGGTAGCCGATCGAGTAGACCTGCACGGCGAGGGCCACCGCGGCGACGGCGACCGCCACCAGCGCCACCGTCGAGTCCAGCCGGACGCCGAGGGTGACCGTCAGCCCGCCGAAGTCGACCCAGGTCCGGGTGGCCTCGGCCGGCGCGTCGAGGGTGGCCAGCAGGGCGACGGCGAGGAGTAGCGACAGGGCCGCGCCGGTCGTCCCGAGGGTGATCGCCGCCCGGCGGGCCCGCCGCCGGGCCGCACCGGCTTCCGGGGACGCCGGCGGCAGCAGGAGCCCGAGCAGGCCGGCCACCAGGGGTACGGCCGGCAGCAGCGTGCCGAGCAGGACGGGCGTGCTCACCGGTCTGCCTCCCCAGGGGTGGCCGCCGTGGTGGGCGGGGCGGCCTTGTTGGGCGGGGACGCCGACGGCCCGGCCAGAGCATTCGGCGACGGGGCCTCGGCCGGGGCGTTCGGCGACGGGGGCTCGGCCAGCGGCACCTCGTCCACGGCCACGCTGGCGCGCATCCGGTAGAGCTGCAGCACGATGGCCAGCCCGACACCCACCTCGGCGGCGGCCAGCACGATCACGAACAGCGCGAAGACCTGGCCGCCGTGCGGCAGCTGGGATCGAACCGTGGTGTCGGCGGTGACCAGGATCAGGTTCACCGCGTTCAGCATCAGCTCGACCGCGATCAGCACCAAAATGGCGTTGCGCCGGCGCAGCACCCCGTAGGTGCCGAGCCCGAACAGCAGGGCGGCGGTGACGTAGGGGATGACCGGCCTCACCGGGACCGCCTGCCCTCGGTGGCGGTTTCGGTGGCGACCTCGTCCGCCCCGCTGCCGCCGGCCGGGTCCACCGGTGACCGTCCGATGTCCGGTCGGGACAGGATGATCGCCCCCACCAGGGCAGCGAGCAGCAGCACCGAGAGCACCTCGAAGGGCAGCACCCAACTGCCGAAGATCTGCTCCCCGATCCGTTCGGCGCTACCGGCCGTGGGTAGCGGCACCGACGACCACCGGTACGCGTCCACCAGCAGCGCGGCCAGCCCGAGCCCGGTGCCGCCGCCGATCAGGGCGGCCGGCCAACCCGGTCGGTCCAGGTCGGTGGAGGCGCCGATCGGGGCACGGGTGAGCATCACCGCGAAGAGCAGCAGCACCACCACCGCCCCCACATAGATCAGCACCTGCACCCAGGCGACCAGCTCGGCGGTGAGGACCAGGTACATCCCAGCCACGGCGGCGAGGCAGAGCACCAGGTAGAGGCCGGCCCGGACCAGGTGTCGGGTGGCCACCGCCAGGGCGCCGGAGCCGACCGCCAGCGCGCCCAGGGCGAGCAGCAGCGCGTCGGTGCCGGTCACGGGGTCGGGCCTTCCCCGGTTGCGGTGTCCCCGGCTGGTCGGGCCCCGGGTCGGGGCGGGGGGCGATCCGCGGCACGGGGCGGGGCGGCCGCCGGGCGTTCGGTGGAGCGGGGCGCGGCGGCCGTCGGGCGTTCGGTGGAGCGGGGCGCGGCGGCCGTCGGACGCTCGGCGGGGTTGGCCGGGACCGCGGCTTTCCGCGCGGCGGCGGTCTCCTCCTTGGCCGGCTCGCCGTTCGGGTCGTGCGCGGGCGGCGGCGGGACGGTGCCCATCCACTCGCCGAGGTGGTCCTTGTCGTGCAGGAGGTCCTTGATGTCGTACTCGGCGTACTCGAACTCCGGGGACCAGTAGAGCGCGTCGAACGGGCAGACCTCGATGCAGATCCCGCAGTACATGCAGAGCGAGAAGTCGATGTCGAACCGGTCCAGCACGTTGCGCTGCCGGGCACGAGCCGCCCCGGGTACCACCACCTCCTCCTTGTGCGAGTCGATGTAGATGCACCAGTCCGGACACTCGCGGGCGCAGAGCATGCAGACCGTGCAGTTCTCCTCGACCAGCGCGATCACGCCGCGCGATCGCGGCGGCAACGCCGGGGCGACATCCGGGTACTGCTGGGTGGCCGAGCGGCGGGTCATCGTCTTCAGCGTGACCGCGAGCCCCTTGACCAGGCCCACGCCGGGCAGGCCGCGCTCACCGTCGGCCGGGTCGCTGCGCTCGCTGGGGTCGGTCATGCCGACCATCCTGCCCTGTGCCCCCCGGCGGGCGCGACCACCACCCGGGTGCGGGCTACGGCGGGCGGCCGGTGCGGGCGGCGACCGTCGGCCGGGCCAGCTGCGGCTGTCGGCCTCCGCCGGCGGGTGACCCATCGGTCGGGCGAGGCGCGGCCGGGTTACGGCGCGACGCTTCGCGCGCCGACTGATCCGGCGATGATGGGTGGTGGGCGCATCGCGGATGGGTGGTGGGCGCATCGCGACGACCAGAGGGGGCGGCGTGACCGAGGGCGCGACGGCGGGCAGCGGCGAGGCGGCGCTGCGCCGCACCGGCGGACGGTACGTCGAGCCGGGCGGCGAGTTCACCCGGGATCAGCGCTACATCGCCACCCGGATCACCGCCGACGGCGGGGACGGCTGGCCGGTGGAGCCGGGGCGGTACCGGCTGGCGGTGAGTCGCGCCTGCCCGTGGGCGAACCGGCTGGTCATCGTCCGACGGCTACTCGGGCTGGAGGACGTCCTCTCGATGGCGATCGCCGGCCCGACCCACGACCGGCGAAGCTGGAGCTTCGACCTCGACCCCGGTGGCCGGGATCCGGTGCTCGACATCGAACGGCTGGCGGACGCCTACTTCGCGCGCTTCCCCGGCTACGACCGCGGGATCACGGTACCGGCGATCGTCGACGTACCGACCGGGCAGGTGGTGACCAACGACTTCGCGCAGATGAGTCTCGACCTGTCAACCGAGTGGACCGCGTACCACCGCGACGGGGCACCGGAGCTCTATCCGCAGCGGCTCCGGGACGAGATCGACGAGGTGAACGCGGTGGTCTTCGCCGATGTCAACAACGGGGTCTACCGGTGTGGCTTTGCCGGCAGCCAGTCGGCGTACGACCGGGCGTACCAGCGGCTGTTCGACCGGCTGGACTGGCTGAGCGACCGGCTCGCCGAACGCCGCTACCTGGTCGGGGAGACGATCACCGAGGCGGACGTACGGCTGTTCACCACGCTGGTCCGCTTCGACCCGGTCTACCACGGCCACTTCAAGTGCAACCGCAGCAAGTTGACCGAGATGCCGGTGCTCTGGGCGTATGCCCGGGACCTGTTCCAGACCCCCGGGTTCGGCGACACCATCGACTTCGATCACATCAAACGGCACTACTACGCGGTGCACGGGGACCTCAACCCGACCGCGATCGTCCCGCTCGGCCCGGATCTGGCGAACTGGCTGACACCGCACGGTCGGGGGGAGCTGGGTGGTCGCCCCTTCGGCGACGGCACCGCCCCACCGCCGCCCCCTCCGGCCGAACGGGTCGACCCCGCACACACCCCCCTGCGCTGACGGACCACGGGCATGCCAGGGCGTTTGGACGCAGCAGATGAGGCCGGTGGCGAGAGCGAACCGGGCTCGCCAGCTCAGGCCGGGCAATGGCCAGCGGAAGACACCGCCACGGCCACCTCCGCCCTGGTGCCGAGCCGGGTGATCGAGCCACGGGTACTGGACGCCACCAGTGGTGGCGGTGATCCCGAGACGATCGCGCTGCGGCTTATCGTGACAGGGGCGTCATTCCGGTAGGCCCACTCAGGACGCCGGTCTGCACGTTGAACGCCGTCATGCCTGCCGATTTGGCCGCCGCGACACCCGCCTGCGTGTCCTCATAGACTAAGCAGTCGGCCGGCTCAGCATCGAGCCGCTGGGCAGCCAGCAAGAAGATATCTGGCTCGGGTTTGCCCCTGCCCCGCGGCACATCACTCCAGGTGACGACGACATCAAACAGGGCTGCAAGGCCTGTCGCTGCGAGCCCGGCAGCCACGACGTTTCCGGACGAGTTCGAGCCGATGCCGAGCCGCTGGCCGCGCTGCCGTGCGGCGCGCGCGACCAGGGCCACTTCGTCGATCACCTTGAGGTTAGGGGCGGCAGCCCGCACGTACCTGCGGCACCTGCCGATAATTTCGTCAATCGGTTCCGGCAGATGACCAAACTCCTGCTCCCACACGAGCAGCAGGTCCGGCGACGCAATCGCCTGCCGCGGCCAATACCAATCCGGATCTAGCTTCACTCCCACATCTGCCATCGCACGCACCAGGGCCGCAAAACAGACCTTACTGGAATCCACAAGGGTGCCATCCCAGTCAAATATCAGAGCCTCGTAGGCCCTACCGTCCGGCACGGTCGCGCGCGTGGTCATTGGGTAAACCTCCCAGCAGCGATCCTTGATCCGCCCAGAATCGGTTCACCCGCGGATCCGGTCGGGGGCCCTAGCGTTGCAGCGACGCCAGGAAGGACCGCCAGGAACCCGGATCAACCGCCAGCGCCGGCCCCGCCGGATCCTTACTGTCCCGCACCCCCACCACACCGGCCAGGTTCGTCGCCACCTCAACACAGTCGTTGGTCTGAGCACTCCGACTGCTCTTCCGCCAGGTAGCACCCGTCAAGTCCATGACTCCGTCACTTCCCTCACCAGTTCGATCGACTTCTGCGGAGGCAACGCCTCGCCAAGGCTAGCTTCCCAGACCCGTTGCAGCCGCCCGAGATCCGACGCTTGATCGACTTCCTGTGCTCCTCGTCGTAGAGGATGCGCTGGCCTTCCATCCACTCGTTGAGCCGCGCCTCCACCTCCGCCGCCTCAAGCAGACCGCCCGCCTCGAACACGGCACGCGCGTACGCCTCGGTCTGGAGCAGACCGGGAACGTAGAGCGGTTCGAACCACCGCAGCACCCTCGCCTGCGAAACGATCTCGCCGCCGCCTAGCCAGGGTTGGGCACGATCCAGACTGACCAGATTCGCCAACATGCGAGTAAAGGCCGCCGGTGTCCAGCGCCTTGTCGAACTGCTCGAGATACTTGCTGGTCGGCGGCGCCTGCCCCAACTCCACCGCACTGACCATCGACGGCGAATAGTTGATGGCCTTGGCCAACTCCTCCTGACTCCAGCCCCGCCGAACCCGCGCCCGCCGCAACTCCGCCACCAAAAACGCCGCAGCGGTCATCTCTCCAGTCGCCATCTCCAACCGCCCTCCACGAACCGGTTGATCGACTCCAATACCGCGCCACCCGCAACCCCAGCCCCACCCAAAGGCCCTCGCACAACACCACCAAACCCTTCCGACCGTAGCCGCACCCCAGCACACTGTGAAGCACGACGCCCGCCTCCATTCCCGAGCACACCGTTCTGGACGATCAGCTCCACGGTTTGATCACATAGTCGGATGAACAACGTTGGGAAGCGCGTAGCGGTCGTTACGGGAGCCAACCGAGGACTCGGCTACGCGATCGCGCGGCGACTGGCCGCGCAAGGCCTACATGCGGTGCTGACGGCCCGAAGTGAACAGGCTGCCGAACAGGCTGCGGCGAAGCTTCGCGAGGAAGGGCTGTCGGTTTCGTCGCACCAACTCGACGTGACCGACCCGGCGAGCGTCGTCCGCGTGATGGCAGATACTGGAATCACTTATGGTCGGCTGGACGTGCTGGTAAACAATGCCGCGGTAGCCATTGACCGAGGCCAGCAAGCAAGTGCGGCAGACATGGAGAAGGTTCGCGCAACCATTGATGCCAACCTGATGGGAGCCTGGCGTTGCTGCACAGCCGCCATACCCGAAATGCGCAAACTCGGGTATGGCCGCATCGTAAACGTCACTACCCATATGAGCACCTTCGGGCAGATGAGTTCTGGCAGCGTGGCCTACCGAATCTCCAAAACCGCACTGAACGCCTTGACCTGCATCCTGGCCGCGGAGCTCCATGCGGCGAACATCCTGGTGAACGCCGCCTCACCAGGAAAGGTCGCCACCCGAATGGCCTACGGGAAGGCAGAGCAGACTCCGGACGAGGCTGCCGACACCTTCGCTTGGCTGGCGACGCTGCCAGACAGCGGTCCCACCGGGCAGTTGTTCTACCGACGGGAGCCGCTCCAATGGTGACCGTCGATAGGGCTAGCGACGCAGGGACGGTGAAGTACCCGTCCCGGATTGAACCGCGGGCAAAACTCCTTCCGCAGGGTGCGGGGGGAGGCGGCGGGCGGCGCGGACGGCATCGACGGTGAAGACGGCGAGCGCGAGCCAGACCAGGGCGAAGCCCGCCAGGCGAGCGGGGGGCATGGGCTCGCGGAAGATGATGACGCCGCAGCCGAGTTGGAGAATCGGGGCGAGGTACTGAAGCATCCCGAGACTGGTGAACGGCAGCCGGTTGGCCGCACCAGCAAACATCAGCAGGGGAATCGCGGTTGCCGCTCCGGCCGAGACCAACAGGGCGGTGTGTCCCGCCGACACCGCCCCGAACGCGGCCCCGCCGGTGCCACCCAGCCACGCCAGGTATACGAGCGCGGGTAGGGCGAGGACCGCCGACTCCACGAAGAGCCCCTCGGCGGCGGGTAGGCCGAGGCGCTTCTTGACCAGCCCGTACCCGGCGAAAGTGAACGAGAGGACCAGCGCCAGGTACGGCGGGCGGCCGTAGTCGACGGTCAGCACCACGACCGCCGCCCCACCCACGCCCAGTGCCGCCCACTGCGCGGGGCGCAGCCGCTCCCGCAGTACGAACACTCCGAGCAGCACCACCACCAGCGGGTTGACGAAGTATCCGAGGGAGGTCTCTACCACCCGCTCGGAGTTGACCCCGTAGATGTAGGTGCCCCAGTTGAGGGCGACCAGCGTGGCGGCGATGCCGAGCGCGGCCAGGGCCCGCGGTCTGCGCAGCAGCGCGCGCAGGAAACGGTGGTTGCGCATCACCGCCAGCACCAGCGCGACGAAGACCACGGACCAGACGATCCGGTGGGCCAGGACTTCCAGGGGGCCCGCCGGCCGTAGCAGTCTCATGTAGAGCGGGGAGAAGCCCCAGAGCACGTACGCGCCGATGCCGTACAGGTAGCCGAGCTTGCGAGGCATCACTCCGCAACGCTAAGGGACAGCATGCGCTACAGGGCGATGCGGACGGAGACGGTCAGGACGAGCTGGGCCAGCGAGACGGGGACCAGCACCAGCCAACAGAGTCGCTGGAGCTGATCGGCACGCAGACGTGGGTAGCTGACCCGGAACCAGATGATCACGAAGCTGACCGCGGCGACCTTGAGCAGCGTCCAGAGCCAGCCGAGCTGCGCGTCGGCGAACGGCCCCTGCCAACCGCCGAGGAACAGCACGGTGGTGAGCGCGGCGATCACCACGACCCCCACGTACTCGGCGAGCAGGAAGAACGCGAAGCGCAGGCCGGTGTACTCGGTCAGGTAGCCGAACACCAGCTCCGAGTCGGCGATCGGCATGTCGAACGGCGGTCGCCGGATCTCGGCGAGCCCCGCCACGAAGAAGACAATCATCGCGGGGGCCTGCCAGATCAGCCACCAGGGCTGCCACGCCTCGACGATGCCTGGCAGGCTCAGCGTGCCGGCCGCCATCGCCACCGACGCGGCGGCGAGCACGAACGGCAACTCGTAGCCGAGCAGCTGGGCCGCGGCCCGCAGACCGCCGAGGAGGCTGTACTTGTTGGCGGAGGCCCACGCCGACATCAGCACGGCGACCACGCCGACCCCGACCACGGCGAGCACGAAGAAGAGCCCAATGTCCAGCGGTTGCCCGACCAGGTCACCGGGCCCGAGTGGGATCACCAGCAGCACCAGCAGGTAGGGCACCAGGGCCACCACCGGGGCGAGCCGGAACACCGGGCGGTCCGCCCCGTCCGGGGTGATCTCTTCCTTCTGGACGAACTTCACGCCGTCCGCGATCAGCTGCGCCCAGCCGTGGAAGGCGCCGGCGTACATCGGGCCCAGCCGGCCCTGCATGTGCGCCATGATCTTGTGCTCGGCCTGGCCGACCAGCAGCGGCAGGGTGAGGAAGGCGACCAGCACCGCGCCGACCCGGAGCAGCAGCTCCACCCAGAGCGGCATCAGGCCGTCCCCCCACCCTCGGGGGAAGTCGGCGCCGGGCCCCACTCCCCCGGCGCCGGCACGCCCGGTGGGCGCATCGGCCGGCGGCCACCACCGGCCTTGGCCTCGCCCGGCTCCTTCGCCCCCGGCCAGGGCTTGGCCACCCGGGAGGCGAGGACGAACTCCTTACGCAGCGGATGCCCCTCGAACTCCGGGGGCAGCAGCAGTGGCTTGAGGCCGACGTGGTTGACGAAGTCGATGCCGAACATCTCGTGTGTCTCGCGCTCGTGCCAGGCCGCACCCGGAAAGATGTCGACCACCGAGGCGACCCGTGGCGCCGCGCGGGGCACCCGGGTGCGCAGCAGCAGCCCGTGCCGACGCGTACTGGACCAGAGGTGCACCACCACGTCGAACCCGGCGGCCAACTCGTCCACCGCGGAGAGCCAGTCGAAGAAGTCACACGCCAGCTCAGCGTCATCCCGGGCCGCGCGCAGCGCGTCGGTCCAGCTCTCCGCGGGTACGTCAACGGTGGCGCGGGCGTAGGCCTGACCACCGGAGACCGAGGTGGTGACCTCGACCGGGGCGAGCAACGCGGCCATCCGCTGGCCTACCTCGTCCAGAGTCATGCCGCCGATCCTATGACCCGCTGGGGTCGGTGTGCGTTGCCCAGCGGGGGCCAATCTCGACCGCGGGCGGGCGGCCGATGGGCTCGACCGGGGCGCCGCCGGCCGGTGGGGCTCGACCGGGGGTCCGCGGTGGCATTCGGCGCCAGCGCCCGCCGCCCTCGGCGAAGATGAGGATCATGCGCGCGGTGACGGTCTCTCCCCAGGTCCCCGGCTCGCTCCGCCTGGTCGAGGAGTGGCCCGAGCCGGCCGCCGCGGAGGGCGCGATCCTGGTCGAGGCGCTGGCGGTGGGGATCTGCGGCACCGATCAGGAGATCATCGCCGGCCAGTACGGCGAGGCGCCCCCCGACCAGGAGCGGCTGGTTATCGGGCACGAGTCGCTGGGCCGGGTGCTGGCGGACCCGACCGGCACCCTGCGCCGCGGCGACCTGGTGGCCGCGGTCGTACGGCATCCCGACCCGGTGCCCTGCCGGAACTGCGCCGTGGACGAGTGGGACATGTGCCGCAATGGGCTGTACACCGAGCACGGCATCAAAGGGCTGCCCGGCTTCGCGCGGGACCGGTGGCGGGTGCAGCCGCGGTTCGCCGTGCCGCTCGATGCCGCCCTCGCCCGGGTGGGGGTGCTGCTGGAACCAGCCAGCGTGGTCGCCAAGGCGTGGGAGCAGATCGAGCGGGTCGGCCACCGCGCCCGCTGGGACCCACGGAACGTCCTGGTCACCGGAGCCGGGCCGATCGGCCTGCTCGCCGCGCTGTTCGCCACCCAACGTGGACTGACCGTGCACGTACTGGATCGAAACACGACGGGGCCGAAGCCAGACCTGGTCCGAGCGATCGGTGCCAACTACCACACCGCGTCGGTCAACGAGGTGGACCTCCAGCCGGATGTGCTGGTCGAGTGCACCGGCAACCCGACGGTGGTGCTGGACTCGATGTGCAAGGTCGGTCCGACCGGCATCGTCTGCCTGACCGGCGTGTCCAGCGGTGGTCGGACCATCGACTTCGACGCCGGGGCGCTGAACCGGACGCTCGTGTTGGAGAACACCGTGGTCATCGGGTCGGTCAACGCCAACCGCCGGCACTGGAAACAGGCCGCGGCGGCGCTGGCCCAGGCCGACCGCTCGTGGCTGGACTCCCTGATCACCCACCGGATACCGATGTCCGACTTCAGGGCCGCGTACGAGGTCAGCGAAGGGAAAATCAAGGTGGTCCTGGACCTCACCGCCTGAGCTGGGGACGCCCCAGGCAGCGAACGGGCTCAGCAGGGAACGGGCCAGGACGGGTCAGGACGGGTCGGGACGGGGTCAGGACGGGTCGGGCGGGCGGACCGGCGGGGCGGTCAGCGACTCGGCGGAGCGGGGGGCGGGGGCGTCGGCCGGTGCGGCCAGGGCGTCCGGGCGGGAGACCCCGCCGACGCCGGCCTCCTCGGCGGCGATCTTCTCCTGCAGCCGCAGGATGCCGTGCAGCAGCGCCTCCGGCCGGGGCGGGCAGCCCGGAACGTACACGTCGACCGGGATGAGCTGGTCGACGCCCTTGGTCACCGAGTACGAGTCCCAGTACGGCCCGCCGCAGTTCGAGCAGGCGCCGAAGGAGATCACGTACTTCGGCTCGGGCATCTGGTCGTAGAGCCGCTTGATGGCGGGGGCCATCTTGTCGGTGACCGTGCCCGACACCACCATGAGATCGGCCTGCCGGGGGCCGTGCGCGAACGGGATCACCCCGAGGCGCATGAAGTCGTGCCGGCTCATGCTGGTGGCGATGAACTCGATGGCGCAGCAGGCGAGGCCGAAGTTGAAGACCCAGAGCGAGTAGCGCCGGCCCCAGTTCAGCACGAATCGGATCGGCTCGCCCAGCACAGCCGGCACCTGCACCTCGCAGCCTCCCTCATCCGTTCCCGGTACGACAGTCAACCACAGCGCCCGCGGCGGCGCCCGGCGCAACCGGACCCGGTTGCGCCGGCAGCCGCCGGGTGCCGGCGCTCGGGGCGTCCCCGCCGTCAGTCGTGGGACCAGGTGGGTCGTTGCAGCAGGCCGACGAACTCCATGAGCAGGCGCTCCTGTAGCGCCGCCGGCACCGCTTCGAGCAGGGTGTTCACCACGGCCATCCGGTCCGGCACCGGCTCGGCCGACTCGGCGCCCGCCGTATCGCCCAGGCCGAGACCGAGCCCGGCGGCCAGGCCGGCGACCAGGTCCGAGGTCAGCCCTTCCGGGGTCAGTGAGCGGGCGAGGGCGAGCAGTTCCGCGGGGAGCGTGACCGGCCCGGCCGACTGGGTGGCCACGATGGCGTCAGCCAGGTCAACGCCGAACTTCGCCACCGCCGGCGCTACCGACGCGGTCACCGTCAGGTGCACGGTGCGCGGCAGGCCGGCGTAGGCGAGCTGCGGTTGGGTGTGCCAACCCCGCGCGGCCAGCTCGTCCACCAGCACGAAGAGGTCCAGCTCCGGATCTGTCGCGGTGAAGCAGATCACGGTCGACTCGGGCTCGGCCACGAGCCGCAGCCCGCCCGTGGCTCGGACGACATCAGCCAGCTCCCGCACCGCGTCCCGGGTCGCCGCCGCCAGCCGTAGGTAGCCGTCCTCACCCAGGTGACGCAGGGTCGCGTAGGCGGCGGCGATCGGCCCTCCGGAGCGGGTGGAGGCGATCACCGGGTTGATCATCGTGTAGCCGGGCCAGTCGGCGTGCACGAAGTACTGCGGCTTGCGCAGCTCCGGGTCCCGGTGCAGCAGGATCGACACACCCTTCGGGGCGTACGCGTACTTGTGCAGGTCGACCGAGATCGAGGTGACCCCGGGTACGGCGAAGTCGAACGCCGGTACCGACTCGCCGAGGCGGCGGAGCCAGGGCAGGGCCCAGCCACCGAAGCAGGCGTCCACGTGGCAGCGCACCCCGGCGTCGGCGGCGACCGCCGCGATCTCGGTGACCGGGTCGATGACCCCGTGCGCGTATCCCGGGGCGGAGGCGACGACCAGTACGGTTTCGGGGCGGATCGCGGCGGCGATGGCGGCCGGGTCGGGGCGCAGGGTCTCTGCCGACACCGGCACCATGTCCACGGCCACCCGCAGGTAGTGGCCGGCTTTGGCGAACGCGGCGTGGGCGGTCACCGGCATCACGATCCGCGGTTCGGTGATCTCGGGGTGGGCGTCCCGGGCCGCCTTCACCGCCAGGATCAGCGATTCGGTGCCCCCGCCGGTGACCGAGCCCACGACGTCCGGCGCAGCGGTGCCGGGCCCGCCCCCGAGTAGCTGGGCGGCGGCACCGACCAGAGCGTTCTCCATCGCGAGCAGGGACGGGAAGGCGGTCGGGTCGAGCCCGTTGACGTGGGCGCTCTCCGCGTGCGCGGCCGCGGTCAGCTCATCCAGCCCGGGAACCGCCGGGTCGTAGACGTACGCGAACAGCCGCCCGCCGTGGGTGGGCCGGTCCCCGCTGCGCAGTGCCCGGATTCCGGCCAGAACGTGCTCCGCCGGCAGTCCGTGGGCGGGCAGCCCCGCTTCGTCGATCATTCAGTGGTGCCCTTTCCGTGGGGGTCGGCGACCGTGGTCGCCACCGAAGGTCCGGATTCGCGAGAAGGTAGCTCCTCCGCGACGGCGTCGAGATCAGCGGGGGTGAGGGAGTAGGGGCGCAGCAGCAAAGTGGCGGCACCGACCAGGATGGCGGGGAGGACGGTGAAGCCGAGGAGGATGCCGAGCCGGGCAGAATCCGGCTGGGTCGCGGCGGCCCCGGTGTCCGACGAGAGGTAGCCGGAGAGCTGGAGCACCAGCCCGAAGATGCCCGGCCCCAGCGCCAACCCGAAGGTCTCGCCGGCCGTCCACACCCCGGTGAAGACGCCCGCCTGGCGCCGGCCGGTGCGGGCCTCGTCGTAGGCGATGCAGTCGGGCAACATGGCGAGGGCGAAGACCTGCTGGCCGGCGTACCCGACGCCGACCAGCGCGACCAGCAGGTAGATGCCGACGGCGGGGAGCACCTCGGCGCCGACCAGAGCCAGCGCGCCGGCGGCGAAGAGGAGCGCGGCCGTGACCAGACCGGTGCGCTTGCCGAACCGCTGCCCGACCCGGCTCCACAGCGGCATGACCAACAGCGCCGGCCCGACGAAGCAGGCGAACAGGACGGTGGGCCCGCTCTCCGGGTTGCGCAGGATCTGGGTGGCGAAGTAGTTAACCCCGGCCAGGATCGTCGCCACCCCGGCGGACTGGATCACGAAGCAGGCCAGGAGCACCCGGAACGGCCGGTTACGGACGGCGGTCCGGAGTTGGACCCGCAGCGACGGCTCGCTCTCGTGCACGATGCCGACCGGCGCGGACCGGGTGCCGACGAACGCCCCGACCGCGCCCAGCAGGATCAGGGCGGCGACGAAGAGCCCCATCCAGCGGTGCCCGGTGATACCGCCGCCGCCCGCGTCCCGCACCAGTGGGGCCACCGCGCCGGAGACCAGGATGGCCAGCGCCAGCACCGCGATCCGCCAGGTCATCAACCGGGTGCGCTCGGTGTAGCCGGTGGTCAGCTCGGCCGGCATCGCCACGTACGGAACCTGGAAGAAGGCGAACGCGGTCGCGGTGGCCAGGAAGGCCAACGCCACGTAGCCGCCGGCCGCCGCCCCGGCGCCGAACGGCGCTGCGAAGATCGCGGCGAAGCAGACGGCGAGCGCGATCCCGGCGCCGAGGAGGTACGGGCGGCGGGCTCCCCACCGGGAGCGGGTGCGGTCAGAGATCCGGCCGGCGACCGGGTTGACCAGCACGTCCCACGCCTTCGGCAGCAGTACGAGCAGGGCGGCGATTCCCGCCGTCACACCCAGCGTGTCGGTCAGGTAGGGCAGTAGCAGCAGCCCGGGCACGGTGCCGAAGGCCCCGGTGGCCAGCGAACCGGTGGCGTAGCCGAGGTGCACCCGGCGGGGCAGCGCCGCACCTCCGGGCAGACCGGCGGGGTCGCCGGCCGACGCCGGGCGGGCGGTGGAGCCAGCAGCAGGTGGACCGGTTCCAACCGGCGGCGCGTCCATGGCGCCGAATATTACTCACAAGTATGGCGACGGTCACATCCCCCACTCCGGCGACCAGCCCGCCGACCGCAGGTCAACCCGGTCGCCGCGCAGCGGTGTCCCCTCGGCGAGCAGCCGGGCCCGGGCCGAGAGCTCATGCCCGGGCGGAAGCCGTCCGGCCGAGTTCACCACGCGATGCCAGGGCACACCGCCACCGTGGCGCGCCAGAATCGACCCGACCAGCCGGGGCGACGCCCGCCCGGAACGTTCGGCGAGCGCGTCGGCCACCGCCCCGTACGACATCGCCCGGCCGGGCGGGATGCGCTCGACCAGTTCCAGCACCGCCTCGACGTACTCCTCGGGTTCCACGACGCGCCACGATATGGGAACCGGGCCGGGCGTTGACGGACCGACATCGCAGAATGGGCGGGTGCGCGACAAGGTGACGGCGGCCCGGCGGGTGGTCGTCAAGATCGGTTCTTCCTCGTTGACCACGGCCGCCGGCGGCCTGGACGACGGGCGGGTGGACGCGCTCGTGGACACCCTCGGCGCGCTCGCCGCCGACGGCCGGGAGGTCGTGCTGGTCTCCTCCGGCGCGATCGCCGCGGGGCTGGCTCCGTTGGGGCTAACCCGCCGCCCCCGGGACCTGGCCACCCAGCAGGCCGCCGCCAGCGTCGGCCAGGGGCTGCTGATCCGGCGGTACGCCGCCGCCTTCGCCCGGCACCGGCGCACCGTCGGTCAGGTCCTGCTCACCGTGGATGACCTGACCCGGCGAGCGCACTACCGCAACGCGTACCGGACCCTGCGCAAGCTCCTCGACCTGGGCGCGGTGCCGATCGTCAACGAGAACGACACAGTCGCCACCGAGGAGATCCGGTTCGGCGACAACGATCGGCTCGCTGCCCTCGTGGCTGCCCTGGTCGACGCCGATCTGCTGCTGCTGCTCTCGGATGTGGACGCGCTCTGGACCGGGGATCCGGCCCGCCCCGGATCGACCCGGATCGCCGAGGTCCAGGACGAGCGGGACCTGTCCGGGGTGTCGATCGGCGGTGCCGGCCGGGCCGGGGTCGGCACCGGAGGCATGGTGACCAAGGTGGAGGCAGCCCGGATCGCCACCGGCTTCGGCATCCCGGTAGTTCTGACCTCCGCCGCCCAGGCGGCCACGGCGCTGGACGGCAAGCCGGTCGGCACGCTCTTCCACCCCAGTCAACGCCGGCCGGCTGCCCGGCTGTTCTGGCTGGCGCACGCCACCACACCGCGTGGTCGGCTGCAGCTGGACCCGGGCGCGGTCGCGGCCGTCGTCAACCGACGCAAGTCGCTGCTACCCGCGGGGATCACCGCGGTGCGGGGCGCCTTCACCGCCGGCGATCCGGTTGACCTGGTTGACGGTGATGGGGTGCCGGTGGCCCGCGGGCTGGTCAACTACGACGCGGTGGAGTTGCCCGGCCTACTCGGACGCTCCACCACTGAGCTCGCCACGGCCCTCGGTCCCGGCTACGAACGGGAGGTCGTCCACTGCGACGACCTGGTGCTGTTGTGAGGCCGGGCTCCGGCCGACGCCGGCCCGGCACGAGTCCTACCCCCCAGATCCCAAGGAGTGCAGATGAGCGTCGGCGAGCAGGCACGACGAGCCCGGACAGCGGCGGCCGAGTTGGCCGTCGCCACGCGGGCTGGCAAGGATGCCGCGCTGCACGCGATGGCTGACGCGCTGGTGGCGCGGACCACCGAGATCCTGGCCGCCAACAGCGCGGACCTCACCGCCGGCGAGGCCGGTGGGCTGAGCACGGCCAGCTTGGACCGGCTCGCCCTCGACCCGGCGCGGGTGGCCGGCATCGCCGACGCGCTCCGCCAGATGGCCGCGCTCCCCGACCCGGTCGGCGAGGTGGTCCGAGGTTCGACCCTCCCCAATGGCCTGCAGCTGCGGCAGCTTCGGGTGCCGTTCGGGGTGGTGGGGATCGTTTACGAGGCGCGGCCGAACGTCACCGTTGACGCGGCCGGCATCTGCCTGAAGTCCGGCAACGCGGTGCTGCTGCGGGGCTCCTCCTCCGCCGCCCGGTCGAACGCCGCGCTGGTCTCGGTACTGCGGGACGCGGTCGCCGACACCGGCCTGCCAGCGGACTCGGTACAGCTCCTTGACGCCACGACCCGCGACTCGGTCAAGGAGCTGATGCGCGCCCGCGGTCTGGTTGACGTCCTGATCCCGCGCGGCGGTGCGGAGCTGATCCGCACGGTTGTCGAGGAGTCAACCGTCCCGGTGATCGAGACCGGGGTGGGCAACTGTCACGTCTACGTTGATGCTGCCGCGGACGTGGCAAAGGCCGTAGCGATCACCCTGAACGCGAAGACCCAGCGCCTCTCCACCTGCAACACGGCCGAGTCGCTGCTGGTGCACACGGCGGTCGCGGACGCCTTTCTGCCCCCGGCGCTGGCCGCGTTCGCCGCGGCCGGGGTGACCGTACACGGCTGCCCGCGGGTCGCTCGGCACTCCACCGCCGTACTGCCGGCCACCGACGAGGACTACGCCACCGAGTACCTGGCGGCGGAGATCTCGGTCGCCGTCGTCGACTCGCTGGACGGGGCGGTCGCCCACATCCAGCGGTACGGGACCGGCCACACCGAGGCGATCGTGACCGACTCCCAGTCGGCCGCCCGCGAGTTCGTGGCCCGGGTTGACGCGGCGGCGGTGATGGTGAACGCCTCCACCCGGTTCACCGACGGCGGGGAGTTCGGCTTCGGTGCCGAGATCGGCATCTCCACCCAGAAGCTGCACGCCCGGGGGCCGATGGGGTTGCCGGAGCTGACCAGCACGAAGTACGTGGTCACCGGCGACGGTCAGCTGCGCTGACCGTCGCCGGCCCGAGGCCGGTGTCCCGGGGGCGACATCCGGGCCGGGCAGCACCGGCGGCGCCCGAGCTGGGCGGGGCAGCACCGGCGGCGCCCGAGCTGGGCGGTCAACGGCAGGCGCGGATCGCGGTCAGCGTCGCGTGGACGTCGAACTGGTGCCCGTCCGCACTCTCCCAGCCGCCATCGCTGCGCTGGGTCTCAGCGAGCCGACGGCGGGCGCGCACCAGGACCCAGTCCTGCGGGTCCACGCCGACCCGGCGCAACGTCGCGGCCAGCCAGGCGACGTTGGTCGGGGCCATGTCGCCGATCCGCTCGGCGAGCGCCACCTGGATCCGGGCGGACTCCTGGTACATCTCCTGCCGGAACAGCACCGCCGCACTCAGCCACCCGGCGGCGAGGAACGACGGCCAGGTCCCGTCCGGGTTCAGGCGGGCCGCGAGGGAGAGCGCGGCGCCGTGCACGACGCCCGCGTATGCCCCGCCGACCCGGGCGTCCAACGGTCCGGCCGCCCGAGCGTCCAGGCCGGCGACGCTGAGCCAGAACGCCGCGCTCGCCGTCAGGTAGAAACCCGCCTCCGGGTCCCCCGGTCGGGCCCACTCGGGGGCGGTGTCGGCCAGCGCGGCGTCCTCTTCCCAGCCCCCCTCCGGTAGCTGGCGCGCGGCGAGCCAGTCCAACGCCCGCCGGGCCGCCGGCCGGCCGAGGGCACCGAGGTCGTCGAGCTCGCCGAGGCGGAAACAGGTCGCGTCAACGGAGGCGGTCTCCCCCTCGACGTAGGCCGGCCAGCCGCCCGCCGGCAGCTGCCCGGCCTCGGCGACTTCAAACACCTCCTCGGCCGGCGGCGCACCGGTGCGTATTCGGGCAAGCCGGGCACGCTCCACCACGTCTCCCCGCGCTACCACGTAGCCGATCGCGGCCTCGATATCCACCACGGCGGTCACGCTACCTGGGCAGATATGAGGCCGCTCCAGGGAATCAGCCACCGGCCGCCCCACCCTCCGCCGCCCGGCGCTCGCCGCAACGTCGAGCACCGGGCGTTCCGACGGAGGCCACCTTCGGTCCGATCAGTACGCGGGCAGCGACGGATCGACCTGCTTGATCCAGGAGAGGACACCCCCCTGGAGGTGCACCGCGTCCCGGAAACCAGCGGACTTCAGCGCGGCGAGCGCCTCCGCGGACCGGACGCCGGACTTGCAGTGCAGCACGATCTGTCGGTCCTGCGGGAGCTTGGCCAGCGCCTGCCCGGAGATGAGCTCCCCCTTGGGGATCAGCGTGGAGCCCGGAATCCGGACGATCTCGAACTCGGCCGGCTCCCGCACGTCAACCAGGAAGATCTCCTTGCCGGCGTCCTGCCACGCCTTCAGCTCGCCCGCGGTGATCGTCGCGTCCGCCGCGGCCTCCTGGGCCTCGGCCGACACCGCACCGCAGAAGTCCTCGTAGTCGGCCAGCAGGTCGGTGACCGTCGGGTTCTCGCCGCAGAGCGCGCAGTTCGGGTCCTTCCGCACCTTGATCTTGCGGTAGCTCATCTCCAGGGCGTCGTAGACCATGAGTCGGCCGACCAGCGGCTCACCGACACCCGCGAGGAGCTTGATCGCCTCGTTCACCTGAATCGAGCCGATCGACGCGCAGAGCACACCGAGCACGCCGCCCTCCGCGCAGGAGGGCACCATCCCGGGCGGGGGCGGCTCCGGGTAGAGGCAGCGGTAGCAGGGGCCGTGCTCGGCCCAGAACACCGACGCCTGCCCGTCGAACCGGTAGATAGACCCCCACACGTACGGCTTGCCGAGCAGCACCGCCGCGTCGTTGACCAGGTACCGGGTGGCGAAGTTGTCGGTCCCGTCCACGATCAGGTCGTACTGGCCGAAGATTTCCCGAACGTTGTCCCGGTCCAACGCGGTGTTGTGGATCTTCACCTCGACCAGCGGGTTGATCTCACGGATGCTGGCGGAGGCGGACTCGGCCTTGGCCCGGCCGACATCGGAGACGCCGTGGATGATCTGACGTTGGAGGTTGGACTCGTCAACGGTGTCGAAGTCGACGATGCCGAGCGTACCCACCCCGGCGGCGGCGAGGTACATCAACGCCGGAGAACCGAGGCCACCGGCACCGACGCAGAGCACCCGGGCGTTTTTCAATCGCTTCTGCCCCTCAACCCCGATGTCCGGGATGATCAGGTGGCGGGAGTAGCGACGGATCTCGTCAACGGTCAGCTCGGCGGCGGGCTCGACGAGCGGGGGCAGCGACACGGTGAACTCCCCGTGGGTCGGCAGTGGCGAACCGCGCCATTGTCGCTCGTCGGGCCGACCGACGACCATGAGCGGGGACACGTCGCCCGAACTGCGGGAACGGGAATAGCCCGCCGGCCGGGACCGGCCCCCGGAGCGAATGCGCTATCCGGCGTCCCCGGTGTCGGCGAGCAACGCCTCGAGACGGCGATTCACCGCAGCCAGAGTGGCCCGGACGACTGCTTGGCGGGGGTCGCCGGCGACCAGCGCGGAGCCGGCAAGCTGCTCGACCCAACCGTCGCAGACCAGCAACACCACGACCGTCGCGACCTCGCAGGTGCCCAGTGGCACAAGCGTGGCGTGCTCGACGAAGCAGCGCCCTCGGTCCGGCTGCGGCCCCGGCGCACGCAACAGCTGATCCACCGCGGCGGCGGCGGCCGCTGCGCTGAGCCGCAGCATGTAGCCGTCCACCGCCGGCCCGGTCGCATAGCCGGCAGCGGGTGACCCGGCGGCGAGCAGGCGGACCTCGACGGTCGCGTCGAGCCCGAAGGTGCTCACCTGCACGTGGTCGAGCACCACCCGAGGTCCGGGCCGGCCCCCGGTGTCAAGCGGGCGGGACGGGGCCAGCTCGGTCATGCCGACCTGCCCCCCGCCGTACGACGTCTCGGCTGTCGCCGGGCCATCGGCGGCCCCGCCAACCGCCGCGGCCGGCCCGTCCACGGTGGCGGATCGGACCCGATGCGGTCCGCCGGAGTGCCGCCGGCGACGCGGCGGCTCCGACCGGGCCGCGTCCTGGCGCTCGGTACGCGACGGTAGGCCAGTTGGAGGCCGTCCGGCCGGTGCCACCGGCCCAGCCGACTGCCGGTGGGCGGGCGACATCACATCGGCGAGCCCCTCGGAAATGTGCTGCGGGGCCGCGGCGAGCCCCAACCGTTCCTGGAGGAGCCGGGCGACGTGCCGACTCACCTCGGCCGGGTCGGCACCGTCGGCGAGGTCCAGCCGGAGGCTGTGTGCGCCGGACTGGGTACGGCGCAACGCCGCGTCGCGGACACCCGTCACCCCACGAACCGCACCGAGAATCGCGTCCACGTCGAAGCCCTCCGGACGCTCGCGCGGCGGAGCGGACTCGTCGGCCTGGCGGAGGTGGGTGGCGATACGGGCAAGTTCCGGGGTCTTGGCGCGTACCTCCGCAGCTGACGGCTCTGGCACCACGGGCACATCCGGTTCGGCGGGGACACGCTGGGGCAACATCGCGGACATCGACTCCGGCTGTCGGTCGGCGTCGGCCAAGGGCGCTGGCACTGCCGGTTCGGGGACAGACCGACGGGCCGAGTAGGGGGGTGTACTCGTCGGAATGGGCTCGGCCGGGGTGCGGTCCCAATCGCCAAGGCCACCGCGAGCGGACGCGGTCAACGGCGGGCCCGCCTCCGCCGAAGCGGCCGGCTGCGCCGGCGCCCAGGCCGCGGGTGCGTCCGGCGGCTGGTGGTCCGACTCGCTGGCGGGCTGGCGCTCCGGCCGGATGCCCGAGCGACGGCCCGGCTCGGTGGGAAACGTCGAGGCCGGCTCGGCCCGGACCGGCTCGTAGGCCCGCTGCGGCTCGACCGCCCAGGCGGGACGCTCGACGCTCGGCTGGCCCCCCTCGCCCGCCTCGGTCTCGTCGGGGTCTGGACGGAACCGGCGGCCGGAGGTCTCCCGCCGCTCCCCCGCTGCATCCCGTGGAGTCCCGCCCCGGAACCGCCGGCCGGCCGGCTCCGGTTCGTCCCAGCCGTCCGGCTCCACCCGGGCCCGGTGACCCGGCGGCTCCGGTCCGTCTCCGCCATCCGGCTCCACCCGAGCCCGGCGACCAGGCGGCTCCGGTTCGTCCCAGCCATCCGGCTCGGCCCGAGCCCGGTGACCAGACGGCTCCGATCCGTCCCAGCCATCCGGCTCCACCCGAGCCCGGCGACTGGCTGGCAGCGATTCGGCGCCGGCCTGCCCGGGCGCCCACTCGGCCCCCCAGCTCGGGCCAGACCACTCCTCTGGTGCCGGCGTGGGCTGGTCAACCACCGGCCGAGGGCCAGGCTCGGCCGGCGGTTCCGGCTGGTCGTCCCGGACGGCCTTGGACGCCCCCGGCGGTTGCTCAACGGCGGGCACGGAGGCGGTCGGCCGGTCTCCGTCGGCCTCCTGGGCCGGCGGGCCCGAACGGCTCGGCGGGGCACTCACCGGACCTGGCCGCCGCGCCGGTACCCCCGGCGCGGGAAATGCATGACCATTTGTCCGGTATCCATTGAGGTGGGGCCGAAGACCGTTCTCGGTCACGCCGGGCGGTGGAGCGGGTAAGTCGCCGTGACGTGGAGAGGAGTCGGCCCAACCAGCGGACGAGTCAGCTCGGCGCCACGGTGTGGTTGATTCCGGCGCCCAGCCTCCGGTGGGGGGCATCCATTGACGATCGGATCGGGAGTGAGCCGGCTCTGGGCCGGTCTCGTCACCGTGCTCTCCCGGGGTGGCGGCACCGGGTTGCCCTGCATCACTCACCGCGCGCTCCTTGGTCGCCCCCGCTGAGGCTACCGTGTGGTGACAGTGGCGATAAGTTACGGCGGCGGGCCAATTCCGGGACAGGCGGTGATCCTTGACCGGTTCGGGTGATATGCCAGCTCGTATGAAGAACTCGGAGGCTCCCATGAACGCTGTGGGGAACGGCACCCAGACCGCCGGCCGGCCCACCCGCCTGCCCCGGTCCGCCCGCCGCAGACAGCTACTCGCCGCGGCGCAGGAGGTGTTCGTCGCACAGGGCTACCACGCGGCCGCGATGGATGACATCGCCGAACGCGCAGGGGTGTCCAAGCCAGTGCTGTACCAGCACTTCCCCGGCAAGATGGAGCTCTACCTGGCGCTACTTGACACCCACTGCGACACGCTCGTGGCGAAGGTGCAGGAAGCGATGCGCGGCACCCTCGACAACAAGGAGCGGGTAAGCGCCTCCGTCCGCGCGTACTTCGACTTCGTTGACCATGAGAGTGAGGCGTTCCGTCTGGTCTTCGAGTCCGACCTGCGCAACGACCCCGCGGTACGGCAGCGGGTCGAGCGGGTGGAGCAGGGCTGCATCGCGGCGATCACCGACACGATCATCTCCGACACGGGCGTGAGCCGGGCACACGCGGAGTTGCTCGCGTCCGGCCTGGTTGGGGCGGCCGAGACGGCGGCACAGTTCTGGCTGGCCAGAGGGCGGCAGGTGGCGAAGGAGGAGGCGGAGGCGTTGGTCGCCGCGCTCTCCTGGCGAGGCATCGCGAGCTTCCCGCTGCAGGGTGAGTCAGCCTGACCGCCGCCCCGGTGATCGGATAGCCTTCGCAAGGCGGCATTCTCGCCCCCAGCGGAGGAGGCACAGTGGAGGTCAAGATCGGCGTGCAGTACGCGCCGCGCGAGCTGGTTCTGGAGAGCGCACAGTCGCCGGCCGAGATCGAGCGGATCGTGACCGACGCCATCGCCGGCGACGGCGGCACCCTCTCCCTCACCGACGAGAAGGGGCGGCGGGTCATCGTCCCGGTCGACAAGGTCGCCTACGTCGAAATCGCCGAGGCGTCCTCCCGGGCGGTCGGATTCACCGTCCGCTGACCAGCGTTCCGCCACGGCAGGTGCTGCGGCACTTGCCGTGGCGTGCGCCCCGGCCGGCCGCGAGCGACGCCGATGCCTCCGCGCTCCGTGCGCGGGACAGCGGCGAGTCAACCCCGGGGAAGGTCCCTCGGTCCGCCCGCGGGGTGAGGTAGGCGGTTGGTGCCGCCTCGCCGAGTCGTGTCCACCCCCTGACGGGCCACTCCCACCCAAAAGCTCAGCCGGTGAGCGGAACCACCTGTGTCACCCCTGCCCCGGTAGCCTGCGGTTGCACCGCCTCGAGCAGGCGCGAGACGCCGGCTCCCCCGGCACTACCTGCCGGAATCTGCGCGGCGCCGGGAAGGTTCAGGTAGAATAGAACAGTTGCCGTGGGCACCGACCGACGTTCGATCTCGATCTGGTCCAACAATCGATCTCGTCCAACGATCGATTAGTTCCCGTTTCGATCTGGTCGCAGCCGGCCCGCGGCGCGCGTGCGGCCCGGTCCGGCTCGGCGATTCGCCACCCGACCGTGTGGCCCGCGCCACACCGTCCGCGCCTCGAGGACTCAACGGGGCGCACCCACGAGAGGGCACCCCCAATCGAAATGAGCGAACTCACCCACAACCTCATGGATGGCACCGAACTCGCCGCCACCGCATCAGTAAGCCCGGAAGCGCCCACCTTCGCCGAGTTGGGCGCCCGTAAAGAGACCGTTGACGCGCTGAGCGCCGCCGGAATCACCCGGGCCTTCGCCATCCAGGAGTACGCGCTGCCGATCGCGCTGCGCGGCGTTGACCTGATCGGCCAGGCCCCGACCGGCACCGGCAAGACGCTCGGCTTCGGCGTGCCGCTGCTGGAGCGGGTCTTCGCTCCCGCCGAGGGCGGCGACGGCACCCCACAGGCGCTGGTCGTCGTACCCACCCGCGAGCTGGGCATCCAGGTCGCCAAGGACCTCCACGCCGCGGGTAGCACCCGCGGTGTCCGGGTACTGCCGATCTACGGCGGAGTGGCCTATGAGCCGCAGATCGAGGCGCTCCGCACGGGTGTGGAGATCCTCGTCGGCACCCCCGGCCGACTGCTCGACCTGGCCAAGCAGAAGCAGCTGCAGCTGGATCGGGTCCGGGCGCTCGTCCTGGACGAGGCCGACCGGATGCTCGACCTGGGCTTCCTCGACGATGTCGAGAAGATCCTGGCGATGCTGCCGGAAGAACGGCAGACGATGCTCTTCTCGGCCACGATGCCGGACCCGATCGTCGCGCTGTCCCGGCGCTTCCTGCGCCGGCCGATGACGATCCACGCCGGGCACACCGCCGAGACCGGCCCGTCGCCACAGACCCAGCAGCTCGCCTACCGCACCCACTCACTCAACAAGATCGAGATTGTGGCGCGGATCCTCCAGGCCAAGGGGCGCGGGCTGACCATGATTTTCACCCGCACCAAGCGAGCGGCCGACCGGGTCGCAGCGGATCTGGACTTCCGCGGCTTCGCCGTAGCCGCCGTCCACGGCGACCTCGGCCAGGGCGCCCGGGAGCGGGCGCTGCGGGCCTTCCGCACCGGCAAGATCGACACTCTGGTCGCTACCGACGTGGCCGCCCGGGGCATTGATGTCAGCGGCGTCACCCACGTCCTCAACTACGACTGCCCGGAGGACCAGGACACATACACCCACCGGATCGGCCGGACCGGCCGGGCGGGGGCGAGCGGCGTCGCGGTGACCTTCGTCGACTGGGATGACATGCCCCGCTGGCGAATCATCGACAAGACCCTCGGCCTGGAGATGCCCGAGCCGCCGGAGACGTACCACACCTCCCCGCACCTCTACGCCGAGCTGGACATCTCCCCGGAGGTCACCGGCACGCTGCCCACCGGCGCGCGAACCCGGGCCGGGCTCTCCGCCGAGGTCGAGGAGGACCTCGGCGGACGGTCCCGCCGCGGCGATGGCCGCGGGCCCCGCCGTGGCACGGGCCGGGACCGCCGCCGGGGGCGCGGCGGCGACACCGGTTCTGGCGCCAGCGCCACCAGCGAGCAGGGCGACGGGGGCGACACCGCGGAGCGCACCCCCCGCCGGCGGCGACGCCGCCGCGGCGGCGAGGTGGTCACCGCCGGCGAGCCCGCGGCGTCAACCGGCGAGACCGGCGAAGGAACCACCGCAGACTCGCCGGTTGACGCCGCGGCGCCGAAGCCACGGCGCCGCCGGCGGCGCCGCAGCGGTGGCTCCGACACCAGCGCGGCGGCCAAGCCAACCGACACCGGCGCGGCGGTTAAGACCGCTGACACCGGCGCGGCGGTCCAGCCGACCGCCGACTGAGCACGCGCGCCGCTTCCGACGTCCCCCGCTGGCACCAGCGGGGGACGTCGCGCTCGGCCAGCTGAGCGCCCCACCGCACCATCCCGGAGGATGACACCATGCCGGAACCCCTACCCGTCGCGCTCGCCGAGGTGCGGACGCTGCTGCTCGACGCCGGGCTCACCCGGGCGGTAGCCGCCGGGCATCGCCGTGGGCTTCGGCCGTCGGTGCACCGTGTGGAGCTACGGCCGGTCACTCTCAAAGCCGGCCCCCGCCTCCAGGTCACCACCGCGGATGGGAGCTCACCCCACACCCGCAACCTCGCCCGCGGCGCGGAGGCGGAGGCGGCGGTGGACGCGCTGCTGGCCGAGCCCTTCGGCAACTGGCATGTCGAGACCACTGCGACGACCCTGCAGCTCCGAGTCACAAAATCCGGCGCCGCGCAGGTCCACCGCACCGCGGCCCCGCCGGTGACCGAACCGGTCGGCCACGACCGAACGAAGGCCCACCTACTCGATCCCGGCGACCCGATCTTCACCGTGATCGGTGGGTCAGCCGCCAAGCGGCGGCAGGTGGACGCCTTTCTGCGGGCGCTCGCCGCGACGCTCCCGGACGGGCTCCACGGCTCACTCCGGGTGGTCGATCTGGGCTGTGGAAACGCCTACCTGACCTTCGCCGCGTACCGCTGGTTGACCCAACAGGGCCTCGATGTCCACCTGGTCGGCGTCGACGTCCGCGAGGACCAGCGCCACCGGAACACGGAGCTGGCTCGGCGGCTGGGTTGGGCCGATCAGGTGCGGTTCGTGGCGGGAACCATCACCGATGCGGAGGTTGGGCCTGACCCCGATCTGGTGCTGGCCCTACACGCCTGCGACACGGCCACCGACGAGGCGATCGCGCGGGCTGTGCGGTGGGGGTCTCGCTGGGTACTCGCGGCTCCCTGTTGCCACCACGACCTCGCCGCCCAGCTCCGCTCCCAGCCCACCCCGCCGCCGTACGAGCTGCTGACCCGGCAGGGCATCCTCCGCGAGCGATTCGCCGACGTGCTCACCGATGCGGTCCGGGCCGGACTGTTACGGCTGCACGGCTACCGGGCCGAGGTGGTCGAGTTCGTCGACTCCCGTCACACGCCGCGCAACCTGCTCATCCGGGCCCGCCGCACCGGGGCGTCCCCGACTGCTGAGCACTGGGCGCAGTACCAGACCCTGGTTGACCAGTGGCGGGTCACGCCGAGGCTGGCGACCCTGCTCGGCGAGCCAGCCGGCACGACGGACACCAGCACGACGGACACCAGCACAGACCCCACCGACTGACTCTTTAATCCACAGTGGTTTGTCCCTGATCGGGGCCGCCGTACTACCCTCGAGCCACGCACCGTCGAGAGTCGATTATCGATGATGCGAAGGCCGCACCAGGCCGAGGGGAGGAAGATCAGCTGGGATGGCTTCGGGAAAGGGAACCGCACAGGCAGCGTTCGCCCGCTTCGTCCGGCGTGCCATCGACAATGCCCGCGCAGAGCGCGGCTGGACGGTGACCGACCTGGCAACCCAGACCGGGATCGGCCGCTCCACCGTCTTCCGCTGGCTCGCCGGTGACTGGCAGGACTACCCCGAGCTGGCCAAGGTGCGAGGCTTCTGCGTCGCGCTCGACCTACCCGTCGCCGCCGCGTTCCGTGCTCTCGGCCTGCCGGAAGCCGGCCCCACGCTGCCGCGGCTCGGCAACGAGGGACCAGTCGAGGCGGATGTCCGGGCGATCCTCGAACGCCTGGCCGACCCGGCGGTGTCGGTCGAGGAGAAGCACCACATCCGGGACCTGCTGCACTACCTGGCCCAGCGGCCGGTCCGCCGACCGGACTGAACTCTCTGCAGCGGCCATCGCGTTCCCTCTGCTCTCAACCGGCGACCGCCAGGGCGAGCGGAAGCACCTCGGGCGCTCCCGCCCGACGCAGTTCCCGGGCCACCATCGTCATGGTCCACCCCGAGTCGACAAGGTCGTCAACGAGCAGCACCGGCCCGGCCACTCCGGCCAGGGCACCGGCCAGCTCCGACGGCACGGTCACCGAGCCGTGCAGGGCGCGTACCCGTTGGGCGCTGTTGCCGCGTGCTCCGCCCCCAGCGGACACCGCGACGGTGCCGAGCAGTGGCATTCGCCCCACCGCGGCGATCCGCCCGGCGAGTGAGGCGACCAGCCGGGTGTGGCGGGAGCCGACCGCGACCACGCCGACGGGGCGACGCGGCCAGGGGTCGGTGCCGTGCGCCCACTCCCGGAGCACCTCCACCACGGCGGCAACCACATCGTCGGGCGCCTCCACGTCGGCCGCTTCCGGCCCGACGAGTTCGCGCAACCGCCCGCCCCAACCCAGGTCAGAGAGGCGCCCGACGGCCCGACCGGGCAGCGCCTGCTCTGCCGGGGCGATCCGCCCCCGGAGGGGAACATCCACCGTGGCAAGGCCGGTCGGCCAGAGCTTCTTGGGGGCGATCCCGACACCGGGGCGGCCGAGGAAGGCCTCGGCCGCCCGCAGGGCGTCCTCAGACAGCTCCGCGGCGAAGGTCGGTGCGGCACACCGATCGCATCGACCACAGTCGGCTGCTTCAGCGTCGTCCAGGCACTCCCGCAGATAGCGAAGGCGGCAGCCGGAGGTGCTCGCGTACTCCCGCATCGCCGCCTGTTCGGCGGTACGGGCCGCGGCGACCCGGCGTAGCCGGGCCTCGTCGTAGGTCCAGGGTTCACCGGTGGCGATCCAGCCACCGCGTACTCGGCGGACCGCGCCGTCGACGTCCAGAACCTTGAGCATCAGCTCCAACCGGGTACGCCGCAGGTCCACGATCGGCTCGAGCGCCGGCGTGGAGCGGGGACGGTCGGTGGACAGCGCGGCCAGCACCGACCGCACCTGCTCCTCTGGCGGGAAGGCCAGTGCGGCGAAGTATCGCCAGATCGCAGCGTCCTCAGCGCCGCCGGGCAGGAGCAGCACCTCGGCGTGGGCGACGGCCCGGCCGGCCCGGCCGACCTGCTGGTAGTACGCGATCGGTGACGGTGGCGCGCCGAGGTGCACCACGAACCCGAGGTCAGGCTTGTCGAACCCCATCCCGAGCGCGCTCGTGGCCACCAATGCCTTGATCTTGTTGTCAAGGAGATCCTGCTCGGCGGCGCGGCGGTCCGCGTCGTCAGTCTGGCCGGTGTACGAGGCCACGGGGTAGCCCCGGGAGCGGAGGAACTCGGCGGTCTCCGCCGCCGCGGCCACCGTCAACGTGTAGATGATGCCGGAGCCGGGGAGTTCGTCCAGGTAGTCGGCGAGCCAGGCCAGCCGGTACGCCGGGCCGGGCAGGTCAACCACGCCGAGCCGCAGCGACTCCCGGTCCAGGCTGCCCCGCAGCACCAGGGTCTCGGGCTCCGCCCCGAGCCGGGACGTCGCACCGAGCTGCTCGGCGACATCCTGGGTTACCCGGGCGTTGGCGGTGGCCGTGGTGGCGAGCACCGGCGTGCCGGCCGGCAGGTTGCCAAGAAACGTCCGCAGCCGGCGATAGTCGGGGCGGAAGTCGTGCCCCCAGTCGGAGACACAGTGCGCCTCATCCACCACCAGCAGCCCGGTGGTGGCGGCCAGCTTCGGCAGTACGGTGTCCCGGAAGTCCGGGTTGTTGAGCCGTTCCGGGCTGATCAGGAGCACGTCCACCGCCCCAGCGTGGATCTCCCCGGTGATCTCGTCCCACTCGTCGAGGTTCGCGGAGTTGATGGTCCGGGCCCGGATCCCGGCCCGGGCGGCCGCGTCGACCTGGTTCCGCATCAACGCCAGCAACGGGGAGACGATCACCGTCGGTCCGTGCTCGCCGGCGGTGCGCAGCAGCGCGGTGGCCACGAAGTAGACCGCTGACTTACCCCAACCGGTGCGCTGGACGCAGAGCACCCGCCGCCGGTCGACCACCAGCGCCTCGATCGCCCGCCACTGGTCGTCGCGGAGCCGGGCCTCTTCTCCGGCCAGTCGCCGCAGCACCGTCTCCGCCTGCTCGCGTACCGCCGTTCGATCCTGGCCCATGAGGCATTTCTACCAGTGCCTCCCGCGGTGGCGCGGGGCCCTCGGTTTGCCGGGCTATGAAATGATCGGCTGCGCTTTTCCCCCAACCTTTGCGAGGCAGCACGCATGAACCAACGCACCCACGCCAGCCCTGTGATTCGGCGGACCGCCGTCGGATCGGCCGCCTTCCTGACCGCCGGCCTGCTATTAGCGGGATGCGGCGTACTGGAAAAGGAGTCGTCATCGCCCCCCAGCCCCCCGGCTGACCCGAAGAAAACCCTACTCGCCGCGGTGCCGGACGAGAAGGCACCGGCGTTCCGCTTCTCCGGCATGGACACCGACGGCACGCCCATCTCCGGCGTCGTTGACCCGACGAACAGCGGCATGGAGATGGTCGTCACCATGTCCGAGGACGTGGACGGGGGCGAGTTAGAGATAACCATGTCCATACGAGTGATTGACCAGGACATCTGGATGCAGGTGGACTTCGGGGAGACGACCGAGCTATACAGCCTTCTCGGGGTTGAGCAGGACCAGTGGGTGGAGCTTGACCAGAGCAAGCTCGCCGACGACTCGCTGACGTATGACATGGCCGATATCGGCAACGCCAAGGTGATCATGAATGCGTCCGACGATGTGCAGCAGCATGCCGATGGCTCATACACCGGCACGGTTGACCTGACCGATAAGCCGCTAGCTGCCCAGGCGTTGGTTGACGGGGACATCACGGCGCTGGACGAGGCGGCGGCACCGGTTCCGTTCACCGCGGTGATCGGCGCCGACGGCAACCTCGAGACGCTGTCCGCCGAAATTCCCGCCATCGGCGAGCAGCCGGCGGGCGAGTACATGGTGAAGTACTTCGACTACGGCGACGCGCCGGCGATCACTCCGCCCACCGGTGACGTGGTGCCAGCGTCCGACGAGATTTACGAGCTGATGGGCTAGCGAACGGACGGCGGCGGTTGCCGCCGCCGTCACCGGCCCAGGACCGACCCGCCGTTGACGCCGAGCACCTGCCCGGTGACGTAGCCGGCGGCGGGGCCGGCGAGGTAGCGGACGGCTGCGGCGATGTCGTCCGGGGTGCCGGCCCGACCGACCAACGTGGCCGCGACCCGCCGGGCGTGCCCCTCAGGCGTCATTCGGCCGCCGAAGAACTCGGTGTCGGCGACGTACCCGGGGCTGACCACGTTGACGGTGATCTGCTCGGGCCCGAGTCGCACCGCCAGGTCGTACGCCCAGCCGTGCAGGGCGGCCTTCGCCGCCGAGTACGGCCCACCGCCGCCCCGCTGCGCCGCGATCGAGCTGACCAGAATCACCCGGCCGCCGGGGCGCCGCAGCGCCGGCCGCAGCGCCTCGGTGAGCAGGACGGCGGTGAGAACGTTCGCCTCGAGGTTGGCCCGCCACTGCTCGGCGATCCCGACCAGCGTTTCGGCCTCCCCACCGAGGTAGCCCCCGGCATTGTTGACGATCGCGTCCACCGCCCGGCCCTCGACCGCCTTGACCACGCGGGGAACCTGCTGCGGGTCGGTCAGGTCCGCCACCACCGACCGGACCGCGCCGGGCCGGGCGAGGTCCCAGGAGAGTCGAGCCGTGGTGGCCCGCAGCGTCTCCTCCCGCCGGCCCACAACGAGCACGTCGAAGCCGTCCACGGCGAGCGCCTCCGCGGTGGCCGCGCCGATCCCGGTGCCACCCCCACTGATCACGGCCAGCCGCTCGCCCATGCACTGTCCTCCTTCGAAGCCACCGTCGATGAGGAGATTAGCGGGGTACGCGCGTGCCGGGGCGCCACCGGCCACAGGTCAGCCTGAAACGCCCACAGAAGGCCGATTTATCATCGTCGGCCAGCCCTCCTGACTGCCATTTCTACCCCACCGCCGACGGCGAAAAGTGAAGATTGTCGGGTGCATTGGCTGTTGCGGCGCCCCGTTCGGCTGGTGCCGATCGGGTTCGGCACCACGATCCTCATCGGCACCCTCGTGCTGATGCTGCCCTGGGCGACCGGCCAGCAGCGGCACACGCCATTCGTCACCGCTCTCTTCACCTCGGCCTCCGCGGTCTCGGTGACCGGCCTGGCCGTGGTGGACACGCCAAACTACTGGAACGGCTTCGGCCTGGCGGTGATCACCATCCTCACCCAGATCGGCGGCCTCGGCATCGTGACCGGCGCCACCCTGGTCATCCTGCTGGTATCCCACCGACTCGGGCTGCGTAACCGGCTACTCGTGCAGGCCGAGACCGCCCAGTTCGGCCTCGGCGATGTCCGCCGGCTGCTGTTTCGGATCGCTGCCGTCTCACTGACCGTCGAAGCGATCATCACCATCATCCTGACCCTGCGGCTGTGGGGCCGGTACGACCACCCCTTCGGCGAGGCGCTCTGGGTCAGCCTCTTCCATGCCGTACAGGCCTTCAACAACGGCGGCTTCACCCTCTACAGCGACGGGCTGATCGGGCTCTCCAGCGACGCCTGGCTCATCCTGCCGATGGCGTTCGGGGCGCTCCTCGGCGGGCTCGGCTTCCCGGCCCTGTTCGAGGCCGTCCGCGGTCGGCGGCACCCGGCGGGCTGGTCGATCTCCACCAAGCTCACCATCTGGGGCGGCGTGACCCTGCTGGTTGTTGGCTTCCTCGCCCTCCTGGCCGCCGAATGGTCCAACCCGTACACGCTGGGCATCCGCTCCTGGCCGGAGAAGCTGCTCGCCGCGTTCTCCCAGAACGCGTTCTTTCGTACCGGTGGATTCAATGTGATCAACGTTGAGGCACTCGGCGAGGAGGGCATCCCGTTGATCATCGCGTTGATGTTCATCGGCGGTGGGAGCGCCAGCACCGCCGGCGGCATCAAGGTCAGCACCTTCTTCCTCCTCGCCTTCGTGATCTGGGCCGAACTGCGGGGCGAGCCCGATGTCACCATCCGGCACCGCCGGGTCGCCACGGCCAGCCAGCGGCAGGCGGTCACGGTGGCGCTGCTCGGCGTGGCCATCGTGGTCGCCGGCACGGTGATGTTGATCCTGCTGACCGAGGGGATGCCGCACCACGTGGCGCTCTTCGAGGTGACCTCGGCCTTCAGTACGGCGGGCCTCTCCCTCGGCACCACCCCCGACTTACCCGACAGTGGACAATGTGTACTTATTGCCCTGATGTATATCGGCCGGGTCGGGTCACTGACCCTGGGGTCGGCACTCGCGCTGAACACCCGACGACGGCTGTACCGCTACCCGGAGGAGCAACCCCTTGTCGGCTAGGAGAGACCAACACAGCGGGGTCATCGTGGTGGGGCTCGGACGCTTCGGCTCCCAGGTCGCCGACACGCTCGTGCAACTCGATCATCCGGTACTCGCCATCGACCACGATGCCGAGCGGGTGCAGCGCTGGGCCAACCGAATCGACCGGGTGGTGCAGGCCGATGCGACCGAAGAGGGGGCACTGCGACAGCTCGGCGCGGAAGACCTCGAACGCGCCGTGGTCTCCATCGGCGCCTCGCTGGAGGCGAGCGTCCTGTCCGTCCTAGCCCTCGTGGACCTGGGGATACCGCAGATCTGGGCGCGAGCCCGCTCACCGGAACACGCGAAGATCCTCACCTCGGTCGGGGCGCACCACGTGATCTTCCCCGAGGCGGAGGCCGGCGAACGGCTGGCCCATCTCATCGTCAGCCGGATGCTGGACTTCATGGAGTTCGGCGACGACTTCGCGCTCGCCAAGGTCCGCACCCCGGAGAGCCTCACCGGCCGCCCATTGCAGGAGCTGAACCCGGAGGAGCGCCACGGAGTACGGGTGGTGGCGGCGAAACTGGCCGGGAAACGGTTCCAGGCGGCCACCGACGACACCGTACTGGCCTCCGGCAGCATGCTGATCGTGGAGGGCAGCATCGAACAGGTGCAGTCGTTCGCTGCGCTCGACTGACCGCGGCCAGGGCCCACCGGCCGGCGGCGATCACGCAGTCGCGAGCAGCTGGTCCACCGGGGCGTAGTCGTCGGTCAACACCAGGGCGTCGCCGACAAACTCCCGCAGCTCCGCGCCCTCCAGCACGACCGCGCCCGGGTCAACCTCACTCAGCCGCTCCCGGACCGCGGCCAACGGCAACGGCGCGTCCGAGGCCACGATGACGAAGTTGGAGCCCTGCTCACCGGCGAGCGCGGCCGGCGGGGCGATCAGCGCCACCTGCCGGAACTCGGCCGCGACGGTGGCCACCTCACTGCGGATGAAGCGCAGGGGCGGATAGTCGATCACGTTCTGCACGTACCCGCCGCCGGGGCGGATCACCCGACGGACCTCAGCGGCCATCTCCCGGGTGGCGAGATGCCACGGCACCACCAGATGCCCGAACGCGTCCCCCACCACCAGGTCCTGGCTCTCCGCCGCCTCGGCGGCGACCAGCATCCGGGCGTCCCCAACCACCGCGCGCAGCTCCGGCCCCTGCCGCACGCCGAGCTTCTCCTCACCCAGCTCCACCAGCCCGCCGTCAATCTCGAAGACCACGTTCTCGGTGCCCGGCCGGGTGGCGGTCAGGTACCGCGGCACGGTGAAGCCACCTCCGCCCAGGTGCAGCGCGTCCAGCCGACGACCCGCCGGTGCGATGACATCGGCGACCGCCCCGATCCACCGGGTGTAGGCGAACTCCAGGTGGGTCGGGTCGGCCAGGTCCACGTACGAGTGCCGGGCCGAGTTGAGCAGCAGCGTACGCCCGCTCGCCCGGCCCGGGTCGGTCTCGACGCGGGCGCAGTGGTAGGCCGTCTCGATGTCACACGGGTTCGGGGCGACCGTGGTCAGTCCGGCGCCGAGCAGGCCGAGCACGGCCAGGCTGGCCGACACCCGGGCCGGGCCGGTCAGCTGCTCGCCCGCCGTTCGCCGGAGCCACCCGCCGAGGATCACCCCGCTCAGCCCCAGGGAGACCGCCAGGCCGAGCAGGATCACGGTGCTGGGCAGCGCGGCCACCAACACGAAGCCGGTGACCAGGGTGGCGGTGACCGCGCCCAGGGTGCCGATCGAGGAGAGCCGGCCGACGACCTGACCGGTACGGCGCAGGTCGGACAGCTGCAGTTTGACCACCATCGGGGTGATCGCTGACAGCAGCATCGCCGGCACGAAGACGGCCAGCGCGACGAGCAGCAGGATCGCGGACGCCGCCCCGCCCCGCAGCACCTCCCCGGCGTACCGGACCGCGGGCAGGGTCACCGCGGTGGCGATACCGGCCAGCACCAGCGCCGGGGCCAGCAGGGTACGCGGGTCCCGACGGTCCGCCAGCCACCCGCCAGCCCACGCCCCGTACGCGATCGCGGCCAACGCGATGCCGATCACCGAGCTGGTCACCTGGAGGGTCACCCCGACGTACGGACCGACCAGGCGCAGCGCGGCCGTCTCCAGCACCAGAACCGCGCCGCTGGAGAAGAAGACCAGAAACGCGGCCAGCCCCTTGGGCAGGGCCGGACCGGTCGCCGGCCCGAATCGGGCCGACCGGACGGGAGTCTGGGACGAGGCGGAGTTCACCCGCGCGATAGTACGCAGCGAGGCGGGCCGGCCGAGTCAGTACATCGAAACATGAACGTGGTTAGTGTGATCAGCGGCAGGACTCCCGCCCCCGCTATATGCTCGCCAGCCAGTATTCGGCATCCATATCTGCCTATACCATATGACGTACATCACGCCGAGCCGGCTCGCATTGTTCTTCAGGTAGGTCGCCAGCTGGTCACCGTACGCCTTGTCGCCGCCGGTCGCCGAGACGTTCTCGAATCCACCGGAGGCAGCGGAGAAGTCGCAGGCTTTCCCCTTCGGGTGCTCACCACCGCCGCCGCTGCGGAAACAGGAGACGTGCCGTTTGAAACCGTCTGCCTGGGATTCCTTGAGCATGTGCAGGGTGCGCGGAGAGATGCAACCCGAGGTGGTCGGGTCGTTGACCGAACAGGACTCCGACGGCCAGGAGCCATCCGAGTTCCGGGGCGCTGAGGCGGCGTTGGCCGAACCGCCACCGAACCCGGACCCGCCACCCGAGCTGACCGCGGCGAGCGCCACCTCCGCCGCCTTCTTCTTCTTCGCCAGGACGTCGAGCTGCTTCTCCTGCTCGCGAACCTCGGAGTCGATCGCGATCCTGGCGTTCTCCGCCGTCTCCCGGACCTCGGTCAACTCGCGCACCCGACGGCCGTCCCGCTGGGCCATCACGTCCAGATTCATCGCCCGATTCAGGAACTCGTCGGGTGAGGTGCTCTCCAACAACGTCGCTGCCGGGGTGAGTCGACCCAACCGGTACGACTGTGCGGCCACCATGCCCACCTGGGCGGTCAGGTCAGTCAGCCGCGCCTCGACCGTCTTCAGCTCCGTGGTCAGCTCCTCCTGCCGACGCTTGGAGTTCTTCAGCTTGGCCGTGGCGTCGATGTGCGCTTTGGCGGCGGCCGTCAGCGCGTCCCGCAACTCCTCGCTGCCGCCCTCACCCGGCTCGGCCTGGGCGGGCACGGCACCGAGCAGCACCGCCACCGCCACGACCACCACCACGGCGAGGACAGTCAGTGGACGGGAACCCCCGCGGGGCAGGACTGTGCGCACAGTGGATCCTTCCCGAATGCTGTCAGCCCCCACGAACCCCGCTGGTCGGCGGTCCCATCGGGGCCGCACGGCGGCCAGCGGGCGGAGACCGTCGGTCACGATACCGGACCGACCACCGCCGCGAGACCCCCAAATCCGCCGACTCAGCGCGCATTGACGCTGGGTGGCGCAGGTCGCTACCCACCGCTCAACACCGGGGGCGGACACCGACACGCATCGCTTGATGCTGGGGGCGCCTCCTCACGCTCCGCCGAAGAACGTCTCCCGGGCCACCGCCCAGACCCGCTCATCCGCGGCGACGAGCAGGCCCTGCCCCTCAACGCCCGGATGGTACTCAGCTCCGTCGAAGCGCCGGGCGACCCCACCGGCGGCCCGGACCAGATGAGTGCCGGGGATGTGATCCCAGGGCAGGGTGTGCCCGTAGAGCACGAACTGCTGCACCCCGAGGAGCAGGTCCAGATACTCCCGCCCGGCGCAGTGCTGGCCCGGCAGGAGCTCGCCCAACCGCGCACCGGCCGCCTCCACCCGCGGACGCAGGGCCGCCGGCAGATAGCGGGACATCGCCGCGCCCCGTAGCCGGCCCGGGTCAGCCGGCGCTCCGGCCGTCCGTACCGCACGCCCGTTGACGTACGCCCCCATGCCGGGGCGCGTGGCAGCGAGCGTGTTGCCCAGCGGGTCGAAGATCCACGCGGCGCTCGGCTCTCCGTCGATCAGCAGGGCCACCATCAACGCGAACGGTTGGCGACCGGCCGCGAAGTTGGCGGTGCCGTCGATCGGATCCACCACCCACACGGGGCCGGAGCGGCGCAGGTGCCGCAACAGCTCCGGGTCCTCGGCGACGGCCTCCTCCCCGACCACCACCGAGTCGGGTCGCAGCCGACGCAGACCCGCCGAGATCAACTCCTCCGCCCGCCGGTCGGCGACGGTAACGAGGTCGCCGGGGGCCTTTTCCGCGATGTCGGCCTCGTCCAGCCGGCGGAACAGCGGCAGCACAACCTGGTCGGCCGCCGTCCGCAGGAGCGCGCCGACCTCGTCGAACAGGTTCTCAGTCACCGGCGGGACGTCGCTTCTCGACCGCCTCCCGGGCCACCGTCTTCCTCATGCCCCCGTTCTACCGCCTCCCGGCACCCGCCGGGCTCGTCCGGGAAATCCCCCGCCGACCCACGGCGGCATCCGGCCCCGGAGCCATGGGGTCCTTCCTGCCTTGGCCGAAGGATTCGGCCGGGCGGACCGGTCCGCTACGGTCGAGCTGTCAGTCGCGGTAGTAGAAGTCAGCGGCCTCAACGGAACGTGCGGGCGCGTTGATCTTCAATGGCTTCCCATGGTCACTCATCGTGGTGGTTGTCGTCAGCTTCGGGCCGTCGCTGGGGGTCAGCTCCACCTCGATCGAGGTGACCCACCCCTGGTCGTCAGTGGTGATCGTGAAGGGCGACGGGGGCATCGCGATCGTGACGATGCTCGGAGCGCCCACGGGGACGAACGGCTTGATGTCTCTGCCGTCGGGCCGGAACCGGCCGGTGTAGGTATGGGTGCCGGTGCGCTGCGCCGAGACGATCGACGCGGTGAACGCCTTCATGCCGGTCGGGTCGGCCCAGTCGAAGCCCACGAATATATCGTCCGGCTTCACCCGAGTCAGATCGACGTGCACCCACTCATCGTCGTCGGACCGCCGCTGGTAACTGTCGGTGCCAACGACGACCCGGCTCCCCACCGACGGCTCCTCCCCGCCGGTGACCGAGATGGTGGTCTGGAAGCGCTGCTGCTTTGAATCGAAGGCACCGCTGGCCTCGACGCTTTTCCCTTCGGGCAGGCTGCCGCGCACCGCATACCGGTGGGCAACCCCCTGAGACCGCTCCAGCGACGCGACCAACTCGTCGCGGACATCGGGTGTTGGAGACGGGGCCACGGAGTCCGCCGGGGCCGAACTCTCGGTCCGCGTGGGCTCCGTCGCCTGAGTGCAACCGGCAGCAAGGAGCAGGCCACCGGTCAGACCCAGGGCGAGCAGTGCGGCGCTCAATTTCATCGTGGCTCCCCCGTGGGCCGACGAGCAGGACGGGAGGCACGATATCGGATCGGTAAATACCGAGAGCCCCGGGGCGGATCAGCCCAGGTGTTCCGTCACTAATTCCAGCGAAAAGTGATCTAAGTTAGGGCGGAGCTGATCAAACCGGACGGCCGCAACCCTGAGCGGCAACTACATCTGGCATGGATGGCCAATGTCGACCCTCCCCAGGCGGCCCGACAACGGCATGATCCTGGGAAGCGCGAAAGCCGGCGGGCTACCACCCTGCGCAGAAAGCGACTCCATGCCGCAGACGCACTCCCTCTCCAGCCTTGACATGACACCTCATCCTCAACGACTGACACCAACGGAATTCGGACCTTCATTCGGATCATGGGGTTCATCTTGATCAACCACGCGACACCGCCGTCCCTGACCATCAAGAGGACAGCTTGGACGCAGCGCGTCACGGGGCTCTTGGTTCCACTGCCCCCGCTAGCCGCACCCTTGGGCGAGGTGAGCGAGCGGGGGGACCCGCCACCAGCCCGCCGTCCTGGCAGTCTCCTCATGCCCCGCCTGGTCACATTCAGAGACTGGCTCAACGCGGCTGGAACTCTGATCTCCGCTTTGGCTGCGGTCTTGGCGTTGGCCTTCGCCTACGTCGCTCAGCAGGACCAACAGAAGTCGGAGGCAGCTCGTCGGCAGGCTGAGCAGATGCTTATCGCGCAGCAAGAGAGTCAGGCGGTGATGCAGGCGCAGCTGGCATCGCTCGAAGCCAAGAACCTGTCGCTCCAGCAACAGATGCTTAGCCGGGAAGATACCCGCCGGGCTGACCAGATCCGGGGCGAGGCCACGCTCGAGCCGGTGCCGAGATAATTCGTGCGCAGATAGAGCCACGTGGAAGCAAAGCAGTAATTAGGGTTGACGTTGCGGCGGCATGAGGTCCGCCAGCATCAGCACGAATAGGGTAAAGAGGCAGGCCGCGCCGCGCCCTCCGCTTAGCGACAATTCTTCCTATGCCTACTTTCAGACACGGAACTCGGTGCGGACCAGGACGATGACGATCCAACGCCCTTAAAAAAGCGGCATCAGCTGGCCAGGAACGCGTCGACTGATGCCACGAAGGCCGCCGGATCGTCGACCCAGGGGAAGTGGCCGCATTCCGGCTGCGTCACCAGCTCTACGTTGTCGAACAGAGTGGCGAGCTGCCGTACCGCTGCGACGGTCGGCCAAATGTCGTACTCACCGGCAAGAAGCAGGGTCGGTGCACTGAGTTCCGCCAGGCGCGCGGGCAGCGTCGGGTCGGGTTGGTACTCCTCGTAGAACCCGTCGGTCGCGGCCTGCGCGAACTGGACCGGCTCGGCCGCTGCCTGCGCCTGAGCCGCCGAATTCCAGCGGCCGTACAACAATGGCGCCGCCTGCCAGCGGTACCGCTCAAGCTCTTCCCGGCTCTTCGCCTCGGCATGCAGCGCCGTCACCGCGGCATGGTGCCACGGCTCGTGCGCCCGCCGGGCGAGCACGCCGTCAACCTCGATGTCCGACTGCAACCCGACCACCCGCAGTGACGGGGCGACCAGCACCAGATGGTTCAGCCGTTCCGGATGCCGGGCGGCATAGAGCAGGCAGGTCCCACCGCTGGCGGAATGCCCGAACAGGTCAACGCTGTCGAAGCCCAGGTGCTGCCGTAGTGCCTCGACGTCGTCAACCAAGCGGTCGACACGATAGGTGGCCGGGTCAGCGGGGACGCTCGAGGCGCCAGTGCCCCGGTTGTCCAGCAGGATCAGGGTGCGACAGCTGCTAAGCCCACCCAGCTCTCCCAGATACTCCACCGCCTGCCCAGGGCCACCAGGGATGCAGATCAGCGGAGGACCGGAGCCGACTGACCGATAAGCCAGCTCGGTGCCGTCATAGGAGCGAAAGCTTTCCACGGAGGAGATTCTGTCATGGGATCGCCGTCCCATGGGGACAGTCTGGACCTTGTCCCCCCCCCATCGTCACAGCGGGTTGAGCATCATCAGCACTTCGTCTCTCGTGTCGTCGGGTGCCAAGCGCAGCTTGTTCGGCCATCGGCCGACCTCGCGCCACCCGAGCCGACAATAGAAGTCCTCCAGCCCCATCCGACCCCGGACGGCCAGGTGGAGTTGCTCCAGTCCGAGTTCGTCACGGGCGACGCGGCGCAGTTCGCGCATCAAGGCCACACCGATCCCCCGGCCGCGATAACCAGGACGGCTCTGTGGGTGGTGGACGCTTCCCCAATGACGGATCAAGGGCTCGACGGCCGTCACCGGCGGGAATGGGAATCCAGCGGCCCCACCCGCGTTGGTCACTTCCACCCAGCAGTCGATTAGGTCCTGCCTGAGCAGCGGCGGGACATCCTGCCGCCGCCGAAAGTCGGTAAAGCTGAGTTCCTGGTGTTCGGTCACTCCGGCACTGTTTTAGATCGCTACGCTGCCGCCAGTCCCTCGACGGCCTCAGTCGCCGCATCTTCGGCACCTCTGCATGAGCGCGTCGACCACCAGAGGCACCGCCTCGGCCATCCCGTCGGCCTTCGTCCGCGCATCTGTGGAGTGGGTAGGGCCTGCGGACCCCGGCTTCACCCTCCGGACCCACACGCACCTGCTGCCGACGAGCGAGGACCGCACCCGAGGAGCCATCGACAAGGCGCTGGGCGAGCACCAAAAGGGACGACGACCCTTCGGAGCCCGTAGACGGCGGGGAACGACACGATCTTGCCTAAAGACCCCTCTGAACGACTTGCGACGCAGGTCAGGGAGCATGCCGGTGCTACTTACAGCGGTATTGATCCAGTACCGGGCACATCCGGTCAAAACCGGGTGACTGCGCCGCCGAACTGGTGCCGCCCAGGGGCTGGCTCAAGGCGGCGGGAACACCACGACCCCGATCGCTGCCTTGACGGCGGTAACGGCCCTGACCTTTGCCCACGTCGCCCGACAGGACCGAGTTGGACACTCAGCGTTCTATCGACGAAGCTGTCGGCTATGCCTTGGACGTGGTCTGGTTCACACTTCCAGGCCTGGTTGACCAGGCCACCGGAGCCTGGCGCATGAGCCGACATTGGGACTTCTACGAGGCGCCCGGCGGGGGTGATCCTGTGCGCCGCGAGATCCTTAAAGCCAGGCTCACGAGGGCGGAGACCGCCAAGCTCCAAACGATCATGGACCGGGTCGCCGCAGGGCGCACCCGACCCGGCGACGTCAAACCGCTGCGCGATGGGGTACTCGAGGTGCGCATCCGGGTAGGCGAGCGGCAGTTGAGGTTGGCCTACGGCGAGGGGGCGAGCAACCTGGTACTACTGGCGCTCCACTTCTTCCAGAAACAGCGCCAGAACGAGAGTCGCCACGTCGACATCGCGGTAGATCGTTTCCGTGACTGGAAGTCACGACACGACAAGTAGTGTCATTATCGCTTCCAGGCGATACGCTGGGGCGGCAACCAAGGGGAGCCAAGACATGGGGAACGAACTTTTCGGTCTACTCGGACTAGATTCGGACAATCCTCACATTCGGGCAGCCCTGGAAGACGCCCGAGACGTCGAACGCCTGATCGACACACTCGTCGGTCTGCGGGTTCGTCAAGGCCTTACCCAGGCGGACGTGGCCAGCGAGATGGAGACAACTCAGTCGGCCGTCTCGAAATTCGAACGCGCTGGTGGGGATCCAAGAATCTCCACCGTCCAACGCTACGCGAGGGCGTCGGGCGGCCGAGTGCGACTGATAGTAGAGGTTTCTGGCCTTGCCGCATCCTGGAAGGCGAGCTACCACATACCAGCATCCGTCGACAGCGAAAGTGACGAGATGGAAACTCCCGCCGAATTGCGCCCCGTGATCGAACTTTCTTCATGACCTCAAAAACTGTCACCACCGCCGCAGAGTTCACCTCGCTTCTCAGCCTCGAGAACGTGCGCGTTTACGAGGTGTCAGCACGGCGACGTGACGGCTTTGACATGAAAGAGATACCAGTCGACGGTGACTCCTCAGATTTGCATGTCCAGCAGGCACTATCAAATGGTGAGTTCATCTTCCGTGCGCAGATAGAGCTACGCGGAAGCAAAGCATTGATTAAGGTCGACGTTGCGGCGATATTCGACCTGACTACACCAGTGAACAAGCCGACAGATCAAGTTCTTGACGACTTTGCTCACGAGGCCGGCCTCCCGACCATAATGCCGTACCTCCGGGTACATGTACAGCAAGCAGCGAGACTGATAGGCGTGCCCGCCCCCTTACTCAAGCATTACTGGGGCAATGAGTTACGACAACTTTAGATCCGCTAGTTCATCCTTCGAACCTAGCGTCCATGCCGGGCACGTTCCGCCCACCGGCCACGGTCGTTGCGGTAGCGGGCAGAGACCAAGACTTGCGGTCGATTGAACCAATATATCGTGGCGACTGAGACCGCCGACAGCAAGGTGAGGGCTATCAGAACTTTCTGGACGACGTCGATCAGACTCGTCGACAGGCTGGCGGTGGGCTCGATCCAGGTTGTCCCCATGAATGCCGCACCAAAGGTAAACGCCAAGGCATCGCCACCACCGCCGACTGCATGCAGTGCCACGCGGGATGCCCCGATAGCCTGACACGCTGATCGCACACGCCCCGTGCTGACTACGACGGCCTACTTCCAGCGGAAGTGCACGAAGACCCGGCCGAAATTCTTCGAGTCCTTCTCCACCCGGTGGTAAAGCGCCTTGACGTCCTTCTGATCAAGGAACCGCAGCACCCGCTTCTTGAGCTGGCCGGACCCCTTGCCGGGGATGATCTCCACCAGGGTGGCCTTCTTCGCCACCGCCTCGTCAATGATTCCGCGCAGGGCCCGGTCGATGTCGGTGCCCCGGTTGTAGATGTCGTGCAGGTCCAGCTTCAGCTTCACCGCCGGACCTCCGCCGGGTCGATTCCATTGCCAGCACCATCGTAGGTGGCGGGGTGGGCGAAGGGCCGCCCGGTGACCGGCGCCGGAGCGCAGTAGCCGGACGACTGAGGGTCAGCGACCGACCCGGGCCTGCACCCGGCGCAGCGCCGCCTGATAGTCGGCGTTGCCGTGGTGCATCGCCGCCGCGATGCGCAGATGCCGCAGCGCGTCCACCGGCCGGTTCAGCCGCTCCAGCGTCCGGCCCAACACGTGGTGGGCGTAGTGGTCACTCGGGTCCCGGTCCACCAGCTCGCGTAGCTGCTCCTCGGCGCGACTGAGCTGCGCCGAGGAGAAGTACGCCCGGGCCAGCAGTTGGCGCACGGCGGTGTTGCCGGGCTCGGCCTCGAGGATGGGCTCGAGCAGCCGAGCCGCTTCGGACGGGTCCCCAGCTTCGAAGTACCGGGTCGCCCGTCGATACTCGGCCAGCAGATCCATCCGACCCCACCCCCCTCATGTCGTGTCGACCCCGCCACCGCCATCTGCCACCAGCACGGTGGTGCACCCCGTGCACCACTACCGGCGACAGCCAGCCGGCCTACCGGTCGAGGATAGGTTCACCGGCCGAGGGCGGGAACCCGAAGCGACCCACCGCCGGCCTCCGCCCGCCGAGACAGGGGGCATATCGGACGGGTTTCCGGGTAACGGGCGGCCGGAGGTGGGCCATGGTCGCGCTGACAGTGAACCCGCCCTCAGCCCAACGGCTGCGGGCGGTTGACGAGTTCCTCGCCGAGGCCTGGGCAGACCAGGCGCGGCACGACAGCCGGCTGCGGGATCTCGCCGTCGGGGTGGAATTCGACCGGGGAGTAGCCCACCTGACCGGAGAGGTCGACGAGCCGGATGACCTACGTCTGGTACGGGACCAGGTCGGCCGGCTCGCCGGGGTCCTGGCCATCTGGGCGCGGGTCCGGGTCGGGGACCGGGATCCAGTCGTGGTGGACCTGGGCTGCGGGGGGACCAAGCAGTGGCCGGACAACCTGGGCCTGGACATCTTCCCCGCGGTCGGGGTGGACGCGGTAGCCGACCTGTCACGCACCCTGCCGCTGGCCGACAACTCGGTGGACGTCTTCTTCGCCGTCCACATCCTGGAGCATTTGATCGACTTCCTGCCGTTGGTGGACGAGGCGCACCGGGTGCTCCGGCCCGGTGGCGTCCTGCACGTCATGAGCCCCTGGTGGGGACATGTCAACGCGGTCGCCGACCCCACCCACGTACGGCTGCTCGACATCCAGACCATCAAGGGCATCTGCCTCCAACGCCCGCCGGACGCTCCGCGCTGGTACCCCCTGCACGCCGGTTGTGACGGGGCCAGCATCTTCGCCGACCTGACCCTCCTGCCGCCCGATGCGCCCGCCCCCACGCAGGCCCACCTGGCCCGCTTCTTCGCCTGAGCTCAGTCGGGCTCGGGACCGACCCGGCTGGGATCCGGCGTGCTCGGGGCGTGCAGTGGCCGCTCCAAGGGGCTGGTGAGGGCGGCTGGGGCGACACCTGCGGCGAAACGGGTCGAATCAGCGGCCAGGTCCGGGTGTTCGACGCCGAGGGCAACCGCGGCCGCCTCCCGGAGGCCCAACTCCGTGCCCTCGCCGTACGTCCGGTCGAAGACGACATCGCCGAGCGCCGCGCGCACCTGCGCCTGCCACCGCGCAAGGTAGTCACCGTTGAGACCCGGCACCGCGCCCAGGGCGGCCCCCCGTGCCTGCGCCGCGCCGAAGAGTCGGGCGGCGGTCAACGGATCGCCCCCCGCGGCACAGCGCACCGCGATCGCCTGCAACGTGTCACAGGCACGACGGTGAAAACCGTGCGCCATCCGGGACCGCAGCGAGACCAACAGGTGCTCGTGCGCGGCGATCAGGTCGCCGCGGGCGAGCGCCACCAGGCCGAGCAGCATGTCCACGGTCCGGCGGCCCCGTTCCGCCGGACGTCCCGCCTCAACCGGGCGGGCCGCGCCGAGCAGCTCCGCCGCCTCCTCCAAGGCGCCCCGACGCCACAGCAACTCCGCCAGGCTCAGGACGGCGAAGAGGGCATCGTCAACCACCTCCTGCCGCTGCGCCCAGTCGATGACCTCCCGGCACACCTGTTCCGCCTCGGCGAACTGGCCTAGGTCAACCAGGGGAGCCGCCCGGCTGGCCAGCACCCGGGCCAGCAGGCCGGCGTCACCGGACCGCCGGGCCACCGTCTCCGCCCGCCGCGACAGGCGCAGCTCCTCAACGAAGTCGCCGTCTGCTCCCGAATGCAACGAATGCGTGTGGTGCGCCGCCGCCAGCTCCGCATCCGGGATGTGCTCCCCGATCTCGACGCTCCGGTCGTAGAGTCGGGACAACCAGAGCCGGCCCTTCCCGGCCAGGCCCCGCTCCCGCCACCATTGGTCCATCGCGACGATGAGCGCGAGCCCCGCCCGCGCGCTACCACCCGTCGCACACCAGTGCAGCGCGGTTCGCAGCTCCCCGGCGAGCGGGTCGAACGCGTACAGCGAGAGCGTCACCAGCCGACCGTCCGGCCCCAAGCCCAACCGCTGTAACGCGTGTGCGGACCAGGCCACGTGTCGATTCCGCGCCGCCTGCTCCTCACCCGCCGCCACCAACCGGCCAGCCGCGTAGGCGCGAATCGGGTCGAGCATTCGATAGGTGCTGCCACCGATGTCCGGCTCGGCCAACACCATCGACTTCTCCACCAGCACCGACAGCGGATCGAGCTGGTCGCCGTCCAACAACCACTCCACTGTTGCCAGGTCCACCGGCCCGGCGAACACCGCCAGCCAGCGCAGTAGCCGGGCCGCCCCCGCGCCCAACTGTTGGTACGACCAACGGAGGTTCGCCCGCATGCTGTAATGCCGCACGGCCAGCCCGGTCTCGGAATCGCCCCGGCCGGCGTCGAGGGCACCCAGAACGTCGTCGAGGCGGTCGGCGAGCTGCCCGACCGAAAGCACCCGCAGCCGGGCAGCGGCCAGTTCGATGGCGAGCGGCAGGCCATCCAAGCGGCGTACGACCCGACGCAGGTCCACCCACTCCGCCGGGTCGGGCCGCCGACCGCCCCGCGCCGCCGTGGCGCGGTCGAGCAGCAGGGCAACCGCGTCGCTCTCCGCTCCGGCTACCGGTGGGTCGACCGAGAGCGGAGGAATGCGCCACACCACCTCACCGGGAAGTCCGAACGACTCCCGACTGGTCGCGAGCACCCGCACCCCCACCCCACCGGCGAGCAGCTGGGAGATCACCTGGGCGGACGCCGACAGCTGGGCGTCACCGGTGTCCAGCAGCATCAGCATCCGGCGGGCAGCGGTGTACTCCACCAGGGTGTCCACCATCGAGCGGCCCGGCTCCGGGCGGAGGCCGAGCCCGTCGGCGATTGCGTAGGCCACCAGCCCTGGCTCCGCCACCGTGGCGAGGTCGACGAACCAGACACCGTCCGGATGGGACTCGACCAGGTCGGCGGCGAGCTCCACGGCGAGCCGCGTCTTGCCGGAGCCCCCCGCGCCGACCACCGTGACCAGGCGGTAGTTCTCCACCAGCCGGCGCAGCTCGGCCCACTCAGCCTGCCGGCCGACGAACGAGGTGACCGAGGTGGGCAGGTTGTGCGCCACTGCGTCAGCGGTACGCGGACGGGGGAACTGCCGCTCCAGACCGGCTGCGGTCAGCTGGAAGAGTCGTTCCCGGTCGTCGAAGCCACGCAGCCGGTGCAGGCCCAGGTCGACCAGGGAGGCGCCGCCGGGCAACGGGTGGGCGCGCTGGGCGGTCGCCGCGGAGCAGAGCACCTGTCCACCATGCGCGGCGGCAGCGATCCGGGCGGCTCGGTGCACCTCGGCACTCACGTACTCGCCGTCGCGGGGCTCCGCCCACCCGGTGTGCAGCCCCATCCTTACCCGCGGGGTGGCATCCGGGGTCGGCCAGTCGTGGCTGGTCAGGGCACGTTGGGCGGCCAGACAGGCGGTCAGCGCGGCGGACGCGTCCGCAAAGGCCAGGAAGAACGAGTCACCCTCAGTGAGCAACTCCGCCCCCTTGGTGGCGACGATGGTCCGGCGCAGCAGGCGCCGGTGTTCCCGCAGCACCGGCCGGTAGTCCGGCCCGAGCAGTTGGGCCAGCCGGGTGGACCCCTCGATGTCGGTGAAGACAAAGGTCACCCACCCGGTCGGGAGGTGGATCCGTGGCGACATGCGTGGAACCTCCGCCCAGGACGTCTGGTTCATGCTGCCTGAATCCAGCCCGTCACGCATCGCGAGCATGACGGCCCGGTTCTGCTCCAACGTGCCACTCCGCGCCGACGTCGGCAAGCGCGGTGAGAGGTCGACGAATCGAATACCGACTCAGCAGCCGCAGCCACCGCCGCAGCAGCCGCCACCTGTGGTGGGAGCGGTCCCGCCAAATCCGCTACGACTGATTGTCGCGACCGTGGAGAGGAGTTTGACTGTGTCGTCGTGCCCCTGCGGGCAGCGGGCCGGCTCGGCGGCTCGGGCCATGGGCCGATTGACCTCAAAGGTGTTACCGCAGGCGCGGCAACGGAACTCGTACCGGGGCATGCCTTCCAGCCTACGACCGCCCCGGACGAACGACCGGACATGGGTGATACTCGACAGGTGGTGGACGGCAAGGAGAACCAGACCCTCGGGCCCCTGCGCCCGGCCGCACCAGGCGGGGGAGCAGAGAGTGGATCCGACGTGGCCGCTGGACGGCGGTCCGGGCCGGTCCCCCGGCCGCGCCGACCGTGGCTGCGACCGCCAACGCAAGACCCCGACGCGAAGCCGACGCAGAACCCCGACGCTGACCCGGTCAACGAGGTCACCCCAGCGGGCCCGGGCGACGCGGATGGGGCCGACGAGGTCGAGGCGTCTGGCTCCACCGAGCCGACCGGGCCGGAGCGGGCCACGAAAGCCCGGCGGCACCGGGTCCCCTTCGCGCACGCCATCCGCGTCTCCCCCACCCGATTGGCGGTCGGCGCGACGCGTGCGGTCCACCGCTGGTCGCGACGCCCCAGCGGCCAACTCACCCTCCCCGGCGGCTTCCTGCTGATCCTGATCGCGGCGACCGTGGCGGCCGGCGCCCTGCTGGTGCCCACCACGGTGCGTTCCGGCCCGACCATCGTTGCCGCCACCCCCGACGTAACAGCCCCGCCGACCTTCGCGCCCGACGGGCCGCCCCCCGCCGGCACCCTGCCCCCACCCGACGCCACGCTGACCGCCCCGCCCCCCGGCCTCGGCCGACCCGCCGACACGCTCGCAAGCTGGGCAGCCCAGACCGCCCCGAAGGTCGGCATCGCACCGGTCGCGTTGCAGGCCTACGGCTACGCCGAACTGGTCCTCGCCCAGACCAACCGCAGCTGCGGCCTGAGCTGGACCACGCTCGCCGCGATCGGGCACGTCGAGTCGGCGCACGGGCAGGCCAACAACGCTCAGCTCGGGTCGAATGGTCGGGCCGCTCCAGAGATCATCGGCCTGCCACTGGACGGGCAGGGCGGCCGGATGCTGATCCGCGACACCGACCGCGGCACGCTGGACCAGGACGCCACCTATGACCGGGCGATCGGGCCGATGCAGTTCATTCCAACCACCTGGCAGGAGATCGGGGCCGACGCGGACAACGACGGCCGCAAGGACCCGCACGACATCGACGACGCCGCCCTGGCCGCCGCCAACTACCTGTGCAAGGGCGGCCGAAACCTGACCATCGCCGGCGACTGGTGGAACGCCATTCTGTCGTACAACGATGTGCGGCAGTACGCGCAGGACGTCTTCGACAAGGCCAACCAGTACGGGCAGGCAAGCCGAAGTTGACGTGATCATCCACGTTTCCGGGGAATCCCCTACTTCCCCCGAGCAGCGGTAAGCGGCAAGCTAGACGGGTGATGATGCGCGAATGGGATCTTAGGGCCGCGTCGTCCGCCGAGATGGTGTCCCTGCTGGACACGTTGAACGCGGTCCTCGCCGCCGATCTGCCGCAGGACCCGCCCTGGCAGGGGAGCTTCCTGCGGGAATACCTGAGCGAAATGATGCCGGGCGAACGGCGGATCTCCTGGGTGGCTGAGCCCGACCCGGGCCAGGACGACGAGGTGGCCATACCGGGGATGGTCAACGTGCTGCTGCTCGGCAGCATCGGCGTACTCGAGGTGTTCGTGCACCCGTCGGCCCGCCGCAGCGGCCTCGGCCGCGAGCTGGTCCTGACCGCTGCCCGCCGGGTCTACCAGGAGGGGTTCCAGACGATCGGCGTGGAGGTGGTCGGCGACACCCCGGCGGTCGCCTTCTTTCAGTCGCTCGGTTTCACCCGAGAGTTTGTCGAAACCCGCAGCGTGCTCGACCTGGCCGGAGTGGACTGGGCGGAGCTGGGCAAGACGGCCGACGGCATCCGCCCGGGATACGACGTGCAGTTCCACCCCGGTGGGCTGCCCGATCACCTCATTGACGCGTACGCGCGGGCCAAGGCGGAGGCGCGCGATGTCGAGGAGGGCGAGCTCCGCCCCAGCTCCTACGACCCGCAGCGACTCCGGGACAGCCTCGACTGCCTGCAGCGCCGGGGGATGACCCCGTACATCGTCCTCGCGCTGCACAAGCAGACCGGGGAGGTGGCCGGCCTGACCGAGGTGGTGGTGCCGGCGCAGCATCCGACCCGGGCCGACCAGTACGACACGATCGTCGTACCGGCGCACCGCGGGCACGACATCGACCGGGCGATGAAGGCCCGCATGCTGTTGGAGCTGCGCTCGGCCGAGCCGACGCTCACCGAGGTGCAGACCTGGAACGCGCAGGACAACGAGGCGATGCTGAAGGTCAACGCCGAGCTGGGCTACCGCCCCGACCGGGAGTGGTACGAGTACAGCGTTGACGTTGCCGAGTTGGTGCACCAGCGCGACGCCCCGCGCCAATAGTTCACCATTGGGACCTTCAGGGGATAGAGCGAGGTAGGGCGCACCCTCTACCCTTCGCTCGTTCCCATCCACCCACCGTGGAGGCTCCATGCGCCCGCGTCGCGCACTCGCCGTCTTCGCCACCGTCACCGTCACCGCGAGCCTCGCGGCCGTCGGGATCACACCCCACGCCGCCAGCGCCGCCCCAACCGACCTGTTCATCTCCGAGTACGTCGAAGGCTCGTCCAACAACAAGGCGATCGAGCTCTTCAACGGCACCGGCGCCCCGGTCGACCTCGCCACCGGCGGCTATCAACTGCTGCTCTACTTCAACGGCTCCACCACACCGACCACCTTCACCCTGAGCGGCACGGTTGCGGCGGGAGACGTCTTCGTCTTCGCCCACTCGTCGGCGAACGCGGCGATCCTCGCCCAGGCCGACCAGGTCACCGGTGCCGGACTCTTCAACGGCGACGACGCGGTCGTGCTACGCCGCGGCGGCACCGTGCTCGATGCGATCGGCCAGGTGGGCGTCGATCCGGGCACCGGGTGGGGCACCGGCCTGACCGACACCGCCAACCACACCCTCCGCCGGCTGTCCGGCATCACCGCTGGTGACACCGACCCCGGCGACAGCTTCGACCCGGCCACCGAGTGGGCCGGCTTCGACACCGACACGGTGGACGGGCTCGGCGCGCACCACATCGGCGACGGCCCGGTAGACACCCCCGCCACCATCACCTGCGGCGATCCCCTGGTGACGCCGGCGGGCACCGCGGCGTCCCGGGAGGTCACGGCGAGCGACCCGGATGATGAGATCGTCGACCTGGCGGTCACCTCCGTCAGCCCGACGCCGGCCACCGGCACGATCAGCCGGACGGCGTTCACCCCGGCCGGAGCAGTCGGTGGCACCGCCCGGGCCACCGTCAGCGCGAGCGCCGACCTGGCCGCCGGGGCGTACTCGGTGGTCCTGACGGCGACCGACTCCGACGGCACCACCGCGACCTGCACCCTGCCGGTGCAGGCCACCCGGGAGCTGACGGTCGGCGAGGTGCAGGGCCCAACCACCGACGCCGAGGAGGGCGCCACCGACCGCTCGCCGCTCGCGCCGGCCAGCGGCAACGGTGCCAGCACCGCGCGATACCAGATCCGGGGCGTGGTCACCCAGCGCACCCTGGCCCGCGACTCCACGGGCCAGGACCAGCACGGGTTCTTCCTCCAGAGCCGGGCCGACGCGACCGACGGCGACCCCACCAGCTCCGACGGCATCTTCGTCTTCATGGGCTCGCACACGTCGCTCATCGGCGGTTACGTGCCGACCGTCGGCGACGAGGTGGTGCTCCACGCCCGGGTCTCCGAGTACTACCACATGACGCAGCTCTCCAGCGCCGCACTGGTCCGGCGGGTCTCCACCGGGTTGGATGTGGACCGGGTGGTCACGGTGACCGACGCGGTACCCCCGGCCGACCTGGCCGACGCGCAGCGCTTCTGGGAACGGCACGAGGGGGCCCGGCTGCGGGTGCGCGCGGATAGTCAGACGGTGAGCGGGCGCAACGTCTTCGCCTCCTCCGCCGACGCCGAGACCTGGCTGGTCGACCGGGATGACCCGCTCCTGGACCGGAGCGAGCCGCACGCCCGCCGGGTGTTCCGCGATGCCCACCCGCTGGACAACGACCCCACCCAGACCTTCGATGACGGCAACGGCCAGCGGATCATGCTGGGCAGCATGGGCGTCAAGGCCGCCAGCGGCGACAACACCACACTGCTCTCCCCGGCACGCACCTTCGACACCCTGACCGCCGACGCGGTGGGCGGCCTCTACTACTCGTTCCAGAAGTACGGCATCCAGGTCGAGTCCGCAGCGTTCGCGGCCGGAACCGACCCGGCGACGAACCACCCGCCGCAGCCAGCTCACCGGCCGACGGAGTACGCGGTCGCCGCGTACAACGTGGAGAACCTGTACGACTTCCGGGACGACCCCTTCGACGGCTGCGACTTCGCCGGGAACGACGGCTGCACCGGCGTACGTCCCCCGTTCGACTACGTGCCGGGCAGCGAGCAGGAGTACCGGGACCAGCTCGCCGCGCTGGCCGACCAGATCACCAACGACCTACACTCCCCCGACCTGATCCTGGTACAGGAGACCGAGGACCAGGACATCTGTGTGGTCGACGGCGGCACGCTGGTCTGCGGTGACACCGACGACGCCGACGGCGCACCGGACTCGCTCCAGGATCTCGCGCTGACCATCGCCGACAACGGCGGCCCGGCCTACGCGGCTGCCTACGACCGCAGTGGCGCTGACAACCGGGGCATCACCTCGGCCTTCCTCTACCGCACCGACCGGGTCGCGCTGGCCGCGGCGACCGCCGACGATCCGCTGCTCGGCGCCGCCCCGACCGTCGAGTACCGCGCGCCCGGGCTGCCGTCCAACGCCGACGTACAGAACCCCAAGGCGCTCAACGCGGTCCTGCCGCCCGATGTGGATACCAGCACCGGCAAGGACGGCGACAACGTCTTCACCCGCGCGCCGCAGCTCGGCCGGTTCACCATCGCCGCCGCCCCCGGCTCGGGGGAACGGCTGACGCTCTGGGCGGCCAGCAACCACTACTCGTCCGGCCCCGACCGCCGGGTGGGGCAACGCCGGGAGCAGGCGGCGTACGGCGCGGCGATCGTCTCCGCGATCGCGGCGGCGGACCCGGCCGCCCGAGTGGTGTTCGGCGGGGACCTGAACGTCTTCCCCCGTCCCGACGATCCAATCGCGACGGCCGCGGACCCGACCCCGTCGGACCAGCTCGCTCCCCTGTACGAGGCGGGGCTGCGAAACCTCTGGGATGACCTGCTCGCCGACGCGCCGTCCTCCGCCTACTCGTACAGCTTCGCCGGCCAGGCCCAGACGCTGGACCACCTCTTCGTCACCCCGGCGCTCCACGGTGATCTGGTGCAGATGCGGGCCGCGCACATCAATGCCGACTGGCCGGCGGAGTACGCGGGGGACGGGTCACGCGGCGCCAGTGACCACGACCCGCAGGTGGCCCGGTTCCGGTCCCGCCCGACGCTGACCGTCTCCGACGCCTCGGTGGTCGAAGGTGATCGGGGCAGCAGCGAGTTGGACTTCACCGTCACCGTCTCGCGTCCCCTCTCCGAGCCGACCCTGGTCTGCGCCCTGACCCTGGGCCGAAGCGCACGGCCGGGTCTTGACTACCGGTCGTACGTCGGTTGCCAGACGCTGGCGGCGGGCCAGACAACGCTGACCTTCCCGGTGTCGGTGCGCGGCGACCGGAAACGAGAAACCGACGAGAGGCTGACTCTGCTGGTGGTTGGTGGTCCTGGGCTCCAGATCGCCGATCCGCTCGGCACCGGGACCATCGTCAACGACGACTGACCGCCCACTGGCGTCGCCACCGGCGACCTTGGAAGTCGTCCCGGCCCGCCGGCCCGGTACTCGACCGGGCTGGCGGGCCGGGACGTGACGTCGCTGCGGGCCGTGACGTCGCTGCGGGCCGTGACGTCGCTGCGGGCCCGGCTGCCGGCGGTGGGCCGGCCGGGCGCGGCAGCATCAGTAGCGCTGACGCAGCAGCTGCGCGGCCTCGACCGCCCAGTAGGTGAGGATGATCTCGGCTCCGGCCCGACGGATCGAGGTGAGCGTCTCCAGCATCGTCTGCTCGCGGTCGATCCAGCCGTTCGCGGCAGCCGCCTCGACCATCGCGTACTCGCCGGAGACCTGGTAGGCGGCGACCGGCACGTCAACGGCGGCCCGGACCGCCGCGACCACGTCGAGGTACGGCAGCGCCGGCTTGACCATCACCATGTCGGCGCCCTCGGCCACGTCCAGCGCCACCTCGCGCAGGGACTCCCGCAGGTTCGCCGGATCCTGCTGGTAGGTCCGCCGGTCGCCGTCCAGCGTCGACTCCACCGCGTCCCGGAACGGGCCGAAGAACGCGGACGCGTACTTCGCCGTGTAGGCGAGGATGGCCACGTCCTGGTGGCCGGCGGCGTCCAACGCCCGCCGGACCACGCCGACCTGACCGTCCATCATTCCGGACGGCCCGACCACGTGCACCCCGGCCGCCGCCTGCGCCACCGCCATCTCCGCGTACGCGGCGAGGGTGGCGTCGTTCGCGACCGACCCGTCGGATGCCAACACACCGCAGTGCCCGTGCGAGGTGAACTCGTCCAGACAGAGGTCGCTCATCACCACGGCGGCGTCGCCCACCTCGGAGACAACGTCCCGGATGGCGGCGTTGAGGATGCCGTTCGGGTTGGCCCCGCCGGAGCCGAGCTCGTCCCGGTCAGCCGGAACCCCGAAGAGCATGATCCCGCCAACGCCGGCCTGGACCGCCGCGACGGCGGCCTTGCGCAGCGACTCCCGGGAGTGCTGGAGCACCCCCGGCAGGGACGGCACGGACCGGGGCTCGGTCAACCCCTCCTTGACGAACAGCGGCACAACCAGCTCGGCCGGGTCGACCCGAGTCTCGGCGACCAACCGCCGCAGGGCCGGGCTGCGACGCAGCCGCCGGGGTCGATGCTCGGGAAACGGCACGGGTCCTCCAAGGTCAGCGGAACCGGAGGGCGGTCGGCCCCTGCACCTTCGAGCCGCGCCGCTGCTTCGCCGGCATCGCGGCGAGCTTCTCGCGCAGCTCGACGGCGTAGCCGGCCAGCTCCTCCACCAGGTCAGGGACCGAGGCGTGCGGTGGCTGCACGTCAACCCGAAGGCCGAACTCGGTAGCGGTCTCCGCCGTCTTGGGCCCAATAACCGCAACAACGGTACGCGCGTGCGGCTTCCCGGCGATGCCGACCAGATTCCGGACCGTGGACGACGAGGTGAAGAGCACCGCGTCGAACCCACCCGACTTGATCGCGTCGCGGATCTCGGCCGGCGGTGGCGCCGCCCGAACCGTCCGGTAGGCGGTCACGTCGTCAACCTCCCAGCCGCGCTCGGTGAGCCCGGCGGCGAGCGTCTCGGTGGCGATGTCGGCGCGCGGCAGCAGCACCCGACCGACCGGGTCAAGCACCTCGTCGTGCGGCGAGAACTCGGCCAGCAACCCCTCCGAGGACTGATCCCCGGCGGGGATCAGCTCCGGCCGGATCCCGAAGGCGCGCACTGCGTCGGCGGTCGCTTCGCCAATGCAGGCGATCTTCACACCGCCGAAGTGGCGGGCGTCGAGGCCGTGCTCGGCGAACTTCTCCCAGACCGCCCGGACCGCATTCACCGAGGTGAAGATCACCCAGGCGTACCGGCCGTCGACCAGTCCCTTGACCGCCCGCTCCATCTGCGCGGGGGTACGCGGCGGCTCGACCGCGATGGTCGGCACCTCGCAGGGGATCGCGCCGTACGCGCGCAGTCGGGCGCTCATCACACCCGCCTGCTCCTTGGTCCGCGGGACCAGCACCTTCCAGCCGTACAGCGGGCGGTTCTCCCACCAGCTGAGCTTGTCCCGCTGGCCGACACCCTCGCCGAGGGTGAGCACGACCCGGCCGGTGAACCCGAGCGCCGCCGCGACGAAGGATTCAACTGTCGACGTGGTCGTGTACTGGGTCTCACCGGTGCCGTCGCCGGTCACGCCGACCGCGGTGGCGTCGTCAACTCCGGCCGCGAGCAAACCGTCCCGGATCGCGGCGAGATCCCCGGCGTCCACCGCGAGGGCCAGCGGGCCCCGGGTGACGGCGGCGGCCAGCGCCTCGAAGTCAAGCGTGGTGACATCCTCGATGTCGGCCGCCGTCCGGACTCCGGGCAGCGGCACACCCGCGTAGGTCGCCACCCCCTCGGCCTGGCCGACGCCGGGGACCACCTCGAACTGGCCGGCGGTCCGAGCGACCGCCTGCACCTCCCGGACCACCGCCTCGTGGCCGAACGGGTCACCGGCGACCAGGTGCACCGCGTTCAACCCGGAGCGGGCCGCCGAGATCAGGACCTTCGCCACGTCGCCCGATCCGCCCTCGGCCAGGGTTAGCTGAGCCTCCTGCTTCGCCTGGGTGCGGACGACATCGAGCAGCGCCTCGGGGACTCCCCGGTCATATACCACCTGGTCGGCGCTGACCAGGGCGTCGTATCCCCGGCGGGTCAGCAGGCCCGGATCGCCGGGACCGGCCCCGACGAACGCGATGCGGCCTACGGGCTTACGGGTGCGGGTCATACTGTGCTCCCAAATTGCTGGGTCCCCGGGCCAAGGTTCCGTTGCTGGCCGAGGATCGAGTCGGCGCCGAGGTCGAGAAGATCAGTGGCGAGGGCCTTACCGATCTCCACCGCGTCGGCGGGCGTTCCGGTGCGGGACAGCCGGAGGTCACGAGTACCGTCCGGACTGATCACCGCCCCGCGCAGGTAGATCTCTTCACCGACGTCGCCTTCGGCGAGTTCGGCGTAGGCGGCGACCGGGGCACTGCACCCGGCCTCCAGGGTGGCGAGCAGCGCCCGCTCCGCGACGACCGTGGCGCGGGACGGTGCATGGTCGAGTACCGCGAGCAGCTCGACCAGAGCCGAATCGTCGGACCGACACTCCACCGCCAGCGCCCCCTGGGCGGGAGCGGGCAGCATCAGCATCGGGTCGAGCGTCTCGGTGATCGTGTCGGCACGATCCAGGCGGGCCAGCCCGGCCCGCGCCAGGACCACCGCGTCCAGGTCGGCCTCCGGCCCGAGCACCCGCGCCAACCGGGTACCGACGTTACCCCGGATCGACTCGACCTCGAGCTGAAGCCCGAGCGCGTGCAGCTGGGCGATGCGACGCAGCGCACCGGTGCCGACCCGGGCGCCGGGCGGCAGTTCGGCGAGCGTACGGCCGCCCGTGGCCACGAGCGCGTCCCGCGGGTCCTGCCGAGGTGGAACGGCCGCGACGTACAGACCGGGGGCCGCCGCGCTCGGCAGGTCCTTGTACGAGTGCACCGCGAAGTCGATGGTGCCCGCGGCGAGGGCGTCCCGCAGCGCGGAGACGAACACGCCGACACCGAGCTGGTGCACCGGGGCCGCGGAGCGGTCGCCGGTGGTCACCACCTCGACCAGCTCCACCGGGGTGCCGGTGGCCGCGGTGAGGGCCTTCGCGACCTGCCCGGACTGGGCCATCGCCAGGGCGCTGCCCCGAGTACCGAGGCGTAGGGGGACCTTCATCACTGACCTCCGGTGGGTGGGGCCTCGGCGTCGCCGCCGAGCGGGGGGTCGACTTCGGGCACTACCACATCAGGGACGGTGCCGACCGGGGAGGTCTGCGGCACCTCCAGGTCGAACAGCTCGCGCAGCAGCACCGCGTACTGGTCGCCACCGGGCTCGGCGGCGAGCTGGCGGACCCGGACGGTCGGCTGGTGCAGCAGCCGCTGGACGACGCGGTGCACCGTCCGGGCGACCTCGGCCCGCTGGGCGTCGGTCAGGTCCGGACAACGCTGGGCAAGCCGGCCCAACTCGGCCGTGACCACGTCGTCAGCACGGCCCCGCAGGGCGGCCACGGTCGGCGCGACGTCAGCTCCGCGCAGCCAGATGAGGAAGGCCTTGACCTCCGCGGCGACGATCCGCTCCACCGCGGCGGCGTCAACGGCGACGGGGCCGTCGGCGACCAGCGCCGCCATCCGGTCGATGTCGATGACCTGGACGCCGGGCAGGTCGGCCACGCCCGGCTCGACGTCCCGTGGGACGGCCAGGTCGAGCAGGACCAGCGGCCCCCGGGATGGGTCCCGACCAGCGAGCGCTCGGGCCACCACCGCGCGGGTGAGGACCGCCTCGGTGGCGGCCGTGGCAGCCACTACAATATCCACTGTGGAAATCGTCTCGGTGAGGTCGGCGATCGGTACGGCGGTCGCGCCGTACGACCCGGCCAGCCGGGCGGCTCGGTCGGCGCCCCGGTTGGTCACGGTGATCGGCCCGGCCCCCAACCGAGTGAGGGTGGCCACGCCCAGCGAGCCCATCGCTCCCGCCCCCACCACCAGCGCGGCACGGCCGGCCAGGTCGCTGTCGAGCAGCTCGGTAGCGAGGCCGAGCGCAGCGGTGACGACGCTCTGTCCAGCCCGGTCGATCCCGGTCTCGGAGTGGGCCCGCTTCCCCACCCGTAGCGCCTGCTGCATCAGCTCGTGCAGCAGACGGTCAACGGTGTCGGCCTCAGCCGCCCGGTGGTACGCGTCGCGGAGCTGGCCGAGGATCTGGGCCTCACCCACAACCATGGAGTCCAGCCCGGTGACGACCCGGAAGACGTGGTTGACCGCCGCGACGTCGAAGTGCACGTACAGGTGGTCGGCGAGGGCCGCCGGCTGGCAGCCGGTCGACTCGGCCAGGACGGCGCAGATGTCACCGAGCCCGCCGTGGAAACCGGATACGACGGCGTATACCTCCACCCGGTTACAGGTGGAGACGAGCACCGCCTCACTCACGTACGGCTGTGCGACCAGGCGGGTCAGAACGTGGGAGAGGTCGGCGGGGGCGACCGTGAGTCGCTCCAGGGCGGCGACCGGGGCAGTCCGGTAAGACGCGCCGACGACTAGCAGTTTCACGTGCCGATCGCCTCCTGGGGGTCGGTGGCGGCGAGGTTACCCGGCAATGGGGTGAGGGGGGCCTCGCCGACGGCGGGGAGTGCGGTCAGGGACGCCTTACGGTGCTCATGGAAGGACAGGATCTGCAGCTCGACGGCGAGGTCGACCTTACGCACGTCAACCCCGTCCGGCACGGACAGCACGCAGGGCGCGAAGTTCAGAATGCTGGTCACTCCGCCGGCGACCAGCCGGTCGGCGACCCGCTGGGCGGCGGCGGCCGGGGTGGCGATCACGCCGATCGCGATCGACTCCTCGGTGGCGACCCGGGACAGTTCGTCCACGTGCCGAACGACCAGACCGTTGATCTCCTCACCGACCCGGACGGGGTCGGCGTCAAAGAGCGCGGCGATGCGGAAGCCGCGGGTGGCGAACCCGTCGTAGCCAGCGAGGGCATGACCGAGATTACCCACCCCGACCAGGGCGACCGTCCGCCGCTGGGTGAGCCCCAGGACGTACTCGATCTGATCGATCAGCAGGGCTACGTCGTAGCCGACACCCCGAGTGCCGTAGGAACCAAGGTGGGACAGATCCTTGCGGAGTTTGGCGGAATTGACTCCCGCAGCCGTGGCCAACCACTCACTGGAGACCGTATCGTGACCGTTTTCGGCCAGGTTGTGCAGGGCACGGAGATACTCGGGAAGCCGAGCGACGGTCGCCTCCGGCAAATCCGGCAACGCCGGCACCGCGACAGGGCGTTCGGGCGCGCCGGGCGGACGGTGCTGACTCATGAAACTCCGTGCGGTGGGATCCTGGGCCAACTCCGCCGGGCCGGGTCGGGACTCCCGCTGGCCACCGAGGAGATCGGCTGTGCTAGCGGGGCGGGTCGGAACTACAGAGTAAGCGCTTGTGAAGACACGCACAAATCGCGATCTTGGTCGCCCACGACGCGACTCCACCCGACCCCCCGTTCCACAAGATCAATGTCTCGACTTCGCCCACGCCGCCCGGCGATTATTACTCAATTAAGACTTCTCTGACCAATGACACGGGGGGCGCGTCGCCCACTTCCGACCGACGTAATAGCACCCGCACCAAGCCCCGGGGGTAGCGCCAGCACCTCCAGACATTCGGCGGCGTGCAGGATGGGCGGGTTCGGTCTCACTGCCTAGCCTCGGGGCATGACCGCTGCACGCGTGGCCGCCACCCCCACCTCCAGCCCGCCGCGCACCCTGCTCCGCCAGCTCCTGCGCGACTTCGCTTACGTCCTGTCGGGCCTGCCCCTTGCCATCGTCGGCTTCGTGGTGGCCGTCACCGGGTTCTCCCTCAGCCTCGGCCTGCTGGTGACCACGCTGGGCCTGCCGATCCTGACCGGAACGCTCTACGCCGTACGGGTCCTGGCCGATCTCGAACGACTCTGGCTGCCCTCCGTGCTGAGCATGCCCCGAATCCGCCCGGTCTACCGGAGCCCCGATCCGGATGCCGGCTTCTGGGGCCGAGCCCTGGCGCCGATACGCGATCCGCAGTCCTGGCTCGATCTACTCCACGCGTTCACCAAGCTACTGGTGGCGACTCCGGCCTTCGTCATCCTGGTCACCTGGTGGGCCGTAGCGCTCGCCGGCGTGTCCTACGCGGCATATAACCGTTATCTTCCGCACGGCCCGGACAGTATGTCCCTCAGCGAGCTCCTCGGGATGGGCGACGGCACCGGCGCCCGGATCTTCCTGAACACCGCCATCGGCCTCTTCGCCCTGCTCACCCTGCCGCTGGTAGCCCGGGCCTGCGCGCGGACCGAGGGTGGCCTGGCCCGCGCCCTACTCACCGGCGTGGCCGAGTTGCGTAACCGGATCACCACCCTCGAAGAGCAAAAGCGAGCATTCGCCTCCGCCGAGGCGAATGCGCTACGCAAGCTGGAGCGCGACATCCACGACGGGCCGCAGCAACGGCTGGTCCGACTCGCGATGGATCTCAGCCGGGCCCGCGAGCAGCTCACCAGCAACCCGGTAGCGGCCGGGCACACGCTCGACGAGGCGGTTGACCAAACCCGGGAGACCCTCACCGAGCTGCGTGCGCTGTCCCGGGGCATCGCACCGCCCATCCTGGTTGACCGCGGGCTGCCGAGCGCCCTCGCGGCGCTGGCCGGGCGTGGGCTAATCCCGATCGAGCTACAGGTTGACGCCGGCCTCGGCGAACCCGGCGGCCGGCTCGACCCAGCCGTGGAGAGCACCGCGTACTTCGTGGTCGCCGAAGCGCTCACCAACGTCGCCAAACACAGCCGGGCGACCGAGTGCCGGGTGTTCGTGGAACGGGCCGGGCGGCGGCTTCGGGTCGGCATTGACGACGACGGCCAGGGCGGCGCGCACCTGGCCAAGGGGCACGGGCTGGTCGGTATCGCGGATCGGGTCCGGGCAGCTGGCGGGCAACTCCACGTAACCAGCCCCGGCGGCGGCCCCACCGCGATCCGCGCCGAACTCCCCGCGACGACCGGAAAATGGTAGGAACGCAGCCATGCGGATCGTGATCGCTGATGACGCCGTCCTGCTCCGAGAAGGGCTGATCCGGCTCCTCACCGAACGCGGCCACCAGGTGGTGGCCGCCGTCGGTGACGGCGACGCCCTGGTACAGGCGGTGGTCACCCACCGCCCCGACGTGTCGATCGTTGACGTACGAATGCCGCCGTCCCACACCGATGAAGGGCTCCGCGCCGCCGTGCAGGCACGTGCGCTGGTGCCAGCGACGCCGATCCTGGTGCTCTCCCAGTACGTCGAGGTCTCCTACGCCGACGACCTGCTGGCCACCGGGGTCGGGGTCGGCTACCTACTCAAGGACCGCGTGGCCGCGATCGGTGAATTTCTCGACGCACTGGACCGAATCACCGCCGGGGGAACCGTTCTCGACCCCGAGGTGATCACGCAGCTCTTCGCCCGCCGCCGCCGCGACGATCCACTGCGGGCCCTGACCCCGCGCGAACGCGAGGTCCTGAGTTTGATGGCCGAAGGCCACTCCAACACCGCGATCGCGCGAACTCTGGTGGTGACCGACGGCGCGGTCGAGAAGCACGTCCGCAACATCTTCACCAAGCTCGACCTCCCACCGGACGTCGAGCAGCACCGCCGGGTCCGCGCGGTCCTGGCCTACCTCCGCGGCTGAGACGGGCACCCGATCAATACGGGTGGGCCAGCGCGACCGCCTCGGTGAGGGTCTCGGCGACCGGATGGCCGGAGGCCCGCAGCCGGGCGGGGTCGGTAAGCCCCCCGGTGTAGAGGATCGCGCGGCCACCGACCGATCGGGCCGCTTCGGCATCGTCGAGCGAATCACCGATCAGCACCACGTCCTGGCCATCCAGCCCCAGCTCAGCCAGGTGCCGGGTCAGCGACTCGGCCTTCCGGGCGCCACCGACCTCAGTCCGGAGCCCATCCACCCGCAGGAAGTGCTTGGTCAGTCCGTAGGTCTGCACGGTCGGCACCAGATCCTGGTGGAACCACATGGACAGCAACGACTGGCTCCCGGACCAGGACGACATCGCGTCCACCGCGTCGTGTGCCAAAGCGCAGGTGGTCAGCCCGTCCAGGTACGCCTCGTGGAAGATCTTGTCCAGCTGGCCGAACGCCGCCTCGTCCACCGCCTGCCCGAGCACGTCGGCGTAGTAGTCGGCGATCGGTCGCCGAAACCGAACCCGATGCTCGTCGGTGGTCACCACCGGCCCACCGACGCTGGCGAAGGCGACATTGGTCGCTGCCACGATCAGGTCCAGATCGTTGAGCAGGGTTCCGTTCCAGTCCCAGACCAGGTGCGGGTGCGCAGAACTCATCGCCGCACCCTACCTGGCAGCCTCAGAGTTGCGGAGTGGTCAGATCCCGGAGCAGCCGCTCCTCCTCAACGCGCCAGTAGCCGTGCTCCTTGCCGTCGAGCAGCACCACGGGCAGCCGGTCCCCGTACTCGCGCTCCAGCTCCACATCGTCGGTTACGTCCTTCTCCACCCACCGGTCGTTGGTGACCGACACCACCCGCTCCAGCGCGGCCTTCGCGTCTTCGCAGAGGTGGCAACCAGGCCGGGTGAGCAGGGTGAGGCGGGGTTCACGCATCGGTCTCCTCCGTCGGGACGGCCCCGGCCCGACGACCGGAGCAGGGTCTTGCGGCGCGTACGCGTGGACAGTTTCGCCGTTGGCGGGGTGCGGCACACCCCGTACCGCCCTGCGCCACACCTGGGTGACCCGGCGGGCACCAGCTTCGCCGCGCGCGGAGAAGCGTTCGTACCGTCGCCGGCCACCTCCTGCACAGCCGTCGAGTCTGGCACAGCGGCGAACGAACGGCCGCACCGACGCCAAGGAACGGGCAGCCGCGGACCAGCGACACGGCGGACGGCGACCAGCGACACGCCGGGCATCGCAACCCACCTCAGCCCGTCCCACCCATGGGACCGAGCGGTCACGTGCCGTGAGATCAAGGACGCCCTCCACCTGCCACCAGAGCAGGCCGTTGCCGCCATCGCGCCCCTCCGACCGGTCGCCGCACACCTCGCCACGACCATCCACACCCCGATCCACCTGGGATTCTCCTCAAAACACCGGGGAATCCGAAAGTCAACCGCACACGACGGACAACTGGTCCGGCAGTAGTGCGACACGACCGGAAATACTTTGGCCCTGTGTAACGGACTTGCCACGCGCGGGTGACGTTGACCCCTATCATCACTCGGGTTGACTCACCCCGTTTTCCGTGAGTCGACAACCCCTCAGCCCGAGGAGGCCCACCGTGCCCGACAGCGCATTGGACCAGCACCTCACGGGGATTCGCCCTGCGCCGGCAGGTCCCCTACCCAGACCATGCGTGCCCGACCGACCCCAACCGCACGCCGGGGACTCGGGCCGCTCGACGGAGGTGCCCCGATGACGACCTTCGGCTACGCGCAGCGGCCGATCGGCCTGGGTGACCAGCCCTCCCGAGCAACGACGAACGAACGGTTGACACCCCGCGGGCCCCGAGATGACGGGCGGCTCGGCGCCTGGAGCGAAAGCGGGGTACGCAACCGTCCACACCCCAACGAGGCCCCCGCCCGGAGCGGGACACCGGGCGCGAACGCCAAGCCGGTCGGGGCCCGGGTCGCCTCGCCAACCCGGCCGGCGATGCCGGTACAGGGCCGCCGGAGCGCCGAACCGTCCACCACCACCGACTCCGCCGCCACCGACACGGCGGTGCTGCCCGCGCTGCCCGCCAGCGCACCCGCCACCGGCTACCCGAGCCGTCCCGACCCGTCCGACCCAGCGACCGAAATCTGGGCCTTGGTCGAGCGCGCACAGGCCGGGGAGGCCGAGGCCTTCGGCCTGATCTACGACCGATACGTGGACACCGTCTTTCGCTTCGTCTACTTCCGGGTGGGCAACCGGCAACTGGCAGAGGACCTCACCTCCGACACCTTCCTCCGGGCGCTGAAGCGAATCGGTAGCTTCACCTGGCAGGGCCGAGACCTCGGGGCCTGGCTGGTGACGATCGCCCGCAACCTGGTGGCGGACCATTTCAAATCCGGCCGCTACCGGCTCGAGGTGACCACGGGTGATGTCCTCGACGCCGAACGCGAAGACCGAGGGCCGGAAGGCAGCCCAGAGGCGGCTGTGGTTGAGCACATCACCAACGTCACCCTGCTCAGCGCGGTCAAGCAGCTCAACCCGGAACAGCAGGAGTGCATCGTGCTCCGCTTCCTCCAGGGCTTCTCGGTGGCGGAGACGGCGCGGGCCATGGGCAAGAACGAGGGCGCGATCAAGGCCTTGCAGTACCGGGCGGTTCGGGCCCTAGCCCGGCTGCTCCCGGACGGCTTCCGGGCATAGCCGCGCTGGTAGGGCGGGGACGCCGGGCAGATCGAGCTTCGGTGATATCGATTACTCCCCGTGCTTTCTCCACGCTTGGCCCCGTAACCCCGACCCGGCGCGGCGCGTTCATCCGAGTGCGACCGACACAGCCCCGGCGTCCCCCGGGTTTCGGGTCCGGCCCACCGCCGGCCTCGAGCCTCCCGTGGCGCCAGCCCGTCCCGGTCGCCGGTGACGATCGCGGCCGCCCGGCCGCGCCCAGCGAGGGAGGTGCCAGCGGTGAACAGCGACCTCTTTGTCTCCCGTCGGCGCGCCGAGCGCTTCGCGCAACTTCTCGACGAAGCAAACGGCGGCCGACGACACCACGTCCGATCCCGAGTTGACGACAAGCTCACGGATCTCGTCGCGGTCGGGCAGCAGCTCGGTGACACCGCCCCGACGGTCGAGGTCAGTACCGAGTTCCGGACCGGCCTACGGGCGATGCTGCTGGCCACCGCCGAACGCGAGGGCCTTGGTCGGCCCGCCTCGACGGTCGCCGCCGATCGGACGGAGCACCGCCCGGCGTCGAACCGTTCCTTCCTCCTCCCCACCGTCACCGCACGGCGGGCCCGAGCCCGCGGTGCGATCCTGATCGGCATCGCGACCGGAGCCGTCGCCGTCTCCGGTATCTCCGCGGCCAGTGAGAATGCGGTACCGGGCGACGCCCTGTATGGAATGAAGCGGTCAACCGAGCGCGCTCAGCTCGCGTTGACCGGCTCGGACCACAGCCGTGGGCAGCTCTTCCTGGACTTCGCGCGCACTCGGCTGAGCGAGGCAGCCCAACTGCGCGGCGACCGGGTCGGCTACAGCGGCGTCCTGGATGACATGGACGCCGACACCCGCCAGGGCGTACGCCTGCTCACCACCGCCGCGGTACAGGGCTCCGACCTGACGGCGCTGGACGTGGTCAACACCTTTGTCACCGCGCAGCGTACGGCGGTCAGCGAACTCCTGGGCGACGGAACCCGCGCTGACCGCGACCGCACCCAGCGCTCACTCGCGCTCCTCGGCGATGCTCTTCGGCGCTCGGACGCGCTGCGCGCCGCCATCGGCTGCGGGCTGCCCGCGCCGGGCGGCAGCGACATGCTCGGCCCCACTCCGGCGAGCTGCCCCGCCGACCGCTGACACCGCCCGCGGCGGGCCGGCCCCGCTCCCCAAGGAGCCGCCGGCCCGCCGCACACCTGGGTCGTTTGCCCGGTTGCGGGCCCGCCTCGGTCAGCCACCCGGCTACCCTCGCCAGGTGGCGCACGGTGCGCCGGTCGTACGGAGGGGGAGCGCGTGGCCAGCCGAGAGGTGCCCGTCGACACCGACACCTGCAGTCACCTCCCCGGGGGAAACTCGGCCAGCGGCGTGTCGACCCCGCTGCCGGACCGGGCCGCGGCTGCCTTCTTTGACGTGGACAACACCATGATGCAGGGTGCGTCGATCTACTGGTTCGCCCGCGGACTCGCCGCGCGCAACTACGTCACCACCAGCGACCTACTCCGCTTCGCCTGGCAACAGCTGCGGTTCCGGGTACTCGCCACCGAGCATGTCGGCGACATGTCGCAGATCAAGGAGGCCGCGCTCGCCTTCGTCGAAGGCTGGCGGGTGGAGGACGTGGAGCGCCTCGCCGAGGAGATCTTCGACGAGCTGATGGCGCCGCGGATCTGGGCCGGTGCCCGGCGGCTCGCCCAGGGGCACCTCGACGCCGGGCAACGGGTCTGGCTGATCAGCGCCGCCCCGGTCGAGATCGGCCGGGTGATCGCCACCCGGCTGGGGCTCACCGGGGCCATCGGAACGGTGGCCGAGGTGGTTGACGGCGCCTACACCGGACGGCTGGTCGGCGACCTTATGCACGGGCCCGCGAAGGCGGAGGCGGTGACCCGGCTCGCCGCGGCGGAAGGGTTGGATCTCTCCCGCTGCACCGCCTACAGCGACTCCGCCAATGATCTGCCGATGCTCGCGGCGGCCGGCCGCGGGGTCGCCGTCAACCCGGATTCCGCGCTGCTGCGGGAGGCCCGCCGACGCGGATGGGAGGTACGGGACTTCCGCACCGGGCGTCGGGCGGTCAAGATCGCCGTTCCCTCCACCGCCGCCGTCGGGCTGGTCGCCGGAGCGGTGACCGCGGGGCTGGCGCGGCACCGCCGCCGTTCGTCCGTCCGGACGTGAGCTCCCCCGCCAGTGCGTTCCCGTCGCCGTCACCGGGCGGTTGATTCGGCCGGAACCGGGGTTGGCGTCGGGTCGTCGGTGTGGGCGAGGTGGGCGAACTGGCGCCACAGTCCCGCGACGAGCAGCGCCGAGCCGGCGAAGGCGAACCAGAATGGAGCGGTCATCCCGAGCAGGGTGACCAGCGGGCCGCCGAGCGCCGCGCCGACAACCAGCCCGCCGAACCCACTCATGGTGTAGATGCTGTTGACCCGACCCTGAAAGTAGATCGGAACCGCCCGCTGCAGAATGGTCAGGGCGGTGGTGCCCCAGGTGAACGCGTGCGCCCCGAAACCGAAGAGGATGGCCGAGGCGACCCAGGGCGAGGTGGTGACGGCGAGACCGAGGTGGGTGAGCGTTTCGATGATCAGCCCGGCCCGCATGATGTCCCCGAGGCTCACCCGACGGGTGAGCCAGCCGTACCCGACGGTGGCGAGCAGCCCGCCGGCCGCCATCGCCGTACTGATCAGGCCGAAGCCGACGGCACCGAGGCCGAGCCGCGCCTCGGCGTAGAGCACCAGGATGGACCAGGCGGCGCCGTAGGTGATGTTGAAGAACAGGACGGTCAGGCAGAGCGTCCGAACGGCCGGATGACGGACCGCCCAGCGGAACCCCGCCCCGATATCACCGCGCAGATCACGGTGCTGACCCGCCGATTCCCGCTCCCGCGGCGGCAGCGACAACCGGGACACCAACAGCAGCCCGGCCGCGAGGAGAACCGTATTGGTGGCGAAGGGCCAGGACCGACCGGCTGCGAAGAGCACGGCCCCGAGCGCCGGGCCGGCCAGCTTGTTCAGCGTGATGACCCCGGCCAGGACGCGGGCGTTGGCGATCGCCAGGTCCTCCCGGCGCACCAGCATCGGCGTCAGCGTCCCGGTGGTGTTGTCCACGAACACCTCGGCGGTGGCGAGTAGCGCCAGCGTCAGCAGCACCACCGGCACCGACACCCGGTCGGTCACCAACGCCCCGACCAGCACGCCCAGCGCGCCGACCCGGACCGCGTTCGCCACCAGCACGATGCGCCGCCGGTCGAGGCGATCGGAGAGCACCCCGGCCCAGAGGCCGAACACCAGCTGCGGCGCCCAGCGCAGCAGGGCCGCCAGGGCGACCAGGAGCGGGTTGGTGGTCAGCGACGCCACCAGCAGCGGCCCGGCCGCCACCGCGATCCCGTCGCTCAGGTTCGTCGCCCACGACGACGCCAGCAACCAACGGAACCCAGTGCCCAACCGAGCTGGTACGACCGCCTCGACGACTCTCCGCACAACGAGCACCGTACGAGGGCACCAGTCGATCGCAACCGAATTTGCCCGCCCGCGGGCTCGCCGCTGGTGGCGCCCCCGGTCAGGGGCCGAACGGGTCCGGCCGCTGCTCCAACAGCCGGTGCAGGGTCTGCTGAATGGTCTCCCGCACCTGGTCGGCGAGGTTGAACACGACCAGCGGGTCATCGGCCGAGTCGGTCAGGTGCTCGGTGGCGATCGGCGGGCAGAACTCGATCAGCCATTTACTCGGCAGCGGCACCATGCCCAGCGGCCCGAGCCAGGGGAAGGTCGGCGTGACGGGGAAGTACGGCAGCTTCAGCAGCCGGGCGAGCGGCTTCACATCGGCGAGCATCGGGTAGGTCTCCTCGCCACCGACTATCGCCACCGGCACGATCGGGGTTCCTGTCCGCAATGCCGCGGAGACGAAGCCACCCCGACCGAACCGTTGTAGCTTGTAGCGCTCCGCGTACAGCTTGCCGATGCCCTTGAAGCCCTCGGGGAAGACGCCGACCAACTCACCGGAGTCGAGCAGCCGCTCGGCGTCCGGGTTGCAGGCGACCGTGCCGCCACCCTTGCGGGCGACCGCCGACACCACCGGCATCCGGAAGATGAGGTCCGCGCCGAGCAGGCGGAGAAACCGGTGCTGCGGGTGCTGGTCGTGGATCATCGCCGAGAGGATCAGCGCGTCCAGGGCCACCGTGCCAGAGTGGTTGCCCACCACGAGGCCGGCTCCCGCGTCGGGCACGTGCTCCAGCCCGGTGACCTCGGTGCGGAACCAGTCGCGGTAGAGCAGCCGCACCAGCGGATGGAACACGGAGCTGGTGAGCTGCGGGTCGAAGCCGAACTCGTCGATCTCGTAGTCGCCGGCGAGGCGTCCGCGCAGAAACGCCAGCCCGCTCGCCACCTTCTGGTCCCAGTGATCGCCGGGCTGTTCGGAGACCCTCCCGCCGGTCACGACCGCTCCCCAGCGGCGGCGGAGCGGACCTGCCGGACCCCGTCGAGCACCAGCTGCTCAGCGGCGGCGAGGCGTTCCCGGGTCACCACGATCCCGTTCCGGTGGGCGCGGATGAAGTCGTCGAAGGCGGCAGCGGTCGAGCGTGGGGTGAAGCCAAACTCCCGCTCGAGCCGGCTGGTGTCCACGACCCGACCGTGCACGAAGAGGTCGACCTGGTCCAGCCCGTAGCGGCCGAAGCCGGCCGTACGGGCCAGCGCGGCCGCCCCGGACAGGCCCGGTTCCAGCACCGGCACCGCGACCCGGCCGGCCCGCCGAATGGCCTGGGAGAGCGCCAGCACCCCGGGGCCGGCGACGTTGTAGGTGCCGGGGTGGTCCAGCACGATCGACCGGTGCAGCACCTCCAGCGCATCCTCGAAGTGCAGGAACTGCAGCCGCGGGTCGCGGCCGAACACGGTGGGTACCAGCGGTTGGGCGAAGTAGCGGGTGAGCGTGGTGTCGGCGGTTGAGCCGATGAACGGCGCGAACCGCAGCACGGTGGCGGTCACGTCGGGGCGGCGGCGGCGAAAACCTCGCACGTACCCCTCGATGTCCAGGATGTCCCGGCCGAAGCCACCGCGCGGTACCTCCCGCGGCTCGGTCTCCTCGGTGAAGACCGCCGGGTCACGGAAAGACGCGCCATAGGCGGCGGTCGAGGAGCGGACGACGAGCTTGCGCAGCCGGGGCGCGTGCTGCGCGGCGGCCAGCAGCTGCATCGTGCCGATGACGTTCTGCTCCTTCATGGCCGCGCGGCCCCCGTGCTGCTGGTCGGGAGCACTGACCAGGGCCAGGTGCACGACGGCGTCAACGTCGAGGTCGGTGAGGAGGCCACCGATCGAACCAGCGTCCACCCGGACCCGCTCGACCCCGTTGAGCAGGTCGGTGAGCTCCCCACCCGCCGCGGGTGGATCGACTCCGATAACCCGTCCGACCCGCGGGTCGGCGGCGAGCCGCGCGGCGACGTGAGCGCCGAGGTAGCGACTGACCCCGGTCACGACGACGACCCCCGGGGCACCAGAGGGGCCACCGGGGGTCATGCCGCACACCGTCCTCGGCAGGCGGGATCGAGCCGGAACATCCGCGGCTTGATCACCTAAGCCTCCGAGGGTCGACAGCTGGCACGTGATGACGGTGCCGGGACCAGCCCGGCGCCGGATCACTTGCCGAGACGGCGACGCTGGACGCGGGTCTTGCGCAGCAGCTTGCGGTGCTTCTTCTTAGCCATGCGCTTGCGGCGCTTCTTGACCACCGAGCCCATACGACAGCCTTTCGATGCAATGTGCGGGGCGGACCGGATGACACCGGCGTCCGCTTGCGGACAACGGACCGGACCTGCGGGACGGGCGGCGGAGCGCATCTGTGGTCACGGTCGGGTCCAGGGTAGCCGGGAAGCCTCAGCAGGACCAACGCGGCCCCTCAATGCCGGTCATCTACGGCCGCTTCACGTCTGCGGACGGGCGGTTCAGGCGGTTTCCTGGAAGGCGCCGCGCAGGTACTCGTGCACCGCGTGCTCGGGGACGCGAAACGACCGACCGACTCGGACGGCGGCGAGCTCGCCGCCGTGCACCAGGCGGTAGACCGTCATCTTCGACACCCGCATGACCGTCGCCACCTCGGCGACAGTGAGGAACCTGACCTCCGCCAGCTGACCGTCGGACCGCGATCCGGCCATGGCTCACCGCCCATCCCATGCCCGGCGCGTGCTGTACCGACGGGGCTTCCGCCGGACCGGCGACGCGCGTGTTACCCGTACGGTAGCGGGGCCAATGTGACCGGCGCGATCCCTTCGGACAAACCACCACGATTCACACCAGCGGAGTCCTGGCGACTGAGTCCGCTGTCAATGTCGACCGAGGGCCGCCGGCAACCGCACAGCGCCTCCGCACGGCCCCCACGGAGCCCGGTGACGCCGGTGGCGCCACCGGTGCCACCGGACGAACGCCCCGAGCCACTTCCGGACGCGGATCGGGGCTCCGTGCTGGGAGCGGCACCAGTGTGTCAGGGTGCCCGTCGGCGCCCGACACCGGTAGATCACGACCGCCGCCGGGACGCGGCCAACGGCCCCACCGGGCACGGCCACCCGCCCCACCGGACGCGGCCACCGGCCCACCGGGCACGCCTAGCGACCCATCAGGGCGTGGGCGAGGAACCCCAGATTGGCGGGGCGCTCGGCTAGGCGGCGCATGAGATAACCGAACCACTCCTCGCCGTACGGCACGTAGGTGCGCACGGTGTATCCGTCGCCGATCAGGCGAGCCTGATCGGTGGAGCGGATGCCGTAGAGCATCTGAAACTCGAACTGGTCCGGCCCCCGGTCGAACCAGCGCGCCCGGTCCTCGCCGATCGCGATCAGGCGGGGGTCGTGCGTGGCAAGCATCGGGTAGCCGGCTCCGGCCAGCAGAATGCTCAGGCAGCGCACGTAGGACCGGTCGACGTCCCGAGCGGACTGGTAGGCCACCGATTCGGGCTCCCGGTACGCGCCCTTGCAGAGCCGGACCCGGGAACCGGCGCCGGCCAGCTGCCGGCAGTCGGACTCGGTCCGGCGCAGGTAGGCCTGGAGCACCGCCCCGGTGGACGGGTAATCCGCGCGCAATTTGACCAATATGTCCAGAGTGGAGTCGGTGGTGGTGTGGTCCTCCATGTCAAGGGTGACCGTGGTGCCCCCGGCTTCGGCCGCCGCGCAGATCGCCCGGGCGTTGTCGTAGGCAAGCTGCTCGTCAAAGGTCTGCCCGAGCGCGGAGAGCTTGACGCTCACCTCGGCGGCGTGGGTGAGCCCGTCGGCGGCGAGCAACTCCAACAAACCGACGTACTCGTCGCGAACGGCACTGGCCTGCTCCGGCGTGACGGTGTCCTCACCGAGGTTGTCGAGGGTGACCGTGAGCCCGTCGTCAACGAGGGCGCGGGTGACCCGCAACGCGTCCTCGGGCCGGGGGCCCGCGACGAAACGATGCACCACGTTCCGGGTGAGTGGGGCGGTCGCGACGAGCCGCTCGCACCGCGATGACCGGGCCGCAGCGAGAATAACGGTACGAAGCATGGGCTGAGAGTAGCGCTCATAGCAGCAAAACGGCGGTGCCGTCACATCGCGCTACATCGACACGCCACACGCCCGGGAAGTCGTCTACGGTGGGTGACGTGAACTTCGACGCGTACGCCCGGACCGGAGTTGATCTGATCAATATCCGGCTGGACGACCTCGACGCCCTCCGTTCGCTCTTCCCCGACAACATCTCGTGGATGCGGGACGAGGTGTCGGAGCGAGATCTTTCGATCTTTCGACGGGCGCAGAAGCGACTTCGCGATGTCTTCGAATACGGCACGTCCGGACGGGACGTGCAAGCGGTCGCCGAGCTGAATGCGCTGCTGGAGGCGTACCCGGTGCAGCCGCGCATCTCCGGGCACGACTCCAGTGACTGGCACGTGCACGTCACCAGCCGTGGCGCCTCGGTGAGTGCGGAGTACCTGGCCGGCGCGGTCTGGGGGCTGTCGGTGTGGCTCTGCGAGTACGGCAGCGCCCGCTTCGGGGTCTGCGCGGACGAGCGGTGCGGCAACGTCTATCTGGACACCTCGTCGAACTGCTGCCGGCGGTTCTGTTCCGAGCGCTGCGCCACCCGCTCCCACGTGGCGGCGCACCGGGCCCGCAAGCGAGCCGCGATCCGCGACCGGGTCGCGGTGGCGGCGCAGTCCACCGGCCCGGCCGACAACCTGACCACGGTGCGCTAAGCGCCGGCTACTCTTCGGCTTCCCGGTCGCCCCGCCGCACCGGTTCCGGGCCGGCGTGGGTTGCGGCCGGAGGGTCGAGGTGCTGGCGAGCGAAGGCCAACGCCGCCCGTAGGTCCGCCTCCCGGACCGCGCGGCTCTTCGCCCCCCGGGTCGACACCTCCACCGCCACCGAGCCGGTGAAGCCTCGGCTGGCGAGCGAGCGCAGTAGCTCGGCGCAGGGTTGGGTTCCTCGTCCGGGGACGAGATGCTCGTCGCGCCCCTCACCGGTGCCATCGCCCAGGTGCACGTGGGCCAGGCCCGCGCCCATCCGGTCGGCCAACTCCAGCGCGTCGGTGTGGGACGCGGCGCAGTGCGACAGGTCAAGGGTGTAGGAGGGGTATCCCGTCGCGGTCGGGTCCCACCCCGGGGCGTACGGGACGAACTGCCGCCCGGCCATCCGGACCGGATACATGTTCTCGACCGGGAACCTGATGTCACTGAACCGCCCGGTGACCTCGTCCAGGCCCTCGGCGAAGTTGCGGGCGTAATCCCGCTGCCAGGTGAACGGGGGGTGCACCACCACGGTCGGCGCGCCCAACTGCTCGGCTAGCTCACCGGAACGCCGCAACCGCTCCCACGGGTCGGCGCTCCACACCCGCTGGGTGACCAGAAGGCACGGGGCGTGCACGGAGAGCACCGGCACGCCGTAGTGCTTGGCGAGTCCGGCGAGCGCGCCAGCGTCCTGGCTCACGGCATCGGTCCAGACCATCACCTCGACGCCGTCGTAACCGAGCGTCGCAGCCAGCTGAAACGCTGCCGCGGTCCGCTCGGGGAAGACCGACGAGGTGGACAGGAGAACCGGAACTCGGGAAGGCACAGCACCGAGAGTAGCCCGCACCGATAGGGATCTTCAGGATGAGTCCCGGCAAATACCGCTAGCCGCCGTGGGCGTCACATCGGCGCAAGCTGATCCAACCGGCGCAGGATCACTCCTTCCCGCAACGCCCAGGGGCAGATCTCCAGGGTGCTGATGTCCAGCCGACGCATCGCCGCCTCGGCGACCACCGCACCGGCCAACAGCTGATGCGCCCGGCCGACGCTGACCCCATCCAGCTCGACGAGCTGCGCGGGGGGAATGTGCCGGATGAACCCGAGCACCTGCCGCAGCCCGGATCGGGTGAGCCGACGACGGGCCCAGACGCCCGCCCCGGAGGGGGCCGCCCCGGCGAGGCGGGCCAGGGTCCGGAAGGTCTTCGAGGTGGCGACCGGGCGCTCCCAGCCCACCTTGTTCAGCTCCCCGGCCACCGCGTCGAGCTGGCGGTCCACGTACGCTCGCAACTTCTCCACCTGCTCGGCCCCGGGCGGGGTGGCACTGCCCGCGGTGATCCGGAGATGGCGGCGGGTGAGCCGGCCAGCACCGAGCGGCAACGACACCGCGGCGTCCGGATCCTCGTCGATGCCCGCCGCGATCTCCAGCGAGCCGCCGCCGATGTCGAGCACCAGCAGCCGGCCGGCCGACCAGCCAAACCAGCGGCGCACCGCGAGGAAGGTCATCCGGGCCTCGTCGGCGCCGGTGAGGACCTCCAGTCGAACCCCGGTCTCCGCCTGAACCCGGGCCAACACCGCCACCGAGTTGGTGGCGTCCCGAACCGCGGAGGTGGCGAACGCGATCAGATCGTCGGTACCCAGCCCGGCCGCGGACTCCTTCGCGGCGGCAACCGCCCGCACCAGCGAATCCGCACCGGCGGTGGTGAGCGCGCCATCCGGGCCGATCTTCTCGGCCAGTCGCAGCACCGCCTTCTCCGAGTGCGCCGGCCAGGGGTGTGCGCCCCGGTGCGCGTCCACCACCAGCAGGTGCACCGTGTTGGATCCGACATCAAGGACGCCCAGCCGCATGAGGCAAACCCTAGAGGCAACACCCGGCCGCGGCGCACCGGGCCAGTCCTCCGCTGGGCGCGTACGCTGGTCCGGTGAGAGGGCAGATCGAGCTCCGTACCCGGCCGGACGATCCACGCGGCCGGGAGGTCCCGTTGGACTTCCCCCGGGAGTGGATCGAGTTCGGCGACCCGGCCGACGACACCCACCTGATCCGGGCCGACCTGACCTGGCTGTTGTCCCGGTGGACCTGTGTCTACGGGCGCGGCTGTCACGGCATCAGTGCCGACCGCCCCGCCGACGGCTGCTGCTCGCACGGCGCGTTCTTCACCGACTCCGACGACGAACAGCGGGTCCGATCGGCGGTCAAGCGGCTGACCCCGGAGACCTGGCAGCACCACCGGCGGGGCTTCAAGAACTGGACCGAGACCGACACGGTTGACGAGAAGACGCCCGCCCGCCGGACGGCCACCCGGCCCGACGGCCCCTGCGTCTTCCTCAATGACGCCGACTTTTCCGGCGGAGCGGGCTGCGCCCTGCACGCCCAGGCGCTCCGCGACGGCGCCCACCCGCTGGAGTACAAGCCGGATGTCTGCTGGCAGCTGCCGGTCCGCCGCGAACAGGAGTGGGTCCAGCGCCCGGACGGCACGAAGGTCCTGCTCTCCACGCTCGGGGAGTTCGACCGGCGCGGCTGGGGCGCCGGCGGGCACGACCTGGACTGGTGGTGCACCTCATCCCGGGACGCGCATGTGGCGGCCGAACCGATGTACGTCTCGTACGCCCCCGAGCTGACCGCACTGATCGGTGCGCCCGCGTATACCAGGCTGGCCGCGTTGTGCGCCGCCCGCGCCCGACGCGGTCTGGTCGCCCCGCACCCGGCCGACCCGGACTGACCGCGCACGACACCGGCACGGGACGGGGCCGGGCCGCGCGCGGCTGGACCGGGCGAGGCTGTTCAGCGCTGCAGCGGGCCGTGCGGACGTCCGGTCACGGCTCGAACTTGTAGCCCAGGCCCCGCACGGTGACGATGTGTCGGGGAGCGGATGGCTCCGGCTCGACCTTGGAACGCAGCCGCTTGACGTGTACGTCGAGGGTCTTCGTGTCGCCGACGTAGTCCGCCCCCCAGACCCGATCGATCAGCTGGCCCCGGGTGAGCACCCGGCCGGCGTTGCGCAGCAGCAACTCCAGCAGCTCGAACTCCTTCAGCGGCAGTTGCACCGGGGCGCCGGCGACCGTGACCACGTGCCGCTCGATGTCCATCCGAACCGGGCCCGCGGCCAGTGTCGCCGCACCGGTCTCCACCGTCTCGACGCTCTTGCGGCGCAGCACCGCGCGGATCCGGGCCACGAGTTCCCGCGGCGAGTACGGCTTCGTCACGTAGTCGTCGGCGCCGATCTCCAGCCCGACCACCTTGTCGATCTCGCTGTCCCGAGCGGTGACCATGATGATCGGCACGTGCGACCGCTGCCGAAGCTGCCGACACACCTCAGTACCCGACATCTCGGGCAGCATCAGGTCGAGCAGCACAATGTCGGCACCGGTCCGGTCGAACTCGGTCAGGGCGGAGGTGCCAGTCGCGGCAACCGAAACCTCGAAGCCCTCCTTACGGAGCATGTACGACAGGGCATCGGAGAACGACTCCTCGTCCTCGACCACCAGAACGCGGCTCAACGGAGGTTTCCTTTCAACTGTCACGTCTGCTGGGACTCGGCCGGTTCGGCCTCGATCTCAGCCGAGGGCGGTATCACCAAAAGATCGTCCGGGGGGCGGGCGGGGAGCCGGAGGGTGAACGTCGAGCCCTCGTCGGGAGTGCTCGCGACCTCCACCCGTCCGCCGTGATTACTGGCGATGTGCTTGACGATGGCGAGCCCGAGACCGGTGCCGCCGGTCGCGCGGGATCGGGCCTGGTCGGCCCGGTAGAAGCGCTCGAAGATCCGGTCCACGTCGCTCGGGCCGATCCCGATGCCCTGATCGGTGACGGCGATCGTGACGTGTTCGTCGTCGTGCCGGGCAGTGATCCGGACGGCAGTGTCCTCACCCGAGTAGTTGATGGCGTTCTCGACCAGGTTCGACACGGCAGTGGCCAGCTGGGTGTCACTGCCGTAGACCGTCAGGCCCCGCTCGCCGTCAACCACCACGTCGATCCGGCGAGCGCTGGCACCGGTCCGGGTCCGATCCACCACCTCGCCGACCACCCAGTCCACGGCGACCGGCTCCGGCGCGGGCTGCGGGTCGGCGCCCTGGAGCCGGGTCAGCTCCAGCAACTCCTGCACCAACCGACCCAGCCGGGTCGACTCGTGCCGGATCCGTTCGGCGAACCGACGGGTGGCGGCCAGATCCTCGGAGAGGTCCGGCTTCTCCTCGTCGACCGGCTCGGTGGCGTCCAGCAGCGCCTCGGCGAGGAGTTGGAGCGCCCCGATCGGGGTCTTGAGCTCGTGACTCACATTGGCCACGAAGTCGCGCCGGACCCGGGCCAACCGGTGCGACTCAGTCACGTCAACGGCTTCCACGGCGACGTGCCCGCCGCCGAGACCGACCGCCCGCAGGTGCACGCCGAGCGGGTTCTCCGCGGCGACGCCGTCGCGTCCCCGGGGCAGGTCCAGCTGGATCTCTCGCCGTACGCCGGTCCGCCGTACCTGCCCCGCGAGGGTCCGGATCAACGGGTGGGCGGCGACCGTGCCCGGTGCCCCGCCAGCGCGGAGCAGCCCCATCGCGCGGGCTGCCGGGTTGACCAGGACCGGCCCATCGTCGTCGGCGAGGACCACGACGCCGACCCGGAGGGAGTCAATCGTCCGGCGACCAAGTCCGGACTGGGAACCGTCGGTTATCGCGGGCCTCCTCCCGGGCCGAGGGGAGCCGGGCTGGTGGCTCCCGACCAAGGTCGATCCGAGTCGTCGCGCCAGGACGAGCCGGGTCAGCAGGACACCGACCGCCAGTCCCACGGCCCCTGCGACCACCACTACCCACTCCACCGGGTGATCGTAGGTCCTGGTTAACCCAGCATCCGAACAGACCAGGACGAGATACCCTCACTTCCGCGGGTATTCACCACCTCGTCCGACCCCGTTCACCAGGGCGCTTCCCCGGCGCCCGGTGCCGCGGGGTCGCTCGGCCGGCTCAGCGACCCTGGTTCGCCACCGCCGCCGCGGCCTCCTGCGCCGCCGCCGGGTCGAGGTACGTGCCGCCGAGCGTCATCGGGCGCAGCTGCGGGTCGAGGTCGTACCGCAGCGGGATCCCGGTAGGGATGTTCAGCTTCGCGATCGCCTCGTCGCTGATCTGGTCCAGATGCTTGACCAACGCGCGTAGCGAGTTGCCGTGCGCGGCCACCAGCACGGTCCGGCCAGCCAGGATGTCCGGCACGATCGAGTCGTACCAGTACGGCAGCATCCGCTCGAAGACGTCCTTCAGGCACTCCGTCCGCGGCATCAGCTCGGTCGGCAGCAGCCGGTAGCGCGGGTCACCGACCTGCGACCACTCGTCACCGTCCGCGATCGGCGGCGGCGGCGTGTCGTACGAGCGGCGCCAGCGCATGAACTGCTCCTCGCCGTACTCGTCGAGGGTCTGCTTCTTGTTCTTGCCCTGGAGGGCGCCGTAGTGGCGCTCGTTGAGCCGCCACGACCGACGCACCGCGATCCAGTGCCGGTCGGCGGTGTTCAGCGCGAGTTCCGCGGTGCGGATCGCCCGGCGCAACAGGCTGGTGTGCACCACGTCCGGCGACAGGTTGTGCTCCCGTAGCAGCTCGCCGCCACGACGCGCCTCGGCCTCTCCCTTGGCGGTCAGGTCCACGTCAACCCAGCCGGTGAAGAGGTTCTTGGCGTTCCAGTCGCTCTCGCCGTGTCGCAGCAGGACCAGCGTTCCGATGGTGGGCCCTTCACTTGCAGTCATGTCGGCCATCCTCCCTCACCGGCCTACCCGTTGCGCGGGAAGGGGTGCTGACCAGCACCGGAAAAACCGGATGGCGGAGGGCTCCGCCGCAGCACTAGTTTGTAAGGCCTTGCGCGGAAACTGATCATTACGGAACGGGGCGTTGAGTGCGAACGATGCGAGGTTGGTTACTCGAGACGGCCGGTGGCCTCCCCCGCTCCTTCTGGTACCTCTGGACCGGCACCCTGATCAACCGGCTCGGCTCGTTCGTCCTCATCTTCCTCGCCATCTACCTCACCCAGGAGCGGGGCTTCTCCGCTGCCCAGGCCGGCCTGGTCCTGGGACTGTGGGGCGTCGGCGGCGCGGTGGGCACCACCGTCGGTGGCACGCTCGCAGACCGGTGGGGCCGCCGGCCCACCCTGCTCACCGCGCACCTCGGCGCCGCGAGCATGATGCTCGCCCTCGGCTTCGCCCGGGACCTCTGGTCCATCGCACTCGGCGCCCTCCTGCTCGGGCTCTTCGCCGAGGCCGCCCGGCCCGCCTTCGGCGCCATGATGATCGACGTGGTGCCGGCGAAGGACCGACTGCGCGCCTTCAGCCTGAACTACTGGGCCATCAATCTCGGCTTCGCCTGCGCCGCGATCCTCGCGGGGTTCGCGACCGGGGCCGGCTACCTGCTGCTCTTCGTGGTGGACGCGGTCACCACCCTGATCATGACGCTGATCATCTTTCTCAAGGTGGGCGAGACCCGCCAACCGCTGGTCGCCACCGGCGGGCCGAAAGCCCCGACCGGGGCGCTGCGTGCCATCCTGACCGACCGGATCTACCTCGGGTTCGTGGCGTTGAACCTCTTCGCCGCGATAGTCATGCTCCAGCACATCTCGATGCTGCCGATCGCAATGGCCGACTCGGGACTGAGCCCCGCCACCTACGGCTCGGTGATCGCACTCAACGGGGTGCTGATCGTGGTGGGCCAGCTCTTCGTACCACGGTTGATCAAGGGCCGTAGCCGGTCCCATGTATTGGCACTGTCGGCGGTGGTGCTCGGGGCCGGGTTCGGACTGACCGCGTTCGCCGAGACCGCCTGGTTCTACGGGCTGACCGTCCTGATCTGGACCGTCGGCGAGATGCTCAACTCGCCGTCCAACGCCACCCTGATCGCCGAGCTCTCCCCGACCGAGCTACGCGGTCGCTACCAGGGGGTCTTCTCGCTCTCCTGGCAGATCGCTGGCGCCGCGGCGCCGGTGCTCGGCGGGCTCCTCCGGGAGGGGGCCGGCAACGCCACACTCTGGCTGGGCTGCGCCCTGCTCGGCGGACTGGTAGCGGCGGCACATCTGATCTCCGGACCGGCCCGGGAGCGCCGGGCCGCCGCGCTGCGGACAGTCAACCAACCGCCGCCGGCCCCGGTCGGGCAGCGGCAGACCACCGAGGTGGGGTGAGCTCCCCCAGCCGGATGCCGCGGCCACCGTGTAAGCGAACGCCCATCGTGAGTTCGTCACGATGGGCGTTCGCTGCGTACGCCCAACGTGAGTTCGTCACGGTGGGCGCTTCGCCACGTACGACCGGCGGCGGCGGGCGACACTCACCCCCGTAAGCGGCGCCCGCTCACGCCGCCGGTCAACAGGTGGACACCGTCCCCCAACGGTGTTGTTCCACCCGTCCCCGCGCCACACTCGATGCTCGGATCTGATCGATCCTCCGCTCCCCCGAACGGAACCGAGCGTCGCACGGTGCAATAAAGTTAGTTCGCCCGGAATACGGATACAAATTGACCGGCTGTCTCACCGGTCACAAACCGGCTGCCCGCGGTCCGGTCCGCCCTCCGGCCACCAGCGGTCTACCCGCGGGCAACTCCGGCAAACAGCTCATCCGTCCTCCCGATCGGGTGACTCGGTACGGAAAAAGTTGCTCATTCTGCCGTCTCGCAGCCGCTCCTGATAGATCAAGTTCAGCTTTCGCAGGTCGAAGGTCCGGAACCACTCGCGCCATGTGATTTCGCGCACCCGCGGGCTCTGCCGATACCCCGGCATGTTGAAGGTGAGCACACCGGCCCGGCCATCCCGCTCGGTGCCCCGGATCGTCGCCGGCTTCGCGTTGCGTTCCCGCGCCCACCGTCGGATCACCTCGTGGTTCGTGGTGACCAGGCTCCGGCCCGGACGCTCCGGCCGATCCGTCAGGGTGGCGATCACCTGCGAGGACCGCACCGACCGCGAGGTACGGGGCCCGGTGCGTACCGCGGCGCCACCCGCCGACCGTCCACCACCCGCCGACCGTCCGCCGGGCGTCGCCCGGCGGCCCGGCCCCTTCGTCCCGCCCGATCGGCGCTCCGCCCGCAGGGTCTTCACCAGCGTCCGCACCAGCTCCGGCTTACGCAGCGCGGAGGTGCCGGAGACGCCGTGCTGGCGCAACTGCCCCCGAATCTCGTCCACCCGCATCCGGGAGATCGTGGCTTCGGACACCTCCGGCGTATTCGGGGTCTGGTTTCCTGGCCGGCGTGCGGTCCGGGTCGCCGTACCACCGCGGCCTGCGCTGCTTCGCTGAGCCATGGAACGCTCCTCCGCCAGTCCGTCCTCGGCGCGCGGCCGGCCCCAGATACCGCACCGCACACCGGGGCGTACCCGTCAGGACAGCGTCGAATCCCCGGGTGCGGCGGTCGGGTTCCCGGCGGCAGGCGTCCCAGCTGACGGCGCGGCCGCACCGCCGTCAGCCCGCTCAACCAGGTGGGCGAAGGCCGCGAGGTTGGCGGTCGACTCGCCCCGCTTGACCCGCCACTCCCATTCCCGCCGAATCGAACTACCGAAGCCGATCTCCAGCATCGTGTCGAAGGACTCGTCGGCGTAGGTGAGCACCGATCCGAAGAGCCGATCCAACTCGTCGGCGTCCACGCCCGCCGAATTCACCCGGCCGGTCAGGTAGACGTCACCGACGGCGTCGATGGAGAACGACACCCCGTACATCCGGGCGTTGCGCTGCAGCAGCCACGCCCACAGCTCCTCGCGGCGCTCGTCGGGCTGGCGCATCACGAACGCCTCGACCCGCAGCGCGTACTCGCCGATGATCAGGTTGCAGGTCGTCCGCAGCTTGTGGGTGCCCGGCAGGGTCACCGCGTACGAGTTCGGGCCGGTGGCCTCCCAGGCCAGGTCCCGCTCCGCGCAGACCGCCTCGATCAACGCCCCGAGCTCGCTTCTCCCGTTCACCGCCCCACTCTACGACCGCTCCCGCCCAGCCGCGTCCCGCGCCGGTCCGGCCTCGGTCACCGGCGATCGGCGCCGGGTCTCACCGGGAACAGGCAGCGAAGCCAGACGATCGGCTGCGGTGCTCGGCGACCGCCGCGCCGTAAACATCCAAGAGGTCGCGCACTGTCCGATCCCAGGAGAAGTTACGGGCGTGGCGTTGCGCACCGTGGGCCAGGGCCTCGCGCCGGCCGGCGTCCGGCAGCAGGCGGCCCAGCGAGCGGGCCCACGTGACCGGGTCGTGGCCATCCACGAGGACCCCGCTGACGTCGTCGCGTACCGCGGTGATCAAACCGCCTACGGCGGCTGCCACCACCGGCGTCCCGCAGGCCTGCGCCTCCAACGCGACGAGCCCGAAGCTCTCGTTGTAGGACGGGACCGCCACCAGGTCGGCCGCCCGGTACAGGGCGGGCAGGTCGTCGCCGGTCTGCGGCGGCAGGAACCGGACCCGATCGGCGACGCCCAACTCGGCAGCCAGTTCAATCAGGCGAGTCGGCCGCTCAAGCCCGCTGCCGCTGGGGCCACCGCAGACCACCACCGTCAGGTCGTCGGCGAGCACCGGATCCCGCTGGCGCAGCGCCGCCGCCGCGCGAATCAGCACGTCGGGGGCCTTGAGCGGCTGAATCCGGCCGACAAACGCCACCACGTACCCACGCTCGGGCAGGCCCAGCCGACGACGGGCGAGGACCTTCCCCCGGGCGCGATCACCGGCTGGCGGGCGAAACCGGGCCAGATCCACCCCCGGCTCGACCACCTCAACCCGGGTCGGGTCGGCGTCGTACCGGTCGATCAGGTCACCGGCCTCGGTCTTGGTGTTGGCGACCAGCCGGTCGGCCTCGGCCACCACCTGCTCCTCGCCAATCACCCGGGCCTTGGGTTCCGGCCGGTCCCCGGCGGCGAGCTGCGCGTTCTTGACCTTGGCGAGGGTGTGCGCGGTATGCACCAGCGGAACCCCCCAACGCTCCTTGGCCAGCCAACCGACCTGCCCGGAGAGCCAGTAGTGCGAGTGGATCAGGTCGTAGTGCCCCATCGCCCGAGCGGCCTCGGCCCGCAGCACCCCCGCGGTGAACGCGCAGAGCTGGCCGGGCAACTCCTCCTTGGTCAGCCCACCCAACGGTCCGGCGATGATGTGCCGGACGTGCACGCCCGGCACCATCTCGACCACCGGCGGCAGGTCGGCTGCGGTCGCCCGGGTGAAGATCTCAACCTCGACGTTCGCCTCGGCCAACCGCCGGGCGACCTCCAGGATGTAGACGTTCATCCCGCCCGCGTCACCCGTGCCGGGCTGGTGCAGCGGCGAAGTGTGCACGGAGAGGGTCGCGATACGGCGGGGCCGGGGCCACGGACGGGCACCTCGCTGACGACCGACACCGGTGTGCTGTTCCGCCACGTCCGCTCCTTCTGTCACGGTTGCCGTCCCGCACGACCGGCGCTTCTCGGTCAACCTCCACGCCGGGTGTCATCTTCCCGATCGGGGATCGGTAAATCCTCCCGGCCATCCCCGGGCGTGACGGACCTCATCGCCCCCGCCCTCGGGCTCGGGGCCAGAATGGGCGGATGAATTCCGTCGCTGTCGTCACCGGCGCATCCAGCGGGATCGGGGCGGCCACCGTCCGTCGGCTCGCCGCCGAGGGGTTCCACGTCCTGGCCGCCGCCCGGCGCACCGATCGCCTCGCCGACCTGGTCCGGGAGGTCGAAACCAACGGCGGGTCGGCCACCGCGGTCGGCTGCGATGTGACCTCGGATGAGTCGGTGGCCCGCCTCGCCGCCGCAGCGGCAGCCGCGCCCGGTCCGGTCACCCTGCTGGTCAACAACGCCGGGGGGGCACGTGGCCTGGACCCGGTGGAGACCGGCGCGGTCGGTGACTGGCAGTGGATGTACGACGTCAACGTCCTGGGCACGCTGCGGGTCACCCAGGCGCTCCTACCGGCGTTGGTCTCCTCCGGAGCCGGCACGATCGTCGTCGTGTCGTCTACCGCCGGCTTCACCGTGTACGAGGGCGGGGGCGGCTACGCCGCCGCCAAGCACGCGCAGACCGCGGTCGCGGGCACGCTGCGGCTGGAGCTGTGCGGCCGGCCGGTTCGGGTCGTCGAGATCGACCCCGGGATGGTACGGACCGAGGAGTTCTCGCTGGTCCGCTTCGGCGGGGACGCCGACCGGGCGGACGCCGTCTACGCCGGCGTGTCCGAGCCCCTGGTCGCCGACGATGTGGCGGACTGTGTCGCCTGGTGCGCGACCCGCCCGCAGCACGTAAACGTGGACCGGCTAGTGGTCCGTCCGCTGGCGCAGGCCGCGCAGCACAAGGTCCACCGGGCCGGTTGAGCCGGGTGATGGCGGTGCCGGCACGACGTCCGCTCGGCGTCGTGACCCGCGGGACGACGAACCCCAACCGGCTGCGCCGGGTGGACAACTGGATCGCCACCACCTGCGGGGACGTGCTGCGGGCGGCAGCGGACCCGCTCGTCGTGGACCTGGGCTACGGCGCCACCGGGGTCACCGCCGTCGAGCTGCGCTCCCGATTGGCCCACGCGGTCCGCCCCGACGTACGCGTGGTCGGGCTGGAGATCGACCCGGTCCGCGTCGCCGCCGCCCAACCGGTCGCCGACCCACCCCGGCTCACCTTCGCCCGGGGTGGCTTCGAGCTGGCCGGTCTCCGCCCCGTCCTGGTCCGCGCCTTCAACGTGCTACGCCAGTACGACGAGGGTACGGTGGCGGGCGCCTGGGCGACGATGACCGGTGCGCTCGCCCCGGGCGGCGTGCTGGTCGAGGGGACCTGCGACGAGTTGGGGCGGCTCGGCGGGTGGGTACTGATCGACGCGGGCGGCCCCCGCACCCTGACCCTGGGCGCCCGGCTGGCCACCCTGGACAGCCCCGCCCGGCTCGCCGAGCGGCTCCCCAAAGTCCTGATCCACCGCAACGTCGAGGGGGAGCCGATCCACGCCCTGCTTCAGGCGCTGGAGCGCGCCTGGCAGGCAGCTGCCCCCTACGCCCCCTTCGGTCCCCGCCACCGCTGGCTGCGTACGGTGACCGCCGTTCGGGACGGGGGCTGGCCGCTGGCGTACCAACCCCGCCGCTGGCGCCAGGGCCTGGTCACCGTCGACTGGGTGGCGGTGGCTCCCCGCTGACCCATCGACTGGGCGGTGGCTCCCCTGCCGACCCGTTGACCGGCCGGGTCAGAGGGCGCAGTTGATCAGGACTGGTTCCGGGTGCAGGGTCACACCGAAGCGGGCCTGCACCCCGTGGCGAATCTCGCGGGCCAGGCGCACCAGGTCCTCGGTCCGGGCGGTGCCGGAACGGTGGGTCAACGCCAGGGTGTGCTTGGTGGAGATGGTGACGACGCCTTCCGGACCCGGATGGCCCTTGCCGAAGCCGGCCTTGTCGATCAACCAGGCGGCACTGACCTTCACCGTGCCGTCGGCGCCGGGCCAGGACGGTGGCTCGCCGAGCTCGGCGGCCCGTTCCCGCAGCCGCTCGTGGTCGGCCTGGTCCAGCACCGGATTGGTGAAGAACGAGCCCACCGACCAGGTATCCGGGTCGGTGGGGTCGAGCACCATGCCCTTGCCCGCGCGTAGCCGCAGCACGGCGTCGCGGGCCTTCGCCAGTGGCACCCGGTCACCGACCGCCACGTCGAGCGCCCGAGCGAGTTCGGCGTAGCGGACCGGGCTGGACAGCGGCGATCGGGCGAGACGGAAGTCGACCGACAGCACCACCCACCGGTCGCTGTACTTGAAGATGCTGGACCGGTAGATGAACCCGCAGTCACGGGCCTCGATCCGACCGGTGGTACCGGCCACCCGGTCGTACACCTGCACCCCGGTGATGGTCTCGGCGACATCCTGCCCGTAGGCGCCGACGTTCTGGATCGGCGTCGCGCCGGTGGAGCCAGGTATCCCGGAGAGGCACTCCAGGCCGGACCAGCCGCTGGCCACGGTGTGGGCAACCAGGTCGTCCCAGGGCTCACCGGCCTCGACCCGCACCGTGACGGTGTCGGTGTCGGTGTCGGTGTCAACGACCCGCAGGCCCCGGGACCGGACCAACACCACTGTCCCGGGGAAGCCCGCATCGCCGATCACCACGTTGCTACCCCCGGCGAGGACCAGGACCTGCTCGCCGCGCTCCCCCGCCTCCCGCACCCCGCGGACGAGGTCATCCGCGCTGGTGGCGGTGACCACGCGGGAAGCCCAGCCGCCGAGACGAAGTGTCGTGTATCGCGACAAATGACACTCGGCGTCGCGTTGGGCACCGGATGTCGACTGGAGAACCTCTGCCACGCTCATCACCCTAAGCTGAGGGATAGCCGCGGCACCCACTGGTGGCCCGGTCACCCCCGGGAGGATGGCGATGAACAGAACGCACGGCACGAAGGACTTCTGGATCGGGGCGCTGCGGGTGGAGGGGCCGGCCTTCGCCGCGGCGATCGCCGAAGCACCGGCCGACGCTCCGGTGCTCTCGTGTCCCGGCTGGACAGTGACCGACCTGACCCGACACCTGGCAAGCGTCTACCGCTGGGTACAGGGGACCGTGTCCGCCAATTCGGTCACCCCGCCGGCCCTCCGCTCCGAGCTGGTGGAGCCGAATCCGGGCGAGACCGACCCCCAGCTGTGGCAGCAGGCGTACGACGACCTGCTGGTGCGTTTCGACGCGCTGGATCCGGAGGCGCCGGCATGGAACTGGGCACCGCAGCCGAAGAAGGCCGGCTTCTGGCTTCGCCGGATCGCACACGAGACAGCGCTGCACCGCTGGGACGCCCAGCTCGCCATCGGCGCCGGCGACCCGATCGAGACGAAGCTCGCGGCTGACGGGGTGAGCGAGGTGCTCGACACCTGCCTGCCGGCCGGACGACGTCCGGATCATGGGCAGTGGCACGGCGTCGTACACCTGTCGGCCTCCGACGTCGGGCAGGAGTGGTTCCTGCGGTTGCGCGGCGGAGGGGTCGCCCTACTGGACACATCCACGATCTTCGATGACCACGATCATCACGCCCGGGTCCAGGTCGTCGGTACCGCCAGCGATCTGCTGCTCGCACTCTGGGGGCGAGTCAGTTTCGACACCCTGGCGGTGACCGGCGAACGCGCCCTCCTGGCTGGTCTCCGGACCGGCTGACGCCGGCGGCCACATCCGGCACCACCCCCGGCCGGGGGCTGTTCGCGCACGAGCCGCCCCCGGCTCTCCACCCGCCCGCACGGACCTGAGCCCAGCCAGGGAGAGCGCTCTCTTGACATCGGGTAACGAATCGGGAGACGCTGCGCAAACGGAGGGAACTGTCGTATGAGCGCGCTTCAATTTCCGGAGAACTTCCGCTGGGGCACGGCCACAGCGGCCTACCAGATCGAGGGTGCGGCCCGCGAAGACGGCCGGGCACCATCGATCTGGGACACCTTCAGCCGAACGCCGGGAAAGGTCTACCAGGGCCACACCGGTGACGTCGCCTGCGACCACTACCACCGGTACACCAACGACGTGGAGCTGATGGCCAGGCTGGGGATCCAGACGTACCGGTTCTCGGTGTCCTGGCCCCGGGTCCAGCCAGACGGCACCGGCCCGGTCAACCCGCGGGGGCTGGACTTCTACGACCGCCTGGTGGACGCGCTGCTGGCCCGGGGAATCGAGCCAATGGTCACGCTCTACCACTGGGACCTGCCGCAGACCCTGCAGGACCGCGGCGGCTGGACCGCTCGGGAGACCGCGGAGCACTTCGCCGGGTACGCGGCCGCCGTCCACGGTCGCCTCGGTGACCGGGTGGACTCCTGGACCACCCTCAACGAGCCGTGGTGCTCGGCGTACCTGGGCTACGGCAACGGGGTGCACGCTCCCGGAATCACAGACCCGGGTGCCGCCTTCACCGCCGTGCACCACCTGCTGCTCGGGCACGGCCTGGCAGCCCGGGCGCTGCACGCGGCCGGCGCGGGGAGCGTCGGAATAACACTCAACCCGGCCGACGTCCGCCCCGCCGACCCGGACAGCACCGCCGACGCCGCCGCGGTACGCCTGGTCGACGGGCTCCACAATCGGATCTTCCTGGACCCGTTGTTCCGGGCCGCGTACCCGGAGGACGTGCTGGAGCACCTCGCCCGAATCGTGCCGCCGGCGTTCCTCCGAGACGGCGACGAGAAAGTGATCGCCACCCCGATCGACCTGCTCGGTGTCAACTACTACGCGCCCATCTACGTCGCGGGTAAGCCGGACGGCGCCGGCGGCGGCGGGGCGTTCCCCGGCACCGACGGAGCGGTCGAGTTCCTGCCACCTGCTGGACCGCTGACCGACATGGGCTGGATGATCGAGCCGGCCGGGCTCACCCGACTGCTGGAACGCCTCGCCACCGACTACCCGGGCGTGCCCTTGATGATCACTGAGAACGGGGCAGCCTTCCCGGACCGCGACGCGTCGCCACCCGGCCCGGACCAGCCGGCGACGGAGGGGGCCGGCGGGGTGGTGGACACCGACCGGATCGCCTACCTGGAGGGGCATCTCCGCGCCGCGCACGAGGCCATCACCCGCGGGGTGGATCTCCGCGGTTATCTCGTATGGTCGTTCCTGGACAACTTCGAGTGGGCCGAGGGATATCGGAAACGGTTCGGGATCGTCCATGTCGACTACCGGACCCAGCGACGCACGCCGAAGGCGAGTGCCCACTGGTACCACCAGGTGATCTCCCGGAACGGGCTCTGAGCGGGGGAGGGCGAACCGGGAGCGGGCTCCGGGGAGGGCGATGACAACGGCGCAACGGCCGACGCTCGAGGCGGTGGCACGCCGCGCCGGTGTCTCCCGAGCCACCGTCTCCCGGGTGGTGAACGGCTCCACCACAGTGGCCGAGCCGATCCGCGAAGCCGTCCGGCGAGCCATCAACGAGCTGGGCTACGTACCGAACCTGGCCGCGCGCAGCCTGGTCACCCAGCGAACGGACTCGGTCGCGCTGATCATGCCGGAGGCGGCTGCCCGGGTCTTCTCCGATGACCAGTACTTCCCCGGCATCATCCGCGGCGCCGCCCAGGAGCTGGAGGCGGCCGACAAGCAGTTGGTGCTGATGCTGGCCGGTTCGCCGGCCGGGCACGAACGGGTGGAGCGGTACACCACCGGCCGGCACGTTGACGGGGTGCTGTTCGCCTCGCTGCACGGCGCCGACCCGCTCCCCGGCCGGCTGGCCCGGCTGGGCATTCCGGTGGTGTGCAGCGGCCGGCCGCTCGGCGGCACCCCGGTCCCCTACGTCGACGTTGACCACATCGGCGGGGTGCACCGGGCCGTCCAACACCTGATCGACAGCGGCCGGCGGCGCATCGCCACCATCGCCGGTCCACAGGACATGGTGGGCGGGATCGAACGGCTGACCGGCTACCGGTCCGCGGTGGCCCCGGCCGGGCTGCCGGAGTGGGTCGCGTACGGCGACTTCACCCGCGAGTCGGGGGTGGCCGCGACCTGGCAGCTCCTCGCCGCGCACCCCGACCTGGACGCGGTCTTCGCCGCCTCCGACCTGATGGCACACGCCACCCTGCGGACGCTACGCGCGACGGGGCGACGGGTGCCCGACGATGTCGCGGTGATCGGCTTCGACGACATCGAGACCGCCGCGTACACCGACCCGCCCCTGAGCACCATCCGCCAGCCGATCCAGGAGATCGGCCGCCGAATGACCCGCCAGCTGCTGCGCCTCGCGGCCGGTGAGTCGATCGAACCGGCGCTGGTGCTCCCCACCGAGCTGATCCTCCGCGACTCTGGTTGAGCCCGCCAACGAAAACAGATCGAGCAACCGTCGGGACTGCACTAGCGTTCCTTCATGCCCCAACTCCGCCATGTCTCCGCCCTCGCCCAGGCCGAGTACGCGTACGTCAGCACCGTCGAGCCGGGAACACGCCTCGTCTTCACCGCCGGGGCGTGCCCGCTCGACGTGGACGGCCGTACGGTCGCCCCCGGTGACCATGCCGCCCAGGCCCGGCAGGTGATGGCCAATCTGGAGACCACCCTCACCGCAGCGGGTGCCCGCCTCACCGATGTCGTCAAAGCCACGGTGTACGTGGCTTCGGCGCACCAACCCGACCTGGTATCCGCCTGGCAGGTCGTCCGGGACGCCTTCGGCGACCACGACCCGCCCAGCACCCTGCTCGGGGTGACCGTGCTTGGCTACCCCAATCAGCTCGTTGAGGTCGAGGCGGTCGCCGCCGTAAGCGTCGCGTGAGGATCCGCGCCGCGCAGCCCGACGACGCGCCTGCCATGGTGGCGCTCCGCACCCGAGTTCTTCCGCATCTGGTTCGCGGGGTGGCGACGACGCGCCAGATGATCTCCCAACCACCTCCAGGGCGGCGGCACTGGACCGCGTTCGTCGCCGAGGTGGACGACGAGATCGTCGGTTGGGTCTCGGCCTTCCGCAACGCCAGTTCCTACCGAAGCGTCGGCGAGATCTCGCTCCTGCATGTCCACCCGGACCATCGGGGACACGGCATCGGCAGCGGACTGCTGACCGCCGCCCTCGACCACCTCGCCCCGCTCCGGCTCCCGCTGCTACGCGGGCGGGTGCTACCCGAGTCGTTGCCGTACGCGCGGCGGCGCGGCTTCCTACCCAGCCGCGAGGAACGCTTCTCCGCGCTCGAGCTGACGGACCTGCCACCCCTGGCCGTTCCCCCGGGCGCCCGGCTGGTGCCGCTGTCCGAGGTTGACCCCCACCACGTGTACGAGGTGGAGCGCGACGCTAGCGCCGACGAGCCGGGAGACGTCGCCGCCGACGCCCTCACCTACGAGCACTGGCGGGCCGATACCTGGGACAACATCGGCCTGGACCGGGAGGCCAGCACCGGCGTTGAGGTCGACGGCGTCCTGGCGGCAATCAGCCTGGTCCAACGGGACGGTGCACGGATGTGGTCGGACTACACCGCTTCCCGGCCGGAACACCGGGGGCGAGGGCTCGCGTTGGCGGCGAAGCTGGGTGCCCTACGCCGGGCCGCGGCCAGTGGGGTGACGGTCGCATACACCGGCAATGACGAGGCGAACAAACCGATGCTCGCGATCAACGAACGGCTCGGCTACCGGCCGGTCGCCGCCCAGTGGAGTTGCCTCCGGGAGATGAGCTGAGCGACCGCGCGTCACGCGCCGTCCTGGGTGGTCCCGGTCGGCCCCACAGTGGTGGGCTGGCCGAGCACGCGGCGGGCCAGCAGGGCGGCGCCCGCGACGGCCGCCGGCATGAGCAGCACGGCACCGAGTGGGATCAGGAAGCTGACGAACACCGCCACCCCGAAGCCGAGCGCGGTCGGCCGGTCGGCCCGGAGGGCGGCCCGGCGGTCGGCCAACCGCAGCCCCCGGCGGTAGAAGGGGGCACCGACCAGCTCCACCGCGAGGAGCCAGCCGCCGATGGTCGCACCGAGTGCCGGCACCACGGTCTGACCGACCACCGGGATGAAGCCGGCGACAAAGAGGGGTACGCCGACCAGCACCGCCAACCCCACCAGCCGCAGTGAGTCAACGATGCTGTGCCGCAGCGACGACCAGAACGGCACGTCCACCGCGTGGGGCGTACCGCCGAGGCCGTCCTCGACCCGTTCGGAGATCTTCTCGTAGAACGGGTCCCCGATGACCAGCGTGACGGCGGTGAACGCGACCACTGCGAGCAGGCCACCCAACCCGAGCAGCGCCAAGCCGGCGGCTACCCGCGCCAGACCTCGTCCGACGGCGGACCAACTGTCGGCGAACGGCGTGATCAGCGCGGCCAGCTCGTCCACGAAGTAGACGAGCGTGCCGAACGCAGCGACGAAGAACGCTCCGGAGATCAGCGCCGGTAGGACGCCGAGCAGCATCAGGCCGGGGCTGCGGAGGTAGAGGCCTATACCACGCAGGAAGAGGCCGACACCGGCGAAGAATCGGCCGGCTGCCCCGGTCACGGGCGCGGCGAGAGCGGGGGATGCGTTCATGGTCGCCGAGCCTAGGTCGCGTCAGCGGCCGGCGCAGGTCATGGTCGGCGCCGGGTTCGTACCGGTGATGTCGGCGAGGAAGCCAAAGGTGGTCGTGCCATCCGGAGCCAGAGTGCCGTTGTACGACATGTTGGTCACTGTCACCGAGGCCCCCGAGCTGCTGAGCGAGCCGTTCCACACCTCGGTTAGCTTCTGCCCGCTGGGCCAGGTCCACTCGACTCTCCACCCGGTCCAGGAAGTGGAGGTGTTATTTTTGATCTTGACTTCGCCCTTGAAACCACCCGGCCAAGACTCGATGATCGTGTAGTTCGTTGTGCAGTCTGCCGGTGGGGGCGGAAGCGCGGGCGGCTCACTTGGTGCCGACGATGCCGGTTGCGTGGAGTTCTGCGTCGCAGTCTCGGACGGCGGCGGCTGCGTGGTCGCGGCCATCGCGACGGGGGGCGACGTCGGGGCTTGGGTTGGGGTTTGTGTTGGGACGTGGGTCGGCGTTGGTGTTGGGGGCAGGGGCAAGGACTGGGTGGGCGATGACTCCGATGGCGCGGCTGCCGGACTGGCTGCGGTGCTGGCGACAGAGTCGATGGTGAGGCGAGACGATGGGTCGGCCGGTGAGCGTTGGAGCGCGTTCAAGGCGGCCGCGGTCAGGATGATCCCCAGGAAGCTCGCGGCGACGATGCCCTGACTCCGCAGACGTGCCGGGATTGAACGGCGAGCATCCGCAGACCCCTTGACCGGGCGGAGGGGCCGGCGACCGGAGCTGTCCGGTCCGCGATCGGCCTCCTCCGGCTGCGATCGACGGTTCGGCTGAGCTCCGCTGTTCGGCTGAGGTACGCCGTCGGGATGCGGTGAATCGCCCAGGTTCGAGGTGGCGCGTTTTGGCACTTCGGTGGGCTCGTCGTAGCTTGCCAGCGGTGGCCACTCTGGCAGGCGGACGCCGACCTCGTCGGCCGGGGTATCGCCGGGTTTGGACGATTCGGTCATGAGCTCCGATCCCTGGCAAACGGGTAGCCATCAATGACGATGCAGGATCATTGTGGGCTCAACGTGAAGCTCGGTCAAATGCCTCCAGCGCGGGACACAAGCGGGTATCCACTGCAAACACCCACACCCGGGATTACTCCCACGGCAGGACCAACACCGCGCGGGTCACCGAAGCCCACCGGGCTACTCGTTGAGAAAGGCGGAGATGCGCTCCCGCAGGTCAGCACGCTTGGCCCAGAGGACCCCAGGCCGGTCGTACACGTGCAGGGTGGCCTGGGGCAACGCGGCGGCGAGCCGCTCGGCGACCGCAACCGGATGCAGCTCATCGCCCACACACCCGATCACCAGAGCCGGCGCCGTGACCTCGGCGAGTTCAGCGGCGTCGCGGACCGGCACTGATTCGGGCAGGCCAACCAGTCCCGAGGCGAGACCGTCCCGCATAAGCTGATCAAGGCGCTGCCGGAGGTACGCCCAGCCGGCCGGCGTGTTCCGGATGGCCGGTGGAAGCTCCAGCTGGACCACCTCCGCGAGCTGACCGACATCACCACTGCCGAGCGCGTCGAGTAGCGCTGTCAGCCGGCGACGGGCGGCATCGCCCCGCGGCTGGTCCAGCACCGCCGGCAGATAGAAGACCAGCCGGTCGAAGCGCGTCGGGTTGTCGGCGAGTAGCCGGCAGAGCGCACCCGCGCCGAGGCTCGCGCCGAACGCCCGGGTAGCGCGCCCCCGGTCGGCGACCGACCGCAGGTCGCGCGCGAGATCGTGGTAGGTCCATGGCCCGGTCGGTGCGGCGGAACGACCATGCCCACGGAACTGGAAAAAGAGTCTGCGACCGGTGACGCCACTACCGAAGGGACGGGTGGTGGCGATGCCGCTGCCCAGACCGTGCGCGAAGACGGTGACCGGGTCACCCGTGCCGGTGACCAACTGCTCCAGGTGGACGCCGTGCGGGGTGGCGACCAGCTCGGTCTCCGGCTCCGGCAGTGCCGGCCGACCGGTGCGGGGAGCACTCGGCCCGGGGCCCCAGGTGCGGGGGCCGCCATCCGGTGGGGGCGGCCACCGGAAGCCTCTCACCAGGAGTTCCCCCGGCCGCCCCGGAGGTCCCGCAGACCAGTCCGGACGTCAAGCAGATAGATCAACCCAGCGGCGATACCGACCAGGCCAAAGAGGCTGATCGGGCCGAAGCCAAGCAGGGTGAGCACCAGACAGACGGCGAGGATCGCCGCCCATGCACCCTTCGGAAGGGTGCCGACCGCGGCGAACGCGTCGGACCGCTGGGTGATGACGTGGACCAGGGCGACTCCCTGCACGATGAGTGCGAAGACGAGCAGGATCAGCTCTATAACGTAGCGAACCTCAAAAGCGAACGGCGCGGCGATGGCCATGCCGGCAAGCATATGCCGAAGACCCCGGAGGCGTCCGTCAGGCCGCTTCCGGGGTCTTCGGCGTCACCGGACACTCACCCGTCGCCGGAGGTCAGTCGCGGGCCGGCGGGGTCCGCTTCGTCGCGCGCGGTGACTTGGTCGCCGAGGAGGCCGGCTTGCCGGCGGCCTTGGTGGCACGCTTCGTGACGGCCGCCGGCTTGACCTCAGCGGCCTCGGCGAGCTGCGCCGGAGTGGGCGCCGGCGGCTGCTCGGTCGTCTCGATGTCGGTGTTCACCGTGTCGGCGGCCTCGAGCACGCCAGCACCGACGACCCGCTCCCCGTGGCCGACGAGCGCGCCGTAGGTGGTGACTGCCCGCTCCTGCGCGGCCTGCGCACTGGCGACCACAACGGCTGCGTTGCGGGTGGCGGTCTCCCGAAGCCGACTGAGGTCCAGGTCGCTGGCGGCCCGCCGGCGCAGGTTCTCAGCGGTAGCGGTCGCCGTACGCAATGTCTCGGTGGCCTTCTGGCGCAGCTCGGCCCCGTTAACCGTGCCGAGGTCGGCCGCGACCCGGTTGCGCAGCTCGGTCACGGCCGCGGGAAGCTTTCGCAGCTGCTGGTACGCCAGATCGCCGGCGCCGGCGGCGGCGTAGAGGGGGGCAGGGATACGACTGGTTTTCGGCTGACTAGTCATCGTTTCTCCTCTTTGGCCGCGTCGGCGGCTTCGGGGTCACCCTTCGGGCGGACTGCTGCACTGGCGTCGGGACGGGAATGGAGTCGGGGTCGATGGCGATGCGACTCACGCACCACCGGTCGGCGTGCCCCCGGTCGTCGTTGGGCCGGTGACCGCGATGTTCGCCAGGTCGGCGGAGGTCCCGGACGGCTGGGCCGGGCCCGGCTCCGGTTCGGTGGTGGGCGAACCGGCGACCGATTCGGTGGTGACCGTGCCGGTCGTGACTTCGGTGGTGGACGGGGCGGCGACCGATTCGGTGGTGACCGGGCCGGTCGCGGCCTCGGCCGACGCCGCATCGGCGGCGGCGGTGGCCTCCGCGAGCCGCGCGTTCTCTCGACGGAACGTCTCGTAAATCTGGGTGAGCGACTGCTTCTGTGCCATGGTCAGGTCGGGGTCCACGGCTATCGCGGCGAGTACGCCCTGCCCCTCACGGTCGTCCAGCAGCCCGGCCCGTAGGTACATCGCCGGAGTGGAGACCCGCAGCGCGCTGGCGAGCTGCTGAAGCACCTCCGCGCTGGGCTTGCGCAGCCCGCGCTCGATCTGACTCAGATACGGGTTACTGACACCCGCCTGCTCGGACAGCTGCCGGAGGGAGATCTTCGCACTCCGGCGCAGGTCACGAATGAACCCGCCGATGTTGGGAAGGTCTTTACCACTGGCCATAACTCAACGCTAGCTCGCGGTGCTAACTCCTGCAAGCAAAATGCTAGCCAGAGTTAGCACAGGGGTGTGCCCCGCCGTCCGGGTGCTGGCCACCGAGCCGCAGCCAGCACCACACCAAATCACCTTTCGTCAGAGCGGGTCACCAGAGCGACCGGATGGCGCCTACCGGCCGCCCACCGCCGAGGAGTGGGACCTCGGCGAACACCGCCAACGCCGGTGCGGTCACCCCGAGCCGGCGCAACGCGGAGACCAGCACCGGCATCCGGGCCCGGCCGGCACCATCGTCGATCTTCAACGCGATCGCGCCGACGCCGGGGACCGCCGCGGCGATGACCCCCTCCACCCCGATCTTCGCGAGTAGCCCCGGCACAGCCCGCATCATCCGGCTGTCGTCGGCCCGCGTACCGCCGACAATCTCCGGATGGGCCCGCATCGAGTCCGCCACCGCCCGCTCCGGCGAGCCCGGCTCCGCCTGCACCAGCCGCAGGTACGCCAGCGCGAGGCCGGACAACGACACGGCCAGCACCGGTGCGCCACAGCCGTCGATCCCGACCGCCGCCGCCGGCTCGTCGGTGAACTCCTCAACCGCTGCCCGCAACCGCTCCTGCAACGGATGCTCGCTGCGCCAGTACCCCTCCCCGGGCCAACCCGCCGCCTGGCAGGTCAGCAGCATTCCGGTGTGTTTTCCGGAGCAATTCATCTGGATCCGGGTCGGGCCACCGCCGGCGCGCAACACCGCCGCCCTCGCCTCCTCGTCCGCCGGCAGGTCCGGCGGGCAGTGCAACGCGGACTCGTCGAGCCCGGCCCGCGCCAGCAACCCACCGACCCGGGCCCGGTGGAAGTCCTCCCCCTCGTGGCTGGCCGAGACCAGGGCGAGGTCAGCCGAGTCGGCCAGCCGCAGGCCCGCACGGATCATCCCGACCGTCTGCAACGGCTTGTTCGACGATCGGGGAAAGATCGGCGACGTCACATCCCCCGCCTTCGCCACCGCCGCGCCAGTCGCGTCGAGCGCCACCACCGACCCACGATGCACGCCCTCAACGAAACCTGACCGGACCACCTCAGCGAGCGGCACGCCGCCCTCGTACGTCTTTCCCACGGCGTGGACGTTACCGCCCTTCGGGAACGTCCAGCCGAGGGGTGACCAGGGAATTGGGAACACAACGTCAGGGGGCGACCCCCAACGCACCACTTACCGGCGAAGGGCGGGCACGCCGAGCAGTTCCCGGGCCTCGGCGGTGGTGAGCGGAGGGCGCTGAGCGAGCTGGGCAAAGCCGACCGCGCGGGCCACGAGCTGCATATTGGACTCGACCGGCTGTCCCTTGGCATAGGTCACCGTGTCCTCCATGCCCACCCGGAGGTGTCCGCCCGCCGAGAGCGAAGCCAGCAGGACCGGGATCGTGCTACGACCGACGCCGGTCGCCGAGAAGGTGGTGCCGGCTGGTAGGTCCCGCAGCATCTGCTCGGCGGCCACCAGGGCCGCGGGAGTGCCGGGCATTCCGCCGGGCACGCCCATGACGAGGTCAACGTGCACATGCCCGCCGGCCGGCAGGCCGTACTTGCCGAGGAGGCGTTGTAGGGCGGTGAGGTGCCCCAGGTCGAAAATCTCGTACTCCGGGACGATGCCGCGCTCCTGCATCCGGGTGTGCAGCTCAACGATGAACTCCCACCGGTTGAGAAACACGTCGGTGCCGAAGTTGACCGTGCCCATCGTGCAGGAGGCCATGTCAGGGGCGGCATCAAGCACAGCGAGCCGGTCGGCCTCCGGGTCACTGACCGCACCACCCGAGGAGAGCTGCACGACCAGGTCGGTGCTCTCGCGAAGCGCCGCCACGGTCTCGCGCAGCCGCCGCTGGTCGAGGGTCGGCTGCGCCGCGCCGTCCCGGATGTGAACGTGGACCACGGCGGCGCCCAGCGCCTCGCACTCCTTCGCGGTCAGCAGCAGCTCATCAAGGGTGACCGGCAGCGCCGGCACCTCAACCTTGGCCGACTCGGCCCCGGTCGGGGCAACCGTGATCAACGTCCCTGTCGTCATGTCCGGATCCTAGTCGCCCGACCGGTGACCGTCCGGCCGGAAGTCTTCCGGCATGCCGGCTGTCAAGCCTGAACCCTTCCGCTGTCGGCAGCCTCAGACCGGGTTCCTTCCCTAGCTATCGATCATCGCGGCGGTCTCCCCGACCAGCAGCCGGGCGTCGTCGGGCACGTTGCGCTTGACCACCGCCAGGGCGACCTGGCCCAGCTCGTGGTGGTGCACGGCGGTGCCGACGAAGCCGACCGCCCGCCCGTCCCGAGTCACCGGAGTGCCGGCCGATGGTGGCTGGTCCGTGGTCACCCCATCCAGATGCAGGAGGACGAGCCGACGCGGCGGTCGACCCATGTTGTGCACCCGGGCCACCGTCTCCTGCCCGCGGTAGCAGCCTTTCTCCAGGTGTACGGCCGGCCCGACCAGGCCAACCTCGGCCGGAATACTCCGGTGGTCGGTATCCAGCCCGACCCGGGGCCGACGGGCGGCCACCCGCACCGCCTCGTACGCCCAGAGCCCGGCGACCGGCACGCCCGCGTCGCGCAGCTCAGCCACTACCCGACCCATGGCCTCCCGAGCCACCAGCAGGTCAACGCCGAGCGGGCCGCGGCGGGCCCAGCCCCCGACCGGTAGCGCACGAACGTCGTAGCGCACCGTCGACCGGGGCGGTACCGAGCCGGCCCGGAACTTCGGGCCGGGCACCTCGAGCAGGTCCGGCTCGGCCAGGCCGGAGACGCCGAGCGTCGCCACGGCGTCCACCGCCGCCGGCCCGACCAGCGAGAGCAGGGCGTGGTCCGGCGTCACGTCGCGCGGTTCCACCTTGCTGAAAAAGCGCATCCGCTCCAGATACCCGAGCAGCCCAGCGGTGTCGCCCGGCTCGGTGTCCAGCCAGGTCGTACCGCCCTCCTCGGCCACCATCGCGTGCTGCTCGACATGCCCGTGCGGGGAGAGCACCAGCAACTCGGTGCCCTGCCCGGCGGGCAGGTCCGCCAGGTGCTGGGTGGTGAGCGTGTGCAGCCAGCCGAGGCGATCCTCGCCCGGCACCGCGATCACCCCCCGGTGCGAACGGTCGACCAGGCCGACCCCCGTCTCCAGGGTGCGCTGCTCGCGCAGCGGATCCCCGTAGTGCGCCGCCACCGAGCGGACCCCCGCCGCGGCGTGCGCCGGCTCCGGCTGATCCCGGCTGCCCTCGTCAATGCTCTCGACGGAGACCGCCCCAGCAATATCGATCATTCCTGCGCCCCGTTCTCACAGCGATCACAGCGGCCGAAGAGGGAGACATGGCCGACGTCCACCCGGAACCCCCGCTGCTCGGCAAGCTGGTCAGCCAAGGGGCGCAGCAGGGCGGGATCGATCTCGTCGATCGCGCCGCACTCCCGGCAGACCAGGTGCACGTGCTGGTCCTCGCCGGCCGCGTGGAAGGTCGGCGAGCCGTGCGAGAGATGGGTGTGCGTCACCAGGCCGAGCCGCTCCAGCAGCTCCAGCGTGCGATAGATAGTAGTGATGTTGACGCCTGCGGCCACCTCCCGGACAGCCGTGTGGACCTGCTCCGGGGTCGCGTGCCCCAGCTCCAACACCGCCTGGAGGACGAGCTGCCGCTGCGCCGTCAAGCGCAGCCCACGGGCCCGGAGCAGTTCCGCGAGGGAGGATTCGGACACCGTCCAAGCATAGTTCGCTCGGGCCGAACAGCACTCTCCCGTCCTACCGGCCCCGTTCTGCCGACGCCCGTGTCGGTGGTGCCGGGCCGGACGGTACCCGACGCGGCCCGGCTGGGCCCTATGCTCGGCGGCCATGACGACGGCGAGGATCGCGGTGCTCGGGCGGGGCCGGGTGCCGGTCACAGAGCCAGTGCTGCGCGGCGACGACCTGGGCGTCCTACACGGTGACGGCCTCTTCGAAACGATGCACCTGCGGGCGGGTCGGCCCTGGCTGCGGGAGGCACACCTGGAACGGATGACGAGGGCGGCCCCGGTGCTGGGTCTGACCCTGCCGCCGGCCGATGCCCTGGTCGCGCTGCTCGAGGAGATCTGCGCCGACTGGCCCACCGAGGTTGAGGGGGCGCTGCGGCTGGTCTGCACCCGCGGCGTGGCCGACGGCGAGGCCCCGACCGCGTACGCCACGCTGGCCCCGGTGCCGCCGTCGGCCCGGGCGGCTCGCCGGGACGGGATCACCGTGGCGACATTGCCGCTGGGCGTGCCGGCCCGCGGCCGCGCCGGCCTGGACTGGTTGCCCACCGGCAGCAAGACCACGTCGTACGCGGTGCACAACGCCGCCCGTCGATGGGCGTCCCGCAACGGCGTCAACGACGCGCTCTGGACCTCCACCGACGGCTACGTCCTGGAGGGGCCGACCGCCAACGTCCTCTGGCTCACCGGTGGGGCGCTGCGTACGGTGCCCGCCGCGGCCGGCATCCTGCCCGGCACCACCGCCGCGTGGCTGCTGGCCAACGCCGAACAGGTGGGGCTGGCCGCATACGAGCAGCTGGCGACCCCGGCCGAGTTGCACGCCGCGGACGCGGTCTGGTTCAGCTCGTCGGTCCGGGGCCTGGTCGAGGTCCGTGTCCTCGACGGCATCGGCCGACCGCGGTCGGCCTACACCCGGCGGCTGCAGGCCCTACTCGGCTTCCCCGTTCCGCCCGACGACGACCAATCGGACTGACCTCCGCCGGCGCGGATCAACCGCACTGACCTACGCCGCGAGTCAACGGATCAGCCGGACTGATCTCAGCCGCCCACCCGGATCAGCCGGGCGGACAGGTGCGGGGTGAGGCCGTGGCCGACCGCGGCCATCTCCTGCGCGTAGAGCAGGGCGCCCTCCACGATGCCGAAGAGGCGGTGACCGGCGGTCACCTCCTTCGCGGTGGGGGTGCGCACCACCGCGTCGGTGGCGAACTCGAGCTGGGTGCCGGTGCGCTTGCCGAGGTGCAGCTCCATCACGCCGGTGGGCGTGCTCATCAGCGCCTCCCACTCGTTGGTCGCCCGGTCGTCACCGTCGAGCACCGGCCGCCACCAACCCATCTCCCGCCCGGCCGGGCGGACCGGGCGGCTCTGCTCGTCCAGCAGCCACGCCCGCGACTCGTAGCAGAGGAACGGTCGGCCGTCGTGGCTGATCCGGATCTCCTGGGCGTAGTCGAAATCCTCGATGGTGGGGTAGCCGCCCCGGCCCCGACCCCGCCACACCCCGATGTACGGCAGCAGGCCGTCCAGAGTGGGGTGCAATTTCGGCCCGGTACGCAGGTCGTGGCTCTCCTCGTAGGGGTACGGGTCCACCGGAGGCGCGTTCAGCCACGGCGGCTGAAGCGGATTCTCGTCACTCACTAATGCCCTCTCGAAATGCGTACGGCGAGGTAGACCAAGCCGCCGGCGAGCCCACCCAGCGCGGCGACCAGCAAACTTACGAACCCTATCTCGGTGACCATCGGCGACTATCCTATGCTGGCGCTCGTGGGCCGAAACCTCGTCGTCAAGGTCACCGCCGGAGCGGATTCCCCGGAGCGGTGCGCGCAGGCCTTCACGGTTGCGGCCACCGCGGCCGCCGCCGGAGTTGACGTCTCGCTCTGGCTGACCGGCGAGGCGACCTGGTTCGCGCTGCCCGGCCGGGCGCAGGAGTTCGAGCTGCCGCACTCGGCCCCGCTGGGCGAGCTACTGCACGTGATCCTGACGACGGGCCGGGTGACCGCCTGCACACAGTGCGCGGCCCGCCGGGACATCGGGACTGGCGACGTGCTGCCCGGCGTCCGGATCGCCGGCTCGGCGGTCTTCGTCGAAGAGGTCATGGCCGAGGAGAGCCGCGCGCTCGTCTACTAGTAGTGCTTTGTTAGGTTGGGTTGGGTTTTGGGTGTGTCAGCCTCAGTTGGGTGAGGAACAGTTGGGCGGCTGCGGTGAGGGTGACGTGGCGGTGCCAGCCGATCCAGGATCGTCCTTCGAAGTGGTCAAGGCCGAGGGCGGTCTTGAGTTCGCGGTAGTCGTGCTCGACGCGCCAGCGGCTTTTGGCCAGGCGGACCAGTTCGGCAAGTGGTGTGTCGGCGGGTAGGTCGGACAGCCAGTAGTCGCTGGGTTCGTTCTGGCCGGGGGGCCATTGCACGAGTAGCCAGCATTCGGGCAGGACACCGTCATCGCCGCGGTGTGGACCGCGTCGGACGGCTCGGCCGGCGGGACGCACCCGCAGTGCGAAGAAGTGCCCGGACAGCTCACCGACGGGCCGGTCGGGGTCGCGGTTGGCTGTGGGGAGCCGGGCGCGCCAGCGCACCAGGCGTGCCGCGTCAGCACCGTGGGCGAGGGCGAGGTCCTTCAGGCTGCGGGCCGGGTGGGGGTAGCGCGGTGTGGGGTGCTTGCCGACTCCGGCGTAGGGCACCTGCACGGGTTGGGCGTGGCCGGGTTGCGCGGTGGTCGACGACGTGGTCGCGACAATGTAGCCGATACCGCGTTCGGTCAGTCCCTGACGGAACTCGGCGACCTGGCCGTATCCGGCGTCGGCGGTCAGCAGCGGCGGACGCAGCCCCCACTCGGCCAACTCGTCGAGCATCTCCAGGGCCATCAGCCACTTCGGCCGGTACCGCTCGGCGTCCGGGACCTTCGACGCGGTGCGGCGCCGCCGGATCTGCGCGATCTGCTCGGCAGGCGGCACCTGCACCCGGGTGTGTGGCTTCTTCGCCCCGGCCGCATCGAGGGTGACCGGCTGCTGGCGCAGCCTGCGGGCGTGTGGGTTCGCGGGCTTGCCGTCCGGGCCCGGGATGCAGGCGTCGTCCCAGGACTCCGGCACGAATAGCCGCCAGTTCAGTACCGCCGAGGCCGTGTCGGTCGCCGCGTGAACACTGACGGCGATCTGGCAGTTGGCGACCTTACCGAGAGTGCCGGAATACTGCCGGGCCACACACGCCGAGGCCTTGCCGTCCTTGGGAAACCCGGTGTCATCGACCACCCACACCTCAGGCGTCACCAGGTCGACCGCAGCGGTGGCCATCCGCCGTCGCACCCCGCCGACGTCCCAGGTGGACGAAGTCAGGAACTGCTGCAACTGCTGATGATCGGCCCCGAGCCGCTGCGCCATCGGCTGCATCGACTTCCGCCGACCGTCCAGCATCAACCCTCGCAGATACCGCAGCCCCGTCGCCCGCTGATCCGAGCGCCGCAACCCCGCGAAGATCCCCGCCGCGAAGTCCTCCAACCGCCCCCGCACCCGAACCAGATCCCGCTCATCCACGCACCGCAGCCAAACACCGCCACCATGCTCACACAAGCGACACGCCACAACGACCTAACAAAGCACTACTAGCAGGTCAGGAGTCAACCGAAGCGAGCAAGGTCTCCTGTGGACGACAAAAGGGGCAGTCCGTGCTAGACTGGCCCGTATCCACTACCGAAATTGCGAGGCGGCTAAAGATCGAAGCAGGACAATAGATTGTCCTGCTTCGATCTTTAGCGATAGGAGGTTTTGTGATGAGGAGCCGAAAGCTGCTGCGTTCGGTAACCCAGGTTGGCTTGACGCTTACCCTGGCTGGCGCCGCAGTAACCCTTCTGGTGAATCCCGCATCGGCAGACGGGGTCGGTAACAAGATTAACAACTGCTATGGGATTTGGTGGAACACGGACTGGAATCAGGAATGTGAAGGGTCTGGTGCCACCAAAGCCGGTGTATACAAGTCAACCGCCGATTGTACGGCCCCTCAGATCACTGACGAAACGATCGAAAAAACGCGAGTCTCCGGCTCCAGTAATTCCTATGATGGCCCTGATTGCAGCTTTGGTATTCATGGCGTGGATACCTGGTTTAGTGGGTAAGGATAATTCCTTACGAATGCAAAATGCTTGATAGAGAGTAGGGGTATTTGTGTCTAGTTATGCTAGGAAGTCACGTCACATGGCGTCGGCTGGCTTGGTAGTCGCCTTAGCCAGTCTTGCGGGAGGGGTGCTAGCAACCCCCGCCTGGGCGGTGGATTACGGCAACACTACGGAAGGGTGCTACGGGATCTATTGGGAAACAGACTGGAATCAGGACTGCGACTTCGACACTGGAGCCCATAGTACCGGCACTTACCGTTCAGAGGCTGACTGTTCGGGAGTGGATTTCAATAAGAGTCTGAGCGTCTTCCGCAATAAGGGTTCGATGGCAAGCTATGACGGCGAGGATTGCACCTGGGGGATCAACGATATTACTACCTGGTTCCAGTAGCTGATCCAGCCTAATTGGGCTTTGTTTGAAAGAGTAGTCTGGCCGGAACCGTCTTTGGCGGTCCCGGCCATTCTTTTGGCATTCCTCGAAAGTGCCAATCTGGAAGGTTAGCAATGATTTCTGCTGAGAAGCTCAGTCAGGGCTACGGCCGTCGTACGGTCTTTAGCGGCCTTGACATCGAACTTCGCCCGGGCATAACTGCGCTACTCGGACCCAACGGAGCCGGCAAGACCACCTTGCTGCGCACCCTCGCGACCATTCAGCCACCACGTGAGGGAAGGCTGAAGGTAAACGGGCGTGAGGTGACGTCAGAGGCTGAGGCGAGGGCCGCCAGGCGGGGGATCGGCTTTCTCCCTCAGCGGTTCGGGTTTGAGCCAGGGATGCGGGTCCGTGACTTTGTGCAATACGGGGCGTGGCTCCGCGGCCTGCCCCGGGCCGAATGGTCTGAGGCGACAGAGGCGGCCGTTGAGTATGTTGACCTTGCTGGTGAGGCGGCTACGAAATTGGGCCGGTTGTCGGGCGGAATGCGCCAACGAGCGGCTATTGCATGGGCCATCGTAGGCCGACCTCCCGTTGTGTTGCTTGACGAACCGACAGTGGGTTTAGATCCGCAGCAGCGTCTACGGTTCCGTGACCTTATCAGAGGATTGTCTGAAACGACTATCGTGCTCAGCACGCACCTCATAGATGATGTTGATGCTGCCTGTGACCGAGTTATGGTCATAAACGCCGGGCAAGTCCGATTCACAGGTACAGTTGATAACCTTAAATTAAGAGACGACTCATCTATGTCGGGGCATTCGTCACTGGAACGGGCCTACATGAGCCTTCTGCCAGAGGGGGACCGGGCCAGATGAGAGCGCTGTGGTTGAACCTAAAAAACAACTCCGCGCGATGGGGCTTCCTTCCCCTGACCATTCTTGGCATCGCTGTCCTGTTCGGTCGTAACAGATTCTGGATCGGGATTTGGCCGGAGTCGGGAGCAGCTGCTCAGGTAGGCGCGTACTTCCTGAGCATCTTTGCGGCGGGTTCGGCTGCCTGGGTAGCTGCTTCCGTCGAACTGCGTGGCCTTAGTGAACAGGCTATGTCTGCTGCCATCAGACCTATAAAGGTCGAGTTAACTCGCTTTAGCGCGACGCTGCTGTGGCTAATTGCACCTTACCTTGTCGTGTCAGCTAGCGCCTTTGTGGCTACAGCGGTAACGCTATTTCCGCAGGGATGGCTGAGTTTTCTTATGTACATACTGCTCGGGACGGCATTGATTGTCTTCGGAGCATCTTGGGGGTGGCTCGTTGGAAAGCTGCTCTCACCGCTAGTAGCCGCACTCTGTGCCGCACTCAGTTGGTTTATTGGCATGTCATTACTTGGCTCCGTCACGCAACTCGTGCGCCAGTCGGGTCCACCCTGGATCGAGGTTCAGTCAACCCCTGTCATTTTGCGTTTAACGGTCATCCTAGCTTTTGCGGCGATTGTCTGCGCACTTCCGTCGCGAGTAGCGCGTCCGGTTCTCTTTGGCCAGCGGGTTGCTGTTTCGGTGGCAGCGCTCGTCGGCGTGGTCGCAGTCCATTTGACTACCGTTGTAGCTGATCAGCGGCCGCCGGCCGCAAAGCCACTCTGCCTCCAAAAGACGATCGAATATTGTCTGTGGCCCGAGCATGCGAAATACGCCCCAATGATCGAGGCAATAGATCAGCAAATAGCCATGCTCCCCGTTGATCTTCCATTGCCCGATCGGGTGGTCGATTATGCGCTTTCTGGCTCGACAAAGTGGTCGGATGATAGAACGGCGATTGAAGTTCCAGGTAAGTTCGATCCAGAATTCGACATCTCCGAGGGGAGCCGGTGGGCGTTGGCGCGTGGAGTCGCGAGGGCAATCATGGGGACCGTATTTGCCGAATGTAGACCGGATGCAGCGCCAGATCCTGAGCGTCGAATGGAGCAGATGTTCGCTTGGCTGGAATGGCGGCTGGCCGATAGCGGTGGGCCGGACTATCGCACCAACGCCCCGGCTAGTCTGCAAACGGCGTGGTCAACTGGTCGCCTAGCTGCTGCCGGGAAGTCGGATCAGGATCAGGGCATTTGGGTATCTGCCATCGTCGCCGATGTCAAGAAACATCATTGTCGTGCCGCATAGCCATTGGCTCCGCGCAAGGCCGATCATAGCGTATCTTCAGATCCGAAATTCGCGTTGGTTGCTCACCGCAATGCTTGCAATAGGTGTAGTTGTCTGGAGTTGGGGTACGTTCGAGACGTCCATTCCGGCTGCCACTGATACGGGGGGGGCCAAGATAGAATTCTGGCGCTTGCTAGCGGTCGGATCAGCCTCCTTGCCGGCCCTTACCGTAACAAGTCAAATGGAAGCGCTCGAAGTTGCCGGCGGGTTTCCCTACTTCAAATTGCGGAGGGGGATACTCGGTGGAGCCTTCGCCATTTCTAGCGGTTGCATCTTGGTGGCCGTGGCTGTGGGCATCGATTCTGCTTTGGTGCCATTGGTTGCTCGCGCGCTATTTGCCTGGTTTGGTCTCGCCCTTATCTCTGGACGGCTGCTCGGCTGGAACTACTCATGGATTCTGCCTATTGGCGCATTATGCGTATTGCTCTACTGGGGGCATGGTAGTGGCGGAGGGTATCAGTGGTGGGAGTTTACGGCTCAGCCTGCTACGCATCTGCCGAGCCTAATATTCGCTATAACGCTATTCGTGGCCGGCGTACTGGCCTGCAGCCTAACACCTTGGCGGCTCAATAGAACCAGACGTGTAGTATCGAGAATGGTTGCTGATGTTGGCGTCCATTTCTCTCGAAATTGACGTATCGGGCGACGTTGCAGGTATAAGAGCTTATCCGTATTGGGTTGGCAGCGATCGGGCCGGAGATGGTTGAGTCAACCAGTAGCTGTATGTCCGTACTCGGCTAGAAGCCCAGGGGCGGTAGCCGGAGGGAGTTTCACCCCTCCGGCTACCGAAGGTCTTGGCATGTGGCTTCCCTCGTAAATGTGGAGACCAGAATCGGGTCTGCTGCACCGATAGGTGACATCTGAGATGGCTTGCCCTGTGGGCGGCCTGGGAGGATGTTGCTGTGCCCAAGCCCTACCCCCGAGAGTTCCGTGATGATGTTGTGCGTGTCGCTCAAAGCCGCGAGGCGGGTGTGACGGTCGAGCAGCTCGCGAAGGACTTCGGGGTGCACCCGATGACGTTGTTCAAGTGGCTGCGTCAGGCTGACGTTGACGCGGGAGTCAAACCGGGCGTCAGCGGCGGCGAGTCAGCCGAGCTGCGTGAGGCCCGCAAACGGATCCGCTTGCTGGAGCAGGAGAACGAGGTCCTGCGTCGGGCCGCGGCGTATCTGTCGCAGGCGCATCTGCCGGGAAAAGGCTCTACCCGCTCGTGAGCGAGCTGGCCGCCGACGGGATCCCCGTCGCGGTGACGTGCCGGGTACTGAACATCGCTCGTCAGCCCTACTATCGGTGGCTCGGCCGGCCCGTCGGTGACGCCGAACTCGTCGCCGCTCATCGCGCGAACGCCCTGGTCGATGCCCACCGCGCTGACCCGGAGTTCGGGTACCGGTTCCTGGTCGATGAGGCCCGCGCCGCCGGACAGGCGATGGCGGAGCGCACCGGGTGGAGGATCTGCTCGGACAATGGCTGGTGGAGCGCCTTCGGTAAGCGCAAGAAGCGCGGCAAGGGTGGCATGGTCGGTCCACCAGTTCACGACGACCTCGTGCAACGGGACTTCACCGCCGACGGCCCGAACCGGTTGTGGCTGGCCGATATCACCGAACACCGCACCGGTGAGGGCAAGCTCTACCTGTGCGCGATCAAGGACGTGTGGTCGAGGCGGATCGTCGGCTACTGCATCGACTCACGGATGAAGTCCCGGCTGGCCGTCAACGCGTTGCACAACGCCGTAGCCCGACGCGGCCGGGTGGCCGGCTGCGTGCTGCACACCGACCGTGGGTCGCAGTTTCGCAGCCGAAAGTTCGTCCACGCCCTGCACCAGCATCACCTGACCGGATCGATGGGCAGAGTCGGCGCCGCCGGCGACAACGCCGCTATGGAATCGTTCTTCGGGTTGCTGCAGAACAACGTCCTCGACCGGCGTAGCTGGGCCACCCGGCCAGCAGCTCAGGACCGCGATCGTGACCTGGATCGAGCGGGCCTACCACCGCAGACGACGACACTCTCTGTCCCGGTTGACCCCTCTCGAGTACGAGACGATCATGACCTCACCGGCCAGTCAGGCCGCGTGACTGAAACTGTCACCTATCGGTGCAGCAGACCCTTTCGTCCGATCGTCGGCTGGGTGACTAGTAGTGCTTTGTTAGGTCGTTGTGGCGTGTCGCTTGTGTGAGCATGGTGGCGGTGTTTGGCTGCGGTGCGTGGATGAGCGGGATCTGGTTCGGGTGCGGGGGCGGTTGGAGGACTTCGCGGCGGGGATCTTCGCGGGGTTGCGGCGCTCGGATCAGCGGGCGACGGGGCTGCGGTATCTGCGAGGGTTGATGCTGGACGGTCGGCGGAAGTCGATGCAGCCGATGGCGCAGCGGCTCGGGGCCGATCATCAGCAGTTGCAGCAGTTCCTGACTTCGTCCACCTGGGACGTCGGCGGGGTGCGACGGCGGATGGCCACCGCTGCGGTCGACCTGGTGACGCCTGAGGTGTGGGTGGTCGATGACACCGGGTTTCCCAAGGACGGCAAGGCCTCGGCGTGTGTGGCCCGGCAGTATTCCGGCACTCTCGGTAAGGTCGCCAACTGCCAGATCGCCGTCAGTGTTCACGCGGCGACCGACACGGCCTCGGCGGTACTGAACTGGCGGCTATTCGTGCCGGAGTCCTGGGACGACGCCTGCATCCCGGGCCCGGACGGCAAGCCCGCGAACCCACACGCCCGCAGGCTGCGCCAGCAGCCGGTCACCCTCGATGCGGCCGGGGCGAAGAAGCCACACACCCGGGTGCAGGTGCCGCCTGCCGAGCAGATCGCGCAGATCCGGCGGCGCCGCACCGCGTCGAAGGTCCCGGACGCCGAGCGGTACCGGCCGAAGTGGCTGATGGCCCTGGAGATGCTCGACGAGTTGGCCGAGTGGGGGCTGCGTCCGCCGCTGCTGACCGCCGACGCCGGATACGGCCAGGTCGCCGAGTTCCGTCAGGGACTGACCGAACGCGGTATCGGCTACATTGTCGCGACCACGTCGTCGACCACCGCGCAACCCGGCCACGCCCAACCCGTGCAGGTGCCCTACGCCGGAGTCGGCAAGCACCCCACACCGCGCTACCCCCACCCGGCCCGCAGCCTGAAGGACCTCGCCCTCGCCCACGGTGCTGACGCGGCACGCCTGGTGCGCTGGCGCGCCCGGCTCCCCACAGCCAACCGCGACCCCGACCGGCCCGTCGGTGAGCTGTCCGGGCACTTCTTCGCACTGCGGGTGCGTCCCGCCGGCCGAGCCGTCCGACGCGGTCCACACCGCGGCGATGACGGTGTCCTGCCCGAATGCTGGCTACTCGTGCAATGGCCCCCCGGCCAGAACGAACCCAGCGACTACTGGCTGTCCGACCTACCCGCCGACACACCACTTGCCGAACTGGTCCGCCTGGCCAAAAGCCGCTGGCGCGTCGAGCACGACTACCGCGAACTCAAGACCGCCCTCGGCCTTGACCACTTCGAAGGACGATCCTGGATCGGCTGGCACCGCCACGTCACCCTCACCGCAGCCGCCCAACTGTTCCTCACCCAACTGAGGCTGACACACCCAAAAGCAACGGGGCAGACCTGAGCCTCTACGCCGTCCTGCGCGAACTGCAGTACCTACTCGCGACCTGGCTCGGGTACTGCCCCCTCTGCCACCAACCCACCCCAACCTAACAAAGCACTACTAGCGCTCCACGACACCGTCCCACCGCAGGACGCCATCCTTTGGCGCGGGCGGAAGCCTCGGCTACTGGCCACGGCGAGCCGGCTCAGTCGACCGAATGGGTGGCACCGGGGACGGCGTGGTCGATGGGGCCATCGAACCGAGTCGAGGCACGTGCCACCGCCTGTTCTGGGGTGAGGAACCTCCCGATGTGCGTGACGATCAGGCGCCCCACCCCGGCCGCTCGAGCAGTCTCACCGGCATCCTCCGGTGTGTGGTGAACCCGTTCTCCCGCGCTCGGGACCTGCGCGCTCTCGGCCTCACACAGCAGCACATCGCAGCCCTCGGCCAGACTCGTCAGGCCAGAGCAGGGGGCTGTGTCCCCGGAGTACACCAACGACCGCCCCCCAATATCGACACGCAATGCGAAGGCGGGGATACCGTGCGCCACCGAACGGCTGGTCAACGTGAGCGCGCCGACCGCCACCCGATCCCCGTCGTGTAGCTCCCCCACGGCGAAGGCGGATTCGATCGGGCTGCGGGTCGCGGTGTTGGTCAGAAAGTGCGCCAATCGGTCGGCGATGCCAGGCGGGCCGTACAACGGGATCGGAGCCGCAAGCTGGATATCGGCGTACAGCGCCCCGTAGTAGGCGGTCAGGAGGTCGGCGCTGTGATCAGCGTGCAGGTGCGAGATCCAGATCGCGTCCAGTTCGTCCAGCCGGACATGTCGTTGCAGCTGAGCCAGCGTCCCGCTGCCCGCGTCCACCCACACCCGGGCACCCCCACCCGACACCAGGTAGCCGGAACAGGGATTGTCCACACTCGGGTAGGGCGTTGCACAACCCAGAACCGTGAATTGGAGCTTCTCGCTGGTCATCCGCGAAAGGCTAGGAGACTCGGCCGACACATGGTGACGATTTCTCCCTCCTCAGTCAGCGCACCCGGTCGAGAACGCCAGGTACAGCTGGTCGCCGGTGGCGTCGGCGACGATCAGGTCGGTGCCGCGCCGGTAGGCGTACGCCTCGGGTGTGTCGACCACGACGGCGCCGGCCGCCAACGGGGCCAGGGCGCTCAACGACGCCGGCCCGGCGCCGGCAGCTACCCGCTGGGTCCATGCCTTCGCACCCCCGGGGCAGGGGGCCGCGACCTCGTCCGAGTGCTCGGGAACCGGGCGGCCCAACGCCTGCAACGCGGCGCGCAGCGCCGGTTCAGGCGGGTTCCCACGCAGCCGATCGCCGGACCCGGCGTCGGTCGGGCGACAGCCGGTCAGTACCTCAAGCCGAACCCGGCCCGGACTCGTTGACTCCCCCTCGACCAGGACGAACTCACCGGCGTCGGCGCGCAGCAGCGGGCCCTCGGCGGCGTCCCGAACGCCGGCCCGCCAGCGTGCCGGCAGCGCCTCGGTGACCTGGCTGAGCAGCTCGCGCTCGCCTCCCTCGGCGACCAGGACGTCGATCCCGCGGGTCAGTTCGGCGCCCGTGCTGACCGGGGTGACCCGGCAGCCCCGCTCCACGCGGGACGGGGTCATCGCCCACGCCGTGCCGTCGAGCGCCGCGACGAGTTGGCCGACCGCCGCGCTGACCACCGGCGCCGCCTGCTCAATCGTGCGCTGCTCCCGCACTGTCGGCTCGTCGGTGCGGGCCGACCACCAGGCCAGCCCCGCCAGCAGCACCGCCCAGGCCATCGTGCCCGCGATCAGTAGGCGTCGGGCCCACGGCCGGGACGGCGGGCGATCAGGCCCGGAGGGTGGGGCATACCCCGGATGGACGGCGCTCACCGCGCCATCGTGTCATGTCCCGGACCGGGGTCAGCCGCCGCCGGGACGGCCGCACTAGCCGCCCGCGTCGTCGGAGCCCAGGACGAGCCGGTAGCCGACCCCGCGCACGGTCAGCACCCGTGGGCCACCGGAGAGCAGGCGCAGCTTGCGCCGGAGCCGCTTGATCGCCGAGTGCAGGATCGCGGTGTCGCCGAGGTAGGCGCCGCCCCAGACCGCGGCGAAGAGTCGCTCGTAGCTCCAGAGCCGGACCGGCGGGGTCACCAGCCGGGTCAACAAGCGCCGCTCGGTACGGGTCAGCGCCAGTGGATGTCCCCGCCAGGTAACCAGGTGCCCCGGCGGGTCAACCACCAGCTCGCCGTAGCGGACCGGGGCATTCGGTGGACCGGTACCCCGCTCCTCGGTGACGGATGGTTCAGGAAAGAGCATCGCCCGCAGCTCCGCAAGATCGGCACAGCTCAGCACCGGCCCCACCCCGTCGAGCCGACGCAACACGCGCTCGCGCACGGCCATATCGGAACTCACGCAGACCACGATCGGACCTTTCCCCTCAGACACACAGCCTCCCCAGGCACCCGCGTGGACGTGACCAGCATCACCTCCGTCGAGATGATGTCCGGCCGAACACCGAGTCAGCGTACGGCCAGAAACGCGCCCAGTCACTGATCGAATACTGACCGAGACAATTTATTGATCAGCGTCGGTACTTTCACGAGCATGGCTGGCGCGGGCTCGGAACAGCCCGGGCCCGCGGACGTGGGGAGGACACGTGTTCGTACGACCATCCGCGCGGTCACGCCTGGGGCGTCTGGCCGTCGCGTTCGGGGCGCTGGTACTGGGGTTGAGCGCCCAGCCCGCGCTCGCCGCGTCGCCGCCCGGCGCATCGGAGCGGGCAACCGTCGCGTCCGAGCTGCTGGAGACCAGCGACAGCACCAGTTTCCTGGTCTACCTACGGGAAACCGCACCGCTCGCCAGCACCGCGACCCTGCAAGCGCCCGATGACCGGGCCCGTGCGGTCCACCAACTCCTGACCAACACCGCCGACCGCACCCAAGCCGACCTGCTGCGGCTGCTTGAGGCGCGGAAGGCGGAGCACACCTCCTATTGGGTCGCCAACGCCATCCAGGTCCACGGCGACCGGGCCCTGATCGACGAGATCGCGAACCGGCCCGAGGTCGAGCGGATCGAGCCGATCCGCAGTCGCCAGCTGATCGAGCCGACGCCCGCCGAGGCCGAGGCCCGCACCGACGCCATCGAGTGGGGCGTCGCCGAGATCGGCGCCCCCCAGGTGTGGGACGAGTTCGGCGACCGCGGCGAAGGCATCGTGATCGCCAACATCGACACCGGCGTGCAGTACGACCACCCCGCCCTCGTCAACTCCTACCGGGGCAACCTCGGCGGCGGCAGCTTCGACCACGCCTACAACTGGTTCGACCCGACGGGCATCTGCTCCGACTCGGAGCCCTGCGACAACAACGACCACGGCACGCACACGATGGGCACGATGGTCGGTGACGACGGGGCCGACAACCAGATCGGTGTCGCACCGGGTGCCCGGTGGATAGCGGCGAAGGGCTGCGAGGTCAGCACCTGCTCGGACGCCGCGCTCCTCGCCTCCGGCCAGTGGATCCTGGCCCCGACCGACGCCAACGGCGAGAACCCCCGCCCGGAGCTGCGCCCCGACATCGTCAACAACTCGTGGGGCGGCGGCGGCAACGACCCCTGGTACCAGCAGACCGTCGACGCGTGGCGGGCCGCCGGGATCCTCCCGGTCTTCTCCAACGGCAACAGCGGCCCGGGCTGCGGCACCGCCGGTTCCCCCGGGGACTACGAGAGCTCCTACGCCGTCGGCGCGTACGGCTCGAACGGCGCCATCGCCGGCTTCTCCAGCCGTGGCTCCGGCACCGATCTGATCAAGCCGAACATCGCCGCGCCAGGGGTGGCCGTGCGCTCCAGCGTCCCCGGCGGCGGCTATGCCGCGTTCAACGGCACCTCGATGGCAGCCCCACACGTCGCCGCCACTGCCGCTCTGATCTGGTCGGTCGCCCCCAGCCTCCGCGGGGACCTGCCGGCGACCGAGGCGCTGCTGGACCGTACCGCCCGCGATGTCGATGACACCACCTGCGGCGGGACCGCGGCCGACAACAACGTGTTCGGCGAAGGCCGGCTCGACGCGTACGCGGCGGTCAACGAGGCCCCCCGCGGCCCGGTCGGGCGGGTCACCGGCACCGTGACCGCAGCCGAGGACGGCGAGCCGCTCGCCGGGGTGACCATCGACGACGGCACCCGCGACACCACCACCGGCACCGACGGCCGGTACTCGCTGACCGTTCCGGCCGGTGAGACCACGGTGACGGCCACCCTGTACGGCTACGAGTCGCAGTCGGACACCTTCACCGTGGACGAGGGCGGGGCCGTGTCCCGGGACTTCGCGCTCGTCGAGAGCCCCATGGTCACGGTGAGCGGTCAAGTTACCGACGGCTCCGGACACGGCTGGCCGCTCTACGCGAAGATCAACATTGCCGGCAAGCCCGGCGACCCGGTCTTCACCGACCCGGTAACGGGAGAGTGGTCAGCCACTGTGGCCGGCGATAACACCTACTCGATCACCGCCACCCCGCAGTACCCGGACTACCGAACGGTGACCCGGGAGGTACCGGTCGGTAGCGATGCCACCACCGTCGACATGGCTGTTCAGATCGCGGAATCCTGCACGGCGGCCGGCTACAACGCCAGCTACGACGACCCACTCCTGACGGAGGACTTCGCCGACAACACCACGCCGGAAGGCTGGTCGGTGGTCAACCGCACCGACGAGGGCGGTTGGACCTTCGAGGACCTCGGCGGACGGGGCAACCTGACCGGCGGCAGCGGCGGCTTCGCGATCATCGACAGCGACGATCTCGGCCTCGGCAACAGTCAGGACACCGACCTGGTGAGCCCGACAGTGGATCTCTCCGGGACCCCCGCGCCGGTACTGCGGTTCAACACTGACTGGCGGGCAATCGGCGTCACCGACAGCGCCGACATCGACGTCACCACCGACGGCGGCGCGACCTGGACCAACGTCTGGCACCAGACCAGCAGCCTGCGCGGGCCGCGGGTCGAGGAGGTGCCGTTGACGCCGGCAGCCGGCGCGTCGGAGGTTCAGGTGCGGTTCCGCTTCGCCGGCTCCTTCGACTGGTGGTGGCAGGTCGACGATGTCATGCTGGCCAACCGGAACTGCACCCCGGCGCCCGGTGGCCTGGTAGTCGGCACGACCAGCGACCAGAACACCGACGCAGCCCTCAACGGCGTCACGGTGACCAGCGTGGATCAGCCCGAAGATAACGCTGTCTCGGCCGGCACGGACGACCCAGCGGAGTCGAAGGGCTTCTACTGGCTCTTCTCCAGCCTCACCGGAACGCACCCGTTCACCGCGGAGCGGGCACCGTACCCGGTGGCCACCCAGGACGTGACCGTCGTCGCCAACGACGTGCGACGGGCCGACTTCGCGCTCGCCGCCGGAAAGCTCACGGTCACCCCGACCGAGGTGGAGTCACACCAGCCGTACGGCAGCACCCGGAGCACCCAGGTGACGGTGAAGAACACCGGCACCGCCCCGGCCGACGTCGAGGTGTTGGAACGGTCCGGCGCGTTTGATCTGTTGGCGGCGCCGGGGGCCCCGCTGCGCGAGGTCACGATGAAGGGCATCAGCACGGCCCGGACCGGGACCACGTTCGGTGGAGCACCGGCCGAGGCCGAAGAGTCGACGGACAACAGCTGGACCCGGGTCGCGGACCTCCCATCGAATGCCTTCGACAACTCCGCCGCCATCCTGGACGGCAAGGTGTATTCGATCGGCGGCGGTAGCGCCACCGGCAACGAACGCGCGACCTGGGCCTACGACCCGGGCACCGATTCCTGGTCGGAGCTGCCGCCGCTACCCACCTCCCGGTCGAAGCCGGGCGTCGCGGCGGTCGGCGGCAAGATCTACGTGACCGGCGGGTGGGGCAACGAGATCGACCCGGACGCCACGGTTAATGTCTTCGATCCGGCCAGCGAAACCTGGAGCACTCTGGACGGGGTCACCAACCCCGCGCCGACCGCTGCCCCCGGAACCGCCGTCGTCGACGGCAAGATCTACCTGGTGGGTGGCTGCGCCAACTCGAGCTGCACCGCGACCGACGACACGGTGGTCTTCGACCCGAGGGCCGCGACCTTCGCCACCGTTGCCCCCTACCCGCAGCAGGTCTCCTGGATGAGCTGCGGTGGCGTCGGCACCCAGATGTACTGCGCCGGTGGCTCGGGCGCCGACACCGCCGCCCACAAGTACGACCCGGCGACGGACACCTGGACTCCGATCGCGGACATGCCGCTGGACCTGTGGGGTTCGTCGTCCGCCGCGGCCGGCGGGATGCTCGTGCTGGCCGGCGGGATCACCAACGGCTCCACCACGGTGACGAACCAGACGATCGCCTACGACCCGGCGGCCGGAACCTGGCAGGACCTGCCGAACGCCGAGTTCGCCCGGTACCGGGGGGCCGGCGCGTGTGGGGCCTACCGGATCGGCGGCTCATTTGACCCGTTCCTCGGAACGGCGGAGGTCGAACAGCTCAGCGGGCTGGAGTTGTGCGTCCAGGAGACGGAGCTGCCGTGGCTGAGCACCGCACCGGCCAGCTTCACCCTGGAGCCGGGCGAGTCCCGCAAGGTGCAGCTGACCCTCACGGCCACCGCTGAGGCCGGGGTTGAGCAGCCCGGTCGCTACAGCGGCGAGCTGGCCTTCGCGGCCGACGTGCCGTACCCGACCACGCCGGTGAAGGTGGAGATGAACGTGTCTCCGCCGAAGAGCTGGGGCAAGCTCCAGGGCACGGTCACCGGGGTTACCTGCGGCGGGGAGACCGTCGGCGTACCGGCCACCGTCCGGGTGAACGCGACCGGCAGCGGCGCCGGCTACACCCTGACGGCGGACAACTCCGGCACGTACACGGTCTGGCTGCCCAAGGGCCGCTACGACGTGATCGTCGCCAAGGACGGTTGGGTTCCGGAGTTCGACCGCACCAAGGTTGAGGCAGGGTTCGTCGCGACCCTCGACTTCAGCCTGGAACCATCGTCGGACTGCACGAAAGCAAGCGGCATCTGAGTAGGTCGGTGGCCGGCGACCCGAAAGGGTCGCCGGCCACCACCGTTCCCACCCGCCGAGGAGTGTCGTTCCCAGGCGACCCGACGGTCGTCGCCTGGGAGCGGTCAAGGGCAGTAGGGGATGGCGTCCGTGCGTCAGGCCTCCCCCACGGACATGAAGCCCGGCAGGGTCGTGCCCAGGCCACGCTCCTCGGCTTTCCGCCGGACCATCGCCGCCACTGCCAGATCCAGGCAGCCCAGGCCGAACGGAGAGAAGACCGTCAGCGAGCTGTCGTCGCGGCTGTAGCGATCGCCGGCCACGAGGAGCTCGCCGAGTGAGGCAGCGATGAAGTCACGCCCGCCGGACTGCTGCTCGGCGAGGTGCAGCGAGGTGGCGGCGCGGCACACGTGGTCCGCGTCGTCCACGATGTTGATACTGGTCTGAATCGTCTCGGCGCTGAGGTCACGCAGCGACAGGTGCAGGACCAACGCGCCAGGGCGCAAGTGCTCCCCGGCGAGGTGTGGCACGCTCGCGGTGGTCGCCAACGTGACGAGCGGGTGCGCGGCGAGAGCCTCCTCGACCTGCGCGGCGACCTCCACCTTGAGTCTCGGCCACCTCGCGTTCACCCGGGCGGCGAAGGACTCCGCGCGCGCTCGGTCGAGATCGTACAGGGTGATCTGGTCCAGTTCCGGCTTGACGAGCTGCAGATACCGCAGCACCTCGAAGCCGATCGGGCCGCACCCGATCTGCGACACGCCCGACTCGGGATGCGACGAGCCCAGGGTGACCGCCGCGAGCGCGGCGCTCGCGGCGGTGCGCTGTGCGGAAATGGCGGCGGCCTCCATGAAAACCTCGGGAAAACCGGTCCGCGGGCAGTTCAAGATCATGGATGCCGATGCTCGGTCCTGACCCAGCCGGAGGTTACCCGGGAAGGACGCGACCCACTTGACGCCGGCCACCGGGATCCGGGTTCCCAGGTAGGCCGGGAGCGCGATAATGCGGTTCTGCAGATCGGCCGGGAAACGCAGGAAGACCGAGTGCGGCACCGCCGTACGCCCCAGAGCGTGCAGCTCGTACGCCTCTCGCACCGCTGCCAGCACGTCCGATTCCGCGCCGTCCAGAACCAGGTTCACCTCACTTTTACCCAACATCAGCATGACATCGCCTCCATCTCGGGTTCCTTCCACAGGTGGGCTACATCACCGAAATGCATGGCGACCCAATCGTCGTTATAAATCGTGTCGAGATACCGCTCACCCCGATCGGGAAAGACCAGCGCGCACGTCGAGCCCGGCGGAATCCGATCGCGCACGACGTCCAGGGCCGACACCACCGCCCCGGACGAACCACCGGCCAGGATCGCCTCGCGGGCGGCCAAGCGGCGACACCCGACGATGGCGTCGAGGTCGTGAACGCGGATCACCTGGTCGGCGAGGCCGTCGGCGTACAGGCTCGGGCGGACCGACGCGCCATGGCCTGGAATCAGCCGGCCCCCGACGGGAGGCCCGAAAATCGCGCTACCCAGTGCGTCGACCGCGACGACCTGAGCCGGCAGTTGATGACGGCGCAGGTACTCCGCGCAGCCCCGCAGGGTGCCGCAGGAGCTGGTGGCACAGAACACAAAGTCCAGCGTCGGGAGTGCGTCCAGGATCTCCCGCACGGTGCTGTGGTGCGCCCGCGGGTTGAGTGGGTTGGCGTACTGGTTGGGGCAGTAGGCGTGCGTGATGCTCTCGACGAGCTCACGAACCCGACGAATCCGCACCGGGAGGTACTCACCAGAAACTGGGTCGACGTCGGTCACCACTTCGACCTCAGCGCCGTACGCACGCATAATTGCTATGTTCTGACGGTTGGTCCTTGGGTCCACCACGCAGATGAAGCGAATTCCGTGATAGGCGCAGATCTGGGCAAGGCCAATGCCGAGGTTGCCGGAGCTGGACTCGATGACAGTAGATTTTCCGGGCACAAGTTGGCCATCCCGGATCCGCTCCTGGAGCATCTCCAGGGCGGAACGATCCTTGATACTGCCACCGGGGTTGTGTGACTCGAGTTTCGCGAAGATCCTGACCGAACTGTTGGGGTCTAGTTTGGTCAACTCGACGATCGGTGTCGCACCGATCGTCGATAGCACTCCGGACACGGAGCTTCCTCCTTGGTCGACGGGACCGATCAACGAACGGTGGGTTCGGCGTCGGGGACGGTGGGGGTCTCGACAGGTACGACCGGCCTGCGGAGTGCGGGGGCGAACGTCGCGACAAGGGCCAGCAGGCCCATCCAGCCGGCGAGCACCAGTGCGGCGGCGCGGGCGTCGAACCATTCCAGCAGCAGGCCACCGATCAGGGCGCCGATCGGCAACGCGCCGCTGGCGAGCAGGCCCATCGCGCCAAGGACCCGACCCCGCAGTCGATCCGGGGTGATTCGAAGTTGGTGGGTGGCGACGGCGACGTTCCACAACGGGCCGACAAACCACATTCCGGCATACGCAGCGGTTAGTAGGTACAGGTTGTCGGCGACAACGATCGCGCCCATCAGCAGGGCCCAGATCCAGTTCGCCCCAACCACCAGGGCCGGCAGTGGTACCCACCGTTGACACCAGCCGGCAGCGAGGGAGCCGAGCACCCCGCCGGCCCCGGCGACCCCGAGCAACACCCCGACTGCCGCCGGCGACGCCCCGACATCGGTTGCCATCACCACGACAACAAGAAACAGTGCACGGAACAGGAGGTTGCTGCCGGCGACGAGTAGTGCGGCCGTGCGCAGGAACGGCTGGCGCCACAACCAGCGCATCCCCTCGCCGACCTCGGCGAGCAGCCCGGTGGTTCGGGTACGCGCTGGTTGTCGACGCTGGAAGTCCGCACGAATGAACAGCAACGTGACCAGCGAGATCACGTGAGTGACGGCGTGCAGCAGAAACGGCATGACGCGGCTCAGCCCAAACAGGACCCCGCCAAGAGTGGTGCCGAGCATGGTCGCCGCCCGGGAACGCGCCTCGTTTCGGGACAGCGCGGCCGGCAGATGGTCCGGATGCACGATGTTGGGCACGGCGGCGTGTGCCGCCAGGTTGAAGAACACCGACATCGTGCCCTCGACGAAGCCCACCACCACCACGTGCGCCACCGTCAACTCGTCGAGAGCCAACGCAAGGACTACGCTCGCGGCCCCGGCCGCTCGAACCACGTCACACCAGATCATCAGCCGACGTCGGTCCCACCGGTCAACCAACACCCCGGCCGGTAGTTGGAACAGCAGTGCCGGAAGTAGCGAAAAGAAGCCAACGACACCAGCTGCGGCTTTCGATCCGGTAGCCGCCAGAATCAACAATGGATAGGCGACCGTAGATACAGTTAGGCCGACCAGGGATACCGCGGTCCCGCTCCAGAGCAACAAAAAGTCACGGTTGTGACGCAACTTGGAAACCGGCGCACCAGGCCGGGGTTGCGCGGTCGTGGTCATCGGTCCGCTCCATCGATGCGATCGTCTGGGCCCACAGGTCGGGCCGACACCCGTCCAGTGGCAACGTCACGCCGGGGACCCATCGAGAGCGTGCCGCGCCTTCCCGTGCCCGATGCAGAGAAGAACGCGCACAGATGCCGGCAGCAGGCATGCGAACGGAGCTGCCAGTTGTTCTCTGCAGCCGGGCTGCCCCACCAGGAACCCTGAATAGCATGAAGACGAGCCCTCTTCCTCAGCCTCTGCGGACTCCCTCGGACGCTGAGCCGGCGCTCCCGTTTGTCGTGACGGCACCGGCCCCAGAGACAACGGCCACGTCGTTTCTCGCGACGTCCCGCGACCGGGTACGCCAACGGTTGCGCGAGCACGGCGCGGTGCTGCTGCGTGGCTTCGATGTCGACGGTGTCGACGGCTTCGACCAGATCGTGCGCTCGGTATCCGGCACCCCACTCAGCTACGCCGAGCGATCCTCGCCCCGTAGCACGATCAAGGGCCAGGTCTACACCTCAACCGACTACCCCCCGGGCGAGGAGATCTTCCTGCACAACGAGAACTCCTACCAGGCGACCTGGCCCATGACACTCTTCTTTTACTGCATCACCCCACCAGAGACCCTTGGGGCCACCCCGCTGGCCGACACCCGGCAGGTCCTCCGATCGATCGATCCGGCCGTACGCGACGAGTTCGCCCGCCGTGGCTGGACCGTGGTGCGCAACTTCTCCGACGGTCTGGGCGTGCCGTGGCAGCAGGCGTTCAATACCGACAAGCCCGCCGAGGTCGAGGCCTACTGCGCCGGCAACGGCGTCGAGGTGGAATGGGTCGGCCGCAACGGCCTTCGCACCACCGGGCGGCGTCAGGCCGTTCACCGGCATCCGGCAACCGGCGCGGAGGTGTGGTTCAACCACCTCACCTTCTTTCACGTGACGACCCTGGCCGAGGAGATGTGCGCCGGCCTTCGGGAGATGTTCGACGAGGTGGACCTACCGACGAACACCTACTACGGCGACGGCGAGCGCGTGCCCGACGAGGTGGTCGCGCACCTGCGCGACTGCTACCGCGCAGCCCAGCGCCGCTTCGACTGGCAACGCGACGACGTCCTGCTCGTCGACAACATGCTCGCCGCACACGGCCGCGAGCCGTTCACCGGACCACGCAAGATCGCAGTCGCGATGGCCGAACCGTTCCGCACCGCTTAGACCAGAGCCCAGCACAGGGAGGCAGATCGATGGCAACCGGTGATGGCGGCATCTCGCTGTCGTTCACACAGGAGCAGCTGTGGTTCCTCGACCAGCTGCGATCCGGAGCTGCCACGGAGTACCTACTGCACGAGGCGTTTCAGGTACGGGGCCCCGTGGACGTCGACGCGCTCGCGACCGCGTTCACCCGGGTGTCCGAGCGCCACGAGGTGCTGCGCACCCGGTACGAGACCGTGGACGACACCGCGCTTCAGGTGGTTGACGATCCGGTCGCCGTGCCGGTGGAGGTCATCGACCTGACCGCGGTGGCGGACGCCGACACCGAGCTACAGCGGATCCGGCTGGACCAGCGGACTCCGATTGACCTCCGCACCGAGCCACCGTGGCGGGTGACGCTGGTCCGGCTCGACCGGTCCGACTCGGTGCTGCTGATCACGGTGCATCACATCGCCTTCGACGGCTGGTCCTGGGGCGTGCTGGCCCGCGAGCTCGGCGAGCTGTACGGGGAGCTCACCGGCGGTACCGCCGCGGGACTGGCCGAGCCGCCCGTTCAGTACGGCGACTACGCCGACTGGCAGCGCGAGTGGTGGGCCTCCGCCGAGGAGGTACGAAGCAAGCAGCTCGGCTACTGGCGGAACACGCTCGCCGGACTGGCACCGCTGGACCTGCCGACCGATCGTCCCCGCCCCTCGCACTGGAACTCCGCCGGGGACAACTTCGACTTCACTGTTCCGGTTGCCGTCGCCAACGAGGTCACCCTGCTCGCGCGGGCGGCTGGTGCCACCCCCTTCATGGTGTATCTGTCGGCGTTTCAGCTGCTCCTCGGACGCTACGCCGGTCAGCGCGACGTCGCCGTCGGGGTGTCGTTGGCAGGGCGCAACGACGTCCAGTTGGAGCCGCTCATCGGCGCGTTCGTCAACACCATCGTCCTACGGACGAACCTCGCCGGAGCACCGTCATTCGCGGAATTGCTGGCCCGCGTCCGGGAAACCACGCTGGATGCGTACGGCCACCAGGACGTCCCCTTCGACCGGGTGGTACACGATCTCGCCCCCGACCGGGACCCGTCGCGCAACCCGGTGTTCCAGGTGGGCTTCGCGATGCACAACGCCGAACGAGTCCGGCTCAGCCTGCCCGGCCTGGAAGTGACGAAGCTGCCGGCCGCCTGGACCAACTCCGCGTTCGACCTGTCGCTACACCTCTCCGAGCGGCCGGACGGGACCGTACACGCGCGCCTGATGTACGTCACCGCCCTGTTCGATCGGGCGCGGATCGAACGGATGGCCGCCAACTACCTGCGGCTGCTGTCCCGCGCACTCGCGGAGCCCACCCGCCCGGTGACCCGCCTCAGCCTGGTGGCGGAGCCAGAGCTACACCAACTCCACGAGTGGAACCACACGAACGCACCCACGTCGCGGCTGCTCCTGCCCGAGCTATTCCTGGCGCAGGCCCGGCGTACTCCGGACGCCGTCGCCGTAGCCGGCGCGGACGGGGACCTGACCTACGCCGAACTAGCCGCCCGGGTCACCGCGCTGACCAGCTATCTGTTGTCCCGCGGGGTGACCACAGAAAGACCCGTCGGAGTTTCGCTGCATCCCGGCGCCGACCTGGTGACGACCCTACTGGCCGTGCTCGCCGCCGGCGGCGTGTACGTGCCGCTGCCACCCGAGCACCCTGCCGAGCGACTGGCGATGATGGTCGCCGACGCCGGCGTGGAACTCATCGTCACCAACTCCGCGCTACGGGACCAGTTGCCCACGGCGCAGCTCATCGCCCTCGATTCCGACCAGGCCCTGATCGCCTCGGCACCGACCGCCGTACCGCCGGTCATCCACCCCGGCAACGCCGCGTACGTGATGTACACGTCCGGGTCCACCGGGCGGCCCAAGGGGGTCACCATCACCCACGGCGGCATCCGCAACCGGGTGCTGTGGTCGGTTCACCGGTACGGGATGACCCCGGGAGACCGGGTACTGCAGAAGACCACGATCGGCTTCGACGCCTCCGTGTGGGAGTTCCTGTCACCGCTGGTATCCGGTGGGGCCGTGGTGACGCCACCAGCCGGCGTACACCGGGATCCCGCCGCGATGGTCGAAGCGGTCGCCACCCACGGTGTGACGGTGTTGCAGCTCGTGCCGTCGGTGCTGCGTCTCCTGGTGGAGGTGCCCCACCTGGCAGACTGTTCCGCGCTGCGGCTGCTCTGCTCGGCAGGCGAACCCCTACCCATCGCCCTGTGCGAACGGCTACTCGACACCCTCGACGTCGAGATAATGAACACGTACGGCCCGACCGAGTGCGCGATCGACTCGACCGCGGCCTGGTTCCGCCGCGGCGAGCAGGGTGAGACCGTACCGATCGGCACCCCGCTGCAGAACATGCGTGCGTACGTCGTGGATGCCTCGGACGAGCTCGTGCCGCTCGGGGTTCCGGGTGAGCTGTGTGTGTCGGGCGTCGGGCTGGCCCGCGGCTACGTGGGGCGTGGCGACCTGACCGCGGAACGGTTCCGTCCCAATCCGTACGCGCGGGTGCCCGGGGAACGCTGGTATCGCACCGGCGACCTGGTCCGTTGGCGCGACGACGGGGTCCTGGAGTTCATCGGGCGGGTGGACGAGCAGGTCAAGATTCGGGGGGTACGGGTCGAACCAGCCGAGGTGGAGGCGGCCGTGCGCACCCACCCCGACGTGGGCGAGGCCGTGGTGACCGCGCGCCGTGGCGAGTTGGGCGACCTCGAACTGGTCGCCTACACCGTGCCGGCGAACGGCACCCCGGTTTCCCTGGAGACGTTGGCCGCGCACCTCGCCGAGGTGTTGCCGGCTCCGATGATTCCCTCGAACCACGTCGGCCTCGACGTGTTGCCGTTGACCTCGAACGGCAAGGTCGACCGCGCGGCGCTACCGGAGCCCGGGACGCTACCCGCGTCCCCGACGGACGAACACGTCAGCCCCAGGACGCCCACCGAACGGGCGGTCGCGGCGTTGATGGAGGAGGTACTCGGCATCGAGCGGGTCGGGGCGGAGGACGACTTCTTCACCTACGGGCACTCATTGCTCGCGATCCGGTTCGTGCTCAGGCTACGCCGCACCTTCGACATCGAACTGACCGTTGGCGATCTGTTCGCCGCACGCACCGTCGCCGCGCTCGCCGCACATATCGATGTCGCCGCCGCCGACGGTCCGGTGATCCCACCGGTGCCCCGGGACGGGGTACTCCCCCTGTCCTTCGCGCAGCAGCGCATGTGGTTCCTCGACCAGCTCGAACCCGGCAGCGTCGAGTACCTCGTCCCGCTGGCGCTGCGGCTACGGGGGCCGCTAGACACCGAGGCGCTCCGCCGTGCCATGGACTCCGTCGCCGCCCGGCACGAGATGCTGCGCACGCGTTACGTCAGTGCGGGTGACAGTCCGGTACAGGTGATCGATCCGCCCGGCCCGGTACGGTTCGAGGTGGTTGACCTGACCGGTGCGTCCGACGCGGCGGTGCAGGCGCTCGTTGACCGTTCCTGCTCCCAGCCGTTCGACCTCTCCCAGGAGCGTCCGCTCCGGGTCACCGTGGTGCGCCGGGGGGCCGAGGACCACCTGGTCGCTGTTAGCCTGCACCACGTGGCCTTCGACGCCTGGTCGATGGACCTGTTCATGCGGGATCTACGGACCGCCTACGCGGCTATCCGTGGTGGCGCTGACGTACCACTGGCGCCCCCGACGGTGCAGTACGCCGACTTCGCCGCCTGGCAACGGAGCCGCGAGGCAGAGCTGGGTGACCAGCTCGACTACTGGCGGGAGCGGCTCACCGGCCTCGATCCGGTGGAGCTGCCCACTGACCGGCCTCGACCGGCGGTGCGCGACCCCCGTGGCGGCACCGTCTCCGTCGATGTGCCCGATGAGCTGGCGGCAGGCCTGCACGAGCTGGCCGGTCGGCACGGGGCCACCCTTTTCATGACGCTGCTTGCCGGATTCCAGGTCCTGCTGGCCCGCTACACCGGGCGAACCGACCTGGCCGTCGGAACGCCGGTCGCGGGGCGGACTCGGCCGGAGACCGAAGAACTTCTCGGCTTCTTCGTGAACACGCTCGTCCTGCGGCATGACCTGAGTGGCAACCCCACCTTCGTCGAACTACTCGACCAAGTACGCCGTAGTTCCCTGGACGCGTTCGCCAACCAGGACGTGCCGTTCGAACACCTCGTGGACGCGCTCGCCGCCAACCGGGACATGTCGCGCAACCCGCTGTTCCAGATCATGTTTGAGCTGGCCCACCTGGACCAGTTCCCGACCACCCTCGGTGAGGCCGCTATCGAGCCGGTGCACGCGGGGGTGCCGGTTGCCAAGTTCGACCTCACCCTGACGGTCAAGCAGCGTTCCAGGGGGCGGCTGCGATGCACGTTCGAGTACGCGACCGGCCTGTTCGACCGGTCGACGGTCGAGCGGCTCGCCGGCCACTACCTGAACCTGCTGACCGCGATCGTCGGTTCCCCCACGGCCCGGCTGAACTCGCTCCCCGTCCTGTCCGACGGCGAGCGCGACGTGCTGGTGCGGGAGTGGCCTGACCCGGCGTCCACCCGGCTGCCGCTGCTCGACCCGGTGGACGAGCGCCACCGGACGGTACCCGAGCTGTTCGAGCGACAGGCCAAGCGGACGCCGGACGCCGTGGCCATGGTCTTCGGCGAGCAGGAGGTGACCTACCGCGAGCTCAACGAGCGCGCCAACCAGCTCGCCCACCACCTGCGGTCGCTGGGTGTCGGTCCAGAGGTCGTCGTCGCATCGTGCCTGGAACGCGGCCCCGACGCGGTGGTCGTACTGCTAGCCGCCCTCAAGTCGGGTGGGGTGTACGTCCCGTTCGACCCGGACCATCCCACCGAGCGACTGGACTTCATGCTCACCGACGCGGCGGCGCACCTGGTGGTGACCACCCGGGCCGCTGCCCAGCGGCTCGCGGGCCATCGGGTCGTGACCGTTGACGACGACCAGCTCGCGACCGCCCCGGCGACTGATCTGGAGAGCCCACCGAGGCCACACAACCTGGCCTATGTCATCTACACGTCGGGGTCCACGGGCCGCCCCAAGGGCGTGATGATCGAGCATCGTTCCTACGTCCACCACTGCCGAGTGATCAGCGACGCCTACGGCATCGGGCCGGACGATCGGGTGGTGCTGCTGTCCGCACTGACGTTCGACGTGGCAATGGACCAGATCGCGGCGACTCTGCTCGCCGGCGCGACCGTGGTAGTCAGTGATCCGGTGTTCTGGACGCCGAGCGAACTACCGGCACGGCTCGCCGAGCACGGCGTAACAATCATGGAGATCACCCCGGCCTACTACCGGGAGTTACTTGAGGCCGATGTCGACAGGTTGTCGGCGCTGCGGCTGATGAACGTCGGCAGTGACGTGGTGACGGTCGCCGACGCCCGCCGCTGGGCCGCGACCGGACTGCCCGCCCGGTTCCTGTGCAACTACGGTCCGACGGAGGCGACCGTCACCTGCGTCCTACACCCGGTCGCTGGGCTGGACGCCGACGAACGGGACGAGGCAGCGATGCCGATCGGGCGGCCGGTGGCCGGCACCCGCGGCTACGTGCTGGACACCGGGCTGATGCCGGTGCCCGTGGGGGTCCCCGGTGAGTTGTGCCTGGGCGGGATACGGCTGGCGCGCGGCTACCTCAACCGGCCGGAGCTGACCGCTGACCGCTTCGTCCCCGATCCGCACTCCGGTGATCCCGGCGCGCGGCTGTACCGCACCGGCGACCTGGTGCGCTGGCGGCCGGACGGCACGATCGAGTTCATCGGCAGGATCGACCAACAGGTCAAGGTTCGGGGGTTCCGCATCGAACTGGGTGAGATCGAGGCGGCCCTGGCCGAGCACCCGGCAGTGCACGCGAGTGTCGTCACCGTCCGCGAGGTCGGGCCGGGTGAGAAACAGCTCGTGGGCTATGTGGTCCCCCGTGACCGCTCCCGACCGGACATCGCGGAACTCCGGGCCCACCTGCGCGACCGGGTACCGGAGTACATGGTGCCGGCCCGCTGGGTCACGCTCGACGCGCTGCCGCTGACCCCGAGCAAGAAGGTCGACCGCAAGGCGCTACCCGCACCGTCGGCCCCCGACGGGGAGCGCACGTTGACCTCGCCGCGTGACGAGACGGAGGCAGCGCTCGCCGGGATCTGGGCGGAGGTGCTCGACGTGGAACAGGTCGGGATCCATGACAACTTCTTCGAACTCGGCGGGCACTCGCTGCTGGCCACCCGGGTGCTGGCCCGGATTCGGACGGCGTTCGCCGTCGACCTGCCGCTTCGACGGCTGTTCGAGGCCACGACCGTCGCCGAACTCGCGATCGAGGTTGGCGCGGCGGTGGAGGCCGACGTCGCCCTGCTCACCGACACCGAGATCGAAGCCCTGCTCGCTGAAGAAGAAGGTGCACGATGACCAGGACAATCGACCGGGCGGCGCTGCGGACCGCGCTGCTGCGCAAGCGCCTGAGCGGACAGGCCGGCGCCTCCCCCGAAGGCGCCCCCGCCCGCGTGTCCCGCGACGGTCACCTGCCACTCTCCTCTGCTCAGCGGCGACTCTGGATCCTCGACCGGCTACGACCGGGCAGCCCCGAGTACCTGATGACCACAGCTCTGCGTATCCGCGGCCAGCTGTGCCGGCCCGCACTGCAGACGGCACTGGACGGCTTGGTTGCCCGCCACGAGGTGCTGCGGACCCGTTACGTCGACGTCAACGGCGAACCGGCACAGGTGATCGACGATCCGACCCCGGTCACGCTGCACGGCAGAGACGGCCTCGACGCACTCGACGCGGTGCTGTCCACCGAACTACCCAACATTGACCTCGCCGCCGGTCCGGTCTTCCGGCCAACGTTGGTGTTCCTCGGCGAGGACGACCACGCGCTGGTGCTGACCCTGCACCACATCGCCGGTGATGCCTGGTCGGAAGAGGTGATGGTGCGCGAGCTGGGCGAGCGGTACACGGCCGCGTCTGCCGGCCGTGAACCGGAGTTCGCCGAACTGCCCGTCCAGTACGTGGACTTCGCCGTGTGGCAGCGGGACCGCTCCTCCGGGCAGGCGCTGGCCGGAGATCTGGCGTACTGGCGGGAGCGGCTCGCCGGGCTGAACCCCCTGGAGCTGCCGACCGACCGGCCCCGCCCACCGGTACGGGACGGGGCAGGCGCGCTGGTGCAGGTCGACGTGTCGGCCCCGATCGCCACCCGGTTCGGGCGGCTCGCCCGCGACCACGGGGTCACCCCCTTCACGGCGTTCCTGGCGGCGTTCAAGGTGCTTCTCGCCCGCTATACCGGTCAGACCGACATCGCCGTGGGCACCCCGGTGGCCGGCCGGGCACGGCCGGAGACCCAGGACCTGGTGGGCCTGTTCCTCAACACCCTGGCGCTGCGAACCGACCTTTCCGGTTCGCCGTCCTTTCGCGACGTGTTGGATCGGGTTCGGGACACCGTCCTGGACGGGCAGTCGCACCAGGAGCTGCCCTTCGAACAGATCGTTGACGAGCTTGCCCCGGTCCGGGACCCGTCACGCAGCCCGCTCTTCTCGACGATGTTCCTGATGACCGATCGGGTCACCGAGGCGCCCTCCTTCGGGGACCTGACGGTGACGGCCCTGCCGGTCGGCGAGGTCGCGGCGAAGTTTGACCTGACGTTGTCGGTGATCGAGCGCGCCAACGGCACGCTCGGGGTGGGGGTGAACTACGCGACCGCGCTCTTTGAGCCGGAGACCATGAGCCGGTTGGCGGGGCACTACGCCCACCTGCTCCAGTCGATCGTGTCGGACCCGGACACACCGGTCCGCCAGCTGGCGTTGCTGTCAGCGGCGGAGCGAAAGCAGGTGGTCACCAGCTGGAACGACACCGCCGTCGACCAGCCCAGCGCCACCCTGCCGGGGCTCATCGCGGACCAGGTGCGGCGCACCCCGCAGCGCGAGGCCGTCCGGTTCGACGGCAGTTCGCTGACGTACGCCGAGTTGGCTTCCCGGTCGAATCAACTCGCCCACCACCTGCGCTCACTCGGCGTCGGTCCGGAGTCGATCGTCGGCGTCTGCCTGCCCCGGAGCCTGGATTTGGTCGTCGCGCTGCTGGCCGTACAGAAGGCCGGCGGGGCCTACCTGCCGCTCGATCCCGATCACCCGGCGGAGCGCCTGCGCTATCTGCGGGAGGACTCCGGCGCCACCGCGATGATCGATACCGACACGTTCGCCGCTCTCGCCGGCTGTCCGACGGTGGACCCGGGGGTAGCGGTCCACCCGGAACACCCGGCGTACGTGATCTATACCTCCGGATCCACCGGACGCCCCAAGGGAGTCGTGGTGGAACACCGGGGCATCGTCAACCGGCTGCGCTGGATGCAGCACGCCTACGGGCTTGACGCGACCGACCGCGTGTTGCAGAAGACTCCGGCCAGCTTCGACGTCTCCGTCTGGGAGCTCTTCTGGCCGCTGATCACGGGCGCCACCCTGGTCGTCGCCCGGCCGGACGGGCACCGCGACCCCGCCTACCTGGCCCGATTGATCGACAGCGAACGCATCACCACTCTGCATTTCGTTCCCTCGATGCTGCGCGCATTCCTCACCGAACCCTTCGCCGGGCTGCCGTCGCTACGCCGCGTGATCTGCAGCGGTGAGGCACTCACCTCCGACCTCGTCGCCGCCGTGCACGACCGGATCGGCTGCGAGCTACACAACCTCTACGGGCCCACCGAGGCCTCCGTCGACGTCACCGCGGCGCGTTGTCGTCCTGGTGAGCCGGTCACGATCGGCACCCCCATCGCGAACACCCGCGCCTACATCCTGGACCAGGATCTGCAGCCCGTTCCGGTCGGCGTCCCGGGTGAGTTGATGCTGGCCGGTGTTCAGCTCGCCCGCGGCTACCTGCACCGGCCTACCCTGACCGCCGACCGGTTCGTGCCGGACCCCTTCACTCCGGGAGGAAGGCTGTACCGCACGGGTGACCTCGCCCGTCACCGCCCCGACGGCCAGATCGACTACCTGGGCCGGCTCGACCACCAAGTGAAGATCAACGGAATTCGGGTGGAGTTGGGGGAGGTGGAGCACGCCCTGACCGAAAACCCAGCCGTCCGCGCCGCCGCCGTCACCGTCGACGATGGGCAACTCGTCGCCCACCTGGTCGGCGACGTCGACCTGGCGACGCTGGCCGACTTCCTCCGTGCGCAACTACCCGAGGCCATGGTCCCCGCACACTGGCTCACGTATCCGGCGCTACCGCTGACCACCAGCGGCAAAGTCGACCGCAACGCCCTGTCGGCTCCCGACCGCAACCGGACCACGACTGGCGGGTACGTCGCGCCACGCACCCCGCTCGAACACATGATCGCCGGCGCGATCGCCGATGCGCTAAACATCGACAAGGTCGGCATTGAGGACCGGTTCTTCGCCATCGGCGGGGACTCCATGCGGGCGATCCGGGTGGTCGGAGCCCTCCGCGCGGCCGGCGTCGAGCTGGCCGTGCATGACCTGTTCACCCACCAGACCGTCGCCGGACTCGCCGGACTCGCCGGAGCGGCGACCACGGAGGACACCCTCGTCGAACGGTTCGCCCAACTGTCCGAGGCCGACCGACAGCTACTGCCGAACGGCCTGGTTGACGCCTATCCGCTCGCCGAAACCCAGGCCGGCATGGTCTACGAGATGTTGGCCGCCCCCGACCGCACCGTCTACCTCAACGTCTCTTGCTACCGGGTACACGACGAGCTGCCGTTCGACCTGAACACCCTGCGTGCCGCGACCGCGATCCTGGTGGGCCGGCACGAGATCCTGCGCACCTCATTCGACCTCTCCACCTACTCCGAGACGATGCAACTGGTGCACGCCACGGCCGAGTTGCCCGTGGCCCACACCAACCTCACCGGTCTCGCCTCGCAGGCTCAGCGCGCCGCGGTCGACGAGTGGCTCGTGGCCGAACGGGGGCGTCCGTTCGACATCGCCCAGCCGCCGTTGCTGCGCTACCACGTACACGAGATCAGTGCGGACGAGTGGTGGCTCACCCACACGGAGTGCCACGCCATCCTCGACGGATGGAGCCACACGTCCGTGGTCAACGAACTCGTCTCGATCTACCGGAGGCTCCGCACCGGCCACCAGCCCGACCTCGCGCCTCCACCGGAGGTCCGCTTCGCCGACTTCGTCGCCGCCGAGAAGCGTGCTCTGGCGACCAGCACCGACCACGGGTTCTGGGCCACGGCGATCGGCCGCTACGACAAGCTGGAGCTGCCGGACGGTTGGGCCAGCGAACGACGAGACGACAAAGCCACGATCATCGACGTGCCGTGGGCCGACCTCGCGCCCGGCCTGCGTCGACTCGCCGCGGCCGCCGGGGCGTCGATGAAAAGCGTGCTGCATGCCGCCCATCTGAAAGCGATCAGCATCGTCACCGGCAGGCGTCAGTTCTTCGGGGGCCTGGTCTGCAACGGTCGTCCGGAGGAGCTGCGCGGCGACGAGGTTTTCGGCATGTACCTGAACACGGTGCCTTTCGCCGCCGACGTGACCGCCGCGACCTGGCGCGACTTTGTCGCCGACGTGTTCGCCGGCGAGGCGGAACTGTGGCCGCACCGCCGCTACCCGATGCCCGCCATGCGCCGGGAGTGGAGTCCCGGCAGTCCGCTGATCGACGTCGCCTTCGGATACCTCGATTTCCACGTCCTGGACTGGGAGGCCGACACGGTCGGCATGATCGATGACTTCAGCCCGAGCGAGCTGCCGTTGGAGGTGTGGACCTTTCCCGGCCTACTGCGCCTGGGCGGGCGGCCGAGCCGGATCGGTCGCGAGAACCTGGAACTGCTCGGCAGAACCTACCGGCGGGTGCTCGAGGCGATGTCCCTCGATCCCGATGCCAGCACCGACGTCACGCTCGCCCCCGTCGACCACGACCACGCCCTGCACCTCGGCGGGGACAGCACCCGCGACTACCCCACCGAGGAGTTGGTGCACCAGCTCGTTGAGCACCAGGCAACCGCCGCTCCCGACGCGGTCGCGGTGCGCCAGGCCGACCACACGCTCACCTACGCCGAGCTGGACGCCGCCGCCAACCGGCTCGCACACCGCCTGCGGGCACTCGGCGCTGGCCCCGGCACGCTCGTGGGCCTGTTCCTCACGCGCGGCCCAGATCTGGTCGTCGGCATGCTCGCCACGCTTCGGGCGGGAGCGGCGTTCCTGCCGCTGGACCCCGCCTATCCCGCCGAACGACTGCGCTACCTGATCACTGACGCCGAGGTCGGGCTGCTGCTCACCGAACCGGACCTGCCGCTTCCGACCGGGGTCACGGCCACCGTCGAAATCGTCGCTGACCATCCGGACCTGCCCTCCGCCCGGCCGGCGGTGGCGCCCAGCCTGGAAGATCTGGCGTACGTGATCTACACCTCCGGATCGACCGGCCGTCCCAAGGGGGTGGGGGTGCCGCACCGAGGTGCGCTGAACCTCCGGCACGCCCAACGGGAGCACCTCGACGTTCGACCCGGCGACCGGGTGCTGCAGTTCGCCTCACCGAGCTTTGACGCGTCGGTGTGGGAGCTGTTGATGTCGCTGACCAACGGCGCCGAACTGGTGCTGCCACCCCGTGGCACCGACCCTGGTGACCTACGCCAGCAGGCAGGGCTGGTGACCCACATGACGTTGCCACCGTCGCTGCTGGAACGGCTCTCGCCGGAGGACTTTCCCCACCTCCGGGTACTGGTGTCAGCCGGTGAGGCGTGCCCCGTCGACCAGGTCGCGCGGTGGAGTGGGCAGGCCCGGTTCATCAACGCCTACGGGCCGACCGAAACGTCGGTGTGCGCGACGCTGACCGAGGTCGCGCCGACGGTGACCGCCCCGCCGTCGATCGGCAGCACGATCGGTGGCGTCTCCGCCTACGTGCTCGACCCCGATCTGCGTCCACTGTCGGTGGGCGTCCGCGGCGAGCTGTACGTCGGCGGAGCCGGACTTGCCCGGGGCTATCTGGGGCGTCCCGGGCTGACCGCCGAACGGTTCGTGCCGAACCCGTACGGACCCGTCGGCGCACGCATGTACCGGACCGGGGACGTGGTGTCCCGTAACCCTGACGGCACGATCCAGTACCACGGCCGAACCGACCACCAAGTGAAGGTACGCGGCCACCGGATCGAGCTGGGCGAGATCGAAGCGGCATTGAGCGGGCACCCGGCGGTCGCGTCGGCGGTCGCCGCCGTACACCGCTCCGGCACCACCGACGCCGCCCTGGTCGCCTACACCCGTGCCGTTGACGTACCGCCGACCCCGGCGGAGCTCCGGGAGTACCTGCGTGCCTGCCTGCCCGGTCACCTCCTGCCCACGCACTGGATCGCGGTCGAGGACTTCGCCCTGACCCCTGCAGGCAAGGTGGATCGGGCAGTACTGCCCGGACCGGACGGCTCTCGGCCCGAGCTGGACTCGGCGTACGTCGCGCCGTCGGACGAGACCGAGCGGGCGCTGGCCGCGGCGTGGCGCGAGGCGTTGGGGGTGGACCGGGTCGGAGTGCACGACGACTTCTTCGAACTGGGCGGTCATTCGCTGGCGATGATGCGAGTGATTGCGACGCTACGGGCCCGCGACGGCATCGAGCTGACGTTCCGGTCGTTCATCACGCACCGTACGATCGCCGCTCTCGCCACGACGGTCACGGACGAGCCGGCTGGCAAGGCGATGATGTGGCTGCGCCGGAGCGGCTCGGCCACCCCGCTGTTCTGCGTGCACCCCGGTGGCGGCAGCGCGCACTGGTACCTACGGCTGGTACCCCACCTGGCGCCCGACATCCCGGTCGCGGCTTTCGAGTGGCCGGCGACACACAACGAGGTTCCGACCGCGGAACAGATGGCCGAGCGCTACCTGGCCGAGCTGCGGGCCGCCCAGCCGCGGGGTCCGTACCGGCTGTTCAGCTGGTGTGGCGGCAGCAGCATTGCCACCGAGATGGCGCGGCGCTTGACCGACGCCGGTGAGACGGTCACGTTTATGCTGCTCGACCCCGGCCTCGACGCCCACACTCGAGCCGAGGGCTGGCAGGAGCTGAACTACATTCGGCGGCTGGAGGCGCTGGTCGAACAGATCGTGGCCGACCCCCGGGCCGACACCGCCGAGCGTCGCGCCGAGATCCTCGCCCTCCTTGAGCATCTGGTGGACGACGTGGATCCGGCGGTCGGGATCACCCTGCCAGCCCGGGGCGTCGGCGACGTCTGGCCGAAATCGGTCCGGATCTGGCGCGAGGTGATGGAGCTCGACCTCGCCTACCGTCACACCCCGTACTCGGGACAGCTACACCTGATCGTGAGCGACGAACTCGAGCGGGGCGAGCACGAGGTGGCGGCCGGTCAGGCGTTCGACGGGTACGTGGCACGGTGGCGCGAGTTGACGGCGGGGGGCGTGACCGTGCACCGGGTACCGGGCGACCACTTCGGCGTGATGAAACCGCCGCACGTCGCGGATCTGGGCGCGCTGCTCAGCCGCCTGACCGACCGGAGCTGAGCCTAATGGAGCGGGCGGTGGTGTGGGAGGTGTACACCTCCCACACGGAATCGACGGTGACGGTCGGCGGGCTGTCGACATGTTCCGCGGCACTGGCGCGGGTGTTCGCGGCAGTGGCGAGACTGGGTGTCGAACCGACGACGGTCGCCGGTTCCGGGGCCGGGGTGACGTTGGTGGTGCCCCGGCCCCGGGGGCAGGCCGTAGCCGCCTCCCTAGCCGCCGCGGGCACTCGGGTTCAGCTGTCGAACGCGGTAGCGCGGGTCGGCGTCCGGGGCATCGGTCTGCGCACGGATTCCGCGGTCGCGGCGACGTTCTGCCAAACGGTGGTCGCGGCTGGCGTAACGCTATCCGCCGTCTCCGTCGAGTCGACCGACATCAGCGTCATGTGCCCGGAGCACCGGGCGGAGGCCACGGCCGGAGCGCTGGCGAAGGCCTTCGGCACCGCCAGCCACGACATCGGGCGGGACCTCGACCCCCGGCGTGGACCGACGCTGGTCGTCGCGGGTGGCGGCCCGCTCTGACCAGCGGCCGGTCCACCGCTGGCCTGTTTCACGGACGAGTGGAACTCAGCCGGGCGGGTGGAAGCTCCGCGGACGCGGCGGTGGGCTCAGGAGTTGTCCACCGCCACGAACCTCAGCTCGGCCGTGTAGCGCTCGCCCTGGTCGTCCATCAACCAGGTCTGCTCTGGTGTCGGCAGCATCTCCGTGATCACCAGCCGTGCCTCCGGGTCGCCCTGGCGGTGCAGCCGTCGAGCTGACTTGGCCAGGATGTTCACGTACACGGGAGAGTCGAAGTCGACGAAGAACGGCCGCGGCTCCGTCGGCGACACGACGAAGACGAAGCGGGGAAGCTCGGCCTGCTCGCGCCACCGTCGGGCCCGGACGAACCGTCCCGCCTCGCTCTTCTCCTCGATGAACGGCAGCGCAGCCGTCGGGAAGCGCCAGGACTCCCGTGCCACCACCATCCGGTCCATCGTCACCCGGGGAGTGTGGTCGGCCTCTGGTATCAGGCGGAACATATCCATCACCAGCGTCGTCAGCACGTGGGAGAAGACGTCCACAATGCCGAACTCGGCGCCGTCGGGCAGGACCGCCACCAGGCGGTCGCCCTGCGCACGCACCGTGACGTCCGCGCTCCGTACCGTCCGGGGCCGCGCCGGATCAGCGGTCTGATCGACCAACGCCACGTAGTAGTCCTCCGGCCGCACCAGCGTGTGTCGAATCCGCGCCGACAACCTCGCTCGGTGTTCCTTGGGCAACAACGGCAGCAACCTCGGTTCCGGATGGTCACGCGCGGTCTGCGCCAGCAGCGACTCCGGGTCCGGATGCTGGTTGACAAACAGCGAGGCACCCAGCGTATTGGTCGCCACGTGTAGCTCGCCCAGGACCAGTTCTCCCCCGGGAGACACCAACACGTCGGGGCTGAGATACCGGGCAGCCGTCCAGCCTGCGTCCGCCGCGGCGAAGGCCTCTCGTACCGCTCCCGCGATCTCCGCGGCGTCGACCTGGATCCGGGAACCGGTCAGCGGCGGCAGCACCGACTGCCACCGACGCCGGAACTCCTCCTGGACCTGGACGGCGATTCCCGCGGCCTCACCATGCAGCACCGGCATACACGCGAACCAGAATGTCGCCAGATCCGTCGGGCCGTCGAACACCTCCCGCACCCGCGCCATCACCCGCTCGGCGACGGTCGACGTGAGCCACCGCCCCGCGGTCAGTAGGAGATTGAGTGGCGCCAACGCGTCGAGCAGGTCAGCGCCGAGCCGCACCCGCGCGGATCGCCGGGCGTCGGAGTAGACCAGCGTCCGGCACGGCGCGGTCTTGGCGTTCTTCTCCCGGACGGCGGTCTCGTCGGTCAACGCCACGAACTGGGACTCCAGGTCGGTCAGAGCCGCCTTCAGCTCCTCGGGTCCGGCCGCGGCCGCGACCCGGGAACGCCCGTGTACGAGTACCTCCAACAGCTCCGCCGCCCGACCACCGGGTGCGCCGACCGACTCCAGCCAGTGCCGCATCCACTTCTCGGGACGCGCGTCCGCCGGTACATCCAGTCGCCACAAAACGATGCGACGGCGTACCAGTTCCTCCAGTTGCTCGGCCGGGCCGACCTCACGGGCCGGTCGGACCCCGTCGCAGCGGGACAGCAGTTCGATCAGCTCCGGCGGCAGCACCTGCGGCGGACGCCCGGGCACGAGCACCGAGTTGTGGTTGACCCGTACGAAGGGCACCAGCCGGGGGGCGATCCACGGCCGCAGCTCGGGGTCCGCGTTAACCAGTCGGGCCACCGCGTCAACCGCCCAGCTGGCGAAGTACACCTCTGACGACTCGACGAGTCCCACGCCCGAGGTCACGGCGATCCCCGACGTAGATATGTCCCAGTGTCCCCAGCCCACCGGGCCGAAAAAGCCGATGGTGTCGTTCTTGACGCAGAACCGCTGCCAGTAGTGAGCGACCAGTTCCTCGCGCTGCCGCGGCATGCTGGTCCGGCCCGCGGCGCTCGGCGTCCAGGCCAGGAACGGTGCGATGCCCGAGTTGAGCAGGGGCCGATTCTGCCAGGCCACCGCAGTTTGGAACGCCGGCAGTGCCGCGACTCGCTGCAGCTCGGACGCGGTGGCCACCACCGCGTCCGCGTAGAGCTCCTCAAAGGCCGTCCAGGCCGCGCCGGACAACGCCTCGTCCGCACTGAACTTGTCGGCGGCCTCCCCCAGTCCGGCCGGTGCGAGGCGTAACACGCCGGAGGCCGGAAAGCCCGGACCACGGAGCGCGAACTGGGACCAGAGCCGCCAGTTCGCGCCAAGGGGTACCGATGTGTCGTCCACAGTAGTCGCTCCTAGAAGTCAGCGGCGACGACCTCGGCGAGGTCGGCCGGCGACGGGTAGGCGAACACGAGCGCGACGGGAACCTCGATATCCAGCGTCGCTTGGAGTCGCGCAGTGATCTGGAAGGCGGTCAACGAATCACCACCGGCCTCGAAGAAGTCACTGTTCGCGCCAAGCGTCTCGTCATGCAGCGTTTCCCGGTAAATCGATACGATAAGTTCAGACACGTCGATAGTTGTAGTCATTGTGCTTCCTTTCATCGAATGTCCACGGCGCCGCGGACAGCACCTCGGATGTGTTGCCGCCCGACACCACCGCCACTGCATGACCACCACACCCGGCCTGCATCGCTCCGGCCAGCGCGACCGCCCCACTCGGCTCAGCGGCGACTCCGGCCACCCGCAACACGCCCAGCGCATGGACGATGGCGTCGTCGGTCACGCCAATCAACTCGTCTACTCGACGGCGAATGATCGGCAGTGGCACAGCCCCCGGCCGCTGGCCACGCAATCCATCGGCGATCGTGGACGACGGCGGCAGCTCGACCGGTCCACCCGCGGCGATGGAAATCGCGTAGCGGCGGGTGTGTACCGGCTCCACGCCGACCACCCGCACCGGGTTGTCGAACGCGTCAACGGCCAGACACACCCCGGCCAGGAGTCCACCTCCGCCGGTCGGGACGAAGATCGTGGTGATGTCGGGGGCGTCCTCGGCCACCTCAAGGCCGACGGTGCCGGCTCCGGCCACCACAAGCTCATGATCAGATGAGGGCAGGTACACCGCGCCGGTCCGGTCCGCGATCGACCGCGCCCGCCGCTCCCGCTCCGCCACGCCGCCCTCGATGTGTACCACCCGCGCACCTCGAGCACGGATCGCCCGCGCCTTGGCCTCGCTGGTGCCGGCGGCCATGACCACGGTCACCGGGATATCGCACGCAGCGCCGATCGTGGCGACGGCGATACCGTGATTGCCCGACGATCCGGTGACCACCGCGGCCGGTCGCAACACCACCATCGCGTTCGCCGCACCACGCAGCTTGAACGACCCACCGTGCTGGCGATGCTCGCCCTTGACCAACAGGTTCGAACCAAGTGCCAGCAACGGGGTACGCCGCACCAGCCCGGAAATCCGCTCCGCAGCCACCCGTACGTCGGCTATCCCCAACCCGGACCGCGTGGCGCTCCCGATGGTGGTCATCACGGTCCCGCTGTCAGGGCGCGGTGATCGACCTTGCCACTGGCCGTGGTCGGCAGGCGTGCGATCCGGGTGAACCTGCGGGGCAGCATGTACGGCGGCAGCGTCGCCGCCAGACCCGCTCGGAGCGCCGCGTCGGTCACCTCGGCCAGTTCACCGGCGATGTGGGCGACCAGGAACACCCGGCCACGGTCATCGGTGGCCGCCGTTACCGCCGCGCCATCGACCGCGGGGTGGGTGAGCAGCGCACCCTCGATCTCGGCCGGATCCACCCGGTAGCCGCGAATTTTGATCTGCCGGTCCACCCGGCCCAGATATTCGAGGACGTCGCCACGGAGACGGGCCAGGTCTCCGGTGCGGTACATGCGGTTGCCGGGACCGTTGAACGGGTCGGGCACGAACCTCTCGGCGGTGAGATCCGGGCGGCCACCGTAGCCCCGGGTGACACCGATCCCACCAACCCACATCTGACCAACGGCACCAGCCGGCACCGGGTTCAGATCATCGTCGAGCACATAGACGGTCACTCCCTCGATCGGTGTGCCGACAAGGTCCATCGTGGTGTCCGGATCCGGGGGCACCACAAAACGGGTTGAGGTCATCGTGGCCTCGGTCGGGCCGTACTGGTTGACCAACCGGCCACGCAACCGCTCCCGGCCCCCGGCGGTCAGAAACGGCCGTAGGGATTCACCACTCGACACGGTCAGCCGTAGCAACGGCACGTCGTGGCCGGAGACGAAGGTGAGAAAGGTGGGCGTGGCGCTGAGGATGGTGTCCACTCCGAAGCCCCGTAGGGTCGCGGTGAACTCGTCAACACGCAGTAGCGCCGAGCGGGCGACCATCACCAGTTGACTGCCGGCCATGAGCGGAGCGAACGTGTCGCGGATCGAGGCGTCGTAACCGAGCGGGGCGAGCTGCAGGACGACGGTCTCCGTACCGAGGTCGTAGTCGCTTACGACGCATCTCAGATAGTTGTCCAACCCACGGTGCTCCACCAGCACCGCGTTGGGCGTACCGGTGGACCCGGAGGTGTGGCTGACATAGGCCAGCGACCGCGTGGCGATGGGCGGCAGGCGGACCGTGGCACCGGGATCCGGTTCGTCGGTGTGCACCCGGAGGCCGCCGAACGCCAGGTCGAGCTGCCCGGCCAACGCCGACGTGGTGACCAGGCACCGAGCCTGCCCACTACGGATCATGGTCGCCAGCCGGGGGCCGGGCAGCTCGACGTCGAGGGTGAGGAAGGCCGCACCAGCTCGCAGGGCGGCAGCCATGGCGATGACGGCCTCCGGTCCGCGGTCGACCGCGATCGCGCACACCTGTTCCGAGCCGACCCCCCGGGCGACCAGCACCCGGGCGAGCCGGTCGACACGAGCGACGAGTTCGCCGTAGGTGACGACCGTGTCCGGGGTGACGATCGCGGGTGCAGCGGGTCGGTCTCGGCCCTGGGCCACCAACTGGTCGAGGAACGTGGTCACCGGCTGCCCCCGACCGTGGCGGCCACCGCATCCGTGGCCGCCGCCCCTTCGGGCGCCGCCACCGTCTGGTCGACGGCGACGAACCGGAGCTCAGCGGTGTAGCGGTCACCGGCGTCGTCGGTGAGCCAGGCCTGCTCGGGGGTGGGTAGCATCTCGGTGACGGTGAACCGGGCCTCGGGATCCTTGCGGCCAAGCCGACGGATGGCCTTGGCGAGGATGTTCACGTAAACGGGGCTGTCGAAGTCAACGTAGAACGGCCGTGGCTCGGTCGGCATCACCACAAACACGAACCGGGGCAGCCCCAGCTCCGCCCGCCACCCCCGCGCGTAGACAAATCTACGGGCCTCACTCTTGTCGTGGGCGAACCGCACGTCGGCGGCCGGAACGCGCCAGGACTCGCGGGCGACGACGGTCCGATCGATGGTGATCCGCGGCGCGTGCGGGGAGTCGCCACGCAGTGTGAACCGGTCCATCACCCGGTTGGTCAGCGCGTTGCCGAAAACATCGAGAACGTCGAACTCCGCGCCGTCGGGCAGTACCAGTACCAGCCGACCGGCGTGCTCCTCGACTCGGATGTCCGCAGCCAGGAGGTTGCGGGGACGGCTCGGGTCGCCCGTGTGGTCCACCAGTGCCACGACGTAGTCCTCGGGCCGCACCAGGGCCGGCCGGCTCCGGGCCGACCAGCGCGGCGGTTGTTCCTTGGGCAGCATCGGCATCAGGCGCGGACCGGGAAAGTCCCGGCTGGTTTCGGCCAACAGCGAGTCGACGTCCGGGTGCTGCATCACGAACAGGGAGGCGCCGACAGTGTTCATCGCGACGTGGAGTTCGCCCAGCACCAGTTCGAACTCGCCGCGGTCGACCGCCTCCGGGTCCTCGGCGCACACCAGCAGGTCCGGGCTGACATAGCGGGCGATGTTCCAGCCATTTCCGGGCTCGGCGAACAGCTCGTACACCCGACCGGCGATGTCGGCGGAACGAAGCTGCACCCGTCGGGTCCCGGCCGGCGCGTCAACGAGCTCGGCCCACCGTGCACGGAGTTCGGCCTGCACCGCCGCGACGTCGGCCGCGGACTCCGGGTGCGGCACCGGCAGGCAGGCGAACCAGAGCGCACCGAGATCAACACTGCCGTGTTCGTCGCGCAGCCGCTCGTAGGCTGCGCGGATTCGGGCACCGACCCGGTCGGCGAACCGGTTGGTCATCCAACGGGCGGCGGTGAGGAAGAGCCCGAGCGGGGTCAGCTCGTCCCGGATCGCGGTGCCGATCGTCGCGGTCGCCGAACGACGGGCGTCCCCGTACAGCAGTGATCGGCACGGTGCGACCCGGGCGCCCTTCGCCCTGGCGGCGGCCTGCTCGGTCACCGTGGCGAAATCGGTCTCCAGATCGGCGAGCGCACCAGCCAGCGCGTCGGCGTCCATTCCGGCCGCGTGTACCCGGTCCCGGGCGCGTTCGACGACGGCGAGCTTCGCGAGGGCGCGGGCACGAACCGGGTCGTCGGTGACCCGCTCCACCGCCGAGCGCAGCCATCGCTCCGGGTAGGCGCTGGTCGGAACCTCGAGCCGCCGTACGATCCAGCGGCGCCGGAGCAGTTCGGTCAGTGCCTCCTCGATGGCCGACACCGGCACGGTCAACAGCTCCGCGATCTCGGCGGCAGTGCGCACCCCGTCGCACAGGTCCAGAACGTCACCGTGGAACCGGAGGATCTGCTGAGGGGGGCGGCCTGGCATGGCGACGGTGTGACCGACGCGGCGTACGAACGACAGCCTGCGGGGTGGGACCCACGGCCGTACGGCGGAGTCTGCCTCGATCGCGCGGGCTACGTGGTCGATCGCCCAACTGGAGAAGTAAACCCGTGCAGCGTCGACGAGCCCGGTGCCGGGTTCAACCACGATTCCACTGGTCGAGAGATCCCACCGCCCCCAGCCCACCGGGCCGAAAAAGCCGATGGTGTCGTTCTTGACGCAGAACCGCTGCCAGTAGTGGGCGACCAGTTCCTCGCGCTGCCGCGGCATGCTGGTCCGGCCCGCGGCGCTCGGCGTCCAGGCGAGGAAGGGGGTGATGCCGGAGTCCAGCAACTGCCGGTTCTGCCAGGCCAGGGCCGCCCGGAACATCGGCAGCGCGGCGATCCGCTGTAGCTCCTGCGCGGTCGCTACCATCGCCTCGTCGAAGTCCCGTTCGAACGCCGCCCATTCCGCCCCGGAGGGGACGATGCCGGCGTCGAACTTGTCGGCGTGTTCAGCCAGGCCGGCGGGGGCCAACGCCAGCACTCCGGCAGCGGGAAATCCCGGCCCCCGTAGCGCGAACTGGCTCCACAGCCGCCACCCCCCGACGGGCAACTCGACGTGCTCGGACATCTCAACCTCCCGCGATCCGCCAGTTCGGCGTGTTCCCGGTGCACCACTCCAGGACGGCGCGCGCACTGTGATATTTGTTCTCGGCCTGGGCGAAGGTGATGCTCGTGGGACCGTCGAGTACCGCGGCGGTGACCTCCTCGCCCCGGTGTGCCGGCAGGTCGTGCATGAAGACCGCGCCCGGGCAGGCGGCCATCAGGGCCTCGTCAACCTGGTACGGGGTGAATTCCCGCCGCCAGTCCGGGGTTGGCTTGGTGGTACCGGTGGTCTGCCAGCGGGTGGTGTAAACGACATCCACCGACGGCAGGTCGGTGGGGTCGTGCCGTTGTTCGACCACTGCCCCGCTGCGTTTAGCGGCGGCCTGCGCCCGTTCGAGCACGCTCGGGTGCACCCCGTAACCGGGCGGGGTACGGAGGTGTAACTGGGTGTCGGTGTAGCGGGCGAGCGCGAGCGCCAGCGCGGCGGCGGTGTTGTTGCCCTCGCCCAGATACAGCACGCGCAGACCCTCGACCTGGCCGAAGTGCCGGGCCAGGGTGGTGAGGTCGGCGAGGGCCTGGGTGGGATGCTCGGCCGCGCTCATCGCGTTGACCACCGCCATCCGGTGTTGCTTCGCGTAGGCGCGCAGTTCCTCCTCGGGCCCGGCGGTCCGGGCGACCAGCACATCGATCATCCGGGACAGCACCGCGGCGGTGTCCTCGGCCGTCTCGCCGGTGTTTTCCTGTAGGTCCCCCGGACCGTAGGTGATCAATCGGGCGCCCAGGCGCAGTGAGCCGGCAGAGAAGGCGGTCCGGGTACGGGTCGAGGTCTTCCGGAACAACACGCCCACGACCAGGTCGGCCAAGGATCGGGCGTCCTCGGCGGCACCGGCGGCGAACTCGGTGCCGCGCCGGACGATCTCGCGCAGGTCGGTGTCGGTGAGGTCATCGATGGAGATCAGGTGGCGTCGGTTCGCCATGACGGGCTCTCTTCCCTGTCCGGGCCGGGTGGGGTCGGGCTGACTTCCGGCTGCTGGTCAGACCGCGAGCAGCCCGTCCCGGAGCACCTCGAGCCCTCGGTCGAGGCGGACGATGTCGATCGCTATCGGCGGCAGCACCTTGATGACCTCGTCGTGGCGCCCGCACCGCTCGACGATTACGCCATGGTCAAAGGCGTAGCGCTGGAGGCGCTCCGCGCGATCGGGGCCGCCGACCCGTCCGAGGTCAATGCCGAGGGCCATGCCTCGGCCCCGCACGACCAGTCCGGCGTCGACGCTGGTCAGCTCGGCCCGGAAGCGCTCCAACCGCCGGGAGGCAACCGCGATGTCGGTGCGAAACTTCGGATCACCCCAGAGCTCACAGGCGGCGGTGGCGGCGACGAAGGCGAGCTGGTTGCCGCGGAAGGTGCCGGTGTGCTCCCCCGGCTCCCACACGTCCAGCTCGCGCCGGAAGAGCGACATCGACAGGGGCAGGCCGTAGCCACCGATGGACTTGGACACTGTGACCACATCCGGCACGACGCCGGAATGCTCAAAACAGAAGAAGGTGCCGGTGCGCCCACAGCCGGCCTGGATCTCGTCAACGACCAGCAGAATCCCGTGTTGCTCGGTGAGGGTGCGCAGCCGCCGCAGCCAGTCCGCGGAGGCCGGGTAGACCCCGCCTTCCATCTGCATCGGCTCAACGATCACCGCGGCGGGTATCTCCATACCGGAAGATGGGTCGTCGAGCATGCGCTCGATGAGTGCTATCGAGTCGAACGGACCCTGCGGTCCATCCTCATAGGGCACGAAGGTGACATCTCCGCCGCCGATTCCACCGGCACGTCGGGCGCGGCGACTGCCGGTGACCGCCAACGATCCCCGAGACATGCCGTGGTACGCGCCGCTGAACGCGATCACCCCGCTCCGGCCGGTCGCCTTGCGGGCGAGCTTGAGCGCGGCCTCCACCGCGTCGGTGCCGGTCGGGCCGCAGAACTGCACCTTGAAGTCGAGGCCCCGGGGCTGCAGCACGGTCTTGTTGAACGCGGTGAGGAACTCCCGCTTCGCCACGGTGTACATGTCCAGGCCATGGACGACACCGTCGCTGTTCAGATAGTCGAGCAGGCGACGTTTGATAAAGGGGTTGTTGTGGCCGTAGTTAAGAGTGCCGGCACCGGCGAAGAAGTCAATGAACCGTTTGCCGTCCTCGCTGTAGAGCTCCGCGCCGCGAGCACGATGGAACACAGCAGGGAATTTTCGGCAGTACGACCGTACCTCTGACTCCAGGCTTTCGAAGGCGGCGAACGGCGCGGTCGCCTCCAGCACGGATGTCGAATCTACGGTGATTGTCATGGCAGGTCCTTTCAACGCGTCTTATGACGACGCCGGGCGGTCAGCGTGGGCATCGTGGTGCGCTGGGAGATTCGCGGATAATCAGGGAGCGCAGCGGCGAGGCTGGCCACCGTGCTGTGGTCGAACAGGCCCCGTACCGGAACGTCGACACCCAACTGGGCGCGGAGGCGCACCGCGACCCGGGTGGCGAGCAACGAGTGCCCGCCGATCTCGAAGAAGTTATCGTCCATGTCGATGGTGGCGCCGGTCCCCAGAACCTCCCGCCAGATGTCGGCCACGACGCGTTCCTCGGCGGTACGCGGGGCCACTCGCGCTACCGCGACCCGAGTCGCCGGTTCCGGCAGTGCCGCGTAGTCGACCTTGCTGTTCGGCGTCAACGGAAGAGCCTCCATCGGCACGTACGCCGCGGGGAGCATGTAGTCGGGCAGGGTCCGCAGCAGGAACCTCCGTAGCTCCTCAACCGGCGGTGCGGTGTCCGCCCTGGCGACGAGGTAGGCGGTCAGCTGCTGTTCCCCGGCGGGGGTGGCCGTGGGGTGGACGGCGACCGCACGAATGTCGTCGTGGCCGAGCAGTGCCGCCTCGATCTCGCTGGGCTCCATACGATGGCCGCGAATCTTGACCTGCCGATCGGCACGTCCGAGGATCTCCACCGAGCCGTCCTGGCTACGGCGGGCCAGGTCGCCGGTTCGGTACAGGCGTCCGCCGGGCGTGGTGGAGTAGGGGTCGGGTACGTACCGCTCCGCGGTCAGCGCGGGCTGACCCCGGTAGCCGAGCGCGACGCAACTGCCACCGATGTACAGCTCACCGACCGTGCCAATGGGCACCGGCTCGGCGTAGCGGTCGAGCAGGTGGACCGTGCAGTTGGCCTGCGGCGACCAGTCCACCACCGCGCCGGTCGGGTCGAGACGAGCCGAGGTCACCCATACGGTGGTCTCCGTCGGGCCGTACAGGTCCCACACCGGAGCTCCTTCAGCGGCGAGCCGCCGGGCCAGCTCGGTCGGCAGCTTCTCGCCCCCGGACAGCACGGTGATCGTGGCCGGGGGAACCCACCCAACCTCGAGCAGCGCCCGCAGCATCGCCGGGGTCGCCTGCAGCACCGCGGGGCGGGTGAGCGCCACCAGATCGATCAGCCGCTGCGGGTCGCGGGCCTGTTCGGTATCGGCGAGGACGACCGTCGCCCCGACGAGCAGCGGTACGTACAACTCCAGCAGCGACGGATCGAACGAGATCGTGGTGAGCGCGACGACTGACTGGCCGGCCGTGAGCCCGGGCCGCCGCACGATCGAGGTGACGAAGTTGGTCAGCGCCCGATGGTGGACCATGACCCCCTTGGGCGTCCCGGTGGAGCCGGACGTGTAGATCAGGTAGGCAAGTTGTTCGCCGGTCGCCGTGGCAGGCACGGCAGCAGAGGGCCGGGCTGCCACAACGGCCCGGTCCCGGTCCACCAGTACGTGCTGTCCACTGGTGTCACCAACCCGGTCGACGAGCGCGGACCGGGTGATCACGACCGCCGCGGCGGAGTCGGCCACGATGAAGGCGATCCGGGCGTCCGGGTACTCGGGATCGATCGGTACGTAGGCGCCTCCGGCCCGGAGCACGGCGAGGAGTGCGATGAGCAGGTCGGGACCGCGGTCGAGCAGGACGGCGACGAGCGAGCCGGGCCGAACGCCCAGCGCGCGCAGGTGGTGCGCGAGCCGGTTGACCCTCATGTCCAGTTCGCCGTAGGTGATCTCCTCGGTGGTCGTCCACACGGCCACGGCATCCGGCGTGGCCCGCACCTGAGCAGAAACCAACTGATCAACTGTCTGGTCGGGAAAGTCCGCGGCGGTGCGGTTCCAGCCGTACAGCAGACGGTCGCGCTCCCCGCGCGGGCCCAGCTCCAGGCGCGCGGCCAGTTCACTGACGCTGGTTGCCGGCTCGACGACGACGGCCCGCAGCAGGTCGGCGAAACCCCCGGCGAGCCGCTCCACCCGGGCGTGGTCGAACAACGCGGTCGCGTATTGCAGCCGTGCTGTCGCCGTGCCGTCCGGCCGCACGTTGACGTCGAGGAAAAGGTCGAACGGGGAACCCGTCAGTGGCGGCTCCACCACTTCGACGTCCAGCCCAGGAAGCGACATCGGGGCCCGCACGTCGAGCAGGCTGAACGACACCTGGAAGATTGGGTTGCGGGACAGATCCCGCTCCGGAGCAAGCTCCGTGACAATGCGCTCGAACGGGGTGTCGGCATGGGAGAACGCACCGAGCGCGTTGTCCCGGACGCGGGTGAGCAGCTCCTCGAAAGTGGGTGCGCCGGCCAGGTCGGCGCGCAGCACCACCGAGTTGACGAAGAGACCGATCAGGTCCTCGTCCGCAACGCGGGTCCGCCCGGCGACCGGCGTGCCGATGGCGAAGTCGGTTTGACCGCTGGCACGTGCGAGCACGATCTGGAAGGCAGCGAGCAGGACCATGAAGCGGGTGACCCGGCGGCTACGGGCCACCGCGTCGACCTCTCGCAGCAGGGTCGCGGGCAGGTCGACACGGACGACGTCGCCCGCGCCGTCCCAGGTCCGGGGCCGCCGCCGGTCGGTGGGCAGTTCGATGGCGGGCACACCGGCGAGTTGAGCCCGCCAGTAGTCGAGCTGACGGCGGCTGCGCTCGTCGGTGAACCGCTCGCGTTGCCGGCGGGCAAAGTCGGCGTACTGCGCGGACAGCCCGCTGACCTCGGTGGTTCGACCGGCGTAGCCGGCGGCCAGCTCACGGGCGAGCACTCCCCAGGACCAGCCGTCGAAGGCGATGTGGTGGACGACGAAGACCAGGAGGTGGTCGTCGCCGAGACGGGCCAGCGAGAGCCGGAACGGCAGATCTCGGGCGATGTCGATGGGGCGGGCGAGCTCTCGCTCCAGAACACGGTGGTCCGTCGTGTGCGCGATGGTGACCGTGACGTGCGGGTCGACGTGGGCCACCGGCCGGCCGTCGACCTCAACGTAGCGGGTGCGCAACACGTCATGGCGATCCACGATCGCCTGTAGTGCCGTGGTGAGGGCGGTGACGTCAAGCGGTCCACGGATGCGCAGCGCGAGCGGCAGCAGGTAGTCCGGCGTTCCGGGCCGCAGCTGATCGAGGAACCAGAGCCGCTCCTGCGCGAACGACACCTCTCCGACGCTGTCCACCGGTACACCTCCGCTGGCTGTGTTCATGCCGAGGTGTTGAGCATGCGCGGCTCGCGGGTCCGGAGAACAGGGAAGGACCCGCAGGGCGCAGGTGCAGATTTTGCTGCGTATTCGTCCCTTCCCGTGGCGGAGTGGCTGCGACACGCTCGACTTCGCCATGGTCGTGTCGACAGCGGGAGGAACGATGACCGACGAGGGTGTGTACCGCGTTGTGCTCAACGATGAGGAGCAGTACTCGATCTGGTGGGCGGACCGGGAGCTGCCGCTGGGATGGCGTGCCGAAGGAACAGCTGGCTCGAAACAGGAGTGCCTGGAGCGCATTCAGCAGGTGTGGACGGACATGCGGCCCCGCAGTCTGCGCGAACAGATGGCCTGAGGCTCCGGAACGGCAGGCCGATCGTCGATCGGCTGCCGAGTCCGGCCGGCGCGACGAGGGGGCATACTCCACCCCGCGAACCCGTCCCGACGACGTAGGCCCTGTCGCTCCGCCCCCGCTGCCCGGATGAACGACTGAAGTCAGTCCGTGATGTGTTTGGGGGCCAGGGCGCGGGCACTTCGATCAGATGTGCCCGGCCCGGATCGCTCTGGCGACCGCATGGGCCCGATTGTTGACCTGAAGTCTCGTCATCATGTCGTAGATAACATTCTTCACCGTGTGCTCCGAGCAGGACAGATTCTTCGCGATCGCCGTATTCGGGTAGCCCTCCGCCATGAGAGCCAGTACCGCTGTTTGCCGGGGGGTCAGGGGGGACGGGTTCGGGGCCGAATCCGGACCTCCTCCTGCCCTGTCCCGCAACAACTTCAGCAGGATCTCGCGGGGAATCCTGCTCTCCCCCTGCTTGGTGGCCCACACCGCTGAGGCCAGCTTCGCCGGGGCCGAGGTGGTCGATAGCATCGCTCGCACCCCCGCCCGCAGGGCGGATCTGACCTCCGCCGGGTCGAAGGCGTCGGCCAGGACCAGCAGGCGGTAGTCGCCGGTGAGATAGGGCTGCGGGCACGACCGGAGCGCCCGTCCGACCGTCTCCGCCGCCGCCACCACGACCGGCACCTGGAACGGCTGCTCCACGATCTTGATCCCGACCAGACGCAGCTTCGTCGCCACGGTGGCGCGGAGCGTGGAATCCGCGGCCTCGACCTGCACCTTCACAGCAGACCTGCGCGGAGCGTGTAGGCCACGGCGTGGGCCCGGTTCCGGAGCCGGAATCGGCGGGTGATGTCGTGCACGACGCTGGTCACGGTCCGAGTCGAGTAGCAGAGCTGTCGGGCGATCTCACCGGTTTCGTGGCCGTCAGCGACCAGTCGCAGCACCGCTCGCTCCCTCTCACTCAACGGCGAGTCGGTGGAGGATGTCGCTGACAGCGAACGGGCACCTCGCTCCGGCAACTGGTCGAGAATGTCCAGCGGAAGGGTGCAGTCCCCATCGGCCACAGCCACCACGACGCGGGCCAGGCGGGCCGGGTCGGCCTCCCGCCGCCGCATCACACCCCGTGCCCCGGCGACGATCGCCTGCAGGGCGGCGCAGGACTCCAGGTCCGTCGCCACCAAGACCACCTCGGGGCAGGTAGCGCTCGCCCGTGTTTCCCGGACGATGCCCAGGACGTACTCGTCGACCGTGTCGACGACAATCACGGCCACCTGCGCCCGTTCGGGTCCCGACACCACCTCAACGTCTGGGGAACTTCGTAACGAGGTTGTGGCGCCCACCTCGAGCATGGGGTCCAACGCTGTGACGCTGACCCGAACTGGCTCACCCACCTGCACTCCTCACGGTCGTCGGCCTATCGCGCCTCACGGTCGCCGGCCCCTCACGACCAGCCTCGACCGGTGGGTCTCTCGGCACATCGGGCCCGGACACGCACATTTCTCCACCGGCTGGGCACCGGTGCGGGGACTCCCGACCGTGGCGGTCCACCAGGTAGGTTCCGGGCTTACCTGACCTGCTGATCAGTGAGCTCGGATGAATCTGGGGGTCGAGCACCCATGACCTGAGGCCCGGCCCTGGTTACGTTCGGGGTGTGAGTTCAGCGAGTTTGGCTGCGGCCAACCCCTTACCGGACCCGGCGTGGTGGGCCGCTGGCCTCGCCCTGCACGAGCGGGACGTGCCGGTCGCGGGTGGCGAGGCCGAGACCGAGCCGGGCTTCGCCGCCCGACTCGCCGACCTGGGGATGCCGCACGATCCGCACTTCGGCGCGCTCACCACTCAACTCCGTCGGCCTGCCTGGGCCGTCCTGGTGGAGGACGTCCTGGCCACCGCCCGGCCGCTGACCTCCGACGCGCAGCCGGTGGCCGACTGGCGAGCGGCGTTCGCCCGGGTTCTCGCGCCCTTCGTCAACGCCGCGTTGGTCCAGATTCGCCGGCACGGTAGTCGACACGTGGACCTGGACCGGGTCACCGCCGCGGTCAGCGGCACGCTCGGGCCGCGCCTGGTCGACATCGCGGCCCGAACGCTGGTCACCGAGCTACACCGGTGGCGTGCCGAAGGCCGCTTGACCGGTGGGGACGGCCCGGCACGCTTTCATGACTTCGTCCGCCAGCTCACCGCGCCCGCGGGGCTCGGTGAGGTCCTCGCCCGCTATCCGGTCCTGGCCCGTCTACTCGCCCAGGACACTGCCACCACCGCCGACGCGACCGTGGAGCTACTCAACCGGCTCGGCCACGACCGCGACGCGCTGATCGCCACCCTGCTCGGCGGTATCGACCCGGGTCCGGTCACCTCGGTGCTCGCGGCGCAGGGAGACCGTCACGCCGGCGGACGCGCTGTGTCCTTCGTGGATTTCGCGGACGGACGGCGACTCGTCTACAAGCCACGTGACCTGACTCCGTACATCAAGCTGACCGCGATTCTGGACCACCTCTCCTCGGCCGCCGCCGGGGTGTTCCCCCGCACCCCGCGAGTTCTCTCCCGAACCGGTTACGGCTGGACTGAGCACATCGCCGCGCTACCGCTGCTCAACTGGGAGGACGCGGAACTCTTCTACCGCCGCCAAGGTGCGTTGCTCGCCCTGTTGCACCTCGTCCGTGCCACCGACGTGCACTACGAAAACCTCATCGCCCACGGTGACCAGCCAATTCTCGTCGACATCGAGACTCTGTTCCATCCGGAGCTCGCCCCCGGTGGTCTGGGTGATCCCGCCGCCGACGCACTGGCCGAATCCGTGCACCGCACCGCCCTATTGCCGCTGGTCTTCGTCGGCGAACAGGGCATCGCTGACCTGTCCGGCGCTGGCGGCGACGTCTCGACGTCCCCGTTGACCGTCGTCGACTGGCTGGACGCGGGTACGGACCAGATGCGCCTGACGCGCCGGGCCGCCGAGTTCGCTGGCGCGGCTAACCGGCCGATCCTCAACGGTCGACCGGTCGAGCCACACGAGCATGATCGCGCCATCGTCGGTGGGTTCCGTCAGGCGTACGACACGTTCATCGCCCACCGCGACAAGCTCACCGCGCTTGTGCGGGACTGCGCCGATCTCGAGGTCCGCGTCATCGTCAGGGCGACCTGGATGTACAAGACGCTGCTCGACGAAACCACCCACCCTGATGTCCTCCGCGACGCTGTCGACCGGGACCGGGCACTCTCCGTGCTCTACCACGGCAGGACCGAGCAGCCGCTGCTCGCACAGCTGTTACGGTCGGAGATCGCGACCCTGTGGGCGGGGGACATACCAATGTTCACCGCCTCGGTCGGAACCGGCCGAATCCGCGCCGTCTCCGGTACCGAGTTCACCGAACCGCTGCCACAGACCGGGCTCACCGCAGCGTTAAGCACTCTCGCCTCGCTCGACGAGGTGAACCGACGCGGCCAGGAATGGATCATCTCCGCGACCCTGGCGTCCCGCTCCCGGGTCGCCCCTCACCCCGAGGCGGTCCCGATCGCGGCCCAACCCGAGGGCGTGGTGGCGCACCCCGACGAACTCCTGGCGGCGGCCTGCGCGGTCGCCGACCAGCTGGTCGCGGAAGCGAAGGCCGGGGGCGGGCGGGTCAACTGGCTGGGGCTGGAGGCCGTTGAGGACCAGCGGTGGCTGGTGCTGCCGCTTGGCGCCAGCCTCGGTAGTGGGTACCTCGGTGTGGCGCTGTTCTTCGCCCAGCTCGCGGCGGTCACCGGAATCTGCCGCTACGCCGACCAAGCCCGCGCCGCCACCGCCGACCTGCCACAGCTCGTCGCTGCGCTGGACAAGCGACCCGATCTCGTCGCGGTCATCGGTTGCGGCGGGCTAGATGGGTTGGGCGGCATCGCCTACGGCCTCACCCGCATCGGGACCCTACTCGACGATCACACCCTCACCGATGCCGCTGCCCGCAGCATTCGGCTCGCCGCGCTGGCGGCGACCTCCGAGGCGCCGGCTGGTTGGTCCACCGGACTCGCCGGTTGCCTGGCGGCTCTGGCCACAGTGCAGACCGACCTGAACCTCCCCGAAGCGGGTGATGTTGCCCGCCGGTGCGCCGACCTCCTCATCGCACCGCTAGTTGGGTCCGACAACCCACCCGGGCACCGTGCGGCGACGTCACCGGACCGGCCCGGTGGCTCCGGGCCAACATCGGGCGGGTTCGCCGAAGGGCTGGCCGGGATCGGATGGGCGTTGACCACCGCTGGGCCCGACGAGCACCATCAGGCCGCGGGCCGTCGGGTCGCCACCCTGCTCGGCGACCGGAGTAAGCCGGCGGCGTCCGGGTGGTGTCGCGGCACCGCCGGAACCGTACTGGCCCGTGCGTCGCTGTCGACCGACGCTGACCCTCGCTACCTGACCGGCTGCGTTGAGGCCCTGGCCGACGCACCCGTACGGCGGGATCTGAGTCTGTGTCACGGTGAGCTCGGGGTGACCGAGGTGTTGACCCAGCTCGCCGGTTCCGATCGGCACACGTTCGCGACCCGGGCCCTGCGCCGCCGAACTGGACTGGTCCTCGATGTGCTGCGTCGGCACGGCTCGCTGAGCGGGGTGCCCGGCGGGGTCCGTTCCCCGGGGCTACTCACCGGGCTGGCCGGTATCGGTTACGGCCTACTTCGGCACGCCGCACCACAGCAGGTGCCCTCGGTGTTGCTGTTACAAGGTTCCTCGGCTACTCACTAACGTTCCTGCCCCACGAGAAAAGGAGATGCACGTCATGTCGGAAATGATCCCGAATACCGCTGAAGAAGCTGCTACCGCTCCGGCCGGCCGCCTACGTCTGCTGCCAACCGCGGTGACCTTCGCCGACCGTGCGGCAGCGCTGGCGCGCGTCGGTCTGCCGGTCGCCATGCTGGCCGCGAGCATCGCCGCGCCGGCGCTGGGAGCCAGTGCGGGTGAAGCGACGGCGATGAACACCACGTGCTGCCCAGATCGTCCGATGTAAGCAATTCGACAGCCACCCGAAGCGTGGTGGGCAGCGGCCCGGTCGGAGAACCCCGGACCTGGCCGCTGCCTCCCAAAGCCTGCGATTCCATCGCAGGTCGCCGATGATAATGTCATTGTTGTGCGGCACTTTTCGGCAAGTTTGGTAGGCCGGGACAGGGTGCTGCACGCGCTGACGGCCGGGTTGACCGCCGCCAGAAACGGCCGCGGTAACGCGGTTTTTGTGACCGGCGAGAGCGGCATCGGCAAGTCCCGGCTGACCGCAGCCGTCACCGAGCTCGCCTTCACCTCGGGCATGAGCCTGATGCGCGGACGGGCGAGCGCCGTCGGCCCCACCCCGCCGTTTCGACCGCTCACCGAGGCGATTCTGTCGCACCTCCGCATCGAGCCCGTCGACCCGGCAAAACTCGGGCCGTACGGGCCGATCCTCGGCCGACTGGTGCCGGAGTGGAGCACCCCGGAGAACAGCCACGACAGCGAGTCACTGGTGGTGCTGGCCGAAGCCGTGCTGAGGTTGATCGGGCTTGTCGGGCGAGACCGGGGCTGCCTGCTCAACCTCGACGACCTGCACGAAGCCGATCCGGAGACCCTCGCCGTACTCGAGTACCTGATTGACAATGTCGAGTTGCAGCCGATGCTGCTGCTGGGCGCCCTTCGCGACGAGGGACCGGTGCTGTCGCTGGTCCGCGCCGCCGCCCGCCGCGGCGCCTGTCAACTCATCGACTTGGACCGGCTGTCCCGGGCGGAACTCGCACACTTGGCCGGAGCGTGCCTGGACGTCGAGCCCAACCTGGTCCCCACCTCGGCAGTCGACCTACTGTGGGCCGGAAGCTCCGGGAACCCGTTGGTCGCCAAGGAACTCCTCAGCACAATGGTGGATGACGGCATCCTGGTGGGCGATGCGCAGGGCTGGCAGATCAACAGTCGCCCCGAGGCACCCGTGTCCGCAGGTCTCGCCCGCCCGCTTGCCCGCCGCGTCGCCCAGCTCGGGACCCGCGTCCGCGAGCTGCTGTCGGTCGCCGCGGTGTTTGGACAGCAGTTCCCGCTCCGGGTCGTTCAGCACGTCACCGGGCTGGCCGACCGGGACCTGCTCGGTCTTCTGCAGAACGATGTCGCTGGGCGCTTTGTCGCCCCCGACGAGCAGACCGCCGACTGGTACGCCTTCCACCATCAGCTCAGCCGGGAGGCGGTGCTCGCCCAGCTTGACCAGGACGCCCATGCGCGAATCGCGGACATGTTGGCGGCGGCGGTCGAGGCGATCTACCCAGGACTTCCGCGGGAGTGGTGCGAGGTCGCCGCCCGGCTACGGGCGGATGCCGGGGATCCGACCACCGCCGGGACGCTCTTCACGGAGGTGGGGCGGCGGGCGCTGGCACTCGGCGCAGCCAACTCGGCCGTCGCGGTGCTGGACCGGGCACTGGAATACATCCCGCACGACGACGTGGCGACCCGCACCGGCACGTTGGAGTTGTTGCTGCAGGCGCTGGCCGAGGCAGGGCTGGTCGAGCGGGCGCTCGAGTCGGTCAGCGAGTTGGACCAGGCCGGCTGGCTCACCCCGAGCCGGCGGGCCGCCCTGCACGCCCGACTGGCCTGGGCCGCAACGGTCGCTGGGCGCACCTTGGACGGGCTGGCGCAGGTGGAGACCGCTCGAGCGCTGCTGGGCTCGGAGGGCTCCGCCGAGGATCTGGCACCGATCGACATGGTCGCCGCGCACCTGCTGTTGGACGCTGGCGGCCCGGACCAACTCGCCGCCGCCGAGAACCTCGCCCGGCAGGCCGCGACCGTAGCCGAATCAGTGCCGCTGCCGGTGGTGGCGTGCCAGGCCTGGCAGCTCGTCGGCGGCCTCGCCCGCCATCGGGACCCGCAGGAGGCGACCTCCGTGCTGGAACGGGCACGCACCCTGGCCGTCCGCCACGACCTGCCCATCTGTGAGATCCACGCGTTGATCCGGCTGGGCAACGACGACGCGTTGCTGCGCGGCGACCTCGCCCGGCTCCAGCGCGCCAGCGCGCAGGCGACCCGGATGGGTGCGGTGACCGCCCAATACCAGGCGGAGGCGAGCATCGCGCTGCACACCGTCCTGCACGGCGACTTCACCGCGGCCGCGTCGCTCACCGACCAGGTCTTCGCGGCGACCAGCCGGCTAAATCTACTGGAGACGACCCAGTACGTGCTGCTGACCCGCGCGGTGCTCGCTGGGCACCGAGGCGACCGCAGCCAGATGGAAACAGAGCTGGCGCGGTTCACGCAGTGGGGTGGGGACCTGACGTTACACGGTCCGCGGGCGCACGGGCTGGCGGCGGCGTTCTGCGCCCTCCTGGAGGAGGATCTACCGAGGGCACGGAGCGATCTGGCGCGAGCGGTCGCCGCCGAGGAAAACGGGTCCAGTGTGTACTTTCTCTCCGGCCGACGTGGGCTACACGTGTTGCTGCGGGCGCTCGCCGGCCAGGCGGAGTGGCCCGATCTCGAGGCGGTGACCGTCAACCCGGCAAGTACGCTGCGCTGGGACCGCCAGTTCACGTTCTTCGCACGCGCCGTCCTGGACGGCCGGTCGGGTCAACGCGGCCGCGCCAGCCGGGCTGTGACCGATGCGCTGGCGGCGGGTGAACCGTATCCGACGAGCCGATACCTGGGTCTCCGCCTGGTCAGCGAGGCAGCGCTCACCGACGGCTGGGGCGAGCCGGTGACCTGGCTACGGAGTGCGGAGGACCACTTTCACCGTACGGGCGTGAACGCCGTGGCCGGGGCGTGCCGGGCCCTACTCCGCAGGGCCGGGGCAACGGTGCGGCAACGGCGGGACGGTACCGCGGGCATTCCGAATGAGCTGCGGTCCGCTGGCGTGACAGCGCGGGAGTACGAGGTGCTGGGCCTGGTGGTGAAGCGCCTGGGGAACCGTGAGATCGCCACGCGCCTGCACCTGTCTCCCCGAACAGTGGAGCGGCACGTGCATGGGTTGATGACCAAGACTGGACTCCCCAACCGAATCGCACTGGCCAAGTTCGGCGCCGGGTTCGTCGACAACCCACCGGCTGCGGCAGGGACTGACAGCCCGGCCCCGTCCAGTCACACGACAACGGATTGGCGGTCTCGGCCGCCGGCTTCTGGTAGCACTACGTAGACGCCCGGTTGATCCGGTCGTTCAGCCGACCGGAACCAGTCACCACCGATGGCGTCGGCGGCGCCGCATCTGCGGCCGCCTGCTCGGGTGAGCGAAGTTTGGGGCCCAACCAGAACGACACCCCAACCAACGCGCCAACCAGCACAAAGATCCCGGCGATCGAAAGCGGACGGCCAAGTTTCTGCCGCAGTGGCCGACCGCTCCTCCCTGTGGACTTGACTTCCAAATTCGGGGCTCCCCCACAAAGCAATCAGCTCGACGAGCCAGTGTGTCAACTCTGAGGCTACGGACAGCGAGCTAACTCAGGCGTTCGTCAATGCACCGAAATCGATCAACTTCAGGGCTAACCTCCTCGTTTGCGGGGTGAATAGTGCCGACTTTCTGAGTCGCCGACTTCAATCCGCCAGACCCTCTATAGCTGCCGTTGGTCATTCCAGGACGCCACGTAGATGGTCACCATAAATCATTGCGACGTCACGCCCTAGCGAGAGACTCACTGAATCGTAAAGCGTGGACGCGGACTCGGGAGTAGTCAGTCGGATCATCACCTCGTCGGCACCGTTACTGCCGGTAATACTCGTAATATCCGCCAGCGGTACGGCCACGATCAGCTCGGAGGCACCGAACTCATCGCCCGCCGGCCGCACGCATTCACCAGTTACGACGACCTCGACTAAGCTGCTCTGCCTCGACAACGCGAGTTGGTCACCCGTCGTCCAGCCGAGCGAGGCGGCGACTTGATCGTCCACACATGCCTCGCCGGCGTCGGCGGGGTAGGTGCCCGATACCACCTCCAGCGACCGCAACTGTTGGTCAACAGCGGCCGTGACGACCATGGCTTCGTGCTCCTTACCAGTGCCCGCATGTCGGGCCGTGACGCTGTAGGCGGTGCTATTTCCTTCCGCGGCGGTAACCTCGGAGAGCTCAGCGATCCGCTGAACATCCTCCGGCGTAAACGCAACCGAGCTACCCACACTTGCATCAACAGGCCCGGGGAGCGGGTGAAAGCGCGTTGCATTCGCGTCGTTCCCACTGCCGCAGGCGCCCAACCCGATTGTGGACGCGGCGAATGCCAGCGGCAGGATACCGCGATGGAGGATTAACTGCGCACGTCTCACCATTTAAGGTCGGCTGCCTTCTTAGCGAGATCGACAGTCTTATCCGCATGCTCGGCAAGCTGTTCCTCGTGCCGCTCGTACACAGTTTGCTGCGCCGAGATGACCAGAGGCATCAGGCGCTCCTTGAACTCTAGGCGTTGGGTGCATTTAGACCAGGCAACGGCCAGCTCGACCTCCTCCTCAGTAGGAACATATTTCTTTGCCGGAATTGCTGGACCTATCTGGATAGTGCCCTCCTTACGCTCCGGCGACCACGCCTCCTCGACTATTGTTTCATGAGCACCGAAGCGCACGCCGAGCTTTTCCGGATAGGGTTCCCGGGCGAAATCCTCGGGGTCTTCTGCCTGAAAGCCCGCCTCCGCGAGGCAATCTCGCAGCGACGTACGCAGCTCGGACAACTGAGGACCTATTAGCCTTTCGTATTCCTTTCCGAATTCGCCCATGAGCGTGTTGCCCAGCTCGCCGTAACTGACGGACAGCTCCTGCGCCTCCGGACCGATTTTCTTCGAAGCTGCCAGCTCACATCGCTCCACCTCCTGGTCGTAATTCGCATCGAAGCTCACAATGCGAGCAATTTGGGCTGGAGCGTCTTTCCCGAATCCTGACCGGCGCGCCTCTTGCTCGTCAACCGGACCAAACGTTCGAAGGTCGAAGCGGAGGTGGTCGAAATCGTCATCCGGCTCCTGTGCCATGTGGGTCAGGTTCTGCGGATAGCCGGCCTCGGCGAGGCACTCGTTTCGCAGTTTACGGATCGAGTGGCGAAGAATGCCAAGCTCTTCACCTCGCAAAGCGTCGAACGGTTGAGCGGTAGAGGCATCAGAGTCGGCTGACGCCGCATTGTCGGTCGAGGCCCGGTCGTCGAATGAGCAACCGGCGATGAGGCCGGCTACAAGCAGCGCTGCAGAGCTCACTCGGAGTAGAGGCGCCGGAAAAGTCTGTCTCATTGCTGCAGTACACCTTGCATTCTGGCTTGTTGCCTTATGCTGGGACGCGGAAGATAATTACGGATGATACTAGAGACAGCGTAGTAGCCAGCTTAGCGACTGGCAAATAGCTAGCCGCCTTAGTCAAGTCTGGCCGCAACACGTTCTTGTATGGCGCCGGCCCAGCTTCCGGCTTCTGACCTGCGTTCTGAGGGACTTCTCCGGCGACCGAGAGGAGCGTTGATGATTTCCTGTAGTCGTAGTTGCATTGGACCATGCCGCCAGGACGGGGCGGTTTCAGCCGATGGAAGTCAGTCGAACGCCCGGTATATCCATGGCCCGGATCCGGATCCAGCAAGGCGTACCCGCAGCGGCGCGCATGACGCATTCGATGATCGCTATGCCAATTTTATGATCAACTACCTCCCAGGTCACCGAGCGCTAGTCCGTCACCCGGGATCCCGGCCTGTGGGTACCTGTGGTGGCAACAGCGGCAGCAACTGCGCCTTACTGCCGAATAGCTCCGCCTGGACATGTTCCCGGGCCACGGAGAAAACAGCTGGACTCTAGGCAGTTCGGCGAACAAGCCGAGACCTACATCTGGAGCCGTGGTGGACGACGGCCGAGATCCCAGTTTCCGTCCCAGTTCTTTTTAAAACAAATTTCGCCGACACTGCAGGCTAGGAGCCCGTCGCCTATGTCAGCGGCGGCTGGCGACGATGGCACCGCAACTGCAGCAGCTCCCGCCAGGCCAATCACGGCCGCCGTCCGGATTGCGCGCTTGAAGATTTGGCCGCAACTTCCGACATTTTCATAATCCTCTTTAGCCTGGTCCAGAGACGCGGATGACTCTGGCACTACAGCACTTGATGACTCTGGCACTACAGCACTTAACGCACCACTCGTAGCGCTTCGCTCGAATGTGGACCGATCGTACATGACCTGCCGCCAGTTCGGTGGCCCGCGACGCTGCGCTTCGGGTTGCTGCAGGTCACGGTGACTTCGAGGTCGCCGATCGCATCGAGAAGCTCGGGGATGCGGGGTGAAGGCCCGAGAGATGTACTTGTGGCTACCCCAACGCCTACGTGCGGTCACACAACAACGGATTGGCGGTCTCGGCCGCCGGCTTCTGGTAGCACTACGTAGACGCCCGGTTGATCCGGTCGTTCCGCCGACCGGAACCAAATTTCCGCCGCCCGCTCGGGCGGCCAGATGGTGGCCCAATCCCACCGCGCCCCCGCAAGTTTCGTGCTGGTGAGAACGGCACCGTAGAGGTTGGCCTCACAGAGGTTGACCCCGGTGAGGTTGGCGCGGTCGAGGTTGGCCTCACGGAGATCGGCGCTGGTGAGGTCGACGCCGGTGAGATTGACGCCGCGAAGGTCGATGCCGGCAAGGTTCGCGCCGGCAAGATCCACACCGGTTAGGTCGGCACCGATGAGAAGCGCGCCGGTGAGATCGGCCCGCGTGAGGTCGGCCGCCGTCAGGTTGGCGGCGGTCAACTCGACACCAGTGAGGTCGACGCCGGCAAGATCAACACCACGGAGGTTGGCGGCGGTCAGGTCGACACCAGCGAGATTGGCACCGGCGAGGTTGGCACCGATGAGAAGCGCGCCGGTGAGGTTGACGTCGGTGAGGTCCGCGCCACGCAGGTCAACACCGGCGAGGTTCGCGCCAGTGAGGTCGACGTCGGTCAGGTCCGCGCCACGCAGGTCAACACCGGCGAGGTTGGCACCGGTGAGGTCGACTCCGGCGAAGTTGGCGCGGGCGAGGTTGACTCCGACGAGATCGGCCTCGCGAAGATCCCTGTTGTTGAGCTCCGCACCAGCCAAGTCGTTCATGCGGGAATCGCCAATGCGCGAGGCGTCCTGACGGAGATCGGCGTTGGGCAGGCTACCGCGTTGCGGGCTGGCGAAGGCTGGGGTACGTCGGCTCAACGCAGCAATGAGGTGTCTTAACCGGCCAGGTCGGGCTGCTCGTGGTGAGTGAAAGGCGGGGGTGGAACGACCGAGCGCGAGCACGAGTTGACGGCGGAAAGAGTCAGTCGACATCGGAAGAATCCGCATCTCCTGAGGCCAGCTTCTGGTCCGTTGCCAGCGGGGGTGGCACGGAACGGCTGAGGGGTAATGTCGAGTGGTGGTGCGGTGTGTCCACCTCGGTCGATGCCAGGTCAACCTGGCGCAGAACTTTTTCGATCAGTAGCGGTGCGGTGATGCCGAGAAGCCCGGCGGCTAAGGGGCTGGCCAGGCGCCCGTCCGCGCCGATGAGGGCGGCCAGTCCCGCGCCGGCGGCGAGCCGAAGCACGACTGAGGCCAGGTAAGCGGGGAGCCCTGGCTCGTCGGGGCGTTTCCAGGGCAGGGTTTTCGCACGTCGCAACGCAGCGCCGAGTTCGAGTGCTTCCACGATGAAGCTACCTAGCAGCCCCCAGAGGGCCGACTCCATAGTGGAAAGGGGCTCGAACGGCATAGGCGCACAATAGCCGCCCCCTTCCTTCTGCCACCGGTTGGCCACCGGTGGACCGCCAGCCCGCCAGCAGCTACGGGAGAACGTCGAAGACGGCGAAATCTTAGAACCCGGACCGAGGTCGAATCAATATCAGAACTATGAAGGTGGTAAATAATCACACCGCCATGCGGTACACGATGTTCACGTGAACGTTCGATTTGTTGCCATCCACCCACAACAGGCCAGTGAGTCATCGTCGGAAGCGCAAAATCTGAGATTTTGCCTAAAACCCATCAAACCATCCAGTATGGGCACTCCCAGTGTTCAGCACCGCCCGATCCCGCCTGTGCGCGAGTCAGTTGACGGCCAGGTCGCGCGGCTGACGACTCACGCCACCCTCCGGTGCCGAACTGCCGTTCGTGCTCGCCGCCGCGTCGGTGACAGTGGCGGCCGGAGGCTGGTCCTGGTCCCCACGTCGCTGCCGAGCTCGTCGGGGCTATCGGGAGCGCTCGTCACGGTGCCCCGCCTGACCTCACGGTCGGGCGGGGCACCGTTGTTGTGGCAGGCGCCGGCGGGACGGCCCCGGTGGCTGCACCCTTGGCGGCCACCGGGGTCCCGTTTCGACTCAGCTGCACTGTGAAGTCTTCAAACCCCCCGGCAACGTTTCCAGGACTTCAACGCGGAAGTTAGCCCCAGCCTTCACCGTGTAGGTCCCGGTACCCTGGAAGTCCAACCTTTTGGTGGATGAGTTCAGCGAGAATCCCGTGGGAAGCTGGCCGCCACGGTCTTCCGCCCGAGACAGGGTGTCATAGATATTGAGCACCGGCGGAAGCGGACCGTTCAGACTCTTGGCCGTAAAGCCGCCAGTGAAATTGGCATTCAGCGCCAACTCGCCAGTGTAGGTGGATTGCGTCAGCGACGACACGACGTACCGGGTTGTTTGTGCGGGCACCAGCACACGCTGAGACGGCGCGGTGTGCGTCTCCTTGATCGACTCCGACTGGGTTTCCGAATCTTGGTACGACACCGTCACTGACTCTTCGAGGCCGAGACCGACCACTTTCGAAAGGGAGAAGGTACCCGAAACCTTCGAGGTTGACGACACACCAGTGGTGACGGTCGTCGACACCGTGTTTGTGAAGGCCTTACTGAACGAGTGGCTCCACAGGGTCTGATCCGAACTTGTGGAGTTCGTCAAACTCGCGCACCCCAGGTAGAACGGGGCACTCGACACCACCTTCGCCGAACCCACCGGAACCGCATCCGATTCCGTAATCAGGATCGGGGTGGCGGTAACCTCAAAACCAAAAGGAGGGTAGGCGTGACTCGACATATCTTCGAGCAGCGTGGTGATGTCGGTGATCGCCGCTGCCTGTGCGGGCGAGGCGGTCATCAACACCGCCGCCGCGGTGCCGATCGACATCGCCAGGAGCGCTCGCGTCCTCTTTAACCTCATACCATTCCTCTTCCGACTTGGCGGCTACCCGGTAGGCAATATCCAGATTGCTGGCCCGCGGCGTGCTTCATGACACGACTAGGCCACCCAATCACTTTCCCTTCCGCACACCCGGTCGATCCGACCGAGCGCCGGTGTTGACGTAGACGAATCATACACATGATTGGGCCCCAAGCAATCCTGGCGACACCAAGCGCCTTACCGCACCGCTAGAAGCCAGCTCTGACCTCGGCTTTTAGCAAAAGATACAACTTGTCCGCTGCTTCACAGATGCTTTATGTCACCTACTCCTCTTTACCGATTCGTTACCAAGTTTATGTATTCGATAAACTAGTAACTGGGACTCGGCCGAATGCGCCACCGCAACAGCGGGCAATGAGATAGTCACGCAATCCGTCAGCGCAGTGGGGCGTGTGCGGCGTCGCCCCGCTCAGCCGGCGAAGGTGGCGGTGTTGACAGTGGAGCGGCGTTATCGCCCAAGGGGGCGACCACCCCAGCTCCTCCCGACCGTGCGACGCCAGCCGCCGGCACGCCCGGTCATGCGTCGACTGACCACGGCCGCCGGCCGTTCGATGTCGAGCACCAGACGTCGTCCACCGGGGACGACACCGCGCATCCACCTTCGCTGGTCATGGCGAGCGATCGCCGTCGAGAGGACGTGCTCCAGCCCGAGTAGCCGTCGGACAATAGCCAGCCCGGTTCGCCCTGCGGCTCAGGGCTTCCGGAGCCATGTCTTCGGATCGGTCACGAAGACGCCCTTGCCCTGGTGACGGTTGATCACCTCCAGCGCCTCCAGTCGCACGTTGACGAGCTGGATCGTGGACGGGCTTACGTGGTACCGCTCGCAGAGCTGAGCGATTGAGGGCAGCTTGTCCCCCGCTTTGTATCGGCCCGACCTGATGTCATCAATGATCTCATCGGAGATCCGGATATAGTCCGGTGTCGCTGGCATGTCACTCCTCGCGTGGCACCTCCGATTCGATCACGAGAAAGACAAGGACGACAAGTTCAAGGCGTTCCTTGCCTACCTTGGCTTCCTTGTATAAGTCGAGCGGCAGGTCCTCATCGCGTGGCAACGAGTAGGGCCGATCCCCCGGGCGGGGTGGGCTGGGCATGGCTCACCCCGGCCCGTCCGATCCGGAGAGGTGGTTGACGTGCGTAACCCGTTCCGACGCTTTCGTCACTGGCGAGGCCGCCCTGCCCCGAGCCACCCCACTGCTCGCACCGGCTCGCTGATCGGTGCGAACATAGGCCGCCCCGCCGGCACCGACAGCGATGCGGACCGCCACCGGTCGTTCGCCGGCAACGCGGGCGGGCACCACCGGTCGGCGACACGCTGGCCGTTGACCCCCGATCAGGTACGCCAGCGGCAGTTCCCACAGGTCCGGCGGGGACTCGACGCCTCCGAGGTGGAACTTCCGCTATCGGGTCGCAGCGGACCTGTCCGCGCTGCAGACCGAGCTGAGGAGCACCCGGGACGAGAACATCCGGATCAAGCGGGCGCTGCGCGACTGGCAGTCCCGGACCACCCCCGGCGTACGGGCATGACCGTGACCGGCCTTGACGAGAGACCACGTTTCGTCGTCCATTTGACCCTGCACGCCGACGACCTCGCCGGCGCGCGCCTGCTCGCCCGCTCGTTGGCCCGCTCCCTGGGCTTCCTGCCCGAGCTGGTGCTCGGCGAGACGACCGTCTCTGTCACCGGCGCACCCGACGTACACCATCAGGTCTTCTGTGACCGGCTACTGGAACACGGCTGGCGCTGCCGGCTGCGGCCCGAGCACGACGGCGGCTGTTCCCGACGGTTCCTCCAGCCCAACGTCGGCCACGCCCGACGCGACCAGACGACTGCGGCCCGCAACTGGAGGTAGCGGGCCGCAGTCCGACAGCGCGTGCTGTCAGTCGACGACGACCGGGACGATCGCCTCGTTGACGCCCCGGCTGGCGGTGATGACGAGGTCGCCGTTGCCGTGCCGGGACAGCGCACGCAGTCGCCACGTGCCCGGCGCCGCAAAGAAGCGGAACTGCCCGGCCGACGAGGTGACCACCTCGGCGGTGAACTCGTCGGTGGAGTCGAGCAGACGGACGTACGCACCGGTCACCGGCTCACCCGCGGCGTCACGGACAACACCGGTGATGACGGTCTCCTTCTCCAGGTCGAGGCTGGCCGGCAGCGGGGCGGCCTGATTCGGGGCGGCGCAACCGGCCGCGGTCGAAGCAGTCACGACGTTCACTCCTTCCCCGGCTCGTCGCCGAGCGCCACCGGCACACCGACAAGTGAGCCGTACTCGGTCCAGGAGCCGTCGTAGTTCTTCACGTTCCGGTGGCCGAGCAGCTCCTGGAGCACGAACCAGGTGTGCGAGGAGCGCTCACCGATCCGGCAGTAGGCGATGGTCTCCCGGCTGTCGTCCAGCCCGGCCGCGGCGTAGATCTCGCGTAGCTCCTGGTCGGACTTGAAGGTGCCGTCCTCGTTGGCCGCCTTGGACCACGGCACGCTGAGCGCGGTGGGCACGTGGCCCGCGCGCTGCGCCTGCTCCTGCGGTAGGTGGGCGGGGGCGAGCAGGCGGCCCGCGTACTCGTCGGGGCTGCGGACATCGACCAGGTTCTTCGTGCCAATAGCGGCGACCACCTCGTCGCGGAACGCCCGGATGGTGTGGTCCGGCTCCTGCGCCACGTACGGAGTCGCCGGACGGGACACCACCTCGGTGGTCAGCGGGCGGGCGTCCAGCTCCCACTTCTTGCGACCGCCGTCGAGCAGCCGGACCTCGCGGTGGCCGTAGAGCGCGAAGTACCAGTACGCGTACGCGGCGAACCAGTTGTTGTTGCCGCCATAGAGGACGACGGTGTCGTCGTTGGCGATGCCCCGCTCGGAGAGCAGCGCCGCGAACTGGTCCTTGTTCACAAAGTCCCGGCGGACCTGGTCCTGAAGGTCGGTCCTCCAGTCGAGCTTGATCGCGCCGGGCAGGTGGCCGGTGTCGTAGGCCGAGGTGTCCTCGTCAACCTCGACGAAGACGACACCCGGGGTTTCGAGGTTCTTCTCGGCCCAGTCGGCCGAGACGAGTGCGGTGTCACGACTCATCAGATCACTCCTGGTGAGGATGGATGGTGAGCCAGCGCGCGGGAGTCATGGTGTGTCAGTGGTCCACCACGCGCGGGACCCATGGCTCGGATCGGATCACGGGTTCGTGCGACGGCGCCGCTGGTTGGCGCAGGAGGGGGCACCAGTCAGGTGCGCAGACCCTGGGCGCTGGGAGGCCGCGTCAGGCGGCCGAGAACAGCCCCGCCGTCAACTGGACGGGGCAACACAGGCAGGTGGCCACACGGCACAGGTCGACCGCGCGCCGCTTGGTGAGGAACATCCCCATGGGCAGGGAGACTACCAGCGATGTCGCCGCCGGCCACGGCTCAACCAGCATCCGGGACGCGTACTCGACTCAGCTCGCCGCGTGAAGCGGCACCTCGGCCGCCTCCGCGGTGACCTGGAGCCCTTCGGGTAGTGGCCGGACCTCGCTGACGGTGAGGTCGAACGGGAGCACCGGCAGTGGCACGTCCACGGAGATGCCCTCGGCGAAGCTACTCAGGAGCGTCCGGACCAGCGACCCGTTCGGCACCCCATCGGGGGTCAGGTCGGTGAACCGCAGCGACACCTGACCCTGGTCGACCGTGATGTCGGCGGTGCCGCTGACCGGCACCCGCTCCCCGAGGAGCTCCACCGGAGCGGTCACCACGAGTTGGCCGTCCCGCTCCCCCAGCTGCAGCCCCTCCCGGTCGAGCCGGGCGGCGATGCTGTCGTAGCTGATGGTGCCGGTGCCGGTGACACTCCCGGCGATCACCCCGCCCCGTCCGGAGCGAAGGGTGTCCAGCGGGGCGGTCACGTCGTAGGCGTCGATGTCGAGGACTGGCAGGGCCAGCACGTCGCCCTGGACTGATCCCCGGACCTCGTTGAGCCCGATGGAGATGCGCTCGTAGCGGCCGTCGAGGACCTGGGTGACGAAGGGGAAGCCGCCGATCTCGACCTCGGGCGGCCCAGCCTGAACGCCTTCCTTGGCGAGTTCCTCGCGTACCTGGTCGGTCAGGGCGCGTTCGGCCACCCCCGCCGCCACCCGGTCGGCCACCACCAACAGCCCGACCAGGACCAGAAGCAGGACCAGGAGCACGACGAGTATCCGCCGCCCGCGCTGCCGCCGGGGGCGTTCGTCCTGCTGCGGGCGCTCCTCGGTCGTCACAGCTCCTCCTGGCACCACTGTTGCTCCTGTCGCCGCCGTCACTGCGGCGAGGTTACCCGGGCGATGGCGCTCCGACCGCTCAGAGAACCAGCTTGCACAGGGCGTACGCGGCCGGCGCGGCGAGGGCGAGGCCGGTGAGCGGACCTTGGATGTGCTGGATCGCCCACCCGGCTGTCGGCTCGCCGGCCATTTCCCGACCCGCCTCCGCGAACCCAACGGCGAGGTCGGCCAGGACGGCGACGACCGCCGCGACCAGTCCCATGATCGCGGCCCGGGTCGGGGTGAACGGGGTGACGAGGTAGCTGCCCAGGAGCGCGCTGACCATGGTGCCGATCATGGCGCCGCCGACCACACCAGCCGCGCCCCGCGGCACCTGGGGGGCCAGCCGGGGCCAGGCGGCGAACGCGTCGGTGATTCGGGCTACGGCGAGCGCGACCCCGGCCGCGGCCAGGCAGACCGTGATGACCTGGGTGCCCATCGGGATCCGGGTCAGCACGATCATGGTGGGGAAGGCGACAACCCCGGCGACGATGAGCACGGTGCCGCGCAACGATTCGAGGACCTGCGCCCGGTCGACCCGCCGGACGAACTGCCCCACGACCGCAGCAACCAGGCCGACCAGCAGGACCTGCACCAGCGGCATCAGCCGGGCCGGATCACTCCGGACGGCGACGGTGTCGGCGACGATCGCGGCGACGGCACCCACCCCGGCCACCGTCATCAGCGCCGGTGGGCGAAACGCCATCGTCCAGGTCAGCACCGAGAGCGCCTGGACACCGAAGATGACGGCGGTGAAAGGCAGCCGGTGCCCGGGGCCGCTGGTCTGCGCCGCCAGCACCAGCCCCATCCCGAGCAGCACCGCGAAGCCGGCGACGGCCAGCGCGAGGGTTCGGCGCACCTCGACCGGCGGGACCTCCTCCACGTCCTGGTCATGGCCGTCGCCGGGGTCACCCGCGGGCCGACGGCCTGACTCCCCGTCCCGCCGGGCTCGGCGTGGGCCACCGCGCTCCGACCGCCCATCGTCGCCCCCGGCCCGCGGTGCGGGCGGACCGCTGGACGGCTGTTCGGGCCAGGGCTCACGGCCGGTCTCGGGCCTGCTGGAGGGAAGCACCCACCGATCGTGCCAGACCGCGTGGCACCGCGGGCGGCATGGTTTCGGTGACGTTAAAACCTACCCCCCAGTCATGGGCATAACAGACGAAACGGATTTGCGCTGCAGGTTGACGCAGGGCGATCGGTTAGGCTCAACCTGTTTACCCGCCCGTCAGTGACGCCGGGACCACGCAGTACCCCAGCGCCCTCAGTGCGGAGCGCGCGCTGGTCACGCGCGGCCACCGCGCCGCCGGGACGGAGGTGATCGTGGAGATCCTGCTTCTGGTGACGGCACGCGCAGGTGAACCATCCGCTGTGCTGCCAGCGCTCGACTTACTACCCCACTCGGTCCGCACCGCCCCACGCGACGTACGTACGCTGGTCGCCGGCCCCAGCCCGGACGTGGTCGTGATCGACGCCCGTTCCGAGCTGAGCGAGGCCCGGGACACCTGCCGGATGCTGCACGCCACCGGGCTCAACGCACCCCTGCTCGCGGTCGTCACCGAAGCCGGGCTGATCGCACTCAACGCCGACTGGGGCGTTGACGATGTAATCCTCGCCTCAGCCGGCCCCGCCGAGGTCGAGGCCCGGTTACGCTTAGTGATCGGCCGGTTGACGGACGCGACCACGGGGGCCGACAGTTCGATCCGGGCCGGCGAGTTGACCATCGATCCGGACACCTACGCCGCGAAGCTGAAGGGCCGCCCCCTCGACCTGACCTACAAGGAGTTCGAACTGCTCAAGTTCCTGGCGCAGCATCCGGGGCGGGTCTTCACCCGAGACCAACTACTGCGCGAGGTGTGGGGCTACGACTACTTCGGCGGGACCCGCACGGTGGACGTGCACGTCCGACGGCTGCGCGCCAAGCTCGGCTCCGAGTACGAGTCGATGATCGGCACCGTCCGCCAGGTCGGCTACAAGTTCGTTGTTCCGCCCGCCCGGGCGCTACCGGAGTCGGAGCCCGCCCCGGTCTCCGTCTGATCCGCTATTAACTATTTGCCCGATTATTACCCATAATCGGGACTATTCTCATGTTCTAGGACCGCTTACCGGTAAGTACGGGGGTACATACGGTGCAGACGAAAGGCGGCGATCCCACCCGGATGGGCGGGCTGAGGCAGCTCAACCCAGCCACCCGCTCCCTCGCCATCGCGGCCGCCGTCGTGATCGCGCTGCTCGGCTCCGCGTTCGCGATCGGGCGCGGCATCGCGCCGACCGGGGACCCGATCACCAGCAACGCCACCACGCCACACTCACCCGACCAGCCCGCGCCGTCGGGGGCACCAACACCCGACGGCAGCACCACGACACCACGGCAGGGCGACGGCGACAGCGCAGCCGCCCCAGACCCGACCCCAAGCAGCGACTATTACGACGAAGGAACCCGGCGCACCACCGAAACCTCGGCCGTGGCGCTGACCTTCGACGACGGACCAGACCCCCAGTACACCCCACAGGTCCTCAGGTCCCTGCGGACGTACGGGGTCACCGCCACCTTCTGCGTGACCGGCGAGAACGCTAGCGCCTACCCGGAGCTGGTCCAAGCGATCGTGGCCGACGGGCACACCCTGTGCAACCACACCTGGAACCACGACATCGCCCTCGGCTCCCGCTCGCCGGACGAGATCCGGGCAGACCTGACCCGAACCAGCAACGCCATCCACGCCGCCGTCCCCGGGGCCCCCATCGCGTACTACCGCCAGCCCGGCGGCGCCTGGACCTACTCGGTCGTGTCCACGGCCGAGGAGCTGGGAATGACCCCGCTGCACTGGACAATCGACCCGCGGGACTGGGAGAGCCCGGGCGCCGATCCCATCATGACAACCGTGCTTGACGGAGTCGAACCCGGCTCGATCGTGCTGCTGCACGACTCGGGTGGGCCCCGGCAGGACACCGTGGACGCCCTCAACCAGATCCTGCCCGAGCTCACCGCCCGGTTCCTGGTAACGGCACTGCCACCCGGCGTCACCTGACCGGCGCCCGGGCTACCGTGACCGGATGAACAGCACCGAACCCGCCAGCGACCGGGTGACCCGGACCGACCGGCTCAGCCCGCCGGAGATCACCGACGTGTTGGCACTCGCCCGAGCCGCGGGGGATGCCGACGGCGCGGACCCCTTCAACGAGCACACCCTGCTCCGGCTCCGCGACCCGCACGCACCGACCTGCCACCTCACCGCCCGCACCGCTGACGGCACCCTGACCGGGTACGCGCACCTGGACACCACCGACCCCGCCGCCGGCACCGGGGTGGAGTTGGCGGTCCACCCCGCGTACCGCCGTCGGGGAACCGGACGAGCCCTGGCCCGAGGCGTACGCGCGGCCGTCATCGGGCCGCTCCGCGCCTGGGCGCACGGCGACCACCCCTCCGCCGCGGCGCTCGCCGTGGACCTGGACTATCGGCGTGCCCGGGTGCTCTGGCAGCTCCGCCGGCCCCTCACCGCCCCGATCCCGCAGCCGCCCCTACCCGATGGGGTGACGCTGCGCGCGTACCGACCCGGAGCCGACGACGACGCCTGGCTGGCACTCAACGCCAAGGCCTTCGCGGACCACCCGGAACAAGGCCGCTGGAGCGCCGCCGACCTGCGGGCCCGCCGCGACGAGCCGTGGTTCGACGCGGCCGGTTTCCTCCTCGCCGTTGACCCAGCGGGACGGCTGCTCGGTTTCCACTGGACCAAGGTCCACGAGCGGCCCGGCTCCGCCCGCATCGGGGAGGTGTACGTGGTGGGTGTTGACCCGACCGCCCACGGTGGGGGGCTCGGCAAAGCACTCACCGCGGCTGGCCTGGCGTACCTCCGGGACCAGCGGGGCCTGGACCGGGTGATGCTCTACGTGGACGAGTCCAACACCGCGGCAGTGGCTCTCTACGAGCGGCTTGGCTTCGCCCGCTGGTCGGCGCACGTCAACTACCAACTGGGCTGATGCTCCGGTGGGGTGAAGCGGTAGCCCAGCCCCCGCACCGTGATGATGAGCGGCTGCCGCTCCCCCTCCGCCTCCAGTCGCTTGCGGAGCCGCTTGATGTGCACCGTGAGGGTGTTCGAGCTCTCCCCGGTCGAACCGCCCCACACCGCCGACAACAGCTGCTCCCGGCTGACCGTCCGGTCCGCGTGGGTCATGAAGAAGTACAGAAGCCGGAACTCCTTCAACGGCAGCGACATCGGCCGACCGTGCAGCGTCACCTCGTAGGTGGCCGGTTCCATCCGGAGACCACCCAGCTCAATCGGGGGATCCAGGCTGCCGGCGGTCTCCGGCCGGATCCCCCGCAGGATCGGCACCACCTCGTCCATCCGGTACGGCCGTCGGACGCAGGCAGTGGCACCCGCCCGGAGCGCCCCGACGACCACTGACCCGTCGTCATCTCCCACCCCAACCAGGGTGGGGATGCCGGCCTGCCCGACCAACAGCCGGACCAACTCGGTGCTGGCCATGGTGGTGAGCCCAGCCGACACGACCGCCGCGTCCGGTTGCAGGGCGCCAGCTGCCAGCAGCGCCTCGGCGGCGTGCGGGAAGTATCGCCCATGCACCCGGAGGGTGGATAACTCCGTCACCAACTCTGGGCCGGCGACCTTGTCGTCATCCACCACAAACAGTAGAAAGCGCCCCTCCGCTCGGTAGCCACCCCTGGTGTTCTCGACGACGTTATTCATCGACACCGGCCGCGGGCTCAGCCGAAGCGGCCGGTGATGTAGTCTTCCGTGCGCTTGTCCGCTGGGTTGGTGAAAAGCTTGCCTGTCTGGCTGAACTCGACCAGCCGACCGTGCCGCTCCTGCCGCTCGTCCACCTCGGCCGTGAAGAAGGCGGTGTAGTGGCTGACCCGGGCCGCCTGCTGCATGTTGTGGGTGACGATGACGATCGTGTAGTCGTTCGACAGCTCCGACATCAGGTCCTCGATCTTCGCCGTGGCGATCGGGTCGAGCGCCGAGCAGGGCTCGTCCATAAGGATGATCTCGGGCCGGACGGCGATCGTCCGGGCGATGCAGAGCCGCTGCTGCTGACCGCCGGAGAGGGCCAGACCGCTGGTCTTGAGCTTGTCCTTGACCTCGTCCCAGAGGGCGGCGTCGCGCAGCGCCTTCTCCACCAGGTCATCCATGCTGGAGACCTTCATGCCAGTGACCCGCGGCCCGTAGGCCACATTGTCGTAGATCGACTTGGGGAACGGGTTCGGCTTCTGGAAGACCATGCCGATGCGGCGCCGGACCTCGATCGGGTCAACGTCCTTGGCGTACAGGTCCTGGCCGTGGTACGTCACCGCCCCGGAGACGCGAGCTCCGGGGATGAGGTCGTTCATCCGGTTCAACGACCGCAGGATGGTCGACTTGCCACACCCGGAAGGGCCGATCATCGCCGTGATCTGCTTCTCCTGGATCGGCATCGACGTGTCGCGTACGGCCTCGTAGGCGCCGTAGAACACGCTGACTCCGGAGAGCTCCATCACCGGGTCCGCCGCGTCGGGCTTGGAGGTTCCGGTCGGCTGGGCGCCAACGCCGGCAATGCTGACGCTGGGCCGGTTGGTGGTGTCGGTGGGGTTCACGGTGCTCACCTCGGGATGGGGTGGGTGGGACGGTGGAGCCGGTGATCCGTCATCGGACTACTCACCAGCGCTTCTCGAACCGGTTACGAACGAAAATCGCGATCGAGTTCATCGCGAGCACAATCGCCAGCAGCAGGACGATGGCACCGGCAGCGAGCTCCGTGTACTCCGACTGCGAGCGGGTGATGAAGGTGTAGATCTGGATCGGCAGCGCGGTGTACCCGCTGTCCAGCCCATCCGGGTTGAAGGTGATGAAGGTGACCGCACCCAGGACGATCAGCGGGGCGGCCTCCCCGATCGCACGGGACAAAGCCAGGATCGACCCGGTGGCGATCCCCGGAACCGCCGACGGCAGCACCTGCCGGGACACGGTCTGCCACTTGGTCGCACCGAGGGCGTAGGAGGCATGCCGGATCGACTGCGGCACCGCCCGGATGGCCTCCCGGGTGGCGATGATGACCACCGGCAGGACCAGCAGCGACAACACGATCGCCGCGGTGATGACCGTGAACCCAAGGCCGAGCGCCCGGGCGATGATCCCCAGGCCGAGAATACCGAAAATGATCGATGGTACGCCGGCGAGGTTCTGGATGTTGAGTTCCAGCAGCCGGTTGTACCAGCGGGTGTTGTCCGCGTACTCCTCCAGGTAGATCGCGGACAGGACGCCGATCGGCAGGCAGATCAACGCGACCAGCGAGATGATCCAAAGCGTGCCGACCAGCGCGGACTGCACGCCAGCGCCGTCCAGCCGGCTCACCAGACCGGTGGGCATCTCGGTCCACAGCCGGGAGTCCAGCCGGTTCCAGCCCTTGACGAGCACCCAGGTCAGCAGGGCGGCGAGTACGCCGAAGGCGATCAGCAGGCAGGCCTGCATCGCCAGCCGGAACGCGACCTCACCCGGCCGGCTACGGCGCTGGGTCAGCGCATTACCCGACGCGGACGAATCCGGTCGGGTCTCGGTGGTGGTGGTGGGGGTGCTCACTCGTAGACCTCCCGGAAACGACGGACCATCCGGATCGACACCGCGTTCAGCGCGAAGGTGATGAGGAACAGCAGCGCACCGACGGCGAATACCGAGTCGTAGTCGAGCGACCCGACCGGAATGTCGCCCGAGGAGATGTTGGCGATGAAGGCGGTCATGGTCGCCGCCCCCTCCAGCGGATTGAGGACGATCCGGTCCGAGGTGAGGCCACCCGCGATCGTAACGATCATGGTTTCCCCCACCGCGCGGGAGATCCCCAGGACAACCGCGGCGACGATGCCGGACATCGCCGCCGGCACCACCACCCGCGTGGACACCTGCATCTTCGTGGAGGCCAGCGCGTACGCGCCCTCGCGCAGGCTGCGCGGAACGGCGGCCATCGAGTCCTCGGAGATGCTGGCGATGGTCGGCACGATCATGATGCCCATCGCGATACCCGCGATGAGCAGGTTCTGGAAGGCCGGTCCGTCGTCGGTCGGCCACCACTTCTGCAGCAGCGGGTTGAGTGCGAAGAGCGCGACGAAGCCGTACACGACCGTCGGCACGCCAGCGAGCAGTTCGATGATCGGCTTGAGCACCTTGCGGGTACGCGGGTTGGCGTACTCCGAGAGGTAGATCGCCGAGCCCAGGCCGAGCGGAACGGCGATGGTCAGCGCGACGCCGGTCACCGTCAGCGTGGCGGCGACAAGGGGCAGGACACCGTAGGCCTTCTGCGCGAAGGTCGGCGTCCAGCTCGTGCCGGTGATGAACTCAACGACGCTGACCTGCTGGAAGAACCCGATCGTCGGCTGCACCAACGCGATGACGATCCCGATCGTGGTGGCGACCGAGACCAACGCGGCAGCGACGAGCAGGACCTTGACGGTGCTGTCAACGGGGCGACGCCGGCCCCGCCGCAGGGCGCTGCCCGCGGCGGAACCGGCGTTCGAGGTACTGGTGGACACGTCAGGCCGCAGCCTTCAGGGCGTCGAACTCAGCCTGGAGGGTGCTCTTCTGCTCCTCGGTGAGCGGGACGTACTTCGCCTCCAGGACGATCTCGTCGATCTCCTCGATGTAGAAGTTGACGAAGTCCGCGACCTGCTCCTTCTTGACACCGGCGTCGCTGACGTAGATGAACAGCGGCCGGGAGAGCGGCTGGTAGGTGTTCTCCTGCGCGGTCTTCAGGCTCGGCTCGACGCAGCCGGCGCCACCGTCGACCTTGAGCGCCTTGAGCTTGTCCGCGTTCTCCTCGAAGTAGGTGAAGCCGAAGTAGCCCAGTCCGCCCTTGGTACCGGCGACGCCCTGCACCACGACGTTGTCGTTCTCCGACGCGGTGTAGTCGGTGCGGCTGGCGCCCTCCTCACCGTTGATCTCGTCGGTGAAGTAGTCGAAGGTGCCGGAGTCGGTGCCCGGGCCGAAGAGCTTCAGCGGCTCGTCCGGGAAGCTGGGGTCGACCTGGTTCCAGTTGGCGACCTTGGAGTTCGGCTCCCAGATCGCCTTGAGCTGGTCAACCGTGAGGCAGTCAGCCCAGTCGTTGTCCTTGCTGACGACCACCGTGAGGGCGTCGTTGGCGACGACCAGTTCCTTGTACTGGATCCCGGCCGCCTCGCAGGCCTCGATCTCCGACTCCTTGATCGGACGGGAGGCGTCAGAGATGTCGGTCTCCCCCTTGCAGAACCGCTCGAAGCCGCCGCCGGTGCCGGAGGTGCCGACGGAGACGTTGACGCCGTTCTGGACCTCCCGGTAGAAGGTGGCCGCGGCCTCGCTCAGCGGAGCGACGGTGCTGGAGCCGTTGACCTTGACCTCACCCGAAAGCTTTTCGCCACCATCGGCGCCTTCGTTGTTGCTGCTGCAGCCGGTAAGCGCGAGCGCGGCGAGCGCGGTGCCGGCGAGGACGCGCCGCGAAAGCACGTTGCGGTTCACCAGAAAGCCTCTCTATCGGGGTGTGCCAGCCCGTCCGGGCCGTACGAGAAGTCAAGGTAGAAGGCCCAGGTAGCCGCGCGACCGGCGCTAAGTGAACGAAAAGTGAACTCCACGACGAGAATCGTGGCCGGGAACATCAGCACTGTGACTTTCGGGCCACCAGCTCCCCAGATGTCCGGATCGCGGCCCCCGACCTCCGGGTCCCGTCGAGCGCCCGCCCCGGGTCTGCGCGGCCGGCGCTGACCCGACCGGCCTAGAGCCGGATCGTGCCGGTGACCAGGTAGACAACCTGACGCGCCACGTTGACCGCATGGTCCGCGTACCGCTCGTAGTAGCGGCCGACCAGGGCGAGGTCGATGGCGCTCTCCACCCCGTACTGCCAGCTGGCCAACAGCAGCGACAGCAGGCGCGACTGGGCGGTGTCGACCTCGTCGTCGTCGAGCCCGATCTGCATCGCGGTCAGCGGATCGCGGGTGGCGAGCACGGTCGAGGCCTTCTCCGCGAGCCGTGCCGCCGCTTCGGCCATCTCCGTCACCACGGCTGCCGCCGGCGGAGGGACGACCATGACCGGGTACCGCATCTGCACGACCTTGGCAATGTGGACAGCGAGGTCGCCCATCCGCTCGAGGTCGGCCGCGATCCGGATGGCGCAGAGCACCAGGCGCAGGTCCGAGGCGACCGGCTGCTGCCGGGCGAGCAGCTCCGGAACGGCCGCCTCAATGTCCCAGCGAAGCTGATCGAGGACCGCGTCGTTCCGAACAACCTGCTCGGCTGCTTCCCGGTCCACGTCCAGCAGCGCGGTACCCGCACCCCGGATCGCCCCCACGGCCTCCCGGCTCATCACCACCAAGGCGCCAGTCAACCGATCAAGCTGCTCGTCGTAGCCGCTCCGGACCATCGCGCCTCCACCTGCTCGCCTCGCGGCTCCGCCGTCGTCCCGAGGGCGGGTACGCCTTGGCGAACCACGAGTCAGCCACATCGCATAGACAGCAACCTACCGGCTACGGCCCGAATCAGCCGAATCCAGCACCGGCGCTGGGACGGAAGCCTGACCGGCCGGTCAGCGCAGCAGAAACCGGGGCCCAGCGCCGGAATCCTCCAGCCGAGGCATCACCGGACTCGCCGAATCGCGGTTCGCCGCGGCGGCGATGACACCGGCCAGGTCCCGGCAGGCTGCCACCTGCCCGAGGGTGACCAGGGTGGGCGGAAGCATGGTCAGCTCCCCGGTGGCGCAGGCGTCGGCCGGGGAGATCCAGAGCGTGCGGTCCGCCTCACCGGAGACATCCCGGGTACGCTGCCCCACCGGTAGCCGGGCGACGAAGAAGTACGTGTCGAACCGACGCGGCTCGAACTCGGGTGTGATCCACCGGCTCCACGGCAGCAGCAGATCCGAGCGAAGGGTAAGGCCTCGCTGGGCAAGCAGCTCAGCGAAGCCCAGCTCCCGCCGTTCCAGGGCTACCCGGGCCGCCTCCCAGTCATCGCCGGCCACATCACCGACGACCGTGTCGGCGTCGGGGCCGGCGAGCAGGACCCCGGCCTCCTCGAACACCTCCCGCGCGGCGGCGCAGACGACCGCCTGTGCCGCCGTCGGAGCCAGCCCCAGCCGGGTTCCCCACTGATCCGGGGTCGGCCCGGCCCAGTCAACGTGGGCCGTCGAATCCGATGCATCCACGCCGCCACCCGGGAAGGCGTACACACCGCCGAAGGCCATCGCCGCGACCCGGCGGATCAGGTATGCCTCGAAGCCGTCCCGGCCGGCGGACGGCGGGGCAGCGGACGAGGGGGCGGCGGGCCGAAGTAGTAGTACGGTGGCCGCCACCCGGGGTTCCGCCGGGACGCCCCCCTGCTCGCGGAACCGGCGGGCGTGCTCCACCAGCGCCGATGGGGCAGGGAAACCATCGCCGTCGCTAGTCATGGAGCGAGCCTAGATCCCGGCCGGCGGAACGCCCAGTGCCCCTGCCCGCACCTCAGCTGAACAACGGACGAACCAGGAAGTACGTCAGGGCACCGATGCCGCCGGCCGCCGGGAAGGTGAGAATCCAGGCGCCCACGATGTTGCCGGCGACCCCCCACCGAACGGCGGAGAGCCGCTTGGTGGCACCGACACCCATGATCGCCGAGGTGATCGTGTGGGTGGTGGAGATCGGCGCGCCCAGCACCAGCGCATTGAAGTAGAGCACCGAGCTGGCCACGGTCTCGGCGGCAAAGCCCTCCGGCGGCCGCAGGTCGATGATCTTCCGGCCCAGGGTCCGGATAATCCGCCACCCACCGGCGTACGTGCCGGCGGCGAGCACCGCGGCAGAGGTCCAGAAGGCCCACTCCGGGATGTGCGTCGGACTGCCCTGGAAACCACCCACGAAGAGGGCGAGCACCACGATGCCGATCGTTTTCGCCGCGTCCTGCATGCCGTGGCCGACCGACATGGCCGCGGCCGAGGCGCTCTGGGCCCAACGGAAGCCCCGGTTGAGCTTGCCCGGGTGCCCCCGCCGGAAGATCCACTGCACCGCGACCATCACGATGTAACCGAGCAGGAGACCGACCATCGGCGACAGGATCATCGGAACGATGACCTTCTGGCCGATGCCGCTCCACAGCACCGTGCCGGAAGCCGCCACCGTGGAGCCGACCAAGCCCCCGATCAGGGCGTGCGACGAGGACGACGGCAGGCCGAAGTACCAGGTGATGAGGTTCCAGACGATCGCACCGACCACACCGGCGAAGACGATCGCCAGGCTGGCCGTACCGGTGGGCAACTCCACCAGGCCGCTACCGACGGTCTTGGCGACCTCCGCACCGAAGTGCGCACCGATGAAGTTGCCGACCGCCGCCATGGCCAGAGCGACCCGGGGGGTCAGCGCTCGGGTGGAGATGCTGGTCGCGATCGCGTTGGCGGCGTCGTGGAATCCGTTCGTGTAGTCGAAGACCAACGCAACTGCGATCACCGCCAGCACGGCGATGAGTTCAGGGGTCACGGATCAGGACTCCTTGACCGCGATTGTCTCGACTGTGTTCGCCACGTGCTCGAAGGCGTCGCAGGCGGCCTCAAGCTCGTCGGCGACCTCCTTCATCTTCAGCACGGTCAACGCGTCGTACTCGCCGGAGAAGAGCCGGACCAGCAGCATCCGGTACGCCTGGTCGCCGTCGTTCTCCAGCCGGTTGCACTCGATCCAGTAGTCCTCAAGGTCCCGCATCGACCTCAGTCGGGGCATCGCCTCAGCGGTCAGCCTCGCCTGCTGGTCCAGGACGTTGACCAGTTCGTGCATCTCCCGGGGCAGCGACGGCAGCTCGGTCAGGCCGTACAGGTAGAGCAGGTTTCCGACCGCCTCCAGGTGGTCCATGACGTCGTCGAGCAGCGAGCCGAGCCGGTAGATGTCCTCCCGGTCAAACGGCGTGATGAAGGTAGAGTTGATCTTCTTGTACAGCTCGTGGGTGATCTGATCGCTGTCGTGCTCCACCTCGGTGAGCCGCTCGCTGACCGACTGCACCACAACGCCGGGCAGGGCCAGCTCGTTGAGGAGTTCGGTGCCCCGCACCAAGTTCTGCGCGGCCCTGGTGAAGAGCTCGTAGAAGGCACCCTCGTTCGGGCGGAAGGAAAACTTCACAGGACGGACCTCGTCGTGTCGGTGGGGGTGGCAGCCACCTCGCGCGGTGACCCGAGTGGGAATGCTAGGTGCCGCCGAAACGCCGAATGAACCGGCCCACCACTAGCCTACTTTCGTTCATGTTCGGTTAACTACCTGTTCACCTTTATCGGTTCTGGACCTCCGCTCCGGCTCGGGGTAGCGAGCCGGCAAGCGGATACCCCACACATCCGACACCGAACATGCCCCACAGCCCCACCGCGACCCACTACGGCCGGCGACCACCCTCGGTAACCATCTGACCATCCCGCAGTCACCCCCGGTCGCCCCCGATGCCACCCATCGGTAGCGCGATGAACACCTTCTGTGATGACGGGTCCATCCTCGGGAGAAGGAACTTGCGGTTGCGCCTGCTGTCGAGCTGCACTCACGAATGGGGCGCGAGATACCTCACATTGACCCCGACCCCGGGCCGGACGACCAACTCACCTGGGGCCGAAGCCCCAGACAGCGGACATATCTGGCGCATCCACGTGGAGTGTTTGCCACCCCAGCCGACCCACCTTTCGGACCGACTTAGAGAGCTTCAGCTAGTTGGTGACCCCCGGCCTCAGCGCATCCGACGCCCGGTCCCACAGCTGGGGCAGCTCGACAGCAGTAACGCCGACGTACCGTTCACGCGGAACCAGCAACACCAGCAACACCAGCAACGTTCACCCTAAGCAGCGGCCCACCCCGCCGAAGCACCCCCTCAACCGCGGAGGGCCACGCTCCGGTCAGCCCGTCAGACGACCAGGGCCAACCATTTGCGGTACGACGTAGCGAACGGCTCGGTGCCATCGCCCAACGCGGCGAACAGCCAGTGGGCTGCGGCGTGGGCTTCGGAAACCACGTCGTCCGGGTAACCGAACCGCTTGCGGTGCTCGGCGAATTCATCCTCGTCCAGCAGCTCCACCAGACCGGACCCACGCCGGCGCACCACGTCAAGGTCAAGATCGAAGAGGTGCACGGTGTCGTCGTTCTCCCAGCGGGCTGGACTGGCGATGTCGCAATAGACCTCGCTGGTCCGCGGCGGCGGGTTGAACATGCCGGTCCACCACGCGTGATGCGGCACCAGGAGCACGAACGGGATCTGCTCGACGGAGGGGCGGCCGTGGTAGACCGAGGGGGTGCCGACCGGCACGCCGAGCCAGATGCCGAGGTCGTCCTCGGCGAGCCGGCGGGCCGGATAGTCGCGGTGGGCGCTGCCGTCGTACTTGCGGTAGATCACGCGGACCACGTCGCTCGGCATGACTGGCACCCTAGCCGATTCGGCGGATCCGACGTAGCAGGGAGATAACCGGACGCCACCGGTCAGTTGCCAGACCGTGACGACGCCGCGCCGCCGGCCGAGAGCCAGCTGTCGGCGCCGACCGGTACCGTCGCACGGTGACCCCGCCCCGCACCGCCACCGATTCCGCCAGCCCGAAGTACCGAACCGGCAGCCGGCGCTCCGGCGGTGGGGTGACCGGAGCCGACCTGCTCGCTGCGGCGGTCAACGCGGTCCCCGGCGGTGCAGCACGCCCGGGCCAGCAGGAGATGACAACGGCGATTGAGGCAGCCGTAACCGCCCGCGAGCACCTGCTGGTGCAGGCCGGCACCGGCACCGGCAAGTCCCTGGCGTACTTGGCGCCCGCACTCACCGTTGACGGCCCGGTGGTGGTCTCCACTGCCACCCTCGCGCTCCAGTCCCAGCTGGTTGACCACGACCTTCCCCGACTGGCCGACGCGGTGGAGCCGCTGCTCGGTCGGCGGCCCACCTTCGCAGTGCTCAAGGGGCGGCACCATTACCTCTGCCTCGCCCGGCTCGACAACGCCACCGAGGCGGAGCCGGGCGACACCCTCTTCGACACGCCGAGGCCGAGCGGCACGACCTGGCTCGGCGAGGCCGGGCGCCTTGGCCGACAGGTCCAGCGGCTCCGCGACTGGGCGGAGAAGACTGACACCGGCGACCGGGACGAGCTTGATCCCGGCGTTGACGAGCAGGCCTGGCGCCTGGTGTCCATGCCGGCACGCGAATGTGTCGGTACGGCCCGTTGCCCGTTCGGCGCCGAGTGCTTCGCCGACGCCTCCCGGGCCCGCGCCCGTGAGGCCGATGTCGTGGTGACCAACCACAGCCTGCTCGCGGTGGACATGCTCGCCGGGCGACACATCGTTCCGCCACACCAGCTGCTCATCGTGGACGAGGCGCACGAGCTGGCCGACCGGGTCTCCTCCGCCGCGCAGGCGGAGCTGGTGCCGGAGTCAATCGACCGGTCCACCCGTCAGGCCCGCCCACTACTCCGCCCGGAGACGGCCGAGGCACTCACCGCGGCGGGTGACGCCCTGGCCGTCGGGCTCGCCGAGGCCCCCGCAGGTCGGCTCACCACCGGGCTGCCGGCACCGCTGCGAGAGGCGTGCACGCTGCTCGACGCCGCGACCCGGGCGGCGCTCGACGCGATCGGTGAGGTCAAGGCCGACGACCCGGACCCGGTCCGCAAACAGCAGGCCAAGGCGGTGCTCGACGAGTTGTCCGGCACCGCGCAGCGGCTGCTGGAGGAAGCCGACCACGACGTGGCCTGGGTGGAGCGCAACGACACCACCGGGCGGCGGGCGCTCGTGGTCGCCCCGCTCTCGGTGGCCGGCACCCTCGCCACCCACCTTTACGAGGAACGCACCGTCGTCGCCACCTCAGCCACCCTGACCCTGGGGGGCCGCTTCGACAACGTCGCCCGCGCTCTGGGCCTGGAGGTTCCGGCAGCCACGACCGAGGCCCCCGTCACCTCCGGCCCGGATTGGCAGTCACTCGACGTCGGCTCTCCGTTCGACTACGCCCGGCAGGGGATCCTCTACGTCGCCGCGCACCTACCCCGACCCAGCGTCTCCGGCCTGCCCGAGGCGGCCGGCGCGGAGCTTCTCGAGCTGGTCGAGGCGCTCGGCGGACGAACGCTCGGGCTCTTCTCCTCCCGGCGGGCCGCGCAGCAGGCGGCGGAGCTGCTCCGGGAACGCACCGACCTGCCCGTGCTACTTCAAGGCGAGCAGGCCCTGCCACTGCTGGTCCGCCGATTCCGCGAAGAACAGGCGAGCTGCCTGTTCGGGGTGATGTCGCTCTGGCAGGGGGTGGATGTGCCGGGCGACGCCTGTCAGCTGGTGGTCGTTGACCGACTGCCCTTTCCACGACCGGATGAGCCGCTCGCCGCTGCCCGTGCCGCCGCCGTTGATGCCGACGGGGGATCGGGGTTCGCCGCGGTCAGCGTGCCGATCGCGGCCGTCCGGCTGGCCCAGGGCGTCGGTCGGCTGATCCGGGCCACCGGCGACCGAGGGGTGGTCGCGGTGCTCGACTCCCGGCTGGAGACCGCCCGGGGCTACGGCCCCTTCCTCCGCCGGTCGCTTCCGCCGTTCTGGTACACGACCCGCCGCGACGTGGCCCGCGGCGCCCTCGAGCGCCTCGCCAAGGCGTGACCGGACCCGCCCCCCACTCTGGCGAGCTGGTCAGGGAGCCTTACTCGCGACGACGACAGCGTCCGACGGGGTCTCCGGAACGGTCCGGGCGGCGAGGCGACGTACGGCTGTGTTGAGCACCGCGATCAACGGCACCGCGATCAGCGCCCCGGTGATCCCGGCGAGTACCACGCCGGCGGCGATACCAACGATTACCGCGAGCGGGTGGATGGCCACCGCCCGCCCCATGATCATTGGTTGGAGCACGTGCCCCTCGAGCTGCTGCACACCGATCACCACACCCAAGATGATCAACGCGGTGATCGGTCCGCTGTCCACCAGGGCGACGAGCACCGCGACGCCACCGGACAACGTCGCACCGATGATCGGAATGAACGAGGCGAGGAAGATCAGGGCGGCGAGCGGGAATGCGAACGGGATATCGAAAATCACCAGGAAGATGCCGATGCCGAGCGCGTCGATAAAGGCCACCAGCACGGTGGCCCGCACGTACGCACCGAGTGTCTGCCAGGACGCCTGGCCGGCGTCGTCGACCTTCCAGCGGGCGTTGACCGGCACCAGCCGCACTAGGAAACGCCAGATTCGGCTGCCATCACGAAGGAAGAAGAAGGTCGCGAAAAGCACCAGGATCGTGCCCGTAAGCACCTCGGCCAGGGTGGCCGCGGTGGAGAGCGCGCCACTGGTCAACCCAGCCGTATTCTCGTTGAGCCACTTCTCGGCCTCGTTGATGTAGTTGTCCAGCTGCCGGTCATCGAGGTGCAGTGGGCCGGTTCGCAGCCAGTCCTGAATCTGGCGTACGCCCTGGGACGACTTCGCGCTCAGCTCCGGCACGCCCTGGATAAACTCATTGACCACCAGGGTCAGCGTGCCGATCACTGCGGCCAGGCCACCCACCAGCACCACGGCGGTCGCCAGCGACCGCGGGAACCGGGCCCGGAGCAGCCAACCAACGGCCGGGGCCAGCAGCGCCGACAGCAACAGCGCGATGGCCAGCGGGATAATCACGATCCGGATCTGACCCACGATCCGCAGCAGGGCCCAAGCGACGATCCCGATCGCGAGCAGGCGCCAGGACCAGGCGGCCCCGATCCGGAGCGCGTGCGGCACATCCGCGTCGTCCCGGCTGGTCGTCGAGCTGTGCAGCGGCGGGGATGCCTCCACGCCGCTGACCGCCGGTGGTGGCGGGGCTGGTGGCGGGGCTGGTGGCGGGCTGGGTTCCGCCGGCAAGGTGGTACCGGGCGTCCCGGCGCGCAGGCCCGCCGATCGCCGCCGGATTCGGTACGACTCATACGCGCGCCGAAGCCCTCCACGCATCCGCTCGAAACGGCTCAAGCGCACCTCCTGGCGTCAACGCGATCCGCTCCCCCGGTAGGTCGGACAGGATACGCCGTTTACCAACAACCGTGGGGTTGATCTGCCAGCGGATGCCCGCGGTCACCGCCGGGGAACCACGGCCGGGCGGCGGAACGGGACACGGTAGCGTCTGGCCCCGTGAGCAACGACGAGAATCTCGACTCCGGCCTGCCGATCCGGCTGCTGCACGATCGGGTGCTGGTCCGCATGGAGGGCAGTGAAGGTGAGCGCCGCTCCACCGCCGGCATCGTGATTCCGGCAACAGCCGCCGTCGGCAAGCGGTTGGCCTGGGCAGCCGCGGTGGCGGTGGGGCCGAATGTCCGTTCCATCGTCTCCGGTGACCGAGTGCTGTTCGATCCGGACGACCGCTCCGAGGTTGAGCTGCACGGCCGCGGATACGTGCTGCTGCGCGAGCGGGATGTACACGCCGTCGCCGCCGAACGTGTCGAACCGGACTCCACCGGCCTCTACCTGTAGCCCCGAGACCACCGGCCCCCGCCGGTAGCTGTTTGCTCCGCTCCCTCCCGGGAAGTTAGCCGCACCAGGTGCCCTGGGGAGGGACGATGCCGGTACTGCTCAAGAAGTTGCTGTTCTGGGGCTTCATCGCGTTCCTGATCTACTTCATGGCGTTCCGACCCGATGGGGCGGCGGAGATGGTCAAAGCGATCGGGGGCGTGCTGATGGCGTTGGCACAGGGCCTCGGCGACTTCCTCACCAGCCTGATGACGTAACCGTCCGGTCCTGCCGGGCGCCCGGACGGGCGCCCGGCAGGACCGGCTCAGTGCTGGCCAGGGGGCCCCGAGGCGGGCGGCCCAGCGGCGGGCGGTGGCGGATAGCCGGGCGGCACCGGATGACCGGACGGAGCGGGGTAGCCAGGAGGCACCGGGTAGCCGGGCGGAGCGGGGTAGCCCGGCGGCACCGAATGGCCGGACGAAGCGGGGTAGCCAGGAGGCACCGGGTAGCCGGGCGGAGCGGGGTAGCCCGGCGGCACCGAATGGCCGGACGAAGCGGGGTAGCCCGGGGGAACGGGATAGCCCGGGGGAGCGGGGTAGCCGGGCGGCACCGAATGGCCGGGCGGAACGGGGTAACCACCGGGTGGAGCGGGCGGCGCAAGCACGACCGGGATCGGTACGACCGGCTCCTCCGGCGCCGCTACCGCGCGCTGCGAGCCGTCCGGGAACCGCAGATGGTAGCGGTGTCCGTCCCACACCCCGGCGGGGGCGCGCGGATCCCGGCCGACGAAGAACGCCCGGTAGCCGCTGATCAGCTCCAGCAGGTACCGCTCCTCGGCCACGGCCCGCTCCCGCTGCGCCGGACGGTCGTCCAACCCACGACGCATCCCGTCCCGCAGCAGCGCGAGCCGGGTGGCGGCGAACTGGTAGCCACGCATCGCCTTCCGCCCCTGGTCGCCACCGACCCGCTTGGCCCACACCCGGGCGGCGTGCCGCCGGCCGAGACTGCTCAACGTCGCCACCTCCGGCGGGGTGAGCCAACCGGAGCGGACGTAGTCGGGCAGGATCCGCTCAGTGAGCCGCCCTTCCCAGGAGCGCAGCCAGATCGCCAGCCCCACCATGCCGAAGAAGATCGGCACCATGACGCCGATGAGGCCGTAGAGCTGAATCAGCAGCTCCCCGGTGGCCTGGGTCAACGTCGGTAGCAGGTTCCAGGCACCGTGCAACATCATCGCCAGGAGCAGGCCGGCCGCGGGGGCCAGCACCCGCACCCGCCGGTCGGCGCTACGGGCGGCGATGCCCAGCCCTATCCCGGTCATGGAGGTGAACAGCGGGTGGGCGAAGCCGAAGAGCAGGATCCGGAGGATGAAGATCGAAATTACCTGCACCGTGCCGGTCGCCGGGCCGTACTCCTCCACCCCCGTCCGATATCCGAGCCCGCCGAGATAGAGGATGTTCTCCACCATCGCGAAGCCGATCGCGGAGAGCCCGCAGTAGACCAGGGCATCGGTGATTCCGGAGATCTCCCGCCGCCGGAAGATCAGCAACAGGATCGGCCCCAGCGCCTTGGTCAGCTCCTCAATGAAGGGCGCGACCAACACCGCCGTGAGCGCGGTCGACAGACCCGCCGCCTCGAACCGGCCCGCAGCGAAGGTGTTGACCACCAGCGACACCGCGGTGGACACGAAAGCGCCCCAGGCGAAGCAGAAGACCAGGTACCGCAACGGCTCCGGCTCGTACCGGTCGAGCCAGAGGAAGCAGGCGACCAGTACCGGGACGGGCAGAACCGCCGCGACCACGCCGATCAACAGCGCGTCCGTACCAAGGCTCTCGCCAAGCCTCCAGAGCATGAACACGGCGCAGGCCGCGATCAGCAGGATCACCCCGGCCAGGACGAGGTAGCTGAGCCAGTTTCGGCGACGGGACGGCATCTGCGGAGCGGCCGTCGGTGCGGCGGTGATCGGCGGCGGCGGGGGCGCGCCGGGCGGGGTGTCGGCCATTCCGTCAGCGTAGTCACCACCGACCCGGCCGGCCGGCCACACCGCTGCCCGCTAGACTGCAGAGCAGGTCACGAGCGCCAGCGACAAGCCCCGGCTTGCTGGCCGGCAACCCTCGTCGAGGTTCGCGGTGGGGTGCCCCGGGTGATGACCGGGCCGGGCGCGGCGCGCGTCGGGCAAGCGCGGACCCCGTCCACCCGCCCGGGGTCCCTGACCCTGGAGAGCCACCCTGATGACCTGCGCCCTCGCCCCGTCGCCAACCGCCGCCGGCCCACTCGACGTGCTCGGCGTACCCGGTCAGATCAACCTGGACTACGCGGCCAGCGCCCCGTGCGCGCAGGCCGCGACGGACGCCGTGACGGCGCTGCTGCCCTGGTACGCGAGCGTGCACCGGGGCGCCGGGGCCCTGTCGCAGCACTGCACCCTGGCCTACGAGCAGGCCCGGCAGACGGTCGGCGACTTCTTCGGCGCCCGCCCCGACGACCACGTCGTCTTCACCCGGAACACGACGGACGCGCTCAACCTGCTCGCCCGCGCGCTACCCACCGGCACCACGGTGGTGACATTCGGCGGCGAGCACCACGCCAACCTGCTCCCCTGGCCGCGCGGGCCGGTGCGGCTGCCGATGCCAGAGCACCCCGCCGGTGCGGTACGCGCGCTCGATGCCGCCCTCAGCGAGCTGCGCCGCGGCCCCGACCGCGAGCCGCCGGTACTGGTCGCGGTGACCGGCGCGAGCAATGTGACGGGCGAGCGGTGGCCCGTGGCCGAGCTGGCGCAGGTGGCCCGGCGGCACCGGGCCCGGATCGCGGTGGACGCGGCACAGCTCGCCCCGCACGCCCCCGTTGACGTCCGCGCCCTCGAGCTGGACTATCTGGCCGTCTCCGGGCACAAGCTGTACGCGCCGTTCGGCGCGGGAGTGCTCATCGGGCGGGCCGACTGGCTGGACGCGGCCCCGCCGTACCTGGCCGGCGGTGGCGCGACCAGCCACGTCGGCGGCGCGACCCACGACGTGCAATGGGTGGCCGGGCCGGGGCGGCACGAGGGCGGCACGCCGAACCTGGTCGGCGCGGTAGCGCTCGCCGCGGTGTGTGACGCCCTCGCCAGCGCCGACCGGGCGGCGCTGCACGACGCCGAGCAGCGACTGCTGGACCGGCTGCGGGCGGGCCTCGCCGAGTTGCCGGACGCGGTTGAGCTGCACGCCTTCGGGCCGGCCGCACCACGGGTGGGGATCGTCTCGTTCGTGCTGGCCGGCCGGGACTCGGCCAAGGTCGCCGCCCACCTGGCCCGAGAGCACCGGATCGGGGTACGCGACGGGCTGTTCTGCGCCCACCCGTTCGCCCGGCGGCTACTTACCGAGGCGTCCGCCCGCAGCGGTCGGCGGGACCTCCCGGCGACCGCACTGCGGGCGAGTATCGGGCTGGGTAGCACCGAGGAGCACGTGGACCACCTGCTGGCGGCACTCGCCGCGCTCGAGTGACCCGCGGTTTCGCGGCGGCTCGTCGGGACAGCCGGCGAGAACCGGAAACCACACCCCGCCGGATCACCCCCCGGCGGGCGGGGGCTCCGACTTCCCCTCAGACTGCTCCGACTTCTCAGACTGCTCCGACTTCCCCTCGGACGGCTCCGACTTCTTCTCGGACGGCTCCGACTTCTTCTCGGACTGCTCCGACTTCACCGCGCGCTTGTTCTCCTTCAGGTCGCCGAAGGCGTCGCGAACCAGGCGGTTCGCCTCGTCCTGGGCGACACCCGAGGCGACCAGGAGGTCGCTGGCGACGGTACGCACCTGGGCAACCACCACACTGCCGGAGAAACCCACGCCCTCGGTGTACGCCCGCGCGGCCTCGCTGACCGCGCGCAGCGACCGCTCGCGGGCCCGCTCGGGCTCCTCGCCGACGGCGAACTCGTGCCGGAGCAGCCGCACCGACTCAGCGAGGTGAATCATGGAGGCCGGCATCGGTTCGGGGATCGGCTCCGCGTCCTCGATCAGGGTGATGGCACGCCGGGTCAGCGTGGTGGCGTTTCGAATCGCCCGTTCGATCGGGTCGGCCGCCTCCGCATAGTGGGTCAACTCGTCGCGGCGGTGCCAACGCGCGGGGGACAGCGTGGCGGTCTCCTTCGCGCCCTGGATTGCCTCGTCGAACGATGCCACCTCCTCCTTGTGGTCACGGAGCTTCTCCAGCGAGCGTTCTACCTTGTCCCGGTCCCGTTTTCGCAGCCCCTCAGCGGTCGCGTCGAGCTGGTTGGCGAGCAGGTCCAACGCCGGCTGGGCCGCCCGGTTGAGCACCCGTACCGGGTTCAGTGGTAGCAGCAGCGCGGTCACCAGTAACGCGGCGCTACCGCCGATCAACGCATCAAGGAACCGCGGTATCTCCAGGTTGTGCCCGGCCGGGCTGAGCGTGACGATCAGAACAGCCGTCGCCGCCGCCTGGATCAGGATCGCGACGCTCCCGCCGGCGAAGACGGTCAGGAGAATCGCCGCGGTCACCACGAGACAGAGCTGCCACGGCCCGGTGCCCAACAAAAAGATCAAAAGGTCCCCGACCGCCACCCCGACCGCCACCCCGACGATCAGCTCCATCGTTCGACGGAAGCGCTGGCCGACCGAGACGGCGAGGGTACCGACCGCCGAGATCGGCGCGAAGACGGGCTGCGGGCTGCCCAGCAGCTCATGCGCCACCAGCCAGGAAATGCCGGCGGCGAGTCCGGCCTGCACGGAGAGCACTAACGTCGCGCGGACCCGGGACACCCGGTCGTGGAGAGTCGCCCGGCCGCGACGGCGCAACCGCTGCACCGTCGCCGCGATCCGGGCGCCGTCGATGTCCATACCACCGCCATCCCGCGCCCGAGTCGCTACACCAGCGAAGGTCGCTCGTCCCGGGCCACGGCGGGTACTACCCACCCCGCACCCGGTCGAATCCTCTTCACGGCAGTTCCGTACCGCGCGCTGGGAACGGACAGACGACGAGCCGGACGCGGGGCGGAGCGAAAGGGCCGGACGCGGGGCGGAGCGAAAGGGGGCCGGACGCGAAGGCGGTTTGGGGCGGAGCGACAGGGCCGGGCGCGCGGGCGGTTTGGAGGCCGGGCGCGAGGGCGGGTTTGGGAGCGGGCAGCGCGGGTCGTAGCCTCGGCTCATGGGCCCCCTCCTCAACGAGTTGCGTGCCGCGCTCGGTGACGACGCGGTGTTGACCGACCCGGATCTGCTCCGGGCGCACCAGCGGGACGAGGCGGATCTCTGTGCCGCCGGCACGCCACTCGTGGTCACCCGCCCCCGGGACACCGCCCAGGTGACGGCGGTGGTCCGTGCCGCGGCGCGGCACGGGGCGCCGGTGGTGCCGCAGGGCGCCCGGACCGGGCTGGCGGGCGCGGCGAACGCGGTGGATGGCGCCGTCGTGATCAGCACCTCGGCCCTGACCACCATCTTGGAGATCGATCCGGTCAGCCGAATCGCGGTGGTGCAACCGGGGGTGGTCAACGCGGCCCTCGGTGCCGCGGTCGCCGAGCACGGGCTGTGGTACCCGCCGGATCCCGGCTCCTGGGAATCGTCCACCATCGGCGGGAACGTCGCCACCAACGCCGGTGGCATGTGCTGCGTGAAGTACGGCGTGACCACCGAGTACGTGCTCGGCCTCGAGGTGGTGCTCGCCTCCGGCGAGGTGCTGCGCACCGGACGGCGTACTGCGAAGGGGGTGGCCGGGTACGACCTGACCCGCCTCTTCGTCGGCTCCGAGGGCACCCTGGGGGTGCTCACCGAGGTGACCGTCGCGCTGCGGCCCGCTCCGGCGGAGTCGCTGACCATGGTGGCGGTCTTCCCGAGCACCACCGCCGCGGGGGCCGCGGTGGCGGAGATCGCCGCCCAGGGTCTCTCCCCCAGCCTGCTGGAGCTGCTCGACCAGACGCACCTGCGCGCCATCGAGGCGTACCGGCCGATGGGCCTGCGCCAGGATGCGGCGGCGCTGCTACTCGCCGCCGTCGACACCGGTGCCCGCGCCGCCGACGACCTGGCCGCGCTGACGGCGGTCTGCACGGCGGCCGGCGCCGACGAGGTATACGCGGCGACCGACGCGGCCGAGGCAGCAGCGCTGCTACAGGCACGCCGACTGGCGCACCCGGCGATGGAGCGGTTCGCCGCTGAAACGTACCCGGGTGGCAACGGCGGCCTGGTGATTGACGACGTGGCGGTGCCGCGCGGATCGCTGGCCGCCATGCTCGACGGGGTGGCGCGGATCGCCGCCGAGTGCGACGTACCGATCGGTGTGGTGGGGCATGCCGGAGACGGCAACCTGCACCCGAACATCGTGGTTGATCGGGCGGACCCAGCGAGCCTCAACCGGGGGCGACGCGCGTTCGACGAGATCATGCGGTTGGGGCTCGAACTGGGGGGCACCTGCACCGGCGAGCACGGAGTCGGCCTGCTCAAGCGCGAGTGGCTGGCCGAGGAAGTCGGTCCGGTCGGGATCCGGGTGCACCAAGCGATCAAGGCGGCGCTGGACCCGACGGGCCTGTTCAACCCGGGCAAGGTGCTCTGACCCGACGGGCCTGTTCAGCCTGGGCAAGGTGCGCCGACCCGACAGGCCTATTCAGCCCGGGCAAGGTGCGCTGACCCGACAGGCCTGGTCAACCCGGCAAACTGCGCTGACCAGCGCCGTGGCTACGGGGAGGGGGCGGCGCGCTCCACCGAATCCCCGTCCCCCCGGTCGGCGGCGAAGCCACGGACGTCGGGTGCGCCGAGCCGGGCCGTGTCGGCCGTCGCGTCATCCGGCATCAGCTGCGAGTTACGCTCCGCCGCCACCCGCGCCCGGTAGTGCGCCACCTCCCGGGCTCGGGCCTCGGCGCTCCAGCCCAGCACCGCGCCCATCAGCTCCGCGGTGTGTTCGGCGGACTCCAGGCCACGATGCGCGGTCTCGATGGAGATCCGGGTCCGCCGGTCCAGCACGTCCTCCAGGTGCAGCGCCCCCTCGGCCCGGGTCGCGTAGGTCACCTCGGCGGCCAGGTACTCCGGGGCGCCGGCCAACGGCGAGCCGAGCAACGGGTCGGCGTCGATCAGGGCCAACAACTCCAGGGCGAGGCTGCCGTAGCGCTCCAGCAGATGTTCGACCACGCCGACCGGCACCCCGTGCCGGCGGGCCAGGTCCGCGCGGTCCCGCCACATCGCCGCGTACCCGTCGGCGCCGAGCAACGGCAGGTCGGCCGTACGCGACCGCCGCGCCGCGCCGAGCCGGTGCGCCGCCCGGTCGACCACGTCCGCGGCCATCACCCGGTACGTCGTGTACTTGCCCCCGGCGACCAGCAGCAGCCCGAGCATCGGCTCGATCACCGCGTGTTCTCGAGACAGCTTGGAGGTGGAATCCGCCTCGCCGGCCAGCAGCGGTCGCAGACCCGCGTACACGCCTTCGATGTCGGCGGTGGTCAGCGGCCGGTCCAGAACGGTGTTGACCTGTGCCAGCAGGTACTCGATGTCCCGGGCGGAGGCCGCGGGGTGGGAGCGGTCCAGCCGCCAGTCGGTGTCGGTTGTACCGATGATCCAGTGCCCACCCCAGGGGATGACGAAGAGCACGCTGGTGGCGGTCCGCAGGATCAGCCCGGTCTCGCCGGTGATCGCCGATCGGGGCACCACCAGGTGCACGCCTTTCGAGGCCCGGACCCGGATCCGGGGGCGTAGCCCGACATCGTCGAGCATCCGCGACATGTCGTCGCTCCACACCCCGGTCGCGGCGATCACCGTGCGGGCCCGTACCTCGAACTCGGCGTCCGGGGAGTCCGCCGGCGCCTCCAGGTCCCGAACCCGGACCCCGGTCACCTCGCGGGCCTGCCGGATCAGACCGACGGCCCGGGCGCTGGTGACCACGGTCGCGCCGAGGCTGGCGGCGGTCCGGACGAGGGTGACCACCAGCCGCGCGTCGTCGACCTGGCCGTCGTAGTAACGGATCGCGCCGGCCAGCCCCTCCGCCTTGAGGCTCGGGAAGGTCCGACGGGCGCCCTCCCGGGTCAGGTGCCGGTGCAGCGGCATCCCCCGGCCGCCGCCGAAGACCCCGGCGAACGCGTCGTACGCCGCCACGCCCGCGCCGTAGTAGGAGCGGCGCAGCATCCGGGCCGGCAGGTCCCGGAGCCCGCCGCCGGGCAGCGGGACCAGAAACGGCACCGGGCGGACCAGGTGCGGCGCGAGCCGGGTGGCCAGCAGGCCCCGCTCGGTGAGCGCCTCGTGGACCAGGCCGAACTCGAGCTGTTCGAGGTAGCGCAGGCCACCGTGGATCAGCTTGCTGGACCGGCTGGACGTGCCGGCCGCGTAGTCGCGCGCCTCAACGAGGGCGACCTTCAGGCCACGCGAGGCGGCGTCCAGAGCGGCGCCAGCGCCGGTGACCCCGCCGCCAATGATCAGGACATCGAAGTGCTCGGCCGCGAGACTACGCAGGTCGGCGGTGCGCCGCTGCGGAGAGAGCTGGCTGGCCGTCGCTCGGGACACATTCGGGTCACGCACACCTCCACGGTAGCCCTCCCCGTCCCGGCCCGGGCAGCAGCGAATTCTGGGGCACTCCGCCCCACCGTCGGCCCGGCGGTAGGGCGGAGTAGTACGGCAGTGTTTCCGACGACGTACCGCGGCGAATCCGACGACAACGTACGGTGTGCCGGTGCAGCCCGGACCCTGGCCAGCCCACCCCTTCCCGAGCCCGGCCGGCCCACCGCCGCCGGCCATCGCGGGTGATCAGGGTGACCGTGCCGGCCCCGCACCGGTGGTCGCCGCCGTCCTCGTCGGCCTGTGGATCGTCGGCCTCACCGTGGTCACCCAGCTCGGCGGCTGGGTGACCGACCAACTCCTCCTCCTGGTCGGCGTGGACCGGTTGGTCTGGCTCTGGCCGGTAGTCACTGTCGCGGTGGTGCTCCTGGCCGGCATGCCCACCCTGCTGCTCGCCGTGCTGCCCCGTTCCCGCGTGGTCCGCACCGTCGGCCAGCTCTGGCTGGTGGGTCTGCTGGTGTTCGGCGCGCTGAGCCTGCCACGGGCGCTGCCACCGGTGCAGCACGAGGCGTATCTGGCGACGCTCGCCGGCACGGCCGGGCTGGCCACCCTGATCATCCACCGGTTGGTCGCCCACCGGATCGCGCCGCGGGGCCCGGAGAGCGAGTCGGACCGGCTCCGGCGGCGCGACCCACGCCCCGCCCCGGTGACGCTGTTCGGGCTCACCGGCGGCCTGGCCCTGCTGCTGCCGTGGGTCTGGGTCGGCGCGCTCGGTGGACTACTGGAGACGCTGCTCGCCGCACTCGCGGCCACGGCCGTGGGTGGCTTGGCAGCGACACTCCTGACCGGTGCCTTCTGGTCCCGCCGCAGCGCCGACACTCCACCCCGACCAGGCCAGCTGGTGCTGGTGGACGGTCTGGTCGCCGGCGTCGTTCTGCTGCTGCTCGGGGCAGGAGTCGGGCAGTCCGGCGCCCAGCTGCCGCTGCTGCTGGTGCTGCCGCCGGCCGGCTTCGCACTGGCGGCGTTGGCCGCCGCCGCCCGGCGGACAGCGACCGGCGTCGGGCCCGCCACCGCCGGGCTGGTGGGGCTGAGCGTCTTCGGCCCACTCGCCTGGGCCGACCCGGAGGAGGTCAGCCTGGTGCTGGCCGACGCCCGGGACGTGCCCTTCTGGGTGGCGGTCGCCACTGGCGCCGGCCTCACCGTCGCGGTCCTGCTCGCCATCGGCTACGGGGTGATGCTCGGCCGACGTCCCGGCGCCCGGCCCAGTCGGCTGGTGGCCGGGGTGGCGGCGGCCACCCTGCTGGTGACGACCGGGGCGGTAGCCGTCGGGCCGGGACAACCCGGGCTGCATGGGGAACGGCTCTTCGCGGTGCTCCGGGAGCAGGCCGACCTGAGCGGCGTCCCCGCCGCCACCGGGCGCGCCGGTCGCGACCGCCGGGCCGCCGAGGTCTACCAGCGGCTGGTGGAGACCGCCGAGCGGACGCAGGCCGACCTGCGCCGGGAGCTGCGCCGGTTCCGGCTTGACCACACGCCCTACTACCTGGTCAACGCGATCGAGGTGGACGGCGGGCCGCTGGTGCGGGCCTGGCTGGCGGACCGTCCCGAGGTGGATCGGGTGCTGATCAGCCAGCGGGTCCGCCCACTACCCGCGCCCGCCCCCGTCGCCCGGGGAGACGCCGCACCGCCGCCGGGCGCGGAGTGGAACATCCGGCTGATCCGCGCCGACCGGGTCTGGTCGGAGCTGGGGATCACCGGTACGGGGGTGACCGTGGGCAGCTCCGACTCGGGGGTGGACGGCACCCATCCGGGGCTGGCGGCCGGTTTCCGTGGCGGGGACGACTCGTGGTTTGACCCCTGGAACGCCACCTCGGCCCCGCGGGACCGGGGCGGGCACGGCACCCACACGCTCGGCAGCGCGGTCGGTCGGGACGGGGTCGGGGTCGCCCCCGGGGCCACCTGGACCGGCTGCGTCAATCTGGACCGTAACCTCGGCAACCCCGCGCTCTATCTGGACTGCCTCCAGTTCATGCTGGCGCCCTTCCCCGTTGGCGGGGATCCGTTCCGCGACGGTCGCCCACACCGCGCGCCGGAGATTCTCACCAATTCGTGGGCCTGCCCCGCGCTGGAGGGCTGCGACCCTGGCGCACTCCAGCCGGCTGTTGCGGCCCTGGCCGCTGCCGGGATCCTCGTGGTGGTCGCCGCGGGCAACACCGGTCCCCGCTGCCGCTCGATCGAGGATTCCCCGGCCTTCCACCCGGATGTCCTGACCGTCGGCGCGGTTGACCGGCAGCGACGGGTGGCCGACTTCTCCTCGCGCGGCCCGGGCCCCGACGGCGGTACCAAGCCGGACCTGGTCGCCCCCGGCGCGGAGGTGCTCAGCGCGCTGCCGGGTGGCGGGTACGGCGCGCTCAGCGGCACGTCGATGGCGACGCCGCAGGTGGCCGGGGTGGCGGCGCTGATGTGGTCGGCCAATCCGGCGTTGATCGGGGATCTACCTCGGACGCGCCAGATCCTGACCGAGACGGCCACCGCGGTCCAGGTCAACGACGACTGCGGCGACCCCACGCAGGTCGCGGGCGCCGGCTTGGTGGACGCGTACGCCGCTGTCCGCGCCGCCCGAGGTTGACTAGGGTCAGCGTCCATGGATCTCAAGGTCACCGAGCTGACGCCGGAGCAGCTACCGACCGTGATCGAGCTGTGCGGCCGGTCTCTGGATCTGCCGGATGACGCCGCCGAGGCGGGGGCGATCGTGGAGACGCTCTGGCCGCGGGCGGCCGCGCACCGCCCCGTCGTCGCGCTGGGCGCGCACCGGGACGACCGGCTCATCGGCGTACTGCTCGGCTCACTCTCCACGCCGAGCAGCCCAGCCGGGCATGTGGACCTGATCGCGGTGGAGCCGGCGCACCGGCGGCGGGGCGTGGCGCGGGCGCTGGTGTCGCGCGCCGAGCAACGGCTCGCCGGCCTCGGGGCGAGAGAGGTGCTGCTGGCCGGCAACCCGCCGTACTATGCCTGGCCCGGCATTGATGTGCGCTACACGCCGGCGATCTGTGCGGCGGAGGCGCTCGGGTACACCCGGGACGGCACGGCCTGGAACATGACCGCCGACCTCTCCTGCACCGAGAGCCCGGCGCTGCGGACGACGACACCGGCGGAGCAGCGGCTGGCCGGTCAGGGGGTGACGGTACGGCGGGCGGAGCCGGCGGATCTGCCGGCGCTAACGGCGTTCGCGTCGGGGACCTTCGACGGCGCCTGGGCCGTGGAGGTGGCCGAGTCGATCGGCCGGGACCGGGCCGGCTGCCATCTCGCCGAGCGCGACGGCGACCTCCTCGGCTTCGCCGCCTGGGGTTCGTCCCGGCCGGGTTGGTTCGGCCCGATGGGCACCGCGCCGGCCGCGGCGGGGTCCGGGATCGGTGGGGTGCTGCTGCGTCGCTGCCTCGCCGACCAGCGGGCCGCGGGGATCGCGCAGGCGCAGATTGGTTGGGTGGGGCCGGTTCGGTTCTACTCGGGCAGCGCGGGCGCCTGGATCGAGCGGGTCTTCTTCGGGTACCGGCGGAGCCTCGGGGAGCAATAACCGGCGAATAGGATAGATCATCCGATAGCGTCATTCGCCCCCATTAGCCGGCAACGGCCCCTACCGTTTCGGTGAAGGAGGCCCACATGACGACGGACGACGAACAGCCCGGGCCACCGTTGCCCGTTGACCGCCTCGACTTCGGCGACGCCGAACAGCAGGCGGAGATGGACGGCGCCGACGAGCCGCCCGTTGACGAACCGGTGCCGGTCGTGGACGAGCCGGTCCCGGCGCCCCAGCCGTACGACCAGACGCAGAAGCGGCGCAACCAACGGCCGCTGCCAACGTGAACACGCAGCGGGGCGGACCGCTGAACGGCCCGCCCCGCTGGTCTCGCGAAAACTGGACTCAGAAGTCCATTTCCCCGCCGCCCGGGCCAGCCGGGGCAGCCGGGGTCTTCTCCGGCTTGTCCGCCACGACGGCCTCGGTGGTGAGGAAGAGTGCCGCGATCGACGACGCGTTCTGCAGCGCCGAACGGGTCACCTTGGCCGGGTCGATGATGCCCGCGGCCATCAGGTCCACGTAGCCACCGGTCGCGGCGTTCAGGCCGTGGCCGGCCTCGATGCCACGAACGTGCTCGACGACAACGCCACCCTCGAGGCCGGCGTTGACGGCGATCTGCCGCAGCGGGCCGTCCAGCGCGATCTTGACGATCTGGGCGCCGGTCGCCTCGTCACCGGTCAGGTCGAGCTTGTCGAAGGCGGTCTTGCCGGCCTGCACCAGCGCGACGCCACCACCCGGGACGATGCCCTCCTCGACGGCAGCCTTCGCGTTGCGAACGGCGTCCTCGATGCGGTGCTTGCGCTCCTTCAGCTCGACCTCGGTGGCCGCGCCGACCTTGATCACCGCAACGCCGCCGGCCAGCTTGGCCAGCCGCTCCTGCAGCTTCTCCCGGTCGTAGTCGGAGTCGCTCTTGTCGATCTCGGCCCGGATCTGGTTGACCCGACCCTGGATCTGCTCGGCGTCGCCGGCACCGTCGACGATCGTGGTCTCGTCCTTGGTCACCACGACCTTACGGGCGCGACCCACCATCTCGAGGCTGACGGCGTCCAGCTTGAGGCCGACCTCCTCGCTGATGACCTGGCCACCGGTGAGGATGGCGATGTCACCGAGCATGGCCTTGCGGCGGTCACCGAAGCCCGGGGCCTTGACGGCGACGGACTTGAAGGTGCCCCGGACCTTGTTGACGACCAGGGTCGCCAGGGCCTCGCCCTCGATGTCCTCGGCGATGATCAGCAGCGGCTTGCCCGACTGCATGACCTTCTCCAGGATCGGGAGCAGGTCCTTGACCGAGGAGATCTTGCTGTTGACGATCAGGATGTAGGGGTCGTCAAAGACGGCCTCCATCCGCTCCGGGTCGGTCATGAAGTACGCGGAGATGTAGCCCTTGTCGAAGCGCATACCCTCGGTGAGCTCAAGCTCCAGGCCGAAGGTGTTGCTCTCCTCGACGGTGATGACGCCTTCCTTGCCGACCTTGTCCATCGCCTCGGCGATGATCTCGCCGACGCTGGGGTCACCAGCGGAGATGGAGGCGGTGGAGGCGATCTGCTCCTTGGTCTCGACGTCCTTGGCGAGCTTCAGCAGCTCCTCCGAGACGCTGGCGACCGCGGTCTCGATGCCCCGCTTCAGGGCCATCGGGTTGGCGCCGGCGGCCACGTTACGCAGGCCCTCACGGACCATGGCCTGGGCCAGGACGGTCGCCGTCGTCGTGCCGTCACCGGCGACGTCGTCGGTCTTCTTCGCGACCTCCTTGACCAGCTCAGCGCCGATCTTCTCGTACGGGTCCTCGAGCTCGATCTCCTTGGCGATGCTCACACCATCGTTGGTGATGGTGGGAGCGCCCCACTTCTTCTCGAGCACGACGTTGCGGCCCTTGGGGCCGAGGGTCACCTTCACGGCGTCAGCGAGCTGGTTCATGCCCCGCTCGAGGCCGCGGCGAGCTTCCTCGTCGAACGCGATCATCTTGGCCATACGGCGTTGTCCTCCTGGACACTCACGGGCCACCCGAGAGGGTGTCTCCCGGATGGGCCGCCTGGTTACGCACCTTCAGACATCGCCACCTGGCGACGGCGACGTCCGTCGGCCGGGCCGGATAGCCCGCGACGACCGGCCAACTGCCGCACCCGCGTCCTGCGACGCCGCCGCGACCGTGGCCCTCCCGCCCCGACCATTGGCACTCACGGTATGCGAGTGCCAAGGACCTGTTTAGCACTCCCCCCTGCCGAGTGCAAGCACGATCGCCCAGGCAGTCGACTTCCACCGCCCGCCGAGCGACGTTCACCAGCCCCTCGCACGCCGACGCGCGGCAGCCACAACGACGAGCCCTACCCGCTGGTCAGGTAGGGCTCGGGAGGATGACAGTGCGGCACCGAGACCGCTGCGGCGCCGGAACAACAGCGCAGCGGTGGCCGCGCAAACAGGGACACGGCAGTACATGTCGTTAGCCGCGGCCAAACGCGGGAGCAGCTACCCGGCGAGAGCCGGATCACGAACGAGGAGCGGTGCGGGAAGCCGCGTGATCCCGACCGCGCGCCAGCCCGAGCCGGTCGGCTGGGCGGCGACGATTTTGGGGACGACCGTCACGCCGGTCGCCCCCAAGGCAGCGCCGCTCGCTCAGGCGACGACGCGCACCCGTTCGGCCTGCGGGCCCTTCTGACCTTGGGCGATCTCGAACTCCACCCGCTGGCCATCGTCCAGCGCCTTGTAGCCGTCCATCTCGATAGCAGAGAAGTGGACGAAGACGTCCTGCCCCCCGTCAACGGCGATGAAGCCGTAGCCCTTTTCGGCGTTGAACCACTTCACGGTGCCCTGTGCCACGGTGCACTTCCTAACTCTGCGCGACTCCACTCACCCCGGCCGAGCCGGCACACCGGCCGACGGGTGGTACCGGTTCGACGATCGGCGACGGCCGCTGAACCGGTGACCGAAATCGCACGCTACACGAGGCGTGACGACGGCGCACGGCCACAAATCGGACATACGCCGAGTGGACCCACATCGTCAGGCATCGTTGTGATAAATAACCGACATGACGAGCGATCCCACCCCGGGGCCGGCATCGACCCGGCGGGCGCGGGTCCGTCGGGTCCAGCCAGCCGACGCCGCCAGGATGCGGGCGCTGCGGCTGGAGATGCTCGCCGACGCACCGCTGGCCTTCCTGGAGACGCTGGCCGACGCGGCAGCCCGCCCCCACGCCGACTACGCGGCGCGCATCGCGTACACCTCGGCGGGCATCACCAACGCGCAGTTCGTCGCGGACCCGAGCGGCCGCCTGGTCGGACATGCCGGGGGCGCGACGACTCCGGATGAACCGGGGCTCACCGTCATCTTCGCCGTCTACATCACCCCGTCCTGGCGGGGCAGCGGGCTGCTCCCCGACCTGATCGACGCGGTGGCCGGCTGGTCCCGCGCCTGCGGTCGTCCGGAGCTGATGCTGGAGGTCGTGGTCGGTAACGAGCGGGCCTACCGGGCGTACCGTCGGTTGGGGTTCATCGACACCGGCCGCCGCCTTCCACACCCGACGATCCCGACGCTCACCGAGCTACAGATGCGTCGCCCGGCCTGAACGACGCGGTACGACGCCGACCAGGTTCGGACCACCGACACGAACCCCGACCGGCGGGCCCAGCCGGGGGGCGTACCCGGTGCCGCCCGGCTGGGCCCGCACTGATCACTGGGAATGCCGTCGGTGTCGATGTCCGGCTAGGCTGAATGCCGCCCGCTCCACGAGCATCCTTAGTAGGAGGTGACCGTGCCCAGCAGCAACCCGGCTACGGCAGATCAGCAGCGGACCGAATCGTCCACGATAGATAACGGTGTGCCACATTCCGCGCGGATCTACGACTACTGGCTCGGGGGTAAGGACAACTTCGCCGCTGACCGGGCCGTCGCCGAGGCCCTGATAGCGGCGATCCCGACGGTGCGGTCCATGGCCGCCGAGAACCGTCGATTTGTCCACCGCGTGGCCCGCTACCTGGTCGGGCAGGCCGGCGTGCGGCAGTTCCTGGACGTCGGCACCGGCATCCCCACCAGGCCGAATCTGCACGAGGTAGCCCAGCAGATCGCCCCGGAGACCCGAGTGGTCTATGTCGACAATGACCCCATTGTCCTAGCCCACGCCCGGGCCCTGATGATCAGTACCGAGCAGGGGCGCAGCGAGTACCTCCACGCTGACCTGCGGGAGCCGGGGTTGATTGTCAACCACCGGAAACTGCGCGAGGTGCTTGACCTTGACCAGCCGGTCGCGCTGACGATAATCGCGACCCTGATGCTGCTCGAGGACGCCGACGACCCGTGGCGCAAGATTCGGGTACTGATGGACGCCCTGCCGTCCGGTAGCTACGTGGCGATTACCCATCCGACCGGCGACTTCAACCCCGAGGCCGTCAAGACGGCCGTGGACGCTGCCGTTGGCAGCGGCATGACCCTCGTGCCCCGCAGCCGCGACGAGGTCGCCCGGTTCTTCGAGGGTTGGGAACTGGTGGAGCCGGGAATCGTCCCGGTGGCGGCCTGGCAGCCCGACGACGGCGCGCCCACCGACCCGCACGCCGCCTACTACTGGGCCGGCATCGCTCGCAAGCCCTAGCTCGTCTTCGTTTTGCCAGCAGCCTGGCACCGGGCGGACAACACCGCGAAGGAGTCGTCCGCCCGGAACCGACCACGGCGCAGAGCATGAACGCGAGGCGTGAGCCGCGTTCGCGCGCCCGCAGCCGCGCGGGGCTGGGTCTGCTCAGACGTGGCGACGGCTCTGCACGATGCGGAACCGGTTGGCGACGTAGGCGCCATCGGTGAGAGCCGCGTTCGCCGCCGGGTTAGCGCCGCTGCCATGGAAGTCGGAGAAGGCCGCCGACTGGTTCACGAAGACACCTCCGGTCAGGTTCGCCGAAAGGTGCACCCCGACCTCAACCGCCGCCGTCTCGGCCGCGTCCAGCACCGCGTCCTCGGTGGAGTAGACCGCCGCGGTCAACGCACCCTGCTCACCCACCGTGGCGCGCAGGAGCTCCAGGCTGTGCTCGGTCGAGTCGGTCCCGATCACGAACGAGATCGGGCCAAACCACTCCCGGGTGTAGGTGGCGGTGTCGTCGGCGTTCAGCCGGACGATGGTCGGCGTCCGGACCACCGCGCCGGGGAAGGCCGGGTGGGTGACGGTACGGGAATCCAGCACCGACTCACCGACCTTGGTCACCTCGTCCAGCCGCTCCAACACCCCGTCGTTGACGATCGCACCGGTCAACTCCACGCCGCGCGCCGGATCGGCGGTGAGCTTGCCTACCGCCGCCGCGATGCCGGCCGCCACCTCGGCGAAGCTCTTGTGCCCCTGGTCGGTCTCGATGCCGTCCCGGGGAATCAGGATGTTCTGCGAGGTGGTGCACATCTGGCCGCTGTAGAGGGTCAGCGTGAAACCCAGGTTGCGGCACATCCCGCCGAAGTCGTCGGTGGAGTCGATCACCACCGCGTTCAGGCCGGCCTTCTCGGTGTAGACCTGCGCCTGCCGAGCGTTGGCCTCCAGCCAGTCGCCGTACTCGGAGGAGCCGGTGAAGTCGACGATCCGTACCGCCGGATGCTGGGCCAGCGTGGAGGCGAGCTTCTCGCCTGGCGCTTCGGCGGCGAGCTGCACCAGGTTCGGGTCGAAGCCGGCCTCGGCGAGCACCTGGCGCGCGTACCGCACCGTAATCGCGAGCGGCAGCACCGCGCGCGGGTGCGGCTTGACGATCACCGGGTTGCCGGTGACCAGCGAGGCGAAGAGCCCCGGGTACGAGTTCCAGGTCGGGAAGGTGTTGCAGCCGATCACCAGCGCGACGCCGCGCGGCACCACGTGGAAGGTCTTGGTCATCCGCAGCGGGTCGCCCTTGCCCGCCGCCTTCTCCCAGCCGGCCGTGCCCGGGTGCCGGGTCATCTCCGCGTACGCGTAGGCGAGCGCCTCCAACGCCCGGTCCAACGCGTGCGCCCCACCCGCCTGGAAGGCCATCACGAACGCCTGCCCACTGGTGAACTGCACCGCGTTGGCCAGCTCGAAGACGTTGCGGTGCAGCCGATCCAGGATCTCCAGGCAGACGCCGACCCGCGCCCGGGGGCCGGCGTCCCGCCACGACGGCAGTGCCGTGGCGGCGGCCGTGGTGAGGTGGTCGGCGCTCGCGTGCGGGTAGCCGACGCCCAGGTCGACGCCGAAGGGGCTGACCTCGGTCCGGACCGTGCTCCCGTCGCCGGCTTGGTCAAGGGGAAAGTCACGACCGAGGTACGCCTGGAAGGCCGCCTTGCCGTCGTCGGCGGCGGTCTCGCCGTACACCCGCGGGCTGGGCGACTCCGGGTAGGCCGACCAGTATCCGCGCTGCGAGATGGCGGTCAGCGCCCGGTCGAGGGTCTCGGCGTGCCTGTCGTACAGGGGGTGCGGGGTCTCCGTCATGCCCGACATCATGCAACAGATGCCAGCACGATCAGTAGGGCCGCGTCACAGATCAGATCGTCAACTGCCAGTTGGACCAGCGGTCCGCGACCCGGAACCCGAGCTGCTCGTTGATGGCGATCATGTGATCGTTGGCGGCGGCGTTGAAGGTGTTGATGACCCGCACCGCCGGTTCGTGGGACCGCAGGTACCGCAGGTTCTCGAGCTTGACGAGCAGGCCGAGACGGTGCCCCCGGTGCTCCGGGTCCACGATCGTGATCTGCTGGAGGGCGTGCCAGTCGACGGTGGCCGCCACGTCGAGCATGGTCCACCCAACGAGCCGGCCGGAAGCCCGATGGCGTACTCCGGTGTGGTAGCGACGTCGGCCGCGCGCGTCCAGGGCGACGTCGGTGGCCCGGACCCGTTCGGCGTCGTACCGCTCCGGCTCCCACGCCAGGTCCCCCATCGGCGCGTCGGCGATGAGGCGCCCCTCGAGGTAGGCGACGTCGGCCTGGTACTCCTCCGGGGTGTGGCCCTGCCAGAACACCAGCTGGTAGTCGGTGGCCCGGTCCTGGGCCTCAGCCAGCAGGCGGGCCAGCGCCGCGGGGTCGAGCTGGTCGAGGTCCAACCGGCGGCGGACGTCGGCCAGCACGGAGTCCGCCCCGAGGGTCCGGGCGAAGGCGGCACCGGCCGCCACCGTGTCCAGGGTCATCGCGGTCAGCCGCTTGCGCCGGTGTTCCCGGGCCAGCTCAACCGTGCGGTCGAAGAGCGCCCGCCCGACGCCCCGGCGCCGAGCGGCCGGATGCACCGTCAGGTCGACGAAGACGTTCTCGGTGTTGTCCAGCTGCGGCAACTCCAGGGTGACCAGGCCGGCGGCCGCACCGTCGAGGTGGGCCAGCAGGTGCACCGGCGCGTCGCCGGGCATCGGGTGCCGCACGGACCCGATGAACCGCTGCGGGCAGAAGAGCGGAAAGTCAGGCAGATCAACGGCGGCGGCTGCCGCCTCGACCTGAATGGCCGCGTCGATCGCGTGGTCGTCGGCGGGGCCGAAGGGGGTGATGGTGATGCCCATACCCGCAGCCTGCGCCACGAGGCGCTGGCCGGTCCAGTCATTATCGACGACCCCGGCTTGCCACCGGGCAGGAAATCAGTGCGGCGGCAGCAGGAAAATCTGGGGTGGTCGGGAGGGACTCCCACACAACGCCGCTGGCGCTGGGTCGAAAGAACAAAGTCTCCGGCGAGAGCCCTCCCGCGTTAGCTATTCTTCGTCAAGAAAAACCGGACGTCAAGCCCGCACGGGCAGTTTTCACGCAGTACGGCCGTACCGATCATCAATCGGCCGATCAACCCATCAGACCGGCGTCCCGGGCCGCGCGCAGCGACGCCTTGATCCGGTGGCTCGGGCCCGCCTGATCCGCCACCGCATCCAGGGTCTTGAGCCCCTCACCGGTATTAAAGATCACCGTCTCGGCGGTCGGGTCGAGCCGGCCGGACTCGACGAGCTTCCGCAGCACCGCCACGGTCACCCCGCCGGCGGTCTCGGCGAAGACCCCGGCGGTACGGGCGAGCAGCCGGATCCCGGCCCGGATCTCGTCGTCGTCGGCCGCCGCCATCCAACCGCCGGTACGGCGGACCGACTCCAGGGCGTACGGGCCGGCGGCCGGGTCACCGATGTTCAGCGACTTGGCGATGCCGGTCGGCTTGACCGGGTTGATGGTGTCACTGTCGGCGTGCAGGGCCGCGGCGATCGGGCTGCAACCCGCCGACTGCGCCCCGAACACCCGCCAGCCGCCGGCCGGCGCCTCGACCAGGCCGATCTCGACCAACTCGGCGAACGCCTTGTCGACCTTTGTGAGCAGCTCACCGGAGGCCATCGGAATCACCACCTGGGCGGGGATCCGCCAGCCGAGCTGCTCGGCCACCTCGTAGCCGAGCGTCTTCGACCCCTCGGCGTAGTAGGGCCGCACGTTGACGTTGACGAAGGCGGTGTCCTCGAACTCGTCGGTCTCCACCAGTTCGCCGCAGAGCCGGTTCACGTCGTCGTACGACCCGTCGATCGCGACCAGGTCCCCGCCGTACACGGCGGTGGTGAGCACCTTGCCCTGCTCCAGGTCGCTGGGGATGAACACCACAGACGGGGCGCCGGCGCGGGCGGCGTGCGCGGCGACCGAGTTGGCCAGGTTCCCGGTGGAGGCGCAGGCGAACCGGGTGAAGCCCAACGACCGGGCGGCGGTCAGCGCCACCGACACCACCCGGTCTTTGAACGAGTGGGTCGGGTTGGCGCTGTCGTCCTTGACCCAGAGCGGCGCGGTGAGGCCCAACTCGGCGGCCAGCCGCGGGGCCGCGACCAGCGGAGTGAAGCCCGGGTCGAGGGTGACCCGGGTGGCCGGGTCCTGGCCGACGGGCAGCAGCGGCGCGTACCGCCAGATGTTGCGCGGGCCGGCCTCGATCTGCTCGCGGGTGACGGCGGCCAGCGCGGCGGGGTCGTGGTCGACCTCCAGCGGGCCGAAGCACTCGTAACAGGCGTGCTGGGCGATGAGCGGGTAGCGGGCCGAGCAGGCGCGGCAGACCAGGGCGCGGGCCGGGCTGGCGGCGGGGTCGATCCCGGACGGGGCGAGGGTGGACGTCATCTCGAGATTCCTCTCATCTGCCCCCGCGTCGCACTCTGCGGCGGGGCCGGAATTGGCACCTGCCCCGCCGGTCACTCTGGGTGATCACGTGGGGTGGTTGCCGGGGCGTCTTCGGGCCGTGTCCCTCAGCCCCTCTGGATGAGGCATTCAGTTGTGCCGCCGAGTGTAAGCCGGCGATGACGGCCGATGACCGCCCGGTCCCATCCTGTGGCGAAATGTGATTCACCCCGCAACGGCACCGAGCCACCGCTCGACCCGGTCCACTGCCACAACGGCCACCCGTTACTCCCGGTGAGGGCCGGGGAGGTTTCCTTCCCGGGCGGTTGACGGGCCGGGGGAGGTTTCCGGACGCTCGCGGGCGGCTGGCGGTGGCGCGCGGCGACTAGTCCGCTCCGCCCACTGTCGAGCTGCCCCACCTGTGTGCCCGTTGCGCCCGGTTGACGAGGTCAGCTCGCCGCCCCCTGTGCCCGAAGGTGGCGGCAGCGCTCATGGTGGCCCTGCAGCGCGCCGAGCACAGCGGTCGATCTCGACGGCGCGGGCCTGGGGACGGGACCACGCGGAATCAGGACAGCAGGGTTTCTGAATCGCGTCCACCACTATGGCTGATCAGGACGGCGCTGATCCACACCGGGATTCTGCCCGCGAACGCTCCCGCCGTGCGGGCCAGCGGTCCGGGCGTGGCGACCCTGACCGCGGCGGCCCTGCTGACCGTCCATCCTGCTCGACCTCCTCGCCGCGCTCGCGGGGCTCACCCCGCTGGCCATCCCCGCCGGCAGCGGACCCCTACCCGAACTCGACCCTCGCTGGGAGAATCACCGTCCCACTACTGTGCCTCTCCGCCGCCGCGACATCGGCAGCGTTCGCCGCCCGCCAGCCTCGAAATCCCGGCCAATAGTCGATGGAACTACCAGCGGAGGAGCCAAGATGGGGAGAACAAGCGCCGGTTCGTTAGTACTAGGCGGCACCGTAGCCCTCCTGACGCTCTCATCCATCATCGCGTGCACGACAAAAACGAACCAGGAAAGCCCGCGCCAAGTTCAGCCAAGCGAAGCCGAGGAGCTACTTTCGGAAGCCGTGGCTCTGGCGCAGGCCGGCAAGTTTGCCGACCTGTGCCAGACTGCCGGCAGTCGGTCGAATTGCCGGTCGATTCTCGAGTTCACCACGTCTGAGGGACGGCTACCGAACGACGAGTGGCCGCTTGTGGTGGGCGTCAAGCGGTACCGGCCACCGACACAAGCGCGGAGCACCTGGTGTTACGCGTTCAGGGCCGGCTAGTCGATGGCGCGACCTACGAAACCGACTTTCCGGTGGTACGGGCGGACGGCGGAGAGGCGATCAGCCTTTACCCCATCTACTGGTCCGGAATGACATTTTCCGCAACTGCGCAATCGTGCAGCGCGCAGGTTGGAGAGGCTTGCGCCCAGACTCGGATTGATGCCCCACCGGGATAGTCCACCCACGGGCCCGCGCTTGGTCGTCCCGGATGCGATGCAACGGTTGCGTCACCGGGCGAGGCGGCACGGCCCGCCATCCTCGCGCTCCACGTCGTCAACGTCCGGCCAGTAGTTCGCCTCGACCTCACACCCAACCGTGACCACGCATAGCGAATGCCGCAGCAGGCCCAAATTGCGTCCCAAATGCCACCAACCGACACCAGTCCAACAAAGCGATCGGCACGGCATCCCACCCCCGACCCTTCTCATCCATTGGGGTAATGTCCCTCCTTCTACTTCACGGGAGGGAACCACATGCGTGGGAAGATCCTGGCTGGCGCCCTAATGGCGTTGGCTTTCTTTATTCCGGCAACACCGGCGGCGGCTGAGACCCCACCGCTTGGGCTGGACGAGTCCTGCCAGATGGTCGAGCGCAAGGTGTACAAGGACGTCCGCGAGCTCATCACCATTGACCCGGACACCGCCGAATACATCAAGGTGCGGATCTTGGTAGCCCAACTCCGGTCAGCGGCAAACGACCACTCGTTTGTCGCCACGCCTCGCGCACTGCAGACGGCGCTGAGCGGCAGCGAAGACGATCTCCGCACATTCCTCACGACAGACATCGAGGAAGTCTGGTTGACTGACCTGAGGATCAAGATCAGCCAGGCCCTGGCGGCCGGTGGCACCAACGTGGATGAGGCCGCGCAAGAGGTGTTGAACACCTCGAGCATGGACGCCCACCTGGCTTTCCTGAACGACGGCCTGTACGCCGCACGTGAGCTTGACTGCGCAGCTCAGGCCACACCGACACCGAGCGCCACGACCGCCGCACCGACCCCGAGCGCCACGGCTACTGCTTCGCCCACGGCGACTGCTTCGCCGACGGCCTCCGCTACTGACACGCCGACCCCTGCCCCCTCCGCCAGCCTGGGCGCCTCCGGCGGCGAGGGAGGTGGACTTCCCGTGACCGGCGCCAACACCGCGACCGTGGCCGGCATCGGCGGTGCGCTTCTGCTCCTCGGCGGCGCGGGCTACCTGATCGGACGCCGGCGTCGTACCCGCTTCGCTTCCTGACCCAGGCGCTTCGCGACACCCGGCTCGATATTGCGTCGGGTAGCCGTGATCAGCGAGCCACACGACCAGGTGAAGCTGGTTGACAACGGGCCACTCGTCTCCGGTACGCCGGGGCAGGTGGCCCGTTTGTCCGCCCAGGCAACGGCGGGCGGGCGTTCCAGACCACCCGCTACCGGGTTAGATACGGCGGCCGCACTATATGGGGGTGGAGTTGGACGGTCCGCTGGGGCGCTGGTGCGAGGAGACGTGCGGGATCTGCCCCGCGCAGATGCTCGCGCCCGGTCGGTTCGATGTCGTCGCCCGGCCAGCGACCGAATTGGCGTTCAATCGGCAGCTCGGCTGGCGGGCAACCCCCTCGGGGACCCCGGTGTGCGTGCACCCGTACCGGGTGGGGATGCCACCCGGGGCGTACGCGTCGGCTGGTGAGCCGGTGCCCGACCTGGCAAATTTGCAGGTCTTTGAGCCACCGGAGGAGGCGCTGGTGCTGCCCGATTCGCTGGATGATCTGAGTGCGTGGATGGTGGCGCAGCTGCGGACCACCGATTCGGATCGGATCTTCAGCACGGTGGCTCAGCTGGAGCGGGCTGCTGGGGAAAGGTTCGCACCCGGCGAGGTCGTGAAGATCCTGCGCCGGGTGCTGTCGGCGGAGATGGCCAGGGTCTAGACGGCCGCCGGCTTGGGTTCGTTGCCCACCCCAGCCGGCCGCTACCGGACCCCATTACCCCAGAGCTGGGCGTTCCGAGACGTACGTTTACTTGCCCTGCTGCCCCTCGACCAATCCACGCTCCCGAAGTATGCGCAGCGCGGTTTGGGCGGTGGTGACACTGATCTTGAAGTGGTCGGCAAGCTGCGCGTAGGTCGGCAGCTTGTCTCCAGGCGCAAGCTCACCCGCTCGAATCTGAGCAGTGATCGAGTCCACGACCCGAATGTAGTCAGCGGTACGGCGGGACATGACGGTGCACTCCTCGCGTGGTAACTCTCCGCTAGCAAATTTCATGCAACCCTGGACACCGACTCGGCCTGGGAACGCGCTATGTCAGCAACTACACCCTCGACCGGCGACCTAGATTGCACTCCCCTGCGGCGACCGGTGTCAACAAGGCTCGCCACGGACGGTCGCGAGGTCCGCCGCCGGCATCTAGCGCCTCAACGATCACTCGCTGGCGGAATGGCCACGAAGACGCCCATCCCCTGCCTACCCAGTAACTCGCCAGACTCAATAAGGATATCGACTGCTTTGCGCACTGTGACTGAACTCGTCTCATACTGGTCCGCAAGTTCCCGCGTGCTGGGCAACTTGTCACCAGGCTTGAGGATGCCCACCTTGATCCGAGCGCGAAGGTCATCCCGGATGACTCTCCAGAGCGGGACGGCATGAGGCATAGCCTCATCCAACCATTGGCATTTGCCAGGCCATGACGACGCCCGCTGGAGCCCCTCCGAATGCGCCTCGCGGCTTGGCACACCGGAGTAGCGCGCAGTGCGCGACGGGCAAGACCGAGCTTCAGCCGTTCGGCTGCCGGATATACACCCCTCGTCCCGGTGCGCCGACAGCGACTCCCCGGTCACGCAGCAGCGCCACGGCGCGGGCGGCCGTGGAGATTGAGACGGAGTAGAGATCGGCGAGCTGGGCGTAGGACGGCAACTTGGCACCTGGCTCATACTCACCAGCTTCGATCCGGACGGTGATATCCGCAGCGATGTCAGCATAGCTGAGCGGCAGTGCAGGCACGTCAGAGTCCTTTCGCCTAGGAGCTGGGACGACCCACTCGAGATGCGAAGGCCACCCACACCGAGGGCAAGCTGATCCGGCAGGGCTTTCGGCAGTGGCAGCCGCACTCACCCCAAGTACGAGGCAGGCCACATCCCACGTGCTACCTGACGTACTACCTCAGCTCTGGACGTTCCGAGACGTACGTTCCCTTGCCCTGGTGGCCCTCAACCAATCCACGTTCCCGAAGTATGCGCAGCGCGGTTTGGGCAGTGGTAACACTGATCTTGAAGTGGTCGGCGAGCTGCGCGTACGTCGGCAGCTTGTCTCCCGGCGCAAGCTCACCCGCTCGAATCTGAGCAGTGATCGAATCCACGACACGAATGTAGTCAGCGGTGCGGTTGGGCATGATGGGGCACTCCTCGCTCGGCCCACCCATTCCAACATGCCAGCTTCAACACCTACAACCTCGACGTTGACTTAGACACCTTAGACACTTACTGTCTGACGGGTGGTGCTCCTCGCTCGGCAGCTAGGTGCGCCGCTCCCTGCCGGGATCAAGACCGGCTTTTGCCGGGGCAGCTTGCGCCAACCCCGCAGCCTTTCGTGTTGGGTAACGCGCTGCCCCGGCATTCAGCAAAGAAGGGGGAGATCCACATGAGGGCCTCGAAGGCCTCGGCGGCCGGCGTGGCCTGGGCGACCGAGCAGGTGACAGCGCACCCGTGCGAGACATACCCCCGTATTGCTTCCGTCACCGCGCTGCTGGGGCGGAGCGGCGAGGTAGCGCAGGCGTGCTGGATCTGGGTGCCGACACCCGAACCACCCGACGCCCGCTCGCGAACGTGCGCGAGGTGGGAAAGGGCCCGGGGCGGGTGCCGGGCTCCGGCCGGTACGCCACGCGCAGACGTGCCGGTCGCCCCCGCCCGCCTCGGCGCCGCCCCGCCCAACCCCGACCGAGAGGACGTGACCGCCATGATCTACCGGGCCCGACGCCTGTTCTCATCCCAGGTTCGCGCCGCGACCTTCGCCCGGCGTCGTTGGCGCGGCGGTCTGGACCCCGAGCAGGTGTACGCCTACCTTGACCGCGTCGCCGACGAGCTGGAACGACTCACCCGGGAGGCGACCACCGCCCACACCGAGGGTGAGCTGATCCGGCAGGCGTTGCGGCAGTGGCAGTCCCGACACGCCGACTGCCAACCCGCCACCACCCCGAACAGCCGATGGCGCCGCTGAACGCGGTGGACCGACCGCAACTGCCTGCCGCCAGGCGCTGAGCGCGGTGGACCGACCGCACCCAAGTGCCGTTAGGACACGACGTCCTTGCGGGTGAAGCGCCAGAAGGCCAAGCCCCAGAAGAGCGTTGCGTAGCTGATCGCGGAGATCGCTCCCCGGACCACGTCGTCGGTCTGGATCGGTGTCGACAGCAGCCCCAGCCAGGCGGTGCTGTAGTGGGTCGGCAGGAAGGCCCGCAGCACGCCGAGGGCGGTGATCTGGTCGAGGATGCTGGACAGGATCCAGAGCAGCACCGCTCCACCGACCGCGCCCAACGCGGCGTCCGTCGACACCGACAGCAGCACGGCCAGGCCCGCCACCACCAGCAGTACGACGGCCAGGTAGCCGAGCACCGCCAGCAGCCGCAGCAGCCCCTCCCCCGGCTCCAGCTGGGCGGCGACCGTGCTGCGCAGCGGCTCCCACCCGTACCGCAGGGTGCCGAGCAGCAACGCGGTGCCGGCGAGCAGGAGCAGCGCCAGCGCCGAATAGGTGAGCGCCACCAGTAGTTTCACCGCGAGCAGTCGGGCCCGTGGCACCGGCACGGCGAGCAGGTAGCGCAGGCTGCCCCAGCTCGCCTCACTGGCCACAGTATCCCCGCAGAAGAGCGCCACCACGACCACCAGCAGGAACGACGCGGAGACGAAGAGGGTGAAGAGGGTGAAGTTCAGTCCGCCGGAGGTGGCGAACTCGACCAGGCTGCCGAACTCGCCGCGCCCGTTGTCGTCGTCGCCGGAGCCGAACTGGAACGCGATCAGGATGATCAGCGGCAGCAGCACCATGAAGCCCAGCGCGAGCTGGGTCCGTCGCCGCGACGCCTGCCGCCGGAACTCGGCCCGCAACGGCAGCGTGGCGAAGGGCCGGTAGCCCGCCGCCGCGCCGGACGGGGTGCCGCCGGAGTCGCCCGCGTTGGGCTCGACCGTCGTCTGCGCCATCATCGATCCCCGCTTCCCCGAGAGTTCTCGCCGACCAGGGCCAGGAACGCGTCCTCCAGGCGCCGCCGGGGCACCACCCGGTCCACCCCGATGCCGGCCCGCACCAGCTCGGCGACCACCTCGCTGCGGGCGGTGCCGTTGGTGTCCACCACGAGCTGCCCGTCGCCGTCGGGCAGCACCGAGACGCCCGCCAGCCGGTCCAGCACCTCCCGCGCGGCCACCGGGTCGGTGACCTCCAGCAGGACGCTCGGCGACTCGCCAACGATCTCCTCGACCGGGCCGGACGCGACGATCTGCCCCTTGGTCACCACCACCGCGTGGGTGCAGGTCTGCTCCACCTCGGCGAGCAGGTGACTGGAGACCAGCACCGCCCGGCCGTCGGTGGCGTACCGCCGCAGGACCCGGCGCATCTCGGCGATCTGCGGCGGGTCCAGGCCGTCGGTCGGCTCGTCGAGCACCAGCAGCTGCGGCAGGCCGAGCATCGCCTGCGCGATCGCCAGGCGCTGCCGCATGCCGTGGCTGTAGGTCCGCACCTTCCGGTGCACCGAGGTGCCCAGCCCGGCGATCTCCAACGCCTCGTCGAAGTGCGCGTCGGCCCACGGCCGCCCGGTCGCCCGCCAGTACGCCGTCAGGTTGTCCTGCCCGGACAGGTGCGGCAGGAAGCCGGGGCCCTCCACCAGGGCACCGATCCGGGACAGCACCGGGGCGCCCGGCACCAGCCGGTGCCCGAAGACGTAGACCTCGCCGGCGGTCGGCTGGGTCAGCCCCATCAGTACCCGCAGCGTGGTGGTCTTGCCCGCGCCGTTCGGGCCAAGCAGGCCCACCACCTGCCCGGGGTGCACCTCGAAGTCGACGTTGGAGACGGCGACGAAGCCGTCCGCGTACTCCTTGCGCAGTTCCCGGACGGCGAGCGGGACGCCCGCGTACTCCGGGTGGACCCGGCTCTCGCGACGTTGGTGCCGGCGGCGGAGGACGGCGACGACCACGACGAGCCCGACCACGATCGTGGCGATCAGCCCGGCGAGGACCCAGCGCCAGACGACGGCGTCGGTGGGGATCGGCTCGCTGGCGACTGTGGGCAGGGTGACCGCCCCGCTCGCCAGGGCCACGCTGTAGACGGCCGGTTCGACCGGGGTGGCGTACGCCTGGTCGGAGGTCGCCACCACGACCCGCAGCCGGTGCCCGGCCTCGATCCGGCGGACGATCGCCGGCAGGGTGACGGTGACCGGTTCGGCGTCCTCAACGGCCGCCGGTAGCCCTTCCAGCCGGATCGGCGCGACCAGCCCGTTCGGTAGGGTCGCCGCCCCGTCACCGGCGACGTCGTAGAGCTTGACGAAGAGCACGGCCGTGCCGGTCGGGGACGCGGCCCGGATGGAGACGGTCGGCGCACCGACCACGTCCACCGCCGCCGGCAGCGGTGCGGACTCGAACCGGGCGTGCTGGCCGGGGATGTCCCCGGCGACCCCGTCGAGCAGCGACGAGAGCTCCCCGGCGAAGGGCACCGACGAGATCGCGGCCGGGTTGCCGGCCGGCGGGTTGGCGATGGCTTGGGCCGGACCGCTCACCGACACCGGCTGCCGGCCGGTGCCGCCGACGCCCGGGTAGCCGGTGGCGCGGAAGCCACTGGCGACCAGCCCCCGGTTGAGGGCGTCGAATCCGGCGATCCGGGAGAAGGTGAAGTCGTCGGCGGGGGCCGGGCCCTCGCCCTTGACGTAGTGGTCGAGCCACCGCGCGGTCAGGTGCCGTACCCGGTCCCGGTCGGTCTTCGGGCCGTCGCCGCCGTCGTGCCCGCCGGTGAACCAGGCCACCTGGACGGGGGTGCCGGTCGCGGCGATTTCCCGGGCGTTCGCGTCCGCCTCGGTGAGCGGGAAGAGGGTGTCGGCCGCCCCCTGCACCAGCAGCGTCGGCGCCTCGACCCGGTCGAGCTTCCCGGCCGGGCTGGAGCGGCGCAGCAGTGCGACGGCGTCCGGGTCGGCCCGCCCGGTGGTGGCGATCCGCAGGTACGCGGCGCACACGTCGGGGGCGAACCGCCCGCAGGACGGGTCAACGGCGCCGGCCGTGGTGGCCGCGTTCTCCGGGAGGGAGCCGCCCGGCACGGAACCGCCACCGGGGGCGAGGCCGCCGGCCGGGCCGGAGCCGCCGAGGGGGGCGGGACCGGGGTTGCCGCCGCTGCCGAAGAAGAGCCCGGCCCAGCCCTTCTTGAACACCCCCTGTTCCGGCCCCTCGCCGCTCTGCTCGGGCAGGAAGGAGCGGGCGAGGTCGTTCCAGGTGATCATCGGCACGATCGCGTCGACCCGCTGGTCCTGCGCGGCGAGCAGCAGCGCCAGCGCGCCGCCGTAGGAGCCGCCGACCACGCCCACCCGGGGGTCCCCGGTGGCGTCGGTGACGACCTCCGGGCGGGCGGCCAGCCAGTCCAGCAGGCGCTGCGCGTCGCGGACCTCGTAGTCCGGGTGGTCCAGGTGGATCTGGCCGCCGCTGCGGCCGAAGCCCCGCGCGGTCCAGGTCAGCACCGCGTACCCGCGGTCGGCGAACTCCTCGGCGTCGGCGCGGACCGACTCCTTGGTACCGCCGAAGCCGTGCCCGAGCAGCACGGCCGGCACCGGGGCGTCGGCGGCCGCGGCAGGGGGCAGGTACAGCGTGGTGTCCAGCTCGACCGGCTCGTCGCCGGTCGGCCCGGACCGGACGGTAATCAGCGCCGCCTCGGTGCGCAGGTCCGGCTCGGCGGGCCGGAGGGTCCCGGCGACTCCGGCGGCGAGCAGGACGACGACGACCACCGCTGCCGCCGCGGCCAGCGCACGCCGACGGGTGGGCAGGGCGCGCCGGATCCACGCGGCCGGTGACGGCGATCTCATGCGGCACACGCTACGGGGGGAGAGCTGAGGATCGCCTGAGTGAACAGAGAACGCACCACTGTCGGCGGAGAGCACCGGGCCGTCGCCGGGCTGAGTGCCGGGGTCGGGCTGGGTTGCCGGGTCGGGCGCCGGGGGCGCCGGTCCGGTGCTGTCGGCGTCAGCGGATGCGGCGGGCGGTGAGCACGGTGTCGTGGATGGTCACCGGCGTGCCGTCCGGTGTGGTGGCGGCGCGCGGGCGGGCCGCCAGGGTACGCACCTCCCAGTCCCCGGCGGGCAGCTCCTGTGCCAACTCGTCGGCCGTGTAGAACAGGTCGGGCTCCGGCGGTCGGCGCACACCGGTGTCCAGGTCGCTGGGGTGGTGCCCGACGATCAGCAGGTGGCCGCCTGGGGCCACCCGGGTGGCGAGAGTGGCGAACACCTGTCGTCGCAGCGCCCCGGAGAAGTGCAGGTAGGACGTAGCCACCAGGTCATAACGGGGGCCGTCGTCGGGCTGCCAGTCGCGAATGTCCGCCCGCTCCCACCGCAGTCGCCCCGCCAGGGAAGCGGGTACGCGCTCGGCGGCGCGGGCGAGGGCCTGCGCGGAGAAGTCCACGCCGGTGACCTGCCAGCCGTGTCCGGCCAGCCACATGGCGTCCGCGCCCTCGCCGCAGCCCACCTCCAGGGCCGTACCGGGGGCAAGGGGGGCGGTCTCCTCGACGAGCACGGGGTTGGGGTCGCCGCTCCACACCGGCCCGGCCTCGCTGTATCGCTGGTCCCAGTAGTCAACGTTGAAGAGGGCGTCGAAGTCAGTCATCACAGGTTCCTCTGCCGATTACCGGATCACGCGGAAGTCCCACCCTCCGGCAGCACGACGCGGGAACGCAAACACCTTTGCCAGGACGGCAAATCGGGAGGTGGCGGGCCGCGGCGGCTACCGAGACCCCTTCCGCGTACCGGCTAGGGTTCGGTGGGTGGGGGGACCGGAGCTCGTACTCACCGCCAGCCGACAGCCGGCCGCGCTGGACGCCCGACGGGGCGTCGTGCGGCTGCACCCGGAGGTGCTCACCGCGCTCGGGATCCGCCCCGGCGATCCGGTCCGGCTGGCCGGTCGGCGGGTCACCGCCGCCCGGGCCGAGGCGAGTGAGCCGGAGGCCACCCCCGGGCTGCTTTACGCCGATGACCTGACCCTGGGCAACCTTGGCCTGCGCGACGGCGGTGAGGTCACCGTCGGCCCCACCCCGGTCACCGCCGCCGCCCGGGTGGTGCTCACCGGCGCACCGCAGGTGGTCGCGGCCGTCTCCCCGGAGCTGCTCCGGCTCGCGTTACTCGGCAAGGTGGTCACCACCGGCGACGATGTCTCGCTGCTGCCGCAGGAGCTGCCGCCCCCGGCGGCGCTGCCCCCGGCGGCGCTGCCCGACCCGGCGTTACGTGGCCTCCTAACGGCGGCCCGGCAGAGCCTGGCCAACCGGGTCGGCTACGCCTGGACCAGCACCCTACTCACCGTCACCACCGCCGCACCGGCATCGGCGGCGCTGGTCACGATGAAGACCACCGTCGGGTGGGAGCACGGCCCCGCCACCCATGACCTCACCGCCCACGACCCCGCAGCCCGAGACCTCACCGCCCACGCCCCGGCAGCCCGAGACCTGGCGGCGTTCCGGGCACTCTCCCCCGCCGAGGCCCTGCCCCGGGCTGCCTCGGCCACCGGGGCACGGGACGCCGAGCCGGCGGAGACGACCGAGCCTGCGGAGACGACCGACCCGGCGCCCACGGTGGAGGAGCTACCCGGGCTGCGCGCCCAGGCCGAGGAGCTGACCGAGCTGCTCGACCTCGGCTTCCACCGCGGTGCGGTGCTGCGCCGACTCGGCACCACGGTGACGCTCGGCGTACTCCTGGACGGCCCGGCCGGGTCCGGCAAGTCCGCGCTGGTGCGCGCGGTCGCCGCCCGGGTCGGTGCGCGGGTTCGGCCGCTCTGGGGGCCGGAACTCGCCGCGTTGACCAACCCGGCCGCCGCCGAGCGGCTGCGGGCCGCGGCCGCCGCGGTACGCACCGACGAACCGGCCGTCCTGCTGGTCACCGACGTGGAGGCGCTCGCCCCGGCCGCCGCGCCCGGCCCGATGGCCACCGTCTTCCGCCAGGTGGTGGCCGAGACCGTCGCGGCCGGGGCCGCCGTGGTCTGCACCACCAGCCGCCTCGACGCCGTGGACCCCGTCCTGCGTACCCCGGACCTGCTCTCGCTGCGGGTCAGCGTCCCGCTGCCGGACGCCGCCCTGCGCCGGGAGCAGCTCGCGGTGCTGACCCGACCGGTGCCGCTCGCCGAGGACGTACGGCTGGACGAGGTCGCGGCGCGTACGCCCGGTTTCGTCGCCGCCGACCTGGCCGCGCTGGTCCGCGAGGCGGGGGTCCGGGCCGCCCTGCGGCAGAAGACGGTGGAGCAGCCCCGCATGACGATGGCCGACCTGCACGCGGCGCTGACGGTGGTCCGCCCGACCACTATGGCCGCGTCGACCCTGGAGCTGGCGTCGGTGACCCTCGACGACGTGGGGGACCTGGCCGAGGTCAAGCAGACCCTTACCGAGTCGGTGTTGTGGCCCCTCACCTATCCGGACACCTTCACCCGGCTGGGGGTGCAGCCGCCCCGCGGGGTTCTGCTCTACGGCCCGCCAGGCTGCGGCAAGACGTACCTGGTGGCCGCGTTGGCCGGTTCCGGCCGGGCGAACGTGCTCTCGGTGAAGGGCGCCGAGCTGCTGTCGAAGTGGGTGGGCGAGAGCGAGCGCGCGGTGCGCGAGCTGTTCCGTCGGGCCCGCGAGGCCGCGCCGACGCTGGTCTTCCTGGACGAGGTGGACGCGCTGGCGCCGGTACGCGGTCAGGCCACCGACGGCGGTACGGCCGACCGGGTGGTGGCCGCCCTCCTCACCGAACTGGACGGAGTGGAGTCCTTACGCAACGTGGTTGTGGTGGGTGCGACCAACCGTCCGGATCTGGTCGACCCGGCTCTCCTGCGCCCGGGCCGGATGGAGCGGCTGGTCTACGTCCCACCGCCGGACGAGGCGGGCCGCGCGGAGATCCTGCGGGCGGCGTCGCGCACCGTGCCGCTCGCTCCGGAGGTAGACCTCGGTGCGCTCGCCGGGGACCTGGACGGCTTCTCCGCCGCGGACTGCGCGGCCCTGGTCCGGGAGGCGGCGCTCGCCGCGATGCGCGAATCACTCGCCGCGGCGACGGTGACCACCGCCCACGTCGCGGTCGCCCGCACCCGCGTACGCCCCTCCCTGGACCCGGCCCAGGTCGCCTGGCTGGCCGAGTACGCGAAGAAACGTCAGTAATCCTTCGGCGTAACGTCCAGCGACAGCTCGGCGTGGACCTGGCCGTTCGCTTCGCGCAACCGCGCGCCGCAGTTGGTGAGCACGGAGAGCGCACCCCGGTTGTCGGGGGTGGTCGCCGCGACCACCCGGCGCATGCCGGCCGCGGCGGCCTTGTTGAGCAGTTCCCGGAGCGCGGCCGCTCCGATCCCCCGGCCCCGCGCCGAACGCCCCAGCCACAGCCCGGTCTCCACCGCCTCCGGCTCGGCGCAGCGGGTCATCCGGATCACCCCGACGACCTCGCCGGCGGCCAGGACGGCGTACATTCGGGTGCGGGTCGGGCCCGGCAACCCGGCGAAGCTGGCCCGGTGGAACTCGCGGAACGCCTCTCGCCGGGCCTGCGACCAGCCGGCCGGGGCCTCGACCGGCGGCATGACATCGGCCGGATCCGCCTCAGCAGCAGCTACGGAGAGCAACGATTCAAGGTTGCGTTCACTCACCGGCTCCAACCGCACGTCACCCGCCACGTCCGGCAGTCTGCCGGGCTCATCGGCGAGCGTCCAGCTCAAACGGGGCGGACTGACGATCCGGACGAAGAGATCGGCCAGTCGGCCCTACCCGAATCCTCCTCACCCTCCGTTGCTGGTTTCTCCGTCCCGCGCCGCGGCAGCAGGTAGCGTCAGCACTGGTGGCCCGCCGGGCTTCCGTGGCACGAGCCGACTTTTGCGACAGGGGGATCGCGGATGTTGCAGCGCCTACACGAGACCGGCCTCCGAGCCGAGCACGCCTATCTCGCGGGTTTCATAAGCATTGGCCTGTCTTTCGGCAGTTGGTTCCTCTCGAAGCATCTGGAGCGGGCGGGCATGGCCCGCGCCGACCGTTGGGGGATCTTCATCGGCGAGTGGGCTCCGACCTTCTTCGCCATCGGTAACGGCCTACGCATGCACGAAAAACGCTGATCCGACCGAGGGGGTCGGCGCTGCCGACCCCTCAGCGACGTCGGTCGCGGGCTCGGGCCGAGCGCAGGCGACGCAGCCGCCCCACCAGGAGCGGCTCGGCAGCCAGGGCCGCCGGATTGTCCAGCAACCCGTTCAACAGCTGGTAGTAGCGGGTGGCGGTGCAGCCGAACCGGTCCCGGATGGCCTGTTCCTTGGCGCCCGGATGCCGCCACCACTGCTGCTCGAAGTCGAGGATGTCCCGCTCTCGCTCGGTCAGGCCGGCGGTCGAGTCGAGGGCGTCTCCCGGCGCGGCGTCGCCCAACGGCGCACCGCCGTCGGCGTCGGACAGCGCACCGCCGTCGGCCCCCACGACGTCCGACTCAGGGTTGGCCGACGCGACGGCCTCGACCTCGGGCACCGGCCGGGGCGGTGGTACGACGGAGCGCCCGCGTCCTTCGCCAGGTCGCCCGTCGCCGGAGGGCTCGGCGGCGGTCGGGGCGGTGTCGGGCGGCATGACCCTCCTCGCGGGGGCGGTCGGCTCGGTACGGCCGACCCGGGGGTGCCTCAGCCTAGTCCGCCGCTCGGCCAGCCGCACGAGACGGCTGGCCAAGCGGCGAGGCGAGCGGGCCTGGTGGGGGGCTCACCGGACGGCGAGCCGGTCCGACGGGCCCGGGGTGGTTGCCCTGGCGTCAGGAGATGTCTCGCCGACGTATCGCCCAGCACGCACCGCCGAGAATGAGCACCAGCCCCACCACGAGCAGCCCGGAAGAATGTTGCCAGGTGAGGGTCAGCGTCTCCGGTTCACATGGACCGAAGGGGTTGCGCTGGCACAGCTGCCAGTCCTGGAGGACAACCTCCTTCTCCACCCAGGCCTGCACGTAGGTGGGGAGCAACCATGCCGCGATGAACTTCGCTTCGATCAGGTCGAGCAACACTCCCAGGCCGACCTGCCCGACCACCACCACCCCGACCGCGCCACCCAGCGCCATCGCGGTGTGCCGGCCGAGCGAGGCCAGACCGAAGCCGAGAGCGGCGGCGACCAGGGCGAGCACCACGCCACGCAGGCCGGCCAGGGCGAAGGACTGCCAGGCACCGGCGGTCATCCCTTCGGTGCTGCCACGCGTGGTGGCGATCAGCCAGAAACTGCCGAACCAGAGCACCGTCGTGGTCACCGCCAACGCCAGCAGCCCGGTGAGCAGGGCGGCCAGCTTGGTGAGCAGGACGGTCACCCGCTTCGGCCGCCACAACAGCATGGTCATCATGCCGCCGGTGTTCCACTCGGCGCCCACGAACGAGGAGCCCACCACGAAACCGACCAGGGCCAGGATCCCCGCGAGCGCCATCAGCGTCTGGCCGAAGCTGGCCCGAAAGTCGAAGGTGGTCGGTAGGTACTGCTCCGCCGGGTAGACGTCCCGGGGTGGGGGCGAGATCTGGGAGCAGTCCGGGGGGAAGCGATCAGACTGGTCGCCCCGGGCCGCCGCCTGCTCGCACTCGGCCCGCAACTCTTCGGTCTGCCGCACCTGCTGCTGCCAGTACTGCTCGGCGGCCACCTGGGCCTTGGCCCGGGCCGCGTCGTCGATCTTCTGGTTCGACAGGAAGACCCCGACGGCCACGGTTGCCAACACCGCCAGGCCCAGCACCGTCGCCCAGCGGGTGAGGCGCCGCAGCACCAGCCGGCGTAGTTCCGCACGATAGAGACTCACGCGCCCCACCCTCCTGCGCTGCGCTGACCCACCATGGCAGGTCGCGCCGACTGGTCGACCTGCCGGCTCTGGCCGGGGGCCGGAGCGGTGGCGGTCAGCTCGAGGAAGACACTCTCCAGGTCGGCATCGACCCAGACCAGCTCGCTGACGTACAGGCCCTGACCGGCGAGGAGGCGGGTCACCATGGCGGCTTCCTCCACCCCCTCGAGCAGCAGGTGGTCCGGTTCCCGGGTGACGCGGAACCCCGCCCGGGTCAGCGCCTCACCCGCCTCCGGCAGGTCGGCCACCGCTTCCAGGCGCACCCGGACGGTGCCGGCCGAGTGGGCCGCCAGCACCTTCTCCACCGGGCCGAACGCGACCCGGCGCCCCAACGAGATGATCGTGACCGAGTCGCAGATCAGTTGGATCTCGGCGAGGATGTGGCTGGAGAGCAGCACCGTGGTGCCCGCCTCGGCCAGGTTCCGCATCAACGCCCGCATCTCCCGGATGCCACCCGGGTCGAGCCCGTTTGCCGGCTCATCCAGGATCAGCAGTCGTGGGTCCTTCAACAGGGCGGAGGCGACGGCCAGCCGCTGCTTCATGCCGAGCGAGTAGGTCTTCACCCGCTCCCGGGACCGGTCTCGCAGCCCCACCAGCTCCAGCACCTCGTCGATCCGGGTGGAGCGGACCTGGCCCGCGGTGGCCAGCAGGGACAGGGTTTCCCGGGCGGTGAAGTGTGGGAAGAACTGCGGGCTCTCCACGATCGCGCCGACCTGACCGGCGACCGCGGACAGGTCTGCCGGGACCTCGTGGTCGAGCAGTCGCATCCGACCGCCGTCGGGCCGGATGAGCCCGAGCAGCGTACGGAGGGTGGTCGTCTTACCCGAACCGTTCGGGCCGAGGAAGCCGTGCACCTGGCCCGCCTCCACCCGCATGTCGAAGCCGTCGAGCGCGTTGCGGGTGCCGCGCCTTCGGCTTCGATAGGACTTTTGGAGACCTTCTATTTCCAGGACAGCCGTCAAGCTGCACCTCCCCCGTTGGCGGCACTCCCGACACAATACGTGGTACTACCCTTTGCGCAATACCCATTCGGTGCATCGCGTCGGAAAGCGGCGATAGGAGGGTTGGTCGTGCGATTCAGGCGCAGACGACCCGCACGTCAGCGGCACGGAAGGCGGCGACCACCTCGGGCGCCGCACCGGAGTCCGTGACCAGGGTCTCCATCCGGTCCACCGAGCAGATCCGGGCAAAGGCGTGGCCACCCAGCTTGGAGGAGTCGGCGATCACCACCACCCGCTTCGCCCGCGCCACCATCAGGCTGTTCATCGCCGCTTCCCCCTCATGATGGGCGGCGGCGCCGAGCTGGGGGTCAACCGCGTCCACCCCGAGCAGGGCCACATCCAGGGTGACCTCCCGCAGCAGGGCCCCGCCCAGCGGGCCGACCAGCTCGAATGACTTGGGTCGCACCACCCCACCGGCCACCACGACCTTCATCCGGGACCGGACCAGCAGCTCGTTGGCGATGTTGAGGGCGTTGGTGACCACGGTGAGCTGGGCACCCTCGGCGCTGGTGTTCAGATCCGGCCGTACGGCCAGCGCTCGCGCCACCTCGGTGCTGGTGGTGCCGCCGTTGAGGCCGACCACCGTGCCCGGGGACACCAGCGCCGCGGCCGCCGCGCCGATCCGCTGCTTCTCGGCCGAATGCTTCGCGGACTTGTACCGCAGCGGCAGGTCGTACGAGACGCCGTTGGCGACCGCCCCACCGCGGGTACGCGTGATCATCTGTTGCTGGGCGAGCTGGTCGAAGTCTCGGCGGATGGTGGCCTGCGAGACGGCCAGGCGCTCAGCGGCCCCCTCGACACTGACCCGCCCGCTGTCGGTCAGCATCTCGAGCAGGGCGTTCCATCTCGCGTACCGGTCCACCCCGAGCCCTCCAGCGGCTGCACGATCGGTGATTGTGCGTGCACACTAGTGCGCGAAACTACGTATAGGCAACGCCGCTTCTGCTCGATCCCCGGCCTGGTTGCCACCACCACCCAAATCGGCGCACAATAGCGCGCGAAAGCCGGGCCTAACGAGCCAAATTGCGCACGTTTCTGGAGAAGCCTGATGTCGTACGTCGACATGGAGATCGCGAGTCAACCCGACTGCTGGCGGACCGCGGCACGGCTGGCCACCTCGGTGGCCGACCAGCTGCCCCAGCCCGGCGAGCGAGTCGCCGTTGTGGGATGTGGCACCTCCTGGTTCATGGCGATGGCCTACGCCGCCCGCCGCGAGCACGCCGGTCACGGCGAGACCGACGCCTTCCAGGCCAGCGAGTTTCCCACCGGCCGCCGCTACGACCGGTTGATCGCGATCACCCGCTCCGGCACCACCACCGAAGTGACCGAGTTGCTCGCCGCACTCCGCGGAGTGCTGCCCACCACCGTCCTGGTCGGTGACCCCGCTGCCCCGGCCGCCGATCTGGCCGACATCACGGTGCCGTTGGCCTTCGCCGACGAACGCGCGGTGGTGCAGACCCGGTTCGCGACGACCGCGCTGGCCCTGCTCCGCGCCCACCTGGGCGACAACATCCCCGCGCTCTCCGCCGACGCCGAGGTAGCAGTGCGCGCCCCCCTACCGATCGACCCCGCCCAGATCGAACAGGTCACCTTCCTGGGCCGGGGCTGGACCGTCGGGCTGGCCCACGAGGCGGCGCTGAAGTGCCGCGAGGCCGCCACCTTCTGGGCCGAGGCGTATCCGGCCATGGACTACCGGCACGGCCCGATCTCCGTCGCCGCGCCAGGCCGGCTGGTCTGGGCCTTCGGGGACCTGCCCGAGGGGCTTGCGGAGGATGTGGCGGCCACCGGTGCCGCCTTCGTGCACAGCCGCACCCACGGGTGCCGCAGCGTGATCGGAAGCTGGGCCGCCGGTCGCACACCGCTGGACCCGATGGCCGACCTGATCCTGGCGCAGCGCTTCGCCGTCACGCTCGCCACCAGCCGTGGCCTCGACCCCGACGCGCCACGGCACCTCGCCCGCTCCGTGGTGCTGGCATGAGCAGCGGAGCGCCGAGTTCGCCGGACGGCGCACCTGACCGACGGCAGGTCGTGGTCGCGATCGATGTCGGCGGCAGCGGAATGAAGTGTGCCCTGGTCCACCGAGACGGCACCGTCGTGCGCACCGAGCACCACCCGACCCAGGCCGCCCGCGGTCCGGCAGCCGTGGTGGACACCATCCTCAACGTGGCTGACGGCCTGGCGGACACCGCCCGCGACGAAGGGCTCACCCCGGTGGCGCTCGGCCTCGCCGTCCCGGGCGTCATCGACGAAGCAGCAGGGGTGGCGATCTGGTCCGCCAACATCGGCTTCCGCGACGTACCCCTGCGGGCCCTGGCCACCGCGCGGCTCGGGATGCCGGCGGCACTCGGCCACGATGTCCGCGTCGGCGGCCTCGCCGAGGCCCGGCTCGGCGCCGGTCGGACCGACCGGCACGTCCTCTTCGTCGCCATCGGCACCGGCATCGCCGCCGCCCATGTGATCGACGGAACGGCCGCCACCGGTGCGCACGGTGCCGCCGGGGAGCTGGGGCACGTTCTGGTCCGTCCTGGTGGACCGCGCTGTGGCTGCGGGCAGGCGGGCTGTCTGGAGGCGGTCGCGTCCGCCTCGGCGGTCGCCCGCCGCTACACGGAGCTGGCCGACAGCACACCGGAGACGAGCGCGGCTGAGGTGGCCGCTCGCGCCCTCGCCGGCGACCAGCTGGCCCAGCGGGTCTGGACGGAGGCGGTCGAGGCCCTCGCCGACGGCCTCGCCACGGGTCAGGCCCTCTTCGACGTGGAGACGATCGTGCTCGGCGGGGGGCTGACCCGCGCCGGTGCCCAGCTACTCGACCCGCTGCGGGCCGCGCTGCACGACCGGATGACCTTCCACCGCGAACCGCGGCTGGTCCCGGCGGCCCTCGGTGCCGAGGCGGGCTGCCTCGGCGCCGCCCTACTCGCCCTCGACAGCCTGGAGCAGCGATGACGGTACGGGTGACCGGCAGGGTGGTGACCCCGGCCGGGGTCATCCGCCAGGGCTGCGTAGAGATCAACAACGAGCAGATCACCGCGGTCGCCGAGTACCCGTCCGGGCGGGACGGGCACTGGATCCTCCCCGGGTTCGTGGACATCCACACCCACGGCGGCGGTGGACACACCTTCACCACCGGAGACGCCGACGAGGCCCGTGCCGCCAGCGGCTTCCACCTCCGGCACGGCACCACCACCCTGCTGGCCAGCCTGGTGAGTTCGCCGTTCGAGCTGATGCGCGCCGCCACCACCGCCTACCGACCGCTGGTGGCCGAAGGGGTGCTCGCCGGGATTCACTTCGAAGGCCCGTACCTCTCCGCGGCCCGCTGCGGGGCGCAGAACCCGGCGTACCTGCGCGATCCCTCCACCGCGGAGCTGACCGAGCTGCTGAAGCTGGGCCACGGGACGATCCGGATGGTCACCCTCGCCCCGGAACGCGAGGGAGCGACCGCGGCGATCAAGCTACTCACCGCCCACGGCGTGGTCGCGGCGATCGGCCACACTGATGCCACGTACGAGCAGACCCAGGCCGCCATCGCCGCCGGCGCGAGCGTCGCCACCCACCTGTTCAACGCGATGCGCCCCGTGCACCACCGGGAACCGGGGCCGGTGATCGCCCTGCTGGAGGCCCCCTCCGTGGTCTGCGAACTGGTCGCCGACGGGGTGCACCTGCACGACGGCATGCTGGCATTCGCCACCACCACCGCCGGCGTGGAGCGGGCCGCCCTGGTCACCGACGCGATGGCCGCCGCCGGCCAGCCCGACGGCGAGTACGAGCTGGGCGGGCAGCGGGTCACCGTGACCGCTGGCGTGGCCCGGCTCGCCAGCGACGGCGCGGTCGCCGGCAGCACGCTGACGATGGATACCGCGTTCCGGAACGCGGTCGCCACCGGGGTCGCCGTCCCGGAGGCCGCCCGGATGGTGGCCACCACGCCCGCCCGCGCGATCGGGCTCGGCGATCGGGTCGGCGCCCTCCAGCCCGGTCTCCGGGCGGACCTGGTGATACTCGACGACGACCTGAACGTGGTCCGGGTGATGCGCGCGGGCACCTGGCTGGACTGACCGCCGGGGCGCGACGCTGGCCAGCCGGGCGACCTCGGCGGTGCCACCCGGACCGTTGGTCAGCCCGGGGGTGGGATCTCCACCCCGAGCACCGCCTGCTCGTCGGGGCGGTGCGCCAGCACGTCCCCAAGATACGACTGCACCGCCGGGGCCATGCCAACATCACGGCCGGCCCGTTGGGAGAGCAGCCACTTGTGCTCGATGATCTGCGCGAAGATCTCCTGGGGTTCCAGCTTGCGGCGTAGGTGCGCCGGCACGGCGCGGACCACCGGCTCGAAGACCTCGGTCAGCCAACGGTGCGCCGCCTGCTGCTCGTCGGCCAGGTCGCTCTCGGCCCGGTAGGCGTCCAGGTCGTTGAGGAGCCGGCGGGCCTGGTTCTCCTCCGCGTCCAGACCGGTGAGGCGAAGTAGCCGCCGGGTGTGGTAGCCGGCGTCCACCACCTTCGGCCGCACCAGATACCGCCCGTCGTCGATCGTTGAGACGGCGATCTCGGCCACGTCGAAGCCCAGCTCATTGAGCCCGCGGATCCGGCCCTCGATGTCGTGCCGAGCCTCCCGCTCGATCTGCTGCTCATAGGTGATCTCATGCCACAGCCGCTCGTACCGCCGCACGACCTCCTCGCACACCACCTCCGGGTCGATCGACTCGTGCAGCAGCCCGGCCGCCTGTAGATCCAACGCCTCACCGAAGATGTTCACCCGGGCGATCTCCAGGTCCTCACCGCGCTGCCCGTTCGACAACGAGCGGTGCAGCACCCCGGTCTCCGCGTCCACCAGGTAGGCCGCGAACGCACCCGCGTCCCGACGGAAGAGCGTGTTCGACAGCGAGCAGTCGCCCCAGAAGAAGCCGGTCAGGTGCATCCGGACCAGCAACGCGGCCAACGCGTCGAGGAGACGCTCCATCGTCTCCGGCCGCAGCGTGTGCGAGAAGAGCGCCCGGTAGGGCAGGGAGAACTGGAGGTGCCGGGTGATCAGCACCGGGTCCAGTGGTTCCCCGGCTTCGGTCTGCCGGTCGGCGACGATCGCCACCGCCTCCACCGTTGGGAAGTCGATCCGTTCCAAGGCCCGCAGCAGGTCGTATTCCCGCTCGGCGACCCGCTCGCCGGTCTCCTTGACCGCGTACACGTAACCGCCAAGCCGGACAAACCGGACAACGTGCCGGGAGATGCCCTGTGGCAACGCCACCAGGTGCTGCGCCGGCCACTCCACCAGCGGGGTCGACCAGGGCAGGTCGAGCAGCGCCGGGTCAACGAGAGCCGAGGTGATCCGCACGCACTCCAGTTTGCGCCCTCCCCCGCCGGAACGCCTCCCCGCGTGGTTCGGCACACAGCCACCCGGACCGGGCCGGGGGCCGAACGGGCCGGTAGCGTGGCCGAGATGCGGCAAGCGACAACCGGGTGGCGAGCGGTACGGTTCCGGCCGGTCCGCCCGGCTGGCTGGTGGTTCGATGGGCTGCTCCTCGCCGGTCTGGTGGCCCTGACCGCCGCCCTCGCCGCCGGCTACCTCTTCGGCCTCGACCAGGCGGTGGCCGACTGGTCGGACGCACATCGCCCCGCCGCCGCGTACTGGGTCGCGCGGATCCTTAACTACCTCGGCCAGGGCGGCCCGCTGACCCTGATCGCCGTCGGGCTCGGCGTTCTGCTCGCCGTACGACTCCGCTCCGCCCGCCCGCTGCTACCACCGGTCGCCGGGTTCGTGCTGATCAACGTCGTCGTCGGCGCGCTCAAGGTGGCGACGGCCCGGCCCGCGCCCAGCGCCAGCACACGCGAACCCTTCCTCGCGCCAGAACAGGCCCTGCCACTCTTCCAGCACGAGCTGGCGCTGCAGTTCACCCGCTCCTACCCGTCCGGGCACGTCGTCAACACGATCATCTGGTGGGGCGTGATCGTCCTGCTCCTCGCCCAGTTGCTGAGGACATCCGGGCGCACGTTGCCGCCCCGGCTCGCCGTCGCCGTGCGGGTCGTCCCACCCCTGGTGGTGTTCGCCACGACCCTGTACCTGGGCTGGCACTGGCTGACCGACTCGATCGCCGGGCTGCTGCTCGGCCTCCTGCTGGACCGGGTGCTGCACCGGGTGCCCTGGGACGATGTTCCACTACCCCGGAGAATCGATCAGGACCGTCGGAGCCGGACCTCCGCGCACGCGGACTGACTCGGACCTGCACGCCGAACCCACCATCCGCCGCCAGCGGATCGCCAAGAATACGCCTGCTTGTCCGACTCTGAGAGCTTAGACGTATAATTCCCCTGCTCAAGGTGAGAGTATGGCTATAAACCAGTTCAGGGGAAATCAATGAATAGAGTTGTACGCCCGAATCGGCGGGCGCTGCTCTCCGGTGCGCTTGTCGGCACCGTGGCCACGCTCGCGGGCTGCTCCTCGACGGAGGCGCAGTCGCCAACGGCCAGCGCCTCCCCCCAAGCGCCACCCACCACGCCCAAGGCAGCACTCGAGCGGCTGATGGAGGGCAACCAGCGGTGGGTCAAGGGCGAACCGCAGGCCCCCAACCGGGACCCGGCCCGGCGTCAGTCCGTAGCCCAGGAGCAGAAGCCCTTCGCGGCGGTCCTCTCCTGCATCGACTCGCGGGTGCCACCGGAGCTCATCTTCGACGTCGGCCTGGGCGACCTCTTCGTGACGCGCACCGGCGGCGAGGCGGTTGGCCCAGTGGTCACCGCATCTCTCGAATACGGACCCCTGGCCAACGGCACTCCGCTCATCGTGGTCCTCGGTCATCAACGTTGCGGCGCCGTCAAGGCGGCGTACGCCTCCCTTGGTGACGGCGAGACACTGCCCGGCCACCTGCCGGAGATCGTCACCGCCCTGCAGCCGGCGTACGAACAGGTAGCCGCAGCGGGGGGTAGCGACCCGATCGATGCCATGGTCCGAGCCCAGGTCGAGCTGGCCGCGGACGACCTGCGTTCCAACCCGGAGCTCGCCCCGCTCGTGGAAAAGCAGCAACTCGCCATTGTCAGCGCCTACTACTCCGTCGACACCGGCGCGGTCGAGGTCCTCAGCGGCGCACCCTCCCAACCAGCCGAACGGTGACCGGACAACACCGGTCCCGGGCCCAGCGGCATAGGTATTGACTCCGGGGCCTCTCCCCAGGTGCCGGAGCCTCCCGAGACCCGGGGCTAGTCGGAAGAGTCGGGTTGTGGCCCAACCGCCCCGTCCTGCTCCCCGGACCGGGGCAGTGGCGGGCTCCCCGGGGGCGTTGCGGCCTCCGGGGAGGAGCCGGCCGGGGGCGTTGCGGTCTCCGGGGACGAGCGGGCCGGGGGCGTTGCGGTCCCCGGGGACGAGCGGGCCGGGGGCGTTGCGGTCCCCGGGGAGGAGCCGGCCAGGGGCGTTACGGCCTCCGGGGACGAGCGGGCCGGGGGCTCGGATACCGCTAAATCGGGCGGGCCGGCCGCACGGAGCAGGGCATTCAGCCCGGCCCGGCGGGCAACCACCGTCAGCCGGTCCCCGGCCATGATCACTAGCCGGCGGTCGAGCTCCCACTCGTACCGCTGGCCGGAGCGGGCGTGGGCGAGGAGCCGGACGCTCCCCGCGCGGCCGACGGCGGCGAGCGGCTGGCCTTCGAGCGAGGAGCCGGCGGCGACCGGGACCTCGGTGACCAACAGGGCGTGCCGGCCGACCGAGATGGTGGCGATGACGGCACGGTCCAGCAGGGCGCCGGCGAACGACGGCGCCGCCAGGTACGACACGCTCCGCGAGACGCCGATCCCGAAGGACCGCTGGACGCGCTCGGCGAAGTGCCCGTCAAAGAGCCGCAGCACCACCTGAACATCGTCGTTGAGAGATCGGGCGGTCAGCGCGGCCCGCAGGTTCACCCCGTCGTCGGTGGAGACCACGACGAGAGCCTGACAGGTAGCGACCGAGGCCGCTCGCAGGATCTCCTCGGCGGAGGCGTCCCCCACCACCAGTGGGACGCCGAGCCGCCGGGCCAGCGCGGCACCCCGCGCATCCGGGTTCTTGTCGATGGCGACCACCTCAACGCCGAAATCGCGGAGTTGGGCGGTCACCCGCATCCCGATGTTGCCGAGGCCGACCACGACCACATGCCCGGAACGGTCGGTCAGGGGTCGCCCGGAGTGGAGCGCCAGCCGGGCGTTGACGAGGCCGTCCACCACCACGGCGGTGATCAACGGGATCAGCGCCAGCCCGGAGAGATTCAGCACCACCTGGAGGACCTGTTCGCCGACCGGCTTGGCGGCGTCCGGGTCCTGCCCGCTCAGGGCGGTGACCAGGGTCAGGTAGAGCGCCTCCGCCCAGCTCACCTCGGCGGTGCTGGCGTAGAGGCCACCGAGCACGACGATCACCGCCAGCAGCACCAACACGGCGATGCCGATCCTGCGGGTGGCGAAGCCGCGGACCGCCTGGAGCAGCATCGTGACCGGCCGGCGCCACCGCCGGGCCCGACGTAGTCGGCGTGCCGCCACCTCAGTTCCCGGTGGCGTACCGGCCGCCTCGGCGAGCACCACGTCGGCAACGGTCTCGTCCGTGGGCAGGACCCGGACCTCCCGCGGGTCGCGGGTATCCGCCACCGGGCAGACGACGTCCTCGTCGCGAAGGTCGACGCGGCGGGCCACATAGAGCGTCCGCCCGCCGTGCCGGAAGTGAGCCGGCGCGACCTCGCCCAGCGCGGCGGCGACGAAGGCAGGAGCCGCCATCGCGGCATCGGAGAGCACCGCCGAGTCGGGGAAGATCTGCCGCACCCCGTTGGCCAGGCTGGTGTTGAACATCCGCACCACCAACCGCAGGCTCGGCTGGACCTCCTGGGCGCAGAGCGCGGCGTGCATGTTGCCCACATCGTCTTGGTGCAGCAGCGCCAGGCCCTCGGCCCGGTCCAACCGGGCTCGGCGAAATGTCACCTCGTCGAGCCGGTCAGCCTGGATGACCTCAATGCCGTCGAGATCTCGACCGTCCGGGCTGTCCGTCCGCTGCCGCTTGGGCACCACCAACGTGATCCGGATCCGGGTCAGCTGCGGCTCGGTGCCGAGCAGTGACTTCACCACCCAGTACGCCAGGGCGTCGTGGCCACAGACCACGTAGTGGACCCAGGGGTCGCTGTTGCCTCGGAACCGGCCCCCGGACCACCATGCACGATCGAAGGGGCCCGTCATGCGACGCATGGTAAGCAGTTGGTTTCGCTCTCGCAGCCCCACGACCGTGAATCGCGCACAAGACGGTAGCGCGAGCCCACTCTTCACATCGAGATTTCTCCGGCAAACTGGGGCGATGGCGCTGTCGCAAATGGTGGGTCGACTCGTCGGCGTACGTGAGCATGTGGTGGAGCCGGGCGGTGGAGGCTTGCCGCGCGTACCCCACCCCACGCCGACCGTGGTCGTCGGTGGCGGAATAGCCGGCATGTCGGCCGCGGTGGTGCTGGCCGAACGGGGAGTTCCGGTCACCGTCCTGGAAGCCGCCCCCACCATCGGCGGACGGCTCCGCGCGTGGCCGGAGGTCTCGCCCGACGGCCTCCGAACCAACGAACACGGGTTCCACGCCTTCTTCCGCCAGTACTACAACTGGCGGAACATCCTGCGCCGGGTCGACCCGACGCTGGCCTTCCTCCGGCGGATCCCGCGCTACCCGGTGCTGTCCGCGCGGTGGCCGACCGAGGAGTTCGGCAAGCTGCCGCCCGCGGCGCCAGCGAACCTGCTCGCCCTCCTGCTCCGCAGCCCCAGCCTGCGCCTGCGGGACCTACGCGCGATGAACCGGGACGCCGCGCTGCCGTTGCTCAGCTACGACCCGATCCAGACGTACGCCGAGTTCGACGACACCACCGCCGACGCCCTGCTCACCTCGCTCCGGCTGCCGGACCGAGCCCGAGCCATGCTCTTTGAGGTCTTCTCCCACTCGTTCTTCAACCACGAGGCGGAGATGTCCGCCGCGGAAATGATCGCCCAGTTCCACTTCTACCTGCTGGGTAACCCGGAAGGGCTGGCCTTCGACTGCCCCACGGCGGACTACGCCGCGTCGATCTGGCAGCCCCTCACCCGGCACATCGAGCGGCACGGCGGCCGGATCGTCACCGAGGCCGCGGCGACCGGGCTGCACCGCGACGGCGCCGGCTGGCAGGTGGTGAGCACCGCCGGCGCGTACGAGGCCCGACACGTCGTGCTCGCCGTCGACCCACCGGCTCTCGCCGCGCTGGTCGCGGCCTCCCCCGTCCTCGCCGGGGCCGCCCCCGACCTGGTGGCGCGAATGCCCGCGTTCGGCCGACCCGGTCCGCCGTACGCGGTCGCCCGCTACTGGTGTGCCGGGGACGTGGATCCCGGGCGGGCGGTCTTCAGCGGGGTCTCCCGGCAGCCCACCCTGGACTCGGTGACGCTCTACCACCGGTTGGAGGAGGAGTCCCGCCGCTGGGCTACGCGCAACGGCGGCGCGGTGGTCGAGTTGCACGCGTACGCCTGCGAACCGGACGTTCCCGCCGAGGAGTTGGCCGACCGGATGTGGCGCGAGCTGACGCCCCTCTGGCCGGAGGCGGAGCGGCTGCGGGTCCGCGAGCTGCGGGCCCGGGTCGAGGCCCAGGCGCCCGCGTTCCCGCCCGGCAGCCACGCGGGGCGGCCCGGCGTCCGCACCGATGCCGCCCGGCTCTACCTGGCCGGCGACGGCATCCGCACCGACTTCCCCAGCGCCTTGATGGAGCGCTCCGCCGCCACCGGCATCCTCGCGGCCAACCACATCCTGCGGGACGAGGGCGGCGCGACCGAGCCAATCCACTCGATCCGCCCCCGGGGCCTGCTCGCCCGACCGCACTGACCGGGAGCGGTCGCGATCCAACCGCTACCCGATGCTGCCCGTTTCGGCCGGCCCCGCCTCGGACGGGGACCACGGGAAGCGGGCCGCTCGGCGCTCGTTGGCCGCCGCGACACCCTCCCGGGCCTCCCCGCTGGCCCGCGCCTGCCCATACCACCAGGCGATCCGAGCGTCGTCTGCCCGCCCGTCAACGATCTCCTTGGCCGCCATCACGCTGAGTCGAGACTGTGCGGTGACCGCGGCGGTGACCGCACCGACCCGGGCCGAGAGCGCGGCGGCGGGCAGCACCTCGTCAACCAGGCCAACCCGGAGCGCCCGCCCGGCGTCGATCAGCTCCGCCGTGAAGAGGAGGGCCTTCGCCGTGGACGGCCCGACCAGCCCGGCCAGCCGGCGGGTGGTGGGCGCCGGATAGACCAGTCCGAGTCGGGCCGGAGGTACCCCGAAGCGCGCGTCGTCGGCGGCGAGCCGCAGGTCGCAGGCGACGGCGAGTTGGCACCCACCGCCGACGCAGGCACCCCGAATCGCCGCGACTGTCGGCTTGGCGAAGGCGGCTAGCCGCTCCTCGGCGGTGACGGCGATACTGGCGTCACCGGCGTCCAGCAGCTCGTCCAGGTCACCGAGGTCAGCGCCGGCGCAGAAGGTTCCGTCGGCTCCGGTGAGCACCAGGGCCCGTACCGCCGGGTCGGCCTCCAGCTGATCGAGCACCGCCGGCAGGCGTCGCCACATCGCCGCGGTCATCGCGTTTCGGCGAGTCGGATTGTGGATCACCACGGTCGCCACCGGAGCGGCCACCTCGACAAGCAGTTCCGCGTCCGCCACCGAAACTCTCCCTCCGATCCACTCCGCCGCGGTGACGATATCGACGCGGCCGCCGCCCCGCCCCGTCCAGGTGACGGCGGTCACGGTCTGGTGGCCGTTCCTAACCGGAGGCGCGATCAGATCGGGGCCAGACGTATTCCAGATCGGTCGGGATGTCACCGAACTGCGGACGATAGTGCTCCGGGTCCTTGCGCAGCAGCGACGAACGGTGGCTCCGGTGCAGGTCGTCGCGGCCCAGCCAGGGCGGTAGCTCACCGGCGTCAGCCAACTCGGCCTGGGTACGAACGGTGCGCACGCCCCGGGCTGCGGTGAAGTCGGTGATCAGCGTCGCTGCGCAGGTGTCGGCTCGGCCCGCCTCGCACCAGACCGCGCACACGTCCAGCCCGTACCGGGTCAGCGCCTCCTCGTAGCCGGCCCACATCTTCACCGCTGGATGGTGCCGCCAGCCGTAACCCGGACGGGTCAGCCCTCGCAGCACCTGAATCGCCTCCACCCGCTGCTTACCGAGCCGACGTTGGTCCAGCGCGGCCGCGCTGGCCAGGAAGTCCGGGTACGGAAGGAACGTCTGCATCCTGGCTACCTACCCGCCGCCGCACCCGACAATCCTCCGGCGGTGGGGTCGCCCCCCCCCCGCCGAACCGGGACGGTCTGCGCCGAACACCGCTACCAAAGCGGCGGCGGGCGACGAAGCAACGGAGTTCGCTGACGTTTATAGTCGATCTAGAACTACGTCAGAACGCTCGCTCAGTCCATCCCGGCTCGCCGGCAAGGATGCCAGCCGGACGGACCCTGCACAGGGGAACGTGTGGCCGTCTACAGTGCTCAGCAGCTCCACGGCTTACGGATCATCGTCACCGGCGGCGGCACCGGAGGGCACACCTACCCGGCATTGACGACCATCCAGACGCTCCGCGCTCGCCTCGCTGAGACCGGGGCCGCGCCCGACATCCTCTGGGTCGGGGTCGAGCAGGGCCTGGAGGCGAAGATCGCCCGGCAGGAGGGCCTACCCTTCCGCGCCATCACCACCGGAAAGTTACGGCGATCCCCGACTCGCCAGGAGCTGTGGCGCAACATCACCGACGCGTTCCGGATTCCGATCGGCGTACTGCAGGCCATGGCGACCGTACTGCGGGTCCGGCCGCACGTGGTCCTCTCCACCGGCGGCTACGTCTCCGTCCCGATCGGCCTGGCCGCCTGGCTGGCTCGGCGGCCTCTGGTCATGCACGAGCAAACCCTCAACCTGGGCCTGGCCAACCGGATTCTCGCCCTCGTCGCCACCCGGGTACTGCTGAGCCACACCTCCTCGTTGCCGAACCTGTCGAAGCGGGCGCAGGCGAGGGCGGTGGTCACCGGCAACCCGGTCCGCCCCGACATGCTCGCCGGGGACCCGATTGCCGGCCGAGCCGCCTACCGGCTGGAGCCGCACCTGCCACTGGTCTTCGTCACCGGCGGGGCGCAGGGCGCGGTGCAGGTGAACCAGATGGTCGCCGAGGTCCTCCCCGAGGTCCTGCAGCGTTGCCAGGTGCTGCACCAGTGCGGGGAGTACAGCCTGGACCAGATGCAACAGGTCGCTGCCCAGCTACCGCCGCACTTACAGGCCCGTTACCGCGTCGTGGACTACATCCATGGACAACTGCCCGATGTGCTCGCTGCCGCCGACATCGTGGTCGCACGCAGTGGCGCCGGGACAGTGGCCGAGCTGACCGCGTTGGGCCGGCCGGCGATCCTGATCCCACTCGTGCCGACCTCCGGCGACGAGCAGCGGCAGACCGCCCGGCATCTCGCCGCGGCCGGCGCGGCGCGGATGCTCACTGGCGGCGACGCCACCGGTGCCGCGCTCCGCGCCGAACTCTTGACGTTGCTCGACGACGCGCAGCGGCGACACGCCCTGGCGGAGGCCGCCCGTCGCCACGGCCGGCCAGACGCCGCGTCCGCCGCCGTCACCGAGCTGATCGACGCTGCCCGCCGCGGCTGACCGACACCCGTAGGTGCCACCGCGCTCAGGGCAGTAGCACCCTTTGAGCCGAGTTGGTATCCTATTTGCGCCTACTAAACCGGTTAAGTAACGGCAACCGATGCAGCGGTTACACCCAGCCGTTGTGCCAGTCACTCCACGGACCAGACCCAGGGGGCCGAGTGAAGTCGATGCACGACCGTACCGGCGGCGCGTCAAACGCCCACGCCGCTCTCGCACCAGCCGGCTCGTCAACGTGACCGTGGAGCCCGACCGGCTACAGGCGTCATGGGCACGAGTCCTCGCGCACGGCGACGCGGTGCCGGCCTACTTCTACGCCGCCCTGTTCGCGCGTAACCCCCAGCTGCGACAGCTCTTCCCGGCCTCCATGGCGGGCCAGCGGGATCGACTGGTCGCCGCGCTTGGACGCATCGTCGCCGGTGTGGGCGAGCCAGACCTGATGCTGCCCTTCGCACGCGGACTCGGCCGCGACCACCGACGCTTTGACGTTGTTCCCGAGCACTACGCGCCCGTTGGGGAGGCGCTACTGGCCACCCTCAGCCAGTTCCTCGGTCCTGAATGGGACGCCGACCTGGCGTCCGGGTGGACTGAGGCGTACGGCCTGGTCGCGCAGGTCATGTGTGATGCCGCGGCGGAGGCCACCCGCGCCGAGCCTCCGTACTGGAAAGCGCTGGTTGTCGAACACGAGCGCCGGGGCCTGGACGTGGCCGTGGTCCGACTGCAGGTGGACCAGCCCGTGCCCTACTGGTACCTGCCGGGCCAGTCCTGTGCGATCGAGGTGCCGACTCGGCTTCGCCTCTGGCGGTACTACTCGCCCGCGAACATCCCGCGCCGCGATGGGCTGGTCGAGCTACATGTGAAGGCAGTCCCAGGGGGTGAGGTCTCCACCGCCATCGTGCAGTCGTTGCGCAACGGTGACGAGATCCGCGTCGGTGCGCCCATCGGGCACAGCCTGACCCTGGACCCGGACTCCGGTCGGGACCTCTTGCTGCTCGCTGGCGGGACCGGCCTGGCTCCGCTGAAGGCGCTGACCGAACAGCTCGCCGCTGAGGGTGGCCGGCGACGAGTCACGCTCGTCGTCGGCGGTCGCACCGGTGGCGACCTTTACGACCTGCCGGCCCTGGAGTCCATGGCGCAGCAGATGCCCTGGTTGACCATCGTCCCCACCCTGTCCCACGATACCCATGCCATTGGCGTTCACCGTGGCAACGTCGTTGATGTCGCGCTGCGCCTGGGCCGCTGGGACGCGCACGACATCTACGTCTGCGGTCCAACCGAGATGGTCGCCACCAGCCGCGAACGCCTCGCCGAAGCCGGTATCGCCCCGCAGCAAATTCGGAGCGAGGACGGCACCAACGACCCCTACCGCCCCGACTCCGCAGCCACCATCGCGGTGGCCGACCGCGCCGAGGTGTACGCACGATGAACACAGCCAACCTTCCCGGCGACGAGCCTGACCTCGGCCGCCAACACACCCCGCTCCGGGGATGGCGACCGGTGTCCCCGGAGCACATCCGGGGACACCGGTTCCGCGAAACCGCACTCGGCCGCCGTGGCTACCGCCCGGACGAGGTCGATGCCTTTCTCGCCCGGCTGGCGGAGGAGGTGCAGCGGTGGACCAGCATCCATGCCCGCGACCTCGCGGAAATCAACCGGCTACGCGGCTTCTTCCGCAACCAGAACATCGACACCGAGCCCGCCCGCCAACGCACCTACTCCGGCGAGGCGATCCACATTCTGGCCACCGCCCAGCAGCAGGCCGACCAACTCGTCGCCGACGCCAAGGCCCACGCCCGCAGCATGCAGACCGACGCGCGTAGCCAGGCCGAACGCGTCGTCGTCGAGGCACGTCGCGAGGCGGAAGCAGCCGCCCACGCCTACCGCGTCCGTGCCGGGCAGCAGTACTCCGCCGACCGGGAGCAGGTCGAGCGCCTCGCCGCCATCTCGCGGAACATCCTCGCCGCGGTCGCGGGCGCCACCAGCCAACTCGATGGTGCCAGCGCCCAGATTCGCGCGGTGGGCGACGCCTTCGGCGCCGAGCTGACCAAGCTGGTCGGCCCCCCAGCCGCCGTACCCGAGCAAACCGCCATACCGGACCATCCCACGGCTACGGGGATGCAGCACGTCCACGGGCAGACGCACCGGTAATCACGCGCCACGAGCCCAGCGGCGACCCACCACGCCGTACGCGCCGCACCGGGAGTCGGGCGACCGGGCTTCGGTCGTCTGCTCCCCGCGGCTCACCGCAGCGCGTCCTGCCCGCTCGGGCTGGCGCGGTAGCGGCGGGTCGGCAGCAGCAGCGTGGGGTGGCGGACGCTCCAGGCCGCACCCTTGCAGAACACCTCCTTGTACCGGGCTGCCATCCTTCCGGCGAGGAAAGACGACTTGGCGCGGTCATCGGCGGTCACGAACTGGATGAGCCCGTCCCGCCGGCCGAGACTGACGCACTGGTTGTAGTAGCGGAACGCGAATTTCGGCACCTCCCGGCCGGTGAGCCGCGCGGCGATCGCGTCGGCGGCCTGCCAGCCCATCGGGATCCCGGTAGCGCAGGACATCCGGAGCGGCTTGCCCCCGGGCCCCTCGGCGAACGCGGCATCCCCGATCGCATACACCTCGGGGTGCGAGACCGCCCGCATGGTGGCATCCACCCGAATTTGTCCAGTGTCGGCGAGCTCAAGGGGCGTGGCCGCGGCGATGGGGTGAACGGCGAAGCCCGCCGTCCAGACCGTCACCTGAGCCGGAACGGTTCGGCCGTCGCCGGTAACCGCGCTGGCCGCGTCGACCCGGACGATGTTCGTGTGCTCGTGCACGGTGATGCCGAGCCGGTCGCAGACGCGTCGCAGGTGACGCCGCGCCCCGACGTCCAGCCAGTCACCGAACCCGCCGCGGGCAGCGATCGCGACGGCGAGGTCCGGCCGCGCCTCGGCGAACTCGGTGGCGGCTTCGAGGCCGGTCAGCCCACCTCCAACGACCAGAACGTTCCCGCCGGCGCCGAGGCGGACCAGGCGATCGCGCAGCCGCAGGGCGGACTCCCTTCCGGCGATGTCGTAGGCGTGCGCGGCGACACCGGGAACCCCGTGGTCGGTACCGGTGCTACCGAGGGCGTAGACGAGGCTGTCGTAGCCGATCTCGTCCGCGCCCTGCTGATCCACCACCGTGACGACTTTGTGGTCGAGGTCAACGGCGGTGACCCGGCCCAGGAGCAGCCGGACGCCCGTACCCGCGTAGATGTCGCGCAGTCGGCGGCGGGCGAGGCGCTGTCCGGCCGCGAGCTGGTGCAGCCGGACCCGCTCGACGAACTCGGCCTCGGCGTTGACGACAGTGATCTCGACGCTGCCAGGGTGCAGCCGCCGGGCGAGGCGTCCGGCGGCGGCGGCTCCAGCGTATCCGGCCCCGAGGACGACGATGCGGTGCTTCATGATCTCACTCCTGTCTCGATGCGTCCGCTTCCTGAACCGGACAGCGACGCGGTTGCTGACAGGAGGCCACCGTGAGCTGGGTCACCAGGCTTCGATGAACGGTTCGCCGGGCTCCACCGCGAACCAGCGGTGGGTGGCGCGGGCAAGCTTGTCGGGGTTGATCTGGGAGTGGATAGCCGCGATGCCCTCCCCGGTCAGGTGCAGGGACATGACGGCGACGACCCGGTCGTCGAGCACGACCACCACCGCGGGCCCACCATTGACAACGCCGGCATGGACAGCAGGTCGGCCACCCATCCGGTCGCGTTTGGCTGGGGTGGGAGCGAAGAGACCGCGCAGGAACCTCGCCACCGCCAGCGCACCGGCGACCGGCGTGGTCCGGGCGGGAACCTTGCCACCACCGTCGCCGACGCTCGTCGCGTCCGCGGTCAGGAGCTCGACCAGCCGCCGAACCTCCCCACTGGTGGCGGCCATGAGGAACTCTTCGACGATCTTCCGCGTGCTGGTCGCGTCCACCTCCGCGCGGACCCGGCCGGTGCTGATGTGCTGCTTCGCCCGCCGGTAGATCTGTTGGCAGTTCGACTCGGTGAGGTCGAGGAACTCGGCGATCTCACCGTGCGAGTAGCCGAACGCCGCACGGAGCACGTACACGACCCGTTCGTTGGCCGAGAGCCGCTCCAACAGGACAAGCACCGCCATCGAGACCGACTCCCGCTGCTCGACGGTGTCGACCGGGCCGAGCATCGGGTCTCCGGGGAGCAACGGCTCGGGCAGCCAGGTGCCCACATACCTCTCACGCCGGGCGCGCGCCGAGGTGAGCTGGTTGAGACAGAGGTTGGTGAGCACCTTCGTCAGCCACGCCTCGGGCGTCCGGACCACGCTCCGGTCGGCGGCCTGCCACCGGAGAAACGTCTCCTGGACCGCGTCCTCGGCATCGCTCGCCGAGCCGAGCAGCCGGTAGGCGATCGCCTCCAACCGAGTCCTGGAGTGCTCGAACAGCTCGACCTCGTGCGAACTCATCGGCATGGGTCGACAGTAGCGACGACCGGTGTCGGGCCGTCGGGTCAGGCTGGGCCGTGATCGTCACCTTCGAGGCCGGTGACGTCACCACCCTGCGCCTGGAACTCCTCGCACAGCGAACCAGTCCAGACCGGAACGCCGCGCTGCCGCTGGGGTACGGCAGGATGGCCGACGTGACCGCTGCTCCCCGTCCCGCCCTGGCGACGCTCGAGGCGGTGCTGGAGCGGCTCACATACGTCAACGAGGAGACCGGCTACACCGTGGCCCGGGTCGCCACCGACCGCAGTGGTGATCTGTTGACGGTGGTGGGTGCCCTGCTGGGCGCGCAGCCGGGGGAGAGCCTACGGCTGCACGGGCGCTGGTCCTCCCACCCCAAATACGGTCGGCAGTTCGAGGTCGACTCCTACACCACGATCTTGCCGGCCACGATCCAGGGCATTCAGCGCTACCTCGGCTCGGGCTTGGTGAAGGGCATCGGACCGGTGTTCGCCGAACGGATCGTCGCCCACTTCGGCCTGGAGACGCTGCGGATCATTGAGGAGGAGCCGGCCCGGCTGGTGGAGGTGCCGGGGCTGGGCCCGAAGCGCACGGCGAAGATCACCGCGGCGTGGGAGGAACAAAAGGCGATCAAGGAGGTCATGGTCTTCCTCCAGGGCGTCGGGGTCTCGACCTCGCTGGCGGTACGGATCTACAAGCAGTACGGCGACGCCGCCACCGACGTGGTCACGAAGGAGCCCTACCGGCTGGCGGCCGACGTGTGGGGTATCGGCTTCAAGACCGCCGACACCATCGCCCAGTCGGTCGGTATCCCGCACGACAGCCCGCAGCGGGTCATGGCCGGCTTGCAGTACACGCTCTCCGAGGCCACTGACAACGGCCACTGCTACCTGCCCGAAGCGGAGCTGGTCGCGGACGCGACGAAGATCCTCGACGTGCCGGCCGACCTCGTCGCCCGCTGCCTGGACGACCTGGTCGCCGAGGAGGGTGTCGTTCGTGAGTCACTGCCGGGCGGCGACGCGGAGCCGGTGCGGGCGGTGTACCTGGTGCCGTTCCACCGGGCGGAGCGGTCGCTCGCCACCAGCCTGCTCCGCCTGCTCGGCGATGGGGCCGATCGACTGCCCCACTTCGCGGACGTCAACTGGGACAAGGCCCTGACCTGGCTGAAGGCGCGTACCGGCAATGACCTCGCCGCCGAGCAGGAGCAGGCGGTCCGGCTCGCGCTGACCTCGAAGGTCGCGGTGCTGACCGGCGGGCCGGGGTGCGGCAAGAGCTTCACTGTCCGTTCGATCGTCGAGCTGGCCGCCGCCAAGAAAGCCAAGGTCACCCTGGTGGCCCCGACCGGGCGGGCTGCCAAGCGCCTCTCCGAGCTCACCGGGCATCCCGCCGCCACGGTGCATCGCCTGTTGCAGCTGCGCCCGGGCGGGGACGCCTCCTACGACCGGGACAACCCCCTCGACGTTGACCTGCTCGTCGTGGACGAGGCCTCCATGCTCGACCTCATCCTGGCCAACAAACTTGTCAAGGCCGTCCCGCCCGGCGCGCACCTGCTGCTGGTCGGCGACGTCGACCAGCTCCCCTCGGTCGGCGCCGGCGAGGTGTTGCGCGATCTGCTCGCCGCTGCGACCGTCCCGCGGGTGCGGTTGACCCAGATCTTCCGCCAGGCCGCCCAGTCCGGCGTCGTCACCAACGCGCACCGGATCAACGCCGGCCGCCCGCCCCTGCTCCAGGGCCTGCCGGACTTCTTCCTCTTCGCCTGCGACGACACGGAGGCCACCGCCGACCGTACCGTCGATGTCGCCTGCTCCCGCATCCCCGCCAAGTTCCGCCTCGACCCCCGCCGGGACGTGCAGGTCCTCACCCCCATGCACCGCGGTCCCGCCGGCTCGGGCGCGCTGAACACCCTGCTCCAGCAACAACTCACCCCGCATCGGGAGGGGCAGCCGGAGCGGCGTGCCGGCGGCCGGGTGTTCCGCATCGGCGACAAAGTGACCCAAATCCGCAACAACTACGACAAGGGGCAGGCGGGTGTCTTCAACGGCACTCTCGGCATCGTCACCCAGCTCTCGGCCGAGGAGCAGACCCTGACGGTCCGCACCGACGAGGACGAGAGCATCGACTACGACTTCGACGAACTCGACGAGCTGGCGCACGCCTACGCCATGACCATCCACCGCTCGCAGGGCTCCGAATACCCGGCGGTCGTCATCCCGCTGACCACCAGTGCCTGGATGATGCTGCAACGCAACCTGCTCTACACCGCGGTCACCCGCGCCAAACAGCTCGTCGTCCTGGTCGGCTCCCGCCGGGCCCTCGCCGCCGCGGTCCGCACCGTCGGCGCCGGCCGCCGGCACACCGCCCTCAACCACCGACTCGCCACCACAACACCCTGACCGGGGGTGGCCCAAGGGCAGAGACGAGGACGGGCCCCGGTGTTCCCGGGGCCCGTCCGCGCGGGAAAGCGGGGCGTCAGCGGCCGGGCTCCCCGGTGGTACGGATCCGGTCCAGTGCCGGGGCGGAGACCGGCGAGGTCTCGGTCAGGTACGCCACCAGCGCGTCCAGGTCGATCTGGCCGGTGACCGGGTTGGTGCCGTCGGTGAGGACGGAGAAGCCGTCACCCCCGCCGGCCAGGAAGTTGTTCACCGTGACCCGGTAGGTGCCGTCGGTCTCCACCGGCACGTCGGCGAAGGTCAGGCTGCCGCGGACCACGCGCGTACCGGCGCAGGGGTCACCCGCCGGGGCGGTGCTGCCAGCCGGATCGACGACGTACCGGACCGTGGCCGACGGGTAGAGCACCCGCTCGTTAACGAACTGCTGCTCCAGCAGGCAGTAGAGCTGCTCGCCGGTGAGGTCGAGGGCCACCAGGTTGTTGGTGAACGGCTGCGCGGTGAACGCCTCCTCGTAGGTGACCGGGCCGGCGTCGAGGTCGGCCCGGACACCGCCCGGGTTCATGAACGCGGCGACGGAGTTCTGGTCCCCCTCGGTGGCCCAGAGCTGGGCGTCGGCGATCAGGTTCCCGAGCGGGGACTCCCCGCGAACGGTGTCGAAGAGGGTCTCCTGGGTCCGGGTGATCGCCTCGGTGGTCTCGCCGACCTCCCGGCCGGCGACCGGGCCGAGGACGGTCTGGTAGCGGTCGATCAGCGCGGTCTGGGCCGGGTCCTCGGCGACGTCCCGGGTAACCACCAGGTTCTCGGCGGAGGCCCGCAGCACGTCCCCGGTCCGCCGGTCGATCTTCAGGTCGATGTCGGTGATCAGCCGGCCGTACGAGCTGGCGCTGGTCACCAGCTTGTTGTTGACCTCGCAGTTGTACGCCTGGTGGGTGTGCCCGCTGACGACCACGTCAATGGACCGGTCCATCCGGTTGACGATGTCGACCACCGGGCCGGTGAAGTCGACGCAGTCGTTGATGCCACCGGCACCGGCCTGGTTACCGCCCTCGTGCAGCAGCACCACGATGGTCTCCACGCCCTTGCGGCGCAGTTCCCGCGCGTACCGGTTGGCGGTCTGCGCCTCGTCGGCGAAGGTCAGGCCGGCGACGCCGTCCGGGCTGACGATGTCCGGCGTGCCCTCGAGGGTCATTCCGATGAAACCGATCTTGACGCCCTGCACCCGGTGAATGGCGTACGGGGGCAGCAGCGGCTCGCCGGTCTCGGTCACGAAGGAGTTCGCGGCGAGGTACTGGAAGTCAGCGCCCCGGTACGGGGTGCCGTCGGCGCAGCCGTCGACCGGGTGGCAGCCGCCGTGCTGAATCCGCAGCAGCTCGTCGGAGCCCTCGTCGAACTCGTGGTTGCCGACGCTCGCGTAGTCGAGCCCGGCCAGCGACAACGCCTCAATGGTCGGCTCGTCGTGGAAGGCCGCCGACAGCAGCGGGGAGGCACCGATCAGGTCCCCGGCGGCGACCGTGATGGTGTTCTTCTTCTTGCTGGCCTTCCGGAGCTCGGCCAGGTGGGTCGCCAGGTACTCGACTCCGCCGGCCGGCTGGTCCTCGATCGTGCCACTGGACCCACCGGGCGGTTCCAGATGACCATGGAAGTCGTTCAGCGCGAGCAGCGTGACGTCGACCGGCTTCCGCCCGGCGTCCGCCGCTTCGGGGGTGGTCGCGACCGCGCCGAAGGCGGCCACAGCGAGTGCGGTCAGGCCGATCGCGGCCCGACGCATCCCAGGGATGGACAAAGGAACTCCTCGTGGAACCGGCGCGGAACATTCGGGCTAGGCGCGCCCACCATTTCGCGCCATCGGCAGGATTCGGACACCGGCGGCGACGGGTACCGCCACCAGCACCGATGACAGCCTCTCATCGCTCTCGCCCCCAGTCGACCGGGCGGCGCACCACAGCTTCGGCAACAGTGGGTAGCCCGCCGGCACGGCGGACCGAGGGCACCGGGGCGCCGTGACCGGCTGGCTACCCTGGAACGCGGCACCGGCAGCGGCCGGTCACCTCCGACCCGGGACAACACACGAGTGGATCACGATCGAGTCATCTGTGACGGCACGGCCCGCCTGGCAACGGCGACGACCGTCACCGAAGCGTGCCAGGCGACGATCGCCGCCCTGGCCCGGTCCACCCCGGCCACGATCTCGGTGCTGTTGGAGGTCCACGACCGGCTCCGCTGCCTCGCGGCCACCGGGTCGTGGCAGGTCTTCTCGACCGTCCCGCCGGCTACCGGCGTCGTCGGTCGGGTGCACACCACCGGTCACCCCGCGGTCATCACCGATCTCGGCGCGGAGCCGGATCGCCTCCCGGTCCGTCCCGACGCCACCAGCGAGGTCTGCGTACCGGTGCCGGGCCCGGCGGGCCGGCCGGTCGGCGTCCTCGACCTGCTCTGGAGTCAACCAGCGGACCTGACGGCGTGGCGGGACACCGCCGGACGCCTCGCGGAACAGCTCGGCGCGCGGATCGTGGCACTCGGCGGTCCGCCGGCGGAGACCCGCAGCGAGAAGCTGTTGCGGCACGCCAGCGCACTGGCCGCCGCCGACACCGAGCGGGAACTGCGCCACGCGGCCACCACGGCAGCGCGGGACGGGTCGACGCTCTCCACCGCAGTTCTGGTACTCGCCGGGCAGCGGGGGCCCCGGCTGTGCGCGCCGACCACCCGCCCCGACGAGCTGGAGGCCCGGGTCCGCTCCGCGCTCTCCGCGGCCGGTCCGGCGGCGCTGGCGCGGATGGTCGACCTGGCCCACCGCTACGGTGCCGGTTACACCCTCGGTGAGACCGAACCGTCGGCGACCGACGACCACACTCCACTGACCCGGGCCGGCGTGCGCACGCTGGTGACGGTGCCGGTCGGCACAGCCGACGACGCCGGGCTCCTGCTGGTCGCCGACGCGCGGCGGCTCCGTCCCGACCCGACTACCGTCAACCTGCTGGAATTGCTCGCCGGCCAGACCGGAAGCGCCCTGAACCGGCTCCGGACCGTGACTCGGCTCCGCGAGCGGGCCAGCTCCGACCCGTTGACCGGGTTGCGGCACACCGGGCCGTTCGGGGAGCGGATCGCGGCGGCCACCCCCGGGCGTACCGCCCTGCTCGCGATCGACGTGGACGGCTTCAAGACCGTCAACGACACGTACGGCCACCAGGCCGGTGACCGGCTGCTGGTGGGGCTAGCACGGGCGTTGGAGGGCGCGCTGCGCCAGGGCGACGAGCTGTACCGGACCGGTGGCGACGAATTCGCGGCGGTGATCGAGGTGAACCGTCCCGAGGAGGCGGTCCGGGTCGCCGAACGCCTCACTGCGGCGGCACGCCGGATCGGCCGCACCATCAGCGTGGGCGTCGCCCTCCCGTACCCGGACGAGCCCGCCGGCCACGCCCTGCACCGCGCCGACCAGGCGCTCTACCGGGTGAAGCGGGAGGGCCGCGACGGCGTACGCCTGGCCGCCGCCTGAACGTCAACGCTGCGTCAGCTCGCCGGCCAGGAGTTCGGCGATCTGCGCCGCGTTCAGGGCGGCACCCTTGCGGAGGTTGTCCCCGGTCACGAAGAAGTCGAGCGCGCGGGGGTCATCCAGGGCCCGGCGGAGGCGGCCGACCCAGGACGGGTCGGTGCCGACGGCGTCGATCGGCATCGGGAACTCGCCGGCCGCCGGTTCGTCGACCAGGATCACACCGGGCGCGTTGCGCAGCACCTCACTGGCCCCTTCGGCGTCCACCTCGGTGCCGAAGACGGCGTGCACCGCCACCGAGTGCCCGGTGACGACGGGTACCCGGACGCAGGTGGCGGTGACCTTCAGATCGGGCAGGTCAAGGATCTTGCGCGAGTCATTACGCAGGGTCACTTCTTCGGAGGACCAGCCGCCGTCGGTGGGTACCCCGGCCCAGGGCACCACGTTCAGCGCGAGGGGTGCGGGGAAGGGACCAAGATCGTCCCCGACCGCCTGCCGGACATCTCCGGGGCGGGAACCGAGTCCTCGGTCTCCGACGATCTTGACGAGCTGGCGGTACAGGGTGTCCACCCCGGCCGGCCCGACATCGGAGACCGCCTGGTAGGACGAGAGCACCAGCTCCCGCAGGCCGTACTCGCGGTGCAGCGGCGCCACCGCGACGATCATGGCGAGGGTCGTGCAGGTCGCGTTGGCGACGATGCCCCTCGGCCGGTTCCGGACCTGCTCCGGGTTGATCTCGGGGACGACCAGCGGAACGTCGCGTTCGGTGCGAAACGCGGCGGTGTTGTCCACCACGATGGCCCCCCGGTCGACCGCGGTCGGCGCCCACTGGGCCGAGACCGCGTCCGGAACGTCGAATATCGCGACGTCAACGCCGTCGAAGACCTCCGGGGTGAGCGCCTGTACGGTCAGCTCCTCGCCTCGGCAACCCACCGTCTGCCCAACTGACCGGGCGGAGGCGACGAGTCGGATCTCACCCCAGACGTTCCGACGGCCGGTGAGCAGCTCGCACAGGATGGTGCCGACCGCGCCCGTCGCCCCGACCACAGCCAGGGTGGGCTCCGACGCCACGGGCTACCGCCCCGTCCCCGCGTACACGACCGCCTCGGTGTCACCACCGAGCTCGAAGGCGTCGTGGATGGCGCGCACGGCATTGTCCAGGTCGGTGTCGCGGCACACCACCGACACCCGGATCTCCGACGTGGAGATCATCTCAATATTCACGCCGGCCTGGCCGAGGGCGGCGAAGAAGCCGGCCGCCACGCCCGGGTGAGAACGCATCCCGGCACCGATCAGCGAGACCTTGCCCACGTGGTCGTCGTAGAGCAGCCCCTTGAACTTGACGCTGTCCTGAATCTTGCTGAGGGCGGCCATGGCGGTGGGGCCATCGGTCTTGGGCAGGGTGAACGAGATGTCCGTCCGGCCGGTGCCCTCGGTGGAGACGTTCTGCACGATCATGTCTATGTTGATCTCCGCACCGGCGACGGTGTCGAAGATCCGCGCGGCGGCACCCGGCTCGTCGGGCACCCCGACTATCGTGATCTTGGCTTCGCTGCGGTCGTGGGCGACTCCAGTGATCAACGCCTGTTCCACGGGAAGGTCCTCCATCGATCCGGTGACCATCGTGCCGGTGCTGGTCGAGTATGACGAACGGACGTGGACCGGCAACTCCGCCCGGCGGGCGTACTCCACGGCGCGCAGAGCCAGAATCTTGGCGCCGCAGGCGGCGAGCTCCAGCATCTCCTCGTAGGTGATCTGTCGGATGTGCCGGGCGTCCGGCACGATCCGCGGATCAGCGCTGAAGACGCCGTCAACGTCGCTGTAGATCTCGCACACATCGGCGTTGAGCGCGGCGGCGAGCGCCACGGCGGTGGTGTCCGAACCACCCCGCCCCAGGGTGGTGACGTCCTTGGTGTCCTGCGACACGCCCTGGAAGCCGGCGACGATGACCACCGCACCCTCGTCAAGGGCGCCCTTGAGCCGCCCCGGCGTGACATCGATGATCCGCGCCCGACCATGCACCGAGGTGGTGATGACCCCGGCCTGCGAGCCGGTGAACGACCGCGCTTCGTACCCCAGGTTGTGGATCGCCATCGCGAGCAGCGCCATCGAGATGCGCTCCCCGGCGGTGAGCAGCATGTCCAGCTCCCGACCGGGCGGCAGCGGACTGACCTGGTTGGCGAGATCGGTCAACTCGTCGGTGGTGTCGCCCATGGCGGAGACGACCACCACCACGTCGTCACCGGCCTTGCGGGCGGCGACGATCCGCTCGGCCACCCGCTTGATCCGCTCGGCGTTGTCGACGGAGGATCCGCCGTACTTCTGCACCACGAGTGCCACGACGGCGCACTCCCTCCCAGTGACCCTGAGCGTGCCGACGCCGCCGACGGAGCCGGCGGCGTCAGGTCAAGACGCCCTCAGGGTATCCGGCGGACCACTCGATCGGATCGGGTGATCCCAGCATCCGGCCCCGAGCGCGGTAACGCTCCGCACAGCGAGCCGTTACGGGTGCCTTTTCCCACATTTGCCTGCCCCCAACCAAGTGGACAAAAGCCTCATAGGGGATGGTTCTTCCTATGACCGACCTCACCCCGCTGATCGCCTTCCGGTGGAGCCCCCGGTCCTTCGACCCCGACGCCGAGCTCGACCCGGCTGAGCTCGACCTCCTCCTGGAGGCAGCCCGGTGGGCGCCCTCGGCGGCGAACCGGCAACCATGGCGCTTCGCCCTCGGCCACCGGGACGACGAGACGTGGAAGCGGATCATGGTCAACCTGCCGGAGCGGGACCAGCGGTGGGCGGGGCGCGCCTCGCTGCTACTACTCGCCGCGCACCTCGCGCCCGCCACCGAACCGGCCGCGGAGCCCGCCTACGACCTGGGGCAAGCCGTGGCGCAGCTGACCACGCAGGCGACCGCGCTCGGGCTGCACGTCCGCCAGCTACGCGAGCTGGACCGGGCCGGCCTCACCAGCGAACTCGAGCTTCCCGCCGACCTCCGGCCCGCCGTGGTGGTCGCGATCGGCCGGCTCGGCAACCCCCTCGACCTCCCCGCCGACCTGGTCGTGGCAGAGACCAGCCTCCGGCGGCGTCGCCCCGTCGCCGACCTGCTGCTGGTCGCCGCGGCTGCGACCCCCATCTCACAGTCCGGGCGATCCTTCCCAGATCCATCCCCCGCCACGTAGGGTGACGTCGTCATGTGGCAGGCGTTGCTTCTCCTTGGTCGCCGCGGCGAGGCCTGACGGCCGGCACCTCGCCGCGGGGTCGAACCGCGCCGCCCGCTCCGACCCGATCCTCGGCGCCTCGCCGACCTCGACTGCTGACGTCACATGACCACGGAGGCACTCCGCATGACCAACCCTGCCGGCACCCCCGCCGCTGAGGCCGACCCCATCGCCCGGCAACGCCCCAGCCGGATGCCGCACCACCGCTACCAGCCCTACCAACGTCAGTTCCGCACCGACCTACCGGACCGCCACTGGCCCACCCGGCACGTCGAGACCGCGCCGCGCTGGTGCGCCGTCGACCTGCGAGACGGTAACCAGGCCCTGATCGACCCGATGTCCCCCGAGCGCAAGCGCCGGATGTTCCAGCTCCTGGTACAGCTGGGCTACAAAGAGATCGAGGTCGGCTTCCCCTCGGCCAGCCAGTCCGACTACGACTTCGTCCGGCAGCTCATCGAGCAGGACCTGATCCCCGACGATGTCACCATCCAGGTGCTGACCCAGTGCCGGGAACACCTGATCGACCGCACCTTTACGGCGCTGCGCGGCGCGAAGCGGGCGATCGTGCACTTCTACAACTCGACCTCGACGCTGCAACGCCAGGTCGTCTTCGGGCTGGACCGCGACGGCATCACCGACATCGCCACCACCGGTGCCCGGCTCTGCCAGAAGTACGCGGAGATCCACACCCCGGACACCGACATCCACTACGAGTACTCCCCCGAGTCGTACACCGGCACGGAGCTGGACTACGCCGTGGAGATCTGCGCGAAGGTGATCGAGGTGCTCGACCCGACCCCGGACCACCGGCTGATCGTCAACCTGCCGGCCACCGTCGAGATGGCGATGCCGAACGTCTACGCCGACTCGATCGAGTGGATGCACCGGCACCTGCCTCGCCGGGACAGCCTGGTGCTCAGCCTGCACCCGCACAACGACCGGGGCACCGGAGTGGCCGCCGCCGAGCTGGGCCTGCTGGCCGGTGCGGACCGAATCGAGGGCTGCCTCTTCGGTAACGGCGAGCGCACCGGCAACGTGGACCTGGTCACCCTGGGCCTGAACCTCTTCTCCCAGGGCATCGATCCCATGATCGACTTCTCGAACATCGACGAGATCAAACGCGCCGTCGAGTACTGCAACCAGCTACCCGTGCACGAGCGCCACCCGTACGCCGGCGACCTGGTCTACACCGCCTTCTCCGGCTCCCACCAGGACGCGATCAACAAGGGATTCGACGCCCTCACGGCCTCCGCCAACACCGCCGGGATCCCGGTCGAGCAGCACCCGTGGGCGGTACCGTACCTGCCGATCGACCCGAAGGACCTGGGGCGCACCTACGAGGCCGTCATCCGGGTCAACTCGCAGTCCGGCAAGGGCGGCGTCGCGTACGTCATGAAGACCGAGCACCAGCTCGACCTGCCCCGCCGGCTCCAGATCGAGTTCTCCGGCGTGGTCCAGCAGGTCACCGACGACAACGGCGGCGAGGTCGACCCGCAGACCATGTGGGAGATCTTCGCCGGGCAGTACCTGCTCGACCACCAGGCAAACCCCACGGTCACCTTGAGCGACTACACGCTCGGCACAGTGGACGGCAAGGTCGAGTTCGAGGCGCTGGTCGGGCACGGCGACGGGCAACGCGCCGTGAGCGCCATCGGCAACGGCCCAGTGGACGCGTACGTCAACGCGCTGCAGTCCCTCGGCGTCAACGTACGCGTCCTCGACTACCACGAACACGCCCTCTCCTCCGGCGGTGACGCCCAGGCGGCCGCGTACGTGGAGTGCGAGGTGGATGGCCGTACGGTCTGGGGCGTCGGGGTGGACGCCAACATCGTCACCGCCACCATCAGCGCGGTGACCAGCGCCGTCAACCGCGCCCACTGAGGCAGCGGGGCCCGGTCCGGGTTGGCCTCCACCCGAGGTCAACCCGGACACCTACCGGCTGCCGGCCGTACCGGCCGACCTCGATCGGCCGCCCCCGGAGCCGTCAGGAAGCGGCCCCCGTACCCCGCTCCGGCCCGGTCGCGGCCGGCAGCGACTGGCAAGGCTGCGACGGTGGTGGCGCCTGACGCGGACGGCGTACGAAGACCACAGCCAGCACCGCCCCCACCACCAGCAGCGCGGCACACCAGGCCAGCGCTCCCCGGTAGGCGGCGGTCAACTCGTCCGGCCGTTCGTAGTCGGTGCCGGAGAGGCCGACCAGCAGCGGCAGGGCGGCCACGGCGAGCAGCCCCCCGGCGCGCGAGGCGGCATTGTTGAAGCCACTCGCCACGCCGGCGAAGCGGTCCGCGACGGCGGCCAACACCGAGGCCGTCAACGGCGCCACCACCAGGGTCAGGCCAAGCCCGAAGAGAAACACCCCCGGCAGCACGTCCCGCCAGTACGACGCCTCCGCGCCGACCGCACGGAGCAGGAGCAGCCCGGCCGCGGACACCACCGGACCCACGGTCAACGGCAGCCGTGGCCCGATCCGGGTCGCCAGGTCACCGGCGATCGGTGAGCCGACCAGCAGCAGCACGGTCACCGGCAGCAGGGCGACTCCGGTGGCCAGGGCCGACCAGCCCGCCACGTTCTGGAGAAAGACGGCGACGAAGAAGGTGAACCCACCGAGCGCCGCGTAGATCACCACGGTGAAGACGTTCAGCACGGAGAAGATCCGGCTGGTGAACAGCCCGGTCGGCAGCATCGCGGTGTCCCCCCGACGCCGTTCGACCAGCACGAAGGCCACCGAACCGAGCACCCCGGCCGCGGCGGCGAGCAAGACCGCAACCGACGTCGCACCCCGCGCCGGGGCATCGATCAGCGCAAACGTGATCCCGGCCAGGGCTACTGCCCCCAGCACCGTGCCGAGCACGTCGAACCGCCGCCGACCCGACCCCGCGGTTCTGGTACGCGAGACGTTCTCGTCCCGACTCTCCGGCACCCAGCGCAGGGCGGCCAGCAGCACCACCGCGGCCAGCGGCACATTGAGGAAGAAGATCCACCGCCAGGAGAACTCGTCGATCAGCCAGCCGCCGACGAAGGGGCCGAGCGCGGTGGAGACGCCGGAGAAGCCGGCCCAGGCGCCGATGGCCCGCCCGCGGTCATCCGGGTGGAAGCTGGCCTGCAGGACCGAGAGGGACCCGGGGGTGAGCAGGGCCGCTCCGGCACCCTGCAGGAGCCGGGCCGCGATGAGCTGCCCGGTGTCCTGGGCCAACCCGCACAGCACCGAGGCCACGGTGAACCAGACCACCCCGAGCAGGAAGACCCGCCGCCGGCCGAAGCGATCCCCGAGTGCGCCACCGAGCAACACGAACGCGGCGAGCATCAGCAGGTAGCCATTGACCGTCCACTGCAGATCAGACACGGTGGCGTCGAGGTCCTCACCGAGGCGGGGAAGCGCCACGTTGACCACGGTGCCGTCGAGGAAGACCATGCCGGAGGCGAGTACCGCGGCGAGCAGCGTACCGGCCCCCGCCGGGGTACCCAGCCGAAGGGAGGGTGATGTCATGGCCCCAAGGTTGCCGCGACTCGATCTCGAAGCGGCTACGAAACGCCGAAACCGCCCGGCGAGGTACTGGGCGAGACCGCCGGAAAGCGCGAAGCTAAAGAGGTGTCGTCTCTTCGCACCAGATCCGGACCGCTGCTCGCGGCAGTGCTGGCGCTCGGCCTGACCGGCTGCGTCCCGGCCACCACGCCCGACCCGTCGCCCACCAGCGACGACGGGAATGTCATGGCGAAGCTGGCCGAGCTGACCGTGGCCAGTGCTGGATCGATGAAGGGCTACAGCCGCGACCGCTTCCCCCACTGGCGGGGCACCGGCAAAAACTGCGATGTCCGGGACACCGTGCTCGCGCGAGACGGGGAGGGCATCAAGCTCTCCGGCTGCAACGTGGTCGGTGGGCGCTGGGAGAGCGTCTACGACGGGAAGGTTCTCACCGACCCCTCCGAGGTGGATGTGGACCACATGGTGCCGCTGGCTAACGCCTGGCGATCCGGGGCTGACCGGTGGACCGACGCGAAACGGGGGGACTTCGCCAACGACACCCGGCTGCCGCACCTCTTCGCGGTTTCCCGCACCGCCAACCGGTCGAAGGGCGATCAGGATCCATCCCAGTGGCGGCCGGCGAACCGGTCGTACTGGTGCCGCTACGCCGAAAGCTGGGTCACGGTGAAGCACCACTGGCAGTTGTCGGTGAACACCGACGAGAAGACCGCGCTGGCCGACATGTTGGCGGGCTGCACCGGGGGGAGCCAATCATGACCGGCACCGGGACGGACCCGGCCCCGAACCGAATCCCGGGAGCCGGGCGCGACGCGACTGCCGCCACCGACGGGCCCATCCCGGGCAGCGCCGGGATGACGGCCGACGGCGCCGCCAGCGCCGCGGTACCCGGCGCTGGAATGAGCGCGGAGACCACCGGCGCCCCAGCCGGCGGCACTCCCGGCGCCGGGATGCGAGCTGACGGCGGGTCGGGGGTCCGTACCGCGGCGATCGTCCCCGGGCCGGGCGGGGTGATGACCGACGAGGTCGGCGTGGTCACCGGCGAGCTGACGCTCCGCACCGAGTACCTCGACGGCCAGGTCACCCTGCGGGTGCAGTACCGCGAGGCCGACGAGTGGTACGTCGTGACCGGCGGGCGGGTGACGCTGCCCGACCCAGCCGGCCTCGATGCGGTACACGCGATCGCCGTCGCCCTGCTCGACCGCCCCGACGGCTGAGCCGGGGCACAGAACCCGCTCCACCGCCCGAGAGCTGAGCCGGGCCGCGGACACTGCTCGGCCGCCCGAAAAGCTGAGCCGGGCGCGGACAGCAGCCGGTCCTGGCTGCTGTCCGCGCCCGGCTACGCCGGCTCAGCCGTCGGCGGAGTCCGCCTTCGCGGTCGAGGTCGGGATCGACACCGGCTCCGGGGCTTCGCCACCCGCGGACCCCCGGATGGCTCCCGCCCCTTCCTGGTTCGGACGAAGTTCCCCGCTGGCGATCCGCTCGGCCCAGTGGCAGGCCACCCGGCTGCCGCCGATCTCACGCAGCACCGGCCGTTCGTCGGCGCAGCGCGTCGGCTGGGCCCACGGGCAACGGGTGTGGAACCGGCAGCCCGCCGGCGGGTTGGCCGGCGACGGCAGGTCACCGGCGAGCAGGATCCGCTCCCGGCGGTCCTCCACATCCGGGTCCGGCACCGGCACCGCCGACATGAGCGCCCGGGTGTACGGGTGCAGCGGCTCGGTGTAGAGCCGGTCGCTCGGGGCCTCCTCCACCAAGGCGCCGAGGTACATGACGCCGACGATGTCGGAGATGTGCCGGACGACGGCCAGGTCGTGCGCGATCACCAGGTAGGTGAGGCCGAGGCTCTCCTGCAGTTCGTCGAGGAGGTTGACCACCTGCGCCTGGATCGACACGTCCAGGGCGGACACCGGCTCGTCGGCGACGATCAGCTCCGGACCGAGGACCACCGCCCGGGCGATACCGATCCGCTGCCGCTGCCCGCCGGAGAACTCGTGCGGATAGCGGGACAGCGCCCACCGGGGCAGCCCCACCTTGTCGAGCGCCTCCCCGATGATCGCGCGTCGCTCGTCCCGGTTGCCGCCGATGCCGTGGGTCTGCAAACCCTCGGTGAGGATCGACTCGACGTTCTGCCGGGGATCCAGACTGGACATCGGGTCCTGGAAAATCATCTGCATCCGACGGCGCATGGCGCGCAGCCGGGCCGGCGGCAGCGTGGTCAGCTCGACATCGTCGAAGACGACCTCACCACCGGTGGGCGGGGTCAGCTGGAGCAGCGCCCGGCCGAGCGTCGACTTCCCGCACCCGGACTCGCCCACCAGGCCGTACGTCTGACCGCGCGGGATCCGTAGGTCGACCCCGTCGACCGCCTTTACGTGGCCGATCGTGCGATCGAAGAGCACCCCCCGCTTGATCGGAAAGTGCACCTTCAGGTCACGGACCTCAACGAGGATGTCGTTGTCAGTCACGGGTCTTCTCCTCGTTGGGCTCCGGGCTCGACGCCTCGGGCTGGTCGGCCGGACCGGCCTGGGCCGGGACGGCGCCGGGCAGCGGCACCGGGTCGACACAGCGGTAGCTACGGCCGTCGTGGGTGCGCACCACCGGCGGCGTCTCATCGAGGCAGGCGTCCACCCGCCGGGAGCAGCGCGGAGCGAACGCACAGCCCTCCGACCAGGACAACACGTCGCGTACCGAGCCGGGGATCGGGTTCAGCGGCTCGCCGCGCCCGCTGTCCAGGCGGGGCACCGAACCGAGCAGACCCGAGGTGTACGGGTGCCGTGGTTCCCGGAAGAGGGGACGTCGACGGGCGGTCTCGACCACCCGGCCCGCGTACAGCACGTTGATGCTGTCACACATGCCGGCGACCACCCCCAGATCGTGGGTGATCATGACAAGCGCGGTGCCGGAGTCGTGGACCAACTCCTTGAGCAGCTCCAGGATCTGCGCCTGGATGGTGACGTCCAGCGCGGTGGTCGGCTCGTCGGCGATCAGCAGCCGGGGGCGGCAGGCGACCGCCATCGCGATCAACGCCCGTTGCCGCATCCCACCGGAGAGCTGGTGCGGATACTCCTTGAGCCGCCGGGTCGGATCCGGGATGCCGACCCGGTCCAGCAGCCCGGCCGCTTCCTTACGCGCCGCGTCACCCTTCATTCCCCGGTGGCGGGCCAGCACCTCGGTCACCTGCAACCCGATCGGGATCACCGGATTCAGCGAGGAGAGCGGATCCTGGAAGATCATCGCTACGTCCCGACCGCGGATGTCCCGCCGGGCGCGGTCGTCGAGTCCAAGCAGGTCGGTTCCGTCGAAGGCCGCCTTGCCGCCGATCCGGGTGCCGGGATGCCGCGGCAGCAGCCCCATGATCGCCATCGAGGTGACGCTCTTGCCGCAGCCGGACTCCCCGACCAGACCGACGACCTCCCCGGCGTCAACCGAGAAGGAGACCCCGTCCACCGCGCGCACCGTACGCTGCCCACGCCGGGCGAACGTGACGCTCAGGTCATCCACTTCGAGCAGTGCCATTACCGGCCCTCCGTTCGCACCTGCGGGGCTCGCGAACCCGTTTCTCGGGCTACACACATAGCGGGACCTACTTCCGCAGCTTCGGGTCGAGGGCCTCACGCATCGCCTCACCGAGCAGGGTGAAGCCGAGCGCGGTGATGATGATCGCTACCGCTGGGAAGATCGCCAGTGCGGGTCGAATACCGAGGTACGGCTGGGCGTCGGCGAGCATGACACCCCACTCGGGCTGCGCCGTGTCCGGGTTGCCGAGGCCAAGGAACGAGAGCGCGGCTGCCTCGATGATCGCGGTGGCCAGGGTCAGCGTGGCCTGCACGATGACCGGAGCCAGCGAGTTCGGCACGATGTGCGTCAGCGCGATCTTCGGCTTCCGGACGCCGAGCGAGGTGGCCGCGAGCACGTAGTCGCTGTTGGCCTGCGCGATCATCGAAACCCGCAGCAGCCGGGCGAAGACCGGCACCGACACCATGCCGACCGCGATCATGACGGTGCTGAGGCTCGCCCCGAGCAGGGCGGCGATGCTGACCGCGAGCAGGAGGCTGGGCAGCGCCAGCATCATGTCGATGACGCGCATGAGCGCGTTGTCGACCGCGCGCCCCCAGCGGCCCCCGAGACCGGCGGCCGCTCCCGCGACCCCGCCGATCAGGGCGCCCACGGCCAGTCCGATCAGGGTGGCGACCACCCCGACCAGCAGGGTCTGCCGGGCTCCGACGATCATCCGGCTGAAGACGTCCCGACCCTGGTGGTCGTAGCCGAACCAGTGCTCGGCGGAGGCGCCGGGGATGATGCCCTGCCCCGACTTCACCAGGCCCTCGCGAATCCCGATGGTGTCCTTCGGCTCGTAGGGGACGAAGAACGGGCCGACCAGCGCCACCAGGACGAAGGCCGTCAGAATGACCGCGCCGATGATGGCGGCGGGGTTCCGCCGCAGCCGCCGGAACGCCTCCTGCCAGAGGCTGACCCCCCGCTCGTCGTCCCGGTTCACCATCTCGGCTAGCCGGTCCAACCGCTCCTTCTTACCTGTCATCGTCATCGGACCCTCACCCTCGGGTCGATCAGGCTGTAGGAGAGGTCAACCAGGAGGTTCACCAGCACGTACACCACCGATATGATCATGATGAAGCCCAGCAGCACCGGGTAGTCACGCTGGCCAATCGCCTCGTAGATGAAGGCCCCGATGCCGGTGAACGCGAAGACGGTCTCGGTCAGCACGGCACCGGAGAGCAGTCCCCCGGTGAGCAGGCCGATCGAGGTGACCACCGGCAGCAGCGAATTGCGCAGCACATGCCGGCCCCGCACGGTCCGCTCGGTCAGCCCCTTCGCCTCGGCGGTCCGGACGAAGTCCTCGTTGAGTACCTCCAACACGCTCGCCCGGGTGATCCGGACGATGATCGCCAGCGGGATGCTGGCCAGCGCGAGCCCCGGCAGCACCAGATGCCAGAGCGCGTCCATAGCGGCATCCCACTCTCGGGTCATCAACCCGTCGAGGACGAAGAAGTTCGTGATCCGGGTCGCCTCGATGGTCGGATCCTGCCGGCCGCTGGACGGGAACCAGCCCAGGTTCTCCGAGAAGATCGCCTTCAGGACGTAGGCCAGGAAGAAGATGGGGACGCAGATCCCGACCAGCGATCCGCCGACCGAGAGATGGTCGAGTAGCTGCCCCCGACGGCGGGCGGCCAGGTAGCCGAGGGGAATGCCGACCCCGATCGCGATCACCAGCGCGGTGATCGTCAACTCGACGGTGCCGGGGAAACGCTCCAGGAACTCCTCGACCACCGGGCGCTTGGTCGACGACGAGGTGCCCAGGTCCAGGCGGAGGAGCCGCTGCACGAAACGGCCGTACTGGACCAGGATCGGCTCGTCGAGACCCATGCTGCGACGAATCGCCGCGCGCATCTCGGGGGTGGCCCGCTCGCCGAGGATGGCGTCCTCGGGGCCGCCCGGTAGGCGGCGGACCCAGATGAAGAGCAGAAGCGAAAGCCCGAACAGCGTTGGTATCAGCTGGAGCAGGCGTCTGACGATAAACCGGAACACGATGCCTCAGAAGGGTGCGGAGGGACGCGGGCGGGCGCTGTGTAGCACAGCGCCCGCCCGGTTTCTTGCGTTAGATCAGGACTTGAACTCAGCGCTGGCGAACCGCTCGTCGGTGAGCGGGCTGGCCTTGACACCGGTCACGTCCTTGCCGAACACGATCGTCGGCGGCGAGTGCGAGACCGGCACACCGGGCAAGAAGTCCATGATGGTCTTGTTCAGAGCCTTGTACTTCTCTACCCGTTCCGCCATGTCGGGGGTGGAGTCGGCGTCCTGGAACTGCGCGAAGAGGGCCGGGTTGTCGAAGCCCCACTCGTCCTTCTGCCGGTCGAAGAAGGTGCCGATGAAGTTGTAGGCGTCGCCGTAGTCGCCGGTCCAGCCGAGGAAGTGCAGGTCGTGCTCGCTACCGGAGGTGGTGGCGTTGAGGTAGTCCGGGCTCCACTTCAGCGGGATCGGCTCGACCGTGATGCCAGCCGCCTCGAGGTCCGCCGAGACCAGCTCGAAGAGATCCTTCGGGTTCGGCATGTACGGACGGGTGACGTCGGTCGGGTAGTGGAACCGCAGCGTCAGGTCCGCCGCACCGGCCTCGGCCAGCAGCTGCTTGGCCTTGTCAACGTCGTAGTCGTAGGTGGTGACGTCGCCGTTCCAGCCCTCGACCGTGTCCGGGAAGAAGTTCGTCGCCACCTTCGCCTTCGGGGGCAGCTTCGAGTCGACCAGGGCCTGACGGTTGATCGCGTGGGCGATCGCCTGCCGGACCTTGAGGTCGGCCAGCTTCGGGTTCCCCTCCTGGTTCATGCCCAGGTAGAGGATGTTGAACGCCGGCCGGGTCAGGACATTGAATCCCTCGCTCTTCAGCGGCTCGACATCAGCCGGCCCGACCAGGTCGTAGCCGTCGACGTCGCCGGAGCTCAGCGCCTGCTTGCGCGCGTTCTCCTCCGAGATGGTCCTGAAGATGAGGGTCTTCAGCTTGGCCTTGTCGCCCCAGTAGTCGTCGTTGCGCTCGATGGTGAGCGACTTGTTGGCGATGTCCCAGTTCTTGAACTTGAAGGGCCCGGTGCCGGTCGGGTGCTTGGTCGCGTACTCGGGGTACTTGACGTCCGTCGCGGTGCCGCCGATGTTGTCCGCGTCGTACTTCTCCAGCGCCGTCGGGCTGTGGATGGAGAACGACGGCAGCATCAGGGCGGCCGGAACCTTGCTGGACGCCCGGGTGAAGGTCAGGTCGACCGTGGTGGCGTCCTTGGCGGCGCAGGACTTGAAGAGGCTCTCCGAGAGCCCCTCGTCCTCGTTCTGGGCGAAGCCGCCCATCACGTCCTGCCAGTAGGCGGTCACGTCCGGGCTCTGCATGAGGCCCGTGGCGTTGTACCAGCGGTTGAAGTTGACGCAGACGGCCTCGGCGTTGAAGTCGGTGCCGTCGTGGAACTTCACGCCCGAGCGGAGCTTGAAGGTCCAGGTGGTGCCCGCCTCGTCCGGAGTCCAGGACTCGGCCAGGCCCGGGCTCACCTTGGTGCCGCCCTCCTCGGGACGGACCAGGGTCTCGAAGATCTGACGGGCCACCCGCAGCGACTCACCGTCGCTGGCGAAGCTCGGGTCCAGCACCTTCGGGTCATGGGCAACACCGAAGACAAGGGTGTCGTTGTTACTACCGCCGGAATCCTCGCGGTCGCTCTCGGCGCAGCCGGCTACCGCGAGGGCCGCGACCGCGATGGCCGCGACAGCAGCCTTCGGCCTGGATGCACGCATGGGTGCTTCACCTCGTCCTTGTGGATACGGACAACGCGGTGACCGGGGTCACCGATGGCGGGAACCATAGCCGTCCGGCCAACGGTGCGGAAACTGCCAGGTGGACAGTCGATGTCGGATCGTGCCTTTCCCCCGCCCGGACCGAAGGATCGAAGAAAAAAAGACGATCTGCCCGAATAATCGGTGGCCGTGATGCGAAACTGTTACGTCATCCCAGCCCTGGAAGACCTCAGGTGTTAGATCAATACGACGCCAGTTGATGCGATGCCAGCAGGGCCCAGACCGTTGGCCCGGGCACCAGCGGAGGCAAGGACCGTTGCCCCTCCGGGTGCCGGTGGCGCTCAGGCCGTTGGTCCGCGGATACCAGCCGGAGCTCAGACCGTCCGGCGCCCCTCGAAGGCACGACCGAGAGTGATCTCGTCGGCGTACTCCAGGTCACCGCCGACCGGCAGGCCACTGGCCAGCCGGGTCACCGCGATGCCCATCGGCTTCACCATCAACGCCAGGTAGGTCGCGGTCGCCTCACCCTCGGTATTCGGGTCGGTGGCCAGGATCAGCTCCCGCACCGCGCCGCCGCCCAGCCGGGTCAGCAACTCCCGGACGCGCAGATTGTCCGGCCCGATCCCCTCCAGCGGATTGATCGCGCCACCGAGGACGTGATAGCGGCCGCGGAACTCACCGGTCCGCTCAATCGCCACCACGTCCTTCGGCTCCTCCACCACGCAGAGCACCTCATCGGTACGGCGTGGATCGCGACAGATCCGGCACTGCTCGGACTCGGCCACGTTGTAGCAGCTGGTGCAGAAACGCACCAGCTCCTTGACCTTGCGCAACGCGCCGGCCAGCCGGTTGATGTCGGCCGGATCCGCGGACAGGACGTGAAAGGCGATCCGCTGGGCACTCTTCGGGCCAACGCCCGGCAGCCGGCCCAGCTCGTCAATCAGGTCCTGGATGGCGCCCTCGTACATCGTCGACTCAGAAACCGGGCAGGCCGAGGCCGCCCATGCCGCCGGCCACCGGCCCCATCTTCTGGTCGGTCAGCTCCCGAGCCGCCTCGGCGGCGTTCCGCACGGCCGCGACCACCAGATCCTCCAGGGTCTCGACATCCTCCGGGTCGACCGCCTTGGGGTCGATCGTGACCGACTTGAGCTCGCCGGTGCCGGCGACGGTCGCGGTGACCAGGCCGCCACCCGCGGCACCGGTCAGCTCCGCCTCGGCCAACTCGGCCTGCGCTTGGGCGATCTGCTGCTGCATCTTCTGCGCCTGCTTCAGCATCTGCTGCATATTCGGCTGTCCACCTGGGCGCACGAACGGCTCCTTAATCACTCGACCTGCTGCGAACTCTGCTACTGCTACTGCTACTACTGATTACTGGTGTGCCTCACGGGTGTTGCTCCCCGCCGGCCGCACCGCCGCCCTAACGGGACTCAACCTCGTCGATCCGCTCCGCGCCGAACGCCTCGCGGAGCAGCCGCACCGCCTGCTCCTCGCTGGACTGGCGGGCGGTCCGCTCATCGATCACCTCGTCCAGCGGCTCGTCCCCCGGATCGAACCCCTCATGCACCACCGCGGAAGCCGTACCACCGCGCGGCGCACCGTCGTAGTCCGGATCGTACGGCGGCTCGCCGGCCCAGTCCGGCTCCGCTATCCGCCGCGACGGGGCGGATGAACGCTGCGACCGCCCCCCGCCGGCAGCCGCCGCCCGGGCGGCGGCGATCGCGCTACTCGCGGGGGTACCACTCGGCGCTGACGGCCGGGAAGCGACCGCAGCGGCAGGCGCCGCTCCCGCGCCGGAGGCCCGGCCACCACCGGCGGTCGCGACCGCCGGCCTCGCTGCTGACCCCGCCGACGCCGCTGCTGACGGAGCCGGGGCGGCCACCCCCGGCCCACCTGGGCGGGCCGTCGCGGGCCATTCCTCGGCTGCACCCGCCGGCGCGGGCGGGGCAGCCCCACCGGGGCGCGCCGGCTCCGGCCACTCCTGCTCCTCGGCGGGCCCAGCGGAGCGCCGGGCCGCACCATCAGCCGCCCCACCACTAGCCGACGGACGCGGCGGCGCGGCGGGAGCCGCCGCCGGCTCCGGCCGAGCCGGCGCGGCCGCAGGCCGAGCCGGCGCGGCCGCAGGCCGAGCCGGGCTGCTGGCGCGGGGCCCGGCAGCGGGTCCGCCGACCCGCTCACCAGCTACCTCGCACCTGATCTGCCAGCGCTCGCCCAGCTCCTCATGGAGGGAATCGATGAGCAGATCCGGTTCGTTGGCGAGGGCCTGGGCGTGGAACGGATAGCGGAAGGCCAGCACGAGGGTCTGACCGTCAACCTCGTGGACCGTCGCCTCCCGCGCCCAGGCAGCGGCCTTCTTGCTCTTGCGACCCACCAGGCCGACCACCTCCGACCAGCGCCGCCGTACCGCGGCCGCGTCGAGCGGACCCGGGCCGGTCGTACCTGGCCGGGGCGGCTCGGGGGTGGCCGGGTCGGGCATAACCGCCGGCCGGGGGGAGCCGCGGCGCGCACTGTCAAGCGCGTCCGGACCAGCCGAACTCGCCACGCTCGCGGACGTCGCGGTAACCGCCGGGCGGGGCGGGGAGTCGGCCGTTGGCACGGAAGGCGAACTAGCAGCCGGCGCAGGGACAGCCGGCGCGGAAGGCGGACCAGTGGCCGGCGCGGGAGACGGGCCGCCAGCCGGCGCGGCGGGGACAGCCGGCTGAGGAGCAGCCGGTGGGGTGTCGGCACCAGCACCAGCACCAGCGCCAGCGCCAGCGCCAGCGCCAGCGAGCGTGAGCCGACGCTCCAGAGTTTCGAGGCGTTGCAGGAGGCCAACGGCCGAGTCGTCGGCACCGGGCAGCAACAGCCGGGCGCAGATCAGCTCCAGCAGCAGCCGGGGCGCGGTGGCACCCCGCATCTCGACCAGGCCGTCGTGCACGATGTCGGCGCACCGGGACAGGGTGCCCGGCCCAAGCCGCTGCGCCTGGGCGGTCATCCGCTCGATCTGGTCGTCCGGGCCATCCACCAGGCCCTTCGGCGCGGCGTCCGGCACCCGCTGGAGGATGATCAGGTCACGCAGGCGCTCCAGCAGGTCAGCGGCGAACCGACGTGGGTCGTGCCCGGCGCCGACGATCCGATCAACGGTGGCGTACGCCGCCGCACCGTCCCCCGCGGCGAGCGCGTCACACATCTCGTCGATCAGCGCCGCGTCGGTGACACCGAGCAGCGCGGCGGCCCGGGCGTAGGTGACACCCTCCGGACCTGCCCCGGCGATGAGCTGGTCGAGCACCGAGAGACTGTCCCGGGCGCTGCCGCCGCCGGCCCGCACCACGAGGGGGAAGACCGCTGGCTCGACCTGGACGCCCTCAGCCTGGCAAAGCTGCTCCAGGTACGGCCGAAGCACCTTCGGCGGGATCAGCCGGAACGGGTAGTGGTGGGTCCGCGACTTGATCGTGCCGAGGACCTTCTCCGGCTCGGTGGTGGCGAAGATGAACTTGACGTACTCCGGGGGCTCCTCGACCAGCTTGAGTAGCGCGTTGAAGCCGGCCGACGAGACCATGTGCGCCTCGTCGATGACGTAGATCTTGAAACGGCTCTGCGCGGGCGCGAAGAACGCCTTCTCCCGCAGCTCGCGCGCGTCGTCAACGCCGCCGTGGCTGGCCGCGTCGATCTCGATGACATCGATCGAACCGGCGCCGTCGGTGGCCAGCGCCCGGCAGGAGACACAGGTCCCACAGGGCTCCGGGGTCGGGCCATGCTCGCAGTTGAGCGACCGGGCCAGGATGCGGGCACTGGAGGTCTTGCCACAGCCACGCGGCCCAGAGAAGAGGTACGCGTGATTGAGCCGCCCGCTGCGCAGCGCCTGCGACAACGGCTCGGTGACGTGCTCCTGCCCGATAACCTCGGCGAAGGTACGTGGCCGGTACTTGCGGTAGAGCGCCAGCGCCACAGCGTCCCGCCTCCTCTCGACCGAGCCATTCTGCGCCGGTCCGGCCCGGGTGACCACCCGCCCCGCTGACTCCGGGGCGAGGAAGGAACCAGATTGACGCCCGCGTTAACAGAAGGAGCCCCTGCTGACAAGGCAGCTCAGCGGCAGGTGCCGACCGCGGCACCGAAAGGCCCCCCGTGCACCCGCCAGAGCCCGCTTATCCTTGCTGCCTTCCGGCCCTGGGGAGGTTCACGAGATGCACGCCGCACGGGGGGTGCAGACAGCTTACCCGACCGAGTGTCGATCAACGGGGGGTGGTGGGGTGGGCGCCCCCGGCGGGACCTGTATCCTGTTCGGCGGAGGATTCGCCTAGAGGCCTAGGGCGCACGCTTGGAAAGCGTGTTGGGTTCACACCCTCACGAGTTCGAATCTCGTATCCTCCGCTCGCTTGAGCAGCACGAACGACAGGGCCGGCCCCGAGGGGGACCGGCCCTGAGTCGTCTCTGCGGTCGTTCCCGTCTCAGTTGTCGTCTCACTCGCCCTGTTCCGGCAGGTCAGGCGCTGACGTGTTTTGGCGGCGTCAGCAACACCTACTCGCCCCGAGTGGGCGGCCGGTGGATGCCGTCAGCGCTGGCGTTCAGCTTGGGTACCAGTGCGGGCGTGGCCCGGTGCCAGCATCTGCATCATCCGGACGTGAGACGTCAGCTGTGGAGGCTGGCTGCCGACCACGCCGCTCGGATGCGTTCTCTCGCTTCAGCTGGCGCTTCCAAGCGCTCGAATTCCTGGCCGCCGGCCCAGTACAGGCAGTCGATGCCGTAAATGTGCAGAAGGCGGACGTCGGCCTCTGCCGGGGACTCCGGAAAGAGGGCAGTCAGGCGGTCGATCGGTTGGCTCGTGTGGGCTGCGTAGTCGAGGAGTTGACCAAGAGCGTCCCGCACGTATCGATGGGATGCCGACCGTTTGGCCTCGATGAGGTCGGCGCCAGCGAGGTCGTAAAGGTCGGTCCATCCAACCGCGAGACGCAGCCGCTTCCCCTGCCCCGTGGGCAAGCTGTCGCGGTACCTCGCCATCAGCCGCGCTTCGACGCGTCGCACCGTGACTGTCTTGACTGAGCGCTGGTACTCGGCGCTCTCCGTGTGCATGGCCTCGGCCTCGAACACCTCTGGGCGGCCGCCGAGAGCTTCCAGCAGCTTTCGTTCGGCCTGGACGTCCTTCTCCGCCTCATCGGGCGTTGCATTCAGGCCGAGGCCGACGATCAGTGCCGTCGATCGTTCGACGTTGGGGACTCTGGTTTCCTGGAAGACATCGTTGGGGCTATACCCGGCTAGCACTTGAATGTCGCTATACGTCAGGTCCTGGACACGCTGGAACTCCAAGACGCTGTAGACGTTACTCCAACCACCCGTCTTCGTGTCAGGTTCCCAAAGCAGGTTCGCCAGCCGCGTATTCCGGATCCTACAACCAACTCGGCCAATCGCCTGTACACGGTTATCACCCGTAAACAGGATGGGGTCAGTCGTCGCCAACCGGTCCATCTTACTGTCGTGTTTTCCCAGGGCCCCCCAGAACCTCGCGGCACCGCCCGGATGCAGCTGAAGGAGTGCTTCGAACTCTGCCTGGGCCAAGGCCTCCCTAATCGGCCCTTCCATGAAGGGAACCTCCACGGCCAGCGTGTCATCGAACCGGGCGCGAGAGGCAGGATTTCCGTAGCACGGGGCGATCAGCACCAGGGGAACCCTGGCCGCCGGCCGCGGCAGAGCGCCAAGATCCGCCCTGTTTTGGTGAGCTGAAAACTTCTCTCCCTGGCGAGGTTCAGCCTCTCTTTGGCTTTGTGATTCGGAACCCTTAAGGAGGGATTCCCTGATACGGTCTGCCTCTTTCTTCATCTCGGCAGGGTTGGCGCGAAACTCTTCTCGCACGAGCTTATCGAGCTGATTGCTGTTGCTGTCGTCAACCACAATGTTGTAGGTCTTCAACGCAACACCGGCAGGATTACGGAAGTCCGGGTTTCGGCGGCCTGAGTGAATGGCAGGACTCTGCAACAGCTCTGAGAGGGACTTGACTCGCTCGTCCTGGGCGTCGAGCTGGCGCCAGCCGTTTGCTTCTACCAACTCGCACGCAAGAATGATTTCGTCGCGTGTCCAGTTGGGGTTCGGCAAAAACGCGACGGTAAAGCCAAGCACCTCCAGGCGTTGCGCCACCGATTTGTCACCCCCGGTAAACCTCTTAGCCGCCCACGGAACCCCCGTGCTGATGCCGTGGGCGTAGCCGACAATCGCCTTGGAGTCATAGAGCCGTCCCTCGTAGTCGAGGTAGTAGGCCCTTGCGCGGCCGAAGCCGGTGGCCTTGAGGTACGTCTGACGACCGACACGATCGAACTCCTGGACTGCGGCCAGAACACCGTCGCGCGTCACATCAGCGAGAGTCACGTCGCAAACCGTACGACAGAGGTGCGACGCGCACGTGCCACCCGTTACGCCCGTACTACCCACCTCGTCCTCCTGCGACGCACTGTCTCAGATCGTCGTGGACGGTCGTTCGGGGACCAGCATGGGAGCGCAACAGGCGTCTCAGTAAGGAGATCGCCGCCCGTTCCCGGTGAGCCTGTCAGGAGGAAGGGGGCCCTCCTCCGACGATGAGATCGCGCTGGCGAGGTTCGGGCCCACATCCGGATCATTGGTCGGGTGGCTGAGGAAGTGGCAGGAGCCCCGCACGAGTCGTCCTTCATGCAGCACCGTGGCCTGTTGTACGCGGTCGCGTACCGGACGCTCGGCAGCGCCAAGGAGGCCGAGGACGTGGTGCAGGAGACCTGGCTGCGGTGGAGTCGGGTCGATCCAAGCACCGTCGTGGACCCCGAGGCGTTCCTGGTTCGGGTGACCATCCGGCTGGCGATCGACGAACTACGCAGCGCCCGGGTACGGCGGGAGGCGTACAGCGGTCCGTGGCTGCCGGAGCCCGTCCTCACTCGGCCGGACGTCGCCGACGACGTGGTCCTCGCCGACTCCGTCTCCACCGCACTACTGCTCGTCCTGGAGGCGCTGTCCCCGCTGGAACGTGCGGTGTTTGTGTTGAGGGAGGCCTTCGGATACCCGTACGCCGAGATCGCGCGGTTCCTGGGCCGCGGCGAGCCGGCGGTACGGCAGCTTGCCTTCCGGGCCCGGAAGGCGGTGGAGAACCGCCACCGCCGCTACGACAGCGACCCGGTGACCCGGCAGCAGGTGACCGAGCGCTTCCTGGCCGCCTGTTCCGGTGGTGACATCACCGCGCTGATCGGCGTGCTGGCCCCGGACGTGACGATGGTCAGCGACGGCGGCGGCTTCACAGGTGCGCCGCGCAAGCCGATTCACGGATCGGACCGCGTGGCCCGCGCCATCGTCGTGCTCTCCCGGCAGCAGCCGGTCGGTTCGACGGTCGGGGTGCTACCCGTCAACGGTGGCCCCGGGGTGGTGGTCCGCTGCGACGGAGAGACCGTGCTCGTGATGACCCTGCACCTGGCGGGGGGTCTGGTTCGGACGATCCACGTGGTCAGCAACCCGCAGAAGCTGACCGGGGCATTCGGGTGACCCAGCTCACCCGCGGCCGCGTCACAACTCGGGTCACCACCTCGTCCGTGAACGACTGACCAACACCCTGTCCCGCGCACGGAGGCAAAATGTTCGCAACGTATCTTGTCGTGACCCTGCTCGCCTCGGCCCTCACCGGTTCGGCCGCCGTCGCCAACCTGGTCGGGCACGAATATCCGAAGACGGAGGCGGACCGCAACCGGGTTCCCCGGTCGTGGGTACGGCCCCTGGGGGTGCTCCTCGGCGCCGGTGCGCTCGGCCTGCTGGCCGGGATCGTCGTGCCAGTCCTGGGCACCTTCGCGGCGGCCGGTCTGGTCCTGTACTTCCTCGGTGCGCTGGGCGTACACGTGCGGGCCGGCAACTTTCGGCTCGGCGCCTGGGCACTCTTCTTCGTGCTCTCTCTCGCCGCGCTCACCATCAACCTCGCCTATGACCGGTGAAAGCCCATAGCTAGCCCGCGCTGCTGCGCGTAGAACCGACGACATGACCGACGCCGTGGGGCCGGGACCGCAGTACGACGCGTTCGCCGACGAGTTCTTGGAGCACGCACGCGAGGGCCTCTACAACGCTCACTACGACCGTCCGACATGCCTACGGCTGCTCGGTGCGGTCGCTGGGCGCACGGTGCTGGATGTGGCCTGCGGTCCCGGGCTCTACGCCGAAGAGCTGGTCGCCCGGGGTGCTCGGGTGATCGGGCTGGACCAGAGTCCGCGCATGGTCCAGCTGTGTCGAGAGCGCGTCCCCACCGGCGTCTTCCACGTACACGATCTTGCCGACCGGCTGCACTGGCTGCCGGACGCCTCGGTGGACCTGGTCCTGTTCGCGCTCGGGCTGGAGTATGTCGATGACCGGACCTCGACGCTACGGGAGTTGCGGCGGGTGTTGCGGCCGGACGGCGCGCTCGTGCTGTCCCGGCTCCACCCCACCGGTGACTGGCTTCGGCACGGTGGCAGCTACTTCGACGTGCGCGTTGTCGAAGAGACCTGGAGCAGGGGCTGGCAGGTGCGCTATTGGCTGGCCCCGCTGGAGCGAACCTGCGAAGAGCTACACGAGGCGGGCTTTCTGATTGAGCGGCTGCTGGAGCCACGACCGGCCGCCGAAGGGGCGTTGGTCGATCGAGAACGCTACGAGCGTCTGCTGCGGGAGCCGATCGGGTTCCTCGCGATCCGGGCACTGCCAGCCCCGGGGCGGTAGCGCCCCCAGCCGACGCAACCCGCCCCGCTGGGACGCGCAGCGGTGCGCTACCCCACATGACACCTTTGGGCGGTTTTGGCATATTTTTCGTATTCATGTCCTTATGGGGTCTACACCGGGTTTAACTCAGAGGTGGCTGCTACCGCCGGCCTGGTAGCCGAGGAGCGTCACCCGGCCAGCCCCGGGTTTGGTGGCTTCTCGTCCATGACGGGGAAGGACACCGAGACTGCGATGAGCCATCAGGAGCACACCCACCAGCCTGACCCGGCTCCATCTGGTGGACGCCGGGGGCGGTCCCGGTGGTGGGCTGCCGGAGTGACGGGCCTGGCCCTCACCACCGTCGGCGTCACCGCCATCCCAGCCGCCGATGCGGTGGGACGCACCCGCCCCGCCGCCGCCGACCGGCCCGCCACCGACGAGCACCGCGGCCAACTCGACGGCGGCAAACCCAACGACCAGAGCAGGGACGACCCGGCAAAGAAAAGCGGGAGGTCACCGGGCGTACCGGTCCCCTGCAACGCGGACGCCCTGATCGCTGCGATCACCTTGGCCAACGCTCGCGGTGGGGGTGCGCTCGACCTCGCCCGAAACTGCACCTACCTGCTGACCGCGAACATCGACGGCGCCGGCCTCCCCACCATCACCAGCCCGATCACCCTCAACGGGAGTAAGAGCACCACCATCGAACGCGCCGCTGCGGTTGACCAGTTCCGCATCCTCAACGTCGGCACCGGCGGTGACCTCACCCTCAACCAGCTGACGATCACCGGCGGCCAGACCACCGGCGCTGGCGCTGATGGCGCTGGCATCCTGGTGGACGCGGGTGGGGCGTTGACCACTGAACACAGCACCATCACCCGCAACATCGCCAGCGACGCGGGTGGCGGCATCGCCAACAACGGCACCACCCACCTCCGGTCCTCCAAGGTCAGCCGCAATACCGCCGGCTCCACTGGGGGAGGCATCTTGAATTCCGGCCTACTCAATATCAGCAACTCCGGCATCCACGCCAACACCGGATTCATGGGAGCCGGAGTCACCAGTACGGGAGCAGTTCGGATCGAACACAGCAGCATCTCCAAAAATAACGCCCGGGAATCCAGCGGGGGTCTTTTTGTCGAAAGCGGCACCGCCACAGTCACGGACAGTAGCGTTACGAACAATAGCGCCACCCAGGTGGTCGGCGGCATTCTCGCGGGCCTGAGCACAGAAGTATCGATCAGCTCGGTAACCATCGCCGACAACGTAACTTTGAACGCAGTCGCCGGCGGCCTTGGGGTGGACTACAACGCGTCCGTCGTCGTTGACGACAGTGTTATCAAAAACAACAATGCCAGCATCGAGGGCGGCGGCATCTACAACACCTCCGATCTGGTGCTACGAAACACGAAGGTCTTCGGCAACCAGGCCGGCAGCCTGGGCGGTGGCATCTACAACGAGAACATCGGAACCGTGACCCTCTTCACCACCAAGGTCACCAAAAATATCGCCGGCGCCGACGGTGGCGGCATCTACAACGAGGTGGGCGGCACGGTGAACCTGAACACCGCCACCGGCACCGTCGTGGTCAAGAATCGACCGAACAACTGCGTCGAGGTTCCCGGCTGCGCCGGTTAGTAGGCGAGTACTGCCGGGCCCCCTCGGGGGCCCGGCGGCGGATACGTTGCTCCGCATGACCAACGTCGATCATGAGATCACCGCGGAGCTGGTCCGGGAGCTGGTCCGCCGGGATGAGGGCTGCGGAGCCGATCCAGCGCCCCCACCGGGGGCGCTAGTAGTGCAATGATGCCCGTCATGGTGACCAATTCCGTTCCGTTGGGCCGGCCCTTCTGGACGTTCTGGAGCGCCTCGACCCTCGCCAACGTCGGGGACGGCATCCGACTGGCAGCTTTCCCCCTTCTCGCCGCGTCGCTGACCGCCAACCCGATCGCGGTGGCCGCGGTAGCCGCGGCCCAGTCCCTGCCGTGGTTGGTGACCGGCCTCCTCGCCGGGTCGCTGGCCGACCGCCGCCGCCCTCGCGCGCTGCTCGCCCAAGCCGACACCGCCCGGGTGGTCGTCCTGGGCGTCCTGGTGGTGGCCGTGGCGATGGGCTGGGCGTCGCTGCCGCTGGTCCTGCTGGCCAGCTTCCTGCTCGGGGTCGGGGAGACGGTACGCGACACGGCCGCGCAGACGGCACTTCCCGGCCTGGTACCCGAACGGCTACTCGAGCGCGCCAACGGAAGACTGGTCGCCGGCGAGATCGTCGGCAACGAGTTCGTCGGCCCACCGGTCGGTGCCGCGCTCTTCGTGGCCGGCGCCGCGCTGCCGTTCGCGGCGAACGGGGCGTCCCTCGCCCTGGCCGTCATGCTCCTGCTGACTCTGCCGATCAGCATCGCCGCCCGGCCACCGCAGGACGCGCCGAAGCAGGCCAGCCCGGGGGTGATGGCGGGTCTGCGCTGGCTGGCCGGCCAGCGGGTGCTGCGCACACTCGCGTTGGTCACCGCCGCGGTCGCCGCCGCCGACAGCGCCTGGTTCGCGATCCTGGTGCTGTACGCGGAGGGCCCCCTCGGCATCGGCGCGACCGGCTTCGGCATCCTGCTCGCCGCTGGCGCCCTCGGTGGCCTGCTCGGCTCGTTTCTCGTTGACCGACTCGTCGCGGGCCGCCGGCACCGCATGATTCTCACCTGCTCACTGGCGATCACCGCCGGCATCCCGGCGACACTCGCTGTGACCACCCAGTTGTGGGCCGCAATCCTCGTCATCGTGGTCACGAGCGGATCGTTCGCGGTGCTCAACGTCACGGTCGTGTCGCTACGGCAACGGCTGGTGCCACGGGAACTACTCGGCCGTACGGTTGCGGCCGGTCGCACCCTGAGCTTCAGCGCCGCCGCCGTGGGCGCGCTGCTCGGCGGTGTCCTCACCGCAACAATCGGGATCGAAGCACCCTTCATCTTCAGCGGCCTGGTCGCGGTCCTGGCGACCACCGCCTGGTGGATCGTGTCCCGGCCCTGACCCACAAGCCCGCCGTTGATGGCGGCCACGGCGAGGGAGCGTAGATGCCGGGCGCGACCACTGGAACACCGCACCACATCGAAATCTGGGTACCCCACCTCGCCCGGGCCATCCACAGTTGGGGATGGTTGCTGCAGCGTCTCGGCTATACGCAGTTCCAGTCTTGGCCAGCGGGACGCAGCTGGCGGATGGGCCCGACCTACCTCGTGCTGGAAGAATCCCCGGACCTCACCGCGGACGACCATGACCGTCGCCGGCCCGGCCTCAATCACCTTGCCTTTCACGTCGAAAGCACCCAACTCGTCGACACGCTCTGCGAGGAGGCCACCCAGTACGGTTGGCGCCTCCTGCTCTCCGACCGCCACCCCTACGCCGGGGGCCCCAACCACTACGCCGCCTATCTCGAGGACATCGACGGCTTCGAGGTGGAACTCGTCGCCATCCCGCCCGAGCAGGGATACTGATGCGCGTGCAGCGGAGCGGGCAACCAACGGCGGCGAGGCTGGCGAGGCTGGCGAGGCCCTTCGTACACATGTTTCATCCACAGCCTGTGGACACATGAGTTACCAGCTCAGCGCGATCATCGCGGACGTCGGGTTGCTGCACGAGGAGACCCGCGGGCTGGATCACGCGGTCCTCGGCAACCTACGCCAGGATTTCGCCTTACTGCCGGTGACCTCGCAACTGGTCGAAGAGCTGACCGGGGCGCCGCCGGACTACGCCGTTGAGGAGCCCGCCCCGGAGCGCCCGTTCACGCTGGTTCTCTCCACCGCGCTGACCGGAGTCCTGGCCGACTGGTCGCGGCGCGGCCCGGTGGCGTATGTCGAGGCGGAGTTCACCGGTGGCGTCGGCCACCAGGCGGCGGCGGTGTGGCTCGGCGGTCAGCGGTCCTGGGGGCCGCGCTTCGACTCGGTCTTCGATGGGCCGCGTGGGCAGTGGCCAATCAACGCCGCCCTGGTCGAGGTGGGGGTGGAGCCGGGCCCGTGGGTTGACCTCTTCGCCGAGCTCGGCCTGCACCTGGAGCGGAACACCGCCGGCTGGCTGGCGCACGGGCGTCGGGGGCTGGGAGCCGACTACTGGGACGAGCTGGTCGAGGAGTGGGAGCGGCGCGAAGCCGAGGCCAGCCAGCGCCCCGAGCCAGGCGGGTTTCGGTTCAGCGGACCTCGATGACTTCCTGGCCGAGTGGCCAGAATGCCGCCGGTACGAGTTTGAAGTTGGCGATGCCGAACGGAATGCCGATGATCGTGATGCAGAGGGACACCCCGGCGACCAGGTGCGACAGCGCCAGCCACCAGCCGGCCAACAGCACCCAGAGCACGTTCGCCAGCCCGGAGGCGACGCTGGCCCCCGGCTTGGTGACCAAGGTGCGACCGAAGGGCCACAGCGAGTATGAAGCCAGCCGCAGCGAGGCGACCCCGAACGGGATAGTGATGACGAGGACGAAACAGATTAACGCGGCGACGAAGTAGCCGAAGGCCAGCACGATTCCGCCGCCGAAGATGAGCCACAGCACGTTCAGGACGAATCGAATCATGCTCCTAGCGTGACGCACGTCCGCCACCTCGCCAGCCTCGCGCACCGCCGCCGGCGCCGACCCAGGTCCATGAACCACTTCGTGGTCTTATCTACTAATGATCACTCCTACTCCGCTGATGCAACTCGTAGCCGGCGTCTGGGGCTTCAAGACCCTCGCCATTGGTGTCGAGTTCGGACTGTTCACCCGCCTGGCCGGCGGACGGACCATCACCGTCACCGAAGCCGCCGCCGAGTTCGGGATGGACGAACGCCCAGCCGACCTGTTACTTGCCGCAAGCGCCTCCCTGGGGCTACTGGAGAAAGCCGGTGCCGGCTACCGCAACTCCGAGCTGGCCGAGCAGTTCCTGGTCGAGGGGCAGCCGTACTACTTCGGCGCCCAGATCCGCTACTCCGACCTGCGCACCTACCTGCCCTGGCACCGGATCGGCGAGGCACTGCGCGGCAACCACCCACTGACCTGGGACCCGCAGCAGCAGGAGTCCATGTTCGACACCACCGACCCGAAAATGGTGGCGGAGTTCTGGGACGCCATGTTCTCCACCTCCCGCTTCACCGCCCGGGCGCTGGCCGACGCGTACGACTTCGGCACCCACCGCCGGCTGCTCGACGTCGGCGGCGGCGCCGGCGCCTTCCCGATCGAGCTCTGCCAGCGACTGCCACAGCTCCAGGCGACGATCCTGGACCTACCGCACGTCTGCGCCCGGGCCGAGGAGCGGATCGCCGAAGCGGGCCTGACCGGTCGAATCGGCGCGGTCCCCGGCGACTTCCTCGCCGACCCGTCCCTGCCGGACGGGCACGACGTAATCCTGCTCAGCATGATCCTGCACGACTGGGACGAAGCGACCAACCGGGCACTGCTGGCCCGGTGCCACGCCGCGCTCCCCTCCGATGGCGCGATCATCATCTCCGAGCTGCTCCTCAACGACGAACGCACCGGCCCACCGGAGGCCGCCCTGATGGGGATGAACATGCTCGTCGAAACCGAGGGCGGCAAGAACTACTCCGGCGCCGAGTACGTCACCTGGCTCGGCGACGCCGGCTTCGTGGACGCCCGGGTCGTGGCCTTCGACGCGCCCGGCGCTAACGGCGCGGTGGTGGCCCGCCGGCCCTGACTGAGACCACAACCGAGCCGAGCGATCTCGAAATAGCGAAACGCCCGGCTGGTCCTTCCGGACCGACCGGGCGTTTCGCCTGTTCAGTGGCGGTGGTGGCGGGATTTGAACCCGCGGAGGGCGTAAACCCTCACACGCTTTCGAGGCGTGCTCCTTAGGCCACTCGGACACACCACCGCCGAGTAGGCTACAGGACCGCCCGACGGAAGGCCCAATCGGTACGGCGCCGGGGGTGGGCTGGCAGAATCCCTGCCATGAGTACGCACATCGGCGCGAAGCCGGGAGAGATCGCTGAGCGGGTCCTGATGCCAGGTGACCCGCTGCGGGCCAAGTGGATCGCGGAGACCTACCTTGAGGGCGCGGAGTGCTACTCGACCGTCCGCGGGATGTTCGGCTTCACCGGCCGCTGGAACGGGGTCGACGTGTCGATCCAGGGTTCCGGCATGGGCATGCCGTCCGCCTCGATCTACGCGCATGAGCTGATCAACGAATACGGTGTCCGGTCACTGATCCGGGTTGGCTCCTGCGGCGCCCTGACCGCGGACCTTCAGCTCCGCGACGTGGTGGCCGCTATCGGTTCCTCCACCGACTCGAACATGAACCGCGTACGTTTCGACGGGCTGGTCGACTACGCCCCAGTCGCCGACTTCGGGCTGCTGCGTACCTCGGTGGAGATGGCCGAGCGGCGCGGCGTGACCATGCGGGTCGGGCCGGTTCTGGCGGCGGACGCCTTCTATACCGACCGGCCGGACCTCTACGACTCACTCGCCGACTACGGCGTGCTGGCGGTCGAGATGGAGTCAGCCGCGCTCTACACCATCGCCGCCCGGTTCAAGGCACGCGCGCTGACCATCCTGACGGTCAGCGATCACATCCGCACCGGGGAGAAGACCACCTCACAGGAGCGGGAGCAGACGTTCAGCCAGATGGTGGAGATCGCCCTGGACACCATCATCGCCTGATCGACACGCGCTCGCCCGGAACCCGCTACCCGGGACGAACCGGACGCCGGCCCTACCGGAAGAAGGCGCGCAGGACCGCCGCCGTCTCCGTTTCCAGGACACCGCCGTAGACCTCGGGACGGTGGTTCAGGCGGCGGTCGCGCAGCACGTCCCAGAGCGAGCCGGCCGCGCCGGTCTTCGGCTCCCACGCGCCGAACACCACCGTGGAAACCCGGGCCAGCACCAGCGCCCCGGCGCACATCGTGCACGGCTCCAGGGTCACCACCAGGGTGCACCCGTCAAGCCGCCAGCGGCCGAGCCGGCCAGCTGCCCGGCGTAGCGCCAGCACCTCGGCGTGCGCGGTCGGGTCCCCGGTCAGCTCCCGCTCGTTGCGGCCGGTGGCCAACTCGGCCCCGTCCGGCCCGAGTAGCACCGCACCGACCGGAATGTCATCCACGGCGGGGACCGGAGGGTCGTCAGCGGCGGTGGCCGTGGTCACCGCCCCGGCGACCGCGACCTCCAACGCCCGGCGCATCCACTCTTCGTGGCGCCGCCGGCGGTCGGCACCGCCCACGCCGCTCCGGCCCGCAACCATGCCGACGGGCTCACACCTCACGCAGTTCCTCGACCTCGTCGGCGCAGCCCAACACCGTGCACGCCTCGGTGGTGACATCCGCCGGCAGCATCCCCTCGTGGCCGCAGAGCGCGATCAGCTTTGTCCCGGATACCCCCAGGTCGGCGAGGAGGTCCGCGTCCCCGACCGGGTCCGCCTCCGGATCCGCGGCGGGTTGTTCGCTCTCCGGATCACCGGTGGTGGCGCGGGATTCCTCCGGCTCGTCGAACCCCGGCACCGACCCCTTGAGGTCCCCGACCAGCAACGCGCCCAGCTGGGTCTCCTCGGCGTACGCCGAATCCGAGCCGAAGACCCGCAGGTCCTCACCCTCGTCGAGGCGCAGGATCACCAGGTACTCCTCCTCGGCCTCGACGAAGAGCAGCGACAGGTCGGCACCCGGGTCGACGTCGCGCAACCGGTCGGCGACCCCGTCCACGTCGACGGCACCACGGAGGTTTACCTCGGCGGCGGTCCAGCCGCTCTCGTCCCGCACGACGGCCGCAGCAAAGTACGACACGGTTCCCCCAAAACTTCCTCGACGTAGCCCGAATTCCTTCGACCGCCCGCGGCTTCGCGCCGTCGGTGGTTGACCCGGTCACCGACCGCAGCTCACCTGCGGCGTGACCAGCCCGCCAGCTCCGCCTGCTCGCTCGCCCAGGACGCGCGGATGGTCTTACGCGTGCACGTTAGCCGGTGGGATCGGCGGGCGACCGGCCAACGCCCCGACGCGCGGTCAATCAACGCCGCCACGCTGATCGAAGCCGCCGCGGGCAAGGTGGAGCGGGTGCCGGCTTCCCTACCAGAGAGGCCAGTCTCCGCTGACCATCCAGCGACTCGCAACGACTGCCGCCGCGATACTCCACCCACCACCGACGACGATCGCGACGCCGGTGGCGACTCCCCGGTCGCCGTGACGCACCAACAGCAGGGCCACCAGCCAGGCGATGCCACCGGCGAACAGCGTCCACCAGACGTATCCCCGCACGCCGGTGCCGAGCAGCCCAAAGAGCATCAGCCAGGTGGTGGCGACCACGCCGCCGAGGAGCACCGCGGCACCATCGATCTGGTGGGGTTCGCGGTAGGTGGGCCGCCTTGGCAGCCCGGCGGGAAAGAGCCCCGAGGGGTTTCGGGGACCCCCGTCGTACGGGTCGGTCACGACCGCCTCCTCCCCGGCTTCTCCCTCCCACCGTACTGGTCTGTCAGGATGGCCGGATGCCCGCGCCGTTGGCCGGACGCCGCCCGGCGTACCCCCTGCTGCTCCTGCTCGCCGCGATGCTCACCGCAAGCTGCGCGACCACCCGCCCCGGGGTAGACAGCGGGGTGGACAGCGGCACAGCCACTCGCCCGGCCACCACGGAGCCGGCCCCCAGCACGCCGTCAACGACCCCACCGCAGCCACCGCCCGCCGAGCTCCGGCACGTCTTCCCGGTCCGGGCCAGCAACGCCTCCTACCATCCGACGCACTCGGTGTACCCCGCCACGGACATCTTCGCCGACTGCGGTGCGCCGGTGGTGGCGGTGACGGACGGTTCGGTGCTGGAGGTGAGCCGCGTGGACCGCTTCGACCCGGGCGGACCCCGCGGCCCGTTCAACGGCGGCCTGTCGGTGGCGGTGCTGGGCGATGACGGGGTGCGCTACTACGGCTCACACCTGACCGAGGTCGCGGCGGGCCTGGAGCCGGGCGTACGCGTAGTCGCCGGGCAGCAACTCGGCACCGTCGGCCGGACCGGCAACGCGAACAACGTGTGTCACCTGCACTTCGGCATCTCACCGCCGTGTCCGGGGAAGGACGGCTGGTGGATCCGACGGGGGGTGGTGTGGCCGGCGCCCTACCTGGACGCGTGGCGTCGTGGGGTCAACCGGTCACCCGCCGTGGCGGTGGCGGACTGGCAGCGCCGACACGGTTGCCCGAAGGAGCCGTGAGTGTCCTGGCCGCAGCCGCTAGGTTGCAGGAATGACCGCCCGGGATCCCATCGCTGACCTACGCCGGATAGCTTTCCTGCTGGAACGGGCCAACGAGGCCACCTATCGGGTGCGCGCGTTCCGGTCGGCGGCGAAGGCCGTGGCTGCCCTGCCGACCGCGGAGGTCGCCGAGCTGGCCCGTGCTGGCAAGCTCACCGACCTGTCCGGGGTGGGCGCGGTCACCGCCCGCTGCGTGGCCGAGTCGCTGGCGGGCGAGGAGCCGGTCTACCTGCGTCGGTTGGCGGCGACCGAGGGCACCGACCTGGACGCTGAGGCGGCAGCGCTCCGGACAGCGTTACGCGGCGACTGCCACACCCATTCGGACTGGTCCGACGGCGGCTCCTCGATCGAGGAGATGGCGTTGGCCGCGGTCGAGCTGGGCCACGAGTACCTGGTGCTCACCGACCACTCGCCTCGGCTGAAGGTGGCGCGCGGCCTGACCGCCGACCGGCTACGCCGCCAGCTGAAGCAGGTGGGGCAGCTGAACGAGGCGTTGCCGACGGGGTTCCGGATCCTCACCGGCATCGAGGTGGACATCCTCGCCGACGGCACGCTGGACCAGGACGAGGAGCTGCTCGCCCAGCTCGACGTGGTGGTGGGCTCGGTGCACAGCAACCTCTCCGACGAGCGGGGGCGGATGACTCGCCGGATGCTCACCGCGATCGCGAACCCGCACCTGGACATCCTCGGGCACTGCACCGGCCGGATGGTCTCCAGCCGACCGGCGGGCGTGACCGGGCCGGGCGACCGGGGGCACCGGCGGCGTACCCGGGGGGAGAGCGACTTCGACGCGGACGCTGTCTTCGCGGCCTGCGCAGAGCGGGGCGTCGCGGTCGAGGTCAACTCCCGGCCGGAGCGGCAGGACCCGCCGAAACGGCTGATTCGGCGGGCGCTGGAGGCCGGCTGCCAGTTCGCGATCAATACCGACGCGCACGCTCCAGGTCAGCTCGACTGGCAACGGTTCGGCTGCGAACGCGCCGCCCGCTGCGGCGTCCCCGCTGACCGGGTGGTCAACACCTGGCCGGCGGAGCGGCTGGTGGCGTGGGCCGCAAGCCGCTCCTGACCGACGGCGGCCGGTGCTCCCGCCGCCGGGGTTGAGGCTTCCCCCGCCGAGGTCGAGGTTCCGGTTGTAGCGGCCGGTAGCGTGGTGTCGCGCGGTCGGCGGCGGGGGCCGATCAGGCCCTGGGCAACAGCGACACCGAGCAGGACCACCACCGCACCGGCCGGTTGGTGCCAGGTCAGCCGCTCGTCGAGCACCAGCGCACCGGCCAGCACCGCGAAGACCGGGATCACGTAGGTCACCGTCGCCGCGGTACTCGCGCCGGCGACCCGAATGTTCCGGAAGTGAATCAGGAAGGCCAGTCCGGTACCGAGTGCGCCGAGCGCGACCATGCTGGCCAGGACCGAGCCGGAGAGGGCGGTCGGCAGCGGCGGGGCACCCGCCACGAACGGGGTGACGACGGTGAGCAGCGCCAGCGCCATCAACAGCTGCGCCGCCGACAGGGCCAGCCCGGAGTAGGAGCGGCCCGCGACGAACTTCTTCTGGTACGGGATGGCTACTCCGTAGCAGGCCGCGGCGCCGAAGCACATCAGCTGGCCGACGAAGTGCGCACCACCAGCCCCCTGCCACACCCCGAGCACCACCAGTACGCCGAGGAAGCCCAGCCCGAGCCCGACGCCCCGGGCGGCGGTCAGCCGTTCGGTGCGGAAGACCAGCACCGCCATGGGGAGCACGACCAGCGGTGTGGTGGCGTTCCAGATCCCCGAGAGCATGGACTCGACCCGCTCCCCGCCGTAGCCGAACAGGGTGAACGGAAGCGCCACCCCGATCCCACCGGTGACGACCAGGTGGGCCCAGACCCGCGGCTCGCGGGGCAGCCGGTCGCGCAGCACCGCGAGCAGGATCAGCAGCGTCGCCGCGCCGGCACCGACCCGGTAGAGGGTCAGGTGAACCGGATGCAGCTCCCGTACCCCGATTTTGATGAACAGAAAGCTGGAACCCCAGATCGCGGCCAGCGCGAGGTACCCGGGCAGCCAGCTCCGCAGCGCAGCCCGGTCAGGGGCGGACTCGACTGTCACCCCGGACACTCTGCCGGCCGTACGCGGGAAAGTCTGGCGATTTTCCGACGCCGTGTTGGCCGTCACAAGAGCTGTCCGGCCGGTGACCACAGGTCCCGGAGGCAACCCTGAATCCGGCGAACTCACGGGCCACCCCGACTGCACGATCACGTAGGGTCGAGCCCGTGGGACCAATCGACGATATTGCGAACCGGTACGTGGCGGAGTGGGCCACGCTGAGCCCGACCGGCGCCACCTACGTCGGCATCACCGGCCACGACGACCGCCTCGACGACCTCTCGCCGGACGGCTACGCCGCCCGTGCCGACCTGAGCCGCCGAGCCCTCGCCGACCTCGAGGGCGTGGAGCCTCAGTCGCTGCCGGAGCAGACCGCGAAGGAGGCCATGCAGGAGCGACTCGGCCTGGAGCTCGCCCGCTACGCGGCGGGAGAGGTCGGCCGGGGAGTCAACGTCATCACCAGCGGGCTGCACGAGCTCCGCTCCGTGTTCGATCTGATGCCGACCGATGGCGAGGAGGCCCAGGCCAACATCGCCGCGCGGCTCAACCACTTCGCCGAAGCGCTCGAGCAGTACCAGACCACGCTGCGCGAGGCGGCTGCGGCCGGCCATTCCAGCGCGCGAGCCCAGCTACTCGAGGTAGCCAAACAGTGTGACACCTGGGTGGCCCCCGACGGGGACAACTTCTTCCACGGGCTGGTCGAACGGCTGGGCGCGGGTGGCGCACTCGGTGCCGAACTGCGCCGGGGTGCCACGACAGCCACGGCGGCGACCGCCGAGTTCGGCCGCTTCCTCCGGACCGAACTGGCCCCGCGGGGCAGGGCGAAACAGGCCGCCGGCCGGGAGCACTACGAGCTGGCCTCGCAGTACTTTCTCGGTGCCCGGGTTGACCTGGACGAGACGTACGCCTGGGGGTTCGCGGAGCTGGCCCGCCTGGAGACGGAGATGCGAGCGGTCGCCGCGCGGATCGTCGGCCCCGGCGCCACCGTTGACGAGGCGGTGGCCGCGCTGGACGCGGACCCGGCGCGGACCATCCGGGGCAAGGAGGCGTTCCGGGACTGGATGCAGAACCTCGCCGACAGGGCGGTCAGCGAGCTGCACGGCACTCACTTCGACATCCCGGAACAGGTCCACCGGATCGAGTGCTGCCTGGCGCCGACGAGTGACGGCGCGATCTACTACACCGGCCCGAGTGAGGACTTCTCCCGCCCCGGCCGGATGTGGTGGGCGGTGCCGCAGGGCATTGACGACTTCTCCACCTGGCGCGAGGTCACCACCGTCTACCACGAGGGCGTTCCGGGCCACCATCTTCAGGTGGCCCAGACGGTGCTCCGGGCGGAGACCCTCAACCGCTGGCAGCGGCTGCTCTGCTGGGTTTCCGGGCACGGCGAGGGGTGGGCCCTCTACGCCGAACGACTGATGGAGGAGTTGGGCTACCTCGAGGACCCGGGCGAGCGGCTGGGCATGCTCGACGGCCAGGCGCTCCGCGCCGCTCGTGTGATCGTCGACATCGGCATGCACCTGGAGTTGGAGATCCCGGCCGACAACCCGTTCGGCTTCCACCCGGGCGAACGCTGGACGCCGGAGTTGGGCTGGGAGTTCATGCGGGCGCACTGCCGGGTTCCGGATGAGGTCCTGCGGTTCGAGCTGAACCGCTACCTGGGCTGGCCCGGGCAGGCACCGTCCTACAAGGTTGGTGAGCGAATCTGGCTGCAGGCTCGGGCCGATGCCAAGGCTCGTAAGGGGGCGGAGTTCGACCTTCGGGAGTTCCATCGGCAGGCGCTCGACCTGGGCTCCCTCGGCCTGGACCCGCTCCGTCGGGCGCTCGCCCGGATCTGAGGGCGGACGCTGACCGCCCCGATCCGGGTGCCGCCGAGCGGCCGGTGCGAGGGTAGCGATCAGTCCAGGCAGGACAGCTGGTCGGCGGGGCAGGAGCCCGGGTAGGGGCGGGTACGACCCGCCCCTACCCCCGGAGCCACCCATTCATGCGCTAGCTCGGATCCTGATCCACTTTGGTGGCTGCTGGACCACCGGCGACGGACGCGCGGGCGGAGTGCCGACCTGCGCCACCCCCAGCCTGGAAGAACAGCCGGAGGCCGAGGGCCAGGGCGATCAGGCCGAGGACGGCCGCGGCGATCGGGGCCCAGAGGCCGACCAGGCTGATCTGGAACCGGTTCTTCTTAACCGACTCGACGGTGCTGCTGATGGTGTCTTCCGTGTAGTTGAAGTCAGCGTCGAGCAGGACCGTGGTGGGCCCGATGTCCGGACGCAGTTCCTTGCGCGGCTGGTCCCGTGCGTCAATCCAGACGCCAGTTACCGGATCAACCCAATACGTCCGGGTGTTGCTGTAGATAACCTTGCCGGTGGTGGCCTCCGGGGCGAAGGCGCCCAGCAGCACCTGCAGGCTCTCCTCCGGGGTGTACAGCTCCTCCTCCTCGATCCGCTGCTCGTAGCGGTACACCTCGATACCCTCGACGGTCTCGGTGCCGACGAAGGCCGCCGGGAACGCCTTCTTGACGTCGCGGTCGAAGAGCGGATAGGCCTTCTTCTCCGCACCGAACGGGAACTTGTAGGTCAGCCCCGAGTATTCGACGTTGCCTCGCGGGGTCTCGTCGCTGTCGTCCTGCTTGAGCCACTGATCTTCCCAGGGGGCGGCGGTGCCGGAGACCCGGAAGAGGGCCAGTTGCGTGCTGTACGCGGTGATATCCCGGTCGTTGTCGGTCCGCCGCACCGTTTGGTAGACGTCCCAGACCACCGCGTCGCCCTTGAGCTTTTCCGGCAGCTCGTCCCTGGTGAGGCCGGGCTGGGGAAGAACCTCGATGGTGGAGCGTAGATCCGCTCGTGGGACCTCGATCGTGACCGTTTCCGCCTCGGCCGTGATCTGCAGGAACCGGGCGTTCGTCGCCTCCGCGACCGACGTCGTCGGCTCCAGGTCATAGGGGAGCTTGGTTACGGCGGGGGCGACATAGAGCGGCAACCCGACCGCGAGGACCAACAGCAAGATGCCGAGCCCGAAGAGCGCGGCACTAACCCGAAGCTTCACTCTTCCTCCTGTAACGCCTGCCGCCCCACGGCCTGTCGCCCAGGGCAATCGATCCATAACATGGCGGGAGGTTACTCCCCAGTCAACATTAAAGCGAACCCCCTGGATGTCCAGATGTCCGCAACCGTTACCCCGAGCCCGACACCTCCTTCGATCACCGGCCGGCTGCCCGCCCTGGATGCGCTCCGCGCGATCGGCTCGGTAGCCGTCGTCGCCCACCACGTCGGGTTCCACACCGGCGTGAGCATGAACAGCCAGTGGGGCACCTGGTTGGCGCGGATGGACGTCGGAGTCGCCATCTTCTTCGTCCTCTCTGGATTCCTGCTCTTTCGGCCCTGGGTATCGAGTGCCGCCGCCGGGCGTCCCCGGCCCCGGGTTCGCCGCTACTTCTGGCGGCGCGCCCTGCGGATCCTGCCGGCCTACTGGCTGACGGTGCTGGTCTGCCTGATCGTTCTGCCGCAGAACCGGCCCACCTCGGCCGGCGACTGGCTCCGCCACCTGACCTTCACCCAGATCTATCAACCCGATCAGCTTCGCGCCGGCCTCAGTCAGACCTGGAGCCTCGCCACCGAGGTCGTGTTCTACCTGGTCCTGCCACTGGTCGCGGTACTCGCCGTAGGCCGCACCTGGCGCCCGGTCCGCACCCTGGTGCTCGCCGCCGGGGGCGTCCTGGTAACTGCGGGGTGGCTGACCCTGATGGGACTTGACGTGGTCGACACCGCCGTCCACACCATGTGGTTCCCCTCGTACGCGGCCTGGTTCTGCGGCGGCATGGTCCTGGCGGTGGCGCATGTCGCCCTACAGACCAGGACGGGTCCGGCCGCCCTGCGCGTCCTCGACGACCTCGCCGCGGCGCCGGTCGCCTGCTGGGCCGCGGCCGCGGGTCTGCTGGCGATCGCGACGACGCCCATCGCCGGCCCGCTTGATCTCGCCGAGCCGACCGCCGGGGAGTTCACCGTGAAGCTCACCCTCTATCTCGCGGTCGGAACTCTGATCATGATTCCGGTGGCATTCGGCGAGCGGAAGACCCGGATCCACCAGGCCTTCGGCAGCACCTCCGCCCGTTGGCTCGGCCTCGTCTCGTACGGGCTGTTCCTCTGGCATCCACTGGTGATCGAAATTATCTACCTCGCGGGAGACCGCCCACTGTTCACCGGCGGACTCCTCGAGACCTTCACCCTGACGATGGCGGGTGGGCTGGCGTTCGCGGCGTTGAGCTACTACGGCATCGAACGCCCGATCCAGGCGCTCGGCGACCGCCGACACCCTCGACCGACCACCCCTCAACCCGAGAGGAGAGTGCCGACGACCAATTCGCCACATTGACCCATATAGTTCACGTAGGCATTGCCTAGCCGGCTCTCGAGCTTTAGTGTGGCGCTAAATTACTCGAGAGTAGGGATCACGTGGAGCACTTTTCCGCCACCGCCGGACATGTGCTGTTCCTCAACTGGCGGGACACCCGGAACCCCGAAGGCGGTGGATCCGAGGTATACGTTGAGCGGATTGCCGCAGAGTTGGTAGCCCGCGGCTTCCGGGTCACACTGTTCTGCGCCGCACATCGTCAGGGCACCCGCGATGAGGTCAACGAGGGTGGGATTCGGCTGGTCAGACGCGGTGGACGCCACACCGTCTACCTGTGGGCCGCCCTCTGCTATCTCGCCGGCGCCCTTGGCATCGGCCCCCTGTCCCGCCGCCGCGGCGGCCGGCCGAACGTGCTCGTGGATGTCTGCAACGGCCTGCCATTCATGTCACCACTATGGGCTCGGCGACCGATTGTCAAGCTAGTCCACCACATTCACCGCGAGCAATGGGGTGTTGTGCTTCCAGCATGGGCCGCTCGATTTGGCTGGTGGGTGGAGTCATCTTTCGCTGTATTCGTCTACCGGCACTGTCACCACATCACCGTCTCCGACGCCACCCGTCAGGAGCTGATCCAGCTCGGCGTACCCGCGAAACAGATTTCCGTGGTGCACAACGGCACTCCGCCGCTCCCGCCCACCGACGCGGAACGCACCTCCTCCCCACTGCTGGTCACGCTCAACCGGCTGGTCCCACACAAGCGCGTCGAGGTGGCGTTGCAGGCGGTCGCCACCCTCGCCGACGAACTACCCCAGCTGCGGCTGGTCGTCGCCGGCCAGGGCTGGTGGGAAGGGCGACTCCGCGAGGTCGCCAACGAGCTCGGCATCACCGACCGAGTGGAGTTCCGGGGGTTCGTGACGGAGGAGGAGAAGGCAGCCCTCCTCGCCTCGGCCTGGGTGGCGCTCACCCCGTCCCTGAAGGAAGGCTGGGGTCTGACCATCGTGGAGGCGGGATCGGCGGGCACTCCGACCGTCGCCTTCCGGAGCGCGGGCGGCGTGGGTGAGGCGGTGGTGGACGGCCAAACAGGGCTTCTCGCCGATGACGTGGACGACTACGTGGCGAAGGTGCAGACCCTGCTGCACAACCACGAGCTACGACAGCAGCTGGGTGCGGCAGCGCGGGAGCACGCGGCGGCCTTTACCTGGCCGGCGGCCGGAAGCCGCTTCGCCGCTCTACTGGAGAGCGCGGAGTCGCCCCGCCAGACGCGCACACGGGGCGCCCCGTCTTACCTACTGCCGTAGATCTCGGGTACGTAGGGGTCCGGCTCGTTGGCCTGCTTGGCCTTCTCAACGAGCTCTTCAGCCTTGGCGACCGCCTCCTCCTCGGTGGCGGTCGTCGCGGCCGCCAGCCCGGCGAGAGACAGGAACCCGAGCACCGCCGCCACCAGGCCGGTTACGGCCAAGGTCAGGGCTTTACGCATGCCAATCCTCCAATGTCTGAACCTCGGAGCGGAGGTTACCACGCAGTAGCCCACCGACGTAGCGCCGAAACATGGCAGCGACCACCACCGCGACGGCGGCAGCCAACGCCACCACCACCGCCCACCGAACCGGGGACACCACCACCGGGCTCGGCGGTACGGCTGGGTTGCGATAGAGGGCCAGGAACGCCCCCTGGTGCACGAGTTCGAGGCCGGTGAGGGTAGCCGGATCCACCTGGTCCGCGCGGTGTTGCTGCACCAGCACCCAGCGCACCCCCGTCTCCGCCACCGGCCGCCCCGCCCCGAGCAGCTGGCGGATCTCCCGCAGGCGCGCGTTCTCGCCGGTCACCGCGACATCACCGACCCGGAGCGTATCGTCGATCAGGACGGTCGCCGGTAGGTAGCGCGGAGCCGGGTCCAGGACCGTCCGCCCGGCATTCCACGAGTACGCGCGGTAGCCGCTCAACGGCAGCGCCAAGACCTCCCCACCGGGGTCGGCCGCCAGTCGCCCCGCCACCACCTGCCAGTCCGCCGGATAGCTGACCGGCCACAACCGGCCCGCGCCGCCGAACGCAAGATCCGGCATAGCCGCGACCGGCAGTAGCAACACACCACCGAGCATCACCCCCGCCACCTCCCGGTTCGTCCGCTCCATCCGGGTCACGAGCCGTTCGGCGCCCAGCGCCACGCAGACCACCAGCAGCAACGCGTACGGCGCCAGGAACTTCTGCCCGTCGCGAAGCAGCCCGGCCCCCGGTAGCTGCGCCACCGCCCACCGCAGCACGTCGGCGCTCCCCGGCACCACACCAAGCGCGGCGAGCAGGAAACCGGCCCCCGCCAGCACCAACAACCGGGTCAGAGCATCCGACGACATCCGCCGCCGCAGTAGGCCAAACCCGGCGGCGGCCAGGGCCAACAGCACCAGGGTCACCAGCGGTACCAGGGGCAGGGCTCGGCTCGCCGGAGTGGCTTGAGCGCTCCAGATGCCCCCGGTGCCGGCGAGCGCCGCCAGCGGACCTGCCCAGTTCTCGCCCCGGGCGGCGAAGACGGCCACTCCCGCCGGGTCGGAGGTGCCGCCCGCGTCGGTCACCAGGGCAGCGGCTACCCACGGGGCGTTGAGCAGGGCGACCCCCGCCACCGCGACCGTCGATCCCCGCCAACGCCGCCGCTGCGGTGCGAGCAGCGACACCACGCCAAACGCGATCAGGCCACCGGTCGGGGTTATCGCCGCCGGTGCGGCGGCGAGCAGCACGCGGGCCACCGCGTCGGCCCGCCCAGCCCGCAACTCCAGCACGGCCCGCACCAACCACGGCAGGGCGGCGTAGCAGACGAGCAGCCCCCACTGCCCGATCAACAGCCGCTCGGCCAGGTACGGCGTCCAGGCATAGCCGACCGCCGCGAGCAGCCGAACCCCGGTCCGTTCGGTCGGCACCAGGCGCCCGGCACCAACCGCCGCCAGCAGGACCGCCCCGCCCAATGCGATCCGCTGCACCACCCAGCCCGGGACAAGCTGGGTGAGCACCGAGACCACGGCGTCCATCGGCACCGCCCGCGGCAGGCCCTGCGCCGGCGCCACGAGATCCCAGGTCAGCGGCTGCCGGGGCACGAACACCATGTCGTAGCGCAACACGTAGCCCGGTGCCGCCAGTGGGGCGAGCACTATCGCCGTCACCACCGCCGCGACGGCGTACAGCAGGAGCCGATCCCGCACCACCCGGGCCCGTACGGCTGGTCGGTCACCCACTCACGACGCCGGCACCACCCGCCCGACAGTGATCAACCTGGTGCAGAGGGAGATGTCCGGAGTGTTGATGGTGACCTCGATGGCGTCCCCCGCACCGTGCAACGGGAAAAACAGCTGATTCAGTCCACTCCGCACCGCGATCTCCCGGGTGTCCTCGCCCAGGCGCAAGGTCACGGTCGCGTCGCCGGAGCTCAGGTAGCCGAACTCCACCACGTACGGCCACTCCTCGACCGGCGCTGCCAACGGAATCCGAGTCGTACGACCGCTCTCCACCAGGTGCCCGCAGTCGGACACCTGGCCTGGCAGAACCGGGACTCCCTCGATCCGAACCGGCCGGATTCGACCCTCCGCGTCGAAGGTAACCGGCAGCTCGGCCACCTCGACGAACTCCGGCTGGTGCTCCGCCGGTCGGAAGAAGTACGACTGAAGGTTGTCCGGCCAGAAGTAGCCGGACACCACCCGATCAGGGACGGTCGCGTCGAGGAAGACGGTGCCCGCAGGCGCGGCGGCCAGCTCGGCCTGGGCCGTGGCGAGGTACTCCCGGCCGTACTTGGTGCTCCAGTTATCGCCAAACGTGACGGTGCTCCACACCGCACCGAGCCCGACCGCGACCAGGACGGCGGTGATCGCCGCCCGACCAACCGCAATCGAGTTGAGCACCCGCGGAATCCCCGGTAGCGGCCGGGGGACGTACCGGTCCTGCTCGCCGGCATCCCGAAGCCCGAACAGGGCTACCCCGACGCAGATCGCGGCGACCGGAACCACATCAGCCACAAAACGTGGGACTGTGCCCACCATCGGGCCGAGCACGCCACCGAGGCGGGTCGCCGCGAAGAGCACCGCGACCAGGCCGAGGTAGCAGGCCAGCAGCAGCCAGGCCCGCGCCGCCGACCGGCGCCGGCGGACGGTCACCACGACCAGAGCCGCCAGCACCAGCCACGACAGCCACATCGCGACCGAATAGGGATCCACCAACGGCGGCCCGTCACCGGCGTAGGTCCACCGCCACGGCCCCCCGAGCAGGCCCGGCACGACGGTCGCACCGACCAGGTCACCGAGGAAGGTGAAAGCCTGACCGGCTGAGGTCACCTGGTCCAGCGCACGAGCCGGTCGGGTCAGGTAGAACGCCAGGTAGGCCCCGGAGAGCACGGTGAGCAACAGCCAAACCGGCCAGTACCGACGCACCACCCTGACCACGCTTCGCCACGGCGAGCCGGCAGTGAACAGGAAGAGGGTCAGCAGAAACAACAGCGGTGCTATCAGCAGCGCCTTCGGGTCGAACAGCAGGCCGAACAGCAGCCACAGGGCGACCATCACGAGGTGCCGGCGGCGGCCGGTGCGCACGTACCAGACCTGGGCCCGCACCGCCAGGACCAGCGCGAGCTGCACCGGCAACAGGAGCAGCCCGACCAGCCACAGCGACGACACCTCCAACGTCAGCGGGCTGAACAGGAAGAGGGCCAACGGGACCAGCAGACCCCAGCCCGGCCGCAGCAGGTCACGCAGCAGCCGGTAGACGGCGATGCCCACGACCGCCTGTCCCACCGCCAGCATCAGCACCCAGGGCCAACTGGCGAAACCGGCCAGCCGCACCATCAGCCAGGCGATCAACAGACCGCCGGGCGTCGGGTGGTTGTTGAAGGTTCCCAGCAGGAAGTCCGCGTCCAACCGGGCGTCAAGGGCCTGGGCGGCGAGCACGAACTCGTCCTGGGAGAACCAGCCGCGCGCGGCGAGGCCGGCCCGCCAGGCGACCGACACCACGATGAGGGCTATCGCCACCGCTCCGACGCGATCCGGACGAAACCGTCGAACGAACGTTTTCGGGCCGCCGGACTCCGACGCAGCGGGCTTTCCAGGTGCCACAGCCCCAGCCTCTGGCATTGACATGCTTGGCAGCCTGCCACACGCTTACACGCCGTGGGGGGTTGCCGTCCATCCACATTCGTCACACCGTTCGTTAGTGCCACCCCCTCACCCCCGGTCCCGGCTACGTCGCTCGACCGTCGTCGGCTGCCGATACCCGTACCCCGGCGGAACAGGAGCGACATGCGTGCAGAGGTGACCAGTGGCGCCGGCGCACGGCCGAATCGAGTCCGACGGCTGGACCAGAGATTCCGGCACCTCGCCATCTGCGTCGTCCTCACCGCTCTCGCCTTCCAGCAGGCGCCCGGGCTGATCGTCCCCGACACCAAGGTCGACCTGAACGTCAATCCCGCCGGATGGCTGCTCCGCTCGCTGCATCTCTGGGACCCCTCCGGCACCTTCGGCCAGCTACAGAACCAGGCCTACGGGTACCTCTGGCCAATGGGTCCGTTCTTCCTGGTGGGGTCAGAGCTTGGCCTGGCACCATGGGTGATTCAACGGTTGTGGTGGGCGCTGCTCTTCTGCGTCGCCTACCTGGGCGTGGTGCGGCTGGCCGGCAAGCTCGGCATCGGCTCGCCCACTGGACGCATGATCGCTGGCATCGCCTTCGCGCTGTCGCCCCGGATTCTCACCCAACTCGGCTGGTCCTCGGTCGAATCCTGGCCCAGCGCGGTGGCGCCGTGGGTGCTGATCCCCCTGGTCGGCCTCGCCCGAGGTGCGCCCCTACGTCGGGCGGTCGCGGGGTCGGCACTCGCCGTGGCCTGTGCGGGCGGGGTCAATGCGACCGCCGTGTTCGCGGTGGTGCCGCTCGCCCTGCTCTGGCTCGCCACAATCGCACCGATCCGCCGCCGGATCAGCGCGCTCGCCGCCTGGTGCTCCGCGGTCGCCCTGGCCACCGCCTGGTGGCTGGCTCCACTGCTCATTCTCGGGCGGTACAGCCCACCGTTCCTCGACTACATCGAAGCCGCCCAGAGCACCACCAGCGTGACCGACGCCGTGACGACGTTCCGCGGCGCGTCCTACTGGGTGGCGTACCTGGCCTCCCCGGTTGAGCAGGCCATCCCCGGCGGCGCCCGGTTGGCCAACGAGCTTGCGCTGATCCTCGCCACGCTCGCCGTCGCCGCCCTGGGTGTACTGGGGCTTTCCCGGCGCGGGATGCCGCACCGCCGCTTCCTCGTCACCGGCCTGGTGCTCGGCGCCGCGATGGTCGGGCTCGGGCACGTCAGCGAGTTCCCCAACCTCCTCGCCGGAGGACAGCAGCAGTTCCTCGACGGGGTCGGCGCACCACTGCGGAACACCCACAAGTTCGACGTCCTGCTCCGCCTACCACTGGCGCTCGGATTGGCCCACCTGGTCAGCCTGGTCGTGCGGGCAGCGCGTACCGCGCCCGCCGCGCGCCGCAAGCCGGCCTTCGCGCGGGCCTGGGTCACCACCGGCGTGACCATGGCAGCGGTCGCGGCGGTCGCCAGCCCGGCGATCGTCGGCGGACTCGCCACCCCGGGAAGCGCGCGGGAAGTGCCCCAATACTGGCACGACGCCGCCGACTGGCTGGACGCGAACACCGGACCGGGACGGGTGCTCGTCGTCCCCGGAGCCCGCCGCCCCGCCTACGACTGGGGCAGCACCACCGACGAGATCACCCAACCGCTGTTGGAGAGCAGTTGGGCGGTACGTAACTCGATCCCCTTCACCCCGCCCACCACCATTCGGCTCCTGGACGCGATCGAGGCCACGCTCAGCTCCGGCGCCGGCTCGGCGGGCCTCGCCGACCTCCTCGCCCGCTCCGGGATCAGCCATGTCCTGTTCCGTGCCGATCTCGACCACGGTCGCTCCGACACGACCCGCCCCGCCGTGGTTCGCCAGGCCCTGCAGCGCTCACCGGGGCTGACCCGGGTCACCACCTTCGGCCCGGTCCGGGGTGGGCCAGAGGCGGTCGACGAGCTTCGCGACCAGGGGCTCGACGTACCGGGACGGGCACTCGAGGTCTACCAGGTCAACCGCCGGGTGGAGCCAGTCGTCGCCTACGACCGGACGGAGGTCGCCACCGTCGTCGGTGGCCCGGAGTCCCTGCTCGACCTCGCTGCGGCGGGCCTGTTGAGCCCGGCCCCCACGGTCCTGGCCGGCGACGCGGAGGCCAGCGAAGCGGAAGCCGGCGGCGGCTCCGGTCCCGTCGCAATGACCGACGGGCTTCGGCGCCGTGAGGTCTCCTTCGGGCGCTCCCAGGACAACGTCTCGCACACCCACACCGCCGACGAGCCCCTCGCGTCGTCCGCCCCCGCGCACGACTACCTGCCCGACTGGGCCGCAGACTGGTCCACAGTGGCGGAGTTTGAGGGCATCAGCTCGATCCGCGCGGCAACGGCACGCTCGCAGGTCAGCACCCCCGGTGGGAACCGCTCCGAGCATCAGCCGTATGCGGCGATGGACGGCGACCCGACGACCTCCTGGCAGTCCGCCCCATACAGCCACGGTGATCGACAGTGGATCGAGGTGGCGCTGGAGAACCCGACCAACATCACCAAGGTGGAGCTCAGTTTCGACCTGACGGCGGACGTGTTGCCGACCACGGTGACCGTTACCGCCGGATACGAGAGCCGGACCGTGGAGAGCTTCGGCGACCGGATGACCTTCGACCTGGACGGCATCCACGCCACCCAGCGAATCCGCATCTCCATCGACGACACCTTCGCCCTCCGCGCACTCGGTGCCGGGGTGGTGGGGATCTCCGAAATCAGCATCCCCGGCATCCGGACCAGTCGCACCCTCCGGCTGCCGGACGCCCCCGCCACCGAACAACCACCGGCCGTCGTCGTCTCCGCCGACCCCCGCACGCCCGCCTGCTTCATGGTTGACGGGAAGCCGCACTGTTCCACCAACGCGATCCGCGGCTCGGAGGATGGACGCACGATCGACCGTACGCTCACCCTGCCCGCTGCCGGGACCTACGACCCGCAGCTGTGGGCCCGCCCGATGGACGGCTCCGCCCTACACGCGGCCCTGGACGAGGCGGTCACCGCCGCCCAGGCACTGGGCCTCGCGCCCGAGGTGAGCGCCTCGTCAACCGGCGTCCCACATCCGACCCGCCGCCCCGGCGCGGTGTTGGACGGGGACCCGGCCACCAGCTGGTCACCAGCGACCAGCGATGACGCACCGATCCTGCGCCTCACCTGGCTCAGGCCGCAGGTCATCAGCGGCCTTCGGTTCGCCGTTGACCCGGCCGTCGCGGCCACCCGGCTCGGCAGCGTACGGGTGATCGCCGACGATGGCATCCGCGGCGGCCTACTCGGCGAGGACGGAGTGCTGACCCTGGATCCGCCGGCCCGAACCAACGAGATCACCATCCAGTTCCTCGACCCGCCCTCCGCCGCCAGCATCGATCCATACGGATTTCGGCTGCCCGAGCCCCTGCCGATCGCGGTCGGAGAGATCACCGTGCTTCCGGGCGCCCCCACCAGCCGAGCAGACCTGGACACACCCTTGACGCTGGGCTGCGGCTCCGGCCCCACGCTGACGATCGGCGAAAAGACGGTAACCACCGCCCTACGCGGCACGATGCGAGACCTCCTGGAGTTGCGGGAGGTCCCAGCCGAGCCGTGCGGCACCGACCCCGAGTTGTCGCTCGGCGCCACCGAACACCGTCTCATCGCCGCCGCCAGCCAGTTCGCCACGCCCACCCGGGTCGCTCTCGTACCGCAGCAGCGCACGGGCGTGCTGGGCCCGAGCGCCCTCGACGTCACCGCGTGGGCTGCGACCGAGCGGCGGGTACAGGTCGCTGAGCACGCCGTCGAACGGGTGCTCGCGGTGCGGGAGAACACCAACCCGGGCTGGCAGGCCACGCTCGCCGGCGAGCCACTGCGCCCCATGGTCGTTGACGGCTGGCAGCAGGGCTGGGTGCTGCCCGCCGGCGCCGCGGGCGAGGTCGTCCTGCGCTTCACCCCGGACCGGCCGTACCAGGTGGCGCTCCTGACCGGAGGCGCCCTGCTCCTGGGCGTCGCCCTCCTCGCGCTGCTCCCCGAACGTCGCGGCAGCGGGCCGGCCCGGCCGGCCCGGCGACCACGACGCCCGACCAACCGCTCCCTGCCCCTGCTGGCGGTCGGCGCGACCGCCCTGATCCTGCTCGGCGGCCTCGTCGGCGGGGCACTCGTCGCCGCTGGAGTCCTACTGGCCCTCCCCGGTTCGCTACGCGAGTCGCGGCCGAGCGACCCCCGCTGGGTACGGCTCGCCCCCCGCTTCGTCGAGTCCTGGCTCCCCGCCGCCCTCGTCCTTCTCGCCAGCTGGACGTACCTGGACGCCACGCAGCGGCACACCGCCGCCCTTCCGCAGCTCCTCATGGTTCTCGCCCTCGGCTGCCTCTGGCTGTCCACCTGCCTTCGACGCCGCCCCGTCCACCGCGCTCCCCAACGCCCCGCCACGGCACCGTCAACCGTGGAGGTACCCACGCGGTCAGGCGGCGGCATCGCCGGGAACACCTCCTGGCGAGACTCCGACCCATCGGGGATCGTGTGAGCCGGCGAACCGACAATGTGGACAGTTCGGAGACGCGTTCCCCGAACACCGGCGCCCGGGCACTCGGCACCGCCGGCCTAGCGGTGACCGCCGCGGGGCTGCTGGGCAACGGCCTCGCCTATCTCGCTCCGGTGCTGGCCGCCCGCCAGCTCGACTCGGCCGAGCTCAGCGCGCTCGCCACCACGCTCGGCCTGATCGCCATCGCGAGCGTGCCCGGATTCGGCCTTCAGCTCGCCGTCGCCGTGCACCACGCGAAGCACGGCCCCACCCACACCCGCCGGGCAGCCCTGTTGACCGCCGCGCTCTGCGCATCCGCCCTGATCCTCGCCACCCCACTACTCGTCCCGAGCTTGCGGCTTCCGGTCGAGGCCCTCATCCTCTCCGCGATCACCACGGCCGCCATCGTGCTCTCCTGCCGGACGTTGGGGGAGCTTCAGGGCGGGCAACGGTTCGTCCGACTGGCCGTCGCCATGGGACTGCTGGCCGCTGGCCGGTACGGCGGGGTGCTGGTCGGTCTGCTGCTGGACGCCGGCCTGACCGGCTCCCTGCTGCTCGGTGCCGGGACCGCCGCGCTCACTCCGGTCGGGCTCGCCGCGCTGGCCCGGCCGGCTGCCGCGAGGGCCCCCGCCACGGCGCCGCCGCTGAATGCCGGCCAGATCCTGACCGGCTGCGCCGCGATGCTCGCCATGCTCGTCGTCTCGTACGTGGACCTTTTCCTCGCCCGTCAGCTACTGCCGGGTGACGATTCCGGCGGGTATGCGGTCGGGACCGTGCTGACCAAGGGGGCGCTGTGGGCGCCGCAGGTCGCCACCGTACTCGCCTTGCCCCGGCTGGCCCGCGACGACCGGTTCAGTCGGACCGTCGCCCTCGCCGTAACCGCCGGCTGCGGCGTACTACTGATTCTCGGCGCGACGTTCGCCGGCACCCTGGCCTTCCAACTCGCCGGCGGCCCGGACTACACCCACCTGGGCCCGTTCGCGCCGCTCTTCGCCGCGGTCGGAGCGCTCTACGCCGTCGTTTTCGTCCTGCTGAACGCGGCGGTGGCCACCGGCGTCCGCTGGCCCGCCGCGCCGCTGTGGGTGGGCAGCGTCCTGCTGACGACGGTCGCGTTGTGGACCACGCCACGGACCGTCGCCGGTCTGCTCTGGCCCACCCTGGGAGCCGCCGTGGTCACGACCCTGGTCATGACGCTCCGAACATGGATGTCGACCCCAGCGCGAGCCGGCACGCGGGTGCCGGCACCGCGGCGGGCGTCAGCGGGAAGCTGACGCTGCGGCCTCGTCCTCGGCCAACCAGCTGCTGAGCAGGTGGTGACCGATCGAGTCCGGCCGGCCCAGCCGATGGCCCACCGCCGCCCGCTGACGCAGCTCGGCGCGAGTGAACCAGCGCGCCTCCAGCAGCTCGACCCCGTCCACCCGGATCTCGTCGGACTCGGCGGTTGCCCGGAACCCCACCATCAGCCCCGCCGGAAACGGCCAGGCCTGCGACCCCTGGTACGCCACGTCGGTCACCACGACGCCCGCTTCTTCGGCCACCTCCCGCCGGACCGCGTCTTCCAGCGTCTCCCCCACCTCGACGAAGCCGGCGAGGGTCGAAAACGCGTTCTCAGCCGCCCCGGCGTGCCGGGCCAGCAGGCAACGGCCGGGCGATCCCGCTGTCTCCACCAGCACGATGATGGCGGGCTCGATCCGGGGAAAGTACAACCGGGCACAGTCCGGCTCCGTACACCGCCGGGCGTGCCCGGCCTCCTGGACGCTGGTCGCCCCACCGCACGTGCCGCAGTACCGCTGCTGCCGGTGCCAGTGCAGCAGACCGCGCGCGTACGCCTGGAGGGCTGCCTCGGCTGGGCTGAGCCGCCCGACGAGCCTGCGCACATCTACCACCCGAGTCGCCCCGGCAGCCGCCGCAGCGGCGTCCTCGGTGAGCTCGGAGAGGTCCACCGCGAAGACCGCTTGCCCCGCCACGAACCCGAGGAAGACCGGCTCCGCCCCGGCGGCGCGAACCGGCGCCGCCGCTTCGCCGCTCAGTCGAACCGGCGCCGCCCCGTCGGCCAGGCAGCGGTCCTGCCACAGCGGCAGCACTCTGGTCTCTGCCGCGTCCAGCAGCGTCGCCAGCCGATCCGGATCGGTGCGTACGGCACCAGCCCGGTCCGCCCAACCACCGCCGTACGCCAGGGCTGCCTCGTCCTCCCGCATGGACCCCACCGTCGCATGCCCGGACGGACACGCGAGGTTCGGGGGGGAGGCGCGACACGCGACGCAGGATGCGCCCTGCCGCAACGAGCACATGTTGGTTACCGTAGTTTCCTTCCGGGTGTGATAGCCACCCGGGTGCGACGCCCTGATCGAGGTGACTGTGACCCTGTACGGCGACAAGAAGCTGCCCGCGGACGACCGGCCCACCGTGCAGGTGACCGCGGTGCAGTGGCCCGTTGAGGAGACAGAGCAACCCGCCAACCGTCAACCGGGCGGGAAGTGGTCCCTACTATCTGGCGGCAGGTGGTCCCTTCCGCCTCGCGGGGGGTGGGCCAACCGCACCTGGCTGCTGATCGCCACCGGGGTCACCACCGCCGTGCTCGCCTCCGCGATCGGCATCGGCACCTACGCGTACGCCGGTGACGTACCCCGTGGCACGACCGTCCTCGGCGCGGAGCTCGGCGGTCAGAGCCAGGCAGCCGCGGCCGACGAGCTGCGCGCGGCGGTGGAACGACAGACCGCCGAGCTGAACGCTCCCCTGCCGGTGGTCGTCGGCGAACAGACTGCGGAGCTGGTGCCGGCCGAGGTGGGTCTCCAGGTTGACGTGGAGGCCACCGTGCGAGCCGCCATGCAGGTGGAGGCGCACGTCTTCGAGCGCCTCGTCGGCTCCCGCGCGGTGCCACCGGTGGTGACGGTGGACGTGGAGCGGCTCGACGCGGCGCTCAACGAGGTCTTGGGGGAGCAGAGCCGCAAGATGACCATGCCCGGAATCACCTGGAGTGGCCTCACCCCGAAAGCAACCCATCCGAAGCCCAGCCTGGAGCTCAACCGGGAGCACTCCGCGCAGGCAGTTCGGGAGGGCTGGTTGAGCGGCGAGCCGGTCACCATTCCGCTGGCCGAGACCCACCCGGTGACCACCGCCGAGGAGGTGGACCGGATGGTGACCGAGCTGGCGAAACCGGCCGTGGCGGCTCCGGTGACCCTGACGACGGACGAGGGCTCGGTGAGCATTCCGCCGGCGGCGATCGCGAAGAGCCTGCTGTTCACCGCCGACGAGGCTGGCACGTTGTCGGCGAAGGTCGATGGCGAGCGGCTCCGCACCGCGCTCGATGACGACCTGGCCAAGGTCGAGGTGAGCCCGAAGAACGCCCAGATGACCCTCACCGACGGCAAGCCGAAGATCACCGCGAGTCGGGACGGGAAGGAGCTGGACACCAGCGACCTTGGGGAGGCTCTACTCGCGGTCCTACCGCAGTCGGATGACCGTCGGGTGACGGGCACGCTCAAGACAAAGGAGCCGGAGCTCACCACGGAGAAGTTGGCCGGCCTGGGCATCAAGGAGAAGGTGTCGACCTTCACCACCCAGTTCCCCGGTGGGCTCTCCTCGCCCCGCAGTCAGAACATCATCACCGCCGCGAAGGACGTGGACAACACACTGGTGTTGCCCGGCGAGACGTTCTCCCTGAACGGGCATACCGGCGACCGGAACTACGCCAAGGGCTACCAGGACGCGCCGGTCATCCTCAACGGCAAGCTCGTACCGGGAGTCGGGGGCGGGGTCTCACAGTTCACCACGACGCTCTTCAACGCCACCTACTACGCGGGGCTCGAGGATGTCGAGCACAAGCCCCACTCGTACTACTTCAGCCGCTACCCCGCGGTCATCGAGTCCACGATCTTCTACCCAGAGCTCGACTTCAAGTTCCGCAACAACACCGAGTACGGGCTCCTGATCGACACCTCGTACACGTCGAACAAGATCACTGTTTCGATCTGGAGCACGAAGGTCTGGGACAAGGTGAAGACGGAGTACGGCCCCCGAAGCAACATCACCAAACCGAAGACGGTCTACCTGGAGCCAGGCCCGGACTGCATCGCCGCCAACGGCAGCGACGGGTTCAGCCAGAACGCCTACCGGGTGTTCTACAAGGATGGCAAGGAGACGAAGCGGGAGAAGTTCAGTTGGCGCTACGCCGCGGAGCCACGCTTCATCTGCGGCCCGGAGCCCTCCTGAACCCCGCCCCTCACCTGAACTGACCGGGCCCTGTCGGCACTGCGCCGGCAGGGCCCTCGTCTTCTCCCCGGCGACCACAGCCCCGGTCAGAGCCGGGACAGCAGCGACCGCGGCGCAGGGGCAGTTACCACGGCGCAGGGGCATCTACCCGCAGCGCGGGGCACACCAATGCCCGCAGCCGTCCAGCTGTCGTAGCCAACAGCTACAGCGCTTCGCGACGACCAGTCCCACGGTCCGGCCAGTGACTCGGCGGACCACGACGGCACAATGCGGCGGATTCGACAAGTCGGTGCGGTCGGGCCGACCACACTCAACGAGCAGCGGACAGGGAAGCCAGCGTGATTGACGCTGCCGCAGCTCAAGAGACAATGCCGTCACCGCTGACGGGGCCCCTTACGGTCGTCACACTGGTCCAACATCGGCCGGGACTGGGCGAGGACGGCAGGCGGCAGGCGGCGCAAAGAAACTTGGGGGCGTGGTGTTGAAGGGCTGGAAATGCGTTGAGGGCCGACCCGGGTAGGGTCGGCCCTCAACTGAAGTTTTGCCCGGCGGTGTCCTACTCTCCCACACCCTCCCGAGTGCAGTACCATCGGCGCTGGAGGGCTTAGCTTCCGGGTTCGGAATGTAACCGGGCGTTTCCCCTCCGCCATGACCGCCGTAACACTTATCGACATATCAAACACACCCAACACCACAGGCAATGTTTGTTTGCCAAGAGTTACACAGTGGACGCGCAGCAACTTAGTAATCAAGTCCTCGGCCTATTAGTACCGGTCAACTGAACCCGTTACCGAGCTTACATTTCCGGCCTATCAACCCAGTCGTCTAGCTGGGGGCCTTACCCCACCAAAGGTGGATGGGATACCTCATCTTGAAGCAGGCTTCCCGCTTAGATGCTTTCAGCGGTTATCCCTTCCGAACGTAGCTAACCAGCCGTGCCCCTGGCGGGACAACTGGCACACCAGAGGTTCGTCCGTCCCGGTCCTCTCGTACTAGGGACAGCCCTTCTCAAGTATCCTACGCGCACGGCGGATAGGGACCGAACTGTCTCACGACGTTCTAAACCCAGCTCGCGTACCGCTTTAATGGGCGAACAGCCCAACCCTTGGGACCTGCTACAGCCCCAGGATGCGACGAGCCGACATCGAGGTGCCAAACCATCCCGTCGATATGGACTCTTGGGGAAGATCAGCCTGTTATCCCCGGGGTACCTTTTATCCGTTGAGCGACACCGCTTCCATTCGCCAGTGCCGGATCACTAGTCCCGACTTTCGTCCCTGCTCGACCCGTCAGTCTCACAGTCAAGCTCCCTTGTGCACTTACACTCAACACCTGATTGCCAACCAGGCTGAGGGAACCTTTGGGCGCCTCCGTTACCCTTTAGGAGGCAACCGCCCCAGTTAAACTACCCACCAGACACTGTCCCTGAACCGGATAACGGTCCGAAGTTAGATACCCAAACCAACCAGAGTGGTATTTCAAGATTGCCTCCACATGCACTGGCGTGCACACTTCACCGGCTCCCACCTATCCTACACAAGCTAATTCAGATACCAATGTCAAGCTATAGTAAAGGTCCCGGGGTCTTTCCGTCCTGCCGCGCGTAACGAGCATCTTTACTCGTAATGCAATTTCGCCGGGCCTGTGGTTGAGACAGTGGGGAAGTCGTTACGCCATTCGTGCAGGTCGGAACTTACCCGACAAGGAATTTCGCTACCTTAGGATGGTTATAGTTACCACCGCCGTTTACTGGCGCTTAAGTTCTCCGCTTCGCCCCGAAAGACTAACAGGTCCCCTTAACGTTCCAGCACCGGGCAGGCGTCAGTCCATATACATCGAATTACTTCTTCGCATGGACCTGTGTTTTTAGTAAACAGTCGCTTCCCCCTGCTCTCTGCGGCCATACAACGCTCCAGCAGCACGTGCCTTCACGTCTCCGGCCCCCCTTCTCCCAAAGTTACGGGGGCAATTTGCCGAGTTCCTTAACCACAGTTCACCCGATCGCCTTGGTATTCTCTACCTGACCACCTGTGTCGGTTTAGGGTACGGGCCGCTCGGAACTCGCTAGAGGCTTTTCTCGACAGCATAGGATCACTGACTTCACCTGAATCGGCTCGGCATCACGTCTCAGCCACACGCGCCGCGGATTTACCTACGACACAGCCTACACGCTTACCCCGGCACAACCACCGGCCGGGCTCAGCTACCTTCCTGCGTCACCCCATCGCTTGACTACTACCCGCCAGGTTCCCACGCTCCCCCAGCACAGTCCGAAGACCACACCAAGCTCGGATGGTTAGCACAACGAGGTTCATCAGGGACGCTCCTTCGCGGGTACGGGAATATCAACCCGTTATCCATCGACTACGCCTCTCGGCCTCGCCTTAGGCCCCGACTCACCCAGGGCGGATTAACCTGGCCCTGGAACCCTTGGTCATCCGGCGGAAGGGTTTCTCACCCTTCTTTCGCTACTCATGCCTGCATTCTCACTCGCACCGTGTCCACAACTCGATCACTCGGCTGCTTCACCCCCGGCACGACGCTCCCCTACCCATCCACACACCTACACACAACCCAAAGGCCATGCGAAGTACACGCGTGAATGCCACAGCTTCGGCGGTGTGCTTGAGCCCCGCTACATTGTCGGCGCGGAACCACTTGACCAGTGAGCTATTACGCACTCTTTCAAGGATGGCTGCTTCTAAGCCAACCTCCTGGTTGTCTATGCGACCCCACATCCTTTTCCACTTAGCACACGCTTAGGGGCCTTAGCTGGTGATCTGGGCTGTTTCCCTCTCGACTACGAAGCTTATCCCCCGCAGTCTCACTGCCGCGCTCTCACTTACCGGCATTCGGAGTTTGGCTGATTTCGGTAAGCTTGTAGGCCCCCTAGACCATCCAGTGCTCTACCTCCGGCAAGAAACACACGACGCTGCACCTAAATGCATTTCGGGGAGAACCAGCTATCACGGAGTTTGATTGGCCTTTCACCCCTAACCACAGGTCATCCCCCAACTTTTCAACGTTGGTGGGTTCGGCCCTCCACGCAGTCTTACCCACGCTTCAGCCTGCCCATGGCTAGATCACTCCGCTTCGGGTCTAGGACACGCGACTCTAACGCCCTATTCAGACTCGCTTTCGCTACGGCTCCCCCACCCGGGTTAACCTCGCCACATGCCACTAACTCGCAGGCTCATTCTTCAAAAGGCACGCCGTCACCCCACAAATGAGGCTCCGACGGATTGTAGGCGAACGGTTTCAGGTACTATTTCACTCCCCTCCCGGGGTACTTTTCACCATTCCCTCACGGTACTATCCGCTATCGGTCACCAGGAAGTATTTAGGCTTACCAGATGGTCCTGGCAGATTCACGGCAGATTACAGGAGTCCGCCGCTACTCGGGAACACCCACAGGAGACTGGCAGTTTTCACCTACCGGACTTTCACCGTCTACGGTCAGCCATTCCAGACTGTTCAACTAACCACCAGCTTTATCACTCCCCACACGAGTGTCAGCCCGTGTCGCAGGATCCCACAACCCCGACCACGCAACCCCTGACAGGTATCACACGCCGCCGGTTTAGCCCCAATCCGCTTTCGCTCGCCACTACTCACGGAATCACATATTGTTTTCTCTTCCTACGGGTACTGAGATGTTTCACTTCCCCGCGTTCCCTCCACACACCCTATGAGTTCAGGTGCAGGTGACATCACATGACTGATGCCAGGTTTCCCCATTCGGACATCCTGGGATCACAGCTCGGTTGACAACTCCCCCAGGCCTTTCGCGGCCTCCCACGTCCTTCATCGGCTCCTGGTGCCAAGGCATCCACCGTTCGCCCTTGACAACTTGACCACAAAGATGCTCGCGTCCACTGTGTAATTCTCAACAAACAACCAACCCGCAACCACCACCCCGCACCAGCAACACCAACCCCACCCCACAAGGGCAGAACCAGCACCCGGTATACGAGACAAGCCACGCCAGGCAACACCGCCACCCCCGCAACACCACCAACCGGCGACATCACAGGAACAACGGCCCAAGAAACAACCACACGGTCATTCCTTCAGGACCCAACAGGGTGTCCAACGCCAACCCCAGCCGCATCATCAAACCCCTTCCAACCACCCCCCAAACAGGGAGCGTGTACAAGAGCATCAAACCGCTGCCAAAACTGACTAGCCAGTGTCTCCGACCAATGAGCACCCCATCACCCAACACAGGCAACCGAGGCTCCATACCGCCCTTCGACGGATGGCGCTCCTTAGAAAGGAGGTGATCCAGCCGCACCTTCCGGTACGGCTACCTTGTTACGACTTCGTCCCAATCGCCAGCCCCACCTTCGACGGCTCCCCCCACAAGGGTTAGGCCACCGGCTTCGGGTGTTGCCGACTTTCGTGACGTGACGGGCGGTGTGTACAAGGCCCGGGAACGTATTCACCGCAGCGTTGCTGATCTGCGATTACTAGCGACTCCGACTTCACGGGGTCGAGTTGCAGACCCCGATCCGAACTGAGACCGGCTTTTTGGGATTCGCTCCACCTCACGGTATCGCAGCCCATTGTACCGGCCATTGTAGCATGCGTGAAGCCCTGGACATAAGGGGCATGATGACTTGACGTCATCCCCACCTTCCTCCGAGTTGACCCCGGCAGTCTTCGATGAGTCCCCGCCATAACGCGCTGGCAACATCGAACAAGGGTTGCGCTCGTTGCGGGACTTAACCCAACATCTCACGACACGAGCTGACGACAGCCATGCACCACCTGTCACCGGCCCCGAAGGACCCCCCATCTCTGAAGGATTTCCGGCGATGTCAAACCCAGGTAAGGTTCTTCGCGTTGCATCGAATTAATCCGCATGCTCCGCCGCTTGTGCGGGCCCCCGTCAATTCCTTTGAGTTTTAGCCTTGCGGCCGTACTCCCCAGGCGGGGCGCTTAATGCGTTAGCTGCGGCACAGAGAACCGGAGAGGCCCCCCACACCTAGCGCCCAACGTTTACAGCGTGGACTACCAGGGTATCTAATCCTGTTCGCTCCCCACGCTTTCGCTCCTCAGCGTCAGTATCGGCCCAGAGACCCGCCTTCGCCACCGGTGTTCCTCCTGATATCTGCGCATTTCACCGCTACACCAGGAATTCCAGTCTCCCCTACCGAACTCTAGCCTGCCCGTATCGACTGCAAGCCCGAAGTTGAGCCACGGGTTTTCACAGTCGACGCGACAAGCCGCCTACGAGCTCTTTACGCCCAATAAATCCGGACAACGCTCGCGCCCTACGTCTTACCGCGGCTGCTGGCACGTAGTTGGCCGGCGCTTCTTCTGCAGGTACCGTCACAAACGCTTCGTCCCTGCTGAAAGAGGTTTACAACCCGAAGGCCGTCATCCCTCACGCGGCGTCGCTGCATCAGGCTTCCGCCCATTGTGCAAGATTCCCCACTGCTGCCTCCCGTAGGAGTCTGGGCCGTGTCTCAGTCCCAGTGTGGCCGGTCGCCCTCTCAGGCCGGCTACCCGTCGCCGCCTTGGTAGGCCATTACCCCACCAACAAGCTGATAGGCCGCGAGTCCATCCCAAGCCGAAAAATCTTTCCACCAACCACCATGCGGCAGCCAGTCATATCCGGTATTAGCCCCGGTTTCCCGGGGTTATCCCAAAGCCTGGGGCAGGTTACTCACGTGTTACTCACCCGTTCGCCGCTCGAGTACCCCGAAGGGCCTTTCCGCTCGACTTGCATGTGTTAAGCACGCCGCCAGCGTTCGTCCTGAGCCAGGATCAAACTCTCCAACAAAAACTTGAAGAAAATCCCAGCAACAAAAAACAATTTGCTGCCAAATTCAAGCCCAAGCCAACCCACCAAACAGCAGGCCAACCCAGACCAAAACGGCACTGGCTTTCCAAACACCCTGTTGAGTTCTCAAAGAACAACCACACACCATCAGAACCCCAAACCAGGGCCCCTCCGGAGGCAACCGCTCCAGCCCGCCACTCTCGCGCCAGGCACTTTTACTACTTTACCTCACCGTCTCCGCCGTGTCAAACCGTTTGTCCCGGTCTGTCGTGCTTCGCACGGTTCAGCTCCCGTTGAGCACACACGAGGTTGCCCGCGTGTGTGATCCTCGGATTTGGCAGACCGGCCGCCCGCGGTTTCCCGCTGACTCGCCCGGTTCCTGCCGGCAGTACCTTACCCGGTCGGTTTCGCCGCACCAAATCGGCCTCTCGGCAGACTCGGTGGGCACCACCCGGCCGGCGACTTGAAAGTGAAGCTTCTTGTCGCCGGTGCCGCTTGGAGCGGGCCTCTGGGCTTTCGCCCTGTTTGCCCCGTTCCGCGCTGGCAGAGAGAAAGTTACGCGGATTCGGGTTCGCCCGTCAAATCGAGCGGCTGCGGCCCCCGTCACACTCGCGTCCCGGGTGGCGGGCAGGCGCGTGAGCTGGGGCGGCAGCCGAGTCAGGTGGGACACCAGGCCCACGACGACGCGGGCGGTCCGCGTATCACCTGACCTGTGTCCAGTGGAGCGACAACGCGGCTAACCGCCGACCACCCGCAAACCTCGGGGGCGCTGGCGCCAATCCAGCGACTGATTCGGTGCAATCACCGAATAAGGGTTGAAACAGGCACTAATCTACGAACGGCTGACGACCTGAGGCGATTGCGGGAAGAGACCAGGAGGGGGATGGGTCCATGACCGTGCAGACCAGACTCATCGTGAACGGTCAGGACCGGGAGTGGACGCTCGATGCCCGAACGACGCTGCTGGACGCACTGCGAGATCAACTTGGCCTCTACGGCACGAAGAGGGGGTGCGACCATGGACAGTGCGGTGCCTGCACGGTCCATGTCGACGACCGGCCCGTGGTGGCCTGTCTGACCCTCGCCGCCCAGGTCGCCGGCGGTTCGGTACGGACCGTTGAGGGGCTCACGGAATCGGCGGACCAACTGCATCCGATGCAACAGGCGTTCCTCGACTGCGACGCCCTGCAGTGTGGCTACTGCACTCCGGGACAGCTGATGTCGGCGATTGCCTGTGTCAACGAGGGGCACGCCGGGTCCACCGACGCGATCCGGGAGTTCATGAGTGGGAATCTCTGCCGCTGCGGCGCCTACCAGGGCATCGTCCAAGCGGTCGCCAGGGTTCAGGCCGCCGGTCACGGGCGGTCCTGATGCGGGCCTTCACCTACACCCGGGCGCGCTCCACGGCGGAGGCGGTATCGACGTTCGCCACCTCTCCCGACGACCAACCCCACTACCTCAGCGGTGGAACGACCCTCGTGGACCTGATGAAGCTCGACGTCGAAGCCCCCGGTCTGGTCATCGACCTGACCGACGTCCCGGACCTCGACTTCGTCCGGGAGGAGCAGGGCGACCTGGTCATCGGCGCGCTGACCCGGATGAACGACGTCGCGAACCACTCGCTGGTCAGTACCAACTGCCCGGTGCTCGCGGAGTCCCTCCTGTCCGCGGCTTCACAACAGTTACGGAACATGGCGCGGATCGGCGGCAACCTGCTGCAACGCACCCGCTGCGGCTACTTCCGATCGGTCGAGTTCTCGTGCAACAAGCGTCAGCCCGGGTCGGGGTGCTCCGCGATGGAGGGCGTCAACCGCCACCACGCCGTCCTCGGTACCAGCGACCGCTGCATCGCCGTCTATCCCGGCGACCTGGCGGTGGCGCTGACCGCCTTCGACGCGAGCCTCTCCGTCATCGGGCCCGACGGCACCCGATCCATCTCGATCCATGACCTGTTCGTGCCGCCGGGCGACACGCCACACCGGGAGACGACCCTCGAGCCCGGCGAGTTCATCACTGCCGTCCGGGTGCCGATGACACCGGCGGCGCAGTCGTCCAGCTACCAGAAGGTGAGCGACCGGAGTTCGTACTCGTTCGCCCTCGCGTCAGCAGCCGTCGGGCTCCACCTCGACGCAGGGGGTACCGCCAGCGAGATACGGATCGCGCTCGGCAGCCTGGGCACTGTGCCCTGGCGGGCACGGGAGGCCGAGCAAGCACTGACCGGTACCCAGCTGGACGAGGCGTCCATCCGTAGGGCGCTGGAGCCGGAATTCCGGTCGGCTCGCACCACGCCGCAGAACCACTTCCGGGTACGGCTGGCGGTGGAGACCGTACTCGAGGCCGTCGCGACGGCTCAGCAGAGGATGGGATGAACGCCATGGCCTGGATCGGCTCCGACCACGTCCGCCACGACGGCGCCGACAAGGTCCGCGGCGAACCGATCTACGGTGCCGATCGAACGGCCGCGGCGATGGCGTACGCGGTCCCGGTCAGTGCGACCGTGGGCCGCGGTCGGATCACGACGCTCGAGACCGCCAAGGCGGAACGGGTGCGGGGTGTGCTCGCGGTACTCACACACGAAAACCTGGATCGCCTGCACCCGTCCGAATTCTCCTTCGGATTGGGGAGCGCGAGCGAGAGCTTCCAACCGCTGCGGGACAACACCGTGGCCTACCGCGGTCAGCCAATCGCGATCGTGGTGGCGGAGACCTTGGAGGCCGCGGCAGAAGCCGCGGCGTTGGTAACCGCCCGCTACGACGTCGAACCGTTCGCGGTGGAACTCGACGACCCAGGGGGCGAACGGGTCGACCAGGCAGAGGCGGTGCCCGCGTTCCCCGTGGTGGAGATCGGCGAGGGTGACCGGCCACTCGACCAGGCGCCCGTTGTGGTCGACGCCACCTACCACTCCCCCGCGCAGCACCACAACGCACTGGAACTGCTGTCCACCCTCGCCGAGTGGCACGAAGGGGCGCTCCTGATCCATGAGGGCACTCAGGCGGCGGGACGCGTCCGGCACGCCCTGGCGAAGCAGTTCGGGATCCCGATGGAGCTGGTCCAGGTCGTCTCGCCGACCCTCGGTGGCGGTTTCGGCCAGCGCACCGGTCAGACGTACAGCACCACCCTGGCCGCCCTGGCCGCCCGGCGGGTTGACCGGCCGGTGATGCTGATCGTCCCGCGGTCCGCCGTCTTCCACAGCGTGCACTTTCGGGCCGCGACCCGGCACCGGATCCGGCTCGGTGCACGGGACGACGGCACGATCACCTCCCTGGTGCACGACGCATTCGCGCAGACATCACGCCATGACCTGATGCCGTTCTGGGGGCCGCAGGTCTCGGGAAGTATGTACGGAATCCCGAATTTCCGCGGCACCACCACCCTGGTGCGACTCGATACCCAGACCCCCGGCTACATGCGCGCGCCGATGGAGATGGCGACGATGTTCGCGCTGGAGAGCGCCCTGGACGAACTCGCCGAGCGGGTGGGCGTCGATCCGGTCGAGCTACGACGGCGCCACGACACCGCTACCGACCCAGCAACCGGCAAACCATTCTCCTCGCGGCGACTCAAACAGTGCCTTGATCGGGGCGCTGAGCGGTTTGGCTGGTCGGATCGCGACCCGGCGATCGGGTCGATGCGCGGCGACGATGGCAGCCTCATTGGCTGGGGCGTGGCGACGGGTTGCTATCCCGGCCTCGCCTCCGCCGCCGGCGCGCACGTACGGCTGTGTGACGACGGCACGGCGGAGGTCGCGATCAGCGGACACGAGATGGGCCAAGGCATCCGTACCGTGATCGCGCTGGCCGCGGCCGACTCCCTCGGCCTCTCGCCCAACAACATTCGGGTAACCGTTGGTGACACCCGGGTCGCTCCTCAGCCAGAAACCGGTGCCTCGTGGGGAACCGCCTCCGCCCTGCCGGCCATCCGGGAAGCGGCCATCAGGATCCGAGCCCACCTGCATCAAATCGCCGCCACGCATGGCGAGCCGGTTGCCAACGTTGATGTCAGCGAGTGCCGACTGGCGGAGGGACGGCTGCTCGGGCCAGACAACTCGGGGCCACCGATAACCGGGCTTCTCATGGCCGCCGGTGTCCCCTCGGTCGAGGCTCCCGGGCAGTACTTCGCCCCAGGGCGAAGCCCGACCGAAGCACCCGACAGCGCCACGGCGCCGATGAGCGCGGTGATGGCGGACGTGGACAACGCCCGGGTGGGCCCGGTCTTCCCCGACTTCGTCACCTGCTCCTATGTCGCCCACTTCGTCGAGGTCCGCGTCGGTCCCCGGATCCGCCGACCGCGGGTCACCCGGATGCTGTCGGTCATCGACTGCGGGCGGGTGATCAGTCGGCGCACCGCCACCAGCCAGGCCCTGGGTGGCCTGGTGTGGGGCATCAGCACCGCGCTCCGCGAGGAGAGCACCGTGGACCCTCGCTTCGGCGGCTTCCTCAATACCAACCTGTGCGACTACCTGGTTCCGGTGAACGCCGACGTGCCCACACTCGATGTCGACTTCATTGACGAGCCGGACCCGTCGTTCAGCGCGTTCGGCCTCAAGAACCTGGGCGAGGTCGTCCATGTCGGGGCGGCAGCGGCGATCACCAACGCCGTCTACCACGCGACCGGGGTCCGGGTCCGGCGTCTGCCCGTCCGCATCGAGGACCTCATGACAGAGCCTGCTCGGTAACGGCCCAAGGGTTGTCCACACCGCGTTGGGCCGCTCACCGCGGGTCGGCAGGGAGTCTGATGACAGCGGGAATCAGGTACATCGCGCCGACCCTACGGCGGTGGTATTCGGCCGACCTCTCCGTCGCCATGGCCGTTGTCGTCGGGGTGACGGGGAGCGCACCGTGTCCGGTTGGGACGGTGATGGCCAGCTGCGCCACCGGCGAGGTCGCCGGTGGCGTGGCCGGCGGGTGCATCGACGGCGCGGTCCTCACGGCGGCCCAGGACGCGATCCGTTCTGGTCGGGTGCACCGGAACCGCTACACCCACCAGAGCGACGGCTCACCGGTGCTCGGCCTCTCCTGTCGTAGCGAGATCGACGTGGTGGTGCTGCCCGCGGCGGTGGAGGTCATGGCACCGCTGCTCGAGCGGTTGCTGGCGAATCGGACGGTCGGTTCCGCTCTGGTGCTACCCGCCGGCCGACAAGCGACGCTGCTGGTGGCAGACCCGGACAGGTTGTGGGGGTCGTCGGGCGATCCGGGGCTGGATGAGCGCGTGGCACGCCGGCTCCGGGAGCGGGTGTCCACCGGAACGGGGCAGGTCGAACGCATCGTCAACGGCGGCGGGCAGCCGATTAACGTCCTGCTCGCCAGACACCAGCCGGCACCCCGCATGGTGCTCTACGGGATGAGTCCGGTCGCCCGCGCGATGAGCCAACTCGGGCGCTTTCTCGGCTTCGAGGTGACCGTGTGTGACCCCCGGCCGGTGTTCATGCGGGCAGAGCACTTCCCGGACGCCCACCAGGTGGTCTGTGACTGGCCACACCGCCACCTGCGCAGCGTCGAGGCTGACGCCCGGAGCGCCATCGTGGTACTCAGCCATGATGATCGCCATGAGACCGAACTGCTGTCGCTGGCCCTACGGGGGCGTGCCGGCTACGTCGGCGTGATCGGCAGCCGCGAAACGCACCGCGAGCGGCTGCTCCGGCTCACCGCGGCCGGTTTGACCGAGGACGAACTCGGCCGGCTGCGGGCGCCCATCGGCCTCGACCTGGGCGCCCAAACGCCCCAGGAAACCGCCGTGTCCATCTGCGCCGAAGTGATCGCGGTCGCCGGCACCGGGGGCACCGGTCGGCCGCTGACCTACCTGGCTGGCCCCATCCACAGGCGTGTCGACGTCCCGGTCAGCTGAACATGCGGAAACGACGGCATGGCCCGGCCTGCTCACCGGCCGACGCAGGACCGGTGGACGCAGGACCGGTGGACGCAGGACCGGTGGACGCAGGACCGGTGGATGCAGGACCGGACGCGGTGCGCACCGGCCACGTCGCGGGTCTGCTGCTCGCCGCTGGAGCGGGACGGCGGTACGGCGGGCCGAAGGCGCTCGTGGCTTTCCGGGGCCAGCCCCTGGTGCTGCGGAGCCGAGCCGTGCTGGTGACCGCCGGCTGCGCCCCCGTACTGGTCGTGGTGGGGGCGCGGGCGGAGGCCGTGACCGAGTTGGTCCGCTCCGGTGTCGTCCGAAACCCGGCGTGGCCGACCGGCATGGGTTCATCGCTGCGCGCGGGGTTGGCGGCGCTGGAGGTAACCGCCGCGTCGGCTGCTGTCGTGACCTTGGTGGACATGCCGGGGGTGGGAGTCGAGGCGGTACGCCGGGTGGCCGCCGCCGCGCGACCCGACGCCCTGGCGGTCGCCGGCTACCACGACGGCCGGTGGGCACACCCGGTACTGCTCGGACGTGCGCACTGGGCCGGCGTCGCCGCGAGCGCCACCCGGGACCGGGGCGCTCGGGACTACCTCCGTCAGCATCGTGACCTCGTCAGGGTCGTCCCCTGCGCCGACGTGGCCGACGCCCAGGACCTCGACGTGCCCCCGAAGGTCCGGCGTTGATGTGCCGGCGCAGGGCTTCGGCTGGGTCGGACCACCGTCCTCAACGGCCCGCCGCCGCCTCGGGCGAAAGCACTCTCCCTCAACCGACGTCAGCCCGGTAGAAGACGTACCGGCCCAGTCGGGCTCGGCCGTAGCCGTTCTCCCGGACGCCGGTCAGCCCGGCGTCAACCAACGCGGACAGGGCCCGGTCGGGGAGGCTGTCCCCGGTCCGCCCAGAGCGGTGGACATGGCCGCCTTCGTGTCCGGGAAGACTGCCGTCGATGTCGGCGACATGCAGCTCCCCGCCGGGACGCAGCACCCGCCGAACCTCCCGCAGCACTCCCACCCAATCCTCCTCGTCAATGTGATGCAGCATGAACGAGGAGAGCACCCGATCGACGCTGTCGTCCAGCAGCGGCAAGTCATCGGCGAAGGCACGCTCGTACTGGATCTGCACCTTGGCCCGGGCCGCCTTGCGGCGGGCACGGCGCAGGGCGCTGAGGTCCGGATCGATCCCCACCGCGTGGACCTCCGGGTGACGGCGCTTGAGCGTCCGCAGCAGATCACCGGTGCCACAGCCAATCTCCAGTACTCGTTGTCCCGGCCGAAGATTCGCGCGGTCCAGCAAGTTCGCATGGACCCGTCCGATGCCGATAAAGCGGGCGAACGGATCGTAGAGGGGCAGCAACCATTGCTTGCCCATGGCGGGCAGATAGGCCCGATTCTCAGAATGGGAGTTGTGCTGTCCGGTCATGGCACGCTCCGGTAATAGCGGAAACTCGGTCGTACCCTCAGCCTCATGGACAGCGAAGCTGCGGACAATGGCGGAACTGTGGACAGGATGCGACGGAACTTGGCTCCCCCATCCCGCCAGGTCGGTGTCACCGGGCAGGGCGTGCCGGTCTTCGGCTTCGGCCACCTGCCCGGCATCGCCCCGGTCGCGGTAGCCCGTCACCCCGACGGCGAGCCATTCCTCGACCTCGCCACCGTCGGCGCCCACACCCACGAATTCCTGGTGCTCTACTACGCCCACGTGGGTCAGGGGACGGTACGCATCGACGACCGCACCTGGACAGTGGCCGACGGAGACCTCTTCGTCATCGCACCCGGGCAGGTCGTCTCCTCCAGCGACCCGTTCGCGGAGGTCACCAGCGACGGCTGGACGGTCTGGTTCCCGGCCGACGTGGTCCGGCCCGGGATGCCCGGCGCCTACTCATCCTGGCGGACGCACCCATTGCTTTTTCCGTTCGCGCAGGGCAGCAACCGGGCCCAGCGGCTACCGGTCCCACCGGTCGACCGGGGCAGCCTGATGGAGCGCTTCGCCGCACTCGACGCCGAGATCCGGACCCGCCGCGACGGGCACCAAGAGGCCGCCCTCGCCCACCTGACCCTGCTGCTCGTGACCGTGGCCCGCTTGACGACCGACCTCGCCGACCACCTGCGCTGCGCCGACGAACCGCTGCTGGCGGCCGTCTTCGAGGCCATCGAAGCGCGCTACCACCAGCCCATCTCCCTCGCCGACATCGCCGCCGACCTCGCGCTGACCACCGGCTACCTCACCACAGCCGTGCGTCGCAAGACCGGCCGAACCGTAACCCAGTGGATCACTCAACGCCGGATGCAGCAGGCACGCCTACTGCTCACCGAGACCGACCTGGCCGTCAGTGCGATCAGCCGCCGGGTCGGTTACCCCGACACCAGCTACTTCAGCAAACGCTTCCGTGCCCGCCACGGAGTCACCCCGACCCAGTGGCGGGAGGCCGCACCGCCCGCGATGTGAAGACAACCGCGCACCACCGGCACCGCGCGGGGGTGTCACGACCGGCATCACTCGTCCGACGGCGCCAAGACAACCGAATCGATCCAGCCCAAGGCCGCGACGGCGGTAGGAAAGCCACAGGTAGTGATGGCCGCGAGCGCGACGGCTCGCACCTCGTCCACGGTCGCACCATGCTGAAGCGCCTTACGGACATTGGAGCGCACCGCTCCCTCCGCCTCGGCCCCAACCGCCACCGCCAATTTGATCAACCGGTCGGTCCGGTCGTCAAAGGAGTTGCGCTCCCGCACCGTCCGCGCCAGCACGCCCTGCGCCGCTGCGACATCCGGGAAGCGTTCCAGGAACTTCACGTAGACATCCGGAAGATACTGCTGCTGCATATCACCCTCCGCTACCGCCCGATATTGACACATTAGCCTCGAGCCGTGGTCACCGTGGTCCGAGGACGTATCCAGGCAGAACTCACGCCTCGAAGGGCCGCCGCGTCGGTAGCGCCTCCGATCGAGGCGCCACCACACGAGGGGTCACCGCCGAGCCGACGGCTCCCCGGCAGCGTCCCGTACCTGCTCCGGTGAGGCGGCCGCGGTCGGCGCCGGGCCGCGGCGCCGGCGGTAGACCACGTACGGACGCCACAGGTACGCCAGCGGCGCCGACCAGACGTGGACCAGTCGGGTGAACGGCCACAACGCCAGGAAGAGGAAGCCACCGATCGCGTGCAGTTGGTAGACCAGGGGAGCCCCGGTCATCAGGGTGGGGTCCGGCTGGAACCAGAAGATCCCGCGGAACCAGACGGCGATCGTCTCCCGGTAGTCGTAGCCCCCGCCAAGCAGGTTCACCCCGACCGTGGCGATCATGCCGAGCACCACCATGGCGGCGAGCGCGGCGTAAAGCACCTTGTCCATCCGGGTGGTCACCCGGCGGACCCGGCCGTTGACCACCCGCCGGATGATCAGCAAGACCAGACCGGTCATCAGCATCAGGCCGGTCACCGTACCGCCCCAGACCGCGGTGAGGTGGTAGGCGTGCTCGCTGATCCCGATCTTCTCGGTCACCGACGCGGGCACCAGCAGGCCCATCACGTGCCCACCGACAACCCCGAGAGCGCCGAGGTGGAACAGAGGGGAGCCGAGCCGCAGGAGGCGGTTCTCCAACACCTGGCTGGTGTGCGTGGTCCAGCCAAACTGGTCGTGGCGCCACCGCCAGACATGGCCGGCGACGAAGACCACGAGGCAGAGGTACGGCAGGACGGTCCAGACGAGGTTGGTCATCGCGATGCCTCCGACGGGGAGCAGGCGGGGTAAGGGGCAAGCGCGGCGGCGTGCAGGTCCGGACCGTCGCCGAGAGAATCCAGGCCGACCGTCTCCACCGGCGGCCCGTCAACGGCGAGCGCCGCGATAGCGGCCCGGTCGGCGTCGGTCAGCGCCGGCAACACCGCGCAGACGACGTCCAGCAGCAGGCGGTAGGGGGTGCCGCAGTCGGTCAGTGCGGCGCGGAGCAGCTCGATGCCCTGCCGATGCTGGCGTAGGGGCGCCTCCCCCGCGCCGGGACCCACCATGGCGGCGAACTCGAGCACCACCGGCAGCAGGTCCGGCAGTTGGCCATCCGCGAGCCGCAGTCCGTGCGCCCGGTACCGCTGCTTGAGCACCAGCAGCGCCATTCCCCGCTTACGGGTGTCTCCGTGCAGGTAGTAGGTGAGGTAGAGACCGGAGCGGCGGCGCAGGTCAAAGGTCTGTACGAAGTGCTGCTGTACGTCGATCGGGGTGTTCTCCAGCAGCCAGTCCAGGAATCCGTCGATCCGCTCCCGGGCCTCCGGCGTCTCAATCTGCGCGGCGGCGCCCCGAAGCTCGTCCGCGGCGCTCAGGAGCTCGTCATCCGGGTAGGTCAGCAGCAGCGAGACCAGCTCGAAGATGCGGGCCCGGTCGGTCGCGGCGGTCATGCGCCGCCTCGCAGCGGGTTGATCGTGAAGCCCCGCCGGCCGTCGGCGCGACGGGAGAGGAGTCCGGGCCGGCCAGGACGAACCTGATCATCCTCGACCAGGTGGAAGCTCTCCGCGGAGGCCTGCGTGGTCATTCCCGGGCCGCCCTCGCAGTCCAGCGCGCAGTCCTGGTTCGCGGTGGCCTGTGCTTCCAACGCGGCGGCGTCCTTGCTGTAGGCGGCCGGGATCACATAGCGCTCGTCGTACTTGGCGATGGCCAGCAACCGGTACATGGCCTCGACCTGGTCCGCGGTCATCCCGATTCCGTCGAGCAGATCGTCGGCGACGGTACCGTCGAGGGTGCGAGCGCGCATGTAGGAGCGCATGGCCGCCAGCTTCATCAGGACCCCGGCGGTCGCCTCCACGTCACCGGCGGTGAAGAGCTCGGCCAGGTACTCCACCGGAATCCGCAGCTCCCGGATGGTGTGGAAGATGTCGTCGGCGTCGGTGTCGTCCCGGCCGGCCTCCCCCACCGCGTCCAGCACCGGCGACAGCGGCGGGACGTACCAGACCATGGGTAGCGTCCGATACTCCGGGTGCAGCGGCAGCGCCACCTTGTACTCGCTGATCAGCCGCCACACCGGGGACCGTTCGGCGGCGTCCAGCCACTCCTGCGGCATGCCGGCGGCCCGGGCGGCCTCCTGTACGGCCGGGTCGGTCGGGTCGAGGAAGACCGCACGCTGCGCCTCGAGCAGGTCGTGCTCGTCGGTCACCGAAGCGGCAGCGAGCACAGCGTCCTCGTCGTAGAACACGATGCCCAGGTAGCGCAGCCGACCCACGCAGGTTTCGGAGCAGATTGTCGGCTGCCCGGCCTCGATCCGCGGGAAGCACAGGGTGCACTTCTCCGCCTTGCCGGTGCTGTGGTTGACGTACACCTTCTTGTAGGGGCAGGCGGAGACACACATCCGCCAACCCCGGCAGCGGTCCTGGTCGACCAGGACGATGCCGTCCTCCTCCCGCTTGTACATCGCACCGGAGGGGCAGGCCGACACACACGCCGGGTTGAGGCAGTGCTCGCAGATGCGCGGCAGGTGGAACAGGAAGGTCTTCTCGAACTCGAACTTCACCCGCGCCGCCGCCTCCGCCGACATCCGGGCGAGGTTCGGATCACCGGTGCCGTGCTCATGGGCTCCGCCGAGGCTGTCCTCCCAGTTGGCCCCCCAGGTGAGGGCCATCGGCTCGCCGGTCAGCGCGGAACGGGGCTGCTGCACCGGAGTGTCCTTGAGCCCGGCAGGCGCGTTGACCAGGATGTCCTTGTCGAAGGTCGCCGGCTCGTAGTAATCGTCGATCGAGGGCAGATCCGGGTTGACGAACAGCCGGCTGAGCCGCTTGACCCGGCCACCGGAGCGCAGCTTCAGCCGGCCCTTCTCGTCCAGCTGCCAGCCCCCGTGCCAGCGGTCCTGATCCTCGTAGTGCTTGGGGTAGCCGATGCCCGGCTTGGTCTCGACGTTGTTGAACCAGACGTACTCGGTGCCGTCCCGGTTGGTCCAGGTCTGCTTGCAGGTTACGGAGCAGGTGTGACACCCGATGCACTTGTCCAGGTTCATCACCATGGCGACCTGCGCTCGGATCCTCATCAGTACTCCACCTCCTGGTCGCGGCGGCGGATCACCGTGATCTCGTCGCGTTGGCTGCCGATCGGGCCGTAGTAGTTGAAGGCGTAGGTGAGTTGGGCGTGCCCGCCAGCCAGGTGGGTCGGCTTGACCAGCAGCCGGGTCAACGAGTTGTGGTAGCCACCGCGGCGACCGCTCTTCTCGGCCTTGGGCACGTTGATCGTCCGCTCCGGCGAGTGGTACTGGAACACCGTGCCCTCCGGCATCCGGTGACTGACCACCGCCCGGGCCACGATGACTCCGTTGCGGTTGTGCGCCTCGACCCAGTCGTTATCCCGAACCCCGACCTTGGCGGCGTCCGGCACACTCATCCAGATCACCGGCCCACCCCGCGACAACGCCAACATCAGTTCGTTGTCGTGGTACATCGAGTGGATCGACCACTTCGCGTGCGGGGTCAGGAAGCGTACGGTGACTCCGCCGTCAACGAACTCACCCGGGGCACCGAAGTGCCGGGCCATGTTCAGCGGGGGCCGGAAGCCCGGCAGCTGCTCGCCCAGCTCCGCCACCCAGTCGTGCTCCACGAAGAAGTGCTGCCGACCGGTGACGGTGTGCCACGGCTTGAGCCGCTCCACGTTGAGGGTGAAGGGCGAGTAGCGACGGCCGCCCTTCTCCGAGCCGGACCACTCCGGGCTGGTGAAGACCGACTGCGGCGCCCGCTGGGTGTCCGCGTACGTGATCTGGTCGGTCTCGTGCCCGGCGATCAGATCCGCGAACGGCTGTCCGGTCCGCTGCTCCAACGCCGCGAAACCGGCCGCGGCGACCCGACCGTTCGTGGTGCCCGACAGCGCCAGGATCGCCTCGCACATCCGGTCGGCGGTGGCCAGCGACGGCCGGCCGGCGAACGGCCCGTCGGGGACGACCCCGTTTTGCTCCCGCAGGTACGCCAGCTCCGCGGTCACGTCCACGGTGAGCGCCTTCGTGCTGGTGCCGAGCTTGTCGAGGAGCGGGCCGACGGCACGCATCTTCGCGCCGATCTGGGCGTAGTCCCGCTCGATCTCGATGAGCTTCGGCATGGTGGAGCCAGGGACCGGCTCGCACTCGCCGGCCTTCCAGTCCCGCACCCGCCCGCTGGGCATGGCCAACTCGTCCGGGGTGTCGTGCTGCAGTGGCGCGGCCAGCACGTCCCGCCGCACCCCCAGGTGGTCGACGGCCAGCTCACTGAACCGGTCGGCGAGCGCCAGGAAGGTGTCGTAGTCGGAGTGGGCGTCGGCGGGTGGCTCCACCGCCGGGCTGAACGCGTGCACGAACGGGTGCATGTCCGTGGTGGAGATGTCGTGCTTCTCGTACCAGGTCGCGGTGGGCAGCACCACGTCGGCGTGCAGGCCGGTGTTGGTCATCCGGAAGTCGATCGCCGTGAGCAGGTCAAGCTTCCCGGTCGGTGCCTCATCTCGCCACACCAGGTCCCGGGGTCGGTGCTCCGGGTCGCACTCCGACGCGGTGGCGGTCGAGTCGATCCCCAGCAGGTGCCGCAGGAAGTACTCGTTGCCCTTGCCGGAGGAGCCGAGCAGGTTCGCCCGCCACAGGGTGAGGCAGCGCGGGAAGTTCGCCGGGTCGTCCGGGTCCTCCGCCACCGACCGTAGTCGGCCAGCCTTCAGCTCGGCGACGATGTGCTCCTGCACCGTCACCCCGGCCACCGCCGCCTCGTCGGTGAGGTCGAGGGGGTTGCGGTTGAACGACGGGTGGCCGGGGCTCCAGCCCATCCGCTGCGCGGCGGCGACGGTGTCGGCGAAGGCCATCCCCGCGAACCGGCCGGTGCCCAACGGGGAGGAGAGCTCATCGACCGGAACCCGCTCGTACCGCCACTGGTCGGTGTGCAGGTACCAGAACGGGGTGCTCGCCTGGTGCCGCATCGGCCGTTGCCAGTCGAGCCCGAAGGACATGTGCTGCTGGCCGGTGATCGGCCGGGCCTTCTCCTGCCCCACGTAGTGCGCCCAGCCGCCACCGTTGACGCCCTGGCAGCCGGTCAGGGTAACCAGGGAGATGAGCGCCCGGTAGGTCATGTCGGAGTGGAACCACTGGTTCGCGCCGGCGCCCAGGACGATCAGCGAGCGCCCCTGGCTACGCTCCGCGTTGCGGGCGAACTCCCGGCCGATCCGGGCCGCCACCGCGGCCGGCACCCCGGTGATCCGCTCCTGCCAGGCCGGGGTGTTCGGGGAGTCCGGATCGTCATAGCCGGTCGGCCACTCCCCCGGCAGGTCACCGCGGCGCACCCCGTACTGCGCCAGCACCAGGTCGTAGACCGAGGTGACCAGCTGCTCGCCGACCCGCATGGCCGGTACGCCGCGGCGGATGGTGGCCCCGCCCTCGGTCTCCCCGACGTCGAAGCGGGGCAGGTCGACCTCGATCGCCTCGTCGCTCCGGTCGAGCAGCCCGAGCGCGGGGAGCACCTCGCCCAGGTCCAGGTTCCAGCGCCCCTCGCCGGCCTCGCCGTAGCGGAAGCCCAGCGACCCGTTCGGCACGACCAACTCGCCGGTGCGCTCGTCTACCAGGACGGTCTTGTGCGCCCCGTCCTCCTGGCCCAGGTCCGCCGCGGTGAGGAACCGATCCGTGGTCCACCGGCCGTCCGCGGTCGGTCGCAGCGTGACCAGGAACGGCAGGTCCGTGTAGCGGCGAATGTAGTCGGCGAAGTAGTCGACCGTGCGGTCCCGGAAGAATTCGGTGAGTACGACGTGGCCCATCGCCATCGCCAGCGCGCCGTCGGTACCCGGGTGCGGGGCCAGCCAGTCGTCGGCGAACTTGACGTTGTCGGCGTAGTCCGGGCTGACCGCGACGACCTTCGTGCCCCGGTAGCGGGCCTCGGCCAGGAAGTGGGCGTCCGGCGTACGGGTGACCGGAATATTCGAACCCCACATCATCAGGTAGGTGGCGTTCCACCAGTCGCCGGCCTCGGGTACGTCGGTCTGGTCGCCCCAGATCTGCGGCGAGGCGATCGGCAGGTCGGCGTACCAGTCGTAGAAGCTCAGCAGGGTGCCGCCGAGCAGGGCGTGGTAGCGGGTGCCGGCGGCGAAGGACGCCATCGACATCGCCGGAATCGGCGAGAAACCCACCACCCGGTCCGGTCCGTACGTCTTCGTGGTGTACACGTGTGCGGCGGCGACCATCGTGGTCACCTCGTCCCAGCTGGCGCGGACGAAGCCGCCACGTCCCCGCTGGGTCTTGTAGGCGCGCGCCTTGAGTGGGTTCTCCACGATGTCGGCCCAGGCGGACACCGGATCACCCAGGCGCGCCAGCCCATCGCGGAACATCTCGGCCAGCACCCCGCGTACGTAGGGGTGGCGCACCCGGGAGGGCGAGTACTCGTACCAGGAGAAGGAGGCGCCGCGGGGACAGCCGCGCGGCTCGTAGTCCGGCGAGTCCGGGCCGGTGGTCGGGTAGTCGGTGGCCTGGTGTTCCCAGGTGATCAGGCCATCCTTGACGAAGACGTTCCACGAGCAGGAGCCGGTGCAGTTGACGCCGTGGGTGGAGCGCACCACCCGGTCGTAGCGCCACCGGTCGCGGTAGAACCGCTCCCAGTCGCCGTCGTCCACCTGGTGCAGCGTCCGGCCGTGGTCACCGACCGCCTCCCGGCGGAGGAAGCGCCGAGCAGCCAGCAACGGCGCCGCGCCGGGGACCTGGTCCGTCGCAGGATCATGAGCTTCTGGCGGGCGGTGCGCTGACACGTGGGCACTCCTCCGGCGGCGAGCGACAACGCGAGGGTTGTCGGCGGCACACGGCAGTGCGCCACGCATACCAGGATTCGCGAATTCAACCGCCAGATCGGGAGGCCCCGGTCCCGACCCGTTGGGACCAAGGTCCCGGCCACCCCGCTATTCGACCGCGTGGAGTGCGACCGACGGGACCTGCAGCCAGTCAGACGGGGAAGAAGGTCCCTACCCGCTGCTGATAAACGACAGCAGCCTTGGGTACACAGTCGCGCCAGTGACGCTAGCGCCGACCTCCGTCTACCGCTGATCGAGGAATTGCCGTGTACGTCAAACCCGCTCCAGACGACCCGACGCCGGAAACGGCGGCCGAGCAGAACAGCCGCAACGATCGTGGGCGTACCCGGGTCCTGACCCTGTCCACCATCGGCTTCACCGTCATGTTCGCGGTGTGGCTCATGTTCGGCATCCTCGGCAAGCCGATCAGCGAGGAGTTCGGGCTCTCCGAGGTGCAGCTGTCCTGGATCATCGCCGCTGCCGTGCTCAACGGCTCGCTCTGGCGGCTCCCCGCCGGGATTGTGGCGGACCGGATCGGCGGACGCCGGGTAATGACCGCGACGCTCCTCGTGACCGCGGTCGCCTCGTTCCTGGTATCCCGCGCCGACTCGTACGCGATGCTGTTGGTGCTGGCGTTCCTGGTCGGTTTCGCCGGTAACTCCTTCACCGCGGGTATCGCCTGGAACTCCGCCTGGCAGCCGCGGGAGAAGCAGGGATTCGCGCTGGGCCTCTTCGGCGCCGGCAACGTCGGCGCCTCCGTCACCAAGTTCATCGGCCCACCGCTAATCGCCGGTACCGCCGGTGCCACCTATCTCGGCGTCATCGAGGGCGGCTGGCGGCTGGTCCCCGTCGTCTACGCGGTGTTGCTGCTCGTCCTCGCGGCGGCTACCTGGTTCCTCACGCCGCGTCGGGATCGGGTGCCGAGCCACGGCACTCCGCTCCGCGCGCAGCTCGTGCCGCTCAAGCAGCTGCGGGTGTGGCGATTCAGCCTGTACTACGTGGCGGTGTTCGGTGCCTACGTGGCGCTCGCCGCGTGGCTGCCGACCTACTACATGAACAACTACGACGTGTCCCTACAGACCGCGGCCTACCTGACCGCCCTGTACATCTTCCCCGCCTCGCTGCTCCGGCCGGTCGGCGGATCTCTCTCCGATCGCCTGGGTGCCCGTCGAGTGATGTACTGGACATTCGGTCTGATGCTGCTCAGCACGGGCATTCTGATGATGCCTTCGGGCCACATCGTCGTCAACCACCCCGACGGCAGCCAGACCACCCACCTCGCCTACCAGCTCGGCATCGTGCCCTTCACCCTGCTGGTCGTCCTGCTCGGCTGCGCCATGGGCGTTGGCAAGGCCGCGGTGTACAAGCACATCCCGGAGTACTTCCCCAGCCAGGTAGGAGCCGTCGGCGGTCTGGTCGGCATGCTCGGTGGCCTCGGTGGATTCTTCCTGCCTCCGCTCTTCGCCTACACCAAGACCTGGACCGGCCTCCCGTCGAGCACCTTCCTGGTCCTGTTCATCCTCACCGTCATCTGTGCGGTCTGGATGCACCTCACTGTCGTGCGCATGCTGCACGGCGAATCACCCCAGCTCGCTGACCACTTCGAGAAGCCCGACTTCACGAACCGCTCGGCCGCTCCCGCTTCGGAAGCGACCCGTGCGCCCAAGGAGGCCCACGAATGAACACCTCGAGTTCCTCCCGGGCCGGCCGAGCCGGCAACCGCGAGTGGCTGGAGTCTTGGAATCCGGAAGACGCGGACTCCTGGGACAAGGGCTTGGCGTGGCGGACCCTCTGGATCAGCACCTTCACGCTGACCCTCTGCTTCACCTCGTGGTTCCTCGCCTCAGCGATCGCCCCGAAGCTGACGAACCTCGGCTTCGACCTCAGCACCGCCCAGCTCTACTGGCTCACCGCCATGCCCGGCCTGGCCGGCGGTCTCATGCGCCTGATCTGGATGGTGCTGCCGCCGATCATGGGCACCCGCAAGATGGTCACCCTGACCACCGTGCTTTTGCTCCTCCCGGTGCTGGGTTGGGGAATCTTCGTTCAGGACCCGTCCACCCCGTACTGGGTGCTGCTGTCGCTGTCGTTCCTCTCCGGTATCGGTGGCGGGGCCTTCTCCGGCTTCATGCCGAGTACCTCCTACTTCTTCCCCCGCCGACTCCAGGGCACCGCGCTGGGCGTCCAGGCCGGAATCGGAAACTTCGGCGTCTCGCTGGTTCAGCTGCTGACCCCGTGGGTCATCGGCTTCTCGCTGATCGGCTTCCTCGGCAGCTCCCGGCCGATGGCCACCTCGCCGGGCGAACCCGCCCGGGACGTCTGGTACCAGAACGCGGCGTACATCTACATCCCGTTCATCATCGTCGGTGCCGTGCTCGCCTGGACCATGCTGCGGTCGGTCCCCGTCAAGGCGAACATCCGGCAGCAGTTCGACATCTTCCGCAACGTTGACACCTGGTGGATGACGCTGCTCTACATCATGACCTTCGGCACCTTCGCCGGATTGTCCGCCCAGTTCGGGCTGCTGATGAAGAACCTCTACGGTGCCGGCAACCCGGACATCGTGCAGGGCAGCGGGGCCGCCGCGCAGCTGCTCGTGGACGGCTACGCCGTACCCGACCCGGTCAAGTTCGTCTTCCTCGGCCCGCTGGTCGGTGCCGCGGCCCGCGTCGCGTTCTCGCCGCTGACCGACAAGTTCGGCGGCGCCCGGTGGACCCTGATCTCCGGGATCGGCCTCGTCGTCTCCATCGCCTTCACCATCACCGCACTGCGACCCGACACCAGCTCGGCCGCGGCGCTGGATGCCGGCTTCGACCGGTTCCTCTGGGGAATGCTCGCGATCTTCCTGTTCAGCGGGATCGGTAACGCCTCCACCTTCAAGCAGATGCCGATGATTTTCGAGCGCCGGCAGGCCGGTGGGGTCATCGGTTGGACCGCGGCGATCGCTGCCTTCGGCCCGTTCTTCTTCGGCATCGGCCTGACGATCATGTCCCCGACCGCGTTCTACCTCGTCGGGCTGGCATTCGCTGCCCTCTGCGTCGTCATCACCTGGCAACGCTACGCGCGCCCGGGAGCACCCAAGCCCAGCTGACCGTCCCATCCAGCTCCAACCGACCACGGACCTGGAGCGCAGTAACGGCCGGGCTGACCTCGTTGAAACCGGCAACGAGGTCAGCCCGGTTTCTTCTGTTCCCACCAATTGGCACCCGGTGGCCCGTTTACGGTCGGCCGTCCTGTGCCCCACCGGTGCGGTGTGATTCTGGCAGGCTCAGCCCCATGGCCGACGGCAAGGACTGGTACCACTGGCACCACCCCTACACCGATCCGAAATCAGCACTGGCACGTCGGCTGCGGTTGGTCCAGCAGCACATCGCCGCCTGGCTCGACGAACAACCGGATCAACCCCGCTCCGTGGTCAGCATGTGCGCCGGTCAGGGACATGACCTACTGGGCACCCTGGCGTCGCGGTTTGACGCCGACCGGGTCCGCGCCACGCTGCTCGAGTACGACCCACGGAACGTCGCCGCGGCACAGGCCCGAGCAGCCGCGGCGAACCTCGAATCGGTGACCGTCCGCCAGGCCGACGCCGGCGACCTGACCTCCTACCGGGACGCCGTGCCCGCCGACCTCGTCCTCATGGCCGGAGTCCTGGGCAACATCAGCGACGCCGACATCCGCGCAACTGTCCGCGTGCTGCCGCAGCTCTGCGCGGCCGGCGCCACGGTGATCTGGACCAGGAGTCGACGACCCCCCGACCTGACCCCGGCCATCCGCACCTGGATGTCCGCCGCCGGGTTCGCCGAGCGAGAGTTCACCGCGCCGGAAGGAGAGCTCTTCTCGGTCGGGGTTCACCGCCTTACCAGCACCCCGCAGCCACTGACCACCACCGGCAGGATCTTCCAGTTCCTCCCTTGAACAGCGGCAACGCCGGACGCTTCCGGGGCGACCGGGCCTGGTTTGGGAGCCGCGACGACCTCAGACCAGGGTGATCCAGTAGTCCCAGAAACGGTGCAGGATCGCGGCGACAATGAACGCGAACCAGATGACGAGGACCAGGCTGTGGTAGAGGGCGACCTGTTCCGTCGCGCGCCGCAGTGCCCGCGGGAGGACGGTCGCGTTGTCGCGCAGGGTCTGCAGCGTGGTGTAGAGGAAGATCGGAATGGTGACCGCCCAGACCACCATGCAGTACGGGCAGAGCGCGCCGATCACATAGAGGCTCTGGTAGATGAGCCAGTGCACGAAGACGACCCCGAAGGTGACGCCCCCCTGCAGGCCGAGCCACATCCACCGCGGGAGGCCTCCGGTGGCGAGGAGGACGACGCCGAGCGTGGTTACCACGGCGAACCCCGCGATGCCGAGGAGCGGGTTGGGGAATCCGAACACCGCGGCCTGCGGAGTGCTCATCACCGAACCGCAGGACAGGACCGGGTTGATGCTGCAGGTGGGGAGGTACCCGGGGTCGGCCAGCAGGTTGATTTTCTCGATGGTGAGGGTGGCGGCGGCGAGGAGACCGACACCACCGCCGATGGTGAGGACCCACGCGGTGACGACAGTCAGGAAGTGCCGCTCCGCGGAGGTGGTGACGGGTCGATCGGCGGTGGCGGTCGTCATCCGGCCAGGGCAGTGTCGATCATGGCGACCAGATCATCCTTGTGCAGGTCGGAGAGGGGCTCCCCGTTGAGGAAGAAGGTGGGGGTGCCCCGCACGCCGACGGCTTCACCGTCGGTGCGGTCCTTCGCGACCCGGGCAGCGGTGGCGGGGTCGTCCAGGTCACGCTGAAAGCTGTCGATGTCCAGACCGAGGGTACGGGCGTAGTCGAGGAAGACCTCGGTCTGCGGCTCCTCCTGGCGACTCCAGTCGTCCTGGTTCTCGAAGAGCAGCTGGTACATCTCGGCGAAGCGGTCCTGGTTGGCCGCGGCCTCGGCGGTGCGGGCGGCGAGCTCGGCATTGGGGTGGCTGGAGATGGGGAAGTACCGCACCACGAAGGTGATCTGCCCCTCGTAGTCGCTGACGATCTCCTTGACCTTCGGGTACACCGACGCGCATGCCCCACACTCGAAGTCGAGGAACTCCACCAGGGTTACCTTGCCGTCGGGAGCAGAGGTCAGTCGGTGGCTGTCCTCACGGACCAGGACCGCGGGTTCGACCGTGTCGCCGGTCGTCTCCGCGCTGGGAATCGCGTCGCGGCGGTTGAACGCCAGCACGACGACCGCCACCAGAATCAACGCCACGACCGCGGCAAGGGTCAGCCGGATGTTCCTCGTCATATCTCCGTCTCCTGTCGGTCTATCCGATCCCGCGGCGACCGCCCTGGGCAGGCGGAACGCCGGACGCAAAGGTACCGGGCGCACCGCCACGGATCACTGTGATTCGCCTGTTCAGCGCGGAACAGGCAGGGCCACACCGAGCGGCGGGGCCAGCCGGACCCCGATCCGGCTCGCTGACGCCCGCAGAGCGGCGGGCCAACCGCCTACTCACCGACGGACGTGCCGGTCGCGGTCGGCCAGCTCCGCCAGCATCCGGTTGTACGCGGCCAGCTCGGCGTCCTCGCGCCCTTCGGCTTCGGCGCGGTCAGCGGCCCGGTCCCGGCGGCGGGCCTCTCGCTCGTCGGCCTTCATCCACTGGCGCATCAGCGCGCCCAGCACAACGACGGTGGGCAACTCACCGAAGGACCAGGCGATACCGCCGGCGGTGCGTTGGTCCTCCAAGGGGGCAGCGCCCCAGGGGCGGTCCAGCGCGATCCACCAGTTCTCCGCGATCAGGGTGGTGGACTGCATGAGCGTGACGCCGAGGAAGGCGTGCAGCACCATGCTGATCAGGACCAGGATCAGCTTCAGCGGATGTGGGATGCGGCGCGGCGCGGGATCAACACCGATGACGACCCAGAAGAACAGATAGCCGGCGCCGAGGAAGTGCCCGACCATGGCCAGGTGCGCGGCGTGCGAGCGTAGTGCCAGCTCGTACAGGCCGGTGAAGTACATCAGGTAGAGGCTGGCGACGTAGATCACCAACGCGACCACCGGGTTGGTGAGAACACGCGAGAGCCGCGAGTGCAGCGCCACCTGCAGCCACTCGCGGGGGCCCGGCCAGCGCGGGTCGGTTGACGGGGCCAGGGCGCGTAGCGCCAGGGTGATGGGACCGCCGAGCGCGAGCAGAATCGGGGCGATCATCATCAGCAGCAGGTGCTGAATCATGTGGATCGAGAACAGCAGCGGCCCGTAGCGGGCCAGGCCACTCGAGGTGGCCACGATGATCAGGGCACAGCCCACCAGCCACATGGCGGTACGGGAGACGGGCCAGGCATCGCCACGGCGGCGCAGCCGCCACACCCCGGCCGTGTAGAACCCGGCGGCGGCCAGCGCGCCCGCCATAATCAGCGGCTCGGGCAGCCACGCGGTGGCGAGGTTGCCGATGGTCAGCGGCGGCGGCATCGGGAAGCCGAGTAGCGCGGTGGCGAGGTCCTCCGTCTCCTCGCCGATGGGTGCCGGGGTACGGGACAGGGCGACCGAGGTACCGATCGCAGCGGCGAAGAGCAGCGTTTCGACGACCGCGACCCGCAGGAAGGGCCCGCGCCGACCTGCCACCAGGGCCGGCAGGGCCCGGCGACGGTGCGCCAGGCCCGCGGCGGCGATCGCGACGAGCGCAGCAGCCTTGATCAGAAGCACCTGCCCGTAGCGGGTGCCCACCAGATCGGCGGCGCTCGGGAGCCGAACAGCGGCCGACAGCAGCCCGGACAGACCCACTGCGGTCAGGCAGGCAACGGCGAGCGGGGAAAATCTGCGCACGGCCCGCGCCAGGTCGGCGGTCGTGCCGCGACTGGTAACAGCCAGGGCGAGCAGGCCACCGGCCCAGAGGGTGACGGGCAGCACGTGCAGGAGCAGACCGGAGACCGCCAGCTGGTGGTCTCCGCTGCCCGCGGCGTGCCCGGTGAAGACCGGCGGCACCAGGCCGCCCAGCGCCAGCAGCAGAGCAGTCAGCGCGCCGCCGGGCCGCAGGCTGGTCGCCGCGACCACCGCCGCGGTCAGGGCCAGGACGCCGCTCAGCGCCAGGGACTGCCCCAACGAAACGGTGGTGGCGAAGTTGAGCACCGCCCGCAAGGACAACACCTGCGCGGCGGGGAGACCGAAGAGATCGACCAGGGTGTAACAGACCGCAACCGTGGACGTCACAGCCCACACCGAGGCGGCGCCAGCGGCGGCGCGCATGCGCCGGTAGCCGATCGGGGACAATCGACCGCCGTCGTCCCGGGGCGAGAGCGCTACCGCTGCCAGCAGTAGGCCGACCGTGGCGACCGCGCTGATCTGCATGCCCAGCCGGGAGGCCGGCAGCAACCAGGCCGTGGTTGGTCCTGGGTCCGGCAGCCCGGGCGGGGCCTCCGCGACCGCACCACCACCCCACCACAGCAGCACCGCCCCGACGGCGGCCGCCACCAGCACCGTCCCCGCCGACAGCAGAAACGGCTGACGCCGGACCGGGGCGAGACTCATCACCGGGTCGCCAACCGACGCGGGTGGCGGGGGACCGGCCGAAGACCGGCGACTTCCCGCCAGGCGGCGGCCCGGTTGGAAGTCGGGCTGGATGGGCGGTTCACGAACAGCTCCCAGATAGGTGACGGCACATCAGGTAGTCGGCCGGTTGCGCCCGCTGGTTCCCAGGAGCGACGCAGGTCACCACCCGCTCCCGTGGCAGACAGCGTCCGCGTCGGCCGGCTCCGCCGGTTCGGCTTGCAGGGTGGCGTGCTCGATTGCGAAACGATCCTGCAGCAGCCGCCGGGACCGGGCCAGCACTGCGGCAAGATCGGCATCACGCTCGAGAACCAGGTGCGCCGAAGCAACGTCCATCCCCGAGGTTAGCGTCCATACGTGCAGGTCGTGCACGTCGGCTACCCCGTCCACGGCGAGTAGCGCCGCCCGCACCGCGGAGATGTCCAGATGTGCCGGCGCGGCCTGCACCAACACCCGCAGCGCGGCGCGACCCAACTGGTACGCACGGGGCAGGATGAACAGCCCCACCGCCACCGCGATCAGCGGGTCGGCGTACCACCAGTCGGTCACGGCGATCACGACCGCGGCGACGATCACGCCGACGGAGGTGAACAGGTCTCCCAGAACCTCCAGGTAGGCGCCCCGCACATTCAGACTCTCCCGCGAGCCCGCGCGCAGGAGGAAGAAGGCGACGATGTTGGCCGCCAGGCCCGCCACCGCCACCGCCAGCATCGGCCCCGCCAGCACCTCCGGCGGCTGACTGAACCGACGTACCGCCTCGACCACCACGTAGCAGGCCACCGCGAACAGCAGGACCGCGTTGGCCAACGCCGCCAGCACCTCCATCCGGTAGAGCCCGAACGTGCGCTGGCCAGACCGGGACGCCCTGCTGGCGGCGGTGATCGCGGCCAGGGCCATGCCGATGCCGAGGACATCGGTGAACATATGGCCGGCATCGGAGAGCAGCGCCAAGGAGCCGGTCATCGCCGCTGCGACCGCCTCCACCGCCATGAAGGTGAGGAGCAGCCCGAAGGCCGCCCACAGCCGACCCCGGTGCTTCGCACCGGCCCGCGCCGCTTGTTGACCGTGATCGTGCCCCGCACCCATCCGCCTCTCCCTTCTCGCCAATCAGCGCCGCCACGAACATATGCTCACATCGCTATACATGCAAGTGTGAGGCCACTGTCAGCAATGACGCCAGCAGACCGAAAACCGACAATAATTCGCATAACGCTCTAAAACACCTGCGAGTTAACGCAGCAGCGAACCCCGTACCACCGAAGCGTTGTGGAATCCGGCAGAAAGGTAGGGAGAACCCCAAGCCGGACGGTAGGGGTGCCCCTGCCCGAGATTGGCGGGCTGACCGCCATGGACGGACGCCTTTAGCCGGCACCAGAATTAGGCCCGAAGCCAGGCGCAGCACATTTCGAGGAGCTGAGCGGCATGGGCGGTGGCACCACGCAGAATCGGCTAGGCCCGCCGGGGCAGCGACCGAGCTCATCCACCCCGGCGTCGGGCGGCCTGCCGGTGCAGTACTCGCTGGCGAAAATCCTGGGAATCTGGGCGGCCGCCACCCTACCCATGGGACTGGGCTATTGGGTGATTACCCCCGCGGTCGCAGACGGCCCCTACGACACCGTGGTGCTGGCTACCGTCACGCTCGCGGCCGGCCTGATCTGGCAGTTCGTACTGGCATTGTTGATACTCCGGCGCGAGGAGGGGTCGATACGTCGCGCCGCCATGGTCCGTCGGCTGTGGCTACAAGTTCCCAGAGACCCGGTGAACGGTCGACCCCGCAAACGCCTCCTGTGGCTGCTAGCACCACTGGGAATCGCGTTCGTGCTCAACATGATGTACGTGGCGCCGGCGGTTGAGAAGCTGCAGCAGTACCTGCTACCCGGGCCGGCTCCACTGCCCTTCCAGAAAGCCGAAACGCTCTTCTCGGCCGAAGTCGCCCCACAGATGAAAGGGGCTTGGTGGTTTCTTGCGCTGTTCCTGACGCTCAGCATCTTCAACGTCTTCCTCGGTGAGGAGTTCCTCTTCCGCGGAATCCTCCTACCCAGGATGCAGGGCGTGTTCGGGTCGGCAGACTGGTTCGCCAACGGAGTCCTATTCGGCCTGTACCACGTGCATCAGCCCTGGACCGCTGGCGGCATCATGCTGACCAGCGGAGTGATCATGTCGCTACCGGTAAAGCGTTATCGGAGCATGTGGCTCTCGGTCATTCCGCACTCGATCCAAACGGTGATCGTGTTTGGAATGCTGCTCGGCCTCATGCGGGGCACGACGTAACATCGCCGGCGCCACCGGCACCACCCGGGGCAAGCTCAACGCCCGGGTCCCAGCACCACATCCACCTGGGAGAGGCTTGGGGACTTTGCTCCCGTACAGTGCAGTAGTCCCCAAGCCCCAGTCCCACGTCGTAGCAGCCGTCGAACCGAGCGGCAGAAGTCACCGCAACCCACAAGCTCGAAGGACGGCGCTCTCACCGACTCACCCAGCGCCTCCGGCGCAGTGTTGACGAGGCCGGGACAGAGTCACCTAGTTGGCGGGAATCGTCACCAGATCCGCCAGCGGCTTCTCCGTTGCATCTTCTCGCGGCCGGGAGAGGTAGAAATCGGCGTACAAGTATCCCGCGCTCTCCATGTCGGCCGGGTCGACCCCCCGCGTCGCCAGCTCCGCCATCGCCCACTGCCGTTCGGTATCGTCGATAAACCGCCGCTGCCGAACAGCCTGATCCGCCTTCTCAGTCACGAGCCCGTACTGCGCGAGCACGTCCGAAATCGGCTCGTAGTCGTACGTCCGAAGACAGAACGCGGCGACCCAGGGCGGATCCTCGGTGCAGGTGAGTAGCCGCTCGAACGTTCGCTCGGTGACATAGCCAATGCCACCCGTGGTCGTGATGAGGTCAACCTCCGACATCTTCTTGGCCAATTCTGACGATGGCGTTGTCGACTCCAGATTCTCGACAAAGGCGTCGTCGAGCGCACCGACCGCCACCCCGTGCCGAGTAGCATTCTCGGCGACATCCAAACCGATGACGTGCGGAGCGTCCGGCCGGGCCCGCTGACCCAGAAATTCGTTCTCGGCGCGGCGCACCTGATCCACGGTACGCCCGTCGTCGCCGGCACCCTGGTAGTACGTGTACACGTCGTCCAGCTCAAGATCGGTCTTGGTGAGCACCCCGACGATGCCGTAGGAACAGCACACGTCGAGCACGGTGGGGCGATAGCCGTCACCCCACGGTTGGGCATCGATCAGCTGGTTGAATACGGTAGCCCCATGCTGCGGGATCTCGTATTTCAACCGGCGCAGGTTAGCGTAGTACGCGCTCGGCGTCTCCTGGTTGTAGATTCCGCTGAAGTTGGCCTTACCGGACTCGTCGGTCAACGCTTTGACTCCCTTTACTCCGGATTGCAAACTCAGGGCCCAAACACAGCCTCCGACCCGCCAGGGCCGGAGGCAACAGGTGCTACACCGGTAGGATATGGTGAATTCGTAGATTAGCCAAGCCGGCAAATCAGACAACCTACTCCAGCCGCGGGGGTTGCGTAGTGTGCCGATCCCCGCGAGTTCGCAGGTAGGAACGGGGATGGGGCGAGAGTACGTCCGCTGTGCCACTGATTGCGATCGGGGACAGTGACGCGTCGCAGCACTCTCCGACGTCACTCTCTGCTGTCCTTTCCAGGAAGCCCCGGACGTTCTCAGGCCCGGGGCGGCCCGGGGCGCAGCCCTCGGTGCCGCTGGTGGCCCTAACCCGCCGAGTGGAGAAGAGCGTCGATCCTGAGGACCGCGTTCGCGATGCCATCCTCGGCCGCGAGGCTCCTCCGCAGCTTGACCGCGGTGGCCCGGATGTCGGTGTCGGTGGTGACCGTACGGATGGCGGTAGCCAGCCGTTGCGGGGTGAGCTTCCGCTGCGGTATCGGCGCACTGCCCGCGCCGAGCGCGAAAACCCGCCGTCCCCAGACGAACTGGTCCAGAAGAAACGGGCAGATCACCGAGGGCTTGCCAGCGCGTAACGCCGCCGCGGTGGTGCCGGCCCCACCGTGGTGCACGACGGCGGACATCCGCGGGAAGAGCCAGTCGTGTGGGGCCTCGTTGAGGTGCCAGATGGTGTCTGACGGCTCGGTCTCCGCCAGGCCACCCCAGCCGGTGGCGACGATGCCGCGGACGCCAGCCTGGCGCAGCGCCTCGCCGACGAGGCGGGTGAGTCGGCGCGGGTCGCGCCCGGCCATACTGCCGAAGCCGACATAGACCGGCGGGTCGCCCGCCTCGATGAAGTCGACCAGGGCGGCCGGGGGCTGCCAGCTGGCGGCGTCATCGAGGAACCAGTAGCCGGTGAGGTGCGCGTGCCCGGGCCAGTCGGCGGGGCGCGGCAGGACGTGCTCACTGATGCCATGCAGCACCGGGATCGGCCGCCCGTCGGGGAGCCGGGTGGTCAGCGCGGCACCGCTGGTCTTCGCGAGTCCGAGCGTGTCGCGACGAAACGTGTTCACCATGCCGTCGTACATCCGGTATCCGGCGCCGGCCAGCCGATAGGTCAGCCGGTTGTACCACCGGCCGAGCGGCAGTTCGGGCAGCCCGACGAGGGGGAAGTCACCGGTCGGCACGGAGACCGGCACGGGTAGGGCCAGTACTACCGGCACTCCGAGCTTCTCCGCGATGTGCGGACCGGCCAGCACCTTCGGGTGGTAGACGACCAGATCTGGCGTGGCCTGCCGGGCCGCCGCCCAGGCATCGGCCAGCAACCTCCGGTTGATCGGATTGGCCTGACGGGCCAGCCTGATGTTGGTCCTGACTGCCCCGAGCGCCCCGGTGGTGTCCTCCATCGCGGCCCGACCTGCTGCCGAATCCAGCAGCTGCAATATGTCGTCACTGAGCTCGCCGTACGCCAGACCCTGGTCGGTGACGAAGGACCGAAACCGGGCGCAGGTGGCCAGAGTGACGTTATGGCCGGCTGATTGGAGACCTTTGCCGAGGGCCACGTACGGCTGGACATCCCCTCGCGACCCAACGGTCAACACAAGGATTCGCATCCTAGCTGTCCTTTCGTGCTTGTCGACGGAACTCCTCCAGCAGGGCTGGTGTGCGCTCGACCATGAAGGCGTAGAAGTCACGGGTGTGGCGTAACCGGCTGGCCTGAGGTGCCGCCGCGTCGCCGACCAGATCGATACCGCGCTGCATCAGTTCGATGAAAACGCGCATCTTGTCGGTTGGGTCGATGGCACGGGCGAAGGCATCCGGATGCATCTCGTACGCGTGTGCCCGGCCCTGGCTCGGCACCCGTCGGACCAGGCCGGACTGTTCCAGCACTCGCATTCCGGTGGACACCGAGGCCTTGGAGAGCCCCATCGCCTCGCACAACTGCGCGCTGGTCTGTTTCGGGGGATCGCAGATGAGCAGCCAGCCCAGCAGCTTGCCGAAGGCGGGGGTGGTGCCCATCCGAGCCAGGACGACGCCGACCTCCTCGGCGTACCGCCGGGCAGCCTCCGGGTCCATAAACTCCCCTCCTGACGCAATAGTCTCGAACGTTCAGAACTTTCTAAACAAGAAATTAGGCCCGGCGTGAAAACCAGGCCAGAGCGAAATACGAGAATTTCCACCACGGAAATATTCCCGAGGTAGGTATTGACGATGCACCATCCTGCGTGAGTGCAGCTAACGGCGGGAATCGAGCGCCTCGCATTGCTGCACCGGCCCGCATCAGCCGGTATGGTCCGGGCTTATGGGACAGGGGATGGTCGATCCGGTCAATGTCCAGCAGGATTTCGCATGGCACTCACTCCGCAGCTCGCTCCTCGTTCCCGCGTCGACGCAGCAGGCATTCGCGGTATTCACCGGCGCGATAGCCGACTGGTGGGTCATGGAGTACACCTGGTCCGGCCCCGGCCTACTGACCACGCTGGAGATGGAACCGTGGACCGACGGGATGTTGTACGAAATCGGCCCGCACGGCTTCCGCAACGACTGGGGCCGGGTGCTGACCTGGACCCCGCCCCGCCGGCTCGTCTTCACCTGGCAGATCGGGGCGGACCGCGTCCCAGCGCCCGATCCGGCCCGGGCCAGCGAGGTCGAGGCACTCTTCCGGCCCGACCGGTCCGGACAGACGCGGGTGGAGGTGGAACACCGACACTTCGATCGGCACGGCCCGGCCGCGGAGGGCTACCGCCGAGCGTTGACCGCTGGCTGGTCCGAACTCCTCGCCCGCTACGCGATCGTGGTCGCGAAGCGCACCCTCGGCTGAGGCACTGGCCCGGCCGCACCCACCACGTTTCAACACGCTGCGTAACCAAGGTGGCCTACCTGCGGATAGCGACAGCCAGGGTCCCGGGGAGCTTGCCCGGCGCGCTACTCTGCGCAGCGTTACTTCGCCCGAGGAAGGACTGCGATGCTGATCCCACGCGCCACGCGAGCTGCCACCCTGGCCGCCTGTGCGACGTTCCTGCTTGCCAGCAGCGCCTGCGGGGCCGATGAGTCCGACGAGGCCACCGCTTCCTCGGTACGTCTCTACGGCACCGACAGCACCATGCTCAACTCGTTCCCCACCGAGTTGGGAGACCAGGCCAGCCTGGTTGACGGGATGAAGGGCACCACGCCGCTGACGCCGCTGCCGGAAGATTTCAAGGACCGGTTGCGGTCGGTCGACTCCAACCTGACCAGCTTCGTCTACGCCGCGGAGGCCTACGACGCGGTGCTGATCAGCGCGCTGGCCGCGCAGCTCGCCGGTACCACCGATCCGGCGGCTATCGCCGCACAGATCGTCGGCATCACCAACGGCGGCCAGCGGTGTGAGACCGCCGTAACCTGCCTCATGCTGGCCCGGGACGGGCAGGACATCGAGTACCGCAGCGTCTCGATCACCCGAGGTGGGTTCACTGCCGCCGGCGAGCCCTCCACCGCCAGCTACGCCACCCTGCACTTCGACGGCACGCAGATCAACGACGCCAAGACGGAGTTCGTCGGTGCGGGCTTCGAGTCCAACGCGAGCGACACGCCGCCGCCCGGGGGCGGGGCGGCTGACGAGGACGACGAAGGCCCGCTGGTGCTGGGGGGCCTGCTACCGCAGACCGGCGCCCTCGTGCTGTCCAACCCACCCCTCGCCGCCGGCGCCGCGCTCGCCATCCAGGAGATCAACGCCGCCGGTGGCGTCCTTGGCGCCCCGGTTACCTGGATAGACGGCGATGACGGCACTGATCCTGCGGTCGCCAAGGCGACTGTGGCCAGCCATGCCGCCGCCGGCGTCCACGTCATCATCGGCGCCGGCGCATCCGGCGTCTCGCGGGCGGTGTTACCCGACGTGATGCAGGCGGGGATGGTGCTGTTCTCCCCATCGAACACCGAAGCGAGCCTCACCGACCTGGACGACGAGAACCGCTACTTCCGGACCGCTCCGCCAGACAGCTTGCAGGGCCGGGCACTGGCTGACGTCATCCTGCGGGATGGCCCGCAGCAGATCGCGATCGTGGCCCGTCAGGATCCCTATGGCGAGGGGCTCCAGGAGATCGTCCGATCCGAGCTGGAACGGGCTGGCATCGACGCGGGCCGGCTCAAGCTCAACACCTATCAGCCACCGGAGGGCGCCGAGGCGGCACCGGTCGACTTCACGTCCATGGTCCGCGAGATCAAGGAAGCTGGGTCCGACGCTGTTGTGATCATCGGCTTCAATGAGTCGGCCGGGCTGATCCGGGCCCTCGCCGACGCAGGGGTGCCGTTGCACCACTGAGCCGCAGTCGGTTGGGCGGGGCCGCACCGAAGCACGGCACGGCCCCGCCCAACCGGCTCCGCACCCCACGCGGCCAGTTACGCACCCGCCCAACCAGCTACGCACCCACTCGGCGAGCTATGTGCCCCGCGCCCGCCGCCGACGTCACCCCGGTTCAGGGCCGGTGCCGACGCTCGAGAAAGTCGGTCATCCGCCGGTGCTTCTCCTCGTCCTCGAAGAGCACCGCCTGACCAACCAGATCCAGGTGCGGGTGTGCGGCGGCCGGAGCGTCCACGGCCAGCTTGGTTAGCCGCAACGCGAGCGCGGAGCCCTTCGCCACCTCGTCGAGCAGGGCGTGCGCCGCCGGCAGCAGCTCGGCGGGCTCGGCGACCACCCGGTTGACCAGACCGATCCGCAGGGCCTCCGCAGCGTCCACCCGCCGGCCGGTGAAGAGCAACTCCTTCGCCCGCGCCTCGCCGATCAGCGCCGGCAGCCGGTGCGTCGCCCCCGCGCCCGCCAGGATGCCGAGCCGCACCTCGGGCTGACCGAAGACGGCCCGCGAGGTGCACACCCGTAGGTCGCCGGCGTACGCCAACTCGGCGCCGCCGCCCAGGGCCGGCCCGTCGACAGCTACCACGGTCGGCATCGGCAACGCCCTGATCCGGGCGAAGACGGCCGAGTTGATCGCGGCGAGGGCATCCAGCCGGTCTCGCTCGCGGAGCTGCCCAATGTCGGCGCCCCCGGCGAAGATGCCGTCAGCGCCCCCGGTGAGCAGCAGCAGCCGGGGCCGAGCCTCCAACTCGGCGCAGAGTTCGTGGAGCGCGTGGACCAGGTCAACGTCGATGGCGTTGCGCTTCTCCGGGCGGTCCAGCACCGCCACCACCCGGTCGGCCTGTTCGTCGATCCGCAGGCCCCTCACGCCCGTACCCCGTTCTCCCACCGGTAGAAACCCTGGCCGGACTTCTTGCCGAGGTGTCCGGCGGCAACCATCTCGACCAAGAGCGGCGGCGGCGCGAACCGCTCCCCGTACGCGGCCGCCAGAGTGCGGGCGATATCGAGCCGCACATCCAGTCCGACCAGGTCGGTGAGCTCCAGCGGCCCCACCGGATGCCGGTAGCCAAGCACCATCGCCTTGTCGATGTCCGCCGGTTCCGCCACCTTGTCGGCGACCATTCGAATCGCCTCCAGACCGAGCGTCACCCCAAGCCGGGAGGTGGCGAAGCCGGGCAGGTCCCGTACGACGACCGGATCCTTGCCCAGCCGAGCGGCGAGCGCGACCGCCGCGTCCGTGCTCTGCGGTGCGGTCCCCGGGCCGACCACGACCTCGAGCAACGTCATCGCCCAGACCGGGTTGAAGAAGTGCAGGCCGAGGAAGCGGTCCGGGCGGGTCAGCCCCTCGGCCAGCTCGGCGATCGAGATGCTGGAGGTGTTGCTGGCCAACAGCGCGGGGCTCAGGTCCTCGGCGTCGCGTAGCACAGAGCGCTTCAGGTCGGCCCGCTCCGGAACGGCCTCGACCACGACCTCCGGGCCGGCACTGACCTCGGTGAGGGCTCCCCGAACAGTCACCCGGGACCGGCTGGCGTCGGCCTGCTCGACCGTCATCCGGCCGCGGCCAACGGCCCGGTCCCACAGCTCACCGAGGCGCACCGCGGCGGCTTCACCCCGGACCTGATCGACCTCGACCAGGTCCACGTCGTAGCCGGCACCGGCGGCCACGTACGCGATCCCGAGGCCCATCGTGCCGGCCCCGATCACGACCCAACGGTCACCCATGGCGCCTCCTCCCTCCGGCGGCGACCCGGGATCACCCACGCCGTCCCGCCTGTCCGTGTCGCTCGTCCCCGCGACCCTATTGGTTGGGTGGCGGCGCGCGGCGGCCCGGCACCGGGCGGAAGGCGAGCTCCCGGATGGACACCGCTGCGGCAGCTCCACGACCGGCTCTGCGGTGTACGGCACGCCGGTCCGGCTTACTGCCCGGTCAACCGGCCGCGGGGCCGTATCCTGGCGGCGTGACCACGCTGGACCGACTCGCGACCGAGAAATACATCCTGCTCACGACCTTCCGCAAGGACGGCCGTGCGGTGCCGACCCCGGTCTGGGCGGTCCGTGACGGCGATGCGCTCGTAGTTTGGACAGTTGCCAGCTCCGGCAAGGTGAAGCGGATCCGGCGCAGCGGCGATGTGACCGTCGCCCCCTGCGATGTCCGAGGTCGACCGCACGGCCCGGCGGTGCCCGGATACGCCGCGCTCGCCGACTCGGCGGGCACCCGGCGGGTCCGCGGCCTGATCAAGGAGAAATACCGGGTACTCGGCCGGCTCACCCTGTTGGGGAGCCGGCTACGCCGCGGCGAGGAGGGCACGGTTGGGGTTCGGGTCACGCTCAAGGACTGAGCCGCGCCCGCCCACGGAGCCGTCCCGGGGCTGAACCGCGGTCGAGCCCTCCCGGGGTTGAGCCGCGTCCGCCGGGCAGAAATGCCGTAGGGCGGTGGACTGATCGTCCACCGCCCTACGCGCATTGTCCGCTGGCTCTCACCCGGTCAGTCCCCCTGCCGCTGCTGTGGGATCTGCCCCTGCAGCAGCGCTCTGACCTCCGACTCCCGGTATCTGCGGTGCCCGCCAAGAGTCCGGATTGCACTCAGCTTGCCGGCCTTGGCCCAACGGGTCACCGTCTTCGGGTCGACACGGAACATCGACGCCACCTCGGCCGGCGTGAGCAGCGGCTCCGGTTCGTGCGTTCGCGATGCCATGGGTCACTCCTCCACATGTATAGACATCGGCCGGGGTCCCGCCGGCCGACGCGTCTCCCATGGTCCGGCTAGTCCCCGATGTCCGACATGGGCCGAACGGCCGAACGTCCCTAGACGGACGGATGAACCATGACCGAATTATTCGCCTTTAGTATGACAGGAGGCACCTCATGTGGTCTCATGATAGCGGCTCGTGACGAATCAAACGCGAATGGTTTCCGGGGTTAACGAGGGACAATCGACCGAAATGGGGTCAGTTGCACCGCTCGAGCAACTGCACCGCACGCCACCGTGCGACCAGCTTGTCGTAAGCCGTTGACGCCTCCTCCGCCTCGCCCCGAGACAGCCCAGCCAGACCGGCGGCGACCAACTCCGGCGAGTCGTCCGCCGCGAGGGTCTCGTCGGAGAGCAGCGACACCAGCCCGCCGTAGTCCAGTTCCACCACCGACCGTGGATGGAACTCCTCCAGCCAGCGGGCGGCCTCCTCCACCGCCTCCGTGATCGGCGCGGCACCGACCGACTTGCGTAACACGGCAAGGGCCCGCGACGAGCGACGGCGGGCCTTAGAAATCTCGGTGCGGTACCGCAGCGCCCGCCGGCCGGGCTCGGTGACCTGGTGCCGCTCCGCCGGCTCGAAGAGGACAAACCATCGCAGCGGCACACCCCAGGTGGCGATCTGCTCGTGCACCCGAGGAACGCCGTGCTCCAGGACACGCGCCCCGCTACGCCAGTCGTCCACCACCGCCTTGGCCTTCCCGGCGAGCACCGGCGGCACAAAGGCGTCAGCCAACACCGGAGGCACGCCGTCACGGGCGTTCAGCGCCGCCTCGGCGACCCGGATACGCAGGTTCCACGGGCAGACGAGCAGCGTGTCGTCGGCCTCCAGCACGTACGCCTCGTCCGGCAGATTCGGCAACCGCGTCCAGCCCGCCCCGAGCGCCTCGATCACCGACGTGAGTTGCCGGCCGGGCCCCTCCGCCGGGGCGACAGCCCGTCCCTGTTCGACGTAGTTCCGCCAGTACGCCTGGCGGTCACGGTCGAAGGCGGTCAACGGTTCGTACACGCGCAGGTATGCGGCGAAGAGCGAGGGCACGGCGCGATCCTCCCACGAGTCGGCTGCGAATCCCTGGTGGCACAGTTTCGGGTGCCCTCCGGAGTCGCCGAGTAGCTGGTCCCGCCGTACGGACGCACACGTCGGTGACGACGGAGACGATGTCGGCCGATACTAGGCTCAGCGGCACCGGCAGCATCCCGCCGGCGTCCGCAGGTCCGCGGCCCACAAGGCCGCACACCACACCAGGAGTGAGTCATGGGCGTATTCGCCACCACCGACGACCCCGGGTCGGTCGGCCACGAGCAGGTTCTGTTCTGCCAGGACAAACAGTCCGGCCTTCGGGCGATCATCGGCATCTACTCCACGGCGCTGGGACCCGCGCTCGGCGGCACCCGGTTCTACCCGTACGCGAGCGAGGAGGCGGCCCTCGCCGACGTGCTCGACCTCTCCCGCGGCATGGCGTACAAGAATGCCCTCGCCGGGCTGGACCTGGGCGGCGGCAAGGCAGTCATCTGGGGAGATCCCGAACAGCTCAAGAGCGAGGCGCTGTTGCGCGCCTACGGCCGCTTCGTGGACACCCTGGGTGGCCGCTACTACACCGCCTGCGACGTTGGTACCTACGTGGCCGACATGGACATGGTCGCCCGGGAGACCCGGTTCGTGACCGGCCGAAGCCGGGAGCACGGGGGCGCCGGCGACTCCTCGATCCTCACCGCCTGGGGCGTGTTCCAGGGTATGCGCGCCGCGGCTGAGCACGCCTGGGGCACGCCGACGCTGCGCGGACGACGAGTCGGCGTGGCCGGCCTGGGCAAGGTCGGCAAGCACCTGGTCGGCCACCTCCTTGACGACGGCGCCGAGGTCGTGGCGACCGACGTGAACCCACGGGCCCTGGCCTGGGCGCGGACCAACCATCCGCAGGTGACGCTGATGGACGACGCCACCGCGCTGACCGCTTCCGACATTGATGTGTACGCCCCGTGCGCGCTCGGGGGCACGCTCAACGACGACACCGTCCCGGCGCTGCGGGCAAAGGTGGTCGCCGGCGCGGCGAACAACCAGCTCGCCCACCCGGGCATCGAGAAACTCCTCGCCGACCGGGGCATCCTGTACGCGCCCGACTACGTGGTGAACGCCGGTGGCGTGATCCAGGTCGCCGACGAGATCGAGGGCTTCAACTTCGAACGCGCCAAGCTACGGGCGACCAAGATCTACGAGACCACCGGGGAGATCCTGGCGCTCGCCGATGCCGAAGGGGTGCCACCGGCGGTGGCCGCGGACCGGCTGGCCGAGCGGCGGATGGCTGAGGTGGGCCGGCTGCGGACCATTCTGCTGCCCTGATCACGTCCCGGGGGCGGGCCGGGCTGGTTCCGCCCCTGGGCCGCCACAGCGACGCGGCGCGGTTAAGCTGGATTCACGGTGATTCGCCTGCTGTTAGGGGCGCTCCCCGGATTGGCCCTTACCGAGTACACTGGGTGACGACCGGCCCGCCGCGACGCGCGGAGCCGGGCGACGGTAACCCGAGGTGCCGAACGATGGCATCTCCATGTACCGTAAGAGCCACGAGAGATGCCTGACGTCATCGGGGCCCGCCTTCGGGCTGCCCCGCATTCTGTGCGAGGGGGTCGAGCCATGGGGCGCGGCCGAGCTAAGGCCAAGCAGACAAAGGTGGCCCGGGAGTTGAAGTACCACTCCCCGAACACCGACCTCGCCGCCTTGCAACGCGAACTCGGCGGCAGCCACAAGTCGGACCACGACTTCGACGACGACTACAAAGAGTATGTCGACGACGATGACGAGGACCACGTGGACGACGACCCGGACAACCGGGCTCGTCCCAACCGCTGACCCCTGGTCGCAACTGAGCACGCGGTCGATCCGCGTGCTCATGTCTGTGCCCATCGGTCAGCGGTCCCCGACGGAGGCAGGGCGTGTCTCGGAGTGACTGGCAGTGGCTCCGAGGCACGCCTTGTTCGGCAGCTGCCGGGGAGCGCCGGCGCAGCATGGAGGGCTTGGGTGATCAGTCGACCCCGGGGTGGCCCGTCGGCTCAGCGTGGGCGGTTGTTCCAGTTGTAGAACGTCGGGATGTTCTCGAAATGATTCCAGGCGCAGACCGCGCTGGAGGTGCCGTCTCCCGCCGCCTCCGCCCGTAGGTGGCGGGCCGCCTCGGCCTCGTGAAGCAACGTGGTGAGGTCGGCGCCAGCGGCGCGGACCCGATCAACCACGTCGTCCGAGACCGCGCCCACCGTACGCTCAGGTTGCCGGGAACCGGTGTTCTCGGGCATGCTCCAACACTCCCTCCAGTAGGCGGATCTTGCTGTTGCGGCAGTGCTCGGTCTCCGTACCGTCAAATCGTCCCTGCTCGAAGTAGCGATTGGCCGCGTGGCCACCGCCGCAGAAGCCGAAGTAGGAACACGATGCCCGGCACGCCTCCACGCCGGCGAGGAACTCCCCGACCCAGGATGTCCCCGCGGCCTCAGCCAGGATCTCCGCCAGCGGAGTGACCAGCACATTGCCGCTGCTGAAGTCGCCGTACCGGGGGTTCGTGAAGCCGGCCAGTTCGGGCGAGAGCACGGTCACCGAACCGTCGTGACCGACCGTGGGAATCGGGTCCAGCCGACGGGGCAGCAGCTGCTCCTCAACGCCGTCCAACACCGCCGCGGCGTACCGCAGAGACCACTCGATCTCACGCAGGTGGATGCGGGGGTTCCGGCGCCAGGCCGCCACCAGCTCTGCCCAGAAGGCGGTCACCGCAGCCGCGTCGTGGCGGTTGGCCCGCGTATTGACCCCCTCGGTCTCCTCGATGTTGACGCCCAACACATCCGGGCCGAGGTCGAGGAAGAAGTCGTACAGTTCGCGGGCGAGACCCGGCTCGGGGCGCCCCACCACGGCCAGCGCCGAAAACGGCAGCCCATGTCGACGCAGCACCTCGACTCCCCGCATGATCTGGGCGTACGCGGGGCGCCCGCCCCGGGTGACCCGATCCGCGTTGCGCGCCCGCGGCCCGTCCACGCTGACACTCACCCGGACCCGGTGCTCCGCGAAGAACCGACACCAGGAGTCGTCGATCAGCGTCGCGTTGGTCTGGACGTGATGCTCGACCTCCGGCCCGAACGGGGCAATCAGCGCGGCAAGGAGCTCCTGCCCGGCGGCGAGCGGCTCACCACCGTGCCACACCACGGAGAATCGCCCAGCTCGCGCCCATGGATTGACCGATGCGGCCACCGCCTCCGCCACGTCGACCGGCATCCGCCGGTCGACCTTCCGGAACGGGAGATAGCAGTATTCGCAGTCGAGATTGCAGAGCGTGGTGGGCTGCATAACCACATAGGCTGGGACGGCGGCCAAACCGCGCATCCCACCTGTCGACTGCCCGCGTACCGCCATCGCCCTCCTCTACCAGGCCTGGGCGCGGTGTCGACACCCCGACGCGCCTGGCGACGTGGAGGGCACTCCTCAGGCTAGGCGGAGTCGGCCACCCGGGTGAAGCCCTGATCGGCAGTCCGACCGGGCACCGCAGCAATCAGCCACGGGTGTGCTGCCCGACCATCTGCACATTGCCGGTGCCCTCAACGATCTCGCCGACCTGCCACGCGTCCACGCCACGGCCGGTGAGGGTGGCCAGCGCGCGGTCGGCGTCCTCGGCGGAGACGATCGCGAACATGCCGACGCCCATGTTGAACGTCGCCTCCATCTCCGGCGCCTCAATCCGCCCCTTGGACTGCACCAGGTCGAAGATCGGCTGCGGTTTCCAGGTAGCGCGATCGACCACCGCGTCCACGTGCTCCGGCAGGACCCGGACCAGGTTCCCCGGGATGCCGCCCCCGGTCACGTGGGCGAATACCCGGACCTCCGTTTCAGCGATCAGCTTCAGGCAGTCCTGGGCATAGATCTTGGTGGGAGTCAGCAGCTCCTCACCGAGGGTGCGTTGCCGGCCGAAGTCCTCAATGACCACGTCCAGCCGCATCCGGCCGGCACCGAGCAGCACGTGCCGGACCAGGGAGAATCCGTTCGAGTGTAGGCCGGAGGCGCGCATCGCAATCACTACGTCGCCGACCTCCACCCGCTCGGAGCTGAGGATTTCGCTCTCCTCCACCACCCCCACGCCGGTGGCCGAGATGTCGTACTCATCTGGGCGGAGGACACCAGGGTGTTCGGCGGTCTCCCCACCCAGCAGGGCACAACCGGCGTACCGGCAGCCATCGGCGATACCCGCGCCGATCTCGGCAACCCGGTCTGGAACAACCTCCCCGGTGGCGATGTAGTCGAGCAGGAACAGCGGCTCGGCACCACACGCCACCAGGTCGTCCACAACCATGGCGACCAGGTCGATGCCGACCGTGTCGTGAATGTCGAGCTGCTGCGCGATCACCAGCTTCGTGCCGACGCCATCGGTGGAGGAGGCGAGGATCGGATTCTGGTACTTCTTCGTATCCAACCGGAACAGGCCGGCGAAGCCCCCCAGATCGCCCATCACCTCTGGCCGTCGAGTCTGCTTCACCTTCGACTTGAGCAGCTCAACCGCGCGGTCGCCTGCCTCGATCGAGACACCGGCATCCAGGTACGAGGCCGAGCGTTTGCGCACCGGGCGCCCGGAGGCGGTGGTCCAGGGCTGGCGGTCGCCGCCGGCACCGGTCTGGCTACTTCCTGCGCCGCTGCGCTCGGACACGTGCGTCACGGTTCTCCCCTTAGATGGTCCTGGTGCGAACCGGCTGGTGGCCGGACCGCACCCGGGTGGTGCTACCGGATGTGGTTTTTCGGCTCTTCCGGGTCGGGGCGCGGCACCCGCGCCGAGCTGAACGCGTCATAACCGCTCTGGGCGGCGACGAACGGAGTGACGTGCGGTTCGGCAGTTTCGGCGGCGACCCGCCGACCGACCCCCTCGAGCACGTGCTTGCCGATCAAGCTGTCAGCCGGCAGTTCGATTGGATAGTCGCCGTCGAAGCACGCACGGCAGAGCCGGCTCTTCGGTTGCTCGGTGGCCGCGATCAGACCGCTGAGCGACACGTAGCCGAGCGTGTCGGCACCGATCGACCGCCGGACGCCCTCGTTATCCAGACCATTGGCGAGCAGCTCGGCGCGGGTCGCGAAGTCGATGCCGTAGAAGCATGGCCACGCGACCGGCGGTGAGGAGATCCGAACGTGTACCTCCAACGCACCGGCCTCGCGCAGCATTCGCACAATGGCCCGTTGGGTGTTGCCGCGGACGATGGAGTCGTCCACAACGACCAGCCGCTTACCCCGTACGTTCTCCCGCAGCGGGTTGAGCTTGAGCCGAATACCGAGCTGACGCAGCGTCTGCGACGGCTGGATGAAGGTGCGCCCGACGTACGGATTCTTCATCAGACCGGCCCCGAAGGTAATGCCGGACTCCGCCGCGTAGCCGATCGCGGCGGGGGTGCCCGATTCGGGCACGGGGATCACCAGATCGGCCGCTACCGGGTGCTCCCGCGCCAGCTGTCGACCGATCTGCACCCGAGCCGCGTGCAAGTTCCGGCCGGCGATCGTGGCGTCTGGACGGGCGATGTAGACGTATTCGAAGAGGCAGCCCTTCGGCTCCGGGGCGGCGAAGCGGGCAGAGCGCAGCCCATCCTCGTCGATGGCGATCAGCTCACCCGGCTCGACCTCGCGGACCACGCTGGCACCAACGATATCGAGCGCAGCCGTCTCACTGGCCACCACCCAGCCGCGCTCCAGCCGGCCCAGTACCAGCGGACGGACCCCGTGCTGATCACGGGCCGCGTAGAGCGTTGACTCGTCCATGAAGACGAAGCTGAACGCCCCCCGTAGCTGCGGCAACACCTCCAGCGCGGCGGCCTCCACCGAGAGGTCGGGCCGGCTGGCCAGCAGCGCGGTCACCAGCGAGGTGTCGTTGGTGGCCCCATCGCCGGCCACGGCCCGCTCGCCGGCCTCCCGCTGCAGCTCGGCCGTGTTGACCAGGTTGCCGTTGTGGGCCAGGGCGATCGTCGTGCCGGAGGCGGTGGAGCGGATGGTCGGTTGGGCGTTCTCCCAGGTGGAAGCGCCGGTGGTCGAGTAACGCGCGTGGCCGACCGCCACATGCCCGCGCAGACTGGCCAGGGTTGGCTCGTCGAAGACCTGGGCCACCAGGCCAAGGTCCTTGTAGACCACCACACCCGTGCCGTCACTAACGGCGATACCAGCCGCCTCCTGCCCCCGGTGCTGTAACGCGTACAGCCCGAAATAGGTCAGGTTGGCGACCTCCTCGCCGGGCGCCCAGACACCGAAGACGCCGCAGGCGTCCTGGGGGCCGGGACGCTGGGGGTCAAGGTCGTGGCTCAACCGGCCATCGCCTCGGGGCACCTGCCGCTCCCTCTTGCTGGACTGGCCAGGCGAATCACGGGATTCGCTCCTCGGCCGGGACCGCTTGTCGTCGCTGACAGTGTACGCGACCCCCCACCTGCACAGAAAGTCACGAAATCACTGCATCCTGTAACTCCCCGCCCGCTGTCACCTGCTAAAGCGGCAGGTAAGCGGCTAGGTCCGCCCGGACCCCACTGACCCGTACGCGACCCTCAGCGACCGCTTCCGCCCAGGGGACGCGCCCGGTCGCGACCCGCAACCAGGTCTCCGGGTCGGTCTCGACCACGTTCGCCGGGGTGCCGCGGGTGTGCCGGGGACCCGGCACACACTGCACCGCGCCGTAGGGCGGGACCCGTACCTCCACCGATCGACCGGGTACCCGCTCCGCGAGCACGGTCAACAGGGCACGAACCGCCGCCCGGAGCACCGGACGATCGGGGGTATGCCCCGCGTCGAGCGCCGACAGCGCTACCGCGACGGCAGGCGTCCTAGCGTACGAAGGGGGCACAGCGGGACGATACGGCGCGCGCGCGGATGCTCTCACACCGGCCCTGGGTCGCGCCGATCCGACTGGACAAGGCATAGTAGCCCACGGCGTATTCGTACCGTGATGATCCCGGCCCGGCGACCGCCGGCCACGTGGGACTCCAGTGGAAGGCGGTGGACGTGTCAACACACCGACGTGCCTGGAAGCAGCGGGCCGGTGTGGTCGTGGCGTTGCTCTTCGGCGCCCTACTCACCGTCCCCGCCGCCCCGGCCTCCGCCGCCCCCGGGGTCAGCAATGTCTCGGCCTCACCGAGCCGGGTCGAGGCGGGCGGGAGCACGACGGTCCGCTACTCGGTCGAGGTCTCGGAAGACACGACCGTCGACGTGACGGTGTCATCCGACAACGGAGAGCTCGCCTGCGTCAGCGGTTGCAGCCACGGCAAGGTCGACGAGGGCAAGGACTTCGAGGCCACCTTCCGACTGGCGGACGACGCGGCCGACGGAAAGGCCACGATTACCGTCGCCGCTATCGATACCGAGGACGGTAGGGATACCGGGACCGTCAAGGTCACCCTGGTGGGCAAGCCGGAGCCGCCGCCGCAACCCAGCCCGACCCAGTCCTCCCAGGCCCCCCAGGTGCAGACGGTGAAGTCGGTCTCCGGCGAGGTGGTCAACCAGAGCACCGGCAGCGCGGTACCGGGAGCCCAGGTCATCCTCAAGGACTCCAAGAACAACAGATTCGACACCATCACCGACAACGGTGGGAATTTCCGGTTCACCGGCAGCACCCAGAACCCGATCACCCCCGGCCAACTCGCCATCGGCGCGAGCATCGACGGCACCAACGCCACCAAGACACTGAATGCCTCCGCCGGGCAGAGCGTCTCTGGCCAGCGAATTTCGCTCAAGATCAAGGAAGAGGAGCCGACCCCGAGCCCCACCCCGTCATCGAGTATCGAGCCCGCCCCAACCGTCGGGGTGGAGGAGTTAACCGAGGAGCCGGTCGAAGCCATCGTGGATGCCCCCGTCGCGGACGCCAGCGACGAGGACTCCGGCGGCACCGGCTCACTGCTGATCATCCTGCTCGGTGGCCTCCTCGTGGCAGCCGGCGTCGGCACGATGGTGCTGCTCTGGCTGCGCCGCAAGGAGAGCGACGACGAGGACGAGGCGGGCGTCCACCCCTCCGGCGCGGCCACAGGTGCCGTCCCGGTCGCCGGCGGTGGCTACGGTGGCGCCGACGACCAGACGCGGATCGTGAATCCGACCGCGGCGACGCCGACGATGGTCGGCGGGGACCCGTCCCTCGCCGAGGCGCCCACGATGATGCACAGCCCGGTGGTTGACGACGTCCCACCGGACCCCTACGGTGCTCCGCCGCAGCCCTACGGTGCGGCCGCCGGCCAGTCCACCTGGGCCGACAGCGGCTACGGCGACAAGTCAGGCGGCTACGGCACCGGGGACTTCGGTGTCACCGGACCGGCCGACGGCGGCTATGGCGCCGCATCTCCCGCCTCCGGCGGTGGTTACGGCCCCAACGACTACGGCATGTCCTCGCCGGCCGGCACCGGCTACCCCCCCACCTCCGGCGGGTCCTACGGCCACGAGGAGCGTTACGACGAGGTGACCGGCCGCTACCAGGCGGGCGCCACGCAGTACCCGGCCCCGGCCGACCCGTACCCCACGGGGAGATACCAGCAGGACGCCGGCTACGGCCAAACCGAGCCCGCGTACGGACACGGTGCCGAGCCGGCCCCGGGCTACGACCAACAGGGCGGCGGCTACGCGGGCTACGGCTACGACCAACAGGGCGGCGGCTACGACGGCTACGGCCAGGAAGCCCCCACCCAGTACGGCGGCTACGGCCAAGAGCCCCCCGCCCAACATGGCGGCTACGGCCAGGAAGCCCCCGCCCAACACAGCGGCTACGGCCAGGAGCTGCCAACCCAACGCGGCGGCTACGACGGCTACAGCCAGGAAGCCCCCACCCAGTACGGCGGCTACGGCCAAGAGCCCCCCGCCCAACACAGCGGCTACGGCCAGGAGCTGCCAACCCAACGCGGCGGCTACGACGGCTACAGCCAGGAAGCCCCCACCCAGTACGGCGGCTACAGCCAGGAGCCCCCCGCCCAACATGGCGGCTACGGCCAGGAAGCCCCCGCCCAGCACGGCGGTTACGACGACCGCGGGTACGGCCAGGGCGGCTACGGTAGTGGCTACGGGGACCCGACGCAGGCCGGTCGGGCCCGGTCCGACGCTCCCCCGCCGGACCGGGGTGGTCGCCGGCTGGACTGGCTGGACGACTGACAAGAGACGGTTGAGGGCCACCCGAAGTCGGGTGGCCCTCAACCGTCTGTCCTGAGGTTTGCGCTGGTCCCTTGGGAGCAGGTCCGGCCCGGCTGAGATCAGCCGGGCCGGATCGTCCTTACTCGGACCGGGTGCCGAAACCGGTTGGGGCCGGTGCGGCGGTGGTCACGCCGATTCGCTCGGTCCCCCCGGCTCCGACTCGGAGCTGGCGGGCGTCGCCGTCTCGACCGGTACAACGGCCGCGGCCGGTTCCTCAACCGGCGCAGTCGGCGCTGCGGTCGCGGCCGACTCTTCGGCCTGCTGCCCAACCGGCGGGGTGGCGAGTTCCGCTCCGCCGAAGAGGCGGGGCAGGGTGGCACTGTGCGCCGCGCGCAGCTCCGCCAGGCTGAGCTGGAACTGCCCGTGCAGTTCCAGTGCACCACCTGCTGGATCGGTGACGCCGATCAGCTCGCACGGCACGCCCTGCTCGGCGGCCAGCCCGGTGAACGCCTTCTCGTGCCCGCGCGGCACCGAGACCAACACCCGGCCGGCGGACTCGCTGAACAGGAAGACGAACGGCATCGAGCCGTCGGTGAACCGCTCCGGCAGGGTGACCCGGGCACCGACGCCCCGACGCAGGCAGGACTCGACCAGAACCTGCGCCAGACCGCCGTCGGAGAGGTCGTGCGCGGAGCTGAGGTGCCCACCCCGGGCTGCCACCGCCATCAGGTCGGCGATCGCCCGCTCGCGGTCGAGGTCCACCCGGGGAGGTACGCCGCCGAGGTGTTCGTGGGTAGCCCACGCCCACTCCGAGCCGGACAACTCCACGTGCGTCTCACCGAGCAGGTAGATCTGGTCGTGACCGTCCTCCCGCGGGACAAAGCCCATCGGGACCCGGTCGGCCACGTCGTCCAGCACACCGAGGACGCCCACCACCGGGGTCGGATGAATCGCTGCCGCACCAGTCTGGTTGTAGAAGCTGACGTTACCGCCGGTCACCGGGATGCCCAGCTCACCGCAGCCGTCGGCGATGCCTCGGACGGCCTCGGCGAACTGCCACATCACGCCCGGGTCCTCCGGCGAGCCGAAGTTGAGGCAGTCGGTGACGGCGATCGGCTTCGCGCCGCTGACCGCCACGTTCCGGTACGCCTCGGCCAGCGCGAGCTTGGCACCGTGGTACGGGTCGAGGCGCGCGTACCGGCCGTTGCCGTCAACGGAGAGCGCGATGCCGATACCACTACGCTCGTCGATCCGGATCACACCCGAGTCCTCGGGCTGGGCGAGCACGGTGTTGCCGAGCACGTACCGGTCGTACTGCTCGGTGACCCAGGTCTTGTCCGCGAGGTTCGGCGAGGCGATCATCCGCAGGACCGTCTGCCGCAGGGCCTCCGGGTCACTCGGCCGGGGCAGGGTCTCCGCCCGGTCGGCCTGGAGCAGGATCAGGTCGGCCGGCTCCCGCATCGGCCGGTTGTATACCGGGCCGTCGTCTGCCAACGAACCCGGCGGGACGTCAACGACCAGATGGTCTCGCCAGGTTACGACCAGGCGGCCCGGCTCCCCGTCCGCCCCGCGCGGGGTGACCTCGCCGATCGCGGTGGCGAGCACGCCCCACTTCTCGGCGGTCTTGAGTACCGCCTCCAGCTTCTCCGGCTCAACCACCAGCAGCATCCGCTCCTGGGACTCGCTGGCGAGGATCTCGTGCGGCTCCATCGAGGCTTCCCGCAGCGGAACCCGCTCGAGCCAGACCCGCATCCCGGTACCCGCGGCGGCGGCGGTCTCGGCGAGGGCACAGGTCAACCCGGCGCCACCGAGGTCCTGGATGCCGACGACGAGTTGCTCGTCGTAGAGCTCCAGGCAGGCCTCGATGAGCAGCTTCTCGATGAACGGGTCACCCACCTGGACGGAGGGGCGGCGCTGCTCGCTGCCCTCGTCGAAGGTGGCGCTGGCCAGCACCGACACGCCGCCGATGCCGTCCCGGCCGGTCTTGGCGCCCATCAGCACCACGACGTTTCCGTCGCCGGCGGCGGCCTTGTTCTGAAGTCGGTCGATCGGCAGCACCCCGACGCAGAGGGCGTTGACCAGCGGGTTGCCCTGGTAGCAGGGGTCGAAGACGACCTCGCCGCCGATGTTCGGCAGACCGAGGCGGTTGCCGTAGCCGCCGACCCCGGCGACCACGCCGGGTAGCACACGAGCGGTGTCGGGGTGGTCGGCCGCGCCGAAGCGCAGCGGGTCCATCACCGCGACCGGACGCGCACCCATGGCGAGGATGTCCCGGACGATGCCGCCGACGCCGGTCGCCGCGCCCTGGTAGGGCTCGACGAAGCTCGGGTGGTTGTGCGACTCGACCTTGAAGGTCACGGCGAGCTCGTCGGAGACCCGGACCACACCCGCGTTCTCCCCGATACCGGCGAGTAGCCGGTCGCTGGTTGAGGCCTTCTCCCCGAACTGGCGGAGGTGCACCTTGCTCGACTTGTAGGAGCAGTGCTCACTCCACATGATCGAGTACATGGCCAGCTCGGACTGGGTGGGCCGCCGGCCAAGCACCTGCCGGATCCGCTGGTACTCGTCGTCTCGGAGCCCGAGGTCGGCGTAGGGCTGAAGCTCGCCCGGGCTGTCGCCGGCATGGGGGACGGTGTCCACGCCCCCGGCCCAGCCGACGATGTCGGCGCCTCGGTCCGGCGCAGCCGTCGGTCCGGCTGCTGCGGCCGCTGAAGTGTCCCGGGCCGGGTCCTGGGTGGTCATGGCCTCTCCTTGTTACGCAGCGGGCCGCCCGTCGGGCGGGTGAGCCGACCGATGATGGCGCCTGCGGTCACGCCGCGGTCTCCACCAGGTGCTTGAGCGCCGAGGTGAAGAAGCCGAGGCCGTCCAGGGAGGGGCCGGTGAGCTCCTCCACCGCGTGCTCCGGGTGCGGCATGATGCCGACGACGTTTCCGGCGGAGTTGGTGATCGCGGCGATATCCCGCTGGGACCCGTTCGGGTTACCCACGTAGCGGGCGACCACCCGGCCCTCGGCTTCGAGCTGGTCTAGCGTCGCGGCGTCCGCGACGTAGCAGCCCTCGCCGTTCTTGACCGGAATCAGCACCTCCTGGCCGGGCTGGAACGCGTTGGTCCAGGCGGTGCCGGCCGACTCGATGCGCAGGACCTGGTCCCGGTTGCGGAAGTGCAGGTGCTGGTTTCGGGTCAGCGCACCGGGCAGCAGGTGGGCCTCGCAGAGGATCTGGAAGCCGTTGCAGATACCGAGCACCGGCAGACCCGCTCGGGCGGCGTCCACGATCGTCTCCATCACGCCGGCGAACCGGGCGATGGCGCCGCAGCGCAGATAGTCGCCGTACGAGAAGCCGCCGGGCAGGACGACAGCGTCCACCCCGTGCAGCTGCGGGTCGGCGTGCCAGAGGCGGACCGGCTCGGCGCCGGCGATCCGGACAGCCCGGGCCGCGTCCCCGTCGTCGAGCGAACCGGGGAACGTGACCACGCCTACTCGGGCGGTCACGGTTGGGCGTCCACGGTCTCGCCATCCTCGGCCAGACGGATGGTGAAATCCTCAATGACCGGGTTGGCGAGCAGCTTGTCGGCGATCTCCCGGGTCTGGTTCAGATCTGGCTCCCCGGTGAACTCGATCTCGATCCGTCGGCCGATCCGGACCGAGGCGACGTCGGTGACGCCGAGCCGGGGCAGCGCGTTAGCGACGGCCTGTCCCTGCGGATCGAGGATCTCAGGTTTGAGCATGACGTCGACGACGACGCGAGGCACTGGGCACTCCTGACTGTGTACGCAGTTGGGTGCCGACCCACTAGGGGCGAGCGGAGCCAGCCTACCTGGCAGATATCGCGCGGGCCGCACCGGCCGCAGGCGGTTTGGGCGATCTCCGACGCGGTTAAGGCGGAGCAACAAGACCGATGCCTTTCCGTTGTACTCCCGATGCGATTTCGTTGCCAGCTATCGCATAGGGAAGGGGTCTGCCACCGGGCGGCACAACCGAACCAATCCAAGTGCTTCAATGCATATCCGGGAAACCAGCTCCGGAGTCCCATCAACCAGCAGGTCCGTGTCGCCAGCGGCGTCGGACTGCGGATCCGGCGGCAGTGTCGCGAAGAAGCGTTCCTGGAACATCTCGATTTCCGGTGTCTGACAGTTAACGCCTCCACGACGCAGGTGACCGCGCAAGCGCCGACCGTCCGCGCTGCGTTGTTTTTCACCATCCGATCAGGTGAACAAGGCCCACGTTCGACCCCACCGCCGGCTGACAGCATCAGAACCGTGCTGGTCGTGACGACGGATCAACTACCCGGCTATGACGTCCGCCAGATCCTCGGCGAGGTGGTCTCCTCAATGGCCAGGACCCGTAACCCGTACCGCGAGGGCGTGAAGAACCTCCGGGGCGGCGCGTACGACCCGATGGCGCCGGACAACCTCACCCGCTGGCGGGCCGACTCGGTGGCCCGCCTCGGCGAGGAGGCCCGCCGGCTCGGCGCTAACGCGGTGATCGGGATGCGGTTCGACAGCCGGGACTGCGGCGAGATGTGGATGGAGATCTGCGCCTACGGCACGGCGGTGATCGTGGTGCCCCGGGTCCCCGACGTCATGCCCGCCGACCAGCCCCTGGTGGCGGCGGAGACCGCACACGAGCCGACGATCACGCCCGAGCCCAGCGGTATCGGCGAGCCGGCCACCGCCCCCGACCTGCGGAGCGCGGCCGAGACCCCCACCCCCGAACCCTGACCCACCGCGTCCCGACCCGCGAGGACCGACGCCGGTGGCCCAGGGCGCGGGGACGGCGGCGATCAGAGGATCGGCGGCGGGCTGTACCCGGCGGCGCCAGGGTGGCGGTCGAGAACCGCCGCGACTCGCTGCACCACCGCCTGGACCTGGGCGGGAGCGGCACCGACGAAGACCGTACGGTCGGCCACCAGGTCAGCGATGTCGGCGCGGGTCAGGTTCAGTCGGCCGTCGGCGCCGAGCCGGTCGAAGAGGTCGTTCTCGGTGGCGCCCTTTTCCCGCATCGCCAGTGCGACCGCCACCGCGTGCTCCTTGATCACCTCGTGGGCGACCTCCCGGCCGACGCCCCGCCGTACCGCCGCGACCAGGATCTTGGTGGTGGCCAGGAACGGCAGGAAACGCTCCAACTCCCGGTTGACCACGGCCGGGTACGCACCGAACTCGTCCAGCACGGTGAGGAACGTCTGGAACAGCCCATCGGCGGCGAAGAAGGCGTCCGGCAGCGCCACCCGACGCACCACCGAGCAGGAGACATCCCCCTCGTTCCACTGGTCGCCGGCGAGCTCACCGACCATCGACAGGTAACCACGAATGATCACCGCGAAGCCGTTCACCCGCTCCGACGACCGGGTGTTCATCTTGTGCGGCATCGCGCTGGACCCGACCTGGCCCGGCCGGAAGCCCTCGGTGGCCAACTCCTGGCCGACCATCAACCGGATCGTGGTGGCCAACGACGACGGCCCGGCCGCCACCTGAGCCAACGCCGAGAGCACGTCGAAGTCGAGCGAACGCGGGTAGACCTGCCCGACGCTGTCCAGCACCCGCCCGAACCCGAGGTGCTCCGCCACCCGACGCTCCAACTCGGCCACCTTGTCGGCGTCCCCGTCGAGCAGGTCGAGCTGGTCCGCGGCGGTGCCGACCGGACCCTTGATCCCCCGCAGCGGGTACCGCCCGATCAGGTCGTCCAGCCGCTCGTACGCGATCAACAGCTCCTCCGCCACCGAGGCGAATCGCTTGCCCAACGTGGTGGCCTGCGCGGCCACGTTGTGCGAACGCCCGGTCAACACCAGGCCGGAGTGCTCGACGGCGAGCTGGGACAGCCGGGCCAGGGTGGCGACCACCCGGTCCCGGATCAGCTCCAGGGAGGCCCGCACCTGCAGCTGCTCGACATTCTCGGTCAGGTCCCGGGAGGTCATGCCCTTGTGCACGTGCTCGTGCCCGGCGAGCGCGCTGAACTCCTCGATCCGCGCCTTCACGTCGTGTCGGGTGACCCGCTCCCGCTGCGCGATCGAGGCCAGGTCGACCTGGTCAAGGACCCGCTGGTACGCCTCGACCACCCCGTCCGGCACGTCCACGCCGAGATCCCGCTGGGCGCTGAGCACGGCCAGCCAGAGCCGCCGCTCCATCCGGATCTTCTCCTCCGGGGACCAGAGGGTGACCAGCTCGGGGGAGGCGTACCGGTTGGCAAGCACGTTCGGGATCGTCGTCACGGCCCTATTCTCCGGTACCCGCGCGCGGCGCTCCCGGCCGGGCCGCCCCCGGCCGGGAGGCCGCCGACCGCGCGATCCGGGGGCGCGGCCGGCACGCCCGGGTGCTACATCCGGTCGGGGGTGGCGATGCCGAGTAGGTACAGGCCCTGCCGGAGGACCCGGGCGGTGAGGTCGCAGAGGGCCAGCCGACTGTCGCGCACCGCGTCCTCGGCCCGCAGCACCGGGCAGGCTTCGTAGAAGCCGCTGAAGGTGGTGGCGAGGGTGTGCAGGTAGCCGGCGAGTCGGTGGAACTGCAGGGTCTGCTCGACGCTGGCCACCACGGCTCCGAAACCCGCCAGTTCGAGGGCGAGGGCGTGCTCGGCCGGGTGCCCTACCGTGATCGGGGCGGGGGTGAACCGCTCGATCCCGGCCCGACGGAAGATGGACCGGATCCGGGCGTGGGCGTACTGCAGGTACGGGGCGGTGTTGCCGTCCAAGGAGAGCATCCGCTGCCAGTCGAAGACGTAGTCCTTGTTCCGGTCGGTGGACAGGTCGGCGTACTTGATGGCACCGATGCCGACCGCGCGGGCGACGTCAGCGACCTCCGTCGCGGAGAGGTCGGGGTTCTTCTGCCGGGCCAGCTCGGCGGCCCGGGTCACGGCCTCGTCGAGCAGCCCGACAAGTTTGATCGAGTCACCGGTCCGGCTGCGCAGCATCCTGCCGTCCGAGCCGAGGATCGAGCCGAAGCCGAGATGCTCGGCCCGCGCCGGTGGGCTCAGCCAGCCGGCCTGCCGCGCGACCGCGTACACCAGCTCGAAGTGCTGACGCTGCGGCAGGCCGACGACGTAGAGCAACCGGGTCGCGCCGAGGTCCTGGGTGCGGTGGCGGATCGCCGCGAGGTCGGTGGCGCCGTAGCCGTAGCCGCCGTCCCGCTTCCGCACAATGATCGGTAACGGCTGCCCGTCGCGGCCGGTGAAGCCGGTCGGAAAGACGCAGGCGGCGTCGCCGCTCTCCTGCAGCAGGCCGAGCCGGTCCAGCTCGTCGGTCACCGGGGCGAGCCGGTCGTTGTAGTAGCTCTCCCCGCGGAAGTCCCGCTCGGTCAGGAGGACGCCGAGCTGGTCGTAGACGGTGAGGAAGTACTTCTCCGACTCGGCGACGAGCAGCCGCCACAACCGCAGCGTCAGCTCGTCGCCCCGCTGCAGGGCGACCACCCGCCGCCGGGCCCGCGCCCGGAACGCGTCGTCGGCGTCGAACTTGGCCCGGGCCGCCTTGTAGAACGAGTCCAGGTCGCCGACGGACAACTCGTCGGCAGCCTCCGACTCACCCAGGTCGAGCAGGTGCTCGATGAGCATCCCGAACGGAGTGCCCCAGTCACCCAGGTGGTTGGCCTTGATCACGTGATGCCCGCGCCATTCGAGCAGCCGTACGGTGGCGTCACCGATCACGGTCCCCCGCAGGTGCCCGACGTGCATCTCCTTGGCCACGTTCGGGGACGAATAGTCGACCACCACCGTCTCCGTCGCGGCGCTGGGCGCGACCCCGAGCCGGGTGTCGGCGGCCGCGGTCGACAGCAGTGTGCCGAGCGCCGAGTCGGCGACCGTCAGGTTGAGGAAACCGGGACCGGACACCGCCACCGCCGAGCAGAGGTCCGCCAACTCCACCCGGCCCAGCACCTCGGCCGCGATGTCCCGGGGCCGGCGACCAAGCCGACGCGCCAGGGAGAGGGCCGCGTCGCACTGGTAGTCGGCGTGCTGCGACCGCCGCAGAATCGGGTCGACCGGCGCCCCGGCCACCGCCGAGAACGCCGGTGCCAGCCGGTCCGCCAGCAACTTCTCAAGATTCATGAAAGGTACGCCAATCTCGGGGGAGCGGATCGACGACCAGGGTGTCCGGCGGATCGATCCGCCGGACACGAAGGGTCAACTCAGGCGGTCGAGGACGAGTCGCCGGAGTTCGATGCTGGACACGGGCCGAAACTACCGAAACTCGGGCGCACCATCGACCGATTTCCGCCCACGATGCGCCCGGAATCGAGCCCGGGACTACCCCCGCTGGTCGTAGTGCAGCTCGTGCCGGTGGCTGCCCTTGACGAGGATCGACACCTCGACCGGTCTGTCGTCGCCCGATCGGATCACCCGTAGCTGGCGGAGCACCGGTACGTACGGCGGCAGGTCGAGCGCTTCGACCTCCTCCGTCGTGGGCATCCGCGCGCTGACCCGGTCCCGCGTCTGCCGCTGCGGGTACCCCAGATCCGCCAGGGCCCGCGGGGCGCCACCCGGGATCTTGCGCCGCTCGGCGAGCTCCGTACCGCTGGCGATGGCCGCCGGGTAGTACGACCAGGACAGCTCGACCGGCTCCTCACCACACATGAGTAGCCGATGCCGCAGGACCGCTCGTTCGGCCGCACCGATCCTCAGTTCCCGCGCCACCTCGGCTGGCGGCACCACCTCTGCCACCGAGCGGAGCCGGTAGGCGTACCCGTCGGAGGTCGGAGCGAGGTAAGCCGACGCCTCCACCACCAGCGGTCGCCTCGGTCGGACGTAGACGCCCTTTCCCACCTCGCTGTAAACAGCGCCCTCCGCCTTCAGCGCACCGAGGGCACGCTGGACTGTCGCGGTGGCAGCGGAGTACTGCTGCACGAGCGTCGGGATCGACGGCAGCGCTGACCCCGGCGGCAACTCGCCGGACATGATGCGGGATCGCAGGTCGGCCGCGACCTGCTCATGACGGGGACGGCTGTCGGATCCACTCGCAATGTCCGCTGCTCCGCTCCGTCAGTCGATCGCCGTCTCGTACCGGAGGCGTCGTTCATCTGGCCCGAAAAAGTCGTACGTCGATATCCTCCCGTACCTGCCCGGGACGATAGCCCACGTCAGCAAGGAGTCGGACGGATCCGGCACGGCTGGCGTCAGCGTTCCAGGATCGCTGTTACACCCTGCCCGCCCGCGGCGCAGATCGAGATGAGCCCGCGGCCGCCGCCGCGCTCGTCGAGCAGCTTGGCCAGGGTCGCCACGATCCGGCCGCCGGTCGCGGCGAACGGGTGCCCGGCGGCCAGCGACGAGCCGTTGACGTTGATCCGCTCGGGGTCGATCGCTCCGAGTGGGGCGTCCAGGCCAAGCCGGTCCTGGCAGAACTCCGGCGACTCCCAGGCGGCCAGGGTGGCCAGCACCTGCGCGGCGAACGCCTCGTGGATCTCGTAGAAATCGAAGTCCTGCAGGGTGAGCCCGGCGCGGGCCAGCAGCTGGGGCACCGCGTACGCGGGGGCCATCAGCAGCCCCTCCTCGCCGGGCACGAAGTCCACGGCGGCCGTCTGCGACCAGGTGAACCACGCCTGCACCGGCAGGTTGCGCGCCTGCGCCCACTCCTCACTGGCGAGCAGCACGGTCGACGCGCCGTCGGTCAGCGGCGACGAGTTGCCGGCGGTCATGGTGGCCTGCTCGGCGTCCGGCCCCTTCGTCCCGAAGACCGGGCGGAGGCTGCCGAGCTTCTCCAGGCTGGTGTCGGGCCGCAGGTTCTGGTCCCGGGTCAGCCCGAGGTACGGCGTCATCAGGTCGTCGAAGAACCCCCGCTCGTACGCGGCGGCCAGCCGGTGGTGCGACCGCAACGCCAGCTCGTCCTGCGCCTGCCGGCTGACCTGCCAACGCCGGGCGGTACGGGCGGCGTGCTCGCCCATGGACAGGCCGGTGCGGGGCTCGGCGTTGCGGGGGAGCTCCGGCCGGAACGGTTGCGAGGGGCGCAGCCGGGTGGCGGTCCGCACCCGTTCCCCGAGGGTCCGGGCACTGTTCAGTTTGAGCAGCGTGCGCCGCATCTCCTCGTTCACGGCGAGCGGCGCGTCCGAGGTGGTGTCGACGCCACCGGCGATACCGACCTCGAGCTGCCCCAGCGCGATCTTGTTGGCGACCAGGATGGCGGCTTCCAGGCCGGTGCCGCAGGCCTGCTGGATGTCGTAGGCGGGGGTGTGCGGGTCGAGCTTCGAGCCGAGCACCACCTCGCGGGCCAGGTTGAAGTCTCGGGAGTGTTTCAGCACGGCGCCCGCCACCATCTCGCCGACCCGTTGGCCGGCCAGACCGTAGCGGGCGACCAGCCCGTCAAGGGCCGCGCCAAGCAGGTCCGCGTTGGACGCCTCGGCGTACCGCGAGTTGGAGCGGGCGAAGGGGATGCGGTTGCCGCCGATGACCGCGACCCGCCGGATGTTCTGCACGTTTCCCGCCTCCTTTGGGGGTTGCTCTCAACCTACTCGCCAGTAGGCTACGCCTATGACCGACAGGTACGCGAGCTTCGTCCAATCAGGGGTCGGCCGGGGGCTGGTCAAGCGCCTCGGGCTGCCCGACCCGCCCCAACTCCGCCGGTACCGGAGCGGTGACCCCCTCATCCCCGGACCCGTCCTGTTCGATGCCGCCGCCGGTGGCCGGCTCGCCGGCAGCATCGGCAAGCTCCTGACCGCCGCCGGAGTCGAACTCCGCGATCCGGCCGATGTCACTCCCGGGGCCCGGCTCGGCGCCCTCGTCTACGACGCCACCGGTATCACCGACTCGACCGAGCTGCGCCAGCTCTACGACTGCCTCCACCCGCACGCCCGCTCGGTGCTGCCCAGCGGCCGGGTGATCGTACTCGGCACCCCGCCCGTCGAGTGCTCCACGGCTCGGGAGGCCACCGCGCAGCGGGCGCTCGAAGGGTTGACCCGCAGCATCGGGAAGGAGTTCGGCCGGGGGGTCACCGCCCAGCTGGTCTATGTCACCGCCGCCGATGACCCGGGCACCGCAACCAGCCTCGAGGCCACGCTCCGCTTCCTACTCTCCGGGCGCTCCGCGTACGTCTCCGGTCAGGTGATCCGGGTCGGCGCCGGGCAGGCCGCGCTCCCGGCGGACTGGGACCGCCCGCTGGACGGCCAGGTCGTGCTGGTCACCGGTGCGGCGCGGGGGATCGGCGCGGCGCTGGCCCGGGTCCTGGCCCGAGACGGTGCCGAGGTGGTCGCCCTGGACATCCCGGCCGCCGGTGAGGAGCTGGCCACAGTGGCCAACGACATCGGCGCCACCGCCGTGCAGCTCGATCTCACCTCCCCGGACGCCCCGGCCCGGTTGGCCGATCACCTCTCCGCCCGCAACGGCCGGGTTGACGTGGTGGTACACAACGCGGGCATCACCCGGGACCGAACCCTCGGTCGGATGGATGTTGACCGGTGGGACCAGGTGATCGATGTCAACCTCTCCAGTCAGGAGCGGATCAACGACCTCCTGTTGGAACGGGAGTTGATCCCGGCCGGGGGCCGGATCGTCTCGGTCTCCTCGATCGCCGGGATCGCCGGCAACCGGGGGCAGACCAACTACGCCACCAGCAAGGCCGGCGTGATCGGTCTGGTCGAGTCGCTCGCCCCGGTGCTGGCCGCACGCGGCATCAGCGTCAACGCGGTCGCCCCGGGGTTCATCGAGACCCGGCTGACCGCCCAGATCCCGCTGATGCTGCGCCAGGCCGGCCGGCGGATGAACAGCCTCGCCCAGGGTGGGCTGCCGGTGGATGTCGCCGAGACGATCAGCTGGCTGGCCTGGCCGGCCACCGGCGCGGTCAGCGGCAATGTGGTCCGGGTCTGCGGCCAGAGCCTGCTGGGGGCGTGATGGCAGGCCCGCAGGAGCCGTCCGCCATCGCCCCGGCCACCCGGTCCCGAGTCCAGCTGGCGACGCTGCCGACGATCGGTGCGCTCTACCGCCGGGCGCTTGTCGGCGCGCTGCCCGGGACCGGGTCGCGGCGGGCCGAGCAGCCCCCGGCAGTCGAGTTGGGGGTGGCCGGCATCGCCGTCGACCGCGGGCACCTCGCCGACTACGACCGGGTCTGCGGGTTCCGGCTCACCGACCGGCTGCCGGCGACGTTCCCACACGTCCTGGGCTTCCCGCTGGCGCTGCGCCTGATGATCGCGCCGGACTTCCCGATCCCGCTCTCCGGTGTGGTCCACATCGGCAACCAGATCACTGTCCACCGCCCGATCGACGCCGCCGAGACGCTCGACTTCGTCACGTACGCGACGAACCTGCGCCCGCACGACCGGGGCCGGCTGATCGACGTGGTGTTGGTGGGCACCGCCGGCGGCGAGGAGGTGTGGCGGGGCGTCTCCACCTATCTGGGCCGGGAGCAGACGTCCGGCGGCGGCGAACGAGCCAGCCGGGGTGACCAGCCCCCAGCGCCGCACGCCTGGGCGCACTGGCGCATCGGGCGCCAGCTCGGACGCGCGTACGCCCGGGTCTCCGGCGATCACAACCCGATCCACACCTCCCGGCTCGGCGCGCGGCTCTTCGGCTTCCGGGGCCCGATCGCGCACGGCATGTGGAGCAAGGCCCGCTGCCTGGCCGCGCTGGAGCCACGGCTACCGGACGCATACACCGTTGACGTGGCGTTCAAGCTACCGGTGCCGTTGCCCGCCACCGTCGCCTTCAGCAGCACCTCAACGGGCGACTTCGCGCTGCGTGACCTGCGGGACCGCCCCCACCTCCTCGGCGCGCTCCGGGAGCGGTGAGGGGCAGCTTCATCCTTCCTTTTGTTACGGAAGGGCCTCCTTTTCATACCGGCGCCCCGAGCATGAGGAGATGGAGTCCGCGCTCGACCTGCTGCGGCAGCTGATCACCTCGCCCGTGGTGTATCTACTGCTGTTCGCGCTCACCGCGGTCGACGCGATCGTCCCGATGGTGCCGGCCGAGACGGCGGTGATCACCGCGGCGGTGCTGGTCAGCGGCAACCCGCCGGAGTTGGCGGCGATCTGGGCCGCCGCCACCCTCGGCGCGCTGGCCGGCGACCACGCCTCGTACGTGATCGGACGGGGCGGCGGCGCCCGGCGGCTCGCCAGGTTCCCGGCGGAGAGCCGGCGGAGAGCCAGTTCGGAGTGGGCCCGGCGGGCGTTGCACCGGCGGGGTGGGCTGGTCCTCACCACCGCCCGCTACGTCCCCGGCGGACGAACGGCGGTGACCCTGACGATGGGTGCGGTGCGCTATCCACCCCGGTCGTTCCTGCTCTTTGACACGATCGGCGCGGCGAGCTGGGCGTTGTACAGCGTGCTGTTGGGCTACTTCGGCGGGCTGGCGTTCCAGCGGGAGCCGCTGCTTGGCGTCCTCGCCGGCCTGGCCCTGTCGCTCGGAGTGACCGGCCTGCTCGAGTTGGCGCGGCGACTACGCCGGCGCTCGCGCCGCCGGGACCGCGCCCACCGAGGAGCGAGGACGCCGCGGTGACCGGGGTACCCCGCTCAGCCTGATCGAGGAAACCGCCGTCGGCGGCCGCGGACGGGACGACCCGGAGAGCAGCTCAGGAGGGGGCTTCGCCCCGCCGGTTGGGCGGGCGCCAGCTGGTCCCGGCGAGCAGTTGGGCGGCACCGACCCAGGCGACGTTCATCATCCGGGTGGCGGTCTGCTCCGGGTCCGCCTCCGGGTGGTCGACCAGCCAGTCGGCGACTGACTCGGTCGCGCCGACCAGGGCGTACGCGACGACCTCCAGCTCGGTCTCGGTCACCTCGCGCCCCTCGCTGCGCAGGGTGTGTTCGAGCATCCCGGCGACAACCTCGACGATCCGCCGCCGCAGGGCGGTGAGCTCCCCGGCGAAGGGCTGCTCGCCCCGGGCCTGCCGGTAGAGCACCGCCCAGCCGTCGCGATGTGCGCCGACGAAGCCGAGGAAGGCTTGCAGGCTCCGCCAAAGCCGTTCGTCGGCCGACAGGTCGGGGGCGACGACGTCCGCGATGGCCTGCATCATCCGGGTGCCCTCGCGGTGCAGGCAGGCGACGAAGAGCTCCTCCTTGGTGCCCAGGTACGCGTAGACCATTGGCTTGGAGATGCCGGCGTCGTCGGCGATCTCATCCATGCTGGCCCCGTGGTAGCCCCGCCGGGAGAAGACCTTGACTGCGGCGTCGAGCATCTGTTGCTCGCGGACGGCTCGGGGTAGACGGCGGAAGGTGGGAGCACTGGACACTCTTGCGAGCATACCTACTCGTGCGTAGGGTTACGCGCGAGTAGTCAATTTCGGAAGGTGCGCCCCATGACTGACTTCGACCCGGCCAAGTTCGCGAACGTCGGACCCAAGGAGTTCGCGCAGCTGGTCAAGTCCACCCCCGACGACAAGATCACCGAGATGATGTCGGGTGACCTCCGCGGCAAGGTCCTTGACGAGGTCTTCGGCCGGATGCCGCAGCTGTTCCGCGCCGACCGGGCGGGCTCGACCAACACGGTCATCCACTGGAACATCACCGGCGGTCCCGACGGCGGCACCGACACCTACGAGGTGGTCATCGCCGACGGCGCCTGCACCGTCAACCAGACCTCCCAGCACGACCCGAAGCTGAGCCTCACCCTGGGCCCGGTGGAGTTCCTCAAGACCGTCTCCGGCAGCGCCAACCCGGTCATGATGTTCATGAGTGGCAAGTTGAAGGCCAAGGGCGATCTGGGGCTGGCCGCCAACATCGCGAACCTCTTCGATATTCCCAAGAGCTGACAGTGGCCGAGTTCTCGCTCGATCTGACCGAGGAGCAGCGGGATCTTCGTGACTGGGTGCACGGCTTCGCCAGCGAGGTCGTTCGCCCAGCCGCGGCTGAGTGGGACGCGCGGGAGGAGACCCCGTGGCCGATCATCCAGGAAGCGGCCAAGGTCGGCCTCTACGACTTCGAGTTCCTCGCCACCTGTTGGGGCGACCCCAGCGGCCTCTCCCTACCGATCGCCTGTGAGGAACTCTTCTGGGGCGACTCCGGCATCGGCCTTAGCATCTTCGGCACCGGCCTCGCCGTGGCCGCCATCTACGGCACCGGCACGCCAGAGCAGCTGATGGAGTGGGTGCCGCAGTGCTTCGGCGACCTCGAGTCCCCCGCCGTCGCGGCGTTCTGCACCAGCGAACCCGAGGCGGGCTCCGACGTCGGCGCGATGCGCACCCGCGCGGTCTACGACGAGGCCGCCGACGAGTGGATCCTCAGCGGCCAGAAGTCGTACGCGACCAACGGCGGAATCGCCGGCGTGCACGTCGTCACCGCCTCGGTCGACCCGGAACTCGGTTCCCGCGGGCAGGCGGCTTTCGTCGTACCGCCGGGCACCCCCGGGCTCGCCGCGACCCGCAAGCTCCGCAAGCTGGGCCTACGCGCGTCGCACACCGCCGATGTCTTCCTCGACGACGTCCGCGTACCCGGCCGCTGCCTGCTCGGCGGCAAGGACGCGCTGGACGAACGGCTCGCCCGGGCCCGCTCCGGCCGGCGGGCCGCCTCCCAGGCGGCGATGCGTACGTTCGAGCTCTCCCGGCCGACCGTCGGCGCGCAGGCGATCGGGGTGGCCCGGGCCGCCTACGAGTACGCGCTGGACTACGCGAAGGAACGGGTTCAGTTCGGCCGACCGATTATCGAGAACCAGGCGGTGGCGTTCGCGCTGGCCGACATGAAGATGGAGATCGACGCCGCCCGGCTGCTGGTCTGGCGCGCTTCCTGGATGGGGCGCAACAACCGGGCCTTCATCGCCGGCGAGGGCTCGATGTCCAAGCTGAAGGCCAGCGAGGTCGCGGTCAGCGCGACCGAGAAGGCGGTGCAGTTGCTCGGCGGCGCCGGCTTCCTCCGCGACCACCCGGTCGAGCGGTGGTACCGAGACGCCAAGATCTACACCATCTTCGAAGGCACCTCCGAGATCCAGCGACTCGTCGTCGCCCGCGCCATCTCCGGCGTCCAGATCCGCTGACCCGCGCCGGGATCCCCGGCCACTCCCCCACCCGGACGTTCCCCCGGTCACTCCCTGGGGCCCGGATGCTGCCGGGCCCGGGGAGTGGCCCCGAGCTCCGCACGGCCGGCGCCGTCACCAGATCCATCAACACTGTGATCCGCCGCTGCCAGTCCCGACGGACTGGCTACGATGATCTTCGCAATGACTCAGACCGAACACCGCCGCCGGACACCGTTGCTGCTGGTCGAGGCGGCGGCGCTGTTCTCGGCCACCGGCAACGGCGTGGCCATCGTGGCGCTACCCTGGCTGGTCCTGGAACGCACCGGCAGCGCCACCGCGGCCGGCGTGGTGGCCGCCGCCAGCGGACTACCGCTCCTGCTGTCCAGCCTCTTCTCCGGCACGGTCGTTGACCTGCTCGGGCGTCGCCGAACCGCGCTGGCCTCCGACGCCCTCTCCGCCGTCTCGGTCGCCGCCATCCCCCTCGTTGACACCCTGGTCGGGCTGAACCTCGGCTGGATCGTCGCGCTGGCCGTCCTCGGCGCGGTCTTCGACCCAGCCGGAATGACCGCCCGCGAGACGCTGCTGCCCGCCGCCGCGCAGGCCGCCGGCTGGCGGATCGAGCGGGCGAACGGCGTACACGAAGCGATCTTCGGGCTGGCCTTCCTGATCGGCCCCGGAGTCGGCGGCCTGCTCATCGCCACGGTCGGCCCGGAGGCGACGTTCTGGGTCACCGCCGCCGGCTTCGCGCTGTCGGTTCTCCTGGTCGCGGCCGTCCGGCTGCCCGGCGCGGGCCGCCCCGACCGCCCACCCAACGGCCTGTGGCGGGGCACGCTGGAAGGGCTGGGCTTCGTCTGGCGGGACCCACTGCTGCGCACCCTCTCCCTGATCACGATGGTGCTGGTCGCGCTCTACCTGCCGGTCGAGGGAGTGCTGCTGCCCGCCTGGTTCGTCGCCGAAGGTGAACCCGCCCGCCTCGGTACCGTCCTGATGGCGATGAGCGCCGGAGCCGTGGCGGGCGCGCTGGGCTCGTCGGCGGCCGGTCGGTTCATCCGCCGCCGCTCCCTGCTAGCCGTCGCCCTCGTGATCACCGGCCTGGCCCTGCTCGGGCTCGCGTTCCTGCCCCCGTACCCGGGGATGCTCGCCTTCGCCGGCCTGGTCGGGCTCGCCTACGGGCCGGTCAGCCCGCTGGCCAACTACGCCATGCAGACCCGTACCCCGGAGCGGCTTCGCGGCCGGGTGGTCGGCGTGATGACCTCGTTCGCGTACGCCGCCGGGCCCGCCGGTTACCTGCTGGCCGGCCCGCTGGTGGAGTGGCTGGGCCTGGCCACCGCCTTCCTGGTGCTCGCCGGTGCGCTCCTGGTGGCCGTGCTGGTCGCCGCGCCACTGCCGGTGCTGGCGGCGTTGGACGACCCGCCCCGGTATCCGCCCGCCCCGCCCGGTGGGACGACAGGACGGAGCGAGGGGCCGGTGCCGCTCGGCGAGCAGTGGCTGCCCGCCGCGCACCGCGACCCGCCAGCTTCCCGATGAGCCGGCGGGCCACCGGCAGGCGCCGGCGGGCGGTCAGCCGGGAAGGGTGATCCGGCCGTCCACCGCCGCGGCGGCGATGTCGGTGCGATGGTGCGAGTCGGCCAGCTCGATGCCGCGGACCAACTCGTAGGCGGCGTCGCGCGCAGCGGCCAGGTCGGAGCCGGTGGCCGTGCAGCAGAGGACCCGGCCGCCCGCGGAGAGCAGCGCACCGTCGGCAGCCCGACGCACCGTGCCCGCGTGGATGACGCCCGAGACCTCCGCCCCAAGAATCACGTCGCCGGTGCGCGGCTTCGCCGGGTATCCCTCGGCAGCCACCACGACGGTGACCGCCGCGCCCGCACGCCACTGCAGCGGCGGGTGCGCAGCCAGCTCACCGGTGGCGGCGGCGTGCAGCAGCCCGGCGAGCGGTGTCTCCAACAACGCCAGGACGACCTGCGTCTCCGGGTCGCCGAAGCGGGCGTTGAACTCAATCACCCGGGGGCCGGCGGCGGTGATCGCCAGGCCGACGTAGAGCAGCCCGGCGAACGGCGTGCCGCGCCGACGCAGCTCGGCCAGGGTGGGGTGGACGATGTCGCGCATCACCTCGTCGACCAGCCCGGGTGGCGCCCACGGCAGCGGTGCGTACGCCCCCATGCCGCCGGTGTTCGGCCCGGTGTCGCCGTCCCCGACCCGCTTGAAGTCCTGCGCGGGCAGCAGCGGGACGGCCGTCTCACCGTCGGTGACGACGAAGAGGGAGACCTCGGGGCCGGCGAGATACTCCTCGATCACGACCTGGCCGCACTCCCGTGCGTGCTCCTCGGCCACCCGGCGGTCCTCCGTGACCACGACGCCCTTACCCGCGGCGAGGCCGTCGTTCTTGACCACGTACGGCGCGCCGAAGTCATCCAGCGCCCGACCGACGCTCTCGGCGTCGGCGCAGCTGTACGCGCGGGCGGTCGGCACCCCGGCGGCGGTCATCACGTCCTTGGCGAAGGCCTTCGACCCCTCCAGGCGCGCGGCGGCCGCGGACGGCCCGAAGGCGGGGACGCCCTTGGCTCGCACGGCGTCGGCGGCCCCGGCGACCAGCGGCGTCTCCGGCCCCACGACCACCAGGTCCGCGTTGCACTCGACCGCGAGCGCCGCCACCGCAGCCGGATCGGTGAAGACCACGTCCCGCATCCCGGCGACCGTGCCGATCCCCGGGTTCCCCGGCGCGGCGAAAAGCACCTCGACCGAGGGATCGGCCGCCAACCCGAGCGCGAGGGCATGCTCCCGCCCACCGCTACCAATCAGAAGTACCCGCACGGGGATGATCCTACGGCCCCCACTCGCGGCCCGCTCGGTCCTGGGGTAGGGACGGGCGGCGGGGAACTCAGGGCAGCAGCGGGTGGTAGACGACGTTCTCCTCCCGGCCGGGGCCGACGCCGACCACGCTGACCCGGGTGCGGCAGAGCTCCTCGATCCGGGCGATGTAACGGCGGGCGGCGGGCGGCAGCTCCGCCTCGGTCCGCGCCGTGGTGATCTCCTCCCACCAGCCGTCGAGCTCCTCATAGATCGGAGTCGCGTGGTGGAAGTCCGTCTGCGTCATCGGCATCTCGTCGATGCGCTTGCCATTGATCTCGTACCCGACGCAGATCGGCACCTTCGGCAGGCCGGTCAGCACGTCCAGCTTCGTGACGACCAGGTCGGTGACCCCGTTGAGTCGGCACGCGTACCGGGCGACGACCGCGTCGAACCAGCCGCACCGGCGTTCCCGACCGGTGGTGGTGCCGTACTCGTGGCCGATCTTGCGCAGGTGCTGGCCGTTGTCGTCGTGCAGCTCCGTCGGGAACGGTCCGGCACCAACCCGGGTGGCGTACGCCTTGCTGACCGCGATCACCTTGGTGATGGCGGTCGGCGGGACTCCCGCTCCGACACAGGCCCCACCGGCAGTCGGGTTCGAGGAGGTCACGAAGGGGTAGGTGCCGTGGTCCATGTCGAGCATGGTCGCCTGGGCGCCCTCCAACAGCACTGTCTCGCCGCGGTCCAGCGCCTCCCAGAGCATCGCCCGGGTCTCGGCGATGTACGGGCGGAGCCGCTCGGCGTAGCCCAGGTACTCCTCGACGGTCGCCTCGACGTCGATCGCCTTACGGTTGTACACCTTGAACAGCATCTGGTTCTTCTCGCGTAGTGCGAGTTCCAGCTTCTTGCGAAGGATCCCCGGGTCGAGCAGGTCCTGCACCCGGATCCCCATCCGAGCGACCTTGTCCCCGTACGCCGGGCCGATACCCCGGCCGGTGGTGCCGATCCGGGACGACCCCAGGTACCGCTCGACCACCCGGTCCAACGCCCGGTGATGCGGCATGATCAGGTGGGCGTCGCCGGAGATCCGCAGCCGGGAGACGTCCACACCGCGCTCGGCGAGCCCGTCGATCTCGGCCAGCAGCACCTTCGGGTCAACCACCACGCCATTGCCGATGACTATCTTCGCGTTCGGCGAGAGCGCCCCCGAAGGCATCAGGTGCAGCGCGTACTTCTGCCCGTCCGGCGTGATGACCGTGTGGCCGGCGTTGTTGCCGCCGGAGTAGCGCACCACGTGGTCAACCCGCTCACCCAGCAGGTCGGTAACCTTGCCCTTGCCCTCGTCGCCCCACTGGGCCCCGAGAAGCACGATCGCTGGCATCTTCTTCAGCCTCCAGAAGGCTCGGGTGCCAGGCGGCGACCGGTCGGCGAGCCCGGGGTGTCAGGCTAACAAGAAGTGACGGCGCGGCCGGCAGGGGTTCGCGCGCAAAGGCAGGAGGCTGCGACCCGTGTACGACGTGGTGCTGCTCACCCTCGGCTCGGAACGGGACGTGCCGGGCAGCTGCGGCAGCGACGGTGCCTGCTGCGGCGACACCGACAAGGCCAACGGCGACACCGACAAGACCAACGGCAAGCCCTCGACCGAACGCTGCGAGACCCCCCGCGTACCGGTGCTGGCCTGCGCGGACGCACTCACCGCCCGGGGTGCACGGGTCGACCTGGTGACCGCCCGTTCCGAGCGGGAGATCGACGAGGTGCTGAGCCGCCTCGATGGCCCACCTCGACCGGACGGCCTCGGCTGGCCCGACCCCGGTTCCCGCACCCGACTGATCGTCGGCACCGCCAGTGACGCCCAGTTGCGCACCGTCCTACGTCGCCTCGTCCGGCGGTACGCCCCGCCGCCGAGCCGCCGCCCGGCGGATCTGCCGGCCAACCGGACCGTGCCGGACCTGCCACCGGTCGGCGTGCTGCCGCTCGACCCAGCCCGCGGCGGCAGCCAACCCCGAGATCTGGCAGCGCAGCTCGGGCTGCCCCGCAACCCGGTGGCGGTGGCGGCAGCGGTGTTGGAGGGCACGCCCCGCCGGCTCGACCTGCTGCGCAACGACGCCGGCTCGGTCACGCTGGACGGCGCGCTGCTCGGCGCGGCCGACGAGGGGGGCCAGCCGCTGCACTGGCGCGGCCGGGTCGAGGTCGACGACACGCTCCTCTCCGCCGGTGACGACCCGCTGCTGGCCTGCGCCATCGGCAACGCCGGTGGGTACGCCCAGCTGGCCGACGTGACCCTGCTCGCCGCCCCCGACCCGGGCGACGGTCTGGTCGAGGTCGCGGTGGCGGTCCCGGTCCGCACCGCGTCCCGGTGGGGTCGCCGCCGGGTCCGGTTGGAGGTTCGTCGCGCCCGTGGTCGGGCGGTGGCCGTGGTGCCCCGGGAGGGGGCGATCCCGTTCCTTGACGACGGCGCCGAGGGCGAGCTGAAGCGGAAACGGTCCTGGTGGACCGAGCCGGGCGCGTGGGCGGTCTGGTCTCCCTGACCGCACACCGGTAGCCGACTCGGGCCTTTTCCCGAGGCATATCCTCAGCAGGAGGCATGGGGAGGAGCCATGGTGGACGAGAACGTCGACCGGTCGTACACGTCTGGCCAGCAGCCGACGCCGGAGCGGGACATCGAGCCCTTGTGGCCGGCGGCCGAGGTCGACCCGGTGTCCTGGTCGCCCACGCCGGGACCGGACGACCAGAACCAGCCCCCTTCGCCGCCCGACGGGACGCCGGCCCCCGCGGGGTGGGCGAGCGCCCCCTCCGACGCGGCACGCGCCTGGGCGCCGAACCCGGACAGCGATCCACGCAGCGCGGTAACCGATGCCCCCTCGGCGCCCCACGCCCCCAACCTGGCACCGACTCCCGGCGTCAATCTCCACCAGCCGTTCAGCCTCGACCCGACCGGTCCGGCACCCGGGACGTCGACCGGAGGTAGACCGACCGCCGAGGCGTCGACGGAGAGCGGGGCCGCTGGCGACAGAGCTGCCTGGGATGGCCGCGGCGGCACCTCGACCGAGTCGCCATGGGTGGCGCCACCGCAACGCCCAGCACCGGAGGACGCTGTCAGCCACCCGGGTGCTGCCAGCTACGACCCGGGGGGCTCGGGCGGGGACCGCCCCGGCCCGGCCCATCCCCACGGACCGGCCCATCCCCACGGACCGGAGTCTGGTGTACCGCCCGCCCCGACGGCCGGACCGGCCGCGGGCAGGGCAACCATCCCGACGCCCTACCCAACCGCCGGCCCACCGCCAGCAGGACCACCCACCGCCGAGCTGCCACCGGCAGGACCGGCACCCTACCCACCACCAACGCACGCCGGCCCCGTACCGCCGGCAGCCGGATGGACGTCAACGGGGCAGACGCCGCCCACTGCCGAGGACTTCGCCCGGCGCCGACAGTTACGCCCGGCGGACCCGATGGCCACCATGGGCGTTCGGGCGATGGCCAACAGGATGGGGCTCCGTCTCCCGCCCGGCCGTCAGGAGCAGGAGCTACGCCGCGACGTGGAGATGGTCCGCCGCAACTTCGGCGGGCTTCGACAGGTGACCGTGGTCAACCCGAAGGGCGGCGCCGGTAAGACGGTGGCGATCCTGCTACTCGCCATGACCTTCGGTCAGAAGCGTGGCGGCTACGTCCTGGCCTGGGACAACAACGAGACGCAGGGCACCCTGGGAATGCGCGCCCAGCAGGATTTCCACGCCCGTACGGTGCGAGACCTGCTGCGCGATCTGAATCAGTTCCACGGCTCGCACGGGCGGGTCGGGGACCTGTCACAGTACGTGCGGGCCCAGGGCGAGGGGATGTTCGACGTCCTTGCGTCGGACGAGTCCGCCACCGGTGGGGGGATGCTCACCGCTACGGCATTCGCGGAGATCCGCGAGGTGGTCAGCCGCTTCTACAAGCTGATCTTCGTGGATACCGGCAACAACGTGCGGGCGCAGAACTGGCAGGCCGCGATCGACGCCACCGACCAGTTGGTGGTGACCATGTCGGCCCGAAACGACTCGGCGGAGACAGCCGCCCGGATGCTCGACCATCTGGAGCAGAGCGGCCGGCAACGACTGGTGCGGCAGGCGGTGACCGTTGTATCGATGCCGCCGTCCCGGAAAGAGATCGACCTGCCAGCGATTCAGGCGCACTTCGCCGCGCGGACCCGGGCAGTGCTCCTGGCCCCGTACGAACGGCTCATCGACTCCGGCGAGCCGCTCCGGTACGCGGCGCTCTCGTCGGCCGCCCGGGACGCCTGGCTCAAGATCGCAGCCGCGGTGGCCGAGGGGCTCTGATCCACCAGGACGAGCCGGTACGCCGGGCTGGCCGCGGCCAGCCCGGCGTCGGTCGTCCGAAGACCGGTCAGTCGCTCGCCAGCGCGTCCGCCGCGGCCGGGTCGCAGTCGCGGAGGAACTGGGCGCAGCGGGCCGCCTCATCGGCCTCGCCGATGGCGTCAGCCGCCCGGGACAGCACCCAGAGGCAACGCAGGAAGCCCTGGTTCGGCTCGTGCGACCACGGCACCGGACCGTGTCCCTTCCAACCGCTTCGGCGGAGCTGATCCAGGCCCCGGTGGTAACCGGTGCGGGCGTACGCGTACGCCTGGACCACCTGGTCCGCCGCGAACGCACGGACCGCGAGCGCGGCCCAGGCCGCACTGAACGTGGGGAAACGTGCCGCCACCGCGGCGAAGTCCTCGTCGGCGCCGCTCTGCTCAGCGGCGGCGATGGCGCTGTCGGCCTCATCGTGCGCGGGCAGGAGGGTGGCCGGTGGCTCCGGCAACAGGTTCTGCATCGCCCTATTCAACCCGCTTCCCCCGACGAGCCGCGAGCGGGTCGACTGACCCGACCGCACCACGCCGCGCGAGCGACCCTACCGCCGTTCGCCGGCCGCGCTGCTGGTCACCGGCTCCGGGCGCGATCTGGCCGGGCAACCGCCGGGTAGCGCCAACAGCCGCTGCCGGTTCGCCGCCGGGGACGCCAGGGTTGCCGGCGGGGCTGCCCCGGACGCGCCAAGAGCGACGGCCGGCTCCCGGTTGCGGGAGCCGGCCGTCAACACGGCGATCAGATCACTTCATCCGGGTGCCGGTGGAACGCAGGTCCTCGCAGGCCTCGACGATGCGGGCGGCCATCCCGGCCTCGGCGGCCTTGCCCCAGACCCGCGGGTCATACTTCTTCTTGTTGCCGACCTCACCGTCGACCTTCAGCACCCCGTCGTAGTTGCTGAACATGTGGTCCGCGACGGGACGGGTGAAGCAGTACTGGGTGTCGGTGTCGATGTTCATCTTCACCACCCCGTAGTCCAGCGACTCTCGGATCTCCGACAGCAGCGAACCGGAGCCGCCGTGGAAGACCAGGCTCAGCGGCTTGTCCTTGCCGTACTTGGCCCCGACCGCCGCCTGAATCTGGTTGAGCACCTCGGGACGAAGCTTGACGTTGCCCGGCTTGTAGACGCCGTGCACGTTGCCGAAGGTCAGCGCCGCCATGTAGCGGCCCTTCTCTCCCAGGCCAAGCGCCTCAACCATGGCCAGGCCGTCGTCAACGGTGGTGTAGAGCTTCTCGTTGATGGCGTTCTCGACGCCGTCCTCCTCGCCGCCGACCACGCCGACCTCGATCTCGAGGACGATCTTGGCCTTGGCGGCCTCACCGAGAAGCTGCTCGGCGATCGTGAGGTTCTCCGCTACCGGCACCGCCGAGCCGTCCCACATGTGCGACTGGAAGAGCGGCTCCTGACCGGCCTGCACCCGCTCCTGCGAGATACCCAGCAACGGCCGGACGAACTTGTCCAGCTTGTCCTTCGGGCAGTGGTCGGTGTGCAGGGCGATGTTGACCGGGTACTTCTTGGCGACCTCGTGCGCGTACGCGGCGAAGGCCACCGCGCCGGTGACCATGTCCTTCACCGAGGGGCCGGAGAGGTACTCGGCACCACCGGTGGAGACCTGGATGATGCCGTCACTCTCCGCGTCGGCGAAGCCCTTCAACGCCGCGTTGAGGGTCTGCGAGGAGGTCACGTTGATCGCGGGGTAGGCGAACCGGCCTTCCTTGGCACGGTCCAGCATCTCCGCGTAGGCCTCGGGGGAAGCGATAGGCATGTCGAACGCTCCTTACTTAACGCTCTCGGCCGTCGCCGGCCGCTGTTGTCCTTGGGTGCGCCGGACCGCGCTGTCCACCGCCGGCAGTATCCCGCAGTTGATTACGGTCGGCACCACCGGCCCGGGCACACCCGGCCCCGGTGCCCCTGGTTCGATCCAGCCCAGCGGCGGTGATCAGAAAGGTCCGGACCGCCCGTTCGCACCCGGCGGAGGCCATGCCCCCATCGTGGCACCGGGGCGCCACGCCGGGGAGGCATTCCCGGTTCCGAACAGATCAGCACGGTCCACGCCACCCCCGACGCGGAGCGTGACCAGCCCGTACGGTGTGGGTAGCTGTCCGCACGAGATCCAGGGAGGGACCATGGGCCTACCCGACGAGGACTTCGCCCCGAGCGAGCACCTCACGCCGGACGAGCGGAACCTGGAGGCCGAGCCAGCGGACGCGATCGAGCAGGCCACGGTGGTGCTCCCAAGCGAGGTGGAGGTCGAGCCGCACCGCGGCCTGGAGGTCAGCGGCTGGGACGCGGTGGAGCAGGCCCGCGTCGTCGGAGAGGACGAGGACGACTACCGCTGAGCGGGCGGCCGACGGGCCGGAATGAGACGGCACGATAGCCACTCAGCGGCGTGGGTGCAGCTGTGACGTCAGGCACCGGACGGACCGGGCTGCCACCTAGACTACGGACATTCCCGTCGCCGCTGGCGACGTCCACCGCCCGGCAGCCCACGGAGGTCACCGCGTGCCGACGCCCACCACTACCCTGGCTCTTGGGCCGGACTGGCTCGATCCCGAGGTGCTGATCTCGACCTTCGGCCTGCTCGGCATCCTGGTGATCGTCTTCGCCGAGTCGGGGCTACTGATCGGCTTCTTCCTGCCCGGCGACTCGCTGCTCTTCACCGCCGGCCTGCTTACTGCCGACGGGAAGTACATCACCTGGCCGCTCTGGCTGGTCTGCCTGCTCATCACACTGTCGGCCATCGCCGGTGACCAGGTGGGGTACGCCTTCGGACGCAAGGTCGGGCCGGCGCTGTTCCGACGGCCCAACTCGAAGCTGTTCAAGCAGGAAAACCTGCTGAAGTCGCATGACTTCTTCGAGAAGTACGGGGCGCGCTCGGTGGTACTGGCCCGCTTCGTACCGATCGTCCGGACCTTCACCCCGATCGTGGCCGGGGTCAGCCGCATGAACTACCGCACGTTCGTCATCTACAACGTGATCGGCGCGATCCTCTGGGGCACCGGCGTGACGGTGCTCGGCTACTTCCTCGGCCAGATCCCGTTCGTGAAGGCGAACATCGAGCTGATCCTGATCGCGATCGTGGTGCTCTCGGTGGTCCCGATCGTGGTCGAGTTGCTGCGCGCCCGCCTGGCCGCGAGGCGCGGCACCACCGCGGCGGAGCGGGCCGCGGCCGAGGAGGCGATCCGGGAAACCCGGGAGCACTACGGCAAGCACTAACCGGCCGGGGCGCGGCACCGAGTGGCCGTGCCCCGGGTCACCGGGGTATCGCGCCCGAAACCGAGTCGCCCGCGAACGCGGGCCCGGCCGCAACCCGCGACCCCGACCGTCCGACGCCGCCCCGGGTCGGAGGGCGTCGGACGAACGGTACGGTCAGCGCGCCTTCTTGCCGGCGCGCTTACGCGGCGGCGTCAGAAGGTCGGCGATGGTCGCGATCGCGGTCGGCACCAGCCGGTAGTACGCCCAGACCCCACGCTTCTCCCGCTCCAGCAGGCCAGCCTCGGTGAGGATGCGCAGGTGATGGCTGACCGTCGGCTGGGAGAGGCCGAGGGGCGCGGTGAGATCACACACGCACGCTTCGCCCTCCGGTGCCGACTGGATCAGGCTCAGCAGCCGCAGTCGGGCGGGGTCGGCAAGGGCCTTGAGGACCCCGGCCAGCCGCTCCGCGTCTGCTCGTTCGATCGGCTCGCCGGCAAGCGGCGAGATCTGAGGCATTGTCATTTCCGCCAACGCAGTTCCCACGTATTCCATCCTTCCACCAGCACCATTGACTCGCCTGCATATCGGCGAATCCAAATCGGCAGACTTTTACGCCACAAGGCCGAGGTCAGCCAACGTATAGGCCGCCCGGTATGGCAATCCGGCGGCTCGCACCGCGGCGCCGGCACCTCGATCAACAATAACTGCTGCCCCCACCACCTCGGCCCCGGCCTCACGTAGAGCCTGGACAGCAGTCAACACGCTCTGGCCCGTGGTGGACGTGTCTTCCACCGCGAGCACCCGGCGCCCAGCCACGTCAGGCCCCTCAATCCGGCGCTGCAGCCCGTGCGCCTTTCCCGCCTTCCGGACTACGAAGGCATCCAGCGGGCGGTCGGTACCAGCGGTGGCGTGCAGCATCGACAACGCGATCGGGTCGGCGCCGAGGGTGAGCCCACCCACCGCGTCGTACGCCCAGTCGGCAGTCAGCTCCCGCAGCACCCGGCCCACCAACGGTGCGGCCTCGTGATGCAGCGTTACGCGCCGCAAGTCCACATACCAGTCCGCCGCACGCCCCGAGGAGAGCACCACTCGACCATGGACCACTGCCAGGTCGGTGATGAATTTACGCAGGTCGTCGTGGTCCCCCATGGCGAAGAGGGTACTGCTCGATGCTGGGAGCTGTGTGTCGGGGCGGCCTAGGTCAACCCTGCGGGCGATGTGACAGCGGGCGAATTACCAACACGCTCCGCAACCAGAACGGGTCGTTGACACCGCCAACGACGATTCGGGGCGATCACTGTTCCGCGCGGCTAACCTGCCCCCGGACGTCCTGTGAGAAGGCTTTCACCAGCCGCCGCGGGGCGTGCCGCATCGCCGCCACGAGCAGCTTGTACTTCCACACCGGGACGCTGACCAACTTACCTTTTCGCAGGTCACGCAGGGATTCAGTGACGACATCCTCCGCCCGCAGCCACATCCACCCCGGCATCTTCGACCGGTCAATACCGGCCCGATCGTGGAACTCGGTACGGGTGTAGCCCGGGCAGAGGGCCATCACCTGGACACCGAACTCCCGCACTGACAGACCGACCGACTCACTGAAGCTGGTCACCCACGCCTTGCTCGCCGGGTACGTCGAACCGGGCATGACCGGCGCGAACCCGGAGACCGAAGAGACATTTATCACTGCCCCACTCCGCCGCTCGGCCATCGGCTGGACGGCGGCGAGGGTGAGCCGCATCACCGCGTGCACGTTGAGCCGGAGCAGCCGCGCCTCGTCCTCCGGTGACGACCGCAAGAACGGGGTGTTGAGGCTGAACCCCGCATTGTTCACCAGCAACTCGACCGGGGAGCCCGTGGTGAGCCGGCGCTCCACCTCCGCACATCCGTCGTCGGTGGACAGATCGGCGGAGATCGTCTCGACCTCTCGGCCGTGCTCGGCGGTCAGCTCGGCGGCGGACTCCTCCAGTCGGGCTGCGTCCCGAGCAACCAGTACCAGGTGCCAGCCCTCCGCGGCCAGCTGGCGCGCGAACTCCGCGCCAATGCCGGCCGTCGCACCGGTGATCAAGGCGCGCCGCTCGGTGGTCGACTGGTCACTCGGCACGAGCGTCTCACCTCGGGGGATGCGGGGGCGGATACGGCATGTGCGGGGGATGCGGAGGCGGATAGGGCATGTGCGGGGAAGGCACAGGCCGACGGAACCAGGTCGCTGCCGGCGGCAAGGCCAGCAATATTGCTACCACAAGGTAACCGAGCACCTGCCCAACCGAAAGACCTGCGCCGAGCGAGATCCACCAGTCCGGGTACGCCTCGGACAGCTGGGCGAGGAGTTCGGCAGTGGAGCGATCCACCTCGGCCGGTTGCAGGGGGATCGCCCGCATCCCGCCCAGCAGGGTGAGCCCGCAGCAGCCGGCGACCACCCCCAGGCCGGCGACCACCCAGGTCACTACCCGCGCACTGGAACGGCCAGTGCGCACCAGCGCGGCGAGCGCGGCCAAGAGCACCCCGGCGAGCAGGCTGACCACCGCGCCGGCCACTGTCCAGATGGCGACCAACGCGACCACCGCATCGACCTCGTCCGGCGAGGCCGCGCTTCCCGCCGCCACCAACCGGAAGGCGTCGACCGTACTGAACAGAACGAACAGGCCAGCGACGGCGTACGCGACGGCGACCACCGCCATCAGCGCCAGCAGCACGACAGCCGCGGTCACCGCAGCGGGGCGGCGGGCCGGTTCGGGGTACGACACAACTGATCCCTCCGGTAGGCGTCGGGTTGCACGCTATCCGGAGGGACCTGTTGTGTCGCGTTCTCCGGCGGGGAGGCCGCCGGCGGCTAACGGCTAGCCCTACCCGCCGGAATACCCTCCGCCACCCGAGCCGGAATGCCCTCCGCCACCCGGGTCGGACGAGCCCGAGTTCCCCGAGGAGCCCGAACTCCAGTCACCCCCCGAAGAGCCCGACCGGCCCGGGTCACCCGAACCCGGATCGGCCTGCGGATAGCCCGGCTGGCCCGGGCCCGTGGGGTAGGAGGCACCCGGCGTCATGGGGTAGGAGGCACCCGGGGCCGCGGGGTACACCGGCCCGCCCGGAGCCATGGGATAGGCGGTGCCGGGAACCGGGGGCTCCCACTGCTGCTGCGGCTTGCGGAAGAACTCGTTCGACTTCGGCAGCGCAAGCAGGATCAGGGCCACCAGCACAGCGATGGCGCCGAGCGTCGCGGTCAGCGTCAGCACCGGTTCCTGCCAGGACGGCAGGGCTTCCGCCAGCCGGCGGTCGATTTCCTCCTGGCTGGCCACGTCATCGGAGGTCTCTCCCCCTACGGCGCTGTTCGCCGCGGATAGGGCCAGGCCAACACCAGTGCAGCAGAGCGCGATTCCCCCGACCACCCAGGTGATGATCCGGGCCGTGTTCATCCCCCGGTTGTTGAGCAGGGCGAGAACGACCAACCCAGCCGCGAAAAGCAGGCCGACCATGCTCATCGCGACAAACACGAAGACCACTACGCCCTCGGTGCCCTCAGCTTCGGTGCCCGCGTAGGCGTCCCGGTAGATATCCCGGACCGTGCCCAGGGTGGTGAGCCCGATGACCGTCTCGGTCAGCGTCAGGACGGCATAGAAAATAAGCAGGTAACTGGAAATGGTGACGACGCCCGGACGCACCCGTACGGGCTGTTGCGGATTTACCACGAGACTCCTTCCCTCATTCGCGCCCACACCGTACGGCCTCGGGCCAACAACGACGGTACGAGGATCTCAGTACCCACGCCATTCGGCACGCGCGTATTCGAGCACTCGGGGTTGCAACAGCGTTGACGCCGGCACGTCGACCCGGCGTCGGTCCGGCGGGAACACCTCGGCGGCGGCCAGCGTCGCCACGTCCAGAAAGCGCAGGGTCGGCGCGTCTTTCGGCAGGGCCAGCATTGGCGGTGAATCGCCGGGCGCGGCGAGCAGAAAGCCCCAGTCACCGAAAGAAGGGATGTCCACATGGTACGGCTTCGTGGCGAATCCGGCCTCCCGCAGTGACGCCTCGATGGACCAGTACGACCGGGGCGCGAAGTACGGGGAACCGGCCTGCACAACCAGCCGGCCCTCGGCGGCCAGCGCGCTCCGGACCAACGTGTAGAACTCCACGGAGTAGAGCTTCGCGGTAGCCGTCTCGTCCGGGTCCGGCAGGTCGGCGATGACCACGTCAAACTGCTCGGTGGTGGACCGCAACCACCCGAACGCGTCGGCATGCAGAACCCGCACCCGGGGGTCATCGAGCGAACCACCGTTGAGCTGCCGCAGCCGCGGCTCGGTGCGGGCCAGCGCCACCACCGCCGAATCCAGGTCGACCACCGTGATACGACGGACATCCGGGTAGCGCAGCAGTTCCCGAACCGCGAGCCCATCCCCGGCACCGAGCACAAGCACCTCACCGCGCGTACCAGCGAGCGCCGGATGCACCAACGCCTCGTGGTATCGGTATTCGTCGACCGAGCTGAACTGGAGGTCCCCGTTGAGGAAGAGGCGCAGGTCGGTCCGGTCACCGGGCTCGGCCACCGACCGGGTGAGGACAATCTCCTGGTAGCGGCTGCGCTCCGCGTGCACCACCGGGTCGCGATAGAGCTGCTGGCGGGCGGTCACCTCGAAGTCATGGGCGGTCAGCCACGCGTACCCGAGGCAGACAGCGACCAGCACGGAGCCGGCGGTTAGGGCCGTTCGCGCCCGGCCGCTGAGCTCCCGCCGAAAGACGGTGAAGACCAACGCCAGGCCGGCTACAGCGTTTACCGCACCGACCACCAGCGCGCCCTTGAGCTGGCCGAAGAGGGGCAGCAGCAGAAACGGGAAGGCCAGGCCACCGAGGAGGGCGCCGACGTAGTCGGCGGCGAACAGGTCGGCAACCGCACTGCCGGCCGCCTGCCGGCGGATCCGTTGCAGCAGCACCATCAGCAGCGGAATCTCCGCGCCGATCAACAGTCCGAGTACGAAGGCGGTGCCGACCAGCGCCGGCAGGTACAGGTTCAGCCAGGCGAACGCCGCGTAGAGGCCAAGGACCGACAGGCCACCGAGCAGCGCCAGGGCCAGCTCGATCGCGGCGAAGACGGCAGCGGCCCGCGACTGCAGCGGCTTCGCGACGAGAGCTCCCACACCCATCGCGAAGACCATGACCCCGAGCACGATCGACGCCTGCCCGACCGTGTCACCGATCAGGTAGCTGCCGAGCGCGACCAGGGCCAGCTCGTAGACGAGGCCGCAGGCCGCACAGACGAACACCGCGGCCAGCACGGCGGCGCGGGCGGGTCGCCACCGGACCGGCGCGTCCACGTCCACCGTCACGCCCGCTTCACCGGCCCCGTCGAACCTCTGCCCTTGCCACGCCGGGCCGTAACCGCCGCCTCGTCGCGCTGCCGACGCCGCTGAATCAGACCGACCACGACCAGCAGCACGGCGATCAGGACCATCCCGGTGGCCCCGATCAGCCAACCGGAACGCTCCCGCCACAGGTCGCTGCCGGCTGCCGGCAGCGGGCTCGGCGCCGCGACGGGCGCGCTGGTGACCACCGGCTCCGGACTGGCCACACCACGTTCGACGACAAGGAGTGGAAGACTCACCGCGGCCCGCGTCACCGCCCAGCCGGGTTCCTCGAGGAAGGCCGCTCCATCAAGGCCGAAGCGGGACAAGCTGGTCTCCAGCTCGAAGAGATCGCTGATGAATTCGGGTGACCCCTCGACCACCACCCGGGCGAAGTCCTCGACCTCGCTGCTCTGCGGGGTGTAGTCGACGGTCGCGGCGACCCGCAGCCAGCGGGGGCACTGCGGGTGGTCAACCACCGAGATGCCGACACCGAGGTTCGATCCGGCGCTGACCACGTCGCCATCTCCCTGCTCGAGCTCCCAGCCGTAGCAGATGTTCTGCTGCTCGGCGGCGTCGCGCAGCAGGGCCACGGTGTCGTTCTGTTCGGTGGCGGTGGGCGGCGGTACGACCAGGCTGTTGTCCTCGGTCGGGGCGCAGGCGGTGACCACAGTGCTGAGGACGGCCACCACCGCGAAGCCACCCCACACCCTCCAGCCCTGTCCGGAGGATGCTCGCGACGCTGCCCCCGGCGCCATCAGCTGATCGCGGCGGCGATGATCGCGCCGGCAGCGAGGTGAACGGCGGCGGTGACCCACACCGCGGGGTGTGGCTCCGGGTCAACGAGGATCTCGCCCAGCCGCCCGGGGGTGGCGAGGTCCAGCAACAGGAACGCGGCTGCCATGATGACCAGGCCCAGGAACCCATAGAGCGCCGCGCCGGTCAGGCCGACGAGGAAGTTGTCCTCGCTGGCGACGATCGCGGCGACCACGATGGTGCCGACGCTGAGCACGTTCGAGGCGAGCAGGAGCGCGGCGTTGCGGTTGCGTTCGTTCCAGATCAGCTGATTGAGCCGGCCCGGAGTGGCTAGGTCAACCAGACCGTAGCCGACGCCCATGAGGGCGATTCCGACCACTCCATAGGCGAGGGTGAGCAGCAGGTCAAGGACGAGGGTCTGCAACACAGGGGCGCTCCCGGATTCGTTCGGTCGGTAGAGGTGCTACTTGCCACTTCCCGGGCCACCACCCCGGACGGTGTTGCCCCGACCCCAGCCCCAGTGACTTCCGACCACGGAGTGATAGCGCGGGTACGCGGTGGTAAGCCGTTCCAGGAGGATCAGTGAGCCCGCGTCGACCGGCCGGATCACCACCGAGTCGTCGTCGTAGCGCAGGTAGACGCCGGTGCTGTCGATGTACTGGTCCGCCGGCTGCCAGGCGTCGGTGAGCTCCTGGGCCACCTGGCTCGGCTGCTTCGTCGAGCTGTAGGCCCGCGCCTCGCGGCCGAGGTCGTGTGCGGCGGCCCGCTGGTAGTGGTCCTCGACGAAGCCGCGTGGGGAGAAGCTGCCGTAGCTGATGGCGATGGTCACGACCAACACGCCGAGGAGAGCGAACGCCGTCCCCATCACAAACCAGCGCCGGTACGTCATCGGGGAGTCACCACGGTTTCGGTCAGGACCAGCTCTCTGGTCTGCGGGTACGCGTGCCAGGTGCGCCAGCCGAGGGCGCCGCCCGACCGGCCCGGACGCACCGCCAACGCGGTCACCGCGTCAACGTCGCCGGGGAAGACACCGACCAGGGCGTACGGGTCATCGGCCAGGTCGGCGCGGAGCCCCGCCACCCGTTCCCGCAGGCCCTCGTCGTCGGGACGCAGCACGGTGGCGGTGAACCGGTAGCCGGTGGACTCGTCCTGGACCCGGTCGGGCAGGTCGGGACGGCGGCCGGGCAGGCACGCCACCGTCTCGGTCAGCACGGTGCCCGGGGTACGCAGCACCACCTGGTGCGAGGCGCCGAGCAGGCGCAGCCGCACCTGGACCGCACCGGGCAGGTCGACCTGGAGTACGTGCAGCGCGGGGCGCGGAGTGTCGTCGAGCGCCAGGCTGAGGTCGGCAGCGCTGGTATCGACGTAGGGGGCGACCAGGGTCACGAGCACTCAGGCCACCTCGTCCCGCGGATAGATCATCACCTCGGACCGGTGCAGCCGCTCACCCCGGGCCACCTCCCAGCCCGCCTCGCCGTATGCCTCGAACGACAACCGCTCCCCGCCGGCGGCCTGGTAGTCGTGGTAGCGCAGGATGCCACTGGGGTCGAGCGCGGTGGCGCCGACCGCGGTGTAGCGAGCCTGGCCGGACTCGTTCCAGCGGTAGCGACGGCCGGCGAAGTCGATGGTCGGTGCGCCCGGAGTGATCGTCGTGCCGGGTTCGGCCGCCCAGAGCACCAGTTCCAGCTCGGGCACCTCCTCAACGGAGAGCCAGCGCCGGATGCCGTCCGGGTCGTCGAGCAGGTGTTCCGTCCAGCTCCACGCACCCTCCACCAGCCGGACGGAGCCACGCACCACGTACGTGACGCCGCCGGAGACCTCAACGAGGTCCCCGGGCTTGAGACGCCGTGGGTCGCCTCGAAGGGCATCCGCGTCGCGGTCGCGGAGCGGATCTTCGGCGACCGGCACACCGAGTGGACGGCCGCTGGTCCGGCGCTGCACCCATGCGGCGACCGCCACCCCGGCCGCCACCACCAGGCAGCCCGCCGTCGCCAGCAGATACGCCACCGACCCGTCCACCGACCACCTCCCCAGGTATGTCGATCGGAGACGATAACAACCCGGTGCACCTCGGCGGCGCTGGCAGACAGCCGCACCCGGGTGCGGAAGGGGGCCTAGGCGGCGGTCACGGTGAGGGCGTCCTTCCCGTCCGCCAGGTCCACCCGGACGGTGTCACCGTCGCGGACTGCGCCGGCCAGCAGGGACTTCGCCAACTGGTCCCCGATGGCGGTCTGCACCAGGCGACGCAGTGGGCGGGCGCCGTAGACCGGGTCGTAGCCATGCTCGGCGAGCCACTCCCGAGCCGGGTCGGTGATCTCCAGACCCAGCCGACGGTCGGCGAGCCGGTGGCGCATCCGGTCCAGCTGGATGTCCACGATGGCCCGCAGCTGCTCGCCCTGGAGGGCGGCGAAGACCACGGTGTCGTCGAGGCGGTTGAGGAACTCCGGTTTGAAGTGCGACCGGACCACCGCCAGGACGCCCTCGCGGCGCTGCTCCTCCGCCACGGTGAGGTCACCCACCACCGACGAGCCGAGGTTGGAGGTGAGGATCAGGATGGCGTTGCGGAAGTCCACCGTGCGGCCCTGGCCGTCGGTGAGCCGGCCGTCGTCGAGCACCTGGAGGAGGAGATCGAAGACGTCCGGGTGGGCCTTCTCCACCTCGTCGAGCAGGATCACCGAGTACGGCCGGCGACGTACCGCCTCGGTGAGCTGGCCCCCCTCCTCGTACCCGACGTAGCCGGGTGGGGCACCGACGAGGCGGGCGACGGCGTGCTTCTCGCCGTACTCGCTCATGTCGATTCGCACCATCGCCCGCTCGTCGTCGAAGAGGAACCCCGCGAGCGCCTTGGCCAACTCGGTCTTGCCGACGCCGGTCGGGCCGAGGAAGAGGAAGCTGCCGGTCGGGCGGTCTGGGTCCGCGATGCCGGCGCGGGCTCGCCGGACCGCGTCGGCGACGGCGCCCACCGCGCGGGCCTGGCCGACCACCTGCTCGCCCAGCGACTCCTCCATCCGCAGCAGTTTGGCCGTCTCACCCTCGAGGAGCCGGCCGGCGGGGATGCCGGTCCAGGAGGCGACCACGGCGGCGATGTCGTCCGCGCCGACCTCCTCCTTGAGCATCGCGCCGTCCGCCTGGAGCCGGGTCAGCTCCTCCGCCGCCTGGGCCAGGTCGGCCTTGAGGGCCGGGATGCGCCCGTACCGCAGCTCGGCGGCGCGCTCCAGCTCGCCGTCGCGCTCGGCGCGCTCGGCCTCCCCGCTGAGCCGCTCCAGGTCCTCTTTGGCCGCCGAGAGTCGGGTGATGTGCCGCTTTTCGGTCTGCCAGCGCCCAGAAAGGGCGGTGAGCTGCTCCCGGTTGTCGGCCAGTTCCTTGCGCAGCCGCTCCAGCCGCTCGACGGAGGCCGCGTCCGCCTCCTTCGCCAGCGCCATCTCCTCGATCTCGAGCCGGCGCACCGCCCGTTCGATCTCGTCCACCTCAACCGGCCGGGAGTCGATCTCCATCCGGAGCCGGGACGCGGACTCGTCAACCAGGTCGATGGCCTTGTCCGGCAGGAACCGGTCGGTGATGTAACGGTCGGACAGGGTGGCGGCGGCGACCAACGCAGCGTCGGTTATCCGTACTCCGTGGTGCACCTCGTACCGCTCCTTGAGACCCCGCAGGATGCCGACGGTGTCGGGGATGGTCGGCTCACCGACCAGCACCGGCTGGAAGCGGCGTTCCAGGGCCGGGTCGGACTCGATGTGCTCGCGGTATTCATCCAGTGTGGTCGCTCCCACCATCCGCAGCTCACCCCGGGCCAGCATGGGCTTGAGCATGTTGCCGGCATCCATCGAGCCCTCGCCCTTACCGGCACCGACGACGGTGTGCAGTTCATCCAGGAAGGTGATGACCTGGCCATCCGAGTTCTTGATCTCCTCAAGCACGGATTTCAGTCGTTCCTCGAACTGACCCCGGTACGACGCACCGGCCACCATCGCGCCGAGGTCTAGGGAGACCAGCTTCTTGCCCCGGAGCGACTCGGGGACGTCACCGGCGACGATCCGCTGGGCCAGGCCCTCGACAATCGCGGTCTTGCCGACGCCCGGCTCGCCGATCAGGACCGGGTTGTTCTTCGTCCGCCGAGACAACACCTGGATCACCCGGCGAATCTCGGTGTCCCGGCCGATCACCGGGTCGATCCGGCCGTCCCTGGCGCTGGTGGTCAGGTCAACGCCGTACTTCGCGAGGGCCTGGTAGGTCTGCTCCGGGTCGGCGCTGGTGACCCGACGGTCCCCGCCCCGCACGGTAGGGAACGAGGCCACCAGGGCCTCTTCGGTGGCCCCGGCGGTCCGGAGCGCCGTCGACACCGCGCCGCCCACCCGGGCCAGGCCGGCGAGCAGATGTTCGGTCGAGGTGTACTCGTCGCCGAGCGGACGGGCGATCTGTTCGGCGGCGCCGATGGCGTTGACGAACTCCCGGGCCAGGGTCGGCTCGGCGACGCTGGACCCGCGCGCGACGGGCAGCGCGGCTACCGCGCGCTCGGCGGTGTGGCGCAGGTCGTCGGGGTCGGCTCCGGTGGCGCGCAGCAGTCCGACCGCGGTTGACCCGGCGGTGTCCAGCAGGGACAACAGCAGGTGCCACGGCTCTACAGTGGCGTGTCCGCGCTGACCGGCGAGAGTGACGGCGCCGGTGATGGTCTCGCGGCTCTTCGTGGTGAGACGTTCGCTGTTCATGGGCTCCCCCGGGGTCGGCGTGTCCACTGATACGGACACTGCCAAAGTTGAGCCCATTCCGCTCAACTTCAGCCGTGTGAAGTAGCTCACCCGTTCGGGTGTCCCACTGCGCACCGGCGCCCGCATCCTGCTCGATCATCTGGACCCGCCGCGCGCGGTAGCCTTGACCACGTGCGAGTACGTGTCGAACAGACTGCCCTTCCGGGGATCGGTGTCCGCCACGATCTGATGACGGAGTCCGGACGGCGACTCGGGGTGGTTTCCCACCGCAACGGCCGGCGAGATCTCGTTCTCTACGACCCGGATGATCCCGACGCCTGCCAGGCCGACATTCCGCTGACCGACGACGAGGCCGAGGCACTCGCCGACATCCTCGGCGCGTCACTGCTGCTCGGCCAGCTCTCCGGGCTACGGGAGCAGGCGGCTGGGCTACTGACCGAGCAGGTCGCCATCCCCGCGGCCTCGTCGTACGTGGGCCGCAAACTCGGCGACACGAAGGCGCGCACCCGCACCGGTGCCTCGATCGTGGCGGTGCTCCGCCACGGCGAGGTGATCGTCTCCCCAGAACCCTCATTCCGCTTCGCGGCCGGTGATGTCGTAGTTGTGGTCGGGACTCGCCAGGGTCTCGACGGGGTGACTGCCATCCTCGCCGACGGCGACCCGGACGGCTGAGGCGGATGCACGACACCACCACACTGCTCATCGAAGTCGGCGCACTGCTGTTCCTGCTCGGGCTCCTTGGCCGGCTCAGCCGACGGATCGGGCTCTCCCCCATCCCCCTCTACCTGCTCGCCGGGCTCCTCTTCGGGCACGGCGGAGTCTTCGGGTTCAAAGCCAGCGAGGAGTTCTTCGCGATCGGCGCCGAGATCGGCGTGATCCTCCTGCTGGTCATGCTCGGCCTGGAATACTCCGCCAGCGAGCTGGTCGGCAACCTCCGCGCCGCGGCACCGGCCGGGCTGATTGACGGGCTGCTCAACGCGCTGCCCGGCGCCGCCTTCGCACTGCTGCTCGGCTGGGACTGGGTGGCTGCGATCGTGCTCGCCGGAATCACCTGGATCTCGTCCTCCGGCGTGGTCGCGAAAGTCCTCAGTGACCTGGGCCGGCTCGGCAACCGGGAGACCCCGGTGGTGTTGTCGGTGCTGGTCATCGAAGACCTGGCGATGGCCTTCTACCTACCCCTGCTCACCGCCGTCCTGGCCGGGGCCGGGCTGGTCGCCGGCGGCGCCGCGCTCGCCGTCGCGGTCGCCACGGTGCTGATCGTGCTGGTGGTGGCGATCCGGTACGGCCGAACCATCTCGAACGTCATGTCGGCCCGCGATCCTGAGGCGCTGCTCCTGGGCGTGCTCGGCCTAACCCTGCTGGTCGCCGGGGTGGCCGCGAAGCTCCAGGTCTCGGCCGCGGTCGGGGCGTTCCTGGTCGGCATCGCGATCTCCGGACCGGTCGCACACCATGCCACCGAACTCCTGACGCCGCTGCGGGACCTGTTCGCCGCGGTGTTCTTCCTCTTCTTCGGGCTGGTCACCGACCCGCGCGACATCCCACCGGTGCTGCTGCCGGCGCTCGCGCTGGCGGTGGTGACGATGGGCACGAAGACGCTCACCGGTTACCTCGCCGCCCGCCGGGCCGGCATCGCTGAGCCAGGTCGCTGGCGCACCGGGCTCACCCTGGTACCGCGCGGCGAGTTCTCCATCGTCATCGCCGGGCTGGCGGTGGCGGCCGGAAGTGTCGATCCGCAACTGGCCGCGCTCGCCACGGCGTACGTATTGATCACCGTGGTCGTCGGGCCGACGCTCGCCCGGGTGCCCGACCTCGACTGGTTCAAGAGCTGGCTACGGCAACGCGCCGCCAAGCAGCAGGCCCGGCCGGTGCCCGTCCGGGATTGATCCGCCCGCCTCGGTGGCCTGCCCGGCGCGGGCCACCGGCGGGCCGGATGGCGAGCGAATCCGCCCCGGTGAGGGCTACCGCCGCTGGCGTGCCTCCGTTACCGTTGCCGCCCAACAGCGGAAAGGGGTACACGGCCGTCGCCCAGGTCGAGAGCGGAGGGTTGGCCGGTGAGTGGGCAGGATTCGACGTTCCGCGGCTTCACGAACCCGGTTGACCCGTCACCGGCGGAGCTCCGGGCCTGGGCCTACCATCCCGACTCGGTGCCGCTGACCTCCATGCCACAGGACTGGGACCTCCTGGTCGCCGGCAACGGACTGGTAGCGACCCTCTTCGACCTGGCAATGGATCCGGCCTGCCCGGCCCGCCGCTTCGCGCTGCACTGCCTCTACATCTATGCCGCAGACGGGATCCGAACGAAGTTTCGGGCCCATCCGAAGCGGCGTTTCTGGAAGCTGGTGGAGCGGGCCGAGCGGGAGGGGGACGAACCGATGCGGACCTGGGCGCAGAACAGCCGGATCCTGCTGGCCCAGCCGGATGTCTTCGTCTACCGCGACTGGTGCGAGGGGGGACTGGTCCGGGAGAACCGCCGCCTCCCCTGACTGGGTGGGCCGGGACCCCCCGTGGGTCCCGGCCCGTCCATCGGCCGACCGGCTCGGTCAGCGGCCCTGATGCTGGCTCGCGGGGTGCACCTGGTCGGTGCCGGAGTCATCCGGATCCGCGAACCGTCCTTCCCTGATCTGGTCGCTGAACCTTCCCTCAGTGAGCTCGTCGAACCGCTTTCGGACCGCCTCGGCCACCTGCTCGAGGCTGTCCTCCGCCTGCTGGGCGAGACTCTTGGCTGATTCCGCCATGCTCCCTACCAGTGGAGTCCGATTTGGGCGTATTTGTAGCTAATCATGAGAGTAGCTGACCCCGGCCATCCCGCGGGGCCGAACCCCGAACCTGTCGTGGGCTCACCGTTCCGGGTTCCGGCGGGGACGCCAGACCACCAACGCGGTGGAGGTGCGGCTGGCGGGCACCAGGTCACTGCCGGGGAAGCGGGCCACCGTCTCCAACTCGGCGATCCGGCGGTACGCGGCCTCCAGCTCCACCTCCAGCCGGGCTACCCGCTGCTGCGCCTGCTCCAGCAGCCGCTCCAACCCGATGATCCGTTTCACCCCGGCCAGGTTGATGCCGTCGTCCTGACTGAGCCGCTGCACCTCGCGGAGCAGCACCACATCCCGGACGCTGTACCGACGGCCGCCCCCGGCGGCACGGCCGGGCTGCACCAGACCGAGCCGATCGTACTGGCGCAGTGTCTGTGGGTGCATGCCCGCCATCCGGGCAGCCACCGAGATCATCAGTACCTTGGCCTCGTAGGCAGGGTCATCCGCACCGACGAAGTTGTCCGCCATCCCCGCTCACCTCCGCGTGCACTCCACCGAGCCCGCCGCCCGGTCAGCTCCCCCGACGCACCCGCGCGTCGAGATGTTCCCGAGCGGCCGGCGGGGTCTGGGCAACGAACGTCTCCAACGCCGCCCGGGCCTCCTCCGACAGCTTCGCTGGTACCACCACCTCAAGGGTGACCAACAGATCACCGGCCCGTCCATCGGTACGGACCACCCCCTTGCCCCGAGCCCGGAGGACACGTCCACTCGGCGTACCCGGGGGCACCCGAAGCGTGACCGCGCCGTCGAAGGTGGGTACCCGTAGATCGGCGCCGAGTACCGCCTCCGCGAAGGTGATCGGCACCGTCAGCGTCAGGTCCTCACCGGCTCGTCCGAACAGCTCGTCCGGGCTGACCTTGACCTGGATGAACAGGTCACCGGCGGGCCCGCCCCGCGCCCCGGGCTCGCCCCGCCCAGCCAGCCGAATCCGCTGACCATCGGCAACCCCGGCCGGGAACCGAACGTTCAAGGTCCGGTTCTTGGTGACGCCACCGGTGCCCTGACACTCCGGGCACTTCTCGTCTACCACCGTGCCGACGCCCTGGCAGTCGGAACAGGGCTCGGAGAAGCTGAACGACCCCTGATTGCGGGTGGTCACGCCGGCACCGCGACAGGTCGGACAGGCACGCGGCTGCGTACCCGGCTTCGCCCCGTCGCCGCGACAGGTGTCACACACGCCCGGCGTTCGCAACGTCAACGGCAGGGTCACCCCGCGAATAGCGTCGTCGAAGTCGAGTGCGACCTCGGTCTCCACGTCCCGCCCCCGCGCCGGTCCACGCGCCGCGGCCCCACCCCCGCCCGGAAAGATCGAACCGAACAGGTCCTGAAACCCAGCCCCGCTGAACCGCCGGCCACCACCGGCCGCGCCACCGAACAGGTCGCCGACATCGAACGGCGCCCCGCCGGGCTGGCCCGCTCCACGGGCGTTACGCCGAAACGCGCCCGAACCGAACAGCGAACGCATCTCGTCGTACTCACGGCGCTTCGCGTCGTCGCCGAGCACCGTGTACGCCTCGGAGGCCGCCTTGAACCGCTCCTCGGCCGACGCATCGTCCGGATTGCGATCCGGGTGCGACTCGCGCGCCAGCTTCCGGTACGCCTTCTTGATCTCATCAGCGGAGGCGGCCTTGCCCACTCCAAGGGCGGCGTAGTAGTCCTTCTCGATCCAGTCCTTGGAACTCACCGGTCCGCCCCCTTCCTTCGAGTGATCGTCCCGCCCGCCCGACAGGGGCGGGCGGGACGATCATGCCGTCGTGTCACCCGTTTACTCCGGGTCGGCGACTCCGACCAACGCCGGCCGCAGCAGCCGCTCCCCCACCAGGTAGCCCCGCCGCATGACCTGTACGCAGGTCGGCTCCGTGACCTCGGCCGAAGTCTGGTGTGTCACCGCCTCGTGCTGGGTCGGGTCGAACGGGTCACCCTCGGCACCGAACTGGGTCAGCCCGAACTTGCCGAGCGCGGTGGTGAGCTGCTCCGCCACCGATCCGAACGGTCCCACCAGGTCGCCGTGCTCGCGAGCCCGGTCCAGGTCGTCGAGGATCGGCAGCAGGGCGGCGAGCACCGAGCCGGTGGCCTGCTCGGTGACGAGCGCCCGGTCTCGGTCAACCCGCTTGCGGTAGTTGGCGTACTCCGCGGTCACCCGCTGGAGGTCCCGAGTCCGCTCATCCAGATCGGCCCGCAACGCCTCCAACTCCGCGCCGAGTGAGGTCGCCGTGGCGGCGTCAACCGGCTCGGCCGGCGCGTCCACCACCGGTGGGCTGGCCGACGCCCCCTCGGTGGTCTCGGCTTGGATCTCGTCAACCACGACATCCGCCTCCTCGACCAGCCCTGCTGCCGGGACATCCGACCCGGCGTCGGCGGCGGCCGCGTCCGCGGTGTCAGCGGCGGCCGAGCCGGAGCCGGCCGCGTCCGAGGCGGATTCCGCGTCAACAGCATCCGAGCCGGAGCCCGCGGCATCGCTGATCTTGCGGTTGTCCCGAATCACGACCCGCGGCTCCGCACCGGCCTCGCCGGCGGAGGCGGAGCCACCCGGCACCGACCCGGTACCGTCCGGGTCGGTGGCTCGTGGCTTGTCCGTCATGCGGCTACCTCATCCCTGTACGTGGAGTCCGTGACCGAGAACAGTCACTTCTTGCCCTTGTCCTCATCCACGATCTCCGCGTCGACCACGTCGTCCGGGCCACCGGCCTGAGCGCCCGGCTGGTCGCCGGCCGCACCGGCCTGCTCACCCTGCTGCTGGGTGTAGAGCTGGGAGCCGGCCTGCTGGGAAACCTGGGCCAGCTGCGCGTGCGCAGACTTGATCTTCTCGATGTCCTGACCGCCGAGGGCGCTACGCAGCTCGCCGAGCGCCTCGTTGATCTGGTCCCGGGACTCGGTGGGCAGCTTGTCGCCGCTCTCGGCGAGGAACTTCTCGGTCTGCCACTGCAGCGCCTCGGCCACGTTGCGGGTCTCCGCCTCCTCACGCCGCTGCTTGTCCTCCTCGGCGTGCTCCTCGGCGTCCCGACGCATCCGCTCGATGTCCTCCTTCGGCAGCGAGGAGCCAGCGGTGACCGTCATCTTCTGTTCCTTGCCGGTACCGGTGTCCTTCGCGTGGACGTTCACGATGCCGTTGGCGTCGATGTCGAAGGTGACCTCGATCTGCGGCATGCCACGCGGTGCCGGCGGCAGGCCGGTCAGCTCGAAGGTGCCGAGCTTCTTGTTGTAGGCGGCGATCTCCCGCTCACCCTGGAAGACCTGGATCAGCACGGACGGCTGGTTATCGTCGGCCGTGGTGAAGACCTCGGAGCGCTTGGTCGGGATGGTGGTGTTGCGCTCAATCAGCTTGGTGAAGATGCCCCCCTTGGTCTCGATACCGAGACTCAGCGGGGTCACGTCGAGCAGCAGGACGTCCTTGACCTCGCCCTTGAGCACACCCGCCTGCAGGGCGGCACCGACGGCGACGACCTCGTCCGGGTTGACGCCCTTGTTCGGGTCCCGGCCGGTGAGCTGCTTAACCAGCTCGGTCACGGCCGGCATCCGGGTCGAGCCGCCGACCAGGATGACGTGTTCGACGTCGGCGACCTTGATCCCGGCGTCCTTGACGGCCTGCTCGAACGGACCCTTGCAGCGGTCCAGCAGGTCCTGCGTCATCCGCTGGAACTCGGCGCGGGTGATCGTCACGTCGAGGTGCAGCGGGCCGGCGGCACCAGCGGTGATGTACGGCAGGTTGATGTTGCTGGTGGCGGCGGCGGACAGCTCGATCTTGGCCTTCTCCGCCGCCTCCTTGAGGCGCTGCATCGCCATCTTGTCCTGGGCCAGGTCGATGCCGTGCTCACCGTTGAAGGTCTTGACCAGGTGGTCGATGATCCGCTGGTCCCAGTCGTCCCCGCCGAGGAGGTTGTCACCGCTGGTCGACTTGACCTCGATGACGCCCTCGGCCAGCTCCAGCAGCGACACGTCGAAGGTGCCGCCACCGAGGTCGAAGACCAGGACGGTCTGCTCCTTGGAACCCTTGTCCAGCCCGTACGCCAGGGCGGCCGCGGTCGGCTCGTTGACGATCCGCAGCACGTTGAAGCCGGCGATCTCACCGGCCTCCTTGGTGGCCTGCCGCTGGCCGTCGTTGAAGTAGGCCGGAACGGTGATCACCGCGTCGGTGATCTGCTCGCCCAGGTACGCCTCGGCGTCCCGCTTGAGCTTCATCAGCGTACGGGCCGAGATCTCCTGCGGCGTGTACTTCTTGTCGTCGATGTCGACGAACCAGTCGGTGCCGATCTCCCGCTTGACCGACCGAATCGTCCGGTCCGGGTTGGTCACCGCCTGCCGCTTGGCGACCTCACCGACGAGCACCTCGCCGTTTCGGGCGAAGGCGACGATCGACGGGGTCGTCCGCGAGCCCTCGGCGTTGGCGATCACGGTGGGCTCACCGCCCTCCAGGACGCTGACGCAGGAGTTCGTCGTGCCGAGGTCGATGCCGACCGCACGTGCCATCTTCGCTTCCTCGCTTCGTTGGATTGAGCCGTGGACGGGCACCGCCGGAGCGCGTCCCAGACAAGTTGAGTGAACTGGACTCAATACTGCCATGTCGCCGGCGATCGTCAAGTCGGGGTTGAGCGTACCCGGCGCAAGTCACCCTTCGCTGCCGACCTGTCACCCCGGCTCCGCCCCCCTCGACAGCCGCCGCACCGGTGGTTGCGGCGTCTTGCCGGGCGAGCTGAACACCCCATCGGAGGGGGTGGAACGCCGCTGCTTCCGGTGCCGCCGTGGGCGGACAGCAGCGTAGGGTCGGTGGATGGGAACTGCGCAGACCCCCTATGACGCGGTGCTTCACGCGGCCCGAGACGTGGCCCAGCTCGACAACGCACTGGACGCCGAGCGGCTCGGCGCGGCGCTACTGGGAAGCGTCTATGCGATCGCCGAGGCCCGCCGAGACGACGCCGTCCGCGCTTTCGTCAGCGACTTCCTCGCCGCCACCTCCCGCCGCCGGGCGGCGGCCGCCACCACCATCCGCTCGGTCTTCGCCGCGTTGGTGCCGGACGCGGCCGGGGCCGACCGGGTCCGGCCGGGCGCCGCCGCCCCCGCCTGGTCCGGGCAGCTCGGCCGGGTCCACCTCACCGGCTGCTGGGCGTACGGGGATGTCTTCGGCGACCAGACCTCCTACCTGGCGACCTTCGCCTACGACGATCCGGCGGGCGGACCGGAACACGCCCTGGTGGCACTCGTGGACCACAACATCGGCATCACCAAGGACATCTTCGTCGGTGGTCCGCCGTCCCGGGTCCTCGACCAGGTCCGTCAGATGTGCGCCGAAGACGAGCTGACCTGGTTCCGGGACGAGGCACCCGCCGCCATGCAGACCGAGGTGAGCCGGCACCTGGCCATCACCGACGAGCTCAGTGAGCTGCCCGGAGAAGGGTCCCTCGCCACCGACCGCGCCCTGGTCGGGGCCCGGCTCGCGTTGCTGCCGACCAGCCGGGGAGCAGCGACGCAGCAGCGGGCGGAGCCGCTTACCACGGCGGAGCGGACGGACCTGATCCGGCGGTTCCTCGCCGCGCCGGAGGCCGCCCGGTTCGGACTGGACTCGCTCGACGACGAGCAGCTGGCCTCCCTGCACTTCTGCCTCGGGCTGCTGCTGGATCACACCGCCACCTTCACCGACCCCGACCCGCTGCGGTGGAGCCCGACGGTCGCCGGGCTGTTCCTGCTGGACTGGGTGCACCGGCGGGCCGTCCTGGACATGGACGACGCGGCGCTGCTACCCCGGGTGCTGCGGGGTTGGGCGGCGTATGCGGGCCGTAAGCGGGGGCTGTCGGCATCGGCGACGGCCCGAACCAACGCCGCTATTGATGAGATGGTGCCGGAATTCGCCCGTCTCTACAGCACCGGCGAGCGGCGCAGCCCGGCGACCGCGGCGGTCGCCCAGCTCCTCGCGGACGGCGTCGACCCGGATGACCCGGCCGCGCTGGACGCGTGGATCGAGGCGAACCGGCACCATCTCACCGACGAAGGGTCCTGACCGCACCGTGCTGCGCACCGGCGAAGGGCCGGGAACGCACCGCCCCGGTAGCCGGGTCCATGCCGGCGCGGGGTTCGACGCGCGCGGGGAAGGGCGTAGGGGAAGGAGAGGGCACCGGGGCGGGAGGCGACGCAGGGGAGGGCGATGGGGGTGACGGCGAGCTCGCTGGCGCGGACGACGACGGCGATGACTGGTCCGCCGACGGGGGCAGGACGCCCGAGCCGGCACCGGCCGCGGCGAGCAGCGGCAGGGAGGCGGTCCCGGCGAGCAGCGCTACCGTGAACAGGTAGCCGCGGGAGGAACCCGTGCCACCGGGGGCACGGTGCGCGCCGACAACCCGTCGATAGCCGGTAACCGAGCGGTGCCAGCCGGCACCGGGAGGACCCGCCGCGTCACCTGACTCGGGCACGCCATCCTCCTCGTCGTCCTCAGCCGACGGGGGTGACCCCAACCGGGCAGCCGCGGCACCAGCAGTACCCTCACCCTGACTCAGTAACACTGGGTACACCAGCTAGCACAGCGTGTCGACACGCTAATGGGATGGAAGTGTCACGAACCTCCTCGGTTCGGCGTTGTGCCACCGCCACTGACACTCCGGAATGCAGATAACGAAGCGGGCACCCGGCAGGACGTGGACGGGCCGGACTGTGGGCGTGCTCACGTGTGATGCGAGTATGGACCACGACGGCAACGCAGCCGGAACCTCCGCGCACCCCGCAGGCGGTACGGCTGGGCGCCGGCGCTCCCGAACCGGATCCACTCCCCTGGATCCGGCTCACGCCGCGCGGCAACCCTCACCGGGGCTAGGCGTGGCCGCCAGGATCTTGTCCGGCAGCAGCCGGGCAGGGCGCACGAGTTGCGCGTCGTCGGGTTACCCCCGGCGCCGACGCAGACACGACAGGGAGAGACGGATGGCAAAAGGCGACCCCGGGGTCAGCACCCGCGGCCGGCGGGCCGTACCCCGATCCAGGAAGGGCGCGACCGGCGACCCCGAGCTGGTGCAGCTACTCACCCCCGAAGGTGAGCGCATCGAGAGTGTGACCGGGCCGGACGGCACCGAGTACCGGGTCGACTTCACCGACGAGGAGTACCGCGGCTTCTATCGGGACCTGGTGCTGGTGCGGAAGCTGGACGCCGAGGCGACCGCCCTCCAGCGGCAGGGTGAGCTGGGCCTCTGGGCGAGCCTGCTCGGCCAGGAGGCGGCCCAGGTCGGTTCCGGCCGGGCGCTGCGTACGCAGGACATGGCCTTCCCGACCTACCGGGAACATGGCGTCCTCTACTGCCGGGGCATCGACCCGATCATGCCGCTGGGCCTGTTCCGCGGAGTCGACCAGGGCGGCTGGGACCCGAACGAGTTCAAGTTCAACATGTACACGATCGTGATCGGGGCGCAGACCCTGCACGCGACCGGATACGCCATGGGCGTCACCATGGACGGCAAGACCGGCACCGACGAGGGCGAGGCGGTGATCGCCTACTTCGGCGACGGCGCCACCAGCCAGGGCGATGTCAACGAGGCGTTCGTCTGGGCCAGCGTCTTCAACGCGCCGATGGTCTTCTTCTGCCAGAACAACCAGTACGCCATCTCGGAGCCGCTGGAGCGCCAGACGCGCATCCCGCTCTACCGGCGGGCCGCCGGCTTCGGCTTCCCCGGCATCCGGGTGGACGGCAACGACGTACTGGCCAGCTACGCGGTGACCCGGCACGCGCTGGACAACGCGCGGCACGGGCAGGGTCCGAGCCTGATCGAGGCGTACACCTATCGGATGGGGGCGCACACCACCTCCGACGACCCCACCCGGTACCGGATCGCCAGCGAGGTCGAGGCCTGGCAGGCGAAGGATCCGATCGCCCGGATGAAGGCCTTCCTGGTAAAGCAGAAGATCGCCGACGACGGCTTCTTCGCCGAGGTGGACGAGCAGGCCAAGCGCGAGTCGGTGCACCTGCGCGAGCGGGTGCTGGAGATGCCGAACCCGGAGCCGAGCAGCATGTTCGACCACGTCTACCCAAACGGATCGCCCCTGGTTGACCAGCAGCGGGCGCAGTTCACGCAGTACCTGGAGTCGTTCGAGGGGAGCGCGCACTGATGGCTACGGAGACCCTCACCCTCGGCAAGGCCCTCAACGCCGGCATGCGCAAGGCCCTGGAGAACGACCCGAAGGTCGTGATCATGGGCGAGGACGTCGGCAAGCTCGGCGGCGTGTTCCGGATCACCGACGGGCTGCAGAAGGACTTCGGTGACCAGCGGGTGATCGACACCCCGCTCGCCGAGTCGGGCATCATCGGCACCGCGGTCGGCCTCGCCATCCGGGGCTACCGACCGGTCTGCGAGATCCAGTTCGACGGCTTCGTCTACCCGGCGTACGACCAGATCGTGTCGCAGGTCGCGAAGATGCACTACCGCTCCCGCGGCAAGCTGAAGATCCCGATGGTGATCCGCATTCCGTTCGGTGGCGGCATCGGGGCGGTGGAGCACCACTCCGAGTCGCCGGAGGCGTACTTCTCCCACACCCCCGGGCTCAAGGTCGCCACCTGCGCCAACCCGCAGGACGCGTACGTGATGATCCAGCAGGCCATCGCGTCGGACGACCCGATCGTCTTCCTGGAGCCGAAGCGCCGCTACTGGGAGAAGGGCCCGGTCGAGGTCGACCAGCCGCTCCCGGAGGCCTACCCGCTGCAGGCCGCCCGGATCGCGCGGCCCGGCACCGACGCGACCCTGATCGCGTACGGGCCGATGGTGCGCACCTGCCTGGACGCGGCGACCGCCGCCGCCGAGGACGGCCGTGAGCTGGAGGTCATCGACCTGCGCACGCTCGCCCCGCTGGACCTGGGCCAGGTGTACGAGTCGGTGCGCCGCACCGGTCGGGCCATCGTGGTGCACGAGGCGCCGTCGAACATCGGCCTCGGAGCCGAGGTCGCGGCCCGGATCACCGAGGAGTGCTTCTACTCCCTGGAGTCGCCGGTGCTGCGGGTGACCGGCTACGACATCCCCTACCCGGCCTCCCGGGTGGAGGAGGAGTACCTGCCCGACCTCGACCGGGTGCTCGACGCCGTCGACCGCACCTTTGGCTGGTGAGCGAGAGATGTCGCGAGTCAAGGAATTCAACCTGCCCGACCTGGGTGAGGGCCTGACCGAGGGGGAAATCCTCAGCTGGCTGGTCAAGGTGGGCGACACCATTGAGCTGAACCAGCCCATCGTCGAGGTGGAGACCGCCAAGGCGGCGGTCGAGATCCCGGCGAAGTGGGCCGGCCGGGTGCAGTCGATCTTCCACGCGGAGGGCGCGACCGTCGAGGTCGGAACACCGATCATCGCGATCGACACCGACCCGACCGCCGGCCCGCTGGAGACACCGGAGCCGACCGGCGGTGCCGCAAAGGGCTCGTCGGCGGCGGGGGAGGTCGCCAAGGGCGCGGCCGAGTCCGGCCAGAACGACGATGCCGAGTCCGGTAAGCGCACTCCCGTGCTGGTGGGCTACGGCCCGCGTACCACCGCCGCGAAGCGCCGCCCCCGCAAGGGTGTCGCTCCGGCCGCGCCGGCCCAGCCGACTGCCGTACCGACCCAGCCGGCTCCCGTACCGGCCCCGCCGGCTCCCGCGCCGGTGGCCAGCGGGCCGAGTACCGCCGGCAACGGGCACAGCGGTCCGGCCGGTGGCACTCGGGCACTGGCCAAGCCCCCGGTACGCAAGCTCGCGAAGGATCTCGGGGTCGATCTGACCGCCCTGACCGGGTCGGGTCCGCTCGGCTCGATCAGCCGGGAGGACGTACGGCAGGCGGCGAGCGGCGCTCCGGCGACGGCGGAACCGCTGGCGACGGCGCTGGTCAGTGGCCCGGCGGCGAACGTCGGAGTGCACCGTGAACAGCGGATCCCGGTCAAGGGGGTCCGGAAGCTGACCGCGGAGAACATGTCCCGCTCGGCGTTCACCGCTCCGCACGTGACGGAGTTCCTGACCGTCGACATGACCCGGGCGATGAAGGCCCTGGACCGGCTCCGCCAGCGGCGGGAGTGGCGGGAGGTGCGGGTCTCCCCGCTGCTGCTGGTCGCCAAGGCCGTGCTGCTGGCCGTCCGGCGGCACCCGATGGTGAACTCGACCTGGGCGGGCGAGGAGATCGTGGTCAAGGACTACGTCAACCTTGGCATCGCGGCGGCGACCGAGCGCGGCCTCATCGTGCCGAACGTGAAGGACGCGGGGCGGCTCACCCTACGGGAACTGGCGGACTCGCTGACCGATCTCGTTCAGACCGCCAAGGCCGGAAAGACCTCACCGGCGGACATGTCCGGCGGCACGTTGACCATCACCAACGTCGGGGTCTTCGGCGTGGACACCGGTACCCCGATTCTGCCGCCGGGCGAGTCGGCGATCCTGGCCTTCGGCGCGGTCCGCAAGATGCCGTGGGTACACAAGGGCAAGGTCCGGCCCCGCCAGGTCACCACGCTGGGGCTCTCGTTCGACCATCGGATCATCGACGGGGAGCTCGGGTCGCGCTTCCTGCGGGACATCGGCGACTTCCTCGCCGATCCGGAGGCGGCACTGCTCGCCTGGACCTGACCGGTAGCGATCGGCTGATCCACTGACGGCCGGTGTGCCCGGGGTTGACGCCCCGGCACACCGGCCGTCGCCTTTGGCGAGATACCTTCAGCCAAACGGCTAACTTGCTTTAGATCATTCGGCTCGTGTCCCAGCTCACCTAAGAATCGTTGGCGATCTCGGGCTCGGTTGCGCTTCAATTGGTGTCAGCAGGGGCTACCGACAACCGAATAGCCAGGAGTGAGACCCATGAGCATGATCGATCGATTCCGCAACCGTCGCGACGCCAGCCGCCGCGCCCGTGCCATCGAGCGCGCGCTGCGTTCCGCCAATTCGCCCGCGGTCCGCGACGAGATCCTCACCATCGCGCAGCGTCAGATGTACTGACCCGCCCACGACTTTTCTCGCCTCCTCACCGAAGGCCCGTCCGGCTCCGCCGGACGGGCCTTCGGCGTTCCGCGGCGCGCACCCGTCAACCGGCCCGTACCGGCTGACACCGGGATTTCGCCATCACCCGCCGCCCGGTACGGTGGTGTCCGGTCGTCGCCCGCCGATGCGGCAGGGCGGTTCCGGATCGAACCCAATCGAAACCGCCCGACAACACGGAGTAGCGTCCTGGTCCTCCCGAAACCTCCCTTCAGGAGGACCGGATACGGTGCGGAGGGCGGCCGGGGCGCGCGGTCCGGCGACGCCGGTTGGCGCGCCGCGCACCGGTGTCCGCGGCCGAAGCTGATGGAGGAGGCGCACGCATGACGTCCGAAGGCACGCACCACCCCGGCCAACAGCCGGAAGAGGCGTCGCCGGGCGCTGGCGGACCGACGCCATACGGCGACCGGCCGGCGAGGCAGGACAGCGGGTACGCCGCCGGGCAGCCGGATCTGGGCTGGGCACCTCCGCCCCCCGCGCACCCGACCCCGGCCGGGCCCGCCTGGGCAACGGACGCACCGCCGGCCCCGGCGTGGGGCACCGCTTCGCCGCCGGCGCCGAATCCGGCACCCGCTTCGGCGCAGTGGGCCCCGGACGCGGGAATACCGCAGCAGCCTGAGCCAGGGCGTGGCGGCCCACCCGAGAACACCTGGAGCCCACCCCCGGCCGCCGAACCGGCCTGGGCACAGCAGCCACCCCCGGCCGCCGAACCGGCCTGGGCACAGGCGCCACCCCCGGTCGTCCGGGCCACCGCGCAGGTGCCCCCGCCGGCACCCAGCCAACCCATGCCGGAGGCCCCGACAAGCGGCCGGCCGGAGCCGACACCCGAGTGGAACGCCGGGGCCGGCCAACCAGATCCGGCCCAGTCGGGCGGCTGGGCACCGGAGGCGGCCGCCTGGGCACCCGGGAGTCCCGCTGTCGCCACGAGCAACGAGGGCGGCTGGGCCCCTGGGGAGCCGTCCGCCCACGCCGGCCTGGCCACACCCGGCGAGCGTCCCGCGCAGCCCTGGGTGCCGGCACCACGCGCTGCGGGCGATGGGCTGAACCTGCCCAGCGTCGAACCGTGGGCGCCGGAGGAGGCCTGGGGTAACGCCGAGCGTTCGGCAGCTGCCGGGCAGGAATCGGCGGGCGCCGGAGCGCCTCCGGCCTACCAGCCGACGCCGGGCCCCGGCATCTCTCCCGGCAATGCGGTCCCGCTCCCGCCACAGGAGCAGCGGGTGCCCGGGGCCAGCCTGGCGGCCAGCGCACCGGCCGACTTCGCCGCACCACCACCGCCGGCCGACTTCACCGCCGCACCGCCACCGCCGGCCGCTGTTCCACCACCGGCTGACTTCGCCGCACCACCACCGGGTGGCTTCGCCGCACCACCACCGGGTGCCCCGGAAGTGGCTCGCCCCGACCTCGGATACGAGGCAGAACAACACGGTTGGTCCCCGCCGACCGGGCCGGGTGAGCCGCCCGCGCCCCCGGCGGTGCCCGCGCCGCGTACCTCCCCGGAGTTCGCCGAACAGGCCGCACCCCCGCCGGCAGTGTCCGGCGGCATCTCGGCCAGCGCCGCTGTGCCGCTCGCCAGCCGGGTAACGCCTCCGGCCGACCAGGCCCAGGTTCCTCCCACGCCAGCACCGCAGCCGCGCGTGTATGGCCGCCCCGCGCCGTCAGAGCCGGCGGAGCCCGAGGGCTACCAGGCCGACCCACAACGGTTCGATCTGGCGGGTCCGCCGGAGCACGGCCAGGACTCCGGGCTCGGCGCCAACCGTGGCTTCGGCCCGGGCTACGGACCCGGCCCGGAGAGCGACTTGCGCCCGGACGGCGGCTTCGGTGCGGAGAGCGGCTTCGGTCGTGGCAGTGAGGATCGGCCCGCCGATCCCCCCGGCTACGCGCCCGTCGTACCGGCTCCCGCGGCGTCCTTCCCGCCGAGCATTCCCGCCTTCGCCGACGCCCCAGCCAGCGAACGACCGGTCAATGGCACCAAGCCGCATCCCGGCGAGGAGCGCCCCAACGACCGCTTCGGCGAGCCGGTGACCGGTGCTGCCAGTGTCAACGGCACCGCCACTTTCCCACCGCAACCCGAGTCGGCGTTCCCACCGCCGGCCCAGCCCTCGGCCCCGGCCTGGGATCAGGCACCGCCCCCCACCCAGGCCTGGGACCAGGCAGCACCCCCCACCCAGGCCTGGGACCAGGCACAACCGCCGACCCCGGCGTGGGAGCAGGCCCAGCCGCCGGCGCAGCCCTCCGCCCAGCCCTGGGAGCAGGCGCCATCCCCGGCCCAGCCGTGGGGCCAGACCGGTCCGACCAATTCGGACCCGGACCAGAACCGCTTCGACGCGTTCCAGCCGATCGCCGAGCCGGCGGCCGACGCACCCGTCCCGAAAGTCCGAAATGGCCGGGTGCTGGCTGCGGTGCTCATCGCCGCGGTGCTGATCCTGACCATACCGCTGGGCCTGCTCATGCTGCTCGGCAAGATCGGCGGGAACGATTCGGCGCAGAGCTTCGACCCCGCGGTTGGAAGCTGCGTCAAGCAATCGGGTGAAACGGCCGTGGCGGTGGACTGCGGTGACGCCGACGCGCACACAGTGGTGTCAAAGGTGAACACCAATGAGGAGTGCACCGACCCAACCCAGGCACACGTGAAGCTCACGGGCTCCGGTGGCAACCGAGTGCTCTGCCTCGAAAAGACCAACTGACCAGCCCGACCCAATGGTGGGGCCACAGTCGACCTGTGGCCCCACCAGCAGTCATTTCAGTAGGAAACAGGTCAGCTCAAGGGCCAGCCAGCAGCACTGCCACTGGTTGAAGCGGCGGCGCTACCCGCTGTGCTTGGGATATCCGCGATGCGCCGACCAGTCTTCGGCGAGGAGCGCCATGAGGTGAGCGTCGACCCAGTCGCCCTGCCAGCGCAACGCCTGACGCTTCGTACCTTCGTGGACGAAGCCGACCTGCTCGTAGACATGCTGGGCCCGCGGGTTGAAAGCGAAGACCTCCAGCGTGACCCGGTGCACGCCGACAGCCCCAAAGGCATGAGACAGAACCAGGCGGGTGGCCTCGGTGCCGTAGCCACGGCCAAAGACCCGAGGGCCCACCAGCGCGATCCGGAACGAGCAGGACCGATTGTCGGCATCCAACTCGTTCAGGACCACCTCACCCACGTAGCTGTTGGTGCGTTGTTCGACGATCGCCAGGTCCAACCGGTTGTCGTGCCCGGCGCGAGAGGAGTACCACTGCTCGGCGCGTTCCAACTCCGCCCCGGACGACGCCTGGCTGTGTGTTCCGGTCAGCCGCCGAACCTCGGGATCGTTCAGTATCTCGACCAGGCCCGCGGCGTCGCCGGCGGCGACCGGACGTAACAGCACCCGCTCTCCGACCAGGGTTGGCTTGACAGCGAACGAGGGGATGAGAGACGCCATGGCCAGCAACACCGTCACTTATCGGAGTCGCTGGCGATATCCGGTGCTGCTGACGGTTGGGTAGGGACCCAAGTTGTATCGTCGTTGGCCGGATCCTCCCCCTCCACCGGTAGATAGCACGCGCTGGCCAGAATCAGAGCGAGGCCATCCCTACTTTTGTTGGTGGTGAGGCTCATCGTGATGCCCGTTTCCAGATCACGCATTGAGACACTACCCCCAGTGCCATCATCGAAGGCGTGGTCCTCGGTGATCTCGTAACCCTGTTGCTGCCACATGTCCCGGATCCGATGCAAGGTACTGATCTGATCTTCTGGATCGACCCACATTCGGGCGAAGCCAGCCAGATCCCAGCCACCGTTATCGGCAATTTCCCCGAATCGACCCATACAGGGAGCGGTACTGACGTGCCAGTTCTTCAAGGAAGCCCCAGCAGCGGTAGCAGCGGCCTGAGCACGATCCTCAGCCCGGGCAGCCACCTCGGCTACAGGCCTGGTCTGCAACGGTTCGTCCTTTCCTAGGGGGGAGCCAGGGCCGCTGGCACAGGAAGCGGCCAGAATCAGCACGACGAAAAACGGAGCAATTCGCCGCCATGCTTTCAGCCGAAGGAAGGTCATGGCGCACTTCCACTCTCGAGAACAGCTGCCTGGTAGTGACCCAGAATGACTGCCGCCTGGGACCTCAGGCTCTGGCTGCCGTTCTCCCAGTATCCGCTGTGGCCGGGCGTGTCGATTTGCACAACGTTGCCACCAAATTCCGCGTTGTGGGGTGCGGGTCCATGGATTCCGACGGCAGTAGCGGCCAGCCACCCCCCGACGATCGGTGCCCCAAGGAGGTAGCGGGCGTTTTCCTCCGGCCGGGCGACGAAGGTGTCATCGGCTGCGGCACCTGCCCACACGTGTTGAGCGTCTACGTTGAACTCGCTGGCGTTGTCGACGCGCATACCGGGGCTGCCGACTGCGATTATGTCGTCCGCGGCGAGACCGTCACCGGTGCTAGCCGCCTCGCCCAGAACGGTTGAGCCGTAACTGTGTCCGATGACGGTGACATGGGATGAGGTGCCGTCATGGGAGGAATGCAGCCCGTTGACGAAACCGTCGAGGGCCTTGGCGCCAGCTTCCGACTTGCTGTCAAAGGCCGCGGAAAAGATGTCGGTGTCGAGTGACGGGGTGTCGTAGCCGAGCCACGCCACAACGGCGACATCCGACGTGGCGGGTTCGAGTTCGAACGCGGCGTCCTGCAGGCGGTCGGCCCGGCGGATTAGTCCACTGATGTCGTCGAGCTCGGTGCCGACGCCGGGGACGAGGACGGCGGTGTGGGCAGCCGCGTCCGGGTTACCAATGGAGACGGCGGCCTTCCCATCGCCGCCCGGGTCAACCGAGAGCAGGTACAGGCGCTTGTGCTGCGGGTTGCTCTCCGCGCCCTCGAGCTTGTCCAACAGCATCAACGCGGTCGCGTGCTGCGGGTCGCCCTGCCTGCCGTGGTTGACGTTGTCGCCGATGAAGTTACGCAACACCAGCTGGTTGGCCCTATCCCGATCTGCGGCGGGCAGTCCGTCGAGAGCGCCGATGCGTTCCGGGTAGCCGGTGAGGTAAATCTGCCGATCGTCGTCGGAGAGCTCCCGCCACCACACCTGCACGTCTGCCGGGTCGCTGTCCGGGGCCGGGATATCGCTCGCGGAGAGCCCAAGGGCTGCCGCGGCGGCCAGGGCACCGTCACTGGTCTTGTTGTACTCCCAGGCGTGCTGGCCCGGCAGGTCGCTCGGAAGCCGGGCCAACGCCCGGGCGATGCGAGCATCGGCCTCGGTGGCCTCCGCGACGAGCTTCGCGATCAGGTCACCGTATATCGACGCGTTTTGCACATCTCGCCGGTAGATGGGCTCCGCGTCCGGGTCATTCCTGCCCGCCGCCGGTATGGGTGGTGCGGATACCCGGCCGGTGTCGCTCACGACGAGGCCCAGGAAGCGGGCTGCCTCGACGGCCGACAGCAGTCTCCGCTGCAAGTCCTCGAACTCCTCGGCTGCTTGCCGCAGCACACTGGCGGCCGTCCGGATGCGCAGGCTCGCGACCTCAAACTCGTCATCGAGCTGGTCACACCGGTAGAACGCCGTGTGGGCAGCCGGCCCCTCCCAGCCCGACGAGCGCAGCGGACCGGTCAGGTCAGCACCGCACCGCTGCTCCAGCTTCGCGCAGGCCAGGGAGAGTTCCGTCCAGGCGTGCGCGGCGTAGCGAAGCGGGGTGACGCGGGCCTGGCGCAAATCGGCGTAGGTGACCATCGAGCGCTCACCGCCCGCGGATGTCGAAGTGGGCGGCGTTGGCCTCGTCGCTGTAGCGGTAATCCCGCGCGCAGTCGCCAAAAGCGTCTCCGAGCTGGTCGAGGTAGCCGGTCAGCCTGGTGAGGTCGGCCAGCCAGGACTCGTGAAGCTGCTCCAGTGCGGCTCGGGTCTGCCAGCCCGGCAAACCGGAGACAGCCATCCCAGTCTCGTCCCCGATGTCGGCCGCTTCGCGCCGCAGATCCTCGCGGAGGTCCACGCAGACGCGAGCCGCCCTCTCCAACAAGTCCGGTGTCACCCGAAGCTCCGTCACCAGCGCTCCCCCAAGCTTGACGTGGAGCTCATGGTAGTGGCGCTGTCGCGGTTCGGAGGTCCCGCGGCGATCGCCAGGGGGCTTCGCTACCAGAGACGACTCGAAGCTCGGCCGCAAGGACGAACGCGCCCGCCCCAGGTCGGGACGGACGCGTTCGGCGGATAGGTCAGTCGCGTCCTGGGAGCTGGGCGACGAACGCCCGCCACGACGCCGGCCCGAAGACCAGCGCCGGGCCGGTCGGGTCCTTGGAATCCCGAACCCCCACCACACCGGGCAGATTGTCGGCAACCTCGACGCAGTTACCGCCGTTGCCGCTGCTGCGGCTGCTCTTGCGCCAACGCGCCCCGGTCAAGTCCATGCTTCAGCCACTTCCCTCAGAAGATCAACTGACTGCCAGTGGGACAACGCCTCACCCCGCACGTTCTCCCACACCTCCAGTATCGCCGCCACGTCGTTCGGGGCGCTAACCATCTCTCCCTCCAGCTGGCTGTCCAGGTAGACCGCCATCCGATGGTCCGCACCGGTGCCGATGACGAACGGCCCGTTGAGGCCCGCGTAGGCGCCGACGGTCAACGGCACCACGTGCAACCGGATGTGTGGGGCCGCGCACGCTGCCAGCAGCGCCGACACCTGCTCGCGCATCGTCTCCCGGCCGCCGACCGGGCGCCGGAGGGCGACCTCGTCGACCACGGCCGCGAACTGCGGCGGGTCCTCCCTGGTGAGGATGGCCTGCCGCGAGAGCCGGGTGGCGACGAGTCGGTCGACCGCCGTGCGCCCCCGTAGACCCCCACTGGACAGCACCGCGCGTGCGTAGGCCTCGGTCTGCAGCAAACCCGGCAAAACAACGGACTCAAATGACCGCAGCGACGTCGCCTCACGTTCAAATTCCTGCCACGGTCGGAACCAGACCGGATTGCGACGTCTCGAAGTGTCCGGCCATATGTCCTCCTTGTCCACACCGAGCGCATCCGCCGCCGCCGTACGGTGCGCCGGGTGCGGAACATGATCCTTTACGAGCCACCGCGTCGTCGTTTTCCGGTCGACCCCGACCCGTTCGGCGAGCGATTGAGCGGTGTGGCCAGCCTCGTTCATGGCCAGCCGAAGTGCCTCGTTCATGGGCCCCTCCGGAAGGCATTTCGGATGTCTTCGGACCATACGTCGATGGGGTTTTACTGTCCACTACTGATAACCAGACTGAATCCGCGAAACGGCGCAAGCCGGTGGAGGTCCTATCCCGCCGGAGGCGCTGTCGGACCGCCCCACCCGTGGGGCGGTCCTCCACCAACACCAAGGAGACCCAAATGCGAATCCGCTGGTTCAGTCGGCGCCGGAAAGACACCGCACCATCCCGCCCGCACAGCACGAACGCGCCGTACCGCGCCCCAGACCAGGGCCCGAGCCGCCCAGCGAACCTGCCGGTCAACCTGCCGGCCTGGATGACCCAACCCACCCTCGCCGAACCCCAACCCGGACGCGTCGGCTGGCTCACCCCCGCCCAACAATGGCGCGCCAACGGAGGCCACTGGTGAACCCCCACCACCTCCCCACACCACGACTCGGCCCCCACCCCCAACACCCACGCCACCGCACCAGAAACCAACCACCCCACACACCCCTACGACCCACCTGGACCTGCCGCGCCTGCGGCCACCCCTGGCCCTGCGCCGAAGCCCGCCTCCTCCTCAAAGCCGAATACGACACCCGGCAGCCGAGCCTATCGATCTACGTCGCCGGACTCTGCTACGAAGCCATGCACGACCTCTACCACCTCAACCCCCACGACGGACCAAACCCCCGCGAACTATTCGATCGTTTTGTTTCATGGGGGCCGTTTCGGCGGTCGGGCAACTAAGCACCGATATTCGGCTTTCACCAACCGGGAAATCAGTTTCTAGCCAAGGAGCGCAATGCGGTTCGTAAAGACTCTGCCGCCCCGACGGGCCGCACTCGCCGCGGCACTGGCCGTCCTGCTGCTCGCCGCAGCCCCCGCGACCCCAGCCCTGACGGCGGCAGCACCATCCGAACCCACGGCCGACCGTTCCCAAGCCCCTCAGTCCAGCGATGACATCGATCCCGCCGTACGCGAGGAAATGCTTCGGCAAAGCGCTATCGAGCCTGCCCAACGCGTCATCATGGCGGAGCAGCTGACCACCCCGCAGTCCGGCTTCGCCGGCCTCGCCTACAGCGACGGTGGCCTCGTCGTCTACTGGAAGGTGAACTGACTTCCGGGATGCGCGCGGCGCTGACCCAGGCCCGTCGCTGGTGCCCCGTAGCCGTCAAGCCGGCGGCTCACTCCGGCGCCGAGCTACAAGCCGCTGGGCGCAAAATCTGGAACGTCATGCGTGATCGGCGCACCGGCATCCAGTCGATCGGCTTTATGACCGGCAGTGGGCTGGAGGTGGCGCGCATCCCTCCGGACGAGTCGGCGCGATCGGCGGGAGACAGCCGCGCCACCGAGCCGATCACGCCCCTCGCCCGGCTGATCCAGGAAGCGGGGGTGACGGTGCCGGTCACCATCGTCGACATCACCGAACCCATCAGGCTGCTGGCCGACAACCAGGAAGCCACGCTGACCGACGGCCCGGAAGCCACCTCGACCGACGCCGCCGACCAACACAACCCGTAGCAAGCGTCCGCGTCGTTTTCCGCATCACGTTCGCTCATCCATAGGGGCACCTGCGTCGTTGCCGTGGGAGGGTTGCCCCATGGCAACCGCGCCTCGCGTCCGAGCACCCGAGCTGAAGGGCCGTCGCTGGCTGAACACCGGCGGACGGGACCTGACCCTGGCCGACCTTCGAGGCCGGATAACCGTCCTCGACTTCTGGACCTTCTGCTGTATCAACTGCCTACACGTACTCGACGAGCTACGGCCCATCGAGCAGAAGTACGCCGACGTACTCGTGGTCATCGGCGTCCACTCGCCCAAGTTCGAACACGAGAAGGACCCGGACGCCCTGGCCGACGCCGTCGAACGGTACGGCGTGCACCACGCGGTGCTCGACGACCCCGAACTGAACATGTGGCAGCAGTACGCCGCCCGGGCCTGGCCGACCCTCGCCGTGATCGACCCCGAGGGGTACGTGGTGGCCACGATGGCCGGCGAGGGACACGCCGAGGGCCTGGTCCGGCTCGTGGACGACCTGATCGCAACCCACGAGGCCAAGGGCACCCTGCACCGGGGTGACGGCCCGTACGTGCCCCCGGCCGAACCGGAGACCACGCTGCGCTTCCCCGGCAAAGGCGTCGTACTCGATAACGGGAACCTGCTGGTGTCGGACTCGGCCCGGCACTCCCTCGCGGAGCTGGCCCCCGACGGCGAGACGCTGCTCCGCCGGATCGGCACCGGCGCGCGCGGTCGGGCCGACGGGCCGGCCACGGCGGCCACCTTCGCCGAGCCGCAGGGGCTCTGCCTCCTCCCGGCCCACGTCTCCCGGCTGGTCGGCTACGACCTGGTCGTCGCGGACACCGTCAACCACCTGCTGCGCGGCGTACGCCTCGACACCGGCGAGGTAGTCACCGTGGCAGGCACCGGCCGGCAGTGGCGTTCCACCGTGGATGATCATGCCCACGACGCCCGCTCGGTCGACCTCTCCTCCCCCTGGGACCTGGCCTGGTACGACGGCCGCCTGGTGATCGCCATGGCCGGCATCCACCAGCTTTGGTGGTTCGACCCGGTGAAACGCACCGCCGGCATGTACGCGGGCAGCACGGTCGAGGCCCGCAAGGACGGCCCGCTGGCCGAGGCGTGGCTGGCCCAGCCCTCCGGCCTGTCGGTCTCCGCCGACGGCAGCCGGCTCTGGGTGGCCGACAGCGAGACCAGCGCGGTCCGCTATGTCGAGAACGGCGCCCTGCACACCGCGGTCGGGCAGGGGCTCTTCGAGTTCGGGCACGTTGACGGGCCGGCCGCGCAGGCGCTGCTCCAGCATCCGCTGGGGGTCTGCGCGCTGCCCGACGGGTCGGTGCTGATCGCCGACACGTACAACGGGGCGGTCCGCCGCTACGACCCGGAGACAGACGCGGTCGGCACAGTCGCCGACGGGCTCGCCGAGCCGAGCGACCTGCTGCTCACCCCGGACGGCGGGGTACTGGTCGTGGAGTCCGCCGCCCACCGGCTGACCCGGCTCGCGCCGGGCGCGCTCACCGCCGCCGGGGCCAGCACGGTCGACGGCCCACGGCACCGCGCCGAGCGGAGACCGACCGAGCTACGCGCCGGCGAGGTGACCCTGGAGGTCATCTTCACCCCGGCGCCCGGTCAGAAGCTCGACGACAGCTACGGACCGTCCACCCGGCTGGTGGTCACGGCGTCCCCGCCGGAGCTGCTGCTGGCCGGCGCGGGCACCGGCACCGAGCTGACCCGCCAGCTGGTGCTCAACGACTCGGTCCCCGAGGGGGTGCTCCAGGTGACCGCCCAGGCGGCCACCTGCGACGCCGACGTGGCGCACGCCGCGTGTCACCTGACCCGGCAGGACTGGGGCGTACCGATCTGGGTGGTTGACGATGCCGCCGACCGCCTCCCGCTGGTGCTCCGCGGCATGGACGCCTGAGCCGGCGCGGGGTCCCGCGCCGCTCGCGGGCCCCGCGCCGGAACAGTTACGGGTCCCGCGCCGCTGCTACGCCCGCCCCGCACCTCCCGTGAACGGGGCGAGCGACACCCCCGCGTCAACCAACACGGCGCGGATCAGCTCGGCGCAGCGCACCGCGCCGGGGGTGTCGCCGTGCAGGCAGATCGACTGGACCGGGCAGGGAATCACGGTCCCGTCGACCGCCACCACCGCCTGCTCGGTCGCCATCCGGAGAGCCTGCTGGGCCATCTGCTCCGCGTCGGTGACCAGCGAGTCCGGGGCACCCCGGGGCACTAGCCTGCCGTTGGGCTGGTAGCCCCGGTCGGCGAAGCCCTCGCTGACCGCCCGCAGGCCGGCCCCGTTCGCGAGCTGGGCGAGCACCGAGCCGGACGGGCAGAGCAGGGGAAGCTGGTCGTCGTACTCAGCGACCGCGGCGACCACCGCCGCCGCCTGCGATTCGTCGTAGGTGACGGCGTGGTAAAGCGCGCCGTGCGGCTTTAGGTAGCGGACCCGCGTCCCGGCGACCCGGCAGAAGCCGTCGAGCGCACCGAGCTGGTAGATGACCTCGTCGCGCAGCTCGGCGAACTCGTACGCGATGTGCCGACGGCCGAAGCCGACCAGGTCCCGGTAGCTGACCTGGGCGCCCACCATGACTCCCCGCTCGGCGGCCCCGGCGCAGACCCGGCGCATGGTGACAGCGTCGCCCGCGTGGAAGCCGCAGGCGACATTGGCGGAGGTGACCAGGTCCAGCAGCGCGGCATCGTCGCCGAGCCGCCAGACGCCGAGGCCCTCACCGAGATCCGCGTTGAGGTCCATAGAACCTCACCGTAGTCCCTGGCCGGGCCTGCGCAAGCGGGGTCACGTCAACCACCACCCCGACAACCGGGTACCCACCGGTGGTCGGATGGTCGGCGAGGAAGACCAGGGGTTGGCCGTCCGCCGGCACCTGTACCGCCCCGAGTACGAGACCCTCGCTGGGCAGCTCCCCCGACACCGCTCGGGGCAGCGGCGCCCCGGACAGGCGAGCGCCGACGCGGTTGCTGACCGGGGTAAGGGTGTAGGCCGTACCGAACAGCCGGTCGAGTGCGGTTGCGGTGAACCAGTCGGCGCGTGGGCCGAGGCGCAGCGCCAGCCGTACCTCGTCCGGTGCTGGCACGATCGCCGTGACATCCACCGGGGCGGGTGGCCCGGCCGACGCGCCCACGGGGAGCCGGTCGCCGTCGTGCAGCGGGGGCGGGCCGAGCCCGGAGAGGGTATCGGTGGCCCGGCTGCCGAGCACTGGCTCGACGGCGATTCCGCCGGCGACGGCGAGCCAGGACCGCAGCCCGGTGCGGGGCGGACCGACCCGCACCACCGCACCCGCCGGGACCGCGAGCGGCCGCCCCACATCGCCGGGACGCTCACCGACGTGGACAGGAGCCTCCGCCCCGGTGACCGCGACCGTGGTGGCGCGACGAAACCGCAGCTCACACCCGGTCAAAGTGATCTCAAGACCGGCGGCGCTCTCCGAATTGCCGACCAGCCGATTGGCCAGCCGGAGCGCGCCCGGGTCGAGGGCGCCGGAGCGCGGTACGCCGAGGTGCGCCCAGCCGGGCCGGCCGAGATCCTGCACGGTGGTGAGCATGCCGGCCCGCAGCACCTCGACCACGCCGCCGCTGCCGGCCACGGGCAGGTTGGGTGGCTGCGGCCCGCCGGGCCGGGTGCCGGTCATGCCGGGACCAGCCGCACCCGGGTGCCGGGCGTGAGCAGGGCCGGCGGGTCGGCGTGCACGTCGAACAGGCGCAGGTCGGTGTGGCCGACGAGCAGCCAGCCGCCGGGCGAGGCGGTCGGATAGATCCCGGCGTACGGACCGGCCAGCGCAACGGAGCCGGCCGGTACCCGGGGGCGGGGGGTCGGCAGCCGGGGCACGGCCAACCCAGCGGGCAACCCGGTCAGATACGCGAAGCCGGGCGCGAACCCGCAGAAGGCCACCCGGAACTCGGTGGCGACGAGCCGGCGTACGACGGTCGGCACGGCGACATCCCAGTGGTGGGCGACGGTGGGCAGGTCCGTCCCGTCGTAGCGCACCGGAACCTCGACAGCGCCTCCCCTGCCGGTGCCGGTGCCAGCGCCTTCCCTGCCGGTGCCAGTGCTGGTGCCAGCGGTGCCGGCGCCGCCGGTGCTGGTGCTGGCGGCGCCGGTGCTCGTGGCCGCGGCGCCGGTGGCAGCGTTGCTGGGGGACGGGTTCCAGGTGTTGAGGAGCGCGGCGGTGTGGGTCGGATCGGGAAGGCCGTCGAGCAGCACGGTGCGGGCCGCCGGGATGATCTCGACGGCGTCCAGGTCGCCCCGTTCCCGGCGTCGCCACAGCTCGGCTCGCCACGCCTCCACCTGTTCGGCGTCGGAACAGTCGAGCAGCAGGGCGTGCGCTCCGACCGGCCGAATCCGCATCCCGCCATCTTCCCGGACCCGGCCGGGTTCCGGAACGAGCGATCACGCCGCAGCTGCTGGCAGGCGGCCCGCTGGCGCTGCCGGACGCCCATCCGCTCGGCTTCAGTTAACGTGACCATAGGCACTACCACCAGGTAACCTACGGCGTCGTAACCTGTTGGCGTGACCACCTCCGCACCAACCCGCCTCAAGCCGACCGACCTCGGCAAACCTCGGATGCGCGGCTGGCTGCACGCGTACGCGTTCTTCGCCGCCCTCGTCTGCGGGATCGTCCTCTGTTCCATCGCCGCTGCCCGGTCCGGCTGGTCGCCGCTGGTCAGCACCCTGATCTACAGCCTGACCGTCTGCGGGCTCTTCGGCACCAGCGGGCTCTACCACCGGCGGGTGTGGTCCGAGCGGGGCTTCCAGGTCATGCGGCGGATGGACCATTCGATGATCTTTGTCTTCATCGCTGGTACGTACACGCCGTTCTGCGTCCTGCTGCTGGAGCCCCGACCAGCGACGATCATGCTCTCGCTGGTGTGGGGTGGCGCACTCGGGGGCGTGGCGCTCAAGCTCATCTGGCCGCACGCCCCACGCTGGGTCTCCGCGCCGCTCTACCTGGCGCTCGGCTGGGTCGCGGTGGCGATGTTGCCGGACATCCTCCACGCGGGCGGGGTAGCCGCCCTGGTCCTGCTGATCATCGGCGGTGCGATCTACAGCATCGGCGCGGTCAGCTACGCCCTGCGCCGACCCAACCCGTGGCCCACGGTCTTCGGCCACCACGAGTTCTTCCACGCCTGCACCCTGGTCGCCGCGATCTGCCACCACATCGCGATCTACTTCGCCCTCTTCGCCTAGCACAGGGCCAACGCCGCCCAGTGCTACAGGTCGACGTCTGCCCCGGTCGCGAAGGGTTCTGACGCCGCGACACGAGCCGCCAGCAGCCCACCGACACCGGGCACGAGAGCGATCAGCCAGACTCGATGGCGCCGCCGCATGACCAGGGCCGCGGCGAGGACTGTGAGGGTGTAGGCCAGTCCGTGTACCGGTCCGAGGATGCGGGAGACGGTCGGCGTGTGCACGGTGGCGATGTTCAGGAGCATCAGCGCGAGGGTGGCCAGTTCGACTGAGCCGATGACCCGCAGCAGGTGACGGGGGCTCACAGTCCGACCCCCGTCGTCGATCCCGGCCGATAGATCATCAGAACCACCACGATCGCCCAGAGCAGGTTGAAGGTTCCGGCGTGCATGCCCAGGCGAGGGATGACCCGGGCGAGGTCCGCGGGTTCCGCACCCACCTCAAGGCAGCGCAGAGTGCGATGCTGGCCGGGCAGGACGATGCCGATGAGTATCGCGCCGGCACCGGCGGTCAGGACGATGGACACGATCAGCCACGCGTCTCCGAGGACACCGATACTGGCGCCGGTAGCGAGCCCGAACACGGGAACGAGTACGCCGATCACGGCGTAGTTACGGGTGATCCGGTGCAGGACGCGTACGACGGCACCGCGGCGGAGGTCGGTTGGGTTGTCGAGTGCGAGTCGCGCGAAGCGCGGGAACATGCTCGCGGTGACAGCGACCGGGCCGATGGTGAGGATCGCGGCCAGGACGTGGACCGACAGCAGGAAAGCACTCATGCCCGCACTCGCCGCCCACTGACAGGTGCGCGGAACCGGCGTCCGGCAGGTGCTTTCCAGGTGGTGCCGCGGCGCTCGAACTCGAAGAGGTCCTCAACGGCCCGGGCAGCAGCGCAGCCGAAGTCACGCTCGAGCAGGTAGAGGGCGGTGTCGACGCCGGACAGGACACCGCCGCCAGTGACGAGATCACCGTCGTCGACGACCCGCGCCCGGACCGCGTTCACGCCGGTGGACTCCAGTCGATCGATGCCGAGGTGGTGGGTGGTGGCTGTTCTCCCCTCCAGCAGGCCCGCCATGGCGAGCGCGAGCCCGCCGCCGCAGACGGCGACGACGGTGACCTGCGGTGCGGCGAGGGCCCGGGCGACGAGTGCCATCACCGGACTTTCGGCGAACCGCCCGAGCAGCGCGGGAACGGTCAGCTCGCCCGCGTCCGGGGCGCCGTCAACGGGCCCGGACGCACCCGGAACGATGACGTAGCCGGGCACCTCCGGCTCCAGCGCGGCGCTGGCGGGGAGGGAGAGGCCGGCGGCTCCCGACGGGACCTGGTCCCGTCCCGACTCGCTCACCAGCGCACATTCGAGTACGCCGCCGAGGGCGGCGCTGCCTGCGGAGAGCACCTCGAGTGGAGCGATGACATCGAGTAGATCGAATCCCTCGAAGAGCACGAACTGGGCGCGAAGCGTCGGCATCGGTAGTCCCCTCACGTGTAGGTGCACTCCATGGTTGGGCAGCCGCAGGTCTCCCGACAGTGGCTATCAAGCCATGGAACGCCTTAATCTCGCCAGAGTCAGGGAGGCCTACCATGCAGGCATGTATACGGTCGTCGTGCTCGCGCTGCCGGATGTGATTGCCTTTGATCTGGCCACCCCGGTCGAGACGTTCGGACGTGTCCGCCTGCCGGACGGCCGGCCGGGATACCGGGTCCTCGTCGCAGGGCCCGATGAATTCGTTGACGCCGGGCCGGTGCGGCTGGCAGTCAACGAGCAGTTGGACGCGCTCGATCGCGCCGACCTGGTCGTGGTGCCCGGCCGTAACGACCCCCTGCAGCCCTCCCCGCCCCCGGTGCTCGCCGCCCTACGTGCGGCCGCGACCAAAGGCACTCGCATCGCCTCCATCTGCGTCGGAGCATTCACGCTGGCAGAGGCGGGACTACTCGACAACCTGAGGGCCACGACCCATTGGCTCGCCGCGGAACAACTCGCGCGCAGACACCCATCGATCCAGGTGGACCCCGACGTGCTCTACATCGACAACGGCAGCATCCTCACCTCTGCCGGTGCCGCGTCCGGACTGGACCTGTGCCTGCACGTGATTCACACCGACTACGGCGCGGCGGTGGCCGCGGACGCGGCACGCCTCGCCGTGGCCCCACTGCACCGAAGCGGCGGACAGGCGCAGTACATCCTGCGGAACCGGCAGCCCCTGCGAACCTCAGCCCTCGGACCCGTCCTCGCCTGGATCGAGGCCAACGCGCACCGCGCCCTCACGCTCGCCGACCTCGCCGCCGCCGCGAACCTGAGCACACGCACCCTGACCAGGCGATTCGCCATCGAGACCAGACAGAGCCCAATGCAGTGGGTAGCCGGCGTCCGGATTCGTCACGCCCAGGAGCTCCTGGAAACCACCGACTACACAATCGACCGCGTAGCGAACCAGACCGGCTTCACCACCACGAGCAACTTTCGTGCGCAATTCCAGGAGGTCGTCGGCACCACACCAGGCGCCTATCGCAGGACCTTCCGGGTGTGCGGCGAGCAGCTTCCGGCCGATTCACGTCGATAAGTTCGTCGCACTCTGCAACAACAGGACACCGCCGGCAGCACCGACGTACCCGGGCGGTCGAAACGCCGATCAGGCAAGCTGGGGGTATGACGGACGCGCACGCCCAAAACCGCACCCTGGTGTTGCTCCGGCACGCGAAGGCAGAGCCCCCCGGTGACCAGCCGGACGTGGACCGGCCGTTGACGGCGCGGGGGCGAGCGGATGCGGCGGCGGCCGGGGCGTGGCTAGCCCACCACGGGCTCCTCCCGGACGTGGTGATCTGCTCCTCGGCTCGCCGCACCCGGGAAACCTGGCACGGCGTGGCGATGGGAATGACCGGAGCGCCACCGGAGGGCGGCTCCGCAGGCCCGGCACCCGAGGTGCACTACGCCGACGACGCGTACGAGGCGCATCCGGCGGATCTGCTGGCCCTGGTGCGACGGGTCGAACCGGCCGCCCGGACGGTGTTGCTGATCGCCCACAACCCCGGCGTGTCGCAGCTGTCGATACTGCTCGACTCCGAGCGGGCGGACCGGGACCCGCAACGGACCAGCCAGGCCGTGGTACACCGCACCACGGCGGAGTGGGCCGGTCTCGGCCGCCGGGACACCGTCATCACCGCCGAGCACATCGCCCGCGGCTAAGCCGCTCAGGACGGCGGCGCTGTCGGCGGCGGTGGGTCGGGCGGCGGTGGCATCATCGCGGTCGGATGCGACAGCCGGTTCTCCTCCACGATCAGCGTCCGCGCCCGCTTGCGCCGGTCCTGCCAGAACCACACGGTGGTGAGGAGGACGGCCAGCCCGGCCAGGATGAAGACCCAGCCGACCGCTCGCAGGTCAACCCACCAGACGTTGGCCCGGACCGCGAAGGTGAGGATCGCCCCGAGGGCGATCAGGAAAATACCGCTACCAATGCCCATGTGCGCTGCACTCCCCCGTGCGATGGCTCTGGGCGTTCTCTGCCTGACCTGATGCCGGTTACCCGCCGCCGCCGGGTGCTACCCCTGCCCGGGCCGGTAACCCCGCCCCCGGGGCCGGTTGAGCCCGGCATGAGCAGCGACAACCAACGCGACGGCCGGCGAGGGTCACCCCGCCGGCCGTCGATTCTGCCGGGTCTGCCCCCGGATCAGCCCTGCCCCTCGGAACGGGTCAGAACGCCTCCTCCGGGAGGTCCATCACGCTCAGGTCGACGTTTTCGATGATGCGCCGATCGGCACCGATGCGGGGCAGCACCTCGCGGGCGAAGAACCGGGCGGCGGCCACCTTGCCGGTGTAGAAGTCCCGGTCGGTTCCGGGGTCACCGGCGAGCGCCGTCAGCGCCACGTCGGCCTGCCGCTGGAGCAGCCAGCCCACCACCAGGTCACCGATGGCGAGCAGGAACCGGCGGCTGCTCAGGCCGACCTTGTAGAGCGCCCGGGTCTCGCCGCCCTGCGCCTCACCCAGCCAGCCGGTGAGCGTGCCGAGGATGCTCTGAATCTCGCCGAGCGCGCGGCCGAGCGCCTGCCGCTCCTCCTTGAGCTGACCGTTGCCACCCTCGGCGGCGATGAACTCCTGGATCTCGCCGGCGACCGCCATCAGGGCCTTGCCGTTGTCCCGGACGACCTTGCGGAAGATCAGGTCGAGGCTCTGGATCGCCGTGGTGCCCTCGTACAGGGTATCGATCTTGGCATCCCGGACGTACTGCTCCAGCGGGTAGTCCTGGAGGAAGCCGGAGCCGCCGAAGGTCTGGAGGGACTCGTGGCCGAGCAGCTCGTACGCCCGCTCCGAGCCAACCCCCTTGACCAGCGGCAGCAGCAGGTCGTTGACCCGCTTGGCCAGTTTCACGGTCTGCTCGTCGCCGGCCGCCTCAGCGATGGCGACCTTGTCCTGCCAGCCGGCCGTGTAGCAGACCAGGGCCCGCAGCCCCTCGGCGTACGACTTCTGCAGTAGCAGCGAGCGGCGTACGTCCGGGTGCTGGGTGATCGTGACCCGGGGGGCGCTCTTGTCGGTCATCTGGGTCAGGTCGGCGCCCTGCACCCGGCTCTTGGCGTACTCGAGCGCGTTCAGGTAACCGGCGGAGAGGGTGGCGATCGCCTTCGTACCAACCATCATCCGGGCGTACTCGATGATCATGAACATCTGCCGGATGCCGTCGTGCTTCTCACCCAGCAGCCAGCCCTGGGCCGGCACCCCGTGCTCGCCGAAGGTCAGCTCGCAGGTGTTCGAGACCTTCAGGCCCATCTTGTGCTCGACGTTGGTGGCGAAGACGCCGTTGCGCTCGCCCAGCTCGCCGGTCTCCTCATCGAAGTGGTACTTCGGCACCACGAAGAGGGAGAGTCCCTTGGTGCCCGGACCACCCGCGCCCTCGACCCCGACCGGCCGGGCGAGCACATAGTGGACGATGTTGTCGCTGAGGTCGTGCTCGCCGGAGGTGATGAAGCGCTTCACGCCCTCGATGTGCCACGAGCCGTCCGGCTGCGGGATGGCGCGGGCGCGCCCGGCACCGACGTCCGAGCCGGCGTCCGCCTCGGTCAGCACCATCGTGGAGCCCCAGCCCTGGTCGATGAAGAGCTTGGCCCACTTCCGCTGCCGCTCGGTGCCCTCAACGTGCAGGACGTGCGCGAACGAGGGGCCGGAGGCGTACATCCAGACCGCGGCGTTGGAGCCCAACACCAGCTCGGCCAGCGACCACCAGAGGGCGCGGGGTGCGTTGCTACCGCCGAGCGCCTCGGGCAGGTCCAGCCGCCAAAACTCGGCGTCGATGAACCGACGGTACGACTTCTTGAAGGATTCCGGCAGCGGTGCGGTGTGCGTCGCCGGGTCGAAGACCGGCGGGTTACGGTCGCTGTCCGTGTAGCTGGCTGCCAGGTCTTCCCTGGCCAGGCGGTCGACCTCGGCGAGGAAGCTACGGGCGGTGTCAACATCCAGTTCCGTGTAGGGAGCCTGGCTGAATGCCCGGTCCGCCTCGAACACCTCGAACAGGTTGAACTCAAGGTCCCGAAGGTTGCTCTTGTAGTGGGTCATGGTCGCTGGCCCCGCTTCCGGACGCGTGTTACCGATCAGTAACCCTGACTGTATTACTCGCGGGTAGGCAACGACAAGCCCTTCACCCCTCCGCCGCGCCGACCTCCCAACTCGGCACGGCGGCCGAACCCCCGGTCCGGGTCCCGGTGTACTCCATCAGAACCAGCGCGATGTCGTCGTCGAGCCGGTCATACACCCACCCGACCAGCGCCGCCTCCAGCGACGCCAGCCCGTCGGCGACCGTCCCATGCCCGAGCAACCGCCAGGCCCGATCGGTGGTCGGGAAGAACTCGCCGTCCCGCCGGGCCTCGCCGAGCCCATCGGTAAACAACAGCAGCCGGTCGCCCGGCTCCAACCGCTCCACTCGGGCCCGCACCGCCGGCATGAACCCCAGCGGCGGAGCCGGCGCCGCCGGCTCCAACGCGATCACCGCACCCCGACGCAGCAACAGCGGCGCCGGATGTCCGCAGTTGACGATGGTCAGGGTGCCACCCCGCTCCTCAACCAGAGCCGCGGTCACGAAGTCCTCGTCACCCCCGCTCCGGGCCACCGCCCGGTCCAGGTCCGCGACGACCGCCCGCAGATCTGCCCGCTCGTACGCCACATGCCGGTAGGAACCCAGCACGATGCTGGCCAACCGGACCGCGTCCAGGCCCTTACCCCGAACATCTCCAATGATCATGCGCACGCCGTACGGCGTGTCCAGGGCCTCGTACAGGTCACCGCCGATCTCCGCGGTGGCCGTGGAGGAGATGTATCGGGCAGCGATGGCCAAGGAGCCGACCTGCGGACCGAGCGGACGGAGTACCGCCTGCTGAGCAACCGTGGCGAGCCTCGACAACTCCTCGATCCGCTCGGTCTGCCGCTGTCGGACTGCCGCCATGGTGGCCGCCAACGCGGCGCCCAGGGCGATGCCAGCCACCGCGACCGCAGCCGCCAGCGAACCATGCCCCTCGGCCAGCGCAAAGCCGACGCCAAGGCAGACGGCCGCAACCCCCACCCCCAGCACCACCTGCCAGGAGGCCAGGGCGGCGGCCAGGAATGGGGCAGCGATCAACAGAGCGATGTAGTCGAGCCCACGGCCGTCGGCGCACTCCAGCACCGAGACGATTGCGAGCAGGGTAAGGGCCGCGCCGAGGCCGGCACGGGATCCGGGGCCCAGTGGGCCGCGGCCCAGCTGGGAAAGCTGTGTGCGTACGAGGGACAGCATGCCTGATGGACAGTGGTCGTTGAACGAACCTGACCTGACATCTGAGGTGGTTCTGACTGTGCGGGTCACCCCGGGAAGCCGTTCGCGGTTGGTGGTCGGCTCAGCCCAACACCTCGTACCGAACCTCGACGTGTCCCGCGCTCAGTGGGGCGATCACCGCGAAGGCAGCCTGGGACAGGTCGATGCAGCGCCCCGTGACGAACGGGCCCCGGTCATTGATCCGCACCGTCACCGACGTACTGGTAACCGGGTTGGTGACCCGCACCATCGTGTCGAACGGCAGGGTCTTGTGGGCGGCGGTCATCGCCGAGGGGTCAAAGGCCTCTCCGCTCGCCGTGAGCTGCCCCTCGGAGTAGTAGGAGGCGCCGCAGGACCCGGCCTCCACCACGGTCGGCGCGGCGCTGGTCGGCGTCGGGGCGGCGCTGGTTGGCGTCGTCGCGGCCGGCTGCGGCGTGCTGGATCTCGGCTTGCTCCGGGACGGCGCCTCGGTCGTCCGGGTGGGCGTGGGGCTCCCGGCTGGAGTAGACGGGGCGCTGGCGCTCGGCGGGACACTCGGCGAGGCGCTCGGCGAAGCGGAGAGCGGGGCGGGCGGAGCCGCCGGAGAGTCAACCGTGGTCGGCACGACCGCGACGAACCGGTCAGGCTCGTTGGCGGAGGTCAGCCGGACGGTACCCACCGTCCCACCGATCGCGAGCACGACACCGATCGCCGCGGTTGCCGCGACGCCGGTCGGGGAGACCCTTCGGGTACGCGCATGCCTGCCGGCCACCAGCCCGATCCTTTCGCCAACTGAACAAAGCGGGTCGGACCGTAGCGAGCGAAGCACATCCGAAGTCAACGTGATCATGGAGGTATTGCCCGATTTATGGGGAAACGAATAGCCGATCATCCGATCGGCATTGGTCCGGCTAGCCGATCGCCGGCAGTGAACCAGAATGGCGGTATGCGCCCCGAGTTGAGTGGACGTCTAGCCGAGCTGATCCGTTGGATCGACCCGGGACCGGGCGCCACCCATCTGGTCAGTGACATCTCCGGCTGGTGGCGGGACCCGACGGTGCTGGCCCGCCTCGGCCCGGCCCTGGTCAAACCCTTCCAGCAGTCCCGGCCAACGGTAGTGATCTCCCCTGCGGTCACCGGCTACCTACTCGGACCACTCGCCGCGACCGCGCTCGGCATCGGCTTCGTCGCAGCCCACAAGCCCGGCGACGGCCGCCTCCCCCCGGGCACACTCACCTGGGCACAGGGGCCGCCGGACTATCGCGGGCGGCGACTCGACCTCGCCGTACGAGACCGGAACCTCGACGCCGGAGACCGGGTGCTGGTGGTGGACGACTGGGTCTCCACCGGAGCCCAGGTGCGCGCCCTCTATGACATCTGCGCGGCCCGGGGCGCCACCGCCATCGGCACCGCCACGGTGGTGGCCGACTGTCCCCCGGAAGTCGCCGCCGAGCTCCGGATCCAGAGCCTGCTGACCGGCGCCGACCTCACCCCCTGAGCCACCGCCGAGGTAGCTCGGTCAGCCGGTCAGCCGGCGCAGCTCCGGCAGCTGGGAGGCGACCTCCTCCAGGACCGCCTCCTCCCCCGCGTACCAGCTACTGGACCGGGGCCAGTGGGTGATCACGTCGGTGAACCCGAGTGCCGCGGCCCGCCCCACCTGCTCGGCGAAGAACTCCGCGCTACGGAGCGAGAAGACCGGCGCGGAGTCCACCAACAGGTGCCGGTCGAGGGAACCGGGATCGCGGCCGACCGAGGCCAACGACTTGTCCAGCCGAGCGGCCAGATCCACCACCCCATCCCACCACGCCTCCAGGTCATCAGTGGTGGGGCCGGTGGTGACCCAGCCCTGGCCGTACCGGACCGCGAGCCGCATCGAACGAGGTCCGTTGGCGGCGACGACGAACGGCACCCGCGGCGTCTGGACGCAGCCCGGGTTGTTCCGCGCGTCCACCGCGGTGAACCAGTCACCCCGCCATGTCGTCCCATCCTCGCGCAACACCAGGTCAAGCAGCTCGACGAACTCGCTGAACCGGTCCACCCGCTGCCGCGGCGGAAGGGTCTCGCCGCCGAACACCGCGGCGTCGAACCCGATGCCGCCCGCGCCCAGACCGAGCAGGGCCCGACCGCCGGACACATCGTCGAGGGCGGTGACCTGGCGAGCGAAGGCGGCCGGATGCCGGAAGTTCGGCGACGCGACCAGGGTGCCCAGCCGAATCTGGCGGGTCGAGGCCGCGGCGGCGGTCAAGGTGGTCATCGAGTCGAACCAGGGCCCGTCCACCAGGTCCCGCCAGCCCAGATGGTCATAGGTCCAGGCGTGGTCGAAGCCCCACTCGTCCGCCTGCCGCCAACGCCGCTCCGACTCCGCCCAGCGCTGGTCTGGAAGGATCACAATGCCGATCCGCATGATCACCAGCCTATCCCCTTCGCCGCACCGCACCGCGGTGGCCAGGGAAAAGGCTCGGCGGTACGCGAGCGGACTCACCCAACTGTTGATCGCCGTACGCAGCGAAGCGCCGCCCGTCAGCGCAGCGGCTTCGCCATCTGCTGGGTGGTCATCTCGTACCCGCTCTGCTCGTACAGGGCGATCGCCGGCTTGTTGTAACCGAAGACGTTGAGCCCCAGGCGCAGCGCCCCCGCCTCCCGGGCCAGCTCCTCGGCCGCCGACAGGATGGCAGCGCCGTAGCCCAGCCGTCGGTGGGCGGGATCAACCCTGATATCGAAGATCCAGGCCATCTCCGCCGACTCACTGCGCGGGTCGTCCAAGCCGAGCCAGAGGACTCCGACCGCCTCCCCGCTGCTGTTCTCCGCCACCAACAGCCGATGGCGCTCGGTGGCCAGCCCGTGGGGCAGGAACTTCTCCCGATCCCGAGCTGCCTTCCGCCGGGCGGCTTCGGTCGAAACCAACCCGGTCTGAGACTCCGCATACTCCCGGAGCTGCTGATCCGAGTAGACGTCGTACTCATCCTGGCGCATGTCCCGCAGTTTCACGACTTGACCCATGGTCGAAGGCTACTCGGGGCACCACCCGAGCAGACCGCAGCGGTCCACGTAGGACATCCCTGCCGGTCAGTCGCCCAGATAGAGGCAGAAGGGGTGCCCAGCAGGGTCGAACAGCACCCGCACCCGCTGCTGTGGTTGGTGGTCGGCGACCGTCGCGCCCAGTTCCACCGCGTGCGCCACCGCCGCACCCAGGTCTGACACCTCAAAATCCAGGTGCAGCATCATCTGCGGAGCGCCTGAGGTGGTCGGCCACGTGGGGCGCTGGTAGCCGGCGGCGGTCTGCACCGCCAGATAGGCCACACCATCCGGCGCGGCGATGCTAACGAAATCCGGCTCCTCTTGGTCGACCTGCCAACCAAGCAACTCGGTGTAGAACCGGGCGAGCATCGCCGCGTCCGGTGCGTCCAGCACCACGCCCCAGTAGTCCCGCCGCCCTGCTCTCGGCATGGCGCTGTCATCGGTGATCCGTCCACGCATGGACCCATCCTGACTCGCTGGTATGACAAACGGCAGGGAATCGATCCTGGGCGGTATCGATTGGCTCGGTGTCGGGGACCGAGACCCCGACGAGCTTCCATCACCCGAGCTGCTCGACATACAGCCCGCCTGAATCGCCGACTCCGCCACTACCCGCTCCTCGAATGGAGGTCGGATGACCCGATGAGAAGCCAGCCCTCAAGGGGTATCGGCGTACCGCTGGAGGGCAGCGGCGTCGCGTACCAGCATCCGACGGCAGCCGGTGGCGACAATGCCCGCCGTTCGTAGCTCGCGCAGGGCCTTCTGTAACGTAATCTCAGCTACACCGCACATGGTCGCCAGCTCATCCTGGGTCAGGTGGATGTCGACGACGATGCCGTCGCGATCGCGATAGCCATAGGCCGCGGCGATCTCCCAAAGAACCGGGCCAGGCGAATCTTGACGGGGTGGGAGGCGAAATCAACGCGGCGGCGGTTCGCGGCGCGAAGGCGGTTTGCAACGATGCCGGCCAGTTGCATGGCCGCGTCAGGGTAGACGCGGAGGAAGGCACGGAGTTCGTTACGCCGGATGATCCGGATCTTCGAGGTCCGGCAGGTGGTCACGGTTGCAGAGCGCGGCTCCCCGTTGAGGGCGGACATCTCTCCGATCATGTCGCCCGAGACCCGGACGTCTATGAGTGCTTGCCGGCCGTCGGTCATCGCCATCGTTGCGGAACAGCGGATGGCCGCAGAAAAGCTCGAGAGCATGATGGCAGAGAAGGCCAACAGCACAGACATGCAGGAACGCTCCGAGCACTTCGAGCAGTTGCGCGAGCGGTTGGAGCGCCGCGCGGACGGGCTCTTTCACCCAACCTCGACCGGCCCAGCCGCCGATCGAAACGACCCGGTATGAGCGAGCTAGAAGTTTCGTAGTGTTGGTCTGGGCGAGTTGGACCTTGGCGAGGATCTTGTCGGCGGTGGCTGTCCAGATCAAGCGGTTGAGGGTTGGTGTTCCAGACGGTGATGAACACCGGCGGCAGCGGATCAGGGTGACATGCGGGACAGTGCACGGGCCGTCGGCAGGAAGGCTGATCCCGCTTGATTTGATTACTTCATGTACGTAACAGCTCCTGACCGCGTTGGTGAAGTCCAGCTCTCTGATGGGCGGCTGCTGGGTTGGGCGGAATGGGGACCCACGGATGGGACACCCGTGCTGTTCTCTCCTGGTGCCGCCACCAGCCGTTGGCTCGGGTTCGGCGCCGAAGTCATCGACCGGCTCGGCGTACGACTAGTTTCGGTGGACCGTCCGGGGCTCGGCGCCTCGACGCCGCTGCCCGGTCGGACCTTCGCCGACTTCGTCGCCGACCTCCGACAGTTCACCACGATGCGCGGATTGGGTCGGCCGGCGATGGTCGGGAACTCGCAGGGCGCGCCGTTCGCGCTGGCCTGTACGGAGGGAGGCATCACCGCTGCCCTCGCCATCGTTTCCGGCGCAGACGAGGTGGCCGCGCCGGAATTCGCCTCCGCACTGCCCGCCGAGCTACGCAAGCTCGTCGACTGGACGGTACGGGACCCAGCTGAAGCTGAGCGCTTCTTCGCCGGATACAGCGCCGACGCGCTGCTTGACTTCATACTGAGTGGCAGCCCGGAGTGTGACCTCGCGGTGTACCGCGAGGCCGGGTTCGCGGCCGCCTATCGTCGTGCCCTGAACGAGGCGTTCGCGCAGGGGGCAGCTGGGTACGCGCGGGACACGGTGCTGGCAATGAGCCCCTGGCCCATCGACCTCGGCAAAATCTCCGTGCCGGTCGACGTCTGGTACGGCGAATTGGACCAAAGCCACTCGCCGGACAACGGATCGTTGCTCACCGCCCGGATACCCGGCGCCGAGCATCACCTCGTACCGGCGATCGGCGGAGCGGTGCTGTGGACCCATGCCGAGCCGATCCTCAGCACCCTGTTGACCAGGGCCGGCGCCTAGTCGTCGCCGACCACGACGCAACTACCTGCTTCTGCCGGCTAGAACGACGGAAGCCCTGGCAGGACATGCGCCCTGGCCAGGGCTTTCCTGCGTGGAGCGGGTGACGGGAAATCGAACCGGTCGGGCGGGACAGACAATCAGGTTGAGGCTGTCGACGCGCCACTGTCGACCGGAGGGTAGCCGCTGGAACGGGCGTGGATCGGGCACGCCGCCGAACTTGCGCCATGACCACCGCGACCAGGAGACTCGCTCCGCAGCAAGCAAACGTGAGGAACGCACATGGGCGAGGACAGTGCCGTACCGAGGGATGTCGCCGAGCGTCTGACGACCAGGCGGCAAGGGTTGTTCCGGAAGGTGACAACCGGCGACACCGTGGGCCTCGATGACCGGGATACGGTCGTACGGTGGCTGCGCGAACTCCATCAGGAGCGTGACCAAACGGTGATCATCCATCGGTCATGGGGGGCGGTTTGCGTGGTCGGCGAAGGACGGGCCCCGACCGACATCATGCTGACCGAAGATGACGGCCGGATGTGGTACGCGGCCCGCGCGGGAAGCAAGATCCCGCAGAAGCGTCCCCAGCTAACCCCAGCCGAGGTAGAGCACGTCATGCTCGAGGCGCTGACCTCAGCTAACCGGCCTCAGTGGCCGGAGTGGCGGGAATTCTGACAGCCCACGCCACCGGAGCGTGACCAGCGGATCTCCGACGGGCTCAGCCTTCACCACCGGTTGTGAGCCGCCCTGGCAGCGAGTGCGCCGGATCGTCGGCCTGGTGCGGTCAGACCAATTGCGACAAGAACTTTTCCATTTCCATGCCCACAGTGGCCAGTGCATCGGTGTAGGCACTCAGTGGTCCATGCGGCCGCAGGGCATGGTTGGCGCCTTCGATGGTCAGGACCTTCTTGCCTGTCCGTCCTGCAGCGTCAGGAACCCAGGTTCGATCGTGTGTCCCCCCGACGAGCAGGGCCGGCGCTGGGTTAAGGGTGATCGCCTCGGCCACTGCGTTGTCGTTCAGGAGCGGCGTCAGCCAGATAGCCGGTAGTTGCCGCTCCGCCGCCAGCCCGGCGGCGTATGTCCCGAGCGACTTGGCGATGATCACGGGCTGCATGTCTGGTGCCGCATTGGTTAGCCGGTGCAGTGCCGCAGCGACGTGCGCCCTGACGAAAGGCTCGGGGCCGATGTCCAGCAGTCCCTTTGGCACCGTCCACGTGATGATCTCTTTTGCGGCGTCGAGGTCGGTGAGCGCTTCGCCGGCGAGGTTGAGCAAGGGGGCTTGGGGGCCGTAACCGCTCCCCGGGACGATGATTCCAGCGATCATCCGGAGACTGTAGCGGCTTGGTCCGCCAGCAGGCATACCGCATCGTACGCACGGTGATTCACCACGCTGGATCGAGACCGATACGTTGATCTTTAACCTGGGAGTCGGTGTGGATCGACTCCGGCTGATCATGACCGTAGCCCCTGGTTGATCATTTTTGGGTCGCGGGATGATGATCAGGACCAGCGGGCGGCGGGATGATCAGTTGCATGATGACAGGTCAAGCGGGTTACCGAGGGCGGCGGACCCGCCGCCGGGGCGAGCTAATGGCCCGCTAATGGCCCATCCTTGTTTCAGCGTGACCTAGAACGACGGAAGCCCTGGCGGGACATCTGTCCTGACCAGGGCTTCCGTGCGTGGAGCGGGTGACGGGAATCGAACCCGCACTGTCAGCTTGGGAAGCTGATGTTCTGCCATTGAACTACACCCGCAGGTGGGACCACTCTACCTGAAGCCCCGCGCGGCGCACATCCCGGCACCCGCCGACCCGACCGGCCGGTGAGCGACAGCCCAGAGCGGGCTGAGCCCGCAGCCGCGAACGTCGGCGCTGGCGGTGCCGCCATCCGGACGAGTCCGGCCAGGGGAGGGAGCGAACTGCCCGTCAGGCCCCTTCCGAGCCGGCTCAGCATTTTCAAAGATGTCGATGTCTTGTAGCGTCTGCCCTACGTTTCCTGCCATGGCACGCACACTCCCCCGCTGTGCTGCCAGAAGGAGGTGGCCCATGGGCCTCCGTCTCAACCTACTGTCCCGTCGAAGCGCCGGCATCGCGTCGACATCGTTCGCACTGCTCCTCGGCGCCGTCTCGGCCGGCTACGTCCCGGCGCACGCGGCACCGCTCGCGAACCACGCCGCGGAACATGCCGCAAGCGAGGAGTGCGAGCCGGTCCACGCCAACGCCAGGGCCAAGGCTCGGCCGGACGGCATCACCGAACACGACCCGAACCACCTGACCGAAGCCGAGGTGGCGGCACGGGAGAGCGAGCTCGCCGAACTGGCGGAGAAGCAGGCGCGGCGCGAGGGCGCCGCCGCCTTCGCGCCCGTGGCTCCGGCGTCGATCGCCATCCCGGTGGTGGTGCACGTCATCCAGGAAAACAGCACGCGGGCCGGCGGCAACATCCCGGACTCGATGATCCATGCCCAGATCGACGTGCTGAACGAGTCGTTCGCCGGAGCGACCGGTGGCGCACCGACGGCCTTCGGCTTCACGCTCCAGTCGATCAACCGGGTTACGAACCCGAGCTGGTACCCGATCAACTACGGCTCATCAACGGAACGGTCGATGAAGAGGTCCCTGCGCACCGGTGGCGCGGAAACCCTCAACCTCTACCTCGGCGATCTGTCGAGCGGCCTGCTCGGCTGGGCGACCTTCCCGAAGCGCTCGATCAACAAGCTGGACGGCGTCGTCGTGCTGAACGAGTCACTGCCGGGTGGCACCGCCACCAACTACAACCTCGGCGACACCGGCACCCACGAGGTTGGCCACTGGCTGAACCTCTACCACACCTTCCAAGGCGGCTGTAGTGGCTCCGGGGACGGGGTCAGCGACACCCCGGCCGAAGCCTCCCCGGCCTACCAGTGCCCCACCGGACGGGACACCTGCTCCTCAGCGGGCGTGGACCCGATCCACAACTTCATGGACTACACGTACGACTCCTGCATGTACGAATTCACTCCGGGCCAGGCCAGCCGCATGCTGACCGCCTGGAATGCGTATCGGGCATAGCCCTCGACCGGTACGGTCTGCCGCCGGCTCCGAACGTGTGGAGCCGGCAGCGGCGCTTGCACGGCCGGGGCGGCGTGGCCCGGCCGCTGCGCTGCCCTGGTCGATGAACCCTCAGGCCGCCGCGCTGCCCTGATCGACGGTGGGGGTCGGCGAGCCGGCACGTCGAGGCTGGCCGGGGTGACCCGACGCGGCCTGACCACCCGGCTCCAGCCAAACCTGAACAGCCGGTCGCGCCACGCCAGCGATGTCGTGCTGGGCGATCATCGCGACATCAATGCTGAACTCGAAGAGCCGCCAGTCGATGTCGTAGATCGCGCAGTGCCGGCGGGCCAAGTGGGTCACCCGGGCCGGATCCGTCACCAGCCGGGCCCGACCCGCGACGTAGGCCTCGTCGTCGCTCTCCTCGGCGGGGAAGGAGTGCAGCGCGTAACGCCCGTCGCGTTCCAGGTCGCGCCGCTTGGGCGAGTCGATCACGAAGCAGAAGAGGCCCTCTTCGGTGAGCACCGGGGAGACCGGATGCACGCGAGGACCGCCGTCGGCGCGGACCGTGGCCAGGTAGCCCAGGCCCGGCCCGTACTGCTGGAGAAGCCGACGGACCCCATCGGCGAGGCGGGGTACGTCGGCGGCGAACTCGGACCAGGAAGCCATACCCGCACCCTATCGAACGTGCGTTCGAATGCCCAGGCGAAATGGGCGCGTGTCGCCCCACTCGCTATGGTGGTCCGATGCTTCTCTCCGATCGTGACCTGGCCGCCGAGATCAAGGCCAGCACGCTGGCGCTGGAGCCGTTCGATCCCACGCTGGTCCAGCCATCCAGCATCGACGTACGGCTGGACAAGCTCTTCCGGGTGTTCAACAACCACCTGTACACACACATCGACCCGGCCCAGCAGCAGGACGACCTGACCTCGCCGGTCGAGGTACCCGACGGCGAGCCGTTCGTGCTGCACCCCGGTGAGTTCGTGCTCGCCTCCACCCTCGAGGTCATCTCGCTCGGCGACCAGCTCGCCGGCCGACTGGAGGGCAAGAGCTCACTCGGCCGGCTCGGGCTGCTCACCCACTCGACCGCCGGCTTCATCGACCCGGGCTTCTCCGGCCACGTGACACTGGAACTCTCCAACGTGGCGAACCTGCCGATCATGCTCTGGCCCGGCATGAAGATCGGTCAGCTCTGCATCTTCCGCCTCTGCTCACCCGCCGAGCACCCGTACGGATCGGCTGTCTACGGGTCCCGCTACCAGGGGCAGCGGGGCCCGACACCCAGCCGCTCCTGGCAGAGTTGGCGCACCTGGCCGACGCGCTGACGCTGGACGACCAGCGACTACTCCCGGGCGAGCTGGCGGCTACCCACGGATGGGGCGGCGGCACCGCCGGGAAACCGACAGACGCACACGACGAGGGCCCCGGACGAGCAGGTCGTCCGGGGCCCTCGATGCAGTCGCTGGATCAGCCGGGTCGGCGGAAGCCGGCGATCGACGGCATGGTGTTGATGCTGGACACCATGACCGGCTTGCCGGTCCGGGGCGCATGCACCATCTGGTCGTTACCCAGGTACAGGCCGACATGGTGCAGGTTACTGGGGCTGGAGAAGAAGACAAGGTCGCCGGGGCGCGCCTCGGAGCGCGAGATCGCCTGACCCTCGTTCCACTGGGCGCCGGTGTAGTGCGTCAGATAGACACCGGCCGCCTTGTACGCGTACTGCGTCAGCCCGGAGCAGTCGAACGAGTCGGGGCCGGTGGCACCCCACACGTACGGGTCGCCCACCTGAGCGCAGGCGGTCCGGATGGCGGTCCGGGCAGCCTCGCTGACCACACCGTTGATGGTGGGGCACTGGGGGGTCGACACCGTAGTTACCGGGAGTGAGTCCTTGAGCCGCTTGATCTCGGCGTCGATCTGTTTCTTCCTCGCCGCCAGCTCGCTCTGCTGCTTGTCCTGCACGGCAATCAGTTCATCGAGTTCCTTTTTCTGGCCCTCGTACTCTTTGCGGGTCGTCAGCACTTCTTCGAGTTGCTTGTGCTCCATAAGGGCAACCCGATTCAGTAAGGCCAACTCCTCGCTGATCTCATTCGGATCATCGCTGACCAGCAGCGCCCCGAGCTCCCGTGACGGTCCAGTGACGTAGTACTGCGAGGCCAGGCCGCCGATCCGCTTCGATGCGGCCTCGCTCTTCTGCTGGAGCGGAACGAGCTTCTCCGCCAGGTCCTCCGACTTCTCGCGGTTGACCTTCAGCTGCGCCCGAACCTTGTTGTACTCCGCGATCGTGGGCTCCATCTCGCGCCACTGCTCGTCGATCGCGGCCTCGATCTCCTCCACGGTCGGCTCGGCCTGCACCGGGGCCGCCAGCACACCGAGACTGACCGCGACCGCGGCGACCGCGGCGAGTAGCCCGTGAGCGGCCCGACGTGCTCCTCCCGGACGGCGCGGCCGCGCCGAGTTCGGACGATGAGGGGGCATATTTGCCACCGGCACCGTCTCCCTGCGCAACCCGGACTCCTTGACCACCCGGACTCCTTTTGCAACCCGGACCACGGGGCGCCCCGGAACAAGGGGGGGGGATACGAGGCAGACGATCCACCGCAGCCGACCACAACAATAGGGAGGGCCCCGGTGCGGAATCAAGGCAGACGAACCGCTTTCACTTCTGCGTAGTCAACCGCCCACAAATAGTACTGACCCGACTCAAAAATTGCGGATCTACAGTACATTGATATCCACAACAATTACCCTCAGTAATCGAGATTCAGTCAGGGCTGGCGGTGAAGCGACCGGCGGCGGCACCATCAGGTGCCGCCGCCGTCCCTGCCCAGGGCAAAATCAGCCCGCGACCTGCTCACTCTCCTGGTCAACAGGCGGCTGTTCCGGGCGTACCGACCGGAGCAGAACGCTCGCCACGTCAACCACCTCGACCTGCTCGCCAGCGCCCTTACCGTTCACGCCGTCGTTAAGCATCGTCGAACAGAACGGGCAGCCGACCGCGACCGTCGCCGCGCCGGTCGACATGGCCTCCTCGACCCGATCCACGTTGATCCGCTTACCGATTCTCTCCTCCATCCACATGCGGGCACCGCCGGCACCACAGCAGAAGGAGCGCTCACTGTTCCGCGGCATCTCGGTGAGCTCGCCCTGAACCGCCGTGCCGAGCACCGCCCGCGGCGGAGCGAAGACCCGATTGTGCCGGCCCAGGTAGCAGGGGTCGTGGTAGGTGACGCCGCCATCGATCGGCTGCACCGGCGTCAGCGCGCCGGTGGCCACCAGGTGGGCCAGCAGCTGGGTGTGGTGCACAACCTCGAACTCGCCACCGAGCTGCCCGTACTCGTTGCCCAGGGTGTTGAAGCAGTGCGGACAGGTAGCGACGATCTTGCGGCGGCTCTTCTCCCGGCCGTCAAACGCCTCGTTCAGAGTCTCGACGTTCTGCTGGGCGAGCATCTGGAAGACAAACTCGTTGCCGATCCGGCGAGCCGGATCACCGGAGCAGGTCTCCCCCTCGCCCAGGATGGCGAAGGAGACGCCGGCCTCGTGCAGCAGCGTGGCGACCGCCCGGGTGGTCTTCTTGGCCCGGTCCTCGAAGGCGCCGGCGCAGCCAACCCAGAACAGATACTCGAAGTCGTCAACCTCGCCGACCCGCGGCACCTCGAAGTCGAGACCCTTGGTCCAGTCCTCTCGGGTGTTCTGCGGGGCACCCCACGGGTTGCCCTTGTTCTCCAGGTTGCGCAGCATCACCCCGGCCTCCGAGGGGAAGCTGGACTCGATGAGCATCTGGTAGCGGCGCATATCGACGATGTGGTCGACATGCTCAATGTCGACCGGGCACTGCTCGACGCAGGCCCCGCAGGTGGTGCAGGACCAGAGCACGTCCGGGTCGATGACACCGGACTCCTCGGCGCCGCCGATCAGCGGCTTCTCCGCCTCGGCGAGCGCCAATGCGTCAACGTGGGCGAGCTGCCCGTCGGCGGCCTTCTCCGCACCGGTCAGATCCTTGCCGCCGCCGGCTAGCAGGTAGGGGGCCTTCGCGTAGGCGTGATCGCGGAGGCTGAGCACCAACAGCTTCGGCGACAACGGCTTACCGGTGTTCCACGCCGGGCACTGGGACTGGCAGCGGCCACACTCGGTGCAGGTACTGAAGTCCAGCAGCCCCTTCCAGGTGAACTGCTCGACCTGGGCGACACCGAACTGATCCTTATCCGGATCCGCCTCCTCGAAGTCGAGGAGCTCGCCGTTACTGGTCATCGGTCGCAGCGCACCGAGCCCAGAGCCCGGCTGGCCCGGCTTGCGCTTGAAGAAGATGTTGGGGAAGGCCAGGAAGCGGTGCCAGGCGACCCCCATGGTCACGTTCAGCGAAATCACGATCAGCCAGGACATCGAGATCGCGATCTTGATGACAGCGGCGACGCTGACCCCGGCCTCCCACTCCGGTAGCAGCCCACCGACGGCGTGGCTCAGCGGCGTCGCCCAGGCCGGGTGCTCGAAGTGATCAGTAGCGACCCGGAAGCCCCGGATGAGAAAACCCATCACCAGGACGCCGAGAATGACGGCCTCAACGAAGTAGCCCTGCCACATGGTTGAGCCCGTGAACCGGGACTTTCCACCGGGCCGGGTCGGCCGGTTGCGCACCCGGATCGCGATCAATACCAGGATGCTGGCGATACCGAAGATGCCGAGCCACTCGGTGACGAAACCGTAGACCGCCCAGTTCCCGACCAGCGGGAGCCCGCCGGTGGGGGAGACGACCTCGAAGTACGCCTCGAGCACCAGCAGCGACAGCACGATGAACCCGACCATCACGAACCAGTGCGCGGCCCCCACCAGGCTCCAGCGGAGCATCCGGGTGTGACCGGCGGTCTCCGCCAGCATCGTCCTCGTCCGCGTGGCCCAGTCGGTGAAGCGGGCCGGATCCGGCTGGCCCAGCCGGATCACCGCCACCATCTTCATGACTGCCCGCACGGCGAGCCACACCGCCACAGCGGTGATGGCGGCCGCGACGATCGTGGTGACGATCTGGACGCTGCCCATCGAGTCGGCCCTCCCGGTCTACTACTGCCTCGAGCGGCTCGGCGATCGACACCCGGTCAGGACGCGGCGCGCGAAACTCTTGCCACGTCCTCGACCCGAGCCGATCGTTGACCTTGCCTCGCCCGGTCGTGCAGTGCAGCCTACGCGCAAGGGGTTACCCAGCGGTAACGTGACGCATCTCGCATTCCGAACGACGCCGTCCTGCGCCACACCATAAGGTGCCGCGCCCGGCAGCGCCGGTTGGGGCCGAGTCGACCGAGCTGGCTAGGCGGGCGCGCCGGCCGGAGCCGGCGCGCGGGTCAACGTGTGGTCAACGCCAGCGCGAGAGCAGGATCAGGGAGCCGACCATTGCACCAAAGCCCACCGCGAGGTTCCAGTAACCCCACGACATGACCGGATACGCCTGCTCGGAAAGGTAGTAGACCACCAGCCAGCCGATGCCGGCGACGATGAGCGCGACCGCCGTGGCCGGCAACCAGACCGGGCTAGGCTTACGCGTCGCCGCCGTCGCCGTCGGACGCACGTCCGTCGGCGGGGTGTACACCTTCTTCTTACGGACCTGAGACTTGGGCACGACGCTCTCCAGAGGGGGTGACGACCTCGTCCGGCCTGACAACCGGGCGCGAGGGCGACGGTCCATGGCCAATAATGTTCGACAGCTAGCGTAGTCCGGAAGACCCGTTCAGGCCACGAAAGGGTCTTCTCCAACACCCGGAGAGGTCATTGGAGCGGGCTGGCAGCGACGAGGGGAGGGAGCCCCGTGGAGTACACATCCGGCGCGGCCTCCTGGCGGAAGGTGCGCCGACGCGTCGTCGCCGCCCTCATCCGACGCCCGCGGCGGCGCCGACTCGGCTGGCCGGTCGGCGTGCCGTTGATCGCCGCGGCGGCCGGGCTGCTCTTCACCACCACCGCCACCACCGCTGGGGGAACCACCCTGCGCGAGGACCGGCGCCCCCAGCTCAACCAGCTCATCCAGGACCGCCACACCGAGGTGGCGGCCAGCGAGCAGCGGGCGGCGGACCTCCGCGCGAGCGTCGAGGCCCGCACCAACGCCCTCGCCGGTTCCGACGGCGCGATCCAGGAGCAGCAGGAGCGGGCGGCAACCCACCAGGAACCGGCCGGCTTCACCGCCCTCACCGGCCTCGGGGTGACCGTGGAGCTCAACGACGCGCCGCGGCGCAGCGACGGCAGCCTGCCCACGGGCGTCACCAACGACGACCTGGTGGTGCACCAGGGTGACGTACAGGCCGTGGTGAACGCCCTCTGGGCCGGCGGCGCGGAGGCGATGTCAATCATGGATGTCCGCGTGCTCGCCACCAGCGCGGTACGCTGCGTCGGTAACACCCTGCTGCTCCATGGCCGGGTGTATTCCCCTCCATTCAAGATCGTAGCGATCGGCGACCCCGCTACCCTCCAGCGGGCCCTCGCCGAGTCCGAGGGAGTCCGGTTGTTCAGGGACTTGGCGAAAACCTACAAGCTGGGCTATAAGGAGGCTGTCTCCACCGTGACGGTGCCAGCGTTCGATGGCTCGGCCGCACTCCGTTTGGCGACGGTGCCCGAATGACCAGGGCATCGGAGAACTGGCAGCCCGATCAGGATGACGACCAGACGGCGTTCCTGCCGCGACTGGACCGCCCCCAGCAGCCCCGGCACGAATCGGATCAGCCGTCATCACCCTCGCCGGGACCTCCGACCCGGTCGGGCCGGCCGAGCCAGTCGGACCCGCTAGGCCAGTCGGGTCAGTCGGACCTGCCGAGCCAGCTGGGCCCGCCCAGTCAGCCACCGGGATCGACCGGTACGTCGCCGCGCCCGCGGAGCCAGTCGCCGCGGCACTTGGCCCGCCCCGCCTCCACACCTCCAACCGGCTCGAACCTCGACGCTGCGTACCCGTCACCATCACCGCTGACGGTGCCGGCGGCTGATCGCCCCCTCGACCAGCCGCCCGCAGGCCACCGGGAACCTCGGCCCGAATCCCCACCCCACTCATCGGGCCCAGCCACCCCTTCCCCGCCACCAGGCCCCGTCAACCCAAGCCGGTCAGCATGGAACCGCACCCCGTCAACGGCTGACGCCCCCACCGCGCTCATCCCGACGACACCGCTGCGAACCCCAGCCGCGAACACCAGCACCGCCCCGAGTGCCGGCGCCGGTCCCGATGCCGCCCCGGGCACCGGCCCTGCCGCCGATCCGGCGGCCACCGCGCTCATTCCACGGGTAGCCAGCCACACCCCGCCGCCACTCGACTCCACCGCCCTGATGGGCGCTGTGCCCCAGCCACCCCGCGACGCGAACGCCCCGGCCGAACCCGCCACCGGGGAGCCGGCCGAGCCGCGCCGGGGCGAGCGGGTGGTCAAGCTTCGCCCAGAGCAGTCCGCCGATGGTTACCGGAGCGTCTACTCGGAGTTGACCCGACCGACGTTCCGGTCCCGCCTCCGCACCGGCGTCCGCGCTGCCGGAGAGGTTCTCATCACCTTCGGCATGGTGGTACTCCTCTTCGCCGGATACGAGATCTGGGGGAAGTCGATAATCGTCAACGCCCACCAGAACGACCTCAGCCAGCAGCTCGCCGAGGCGTGGGGGCCCACCGGAGACCCGACTGTGACGCCCTCCGCTACTTCCGCCTCCGCCTCCGCCTCCGCCCCCGCCCCCGCGCCGGAGGTGCAGGGCACTCCGATCGCCGGCCTGTACATCCCGCGGCTCGACAAGAACTGGATTGTTGTCGAGGGGGTGACCCAGAAGGACCTCCGATACGCCCCGGGCCACTATCCGACGAGCGCCCTCCCCGGCCAGCTCGGCAACTTCTCCGTCGCTGGGCACCGGAACCGGGCCACCTTCTGGCGGCTTGACGAGCTGGACGACGGCGACGTAATCGTTGCCGAAGATCGGGACAACTGGCACATCTACCGCGTCACCCGCAACCACATCGTCAAACCGAGCGAGGTGGCGGTGGTGGCGCCGGTTCCCGGCGAACCGAAAGCCAAGCCGACCGACGCGATGCTCACCCTGACCACCTGCCATCCGAAGTTCGACAACTACGAGCGCCTGATCATCCACGCGAAGCTGGACCGAACCCAGGCCAAGTCGGCGGGTCGACCATCGGAACTGGGGGGCTGAGGAGATGTACGCCTGGATCTGGCGGAAGTTGCCGTTCGGGCTTCCCGGCAAGCTGGCCGGCAGCGTCCTGTTAGCGACGGCCGCGGTCGCTCTGCTCTGGTACGTCGTCTTCCCCTGGGCTGAGCCGCTGCTCCCCTTCGACGATGTACAGGTCACCCAGGAAACGGGGGTCCCCGGGGACCCCGGCGACCCCGATGTTCCCGGCTACCCGCCGGCCGGCGACGGGCCGGCACCGACCGAGGACGGGCACGACCTGCCGTACGACACCGACGAGAACAACTCGCCCCCCTCTCCGGAAGAGTGACCCGTGCGCATCCTGGTCATCGACAACTACGACTCGTTCGTCTTCAACCTGGTGCAGTACCTGGGTCAGCTCGGCGCCGACTGCGAGGTGCGCCGCAACGACGAGATCAGCGTCGCGGAGGTCGGGCAGGCGAACGCGGACGGCGTCCTGCTCTCCCCTGGCCCGGGCAGCCCGGACCGCGCCGGTGTCTGCCTGGATGTCATCCGGGAGTACGCCGGGGTGCTTCCCCTCTTCGGTGTCTGCCTCGGCCACCAGGCGCTCGGGGAGGCGTTCGGTGCCACCGTCGCCCAGGCCCCGGAGTTGCTGCACGGCAAGACCTCCGAGGTTCGGCACCAGGGCGTTGGGGTACTGGCCGGCCTACCAAAGGTGTTCACCGCGACCCGCTACCACTCGCTCACGCTCGTACCGGGGACGCTGCCGGACGAGTTGGAGGTCACCGGTTGGACCAGCTCCGGCGTGGTGATGGCGATGCGCCACCGGACGTTGCCGATCGAGGGGGTGCAGTTTCACCCCGAGTCGGTCCTGACCGAGGGCGGGCACCTCATGCTGGCGAACTGGCTGGCGTCCTGCGGCTTTCCGGAGGCGCTGGAGCGAGCCCCCGCGTTGGCGGCCGAGGTCGACGCGCGCCGGCGTACCGCATTCAGCACCACCTGACCGACGATCGACCGCGCCTGACGACGGCGTGGGGCGTCCCGCGCCTGCCTGACAAGGCCAACCGCCCCGCGCCGTAGCTCCGACGCGGGGTGACCGGCCTGTCAGCGGGTTGGAAGGCGGGCCGGAGGTGTGGTCGAGAGGGGGAGGCCACCGCCGCCCCCACCGCCATCACCATCGCCCGGCGTCTCGGTCGGCTCCGGCGTCGGCGTCGGCGTCGGCGTTGGCGTCTCGGTCGGCTCCGGCGTCGGGGGCTCCGTTGGCTCCTCGAGCACGGTCACCGTGATGGTCACCGGCTCGCCCTTCTTAAGCTTGGTGTCCGGACGCGGGTCCTGGTTCGTCACCCGGCCCTCCTCGCCCGGTGGCACCGGCTGGCCATCTCTTACCTTGACCTCGTAGCCGGCGTCCTCGAGATCCTCCTTGGCATCCTCGACGCGGCGTTGCACCACGTTCGGCACGGTGCCGATGTTGCCCCTGGAGACGGTCAGTGTGACCACCTCCCCCTCCGCCGCCTGGCTGCCCTGATCCGGCGTCACCCCCACGACGGTGCCCTCCGGCTCCGCACTGTTGACATCATCGCGCTCCACCTCGAAGCCGAGGTTCTCCAGCTGCTGCTTCGCGTTGTCGAAGTTGGCGTTGACCAGGGTGTTCGGAATCTCCACCGTCGCCGGCCCAGCGCAGATATAGACCGTGACGGTGGTGTTCGGAGCGAGCCGTTGGCCCTGGCTTGGCTCCTGCCTGGCCACCCTGTCCTTGGTGCAGTCGTTGTCGCGGACCGCCTCGCCGGTGTCCGGCACCAGGTCTTCCCGCTGGATCGCTTCGAACGCTGCAGCCTGCGTCAGCCCGGTCACCTGCGGGACCGTGACCCGCTCGGGCTCCCGAGGCCGAATCTGGTCGACGACCAACGCGACCACCGCGAGTACGCCGAGCGCGACGAAGGTGGCGATCAGCCACGTTGACGCCCGGCGCCGCCGTGGGTCGCCGACGCGGGCCGGAATCTGTTGGGTACGCGGACCGGGCGCGGCGGCCGGGTATCCAGCGCCCGCCGGGGCGAGTTGGGTGGTCTCCTCCTCCCGCAGGACCGGGGTCGCCATGACCGGCCGTCCGGCGGCGGCACGCAGCAGGTCCGCCCGCATCTCGCCGGCGCTCTGGTAGCGGTTGAGGGGGTTCTTCGACAGCGCCTTGAGGATGATCGCGTCAACGGCTGGGGGGACCTCCGGGTTGAGGTCGCTGGGCGTCGGTGGCGCCTCCCGGACATGCTGGTACGCGACGCTTACCGGGCTGTCCCCGACGAACGGCGGGTGCCCGCAGAGCAGTTCGAAGAGCACACAGCCGGCGGCGTAGACATCCGAACGGGCGTCCACCGACTCGCCGCGGGCCTGCTCGGGCGAGAGGTACTGGGCGGTGCCGATCACGGCGCTGGTCTGCGTCATCGTGGTCGCACCGCTGGCCAACGCCCGGGCGATCCCGAAGTCCATCACCTTGACCTGGCCGGTCTGGGTGAGCATGACGTTGCCGGGCTTGATGTCCCGGTGGATGATGCTGTGCCGGTGGCTGAACTCCAGCGCCGCGCACATGTCGGCGCAGATCTCCAGCGCCCGGCGCGGCTGGAGCCGCCCCTCGCCGCCCAGCACCTCCTTCAGGGTCCGCCCGCCGACGAACTCCATGACGATGAACGGCAGGGTCTCACCGGTCGGCGCCTGCTCCTCGCCGGTGTCGTAGACGGCGACGATGGCCGGATGGTTGAGGGAGGCGGCGTTCTGCGCCTCCCGTCGGAACCGCATCTGGAAGGTGGCGTCCCGGGCCAGATCGGCCCGGAGCATCTTGATCGCAACATCCCGACCCAGTCGCAGGTCACGACCGCGATGCACCTCGGCCATGCCGCCGTAGCCGATAAGCTCGCCGACCTGGTAGCGGCCACCGAGCAGGCGGGCCTGCGCTGTCATCGCGTCTGTCGTCCTTCGCTCGTCGTCGTCTCGTCGCCGCCCGTTGAGGGCAGTTGCAGTTGACGGTACGACGTTCGGTCTGAATCGTCGCGTCCGTCGAGCCGGAGTTCGCCGGAGGTTCCCGGCGACGGCCCCGGCCGGCCGGAGGGCCCGGCAGTCACCTCGTCCCAAACGTAGGAAACCATGCCAAAGCAGGTCAGGACCAGAGCGGCTAAGAGGAGAGCGAGGAGCATTCTCCCGAACCGGGACCGGCGGGGCGGCGGGCCTGGCACCGGCGGATGCCCGGGACGCGCTGGCCCCAGCGGCACAGCGGCGACCGGAGACCGACCGGCCTGCGGCTGCGGGGCGGGCGGGGGGAAAGGCTGCGGTGCCACCGCTGAGCGGGCAACCTGCGGTGAACGGGCAACGACCGGTGACGGCACTTTGGCCCGACCCGGCGCCGGCGCGGCGGGCGCGGCCGACACCACGCTGGCTCGGCCCGGCGCTGGGGCGGCAGGCACCGCCGAAACCGGACTAATCCGACCCGGCACCGCCGAAACCGGACTGGCCCGACCCGGCGCCGGTGAGACCGGACTGGCCTGTCCCGCCGTCCGGGCTGCCTGAGAGAGCTGGGCCTTCAGTTGTCGGCTCACCCCGGCCAGCGCCGCCGCGCTCGGCCAGCGGTCCGCCGGGTCCTTCGCCATGGCCCGCTCGACCACCGCCCGCACCTGCGGTGGAATGTCGGCGGGCAGCGCCCGAGGCGTCTCCCGGACGTGCTGCAGGGCGATCTCGAGTGGGTTGTCGCCCGCAAACGGCCGCCGGCCGGAGAGGCACTGGTAGGCGACCACACCGAGGGCGTAAACGTCGGAGGCGGGGGTGGCGACCGCACCGGTGGCCTGCTCCGGTGAGATGTAGGAGGCGGTACCGAGCACCGAGCCCGCGGCCGTGAGCTGGGCCACCAGGTCAGATCGGGCGATACCGAAATCAGTGAGCACCAGGGTGCCGTTCGGCCGGACGAGGAGGTTGCCGGGCTTCACGTCTCGGTGCACGATGCCCTCCAGGTGGGCGGCGTGCAACGCGTCGGCGGCCTGGGCCACCAGGGCCATCGTCCGGGCGGAGGTGAGCCGGCCGACCCGGTTCAGGGTGGCCAGGAGCGCCTCGCCCTCCACGTGCTCCATCACCAGGAAGGCGATCTGCTGGTCGCTGCCGAAGTCGTAGATGTCAACGACACCAGGGTGGTTGATGGTCGCCATTGTGCGCGCCTCGCCCCGGAACCGCTCGGCGAAGTCCGGATCGTCGAGCAGCGCCGGCAGGAGACTCTTCACCGCAACCGTCCGGCCGAGCACCTCGTCGGTGCCGCGCCAGACGTCGCCCATGCCGCCGCTGGCGATCCGCTCGTCGAGACGGTAGCGGTTGCCGAGCTTCACCCCGGGACTGAGCATGTCAGCGGCTCCCCGGCGAGGCGATGGCCGCCCGCATGATCTGCCCGGCGATCCGGGCGGCCTCGGCGCTGCCGCCGTCGCCGGCCTCCTCCAGCAGGACACAAACCGCGGAGACCGGGGTTCCGTCCTCATCGAGGGCGAAGCCGATGAACCAACCGTGGGGAGGCTTATCCCCGTCCTGTGCCGTACCGGTCTTGCCACCGACGGTGTAGCCGCTGATCCGGGCGTTGCGGCCGGTGCCGTTCTGGACGGCACTCTCCATCATCTCCCGCAGGTCGGCGGCGACCTGGTCACTGACCGGCTGACGCAACTCGTCGGGCTCGGCGGTGTAGTAGTTGGTGGTGCGATCAGCACCGAGAATCTGACTGACCAGGTACGGCCGCATCTGGCTGCCGTCGTTGGCGACCGTGGCGGCGATCAGAGCGCCCTGGAGCGGAGTCATCCGGACATCACGCTGGCCGATGGAGGACTGGGCGAGGGCAGCCGGGTCAACGCTGCCGTCGGCGTTCTCCATGCCGCCGGTCCGACTGGCGGCGACCGGCTCGCCATCCTCACCGAGCCGGCCGACGGTCAGGTCGTCCTGCTCAAAGCCGAACTGCCGGGCCTTCTCCTTAAGCGTGTCCGCGCCGAGGCGCACGCCAAGCTGGGCGAAGCCGGTGTTACACGACTCGGTCACCGCGTTCATCAGGGTGACCTCCGCCTCCGGGCAGATGGAGGCGGCCGCGTTCCCGATCGGCAGGCCCGAGGAGGGCGGGGTCCAGCTGGGCCCGGCAGGGATCTTCGTGTCCTGGGTGACACCGTTCTCGAGCGCCGCGGCGGCCGTCACGATCTTAAAGGTGGAGCCCGGCGGGAGCACCTCGCCGAGCGCCCGGTTCTTCAGCGGCCCTTCCGGGTCCTGCTGCAGCTCGTTGTAGGCCGTCGTGGCCACGTCCGGGTCGTGACTGGCCAGTGGGTTCGGGTCGAAGCTCGGCATCGAAACCAGCGCCTGCACCGCCCCGGTACGCGGGTCGAGCGCGATGGCCGCGCCCTTGGTGACTCCCTTACGGTTCTCCCGCAGCTGCTCGTACGCGACGTCCTGCGCCTGCTTCGAGAGGGTCAGCAGGACGTTCGCGCCGGCGGTCTCATCGCCGGTGACCAGGTCCCGAAGCCGGTCGCCGATGAGCTGGTCGCTGGTGCCGGCCAGGAATGCGTTCTCCGCCTCCTCGATGCCGGTGTCGGCCAGGTTGACCGGCTTGTAGCCGATCGCGTGGGCGTACTTCGCCCCACCGGGGTAGGTGCGCAGGTACTCCAGCTCCCCGTCGGTCTCCTTACTCACCGCGAACGCCGTACCGCCAGCCTCGATGTTGCCGCGCTTACGCTCGTATTCGGCGACCTGGACCCGGCCGTTGTAGTCGCTGTTGCGGTAGTCGTCGGCCTTGTAGGCCTGAATCCAGTTCAGGTTCGCGAAGAGTAGCCCGAACAGGACCATCACAACGAGACCCACCCGGCGCAGTGGTGCGTTCACGGTCTGATCACCTCCGTGGGGGCACCGTGTAGCTGCTCTGGCGGTCCGCCCGTCGGTCGGGCCGACGGAGAGCCACCACCGGTCACCGGCCGACGGGCGGCGTCCGAGATTCGAAGCAGGATCGCGATGAGCAGCCAGTTCGCCATCAGCGACGAACCGCCGGCGGAGAGGAACGGCGTGGTCTGGCCGGTGAGCGGAATCAGTCCGCTGATCCCGCCGACGATCACGAAGACCTGGAGCCCGAGGGTGAACGCCAGACCACCGGCGAGCAGCTTGCCGAACGAGTCGTGGACCGCCAGCGCGGCGCGCAGCCCCCGCTCGACGATGAGCAGGTAGACCACCAGCAGGGCGGAGAGACCGAAGAGACCGATCTCTTCACCGAGGCCGGCGAAGATGAAGTCGTTCTGCACCTCGGGCAGCTTGAGCGGCTGGCCGGCGCCCGGCCCGGCGCCGAACATTCCTCCGCTACCAAGGGCGAGTAACCCCTGCACCAACTGATAGCCGTCGTTGTACGGGTCGGCGAACGGGTCCAGCCAGATATTGGCCCGCAGGTAGAAGTTGGCGAACGGGCCACCGATCACGTCGCCCAACACGTACGCCAGATAGGCGCCACCGAAGAAGAGCACCAAGCCGATGATGAGCCAGCTCACCCGTTCGGTGGCGATGTAGAGCGTCGCCACGAACATGCCGAAGTAGAGCAGGGAGGTACCCAGGTCCTTCTCGAAGACCAGCACCAGGAGGCTGATCAGCCAGACCACCACGACCGGCCCGAGGTCCCGACCCCGCGGGAAGTCGACACCGAGAAACCGGCGACTGGCCAGGGAGAGGACCTCCCGCTTGCGGACCAGGTAGTACGCGAAGAAGGCCAGCAGCGCGAGCTTGGCGAACTCGCCGGGCTGGATGGAGAGACCGCCGACGCGGATCCAGAGTTTCGCGCCGTTGATCTCGGAGATGCTCGGCGGTAGCACCGCCGGGATCATCACCAGCACGATGCCGGCGAGACCCAGCGTGTACGCGTACCGGGAGATCGAACGGTGATCACGGACCACGGCGAGCAACCCGGCGGCGAGAGCGACCGAGATCAGCGTCCAGGCGAGTTGGCGCCCGCCGGTGCCGGCGAAGGTCGCCAGGTCGGCACGCTCGGCCGGGGTGGCGCGGGCCAGGTCCAGCCGGTGCAGGAAGCCGACACCGAGGCCGTTGAGAAGGGCGACGGCTGGCAACAGGGCCGGGTCGGCGAAGGGGGCCAGGAACCGGATCGCCACGTGCAGGCCGAGGAAGACCGCGCTCAGCGCGGCGGCCGGCACCCAGAAGCTCGGCGTGACCGTATCGAGCACGCTGGCTTCGACCATCGCCCCGTACGCGGCGACCAGCACCATGGCGAGCAGCAGCAGCGACAGCTCGGCGTTACGCCGGGACCGGGCCAGCCGCACGCCGCTCTGCCCGCCCGTGCTGGCGGGCGGGGACGTCGACGTGGCCGCTGCGGTCACTGAATGTCCTGACAGCTCAAGCCGGCGCTCACTCGGGCGACCGGCAGGCGGCCGGGTCGATGGCCGGCGGTGGGATGGCGGGCAAGGCGTCAGGCGAGGGGGTCGGGTCGGTCGGCACGCCGGTTGCCGGCGTGCTCGGGGTGGCGGAGCTCGCCGGAGGTGCGCTCGGGGTGGCGGAGGTCGCCGGAGGCGAACTCGGAGCGGAAGCGGACGTCGGCGCAGCGAGCTCCGCCGTCGGGCTCGGCACCACGGGCGGGCTCGGGCTCGGACTGGGGCTGGGGGGACAGGTCGGCTTCAGGTTTGGGTTGGTCGGGGTGTCGGCGGTCAGCTCGGCCAGCCGACGCTGCGCATCCGCTTCGCTCTTGGCCGGGATGCCCTGTTTGACCTGTTCCTGCGCGGCGAGCGTGAGATCGTCCAGCTTGGCGGAGCTGGTCGAGTGCACGGCAGAGAGGTCAATGCCGGCGATCTGCCCCTCGATGCCGCGGAACACCGCGACCTGGCCACTGTCCGTGGCTCCGACGTAGTAGTGCCGCTGGGTGTAGCTCCACCCACCGTAGAGCGCTCCGCCCAGGAGGACGAGCAGGGCGAGGCTCACCGCCGCGAGGCGGATCGGGCGACGGCGACGGCGCTCCGGCTCGTCGTCAACCCCGGCTGTCGACTCGTCCGGCGTCGCCGGTGGAGACCCGGAGAGCGCCGAGGCGCGGGCCGCGGGGGTGGAGTCATCGGCGGAGGTCGCCATGCCCCGGTCCCGGGCGGCAGCGCCACCGACGATCGGGGTCGCCTCGACGATGTCCTGGTCCGTCGCGTCGGCGATGATCACGGTGATGTTGTCCGGTCCGCCACCGCGCAGCGCGAGCTGGACCAGCCGCTCCACGCACTGCTGCGGGTCGGCGTACTCCCGCATCGTCTCCACGATCGTCTCCGCGCTCACCACGCCCGAGAGACCATCGCTACAGATCAGGTACCGGTCACCGGTAAGGACCTGGCGGACCGAGTACTCCGCGTCGATGTCCCGCCCGTCAAGAGCCCGGGTCAGCAGCGACCGCTGGGGGTGGCTACTCGCTTCCTCGGCGCTGATCCGGCCCTCGTCAACGAGCATCTGGACGTAGGTGTCGTCCTTGGTTATCTGGGCGAACTCACCGGCCCGCAGGAGGTAGGCACGGGAGTCGCCGATGTGCACCATGCCCAGCTTGCTGCCGGAGAAGAGGATCGCGGTGAGCGTCGTCCCCATCCCCTCCAGCTGCGGGTTGGCGTCAACGGTCTCGCGTAGCTGTTGGGTGGCGTTGGTGACAGCCGAACGAAGCGCATCAACGAGGGCGTTGCCCGGGACATCCTCATCCAGCGGCGCCATGGCACCGATGACGATGTTGCTGGCGACGTCACCGGCGGCCATACCGCCCATGCCGTCGGCGACGGCGAGTAGCCGTGGCCCGGCATAGACGGAGTCCTGGTTACCGTCTCGGATCAGCCCGCGGTCGCTGTGGGCCGCATAGCGGAGGGTCAGAGTCATGGCCGTAATTCGAGTGAGGTGCGCCCGATGCGGATCGGCACGCCGAGGGGGACGGGGGTAGGTCCGGTGACCTTAGCGCGATCCAGGTAGGTGCCGTTAGTCGAACCGAGGTCCTCAACGAACCACTGCCCGTCGCGAGGCACGAGCCGGGCGTGTCGGGCGGAGGCGTAATCATCGGTGATCACGAGGGTGGAATCCTCGGCCCGGCCGATTGTGATCTGCGCTTCACCGAGGGTGATGCGGGTGCCGGCTAGCTGGCCAGCGGTCACCACCAGCTGGTGTGCCGCCTTTCCCCGCTTCACCCGGGCCGGCTTGCCGCCCTGGCCAAGGACGGCCCCGACGCCCCGGGGGGCCGCCACCAGCCGACCAGAGCGGGCACCCGCGAAGAGGTCCCGGCGAATGACCCCGACCACTGTGAAGACGAAAATCCACAGCAGGATCAGGAACCCGAACCGGGCAACGGTGATGACGAGCTCCGGCAAGGCGGATCAGCCGTCCACGCGGAAGGTCAGCGTCGTGGTGCCGAGCTGGACCATGTCGCCGGGGTTCAGAGCGACCGCGGAGACCCGCTGACCGTTGACCATCGTGCCGTTGGTCGACCCGAGGTCGGTCAGCACGACCTGCCCGCCGTCGAAATCCAGCCGGGCGTGTCGCCGCGAGATGCCGACATCGGGTAGCCGCAGGGTGGCCTGGTCGCCCCGGCCGATCACGGTCGTGCCCAGCTGGAGCGGGTAAGTCCGCCCGTCGCCGGAGACCAGCCGCACGTTGTGGCCGCCACCCTGACCGGGCGGCGGACCGTAGCCGCCCCCCTGCTCGTAGGCGGGGTAGGCCGGCGGTCCGGCGTCGTAGCCCGGCCCCGACACCGGGGCGACCTCACCGCCGGTGTACACCTCGGCGGTGACCCGGAACATACCGGTGTCGAGCCCCTCCCCCCGTTCGATCTCGACGATCACGTCGCCGTAGACCGTCCACGCCTGCTCGCCGATGAACTCCGCCTGCGACTGGGCCAGCTCCTGGGCCAGTGCGGCGGCGTACGGCGCCAGGCGACTGTGGTCGTATGGCGAGAGATCGATCACGTAGCGGTTGGGCACCAACGTGCGCCCACCGGCCAGGATCGCCTTGTGCGCCTCGGCCTCCCGCTGCATGGCGTTGAGGATCTCCACGGGGTGGACCACCCCTTTGAAGACCTTGGCGAAAGCCCCTTCGACCAGGCCTTCCAGACGCTTCTCGAAGCGTTGCAGCACGCTCACCGGCTCCTCCTCGGGTCCCGAGGACATGATGGTATCCGGCCGAGGAGCGTGCAGCTCACACGCCGCTCGGCCGCGCTGATCCCGGCCCGTTCGGCGGGCCGGCTCCGTCGTGCTAGTCTTTCGTCCGCCACAAACGGTGGCCGTCCTACGAGGGTAACCGTTGGTGGCAAGTGCGAGGAGCCACGTAGAATGTCCCGAGCCCGGCACAGCCCGGGGGGCCGGACAGCAGGTGTCTCCGGTTGAAGCCACGGGGAAGTGGCGGAATGGCAGACGCGCACGGTTCAGGTCCGTGTGCCCGAAAGGGCGTGGGGGTTCAACTCCCCCCTTCCCCACCAGACGAGGGCTCCGCAGTAGCGGGGCCCTCGCGCCGTCTCGGGGCACGTTGCGTCACGCTATGCTCCGATCGTTCTTGACTCCGACGGACCAGGAGTGACGTGTGAGTGTCGCATTCGTGACCGGATCGGGCGGTCTGATTGGCTCCGAAGCGGTCCGGCATTTTGCCAGCCTCGGCCTCAACGTCGTCGGTATCGACAACGACATGCGGCAGGAATTCTTTGGCGCGGAGGCCTCGACCGCCTGGAACGTCCGACGGCTCACCGAGGAACTCGGCGCCGCCTACTCGCACCAGAGCATCGACATCCGCGACCGGGATGCGCTCGCGAAGCTCTTCCGCCGATACGGCCGCGACACCGCCGTGGTGATCCACACCGCAGCGCAGCCGTCGCACGACTGGGCCGTCCGCGACCCGTTCACCGACTTCGACGTCAACGCCGCCGGCACCCTCAATGTGCTACAGAACGTCCGCGAGCACTGCATTGAGGCGCCGGTCATCCACTGCTCCACCAACAAGGTCTACGGCGACCGGCCGAACAGCCTGCCCCTGGTCGAGTTGGAGACCCGGTGGGAGATCGCGCCCGGGCACCCGTACGAGCAGGGCATCCGGGAGGACATGTCGATCGACGCCTGCCTGCACTCGATCTTCGGCGCCTCCAAGGTGGCGGCGGACGTGATGGTGCAGGAGTACGGCCGTTACTTCGACATGCGGACGGCTTGCTTCCGCGGTGGCACCCTGACCGGGCCCGCGCACGCCGCCACCGAGCTGCACGGTTTCCTCGGGTACGTGATGCGGGCCAACATGGAGCGCCGGAAGTACAAGATCTTCGGATACCAGGGCAAGCAGGTCCGGGACGCGATCCACAGCTCGGACGTGGTCTCGGCGTTTGAGTCGTTCTTCCGTAACCCGCGCTCCGCCGCCGTCTACAACCTGGGTGGCGGCCGGCACTCCAACACCTCGATGCGCGAGGCCTTCGCCCTGGCCCAGCAGATCACCGGACAGGAGATGGACTCCGAGTACGTCGAGGCGAACCGAATCGGCGACCACAAGTGGTGGATCGGCTCGAACGAAGCCTTCCACGCCGACTACCCGGACTGGAAGCAGGTTTACGACGTGCCCATGATCATGCGTGAGATCTACGAGGCCAACGTCGACAAGTGGGTTCCGCAGTCATGACCCTCCGGGGCAAGCGGAACGTGCTCGGCGTCCTCGTCGATGTCACCGACTACGCCACCGCCACCGAGACGGTGGTAACAGCGGCGCACGAGCGGCAGCCACTGGCGCTGACCGCCCTGGCCGTTCACGGCGTGATGACCGGTGTGCTCGATCCCGCACACAATGCCCGGTTGAACTCGTTTGACGTGGTCACTCCGGACGGGCAGCCGGTGCGCTGGGCGCTCAACCTGCTGCACCGCGCCGGGTTGACCGACCGGGTCTACGGCCCGACGCTCACCCTGCATGTGCTGTCCCGCTTCGCCGACGAGGGCCTTCCGGTCTACCTCTACGGCTCCACCGAGGAGACCCTCGCGACCCTGGTGCCGGCGCTGGAGCGAATGTTTCCCGCGCTGAAGCTCGCCGGGGTGGAGCCGTCCAAGTTCCGACCGGTGCAACCCGGTGAGGATGTCGAGATCGCCGATCGGATTCGGGACAGCGGGGCCCGACTCGTCCTGGTCGGGCTGGGCTGCCCGCGGCAGGAGATTTTCACGTACGCCATGCGGCCGCTGCTGGACATGCCGCTGATGGCGGTCGGCGCGGCCTTCGACTACCACGCGGGTCTGCTGCGGCAGCCGCCACCGTGGATGCAACGGGCCGGCCTGGAGTGGTTCTGGCGGCTCGGCCTGGAACCGAAACGCCTCTGGCGCCGTTACGTGATCCTCAACCCGGCCTACCTGGCCCGGCTGACCGCACAGAAGACCGGCCTGTGGAAGGCGGAGCCGCCGGAACCCGCCACCGACCAGCCCACCAGCTTCGCGGTCTGAGAAGGTCGCGGCACGGCAGGGGCCCCTCCCGGAGACTCCGGAAAGGGCCCCGCCCCGTGGAACCAGATCAGACGGTCAGGGTCCAGGTGTCGATGTAGCCGGTGTCCGCGCGGTAGACGTCGCGGACCTGAAGCTTCCAGGTGCCGTCGGCTGCCTCGCTCGAGAGGTTCACCGTGTAGGTCTCGTTGACGTTGTCGGCGGAGTCGGACAGGTCGTTGGTCTTCAGCCGGTAGGACGAGCCGTCCGGCGCGATCAGGTCGATGACGAGGTCACCCCGCCAGGTGTGGGGGATGTCCACCGCCACGGTCGAGGAGGAGGAGGCGTCCCGGTCGCAGCCGGCGATGGCGATCGAGCTGGTCACCGCGGAACCGGCGTCCGGGATCGACACGTTGGTGTCATTGGTGCCGGAGCAACCGGTCGGCGGCGGCGGAGGCGGCGTGGTGCCACCGTCACCGACGTAGAGAAGCTTGTTCGGGGAACCGCTGCCCGGGGAGCCGATCGCACCGTCGGTGGCGTTGTCGACCAGCGCGTCCCGAATCTGCTGCGGGCTGTACGACGGGTTGGCCGACAGGACCAGCGCCGCGGCACCCGCGACGTGCGGCGATGCCATCGACGTGCCGCTGATCGTGTTTGTGCTGGTGTCACTGTCGATCCACGGCGCGGTGATCGACGAGCCCGGCGCGAAGATGTCCAGGCAGCTTCCGATGTTGGAGAACCAGGACACTCCGTCACTACTGGTGGTAGAGCCGACAGTGATCGCGTCGGGGGTGCGGGCCGGTGAGTAGTTACAGGCGTTGGCACTGCTGTTACCCGCCGCCAGCGCGTAGGTGACACCGGAGTCGATCGAGTTGGTCACCGCGTCGTCCAACGCACTGTTCGCACCGCCGCCAAGGCTCATGTTCGCCACCGCCGGCTGGACCGCGTTCGCGGTCACCCAGTCGACGCCGCCGATCACCCCGGCCCAGCTGCCGGTGCCCGCGCAGTTCAGCACCTTCACCGCTACCAGGCTGGTCTCCTTGGCGACGCCGTACGCCGTGCCGCCGACGGTGCCGGCGACGTGCGTGCCGTGCCCGTTACAGTCGGTGTCGTTGTTGTCGGCGGTGTTGGTGCCCCAGGTAGCCCTACCACCGAAGTCCTGGTGCGTGGTGCGGATGCCGGTGTCGAGAATGTAGACAGTCACGTCACTGGCGGTGTTCGGGTAGGTGTAGGAGTTGTCCAGCGGCAGGTCGCGCTGGTCAACCCGGTCCAAACCCCAGGACGGGGGGTTGTTCTGGGTGCCGGTGATCGACACCTGGTGGTTCTGCTCGACGTAGGCCACCGCTGGGTCGGCCGCGATCCGAGCGGCGGCACCAGCGTCCACCCGCAGTTCGGCTCCGCGGAGGGCTGCGGTGTACGTCCGGGCAACCTGGCCACCGTGCCGGTCCACCAAGCGATCGGCTGACCGCTCGACCGCACCGCGGCCTACCGCGCTGTCCTTGAAGACCACGATGTAGCTGTCGGCTACGGCCGTAGCGCCTCCCGCGCTACGGATCTCACCAACCGGTTCAGCGGCCATAGCGGGGGTTGCGGACGCCATCATGGCCATCGTGGCTAGTCCGACGAACATGGACCTTCGAGATAGACCCATCTCCTCTGTCTCCCTCCGGATGGCATCGAGGTCGACCGACTCCCGGCGAGTCAATCGATAGATGCCAATCCATCGATGAGAATAATCGGCGGGGAGATGAGAAATCAACACATCTAGTTACCGGACCCCAGTGGCCCGCCCCGGAAGTCACCGAGCGGGCGACGGGGCCACGTCCGACCACCGGGGGACAAAGCCACCGCAGGCACCACCGACCAGCACCGCGGACTCGCGCCTGACCAGCGGCCCGACGCGGACACAACGGTCAGCGGGAGCGCCCCGAGCCCTGCACGTAGAGAAGTTCGAGGATGGCTCGGGTCGCCTCGAACCAGCGGTCCAGCCAACCCGGCGGCGGAACACTGCCCTTCGGGGGCAGTTCCAGCAGGAGACCACGCAGCAACGGGTGATCAACCAGTGACTCATCCGGTCCGGTTGACCAGCCATCGGCCGGAAAACCCGGCCCGGTTGGCGGCTCCGGGTCGAGCGAAGGCAGGGGGTGTGGCGGCGCAGGTCGCGGAGGTGTGGACGCATCCTGCCGCTCGCCAGCCTCGGATTCCGGTGACACCACCTCGGTGAGCACCGTGTCCCGGCGTGTCCCGCGGTACTTGCCACCGAACCGCTCCGGCTTACCCGGACCGTTGGTGAGGTTCTCTGACCCGATCGTCGTCATCCGTCTCGCCTACTTCGTTCGGTTGCCGATCGGCGCGGCGGGTCACTGACCTGCGCCGTACCGACGGGTTCAACGAGACGGAGCCGTTGTGGCGACGGGCCGGGGACAAGCCGGGTTCGCCGAACCCAGAACAACCGATCGGTGCCCCCATCCGAACAGGCCGGACGGGGACACCGGTCCTGGTCAACGCGGGTCGAAGGCTCCGCCCCGCGCATTGCTGACGAAGGAACGCCAGTCACCCCGGCTGAAGACCAGGGCCGGTCCAGACTTGTCCTTCGAGTCCCGCACGCCGACCGCCCCCGGCACGTACGCCACCTCAACGCAGTTGTCGCAGTTCGGCCCGCTCTTCGAGCTCTTGAACCAGGTGCCCTGCGTCAGGTCCACGGGGAACTCCTTGGTCGCCATTTCCACAACGGCTCCTCTGCCAGTTTCGCGATGTGTGCGATGGACTCCTCAGGACTGATGGCCGCCGCGCGGATGTGATCAAAGATGAAGCTGTACTTCTGCAGTTCGTCACTCTTTTCCAGGAAGAGCCCACCCGTGGCGTTCTCCGCGTACACAACATCCGGATCACTAGGTTCGGGGAAGCTCAGGATGCTGAAGGTCCCGTCCATGCCCGCGTGCGCACCAACCTCGAACGGCAGGATCTGCAACGTCACGTTCGGTAACTCGGTTACTTCCAACAGCCGCTTGAGCTGACCACGCATCACCGTGTCCCCACCCACCGGTCGGCTCACCACTGCCTCATCGAGCACCACCCACACATCGACTGAATCATCCTGAGTCAGCAACGACTGACGACCCAGTCGGACACGGACACGTTGTGCGACTTGTTCTGTGGTGAAGTCCGGCCGCGCAGCGCGGATCATGGCGCTCGCGTACTCCTCGGTCTCTAGTAGACCCGGCACGACCTGCTGCTCGTAGGCGCGGATGGAGCTGGCCGCCGCCTCCAGGCCGACGTACGCCCCGACCAGAACTGTGCTGTACGGATGCCACCAGCCCTTCTGCCGGGCCTCGCGAGCGATCTGTACCAGCTCGTCACTCTCCGCGCCCACCACGCCATAGATCCGGAGCATGTCCCGGACGTCGCGGGGTGTCGCTGAGGTGTGGCCGGTCTCGATCCGGGAGACCTTCGAGGCCGAGCACTCGAGCTGCTCGGCGACCGACTCGATGGTGATCCCCGCGGCCTCACGCTGCCGACGGAGTTCCGCGCCCAGCCGCCGCCGGCGGATCGTCGGGCTTCGCCGCTCAGCCACGGCGCCACCCCGGACTCAGTCTCGCGGTCATTGCCACCCGTCCCCCTCCACCTTGACAACTTCCCGGCGCGGCCGTCGCGCCGGGGAGGGCACGCCGGTGGACGGGCTCGCGACGGCGGATGGTGGCGGGGCGAACCCGGCCCTCAGTGTGCCGCCCGAATACGAACAGCTCAAGCATTGCATCGCTCTGGACAGACAACCCATCGGCAAGAACCGACATGCAACTTGCATGTCGCACGTCACTGATGCACTCTATTCCCTATGGCGGATCACGCAGAGTCCTACTCCGCTCTCACACCGTGGTGATCCCACGGTCAAGCACCAACAACGCCAGCCGGCGGGGCACCACCCCGAGGCCGACAACACATGTCCCCCGACAACTCCCGCCGGCGCCTCCGCCGGCCCTCTTTTCCCAGGAGCCCATGTGCTTCCCCGCACCGGTGACGTACTGCACGTGACTCGCGCGGCGAGTGTCCAGTTCCTCCGACCCATCGCCTTTCGGGTGATCCGGGTCCTCGACTGGCCGACCTACGACGGTTGGCTCTGGCTCGACGGCTACGAGTTGAACGCATCGGGGGACGCGGTCAGCCGGCGGTCGATCTTCGTACAGCAGGAAGGGCTCGACCAGATCCAGGCCGCGCCGCAACGCCATCCACACACCGTAGGGACACAGCGTCGACCGCTGGCGCGGACCCCCGCCCGGGTGGGCTGAACTGCTGCGATCCACCGCCGGGTGGGCGTACCTACGAGAGAACACCGGTACGCCCACCCGGCAGCTCCACCCGCACCACCAGGACTCCGTGCCGGGGAGCGCCGTCCAGTCAGCCGGCAGGGGTGACGCCCGGCCACCAATGGGCTGGGGGTGAGTGTTCGGTCAGCCGGTGGGGGTGGGCTCCGGGGTGGGGGTGGGTTCCGGGGTGGGGGTGGGTTCCGGGGTCGGAGTGAGCGTTGGCCGCTGCGGCGACAGCCCGGACCTCGACACCACCAGGACGACCGTCGTCCCCTCCGGCACCAGCGCACCTGCGCGCGGCTCCGTCTCGATCACGATGCCGGCGGGCTGCTCCGAGATCTGGTACTGGACCCGATATGCCAGTCCGGTCTGATCCAGGAGCGCCTGAGCCGTCGTCAGCGGCAGGTTGACCACTGGGGGCATCGGGACCTCACCCGGCTCCTCCGTCGGCGACGGGGCGGTCGCGGTCGGAGCGGTCGCGGTCGGAGCGGTCCTGGTCGGTGTGGGAGTCGTTGGCGTCGGCGATGCCGATGGCGTGGTGGCCGACGGCGAGGAGTCGGGGTTGACCTGCTCGTCGTCGCCGGCGCCGAGGGCGAGCCACAGACCGGCGCCGAAGACGGCTAGCAGGAGGACAATCGCCCCCCAGAGAATCGGCGACCACCACCGTCGCCCATTCGGCTCCCCGTACCACCCGGGCGCCTCCTGATACTCCGGCGGACGCGGCGGCGGCACACCCGCACGCCCCGACCATGCCGCCGGCCCTCCAGTCGGCGGCAGCGGCGCGGTCTGGTCGGCGGGTAGCGGACGGGTCTCGTCGTCCGGCCCCTCAGCGGCGGGCAGCGGACGGGTCTCGTCGTCCGGCCCCTCAGCGGCGGGCTTTCGATCGTCACTCATCCCACGTTCCCCCTCGCTGCCTGACGACAACCTAGCCCGCCAGCAAGGGGTTTGATGGGAATCAGTTCACCGTGGACCGGTCCGTGTCGACGCCCAACCAGCGATCGCCGGGGCGATCGCACGTCTCGTAACCTCGATTACCGACAACCGGAACACCCCACATTGCTTACTCTGAGTAAGAATATGGGCGCGGTACTCCCCGCCCCGACCACAGGACGTTACGCTCGCCGGCATGGCGAGACGCGGCTGGGCAGTATCGATCATGACCGCGCTTGGCACCGCTGCCGGGGCCGGCGCCGCCGCGCTGGGCTTCGGCTACGGCCTGGGCATCATCAACTGGGCCCCACCGCCCGATGAGAGCGTCGCCGTCACCGCCTGGACGGCCAGCCTGATCTGGGCCACGTGGATCGCCGCCACCTCCACGGTGGTCGGTGCGGTCTGCGCACAACACCTCCGCCGTCGCGGCCCAGCGGAGCACCGGCCGAGCAGCAGCCACGGCGAACTCTCCAGAGCGGACTCGACGGCCGACAGCCCGAGCGACTCAGCTGCCGCCGCACCGACCACCCGGGAGAGGCCCGGCCAGACCGAGCCGGCCGAGTCCGACAGTGCGCTCGGCAGAGTGGCGCTCGTCGGCGCCAGCGGGTTCGGTGCCCTGATCACGGTGCTGTTGACCGCCGTACCGGCACGGGTGGCCGTGGTACCCGGCGTCGCCGCGCCCCGCGACGTCGCCGCCGGATACGCCGCCCTGGGCGTCCTGGTCGGCATGGCCATCGCCGGCTGGGCGTTGCACTCCCGCGCCGCCGCCACCAACGTGCTCGCGACCACCGGCTGGCTGTGGCTGCTCGCGGTGGTGGCGGTTGTGGATGGCGTCATTGCGGGACAGGGACTGAATACCGCCCAGCTCGGCATCTGGCAGCTCAGCGTCGGCGGAACCGAGCTGTGGCTCCGCGACTGGTTCTACTGGCCGGGTGCACTGCTGTCCCTCGGCTCCGCCCTCCTCATCGGCGTACTGGTCGCCCGTGGCACGACCCAACGCCCCGACCAAGGAGCGGGTGTCACCGCCTCCGGCGCGGCCGGCCCGCTCCTCGTCGCGGTCGCCTACCTGCTCGCCGTGCCAGACTTGGCCGACCTCGCTCCCGGCCAGGCGTCAGCGCACCTCATCGCCCCGTACGCGGTCATCCTCGGTGTTGGGGGTTCGGCGCTGGTCACCGCGGTCAGCCAACGGGCCAGCCGGCGGCGGCGGACAGAGGCGCACCGACCAGCGGAGCCCGCAGCTGATTCGCCCCAGTCGAGGAGGTCCCCAAGCGACCCGGAGCCGGACGGTTCGACCGTCGCGACGCCCACCACTCGCGGCCGGCCCCGCGGAGCAGGAAGCCGACGACCCCGCACCGTGAAGGCGGACGCCACCAGCGGGGTGCCGGTTCAGCGCACGGCGGACGATGCGTCAGCAGAGGATTCCGCCCCCGCCTCAGCGGAGCCGAAGGAGACGGGTTCGCGCCGGCCCCGATCCACCCGCCGCACCAGCTGACGGTGGTGGCGGGGCGCGTCCGACCGGCCGCTGCCTCGCGCCCGGCGGTCACCATCGACCCCGACGCTCCGGCCACAAGGGCCTATGGTCAACCCGCCGGCCACCTAGTCGACCGGCCAGGTGTGCACCGGCTCGTTAGTGCGTTGGAGTTCGGCGTACCGCTGAACCATGTGGTGCAGCGCCGCCGAACGATCGAGTTTCCGGTGTCGCTCGGCCGCCCACACCGTCTCCGCCTGCCACACCGCGCCGTTGCGCCGGGTCTGGCAGCGCTGCTCGATGACGCTGAGCAGCCGGTCTCGCTCACCGGGAGCCACACCGAACCGGTCCAGCCCGATCGCCGCCTGTGGCAGCAGCACGTCGAGGACCAGCTCGGCGACCGGCACCTCACCCAGCCGAGGCCAGTGCACCATTGCGTCCATGCCCCGACGGGCGGCGGAGTGGAAGTTTTCCTCCGCTGCGCTGAACGTCAGCTGACTCCAGGCCGGACGATCCGCCTCCGCTAGCCCCCGCGCCGATCCGAAGTAGAAGGCGGCGTTGGCCAGCATGTCGATCACAGTCGGACCGGCTGGCAGGACCCGGTTCTCCACCCGTAGGTGTGGACGCCCCTCGGTGATGTCGTAGACCGGTCGATTCCAGCGGTAGACGGTCCCGTTGTGCAGGCGCAGTTCGCCGAGGTTCGGCACTCCCCCGGCGTGCAACACCTCCACCGGGTCCTCTTCCTCGCAGATCGGCAACAGCGGCGGGAAGTAGCGGACGTTCTCCTCAAAGAGGTCAAAAATCGAGGTGATCCACCGTTCACCGAACCAGACCCGAGGGCGGACGCCCTGCGCCTTCAACTCGTCTGGCCGGGTGTCGGTCGCTTGTTGGAACAGCGCGATCCGGGTCTCCGCCCAGAGTTGTCGGCCATACAGATAGGGGGAGTTAGCCCCGGTAGCCACCTGGGCGGCAGCGATCGCCTGCGAGGCGTTCCAGTAGTCAGCGAAGCTGTCCGGCGCGACCTGGAGGTGCAACTGCAGACTGGTGCAGGCCGACTCGGGAGCGATCGAGTCGGTGTGGGTCTGCAACCGCTCGACCCCGCGGATGTCGAGCTCGATGTCTTCGCCCCGCGCTCCGACGATCTGGTCGTTGAGCACCCGGTAGCGCTCATTGGTGGAGAGGTTGTCAACGACCAGGTGCCCCTCGGTCAGGGTGGGCAAGATTCCCACCAGGAGGATCTTCGCGTCGGACTTGGCGGCCCGCTCGTCGGCGCGGGCGAGACTGCCGCGAAGGTCCTGTTCGTAGCCGGTGAAGCCGGTGCCCTCGATCAGCCGGGGCGCTGCGTTCAGCTCGAGATTGAACTGCCCCAGTTCGGTCTGGAAGAGCGGGTCAGCGATGTCGGCGAGAATCTCCTCGTTCCGCATCGCCGGTTCGGCGGCGGAGTCGACCAGGTTTAGCTCGATCTCCAAGCCGGTCGTGGGCCGGTCGGCAGCAAACCCGAAGTCGTCCAACATCAAGGCGAAGACGTCCAGGCAGCGACGTACCTTGCGGCGGTAGCGCACCCGATCCTCCCGGGAGAAGGCGCCTCGCGTGACATCCCTGCCCATGTGTCCTCCTGGCGCCGAGGGTGACGGAGCGATGCCGCTCCGCAGCGCATTGTGAACCATTTACGGTAAGAGCGCCCAAGGCAGCAGGCCAGAGCCGGGCACACACGAGCCCACCAAAACGTGGTCGCGAGCGCCTTCCACAAAATTTGCTTGTCTCGTAAATAACGTGCAGGACAAATACGTCTGCAGCAATATTGCACTGATCAACTACTGGTAAGATCGATGAGTGGACCAGAATCTGTTCAACGACCCCCGAATCACCGCTGTCGGCCTACTCGTCGAGGCGCACGCTGGACTGTCGGCTCGGTTCACCGCCCAGTTCGAGGAGCACGACCTCTCCCCGGTGGAGTTCGAAGTGCTCACCCGGCTCGCCCGCTCGCCGGACAACCAGCTTCGGATGACCGACCTGGCCGCACAGACCTCCCTCTCCACCAGCGGGACGACCCGCGTGGTCGACCGAATGGAACGCGACGGGCTCCTCGCCCGACGCGCCTGCCCCGCCGACCGACGCAGCTCGTTCGCGGTGGCTACCGAAGCCGGCCGTAAGCGGCTCGACGCCGTACTCCCGGGCCACCTACGAATCATTGAGGAGTGGTTCACCGGGCAGCTCGACCCGGAGTCGCTGGCCCGACTCCTCGATGGACTACGTCGGGTGCGAGATGCGGCCCACCCCGGCGCCACCGCCGGTGCCACCGGCCCGGAACCGGACCGGGACAGCGACTGACACCCGCCGTGGGTGGCCCGGCCCTGGCCGGATCGTCGCCAGCTGAGGACACCACCGGCAGAAAGAGCGGCAGAACTGGTCCATGGCCTGCCCATTGTTGGGTAAATCGGTCAGCCGACTTTTACCCGCCAACTAAGCTTCGATCAACGGGGGATGCACCCGGGGGAGGGCGCGGGCGACGAGCGAGGGGTAACAGAGGGGGCTCTCGCTCGCGCCACCTCCCGGGACCTGTTCACCGGCCCCCCGTTCTCCGCCGCAACCGGTCACGGCCGACGGGTAGCCGCAGCCAAGGCCTCCACCTCCGGCGGCAACAGACGGATCCCACTGACCCGGCATACCGCATCCAGCCGCTCCAACACAGCCGGCTCCGCCGTGCTGGCGGCCAGCCCCACCAGCGCCTCCACCAGGTCGCGACGGTCCTGGCTGTTGGCCCCCGCCTCGGCAGCGACGGCGAACCACTCGGCCGCCAGCTCCCGATCACCCCGGCGCAACGCCAGTGTTCCTTCGATCAACCCACAGATCCCGTCTGCCGGCATCCAGCTCAAACCCGCCGCCGGTGCCCCCGGCCGCAGCTCGGCCAGCACCTCGGCCGCCTCCGTCACCCGATCGTCCTGTGCCAGCGCCAGCCCGACCGTGCCCAGCACCCGACGGTGGTGCCCCGGGTCACCCAGCGCCGTCAACGCCGCCAGCGTCCTCCGCCCCTGATCGACGGCGAGGTCGTACCGGCCCTCAAGTCGCGTGACCTCGGCCAGATTGGCCATCGCGAGTACTCGTAGCCGCTGCTCCCCACACTGGGCCGCCAAGCGATCGGCGGCAGCCAGCCGGCGCCGGGCGGTGGCGAGGTCACCGACCCGGATCCCGTGCCAGGCCAGGTTGTTCTGCGCCACCGTCATGTCCCGGATCCGCCCATGCCGGGTGGCCAGCGCCAGTACCGCCTCGGCCTGACCCCGCGCCTCATCGTGATCGCCGGTGCCGGTGAACAACCTGCCCAGAACCGTACGGGCCGCCAGCTCACCAGTAACGTCACCGGCCGACTGCAAATCGGCGAGTGCCGCGCGGGCGGCCGGCAGTTCCTCAGCTCCCGCGCCGTGCTCGGCAGCCAGCTGGGCCACGCCCAGCAACGCCCACGCCCGCAGGACGGGGGCAGCGTCAGCGGTACGCGGATCCGCCAGCAACCGGCGCAGCCACTGCCGGCCAGCGACGTCCCGCCCCCGGAAGCGCCACCAGCGCACGAGTCCGGCCGCCAGGGCCAGCGCGGTCACCGGCTCGTCAACAGCGGCGTGCGCAAGGGCGGAGCTGATGTCCCCGCCCACGTCATCCAGCCGGTGCACCGCCGCCGTCAGGTCCGCCCCGGCCAGGTACGGGGCCGTCTCGGCGACCAGTCTGGCCATAACCCGGGCATGTTGACGCCGAGCCAGGGTGAGTTCCCCCGCGCCGGCAGCCTGCTCAACGGCGAACTCCCGGACGGCGTCGAGCAGCCGGAATCGGAACGACCCCACTCCCCGAATGCTGAGTAGACCCAACTCCCGGAGCCGGTCCAGCAGCACAACCGGATCACCGACCAGCACCCCGTCCGCCGGTTCGGCACCAACTTCGAGCATCTCCTCGGCCAGCTTGATCGACCAACGGTTACCGAAGACGGCGAGCCGCCGCAGGGCCGCCTGCTCCTGGGGCTTGAGCAGGAGATAGCTGGTCGCAACAGCGTCCCGCAGCGTCTCGACGACCGCCGCGGGCGATCGCTGTGCCGGGGCCGGATCAGCAGCGTTCCAACCCGGCCGCTCCGCTGTGCCGGAGACAGTCGCCAGGTCAAGAACCCGATCGCCGTATCGGTCGAGCAGCTCGTTGAGGTCGAGCAGGTGCCCCCGCGCCGCCATCAGCTCGATCGCCAGCGGAAGGCCACCGAGGCGCCGGACCAGCCGGGCCAGCGCCGGCAGCTCCTCCGCCGTCGGCGCGTTCCGCCGAACCAGCGCGAGCCGGGCGGTGAAGAGCGCCACCGCCGGATACCGGGCGAGGGCCGCCGGACCCGCCTCGTCGCGGTCCGACGGGGGCATGTCGAGCGGGGCTACGGGCCGGACCCGCTCACCGCGCAGCCCGACCGGATGCCGGCCGGTGACCAGCACACGCAGGGACGGCACCGTGGTCGCGAGCCGGTGCAGGGCTTCGGCGACCGGGCCGGGAGCCCGCTCCACCGCGTCCACAAGTAGCAGTGCCGGCTGATCCGTAAGGAGGGTGGCGAGCTCGGGGAGGCGAGCGGCCCCAAAGACCGCCGCCGCGGCGGCGAGCAGCTCCGCGACATCCGTTCCCTCGCCGGTGAGGACCCCGGCTACCCCACCCGGAAGGTGTTCGGCAGCCCCGTGGGCCACCGACAGGGCCAGCGCCGTCTTGCCAACGCCAGCCAACCCGACCAGGCTGACCAGCCGGACCGCCGGCTCGCCGGTGAGCATCCCGACCAGCTCGGCGACATCACGCTCCCGACCGATCAGTTCGGGGGCCGGGGGCAGCGCGGTGGGCCATACCATGCCCTCCGGGCCGGCGTAGAGCGGTGACTCGTCCTCCGGGCAGCGGGACGTCGGCACGTGTCGGGCGGCGGCGACGAAGGTGGCCCGTGCTGCTCCGGCCAGGCCAAGGGCGGTCGCGAGCAGCTCGACGGTGGTCCGCTGGGGCCGCGACGAACGTCCCCGCTCCACGTCCCGAACAGTCCGGACCCCGATGCCAGCCCGGCCCGCCAGGTCGGCCTGGGTCAGACCGGCGGCGAGCCGGTGCCCGCGGAGCAGGTCGGGCAGCCCCATCCGGCCGCCCGACCACCGTGGATGGTCATCCTCCGGGTTCATGGCCAGGAAGAATACGGATCAACGACGATTGCCGACAGGTCATCGTCGCCCTACTGACGGGCCACTGCGGATACCCGACAGCGATGCCGGGTAGTTCCGCCGTAGAAGCATCCCGGTCCGGCTACAGCCCCAGTTCCCGAGCAATGATCATGCGCTGCACCTCGGAGGTACCCTCACCAATCTCCAGAATCTTGGCGTCCCGCCAGAAGCGGGCCACCGGGAACTCGTTCATGAAGCCGTAGCCGCCGTGGATCTGAGTGGCGTCCCGGGCGTTGTCAACTGCGATGGTGCTGGCGTGCAGCTTGGCGATGGCCGCCTGGCGCTTGAACGGTTCTCCGGCAAGCATCCGCGCCGCAGCGTCGTAGTACGCCAGCCGAGCGGTGTGCACCCGCAGCTCCATATCCGCAATCTTGAATTGAATCGCCTGGTTGGCCCCGATCGGACGGCCGAAGGCGTGCCGTTCCTTCGCGTACCGGACCGACTCGTCCACACAGCCTTGGGCCAGTCCGACTGCGAGCGCGGCGATCGCGATCCGCCCCTCGTCGAGGATCCGCAGGAACTGCGCGAAGCCTCGACCCCGCTCGCCGAGCAGGTTCCCCGCCGGCACCCGGCAGTCATCGAAGGTCAGCTCGTGCGTGTCGGAGGCCGTCCAGCCCACCTTGGAGTACCCCGGCGCCACCGTGAAGCCCGGGGTTCCGGTCGGCACGATGATCGTGGACAACTCCTTCGAACCGTCCGGCCTCGTACCGGTGACCGCGGCGACGGTGACCAGATCGGTGATGTCGGTCCCGGAGTTGGTGATAAACGCCTTCGACCCGTTGATCACCCACTCGTCCGTCGACTCATCGAGTACCGCCCGAGTCTGGGTCCCCCCGGCGTCCGAGCCGAAGCCCGGCTCAGTCAATCCGAACGCGGCCAGTGCCGTGCCGTTGAGTAGCCGCGGCAGCCACCGTGCCCGCTGCTCATCCGTGCCGAACCGGTAGATGGGCATAGCGCCGAGCGAAACCGCCGCCTCGAGCGTGATCGCCACGCTGGAGTCGATCCGGGCCAGCTCCTCCAGCGCGAGGCAGAGTGCGAAGTAGTCACCGCCCATTCCGCCGTGCTCCTCCGGGAAGGGAAGACCGAACAGGCCCATCTTTCCCATCTGGCGAATGACGTCGTACGGGAAGGTGTGCCGCTCGTAGTGGTCGGCGATGACCGGAGCGACCACCTCGCGGGCGAGGTCGCGGACACTCGTCCGCAGCGCCTCGTGCTCCTCGGTGAGCCGAAAGTCCATGGGTTCCTCCTGGTGGGGGGGGGATGGGCCACCCGTCGCTCGTGACGCCGTGGCGGCCGGATCAGACAGGGGTGACGCCGTGCCGGCGGGTGGCGAAGTGGCGATCCTTGCCGCGGGCGGCGGCGAACCGGCGAATCAGCTCACCTCGCAGCTCGGGTGGTTCCACGATCGCGTCAACCACCAGTTCGCTGGCGAGCCGGACGATGTCAATGTCCTGCTCGTACTCCTCGCGGCGGGCGGCGACGAAGGCGGCGCGTTCGCTCTCGTCCCCGATTGCCGCGATCTTGTTGGCGTAGACCGCGTTAACCGCCGCCTCCGCACCCATCACGGCGATCTTCGCGGTCGGCAGGGCGATCGTGGCGTCCGGCTCGAACCCGGGGCCGGCCATTGCGTAGAGGCCGGCCCCGTAGGCCTTGCGCACCACCACGCAGATCTTGGGTACGGTCGCCTCGGAGATCGCAGTGATCATTTTGGCGCCGTGCCGGATGATGCCCTGCTTCTCCACCGCGCTGCCGACCATGAACCCGGGCACGTCGGAGAGGAACAGTAGCGGCACGTTGAACGCGTCACAGAGCTGCACGAACCGCGTCGCCTTGTCGGCCGAGTCAACGAAGAGCACGCCCCCCTTGAACATCGAGTTGTTGCCGACCACGCCAACGACCTCGCCGTTGAGCCGGCCGAAACCTATGGTCAACTCCTTGGCCCAGAGCGCCTGAATCTCGAAGAAGCTCCCCTGGTCGAGCAGCCCCTTCGCGTACCGACGCATGTCGAACGCCTGCCGCTCGCTGGCCGGCACCAGCGCCGCCAGATCGACCTTCGCCGGCGCATCGACAGCGGGCGCCGGTGGCGGCTCCTGCGTCCAGTTTGTCGGCAGGTACGACAGGTAACGCCGCACGACGTCGAGCGCGTCGGCCTCACTCCGGCAGAGGAAGTGCCCGACGCCGGACTCGGCGCAGTGCACCCGGGCCCCGCCCATCGCCTCCAGCGTGGTCTGTTCTCCGGTGACCATCTCGACCATGCGGTCCGAGCCCAGGTACATGCTGGCGTTTCCCTCGACCATGGCGACCACGTCGCAGAAGGCGGGGATGTATGCCCCACCCGCCGCGCTCGGCCCGAAGAGCGCACAGACCTGGGGAATCGAGCCAGACGCGCGGACCTGGTTCCAGAAGATTTTTCCGGCGCCCCGCCGGCCGGGGAACAGCTCCACCTGATCGGTGATCCGGGCACCAGCCGAGTCGACCAGGTAGACCATCGGAACCTTGGTCGCGTAGGCCCGCTCGATGATCCGAATGATCTTTTCGACGGTCCGGGCGCCCCAACTGCCGGCCTTGACCGTGGAGTCGTTGGCCATCACACAGACCGGGCGGCCGTCGATCGTGGCGGTTCCGGTGATCACGCCGTCGGCGGGCAGCCCCTCGGCCTGCGCGTTGGCGTAGAGCCCGTCCTCGACCAACGACCCCTCGTCAACCAGGAACGCGACCCGTTCCCGGGCGAAGAGCTTGCCCTTCGCGGCATTCGCCGCATGGTATTTGTCCGCACCACCGGCCCGGGCCCGCTTGCGTAGCTGCTCCAGCGCCTCACCATCGAGCGTCACGCCGACTCCTTCTGTGCCGCCGCTCCCGGTCCGGCGCACCCTCGCACGCACAACCGAACCTTCCTGAACGATCGTTAGGGTAGCGCACTATGCCCACCGTCTGCCTGCCCCACACCGGGCGGATCGGGACGCCCATCCGGCTCCACGACAGCCACCACCGTGCGGCCGGGGCCGACCGCACGGTGGTGGAAACCAGCCCGGCGTGGGAGAGGCCAGCCCGGTGAGGGAGAGGCCAGCCCGGTGAGTTGGTCAGCCTGGCAGGGGAGTCAGCCGGGTCCGCGGGCCGGCCCGCAGCACGCCGCTGGGCAGGGATCGGCCGACCAGCTCCTCGGCCAGCTCGGCGACCTCGATCAGGGCGGCCAGGTCGATGCCGGTGTCGACACCCATGTCGTGCAGCAAGTGCACGGCCTCCTCGGTAGCCAGGTTGCCGCTGGCCCCGGGCGCGTACGGGCAGCCGCCCAGGCCGCCGACGCTCGCGTCGAATTCGGTGATCCCCAGCTCGATGGCGGTCAACAGGTTCGCCAACGCGGCGCCACGGGTGTTGTGGAAGTGCAGCAGCACCGGTACGTGTGCGTTGCGGTCACGTACGGCCGTCACCAACTCGCGGACCCGGCGGGGCGTCGCCATGCCGGTGGTGTCGCCAAACGCCACCCGGTCAGCACCGTCGCGCACCACCCGGTCCACGATTCCCGCCACCCGAACAGGGTCGATATCCCCCTCGTACGGGCAGCCGAAGCTGGTCGCGACGATGACCTCCGCCCGAGCACCAGCGTTGTGCAGCAACTCGACCAACTCGGCGATGTCGTCCAGCGACTCGTCGGTGGAGCGGTTGACGTTGCGCCGGTTGTGGGTGTCGCTGGCGGAGACCACCACCTCTATCTCGGTGAACCCAGCGGCCAACGCGCGGTGGGCACCCCGTGTGTTCGGCACCAGCGCCGAGTAACGCACCCCTTCGGTCCGCTCCGCCCGCCGCCATACCTCGTCGGCGTCGGCCATCTGCGGGATCGCCTTTGGGTGCACAAAGGACACCGCCTCGATCCGCTCCACCCCGGTCTGGGAGAGCGCATCGAGCAGTCGCACCTTCGCCTCGGTCGGAATCGGCTCCTCGTTCTGGAGCCCGTCGCGCGGCCCAACCTCCCGAATGGATACGAAACCCGGCATATTACCCATGGGCCACCTCACTGTGACACGCTCTGGTCCGACTCCCCCAGCATGTCACCCGCAGCCGCAGCCGAGTCGATTGCGTGATCACGGCAGTCGACGCAGTGCCGCGACCAGCCAGCCCGATCGGGGATCAGCTCTCCCCGACCCCGGGATCAGTACCGCAACCCCGGGGTCGAACGTCCGGCGTCGGATGCGGTCAGCGCATTCGGGGGACGATGCCGGTGTCGTAGTCGCCGGAGAGGAACTCCGGGTTGTCCAGCAGTTCGACGAAGAAGGGCAGGTTGTTCTTCGGCCCGGCCAGCTGGAACTGCGCCACCGCGGCCCGCGCCCGACTGATCGCTTCGGCGCGGTCGACGCCACTGACGATGAGCTTGGCCATCAGGCTGTCGTAGAACGGGGTCACCGTGTTACCGGCGACATACCCCGAATCGACGCGGACGCCCTCGCCGGTCGGTTCGGTCCAGGTGGTGATAACCCCCGGCCCGGGCAGGAAACGCTTCGGGTCCTCCGCGTTGATCCGCAGCTCGACCGCGTGCCCGCGCGGCGCCAAGGCATCCGGGTCGAACGTCGGCGGTAGCCCAGCGGCCACCCGCAACTGCTCCTCAACCAGGTCAACCCCGTAGACCAGCTCGGTGACCGGGTGCTCGACCTGCAGGCGGGTGTTCATCTCCAGGAAGAAGAACTCGCCAGTGGTGGGGTCGAGCAGGCATTCGACCGTGCCGGCGTTGCGGTAGCCGACCGCCTCGCCCGCCCGCACCGCCGCGGCCAACAGACGGGACCGAAGCTCCGGGGTGACCGCCGGAGAGGGGGACTCCTCGACCAGCTTCTGGTTCCGTCGCTGCACCGAGCACTCGCGCTCGCCGAGCGCCACCACCCGGCCGTCGGCCAGGCCGAGAATCTGCACCTCGACGTGGCGCACCCGGGGGAAGTACCGTTCGATCAGGACGGATCCGTCCCCGAACATCCGCTCGGCGAACGCGCGCACCTTGTCGTACTCGGTCCGGAGCGCGGCCTCGTCGTTCGCGATTCCCATGCCCATGCCGCCCCCGCCAGCGGCGGCCTTGACCATCACCGGGTAACCGATCTCCGCCGCCGCGTCGACCGCCGCGGTGAGGTCCGCCGCCGGTTCCGTGGTGCCCGCCGCGACCGGCACCCCGGCCGCCGCCATCAGATTCCGGGCATTGATCTTGTCACCCATCGCGGTGATCGCCTCCGGACCGGGCCCGACCCAGAGTAGACCGCTCGAAGTGACAGCCTGGGCGAAGTCGGCGTTCTCCGACAGAAAGCCGTAGCCAGGGTGAATCGCCTGCGCGCCGGTCGACTTCGCGGCGGCGAGGACAGCCTCGACGTTCCGGTAGCTCTGCGCCGGGTTCGCCGGACCGACACAGACCGCCTCGTCGGCCTCGGTCACAAACGGCAGGCCGGCGTCCGCCTCCGAGTGCACCGCCACCGCCCGGACACCGAGCCGCTTCGCGGTCCGGATGATCCGGCGGGCGATCTCGCCCCGATTGACGACCAACAGTGACTCGATCATGTTTCCTCCAGCGTCCCAGGGTCGAACGGAAAGCCAGGGAACCATGCCACCCCGGTTACTGACGAGTCAGTGTGCGGCACAGCCCCTCGATCCAGCGTGAGGCAAACCCGGGCCCAGTACTCAGCGGGCGGTCGGTGCCAGCAGAGCAGCCAGCGTCGCGCCCCGGAGCAGCTCGGCTCGGCGTTGCCGGTCCACCACGCCGCCGAGGAACGGGGTCGAGTTCATCAGGCCGAAGGCGGCGTGGGCCAAGACCCGCGCCTCGTTGTCGGGCAGGCCCGGGTGCGACGCGATCAGTACGCTGACCCATTCCTCGACGTACAGCCGCTGGAGCCGGCGAATGCGGCGACGCGGTTGATCAGGCAGTCGGTCCAGCTCGTGCAGGTGTAGGGCGATCACCGCCGGCTGGGCCAACGCGAAGTCGACATGAAAGTCGATCAGTGACTCCAGTGCGGCGCGGGGATCGTCGGGGTGGGCGGCAACTCGCTCCCGGCCGCCGTCGAGCAGCCCTTCGCTGACCGGGATCAGCGCCGCGACCAGCATCGCCTCCTTACCGGCGAAGTGGTGGTAGAGCGCCGGACCGGTCACCCCGGCGGCGGCGCCGATGTCATCCATTGACACGCCGTGGTAGCCCCGGGCGGCGAACAGCCCGACCGCGATCTCGAGAATCTCCTCCTTGCGGGACCGACGCCGGCCCCCGCCCGTATCGCCGTTCACCGCTTTGGGCGACTGCTGCACCGTCACGGGGAAAGCGTAGTCCGCCGACCCCTCAACGTGCAGCGGCCGGGCCGTGCCTCGGGTTTCCGAGGCACGGCCCGGGCAGTAACCGGGCGCGGTGGGCCCGCTCTGGGAGAGCGGGGCCGGTCAGTCCGACAACGGGGTCAGGACAGGACGCTTGGCGGTGACCGTGTCGCCGGAGCTGCGACCCGTGAGGCGACGCGTGAGCCAGGGCGCCAGGTGCTGGGTTGCCCATCGCAGGTCGTCAGTGCGGGCTGTCAGCCACGGCTTGGGCAGCGGATGCTCTGGGGCCAGCAACCACTCCTCAGCACAGCTGACCCCCAGCGCGGTCAGCACCTGGGCGGCCACCCGTCGGTGCCCGGCTGAGGAGAGATGCAGCCGGTCAGTGCTCCACAGCATCGGGTTCAGGTACGCATCGTCGCCGTACAGGTCGACCAGGATCGCTCCGTGCTGTTGCGCCGTGTCCCCCACCGCCTGATTGAGTAACCGCACTCGGGGGGCGACCAGCCGCTGCCCGGGCAGGCGGGCCATGACGTCGGCGAAACGGAACAGGACCACGTCGGCGCCGCCTGCGCGCAGCCGCCCCACCACGTCGTCGAAACGCGCGATCAGGTCGTCTGGGTCGAAGCTTCGCCGCAGCACGTCGTTCCCACCGGCCGCGAAACTGATCAGATCCGGCTGCATCGCCAACGCGGCGGGAACCTGCTCGTCCACCACCCGGGGAAAGAGCCGGCCGCGAATAGCGAGGTTCGCGTACCGGAACTCCGACCCGGCCTCCACGGCGAGCCGGGAGGCCACCAGGTCGGCCCAGCCCCGAAAGCCACCGTCCGGGTGGGTGTCATTCAGGCCCTCGGTGAAGCTGTCCCCGACCGCCACGAAACTGCGCCAGCCCACTACACCCTCCAGGGTAGGGAAGGGCCCGTGTCTCCGCCTCCGATAGCGGCGAGCCCTGCCTGAGAAGCGATAGTTTCTCACCAATAGTGCTTCTACTGGTGCCCCCGGGTCGGGTCAGGTGACATCGAGGCGACGGGCGCCGGACCGCCTCTGGTCAAAGGGCAGACCAGAGAGATAGGTGTAGTAAGGGTAGAACGGGGAACCGCGTCCCGATCGGGCTGGATCGCTTCCGAAGGAGTCCCATGACCAGTTTCCGGGTCAGCGACGTGATGACAAAGCAGGTCATCTACCTACCGATGGAGACCACTCTGGATGAAGCCGCACGGGTGATGAAGGAAGCCGATATCGGAGACGTGGTCGCCACCGACGGCGCCACCCTCGCCGGGATACTCACGGACCGGGACATCGTGGTCCGGGCCGTCGCCCAACGGAGCGACCCGGCCCGAACCACCATTGAATCGATCATCACTCGTGAGGTGGTGATGATCGAACAGAACTGCACCACGAGCGAGGCGGCGGCCCTCATGCGAGATCGGGGCGTACGGCGAGTGCTGGTCTGCGACAACGAGCGGAAGCTGGTCGGCATCATCTCCCTCGGTGACCTCGCCCTGCGACTCGACCCCGAATCGGCGCTCGGCCAACTGAGTGGGCAGACCCCGACGCCGTGATGTAGGCCCGCCCGACCGTGAGATGGATGCGCTCCGTCGTCACATCGCCCGGTCCGAGTTCCGGGCGGCGGTAGCCTGGCGGGATGCCCGAGATGCCTCCCCGGCTGGTCGAGATCGTGGACGAGTTCGCCACCGCGCCCCGTGACATCGTGCTGGAACTGCTACTGGAGTACGCCGACGCCATCGGGCCGTTGCCGTCCGGGCACCCCGGCCGCACCGAGATGGAGCAGGTCCCGGAGTGCCAGACGGCACTCTTCCTGAGCGCCCGGGTGACTCCGGAGGGCCGCGTCGAGACCGTCTTCGACTGCCCGCCCGAGGCGGCCACCACCCGCGCCTTCGCGGGGATCCTCGCCGAAGGGCTCGCCGGGGCTCAGCCAGCGCAGGTGCTGGCCGTCCCCGACGACCTGTACCAACGGATGGGGCTGGCCCAGGCAGTAAGTCCGCTACGGATCCGGGGCGGCACCGCGGTGCTGGCCCGACTCAAACGTCAGGTCCGGGAACAGACGGGCTGACCACCGGGTTTCCTTCGGTTATGGAGATCGAAATCTACAGCGATCTGGTCTGCCCCTGGTGCTATCTCGGCAAGCGCCGGCTGGAGCGGGCACTCGCGTCCTACGACGGCGCCGTGACCGTCAGCTATCGACCGTTCCAGCTCGACCCGGCGCCGGTTCCCGAGCCGCTGCCGTTGCTGGACGCGCTGGGCGCGAAGTTCGGCGGCCGGGAGCGCGCCCGGCAGATGGCGGACCAGGTCACTCGGGCCGCCGCCGGAGACGGCATCGAGTTCGACTTCGACCGTGCGCTCGCCGCGAACACCTTCGACGCACATCGGCTGGTCGCCTGGGCGACCGAGCGGGACCGGGCCGCCGAGATGGTTGAGGCGCTCCACCGGGCCCACTTCCGCGACGGCGTCGATATCGGCTCTCGGCCTGCGCTGGCGACGATCGCGGGCGAGATCGGCCTGGACGCCGCGGCCGCCCACACCTTCCTCGAATCCGACGGGCAGGTAGCCGAGGTCCGCGCCCGGCTGGCCACCGCACGGGAACTCGGCATCACGAGCGTGCCGACCTACGTTCTCGCCGGCAGGTACGCGGTGACCGGCGCGCAGGAATCGTCAGCCCTGCTCGCCGCCCTGACCGAAGCCCAGCGGCACCTGGCGACCGGGGCCTGACGGGGTACGCCGAAGTCAACCCCAGGCATCGACCGTCCTGATGTTTCACGTGCAACAACATTGACAACCACAGCTACCTGGTGGTGCGGACGCCGCTACCACCAGGTCAGCTCCCGGCGAGGTAGCCCTTCCCCTCCAGCAGGGCCCGATCCCGGTGCGCGGCCAGCTCCTCGGCCCGCTGGGCCTCGATCCGACGCACCTCCGCCTCCTCCAGGGAGTGCCGGATCGCGAGGCGGATCACTCCGTACAGGAAGACGAAGCCTCCGACGTACAGAATCACGGTGGTGACCAGGGTAAACATGAGGCAACCGTAGGTTCGTCCAAGCCGGGTGGGCCGGTGGCCGCGGACGGGTTCCCCCGTACGTGTCCAGCGCCCACCACCCGTCCCGGCCGGAGCCAGCCGAGGGTCACCCGGGACCGCGGTGATCAGGCGGTCTCCAACGCCTCCCCGAGCCCCTTGGCCAGCCCAGACAGATGCTGATCGGCGAGCACGTGACCAGCGGTCACCACCAACGCCACCGGCCATTCGATGACCTGCAAGAGGGTGAGCAGACCCACACCCGCGTAGTACGCCAGTTTGTCTGGCGGCGGGATGGCCACCTCCCCCAGTACCGGTACCTCCACTCGGCGGGTGAAAGTCCGGATCATGTCCCGACTCCCACTGAGATCCCGGGTCAACATACTCATCTCGACCTCCAAGAAACGGCGGTGACCGCCGTGGTTTTCCACCGTCGTCGCCCGCCATGCCGGCCCGGCCGGTAGAACTTCGCCGCTGTTCAGGGGCATAACGGACGGCCGGGCGGGAAGTCAGACCACCGGGACACACGGTGTGGGAGGCGGGATGGCGTACGGGAAGAGCGACACCGGGGGATCGGGCCGACACGAGTCACGCCGCACGCCTCGATGATCCCGCTGGGCCGCGTCGCTGGCAGCGTGCGCGTGCCAGCCGTGCCACAGCTGATGGGGCAGGCGGCCCGCAATCTCGGCTCCGCCGCTACCCGGGCCGCGCGGCTCGCCGGGCTGACCAGCCGCCGCGTCTGGTCCCGTTACGGCCGACACCACATCGAGGTGCACGGTGTCTGCCAGGACGGCGGGGAACAGCTCGCCCGGCAGGTCGAAGCGGCGCTGGAACGCGTACCCGGCGTGAGCTGGGCGCGGGTAAACGCCCCCTCGGGGCGGGTGGTGGTCGCCGTCGGCTCCCCCGAGCCGAGGCTGCGCGATCTGATCGCCACCGTGGCCCGCGCCGAACGCATCAGCCCGCACGAACCGGACCCGGAGATCCCACCGCCGCACCCGCCGGAGGAGGGCCCCCGCACCCCCCGCACGCTCGGCGCCCTCGCCTCCGACGCGCTCGGTCTGACGATCTCCGCCGCCACCCGGATCCTGCCCTTCACCCCGGTGCCGGGTGAGGTCTCCGGCCTCCTCAACGCGGTTGACCTGCACCCGAGGCTGCACGCGCTCGCCAACCGGGGAGTGCGCGCCGACCCCCGCGCCGACCTCCTCTTCCCCCTGGCCGAGGCGGTGACGCAGGGCCTCGCGGGCGGCTGGACCGGCATCGTCCTGGACAGCCTCCAGCGGGTGGTGCAGTGGGGCGAGGCGCGGGCCCAGCTCGCCGCGTGGACAACGGCCGAACCCCGGCTCACCGGCGCTCCGGGCCGGGCCGCTGCCCCCGTCCTGTCAGCCGAACGGCCCTGCCCGAAGCCGGATGGACCGGCCGAGGCGTACGTGATCCGGATGCTCCACGCCGGCGCGGCAGCAGCCGCGACAGCAGCCCCGGTGGCCGGTCCGAAACGCGCCGCCGCACTCGGCCTCGCCGCGCTTCCGAAGGCCAGCGGCGCCGGCCGGGAGGGGTACGCCGCCCAGCTCGGAAGCCTGCTCGCGCGGCGCGGCGTCATCGCCATGGACCGCCGCGTGCTCCGCGAACTCGACCGGATCGACACGTTGGTGCTGGACGCCACAATCCTCGGCTCCGATCGCGGCGTCCTCACCGACCTGGCGCCACTGGGCGACGCTGAGCTGGGCGAGGTGGGCGCCCGAGCGTTTGCCCTCTTCGACCCCAATCAGCCGGCGGCGGTCCAGCACGGCGAGGGCTGGGCTCTCGGCCCGCTGGACCGCCTCGACGCGACTGACCCGGGCGACACCCTGCACAGCGACCGACTTCGGGCATCCGGCGGCCGCCTCCTCGGCCTGGCCCACGGTGGTCGGCTCGTCGCGCTGCTGCGGGTCGAGGCCGAGCCGGCCCCCGGCATGGACCTCCTGCCGGCCGCCGCGCGACGCGCCGGGTTGCGACTGGTCGTGGCGGACGACGACCCGGGCCGGTACGCCTTCGCCGACATCGTCCTCGCCGGCGGTGCCCGGCTCACCGAAACGGTTCGCCAGCTGCAACGCGACGGCGCGGTCGTGATGCTGCTCTCCGGTGACCGAGGGGCGCTCGCGGCAGCCGACTGCGGCCTCGGCCTGACCATCGACGAGGAGCTGCCGCCCTGGGGTGCGCACCTACTGCTCGGAACCGACCTCGGGGCCGCCGCGCTGGTGGTCGAGGCAGCTGGGGTGGCCCGCCGGATGACGAGGCAGAACATCCGGCTGGGGCTCGGCGGCACCGGTCTCGGGGCGCTGTCCGCACTCACCGCCGCACGGGAACAGCTCCCGGATCGAACCCAGGCCGCGGTCAACGGGACGGCGGCACTGGCGTTCGCCCACGGCGTGTGGCGAGCCCACCACCTGCCCAACCCGACCGAGGCTCCCGCCGGGCGGTCGGCGGTCCCGTGGCACCTGATGCCGGTAGGAACCGTCCTTGACGAGTTGGGCAGCAGCTTCGACGGGTTGGATCCGACGGAGGCCGACCGCCGACGCTCCGCCCCGGTCGCCGACGGCGGTCCGACTCCGACCCTGCTCCGCGCCTTCCTGGACGAGCTGGCCAACCCGTTGACCCCGGTCCTCGCCGCCGGGGCGGTGCTGTCCGCGTCGTTCGGCTCCCTGGTTGACGCCGCCCTGGTCAGCGGTGTGGTCGGCGGCTCCGCCCTGGTCGGGGCGGTACACCAGCGCAACACCGAACGGTCGCTGGCCGAGTTACTGTCCCGTACCGCGATCACCGCCCGGGTCCGGCGGGGCGGCGCCGAGCAGCAGCTGCCCGCCGACGGCCTGGTCCCCGGCGACGTGATCACCTTGGACCCAGGTGACGCCATACCGGCCGACTGCCGGATCCTCGAGGCCACGGGGTTGGAGGCAGACGAGTCCTCACTCACCGGCGAGTCCTTGCCGGTCGGCAAGACGGACCAACCGGTGGCCGCCTCCGACATCGCCGATCGCCATTCGATGCTGTACGAAGGCACCACCGTCGCCGCCGGTCACGGCTTGGCCGTGGTCGTCGCCACCGGTACCGACACGGAGGCCGGGCGCAGCCTCAGCCTCGCCCGGCAGGCCCGACCCAGCGGCGGCGTCGAAGCGCGACTCGGCGGACTCACCGGCTCGGCGATACCGCTCGCGCTCGGATCCGCCGTCGCGGTCGCCGGTGCCGGCGTCGCGCGTGGCGTACCGCTGGCGGAGACCGCCTCAACCGCCGCGAACCTGGCCGTCGCGTCGGTGCCCGAAGGGTTGCCGTTCCTGGTCAGCGCCGCGCAGCTGGCGGCGGCCCGGCGTCTGGCCGAACGCGGCGCCCTGGTGCGTAACCCCCGCACGATCGAGGCATTGGGGCGCGTTGACGTGCTCTGCTTCGACAAGACCGGCACCCTGACCGAGGGGCGGCTGGTGCTCTCCGGAGTGGGCGACGGTACTCGCTTCGCCACCGTTGACCAGCTCGACGACCACCTCCGCATGATCCTCGCCGTCGCGCTGCGCGCCACTCCGGACGCCGAGGACCCGGAACAGCTTCCCGAGCAGGCCGACCGGGCGATCCGCCGGGCGGCCCAGGAGACCAACACGGTGGAGCAGACCGGTGCTGAGGATTGGTGTCCCGCCGGCGGGCTTCCCTTCGAACCGTCCCGCGGCTACCACGCCACCGTCGGCACCTGCGACGCCGGCCTGGTCCTCAGCGTCAAGGGCGCCCCGGAGACCGTCCTGCCCCGCTGCCGTAACCGGCGGACCGAGGCCGGGGTGGCGCCGTTGGACGACACGACCCGGGAGGCGGTCCAGCAGGAGCTGCTCCGGCACGCCGGGGCCGGCCAGCGGGTGCTGGCCCTCGCCGAACGGGTGGTGCCCGACGAGTCCATCGCTGACGACGACGTCCAGGGCCTGACCTTCGTCGGCATCCTCGCGCTGGCCGACGGGATCCGGGCCAGCGCCGCACCGGCGGTGGAGAGCATCCGCAGGGCGGGGGTGCACACCATCATGATCACCGGTGACCATCCGGCCACCGCCGAAGCGATCGCCGCTGTGATCAGCCCCGGTGACGGCCAGCGGGTGGCGACCGCCAACGACCTTGTGGACCTCGACGACGAAGCGTTGGCGGCGCGACTGGTGACCACCGATGTCGTGGCGCGGTGCACGCCGGCCCACAAGGTACGGATGATCCAGGCGCTCCGGACCTGCGGGCGCACCGTGGCGATGACCGGCGACGGCGCCAACGACGCACCCGCCATCCGCCTCGCCGACGTGGGCATCGCCCTCGGACAGCGCGGCACCCCCGCGGCTCGCGCGGCAGCCGACCTGGTGGTCCTGGACGACCGACTGGAGACCATCATCGCCACCCTCGCCGAAGGACGGGCCATGTGGTCATCGGTCCGGCACGCGCTGAGCATCCTGTTCGGCGGCAACCTCGGCGAGATCGCGTTCAGCATCGTCACCGCCGCCGCGGACGGCCGCTCCGCGCTCAACGGCCGGCAACTGCTGCTCGTCAACCTGCTCACCGATCTGGCCCCCGCCCTGGCCGTGGCGGTCCGGCCGCCCCCGCCGGAACAGAGCGAGAACCTGCTCCGGGAAGGGCCAGACACCTCCCTCGGCGCCACCCTCAACCGGGAACTCGGCGTCCGCGCCACCTCCACCGCGCTCGGTGCCACCGCCGGCTGGGTGCTGTCCCGGTGGGCGGCGGCGTCACCCCGCCGGGCCGGCACGGTGGCCCTGGTGTCGCTGATCGGCACCCAGCTCGGCCAGACCCTGCTGGCCGGCGGCACCACCCGGGGCGTCCTGCTCACCACCGCCGGCTCGGTGGGGGTGCTCGTGCTGGTCGTGCAGACTCCCGGCCTCAGCCACTTCTTCGGCTGCACCCCGCTCGGCCCGATCAGCTGGACGATCGCCACCGGCTCCGCGGCCGGCGCCGCCCTCACCAACGGCACAGTCGCCCGCCTGGTGGAGCAGCTACCGGCCCCGCCCCGCCCCGGGGTGGACCTGCACGACCTGCTCGCCCGCCTCCGTGGGCACGGCAGCTAGCGCCGCGACGAAGGTCGTCTCCGCACGCGGCTACGTCCAGGTTGCGGCGGCGCGGCGCAGCCGGTCGTTGATCGCCCGGCCCACCCCCACCTCGGGCACCGGTTCCACCAGGATCTCGTCCACGCCGGCAGCATCCAGTCGATGTAGCGCGTCGAACAACCGGGCCGCCGCCTCGGTCAGGTCGCCCCTGCTGGACAGCACCTCCGCCGCCGCCCAGTCCCCCACCGGAACGCCGCGGAAGCCCAGGAACCCCCGCCGGGCAACACCGCCATCCGCCGGCTCGACATCGGTGACCAACCGCAGCCGCGTACGCGGGGCGTAGTGCGCCGCCAGCGTCCCCGGTGCAACCGGCTGCCCCGAACTGCCCGGCCGTACCAGCACCGGACCGACCGCTTCCTGAAGCGACTCCACCGGCAGCGCGCCCAACCGCAGCACCACCGGACGGTCGCCTCGCGCGTCCACGATCGTCGACTCGATCCCACACCGGGTCGGCCCACCGTCGAGCACCACGTCAACCGCCGCCCCCAGCCCCGCCACCACGTGCTCGGCCCGCGTCGGGCTGAGCTGACCGAACCGGTTCGCGCTCGGTGCCGCCACCGGCACCCCGGCCGCCGCGATCAACTCGCGCGTCGCGGCGTGGTCCGGCACCCGTACCGCCATCGTCTCCAGCCCGGAGGTGACGATCGGCGGGATCACCGCCGGCCGGTCCACGATCAGCGTCAGCGGCCCGGGCCAGAAACGCTCGGCCAGCACCGCCACCGCCGCCGGCACCGTACCCACCAGCTTTTCCAGCTCCGCCGCCTCAGCCAGGTGACTGATCAGCGGATCGAAGCTCGGCCGCGCCTTGGCCGCGAAAATCCGAGCTACCGCCGGGGCGTCCAGCGCGTTCGCGCCCAGGCCGTACACCGTCTCGGTGGGCAGGGCCACCAGACCACCGGCCCGTAGGACGGAAGCGGCCTCGATGACACCGCTGTCAGCGGGCAATACTCGCGGCGTGCTCACGCCTCGACGCTAACCTGCCGGGCCCGCTCCCCCGTCGCCGACCCGATCAGCGGGCGGAAATCATTGGACCAGCGGCATATAGTCCGACCGTGACCGAGAACACCACGAAGCGTTTAGCCGTGCCGGCCAAGGCGTCCCTTGAGGGCATCGAGAAGGTCTGGTCACGGGTATGGGAGCAGAACGGCACCTATCGCTTCGACCGCTCGGTAACCCGGGACGACGTCTACTCGATTGACACCCCGCCACCGACGGTCAGCGGGGCACTGCACGTCGGTCACGTCTTCTCCTACACCCACGCCGACGCCATCGCGAGGTTCCAGCGGATGCGGGGCCGGACAGTCTTCTACCCGATGGGGTGGGACGACAACGGTCTGCCCACCGAGCGGCGGGTACAGAACTACTACGGGGTGCGGTGCGACCCCTCCCTGCCGTACGACCCGGGTTTTACGCCACCGGCCGAGCCTCCGAGCCGGCCGCAACCGATCTCCCGGCGTAACTTCGTCGAGCTGTGCCGGAACCTCACCGAGCTTGACGAGCAGGCGTTCGAGGCCCTCTGGCGGCACCTGGGCCTCTCCGTCGACTGGTCCCTGACGTACGCGACGATCGATGACCGGAGTCGGGCGATCTCCCAGCGGGCCTTCCTCCGCAACCTGGACCGGGGTGAGGCGTACCTGGCGGACGCCCCGACCCTCTGGGACGTCACCTTCCGCACGGCCGTCGCACAGGCCGAGTTGGAGGATCGCGAGCGCCAGGGCAACTACTACCGGCTCGCCTTCCACTCGGCGACCGGAGACAAGATCTACGTCGAGACCACCCGGCCCGAGCTACTGCCGGCCTGCGTCGCGCTCGTCGCCCATCCGGATGACGAGCGGTACCAACATCTCTTCGGTAGCACCGCCGTCACGCCGCTCTTCGGTGTCCCGGTGCCGATCAGGGCACACCCGCTGGCTCAGCCGGACAAGGGTTCCGGAATCGCGATGATCTGCACCTTCGGCGACCTGACGGACGTGCTGTGGTGGCGGGAGCTGGACCTACCGACCCGCCCGGTGATGGGTCGCGACGGCCGCCTGCTCCCCGAGCCACCACCCGGGGTCGTCAACGCCGACGCGGTGTCGGCGTACCGAATGCTCGCCGGCCTGACATCGTTCTCCGCCAAGGCGAAGATCGTGGAGCTGCTGCGCACCGCCGGGAATCTCGAGACCGAGCCCCGCCCCACCACCCAGGCGGTCAAGTTCTACGAGAAGGGTGACAAGCCACTCGAGATCGTCACCACCCGACAGTGGTACGTCCGCAACGGGGGTCGGGACACCGAACTGCGAGCCGCGCTGGTCCGGCGGGGGCGCGAGCTGACCTGGTCCCCCGAGTTCATGCGCAGCCGGTACGAGAACTGGGTTGAGGGTCTCTCCGGAGACTGGATCATCAGTCGACAGCGTTTCTTCGGGGTGCCCATCCCCGTCTGGTACCCGCTCGACGACTCGGGCGAGCCCGACTACGAGCACCCCATCCTGCCGGACGGTGAGGCGCTACCGGTTGATCCCAGCAGCGACGCCCCGACCGGCTATCAGGAGAGCCAGCGCAACCAACCGGGCGGCTTCACGGCGGACCCGGATGTAATGGACACCTGGGCCACCTCCTCGCTCACCCCGGAGATCGCCGGCGGGTGGACGGTTGACGACGACCTCTTCGCCCGGGTTTTCCCGATGGACCTCCGCCCGCAGGCGCACGAGATCATCCGGACCTGGTTGTTCGCCACCGTGCTCCGGTCGCACCAGGAGTTCCACCGCCTGCCCTGGAAGACCGCGCTGCTGTCGGGCTGGATCCTGGACCCGGACCGCAAGAAGATGTCGAAGTCCAAGGGGAACACGGTCACGCCGATGGCCCTCTTGGAGGAGTACGGCTCCGACGCCGTCCGGTATTGGGCGGTCAGCGGCCGGCCGGGCACCGACACGGCCTTCGACACCGGGCAGATGAAGATCGGCCGCCGACTCGCCATCAAGATCCTTAATGCCACCAAGTTCGTGCTGCGGTTCGAGTCCCCGACGCTGTTGGCACCCCACCTGGCGCAGGTGACCGAACCGCTCGACCGTGCGATGCTGGCCCGCCTTGCCTCCGTCGTCGACTCCGCTACGGCCGGGTTCACCCAGTACGACTACACCCGGTCGCTCGAGTGCACGGAGCAGTTCTTCTGGTCCTTCTGCGACGACTACCTGGAGTTAGTCAAGGAGCGCGCGTACGGGGAACCGGACGATCCCGCCGTCCGTTCAGCCCACGCCGCGCTCGCGCTGGCGCTGCACACGCTGCTGCGGCTCTTCGCGCCGATGCTGCCGTTCGTCACCGAGGAAGCCTGGTCGTGGTGGCAGGAGGGTTCGGTGCACCGGGCGGCGTGGCCGACTCGGCAGGAGCTCGTCAGCCCCGACGACTCCACCGACGCCCGTGGGGCCGCGGAATCTCATGACCCCATCGGAGCCGGGGCGGAATTGCTCGGGCTCGCCGCCGATGTGCTCGCCGCCGTCCGCCGGGCGAAGTCCGAGGCGAAGCAGTCGATGCGGGCGCCGGTAGCCCAGCTCACCCTCCGCGGGCGCGCAACCGACCTCGCTGCCTTCGCTCAGGTCAGCCGAGATGTTCGGGCAGCGGGGGTGGTACGGGCGGTCGACACCGCCGAGGCGGACACGCCGTTGACGCCGGAGATCACACTCGGCTGACGGGGCCCGGGCTGAGACCTGTGCCCGGCGGCGATGCTGCGCAGCAGCGCATGCACATCAGGGCAGCTGTTGACCTGCTGAGACAGGGGGTGGGGCGAGCCCAGGTACAGCGATATCGATACGTGCCCTACGAGCGGTAGGCGTCACGCCGGTGGCGGATCGAATGAATCTCCACGACCCGCTTGGCCTCGTTGATCCGGTAGATGATTCGGTATGTGCCGCGGCGGGCGGAGTGGAATCCGTCGAAAGGTTCGTCCAGTGGCTTGCCAACACGGTAGGGACTGATCGCGATCGCATGCTGGATGGTCTCCGTCGCCGCGATCGCCACCTCCAACGGCAGGTCCTCGTGCAGGTTGCGCCGCGCCTGTCGGGAGAGCATCACCGTGTAGGAGCTGGACGGTTCTTCGGTGCCGTCGTCCACCCGCCTGATGCCTCGTGGAGGCATCAGGCGGCCCTGCTCCGACGTCGCTCCAGCTCGACGCGGGCCTCATCCATCGAGAACGTGTCGCCGGCTTCGAAATCCTCCCGCGACTGACGCAGGTCGGCGAGGGCTTCATCGTCGGAGAGCAGATCCAGCGTTTCCCGCATCGACTCGTACTCGGCTACCGAGATCAGCATGACATCGGCGCGGCCGTTGCGGGTGATGGTGAAGTGATCGTGCTCTCGGGCGACCCGGTCGGCAAGTTCGGCGATCCGAGCCTTAGCTTCGGTGATCGGTACGGTCTCCATAACAGCCACTATAGCGACCGGTCAGAATAACGACCGGTCGCTATAGTGTTGGCCCGCCGAGCTCGGGCCCGCCGTGCTGGACCCGCCGTTCACGCTACGGGCGTAGGTCGGTCATGGCGTAGCCGGTGGCTGGGTCGAAGGGGTAGGAGAGGTGCTGGTGGGTCATCGACCAGGCGCCATCTCTGCGCTGAAAGACACGGGTCCCGCGGGACCAGGTGTCCACCGACTGGCTGCCGGCGGAGACCTCAACGTGGTTGAGCCCCCAGGCGACGGCGAGATCACCGTTGACCAGGATTTTCAGGTCGGGAACCTGCCAGGTGACGCTGCTGTCGCCGGCCGCGTCGAGCCCGGCCTTGCAGACCTCGCGGACAGCGTCAACCCCGATGCACTGCAGCACCTGGTCATGCTCGTAGGAGACAACATCGTCGGCGATGGGGGCCATCAGGCCGTCGAGGTCTTTGGCCGCTGTGCTGGCGAACCAGCGTTGGTGCAGCTGGCGTAGGTCCCGCTCGGCGGCAGCGTCGTCCTGCTCGGCGGCAGCGTGGTCCTGGTCCGGAGCGGGGTCGGCCGCGGTGGACCCGTCGGTGAGCGGAAATGAGTGATGCTCATGGGCGATGACCCACCGGCCGGCCTGCTTGCGCAGACCGAACGTCAGCCGCAGCCGGTTGTCGGGATTGTCGGTGAAGTCGCGCTCGGTGCCGCAGCGCAGCAGGGCGTACGCGAAGGCGACGTCCTCACCCGCGGTGACCTCCAGCGACTCGATGTCGAACGAAGCCCCCTGGGCCTGCCATTGGAAGAATGGTGGCCAGGTCTCGCGGTAGGAATCGAGACCCCGCACCCCCTGCTGCGGCGGCGGCACGTCGAACATCACGATGTCCTTCGTGTGGTCGGCGAGGACCCCGGTGAGATCACCGTGGTGGACCGCTTCGGCCCAGCGCTCGATGAGCGTGCGGATTTGCTCCTCGTTGGTAGCCATGGTCGGCTTGGTCCTTCCGGGTTGATGCGTCCGTCAGAACTACAACCCCGGCCAGTCCGCAAAATCATCGCGCGCCGGCAAAATTCTCTTCCCACAGCTGGGCCGGCAGCCCGAAGGCCGGGAAGTCGGCGTCCAGGAACGAAACCACCTCGGCCACCCGCCGCCCGCGCAGCGTCAGCACATCCAGACCCGCCGGGACGTACGCGCCCCGCTCGTCACTCCACAGGTAGGTGCCGAACGCGAGCTGCCCGTTCGCCCACGCCGGCACGAACCGCCAGCGATGTCGCAGCACCGCCTCAACCAGGAACCCGCGAACGTCTGCCGGACCCGCGTACCACCTGGTCAGCGGCGGCATCGAGTATCGTGCGTCCTCGGTCAGCATCGCCACGATGGCGTCAACATCGCCAGCCTCCCAGGCGGTCGTGTACCGCCGGGCCACCTTTCGTTGTTCCGCGTCGCCGAGCGTCTGCAGGGTCTGCTGTTGGCTGGCTTCGGGGCGAAGTTTCACGACGACCTTGCGGGCCCGCTGCAGAGCGCTGTTGACCGCGACAACCGTGGTGTCCAACACCTCAGCGACCTCACCGGCGGTGTAGCCGAGCACGTCGCGCAGCAACAGAACCGCTCGCTGTGACGCCGAAAGATGCTGCAGGGCGGCGATAAACGCCAACTCCACGCTCTCCCGCGCCACGATGCGGGCTTCGGGACTCAACCGCGCCGTCCAGTCCATGAGCCGATCGGGGTACGGCTCCAGCCACGCCGCCTCGGTCAGCGGCACACCCCCCGGACTGAGATCCGTGGGCAACTCGCGCCGACCCCGACGCTCAATAATCGTCAGCGACCGGTTCGTCGCAATCTTGTACAGCCACGGCCGAATTGACCCGTGATCGTCGAAGCGTTTCAGGCTGCGCCACGCCCGATCCAGGGTCTCCTGGACCGCGTCCTCCGCGTCGTGGACCGACCCCAGCATCCGGTAGCAGTGGACGCGTAGCCCATCCCGTAACGGCTCCACCAACCGTCCGAAGGCATCGCCGTCACCGGCCCGCGCCGCCACCAACTGCGTCGTAGCAGCCTCGCCTGCCCGACTCGAACTGCTCCCGCCATCTTCGGCATCGCTCACCAGCGCCAGGCTACATCGACAGAAAAAGATCTTGCGTCATCCCGGAGTCGGGCGCTACCTACGGTCAAGGTTGTCGATGACCGCGACCTGCTCCGTACCGCTGGCGCAGGTCTCGGGGATGCTGGGCATGTCGTCACCGAGCGGTGGGGTGACGTAGCCGCCACCTGCCGTGAAGGTGGAACCGACCTGGACAGTGCCCGCGCCGGGCACCTCGACCGCGGTGGTGCCGTCGCCGGTCTTCAGTTCGCTTCCCGCCGGCCAGACGACGACCAGTGTCTGATTCTCCGCGGTCTGCACGGCCAGGCACTGGCCCTTGCCCACCACAAGTTCACCGATGATCTGGGCGTGTCGGCCTCCATCGGCCTCCGGCGCCACGAACGTGATGACGCCGTTCGCCTCCACGGTCCGCCCTGGGCTGTCCTCCCCACAGCCGGACAGGAAGGCCACCGGCAGGACGAGCCCGACGAGCGAGTAGGCAGAGACTCGGGTGTGTAGACAGCTCAGCACGGCGCGCCCTCCCGGTCCGCGATCACCTCAGTACCGTCATTGTCGGCCCGCTATATGAATTAACGCTCGCCGCTGGGCTCGATGTCCAGCCGCGGCATCGCCTCCACGAGGGTTCGGTGGATGTAGGCGAGGTCGGGGTCGGACCATTCGGTAGCGCCCGCGTCGCTGCCCCCACCGCCGTCCCAGTCCAGCTCCGGGGCCTCGGCGTGCTGGTACACCCACCACATGTTGCCCCACGGGTCACGCATCCGAGAAAAGACCGTGCCGAAAAAGTCGGTCGGCCGAGTGACGATTCGCGCGCCACGTTGCACGGCCCGCGCGAGCACGCTGTCCACGCTATCGACGTAGATCTGAGTCAGTTGCGGCAGGAACGGCCAGCCCGGCTTTCGCTCGCCGAACATCAAGGTCGTACCGCCGATCTCGAGCTCGGCATGCAACAGCAGACCGTCGATGTCTACAGTACGGGCCTCGAGGTGCTCTGCGCCCCGGAACACCTCCCGCAGGAAGGTCATCAGCCCGTCAGCATCATGGACGACGAAGAACGGATTCAGTGTGGAGAACCCGGTCGGGGTGACGATGGCGTTCATGTGTCGTCCTCCTGCGCAGGGTCGGCTGATCAGTGTCCCCACCCTCGCTGGCCGACCGTCCGGAGGTCTTGAACAAAAACGCCAACGTCAGGCGGTCGCCGCCGCGCGGATGCGAGCCGGCGTCTCACCCCGGATGCGCCGCAGCTCTCGGGTTAGATGCGCCTGATCGGCATACTCCAGGGCGAGAGCGACCTCGGACGGCGGCACTCCCGCGCTGAGCAGCTGGTAGGCACGACGCGCACGGTCGAGCCGCTCGATTTCCTTGCGACGCAGGCCGGTGATCGACCGGAACCGCCGCTGCCAGCTCCGCCGCGACAGCCCACGGTCGTCGCCGTTGAGCGCCCGCCGGATGTCGGCATCCGCCACCAACACCCCGTCGGCCACAAGCCGCGCGACGAAGGACTCGAGTTCCTCCCACCTAGGAACGCGACAGCGGCGGCCCCCCGAGCGCTACCTGCCCGTCGGCGACCGGCAGCTCAGCAATCGCACCGCGCAGCAACGCCTTGTCCACGCCTGGGATCACCACGTCAGCGGCGAGCTCGACGCCCCAGTAGGACTCCCCGGCATGTGAGCGAATCGGCAGACCCGTGATCCGCGGACCCGCCAGTTCGGCCGCCAGCGACCCATCGGGGCGACGGATGAACGACAGGCCCCAGTGCTCGCTCGCCTCGTCGATGTAACCGGCGGCCTCCTCGACGTAGGCACGCCAGACTGTCCGGATCTCGGGGATGGGCGAAGCCCGCTGCTCCCACACGCACCGATGGTAGGTCAATCACTCTGGAAACTACGTCATGCCTGGTCACAGGCTTGGTAAGTGGAGCCCAGGGGACTTGAACCCCTAACCCCTGCCTTGCAAAGGCAGTGCTCTGCCAGTTGAGCTAGGGCCCCGGAAGCGGTCCGCAGACCGGTGCGGGTCAGCGCAGGTCGGGCGCGTTGGTCGCCTCGTGCCAGAGGGCGCGCTCGTCGTTGGTCTCCTTGACCCGCTTGGCCACGACTGCCGCCACACCGACGATACCGACGAGGATCAGCAGCTTCTTGAACATTAGGGCAACCCCTCACGCTCGACAGTGCCGTCGGACCTACCCGAGGACCGTACCAGCCGGAAGCAAGGCCCGGTGAACGGGCCCGCCGACGTCATGGACCGGACCACGCGTCACCTATCCCCAGCCGGCGCTGCGGCAGCGATCACTCCGGCTGGTGACAGACCGCCTCAACGTTGTTGCCATCCGGATCGCGGACGAAGGCACCGAAGTAGGTCGGGTGATATTCCGGCCAGACTCGGGGCGCATGCAGCACCTCCACCCCGAGTGCCACCGCGGCGTCATGGAACGCCTGCACCGCAGCCCGGTCCGGCGCGGTGAAGGCGATGTGCGCCTCGACGCCCCCGGCCGCACCGCCCAACGGGCTGAGCCAGAAGTCAGGAATGCTGCTGCCATAGCCCACCGCCTCCGGAAACTCCATCAGGCGACGCCCCGCAAGTGGGGCCAGGACAGCATCGTAGAAGGCGAGACTGGCATCGAAATCACGCACCTGAATGCCAAGGTGGTTGAGCACCGGACCCCCTCGAAGGCGAACCGACCCAGTGCAGACCAGGCCGGGACAGAACATCGAACGGGCGCCAGACTAGAAGTGGGCTACGACACTTTCGCCACATGCTGCGGCGCCAGCGGCGAGACGCCGGCGTCCAGGTTGTCAGGCCGGTGAGGGCTGTGGCGACCTCAGTCGGCGCTACAAAAGAACTCGGCCCTCAGAATGTGAGGACCGAGCGGGAGGTGGGGCTAGCTGGAATCGAACCAGCGACCTCAGAGTTATCAGCTCTGCGCTCTAACCGACTGAGCTATAGCCCCGTGTTGCGACGAGCAAGGTTAACCCATCGGCCCAGCCGCCCCAAAATCGGGGGGTCGCTCCGGGCGTGCTCCCGGCACCGGCGGTTCAGGGACCCGGGCCGACGGCCCGGGTCCCGCTGACGTGTTTCAGTCGCGCTCGGCGAGCGTCAGCTCGATTCCACCCACCAGGTCGGCGCAGACGTTGTAGACGAACGCGCCCAGTGTTGCCAGTGCCGTGAACAGCACAACGTTGACCAAGCCAATCAACGCGGAACTCAGGATCACGCCGCGGGCGGTGATCTGAAAGCCGTCGGCACTCTGGCCGCCGCCCGCGTTGACCAGATCATTCAAGCTGTCGTTGACGCTGGCGAACACGCCCATCGCGTCCAGCGCCAGGTACAGCACCGAGGTCGCGACCACGACGACGATGAAGATCACGACCGAAACCGCGAAGGCGAACTTCATCACCGACCAGGGGTCGATTCGCCGCAGATTCAGCCGGGCCCGGCGCGGCCCACGAGAGGCGGCAGAGCTAACCGCGGTACGCGCGGCGCGTACCGCCTCACCGACGCGTGCCGCCCCGATGGCCGCCACCCCGCCGATTCCCGGCGGGAGGCCACCGCCCTGGGGCCGGCCGGCGGAGTTCGGCTGTGGGCGGGCGGTCCCGGTGACCCGGGACTGACTTCCGGTGTCACCGAGTCGGGGGACGCCGTTCGCGCCAACGGGGGCAGCCGCGCTCCCGAGGCCAGCCGCGCTCCCGGCGACCGGGCTGGCCGGTCCAGCGCCGCCAGGGGTCGGCGGCGGGGTGGCCCCGGCGGCCTTCTCAGCGGCGGCACCATCGGTGCGCGGTGTCTCGATCTTCGTGGCCTCAGCTGGTTCCTCGCTGGGTTCCGACTCCTTGGCCGGCTTGTCCGGCGGCGGGGCCATCCCGGGAGCCCTGGTGAACTTCGGGGCCGGCGCGTCGGCGGGGACGGTGGCCCGCCCCACTGCCGCCCGGCCGGCGGCTGAGGCACCGCTCGTGGCGCCGTCCTCGTCGACCGGGTTAGCCGAGTTCCCCGCGTTCCCCGACTTCGCCTGTGTCTCCGTCATGCAACTAGTCCTGTTCGTCAGGCTCGTCGGCATTGCGAGCAATCGCCACGATGGTTACGCCATCCGGAAGGTCCATCAGCTTGACCCCCATTGTGTTCCGGTCGCGCGTACGGCGTACAGGCTTCACCGGAGTCCGAATGACACCACCGTTACTGGTGATAGCGAAGAGCTCGTCGTCCGGGTCGATCACCACAGCACCGACCAGACCACCGCGCCGCTCGGTGATCTTCGCAGTCAGCACGCCCTTACCTCCCCGGCCCTGGACCGGGTATTCCTCAATCGGAGTACGTTTCGCGTAACCACCATTGGTGGCCACCAGGACGTCCAAGCCATGCCGGACGACCTCCATCGCGAGCAACTCGTCGTCCTCGCTGAACCGCATCCCGATCACACCCGAGGTAGCCCGCCCCATCGGCCGTAGCGCCTCGTCCGAGGCGTTGAACCGGATCGCCAGGGCGTTCTTCGACACCAGCAGGAGATCCTGCTCCGGCGCCACCAGGGCGGCACCGACCAGTTCGTCGTCCTCGCGCAGGTTGATCGCGATGATGCCGCCGGACCGGTTGGAGTCGAACTCCTCAAGCCTCGTCTTCTTTACCACTCCGTTCTTGGTGGCCAGAACCAGGTAGGGGGCGACCTGGTAGTCCGAAATCTCGATGATCTGTGCGATCTGCTCGTCTGGTTGGAAGGCGAGCAGATTGGCCACGTGTTGGCCCTTGGCCACCCTACTGGCTTCCGGGAGCTCGTACGCCTTGGCCCGGTACACCCGGCCCTTGTTGGTGAAGAACAAAATCCAGTCGTGCGTCGAGCACACGAAGAAGTGGCTGACGATGTCGTCCTGCCGCAGCGTGGCGCCGCTGACCCCCTTGCCGCCCCGCCGCTGCGAACGGTACGCGTCCACCTTGGTGCGCTTGGCGTACCCGGTTCGGGTGATGGTGACCACGACGTCCTCGCGGGCGATGAGGTCCTCCATCGAGACCTCGCCGTCGAACGGGATGATCTGGGTGCGCCGATCATCGCCCCACTTCGCGACGATCTCGCCCAGCTCATCCGAGACGATCCGCCGCTGCCGCTCCGGCTTCGCCAGGATGTCCTTGAAGTCGGCGATCTCCAACTCCAGCTTCGCCAGGTCGTCAAGGATCCGCTGCCGCTCCAGCGCGGCCAGCCGGCGCAGCTGCATGTCCAGGATCGCGGTCGCCTGGATCTCGTCGATGTCCAGCATCCGGATCAGGCCCTGCCGCGCGTCATCCACCGTCGGCGAGCGCCGGATCAACGCGATCACCTCGTCGAGGGCGTCCAGCGCCTTGGCCAGACCCCGCAGGATGTGCGCCCGCTCCTCGGCCTTACGCAGCCGGTACGCCGTCCGCCGACGGATCACCTCGATCTGGTGATTGACGTAGTAGCGGATGAACTGGGCCAGGTTCAGCGTGCGCGGCACGCCGTCCACCAGCGCCAGCATGTTCGCGCCGAAGGTCTCCTGCAGCTGGGTGTGCTTGTAGAGGTTGTTCAGCACCACCTTGGCGACCGCGTCGCGCTTGAGCACCAGCACCAGCCGCAGGCCGGTGCGTCCGGAGGACTCGTCCCGGATGTCGGCGATCCCGCCGAGCTTCCCCTCCTTGATCAGCTCGGCGATCCGCTCGGCCAGGTTGTCGGGGTTCACCTGGTACGGCAGCTCGCTGACCACCAGCGCCGGCCGGCCCCGTTTGTCTTCCTCGACCTCGACCACGGCGCGCATCCGGATCGAGCCACGACCGGTGCGGTACGCGTCCTGGATCCCCGCCTGGCCGACGATCAGGCCGTGGGTCGGGAAGTCTGGCCCCTTGACGATCCCCAGGAGGGCTTCCAGAGTGCTCGCCTCGTCGGCCTCCGGGTGCTCCAGGCACCACTGCACCGCCGCACCGATCTCCCGCAGGTTGTGCGGTGGGATCTTGGTGGCCATCCCGACCGCGATGCCCTCTGAGCCGTTGACCAGCAGGTTGGGGATCCGGGACGGCAGGATCGTGGGCTCCTTGGCCCGGCCGTCGTAGTTGTCCTGCAGGTCGACGGTGTCCTCGTCGATGTCCCGCAGCATCTCCATCGCCAGCGGTTGGAGCTTGCACTCGGTGTACCGCATCGCCGCGGCCGGGTCGTTACCCGGTGAACCGAAGTTGCCGTTGCCGTCCACCAGCGGGTAACGCAGCGCCCAGGGCTGGGCCATCCGGACCAGCGCGTCATAGATCGCCGAGTCGCCGTGTGGGTGGAACTGGCCCATCACGTCGCCGACCACCCGCGAGCACTTCACGTACCCCCGGTCGGGCCGGTACCCCGAGTCGAACATCGCGTAGAGGATCTTGCGGTGGACTGGCTTCAGCCCGTCCCGGACGTCCGGCAGCGCCCGCCCGACGATCACGCTCATGGCGTAGTCGAGGTAGGAGCGCTGCATCTCCACCTCGAGCCCGACTGGCTCGATCCGGTCGTGCGCCACGACGGCGCCGGCGGTCTCGGGGGCGTCGGGCTCGTTCGGTGTGGACTCGGGGGTATCGGTCACTTGTTAACCCTTATCAGACTCAGAGTCGCTTTTGTGCTGTGGATAACCGCTGTGGAAACCGACCTGGCTGTGGATAACTCTGTGGATGAGCCGTGGTCGCCGCGGACGACGGACCGGTCGGATCCGAGTTGGCCTCAGATGTCCAGGAACCGCACGTCCTTGGCGTTACGCTGAATAAACGAGCGACGAGCCTCAACGTCCTCCCCCATCAGCACACTGAACAGCTCGTCCGCGGTCGCCGCGTCGTCGAGCGTGACCTGGCGCAGGGTACGCGTGGCGGGATTCATCGTGGTCTCCCAGAGCTCGGGATAGTTCATCTCACCGAGCCCCTTGAACCGCTGAATATCGTCCGGCTTTGCGTTGGGCTTCTTCTGCTGCCGCAGCGTGATCAGCCCGTCCCGCTCTCGGTCGGAGTACGCGTACTGCGCATCATCCCCCTTCCGATTCCACTTGATCTTGTAGAGCGGCGGGGCGGCCAGGTAGACGTGCCCCAACTCGACCAGCGGTCGCATGAAGCGGAAGAGCAGGGTCAACAGCAGCGTCTGGATGTGCTGACCATCGACGTCCGCGTCGGCCATCAACACGATCTTGTGGTACCGCAGCTTCTCGATGTCGAAGTCGTCGTGGATACCTGTGCCGAGCGCGGTGATCAGCGCCTGGACCTCGTTGTTCTTTAGGACCCGGTCGATCCGCGCCTTCTCCACATTGAGGATCTTGCCGCGGATCGGCAGGATCGCCTGCGTCCGCGGGTCGCGCCCCTGCTTGGCGGAGCCGCCCGCCGAGTCGCCCTCAACGATGAAGACCTCGCACTCACGAGGATCCGTCGACTGGCAGTCGGCCAGCTTGCCCGGCATCGAGCCGGACTCCAGCAACGACTTACGGCGGGCCAGCTTGCGGGCCTGCTGGGCGGCCACCCGGGCGCGCGCGGCCTGGGAGGCCTTGGTGATGATGACCTTCGCCTCGGCCGGATTACGGTCCAGCCAGTCAACCAGCCACTCGTTGCAGACCCGCTGCACGAAGCTCTTGACCGGGGTGTTGCCCAGCTTGGTCTTGGTCTGCCCCTCGAACTGCGGGTTGGTCAGCTTCACCGAGATGATCGCCGCCAGCCCCTCCCGGATGTCCTCCCCGGAGAGCTTCTCGTCGCTCTTGAGGAGCCGCTTCTCCGTACCGTACCGGTTGATGACGCTGGTCAGCGCCGACCGGAAGCCTTCCTCGTGGGTGCCGCCCTCATGCGTGTTGATGTTGTTGGCGAAGGTGTAGACCGACTCGCCATACGACTCGTTCCACTGCATGGCGATCTCGACCGACATGCCGTCTTCGTCGGTGCCGAACTCGACCACCGACTTGTGGATCGAGGTCTTCGAGGCGTTGAGGTGCCGGACGAAGTCGGCGATGCCACCCTGATAGCAGAAGGTGACCTCACGCGTCTTGCTGTCATCGTCCTCGTCGACCCGTTCGTCGAGGAAGTGGATGGTCAGCCCCCGGCTGAGGAAGGCCATCTCCTGGAGCCGGCGGTAGATGGTCTGGAAGTCGAAACTAACGGTATCGAAGACCGTCGGGTCGGGCCAGAAGGAGACCGCCGAGCCGGTGGCGTCGGTCGGCTCCCCCTTCTCCAGCGGCGTCGGCTTCGAGTCCGTGTACGACTGCCGCCAGAAGTAGCCGTCCTTCTGAATCTCGACAGCCATCCGGGTGGAGAGGGCGTTCACGACCGACACACCGACGCCGTGCAGGCCACCGGAGACGGCGTACGCCTTGCCGTCAAACTTGCCGCCGGCGTGCAGCACGGTCAGCGCCACCTCCACACCCGGCTTCTTGAGCTTCGGATGCGGGTCGACCGGGAAACCACGGCCATTGTCGGTGACGCGAACCCCACCATCGGCGAGCAGCACCACATCGATGGTGTCGCAGTGCCCGGCCAGCGCCTCGTCCACCGCGTTGTCCACGACCTCCCACACCAGGTGGTGCAGACCGCGTTCGCCGGTGGACCCGATGTACATACCGGGGCGCTTACGGACCGCCTCCAACCCTTCGAGGACGGTGATCGACTCTGCGCCGTACTCCTGCTTGTCCTGCGCTGCCACCCTCGGCCACTTTCTCGCGTCGGCCACACCACTGGCGCGACCGGTCACGGGGTTCGGCGGACAGAACGCGACGTCGGGCGCGCGGACCGGCACCGGAGAATGGTCCGGACCGGGGGTCGAACGCGCCGGCCGCCGCGGATGTCCGCGGATCGCGATCGGCTCGACCTGATGTGGAACGATGATCTCGGGCCCGTGCCGGCCCCGGGTTTCATCGCTCCGCACCGGGTCTTCGTCTCAACCCAATCCTACTGGGCGTCGGCGACAGATCCACCACTCGGCACCCCTTGCGCGGCGGCTGAGACCTCCGTAGCCGGCCGACCGCTCACTCCACGACTCCCCCTACGCACACCGAGCCGACCGTAGGCTCGCACCAGCCGGCGCCACCCCCGACCAATGTGTGTCCATCTCGCGATGCACGCCGGCTTGATCTTTGCCGGCTGGAACCGGACGATCGACCCGTTCATACGGACATGGGCTGAGAGGTGACACCAGATGGGGCTGGACAACGTCGTGGTGAACTGGCCGCGGACCGGCCGCTTCTACGACCCGGTCGCACCGGCAGAGTTCGTGGACTTCGGCGAAATCGTCGACATGCCACAGATTTCCGCACCGACCGCCGCGCTCGCCGAGCTGATCGCCAAGACCGGCACGGTCCGGGCGACCGCGTACACCGAGCTGGTCGATCTGATCCTCGGCCTGGAAAATGTGCTGTACGCCACAGAGAACTCGGAAGAGGACGAGGACCCGGTGATCGACCCGGATGGCTGCGGGTGGATCGCCGACGGAGTCGAGCGGTTCGTGGGACGGCACCGAGCAGTCGGTGAGGCAGTCACCTTCGAAACCGTCAGCGAGGTGCTCCGCGCGCTACTCGGCGACGGACGCCTGGCCGAGCAGCAGCTCCGTTGGCTGGACAGCCGGCTGGACCGGCTCCGCGACGACAGCGGAGCCCCGCCGCAGTGGACCTTCACCTGCGCGGAGCTGAGCGTCCTCGCCGCGTTCTACCGCCGCTGCGCCGAGCGGGGCTTCGCGGTCTACGCCGATTCGGTGGCACCCCGCAGGGCCGTTCAGCCGTAGGTGTCCCGGGGGCCGCGGCCCCGCACCCGACGAGGGCCACGCGACCAGGACGGCGCGGCCGGACCGTGGATGTGCAGCCGGCGTACGACGTTGTGGCCCACCTCGCTGGCGATCTGCTGCAGCAGCGAGCCGGCGAGCAGCCGGAGCTGGGTGGCCCAGGCGGTCGAGCGCGCCTCCACGGTCAGCTCGCCGCCTTCCAGCTTCACCGGCCGGCTGTGCTGGGCCACGTCCGGGCCGACCACCCGTTCCCAGGCGCCGAAGACCGTGGCCTCGGCCGCCGGTTGCTGCCAGCCCCGCGCCTTCACCAGCCGGTCCAGCACCGCCCCGAGCGGCTGCGGGTCGCGCGGGTCCGGCCCCGGGCCGGAGTAGCCCCGCGGCCGTCGCCCCCCACCGCTCGCCCCACCGCTGCGGCTGCGCCGCTGGGGCTGCGCCGCCTGACGGCGAGCCTTCGCCGCATCCAGCACCGCCCGCGCGAGTTGCGGCCCGGACGACGCCTCGGTCGGTGCCTCCGCCCCGGCGTCCGGTGGCGGGACGGCCCCGTCCGCGCCAGTCACCGCCGTCGCCCTGGATCCGGCGCCGGGTTCCGCCTCATCCGACACGCTGTACCTCCCCCTCGCGGACCACGAAACGCGCTCCGTGCAGACGCGCGGGGAGATCTTCTGCCACCGCACAGGTCACCAGGAGCTGGCTCGCCTCGCCGACCAGCTCGGCGAGGCGATCCCGCCGGCCGGTGTCCAGCTCGGCGAAGACATCGTCCAGCACCAGCACCGGCTCGATCCCGTCGGCGCGCAGCAGGTCGTATCCGGCCAGCCGAAGCGCCAACGCCAACGACCAGGACTCGCCATGGCTGGCGTACCCCTTCGCGGGCAGTGGCCCCAGCGTGAGGTCGAGGTCGTCCCGGTGCGGGCCGACCAGGGTGGTCCCCCGCTCGATCTCGGCTGCCCGGCCGGCGGCGAGCGCGTCGCTTAACGCCGCGGTCAGCTCCGCCCGGTCGGCGGCTGGGCGGGCCGATTCGACCGACGATCGGTAGGTGATGCCGGCCGCGCCCCTACCGGCGGCCACCGCGTCGTACGCCCGGGTGATGTGGGGGCCGAGTGCGGCGACCAGGTCGAGCCGACCGGCGAGCAACTCGGCACCGTGCCGCGCGAGATGGTCGTCCCAGACCGCGAGCGTGGAGAGATCGCCGCCGCGGGTCCCGCCGGTCTTACGCGCCAGGTACGCGGTGCGCAGCAGGGCGTTCCGCTGCCGAACCACCCGCTCGTAGTCGGCCCGCACCCCGGCGTACCGGGGTTGCCGGAGCACCAGCAGATCATCGAGGTAGCGGCGCCGCTGCGCCGGGTCGCCCCGGACCAGCTCCAGGTCCTCCGGGGCGAAGAGCACCAGTCGCAGGGCACCGAGCACGTCCCGGGCCCGCCGAGCCGGGGAGCGGCCGAGCCGGGCCCGATTGGCCCGCCCCGGCACGATCTCCAACTCGACCAGCAGCTCCCGCCCCTCGTGCACCACGGCGCAGCGGATGACCCCCGCGGCGGCTCCCATCCGGACCAGCGGGGCGTCCGTGGCGACCCGGTGGGAGTCCAGGGTCGCCACGTAGCCGAGCGCCTCGATCAGGTTGGTCTTGCCGACCCCGTTCGGACCGACCAGGACGTTCGCCCCCGGTTCGAGATCCACCCCGACCCGCTCGTACGAGCGGAAGTCAACGAGTTCCAGCCGGCGGACGTACACGGGTGGTGGGGCCGTCAGCGCTTACGAACGGCGTGCCCGCCGAACTGCTGGCGCAGCGCGGCGACGGCCTTCATCGCGGGCGAGTCATCCTCCCGGGAGGTGAAACGGGCGAAGAGCGCGGCGGCGATGACGTTCATCGGGACGGCGAGCCGGACCGCCTCGTCCACGGTCCACCGCCCCTCGCCGGTGTCCTCGGTGTAGGGGCTCAACTCGGCCAGCTCCGGGTCCTCATCAAGTGCCCGGTCAAGGAGGTCGAGCAGCCAGGAGCGGACGACCGTGCCCTCCCGCCAGGACTTGAAGACACCGGGGACATCGGTGACCAGCTCAGACTTGGCCAGCAGTTCGTAGCCCTCGGCGTAGGCGTGCATGAGACCGTACTCGACGCCGTTGTGCACCATCTTGGCGTAATGTCCGGCACCGACCGGACCAGCGTGCACGAAGCCGAAGTCTCCGGCCGGCTTCAGCGCCTCGAAGATCGGCATCAACCGGTCTACGTGTTCCTGGGCACCGCCGACCATGAGGGCGTACCCGTTCTGCCGGCCCCAGACGCCACCGGAGACCCCGGCGTCGACGTACCCGATGCCACGCTCGTTCAGCCGCTCGGCACGCGGCGCGTCGTCGCTGAACCGCGAGTTGCCTCCGTCAACGATGATGTCGCCGGCGTCGAGCACCTCCGCCATTTTGTTGATGGTCTCGTCGGTGACGGCGGCGGGGACCATGACCCACACCGCGCGCGGCGCGTCCAGCTTCTGCGCCAGCTCCGCCAGGCTTGCGACGTCGCTCAGCTCAGCCTGGTTGTCGTAGCCGATCACCTCATGCCCGGCGGCACGCAGCCGCTCCCGCATGTTGCCGCCCATGCGGCCGAGCCCTACCAGGCCGAGCTGCATTGTCCGTACCTCCGTGCGTTGTGGGTCGTCTCGGTGCGATCAGCGGGAGACGCGGATCGGCATAATGAGGTAGCGGTACCCGGGCACGACCTCGCCATCCTCGTCAACGGGAGAAATCACCGCCGGCTTGAAGGCGTCAACGAACGACAGGACAGCGAACTGGGTCCCCATGTTCGAGAGACCGTCGATCAGATACTGCGGGTTGAAACCAACGGTCAGCGGCTCACCGCTGAAGCTGGCCTCCATCGCCTCACTGGCACGGGCCTCCTCGGTGCCACCAGCCTCAACGACCAGGCCGTCGCCGCTGAAGCTGAGCAGCACCGGAGTGGTCCGTTCGGCGACGAGCGCGACCCGCTTGACGACCTCGATGAGCGCACTGACCGGAACCTGGGCCTGCGCGTTGTGGGTGGCGGGGAAGAGCGAGCGCACCGGCGGGTAGTTGGCGCCGTCGAGGAGTCGGCTGGTGGTGCGCCGGGGGCCGCCGACGAAACCGATCATGCCCTCGCCCGCCGCGCCCTGGGAGAGCGCCATGGTTACCTGGCCGCCGAGTGGTCCGAGGGCCTTGGCGGTGTCATGCAACGTGCGGGCCGGTACCAGGGCGTTGAGGCTGACCTCCGGGTCTTCCGGGTGCCACTCGATCTCGCGCAGGGCGAGGCGGTAGCGGTCGGTGGCGAGCATGGCCAACGTGCCGCCGGAGAGTTCCAGCCGGACGCCGGTCATCATCGGCAGGGTCTCGTCCCGGCCGGCTGCCACGGCTACCTGGGCGACGGCGGCGGCGAACGCGGCGGCGTCGATGGTGCCAGCGCTGACCGGCATCTCCGGGAGCGAGGGATAGTCCTCGACCGGCATGGTGGGCAGGGTGAACCGGGCGCTGCCGCAGACGAGCTCGAGGTGGGCACCGACCGCCGCGATGTCGACCGGCTTCGCCGGCAGCGCCTTGGTGATTTCGGCGAGGAGCCGGCCGGAGACCAAGGCGGCGCCGTCGGCGTCCCCCTGCACCTCAACGGTCACCTGGCTGGAGACCTCGTAGTCGAAGCCGGAGACCTGCAGGTTGCCGTCGGTGACCCGCAGCAGCACTCCGGCGAGCACCGGCACCGACGGCCGGTTCGGCAGGCTCTTCGCGGTCCAGGCCACGGCCTCGGCGAGCGCGTCGCGCTCTACTCGGAACTTCATCAATGCCTCCGCGTCAACGTCAGCGCCAACTCTCTCATGCCGACCGCTGCCTGCCGACCCGCCGGGGCGTGCCGGTTCTCCTGGCACCTTAGGGCGCGTGGGCATCGGCGGTACGGCCGACCCCATGCGTCTCCAGGTGCCGCTGACCGGCAGCGGCGGTCTGCGGCCCGATCCACAGGAAGTCCAACGGTGATGATTGGTTTTTGTTGTCTTTAGAGATCTAACTCATCGTCTTCGTCGCACCTGTGCAAACTGTGGAGAACCCGCGTTGACGCAGGTCAGACCGGGAATACACCGGTGGGTTTCCTGTGGAGAAGTCGGGGGAAAACCCGGGCCGTCATCCACAGGCCAGAGTTACCCCCAGCCTGTCCACCGTTGTCCACCGGTTATCCACCGGTTATCCACGGACTTCTTCCCCAGGCTTGTGGATTGCGGCTCGCCGCTTGACCCAGGTTATCCCCAGAACCTTCAACAGCCCGTCCACACCCGGCCCGCGGCCGGTGGACAAGGACATCGTTATCCCCAAGCGTCCACAGCACTACCCCCAGGGTTTTCCACAGCCTGTGGGTAACGAGGGGTCGGCGGCCCCACGTTCTCCACCGAGGGAAGCGGAAGCTGTGGACAACGAGTGCGGTTGCGCGACGCCGACGGGGACACCCGGATTCGACCCACCGCCCGGATCCGAGGGCCATCGTCCGGTCCGTGGGGATGGTGGAGCACCGAGGGAGGCCGCCAGGGCGCCGGTTTCGGCGATTCGGCGGGTGGTTCGGGTGGCCTCGGCCGCTGACTCGGCGGGCGCCTCAGGTGTTCTGCTTGATCCGGTTGGTCAACTCGGCGATCTGGTTGTAGAGCGATCGCCGCTCGGCCATCTGCTGACGGATCTTCCGATCGGCGTGCATGACCGTGGTGTGGTCGCGGCCCCCGAACGCCTGCCCGATTCGGGGCAGCGACAGGTCGGTCAGCTCTCGGCACAGGTACATGGCGACCTGGCGAGCGTTGACGAGCACCCGCGAGCGGGAGTGCCCACGCAGGTCCTCCAGACTCACCCCGAAGTAGTCGGCGGTCGCCACCATGATCTGGTCGGCGGTGATCTCTGGCCCGGTGCCGTCCGGGATGAAGTCCCGCAGCACCTCCTCGGCCAGCGACAGCTCCACCGACGACCGGGTGAGGCTGGCGAACGCGGTAACCCGGATCAGCGCGCCCTCGAGCTCTCGGATCGAGTTCGATACCCGGGACGCGATGAACTCGAGTACGTCCGGCGGGGCGAACAGCCGCTCCTGGGCGGCCTTCTTCTGCAGGATCGCGATCCGGGTCTCCAGGTCTGGTGGCTGGATGTCGGCGAGCAGTCCCCACTCGAACCGGGTCCGCAGCCGGTCCTCCAGGGTCGCCAGCTGCTTCGGCGACCGGTCAGAGGTGATCACGATCTGCTTGTTGGCGTTGTGCAGCGTGTTGAAGGTGTGAAAGAACTCCTCCTGCGTCCGCTCCCGGTTCTCCAGGAACTGGATGTCGTCGATCAGCAGGATGTCGACATCCCGGTATCGGCGCTGGAAGGCGCTGGTCTTGTCGTCACGCAGCGAGTTGATGAAGTCGTTGGTGAACTCCTCGGTCGAGACGTACCGGACCGAGTTGGCGTTGCCGAGCGTCGTGGCGTAGTGGCCGATCGCGTGCAGCAGGTGCGTCTTGCCCAGCCCTGAGCTGCCGTAGATGAATAGCGGGTTGTACGCCTTGGCGGGCGACTCGGCGACCGCCACCGAAGCCGCGTGGGCGAAACGGTTGGACGAACCGATGACGAACGTCTCGAACATGTACTTCGGGTTGAGCCGGTTGCCACCGCCGTCGGCGGGTGCTGGCAGCCGGCGGTCCTCGCGGCCACCGGGCCGGTGGTGGTCCACCCGCCCCGGCCCGCTGTCGGTGCCGGGCTCCCGGGGCGGCACCGGCCCTCCGCGCTGGTCCACTGCCTCTGCTCGGTAGCGGCCGTCGAACGGGCGTTCGGTCATCGGCGGGCCCAGCCGGGCCTGCTCGTCAACATCGTGTCGCTCGGCTCGGGGTGGTCCGGTGAAGGCGGAGCTGAACAGCGGCTCCTGGCCGTCCCGGGACACCGGCGTCGGCTGCTCGCCGTACGGACCGGCGGGCACCGCAGCGCGGCGCTCCGGCTGAGCCTGCCCGGGAATCAGCGGGAATCGTTGGTCCACGCCGTCGTCCGGGCCGCCTCCCGCGACATCGCCGGTGGTGTCGCTGGGTAAGCCGCCCGCCTCCGGGTTCGGGGCGCTGTGGTAGATGGTGCCCGCCGGGCGGCCGGAGCCGTCCTCCGGTGCTCGCACCGTGACAGCTACCTGGATGGGCCGCCCCAGTCGGCGGGTGAGCGCCTCAGTGATCGCCGGGCGGAGCCGGGACTCGATGACATCTCGGGTGAAGGCGTCCGGGACGGAGACGAGCGCGGTGTCCTCGACGATGGCGCGGAGCCGGGTCAGCCGCAGGTAAGCCCGCTGCTGTGCGGAGACGATCTCGTCGGCGAGCTCGTCGGTCGTTGCCGTCCACACCGCGGCGAGTTCGGTTGTACCCGTCACCGTCGTGCCACCCCCTCGCCTTTGTTCCCGGACGCCGCCGTCCTCCCCGTCGGCCGTCCCGGGCCCGCCGCGTTCACGCGATGCTTCCCCACCCGGCGGACCGACCGGTGCTTGTCCACAAGTTATCCACAGCCTGTGTGGGTACCGATTGTGGCCGCCCGCCGAACGTGGGTCAGACCGCACCCGGTACGGGCGGCGCTGAAGTGGGTCATCTTGCCGAACGATCCACCGCCCGATTCGGTCTTGCCTGCCGGCGCCGACCACAGCCGGACCGACCCCGGGCTTCCCGACAGTCACTCACCGCGATTCGGGCCAACAGCCCTGCACCGCAATCGGGCACGGTAACAGCGATGTCCGGACGCCATCAACAGCGGAGGGACGCCGACCGTCGGCGGCAGCAGCGAAAACGTCGGAACTGCCTGCGCCGGGGCGGCCGGTGAGAGCGTTGACGCTCGTTGTGCCCCTGCGTACGCTGGAACGGCTGCTCGCTCCCCCTCTGCTAGGGTGATGGATGTTTGCTGTCCGCAGCGTCGGGCAGCGTTGATCGGGAGCGCCACGGAGGTGTTCCGGATCATGACCTGGTTCGGATCATGACACGACCTGGATCGTGACACGAACTGAAACTGGGACGACCTCGGACCAGACGCGACCCCGGCGATCCCTCGCCCAGGGGTAGGACAACGGAGAGCCTGACGTGAGCAAGCGCACCTTCCAGCCGAACAACCGCCGGCGCGCGAAGACCCACGGCTTCCGGCTGCGCATGCGCACCCGTGCCGGCCGCGCCATCATCTCGACCCGTCGCACCAAGGGCCGCGCTCGCCTGGCGGCCTGAGGCCACCAGGTCCGATCGGCAGGGCGTGGAGAGTCGTGCTGACCGCCGCGCAGCGTCTGCGGCGTAGCACTGACTTCGCCGCGGCGATCCGTGGTGGCCGACGCGTCGGGCGTGGCGTGGTCGTCGTCCATCTGACCTCGCCCAGCACCTCGCCGGAGATCTCTTCGCCGAAGTCGGCGCGGGACGAAGGTGCGGAGCAGACATCCGCACCAGCCCGCGCCGGCTTCGTTGTCTCCAAGGCGGTTGGCAACGCCGTCGTCCGCAACGCCGTCCGACGGCGGCTGCGGCACCTGGTCCGGGAGCGTCTCCCCGAGTTGCCGGCCGGAAGCACCCTGGTCGTCCGTGCCCTGCCCGCCGCGGCGAACCGGTCGTACCAACGACTCGGTGTCGATCTCGACGCCGCGATCGCGGCCGCACGCGTCCCCCGCGGGCGGCGGTCCCGGTGAGTTCGGCACCAGATCCCCCACAACCGATCTCACTCGGTGCCCGGGTGCTGGCTGGGCCCATCATCGCGTACCGTCGGTGGATAAGTCCGGCGTTGCCGGCCCGCTGTCGGTTCTACCCGTCGTGCAGCGCATACGCCCTGGAGGCGGTGACCCGCCACGGCCCGGTTCGGGGAGCCGGCCTGACGGCCCGGCGGCTGATGCGCTGCCACCCCTTCCATCCGGGTGGATTCGATCCGGTGCCGGAGCCGGATGGTCGCCGCCGCGCCGATGTGACTGGAGTCTGAGAATTGCTCGACCCTATCTATATAACGATCTCGTGGATCCTGCTGCGCTGGCACCAGCTCTGGGACGCCATCGGGGTGCCGGAAGGCGTGGTGCTCGGCACCAACTGGTCCTGGATCCTGGCCATCATCTTCCTGGTGGTCACCGTCCGGGTGATCCTCTTCCCGGTCTTCGTCAAGCAGATCAAGTCACAGCGGGCGATGCAGGCGCTGCAACCGCAGGTCAAGGCGCTGCAGGAGAAGCACAAGGGTGACCGGGAGACGCTCCAGAAGGAGATGATGGAGCTCTATCGGAAGGAAAAGGCCAACCCGCTCATGGGCTGCCTTCCGATGTTCCTCCAGATTCCGGTCTTCCTCGGCCTGTTCCACGTACTCCGCCGGCTCAACCCAGACAAGCCACTGGACAAGAAGACGCTCTACGGCTGGACGGTTGACCAGTTCGACAGCGCGTCAGTCGCGAAGCTCTTCACCGCGCCGATCGCCGGCAAGTTCGGCTCCTCCCCCGAGGAACTGGCCGCGCTGGGTGCCGACGGCACCACCGTCAAGATCATGGCCGGCATTCTGGTGCTGGTGATGATGGGCACCACCTACCTGACCAGCCGCCAGATGATTCTCAAGACCGGCTGGGCCGAGGACCCGCAGCAGCGGATGATCCAGCGGTTGATGCTCTACGGCATCCCGGCGTCGCTGCTCATCTCCGGCGCGATCTTCCCGATCGGCGTGATCATCTACTGGGTCACCAACAACATGTTCACGCTGGCCCAGCAGCAGTGGGTGTTGCGCAAGTTCCCACCGCCGCCGAGCGCCAAGTCGAGCACCGCGGGTAAGACGGTGCAGCCGGCGAAGAGCGGTGGCCTCTTCGGCCGCGGCAAGTCTGCCCCTTCGGCCGCCACCCAGCCGGCCGCGACCAAGGTCGCCGCCCCGAAGCCGGGTGCCAAGCCCACCAGCCAGAAGAAGGGCCAGCCCGCGAACCAGAAGGGCCAGGCCGCCGGCCAGAAGAAGGGCGCGCCCGCGAACCAGAAGGGGCAGCCGGCCAACCAGAAGGGCCAGGCAGCCAGCCAGAAGGGCCAGGCAGCCAGCCAGAAGAAGGGCCAGCCCGCGAACCAGAAGGACCGTCCCGCCAAACGGCAGGGCTGATCCGATCGGTGCCGGCGGTATCTGCCTCGATACCGCCGGCCGGGGGCAAAACGCCGCCGCGCCCCGCGGCCACGGGTGAGACTGCCCGGATAGACCTACCCGTGGTGCCGGCGTTCCCGCCGGCCCCGGGAGACCAGCGGACCCGACGGTCCGGCCGAGCGAGTACGGAGGAGACCGTGACCGAGATCAGCACGCCCCGCGCTGACGAGTCCCAGGACGCCGAGGGGACGGAGACGACGGCGAAGGGCCAGACCGAGGCGGCCGAGGCCGACCGCGGCACGGAGCAGCGGTCCACTGGTGAGAGCGATCTGTTCCGGCAGAGTGAGATCGCCGCCGACTACGTGGAGGGCCTGCTCGACATCCTCGACTACGACGGGGACATCGACGAGCTGGTCTCCGGTGGGCGTCCGGTCGTGGAGGTGGTTGGCGGCCGACTACAGAGCCTGGTTGGTCAGCGCGGCGCCACGCTGGAGGCGCTTCAGGAACTCACCCGGCTCGCGGTCTTCCGGCAGACCGGCACCCCCAGCCGACTGCTGCTCGACGTGGGCGGCTACCGGGCGGGCCGCCGTAAGGAGCTCGCCGCGGTGGCGAAGAACGCCGTCGAGAAGGTCAAGGAGCACGGCGAGTCGGTGCGGCTGGAGCCGATGTCCGCCTTCGAACGTAAGTGTGTGCACGACGTGGTCAACGCCATCGACGGCGTGGCCAGCGAGTCCGAGGGCGTCGAGCCGAGTCGGCGCATCATTGTTCGGCCGGCGGACTGAGCGGGTGACTCACGACGCGGCGCGCTTCGCGTCCGGCCCGGGTGGTACGCCGCCCGGGCCGTTGCCTGTCAGCGATTACCCCGTGCCGGGCGAGGTGGACGCCGTACCGCCGCCGGAGTTGGCCACCGCGGCCCGGGCGCTCTTCGGTGACCGGCTGGGCCTGGCCGTTGCGTACGCGGGTCTGTTGGTGACCGACGGGGTGGTCCGGGGACTCATCGGTCCGCGGGAGGCGCCGCGGATCTGGGACCGGCATCTGCTCAACTGCGCGGCCGTGGCGGAGCGGATTCCGTCGGGCGCGACGGTGCTTGACGTAGGTAGCGGTGCCGGATTGCCGGGCCTCGTGCTCGCTGTCGCCCGGCCGGATCTCTCGGTCACCCTGGTCGAGCCGCTGGCCCGTCGCACCGCCTTCCTCGTCGAGGCGGTGGCGCAGCTTGACCTGGCGGCCTCGGTTCAGGTTGTCCGGGGCCGGGCCGAGGAGATCGCTTCTGGCGGTGGCGGAGTCGAGCCGCTCACCGGCGATGTGGTGACCGCTCGCGCGGTGGCTCCCCTGGACCGGCTCGCCCGGTGGTGCCTTCCACTGGCTGCGCCGGGCGGACGGCTGGTCGCCCTCAAGGGCACCTCGGCCGCGGAGGAAATCGCCGAGCATTCCGCCGTCGTGGACCGACTTGGCGGCGGAATGCCCGAGGTGCACCACTGCGGTGCCGGCACTATCGAGCCACCGACGACAGTGATTGAGATCGTTCGGGAGCGGGTGGTGGCACCGCCGCAGCCCAAGTCCGCGAAACGCTCCCGTGGCGGTCGGCGGCGCTGAGTCGTCGCCGCCCCGTATCGCTGGCTTCCTGCTCGGATTTTGTGAATCGGACTCGGCGGGAGCATGTGGTTGCCGACGACCGGCGCCCTCAGCGGTCTACCGGAATTCGACGGATCCGGCTTGCCGGAGCGGTAGCTGCCTCGTTGAACAGGTACGGGTGGCAGGCGGGATGCGAAGCCCGACGTGGACCGACCGCGCCCAATCCCCGTAGGCTGGCCGCGCGTCGATAATGTGGAGCGGGCGGTGCCGGGTACTCCCGGATTCCGACCGCTTCCAACGGGCCGCACGCTCGGGTGGACCACCCGAGCGACCCGTTGGCAGGATGCGGACCGACCATCCGAAGCGGGCAGGGATGACAGGTGCATGACGACGGCAGGTATGACGATCCACGCGCGACCGGGTCAACGGGCGGCCCGGTTTCACGTGAAACCGACGACCCCGGGCGGGCCACCCCCACTCTCTCTGTCAGCCCGCCTTCCCGAATGCCGCAGGACGAGACCTTCCGGCGACCGGCGTCGACTCCCGGACGTACCCGCCCATCGTCGTCGGAAGTACCGTTGAGCCGGAGCAACCGGGAGGGTTCCCGGGCTGGCGATCCACCGGCGGCCGAGCGGGCCGCGTCGGTACGGGGGAAGACAGCCACGTCGACACACGTCGAGGTGGCTGTGCCGCAGCAGGCAACGCCGGGGCGGCCGGCCGAACCGACCAAGGCTCCGAGCCTGCCCTCCGGGCAGGACGGGGTGGACGACACGTACGTTTCACGTGAAACACCGACGCGCGAAGAGGATGACCCACCGTTGGCGATGGAAGCTATGCGCGCCGTGCAGATCCTGAACCCGAGCGGCGAGGTGACGATGCCTCGTCCAGAACGGACCCGGGTCATGTGCGTCGCGAACCAGAAGGGCGGCGTTGGAAAGACCACCACGACGGTGAACCTGGCAGTGGCGCTAGCGCTGCACGGGAACCGGGTGCTGGTGGTCGACCTCGATCCGCAGGGCAACGCGTCTACCGGGCTCAACGTCCCGCACCACACCGGGGTGCCGGACGTGTACGACTGTCTGATCAACGGCCTGCCCCTGGAGGATGTCGCCCAGCCGGTCGAGGGAATCCCCGATCTATGGTGTGTTCCCGCCACGATCGACCTGGCCGGAGCCGAGATCGAACTGGTCTCTGTGGTTGCCCGGGAGTCGCGGCTGGCCCGTGCCATCACCGGTTACCCGGGCCACTTCGACTACGTCCTTATCGACTGCCCGCCGTCGCTTGGATTGCTCACGGTGAACGCGTTGGTGGCTGCGGAAGAGGTGCTTATCCCGATCCAGTGTGAGTACTACGCGCTGGAGGGCTTGAACCAGCTCATCAACAACATCAACCTCGTCCGGCAGCACCTCAACCCCCGGCTGGACGTCTCCACCATCCTGCTTACGATGTACGACCGACGCACGCGGCTGGCGGATGCCGTGGAGCAGGATGTTCGCAACCACTTCGGGGATAAGGTGCTCCAGGCGGTCATCCCGCGTAACGTCCGGGTATCCGAGGCGCCGAGCTACGGCCAATCTGTGATGACCTACGATCCCGGGTCACGGGGGGCGACAAGTTACTTCGAGGCCGCCCAGGAGATTGCTGAGCGGGGCGCCAAGGCCGAGGTGAGCCGCAATGCGTAGCGCGGACCGGCCACGGGGAGGCCAGGCATGAAGAATCGTCCCAAGGGTGGACTCGGCCGAGGGTTAGGCGCCCTCATTCCTACCGAGGCAGCAGCGCCCAGCGGGCCCGCCCCATTCGTCAACAACCCAGCGTTGACGCCGACCGCTGACCTGCCGGCGGTGAGTACGCCGCTGCCTGCGTCCGAATCACTCAGCCCGGTCCCGGGTGCTCGCTTCGCCGAGATTCCGGTTGACGCGATCGTCCCCAACCCGAAGCAGCCGCGGCAGGTCTTTGACGAGGACGCCCTGGAGGAGCTGAAGGTCTCAATCCAGGAGGTCGGCTTCCTTCAGCCGATCGTCGTCCGCCAGCTGGATGACGAGAAGTTCGAACTCGTTATGGGTGAGCGCCGCTGGCGGGCCGCGCAGGCCGTTGGTCGGAGCTCCATTCCCGCGATCGTGCGGGACACCCGGGACGATTCGATGCTCCGGGATGCGTTGCTGGAGAACATTCACCGCGCCAACCTGAATCCGCTGGAAGAGGCGGCGGCATATCAACAGCTATTGGATGAGTTCGGCGCCACCCACGAGGAGTTGGCTCGCCGGATTGGGCGGAGCCGGCCGCAGATCTCCAACACGATCCGACTCCTCAACCTCCCGGCCCAGGTACAGCGTCGGGTCGCCGCCGGAGTGCTCTCTGCTGGTCATGCCCGGGCGCTGTTGAGCCTGGATGACCCGGAGGCGCAGGAGCGGCTCGCCCACCGAATCGTTGCCGAGGGCCTGTCGGTACGGGCGACCGAGGAGGTGGTGGCGCTCTCGCTCAGCGATGACACCAGCGAGAAGGAAGCGCCGAAGCGTCGGCCGAAGCCGCACGCGCCAGCACTGACTGATCTCGCCGATCGACTCTCCGACCGCTTCGATACCAGAGTCAAGGTCGACATCGGTCGGAGTAAGGGAAAGATCACGATCGAGTTTGGCAGTGTGGACGACTTGGAGCGGATCGTCGACATCATCGGAGTTGACCGGGAGCAGCCCGAGGACTGACCGTAGGCCCGGCTCCACCTCAGAGCGCCGCCCCCGTTTCACGTGAAACGGGGGCGGTTGTCGTTTGCTCGATCCGACTGACTCAGCCACTCGCGCCCGGCCCACTCGCGCCCGGCCACGTTTCCTCGGCCGGTTCACTCGCCCCGGCTGCGCCATGTGCCTGACTCCCCTGCTCACTCCGACCCTGCCGGCTTTTAGCTGGCCCTTCTGCCGATGGCGAACCCGGATCGGCCGGGCGAGCGACTGCTTCCGTGCCCAGGGGCCGGCCCACGATCGGCTGCGCCTGCCCAACGGTAAACCGGCCTACTCGGAGCGCTGATACCGGCTCAGGTGTAGCAGAAGTCTCGTCCCCAACGTTATCCACAGCAGTTGTCCACAGGTGGCGCTGTTTCACGTGAAACAGCGCCTCAATCGCCGTGTTGACCTGTGGAAGATGGTTGTGGATAACTTAGGCCTCCTGTGGATAACTTGCTGGCAAGCGGCTGGGCCGGCGGTGGGTTGATCCGGCGGATTGATGGCTGAAGGAGGTGGGGACAGCAGTCCCGGAAACAGTTAGGGTCACCTCGTGCCCGACACCCCTCCCTCAGTGCCGAACTTCACCCAATGGCCCTCCTTCCCCTTCGAGGGCGATCTCCGCGTCAAACAACTCGATGATCCGGTCGCGACCGAGCCGCCCCGTCGCGGTGAAGGCGACCGGGAATGTACCGCTTGCGGCGCCCCCGATGAGGCGTACATCTGGGTCAGCGAGCGGTGGCGGGTACGTGCGATGGATAGACCTACCGGGCTTCCGATGGTGTTGATCCTCGAGTCCCGTTCGCATTTGGATCTAGGCGACCTGCCGAACCTGCTCGCGGCCGAACTCGGCGTGCTGACGGTCCGGCTGGAGCGCGCCATCCGGTCCCTCGACGGCGTATCCCGGGTGCATGTGAATCGCTGGGGCGACGGCTCCGCGCACCTGCACCTCTGGTTCCTCGCCCGGCCGTACGGTCAGCTCCAGCTTCGGGGTACCTTCCTGCCCCTGTGGGATTCGATCCTGCCCCCGATTCCCGAGTCGACCTGGCGGGAGAATCTCGCCCTCGTCGCCGCGTGGTTGGCGGACTTCGGCGGCCGTCAGCTTGCCGAGCCGCCTCGAATCCAGTGGCAGGCACCGGCCAGCTTCGGTGCGGTAGAGACCGCGGAGTACTCGGAGACTGAGACCGAGACTGACACCGTGGAGGCGGCCAAGGAGACGGAGAGCGTTCAGGCGGCCCTGGGTGAAGGCTACTCGGATTCCGTGGCCAGGCAGCAGAGCGCGACAGACGGCGGCGGTACGGCGGGCAGCGGCGGCACGGTGCAGGGCGGAGACACGGCGGGCACGGCGCAGGGCGGTGACACGGCGGGCACGGCGGAGAGTGTCGGTGGGGCGGGGGCTGACGCGGTGCTGGGTGGGGAGCCCGGGAACGCGGCGATTAGCGCTGACGCCGACGTTCCGGCTGACGACGCTGGCGCTCCGGAGGCCGCGGCAGCCTCAGCCCGAGCCGCTACGATTCCGCAACCTCAGGGGGGCGGCGATGGAGCCCCGGGCCGTGCCGAAGGCGAGGGAGTCCCGGGCCGTGCCGAAAGTACAGCCGCGCCCGATGGTGCGGCCCGCGGCCGCACCGGCTCCGGTGTGCTGGAGCAGGCTGGTGACACTCCCCCGCCGCGGCCAACAGCGTCGAACGCGGTCCCGTCCTGACGCTGGCGGCCGACCACGACCGTGCCTCGCTGGCTCAGGCTGCCCGGGATGCAGCCTGGGAAACCAGGGTGCCGATCATCCGACCGAAGTCGAGACCGGCGGCCTGGGCCGCGAGCGGTAGCAGTGAGGTCTCCGTCATGCCGGGTGCGACGTTCACCCCGAGCACGTGCGGCTGGCCGTCGCTATCAACGATCAGGTCGACCCGGCTTAGGTCGCGCAACCCGAGCGCGGTGTGGGCGGCGACGGCGAGCTCGGCGACCGCCTCGGCCACCTCGGTGGCCAGCCGGGCCGGTGTGTGCCAGGTGGTGCGGCCGGCCGTGTACCGGGCGGCGTAGTCGTATACGCCGTTCCGGGGCACGATCTCCACCGCCGGCAGGGCCTGCGGTCCTTCCCCGAGGTCGACCACGGATACCGCCACGTCTGTCCCGGGCAGGTAGCGTTCGACCAGGGCGGTGGAGTCGTACGCGAAACAACCGACCATCGCGGCCGGCAGGGCGGTGCTGTCCCGGACCACGGCGGCGCCCAGACCCGAGCCGCCCTGCGCGGGCTTGACCATCAGCGGGAGGCCCAGCCGGTCGACGATGCGGTCCAGCACCGCCACCGCACCAAGTTCGGAGAAGCGGTCGTGGGGTAGGGCCACCCAGTCCGGGGTGGGGATGTGTGCCTCTCGCAGCACGGTCTTGGCCGAGGGTTTGTCCCAGGCGCGGCGGGAGGCACGCGCGTCGCAGCCGACGTACGGGACATCGCAGAGGTCCAGCACCCCCCGGAGTGAACCGTCCTCGCCGGTGGCGCCGTGCAGCGCGATGACCACCGCGTCTGGCGGGTCGGCGACGAGCCTCGGCAGGAGGGCGACATCCGCGTCGCGCAGCTCCGCCTCCACGCCCACCGCACGCAGCGCGTCGAGGACCCGACGGCCGGATCGCAGCGAGACGTCCCGTTCATAGGAGAGCCCGCCGGCGAGGACCAGCACGCGCAGGTCGGTCAGGACAGCGGGATCGGCAGCGGTCGTACCCATGTCAGAATCATGCCAAGTGTGGTCCGGGGGTGTCGGAACCGGCCCGCCCTTGACGAGAGCCAGGAGGGCCGACCGCGCCGAAGACGCGGCGCATGGCGATGTCCTGCTCCATCACCCCGGAGAGCCGCCGTACGCCTTCCCGGATCCGCTCGGGCGGTGGGAAGGAGAAGTTGAGCCGCATCGCGTCGTTGCCGGTGCCGTCGGCGTAGAAGCCGGTACCGGGCACGTACGCCACTCGGGCGGCGATGGCGCGGGGCATCATCGCCTTCGAGTCCAGCCCGTCCGGCAGCGTGGCCCAGACGAAGAGGCCGCCTTCGGGCCGGGTCCACGCCGTGCCGGCCGGCATCAGGTCGGCCATGGCGGCGAGGAGCGCGTCCCGCCGTTCCCGGTAGACCTCCCGGTAGACCTTGAGCTGCTCCCGCCACGGCATGGTGCCGAGGTAGGTGGCGACGGCCGCCTGAGCGAAGCTGCTGGGGCAGAGGATCTGTGCCTCACTGGCGATGACGAGTTTGTCCCGCACCGCGTGCGGGGCGAGGATCCAGCCGACCCGCAGCCCCGGCGCGAATGTCTTCGAGAAGGTGCTGAGGTAGAAGACGCCGTCGCGGCGGCGAGCGCGCAGCGGTGCCGGGGCGTCGCCCTCGAAGCCAAGCTGCCCGTACGGGTCGTCCTCCACCACCAGCAGGCCGGCGCGTTCGCAGATGTCGAGGATCCGTTCGCGTCGCTGCTCGGTCAGCGTCACGCCGGTCGGATTCTGGTACGTGGGGATGGTGTAGAGGAACTTGATCCGGCGCCCGGCGCGCGCCTGGTCGGCGATGGCCGTCTCCAGGGCCTCGGGGATCAGCCCGTCGTTGTCCATCGGTACGTGTACGACCTGCGCTTGGGCGGCTTGGAGAACCCCGAGCGCCCCGACGTAGGTCGGGCCTTCGGCGAGCACCACATCGCCGGGGTCGAGAAAGAGGCGGGCGACCAGGTCCAGCGCCTGCTGGCCGCCGACGGTGACGACGACATCGTCGGGGGAGGCGCCGCAGGCGGCGTCGATGCCGGAGAGTGACATCACCTCACAGATCCGCTCCCGTAGCTCCGGGGTGCCCTGACCGATGCCGTACTGGAGGGTGGTGATGCCGTGGTCGGCCCCGAGCCGGCCGAGCATCTCACCGACCGCGTCCAGGGGGAGAGCAGCGATGTACGGCGCACCTCCGGCGAGTGAGACCACCTCCGGCCGGTTGGCCACCGCGAAGAGCGCCCGGATCTCCGAGGCGGTCATGCCTCGAACCCGTCGGGCGTAGCGGTCGGTGTAGTCGTCAAGCGTCGTGCCGGTCATGTTCCGCTGTCACCTGCCCGGTGGTCGTTTCGCGTATCCCTTCCCGTGGTGTCCGGATCCGGCGTACGATCGTTGGTTGGGGACACCGAAGGGCGGTCTACCTCCGAGCCTACTGTGGGGATGCGCCGATGTCGCGACGTCTGGTCAGCCTGACCTTGGACACCCTGGAGGATCTGCCCCGTTCGTGCCGGCAGTGCGTCTACTGGGAGCTGGATCCGGTCTCCGCCGACCGCGCTCGTGGGGCGGGGGATCCCGGTCTGGAGAAAGAGGCCTGGGTCTCGCAGACCCTGCTGGAGTGGGGCGCCTGCGGCAAGCTGGTCTACGTTGACGACATGCCTGCCGGGTTCGTGCTGTATGCCCCGCCGGCGTACGTGCCGCGATCGATGGCCTTTCCGACCTCACCGGTCTCCCCCGATGCGGCGCTGTTGATGACGGCGAAGGTGGTACCGGCCTTCGCCGGTGGCGGGCTTGGTCGGATGCTCGTGCAGGGGGTCGCCCGGGACCTGACGAAGCGCGGAATCAAGGCGATCGAGGCGTTCGGTGACGCGAAGTTCGGCGACGCTGACGACTCGGCGCGGGCCTGCGTGGCTCCGGCGGAGTACTTCCTCTCGGTGGGTTTCAAGACGGTCCGCCCGCATCCGCGCTTCCCTCGCCTGCGACTGGAGTTGCGCACCGCACTGAGCTGGAAGTCCGACGTCGAGTACGCGTTGGAGAAGCTGCTCGGCTCGATGAGCCCGGAGAGTCTGCTCCGGCCGGTCCGTCCCACTCCGGCGACCCGGTCCAGCGCCGGCTGACCACCGGCGACCCGGTCCAGCGCCGGTGGCCACCGCGGGCATCGCGGGCATCGTTTGGTCAGTCGACCACGGTCCCGGCGGCCACGCTCTCGGCCGCCACCATCGCCCGCAGCTTGCTCACGTCGATCGAACCGGTGGGTACGTCTTGTTCGATCGGGTAGTACATCCGCTGGATGGCGGCGACGATCGCCTCCACCACTCGGTCCCGGAACCGCGGCTCGACCAACCGGGACCGGTCCCCCGGCGAGGTCAGGTAGCCCACCTCGACCCGGACGGCCGGCATTCGGGTCAGCCGGAGGAGGTCCCACGCCTTTGCGTGGGACCGACAGTCGCGCAGCCCGGTTCGCGCCACGATCTCCCGCTGGACGAGGCCGGCGAGGCGTTCGCCGGTGGTGGAGGTGACGCCGTTGTCGGTGCCGTAGTGGTAGGTGGCCACGCCGTCGGCGGCCGGATTGACGTGGCCGTCAAGGTGCAGGGAGATGAACACGTCCGCGCCGAGCGAGTTGGCCAGTGCGGCCCGGTCAACATCGGGCAGGTGGTCCCGCTGCGCCGGACCGCGGGTCAGCTGCACTCGTACCCCGGCCGCGGCGAGTCGCCCCTCAAGGCGGCTGGCGAGGTCGTGCACCAGGTCGGCCTCGGTCCAGTGCAGCTGCCCTTCGGGCACGCTCACGCCCGGGTCGCTGCCGCCGTGCCCCGGGTCGATGACCACCATTCGCCCGACCAGGGTGGGACCGGACTGTCGGATGGCGTCGGATTCACGGAGCCACTGTGGGCGCCCGCCGACCACCTTTCGGCCGAGGCGTCGCAGCGAGTTCACGGTGTGGGGGCCGCAGGTGCCATCCGGGACCAGCCCCACCTCGCGTTGGAACTGGGCGAGCGCCCGGGCTGTTCGGACACCGTAGATGGCATCCGCCCGGCCGACGTCGTAGCCCATCTCGAGGAGCCGTTCCTGGAGCGATCGGATGTCCTCACCGATGAGAGGTTCCGGTACGGAGTGGTAGAGGCTACGGGCACCCAGCCGCCAGCGGGCCGCGTCCAGGGCCTGCCACGTCTCGGTGCCGACTCGACCGTCCACGCTCAGCCCGCGGGACTGTTGGAAGGCTCGGACGGCACGTTCGGTGCGGGCGTCGAACTCGTCGCTGTCTGGTGCTGCCGGGACGAGGAGGTCGAGGCCGGCCAGCACCTTACGGATCTCGGTGACCGCCGGTCCACGGTCGCCGGGTCGGATCGGACGCACGCTCGACCCCCTTTGCACGGACGCTGGCTGGCCGGATGGCCCGGCTAGGCTGCCGATGGCCTGTTCCGGTGGCCCCGCCGACGACGGCGGTGTTGTCTCTGGGGTTGAGGTTAGGCGCTCGCCGGGCCTGAGGTGTGGCGGCCGGAAAAAGACCGCCCCCCGCACCCGGTGGAGCGGATGCGGGGGGCAGCTGCGTCCGGCGCTGGTCAGAGCGCGGACTGGATGAGCTTGACCAGCTCTCCCTTGGGCTTGGCGCCGGCGATCGACTGTACTGGCTTGCCGTTCTTGAACACGGTGAGCGTCGGCACCGACATGACCCGGTAGTTACGGGCGGTCTCCGGGTTGTCGTCGATGTTGAGCTTGACGATGCTGACCTGATCGCCCATCTCACCGGCGATCTCTTCGAGCAGTGGCGACACCTTCCGGCACGGCCCGCACCACTCCGCCCAGAAGTCCACCAGAACCGGCTTGTCGGACTGCAGTACCTCGGTGGTGAAGCTGGCGTCAGTGACCGACTTGGTTGCTCCCACTACGTTCCCTCCTCGGGGGATGTGTTTCGGAATTTCAGCCCTGGATCGTGGCGATGAAGCGCTCGGCGTCCAGAGCAGCGGCGCAGCCCGTACCGGCGGCGGTGATGGCCTGCCGGTAGGTGTGGTCAACCAGATCACCGGCGGCGAACACCCCCGGGATGCTGGTCTTGGTGCTGGGCGCGTCCACCTTCACATACCCCTCGTCGTCCAGGTCCACCTGGTCGCGGAAGAGCTCGCTGCGGGGATCGTGGCCGATCGCCACGAAGACGCCGGTCACGTCGAGCACCCGGGTATCGCCGGTGTGCACGTGGCGGAGTCGGACGCCGGAAACCTTGCCATCGGCGCCGAGGATCTCCTCCACCACGGCGTTCCACTCGACCTTGATCTTGTCGTTGCCCAGCGCACGCTCGGCCATGATCTTGCTGGCCCGGAATGAGTCCCGGCGGTGGACGATCGTGACCGACTCGGCGAAGCGGGTCAGGAAGTTGGCCTCCTCCATCGCCGAGTCACCACCGCCGACGACGATGATGTGCTGGTTACGGAAGAAGAAGCCGTCGCAGGTGGCGCAGGACGACACGCCGTGGCCGAGGTACTCCTGCTCCCCCGGCACTCCCAGCGGGCGCCAGGCGGAGCCGGTGGCGAGGATGACGGCCTTCGCTCGATAGCTGGTCTCCCCCACCCAGACGGTGCTGACCGCGTCTGAGCCGACCTCGCCGGTGTTCTTGAGTTCAACCCGGGTCACATCGTCGGTCAGGAACTCGGCGCCGAAGCGCTCGGCCTGCTTGCGCATGCTGTCCATCAGCTCAGGACCGAGAATGCCGTCGGCGAACCCCGGGAAGTTCTCCACCTCGGTCGTCGTCATCAACGCGCCACCGGACTGCGCCCCCTCGATGACCAGCGGTGCGAGGTTTGCGCGCGCGGCGTAAACCGCCGCCGTGTACCCGGCTGGCCCGGAGCCGATGATGATCAGGTTGCGGACGTCGTCCACTGCCGTCTCCCGATTCGTCTGTGTGTTCGCCGACGGCGCGCACCGACGGCGAGTCGGTGCCGACACCCCTGGATCAGGCATCGGCAGCTGATGTAGAGAACGCCATCGTACGAACCGGGAATTCCCGAGCCGGTCATCCGGTGGGTCAGCTCACGTCACGGCACCACACCCCGCGACCGTTGTTGGGGTTCTACCCTACCCGCGTACGGTAGCGGGTGTCCGCGCCCGACCCGGATACCCCGCACTCGGGCCCGCTGACCCAGGCCCAGCGGGTACCAGTCGCATCGGTGAACCGGACGACCAGCGCCGGCCGGCCCTCGAAGCGGGCATAGTCCACCAACTCGACCGCCAACCGGCCGGCGTCGTGCTCGGTACCGATCGCGGCCAGGCAGGTTTCGAGCGCGCTCGGATCCGTCAGCCGATCGAGCCCGACCGGCCCAGCTGTCCGGTAGCCCTGGATTCCCACGCCGGAGGGCTCCGACTCGGTGATGCCCACATCGGAGGGCTCCGACTCGATGTTGCTCTCGCCGGGGAATTGCTGCGGCGATGAGGCCGGATCCGCCAAGTCCGCCCGCTGGTAGTCCGAACCGGTCTGGATCGGTGGTCCGGCGGTGCCCACCGGCCCGGCGGCGGCCTGCTCCGTGGTGCCGGTGCCTGACCCCGGCCCGTCTGTCCCTCGGTCGAGTTGGTCCAGGCCGAGCAGCCCGACGGCGGCCACCGCCACCGCGGCGAGCGCGACGGGAGCACCGACCCGCTGCCACCGTCGACGCCGCCGGCCGGGGCCGGCGGCGGTCACTCGAGGAGTGCCACCGCGGCGCCGTGAACCAGCGTGCGGCTGAGTCGGCACGACCGAAGGGCGTGCTGCCCTGCCGGCCGTCACGCCCTCGGCTGGCGTGCCCTCGATCGTCGTCGCAACGTCGGTCGCGGCCAGCGCGGTGCGAATCTGATCGGCCACGCCCGCCGGCATCTCCTCCGCCGTCCCATAGGCGGCCAGGGCGGCGTGGACCTCCGCGACCGCCGGCGCGAGCCGGGCGTAGGCGTCCGCCCAGGCCGTGTCCCGTTCGACCAGGCGGGCGACGGTCACCTCGTCGGGAGTGCCCGCGAGTGCCCCGCCGACATAGTCGGCGAGTAACTCGTGGTCGACCTCCCGGAACCCCCCGGTCGTCACAGCTCCTCCTGGTTGGCTTCGCGCCGGGGTCGCCCCGACACCGATCGGACGCCACCGCGCGGCTGCTGGTTCCGTCCTGTGACGGCTGGCATGCCTCCATCCGAGAGTGGCTGCTCCGGTGGCCTCCGGAGATAGCCGAGCGCCGCCGCCAGCCGGGCCCGGCCCCGGGCACACCGGCTCTTCACCGTCCCCTCAGCTACCTCAAGGATGCGGGCAACCTCGGCTACCGGGTAGCCCTGCACATCAACCAGGATCAGCGCGGCACGCTGCTCGACCGGGAGCGCGGCCAGTGCCTCGCGGACCACCAGAGCGGTGTCGTGGTCGGGCACGGGAGCGGCCGGCTCCGTACCACCGGTGGCACCCGCCACGTCGCGTACGCCGTCCGGCAGTGGCACCGTCGGATGCGCCTGGCGGCGTCGGATCCGGTCCAGGCAGGCGTTGACCACGATCCGGTGCAGCCAGGTGGTCACCGCAGAGTCACCCCGGAACCGCCCGGCGGCCCGATGGGCAGAGAGTAACGCGTCCTGCAGCGCGTCGGCCGCCTCCTCCCGGTCGCCGAGGGTGCGGAGCGCCACCGCCCAGAGCCGGTCGCGGTGCCGGCGAAGTAACTCGGCAAAGGCGTCCCGATCGCCAGCGACGTGTGCGCGCAGCAGATCGAGATCGGAGGCGGGGCCGGCTACCGGCGGGCTGTCGCTACCCACCGGTCGCTCGGCCGACCCGTTCGGCGCCATCACCACGTCCGGCGGAGACAGTGCCGGGGACGCGGTGAGCGGATCACGAGACCTTGATCTCCTGGATGCCGACCTTGTAACCGCCGTCGCTCGGCGGCAGCTCGGTCAGCCAGACGAGCAGGTACTGGTATTCCGTGTCCGCGTCGAACGCGTCGAAGGTCATCGTCGTGCCGGCGTCTTCCTTGGCCGGCCCGATCGGGTTCTGCTCGTACTCCTCGAAGAGCGCATTGTCGCCCGCGTTCGAGGAGGGGTGCTCGTTGGTGCCCGTGAACAACCGGGCCGACGCGCCCCGCGCCGAGAGCTGGACCTGCAGGGACGTGAGGGTGCGGGGCTCGCCGAGGTCGAGCCAGACGCCCATGCCCCGCTTGATCCGGCCGAAATCCGGGTGCCCCTTGTAGGTCTGGGTCTCCCAGCCCTCATCCACGCTGCCGTCGAACACCTTCTCGGCGTCGCGAACCTCGGCGCGGTCCCCGCTGTCCGGGTCAATGATCTTCGCAGCGGTGATTGTCGGCGGTTCGGCTGCCGGGGGATCGGACGGGTCTTCACCGGCCGTGGCGGTGGGGGAAGGGTTGGCGGCCGTCGTCGGGTTCCGGTCGCTGTCCCCGTCTCCCCTGAGCACGCTGATGCCGATCAGGAGGCCGACGAGCGCGACGGCGAGGAGGCTGGCGATCCCGACGGCGAACTTCCGCCCGCCGGCCGCGGCGAGCGGTGACGGCTCGTCTCCGGTCTCGGCGGTGAACCGTAGCGGGCCGTTGCTTTCCAGGAAGTGCTCATCGGCCGGGACGTCCAGCCGGGCCAGCTCCGCGGCGAGGACATCCGACGGTGGGGGCGGGAGCGAGCCGTCCAGCAGATCCATGGTGAGGTCGTCCAGGTACGCCGGAACCCCGGCCCGCACCTGGCGCGGCGCGGCGAGCGCACCTTCCGGACCTCGGACCGCGTCCGGGGTCGCCGCCCGCCCGTGTCCGGCGGTGGCACCGTGTAATGGGACCTCGGCGTGAGGCCAGTGGCCGGTCAGTGCGAAATAGAGGACACCGCCGACCGCCCGGATGTCGCTGGCCTGGCTGTCGGCCCCGTCGGTGCGCGCGTCCGCCAACACCACCCGGCCGTCGTCACTGATCATGATCGTGCCGGGGTGGACGTTGCCGTGCACCATTCCGGTGGCGTGCACGGCGGCCAGGGCGCTCGCGACGGCGTTACCGACGGCGGTCGCCCGAGCCGGATCCAGCGCCCCCGCGGCCACGATTTCCCGCAGCGACTGTCCGTCGACCCACTCGCGGACCACGTAGGCCCGCTCGCCCTCGTCGATCGCGTCGTAGACGCCGACCAGGTTGGGGTGGATGACCCGACTGGCCGCGACGGCGGCCTGGAGCATCTCGGTGGCGGAGTCGCCGCCCGGGTAGCGCAGCACCACGGCGACGGGACGGCGCAACACGACATCGACCCCACGCCAGAGCAGTCGGCCAGCGCTGTCGTTGTTAATGTGCTCGACGAGTTCGTACCGCTCGGCGAGTACATCACCGGCGATCGGAGCACCGAAGGTCATGATCGGCGGAGCGTTCTCGTCCGCCTCCTGACCCTCGCCGACCTGGGTCACCCGTCCTCCCTCGGTGATCGTGTCGATCGATGGACCAGCGTTGCTGGGCATGGTGGCTTCCGCTCTGCCCTCCACGAACCGGCCGGCCGTCGTCGGCGCCTGCGCCGACGCTTGCCACACCCGTCGAGAGTGACCTTACCTGGGTTCCCCGCCTTCCCCAGCATGTCATCTTCCCGCCGCACCGGTAGCGGCTGCCGGGCTCGGGTTTCTTGTCCGGTTATATCCGTTGTCGGCGGTGTTGCTGGCGCATGTACTAGCCAATCTAGAGGTTGACCGCTAGTAGTTGCCGCAGGGGCTGGGGTCCGGTGGTGGGGCACCTGGGGCAGATTCCCGGGTCCGCCCCGGACATGCCTCCCCGCCCGGCTGGTTATCCACAGGATTCCTCGGCAACTGAGCGGCTGGGCGGAAGTTATCCACAGCCGTATCCCCAGATTGGTGATCCTCGTTCACGCAGAGTGCGCTGCCGTCGGTGGACAGCTCCGATCGTCCACGCCCCGAGAAACGGTCAGATCGGGACGCTCAGTGACCGAGTCGGCGGCGGACCATGGTGACCACCTCAGTGACCTCCCCAATCCGGAGCAGCATCGCGAGCCCGAGGTAGCTGAGACCGATCGCCGCCCCACCGATCAGCAGCTGGACCGCCGCGGCGAACCACCCGAGCTCCTCCGGCCGGCCCGGCAGCAGGCGGACCACCAGCAGACCGACCAGCGCGGCTCCGAGCGCGGCGACCAGCACCCTGCCCACCGTACGCATGATCCCGCCCAGCCCGATCCGGCCGACCCGGGGCCGCAGCAGCAGCGCGGAGAGCACCACCGCCGCCAGGTACGAGATCGCGTTGCCGAGCATCATGCCGGCCGCCGCGAAGGTGGCCGGAAGAGCGACGAAGAGCCCGACCTGAAGCAGCACCCGTAGCGCCACCACCGGAATGTTGACCAGCGCGGGCGTACGGGTGTCCGGCAGCGCGTAGAACGCGAACGTGAGGAGCTGGCTGACCGCGAAGGGCACCAGGCCGATCGCGGCGACCAGCAGCACGGTGGCGGTGGCGGTGGCGTTCTCCCCGGTGAACGCGCCGTACCGGAACACCACCACGGAGATCGGCGCGGCCAGCACGGCGTAGCAGACCGCCACCGGGGCGAGTACGGCCGTGACCATCCGGGTGCCCCGGGACAGGTCGGCCGTGAGGTCGGTGAATCGGCCGTCCGCCGCGGCGGCGCTCATCCGGGGCATCAGCGCGGTGATGATCGAGACCGCGATGATGCCGTGCGCCATCATCAGCAACAGGAAGACGTTGTTGTAGATCAGCAGGCCGGCGTCGTCCTCGCCGGCCACCCGGGTGAGCAGGTTGACCACCACGAAGAGCCCGAGCTGGTTGACCGCGACGTAGCAGAACATCCAGGCGCCGAGCCGGGCCAACTCCCGCAGCCCCAACGCGCGGAAGTCGAAGCGCAGCTTCCACCGGAAGCCGACCTTGCGCAGGGCGGGCAGCAGACCCGCGGCCTGCACCGCCACCCCGAGCAGGGTGCCGCCGCCGAGCAGCAGGACCCGGTCCAGCCCGACCTGGCCCGGCTGGAGCGCATCCGCGCTGTAGACGCCGATGTAGAGGCCGAAGGTGCCGATGACCACCAGGTTGTTCAGGATCGGCGCCCACATCGGGGCGGCGAAGTGCCCCCGCGTGTTCAACACGGCCGCGATCAGCGCGCTGACACCGGTGAAGAACAGCATCGGCAGCATCAGGTACGACAGGTTGGTGACCAGGCCCCGGTAGTCCTCGTCCTTGCCGCCGGCGTAGATGCCGGTCAGGACCGGAGCCAGGACCACCGCGATCAGGGCGGCGGCGGCGAGCGCCACCACCGCCAGGGTGAGCAGCCGCTGGGCGTACGCCTCGCCCCGGTCCGGGTCGGCCTTGCGCCGCCGGACCAGCACCGGCACCAGCACGCTGGTGAGCACTCCACCGAGCAGGAACTCGTACACCTGGTTCGGGAGGAAGATCGCCGTGGTGTACGCGTTACCAACCAGGTTGCCCAGGGCCGCGCCGACCATCAGGTTCCGGATGAAGCCCGTGCCCCGACTGACCAGGCTGCCCGCGGCCATCACCAGGCTGTTCGCCGCGGCGCTCCCCTCGGCCACCGCCTCATCCGGGGGCGCGACCGCCTCGGCGGCCGGCTGGTTCAGCGGCTCGGCCGAGATGAAGATCGCATCGTCCCCCGTCGGTCGGCCACCGTCGCCCAGCGCGTTCGCGCTGCGGTAGAGCCGGCCGCTCATCGTTGTCGCCTCCAGGATCTGGTCGGTGCCCGGCACCGACCATGGGTCCGCGGGCGAGGGCCTCGACACAGACTAGTCGTCGGCCCGGCGTCATCCGCGCCCGGCGGACGCCGGGCCCGGTCGGACCGATAGGCTGGCCCTCCCATGTCCGACTCCGCACCGCACGCCGCCGACCGCCGCGAACTCACCGCCGCGCAGCGCACCGCCGTAGCCGAACTGCTCCGGGTCTCCCCGGTCGCCGACGAGTTGGGCCGCCGTTTCGCGAGCGCCGGTCACGAACTGCACCTGGTCGGTGGATCGGTCCGCGACGCACTGCTCGGCCGCCTCGGCGACGACCTGGACTTCTGCACCGACGCGCAGCCGGACGAGACGCTACGGATCGTGCGTGGTTGGGCCGAGGCGATCTGGGAGACCGGGCGGGAGTTCGGCACCATCGGAGTGCAGCGCGACGGTCTGCGGCTGGAGATCACGACCTTCCGCGCGGAGGTGTACGACCAGGTCAGCCGCAACCCGGTGGTGCAGTACGGCACGAGCCTCGCCGAGGACCTGAAGCGGCGGGACTTCACCGTCAACGCGATGGCGGTCAGCCTGCCCGAGCATCGCTTCACCGACCCGCACGGCGGGTTGGCGGATCTCGCGGCCAAGGTGGTCCGTACCCCGGCGGCGCCGGAGGCATCATTCCGCGACGACCCGCTGCGGATGCTGCGGGCGGCCCGGTTCGCCGCGCAGCTGCGGTTCGCCGTACACCCGGATGTCCGGGCGGCGATGGTACGAATGGCCGCCGACCTGGACCGGATCACGGCGGAGCGGATCCGGGACGAGTTCACCAAGCTGCTCTGCGGCGCCGACCCGGTCGCCGGCCTGCGGCTGCTGGTCGACACCGGGTTGGCCGAGCGCTTCCTGCCCGAGCTGACCGGCCTCAAGCTGGAGATCGACGAACACGCCCAGCACAAGGACGTGTACGAGCACACGCTGACCGTGGTGCGCAACGCCGTCTCGTACGAGGAGGACGGCTGCGACTTCATCCTCCGGATGGCCGCGCTCATGCACGACGTCGGAAAGCCGGCGACGAAGGCGGTCGGGCCGGACGGTCGGGTCAGCTTCCACCACCACGAGGTGGTCGGTGCCCGGATGACCAAGGCCCGGATGAAGGCGCTGCGCTTCCCCCGGGAGACCACCACGAAGGTCACCGCACTGGTCGCGCTGCACCTGCGGTTCTACGGGTACGGCCGGGGCGAGTGGACCGACTCGGCGGTGCGCCGGTACGTCACCGACGCCGGTGACCTGCTGGCGCGGCTCCACAAGCTGACCCGTTCCGACTGCACCACCCGCAACCGGCGCAAGGCCGCCGGGCTCGCCGCCGACTACGACGCGCTGGAGGAGCGGATCGCCCGGCTCGCGGCCGAGGAGGACCTGGCCCGGGTCCGCCCCGACCTGGACGGCAATGCGATCATGGAGCTGCTCGGCGTACCGCCGGGTCCGGTCGTCGGGCAGGCCTGGAAACACCTCAAGGAGGTACGGCTGGAGCGGGGCCCGCTGGGGCGGGACGAGGCCGAGGCCGAGCTGCTGCGCTGGTCCCGCGAGCAGGGAATCGTCGAGTAGCCCGTTGGGTCAACGGGGTGCCACCAGAACAATCGGGCGCTGTCCGACCTCGCCCGGGAGGGCCTGCCGGACGAGTTCCCGGCCGTCCAGGTCGATCAGCACCATCTCCCCGGTCCCCCGGTCCTGGTACAGCAACTGATTGTCGGGGCCCCACGCCGCCTCCGCGCTCGCCGTCGGCCCGAGCACGCGTCCGGTCGCCACTTCGACGATCTCCGGCCCCTGCGGGCCCTTGACCACCACCCGCTGGCCGTCCGGCGACCAGGACCACGGTCCGGTGGGGTCCCCCTTGATCGGGAGGAACCGGGTCGGCCGACCGTCGTCGGGGGAGAAGAGCTGCACCCCCCGCCGGATGTGCGGTGCCGCCTCGGACCTGGGTGCGGTGGGGTCGGTCTGTTGCCACACCACCTCCCGGCCGTCCCGGGTCCAGGTGAAGTAGCAGTAGTCGGTGCAGAAGTACCTCTCGGTGTCCACCGGGAACAGCTGCCACTCGCCGGTGGCACTCAGCACGCCGAGGGCGCTGTCTCCGCTCGCCTTGTCAAAGACGGTCAGGGCGATTCGGCTGCCGTCGGGTGACCACTGCGGCGTCATGCTGCTCTGACCGGTACGCACCCAGTTGACCGCGCCGCTGTCCAGGTCGAGCAACCCGAACTCGCCCCGCCGCTCGTAGTCCACCACCCCCGCGACCGCACCGCTGGGCGAGGCCCAGATCTCGTCGTACTCGTCGGTGCTGACGTACTGGTCCTGGGTACGGTCCAACGCGTACCCCTGCTGGATGATGCGCTCGCCGTCCTGCGTGTAGGACGTGCCGGTTGGGGTGGCACCGACCAGCAGCCATCCGCCGGGCAGCGGCAGGGGCTGCTGGGTCCAGTCTCCGGTGGGTGCCGGTATCAGGGATGGGTTCGGAGCTGCTGAGCTGGACGGCGGAAGCCAGGCGGCCGGGCCCGGCTCGGGGGCGGTTGGCCGGAGCCAGACGAAGGGAGCGGCCAGGGCGACCAGTGTCGCCAGCGCGCCACCGGTCACCGCCAGTCGTCGTCGGTGCCGCAGCCGTCGGCCCCGGCTTCGCGCGGCGTCGGCGAGGCTGGTTGTCGGGCGGGCCTCGTCGGCCAGCTCCCGCAGGGCGGTCCGCAGGTCCTGTTCGGTTGGTCCGTTCATCCCCGCTCCTCGGTGAGATGTCCGTCGAGTGCGGGAACCAGTTGCCGCAGCCGGGCCAGCGCCCGGGAGGTCTGACTGGCGACCGTGCCGGCCCGGCAGCCGAGCAGCTCGGCGGTCTGCTCGACACTCAGGTCTTCCAGGTAGCGCAGGGTCAGTACCGCGCGTTGCCGTGGTGGCAGCGCCAGCAGCGCCTCGCGCAGCAGCAGCCGCAGGTCAACCTCATGCCCGCGGTCGGGTCCGCCGACCCGGTCGGGCGGCACGGCGACCGGGAACTCCGGCCGGCGGGAACGGCGCCGCCAGCCGGACACCTGGTCCCGGTAGAGGATCTGGCGTACGTACGGCTCGGCGTCCCCCCGGATCCGGGGCCAGCGGGCGTACGCCTTGGCCAGTGCGGTCTGGAGCAGGTCCTCGGCGCCGTGCTGGCTGCCGGCCAGGGCGTAGGCGGCCCGCAGTAGAACACCACCCCGTTCGTTGACGAACGTGGTGAATTCCCCGTCAATGCGTTCGGACACCGGTCACCTCCCTTACCTCTGACGCCGGCGGCCCCTGAGAGCTTGCCCGTCGGGCAATCTAGATGTTGACAAGATTCGGGTGGAGGTTCATCTTTACGTTGACTAGTTGGAGGTGTCCGCATGTCCCCGTCAACGCTGAACACCGCCGGAATCCTGCTGATCACCGTCGTGACGATCGGGTTCGGCGGACTGGCCCTGCTCCGGCACCTCGCCGGACGCACGGCCGGCTACCTGGACAACCCGGTCCGCCGGGGCCTCTGGACCGCCGGGCACGCGCACGCCGGGGTGCTGGTCCTCTTCGCCCTCGTCGCCCTCCCCTACATCGAACAGGCCGACGTGGGGGACGGCACCCGTACGCTGATCCGGCTGCTCTTCGTCGCCGCCCCGATCCTGATGCCGCTCGGCTTCTTCCTCTCGGTGGTCCGGCCCCGGGACACGAAGCCCAACAAACTCATCTGGCTTGCCGTCGCCGGCGGCGCGAGCCTCACCGCCGGCACCCTGCTGCTCGGGGTGAGCCTCCTCTGAGCTCAGTCAGGTGGTGCCGGGGGTTTACCCCGTCGTTGTGGCTGATGGGCCGGCTTGTGGCCGGTTCGTGGCCAGTGCGGTGTCGATGAGTGTGGTGGCGGCGGCGCGGGCGTGGTGGGCGGCGTCGTTGGTGCCGGCGATGGCGGCGGTGGTCTGGGCTCCCTCGGCGAGGATGGCGAGTTGGTGGGCGAGTGCGGCGGGGGCGCCGGTATTCGCGACCAGTTCGGCCAGGCGTGCCTGGAAACTCGCCTTGTGTTCGCGGATGAGCGTGGCGATGTGGGGTGCGGTGCCGCCGAGCTCGCCGAAGGTGTTGATGAAGACGCAGCCGCGGAAATCGTCCTCGTCAAACCAGCGGGCCAGCACATCGTAGACGGCGAGTAGTTGGTCCCGGGGTTCGCCGCTGCCGGCGGCGACGGCGGTTTCGACGAGGCTGTTCCAGATACCGCGCCGGCGGTGCAGGACGGCCTCGACGAGGTTCTCCTTGGAGGGGAACAGCTGGTAAAGGCGTTTCAGAGAGACGCCGGACTCGTTGCGTAGAGCGTCCATGCCCACGGCGTTTATGCCGCGGCTGTAGTAGAGCCGATCGGCGGTGATCAGGATGTGTTCGCGGATCTGCTCGGTCTGGGGTGTGGTCCGGTTTCGGGTGGTGGGGGGCATGGCTTCCTCTTGTCCCGGGTCAGGTGTGGTGACGGTCACGCTGCCCCGAGTGGCGCAGGGGAACGTTCGTTCTCTAACGTACTACCCAACGCAAGCGAGAACGAACGTTCTCACCTTCGGTCTGGGAGGCCCGTCATGCCGTACATCACTGTGGGAACCGAGAACAGCACCAACATCGACCTGTACTACGAGGACCACGGTCAGGGACAGCCGGTGCTCCTCATCCACGGCTACCCCCTGGACGGGCACTCCTGGGAGAAGCAGTCCGCGGCCCTACTCAAGGCCGGCTACCGGGTGATCACCTATGACCGGCGGGGCTTTGGTCAGTCCAGCCAGCCCACCGCCGGCTACGACTACGACACCTTCGCCGCCGACCTGAATACCGTGCTGGAGACCCTCGACCTCACCGACGTGGTCCTGGTCGGCTTCTCGATGGGCAGCGGCGAGGTGGCCCGCTACCTCGGCCGCTACGGCTCCGCCCGCATCGCCAAGGCCGCGTTCCTGGCCTCGCTGCAACCGTTCCTGCTGCAGACCGACGACAACCCCACCGGCGTGCCCCAGGAGGTGTTCGACGGCATCTCCGCCGCCGTCACCGCCGACCGCTACGCCTACTTCACCGACTTCTACCGCAACTTCTTCAACACCGACGACACCCTCGGCACCCGCCTGTCCGAAGAAGCGCTGCGCAACAGCTGGAACATCGCCGCCGGCGCGTCCTGGTACGCCTCCAGCGCCGCCGTGCCCACCTGGGTCACCGACTTCCGCGCCGACCTCCCCAAGATCGACGTACCCGCGCTGATCCTGCACGGCACCGCCGACAACATCCTGCCCATCGACGCCACCGCCCGCGAGTTCCACAAGCAGCTACCCGACGCCGACTACGTCGAGATCAACGACGCACCCCACGGCCTGCTCTGGACCCACGCCGACGACGTCAACCAGGCCCTCCTGACCTTCCTCGCCAAGTAAGGCCAACCCAGCATCCCGGCCCAGAACCACACTCAGACAAGGAAACCCGACATGGACACCCTCGACACTTCCAGCCGCATGACCAGCCACCGCCGTCGCCCCGGGTGGGCCGCGCTCCTGGCCGGTGTGGCCGTGCTTAGTATCGCCGCCGGCGGCACCGCCATCGCCACCAACAGCGGCGGTGAGGCCCAAGCCGACCCCGCCGCCGCGGCCGGCAAGCACGCCGACCGCAACGAGGGCTTCGTCACCACCCGCGACGGCGTCGACATCTTCTACAAGGACTGGGGCCCCCGCGACGGACGACCCGTGGTCTTCAGCCACGGCTGGCCACTGAACTCCGACAGCTGGGAATCCCAGATGATGCACCTGGCCGACAACGGCTACCGCGTCATCGCCCACGACCGCCGAGGCCACGGCCGCTCCTCCCAAACCTGGGAGGGCAACGACATGAACCACTACGCCGACGACCTCGCCACCGTCATCAAAAAGCTCAAGCTCAAAGACGTCACCCTCGTCGGGTTCTCCACCGGCGGCGGTGAAGTCGCCCGCTACGTCGGCCGACACGGCACCGACCGCGTCGCGCAGGTCGCCCTCGTCGGCGCGGTCACCCCACTGATGCTCCAGACCCCCGACAACCCCAACGGCGTACCGATCGACGTCTTCGACGGCCTCCGCGAAGGCTCCCGCGCCGACCGCTCCCAGCTCTACCGCGACCTCGCCGAAGGACCCTTCTTCGGCGCCAACCGCCCCGACGCCCAGGTATCGCAGGGCATGAAGGACAGCTTCTGGCTGCAGAGCATGCAGGCCGGCCACAAGGCCGCCTACGACTCGATCAAAGCCTTCTCCGAAACCGACCTGACCGAGGACCTCAAGCGCTTCGACGTACCCACCCTGATCATCCACGGCGGCGACGACCAGGTCGTACCGATCGAGAACTCGGCCGAGGAAGCCCACGAAATCGTCGCCAACTCCACCCTCAAGGTCTACCCCGACGGCCCGCACGGCATCACCGACACCCACAAGCAGCAGCTCAACAACGACCTACTCACCTTCGTCAACAGCCTCTAGCCACCACACCACCACAACCGGGGGGTGGGCCGGCCACAACGGGCCGGCCCACCCCCCGGTTTGTCGTACCGGCGAAGGAGAATAGGCGGATGCGCTGGACCGTGCTCGACTCGCCGATCGGCGAGTTCTCCCTGGCCACCGACGGTGAGACCGTGTGCGGAGCGCACTTCGCGCGGGTCACCGAGGCCGCCGACGAACCCGCCGACGACCTCTCGGCCCGCGCCGTCGCCGAGCTGCGGGCCTACTTCGCCGGTGAGCTGACCGCCTTCACCGTGCCGGTGCGAATCCCCCGGGGTTCGGAGTTCGAGCGGGCGGTGTGGCGGGAGATGATTGCCATTCCCTACGGGGAGACGCTCACCTACGGCGAGGTGGCCCGGCGGCTCGGCGATGTCTCGGCGGCGCGAGCAGTCGGCGTGGCATGCAACCGGAACCCGGTGCCGGTGATCGTGCCCTGCCACCGGATCGTCGGCTCCGGCGGCAAACTGGTCGGCTTCGGTGGCGGGCTCGACCGCAAGGTGAAGCTGTTGGAGTTGGAGGCCGGTGTGGCCTTTCAACGAAGCTGGTCGGCGGCGGGCTAACCGGTCAGGGTGCCGGACCGTAGGCCGGTGAGGAAGTCGGTCCAGCTGGTGGCGGAGAAGCCGAGGACCGGGCCGGAGCGGTCCTTGCTGTCGCGTACGGCGACCCGCCTGCTCCCATCGAGCACCGGCCCCGCCTCGACACAGTCGCCGCCGCCACTGCCGCTGCGGGTGCTGACGTGCCAGGCGACCCTGCTCGGCTCGATCGAGTGGACCCAGGTCTTCGCCGCCATGCTCACTCCAGACGTGCTTCCAGATCAAAGAGGAACCGCTGCACGGCACCATTGGGTAAGGGCTGAGGTACCGACCACGGCTCGCTCAGCGCGGGTGGTGTGTTGGTCGGCGTCGGCGGGCGAGGTGGATCAGGGCGGTGCCGATGAGGAGGAGCAGGGCGGCGGTGCCAACGGTGGTGGGCAGACTTGGGCCGGTGATGGGGAGGCCGCCGGGGTCGCCAGGGTCGCCGGGCTCGGCGGGGCTAGGGCTGGGGCTGGTGGGTGTGTCGATGGTGATGGTGGTGGCCTCCGACTGGCCGCTGGGGCAGGTGTTGGTGCTGGTGTAGTGGGCGGTGAGGGTGTGGGTGCCGGCCGGGAGCCTGGTGGTGTGGGCGGCGGCGTTGGTGCCGTCCAGGGGCACGGTGTGGAGGTCGCTGCTGCCGTTTCGGAAGGTGATGGTTCCGGTGGGGGCGTCGGTGGTGCAGGTGACGGTGGCGGTGAGAGTGACGTCCTGATCCGGTTCCGGGTTCCGCGGTGCGACCTCCAGCGTGGTGGTGGAGCTTGGTGGTTCGATGAGGGCCATGCCGTGGTCGTTGCCGGCGGTGATGGTGGCGATGGCGGTGCCGGTCGGCAGGTTGACGTTCACTGGGGTGTTGCGGTGATTGGTGGTGCCGTCGCCCAGTTGGCCGTAGTAGTTGTAGCCCCAGGCGAGGGCGGTGCCGGTGGAGGTCATCGCCAGGCTGTGGCCACCGCCAGCGGCGATGGTGGTGATGGTGGTGCCGGTCGGCAGGTTGACGTTCACTGGGGTGTTGCGGTTGGTGGTGGTGCCGTCGCCCAGTTGGCCGTAGTAGTTGTAGCCCCAGGCGAGGGCGGTGCCGGTGGAGGTCATCGCCAGGCTGTGGATGGCGCTGGCGGTGATGGCGGTGACCGTGGTGTTCGGGGGGAGATTGACGGCCACCGGGGTGTTGCGGTCGGTGTTGGTGCCGTCGCCCAGCTCGCCGTAGGTGTTACTGCCCCAGGCGAAGGCGGTGCCGGTGGAGGTTGCCGCCAGGCTGTGCACGCCGCCGGCGGCGATGGAGGTGATGGTGGTGCCGGTCGGTAGGTCCACCTCCACCGGGGTGTTCCTGTTGTCGGTGGTGCCGTCGCCCAGTTGGCCCGAGTAGTTACCGCCCCAGGCGAGGGCGGTGCCGGCTGTGGTTATCGCCAGGCTGTGGACGGCGCCGGCGGCGATGGAGGTGATGGTGGTGCCGGTCGGCAGGTTGACGTTCACGGGGGTGTTGCGGTTGGTGGTGGTGCCGTCGCCCAACTGGCCGAAGAAGTTGTAGCCCCAGGCGAGGACGGCGCCATCGGAGGTCAACGCGAGGCTGTGGTTGTGGCCGGCCGCGATGGCGGTGATCGTGGTGTTCGGGGGGAGGTTGACCTCCACCGGGGTATTGCGGTTGGTGTTGGTGCCGTCGCCCAGCTCACCGGAGAGGTTCTCGCCCCAGGCGAGGACGGCGCCATCGGAGGTCAACGCGAGGCTGTGGCCGTTGCCGGCCGCGATGGCGGTGATCGTGGTGTTGGCCGGTAGCTCCGCTTCCACCGGGACGGAGCTGTCGGTGGTGGTGCCGTTGCCGAGCTCGCCCTGGCCGTTTCCTCCCCAGGCGAGGACGGTCTCCGACATCGCGCTGGACGCGGCGGGCTGCTGCTGCGCGAGGGCAGGCCACCCGCCGTTCACCTGCGTCACGGTCACCGCCAGCGCGAGGAAGAACCAGCCGGCCACGGTGCGTCCCGCCCGGCGCGCGTCGGTGTCCCGGACTACCCACCGGGGAATTTCCGGCATCATTCCTACCTCCGAGCGGACAGTGCTGCGCAAAACCAAACGAACGTATCATCGGTGACCGATCTCCTGGACCGGCTGAGAAACGCCCGGCAATGCTTGAATCGACCAAACGTCCGCGTCCGGACACCGACCGCCGAGGGGTGTGCCGGGAAGGCCACCACTGAGGTCGATGCCCCCTGATCTCGGGGGCCGCCTGTCCGGTATGTGCCTGATCGGTGCGTGACCGGGGTCATGGTGCGGGCGGAATCGTGGCGGGCGCCGGGGCGTTACACCATGCGTACGACCGAGGAAGTGCCCCGCCGTAAGCGGGGACGGCCGCCGGGAATGGTGGCGGCCGGCCGGTCGTTACATCTGGACCCGGCGCCGTGCGTGTCCCGACGAGACCGCGGTCGCCGACCTATCCCTTGGTTCTTTGAGCGCCGGACGGTGCTTGCACCCCGTTCCCGACCCCCTTCGGGTGCGTGTGGGTGTCGACCCCCGAATGGAGCAACACTCATGAACACGATCATGCTTCGTAGTGCACTTGGTATTGCTGGTCTGGCCTTCGGTGCCGGTGTGGTCGCTGGCCCGCAGGCCTTCGACACCACCACCGCTTCCACCCCCACCGCCACCCCGAGCACGTCGGCGGCCGCGACCACCACGGCGGCTGCGGTGCCGGCGGAGAAGCCGGACATGGATACGCTGATCCCGCACGGCACGCAGGGTGAGCAGTCGCGGATCGACCTGGGTGGCGAGCAGACCGGCAACGTGAAGGCCATCATCGAGGCCACGAAGAAGGCCGAGATGGACGAGCGGGCCGCCGTGGTAGCGATCGCCACCAGCCTGCAGGAGTCGAAGCTGGAGAACCTGGGTCACCTGGGTGCTCGTAACGACCACGACTCGCAGGGCCTGTTCCAGCAGCGTCCGTCGTCTGGCTGGGGCACGGTGGAGCAGATCACCGACCCCGAGTACTCCACCACCGCGTTCCTGAAGGGTTTGAAGCAGGTCGAGGGCTGGCAGGAGTTGCCGTTGACCGAGGCCGCGCAGAAGGTGCAGGTGTCGGCGTTCCCGTTCCACTACGCCCAGTGGGAGACCCAGGCCGCCGACCTGGTGGCCGAGCACTGGACCAGCTGACCCACCGCACCACATAACTGACCCGCAAGGGGAACACGTTGTTGGCCGGCACCCGGTTCGGGTGCCGGCCAACGGCTGTCTCTGGAGAGCGCTGCGTTTTCGAGCCGTCAGTGCGGACTGTTGGTGATGGTCTGCTCGCGGCGCCCGGCGCGAGTCAGGCCGACAGCGAGCAGCGCGTACGCGGTCAGTTCGATGGTGGCGGCCAGCGCGGGAAGCGGCGCCGCGATCAGTGCTGGTGGCGCGATCGGCGACGGTGGCGTGACGGCGAACGAGCTGACCACGGCGGGGCTCAACCTGACGGCGAGCAGCAAGTCCACCGTGGCAAGCGCCAGGTCCACCTGTGGCAGGGCGGCGACAGCGAGGAGCGCGGCACCTAGGGCGGCGATCGCCCGACCCCGCCGAAACAGTACGGCGGTGAGACAGATCGCGGCCAGCCCGAGTACGAGTGGCGCCAGCAGCACCGAACCGGTGCTGACCATGGTCGTCCGGATCCGGTCGGTCGAGGTGGAATTCGATTGCGCTCGCGCGGACAGGTCGAGGGCTATCTCGCCGAGCCGGACGGCTGGATAGGCCATGAACAGCAGAGTGGCGAGTACGGTGCCCGCGACGACCGGCCCGCGCCGCGCGGCCGGCTTGCGAGCGATCGGCCAACGAAGTCCGGTTCCGAGCAGCAGCAGGCAAACAGCCAGGGGCGCCCAGGTCAGGGCGAGACCGTCGGTGAGCATGACCGGCGACGGAGAGGGGCCTACGGGCGCGGGGAGCAGCAGCTGCAGGTCACTGTCAGGGCTGATGGCGGCCGGAACGCTGCGGTAGGCCTCCACGACGAGCACGAGGAGTGTGGCCGGTACGACCCAGCGGGGCTTCGGCAGCTCACCGAGGAGCGCGTAGCCCCCGAGCGCCAGCAGGGCCAGGATCTCCGCGTGGCGCAGCGGGGGATTGTCGAACAGGACGCCGAGGACGTGGGCGGTGGCCAGTACGGCCGCAGTTCCGAGAAGTAGCGGTCGTAGGCGCACTGCCGTCATGCTGCCACGGGCGGTGGTGGTGCGCCGTCCCACGGCGGGCGCGGCACGGTGTGCTCGTCCGCAACGGCGGTGTGGGCCGGAGCCACCCGGCCCCGGCCCACACCGTTCGTCAGAACGTCAGCGCTCGATCTCGCCGGCGATGAACTCCTCGACGGCGGCGTGCGCGTCGGAGTCGGCGTACTGCACCGGCGGGGACTTCATGAAGTATGACGACGCCGACAGGATCGGGCCGCCGATCTTCCGGTCCATGGCGATCTTCGCGGCCCGGACCGCGTCGATGATGACGCCGGCGGAGTTCGGCGAGTCCCACACCTCGAGCTTCAGCTCCGCGTTGAGCGGGGTGTCACCGAAGGAGCGGCCCTCCAGGCGGATGTAGGCCCACTTGCGGTCGTCCAGCCACGGTACGTGGTCCGAGGGGCCGATGTGCACGTCGCTCTTGGCCATCTCGTGCGGCACCTGGGAGGTCACCGACTGGGTCTTCGAGATCTTCTTGGAGACCAGGCGGTTGCGCTCCAACATGTTCATGAAGTCCATGTTGCCGCCGAAGTTGAGCTGGTACGTGCGCAGCAGCTCGACGCCGCGGTCCTCGAACAGCTTCGCCAGCGCGCGGTGCACGATGGTGGCACCGACCTGGCTCTTGATGTCGTCGCCGACGATCGGCAGGCCCGCGTCCTCGAACTTCTTCGCCCAGACCGGGTCGGAGGCGATGAAGACCGGGAGGGCGTTGACGAAGGCGCAGCCGGCGTCGATCGCGGCCTGCGCGTAGAACTTGTCGGCCTCCTCGGAGCCCACCGGCAGGTAGGCCACGACCACATCGACCTTGGCCGCGCGCAGCGCCTCGGCCACGTCCACCGCCTTGGCGTCGGACTCCTCGATGATCTCGCGGTAGTACTGGCCGAGACCGTCGAACGTCGGGCCACGCTGCACGGTCACCCCGGTCGGGGGCACGTCGCACAGCTTGATGGTGTTGTTCTCGCTGGCGACGATCGCCTCAGCGAGGTCCATGCCCACCTTCTTGGCGTCCACATCGAACGCCGCGACGAACTCCACGTCCGAGACGTGGTAGTCGCCGAAGGTGACGTGCATGAGACCCGGGACGCGGTCGTTCGGGTCGGCGTTCCGGTAGTACTCCACGCCCTGCACGAGGGACGAGGCGCAGTTACCGACACCGACGATGGCGACGCGGACGGAGCCCATAGCGTCTGCCTCCTTCTCCTTCATCACGGCCGCTCTTTCCTGGACTCGCCAGGCGGAGGCGGGCTGTTGTCTTCTGGTCGACCGCCGGCGGCCCCGGTGGTCGGGGCTGTCGGGGCACGGCCGGAGCGCTCGTTGGCGATGAGCTCCTCCAGCCAGCGGACCTCACGCTCACAGGCCTCCAGGCCGTGGCGCTGCAGTTCCATGGTGTACGCGTCGAGCCGCTCGGCGGCGCGACCAAGCACGTCGCGGAGCCCTTCGCGGCGCTCCTCGATCTTGCGACGGCGACCCTCCAGGATGCGAAGTCGGGTTGCCTGGTCGGTGCGGGCGAAGAACGCGAAGTGCACACCGAAACCGGTGTCGTCATACGTCTCGGGCCCGGCTTGGGCGATGAGTTGGGCGAACCGTTCCTTGCCCTCCGCGGTGATCTCGTAGACCACGCGGCCTCGTCGACTGGTCAGCGCGGGAACATCCGAGGTGGTGGGTGTCTCGTTGGCCTCGGTGATCCACCCGGCCGCCTGTAGGCGGCGCAGGGTTGGGTAGAGGGTTCCGTAGCTGATCGCCGCCCGGATGGCGCCGAGCTTCGCGGTGAGCTCCTTGCGGAGCTCATAACCGTGCATCGGCGCCTCCTGCAGGAGACCGAGGATGGCGAATTCGAGCACTGCCCTCCTCCTTACCCTGCTCATCCGAGCACTAACCACGACGATGTATCGGCCCGATACATCGACACGCTAGCGGATCGCCGCAGGTGGGGCAAACACCGCACCGCCGTGTCTCGATTACAGGTAGTTACCCCGGTCGCCGGGTGGGGTGGCACCGCGTACCCTCGTGCTCATGCGTACGCAGCGTCAGGTGGTCGACTACTCGCTCCGGAAGCGGGCGGCGCTGCGGGATCTCCTGGCTAACCGGGTCGGCCCGGACGACCTCTGCGACGCCTCGCCCTACCTGAAGAACGCGGCCCGGTTCCACGGCGAGCCAACCGACGAGCGGTGCCCGATCTGTCGGAGTGAGAACCTGACGCGCGTGCACTACATTTACGGCGACGAACTCCGGCAGTCCGCCGGTCAGGCTCGGAGGCTGGTGGAGCTGCCCGCGCTGGCGATGACGCTGCGTGAGTTTCAGGTCTTCGTGGTAGAAGTGTGCCTTGGGTGCGACTGGAACCACCTCATCGAGCAGTATCTGCTCGGGCGGGACGGGCTGGCGGAGAACGGGCCGGAGCAGGTCGCAGCGGGCGGGGTGCCCACCACGGATGCCCCGGACGGGCAACGGAGGCGAGAGGCGCAACGGTGACGTCAGGACGATCGGTCGCTTCGGCCCCGCGGGCCGTCCCCCAGACCGATCGATGGCCTGATAGTCCGATTAGCCCGCTTGATTGGCAAATAGGCACCTTTGTCTTTGACGTGACCGCGTCGGAGCACCTGGTGCCGCAACTCACGGCAACCCGGTGGTGGCGCGGCAGCGCTCCACCGCGACCGGCAGGGTGTGAAGAATGAACTCGTACGGCGACCCCAGCTCCTCGCGCGGGCGGGCCCAGATACCGGGTCAGCACGGCGTCCCCGGGCGGGCCGACGACGCGTACCGCGCCCCCGATGGTGCGGCGCGCGGCCAGTCGGCCGCACCGGAGGGAACAGCGGGCCGCGCCTCGGTGACACCCCGGGGCGGTGCGTCCAGCGGCCGGGCCTCGGTTGGTGGCTCGGCATCCGTCCCCGCCCAGGGCACCGCCGGATCGGCCTCGGTCGGTCGGGCCGCTCGCGCCTCGGTGCCGGCGTCCGGTGGCCCGGGTCGCGCTTCGGTGCCAGGATCCGGTGGGCCGGGTCGCGCTTCGGTGCCGGCGCCCGCTGGTCCCGGACGCGCCTCCGTGCCGGTATCCCCGGCGCCGGGCGGCTCCGCCGGGCGCGCGAGCGTCGGCGCCGCGAGCGGCTCGGCCTCGGTTGGTTCGGCGTCCGTTGGGTCGGCGTCCGCGGGGCGGGCCCGAGCCGGCGCCGCAGCGGCCGGGGGCCGGGCTTCGGTGGCGCGGGCCGGCGTCGCGCCGGCCGGCGGTGGTCCCGGTGGCCCCGGTGGATCGGGCCGATCCCGGAGCGGTGGCCGTGACCCGAACGCCGGGCGGGCGAAGAAGCGGAAGCGGGCGAACATGTTGATCGCCTCGTTCGCGGTCTTCATCATGCTCGCCGGGTTGGGCGTCGTAGGCTTCACCTACTTCTCCACCAACGTCGTCCTGCCCGATCAGATCCCACTTCCGCAGTCGACGACGGTCTACACGCGTGACGGCAAGGGCCTGGTCGCGAAGCTCGGTAACGAGAACCGCACGTTGGTCACCATCAGCCAGATGCCGCAGCACGTCCGGGACGCGGTCGCCGCAGCCGAGGACCGGAACTTCTACCGGCACTCGGGCGTCGACTACAAGGGCATCGTCCGGGCCGCCTGGAACAACCTCACCGGCGGTGGCCGGCAGGGCGCGTCCACGATCACGCAGCAGTACGCGCGTAACGCCTACGAGAGCCTTGAGGACGACACCTACGCCCGAAAGGTGCGGGAGGCGATCTTCGCCTCCAAGCTGAACGACGAGTTCAGCAAGGACAAGATCATGGAGAACTACCTCAACGTGATCTACTTCGGCCGTGGTGCCTACGGGGTGGAGGCCGCGGCGCAGACCTTCTTCGGCAAGCCCGCCAGCGAGTTGACCGTCGGCGAGGGCGCGGTGCTGGCCGGGCTCATCAAGCAGCCGGAGAAGACCGCCACCCACAATGGGTACGACCCGGCGACAAGTCCCGATGACGCGACGGCGCGGTGGGACTACGTCCTTGACGGGATGGTGGCCGAGGGCTGGCTCGACGCCGCGGAGCGGCCGACCGAGTTTCCGGAGGTGAAGCCGATGGCCGAGGGGGGCAACGGCTTCGGTACGGCGACCCCCCGTGGCAACGTCATCAACTACGTGCGGGCGGAGATGGAGCAGTGGGGGCTCTGCACCAACACGGGGGCCGAGGGTAGGCCGTCCTGCTCTGACGAGCTGCGCACGGGTGGTTACCGGATCACCACCACCATCGACGACAAGATGCAGACCGCGATGGAGAATGCGGCCCGGGCGGAGGCGGAGGGCTCGCCCCTCAACGGCGAGCCGGATAACCTGCAGGCCGCCGGAGTCGCCGTGGACCCCAAGACCGGCCGGGTGCTCGCCTACTACGGCGGGGAGAGTGGCGCCAATATTGACTATGCCGGCAAGAACACCCTGGAGGGCGTGCTCACCGGTGGCCACCCGCCCGCCTCGTCCTTCAAGGTTTACACGCTGGCCGCCGCCATCGAGGCCGGCATCTCCGTCAACTCGGTGTGGGACGCCACGCCCTTCACGCCGGAGGGTTACGACAACCGCATCTATAACGCGGGCCGAGACGTCAGTAAGACTTGCGGCAAGTCCTGCACTCTCGACTATTCGACGGTGAAGTCATACAACGTTCCGTTCTTCCACGTGGCGGAGCAGATCGGCGAGGACAAGGTGGTGAGCATGGCCCGGCAGGCGGGTATCACCACCATGTGGACCGACAACCCGGTCAAGCCGTACAACCTGTTGGCGGAGAAGCCGGAGGACCTGGCGCCATCGAAGTTCGACCGGGTGGTGGGCTATGGCCAGTACCCGATCACCGTTCTCGACCACGCCAACGGTCTCGCGACGCTGGCGAACGACGGCGTCTTTCACCAGGCACACTTCGTGCTCAAGGTCGAGCAGAAGGACGAGACGACCGGCGAGTGGAAGGTCGTCCGCGGGACCGGCGAGAAGCTGGACGGGCAGCAACGGATCCGCAAGGAGGTCACCGATGAGGTGACCGCGGTGCTCAAGCAGATCCCGAAGGATTACGGCAGCGCACCCTCCGGGCGGGAGGTGGCCGGGAAGACCGGTACCTGGGAATTGGTCAATACCGATCATAACTCGAACGCCTGGATGGTCGGCTACGACGACAACCTGGCGACCGCGATCTGGATCGGCAGCAAGGACACCGAGAACCGCGCGATTCTTGACAAGAGCAAGGAGGACATCGGTGGCAGCGGCCTGCCGTCGGATGTGTGGAAGAAGTTCATGAGCGAGGCGCTGAAAGACGCGCCCAAGTCTGACCTGCCGAGCATCACCGGAGTCGGGGACGACAAGGCCGGTAACGGCGAGCTGCCGGAGCCACCGGAGCCGGACTGTGGCCCGTTCGGCCTGTTCTGCAGCGACAATGACAACAACGACAATGACGACAACGACAACGGCGGTGACAACAACAACGGCGGTGGCAACGGTGGGGATATCGGGTTCCCGCCACCACCGAACGGAGGCACCGACCGACCCGGGCGGGACTAGCCGGGCCGGCGAACGCCGTACCGCGCCGCCGCGCCTTCCACCTCGCTAGGTGGGCGCGGCGGCGCGGTGTCGGCGACGTCCAGACCGACCGTGCGGTGCGGGCCAACTGTCTCGCCATCCAGGTGCACGACGGCGACGCGGATCTAGTGCAGGATGCACGTCATGAAGACGCAGACGACGGGTGGCACGGACAACGCCGCCGCGCCGGATCACCCGTCCCGCTCCGACGGCTTCGTTCGTGGTGTCTCCGGCCTGATCGGCGGCCCGTTGGGCGACCACGCCACCGCGCTGGACCGGCCGGCCGGCGGGGAGCGTCGGTTCTGGACCGCGGTCCGGATCGTCCTGGCCCTGGTCTGCCTGACGATGGCCCTGCACTGGGTGCAGAAGTCGCCCTGCCAGGACGGCGCCTGGACGAACAACGTCCAGTACACCCGCTTCTGCTACACCGACGTGCTCGCCCTCTACTACGCCGAAGGGCTCAATGAGGGCAAGGTCCCCTACCGGGACCACCCGGTGGAGTATCCGGTACTCACCGGCTACTTCATGGGTGCCCTCGGCCTGCCGGTGCACGCGCTCGGCAGCGCGGACCCCGGCCTGAACCAGGCCCAGTGGTTCTACAACCTGAACGCGCTCGTGCTCGGGGCGCTGGCGGTGGCCACCGTCGCGGTGATCCTGGCGCTACGGCGTCGACGACCCTGGGACGCGGCACTCTTCGCGCTCGCCCCCGCGCTGCTACTCACCGCCACCGTCAACTGGGACTTTCTCGCCATCGGACTGGCCGCCTTCGGCCTCTTCGCCTGGGCGCGCCGCAAACCCGTGCTGGCCGGCCTCCTGCTCGGCCTGGGCGGGGCCGCGAAGCTCTGGCCGCTCTTCCTCTTCTGGCCGATCCTGCTGCTGGCCATTCGAAGTAGCCGGCTGTGGGCCGCGCTCACCGCGATCGTTACGGGCGCAATGGCGCTGGTCCTGGTGAACCTCCCCGCCGCGCTGACCAACCCCACCAACTGGGGACGCTTCCTGGAGCTCAACACGGAACGGCCGATCGACTGGGGCACCCTCTGGTATATCGGCCGCTACCTCGACGGCAAGATCGGCGAGCCCGGCGCCGGCCCCTTCGAGTGGCTGAGCAACAACATTCCGGTGCTGAACAACCTGGCGTACGCGCTGTTCTTCCTGGCCTGCATCGGCATCGCCGTGCTGGCCCTGCGGGCCCCGCGCCGCCCGCGCCTCGCCCAGCTCGCCTTCCTCGTGGTCGCCGCCTTCCTGATCTTCAGCAAGGTCTGGTCGCAGCAGTTCGTGCTCTGGCTGCTGCCCCTCGTTGTGCTCGCCCGCCCCAAGTGGGGCGCCTTCCTGGCCTGGCAGCTCGCCGAGGTCGGCTACTTCCTGGCCTTCTACGGCGAGCTGCTGGGCACCTCCACCGGCACGCCGGTCTTTCCCGAGGGCGTCTTCGTGCTGGCCGCCGCGTTCCGGCTGACCACCGTCGTCGTGCTCTGCGTGCTGGTCATCCAGGAGATTCTCCGGCCGGAGCAGGACGCGGTACGGGCCACCTACCCCGACGATCCGGACGGCGGGGTCATCGACGGCGCACCGGACGCCCCCTGGGTGGCCAGACAGCGAGCGTCCACGGTTGTCTACCGCCTGTGACCGGATCTCGCGCCGGTCACAGGCGGTAGACGACCACGTCGCCGATCTCCTCCCGGGTGATGCCGAGCAGGTCACCCGGCTCGTCGATGCTGAACTCCCAGGGCGTGCCGGCCACCTGATCCCGGGGGATCAGTACGTTGCGAACGCCCAGGGTGCGCAGGTAGTCGACGCTGGCCTGGTCGGGGAACGTGACCGTTACCCGACGAACCTCCTCGAGCAGGGCCGGGGTGAAGCCGCTCCCACCGTTGACGATGTCCTGGAAGTGGGTGGTTGACCAGAGCATGACCGCCTGGTCATGGCCCTGGTCGCTCGGCAGCACGAGCAGCGGGCCGTCCACCGTGCGCATCGCCGCGGGCTGCACCGGGACGACCGGGTGCGGCGTGCGGTTCAGCCCCTCAACGGTCACCAGCAGCAGTGGCAGCAGCGTGGCCAACCGCAGCCACGGGCTCGGCCAAGAAGGGATCCGCGCGGCGGAGATCTTCCGGACCCGCCCGGCGAAGGCGCTCACCGCGCCGGCCGCGAGCAGCCCGAGCAGCAGCGTCGCCCAGAGCATCAGCCGGCCCGGCGTACGCAGGCCGTTCCAGCCGGGTAGGTGCTCGAAGAGCGGCACGAAGGTGTACTGCCCGTCGAAGAGTGCGGTGCCCATCGCCAGCACCATGCTGACCACGACCCCCGCCAGCAGCAGGAGCCGGTGCCGGACCCGCCACACCGAGAAGAAGAGGCCGCCCAGGGCGAGCGCGTAGAGGACGTACCCGGGCAGCAACGTCATCTCCGGCTGCCAGGGCAGCGTCGCCCGAGCCCCCTCGTGTAGGTCACCCCAGATCCGTGACTCGGCCGGCGCGGTGAGGAAGCCCCTCGCGGGTGGGGAGAACAAGGAGAGGTCGCCGGCGGTTCGCTCCGCCTGCGGATGCAGCTCGGCGACGGTGAAGTAGGGAAGCGCGAGGAGTACGCCGACCGCGGCGAAGATCAGCCCGCCGACCACGTCGGCGGTGAACAGCCGTCGACCGAAGGGGCGTCGCACCGGGCGGACGACCCAACGCCGCAGGAACCAGGTCACCGTGGCGACCAGTCCGATCCCGGCAAGGACGTACGCGAACGGCAACCCGATGCCGAAGCCGAGGCTCAGCTGCCAGGCGGCGACCAGCCAGCCGGCGTAGACCCAACCGACCCGTCGCTTCTCCGGTCGGTAGCCGTGCCGCAGCGACCAGCCGTGTCCTCGGGCGAGCATCGCCAGCGCCAGCGGGATACCACCGTTGGAGACGACGTGCAGGTGCCCGGCCTGGGCGAGCAGCCAGGGTGCGTACGTGTAGGTCACTCCGGCGACCGCGGCGCCGATCCGGCCCGAACCCAACTGCCGGGCCAGCGCGTACGCCCCGAACGTGGCGAGGGCGTGAGCCAGCACAAACATGATGTTGTATCGGAGCAGGGCCGCTTCGGGGCCGGTCCCGATCATCCCCGCTGGGGCGTACCCCAGCAGGGTGTCGGAGAAGGCGAAGCTCCACCGTTCCGGAAAGAACGCGTTGGAGTGCAGCAGCCGGCCCGGGTCCGTCAACAGCGCGTGCCCGGACCAGGCCATCTGCCACGCCTGCAGGCTCGGATCCCAGTAGTCCTGGGGCAGGGTGTAGCGCGGGTAGCGCAGCGTCGGCCAGGTCATCGCGACGGCCAGGGCCAGTGAGCCGAGCGCCGCGAGCGTCCACTCGTGCGCCAGAAACCGGCCGACGGCGCGGGTTGCCCGGCCGACACGGGTGGGCACCGGCGTCGGAGCGGGGCCGAAGGAGGCGAACGGGTCCCGCTTCTCCTCCTCGTCCTTCTGGCCCTCCTCGTCCTTCTGGCCCTCCTCGTCCTTCTCGCCCTTCTCGCCCTCCTGGCCCTTCTCGCCCTTCTCGGCGGTGCCGCCAGCAGCGGTCTGCGCCTTGGCGGTCTGGGTAGCCGTCTCCGCGGTGTCGGCGCTGGTCGTGGCAGAAGCGGTGTCGGCGCTGGCGGTGGTGCTCTCGGTAGTGGCGGTGTCGGCGTTGCCCGCGGCGGTGCTCCCGGTGCCGGCGGTTGTGGAGCCATCCTTGGGTGACCTGGCGTCACCCGGGTCGGTGTCGAGTTTGTCCATGTTGTTCGTGGGCTTTCGGTTGCCGGGGGTGCTGGCCGCCTCGGGATTCGGTGGCGGTGTGCTGTCGGAGCGTCCGGTGGTCATGCGGTCGGGGCTGGCACGCCGAGCTGCTCCCGGAGGAAGGTGATGTCGGCCGCCTGGCCGTCCGCCCCGCCGGGGGTCTCGACCACCACCGGGGCGCCCGCCGCGCGGATCACCGCCACCACCTGTTCCGGGTCGATCGTGCCGCCAGTCAGGTTGTCGTGTCGGTCCTGACCCGAGTTGAAGGCGCCCTTGGAGTTGTTGGCGTGAATCAGGTCGATCCGCCCGGTGATCGCCTTGATCCGGTCGACCAGCCCGAGCAATTCCTCACCGCCCGCGTAGGCGTGGCAGGTGTCCAGGCAGAAGCCCACCTCGTGGTCGCCGATCGTCTCCCAGAGCCGGGCGAGCGCGTCCAGCCGGCGGGCGCAGGCGTTCGTCCCGCCGGCGGTGTTCTCGATCAGCACCGGTACGCCGAAGCCCCCAGCTTCCGCCGCGTATGCGAAGGCCTTGCGCCAGTTGTCGAAACCGGTGGCGAGGTCGTCACCGGCGTTGACGTGGCCCCCGTGCACGATCAGGCCGCGGGCTCCGACAGCGGCGGCGGCTCGGGCGTGCGCGAGCAGGAGCTTGCGGCTGGGGATCCGGATCCGGTTGTTCAACGTGGCCAGGTTGATCACGTACGGCGCGTGCACGTAGAGATCCACCTCGGCGCTGCGTAGCCGGTCGGCGTCCGCCCGCGGCTTCGGTGCCTTCCAGCCCTGCGGGTCGGAGAGGAAGAACTGCACGGTGTCGGCGGCTCGTGCGGTCGCCTCCGCCAGTGGGTCGGACGAATCGACGTGGGCTCCGATACGCATGCGGGGAGCCTACGTCGAGTTCGCCGAGCGACGGTGACCGCAGTACGGCGACGCGCGTAACCGGAGCGGTCAAAGGTGCGTCACCGCAGCGATCAGTGGTCGTTGAACGAGGTGGGATGGACGGTTCTGTGGGCGTAGATTAGTAGATTGTCTGGGATTTACTGAATTCTCCGACAAGTCCTGCACATCAGGGATATGGTCGGGAAACAACATGAAGAAGCCCCGCGGGGTGTCGCCAGTCCAACCTCATCGGTGTGGTCGTTCCTCCCCAGGTCCCACCCAAGGAATGCGGACGCGACACCCCGCGGTCTCTGGTCACGGGGGGCCCAGCCACGACATCGACGTCCTGGCTGGGCCCCCCGTGAACCATGTCCGGCGGTCGTTCTACCGCCCCGGGCATGATCCTTCGGACCGGGTATCCTGGTCCGGTTGTCCACGTCCGGTCGGGTCCCCCCGTTCCGGAGTGGGCCACGACGCACGACCTCCTGCCACGGAAGTACCGTGGCCGCCTAGCCCATAGGAGGTGAGCACGTCTTGCGTCATTACGAGATCATGGTGATCCTCGACTCCAGCCTTGAGGAGCGCACCGTCGCCCCGTCGCTCGACACGTACCTGAACGTGATTCGGACCGCGGGTGGCTCGGTCGAGAAGACCGATGTGTGGGGCCGCCGGCGCCTCGCGTACGAGATTGACAAGAAGACCGAGGGGATCTACGCCGTCATCGACCTGCAGGCGACGCCTGCGGCGGTGGCCGAGCTAGACCGTCAGCTGCGGCTCAACGAGTCGGTGCTGCGTACCAAGGTTATTCGGCCGGAAGTGCGCTGAGGCGCACCCCGACCACCCGACCCCGACACCCCCGGATCAGCCTCGTCGGCATTGTCGGACGGCTCTGTCAGCCTGTTCGGCGAGACGATGAGTGCGCGAGGAGACGGTCATGGCAGGAGAAACCATCATCACGGTCATCGGTAATCTGACCGATGACCCCGAGTTGCGATTCACCCCCTCTGGTGCGGCGGTCGCCAAGTTCCGGGTCGCCTCGACGCCCCGGTTCTTCGACAAGTCGTCCAGCGAGTGGAAGGACGGCGAGCCGTTGTTCCTCTCGTGCACCGTGTGGCGGCAGGCCGCCGAGCACGTCGCGGAGTCGCTGCAGCGCGGCACCCGCGTGATCGTGTCCGGTCGGCTGCGGCAGCGGTCGTACGAGACCCGCGAGGGTGAGAAGCGCACGGTTATCGAGCTGGAGGTCGACGAGATCGGCCCGTCGCTGCGCTACGCCACGGCGAAGGTGCAGAAGATGTCCCGCTCGGGCGGTGGTGGTTTTGGCGGCGGTGGTGGCCAGGGCGGCGGAGGCAACTTCGACGACCCGTGGGCCTCGGCCGCTCCTGCTCCTGCTCCCTCGCGTGGCGGGTCCGGCGGTGGCAACTTCGACGAGGAGCCTCCGTTCTGATGGCGCCGAGCGCCCGCAATCGCAAACCAGGAGCAAGGTCAATGGCCAAGGCTGCGGCACTTCGCAAGCCGAAGAAGAAGGTGAACCCGCTTGATAAGGACGGGATCACCTATATCGATTACAAGGACACTGCGCTGCTGCGCAAGTTCATCTCCGACCGTGGCAAGATCCGTGCCCGGCGAGTGACTGGCGTGACCTCGCAGCAGCAGCGGCAGATCGCCCGCGCGGTCAAGAACGCCCGCGAGATGGCGCTCTTGCCGTACACGGCGACGGCTCGCTGAGAGGAGGCGCCGACATGAAGATCATCCTGACCCAGGAGGTATCCGGCCTCGGTGCCCCAGGGGACATCGTGGAGGTCAAGAACGGCTACGGCCGTAACTACCTGCTGCCGCAGGGCTTCGCGATCGCCTGGACCAAGGGCGCGGAGAAGCAGGTCACGTCCATCAAGCGGGCCCAGTCGGCCCGCGAGATTCGCGACCTCGGCCACGCCAACGAGGTCAAGGGCCAGCTCGAAGGGCTGAAGGTGGCCCTGAAGGCCCGCGCTGGCGAGGGCGGTCGGCTCTTCGGTTCGGTTACCGCCACCGAGATCGTCGCGGCCGTCAAGGCCGCTGGTGGCCCGACGCTGGACCGCCGTCGACTTGAGCTGCCCGGGCAGATCAAGTCGCTCGGCTCCTACCCGGTGCGGATCAAGCTGCACCCCGAGGTGACCGCCGCGTTCGACCTGAGTGTCGTTCAGGGCTGACACCCACCCGCACCACTGGTCGGGCCCGCGCCGAATTCGGCGCGGGCCCGATCTGTGGTGCGGCCCGAGGCTGGCCCGATCTGTATGCGGCCGGACCGCGGCGGTCCCCGCCGGGCCCCAGTTTCTTTTATCCACAGGGTGTGGATGCCATTTTTCGAGCTCAGGGCGGTATTGGAGGGAATCCTTCCACAGTTATCCACAGGCTGTGCACAAGCTGCGCACATGCCTGCCCGCTGCTTTCCACAGGTTGTCCCGAGACTCGTCCACCGCTGCTGTTGAGGCACCCACCTGGTCTTCCGTATGGTTGCCACCCGACCCGCCGCGCGATGGCCCCCGATCGCCCTGCGGGTGGAGAAGGCCGTGACTCCGCGGTGCAGCCAGGACGATGAGTTGACGGTGTGAAGGGGGAGCCGTGTCGGTCGCCGAAGAGATGCCAGCCGAACCGCGTGCTGGCGGGCCGACATCGGTGCCGGTGCAGCGGGACGGCCAGTTCGAGAAGACCCCACCGCAGGACATCGCCGCCGAGCAGTGCGTGCTGGGCGGGATGCTCCTCTCCAAGGACGCGATCGCCGACGTGGTGGAGATTCTCAAGAGCAACGACTTCTACCGACCCGTCCACGCCACCGTCTTCGACAAGATCCTCGAGATCTACGGCCGGGGCGAGCCCGCCGATTCGATCACGGTCGCGGCGGCCCTGGCCGACTCCGGCGACCTGGTCCGGATCGGGGGCGCACCGTACCTGCACACCCTGATCGCCAGCGTGCCCACGGCGGCCAACGCCGCCTACTACGCCCGGATCGTCAGCGAGCGGGCCGTGCTCCGGCGGCTGGTCGAGGCCGGCACCCGGATCGTGCAGCTCGGCTTCGGCACCGCCGCCAGCGGCAGTCGGGACGTGGATGACGTCGTCGACCTCGCCCAGCAGGCCGTCTACGACGTCACCGAGCGGCGGGTCAGCGAGGACTTCGCCATCCTCGCCGACATGCTCCAGCCCACGCTCGACGAGATCGAGGCGGTTGGCGCCCAGCACGGCATGATGACCGGCGTTCCCACCGGCTTCACCGACCTCGACCGCCTCCTCAACGGTCTGCAGGCGGGCCAGCTCATCATCGTCGCCGGGCGGCCCGGCCTCGGGAAGTCCACGGCGAGCATGGACTTCGCGCGGAACGCCGCGATTCGCGCCAACCAGGCTGCGGCGATCTTCTCGCTGGAGATGAGCAAGGTCGAGATCGTGATGCGACTTCTCTCGGCCGAGGCCCGGGTGCCCCTGCACGTGCTGCGAAGCGGTCAGCTCTCCGACGACGACTGGACGAAGCTCGCCCGCTGCATGGGTGAGATCAGCGAGGCGCCGCTCTTCGTGGACGACACGCCGAGCATGAACCTGATGGAGATCCGGGCCAAGGCGCGACGTCTCAAACAGCGACACGATCTGAAGCTCATCGTCGTCGACTATCTCCAGCTGATGACCTCGCCGAAGCGTACGGAGAGCCGGCAGCAGGAGGTCGCCGACCTGTCCCGTGGCCTCAAACTCCTCGCGAAGGAGGTCGAGTGCCCGGTCATCGCGGTCAGCCAGCTGAACCGTGGCCCCGAACAGCGGACCGACAAGCGGCCCCAGCTCTCCGACCTGCGGGAGTCCGGCTCCATCGAGCAGGACGCCGATGTCGTCATCCTGCTGCACCGCGACGACTACTACGACAAGGAGTCGCCGCGGGCGGGGGAGGCGGACTTCGTCGTGGCCAAGCACCGGAACGGGCCGACCGACACCGTGACGGTGGCCGCGCAGCTCCACCTGTCTCGCTTCGTGGACATGGCGATCGTGTGAGTGGACCGGGCGATCGGGTGCGCCCAGCCGGCTGACCGCCCAGCGTCCGGAATGACCGCCCAGCGTCCGGAAGGATCCCGGCCCGCGCTGCAGCGGTGGGGTCCTTCCGGACGTGCCGTACCGGTGTTCAGCCGAGCAGGTCGCCGAGGAAGCCCTTGTGCCGCTTCCGCCGGTAGTGCCCGTGGTAACCGTAGTGCTGACCGTGGCCGCCGTAGGCCGGGGCCGGCGCCGGCGGGTAGCCGTGCGCGGGCGGCGGTGGGGGCGGCACGGTGCCGTAGCCGGGCTGCGGGGGCGGCGGGTACCCGCCGGGCTGGTTGGGCTGGGCGGGCGCCGGAGCGGCCTGCTGCCGGTTCCAGTTAGCCTCCGCCTCGAACAGCTTCTCCAACTCGCCGCGGTCGAGGAAGATCCCCCGGCACTCGCTGCACTGATCGATGACGACGCCACTGCGCTCGTACTGGCGCATCTCGCCGTGACACTTGGGACAGGTGAGGCTCATCATCCGACCGTACCTGGTTGACCTAAGCGGTCGCGGTCAACGTGGCGGTCACTTCGTCGTCGGAGACCTCGTGGAAGTCGTCGTAGTAGGCGCTGACCGCGGTGAACTCGGTCGGGTGCTGCGGGCAGACAACCTGGTCGGCCTCGGCGGAGAGCAGCTCGTACGCCTCCTGCGAGCCGACCGGGGCAGCCGCCACCACCCGCCGGGCGCCGAGGTGGCGGGCGACCTGGACCGCGGTGCGGGCGGTGGCGCCGGTGGCGAGGCCGTCGTCAACGATCAGGGCGGTCCGGTTGGTGAGGTCCAGCGGCGGGCGGTCGGCCCGGTAGAGCTGCTCCCGGCGGTCCAGCTCGGCCCGCTCCTGGCGGTCCACGTCGGCGATTTCCGCCGGGCTGAGCCGGCTGGCGATCCGCTTGTTGAGCACCTGGGCCCCGCTGGGACCGATCGCGCCGAACGCGACCTCGGGCGCACCGGGAAGGCCGAGCTTGCGGACGGTGATCACGTCGAGCGGGGCCTCGAGCCGGCGGGCGATCACCTCGGCCACGGGCACTCCGCCGCGGACCAGACCAAGCACGATGACATCGGGTTCACCGACGAGCGCGGTGAGCCGATCGGCGAGCGCCCGACCCGCGTCGCCGCGGTCACGAAAGGTGGTCATCTCTCAGGTGTACGCCGTGCGAGCCGGCTCCGTGGCGGGTTGCTGGATTCCGGCGGGCGAGTGCGGGGGCCCAGATCAGGAAGGCCAGGGGGTAGAGCAGATAGCCGAACCGGCTGGCGGGCATGAGCAGGAGCGCGACGAGGAGCCCGTACCCGCAGATGAGCGACGCGGCAGCGGCCGTCCGCGGCGGGCGGCGGGTGAGCCGCAGGGCGAAGACCAGCCCGACGGCGAGCAGTAGCCCGCCGGCGAGTATCCGCCCGGCGGGCAGCCCGGTGGAGATCAGGTGGCCGGGGAGCGGAGACTGGGCCGGGCTGGTGACCAGGCCTTGGCCGAGCGGGAAGCGGAGCACGTTCTCGACCAGCGCGTCGGGGTCGATCAGCAGGACGGGCAGCAGGGCGAGGACCGGTAGCCCGAGGGCGCCGGCGAGGACCCGCCGGCCGGACGATCGGGTGGCGCCCCAGACGGCCAAGACCACCGCGACCGGCCAGGCGAAGAGTTTCAGCGCGGCGGCCAACCCCACGGCAGCTCCGGCCCGGCCCGGTTGACCGGCGGCGGCGAGGGTGAGCGCGAGCAGGCAGAGCGCGAGAACGGGCAGGTCGTCACCGCCGGTGGCGAGGGTGAGCGCGCTGACCGGCAGGATCGTGACGGCCTGTACGCCGCGCAGGATGCCGTCGCCGGGCCGGTGTGGGTCGCGGGCTCCGGCTCGCCAGAGCGTGCGCCCGGCGAGCGCGAGGATGACGACGGTGGCGAGCGCGAACCACACCCGGGCGTCAGTCAATGCGGTGTCGACGATGGCGCGGGGCAGACCGAACAGGGCCATGCCCGGTTGGTACGGGGTGTAGCCGAAGAGCTGCTCGCTGGTGGGGAGCGCGGCGATCGCCTCGCGGCTGAGATAGGGGGTGCCGGTCTCGATCAGCCGCCGCCCGGAGTCCTCAATGACGATCACCTCCTCCTGCGCCCGGTCGGTGCGTCCGAAGGCCCGTTCGACGCTCTGCCAGAGCACCGGCAGCAGCACGGTGGTGGCGGCGGCGAGCCCGGCGACCACCCAGCGGGTGGCGAGCCCGGTCAGCGGGGAGCCGGGGCGGCGCCGCCAGATCAGCAGTTGGGCGGCGACGGCGACGGCGGCGACGAGGTAGCCGGCGGTGGCGACGCTGCCCCACGCGCGGTGCGGGGCGATGGTGGAGGTCAGGGTGGTGACTGCGGCGAACCCGGCCGAGGCGGCGTAGAGGGTCAGGTCGACGGCGAGGCCACCGGCGGCGTTGTCCAGGGCGGGCCACCCGCGGCGTACCCCCGGAACGGCGCTGGTCACGCGGTCAGTTTTTCAGATCAACGGCGGCGGGTCAGGCGGGCTGGGAACGCCGCGGCGGTAGCCGGCCGACGGCCGGCGGGAAGGGGACGACCGTACCGAAACCCACCGGACGGCTCCGTGCTGGCAGCCGCTCCAACCGGCGGCTCGGGCTGGGCGCAGTGGTGACTAGACTCGCCGTCGTGACGGATTCCGCACAGCTCACCCACGTTGACGCGGCCGGCGCAGCCCGCATGGTTGACGTCTCCGCCAAGGCGGTGACCGGGCGGCTGGCCGTCGCCGCAGGCCGGCTCCGGACCACTCGCGAGGTCGTCGACCTCCTGCGCCGCGATGGGCTACCCAAGGGGGATGCGCTCGCCGTCGGCCGGCTCGCCGGGATCATGGGCGCGAAACGGACCCCGGACCTGATTCCGCTCTGCCACCCGATCGCCCTGCACGGGGTCGCCGTTGACCTGACCCTCACCGACGACACCGTCGAGATCACCGCGACCGCCCGGACGGCCGACCGTACCGGCGTCGAGATGGAGGCGCTCACCGCCGTCGCGGTCGCTGGCCTGGCCCTCGTCGACATGGTCAAGGCGGTCGACCCGGCGGCCACGGTGGACGCGGTCCGAGTCCTGCGCAAGGAGGGCGGGGCGACCGGTGAGTGGGTCCGCCCCGAGGACCGGCCGTGATCCGGGCGCGGGTAATCGTCGCCTCCAACCGGGCCTTCGCCGGTGTCTACCGGGACACCAGCGGCCCGCTGCTCGCCGCCGGCCTACGGGAGCTGGGCTGTGCGGTGGACGAGCCGGTCATCGTGGTCCCGGACGGAGACCCGGTCGCCGCGGCGCTGAGTGCCGCCGCCGCCGAGGGGGTGGATGTCGTGCTGACCAGTGGCGGCACCGGCATCAACCCGACGGACCGCACCCCGGAGGTGACCCGGGCGCTGCTCGACCACGAGATCCCGGGCATCGCGGAGGCCATCCGGGCGTACAGCCGGGACCGCGTGCCCACCGCGGTGCTGTCCCGGGGAGTCGCCGGTGTGCTGGGGCGGACGCTGGTGGTGAACCTCCCCGGCTCGACCGGGGGCGCCCGCGACGGGCTGGCCGTGCTCGGACCGATCCTCGCCCACGCTGTTGACCAGCTCCGTGGCGGGGACCACTGATCGGTTCGCGAACCAACGGGCACGTGGCTGCCCCGATACTCTCGTCGGGTGAGCATGGAAGCCGCAGCCGCCGACCCCGTCGCTCCGCCGCCCCCACCCGCGGGCTGGGAGGAGGCGCGTTCCCGGGCGTACGCGGTGGGTCGAGCTGCCGCGCTGCCGGTGGTGAGTCGGCCGCTCGTTGACCTGGACGGGCACACCCTGGCCGAGCCGTTGGCCACCCGGACCCCCTTACCGGCGTTCCGTACGACCAGCGTGGACGGCTGGGCGGTGCGTGGCGCTGGCCCGTGGCGGATCGTGGGTCGGGTCCTGGCCGGCGGGGTCCCGGCGCCGTTGACCGAGGACGGCACCACCGTCGAGATCGCCACCGGTGCGATGGTTCCCGACGGCGCCGCCGCGGTGCTGCGGGTGGAGGAGTCGAGCCGTACTCCGGACGGGTTGGTGGCCGGCACCCCGCGTCCGTCGCCCGAGTGGCGGCTGCCGGGGGAGGAGGCCGCCGCCGGAGAGGAGCTGTGCCCGGCCGGGACGCCCGTGGACCCGGCGGTGATCGGATTGGCCGCCTCCTGCGGACACGACACCCTGCGCGTACGGCGGCAGCCGCGGGCGGCGCTGCTGGTCTTCGGGGACGAACTGTTGACGGCCGGGCCACCCGGGGCGGGGCGGGTCCGGGACGCACTCGGTCCCGCCGTACCGGCGTGGCTGCGCCGGTACGGAAGTGCGGTGCGCCCCACCGACGTGGTCGGGCCGGTGGCGGACACCCTCTCGGCGCACGTGGCGGCGCTGCGCGACGCGCTCTCCCACGCCGACGTGGTCTGTACGACCGGCGGCACCATGCACGGCCCGGTGGACCACCTGCACCCCGCGCTCGAGGCGTTGGGGGCGGAATACGTGGTCAACACCGTCGCCGTTCGGCCCGGCTTCCCGATGCTGCTGGCCCGGGTGGTCGGCACCGACGGCCGGGTACGTTTCGTCGCCGGGCTGCCCGGTAACCCGCAGTCCGCGATTCTCGCCCTGGCGTCGCTGGTCGCACCGCTGCTGGCCGGCCTCGCCGGCCGCCCGATGCCGGAGCTCCCGCAGGCGGTGCTCGCCGAGCCGATCCCCGGGCGGGGCGCCTTCACCCACCTCGCGTTGGTCCGGCTGGATCGAGTCACCGGCACCGCCCATCCGCTCCGGCACGTCGGCTCGGCGATGCTGCGTGGCCTGGCCGGAGCCGACGGGTTCGCGGTGATCCACCCCGGTACGTCCGGCGAGCCGGGCGACCGGGTGTCGGTCGTGCCGCTGCCGTTGCTGCCCGGGGAGCGTGGGTCGTGACCGCCCCGACCGTGGCGTTCGGCGAGGTGACCGAGCGACCGCTGGATCTGGCCGCACACGAGGGCGCGGTGGCGGACCGGGCCGCTGGCGCGGTGGTGTCCTTCCAGGGCGTCGTCCGGGACCATGACCACGGCCGGGCGGTGGTCGCGCTGACCTACGAGGGGCACCCGAGCGCCGAGCGGGTGCTGCGCGAGGTCGCTGCCGAGATCGCCGCCGACCCCGAGGTGTACGCGGTGGCCGTCTCGCACCGGGTCGGTCCGCTGGAGATCGGCGAAGCGGCGCTGGTGGCGGCGGTCAGCACCGCCCACCGAGCCGCCGCGTTCGCCGCCTGTGCCCGATTGGTGGACGAGGTGAAGGCGCGGCTGCCGATCTGGAAGCGGCAGGTGTTCGCGGACGGCACCGAGGAGTGGGTGAACTGTCCCTGACGCCGTCCGCGGGCGAGGACCGCGGTCGTCGGCCGGTCGTCCGTCTTCGGCCAGCGATTGCCGGTCAGCGGCGGCTGGTCAGCGGCACGACCGGCCGGCCGGGACGTTCGCCGTAGAAGGCCGGCTCGGCCCCGGGGCGCCAGGGCAGCGCGGCGACCAGCACGATCAGCGCCAGGGCCAGCGAATTCTCCATCAGGGCGCCAAAGAGACCGTCCTGATAGTGCGACACCTCGGGCAGCTGGTGCTCGTACGGCCAGATCGGCGAGACGAGGAAGAGAAGATAGAGGGCCACGGCGGCGACCCCGTGTCGGAGCCCGGTCAGCGTCGGATACCAGATCGGGGGGCGCAGACCGTTCACTCCGGGTAGACCCTCCAGGCCGGCCCGGGCGGCGAGCGCCCGGCTGGCGTCCCGGCGTCGGACGGCGGCGTCGGCGAGCACGATGATCGCGGGGATCACCCAGACGAGATGGTGGGTCCAGGAGATCGGGCTGATCACACTGGTGGTGAGCCCGACCAGGGTGAACGCGGTCAGCTCGTCGCCGTCTGCCCGGGCGTTGGCGGCCCGGGACAGACCGAGCGCGAGCACCAGGATCGCGAACGTGAACCAGAGCAGCCCCGGGGTCTCGATCGAGTCGTGGAGGCGGGCGAGCAGGCCGGCGAGCGACTGATTGGGAGTCATGTCGGCGGCGCCGACCCGCTCGGTCTGCCAGAGCACCCCGCCGAAGTAGGCCCGGGACTCGGTGCCGACGACGGCGAACGACCCGATCGTCACGGCCAGGACGGTGCCGACGGCGGTGGTCGCCGCCCGCCACTGACGGGTGATCATGAGGTAGGCGACGAAGAGGGCGGGAGTCAGCTTCACCGCGGTGGCGAGGCCGATCCCGACGCCCGCCCAGGCGCCGCTGTAGACGAAGCGCAGCAGCGGCCCGTCGGTGGGGGCGACGTGGGTGCCTCGGCGGGATCGCCAGCGCAGACCGACCAGGTCAGCCATGATCAGTGCGAACAGCAGCAGGTTGACCTGCCCGTAGCCGAGGGTTTCCCGAGACGGCTCGAGGGCGGCGGCGAGTACCGTCGCGAGCGCCACCGCATACCACAGGGGATAGTTGAGCCGGTCGGCGATCGGGCGGAGCAGCGCGGCGAGGACCACGGCCAGCGCGGCGACGCTCGCCACCGCGTTTATCAACCCGGCCAGCCCGACCGGAAGATGCGCCATCGGGAGCATGGCGAGCCCGGCGAAGGGTGGGTAGGTGAACCCAAGGGTCGTGTCCGGCGCGATGAACTCGTATAGCTCGTGGCCGTTCGCCCACCATACCGCCGCGCCGTGATAGATCTTCATGTCGAAGAAGTTGTACGGTCGCCCGAACGCGCCGACGGCGAGCCAGGCGGCGTAGGCGACGACGGCCACGACTCCGATCCGGAGGACGGTCCTGCGATCGAGCCCCCGCGGGACGCGGCGAACCGGGGGGAGGCGACGCACCCGCCGACGGAGAGTCGTCGGCATTGAGTGGCCACCCCCGTACCAATTTCGTCCTAGCCGTCCTGGTCCGGTACGGAGCCTAGAACGGTCCCTCACGTTTTTCGCCTCCCGCGCTATGGGACCGTGTCCGATCCCACATTGGTTTTGACATTTCCACCGGTTTAACGCCGGGTGGCGGTACGTCGGATTCGCTGTTCCTCCGACGAAGTGCGACGGGAGGGGAATCGACGCAGGTCAGCCAGGGAAGCGTCGAGCCGTCGCTGCCGATCGTACGGCGATCCGGGCCTGGCGGCGGGCGGTACGGACAGCCCGGGTCGCCCGACGCTGGGAGTGCCCGAGCCGCTGACCGGCCCGCCAGCGCAGCCCCGGCTTTCCTTCGGTGTCCGCGGCAGCCAGTAGGAGCCCACCGAAGAGGCCGAGGTTCTTCAGGAAGTGGAGTTGGTTGTTGACCCGCACCGCCGGATCCGTGTTAGTCCAGAAGGGATGCCCGGCGATGGTACCCGGCACCAGGGTGCCGGCCAGAACCATCGCCGCCGGTCGGGTGAGTCGGCCGGTGGCGAGCAGTAGGCCGGCACCGAACTGGACGGCTCCGTTGGCGCGGATCAGGGTCTCGCTATCGGTGGGGACGCCCGGAGCAGCTCGTCGCAGCAGGGGTTCGACCCGGTCGGTCATCGGCTTGGCCGCGGGGGCGAGCCGGCCCGGTGCGGTGAGGCTACGGGCCCCCTCGACCACGAGGATGCCACTGAGCATTACTCGGGCGAGGGAGCGTACGGGTGTCATGGGTCAGTCATACCCCGTCGGAACCGTCGTCACCCTGGCAACCGACCGATCCGGATCGGTCGTCGCGGCCCGCCTGCCACGCCGAATCGCGGGACTGTCCCGGACGGGTCAGCGCCGGAGGGGTAACGTCCCCGGCGTGACCATCATGCGGCTACGGCCCGAGGAACCGGCAGATGCCGGTGCAGTTCGTCGGGTCCTCGCCGGCGCGTTCGCCCGTCCCGATATCACCACCCCGCCCGAGGTCGGCCTGGTAGACGAGCTGCGTGGCAGCGCGGAGTGGCTGCCGGCGCTGGCCATGGTGGCCGAGTACGGGGGTGAGGTAGTCGGCTACGCGCTGCTCACCCGGGTGCGGGTTCGTTCCGACCACGATGACGTGGCCGCGCTCGTCCTCGGGCCGGTGGCGGTCGCCCCGCACCGGCAGCGCATCGGGCTGGGCAGCGCGGTGGTGCAGGCGGCCCTGGACGCGGCCGCCGAGCAGGGTGAGCGCCTCGTGGTGGTGTTGGGTGATCCGGCCTTCTACCGGCGGTTCGGGTTCGGTCGGGCCGATCGGCTCGGCCTCACCAGCCCCTGGTCCGGGCTCGGCGAGCCCTGGCAGGCCCGGGTGTTGCCCTCGGTCGGCGGTGGCCCGGGACCGCCCGCTCCCGGCGAGGTGATCTTTCCGCCGCCGTGGTCGAAGGTGTGAGTCGACCGGAGAACGCGGCTGGCTCGGCCGGGCTCCGTCGGCTGGTGCGACCCAAGGCCTACGTCGGCTGGGTGCGGAGGTAACGGCCGAAGTGGGGCACCGTGAACGCCACCGTGCCGCGTTCGCCAGAGTAGATCAGACCCTTTTTGATCAGCGCGTCCCGAGCCGGGGAGAGGCTCGCGGGTTTGCGTCCCAGCGCGTGGGCGATCTCGGCGGTCGGCACGGCGGCGTCCATGTCATCCCCGGCGCCCTCGTCCGCACCGTCAACCAGGGAGCGGGTCGCCATCGCCCGCATGTATTCACGCTCGGCCGGAGTGGCTCGTTCGAACCGGGAACCGAAGAAGCCCACCGCCAGCTCGGCCTCGGCGTCCGGCGCCGCCACCAGGACATCGGCGGCGGTGATCGGTGAGCGGGGGGCGTGGTCCCAGGTCGTCTTCCCGTACGCCTGGATGAAGTAGGGATAGCCGCCGGACTTCTCGTAGAGCAGGTCCAGCGCCTTCTGCTCGTACTCGATCTCCTCGCGCGCGGCGGGCGCGCAGAGCGCCTGGTCGGCGGCGATCCGGTCGAGTCGATCGATGCGCTGGTAGCGAAAGAGCCGTTCGGAGTAGGACTTGGCTGCGCTGAGTACGGCCGGTAGGTGCGGCAGGCCGGCACCGACCACGATTAGTGGCGCGCCGAGTTGGGACAGCTCATGGCAGGCGGCGCAGAGCGCGGAGACCTCCTCCGGGGCGAGGTCCTGCATCTCGTCGATGAAGACGGCGATGCCGGTGCCGACGTCGGCGGCCACCGCGGCGGCGTCGGTCAGCAGCTCCACCAGGTCGATCTCGATGTCGCCGGAGTCGGCCCGCCCACTCGCGGCGGGGACATCGATGCCGGGTTGCCACCGGTCGCGTAGTCGGGGGGAGGCCCCGCCCCGACCGTTCGGGGCGGACCGTTGCGCGAAGGCCTTCAGGACACCGAGGAAAGCGTCGATGCGGTCCGGAGCGCGGTGCCGGGGGGTCAGCTCGCGCACGGCCATGTGGAGGGCGGCTGAGATCGGGCGGCGCAGCGACTGGTCTGGCCGGATTTCGATCTTGCCGCTGCCCCAGAGTCGGTTGATGGCCTGCGACCGCAGCGTATTGAGCAGCACGGTCTTGCCCACGCCGCGCAGCCCGGTGAGCATCAGGCTGCGCTCGGGTCGGCCGCGCGCGATCCGCTCCAGCACGATGTCGAAGACGTCCAGCTCGCGCCCCCGCCCGGCCAGCTCGGGCGGGCGTTGCCCGGCGCCCGGAGCGTAGGGATTGCGGATCGGATCCACGCATCGGAGAGTATCGGGCTGTCTAGCAATAGGGCTAGATCTCGGTAGATGGAGCTACCGGCGTGTCGCGCACTCCGGATCGCCGCCACCAAGGTCGCGGTCGAGGAGGGCGCGCTGCCCGACGGCGGGCGTCGAGTCAAATCTAGGCCAATCTAGCCCCTACGCTAGACAGCCTTAGGTTTGGAAATCAATCTCTTCGTCCGGTGCCTCGTCGCCTGTCGTCCCCGAGCTGCGGTGCTCAGCGTTGTTTCAGGCAGAGCACGAAGTCGAGGGTGTCCAGGTCACTGTCGAAGAAGAACCAGTTGGTGTAGCCACCGACGGCGGAGCACTTCGCCGCGGCGTCCTCCTCACCGGTGGTTGGTCCGTCAACGCGGAGCAGCACCTCGTACGTCTGCGGGCCACACTCGGTGATCAGCAGCTCCGGCTTGCCGTCGGCCGGCCCGTCGTTGCGGACGCACTGGCCGACCTCGACGAAGCGGGGGTTGGTTGAAGAGTCTGGGGCCGCGACGCTGGGCGTCGGGCTCGCCGACGTAGCTGGCCCGGCCGAGGAGACCGAGGCTGTGACGTCCGGGTCTGGGCCGGACCCCGACATCACCGGTGCGTCGTCACCGCCGGTGCGGAACCAGAGGACACCCGCCCCGGCCCCGAGAGCCAGGACCGCGACGATGGCGAGTACCGCGACCAGCGGTCCGCGGCGCCGAGGGGGGGACGGTCCGTCGCCGTGGCCGGCCGACGGTTCGTACTCCGGCATGCGCATCCTCCTGCGGGTGTGAGCGGCCGGGCACTCGGGATCCCGCCGCCGTTGCCATCGTGGTGTGGCGGGTGCGATTTCAGATCAGGCGGAGTTGGCGGTCCTTGGGGCGGCGGGACTCCGGTTCCCCGAGGCGTTCGAAGAGTCCCGGATCTATCGCGGACAAGAATGGCGAGGGCCGACAGTCGTACTCGGTGCCGTGCCGGAATCGCCGGGCGGCGTGGCTGAGGTAGAGCCGATCCTGTGCGCGGGTCACCCCCACAAAGAAGAGCCGTCGCTCCTCGGCGACCGCGTCGTCGTCCGGCTCGCTACCGGGCCAGCGCAGCGGCAACAGCCCGTCCTCGGCACCGACCAGGAAGACCACCGGGAACTCCAGCCCCTTGGCGGCGTGCAGAGTGAGCAGGGTGACCGCCTGCGCGCGGGGATCGAGCGCGTCCACCTCCGCCCCCGTCGCCAGCTGGGACAGGAACAGATCCAGGTCATCGCCGCAGCGTTGGGCCAGCGGGGTGAGCAGGTCGACCGCCACCCGTACGTCGGCTGGCCCGGCGCTGCCCGAGCCGTCGAGGGTGGGGGTGGCGAACCGTTCTGCGACCACCTGTCCGGCGAGCCGCACCCGAGCCGGCAGACCGCCGTCAACGCCGCCGGTGTGCCGCAGCTCCCGGGCGATGTCGGCGACGCCGGGGCGGTCGCGGAGCCGGTCATGAGAGCGTTTCTGCACCGGGATGTTCGCCCGGGACAGTGCGTCCACGATCGGTGCGGCCTGCGCGTCGGTGCGGTAAAGCACCGCGATGTCGGAGAACGAAAGCGTGGTCGTGGCGCCGTCGATCCGCCCCGAATCCAGCGAGCGGTGCGACAGCCCACCGACCAACTCGTCCACCGTACGGGCGACGAAGGTGGCCTCGTCGGCGACGGAGGTGGCCGCGTACCGGCCGAGCAGTGGGGCCTCCGGGTCGAGTCGGGCCGGGTCCAGCCGGCGGCCCCGGACCAGCGACGAGGGGGCGATCGCCTGTACCGCGGCGGCCAGAATCGGTGCCGACGAACGGTAGTTGCGGTTCAGCCGGACCAGCCGGGCATCCGTGAAGTCCTGCGAGAAGCGCAGGAAGTAGTGGACATCTGCCCCCCGGAAGGAGTAGATCGCCTGGTCCGGGTCACCGATCGCGCAGAGGTTCCCATCGGTGGGGCAGAGCAACCGGAGGAGCTCGTACTGCACCTCATCAACGTCCTGGTACTCGTCAACGAAGATCCACTGCCACCGTTCCCGACAGGAGTCGGCCAACCGTCGATCGGCTCGCAGCAGGGCCAGCGGCAGGGTGAGCAGCTCGTCAAGGTCGACCAGGTCCTGCTTGCGGAGCAGCGCCAGGTAGGTGTCGTCGTCGTCGCCGGCCTCGGCGCGGGCGGCGGCCCGGTCCGCGTCGTCGGCGATCCGGAAGTCCGCGGGCAGGCCGGCGGCCGCATGGTTCTCCCGCAGGAGCTGCAGGCCGACGGAGTGGAACGTGCCGACGGTGACGTCCTCGGCGACCGGCCCGAGCAGCCCGTCGAGTCGGTGCCGCAGCTCCTCCGCCGCGCGCCGGGTGAAGGTGATCGCCAGGCAGCGCTCCGGGAAGACGTTCAGCTCCGCGCAGAGGTACGCGATCCGGTGCGTCAGCGTACGGGTCTTGCCGGTGCCCGGGCCGGCCACGATCAGCAGCGGGCCGCCGGGCGCGGACGCCGCCACCCGCTGCATCGCGTCCAGCCGGTCGAGTAGGCCGGTGCCGACCTCCTCCATCCCGGACAGCATCGGCTCGAAGGGCTCGTGCGGCGAGGGGGGTGGCGCGATCGGCGGCGAGGGTGGGCTGACCCGCCTCGGCTCCGGCTTCGTCGCCGGGCGGCGGGCCTTCGGCTTCGGCGTCGGCTCCGCGGGTCGGCGCGGCGCCGGCACGGCGGGTACGTCGAAGAGCGTCTCCTGCGCCGCCGCGCCGCCGCCGGGGCGGAGTTCTTTCGGGTCGAAGAGGGTGATGACGCCGTACTCGCCATCGAACCCCGGCACCCGGCGGACCTCGCCCCGACGGAGCCGGCGGATGCCCTCGGCGAGGAGCTCGCCGCCGACCCGGTCGATCTCCGCGAGCGGTGTCCGGGTGAGGATCTCCAGCTCCGGACCGAGCGCGGCGATCAGGTCGTTGAGTTTGCCCGCGACCTTCTTGGATCGCGCTCCCACCGAATTGATCTCACCGAGGAGTTCGGCCAGTGGCACCAGGTGGGTGACGTCCGGGGCGTGCGCCGGCCGGTGCCCAGCGGGGCGGTCGGCCAACTCCTCCACCCGGCTGAGGACCCCGACGGTCAGCGGCTTGCCGCACTCCGGGCAGCGGCCGCCGGCCGCCCGGGTCTGCTCTGGTGCCCAGTTGACGCCACAGAGTCGGTGGCCGTCCGCGTGGTACTTCCCTTCTTCCGGGAAGAACTCGATCGTCCCGCCCAGGCCGTCGCCGGTCCGCAGCGCCTCCCGGATGGCGAAGTAGTCGCGGGCGGAGGTGAAGACGGTCGCCTCTCGGGCCAGCGCGGGCGGGGAGTGGGCATCGGAGTTCGACACCAGCTGGTAGCGGTCGAGGCTGCCGACCCGCCAGTTCATCTCCGGGTCGGAGGAGAGGCCGGTCTCCACCGCGAAGATGTGCTCGGCCAGGTCGGCGTAGCAGTCGGCGATCGCGTCGAAGCCAGACTTGGAGCCGAGGGCGGAGAACCACGGGGTCCAGATATGCGCCGGTACGAGGTAGCCGTCCGGGCTGGCCGTAAGGGTGATCTCCAGCAGGTCGCGGGAGTCCAGACCGAGGATCGGCCGTCCGTCCGAGCCGAGGTTGCCGATCCGCCCGAGCGCCGTGTTGAACCGGGCAACCGCCGCCAGGTCCGGTAGGTAGACCAGGTGGTGCACCTTGCGCGTCCGGTCGTCGCGTTTGTAGATCGTGGAGATCTCGACGCTGAGCATGAACCGTACCGGGGTCTTCTCCGCCTGGTCGGCGAGGCGTGGCGGCAGCTGGCGCGCGATCTCCCGCTCGGCCTCCGGAGCGAGCCGGTACAGGCCCGGCTCCGCCGGCTGCAGGGTCTCCCGGAGGTGGTCATACCAGGCGGGGTGGGTGAAATCACCGGTGCCGAGGACGGCGACGCCCTTACGCCGAGCCCACCAGGCGAGGTTCGGCAGAGTGAGATCACGGCTGCACGCCCGCGAGTACTTCGAGTGGATGTGCAGGTCCGCGACGAAGGATGGGAGGCCACCGGGGGGTGCGGCGTTGATCGGAGGCACGAGGCATCTTGCCATGAAGCCCGCGTCCTACGCTCGCCGCCACGCGCTTACGTGAGCTGCACTATGCCGAACGCAGCTCGACGAGGGTGACCTGTGGCGCGGCGCCGACCCGGACCGGGGGCCCCCAGAAGCCGGCGCCGTTGGTCACGTACACCTTGGTGCCGTCGACCTCGCCGAGGCCGGAGACCACCGGCTGCTCCAGCTGCACCAGATAGTTGAAGGGCATCATCTGCCCACCGTGGGTGTGCCCGGAGAGCTGCAGGTCGACACCGTGTTTGGCGGCCTCGAACGCCGCGACCGGCTGGTGGGCGAGGAGCACCACCGGTCGGTCCGGGTCCCGGTCACCGAGGGCGGCGGCGTAGTCCGGCGGGCCGGCCACCCCGGTGCCGGCCGCATCGGCGTCATTGACCCCGGCCAGGTCGAGTGCCCCGCCCCGAGCCTTGATCTCCACCCGGTGGTTCTGTAGGACCCGCAGGCCCAGGCGGTCCACCTCCTGCACCCACTCCTCCACGCCGGAGTAGTACTCGTGGTTGCCGGTGACGAAGTAGCTGCCGTGTCGGGACCGCAGGTCGCGTAGCGGTGCCGCCGCCTCGCCCAGCTCGGCGACGGAGCCGTCCACCAGATCGCCGACGACCGCGACGAGATCGGCGTCCAGCCGGTTGATGGTGGCCACGATCCGTTCGGTGTGCCCGCGCCCGAGCAGCGGGCCGATGTGGATGTCGGAGACGGTGGCGATGCGGAGGCCGTCCATGCTTCGGGGTAGCCGGGCCAGGCGGACCTGCACCCGGTCCAGCTGGGGTGGGCCGAGGGCGGTGCGCACGCCGTAGCCGGTCACGCCGGTGGCGGTGAGCCCGGCGAAGATCGCCGCCCCGCGCGCGAGGAGTAACCGGCGGGACGGATCGTGGTCCGGCTGCCCGTTGACGGGCGGAGCGGTGGCCGGCGGCTCGGCCGACCCGCCGGCCACCACCAGGGCGGGTTCTGGTGCCGGGGCGGTGGGCGTGGCGGCGGCCATCCGGCGGCGTAGCACCAGCCGGGCGACCACCATCGGTAGCTCCAGGGCCACCAGCAGGACCAGCAGGTAGAACATGACCGCGAGCCAGAGGTAGCCCGGCCAGGCGAGCCAGTGCACCCCAACTTGGGTGCCGACCATCGTGGCCGGGGCGAGCACCGCGAGCACCAGCATGGTGACACCCCCGACGCGTCGCGGGAGCCCCGGTCGGGTGGTGTCGCGTACCAGCCGCTTCCAGAGGTAGAGGTGGACCAGGCCGGTGAGGAGGGCCATGGCGGCGACGAACCCCAGTACCGCGAACAAGGTTGTGCCTCCCTCAGCCACCCGCGAAGGGGGGCAGGACATCGATCGTGGCGCCCGCGGGTAGCGGTGCCCGCCGATCGTGCCAGTTGACCCCGTCAACCAGGAAACTGGCAACGCTCAGTACCGCGTGGAGCCGCTCGCCGTGTCGGTCGGCGATGTCGGTCAGGACCGTGTCCAGCGAACGGCCGGCGGGCAGGTGCTCCTCGGCGCACCCGGCCGCCGCCCGGGCCCCGGCGAAGTAGCGGATCGTGAGGGTCGCGGTCATCCGGTCGGGCTGGGCGTCGGTCGCTGGCCCGAGCAGGTCGGACATGTCAGCCTCCTATCGCGGACATCGAGCGGTCGGGTTGCAGGAACCCCGGGTCGTCAATGCCGTGGCCAGCCCGTTTACCCCACATCGCGGCCTGCCAGCGGCGGGCGAGCTCGTCGTCGTCGGCCCCGGCGCGGAGCGCTCCGCGCAGGTCGGACTCGGTGGTGGCGAAGAGGCAGTCCCGGACCTGGCCGTCGGTCGTGAGCCGGGTACGGTCGCACTCTCCGCAGAAGGGGCGGGTGACGCTGGCGATCACGCCGACCCGGGCTGGGCCGCCGTTGACCAGCCAGGTCTCGGCCGGTGCCGCGCCCCGGTGGGCGGGGTCCGGCACCAGGGTGTGTTCGGCCCGGAGCAGGGTGAGGATCTCGTCGGCGGTGACCATGGTTGACCGGTCCCAGCCGTGCTGGGCATCCAGCGGCATCTGCTCGATGAAGCGCAGCTCGTAGTGGTTGTTGAGGGCGAAGCGCAGCAGCCCGGGCGCCTCGTCCTCGTTGATGCCGCGAATCAGGACTGTGTTGATCTTGACCGGGGTCAGCCCGGCCTTGGCCGCGCCGGTCAACCCGGCGAGCACGGCATCCAGTCGGTCCCGGCGGGTCAGCCGGACAAACCGCTCCCGGTCGAGGGTGTCCAGCGAGACGTTCACCCGGTCCAGGCCAGCGGTACGCAGGGCCGGCGCCAGCCGGTCCAGACCGATGCCGTTGGTGGTCAGCGAGATGCGCGGCCGGGGGGCCAGCGCCGCGACCGCCGCGACGATGCCGACCAGGCCGGGTCGGATCAGCGGCTCACCACCGGTGAACCGCACCTCGGTCACGCCGAGGCGCTGCACCGCGATCCGGATCAACCGGATCACCTCGTCGTCGTCAAGGAGCTGCGGCCCGGCGAGCCAGGGCAGCCCCTCCGCCGGCATGCAGTAGGTGCAACGCAGGTTGCACTTGTCGGTCAGGGAGACACGCAGGCTTCGGGCGACGCGGCCGTGCCGGTCAACGAGGACGCCAGCGGTCGGTCGGGCGGCGCTCACCTGTTGACGGTAGCGCGTCCGAGGCGCGTAGGGCGTTCCGGGCGGTGTGACCTACCGCTTCGCGGTAGGACGCACCGAAGAGAGCGGTGTGCACCAGCAGCAGGTGGAGCTGGTGTAGCGGGATCCGCTCCCGCCAGCCGTCGGCCAGCGGCCACGCCTCGTCGTAGGCGGCGCGGATCCGCTCCAGGTGCGGTGCGCCACCGAAGAGTGCGAGCTGTGCGAGGTCGGTCTCCCGGTGGCCACCGTGCGCTGCCGGATCGACCAGCCAAACCCGGTCGTCGCGGCCCCAGAGCAGGTTGCCCGGCCAGAGGTCACCGTGCAGCCGGGCTGGCGGCTCGTCGCCGCCGAGGGCGGCGGCCCGATCGGCGACCTGCTCGACCAGCTTCCGCTCCGCCGGGCCGAGCGCGTCGTTGTCGACCGACATCCGTAGGTACGGCAGGAGCCGGCGCTCGACGAACCACCGCGACCACGGGCCCTCGTCCGGGGTGTTGTCCGCCGGTAGCTTCCCGATAAAGCCCGGCCACTCGGCGCCGAAGGCCGGGGCGCCGGCCCGGTGTAGGGCAGCCAGTTCCCGGCCGAACCGCTCGGCGGCCCCCGGTTCGGGCTCGCCGGGCTCGACCCACTCCAGCGCCAGCAGGTTGGGCAGTGCCACGATCACCTCCGGTACGGCGACCGCGTCCGCCTCCTGTAGCCAGCGCAGCCCCGCCGCCTCGCTGGCGAAGAAGTGCCCCGGTTGGTCTTCGGGGGCCGACTCGGGCCAGGCCTTCGCGAAGACCGAATGCCCGTCGTCAAGGGTGAGCCGGGTGGCGGTGCAGCTACTGCCACCGGCGACCGGTGTCTCCCGGATCCGTTGGTGGGTCCGGAAGGTCGGCAGGTGCTCCGGGTGGGCCCGCAGGTACGCCAGATCCATGGGTCGGACGGTAGTGGGTGGGGGCGGGTCGAGGGCGGCGGAGGCTGAGAAGTCGCCGCTACCAGCGCAATTACCCACCGTAGCTGTGGATGGACCGCGTGTCGTCCACAGGGGCTGACGGAGGGTCAGGGCGGAGTACAGGCTGCCGGAATGGCCTCGACTGACCTCCCCCGGTTCTCCCTTCGCTCCGGCGCGGACCTGATCGCCGCCGTGCCCTACCTGCTCGGCTTCCATCCGGCTGACAGCGTGGTCGTGGTGGGGCTGCGTGGCCCACGGGTCACCTTCGTCGCGCGGGCGGACCTTGCCGGACTGACCGGCTCCGCCGCGGCGGCCCGCCATCTGGCGGTGGTGGTCGCACAGCAGCGCACCGACCGCGCGACGGTGCTCGGCTACGGGCCCGCGTCCCGGGTCACCCCCGCGGTTGACGCGGTCCGGCAGGCCCTGGCCGAAGTCGGGGTCGGGGTGCTCGACGCGCTTCGAGTCACCGATGGTCGCTACTGGTCGTACCTCTGCCAGGAGCCGGGATGCTGTCCGTCCGACGGCACCGCGTACGACTCGGGCACGAGTCAGGTGGCCGCCGCCGCGGTCCTCGCCGGCCAGGTCGCGCTGCCCGATCGGGCGGCGCTCGTCGCCCAGGTGGCGTCGGTCGAGGGCGACGAGCGAGCGCGGCTGCGGCGAGCCACACGGCGGGCGGGGCGGCGCTTCGCCGACCTGGTGGCCCGGACACCCGGGGCCGACCGGTCCGGCGGGCAGTCCGGCAGGCGGTCCGGCAGGCGGTCCGGCGGGCAGTCCGGCAGGCGGCCCGGTGGGCGGTCGGTGCGGGCGGCGGGGAGCATCGCGATCCGGGCCGCTCAGCGCCGGTACCGACGGGGCGAACGGCTCGACGACGACGAGGTGGCCTGGCTGAGTTGGCTGCTGACCGACCAGACGGTGCGAGACCTGGCCTGGGCGCGTACCGACGGGCGGGCCACCGACATCACGCTCTGGGCCGACCTGTTCCGCCGCGCCGAGCCGGAGCTCATCGCCGCCCCTGGTTCGCTGTTGGCCTTCGCGGCCTGGCGGGCCGGGGAGGGGGCGCTGGCCGCGGTGGCGTTGGAACGGGTGCTCGCCCCACATCCCGACTATTCGCTCGCGCTGCTGGTGGACGACCTGCTTCGGCGTGGGGTGCCCCCGACCCGGCTGGCCGGGTGGCCAGCCATCGCGCTGCCCGGCGTGGTTCGTCCCCGGCGAGGCGGGCGGGGCACCCGCTGACCGGGCGGTGGGCTCGACCCTCGGTGGGCCGCTGTTCACGCAGGTGGGCGCGGGGCCAGCGGGCTCGGTCGGTACCGTAGCCGGGTGCGCAGGTACGCGGCGGTGGTGCTGGCCGGGGGTGCGGCCCGACGGATGGACGGCGTGGACAAGCCAGCCCGGCCGGTCGGTGGCCGTCCGATGCGGGACCGGGTGCTGGCCGCGGTCGGCGACGCCGCACCGCGAATCCTGGTGGGCCCGCCAACCGGTGCGCCGCCCGACGTGCTGATCACGCGAGAGTCACCGCCGGGCGGGGGGCCGGTCGCCGCTGCCGGGGCCGGGCTGGCCCGGCTGCCCGCCGAGGTGGAGCTCCTCGCTCTCCTCGCCGCCGACCTGCCGCTGCTCACGCGGGAAGCGGTCCGGGAACTACTGGGCGAGCTCGACGGCCAGCTCGACGGCGCGCGGGGCGGGCGCCGACCGGCGGCGGGCCCCGGTGGGATTGACGGGGTGTGTTTCGTGGACGACACCGGGCGGCGGCAGCCGCTCTGCGGGGTGTGGCGGGTCGCCCCGCTGCGAGCCGCGTTCACCCGGCTGGCCACCCAGCGTCCCCTGGCCGGGGCGTCCTTGCGGGCTCTGCTGCACGGGTTGGCCGTACGCGAGGTGCCGTGGCGTGGAGCTGGCCCGCCACCATGGTTCGACTGTGACACTGACGAGGATTTACGCCGGGCAGAGGAGTGGGTGCGATGACAGCGATGGACGACTGGGTGACGGCGGTCTGCACCGAGCTCGGCCTCGACCCGGCTCGGGTGCCGGTGCCAGCGGTGCTCGACCTGACACGGGAGGTGGCGCATCAGGTGTTGCGCCCCGGCGCGCCGGTCGCCGCCTACCTGGTGGGGGTCGCGGTTGGCGGGGGCGCGGAGCCGACGGCCGCCGTGGCCCGGATCAATCAGTTGGCCGCCGACTGGCCGATCGAGCTGGGTGCGGCGGGTGAGCCCGGAACGCCGGACGACCGGGCCCACCCGCCGGGCCAGAGCTGATCAGCTGTTCGGCAGCCAGGCCAGACTCTGCCCGGTCATCGGGTCGGTGGCCCGTAGGCCCGCGTCCGACACCGTCCAGAGGGTGTCACCGACGAGTAGCGAACGGGTGATGTGCCCACCCGCCGGGTGGGTCACCTCGCCCTGGTCGGTGAGGGCGTCCCCGGAGACCCGCAACAGACGCAGGCCGGCGTTGACCGGGACAGCGAGTAGCCCGGTGCTCGGGTCGTACCGGAAGGCATGCGGGTCGTGCTCGGCGGCGGACCAGGCGTCCGGGCGGTGCCAGCGGTCCAACCGGAGCGGTTGGGTCGGGTCCCGCACATCGAAGAGCGAGACCTGGACCCCCTGTGTGCGTCCGTCGAGGTCAGCCTCCTGCCCGATGCCGAGCAGCCGACCGTCCGCGACCGGGTGTAGGTAGGCCGAGTAGCCGGTGATCTTCAGCTCCCCGGTGACCCGGGGGGCGGCGTGGTCGCTCAGGTCGAGCGCGTAGAGCGGGTCGGTCCGCCGGAACGTCACCACGTACGCGGTGTCACCGAGGTAGCGCACCGAGTAGATCCGCTCCCCCGGGCCCAGGCCGGTTACCGCACCAGTCCGGGTCAGCACCTCGCCCTGTCGACGCAGTACGTGGACGCCGGACTCCGAGCTGCGCTCGTCCTGGCTCGTGATGGTGGTGGCCTCCCGGTTCGTGGTGGCGGCGTCCTGGCCGGTGGTGGCCGTGAGCTGGCTCGTGGTGGTGGTGGCGACGCGTAGGTGGCCCTGCCACTGGGACAGGGCGTACTGGTTGATCAGCCGGCCGGGCACCGAGCCGGCGGCGACGTACCGGGGACGACCGGCGGCGGTGGTGTCGAACTGGTAGATGTCGGTGACCGACGCGCCGACCGGGTTGGGCCACCGGCCCGGGGTGGGCGATGCCGCCAGCTGTCGCTGGCCCGCCAGGTAGAGGCTGTCGCCGGTGCTGTAGACGGTATCCGCGGCGGCGGCCACGCTGACCGGGTCGCCGTCGGTGAGTCGGCTGGCGGTGAGGTCGAAGCTGAGCACGGTCAGTACGGCGGAGCCGGTGCCGATCTGCGGGCGGCTGAGTCGGTCGCAGTCAACCCGACCGCTCCCGTGTTCCGCTCCGGCTGTCCACTCGTAGGCCGGCAGCCACGCCTCAATGCCCGCGGCGGCCACCGCGGCCCGGTTCGCCTCCTCGCGGGTCGCGTCGTCGGCGGTGGCGGGCAGCTCCGGGAAGGTCACCTGGGGGTGGGACTGGACGACCACCCGGACCGTGCTCCCGGTCTGTCGGGCGTCAAGGGTGCGACCGTTGATGTCGTACGTGCTGAGCAGCCGGGGTGGGCCGCTCAAGTCGACCAGACGGACCCGGGTCGCGGGGCGCGGACTCGATTCGGCAATGTCCAGGCCTGGCTGGGGGGAATCCGGCGGGAGCTCGCGACTGGGGCCGAACGCGGGGAGGACCATCTGTGCTGCGTCGGTGAGGACCACCGCGTGATCGCCATACAGGAGCAGGTCGTGCTGTGCCCAGTGGTGCTGGTCGGGGCCATCGTTGAGGTCCAGCCGCCCGGTGAATCGGTTGGTGGTGGGGTCGACGACCCGGAGCACGCCCTGGCTGATGGTGACGATCCGCTGCCCGTCGGTCTTGACCAGGTCCGGTTCGTCAACGCCGGGCTCGTACCCATTGGTGAGCGAGTGTTCCCCGGCCGGCCTCGACTCGGCGGCGCCGCTGGCGTCTAGGAGTTCCAGTGCGCTTCGTTGCTGGGGCGCGCCGTTGGCGATCCCCCACGGGTGGACCTCGGCCGCAGTCGCGGCGCGCAGTTCGGTCAGCGCGTCGGCGCAGGAGTCGAAGGAGACCAGCTGTAGTGGTGATTCGGGTCCGGCCGGTGACGTCTTCGGCGCGGGTGACCGGGTCGCGGCGACGCTGCCCGCGAGCAGGAGGAGTGCGAGCAGCGTACCCGCGACAAGAGTGGGACGGCGCGATGTCATGCCCCCTCCGACGCCGCCGGCCGGCCCGTGGTTCCCGTGCGGCTCGCTGTCGTGGCTCTCCATGCGGCCCGTTGCCGTGCGGCGCGGCGGCGGAGCCCCCATCGATGCGGCGCGGTGGCGGTCCCGGGACAGCTCGGAGCCGCGGCGAGGGTGATCAGTCGGAGGGGCCGACGCCGGGGGACTCGACGAGCCGGGAGAGCACGATGGTGCTGCGGGTGGAGGTCACAAAGGACTCCGCCCGCAGTCGTTCCAACGCGGCCTCGAGGTGGGCGATGTCGGCGGCACGCAGGTGGACGAGGGCGTCCGCCTCGCCCGAGACCGTGTAGGCCCCGACGACTTCGGGGTGTCGGCGGGCGGCGACACCGATCTGCGGTGGCGTGGTTCGACCGGCGCAGAAGAGCTCGACGAACGCCTCGGTGGTCCAGCCCACCGCGGCCGGGTCAACGACGGCAGTGAATCCGCGGATGACACCGGCCGCGCGCAGCCGATCAACCCGCCGCTTCACGGCCGGGGCGGACAGGGAAACCCGCTGTCCGATGTCGGCGTACGACGCACGGGCGTCGGCGACGAGCAGCGCAATGATTCGCTGATCTACTGCGTCGATCTGCAATGTTCTGCCTCCTGGAAGCAACATTTGCGGCTGTTACCGCTGTTAAACGATACCTACCTTGGTAATCGTGAACCAGCAGCGAGTGCCGCGAAAGCGGACATATCTCATGTGCCCGCCCAAACACTTCGCGGTCGAGTACGCAATCAACCCGTGGATGGATGTCACCGCCGCGGTTGACGTGGAGTTGGCGGTCAAACAGTGGGATCGGCTGCGGGAGACGCTGGTCGGGCTCGGCCACAACGTCCGCCTGCTCACTCCCGAGCTGGGGCTGCCCGACATGGTGTACGCGGCCAACGGTGCCTTCGTCGTTGACGGCACCGTCTATGGCGCGCGGTTCAAGCATGCGCAGCGGAGCGCCGAGGCCGCGGCCCACCGCGCCTTCTACCAGTCACAGGGTTGGCACTTCATCGCCCCGACCGTTACCAACGAGGGCGAGGGTGACTTCGCGTACCTGCCGGCGGCGCACGGTGGTCTCGTCCTGGCTGGCTACGGCTTCCGGACCGAGCCCGCCGCCCATGCCGAGGCGCAGGAGGCACTTGGCCGACCGGTGGTCTCGCTGCGGCTGGTCGACCCCCGCTTCTACCACCTGGACGTGGCGCTGGCCGCGATCGACGACAGTAATATCGCCTACTACCCGGGCGCCTTCTCCGCCGCCAGCCAGAAGGTGCTGGCGCAGCTCTTTCCGGCGGCCGTCATCGCCGATGACGCCGACGCCCTCGCGTTCGGCCTGAACCTGGTCAGCGACGGACGCAACGTCGTCCTGAACAGCGAGGCGACCGGCCTCGCCGACAAGCTGGCAGCCGCCGGTTACCAGCCGGTACCGGTGGCGCTGGCCGAGCTGCGCAAGGGCGGCGGAAGCGTGAAGTGCTGCATCGCCGAACTGCGCCACTAGCGCTCGTAGCCGAGCGGCGCAGCGCCGGCAGGTGGCCAGCGGGCGGATCCGCGCCTTCCCCGCTCAGCCGAGCGTGGCCAGCTCGGTCAAGAGCACGTTGGAGAGGAGTTGGCCGTCGAGCTGTACCTCCCGGAGGTACCACCGCTGCTGCGGGGTACGCGACTGGTTGAACTGCCACACGCCGCGGGGGCTGTCAATCCGGCCGATCTTGCCGAGCGCGAGGTTCACCTCCGCCGGGGTGGGTGACTCGCCAGCCCGCCGGATCGCCTGGTTGAGAACGTGCGCCGCATCGTACGACGCCGTCGCGTACGCGGTCGGCGAGGTGCCGTACTTCTTGCGGTACGCGGAGGCGAAGAGCCGGTTGGCCGCGTTGCTGACGTCGGGCGAGTAGTTCAGGGTGGTCTGGATGCCGAGGACATCGGTCTCGTCCTTGAAACTCGCCAGGACGTTCCCCTCAGTCAGGAAGCCCGGGGCGTAGATGGGGCCGGTGTACCCCTCCGCGCGGAGCTGCTTGAGGAACTCCACCGCGGCGGTGCCGGCGAAGAAGCAGAAGACGCCGTCCGGGTCACGCTTGAGCGCCGTGGCGATATCGCGTCGGTAGGCGTTCTTGCCCGGGGTGCCGGAGATCTCCTCCGTCCAGGTGACCGGATCCCCGATCCGGGGGTCGGAGCTACCGAACTCCTGCTGGAAGCCCCGGAGTACGTCCTTGCTGGCCGGGGAGTCCGGCATGATGATCGCCAACCGCGCCGATGGGTCGAGCGTCTTCTTCAGGTGGCCGCCGAGGGCCCGACCGGCCTCGTCCAGCACGTACGACGTGCGCCAGATGTAGACGACGCTCTGCAGGCTGCTGGGGGAGGCGTTGGAACCGACCAGTGGCACCTGGGCCTGCTCCACGGTGTCCCGGATGCCGAGCATGACGGCCGAGCCGACCACGCCGGTGAGGGCCAGCACTCCCTGCTTGAGCAGCTCCTCAACCGCGGCCTGGCCGGACTCCGCGTCACTGCCCTCATCGGCGGTGACCAGCTCGGTCGGGTGCCCGCCGAGCTGCCCCTCGTTGAGATCCAGGAAGAGCTGGAAGCCGTTGGCCACCTCGGTCCCGACCTCGACGAGATCGCCGGCTTGCGGGATGAGCATGCCGATCTTGATCGGGCTCAGTGAACCCGCGGATTCGGAATCACTGTTGAGGCCACATCCCGCGACGAGTCCGGCCGTGCCGAGCGCGGCCAGTAGTTGCAGGGCTTTCCTGCGGTTTACCTGTGTCACCGGGTCTCTTTCCAGAAGCTTGGCGGTGCTGCTTGTCCACCCGGCGTTCTACCCTGCTCGACCACGCTGCGTCAACTAACTCTTAGGTTTGTTTAGGGAATGCAACGCGGAGACGACCGCCGGCCAAGCCGCTGATTCCGGGTCGATGAGGCCGAAATGTTCGCAGTTTTGTAGTTCAAGGAGGCGGATGTCGCCGCCGGCGGCGTGCCCGGCGGAGACGAACTCTCGGCTCATCGCTACCGGAACCTGCTGGTCGAGGGTGCCGTGCAAAACTACTGTCCGTGATTTTGGTGGCGGCAACGAACGCGGGTCACAAGCCGCGTAGCGGTCCGGCACCTCGGCCGGGCCGCCCCCGAGCAGTGCGGCCACCGCACCCGTGTCCAGGTCCAGCCGATAGGCCTCGGCCAGGTTCGCTACCGGGGCCAGGGCAAGGACCCCGCCGACCCCGGTGGGCAGGGTGGCGGCGGCGTAGAGGGCCAGCTGCCCACCGGCCGAGTGACCAATAAGGATCGGCGGGCCGGCCGCCACCGCGTCGGGGAACGCCTCGGCCGTCAGTCGGGGCAGCTCGGATACCCCGGTCAGAACGTCGGCCATGGTTTCCGGCCAGCCACCGCCGGGTTGCCCGGTCCGGCGGTACTCGACCTGCGCCACCGGGTGACCGAGCCCGGCCAGCGCGGTCGCCAGCGGCCCGGTGTGCCGGCGGTCGTACTCTGCCCGCCAGAAGCCGCCGTGCACGACGATCACCAGCCGTTGGGCCGGCCCGGCACCGGTTGGCCGGCGCAAATCCGCGACCTGGTCCGGATGGGAGCCGTAGGCGACGGTGGCATCCGGGGCCGGCGCGGGGCGGGTGAGTACGGCACGCGGGTCGCTGGACATGCCGGTGACGGTAGCGGGTTGCCCCGATCGGCGCTGATCGTTGCTCCCGGGGGGCATCGCCGCCGGTGGCTGGGGAAAGATGGGTGCATGACCGAAGCGCAGTCCGCAGGACAGAACGACGTGCAGGACCAGGCTGACGAGCAGGGCCAGGACGATGCTGCTCGGAGCGGCACCGTGGTCGTGGTGGGACCGGACGGCCGTCCAGTCGGCACGGTGCAGACCGACGAGGCCCAGGAGGACCCGGCCCGCCTGGTCGAGCAGCCCGCCAAGGTGATGCGGATCGGCAGCATGATCAAGCAGCTGTTGGAGGAGGTCAAGGCGGCCCCGCTCGACGACGCCAGCCGGCACCGGATGCGGGAGATCCACGAGCGGTCCATCGTGGAGCTCAAGGAGGGGCTCGCCCCTGAGCTGCGGGAGGAGCTGGAGCGTCTCGCGCTGCCCTTCACCGAGGAGAAGGCGCCCAGCGAGAGCGAGTTGCGGATCGCCCACGCGCAGCTCGTGGGCTGGTTGGAAGGGCTCTTCCACGGTATCCAGGCCGCCTTGGTCGCCCAGCAGATGGCGGCCCGGGTGCAGCTGGAGCAGATGCGCTCCGGTCGGCAGGCCCTCCCCAGCGGGCCGGGTGGAATCGCACCCGGCATGCCCGGGATGGGGCAGTCGGCGGGCGGCGAGGGGCACAGCACCGGTCAGTACCTCTGATCGGTTCCGCCCGGGCCGCCGCGTCAGCGAGTCAGTAGCCGGTCAAGGTAGACGGCGACCCCGTCGTCATCGTTACGGAGGGTAGCTTCGTCGGCAGCAGCGTGCACCTCCGGGTGCGCGTTCGCCACCGCCACCCGGGCCCATCCCGCCCAGGAGAACATCGGCAGGTCATTCGGCTGGTCGCCGAAGACCAGCACCTCCGCCGAATCCACGCCGAGCCGTTCGGCGACCACCCGAAGCCCCGTCGCCTTGTCCACGCCGGGCGGGCAGATCTCGATGAAGCCCAGGCCCGCCTGGGTGAGCGAGGCAGCGTGCGGTGGGATGATTCGCCGGGCCATCGCTAGGAGCTCATCGGTGTGGTGGTCGGCGGTCCGGGCGAAAGCCTTGATCACGTTGCCGGCGAGGCACTCGGCGCGGCTGCGCTCCTCGAACAGGTCCGGGTACGGCCAACTCGCGTGGTAGTCCCCCCAGAGCGGTGCGTTGGACTCGCCGGACGACTCCACCATGACGGTCAGCGGGCCGACCGCTGCCTCCAACTCGGTCAGCAGCTCCGCCAGCACCGCACCGGAGAACCACTCGTCGCGGAGCACCAACGGCCCGTCCGGGTCGCTCTGGTCCACCACCCAGCCGCCGTTCGCCATTACCAGGAAGTCGGCGGCGCGGATGTCGTTACGGGTCAGCTCGGTCAACCGCGGTCCGCGACCGGTCGCGCCGACCAACGGAATGCCGGCGGCGCGCATCCGGTCGAGCACCTCGTGCGTGTACGCGGAGACGGTGTTGTCACTGCGGACGAGCGTCCCGTCCAGATCGGTGGCGATCAACTTCGGTAATCCCGGGCGGACCATGGCTCCTCCTTCGCCCGCCGCCGTGGCGGCCAGTCGTCACAGTTGTGTGACCCGGCGTTACGGCGGGCAGCAACCGTACCTCGCGGAGGCGGTCGTAACCACGGCTAACCGGTGAATCTGGTGCCAACGGGTGGCCTGGCGACAGCGCCGGGGCCAGTGGTTGGGCAAGCCGGAGGATCGTGCCCAGTGGCTCAGCTCGATCGGTCCGGGCGGACGAACGGGGCCGTCGGGCCGACGGTGAGATCGGCGGGAGGCGGTAGGTCGTCTACCGCGGCGCTGCGGCGAGAACGCAGTCGTCGGCCCGGGGTTGCCGCACCGGCCTCCGGCGCGGGGGCGGGCCTGCCGGCGGCCGGGGCGAGCAGCAGAGCAGCCCCGAGTAGGGCGCAGGTCAGGAAGGCGGTGACCATCCCCCGCCCGTATTCGATGTCGAACCCTCCTTGGCCGCGGTAGTAGATGGCGCGCACGTCCGTGTCGCCGATCGTGGTCGCCCCGGCGACCAGCACCGCGAGCAGAGCAACCGCCAGGGCGAGGCCGGCGACGCGGGCGTTTGACCGGGTGGCTCCGGTGCCGCGCAGGGCGAGTGCGACCGCTACGGCCAGACCGAGGACACCGACCAGGTAGGCGGCACCGAAACTGCCCACCTCGTCAACCGTCTCCGGTATTTCGATTGGACCGCCGGCCGGACCACCGGTTGGCAGGTGCAGCACCACCCACTCACCCACCAGCGAGGCCAGCCCGGCGGCGGCCCCGAGCCCGGCGAGAACGAGTGGCGGGCGCCGGTCGTGGAGGATCCGGGTGACGCCGCGCCGGTGGTCCGACCGGTGAGGATCGGCCCCACTCCACTGCCCGCCGGCGATGCTGTCGGACCGGTCTTCCTGTCGGGGGATGGGCTGCTCCGGATCCATCGGAAGCCTTTCGGATCGACGAGTCTGATCCGCATCATGGCACAACCAGCCAGGGGTGGGCCGGACCGAACCGCGTCCGCCCGCCGGCGGGCGGGTCGGGGTGGGGCTCCCCTCCGGAACCGCGGGGACCGGCAGAATGAGGCAGTGGCCATGGAGATGAACCGGGAGCGGTTCGAGGAGTTGGTCGGCGACGCACTCGACGAGGTGCCCGAGGAGTTGCTCCGCCTGATGAGCAACGTGGTGATCCTGGTCGAGGACACCCCACCCCCGGGCGAGGAGCTACTCGGCCTGTACGAGGGGCACGCCCTGACCGACCGCGGCTGGGACTACTCGGGTGTGCTGCCCGACCGCATCCTGATCTACCGCAACCCGATCCTGCGCATCTGCGACACGGAGGAGGAGGTGGTGGAGGAGGTGGCGATCACGGTCGTGCATGAGATCGCCCACCACTTCGGTATCGACGACGAGCGCCTGCACGAGCTGGGCTGGGGCTGAGCCCGGCGGGCTGCCCGGCGGGCTCAGCCCCAGCCCAGCTCGGGCTGAGCCCGGCGGGCTGCCCGGCGGCCGGTCTCAGCTGAGATCCCCGCTACGCAGTCGGGCCAGCCAGGCGGCGGCGTCAACATAGTCGGTGTCAACGGGCCCCGCCGGGGCTGGGGTCGGCCGCTCACCTTCGCCGTCGGTCCAGCGGTGCCGGGGGTACGACCCGAGGAAGCGCACCTGGGCGCAGACCCGACGTAGCCCCTGTAACGCCTCGCCGAGCCGGGCATCGGCCAGGTGACCGGTGCAGTCCAGGAAGAACACGTACCGGCCGAGCGCCTCGCCGGTTGGCCGGGACTCGATCCGGGTCAGGTTGACCCCCCGCACGGCCAGCTCCATCAGCACGGAGAGCAGCGCGCCCACCCGGTCGTGGGCGATGTAGACCGCCAGCGACGTCACGTCGTCACCGGTGGGCGGCGGGGGCGGCCCCGGCCGGGAGAAGAGCGCGAATCGGGTCACCGCGTCCGGATGGTCGGCGATCTTGTCGGCCAGTACCGCGAGCCGGTGTCGAGCCGCGCCGATCGGAGCGCAGATCGCCGCGTCGAAATCGCCGGCCGCCGCCCCGACCGCCGCCGCCCCGTTGGAGAGCACGTCAACCACCGCCGCGTCGGGCAGGTGGGCGTGCAGCCACGCCCGGCACTGCGTTGACGCCTGGGGATGGGCGGCGACACTGCGCACCGCGCCGAGGTGCCCACCGGGGCGGGCGGCGAGCACGAACTGCACCGGCAGGATCACCTCTCGCGTGATCACCAGCGGTTCGCCCTCGGCCAGCTCGTCCAGCGTCACCCCGACCGCCCCGCCGATGGAGTTCTCCAACGGCACCAACGCCGCGTCCGCGGCACCGACGCGTACGCTCTCCAGCGCCTCGCCGACGCTGCGGGCGGGCGTCCGGTTGGCCCGCTCGGCCGCGGGGATGGTCCGCAGCGCCTGCTCGGCGAAGGTGCCCTCGGGCCCGAGGTAGACAAAGCGGGTCGGTGGTGTTCCCGGCATGGCGACAGCCTACGTACCGGAGCCGGCGTCGCAGGCCAGGGTCCGGATGCCGGTCGGGGCGGTGACGCGTACCTCCGCTGTGCAGACATCGGTGCCGGCGGTGACCAGGCGGGGTGCGGTGCCGGAACCACGGCTGACGACCTGGAGCGGTTCGTAGCCGGTGACGGCGAGGAGGGTGTAGTGCCAGTCGTCGGCGCAGAGCGGCCCGGTCAGCGCCCGTACCTGGGCGTCGGCGGGGAGCAGGTCCTGCCCGCGTACGAGGGCGGTCACCTGTTGGCTGGACGGGCCGGCGGGGCACCGGACGGCGACCGGCGTGTTGCTGGCCGTCGGGGTCGGCGCCCCGGTTGGCGGCGGCGCCGCGGCAGTGGTGGGTGCGGTGTCGGTCGGGTTGGGTGATGCGGACCGAGCTGACTGGCTCGGCTGGGCATCCCGCAGCTCGGGCGGGGTGCCGCAGCCCGACATGAGTGGCGCCGCCAGGAGCGCCACGAGCCCGGCCACGGTGGTGGCCGGGGTCCTCGACCAGCCACGCCGGGCCGGCGATCCCGGCCGGGACCGGTTGGCGGGCGGAGCGGGAGCAGCGGGGTGGGGTGAGCCGGACGGCACGGACGATCCTCAAATCGACGTGAGTGAGCGCAGCTGGGTGGGAAACCCATCGTAGGAGGGTCCGCTGGTGTGGTGAAGCCTCTGCTGGGTCTCGTCTCGACAGCAACCCTGCGGGTCTGCGGCTTCGACTACGACCGAGGCCAATGACCACCGGCCCACCGCGCCGCTGGCGAGCCGCGACACCGGCGCTGGCTAGGTGCGGACCCGGTGGCCGGCTTGGTCGAGCGCCGTGACGGCCTGATCGAGGCGGACCGCCGGGACCAGCAGGTAGTCGGTGTCGTGGGTGGAGAAGGCAACCACGGAGACGCGGGCCCCGGCCAGCGGGTCGATGAGGGCGGCCAGGCCGGTGGAGAGCGCAAGGTCAGAGGGGCCGACCACGCGTAGGCAACGCCAGGTGGTCTCGGTCTGTGCCGGAGCGCGTGCTGCGGGACAGATCACGGACACGCCGTCGGTGGTCCAGCTCACCGTGACCACGTCATCGTCGCTCAGCCCGCCCGACAGACCGGGCGGCAGGGCAGAGCCGGCTGCCAGGCGGCAGACAGCGTAATCACCCGGCAGCAGAGCGATATCCAGCATGAGGGCACCTTACGGCCTCGGACGGTTCCTACCCAGCACACCGCGTGCGGCGCGCGCCACATGCCGGGTGCGGGTCAGACCTCGGAGAAGAATGTGAGTGAGCCGACGACTACGCCGGCGCGGTGAACCGGGGTGGAGATGGCGTCAACGGTGGCGTCCGGTGCGCGCGCCGACACCCCTTTGATCCGGAGCAGCCCGCGGGCGAGGCGGCCGGAGGTGATGGCGAGGAGCGGTGGGATCTTGTCGAGCTCCGGCTCGCTCAGCTCGCCCCGGTTGGCGGTGAAGTCGAGTAACCGCAGGCCACCGTCGAGTAACGGTTGCCCGATCATGTCCTGGCAGCCGCCGACAAAGAGCAGCTGGGACCCGGAGGCGGAGACGGCGACCACGCGGGTGTCGGCAGCGATGAGCACGCAGGGCTCGGCGGCCCGGGAGACGGTCATCGACCAGGAGGTGACGTTGTCGTACTCCTGCTCTGGCGGTGCCCCTACCGCCGGCACGCGGACTTCTGAGAGTGAGAGCTCGACGTGGGCCACCGCACCTCCTTCTTAAAACCGGACGGTCTGTCCACGCTAGCGTGACTCAACGCATCTCCGCTGACGGCGGCGGGCTGAGCCGTACCTACCTGGCGGGAAGGCGGCGAAGGTCGGGCCGGCGGCGGCGCGGCTGACGGGCGTCGATCGCACCCGGGCCGCGCTACGTCCCCACCGACGGTACCGTCGGCGCCCCGGCTTGTCAGCTGCCGTCGCCATACCACCGGTAGTCGGCCGCCGGGCGATGACTGCCGTTGCGCCAGGTGCCCGGATGCTGCGCGACCCGGGACAGCTTGGCCGCCGTTTCCGGGCTGATTCGGTTTCCGGCGGCGACGAGGAGGCGGTCCAGTTCCCGATGAGTGGCCATCAGACAGTCCTCCGGGAGGCCGTACACACTGATGACGCCGGAGCCGACGAAGGTCAGCACCGGCGTCACCGGGATTGGTAGCCCGACCGCACTGCTGAGGGCCTTGCTCGCCCGCCTTGCGTCCTTACGTGCCTCCGCCACGTGGGCCGGACGCTTGCCGTTGATCTGCACGACCTCACCGGCCACCAGCACCCGGGCCCGACCGTGGTCAACGATGGTTACCGCGTAGAGCCCACTCGGGCCGATCGCGAGGAAGCCGGCGCGTTCGCTGTCGGCGGCGTCGCGGAGGAGGTCGATCGAGTCGGTGCGCGGCCACTCGATCACGTGCCAGGCCGGACCGAGTTGGTCGAGCCGGCCCAGGGCCCGTGCCCCGGCTGCCTCCAGCCGCCGTGCTCCTCGCTCGGCCCGTCGGCGGCGGGCCCACTCGAGCGGGGAGGAGTGGGGTGGTGTGAGTGTGCCCGGCCTATCCACCCGGGGGCGCGGCACCGCCATCGGCGGTAACGCCTGGGCGGCGGGTGCGGCTCGGCGAGCAGGGTAGACAGTCATCGCGACCTCCGGCAAAAGGTCCCTCGAAGTTATGTCCCCGCTACTCTACGTCGCTACTCCCCCGAGTGGGCAAGTTGGAGCGCCGGAGTGACTGCGGATGAATGCCGCATTCATCCATCGCTGTTTCTGTCGGACGCCGTGACCTCAGGCTCTAGGCTGCGAAGGTGGGCCACTACGTGGACAGTGAGGTTGGTCGCCTCGGTACGGTCATGCTGCACCGCCCCGGGCCCGAGTTGGCCCGGCTAACCCCTAGGAACAGCGGCTCGCTGCTCTTTGACGCGATCCCCTGGGTCAGCCGCGCGCAGGAGGAGCACGACGCCTTCGCCACGGCCCTGCGTGAGCGCGGCGTGGAGGTGCTCCACCTGGCAGAGCTCCTCACCGAGACGCTCGCCGGCGACGACGCCCGGGCCGAGCTGACCGAGCAGGTGCTGCGCTCGCCCCGGCTCGGCGACCAGCTCCGCGCCCGGGTCGCTGACCACCTCGCCTACCTTGACCCGGCCATGTTGGCCGGTGTCCTCATCGCCGGCCTGGCCCACGAGGAACTGCGGATCGGCCGGGAGCGTCCCGGCGGCTTGGTCTACCAGCTGATGGACCGGCACGATTTCGTCATCGACCCGCTGCCGAACCTGCTCTTCACCCGCGACTCCTCGGTCTGGATCGGCGGTCAGGTCGCCGTCACCAGCCTGGCCATGCCCGCCCGTCGGCGGGAGAGCACGCTGACCGACGCCATCTACCGCCACCATCCACGTTTCGCCGGCACGGAGTTGGCGTACCGCCCGGGGATGGAGCATCTGGAGGGTGGGGACGTGCTGCTGCTCGCCCCCGGAGTGCTGGCGGTCGGCGTCGGCGAGCGGACCACGCCGGCGGGTGCCGAGCGTCTCGCCCGCCAGGTCTTCGCCGCGGACCTGGCCCACACCATCCTGGTCGTGCCGATCGCCCAGGAGCGGGCCACCATGCATCTCGACACCGTCTGCACGATGGTCGACGCCGACGCTGTGCTGATGTACCCGAACATCGCCAGCACGCTCGTCGCGTACACGGTGATCGCCGGGACGGACGGCGATGATCTGCGGTTGGACGGGCCGGCGCCGTTCCTGCGGGCCGCCGCGGACGCGATGAACCTGGACCAGCTGCGGGTGATCGACACCGGCCTGGATCCGGTGACCGCCGAGCGGGAACAGTGGGACGACGGCAACAACACCCTTGCCCTGGCACCCCGGCTCTGCGTCAGCTACGAACGGAACACGGAGACCAACGCGCAGCTTGAGCGAGCCGGCATCGAGGTTATCCCGATCGCTGGGTCAGAGCTGGGATCCGGCCGGGGTGGCCCCCGCTGCATGTCCTGCCCGCTGCTCCGCGCCCCCCTCGGCCGGGAGACTGATCTGACCTCTCCCCTCCGCCGGCCGCGTGGACTCAGCGGAGGGTGAGCTGGCGGCCGAGGAGCCCGTGCCGTGCGCGTCGGGCCGCCGCGTCCACGGGGACGGCGGCTGCCAGGGCCGCGGCGTAGCGTTCGGCGAACTCCGCCACCGGCTGCTCCCAGTGACCAGCCGGCGTCTCCTCAGGAAGATCCCAGACCGGTACGAGGCGGCCGTGCGCGCGGAACATGCCGGCGAACTTCGTCTCCTCGCCCAGGGTCAATGTGCCGGCCACGCTGAGGTGGGCCAGCGCGTCCAGGGCGGCGTCCTCGTCATCGGGGAGCACCCAGCGGACGTGCGCCTTCTCCGAGACCTGGCACCAGTAGGCGGCGCGGGCGGCGGTGAGCCGCACGGTCGGGTAGATCGCGGCGTTGGCCCGCTCCAGCGACGCCTGCACGGTCGGATTGTCAGTCGAGTCCGGGTCGAGCCAGAACTGGAAGCTGTCGTGCAGGGTGATCTCCAGTGGAGCATCAACCAGCACGTCCGGCAGCCGGGGCCCCGGACCGGGCAGCGGCGGCACGCTGACCTGGTGGCCAGGCTCGGTACGCAGCGCACAGAGCAACGCCTCGGCCAGGTCCCGGGAGACGTCGCCGGACTGCTGATGCCGCTGGAGGCCGAGCAGGACCCGGCCGGTTGGCTGCACCATCGCCGGTGCCGCCACCGGCAGGACGGTGGCCAGCAGGACCTCCCGCTCGCCGAACTCGGTCACCAGGTCGGGGGCGAGGCGCAGGGGTGCGGTGGCGGCCGGCACGAGCTCGCGGAGGGCGATCCACTCTGGCTCGTCGGTCAGGCCCTCGAAGGGGCGGGGCACGAAGACATCCCGAATCTTCTCCCGCTTCCCGGTGGTGTGCCCGGCCCGTTGGCTCTTTCGACGCTTGCTCACGGTCGGACAGCCTAGAGGGCCGCGTGGGCTGACGGCGGTCGGACCCATCCGGCCCCGCCGGTCAGGCGACCACCAGATCAGGTTTGTCGACCGCATCGGTGCCGACCGGCTCCGCGTGCTGGCCGACCGGATCGAACTCAGCCCAGACGCTCTGCCCGAGGCCATCCCGGTCAACGCCCCAGCGGCTGGACAACCCGGCGACGATGTGCAGGCCCCGGCCATCCGGTGCGTCGGGCTCGATTGCCCGGATCCGCGGTTGCACGGGGGCTCCGCCGTCAGTTACCTGTAGCCGGATTTGGGGCCCCGCCGGATTGGGGCGCAACCGCCACCCCACCCGGATCACCCCGTTCGGCAGCGGGTCGGCGTGCCGTACGGCGTTGCCGACCAGCTCCGCGAGGACCGCCACGAGATCCGCGAGCAGCGCTGGCGGCACGGCGTTCCCCAGTTCGTCGGCGAGCCAGTGCCGCGCCTGGCGGGCTCCCGCCCCGTCGTGGGGGACCACCACGCACCACGTCTGTTCGGGAGTCTCCGTCAACACTGTCGCCCCTTCACACCCCGCCACCCTTGATCATCCATGTGGCAGCCGTACCTCTGCGACCGTACCGCCACCAGCTTTTGGCCGGAGGGATACCCGTCCGTTTTGTTGTTCCACGATTCGGCGGACGAGGAAGAGGCCGAGCCCGGCTCCGGGAGAGCGCTGGCGGTCGCCGGAATCGCCCTGCCAGTACTGGTCGAACGCACGCTCCACGTGCTCTGGTCGGATGCCGCTGCCCTGGTCGGTGACGCGGATGAAGGCGGTCTGTCCGTCGGCACCGGCGGTGACCGTGATCGGGCTGGCCGGGGGCGAGTACTTGCCGGCGTTCGTGCACAGCTCGGTGAGGACCGTCGCCAGGCTGGCCGGGTGACCGAGCACCCGGGGCAGGCCGACCGGCGCGGTAAGGGTGATTCGACGTCGCAGCTCGGTGGGGAGTTCGGTCACCGCCGCCCGCAGGGCGTCGGCCAGGTCGTACGGGGCGGGCGGCGTTCCACCGGAGCCCGCCTCGGCGGTGGAGGAGAGGAGCCGGTCGACGAGGCGGGCCAACTCGTTGGCGCGCTGCCCGATCTTCTGGGCAGCCAGCTGTCGGTCAGCGTCGCTCAGCGCCTCCCAGTGATCGGTGAGAGTGTCCGCGTACCCCTTGATGACGGTCACCGGTGTGCGCAGCTCGTGGCTGGTCACCGCGACGAAGAGGTCGTGATCGGTGATGCTCGGCTGCTGGTCGGTGACATCCCGGAAGGTGACCACGCGGAGCGTTCCCGGCCCGGGGAGCTCTCCCGAGGTGACCCGCAGCCAGCGACCATCCGGCAGCCGGTGGTCGAGCGCCTGCCCCGGTGGGGGGAGGGGAAACGGCACGGGCTGGCTGATCACGTCAGTGACCGCATGGCCGGTGATCTGGGTGGCGGCGGGATTCCAGAGTCGGACGCGGGCCTCGCGGTCCACCACGGCCAGACCGTCGGCGAGCGCCGCCACGATCGGCCCGTCGACGTGTACCGGTAGGCCGCGCTGGTCGCCGTAGAGGTGGGCGATGCAGGAGGCGACGTAGGCGATGACGCACTGCTGGTCCGGGCACGGCCGCTCCTCGGTGGCGGGGTAGAGGGCGTGCAGGCTGCCCACGACGTGCCCGCCGATCTCGGCGCGGGACACCAGCATCTGGGACCGAGCCGAGCCGGTGAGTTTCGCCCCGAGCCGGCCGGTGAGGCGGTCGGTGTCGAGCTGGCGGCTCCGGGGTCCGGAGAGGAGACAGATGGCGTCCGGGTCGTCTGTCGGCAGGGGATGGCCGAGACTCCATTCGACGGTGCCGGTGGCGGCGATGACCCGGCCCCCGGTGGGGGCGAACTCGATGAAGGCCATCCCGGCAGCCCCCAGCGCCTGCTGGACCACCCGGAGGAGCTGGTTGAGCGCCGGCACGCCGGCCTCACCAGAGTTGACCATCTCGATCACCGCGGTGTGGCCGTCGATCAGAGCAGAGAAGTCCGTGCGTCTCGGCATGCTCCGAGTGTGCCCGCCGACCGGATTCGGGGACAGGCCCGTTGGTCCCACGCTCAGCCGTGGAGCCGGGTGAGCGTCGGGGCCGGCCGATCGGTGATGATGCCGTCCACCCCCATAGCCAGCACCAAATCCAGGTCACTCGGGTCGTTGACGGTCCAGACGTACACCTGGTTTCCGGCTGCCCGCAGTGCGGGGACCAGGGTGGGGTGGGAGCGCACCAGCGCGAGGCCAGGCCCGGCGATCTGGATGCCGAACGGCAATCGGCTCGGCCGGAGCCCGCGCGGTAACCGATCCAACAGCAGCACGGTGGGCAGCGCGGGGGCCAACGCACGGAGTCGCCGCACCGCCAGCAGCGAGAACGACATGACGGTGACCTGGAGTGGGTGGTCGGGCCTCGGCACGGTCAGCCCGTGCCGGTCGAGCAGTGTGACCAGCCGGCGCTCGACGTGTCGCCCGTACCGGGACGGGTGTTTGGTCTCGATCAACAGCCGGACCGGCCGGCCGGCGGTGCGGACCGCTTCCAGGAGCCGGTCCAGGGTGAGTAGCCGCAGGTACGACTCGTCCACTCCTTCGTCGCCGTCGGCCAGCGGGGGGCCCGGGTGCCAGGACCCGAAGTCGAGCCGTTCCAGTTCGGCGAGCGTCCGCGTGCTGACCGGACCGTGCCCGTTGCTGGTGCGGTCCAGGCGACGGTCGTGCACGCAGACGAGGTGCCCGTCGCGCGTCAACCGAACATCGCACTCCACCCCGTCGGCGCCCTCGTCAAGGGCGCGCAGGTACGCGGCCAGCGTGTGTTCCGGAAGGTCGTACGACGAGCCGCGGTGGGCGAAGACCAGGGGGCGGCCCATGGCGTGCGGCTACAGGACCCGGCCTGGCTGTCCGTCGCCGCCGACCACCGGCCGTCCGGTGGCGGCCCATTCGCCCATCCCGCCTTCGACGTTGCGTACCTGCTCCCAGCCGTTGCGCAGGAGATAGGTGACGACCTGCGCGGAGCGCCCGCCAGATCGGCAGATGACGGCCACCTCCCGGTTGTCGGGCACTTCGGTCAGCCGGGTGGGCAGCTGGGTCATCGGTAGGTGGTGGGCACCGGGTGCGTGACCAGCGATCCACTCGTCGTCCTCCCGGACATCGAGCAGGTACACGTCGTCGTTGATCTCGGTTACGGTCACGGTGGGTACGCGGGGTCCGAACACGGCTTCCAGCTTAGGGGCCGCGCTCTCCGGGTGGGTGTTGCCGGTTGGTCAGAGCTGGGTGACCCACCGGGGGTTGGCCTGGACCCACTGCGGCACCCGTTGGTTCTGGACGGCGGCGAAGAGGCCGGCGCTGTCTTCCTGGAGGACGACGTAGGAGACCTGGTCGATGGTCTGCGGGTAGGACGGCAGTTGGATCCCGCGGAGGGCGTCCGCCGGCAGGTCCCGCAGCGCGAGAATCAGATCCGCCAGGGGTACGCCGTTGGTGTCCACGGTCAGCGAGTTGCCGACCGCTCGGATCACCTGGTCCAGGCGGACCGGGTTGGTGCGGATCGAGGTCTCGGAGGCGCGCTGCACTATCGCCCGGAGTAGCTGCTGTTGGTGGGCCTGCCGGTCGTAGTCGCCGTTGGGCAGGTCGTAACGCTGGCGGGCGAAGTCCAGCGCAGTGCCGCCGTCCATCTCCTGGCAGCCGGGGGTGAAGACCCGGTCGGTGTGGATCGAGCGGAATTCGGTGTCAACGCACAGGCGTACACCGCCGAGGTGGTCGATGACATCGCGGAAGCCGGAGAAGTCGATCTTTGCTGCGCCGTCGAAGCGGATGCCGGTGAGCTGAGCGAGAGTGGCGGAGAGTAGTTGGGTGCCGGACTTTCCACCACCGCCGTGTTGGTAGGCGGCGTTGATCTTGTCTTCTCCGCCACCGAAGCCAGGGGCGGCGGGGATGGTGACCAGAAGGTCTCGGGGTACGGACATCAGGAACGCCTCACGCCCGCCCGCCGGCACGTGCACGATGAGGATGGTGTCCGATCTTCGGTCGGCGGTGGTGCTGCTCCGCCAGCGGTCGGTGCCGACGAGCAGGAAGTTCAGCGGACCGTCCAGATCTGTCCGGCTCCGCCGGGCGTCCGGGTCGAGCAGTTCTTCCCTTTCTACGGCCTGGTCGTACCGCTGGGCGAGCCGGTAGAGGCCGACCGCGGCGAGGCCGGCCAGGAGCACCAGCGCGAGGCCGATGCCGATTAGGAGGCGGGCCCAACGTGGCCGTCCGCGCCGGACGCCCGCGTCGGCCCGCTCCTGTCCGCCCCTCGACCTGGACGTGTTTCCTCCCCGCCACCGTCTGTGAGTAATTCTCACGTCAGGCTACGGTCCGTCGGGCCACCGTCGGGTCCGTTCGCCGGTTCCCAACCTGGTCGGCGTCGAAGTGGCGGACCCACGGGGATCCGCCGGGGCGACGCCGGCGGCGGCGTCGCCCCGGCGTGGAATCAGCTGCCGTCGTCGCTCTCGTTCGCCGCGACCCAGTCGGCCATCTTGTCCGCGGAGATCGCCTGGTACATCGCGAGCGCCTGCTCCCGATCGGAGACCACGACCGATTCGCCGTTGATGGTCTGGCTGCCGTTGTGCGGGCTGGTCACGAAGGTCAGGTTCTCCCCGCGCAGGTTGCGGAACTGGAGGGTGATGTCGATGAGGGAGAAGTCCTCGTCAACGGTGACCGCGGCGGTCACAGCTTTGAGGAAGTCGTTCAGCTTGATCGGGTTGGTGAGCGTCCCGGTGCTGGCCGCCTTGCTCATCAGCGCTTGGAGGAACTCCTGCTGGTGCCGCATCCGGTCGAAGTCGCCCCGGGCGAACTGTTTGCGCTGCCGGACCCAGTCCAGCGCCTCGGCGCCGTCCATGTGGTTGACGCCCTCGGTGAAGGTCCGGTAGGGCTTGTGGATCGAGGTGATCGTCTTCTCCACCGTGAGATCAACGCCGTCGAGGGCGTCCGTCACCTCTTCGAACCCGCCGAAGTCGATCGCCATGACATGGTCGAGGCGGACATCGGTGAAGCACTCCACGGTGCGGACCGCCAAGGGAAGGCCCCCGAAGGCGAAAGCAGCGTTGATCTTTCGGCGCTGCCCCGAGTCGCAGTCGGCGTCCGCGCTCTCCGGGATCGGCACGTACAGGTCACGGGGGATCGACACCAGGTATGCCTCCTGGTGGTTACTGGGAATGTGCATCACCATGATCGTGTCGGCGCGCCACTCGCCGCGTTGGTCCATCGGCGCGTCCGGATCCCGGGAGTCCGTGCCGACGAGGAGGATGTTCAGCGCGCCATCAACCGTTTTGACCGGTCGGTCCTGGGCTTCCCCCGGCGGGAACGGATTGGTCCGGGCGAGATCATTGTCGAGGCCACGAGCGTAGACCCAGGCCCCGGTGGCGGCGAGCAGCGCGAACACCAGGACGGCGACTCCGGCCACCAACGCGATCCGGACCCAGCGAGGGCGTGAGCCACGCCGCCCTGGTCGGCCCGGGCCGGAGCGGCCCCCCGGCCCACCGGGACCGCCGGGGCCACCGGGCCCGCCGGGACCGCCCGGCCCACCGGGCCCGCCGGGACCGCCCGGCCCACCGGGCCCGCCGGGACCACCCGGCCCGCCGGGGCCGAGCGGCCCGCCGCCGGTCGGTCCGACCGGCGCGGGGTTCCAGCCTGTCGGCGCGGGGCGGGCATGTCCGGTGGTGGGGCCGCCCACCCGTGCCCGCCCGGTGCTGCGACTCAGGTGCGGGAGCGGGTAAGCGGCGGCGGTGGTCGCTGACATGCGAGTCAGGGTACGTCGGGATGCTGTAAGCCGGTGGCACCCGATTTCGTCGATGGACCGCCGCGGGCGGCTACCCGAGCCGGTCGCGGAAGTACGCAATCGTGCGGCGCAGGCCCTCCTCGGGCGTAACTTCGGGCTCGAAATCGAGGAGTTCCCGGGCCCGGGTGAGATCCGGTCGACGCATTTTCGGATCATCCGCAGCCCGGGTGACATAGGTCACCTCGGAGTTGCTCTCGCAGAGCGACACGATCGACTCTGCCAGTCGACGCATGCTCAGCTCGTGCTCGGTCCCGCAGTTGACCGGCCCGGTCTCGGTCGAATCCAGCAGCAACAGGATGCCCCGCACCAGATCATCGACGTAGCAGATGGAGCGCGTCTGATCCCCGGTGCCGTGCACGGTGATTGGCTCGCCGCGCAGCGACTGGGCGATGAACGTCGGGATCGCCCGGCCGTCGTCTGGCCGCATCCGTGGGCCGTAGGTGTTGAAGATTCGCACAATGGCGACGTCCGCCCCCCGGCTCCGGTGGTACGCCATCGTCGCCGCCTCGCCGAACCGCTTCGACTCGTCGTAGACACTCCGGATCCCGATCGGGTTGACATTGCCCCAGTACGTCTCCCGCTGGGGGTGCTCCAACGGGTCCCCGTACGCCTCGGAGGTGGAGGCCAGCAGGAACCGGGCGCCGTCGGCGACCGCCCGGTCCAGCAGGTGCAGGGTGGCGACCGAGCCGACCCGGAGGATCTCCACCGGCAGCTTCTCGAAGTCGGTGGGGCTGGCCGGTGACGCCATGTGCAGGATGGCGTCGAACCGTTCGGCGAGGGCGGGGTGGTGCTCGGGAAGCCCGTCGGAGATATCCGCCTCGATGAGCGTGAAGGTCGACGTCTCCGCCAGGTGGGCGACGTTCTCTTTGGAACCGGTCACGAAGTTGTCCACCGCCACGACCGTGCAGCCACGGGCGAGGAGGGCGTCCACCAGGTGGGAGGGGACGAAACCCGCCCCACCGGTGACGAGGATGCGATGACCGGGGCCGAAGCGTTGCACAACCTTCATGGCGGCCACCCTACCGAGCAGTCGGTTCCCGCCCGGCGCGGAAGGGCCGGGCCGGGGCATCGTCGCCCCGCCCGGCCCGCCCGGGTGCCGCCGGCTCGGCCCAGGGTGTCGCCGCCCGGACCGCGATGTCGCCGCCCCGGGACGGTCAGTGCGCGCCCGCGCCGGTGAGCGAGCGAACCTCCAACTCGGCGTAGCGCTGATCGTCGCGCTCCTTGGAGATCACCGTCCCGAACCAGCCGCAGAGGAAGCCGAACGGGATGGAGAGCAGGCCCGGGTTGGACAGGGGGAACCACTGCCAGTCCTGGTCGGGGAACATCGCGGTCGGCGAACCGGAGACGACCGGAGAGAAGAAGACCAGGAAGACCGCGGCGAAGAGGCCACCGTAGATGGCCCAGACCGCGCCGTTGGTGTTGAACCGCCGCCAGAAGAGGCTGTAGAGGATCGCCGGCAGGTTGCCCGACGCGGCCACCGCGAAGGCGAGGGCGACCAGGAAGGCGACGTTCAGGTTCTGCGCGAAGATGGAGAGGACGATCGAGATCGCGCCGATCACCAGGGCGGAGATCCGCGCGACGGCCACCTCCTGCCGCTCGGAGGCGGTGCCGTTCTTGATTACGTTGGCGTAGAAGTCGTGCGCCAGGCTGGACGAGGAGGCCAGGGTCAAACCGGCGACGACCGCCAGGATCGTCGCGAAGGCGACCGCCGCGATGACCGCCAGCAGGGTCGCCCCGCCCAGTTCCCCGCCGAGGAAGTCCACCCCCAACACCTCGGCGAGCTGCGGTGCGGCGGTGTTCCCGGCCCGGTCCTGCGCGGTGATCGCCTCGCTTCCCACCAGCGCCGCGGCGCCGAAGCCGAGGGCGAGCGTGAGCAGGTAGAAGGTGCCGATGATGCCGATCGCCCAGAGGACGCTCTTCCGGGCGGCCTTCGCCGTCGGCACGGTGTAGAAGCGGATGAGGATGTGCGGCAGGCCGGCCGTGCCGAGCACCAGCGCGACGCCGAGGGAGAGCAGATCCAGCTTGCTGTAGAAGGTTGTCAGGGCGTCGCCGGGGGTCTCGACGCCGTACCGCAGCCCCGGACCGAGGAGGGCGGCGCCCTTGCCGGAGACGTCCGCCGCGTCCCCGAGCAGGTCGGAGAGGTTGAACTTGTACTTCGCCAACACCAGCAGCGTCATCACGACGGCGCCGCCCATCAGGAGGAACGCCTTCACGATCTGCACATAGGTGGTGCCCTTCATGCCGCCCACCGTCACGTAGGTGACCATCAGCGCGCCGACCATGATGATCGTGGCGATCTTGGCGGCGTCCGCGTCCAGGCCGAGGAAGGTCGTACCCGGCTTGATGCCCAGCAGCAGTGCGACCAGCGCCCCCGCGCCTACCATCTGAGCGAGCAGATAGAAGATCGAGACTGTGATGGTGGAGGCCGCAGCGGCCGTCCGCACCGGACGCTGCCGCATCCGGAAGGCGAGCACGTCGGCCATCGTGTAGCGGCCGGAGTTGCGCAACAGCTCGGCGACGAGCAGCAGCGCCACCAGCCAGGCGACCAGGAAGCCGATCGAGTAGAGGAAGCCGTCGTAGCCGTAGAGGGCGATCAGGCCGGCGATGCCGAGGAACGACGCCGCCGACATGTAGTCGCCGCCGATCGCCATGCCGTTCTGGAAGCCGGAGAAGGAGCGGCCACCCGCGTAGAAGTCGGTGGCGGTCTTGGTTTGCCGGCTGGCCCACACCGTGATCGCCAGCGTCACCGCCACGAAGACGAGAAAGAGCGTGAGGGTCAGGTTCCGGGCGGTGCTGTCACCCGCCTCAGCCGCGAGGACCGTGGTCATGGGTCACCTCCCCGAACTCCGCGCGGATCCGGTCCGCCACCGGATCGATCCGGCGGGCGGCGTACCGGGAGTAGAGCCAGGCGATCAGGAAGGTGGAGGCGAACTGGAGCAGGCCGAAGACCAGCGCCACGTTGATGTTGCCGACGATCTTCGTGCCCATGAAGTCCCGCGCGTACGCGGAGAGGATCACGTAGAGCGCGTACCAGAGGAAGAACGCGACGGTCATCGGGAAGACGAAGCCGCGCAACGCTCGCCGCAACCCGGCGAACTCGGCCGACCGTTGCACGGCCAGATAGCGTTCCGCCGCCGACTCGGCCGGGGCGGACGCGGGTGTGTCCGTGGACATCCGTGGCTCACCACCTTCACAGGTATCCGGGGTTTCGCGCACGGTAGGGAATCCGCTACCCGGCCCGGAAGGCGGCGATCGTCGCTGGTCGTCAGCTGCGCCGAACGGCACCGTGGCTGCGCCGAGTGACCTGGCTCACTCCGGTGACCGGCGACCGCCTCCGGTGATCTCGCGGTACCGGCCCCGGTAGTGCAGCAGCGGCTCCGCCTCCTCAACCAGCTCGACGGCGACGATCGTGGCCTCCACCAGCAGCGCCCACCCGTACTCCCGAGCGGTGTCGAGGCGGCAGCCGGTCCAGCCACCGGCGTCCGACGGGACCGGGCCGTACTCGGTGTCGGTCCAGTCGCCGGTGGCGAAGAGGCCGCCCGGCGACGGGAAGAGCCCGGCGAACCGGTCGGCGAGCTGCCGGTGCGCCGGGCCGAGTGGCGCCACCGCGAAGCGCCCCGCCGCCTCGGCCGCCGCCCACAGCTCCGACTCCGGGTCAACCAACCCGAGTAGCCGGTCCGGCTCACCCTCCGCCACCAGCGTCGAGGACACCGTCAACCCGGCCGGGCCGGGCGCCGTCCAGAGCGTCACCGGTGTCGCCAGCCGACCGCGCAGCCGGCGTACGGGGGACCGCTGGCCGGTGGGAACGGCGAACGGGTCGGTGTGGTGGATGTCAGCGCCCGGCTCATGATTCACGTGGAACATTCTGCCGTCCCCGGCCCGCGCCCAGCCGACGAAGCGTTCCCGCAGTCCGTCCGACAGCTCACTCCGGTGCGGAGGCGCGAGCTGCGCTGCCGCCTCCGCGAGCAGCGTTCCCAGGTAGACGAGGAGCGCCGGTCGATCGTGCCGGTACTCCACCAACAACGCGAGCCGCGCCGGTTGGCAGGGCCAGGGGGCGCCACACGCCCGACACCGCCAGAGCGGGCGCATCGGTACGTGCGGCACCACTCGGCTCGCCGCTGGGCGGCCCGCTGGTGGTCGCGCTCTACTCACCAGCGGCCACCGTTGGCCCGCCAGGTCTGCGCCGGGGTCAGCCAGCCCGCTCGGCCCGGTCGGGGTGACTCCAGCGTGGGCCAGCTGGCCCACGCTGGAGGCTGTTGCGGCGGGGCTGGCGCCCGCCCCAACGCCGTCGTGCCCCGTGGGCTGAATGCCGGCGGCCGGCCCCTGCGGCGGTACCACCGCGACGCGCTGTTTCGTCGGAACAGTCTGAGCATCGCTGCCTCCTCCAGCTAGCGGGCCGCCCCGACCGAAAGTGACCGGGGCGACCCGACGCAGGACCGACCACCGGGTCGTCGCCTCCACCAGCCGGGCCGCGCAGCTTCCACCCTGGACTCGGTGCTCCGGGCGGGGGAGGATGCCAGTGCTTACTACAGAACGCGGTCACGTACTTACCTGGTAGGTGAGGATGAACGTCGAGATGTGGATCCGGGCACTCAAGGCTGCTCGGGCGGGCGCAGAAATGTCACAGGAGGCGCTAGCCGCTTCGATCAGATGGAGCCCGTCCACCGTGGCTGCGATCGAAACCGGCCGGCGTCGCCCAACCATGGAGTTCGCCGTTGCTGCCGATCAGGCATTAGGAACGGGAGGACTCCTCACCATTCTGCTCCAGGAGGATGAGGGCAGGGGTGGGCCGTCCTGGTTTGAATCCTGGCCGGGGCACGAAGAGCGAGCAGTCCGACTGTGTTACTTCGAACCCTGTCTGATCCCCGGCCCCCTGCAAACCGAGGAGTATGCGCGAGCGGTGGTTTCGGCGGGCGGATTGTACCGAACCGAGCGGGTGGAGGAACTCGTCAGTCTCCGGATGAGGCGGCAGCTGGTCCTCCATCAGAACGAGTCGTCCGAGTGCGTGTTTGTAATTGACGAGAGTGCCCTGCACCGACCTGTCGGAGGGCGTGCTGTCATGGATCGGCAGCTCAGTCGGTTACTCGAAGCGGTCGAGCTACCGCAGGTGCGCCTACACATCCTGCCGCTCGAGGTTGGTGCCCACGCCTCCATGGGTGGGGGTTTCGTGATCGCGGAACTCCCCGGAAGCGACAATCTGCTCTGCCTCGACAACGCGGCCCGGGGACAGATCGCTGACTACCCGGAGTGGATACGCTTGGTGCAGCGCAAGTGGGAGCATCTACTCGGCGAGGCCCTGAACGAACGTGTCTCCATCGATATGATCAACAAGCTGAAGGTGACGCCATGATGAGTGCCGAGCCACGATGGCGGAAGCCAACCAGGTCGGCCAATGAAGGCAACTGTGTCGAGGTGGCGGACAATCTGGCCGGGGTGGTGTTGGTGCGGGACAGCAAGGACCGGGCCGGCCCCGCGTTGACGTTCGGCCCCGAGTCCTGGCGCACGTTCGTCGCCGCTACCCGCCTCCGCTGACCGGCAGCGGGCCCGCCTGGCTGCGCCCCGCGTGACCGGCGGACGCGCCGTCCGCCCAGCGACCGAGGTGGCGATCGCTGGGCGGCTCCGTGTGTTGATTACGGGGCTGGCAGCAGGTTTCCCTTCGCTGAGTTGTCGGCCTCGGCGCCGTCGGGCTCGGGGTAGGGCCAGCCTTTGCCGTCTCCGGTTTCTGTTCCGGTGAAACCCCAGACGATGTTGGCGTCCCACTGGCTGGGCTGCGCCCCTCCGAGTACGGATTGCGGCGCGGACAGCGGAAGGTTGACGACGGAGTCGGCATTCACCGCCAGCGCCGGCAGCCAGCATCGATAGCGCGTACCGCTCGGAGTCTTCGACGTCTCGCACTTCGCGGGTGGCGAGGTGATCGTGACCTCACTTGGCAGATCCACCGTCAGAAAGGGGTCGGTGGCCCGCTGCGGACCCTGGTTGCTGACGGTCAGGCTCAGCGTGCCGGACGCCGTGTCCGCGCCATCTGGCACGAGCTGCACGTCATGCCCGCTGATGGAGAGGTCGCTGACGTGCGGGTTCGGCGGGAACGTGCTCGGTCCGCCAGACTGGACGAAGCCCTTGCCCGAGAAGGAGTAGGCCCGCCACTGCGACTGTGCGAACCCGTCCACGACTCCTTCGCCGGCTGCGTCCACGACCTCCACCTCGACGGCGGTGCCTTTCGCGCGGATCCCCTTGATCCAGGCGATGTCGCCGGTGTGCCCGGTCACCAGACCCATCGTCACGATGTTGTCGGAGGCGTCCCGGTCAAAGGCGAGGACCCGCGACTCGCCCATCTCAATCCCACTGCAGTTGATCAAAGCGGCCGTCTCCTTCGCTCCGTCCCGATCGAAGTCGACGTGGCTGACCTCGGAGATTGCGATCCGGAGTTCCGAGTTGGGCGCGAGCTGGGCGGTGCCGTCGGAGAACTTCACTCGTCCTGCTGGGCAGTGGTCCTTCAGGTAATCGGGCCAGGCGGGGAGCTCCAGCGTGGCGTTGCCGAGCTCCGTCTTCCCGATCTGGCCGTCCGGTGGTGCGGTGCTGGGTGTGGCCGACGGGGTTGGGGAGGCGGACGGGTTGGGGGAGCTGGATGGAGCCGGAGACGTCGTCGGGGGCGGTTCCGGTGTCGGTGTGTTGGCTGGTGGTACGGGTGGATCCTGATCGGGCCAGGTAGCGGCGATGGCTGGGGTCGCGGCGAGTACCGCCACGGCTAGGACACCGGCGGCGACCAGCCGGGTGGTACGACGGCGGCGGGCGACGTGCTGTGCGGCGACGGCGCCGGCTGGTATCGCCAGTGGTCCACCTGAGTTGAATGCGGTGAAGAAGTCGTCCAGGTCTGGGGTGTTGTCGTTCTCAGGCATCGGCTTCCTCCGTCCCCGAGTCGGAGAGTGCGGCGGCTAGTGCGGCCCGGCCTCGGTGCAGCCAGGACTTCACGGTGCCGGTAGCGGCTCCTTCCTGGTCGGCGATCTCGGTGATGCTGAGGTCGGCCACGTGGAAGAGGACTATGGCCCGTCGCTGCTTTTCGGGCAGCGTGGCGAGTGCGCGGGCCAGCGCCACCCGGTCTGGGCTTGGTCCTTCGGTGACGTCGTCGCGGCGGAAGCGGGCATGCGCGCGGGCGGCGCGGAGCCGACGCCAGCGGTTGCGGGCGACGTTCATGGCGACGGTGCGGATCCAAGCCGCTGGGTGGTCGTAGTGGACCAGTTTGTTCCAGCGGGGCCAGGCCCGGCTGAATGCCTCCTGGACCGCGTCGCGGGCCTGGTCAACGTCGGCTGTGTAGGCGTAGAGCTGGAGCATCAATGGTTGGAAGGTGGCGGCGTAGAACTCCTCGAAGCTGTCACCCACACCACCCGCGCCCTCCGTGACCGCGGGTGGCGGTTCTTCCCGGGTTTCCCCCGGGCCGTGTGTCCCTACCATCACGTTGGCGCCTCCCCTGCTGGCTGGCCGCCTGATCGCGGCACTACTCAGCAGACCCCTTGACACCATCGAGGGTTGCGGTTCAACGGGTCGAAGTTTTCAGCGACGGGGGGTGATGGTCGCCAGTAGTTCGGGCTGCCGCCGGTCCAGCACGTCGCCGGCCAGGTAGGCGCCGAGCAGCGCCGCCCCCAGCCCGTACGCCGCGCCGACCGGCAGGGCCAGCCAGAGCCAGACGTCGCCGAGTAGCGCGGCGGCTGCCACCATCGGGATCACCGCGACCGCCGAGGCGAGCATGGACAGAATGGCGAGGAGGCTGCGGGCCACCCCGGCGCCGCTGTTCATCGCGAACGGGTTGCTCGTCTCCGGTAACGAGAACGCCCCGAGTACCGACAGCAGGGTGTTGACCGCGAGCCCGGCGCCGAAGGTGGCGAGCAGGCTCCCCGCCGTCAGGCCGATCCACCCCGGCTGCCCCAGCACCAGGAGGGCGAGCACCCCGGAGATGAGCAGAACCAGCGGCAGCAGGTAGAGCGAGAACGCCGCAATCCGGGCCCGCAGCTCCACCGCGCCCGGCACCCCCACCACCACATGCGCTGCGTACGCGCTGCCGTCGAAGCCGAACTGGTTGGCCAGGGTCGTGGCGGCGAGCACCCCGACGAAGACCATGGAGAGAGTGACCAGGACCGGGGACGAGCTTTCCGTGGCGCCGCCGCCCCCGGTGAGGCCGGCGCTGCCGAGGTTGAGCATGACCGGGACGAAGAGGCCGACCACGGCCAACGTGATCAGGTTCGCCCGTCGGCGGGCGTCCCGCCACCAGTAGCGTGCCTCCCGCGCCACCAACGCGCCGAAGCGGCCCCGGGGGAGCCAGCCCAGCAGCCGGGGGAAGAGCTGCGTGACAGCGGTGCCGGTCGCCGGTGACCGGGTTGACGTCCTGCCGCTGCTCGCGGTGCCGATCATCGCCGACTCCAGTGAGCGAGACCACCAGAGCAGCAGCGCCACCACGGTGAATGCCGTGATCATCAGCTTCACCGGTGCGGCCCAGACCCGCCCCTGCGCGACCTCGATGCCGATCGTCCACGGCGCGCCGAACGGTGTCCAGCCGACCACGGCCGCCACCGCGGCCAGCCGGTCCCAGTCCGCGTCCTGCAGCGCGGCGGCGGCGGCCAGCTGCACCGGGGCGATGAGGGCGGCGGCCCCCGCCAGCAGGACCGCGGCCAGGTCGCGGACCCGACGCGAACGCAGCATCGTGGCGAAGGCGCTGGTGACGGCGCGGGCGGCGGCGACGCAGAGCAGTAGGCCCGCCAGCACCCCGACCGCCTGCGTGAGGGCGGCCGGCCAGCCGCCGAAGACCCCCGCGGTGAAGACCAAACCGGTGGCGGCCAGCAGCACGGCGACCGCCGGAACACTGACCAGCGCCGCCGCGAAGAGACCCGTGACCAGGGTCCGGCGGGGCAGCGGAAGCAGCGCGAAGCGGGCCGGGTCCAGCGTCTCGTCGACCCCGAAGAAGATCAGCGGCAGCAGGAACCAGCCCAGCACCACCAGCCCACCACCCAAGGCCGCCAGCAGCGTCGCGTACTGGTCGTTGCCGGCGAGGCCCGGAGCGGCGAAGAGGAAGAAGCCGAAGGCAGCGAACCAGAGCCCAACGAACGCGCCGAGCACGAAGAGGCCGACCCGCCAACCCTGGCCCCGGAAGTTGTTGCCCAGCACCCGCAGCTTGAGTCGGACGAAGTGCCAGGCCGAGACCCGCCGGGCCGCCCCCACATCGGATACCGCGTCGGTCACCGCGACAGCCACGCCAGCTCCTCACCGGTCGCGGTGCGTCCGCCGACGACCGTCACGAAGACCTGCTCCAGCGTCTGCTCTCCGCGGACCTCGTCCAGGGTGCCGACCCGCTTGATGGCGCCGTCGGCGAGGATCGCCACGTGCGAGCAGAGCCGCTCCACGACCTCCATCACATGACTGGAGAAGACGACGGTGCCACCGCCGGTGACGTACCGCGTGAGGATGTCCCGGATCAGTGCCGCCGACACCGGGTCGACCGCCTCGAACGGCTCGTCCAGCACCAGCAGCCGGGGGCCGTGTAGCAGCGCGCAGGCCAGGCCAATCTTCTTTTTCATCCCGGCCGAGTAGTCCACCACCAGGGTCCGGCCGGCGTCGGCGAGCGCGAGTACGTCCAGCAGCTCCGCCGCGCGTTGGTTGACCACCGCCGGGTCCATGCCACGCAGCAGGCCGTGGTACGCGAGCAGCTCGGCGCCGCTGAGCCGGTCGAAGAGGCGTACGCCGTCGGGCATGACGCCGAGGAGCTGCTTCGCCCGTACCGGGTCGGCCCAGACGTCGTGGCCGAGCACCCAGGCGCCGCCGGCATCTGGCCGGAGCAGCCCCACGGCCATTGACAACGTGGTCGTCTTGCCGGCGCCGTTGGGCCCGAGGAGCCCGTAGAACGAGCCGGCCGGCACGGTCAGGTCAACGCCGGCCACGGCCATCTTCGCGTCGAAGCGCTTCACCAGACCGCGCAGCGCGAGGGCGGGGTGCTCTGCTGTCATTCGTAAACCGTAGTCGGCCAGGGCCAGCCAGTCTTCCACTGTGGTGGCGATTGTTGGGTGTCTCTGGGCAACCGTCTTGCTTCGTGGCGGGTGATAGTGGCGAAGTTAAGAGGGGGTGGAGCGTAGTGGATGCGGAAGACGGTTTCGCGGAGTTTTACCGCAGCACGCGACATCGGGTTGTCACGGTGCTTTATGCGCTGGGTGGTGATCTGGGTGAGGCGCAGGATGCTGCGCAGGAGGCGTATGTGCGGGCTTGGCAGCGTTGGTCGAAGATCAGCACGTACGACGATCCGGAGGCGTGGGTGCGGACTGTTGGGCACCGGCGGTTGGTGAATCGTTGGCGCAAGATTCGTAATGGAATTTCTGCGTATCGCCGGCATGGTGTCGGTGCGGCCGCTGGGCCTCCGTCGGAGAACACTGTGGCGTTGGTAGCTGCGTTGCGGCAGTTGCCGAGTGAGCAGCGGGAGGCGGTTGTCTTGCATCATCTGGTGGATCTGTCTGTTGCTGAGATTGCTGATCAGACGGGTGCGCCGACGGGCACTGTGAAGGCTCGTCTTGCTCGTGGGCGTAAAGCTCTTGCTGTCCTTCTTGACACCTCGTTTCCGGAGGAGGTCAATCATGTCTGATTCGTTTTTTTCCGAGTTGTATCGTGATACTGAAGCTTTGAATTGGGATCCGGTTGATCAGGTGCGTGCGCGTGCCCGGCGGCGGACCCGGCAGACCCGTCTTGTTGCTGGTTTGGCAAGCGTTGTCGCTGTCGCTGTGGTTGCTACTGGTGCGGTGGCCCTGGCCGAAGGCCGGGAACCGGCGCCACCGGCACCACCCGCGACGAACAGCCCCTCACCCAGCACTTCGCCCAGCCTCTCGCCCAGTATTTCGCCTAGCCCCAGCAGCAGCCCGACGCCCTCCCGCCCACCCTCGCCGACGCAGGCGCCGTCGACGACGCCCAGCAGTCCGGTGGCTCCGGCCCCGGCTCAGTCGGAGCCACCGCCGCAGACAGTCCCGGCAGCCGCGATGCTGAAAGCCTCCGACTTCCCCGACGGCTTCGAGGCCGTCAAGGACGACCTGGACGGGGACTGGGCACTGGAATCGGTGGCCATCTACTGCAGCAGCGAGCAGCCATCCCTATTGGAGGGTGAGGTGGGTCGACGCGGCATGGTCTACCGGTCGCCGACCGAGTGGATCAACCAACGGGTCACCCGCCATTCGGGCGACGATGCGCTCACCGTGATGGAGAACGTGCGCCAGTTTGTCGCGGGCTGCAAGATGCTCGTCCCTGACAGTTCGCTTTCGATCCTGGCCGAGGACCTGGCCGGTGCGGATTCGGTGCTGGTTGCCGGTGTGATCCAGGGCATCCCCAACCGGTGGCTCTTCGTCCGGCAGGGCGACCTGGTTGCTCAACTGGACCTTGAGTACCAAACGACCGGAGCCGAGGCGAGGCCACTCGCGCAGAAGGTGGCAGCACGTCTCTGTGCTGGTACCGACGCTTGCTGAGCTGAGCTATGGGCCAGGGCTCTCCCGCAGCGGAGGGCCCTGGCTACGGTCTCTGCACACTACTTCGGCGGGCGCCGCCGGCCGGCTGTGATGGAAACGTTCGGCGGGAGGTGGCCGGCGGTAAGCCCCGAGACCCGGACAGCAGCAAGGGGATGGAGGTCTTCGCCTCGGACCTCGCGGGGGACGAGTCGTTGCTGGTTGGTCGGATCGGCGACCTGACGTCCCGTTGGCTCTTCGTGCGACAGGGCGAACTGGTGGCCCATCGACGCCGCCTGTTGAGATGATTCCCGGCTCCGGGCCTCGCCGTGGTGGAGGGCCCGGGCTGGACGCCGCCGATCCGGGACGAGACCAGGCGTGACGCAAGACCCCTATCACGGGATTGTTACCTATCTACGCAGCACGCCTATTACGGGCAAGTCCTACATCGCGTCCGTGGACGCAGCCGGTCGGCTAGGACCAGTTGGTTCTTCACTGTGATGTCGATCGCTGGATGTTTTCGGCAACCGTCCTGGTTCGTGGCGGGTGATAGTGGCGAAGTTGAGAGGGGTGGAGCCTAGTGGATGCGGAAGACGGTTTCGCGGAGTTTTACCGCAGCACGCGACATCGGGTTGTCACGGTGCTTTATGCGCTGGGTGGTGATCTGGGTGAGGCGCAGGATGC
>NZ_KB911579.1:1873386-2016422 GCF_000383575.1 Salinispora oceanensis | reverse complement strand
CATGCCTGATTCGTTTTTTTCCGAGTTGTATCACGATACTGAAGCTCTGAACTGGGATCCGGTTGATCAGGTGCGTGCGCGTGCCCGGCGGCGGACCCGGCAGACCCGTCTTGTTGCTGGTTTGGCGAGTGTGGTCGCTGTCGCCGTGGTCGCTAGCGGTGCGGTGGCCCTGGCTGAGGGCCGGGAGCCGGTACCGCCGGCACCACCCGCGACGAACAGCCCCTCACCCAGCCTTTCGCCCAGCCCCAGCAGTAGCCCGACGCCCTCCCTTTCGCCCTCGCCGAGCACGGTCCCGCCGAGCACGGTCCCACCGAGCACGGTCCCGCCGAGCACGGTCCCGCCGAGCGAATCGCCGGAGACCACCGATCAACCGACCCTCGACCCGCCGTCACCGGATGTTCCGGCCACGGCCATGCTTCGTACCGAAGATCTCCCGACCGGCTTCCGGGCAGCGGGCGACGATCTGGACGGCGACTGGTCTTTTCATGCGGTGACCAGCTACACCTGCGAGGAAGATGGACAGAGCTGGCCAGGGGAGAAGGCGTTCCGGGGAGCTGTCTTTTACAAGGGGACCGAAGGCACGGTGATCGAGCGCGTGGAGCGGCATTCGGAGGAAGGCGCGAAGACCACGATGGGGAACGTTCGGCGGGAGGTGGACGGCTGTACGCCCCTGAATCCGGACAGCAGCGAGGGGATGGAGGTCTTCGCCTCCGGCCTCGCGGGTGACGAGTCGTTGCTGGTTGGTCGGATCGGCGAGAAGGCGACGTCCCGCTGGCTCTTCGTGCGCCAGGGCGAACTGGTGGCCCAGGTGTGGCTCAAGGGCGTTGATCCGGTCGAGGATCAGCGTATCGCGGAGCGCACAGCCGCACGGCTCTGCGCCGGCACCGACGCCTGCTGAGCTGGACTGTGGGCCAGGGCCCTTCCGCAGCGGAGGGGCCCTGGCCATGGTCTCTGCCCCTGGTCGTCGTGATGGATTGACGCGATGGCCGTCTCTCAGCTACCAAACCTGCCCAGCACGGGCAGGTCGCACACTACTTCGGCGGGCGCAGCCGGTCGGCCGTGACCAGGTCGGCCTTCCACTGTGGCACTGATTGGCGGGTCTTCCGCAACCGTCGTGGTTTGTGGCGGGTGATAGTGGCGGAGTTGAGAGGGGTGGAGCGTAGTGGATGCGGAAGACGGTTTCGCGGAGTTTTACCGCAGCACGCGACATCGGGTTGTCACGGTGCTTTATGCGCTGGGTGGTGATCTGGGTGAGGCGCAGGATGCTGCGCAGGAGGCGTATGTGCGGGCTTGGCAGCGTTGGTCGAAGATCAGCACGTACGACGATCCGGAGGCGTGGGTGCGGACTGTTGGGCACCGGCGGTTGGTGAATCGTTGGCGCAAGATTCGTAATGGAATTTCTGCGTATCGCCGGCATGGTGTCGGTGCGGCCGCTGGGCCTCCGTCGGAGAACACTGTGGCGTTGGTAGCTGCGTTGCGGCAGTTGCCGAGTGAGCAGCGGGAGGCGGTTGTCTTGCATCATCTGGTGGATCTGTCTGTTGCTGAGATTGCTGATCAGACGGGTGCGCCGACGGGCACTGTCAAGGCTCGTCTTGCTCGTGGGCGCAAAGCCCTTGCTGTTCTTCTTGACACCTCGTTTCCGGAGGAGGTCAATCATGCCTGATTCGTTTTTTGCCGAGTTGTATCACGATACTGAAGCTCTGAACTGGGATCCGGTTGATCAGGTGCGTGCGCGTGCCCGGCGGCGGACCCGGCAGACCCGTCTTGTTGCTGGTTTGGCGAGTGTGGTCGCTGTCGCCGTGGTCGCTAGCGGTGCGGTGGCCCTGGCTGAGGGCCGGGAGCCGGTACCGCCGGCACCACCCGCGACGAACAGCTCCTTGGCGTCGCCGGGTATTCCGACCGCAGCCATGCTCCGCTACGAGGATCTTGTGGGGGTTTTCGGTCCGACGCTTATCGAACCGGGCATTGCCTGGTATTTCGATATGGAGACCAGCCGCACCTGCGAGGGCGACGAACAGAGTTGGCCAGAGGCGAATGCGTTCCGGGAGGATGGTTTCATCCAGACTTATGATTACTATTTGTTCGAGCGTGTGGAAAGGCATTCGGAGGAGGCCGCGAAGACCATGATGGAAAACGTTCGGCGGGAGGTGGCCGGCTGTAAGCCCCGAGACCCGGACAGCAGCAAGGGGATGGAGGTCTTCGCCTCGGACCTCGCGGGGGACGAGTCGTTGCTGGTTGGTCGGACCGGCGACCTGACGTCCCGTTGGCTCTTCGTGCGACAGGGCGAACTGGTGGCCCAGGTGGGCATCAAAGGCATTGATCCGGCCGAGGACCAGCGTATCGCGGAGCGCACCGCCGCCCGGCTCTGCGCCAGTATCGACGCCGCCTGTTGAATGATGCTTTCCGGTCCCGGGCTTCTCCCTTCCGGAGGGGCCCGGGCCGGACGGCTCCGATCCCGGACGAGATCAGGTGTGGTGGCGAAGCCTTGCCTGCTGGCCACTCTGGATGACAGCCAGCACACCCGCGTTTCGGCCCAGTGCAGGCGGATGCGGTTTACGGCGCTCTATCGCAGGGCTTCGGGGGCGTGCAGCCGGAGCATCGTGGCACCGACATCGGTCGGGACGTGGCGGCGCGTGGCCGTTGACACCGCCACCATAACGGTGAAGGCGAGCGGGACCGTCCAGGCGGCTGGCTGCGCGAGGAGGGTGGCCGGCCATCCGGCCAGCGGGGGGCCGAGCACGGTCACGAGTACCGCCGCGGCCGCGGCGCCCCCACCGGCGAGCACCCCGACGGCGGCGCCGCGGGCGGTCAGCCCCCGCCACCAGATGCCCAGCACCAGCAGTGGGCAGAAGCTCGAGGCGGCCACCGCGAACGCCAACCCCACCACCTGTGACACCTCCAGCCCGGAGACGTTGAGCGCGAACACCGTGGGCACGCTGCCGGCGAGCACGGTGGCGAGTCGGAACCCGCGTACCGAGCCACGGCCCAGCACATCCGTGGAGATCACTCCGGCGACACTGGTGAGCAGGCCGGAGGAGGTGGAGAGGAAGGCCGCGAACGCGCCGGCGGCGACCAGCGCGGCGAGCAGCCGGCCGGTGGTCCCCGTACCCAAAGCCGCGCCGGGCAGGAGCAGCACCACCGCGTCGGTCTCCCCGGTGAGCAGCAGGTGCGGGGTGTAGATCCGGCCGAGTGCCCCGTAGACGGTCGGCAGCAGGTAGAAGGCGCCGACCAGGGCCAGGACCACCAGGGTGGTGCGGCGGGCGGCGGCGCCGTCCGGGTTGGTGTAGAAGCGCGCCAGCACGTGCGGTAGGCCCATTGTGCCGAGGAAGGTGGCGAGGATCAGCGAGTAGGTGGTGAAGAGGCCCTGGTCGTCGGCTTCGGTGCTGGGCAGCAACCAGTCGGCCGGGTCGATGGCGACTCCGGTCACCGCGGGCACCGGTTGCCCGGCGGCGAAGGTCAGCTCGTCGCCGGGGCGTACCTGCCGCAGCTGGCCGTCGGGGAGGGTGAGGGTGGCGGGATGTTCGACCACGACGGTGGTCGCGGTGCGGAAGGTCGGACCCTCCACTGGGGTCACCGCCGGGCGGGCGTCGGCCTGCCACTGCAACACCAGGAAGATCGCCGGTACGGCGAGAGCGGTCAGCTTTAGCCAGTATTGAAACGCCTGGACGAAGGTGATCGCGCGCATGCCGCCGAGCGCCACGTTCGCGGTGACCACCGCCGCGACCAGGAGGGCGCCCAGCGGGTAGGGCGAGCCGGTCAACGTGGCCATGGTCAGTCCGGCGCCCTGCAGCTGGGGGACGAGGTAGAGCCAACCAATGAAGATCACGAACGCGGTGGCAAGGGTACGCAGCCGCCGGGAGCCCAGCCGGAGCTCACAGAAGTCGGGCAGGGTGAACGCCCCGGAGCGGCGCAGCGGCGCGGCGACGAAGAGCAGCAGCGCCAGGTATCCGGCGGCGAAGCCGACCGGGTACCAGAGCACGTCCACGCCGTGCTTGAGGATCAGACCGGCGATGCCGAGGAAGCTCGCCGCGGACAGGTACTCCCCGCCGATCGCGGCGGCGTTCCAGGTTGGGCTGACCGCCCGGGACGCCACCAGGAAGTCCGAGGTGGTGCGGGCGAGGCGCAGGCCGTAGAAGCCGATGCCGACGGTGATCAGGGTGACCGCGACGATCGCCGGAGCGACGTAGCCGTTGCCCACACTCAGCGCTCCGGCCGCTGGATCAGGTCGGTGAAGTCCTGCTCGTTGCGTTCGGCCAGGCGCACGTACGCCCAGCCAACCAGGACCAGGAACGGGAAGGAGAGCCCGCCGAGCAGCACCCACGGCAGGTGTACCCCGAGCACGGTGATCCGGCCGACCGACGGCGCGATGGCGAACAGCCACGGCAGGCCGCCGAGCCCGACGGCCACCACCAGCCAGAGCCGCAACGCCAGGGAGAGTTGCGCCCGGACCAGGCCGCGGACCAGCGCTTCGCCGACCCGGGTCTGCTCGGCGAGTTCGGTGCGGGGGTGTTCGATGCGGGGGTGCTCGCTGTCGGACTCGCGCCGGACCACATCGGCGAGCACGATGCGGGTCCGCGCGGAAACGCGGTCATCGGCGGCGACCACTCCGGCAGTCTCGCTCGATTCCGGGGAAAGTCAAGCGCTGCCCTGCTGGCCGGTGAAGCATCGCACCGCCCTGTGGATAACTTGTGGAGAAGTGGTCCTTGCTGTGGATAACCGCGGCTACGACCGCTCTGACCTGCGGCGGGAGCTGTGGACCGGCGCGGGCGAAGACGCCGGGATGGGGCAGGCGGGCGCTACGATCCCGCCGTGCTGCTCCCCCTCGTTGCCGCTGTCGCCGGTGCTGGCTGGGGGCTGTTGCTGCCCGGGTTGATTGACCGATACGCGGTCGACTGGCCGACCGGTCGGCCCCGGCCGGCCTGGCGGAGCGCCTGCCCGGCCTGCGCCGGCGCACGGCCACCCTGGTGGCGGGGACCCCGGCGGTGCCCGGACTGTCGTCGCCCACTCACCCCGGGATGGGCGGTCACCGTGCCCCTCACCGCCGCCGTCACCGGCATCGTGGGGGCCGGAGTCGGAGCCGGCTGGGCGTTGCCGGCGTTTCTGCTGCTCGCTGCCCTCGCGGTGCCACTGGCCGTGGTAGACCTACGGGTGCTGCGGCTGCCCGACCCGTTGGTGGGGGTCGCCGCCGGCGGTGGGCTGGCGTTACTGCTGCTCGCTGCGGTGGCCGACCCGGCGTTCCCGGCGCTGGGCCGGGCCCTGCTCGCCGCCGTACTCTGCGGGTTTGGCTACCTGGCGCTCACCCTGCTGCCCCGGTCCCCACTCGGTTTCGGCGACGTAAAGCTCGGTGCGGCGCTCGGGCTCTACCTCGGTTGGCTGGGGTGGCCGACCGTGGTCACCGGGGTTCTGCTCGCTCCGTTGGTCAACCTTCCGCTGGTCGGCGTCCTGCTGGTGACCGGTCGGGCCGGCCGGCGAACCCCCATCCCGTACGGGCCGGCGCTGCTCGGGGCGGCGATGCTTGCGATGGTGCGCTAGCCGGTCAGCGGGCCCAGTCCTGTTTAGCCGCCCGGATCAGCTTCTCCTTCAGCTCGCGGGTGTGCCGCCGACTGACCGGTAGCTCGGTCGAGTCGACCACCACCACGTAGCCGGAGTTCACCAGCCGCAGCTCGGCGATGAGCCGCAACTGGACCAGGTAGGAGCGGTGGATTCGGACGAAGCCGGCGTCAGCCCACCGCTCGGCGAGGGTCGCCAAGGAGACCCGGACCAGGTGGGAATCGTCGGTGGTGTGCAGTCGTACGTAGTCACCCTGCGCCTCCACCCAGCGCACCGCCGACCGGGGCAGCATCCGGGTCGTCCCGGCCAGCTCGACCGGGATCGTCGGGTCCTCTTCCCGTGCCGGCGCCGCCGGCTGTGGAGACACCCGCCGCGCTCCGATCACCCGGCGCAGCGACTCGGCCAACCGTTGCGCCCGGACCGGTTTGCGGACGTAGTCCGTCGCACCCAGGTCGAACGCGTCCACCGCGCCGTCGTCGTAGGCGGTGACGAAGACAATGGCCGGTGGCCGGGCGAAGCGGCGGAGCACCCGGGCCAGCTCCACACCGTCCAGCCCCGGCATCCGGATGTCCAGGAAGACCACGTCCACGTCGTCATCGCGGAGTACCCGCAACGCCTCGGTGGCGTCACCGGCGGTGTGTAGTCGGGCGACTCGTGGATCGACTCGCAGGTGGTAGGCCAGCTCGTCGAGGGCCGGTGGCTCATCGTCAACCGCCAGGACCCGGAGGAACCCGGTCACGAGCCGGCCCGTACGCCAGGATGGAACTTCGGCACCCGCATGCTCACCCGCGTCCCCAAGCCGAGGCCGGTCTCCACCACCAGGCCGAACTCGTCCCCGAAAACCGCCCGAAGTCGTTCGTCAACGTTGGACAGACCCACCTGTCCGCCCGGCGCACCCACCGAAGCGCTTCCGGCGGTGGCCAGTTCGGCGATACCGGCGGTAAGCGTGGCCGGATCCATCCCCACCCCGTCGTCCTCCACCGTGATGTGGCACTCGGTGCCCGCGTCCCGGGCCTCGATGCTCACCATGCCCGTGCCGGGCTTACCGGACAACCCGTGTCGGACCGCGTTCTCGACCAGTGGTTGCAGGCAGAGGAAGGGCAGGGTCACCGGCAGTACCTCGGGGGCGACCTGGAGCCGCACCTGGAGCCGGTCGCCGAACCGGGCCCGCTCGATGGTCAGGTAGTGGTCGATCGATCGGAGCTCCTCGGCGAGGGTGGTGAACTCGCCGTGCGCCCGAAACGAGTAGCGGGTGAACTCGGCGAATTCGAGGATCAACTCCCGGGCTCGGTCCGGGTCGGTGCGGACGAAGGATCCGATCGCCGTCAGCGCGTTGTAGATGAAGTGTGGGCTGATCTGTGCCCGCAGCGCGCGGACCTCGGCGCGGGCCAACCGCTCTCGGGAGGAGTCCAGCTCGGCGAGGGCGAGTTGGGTACCGGCCCAGTGCGCGGTCTCCAGCGTCGCCTGAACCAGGCCAGGCGCGGGTGCCCCGTCCGCGATGGCCAGTAGTGCGCCGACAACCCGTCGGTCCGCGCCGGTCAACGGTGCGACGACGGCACCCCGGACCGGGCAGTCCACCCGGTCACAGGGCAGCTCCGCCGCCCCGAGCACGGTCGACCGGCCAGCCGCCGCGACCCGGCGGGCCGCCGCGACGAGCTGGGTCTGGTGGTGTGCGCCGGGCCCGTCAAGGGCGAGTAACGCCGCGGTGTCGGTCAGCGCCAACCCGACCGCCCCGACCAGGGCCCGGAGGTGGCGTACGGCCTTGGCGGCGTTCGCCGCGGTCAGCCCGGCGCGGAGCGGCACGGCGGCGAGTCCGGCGGTGTGCAGCACCTCGTAGGTGGCCCGTTGGGTGGCGGTGGCGATGGTGCGGTGGCCACGCGGGCGCAGCACCGCGACGAGGGTTGCCGCCAGCGCGGTCGCCAGTGCGACGACACCCACGACAGCGGAGAGGTTGCCACTCACGGAGTGCATCGTGGCCGTTGCCGCCGCTGCTGCCAAGGGGGCGGAGCCGGCCTCGGTGCGCCGACGTCAAGGGCGTCCGGTCCGACCGGATGGGAGGCCGTGCTTCCGGCTGCTGGCTAGGGCAGTACGTCGAAGTGCCGCAGGGCGCGGGCAAAGCCCTCCGGTACCGCGGTGGTGTGCCAGCCCAGTTGACTGCGGGCCCGGGAGGCGTCCGGTAGCGGGTGAGAGCGGAGGAAGTGCAGCTCGCCCGCGGCGAGCAGGGGCGGCCGGCGGGTGATGCGGGAGACGGCCTCCCCGGTGGTGGCCATCGCTTTCGCGAGGGCGGTGGGGATGGTGCGGGGGACCTTGGCCGTCGGCACCAACGTGTGGACCAGCTCGGCTATCGCGGTCAGGGTCAGGTAGCGGTCGGAGAGGATGAATCGGCTGCCGATCGGCGCTTCGGCCGCGAGGAGGTGTCCCCGGGCGACGTCCTCGGTGAAGACGACGGGCATGCCGCCCGGGGGCAGCGCGGGAATCTGATTACGGACCAGTCTGAGCAGCAGCAGGTTCAGCGCGGTGGCGGTCGCCGGACCGGGCCCGTAGACCCCGGACGGATGCAGGAACCGGGCTGGCAGGCCTCGCTCGACCGCCTCGGTCACGAGAACGTCGGCGCGCTGCTTGGAACGCTCGTAGGCCGTGCCGAGCGGCCGTTCCGCGATCCTTGACTCGTCGAACGGTCGGCCCGGGGCCTGGTCGAAAACGTCGATGGTGCTGGTGTAGACGAAGGTCGCCACACCCTCGGCGAGCGCGGCCTCGACCAGGTGCCGAGTGCCGCCGACGTTGACCCGCTCGAAGACGTCGGGATCGGCCAACCACTGCTCGGGGAGCCCGGCAGCGTGAAAGACGGTGTCACACCCGCTGATCGCGGACCGGACCGACGCCAGGTCGGTGACGTCCCCCCGGACCGCCTCCACGCCCTGAGGTAGGGCTGCCGTTGCTCGTTCCGGCGAACGGACCAGCGCCCGCACTCGCACGCCGCGGTCGGCGAGGTCCCGTACCAGAAGGCTACCCACGGTGCCGGTCGCTCCCGTGACAAGTACCTGCTCCATGCTGCCCCTCTGCTTCGCGAATGCCGCTCGTGCAGCGCAGCTGGGAGCCGCCTGCCATCCGAGCTGACCACCCCCGGACACTACTCGTCGGGCTAGTACGCGCCCTTCCGGGCGAGCACCACTCCGACCGTGCGCCACAGGATGCTCAGGTCGTACGCCAGCGACCAGTTGTCGACGTAGTAGAGGTCGAGGCGGACCGCCTCGTCCCAGGAGAGGTCGGAGCGGCCGGAGACCTGCCAGAGGCCGGTAATGCCGGGCTTGACCAGCAGCCGGCGGCGTACGTCGCCGAGGAAGTCACCGTCGTCGGCGGGCAGCGGGCGGGGCCCGACCAACGACATCTCCCCCTTCAGCACGTTGATCAGCTGGGGCAGCTCGTCCAGGGACGAGGCGCGCAGGAAGCGGCCCACCGGGAAGACCCTCGGGTCCCGCTTCATCTTGAACAGCATGCCGTCGGTCTCGTTCTGGTCAACCAGGCTGGCCAGCCGCTCCTCGGCATCCACGTACATGGTGCGGAACTTCCAGACCCGGAAGGTCCGCCCCTCGTGGCCCACCCGGGGTTGCCGGAAGAAGACCGGACCCGGGTCGGAGATCCGGATCGAGATCGCGATCGCGAGAAAGACCGGTAGCAGGATCAACAGGCCGAGCCCGGCAGCCACCCGGTCGAGCATGTTCTTCGCCAGCAGCGCCGGACCGGAGAGAGTCGGCTCCTCCACGTGCAGCAGCGGCAGACCCTCGATCGGCCGGATGTGCACGCGGGGCCCGGCGATGTCGGTCAACTGCGGGACCACCGCGAGGTCAACCCCGGAACCCTCGAGCTGCCAGGCCATGCGGCGCAGCTCGCCGGGCTCGGCGCTGGCCGACCCGCAGACCGCGATCGTGTCACCACCGACCTCACGAACCAGGGCGAGGAGGTCCCGCCCCGCGTAGACCGGGACCGGGGTCTCCACCCCCCGGGCGGCCGCGTAGCCGTCGGTGAGGTGGATGGCGACCGGCACCAGGCCGGCAGCCGGATTGCGGGTGACCTGGCGGTGGACCTCCAGACACTCGGGCAGGGTGCCCACCAGGACCATCCGGTGGCCGGCCCGGCCGGCGTTGCGCCGGATCACGTGCAGCACAAATCGGACCAGGATCCGGACCAGCAGGATCAGTAGCAGGGCGAGGAGCAGCGCGGTGCCGACCGAATATCGGGACAGGTCAGTCTTGGTGGCGAACGCCAGGAAGGAGACCGTCGCGCAGACCGCCACGCCGGCGCGGAGGACCCGCTTGAACTCATCCGGGCCGAGGCCCAGGTAACGCCGATCGTAGGAGCCGTTGAACCAGAGGATGGCGACCCAGCCGAGCGGCAGCAGCACGCAGGCCACGGTGTAGAACCAGGTCGGGTCGTCGTAGAACCCGGCCCGCGACTGGTCGAAGGCGCGGATGGCGGTGAAGCTCGCGAAGGCGGCGGCGGCGAAGTCCAGCAGAACCAGGATCGCGGTGTAGGGGCGGTGCCAACGGGAGACCCGGCGGTGGCTGCGGGACCAGGCCGACCGAGGCACGCCGTTGTGGGACGGTGGCGTCGTCGGCTGGATCTCGAAGCTGTCAACGTGCCGCACGGTTCTGCTCCGGCCTCCGTTGGTTACCGGGCGCTGGAGGCTTGTCGTCACCTCATCCATGTCCTCCCGCAGGACGCGGACTGCTCACGCGGAGTGAGGGTCCGTGTCGTCCACCGCTTCAGTCTCCCATGCGTCACCCGGACCCGAGCGCGGACCGGTAGGACCTCGCTTCAGGGCTGTGCCGGTTGGCAGCTGGCCGGCTCCGGACCTTTACAGAAGCCGGGACCGGGCCACTATACCGATGGATGGCCGTTGGAGTAGAACCCCAATCCCGACGTTCGTCGCGCCCGGGCAGAATATTCACGGCGGGAAGTGAGTCCCCTCACTCAACGTACAATTCGCGACAACCGTCGGTCTGCGAGCGGCTTCCCGCCGGTTTGGCAACCGGGGCAGTACTGGAGGCTGGAGTCAGCGAACGAGACCTCTCGTACGGCGTCGCCGCAGACCGGGCAGGGCAATCCGGTGCGGGCATGCACCCGCAGGCCAGAGCGCTTCTCGCCCTTGAGTTCGGCAGCCCGTTGTCCCACCGATCGGGACACCGCGTCGCCGAGCACGTCCCGGGTCGCCCCGTGCAGGGTGGCGAGCTGTTCGTCGGTCAGCCGGGTGGTCAGCGCGAACGGTGACAGCCGCGCCGTGTGCAGGATCTCATCGGAGTACGCGTTACCCACCCCGGCGAGCACCGTCTGGTCGGTTAGTACCCCCTTGACCTGGCCCTTTCGGCTTCGGAGCCGTTCGGCGAAGGTAGCTGGGTCCACGGCCAGCGCGTCCGGGCCAAGCCGGGCCACTCCCGGCACCGCCGTCGGGTCGGTCACCAGATAGACGGCGAGACTCTTCTGCGTGCCCGCCTCGGTCAGGTCGAACCCGGAGCCGTCATTGAGGCGGGCCCGCAGCGCCACCGGGCCCTTGCCGGGGCGCAGCGGGGCGCGGGACGAGAATTCCTCCCGGAAGTGCAGCCAGCCGGCGCGGGCCAGGTGAACGACCAGGTGCAGGTCGGCGCCGAGCACCAGGTCGAGGAACTTGCCGTGGCGCCGGGCATCGGTGACCGGCTGGCCGGCCGCGGCCGTGATCGGCGGGTCGTACGTCTTCAGGGCGTTGATCGCGGAGATCTCCAACCGGTCAACCCGTCGGCCGACGGCGCGTTGGCGCAGGTAGTCGGCGAGCGCCTCCACCTCTGGTAGTTCGGGCACCCACCAACGGTAGCCTCCAATTCCATGAAAATCGTGGTGGCGCACAACCGGTACCGGGAGGCTCAGCCGTCTGGCGAGAACACCATCGTCGACGCGGAGATCGCCCAGCTGACCGCGGCCGGGGTCGAGGTGCTGCCGTTCCTGCGCAGCTCCGACGAGATCGCGTCGATGTCCCGGTCCGCGAAGGCGCTGCTGCCGATCTCCCCGATCTACGCCCCGCGAGCCCAGCGGGAGCTGGGTCGCCTGCTTGACGAGCACCGGCCGGACGTGTTGCACCTGCACAACCCGTACCCCCTGCTCTCGCCCTGGGTGGTGCGGACCGCGCACCACCACGGGGTGCCGGTGGTGCAGACGGTGCACAACTACCGGCAGGTCTGCTCGTCCGGGCTGTACTTCCGGGACGGGGCGATCTGCCAGGACTGCCGGGGGCGGGTGCTGGGCGTACCGGCGATCGTGCACCGCTGCTACCGGGGGTCGCGGGCGCAGAGCGCGTTGATGGCGACGACGCTCGCCGTGCACCGGGGCACCTGGCGCTCAGTGGACCGGTTCATCGCGCTGACCACCTCGATCGCGGAGCACCTGCGGGACTACGGCATCCCGGAGCAACGGATCGTGGTGAAGCCGAACGCGATCCCCGACCCGGGTGCCCCGGCGCCGCTGGGCGCCGGCTTCCTCTTCCTCGGCCGGCTCAGCCCGGAGAAGGGGTTGGACCTGCTGCTGGAGGCCTGGCGTCGGCACCCGGACGGTGCGCTCGGCCCGCTCCGTGTCGCCGGGGACGGTGAGTTGCGACCCCTGGTGGAGGCGGCGGCGGCCCAGCGGGCAGATGTGACCTTCCTCGGTCCGCTGGACCGGGACGGGGTGCACGACACCCTGGTGGCGAGCGCGGTGGTGCTGGCCACCTCCACCTGGCACGACGTGCTGCCGACGGTGATCATCGAGGCGTTGGCCGCCGGCCGGCCGGTGCTCGGCACCGCCCTCGGCGGTATCCCGTTCCTGGTCGGCGCCGACACCGCGGAACCCGCCGGTTGGGTGGTGCCGCCGGACCCGACGGCGCTGGCCGCCGCGCTGCCAGCGGCAGCCGCCGAAGCCGTCAGCCGGGCACCGGCTGCTCGGGCCCGCTACGAGCGCACCTTCCACCCGGACGTGGTCACCCGGCAGCTGCTCGACATCTACGCCGAAACCGTCCGTACGGCCGAGTTGGGCCGCCGGTCAGTGCAGTGAGGCCCGAGCGGCGAAGGCGATGCTGGCGAGCAGGAAACCGCCGTTGATCGCGGTGAAGGCGATGATCACCCAGCTGGTCAGGCCGGGCGCGAAGAGCAGCACCAGTGCGGCAACGAAGATCACCGCGCCGTAGTCGCGGATCAGCTTCACCAGCCGCACCAGCAGCGAGGTCGAGGTGACCATGCTGCTCGCGTTCGGCCCGGCCTGCATCACCGAGGTGACCAGGTTCACCATCCAGGTACCGGCGAAGGCCGCGATCAGCCAGGCGGGGATGGATGGTGACTGCGCGACCGCGGTCGCACTGAGTGCGGCGACCAGGGCGATCTGGGCCGCCACGTCGCTGAGCACATCCACCCGCGCCCCGGCCGCGCTGCCCTGACCGGTGACCCGGGCGAGTTGCCCGTCCGCGCAGTCCAGCGCGTACGCCACCTGCCAGCCGACCAGCGCCACCAGCCCGACCAACCAGGCCGGTACGCGGCCCGCGGCGACCGGCTCGGCCAGCGCCGCCACGGTCACCGAGGTGAGCAGGCCGAGAACCAGGTTGGTGATGCTCAGGGTGGTGGGCCGCAGCCCGAGCCGGTGTGCGCCGCCGGCGAAGGCGGCCCCGATCCACTGGCTGATCGACTCGCTGAACAGTCCGCCGCCCCGGTTGGTCCGGTAGAAGTCGGCCCGGGTCGGCCGGGACGGTTCAGTCAAGGTGCTCACCGAGGGCGTCAAGACAGTCTCCCAACCGAGCCCGGAGCTCGTCGGTGGACAGGGCGAGGTGTTCGAGGATCGTGTAGCGGTCCGGCCGGGTCCGGGGCGCGAAGTGCACCGCCTCGACGAACTGCTCGTCGGTGAGGCCCAGGTCGGTCGGGCGGGTGGCCAGGCCGTGCCGGTGCAAGCACCGGGCGAGCTGGCCGAACCGGTCCCGGTCGCCGTGCAGCCAGGTGCAGAAGAGGGCCCCGAGCCCGACCTGCTCGCCGTGGGCGCTGGTGCCGGGCCAGAGGTGGTCGATGGCGTGCGAGATCTCGTGGTCGCCACCGCTGGCCGGCCGGCTCGAGCCGGAGATCGACATGGCGATGCCGCCGAGGATCAACGCCTCCGCCAGCGTGGTGAGGAAGGCGTCGTCGGTTATCTTGCCGGGGTGGTTCAGTAGCGCCTCAGCGCCGGTCCGGGCCAGCGTCACGGCGAGCCCGTCGACCGGCTCGCCGCGCAGCTCGTGGGCGAGCTCCCAGTCGGCGCAGGCGTTGAGGTTGCTCACCGCGTCACCGATCCCGGCCTGGGTCTGCCGGTCCGGGCCGTGCTCGACGAAGTCGAGGTCCACCAGGACGGCGATCGGGATGTGGACCCCGTACGAGCCTTTGCCGCCGTCGTGGGTAAGCGAGGCGACGGGGGAGGCGATGCCGTCGTTGGCGAGGCTGGTGGCGACCGTGACCATCGGAATGCCGTAGCGGGTGGCGGCGTACTTCGCGGTGTCGATCGTCCGGCCGCCGCCGATCCCGACCACCGCGTCGTAGTGCCGGCGGCGGAGCCGGTCGCCCAACTCGTTGGCGGCGTCAACGCTGCCGCCGGCCACCGTGAAGACGTCGGCCGAGCCCAGCGTCGGCCGGCACAGCTCGGCGATCTTCTCCCCCTGCCCGGGCCCCACCACCACGGCCACGTCGCCGCCGGCGGAGATCCGCCGGTCGGCGAGGAGCTCGCCGAGGTTGGCGACCGCCCCCCGGCGGACCTCGATGGCTAGCGGAGTGGCGACGGTACGGGCTAGTAGCGGCACGCGATCTCCCGAGCCCGCGCGAGGTCGTCGTGGTTGTCGACCTCGACCCAGTCGACGTCGCCGATCGGCGCCCCGCGTACCTCGCCACCTCGGTCGGCGAACTCCTGGTAGCCGTCCTCGTAGTAGCGGTTCGGGTCCTGTCGCCAGGTCGCCTCCAGCGCGTCGGCGAGCGCCGCGGCGACGTGCGGCTCGATCAGCGTCGCCCCGATGTACTCTCCGCGGGCCTCGTGCGGGTCCATCAGCTTGGTGATCCGGGTGAGCTGGCCGTCGGCGTCGAAGGTGGTCTTCATCTCCTCCTCGGCCAGCGTCTTGATCGTGTCGATCGCCAGCAGGATCCCCGGCCCGCGCTCGGCGAGCAGGGTCTTCTCCACGCTCACCGGATGGACGGTGTCTCCGTTGACCAGCAGGACCCCGCGGGCGAACCAGCTGCGGGCCAGCCAGAGCGAGTACGCGTTGTTCCACTCCTCGGCCCGGTCGTTGGGTACCAGGGTGAGCGTGACGCCGTACTTCCGCTCCAGGTCCGCCTGGCGTTCCCGAACCGCGTCGGCGGCGTAGCCGACCACGACGACGATCTCGGTGAGTCCGACCTCGGCCAGGTTGCGCAGCGCGATGTCGAGGATGGTGGTCGCGCCATCAACCGGCACCAGCGCCTTCGGCAGCGTGTCGGTGTGTGGGCGCAGGCGGCGTCCGGCGCCGGCTGCCAGCACCATCCCGACCATTCCGGCATCGTTCTGCGTTCGTTCGGCTGTCACCGGAGGAGAATAGCGCCGTCGAATGGGGCTCCTGGGAGCAACCGGACCGGCTGGTGGGTGGGGAGCGCGGGGCCGCCGGTGCCGCTCGACCGGAGCGGGCTGGTCGGATCGCATGCGGCAGCCTTGTCCCGGTAACACACTGGGTGCACGATGTTTTTACTGACTGCAACGTTCCGCAGGGGTTGAGGTGTGATGCAGGTTCGCGAAGTGATGTCCAGCCAGGTTTTGGTGGTCGGCCCGGAGCACACGCTCCGGCAGGCGGCGCGAATGATGTCGGAACGGGGTATCGGGTCGGCGGTCGTGATCGATCCGGATTCCGAAGGGGTCGGGATCATGACCGAGCGGGACCTGCTCAACGCGATCGGGCGCGGGCTGGACTGTGACAACGAGCGGACTGGAGCCCACCTGACCTGGGACGTGGTGTACGCGGGGCCGGAGTGGACGGTCGAGGAGGCGGCGACCGCGATGGCCCGGGGCGGGTTCCGGCACCTGGTGGTGCTCGACGGTCGGGAGGTGGCCGGGGTGATCTCGCTCCGTGACGTCGTCCGGGTATGGGCGACCGAACGGGTCGTCCCCGGGTGAGATCGGTCACCCGTCCGGTGGCACCGCGAGGTGACTCGTCGTGCCGTCGGCGCATCCTCCCTCGCCTTCCGTACGCTGAACAGCCATGACCGCCGAGCAGTTGATCTCCTTCGCCCGTGGCGCTCCCTCGTTGGACATCGTTGATGTCGAGGGGCTGAAGGCCGCCGCCGTCCGTGCGTTCGACGCCGATCCCACCGGCGTGACGGCGTACGGCCCCTCCGCCGGTTACCTTCCGTTGCGCGAGTGGATCGCGAGGAAGCACGGAGTCGGGACGGACCAGGTCTTGGTGACCAACGGTTCGTTGCAGGCCGACGCGTTCCTCTTCGACCACCTGATCCGACCCGGTGACGCGGTGGTGGTGGAGCGGCCGACCTACGACCGGACCCTGCTGAACCTGCGGCGGATGGGCAGTGAGCTGCACGGGATCACCATCCAGCCGGACGGGCTGGACACCTCCGAGCTGCGTAAGCTGTTGGAGTCCGGGGTGCGTCCACGGCTGGCGCACGTCATCCCGAACTACCAGAACCCGGCCGGGGTCACGCTGAGCCTGGACAAGCGGCGGGAGCTCCTCGACCTCGCGGTCGAGTTCGAGTTCACGATCTTTGAGGACGACCCGTACGCCGACGTCCGGTTCCGCGGCGAGGCGCTGCCCTCGATGCTTTCGTTGGACACCCAGAACCGCGTGGTGCACGCCTCCAGCTTCACCAAGACGGTCTGCCCGGGCGTACGCGTCGGCTACCTGGTCGGGCCGGCGGACCTGATCGCCGACATCGCGAAGAAGGCGACCAACCTCTACATCTCGCCGGGCATGGTCTCGGAGGCGACCGTGCACCAGTTCTGCGTCTCCGGGGACATCGACCGCTCGATCGCGACGGTGCGTCGGGCCCTCGGCGAGCGGGCCCAGGTGCTGGCCGAGGCGTTGCGGCGGCACCTCCCGGAGGCCCGGTTCGTCGAGCCGGACGGCGGCTACTTCCTCTGGGTGGAGTTGCCGGAGGACGTCGAGGTGGACCGGCTGGCTCCGGCCGCGGCGGAGCGCGGGGTCGCCGTCGTGAAGGGCAGTGACTTCGTGCTCGACGGTGGGCAGCACGCGCTGCGGCTGGCCTACTCGGCGGTGACCGCGGACCAGATCGACGAGGGTGCGCGTCGACTCGCCGCGGCGATGGCGGCCGTACGCGGCTGACCTCCCACCCGCGCCGGGCTGGTTCGAGTGTGGCCGGCCCGGTGGCGGGCGTGGGTTGGTTCGAGGCTCCCGGCCCGGCGTTCGCCCCGCCCCTGCGGCATCGGCGTTGACCGGTTGACGGCGTACGCTGCAACGCGTCGCCGAGCGGGGAGGGTGTGATGGCGGACCGGTCACGGCGCGGGCCCAGGGGCACCCGGGCGGGCGGTCGGGTGATCCGACCGCGTGACTGGGCTGCCCCGGTGCGGGCGATGACCCGCCGGCTCAGCTCCGACAGCGCCGCCGGGCCGCCGGTGCCGGCCATGCCCCACGATGCGGTCGTTGACTGCGCGCTCTATCTGGACGGCGAGCGGCAACCCGGCCACCAGCACCACGCCGAGGCGCTGGCGGCGGCTCGCCGGGCCGGCAACGGCTTCGTCTGGCTCGGCCTGCACGAGCCCGACCTGGCCCAGATGACCGAGATCGCGGTCACCTACGGCCTGCACGAACTGGCCGTCGAGGATGCGGTCAAAGCCCAGCAGCGGCCCAAGCTGGAGCAGTTCGGTGCGGTGAGCTTCCTGGTGCTACGAACCGCCCACTACCGCGACCAGGCCGAGTTGACCGAGCACTCCGAGGTCGTCGAGACCGGCCAGGTGCTGCTCTTCATCGGCCCGAATTTCCTGGTCAGTGTCCGGCACGGGGACGCCTGCCGGCTGGCGCCGGTGCGCGCCGACCTGGAGGCGAGGGGGGAGCTGCTGCCGCACGGCCCGTGGGCGGTGGCGTACGCGGTGACCGACCGGGTGGTTGACCAGTACCTGGAGGTCGCCGACCGGCTGGAGGACGACCTGGACACGCTCGAGGCCGATGTCTTCGACCGTCGGCAGGGCGGCGATCGGATCCAGCGGATCTATCAGGTGAAGCGGGAGTTGGTCGAGTTCAAGCGGGCGGTGATGCCGCTCCAACGTCCGCTGCTGCGGATCACCGCTGAGCGCAGCCGCGAGGTGCCGATGGAGATCTGCCGGTACTTCGGGGACGTGCAGGACCACCTCAGCCGTGCCGTTGAGCAGGTCAACTCCTACGACGACCTGCTCAACTCAATCCTTCAGACGCGGCTGGCCCAGGTCACCGTTGACCAGAACAACGATATGCGCAAGATCGCCGCCTGGGCGGCCGTCGCGGCGGTCTGGACCGCCATCGCTGGGATCTACGGGATGAACTTCGAGTTCATGCCGGAGCTGGGGTGGACCTACGGCTACCCCACGGTGCTGGCCCTGATGCTCGGGATCAGCTTGGCGCTGTACCGCTGGTTCCGCCGGCACGGCTGGCTCTGACCTGGGTCAGTGGCGGCCGTTCTTCATGGCCTTGGAGAGGTCGTTGCTGGGTCGGCCGGTGGCGCTCTTGCCCTCGGTCGTCGCGGGGACCTTCTCGGCCGGCGTGGCGGGGACCTTGTCGGCCGGTGTCGCGGGTAGCTTGTCGGCCGGTGTCGCGGGGACCTTCTCGCCCGGTGTGCGGACCTTCTCGGTCGGCGTCGCGGTGGACCGCCGGCCCGAGTTGGCCTTGGCGGTGCTGCCGGCCGCTCCACCGCTGGTGCCGCCCGTCGCCGTGGCACCGCGCTCCGCCCTGCCGCCTGCGCCACCGGTCGCCGGGCCCGCTGGTCTGGCGGCACCTCCGGTCGTGGTCGGCGCGGCTTGCTCGGCCGGGGTCCGGGTGGTGACCTCGATCATGTCCGTCTCGGCCTGCATCGGCTCCAGGTTGGGGACGGGGTCGTACTCGACCCACTCTCGCCGTTCGTAGCGGCGTCGCAACGCCATCGCGCCGATCAGGCCCACCACGGCGCTGGCCGCCAGCAGGCTGGCCGTCCTGCCCCGACCGGACCGCTGCTTCGCGCGTGTCGCCCGCATCTTCTTCGCCTGCACCTTCTTACTGGCGGTGGTCGACCTGCCCGCGTCGGCTCGCCGTTCGGCGGCAACCCGGCCGGCCGCCTCCGCCTGGGCCTCGCGGACGGCGATGGCCAGCGGCGCGAGGGCCGCCATGGTCGACACGTAGCCGCTCGCCGCCCGGTCCCGCATGACCAGCGCGGTCGGGGTAACCGCGCTGCGGGCCGCCCGTACCCGTGGGCCGACCGTGGCGCCGGTGCCGTTCGTTGCGTGCCCCGCTGCCCGCTTCAGGTGACCCAAGCTTCGACCAAGCTCGATCTTGGCAAGCTGGCTCTGGGTCTTGCGCCGCCCGTTTCCAAACACGGTCCCACCTCCTCAGAGTTGTCCCTTCGTCATCCTCCACCTTTGGATGCCTCCGCATGGCCAGATCGGGCACATGGGAGGATCCGCATGGAACTGAACAACGAGTGAGGAGTACCCGTGGCCGAGGATCTCTACGCCACCCTGCACACCAACGCCGGCCCGATTCGGCTGCAGCTCTTTCCGAATCACGCGCCGAAGACCGTTCGCAACTTCGTGGAGTTGGCCGACGGCACCAAGCAGTACACCGACCCGCGGACCGGCCAGCCGGGCAGCGGCCCGTACTTCGACGGCACGATCTCGCACCGCGTGATCAGCGGTTTCATGATCCAGATGGGTGACCCGACCGGCACCGGCCGGGGCGGCCCGGGTTACACCTTCGCCGACGAGTTCCACCCCGAGCTGCGGTTCGACCGGCCGTACCTGCTGGCGATGGCGAACGCCGGGCCGGGCACCAACGGTTCGCAGTTCTTCATCACGGTGGCGCCGACCCCGCACCTGACCAACCGGCACACCATCTTCGGGCAGGTCGCCGACGAGGAGTCGGTGAAGGTCGTTGACGCCATCGCCAACACCCCGACGAACCCCGCCGACCGCCCGCTGCGCGACGTCGTCATCGAGCGGGTCGAGATCGAGCGCACCGGTTCCTGAAGGCGCGGACGAGGTACCTTTGCTCGCATGACTGAGCGCTCGGGCACCTGGGCTGTCCGGTGAGTGAATCACCACCGACCACCCCGGTCTGCTACCGCCACCCCGGTCGGGAGGCCTACATCCGGTGCAACCGCTGCGACCGGGTCATCTGCCCGGACTGCATGCGCGAGGCCTCGGTGGGCTTTCAGTGCCCGGAGTGCGTCAATGAAGGGCGCCGCAGCGTGCGGCCGGCGCGGACCGCCTTCGGTGGTGGTCTCGCCGGCCAACACGGCTATGTCACCAAGGCGTTGATCGCGTTCAACGCCCTGGTGATGCTGCTCTCCATCGGCACCGACCGGGGTGGCGACGCGGTGGTGGGGGGCTCCGGCTTCGGCGGCCTGCTCGGCGGCAGCACCCCGTTGACTGAGTGGGGAGCCGTGATCGGGCTCGCGGTCTTTCCCAACGGCACCGTGGGTGGCGTCGCCGACGGCGAGTGGTACCGCCTGGTCACCGCGATGTTCCTGCACTACGGCGTGATCCACCTGCTGCTGAACATGTACGCGTTGTGGATTCTCGGCCGAACCCTGGAGGCGAGTCTCGGCCCGGCCCGGTTCCTGGCCCTCTACCTGATCGCCGGCCTCGGCGGGAACGTCGCGGCCTACCTGTTCAGCGCGCCGAACGCGGCCACGGCGGGCGCGTCAACGGCCGTCTTCGGGCTCTTCGCGGCCCTCTTCGTCGTCGGCCGGCGGTTGGGGCGGGACGTCTCCCAGGTGGTCCCGATCCTGGTGATCAACCTGGTCTTCACGATAACTGTGCCGGGGATCTCGATCCCGGGTCACCTGGGCGGTCTCGTGGTCGGCGGCCTGATGGCCTTCGTCCTCGCCCACGCTCCGCGGTCGCGGCGCACGTTGGTGCAGGTGGGCGGTGGGTCGGTGCTCGTAGTGGTGCTGCTCGTTCTGGCCCTGCTCCGGACCGCGGCCCTGCTCGCCTGACGGTCACGCGGGGCGGGCCGCCCGTAGCTGCGCCGCGACCTCAACCGGGTCGGCGTCCAGGTCGAACCGGCCGAACAGGTGCAGTGTCTCCCCGGTATCCACCTCCAGGGCCGCGTTTGACCGGCCGAGCCGGGCCCGCTGGTCCACCCGGATCTCCGTCACCTGCGACCACGGCAGCTGTCGACGGCCGGCGAAACCGCTGACCACCGTCAGCCCTTCCGGGTCGACCGCGAGGCGGACCGGTGCCAGCAGGTCCCGGGCGGCCCAGACCAGGAGCGCGGCGGCGGCCAGCCCGGTCAGCGTGAGCCGGACCGGGTCGCCGTCGGCGAGCAGGAGACCGAGCGCAACCAGCGCCCCGGCCCCGGCAATCTTGATCGCCGGCAGGGCGGCCGGGACCCGCCACTGCCGGGTCCCGGGCGATGTCGTATCCATATTGCCCAGCATGCCAGGGCAGCGGATTGCCGGGCGGGCCGCGTAGCATCGACGTCAAGCCAAGTTACCGGGGAGTAGTCATGAGTGACGCAGTCATCGTCGGTGCCGTACGCACCCCCGTCGGGCGACGCAAGGGAAGCCTCGCCGACGTACACCCGGTCGACTTGTCGGCGCACGTGCTACGCGCCCTCACCGAACGGACCGGCATCGACCCGGGTCAGGTCGATGACGTGTTCTGGGGCTGCGTCTCCCAGGTTGGCGAGCAGTCGTGGAACGTCGCCCGCAACGCCGTCCTCGCGGCCGGTTGGCCCGAAACCGTTCCCGGCACCACCCTCGACCGGCAGTGCGGGTCCAGCCAGCAGGCGCTGCACTTCGCCGCCGCGACGGTGCTCTCCGGGCAGGCAGACCTGGTGGTGGCGGGCGGGGTCGAGTCAATGACCCGGGTGCCGATGGGCTCCAGCGTGGTCGGGGGAGCGCCGTTCAGCGCGGCGATCCTGGACCGCTACCGGGGTGTGGAGGGGGTGGCGGCGGACGACCCGCTCCCGTTCAGCCAGGGCGTCGGCGCGGAGCTGATCGCCCGCCGGTGGCGACTGACCCGCGGCCAGCTCGACGAGTTCGCCCTCGCCAGTCATGAGAAGGCGGGCGCGGCGCAGGACGCCGGCGCCTTCGACGCCGAGCTGGCACCGGTCCCCCTCGCCGACGGGGGCACGGCCTCCGCCGACGAGGGCATCCGTCGGGACACGTCCCTGGCGAAGCTGGCCGAGCTCGCCACCCCGTTCCGGGCCGACGGTGTGGTGACCGCCGGCTCCGCCTCCCAGATCTCCGACGGCGCGGCGGCGCTCGCGGTCACCACCGCCGAGTGGGCCGGCCGGCACGGCCTGCGCCCGCTCGCCCGCATCCACACCGCGGTGGTCTGCGCCGACGACCCGGTCGCCATGTTGACCGCGCCCATCCCGGCCACCGCCAAGGCGCTGCGCCGGGCGGGGCTGGGCATCGAGGAGATCGGGGTGTACGAGGTCAACGAGGCGTTCGCCCCGGTGCCGCTGGCCTGGCTCGCCGAGACCGAGGCCGACCCGCAACGGCTGAACCCGCGCGGCGGCGCCATCGCCCTCGGGCATCCGCTCGGCGGATCCGGGGCCCGGATCATGACCACCATGTTGGCGCACATGCGGGACGAGAACATCCGGTACGGCCTGCAAACCATGTGCGAGGGCGGCGGCATGGCCAACGCGACCATCGTTGAGCTGCTCTGAACACCCGACGGGCATGACTCGTCCCGGTGGGCATGACCCTCGGTGGGCATGGAAGATGCAAGGTTCGACCGTCTCGCCCATATCACCTCGTGCCCGGGCGTCGTTGGGCAGGGCATGGACGTCTTCTCCCGAACGTTCCTTCCCGCTGCGGCCGAGGCTGGTATCGCGACCCAGACCGCCAGCCGGCACATGCCCGTCTTCCGGCGCTGCGTTGGCTCGGGTGACGCCCCCATCCTGGTCACCCGGTGCAGCCGCCCGAACCGGTCCACCCCCGGCGGGTACCTCCTGCTACTAACCCACCGACGACTGGTCGTCACGCGGCAGACCCGGGTGCTGCACCGGCTCCGCCTGCACCTCAACACCGAGCTGCGCGAGCTGAGCAACGTCACCTGGGGTCCGGACCCGCGGCTGCACTGCCTGGAGCTGGCCGCTACCGCCATCGACGGGGTACGGGAGCGGTTCGTCATCCGGACTCGGCACCCGAAGCAGGTGTGGCAGCTCGACGAGCTGCTCAACCACGCTTTCCGCACCCGCGTACGGATCGCACGTGAGCGGCTTGTCGCCACGATCGGCGACCCCGCTCCGACCCCGGTCCGGCCGGTTGCCTTCCGCCCGGCCACCGTCCGCTGACCGTTTCCTTACCGAACCCGAACACGGCCCGAGCAATGTCGCGCCGCCCCGATCGGACATCATGAGCCGGTGACCGTTGACGCGCCGCATCGCGGGCTCGTTCTCCTCGTTGAGGACGAACCGGCCATCGCCGATCTGGTCCGGCTCTATCTGGCCCGGGACGGGTTCGGCGTGCATCTGGAGCGGGACGGCGACGCCGGCCTCGCCGCCGCCCGCCGGCTCCGGCCGGTGGCCTGCGTTCTCGACATCGCGCTACCCGGTCTCCCCGGCACCGAGCTCTGTCGCCGGCTACGCGAGTCAGGAGACTGGACGCCGGTCATCTTCCTCACCGCGCGCGACGACGAGGTGGACCGCATCGTCGGGCTCGAACTCGGCGCCGACGACTACGTAACCAAGCCGTTCAGCCCACGTGAACTGGTGGCCCGGGTGCGGGCGGTGCTGCGCCGGGTCGCCGGACCGCCGTCGGACCAGCCGCGGATCGTCGGCGCGGTCACGCTGGACCCTGACCGCCGTACGGTGACCGCCGCGGGGGACCCGGTGCAGTTGACCTCCACCGAGTTTGACCTGCTTGCCCACCTGATGGCCCGCCCGGGGCGGGTGTTCACCCGGGAGGAGTTGCTCGCCGGGGTGTGGGGGTACGCGGTGCCTGCGGGCACCCGAACCGTTGACGTGCACGTAGCCCAGGTCCGCGCGAAGCTCGGCTTGGCGAGTGTGATCCGTACCCATCGGGGGGTCGGGTACGCCGTCGATGCGTGAGCATCGGATCGACCCGTTGAACGGGGCGACGGCCGGCGCCCGACGGCCCACCCGCACCCGCCGCGGGCCGACCCTGACCGTCCGGGCGGTGCTGGTCACCTGCGCGGTCGCCCTGGTCTCGGTCCTGGTTACCGCGATTGTCGCGGTGCCGCTCGCGGTCCGCGGAGTGGAACACCGCGAGCAGCAGGCGCTGGCCGCCCAGTCCCGACTCGCCGCCGAGGCGTTACGCAGTCGGTTGGACACCCCGCGCACCGTGGATGAGGACCGGTTGCTGCGCCAACTGCGGGCGCAGGGCATCGAGGCGTACCTGGTGCGAAACGGGGTGGTGGACCGGCCGGGACTGCCGGCCCAGGTGGTGGAGCGGATCGCCGAGGGGCGGCACGTCGCCGACCGGCGTCTGGTCGCCGGACGACCGGCGCTGGTGCAGGGGCGAGCGTTGCCCGGTGGCGACGGGGTGGTGCTCGCGCGGGCCGGCTCGCTCGGCGGCATGTGGCGGCAGGTCGCCCAGAGCCTCTGGCTGCCCCTGCTGGCCGGGCTGGCGGCCGGGGTGGTCGCCGGCCTGCTGCTCGCCCGTCGCCTGGCCCGGCCGATCCGACGGGCGGCGGACGCTGCCGCGCGGCTGCGGGCGGGCGAGCGCGCGGTCCGCGTCCCGGTGGAGCCCCCGCACGAGGTGGCGGACCTGGCGGAGGCCCTCAACGGCCTGGCCGCCGCGCTCACCACCAGCGAGGGGCGGCAGCGGGAGTTCCTGCTCTCCGTCTCGCATGAGCTGCGGACCCCGCTGACCGCCATCCGCGGGTACGCGGAGGCGTTGGCGGACGGGGTGATCGACCCGGCGGAGGTGGCCGGAACCGGGCGCACGGTGCTGGTCGAGGCGGAGCACCTGGACCGGCTGGTACGCGACCTGCTGGCCCTGGCCCGGCTAGAGGCCGTGGACTTCCCGCTGGAGCCGGTACGGGTCGACCTGGTTCGGCTGGCCGCGGAGGCGGAGCGGACGTGGGCGGCGCGGTGCGCGGCCGTCTCGGTGGTGTTCCAGGTCGAGGCGCCGGATCCGACGGTGCCGGTGCACACCGATCCGGGGCGGATTCGGCAGGTGGTGGATGGGCTGCTGGAGAACGCGTTGCGGGTGGTGCCGCCGGGGGCGCCGGTGGTGCTGGCGACCCGGTGGGCCGGCGCGGACGCGGCCGCCGGCGGGGTGATCGAGGTTCGGGACGGCGGCCCCGGCCTGACCGACGACGACCTGGCGGTGGTCTTCCAGCGGGGCGCGCTGCACCAGCGGTACCGGGGGGTGCGCAAGGTCGGTAGTGGGCTGGGCCTGGCCCTCGCCGCGGGCCTGGTCCGGCGGCTCGGTGGGGAGATCAGCGCGGGTCATGCGGCCGAGGGCGGGGCCGCGTTCGTCGTCTCGCTGCCGCCGGATCCTTACCAGACCCGAACCTCGGCCTGACGCCCTGCTCGCCCAGGTCGACCAGGCTGGACTCCCACCACAGGGATGAGAGGGAGAGTCATGGCACGTTGGGGAGTCGCCGCCACCACGCTGTTCGCGGCGGTTGCGCTTGGGCTCAGCGGTTGCGGCGCGGCCCAGGTGGTCGGGCCGGCCGGAGAGCAGGCCGTTGAGGTCGCCGCGGCGTTGGGCGTGGAGGGCCAGGCGCTGGCCGCGCTGGGTCTGGATCCGGTGGAAATGGACCTGGTGCCCGTCGCCGCGTCGGAGTCACCGGCCCCCGACGCGGAGGCGGGCCGGAAGGAACGGGCGGAACAGTGGCGCAAGCGGCGGCCGGCCCGGGTGCTGCTGCGGAAGAACAGCATGCACGGCGAGGTCGTGGTGCAGACGAAAGAGGACGGTCCGAGGACGGTGGCGGTCCAACGCGGTGAGGTAACCGCGATCGATGACCAGCAGATGACCGTCCGATCCTCGGACGGCTTTGAGCTGACCTGGACCTTCGCACCGGAGCTTCGGGTGGTGGAGCGCCGCCAGACGGTCCAGCCGGAGGCGGTCGAGGTTGGCCGGGTGCTCGGCGTTGCCGGCACGAAGGACGGGGAGAACGGCGAGGCCCGATTGATCGTGCTGCCCAAGAGCGAGTAGGTCGCTCCTGGCGGCGGTTCGGCACGATGGTCGCCGGACCGCCGCTGCTACATCAAGATCACGGCCGGACGAGGTACGCTATGGCGTCCAATGGTGCGCCCACCGGGGGAAACGTCCGTGAAGCTCTCGATCCTCATGCCGGTCTACAACGAGGAAGAACGCATCGCGGACGCCTTGAAGCAGGCTCTCGCGGTGGACTATCCGTGCGAGATCGAGCTCGTCGTGGTGGACGACGGGAGTCGGGACGGCACCGGCGAGATCCTGGACCGGGCCGATGACGCCCGGGTCCGCGTGATCACCCATCCGCGTAACTCGGGTAAGGGCGCGGCCATCCGGACGGCGGTCGACAACGCCGAGGGTGAGTACATGGTGATCCTCGACGCCGACCTGGAGTACGACCCGCAGGACATCGCCAAGCTGCTCGCGCCGGTCCTCGATGGGCGGGCCACCGTCGTCTACGGTAATCGCACCTTCGGCAGCCACAGCGCCTACAGCTTCTGGTATGTGATGGGCAACCGGGGCGTCACGATGGTGGCCAACGTGCTGTTCAACTCTTACATCGGCGACCTGGAGACCTGCTTCAAGCTGATGCCGATCGAGTTGTACCGCTCCCTGGACATTCACTCTCGCGGCTTCGGTATGGAGGCGGAGGTGACCGGCAAGCTGCTGCGCCGTCGGATCCGGCCGTACGAGGTGCCGATCAGCTATCGGGCCCGTGGCCGCGAGGAGGGCAAGAAGATCACCTGGAAGGACGGGGTCGAGGCGGTCTGGATTCTCGGCCGGGAGCGGGCCCGACGGCGCCCTTCGGACACCGCCCCCCGCTGATCCTCCGGGACCACCCTCCGCCAGGCCCCGCAGCCCGCCGAGCGCCCCCGTTGACCGCTGCGCCGGAAGGCCAGTGCAGTGCCGGGGAGGTCAGTGCAGCGCCGGGGAGACGAAGTCCACGACTGAGCGCCGCAGCCCCGATGCGTCCAGGCCGTGCCAGTGGGCGTGGTCGTCGGCCGACCCGTATCGCCGGAGTTCTTTGCGCCCGACGCCGAGTGCCAGCAGCCGGTGCGGACGGTCCGCCAGCGCCGCCGAGACCACCCGGCTGGAGGTCCCGGCGAGGTAGGGCTCGACCAGGATCACGTCGGCCCCGCCCCGATCGCGGAGCCCGGCAATATCGAACGGCCGCGGTCGGTTGGTGTACGCCACCGTGACGGGCAGGTCGGCCAGCGCCGCGGTGGCCGCGTCCAGGGTCGGTCCGACGGCCACCACCAGGGGTGCTCCTGGCCCGGCGTCCCGCACCACCTGTAACGCACCGTCGATGCCCAGCGGCCGGTCGTTGCTCAGCACCGACAGCCGCAGATACGCCGAGGTCTCCGCCGCTACCGCCGTCCGCAGCAGCGGCGCCACCTCACCGGGGTGGCCGGGCACGTGCACCGTCCAGCCGTGCAGGGTGTCGATCAGCGAGACATCCGCCGGCGACAGGTGGGTCCGGCCCGCCTCCGGCCGGTCGTACGAGGCGCCCACGCTGACCAGCACCGCGCTCGCGTCCTGGTGGTCCAGGTCGAGCTTGAGCTGCTCGTACGCCCGCTCGACCAGGAACGGCGCGTAGGTGTGCACGATCGGCCGCAGACCGGTCAACGCCAGCCCGCCGGCCACCCCGACCATCAACTGTTCCCGGATTCCGACGTTCAGCACCCGGTCCGGGTGCCGGCCCGCCGCCGGGGCGAAGAGGCCGGCGGAGATGTCGGCCAGCACCAGCGCGGTACGCGGGTCGTCGGCGAGCAGCGCGGTGGTGGTGTCGACGAAGGTGTCGCGCACTAGCCCTCCTTGGGCTCGACGACCGCCACGACGACGTGGGGCCGGTTGCCGTCATGCCCGGTCAGGGCGGTGTGCAGGGCGTCGTGGTCGCGTCCGTCAACGGTCGCCGCGGTCCAGCCGTCCACGGTGAACCGGGCTGCCGGTCCGCCTGGCCAGCCGTGGGTGGCGGAGGAGTTGTCGATCACGATCGCGGTGAGGTTGGCCAGGCCGGTCGTCCCGGCGTAGGTGATCGCCTCATGGTTGGAACCCTCGTCCAGTTCGGCGTCGCCGAGCAGCACGTACACCCGGGGTTCGAGCCGGCCCTGGGCGCGTAGCCCGAGTGCGGTTCCGACGCCGAGGCCGAGGCCGTGGCCGAGCGAGCCGGAGCCGATCTCCACGCCGGGCACGAGCAGCCGGTCGGGGTGGTCGCCGAGCCGGCTCGCCGGCCCACCCTGGTCGTCGAGCCAGTCGGCGGGAAAGAACTGCGCGGCGGCGAGCACCGCGTAGTAGCCGGCGACCGCGTGCCCCTTGGAGAGCAGGAACCGGTCCCGGTCCGGGTCGTCAACGGCCGTCGGGTGGACCCGCAGGACGCGGTGGTAGAGCACCTGGAGCACGTCGATGGTGGAGTAGACGTTCGTGCCGAACTCCCGGCCGGCGCGGACTCGTTCCAGCAAGGGAGCGACCGGCGGTCGGCCGTCGAGCGGCGCGGCGGCCTCGGCGATCGCCGCGGTGGTCGTAGTGGCTGTCATGCGGCTAGCCTGCAACTTGAAGCCAACTTTAGCTCAAGGTGACGTGATGCAGGAGTCATTGACCATCGGCCAGCTCTCCGCACGCAGCGGGGTGGCGTCGTCCGCGCTGCGCTACTACGAGCGGATGGGGCTGCTCCGCGCCGACCGCACCGGCGGCAACCAACGCCGGTACGCGCGCGGTGAACTGCGCCGAGTGGCGTTCATCCGGATCTCCCAACAGGTCGGCATCTCGCTGGAGGAGATCCGCGAGGCGCTCGAATCCCTGCCGGCTGCCCGGACCCCGACCCCGGAGGACTGGACCCAGCTCTCCCAACTGTGGCGGAACCGGCTGGACGAGAAGATCACGCTCCTGACCCGGCTCCGGGACGACCTCGACGGGTGCATCGGCTGTGGGTGCCTGTCGCTGCGGCGCTGCATTCTCAGCAACCCGGGCGACCAGGTCGCCGACGAAGGGCCCGGTGCACGCCTGGCGATGCCGCGCTAGCCGACCCGGGTTCCGGCCCGGCGATGCCGCGCTAGCCGACGGTCAACAACACCTTGCCGAGGTGCTCGTTCGACTCGACGAGGCGGTGGGCCTCGGCCACGTCGGTAATCGGCAGGCGGCGGTCCACGACCGGGTGGACCTGGCCGGCCACGATCAGCGGCCACACCTGCTCGCGTACCCCCTTGACGATCTCCGCCTTCTGGCCCAGCGGGAGGGAACGCAGGGCGGTCGCGGTCACCGTCGCCCGTTTCACCAGCAGCGCACCGAGATCCAGCTCCCCCTTCCGGCCGCCCTGCAGGCCGATCACCATCAGCCGGCCGCCGGTGGCGAGCGCGGCCACGTTCTGCCTCAGGTAGGCCGCGCCCATGATGTCGAGGATCACGTCCGCGCCCCGGCCACCGGTGAGCTGGCGAACCTCCGCGGCGAAGTCCTGCTCCCGATAGTCGATCGGGTGGGCGGCGCCGAGGGCCCGCAGCCGGTCGTGCTTGGCCAACCGCGCGGTCACCAGCACCGTCGCCCCGAGGGCTGCGCCGAGCTGGATCGCGAACGTGCCGACCCCACTGCCGCCGCCGTGCACCAGCAGCGTCTCCCCGGCGGCCAGCTTCGCCCGCTGCACGACGTTCGACCAGACCGTGCAGGCCACCTCCGGTAGCGCCGCCGCCTCCACCAGGTCCATGCCGTCGGGCACCGGCAGCAGCTGACCGGTCGGGACCGCCACCCGCTCCGCGTACCCGCCGCCGGCCAGCAGTGCACAGACCGGCTCACCCACCGCCCAACCGGAGACGTCGTCGGCGACCGCGCTGATCACCCCGGAGCACTCCAGACCCGGGTACGGGGGCGCACCTGGGGGCGGCGGGTAGTGGCCCTGCCGTTGCAGCACATCGGCCCGGTTGACCGCGCTGGCCCGTACGTCAACGATCACCTCGCCGGGGCCGGGCACCGGATCGGGCACCTCGGACCAGACCAACATCTCGGGCCCGCCGAACTCCTGGATCGTGATCGCCTGCATGGTCCCTGTCTACCCGACGCCGGTACCCACCCGGGAGCCCATACCGTTCATACCCACTGTGGACGGCGTGTCGGTGGGCGCGCCTGCCCGTCGGCCGGGTCGCCGTGGCAGACTAGGGCACGGTAGCCGCCCACGGGGTGGTACGCCGGGAGGGTTCGCCTAGTGGCCGATGGCGCTGGTCTTGAAAACCGGTAAGGCAGTGATGTCTTCGTGGGTTCGAATCCCACACCCTCCGCGTCGATGGGCAGCAAAACGCCCCCTGGCCAGCGAGCACGCCGGCTAGGGGCGAGGCTAGGAAAATCGAATCAGTCTCGCTCGGGGTTGCCGCATGCCACTGGTCAGCTAGCCTCACCGCCATGACTAAGCGGTTCGAGCGGGCCATGTGGCTCATGCGCCGTCATGATCCACAAGCCATGGAAGACGGCTTCGGCCTCCTACTTCCTCACGCCGCCGACCACCTTGACGAACTCATCGCTGAGTTCGCTCAGGAACGAAACGGCCACGGCTTGCGCTGCTGGCTGCTCGAACTCATCGGCGAAGCCCGCTCATCCCAAGCGCTGCCATTACTCACCGAACAACTATACAGCGACGACGAGTCATTCCGGTCTTGGGCTGTCATTGGACTGAAGCGCCTCAACACCAAACAGGCACGGCGAGAGCTGTGGAAAGCGCGATGCAACGGACTCAACGACTGACCCTTCAACGGCCAGATTACGAAATAATTGCGTATGGGCTTCCGCCGGGGCCTAGAACGGCGCCGGGCCTGATGTTCGGTCCGCGCCCAGTGCGGGCGGCTCCTGGCCAACGTCGACCAACTCCTGCGCCAGGTCCCGTCGCAGCGGATCGGGCCGACCGTTGACGTCTGTACAGCCGGGCCGTTCTGGAATTGGCCCGCGACCCGCCGAACCGCCGTCCCAGGCTTGACTCTCCCGCCAGGGGAGACTCCAGCATCGGTGCGGAACGGAGGAACCGAGCATGGACGACCTGATCCCGATTGGGCGTTTCTCCCGGATGAGCCGGCTGTCAGTCAAGGCCCTGCGCTTCTACAACGAGCAGGGCCTGCTCGCACCCGCCTGGGTCGACCCGTCCTCGGGCTACCGCTACTACCGGCGGGCCCAGGCCGAGCGGGCCGAGGCGATCCGGATGCTACGCGCAATCGACATGCCGATCGCGGACATCCGTGACCTACTCGCCGACGACGACCCGGAACTGACCGGCAAACGCCTCGTCGCGCATCGGGAGCGGTTGCGGGCCCGGCTCGCCGAGCAGGAGCAGATGCTGCGCTTCCTCCAAGCACTCATCGATCGAGGAGGACGTGTCATGCCCTACGACGTCATCGTGAAGGAAGCCGCCACCATTCCGGTGGCCAGCCTCACCCTGCACACCAGCCTCAATGCGATCGGTGCCGATATGGGCCGTGGCTTCGGCACGGTCGTCAACGCCATCGGCAACGCCGGCGCCGAGTCCAACGGGAAGCCGTTCGTCATCTACCACGACGTCATCGACGAACAGACCAACGGCGACATCGAGATCTGCATCCCGGTCCCGGCCGGCACCGTCCTATCCGGCGACCCGGTCCGCTACCGTGAGCTCCCCGGCGGCCCGGTCGCCACCACCGTCCACCGAGGGCCATACCAGGAGATCAGCCCCGCTTATCACGTCGTCACCGGGTGGATCGAGCAGGAGGGTATTCATCCAGCGGGCCCACCGCGCGAGGTCTACCTCAACGACCCGCGAACGGTCAGTCCCGCTGAGCTGCTCACCGAAGTACAGTTCCCCATAGACAAGACGCCGCGCTGATCGGGCGGCCAGCAGCTCCCCGCCACCCCGAGGCTGGTCGCCGCCGCATTCCGGCGGCACGACTACCCCTGGCACGACAGCGATCCGTACGCCGGCCTCTTCCGCTCCTAGCGCGAATGTCAGGCTTGCTTGATGTTCTGAGCAGTGGGACGTACTGTCGCTCAGAACTATCCATCGGCCGGAGGTATTTAGGGATGAGTAGTTCGGTCAATGTCGCTGACGCGGACGAATTTCCCCGCCCGTGGTCCTTGGTGGTGCGGGGTGCGACCTGGCTTCAGTTGGCATTCGGGATTAGCTACCTTTCCGTACTCCTCCTTTATGGCTTCGCTCGACTTGCGCTGGGGAGCCACGATTTCGTAACCGGCGAGGGCAATGATCCGAAGGATTTAGGGGCGGGTCTCGGCAACCTGCTTGCGAGGGTTCTGCACGGGCTCGGCACGGCTGCGGCAGTGATGAGTCCCTTCACCGGGGTTGTGCTTGGCTCCTTGGTTCTGCTCGGCTATGCGGTGAGTCGGCGAGTGCGAGCGGACTCAACAAGGCATTCACGTGTCTTCGTGGCGCTCTGCGTGTCTGCTGTCATCGCTGTGCTCGGCAGCACCGAGGCGTTTTCGGACATGCGGGTTTGGATCTTGGACTAGCTGTCAGGGGTCGGAACCCGTGACGTGTGCGATGGGGCAGTGGAGCCAGGCGATCAGAAGAGGCCCCCGGTGAGGAAGTGAAGGGCGAGCCAGGTCACGAACGCCAGCAGTGCGAACCGCCGCAGCCACACCCAGCCCGTGACCTTCCGGACCGGCTCGCCGGGCTTGCGGCGCTGCGTGCCGAACCACAACCAGACGTGCTCGGACAGGGTGTCACCGTCGCGACTGTTGAGCACCGCCGTCACTTCAACCACGCCGAAGTACAGGAGCCAGACGATCCATGCGGCCGTGTAGTTACCCAGCCCGATGGAGAGGCCGGCGACGGCACCGAGGAGAGCGCCGCCCGCGATGAACGGGAGTACGCGGCTCACCTCATCACCGCCCAGGTAGACCTCCGCATGTGCCTTGCCTCCCCACCGGTCATGGAGACGGCGGCGGCCTTGTCGTGCGTGGCGCTTTCGAGGCAGTCACCGTCGTGGTCGGCGCGCGGGTGTAAACGTAGACGATCCTTCGTGTCTCTTCAAGATATGCGTCGTGTTCGGATAACAGCTTTCGCGTTTACTGTGGTGAAAGTTGTTTGTCAGTGGTCGTATGGAAGGGTCAAGCAGTGTATGCCGATGTCCGAGGTTGGGACTTGCCACGGTGGCCTCCTGTCTGCTGAGAGCGGTTCGGGAGCTGACGTCCGATGTGTGATGCGGTTCGTCAGCGACCTGGGTGGGTGGGGTTACGTGGACGTCGTCGGCGGGGTCAGGGTGAATAGTCCGGCCTTGGGTTCGGCGAGGATCTGGCGGGTGATGAGGCGGGGCGCAGTAACGACAGGCCCGACCGGGCCGCTGCTGCGACCGTGCAGTGGGCAGCTGACAAGAGAGCGACTCCACCGGTCACCTCGACCATGCCTGACCGGGCAGCGGTCGTGCCACCAGTAGATAGCTAGCGGATGTGACTGCGTCGACCTTGTTCACGCAACCCTTCGACACTTCGCGACTGGGCCGCTCACCGTTCGGGCGGCTCCGTGCGGAAAACCAGCACCGCGGCGGCGACCAGCGGGCTGAAGACGACGATCAGCGCACATGTACTCAGCACGTCGCGCGGCACCCAGATGACGTTGTCACCGATTCCCGCCGTGTTCGCCAGCAGGGCCAACATGTACACCGAACCGAACGCCGCGGAAGCAATACGGACCCGCCGCCACCGGGCATCCCGCCTGCGCGTCCCGGTTTGTCTACGAGTTCGGGGCCGCCCACGTTTTCCGGACGCTACGACCGCATCCACCGCACGCGGAGATGCGATCGTGGTCGGGGCGGGGCGTAGCTGAAGCTGAACGAGACCGCGGATGGCCCAACCCAGCAGTGGGAAAAGGACCAGGATCGCGAGCATTGCGTGCACCGCCCAGGCAACCAACAGGGTAGGACCGCCCCAAGCGTCGTAGTAGGTGCTGGCCCATACGTTGCCCTCGTGACCGCCCAGACCGAGGACCTGCCGCAGCGGGTAACCGACATTGATCAGCATGATGCCGGCGAGCACCACGGTGAGAGCGGTGGTCACCAGCGCGAGAGGTAGGGCAAGGATCGAGGCCACGAAACGGCGGCCCTTCAGCGATCTCATTGCTGAGGGCACCGTCGTAGTGGCCGTGGCCAGCCGACGCCACATGTCCGGCCCGTACGTCTGCTCGACGTAGCGGAGTAGCGCTGCTGTCACTCGGTTCTGCATGCCGAGTTATCTTTCGCCACGTCGCGACCCAGAGCATCCGGACTGTCCCCTATTTTTCCCTGACCGACTCGGATGCCACGAACCTGCGCCGAACCCGCCACATTTCTGGGCCAACACCGTGATCGATGCCCGTCAAGGCTTGTTTCAGAGGGTGGTTCGGTAGCTTTGTTCACCGGCCGCACCTGGGTGGCGAGTCCGGAGTGCGTACCGCTGATGATCTGGACCGAGGGAAGACAGGTTGAGGTGCGCCTCGCGGTAGGCGCGCTGTGTGACGAGGGTTAATCCCGGTAGGTAAGGGCGGAAGGCTGATCATGGTGGCTCTACAGATAGCCCAGCTGGATTAGGCTGCGCGCATGGTGACGCGAGTGGACGTACGGATCGCCGGTGTGATCTTGGTTGATCCCCGGGGTCGGTTGTTGTTGCAGCTTCGAGACGGCAACACCGAAGTGGATCCGCATCGATGGTCGCTACCTGGTGGCCACCTGGATCCGGGCGAGGAGCCGTTGGTGGCTGCCCACCGAGAGCTCTATGAGGAGACCGGTCTCAGAGTCGATGAGCTGCGCCTGTTCTGGCGGGGCCTGGCTCCGGTGGGGGGCGTCCCCGGCACGGTCGGCGAGTTTTCAATTTTCTACGCGTCGACCAGCGCCACCGATGCGGATGTGGTGTGTGGGGAGGGGGCGGCGATGCGATTCGTTGACCGGGCTGACGTGCTCACCCTGGAGTTCGGGCGGGCTGACGCGGAGATCGTGCGGCGTTTCCTGGGCTCGGCGGAGTACCGCCAGTTGGTCCGGGCCGGTTGATCGCTGCTGCTGGCGGAGGCAGCGTGCGCTGGCGACTGCCGTCAGCCGCGCAGGGCCAGATGGTACGACGAGGTCCACAGCACCACGGCGCAGCCCAGGCCGACCACGATCCGTACGGTCCCTTCGCGAAGCCGGCCACGACGAGCGAGAAGCCGGCGACCGCGACGACGGTCAGCAGGGACGCGGTCCACCGGTACTGCCACTGGTCATACAGCCGGGCGAGGGGGAAGAAGTGCAGGCCCACGATTCCCACGTTGCCACGGCCCAGACAAGACCGAAGGCGGAGAGCGCCAGTACGCCTCGGCGACGAAGGTCGCGGGTAAGGGTGCGGCACTCGGCATCCACGGCGGACGGAAGGGGAGGCGTGGTGCGGGACGCGGAGGTCACTTTCGAACTTCCGGAGCCAAGCACGGTAGCCGAACTTTCAATCCATACCCGTAGCCCAGCTGGATTAGGCTGCGCGCATGGTGACGCGAGTGGATGTACGGATCGCGGGTGTGATTTTGGTCGATCCTGGGGGTCGGTTGTTGTTGCAGCTTCGAGACGGCAACACCGAAGTGGATCCGCATCGATGGTCGCTACCTGGTGGCCACCTGGATCCGGGCGAGGAGCCGTTGGTGGCTGCCCACCGAGAGCTCTATGAGGAGACCGGTCTCAGAGTCGATGAGCTGCGCCTGTTCTGGCGGGGCCTGGCTCCGGCGGGGAGCTTCCCCGGCACGGTCGGCGAATTTTCAATTTTCTACGCGTCGACCAGCGCCACCGATGCGGATGTGGTGTGTGGGGAGGGGGCGGCGATGCGATTCGTTGACCGGGCTGACGTGCTCACCCTGGAGTTCGGGCGGGCTAACGCGGAGATCGTGCCGCGCTTTCTGGGCTCGGCGGAGTACCGCCAGTTGGTCCGGGCCGGTTGATCGCTGCTGCTGGCGGTGCCGACCACGGTCCCCGCCTCGCCTCGGCATCGAAACCTCAATCGGGGAGCTTCCGCGCCGACCGCCGGAACGGCCCCCAGGCGACGAAGCGTTCGAATAGTTCGCGGGGGTGTGGTGCGTCGTGGGGGTTGAGGTGGTAGAGGTCGTGCATGGCTTCGTAGCAGAGTCCGGCGAGGTAGATCGATAGGCTCGATTGCCGGGTGTCGTATTGGGCGGTGAGGAGGAGGCGGGCTTCGGCGCAGGGCCAGGGGTGGCCGCAGGCGCGGCAGGTCCAGGTGGGTCGTAGGGGTGTGTGGGGTGGTTGGTTTCTGGTGCGGTGGCGTGGGTGTTGGGGGTGGGGGCCGAGTCGTGGTGTGGGGAGGTTGTGGCGGGGGTTCACCAGTGGCCTCCGTTGGCTCGCCATTGTTGGGCGGGGGTGAGTCGGCCGACGCGTCCGGGTTGGGGTTCGGCGAGGGTGGGTTGGGTCATCCATGCCGGCAGGCTCGCTGGGCGGTCAGGCCCGCTTCCCCGGTACGGCCTGTTTTCCCGGTACGGCCTACTTCCCCGGTGTGGTCCGCTTGCCCGGTACGGCGCGTTGCTGCGGGGTGATCTGCCTGCCCGGTGTGCTCCGCCCGCTCGGTGCGCCCCGCCTGCGCGGTACGGCGCGTTCGTCTCGTGCGGGCGGGGCGGCGCGGTGTTCCTCCGACGCCAACCAAACCAGCGAATTCGCATCTGGACCTCCTTGATGTTGGTGGAGGACCGCCCCCACTGACAGCGCGGGGGTGGGGGCGGTCCGACAGGCGCCTCCGGCGGGAAAGTCCTCCACCGGCTCACGCCGTCTCAATTCACTCTCTGTGTTAACCACCTGGCGGCGGAAGGGCTTCATGCTGATCCTGGCGAGGGTCTGGCGATCGTGCTCTTTTCCTGGCGGCGCTTGGCGATCTTGCTTGTTGGGCTGGCGTGGTGTGGCGATCTAGAAGAATCTCTGGAGGGCCGATGGAATCTGAACGTGCCGCTGATCTCATCCGGGTGCAGCTCCGTCGACAGCGGGCGCTCGCCGGCATGAGTCAGGAGGAGTTCGGGCGTCGAACGAACTACTCGGCGTCGACCGTGTCGGCGGTGGAGACCGGCACCCGAATGACTGACCTGCCGTACGCGTGTCGGGCGGACGAGATCCTGGAGACCGGCGGCCTCTTCGAGTCGCTGCTGCGGCTGGCGCACCGGGACGAGCAGCCCGCCTGGTTCAAGCCCTGGCTGGAGGCCGAGGCGGTCGCGCGGCAACTCCGCTACTTTCACCCGAATCTGATTCCGGGCCTGCTCCAGACCGAGAACTACGCCCGCACGGTCCTGCGGTTTGACGACACCCGGCCCGAGTTCGAGGTGGAGCAGCAGGTCTCGGCTCGGCTGGAGCGGCAGAAGATCCTGACCCGCGACCGACCGCCGCAGGTCGTGGCCGTCATCAACGAGGGAGCGCTGCGGCTCGGGGACGCCATCATGGCCGAGCAACTCGCGCATCTACTCCGGATGGCGGAGCTGCCGTACCTCCACATTCACGTGATTCCTACGGCCGCGGGCCTGCACGCCGGGCTCTCCGGTCCGCTCGCCCTGGCAATGCTCCCGGATGGAGGTTGGGTCGTGCACCTGGAGGACCAGCTTGCCGGCGAGGTCGTCACCGCCGAGGAAGGGGTGGCGACCCTTCAGACCAGGTGGGAGACTGTGCGGGGCGTCGCCCTCCCGCAAGCCTCATCGGTCGCGCTGATCAAAGAAGCGGAGTGCCTGCATGAACCTCAGTAACGCTCGCTGGAAGAAGTCCACTCGCAGCGGCACGAGCGGCGGCGACTGCGTCGAGGTCGCCGGCAACCTTCCGGGCATCGTCGGGGTGCGGGATTCCAAGGACCCGACCGGGCCGGCGCTGGTGTTCGGGCCGGGGGCGTGGCGGGCGTTCGTCGCCCAGTTGCCCGGCCGCGACTGACCACCGCGGCACCAGCGAGGTCATCCCGATCCGGGTGTCGACCCGACCTGCGCCCGTCCCCCACCTGGCAGATTTTCAGGGGACGGGCGCTTCGTCGTCCACTCTCCTGTCACCCGGTGAGCAGCAGCGTGGCCGGGGTGGCGAGCAGGAGGAACGGGCCGAAGGGCAGGTGACTGGACCAGCGGGCCCGCCCGGTGGCGAGCAGCGTCAGGGCGGTCACAGCGGCGAGGGTGAAGGCGAGTAGCAGCCCGAGCACCAGAACCGGCCAGCCGTGCCAGCCCAGGAGCAGACCCACCCCGACCGCGAGCTTCGCGTCGCCGAGTCCGAAGCCCCGCCGGCCGAGCAGGAGGGTGCTGGTGGCGAAGAGCAGGCCCAGGCCGAGCCCGGCGGCGGTGGCGCGCAGCCAGGGGGCGTACCCGGTGTCGAGGGTCGCGGCCAGTCCGAGCAGCAGCCAGGTGCCGAGCGTCGCGGGGCCGGTGAGTCGGTCCGGCAGCCGGTGCACCGCGGCGTCAACGAAAGCGAGCGGCACCGCCCAGCCGAGCCACCAGGCCACCGCGGCCAGCTCGATGATGGGCCCGCCGGCCAGCAGCAGCATCAGGCCGGCGGCGAGCGCGGCGACCTCCACCGTGCCAGGTGGGGGGCCGACCCGCGCGCCGCACCCGCCGCACCGGGCGCGCGGCCCGATCGCCGGCCCGGATCGGGTCAGGCTGATCGGGGCGCCGCAGGCGTCGCAGCCGAGCCGGGCCTCCACCCCCACCGGTACGGAGTGCCGTACGGCGGCGAGTCGGAGCACCGGGGTGATCGTGAGCGCGGCCAGCAGCGAGCGGGGTGCGGTACGGCGGGAACCGGTCACCGTCATGTCGAACTCCATCGACTGAATACAGACAGTAATTGTTGGGTGGCGCTTTGGTCTCGACTGACCTGACCTGAGGGCTCCACGCCCCACCACCTTTCATTACTGAGCGTGTTCAACTGAATTGCCCCTGTTGTATCGGCTGTCGTCAGCCTATGCTCGCCCATTGAGTGCAAGGTGACCCTGCAATCATTCGATCAAGAAACTGTGGGCGGGGTGGGAGTCATCTTTCTTACAAGTCGGTAACGGTAAATGCGGATGCCTTGTATGGGGCCCGGATGGCAGCATCTGGCCGCGCTTCCGCATGTCCGGATTCGCCGGGTAGCGACCGCCCGGTGGAGGTCGACGAGGAGGGTCGGGACAGTGCGAGGAAGGCAGCGCAGGGGCGTGTCGGCGTACCTGGTGGTGGGCGCGGTGTTGGGTGCCGTGGCCGGCTGCGGCACCGACCGGGAAGCGCCGGTCGAGACGGTGAGCGTGGTTGATCAACCTGCTCCGGCGTCGGGGGAAGCGGATGAGCGAAATGCTCGGAAAGCCGCGCTCGCCGCCTATTCCGGATATCTCGCGGTGACGCAGGAAGCGAGTGGCGACAGCGACCCACACCACCCGGAACTCACCACCTACCTGGCCGACCCGTTGTTGACCCGGGTTCGGTTCACCATCCGCACCGCCAAAGAGCACGGCGCCATCCGCATCGGCACCCTCCGTTCGGACCCCGTCGTGACCGCCGTGGACCTCGTGGGTGTCCCGGCCACCGTCGAGATCCAGGACTGCCTCGACGCGACCGACTGGTGGCTGGTCTACGCGGAAGACGAGCGGGTCGTGCCCGGCAACCAGAGCACCCGGCATCTGGCCACCGTGACCGTGGCCCGATACCCGGACGGCCGCTGGCTGGTCAACACCGGGGCCGCCCATGAGGACCAGCCATGCTGACCCGGGCCGCCCGATCCCGTCGCACCCCGCTGGCGGCGCTGATCGCCAGCGGGCTGGCAGCGCTCCTTACCCTCGGGCTGGCGGCGGCAGTCGCACCCGCCGCCGGCCGCGCCGACCCGCCGGACGTGATCTGCCCACCCGGGCAGAACACCTGTGAGGTCTGGGACGACGACCCCGGCAGTGGCGGGGACCCGGGAGGTGGTGGCCCCGGTGACGGCGGGGGCGGCGGCGACGGTGGCGGTGCGACGTGCCAGCGGGACGGCGAGGTCGTCCCCTGCTACGACGAGGTGCTCGGCTGGTTCCACAACGGTGACGGCTGCTATTACAAGCTGATCGAGCCCCAGCCCGAGGGCACTCCGGACGGCTTCGACTGGTATCTGGTGACCTGTAGGAGTGGCGGTATCGGCTGGCAGCGAATGGAGCTGCTCGACGCCCCGCCGCCCGGCTTCGGCACCCCGCCCGACCCGGCGGAACTGGCCCGGCGAGCGCTCGCCTCCATCGACCTGCTCCCGCCGCGGGTGGCCGTCGCCCCCCGCCGGCACATCGGCGCCGGGCTGGTCGGCCTGCCGGTGTGGATGTGGGCCAGCACGGCCGGGTCCGGCCAACCCCGCCACTACTTCGGCCCGCAGCAGGCCGCCGCCAGCGACCGGGGGCTGACCGTCTCGATCGCGGCGGAAGTCACCCGGGTGCGCTGGGACATGGGCAACGGCACCAAGGTGACCTGCTCCGGCGCCGGGACGGCGTACGAATCGGATAGCCCACTGGCCGGAAAGCGTTCCCCGGACTGCGGCTACCACAGCGGCTACCCGGAGCCCGGCAACTACCAGATCCAGGCGACCACGCACTGGACGGTGAGCTGGAGCGGCGGCGGCGAGAGCGGCAGCTTCGAGGTCACCCGGACCAGCGGCACCGTGACGATCGAGATCGATGAGCTTCAGGTGGTAACCCAGTGAGCCTCGCGACCAGCAACGCAGCGGCGACAGCCGACGCCCCGATCACCCCGCCCAAGGTGCTCCGGCAGCGCCGGATGCGCCCCGGCCTGCTCGGCCTCGCCGTCCTCCTGATCGCCCTCGGCGGACTCGGTTCGGCCTTCGCCGTCAACGCGGTCCGCGCCACCGGCAGCTACCTGGCGGTGGCCCGACCGGTCGAGGTTGGCCGCCTGGTCAGCGCCGACGACCTGGTGACCGTGCAGGTCGCCGGTGGGGCGGGGCTCTCCCCGGTGCCGGCCGGGCAGCAGGGCGAGGTGGTCGGGAAGCGGGCGAAGGTGTCGCTCGTCCCCGGAACGCTGCTCACCATGGAACAGCTCACCGACAAACCGCTGCTCGCCGCCGGCCAGCAGCAGCTCTCGGTGGGCCTGGACCTGGCCCAGGCGCCGGCCCGGCAACTGCACCCCGGGGACAAGGTGTCCCTGGTCAGCACCCCGGCCGGCAACGACGACCGGTCAGTCACCACGGCGACCCGGTTCGAGGCCACCGTGATCGATGCCAACATCGTCGGAAACGACGACGAGATGGTGGTCTACCTGGCGCTCGCCGTACGGGACGTGCCGGCGGTGGCGGCGCTGGTGGCCCAGGACCGGATCGCCATCGTGCTCACCGAGGCGGCCTGAGCATGGCGATCATCGCGCTGGTCGCCGCGAAGGGCTCGCCGGGGGTCACCACCTCGGCGCTGGCCTGCGCCCTGACCTGGCACCGGCGGCTGGTGCTCGCCGAGTGCGACCCGGCGGGCGGATCCCTGCTCGCCGGCTACCTCGGCGGCACGCTCGACGGGCCCCGGGGCATCGGTGAGCTGGCCGTCGGGGAGCTGCGGGACGGCAACCTGGAGGCGACGTTCTGGTCGCAGCTGGTCGACCTGGACGCGCCGAGACGGGAACGGCTGCTGCTGCCCGGCGTGGTCGACCCCGCCCAGGCCGGCAGCGTCACCCCGCTCTGGCAACGGTTCGCCGACTTCTTCACCGAACTCGACCGCGGCGACCCCCCGTACGACGTCCTCGTCGACTGTGGCCGCCTGCACGTACCCGGCCCGCCCTGGCCGCTCCTGCGCGCCGCCTCGGTGGTGCTGGTGGTCACCCGGGCGCGGCTGCCCGAGGTCTCGGCCACCCGCGCGCTGGTCCGGACGATCCAGCGGGACTTCACCGAGCACCGGGTCGCCCCGGGCACGCTGCGGCTGCTGCTGGTCGGTGACGGGCACGGGCGCGGCGAGATCAGCAAGGCGTTGCAGGTGCCGGTCGTCGCGCGGCTGCCGCACGACCCGCGTACCGCCGAGGTGTTGACCCTCGGTGGGACCGTGCGGGTCGGCCGGCCACTGCTGCGCGCCGCCAGCGAGCTGGAGGTGCCGATCGGGACGCTGCTGGACCGGCGGCGGGCCCGCCTGGCCTGGCCGGCGGCGGGCCACGAAGGCGCCGGCGCGGTGACGCAGGAGGCGTCGAATGCGATTTGAACCCGTCTCCGCCGACCCCCGGCGGCACCCCCCGACCGCCACCTCGACCGCGCCCCCGCTGGCCCCGCCGAACGGCCGGCAGCCGGGGTCCACCGCTGCCCGGCCGGAGCCACCGCCCCGCCCCCGGGTCGACTTCCAGGTCGTCCGGGAGCTGCGCCGAGAGCTCAGCGAACGGCTCACCCACTGGCAGCGCGGCCGGGAGTTCGACCCCGACGCCGAGGACACCGAGCGCGCCCGGCTGGCGGTCGCGGTCGTCTCCGCGTACGCCGACGCGGTCCGTCGGGCCGGCACCCCGCTCACCGCCGACGAGGAACGGATCCTGCTCGACCAGGTGACCGCCGAGCTGGCCGGGCTCGGCCGGCTCCAGACCCTGCTGGTGGACGAGAGCATCGAAGAGGTGCACATTCTCGGCTGCGACCAGGTGCGCGTCACCCGGCGCGGCGGCGGAGTCGACTGGATCGAGCCGATCGCCGACAGCGACGAGGAGTTGGTGGAGATCCTGCAGGCGGCGGCCCGGCGGGCGGGCGCCACCGAACGCTCGCTCTCCACCTCCAAGCCCACCCTCGACCTGCAACTGCCCGACGGCAGCCGGCTCGCCGCGGTGTTCCTGGTCAGCCACCGCCCCTACGCGGTGATCCGCAAGCACAACACGCTCGACGTGGGGCTGGACGACCTCGCCGGCGGCCGGAACGACCTGGACGAGATGCTCGACCCGCTGCTGCGCGACTTCCTTCGCGCCGCCCTGCGCGCCGGCCTGAACATCATGGTCGCCGGCCTGGCCGGGGCGGGTAAGACAACTGTCATCCGGGCCCTGATGAACGAGATCCCGGCCGATGAGCCGTACGTGCTGCTGGAGGAGAGCCGGGAGCTGCTACCGGCCCGCCGCGGCGACCGGCACCGGGCGGTGATGAGCTTCGAAGCCCGCGAGGGGCACGGCGAACGCGGGCCGGACGGCCGCCCGGCCGGTGAGGTCAGCATCGCCGACCTCATCCCGGTGTCGCTGCGGATGGGCGTCCTGCGGATCATCGTCGGCGAGGTTCGCTCCCGGGAGATCGTGCCGATGCTCCAGGCGATGACCACCAGCCGCGGCTCGATGTGCACGATCCACGCCCGCACCCCGGCCGGCGTCGGCGACCGGATCATCGAGCTGGCCCTGGCGCACGGCCGGGAGATGACCGTGGAGCAGGCCCGCCGGATGGCCGGCAACGCCCTCGACCTGATCGTCTACGTCACCATCGAGGACGAGACCGCGATCGGCGGTCGCAAGCACCGCTTCGTCTCCCACATCGAGGAGGTGATCGGCGTCGGCGACAGCGACCGGATCACCACCACCACGGTCTTCGGGCCCGGCCCGGACGGGCGGGCGGTGCCCCGGCACCTACCGGAGCGGATCCGCGCGCAGCTCCTGCGGGTCGGCTACGACACCCGACTGCTCAGCCGGTGGGTCGAGGCGGGCAGCGGCGCGTGGCGGCGCCCCCGGCAGACGCGGCTGGCCCAACGATGAACGCCGCCGTCGACATCGAACTCATCGCGGTGCTCTCCGGTGCCGCCTGCGTGGCCGGGCTGCTGCTGGCCGTCGTCGCGATCGTCGGCACCCGCCGTCCACCCGGCCCGGGCCCCGGAGCCCGGCGCGGGCTCAGCCGGCTTGGCCTCGGCACCACGGCGCGGGAGCGCCGCTTCCACCAGCTGCTCCTCGTCGGCGCGGTGTTCGCCGGCGCGCTGGGCTTCCTGCTGACCGGGCTTCCGGTGGTCGGCCTGCTGGTCGCCGTCGCGGTTCCCGGCACGCCCTGGCTCTTCTCGGTGGGCCGGGCCGAGCAACGGGCCATCGCCCGGATCGAGGCGGTCGGTGAGTGGACCCGACGACTTAAGGACATCTCGGCCACTGGGCAGGGCCTGCAGGCCGCGATCACCGGCACCGTCGCCACCGCACCGGAGGAGATCCAGGAGGAGGTACGGCTGCTCGCCGCCCGCCTCCAGGCTGGCTGGCTGGCCCGGCCCGCCCTGCTGGCCTTCGCTGACGAGATCGCCGATCCGGTCTGCGACCAGGTGGTGGCGGCGCTGATTCTGCACCTGACCGATCGGGGGGAGCGCCTCGGCGACGTACTCGGCTCGATCGCCGCAGCCGCCAGCGCCGAGGTCGCCACCCGACGGGAGATCGAGGCCAAACGTACCCAGCCCCGGTTCGCGGTCCGCTTCCTCACCGGTATGACCCTGGCGGTGCTCGCGTACGGGCTGTTGAACACCGACTACATCCGCCCGTACGGCACCCCGACGGGGCAGTTCGTGATGGCGGTGCTCGGGGTGTCCTTCATCGTCCTGCTGGCCTGGGTCCGGGCGATGAGTCAGCCGCAGCGGCCGGCCCGCTTCCTGTCGGCGCCCGAGCCGCAGGAGGTGCTGACGTGACGAACTGGTTGTTGACCATCGCGGTGACCGCCGGGGCGCTGGTCGGGCTCGGGGTTTTCCTGGTGGTCCAGGAGCTCCTTCCGGCGACCCCGGCGCTCGGTCCCGCGCTGCGGCGGCTGCACCAGCCGCCGGGGGCGTCCCACCCGGCCGGGCCCGCCGGCCAGCGGCTGGAGTGGCTGACCGGGATCGCCCGGTGGCTGCGTCCGCCGCACCAACAGCTCGCCCTGCTCGGCCGTACCCCCGAGCAGTACGCCCTGTCGTTGCTGCTCTCCGCGTTGATCGGGCTCGCCTCGCCGACCCTGCTCAGCTTCACCTTCGCCGCCATGGGCGTCGCGCTGCCGGTAGCCGTACCGGTGCTGGGCAGCATCGGCCTGGCGCTGATCTGCGCGTGGCTCGCGCACCGCGCGGTGCTGACCAAGGCGGAGGCGGCCCGCGGCGAGTTCCGCGCCGCCGTCTGCACCTACCTGGATCTGGTGGCGTTGCAGCTCTCCGCCGCGCACGGGCCGGTGCAGTCGCTGGAGCGGGCGGCGGAGGTCTGCGACGGCTGGGTCTTCGACCGGATCCGGGAGTCGCTGCGCCTCGCCCAGCTCCAGATGCACTCGCCCTGGGACGAGCTGCGGGAGCTCGCCGACCGGATCGGCATTCCCGAGCTCGGCGACGTGGGCGCGATCATGCGCTCCTCAGGTAGCGAGGGCGCGCAGGTGCACGAGACCCTGCGCAGCCGGGCCGACTCGCTGCGCGACCAGATCCGCACCGACAACCTGGCGCGGGCGGAGGGGGTGACCGGCCGACTGGACATCCCGGGTGCCCTGCTCGTCTTCGTACTGCTTGGTTTCGCCACCTACCCGTTCCTCGCCCGTCTCTGACGCCCGTCCGACAAGGAGCCCGCCATGTCCCTCTTCGTTCACCTACAGGTCGCGCTGGCCGCGCGCCTGGCCGAGCTGCGCTCCGACCGCGAGCGGGGGGACAGCCCCGTCCCCACCGCCGTGATCATCTTTGGTCTGGTGGCCGCCGCGATCACCGTCACGACGCTCGTCGCCACCCGGGCGGAGGGCTGGATGAACGCCATTCCGACCGCGCCCTGATCCGATGCGTGTGCGACGGTCCTGCCTCGCCCTGCGCCGACGGCTCGGCGGCACGGACCGGGGCGCCAACCCGGTGGAGCTGGCGGTGGTGATGCCGGTGATCTTCGTGCTGCTCTTCGGAGCGATTCAGGTGGCCGCCGTCTTCATCGCCCGATCCACGGCGATGCACGCGGCGCAGAGCGGGGTCAACGCACAGCGGGTGCTCAACGCCCCGCCGGACGCGGGCGCGGACCGGGCGCGACGCTTCCTCGCCGCAGCCGGCGGCTGGCTGGTCGACTGGGACTCCCCGGGGCCGAGCTGCCAGACCGACGCGGCCGACGTGACCTGCACCGTCCGTGGCCGTTCGCTCTCCGTCGTACCCGGCGTCGACTTCCCGATCAGCGAGAGCGCACACGGGACGGTGGAACGGTGGACGGAGCCGTGATCCGCGACCGTGGCCGACGCCGCGACCCGCAACGCGACCGTGGCCGACGCGGCGACCGGCAGCGCGACCGCGGGTCGGTCTCCGTCGAGGCGGCGATCCTCGCGCCGGCCTTCATCGGGCTGATGGTCCTCGCCGGGGTCGCCGGGCGGACCGCGGTCGCGGCCGAGGCCGTCGAGGCGGCGGCGCACGACGCCGCCCGTGCCGCCTCCATCTCCCGCGACGCGGGCACCGCCGCCGAGCAGGCCCGGGAGGCGGCCGTCCGACAGCTCGACTGGCGCGGTCTGAACTGCACGAGTACGCCGACGGTCGACCTCAGTGGCACCGTCAACGGGCAGGCGACCAGCTTCGCCGCCGCGTTCCGGAGCCCGATCGGCCAGCAGGCCGCGGTGACGGTTCGCCTCTCCTGCACCGTCGACCTGTCCGACCTGCGGCTGGAGACCATTCCGGGGGTGCCGAACAGCCGCCGGGTGTCCGCCAGCTTCACCTCGCCGCTGGACCGTTACCGGAGCAGAGCGCTCGGGTCCACGAGTGTCGACGCCGTACCGGTGTCGAACCCGGCTACGAGTGGGCGGTGACGAGCGTGCGGGACGTCACGGTCACGGTGTCACCCACGGCGAGGCGGCCGGGGCGGACGACGGTCCCCCAGACGCCGAAGGTCAGGTCCGGCCGCTCGGCGAGGGCCTTGAGGAGCCGGCGATCCTCGGGTAGGTCACCCTGCGCCATGTCGATCATGATGCAGCGGGTCTGTAACTCCTGTGGCCGCAGGATGACGGTCGGCCCGACCTGCAGGTCGTGGCCGAGCCAGCTGTCGTCAGGGAAGCCGGTGCCGGGTAGGTCGATGACGAGGTTGGCGCGGAACCGTACCGGGTCAACGGGTTCTCCGATTATCCCGGCGAGTTGGCGCAGCCCAGCCGTGGTGATCAGGCTGACGGGTCCCTCGTCGTGGTGCTGGACCCCCGCCTCGCGGGCAATGGTGACGTTCCTGCCGATGGTGTGGCTGACCGCGGCGTGTCCGGCCGGGTCATCGGCGGCGAACACTTCTCCGTTCGGTAACTCCACAGTGGGAACGCGCTCGCCGAAGCGCCCACGAAGGTGGAGCAGGCCGGGCATGCGCCGGAACCGGCGGGTGTTCTTGCCGCTGCCGATCTTGCCGTCAACGTCGCGGACCGCCCAGAGCCGGTCGCCGACGAGTCCTCGCTGCTCGAACTCGACGTCGTCGAGCCGCTCGCCGAGCAGTGACTTGATCGGGTATCTACGGATCTCAGCCACCTTCATCGAAGGCACGTTAGCGGGGACGCCGTACCGGTGGTGTCCCCAATGACCGCCGTACCGATGCGCCGCACCGCCTCGGGCCGGGACGATTCGGGCCGGGTCAGTGTCTTCCTGGCCATCGCCGCCCTGGGCATTCTCACCGTTGTGGCGCTCGCCTTCGACGGGGCTGGGCAGCTACGCGCGCTGCAGCGAGCTGACAACCTCGCCAGCGAAGCCGCCCGCGCCGGGGGACAGTCGATCGACCTGGCCACCGCGATCGAGGGAGGGCCAAAGCGGATCGACGAGCCGCAGGCGCGGCGGGCGGTGGCCGAGTATCTCGCCGCCGCCGGTGCCAGCGCCCACACCGTCAGCTTCCCGGTGGTTGATGGGGAGACCGTGGTTCGGGTGCGGGTCACCGTCACCTACGAGAGGTCGCTGCTCGGCCTCGTCGGCTTCAACGACACCGTCAACGTCACCGGGGAGGCGACCGCTCGGGCGCTGACCGGTGGACTGTAGGAAGGAAGGCCGCCATGTCCACATCGGCTCGTCTCCTTGGCCGGGTGCTCACCGGGTTCGGTGCCCTCGCCCTGCTCGGTGTGCTGCTGGTCGGCGCCCCGGTGGCGCTGCTCGCGTTCGCCGGTAACCCTCTGCCGGCGCAGGTGCCGACCCTCGGTGAGATCGGCACGGTATTGACCAGCCGCGACGACGGCCAGCTCTTCATCCGGGTGCTGGCGGTGGCGGGCTGGGTGGGCTGGGCCACGTTCGCCCTCTCGGTGCTGGTCGAGTTGGGAGCCCTCGCCGTCCGTCGCCCCGCACCCCGGTTGCCGGGGATGGGCCGGCAACAGCGGGCCGCCGCCGCACTGGTCGGTTCAGTCGCATTGATCTTGGTGGCGAGTCCCGTGGCGGCCAGCGCGGCGGCGGTGGCGGCAGGCCCGCCAGCATCCACGGCGGCGGTGGCAGCGGACCCAACAGCCCAAGTGGCGGCAGGCCCAACAGCACCCAGGGCCGCAGCCGCACCGACTGCCGCATCCGCTGCCTCGACCGCCGCGCCGACCGCCGCATCCATTGCCTCGACCGCCGCGCCCGAGCGGGCACCGGTCTATCGGGTGGCAAGGGGGGACTACCTCGGATCGATCGCCGCGCGGTACCTGGACGGGTTCGAGGACTACCGGAGCCTCGCCGCGCTGAACCGGCTGGCCGACCCCGACCGCATCCACCCGGGTCAGCTCCTGCGGCTGCCCGCCGAGGCCCACGACCGTGGCCCCGGCCCCCACGCCACCGGACGGCTGGTCGCCCGACCGACCCCGCCCCAGCCACCCGCGCCGGCGCCGGCCGAGCCGGCAACACCGCCGTCACCTGCGGAGTCGGCTGTTTCGGGGACGGCGGTTTCGGACGCGTCCCAGACGGATACGGCAGCCTCGGACCAGACCGCTCCGGATCCGGCGGCGGAGGTGCCGATTGTGGCCGTGGGTGCAGCCGGTCCCGCCGATCCGAACCGGGTGAATCGGCCGCTCGCCGTCTCGGCGGTCCTCGCCGTGTCGAGTATCGTCGGCGCGCAGATCGGCGCCCTGCTCGGCCTGCGCCGACGCCCGGCTACCGTTCGTGCCGGGACCGACCGTCGGGCGCTGCCGAGCGGTCAACGGCAGTGGGAACTACCGGCTGGCCGGCACCGGCGGGATTGAACCCGGCTGACGACTGTCCCCGGCCGCTACGCCGGCGTCTCGCCCCAACAGTCGGTGTGCACGGCCTCGGCCAACGGGCGCTTGCTCCGCCAGCCGTGCCGCGCCAGGTCGGGTACCGCCTCGAAGTGGGTGACCGGGCCGAGGCAGAGCCAGGCCACCGGACGGATCCCGGCCGGGATCCGGAGCAGTTCGGCGAGCCACTGCTCCCGGTAGAACGACACCCAGCCGACGCCGAGCTGCTCGGCGGTCGCGGCGAGCCAGAGGTTCTGGATGGCCAGGCAGGCCGAGTAGAGCCCGGTGTCGGCGATAGCGTGCCGGCCGAGGACCGCCGGGCCACCCCGGGCCGGGTCGTAGGTGACGACGACCGACAGGCTGGACTCCAACACCCCATCGATCTTGATGCGGGCGAACCGCTCGGCCGCCTCCCCGGTCAGGGTCGCGGCGAAGACCTCCCGCTCGGCGCTGACGTGCTCATGAAAGGCGCGGCGTAACTCCGGGTCGCGGACCAGGATGAAGTCCCACGGCTGCGAGTATCCGACGCTCGGGGCCGCGTGGGCGGCGGCGAGCACCCGGTTCAGGGTCTCGGCGGACACCGGCGCCCCGGTGAACTGCGCCCGCACGTCCCGGCGGCGGTGGATGACGTCGTACAGGTCCATCGGGCACCTCACATGATCACATCGCCGAGCACTCTAAATCGAACACCAGGGACGATGCCAGATCGCGCGCCGAGGCCGGGCGTCGGCTCTGGCGTACCGGACACCGCCGGGGTCATGCTGTCCCGATGGGCGTACGGGTCGAACGGGCCGCGACGGTGACCACAGTGATTCTGGATCGGCCGCAGGCGCGGAACGCCGTGGACGGTCCGACCGCGCGGGCGCTGGCCGATGCCTTCCGCGCCTTCGAGGCCGACCCGGACGCGGCGGTGGCGGTGCTCTGCGGTGCGGGCGGGACGTTCTGCTCTGGTGCCGACCTGAAGGCGATCGGCGCCCCCACCGGCAACCGGGTCGCACCGGATGGGGACGGCCCGATGGGTCCGACCCGGATGACGCTGTCCAAGCCGGTGATCGCGGCGATCTCCGGGTACGCGGTGGCGGGCGGGCTGGAGCTGGCGCTCTGGTGCGACCTCCGGGTCGCCGAGGAGGACGCGGTGCTCGGCGTCTTCTGCCGGCGTTGGGGCGTACCGCTGATCGACGGTGGGACGTTCCGGCTGCCCCGACTGATCGGCGAGAGCCGGGCGATGGACCTGATCCTCACCGGCCGTCCGGTGCCGGCGCCCGAGGCGTACGCGATGGGTCTGGTGAACCGGCTGGTCGCCCCCGGTACGGCTCGGGCCGCAGCCGAGCAGCTGGCCGCGGAGCTCGCCGGGCACCCGCAGACCTGTCTGCGCAACGATCGGGCCGCGGTGCTGGCCACGGCGGCGCTGCCGGAGCCGGCGGCGCTGGCGACCGAGCTGACCTACGGGATGGAGTCGTTGGCCGCCGACGCGGTGGCGGGGGCGGCTCGGTTCGCCGCTGGTGCCGGCCGGCACGGCGCCGGTGCCTGAGGGGGCCGCCCGGGGCCGGACGGGTCAGTCCAGCGCGCCGCCGACCGCCGGGGCGAGCAGCGCGAGTAGTGCCGCCGGGGCGTCCCGGCGCTCGTCCAGGTGCAGCACCAGGTCCTCGATCGCCTGCTGTCGGTGCCGGTCCAGGATCCGCCCGGTCAGGTCCCGATACTTGTCCACGATATCGGCGTTACTGAGTGGACGCCGCACCGAGCCGAGCGGCGTCTCGGTGCGCTGCTCGTGTGTGTGACCAGCATCGGTGGTCAGGCGCACCCGCCCGGTGGACGCCGGTCCGGACACCCGGGTGACGGTCGTCCGGTCGATCAGCCGCCACACGTCGTCCTGGTCCAGCCGGTCCGGTCGGAACTGCTCCACCGAGACCGCGCCGTTGAGGAGCGCCGCCGCCGTCGTGTAGCAGACGGACATCTGCGCGGCGACGCTCTCGATCGGCCGGTGGAGTGGGAAGACTGCGTGGTCGAAGACGGACTCGGCGACCTCGATCTCGATTCGTTCGATGGCGGTGGGGTCGAAAGCGTCTGTCGCCCGCAGCGCCAGCGCCGCGTCGATCGCCGGGTGGGTGTACGCCATCGCCGCGTACGGTTTGATCGTCTGTTCCGGCAGATACCAGTGTTCGCCCAGCGCATCGCCGATCGCCGACGGATCGGTGTCGTGCCGCGCGGTGAAGACCGCGAGGTATCCGCCGTAGCCGCGCTCGAAGACCCGCTTGATCCCGATGTAGTCGCCGGCGGCCAGGGTCGCCGCGACCAGGCCGTTGCGGGCCGCGAAGCCGTGCTGCATGCGTTTGACCATCGACTCGTACTGCGCGGCCATCAACCCGCCCGACTGGGTCGCGGCGATGCCCAGCGCGTCTTCGAACCGGGCGGGGGTCAGGTCGTACAGCACCCCGCCGGCCGCTGCGGCCCCCAGCCCGCCGAAGACCGCGCCGGAGTGCCAGCCCCGGGTTATCAACGCTGGCCCGCCCAGCGCGCGGCCGACTCGGACGCCGGCCTCGAAGCCCAACACCTCGGCCCGGAGGAGGTCGGCCCCGGTGACCGTCGCCCGCCGGCCGGCCACGGCCAGCAGCACCGGCAGCAACACCGCGTTGGCGTGCCAGGGAATCCGGTACGACACGTCGTCGAGCTCGAAGCCCTGGATGAAACTGCTGTTCAGCAGCGCCGCCGTGGACGCGTCGGTGGTGCGGTCCCACCCGGCGACCAGGCTGGAGCCGGGTTCGACGGTCAGGCTCCGCACGGCGATCTGGGACCAGGGCAGCCGGGCGCCGACCAGGAGGCAGCCGATGCCGTCCAGGATCAGGTGCCGGGCCCGGGTGGTGACATCGGTGGGGATGGCGTCGATCGAGGTCTCCGCGAGCCAGGTGACGAGCCGACCCGTTGGCCCGTCCGGGTCGGTTGGCTCGTCCGGGTCGGTCGGCCGGTCCGGGTCGGTCGGCCGGTCCGGGTCGGTCGGTGTCGCACCGGCCATTGTCGTCTCCGTTCCTCGCCCGGCCGGATCAGCCCAGGTCCCGCAGGGCGTCGGAGATGGCCCGGTAGAAGGTCGGGTACGCGTAGATCATGCTGCGGAGTTCGGCCAGCGGCACCGCCGCGTGCACGGCGACCGCCAGCCCGGAGAGCACCTCGCCGCCGGCTGGCCCGACCGACGTTCCACCGACCAGCACTCCCCGGTCTGCGTCCGCGACGAGTTTGATCAGGCCATCGGCGCGGTGGATCCAACCGCGGGCCGAGGAGCCCAGTGACACGGAGCCGACCTGGACGTTGATTCCCCGCTGGCGGGCCTGCGATTCGGTGAGCCCGACCGCCCCGACCTCCGGGTCGGTGAAGGTGACCCGGGGCAGCGCCCGGTAGTCGGCTCGGGGGACGGCCGTGCCGTTCGGGTCCGCCCCCGCTCCCGCGTCGGATCTTCCCCGCTCGAGGCCTTCGACACCATCGGATCGACGGACGCGGTCGAGCAGGTCGGCGACGACAATGCCCGCCTGGTAGGTCGCGACGTGGGTGAAGGCACCAGCGCCGGTCACGTCGCCGACCGCCCAGATTCCCTCGGTGACGCGCAGTCGGTCGTCAACCGGTAGGAAGCGCTGGTCGGCGCGGACGCCGACAGTGTCCAGGCCCAGTTCGTCCAGGTGCGCCCGGCGGCCGGTCACCACCAGCAGCTGATCAGCGGTGTACCGCACGTCATTCGCCCGTAGGGTGAATTTCTGCCCGTCGTGGTCGACCCGGTCCGCCAGCACTCCGGTGTGGATATCGACACCGTCGGCGCGGAGCGCGGTGGCGACCACCTCGGACGACTCCGGCTCCTCGGTCGCCAGCACCCGGTCCAGCGCCTCAACCACGGTGACCCGGACGCCGAATCGCGCGAAGACCTGTGTCAGCTCCAGCCCGATCGCGCCGCCGCCGAGTACCAGTAACGATTCCGGTAGCCGAGCTACCTCGATCGCCTGGTGGTTCGTCCAGTACGGAGTCTCGGCCAGCCCGTTGATGGGGGGCGCGGCGGGGCGAGTACCGGTGCTCAGCACGATTCCGTGTCGGGCCTGGAAGACCTGGTCGTTGACGCGGACCCGACCCGGTCCGTCGAGCCGTCCGCTGCCCCGGATGAAGCGCCCACCCTGGTTGCCGAACCGTTCCACCGCGACCCGGTCGTCCCAGTTGTCGGTGGCCTCCGCGCGGATCCGTTCCGCCACGGGTGCCCAGTCGGGCGACACCCGCGCCGACCCGGCGAATTCGTGCACCCGGTGTGCCTCGGCGAGGGTGTTCGCCGCCCGGATCATCATTTTGCTCGGCACGCATCCCCAGTACGGGCACTCGCCACCGACCAGGCCCCGCTCGATGCCGACGACGTTGAGCCCGGCCTCGGCGAGCCGGCCGGCCACCTCCTCGCCGCCGACCCCGAGCCCGACGACGACCACGTCCACCAGCTCCGGCTCCATCCTGTCAGCCTAGGCAAGGGGCCGGGTGAGTGTCATCAATGGTGGGCCGGGCACCCGGACGGGAGTGCCGGTTCGGGTGAGCAGGGCACGGGCGGTCTCCGCCAGCCGGTGGTGCTGCGGCACCCGGGCCCGTTGGGCGAAGACATCGAAGTCCTGCGCCGCGACCTCGTCGAGGATGCCCCCGTAGAGGGTGTACGCGGTGCGGATGCAGGCCTGCGAGGCGGGGTCGAGCAGGGTGACACCGGGCGCGGCGGCAGCGTAGTGCGCCTGGGCCCGGGCCACCTCGTAGCGGATCAGTTCCCGAATCGGTTCGCTGGTCCGGCCGGCGGCGCGGGCGGCCAGGAGGTCGTCGCGGGTGACGCTGAAGCGGGCCAGGTCCGCGTCCGGTAGGTAGGTCCGGCCACGGTCGAGGTCTTCGGCAACGTCCCGGATGAAGTTCGTCAGTTGGAAGGCGAAGCCGAGCTGGCGGGCGGGTTCACGGGCGGCGACCGGGTCGGCGCTGCCGAGGATCGGCAGCATCATCGTGCCGATGACGGCGGCGGAGCCCTCCATGTAGTGGAGCAGGTCGGCGTAGGTGGGGTAGGAGCTGACGGTCAGGTCCATCGCCATGCTGCGTAGAAACGACGCGAAGTCGTCTCGGTTCAGGTTGAAGACGGCGATGGTGTGCAGCACGGCGGGGAGCAGCGGGTCGGTGACCGACTCACCATGCAGGCCGGCGAGGAACCGCGCGGCCCAGTCGTCCAGCTGAGCGGCCCGCTGCGCCGTGGGCAACTCCTCGGTTCGGTCAACAATCTCATCCGCATAGCGGGTGAAACCGTACAAAGCATGTACATGTCGCCGTTTCCAGGTGGGAAGCAGCCGGGTGGCGAGATAGTAGGTGCGGCCGTGGTGACGGTGTAACTCACGGCATCGGTCGTAGGCGGCGGTGAGATCCGTATCCACCGGCCCTCCCTCAATTCGACGCATGAATCGACGCAACTCGTAACCCTAGGGTATGCTCCCGCGCATGGCCAACGACGCAGTTGTGGGTAAAGCCCCCCGGGCCATCCCGGCCCGCCGTGGTGGCGAAACCGACCCGGTGCGCGCCCGCTTGGCCGCCTACACCGAAGAGGTCGTCGCCGCGGTTGACGACACCCTCGTCGACTTCCTCGACACCGAGATCGACGCACTGGCCACGATCGACCCGAGCGCCGGCGAGTTCGCCACCATCGCCCGCGACAGCGTGTTGGCCGGCGGGAAGCGGCTCCGCCCGACCTTCGCCTACTGGGGGTGGCGGGGCGTGGTCGGCGGCGCTGAGCCGCTGCCCCCCGTGCTGCCGGCGCTCGCCGCGCTGGAGCTGCTGCACGCCTTCGCCCTCACCCATGACGACGTGATGGACTCCTCCGCCACCCGCCGTGGCCGGCCCACCGCACACGTCGCGGTCGCCGCCCAGCACGCCGCGGCCGGGCGACGCGGCGACTCCGGCAAGTTTGGCGAGAACGTCGCCATCCTCGTCGGTGACCTCTGCCTGGTCTGGGCCGACCGGCTCCTCGCGCAGGCCGTCCTGCCGCCGGCCCGGCTGCTGGAGGTCCGGCGGTGCTACGACCAGATGCGGGTGGAGACCGTCGCCGGGCAATACCTCGACGTCCTCGGCGAGAGCGACCCGACGAACTGGTCGGTGGAGCGGGCCCTGCAGGTCGCCCGCTACAAGACCGCCAGCTACACGGTGCGGTGGCCGCTGCTCTTCGGTGCCCGCCTGGCCGGCGTCGGCGCCGGCTCCCCGCTGATCGCGGCGTACACCCGCTACGGCCAGGCCGTCGGCGAGGCGTTCCAACTCTGCGACGACCTGCTCGGCGTCTACGGCGACCCGGCCACCACCGGAAAACCCGCCGGTGACGATCTGCGTACCGGCAAGCCGACCGCACTGCTCATGCTGGCCCGCAGCCGGGCCGACCACACACAGCGCCGGGCGCTCGACCAGATCGGCGTGGGCGCGGACGACCGGGAGGTCACCCGACTGGCGGAGGTGGTCGCGGAGACCGGCGCCGTCGCCCAGGTCGAGCAGATGATCTCCGACCGGGTTGCTGAGGCGCTCGACGCCCTCGCTGCTCCAGCGATCGACGACACCGCGCGGACCGCGCTCGCCGGTCTCGCGACCGTCGCCACCCACCGGCGAGCATGATGGGCGCGTTCTCCCGAGGAGGTGGTCAGGTGCGCACGGTACGCGGGCGTACGGACCGAGTGGTGATCGTCGGTGCCGGGCTCGGCGGGCTGGCCTGCGCGCTGCACCTGGCCGGCAGCGGTCGCCAGGTGACGGTGCTGGAACGCGAGCCGGTGCCGGGTGGTCGGGCCGGTCGACTCAGCGTCAACGGGTACGACTTTGACACCGGTCCCACGGTGCTGACCATGCCGGATCTGATCGCCGAGGCGCTGCACGCCGTCGGTGAGGAGCTCGACGACTGGCTCGAGCTGAGCCCACTCGACCCCGCCTACCGGGCGTACTATCCGGACGGCTCCACCCTGGACGTGATCACCGACACGACCCGGATGGCCGCCGAGATCGCGAAGGTCTGCGGCCCGCGGGAGGCCGACGGCTACCTCCGCTTCGTCGACTACGCCCGTGAGCTGTGGCGCCTCGAGCGGGCTGACTTCATCGAACGCAACCTGGACGCCCCCACCGACCTGCTCACCGGGAACCTGCTGAAGCTACTCGCCGGCGGTGCCTTCCGGCGGCTCCAAACAAAGATCAACCAGTTCTTCCGAGACCCGCGCACCCAGCGCGTCTTCTCCTTCCAGGCGATGTATGCCGGGCTCGCGCCGCACGACGCGCTCGCCATCTACGCGGTTATCGCGTACCTCGACTCCGTCGCCGGGGTGCACTTTCCGCGCGGCGGGATCCACGCCGTCGCACGGGCCATGGCCGGCGCCGCCGAGAAGCACGGGGTGCAACTCCGGTACGACACCACCGTGACCCAGGTGGAGACCGCCGCCGACCGGGCGACCGGTGTCCGCACCGCCAGTGGGGAGTTCGTCCCCGCCGACGTGGTGGTGCTCAACCCGGACCTGCCGGTGGCACACCGGGAACTGCTCCAGACCCGGCACCGCCGCTTGACCTACTCCCCCTCCTGCGTGGTCCTGCATGTCGGGTCGACGCGGGGCTATGCGAAGATCGCTCACCACAACATCCACTTCGGGCGGGCGTGGCGAGGCACCTTTGACGAGGTCATCCGTCGGGGCGAACTGATGAGCGACCCGTCGCTGCTGGTCACCAACCCGAGTCGGACCGACCCGTCGGTGGCCCCCGCCGACCGGCACGCCTACTACGTGCTGGCGCCGGTGCCGAACCTCGACCGGGCCCCGTTCGACTGGCGGGGCGGTCTGGCCGACCGCTACGCCGACCGGCTGGTGCGAACGCTGGAGGAGCGGGGCTACGTGGGCTTCGGAGACGGCATCGAGGTGCTGCGGACGGTCACCCCCGCCGAGTGGGCGGAGCAGGGCATGGCTGCCGGCACGCCGTTCGCCTCCGCGCACAGCCTCTTCCAGACCGGGCCGTTCCGCCCGCCCACCCTGCACCGCGGACTCGCGAACGTGGTCTTCGTCGGCTCGGGCACCCAGCCCGGAGTCGGGGTGCCGATGGTGCTGATCTCCGGCAAGCTCGCCGCCGCGCGGGTGACCGGAGACCCTTCATGACCGGCCGGGAAGCCCACCTGGTTGAGCTGGTGGACGAGGCCGGCGTGGTGACCGGTCAGACCACGGTGCGGGCCGCGCACCAACCGCCGGGGCGGTTGCACCGCGCCTTCTCGGTGCTGCTCGTTGACCCCGACGGCCGGGTCCTGCTCCAGCGCCGGGCCGCGGTGAAGACCCGCTTTCCGCTGCGCTGGGCCAACGCCTGCTGCGGCCACCCGTTACCCGGCGAGCCGTTGACGATCGCCGCCAACCGCCGGCTCGGCGAGGAGTTGGGCGCCGCCCCGGTCGAGCTGACCGAGGTCGGCAGCTACGTCTACCGGGCCGAGGATCCGACCACCGGCAGGGTCGAGTTCGAGTACGACCACGTCCTCCGGGGCGACCTGCCGGCCCACGCCCCGCTGCGCCCCGATCCGGAGGAGGTCGCCGAGCTGCGCTGGGTGCCCCCGGCCGTGCTGGCAGCGGAGCTCGACGCCGACCCGCACGCGTACGCCCCGTGGTTGGCTGGGGTGCTCAACCGGTTACTTCACCCGGGCGAGCCCACCCTGCGTCAGCCAGACCTGCGTCAGCCCACGCTGGCGGCCGAGGAGGCTCCGGAGCGGCCAGGTGGCGGATGAGGCACTGAGCGCTGGCGCCGTCGCCCGCCGGCTGGGCGTCGCGGTGACGACCCTGCGCACCTGGCATCAGCGCTACGGGCTCGGGCCCAGCGAGCACGTCCCCGGGCACCACCGCCGCTACACCCCGGCCGACCTCGCCCGCCTCGAGACCATGCGGCGGCTCACCGCCAACGGCGTCGCGCCGGCCGAGGCCGCCCGCTGGGCCGTTCAGGCTCCCGACACCGGGCCGCCCGGGGCCGGTGTCGGGGCCGGGAAGCGGAGTGCCCGCGACGGCGGCGGCGCGACAATTCCGGTGGGTCGGTCCGGCCCGGCCGCTCGGGGCCTGGCTCGGTCCGCCATGCGACTTGACTCGAACGCCATCAACGAGGTGATCGACCGGGCGATCCGCACCGACGGCGTGGTCACCACCTGGGACACCCTGCTGCGACCAGTACTCGCCGGGATCGGTGAACGGCACGTCGCCACAGCGGCGCTGATCGAGGTCGAACACCTGGTGTCCCGCTGCGTGTCGGAGGCGTTCGCCGCGGTGGTCCGCGCCCACGCGCCCGATGGGCCCCCTCGCCTCCTGCTCTCCTGCGCCGACGAGGAGCAGCACAGTCTGCCGCTGGAAGCCCTTGGCGCGGCGCTGGCCGAAGCCGGGATCGCCCACCGGCTGCTCGGGGCCCGAGTGCCGGTGCGGGCGCTACTGGAGGCGGTCAACCGGACCGGGCCGGCTGCGGTCGTGCTCTGGTCGCAGACTCGGAGCACCGCGGATCCCGCACAGCTCACCGCCCTGCTCACGGGCCCCCAACGGCCGCTGCTGGTCTTCGCGGCCGGACCGGGGTGGCGGGCCGGCAGCCTTCCCGCCGGGGTGGTGCGCCCGGTGGACCTCGCCGAGGCGCTCTCGCTCGCGGCCGCCGTACGCGATTCGTTGGACCAGTCGGCCGCAGGCTAGGCGGCCCGCCCGCGGGGTGGGCCGCGCGCGGGGTGGGCCGGCGGCGGGACCAAGACGGTCGGAGTACCGGATTCACCTGCGGGTTCCGTCCCTGCGGGGAACGCCCCGGGGTCGGTTTGGCTGAGCGACGCGCCATCACGTATGCTTTTGAAGCCTCCGGCGGGGCCGGATGGGAGCAAGACCGCCAGAACTTGTGAGTGTGCAATGATGGCGGGGCCGCCCTCATCGTCTAGCGGCCCAGGACGCCGCCCTTTCAAGGCGGTAGCACGGGTTCGAATCCCGTTGGGGGCACGGTCCGACCTCGGTCGGATGAGCTAGGTCCTGTGGAGCAGTTGGAGTGCTCGCCGCCCTGTCAAGGCGGAGGTCGCGGGTTCAAGTCCCGTCAGGACCGCAAACGTCGAAGGCCGCGCCAGTACGCGCGGCCTTCGACATATCGGGCAGGTGACCCGGCCCGTCGGTGATCTCGACGGCCAGGTACCATGACCCGAAGCACGGCCAGGTAGCTCAGTTGGTACGAGCGTCCGACTGAAAATCGGAAGGTCGGCGGTTCGACCCCGCCCCTGGCCACATAGCCTTTCGCCGGGCTATTGCGGTCCCCACCAGCGGAAACGTCGGTGGGGATCTTGCTTGTGGCCTCCGCGCGTCGACGGCCATTCGGCCGGCCAGGTGTCTGGGCCGGTTGTCTCCGCCCCGGCTCGCGTGCAGGGAGACCGCCGTCCCCGGCCCGGCAGCCTCCCTCGCGAACCGCACGGATTGCTAACCGGCGCAACCAGGTACGCCAAAGCAGTTGTTCGGCCGGTTCTTGACCACGATGGTGCCGGTGGCGGTGTTCAACTCGACCGTTCCATTGATTACGTTGAAGATCCCCCCGCCGTCGGTGGTGGCGATATTCTTGACCACCTTCGTGTCGAAGAGACTGACGGCGCCCCCGAACGTGTTGAATATGCCGCCGCCCTCGTCGCCCGCCTGGTTTCCGGTGACCTTTGTTCGCCGTAACACCAGGGAGCCGGTGTTGTAGATGCCGCCAGCATCGGTGGCGGCCGTGTTGTTTTTGATGTTGCTGTTCTCGACCACAACGGAGGAGCCCGGGTTTATTCCGAGGCCGCCCACGAGGCTGGTGGTGGCGACATTTTCGGAAACGGTGACCGATTTGAGGGTGAGTTGTGTGTCGAGGTTAACGAGGATGCCGCCGACCTCCATCGCGGTGTTGTTCGTGATGTCGGTGTCCGTCACGGTGCCGATTCCGATAAACATGACAAGGCCGCCGCTGCCGAATGAGGAGTGATTGGCGTTGATGGTACTGCTGTCGATCTGGACTTCCACCGCGCCGAAGACCCCAGCTCCGATGAAAGCGGTGTTGGCGCGTACGTGAGTCTTGCGGATCTTGAGTACGCCAAAGCTGAGGACCCCGCCACCGAAAACGGCGGAGCGATTGTCATCAACGGACGAGTGGTTTAGGTGGGTAACGCCGTTGTTGGTGATGCCCCCGCCGTTACCGTCGGCGATGTTTCGGGTGATAGCGCTGTCGTTGGTGGTGAGTCTGCCACCGGGGTTGACAAGGATTGCGCCGCCGTCGCCGGTGGTGTGTCCGCCGGTGAGTTTGAGGTCGTTGAGGGTGAGGTCGCCGCCGATATTGATGGTGAGGATGCGGAACTGGTCGGCGGTGGCGGCGCGTTCGATGGTGGTGTGTTTGCCGCCGTTGAGGGTGATGGGGGTGGTGATGGTGGGCAGGCCAGCGCCGTCGAGGTTGGTGGTGAGCAGGTAGGTGCAGTCTTTGGCGAGGTCGAGGGTGGCGCCGCCGCGGGCGTTGGCGAGGGTGATCGCGGCGATGAGGGCTTCGGCGTCGCAGGGCACTGGGGTTCCCTTGGGCTGCTTGCCCTTCATCCCGGTGCCCTTGCCGTAGTGCATGCCCCTGCCGTCGTCGCGGGTACCGCGGCGCTCGTCAACGGAGGGGGCGTCGCCGGCGGCAGCGACGTCGTGTTTGATCGCGCTGGCGGCTGGGGTGGCGACCGCGCCGCCGGTGCTGAGGGTCAAGCCGGTCATGCCGGCCAACCCGACGGCCCACCACCGGTTTCTGGCTCGGCGTGCCCGGGGCGTGTCTGGTTCGTGGTCGTGGTGCGGTTGGGCCATCACAGTCTTGGTCTCCTTTCTCCGTGAACGGCGAGCAACGCACCACCCTGCGGTGGCTGTTCCCCGGCTACCGGGCAGGCGATAGCGACCACCTTCAGCTAATCCCGACACTGGCCCCACATCGACACGAACACGAGAAACACGCTTAAAAGGGACATAGATGCGGCGCGAATCAGGCCAACGGCCGGACCTCCCGACCGATCCGGGCGGACAGGGCCAACCCGAACGCTTGGTGGTGCTCGGATCAGGTCACAGCGGAGCAGTCCGGTCCAGCCGCCAGGACGGATCTGCGGGGGTTGGTGTCACCGCAAGCCCCGCACACCCTTCGGGGGCGCCCAGCAGCCCTGCCCCATCGAGGCGAGGTAGTCGTAGGCGGTTTCGGTGGGTGGGCACGGCCACCTGCAGCCACAGACCGAGCACCGGTCCACGCGTGGCCAGTGTTCGGTGATGATTCGCCGAGCGGACAGGAGCATCCGGTTGCGCAACTGGGCTGCCGACAGCTGACCACGGGCGCGATCGGGCATCGGTGGCCGTCACCGGGAGTCGGCCCGCTGCCGGGCCAGCGGGGTCATCAACGGCCGGGTATCAAAGATCACCGTTGATTGGTTGCGGAGTGGGTGGTAGGCACCCGCCCGTGCCGCGTACCGAGTCGTCGGTCCGGTCGTATCCACACGCGCGGGCTGACGGCCGAAGCGGTGCTTGGCGCCAGTCCGTATGGGTGCGGACTGGTCGATGAGTCGCCGCCAGGCATTACGGATGTTTCGCATGAGGATTGCCCTCCCTCGGTACTGCTACAGCGGTTGGCTCCCGTCATGATGTCGCTGCTGTGTCGCCGAGCACGGCGGCACAGCACATGGCAAACCACCCACATTGGCGGCGACATTCAGGCGACAGATAGCTATGGTGATGACCATGACTACCCCCAACACCGCGCTTCGAGCTGTCCGTGCCGGGATGCGGATGAGCCAGGACGACTTCGCCCGCGCGCTGCAGGCAGCCGGCCACCGGGCCGGAGAACCGAACGACGCCAACAAGCGGCTGGTACAGCGGTGGGAGTCCGGCGCGATCGCTGCTCCCAGGCCCGTCTACCTCCGTGCGCTGGAGGTGGTTACCGGCCTCCCTATCGAGCTGCTTGGTTTCGCCGCGTTGCCGGGCGCTCAGGTCAAGGCTGATCGCGAGGGGGGCCACGATCTGACATCGTCGATGTCGGATCTGGCTACGCCGGAGCCAGCGGCCCGCCCCGGCACCCCGCACGGCACTTACGTGGGCGTGTGGCTCAGTCGCTATCAGTTCTACTCGAGCGGCCGCGGTGAGTCTTACGCCGGGCAGCACTACGTGGTGCTGTTGCAGCACAGTGACCGGCTGACCGTACGTAGCCTCCCGAACTCCGCCTCGTCGTCGCTGGCGCTGGATCTCACCGTGGATGGCAGCGTCATCACCGGGACGTGGACCGAGCAGACGGCCGAGGAGGGCTACTACCGAGGCGCCCGCTATCACGGAGCGATTCAGCTACTCGTCGAACCGACCGGCAGACGTATGACCGGTAAGTGGGTCGGCTTCGGTAAAGCCATGGATATCAACACTGGCCCATGGGAGCTGGTGTTCCAGGACAACTCGACCAGCAAGGCCACTCTGGACCGGTACAACACTCTGCCCCAGGACCTTCCCGGATAGCGCGTCGTCTCCCTGGGCGTTGAGGGCACCCCCGGCGTGATGCCGGCGGCCGGCACCCTGGCCCGCCAGCCGCGTCGAACAGACCGGGCCCCGCCCCTACCGGAGTGCGGCGGGAGCGGGGCCACTGTGGGGCCGATGTCGTTCGGTTCGCTAGCCGGCGCAGCCGGGGACGTTGACGCAGTTGTTGGGTCGGTTCTTGATCACGATCGTGCCGGTGGCGGTGTTCAGGTTCACCGTGCCGTTGTCGTTGTAGATGCCCCCGCCGTCAACGACGGCGACATTCTTGATGATCTTTGTCGCGATGAGGTCGAGGGTGCCGGTGGCTTCGTTGTAGATGCCGCCGCCCTGGTTGCCCGCCTGGTTACCGATGACCTCCGTCTGCTGGAGGACGGTCTCTCCGGCGTTGTCGATGCCACCCCCGTCGGCGGTAGCGGCGGTGTTGTTCTTGATGGTGCTGTCCCGGACGACGAGGAATGCGCCAGTGGAGACCACCGCCCCGCCCCCAGACTGGCTCGTCGCGGTGTTGTCCGCGAGGAGCACCTTCTCGAGGGTGACCTGGCCGGGGGAGTTGAGCAGGAAACCGCCGCCCTGGGGTGCGGCGTTGTTCACGATTCGGGTGTGCGTCAGGGTGTGCGTTCCCGAACCCAGCAGCAGCCCGCCGCCGGCGTCGCTGGCCTGGTTGTGAGCGATGACGCTGTGCGTGGCGCTCATGTTGCCAAGGCTGAAGATGCCGCCCGCCTCACTTCCGTTGTTCGACTCGACCTGAGACTTGATCAACGTGAGCAGGCCGGAGTTGAAGATCCCGCCGCCGAACACGGCAGTGTTGCGGCTGACGGTGGAGTGGTTGAGGGTGGCCACGCCGTTGTTGCGGATGCCGCCACCGCTGTCCCCGGAGATGTTGCGGGTGATGGTGCTGTGGTTGGTGGTGAGCGCCCCGCCGGTGTTGACGAGGATTCCGCCGCCGTCGCTGTCGGTTTGCCCGCCGGTGATGGTGAGGTGGTTGAGGGTGAGGTCGCCGCCGGTGTCGACGGTGAGGATTCTGAACTGTTCGACGGCGGCGGCGCGTTCGATGATGGTGTGCTTGCCGCCGTTGAGGGTGATGGGGGTGGTGATGGCGGGGAGGCCGGCGTCGTCGATGATGGCGGTGAGTAGGTAGGTGCACTTGCTGGCGAGGTCGAGGGTGGCGCCGCCGCGGGCGTTGGCGAGGGTGATCGCGGCGATCAGCTTGTCGGTGTCGCAGGGGATGGGAATGCCCTTGGGTTCCTTCTTGCCCTTGCTCTTTTCGTCGGATGTGCCGCGGTGCCCGTCGGTCGTGGGCGTCTCCGGCGTCCCGGGGCGGTCCGCGGTCTTGCCGGGGCGGTCCTCGGCGCTGGTCGGGAAAGGTCGGGCGGCGTCCGCGGGGGCGGCGGCAACCCCGACAGTGGTGAGGGCCAAGCCAGTCATCCCGGCCAGTCCGAGCGCCCACCATCGTGGCTTTGGGCGGCGTTGACGTGGCCCGCTCGGTTCGTGTTGGTGGTGCTGATGGTTCATCGCGCTCCGGTGTCCTTCCCCGTTTACGGACGAGGAGTCGCCCAGTGCGGTCCGGTGTGGCGCTCCTCGGGCTACCCGGTAGGTGGCAACCAACCCGAGTAAAATCCGTCATAAGGCGCTTAAGGGGTAGATATGCGAATAAAGACCCCCAAACGAGATGCGAGCCTGCTTACATGCGCCGGGTAGTCGCCTTGAGCTGCGGTAGCTTTGCATCCCGTGACAGCACCTGAGATCAACGTTGCCAGCCCGGGAGACCGTGAGCGCGTCGTCGGCTCACTTGTCGCCGCCTTCGAGAAGGACCCCCTTCTGCGATGTTATTTTCCCGACCAGGCGACCTACCCTGAGTACGCCACTGTCTTCTTCGGGTACCTCTTCGACAAGCAGGTGCATCAGCAAACGATCTGGACGATCGAGCGCGGAGCGTCGGTCGCGATCTGGCAGGCGCCGGGGGCGGGGGACGAGGAGCTGGACGGCGTTCTCGCCACTCACCTCCCCGCCGACGCGCTGAGCCGCTTCGATGCCTTCCATCGGGCGATGGACGCGGCGCTGCCCACAGAGCCGTTCTGGTACCTCAGTGTCCTGGGCACCCATCCCGAAAGTATGGGTCGTCGATGGGGCCACGCGGTCATGGCGATGGGGCTGCGGCACGCCGCCGCGGCGGGTCTTCCGGCGGTCCTGGAAACCAGCAACCCCGACAACGTCGAGATGTACCGGCGGGCCGGCTGGGAGGTGGCGAGCACCTTCGAGGAGCCCCTGCCCACCTGGATCATGCGGCAGTCGACGCACTGAGCTACCGGCCCCAACCACCTTGGTAGGACCGGCGGCATTGAGCGAGGCAGGACCGCCGGCGCGGTCGTTGAGCGAGGCGCCGGCGGTCACCGCCTCGATGCGTAGTAGCAGTCAGCAGCAGCTCGACTGGGTGCCGCTGCCCGCCGTCTCCTTCGCCGCGGTCGGGGTGCAGCACGCGCCCTCGGTCGCCGTCGCCCCGGCCGGGGTGCAGCAATCGCTCTCGGTCGCCTTCTGGAGTTGGTCGGAGTCGGCCTTGACGGTGTAGACCTCCCACGGCTCCTTGCCGGGGCCGTGCACCCAGACCTTGTCCTGGAGCGCATAGCAGCACTCGGTGTTCTGCTCCTCCAGCGTGGTTAGACCGGAGTCGGCGAGCCGCCGGGTCGCGGCGTCTACCTCGTCGGTGCTGGGCACCTCGACCCCCAGGTGGTCCAGCGCGGTGGCCTGGTCCGGCTCACCTTCCAGGAGTACGAGCTTCAGCGGCGGGTTCGCCACGGCGAAGTTGGCGTAGCCGGGGCGGCGCTTGGCCGGCTCGGTGTCGAACAGCTTCGAGTAGAAGGCGATCGAGCCTTCGAGGTCGGAGACGCGGAGCGCGAGCTGTACCCGGGACATGGTTTTCCTCCTGTGGGTTCGATCATCTGGTTGTCGGCGTGGTGGTACGACGCCGGCTTGGCTGTCTAGATGCTTCTCGAAGCAAGCTCTAGTCTGCTCTCTGATTTGAAGACTGTCAACCTAGAGGATTATCTAAACAGCTCTCAGCTTCGCTGCACCCCGGGCCCGTTCGCTATCGATCGGGCGGTGGCCGGCTGCGGAACCTCGATGTCGAGCCGGGGCTCTCCCGCTCGGGGGTGAAGGACATGGGCCACGAGCGCGGCGACCAGGCAGAGGGCCGCGGGCAGGACGAACGTGTAGTTCAGGGGCATCAGCTGGGTGAGCGGCCCGATGACGGCGGGTCCGCCGAGCATGCCGAGGTACCCGAGGCCCGCGACGCGGGAGACGTTGGTGCCGGCAGCATCCGGGTCGGTGTGACCGGCCGCGCTGAAGAGCTGCGGGACGGCGCCGGAGAGGCCGATTCCGAGCAGCGTCCACCCGGCGAGAGCGAGTGGGATCGACGGCGCGAGCGCGATGGTGGTGAGGGCGAGCGCAGCCAGCGCAGAGCCGTACCGGACGATGGCCACCGGGCCGAAGCGGGCGGCGATGGTGTCGGTGAGGAAGCGTCCAATCGTCATGGCGGCGGCGAAGGCGCCGTAGGCGAGCGCGGCGGTGGCGGCGGGGGCGTCGAACGCGTCGCGCAGGGACAACGTGCTCCAGTCGTTGGCGACGCCTTCGGTGAGCATCAGGATCAGTGCGAGCCCGGCGAGCGCCCAGATGCGCAGGGGAGTTTTGGCCCGGCGGCTCCTGGTGGCGCTAGCTGGGGTCCGTGCGCCGGTCTTCGTCGGCAACGACAGCAGTGCGGGTGCGGCGACGGCGGTGGCTGCCAGGCCGAGGAGGCTGACCGTGGCCAGCGTGGTGGTTGGGCTCCAGTCCCAGCTGAGGGTCCGTGCGCCGACCAGCGCGGCGAGGACGCCGCCGACGGAGAACATGGCGTGGAACGCGGACATGATCGGGCGCTTGTAGCCGGCCTCGACCTGCACCGCGTGGGCGTTCATGCTGACGTCCAGGCAGCCGTTGCCGATACCCAGCACCAGTAGTGCCAGGCCCAGTGCCCCGGCGTTCCCAGCGAAGGCGGGCGGGATCAGCGTCGCGCTGCACAGGGCCGCGCTCAGCGGGACGATCCGACGCGCGCCGAAGCGGTCGGTGAGGGGTCCCACGACGTGCATCCCGACGAAGGCGCCGGCACCGAGGAGTAGCAGGAGCCAGCCGAGTGTGGCGTGGCTGACGCCGGCCCGGTGCTCGATGACCGGGATATGGACGACCCAGATCCCCAGGATGAAGCCGTTGAGGGTGAAGTAGGCGAAGGTGGCCAGCCGGGCCGCCCGTAGCGATTCAAACATGCGAGCGAACATAGCAAACATCTTTTTTGTTCGGACCTCGAAATTTGAACGCAACTGGTGTTCAATAGGGGGATGGCGAGCGTGGACCGACACCGACAGATCACCGATGCCGTACGCCGGGCCGGCCAGCTCAGCGTCGCGGAGCTGGCGGAGCAGACCGGCACCTCGGAGATGACCGTCCGTCGGGACCTGGAGCTCCTGGCCGAGCAGGGCCTGCTCGAGCGCTACCGGGGCGGGGCCAGAAGCGTGCTGCTGCGCGGCGACGAACCCCCGTTCGCGCTTCGGGCGAGCGACGGCGTGGAGGTCAAACAACGAATCGGCGCGGCGGTAGCCGAGATGATCGCGGACGGCGAGGCGGTCGTCATCGACGCCGGCACCACCTGCCTCGCGGTGGCCCGCGCACTGGCCCGCCGCCGCCTGACCGTCATGCCGCTGTCCTTGCACGCGACCAGCGCCCTCGTCGGTGCACCCCAACTGAGGCTGCTCCTGCCTGGTGGGGAGCCCCGCCCCGGCGAGTTGGCGCTGACCGGCCCCCTGGCGGAGGCATCCCTCGCCGCGCTGCGCTTCGACACCGCGATCGTCGGCTGCTGCGGCCTGACCGCCGCCAACGGGCTGACCGCGTACGACCTGGCTGACGCCGCGATCAAGCGCGCCGCGATAGCCGCGGCCCACCGCGTCATCGTGGTAGCCGAGGCGGCCAAACTCTCCCGTACCGCCCTCGCCCTGGTCGCTCCCGCCGCTGCGCTGCACGCCGTCGTGACCACCGACGACGCCCCCCACGAGGAGGTGGACGCCCTGAAAGCCCTCGGTGTTGCCGTACGCCAGGTGTGATCTGTGAGCCGGTCTCCCGTGGGGCCAGATCGTGGGGATGCGCTGGGGTGCTCGATAATCCGGGTGACAGCGGCGGTGTGGGCTGCCTACCCTGACGAAGTTCCGTTTCCCCTGCTCTAGGCCGCTGCCCTGGGAGAGAGATTTTATGATCCAGCCCGCGCCGAGCGCGCCTCGCTGCACCGTCCAGTAGTCCGCAGTTCCCGATACCGCTCCTTCCGAGCGGTAAGTGACCGGACTCTTCCGGTGCCTGACTCAGCCACCCATGCTCGGCCCGCGTATGCCACGACGGGTCGGTGCGAGGCTTGCTCGGCCTGCTCTTGCTGTCCCTAACGACATCTCAGCAAGGAGCACCCCGGGTGTCCAACACCAAGAAGACTCTCTCGCGTACGTCGCAGAACATCCTGAAGATCGACACGTTCTCCTGCGTTCGGTGCGGCCTCACCGTGTCCGCCGCCGCCGGAGACGGCATCCGGCGCAATCACTGCCCGTCCTGTCTGCACTCCCAGCACGTTCACGATCACGTCGAGGGCGGTCCCAGTGACTGTCAGAGCAGGATGTCGCCGATCGCCATCGCCGTGCTCCGCACCGGCGACTGGATGGTCATCCACCGCTGCGTACGCTGCGATGAGCTGACCTCCAGCCCCATCTGCGCCGACGACAACCAGCTCATCCTGATGCGTATCGCCGTGCGACCACTGGCGCAGCCCTCGTTCCCGCTCGAGACCTTCGGCGACCTCTGAATCGACTGGAGGTATCGACGATGCCAAGGCGGAGCAGAAGCGCGCACGAGCGGGCACGGGCCAACCGGCGGCCACAGCGACACAAGGACGTTCTCCACCGTCAGGGTGGGCATCGGGCGAACGACTTCCGATGCGTGGGCTGCCGGCTGGACGTGTCGTCCGACGCGCCCGGCACCACGCACCGCAATCACTGCCCGAACTGTCTGGCCAGTCTGCACGTGGACCGGCGAATACCCGGCGACCGAGCCGCGAGCTGCCGTGGTCGGATGGAAGCGTTGAGCATGTCGGTGCGGCCCGACGGCGAATGGATGATCATTCACCAGTGCCGCTCCTGCGGTGAGCTCAGCGCCAACCGGATCGCCGGCGACGACAACGCACTGATCCTCGTACGGTTGGCGGTGAAGCCGTTGCGGGATCCCGGCATCGCCCGGCGCGTGTTTCTCGTACCGTGATCGTCCGATCGGCACCTGACCGCTGAGGTCTACCGGCGGAGTGGGCTCGGCGAGCTGAGCTGACCCAGTTCAACTCGCCGAGCTTCCACCCACGTTGACTCGCCGACCGGCCTCATGCCACTTCGGACTGTCAGTGGATCGCCGCTACTCTGGCGTGATGTCCCAAGACCAACCGATGCGGGCGGAACCGGCCCCGATTCCCCGTTCCGGCGCGCGACTCGGGCAGGAGTACGACCAGCTTCGAAAGACCGGCGACGTGCATCAGGTGCTGCTGCCGGATACTTCATTGGCCTGGCTGGTCACCAGCCCGGAACTGGTCTCCCGGGCGCTGGCCGACCCCCGCCTGGCCCTCAACCGAAAGCACAGCCGGGGCGGCTGGTCCGGATTCGCGCTGCCGCCGGCCCTCGACGCGAACCTGCTCAACCTGGACGCACCCGATCACACCCGACTGCGCCGCCTGGTCGGCCCGGCCTTCAGCCCACAGCGGGTCGCCGCACTGCGTCCCCGGATCGAACGAACCGCCGAAGAACTCGTGGACACGGTGGTCGCCACGGGCAGCCCCGTCGACCTGGTCACCGGCTACTGCACGCCGCTCTCTGTCCAGGTCATCGCCGACCTGCTGGGCGTACCGGAAGCCAGGCGCACCGATCTCCGGGCCTGGACCGACACGATGCTCACCAGCTACCCACCGGACCGGGACGCCATCCGGCAGGCGGTCGTCGAACTGCACGGCTACGTCGTCAACCTGATCGAGGCGAAGCGACAGCGACCCGGGGACGACCTGCTTAGCGCCTTGGTCGCCACCGAACAGGAGGGGGACCGGTTAACCCGGGACGAACTGACCTCACTGGCCTTCCTGATCCTGTTCGCCGGGTACGAGAACACCGCCAACCTGATCGCCTCGACCGTGCTGCGCCTACTTGGCCATGGCAGCCTCCGTGGGGCGCGGGCTTCCGAGGCGATCGAGGAGACGCTGCGCCTCGAACCGCCCGCACCCGCCGCCATCCGTCGCTTCCCCATCGAGGAGATGACCATCGGGGGCGCCACGATTCCGGCCGGCGACACCGTGCTGCTGAGTATCGCCGCCGCCACCCGGGGGACGGATGGAAACTCCGCGCGGCTCGCCTTCGGCAACGGCCCCCACTTTTGCCTCGGTGCGGCCCTGGCCCGGGTCGAGGCCGAGGAAGCGATCACCGTACTGGCCCGGCGGCTGCCCAGCCTGGCACTCGCCGCACCCGGGGCGCCGGTCCGGTGGCGGCCGACGTTCCGCACGCATGGCCCGGCCGAACTCCTGGTCACCTGGTAGTAGAGCCCGGGTTGGCCCGTGCGGGCCCTACCTCGCAGGTAATGGACAGCGAGAAGTCGGCGACGGACGATGCTTGGATGACCGTCACGAGACCGGCCGTTGGGGTGATGCTGCGGGACTGGCGTCGTCGGCGCCGACTCAGCCAGCTGGAGCTCTCCATCCGAGCCGACATCTCCACCCGGCACCTCAGCTTCCTGGAGACCGGCCGCTCCGCACCGAGCCGGGAGATGGTTTTGCAGCTGGCGGACCGGCTGGACCTGGCGTTGCGGGAGCGGAACCGGTTACTGCTGGCTGCCGGATTTGCGCCGGTCTATTCGGAGAACTCGCTGGACGCTCCGCCCATGAGTGTCATCCGCTCCGCCATCCGGCAGGTGCTCGATGGGCACGAACCGTATCCCGCCGTCGTCGTTGACCGGGGCTGGAACCTGGTAGCGGCCAACGAGAGCCTGTCGGTGCTTACCGAGCTGGTGGCACCCGAGTTGCTCGTACCACCGGCGAACGTCCTTCGGGCGAGTCTGCATCCGGAAGGGCTGGCCCCACACATCGTGAACCTGGGTGAGTGGCGGTGGCACCTACTGCATCGGCTGAGCCGGCAGGTGGAGTTCAGTGGCGACCCCGAGTTGGCTGACCTTGAGGAGGAGCTGCGTGGCTACCCCGGCGGCGAAGCCTATGCGGGTGGCCCGGAGCCCAACGGCATCGTGGTGCCGGTGCGGCTACGACGGGGCGGCCGAGTGCTCAACCTCTTCACCACGGTGGCAACCTTTGGTACGCCGTTGGACGTAACCCTCTCCGAGCTGTCGATCGAGTCGTTCTATCCCGCCGACGAGGAGACCGGGCGAGAACTGAGAAGCCGGCGCTCGGCCTCCGGCTGACCACTCGGCTGCCGGCTGGACCACTCGGCCTCCGGCTGGACCACTCGGCCTCCGGCTGGGCCACTCGGCCTCCGGCTGCAGACTGGCCCTGTGGGTTCCGGCTCGTCGGCGCCGGTGCGGACTGCTGGCGAGCGAGTGGTTCCCTACGACATCGCCGCGATCCGCGCTGGCTGGGGCAGTCGCTCTACGCGGCGCCTCGGGTGTCCGGCTGCATCGGCTCCGTGGGTGAGGTGATGGTGGAGGAGCTGGCCGCCGCCTTCCCCGTGCGTCGCAGGCAAGGTGGAGTTCGGCGTGCTGTCGAGCTGCCCTCATGGATGGGGCGTGGAAATGTGCGGGCCGGTGGTGCCGTGGTGCCGTGTTGCCGGCGGTGCTGGTGGTGCCGGTGCCTGTGGTTCTGTTGTGGTGGCGCGGTCGGGTTGGTGAGGTGAGATGGTGATTAGGCCGATTGGTCGTTGATGGGAACTTGATGGCGGGCACCTTTGGGCTGCCCCGGCATCGGTCGCACGGGCGGGGCAGCTCGACAGTGTGGCGCGGCAATGGTGTCGGTTGGTCGTGGCGGTCGGTTGGTCTGGTGCGGCGCGGTCGTGGCGTGGGTCGGTCGTGGTGTGTGTCGGTCGTGGCGTGGGTCGGTCGTGGCGTGTGTCGGTCGTGGCGTGTGTCGGTCGGTCGGTCGTGGCGTGGGTCGGTCGTGGCGTGTGTCGGTTGGTCGTGGCGGGGCGCGGTCGTGGTGTGAGTGGCGCGGCAGTCGCTCGAGCGGATTCGTGATGGGCGTCGGCGGTGAGGTGGGGCGAGGCGGGCGGGGGTGAGATGAGGAGCGACGACGCTGTTCCCCGCGCGACGGCTTCTCCCGCTGAAAAGGGTTCACTACCTTGCAGGTAATCGACAGAGCGTTATTGGGCTGTCACTGTCGAGTAATGACGAGCGTACTGCCGGCGAGAGTAGCGGTACGTGCTCTCCTCCGGTGGCTTCGCCAAGCCACATGATGTCGACAGGAGTGAATCGATGTCTGATTTTACCGTCGTGCAGGCCGGCAACTTCTTCCGCGCTCGGCCGGATCGCCTCATTGATGTGGGTGAAGGTCAGGTTGCGGTTCGCAGTATTGGCGAAGGGCCAGACGTGCTCTTCGTGCATGGTTGGCCAGTTAGTGGGGCAACGTTCCGGAGCCTGCTGCCGTTTTTCGTTCCGCACTTTCGATGTCACATCATTGATCTCGTCGGGGCAGGGGACAGCCGCTTCGACCAAACCGCTCGCATCGATGTCGCCACGCACGCGGCGGCGGTACGGCGCGTCGTAGACACCCTTGCCCTTGATGATGTGGGGGTTGTCGGCCATGACAGCGGTGGGCTCATCGCGCGAAGCGCCCTGGCGGGCGATCCTCGCGTCCGCTCCTGGGGTCTGATCGACACCGAGCAGCCGCAGGGGGCCCACTGGCGCCTCTCGCTGCTGTTCGCCACCCGCCACCTACCCGGATTCGAGCGGCTGCTCACGACGGCGTTGAACATCAGACTACTGCGGCGAAACCGATTCGTTCTCGGTGATGCCTTTCATGACCGAAACCTGCTGGACGGAGACTTCGCGCAATTCTTTCTGCGGCCCCTCAAGGATAATGCTGATCTGCGTTGGGCCTTCGGCCAGTTTCCCCGGAACTTCGACTTCTCGGCTTTCGACGCTCTCGCTGGCCTGCATTCCCGCATCAACGTCCCCGTCCAGCTGGTCTGGGGTGCCGACGACCCCTACTTCCCGGTGGCCTGGACGCGCGCGATGATGTCCGGTTTCCGGGGTGAGGTTCGCCTGCACGAAGTTCGGCGGGGCAAACTCTTCGTCCACGAGGAGTTCCCCGAAGAAGTAGCCGCCGCGCTGACGCCCACGCTGGCCGCGCCCCACCACGGCTCAGGAAGAGTCAGCCCGGACCGGACCATGCGCGGGTAGCAGGCCGCACCGTGCGCGGGTAGCAGGCCGCACCGTGCGCGGGTAACCGGCCGCCGTGGTGGGCGGTAGGTCGCGCCCGTACACCTGCGGACACCGGCACGCCCTGCGGCGGTGGCCGTGGCCGGCGGCGGGTGAGGCTGAGGAGAGCTTCCCGCCGCCGGCCACGGGCCGGTCGGAGTCAGGCCGGGGTCAGCTCGTCGGGAAGTTGTCGGGGGTGCTGATCCGGCTGCGAAGGAGATTGCCGGAGGCGGTCAGGTTAGCTGTCCCGGAGAAGTTGCCGCTGGTGCAGGTCCCGGGAGTGAATGCTCCACTGCCCTCGTTGGCGTCGGAGTAGGTCCAGTTCGCGTAGCCGATCTTCAGCTGGTCGAGCAGGTTGATCCAGGCGTTGGTGCTGCCCACGTCGACCCCACCATCGCCGGTGTAGTCGACGGTGCCGAACTCGGTGACGAACAGCGGGAGTGTCGCCGCCGCACGCTGTACCTCGGCGCGGTAGAGGTCCTTGTGCGACGCGGCGTAGAAGTGGAACGCGTACATGATGTTGCTGGCGTTGACCGGATTGTTGATGATCTCGTCGGCGTTGGACCCCTCGGAGACGCCGAGCGAGGACCAGCCGCGGGTGCCGACGATGATCACGGCGTCCGGGTCATTGGCCCGGATCACCGGGATGACCTGCTCGGCGTAGCTTTTGATGGTGCCCCAGCCGACCCCATTGGGCTCGTTGGCGATCTCGTAGATGACGTTCTTCTTGTCGGCGTTGCGAGAAGCGACGGCGGCGAAGAAGGTCTTCGCCCGGTCGAGGTTGTACATCGGGTCGCCCGGCGTCAGCGTGTGGAAATCGATTATCGCGTAGAGGCCGCGCTCCTCGGCCTCGTCCACGAGTTCGTTGACCCGGTTGGTGAACCACGGCGGGTTGGTCTCGTAGCCCCCCTCCTGCACGTACATGGCGATCCGGAACAGGTCAGCCCGCCACTCGTCGGCCAGCACGTTCAGCGAGGCGTCGTTGTAGCAGTTGTTGAACCACTGCAGGCCATGGGTGCTCATGCCGCGGAGCTGGATCGGCTGGTTGTACTGGTTGCACAGGTTCACGCCACAGACGTACAGCTGGCCGTTGATCGCCAACGGGGTCTGGTCGTCGCCCGGAGGCGGGGGTGGGGGCGTGCTGCCGCCGCCGACCGTCCAGACCTGGTTGGGCTGGGTGCCGCCACCGCCGAAGCAGTCCCAGATCTGGAGCCGGGTGCCGTTGCCGGTGCCCTGCTCCACCGCGTCAAGGCACTTGCCCGACTGCGGGTTGGTGATGGTGCCGTCGCCGTTGACCTGCCAGCTCTGGGCTCCGGTGCCGTTGCAGGTGTAGAGCTGCACCCGGGCGCCGTTGGCGGTGGACCCGCCGGAGACATCCAGGCACTTACCGGTCTGTGGGTTGACGAAGGTGTTGCCGGTACGGCTCCAGAGCTGGTTCCAGTTTGCGGTGCAGTCCCAGAGCTGGATCGGGGTGCTGTCGGCGGTGCCGAGGTCCAGGATGTCCAGGCACCGTCCGCTGGCCTGGCCGACGATCGTGCCGCCGTCCCCCGGCGGGGGTGGGGGCGGGGGGCTCGTCCCGATGTTCACATCAGCGGAGAAGTTGTTGACGGCCAGCCCGACGCCGCCGTTCCACGGTTCGAAGCCCGCCTGCAGGCTGGTCAGGTACCAGTCGTTGGTGACCTGGGTCCGCGCGACGACATCGTCGATGAAGTCCTTGACGTTGAACGACCAGCTGTTGATGGTCGCCGGTGCGAGGTAGGAGACGACGTCGTTGCCGCCGTTGTTACCCTGCCAGACCTCCCAGCTACGACCCCCCACAGTGGTGTTGCCGACCGGACCGCCGATCGGTTGGATCGAGCCCTGACGGTGGAACCAGATCATGATTTCCATCTGGCTCACCCCGTCAGTCTTCGGAGTCGGGTCCATCCAGATGTCGTAGGTGGCGTTGTAGGTGCCGCCCGCGTACCCGTAACTGATCGTGGACGGAACGCTGCTGACCTGGCTGAGCTGTGCCGGCAGGTTGGTCCCGGGTGAGCAGTTCTGGTAGTGACAGCCGAGCACCATCGACGGGTAGGAGAGCGGCGGCCCGGAGGTGGAGGTGGATCCCTGCTGTGAGGTGATCTGGAACCCGTTGTTGGTGGTTTCGATGCACTGCTCGGCGGCGCTGCCCCAACGGTTGTTCTGGACGATGTACTTGTCCTGGATGGTGGTGGTGCCGTACTGCTCGCAGATCGTCGCGGCTTGTGCCGGCGCTGCGGCGACCAGCGCGGTGGTGGCAGCGACCGCCAGTACGGTCAGCGCCTGGAACAGGCGTCTCATGCCTTACCTCCTTGTCTCGGTGTGCCTTTGGGAGCGCTCCAACCAACGGCACGTACCGATGTAACCATGGCGCTTCGAGATCGAGAAGAGTTGATGAAAACTTGTTTCAGGCAAGTGTCGTGCAGGTCCGGCCGTCATCAACTCTGATCTGTTCCGGTCACCGGGCTTCTGTCATGATGTCCGGCAAAGTGCGCGCACTCGCGCGACGGGGGGCAGAGGTATGACGGTGGGAACGCGCCGATGACCGTGGTGGTTGATGTTCGGCAGGTGACGGTCCGGTACGGCTCGACGTTGGTGCTGGATCGGATCGACCTCCAGGTCCCCGAGGGCAGCGCCGTCGCACTGGTCGGCGAGAACGGGGTCGGAAAGTCAACTTTGCTGCGGTGCGTCACCGGCCTGCAGGAGCCAACCGACGGTGACATCTCCGTCTTCACGGCGGTGCCGGGTCGCGGTGCGGACTTCTGGCGAGAGGTCGCCACCACAGTAGAGTCGCCGAGCTGGTACCAGGGCCTCACCGTGCGGGAACATCTCGACCTGGTTCGGGTGGTCAACGGCGGGGACCCCGATGATGGGCACATCGCCGAGCTCTGCGTCACCCTCGGCCTGGCCGGGCTCTCCGACAGCCTGCCCAGCACCCTCTCCTCGGGGCAGCGGCAGCGCTTCCTGCTCGCCGCGACCCTCGTGCGGCCCAGCCGGCTCCTCGTCCTAGACGAGCCCGAGCAACGCCTCGACACCCGGATCAAGGGTGCGGTCGCCGCGCACCTGCGCTCGTACGTGGCGGCCGGCGGCACGCTCGTGATGGCCAGCCACGACGACGGGTTCCGGGTCGGCGTCGGCGCCAGCGCGGTCGCACTCATCCGGCCGGAGGCGGAGTGACCCCGACCGCGGCCCCGGTCCGGCCGGCGGCACCGGCCACGGTTCATGCCCGCCGCTGGGTACGCCGCCGCCGGATCGCCGCCGAGGGCCGCGTCGACATCGGCGCTGTCTACGTCGTGGCCCTCACGGTGCTGATGGCCGCCGCGCTGGTCGGGAAGCCGGTGGCGCGGGTGGTCTGGCCGCCGGAGGCGTCCGGTGAGCCGGCGGTGACCCCGTTTGTCGGAGGGGTGGCGGTCCTCGCCGCCTTCTTCGTCGTGCTGCGCCAGCTCGGCCCGCTCTCGGTCAGCCGCAGTGACGCCACCTGGCTGCTGCTCGCGCCGATACCCCGGCGTACCCTGCTCGCGCCGGCGCTCGCCCTCACCACCGTCGCCGCGCTCGTCGTCGGCGCTGCCATCGGGATCGCGGTGACCGGGCGGATCGTCGCCCGCCCGGCCGAGCTCCTGGCGCTGTGGGCCGGCGGCACCACCGGCGCGGCTGGCGCGGTCTTCGTGGCGTTGCTCGCCATCGCCGGCCAGCCCCGGCCCGCCGCGGCCCGCCTCGCGGACGGCGGCGGCGTCGCGGTCGGCGCGGGCAGCCTCGTCGTCGCCGCCGCGCTCGGCGCGGCCGGCGGGCCGGGCCTGCCCACCTTGCCGATACCACCCGTGGTGGTGCTTACCGCCGGTGGCGCCGCCTTGGTCACGGGGCTGTTCCTGGTCGGGTTGACGTTGCGGACGGTGGAGAGTTGGCCGGCCGCGCCGATCGCGGAGGCGTCGATCAACGCGGGCGCGTACGCCGATGTCGCGTACGCGGTCGAACCCTCCTACCTCGCCGAGATGAGTGCCCGCCGGTTCTGGCGCAGCCGGACCCGGGTCCGGACGACGCGGCTGTTGCCGACCCGCTGGCTCTCTCCGCTCATCGCCCAGGATCTGATCATTCTGCGCCGGAAGGCGCCGCGGCTCTGGTGGCCGGTGGGCTCGGTGGCCGTCCCCGTCTACCTCGCCGAGGGGCCGGTATGGCTGCTGCTCGGCGTGGTCCTGATCGGCGCGCTGGGCGCCGCCGGCTTTACCGGGGAGTCCACGCACAGTGACGCCGCGAACCCGGCGATATTGCGCCTGCTCGGTCTCACGGGCCGTCGAGTGGCCGCCGCGCGACTCGTGGTGCCCGCCGTCATCGCTGGTGGTTGGCTCGCGATCACCCTGGCCGTGTTGCAGGGCCTCGGGGCGCTCGCCGGGCCGTGGTGGGTGCTCGGTCTGCTGGCGGGGCCGGCCGTGGCGGCGGGCGCCTACCAGCGGGCGAAGGCGAGTGCCGCCTCGCTCGGCACCATCCTGGTCGACACGCCGCTCGGGGCGTTTCCGGCCGGGATGCTGCTCTGGCTGGTCAATGGGGTCGATGTGCTGGCCGTGCTGACGCTGCCGGTCTCGGTCGGTCTGGTGCTGCTGCCGGCGCCGGAGGTGCTCGGCTGGCCGTGGCTGCTCGCGCAGGCGGTCAGTTCGGTGCTGGGGTGCGCGCTGCTGGTGCGGCTCTCCGCCCGCACCGCTGGTTCACTCTGACCCCGCCACTGGTACGGGCTGGAGCGGCCGAGTCCGGCTGACTCGAAGTTACTGCGGCTGCAGTCAGCCGGACTACCTGGCCGTCAGCCGTCAGCCGTCAGCCGTCGCGAACTTACGGTCGATGTAGATGAGGGCATCGCCGACGGGGCGCTCGTCGCTACCGCTCGGCTGATTGACCAAAGCGCCATCGACAGACATCGTGGTTGATCCACCGCCATCCAGGTTGACCGCGTTGTGCATACCGAGCGCGGCGGCGACCGTGGCGGTCTCGGTCATGGTGGTGCCCACGCTGGTGGTCTGTCGACCATCGATGGTCACGAGCATGATCTTGCCGTCGAGGGTGGTTCCGGCGATGGTGCGCGGGTGGCGCGCGAAAAAGCCGTCCGAGTCGGTGGGTGCGACGACCTGCCCGTCCTTAATCAGCCGGTAGCGGCCGTTCACGGCGAACGTCCCGGGGCGCAGCGGAACCTTCTTGCCCGCCTCGTCCCGCAGGGAACTGGAGTACTTCACGCAGCCCTGCGCCACGGCGAGCAGATCCGTCGTTTCCCGCCCGGTCGCCTGGAGGGAGGTCTGGTCCGGGGTGAGAGTCGTGCCGCGGGTGGTCGTGGTCCGGACCACACAGCCCTTACGGTCGAGGACGACCTCAACGCCCGGCCCGGACGGCGTGCTGGCGGCGAACTCCGGCGTGAATCGCACCGTGTCGCCGGAGTCGGCGCACTGGGTCGGGTCTGGAAGTTCAGTGCAGGCGTCCGGGACAACCGGTGGGTGGTTGAGGTACTCCAGCGGAAGGCTGACCTTGGTCTGGGCGTTGCGGACGTCACCGGTCCACTGCAGTTGGCCCATGAGCACCTCGTGGTGCTTGGCGTCGAGGACCAGAGCCACCTCCGCGGCGTCACCGGTGGGCTCGCTGAGCAGCTGCCCGCCGTACACCCCGAGGCCAACGGGGTCGCCGGGATACTCGGCGCTGGCGGTGAAGGTGAAGAACGAGGCGTTGACCCCGGCCAGCGCGTCAGACTCGCGGACGAGGTCGGTGGTCTTTTCGACTCCGGCCAGGTCGGATCCGTAGGTCGCGGCGAGGTGCCCCCGGCTCTGCCTGGGGTCGATGGTCAGGACATTGACCACCCACGGGCCACGGGGGGTGTCGCCGATCTGGTCGATCGGTGCCGGTTCGGTGCCTCGGACGATCCGGGTCAGCGTTACGCCCTGGGCGAGGGTCTCGGTGCTGCGGCTCTCGGCCAGGTCGGAGTCGCCGATGGGCAGGGTGGCCTCGTCCGCCGAAACCGGCGTGGGGGTGGTGGTGAGTCCAAGCAGGGCTGCTCCAAGCAGGGCTGTCGCCACCGTGGCCGCGCTGCGGCGCGGGTGCGGAAACCTGTTTCTCATCTTTGCCATCCCTCCATGCTGTCCAGTGCTGGGGAACTCACCAGAGCAGCGATGCGAAAGGTACGTCAATAGTTGGTTAGCGCTGGGTGTGGTGAGCCCGGGCCACAACGTCGCTGCCGCCGGTCCAGAAGGGCCGGTCCGGGTGTCGTCGGTGCCGTGCGGCGCTGCCGCCCAGGGGCGCGGTCACGGAGAGTGAAACCGTGTAGCTGGCGGCGGTGACACTTCCATGCGCGCCACCCTTGGCCTGAAAAATAGCTACTGACTGCTAAATTGTTCGAATTACCTGAAGTAGGCGCATGGTTATGTTTCCGGGCCTTGCTGCTCAACCGATGGGTTCGCATTCTCGGCCTGATTTCCGTGGGCGATCGGATGACCAAATTGGCGACGATCGGTCAACCCGGGCCAACCGAATAGGGCGGTATAGTTTCCGGCTAACTTGTGGCTGTCTCCCGTGGAGAGTGTCGATGGAAGAATCCGAGGATCCGCGCCCTTACCACGTCGTGATGAACGACGAAGAGCAGTACTCGATCTGGCCGGACGGGTCGGAGCTTCCGGCCGGCTGGCGCACGGTGGGCTTCAGCGGCGATCGTGCCAGCTGCCTGGCGCACATCGACGAGGTCTGGACCGACCTGCGCCCGCGTGGGCTACGGGAGTGGCTGGAGGCCCAGGGCTGACCCACGCCGTACCCCGCCTACCGCCGCGGGCGCTCCGGTTAACCGGGGTGCCCGCGGCTATTTTGTTCGGCCCGCGGGTCACTTTCTTCGCCGTCGGCTACTCCCGAGTTACGCGTCGGGAGATGGTTGACATTGTCCCGAAAATAGCCGGATCGCCCGTCAGCTGTCGGCTAACCGTTAAGCGGCTCAGGTCAGGCTTGTCGGTTGGTTGACAGGTCTTGAATATTGCTCGTAGTTTCTTTTCATCTCCGGCCCATGAGTGTTGCTCAACGTGAGGCCGGCGGAATTTGTGGTTCTCCGTTCCACTGTTCTGTAGCTGTCTTTCGGTGTTGCGACGCGAAGGAGTGCACAGTGTGGGCAGGGCCCCTCGACGCCCGTAACGACCCGGACCCGATGCCCACCACCACAGTCGGTGGCACCGTGCCGGACCTCGTGGACGCCGTGGCGCGGCGGCAGCCGGACGCGGTCGCGGTGGTCGGTGGGGACGGGGAGATGCTTACCTACCGTGAGCTGACTGAGCGGTCCAACACCCTGGCCCATCGGCTCGTCGCTGGGGGTATCCGGCCGGACGAGCCGGTGGCGGTGCTCCTCCCCCGCTCGGTGGAGCTCGTCGTCACCCTGCTCGCCATCCTCAAGGCCGGCGGTGGGTATCTGCCGCTTGACCCGATCGACCCGCCGGCGCGGATCCGGCGCTTGCTCGCCGTTGCCGGGGACCCACCGGTGCTGGCCACCGCCGAGGTGCCGGGTGCCAGGCGGCTGTTCCGCCTGGACCAGCCCAGCGTGGCCGCCTCAACCGGCCCGGCCGGGTCGACCAGTTTGGCCGCGTCGACGAGTTTGGCCGGGTCGACGAGTTTGGCCGCGTCAACCGGCGTCGCACCGCGGCGACTTCACCCCGCTGGCCTCGCCTACGTTAACTTCACCTCCGGCTCCACCGGCACGCCGAAGGGTGTCGCCGTTACCCACTCCGCCGTGGTTCGCCTGGTCCACCAGCCTGGCTACCTGCGCCTGGGGCCCACCGAGGCAGTCCTTCAACTCGCCCCGGTCGCCTTCGACGCGGCGACCCTGGAGATCTGGGGTGCGCTCTCCAGCGGGGCCCGGCTCGTGCTGGCCCCACCCGGTGCGCTGGAGCTCACCGAGCTGGCGCGGCTGCTGCGCCGGGAACGGATCACAGTCCTTTGGCTGACCGCCGGTCTCTTTCACCAACTGGTGGAGTTTGATCCGGACTGCCTCGCCGGGGTCGGGCAGCTCCTCGCGGGCGGGGACGTGCTCGCTCCGGAGGCGGTCCGCCGGGCACTGCGAGCGCGCGATGGGGCAGTCCTGATCAACGGGTACGGGCCAACGGAGAACACCACCTTCACCTGCGTGCACCCGATGACGGACGCGGAGTCCGTGCCGGACCCGGTGCCGATCGGCCGGCCGGTGCCCGGGAGCACCGTGTACGTTCTCGATCCGGCGGGACGGCAGGTACCCGTCGGGGTTCCCGGTGAGTTGTACACCGGCGGTGCCGGGGTCGCCCGGGGATACCTCGGTCGCCCGGGGGCCACGGCGGCGGCCTTCCTTCCCGACCCGTTCGACCCCCGCCCCGGGTCCCGGATGTACCGCACCGGGGACCGGGTCCGCTGGCGGCCGGACGGCACCCTCGACTTTCTCGGCCGAATCGACGAACAGGTGAAGATCCGCGGGTTCCGGGTCGAGCCGGGCGAGGTCGCGGCGGCGCTGCGGGCTCACCCCGCCGTGGGGGACGCCGCTGTCCTGGTGGACGGGGAGGGGGAACGGCGCCGGTTGCTGGCGTACCTGACGCCCCGTTCCGGTAAGTCGGCCCCGACCTCCCAGGAGCTGGCCGAGTACGCGGCCGACCGGCTCCCGGCCCACCTCCGACCGGGGGCCTACCTGGTCCTTCCCACGCTGCCCCTGACCCGCAGCGGCAAACTCGACCGGCGGGCGCTGCCCCGAGCCGAGCCGCCCGCAGCGGGGCTCGGCACCGAGGTGACCGATCCGGTCCAGGTACGCCTGGCCGCCCTCTGGGCCGATCTCCTCGGCGCCAGCCCCTCCGCCCCAGACGACGACTTCTTCGCGCTGGGCGGAAACTCCCTGCTCGCCACCCGGCTGACCTTCGTCGTCGCCGATCGGTTCGGGGTGCACCTGCCGGTACGCGTCGTCCACGAAAACCCAACCCTCGCCCGGCTGGCCGGCATCCTCGGCGCGCACGCCGAAGCGCAGCCGGTCAACGCCGGGGTACGTCGGCTGGCGGATGGACCGACGGCAACGCGGCCCGGCGTGGGAACGAGCACCGAGTCCCACCTCCTGCCGGCGTCGCTCGGCCAGCGTCGGTTGTGGATGCTCGATCAGCTGACGCCGGGGACGGCGACATACCACATCGCCTGGGCGGTCGAGCTGACCGGCCCGCTCGACGTGGCCGCGTTGGAGTCGACCCTGAGCTGGCTGGTTGACCGGCACGAAACCCTCCGGACTCACTTCACGGCGGTCGACGGAGAACCAGCCCAGCTGGTCGGGCCCGCCACACCGGTCCGGCTGCCGGTCGTCAACGCCGGTTCCGACGACGCCGGTCGGGAGCGGGTCGACGCCGGCTCCGACGACGCCGGTCGGGAACGGGTTGACGGCCGCTCCGACGACGCCGGTCGGGAGTGGGTAGACGCCGCGGTCCGGGAGCTGGTGGACGCGGCAGCCCGGGAGCCCTTCGACCTGGCGACTGGCCCGTTGGCCCGGTTCGGGCTCATTCGGCGGAGCCACGAGAAGCATGTTCTCACCGTCGTGGTGCACCACAGTCTCGCCGATGGTTGGTCGTTCGACATCCTCTTCCGCGAGCTGGCCGTCGGGTACGCGGCGGCAGTCGCCGGTGCCCAGCCCGACCTGCCCGCCCCGCAGGTGCGGTACGGGGACTTCGCGGTCTGGCAGCGGGAGCAGGCCGACCGCGGCGCCTTCGCGGCCGACATCGACTTCTGGCACGCGGAGTTGGCCGGGGCCCCGACCCTGCTCGACCTCCCCGCCGACCGGACCACCGCACCGGCCTGGTCGACAACGCCGACGTCACCAGGCTCATCGCCCGGTCCGGGTGAGCAGTCCGACACCGGCGGCGAGGTGGTCTTCACCATCCCCGACGAATTGACCACCCGGCTGCGGGCGAGCCGGGACGGCACCCTGTTCACCCGGCTCCTGGCCGGCTTCCAGACCCTCCTGCATCGGCTCACCGGGGCCGACGATCTGCTGGTAGCGGTCCCGGTGGCCGGGCGTACCCGGCCAGAGACCCGGGACGTGGTGGGCTTCTTCGCCAACACCATCGCCGTGCGGGCCCGCTTCGCCGACCGGTCCGACTTCACCGATCTCCTCGCCCAGGCCCGAGCCTCGGGCATCGCCGCACAGACGCGGCAGGACGTGCCCTTCGACCGGGTCGTGGACCGTCTCGCCCCGACCCGCAGCCTCGCCCACAGCCCGCTGGTGCAGGTGATGTTCGCCCTCGACGAGCCACCGCCGGAGGTCACGGTGGCGGGGCTGCGGATCGCCCCCCGGCTCTGGGAGAACGGCACGGTCAAGTTCGACCTGACCCTCACCGTGGAGGACCGCCCCGACGGACTGCGTGGTCGCCTCACCTACCGCACCGATCGCTACGAGGCGAACCGGATCCGCCGTATCGCGCAGCGGTATCTCACTCTGCTCGCCGCCGCCCTTGACCGGCCCGGCACCCCCGTCCGTGAGCTACCCCTGCTCGACTCGGCCGAACGGGCTCGGATCCTGCGGGACGGCAACGACACTGCACTGCCCCTGCCGGACGTGGCCAGCGTCGGTGAACTACTCGACCGGTTCCCCCCGGCCGACCCGGGTGCGGTCGCGGTCACCGGTCCGGATGGTGCCCTGTGCCACCGGGACCTCGCCACTCGCGTCAATCGCCTCGCCCATCTGCTCCGCGCCCACGGTGTCGGCCCGGACGTCCCGGTCGGGCTCTGCCTCGGCCGGGGCACCGACCTGGTGGTCGCGCTCCTCGCCGTCTGGCGGGCCGGCGGTGGGTACCTGCCGCTCGACCCGGCACTGCCCGTCGGCCGGCTGGCCACCATGCTGGCCGACGCGACCCCGCCGGTGCTGCTCACCGATCCCGCCGGGACGCCCCTCATCAGCGATGCCACCGCCGCTGCCGGCACCGCCCCCGTGGTACTCCGGGTTGACCAGCTCGACCCGGATCTGCCGACGGACCCGCCGCCGGTCGTCGGCCACCTGGACGGCCTCGCCTACCTGCTCTACACCTCCGGCTCCACCGGCGCACCCAAGGGCGTCGTGGTCACGCACCGTGCGGTGATCAACCATCTGGTCGGCTGCCACCAGGCGTTCGGGCTCACCGCCGCCGACCGAGTCGCGGCGATCACCACCCCGGCCTTCGACATCTCCCTGGTCGAGCTGGTGCTGCCGCTGTTGGCCGGGGCGCGCGTCGAGATCCTTGACGCGGCGACCGCCCAAGATGCCAGCGCGTTGCGGGTCGCCTGTGGGCAGCGGGGTGTCACCGTCCTCCAGGCCACCCCGGCGACCTGGCGGATGCTGGTCACCGCGGCGGGCGTACCAGCCGGGGTGCGGTTGCGGATCAGCGGCGGTGAGGCGCTGGCCCGCGACCTGGCCGACGCGTTGCGTGCCGACGGTGCCCGGGTCCTCAACGGGTACGGGCCGTCGGAGACCACCGTCTACTCCTCGGCCGGGTTGGTGGGGGAAACCGGCCCGGTCGACCTGGGACGTCCCCTCGCCAACACCCGGATCCTGCTGCTCGACGCCGCCGGCCAGCCGGTACCGGACGGTGTGGTCGGAGAGCTCCACATCGGCGGCACGGGAGTGGCGCGGGGATACCACGGTGACCCGGGCCGTACCGCGGCCCGGTTTCGCCCCGACCCGTTCAGCCCGCGCCCCGGCGGGCGGCTCTACGCCACCGGCGACCTGGCCCGTCGGCTCCCGAACGGGCGCCTTGTCTACCACGGCCGCGCCGACCAGCAGGTCAAGGTGCGGGGATTTCGGATCGAACTCGGCGAGATCGAGTCAGCGCTGCGCGACCAGCCCGGCATCCGGGACGCCGTGGTGACCACCTGGGGCGGGGACGCCGACGTCCGGCTCGCCGCGTACGCGGTCGCCGAACCCGCCGCCGTTGACCCGGCGTCGATTTGGCCAGCGATCCGCGCCGGTTTGGCCCGGCGACTGCCGGCACACATGGTGCCAGCCACGCTGGTCCTGCTCGACGCGCTGCCCCGTACCGCGAACGGCAAACTGGATCGGCGGGCGCTGGCCGAGCCGACCTGGCGGGAGACCACCGCCAGCGGCCCAACCGCCCCCCGTACCCCGGTCGAAGCGCGGCTCGGCACGCTCTGGCAGGACGTGCTCGGCCGGACCGAGGTCGGTGTGCACGACAACTTCTTCGCCCTGGGTGGACACTCCCTCACCGCGACTCGGCTGATCGCCCGCATCCGCACCACCTTCGGTGTCGAGTTGGCGCTGCGGAGCCTCTTCGCCGCCCCCACCGTCGCCGAACTCGCGGTCGAGATCACCGCTGCGGGCTCCCCCGGTAAACCGCACCGGATCGGTAGCGCCGACACCAGCCCCAAGTACCTGCTCGCCTCGCTCGACGACCTCTCCGACCGCGAGGTTGACGAGCTCCTGGACAGTCTGATCGCCGAGGAGGGCGCATGAACAGGCGCAGAGAACGTGTGGTCGTCGTCGGGGCCGGCCTGGCCGGTTCACTCGCCGCGCTGTACCTCGCCCGGCAAGGCCACGAGGTGGAGGTCTTCGAGCGACGCCCGGACCCCCGTTCCGCGCTGGCCCAACCGGAGGGCCGGTCGATCAACCTGGGGCTCTCCGCCCGGGGGATGCGGGCGCTGGACGGGGTGGGGCTCCTCGCTGACGTACTCAAGCACAGCGTGCCGATGCGCGATCGGGTGGTGCACTCGCCGGAGGGCGGGGTGCGGGCCCAGCCGTACGGGGTGCGCGAGCACGAGATCCTCCACTCGGTACTCCGGGAGGAGCTGATCTCCCTGGTGGTGACCGCCGCCGAAGCCGAACCGGGGGTGCGGTTCCACTTCGACCACGTCTTGACCAGTCTGGACCGGGAGGTCGGCACTGTGCAGGTCGCGCCCACCACCGGCGGCGAGCCGAGAACAGTCACCGCGGAGCTGATCGTCGGTGCCGACGGGGCTTTCTCCACCGTCCGACAGCAGCTGCAGCACGGGCTGCGCGCCAACCACGCCCAGGAGTTCCTGCCCTGGGGATACAAGGAGCTGACCATCCCGGTCGGTGCCGACGGTCAGCCCCGGGTCCGACTGGAGGCGCTGCACGTCTGGCCCGGTCACGAGGCGATGATGGTCGCTCACCCCAACCGGGACGCCTCGCTGACCTGCACGCTCTTCATGGCGTACGAGGGCCCGGTGAGCTTCGCCGCCCTCGACACCCCAGCGGCGATCCGGGACTTCTTCCGCCAGCGCTTTCCCGACGCCGAGGAGCTGATGCCCGACCTGGTCCGGGAGATCGCCGAGCACCCGGTCGGGCACCTGGTCACCGTCCGGACCGCCCCCTGGCGGTACGCGGACCGGGTGGTGCTGATCGGTGATGCCGCACATGCTGTCTACCCGTTCTACGGCCAGGGCATGAACTCGGCTTTCGAGGACTGCGTGGTCCTCGACGAATGTCTCACCGCACACCCCGACCGGGCCACCGCGCTGGCCGCCTACGAGGCGGCCCGGAAGCCGCACACCGACGTGCTCGCGGACCTGTCCACCACCAACTTCGAGGACCTGCGGGATCGGGTGCACCGGTTCGGCTACAGCGCCTCCGCTGCCGCCGACCGAGTGCTCGCCCGGCTGTTGCCGCAACGCTGGGTGCCGCTGTACGCGATGGTCGCGCACACCACCATCCCGTACGCCGACGCGCTGGCCCGCGCCAACCGTCAGGACCGTATTCTGCGCCGGGCCGGTGCCGGGCTCGTCCTGGCCACCGGTCTGGTAGCCACCGCCGCCGCCCGAGGCGTCGGCCGTCGTCGCCGCGCGACCCGGCGGTGAGGGCGGTGCTGACGGCTCCGGGCAACCCCGAACAGATTCTGCTCACCGAGGCCGATCTGGATGCCGACCCACTGCATCCGCTGTTGGCCGGGGCGGTGGACCAGGTGCGGGCCGTGGTCGCCTGGGCCCGGCAGTACCTCTGTGTACCCCATCCGGAACTGGGCCGTAAGGGCCCGGTCTGTCCGTACGCCCAGGGCTCCCTGGACCGGGGCATCTTCTACCTGGCGGTGCAGCGCGGGGAGACCGTCAACGAGACCGAGTTGGACGAGGTGCTTGCCGGCTACCAGGACTGGTTTCACCACCTGGAACCGCGCACCGGGCCGTCCGCCCAGTTCAAGACGATCTTGCTTACCCTCCCGGACCTGCCCGGCGACGTTGCCCGGCAGGTCGTGGATCGGACCCAGCTGCGGCTCAAACCGAACTACACCGACCAGGGGTTGATGCTCGGTGAGTTCCACGACGGTCCGCCGGCCAAGGGCGGCCTGTGGAACCTGGACTTCCGGCCACTGCGCAGCCCGGTTCCGATGCTGGTGGTCCGGTACATGGTCGCCAGTGATCTGCCGTTCCTCGCCGACGACCCGGTGACCCTCGCCAGCTACCTGCGGTACTTCGGGCACGGCGGCCCGGCGTCGCTGCGCGGGCAGGTCCAGGCGGCCGCCCAACGGCACGGCCTGCCACTGCCCGAACCCAGCACCGACATCGGCATCCTGCACCCGAACACGAACCAGGGGGTTCGATGACGACCGCCGACTCCACCGCACCCGGCAGCGGTGGCAAGCGTGCCCTGCTGGCCCGCCTACTCGCCGAACGGGCCCAGGCACCCCGCAGCTACCCGGTCTCCTTCGGCCAACAGCGGCTGTGGTTCCTGGACCGCTTCACCGGGGGCATCCCGGTCTACAACATCCCGGTCGCCTTCCAGGTGCACGGCCCACTGGACGTCGCGGCGCTGCGTACCGCACTGACCACGCTCGTCAACCGGCATCCGGCGCTGCGCACCACATTCAGCGACTCCGGCGGCGAACCAGTGCAGGTGGTGCGACCGACCGGCGAGGTGGATCTCACCGAGACAGACTTGACCGGGCTGGCGGCGGAGCAGCGTGAGGCTGAGGCCACCGCGCTCGTCCGCGCGCACGCCGGGAAACCGTTTGACCTGGCCGGAGGCCCGCTACTGCGGGTGACGGTGATCCGGACCGACCCGGATCGGCACCACGTGGCGTTCTGCGTGCACCACATCGTCTTCGATGCCTGGTCGATCGGGGTGCTCTTCCAGGAATTGGAGACCGCGTACGCGGCGGCGTTGGCGGGTGCCCCGGTCCACCTGCCCGACCTGCCCACCCAGTACGCCGACTTCACCGTCTGGCAGCGGGAGCGGCTCGCCGGTGAGGCGCTGCGCCGACAGCTCGACCACTGGGTTTCGCACCTGCGTGGGGCGCCGGCCCTGCTCAGCCTCCCCACCGATCGGCCCCGCCCGGCCAATCGCTCGTATCGGGGCGCCTGCCACTACGTCACCGTCCCGGCAGCGGCCGTTCGGCGGGTCGAGGAGTTTAACCAGAGCGCCGGGGTCACCATGTTCATGACCCTGCTCGCCGTGTTCCAGGCGGTGTTGTCCCGACACAGCGGGCAGGACGACATCGTGATCGGCGCTCCGGTCGCCGGTCGGGAGCACCCCGACCTGGAGCGGCTGGTCGGCTTCTTCGTCAACACGCTTGCCCTGCGGGTGTCCTCCGCTGGCTCCCCCTCGCTACGGCAACTCGTCAACCGGGTACGGGAGGTGACCCTCGTCGGTCTCGGAAACGCCGAGGTGCCGTTCGAGAAGGTGGTTGAGGAGCTGCAGCCGGAACGCAGCCTCGCCCACGCACCGATATTCCAGGCCCAGCTGATCCTGCAGAACGCCCCGCAGAACGCTTTTCGGCTCGCCGGCTGTACGACCACCTCCCTGCCGGTCGACAGCGGTACCGCCAAGTTCGACCTCACCCTCGCCGGTGAGCTGACCGCCGAGGGCGCGCTGCGGTTGGCCTTCGAGTACGACACCGATCTGTTCGAGGTCGGCACGGTCGACCGGCTGGCCCGGCACCTGTGCACCCTGCTGGACGCCGCGGTCGCCGAGCCGGATCGGCCCCTGACGCGACTTCCGCTGCTCAGCGGAGTGGAGCGGTGGCGTGCCGTGGTCGAGTGGAATCAGACCGACCGGGGCGCGTTGCCGGTTGACACCCTCCTGGACCTGCTCCCCACCGACCCCGCCGAGTCCGGCGCTCCGCCCGCGGTCACCGGTCCGGACGGCTACCTGGACCGGGCCGGGCTGCACCGGCGGGCCGGACAGATCGCCCGGCGACTGCTCGCCGCCGGCGTCGCCCCGGACACCCCGGTCGGCATCTGCCTGGATCGGGGGGTCGACCTGGTCGCCGCGGTGCTCGGCGTGTGGCGGGCCGGGGCCGGCTACCTGCCGCTCGACCCCACCCTGCCCCCGGAGCGGCTGCGCCACCTGCTCGCCGACTCCGGCACCCGGGTCGTGCTGACCCACCGGGCGGTCGTCGCGCGGCTCGGCCCGGTGCTGGCGGACTCGGTGACGGTGCTGCTCGACGACGCCACCGATGCCCCCGGACCAGCTGAGCCACTGCCGGCGGTCCCGGCGCATCCGGACGGACTGGCGTACCTGATCTACACCTCGGGTTCGACCGGTCGGCCGAAAGGGGTGGCGGTCCCGCACCGCAGCGTGACCAACCTCGTTGCCTCCTTCCACGATGACCTGGACCTGACGCCCGAGGACCGGTTCGCCGCGGTCACCACCCTGTCGTTCGACATCTCGGTGCTGGAACTGCTGGTGCCGCTGCTGCTGGACGTCCCGCTGCTGGTCGTGGGCGCCGACGAGGTCGGCGACGGGCCGGCCCTGCGTCGTCGGCTCACCGAAGCTGGGATCACCGCCATGCAGGCGACCCCGGCGACCTGGCGGTTGCTGCTGGCCTCCGGCGGGGTGCCGCCGGCGCTGCGGCTGCGCCTCTGCGGCGGTGAGGCCCTGCCCCGGGACCTCGCCGATGCCCTTCAGGCCGACGGCGGGACCCTGTGGAACTGCTATGGGCCCACCGAAACCACCGTCTGGTCCGCGGCGGCCCCCGTGGCGCCGGTTCCGGCCACGGTGGACCTCGGTTCACCGATCGCCAACACCCGGATCTACCTGCTCGACGAGGCGTACCAGCCGGTGCCGGTGGGCGTGGTGGGAGAAATCCACATCGGCGGCTCCGGTGTGGTGCGCGGATACCACGGCCGACCCGGCCTGACCGCCGATCGGTTCGTGCCCGACCCGTTCGCCGACCACCCCGGCGCCCGGCTCTACGCCACCGGTGACCTGGCCCGGCAGCGCGCCGACGGGCGGCTGGAGTTCCTTGGCCGCACCGACCATCAGGTCAAGGTGCGCGGGTTCCGGATCGAGTTGGGTGAGATCGAGTCCCTGCTCCGGGGCCACGATCTGGTGGCGGACGCGGTCGTCCGCACCTGGGCCGGACGGGACGGCGACACCCGCCTGGTGGCGTACGCCGTGCCGGCGCCCGGCGTCGACCCGAACTCCCTCGCCGACCAGGTCCGTGCCGACCTGGCCGGCCGGCTGCCGGAGTACATGCTTCCCGCGGCGCTGGTGCCGATGACCGCGTTGCCGCTCAACGACAACGGCAAGATCGACCGGACCGCCTTGCCCATCCCCACCTGGACCGACCCGCGGGTGGAGCGGGTCGCCCCCCGCGACCCCCTCGAGCAGCTACTCACCGGGATCTGGCAGGAGGTACTGCAGGTCGAGCGGATCGGTGTGCACGACGACTTCTTCCGCCTCGGCGGGCACTCCCTCCTCGGTGCGCAGGCGTTGAGTCGGATCGGCGCCGCGCTGGAGACGGAGGTGCCGATCCGGATCCTCTTCGAGGCGCCGACGATCGACGCGATGGCCCGCGCACTGCGCGGCAGGGAGGAGGTAGCCGGCCAGGTCGACGCCGTCGCCGCCCTTCGGATGGAGGTGGCCGACCTCTCCGACGAGGAGCTGAAGGCCCTGCTGGGTGGCCCGGAATGAGCGCCTCCGGGCCCGACCGCGAACAGCTGATCCGGGAACTGGTGGCCCGCCGGGGACTGGCCCGCCGGACGCAGCCGGCTGGGATCCCGCCGCGGGACCCGGCTGCCCGGGTGCCGCTCTCCCCGATGCAGGAGGGCATGTGGTTCCTTGACCAACTCCAGCCCGGAAGCGCCGCGTACGTGCTCAGCCAGGCCGTACGGGTCACCGGCCGGTTGGACCCTGTCGCGCTGCAGTCCGCGCTCGACGAGGTCGTCGCCGCGCACGATGCCCTCCGGACCAGGTTCGTGCAGCGGGACGGAGAGGTGGAGCAGGTCGTCCTGCCCGCCACCGACCCGGCAGCCCGGTGCCAGCTCGTCGTGGAGGAGCTGACCGCGGTGGCGCCCACCGCCCGCGAGGCCGCCGCGACCGCCGTCGCCAGTCGGGAGAGTGAAACGCCGTTCGACCTGGGCCAGGCACCCCTGCTGCGGGTCCGGTTGGGGCGGCTGGACGGTGCCGAGCACCTGTTGGTGGTCGCCCTGCACCACATCATCGCCGACGAGCGGTCCCTCGACATCGTGCTCGATGGACTCCTCGACGGCCACCACCGCCGGCTCACCGGGGCAATCGCCTCGACCGCTCCGCCAGCCACGCACTTCCCCGACCATGTGCTCTGGCAGCGGGACTGGTTGGCCAGCGCCGCCGCCGACCGGGCGCGGGAGTTCTGGGCCGACCGGTTGGCGGGCTGCTCCGGCGTGCTCGACCTGCCAACCGACCGGCCGCGACCCGCCGCCCTGACCTTCGCCGGCAGCACCCACGGCTTCGCCTTCACCGACGATTTGATCGCGGCGCTCGACGGCTTGGCGCAGCGGACCGGCTGCACCCGCTTCATGATTCTGCTCGCCGGTCTCCAGGTGCTGCTGGCCCGCCTCGCCGGCACGGACGACGTCTGCGTCGCCGCCCCGGTGACGTTGCGCGCGACCCCGGCGCAGCAGGAGATGGTGGGCCTGCTCGTCAACAGCCTGCCGCTGCGTACCGACCTGTCCGGAGACCCGACGCTGGCCGAGGCGCTGGCCCGGGTCCGGCGTACCTGTGTGGAGGCCCTGGCGCACGCCGAGTTGCCCTTCGAACGGATCGTCGAGACCGTGCGGTTGCCCCGCGACCCGAGCCGAAACCCACTCTTCCAGGTGATGCTGGTCCTGAACCAGGCCAGCGCCGCCGGTCCGCGGGCGGGTCTCGCCGTTCGCCCGGTGCCGGTGCTGCGGGAGACCGCCCGGCTGGAGCTCACCGTGGCGGTCCACGAGTCCGCGGCCGGCCTCAACGCCCTGGTCGACTACAACACCGACCTCTTCGACCCGGTGACCATCGCCCGGTTCGTCGACCGGTTCCGGTCCGTGCTGTGGGCGTTGGCCACCCGGCCGCAACTGCGCCTCTCCGCGCTGGAGCTGGTCGGCCCCGCCGAGCGACGCGACCTGACCTCCTGGAACAACACCGACCGGGCGTACCCGGATGGGTTGGGGCTGCACGAGCTGGTCCGCGCACGGGCGGCGGCCGACCCGGACGCACCCGCCCTGCTGGACATCAGCCCGGGTGAGCCGGACCGACCGGCCCTGACCTACGGCCGGCTGGACGCCGACGCCGACCGGCTCGCCGCGCACCTGCGCCACTGTGGGGTCCGCCCCGACCAGCCGGTGGGGCTCGCGTTGGCCGCCGGCCGGGCCGCCGTCACCGGCATCCTGGCGATCCTCAAGGCCGGCGCCGGCTTTCTTCCGGTCGACCCCAGCCACCCCCCGGCCCGGCTGCGGGCCCTGCTCACCGCCGCCGGCGCCCCGGTCTGCCTGGCCGACGCCGAGCTCGCCGTCACCCTGGCCGCCGGGCCGGACCCGCACGACGACCCGCCGTACGCCGGTACCGTGCTCGCGGTTGGTCCTGATGGTCAACCGGTCGACGCGGGCTCGACCGGGAAGCCGCCACCTGCTGCTCCCCGGCCGACACACCCGGACCAGCTCGCCTACGTCATCCACACCTCCGGCTCCACCGGCACGCCGAAGGGGGTGATGGTCAGCCACCGCACGGCCGTCAACCTGGCCCTGGCCTTCGTCGACCTGCATCGCATCGGTCCCGGCGACCGGCTGCTCATGCTGCCCCCACTGAGCTTCGACGCCGCCGTCGGTGACCTCTTCCCGGCCCTGGTCAGCGGAGCGGCGATCGTGGTGCACCGGCAGCCGGCCGCGATCACCGGAGCGGGCCTGGTCGAGCTGTGCCGGACCCACGGCCTCACCCTGGTCGACACCGCCGCGCCGCTCTGGGCCCGCTGGGTCGCCGACCTCGCCGCGCGGCCCGGTGCGCTCGATGTCGGCGCGTTGCGGGCCATGATGGTCGGTGGGGAACCCGTGGACCTGGCGACGGTTCGTCGTTGGGCGGGGCTCACCGCCGGCCGGGTCACGCTGCACAACCACTACGGCCCGACCGAGGCGACCGTCTGCGCCACCACATACGCCACCGTGGACGCCGCCGAACTGCCCGGCCTGACCCGGCTGCCGATCGGCCGCCCGGTGCCCAACGTCCAGGTGCACGTCCTCGATCCAGACCTGCGGCCGGTGCCGATCGGCCTCGCCGGTGAGGTCTGGATCGGCGGTACGGCGCCTGCCCGCGGATACCTCGACAATCCCGGTGAAACCGCGGACCGCTTCGTCCCGAACCCGTACGGCCCCGCCGGGTCGCGGCTCTACCGCACCGGCGACCTCGCCCGGCACCGTGCCGACGGCAGCCTCGAATTCCTCGGCCGGAGCGACCAACAGGTCAAGATCCGGGGCCATCGGATCGAGCTCGGCGAGGTCGAGGCGGCCTGCGCCGCCCTGCCCGGGGTGCGCCGTACCGCGGTGGTCGTCGACCACGCCCCGGCCGGCCCCCGGCTCGTCGCCTACCTGGTCGCCGAGGACGCGACCCCGGTTGGCCCCGAGGCGCGAGTCGTGCTGCGCCGTCGGCTGCCGGAGTACCTCGTCCCCACCGCCATCATCCGGGTGCCCGACCTGCCCACCAACCGGCACGGCAAGCTCGACCTGGCCGCCCTGCCCCGACCGGAGGAGATCGACCGGGCTGGGCACGAGCCACCGAGCACCCCGACCGAGCAGACGCTCGCCGGCATCTGGGCCGAGCTGCTCGACACCGGCCCGGTGGGCAGGCACGACAACTTCTTCGACCTTGGTGGACACTCCCTGCTCGCGGCGAGTCTGGCGACCCGGATCCGGGCCGCGCTCGGGGTGGAGCTGCCGCTACGGGCGCTCTTCTCCACCGCCGACCTCGCCGGACTCGCCGCCGTTCTCGACGGCGCCGGTCCCACCCCGGACGGCGACGTCGACCTGCTCCGGGCCGAGGCCCGGCTCCCCGCCGACCTGGCCGTACCGTCCGGGATGTCGACGGCGCCGGCACAGGCGGTGCTCTGTACCGGGGCGACCGGCTTCCTCGGGGCGCACCTGCTCGCCGACTGGCTCGCCCACAGCTCCGCCACCGTGCACTGTCTGGTCCGGGCGGACACCCCGACCGCCGCGCTCGACCGGGTCCGCGGCAACCTGCGCCGGTACGGCCTCTGGCGGCCGGAGTACGCCGCCCGCCTGATCGGCGTCCCCGGCGACCTCGGCGCACCCCGACTCGGCCTGAGCGGGGCGGACTTCGCCGAGCTGGGCGAGGGACTGGATACGATCGTGCACAACGGCGGCGTGGTCAACTTCGTCGCGCCGTACGCGACGCTGCGCCCGGCGAACGTCGGTGGCACGGTGGAGGTGCTCCGGCTGGCCAGCGCCGGCCGCCCCAGCGCGGTGCACCTCGTCTCCACCCTCGGGGTCTTCGTCACCCCGTCGCACCGCGGCACGCTGGTGCGTGAGGGCGACATCCCGGCCGACTGCGACGGGTTCCCCGACGGCTACAACGCCAGCAAGTGGGTGGCCGACGCGTTGGTCCGGGCCGCCCGGGAGCAGGGGTTGCCGGTCAGCGTGCACCGGCCCGCCCGGATCACCGGGGACGCCGACAGCGGCCTCGGCAACACCGACGACTACTTCAGCCGGCTGCTGAAGACCTGCGTGCAGCTCGGCGCCGTGCCGGAGATCGACGACCCCGCCGACCTCGCGCCGGTCGACTACGTCGGGGCCGGCATCGGGCACCTGACCCGGGCGGGCGCGACCACGGACCACCACTACTACAACAACCGGACCATGTCGTACGCCGCTCTGGCCGACGCGCTGGTCAGCTTCGGCTACCCGGTGACCTCGGTGCCGTACTCGCGCTGGCGGGCGGCGCTGCTGGAGCGTCCGGACGCCGCGCTGGCCCGGCTCGCCCCACTCTTTGATGCGGACACTCCGGTTCGGACACAACCCGACTTCGACTGCACCGGCACCGAGGCGACGCTCGCGGCGGCCGGGATCACCTGCCCACCGGCCGACGAGCGGTTGCTGCACACCTACCTGTCGGCGTTCGTGGCCGCCGGTTTCCTCGACCCACCGCCCGGGAGGGGCCATGGCTGAGCGTACGGTGCCCACCGCCCGGTGGGCCGCGGTCTGGCTCGGCCAGCTCGTCTCCCTGGTTGGGTCAAGCCTGACCGCGTTCGTCCTCGGGGTCTGGGTCTATCAGCGCACCGGTTCGGTCACCCAGTTCTCGCTGATCTTCCTTGCCGCCACCCTGCCGGCGGTCCTGTTCGCGCCGTTCGCCGGGGCGCTGGCCGACCGGCGGGACCGCCGCAGCCTGATGCTCGTCGCCGACACCGTGGCAGCGGCCGGGACGGCGGCGCTCGCCGCGCTGGTCGTCGCGGACGCCCTCCAGGTCTGGCACATCTACCTGGGTACCGCGGTGACCGCGACCGCCTCCACCGTGCATCAGGTCGCCTACCAGGCGATGACTCCGGCGTTGGTCGGCAAGCGACAGTTGGGTCGGTTCAACGGGCTGATGCAGGTCTCCCGGGCGGTACAGATCGCCGCGCCCCTGATCGCTGGGGTGCTGGTGGTGACCGTCGGGATCGGCGGGGTAATGGCGATCGACCTCGGTACGTTCGTGGTCGCGGCCTCGACCCTGCTGTTGGTCCGGCTGCCCGCCGAGGTAACCCGCCCGGCCGGACCCGGTCCGGCCGAGGCGGTACTGCGGGGAGCCGCCGCCGGCTGGCGGTATCTGCGGCAACGGCCCAGCCTGCTTGCGCTCATGGTGGTCTTCGGCGCCTTCAACTTCCTCTTCGGCATCGCCGGGGTCCTGGTACAGCCACTGATCCTCTCGTTCGCCACCGCGGACACCCTCGGTCTGCTGATGTCCGCGGGAGGCGCCGGTCTCTTCGCCGGCAGCCTGGTGATGGGGGTGTGGGGCGGGCCGACCCGCCGGGTCACCGCTGTCTGCGGCGGACTCGCGCTCGGGGGAGTGGCGCTCGCGCTGCACGCGGCGGCCCCGTCCGCCTGGCTGATCGGGGTGGTGGCCCCGCTCTTCCTCTTTACCCTGCCGATCGTGAACAGCTCCACCATGACCCTGATCCAGACCAAGACCGAGCCCTCCGTGCTGGGCCGGGTGCTCGCCACCTCCCGGGTGATCGGTGACGCCAGTGTGCCGCTGGCGTACGTGTTGGCGGGGCCGATCGCCGATGGTCTCTTCGAGCCGCTGCTGCGCCCGGAGGGGTTGCTCGCCGACTCGGTCGGCCGGGTGATCGGCACCGGGGAGGGCCGCGGTATCGCGCTGCTCTTCGCGGTCACCGGGGTGGCGATGGTGCTCCTCGCCGCGTTCGCCTGGACCCGACCGGTGCTGCGCGGGGCCGACGATCTCCCCGACGCGCTCCCCGACGACCCTCCGGGTCCCGACGAGCCCGCGGGTCCCGACGTTCTCCCCGACGACACTCCGGGTCCCGGGACCGTCTCCGCCGACCGCCAACCCGCCACCTGAAGGAGCCCTGCCATGCCGGTGCCGTTGAGCCCGGAGGAGGCGCAGCAGTTCCACGCCTCCGACGCCGCCCCCGCCGCGTTTCTCGACCTGCTCGACGCGGTCGCCTTCCGTAGCGCCGGCGCCGCGCTTCGGCTGGGAGTCTTCGAGGAGCTGGCCGACGGACCGCTCCCGGTTGAGCGGCTCGCCGTCCGTACCGGAACCGATCCGCTCGGTCTGCGGCTCCTGCTCGACGCGTTGACCAGCTTCGGCTACCTGATCCATGCCGAAGGTGGGTACGCCAACAGCGCCAACACGACCCGCTGGCTCCTGCGGGCCGTCCCGGACAGCTTCGCGCCGGTGCTCGCCTTCTGGTCAGCGCTGCTCACCGGCTGGTGGCACGACCTGGAGTGGTCGATCTGCTCCGGCACTCCGGCCGGTGACTTCTACGCCTGGCTGGAGCGGCGACCGGAGGTCCTGGCGGACTTTCAGACCATGCTGCGTCGACTCGCCGACGGGCTCAGCGCGGAGATCGTCGAGCTGCTGCCGGTGCCGGCCGACGCGCGTAGCCTGCTTGACGTCGGTGGCGGGCATGCGAGCTATCCGGTGGCCTTCCTCACCGCACATCCGCAACTGCGGGCCACTGTGGTGGATCTGGCTGGTGCGCTGACCCAGGGGGCGGAGACCGTCGCCGCCGCCGGCCTGACCGACCGGTGCACGCTCCGGGCGGGTGACCTCTTCGAGGTCGACTTTGGTACCGGTCACGATCTGGTGTTGCTCTTCAATGTCGTGCACGGCTACCAGGCGACCGAGACGTTGACCCTGCTGCGCCGGGTCGCCGCCGCGCTTCGCCCCGGCGGTCGGGTGGCGCTGCTCGAACCGCTCGCCACGGCGCCGGAGCAGCCGACCGCCGGGCTGGGTACGGCGTTCGTCCGGATGTTCAGCCTGAACCTCTTCCACACCCAGGGGGGCCGGGCCTACGGCCACGACGAACTCGTCGGGTTGCTGCGCGAGGCCGGCTTCACCCACGTACGGCAGCAGGTGCTCACTGGCTCGGAGACGGACCATCTGGTGATCGCGCAGCTCAGGCCGCTTGACTAATTCGAGACTGTCGATGACGCTGAGAGCGCTCTCTGCCACCACCACTCGTCCGGGAGCCCATCATGCCGACAGCTCGCCTGATCTCCCACCGTCCGCGCTACCGCCGCGCGCTGGCGTTCGCGGTTCCGCTCATCCTGCTCGCCACCGTCCTGACGCTTCCCGCCCAGCGGGCCCAGGCCGCAGCCGTCCTGCTCTCCCAGGGACAACCGACCACCGCCTCCTCAGTCGAACTAGCGGAAACCCCGGCCACCGCCGCCACCGACGGCGACCCGGACACCCGCTGGTCGAGCGAGTTCAGCGATCCGCAGTGGCTCCAGGTTGACCTGGGTGGCACCGCCACGATCAGTCAGGTAACCCTGCGCTGGGAGGCCGCCTACGGGAGTGCCTTCCAGATCCAGGTTTCGGCGCACCCCACCGGCCCCTGGCAGACGATCTACCAGACGGCCGCCGGGACCGGCGGCACCCAGAACCTCACGGTCAACGGCGCCGGGCGCCACATCCGGCTCTACGGCACCGACCGGGGCACCGCGTGGGGCTACTCCCTGTGGGAGTTCGAGGTCTACGGCACCAGCACCCCCACCTGCACGGGTAATGCCGCGCTCGGTCAGGACGTGACGGCCTCCTCGGTCGAGACCGCCAGCACCCCAGCCTCGGCGGCCGTGGACGGCAACGCCGTCACCCGCTGGTCGAGCGCCTTCGCCGACCCGCAGTGGCTTCGGGTCGACCTCGGCGAGGTCCGGACCATCTGCCAGGTCGTCCTGAGGTGGGAGGCGGCCTCCGCGCGGGCCTTCGAGCTCCAGACCGCAGACAGTCCGGCTGGACCGTGGACCACCCGCTACGCCACCACGACCGGCGCCGGTGGCGTGCAGACGCTCGAGGTATCCGGCACGGGACGGTACGTGCGGATGTACGGCACCGCCCGCAACACCCCGTACGGCTACTCGCTCTGGGAGTTCGTGGTGCGGACGGCGGGATCGGAACCACCACCACCGAGCGACGACTTCTGGGGTGACACCAGCACGATCCCGCCCGCCCAGAACGTCCTCACGGTCAAGATCCTGAACCGGACCAACGGCCGTTACCCCGACAGTCAGGTGTACTGGAGCTTCGGCGGCCAGACCCGCTCCATCGCCGAACAGCCGTACCTCGACATGCCGGCGAACTCGGCCGGCCGGATGTACTTCCACCTCGGCTCACCGACCAGCCAGTACCGGGACTTCGTCGAGTTCACCGTGGCCACGGACCGCTTCAACGGCAACACCACCCGAGTGGACTCGTTCGGGCTTCCACTGGCGATGCGGCTCCGCGCCGGTGGCGGCTACGACCGAGCTGTCGGCGAGACCGAGACGATCTTCACCGAGGGTCGCGACACGACGTTCCAACGGTTCTCGGACGCGATGCCGGCCGAGTTCAAGCATCTCGCCACGATCGAGGCGCCGTATCGGGTGCCGTCCCCCGGCAACACGCCCCAGTTCCGCTCGGGCGGGCAGTACGCCGACTACCTGAGCGGGTACGCGTCGTCGGTCGGGATCCCCGCCACCACCGCCCAGATCTTCGGCTGCTCCGGACCGCTGGCGAGTAATCCGGACGGTTGTGCCGCGCTGAACCGGCACGTCGCCCACCTGCCCCGGTCGCAGTGGGAGGACCCGAACCGCTTCTACCAGCAGGCACCGGCGAACTACTACGCGAAGTTCTGGCACGAGCAGTCCATCGACGGTCTCTCCTACGGCTTCCCCTACGACGATGTCGCGGACCAGTCCTCGTTCATCTCCGCCGGCGACCCGGAGTGGTTGATCGTCGCGGTGGGGTGGTAGCCGAGCCAGGTCAGCGCGACGATCGCGCGGTCGACATCGTGGCGCAGGAGACAGAGCCGGTCCACCAGAGCGGCCGGTGAGCAGCCTTCGGTGTTGTCCACGGCCTCCCACCACGTGGCTGGGAGGCCGCTGGTCGGGGCGGCACCGCCACCGCGCGCCGGGACCGCGCGGTGGCGGTCCGCCCGGTGCGTGATGCGGTCGTATTCGGCGGTGAGCACCCCACCGGTGCGCAGCGCCTCGTCGCAGCGGGCCCAGAAGGGCCGTTCCGGGTGCTGGCGACCGGTCTCGGTGTTCGCCACGGAGCTGCGTCCGTACTGGACGAGCCGAGCCAGGCCGTGCTGGGTCTGCCCGGCGGCCCGGCGTAGCTCGGCGAGGTGACGGCCGAGGGCGCGACGGGCGGTCCTGGTGTCGTCGGTGTCGCGCATCGCTGCCACCCCCGGGTCGCGGTCACGATGAGCGAACACCGTAGCTGTCGGCGGTGACACTTCCGCCCGGTGTCGCCGACGCGTTCGGGTGATGTCGGAATCGGTGTCGCTACTACCGACGATGTCGGAATCGGTGTCGCGGCTACCGACATTGTCGGCGCGCGGTGCTGCGGGCGTGTCCCCCCGAGCGGTCCTACGTTTCCCGCATGCCGACAGCCAGCCTGCCCGACCGCCCGTCCGACCAGCCGAAGCCGACCCAGCGAGACTCGCCCCCCGATCCCGAGGGTGTGCGGGACTCGGCCTTACCGGAGCTGCGCCAGATGTGGTGGGAGAGCGGGGTGCGAGCGCGGGCGCAGGCCGGCCTCTTCGCCGTCTTCTCCGAGTTGCCCCGACTGGTGGGGGCGGCGCTGGCTGTCAGCTGGCGGGCCGACCGGCTCCGCACCGCGATCGTGGCGGGCACCACGGTGGGCGCCGGAGTGCTGGCCGCCTTCGGGCTCCTCGCCGCGCAGCGGGTCCTGGTGGAGTTGTTCGCCGGGGGGCCGACCGCCGACAAGGTGCTCGCCGCGCTGCCCGCACTGGTTGCCCTCGCGGCGGTGACCGCGCTGCGCGCCAGTATGGCCGCCGCGATGGGGTACGCCCAGAACGGCCTGAGCCCGAAGGTCGACCGGGAGGTGGAACGGGGTCTGTTCGAGGTGACCACGGCAGTCCGGCTGGAGGCGTTTGACGCGGACGCCTTCGCCGACGATATGGAGCGAGCCTCTCGTGGCGCGGATTCCACCACCGGCCTGGTGCAGGCGTCGATAAACTTGCTCGCTGGCCTCACCGGTGTGCTCGCCGTCGCGGTCGCCGTCGTGGTGATCCACCCGTTGCTGCTGGTCGCCCTGCTGGTCGCCACGGTGCCGAACGGGTGGGCGTCGCTGCGCGCCGGGCACCTGCGCTACCAGACGTACGCGGCGGGGTCGGTGCGCCGGCGTCGGTTGTGGCTGCTGCACCGGTTGATGGCCGAACGCGACTCCGCCCCCGAGCTGCGTACCTACGGGCTGCGCTCCTTCCTGCTCGACCAGTACGACCGGGTGATGGGGGTCGAGACCGGGATCCAGCTCGCGCTGGCCCGTCGGGTCACCACGACCACCACCGTCGGCGCGATGATCGGTGGGATCGCCACCGCCGTGGTCTACGTGCTGCTCGGCTTCCTGCTGGTTGAGGGGCATATCCCCCTCGCCGCCGCGGCCACCGGTGTCATCGCCGTGCAGTCCGCACAGCGATCCCTGGCGGTGGTCACCTTCCAGATGGACCGCGCCTACACCGAGGGCCAGCACTTCCGCGACTACACCGGTTTCATGACCCGCGCCGCCGACTACCTGCCCGAGCCGCGTACCGGCGCCGCCATCCGCGCGGTGCCGCGGCGGTTGCGCGCGGTCGCGGTGGACGCGGTCAGCCTGCGCTACCCCGACCGGGAGGCCGCCGCCGTCGACCAGGTCAGCCTGAGTATCGCGGCGGGGCAGACGGTGGCGTTCGTGGGGGAGAACGGCTCCGGCAAGTCCACCCTCGCCACAATGATCGCCACCCTGCGGACGCCCACGAGCGGGACCATCCGCTACAACGGCCGGCCGACCGACGACTGGGACACCGACGAGCTACGGGCCCGGATCGCGGTGGTGACGCAGGAGTACCACAAGTGGCCGTTCACCGCCGCCACGAACATCGCCATCGGTGACCTCACCACCACCCCGCGGCCCGATCGCATCGAGGCCGCCGCCGACCGCGCCGTCGCCCACAACATGATCAAGGAATTGCCGCACGGCTACGAGACCCTGCTCGACCGGACCTTCGCCGGGGGTCAAGACCTCTCCGGTGGGCAGTGGCAACGCATCACGGCCGCCCGGGGCTTCCTGCGGGACGCCGACCTGCTCATCATGGACGAGCCCTCCTCAGCGCTCGACCCGCGGGCGGAGGACGCCCTGTTCCAGGCCATCCGCGACCGGCAGGGCCACGGGATCACCATCCTCATCACCCACCGGCTGGCCAACGTCCGCCACGCGGATCGCATCTACGTCCTGCACCACGGCCGGCTCGTTGAGGCCGGCACTCACGACGACCTGCTCGCGGCCGGCGGTCGGTACGCCGAGCTGTTCACCCTGCAAGCCGCCGGCTACGACATTCCCGGGTCGCTACCCCGCCAGACCGCTGCCGCCGGCAAGAACACACCGTGACGCGGTCGGCGCCGGAGCTGATCAGAGCAGCCGGGCGATCGCGGCGGCGACCTCGCCCGGCGCGTTCAGCATGTGCAGGTGCCCGCCGTCGAGCTGGGCCGAGTGCCAGCCCCAACTCTCCGCCGTGACCCGTTCGGGTTGGTACGCGTCGCCGAAGGCGAGATAGCCGGCGGGACGGTCGGACCAGCCGGGGGCGATGGTCACCCGCTGCGCGAAGTAGCTGAGCGGGAAGCGCTGTTGCTGTGCGGACACCTCCGCCCTGACCTGCTCGGACGGGAAGAGGGCGGCGACCTCCTCCGGTGGCCACCAGGAGGTCCAGACCGGCAGCTCGCCGTCCGGCCCGGCCCGGGTCTGCAGCATTTCCCGGAGGCCCGGCGGTGCCACCGGGGTGGTGCCCTGCTCGGGCGGGAGGATCGCGTCCACGAAGACAAGCCCGGTCACCGAGCGCTGCGCGGTGATGGCCGGGACGTACAGGCCGGCGTTGCTCTGCGGCACCAGCACGTAGTCGCGGCCGGTGGGCAGGCTGTCCAGGTACCACCGCAGGACGCCGGCCACGGAGGTCCCGCTCGCCCCCGGCTCTCCGGCGACGATGACATCCCGGCCGGCGGCGCGGAGTCGTCCCCGCACCGGCTGCCAGACGGCGGGTCCGAGCAGCGCGCTGGGGAGAAGGGCGATCGTCGGATTCATCAGCCTCTCCCAGCACTCGTTTGCGTCAATGGCTGGCGCTGCCGGGCACACGTTACCCGAGCTTCAAGATCACCCAAAAGCTCACTGAACCTTTAGGATTTCGGTGTGAATCCTGCACGTATTCTTTCGCCCCGGATACGTAAGATCGCGCTCTGGACCGTCGCGGTCCTCACCGCACTGGCCCTCGTGCTCACCCTCACCGCCGTGTGGACGGTACGGCGAGCGTTCCCGCAGCACGATGGTGCGCTTCGGCTGCCCGGGCTCACCGCGTCGGTCACCGTGCACCGCGACGAGCACGGCATCCCGCAGGTGTACGCGGAGACCGCCGAGGACCTGTTTCGGGCCCAGGGCTACCTCCACGCCCAGGATCGGTTCTGGGAGATGGACTTCCGCCGCCATCTCACCGCGGGCCGACTCGCCGAACTCTTCGGCGAGAGCCAGGTGGAGACCGACGTCTACCTCCGGACGATGGGGTGGCGTCGGGTCGCCGAACAGGAGTGGGGCCTCCTCGGGGCGGAGACCAAGCGCTACCTGCAGGTGTACGCCGACGGGGTGAACGCCTGGCTCAACGAGCACGACGGGGGTCGGGCGAGTCTGGAGTACGCGGTACTCGGCCTGCAGAACTCGGGCTATGAGATCGAGGCGTGGCACCCGGTGGACAGCCTCGCCTGGCTGAAGGCGATGGCGTGGGACCTACGCGGCAACATGAGAGACGAGCTCGCCCGCGCGGCACTCCTCGCCGCGGGCCTGACCCGACAGCAGGTCGAGGAGCTGTATCCGGGCTACCCCTTCGACCGGCACCAGCCGATCGTCGTTGCGGGCGGCATCGTGGACGGCGCCTTCGACCAGGAAGCCACTCCGGCCTCCCCGGTCCCGGCTGGCCGCTCGGCACCCGCCGGGACCGGGACTGCCGGAACGGGCGGGGGCGTGCTCCCCGTAGCCCCGGTCGAACCAGCCACTGCCCAACCAGCCGCTGTCGCGGAACCGACCGATCCCACCGCTGGTACGGCTGCCACGGAGTTGGTCACCGCGCTGGCCAGCGGGCTCTCCCGGCTGCCGACCATGTTGGGCACCGGTCGGGGCATCGGCTCCAACTCGTGGGTTATCGCCGGCGACCTGACCAACACCGGAAAGCCGATCCTCGCCAACGATCCGCACCTCGGTCCCAGCATGCCCGGCATCTGGTACCAGAACGGTCTGCACTGCGCGTGCGACATCAACGTCTCCGGTTTCAGCTTCTCCGGAATACCGGGTGTGGTCATCGGGCACAACGCCCACATCGCCTGGGGCTTCACCAACCTGAGTCCCGACGTCACCGACCTCTACCTGGAGCGGGTGGACGGCGACCGGGTGCAGGTCGACGGAGAGTGGCAGCCGTTGACGACCCGCGCCGAGACAATCAGGGTCGCCGGCGGCGCGGACGTGTCCATCACTGTCCGGGCCTCCGGGCATGGTCCCCTGCTCTCCGACGCGTCGGCCGAACTACGCGAGATCGGTCTTACCCCGCCGGTCGATCCGGCGGGTTCGCCGGCGTCGGTCGCCGCCACCCCGCAGCCGCACCCCGACGAGTCAGCGCCCACCGACGACGAGCAACGCGACGGATACGCCATCGCGTTGAGCTGGACCGCGCTCGCGCCGGGCCGGACCGCCGACGCCATCTTCAAGCTGAACACCGCCACGAACTGGGCCGACTTCCGTGCCGCGGCGGCGCTGTTCGAGGTGCCCGCGCAGAACCTGGTCTACGCCGACACCGACGGCAACATCGGCTACCAGGCCCCCGGCCAGATTCCGGTACGGGGCTCGGGGGACGGGCGGTGGATGGCGCCCGGGTGGGACTCGGCGTACGACTGGCAGGGTTTCCTTCCCTTCGCGGAGTTACCGAGTGTCCGCAACCCGCCCGCCGGCTACCTGGTCACCGCCAACGAGGCCGTCGTCGGCCCCTCGTACCCGCACCTACTCACCACCGACTGGCACTACGGCTACCGCAGCCAGCGCATCCACGAGTTGATCAGCTCGGCCCGGGATGCCGGCGAGATCACCGTCGCTGACGTGCAGTCCATGCAGTTCGACAACCGCAACGGCTTCGCGCCGACACTCGTCCCGGCGGTCCAGGCGGCTGTTGCGGCCGATGCCTCGGGTCTGGTCCGGTCCGCCACCGAGCTGTGGACGGAGTGGGACTACCAACAGCCGGCCGAGGGGGAGCCGGGCACCGAGGACGGGCGCCGTTCCGCTGCGGCGGCGTACTACAACGCCGTCTGGCGGCACCTGCTCCTGGCGACCTTCGACGAACTGCCCGCGGACTACCGGCTTGACGGCAACGATCAGTCGTACGAGGTGGTGCGGGGTCTGCTCAGCCAGCCCGACTCGCCGTGGTGGGACCGGCCGGAGTCGGAGGCCGTCGAGGGCCGCGACGACCTGCTACGCGCGGCGGCCGAAGCGGCGGCGAGCGAACTTTCCCGCGAGCAGGGCGACGAGCCGGCCGACTGGCGCTGGGGCCGGATGCACACGTTGACCGTGCGGAACCAGTCCTTCGGCACCTCGGGCGTGGGGATCATCGAGTGGCTCTTCAACGCGGACCCGGTCGGCGTCTCCGGCGGCAGCGCGATCGTCAACGCCACCGGCTGGGACGCCGCCGACGGGTACGAGGTCAATGCCGTCCCATCCATGCGGATGATCGTTGACCTGGCCAACCTGGACGCCTCCCGGTGGATCCAGCTGACCGGCAACTCCGGGCATGCCTTCCACCGCAACTACGACGACCAGTTGGAGCTGTGGCGTACCGGGGAGACCCTGCCGATGCGTTGGGAGCGAGCCACGATTGAGGCTGCGGCGGCACAGACGCTCACCCTGGAGCCGTAACGGCCCGGGGCGGGGGTGCCGACGTGCCGGAGGGGACGATGTTCGGGAGTCACCGCCTCACGGTTTGTAGGCGACACAGCCGTACATGAAGACCTTGTCTGGCTGGTGTCCCGGATTGCGCCAGGTGTCAACTGGCGCGACTCCGTCGCCGGTCACCCGCCAACGCCCGAGTAGCGGATGAATCTGGTGTGGACCGCGTAGGTGTAGTGGCTTGTCGGCCTGGTCGAGAATTCTCTCCTTGATGACCGGAAAGGTGGCCAGGGCCTCGCCGTCGAAATCCACTGCTAGGTAGCTGCCCCGGGATGCCCAGTCAAAGATGTGGGAAAGTGCCTTCTGGGCGGCGTCATCGTCGAGTGAGACGGTTATTCCCGTCATCACTATGCCGATAGGCGCGGTGGGGTCGAGGACCCGCTCCATCGTTTCCTGGTCGAGGGTTCCAAGATCTGTCGCATCGCAGTAGGCGTATTCCACTCCCGGCGTGGTGGCGAGAATCTCGCTACCCAAAGCGATGTTGATGGCGTCGATGTCGGTGTAGAGAACGCGAGCCTCAGGAAGGATCTCATGCACATTGCCCTGTGTGGGAATGCCGGCACCGAGAAGCAGGAACTGATTGACTCCCTGTTCCGCGATCGCCTGGACGGCGCGTCCGACAAAATCCTGCAGCGTTTGGTAGACCTGTGGAAATCCTGGGTACAGGGCGCAGAATGCCTTGGCCGCCTCCGCGTCCGCCGGAAGGTGGTGTGCTCCGCCGCGCCAATGATCGATGATGCGTCCAGTATTTGGGACCTGCGCTTGTTGCACCACGGCATCTGTCATGACGAACTTCCTGTTATGGGAAAGCCAGCCCAGTCAACCAGCTCGATCTGGTTGGGTAGGAGGATATTTGATGCACCCCTCATCCACAAGTGACTGTGCGTGACATTTGCCGTGGGCTTTGTCGCTATCGGGTTTCCGACGTTCACCGACCGAGATCCGGGTTTCATCCGGGTATTCACCCGATGCTTCGGAGTTGGGTACGGGCGGAGGGTGGGCGGACGTTCAAACCGTCTGGAGGATCCATGCCCGTGCGTACGCTGACCGTCGGGGTCGTCGCCCTGGCCGTTCTCGCCGGATCACCCGCACCGGCCCGCGCCGACCCTGCCCCCGCGCCGCCCACCCTCGCCTGGGGCGAATGCCACGACGATTCGGCCGCGGTCGCCCTCAACGACGAGGTGGAGTGCGCCCAGCTCCGCCTGCCGGTGGACTGGGCTCGACCGCACGGCCCGACGTTCGAGCTTTCCGTGGCGCGTCGGCCCGCGCGGGAGTCGCAGCAACGGGTGGGCACGCTGGTGTTCGGGCCGGGCGGCCCGGGAGACTCCGGAGTGCAGCGTATTCTTGAGGGGAGTCGGTTCAGCGACGAGTTGCTCGACCGGTTCGACGTGGTCAGCTTCGACCCGCGTACGGTGGAGCGCAGCGCCGAGCCGGTCTGCACCCCGGATCCGAGCCTGCCCAAGCCGCCGGTCCCGCTGGGCAGCCAGGCCGACTTCGATGCCATGGTGGCCTACAACCAGGCGTTCTGGGAGCGGTGCCGGCCGACCACTCCGGTCTTTGACCACGCCGACACGCTCAGCACGGTGCGCGATCTGGAGGCGTTGCGGCGAGCACTGGGCGAGCGACAGATCTCCTTCCACGGCAGTTCCTACGGCACCCTGCTGGGCCAGCAGTACGCCGAGCGGTACCCGCACCGGGCGCGAGCCGTCGTGCTGGAGGGCGTGTTCGACCACAGCCTCGGCGTGCGCTCCTTCGTGCGGACGCAGGCAGCCACCTTGCAGGACTCGTTCGACGAGTTCGTCTCCTGGTGCGACCGGTCAACCGAGTGCGTACTGCACGGTCGGGACGTGCGGGCGGTCTGGGCCGAGGTGCTGGCCCGCGCGGATCGGGGTGAGTACGCCCCGCGTACCGCCTTCGACGTCACCGCCGTGGCGCTCGGGCTGCTTGCCGGTCCGCGCTGGTCGGACCTGGCGGTCGCCGTGCGGGACATGGAGGCCGGCTCCCCGCCCCCCGAGCTGGATCTCTCCCTCTCCGTAGCCGCCTTCTGCGCAGACCGGCCCGTCCCGGTCCGCGACTACACCGAGTACGCCCGCCTGGTCCGGGAGGCCGCGGCCGCCGCGCCGGACATCCGGTATGGCGGTGGGCTGCTGGCGGTGCAGACCTGCCTCGGCTGGCCGTCGCCGGTCCGGAACCCACCGCACGTACCGCAGGTGCGGACGCGCACTCCGCTGTTGTTGCTCAACGCCCTGCACGACCCCCGTACCGGCTACAACTGGGCCACCAACGTCGCCCAGCACCTTGGCCGGCACGGCCGCCTGGTGACGTACGAGGGTTGGGGCCACGGCACCTACAAGCGCACCGACTGCACGAGGGCCGTGGTGGACCGCTACCTCGTGGACCTGACGCTGCCCGCCCCCGGTACGCGGTGCGCGGCGGCCTGACTCCTGCCGCGGCGGGCCGGCAAGAAGTCGCTGCTGGTCCCGTGCGGCAGGCGACCTGATCGCTGAGTTCGCAGTAGTGTCCGCGCGGGGGCGTGGGGTCTGCCCGCTCCCGCGTGGAGCTACCGCCGGAGATGTCGCCTCGTCGGGAGAAGCTGATGGCCAAGTATCTGCTGCTCAAGCACTACCGGGGTGGTCCGAAGCCCGCTGTGGACTGGGCGCCGATGGACCAGTGGACGCCGGATGAGGTCGACGCACACATGCGGTTCATGCATGACTTCGGAGCGCGGCTGGAGGAGACGGGCGAACTCGTTGACGCCCAGGCACTGTCGCCGAACGGCGCCTTCGTGCGGTACGACGGCGAGGGGCGGCCACCGGTTACCGACGGGCCGTTCGTCGAGACCAAGGACCTGATCGCCGGGTGGTACATCATCGACGTCGATTCGTGGGACCGTGCGGTGGAGCTGGCGGGGGAGCTGTCGGCGGCGCCCGGGCCGGGCGGTAGGCCAATCCACGAATGGTTGGAGGTCCGACCGTTCTACGGCGTTCCGGCGGCTGTGCCGGAGTGAACGGGGAGCTGCTGCGGGACCTCGTACCAGCGGTGACCGGTGTCCTCGTCCGGCGCGGGGCGGATTTCGCGGCGGCCGAGGATGCCGTGCAGGACGCCCTGGTCGAGGCGGTGCGCGGGGGGCCGGAGGGTCCGCCGCAGGACCTCCGGGGTTGGTTGATCACGGTGGCCTGGCGCAAGTTCCTCGATGCCGCCCGCGCCGACACCTCCCGGCGGCGGCGCGAGGTACGCGTCGAGGGCGAGCCGGTTCCCGGGCCGGCCGAGGTGGTGGACGACACGCTGTGGCTGTACTTCCTCTGCGCGCACCCCGCGCTGACCCCAACCTCGTCCGTCGCGCTCACGCTGCGCGCGGTCGGCGGCCTGACCACGCGTCAGATCGCCCGGGCCTACCTCGTGCCGGAGGCGACCATGTCCCAGCGGATAAGCCGGGCCAAGCGGGTGGTCTCGGGTGTCCGCCTCAACCAGCCCGGGGATGTCGCCACGGTGTTGCGCGTGCTCTACCTGGTCTTTAATGAGGGCTACTCCGGGGATGTCGACCTGGCCGCCGAGGCGATCCGGCTCACTCGTCAACTAGCCGCCCAGATCGACCACGAGGAGGTCGCGGGCCTGTTGGCGCTGATGCTGCTGCACCACGCGCGGCGTCCGGCGCGCACCAGCCCGGACGGCCGGCTGGTGCCCCTCGCCGAGCAGGACCGCAGCCGGTGGGACCACCACCTGATCGCCGAGGGGGTCGAGGTGCTCCAGAACGCCCTCGCCCGCGACCGGCTGGGAGAGTTTCAGGCCCAGGCCGCCATCGCCGCCCTGCACGCCGACGCCCGGACGGTTGAGGAGACCGACTGGCGGCAGATCGTCGAGTGGTACGACGAACTGGTGCGCCTCACCGACAGCCCGGTGGCCCGGCTCAATCGGGCGGTCGCGCTCGGGGAGGCCGACGGCCCGGAGTTCGGCCTGGCCGCCCTGGTGGGGCTTGACCCCGCCCTGCCCCGGCACACCGCCGCCGCGGCGTACCTGCACGAGCGGGCGGGCGACCTGGTAACCGCGGCCCGGCTCTACGCCGAGGCTGCCCGCTCGGCGCTGAGCCTCCCCGAGCGGGACCACCTCATGCGACAGGCTGCCCGACTCAACTACCGGCCCTGATCATCGGAGCGGTCGACGGGTTAACGCTGGGAGCGTAGGAGCCAGGCTTGGTGTTCGATGGCATGGCCGGCGGTGATGAGCAGGTCCTGGGTGATGGGGTCGTCGGCGGTGGCCTCGATCGCCTGGCGGATTCCGGTGGCGGTGGTGGTGAGGAGGTCGTCGATCTTGTCGATTGCGATGTCGTCCGGTAGCACGCCGGCGTCCAACTGAGGTAGCCGGCTGGTGGCGGCGATGGTGGTGGCGCGTCCGTCGGGTGGTGCGCCGATGGCGGCGGCGCGTTCGGCGATGGTGTCGGCGTGTTCACGTGTGGTGGTGGCGAGGGCGTCGAGTTGCTGGTGTAGGGGCAGGAATCGAGGCCCGGTGACGTTCCAGTGGGCTTGTTTGACCTGAAGGGCGAGGTCGAGAAGGTCGATGAGGGTCTGCCGCAGGATGACGCCGACAGCGCCGGGAGTGGGTGCGGGCTGCACGGCGGGGGCGGTGGTCGTGGACATCAACGGATCTCTTTTCAGCGTGGTCGGGGTGGAGCTACGAGAGTGGAGTCGGCGACGATCTTGTGCGCTTCCGCGGCGGGGGTTACTTGGCGAGGAAGGTCAGGAGGGCCTGGTTGACGTCGTCGGCGTGGGTCCAGAGCAGGCCGTGGGGTGCGTCGTTGATCTCGACGTAGTCGGCGTCGGGTAGCTGCTTGTGGAACTCGCGGGCGGTGGCGTCGATGGGCAGGATGTTGTCGGCGGTGCCGTGCAGGATCAGCGCGGGTACGTCGATCTTGGGGAGGTCGGCGCGGAAGTCGGTGACCCAGGTGGGCACGGCGGCGCTGGAGGCGTACCAGGACGCGCCGGCGGCGATGTTCCAGCTGTTGCGCAGCGCTTCTTCGGACAGGCGGGTGCCGAGGGTGTCGTCGGTGTTGAAGAAGTTGCGGTAGAAGTCGGTGAAGTAGGCGTAGCGGTCGGCGGTGACGGCGGCGGAGATGCCGTCGAAGACGTCCTGGGGCACGCCGGTGGGGTTGTCGTCGGTCTGCAGCAGGAACGGTTGCAGCGAGGCCAGGAACGCGGCCTTGGCGATGCGGGCGGAGCCGTAGCGGCCGAGGTAGCGGGCCACCTCGCCGCTGCCCATCGAGAAGCCGACCAGGACCACGTCGGTGAGGTCGAGGGTCTCCAGCACGGTGTTCAGGTCGGCGGCGAAGGTGTCGTAGTCGTAGCCGGCGGTGGGCTGGCTGGACTGACCGAAGCCCCGCCGGTCATAGGTGATCACCCGGTATCCGGCCTTGAGTAGGGCCGCGGACTGCTTCTCCCAGGAGTGCCCGTCCAGGGGGTAGCCGTGGATGAGGAGCACCGGCTGTCCCTGACCGTGGTCCTCGTAGTACAGGTCGATGTTGGTGCTGTTCTCGGTTCCCACAGTGATGTACGGCACGGTAAACCCCTCAAGTTTGGGAGAACCTTCGTTCTCTTCGTTGGGTACCACGATAGAGAACGAACGTTCTCAGCGCTAGCTTTTCTTGATATACCCGCGGTGACGAGCGTCATACGACCAAACCGTCGGGAGCCCTGCCCTGTTGGCGAGAGCTTCAGGCCGTCCACCTCGCCGCCGTCAACAGGCGAGGCGATTCACGGACATGCGCTGATCGCCGCCGACCGGCGCTACTGCGGTCGCGGCGTCCGCGCCGTGGGTATGCCGTCGTCGTTGCGGCAGGGGTGCCTGCGTTGGCGGCCCTTGCCCCCGTCTCGCCTTTGCTCTCTTGTAGTTACTGAGGATCTGATAGAGAGTGAGCGGATGGGTGACAGAAGCGAGGCGAGCGGTCTGCTGCCAGAAACCGATCTGGCGCGTGCGGACTCGCTGGCACGAGAGATCTTCTCTGACGTGGCCAACAAGTGGGCATTCCTGATCATCGAGTTCCTCGGACAACGCACCATGCGTTTCGGTGAACTACGCGACGAGGTTGGCGGCATCAGCCACAAGATGCTCACCCAGAACCTGCGGATGCTGGAACGCAACGGCCTGGTCGAGCGAACCGTGTATCCCACCATCCCGCCCCGGGTCGAGTACACCCTTACCGGGGCGGGTGAGGCACTACGTAGCGTCGTTGACGGCATGTGTGGCTGGACTCAGCGCTACTTCAGCCACATCGAGTCGTCGCGGCGTCGCTTCGACACCTCGCAGGGGTGATCAGTCGAGGACGGCGGTCGCCTCAACCTCGACCAGGTGTTCGGGAATATCCAATGCCGCGGCCCCGAACAGTGAGGCCGGAGCTATGGGTGTGGTGCCCAGCTTGGCTGACGCCCGCCGGATGCCCTCGAGCAGCTCCGGCATCCGGTCCGGGGTCCAGTCGACGACATGCACGGTCAGCTTCACCACGTCGGCGAAGGACGCCCCGACGCCAGCCAGTGCGGTGCCGACGTTGAGATAGCACTGCTCGACCTGGGCGGCCAGGTCGCCTTCGCCGATCGTATTACCGTCCGCGTCCCAGGCGACCTGCCCAGCGACGTGAACCAGCTTGGAACCGGTCGCCACCGACACCTGCCGGTACACGTCGACCACGGGCAGTCCGCTCGGGTTGACCAGGGTTACGGCCATGATGACCGCCTCCTTCTTCGCTCTCTTTCGGTTACTAGAACACCATAGGAAACCGATCGTATGCAGGGAAGAAGGCACTTTTCCGAACCCCAAGAACCTTTCGGTAACCAGCTACTCGAGCCGCATCCGGTGTCGGGGAGATACTAAGTAAGTAGTTACCTGGTAAGTTCCGGCCATGCAGCGAAACGCGGTGCGGTGGGGGCTGTTGGCCCTCTTCGTGGACGGTCCGAAATACGGGTACCAGCTCCGAACAGAGCTGGACACGCGTACCGGTGGCAGCTGGGCGGTGAATGTCGGTCAGATCTACACCACCCTGGACCGCCTGGTCCGGGACGGCTTTGTCGCCACCGCGGGCACGGACGACCAGGGGCGAGAGCTGTACGCGCTCACCGAGCCGGGGCGGGCGGCGCTCGCCGACTGGTACCTCACCCCGGTCACCGAGACGGAGCGCCCCCGCAACGAGTTGGCGATCAAGTTGGCGATGGCCACGCAGGATCCGAGCGTCGACATCACGATCGTGGTGCAGCAGCAGCGCACCGAGTCGATGCGGCAATTACGGGACTACACCGACCTGCGCCGACAGGCCAACGAGGACGTTGACCTCACGTGGTCGATGTTTCTCGATTACTTGATTTTCGCCCTGGAGGGCGAGCTCCGGTGGCTCGACCATGTAGAGGGGACGGTGCTGCGGCGGCGATACGCCCGACCCGGGGCCGCCTCTGCGCCGGCGCCGATCCCAGCGGATGCCGCCGAGTCGGGGCGGGTCCGGCGGTGAGCGATGTGGTGTTGCGGCTGGCCGAGGTGGAACGGGTCTACCGGGCCGGCGAGGGCTCGGTCTGGGCTTTGGCCGGTGTCAGCCTGACCGTTCGAGCCGGTGAACTGGTCGCGGTGATGGGGCCGTCCGGTTCGGGGAAGTCCACCCTGCTCTCCATCGCCGGTGGTCTGGAGGTGCCCACCTCCGGGTCGGTGGAGGTGGCGGGGGTTGGGCTCGGCGGGCTCGACTCGACGGCGGTGGCCCACCTACGCCGGGACCGCATCGGCTACGTGTTCCAGGACTTAAACCTGGTGACCGACCTGACCGCGGCGGAGAACGTCGCCCTGCCGCTGGAGCTCGGCGGCAGCAGTGCGCGGGCGGCGCGCGCGGCAGCTGTCACCGCGCTGGACGAAGTGGGCCTGCCCGAGGTCGCCGGCCGGTTTCCCGATCAGCTCTCCGGTGGGCAGCAGCAGCGGGTGGCGATCGCCCGCGCCCTGGTCGGCGAGCGCCGGTTGGTGCTGGCGGACGAGCCGACCGGTGCCCTCGACTCGCGGACCAGTCTCGCGGTGTTGCAGGTCCTGCGGGCGCGGATCGATGCCGGGGCGGCGGGTGTGCTGGTCACACACGAGGCGCGGTACGCCGGCTGGGCCGACCGTACGGTCTTTCTTCGAGACGGGCGGCTGGTGGACGCCACCCCGGAGCGTGACGACGCCCGGCGGCTGCTGACGGAGCCGTCGTGAGCGCCGGTCGGTTCGGTTCGTGGCGAATCGCGCTGCGCATCACCCGCCGCTCCGCGCTGCGCCATCGGGCCCGGAGCGCGCTGATAGTGCTGATGCTCTTCGTCCCCGCGTACGCCGGCACCGTCCTGCTGGCGAGTTGGAGCAACCTCAGCGGCACCTCGGCGCAGAACGCCACCTTCACGTTTGGCCAGTCCGACCTGATCGTTGACGCCGGCAGCCCGATCGTGGCCACCCTGCCGTCGGGCAGCCGCACCCTCGGGTTGACGCAGGCCCGCACGGTAGTCCGCGGCCCGGACGACCTGCGCGTGTCGGACTACGAGGCGACCGACCCGGAGCACCCGCTGAACCAGGGCCGGTATGTGCTCCGGTCCGGCCGGGCCCCCGCCGGGCCGGCCGAGGTGGCGCTGACCCGCTCGATGGCCGACGAGCTGGGCCTGGAGGTGGGCGGCCGGCTGACCGCCGGGATGCCGCAGCGGGAGCTCACCGTGGTCGGGCTGATCGACTGGAGCCGGTCGTTGGGCGCCGCCGGGCTGCTCGTAACCAACGATGCCCCGCTCTCCGCGGCGGGCGGCAAGCTGATGGTGCAGCTGCCGCCGGGCAGCGGGTGGTCGCCGCCGGAGCCCAGCTCGTATTGGGAACGGAGTGCCCCCAGCGCTGCGGAACGTCGGATCGAGGCGGCGGCGACGGTGGTCGTGGTGAGCTTCGCCGGCACCCAGGTCGTGCTCCTGGTTGGTGCGGCCTTTACCGTCGGCGCCGCCCGGCAACGTCGGGAGTTGGCGTTGGTGGCCGCCGCCGGTGCCACCGCTGCGCAGGTCCGCAAGGTGGTCGTCGCCGGTGGAATGTTGCTCGGTGCCATCTCCGCGACCGCCGGGGTACTCCTGGGGCTGGCGACCTTCGCCCTGGCCGGCCCGCTCATCGAGCGCATCGCCGACCACCCGTTGACCGAGGTGTCGATCCCCGCTGGGCAGGTGGCGGGAGCCGCGGTGGTCACCCTGCTGCTGGCGGTCCTGGCGGCGGTGCTGCCGGCGCGCGCCCTCCGGGGGCGACCCCTGCGCGGTGCCCTGGGCGGCCAGCGGGATCAGTCCCGGTTGGACCAGGTCGCGCTGGTGGCCGGCGTGGGGCTGATCGCTGTCGCCACCGTCGCGTTGCTGGTCTCCGCCAACCCGGAGGGTCAACCGGCTGTGCTCGCCGCCGGCGGCGTCGCCCTGCTGCTCGGCGTCGTCATGTGCACACCCGCGCTGGTACGGGTGAGCGCGCCCCTGGCACGGGTATTGCCCATGCCGGCCCGGCTGGCACTGCGCCACGCCGTACGGCATCGGCTCCGCACCGCCGCGGCGATGGCCGCGGTGCTCGGCGCCGTCGCCGGTAGCGTCGCGCTCGCCCTGGCCGGCGGGGCCCGTGGTGTCGCCACCCCCACCCAGGTGGAGGCGCGGACCGGTCAGGTCCTGGTGCCAGCGGAGCTCGCCGACCTGCTGGGGCCAGCCGGGTTGGCGCGGCTGGCCGCGTCCCTGCCGGCCCGCGCCGTCGTGCCACTGCGGACAGTCAGTAACTTCTATCCCACTGTGTTCCGGGACCTCTCCGACAGCACCACCGATCCCACCGTGTTTCGCGCCCACGAGCAGCGCGACATCGCCGTCGGCGGGGCGGAGGTCGTGCGGCTGGTGACCGGCCGGGCCGCCACCACCGCCGAGGTGGCTGCCCTGGACCAGGGCGACGCGGTGGTCTTCAACGACGCCCTGGCGGAGAGCGGTCAGGTCACCCTGCTGTCTCACGGGTCGGCGCCCGGCTCGGCGGCGCCCACCTCGGCGGCAGCCACCTCGCTGCCGGCCGTCGTGGCCGCCCAACAGGAATATTTCGCCAAGCTTCCCGGCCTGGTGGTCTCACCCGCGACCGCGCAGCGCCTCGGGCTGGACACCCAGCCTCGGCAGGTGGTCATCGACTCGAGCCGCACACCCTCCGATGCGGAGCTGGCACGGGCGAACGCGGTGCTGCTGCAGGCGCAGCTCGCCGCCGGTAGGTCGCACTCGCCGGCCACCGTCGCGGCGGCCGAGCTCGGCTCGGACACCCGCCGCAGCACCACCATGTTCTACCTGCTGGCCGGGGTGAGCGTCCTGGTCACCCTGGTCGCCAGCACCGTGGCGGTCGGGCTGGCGGCGACCGAACTCCGCCCCGACCTAGCCACCATGGCGGCGGTCGGCGCCACCGGACGTACCCGTCGGCGCATCGCCGCGGCCCAGGCCGGGTTCATCGTCGGCGCCGGAACCCTGCTCGGCCTGATCTCGGGCATCGGGCCGGCGGCGGCCTACGTCGGCTTCAACGTCGAGCTGCGCTGGCACGTACCCTGGCCCGCCCTGCTGGCGGTGGTGCTGGTCCCACCCGTGCTGGCGATCGTCGCGGCCCTTGGGCTGGCCCGCGGCGGGCTTCCCCGCCTGCGGAGGCAGGAGCGAAGCCGGTAGCGACGCCGACAGTCCCGGCCCGGGGGCGGCGAAGGTCACCGGAGCATCGAAGGCGGCCTTGCGGGCGGCGCGGCGCAGCGCGGCGAGCACCGCCGGGCCGGCGAGGGCGATCAGCACGGCGGTGGTGATCGCCCGTCCGGTGTCCCAGCCGAAGGTGGAGGTCACTGCGGTGAAGACGACGAAGCGGTGCAGGTTCTCCAGGACCGGCGCGCCGGCCACGTAGGAGAGTTGGGTCTCCGCACCGGCGCTGAACGGCCAGAACCAGAGGTTCATCAGCAGCCCGTAGCCGTAGGCGGCGAGCGCGCCGTACCCGGCCAGCAGAGCGACCTCGGCGCGACCGCGGGGCCGGCGGGGAAGCAGGCCGGCGCCGAGCCCCACCCAGGAGGCGGCGAGCATCTGGAACGGCAGCCAGGGGCCGACCCCGGCGGTGAGCAACGCGGAGGCGAACAGCGACGTGGAGCCGAGCAGGAAGCCGAACCCCGGTCCGAAGACTCGGCCGGCGAGGACCAGCAGGAAGAACACCGTCTCGATCCCGGCGGTACCGGCACCGAGCGGGCGCAGCGCGGCGTTGACCGCGGCGAGCACCCCGAGCATCGCCAGGGCCTTGCTGTCGATCCCACCGGAGGTGAGTTCCGCCAGCACCAACGCCACCAGCACCGGCAACATGACGACGAAGACCAGCGGCGCCTCGCCGGCGCGGGCGGTGTTCTCCGGCTGCACCGGGACGAAGAGTGGCCAGGTGAAGGTGGCCAGCGCGGCGACCGACGCGAGCACCAGCACCACGGCGGTGCGCGGAGCGACCCGCAGAACACTCACGCCGGCTCCCGCTCCGCCACCAGCGCGGCGGCGACCTGATCCACCGTCAGCCACGGCGCCGGGGCCAGCACCTTGGCGACCTGCGGGGCGAAGGCGGGCGAGGCGAGCATGACCTCCGCGGTGCTGCCGTCGGCCACGATCTCACCGTCGGCCATCACGATCACCCGGTCCGCCAGCGCCGCGACCAGCTCCACGTCGTGCGTCGCCACCACCACGGCACGCCCGGCGGTGGCCAGCCCCCGCACCAGCGCGACGAATTGCCGCTTGGCGAGGTAGTCCAGGCCGCGGGTCGGCTCGTCCAGCAGCACCACCGGCGGGGCGGCGGTGAGCTGCACCGCGAGCGCGAGCGCCAGCCGTTGCCCCTCGGAGAGGTCCCGCGGGTGCCGGTCACCGGGCAGGCCGGGGGTGAGCTGGTCCAGCAGGGTGCGGCAGGTGCCGGCCGCCGCCGCGGTCTCCTGGTCGGCCTGGTGGCACTCGCCGTCGACCGTCTCCAGGTAGAGCAGGTCGCCCGGGGTCTGCGGAACCAGCCCGACCTGCCGGCGGGCCTGGTGCGCCGGCAGGCTCTTCGGGTCGACGGCCCCCGCCGCGCCGGTGACGGTCACCGCGCCGCCCTGCCGGGGGCCGCTGCCCTGCACGGCCCAGAGCAGGCTGGACTTTCCGGAACCGTTGCGGCCCATCAGGGCGACGACCTGGCCAACCTGGAGGTCGAGATCGACGCCGGCCACGGCCACGGTGCCCGGATACCGTACGACGATCTTCCGCGCGCTCAGCGCCGTCGTCGGGTCCGGGGCGGGAGCCGGCGCGGGAGGTGCCCCCCCGCCGAGCCGACCACGCAGCTCGGCGGCGCGGCGGCGGGCATCGCGTACCGACAGCGGCAGTGGGTCCCAGCCGGCCAGGCGACCCAGCTCGACCAGGGGTGGGGCCAGCTCCACGCCGGCCAGCACCGCCGCCGGTGGCCCGTTGACCACCCGCCCGTCGCCGGGCAGGTAGAGCAGGCGGTCGGCGTACTGCATGACCCGCTCGAGCCGGTGCTCGGCCAGCACCACGGTGACCCCGAGATCGTGGACCAGCCGGGTGACCGCGGCGAGGACCTCCTCGGCGGCCGTGGGGTCCAGCGCGGAGGTGGGCTCGTCGAGCACCAGGACCCGGGGGTGGCTGGTGAGGACAGCGCCGATGGCGACCCGTTGCTGTTGCCCACCGGAGAGGGTCCGGAGTGGCCGGTCGCGCAGCTCGGCGATGCCGAGCAGGTCCAGCGTCTCCTCCACCCGCTTGCGCATCACCGCCGGCGGCAGGGAGAGCTGCTCCATCCCGTACGCCAACTCCTCCTCGACGGTGTCGGTGACGAATCCGGAGAGCGGGTCCTGGCCGACCACGCCGACCACATCGGCGAGGTCGCGGGGCGGGTGCCGGCGGGTGTCCCGGCCGTCCACGGTGACCGAGCCGTGCAGGGTGCCGCCGGTGAAGTGCGGCACCAACCCGTTGATCGCCCGCAGCAGGGTCGACTTGCCGGCCCCGGTACGCCCGGCGACCAGGCACAGCTCCCCCTCCTCGACGGTCAGCGTCACGTCGCGAAGCGGCGGCGGCCCGTCCTCGGTGTAGCGGACGGTCACCCGGTCAAATGTGATCATGTGTGATCTCTCGGGACAGGTGTCGGCGGCGGCGCGAGCCAGGCCGGTACGGCCGCGACGGCGACGGCGAGCAGCAGCATGGGGGTCAGCTCGGGCCAGGTGAGCGGGCTGACCGGGGGGTAGAGCAGCTCCGGGTCGGCCGTGCCGGCCAGCACGGTCAGGCCGGCCGCGGCGATCCCACACCCGGCCACGAGCAGCTCGGCCAGCCGCCAGCGGTCCGGCCGGTAGCGGCTGCGGCGGACCCGGCGGCCGGCCAGCAGCATGCCGCCCACGGCGGCGGCCAGCCCGGCGAGGAGCAGCGGCAGCCCCAGATAGCCGGGGCCGACGGTGTCGAGCAGCCCGTAGGTGCCGGCGCAGACCCCGAGCAGGCCGCCGAGGACCAGCGTGCCGGTGACCGCCCGCTGCCCGGCGGGGACCGCCGCGGTCCGGCCGTAGCCACGCGAGTCCATCGCCGCGGCCAGCGCCAGCGACCGGTCCAACGCGTCGGCCAACACCGGCAGCGCGACCCCCCGGAACGCCCGCGTCCCCCGCCCGGACGCACCCCGCAGCCGGCGGGCCCGCCGGACCCGCAGCACACTCTCCACCAGCTGCGGGGCGACCGACAGGGCGACCACCACCGCCGTGCCCACCGCGTACAACGCTCCCGGTACGGCCTTGAGGAGCCGCTTCGGGTTAGCCAGGGCGTTCGCCGCCCCCAGGCAGATCAGCATCGTCGCCAACCGCAGCCCGTCGTAGAAGCCACCGAGGACCTGCTCGGCGGCGACCGGCCCGAGCAGTCGGATACCGGCCGCCCACTCCGGCAGCGGGATCTCCGGCAACCGGACCAGCACGTACTCGCCCTGCCCGCCGCCGAAGACGATCCGGAACACCACCCGCATCGCGACGATCACCACACCGAGCCAGACGTACATCCGGAACGCCAGCGCCCAGGGGGCGTGCCCGCGTCGCTGTACGACCACCAGCGCGGCGACCGCGACCAGCAGGGTGAGCCCCAGCGGGTTGGTGGTGTGGCTGGCCGCGGTGGCCAGCCCCAGCGCCCACAGCCACCAGGCGCCCGGGTGCAGCCCGCGGGGCAGTCGCCAGGCGGACCAGCGGGCCGACCACCGATCGGCGGTCGTGGAGCGGTCCACCGCGGCGTCAGTCATCTGGGTCGGCGGCCCGCCGTCGCCGGGCAGCGACCAGGCCTCCGGCGGTCAGCATGGCCAGCAGCAGCACCCCGGTCAGCGTGCCCAGCGGCACGCCCCCCTCCTCGCGGGCGGCGACGGCGTCGGTCAGCACGGGCTCGTCGGCGGAGCCTTGCTGGGCTGAGGCGGTGGCAGTCTCCGGGGACGGAAGGCCGGCCGCGCTGGCCGTCGGTGTGGCGGCGGCCGAAGTCGACGGGCCAGCGGTCTGGGCCGGCCCGCCGGCGGCACCGGGCTGGCCACCATCCGCCGCACCGGGCTGGCCCGGATCGGCGGCACCGGGCTGGCCGCCGTCCGTCGCCCCGTGCTGGCCTGGATCGGCGGCACCGGGTTGACCGCCGTCGGCGGGTGGCGGCGCGCCATCCCCGCCCGCCGGCGGCGGTGCCACCGGTACGTCGCTTGCCGGCGGTGCCGGTGGCGAGGCGGGCGGTGGCGGCGGCGGTGCGGGGCGGCTCGGGGTTACCCCCGGGCGGGGGGCGTCGTTGGGGTCGCGGTTGAGGGAGAACGACCAGCCCTCGAAGCTTCCCGCCGGGGGCGTACGGTTCAGCACCCCCTTGTCGCTGTAGGTCCAGCTGCCCCCGTTCGGGGCGTGCCAGTACGACCAGTAGGCGCTGGCCGGCGGCGTGTCGACACACTTTTCCGCGTCCGCCGACGGTTTGCCCTCGATCCGGCAGATGAATCCCTCGCCCCAGCGCAGCGTGCCGGTGATCTGGAAGCCGGCACTCTTCAGCGCGGCCAGCCCAGTGGCCTGGCTGCCGGGGGCGCAGCGGACCACGGTCCCGCCCCCGAGTTCGTTGAAGTCGACCACGACGGTGACCCCGGCGGCGTCCGGGCAGTAGCCGGCGGACCCGGCGGCCGCCACCGGGCTCCCCGGCCCGATCACCGAGCCGGCGGCGACCAGGGCGACGGCCGCCGCGCCGCGGAGTGTCCGGCGGCTCAATTCGCCCGCCGACGGGCGAGAATGAGCAGCCCCACGCCCCCACCGAGCAGCAACACCGCGAGCAGCACGTAGCTGGTGATCGCGGCGCCGGTGGTGGGCAGCCCACCCAGGCTGGAGGTGTTCGACGTCGGCGTCACCGGAGCGCTGCTGGTCGGCGACGCGGTGGTGGTCGGCGGCGCGGTGGTGGCGGAGGGTGTCGCCGACGGGACGGTCCCGGTGGCGCTCGGCGTCGGACTGACGGTGGCGCTCGGCGTCGGGCTGGCGGTACCGGTCGGTGTCGGCGATCCGGTGGCGGTCGGCGAGGCGGTGGGTGACGCGGTCGGCGAGGCGGTGCCGGTCGGGGTGGGCTGCCCGGTTGGCAGCGGGTCGAGGCCGATGCGACCCAGCGGCACCTGGGCGAGCCCGAGCAGCGCCTGGGCGGTGGCCCGACGCCACTGGTCCCGGTCGTTGTCGGCGAGCCCGTTGGCGACGGCGGCGGCGAGCCCGTCGGTGTTGTAGGCGATGGCACCCGCCTCCGCGGCAGCCGCCCCGCCGTTGGCCGCGGTCAGCTGGAGCGCGGCCAGCGCCACCGCCGCCTCGGCGGCCGCCGGGTCCCGGCCGGCCGCCGCGAGCGCCTGCCCGGCCAGGCCGGTGCTGTTGGAGTTCTTCCCGGGGGTCGGTCCGGAGCCTTCGAACGATCCGTCGGCGTGCTGCTGGGACACCAGCCAGTCCGCGCCCGCGTCGGCCGCGTCGCCCGCGCCGGTGGCACCGGCCTCGGCGGCGCTCAGCAGCGCCTGCACGGCCATCGCGGTCGAGTCGACATCAAGGGTGGCGTCGGGCTCCTCGTCGCAGGACGGCGAGGGCTCGCCGGCGATGTCCGGGTAGAGGCGGAAGCCGCCCGCCGCGCACTGCTGCCGGATGAGGAAGTCCACCGCGTCCTGCGGGACGCCGCCGCTGCGGGTCAGGCCCAGCACGGCGAAGGACTGGTCGAAGGTGTTGCTGGGGTCTGCGCCGGTCTGCGGGGTGGTCCGGCTGGTGATCCGTCCCCGCTGGTGGTCGGTATCCGCTCCGGCGAGCAGCGACAGGGTCTCGGTCCGTAGATCGTAGCCGCCGAAGTCGGTGGGGTCGGCGTTGGCGGCGGAGGCGGCGTAGAGCAGCTTCGCGGTCGCCCCGCCGTCGGTGAAGCCCTCAATGCCCCAGTGGTCGTAGCTGTTGTAGGCGCGTACGTTCGCCGCGACCTGGGCGGTCGCCGCCTGCTGGGTCGACAGGTCCACCCCGGTGGCGGTGAGCGCGAGGAGGCCGTCGATGGTCAGCCCCCAGTCCTCCGGGGCGAACGGGCCGGGCAGGACGCCGTCGGTGAACTCGTCGGCCAGCCAGGACGCGGCCGCGCTGGCCGCGGCGGCGTGGTCCGGGTCGGGTGCCGCCCCCACGGTTGGGGGAGCGGCGGCTACCGCGGCGAGAGTGGTTGCCGCGGCCACGCCGAGACCGGTGGCGAGGCGCCGGGACAGGGCCATGAGGGGGTGCCTTTCGTAGCGGAGTCGGTGAGCTCCGGCAAGCACCCCGGGGAACGAAAACCCCGCTCCGCGTGCTGCGGTGAGCGGGGTGGACGGACCTCGGCTTGACCGGACTTCACCCTGTAGACCTCGACAGTGGAAGCCGCTCGTCCCGGGCGGGGCATTCCGGCTCGCGAAAGGGTTCTTTCGCTCACGGCTGCGGGTCAGCGCCGGCGTCGCACCGGCTTTCCCCCACGCGGGACTTATGCAGTTGTGCCCCGGTGTGCACCGGGCGCCCGTCACCGTATCGCCCAGGCGTGCGACGACGCCAGAGCCCGAGACGAGCACCCAGGTGCGCCACTGGTCACACCGTCGGTGTGGCTCAGGGGGCGGGGATGCTCGGCGGCTCGCTGGCGCCGTAGGACCAGCCCTCGACGCTGCCCGGGGCCGGGTCGTAGTTGAGCACGCCCTTGTCGCTGTATTCCCAGTCACCGCCCCGGGGCGCGTGCCAGTACGACCAGTATCCGCTGGCCTGCGGGGTGTCGATGCAGGGCTCGACATCCGGGGTGGGCAGGCCGCCGAGTCGGCAGACGAAGGCAAGTCCCCATCGGAGGGTGCCCTCGACGGCGAAGCCGGCGTCCTGGATGGCGGCCAGCCCGGTGTCCGGGTCGCCGGGGGCGCAGGCGACCTCGACGTCGCCACCGAACGCGGTGAAGTCGATCACGACGGTGACGCCCGTGGTGCCGGCACAGGCGTCGGCGCGCGCGGCCTGGGGGGCGGGCTCGACAGCGGTCAGGGCGATCCCGGCGACGGCGGCGGCCAACAGGCCGGCGACGCGGGTGCGGACGGTGTTTCGGAGGTGGGACACGACCATCAGGAGTGCCTTTCCGCCCTGCGGTCGTCAGAACCCGGGCCGGCCGCTGCTGGTCAACGTCGGGTCGGGGCCTCCGACCCGTGGGCCACGACGGGTGGGTAGGGATGCGCGAGCGTGGCGGGTATTCGGGCTCGCCGTCGGGATGCATCTCGACGGCCTACCGTTGCGGGCCAGCGCCGGACTTTGACCGGACTTCCCCCGCACACACGCGTTGGGGTTGAGTTGTCGCGACAGTCTGAGCCGGTGCGAGCAGCGCTGTCAAACGGGCTGCGGTGGGCACGCCATGAAGCGCGAATCGGCCGATTCCGACCGAGCCCACCCGGTGGCGTCATTGACGTGGTGGACGTTGCGTGGTGTGCTCAGCACGCAACGGTAATGAAAACCATGATCATTGTCACTCGAGGAGGATCATGTCTCTCACCGTGCCACCGGACCTGTTGCGCTCCGCCGAGTCGGGCCCAGTTGACGACGACGCCTTCGTCTCCTGCGTCCGCGACTCCCTGCCGTACGCCTGGCAGACCGTCAGCCGGGTGGCGGCGGAGTTGGCGTCCTCCGACGCCGAGTTCGCCGACAACGTCGTCCCGCCGCCGACCGAGGAGGAGCGGGGTCAGCTCCTGCGCGCGCTGGCCAGTGATGCCATCCGGTCCAGCCTCGAGCGTCACTTCGGTGTCAAGCTGGCCTTCCAGAACTGTCACCGGGTCGCGGCGTTCCGACACTCTGCAGTGGACTCAGAAACCTATCGCCGCTTCATCTCCGTCCGCGGTCAGCTGCTCAACCAGTCTCCCGAGCTGCGCAACTGTTGATCCGGTTGCTGCCCGGCGGGCCGGCGGAGTGAGCTATCTCCGCTGGCCCGCCGGGCACCCCCGATCGGCCGCCGCCGGCCGGGATAATCATACGTGTGTTTATCGAGCCTCACCTGTCGCGTCGGTCTCTTTCGGTCCGCGCGGTCGCGGGTGGCTCGGCGGATTTTCAACCGGTGGGCGCTGCAGCGCCGGGAACGGGACTGACCCCAACGGCATCGACCTGACCTCAACACCACGTGGCCATCCACGTCCGCGACTTCCTGGAGCCCGTCAGTAGAGCCGAGATGTCGGCTAGTGCCGTGACCACGAACGTTCACGGTGTTGTGGTCAGGCTGCTCGGGTAGCTGGCTGGCCCCAGCGTCGTTGTCGTTCGCTGCGGATTCGGGCGCGTTCGCGGCGTTGGGCGGCGAGGATGTCGGGGTGGCGGGCGTTGGCGTTGCGCCAGCGCAGGTAGGCCTGCGAGCCGGTACCTCTACGAATGATCCTCAGTAGCTGCTGACCCTCCTGGTCACTGAGCCGCCGAACGCGAACGAGTTCTGCCACCGCCACAGCCTGACCACCACGACACCGCCCGGCCGGCAGGCCTGACGGCGTGTCAACCAACACCGTGAACGTTCGTGGTCACGGCACTAGCTGCCGGCGGCGTCGAAACTGGTCGTCAGGCCAGCGACTGGACGGTGCTGCAGCAGGCGAATGATGTCGTTGTCGCCGGAGGCGGGTCCGCGATCGAAGGTCCAGCCGAAAGGGCTGATAGAACAGCATGAATTGAGAGGGGCCGGTGACGAGTGCTGTTGCTGCCAGCGCGTCGGCGAGCCCTTCAGTGGTCGCAGGTATGAGCGGTAGCCGGCGACTACGGCGCACCTGGCGGCGTCAGAAAACGTCACGACTTTGCTGCGTCCCTGTCGGTGATGCGACTAGTCAAGCAGAGGTGGGTCGCACTCTTCAATTAGGGCCCACGCGTTGAAGAACTTTGGCTGCGGACCGAACAGGTCGTCAAGAAAACCTGTCGGTCGACCGTAGCGGTCGTCGCCGGGCAGCCAGATCGAATCGCACTCCGGACAAAGCAGAAATACGCGACCGTCCTCGCGAACCCGGTACCACGTCTGACAGTCCTGACCGCAGCTCAAGCATACGATCCGTTCGGAGTTGTCCATCCAGGCGTCCCTAACTATTTTATTTGGATTCGTTTTGTATCTACTATTGATGACAGTAACGCGCATTGCGGACAGTGCGTCACCCTTTGTCGCTCGCCGGAGCGCAACGCTACACCCGGGTGGCAACTACTTCCAGACGAATTTCAACCGGTCCGCTTCGACCACTCCGGCGCGGCGTGCCGGCTTCACGATGTGCCGCTCCAGGACCAGCGTCAGCATCTCCCGCCGCCGCTCCGGCGGGGTGTCCACCCACCACTCGGCCAACTCCTCCGGCGTCGTCGCCGGCAGCGCCTGCAACCGCGCCGCCTGGGCAACCTCTTCTTTCGGGTCTCGCCGCTCGTTGCGCGCCCGCTTCTCGATCGCTTTAAGCGTGACGAGACTGATCTCGCGCTTGGCGTACGCTTGGCCCGCCTCGGCCAGCCGCTGGTCGATTGCCTCCGCTGTTGACCGACTCCGAACTGGGCTGCCTGGCCGTGGCGCAGGTCCTGCTCGGCGCCTGATCGGAGACGCACTGGATCCGCTACGCCCGTATCCACCTGGCCGGTATGTTCCCGTACCTGCCGCAGCGACCGGGCTACAACAAGCGCGGTCGAGGCAGGTGTGGTCACGGCACTAGCTGGGTGGCTTCGGTGGGGCTATGTTGCGGAAGCGTTCGTGTGCGGATTGGCGGCTGATGCCGAGCGCGTTACCGATCTCGGTCCAGGAGAGTCCGGTCGCCCGCGCCTGGGCCACGGCCTGTTCGATGAGGGGCCGTTGCCAGCGCTCCACCTGGGCGAGGATGCCGAGCGCCTGTAGTGGCCAGGTGGTTGTCAGTTCGGCGACGCCCTCCCGCAGCGTGTCGGAGCGGGTGAGTAGCCAGCCGGGCGGAGTGACGGCCAGGAGGGGCCGGATGTGCCCGCTCCACTCGGCGGTGGCCAGCCAGCGTCCCTCGTCGGCGACCGGGTAGTCCCGGCTGCCGAGCCAGCCGCAGCTGCATCCGGCCCGGTAGCCGACGGCGTCGGCCGGCGCCGTGGCATCCGTCTTCAGCACCCCGTCCGGCAGCCGGAATCCGACGAGCTCAGCATGCCCCGGAACCATCTCGTCCGTCATTCAATCAGCATAGGCTTGTCAGGGTTGCCTGACAAGCCTAGTAAGGCTGTCTTGACGACATTGCTTCGGGTGGCTGGTACCCGGAGCCCGGAACTCCGGAGGGAATCCATGCCCGTGACACACGGCGCCGTCGCGCCGGGATACGAGCCCGTCCGAGCGGCATTCCAGGCGAACTTCGAAGCAGGCTCCGAGATCGGTGCCGCCCTCAGCGTCTACCGGCACGGCCGGGAGGTGGTCCGGCTCTGGGGTGGGGTCGCCGATCCCGACACCGACCGCGTGTGGCGGGAGGACACCCTCCAACTTGTCTACTCGGCCACCAAGAGCGGACCCGCCGCCTGCGCGCACCTGCTGGCCCAGCGCGGGCAGCTCGACCTGGCCGCCCCCGTGGCCGCGTACTGGCCGGAGTTCGCCGCAGCCGGCAAGGGCGGCATTCCGGTCCGCTGGCTCCTGTCCCACCAGGCGGGGTTGCCGGTGCTCGACCGTCCGGTCCCGCTGACGGCGGCGCTCACCGGGGAGTCGGTCGTCGCCGCCCTGGCCGCCCAGGCACCGGCCTGGCCGCCGGGAACGGCGCACGGCTACCACGGGCTCACCTACGGCTGGCTGGTTGGCGAGGTGGTACGCCGCGTCTCCGGCCGTAGCCTCGGCACCTACTTCGCCGACGAGATCGCCACCCCGCTCGGCCTGGACTTCTGGATCGGCCTGCCCGCCGCGGAGGCGCACCGGGTCGCCCGGATCACCGAGCAGCCGGTCGCCCCGCCCGTCGCCCCCGAGGCGATGCCGGCAGCGCTACGGGAGGCGGTGGCCGCGTGCACCGACCCGACGTCGCTGGCGGTCCGGTCGATGGCGGTGACCGACCCGCCGCTCGACCTCACCGACCCGCGTACCTGGGCGGCGGAGATCCCCGCGGTGAACGGCATCTGCACCGCCTCGTCCCTGGCCCGCTTCTACGCGGGCCTGATCGGCGAGGTTGACGGCGTCCGGATCCTCGACCCGGCCACCCTCGCCGCCGCCACCCGCGAACAGGCCAACGGCGTTGACCAGGTGCTGCGGGTGCCGACCCGGCCGGCGCTCGGCTTCGGCCTGCCCCTGCCGGAACAGCCCTGGTGGTCACCGACCGCCTTCGGCTTCCCTGGGCACGGCGGCTCACTCGGCTACGCCGACCCGGCCAGTGGGATCGCCTTCGGGTACGTGACGAACGGGCTGCGCGTCACCATGGCTCCGGACCCCGGGACGACGGGCCTGATCAAGGCCCTCCAGTCGGTTCTCTCCCACGAGACAGTCTGAATCAGTGGCTCCGCCGGCCGGACCCGTGGCTGGGCCTGAAGGCGATGTCGCGGCTTGACGCAGTTCTGTAGCCGACCTCGTGGAGGTCTGGGTAAGGGAAACAACTCGAGTACGTAGTCCAGTCACGATAAGCGGGTTGGCGAGGGTCCGGGGCCCGCGTTGTCCCTCGTGCGAGCTACCCGCAGATGTCCTCGTTGTGGTGACGATTTCGGGGTTGCGAGTCCTTAGCGTTGAGCACGGCTGTGGCGCGTTGCCATGGTTTCTCGCGAAGGAGTTGACATGCGGCTTTTGAAGCAGTTGGGAGCCGTCGTGCCGGTTGCCCTTGTTGGCGGTCTCGGCGTCACCGCGGCCACCGGGAACCCGTTGTTGACGCTGGCGCTCGGCGCTGCGACGGCCGTGCTAGCGGTGCTCGCCTATCGGTGGGCGGTGCGTCGAACCGAGCGGCGGGCTCCCGTGGAGGTCTCCCGGGCCGGAGCCGGTGCCGCGGTCGGTCGGGGGGTGCTGATCGGAGTTGGGATGTTCGCGGTCGTTGTCGGGAGCATTGCGCTGTTCGGTGGCTATCGGGTTGTTGGCTGGGGCTCCCCGACGGGCATGGTGACACTTTTCGGTGTCATGGCCGCTGCGGCCGTGACGGAGGAATTGATCTTCCGGGGAATTCTGTTTCGGATCGTCGAGCAGCGAATCGGTACGTGGGCTGCGTTGATTCTGACCGGTCTGTTGTTCGGGATCTTGCATCTGTTCAACCCCAACGCCAGCCTGTGGAGCTCGGTTGCCATCGCGATCGAGGCCGGCGGAATGCTCGCCGCCGCCTATGCGGCCACCCGCACCCTGTGGCTGCCGATCGGGCTGCATTTTGGCTGGAACTTTACCCAGGCCGGGATCTTCGGCACCGCTGTGTCGGGTAATAGTGAGACGGTGGGGTTGCTGGAGAGCGTGCTGATGGGGCCGGCCGCGATCAGCGGCGGCGAGTTCGGGCCGGAGGCGAGTTTGTTCGCGGTACTGGCCGGCGCCGGACTGACCGTCGTGTTCATGTCGTTGGCCCGCCGGCGGGGCGAGGTCGTGCCCGCTGCCCGACGCGGGAGCCTGGCCAGCACCGGCGCTAAGCTGCCCCGATGATCGGTCCTGGGCAACTCCTGGACCGTTGGCGATCGTCCGACGTTGTGGTCCGGGATCTGCCGTTCCCATTGCTGCTCGCCGCGGCCTCGCTGATACCGGCGCTCCACGTCCCTGGGACGCAGCTCGGCAATCTGCCGACTCGCTCCCTGGACACGTTGGCGATCGCGGTGGTCGCCCTGGAATGTCTCCCGCTCGTCGTGCGTCGGCGGTGGCCAGCCGGCTGTCTCGCCCTGGTGTCGTTCGGCTTCGCGCTCGACCAGTTGCTCGGCTATCACACGGTCGCGGGCATTGCCCTGCCGGTCGCGTTGCTGAGCGCGGGCGCTCATCTGGACCGGCACCGCCGCTTCGTCGCGGTTATCGGGTCCGCGGCGTACGTGCTGCTGGCGGTCGCGCTCGATCGGCTTGGCTCGACGGAGGGAGTCGCTGGCTTCGTAACGTTCTATCTGGTGTTGGCCTTCGCGTGGTGGATCGGGGTCTGGCTTCGGCTGTCCCGGGAGGCGGAGACGGCGCGCCGCCGCCACGCCGCGGAGACCGCTCGTACCGCAGAACGCACCCGCATCGCCCGGGAGTTGCACGATGTCGTTACTCACCACGTGACAGCGATGGTCGTGCAGGCCGAGGCGGCACGGTATCTGACCACGGCTCCCGAGCGACTGGACCAGACCCTGACCGCGGTCTCGGAGACGGGCCGGCGAGCTGTCACCGACCTGCGGCATCTGCTCGAGCTGCTCAACCCCGATGCCGGCACTGATCCGGTGCCGGCGTCCGTCGGTGAGCTCCACGGCCTCGTGGAGCGGATCCGGGAAGCGGGCCATCCGGTTGAGTACGTCGAGGAGGGCAGACCCCGAAGTGTGATCGGCGACGCCGAGATCGCGGCGTACCGGGTCGTGCAGGAGGCCCTGACGAACGCCATGAAGTACGCCTCCGGCATCCGTACCGTGGTCCGGGTGCACTATGCAGCGGACGCGATCACCGTGGAGGTCAGCACCGACGGATCGAGGTCGGGCACCGGCCAACTCGGCGGGAGTGGGCGCGGCCTCGCCGGGCTGCACGAGCGGATCGGCCTACTCGGCGGTGAGTTCGGTGCGGAACGACGGCCGGATGGCGGCTTCGTCGTGCGGGCGCGTATTCCGATACGGAGTCCCGCGTGACCGCCCCGGTCCGGGTTCTGGTCTGCGACGACCAGGCGCTGATCCGTACCGGCTTCGCGACGATCATCGACGCCCAACCCGATCTCGAGGTGGTGGGCGAATGCGGGGATGGGCGAGCGGCGGTAGAACTTGCCGGCCGCCTACACCCGGACGTGGTGGTGATGGACGTGCGGATGCCGATCCTCGACGGCATCGGGGCGACCCGCCTGCTCGCCGGGGCGGGCGTGGCCCATCCCGTCAAGGTGCTCGTGGTGACGACGTTCAACCTGGACGAATACGTGTACGAGGCGCTCCGGGCCGGGGCGAGCGGTTTCCTGCTCAAGGACGCGCCCCCGGCGCAGCTGCTGCACGGGATCCGGACGGTCGCGACCGGCGCGGCGCTGCTGGCCCCGGAGGTGACCCGTCAGCTCGTGGGCCGGTACGCCGCGCGGATCCGGCCCGCGGGGGACGGCGCGAACGATATTCCGTTAACCCCACGTGAGCTGGAGGTGCTTCGTCTCATCGCCGACGGTCTCTCCAACAGTGAGATCGCCGCGACACTGGTGATCAGCCAGGAAACCGTGAAGACCTACGTGTCACGCATTCTCACCAAGCTCGACCTGCGTGACCGCGTGCAGGCCGTGGTGTACGCCTACCGGAGTGGCCTGGTGACCTGACACCTATCCCTGAGCCCTGCGGCAGTCAGGAGACGGTCCAGCTCCCAAGCTGGGTCGCGCCTAACCCGTATCTATGGTGTCGGGTATGTCGAGCACAGATCAGGCGTTGGCGATGGAGGCGGCGTCGGCGGGAGCCACGGTCGTCCGCAACCACTATGGATCCACACTGGCCCGGTTTGCGAAGGGTGCCGGAGACTTCGCCACCACAGCCGACCTCGCGGCGGAAAAGGCGATCCTGGACATCCTCCGCGCGGCGCGCCCGAATGACCTCCTGGTGGGAGAGGAGAGTGGGCGCACCGGCGCCGGTGGCAGCGGACGTCGGTGGCTGGTTGACCCGTTGTGCGGGACCTTGAACTACGCGGTGCGCAGCATGCTGGTCGCGGTCAATGTGGCCCTGCAGGCCGGTACGCAGCCAGTGGTGGCCGCCGCGGCTGACCCCTTCAACGACGAGGTGTTCTGGACCGATGGCACCGCCGCCCACCTCCGTCGGGGCGGTACGGACGAGCGGCTCGTTCCCTCGGCCGACTCCGCGCTGGTGGACCTCAACCTGGATCCGCCGTTTCCCAACAGGGAGGTCTTCCACGCTGCCCGGATCCTGACTGATGCCGGCTTCACCGCCCGGTTTCGCCCCCGGGTGCTCTCCACCACCCTGGCCGTGACCTGGGTCGCCGCCGGCCGCCGCGCCGGCTACGTCACCGACGGCCACCAGTTGCGGGACAGCGTGCACTTCGCGGCCGGGATCGCTCTCTGTGAGGCGGCGGGTTGCGTGGTCTCCGGAATCGACGGACGGCCGCCTCACGCCGGGCTGGGTGGTCTGGTCGTGGCTGCCGACGAGCGGACACACCACGCCCTGCTTAAGTCCATTGAGAATCAAAAGCCCGCCTGAGTAGGGTTGCGGCGGTTTCCGGGTCGCCAGGGTGAGGGAGTTCGTACGGTGCAGCGGGTGACGATCCATCGAGACGGGGTGGCGCTGTCCTGCCTCGTGGGCGGCTCCGGCGACGAGGTGGTTGTGCTGTTGCACGGGCTGGCCGGTAGCGCGGCGGAGTTGGTGCCGACGGCGGAGGCGCTGCTACCGGAGCGCCGCGTGATCGTGGTGGATCAGCGCGGGCACGGCCACTCGACCCGACGGCCGCAGGATCTCTCCCGCCGGGCGTACGTCGAGGATGTGCTCGCCGTCGTCGCTGAGCTCGGGGGCGGCGTGCCGGTGACGGTCGTGGGTCAGTCGATGGGTGGGCACACCGCGCTGCTCTTCGCCGCCGAGTATCCCGAGCTGGTACGTCGGCTGGTGCTGCTGGAGGGCGGGGTTGGGGGCCGCGAGGAGCGGGGGGACTACCCGGCCGAGCTGGGTGCCTTCTTCGCCTCGTGGCCGGTGCCGTTCGCCGATGTTCGCCAGGCCGCCGAGTTTCTGGGCGACACCCCGGTGGCGCAGGCCTGGCTGCGGGATCTGGAGCTGCGCCCGGACGGGCTCTGGCCGCGATTCGAGGCGGCGGTGCTGCGGGACGCTATCGCGGCCGTCGCTGACCGGGCCTGCTGGGACGAGTGGCAGCGGGTGCAGGCCCCCACCCTGCTGGTGTTTGGCGAGCACGGGATCATCCCCGCCGCCGAGGTGCGGTGCATGGTGTCCCTGCGTCCGGATGTCGAGCGGGTGGTTGTTGCCGGCGCCGGGCACGACGTCCACCTGGAAGACCGGGACGCCTGGGTGCGCGCCTTGGGGCAGTTTCTCGGCCGCTGACACGCCGACACGACATCTGGTGTTGCATGCCGGGTGGGGGCGGCATATATGGTGTCTCCCGCAGCTGGTTCGGCGCTCCCACCGGGAGTGGCCGAGGCAAGAGGGAATCCGGTGGAAGTCCGGGACTGCCCCGCAGCGGTGAGTGGGAACGACCGCCGTCATCACGCACTGGGCTGATCGAAGCCTGGGAAGCGACGGCCAGTAGGCGACCGGGTCTCCCGGGCGTGCCCGCGAGTCCGAAGACCTGCCAGCGCGCCGCACGTGACGCGTGCGGCGGTTGGCGGCCGCGCGGGACGGCCGACACCCGCAGCCGCCCGGTGTGGTCAGCCACCGGGCGACGATCGTGGTGTCCCCCTGCGCGTTTGTCGACCTTTGTCGGCAGGTGGAGGAGGGGGAGATGACGGCGACGCGGGAACGTGCCACGGACGGTCCGGCCGGGGAGACGACGGTGACGCGGGGAGGCGCCACGGACGGTCCGGCCGGTACGGCGCAGCAGCAGCGGCGGCAGGTGATGGAGGTCCGCAAGCGCAACGGCGACACCGAGCCGGTGGACGTCAACAAGATTGTCCGCGCGGTGGAGCGGTGGGTCGGCGACCTGAACGAGGTGGACCCGCTGCGGGTGGCGACCAAGACGATCAGCGGCCTGTACGACGGGGCGACAACGGCCGAGCTGGACCGGCTGTCGATCCAGACGGCGGCGGAGCTGATCGGCGAGGAGCCGCAGTACTCGAGGCTGGCGGCGCGGCTGCTGGCCGCGTACGTGGACAAGGAGGTCCGGGGGCAGCAGGTTGCGAGCTTCAGCCAGTCCATCCGGTACGCCCACGGCCTCGGGCTGATCAGCGACGACACCGCCGCCTTCGTGTCCCGCAACGCCCGCAAGCTGGACGACGCGGTGGACCCCGCCGGTGACCTGCGGTTCGAGTACTTCGGGCTGCGTACGGTCGCGGACCGCTACCTGCTGCGGCACCCGCAGTCGCGGCTGGTGGTGGAGACCCCGCAGTACTGGCTGCTGCGGGTGGCCTGCGGGCTGTCCCGGACGCCGGCCGAGGCGATCGGGTTCTACCGGCTGATGTCGTCGCTGGCGTACCTGCCCAGCTCACCGACGTTGTTCAACTCCGGCACCCGGCACACCCAGATGTCGTCGTGTTTCCTGGTCGACTCGCCGCGCGACGAGCTGGACTCCATCTACCAGCGGTACCACCAGGTCGCGAAGCTGTCGAAGTTCTCCGGCGGCATCGGCATCGCCTGGTCGCGGGTGCGCGGCCGGGGCGCGCTGATCCGGGGAACGAACGGCCGGTCGAACGGGATCGTGCCGTTCCTGAAGACCCTCGACGCCGGCGTCGCCGCGGTCAACCAGGGCGGCCGGCGTAAGGGCGCGGCCTGCGTCTACCTGGAGCCCTGGCACCCCGACATCGAGGAGTTCCTGGAGCTGCGGGACAACACCGGCGAGGACGCCCGGCGTACGCACAACCTGAACCTGGCCAACTGGCTGCCGGACGAGTTCATGCGCCGGGTCGAGGCGGACGGCGACTGGTCGCTGGTGGACCCGTCGGACGCCCCGGAGCTGCCCGACCTGTACGGCGCGGAGTTCGACGCCGCCTACCGGGTCGCGGAGAAGAAGGCGGTCCGTACGGTCAAGGCGCGGGACCTGTACGGGCGGATGATGCGCACCCTGGCGCAGACCGGCAACGGGTGGATGACCTTCAAGGACCGCTCGAACGCGCTGTCCAACCAGACCGGGGCGCCCGGCAACACGATTCACCTGTCGAATCTCTGCACCGAGATCCTTGAGGTCAACAACGACGCCGAGACCGCGGTCTGCAACCTGGGCTCGGTCAACCTGGGCGCCCACGTCAGCGCCGACGGGGTGGACTGGGCGAAGCTGCGGGAGACCGTCCGTACCGCGATGGTCTTCCTCGACCGCGTGATCGACATCAACTACTACCCGGCCGAGCAGGCGGCGGCCTCCAACCCGCGTTGGCGGCCGGTCGGGCTCGGGCTGATGGGGCTGCAGGACGCCTTCTTCACGCTGCGGCTGCCGTTCGACTCGGCCGAGGCGCGGGAGCTGTCCACCCGGGTGCAGGAGGAGATCTTCCTGACCGCGTTGGAGACCTCCGCCGGGCTCGCCGAGCGGTTCGGCCCGCATCCCGCGTACGCCGAGACCCGCGCCGCCCGGGGCGAGCTGCACCCGGAGCTGTGGGGGGCCGAGCCGGCGCAGCCGAAGCGGTGGGCCGAGCTGAAGGCGCGGGTCGCGGAGCACGGTCTGCGGAACTCGCTGCTGGTGGCGATCGCCCCGACCGCGACGATCGCCTCGATCGCCGGCTGCTACGAGTGCATCGAGCCGCAGGTGTCCAACCTGTTCAAGCGCGAAACCATGTCCGGCGAGTTCCTGCAGGTCAACACCTACCTGGTCGGTGAGCTGAAGGCACGCGGGTTGTGGACGGCCCCGATCCGGGACGAGATCAAGCGGGCGGAGGGGTCGGTGCAGGGCATCGCCGAGCTCCCCGCCGAGGTGCGGGAACTGTTCCGGACGGCGTGGGAGCTGCCGCAGCGGGCGCTGATCGACCTGGCGGCGGCCCGGGCCCCGTACATCGACCAGTCGCAGTCGCTGAACCTGTTCCTGGCCGCGCCGACGATCGGCAAGCTCTCCTCGATGTACCTGTACGCCTGGAAGTCCGGGCTGAAGACCACCTACTACCTGCGGTCCCGTCCCGCGACGCGGATCCAGCAGGCCACCGTCGCCGTCACCCCGACCCCGTCGAGCTCCGCCGGGGCCGACGCCGAGGCGCTGGCCTGCTCCCTGGAAAACCCCGAAAGCTGCGAGGCATGCCAATGACCACCACCGACGCCGAGACCCGTACCGCGACCGCCGAGGCCCGTACCGCGACCGCCGGGACCGGTGGCGGGCGGCAGCTGCTGCTCGACCCCGGCATGGATCTGACCCTGCGCCCGATGCGGTACCCGCACTTCTTCGACCGGTTCAAGGAGGCGATCAAGAACACCTGGACGGTGGAGGAGGTGGACCTGCACTCCGACCTCGCCGACCTGGCGAAGCTCTCCCCGGCCGAGCGGCACCTGGTGTCCCGGCTGGTCGCGTTCTTCGCCACCGGCGACACGATCGTCGCCAACAACCTGGTGCTCAACCTCTACCAGCACGTCAACTCCCCGGAGGGCCGGCTCTACCTGTCCCGGCAGCTCTTCGAGGAGGCGGTGCACGTCCAGTTCTACCTGAACCTGCTGGACACCTACGTGCCGGAGGAGAAGGAGCGGTTCGCGGCGTTCGCGGCGGTGGAGAACATCCCCTCGATCGCCCGCAAGGCCGAGTTCTGCTTCCGGTGGATCGACTCGATCTTCGAGCTGCGGGAGCTGCGGACCCGGGCGGACCGGCGGGCGTTTCTGCTCAACCTGATCTGCTTCGCCGCCTGCATCGAGGGCCTGTTCTTCTACGGCGCCTTCGCCTACGTCTACTTCCTCCGCTCCCGGGGCCTGCTCAACGGTCTCGCGTCCGGCACCAACTGGGTGTTCCGGGACGAGTCCATGCACATGGCCTTCGCCTTCGACGTGGTGGAGACCGCCCGCGCCGAGGAGCCGGACCTCTTCGACGCCGACCTGGAGCAGCAGGTCAGGGAGATGATGGCGGAGGCGGTCGACTGCGAGGTCCAGTTCGCCGCGGACCTGCTCGAGCAGGGGGTGTCCGGGCTCTCCCTGACCGACATGCGGGAGTACCTCCAGCACGTCGCGGACCGGCGGCTGGTCACGCTGGGGATCACCCCGATGTACGGCAGCCAGAACCCGTTCGCCTTCATGGAGTTGCAGGACGTACAGGAGTTGTCGAACTTCTTCGAGCGGCGGGTGTCGGCGTACCAGATGGGCGTCAGCGGGAGCGTTACCTTCGACGACGACTTCTGATCCGAAGCTGGGCGCGGACGTGGGCGAGGTGCGGCGCCTGGCGCACCTCGCCAAGCCGGCGGAGGCCACGGTGGTGGCGGAGCCGGTGGTAGCGGAACTCGGCTGATCATTTTCTGGCTGGAGAGCTGCGCTACTCGAACTTGGGTCTGTCGGCGGTTCGGGCTTGACCTTGACGCAGCGTCAACCCTGCACGCTAGGGGCATGTCGATAGATCTTCAGCAGGTACCGGGGCAGAGCCGGGAGCCGGCGATCCAGGTACGCGGCCTGCACAAGTCCTTCCAGGAGCTGCAGGTGCTACGCGGCGTCGACTTCGACGTCGCGCCGGGCAGCGTCTTCGCGCTGCTCGGCTCCAACGGGGCGGGCAAGACCACGGTGGTACGGATCCTGTCCACGCTGCTGCGCTCGGATGCCGGTGCGGCCACCGTGAACGGCTTTGACGTTGCCGCGCAGGCGGGAAAGGTGCGTGCGTCGATCAGCCTGACCGGGCAGTTCGCCGCGGTCGACGAGGTTCTCAGCGGGCGGGAGAATCTGGTGCTGGTGGCCCGGTTGCGGCAGCAGCGGGAGCCGGGTCGGGTCGCGGATGACCTGCTGGCCCGCTTCGCCCTCACCGACGCGGCGAACCGCCGGGTGGCGACGTACTCGGGTGGGATGCGTCGTCGCCTTGACCTCGCGATGAGTCTGGTGGGGAAACCGCCGGTGATTTTCCTCGATGAGCCGACGACTGGGCTGGACCCGCAGGCGCGGCTGGAGGTGTGGCAGGCCGTCCGGGAACTCGCCGGCCAGGGTACGACGGTGCTGCTCACCACCCAGTATCTGGACGAGGCCGAGCAGCTCGCGGACCGGATCGCGGTCCTGCACGAGGGGCGCATCATCGCCAACGGCACGCTCGCTGACCTGCGGCGGCTGTTCCCGCCCGCGACCGTGGAGTACGTCGAGAAGCAGCCGTCCCTGGAGGACATTTTCCTGGCCATCGTCGGCGGCGGGGACACCGCCGTGCCGACCGCATCCACCGCACCGGTACGAGCAGCTAAGGACCCCCGATGACTGGCAACTTCTTGAGCGACACCACCGCCCTGACCCAGCGTTCCCTGCGCCACATCGCCCGCAGCCCGGACACCATCATCACGACCGCAATCACGCCGATCGTCCTCATGCTGCTCTTCGTCTACGTCTTGGGCGGTGCGGTCGAGGCCGGCTCGGACAACTATGTGAACTACCTGCTCCCCGGCATCCTGCTCATCACTGTGGCGTCGGGCATCTCCTACACCGCGTACCGGCTCTTCCTGGACATGAAGGGCGGCATTTTCGAACGGTTCCAGTCCATGCCGATCGCCCGCTCGGCCGTACTGTGGGCGCATGTGCTGACCTCGCTGGTCGCCAACCTGATCTCGCTGGTGGTGGTGGTGCTGGTCGCCCTCGCGATGGGGTTCCGCTCCGGGGCGGGCGTGCTGGCCTGGTTGGCGGTCGCGGGGATCATACTGCTGTTCACCCTGGCTCTGACCTGGCTGGCCGTTATCCCCGGTCTGACCGCGACGTCTGTGGAGGGGGCGAGCGCCTTCTCCTATCCGCTCATCTTCCTGCCGTTCATCAGCTCGGCGTTCGTGCCCACCGAGAGCATGCCCGGCCCGGTACGCGCCTTCGCCGAGAACCAGCCAGTCACCTCCATTATCGACACGGTCCGCGGTCTGTTGGCGCAGCAGCAGGTCGGCGCCGACCTGTGGATCGCTCTCGCCTGGTGCGTCGGCCTGCTCGCGGTCGCGTACGTCGTAGCCCGGGCCGTCTACCATCGCAAGGTCAGGTGATGTTGGGACCCGGCGGGGAGGTAGCCATGCTGACGATCGGGCGGCTGGCCTCCTACGCCGGGGTTTCCATCCGTGCGGTGCGGCACTACCACCAGATCGGGCTCCTGCCGGAGCCGGAACGCGACGCCTCCGGCTACCGGAGCTACGACGCCGCCGCGGTGCTGCGCCTGATCCGGATCCGGACCCTCGCCGAGGCCGGCGTCCCGCTGGCCCGGGTCCGGGAGCTGCTCGATGCCGACCCGGAGACGTTCGCCGCCGCGAGGATCGAGGTCGACCGGGAGCTGCGGGCGCGGATCCGCACCCTCCAGGAGCACCGGCGGCGGGTCGCGCAGCTGGGCTCCGTCGAGTCGCTGGCGGTCCCCGAGGAGGTGGCCGACTACCTGGAACGCCTCCGGGACATCGGCGCACCGCCGGTGCTCGTCGAGGGGGAGCGCGACGCGTGGATCCTGATGGCGGCGCGCTTCCCGGAGACGATCACGGCGATCATCGCCGACAAGGTGGCCCAGCTCGCCGACCCGAAGATCCGCCGGTTTTACCAGCGCCTCAGCCAACTCACGGTGGAGCCGGACAACGACGATCTACTGTGCGAGATCGCGGACCTGCTGAGCGACCAGTACGAGGAGGCGGCGGCGAACGGGGTGCTGGACCAGCAGGACGAAATCATTCCAGACCAGACATTTGTCCGGTTGCTGGATTCGTTCTCCTTTGGTACCCACCCCGTCGTCGCCCGGCTGTCCGAGTTGCTCGCCGAACGTGGCTGGACCGGATGGACCCGGGTGGAGAAGCGCAAGCCCTGAGCCGGGGCCGAGCCCGTGCACTCATAGTCACGCTGGGTGATCTATCGCGACGGCTGCTGTTACATCCAAGCTGGCGAACCTTCGATACTGTGCGGGGTCGCACGAGCGGGAGGTGCTGATGCATCCGGGATTCGCGGTTGATGTCGACGCCCTGGAGAGTGCGGGGGCGCAGGTGGAGGCGACGGCGGCGATGTTGCGGGAGTCGGTGCGGGTGGCTGGTGCGGGCCTGGCGCCGTCGTCGCCGCCGGGTTCGGCTGCGGTGGTCGCAGCGCGGGGTGCGGAGCAGGCGTGGCTGGCGGAGCTGAGCCGGCTGGTGGAGGAGTTGGAGGGGTTCGGTGCGGATTTGAGCGCTTCGGCGCGGGAGTATCGGGCCGCGGATGAGGTGAACGCTGATGGGTTGCGGCGCTCGGGGGTGCTGCCGCGGTGAGTGATCTGACGTTGCGGGATGTGCTCGATTTTCGGCCGGATCCGTGGCATGAGTCGGCGCAGGTGTGGGGTCGGCTGGCGCAGGGGATCGACGATGCCGCTGAGCAGCTGATCCGGGGGAGCCGGGATCTTGTTCATGTGTGGCCGGCCGGTCGGGCTTCGGCGGCTGCGGTGGGCAAGGGCGAGGCGTTGCGGGCTGAGGTGAGTAACGTGTACAACCCGGCGAGGCGGGTCGCGGATGCGTTGGAGCAGCATGCGTACGCGATGCTGGGGTTGCGGCGGCAGGCGGAGGAGATTGTCGCTGCGGCGCGGGTAGCTGGTTATCAGGTGGACATGGTGACTGGGGCGACGGCGCCGCCGCCGTCGGCGGACATGGCTGGTGGTTTGGATCGTTCCAGTCGGGCTACCGAGTCGGTGCTTCGGTACTTGCCGACGGTGGTGGAGTATGCGCGGGCGCAGGATGATGCGACTGCTAATGCCATCGCGGTTAATGGGCCGTCGCCGCGGGTGGGGTTCGGGACGGGTCGGCTTGGTGGGGTTTCTCGTGGGGTGTTGGAGGCGCAGGCGGGGCGGAGTCCGGCGGAGGTTCATGCGTGGTGGGAGTCGTTGACTCCGTTGCAGCAGGAGCAGGCGTTGCGGGAGTTCCCGGACCTGGTCGGGCAGCTGGACGGCGTTCCGGTCTCTGATCGGGATGTGGCCAACCGTACGGTGTTGGAGCGCCAGAGTGATCTATTGCAACAGGCGTTTCGCGCTGCTAATGAGCATCCTTACGATCACGAACTCCTGCCGGCCGATACGAGGCTATTGCTCGAGCGCGGGCGTGCTGAGCTGGCCAGTAAGCTGCGGGGCATCGACGCGATTACCTCCCGGTTGAACGATCCGAATCGGCCGGAGGCGTACCTCATCGGGTTCTCCAGCGACGGGGACGGTCGGGCGATCGTCTCGGTCGGCAACCCGGACACCGCCGAGAATGTGCTCACCTACGTGCCGGGCACTGGCGAGCAACTTTCCAGTGCCGGTGGCGGGCTGAAGCGTATGGACGCCATGGCCCAGGACGCCGCTTGGGCGGCAGGTGGTGAGAAGACCTCGGTGGTCTACTGGTATGGCTACGACGCGCCGGACTTGATTTCTGATGCTGGTGGGGAATCCTATGCCGAGGGCGGTGGTCCGGTCCTGGACAGGTTCCAGAGTGGGCTGCGGGCTACTCACGATGGGGAGGGTCCGTCGCGCAACACGGTGCTTGGTCATAGTTATGGCTCTACGGTTATCGGTCACGCTGCTCGGGACTCTGACTTCGATGCTGATGCTGTGGTGTTCGTCGGTTCGCCTGGTGTTGGTGTTGATCACGCTTCCGAATTGACTGGAGTGCGCCCCGATCAGGTCTGGGCCACCACGGCGAAGCACGACGTTATTGGTCTGGTGCCGGACTGGGGTTTCACGCATGGCAAGGATCCCAGTGAGGCCGACTTCGGGGCGCGGGTCTTCCGCAGTGACTCGGGTAGCTTCCTTGACATGGCCGGCGCCCACTCCGCCTACTGGGAAGAAAGTAATCCTGCGCGCACAAATATCGCAGAGATTGTCACCGGTCAAGCTGAATAAAAGGTGAACCGACATGGCTTATCGGCGGGTAGGTGCCGTGCTGACCGCAGCTATCTTGATCGTATTTACGACGGCTGGCTGTTTGGGAAAGGATAGCGCTATGCAACCTACCGAGACGCTTGCGCAAGCGGCTGAACGAGTTGAGGAGATTCTGCAGGAGGCGATCGCCCAGTTGCCTTCCGACGCTACGATCGATAGACGTCCGAACTTGGATGGTGTCCCGTGTGATCTTTCCACCGGGCCGGTGTTCTCGGAGCGAAGCGCTCAGGTTATTCCGCCCGTCTCCGGCACGTGGTCGGAGACCGATGTTTTATCGATCCTTTCCGAGTTCTGGGAGCGCAAGGGCTACACGGCATTTATAGACGAGAATTCTAGCAACCAGCACCGCTACTTCGTCCGAACCGACGATGGCTACAAGCTTTCGGTTCGTACTTATGATCGGGGTGGGCATTACGATGTCCGCCTGGGTGCTAGTTCGCCTTGCGTGTGGGAGTTCGGGACGCCTGGGCCGCAGTAGTGGCTTGACCTCAACTTAGATTGAGGTCAAGCAGTTCTTCGCTGGAATTCAGTAAGGGCTGTGCCATGCGCGAGGCGCGGATCACCGACCGGGTTGGGACCCGTCGTTAACGGCAGTAGACCCGGAAAGGCCCGGTCTCCGTAGGGGGAGCCGGGCCTTCCGTGGCGCTGGTCAGTGTCGCTTGGCGAAGTCGACGAAGGTTTGCCACACCGTCGGGTGGAACTGGAGGGTGCCGCCGTCCCGGTCCTTGGTGTCGCGCACGAGCACGACGCTGGGCAGGTTGTCGGCCACCTCGACACACGACCCGCCGTTGGTGCCGGACCGCGTTGATTTGTGCCATCGGGCACCAGTCATGTCCATGTCTGCGCCGCTTCCTTGATCAGGTCGAGGGACTGCCTACGAGGGAGAGCCTCACCCCGGACCGCCTCCCACGTTCGCTGGAGGCTAGCAAGGTCATCGGCCCCGTTCACCACCTGCGCGCGCACCTGGTGATCGAGGTGGGTCACCATCGAGCCGTCGCCCAGGGTGGCCAGGATGAAACCGCCCTGCAGTCCAGGATAGATCCCGGCCTCCTCGGGCACCACGAGGATCTGCACGTGCGGTAGCTCCGCCATCTTCACCAGGTGGGCGACCTGCTCGGCCAGCACCCCCGGCTGGCCGACCACCGGCCGACGGAGCACCATCACGTCGAGCACGGCCACCAGGGGCGCACCGGAGTCACGAGTGAGGATGGCTTGGCGTGCGAGCCGGGATTGGACTCGTTGCTCAACCTCGGCAGGTTGGAGAATGTCCGTGGTGAACATGGCGCGTGCATACGCCTCGGTCTGAAGCAGCCCGGGCACGAAGGCCGGCTCGTACCAGCGGAGTAGGGTCGCCTCCTGCTCGAACTCGATCCACTCGCGTAACCAGTCCGGGTCGGCCTTGGCGAGTTGCCGGAGCATCCGGCTGAATCGGCCGTCCTGGCCCTCTCGGAACGCGGGGTCGTGGGTCCGGTCGACCGCGATCGCGTAGTCCGGCGTGAGTGGACGCCCGCCGGTCTCGACGGCGCTCACGTGCGAGGCCGAGTAGCCGATGCTGCGCCCGAAGTCCTCCTGGCTGAGGCCCAGGGTTTGGCGAAGTAAGCGAAGCTCCATCAGCACGTAGTCCATGACACTGCCCATCGCTGCCCACTTTCTGCTCGGTTTTTCGCGCGTCTCCTCACGGCTGCCCATCGCTGCCCAATCAGGCCCAAGATCTGCTCGATCAGCGTGAGCAGGTATCGAAACCAGGCCGGTCCTATCGAGACTGTCACTCATGCGGACCTGTTCCTCGCCGAGCGTAGCTGGGATGGGTCCTGCCCAGGGCCCCGCCCGCATCCGGCAAGAGCGGGTGGGGCCCTGTCCAAGGACACCAGGAGGTAGTTGTGAAGATCCGTTGGTTCAGCCGCCGCCGGAGGAACAAGCCGCCAATCGGGGCGCACCGATCGAACGCCAGTCACATAACTTCGTATAATGTATGCATAACTTCGTATTGCATACATTATACGAAGTTATGTGACTGGAGTTCAGAGCTCTTCCGATCTACCTAGGTGCATAACTTCGTATAATGTATGCTATACGAAGTTATGCACCAGATCGGAAGAGCACACGTTCACATAACTTCGTATAATGTATGCTATACGAAGTTATGCACCGCATAACTTCGTATAGCATACATTATACGAAGTTATCGACCCTCTTCCGATCTAGGTCGATAACTTCGTATAATGTATGCTATACGAAGTTATCGACCTATCCAGGTCACCACGCCGCCGTCGGCGGCCAAGAGACTGACCTGGATATTGACATCTCCAACGGCC
>NZ_KB911579.1:1419874-1873286 GCF_000383575.1 Salinispora oceanensis | reverse complement strand
GTCAGTGGGGGCGGTCCTCCACCAACATCAAGGAGGTCCAGATGCGAATTCGCTGGTTTGGTTGGCGTCGGAGGAACACCGCGCCGCCCCGCCCGCACGAGACGAACGCGCCGTACCGCGCAGGCGGGGCGCACCGAGCGGGCGGAGCACACCGGGCAGGCAGATCACCCCGCAGCAACGCGCCGTACCGGGCAAGCGGACCACACCGGGGAAGTAGGCCGTACCGGGAAAACAGGCCGTACCGGGGAAGCGGGCCTGACCGCCCAGCGAGCCTGCCGGCATGGATGACCCAACCCACCCTCGCCGAACCCCAACCCGGACGCGTCGGCCGACTCACCCCCGCCCAACAATGGCGAGCCAACGGAGGTCGCTGGTGAACCCCCGCCACAACCTCCCCACACCACGACTCGGCCCCCACCCCCAACACCCACGCCACCGCACCAGAAACCAACCACCCCACACACCCCTACGACCCACCTGGACCTGCCGCGCCTGCGGCCACCCCTGGCCCTGCGCCGAAGCCCGCCTCCTCCTCAAAGCCGAATACGACACCCGGCAGCCGAGCCTATCGATCTACCTCGCCGGACTCTGCTACGAAGCCATGCACGACCTCTACCACCTCAACCCCCACGACGGACCAAACCCCCGCGAGCTGTTTGAACGCTTCGTCGCCTGGGGGCCGTTCCGGCGGTCGGCCGGAACGGCCCCGGGGTGAGGCCCGCGGTGCCGGACCGCGAGCCCCGGTCGTCGGTCAGCCGAGCACGACCTCATGTCGGTACGCCTGCACCCGGGCGCCGTCAACGAGGACAACCTCCACCCGGCTCCCATCGTCGGCGCGCCGCTGCACGGCGTGAATCGGCTTACCGGCATGCTCGGCGATTCGGCCCTGGTCGGCGCGATCGGGCCGGAAGACCCAGTTCAGGTTTACGGGATTGTTCGACACCTGCACCCCCGGATTGGCACGTTTGTTCGAGCACCGAGTTTAGTCGCGCCAGCGCCCCACGTCGGTGCGCGACACGTCGGCCGTACGGTCACAGCCAGGTCCTAGGGTGTGGGTGTGCCTGCCCGATCCTCTGCGCCGCGACGTGCCACCGGCTCGCGGAAGCAGCGAGAACCCCGTAGCCCGGTCCCCCCGCCCGAGGTCAGCCTCTGCGAGGCGACGGCCCTGGAGCCGGAGTCGACGCTGGAACGCCAAGCGCTCTACCGGGCGCGGCTGGCCGGCCAGGACGCCGCCACGGTGACCTTCCGGCAGTGCCGGTTCCGTGCGGCGGACCTCTCCGAGTGCCGGCTGGATCAGGTGGTGTTGACCGATTGCCTGGTGACGGATTCCAGCTGGGCGAATCTGCGCGCCGACGGCGGAGAGCTGGCCCGGGTGCGGCTGGAGCAGTGCAGGATGACCGGCGTGACGGTGGCGGACGGCGTACTGCGGGATGTTGCCCTGGTGGGGTGCCGCGTGGACCTGTCGGCGTGGCGGATGACGACCTTCGACGCGGTGCGGTTCGAGGACTGCAACCTTCAGGGCGCCGACTTCACCAACGCGGACCTGCGGGGTGCGACGTTTCGGAGCTGCGACCTGACCGGGGCGGTGTTCCATCACGCGTCGATGGAGGGCACCCGGTTTCGGGGCTGCACCCTGGCCGGTGTCGGTGACTTCTCCAGTTGGCGGGGCGCCGTGGTGGACCACGAAGATCTGATCAGCCTCTCGTACGGCCTGGCCCAGGCGGCCGGCATCCGGGTCGAGGGCTGACGGCGGGCCGCCGACACTGCTGGGCGCCCCGCCGCCCTGCTGCTGGGTCAGTAGACCCAGGCGTCGTACGCGGCTAGTGCTTCCACCACCGGTTGGTGGTAGCTGTAGATGTCGTTTTCGCAGGCGCCGGTGTGGCTGCTGCCGGAGTGGAGGGCCAGTGCGAAGTTGTCGGCGTAGACCGGGCCACCGCTGTCGCCTCCCTCGGCGCACATGTCGGTGACGATCAGGCCGTAGACGGGGCCTGCCGCGTAGTTGGCCGTGGCGTTGAGGGCGGTAACCGTGCCGCTGTGCGTCCCGGTGGTGGCGCCGGTGCGCATGACGTCCTGGCCGACGTAGGCTTCGGCGCTGGCGGTGAGGTCCCGCCAGCTGTTGTCGACTTTGACGTGGCCATATCCCTCCTTTCCGGGTTCGTAGCGGACCAGGCCGTAGTCGTCTCCCGGGAAGCTCTTGCCGACCACGGTCCCGATCACGTCTGTCCTGCCGGAGTCCCCGTACCACTCACCCGTGTCTTTGATGCAGTGCCCTGCGGTCAGGAAGTAGTAGTCGTCGGCGGAGGTCTGCACATTGAAGCCCAGGCTGCACCAGCTACTAACGCTCCAGACCGCTTCCCCGCCGATGATGTCGGTGGTGAGGGTGCCGTTATGGGCTTCGATGCGGACGGCGCCGTTGGTGCGGGCGGCTGCTTCTTTCACTTGGGTGAGTTTGTCGCCGGTGATGGTGCTGTCGATGGAGAGGACGACTTGGTTGGTGGTGGGGTCGGTCCACCAGGCGGTGCCGGGGATCTTCGCTGATCGTTCGAGTTCGGTGGTGGCGGCTCGGAGTTGTGCGGCGCTGCGGGTGACGAGTTTGGGGGTGGCGCCTTCGGCGCGTACCTGGCGGGCGGTGGTTTCGTCGGTGACGGTGATGATCATGGTGCCGTTGTGGTCGGCGTAGATGCCGGCGGTGCGGTCGCCGAGGCGTTCGGCGAGGTTGGTGGCGGTTTCGGGGGAGGCGGGTGCGGCTTGGGTGGGTGCTCCCAGGAGTCCGCTGGCGACGAGTGTGCCGGCTGCGGCGACGGCACCAACCCGACGGAACAAAGGCATAGTGGACTTCATGGGCGTTAAGCTATCGTCGCCTTCGATATTAGATAAGATGGATATAGGTGAACTTATGAGGTAAGTTCGCTGAACCCCAGCGCGCGGCTATTGCCCAGTCGGCCGGCCGTGCAGCGGGCCACCAGCACGGCTGGCGGCCCGCCGTCCCGCTGCCGGTCAGTAGGCGTAGACGCCGTACGCGGCCAGGGCTTCCCCGACCGGTTGGTGGAAGCCGCGGGCGTTCGCGTTGGGGCAGCCGCCGCCCTGGCTGCCGGAGTGGATGGCGAGTGCGGTGTTGCCGGCGAAGATCGGACCGCCGCTGTCGCCACCGGCGGAGCAGATGTTGGTGACGACCAGCCCGTAAACGGGCCCCACCGCGTAGTTGGCCGTGGCGTTGACGGCGACCACCGCGCCACTCTGCGTGCCGGTGGTGGAGCCGGTGCGGGTGACATCCTGACCGACATAGGCATCACCGCTGGCGGTGATGTCCCGCCAACTGTTGCCGACCTTGACGTGGCCGTAATCCTGCTTTCCGTTCTGGGAGTAGACGATGCCGTAGTCGTCGCCGGGGAAGCTCTTGTGGAGCGCGGGCCCGATCAGGTTTGTCCTGCTGGAGTTCCCGTACCAGCTTTCGGTCCCGGTGATGCAGTGTCCGGCGGTGAGGAAGTAGTAGCTGTTGGGAGCGGTCTTTACATTGAAGCCCAGGCTGCAGCGATACCGGTAGTTCCAGATACCTTCGCCGCCGATGACGTCGGTGCTGAGGATCCCGGCGCGGGTTTCGATGCGGACGGCGCCGTTGGTGCGGGCGGCTGCTTCTTTCACTTGGGTGAGTTTGTCGCCGGTGATGGTGCTGTCGATGGAGAGGACGACTTGGTTGGTGGTGGGGTCGGTCCACCAGGCGGTGCCGGGGATCTTCGCTGATCGTTCGAGTTCGGTGGTGGCGGCTCGGAGTTGTGCGGCGCTGCGGGTGACGAGTTTGGGGGTGGCGCCTTCGGCGCGTACCTGGCGGGCGGTGGTTTCGTCGGTGACGGTGATGATCATGGTGCCGTTGTGGTCGGCGTAGATGCCGGCGGTGCGGTCGCCGAGGCGTTCGGCGAGGTTGGTGGCGGTTTCGGGGGAGGCGGGTGCGGCTTGGGTGGGTGCTCCCAGGAGTCCGCTGGCGACGAGTGTGCCGGCTGCGGCGACGGCACCAACCCGACGGAACGAAGGCAGGGTGGATTTCATTGAACCTCCCCTAAGGGGCAGCAGCCGTTATCCGCACGAGCCTTGGCCCATGAAGATTATTCGGCGTGAAACGATTAGTTAAATTAATTTAACAGCATGTTCGATGCTTGACAATGTCGATATTGATAGGCAATCGGGCCGATCTTGGTGGCTAGCAACGGGCGACCCTGAGTGCTGTGCGCCTGGAGATCGGGACTTTCCCGCGACGGTGATCACGTTCATTGAACGTGAATGAGGCGCCGTTTCAGAACCGTTTTCAGGTCACTCGTCAGCCTCGGCCTCTGCTGCTTCTTTGTCGGCGCGGCCCTGTCTCCGCGTGGGAGTTCCGCCGGAGCGGTCGTCGCGGGGCTCATCGGTAAACGGTGCGACCTCGCTGGCCGGGTCGCGCCAGTGCGGCTTCCGGCGCGCGTACAGCAGCAGTGGGGTGGTGATGATCAGGGTGGCCAGCCCGATCAGCAGGCCGAGGTAGAGGGCGGGGCTGCCGACGCCGATCTGGCTCGGCGGTACGAGGCTGGAGGTGAGGGCGAGTGCCGAGGCGACGAAGCCGGTTCCGCCGATTACCCACATGCCGGCCAGCCCGCCCGGCACCCGGTATGGCCGTGGTTGGTCGGGTTGGCGATAGCGGAGATGGATGGCCGAGGCGAACATGATCAGGTAGACGACCAGGTAGAGGAGCCCGGCGAGCTGGCTGAGGATCTGGAAGGCCGCCTCCACTGATGGCATGAAGACGAACACCACCGCCACGGCGCTGACCGCCGCTGCCTGAAGCAGCATGATCCGGATGGGCATCCCGTTTTTGTTGGTGGCCTGGTAGGAGGGGGGAAGGTAGCCGGCTTTCGCCACTGCCTGTAGGGCGGTGGATGGCCCGGCCACCCAGGTGACGATGCCGGCCAGGACGCCGATCGCGAGTGCGAACGCCAGAATCGGCGTGGCCCAGGACAAGCCAAACCGGTGGAACACGTCGATAAAGGTGATGAGCAGGGATTCGGTGCTGCCGGTCTCACTTTTTGGTACGACGAGAGCGATCGTGAGGGTCCCCAGGATGAGAATCGACGCTGTTCCCACCGCCGCGATCAGAATAGCCACCGGGTAGCCCCGATCGGGGTTTTTAACGTCTTGGACGTGGACCGCGTTCATCTCCATGCCGGAATAAAAGAGAAAGATGCTCGCGGCGAGTGCCAGGTTGTTTATGCTGCTCAGGTCGGGAATCGCGGCACCCCAGTCCAGTTGGATCTGAGGCGTGCCACCGGAGACCAGGTAGGCGGCGCCGAGGGTGACGAGGGCGGCAGCGGGGATGATCGTTCCGACAATCCCACCCCACTTCGCGAGTCGGGTGAAGGCGGCTACCCCGCGGGCGGCGATGGCGGTGGCGAGCCAGTAGACCGCAAGCACGGAGAGCAGCACGTAGAGCTGGTTGCCGGAGAGCTTCTCGTCGACTGTGGCCTGTGGACCGGTGTAGGCTAGAGAGATCGCGGCGAAGGTCAGGACGAGTGGGAACCAGATCGTCACCTGCGCGATAAGCAGGAATATGGCCAGGAACCCCCAGCGGGCCCCGAACGCCTCTCCGGCCCACCTGAACACGCCGCCCTTCTCGGGCCATCCGGTGGTGAGTTCGGCGGCGACAAGCGAGACCGGAATGAGGAAGAAGGCGGCCGCGAAAAGGTAGAAGAAAGCTGCGCCCAGCCCATATGCGGCCTCGGTCGGCGGGCCGTCCAGGCTGAGTACCGCGACGATGTTGAGCATCGCCAACCCGACAACAGTGATTTTCGCTGGGCTTTTGGCCGATGGCATTACGTCTGAGGAAGCCATCACGACCCCCGGCGGTAACCAAGCTCCGTCCGACTTACCCTACGTGTGCGGCCGGCGTACGATCGCTGTTTCGGGAGGTAGAGCGTGCGCAGTTGGGCGGAGGGGGTTATCACCCTCGGGGGCGTGCTCTCCGCCCTCCTTGCCAGCCTCGCCGCTGTCAGTGGTCTGATCGTCCTCCTCGACGAAATTATCCATGCGCCTCATTCGGCGGGCCGGCACTCGGGCTGGCTCCTCCTCGCCGCAGGTGGGCTGCTTCTCTGCTCGCTCGTGCTGCGCAAGTGGTACCGGGTGCGGTTCGGTGACCCGCGCGACGAGGGTTAGTTACCCCGCCTCCCCGCCGTCAGTGGTCCCCGCCCCCCGTACGACGCGCGCGGCAAGCAGCGCGCCGCTTATCCGGACCTCGACTCCAACGCGTCGAGGTCCGCTTGTAGCCGCACTCCGTGCCGAAAGACGGCGGCAAGTAGGAGGACGATCGCGCCAATCATCAGTGGCGTGAAGGAGAACGAGAAGACAACCTCCAGGATTCCGGCGGCTGCGGAGCGGGCGACGATTGCCTGGTGAGCTGCGAAGCTGAGTAGCTGAACGCCGCTGCCACCAATCGCCACGATCAGGCCGATGTGGACCAGCCGGCGCGTGTTGGCGGGGGTGAACACCGGCGGAACCGTGCGCACTATGCGCCACAGCAACCAGAGCACCCACAAGATCAGCCCTTGGGTGGCGAGTCGCGGCCCGGCCAGGCCGATCCGTTCGGCCCAACTCGGCGCCAGGATGGAGAGGCCCATCGACGGAGTGAACAGCTCCACCGGTGGTAGCCCGGTCGCCGCATCCCGGGTGCCGTCGGACGTCTGCGTCCAGGTGAACAGTTGGGGGTACGCGTACCCGGAAGACTGCTGCCGTTCGGCGAACCGCTCTCCCGGCCGCACCTCCACCGACGGCAACGGCTGCGGCCCAAATGCCCGCGACAGGCCGGGGTCCAGGTCCAGGCCGGACGGGCCGACCGCGGTCGGCCACACGCCCAACGCCAGCACGGCCGCGGCGGCTACGCCAAGTAGGCCGGTCAGCAGGCGCACACTCGCCGTCGTCATCGCGCTCACCGTAACTCCCCGCTCCGCTGGGTCCCGGGCCTCCAGGGATCAGTCACGATAGCGGCTCGGCAATGGCCTGTTAACCCCTAAAGCATCGAACAGGCGCGAATTGACCGAATCTCACCTTAGGCCCACAATCGATCTCGCGTCGCCTGCCGACCATCACCTCGACACCCCGGGATCGGAGCCCATGACTGACTCGCCCAAGTCCGGCGACTCTCTTGCGGAGGGGCTCGCTGTCAACACACCCTCGCTGCCACCGGACAGTGACGGCGGCGACAAACGGCCGGCCGACGCTGTGCGGGTCCAGCGTCACGCCGAGTGGCGTGAGCGTGCGAGTCGATTGCTCCCGGCCCGACTGCGGCGTCAGCACCTGATTGTTGTGGTGTCCTTGGCGGTCACCCTGTCCGCGGTCGGTTTCAGTGCGCTACAGGACGCACCGGCGCAGCCCTCGCCTACCGACGTTGCGGCCGAGAGCCCCCCCAGCACCGAACCCGCACCGACTACCGCCGCACTCGTACCATCCCCCTCTTCGTCCCCGTCCCCGTCTCCGTCCGAATCCGAATCCGAATCCCCCTCCCGGGCGCCGGCAGGGGGGACCGCGACCAATGCTCCCGCCCCCTCCAGTGCACCGACACGAACCGTGTCGGCATCGTCATCACCGGCCAAGCCCAGCACCAATTCGACCCAGAAATGCAGCACCGTGCAAGAAGTCAAGCTGTGCTCGCGCATCGTCGGGTCGGGGCCGTTCAAGCTGGAAACGTCCATCTACTCGCCCGGTGCGCTGACCGGAACGTGGGTGTACAGCACCGGCGTTGAGGGCGATGGCGGCGAGCCGACCGACGAGCTCGTTCACTTGGGCGATCTCCGGGCAGGTAGCTCGTCCTGGACGACCGACTGTGGCAACTTCACGAGCATGTGGAGCAGCTTCATCGGGCGCGATGAGACGATAGAGACGAAATCGGTGACCTGCCCTTAGTTCCTTCCGCCTCGCACCGGTCCTGAGTCGCAGCTGAGACCCGGAAGCGACTATCCCGTGGCTCCGACCGCCTGTTGGATCTCCTCCGTGATGAGGTCGGCGTTGATCGCTGCCCCCGCATTGGCGCCGCTGGCCGCAGCGCCCACCGGATGGGCCAGGTCGATGAGGTTGCCGGCGGCCCACACCCCTGGAACCTCGGTGCGCCCCGTCGGATCGGCCGGGATCTGTTCACCGGTAATGATTGGATGGCGAACTGGTCGCAACCCGAACCCCGCGAGGACTTCGGCTCGTGGGATCACCTGTGGCGCGATCGCCAGGGCATCCAGACCAACCACGGTGCCGTCGACCAGACGCACCCCGCGGAGTCGGTCGTCGGCGACCTCGAGCGCCGCCACCGCACCGGCCACCAGCCGCACCCCCGTCGCGGCGAGCTGCTCGGCCTGCTCTGATTCCGGGCCGTCCGAGAGGTGCGTGAAGTATGTGATGTCCGTACTCAGCTGTCGAAACATCAGTGCCAGATGCGCAGCCATCGGGCCGGTGCCGAGCACCCCGATGGCCTGGTCTCGGGCCTCCCAGCCGTGGTGGTACGGGCAGTGGAACACGTCGCGTCCCCACCGTTCCCGCAGTCCTGGAATGTCTGGCAGCAGGTCGGTAACTCCGGTGGCCACCAGTAACCGGCGGGCCCGCACCGAGCGACCATCGGCCAGCGTCACCGCGAACCCGTCACCGTCGCGTGTCGCCTCCGTGACCTCGCCGTTGACGACGTGCCCCCCGTACCCGCGTACCTCGGCCCGACCGCGCTCCAGCAGCTCGGTCGGCGCCATCCCGTCCCGGGCCAACAACCCGTGCAAGCTCTGGACTGAGGCGCTGCGAGGGGCGCCTGAGTCGATCACCGCCACCGAACGGCGGACCCGTGCGAGCGTCAGTGCCCCGCTGAGGCCGGCGATGCCGCCGCCGACAACCACCACGTCGTAGCTACTCATAAACTGATCGGTCATCTTGATCCCCTCCCTGGGCGACCATCACGCGGGTGGGGCTACGGTGGCAAATCTCTTCGCTGTTTCGGCAAACCCGTCCAGGCGGGGCGGCGGATGAATAGGTGCCGATAGAGACCGATATGTCCGATGAGTCCGCTACCGTGCCCCTTATCGACGACCTCGCTTTAGCGGTGATCCTGACCGCAGTTCCGGCACACGTGCAAGGTGGTCGCCCGGCCGCCGGACCATGTGCTGGTCCGTTGGGGCGTGGTGCACGCGTGCGGGATCGCGAAGAGCGGTGCGGGCGATGTTGGGACCTCAGCGGGCGCCAGGCGAGTCTTTGCTGGGTTGGCAACGCACTTTGCCGACAAGTCGTCGTCCGTGCATGGTTGCCCCGGGGAGGTGGTCAGGATGACCGATCAGTTGATGAGTAGCTACGACGTGGTGGTTGTCGGCGGCGGTGCCGCCGGTCTCAGCGGGGCATTGATGCTTGCGCGATCCCGCCGTTCGGTGGCGGTGATCGATTCGGGTGCCCCACGTAACGCCCCCAACACTCTGGGCGTGCATGGGTTGTTGGCGCGTGAGGGGATGGCGCCGACCGAGCTGCTGGAGCGCGGTCGGGCCGAGGTACGCGGGTACGGCGGCCACGTCGTCAACGGCGAGGTCACGGAGGCGGCACGCGACGGTGACGGGTTCGCGATCACCTTGGCCAATGGCAAGTCGGTACGGGCCCGCCGGTTGCTGGTGACGACCGGATTGGTCGATCAGCTGCCGGAGATTCCAGGACTGCGGGAACGGTGGGGACGTGATGTACTCCACTGCCCGTACTGCCACGGTTGGGAGGTCCGGGACCAAGCCATCGGCGTACTGGCCACCGGGCCGATGTCGGTGCACCAGGCGCTGCTCTTCCGGCAGTTGAGCGGTGACATCACGTACTTCACCCACCAGAGCGCTGGTCCGGACGCGGAGCAGGCCGAGCAACTCGCCGCCCGGGGCATACGGGTGGTGACCGGCACTGTGGCGGCGGTGGAGGTCGCCGACGATCGGCTGGTCGGGGTGCGGCTGGATGACGGCACGGTGGTACGCCGCGACGCCCTGTCGATCGCACCACGGCTGGTGGCGCGGGCCGGGTTCCTGGCGGGGCTCGGGCTGCAGCCGGTTGTCCACCCCAGCGGGGTGGGTGAGTACGTTCCGGCGGACCCGTTCGGGCGCACCGAAGCTGCCGGCGTGTGGGTCGCCGGCAACGTCTCCGACCTGGCCGCTCAGGTGGGTGCCGCCGCGGCTGGCGGTGCCGTCGCGGCAGCGGCGATCAACATGGATCTGATCGCGGAGGAGACCCGACAGGCGGTCGCGGCTACTCGGTCGGCGGAGTCCGGTTAGGGCTGTCGTGCGGGTCGGGCCGGCGCGGTTTCGCCTTCCGATGAGCGTGGACCGAGGCATCCTCCGCTGGCCCGGTCCCGCGCCATCGTTGGTACCGCGCCATCGTCGGTGCCGCTGTGTTCGGCGCAGCTAACGAGTCCCCGGACGACAGCCGCCAGCCTTCCAACGGCCTAGCGCGAGTAGTACTCGACGACGAGTTGTTCCTGGCAGGTCACCGGCACCTCGGACCGTAGCGGCAGCCGAAGCAGTCGTACGGTCAGGTCGGCGAGGTCGGCCGCCAGGTAGGGCGCGGACTTCTCCGTGGCGTGCGCCCCGGCCGCCGCGACGACGAAGGGCGTCTTGGTGCGGCTGCCGGCCGCGACGGCGATGACGTCACCCGGGCGCAGCCGGGCCGACGGGCGGTCGACTCGGCGTCCGTTCACCGTGATGTGTCGGTGGGTGACCGCCTGTCGGGCCTGGTAGATCGTCCGCGCCAGTCCGGACCGCAGTACCAGTGCGTCCAGTCTGGTCTCCAGGTCGATGATGAGGGCCTCGCCGGTCTTGCTCTCCAGCTGGGCGGCCCGGGTGAATGCCCGTCGTAGCTGTCCTTCGTTGACGTCGTACTGCGCCTTCAGCCGCTGCTTTTCCAGGAGTCGGATCTTGTAGTCGCTGGTGCTCTTGCGGGATCGGCCGTGCTGACCGGGTGGGAAGGGGCGGCGCTCGAAGTAGCGCACGCACTTCGGGGTCAGGGGGATGCCGAGGGCGCGGGAGCGCTTGACCTTGGGGCGGGACTGGTTCATTCTGCACCTCTCTAGTAAGGTAAGCCTAACCTAATAGGAGGTGTCAGGTTGAGCAACACCCACCCCGAGGCTTCCGCGCAGCGGCTGCGGACGATCGTCGCTGCGGCCACCTCGCTGGAGCTCCGGACGCCCGGGCACCGAGCCGACCTGATCAACCGGCACGCGCTCGATCCGCGCGGCCGGATCCGGATGGACCTCCCGGTCAACAGCCGGTTAGCCACCGACATCACCCGCCAACGCGAGGTCGCGGCGGTCGTTGAGATCACCGATGTGGCGCCGACGCCGGTCCGGGAGCGTGTCCGCGGCCGGGTCACGCTCAGTGGTTGGCTCACCCCGGTCGCCCTCGGCGACACCGGCGATAGCGAGGACCTGACTGTCGAGTTCGACCTCGCCGCCGTCGAGCTCAGCGTTGACGGAGCCACCACGACAGTGGACCCGGATGACTTCGCCGCCGCCGAACCGGACCCGCTCGCCGCCGAGGAGGCGGAACTCCTCTGCCACCTCGACCGCCACCACCCACGTACGGTCGAATCGCTCTGCCGTCTGGTCGCACCACGGCACCGGTACGGCGTACGGCGGGTCGTTCCGCTTCGCCTGGACCGGTACGGACTGGTGCTCCGGCTGGAGCGGGCGAGCGGCCACCGCGACGTCCGGCTCGGGTTCACTCCGGCGTTGCGCCACCCGGACGAGCTCCGCGAGCGTATGGCCGCGCTGGTGGAGCGAGGTGCCGCCTGCGGCCGGCGTTCCCGGATCCGGTGATCGGCAGCCTCGTCACCCGCTCGCTGCTGAGCTGGGGATCAGGCGGGCCGGGCTGAGTTGGGGTTCAGAAGGCCCGGGCTGAGTTGGGGATCGGAAGGCCCGGGCTGGTTTGACGATCAGATGGACGGAATCGCGCACTCCGCCGCTGGCAGGCCGCAGGGGGTGGCAGTCGCGGCCGTGCCGTGAGGCGTGGCGTCGGACCGGTGCGGTGCGGCCTTGGCCAGCAGGTCCCGCAGCCCCGCGGTGAGGTCGGCGCTGGAGGTGACCCGGCGGGCGAACGGCAGCCGGACATCCAGATGGCCGTCGGGTGCCTCGACGCGGAGCACCACGCCGTCGGCGTCAACCGCAACCGGCACGACTCGGGTCGCCCTCGCCGTCAATTCCGGGTTGACCAGGGTTGTGAGCTGCTCCACCGCGTCCCGGTGGTGCCGGGTCAGGTGCTGCAGGTGGGTGGCTTCGACCGTGGCGAGCGGATCCGGGCAGGTCGCTCGGTAAGCGCTGGCACCCACCAGGGCTTCGTCTTCGCCGCTGGTGACCGTGACCTCGACCGGTTCGACCGTCCAGAGCGCGACGGGGGGCAGGTCGAGCAGGGACATCACCGTGTCGGCGTCGCAGGACTCCAGGTTCGCCGGGTCGAATCGGTGCGCGGTACCCGTTACCCGCACTCTGGCCCGGACTCGGGAGCGAACGGCGACCGGGACGAGCTGGGTGACGTCGAGTTGCACTTCTCCGCGTCGCCCACGGGCCGCCACCAGCAGACCGCCGGTCGGGCCCATCGCATCAACGGCCAGGATCACCGTGCCGTCGGGCAGCACGGCGTGCGACTGGATCAGGTCAATCGCGGTGTCGCCGAGACGCAGCCGCAGGGACGTGGCGGTGGAGAGAGCGGAGCGCGAGACCACCGCGTGGTGGTCGGTCGGCAGGATGCGGGTGCCCGCGAGCGCCGTTTCCGACATCGCCCCAGGGGCGAGCGCTGAACCGGTCAGACTCGCTGGCCAGTCGCCTGGATGGAACGCCATGTAGTCCCCTCGGCCATGGAAGTGAAGTGAGCTCGGCCTCGGGACTCGACTCTAATAGGTAAGGCTAACCTTGCCAAGCGCGCTGCTCGGCTGTCGCGGTCGCAGGTGAGGCAGTTCACCGTGAGCCAGTCGGCGCCGGGGGAGCCGTCGAGGGTTGCGGCGGGCTGTCCGAGCACACACCAAAGCCCCCGGCTGCTACGCCGAGGGCTTTGGGTGGACCGGTGCGCCGGTGGTCAGGCGGGCCGGTAGGTGAGGCAGTCGCTGGCAGTGGCGCCGGGGCCGACGGTGATGGACTCGGCGGTGCAGGCCAGGTTGGTGTTGAAGGTGCACTCGGAGCGGGCGCAGGCGCCCACCGCACCGGTCACCTCGGCGACCCCGCCGGAGACGGTGGACTCCACGAACGTCGCGCAGGACGCGGCGTCACCCGCCGAGGCCACGGTGATCGCGGGAGCGTGGCAGCCGCCGTCGTTGAAACTGCACGCCGTGGCGGCGCATTCGCGGACTGGGGGTGACTGCAGCAGAGTCTTCATTGATGCCTCCAAGGCCGTGCGGGCCGGCAGGCCGGAACGAGCCAGCGCGGCGTAACAAGGTGTCAGTCCGTATTGCCGCAGCGGCGAGACGTAAACGTGGAGCCGGTGAGGTCTGCGGGCTTTTCCAACGCCAACACTGTAGCAGTAAACCTCACCCGGTAAAGAATAATCATGTTTCGTTGTTTGCCGCACGTGAGCGGAGTAAGTAAGCCTTACCTAGGTTAGGTAAGTCTTGCTTTGCCTGCTCGCTAAACCTAGCTGTAGCCGTTGATTCGGCGTTTTACTTCGGCAATTTCAGGCAGGATGTCGGCCGAACTCCGACCCGTTTGAGTGATGGCCGCCCACGGACGTACGAAGGGCAGTCGGTACGGGTTTCGGCCCTCACGCGTACCGGCGGTGGTAGAGCCGGGTGGCCACCGGAGCCGCCACGCCGAGGATCGCGACCCACCAGAGCACCGCGTACCAGCCGGTGTTGCCGACCGGCAGCCCGAGCAGGAGCGCGCGAACGGTGTCGACAACCAGGGTCACCGGTTGGTGCTCGACGAAGCCGCGCAGACCGTCGGGGAGCGTCTCCGGCTGGACGAAGGCGCTGCTGGCGTAGGGGCTGAACATGAGGATCAGGCCGAGCCCGCTGGCGCCGTCCGCCGACCTGGCGACCAGGCCGAGCACGGCGGCGACCCAGGCCAGTGAGAAGGCGAAGAGGAGGAGCGTCCCGGCGACCAGCACCCAGTCGAGAGCGGAGCCGGCCGGGCGGAATCCCACGGCGATTCCGAGGCCAACCATGGCGACCAACGAGATCGCCGCGCGGACGACGGCGGCGACGACGTGACCGATGATTACCGCGGAATCCGCCATGGCGATCGTGCGGTACCGGTCGACCACGCCCTCCTGCATGTCGGATTGGACGGCCGCACTGGTGGAAACAGCGACCATCGTGACGCCGATGACCAGAATGCCGGGGACGAGGTAGTTGACGTAGGCGGTGTTTCCGACGTCGATCGCCCCACCGAACATGAAACGAAACAGCAGCAGCAGGGTCGCCGGCAACATGAGCGCGGTGAAGAGCTGGTCGGGGCTACGGGTCAGGTGCCCCAGATGTCGGCCGATCAGGACGAGGTTGTCGTTGATCGCCCAGTACAGCTTCGTTCGGGTGTCCGGCCGGGCGACGCCCTCGCCGGTCTGGGTCTGGCTGGTCATCGGAGGGCTCCCAGCTCGTCGTTGGGCTCGCGGCGGGCGGGCATCGGGTCGGCCTCCGGAGGGTCGCTCGCCCGCTGGGTGAGGGCGAAGAAGACGTCGTCCAGGGTGGGCTTGGTCAGCGACAGCGAGTCGATCGCCAGGCCGTGCTCGGCCAGAAGGTCGAGCAGGTGCTTGACCCGCGACGGCCCATCGATCGCCAAACTGATCGTTCGAGTCTCCGGGTCGCGGGTGAGGCCCGCCCCGACGAGCAGGTCACCGGCCCGGCGGAAGTCCTCGGGGTCGCTCAGCACGACTGCCACCCGCTCCCGGCCCACGCCTTGTTTGAGCTGGCCGGCGGTGCCCCGGGCGATGATCCGGCCGTCGTTGAGGACGGCGATCTGGTCGGCCAGCCGGTCGGCCTCCTCCAGGTACTGCGTGGTGAGCAGGATGGTGATGCCCTCGCCGAGCAGCTGCCTGATCGCCGCCCACAGCACCGCCCGACTGCGCGGGTCGAGGCCGGTCGTGGGCTCGTCCAGCAACAGCACGGGTGGGGTGACGATCAGGCTGGCGGCCAGGTCCAGCCGGCGCTTCATACCCCCGGAGTAGGTCTTGACCGGCCGGTCGGCGGCCTCGGTCAACTCGAATCGTTCCAGTAGCTGCGCTGCCCGGCGGGTGGCGTTGGTCTTGCTGAGCTTCTGGAGTCGGCCCAGCAGCACCAGGTTTTCCCGGCCGCTGTGCAGCCAGTCGAGTGCGACGAACTGGCTGACCATCCCGATTGAGCTCCGCACTCCGTTGCGTCGCCGCGTCACGTCGTAGCCGTTGACGACGACGGACCCGCGCGAGGGTCGGGTGAGCGTGCTCAGCGTCTTCACCACGGTGGTCTTACCGGAGCCGTTGGGGCCGAGCAGGGCCAGCAGGGTGCCCCGGCGGACGTCCAGATCCACCCCCCTGAGCGCCTCGACCCTCCCGTAGTCCTTTCGGAGGCCCCGAACCTGAATCGCGTATTCGTGCTCCATTTCCCTCACACCTCTCCTGTCGCTGCTTCCCGGCGGTGGCGGTGCCAGTGCCGTCACAGGGCCGGACCGACTTCCGGCGGGCACGGTATATGGCCTAGACTGCATATGACCCCAGGCTGCATTAGCCAGGCGGTATAGCCCAGGCGGTATATGGCCTATACTGATGGCTATACGCTATACACGGTTAGCGTGGGGTGTCAACGGAAGGGCGGCACGATGGGTTCCGGGCAGACTCCGGCGGGTGGTGGGTCACGCACCTTCGAGTTCCTCTGGCGCGAGGGCGACCGCCCGCGCAGCAGCCCCGGGCCGAGGCCCGGGCTGAGCGCCACCCAGGTCGTCGTGGCCGCCATCGCGATCGCCGACGCCGACGGAATCGACGCCGTCTCCATGCAGCAGGTCGCCAAGCGGCTCGAGGTGACCCCGATGTCCCTCTACCGCTACGTGCCGAGCAAGAAGCACCTGGTGGAGGCCATGTTCGACGAGGCCTCCGGCGCGCCGCCCGACCTCGACGCGGTGCCCGGCGGCTGGCAGGTGCGGGTCGAGGCCTGGGCAATGGCCCTGTGGAACCGCTACCAGGCCCACCCGTGGATGCTGCGGGCCCAGGTCAGCCAACCGATCGGCCCCAACCAGCTGGCCTGGCTCGAGGCGCTGCTGGCCGTCATCAAAGACATCGGCCTGACGTACGAGGAGATGATGTCGCTCGCCCTCTTCCTCACCGGCGCCACCCAGGGCCTGGCCCGGATCTCCACCGACCTGGCCCGGGCGGCCGGCGAAGACGACCTGATCTCCTTCGGGGAGGCGCTGGCCGCGGTGGCCCGCCCGGACCGCTTCCCCACTCTCAGCGCCCTGCAGTCGGCCGGCACCTTCGACCTCCCGGGCGGCCCCGCCGACGGGGCCGCCCGGGAGGTCGAGCCCAACCTGACGTTCGGTCTGCGGCAGCTGATCAAGGGCATCGAGGCCCACGTCGCCGCCCGTGCGGAAAGGGGTTAGCCGCTGCTCGCCGCCCTCGCCGCCCTCGCCGCCCTCGCCGCCCTCGCCGCCCTCGCCGCCCTCTGCGCACTCAGACGCGCAGCTCCTCCAGTGCGGTGCTGGCCCGCAGGAAGAGTAGGCCGACGCCGACGGCCGCCAGCAGCGCCACGAGGCCGCCGACGCCGAACAGGGCCACATCGACCAGGGGGAACGGCACATTCTGGGCGATCCGCGGTGGCTCGCAGTCACCCGCCGGGCAGACGCTGAAGTCGTAAGCGGTCACTGTTGTGCCGAAGAGGCCGTACGCCAACCCGGTGCCCACGGCGAGCGCGAGCAGCACGCCCAGCGCCGCCGGCGCCATTGACTGCCAGAGCACGGCTCGGGCCAGGGTGCCGCGCCCGACGCCGGTGGCCACCAGTGCCGCGTACGCCCGTCGGCGCGAGGTGACCGACTCGGTGAGGGCCACGACCAGGCCGCCGGTAGCGATCAGCAGCCCAACCGTCATCGCCAGGTTGACCAGGTAGAGCGACTCGAGGTGGGGCTGTTGTCCGAAAGGAATGTAGTCACTGCCCTGCGCCGCCGCGGAACGTCGGCTCACCTCGTTCTCCAGCGCGAAGTCGGCGGCGAACCACGCGCGGAGGACCGCCGCGCCGCCGGCCAGCACGAGGCAACCCAGCAGCGCGGCCAGGGTCCGGCTGCCGTTCCACGGGTCGGCCATCAGCCGCCGGGCGGCTATCAGCCCGGCGGGTCGGCGGGCGAAGCGGTGCAGCAGCCGCCCGACGCGGTACGAGATCCAGCCGGTGCCCAACACCGTCCCGGCCGTCGCGGCGAGCATCGCGAACAGAACCAGCAGCAGGAAGACCTCGCGCGGCAGGGAACCGAACCCCCGCTGTAGCGGGACGATGAGTGCGGTGGTGCCGACACCGACCGCGATGAGAGCGCCGGGCCACGGCTTCGGCCGCTTGGCTCGTACCCGTCGCACCACACCCAACGGCGTCACCACGACCCGCCGCAGCATGACGGCGGCGACCAGCGCGGAGAGTAGCGGGATGCCGACGCAGACCGCGGCGAGCGCCCACCACGGTGGCAGCACGTCCGTGGGCAGCGGCAGTCGGCCGTCGGCCCCCGGCCGGTGCAGCAATTCCCGGCCGCCGAGATAGATGCCGAGGCCAGCCAGCGTACCGAGCGAACTCGCCACGCCGGTCTCGGTCGCCGCGATGGCCACGGTCTGGCCCGGTGTCGCGCCGGCGAGCCGGATCGACGACAGCCGACGGTCCCGAGCCGGGGCGCCGAGCCGCGCGCACTGGCCGGCCAGCGCCAGCACCGGCACGGTCAGCAGGACCAGCGCGAACACCACCCCGGGCCGCAGGCCCGCCTCGGCCAGCAGCGCGTTGCGGTACTGCGGGGACACGTTGTTGCCGCCGTTCGCGACTGTGGGGATCGCGACCACGGTCAGTGCGGCCAGGACCCCCAGGACAGCCAGGCCGGCGGAGAAGCCGGTCAGTAGCACCCGCACCGCGTCGGTACGGGTGCCGGCGAGGGCCAACCGCAGCAGCGTCATCGGTCTCATCGGCCCGCTACCTCGACGCCGAAACCGCTCGAGTCCACCTGACCGTCGCGGAGCGCGACCTCGCGGTCTGCGTACCCGGCCACCTGCGCGTCGTGGGTGACCAGCAGCACGGTGGTGCGCTGCTGGCGGGCAACCCGTACCAGGTGGCTGAGTACCTGCTCGCCGGTGAGCGAGTCCAGTGCGCCGGTCGGCTCATCGCAGAACAGCACCCGCGGCTCGGTGACCAGCGTCCGGGCCAACGCACAGCGCTGCTGCTGGCCCCCGGACATCTCCCCCGGCCGCTGGTCGGCCAGGTCCGCCACACCCAGCCGGTCCAGCCACGACAGCGCCGCGGTCCGCGCCGCTCGCCGCCCCGTGCCGGCGAGTAACAGCGGAAGCGCCACGTTCTCCGCGGCGGTCAGCTCCGAAACGAGCTGCCCGAACTGGAAGAGCACCCCGAACTCGGTGCGCCGCAGCCGTGACCGTTCGCCCTCGGACAAGGTGTCGATGCGCTGGTCGCGATAGATCATCTCGCCGGCGTCCGGCCGCAGGATGCCGGCCATGCAGTGCAGCAGCGTCGACTTGCCGCAGCCGGATGGCCCGGTCACAGCGACGATCTCGCCCTCCGTCAGGTTCAGGGTCACGCCGCGCAGGGCTGGCGTGTGCCCGTACGCGCGGACCACACCGCGCGCGTGCAGGATGCTCATCGAGCTATCTCCTTGTTCAGGTCAGCGACGCGAGACAGGGTGGTCTGGAGCCACCGCAGGTCCGCATCGAGGTGGGCGATGCCGTAGTCGGCTGCGATCACGTCGCTGAGCGTGGCGTCCGGATCGGCTTTCAGCGCGGTGAGCTCCCGTAGCCGGGCCATGTGCGCCGCTCGCTGCGTCACCAGGTAACTGCGGGCTTGGCTGATGTCGGTGACCAGGAGGGACACCACGACCTTGGCGAGCAGCACGCTGGTCAGGTGTGGCAGCGGGGGCTCGACTGTCGCGAGCCACGTGGTGAGTGCCGTTCGGCCGGTATCGGTCAGCGTGTACGAGGTGCGTTCCGGTCCGGCGTCTTGGTCCTGACCCGCTGGAGTCACCAGGCCGTCTCGGGCCAGCCGGCCGAGGGTCGCGTAGACCTGGCCGAAGGCCAGCGGTTTCGCCCTGGGTAGTCGGGCGTCGTGTGCGCGCTTCAGGTCGTACCCGTGCTTGGGCCCGCCAGCGAGCAACCCCATCAACACGTATGGCGTGGACATGGCCGCTACTATTCACTGAGCGAATAGCTGACGTCAAGTTTCCGGCGCGCTGTCCCACTTGGAACGGGTGAACCTCGACTGTGTCCGCAGGTGACGCCCGGCTCGACCGCGCCCCCGGCACCTGGACCGGAATTCGGCCGCCTACATCGAACCTTGCCGCGCTCTCGGTGCTCGACCAGATAGCACTTAGGTCAAACCTGCCATTAAACCTACGGCCATCGATCTACTGCTAGCCTCGGCTAACCCCCGAGCATCGAGGAGGATGAGTGTTAGCACGTCGCGCATCGGCCGTCGCCGCCATCATGATCGTAAGCCTGACGGTGCCGGTCCAACCAGCCGTGGCCGCCCCTTCCAACGACATGCCCTTCGCGTCCGCGACCACTGTCGGACTCCACAACACCTATGAGCAGGGGGCCTTCGAATATCTGGCTGAGGCACTGGATACCGGTACCAGCCTGATCGAGATCGACATCTGGCCGAACATCTTCACCAGGAAGTGGAAGGTCAGCCACGACGAGCCACTGAGTAACAACAACAACTGCACCACCGGGTCGACCCTCGCCGACCTCTACGCCGGTAGCCGGAACAAGCACCTCGGTGACTGTCTGGACAACATCCGGGTCTGGCTCGAAGCCCACCCGGACAGCGGTCCCCTGATGCTCAAGATCGAGCCGAAGATGGGCCTCGCCACCGCCTTCGGCATGGGTGTGGACCAGGTTGACAGCCTGGTCCGGAGCCGCCTCGGCGATCGTGTCTTCCGCCCCGCAGACCTGCTGGCCAAGCCCGACGGCGGATGGTACGACTCCCTCGACGAGGCGGCCCGGCTGGGAAACTGGCCCACCCGGGAGGAACTCGCCGGACGGGTGCTCCTCCACGTCATCCCCGGCACCGTGGAGAACAACAATCCATTCGACTGGTGGCCGACCAACGAGCAGTACGCTGGGCATCTCCGTGATCTCGCGGCAGCGGGAGAGATCGAGAATGCGCAGATCTTCCCCGCCGCCAGGGGCGCCGCCAGCGGCGACCCCCGGGACCAGTACGACGCTGACATCCGCCCCTGGTTCGTCGTCTTCGACAGTGGGGCCTCCGGGTGGTTCAACCGTGACACCACCTGGTTCGCGGAGAACAACTACGTGCTGGTGATGACCAGTGCGCACTCGGTGGCGCCCGCTATCAGCAGCACCAACCCCACCGAAGCGGAGGCCCGGGACCGGCTGCTGCTCCTGGCCGGCGCCAACGCCAGCGTCATCACCAGTGACTGGACCCAGCTGCCACAGATCCAGTCGATGGTGGTGCCGCGCGGGGAGCAGGGCGAGGCTCCGTAACCGCGCTCGCTCTGGTTCGCCCTGGTCCGCGGCGTGCCGGCGGCGATACCTGTCGCCGGTACGCGCGGACCAGGCGGAACTTACCCCACCGCGGCTCCCCGAACGGTGGCGAAACTGGTTACGTGATCGATCGCCATGTCCAGCGCGCGGGCGAGTGGGCGGCTGGACCGGTAGGTGTTGCTCAACAGCAGCCCGCCCTGTAGGGCAGCCATGATGGCTTCGGCCAGTGCGTCCGGATCGGCATCCGGCCTCAGCTGTCCCTGGTCGCGCATCGTGGTCAGCCCCATGAGCAGTGGGGATGCCCACGCGGTGAAGCATTTCTGCAGCACGACGCGATTCTCCGGATCGCCGTCGGCGAGTTCGCCGGCCAGGGAGCCGAGCGGGCAACCACCCACATTTTGAGCCTCGTCGCGCGCCGCGACGAACTTGTCGCGCCAGCGGCGCAGGCCGGCCAGGGAGTCCAGCTGGTCCAGCTCGGGGCGCTGCGCCTCCACGATTCGATCGGTCTGCTGCCATGCGACCGCTCGGAGTAGATCTTCCTTGTTCGCGAAGTAGTGGTACAGCTGCGACTTACTGGTTCTGCTCGCCGCCATCACATCGTCGAGGCTCGTGCCCGCCGCCCCATGCTCGCGTACGAGGTTGGCTGCGGCCGCCACGATGCGGGTCCTGGTCGCCGCCCCCCGGGCGGTCAGCTTGGGGGTGTGCTGCGCGGTGGTCATGGCACAAGCCTAGCAAGAAAACTGGACTTGCTGGTCCAGTTTTTGCTTCCTACGCTGGACCAGTCAGTCCAGTAAATCGGCGCCTGGGAGCGCCGGCGCGATAAGGAGAACGACGTGGCTCGTCTCAATAACGGACAACGCTTTCCGAACCTTCAGGTCCCCGCGGTCGGTGGCGGCACGCTCAACCTGCCCGACGACCTCGCCGGCCAGTTCGGTGTTGTGTTGATCTACCGTGGATCATGGTGTCCGTACTGCAACACACAGCTCGCGGCGTTCCAGCGGGCCAGCGACACCCTCACCGAACTCGGGGTACGGGTCGTCGCGCTCTCCTCCGACGACGAGGAAACCTCCCGCCAGCTCGTGGCGGATCGTCGGATCGGCTTCCCCGTCGGGCACAGCGCCGACATCGCCACGGTGGCCGAGGTGACGGGCGCCTACGTCAATGACGAGCCGCACCACCTGCAGTCGACCGGGTTTGTCCTCGCGCCGGACGGCACCGTGCTGACGGCTGTCTACTCGAGCGGAGCGATCGGCCGCCTGGTCCCCGACGATGTCGCCGGCCTGATCCGCTACCTCAACGAGCACAGCTGACCGCCCACCGGCATCCAACTTAGCTGCCGCATCCCGTCGATCGTGGTTCCGCGCGGGCCTTACTGTTCGTCGGGAGCCTGGTAGCGGTAGGTGTTGGGGTTGACCGCCGCCGGCTTGGGGTCCTCCTGCCAGGCCCCCTCGCCGGGGCGGGCGATCAGGGAATCCAGCAGTTCCTCCCGGTCCATGTCGACCGCGCCCTCGATGCCACCTCGTACCGCCATCTGTCGCAGGTCCTCCGTGTCCAACTCCGGTATCGGACTCGCCATGGTCGCCTCCCTCGACGTCGGCTGGCGGCTACTTTTCCCCGTTTACTCTAATTTGAACCTGGCTTGTCGTGGTTAATTCCTTGGCGCCACAGCAGACCTCGAAGCGTGGTGCTGGTCAGTGGCGGAGGATGCGGCAAGGTCACGATTTCGAGGCTGTCTGAACTGGGCAGCTGCAGCTCGCTGTAGGGTTGGTCAGGTATGGAATGGTTGCGCCCATGATTGCGGGTGTAATTCGCAGGGGCGCTGCGGCGCTACTGGTCCTGGGGCTTTCCGCGTGTGTGGAGGCCTCGCCCTCGCGGGATGCTGCGCCGACAGTGTCGGTCGCTCCGACCGTCACCTATCGTCTGTTGGATGACATTTGTGATCGGCTGGATCACAGTTGGTTGATCCAGCTTACTGGAGCGTCTCCGGAAATCACGTACTCCGAGCCATGGCCCGATGTTATGGAGTTCCGGCAATGTCAGGTCCGTGCGGCGGCGCCGGGTGGTTCGACGGGGGTCAGTGTCCAGGTCACTGCGGGCCTAAAGCCCTCGGAGCCGGCGGAGCTGGAGCCTTTGGAGTCGGCGGAGCTGGAGCCTTTGGAGTCGGCGGAGCTGGAGCCTTCGGAGTCGGCGGAGCTGGAGCCTTCGGAGTCGGCGGATCCGGAATTCCCGATGGAGTCTGAACCGCTGGACGGCGTGGGGGAGATGGCCTTTTTCATGTTGGATAGGTCCGACCCGCGGACTGGGCCAGGAATGGAGTTTCGTCGAGACCTGGTTTTAGCGCGAGATGGGCCAATGGCCGTGAATGTGATTATTGGAGTCAGCGACTCGCCATTGCCCGATGAATCAGCAATCAAGGCTGCTCTCGCCACTTACGTGAAGCGGGTTCTGGAGCTGGTGGTAGGCGAAAAGTAGCGGGTGCGCGGTCCCGGTGAGGTGTCGAAACCGGCACCTCACCCGCTGTCGGCGGGCGGTGCATCGTTTCGACGAACGCCACACTGCGCCGTCGGTGCGCCGAACGGTGCGGGCGGGTGGAGTCTGGCGTTGCTGGGCGGCGCCAGCGCCAGGCATTCGTGGAGTGTTACGGGTGGCCGGGTCACGTCACCGCTCGGTGGCGCCTGGTCAGCTCGGTCTGGTTGCCAACACTAGCCACTCAGTGGATACTGCTCCACGTGCCGGTGCCAGAAACCCTGCTTGCCCTGATGGAACCGCGTCCCCTGCACGGCTATGAGCTGCGGAGACAGTACGACGCCGTGCTCGGGCTCCGACGACCGTTGCGCTCTGGTCAGATCTACAGCACCCTCCAACGACTGCGGCGTGACGGCCTGGTGGATGTGGTGGGGGTCGAGCGAGCCGGCGGCCCGGAGCGGACATCTTTCGAGGTAACCCCGGCGGGTGCAGCCGGGTTGGAGCACTGGTTCTTTCAACCAGAGGGAATTCAGCCGTACCTCCAGCCGGACCTGTACGCCAAAGTGTTGCTCGCCGTGCTGACCCAACGAGATGCCACTCGGGTGCTCGATGTGCAGCGGGCGGCACACCGTGCGCTTATGCGGGACATGACGAAAATCAAGTCCTCTCCCGATTCTCGCGACATCGACGTGATCGCCGCTGACCTCGCGATTCTGCACCTCGATGCCGACCTTCGTTGGATCGATTCGACGGAGCGGCGAATGGCCAAGATTCGACAGGATCTCATCGGGTGAATCGCTGACGGAGGCTGTCGCGCCCGGGCCCGGGCTCAACCTGAAGGAGTAGTATGTCTACCTACAAACCCAAGCATGCCCGCGTTGACGAGGATGGTCCGCGGGAAGGGAATACTGTCGCCACCGGACCGGAGGCGCACTCGGCCGAGGGGCAGCCTGAGCTGGAGGCCAGTGACTCGCAGAAGGATGCGGTCACCGCGGGATGAACCAGGTAATGGAGCCTTCGTCGGCGCCGGACCAGCCTGGTCCACCCTTCCTGCAGGCGCGGGGGCTTCGAGTCAACTACGGACTGACCCGCGCTTTGGACGGGGTCGAGGTGACCATCGCGCGTGGCGACAGTATCGCGATTATTGGTTCGAGTGGCTCCGGCAAGTCGACGCTTCTGCACTGCCTGTCGGGGTTGGTAACTCCGGACGAGGGGCAGGTGTGCCTCAACGGTCGGGACCTGAGTACCCTGCCCGACGCGGAGCGCAGCGCGCTACGTCGCCAACGTTTCGGCTTCGTCTTCCAGTTCGGGCACCTGGTGCCGGAGCTAACCGCCCTGGAAAATGTGTCGCTGAACCTGCGCCTCAACGGCACCGGCCGGAAACCGGCCGAGGAGACCGCGCGGCGATGGTTACAGGACCTCGACGTCGTGGACCTGGCCGGGCGCCGGCCCGGTGAGATGTCCGGCGGTCAGCAGCAGCGGGTGGCGGTGGCCAGAGCCCTGGCCACCGACCCGGATGTCATCTTCGCCGACGAGCCAACGGGAGCGCTCGACAGCGCCAACGGGGAACTGGTGATGGAGCTGCTGACCCGGCAGGTGCGAGACCGTCACTGCGCCCTCGTGCTGGTGACCCACGACGACAAGATCGCCGCGTACGCGGAACGTGAGTTGGTGCTGCGGGACGGCCGGATGGCCGTCCCGGCGACAGGGGTGCCGCGTTGAACCTGACCCGAGTCGTCGGACTCGCCGGGCAACTGGCGCTCGGTAGCCCGCGATTGCGATTGCGATTCATCTTCACGGCTGCCGGCATGGCGGTGGCCGCGCTGTTCCTGCTCGCCGGCGCGGCCGTGTTGCCACTGAGCGAGGCTCAGCGGGACCGCGCGGCGGACCGATCCCCCACCCTGGAGAAGGGCGAGCACCGGTCGGCGGGCACGCTGCTCAATCGTGGGGTGGAGCGATGTCTACCTGGATTAGCCGATACTGGTGGAAGAGGTGGCCGCGATCCGGCCGGATGCGCCGCCACCACCAGGGCTGGAACGCCTGCCGGGTCCGGGTGAGATCGTCGTCTCCCCGGAGGTGGAGGCCGCACTGAGACGGACGTCACGCTGCGCGAGCGATACCCGCAATCGATCATCGGCACTGTCGGGGACGCCGGCCTGACCGGGCCGCGCGAGTGGGTCCTGTGGATGGGCGCGGATCCCGCGGCTTTTCCCACTGACTACGTCCCCTCCTCCGGTTGGGGTGCCAAGCCCCAGGATGTTCCTCGCCTTCCGGGCGGGCTGCGCCTGGCGGTGCCGGTTGGCCTCGCGGCCCTGCTGCTTCCACTACTCGCACTGGTCGTCAACGCGGTCCGCTGGGGTTCACAAGAACGAGATCGCCGGCTCGCCGCACTTCGGCTAGCCGGGATGTCGGCCGCGCAGGTGCGGATCCTCACCGCGGCCGAGGTCGGGCTGGCGTCGGCCGTGGGCGCGGTGGGAGGCGGCCTCGGCTTCGTGGCGCTCACCGCCGCACTGGCGCATCCGGGCGAGGCGGCGTGGGGAGATGTGGCTGCGGTCGGCGTCCGCGCGGCCTTGGTTGATGTACTTGTGCAGGAGGTTGAGGCAGCCCTCGTAGCCGAGGGCCTTGATCTCGTCGAAGAGGTGCACGATGGCGACGCCGGGGTCCTCGGCCCGACGTTTGCGCAGGTGCTCACGGTAGGGGTCGACGAGGCTGGCACGGTATTTGGGGACGCGGAGCATCCGCTCGGGCCGGTCGGCTCGCGCGTAGCGTTTGACGGTGTTCAGGGATAGCTGCAGGCGGCGGGCGCATTCCAGCAGGCCCACGCCCTGGTCGAGCAGGTCATGGACCTGGTGCCAGTGTTGCTGGGTCGTCTGCGCGCGGGGGCCGTCGTAGATGGGTGCGTCCAGCACACCTGCCCAGCAGGCGCTGTGCGCCTTCACCTCGCTCAGAGCGGCTTCACAGAGGTTGTGCCGCAGGTGCCACCTGTCCGCGACCTGCACCGCGTCGGGCAGGGCGCGGCGGATGGCCTCGGCGTAGGTCGCCGAGCCATCTCGGCACACGACCTCGACGCCGGGATGCGCGCGCAACCACGCTTGCAGCGTGTCGGCGGTGCGGTCGGGTAGCACCTCGATCCGCTCATGGGTCTCGGCGTCGATCACCACGGTGGCGTAGCGGTGCCGCCGGCGTAGAGCGAAATCGTCAACGCCGATCACCCGAGGCGTCCGCCCGGTGGGCAAGGGAATGCGCAGCAGGGCGCGCAGGGCCGTGTGACGGGACAAGCCCATGGCCAAGATCGCCAGCAGACGCGACCCTGCCCGGCCCGCCAACTCCTTGACCACGGCTTTGACCTGCCTGTCCAAACGAGCCGTGCGGCGCTGGTATCGCTCCAGCACCCCGGAGACCTGTTCCCGGAAGGTACGGCGGCAGCCGCGCGTGGGGCACACCAGACGCCGCACCCGCCCGAACCACCACCCGCCGCCCGTCGACCGCAACGTCCGCGACCGTCCGCCAGTGATAGCCGTGCACCCGTCCCGACGAGGCCCCGCATATCGGGCAGACCGCAGCGTCCCGGGGCGTGCGGGCCAGCACCACGATCCGCTCACCCTCGTCGGCCACGTCCTCGATGACCAGCGGGGACAGCCCCGAGAACACCGTCTGTACAAGCCCATTGACATCATCCACACAGGAACAACGACACCAGCCACCCTCCGTCACCACCGAAAGTGAGACAGGGCCGAAATCTACGCAGTCCCAGACAGACCAACGAGCTGTTCCGAAGTCCTTCAGTGACAGGAATATCGGGCCCCTATGAGATTGCCGGAGCGATGGCAGGTGGCCGGACAGGGGCCCAGTCACCGCTGGCGTGCGGTCAGTCAGCGTCGGCCTCGACGCGCATCTGACCCACCAACCCGGTCGAGTGCTTGGCTCGCCGGAACAGCGGGTGGACTACCACCTCACGAAGGAACTCCTTCGTCGTGGACATGCCCTTGCCGGTGATCCCAAACTCTGACAGGGCCCGATCCATCCGGGCGAGTGCTCGTTCTCGGTCCTCGGCCCAGACGATTAGCTTGGCCAACAGAGGATCGTAGTCGGGAACTACCGTCCATCCCGGCCGGCAGTGCGTGTCCACCCGCACGAACGGGCCACCAGGCAAGTCGAGTTCGTCGATTCGGCCGGGAGTGGGCCGGAAGTCACGGGTAGGATCCTCCGCGTTAACCCGGCACTCAATTGCCGCGCCGCGGCGAGTAACGTCCGCCTGATTCAGCTCCAGCGGGCGTCCGGCGGCCACCCGAATCTGTTCCCGAATCAAGTCAATGCCGGTCACCATTTCGGTGACTGGGTGCTCCACCTGGATTCGACAGTTGATCTCCATGAAGTGCGCCGAGCCATCCTCGTCAACGAGGAACTCGAAGGTGCCCACTCCGGAGTAGCCGACCGCGAGTGCGCCCCGTACCGCCGCCGCGCCCATCTCGTCGGCGAGCCCGGGAGGGAGATTGGGCGCCGGGGCCTCCTCAATGAGTTTCTGGTGTCGCCGCTGCACCGAGCAGTCTCGTTCCCCGAGGTGGATTGCGTTGCCGTGGTTGTCGCAGAGCACCTGGATCTCGACGTGTCGCGCTGACTCCAGGTAGCGCTCCAGGTAGACGCGGCTGTCGTTGAACACTGCCTGGGCCGAGGACCGGCATTCGGCAAAGGCCCGCGGCAGGTCGCGCCGGTGCCACACCACAGTCATTCCGCGACCGCCGCCGCCGGCCGCAGCCTTGATGATTAGAGGATAGTCGATTTCCTGCGCGATCGCCTCTGCTTCGGCCAGCATGGTGACCGCGGTGCGGCTGCCTGGTAGCACCGGCAGACCGGCGTCAGCCATCACTGCCCGAGCTGCGGCCTTGTCCGACAGCCGAAGCATCACCTCTGGGCGGGGGCCGATGAACGTGATGCCGTTTTGTGCGGCGACCTCGGCGAGGTCGGCGTCCTCGGAAAGAAAGCCGTAGCCTGGGTGAATCGCATCTGCGTCAGCGCGCAACGCCGCCTCAACTACCGCGGCGATGTTGAGATAACTGCGTTTTGCCGGTGTGGGTCCTATATGCAGGGCCTCGTCGGCAAACCGCGTCACCGCCGAGTCACGGTCAGCGGTGGCGTAGACCGCGACGGTACGGATCCCCATTTCCCGGCAGGTGCGGGCCACCCGTAGGCCGATTTCCCCACGGTTGGCAATCAACACGGTGTTGAACATCGGTTCACCCGTCCAGGGCCGGCGTGACCACAATCAGCTGCTGGTCGTACTCGACCGGCGTGCCATCGCTGACGAGGACCTCCACCACTCGTCCGGGTTGGTCGGCCTCGATTGGGTTCATCAGCTTCATTGCCTCCAAGATCCCGACCTGGGTGCCGGCCTCCACCATGTCCCCCTCCCGGACGAATGGCGGTTCGCCGGGGGCAGGCGAGCGGTAGAAGGTACCGATCATGGGTGCTCGGAGGTACGTCACCTCCGCCCCTTCGTCGGCAACGGTTTCAGCGGTGATTACCGCCGGCGGTGGGAGATCGCCAGACTGCGTCCCGCGGGCCACCCACTCCATCTCGACGGTAGCGCTCCCGGCCTGCAACCGCAGCCGGCTGACCGCGCCTGGTGTCGCTTGCACCAACTGAATGGCGCTGCTGCAAATTTTGTCGAGTACGGCATTGATATCCTCCATCGGTCTCCCCCTCTGCCTCAGGCCGGTGTGCCGAACCGGCGATACCGTTGCCGCCGTTGCCGTACGAGTTCTTCGGGCCGCAGCCGTTCGAGTTGGCCCAACTCCTCGCCGATTGTGAGTCGCAGTGCCTCAGCAGCCTGGAGGTGATCGGCGTGCGCGCCGCCTTTCGGCTCGATTATCACGCCATCGGCGACCCTCAGGTCGAGCAGTTCCCGGGCGGTGAGCCGGAGGGCCGCCGCGGCCTTGGCTGCCTCATTGGGGCGCTGCCACAGGATGGCCGCGCACCCCTCGGGGCTGATCACCGAGTAGATCGCGTGCTCGAGTAGGTAGACACGGTCGGCCACGCCAAGAGCGAGCGCGCCTCCGCTGCCGCCTTCTCCGGTCACCACTGCGATTACCGGCACTGCCAGGCGGGCCATCAGCCGTAGGTTTTCTGCGATAGCGACCGATTGGCCCTGTTCCTCCGCCTCTGGCCCCGGATCTGCTCCCGGGGTATCGATCAGGGTGACCACGGGGAGGCCCAACTTCTCGGCAAGTCGCATCAGCCGTGCTGCCTTGCGGTAGCCGGCCGGGCTGGGCATGCCGAAGTTTCGGCTGACTAGTTCCCGGGTGTTGTGTCCCTTCTGGTTGCCGATCACCATCACCGGCCGCCCGTCCAGCCGACACAGCCCGCCGACGACCGCAGGACAGTCCTGGCCGGTGCGGTCACCGCGCAGTTCAACGAAGCTGTCGCTGAGGTACCTGAGGTAGTCCAGGGTGGTTGGTCGCTCCGGGTGCCGGGCCCATTGCACGGTCTGCCAGGGGTCGCTGGGGGCGAGCGCCCCGGGATCGCGCACGACGGGCGGCAGCTTGTTATCCGCACTGGTCGCGGCCAGCCAGCCCACGCCGCCGGGGAGGCCCCGGCCGTGGCCCGCCGTGTCGATCAACCGACCGAGGGTGGCGGCCAGCTGGTCCCGCGGCACCACGGCGTCGATGAGGCCCCGTTCGAGCAGGAACTCCGCGGATTGGAACCCGGCCGGCAGCGAGCGGCGGATCGTTTGTTCGATGACCCGGGGCCCGGCGAAACCCAACCGCGCACCTGGCTCCGCCAGGATCACATCAGCGAGGCTGGCGAACGACGCGGCGACGCCGCCGTAGGTAGGGTCGGTGACCACGCAGACCGTCAGTACCCCCGCGTCGTCGAGTTGTGCCAGCGCCTGGCTGGTCTTGGCCATCTGCATCAGGGCCAACGCGCCTTCCTGCATCCGCGCGCCCCCCGATGCGGTGACTAGTATCAATGGGACCCGGTCGTGCAGGGCCGCCTCGGCGGCCCTGGTGACCCGCTCCCCGACGCCGGCACCGAGACTGCCGCCGAGGAAGCGGAAGTCCATCACCCCCAGCACCACCGGACGGCCGTCGATCCTGCCCCGCAGGCACATCACCGCCTCGTCTAATCTAGTCCGCGCCCGGGCCTCGGTCAGCCGTTCGGGATAGGGGCGGACATCGGTGAAGCCGAGGGGGTCGACCAGCCCGGTTCCGGCATCGATCGACTCCCGGCCGTCGCAGTCCAGCAGCTGGTCCACCCTGTCCGGCGCGGTGACTCGGGCGTGCGCCCCGCAGTCGGGGCACACGTACAGGTCACGCATCCACCGCTTGCGGTAGAGCAGGTTCCGGCAATGGGCGCAGGCCGTCCATCCCGGGTCCGCGTTGATGGACCGGAGTGCAGCTTCAGTCATCGGTCGCCCTTCCATCGCTGCGCCCGTGTCCCGGGCGGGTCCGTCCCTGTCCGGCGGTCGGTGATGCGGGAGATCGCTGACCAGTGAACAGGGGCGTCAAACTGACGCATGGCAGCACGGGGCTGCAGGCAATGGTCACCGCTAGCCACTCCTCGACGCCCGGAAGCCACGGACGTATCCGTTGACGAAGCCGGGACCAACGCGGTAGGGCTTCTGGCCGGGGCCGGGCGTTGTCGCTCGGTCGAGGGAAAGCACCTAGGGGACTCACCTGATTGATAGTGGTCAACTCGCCTCAAGGACCGCTAGAGGCCCTCTGGACAGCCTGGAAATGGGCTAGTGGACGCACCAGGCCAGGGCGATCGATGCCTGTGGAAGTTGGGGGCGTCAGCCGGAGCGTTCTACGACCGGACCTGGATGATGCACGTCGGCGGTCGGCGGGCGGTGCGCGCCTGTCTCCGGTGCACCTCGAGGCCGCAGTGGCCGATTTTTTAGTAGCAGCGCGGCCAGGAGGCCGAGGAGCAGTACCGGAATCGTCCAGCGGAAGGCCGTTGTCAGCGCCGTCGCGTAGGAGTGGGCCACCGCCTGCTGCACCGCAGTAGGCAGTGTAGCGACCGATTCCTGAGTTAGTGAACCTTTCCCCAATCGAGCGGCCTCTTCGGTGGGTAGTCGCCGGGAAAGCTCCTCAGCCAGCCGACCGTTGGTGATCGCGCCGAAAGCTGCAGCTCCGGCGGCCACCCCCATGTTGCGCAGGAAGCCAACGGTCGAGGTGGCCACACCGAGGTTCGCCGGCGGCGCGGCCGTTTGCGCGATCAGCGTCACGACCTGTTGGGACAGGCCGATACCGAAGCCGACCAGGGCGAGGTAGCCAGCGGCCAGCAGTTGAGGCGTGTCGCTGTTCATCGTGGAGAGCAACGCCATGCCGACAAGTGCGGTGGCCATGCTGGCCACGGGAAACCACCGGTAGCGCCCGGTCTTGCCGATAACCTGCCCGGCTATCAGCGAAGCGATCGCCACGCAGACCATGGCGGGCAGGAACAGTAGGCCAGTCGCTGTCGGGCTCGCCCCGGCGACGAGTTGGAAGAATAACGGGATGAAGTTGATGCCGCCGAAGAACGCGATACTTCCGGCGAAGGCCACCACAACCGACACCGTGTAGTTGCGGTTCCGGAACAGCCGCAGCGGGATGAGGGGCTCCGCAACCCTTACCTCGACCAAGAACCAGGCGATCAGCAGCAGCGTCGCGAGTGCCCCGAGCCCGACGATCATCGACGAGTTCCAGGCGTACCGGGTTCCACCCCAGGTGCTGACCAGGACGGTGGTGACCGCGAAGCCGCTGAGGAGCACGATGCCGGCATAGTCGATGCGTGGCCGCCCGGTGGGGCGGGTGGCTTGCAAGAAGAACCCGAGCAGCGCTATGGCAACGAGACCGATCGGGACGTTGACGAAGAACACCCAACGCCAGCCGAGCTGATCAGTGATTACTCCGCCGATCGACGGACCCGCCAGGTTGGCCAGGGTGAATACCGCGGCGAACCACGCTTGGTACCGGGCTCGCAGGCGGGGTGCCAGCAGGTCACCAAGGATCGCCATGCCCACCACGACTAGGCCGCCGCCCCCCAGGCCCTGCAGCGTCCGGAAGGCGATCAGCTGCCCCATGGACTGGGCTGCGCCGCAGGCGATCGAGCCGCCCAGGAACAGCGCGAGACCTACCAGGTAGACGGGCTTCCGACCGAAGAGGTCCCCAAGTTTGCCGTACACGGGCATGGTGATGCTGAAAGCCAGCATGTAAGCAGTGAAAACCCAGGCGTAGTCGGACAATCCGCCCAGCTCATCCACTACTGTCGGGCCGGCCGTCGCGATTATCGCCTGGTCCAGCATAGAAATCAAGGTGCAAAGCAGCAGTGCGGCGAGCACGAGACGCACATCACGGCTAAGTGGTGGCGACATGTCGTCCGCCGTCCGGGCTTGGCTGCTCACGAGGTCTCCCAACGTAGTGGGTCGGGTTTCGATGTGTATGCGGCTAGCACATGTAATTGGATGACACTATCCCCCCCCACCGCATGAGATGGTCCACTACATTGATCGGTGCCCCTTAAGGGGCGGACGCCAGATCACGGAGGTGCACCCCCCATGACGCGGTTTCGAATGCTCGGAACACTTGAGGTGACCAATGGCGGCACCAGGATCACGCCTTCGGCGCCCAAGCTGCGCCGGGTGCTCGCTCTTCTCGCCGCGCGGGCCGACAGCCTCGTGCAGACCCGTCAGCTCGCCGACGAGCTGTGGGAGGATTGCCCTCCGTCGAGTTGGCAGACCACCCTGCAGACCTACATCTACCAGTTGCGCAAGCTGCTCGATCGGAGTGCGGGACGGGACGGGTCGACATCGGGTGTACTGCTGCGCACCCGGCCCAGTGGCTACCTGCTCGAACTGCCCCCGGAGGCCTTAGACGTCCGTCACTTCGAGGAATTGGCGCGGCATGGCCGGGAGGCGCTCGCCCGGGGGCACGTCGAGGCCGCCGCAGAGACCCTGCACGAGGCGCTAGCGCTGTGGCGTGGGCCCGTTCTCTCCGATGTCCAGGTTGGGCCGGTCCTGCGTGGAGATGTCGTGCGGCTCGAGGAACTTCGAAACAGCGTTCTCGAGGCGCGACTCGACGCCGACCTCCAACTCGGCCGGCACACCGAACTCATCAGCGAGCTGAGCGCCCACGTTGCCCGCAGCCCCACCCACGAAAACCTGCATGCCAGGCTGATGATCGCGCTCTATCGAGTAGGCCGCCGTTCCGAGGCGCTCGGGGTGTTCCGCCGGGTACGGCAGGCACTAATCGAAGAGTTCGGCCTTGAGCCAGGGCCGGAGCTGCAACGTCTGCATCGAGCGGTGCTCGCCGCCGATCCCGGCCTGGCGCACCCCAACGGCGTTCTCGGTGGTGAGGCGGTGCGGGCCATCGATCCTCCAGCCCAGCTGCCTCCCGACGTCCCCATCGTCGGCCGTGAGCGGGAACTTGTGTACCTGGTAAAGTTCTTGACCGACCGAAAGCGACAAAGCCCAGCCACGCTCTCGGTGACCGGCCCGCCTGGCGTCGGCAGCTCCGCATTCTGTGTGCACGCCGCCCATAGCGTCCAAGGTGAGTTTCCCGACGGCCAGTTCTATGCCAGCTTCAGTGATCCGAACACCAAACCCGGTGAGGTTCTCGCCGGGTTCCTGCAAGCGACCGGCGTGCCGGCCAGTCGCATCCCGGAGGGGATGGCTGCCCGGGCCGCGATGTTCCGTGGCTGGACCGCGCGACGCCGGGCGCTGGTGGTACTCGACCACATGTCGCACGCCGAACAGCTCGGGCCACTGCTGCCGAGCGGCGCGGGTTGCGCCACCCTAATTGCCGGACTCCGCCGACTGGATGTCCCTGCGGCGGGCGCGATGGTTGAACTCGCCCCGCTATCCGAGGAGGCCGGCCTGCAACTGCTCGCCACTGTCGCCGGACAAAGCCGCGTCGATCGGGACTTGGAGTCCGCCCGGCAACTGGTGCGGATCTGTGGTGGCTTGCCGCTGGCCCTGCGCTCGGCGGCAGCCCGGCTAGTGCTGCGCCCGCATTGGCAGATTCGCCATCTGACTGACCGACTCGACTCCGGCGGAGGATGGGCGGCTGCCGGGACAGAGTCCGAACTCGATGTTGTCGCTAGCGTGTCAGCGCGTTACAGGCTACTACCCCAGGCAGAGGCCGCGATTTGCCGCCGGCTCGTGTTGCAGGCGCAAGAGCCGTTGACTGTGGACTCAGCTGCTGAGATGCTCAACGCTGACCCGGTCACCGCCGAATCCGCATTGGAAAGGCTAGTTGAGGTGCAGCTAGCCAGTGTGGATTCGGAGAGGGAAGAGGGTAGGATATTCGTATATCGGATCGACCCGGCCGTCCGGATGATGACGCAGCGTGTCTTTCTCGAGATCGATCGTCCGCTGGCGTCGGTCAGCGAGCTACCCCGGCCTGGAGCGCGACGTACGGTCGCCGCCTCTCAAGAGGGCGTCACACGTACCTGATTGATCTTTTAACCTGGAGTCGGCCTGTATTGATCCTGATTGATCATGCTCGTAGTCCGTGGTTGATCATGGCTATTGCCGAGGTAAGAAGACAGGACTAAGGGCTACGGGTTGATCAGTGCATGGCACGGGTCCATGCACACTGAGCCTTTCCGCGCAAGCGAAGCCGCGACCGCTCCGCCAGCGTAGGCCGCGCAGCAGCCGGCTGTAGGCGCGGTTGTCGGGCGCGAGCCGGCTGCCCCAGGCGGCTGTTGGTCGGAGTCTTGATGCCGTGGCCTGCGCTTTCGTAGCCGGAATCGGCCAGGGTTGGAAAATCAAGCTCGGTTGCGGACCAGTTCGGCGCGGCGGTGATGCCCAACTCGCGGGCGCTACGGGTGTCGTGCAGGTGCCCGAGTAGCGCCTCGGATGTTCAGTTTTGTAGACTATCGGGGTGTATGGCCGTTCGCGCCGAAGGCGGTGCTTCCCGGAACGGCAGGCGTCGATCACCTCGCCCTTCACCGAGAAGCTGGTCTCGGCGAGTCAGTCACAGTAGAAGAGTTCCTGTCCGCGATGAGATGGGACCAGCCGTCGTCGGCCACCCCCGCAGAGTGGTGTGCAGATCCGGCGCCTGGGCCGCGAGCACAGCGATGCCATCGTCGCGGTAGCGGTAGGTGGTCGCCCGTGACACGTCGAACCCCGCGCCGAGCCGGGCCACGTCCTCGGCCTTGCGGAACCAGACCAGCACCATTTACGCCTGGTAGAAGTAGGTCAACGCCCGCGTGCCGGTGCGGGCGCCCGGGCCCTGGGGACGTCGACCATGGCACGATAGGTAATCACGTGGAGCCCCCTCGAAGACGCGGATCTGTCGCAAGGACGTGCCTATCGACGGCTCCACGTCTATGTCCACGCCCGCCCGACTCGCCGTCTGCACCCGTCTCGCACTAATTTACCCTTATGCGTTGCTTAGATCACTTCATTGGGCGCACGGTGAAATCTGTCCCACGCAAGCGGCAAGATCAAATACTGTGACCGGCTGAACCTGCCGGCTTGTCAAGCAGCGGCGACGGTATGTACGTTGAGCAGATGTTCAGATCGAATAGGTGGTGCGCGGCGCTATTTGATCAGGTCGGGCCCGGAACTCAATGTTCCGCAGCCCGGAACAACACGTCGCAGCCGGCCCGATCGGAACGGCCACCCACCCTGTCGGTCGGCTGGCTAGACGGCTCGTCGAATCTACCTGACCCGCACAGTGCGGAGATCGACGCGCTGCGACGAATGCGACGGCGGTGGCATGTCCCGTCAACGCTCGTACTTAGCGGCCGGATGGACTGCTGGGCGGACGCGGATGATGTCACGCGGGTGCTTGCCGCCGGGTTGGAAGGTTTTGCTGAGCCGCTGACCGTTCGCGGCAGCCTGATCCGCCCTGACGGCAGCATGCGGCAAGTCGGGCCGGTGTGGCACAACCTCCCATCGGATACTTGCGACCAGACGGTACTGGAGCTGGGGGCGCTCGCGGCCCGGGATGTCGGTACTCCGAACGCCCGTGAATCCTGCGATCCTGCTGATCAGATCCTAGCCGTGGTGCTGCAACACTTCATCGCGGCGGAGGTGTCCGTGCGAGGGACCGTCGAACCGGAACAAGGCGAGATCAGACTACTCAGCTGCCACGGGCTCGACGAGGATCTTGGCCAAGGCGTCTGGCGAGATGCCACCGTGCTTGACCAGCACACGGGCGCGGTGCGGCGTCAGCACGTAACAACTAAGCCGATCGCCACAATCCCCGCGGACGGTGGCACTCGGACGGCGGCTGTACTGCCTCGGGTGCGCAACGCCCCCACTCTTACACCCGCACTGTTGATGTGGGTGACTGACCTAGCCAACGCGCTGGTGGAAGAGATCAGCGGAGCAGTCTCTTTCGAGCTGGCCGTGCTCGGCGGTACGATACATCTGTTGTCCTGCCGTCCCGTTACTGGGACGCACCGTCCGCCGGTCGGCGGGGTTACCACGGACAGCAGCGGTGCTGGGGCTCGCGCCTCGGCGCCGACCGCCTTATGAACCTCACACAGGCGGATGATCGAACCAGTCGCCCAGTTTGGTGCCGAACAATGGGTTACCCCGGATCTTCAGTTTCCCGGTCATAAACGCCTTGGCGCCGGGAAGCTTTCCTATGCCCATCAGCAGCATGTCGGGCAGCTTGACGCCGATGGCGATGTCCGGGTCCTCCGCCCGTCCACGCTGCCATTGGCACGTGTGGTTCTCGACGTGGACCACGTATTCGTAGGTGGCGTCTGGCGCCAGCACCTCGAATTGAAAGACGCCCTTTTTGCCCTTGGCCTTGGCCGGGTTAAATTCGGAGGCCAGCAGGGCGAAGATCAGATCCAGTGCGGCTGGGACACCACCTGACTGCGCGTTGAGCGCCTCCGCGAGCTGATCGTGTGGGACCGTCTCGACAAGGTTGAACAGCTGCTTGAGTCGGTCGTCCTGGTCAATCATGTGCTCTCCTTCGGTCGGTCGGTCGGTCCGTCCATCCGGGCGGGCAGTTCGCTAAAGAGCTAGGTCAACGCGATATCTGGTCAGCCACGAGTTCAGCTGGAGGACCATCTCGAAGTTCATTCGGAACAACCAGTCCTGGACGCCCCCGTTGGTTTCCTCGGTCATTGCCCGTGCCGCGGCATGGTCGATGAGGGGTGCGACCGGGCTGTTCGGGTCGGTTAGGGTGTCGGCCACTGCCTCGTGCAGTGCACGGGTGTAGGCCGGATCCTGATTGACCGGGAAGGGGCTCTTCGGGCGTTGCAGCACGGCGTCCGGCAGCAGGTCCGCCACAGCGGCTCGGAGCAGACTTTTCTCCCGCCCGTCAAAGGTCTTCTGCGACCAGGGGACGTTGAACATGTACTCGACAAAGCGGTGGTCACAGAATGGGACACGAACCTCCAGCCCCGAGGCCATGCTGAGGCGATCGTTACGGTCTAGCAGCATGGGTAGCCAGTGGGTCAGTTGTAGGTGGCAGATCTCGCGCATCCGACGCTCCTCGGGCGTCTCCCCGTCGAGCACCGGCACCTCGGAAAGCGCCCGCTGGTACGCTTGGGCGTAGTACCCATCCATGTCGAGCTTGGTGGCCAGACCCCGGTCAAGCAGTCCACGTCCCAGCCCGTCGCGGGTGCCGGGATGCCACTGCTCGAACGACACCCAGGGGAACATCGGCTGTTCTGCGAGATCGGTCAGGTGGATCCAGCTGTAGCCGCCGAATAACTCATCAGCACTCTCCCCGGTTAGCGCGACCTTCGCGTGCTCCCGTACAGCCCGGAAGGTCAGATAGGTCGAGGTGTCCATATCACCGAACGGGGTGGGTACGTCCTGTGCGAGCAGGCACGCGAGCCGGGAGTCGGCGTTCATCAGGTCGGCGGAACTGAGAGTCAGTTCAAGGTGGTCCGCGCCGACGTGCTCGGCGACCATGCGGGCGTATGGCGCGTCCGGGGCGCTGCGCACGAGGTCTGGCTGGAAGTGTTCGCTGTAGCCCTGGTAGTTGGCGGTGATCGAATGCACTCGAGGACCACCGTGTGCCTGCCGTGCTCTCGCGGCCAGCACGGTGAGAGCGCTTGAGTCAAGGCCGCCGGAGAGTAGCATCGCTACCGGGACATCCGAAACCAATTCCCGCGCGACGATGCCGCCGAGCATCTGTTGAATGGTGTTGACCGTCGTCTCGATGTCGTCCCGGTGTGCTGTCGCGGTCAACGACCAGTAGCGGCGTTGCTCCACTCGGTCCGGGTGGACCTCCATCCAGTGGCCGGGCCGCAGCTCGCGGATGTGTCGGAACACTCCGGAGCCGGGGGTGCGGGCCTCAGAGAAAACTTCCCGAAGACCGTCGGCGTCAACCAGCCGTGGCACCGCCGGGTGGGCCAGGATCGCCTTGGGTTCGGAGCCGAAAAGAAACGCATCGCCGCACCGCGCATAGTAGAGCGGTTTTACGCCCAGCCGGTCGCGGGCCAGGAAGAGCCGGTGCCGGGCCGGCTCCCAGACCGCGAACGCGAACATTCCTTCTAGTCGTTCAGGTGCCCGGGTATCCCATTCGAGCCAGGAGTGGAGCACGACCTCGGTGTCGCTGCGCGTGCGGAAGCGATGTCCTCGTCCTTGCAGTTCCCGTCGTAGTTCCTGGAAGTTGTAGATCTCTCCGCAGTAGGTCAGCACCGCGTGAGTGCGGCCCTGCCCGTCGGCAGTCATCGGCTGCTGCCCGCCGCGGAGGTCGATCACACTCATCCGGGTGTGCCCGATGGCTGCCTGCCTGTCGAGCCACAGCCCGTGGCCGTCCGGCCCTCGGCAGGTGAGGGTGGCGACCATCGCCTGGGCCACGTCGGGGTCGTGGGAGATCTCGCCACCGAAGTCTGCCCAACCGGCGATTCCGCACATCCGCTCTCCAAGTCTTGGGGCACCACGTCGCGGTACGTCAACAGCGTGATATCCCGCCCTAGAGCTCGACTCGAGGGCCGCTGGAACTTGGTTCAGCACTGCCCGGCGACTGACCCGTCGCAGGCCGGTCGCCGGGCGGTTTGAGGAGTCAGCGGGTAGGGGACGTGCTGCGCAGCACGGGGATGAGGACCGCCGCTACTGCCGTGTGCATCAACGCCAGCGTGATCCGGGAACCGGTCGAAAGCCCGGCGCCGAGCAGTGGGCCTCCGTAGGAGATGAGTAGGACAAGAAGGGCGATTATGGTCCAAATACTACAGGCTCGGTCGGTGAAGCGTTCGAAAGCTGCCAGCAACGCCCAGCCGGCGAGGGAGGAGAGCAGGGACATGATGATCACTGCTGCCAGCGGGACTGGTTCCAGCTCGGTGGAGCCGGGACCGCTGGTTGCTTGGAGGTCGACTCCGGCGATCGGTACCGCGAGGGTCCAGATGGCCAGGTTGACGATCGCGGCGCCGACCGCCGCGTAAAGCCGTCGCCAGCGACGCACGCCCGGGTGCACGTTGGCCGGGGTTGCCGTTTCGGTCTGCATGGATGTTCCTCCGCGTCAGTCGGTGCTTCGTGCCAACTTTTGTCTCAGGCACTTGTCGGACTCAAGCATAGACATGTTGGTTGGATCTGCTGAAGCACTACAGTGGGGGAATGCCCGCCACCGAGACGGTCACCGACATGGACCCGGTACTGGTCGCCGTCGAACACGCGATGACCAGGATCCGCCGTCGGCAAGCTCGCCGTACCCTCGGCCGCTCCGCGGTCAAGGATCAGCCGCACGTTGACCTGCAGCAGATTGCGGTGGTCGACGCCGTTGAGGTCGGTCCGCTCCCGGGCCAGGAGGGCGTGACGGTCGGGCTCGTGGCGGAGCGGCTCGACATCGATCCGTCGCGGGCCAGCCGGGTCGTCGCGGCGACCATCGATAGCGGATATCTGCGCCGGGTGGCGTCACAGCGCGATGGCCGCCGGATCTGTCTGGAGTTGACCGAGCTGGGAGTAGAGGCCGTCCAGAACGCCCACCGCTCCCGCCGGGCGTTCTACAAGCGGCTGTTCGCCGGCTGGAGTGAGCAGGACCAACGGGAGTTCGCCCGACTGCTGACGAAGTTCACCGCTTCCCTAACCGAGGGGGACGTCTCGCACTGAACGCGCTGGTCGCGCTGAGCCGGCTAGCCACCCGCCCCAACCGGGCTTGAGTGACTTTCGAGAACCTTCCTCCAGGCTTGCTCGGGTCCGGCGCGCATGGATTTCGGTGCGGTGTCCGGACCCCCGTGAGCCTGGACAGGAGGGTCTGAGTCCGTGAACCCATCCAAGGACACCGTGATTGCACCGCCGGTGGCTATCATGTTCGCGTACTGGTCGGTCATCGTCGGCACAGTTGCCGCTCTGCTCAGCAACGTTCTCGAACTCACCGGCAAATATGGTTCCAGTGGCAACGACCTGGGCGCCACCACTGATCTCGTGTTGACCATCGCCTTCATTGCAATGTTCGGCTTTTTCGTGGAGATGATGCGCAAAGGCCGACAGTGGGGCCGGGTGATGCTTACCATATTCGGCCTGCTGGGGTTGATGTTTACCGTGCTCGGGCTCTTTGGAATCGCCGGAAGGCCGATCGATGGCACCGCACAGGTCATCCTGGGGGTCATCGGCGCACTCGCCTCAGTCGCCGGGGTGGCTTTCATGTACCTGCCCGCGGCGAACGCCTGGTTCCGCACCGTGCGTGAGCCCTCCCGGGTGGTGTCTCAACCGTTGCGCAAGGTGATGCTCACCGCGCACGTTGCGATTTCTGTCGGTTGGTTAGGGCTGATCATGGGAATGCTGGCCATGGCGATCACTGCGGTGCTCACCGATGACCCCCGGACGCAATATTCCGTCTACGACATGATGAATCTGCTGGATCAGATCTTCCTCGGCATGACCAGCCTCTTCGCGCTGCTCACAGGGGTTGTTGGTGCCGCTGGAACGAAGTGGCATCTGATGCGCCGGCACTGGGTAGCCACCAAATTCGTCACCACCGTATTGGTGATGATTTTCGGATTTGGTGTCATTCATCAGCTAATTCTGACCGCCTACAATCAGGTGTTGGCCGGCGCGCCGGTGGAAGAGGTCCGGCAAACCGGCATCCCGCTGGCGATCTGCTCCGGACTTGCGGTATGCATATTGATCTTCATGACCGCTGTGTCGACCTACAAGCCGTGGGGCATGACCCGCTATGGCCAGCGCAGGCAGCGGTCGGAGCCCAGGAAAGCCTCCCGGCCCCGTCGCGAGACCCCTAGTCCCGTCGAGCACGTGGACGCCCCGCCTGTCAGCGTCGCCAACGGCTTGCGGCGCTAACTCCCAACCGAGCCACGGCGTACCGTCGGGCCATCACGAGAGTGCGGGTGGTGGCCCGACGGTACGCCGCTACACCCACGAGGACCTGCATCCCAAGGAGAGCGGGCTGATGACACATCCCATTCAGACCACTAACCAGCCGCGTGGCAGCCGGATTCTCGGTATCGGCACGTACCGCCCCGATCGGGTCGTTGACAACTCCTATATCGCCGCTAACACCGGCTTGGACGCGGAATGGATCGCCTCCCGGTCGGGGATCCGGACCCGCCGGTACGCCGAGCACGGTGAGAGCCTCCCCCTAATGGCGACCGCTGCGGCGGAGAAGGCCCTGGCCTCGGCCGGCATGACTGCCGGCCAGATCGGCTGTGTCATTGTCGCTACCATTACCTATTTGGAGCAGATGCCAGCGCTCGCGGTTGAGGTGGCGCACCGACTCGGTGCCCGGACGGCCACGGGCTTTGACATCTCCGCGGCCTGCGCGGGTTTCTGTCACGCCTTGTCCCTCGCCAGCGACATGGTCCGCCTCGGTCAGGTTGACTACGTACTGGTAGTCGGTGCCGAGCGGATGACTGACATCCTCGACCACTCCGACCGGGACACCGCGTTTCTGTTCGCCGACGGTGCGGGCGCGGTCGTGGTCGGGCCGTCAGCGACCGCTGGCATCGGTCCCGTCGTTTGGCGAGCCGATGGGTCGCGTAACAGTGCGTTGAAGATGACCTCGAGCTGGACCCGAGACCTGCGGAGTGGCCCAGAAGACTCCTGGCCAGCCATCACCATGACCGGCTGGAAGGTTTACCGTTGGGCGACGAACGAATTGGTGCCTGCTATCCAACAGATTTTGGACCGGTCTGGGCTCACCATCGAGCAACTGGATGCCTTCATCCCGCACCAGGCGAACCTGCTCATCACCGAGGCCCTGGTGACTGAACTAGGGCTGCCTGAGTCCGCCGCGGTAGCGCGGGACATCATCGCCAGTGGGAACACATCGGCCGCCTCTATTCCCCTGGCCATGGAGCAGCTGCTCAGCTCAGGCCAGACGAGCAGCGGCGACACGGCGCTGCTGATTGGCTTCGGTGCTGGGCTGCTCTTCGCTGGACAAGTTGTTCACCTGCCCTGACGATAACCGGCACGGCGGCGACGGGGCCTGGTCGAGCACCAGGACCAGGCCCTGCCCACGTGGGTCGACTCGACGCGGTGGCGTTACTCATCCACGCCCCCCCCCATGCGAGCTCTGCCGCGTCTCACCATGCGAGTTTGGGTAGCGCACCGTTGATGGGTGGAAGGCGGCTGGACCGGAAAGGCTGATTTGGTCGCCCGTTATCCGGGAGCGGTAGAGGACCGTGGTGAGCGGTGGTGCCCTGGCCTCTGCCAGGGCACCACCGCTCACCACGGGTCAGTAGGAGCCGACGACCTCGTATAGGCCGAATGGGCGGCCCCGTGAGTGATCCTGGTACGGCCGCAGCGGTGCGGTGGTGTCGCGATGCCCAGTGCCGGATTCCCACGAGTGAAATGCGCCAATGCTCTCCCACTCGCTGAGGACGATGAAGTTCGTAGGGTCTGTACTGTCCCGTAGCAACTCATTGTGGAGCAGCCCGGGGGTTCCGGCCAGGGCATCACTGATCGTGTGGTAAGCCGCGGTTAACGCCTCCCCGGTGCCTACGGCTCGGCAAAAAAGCAGAACCCGGGCCCGGTGTGGGTCAGTCATCGGGCTGCGCCTTCGGCGACCGTGGAGCGCGAGTCCTCGGTAGCCGCGGCGTGGGCGCAACCAGAGAGCACAGACATGGTGACCATCGAGCCGCTGACCCGGAAGGGGTGCAGCTTCTGTCGGTGCGACAGGTGGGCCTTGCTCCGTTCGAACTCGCGAAAAGATGCCTCATCGATCCAATCGCTCATCACGTAGTACGTCGAGGAGTCGTTCTTGGCCCGGGACAGCCAGTGCCCCCGGTTCGAAGGGTGACCGGCGATGACGTCCCGTCCGGCCAGCCACTCGTGTTCGAACTCTACTTCCCGACCGGATACCACCTGAACAGTCAGTAAGACCCGGAAGTGCCCCATGGCTCACACGCCTCCGTCAACATGAATGGTTTCACCCGTGACGTAAGTGGACAGCTCACTGGCGAGGAAAAGCACCGCGCCGGCAATCTCGACCGGACGGCCGAACCGGGCGAGAGCGATCATGTGCTGGTAGCGCTGTCGGTACTGCTCCCGCTCAGCGTCGGAGAGCTTTCCCTCCTCGTCGGTATCGATCACACCGGGCGCCACCAGGTTGACCCGGATACCTCGCTTGCCCAACTCCTTGGCCAGCGAACGGGTCAGGCCGATCATGCCGGCTTTCGAAGCGGTGTAGTGGCTGCGCAGTGGGATGCCGGCCACTGCTGCCCGGGATCCAATATTGATTACCGACGCTCTCTCGGACAGCAGGCCGAGAGCCTTCTGGATGAGCAGGAAGGAACCGGTGAGGTTGGTGTCCAGCACCCGCTGCCACTCCTCGAGCGGCAGCTCACCGAAGGGTACGTGGCTGATGACACCGGCATTGTTGACCAGTACGTCGATCGACCCGAGACGCGTCCGGGTTTCCTCGACCAACCGCTCGACATCCTCCCGGCTGCTGATGTCGGCCTGGATTAGGTGGTGATTGCCGTCTGTTTCCTTGAGTTCACGCTCCAGGGTCCGTACCGCCTCGCCCTCCTGCCGGTAGCAGGTGATGATGTTGGCACCGGCCCGGGCCAGGGCCAGCACGATGCCCCGGCCGATTCCACGGGAACCACCGGTGACGACGGCATTTTTCCCGACGAGTTGTAGCTGCACGTGTGTACTCCTATCTCTGGAATGATCCTTGGTCATCGTGACGCCGCCGTCAGTCGGCGTCGGTCACCGCCTGGCACTCCAAAACGGCCCAGCGACCGGTCACTGGTTCGTTGAGCAGCCGGAAGCCGACCTCGGCGAGTAGCACACGCCATTCGTCAAGGTTTCGCTCGCGGCCGCCGAAGCGCAGGAGCATATCGAGGTCGAGTAGCTTTCCGCGGTCCCACTGGTTAGCGGGAGCGACGAGGAACTCGCAAATCAGCAATCGGGAGTCCGGTCGGCCCGCCATGGCTTGGTGGACCTGTCGGAGGATCCGTACCGCGTCGGGATCGTGCCAGTCGTGCAGCACCGCCTTGAGTACGTACGCGTCGTGCCCGGGTGGAAGTTCGCCGAAGAAATCCCCGCCGAGTACGGTGGCGCGGTCGGTTACGCCCGCGTCGTCGAACCAGCGGTGCGCGTTCGCGACCACGGCCGGCCGGTCAAAGAGGACACCGCGTAGCGTGGGGTTTTCCCGCAGCAGCTTGGTGAGGAAGAGGCCGGTGCCGCCGCCGATGTCGACGAGGGTGGTGAACCGGCTGAAGTCGTACTGGTTGATGAAGAGCTCCGAAGTGGCCCGACTCATCTGCGTCATCGCCCGGTCGAACAGGCGGCCCGCTGCGGGTTCGGCTGCGAGGTGCGCGAAGAACGACCTGCCGTACACCTTGTCGAACGCCGGACGACCGGTGCGGAGCGTGTACATCAGCTCTCCGTAGGACCGCCAGAGCATCTCGTCGCCATTGAACAGCACGAGGTCCCGTTGGCTGTTGAGCACCTCAGTCCGCAGTGCTTCGGCGACCGGCGTCAGCACGTACCGGCCGTCGGGCTCCTCAGCGAAAACGCCGAAGCTAGCAGCGACCCGCAACACCCGTCGCAGCGCGTCAGTGTCCGTGCTCGTCACTTTCGCCAGGTCCGCTACCGTACGTGGCCCGTCCGCCAACTCGTCGGCGACCTTCAACTCGGCCAGCACGTGAATGACCTGAGATATCCGCTTGCCGTCGGTGAGTAGCAGTAGACGCAGGTGGGGCGGCAGTGCCGCCATCGCGGGGCCGACGACCCCTGTCATTTCGGCTTCCATGACTTCCTCCCCAGAGGCGACGAAGTGGGTCGCGGGACCGAGCAGTTCCGGTGACGGGTCAGAGCAGGACAGCGACGGCCGAGGTGTTCAGCAGGAGCGCTGTCACCGCGAGTACCGTGCGAACCAGGTTCCAGTTGCGCCAGCGGACTCGCGGGTCCAGCCGTTGCCAGTCGTCGGGTAGCTGCTCCGGATCGAGGGTGGAGATCCAACGGTTTATTGGCACGTTCTTGGTCAGCGACACCATCATCGCGATAGCCAGCAGCGCCGCCGCGAGCGTGGTCAGCAGCCGGAAGGCGGGCGACGGGCCGATCAGGGTGAGAGCTAGGTCGAGGGCGAGCGTCACCGTCATGCTGATCGGCATGAAGGGGTCGAATCGGGTGACCAGGAACTGGTGCACCGGAATGTAGCGTTCGGTCGGCAGGGCCAGCAGCAACGGGGCACCGCCCAGGGAGGAAATCATCAGTCCTCCCGCCGCGAAGCCGCTGAACACCAGCGCTAGTGGCAGCAATACACGTACCACCCCGAACCTCCCTTCACCGCGTCCCCCGCCGGGGCACTTGCGATCTCGGCGCTTACTGTTGACCGCGCTACTCGACGGGGCCTCGAGGACGGCTGGAACTGCGGCCTCCATCCGCGTCCCAGCGGCGTTCGAGTCGATCATTGGACCATTTGTGGGTAGCGCCACAACGAGTTGATGGAGACCGAACGTGATCGAGCTGCTCAGCGTCGTCCTGCTGTTGGGAAGTGGCATCACCCTCGGCGTTTTCTTCGCCGTGGCGGTCAGCGTCGCGCCGGCGTTGCTCGCTATGGCGCCGTCCCGTTACGTCGAGGCACACCAACTGCTCGGTAAGGGTTACCACCCCACGATGCCGATCATCACCAACACGACGACCCTGGCCGCCCTGGTGTTGGCGGTCCTGGCCGGGCCGCTGGAAGCGAAGCTGTTCTTCGTCGTGGGAGCGGTGCTCATTATCGGAGTTCAAGCCGTTTCGCATCTCGGCAACGTGCCGATCAACCGGCAGATCTGGGGAGGGCCCGACGGCACGCTGCCTGCGGACTGGTCCGACCCGCGGCCCAAGTGGCGCGCCTGGCACCTGCTGCGCACAGCTCTGGCGGCTGTGGCTTTGCTGGTCAACATCGTCGCGGTGCTGCTGGCCACCTGAGCGGTATATGCCGGACCTGCCAAAGCTGATTGCCGGCCGTCGGCGGGCGCATTCACCCGGCGGCCACCCGGCTGTCGGTCAACTCCCGGGCCCGCCCTTCGGCGGTGCCCTGTAACCGGCACCTCAGGAGGGCACATGCCGTTCGCCGGAATAAGCTATCGAGTCAAACCCGGCCACGAGGACCGAATCGCGGAGATCTTCTCACCGGAGAACTTCCGGCGGGTCGACTCGCCTGTGCTCCGCGACCCCGATGGCGAGGAGATCGGTTTTCTGCTCTGTACCGGCCTCTTCATCGCAGAGGACACCATCGTGCGGGTAATCCAGCATGAGGGTGGCGCCGTCGCCGACATCAGGCGCCACATGTCGGTGCAGGAGGGAGTGCGCGAGGCGGAGAGGGAGCTGATGCCCTACCTCGCCGCACCCCGAGACACCGAGACCCCGGAGGGGTTCATGGCCCACTTCGACCGGAGCTTGATGAACGTGCTCGACCTAAACCAGGTCGACAACCGGCCCGCTGCCGGGCTCGTCGCGCTTCGCTACCGAATCCGGCCAGAGGCAGCCGACGAGCTACCCGGCGCCCTGGCCGCCATTCCCACATTCACCCGGCTGGCCCCGCCGGTCGCCGGCGAGGCCGGTGAAGGCTCAATCGTCTGCACCTTCCTGTTGGTCAAAGAGGATGTCGTTGTCCGGGTTGTTCAGTACGACAGCCGCGAGGAATCCAACGTCACCGCCTTCCTCCGCGCTCTGCCGCTCGCCGTCGTCACCGACGCCTGGCTTACCCCGTATTTGGCCGACGCACCGGCTACGTGGGATCTAGCGAGCCACCTCGCCCGACACCAGATGCGGTGTGTCACGCACCTGTCGGCTGCCGTGCTCAACTGACCGCCAGCCGTCTAACGGACCGCTGCCAGATGCTCCCGAACGACGTCCGACGCATTGCCGCGCCGGGCGTCGGGTCCCGTTCTGGAACGCCCTTTAGGAGCGTCTCTCGCGTCATCCAGGGGGGGTGCCGCGGCTCTGGCGCGTGGGCCATGTGGCCTGCTGGCCGCCCCGAGTTCGACAGTTGGTGGGCATGCGGGGCGGAGCGGCGGCGAATCTGTGCAGGTGAGAGGGCTGGCGTCCGGTTGAGACTGTCCAGAGGCGTGGGCAAACGGATTCGCGGTGGGTATTGTCCGGATCAGGCTTGTTGCCTGATGATGCGGGCATGTACTTGCGGAAGTACCAGCGGCGGAACAAGGACGGGTCGGTGGTGCGCTACCTCCAACTCGCCCACCTCCGGCGGGTCGGCGGCACCACGCAGGCCGAGGTGCTGGTCAACTTCGGCCGCGAGGACCGTCTGGACGTCGACGGGTGCGCCGCCTGGTCGCCTCCATCAACCGCTACCTCGGCGAGGAGGACGAAGTCGCCCCGCCGCTGGGCGCCGATGAGACCGGGCCGCTGACGGTGGAGTCCTCCCGGCCGCTCGGGCGAGCTGGCTGCTCGACGGGCTGTGGAGACTCCCACCGCGCCGACCAGGCCCTGGCCCGCCAGGGCCGCTACCAGGAAGTGCGTGACAACCTGCGCGTCAAGGAGGTCCGCCTCGACGGCGACGAGGGCAGGCGCTTCATCATCTGCCACAATCCCGCCGAGGCCGAACGTGATGCCGCCCGACGCGAAGACCAACTCGCCGCGATCCGCGAGGAGTTGACGCGCATCAAGACCGCCCGCCAAACCGACGCGACCAAGGCGAAGGCCAAGGCGGCCAAGACCGGTAAGCGCCCCGCCGCCCCTTCAGACGCCCCGCACCACAAGGCCGAGTGCGCTCTTCGCGACCATCCTGCCCTCGGCCGCTGGCTCAAGCAGCACCCCACCGCCGGGCGGCTGTCCATCGACGCCGCCAAGGTCGCCGCCGAGGCCCGCCTGGACGGCAAGTACCTCCTCGCGACCAGCGACCCCGACCTGTCCGCCGAGGACGTCGCGCTCGGCTACAAGAACCTACTCGAAGCCGAACGCGCCTTCCGCGCGATGAAATCCACCCTCGACCTGCGGCCGGTCTACCACCGCCTCAACGAGCGGATACGCGCTCACGTGCTGCTGTGCTGGCTCGCCCTGCTCCTGAGCCGGGTCGCTGAGCGCCGCACCGAGCAGACCTGGCCCAAGATCGCCGCCGAGCTCGGCCGGATCCACCAGGTCACGCTCTCCGGCCCGGCCGGCAGCCTCCAGCAGACCACCCGGCTCACCGACACCCAGGCCAAACTCTTCACCGACTGCGGTGTCCCGCTCCCGCCAAGATGAGCGGTATCAAAACCGCCGAATAGCCGCTGAACTGGGAAAACGTGCTTCGGAGCCGTGGGTAAACGGCCCCGAAGCCTCCTCATGCCCATCACGCAGATCAACCGGCAATCCGCCACCACCGCTTGCCCACCAACTGTCGAACCCGGGACCGCGTTGCGCTGGTTCCGCCCAGCCAGCCCGCCAGTGTGTGACCGGCGCCGAACCGCGTGAGTCCAGCACCGGCCCCACCGGGCTGTCAGGCAGTGCCGGCCAGTTCGGTCACCACCGTCAGTAGGGACATGCTGCCGCCCTGCCGCATAGGCCACAGCTTCTTCAGGTAACTCTGCTGCTCGGGGCTCTGCTCGAACGCACGAAACGCCGGCTCGTTGGTCCAGTCGGTGAGCACGACGTAGCCACCGGCCCCGTCGGTTCGTCGCAGCAGCGACTGCCCGTGGTTGTCCCCCAATCGGTTCACATACCGGGCGTGGCCGTACCACAGCCGTTCGAAATCCTCTTCCCATCCAGGCCGGATGTCGATCTGTAACAACACCCGCAGTGACATACCCTCTCCTCTCCGCCGGGTTCGCATCGGCCGCGGAACGCCAGCATCGTCAGCGCGCCCCGGCTGCTGCCGCCTGCTCGACGAGGCCCTTGATCCGGTTCATCTCCCGCCGCGTGTTGATGTTTAACCGTTCCGCCATCGCCTCGTCGCCGAACGGCAGCCCTGTACGGACCGAGAACTCTTGAACCCAGCGCATCCGGATGCCGCCGTCGACCTCGTGGTACTCCCAGAAGAGGCGCATGAAATCGAATGGACCAGTCTCGATTCGTCGTGCCCGCACGGTCCGGGTGAGCGGATCCGGTGTTCGTTCCGACACCCAGCTCCACGCCTGGCCACTTTCGTCCGGGTGCAGCGTGAGCCGGAAACGGACCGTGTCACCGTCGCGCCCCAGGATCTCGGCGGACTGGTACTCGCTGAACAGCTGCGGCCACGACGCCACATCGTTGGTCATCGACCAGACCAGCTCCATCGGTGCCGCGATGACGATCTCGTTGTCGGTGCGGGTCATCTCAGGCCGCCGGGGTGAGGCGGTCGTTGACGTAGCGGAGGACATCCCCGGGGCTGTTCAGTTCCTCGATCGCCTCGTCCGGGATTTCCAACTGGTACTCCCGCTGGATCTGGCTGGTCATCTCCAGTACCGCCAGGGAGTCGTACCCCAGGTCACGGAACTCCTGGCCGGCGATGTCGCCGCCTAGGTCGACACCCTCCTCCACTCCGCTGCACCGAAGCATGATCGCCTTCAGGCTATCCATGGTCAGTTCGCTCACGTTTCCTCCTCGTGTCGATTTGGCTGCGCCGAACCACTCCGCGGAGCGCGGAGTGGTTCAGTCCACCGCGGTGAGCACCACGGCCGCGTTGAATCCGCCGAAGCCACGCGCTAGCACCAGCACGGTCCGTACTGGGGCCGGTCGCGGTCGATCCCGTACCAGGTCCAGCTCCGCCGCGTACGTCGGATCGGCGATATTCACGGTCGGCGGGATTTCCCCGTCCCGGATGGCGAGCAGTGCGGTGACTACGTCCAACGGAGCGCCACCGGCGTAGAGTCGACCAGTCATGGTCTTCGGCACCGTCACCGGTACCCCGCGCGACCCGAAGACCGCATTGATCGCCGCCGCCTCCTGTCGGTCGCGAGCCGGTACGCCCGCACCGTCGGCGAAGACGACATCCACCTGCCCTGGAGTGACCCCAGCGTCGCGCAGAGCCACCTCAATCGCCCGGCGCAGCCCCGGCTCCGAACCGCTGCCCGGCCGAGGATCGACGGTCGCGGCGTAACCAACAAGTTCCCCGTGAATCCGCGGCACCCCGCGAGCGCGAGCCATCGACAGGTCCTCAACGGTGAACATTGCCCCGCCCTCTCCCGGGACGTAGCCGTGCGCCCCGCTGTCGAAGGGCAGGTACACCCGGTCCGGCTGGTCACCGTCGGCGAGCAAGCCGTTGGCGAGCTGACAGACCAGGCCGTACGGCGACAAGGACGCATCGGTGCCCCCGGCGAGCACCATCCGGGTTCCACGGGCGAGCACTCGCCGGGCCTGGCCGAGCGCGTCGAGCCCGCCGGCTTGCTCGGAAACGATTACCCCGCAGGGGCCGCGCATGCCATACCGGATCGAGAGCTGGCCAGTGGTCGCCGCGTAGAACCAGGCGATCGACATGTATGCCCCGACGGCATGCGGCCCCTCCTGGTATAACTTCTGCAGTTCCTGCTGCCCGAACTCCACCCCACCAGACGAATTTGCAGTGATCACTGCGAGATCCAGGTCGGAGTAGTCGGCAAGGTTCACTCCGGCGTCGTTGAGGGCCTGCCGGGTCGCCACGAGGGCGAAGTGAGTCATCGGGTCGGTCTCGCGCAGCAGCCGGCTGGGCACATGGTCGGCCGCGATGAAGTCGCGAACCTCCCCGGCGACCCGGACCGGATAGCCGGAGCTGTCGAAGCGGGAGATCACTCCCAGGGCACTCTTGCCGTTCCGGGCGCTGGCCCAGTGGGCCGCCACGTCGTTGCCAGTCGGGGCGATAGCCCCCAGCCCGGTAATGACCGGGCGGACCCGGCCGCGGTTCGTCACGTCGCCGCTCATGCCGCTACCCTCCTGCGGTGCGCGCCCCGAGCCGTGTCTCGGATCGAGGCGAGCACGATCGCCGATTGGAAACCGCCGAAGCCGCTACCCACGCTCAGCACCGTGTCCACCGGCTGCTCACGGGCGGTCAGCGGCACGTAGTCCAGGTCGCACTCCGGGTCGGCCTCGGTGTAGTTGGCCGTCGGCGGCACCACGTTGCGGTCAATGGCCAGCGCGCTGGCCCCGATCTCGATCGAGCCGATGGCACCCAGTGAGTGCCCCACCATAGATTTGATCGAACTAATCGGTAGCCGGTAGGCGTACTCACCGAGGCTGCGCTTGTACGCCGCCGTCTCGTGCCGGTCGTTCTGCCGGGTACCGGAGCCGTGGGCGTTGACGTAGTCGAGATCGTCCGGGTTCAACTTGGCCTGGGCCATCGCCGCGATGATGGCCTCGCCCATCTCCCGCCCGTCCTCCTTGAGGCCGGTCATGTGATAGCCGTTGGCCCGTGCCGCGTAGGCGATCACCTCGCAGTAGATCCGTGCGTTCCGCTGCACCGCATGCTCATACTCCTCCAGCACGAACACGGCCGAGCCCTCGCCGAGAACCAGCCCGTTCCGTCGTCGGTCGAACGGACGGCAGGCGCGCTCCGGGTCGTCGTTGCTGGTGGACGAGGCACGCAGCGTGTCGAAGCAGGCGACCGTGATCGGGTAGATCGGTGCGTCCGCGGCGCCGGCCAGGACGACATCGGCGCTGCCCTCCTGGATCAGGTCGAAGCCGTAACCGACGGCGTCGATCCCGGCACAGCAGCCAGTGCTGATCACCGTAGCCGGTCCCTCAGCGCCGGATGCCCAGGCAACCTCAGTCGCCAGCGAGCTGGACATCACGTACGAGTACAGGTGTGGCGTCGCGTACCGGTGGTCCACTAGCCAGGCGCGGCCGTTGTCCGAGACCACCCGGTACTCCTGCTCCATGGAGATCGCGTTGCCGACACCGTTGCCGACACTGACGCCGATTCGGTGCGGGCTTACCCCCGGGTCGATGCCGGCGTCAGCGACTGCCTCTCGGGTGGCGGCCAGCGCGAATTGCCCCGCCCGGTCGGTCCGCCGGATTTCTTGGTAAGACAGGCCTGCCCGCTCCGGGTCGAAGACGCACTCCGCGCCGATCCGGCTGCGGAACGGGGCCGGATCGAACAGCGAGATGGTCCGCGTGGCGGTCCGGCCCGACGAGACCAGATCCCAGAAGGCCTCCCGACCCGGATCGCCCGGGGCGACCACCCCCATGCCGGTCATCACGACACGGCGCTCGCTCACGATGTACCCCCCACCTCAGGCAGGCTCCCTGGGCCGGGTAGTTCCTCACAGTCGACGTGCCCGAGGTTGGGTCGGGGGGCGAGTGGACTGAGGTGGAACACGACGGTGGCGGGCTGTTCATCCGGGTTCTCGATGCGGTGTCGCATGCCGATCGGTATCATGATTGCCTCGTCGGGGCCGAGTTCGACCGGAACGCCGTCCAGCCGGACCTTGATCGTGCCGCTGGTGACGTAGAGGAACTCCTCAGAGTGTGGGTGGTAGTGCTCGGCAACGTACTCGCCGCCCTCCAGACGGCCGGAGCCCATGAAGCCAGAGGTGGCACCGACGGTTTTCGGGCTGAGCATCACCCGCAGGTCGCCGCCGCGACGTCGGTTCGGCTCCACGTCCGTGGAGGTCACCTTGTGGGGAACGGTGGTCGTGGACATCTTCTGATCCCTTCAGGACCGATCAATCGAGTCGTTGGCTTCCCAGGAGTAAAAGAGCTCAGCCATCGAGTCCTTCGGCTCTTTCCAGTCCGGGTCATAGGGCGTCATGTACCTAGCGAGCTTGTGGTGAATGTCGTCGTATAGGGGATGGCTGCGGGCCTGGTACAGGCTCGAGTTGATGTCCTGTCGGGACTCGACGAGGTGAAAGTAGAGCCCGTGAAACCAAAACAAGCTGCGTCGGCGTGCGCCGATCAGGTGCGGCAGGTCGGTGGCGTCAGACTCGGCGAAGATGTCGGCGACGGCTTGGCGGTCCGCCTGGTTCAGACGGGCGACGATGAGCGTGCGGCTCTCCACGGGGCTCCATACCTCCTCGGAACTGGCCGCCGGCTCGGCTACGACGGCGGGACGGAATGAACAGATGCTGGCGATGACGGCTTAAGGGCCGACAGCGGATGGCTGGACGGGCTCCCCGAGGCCGAGTTGTCGGGACAGCCGGTCGCCACGGGCGGCCAGCAGCAAACCGCCGAGTAGCCCGACCACGGCGAAGGCGCCGAAGTACGCGGGCTGTGGCACCACCTCGATCAGGCGGGACAACTGCCCGCCAAGGCCGGCACCGCAGGCGGCGCCGAGGAAGTACAGCCCCATCATCTGGCTCGCGTAGCCCGGTGGCGCGATCTCGGCGGTCACGCTGAGTCCGACCGGCCCGAAGGTCAGTTCCCCGCATGCCTGCGCGAAGAAGGCCGCCACGAGCCACCATGGCGAGACCTGGACGCCGGCGGCCGCTACGGCGGCCGCACCTGCCATCACCACGAATCCCAACCCGGAGGTCAGCAGTCCCCCGGCTAGCTTGATCGGGGCGAGCGTCCGGTTACCAAGCCGCACCCAGAGCCAGGCGGAGAGCGGAGCGACCAGCAGAAGGAAGAGCGGGTGTAGGGATTGGAACCAGCTTGCCGGGATTTCCCAACCGGCGACGCGTCGGTCGGTCTCCTCCCTGGCGAAGAGGCTGAACGTGGAGCCGAGCTGGCTGAAGAGCATCCAGAACACCCCGGAGGGGATGAGTACCCAGACGTAGCCGAGTACCCGAGCCCGCTCCGCCGGACCGAACTCCGGGCGGCGTAACAGGTACCGGAAGTACAGCACCGGTGCGGCGAGTGAGCCGAGACCGAGTAGGCCGAGCGCGTGCTCTACGCTGAATGTGCCCACTGCCACGTCGATTGCGAAGAGCAGTGCGACGGCTCCCAGCCCGAGGCCGGCCCGACGGAGGACACGCCGGCGCTCCAGGTCGGTAGCCGGGCTGGTTGGCGCGAGCCCGTCGGCGCCGAAGTCACGGAGGCCGATCAGCAGCCGCAATACGCCGATCGTCATTCCGACTGCCGCGGCTCCGAATCCCAGATGCCAGTTCACCTTCTCGCCGAGTAGGCCGGTCACCAGGGGGGCTATCAGGGCACTGACCTGGATGCTCATGTAGAAGACGGAGAACGCCGCCTCACGCTGCGAGCTGGTCGCCCGGGGCCATAGCACACTGAACAGCACCGGCAGGTTGGGCTTGACCAGCCCGGTTCCGATCGCTACGAGCAGTAGCCCGAGATAGAAGGTGGACCGGACCGGTATGGCCAGGACATAGTGCCCGAGCGCAATGCTGACCGCGCCGACCAGTAATGCCCGGCGAGGTCCGAGCAGCCGGTCACCAACCCAGCCGCCCGGTAGGCTGGCGATGAACACGGTCGACATATAGAGCCCGAACACTGCTCCGCCGGTGCCCGCGTCCAGCCCGAGGCCGCCGGCCTCCTCGGGCGCCACCGCATACAGGAACAGCAGCGCCTGCATGCCGTAGAAGCTAAACCGTTCCCACAGATCGGTGACGAACAGCGTCGTGAAACGACGGTCCCGAAAAAATGACCAGACCGAGGCAGCCTGTTCCGGCCGGACGGTTTTACTATCGAGGGCGGTCATTGGCTTACCTTGGCCAGGCCGGGTAGGGCTCTAGCCGGGGCGAGCGGCCGGAGCGCGAGAACCAGTGAGCCTATGGTGAGCAGTGTCTGGTCCGGCCGGTCGGCAAGTACGCTGGTACCAGTGGCGAAGGCGGTGCCGGCGCTGACCCGTTCCAGTCGAGGACGGTGCTGGACTGTGTCACCGGGATGCGCCGTACCTTGCACGGCCACCTGTCGGGCAGCGCCGAGGACGAGCGTTCCCTCGTGCGTTCGCCCGAGCGTGGCGGAGGTGCGCGCCCAGAGTGCCGCTGCGCTCTGGATGAACGACTCGAGCAGCAGGGCCGTCGGGTAGGCGAACGCCGATCGCGGCGCATCTGGTCCGAGGCCGGCGTAGCAGGGCTCGGAGCCGCTGACGGCCTTGATCGCGCTTAGCCAGCTACCCGGCCCGGCACCGATGGTCTCGCCGTCAACGATCCTGTCCACCAGCAGGACCGGGTGCCGGTGCGGCAGTAGTCGGTACAGCTCACCGTGGTCGGTCACCGCGGCTCCTCCGCTTCGGTCGTAACAAACCGGATGTTGAGGTACGCGACCTGGCCGTCGTTCGCTTTCGTGCATCGGGCGCTGGCGGCGCGCTCGGCGCACTCGGCCGGTTGGCACGTCACCAGGACGGTCAGGGAATCGCCGGGGGACAGCGGCGCGAACAGCCGCATCGAGGAGATCTGGGTCAGGGTGGCTACGACCGGTGGGCCATTGACACCCAGTAGCGCGTCGAGGGTCTGCCGGACCGACTCCAGGATGAATACTCCTGGATAGAGCATCTGGTTGGGGTAGTGGCCTGGCAGGTACGGATCGGTGGCAACGATAAGCTTGGAACCCACCGCCTCGTGCGTCGATAGCACCCTCACCTCGTCAACCGCTGTGAGCGGTGTGGCTGTGCGTGCCATCGCCCATCCCCTTTTCGCACATCGTCCGGCCGTTACCGAGGCAGCCTCGCAGTGGGGGCTAGAGGTGGGCTCGAGGATTAGCGGAAGCCCCAGTTTCGCCCCCTCTGGGTGATTGTTGGAATGGGGATTTCCGCCCGCCATCGAGTCAGGTTCGAGGCGCGAATCTCACGATGCTCGGGACGGTAGGCCGCGTGCGTCCGGTGCGGAGGTTTCGACGAGGCGTGTGCTGCCGTTACCGCTGACGAAGGAGGCATTCGATGGACCTGAGCACCCCAAGCCGGCTGCCGGTGGCACTGCTCTTTCCGGGGCAGGGAGCGCAACACGTCGGTATGGCCAACGGGCTGTACCGGCGAGAACCGGTCTTTGCCGCCGCAGTGGACGAGGTCCTAGCGGCGATGGGCGATGCCGGCGATGCGATTCGTGTGGACTGGTTCAGCGACCGTCCCTCGATCGGCCTCGACGACGTGCGACGCTCGACTCCGCTGCTCTTCGCTGTTGACTACGCACTCGGCAGGCTTGTGCTCAGCTGGGGTGTCCGCCCAGCGGCGATGCTTGGACACAGCATCGGAGAGATTGTGGCGGCTACCCTGTCTGGGGTTTTCGAACTGGCCGAGATCGCCCGGGTGCTGGCTGTCCGCGTCGAGCATCTCGCGGCGGGGCCCGCGGGTGCCATGCTCGCCGTTGCCGCCGGGCCCGTCGAGGTGGCTCCCTATCTCGGCGAGGGTGTCGCGGTCGGCGCGGTTAACGCCCCCCGACAGGTGGTCCTAGCTGGTCCGACAGTGTCGATGGGCGCTACCGGACGAGCGTTGCGCCGCGACGGGTTCAGTTGCCGACGGGTTCCCGCACTCAGCCCCTTTCACAGCCCGGCGATGGCTCAGGTTGCGGAACGAGGGAAGCCGCTGTTCGAATCGATCCGAATGCGTTCGCCGCGGGTGCCGGTGCACTCCGCGTACTTGGGACGTCGGATGACCGCCGCAGACGCCACGAACCGTCAGTTCTGGGTAGCACAGCCGGCGGCCCCGGTGCTGTTCTGGCCGGCCCTGGTCGAGTTGTTGTCCGACAGGGACTATCTGCTAGTCGAGTGCGGGCCGGGCGACGGCCTGATCACCGTCGCCCGACGCCATCCGTCCTTGTATGCCGGCGGTAGCACTGGACTCGCACTGCTACCGTACCGGCGGCCGGCTGAGGGTGACGACCTCCGGGTGGTCGCCGAGATTCACCGCCGACTGATCGGGGCGACTACTCCGGCTGGTTCACCGTCGCCCGCCCGGTCAGGTACGGAGTGGTGATCCCCGCATACACCAGGTGCATCACCATGCCGACCTGCGCGTGCTCCAGGTTGTGGCAGTGATCCATCCAAATCCCTGGGTTATCGGCCCGCAGGCCCACCTCGTACTGCTCGCCGGGAGAGACGTTGAGGGTGTCGGTCCACCAGGGGCTTCCGGACGACGGCCGGCCGTTTCGGCTCAGTACCAGCATGTGGTGTCCGTGCATATGCATTGGATGATCGTCCAAGCTACGGTTGGTGAATCGTAGCTTGACCAACTCACCTTCCCGAACGACCTGTGACGGGATATCGGGGAAGCTGGCGTTGTTGATGGTCCACTTGCCGGTGAACCTGCCGTCGTAGAAGCCGAAGCTGAGCCCTAGACGGAGGTCGTACTCCCGGTCGAAGCGGCTACTCGCGTCGAAGGGGACGGTGGCGGGCGAGCCGTAGTCGAGCGGGTCGAGTACCGGTCCAAGTCCGAGCGGCACGGGCGCGCCACTCGGACTTGGACCGAGCAACATCGCCAGGTGTCTCCGATCGGTGAGGCGGCCCGCCTGGGGACCGCCGTTCTGGTTGTCCCCGCCGCAGCCCTCACCAAGACCGAAAGGATTGGGCAGGGAGTTGGCGTCCCTTGTGAGCGACAGCTGCACCGTGTTGGTCGGCTGGACGTACTCCAGGTCGTAGCGGCCGCCTCCGGCGACCCGCACTTGGACGTCGGAGAGTTCGGTAGGCCCGGAGAGGTCGACCCCGTCGATCGCCACCACCCGGTAGGCCGTGCCCGACAACGCCCAGGTACGGGGGCAGTTGTCGGCGTTGATCAGGCGCAGCCGCACACGGTGTCCCGGCGGCACCCTGTGCCGCTGTACGCCGGTGTTGTCGCCGAAGGCGGTGCGGGCCATTCCGCCGACATCCCAGGCGTGAGCCACAACGGGGAGATCAACGACATTGGCCGGCGGGCCGTCAGGTGGATAGATCACCAACGCCCCGAACAGCCCGCGGAACACCTGGGACGCCGACTGCTGATGGGAGTGATACCAGAAGGTGCCGATCTGCTCCGCGCGGAAGACGTACCGGTGTCTACCACCGGGTAGGACCGAGTCTTGGGTTATGCCAGCTACACCGTCAACCGCGTTTGGCACGGCCAGCCCGTGCCAGTGAATGGTGACTCCCTCGGCGACGTTGTCGTTGACCAGGTTCACCTCGACCACCTCACCCGCCCGAACTCGGAGGGTGGGGCCGGGGATTTGCCCCTCGAAGGAGTACGCCGCGACGGTTTCCCCAGAGGCCAGCCGCAGGGGGCCATCGCGGGCCACGAGGGTGAAGCTCCGGTCGGGCGGGTCGGAGGGGCCGGTGAGCTCGTCCACCGAACGCCCTTCGATGCCGTCCGAGCTGAGCGCGTACGCGTCGTGCTGCTCGTGGTCGTTCATGCTGATCTCGTCGGGGAGCTTGCTGGTCCAGGCGGCGAGCCCGAGTCCGAGTCCGAACACTAACGTGACGGCGATGACCCGCGCTGCGCTGCCCAACCATCGCGCCCACCAGGGCGGTCGGACGAAGCCCGGGTGTGCGATCCGGGCGGCCCGCATCTGGTGCCAGCCTCGCTGCGCCACGGCCACCAGAGCAACGGCGAGTAGGACGAGTCCGAGGTCCGGCAGGTAAGGCTCCTTCGTCGGATGTAGCGACAGCACAGCGCAGATGAACGCGCCGACGGCGGTGAGCTGCACTGGCACCACCAGGGTGGGGGCCGCGGCGGCGGCACGCATTGTTGGGTCAGGCGCGCCCGGGGTGGGTGGCGCGACGGGGGCGAACGTCGTGGTCGGAGCCGGCGTCGTGGTCGGTGCAGGCGTCGTGGTCGGTGCGCGCGCAGTCACGGGTGCCCTGGTCATTGCAGGCAGCGGCATGCCCGCCAGGCGCCAGTAACGCGGCACCGATAGAAGTAGTACCGCCAGCGCCGGCAGTACCAGCGGTGGCACGGCCACCAGGATGAAATCAGCCGCCAGTGCCCAGCCGGCGGTTGTCAGCGCGACCGCGGCGTAGACTCGCAGGGCAATGGCGAGTAGGCCGGCCGTGATCAGCGCCAGCCCGAGCCGTGCCCGCCAACGCATCGCCAGTGGTGTACGACGCAGCGCCAGCCGGCCGGCGCCCACCGCAGCGAAGGTCCAGAGCAGCAGCGATAGTAGCGCCGCTCCGATGTTGAGTTCGAGGAGTCCTTCGATCACAGGCTGGTCATTCACCTGTCTAGATTCGGCGATTTAGCTGCTGATATCAACCATCTGCTGCCATCATGTCATTGCCCCAGGCAGGGTCTAGTGAATCTCCAGGAGCGCGGCCGAGACTGTCCCGGTCACCGCTGAGAGGAGCAGACAATGGGTCAGGGCTGTGCCGTGGTGACCGGGGGGTCTCGGGGAATCGGTCGTGCCGTCGCGCTCCGCCTCGCTGCGGACCAACTCGACGTGGCGTTCTGTTCGCGGTCCCGAGACGACGCGGCGGAGGAAACACTCCGACTGGTCGAAAAGGCGGGTGGCCGGGCTTTCCACCTTCCTTGTGACGTGACCGACCCAGCCAGCGTCAAGCAGTTCCTTGCCGAGGCGGAGCGGCAACTGGGCCAGGCCCAGGTGCTGGTCAACTCAGCGGGAATCCTGCGGGACAAGCCGCTGGCGTTGATGTCTCCGGATGACTGGGCCACGGTCGTTGACACCAACCTGAACGGAGTGTTCAACGTCTGCCGGGCGGTTGTTCGAGGAATGATCATCCGCCGGGGCGGTGCGATCGTCAACGTCTCGTCGGTGGCGGGGGTCACCGGCAACATCGGACAGACCAACTACTCGGCCAGCAAAGCCGGCCTCATCGGGTTCAGCAGGGCGCTCGCCAAGGAGGTCGCCTCCTACGGTATCCGCGTGAACGTGGTGGCACCCGGATTCATCGATACTGACATGACCGCGACCATGACCGAAGCGGCGCGGCGGGCCACCCTGTCGAAGATTCCCCTCGGCCGCTTCGGCACCGCCGAGGCGGTGGCCGAGCTGATCCGCTTCCTCGCCGCGGACCAGGCGTCCTACATCACGGGTCAGGTCATGCGGATCGATGGTGGATTGGTGCTCTGAATCTGCGATCGCCCGGCTTCCCGTTTGGCATGACACCGATCGTGCCAGCCACCCTGAGGTGGTCGAGAGGGACCGCCACGAAGGTCGATGCCGGCTGAAGATCGCCAGCAGGCGGGAGTGCGGGACTGCTTCGTCTCGAAGGAACCCCCGGATCGGCCGGACCAGCGCCAGAATGCACTAAGAGGGCACATCCATCGATTGGATGTGCCCTCTTACCTGGTCGGGGTGGCCGGATTCGAACCGACGACCTCTTCGTCCCGAACGAAGCGCGCTACCAAGCTGCGCCACACCCCGAGGCGTGCCGACAAATAGTAGCCCACCCGATCCGCCGGTCAAATTCGGTATCCCCGTGCCGCCGCCGGCTCAGCGGGGGATCAGGGTCAGGATGCTCGCCTCGGGCGGGCAGGCGAAGCGGACCGGCGCGGTCGGATGGGTGCCGAGGCCAGCCGAGACGTGCAGCCAGGCGTCCGAGCCGGGCCAGCGGTGCAGACCCTTGGCCATCGAGCGGTGCAGCCCGCAGTTCGTCACCAGGGCTCCGACTCCCGGTACGCAGACCTGACCGCCATGGGTGTGGCCGGCGAGTAGCAGGCTGAACCCGTCGGCGGCCATCTGGTCCAGTACGGCCGGCTCCGGGGAGTGGCTGAGGGCGATCGAGAGGCCGGCTGAGGGCGAGACCGGGCCGGCAACGGACGGGTAGTCGTCCCGCTCGATGTGTGGGTCGTCCACCCCGACCAGCTCCACCAGCCGCCCGCCGGCCTTGAGCGTGGTGCGGGCGTTGCTCAGGTCGGCCCAGCCGGCACCGGTGAAGATGTCCCGCAGTTCGTCGTAGGGCAGGGCCACGCCCTCGGTGTATTCGCGGTCGGGAAGGAAGTAGGTGAACGGGTTCTTCCAGACCGGGCCGGTGTAGTCGTTGGAGCCGAAGACGAAGGCGCCCGGGCGGTCGAGGAGCGGCTGTAGCGCGCACAGGACCCCGGGGACCGCGTCGGGGTTGGCCATGTTGTCGCCGGTCACCAGGACCAGGTCCGGGTCCAGCCCGGCCAGCGAGGCCACCCATTCCTGCTTGCGTCGCTGGTTGGGCATCATGTGCAGGTCGGACAGGTGCAGGATGCGCAGCGGCTCCGCGTCGGCCGGCAACACCGGCACCTCGTACCGCCGCAGGGTGAACATGTTGCGCTCGATCAGCGATGCGTACGCCAGGGTGGCCGCACCCACGACGGCGGTGCCGGCGGCGAAGCGGAATAGTGTGCGCTTTCCCATGGCTGACAGAGTAGTTTGACCGTCCATGGGTACCTTGAAGGACCGCCTGACCACGGACATGCGGGCCGCGCTGAAGGCGCGTGACGAAATGACCACCTCCACGCTTCGGATGGCGCTGGCGGCCGTCGGCGCGGCCGAGGTAGCCGGTCAGGCCAAGCGGGAACTCGGTGACGACGAGGTGCTCGCCCTCCTGGCCAAGGAGGCGAAGAAGCGCCGGGAGGCGGCTGCCGCCTTCGCCGAGGCCGGCCGCGACGAGCAGGCCGCGAAGGAGACCGCTGAGGGCGTGGTGCTGGAGCGCTACCTGCCGAGTCAGCTCTCCGACGACGAACTGGCGGAGGTGGTCAGGACCGCACTGACCATGGGTGGCTTCACCGGCATGGGGCAGATGGGCCCGGCGATGAAGGCCGCCCAGGCCGCGGTGTCCGGCCAGGCCGCCGGGGGGCGGGTCGCCGCCGAGGTACGCCGGCAGCTCGCCAGCTGACCTGGCGCCGGGTACGCGAAGGGGCGGCCACCCGATCAGGGCGGCCGCCCCTTCGACGTCTCAGTGAGCCGCTAGTCGGCGGGGCGTTCCGTCGGTCTGCCGTCGGGCTGCCCGGTCGGCTCGGCCGGCTCGGTTGGCTTGGTCGGCTCCGGGGCCGGGGCCGGGCCGGAGCTGACCTTGATGGAGACGACGCTGCCCTTGGCGGTACGGCCGGTTGGGCTGGTCCCGGCGGCGGTGCCGGCCGGGCAGTTCGACTCGACCTGGTTCGTCGAGACGACCACCGAGAATCCGGCGTCGGTGATGCGGGACTTCGCCTTCTCCACGCTGACGCACTTGACGTTCGGGATCGTCCGCTGGTCCCCCAATTGGAGTTTCTTCTCCGGCGGGGTGAAGTCGATCCTGGGCTTACCCTTCATCGCGTCGCGCAGCGTCTCGTACACCGCCGGGTTGATGCCGGTGGCCCCTTCGTGGCCCATCTCCTGGTTGGTCTGCGGCCAGTCCGGGTCGGCCATGATCCCGGCGACCGCGTACTGCTTGGTCATCGCGACCAGGGAGGCGGTCTTGTCCTCGTCGGTGGTGCCGGACTTGCCGGCGACCGGGGCGTCAACGGTGCTCCGCACCTTGCTGGCGGTCGCGCCGGCGCACTTCGTCGTGGATGACTTGTCGCCGACGGGGCAGCGGGCGGCGTCCACGGCGGCGCGGGCCACCTCGGTGCTGATCCGCTGTTCGCAGCGGGGGTTGGCGATGTCGAGCTTGTTCCCTGCCGCGTCGCGGATCTCCTGCACTGGGGTCGGTTCGCAGTAGAGCCCTTCGGCGCCGAGGGTGGCGTACGCGTTGGCCAGCTCCAGCGGCGTGGTCTGGGAGACGCCGAGGGTGAAGGCGCCCCACTGGTGGGCGCCCTTCTCCCGATCGAGGTCCTCCTGGGTGCGGAAGGTGATGCCGAGCTTCTTGGCGGCCTCGACCACTTTCTCCGCTCCCACCTGCTGCTGGAGGGGGACGAAGTAGGTGTTCACCGACCTTCCGAACGCGCTCCACATGTTGTGCACGCCGGCCATGCTGGGGGTTGCGTTCTCCGGGCAGTAGAAGTGGGTGCCGTCGCAGGCGGCGGGGGCGTTCTTCTTGATGATGTATTCGGACCGGAACTGCTTCTCGGCGTTGATGGTGTGGCTGAGCGGGATGCCCTTCTCCAGTGCGGCCACCACCGTGAAGATCTTGAAGGTCGAGCCGGCCTGGTAGCCGGTGATGCCGTCACCGCCGGTGAGGAGCGGGTTGACGGTGTTCGGATAGTTGCCGAGCGCCCCGGTTTCGCGCTTCTCCGGGTTGCTGTGGAGCTTGTTCTCCGGGTTGTCCGGGTCGTCGAGCTGGTAGTTGCGGTTGGTGGAGAGGGCGCGGACCCGGCCGGTGCCGGGCTCGACCACGGCGAGCATCCGCGCGGCCTTACTGGTGGCGGGGAGGCTCTTCCGGACCGCTTCGTCGGCGGCCTGCTGGACCTGGGGCTCCATCGTGGTGATGACGGTGAAGCCGCCGCTCTTGAGTCGCCGTTCCCGGTCGTACGTGGTGGAGCCGAACGCCTCCTGGTCCATCCACCAGCGGTAGAAGTAGTCGCAGAAGAATCCCCACTCCTGCGTGTTGGTGTCGACACAGCCGTTCGGCGCCCGCTTGCCGACGATCTTCGGCTTGCTGGCCTTGGCCTTCTCGGCTTCCTCCTCGGTGATGGCTTTGATCTTCACCATGTGGTCGAGGATGTAGTCGCGCCGGGCCACCGCGCTCGGGTAGCCGCTGGTGGTGGTCGGGTCCAACGAGCTGGGAGCCTTGACGAGGCCGGCGAGGAGTGCCGCCTCGGCGATGGTGAGCTCGCTCGGGGGCTTGGCGAAGTAGACCTGACTGGCGGCGTAGATGCCGTACGCGCCGTTGCCGAAGGCGGCGATGTTGAGGTAGCGCAGCATGATCTCGTCCTTGGAGAACTGCTTCTCCACCTGCAGGGCGAGGTTCATCTCGCGGACCTTGCGAGCGGTGGTGTCCTCGGTGGCCGCGACGACGTCGGCCGGGTGCGTCGCCGAGTACGCGATGGCGAGTCGGACGTACTGCATGGTCAGCGTGGAGGCGCCCTGCTGGTCGGCGCCCTCCTGACTGTTGTTCACGAAGGCTCGGACGACGCCGTTGAGGTCAACGCCGTTGTGCTCGTAGAAGTCGTGGTCCTCGGCGGCGAGGATCGCCTTCTGCATGGCTGGCGCGATGTCGTCAATCTTGGTGATGTCGCGTCGGTTCTCGTCGTACATCGTGGCCAACGGTGTCTTGCTGTCAGCGGCGAGTAGGCGGCTCATTTGGGGGCCGGCCGCGTCCACGAAGAGCTCGGGGAGGGCATCGAAGGTCTCGGCGCCGGCCTTCGCGGCCAACCCGGACAGCGCCACCGCGGGGAAGGCCGCCGCGGCGACCACCACTCCGGCGAGTAAGCCACAGACGAGTAACGATGCGGCATTGGTCAGCACATTATGATCACGTTTCCGCATCCAGGTCACCTCGACAGGGTAGCGAACCGGCGACGAGCGGCGCGGGGCGGCTTTTCCCCATTTCCTGCGCACGCCGTCCTCGTTGTGCTAAACGCACGACCCCCGGTAGGTGGTTGCGGACCCGGCGTCGTCGAGTCTCCTCTTGGCGCGGGATGGGCGTCCAGCGTTTTCATGGACCTCGGTGGGGTATGCGGGCGGCAGCAGGCCCGGTAAGCCGGGAGTGTCCGGAATAATCGATTTTGCCGACAACGTTGCGTAATCGTGCAACTACAGAGCATGATGGGAGCGGCGACAGCGCCACAGGTCGTCCGTGCCGCCTTGGGGGAGGTCGGTGGGGCGATCGGGGGAAACAGCCGGCTGGTCCGCGATGGGGTCGGTAGTACTGCAAGGGGGGACGTGTACAGATGGGCATGATCACTGACTGGCCGTCGCTGGCGGCATGTCAGAACGGGGACCCGGACGCGTTGTTCGTACAGGGCGCCGAACAGAACGTGGCGAAGCGGATCTGCCGAAGCTGCCCAGTCCGGTACGAGTGCCTGGCCGACGCGCTGGACAACCGGATCGAGTTCGGTGTGTGGGGCGGCATGACCGAACGTGAGCGACGGGCGCTGCTGCGTCGCCACCCGCAGGTCGCCAGCTGGCGCAAGATGTTCGAGGCGGCGATGAAGAAGAACGCCAAGGAGAAGGCCGACCGGGACAAGGTCCTGGCCGCCGCGGCTGGCTGACCAAGTCCCTCCGGGCGGCCGCGGGTCGGCTACGGGACACTCCGGGCCCGCCGCGGTCGACCACGGGATCATTCTGGGCTGGCCAGCGAACCGATCGTCCGCAGCCCGTCGATGTCGTGGACATCGGCGGGCTGCGCGGTTATCGACGCCACCGGCACGGTCGGGAACGTCGCGGTGAACCGGGCCGCCACACGCTGTTCGCGCACCGCCTGGTGGGCCAGCGCGGCGTGGGCCCGGAGCACGTCCACAGTGCCGTCGTGGCCGCCCAGCCCGGCCAGCCGATCAGCGGCGGCCAGGCTCTCGTCGGGGCCGAGTTCCGACGCCGCCGGGCGGTGCACCCGGTTGAGCACCAGCCCGGCGAGCGGCATCCGGTCGGCCCGCAGCCGGCTCGCGAAGTACGCGGCCTCCCGGATCGCGTCCGGCTCCGGCGCGGCGACCAGGAGGAACGCCGTCTCCTGGGCTTGCAGGATGCGGTAGGTCTGCTCCGCTCGTTGGCGGAAACCGCCGAACATCGAGTCGAGGGCTGCGACGAAGCCGGAAAGATCACTCAACAACTGGGCGCCCAGTACCTTCTGGACAACCTTCGAGAACATGCCGAACCCCGCGGTGACGAAGCTGAACATGCTCCGTCCGCCCGTCCGGGCCGGGGCAAGCAGCAGCCGCAACATCCGGCCGTCTAGGAAACGGGCGAGGCGAGCCGGCGCGTCGAGAAAGTCCAGCGCCGAGCGGGAGGGCGGGGTGTCCACCACGATCAGGTCCCACTCGCCCCGGGCGTGCAGCTGCCCGAGCTTCTCCATCGCCATGTACTCCTGAGTGCCGGCGAAGGTGGAGCTCATGGCCGCATAGAACGGGTTCGCGAAGATCTCCGCGGCCCTCGCCGGGTCGGTGTGCTGGAGCACCACATCGTCGAAGGTGCGCTTCATGTCGAGCATCATGGCGTGCAGCTCACCGCCGCTGGCCTCGACGTCGATCCCCTTGACCTGGCGCGGAGTGTTGTTCAGCTCGGTCAGTCCCAGCGACTGGGCCAGCCGGTGCGCCGGGTCGATGGTGAGTACGACCGTACGGCGGCCGTGCTCCTCCGCGGCCCGCAGCGCGAGCGCGGCGGCGGTGGTCGTCTTGCCCACCCCACCCGCCCCGCAGCAGACCACGATCCGTACGCCGGGGTCGGCGAGGATCCGGTCAACGTCCAGCGGCGGAGCCGCGTCGTCGGAAGGCACCAATCGAGCGTATCGGGCCGGGTTCACCAACGCTCCCGAGCCGACGGGAGGAGTGCGTCAAGCCGCTCGGACGAGCGCCGCGGCCAGCAGATCCAGACCCGCCCGGTCCACCCCGTCGGGCAGCAGCGGCAGCTCGACCAGCGGCAGGCCCAACTCGGCCAGGTCGGTCCGGAGCGAATCCTCCAGGTCGCGGCGGACCGACTGGTCGCGCGCCTCGGTCGCCAAGCCGGAGACGGTCGCCGCGTCGGCGGGCAGCCCGGCGGTGAGCAGCCCGGCGGTGAGCTCCGCCGCGGTGACCGCGGGCCCGACCGGTGCCGGCCGTCGGGTGGCGTTGACGATGATCCGTCCGACCGGGAAACCCAGCGCGGCGAAGTCGGCGATGGCGTCCGCGGTCTCCTGGACCGGCATCTCCTCGAGCAGCGTCACCACGTGCACGGCGGTCATCGGGGAGCGCAGCAGTGCGGCGACCCCCTCGCTCTGGGTTTTGATCGGCCCCATCCGGGCCAACCGTGCGGTCTCGGCGGTGACGTTGAGGAACCGCGCGATCCGTCCGGTCGGTGGCGCGTCCAACACCACCGCGTCGTACACCCGCCGCTGGCCCCGCGTACGGGTGGTGGCCTCCTTCACCTTGCCGGTCAGCAGCACGTCGCGTAGCCCCGGCGCGATGGTGGTGGCGAAGTCGATGGCGCCCAGCTTGCGCAAAGCCCGCCCGGCTCCGCCGAGCTTGTAGAACATGTCCAGGTACTCGAGCAGGGCCTCCTCCGCGTCCACGGCGAGGGCCCGCACCTCGCCGCCGTCCGCGGCGTCGGTCAGATGCCGTTCGGCGTAGGGGAACGGGTCGGTGCCGAAGAGCTGGGCGATGCCCTGCCGTCCCTCGACCTCAACCAGCAGGGTGCGCCGGCCCCCGGTGGCGAGGGCGAGGGCGAGGGCGGCGGCAACGCTGGTCTTGCCGGTGCCGCCCTTGCCGGTCACCACGTGGAGGCGGGCCGGCCACTCGATGCCGGCCGGCTCTGCCGGTCGCTGTGCTGCTCCCACCCGTCGAGCCTAACCAGGGGTCACCCCCCAGCCACCTCGCAGACCCGCCAACCCGTCGTCTTGACCACGGTGAGGCGCAGGGGAAGGTCGGCGACCTTCTCGTCGGCGGTGGTCATGGTGACGGTGGTGGTGATGATGGCCCGGTCCTCGGTCTCGTCGTCAACCTTCAGCGGGCTCCACCGGAAGTGCGGCCTCTTGTAGTCGGCCGCGTACTTCTCCACCTCGGCGACCTTCGCGGAGATCTTGTCCTGGTCCTGGGCGGCCGAGCAGACCAGGCTCGACGCCTGGGCCGCGTCCCGGTCCTGGTAGACGGCGGTGAGGAACTCCTCCACGGCGGCCTGGGGCCCCTCGTTGCCCACGCCGTCCTCCACGCTGCCCACCGCCAAAAAGGCGGCGATCCCACCGCCGAGGCAGAGCAGCAGCGTCACCGCAAGGGCGATCGACGCGATCAGCACTCCGCCTCGGCGGCGGGGCGCCGGCGGCTGCTGGTTCGGGGGCTGGGCAGCGCCCGGGGTGGGGAATGCCGTCGTGGGGTGTGGTGGGGGTGTGGAGGGGGTGCCCGGGGTGGGGAACGCCGTCGTGGGGTGCGGTGGGGGCGTGGAGGGGGTGCCCGGGGTGGGGAACGCCGTCGTGGGGTGCGGTGGGGGTGTGGAGGGGGTGCCGGCCGCGGTCGGGCCGTCGGGCTGACTGGTGGGATCACCGCTGGCTGGCTGTGACATCGCTCCCCCGGGGATGGGACTGCGTCGGCTCGGCGAGGCGACGGGTGGCGGTAGACCGCCGGCTACGACCGGAAGGGTAGCGGTTGGCCCGGCCATTGACATGACGCCGGTTCTGTCCGGAGCCCGTCAACCCCCGGACGTTGTCTGTAACCCGTCGGCTCAGGTGTCGCATATGTGACTTGACAGCCGGAATGCCGCGCGCCCTGTTGGCGGCCATCGACCGGCAGCCTACTTTCCGATGATGCCGGGATCGGGCCGTGGGCCGGGCCGAGCGGCGTGGGCACGATCAGGTACCAACCGCCGGAGGCAGGGCATGCACGACGTGGAGAACACCCCCCGGACCCAACTCCCGGCCGTGATCCGGCTGCCCGCCCCCGGCGGTGTTCCGGACCAGCCTGCTCTGCCCCCCCGGGACGAGGAGGAGCCGGGCTACGTGGTGCACCTTCCGGTCCGGGTCGCGGACCACGCCGCCGCCGTCGCGCTGGCGGGCACGATCGCCACCTCGTTGAGCTTCCTCGGTGCGGTGGACGCCGGCGAGACCACCGTCTCCACGGCGGACGACCAGAACAACCGGCACCGGGTCTTCTGCGACCTGCCCCTGCTGGACCGGTCCCGCTGTCCACGGCCCTATGACCACGCTGGCCAGTGCGGCGAGGTGGTGGCCGAGCAGCGTCCCGCGCCCCAGCCCGCCGCCGGACCGTAGGCTGTGCCCTGGAAAGAACCGCACTCCAGGGAAAGAGAGCCTTCCAGCGATGCAGAAGTGGGAGTACGCCACGGTCCCGCTGCTGGTCCATGCGACCAAGCAGATCCTCGACAACTGGGGCGAGGACGGCTGGGAACTGGTGTCCGTGGTTCCCGGGCCAAACCCGGAGCAGCTCGTCGCCTACCTGAAGCGGGCCAAGGCATGACCGGGCCGCGCGCGAAACTCGTCGAGTTGGGGCACGAGTTGCCCGAGGTGGTGCCCCCGGTCGCCAGCTACCTGCCGGCGGTGCGGTCTGGGCAGCACGTCTACGTCTCCGGCCAGCTACCGATGGCCGAGGGCAAGCTGCTCGCCACCGGCAAGGTCGGCGCTGACGTCTCCGCCGACCAGGCCAAGGAGCTGGCCCAGCGGTGCGCGCTGAACGCGCTCGCGGCGATCAACTCGTTGGTCGGGCTGGAGCAGGTCGTCAGGATCGTCAAGGTGACCGGCTTCGTGGCGAGCGCCCCGGGCTTCACCGGCCAGCCCGGCGTCATCAACGGCGCCTCCGACTTCTTCGGCACAGTCTTCGGCGAGGCCGGTCGGCACGCGAGGAGCGCGGTCGGGGTGGCGGAGCTCCCCCTGGACGCGCCCGTCGAGGTTGAGGTCATCGTCGAAGTCGCGGCCTAGTCCCTGCCGCGATCTTGCACCTCCTGCCGGTCAAAACCCCTGAACGGGTACGAAGCGGAGGTTGGCGGTGCAAGATCGCGGAGGCCGCTGCCGGTGGTCGTACGATCTCAGCCATGAGCGGGCACTTCACGGCGCCGGCGACAGCTCTCGCGGGCGCGCTGCCGGGGTGGGTCACGCTGCTGCGGGCTCCGAACCCCGGGCCGATGACGTTGACTGGGACCAATACCTGGGTGCTACGCGCCGCCCCCGGTGAACCCGCGGTGGTGATCGATCCCGGGCCGGCCGACGAGGCACACCTGGCCGCGATCGCCGCCCAGGGGCCGATCGGGCAGGTGCTGATCACCCACGGGCACCCCGACCACACCGAAGGTTCGGCGCGCCTGCACGATCTGCTCGGCGGGGCACCCGTACGCGCCGCGGATCCGGCACACACCATCGGCGGTACGCCGCTGACCGGGGAGGTCGGCGACCTCGGCGGCGACCCACTGGAGATCCGCCTGCTGAACACCCCCGGCCACACCGCCGACTCGGTCTGCTTCCTCGCGACGCACGGCGACGAGCGGGTGGTCCTCACCGGTGACACCATTCTCGGCCGGGGCACCGCCGTGGTCGCCCACCCGGACGGGCACCTCGGGGACTACCTGGACAGTCTGGAGCTGCTCTCGACGTACGCCGGAATCCCGGCCCTGCCCGGTCACGGCCCGGCGCTGGCGGACTGCGGCGCTGCGGCGGAGTTCTACCTGGCCCACCGGCGGGCCCGACTCGACCAGGTCCGGGCCGCGCTCGACGCCGGTGCCCGCACCGCCGCCGAGGTGGTGGCGGTCGTCTACGCCGATGTCGACCGGTCGCTCTGGTGGGCCGCCCAATGGTCGGTCCGGGCGCAGTTGGCGTACCTGGGCCGGGAATCCGGCGCCACCGATGCGGAGTTGGAGCAGAAGTGACCTGCCCGGTGTGCGGAACCGTCGCGGTACCCGGTGCCCGGTTCTGCCACAACTGCGGTGCCGCGCTGCCGGCTGCGGCGACGCTCCCCGCCACCGAACGCCGCGTCGTCACCGTGCTCTTCGGTGACCTGTCCGACTTCACCTCTTGGTCGGAGGATCTCGACCCGGAGCGGGTCGGCGCCGTCACCGACCGGGTGCTCGCGGCGCTGGCCGGCGCGGTCAAGACCTTCGGCGGGCACGTCGACAAGCTGACCGGGGACGGCATCATGGCGGTCTTCGGTGCGCCGGTGGCGCACGAGGACGACGCCGAGCGGGCCGTTCGGGCGGCGCTGTCCATGCAGCGGGCGGTGCGCCGGGTCCTCGACGACGAACGCGGTGGCGGCGGGCCACTGGGCCTGCGGGTCGGCCTCAACACGGGGGACGTGATCGCCGGGATCCAGGCGGCCCTCGAGTACACGGTCATCGGAGACACGGTCAACACCGCCGCCCGGCTCGCCGACGCGGCGGCGGTCGGCGCGGTCTACGCCGGGGACCGGACCGCCGCCGCCACCCGGCACATCGCCTCCTGGCGGGCGCTGCGCCCGCTTCGGCTGAAGGGCAAGCGCGAGCCGGTCGCGGCGTACGAGCTGCTTGGCCTGTTGGACGCCACGGGCACCCGGTCCGGGTTGGGGGACGAGGCGCCCTTCGTTGGCCGGGAGACCGAGATCGGGCGGGTGGCGGGCCGGCTCGCCGAGGTGGTTGACCGCGGGGAGCCCCGGGTGCTGCTGATGACCGCCGAGGCCGGCATCGGCAAGTCCCGCTTCGCCGCCGAGGTGGAGCGTCTCGCCGCCGGCTACGACGTGGGCGCCGGCCGGTTCGCGGCATACACCGGTGCGCGGGTGCTCTCCGTGCGCTGCGTCGCGTTCGGTGAACGGCGCCGCCTCGCTCCCCTGGCGGACCTGGTCCGTGCCGCGGTCGGCCTGCCCACCGACTCGGCGACCGCGCTCACCCGACCGGCGGTTGAGGAACGACTGCGTCGACTCGGCCAGCGCCTCGGCCGTGCCGGTGGCGACCTCGCCCCGGTCGCCACCGAGCAGCTGCTGGCCCTGCTCGGCTACGCGGAGCTGCCCAGCGGCCCCACCGACCAGGGCGAGTGGCGTTCGGCGAGTCAGTCCGCCGACGGCGACGCGGTGCCGAACGCCGTCGCCGACCTGCTCAGCGCTCTCGCCGCGGAGGCGCCGCTGGTGGTGGTGGTCGACGATCTGCACGACGCGACCACCGAGAGCACTCATGCGCTCGGTGAGACCCTGTCCCGGCTCGTCGGCCCGGTGCTGGTGCTGCTGCTGGGCCGGCCGGAGCTGGTCCGCACGGCCGGTGCGCTGACCCGGGTGGCCGACGCCGAGGTTCATGCGCTGCCGCCGCTGCGCGGTGCGGATGCCGCGCGGCTGCTCACCAGCTACCTCAGCGGGGGTCGGCTACCACAGGTTGACGCCGATCGCCTGCTCGCCACCGCGCAGGGTAACCCGTTCTACCTGGCCGAGCTGGTCACCCTGCTGATGGAGCGGGGCGCGCTGACCGCCGGCGCCGCCGAGGACTGGCAGCTCGCGCCGGGTTCACTCGGCAGCCAGCTCCTCTCCCGTGACCTCGCGGCCGTGCTCGCCGCGCGAATCGACGCGCTGCCGCCGGACGCCCGTTCGGTGCTGCGGGACGCGGCGGTGATCGGCGACACCGTACCGGCGGGGGCGCTGGAGGCGCTGCGAGAGCAGCGGAGCGGTTGGGACGGCCGACCGGCCGCGGTGGCCGCCGTGGAGCTGGAACGTGCGGTCGAGGAGTTGTTACAACGCCGGATGCTGCACCGCGCGTGGTCCGGCCACACGTTCGCCACCCCGCTGATGCGGGAGGCGGCCTACGCCGGGGTCAGCAAGGCCGAACTGGCCGAACGGCATGCGGCGCTCGCCCGCTGGGCGGCGGTCGATCCGCCGACCGGTACCCCTGCCTCCGGTGGGTTCACCGAGGCCGCCCGGGACGACTTCGTGGCCGGGCACGTGGAGCGGGCGACCGCGCTCGCCGACGCGGTGGGTCTGCGTCCGGACGCACCGGCGCGGGCCGTGGTCCCGGTCGGGGTCGCCGCGTTGGGCCACGCCGCCCGCCGATCGATGCACGCCGGGGAGCCGCTGCTGGCGGTGGAGTACGCCGAACGCGCCAGCGAGCTGGCTTCCGACGGGATCCCGGCGGCTGACCGGGTGGTGCACGCGCGGGCGCTACTCCAGATCGGCAAGGCGGCCGAAGCTCTCGCGAACGCGGAGAAGATCGCCGCCAACGCCGGGGATGAGGCGGCCACCCGGGTCAGTGCGCTGCTCCTGGCCGGGCAGGCGCAGCAGACGATGGGCGACCCGGACCGGGCAATGAGCTCCTGGGAGGAGGCGTTGCAGGTCGCCTCGGCCCACGAGCTGCCGACGCTGCGTGCGGCGGCGATGCGGCGGCTCGGGATGGCCGACTTCGTCGCCGGCCGGCTGGGGCAGGCGAGCAGCCGGCTCGCCGCGTCGTACCAGACCAGTCTCGCGGTGCAGGATCGCCGCGGGCAGGCGTGGTCGTTGCAGAACCTGGCCTGGGTCACCACCACCCGAGGCGACTTCGCCGGCACCGACGCGGTGCTCGGCCGAGCCGCGCGGTTGTTCGCCGAGCTGAAGGATCCGTACGGGCGGGCCTGGCTGCGGGGCACCACGGCCTTCGCCCGGCTACTCGCCGGCCGGCTGCACGAGGCCGGCCGGCTCGCCCGGGCGTTCCTGCCGTTCGGCGAGCGGGTCGGCGAGCAGTGGGCGGTCGGCACCCTGCGGGCGGTGGAGGCGTTCGCCACCGCCGAGCTGGGTGATCTGGCTGAGGCCGACCGGGCGGCCCGCCGGGCGTACCGGGACTTCGACGCCGCCTCCGACGAGTGGGGGCGGGGCTTCGCGTTGGTGGTGCGCGGCGTCATCGCGCGTGGCCTGGGCGAGCCGGAGCACGCCGCGGATCTGCTCACCGACGCGATGGGGTACGCCCGCCGTACCTCGCATCCGCTGTTGACCGGCATGGCGGGCACGCTGCGGGGGTTCGTGGCGTTGGACTCGGGCGACCACGACCGGGCCGAGCGGGAGGCGCAGGCGGTGCTGGCCGCCGTCGAACCGTACAACCCATGGGCGCCGGCGCAGGTGGCGCCGCGGGTACTGCTGGCCACCGCCCGGCTGGCGGCCGGTGATCCCGCCGCCGCGGTCGGCCTGCTCGCCCCGGTGGCGACCGCCGCGCAGACCACCCCGGCGTTGCTGTTCTCCCGTCGCCTGACGCTGGCCCAGTACGCCTCCGCCCTGCTCGCCCACGGGCAGGCCGAGCAGGCGTTGGACTGGGCGCGGCGGGCCCATTCCGTCCCGGCGGAGGATGTGCGCAGCCAGGTGGTCGCCGCCGCGGTCCTGGCGAAGGCGCTCGCCGCCACCGGCGAGTCGGTGGCGGCGCGGGACAGCGCTCAGGAGGCGGTACGCCTGGCGTACGCCACCGAGCAGCGGAGCGAGCGTCGGGCTGCGACCGTCCTTCTGGCTCGGTTCCCCGCGGCCGACTGAGCTGGCGGTCGGTGCCGCCGTCAGCGGCCGGTTGGGTCCGGCCGTCGTCGGTGGCGTCGTCGGTGGCAGATTTCGGTACTTCCGGTGATGCGGTGCGGGGGCGGTGGTCGATAGCGTGGGGGCCGAGCGCGCTCCTGGTGTGTGGGCGCGCCGGACGGGAAGGGGTCTGATGAAGCTGCCGCGTTCCGCCGCCGGCTGGACAGTCACGGTCTTTGGCCTGCTCGCGTTGCTTCTGGGCGCGGTTGGGCTGATCTGGCCGGAGGTGCTGCTGCGGCTGCTCGGCTTCGAGGTGCTGGAGTCCCGCACGTCCGGTGACTACACCATCACCTTCCTGACGGCGTCCTCAATGGCCTCGTTCAACATGGGGGTCTACTACCTGCTCGCCTCGGCGACCGAGTGGCGGGCTTTCTACCGGTTCACGGTCGGGTTCCGCCTCCTCACGTTCACCGTGTTCAGCGTCCTGGTGCTGGCGGACGTCGCTCCGGACCGGTTCTTCGGGGTGGCCGCCTGGGAGGCGCTGGGCGCGTTGGCGACCGCTGTGGGGCTCTGGTGGGATCGCCGCGGCTCGGGTGCCGCGGCGCCGGGCGGTGCCGTCTCGTCTTCGGCCGACCCGGTTGGTCCGGCCTCCACCGCTGACGCGGTTCGCTGAACAGCCCGCCTGATTCGGTATTTTCAAGCTGTGACCGAGGAGACCTCGCCTGGCGCGCTACCAAAGCCCATCGTGCCCGGGCTGACCGATCTGCGGGTTTTTGCCCGGGGTGGTTACGCGACGATCTACAAAGCCACCCAGATCTCGGTGGGGCGCGAGGTGGCGCTCAAGGTAGAGAACCGCACTCTGGACAGCGAACGGGATCAGGCCCGGTTCCTCCGGGAGGCGCGGGCGGCCGGCCGGATGTCATCGCACCCGCATGTGGTTGACCTCTTCGATGTCGGGGTCACCGTGGACCAGCACCCATACCTGATCATGGAGCTCTGCGACGGGTCGTTCGCCGAACGGATGCGTAACTCGCCGCTCGGCCCGGTGGAGGCCCGCGACCTCGGAGTCAAGATCGCCGACGCGATCGCCCACTCCCACGCGGCCGGGGTGCTGCACCGGGACATCAAGCCGGCCAACCTCCTCCACTCCCACTTCAACCCGGCGGTGCTGGCCGACTTCGGGCTGGCCGTCGTCGCCGAGCTGCGGGACGCAACAGTCGCCCTTGAGGTGCTCACCCCGGCGTACGCGCCGCCGGAGATGTTCAACCACAGCCCGCCATCACCGGCAGTGGATGTCTACGCCCTCTGCGCCACCCTCTACGCGGTGATGCACGGTCGGCCGCCGCGTTGGCGGTCCGAGCGCAACCCCAGCCTGGTGACGGTGCTGGAGATGTTCCACCAGCCAGTGCCCGGCCTACCCGGGGTGCCGGAGGAGCTGGTCGACCTCCTTCGGGTCGGCATGTCGAACGACCCGACGGCCCGACCCTCCGCCGCCGAGCTGCGGGACCTGCTGGCCGCGCTGCCCATTGGGGGAACCGCTGCCAGCGCCCCTGCCGAGCCGGCCGCCGACGGGCACCCCGGGACGGCCCCGAGCGGGCACTCCGGAGTGGCCTCGGGCGGCCGGCCGACTCACCCCGCGCCCCGAGCGCCGGTTGAGGACGCGCACCCGCCCCTCCCCGACGCGGCCCGGCGTCGGCGGCGCTGGTTCCTCGGCGGCGCGGGCGCGGCCGCCCTCCTCGCGGCCGGCGTCGGGCTGGTCGACGTCGGGTTGGAGGGTGGCCTGGGCGTGTCGCAACCGACCTCGAGCGCGGGCCGGACCGCCGATCCTGCCCTCCGGCCCGCCTGCGCCCAGGCCGCGGAGCTACCGTCCGAGGCCCGGTGTGGAGACGAACTGGAGTGTTTCGGTCCGATCTGGGGCAGCGGGTCACGGGCCCCCGCGGAGCAGGTGCCCTGCTCGGGGGAGCACACCTGGGAGAGCTACGCCGAGGGTGAGCTGTCCGCGGCGGCGTCCGGGGCCGGCTACGCCGACATCAGCGTTGACCCGAAGGTTCGCCGGGTGTGCAACGAGACCACCTTCAAGCTCGCCGCCGGCCTCACCCACACCGAGGGGTGGAGACTGGAGGTGCTGCCCCCCGGGGAAGCGGAGCGGACGTACCGCTGTGTGGCCGGGCGCGGGCTGGACGCGCTGGCCGCCCCGACGCTCGTGCGCTGAGCGCCGCGTGGTGACCTTGGCCCTGAGATCACCGGTGACGAACGTGGAGGTCAGATGAACATGGAGCGGCCGGTCCTCTTCGATATCGACGGCACCCTCGTGGACTCCACCGAGGCGGTCACCACCAGTTGGCGTACGGTCGCCGCTCGCTACGGCGTCGAGGTGGACGCCGTCCTGCGGGTCTGCCACGGCCGGCGCGACGAGGATGTGGTGCCGGAGTTCTTTCCGGCCGGGGCGGTCGCGTCGGTCCTGCGGGAGCTGGCCGACCTTGAGCTCTCGTACGCCGAGCTGGCGCGCCCGATCCCCGGGGCCGCCGCCGCGCTGACCACGATCACCGACGACCGGTGGGCCGTCGTGACGTCCGGGTCCCGTCCCCTCATGACCGCCCGGATGCGCGGTGCCGGCCTGCGAATTCCATCGATCTTTGTGACGGCGGAGGATGTCCGCCACGGCAAGCCCGATCCCGAGGGGTATCTGCTGGCCGCCCGGCGACTCGGCGTCGCCGCCTCGTCCTGTGTGGTGGTCGAGGATTCCCCCGCCGGCGTCGCCGCCGGAAAAGCGGCCGGGGCCGCGGTGGTGGCGCTGGCCACCACCCACGCCCCGGCGGAGTTGACCCACGCCGATATCGTTATTGACGATCTTCGAGAGTTGGGCTGGGCGATCAGCGCATTCGTTCACCGCGTGCGGCGGTGAGGGAGGCGGCTCACCTCATCGCCGTCGGTCGCCTCGCCCCCGTTGCGCCGGCCGGGCGCCGGAATGTGGTGCGGCCGGTGTTTCCGCTGGACCCAGCCTTCGCTCCGGAGCTGGCCGTGCTGCTCGGGTGAGTAGGCCAACAGCCGCCCCGCAGGTGCTAAAGGTACCTTATGGGGCGTGAGTAGCCTTATGTCCTGATTCGCCCCCCGGGATCGGCTTAGCTCGGTTGGTTGCCACCGCTGCCCGGAAGTCGGGGAATCCCATCCGTCTACCCATGTGGGCTGCGGTTCCTCACCGTGCACGGGGAAGGACGCCGAGAGCAGGATGAACCATCAAGACCACGACCACTCCCGCCGGCGCGAACCGGGCCACCTCGCCGAACTCCGACCGAGGTCACGGCGGCGGTGGTGGGCTGCCGGGCTAGCCGGCCTGACCGGACTGGCGCTCATCGCCACAAGTGTCGCCGCTTCGGTCGTCGGCACTGCCGGACCTTCGCTCACCTCCGCCGGCGGGCCCTCCTCCTCCACCGAGGACCGTCGCAGCGGGGGAGGGTCCGACCCGGGTAGGGGTAAGAATGAGATGAAGCCGAAGCCCGAACGGGTCCCGTGCGACGCGGACAAGCTGATCGCCGCGATCACCCTCGCCAACGCCCGTGGCGGTGCCGTGCTCGACCTCGCCGAGAAGTGCACCTACACCCTCACCGCCAACATCGACGGTGCCGGCCTGCCCGCGATCACCGCCCCCATCACCCTGAACGGCGGCAAACACACCACCATCACCCGTGCCGCCGCCGTTGCGCAGTTCAGGATCCTCACCGTCAACGTCGGCGGCGATCTCACCCTCAACCACCTCACAATCACCGGCGGACAAACCATCGGCGACGGCGGCGGCATCTTCGTCAACACTGGCGCAGCGTTGACCGCCAACCACAGCACCGTCACCCGAAACATCGCTGGCAGCGACGGCACTGGCAGCAGCGGTGGCATCGCCAACAACGGCACCACCGCCATCAACCACTCCACAGTCAGTCGCAACACCGCGGCGACCTCCGCCGGAGGCGTCGGCAACGTGGGTCTACTCACTATCGAGAAATCCAACGTCACCGCGAACGCGGCAAACGCTGTAAACGGAATCGGCGGAGGTGTCGGCAGCTTCCCCGGCAGTACCACATCCGTGACCCGTAGCACCATCAGCGGTAACAGCACCATTGGCGCCGGCGGCGGAACCGGCGGCTTGAGTGCGAAGGTCACCGTGACCGACTCCGCCATCACCGGCAACGGTGCCAGCAATGGCGGTGCGGCCTTCGCTCAGGGGGGCAGCCTGACCCTCCGCCACGTTGCGGTCACCCACAACACATCCGTCAATCAGGGCGGCGGCCTGGTTTTCCAAGGCCTCAACGCGGCAACCGTGGGCACCATTGCGGACAGTAAGATCGCGCATAACGTTGCCAACATCCAGAACGGTGGAGGTATCGTCAACGCCGCCCTCAACCAACCCTCCACGGTTTACGTCCGGGACACCCACATCACGGATAATCAGGCGGAATTTGGTGGCGGAATATTCAACCTCGCGAGCCAGGGTATCGATGGTGTGGTCACCCTGGTGAACACGAAGATCACCAAGAATATCGCCGTTCAAAATGGCGGGGGCATCTTCAACCTACCGGTCGGTGTGGTGAATTTGAACCCGGCCACCGGCACCATTGTGATCAAGAATCGACCAAACAACTGCTTCAACGTGCCAGGCTGTGCCGGCTAGGGGTGACCGCGTCGGGCGTGAAGGGGGTCGATCCTTACCGCCAGGTGGATGGGCGCGGATCTCGGGCGACCCGGGGTGAGTCGGAACTCTTCGAGCTGGCGGTGGCCGGCGCTCGCCCTGACCCTGGCCCCGGGTGGCGTTGATGAGCATGACGGTGTGCGGCTGCCATGCCCCTCTGCCCCGGCTGCCATGCCCGCTTCCCCGACGGCTCCCATCCCTTTAGTGGGCATTACTCGCATTATGTCCCGTTTGGGGCTTAAGTCCGTTTCACTCGTGGTGGTTGCTACCGCCTTCTGGTAGCCGAGGAGCGCCACCCCGGTCTGCCCCGGGCGCCGGAGCTCCTCGCCGTTCACGGGGGAAGGACACCAGGATTGCGATGAACCATCAGGACCACACATCCGGACCCGGACCGGTCCGCACCGACCGGGTGCCGGCGAGAACGCGGTGGCGATGGACTGTGGGGCTGGCCGGGGCGACCGGACTGGCTCTCACCACGGTCGGTGTCGCCGCCCCGGCCGCCGACGCGGCCGGACGTCCCCTCGCCTCCGTCAACGAGCAACCCTCCGCCGATGACCACCGCGGTGGGGGTGAGCCCGACAAGGGCAAGTCCGACAAGGGCAAGTCCGACAAGGGGCGGAAGGGGGAGAAGCCCAAGGGCATCCCCGTACCCTGCGACGCGGACAAGCTGATCGCCGCGATCACCCTCGCCAACGCCCGCGGCGGTGCCGTGCTCGACCTCGCCGAGAAGTGCACCTACACCCTCACCGCCAACATCGACGGTGCCGGCCTGCCCGCGATCATCACCCCCATCACCCTCAACGGTGGCAAACACACCACCATCACCCGTGCCGCCGCAGTGGAGGAGTTTCGTATCATCACCGTCGATGTCGGTGGTGACCTCACCCTCAACCACCTGAAGATCACCGGCGGGCAGGCCGACGGTGACGGTGGGGGAGTGCTCGTCAACACCGGCGGAGCGTTGACCGTCAAGAACAGCGCCGTCACCCGCAATATCGCCAGCAGCAGGGGCGGTGGCATCGCCAACGACGGCATCACCACCACCAAGCACTCCACGATCGGTCATAACATCGCAGAAAGCGTGGGTGGCGGAATCGACAATGATGGTCTGCTCACCGTCGAAAAGTCGTCCGTCACCGCGAACACGGTCAATAACGCCCTCGGCTCCGGCGGAGGTATCGGTGGTTCACCGGGTAGCACGACCCTCGTGACCGGCAGCACCATCAGCGGCAACCGCACCGGTGACGCCGGCGGAGGAGTCGGTAGCTTCAACGCGAACGTCACCCTCACCGACTCCACCATCACGAACAACACCGGCAGTAACGGTGGTGGGGTCTTCGCCGAAGGGGGAATGCTGACCGTGCGGCGGGTCACCGCCGCAGACAACACCGCCGCCCTTCAGGGCGGCGGACTCAGTATCCAGGCGCTCACCGAGGCGGCTGCGGTCACCGTCGAAGACAGCAAGATCGCGGGTAACGTCGCGCCGGGCGCGAACGGTGGCGGGATCGTGAACTCGGCCCTTTCCTTCGACTCCACAGTAGTTGTCCGAAACACCCTGATCACGGCCAACCAGAGCGTATCGGGGGGTGGGATATTCAACATCGCAGTAGGTGGGGTGGCCACCGTCAACTTGTTCAACACGAAGATTGTCAAGAATATCGCCACCGGTAACGGTGGAGGTATTCTCAACGTGGCGGGTACGGTGAACCTGAACTCGGCGACCGGTACCGTCGTCATCAAGAATCGGCCAAACAACTGCGTCAACGTGCCCGGCTGCGCCGGATAGCGGCCTGCTCGCGTTGGCTCGGGGGCCCGTTCCTGCCGTGACCCGGTGGGAACGGGCCCCTTCGTGAATCCGTAACGTCGGCGGGCACCCGAACTGCGTTCCAGTCAGCGACGGCTATGAGCTGGAACGGGTCAGCGCATCCATTCATCCCGCGCCGCGGTGAGGAGGCGGCTCACCTCATCGCCGTCGGTCGCCTCGCGTCCATCGCGCCGGACGGGCGCACGCAGGTGGACCTCCCGTACGCCGGTTTCGGCGAGCACCTGCCGGACGTTGTGCGAGCGGATACCGCCGGCGGCGATCATCCGAAGCCGATCGCCGGCCCGCTGCCGCAGGGCGGCGATGCGGGCGGCGCCGGTCAGCGCGGTGGCCGCCGCCCCCGAGGTGAGCACGGCGTCCGCCCCGAGGTCGATGATCTCGTCGATCGCCGCGAGCTGGTCGTCAACCTCGTCAAAGGCCTTGTGGACGGTTACCGGCAACGGCCCCGCTGCCTCGATCAAGTCCCGTAGCACGGCCAGGTCGAGTTTGTTGTCGGGGGTGAGCGCGCCGACCACCACGCCGACCGTGATCCCGTGTGGGTTGGGCAGGGCGCGGAGGGCCGCGATGTCGGCGCGCATGACCTGCTGCTCGATCTCGCTCACCCGGAAGTCACCGCCCCGGGGCCTGACCATCACGCGTAAATCGGCCGTACGCAGCGTACGCAGGGCGACCTCAACCGTCCCCAGGCTCGGCGTGGTGCCGCCCTGGCCGAGGTCGGCGCAGAGCTCCAGCCGGTCGGCCCCGGCCGCCTCGGCCACCAGTGCGGACGGCACGTCACTGACGCAGATTTCCACTGTTGTCATCCGACGGCCTGGTCCTGGGTGGGCGTGCCGGTCGGCTCCGGGCGTAGCGGCAGGTGGCAGGCCACCTGGTGTAGGCCGCCGACCAGCGGGGGCTCGGTCGTGCAGATGTCCGCCGCGCGCGGGCAGCGCGTACGGAACCGGCACCCGCTGGGTGGGTCGAGGGCGCTGGGAAGCTCGCCCCGGATGGTCGTGCCGTCGCGAGTGGCTACCCGATCCGGCGTGATGGACGGGACCGCGTCGACAAGTGCCTGCGTGTAGGGGTGCCGGGCAGCCCGCACCACTTCCCGGGCCGGCCCGATCTCGACGAGCTTGCCGAGGTACATCACACCGATCCGGTCAGCCATGTAGTCGACCACGGACAGATCATGGCTGATGAAGATGTACGCCAGACCGAGTTCGCGCTGCAGGTCCCGCATCAGGTTGAGCACCTGCGCCTGGATCGACACGTCCAGCGCGCTCACCGGCTCGTCGCCGACGATCAGCCGGGGGTGCAACGCCAGCGACCGGGCCAGCCCGATCCGCTGCAGCTGACCGCCGGAGAACTCGTGGGGGTAGCGTTCCAGCGCGCGCCGGGACAACCCCACCTGGTCGAGGAGAGTGGCGATCCGTGCCTGCCGGGCCGAACTGTCACCCACCTTCTGGATCTCGAGCGGTTCGGCGAGGATGGCGTCAACCCGCATCCGGGGGTTCATCGCGGCGTAGCTGTCCTGGAACATGAGTTGGACCTGTCGGTGCATCCGGCGTCGTTCCCGACCGGTGAGGTCGGTGAGATCCGTACCGTCCAACACGATCTGCCCGGCGGAGGGCCGTTCCAGGCCGACGGAGAGCCGTCCCACGGTGGACTTGCCGCAGCCGGACTCACCGACGAGCCCGAAGGTCTCGCCGGCCCTGACCTCGAAGGAGACGTCGGCCACCGCGCTTACCTGCCCGGCGGCCCGGCGCAGCAGCCCACGGCCGTGCACCGGGTAGTCCTTGACCAGGTTCCGCACCGACAGGACAGGCAACTCCGTGACTTCGGCCGGCGCCGCGGTGACCGGCTTCGCCGCCGGTTCGACCCGTGTCGGCTCCGCCGCCGGCTCGACCCGCGCCCGGGCCGGCCCGGTGACGGCCCCGGCCGGCCCGGTGACGGCCCCGGCGGGCGTGGGTACCGGGTGCAGACACGCGTGTTGATGCGTGCCCGGGATCAGGGACGGGTCGGTGGTCCGGCATTCGTCGCTGACATACGAGCACCGCGCCGCGAACCGGCATCCGGTCAGGGGACCGGACAGGTCCGGTGGCAGCCCCGGGATGCTGATCAGTCGGTCGTGTCCGCCGCTGTCCCGGATGGCCGACTCGGGTAGCGCCCGCATCAGGGCCTCGGTGTAGCGGTGTCGGGGTGCGTGGAACAGCTGCTCAGTAGCCGCGGTCTCCACAACCCGTCCGGCGTACATGACGGCTACCCGGTCCGCCCGACCGGCGATCACCCCGAGGTCGTGGGTGACCAGGATGACGGCCATCCCGAACTCTTCCCGGAGGTCGTCGATGAGTTCGAGGATCTGCCGCTGGGTGGTGACGTCGAGTGCGGTGGTCGGTTCGTCGGCGATCAGCAGGCTTGGCGAGCAGACCAGGGCCATGGCGATGGCGACCCGTTGCCGCATTCCGCCGGACAGCTCGTGCGGATAGTTGTCGACGATCCGTTCCGGCCGCGGCATCCCGACCCGGCGCAGGATCTGGATGGCCCGGTCCCTGGCCTCCGCCCGGCCGACCCGCTTGTGTACGCGCAGCGGCTCGGCCACCTGGGCGCCGATGCGAATGGTGGGGTTGAGCGAGGTGAGCGGGTCCTGGAAGACCATGCCCATCCGGACACCTCGGATCCGGCGCACCTCATCGGCTGGCAACGATCGCAGATCCCGTCCCTCGAACAGAATCTGGCCACCGGTGACGCGACCGCCGGACGGAAGCAGCCCCATGATCGACAGTGCGGTCATCGTCTTGCCGCTGCCGGACTCGCCCACGACGCCGAGGGTCTGCCCGGGCGCGACGTCGAGACTGATGCCGTCGAGGGCGTGTACCGTGCCCCGGCGCAGCGCGATGTCGGTGTCGAGGTCCCGTAGTTCCAGCAGGGGCCGGCCGGCTGCCGCGTGCACAGCCGGCGCGGAGTGCCGGGCGGTTAGACCGATCGATTCGCTCATTTTCTGCCCCTTGCTAGCGTCGCCGGAGGCGAACCTCGAAGGCGTCCCTGAGTCCGTCACCGATGAAGTTGAAGGCGAGGACGATGAGGATGATGGCGATTCCGGGCGGGTACAACAGCCACCAGTGGCCGCTGTAGGTGTCCGCGAGGCCATCGGAGAGCATGCCGCCCCAGTTCGCTGCCGGTGGGGGGATGCCGAGGCCGAGGAAGGACAGGTAGGCGACGTAGAGGATGGCGTCGGCGACCTGGAAGGTGGCGTTGACGATAACCGTGCCGATGGCGTTGGGGATGATGTGTCGGCGGACCGCCCGGCCGCCCGTGCCGCCCATCCCGCGCATCGCCTGGACGTACTCACGGGAGCGCAGTGTCAGTGCCTCACCCCGCACGAGCCGGGCCGGGCCCAGCCAGGCGAAGGCGCCGATGATGAGGATGAGCATCGGCGCGCTCGGCGTGACGATGGCGGCGAGCAGCATGAACAGGAACAACGAGGGGATCGACATCATCGCGTCGACCACGCGCATCACCGCGGCGTCCACCCAACCGCCGAAGAAGCCGGCGATGGCGCCCAGGAGCGTGCCGACGATGGTGGCGAGGACCCCGGCGGCCAGTCCGACGATGATGGAGGTCTGGCCGCCGAGCATCAGCCGTCCCAGCTGGTCGTAGCCGACCCCGTCGGTACCGAGCAGATGTCCCTGCTCTCCCGGGGCCCGGTATACGGCGGTGAGGTCGGTGTGCACCTGGTCGGTCTGGTAGACCAGCGGTCCGAGGAAGCAAACCCCGGCCAGCAGGACGAACAGGCCCAGTCCCACCAGGGCAAGCCGGTTCTCGCAGAAGACGGTCAGCCCCTGCCGCCAGAGGCCACGCGGTGGCGTGTCGTTTGGCTCGGCCGGGCCGACCGCTTCGGATAGCGTGCTCATGTGGCGCTCCCACGGAGTCGGACTCGGGGGTCAACGGCGGCGTAGAGCAGGTCGGCGACCAGCGCGCCGACGACGGTGGCGATCGAGATGATGACGGTGACCCCGAGCAGGATCGGGAAGTCACGTTTCAGCGCCGCCTGCCAGAACAACTGGCCCATTCCGGGGAAGTTGAACAGCGACTCGACGACCAGCGCCCCGCTGAACAGCGCGGGTAGGTACATCCCGAGCAGCGTGATAACCGGGAACAGCCCGTTGCGCAGGGTGTGGCGTAGCACGACCCGTCGCTCGGAGAGCCCTTTGCTGCGGGCGGTGCGCACGTAGTTCTCGTTCAGGTTGTCGATCATCGATGACCGTACGTACCGTGCGTAGACCGCGATGGTGACGATGGCGAGGGTGGCCGTGGGCAGGACCAGCCCGGCCGGATCGGCGAGCAACTCGGCCACCGTGAACCCCTGCGGCGCCTCCGGGGGCAGGATCGGCCAGACCTGCGAGAAGACGATGATCATCATGAGGCCCAGAAAGAAGATGGGCGTGGCGTACGCCAGCAGCGACAGTGCGGTGATGGCGTAGTCGGGCCAGCGGTTGCGGCGGATCGCCTGGAGCACGCCGAGCGGGATCGCCAACACGACGGCGAGCAGGGTCGACAGCAGCGACAGCACCATCGTCTTGGGTAGCCGCTGTTCGATCGCCTCGAGGACAGACTGGTTGAGCTGGTAGGAGTAGCCAAGATCGCCCTGCAGCAGGCGTTGCACGTACATGCCGTACTGCTGGATCAACGGCCGGTCGTAGCCCATCTCGTGGTTGAACGCCGCCAACTGCGCCAGCGTCGCCTCCTTGCCGAGGGTGGCTCGTGCGGCGCCTCCGGGCAGCAGGTGCAAGATGAGGAACGCGATCACCGTGACGAGCACGATGACGATGAGCGCCTGTCCCAGACGTGCGATGAGGTACCGGGCCACTGTGCGGCTTCCTCTCCCTGGTCAGGGCCCCGACGACGCAGGGTGCGTCGCCGGGGCCGGGACGATCAGCGGGCTATTTCCAGGACCAGTCCTGGAAGTACATGAGGTTCATCGGGTCCTGCGGCTCGACCCCCTGCAGGCCGGAGCGGTACGCCGAGACCTGGTACACCGGGTTCGGCATCCACAGCACGGGCAGGTCCTTGGCCAGGAAGTCGTTGTACGCCGTGAGTGCGCTCTCGTCGCCGGCGAACTGGGTGGCCTCGATGAGCCTGTCCGCCTCAGGATTGCTGTAGCTGCCCAGGTTGACCGGGGCGTCGGTGGCGAAGAGCCGCTCGCCGCTGGCGAAGGCCGGGTAGTACCAGCTGCCCTGCGAGCCGAAGAAGGACATGTCCCAGGAGCAGCTCGCCTCGGTCGGCGCGCAGGTTGGCGTTACCGCGACCGAGTCGGGCACCTCCTTGATCGTCAGCTGGATACCAAGCTTGGCCATCTGCGACTTGATCTCGGCGAACATCTTGGTCGTGGCGGCGAACCCGGTCTGGCTGGTCACCGTGAACTCGAGCGGTGTGCCGGCGGCGATTCCCGCACCGCACTGGTTCGGGCCGGTGCCCGGCGACTGGCAGGTGGTCTGCCCGTCCGGGGTTACCTTCCAGCCGTGGCTCTCCAGCAGTTCCTTGGCCTTCGCCGGATCGAAGGAGTACACGCACCCGGCGGTGTCGGTGTTGGTGCCGGGCTTGGCCGGTACCGGGCCGCAGGTCGGCGCGGCGGTGTCCGACCAGATGACCTTGCTGATCGTCGGCTGGTCGATGAGCATCTGCAACGACTGCCGAAGGTAGGGCTGCTTGAACAGCACGCCGGACTTCGGGTTGTTGTAGTTGAGCTGGAGGTAGGTGATCGACCAGCCGTACCACGGTGAGACCGTGTATCCCCTGGACTCGAGGTAGCTCGTCTGGGACATGTTGGCCGCCGGCACGTACCCGTAGTCGATGTCGCCGGCGCGGAGCACGTTGAATTCGGCGTCATCGCTGGTGAAAGGCCGCAACACGACCTTGGACAGCTTCGGCTTGTCCGTACCGGAGTAGTTCGGTTGGGCGGCGAGGGTGACCTCACCGTTGGGCACGTACTTCTCCAGCTTCCACGCGCCGCTGGTGACCTGCCACAGCTCGTTGGAGTCGTACGTCTTGGGGTCCTTCGCGGCGGCGGTGAGGAAGTCGAAGACCTTCTGGGCCCCCTCCGGGCTGCTGGCGAGGTCGCCCACGTCGGCGGTCGCGGAGTCCTTGTTCCAGGCGTGCCGGGGTAGGGGTGTGATGCGGTTGAGCTGGTTGTCGACGAACCACGCGGTGTTGTAGACCTCCGTGGTGGTGATCGAGAAGGTCTTCTCGTCCTTGATCGACCACTCCTCGACGTTGTCGGGGAAGCCGCCGGCCCGGTAGGACGCCCACTTGTCCTTGTTCGCCGTGACCAGGTTGTACCAGAACTGGATGTCCCCGGTGGTGATGGGTGTGCCATCGGACCAGGAGTTGTCCTTCAACGTGATCGTCAGCGTCCGGCCGTCGTCGCTCACCTGTGGTGGCTCGGCCATCGAGCGTTGTGGGTCGATGTTGTACTGCGCGGTGCCGTCCAGCCGGTACTGGTAGAGGGGGCGGTAGAGCGCCTGGCCGAAGATGGCGTTCTCCCCCTGGGTGAAGCCGGGCGCTGAGATCGGCAGAATCCAGTTGGGGGTACGGAAGGCGACTGTCACGGTGTCCTTGCCCTGACTGCCGCCGTCCTTGGACGATCCACTGTTGTCACCGCAGCCGACCAGACCTGCCCCGAGGGCGATCGTGGCGGCTGCCGCCACCGCGCCACGCAGGGCGCGGCCGGGAAATCTGCTCGTCATGAGTCTCCTCGTGTGATGTGCACGTGCCCCTACGTCACCGGGTGTCGGCGCCTTGCCGGGTACCCCCGCCGGGCGCTGCCTCGGCGATCAACGCGAAGAATCTATCCAGGTGTAAGTGGTACGTCAACGAAAATTACCCACTTCATTCACGGAGTTTGGCCGGTGTACGATCAAAGTCGCCCGAAACATTGACGGTTACTCCTCGCCTGGGCGGCCGGAGTCCACCCCCCGACTTTGAGCTGCACACGACTGGGGCGGGCACTCGAGAACCACCCGACCAAGGGAGAGGCAACTTTGGAGTCCCCGATCTCCGCCACGCTGCGCGACCAGACCCTCGACCTGCTCTCCAGAGGTGCGGCCACGTCCCGCGCCGACCTCGTCGAGGCCCTGCAGGTCGCTCCGTCAACCGTCACCGCCGTGGTGCGCCGGCTGTTGGAGGAGGGCATCGTCGCCGAGGAGGGCATGGGCCGCTCCACCGGTGGTCGACCCCCCCGGATCCTGCGCCTGCGAGAGAGCAAGGGAGTCCTGGCCGTCGCGGAACTCGGCGGCAGGCACGCCAGGGTGGGCTTGTGCGCGCCCGGCGGCGAGCTGCGCACCACCGAGGAGGTGGCGATCGACATCGCCGTCGGGCCCGAGGAGGTCTTCGCCGTCGTCGAAGCCACCTTCACCCGGCTCCTGGCGGCGACCGCTCCGGGTCAGGCGTTGCTCGGGGTCGGCGTCGCCCTCCCAGGCCCGGTGGGGTTCCCGGGAGGGCGGTTGGTGGGCCCGGCCCGGATGCCCGGCTGGAGCGGCGTGGACGCCGGCGCCCACCTCACCGACCGCTTCCAGGTGCCGGTGATTGTCGAGAACGACGCCAAGGCGGCGGCGATGGGTGAGTACGTCACCCGGCGGCGGGAAATCGGCGACATGATCTACGTCAAGGCCGGCACCGGCATTGGTGCCTGCCTGGTCAGCGGCGGGCAGATCCACCGTGGCGGGCGCGGACTCAGCGGCGACGTCACCCACGTACGGGTAGCCGACAGCGGCGAGCGGCACTGCTCCTGCGGCAGCCAGGGCTGCCTGGAGACCGTCGCCAGCGGTGCCGCTCTGGCCCGCCAGTTGGCCGAGCAGGGCTCCCCGGCTACCACCGTCCCCGAGATCATCACGGCGGTCGGCGACGCCGACCCGACCGTCGTGACCATGGTGCGCCACGCCGGTGGACTGTTGGGCGTGGCGCTCTCCGGTCTGGTCAACTTCCTCAACCCCGACGCCATTGTCATCGGCGGCGTGTTGTCCAGCCTCGACGTCTACGTGGCGGCGACCCGCGGAATGCTCTACGAACGTTGCCTACCGTCCATGACCCAGTCCTTGACCATCGAGGCCAGCGTCGCCGGTTCGGACGCGGCCCTCATCGGCCTCGGGCACCTGCTGCGCACGACCGCCGACGTACGACCCAGCTGAGGAGCCGACCCCCGTGCCTCGTCCCCTTCGTGTCGCCATCGGCGGCATCCACATCGAGTCCAGTACCTTCTCCCCGCACCTGAGCACCGCCGACGACTTCGAGGTGACCCGGGAGGCGGCGCTGCTGTCGCGGTACGGCTGGCTCTCGCCCCCGCAGCCGTGGGCCGCCGACGTCGAGTGGGTCCCACTCGTGCATGCCCGGGCCCTGCCCGGCGGCGTGGTCGACGCCGCAGCGTACGAGGAATGGGCAGCGGAGATCATGGAGAAGCTCGCCGCGGCCGGGCCGGTGGACGGCATGCTGCTGGACATCCACGGTGCGATGAGCGTGGTTGGCCGCTCCGATGCGGAGGGCGACCTGGTCACCGCCATCCGGTCGGTGATCGGGCCCGAGCCGTACCTGTCGGCGGCGATGGACCTGCACGGCAACGTCTCCTCGGTGCTCTTCGACGCCTGTGACCTGCTCACCTGCTACCGCACCGCCCCGCACGTCGACGTGTGGGAGACCCGGGAGCGGGCCGCGCGCAACCTCGTCGCGGCGCTGCGCCGCCAGCAGCGTCCGCACAAGGCACTGGTCCACGTGCCGATCCTGCTACCTGGCGAGATGACCAGCACCCGGGAGGAACCCGCCCGGGGACTCTACGCGCGGATCCCCGAGATCGAGGCCCGAGAAGGCGTGATCGACGCGGCGATCTGGGTCGGGTTCGCCTGGGCCGACCAGCCACGCTGCCAGGGCGCGGTCGTCGTCACCGGCACCGACGCCACCGTCGCCGCCGCGGCCGCCCGCGAGTTGGGCGGGCACTTCTGGGCGGACCGCGACGAGTTCACCTTCGTCGCCCCCACCGGCTCGATGGACGAGTGCCTCGACACCGCCCTGGCCGCCGTCGCCGATCGGGCGAAGCGGCCGTTTTTCATCAGCGACTCCGGGGACAACCCGGGCGCCGGCGGCGCCGATGATGTCACCTTCGCTCTCGACCGGATGCTGGCCCGCCCCGAGTTGCGCGACGGCTCCCGGCGGGCCGTCTTCGCCTCGCTGGTCGACCCGCAGGCGGTGGCGCTGGTCGCCGACCAACCGGTCGGCTCTCCGGTCCGGGTGACAGTCGGCGGACTGATCGACTCCCGGCCGCCGGGCCCGCTGGAGCTCGACGGGATCCTGGAGGCGGTCGCCGACGACCCCGACGGCGGGCGCTGCGTCAGCGTACGGGTCGGCGGGCTCAGCGTCTTCGTCACCTCCCGCCGGATGCAGTACCGGCTGTTGGCGTCGTACGCCCGGCTGGGGGTCCGGGTCGACGAGGTGGACGTGGTCGTGGTGAAGATCGGTTACCTGGAGCCGGAACTCTTCGCGGCGGCCGGTGACTGGCTGCTCGCCCTGACCCCGGGCGGTGTCGACCAGGATCTCGCGCGGCTGCCGTACCAGAATGTGGAGCGGCCCATGTTCCCCCTGGACCGTGACTTCGACCCGGACCTCGCCGTGGTGCTCGGGTGAGCGGCGTGACCCAGCCCGAGGGCCGCTGCGTCCTCGCCGTTGATGTCGGCGGGACGACCATCAAGGCGGCCGTGGTCGGCGAGGACGGCCGCTTCCTGAGCGCACTGACCGCGCCGTCGCAGGCGGACGACGATCCCGTCCGGGCGATTCGGTCCCTGTGCCACCAACTGCGCGAGCACGCCCTCTCCCTCGGCGGTGAGCCCGCCGCGATCGGCGTGGTGACGCCCGGCCTCGTGGACGAGCGGGACGGAGTGGTGCGGTACGCGGCCAACCTCCGCCTCCGTGACGTGCCACTGCGCGACCTCATCAGCGGCGACCTCGGACTGCCCGTGGCGATCGGACACGACGCCCGGGCGGCCGGCGTCGCGGAGGCCACGGCGGGCGTGGCCGTCGGGTTGGACAACTTCCTGCTGCTGCCCCTGGGTACCGGCATCGCCGCGGCGGTGGTGGTGGACGGCGTCCCGCTGGCCGGCGCGACCCGTGCGTCCGGAGAAGTCGGCCACATGCCGGTCTACCCGGGCGGGGAGCCGTGCAGTTGCGGGCAGCGGGGATGCCTGGAGGTGTACGCCTCGGCCGGTGGGATGGCCCGTCGCTATGCCCGGCGCGTCGGCGGGTCGGGGGCGGACAGCCAAGCTATCGCCGACGCGGTGGCCACCGATCCGGATGCCCGCGCCGTCTGGGACGACGCGACCCGGGCGTTGGGTACCGCCCTGGCCACCCTCACCCTGGCCCTCGACCCGGCCCGGGTCGTATTGGGAGGTGGGCTGGCCGAGGCGGGCGCGTTCTTCCTCGACCCGGTACGCGAGGCGATGCGCGACGCCCTCGCCTGGCGCCCCCCGCCCCCGGTGCTGCGCTCCGCCTTCGGCACCCAGGCAGCACAGGTCGGTGCCGCCATCCTGGCGCGGCGGAAGGCCGGGCTGTCGGTTCCCGACGGCTGGGGCGCACCCGATCTCGTACCGCCTGCCGCAGGAGAAATACCTCATTAGCCGTCGCGCGAAGGGCAGCAGTGCGGCGGGAATCCTCCGTTAGTCGGTGATGACGCCGCCAGGTGGCAGCGGCAACTCGTAGGCCTTCGTGTCCGGTAGCTCTACCCGAACCCGGATGCGCCAAGGCTCCGCCGTTTCGACCTTGACCACGGTGCCGTAGGGGTTGCCGGGCGCGGCCGACGTTTGGCCTTCCACCGTGGTCACCTCGACCTGGCGGCCCGCTGCAACGGCCACGAAGACGTAGCTTCCACGGCCCGGAAGGTGTCGCACCACCAACACCCCCAAGCCCGTTGGTCGCTCGACCGGGCAGACGGCGTCCCCATCAACGCAGGCGAGATCATAGGAGATGTAGTCCGAGCTACGGCTGAACTTCCCCGACCCGGTCGCGACCCAGAGCTCGGCCGCCTTGCCGCCAGCCGCCGCCTCCTCCGGTCGCGCGGACCGTTTCACCAGCACCAGGTCTTCATCCCCCGCGCGTCCGGCAGCCAGTACCTGTTGCGCGGTTACCACTGATCCGGTGTCCCGGCTGAGTCGCCGGGCGGCTTCATCCAGGTCCGGTTCAGGTGGGGTGGCTTGATTCGCGATGGGCGCCCGCTGGCCGAGATCAGCTTTGGCCACCCCTAGCCCGCCGACGGCCACCACCAGGAGCGACAGCCCCACCACCACTCCTTGCCGTCGCCGCCGTCGTGCCCGGGTGCCCCGGACAACCCGGGCCGCGAAGTCGCCGGGCACCTCGTACGCCTCGACCGCACGCTCCATAAGTGACCGCAGGTCGGCGTGGTTCATGGCGTTCCCCCTCCACTGGTTCCGGCCGACACGGACCCGGCTCCGGACAACAGGTCCCGCAGCCGGTCGAGGCCGCGCGACGACTGACTCTTGACCGCGCCGACCGAGCAGCCGAGTGCGGCTGCTGTCTCCTTCTCGGACCAGCCCGCCCAGTACCGCATAACCACGACCGCACGCATCCGGGGCGGCAGCGAACGCAGCGCCCGCAGTAGGAGAGCGCGGTCGTCCGCACGGGCCATCTCGTCCCCCAGCGTGGCCGTCTCCGGCACCTCCGCAACGCGCCGGCGTATCCAGGGCGACCGCCACTGGCTGATGACCCGGTTGGCGATCGCGCGGCGCACGTAGCGCTCGGGGTCGCCGTCGCGTAACCGACTCCACCGCGGATAGGTCTGCTCCAGGACCGTCTGCAGGAGGTCTTCGGCGTCGGATGGATCGCCACACATCAGGATGGCGAACCTGAGGAGACGTTGGCCGCTGCCGTGGACGAAGTCCTCGAAGTCCGGAACGCTCAGCGGTGGCTCCATGTCCTGATAACGCCGCAGCTGTCGTAGAAGTTGAGTCGTTTGAGGTGGTTGGCGTGTCAGAATCCATCCCCGTGGTGACTCCGGCGCGCTTTCGGGAGGTTCGTTTGGTCCTCGACGTGGTCGTCGGGTGGGCGGCTGAGCGCGAGGACGTACGCGGGGTGGTGGTGGTCGGCTCGTGGGCGCGCGGGGCCGCGCGGATGGACTCCGATGTCGACATTGTGGTCCTGACGGACCAGGTCCGCTACTCCGTGGCGGGAGTGTGGACGGGGCTGCTCGGCGGCGAGGTGCTCCGATCGGCCGAGTGGGGCCCGCTCCGGGAGGTCCGCCTGCGACGCCCGTCGGGGTTGGTGGTGGAGCTCGGCGTCGCGCCGGTGAGCTGGGCCGACACGGACCCGGTTGACGCGGGTACCCGCCGGGTCATCTGCGACGGGCACCGCGTTGTGCACGATCCGGCCGGTGTGTTGGCCCGGCTGTCGTCCGCGTCCGGGAGCTGAGCGGCGGCACCCCGGTCCGGAAGCGCACCCCTCGGTGGCGAGCAGCCACCACGCCGGACCCCACTGCCAGCTGTTCGCCCAGGTGTAGGGCGAATTTGGACAGGTCGACCGCTATCAGATGAGATGGGGGTTGAGGAATATTCATCTATGCGCAAGCATGAGTCGACCTAGATGGTTTCAGGTGGTTGAACCGTCTAGGGAGGAAGTTCCTCACCCATCCCCCTCTGCCGTTTTTGGGAGGTTCACTCCGTGAAGCCCTCAAGCTCCTCGCGCAAGCGGGTCGCCGCCGCTGCAGCGGCCGGAACTCTGGCCGCCGGCGTGCTGCTGGGCACGCCCACTCAGGCCGCCCCCGCGCCCCCCTCTCCCGACGCCTCCGCACCCGCCCCGTCTCCGGCGGTCGCTGAATATTTGGTCGACCTCCTCGGCGACAAGGCCCCCGGGATGTACCTCGACGATGACGGCGCGTTTGTCGTCACGGTCACCGACGACGCGGCGGCCCAGCAGGTCAGCGATCAGGGTCTGAAAGCGAAGCGGGTCAACCGGGATGCGAAACAGCTCCGCGACCTCCGGGGCACGCTGAAGGCGATGAGCATCCCGGGCACCTCCTGGTGGGTGGACCCCGTCGCCAACCAGGTCGCGCTCGGTTACGACACGACTGTCACCGACGAAGAGCTCGAGACGCTCCAGGACGTGGTCGACGATGCCGATGGCGCGCTCCGGCTGGAGGCCATGAACGGTGATCTGAGCGCCCTGGCGCTGGGCGGGGAGGCGATTTACAGCTCCGACTTCAGGTGCAGTCTAGGATTCAACGTCACCAATTCGGACCGGTCCGCCTTCTTCTCCGTCACTGCCGGGCACTGCACCGACGGAAGCTTGGCCAAGTGGTACACGGACCTCCCGGACCCCTCCGATCCCGACAAGAATCTGCTGGGTCTCGACCTCGACAGTAGCTTCCCAGGAGACGACTACGGCCTCATCTGGACCGGGAGCGAGGCGCAGGACTGGAGCATGGTCACCCTTGGTGATGGTGCTGTTCGGCCCATCCACGGCCACAGAGAAGCCCACGTGGGCGAGTCGGTTGAGCAGTACGGCAGCACCTCTGGGCTGCTCAGCGGCGAGGTGACCCAGGTGAACGCCACCGCCGTCTACCGAGGCGAAGACGGCGAGGACGATGTGGTGGAAGGCCTGATCGGCACGGACATCTGCAGCCAGAAGGGCGACAGCGGTGGCCCGCTCTTCGCCGGCAACACCGCACTCGGCATGACCTCCGGTGGCGTCCCGCTGTGCCTGTTCCCGACCACCAGTTGGTCCTTCTACCAGCCGATCGGAGAGGTGCTCGACGAGTACGGCGTGGAGTTCTACTGAGCGTCGTAACGGGGAGCGGGCCGCCAGAACACCTGGCGGCCCGCTCCCCTCGCGGGATCGACCTGGTCACCGCAGAGCGGGGCCCGAGGTCAGTACGACTTCTCCTGGCCGAGGACGTGCTGGGCCACGAAGTTCAGGATCATCTCCCGGGTGACCGGGGCGATCCGCCCGGCCCGGGAAGCCCCGAGCAACGTCGCCACCCCGTACTCGGTGGTCATGCCGGCCCCGCCGTGGGCCTGGATCGCCGTGTCCACGGCCAGCGCCGCCGCGTCCCCGGAGGCGTACTTGGCCATGTTGCCGGCGACCCCCGCCTCCAGGTCCCGCCCGGCGTCGTAGAGCACCGCCGCCTTCTGGACCATCAGCCGGGCCAACTCCACCTGCACCGCCGCGTGCGCCAGGGGATGCGACACCCCCTGGTGGGAGCCGATCGACCGGCCACCCCACACCTTCCGGGTCGCCGTGTACTCCGAGGCGCGTTCGAGCGCGTACCGGCCGGAGCCGACACTCATCGCGCCGATCGTGATCCGCTCCGGGTTCAGCCCGGCGAAGAGCGCCGGCAGGCCGGCGTCCAGGGACTCGCCGACCAACGCCTCCGCCGGCACCCGTACGTCGTCGAGGTAGAGCAGGAACTGGTCCTCCGGGGAGAGGATCTCCATGTCCAGCTTGGAGTAGGTCAACCCCGCCGCATCCGTCGGTACGAGGAACAGCGCCGGCTTCAGTTTGCCGGTCGTGGCGTCCTCGGACCGCGCCACCACCAGTACGTGCCCCGCCTGGTCGACGCCGGAGATGTAGCACTTGCGGCCGGAGATCAACCAGTCGTCGCCGTCCCGACGGGCCACCGTGCCGAGCCGGTGGAAGTTCGACCCGGCCTCCGGCTCGGTGATCGCGAAGGCGATCCGCTGGGAGCCGTCGGCGATGCCGGGAAGGTGGCGTTTGCGCTGCTCCTCGGTGCCGTGCCGGGTGATGATCGTCGCGACGATGGCGGGAGAGACCACCAGCAGCAGCAGCGGGCAACCGGAGGCGGCCAACTCCTCGCAGACGATGGCGAGTTCGGTGATGCCGCCGCCCCCGCCGCCGTACTCGGTCGGGATGTTCACGCCGAGGTAGCCCAACCCGCCGGCCTCGTTCCACAGTTCGGTGGTGCGCTCGCCGGCCTTGGCCTTCTCGACGAAGTACCGGTGGCCGTACTGCTTGCCCAGCGCCCGTACGGCGTCGCGGAGCTGCTCCTGCTCGGGGGTGGGGTCGAAGTTCATGACTGTGCCTCCTCGTCGGGGTTGACCACGGCCAGCACGGCGCCGGTCTCGACCTGGCCGCCGGTGGACACCGGTAGCTCGGCGACGACGCCGTCCGTGGGGGCGAGCACGGGGTGTTCCAGCTTCATCGCTTCCAGGGTCAGCAGCAGGTCACCGGCGGCGACCCGCTGGCCGAGCTCGACCTGCACCCGGGTCACCGTGCCGGGCAGCGGCGCGAGCAGCGACCCGGCCGCCAGCTCCGCGCCGGGTAGCGGGAAGCGGGGCAGCTCGGCCAGGCGCACCGCCCCGTCCGGGCCGTCCACGAAGACCTCCGCGCCCACCCGGTGTACGCGGTAGGTCCGGCGTACCCCGGCGACCTCCAGCACCACCCGGTCCGGCTGCGCCTCGACCAGGGTGAGGGCCGGCGCCGCGTCCGCGGCGGCGCCGCCCTCCACCGTCCACTCGACGAGCGCGCCGCGGCGGTCCAGGCGGTAGCGCACCTCGATCTCGTCGCCGTCGGCGCTGGCGTAGCGGGTGACCTGCGCGAAGGCGGGCACGTTTCGCCAACCGGAGGGGAACCCGGCCAACACCGGGGCGGCGGCCCGCCGGTCGGCGGCCGAGGCGAGCGCCGCCGCCACCGCGACCACGGGCAGCTCCCCGGCGGAGACCAGCGGCGCGAGCACCTCGGGATGCCGGTCCAGGAAGCCGGTGTCGAGGTCGACGGCGGTGAACTCCGGGCTGCGCAGGATGCGGACCAGCTGATCCCGATTGGTGGCGACCCCGTGCAGCTCGGCCCGGGCCAGCGCGCCGGCCAGCGCGCGGGCGGCCTCGCCCCGGGTGGGTGCCCAGGCCATCACCTTCGCGAGCATCGAGTCGTAGTGGACGCCCACCACTGAGCCGTCCGTGACGCCGGAGTCCAGCCGCAGCCCGGTCCCGGTCAACGGCCCGAACTCGGCCGACACCCCGGGGACCGTGAACCGGTGCAGGGTGCCCGTCGCTGGCCGGTACCCGTGGGCGGGCTCCTCAGCGCAGAGGCGTACCTCGATCGCGTGCCCGGTGGCCGGTGGGGTCGTGTCGATCGGCAGCGGGTTGCCCTCGGCGACGAGGAGCTGCAGGCGGACCAGGTCCAGGCCGGTGGTCAGCTCGGTCACCGGATGCTCCACCTGCAGGCGGGTGTTCATCTCCAGGAAGTAGATCTCCCCGTCCGAGGCGAGCAGGAACTCGACGGTGCCCGCACCGAGGTAGTCGACCGCCCGGCCGGCGGCCACCGCCGCCGCGTGGAGCCGCTGGCGCACCTCGGGCGCGAGTACGCCCGGCGCCTCCTCGACGATCTTCTGATGTCGGCGTTGGATCGAGCAGTCCCGCGCCCCCAGGGCCACCACCGTCCCGAACTGGTCGCCCAGGATCTGCACCTCGACGTGCCGGCCACGTTCGACGTACCGCTCGATGAAGACGGTGCCGTCGCCGAACGCGGAGGCCGCCTCGCGGCGGGCGCTGGCGATGGCGTCGGCGAGACCGTCGGCGGCGTGGACCACCCGCATGCCCCGCCCACCACCTCCGGCGGCGGCCTTCACCAGCACCGGGAAGCCGTTGACCTGGTCGGCGTCGGTCCAGCTGGGCAGCATGGGGACGCCGGCCTCGGCGAGCAGCGTCTTCGCCGCCAGCTTGTCCCCCATCGCGGCGATCGCCTTGGCCGGTGGCCCGACCCAGGCCAGCCCGGCGTCGGTGACCGCCGTGGCGAACTCGGCGTTCTCGGCCAGGAAGCCGTAGCCCGGATGGACGGCGTCGGCGCCGGCCCGCCGGGCCGCGGCCAGGACGAGGTCGATCCGCAGGTATGTCTCGGCGGGCGTGTTCCCGGGCAGCCGGACGGCGTGGTCGGCCTCGGCGACGAAGGGCGCATCGGCGTCCGCGTCGGAGTGCACGGCGACCGTCTCGATCCCGAGTGCCCGGCAGGTGGTGAAGATCCGGCGGGCGATCTCGCCCCGGTTGGCGACCAGAAGTCTGCTGATCATCCGCGCTGCGTCTCCTTCGTTCGCGACTACGGACCGGGCCTGACTGTGCTGTGTGGCTGTCACATTCGGAAGACGCCGAAGCCTTCGGCGCCCCGCACCGGTGCGGTGTGGATCGCCGACAGGCAGAGCCCGAGGACGGTACGGGTGTCCCGCGGGTCGATGACGCCGTCGTCGTAGAGCCGACCGGAGAGGAAGAGCGCCCCGGACTGGGACTCGATCTGCTGCTCGACCATCGTCCGCATGGCGGCGTCGGATTCCTCGTCGTACTCCCGGCCCCTCGCGGCGGCGGCCTGCCGGGCGACGATGGAGAGCACCCCGGCGAGCTGGGCCGGGCCCATCACCGCCGACTTCGCGTTTGGCCAGGTGAACAGGAACCTCGGCTCGTACGCCCGGCCGCACATGCCGTAGTTGCCGGCGCCGTAGGAGGCACCGAGGTTCACCGTCAGGTGCGGCACCGTCGAGTTTGACACCGCATTGATCATTAGGGCGCCGTGTTTGATGATGCCGCGCTGTTCGTACTCGGTGCCGACCATGTAGCCGGTGGTGTTCTGGAGGAAGATCAACGGGGTGTCGGCGGCGTTGGCGAGCTGGATGAACTGAGCCGCCTTCTGCGCCTCCGCGTTGAACAGCACCCCCCGGGCGTTGGCGAGCACCCCGACCGGGTAGCCGTGCAGCTCGCCCCAGCCGGTGACCAGCGCGGTGCCGTAGGTCGGCTTGAACTCGTCGAACTCGCTGCCGTCCAGTACCCGGGCGATGATCTCGCGTGGGTCGAACGGCACCTTCAGGTCGGCGCTGGCGATGCCGAGCAGCTCCTCCGGGTCGTACCGGGGTGGCCGGGGGTCGGCCGTACGGGGCGCGGGTCCCGTCTTGCGCCAGTTGAGCCGCCGTACGCACTGCCGGGCCAGCCGGATGCCGTCCCGTTCGTCCTCGGCCAGGTAGTCGGCCAGCCCGGAGGTGGTGGCGTGCATGGCCGCGCCGCCCAGCGACTCGTCGTCGGCGTCCTCGCCGGTGGCCATCTTCACCAGCGGCGGACCGGCCAGGTAGACCTGCGACCGGTCCCGAATCATGATCACGTGATCGGACATGCCCGGCACGTACGCGCCGCCGGCCGTGGCGTTGCCGAAGACCACGCTGACCGTGGGGATCCGCTCCGCCGAGAGCCGGGTCAGGTCGCGGAACACCCGCCCACCCGGGATGAAGATCTCCGCCTGGGTGGGGAGGTCCGCCCCGGCCGACTCGACCAGGTTGATCATCGGTAGCCGGTTGGCCAGGGCGATCTCCCCGGCCCGCCGGCTCTTCGCCAGCGACCACGGGTTGACCGCGCCGCCGCGTACCGTCGGATCACTGGCAATGATCATGCACTCGACACCCTCGACCGGGCCGATGCCGGTGACCACGCTGGCGCCGACCGGGAAGTCCGTGCCGTACGCGGCGACCGGTGACAGCTCCAGGAACGGGGCGTCCCGATCGAGTAGCAGCTCGATGCGCTCCCGGGCCAGCAGTTTGCCGCGCTTGTGCTGCCGGGCGCGGTACTTCTCGCCGCCACCGTCGCGCGCCTGGTCCAGCGCGGAGTCCAGTTCGGTCAACCGGGCCAGCAGGGCCTCCCGGTTCTCCCGGAAGGTCGCCGCAGCCGGATCGATCACGCTGTCGAGTGTGGTCACAGCCCCATGCCCTTCGCGATGATCTCGTTCATGATCTCGGTGGCACCGCCGCCGATGCCGAGGATGCGCTGATCGCGGTAGTGCCGCTCCACCTCGGAGTCGCGCAGGTAGCCGAAGCCGCCGTGCAGCTGCAACGCCGCGTCGACCACCTCGGCGCAGGCGGCGACGGCGGTGTTCTTGGCCATCGCCACCTCGGTCATCACCATCTCCCCGGCGGCGACCCGGGCCGCCACGTCGAGCACGTGGGCGCGGGCCGACTCGGCGCGGGTGTGCATCTCGGCCAGCCGGTGCCGGACGAGCTGCCGGCTCGCCAGCGGGCGGCCGAAGGTCTCCCGGTCCCGGCACCAGCCCAGGGTCAGCTCCACGCAGCGCTGCGCCGTCGCGTACGCCTGAGTGGCCAGGGAGACCCGCTCGGCGGCGAAGTTCTGCATGATGGCGAGGAAGCCGGTGTTCTCCGCGCCGACCAGATTCGTCACCGGCACCCGGACATCGGCGAAGGAGAGCTCGGCGGTGTCCGAGCAGTGCCAGCCGAGCTTCTCCATCCGTCGGCCGACGGTGAAGCCCGGCGTGCCCTTCTCGATCACCAGTAGGGAGACGCCCTCCGCACCCGGCCCGCCGGTGCGTACCGCGGTGGTCACGAAGTCGGCCCGGTGCCCGCTGGTGATGTACGCCTTGGCCCCGTTCACCAGGTAGTGGTCACCGTCCCGGCGGGCCGTCGTGCGCAGCCCGGCCACGTCCGAGCCGCCCCCCGGCTCGGTGACCGCCAGCGCCCCGATCATCGACCCGGCGAGGGTTGGTCGAACGAAGCGCGCGATCAGGTCGGTGCCGTCGTCCGACGCGGTTCCCGCCCCGGCGTAGTCGCTGGCGGCCACCAGGTGCGGCAGGGCGATGCCGTGCGTGAAGAGCGCCGCCACCAGCCCGGAGGAGCCGCCGGACCGGATGATCTCCTCGGTGACGACGACCGAGTCGAGCAGGTCGCCGCCGCTGCCACCGACCTCCTCGGGGAAGCCGATGCCGAGCAGACCGATCTTGGCGGCCGTGGCGTGTAGCTCTCGGGGGACCTCGCCGGCCCGCTCCCAGTCATCGAAGTGTGGTAGCACCTCTTTGTCCATGAACGCCCGGGTCAGCTCACGGAGCTGCCGACGTTCCGGGGTGTCGAGGATCGTCATGATGCCCCCTCCGGGATCAACTCGGCCGGAACCTGAACCATGCGGGAGCGGAGTAGCTCCCCCAGCGCCTTCGCCTGCGGATCGAAGCGGGTCGTGGCCGCCACCCCCGGCCCGAGCAGTCCTCGGATCATGAAGTTGACCGCCCGCAGGTTCGGTAACTCGTACCGCTCGACGGTCAGCGGGGCGGTCTCCGGCAGCAACTCGGCGAGGCGGTCCACGGTCAGCCACCCCCGCAGCCACTCCCAGCTCGCGTCGGTTCGCGCCCAGACCCCCAGGTTGGCGTCGCCCCCCTTGTCCCCGGACCGCGCCCCCACCAGCTCTCCGAGGGGCCGGCGTCGGGTTGGGTACGCGGCGGGGCCCTCGCTCGGCACCGGCGTCCCCGGCGCGGGCGGGGCCGGCTGCGTCCGCGGCGGCGGGGGAATCGGTACGCGGGTGCCGTCGGGCAGGACCGCCACGTGCTCGACGCCGTCCTGCGCGACCGTGTCGGCGGTGAAGACCCCGTACGGTGTCGCGTCGCCGGGCAGCGTGGTCAGGGTGCAACCCGGGTACGAGGCCAGGGCCAGCTCCACCGCCGCGGCCGAGAAGGCCCGCCCGGCCCGCGCCTTGTCCCCGTCCCGCAGGTGGACGTGGAGCAGGGCGCTCGCCGCCTCGGTGTCCGCGGTGTCGGGGTGATCGGTGCGGGCGAGGACGAACTCCAGCCCCTCCTTGCCGACCGTCTCCTCGAGTTGCCCGCGGACCAGGGCCGCCTTGGCCGGGATGTCCAGCCCGCAGAGTACGAAGGTCATCGAGTTACGGAAGCCGCCGAGGTTGTTGACGCCGACCTTGAGCGTCTCCGGTGGTGGCGTCCCCCGAACCCCGGAGACCCGAACCCGGTCCGGCCCGTCCTTGGTGAGGCGCACCGAGTCCAGGTGGGTGACGACGTCCGGCCCGAGGTAGGCCGGCGCGCCCACCTCGTACAGGAGCTGGGCGGTGACCGTCTCGATGGTGACCGCGCCCCCGGTGCCCGGGTGCTTCGTGAGCACCGCCGAGCCGTCGGCGTGTAATTCGGCGAGGGGGAAGCCGGGCCGGTGCCCACCGTCTGGCAGCTCGGTGAAGAAGCTGAAGTTGCCGCCGGTCACCTGCGCGCCGCATTCGAGGAGATGCCCGGCGACGGTCGCGCCGGCGAGGGCGTCCAGGTCGTCGTGGTCCCAGCCGAACCGGGCGATCGCCGGCCCGACCACCAGGGAGGCGTCGGTGACCCGCCCGGTGATCACCACGTCGGCGCCGGCGTCGAGCGCGGCGGCGATCCCGAACGCCCCGAGGTACGCGTTCGCGGTCAGCGCGTTCGGCCGGGAGAGGGAGTCGCCCTCGACGTATCCGACCTTGAGGTCGAGCCCGAGCCGTTGGGCGAGGGAGCGGACGGCGGTGGCCAGCCCGGCGGGGTTCAGCCCGCCGGCGTTGGTGACGATCCGGACGCCGCGTTCCCGCGCGGTGCCGAGGGTCCCCTCGAGTTGCCGCAGGAAGGTCCGCGCATAGCCGAGGTCGGGGTCCCGCATCCGGTCTCTACCCAGAATGAGCATGGTCAGCTCGGCGAGGTAGTCCCCGGTGAGCACGTCCAGGTCACCCCCGGCGAGCATCTCCTGCCAGGCGGAGAAGCGGTCGCCGTAGAAGCCGGAGGCGTTGCCGACCCGCAGCGGGGTATGCGTGCTGTCGGCGGTGCCGGCGCTCACGCCGTGGCCTGCGCTTGTGGCGTCCGGCCTGCGCCGGGTGGGCCGGCGAAGGCCTGGGCCACGTCCAGCCAGGCCTCGGCGACCGGACCGGTCGCGGTGAGGGTGAGATCGGCGCGGTGCCGGCGCTGGGTCACCAGCAGGCAGAAGTCCAGTGCCGGTCCGGTGACCCGGTTGGCGGCGTCCGCGGGACCGTAGGCCCAGGTCGCGCCGGCGGTGTCGGCGCTGGTGGGTGGTGCGGTCAGTTCGATTCGGACCGGTGCGGTCGGCAGCGGGTGACCGTGTGCGGCGAAGGAGTGCGGCAGCGTCCGGAAGCCGAGGTGCGCGATGTGCCGCAGCCGTGCCGTGGCCGGCCGGGTGATCCCGAGCGCGTCGGCCACGTCCGCGCCGTGTGCCCAGGTCTCCATGATCCGTGCGGTGGCCATCGACGCGGGGGACATCCTGGTGCCGTACCAGGGGAGCTTCTCGCCAGTCGGGGTGGCCGCGAGGGCGCTGGCCAGCGCCGCCCGGCCGGAGCGCCAGCGGGGCAGCAGCTCGGCCGCCGGGGCGAGGAACTCTTCCGCGCCCGCGTCCACCAGCCGGGTCGGGTCGGCTGCGGTGGCGACGGAGGCGTAGAACGCGTCGGCGTCCGTCGCGGCGAGCTGCGCGGCGTGATCGGTCCAGGCCAGGTGCGCGATCTGGTGGCCGATCGTCCAACCGGGTGCGGGCGTGGCGCGGGCCCACTCGGCGGTCGACAGCGGCGCCACGAGCGCGTCCAGTTCGGCTGACTCGGCGGCCAGATCGGTCAGCAGGTCCGTCAGGTTGACCATGGTGCCTCCGGGGGAGTCGGCGGTGGTGCGGGACGGGTCAGGGGGCGAGGAGCTCGGTGAGTTGGCGTTTCCAGGCGGTGAGCAGTGTGGTGCGCCGGGCGGAGTCGTCGTTGAGCAGGTTCGCCACGCCGAGGCCGCGGAGCAGGTCGAGGGTGGCCTGCACCGCCTCCCGTACGCCGGGTTGGCGCTCGTCAACCTCGAGCAGGGCGACGGTCAGTCGGTGCATCTCCCGGCCGAGTCGGGCCTCCAGCGGCACCAGCGCCGCCCGTAGTTCGCGGTCGGTGCGGGCGGCGACCCACAGCTCGAGGGCGGCGATGAAGAGCGGTCCGGTGAAGGCCGCGGCGAGCAGGTCCACCACCCGGTCCAACCGCTGTGGGCCGGCGGGCAGGGCCTTCGCCTCGACGCGCAGCTCCTCCGCGCGCCGCTCGGCGAGATGCGCGACCGCGGCGGTGACCAGGGCCGCCTTGGTGGGGTAGTGGTGCAGTTGGGCGCCCCGGGACACTCCGGCCCGGGTCGCTATCACGGTCGTCGTGGTGCCGGACCAGCCATGCTCGACCAGGCACGCCACAGTGGCCTCAAGTAGTCGGGCCTGGGTGGCGCGGCTACGTTCCTGTTGGGGGACGCGGGTCGATGTTCCGGACACGGCCTCAGCGTGCCGTTCCCAAAACAAACAGTCAAGCCTGATTTTTTTGGGCGAGCAAAAACGGCGGCCGGCGAACCGGCCGCCGTTACAGCGGTAACACCCCCGTGGATTCCAGACCCGCGGGTGGGCGGGGCGATCAGACGCGGGCGCGGCGAGCCAGGCGCTCCGGGTCCAGGATGATGATGCTCTTGCCGTCCAGGCGCAGCCAGCCCCGCGAGGCGAAGTCGGCAAGGGCCTTGTTGACCGTCTCCCGGGAGGCGCCCACGAGCTGGGCGATCTCCTCCTGGGTCAGGTCATGGGTCACCCGCAGTACGCCGCCGTCCCGGGTGCCGAAGCGCCCCGCCAGCTGGAGCAGGTTCTTCGCGACCCGACCGGGCACGTCAGTGAAGATCAGGTCGGCCAGTGAGTCGTTGGTCCGGCGCAGCCGACGGGCGAGCACCCGCAGCAACTGCTCGGCGATCTCGGGCCGGTTGTTCAGCCAGGGGCGCAGCGCCTGCTTACGGAGCCGCACCAGGCGGGTGTCGGTTACCGCCGTCGCCGTCGCCGTCCGGGGCCCCGGGTCAAAGAGCGACAGCTCACCGACCATGTCCGACGGGCCCATGACCGCGATCAGGTTCTGTCGCCCGTCGGCCGCCCGACGTCCGACCTTGATTTTGCCGGAGAGGAGGATGTACAGGCTGTCACCGGGCTCGCCCTCGTTGAAGACGACATCGCCCTTGCGGACCTCGATCGTCTCCATCTCCTTGGCCAACGCCTCGGCAGCCTCCGGGTCGACCCCCTGGAAGATCCCACTCCGGGCCAGTACCTCGTCCATCGCGCACCTCCGCCTGCGCGTGCCGTCCGTCGGCGGGTCCGCCGTCCGCTTCTCCCTCGCGCTCGGTCAGTCTAGGCGCACGTGCGCGGATATTCCGAGGTGCACCCCGGGAAACGTGATCGTTGGGCGTAACCTGCCGGCCGTCGTCAACGTTACGGTACCCCGCCGCACCAGGTGAGGTGTGCCGGGCGCAGGAACGGGCCGTAGGGTCGCCCCGTGCTGAACGAACCGTCGCTGTGCACCCGTCGTGAGGACGGGCGGGACCTTCCGGTGCTGGTCTGGCGGGCCGAGCGGCCGTTACTCAGCGCGAGTTCAGCGGCGCTCGGCGGCGGGCTGGGCGTACGGAGCTGGGTGCTCAACGCGACCGTCCCGATGTCGTACGACCGGGACGACCCCGTCTCCCACCTGGCCGAACTGGCCGCGGGGTTCGGCCTCGACGGCCCTGGAGTGGGGCTGCTGACCGGGGTGGACGTCGCGGAGGTGGTGACCCGAACCGACACCGGAGTACGGGTCTGGGCGACCGTCGGGCTCGGCGTGCCGATCTGGGCCGCCGCCCCACCCGAGGCCGGGCCCGAGCGCGTCCCACCCGAGGCCGGGCCCGAGCGCGTCCCGGCCGTGGCCGGGCCCGGCGCAGGTGGTCATCCGGTCGGCACCGTCAACACCGTGGTGTACGTGCCGGCCCGGCTGGGTCCCGCCGCGCTGATCAACGCCGTGGCGACCGCCACCGAGGCGAAGGCGCAGGCCATCGCCGAGCTGGGAGTGCCCGGCACCGGCACCCCGACGGACGCGGTCGTTGTCTGCTGCCCGACTAAAGGGCCCGAGGCGCCGTACGGTGGTCCCCGCTCCACCTGGGGCGCACCGCTGGCCCGGGCGGTGCACCGGGCGGTCCTGGCTGGGGGCACCCGCCCGTTGGTGCCCTGGTCGCAGCGGCCGTCCGGTTGAGTGATCTCGCCAGATTAGGCCTCGTCGGCCGGGCGAGGGCCCGGTAAGGTCGCGGCGATGCGCGCCCACCTCAGGAAATTCACGTTCGCGGACCGTCTGCGTCGACTCCGGTCGGCCGGCGCGCTGCTCGCCGTGCTGGTCGTCGCCGGCTGCAGTACGGCCGGCCCCGATACGGGCGGGTCCGGCGGGGCGTGGCAGCCCGGCACTGCCGCCCCCTCCGCGTCCCCCACCGTGGCGGCGACAGTCTCCCTCACCGCCACCGGTGACATCATTCTGGGCAACGCCCCGGACCGGCTGCCCCCCAACGACGGGGAGGGCTTCTTCGACGAGGTGCGCCCGGAACTCGCCGCCGACCTGGTGATGGGCAACCTGGAGGAGCCGCTCACGGTCGACACCGGGACCGGCAAGTGCGGCGCGGACTCCACCAACTGTTATCAGTTCCGGGCCCCACCGGAGTACGCGGCGCACCTGCGCGACGGCGGATTCGGCCTGCTCAACCTGGCCAACAACCACGGAAACGACTTCGGCTCGAAGGGCCTCGAGAACACCCGACAGGCGCTTGAGCAGTACGAACTGGCGCACACGGGCGCGCCGGACCAGATCACCGTCGTGGACGTGCGCGGCGTCCAGGTGGCGGTGGTTGGCTTCTCGTCGTACGCGTGGTCGAACCCGCTGACCGACATCCCGGCGGGGGAACAGGTCGTCGCCAAGGCCGCTGAGCAGGCGGATCTGGTGGTGGTGCAGGTGCACATGGGTGCGGAGGGAGCCGACAAGACCCAGGTCAAACCGGGCACCGAGCAGTACCTGGGAGAAAACCGGGGCGACCCGGTCCGGTTCGCCAAGGCCATGATCGACGCTGGCGCGGATCTGATCGTCGGGCACGGCCCACACGTCCTCCGCGGCATGGAGTTCTACCAGGGCCGGCTGATCGCGTACAGCCTGGGCAACTTCGCCGGCGGTGGGAACACGCTCAACCGCAGCGGCCGGCTTGGCTGGGGCGGCGTGCTCAAGGTGTCGTTGCAGCCCGACGGCACCTGGGACGGTGGGTCGTTCGCCTCGACGCGGATGGACGAGTCGGGGCTGCCGACGGTGGACCCGGACGGCCGGGGCCTGGGGCTGGTGCGCGAGCTCAGTGCCGCGGACTTCCCGGATACCGGTGCGGTCTTCGATGACCAGGGGAAGATTAGCCTGCCGTGACGGTCGAGCCCACGACACGGGCACGCAGCGGTGACCGGTGGCCGGCGACGTAGGCTGGCCGGCGTGACCATCAGTCTCAGGGAGACCGACCTCGCTCGGACGCGCCGCGCCCGGCGGATCGGGCGGGTGCTGGCCGAGACCCACCCGGACGCGCACTGCGAACTCGACCACTCCAATCCGTTGGAGCTGGCCGTCGCGACTATCCTCTCCGCCCAGTGCACGGACAAGCGGGTCAACGAGGTCACCCCGAAGTTGTTCGCCCGCTACCCGCAGGCGGCCGACTACGCCGGCGCCGACCGGACCGAGCTGGAGGAGCTGATCCGCTCCACCGGTTTCTACCGCAACAAGGCAGATTCCCTGATCCGGCTGGGCCAGGGGCTGGTCGAACGACACGACGGCCAGGTTCCCGGGAAGCTGACCGACCTGGTGTCCCTGCCCGGAATCGGCCGCAAGACGGCGAACGTCATCCTCGGCAACGCGTTCGACGTGCCGGGAATCACCGTCGACACGCACTTCAACCGACTCGTACGGCGGTGGGGGCTGACCACCGAGACCGACCCGGTCAAGATCGAGCACGCGATCGGGGCGCTCTATCCGAAGCGCGACTGGACGATGCTGTCGCACCGGATCATCTTCCACGGGCGCCGGGTCTGCGCGGCCCGAAAGCCGGCGTGCGGCGCCTGCACCCTGACCAAGCTCTGCCCGTCCTACGGGACCGGGCCGACCGATCCGGCGGTGGCCGCGCGGCTGCTCAAGGGCCCCCGGGCCCGGGAGCTTGCAGTGGCCGCCGGCGTTGATCCGGAGCTGGTGCCGGCCCCGGACCAGGCGGTGGAGGCGCCGTGAGGAAGCGGCTGGTAGCCCTGCTCGTCCCGGCGTTGCTGGCGGTGGCCGGCTGCACCGACGCCGGGCCGGAGCAGGCCAGCACCCGGGATGAGGTGGCGCAGAACCGGCCCTCCCCGTTCGCGGACTGCTCCGGCCTGACTACCGACCAGCCCAGCGCCCCACCCGCCACTCCGGCCCCCGGTGGCACGCCCCTGCCGGAGCTGACGCTGCCCTGCTTCACCGGTGGTGCTCCGGTCGATCTGCACCAGATCCAGGGCCCAGCCGTGATCAACCTGTGGGCCTCGTGGTGTGCCCCCTGCCGGGCCGAGCTGCCCGCGTTCCAGCGGCTCAGCGAGCAGGCCGAAGGGCAGCTGACGGTCGTCGGGGTGAACATGCGGGATACCCGCAGCGGCGCCCAGTCGATCGGTGAGGACTTCGGAGTCCGCTTCCCCAGCCTGATCGACCAGGGCGAGGCGCTGCAACGGGCGTTGGGACGTAAGGCCATCCCGATGACCGTCCTCGTTGACGCGAACAGCCGGATCCGGCACGTCGATGTCTCCGGGGCGCTCGACGACGCCCGCCTCGCCGAGCTGGTCCGGGTGCACCTGGGCGTGGCGGTGCCGGAATGAGCCGCCCGGACCTCGCCCGCTACCCGGGTGCGGGGGTGCCGGGATGAGCCGGCAGCCGCCGTCCTGGCTCGATCCGCTGCTGACCCGGCTGGGCAGTGCTCGGACGGAGGACTTCACCCGGCTGGCCACCCCGGAAAGCGGTGGGCGGGAAAGCGCCGTGCTGGTACTGCTCGGCGAGGCACCCGGCACCGGCCCGGACGTGCTGATCCTGCAGCGAGCCGCTACCCTACGCAATCACGCGGGGCAGCCGGCCTTTCCCGGTGGTGCCGCCGACCCGGAGGACACGGACGCCTCTTCGACCGCGCTCCGCGAGGCGAACGAGGAGGTTGACCTCGACCCGGGAACCGTCACCGTCCTCGCCGAACTGCCGAAGCTGTGGATTCCGGTCAGCGACTTCGTGGTGACCCCGGTGCTCGGCTGGTGGCACGCCCCCCACCCGGTGCACCCCCGGGAGCCAGCCGAGGTGGCACAGGTGGCCCGGATGCCGATCACCGAACTGGTTGACCCGGAGAACCGGCTGCGCGTACGCCACCCGAGTGGCTGGATCGGCCCAGCCTTCTCCGCCCGCGGCATGCTGGTGTGGGGGTTCACCGCGGGGGTGCTCTCCGCCTTGCTCGACATGGGGGGCTGGGCCCGCCCGTGGCGCCCGGGGCCAGTGCTGGACCTTCCCCCGGTGGGCGCCGATCCGGCGCCCTCCGCCGGGACTGATGAGGCGGACGAGGGCGCTTTGCGCTGACTCCCGTGACTTTGCGTAGCGGCAGCAGCCGTCCCGTGGGTTCGGGCCCCGTAGGCTTGACCCGTGTCCGCCGTGGATCTCGTACTGCTCCTGCTCATGCTCGTGTTCGCGATCAGCGGATACCGCCAGGGTTTCGTCACCGGCGTGCTGTCGCTCTCCGGGCTCTTTCTCGGAGCGCTGGCCGGCCTACAACTCGGCCCCCGGCTCGCCCAGCAGTTCCTGGACAGCGGCACCCGGGTGTTGGTCTCACTGGTGGCGATCTTCGGGCTGGCGGTGGTGGGGCAGGCCCTCGCCGGCTGGCTCGGTACGCGCCTGCGACGCACGATCAACAGTGACGTCGGGCGGCAGGCGGACGATATCGGCGGCGCCTTCGTCTCGCTCTTCGCCGTGCTTCTGGTCGCCTGGCTGGTCGCGGTCCCACTGGGCTCGTCATCGCTGCCCTGGCTGGCCTCCGCGGTCCGCAACAGCGCGTTGCTCACCGTGGTGGACCGGGTCCTGCCCGACCAGGCCCAGGAGCTCTCCGCCGCGCTGCGGGAGACCGTCGACACCAACGGCTTCCCGGATGTCTTCGGTGCGCTGGCGCCCACCCGCGCCCGGCAGGTCGCCCCGCCCGACCCCGCACTCATCGGATCGCAGGTGGTGGCCAACAGCAAAAGCTCCGTGGTCAAGGTGCTCGGCTCCGCCCCGAGCTGCTCCCGCCGCCTGGAGGGCTCCGGCTTCGTCTACGCCGACGACCGGGTGATGACCAACGCGCACGTGGTGGCCGGAACCCGCTCCACCGTCGTCGAGCTCAACGGCGAACGGTACGACGCTCAGGTGGTGGTGTATGACCCGGACCGGGACCTGGCAGTCCTGCACGTCCCGGGTCTGCCCGGCCCGTCGATGCGGTTCGCCGCCGGCAACGAGGGCAGCGGCGCGGACGCGATCGTGCTCGGCTTCCCGCTCGACGGCCCGTACAACGCGCAGTCGGCCCGGGTCCGGGAGGTTGACGAGATCACCGGCCCGGACATCTACTCCAGCGGGAACGTGACCCGGGAGGTCTACACGATCCGGGCCCTGGTGCAGAGCGGGAACTCCGGCGGCCCGTTGGTCTCCACGAACGGCCTGGTGCTCGGGGTGATCTTCGCGGCGGCGGCTGACGACCCGAACACCGGCTTCGCGGTGACCGCGGCCGAGGCCCGTTCGGTGGCCCTGGCCGGAGCCGAGAGTGTGCGCGGCGTCAGCACCGGTGAGTGCACCTGAGCGCCTCAACGACGGTGCGGTGGGGTGGCCCGCCAGACCGTGAACACCGCGGCGGTCGCGGCCACCACGGCGGTACCCAGCAACCATCCGGCAACCACGTCGCTGCTCCAGTGCACGCCCAACGCCACCCGGCTGAATCCGGTCACCAGGGCGAGGAGGAGCGCGGCGGCCCAGACCGCGTACCGCTTGACGGAGCGGCCCGGCCCAGGGCGGAAGACCACCAGCAGTACGCCCGCGGCGAGCGTCGCGTTCAGCGCGTGCCCGGACGGAAACGCGAGCCCGACCGCCTGGGCCAGGGGCTTCGGGAACTCCGGCCGGGGACGCCCGACGAGCAGCTTGAGCAGCGGGCTCAGCAGCCCGCCGACCGTCATGGTGACGGTCACCCAGAGCGCCAGCTGCCGAGCCTGACGCCGGGCCAGCCAGCCAACCACCACCAGCGCGCCCAACCGTAGCGGCATCGGTGCGAAGACCTCGGTCCACATGTTCAGCGCCTCGGCCCACCCCGGATGCCGCAGCCCGTAGCCGACGAGCGCCTCGGTCACCACCCGGTCCAGCCGCCGCAGCGGCGACCAGGACGCCAGCACCAGCAGCGCGAGTAGGAACGGCACCAGCACCAGGAACGCGGAGACAACGGCGAGGGTCAGCCGCAAACCCAACCCGTCGTCGGGGTGCAGGCGGCGGTCGCGCCACGACGGCCGGGCGGCGGTACCGTGGCCGGGCGCGCGCATACCTCCGTCTACCCGGATCGCGACCGGGCATTCTGGTGCGGTGGGGCCGGCCCCGGCTCCCACGAGGCAGCCGGGATGAACTCGAGCCCAGCCGGGCCGGTATCCGTGCTGGCCGCGCTCGGTGCCGGACCGAAGCCGACCACCCCCGGCGAGGACTGGTCATCCAGCGGGTTGAGCCCGATCGGCTCCACCTCGTCGGTCAGCGCCGCGACCGGGTCAACCAGCCCGTACCCGAAGCTGTCGTCCCGCCCGGCGGGACCGATGTCCCGAGCGGTACGCAGCATTCGATTGATCACATCGCCGGCGGGCATCTCTGGATACCGGGCCCGGATCAGCGCGGCGGTGGCCGAAACCAGTGGCGTGCCGAAGCTGGTGCCCTGAACCCGCCAGTACCCGTCCGGTGGCCGCGCGCCCACCAGACCGCTCGCGGGCGCGGAGAGCACCGTCTCCCGGCCGGTGATCGCGCCGGACCAGAGCTGCTCACTCTCCCGGTCCAGCCCGGAGACCGCGACCACCCCCGGCTCCCGGGCCGGGTACCAGACCGTGCTGGAGTTCGATGCGGTCTCGTTGCCGGTGCAGGCGACGACCACCACGTCCCGGGCGAACGCGTAGTCCAGCGCGGCGGCCAGGGCCGGGCTGGCGCTGCTGCCACCGAGCGACAGGTTGATCACCCGGGCGCCGTTGTCGACGGCCCACCGTACGCCGTTCGCCACGATCAACGCGTCGTCGTAGCGGTTCTCCGCGTCCAGGACCCGTACCGGCAGGATTCGGGCATCGGGGGCGAGGCCCACCACCCCGCGGTCGTCGTCCTGGCGGCCCGCGATCAACCCGGCCACGGCCGTCCCGTGCCCCACCGGATCCGGGTCGGCGGTGCTCGCCGACTCGACCAGGTCGAGACCGGGTAGCACCCGCCCAGCCAGGTCCGGATGGCTGGCATCCACACCGGAGTCGATGACCGCCACCACCACCCCGGCCCCGGTCGAGGTGCGCCACGCCGTGCTGGCGCGCAACATGTCCAGCTGCCACTGGTCGTCGCGAACCTGGTCGGCGGAGTGTTCGGTCTGCTCCGCCAGGATCCGGCCAGCCGAGTGGCCGGGGCCGCCGGCGGCGATTTGCCCAATGTGGTCGGGGAGGGCGGTGCTGACCTGCCCGGTGTGCGGGACGACGGCGACCGGCACGGCGACGGCGACGGCGACCGACGTCAGCGAGAGCCACGTCCGCCCGGCGCCCCGGCGGGTGGCGGACCTGCTACCACGCCGTACCCCGGTCACGTCCTTGACCATTCGCATTCGACCAACCTAGCCATAACATTCGGAGATTACCGGTTCCCGCGGCCCCGCAGGTGTATCCCGGCAACATCGGCCACGTCGGCGGCGGGTGCTCTCGGTCGTCGGCTGACCATACGAACGGGCCCGGGGGCTGCTCGGTTGAGCGCCCCCGGGCCCGCCGGTGGTTGAGGGTCAGTGCGCGGAGCCGCCGTGCTCCTCGGCCTCCCGGCCGCGCCGGATGGACGCGACGATCTCCTCCTCCGCCTCCTGCCGGCCCACCCAGGTGGCGCCCTCGACAGACTTGCCGGGCTCGAGATCCTTGTACACCTCGAAGAAGTGCTGGATCTCCAGGCGGTCGAACTCGCCGAGGTGGTGGATGTCGCGGAGGTGCTCCTGACGCGGGTCCTCGTACGGGACGCAGAGGACCTTGTCGTCGCCACCCTTCTCATCGGTCATCCGGAACATGCCGATGGTGCGGCACCGGATCAGGCAGCCCGGAAAGGTCGGCTCCGGGACCAGCACCAAGGCGTCCAGCGGGTCGCCGTCCTCGCCCAGGGTGCCCTCGATGAAGCCGTAGTCGGCGGGGTACTGCGTGGAGGTGAAGAGGGTGCGGTCCAGCCGGATCCGACCGGTCACGTGGTCAACCTCGTACTTGTTGCGGTGACCCTTCGGGATCTCAACCGTGACGTCGAAATCCATCTGCACGCTCCTCGTCTGCCCACGCTGGCATTGACCGGCGGCGTTCGTCGCCGGACAGGGTGGAATCCCCGCCCGCCGGTCCGGTAGCCGCATAGTCTTCGGACCGAAGTAGTGTCACCCAAGCAGGTTCCGTGGGACGAGGAGGGGGTCGTGGGGAGGGAAGATTCACACTACCGTCCGGCGGGGGGACCTGGACGGGAGACCGGTAGATCTGCTGGCGACAGCGCGGTTGGGCGGGTGCCGGTGCCCGAGGCCCACCCCGACCACCGCCCCGCCGGCCCGGAACCGGGAACGCCGCCGGATCGACCTGGCCCGGCCGGGCAGCCGCCGTCGGCGGCGTCCGCCGACCGCGGCAGCCGCGTCCCCGTACCGTCCGGGCCGGCCTCGTCCGGTCGGCCTCGGCGCTGGTTACTGCCGGCCGTGCTGGCCGCGGTGGTGCTCCTCGCGCTGGCCGCGGTCGGGGTGACCGTGGTGTGGTCGGGCCCGGCGGCCGAGTGGCGTGCCGGCGATGCCGGGGAGCAGCCCGCCGCGGCGCCGCCGCCGGCGGTGCTGGCCGTGGCCGACCAGAACGCGCCCGAGCCTGCCGCCGCCGAGGTGCGTGCCGTGCTCGACCCGCTGGTCGGCTCCGCCGCGCTGGGCGACCGGGTCAACGTCTCCGTCGCCGACGTCGCGACCGGGACGATTCTGTATGACCAGGGTGCTGGGGACGGCACCGTGCCCGCCTCCGTGACCAAGCTGGTCACCGCCGCGACCGTACTCGCCGCGCGTGGCCCGGGGCACCGGATCCCCACCCAGGCGGTCGCCGGGACGGCCCCCGGCGAGGTCGTGCTCATCGGTGGCGGCGACCCGACGCTCGCCGTGGACGACGCCGGTTTCTACCCGGGCGCGGCGCGCCTTGATGAGCTGGCCGCGCAGGTGAAGGCCGCGCTTGGTGGCGTCGCCCCGACCCGGGTCGTGGTCGACTCGTCGCTGTACTCCGGGCCGGTGCACGCGTCCGGCTGGGACGACGACATTCCTACGGGCGGGTACGGCTCGGCGATCACCGCGCTGATGACCGACGGCGCCCGCAGTGACCTGGAGCAGGCGAAACGGGACCACGACAACGGTGCCCACGCCGCCGAACGGGTGCCGGAGCCGGACCTGCACGCCGGCGAGGCGTTCGCCCGGTTGCTGGGCGTACCGGTGGAGGCGGTCGAGCTGGGCCCGGCGCCCGAGGCCGGCGCGGATGCGACGGCGGGTGCGCCCGGTAGCGAGCTGGGCGTGGTGCAGTCGTTGCCGATGGTGCGACTGGTCGACATCATGATCGCCGATAGCGACAACGTGGTGGCCGAGGCCCTGGCCCGGCAGGTGGCCCTGGCCCGGGAGCAGCCGGCGTCCTTCTCCGGTGCGGGGGAGTCGATGGAGGCGGTCGCGGGGGAGCTGGGGCTGCCGGTTGACGCGCTCACCCTTACCGACGGCAGTGGCCTGTCCCGCAGTAACCGGATCAGCCCGTCGCTGCTCACCGAACTGATCCGGCTCGCCGCCGACGGCAGCCGTCCCGAGCTGGCGACGCTCTTCGGTGGCCTGCCGGTCGCCGCCTGGTCGGGCACCCTCGCCGATCGCTACACCGATGTCGCGGCGCAGGCCGGGGCTGGGATGGTCCGCGCCAAGACCGGCACGCTGACCGGAGTCCACGCGATCGCCGGGTTGGTAACGACCGCGGACGGGCGCCTGCTCACCTTCGCGGTGCTCACCGACCGGGCACCCAGCGACGGGCTTAAGGCGACCCGGTATGAGCTGGACCGGATCGCCGCGGCCCTCGCCTCCTGCGGCTGCCGCTGACCTCGGCCCGGTGCGCTCCGGCGCGGTGGGGAGGGACCGGGTCGCGACCGTCGTGGCCCGGTCGGCGCACGAGCGCACGGGTACGGTGGGCCCATGGCGCAGTTCGTGGACTGGGATCTGGCCGCGGCGACCGCGGGGACGCTCGGCAAGACGGGCCCGCGCGTCTCCTACGCCGAGGCCACGGAGGTCGTCGGCGACCTGCGACGGCTGACTGACGAGGCGGCCGAGCACGTCGGCGACTTCACCGGGCTCCGATCGCAGGTGTCGCATCCGCCGGTGCAGGTGGTGGACCGTCGAGACTGGGCGGCGACCAACATCGCCGGGCTGCGCGAGGTCATCGGCCCCCTGGTCGGTCGCCTCGCGGGAGACAAGCAGCCCGGTGTGTTGACCGAGGCGATCGGTTCCCGGATCACCGGCGTGCAGGCCGGCACGGTGCTGGCGTACCTCTCCGGCCGGGTCCTCGGCCAGTACGAGGTCTTCTCCGGCGAACCGGGCCAGCTAATGCTGATCGCGCCGAACATCGTCGAGGTGGAGCGGAAGCTGGCCGCCGAGCCCCGCGACTTTCGGCTCTGGGTCTGTCTGCACGAGGTCACCCACCGCACCCAGTTCACCGCGGTGCCGTGGCTGCGGGCCTACTTTCTCGGTGAGGTACAGGCGTTCGTCGACGCCTCCAGCGCCGGCGCGGACCCGTTGGTCGAGCGGCTGCGGCGCGGGGTCGCCCTCCTCGCCGACGCGGTGCGGGAGCCGGCCGGTCGCAGCAGCGTCCTGGACATCGTCCAGACCCCGGCCCAGAAGGCGGTGCTGGATCGACTCACCGCGCTGATGACGTTGCTCGAGGGGCACGCCGAGTTCGTGATGGATGGCGTGGGGCCGCAGGTGATCCCGAGCGTGGAGCGGATCCGGGCGTCGTTCAACCGCCGTCGGGAGTCGGGCAACCCAGTGGAGAAGGCGCTCCGTCGGCTGCTCGGGGTGGACGTCAAGCTGCGTCAGTACGCCGAGGGGCGGCGGTTCGTCCACGGTGTCGTCGAGCGGGTTGGCATGGCGGGCTTCAACCGGGTCTTCGCGTCACCGCTGACCCTGCCCCGCCTCGCCGAGCTCAGCGACCCGGACGCCTGGGTGGCCCGGGTGCACGGGCCGGCCGGCCCGCTCCCGGCCGGCGACTGACCGACCGCCCGTGGCCGCACTCGCCCCACCGGTCGCCGCGATCCGCCGCGCGATCCGGCATGCGCTGATCGAGCTACCCGGTCCGGGGCCGGTCCTGGTGGCCTGTTCCGGGGGAGCCGACTCGCTCGCTCTCGCCGCCGCGACCGCCTTCGTGGCACCCCGACTCGGGCGATCCGCCGGTCTGGTCACCGTTGACCATGGCCTGCAGGAGGGTTCCGCGCAGCGGGCGGCGGCGGTGGCCGACTGGGCCCGGGCGGCCGGCCTCGCCCCGGTCGAGGTGGTCCGGGTGGACGTGTCTGGGCGGCCCGGGGGCCCGGAGGCCGCCGCCCGGGCGGCCCGCTACCGGGCGTTGACCGAGGTGGCCGGCGGGGTTGGGGCGGCGGCGCTACTCACCGGACACACCCGCGACGATCAGGCGGAGACGGTGCTGCTGGCGATGGCGCGCGGCGCCGGCCCGCGCGGCCTGTCCGGGATGCCGGCGCAGCGGCGGCTCGGCCCGGTGCTGCTGCTGCGCCCGTTGCTGGAGGTGGGGCGGGAGCAGACCCGGGCGGCCTGTACGGCGCTGGGGCTCGACCCCTGGGAGGACCCGCACAACGCCGATCCGGCGTACGCCCGCGCTCGGGTCCGGGCCGAGGTACTGCCGGTGCTGGTGCGGGCCCTCGGCCCGGCCGTGCTGGACAACCTGGCCCGTACCGCCCGGCTGGTCGCCGTTGACACGGCGGCGCTGGACGAGCAGGCCAGCGCTGCGCTGGACGGGGTACGGCACCCTGACGGCGGGCTCTGCGTGGGCGGGCTCGCGGAGCTGGCGCCGGCGGTCCGGGGGCGGGTGTTGCACGCCTGGGCCCGGGAGCTGGGGGCGCGCCCCGCCGCCCTGTCGCACCGGCATGTGGGCGCGTTGGAGGCTTTGATCACCGGCTGGCGTGGGCAGGGGGCGGCGCACCTGCCGGGCGGGCTACGGGTGCTCCGCCGGGCGGGTCGGCTCGCCGCGGTCAACCCGGACGCGCAGGGGTGACCGGAGGAGTTTCCCTGGTCAGCGGAGCGGGGCCGGTCCTGTTTGCCGGTCTTTGCGGAGAAACCCGGCCTGGGTCGTATAAAAGGAGCGGCCCCGCCGACGGAGACCATCGTGCGTACGGCAGGCTAGGAGCCATGGCTGACGGCTCCTGGTACGACGCCGATATCGACCACGTGATCATTTCGGAGGCGCAGATCCGCGAAAAGACGGCGGAGTTGGCCAAGCAGATATCGGCGGACTACGCCGACGTTGAGGACGGGCTGCTGCTCGTCTGCGTCCTCAAGGGCGCGGTGATGTTCATGGCCGACTTCGCCCGGGAGCTGGGCCGGCAGGGCCCCCCGGCCGAGCTGGAGTTCATGGCGATCTCCTCGTACGGGCAGGGCACCACCTCCTCCGGCGTGGTGCGGATCCTCAAGGACCTGGACCGGGACATCGCCGGCCGGCATGTGGTCGTGGTGGAGGACATCGTCGACTCCGGGCTGACCCTCTCCTGGCTCCTGCGCTATCTGGAGTCCCGCTCGGCGGCGAGCGTCGAGGTGGTCGCGCTGTTCCGCAAGCCGGAGGCGGTGAAGGTGCCGGTCGCGGTCAAGTACGTCGGCTTCGACATCCCGACCGAGTTCGTCGTCGGCTACGGGCTCGACTTCGGCGAGCGCTACCGGGAGTTGCCCTTCGTCGGCGTACTCCGACCGGAGGTCTACGCCCGGTAGGAGCGCTTGCTTCGACGCTCAGCGGACTCTCAGCCGCACGGACTAGGGTGGAGACCGGCGGCGTGGAGCAAATCTCCCCGCCCGACCTCCTCAACCGCGGGACCGGGCGGTTGCGGAGCCGGGTGCGGAGCTCCCGCCCCGCTGGCGGGAACCCCGGTTCGCCCTACGCGTAAGTGCTGGGGCTGGCATGCTCGCATCCGGCACGAACGGTGTACGGTCGAGTGACCGTGGCGCGATGTGGTGCCCCGGGGGGTCAGATCGGCCCGCACGGCGGCCCAGCCGCCGCGCTGGCGGCGACACCTTTCAGACGGTCCAGACGTCGATCAGGAGGATGCGAGCGTCTCGGCGCTCGACAATAGTATGGAACGTACGCGTTTCTTCCGCCGACCGGTGTTCTGGATCTTGCTGGTCATCGTCGGCGCGTATTTTCTCTATGCCGTGGCCTTCAATGAGCCCGAATACCACCAGGTGGAAACCTCCGTCGCGCTGGAGCAGCTCGACAAGGGTGGCATTGAGAAGGTCGTCTTCGCCGACAAGGAGCAGACGATCCGGCTTGACCTGGCCGAGCAGGCCAAGTTCGGTGACACCACCACCAACCGGATCGAGGCACAGTTCCCGTACGAGAACGGCGCCCAGGTCTGGGACGACGTCCTCGACGCCAAGGCGAACAACCGCGTCACCGGCCCGGCCGACACGGAGGTCTCGTCCGACAGCATCTGGATGACCCTGCTGGTCAGCCTGCTCCCCATCCTGCTGCTGGTGGCCCTGCTGGTGTTCTTCATGTCGCAGATGCAGGGCGGCGGCTCCCGGGTGCTCAACTTTGGCAAGTCCAAGGCCAAGATGATCACCAAGGACACGCCGAAGACGACCTTCGCTGACGTGGCGGGCTCCGAGGAGGCCGTTGAGGAGCTGCACGAGATCAAGGATTTCCTGCAGAACCCGGCGAAGTACCAGGCGCTCGGCGCCAAGATCCCGAAGGGTGTGCTGCTCTTCGGCCCGCCCGGCACCGGTAAGACCCTGCTGGCCCGCGCGGTCGCCGGGGAGGCCGGGGTGCCCTTCTACTCCATCTCCGGCTCGGACTTCGTCGAGATGTTCGTCGGTGTCGGCGCCAGCCGGGTCCGGGACCTCTTCGAGCAGGCCAAGACGAACGCCCCGGCGATCGTCTTCGTGGACGAGATCGACGCGGTCGGCCGGCACCGCGGCGCCGGCATGGGCGGCGGTCACGACGAGCGGGAGCAGACCCTCAACCAGCTCCTCGTCGAGATGGACGGCTTCGACACCAAGGGCGGCGTCATCCTGATCGCCGCCACCAACCGGCCGGACATCCTCGACCCGGCGCTCCTGCGGCCGGGCCGCTTCGACCGGCAGATCCCGGTGGACGCGCCGGACATGGAGGGTCGTAAGGCGATCCTGCGGGTGCACGCCAAGGGCAAGCCGTTCACCCCCGATGTTGATCTCGATGCGGTGGCGCGGCGCACCCCTGGCTTCAGCGGTGCCGACCTGGCCAACGTGATCAACGAGGCTGCGCTGCTCACCGCCCGCCGGGACAAGCGGGCGATCACCGACGAGTCGCTGGAAGAGTCGATCGACCGGGTGATCGCCGGCCCCCAGCGCCGTACCCGGGTGATGAGTGACAACGAAAAGAAGATCACGGCGTACCACGAGGGCGGGCACGCACTGGTCGCCTGGGCGCTGCCGCACGCCGCTCCGGTGCACAAGGTGACCATCCTGTCCCGGGGCCGGTCCCTGGGGCACACCCTGGTCCTGCCGACCGAGGACAAGTACACCCAGACCCGGGCCGAGATGGTCGACACCCTGGCCTACGCGCTGGGTGGCCGGGCGGCCGAGGAGCTCGTGTTCCACGAGCCGACCACCGGCGCCGGCAACGACATCGAGAAGGCCACCCAGCTGGCCCGCGCGATGATCACCCAGTACGGGATGAGCTCCAAGCTCGGTGCGCTCAAGTACGGCAGCAGCGGTGACGAGCCGTTCCTGGGCCGCAACATGGGCAACGAGCGGGGCTACTCCGACGCCGTCGCCGCCGAGATCGACGCCGAGATGCGGGCCCTGATCGAGCTGGCGCACGACGAGGCCTGGGAGATCCTGGTCGAGTACCGCGACGTCCTGGACAACATCGTGCTGGAGCTGATGGAGAAGGAGACGCTCTCCACGGCCGACATGGCTCGCATCTGCGACCGGGTGGCGAAGCGCCCGCCGATGGCTCCGTACAACGGGTTTGGCAAACGTCAGCCCTCCACCGAGCCGCCGGTTCTGACGCCCGCCGAGAACGAGGCGCTCAAGGCGCAGGGCTCGGCCGACACCGCCTCCATCAGCGGCGCCGCCTCGAACAACTCGGACGGCCCGCACTGAACAGCGACGACGAGGTGGCCAACCTCCCGCCGGGGTTGGCCACCTCCACCTCCGCCACCGAGCCCGACGGCGACCTGGACCACGTCGCCGCTCGGCTGGTCAGCGGCCGGCTCGCCGGCCGTCCGGTCGAGGAGAGCGTTGACCTGGCCCGGCTGGAGAAGGCGGTCCGCGAGATCCTGATCGCGGTCGGCGAAGACCCGGACCGCGACGGGCTCCAGCAGACCCCGGCCCGGGTCGCCCGGGCCTACGCCGAGTTGTTCGCCGGGCTCCGGGTCGATCCGGCGCAGGTGCTCAGCACCACCTTCGAGGCCAGCCACGACGAGCTGGTGCTGGTCCGGGACATCGATGTGATGAGCCTCTGCGAGCACCACCTGCTGCCGTTTCGGGGCAGCGCCCACATCGGGTACGTTCCCGGCACGGACGGCCGGATCACCGGTCTCTCCAAGCTGGCCCGGCTGGTAGAGGTCTTCGCGCGTCGTCCCCAGGTGCAGGAGCGACTCACCGCGCAGGTCGCCGACCTGCTGATGGCGCAGCTCCAGCCGCGTGGCGTGATCGTCGTCCTGGAGTGCGAACACATGTGCATGGCGATGCGCGGCATCCAGAAGTCGGGAGCCCGCACGATCACCTCCGCCGTACGCGGCAGCCTGCAAGCGGATGCGAGGACCCGCGCCGAGGCGATGGCCCTGATTAACTCGCGCTGACCCCGCCCACCCGGCGGGTCAACCGCCGCCCCGGGACACCGCTACGTCTCCGCCGAGTTCAGCCCAGCAGGGCGAGCAGGAGCACCGCACTGGCCAGAACCGCCGGGACGAGGCAGACCAACGCCCCGAGCCGGGGAGTGCGGTCCGGTTGCCCGGCCGCGTCCGGCCCGGCGAGGCGCCCCACGCACCACCAGCCCACCGCGAACGCCCCCGCCGGCGTCGCCAGCCCGACGACCAGCGCGGCGGCGCTCACCGTGCTGGGGCCGGTGACGACGAGCAGGATCAGCTGGACCAACGGCATCAGCAGAGCCAGCGGGGCGTAGCAGAGCAGGTTACGGGCGATGACGGGCCAGCCGGCCAGGTTGACCAGCCCGCGGGCGGCCAGGGCGGCGTCCGCCGACTCCACCCGGCCGGCCGCCTCCCGCAGCGCGGCCAGCACCGTCGCCGGCCCACTCGCCATCGACCGGCTCGCCGCCGAGAGCTCCGGTGGCGTCGGTGCCAGCGAGATCGGCGGTACGCCGGACTCGCGCAGCCGCGCCTCCTGCCCGGCCAGCTGGGCCCGGACTGTCGCCAACTCCTCCCGGGCGGCCGCGACCGCGCGAGCCTGCTCGCCCGCGACGGTGGCTGCACTTCGGCGTACCTCGTCGAGCTGCCGGGTCGCCGCGAGGTATTCGGCCCACGCCACCTCGACCGGCTCGTGTGCCGCCGCCTCGTCCTGGGCCGCCGCCTCGTCGTGTGCCGCCGCCTCTTCCTGGGCCTTCCCGTCGTGGGTGGGCTCCGGCTGGTGGGTCGGCTCCTCGTTGTGGGCCGGCTCCGGCTCCGGCTCGTGGTCGGGCAGCGGCTGGTGGGCCGCCGCCGGCGGATGGACCGGCTGCGGTACGTGGATCGGCGGCGGCGGGGCGGTCGGCGGTTGCTGCCGATCCGGGCCCCGATCCTGGATGGGTATCCGGCTCACGTCAGGACCGGCTTCGTGGCGAACGGAACCAGGACGACGCCCTGCTCGCTGTGGCCGTCCCAGAGCAGCGCGCGGTCTGGTCGAGGACGCCACTCCACCGGCCGGCCGAAGAGCGCCCCGAGCTGGGCCCCCGGCACGTCCACGACGGCGACCGTGGCGAGTTTGGTCAACTCGTCTCCTGGCTCGAGTAGGGACGCGAATGAGGGTACGGTGCCCCACCGGCCGAGCAGGTGACGACCGGCCGGTGGCCCCTCCCGGAGCAGGGTGGCGAGTCGCTCCGGCGGAACCGGCCCGGAGCCCGGCCCGCCCAGGTCGAAGACGACCAGGTAGGCCGGCTCGGCCGAGTCGAGGGCGGCCGGCAGGTCAGCCTGATCCACCACCTCGACCGAGTGCTGGGTGGCCAACTCGGCGGCGAGTGCCGCGGCGAGCGGCCCCGCCTCGTCCGCGGAAGGCACCACCACGAACCGGGCGGAACCCGGCTGGTGGTGGGCGGCGACGCTGCGGGCCGCGGTGACCAGCAGGCCAGCTGCCGCCACACTGCCACCGAGTACCGCCAGATTGCGCCCCGGGGCGGCGTCGAGCGACACCGTCACCGTGGACCGGGTCACATCCACCGCCCGGCCCAGCAACGCCACCGGCCCGGTCGCCCCACCGGCCACCGCCGCTCGGTAGCGGGGATCGTTGCGGAGCTGCGGCTGGGCATAACCGGCGAAGACGACTGGTGGGGCGCTTCGCTCCGGGCGGGCCGCCCAGAGCCGGTGCCGCAGGCCCTCCACCACCGCACAGTGATCCAGCGGATCGGGGAAGCGGACCACCCGTTCGTGTCCCCGGATGGCGCCCCGCGGCCCCCCGAGGCCGCCCGCGGTGTTGACCGCCGCACTCCCCACCGCCAGCCCAGCCGCCGAGTCGTTGGTCGAGGCCAGCACCGCGCCCCCGCCGGGAAGCGCCACCCGTACCGGGAACTGCCCGAGCAGTGGATCCCGCTCACCGCGCGCCCGAAGGCCCAGGTCTCCCTCCCCGGCCAGGAGCAGATGCACGCCGTACGACCGGCCGGTGCGCGCCACGGCCTCGAGCAGGGCCCGGGCCTTGGTGGCGATCCGGTCCCGGCCGGTGAGTAGCCGCGGTAGGCCGTCCACCACGGCGACGATCCGGGGCAGCTCCCGGTGTTGCCGCAGCTCCTGGTAGCGCTGCCCGCCGGCTCGCGCACCGGCCTCCTCGCGGCGGCGGACCTCGGTGGCCAGGAGGTCGAAGAGATCCAGCACGTATTCCCGGTCGGCGGTGATGGCGGCGGCCCGGACCTGTGGAATCCAGGAGCGGTCGCGTTCGGTCTGGAGGAACTCGGTGAAGGACTCCCCGGCGCCGAGGTCGGCCAGGTAGAGGACGAGCTCCTCGGGACCGTAGCGGGCGGTCAGACCGAGCAGGGCGGTGGCGAGGAACGTCGATCGACTGGTGTCGGAGCGGCCGCTCACCAACCAGTGCGGCGTCAGCTCGGAGAAGCCCAGGGAGACCGGTCGCCCCCCGGCGTCCCCTACCGTCGTCGCCATCCCGGCCCGGGAACTCGTCGTCCACACCGGCTCGCTCGGCTCCGGAAGCAGCTCGGCCAGGGCCAGCCGGGAACCCTCCTCCACCTGCTCGGCGAGGCGACGGCAGACCTTGTCCACGAGGCCTGCCGGGGGGTCCGGCTCGAGGAAGACCGGCGAGTTCAACCCGCCTGGTGGGTCTGCTTCCGGAGCCCCGAAGACCGTGCCGGGCGGGCCAGTGAGTAGCGCGTACGCACTGCGGACCGCCAGCGCGGCGGCGCGTGGCAGCGGAGCGAGGCCCGCCGGCCACCCCGCCACCAGCAGGTGCAGGCCACTCGCGCTGCCCTGCTCGGCGAGCGCTTCCAGGCGGGCCAGGTCGGTAGGGCCGGTGGACTCGGGCAGCGCGGCGACGACCAGGAGCAGGATTCGGTCGTGCCGGCGTCGGTCGTCTCCGGCCGGGGCCACCCACCGCTCCGCCTCCGCCAGCACCGCCCGCAGGCCGGCGACGTCCGTAACCGGAGGCGGCAGGAGGCCGGCGTCGGCGAGCGCCGCGAACGGGGCCAGCGCGGTACCCGTACCGTCAACGGCGCGTACCAGCAGCGCCCCGGCCGGCGTGGCCGCCAGCAGTCGGAACAGGACGGCCCGGACCAGGCCGGCCACCCGCGGATCCCCGGTGTCGGCGTCGATCGTCAGGTTCCCGGCGCCGATCAGCGGGACCAGCGCGGGGAAGCGTGCCTCGTCGAGCGGGGCGGCGGTGCCGACCCGGACGAAGCGCGGCGACCCCTCCCCGGCGAGGGTCTCCGCCGGCAGGGTCTCCAGCGCGGCTCCCGCCCAGCCGGGGGCGAGTTGACTGGCGGCGCTCCGCAGCCGGTCGGCGAGCTCGTACTGGCGGGCGTGGTCGGCGGGAGCGGGGCGGATGTCGTCGAGAACGTCGGCGGCGGCGAGCGCGGTGGCGGCAGCCTGCCGGTGTAGGGCGGCGGCCCGGTTTGCCCGCCTCCTCGGACCCACCGCGTCCACCCCCTTTTCGCGAGGTCGGCGACCCACCCCGCGCGAAGACCGTAGCGCAGGACGAGCCGGTTCCGACGGAGGCGCCGCGGTGCTGCTTCGGTGTTGTTGCCGATGTCACCAGCGGGGAGGAAGCCGTCACGATCTGCCTAATCTGGGCATTGGGCCAGCGGCCGGCAGCCGCTAGCCTCAGGGGGTGGAATCAGTGCAGCCCCCCGCCGGTTCCCAGGTGTCCCGCCTACCGGCGCAGCGGCCTCCCTCGGAGCAGCTGGCGGCCCCACCAGCGGCGCCCGCACCAGGAGCGGGGACGCCGGTCCCGCCGCGGCGGCAACGACTTCGCACCGTCCTCACCGTGACCGCCGCCGTGCTGACGGCGCTCGTGCTGGGCGGGATCGTCGGCGGCTACGTCCTCTACGACCGGGCCACCACCCCCGACCGCAGCGCCCCGGAGGTAGTCGTGGACAACTACCTTCGCGCGTTCCTCGTGGATCGGAATGACACACTCGCCGATCTGTTCGTCTGCGCCGAGGGAGCGTCCCTCGCCGAGCTGGGGGCGTTGCGCGAGGACCTGGTCGCGCGGGAGGCGCGGTTCGCGGTGCCGATCTCCGTCAGCTGGGGAAATCTCGTGATTGGGCGCGAGGGCGACGAGGCGGTCGTCGAGCTGGAACTGGTGATCTCCGCTCACGTTGACGGTGTTTTCCAGAGTGACCAGCAGCCGTGGCGCTTCACCACCCGGCTGGGCGAGGACTGGCGGGTCTGCGCCGGCGCGCGGATGGACTGACCCTATTCGATCCAGAGCAGGTGGACGGGGACCTCGAGCGTGGTCGGGGTCTGCCCGCGCCAGGCCCACCGATACCACTCCACCTCGGGGGTAACCCGGACGCAGATGTCCCCCTCGGCGCTCGAGTAGGTCTCGGTGACCGCGCGTAGGTCCCGGTGTTCGGCCGCGCCCTCCACGTGCACGACCCGCCGGCCGGCGACGGCGTCGGCCTCGAAGACCGGCGTCGGCGCCCGGTGCGTCGGCGCGTCCAGGGAGACCAGCCGGTCGGCCTCCGCGGGCGGCAGCTCCGGCCGCTGCCCGACTGTCTCCACCCAGACCCGGTCGACCGGGACGAGAGGGGCGAAGACCTCGACCTGATCGGCCTCGGCGCGGTACCACTCGTGCTCGGCGATGACCGGCACGTAGGTGCGGGCGCCCTGGACCACGCGGTCGTCCGCGCGGAGGTCGCCGCGCCAGCCCAGCCCGGGCTGGCCGACCCGCACCCGACGCCCGCGCAGCTCGACCCGGCCGGAGGCCGGCAGCACCGCGATCGGTCGGGGCGGCAGCGGCGTCCAGTCCGGCTGGTCCAGGAAGGGGTCGGGGAGGGGGTCTGTCATCGCCGTCGGTGCCTCACTCCACGCTCCGCAGCGGCGCGCCCTGCTCCCGCATGAAGCGCACCGGGTCGATCGCGCCGTCGCTGCTTCGGTCACCATCGGTGTGCACCTCGAAGTGCAGGTGCGGGCCGGAGGAGTTGCCGCTGCTGCCGATCACCCCGATCTCCTCCCCGGCGCGCACCGAATCGCCCGCGCTGACCTTGGGTTTCTCCGCCAGGTGACAGTAGCGGGTAATGATCTTCCCGGCGTGGGCGATGTCGACGAACCAGCCACAGCCGCCCTTGCCCGGCCAGCCGTCCACGTCGCAGCTCAGCTCCCCGGCCCGGTCCGGGTCGCAGCGGGCGACCAGGACCCGCCCGCTGGCGGCGGCCTGGATCGGGGTGCCCTTGTCGGCGGCGATGTCCACCCCCTGGTGCGCCGGCCGTTCCTGGGTACGGAAGCCGGAGCCGACGTCACCGGGGATCGGAGCGGTCCAGCCGGAGGCGGCGATCCGGCCATCCTCCGCGGCGTCGCAGGCGTGCCCGCCGTCGACCGGCACGGTCCGGGCCGCGCCACCCGCCAGCGAGTTGACGATCTTCGACGCCAGCGCCTCATGCTTCGCGTAGGCGTCCGGGAAGGCGCTGACCTGCACGGCCTGCGCGGCCCGGGTCAGCGGCAGCTGCTGCCAACCGGGGACCTCCACCAGCTTCTCGTAGAACTTGCGGGCCGCGTACTCCGGCGTCATCCGCTCCTGGACCGAGCCCCAGCCCGCCCGCTGCTGGAACAGCCCCACCGAGTCGTGGTCCGAGCCGACGCCCTCGTTGGGGAGCTGCTCCGACCCGGGGACCGTGGGGTTGGCGAGATTGCGCAGCCGGGACTCCTGCATGGCGGTCGCCACGGCGATCACCCACCCGCGGGGCGGCACCTGCAGCTCCTGCCCGACCTGGATGATCCGGGCGGCGTTGCGGAGCTGGAGCTCACCGTACTGCGACATCTGCGGCATCGCCCCGGCGACCTCGACCCGGAAGTCGTCGGTGCACTCCTGGTTGGTGAGCCGGAGCTCGTCGTCGCCGCCGAGTTCGGTGAGGAAGAAGGCGGCCGCGCCGCCGGCGCAGCAGAGCAGGGTCAGCGTCGCGGTGAGTGCGAAGGCCAGCACGCCGAGGCGCAGGCGACCGTGCTTCGGCTCGACTGCGTCGCTCATGCCTGCTCCCAGTCCACCGCGTCCACCCGCCACCGGCCGTCCGGCGCCACCAGCTCCAGCCGGAGCCGGCCGGTGTCGAAGGGCACCCGCGCCTCGACCACCCGCTCCGACCGGGCCGTGACCGTCACGGTGCCTGCCACCTCACCGGTCGGGACCTCGACCGGATCCACCTCGGCGAGCTGCTCGGCCAACGCCGGAGTGGCCAGGGGACGCAGCCCGGCGTGCCAGGCCGCGGCGGTCATTCCCGGGCGCCCTTTCCAGGCGGTGACGAACTCGTCGGCGACCTGCTCGGGCGTCGCCGCACCGGGCGCGGTCACCGGCGTGGGGGCGCGCTCGTCGATCAGCCCGTCGTCGCCGACCGTCGGGTGCACCGTGGTGATCGGCTGCTCCGGGCGGTTGCTGAGGCCGCTCCCCGGCTCCCCCGCCCCGACGACCAGCCGGGTGGTGCCGATGATGCCCACCACCACCACGGCGAGCGCCAGGGCGATCCCCACCCGAGACCGGAACACCCGGGTGAGGAGCTCTTCGATTGCCCGCCGCACCGCGATCACCGGGCCTCGGAGCGGATCCGGGGGGTGCTCCGTTCCGGCGCGGGCTTCGTCGCACCGGGTCGGTAGATGACAAAGGAGGGGCTCTCCTGCGGGCCCTCCGGCTCGGTCCAGCTCGCCGGCGCCCGCCGCTGCCGCGGGGCGGGGGTGGTGCGGTCCGGGGAACGCGACTCCCCGGACGCCGACGCCCCGTCCGGCCGCTCGCGGTGCTCCGACCGGGCCGCGGTCGCGGGCACCAGCTCCTCGTGCCGGGCCTCCGGCCGCAGCCTGCTCTGCTCCGCCACCACCGCCCCGCGGCGACCCGAGCTCGGCTCGCCGGCACCGCGGGGCTCCGCGTCGAGGCGGGACGCGGCGCGCATGTCCCGGAAGAACCGGCGGTGCCAGGAGCTGGCTGGGCCGCCCGGCGCACTCCCGCCCTTGCCGCCGAGCTGGGTGACCCGTCGGTAGGGGCGCAGCAGCAGCCAGCCGACCACGCCGCAGAGCCAGACCAGCACCACCTGGAGCCAGCCGGGCAGGGTCGGGGTGCTCATGATGAGGTCCACGGCGAAGAGGTAGATCGCGGCGCCGGTGCCGAAGATGGCGATGTTGAAGACCGCCGCGACCACCGCGTTACCCAGCCGGCGCAGCCCGGCGCTGGCCGGGCGGAGCAGGCCGACGGTGCCGAGGATCGGCGCGGCGATCACCGCCCAGCGGAAGAGCAGGAAGCCCAGCAGTACCAGCACCGACGCGGTGAGATCGAACATCGCGAAGAGCAGCGCGGCGAGCACCGCGATGAAGCCGGCACCGACCCGGTCCATGTCCCGGAGCCCCTGCAGGTACTCGTACGCCTCCGGATCCTCCTGCTTGATCTGCTGCGCGACCCGCGCCCACTGCTGTTGCTTGGCCCGGACGGTGGCCTCTCGGGTGGCGGGGAACTCTCGGAGCTTCTCCACCTCCTGCCAGGAGAAGGACTTCGCGTCGTAGAGCGCCGGTCCGTACTTCTTCGCGGTCTCGCTGTCGGCCGAGCCCAGCACCCCGCGCAGCCAGTTGCGGTAGAGCATCGTCTCGGTGGCCGTGTCGCTCGCCCGCACCGCCGGTGGCCGCTTGTCGATGCAGGCCTCCGGATTTGGAAGCACGCACTGGCCCGGTGGTGCGTCCCGGGTGGCCGGTCCGACCGCGTCGTGCACCACCCCCAGCGTGGTGACCAGGGTGCCGTCGGCGACGTTGGCGGACTTCACCGGCCAGGCGGCCAGCGCGGTCACCGCCACCATCACGAGCAGGGCCCAGCCCGCGGTCGTCATGGCGTTACTCATGTCCGACTGGCGGGACCGCCAGAGCAGGTAGAGCCCGACCACGCAGAGGGTGACGATCCCGAAGACGCTGAACACCTTCTGGTAGACCGCCGTGGTGGCCTGCTCCACCAACGGATCGGCCCAGCCCCACATCGACCGCGGGTCCCAGGCCCGCTCCCGCAGGGCGTTCGAGGCGCCGATGATCGCGGTGGCGATCATGAACTCGCCGTTGGCGACCGTGTTGGTGAACTTGTAGTCCGGGTGCAGCACCGCGGTGGCGCAGCCGGTGTCGATGTCGTAGGTGGAGTAGCTGTATCCCGCGTAGCCGTAGTCGCTGTAGAACCCCTTCGGGCCGGGCTCCTTCGCGGCCTCCGGACGAGCCGCGAACCAGCCGGCGAGGCCGGAGTCCGGCGCCGTCGGCGTCGGGGCGTTGCGGCAGGTGACGTCGTCCTCGGCGACCTCCGCGAGCCGGGCGACACAGGCGCGGAAGCCGGCCTGCCACTCCTCGGTGGTGCAGGGGCCGGCTGGGGCCTGGGTGGATAGCTCCGGGCCCGGTGCCGCCGCCGCGCCGACCCCCGGCCAGCTGACCGTGGCCCCGGCGAGGACGCCGAGAGCCAGCAGGAGCGCCACCGTCCGAGCCCGGGCCCCGGCCATCTCACGCCTCCAGATCCGCTACGACGGGTAGCACTCCAGCCGCGGCGGCGATCGCCGCCGGTGTGGTGTCGAGGTGGTCGAGCAACCCATCGACGTACGAGACGTCGACCCGGACCTTCTGCACCCGCCCGTCCACGTCGCGCATGACGAACTCGCGGTAGCCGAGGCGGGCGGCCGAGGAGCTGTCGGCGGCGGAGAGGGAGGCGAGGGTGGCCTCGTACCCGTCGTTGACCGGGACCCGCAGCAGGCGCAGCGCTTCGGAGGCGATCTCCTCGTCCTCGGCGATTCGCCCGACGAAGACCGTGGAGACCAGGTTCTGTACGTCGAGGCCGAGGATGTCCTTCGGGTTCTGCGAGGCGACCAACGCGGCCAGGTTCCACTTGCGGGAGTCCCGGGCCAGCCGGACCAGGAACGACCGTCCCGAACGCCAACCCTCCATGAAGTGCGCCTCATCCAGCCCGACCAGCTTGCGCGAGGACATCGAGCCGCCGTAGCAGCGGCGGACGGCGAGCCGGTGCGCGGTGTGCAGCATGGGCAGGGCGAGCGCCTCCTCCGCCGACCAGTACTCTCGCTCGATCTTGAGGTCGGGGAGGCGGAGGCCGGCCATCGTGATGACGGTGAGGGTGGCATCCGGCCCGAGTAGCCCCGCCGGGGGGCGACCGAAGAAGAGCATGGCCAGCGGCATCTCGGCGGTGTCCAGCAGGAGGTTGGCCAGCTCCCGGCCGGCGTCGTCGTCGAGCTTGCCCAGGGTGGCGACCACATCGTCCAGCGTGGCGGTCTCCTCCGCCGGCACCTGGCGTACGGCGTGCCGGAAGAGCGTGGCAGTGGAGGCCTCCCGCGCGACCTGTGGCGGCACCAGCATCATGCAGATGTCCTGGACCAGCATCCGGCGCTCGGCCCGGGCGTTGGAGACCGCGATCTCGAACTCCCGATCGCCCGCGTCACCGGTGCTGAACTCACTGCGCAGCGGCGTGGGGATCAGCGAGTACGGGGCGAGGGTGCCGGGCTCGGAGCCGGTCAGGTTCAGCACCCGTGCGTACGGGGCCAGCTCCGGCATGGCGCAGAGCCGGGCGAGCGGGCCGGAGGGGTCGAGCAGCGTCACCTGTACGCCGCGGCGGGCGGCGAGGTAGCCGAGGGCGCCGAGCAGGGTGGACTTGCCGCCGCCGGGCTCGGCCACGAAGACCCCGAGCCCCGAGCGTTCCCGGACCTCCATCGGGAAGTGCAGGTCGAGGAAGACTGGCCGGCGGCAGGTGCCGGCGGTACGTCCGATCAGGTCGCCCCGGCGGTCGCCGACGGTGGAGGCGGCCTGCGGGAGCGCGGCGGCGAAGAGGTTGACCGGCATCCGGCGGACGTAGCCGGTGTTGGCGATCGGCTCTCCGGGGATGAACTCGCGGGCCAGCCAGTCCTGGTTCTTCGGGTGCTGGAGCGAGACCCGTAGCTCTCGGGAGTAGAGCTGGATCAGCCGTCGGGCGCGTTCCAGGCACTCCTCTCGGGTCCGCCCGCCGACGGCGAGCCGGTGCCAGCCGTGCGCGCGGGCGGATTCAACCGGCAGCCCGGTGGTCATCTCGTCGCCGATGACGAGGGCTCGCTCTGCGAGGCGCTCCAACTCGGGTGGGGCGTCGATGCCGTGTTCGGCGTAGTCGAGCTGCTGGGAGCGGATCATCCGCAGCCGGTGCTCCAGGTTCCGGAAGGAGTCGCCGGAGCCGAGGATGTCGACCCGGCTGGACAGCTCCATCGGCCAGGGCAGGCGCTCGTGGAAGTGCAGCCAGGGCTCGTGTCGTTCGGGGATCTCCAGCGGTTCCATCCGACCCACGGCGAGGACGGCGACGTGCCCTTCCTCCCCGGTCATCCGGTTGACCAGCTTGACCGTGGACCCGTACGGGGTGCGGTAGCGCTCCACCTGTTCGGTCAGGGCGAGCAGGTCGCCGCGTTCCCAGTGCCCGTCGGTGACCGGAGAGAGCCGCCCGGGCGGGGCCATGCAGAGCGCCACCGAGCGGTAGAGAAGCCACTCCAGCTCCGGTGTGGTGACCCGGCGTCCGCGCATACCGAAGGCGCCCAGCACCTCGTCGAACTGCTCGACGGTGCGGCCGAGTTTGCGTCGTTCGCCTTCGGCGACGCCGCGACCGAAGCTGCGTCGTACCCGCTCCACCAGCGAGTCGCCCAACGAGCGCCGGGCGAAGGTCACCCCCAGGTACGTCTGTCCCTCGGCGTGGTTGACCGAGTGCAGGTGCCGCTGCGCGGCGACCAGGTGATCTGCCCAGCTCGGTGTCCCCGGGACGTCGGGGAGCGGTGCCCGGGTGTGGGTGTCGATGGTGCGGGCCCACTCGTCGGCCGGGAAGGGGCGGGTGGTGCGTCGCAGGTGCAGGCGGAATCCGGCCAGCCCGGCGTACTGCTCGGAGATCGCCGCGAGCAGTGCCTCCCGCTCGGCGTCGGGGCGGAAGGCCCAGCGCACCTCGGGTAGCCAGTACCAGGCGGTGACCGTGTTGGGGGTGAAGGTCAGGTGGCCGGCGATCTCGGTGATGGCCAGCTCCACCGACGGGTCCCGGTCCTTGAATTTGATCTTTGGTGGCCGGACTCGTGCCGGTTTGGTGGTGCGGTCCCGACGGCCGGTGGAGCGCCGGTTGGACGGAGGCGCGTCTCGGCTGTCTGGATCGGACCGTTCGCCGGGGTGGCGCCGCGGCGTGGTGTCGGCCGGCGGCGGGTCGGCCGCCCCGGTCTCTACCGGTGGGGTCGCCGCCCCGGTCTCTGCCGGCAGCGGCGCTGCCCCGGTCTCTGTCGGGGCGAGCCGTTCGCCGATTTGGTGTGGTACCCGGGTGGAGCGCCGGGGCGACCCGGCGGGCGACCGCTCCACCTCGGCCGGTGCGGCGGGAGCGGGTGGTGCAGCGGGAGCGGTCGATGCGGCGGGCGGATCTCCGGCGCCGAGCTGCTGGGGGATGGTCGGCTGCTGTTCGCGCGTCGCTACCCGGCTCGGGGTGGATCGCGCTGGGCGGGTCGCGCCGAACAGGTCGAGGAAGGGGGAGTCGATGTCGGTGCCGGCGGTCGGCGACGGATCCGTGGGCGTCCGCTGCTGCAGTGGGCGAGGGGCCTGGAAGACGCCGACTCCGCCGTGGCCCGGGGAGGTGGCCCGGGTCGGGTCGTGGTGGGCCTCCTCGAGCTCCGCAGCGTAGCCAACAGACTGCGCTGCGTCACCTTGGGTCGCGGCCGACTGCCCGGCCGGAGATCCCGGCGCGTAGTGGGAACTCATGCGACCGCCTCACCCGCGTCGTTGCACTGCCCGGTCATGCCAGTTCCTCTCGGATCCTGATCCGGCTGCCGACCAGGCGGGGGTCACGTTGCTCGGCGGCCGGCTCCCGGGTGCGTCGCCAGTCGGTCAGCGCGGTGTGGATCACCATCCGCGCGGGCCGGTCCGGGTCGACGTACCGGAAGACGAACGAGGTGGTCACGATCGCGAGGGCGATCTCCCACGCCGGGAAGAGCTCGACCTGCAGCGTGAACAACCAGTGGACGAACATGTAGAGGGGAACGAGCAGCATGAAGAGCCCGTACTGGGCGTACGGGAGGTGGACCGGGAGGGTGTAGCCGGGGGGCCCGAGGTAGACCAGGCGAGCCCGGTAGATGTCGTCGTCGGTGCGCAGCCGCATGCTCGTGCCCGCGCCTATTCGAAGATCAGGTCGATCAGGTAGTCACCGACGAAGAAGAGGGTGGCGGCCCCGGCGATGAAGGCCAGGCCGACGATCGCGATGGCCGAGCTCGTCAGCACCTTGGAGATCTCGCCCCGGCTCGCCCGCCCGATGAAGATGACGCCCAGGACGGCCAACAGGATCGGGGCGATCTTGCTGGCGAAGAAGCCGACGACGCCTTCGGTGTCGATGCCGGTGGGCGCCGGCTCGGCGAGCGGTGTCGAGCTCAGGGCGGTGAGAGCGTGGGCGGCGGACGATGCCGCCTCCGTCAGCTCGATGGCGATCACTGGAAAACCTCCCCATTTCGCGGCCGGCGGCGCCGCGGCGGTGCAGTAGGCATGCCTGGCGGGAACGGTGCTCACGTTGCGGCTAGGCCGCCGCGGTCGTCACCCACCACGAGCGGGTGGGTCCTGGGCGGATTTTCCCGCTTCGGCCCTCCCTCCAGGCTTCGCCATCTCGATGCTCGGCAATTCCAAAGCGTACGGCCACCCACTGTCTGCGACAAGCCACGAAGAATGACCCCGATCCGACTCTGTCGTCCGACCCCACACCTGCACCGAACCGCACGTCAGCGCCCCCGGGCCGGGTGCCGCGGGAGCGCCAACGAGGACCGGTACGGTCTCCTTGTGACCGATCTGGTGCAGGCCGCGTCCCCGGTGGTGATGGGCATCCTGAACGTCACGCCGGACTCCTTCTCCGACGGCGGACGCTACGCCGATCTCGATGCCGCCATCGCACACGGCGTGCGGCTGCACGGCGACGGTGCCCACCTGGTGGACGTGGGTGGCGAGTCCACCCGACCCGGGGCAGACCGGGTGGCCGCCGACATCGAGGCGGCCCGGGTGCGACCGGTGATCCGGGAGCTGGCCGCCGCCGGCGTGCCGGTCAGCATCGACACCACCCGGGCGCGGGTGGCCGAGCTGGCGCTCACCGCCGGGGCGCAGGTGGTCAACGATGTCTCCGGTGGGCTCGCCGACCCGGACATGGCCCGGGTGGTCCGGGACGCCGGCTGCCCCTGGGTGCTCATGCACTGGCGCGGGCACTCCCGCGAGATGCGGGAGCTGGCCCGCTACGGCGACGTCGTCGCCGACGTCAAGGCTGAGCTGGCGCAGCGGGTCGAGGCGGCCCTCGCCGCCGGGGTGGCGGCCGACCGCATCGTCATCGACCCGGGGCTCGGCTTCGCGAAGACCGCCGCCCACAACTGGGAGCTGAGCGCCCGGCTGCCGGAGCTGCTGGCGCTCGGCTACCCGTTGCTCTTCGCCGCCAGCCGCAAGTCCCACCTGGGCGCGCTGCTCGCCGTTGACGGCACGCCGCGGCCGACCGAGGGTCGGGAGGTCGCCACCGTCGCCACCAGCGTGCTCGCGGTCGCGGCCGGCGCCTGGGGAGTACGGGTGCACGACGTCCGCGCCACCGCCGACGCGCTGGCCGTCTGGCGGGCCACCGGATCACCCCGGCTGGCCGCCACCAGGTCGTCCGGGCCAGCCGGCACCAGATCGTCCGGGCCGGCCGCCACCGGCGGCGCCCGGGCCGGGGGAGAGTAGTGATGGCCGACCGGATCGAGCTGACCGGCCTGCGGGTGCACGGCCGGCACGGGGTGTACGACTTCGAGCGGGCGCACGGGCAGGACTTCGTCGTGGACGCGCTGCTGGAGCTGGACCTCGCCCCGGCCGCCCGCTCGGACGAGGTGGCCGACACCGTCCACTACGGCGAGCTGGCCGAGCGGCTGACCGCGGTGGTGGCCGGGGAGCCGGTCAATCTGATCGAGACCCTCGCCGACCGGCTCCTCACGGTCTGTCTGGCCGACCCCCGGGTCCGTAGCGCCACGGTGACGGTGCACAAGCCGCAGGCTCCGATCTCGGGTAGCTTCACCGACGTGGCCGTCACCATGACCAGGTCCGTCTCGTGACCCGCGCCCTGCTCTCGCTCGGTAGCAACCTCGGCGACCGGGCCGACCACCTGCGGTCGGCGGTCACCGCGCTGGGTGAGTCCGTGCTTCTGGTCTCCGGCGTCTACGAGACTCCGCCCTGGGGCGACCGCGACCAGCCCGCGTACCTGAACGCCGTGGTGTTGGCCGTAGATCCCGCAGCGGCGCCGGAGGACTGGCTGACGCGGGCCCGGGCGGCCGAGCGTGCGGCCGGCCGGGAGCGCGATCCGGCGCGGCGGTTCGGGCCCCGCACCCTCGACGTTGACGTCATCGCGGTCTGGACCCAGGACGGCACGCCGGTGCTCCGGGACGATCCCGAGCTGACGCTGCCGCACCCCCGCGCCCACCTGCGCGCCTTCGTCCTGCGGCCCTGGCTCGACCTGCAACCGTACGGGCGGCTGCCGGGCCACGGCTGGGTAACCGACCTGCTGAACTCGGCGCCGGTCGGTGCGGACGCGTTGCAGCTGCGTCCCTGCCCCGAAGTGGGGCTAGAGTCAACGGCATGAGGCAGCGGAGCCGGCGGGCATGACGCGGTCGAGGTCATCACCTCCGGACGGCGCGGGCCCCGGCCGGTTGGGCCCCACCCGGGTCTCCACACTGGTGGTCGCCGGCCTCGCCGCCGCCGGGGTGGCGTGGCTGCTGATCAGCTTCTTCTACTACGACTACCTCCCCGGCGACCTGCCCTGGCTGCCGGTGGTCACCCTGGCCGGGCTCGCCGTGCTGGAGGCGTACGCCGCGGTGAACACCCGGGCCCGGATCGCGCGCCGGCCGGGGAAGGAGCCGGTGAACCCGCTCTTGGTTGCCCGCCTCGTGGTGCTGGCGAAGGCGTCCGCGCTGGCGGGGGCGATCTTCGTCGGCTTCTACGCGGGCCTGACCGGGTGGCTGTTCGTGGAGTCCACCCAGGTCGCGGCGAGCGACCGGAACGTGGCTGGGAGTAGCCTGCTCGCCGCCCTGGCGCTGGTGGCCGCCGCGCTCTGGTTGGAGCGCTCCTGCCGGGTTCCGGAGCAGGAGGATGACCAGGACCGCGAGCCCGGCGACCGGGAAGGCCGCTCCGGCCAGCGCTGAGCCTGGGCTTCCGCCGCGCTTGCCGCGCGGGTACGGTGCCTGCCACCGGAGAGTAACGGCTGCCCCCGGACCGTTTCGCGCATCGGGCCCGGGACGGACGGCCAGGTGGAGGGCGGCTGCATGGGGTACGACGAGTCGGTGCGAGGCAGTGCGGAGCTCTCCCCCGGTGCCCACCCCGTCGTCCCTGGCCCGGATCCCGTCCAGGTCGAGTCTGGCCGGGACCGGCTCGGCGTGCACCTCGTCTGGGAGCTCCTGCTCCTGGTGGGCGCGGCCGGAGTCGCGTACCTGCTCTGGCGGGACAACCCGGACACCCTGCGGGGTGACGGCCTGCGGTCGCTGCTCGTTGACGGTGCCGTCCTCGGGCTGCTGGCCCTCGCCGCCGGGCTGAGCCTGCGTACCGCGGCGGTGAATCTGGCGATCGGGCCGGCGGCCGTCGCGGCGGCGCTGCACATGGCGGAGCAGGGGGACCGGGGCGCGCTGGCCGCCCTCGGCCCGGCGATCGCCGTCGGGGTGCTCGGCGGGCTGCTGCTGGCGTTCGTGGTGACGGTGCTGCACGTCCCCGCCTGGGCGGCCAGCCTCGCCGCCGGCGCGGCGCTGGTCGGGTACATCGAGCGGCACAGTGACCCGGTTCTGCCGCAGGGTAGCTACGACCCGACGAGCGACGCGCTCTTTCTGTTCGCCGGGTTCGCAGCGCTCGCCGTGCTCGGCGGGCTGTTCGGCGCGTTACGGCCGATCCGTCGGTTGGTCGGCCGGTTCCGTCCGGTTACCGATCCGGCCCGCCGGCAGGGCGTGCTGGCCCCGGTGGTGGCCGGCTGGGCGCTGGTCAGCTCCAGCGTCTTGGCCGTGCTGGCCGGCTCCCTACTGGGGACTCCCGCTGTCGGCTCGGTCGCGGTGGGGTCGGGGCTGGACTGGACCGTCCTGGCGGTGGGAACGGCGCTGCTCGCCGGCACCAGTGCCTTCGGCCGCCGCGGTGGCGTCCTCGGTACCCTGCTGGCCGTCTCGTTGGTCACGCTCGTCCTCGCGGACCTGCGGGCGAGCGGCCTCTCGGCGAGTCGCTGGGCGGTCGGGGCGGTGGTGCTCGGGGTGGGGCTGGTGGTCACCCGGCTGGTCGAGGCGTATGGGGGGTCGCGGGACGATCGGGAGGCGGCCGCCGACCGCCCCGACGTCGATGAGCAGCTGCCCGCCGACTGGAACGTGCGGCGGCCCGAGCCGCTCCCGGACTGGGCCGCGGCCCTGCCGCCCCAGCCGGCCGAGAGCCCGACAGATCAGTGGGAGCTCCCGGACTGGGGGACCGGACGGCACTGGGACCCCAGCCGTCGCTGACCTCGTCCAACAGGTCGCCGCTGACCCGTCCAGCAGGTCGGCGCGGACCCGCGTTCTGGCAGGTCGGCGGGGAGTTCGACGGTTAGGCTCGGCCGCATGACCGACACACCTTCGACCTTCCCCGCCGGCCGGTCGTTCGGGGAGTTGGACGCACTCTCCACCGAGGAGCTGCGCAACCAGGCGTTCGCGGTGGCGCGGGAGCGCCGTGACGTGCGGTTCTTCTGGTCGGTTCTGCGGCACCTGCCGAACGCCGACGAGGCCGCCGCTCTGGATGGCGCGCCGAACTCGGTCGGGCCGACCGTCGACGAGGCGGTGGCGCTGTGGCGGGAGCTGACCGGCCACGGCTACGAGGAGTCGGCGCCGCTGCTGCGAGCGGCCTTCATCGACTATCTGCGGGGGTGACCGCCCCGTTGGGAACGGGGGGCCGGCTCTGGTGGTCGGGGTGGCCCAGGTCGAGCAGGCGGGATCGGGTGAGGACACCCACGGGCTGCTCCTGGTCGGTCACCACCACCCGGTCCGCCGCGGAGGTCAACAGAACCCCCAGCGCGTCGTACGCGGACGCTCCGAGCGGCACCGTGGGGAGTCCGGCGGAGATCGGGGCGGCGGAGAGCGGCTCGACCGTCTCCCGGGTGACCCGGGTGACGGCCAGGCGTCGGATGCCCCGGTCGGCACCGACGAATTCCCGGACGAACGGGGTGGCCGGCGCGCCAAGCACGGCGGCCGGGGTGTCGAACTGCTCCAGGCGGCCGCCCTCGGAGAGCACCGCGATCCGGTCGCCTAGCCGAACCGCCTCGTCGAGGTCGTGCGTCACCAGCACGATGGTCTTGCGAACCTCGGCCTGCAACCGCAGGAACTCCTCCTGGAGCCGGGTCCGGACGATCGGGTCGACCGCGGAGAAGGGCTCGTCCATCAGCAGGACCACCGGGTCCGCGGCGAGCGCCCGGGCCACCCCCACTCGCTGCCGCTGACCGCCGGAGAGTTCGTGCGGGTAGCGGGTGCCGAACTGGGCCGGGTCCAGACCGACCAGCTCCAACAGCTCGGTGACTCGCTGCCGGCGGCGGTCGCGGGGCCAGCCGAGCAGCTGCGGAACGGTGGCGACGTTCGCGCTGATGGTCTGGTGCGGGAAGAGGCCGACGTTCTGGATCACGTAGCCGATACGGCGGCGCAACCGGACCGGGTCCACTCGCGTGACGTCCTCCCCGTCGAGCAGGATCCGGCCGCCGGTCGGCTCGATCAGGCGGTTCACCATCCGGAGCACGGTCGACTTGCCGCAGCCGGAGGGGCCGATCAGCACCACCAGCTCACCGGCGGCGACCTCCAGGGTCAGTTCGTGGACCGCCTCGGTGCCGTCCGGGTAACGCTTGCCGATCTTGTCAAGGGAGATCGAGGCCGCACGCGCCTCGTCGGCGGCGGATCCCCGCGGGGTAGCGTCCACACATGTCCTTCCGCTTGAGCTACCGGGCCGACCCGGGTAACCCGTGGTTCTCCTGGCAGTACGTGCGGGACAACTCTGACACGATCCTCACCGCACTGCGCGAGCACACCTCGCTTACCGTGCGGGCGGTGCTCATCGCGGTGCTGATCGCGGTGCCGCTGGCCGTGGCCGCGTACTGGTTCCGCGCTCTGGCCGGGCCCATCCTGGCCGTCACCGGTGTGCTCTACACCATTCCGTCGCTGGCGTTGTTCGCCTTCCTCGCGCCGTACCTGGGGATCGGGGTGGTGACCGTGCTCACCGTGGTGGTGCTCTACGCGCTGCTGGTGATTGTCCGTAACGCGCTCGCCGGGCTCACCCAGGTGCCGCCCGAGGTGCGGGAGGCGGCGGAGGGCATGGGATACGGCCGCTGGGGGCGGTTGTTCCGGATCGACTTGCCGCTGGCTCTACCGGGCATCCTCACCGGGCTGCGCCTGGCGACGGTCTCGACGGTGGCGCTGGTCACCGTGGGGGTGGTCGTGGGGCGGGGCGGGCTCGGTCAATTGATCTTCGCCGGCTTCCAGAACAACTTCTACAAGGCGCAGATCATGACCGGTACGCTGCTCTGCGTCCTGCTCGCCCTGGTGTTCGACCTCGCCCTGGCCGGTGCCGGGCGGCTGCTCACCCCGTGGCTGCGTCGCCGGAGCGCGGCATGACCGCGGCGGCGGGGCCGATCGAGGCGGCGGTGGTCTGGCTCAACGACCCGCTGAACTGGACAAATCCGGGCGGCATCCTGGATCGGACCGGCGAGCATCTCGCCATCTCCGCGGCGGCGGTGCTGCTGGGCTGCCTGGTCGCGTGGCCGATCGGGCTCTGGCTCGGGCACACCGGGCGCGGCGGCGGGCTGGTCGTGCTGGTGGCCAACCTGACGCTGGCCGTGCCGACGCTGGCCCTGCTCACCATCCTGCCGTTGACCTTCCTGGGCTTTGGCCGGCCCCCGGTGGTGGTGGCGCTCGCGGTCTTCGCGATCCCACCGTTGCTGGCCAACGCGTACACCGGGGTGCGTGCGGTGGATCCGGAGGCCCGGGACGCGGCCCGTGGCATGGGCTTCTCCGGCGGGCAGCTGCTGCGTCGGGTCGAGCTGCCGCTCGCCGTGCCGTACCTGGCGGCGGGGTTTCGCACCGCTGCGGTGCAGGTCGTGGCGACCGCCGCGCTGGCCTCCTTCGTCAACGGGGGCGGCCTGGGGCAGATCATCCGGGCCGGGTTCGGCCTGGACATCGCCGCCGGCGGCGGGCAGATCCTCGCCGGTGGGCTGCTGGTGGCGGGGCTCGCCCTGCTGGTGGAGCTGGTGTTGGCGCGGGTCGAGCGGCTGGTCACCCCGCGCCCGCTGCGCAACCGCGGCCGGCGGGCGGGGCGGCGCGCGGCCGACGCGGTCAGCGGCGCCTGACCGCGTTCGCAGCGCGCATCGGCTGGCCCGGGCCCTCGCCCCGGCACCGGGTGACGATCCGGTGACGAAGTCCGACCGGAGTTTGTCGTACCCGGCTGGAGGATGTTGGGTGGAAGCGCGGGCACCGATCGCCCGTCGGACACGCGGCCGGCGCAGGAGCCGTGCCGGGACACGGAAGGCGGGCAGGCATGCACGCACGCACACGGTTGGCGATCGGCGCGGTCGGCGCCCTGACCACGGCCGGGCTCTTGACCGGCTGCGGCGAGGCCGGTTCGTCGGGCACGGACGCGCCCGAGACAGCGGCGACGGGGGTGGGCTGTGCCCCGGTCGCCGGTGACGAGCTGGTCGTGCTGGCCGACGACAAGTCGCTGCAGAACAGCGACAACATCATCCCCGTGGTCAACGCCGATGCCGCGGCCCCGCCGCTCATCGCCGCCCTGGATCAGGTCTCCGCCGCGCTGGACACGCCGAAGCTGATCCAGCTCAACAAGGCCGTGAACGAGGACCGCAAGACGCCCGCGGTCGCGGCGGCCGAGTTCGCCACCGCCCACGACCTCACCGCCGGCCTCGCGAAGGGGCCCGGCGGCACGATCAAGGTCGGTGCCGCCAACTTCAGCGAGAGCGAAACCCTCGCCGAGCTCTACAAGATCGTGCTGGTCGCCGCCGGCTACCAGGTCGAGGTGCAGCAGATTGGCAGCCGGGAACTCTACGAGCCCGCCCTGGAGAAGGGCGAGATCCAGGTCTTCCCCGAGTACGCGGCCACCCTGGCCGAGTTCCTCAACACGAAGGCGAACGGCGAGGACGCCGAGCCGGTCTCCTCGCCGGACCTGGACGAGACGGTCGCCGTGTTGAAGGCGCTCGGCGCGGAGGCCAACCTGGCCCTCGGCGCGCCGGCCGCGGCCCAGACCCAGAACGCTTTCGCCGTCACGCGTGCCTTCGCCGACCAGCACGGCGTGCGGACGCTCTCCGAGCTGGCCGAGAAGTGCTCTGGCCAGGAGACCGTGCTGGCCGGTCCGCCGGAGTGCCCGCAGCGGCCGAAGTGCCAGGCCGGGCTGATCGAGGTTTATGACTTCCGGGCCGGGTCGTTCAGCTCACTCGACGCCGGCGGACCGCAGACGAAGAACGCTCTGCGGACCGGCGAGGTCAGCGTGGGTCTGGTCTTCTCCTCCGATGGAGACCTCACCGCCGGCTGAGTCCCGTAGGAGCAGGGCGAGCTGCGCTGGCGTTCCCACGCGGCGCAACTCTCGGTAGGCTGCACAGCCATGCCCGTCCCGGCCGTGACCGATGACCCGCGTAACGCGCGGTTGCCCACGGCACTGTTCCGGGTCGGGGTGGCGTGCGCCCCGGTGGCGGCGCTGGTCTTGCTCATCGCCGACAGCAACGGGCTGTTACGGGTCGCCGCCGTACTGGCCATCCTGGCCGTCGTGCTGATCGGCCTGTCGATCGCGTTGCGTCCCGACGGCGGTGCCCGGGCCGGGGAGCTGCGGGGCGAGATCGAACGGCTTCGCCATGAGCTGCACGGTGAGATCGTGGCTGCCGCCCAACGGGGCAATCAGGCGCTCGACCAGACGCAACGCACCCAGGAGGCGGTTGTCGCGCTCGGCCGACGCCTCGACGCCGGTGTCACCGCACCGGCCGAGACCGGAGGTGCGCAGCGGGCGCGGGTTCCGGTGGACGTGCCGGCCGGGCGGGCGGCCGTTCCGGATGCCGATCACCGGGGTGACCACGAGCGCGACCGGAGCCGCGCGGATGACCCGCCGCCCCGGGCGCCCGCCCCGGGCGGCCACTCCGCGGCCGGGGCGGCGGGGGCGTACGCCGCGTTCCGCCCGTCGGCCGGAGAGCATGGGGCCAGCGACCGCTTCGCCGGTCAGCCCGGCACCGAGCGGGCCGCCGGAGCCCATGGCGGCACCGCCGGCACCCATGGCGGCACCGCCGGCACCTATGGCGGCACCGACGGTGGTGCCTGGTCGCCGGAGCCGGATGGCCGGCACGCGGCTCACCTGCGCGGCGTGGTGCGGCATACCGAGACGGTGCATGTCACCCGGCACACCGTGGTTGACGGCGGCGGGAGCCACGCTAGCGCCCCCGTCGGCGACTATGACCGACGATGGGCGTCCGGCCCAGACGGACCCTCGTGGTCTGAGGGCGGGGAGCGCCGCTCCGGGGCCGAGGCCGGGACCCGGGACCCGGAGCGCCGCTCCTGGCCGGGCGCCGGCGACTCCGTTGACCGGTCGTGGTCGGACCGGGGCGGGCGGGTGCGCGCCGATCATGGGTTGGGCGAGCCGCCGGAGGTCGCCCGGGCCGAAGCGCAGTGGGACGACCAGGGCTGGGCCAACCAGCCCGACGGCCCGGGCTGGGGCGGTGAGCGGTCTGACCGCGGCGGCGGCAACCAGCATGGGGGCCACCAGCAGGGCGGGGAGCTTGCGGCGGGCGGCGACGTGGAGGGCGATTACTGGTCGCAGCTGCGGGCCGGAAACCGCTGGGCCGCCGTCCGCGAGGACGAGCGGGGGCACGAACTGCGGCTGGGTGAGCAGCGGGCGCAGGTGCGGACGGATCGCGGCGGTGCCGAATACCGGGTGGACCAGCGGTGGGCCACGGTCCGTCGGGACGATCCCGGCCGCGGCCACGCCGATCCCGCGCGCGGCCACGCCGATGGCGGGGGCGGGTGGTCCGAACCGGCGGATAGATCCGCGCTGCCCCCGGCGTCCGCCGAGTGGGGGCCGCCCCGGCAACGTCAGCCCGAGCCTCAGTGGCAGCCCGAGCCTCAGTGGCAGTCCGGCCCTCAGCCTGAGCCCCGGTGGCGGTCAGAGCCTCAGCCTGAGCCCCGGTGGCAGTCCGGGCCTCAGCCTGAGCCCCGGTGGCGGTCAGAGCCTCAGCCCGAGCCCCGGTGGCAGTCCGGGCCTCAGCCCGAGCCCCGGTGGCGGTCAGAGCCTCCGCGCCAGCGGGAGCCGGGCCGGTACGGCAGCGGGGACGACCGGTGGCGTTGACGGTTGCGGCAACGCCGAACGGGCGCGGCCGGCCCGCTCACTTGTCGATGTCGCCGACCACGAAGAACATCGAGCCGAGGATGGCGACCAGGTCCGGCACCAGGCAACCGGGCAGGAGGGTGGCCAGCGCCTGCACGTTGGCGTACGACGCGGTGCGCAGCTTGAGCCGCCACGGCGTCTTCTCCCCCCGGGACACCAGGTAGTACCCGTTGATGCCGAGCGGGTTCTCGGTCCAGGCGTAGGTGTGCCCCTCGGGCGCCTTGAGCACCTTCGGTAGCCGAGTGTTGATCGGGCCGGTGAGCCGGTCCACGCGGTCCAGGCACTGCTCGGCGAGGTCGAGCGAGACGTACACCTGGTCGAGCAGCACCTCGAAGCGGGAGTGGCAGTCACCGGCGGTGCGGGTCACCACCGGCACGTCGAGCTGGTCGTACGCCAGGTAGGGCTCGTCCCGGCGGAGGTCGAGGTCGAGGCCGGAGGCGCGGGCGACCGGTCCGGAGGCGCCGAACGCGGCGGCCTGGGCCGCCGAGAGCACCCCCACGCCGACGGTACGGGCCAGGAAGATCTCGTTGCGCCGGATTAGGTTGTCCAGGTCGGGCAGGCTTTGCCGGACCTCGCCGATGGCCGCCCGGGCCCGCCCGGTCCAGCCGGCCGGCACCTCCTCCTTGAGCCCACCGACCCGGTTGAACATGTAGTGGATCCGCCCGCCGGAGACCTCCTCGAGCACCGCCTGGAGCGTCTCCCGTTCCCGAAAGGCGTAGAACATCGGGGTGATCGCCCCGATCTCCAGCGGGTACGAGCCGAGGAACATCAGGTGGTTGAGGACCCGGTTCAGCTCGGCGAGCGCCATCCGGAGCCAGGTGGCCCGCTCCGGAACCTCCATCCCCAGCAACCGCTCCACGGCGAGCACCACGCCGAGTTCGTTGGCGAACGCGGAGAGCCAGTCGTGCCGGTTCGCCAGCACGATGATCTGCCGGTAGTCGCGGACCTCGAACAGCTTCTCCGCGCCCCGGTGCATGTAGCCGACGATCGGTTCGGCGCTGACCACCCGCTCGCCGTCGAGCACCAGCCGCAGCCGGAGTACGCCGTGCGTCGAGGGGTGCTGCGGACCGATGTTGAGCACCATGTCGGTGCCGAGTTGTTCCCCACCGGCGCCGGTGCCGACGGTCAGTTCGCGGAGATCGGCGTCCGTGGTCATGCCTGTCATGGTGCCACGAGTGGGTCGAGGGTGATGCCGGCCGGCTGGAGGAGCCACCAGTGCCCACCGAGGCCCGCCGGGTCGATCAGCTCGGCCACCGCCGACGCCGCGGAGAGGGCCCGGAGGTATCCCGCGGGGTCGGTGTTGGCTCGCGCCAGCGGTGGGCGGCGGCCGTCGGCGCCGAGCGCCCGCAGCGCCGTCCGCTGTGCCACCAGGGTGTACGGGAGCTGCGCGACCTGCGTACCGGCGGCGGCGACCGAGTCGACGGCGAGGTGCGCGGTGACGTCGCACGATCCGTCGGGTACGGGTGGGACCTGCCGCCCGTTCCGGTAGCCGGTCAGGGTCCCGACGAGCGGTCGCGCCTGCCGGAGGTGCCCGTAGTCCACGGTGACCGCCAGCCCACGGTCGAGTCGCCCGACGGCGTCCGCCCAGGCGTCGTCGCGGGTCCGGCCGATCTCGGCGCGGGTGCCGGGGCTGTCGGCCGGCGGCGACCACCACCGGGCCAACCAGTCCGCGTCTTCCGGGCTGACCGGGCTGCCGACCGCCTCCTCGCCGGTGGCGGGGTCCACCAGGAGGTACCGCCAGCCTGCCGGGGTGGCCACGGCCAGGTCCAGCGGGACGTTGTCGAGCCACTCGGTGGCCAGCAGGAGGCCGGTGACGCCCGCGGGGATCTCCGGTGTCCAGGTGATCTCCGCGGGAAGCTCCGCGGGGCGCGGCGCGCGTTCGACGGCGGTGAGGCGTAGCCGGCGCGCGAGGGATGTGTCGGTGGCCGCGGCGGTGCTGGCCCGCAGGGTGCGCAGTAGTTCGCCCCGCCCCGCTCCGACATCGACCACCGCGAGCGGGTCCGGGTGGTCCAGGGCGGCGTCAACGGTGGCGATCAGCCGGTGCAGGGCCGCCGCGAACGCCGGGGAGGCGTGCACGCTGGTCCGGAAGTGGTCGGCCGGGCCACCACCGGAGACGAAGAAGCCGGTTGGCCCGTACAGCGCCCGCTCCATCGCGTCCCGCCAGCGGATCGACATCAGCTCCTCCTTCGGTCCGGCCGCCCCGCTTCTGGAGCGGCCCCGCTCGTCGCCTTCGGTGGCGAACGAGTCTCCCCGAACCACCGGTGGTGAACGTTTTCACACCTCCCTGTCCCGGTTCCGGCACCGCGACGCATACTTGCAAACGACCGGTACCCCTCCAAGGACTGGATCATCGTGATGAGTGCTTCGCTGCCTCCGCGTCCTGCCGATCAGGCCGTTGACGCTCCCATTCCCCGTTCTCTGACCATCGGCGTGATCGGCGTTGGCCGGGTCGGTGCCGTCTTGGCCGCCGCTCTCGCCGCCGCCGGGCACCGGGTCGTCGCCGCGGCGGGTGGCTCTGCCGCCTCACGCGCGCGGATGGCGCTGCTCCTGGCCGACGTGCCGCGGCGGCCGGCCACCTCGGTAGCCTGCACTGCCACCGATCTCCTGCTGGTGGCGGTGCCGGATGACGCCCTCGCGGGGGTCGTCGCCGGCCTCGCCGAAGCCGGGGCACTGCGTCCGGGTCAGGTGGTCGCGCACACCTCCGGCGCGCACGGCCTGGCGGTACTGGCGCCGGTCGTGGGGGCCGGGGCCAGCCCGCTGGCCCTGCACCCCGCGATGACCTTCACCGGTACGCCGGACGATCTCACCCGGCTGCCCGGCGTCTCGTACGGGTTGACCGCCCCGGCGCGGCTGCGCTCGTTCGCCACCCGGCTCGTCGCCGACCTCAACGGCGTACCGGAGTGGGTCGCCGAGTCGGACCGAGGGCTCTACCACGCCGCCCTCGTGCACGGCTCCAATCACCTGGTCACCCTCGTCAACGAGGCGGCCGACCGGCTGCGGGACGCCGGGGTGACCGAGCCGGAGCGGGTGCTCGCCCCGCTGTTGCGGGCCGCCTTGGACAACGCGCTGCGGCTCGGGGACGATGCGCTGACCGGACCGATCGCCCGGGGTGACGCCGGCACCGTGCAGCGGCACCTGACCCAGCTCGGAGCGACCGCGCCGGAATCGGTGGGCCCCTACCTGGCGTTGGCTCGACGGACGGCGGACCGCGTGATTGCGGCCGGCCGGCTGCAGCCCGCGGCGGCGCAGCCGGTGCTGGAGGTGTTGGGTGGGCGGGATCGGGAGGTGGCTGCGTGACCAAGCTGGTACACACCCGTGCCGACCTGGCGGCGGCGCGGGAGGCGCTGACCGGCACCGTTGGCGTCGTCATGACCATGGGTGCCCTGCACTCCGGGCACGAGACCCTGTTGCGGGCGGCCCGGGAGCAGGCGGACAACGTCGTGGTCACGATCTTCGTGAACCCCCTCCAGTTCGGGCCGGACGAGGACTTCGACCGGTATCCCCGCCCCCTCGACGAGGACCTGGAGATCTGCCGTCGGGCCGGTGCGGCGGTGGTCTTCGCGCCAGCCGCACCGGAGCTCTACCCGCAGGGCCAGCCCCGGGTCTGGGTCAACCCGGGCCAGCTCGGTGAGGAGTTGGAGGGGCAGAGCCGCCCGGGCTTCTTCCACGGGGTGCTGACCGTGGTGCTGAAGCTGCTCCAGCTCACCCGGCCGGACCAGGCGTTCTTCGGCGAGAAGGACTATCAACAGCTGACCCTGGTCCGCCGGATGGTGCGCGACCTGGAGGTGCCGGTGGAGATCGTCGGCGTGCCGACGGTCCGGGAGCCGGACGGGTTGGCCCTGTCCAGCCGAAACCGTTACCTGTCGCCCGACGGGCGGGCGGCTGCGCTGAGCCTGTCGGGGGCCCTGCGGGCGGGGGTCGCCGCCGCCGCCGGGGGCGCGGGCGCGGGCGCGGTGCTGGCCGCCGCGCACGCTGCTCTCGACTCCGGCCCGCCCGGCGTCGAACTGGACTACCTGGTGCTTACCGATCCGGAGCTGGAGCCGGGGCCCGTCACCGGCCCGGCGCGGCTGCTCGCGGCCGCCTGGGTCGGCACCACCCGTCTGATCGACAACGTGTCGGTCGAGCTCGCCCCGCGTTTCTGACCCACCCTCACGAAAGGCGTCTGATGCTGCGCACCATGCTCAAGTCGAAGATTCACCGGGCCACGGTCACCCAGGCCGACCTGCACTACGTCGGCTCGGTCACGGTGGACCAGGATCTGCTGGACGCCGCCGACCTGCTCCCGGGCGAGCAGGTGGCGATCGTGGACATCACCAACGGCGCCCGGTTGGAGACCTATGTGATCCCGGGGCAGCGAGGCAGCGGCGTGATCGGCATCAACGGCGCCGCCGCCCACCTGGTCCACCCGGGTGATTTGGTCATCCTGATCGCGTATGGACAGCTGGAGGACGCGCAGGCGCGTACCTACCAGCCGCGGATCGTGCACGTCGATTCGGGTAACCGGATCGTCGACCTGACCGCGGATGCGGCCACGGCGGCGCCCGGGACGGCGGGGGCGCCGGTCCCCAACCCGTTGGCGGACTCGCTGGCCTGACCAGGCCGCACGCCCGCTTGTCGCCGCTGGTGGGCGGGCGCGGCATCGGCCTCGTACCCGACCGCGGACGCGGACTGGGCGCCGCTCTACGCGGGCTGCCGCAGCGAGATCGCGCGCTTCGCGGAGGTGCCCGACGACCCGACGCTACGGCTGCGGGTCGATGTGGTCGTCCGTCCACCCAGTGCCGGCCGGTGGAAGGTCGGCGATCGGGGGGTCCGCTGTTACCTGTGGCTCAGCGATCGCCGGGTGACCGGGTCGCTGCAGGGGGGGCCGGTCCGGCCCGGTTGCCGGTTCGGAACCGGTGACGGGGAGCTGGCTGCGCTCTGCTTCGGCCTCGTCGGAGGGCAGACCGGCGCGGTCGGGTACGGCGTTGCCCAAACCACTCGTCTCGCCCCCGCCGCCTCCTGCGTGCGTTGTTCGGGTTGACTGTGGGGATGGACCTACCGACCGGTGACTGGCCGGCCCTGCCCCGGCTACTGGCGGCGCCCGCGCCCGGGTGGGTGGAGACGACTGACGTGATCGTCGTCGGCTCCGGTGTCGCCGGGCTAACCGCCGCGCTCCACCTACGGGAGGCGGGCCTGCACGTCACGGTGGTCTCCAAGGTTGACATTGAGGAGGGCTCGACGCGCTGGGCGCAGGGCGGCATCGCCGCGGTGCTCGATCCGCACGACACGCCCGCCGCCCACGCCTCGGACACCGAGGTCGCCGGGGTGGGCCTCAGCGATCCGGCGGCGGTCCGGGTCCTCGTCGAGGAGGGGCCCACCCGGCTGCGGGAGTTGATGCGGATCGGCGCGGAGTTCGACCGCAACCCGGATGGCTCGCTCATGCTTACCCGGGAGGGCGGGCACCGAGCGGACCGGATCGTGCACGCGGGTGGCGACGCCACCGGTGCGGAGGTGCAGCGGGCACTACACGCCGCCGTACGTCGGGATCCGTGGATCCGGCTCGTCGAGCACGCCCTGGTGCTGGACCTGCTCCGGGCCGCCGGTGACGGTCCGGACGGGCTCGGCCCCGCCTGTGGGGTGACCCTGCATGTGTTGGGTGAGGGCAGCGAGGACGGCGTCGGGGCGATCCTCGGGCGCGCGGTGGTGCTCGCGACCGGGGGGATGGGGCAGGTCTTCGGGGTAACGACCAATCCCGCGGTCTCCACCGGAGACGGGGTGGCCCTCGCGCTGCGGGCCGGGGCCACCGTCACTGACGTGGAGTTCGTCCAGTTCCATCCGACCGCGCTGATCGTCCCGCCGTCCGCCCGGGCGGACGGGGCCCGGCACGCCCAGCAGCCGCTGGTCTCCGAGGCGCTGCGGGGCGAGGGAGCCCAGCTGGTCGACTCCGACGGCAAGCGGTTCATGGTCGGGCAGCACGAGCTGGCGGAGCTGGCCCCCCGGGATGTGGTCGCGAAGGGCATCCACCGGGTGCTGCTGGCCACCGGCTCGGACCATGTCTTTCTCGACGCCCGGCACCTCGGCGGTGCGTTCCTTGCCCGCCGCTTTCCCACCATTGTCGCGTCCTGTCTGGCGATCGGCGTGGATCCGGCGACCGACCTGATTCCGGTGGCCCCGGCGGCGCACTACGCCTCCGGCGGTGTCCGTACCGACCTGCACGGCCGGACCTCCATCCCCGGCCTGTACGCCTGCGGTGAGGTCGCCTGCACCGGTGTACACGGAGCGAACCGACTGGCCAGCAATTCGTTGCTGGAGGGGCTGGTCTTCTCCCGCCGGATCGCGGTCGATCTGGCGACCGGTCTGCCGGAGCAGCTGCGTCCGGCGCCGACCGGCGCCTGGGTGGGGGGTACGGGTCGGGTGCTCCCCGTCGCCGGCGTTCCCGACCTGCAACGGGCGATGACGCGGGGCGCGGGCGTGTTGCGGTCGGCGGCCACCCTGGCCGACACGGCGGCTGCCCTGGCCGCGCTCGGTGACGCCGAGGGAGTTCCCCGCACCGCGGACTGGGAGGCGACGAATCTGCTGACCGTGGCGACCGTGCTGGTGGCTGCCGCCACCGCGCGGCAGGAGACCCGGGGTTGCCACTGGCGGGAGGACTTTCCGGTGGCCGACGAGCGGTGGCGTGGCCACCTGGTCGGCGCCATTGATCCGCAGGGCCGGCTGATGCAAGGGTGGCGGGGGTTCGGGGTTGCTGAGCGTGGGGAGGGAACGTGACCGGGGAGACCGAGGGCTTGTTGCGGGCGGTGGGGCTGGACCCGGAGCGCGTACGACGGGTGATCACCGACGCGCTCCTGGAGGATCTGGGGCCGGAGTTTCTCGACGTGACCAGTGTCGCCACGATCCCCGACAGCCAGGTTGACACGGCGGACGTGGTCGCCCGCGCCGACGGGGTGGTCGCCGGGTTGCCGGTGGCCGCCGCGGTTTTCGAGCTGGTGGGCGAGGTGACCGGAGCCGGCCGTACGGTGGCGGTGTCGCTCGTCGCCCAGGACGGGCAGCGGGTGGCCCGCGGCGACGTGCTGGCCACGGTGACCGGCCCGACCCGGCTGCTGCTCACCGCCGAACGCACCGCGCTGAACCTGCTTTCCCGCATGTCCGGTGTCGCCACCCACACCCGGGCCTGGGCCGACGCGTTGGCCGGCACGAAGGCGATGGTGTTGGACACCCGGAAGACGACCCCGGGCCTGCGGGCGCTGGAGAAGTACGCGGTTCGTGCCGGCGGCGGCACCAACAAGCGGATGGGCCTGCACGACGTGGCCATGGTCAAGGACAACCACAAGCTGGCGGCCGGTGGGGTGGCCGCGGCGTACCGGCGGGTCCGGGCGGCCTTCCCGGGCGTGGGGGTGCAGGTGGAGGTGGACACCCTGGCCGAGGCGGTGGAGGCGGTGGAGGCGGGCGCCGACTTCCTGCTGGTCGACAACATGGGGGTGGAGTTGCTGCGTGAGGTGGTGAGCGCGGTCGGGGAGCGGGCCGAGTTGGAGGCGACCGGGGGGCTGACGCTGGCCGTGGCGGCCGAGGTGGCGGCGACCGGGGTGGACTTCCTGTCGGTCGGCGCGCTCACCCACTCGTCGTCGATTCTGGATATCGCGCTGGACCTACGGACGGAGTGAGGGAGCGGGCCGCCGGTCGGTCCGGTGGCCCTCGGGGTGGGACCCGGCGATCGGGCGGCGGGCGAGGGGGCCCGCCGCGGCGTGGGCTCCGGCCCGCGCTGGCGGTTGTCTAGGCTGTCGGTGTGCTGCTTTGCATCGACATCGGAAACACCAACACCGTGCTGGCGACCTTCGATGGCGACAAGCTGGTGCACTCGTGGCGGATCAACACCGATCCGCGGTCGACCGCGGATGAGTTGGGGTTGATGTTCCGGGGCCTGCTCTCCGGCGCCGACGTGGAGATCAGCGGAGTGGCGGCCTGCTCGACGGTGCCCGCCGCGCTCCGGTCGGTGCGTACGATGCTGGACCGCTACTACGCCCATGTGCCGCACATGATCGTTGAGCCCGGGGTGCGGACCGGGGTACAGCTCGCCATCGACAATCCCAAGGAGGTCGGCGCCGACCGAGTGGTCAACACGCTCGCGACGTACAACCTCTACGGCGGTCCGTCGATCGTCGTCGACTTCGGCACCACCACCAACTTCGACGTGATCAGTGGGCGGGGCGAGTTCCTCGGCGGGGCGTTCGCCCCCGGCATCGAGATTTCCTTCGACGCGCTCGCGGCCCGCGCCGCCCAGCTGCGCAAGGTCGAGGCCGCGCGGCCGCGGTCGGTGATCGGTAAGAACACGGTCGAATGTCTGCAGGCCGGCCTCTACTTCGGCTTCGCCGGGCAGGTGGACCGGATCGTTGAGCGGATGGTGGAGGAGCTGGGCACGGTCAAGGCGGTGATCGCCACCGGCGGGCTGGCCCCGTTGGTGATGCAGGAGTGCCGGACGATCACCCATCATGAGCCGATGATCACTCTGATCGGGCTCCGGATGGTCTACGACCGTAACGTGTGAGCCAGGACCTCCCGAGTACGGTACGACCGGTAGTCAGCGCTGGGTGACTCCGGCTACCGCGGTCGTTATCGGTCGTCTTCGCCCCCCGGACGCTGGTGCGGGCGTGGGTTCGGTCATGGCGGCTGGCTATCCGATGTCCCCCGCGAGAGCCCTTGAGTACGCTCGGGGGCTGACCCCGCCCGAATTCCCTGCCTGAGGAAGCGCGCCGTGATCGAGCAGAACGCCGTACCAGTTGACCCCGCCGACGACCTTCCGGAGCAGATGAAGGTCCGCCGGGAGAAGCGGGACCGGATGCTCGCCGAGGGGATCGAACCGTATCCGCTCGGTTATCCGCGGACCAGCACGCTCGCCGAGATCCGCCAGGGCTACGCCGACCTGCCCACCGACACGGCCACCGGGGACCAGGTGTCGGTCACCGGCCGGGTGATCTTTGTGCGGAACACCGGCAAGCTCTGCTTCGCCACGCTCCGGGACGGCGACGGGACCGAGCTGCAGGCCATGCTCTCCCTGGACCGGGTCGGCGCGCAGCGGCTCGCGGACTGGAAGCAGCTGGTGGACCTCGGGGACCTCGTCGGGGTCACCGGTGAGGTGATCACCAGCCGGCGCGGTGAGCTGTCGGTGCTGGCGCAGGAGTGGGCGGTTACCGCGAAGGCCCTGCGCCCGCTGCCGGTGGCGCACAAGCCGCTCAGCGAGGAGGCCCGGGTCCGGCAGCGCTACGTTGACCTCATCGTTCGTCCGCAGGCCCGGCAGATGGTGCGTACCCGGGCGACCGCGGTCCGTAGCCTGCGGGAGTCCCTGCACGATCGGGGCTTCCTCGAGGTGGAGACCCCGATGCTCCAGCTGCTGCACGGCGGTGCGGCTGCTCGCCCATTCGTGACCCACAGCAATGCCCTCAACACTGACCTCTATCTACGAATCGCTCCGGAACTATTTCTCAAGCGCGCGCTCGTTGGTGGCGTAGATCACGTCTTTGAGATCAACCGTAACTTCCGCAATGAGGGCGTTGACTCGTCGCACTCGCCGGAGTTCGCGATGCTCGAGGCTTACCAGGCGTATGGCGACTACGACACGATCGGTGAGTTGACCCGTCATCTCATCCAGCGGGCGGCGCTCGCGGTCGGCGGCTCGACGGTGGTGACCCACGCGGACGGTCGTGAGTTTGACCTCGGCGGTGAGTGGCGTTCCGTGACGTTGTTCGGATCTCTTTCCGAAGCGCTCGGAGAGGAGGTCACGGTTCGTACGGAGCGGACCCGCCTGGTCGAGTACGCGGACAAGGTGGACTTGGCGGTCGACCCGAAGTGGGGTCCGGGCAAGCTGGCCGAGGAACTGTTCGAGGAGTTGGTCGTCCCGGGTCTGCTGGCGCCCACCTTCGTGCGGGACTATCCCGAGGAGACCAGCCCGTTGGTCCGGGCCCACCGCACTGAGCCGGGCCTGACCGAAAAGTGGGACCTCTACGTACTCGGCTTCGAACTGGGTACGGGCTACTCCGAGTTGGTGGATCCGGTGGTTCAGCGGGAACGTCTGGTGGCTCAGGCGCGGCTCGCGGCGCGGGGCGACGACGAGGCGATGCAGCTCGACGAGGACTTTCTCCGGGCCCTGGAGTACGGAATGCCACCGTCTGGTGGTATGGGAATGGGAATCGACCGGCTCCTCATGGCGCTGACCGGCCTGGGAATTCGGGAAACCATCCTCTTCCCGCTGGTCCGACCGGAGTGACGGTCGGGCTACCCGACTCGTAACCGGATCCTATTGACGCGCGGAGCGGCATCCGGGTTATTGTGCTCTTGCGGGATTCGCAGAACCGCTGCACCCTGCTGGAAAGGAATGTGGGACGTGGCCAAGCAGATCATTCATAAGCTGGTCGATGACCTGGATGGCGGGGACGCTGACGAGACCGTCAAGTTCGCCCTCGACGGCGTTCAGTACGAGATCGACCTGTCGAGCGTCAACGCCGAGAAATTGCGGGAGGTATTCGCCGCGTACGTCGCCAACGGCACGAAGGTGGGCCGGGGCGGCGTGGTCGTGGGCGGCCGGGCTGCCCGGGGTCGGGGCGGTGCCACCGCCGATCGGGAGCAGAACAAGGCGATCCGGGCCTGGGCCAAGAAGGCCGGCAAGGAGATTTCCGACCGGGGTCGCATCCCGCAGGAGATCGTGGACGAGTACCACGCTCGCGCCGGCCACTGATTCGGCATCTGGCGGACGCCGGCCCGGAGTGCAGACTCCGGGCCGGCGTTGCTGTGTCTCGGCCCGGCGTTGCTGTGTCTCGGCCCGGCGTTGCCGTGTCTCGGCCCGGCGTTGGCGGGTTGGGCGGCGCTACCGCCGGTGGGGCCCGCGGTGTCGCCCTTGGCTTGGGGCGGGTGGGCTGTTTCTGGTCCGGTGGCGGGTTTCGGGGGTGTCGCGGGGTCGATCCGGCGGCGGTCGAATTTCGCTCTGCGCGTAGCAGCGCTGCTACCGGAACACCTGCTGAGCGTGGACGGTTGGGCAAAACAGAGCGTATCCGGCACCACCGGGGGAGACAGGACCCCAGCGGAGTCGGCCCGCGGCGATAGAGTTAAAAGGCACGGACGCCCATCCCGGGCGTTCACGCAGCGGCCCCGCCACGATCTAGATCATCGAGGCGCACGGTATGTGAGGAGCACGAGGGCATGTTCGAGCGGTTCACCGACCGAGCGCGTCGGGTTGTTGTCCTGGCCCAGGAAGAGGCCCGGATGCTCAACCACAATTACATTGGTACTGAGCACATTCTGCTGGGCCTGATCCACGAGGGTGAGGGCGTGGCCGCCAAGGCGCTGGAGAGTCTGGGGATCTCTCTGGAGGGTGTGCGTCAGCAGGTTGAGGAGATCATCGGGCAGGGCCAGCAGGCACCGAGTGGTCATATTCCGTTTACCCCGCGGGCCAAGAAGGTGCTGGAGCTGTCGCTGCGAGAGGCGCTGCAGCTCGGGCACAACTACATCGGCACCGAGCACATTCTGCTGGGCCTGATCCGTGAGGGTGAGGGCGTGGCGGCGCAGGTGCTGGTGAAGTTGGGGGCGGACCTGAACCGGGTTCGTCAGCAGGTGATCCAGCTGCTGTCGGGTTATCAGGGCAAGGAGCCGGCGGCGGCGGGGACGGCGCCGGGTGAGGCCGCTCCCTCGACGAGCTTGGTGTTGGACCAGTTCGGTCGCAATCTGACGCAGGCGGCTCGTGAGGGCAAGCTTGATCCGGTTATCGGTCGGGAAAAAGAGATCGAGCGGGTCATGCAGGTGCTGTCCCGGCGGACGAAGAACAACCCGGTGCTGATCGGTGAGCCGGGTGTGGGTAAGACCGCCGTGGTGGAGGGCCTGTCGCAGCGGATCGTCAAGGGCGAGGTGCCCGAGACGCTGAAAGACAAGCAGCTGTACACCCTTGACCTGGGTGCACTGGTGGCCGGCTCACGGTATCGGGGTGACTTCGAGGAGCGGTTGAAGAAGGTCCTCAAGGAGATCCGTACCCGTGGTGACATCATCCTGTTCATTGACGAGATCCACACGTTGGTGGGTGCGGGTGCCGCCGAGGGCGCGATCGACGCGGCGAGCATTCTGAAGCCGATGCTCGCGCGGGGTGAGTTGCAGACCATCGGCGCGACGACGCTGGATGAGTACCGCAAGCACCTGGAGAAGGATGCCGCGCTGGAGCGCCGGTTCCAGCCCATCCAGGTGGGTGAGCCATCGTTGCCGCACACCATTGAGATTCTGAAGGGTCTGCGGGACCGCTACGAGGCGCACCACCGGGTGTCGATCACGGATGCGGCCCTGGTGGCGGCGGCGACCCTGGCCGACCGGTACATCTCGGATCGATTCCTGCCGGACAAGGCGATCGACCTGATCGATGAGGCGGGCGCGCGGATGCGGATCCGGCGGATGACCGCGCCGCCAGACCTGCGGGACTTCGATGAGCGGATCGCGCAGGTGCGTCGGGACAAGGAGTCCGCGATCGACGCGCAGGACTTCGAACGAGCCGCGCAGCTGCGGGACACCGAGAAGCAGCTGCTGGGCCAGAAGGCGCAGCGGGAGAAGGAGTGGAAGGCCGGCGACCTGGACGTCGTTACCGAGGTTGACGACGAGCAGATCGCCGAGGTGCTCGGTAACTGGACGGGTATCCCGGTCTACAAGCTGACCGAGGAGGAGACCTCCCGGTTGCTGCGGATGGAAGATGAGCTGCACAAGCGGGTCATCGGCCAGGAGGACGCGGTCAAGGCGGTGTCGAAGGCGATCCGCCGTACGCGGGCCGGTCTGAAGGACCCGAAGCGGCCGTCTGGCTCGTTCATCTTCGCCGGCCCGTCCGGGGTTGGTAAGACCGAGTTGTCCAAGGCCCTCGCGGAGTTCCTCTTCGGCAGCGAGGACGCGTTGATCCAGCTGGACATGTCCGAGTTCCATGACCGGTACACGGTGTCCCGGCTCGTCGGTGCGCCTCCCGGCTACGTCGGCTACGACGAGGGCGGGCAGCTGACCGAGAAGGTCCGTCGGCGGCCGTTCAGCGTGGTCCTCTTCGACGAGATCGAGAAGGCCCACCCGGACGTGTTCAACACGCTGCTGCAGATCCTTGAGGACGGGCGGCTCACCGACGGTCAGGGTCGGATCGTGGACTTCAAGAACACGGTCATCATCCTGACGACCAACCTCGGTACCCGCGATGTCGCCAAGGCGGTCTCGCTGGGCTTCCAGGCCTCTGATGACTCCGACTCGAATTACGACCGGATGAAGCAGAAGGTCAACGACGAGCTCAAGCAGCACTTCCGGCCGGAGTTCCTCAACCGGATCGACGACACCATCGTCTTCCACCAGCTGCGCCACCGGGAGATCCTCTCGATCGTCGATATCATGATCGGCCGGATCGAGACCCAACTGCGCAACAAGGACATGGGGCTGGAGCTCACCGACAACGCCAAGCAGTACCTGGCGACGAAGGGCTTCGACCCGGTCCTCGGTGCCCGGCCGCTACGCCGCACGATCCAGCGCGACATTGAGGACAACCTCTCCGAGCGGATTCTGTTCAACGAGCTGAACCCGGGCCAGATCGTCATCGTTGACTGCGACGGCGATCCGACCAATATCGATTCCTCCAGCCTCACCTTCCGCGGCACCGACAAGCCGGCCGAGCTGCCGGACGCGGTCCCAGCCGACCTTGGCGGCGCCGCGACGGGGGCGGACGACGCGGCATAGGCGCCGGGCAGGTCCAGCCGAGTGAGTAACGGCCCGATGGCGATCGCCATCGGGCCGTTACTCGTGCTCAGCTGAGGAGAATCGGCGGTCCGTCCCCAGCCAGCCGGAAGTACGCCTCGTTGACCTGCTCCACGAGGCCGTCGTTGACCAGGCCGGCCAACGCCCGAAAACGCTGTGTCTCGTCGGCCCACACCTGGTCCAGGCGTTGCCGGGGCACCGGGGCGGGTGCCTCCCGGAGTACGCCGAGTAGCAGTCCACGAACCTGGCGGTCGGTGCCCGCGTACCGTTGCGGACGTCGGGTGGGGCCGGCCGGCGCCGGCTCCCCGGAGGCCCGCCAGGCGCAGATCGAGGCGACCGGGCAACTCCCGCAACGTGGCGACCGGGCCGTGCAGACCACCGCCCCCAGCTCCATGAAGGCGGCACTGGCCAGCGCGGCGGCGGCCGGTTCCGCCGGCAGTAGCTCCTCGGCGGCGACCAGGTCGGCTGGGCGGGTGGCAGGGCCGGCGTCCGGTTCACCTGCGACCGCCCGACAGATCACCCGTCGTACGTTGGTGTCCACGACGGGGTGCCGCTGCCCGTACGCGAACGCGGCCACGGCCCGCGCCGTGTATGTGCCGACTCCCGGTAGGGCAAGCAGCTGTTCCAGCCGGTTCGGCACCTGCCCACCGTGCCGCTCCACCATCGCCACCGCGGCCTCGCGCAGTCGAACCGCCCGCCGCGGGTAGCCGAGCCGTCCCCACATCCGGATCGCCTCCGCTGGCGGCTCCGCTGCCAGGTCGGCCGGGGTGGGCCAGCGGGCCATCCAGTCCGTCCAGGCGGGCAGCACTCGGGCGACCGGGGTCTGCTGGAGCATCACCTCACTGACGAGGATGGCCCAGGCGCCTACCTCGGGGTGCCGCCACGGCAGGTCCCGGGCATGCTGGGTGTACCACCGGCTGACCTGGGTGGTGAAGGTCGGTTCAGTCATCGTCGGTCGATCATGTCACGCCCCGGGAGGCGCGCTCCCGCGGCGGCCAGCCCCGCTACCAGTCCCGACGAGTGGTCAACCGGGCAGTACCTGATGGTGCTCTGGGGCTGGTCGGGGAGAATCCGGGGATGAGTGAGCTTGCCATCACCGTCATCGGCCGGGATCGGCCCGGCATCGTGGCCGATGTCGCCGAGGGACTCGCCCGGCTCGGTGCGAATCTCACCGACAGCACCATGACCCGGCTCCGGGGGCATTTCGCGATGACGCTGATCTGCGTGGGCCCGGCCGTCGCCGAGGCCGAGGCCGCGCTGGCGCCGCTCGCCGCCGACGGTCAGCTACTGGCGACGGTACGCGCGGTGGTGCCGGATGGGGAGCAGACGTCGAACGGTGCGCCGTACGTGCTGGCGGTGCATGGTGCTGATCGGATGGGCATCGTCGCCGCCATGACCCGGGTGCTCGCGGAGGCAGGCGGCAACGTCACGGACCTGAGTACCCGACTCGCTGGCGCGCTCTACGTCGTCCTCGCTGAGGTCGAGTTGCCACCGGGTGTGGTCGAGCAGGTGACGGCCCGGTTGGCGGCAACCGCCGCCGACCTCGGGGTGGAGGTCACCCTTCGGCCGGCCGACCCGGACCTGTTGTGAACCGCGAGGAGCGCGCCGGCCTCGGCGACTGGACGCTGGACGTGCTGGGCCCACCGGGCCAGGTGCGACCGGTGGTGTCTGCCCCGGCCGCGGTGCTCAGCCGGGAGGGCGGTGCGGTGGATCCGACGGCGGAGCAGACGGTACGCCTCGCCGCCGATCTGGTCGCCACGATGCGCGTCGCTCCGGGCTGCGTCGGTCTGGCCGCCCCGCAGATTGGGGTCGGTGCCCGGGTCTTCGCGGTGGATGTCACCGGCCATCCGAAGGCCGGCATCGTGCACGGTGCGTTTGTGCTGTGCAATGCGGTCGTGGTGGAGGCCAGCCGATGGAAGGCTGGACGGGAGGGCTGCATGTCCGTGCCGGATCTGACCGGTGACGTCAAACGCGCCGGTCACCTGGTGGTCGAGGGGGCCCTGCCCGGGACCGGAGCGACGGTTCGGTTGGTCACCAACGCGTTCGAGGCGCGGGCCCTGCAACACGAGATCGACCACTGTGCGGGTCTGCTGTTCTTGGACCGGGTTGCCGGTGCCCACGCGGTGTACCAGCGCAAGGTTTACCTCTGATCGCCGGCCCGGCTGCGGCCACTGGTCTGCCGGAGAAGGTGACCTGGCCGCGCCGGCGGAGGTCACCTTCCGTTCTGCTGCCTGCACCTTCGGCAACCTGCATCGTCGTAAGTGGAGAAATGCTTCCGTCGGCTTGGGCTGGGCCGGCGCGTCGCTGTCGGTTGCCGGACGGGACGCCGCTAGGGTAGGACATCATGCGTCTGACGGTCGGCCCCCTGCCCCCCGCCGTTTACTGGCGGCGTCGCGCCGTTGTGCTCGGAGCGGTGTTTCTCTTTCTGGTTGTCGTTTTCTACTCCTCGTTCGGCAGTTCGGAGGAGCCCGCCAACAAGAATGCCAGCGGGCAGGAGCAGCCCTCCGGTGACTCCGGGACCGACTCCGACCCACCGAAGAGCACTGAGCAGCCGGACCCGCCGGAGGATTCGGGCGATGCTGGCGGGGAGGAGTCGCCCAACTCCGAGTCGTCCGAGGGGGCTGAGGTGGATGACCCGCCCCCGGCGCCCCCGGTACCCGACGACGGCACCTGCCGTGACGACGAGATCCGCGTGACCGCTGTCCCCCAGCCGGGGTCGGTGGACCAGGGCGGTGCCGTTGATCTGCAATTGAAGATCCAAAATAGCTCGGGCCGGACCTGTAGCCGGGATGTCGGTGCGGACCTACAGGAGCTGTTCCTCAAGGATGGGGCGGCGAAGATCTGGTCCTCCGACAGCTGTGGCGTCGGCGAGGGCTCGGATGTCCAGTCGTTCACGCCGGACCTCGAACGGTCCTATCGGGTCACCTGGAACGGCAACGACGACACCCGCTGTAAGGGTGGGGTCGCCGTCGGCCCTGAAGCGCCGCCCGGCACCTATCAGGTTTTCGCCCGGGTCGGCACGAAATTGAGCGAGCCCGTGGAGCTCAAGGTCACCGGCTGACCGAGCCGTACACTGGTCGACCGCATCGCGCCTCGGCTGACCGGCGGGCGGTAACGCCGACCGAGCCGATTGTGCGTCGACTCATCACTGAACATGCCACCGGCGGTCAGACGTAGCGTTCCAGGATCGATGCCTCGGCGAGCCGGGAAAGGCCTTCACGGACGCCCCTTGCCCGGGCGTCTCCAACACCCTCGACGGCCTGCAGGTCCTCCACGGTCGCGCCGAGTAGTCGCTGAAGGCTGCCGAAGTGCCCCACCAGGCGGTCAACGATCGCTACCGGCAGCCGTGGCACCTTGGCCAGTAGCCGGAACCCACGGGGACTGAGCGCGGCGTCGAGCGCGTCGGCGGCGGCGGGGTAGCCGATCGCCCTACTGACAGCGACCAGGTCGATCAGTTCGGCGGCGGTCAGCAGGTCCAGCTCGACCAGGGCCTCGTCGAGGGTGCGTGACTTGCGGCCGGTGGGCAGGTAGTCCCGGATGACCAGGGTGCGGTCGGCGTCCACGCCGGCCATCAGCTCGTCGAGTTGCAGCGCGAGGAGCCGGCCGTCGGTGCCCAACTCCACCACGTATCCGGCGATCTCGTCGGCGATCCGACGGACCATCTCGAGCCGTTGGACGACGGCGACCGCGTCCCGAACGGTGACTAGATCCTCAATCTCCAGGGCGGAGAGGGTGCCGGAGACCTCGTCCAGGCGTAGCTTGTAACGCTCGAGCGTGGCGAGTGCCTGGTTGGCCCGGGAGAGGATGGCGGCCGAATCGTCCAGTACGTGCCGCTGGCCGTTGACGTAGAGGCTGATGATCCGCATGGATTGGCTCACCGAGATGACCGGGTAGCCGGTCTGACGGGCAACCCGCTCGGCGGTGCGGTGCCGGGTGCCGGACTCCTCGGTGGGGATCGCGGGATCGGGCATCAGGTGCACTGCCGCCCGGACGATCCGGCTGCCGTCGCTGGAGAGCACCACGGCACCATCCATCTTGCACAGCTCGCGGACGCGGGTGGCGGAGAACTCCACGTCGAGTGGGAAGCCGCCGGTGCAGAGGCTTTCGACGACCTTGTCGTAGCCCAGAACGATCAGGGCGCCGGTGCGTCCGCGGAGGATCCGTTCCAGTCCGTCCCGCAGGGCGGTGCCGGGTGCCATCAGGGCCAGGTTGGCGCGCAGCGGGTCACTGGCCGCGCCGCCGGTCACGTGCACGCTGATCGGACGGGCGGGCGAACCCACGGCACCGGTGCGGGCGTACGGTGTCGCGCCGGCAGGCTTGGTGGTGTCGCGGTCGGTCGGCACGGGGACAGTCTACGGACTGCTCTGCCCTGGGTGCTGCCGCGGTTACTGTGATGTGTCGTGCTGCCTGGATTAACCGATTACACCGTCTTATAGACGGTTTATCGGAATACTTCCCGTACTGATGGGAGCTGAGGATTACTCCGCAGATGCCCGTGCGACGGCCTGGAGCGCGGCTCGGACATCACTGACTTCGATCACTCGTAGCTGGTCGGTGCGGACGCCGGTGCTCTCCGGACCGCAGCCCGGTGGTACGAGCGCGAGCCGAAAGCCGAGCCGGGCCGCCTCGGCCAGCCGGCGCGGCACCGCCCCCACCCGCCGTACCTCACCGGTGAGTCCGACCTCCCCGATCGCCACCAGGTGTGGCGTGATCGCGAGGTTGAGCCCGCCGGAGGCGACCGCCAGGGCGACCGCCAGGTCGGCGGCGGGCTCGACGACCCGGATGCCGCCAACAGTGGCCGCGAAGACCTCCCGATCGTGCAGGGTCAACCGCTCGGTACGCCGTTGGAGCACCGCCAGGACCATCGCGAGTCGGGCTGAGTCGAGCCCGGAGACCGTCCGCCGAGGCGACCCGGCCACCGTCGCCCCGATCAGCGCCTGCACCTCGGTGACCAGAGCACGTCGCCCCTCCATCGCCACCGTGACACAGGTGCCGGGAACCGGCTCCGAGTAGCGGGTGAGAAAGAGTCCGGACGGATCGGCCAGGCTGCTGATGCCGCCCTCGTGCATCTCGAAGCAGCCGACCTCGTCCGCCGCGCCGAACCGGTTCTTCACCCCCCGCACCAATCGCAGGGACGAGTGCTTGTCCCCTTCGAAGTGCAGCACCACGTCAACCAGGTGCTCCAGCACCCGCGGGCCGGCCACCTGGCCGTCCTTGGTGACGTGCCCCACCAGCAGGGTCGCGATGCCCCGCTCCTTGGCGACCGCCACCAGGGCCGCGGTGACCGCGCGGACCTGGGTTACCCCACCGGGCACTCCTTCGGTGCCGGTGGTCGAGATCGTCTGCACCGAGTCCAGTACCAGCAGCCCCGGCTTGACCGCGTCCAGGTGCCCGAGTACCGCGGCCAGGTCGCTCTCCGCCGCCAGATAGAGCTGCTCGTGCAGGGTGCCCATCCGTTCGGCGCGCAACCGGACCTGGCTGACCGACTCCTCGCCACTGACCACGAGCGATGGGTTGGCGCCGCCGGCGGCCCACTGCTGCGCCACGTCGAGGAGCAGGGTCGACTTGCCGACCCCCGGCTCACCGGCGAGCAACACCACCGCGCCCGGAACCAGGCCGCCGCCGAGCACCCGGTCGAGCTCACTGACGCCGGTCGGGCGGGCGCGCGCCGGCGCGGCGCTGATGGTGGCGATCGGCCGCGCGGGCTCGGCCGGCAGCCGGGAACTGACCACCCGGCCGGAGACGGTCGGGCCGGTCAGGGTGCACTCGACGACCGAACCCCATTCGCCGCACTCCGGGCAGCGGCCGACCCACTTCGGTGGCTGGTGGCCGCAGGCGTCGCACTCGTAGGCGGGGCGGGGCTCGCGGGCGGCGCGGGAGCGGCCGCCGGTCGCGCTGGCGCGGGAGGATCGGGAGGTGGTCACACCAGGACGTTAACCGTCGCGTCGGTGATCAGTGCCCGGCGCCACCCGCACCGCCGTGCCCGTCCTCCAGCTCCTCGAAGCCGGTGTGGCGCTCGATGATCGGCTCCGGGGGAGCGGCCGGGCTGAGTGGCACCGAGACCGGGGCCGCTGCCCGGATCGTGGTACCGCCGAAGTCGAAGGTCACGAAGACGGCCTCACCGACGTGCAGCGGCTTGTTCAGGCCGATCAGCCGCAGCACCGTTGACGCCTCCGAATTGAGCTGCACGTAGCTCAGCGGTGGCACCGTGATCTGGGCCGAGTCGCCAACGGGAGACCCGGTCTCGGTCGGCGCCGTGGACGAGCCCGCACCGCGCGGGGCGTGGGGATCGCTGAGGATGACGTCCCGGGCGCCCTCGGTGGTGACGGTCACCGTGACCTGGTCCGGCGAGTCGTTGTAGAGGACCACGTCCAGGTTCGCGTCGTCGCCGGCCTGGTAGCCGTCCACCCCCGGGTAGGCGATCAGCAGGCTACGAACGGCGAAGTCGCCGTTCTCGCTCGCGACGTTGACGCCCTGAACCGACGGTACGGTTCCGGCGGTCTCGGCGACCTGGCCGGCGCTGCATCCGGAGAGCAGTAGCCCGCTCGTCGCCAACCCGGCCAGTAGCAGGGCCGACCGGCGGGAACCCCTGATCGAGCGCGTCACGTCGGTCCTCCTCGTCATGATCGGGCCCGGTCGTACGCCGGACACGGCGGCCATGCCCGTGCAGACCGCGCTCCAGGGTAGTTGGGGCTGATCCAGTTCCGCACGCCGACCCGGGGATGCCACCGCTGTGGGGGCGCTCAGATCAACGGTCCGCTGGTCACGAGCAGGAATACATCGATGAGTGCGATTATCAAGACCGCTCGGAAGGCGGCCACCGACCGGGTCCTGGCGCGGTTGGTGAGGCGCTCCAGGCACCAGAGTAGCGGTGGTATCAGGACGGCGGCGGTCACTGTGGCGAGCCCGACCGGCGACGGTGGTCCGGGCGGCCCGAGGACCAGGGTGGCGGTCGCGGCGAGCAGGAGCCCGATAGCCGCGGTCCGGCTGCCGCCGGCACCGAGCCGGTGGGGCAGCCCGCGGACCCCGGTGCGGGCGTCGTCCTCAAGGTCGGGCAGCACGTTCGCGAAGTGCGCGCCCGCCCCGAGCAGGGCCGCGGCGGTGACCAGCCAGATCGGTGGCGTTCCCGCGCCCGGCAGGGCCAGCACGACGAACGCCGGCAACGACCCGAAGGAGACCGTGTAGGGCAGGACCGACAGCGGCGAGGACTTCAACGGCCAGTTGTAGAGCAGCGCGGAGATCAGCCCGACCGTGGCCACGGCCGCGGCGGCCCGGTTCGTCGTCAGCGCGAGCGCCGGGGTGGCGAGCGTGGCCGCGGCAGCGGCCAGCGCGGTCGTGCGACGGCTTACCAGACCGGCGGCGACCGGCTTGTCGGGCCGCCCGACCACGATGTCCCGCTTCGCGTCGAGCGCGTCGTTGGTCCACCCGACGGCGAGTTGACTCGCGGCCACGGTGAGCACGACGGCGACCACCCCTGCCGGCGGGGCCCCGACGCCCCAGGCGAGCAGGCCGGCCACGGTGGTGACCGCGGCTGCTGGCTCGGGGTGACTCGCCCGGAGCAGGGCGACTACCAGCCGGGTGCGGGTCGCTCCCGAGCCGGCGTCGCCGGCTGTGAGTCCGGCTCGCTCCGTCCGGGTCAGTACCCGCGCGACACGCCGTAGCACTGAGGAGGTCATGAGGGAAGTCTGGTCGTTACCGGGCAGTCGTGCCACGCTCGGTCCATGCCAGACGCGGGCCGCACCCTGCCGCGCAATGATCCGCGCCAGTATGACGACCTGGCCGGAGAATGGTGGCGGCCGGATGGCGCCTTCGCCATGTTGCACTGGCTGGCCGAGTCCCGGGCGGCGTTGGTGCCTGCGGCGTCGCGCCCCGCCGCGCTCCTGGTCGACCTCGGCTGCGGTGCCGGGCTACTCGCCCCGCACCTCGCCGGCAAGGGCTATCGACACGTTGGGGTCGACCTCACCGGTTCGGCGCTGCGCCAAGCCGCCGCACATGGCGTGGCGGTGGTCCAGGCCGATGCGACCGCCGTGCCGCTCGCCTCCGGCTGTGCCGACGTGGTCGCCGCGGGCGAGCTGTTGGAGCACGTTCCCGACTGGCGAACGGTGGTGGCCGAGGCCTGCCGACTACTCCGCCCCGGTGGGTTACTCGTCCTCGACACGCTCAATGACACCGCGCTGAGTCGCCTGCTCGCCGTCCATATCGGTGAGCGGCTGCCCACGGTCCCACGGGGGATCCACGACCCACGGTTGTTCGTGGACGCCCGCGCATTGGTTGCCGAGTGTGCCCGGTACGGCGTTGACCTGCGGCTGCGCGGGATTCGACCGCAGTTGACCCGGGTGCTCGGCTGGCTGGCCCGGCGGGCGAGGGGCGTGGGCGGGATGCCCCCACGCATCGTGCCGACCTGGTCAACGGCGGTGCTCTACCAGGGCTGGGGTCGGCGCGAGCGCGATCAGACGCGGACGGATGTATCCGAGGAGGGGACGGCCGTATGACGCAGGCTGTGCAGGTGGCCCGCCGGTTGGCGCCGCGATTCGCCGCTCGGGCGGCCGACCACGACCGGGACGGCGCCTTCCCGGCCGCCGATTTCCACGACCTCCGGGAGGCGGGCCTGTTCGGCCTGATGGTGCCGCGGGAGCTCGGCGGCCTGGGCGCCACCTTCGGGGAGTACGCGGCAGTCGCGACCGAGCTGGCCCGGGGAAACGGCGCCACCGCACTGGTGTTCAACATGCACGCCTCCGTTACCGGTGCGCTGGGCGCGGTGACCGAGGAGCTGGCCGAGACGCTTGGCCTGCCGGACGAGGCGTTGGCGGCGCGGGACCGGCTGCTGCGGGCCGCCGCGGATGGCTCCTGGTACGCGGTGGCGATGAGCGAACGTGGGGCGGGGGCCCGGCTTTCGCGGCTCAGCACCGTGTACGAACCGGTTGCCGGCGGCTGGCGGATCAAGGGGAGTAAGACCTTCTGCTCCGGTGCCGGCCACGCCGACGGTTATCTGGTGGCCGCCCGTAGTGCGGCTGATCCTTCGGTGGTTTCCCAGTTTCTCGTCCCGGCGGGGGAGGGACTGACCGTGGAGGAGACCTGGGACTCGCTGGGCATGCGGTCCACCGCCTCGCACGACCTGCACCTGGAGGTGACGGCGCCGGCAGACCGGCTGCTCGGCGGGGTCGAGGGGCTGGCTCTGGTCGTCGCGCAGTTGATGCCGCACTGGCTGGTCGCGAGCTACGCCGCGGTCTACGTCGGGGTCGCGCGGGCCGCGATCGACGCCGCGGCCGAGCACCTGAACGCCCGTGACCTGGGCGGTCTGCCGGCGGTCCGGGCCCGGCTCGGTCGCGCCGACGCGGCGGTGGCCGCGGCGGACCTGGTGGTGGCGGAGGCGGCCCGGCGGGTGGATGAGGCGCCGGGTGACGCCGAGACGAACCGTTGGGTCTGGCGGGCGAAGCTGTTGGCGGGCACCACCGCGGCCGACGTCGCGGCCTCGGTGCTGGAGGCGGCCGGCACCGCGGCCACCCGGCGGGGGCATCCGTTGGAGCGGCTCTACCGCGATGCGCGTTGCGGCTCGCTGCACCCCGCCACCTCCGACGTCTGCGCGGACTGGCTCGGCATCGCCGTGCTCGGTGGCGACCCGGACCGCGACGGGTCGGCCCCTCGTTGGTGAACGTGCTGGGAGATCAGAACGAAGGGTGGGCATCATGGCCGTGCCGGTGATCGCGGGGATCGGCACGGCGCATCCGCCGTCGGCCGACCAGGGTGAGCTGTGGGAGGGTTTCTTCGCGCGACACTTCTCCGGAACCACCCGGGCCCTGGCCCAACGGATCTTCGCCAACTCGGGGGTGAACCGCCGGCAGGCCGCGGTCAACCCGGTGCTGGAGGATGTCTCCGACTGGTCGACCGAGCGGCGGATGCGGCGCTATCAGGTGGAGGCGCTGCCACTGGGCAAGGAGGCGGTGGGGCGGGCACTCACCGCCGCCGGTCTGGCCGCCGGCGACGTCGGGCTCTTCGTGGTCTGTTCCTGCACCGGCTACGCGACCCCGGGGCTGGACATTCTTCTTGCCCGGGACCTCGGCATGGCGCCGGGCACGCAGCGGGTCTTCGTCGGCCACATGGGTTGCTACGCCGCCTTGCCGGGGCTGGGCGTGGCGAGTGACTTCGTGACCGCCCGGGGCCGACCCGCCCTGCTGCTCTGCGCCGAGCTGACCAGCCTGCACATTCAGCCCTCCACCGCCCGGGTGGACACCCAGCAGATCGTCTCGCACGCGCTCTTCTCCGACGCCGCGGTGGCCGCCGTGGTCGTGCCCGGTGGCCCCGGGTACGGGGTGCGGGAGGTCGCCTCGGTGACCGACACCTCCACCGCCGACCACATGACCTGGGACGTCACCGACGTTGGGTTCCGGATGGGGTTGTCGCCGAAGGTGCCGCAGGTGCTCTCCACGCAGGTACGGGCCTTGGTGGACGGCCTGCTCGCCCGACACGGCACGCGTCGGTCGGAGGTGGACGGCTGGGCGGTGCATCCGGGCGGCCCCCGCATCCTCAACGTGGTGGAGCGGGAACTCGCCCTGCCGTCGGCCGCCCTGGCAGCGTCCCGGGAGACGTTGGCCGACCATGGCAACTGTTCGTCGCCGACGGTGCTGTTGGTACTGGACCGACTGCATCGAGCGCTCGCGCCGCCGGGACGGGTGGTGATGCTGGCCTTCGGCCCGGGCCTGACCCTGTATGCGGGCCTCCTCGAACGGTCAGCTGGCGAGGCGGGCCAGCTCGGGTTCGAAGTCGGCGGGGGAGTGGAGCTCGGGGAGCATCTTCCGCACCGTGCCGGAGCGGTCCACGAGCAGCGCGCTGATCACGCCGGCCCGGGGCGGCAGGCGGAGGAAGGCGCGTAACCCGTCGGCTGGGTCGTCGAGCGCACGAAGGGCGGGGGGCGACTCGCGTACGGCGGGGTCGGGGTTGATGGCGATCACGGTGACCCCGGGCGGCGCGACGGCGATCGTGTCGGCCACCTCGGTCGGGCAGGCGCACGTGTCGGTGAGGAGGATCACGGCGGGCAGCAGACCCCGCAGCGGCACCGGTTCACCGCTGTCCACCAGTTCGAACGCGGGCATGGTCCGCCCGATCAGGTCGGCTGGTGGTGCGGGGGTGGCGGGGGTTGACGGGGTGGGGGCGGACTGGGCCCAGATGGTCGCGCTCAGCCCGGCCAGTACGGCGACCATGGCCATCAGGAGCGCCAGCAGCGCCGGCAGGATCGAACCGGACGGGGTGGGCCGGTTCAGTTCCCGGCGGACCTGTGCGGCCTCGGCCGAGAGCTCGGCGGCGTTGTCCGGTACGACCACCCGGCCCCATTCGGGCGGTAGGTCCGGCAGGTCGGAGTCGTCGTCTGCGGCGGGCCTGCCCATCGAACCCCCTGGATTCATGGCGAGCCGGCGGCGGGCTCTCGTTCAGCCTGCCGTACCGGGCCCGCTCCCACCAGGCATGGGCGAGTGTCCGCGGTGCGGGCTACCATGAGTCGAGCGCATCGCCTTGGATCCCGGGTTCCGTCACTCAGCCGTAACGGCATATTGCCGTTACGGAGCGTGTTCATTGCTTCGGTCTGGCTGTCTGTCAAGCTGAAGAAATCCCTCTCACAGGGCCCCTGAGCTGCGCCAACAGTCAGGGCAGCGGTGAGACACCGGTGTCTGAGCGTGTTACCCTAGACACAGCGAAAGGGGTTTCGAACCTATGGTTTTCAGTGTCGGCGAGACCGTTGTTTACCCCCACCACGGGGCCGCACTCATCGAGGCAATCGAGACTCGGGTCATCAAGGGCGAGGAGAAGCAGTACCTCGTTCTCAGGGTCGCGCAGGGTGACCTCACGGTCCGGGTTCCCGCGGAGAATGCCGAGATCGTGGGTGTGCGCGAGGTGGTCGGCGAAGAGGGCCTCGGCAAGGTCTTTGACGTTCTCCGGGCTCCGCACACCGAGGAGCCGACCAACTGGTCACGGCGTTACAAGGCGAATCTTGAGAAGTTGGCCTCCGGTAATCCGCTGAAGGTGGCCGAGGTCGTCCGCGACCTGTGGCGTCGGGAGCGGGAGCGGGGGCTCTCCGCAGGCGAGAAGCGCATGCTCGCCAAGGCCCGGGACATTCTCGTTGGTGAGGTCGCATTGGCCGAGAAGAGCACCAAGGACGAGGCGGAGACGCTGCTCGACAAGGTGCTGACCGAAGCCTGATCCGCACCTGATCGTCGTACCCGATCTGCCATGAGGAAATTCACCGAGGACCGCGACGTGACCGCGCAGCTTGATCCGCGCGGTGACGTCGCGGTCCTCGTGCCTGCGGCCGGTGCCGGCGTACGGCTGGGTCCCGGCCAGCCGAAGGCCCTTCGGCTGCTGGGCGGGGAGCCGCTCCTGGTGCACGCGGTTCGTCGGCTCGCCGCCGCCGCGTCGGTGCACACGGTGGTGGTGGCCGCCCCGGCGGCGGAGGTGGGTGCGGTCCGCGAACTGTTGGCCCCGGTGGCGCCGGTCACCGTGGTGCCGGGCGGAGCGCAACGGCAGGCCTCGGTCGCCGCCGCGCTCGCCGCGGTCCCCGCCGGCCCGGAGATCGTGCTGGTGCATGACGCGGCCCGAGCGCTCACCCCACCCGAGCTGGTCGAGTCGGTCGCCGCCGCGGTCCGCTCCGGTCACGACGCGGTGATCCCGGTGCTGCCGGTGGTCGACACCATCAAGGAGGTCGGCGTCAGCGAAGAGGTCCTCGGCACGGTCGATCGCTCCGTGCTGCGGGCGGTGCAGACGCCGCAGGGGTTCCGGCGGGCGGTGCTGACCACTGCACACGCCGCCGCTACCGATCCACTCACCGACGACGCTGGCCTGGTCGAGAAGCTCGGGGTGCCGGTGGTCTGTGTACCCGGCTCCGAGCACGCCCTGAAGGTCACCCGCCCGTTCGATTTGGCGTTGGCCGAGCACCTGCTGGCGATCGACCGCTGACCCGTACCCTCGGATGGTGATCGTTCCGCGGGTTGCCATCGGCGTTGACATGCACGCTTTCGAGTCCGGCCGGCCTTGTTGGGTCGCCGGCCTGCACTGGCCTGGGCAGGACGGCCTGGCCGGGCATTCGGATGCGGATGTCGCCGCCCACGCCGCGTGCAACGCGCTGCTCTCCGCCGCCGACCTGGGCGATCTCGGCGCCAACTTCGGGGTGGGGCAGCCGGAGTGGTCCGGCGCCTCCGGTGTGGCCCTGCTCGGCGAGAGCGCCCGTCGGGTGCGGGCGGCCGGCTACACGATCGGCAACGTGTCGGTGCAGGTGATCGGGAACCGCCCCAAGATCGGGCCGCGTCGGGCCGAGGCGCAGCAGGTGCTCTCGGCGGCCGTGGGCGCCCCGGTGAGTGTCTCCGCCGCCACCACCGACGGGCTCGGTTTCCCCGGCCGGGACGAGGGCCTGACCGGGATCGCGGTGGCCTTGGTTTACGCAGCCCCGGCCGCCTAGGCTCGCAGCGATGTCCAGCGAACCCACCTCTGACCGCTCTGCCGCCGACGGATACCTGCAGCGCGCCCAGCTCCTCGCCGAGCTCGGCCGCTACGACGAGGCCATCACCGAGCTCGGGTTCGCCCTCGCCCTTGATCCCGCCCACGCGGCGGTGTCGACCGAGCTCTCCCGGGTGCAGCTCGCGGCGGGGCGGCCCGCAGAGGCGCTCACCGCCGCCGACCGCGCGTTGGCGGTCGCGCCGGACTCGGTCCCCGCCCTGGTCGCTCGGGGGATGGCCCTGGCCGACCTGGCCGAGCACGGGGAGGCGGCTCGGACCGCGGACCGGATTCTCGCGTTGGGGCCGGCGGACGCGTACGCCCAGCGCAGCGGCGCGGCGATCCTGGCCGGTTCGCGTAATGGTCAGCCGGCGCTGAACGCGGCGTGGCGGGGGGTGGAGTTGGCCCCGGAGGATCCGGCGGGGCATCTGGTGCTCGGGTTGGTCGCGGCCAACCTGCAGCTGTATGACCTGGCCGAGCGGGCGTACACCGAAGCGCTGCGGCTCGACCCGCAGCTCGCCGAGGCGCGGCACGACATCGGGGTAATGCGGCTGGAACAGCGCCGGTGGAGCGAGGCGCTGGAGCACCTCGCCGACGCGGCGGCGATCAGCCCTGGTCGGATCAATTCGGTGCGGACGATCTCGGTCGGCCTTCGTCAGCTCGTCGTGTTCGGTGCCGGTTGGTCCATGGTCGCCGCGGTGATGATCGCCTGCTTCGCGGTGGGTAGTCCAGGGCTGTCCCGGGCCGTCGCGGCGGCGGCGGCCCTCGGTGGCGCGCTGATGGTGTGGCGGTACGCGGCGAAGCTGCCCGGCGTGGCCCGCACGATCCTGCCGGAGCTGCTGCGCTCCGACCGGCCGTTGGCGCTGGCCGGGTACGCGACTGCCGCGGCCCCGGTGCTGCTACTGCTCTACACCTTCGTCGGTACGGTCTGGCCGCTGGTCCTGGCGATCGCGGTGGCGGCCTTCGCCGTCGTCACCGCGCTCGCCCGCTCGGTGCGCTGAGGGCTACCCGCGCCGCGCCCAGGTCCAGGCGTACGCGTCGTCTTCGCAGGCCGCGGCGGCGTCGCAGAGCTCCAGCGGACGGAAGGTGTCGACCATGACGGCGAGCTCGTCGAAGTAGTCAACGCCGATCGACCGTTCGGCGGCCCCGGGCTGTGGCCCGTGGGTGAAGCCCGACGGGTGTAGTGAGATCGACCCCTGGCCGATGCCGGAGCCACGCCGCGCCTCGTAGTTGCCTCCGGTGTAGAAGAGCACCTCGTCGGAGTCGACGTTGTGGTGGTTGTACGGCACCGGGATCGCGTCGGGGTGGTAGTCCACCTTGCGGGGGACGAACGAGCAGATCACGAAGTTCGGGCCCTGGAACGTCTGGTGTACCGGCGGGGGCTGGTGGATCCGGCCGGTGATCGGCTCAAAGTCGTGGATGGAGAACGCCCACGGGTAGAGGTGCCCGTCCCAGCCGACCACGTCGAACGGGTGGTTGGCGTAGATGTGCCGGGTCCAGCCGCGTCGGTGCCGGACCAGGACCTCAACGTCCTCGCCGGCAACGAGCAGCGGTGTGTCCGGTCCCCGGACGTCCCGCTCGCAGTACGGCGAGTGTTCCAGGAACTGGCCGCGCACCGACAGGTAGCGCTTGGGCGGGCCGATGTGGCCGGCCGCCTCGACCGCCAGCAGCCGGACGGGCTCGGTGCCGGTGGGAACGAGCCGGTGGATGGTCGAGGTCGGGATGATCACGTAGTCGCCGGCGACGGCGTTGAGGGGGCCGAAGGGGGACTCGACCCGCAGGGTGCCGGATTCGACGTAGAGGCAGTGGTCACCGGTGGCGTCGCGGAACAGCGGGGAGGGCTGGTCGGCCAGCACGTACGCGATCCGGACGTCGTCGTTGCCGAGCAGGTAGCGCCGGCCGAGCACCGGGTCGGCGCCGGCCCCCTCGAGTTGGTGGGTGCGCAGGTGGCGGGGCTTGAGTGGGAGATTCGGCGTGCAGGTGACCGCCGGTGGGGTGAACTCCTCGGCGGCCACGATCGCGGTCGGTGCGTGCCGGTGGTAGAGCAGCGAGGAGTCGTCGGAGAAGCCTTCCTGGCCCACCAGCTCCTCGGCGTAGAGGCGGCCGTCGGGCTGACGGAACTGGGTGTGGCGCTTGCGCGGCACCTCGCCGACGCGGCGGTAGAACGGCATCTCGCCCTCCCCGAGCAGATCATCCAGGGTGTCCGAAAATCGGACGCTATTGTCCGCTCCTTTAGCGTCCCGTAGATTGTTGTCTCGTGTCAACGAAGCTGCCCCGACTCCTCGCCGGCCTCGTCGACGACGCCGCCGTCTTCCCGCCCGGCAGCGCGTCGTTGCCCGATGCCGTTCCGGCGCACCGGCAGCACCGCTCGTCCTGGTACGCCGAACTCGTCGGCCCGCTCCTGGTCCCCGCCTCCACAGTGCTTAATCGGGAGCTGCAGGGCCTGGTCGATCCGGCCGAGGAGCTCGTGGTCGGGCTGATCGGAGACACCGGACCAGCCGGCCTCCCGGCCGCCCTCGCCGCAGTGCCCCCCGGCATCACGGTCCAGCAGGTCGAGGTCGCCGTCGCCGCCCGCGGCGCGGACCCGCAGCCGGGCCTGGCCAAGCTCTTACCCTTGGCGGAGCGGCTCGCCGGTCGCACCGTCTACGCCGAGATTCCGCTGACCTCCGGCTTGATGGGGGCGCTGGACCGGCTGGTTGAGGCCCGCGCCGCCGGGGTGCCGGTGGCCGCGAAGTTCCGGACCGGCGGGCTCGCCGCCGAGCTCTTCCCCACCTCTGCCGAGCTGGCCGCGGTAATCCACGGGTGCCAGCAGCGGGGGCTGCCGTTCAAGCTGACCGCCGGGCTGCATCACGCGGTGCGACACCTGGACCGGGAGACCGGCTTCACCCACCACGGCTTCGCGAACGTGCTCGCCGCCGCGCTCGCCGCGGCCGGGGGCGCCGAGGTGGAGCGGGTCACCGAGCTGCTCCGCGTCACCGACCCACGGCCGTTGCTCGCGCCGATCGAGCAGTGGCTAGACGCGGCGCGTCCGCTCTGGGTCGGCTACGGCTCGTGCAGCGTTCTGGAACCACTGACCGATCTGATCCAGCTGGGGCTGGTGAACGGGGGTACTGACGCATGACCTGGGTGACCGGCCTGGAGGGCTCGCCGTACGGGCTGCACAACCTGCCGTACGGGGTGTTCCGCACCGTCGACCGCGAGCCGCGGGTGGGCGTACGCGTCGGCACCGGTGTGCTGGACCTCGGCGGTGCCGAGCAGGCCGGCCTGGTGCTGGCCGCCGGTACGCTCGGTCGCCCGCGGTTGAACGACTTCATGGCGCTTGGCCGTCCGCAGTGGACCTCAGTGCGGCAGCGGATCGTCGAGCTGCTCACCGACAGCGCCCACCGGGCGGCGGTCGAGCCGCTGCTCCTGCCACTGTCGGGCGTGGAGCTTCAGCTCCCCTTCGACGTGGCGGACTACGTCGACTTCTACTCCTCCGAGCAGCACGCCAGCAACGTCGGTCAGATCTTCCGGCCGGGCCAGCCGCCGCTGCTGCCCAACTGGAAACACCTGCCGATCGGCTACCACGGCCGAGCCGGCACCGTCGTGGTCTCCGGCACCCAGATCGTCCGGCCGTGCGGCCAGCGGGCTACCCCGCAGGGCCCGGTCACCGGGCCCTCGGTTCGCCTCGACATCGAGGCGGAGGTCGGCTTTGTGGTGGGTGTGCCCAGTCCGCTGGGAAGCCGCGTCCCGGTCGGTGACTTCGCCGACCACGTGTTCGGCGTGGTACTGGTCAACGACTGGTCCGCCCGGGACATCCAGGCCTGGGAGTACCAGCCCCTCGGACCGTTCCTCGGTAAGTCCTTCGCCACCTCGATCGCGGCCTGGGTGACGCCGCTGGAGGCGCTTGGTGCGGCGTTCGTGCCGGCACCGGAGCAGGATCCACCGGTCGCTGACTACCTGCGCGACGAGCCCCACCTCGGGCTGGATCTGCGGCTGTCGGTGGAGTGGAACGGCGAGCGGGTGAGCGAGCCGCCGTTCGCCACCATGTACTGGACGCCGGCGCAACAGCTGGCCCACCTGACCGTCAACGGGGCCGCGCTGCGCACCGGCGACCTCTACGCCTCCGGCACCGTCTCCGGCGCCGAGCGCGGTCAGGTCGGCTCTTTCCTCGAGCTGACCTGGGGTGGGGCGGAGCCAATCCGGGTCGGTGGCAGCGAGCGTACTTTCCTGGCCGACGGCGACACCATCACCATCACCGGTACCGCGCCCGGCCCGGATGGCACGACGGTGGGCCTCGGCGAGGTCACCGGCACCGTCGTCGCCCCCCGCTGACCGGCGAAACCCCTTCCATCCCCGCCCGTACCGACGGAGGTTTTCCGCTCGGTACGGGCAGATCGCACAGGTCGTCCGACCGGGCCGCCCTGCTGTCACGTTGATCGATCGGATCCGCCGCCACGCGGTACGGGCCCGCTCCCCGAGTCGGGAGCGGTGACCGGTTGGCGGCACGGCGACAGGAGGGTGAAGGATGAACGATTTCCCAGGGGCGGTGTGGCGGTCCAGCAGCCGCTCCAATGACCAGGGCCTCTGTGTGGAGGTGGCCGACAACCTGGTCGAGGCGCTCGGCGTGGTGGCCGTACGTGACTCGAAGGACAGATCCGGTCCGGCCCTCGCGGTGGGTGGTCCGGGATGGTCGAGGTTCATCCGGGCGGTCCGGGCCGGAGAACTCGGTAACTGAGCGGCGTGGGGCGGTGCAGGGCAGCTTTCCGGCAAAGCCCGCGGTGGGACCCCACACGACGGTTACGGCACGTATTGTCGACGCCACGGGAGGTGGCATGTCGCGGGTGACGGTCATGCGGTCCATCCAGGCGCAGTCGGACGACGTGTGGCGCCTGCTCACCGACCTGACCGTGCAGACCCACGCCATCCTCGGTCGCGTGGCCCTGACCCGTGGCGAGTTCGGCCCCGGCGCCGCCTGGCGGGAGGTCCGCTCCCAACCGGACGGGTCGGCGCTGATCGAGGAGTTTGTCGTGATCGAGGCCGAGCCGCCACACCGGCTGGTGCTCGCTTCGCCCGGCACGGAGGTTGACTATCGGGTGACCTGGACCCTGCGCCCGGCCCGGTGCGGGGGCGAGCGCAACACGGTGGTCACGGTCACCCAGGAGGCGACCCCCGCCGGGGCCCGCGGCCGGATTGTCGCGTTCCTCCTCGGTGGGCTGGCCGCTCGGGCGGTCGCCGGTGCGCTGCGTCGTGATCTCGCCGAGCTCGCCGCCGCCGCCCGCACCGACACGGTGGCCTTGCGGTAGGCCACGGCCGGGGTGCCGACCCGGTGGCGCCGGCGGTGCGACCACGGCCGGTTTTCGTCGCTGCCAGGCCATCTGTGCTGGCCGGGATGTCAGTCCGGCAACCACGCCGCAGCCGGGCGCGGTGCCCTGGGTAGGGTTCCGGGCGGAGGTGCGCATGGTTTTCCCGACGGGCCGCCGGCTGTTCGTGGTGGTGGCGGCGGTCGTGGTGGTGCTGGTGGTGGCGGCGGCCACGGTTTTCCGGGTGCTCGCCCCGGCCGAGGTCAGCACCCCGGCGGCTGGCGCATACCCCACCGCCGCAGCTCCGGCTCCCGGCCTCGTCGCGCGGCTGCCGGTGGCGCCGCTGGTGGTGGATGGCCGAATCCGGGTGTACGCGGCCGAGCGTCACGTCTACGCCGACGAGCCGGTCGAGTTCGAGCATCGAAGTACCCCGTACTGGTCGTACCGCCGCTGGCCGGCCAAGCTGACCGCAGTGGTGGCGAGTGGCCACATCGTGGTGACCCGCTGGTCGGACGGTCAGGTGGTGGCGCTGGACGGGCGTACCGGCCAGATCTCCTGGCGGGCGGAGGGGCCGGTGCCGGAGGAGGAGACGGCGGCCCGGCGAACCGGTGCGGAAGCCGTGTGGAACCCGGCGGGGCTCTTCGTCGCCTCGGCTGCCGACACCGCGGTGGTGCTCTCGGTCGGCCAGGATTCGATGGCCGGCTGGAACCTGGCCGACGGGCAGCAACTCTGGCAGTCCGACGTCCGGCCCGGGTGTCAGCAGGCGGTCGGCACCACCACGGCGGGCGAACTGGTCAGCGTGGACTCCTGCGGTTCCGCGGCGACCGTCGACTTCCGGGACGCGGCCACCGGTGCCGTTACTCGCTGGAGCCCGCCCGGCGATGGGAAGGTGCTGACCGTGACCCCGCTCGGCTGCCGCTCGGGCCGATCCGGCTGCGCCGGCCTGCGTACGGCTGTCGGCCCGGGTGACGACGCGGCTCGGGGCTGGCTGTTCGGCGCGGGAGAGCCGGTGCCGGCACCGGTGCTGAACGCGCCCGACACCCGGCTCGCCGGTGACATCGCCGTGGGCGTACGGGATGGCGCCCTGGTGGCGCGCGACGCGCGGACCGGGAGCGAGCAGTGGCGGCACGAGGATGTGGGCGGGGCTCGGGTACTCGCGGTGGAGTCGGACCGGGTACATCTGATCACCGATAACAATGGCCTGATCACGTACGATTCGGCCAGTGGGGATCAGCGATCCCGGTTCACGCTTTCGCTCGGCACCGACAGCACCTCGTGGGCCCCGGGCGCGGTGTACGCGGTCGGTGGCTACCTCGCGGTGGAGTGCCTTCGCCTCCCGGTCGACTCGGCGGCGGACGACCAGCGCTACTTCCTCACCTCGCGTCCGGTCCTGCTCGCCGCGACCTGAGCAGACCGTCAGCTCGCGGCGGGCAGGACGCCGTGACTCAGCCGAGCGCGGCCTCCGCCGCGGCGAGGAAGGCGTCATTCTCGGCCGGGGTGCCGATGGTGACCCGGACTCCGTCGCCGGGGAAGGGTCGTACGATCACGCCGCGCGACTCGCAGGCCCGGCCGAACTCCACCGCCTGGTCGCCCAGGGGTAGCCAGACGAAGTTGGCCTGGCTGGTCGGTACGTCCGGGACCAGCTTGCGGACCGCCTCGGTGACCCGGCCCCGCTCGGCCACGACCAGGGCGCAGCGCCGCCGCACCTCGTCGGCCTGGGCGAGGGCCGCCAGCGCGCCGGCCTGGGCGGCCACGCTGGCGGAGAAGGGCGTGACCACCTTTCGGATGGCCGCGGCCACCTCCGGCTGGGCGACCAGGAAGCCGATCCGGAGCCCGGCCAGGCCCCAGGCCTTTGACAGGGTCCGCAGCACCGCCACGTTCGGTCGGTCCAGATAACTGAGGCCGTCCGGCACCTCCGGGTCGGTGACGAACTCCCGGTAGGCCTCGTCAATGACCACCAGCACGTCGTCCGGGACCTGGTCGAGGAAGCGCTCCAGCTCGGCTCGGCGTACCGCGGTGCCGGTGGGGTTGTTCGGGTTGCAGACCAGGACCATTCGGGTGCGGTCGGTGATCGCGGCGGCCATCGCGGTCAGGTCGTGCCCGTGCCCGGCGTCGTTGCTGACCCGTACGCTGGTCGCCCCGTTGGTCGCCGCGATGATCGGGTACGCCTCGAACGAGCGCCAGGAGTAGATCAGCTCGTCACCGGGCATGCAGGTGGCCCGGACCAGGTGATCGGCGAGCGCCACCGACCCGCAGCCGGTGGCGATCCGCTCGGCGTCCACCCCGTACTGCTCGGCGAGGGCCGCGCGCAGCGCCACCACGCCCATGTCCGGGTATCGGTGGGCGCCCGCGGTGGCCTCGGTGACCGCCGCCACCACGCCGGGCAGCGGGCCGTACGGCACCTCGTTGCTGGCCAGTTTGATCGCCTCGGGCAGGCCCAGTTCGCGGGCCAGGTCGGCCGGGCTGCGCCCCGGCACGTAGCTCGGCAGTACGTCCAGGTCGGCGCGGGTGAGCCGGGGCGCCGGCCGGCGTCGTCCGGTATCGGTCATGAGGTGTCTCCCGGGGGTGCGGGGCGGTCATTCGGGACGGGGGTGCGGGGTAGCTGAACCACCACGGTCTGCGCCCGCTTGTCGTGCAGGGCCTGCCGAAGCGGGCGGTCGAACAGCGGTGAGAGGGAGTCGATGAGCTGCAGCAGGAAGCCAATGCAGCAGAACCAGCCCAGGGTGGGCAGGCCGAGCAAGTTCCAGCGGCGCAGCGCCCGCCCGAAGCCCAGCGGGGCGACGGCGCTCACCGGTAGCACCTGCAGGCCCATCACCCGCTTGCCGAAGGTCTGTCCGCGGCTGGCCGTTGACGGTACCTCGTAGGCCATCCAGAGCGCTGTGGCGATCAACAGAATCGCGATCTGGAGGCTGCCGGCCTGGTCACCTGCCGCCGGTAGCTGCTCGGTGGTGGTGTCCTGGTCAACGATCCGGCGCCAGGCCTCGGTGATCGGCGGGGACATCTGCTGGATGTACTGCCACACGAACCAGAAGTTCACCACCACGTTCAGCGCGAGGACGACGGTGATGTCGATGAGGCGGGCTACCAGTCGGGCTCCCAACCCGGCCAGCGGTAGCCCGTGCGGACGCGGCTCGGGCTGCTGGCCCGGCCACGTCGGGTACGGCGCTCCCGGTGGGGGCCCGCCGGCTGTCCCCGGGTACGGCGCACCCGGCGGTGGCCCATACCCCGGTGACGGGGTGCCGGCCCCGACCGGGGCGTGTTGTCCCACGGCGCCGGCCCGACCGGTGGTTGGGCCGGGCTCGCCGGGTCGGGTAGCCGGCGCTGACTTGGGCTCGCCGGGCCGGGTAGCCGGGTCGGGCTCGGGTTCGTCGGGCCGGGTAGTCGGCTCGGGCTCGGGCGGCGGCGGGCCCGCCGGGGGTGTGGCCTCGGCCGGGATGGGTGCACCGAGCCAACCCTCGCCGTCCCAGTACCTCCGGGTGCCCGGGTCGGCGGGGTCCAGATACCAGCCAGGTGCGACGCTCACCGCGCCACCTCGTTCTGCTCGCTCACCTGGACACCTTAACGACGGTGGTTGGCAGCGCAGCCGTGGTGGCCACCGGGCGGGCCGCCAACCACCGGTCTGTCACAGGTTGCCGCGCTTCTCCTGTTCCCGTTCGATCGCTTCGAAGAGAGCCTTGAAGTTGCCCTTGCCGAAGCCGAGCGAGCCGTGCCGCTCGATCAGCTCGAAGAAGACGGTCGGGCGGTCCTGCACCGGGTTGGTGAAGATCTGGAGCAGGTAGCCGTCCTCGTCCCGGTCGACCAGGATCCGGCGGGCCTTCAACTCCTCGATCGGCACCCGGACCTCGCCGATCCGGGCCCGCAACTCCGGGTCGTCGTAGTACGAGTCCGGGGTCTCCAGGAAGTCCACGCCCGCCGCACGCATCGCGTCCACGCTGGCCAGGATGTCGTTGGTGGCCACCGCGATGTGCTGGGCCCCGGGGCCCTGGTAGAAGTCCAGGTACTCGTCGATCTGCGACTTCTTCCGGGCGACCGCCGGCTCGTTGAGCGGGAACTTCACCTTCCGGGTGCCGTTGGCGACCACCTTGCTCATCAGCGCCGAGTAGTCGGTGGCGATGTCGTCGCCGACGAACTCCGCCATGTTGGTGAAGCCCATCACCCGCTGGTAGAACTCGACCCATTCGTCCATGCGGCCCAGCTCGACGTTGCCGACGACGTGGTCGATCGCCTGGAAGAAGCGCTTCGGCTGGACGCCGGCGTCGATCATCGGCTGGCGGTCGACGATCGGTCGGCGTGCGACGTAGCCGGGCAGGAACGGACCGTGGTAGCGGGAGCGGTCCAGCAGGGTGTGGCGGGTGTCGCCGTACGTGGCGATGGCGGCGAGCCGGACCGTGCCGTGTTCGTCGCTGACCTCGTGCGGCTCAGCCAGGCTGGTCGCGCCCTGGGCGACGGCGTGCGCGTAGGCCGCGTCCACGTCGGGGACCTCCAGCGCGATGTCGCAGACCCCGTCGCTGTGCCGGGCGACCTGGTCGGCGCCGGGCGCGTCGGGGCGGACCGCGCCGGTGAGGACGAACCGCGCCGAACCGCTGGTCAGCACGTACTGGGCGTGGTCCCGGTAGCCCTGCTCCGGCCCCCGGTAGGCCACGCAGGTCATGCCGAACGCGGTGGAGTAGTAGTGCGCGGCCTGTTTGGCGTTACCGACCAGGAACTGCACGTGGTCCAGTCCCCGGACCGGGAACGGGTCGCGGCTGATGTCGTGGTCAACGGCGCCGACCAGCAGGTCGGCGTTGACCTCGTCGTTCGACTGGGGTCGGTCGATCGCCTGGGTCATGGTGGCCCTCCCTCGCGTACCGGCCGGCCTGGTGGGCCGCAGCCGTGTTCCGTTAGTGCCGTGCTCTTCCCGTGAATATCGCTGTGCTCCCCATCACTGGGCAACTGTTGTTGATCAGCCTGGTCAGGTTGCACAAGCAGTAGGGTCCTTACCTATGAGCACTGGTCATTCTGTCCAGCTGGACAGCCTCGACGTTGGTCTGATCGAGCTCTTCGCCGAGGAGCCGCGGATTGGAGTGCTGGAGTGCTCCCGTCGCCTCGGGGTGGCCCGGGGCACCGTGCAGGCGCGGTTGGACAAGTTGGTCGCCCGAGGGGTGATCGACGGGTTTGGCCCCGCGGTGTCCCCGGCCGCCGTCGGGTTCGGGGTGACCAGCTTCGTCACCCTGGAGATCAGCCAACGACACGGGCGCGATCCGGTCGTCGCCCACCTGGCGGCGATCCCGGAGGTGCTTGAGGCGCACACCATCACCGGCTCCGGTGACCTGCTCTGCCGAATCGTGGCCCGTTCCAACGCCGACCTGCAACGGGTGATCGACCAGATCGTGTCGCACGAGAGCATCCGACGTACCTCGACGATCATCGCCTTGGCGGAGCAGATCCCGCACCGGGTCCTGCCCCTGCTCCGTTCCGCGCTGCGGGCAACGTCGCCGCCGGCCACGGAGGGCGCCGGGTCCGGTCAGTCGTTCTCGGCGAGCGCGTCCCCCAGCGAGGTGCGGCGGTAGCGGACCGTCCGGCCGGCGCGGGCGCGGGTCACCAGACCGGCCTCGCGTAGCACCGCCAGATGGTCGCCGATGCCGCCCAGGCTCAGACCGAGTTGCGCGACGAGCTGACTGGTCGTCGCGGGGGCCACCAGGGCCCGCAGCACCGTGGCGCGGCCCCGGCCGACCAGCCGGTCCAGCGCGTCCACCGGCCGCGTCGGGTCCGGGGGACCGAGCAGTTCGGCGACCCCGGCGGCCTGGTAGACGATCGCGTACGGCCCGGGCTGCTCGACGTAGTACATCAGGGAGCCGAAGACGGTGGGCACGAAGAGCATTCCGTGCCCGCTCAGCGGGTACGTTCGCGGGTCCGGGTCGTCGATGTCGAGATAGCCGACGCCCGGGCCGGGCACCCAGTGCAGCCGGGGGTCCAGGTCCGCGACCGCCGCGCCCCAGCCGTACGCGAGCAGCCGCCCCGCCCGGTGCAGCAGGTCCCGCTCCAGGACGGCCCGCAGTCGCGGCCACTCCGGCTCGACCAGCGTGACCCAGGCCGCCTCGATCCCGTCGGCGAGTCGGTCCACCACCGCCGGCGATTCGTAGATCCGACGGGCGTTCGCCGGTGGGGTGCGATGGCCGGCGAGGTTGCGGGCCAACTCGGCGCGGGCCTGCGCCAGCGGAGTAGCCCGGACCAGGGCGAGTTCGTCGGCGAATTCCCGTGCCATGCCGTCTGGCGGCGGTTGGTAGAAGTCCGCGTTGTACGCGCCCCGGCGTTGCAACGCCAACAGCGCGTCGATCGCCGGCATGCTTCGCCGCAGCTGCTCGAAGGCGGGGCGGGCCCGGGTCACCCACGGGGTCAGCCCGGTGACCTCGTTCTGCCCGGCGCAGAGCCGCAGCGCCGACATCGCCTCCCCGAGCGGTGAGATGGCGTAGCGGCTCACCGCCACGTCCGCCGAGGTCACCTCGATCCGCATGCCGCTCCTTTCGCTGGTGAACGAAAGGATAGGTCGTCACCGGTTCACTCCCCACACTTGCTCGAATGATCGTTACCGACTCCCGTCCCGTCACCTTCCGGGAGGTCTTCGCCGTCGCCGAGTTCCGGGCGCTCTTCGGCGGCTACAGCGTGTTCGTGATCGGCGAGACGGTGAAGATGCTCGCCCTGTCCGTGCTGATCTACGAGCGCACCGGCTCCGGGCTGCTCGCCGCGTTGGCGTACGTGACCGGGTTCCTGCCACACGCGGTGGGCGGGGTGTTCCTGCTCGCCCTCGCCGACCGGTGGCCGCCGCGGCGGCTCATCGTCGGCTACGACCTCTTACGGCTCGCCATGGTCGTGGTGCTCGCGCTCGGCGTGCTCTCCCCGCCGGCCATGCTCGGCCTGGTCGCGGTCGTCGGACTCCTCGCCCCGGTCAGCAGCGCCGCCCGCAGCGCGCTGCTGCCGGAGATACTGCACGGCGACGCGTACGTGTTGGGGCGGTCGGTGCTCACCGTGGCGGCCGGGGGCACCCAGGTGGCCGGGTTCGCCCTCGGTGGCCTGCTGCTCGGGCTGGTCGGCCCGTACGGGGCGCTCTGGCTCACGGCGGCCACCTGCCTCCTCGCCGCCCTGCTGGCCCGGGTCGGGCTGACGTCCCGAGCGCCCCGGGTGGCGACGGGGACCGGAAGCGCCGTCGGGGAGACCTGGCGGGTCAACCGGATACTCCTCGCCGACCGGCGGGTACGCGGCCTGCTCCTGGCACAGTGGATTCCCGGCTCGCTGCTGGTCGGGGCCGATGGCGTGCTCGTGCCGTACGCGGCCCAGCTCGAACCGGCGGCCAGTGCCGGCCTGCTGCTGATGGCCGGTGCCTTCGGGATGCTCCTCGGCGACCTGCTGGTCGGACGGTTCGTCGGGCCCGCCCGCCGGGAGGCGTTGACTCCGTGGCTGGCGCTGCTGCTCGGCGTGCCGTTGCTGGCTTTCGTGGCCGAGCCGAGCCAGTGGCCGGCGGTGGTGCTGCTCACGGTCGCGACCGCCGGTTTCGCCTACCACCTCGGGCTGGCCCGGCGGTTTCTCGATGCGGTGCCGGAAGCCCGCCGGGGGCAGGCGTTCGGGCTGCTGGGCACCGGCATGATGGCGGGGCAGGGATTGGCCGCCGCGGCCGGCGGGGCGTTGAGCGAGGTGGTCGCCCCCGGTACCGTGATAGCGCTCGCCGGGGTGGCGTCGCTCACCGCGACGGTGGTGCTCTGGCGGACGCTGGCCCCGCCGGACGCGGGCGCGGCGGGATGCGGCGGTCCGGGCGGGCGGCTACCGTGTCCCGGTGGTGAAGGGGCGCGGCCTGGGTAAGCCTGGTTGGTTGCTGCTCGGGCTCGTGACGGTCGTCGTGCTCTCGGTGAGCGGTGTCTGGAACCCGTTCCCCGGCGTGTGGGACTGGGTGAACCGCAGTGCCCCGATCGGCGGGCCGGGCGTGGTCTGGCAGCAACGCGTCGGTGGCACCCCGCGCAGCGTCACCATCGCCGGCGAGGCCGTCGTGGTCGAGCAGCGCACCCGGGTGGAGGCGGTACGGCTCGGTGACGGCACCCCGCTCTGGAAGCGCAAGGCCGACTGGTCGGCGGTCGCCGGTGCGGGGCAGGACGCCGTCGTCGTGGTGGGCAAGCTCCTCACCCGAGGCTACGAGGTGCTCGACCCGGTCACCGGTGCCACCCGGCGGCGGGACGACGACGCGGTCGCGGTCTGGACCTGGCGGAACCTGCTCATTGACGCGCGTTGCCCGGCCCCGACCGACTGCACGTTGCACGCCTGGGATCCGCGTGGGGACACCCCGCTGTGGACGGCCTATCTGCCGGGTGTCCGAAGTGGCCTGCTCGGCGACAACCCGGGGCTGCTCGACACCCGGCGAATCGAGGCCGTCCGGATCGACGACGGGGTCTCCGGCCCCGAGCCGGTACCCGGGTTGCTCGGGTTTCCGGTCGACGGTCGCGTGCACGTGTTGGACACCGCGACCGGACGGGTGCTGGTTGACATCGAGCCCGGCCGGGACGAGCGGCTCTCCGTGGTCGGTGGCCGGATGCTGCGGCTCACCGCCCGCTCCGAGGAGGGCAACTGTCTATACACCGTCTCGGGCTGGGACCCGTTGTTGGGGAAGGAGACCTGGCACCGGGCGGGCGTCAACTTCGGCACCGCCGACGCCATCGGATGCGCCCAGCGCCGGGACCCGCTGGGTGCCCGCAGCGTGCTGATCGGGATGTCGCCGGACGGCAAGCAGGCGGTCCTTGACGCCTACGACGGCCGGCTGCTGCTGGTCACCGACCCGGGCACGAAGATCGTCGCCGTTGACGATCGATACGCCCTGGTCCGCACGGCGGACAAGCGCTCGGTCTCCGCCCGCGAACTGGGCGGCGGCGAGACCCGGTGGACTCGCCCCGCCGAGGGGGAGCCGCGGGTGGCGCTCACCCCGTCCGCGGCGATCTTCGCCGAACAGGATCCGTCCCGGCTTGTCGCGCTCGATCCGCGTACCGGCGCTGAGCTGGCGAACCTCCGAACGGCGGCGAACGCGCTCGCGGCCGGAGCGAACGGCATGGTCATCGGTGAGGGCCGGCAGATCGGGTACGTCTCCTTCCAGTCAACCGACCCGACGGGGTGAGAGGGCTGTCCCAGGACCTACCCGGCGGGTGGGACCGGACGGCTCTTCTGCCCTAGGCTTTCCGCTCATGAGCAGTGCCGCCTCCTTCTCGTACGCACCCCTGCTGCCGACCGGTTCGGACCAGACGGAGTACCGCCTGATCACCGACGAGGGCGTTGACGTCGTCAACGGCCCCGGTGGTCGCCGATTCCTGACTGTGGAGCCGGCTGCGCTCACCGCGTTGACCGCCGAGGCGATGCACGACATCGCGCATTTTCTGCGCCCCGCGCACCTGGCGCAGCTCCGGTCGATCATCGATGACCCGGCGGCCTCGCCCAACGACCGCTTCGTCGCGCTGGACCTGCTGCGCAACGCCAACATCGCCGCCGGTGGGGTGCTCCCGATGTGCCAGGACACCGGCACGGCGATCGTGTTGGGCAAGCGGGGCCGGCACGTGCTCACCGACGGGACGGACGCCGAGTCGGTCTCCCGGGGGGTCTGGCAGGCGTACACCCGGCTGAACCTGCGCTACTCGCAGCTCGCCCCACTGACCATGTGGGAGGAGCGCAACACCGGCAGCAACCTGCCGGCGCAGGTGGAGCTCTACGCCGAGGATCCGGACGGGCAGCCGGACGCGTACAAGTTCCTCTTCATGGCCAAGGGCGGCGGCTCGGCCAACAAGTCGTACCTGTACCAGGAGACCAAGGCGCTGCTGAATCCGACTCGGATGATGCAGTTCCTGGAGGAGAAGCTGCGGTTGATCGGCACGGCGGCCTGCCCGCCGTACCATCTGGCCGTCGTCATCGGCGGCACCAGCGCCGAGTACGCGCTGAAGACCGCCAAGCTGGCCTCCGCGAAGTACCTCGACGGGCTGCCGACCGCGGGTTCGATGACCGCGCACGGCTTCCGTGACCTGGAGCTGGAGGCCGAGGTGCTGGAGCTGACCCGGGATTTCGGCATCGGCGCGCAGTTCGGTGGCCGGTACTTCTGCCACGACGTGCGGGTGGTCCGGCTGCCCCGGCACGGTGCGTCGTGCCCGGTGGCGATCGCCGTGTCCTGCTCGGCGGACCGGCAGGCGGTCGCGAAGATCACCCCGTCGGGGGTGTGGCTGGAGCGACTGGAGACGGACCCGGCCCGTTACCTGCCCGACGTGACGGAGTCCCAGCTGGAGTCGTCGGAGGTGGTCCGGGTCGACCTCAACCGGCCGATGGACGAGATCCGCGCCGAGTTGAGCAGGTACCCGGTCAAGACCCGGTTGTCGCTGAGCGGTCCGCTGGTCGTCGCCCGGGACATCGCCCACGCCAAGATCGCCGAGCGGCTGGACGCCGGCGAGTCGATGCCGGCGTACCTGCGAGACCATGCGGTCTACTACGCCGGCCCGGCGAAGACCCCCGAGGGCTACGCCTCCGGCTCGTTCGGCCCGACCACGGCGGGCCGGATGGACGCGTACGTGGAGAAGTTCCAGGCCGCCGGTGGCTCGATGGTGATGCTGGCCAAGGGGAACCGCTCCACCCAGGTCACCCGCTCCTGCCAGGAGCATGGCGGCTTCTACCTCGGCTCGATCGGCGGCCCGGCGGCCCGGCTGGCCCAGGACTGCATCAAGCATGTCGAGGTGCTCGAGTACGCCGAGCTTGGCATGGAGGCGGTCTGGCGGATCGAGGTGGAGGACTTCCCGGCCTTCATCGTGGTCGACGACAAGGGCAACGACTTCTTCGCCGAGGTGACCAAGCCGGTCCTCACCGTGGGCCGCCGCTGACATCGGTGCGCCCGTTCGGCTACGGCCGGACGGGCGCACCGCCCCCGTCGAATGTGTCTTCGACTATGCAACCCTGATTGTCAGCCGCCGCTCTCTTGATCCACTCTCACCGCGCTATCGCCGGATCCGAAAAGGGTTTTAGGCCGACAGCTACCCTGCTGGAAGTTGCAGGTACGGCAGGGGTGGAAGTATGCGGTTTGGGATCCTGGGCCCGCTGCGGGTCGGTGGCGAGGCCACCGTTACCGCGGGTCGGGATCGGACCATCCTCGCGATGCTGTTACTGCAGGCGGGCCGGATCGTGCCGGTGGAGGAGCTGGTCGACGCGGTCTGGGAGGAGCAGCCACCGGCTACCGCCCGGGCCCAGCTGCAGACCTGTGTGTCCCGGCTGCGGCGCCGGTTCGTCACCCTCGGGTTGTCCCCGGACCTCATCGTCACCGACCCGGTTGGCTACGGCGTCCATACCGCGCCCGGTGACCTCGACGCCGAGGTGTTCGGCGACGAGGTTGCTGCCGCGCGGGCGGCGGTAGTCGCTGACGACCTGGCTGACGCCCGCCGGCGCTTCCGTGCTGCGCTCGCGCTCTGGCGGGGGCCGGCACTGGGCGGCATCGCCGGGCGGAGCGTACGCGGCCGGGCCCAGACGCTTGACGAGCAACGGGTGACGGCGCTGGAGGAGTGCGTTGACGTCGAGCTGCGGCTCGGCAACGCCGTCGACCTGATCGACGAACTGACCGAGGCGGTCGCGCGACATCCGCTCCGGGATCGCCTGCGGGGCCAACTGATGCTGGCTCTCTCCGCCATCGGTCGCCAGGCCGATGCCCTCGTCGTCTACCGGGACGGGCGCCGGCACTACGCCGACGAGCTGGGCATCGAGCCCGGCGTGGAGCTGCAGGAGCTGCACCAGCGGGTGCTGGCCGGGGACCTGGTCACCATTGGACCCCGACCCAGCACGACCCCGGTCCGGGGCCTGCCGAGGGCGATCAGCGACTTCACCGGCCGGCAGGAGATCGTCGCGAACCTGTTCCAGCAGTTCCACGAGGGGGACACCCAGGTTCAACTGATCGACGGGATGGCGGGCAGCGGCAAGACCACCCTCGCGGTGCACCTCGCCACCCGCCTCGCCGACCGCTACCCGGACGCGCAGCTCTACATTGACCTGCACGGCCACAGCGAACGCACCCCGTTGACCCCGGCGGTGGCGGTGGCGACCTTGCTGCGGCAGCTCGGTATTCCGGCGGAGCAGATTCCGGTGGACCTGGAGGATCGTCTCGTCCGGTGGCGCACCGAACTCGCCGACCGGCGGGTGCTGGTGTTGCTGGACAATGCGGCGAGCGTCGATCAGGTCGCACCCCTGCTGCCCACCGGGCGTTCCTGCCTCACGCTGGTGACCAGTCGACGGCGGTTGGCCGGCCTGGACGTGGGCCACCCGGTGTCCCTGCCCGTTCTCGATCTGGACGAGGCGGTCACGCTGCTGGGGCGGGTGGCCGGTCCGGAGCGGGTCGCCGCCGAACCGGAGGCGGCGGCGGAGGTGATCCGTCGCTGCGGCTTCCTGCCGTTGGCGATCCGGCTGGCGGGTGCCCGGTTGGCGCATCGGCCGAGCTGGCGGATTGTCGACCTTGTCGAACGGCTGGCCGGAGCCCGTGATCCGTTGGCCGAGTTCGCGGCCGGGCCGCGTTCGGTTGGCGGCGCCTTCGCCCTGTCGTACGCGCAGGTCTCACCGCCCGCGCGGCGGCTCTTTCGACTGCTCGGCGTGCATCCGGACAGCAACTTCGACAACGTGGTCGCCGCCGCGTTGGCCGACCTGCTCCTACCCGATAGCCGGGACCTGCTCGACGAGTTGATCGACGCCAATCTGGTTGAGGAGCCGAGGCCGGGCCGGTTCCGCCTCCACGACCTGGTCCAGAAGTACGCCCACCGCCTGTTGGCCGAACCCGGTCGAGCGGCTGAGCGCTCCGCCGCCCTGGAACGGCTCCTCGATCACCACCTGTACGTGGCGGCGATGATCGCCGATCGGTTCGAGACGGCCGCGAGTCGGGCCCAGTTCATGTCGCCGAAGGCGCCGCGGGCGGACCTGGTGGACAGTTGCGTCGGGCAGGGCCGGGCGTGGTGCGACGAGAACCGTACGGTGCTGACTGCCTTGCCCCGCATCGCCGAGGCAGAGGGGTTTCTGCAGCACTGCTGGCAGCTGGCCCGCGCCTGCTGGGGGTTCAACTATGAGCGGGGCCAGCTGGACGACCTGATCGACACACACACCGTCGCGCTCCGCGCCGCGCGACGGCTGGGTGACGACGCGGCTGTCGCTACGACCATCAACTATCTTGCGTCTGCCTACTATCGGCTGGGCCGATTCGCAGCGGCCATCCGGCTTACCGAAGAGGCGCTCAGCCTGCGACGGCAGCTCGGGCTCACCTCGGCAGTCATGATCACCTTGAATAACCTGGGCAGCCTGAAGGCAGCCAACGGTGAATACCGCGCCAGCATGCGGCTCTTCCAGGAGGCACTGGAGCTGTCACCTCACGACGGAGACTTCGTAGCCAAAACGAATCTTCTGAACAACATCACGCAAAGCCTGCTCAGCTGGGGACGCTATGGTGACGCGTTGCGATTCAGCCGTCACCATCTGCTGGTGAGCCGGCAAATCGGTGACCTGCGGCAGCTTTCGCATGCCATCGGGCACGTCGGGACGATCCGTCACCGGCTGGGGGACATTGAACCGGCCCGGCGGCTGCTGCTGATGGCGTTGTGCCTCAAGCGCCGGATCGGACACCGGCACGGCGAAGGCGAGATGCTCAACGCAGTTGGTCTGATGGAGCGGGAGGCTGGGCGGCCCGAAGAGGCGGCGGCGCTGCACCGGGAAGCGCTGGTTGCGGTGATCGAGGCGGGTGACCGCGTCGGGCAGTGCGGAACGCGGAACATGCTGGCTCGGGCGATCGCCCAGCAGGGGGACCGGCCGAGCGCGTTGGATCTCTTCCGCCGGGTGCTGCACGACGCCCAGAGGATCAACCATCGATACGAGCAGGCGCGGGCCCTGGACGGCATGGCCCGCTGCCTACGGTCGACGGACGTGAGTGCGGCGCGAGCGTACTGGACCCAGGCGCTTGCCCTGTTCGACCAGGTAGACGTGCCGGAGCGGCACGAGGTGCGGCGGCTGTTGACCGAGCTGGACTGACCGGCTCGGGGCACTGGTTCTCCGGCCAGCTTCGGGCGGGAGCCAACCCGATGGTCACGCCGAGTCCGACGACGATCGCACCGACGATGTCCGCGGTTGAGGGGTGGCCGGTGCCCAGCAGTGCCGCGGCCGCGACCGCGCTGGCCGGCGCGATGCCAGCGGCGAGCCCAGCCCGGTCGGCGCCGAGCCGGGCAATCGCTCCGTACCAGAGTACGAACGCGAGCGCGGTGACGACGATGGCGAGATAGGCCAGCGCCAGCGCCTGCCCCGCGGTCGGGAGGGGAACGGCGCCCTGCCCGTCGGCGACGACGGCGGCGATGAGCAGTACGGGTACCGCCAGCGCCGACGCGTACGTCGAGACCCGCAATGGGCCCAGCCTCGGTAACACCGGGACGGCGAGCAGCGAGAACGCCACCTCGGCGGCCAGCGCCCCCAGCGCCCACGCCAGCCCGGTGGCACTGCCGCCACCGTAGCCCTGGGTCAGCACCACGCCGGCGGTCACCACGATCGCGGCGGCTACCACCCGCCCGCTGGGGGGCCGACGCCGTAGCAGCGGAGCCAGGAACGCGAGCATGATCGGAACGCCACCGATGACGGCGCCGACGCTGGACGGGTCGGCATGCCGTACGGCCTGCACGTAGCAGACGTTGAATCCGGCCAGGCCCGTGCCGGCGAGTAGCGTCAGGCGTACTACCTCGCGCGGCGACAGGCGCAGGTGTGGCACCCGCTGCAGGCGCATGAACAGCAGCAGGACCAGGGCCGCGCCGACGTAGCGCAGCAGCTGGCCGCCGAACGTCGGATAGTCGGTGAGCCCGGCGAGGACAGCCGCCGAGCTGCCGACCAAGGTCATCGCCGCGACGCCGGACAGAATCCCCCAGTATCGGCTCAAAATGCTCTCTCCTTGACGCGGCGGCGTGGTCTACCGGTCCGTTGCCTTAGCGTGGCGATTGCCGTGATGTCACGTCGTTCCTGCGTGATCGCTTTAGTGAAGCCGGCCTGCCGGGTCGGGCGCCAGACCAGATGGGAAAGGTGAGACCAGACCAGATGGCGCGGCAGCTCCAGCTCAATCTGGACCGACAGTCAACAACGCCGCTGATCGAACAGCTGCGTAGCGGCGTCAAGAGCATGATCGAGGCCGGTGCCCTGCGGCCCGGGGCGCCATTGCCGTCCAGCCGACTACTCGCGGCCGACCTACGGATCGCACGCAGTGTGGTGGTCGAGGCGTACCAGCAACTGACCGCCGAGGGGTACCTGATCTCGGTGGACCGCTCCGGCACGCGGGTCGCGAATCTGGCTCCCGCCCAGGACCGTGCCGTCACCGGGGCATCCGGGGTGTCCGCCGTCGGCACCGTTTCCGCGCGGTGGGACCTGCGCACCGGGCTTGCGGATGTCAGTGGCTTCCCCCGCGCCGAGTGGCTCACCTGCCTGCGGCGGGTGCTGCAGACCGCGACGCCGGAGCATCTGGAGTATCCAGCTCTGGCCGGGGTGGCGGAGCTGCGGAGCGAACTCACCTCCTACCTCGGACGGGTTCGGGCTGTCCGCACCACCGCCGACACCTTGATGGCTACCGCGGGCTTCGCGCAGGGCCTCGCGCTGCTGTCGAACATGCTGTTGGATCTCGGACACGTGACCGTCGCCGTCGAGGACCCCGGACATCCGGGGCAGCGAAGGTTCCTCGAAGACATCGGGCTGCGTCCGGTGCCGGTGCCGGTTGACGACGAGGGGATCGACGTGCGGGCCCTGGCCGCCAGCGAGGCGCGGGCGGTGCTGGTGACACCGGTGCACCAGTTCCCGACCGGTGTCGTGCTGTCCGAGTCGCGGCGTACGGCGCTGGTGGCCTGGGCGCGGCAGGTCGACGGGCTCATCGTTGAGGACGACTACGACGCGGAGTTCTGGTTTGACGATGCCGAACGTCCTCCCGCCGTCCAGGGCCTCGCTCCCGACCGGGTGGTCTACGGCGGCTCCGCCAGCAAGACGCTCGCCCCGGGGCTTCGGATGGGGTGGCTCGCCGTGCCCGCGCACCTCACGCCGGCGCTGGAGCGGGCCCGCGCCCGCCAGGACCTGGGCAGCTCCACCATCGATCAGCTCGGGTACGCCCACTTCATCGCCACCGGACGCCTCGAGCGGCACCTGCGCCGGATGCGCCGGCGCTACCGGGAGCGGCTGGCAGCCCTTACTGCCGCGGTCGCCAACCTGCTGCCCGACTTCAGGTTGATCGGCTCACCCGCCGGTCTGCATACGTTCCTGGCGATTCCGCCGTACCTTGACGAACGGGCGTTGGTGGATGCCGCCGCGCGACTCGGCGTGGTTGTGCGGGGAGCGGACCACTTCGCCTTCCACCATCGTCCGCCGACACCGGGGCTCGTCGTGGGGTATGCCGTCCACTCCCGCGACTCGCTGGTCGGAGCCGCCGCCGCGTTGGCCGCCGCGGTCCGGATGATCGGGACCGATTGAGCGGCTCGGGGTGAATATCCGCGCGGGGCGGTCGTGCGCGGCAGGATGGTGGGGTGACGAATCCTGAGGCGACGGGCTACCGGATCGAACGCGACTCGATGGGCGACGTGGAGGTGCCGGCCGCGGCGCTGTGGCGGGCCCAGACCCAGCGCGCGGTGCAGAACTTTCCGATCTCCGGGCGGGGGATGGAGCCGGCCCAGATCCGGGCGCTGGCCCAGATCAAGGGAGCCGCGGCCGAGGCCAACGGTGAGCTGGGGGTGATCGACGCGAATGTGGCCGCCGCGATCGTCGCCGCCGCGGCGCACGTGGCCGACGGCGGGTACGACGACCAGTTCCCCGTCGATGTCTTCCAGACCGGCTCTGGCACGTCGTCGAACATGAACACCAACGAGGTGATCGCCACCCTGGCCAGCCGCGAGCTCGGCGCCGACGTGCACCCCAACGACGACGTGAACGCGTCGCAGTCGAGTAACGACGTCTTTCCGTCCTCGATCCACCTGGCCGCCACCGAGTTCGTGACCCGAGACCTGCTGCCCTCCCTGGTGCAGCTGGCGGAGGCGTTGGAGAGCAAGGCCGCCGAGTTCGGGGATGTGGTCAAGGCGGGGCGTACCCACCTGATGGACGCCACACCGGTCACGCTCGGTCAGGAGTTCGGCGGGTACGCTGCGCAGGTCCGCTACGGCATCGAGCGGCTGGAGTCGGCCCTGCCCCGCCTGGCCGAGCTGCCGTTGGGCGGGACCGCCGTCGGCACCGGCATCAACACTCCGCTCGGCTTCGCGGCGCGGGTGGTCGAGCGGCTGCGCGATTCGACGGGGCTGCCGTTGACCGAGGCGCGGAACCACTTCGAGGCGCAGGGCGCGCGGGACGCGCTGGTGGAGACCTCCGGGCAGCTGCGGACGATCGCGGTCGGTCTCTACAAGATGGCCAACGACATCCGGTGGATGGGCTCCGGGCCGCGCGCCGGGCTGCGGGAGTTGCGTATCCCGGATCTCCAGCCCGGTTCGTCGATCATGCCCGGCAAGGTTAACCCGGTGGTCTGTGAGGCGGTCCGCCAGGTCTGTGCGCAGGTGATCGGTAACGACGCGGCGGTCGCCTTCGCCGGTTCCCAGGGCGACTTCGAGTTGAACGTCATGCTCCCGGTGATGGCCCGCAACCTGCTGGAGTCGATCAAATTGCTGGCCGCGTCGGGGCGGTTGTTGGCGGACCGGTGCGTGGTCGGCCTGGTCGCGGACGCCGAGGTCTGTTTGGCGTACGCGGAGGGCTCGCCGTCCATCGTCACCCCGCTCAACCGGCATCTCGGGTACGACGAGGCCGCTTCGATCGCGAAGGAGGCCCTCGCGAAGCAGGTTTCGATCCGGGAGGTGGTGGTCTCCCGGGGGCACCTGGAGTCCGGCAAACTCACCGGGGAGCAGCTTGATGAGGCGCTCGACCTGCTCCGGATGACGCACCCCTGACGGTACGAGGGCACATAGCGTGATTCCGCACGCCGCTGGTCTGTTGGCGCGCGGGATCACGATTGGGCCTGCGGCGAAATCGGTGCCTTGTCGACAATAGGTAGTGATGGATCACTACTGCGTAACTGGATCGGGCCGAGAAACAGGAGCCGTAGCTGCCCGACTGCGCTTGATGTCTGTTCCGCAACGGATAGCGGTTAAGGCGGCTCGTTTGCCGGGCAGCGGGCGTAGTGCCGCCGGTCTCCTCTTGACGTATGCGGAAGAGTTTGCGCGTCATGGCTGCCGCTCACGCTGGAACCGGTCCTGTCCGGCGGCCCGCCGCCGTCGCCACCTGGTGCGACGCACCGACCATTAGTTACCTACTTCAATTTACCTGCTCGAGGGGTCGATTCCTTTAACTTGTTCTTAGCCATTTCTTAGGCGCGTTGCCGCAGGAAATTGTCGGCACGTAGCGTCGCCTCGACCCGCAGTTTGAGACCGAGGAGGCTGCCGGCGTGTATGGCTGGAGCGAATCGATGGAACCGGATGGTGATCGTCGGGAACCCAAACCGGCTGCCGACGTATGGGATCGGCCTGCCGATGACTGGGGCCGGCGGCAGCAGGAATCGTCGGGTGGCCGGCACCGCCAGCAGCCGGCGGGCGGGCGGGACGAGCCTGCCGGGCCGACCGGCGGACATGCCGGCGGACTAACGAGTGGGCATCGGATCGGTGGTGCCTCCTCGGCCGACGGTCCACCCGCGAACAAAGGACCTCGCGTCGGCCACCGGACCCGCCGGCCGGTACTCATCGGTGCGGCGGCGGCTGCCACGCTGGCCGTGAGCCTCGGGGTTGGTGCCGCCGCACTCTCCGACGGAGACGAACTCATCCCCACCTCGGGCTACAGAGACATCGTGGCCACGAAGCCGACCTCCTACCACCAGGGGGGCGGGACCCGTGCCGAGCGGCGCTCCTCAACCAGCTCCAGCTCCGGTCCCAGCGCCACGCCCAGTACCGCGGCACCGTCGCGGTCCACCGGAGAGCGCCGGGGTCCAGCTCCGGAGGCGTCGCGCTATACCGCTAAGCCCCGCCCCACGCGGGTGCGCAAAACTGCCGCACCCCGCCCCACTCAGGTGTCTACCACTGCGCCGACCACTGCGCCGACCACTGCGCCGACCACTGCGCCGACCACTGCGCCGACCACTGCGCCGACCACTGCGCCGACCACCGCGCCGACCACCGCGCCCGCCCCTGGCGGGGTCAGCGCGGAGGCCGGCGAAGTGATCCGACTCGCCAACGCCGAGCGTGCGAAGGCCGGCTGTGCGGCGTTGAGTGTCGATGACAAGCTGATGACCGCCGCCCAGCGGCACAGCCAGGACCAGGCCGATCACCGGAACATGTCCCACACGGGTAGCAACGGCAGTAGCCCCGGCGATCGGCTCGGCGACGTCGGCTACCAGTGGCGCACCTACGGGGAAAACGTCGCCTGGAACCAGCAGTCACCTGAGGCCGTGATGACCGCGTGGATGAACAGCCCCGGCCACCGGGCGAACATCCTGAACTGCTCCTTTACCGAGATCGGCGTCGGCGTCGCGAGTAGTAACGGACCGTACTGGACGCAGGTCTTCGCCGCGCCTCGCTGAGTACGGATCGTCATTGTTCCGGAGCCTTCCACCACCAGGTACCCCGGCTCTTCGCCGACGGCTGCTCGACGGCATGAGGAAGAGGCCAACCTGCCCGGCCTGCGTGCGCGCTGGTAGGGACGGAATCTGGCTCGCTGGCCGGCCGCGTTCATCGCGGCCGGCTGCGCCGTCTGCTCTGCGATACCGGGGAGGCCCACTCTGATCATGCTGAGGGGTGGTGGACTCGCCAGCGGTGGGACATGTGGCGATAGCCCCGGCCCTGTCTGGCGGTATCCCTGATTGGTTCATCCGGTCAGGCGCGGCTGCCAGCCACTCGCCACCGATCGGCGGCATCGGTCGGGGTCGTCTCCGGTGGCGGTGAAGAGTGCGGTCAGCAGGAGGGGGCCGTGGGCGAGGGCCGGCCGGGGCAGGGGGCCGGTGGCGACCAGGGAGACCAGCCCGTGGGCGATGGCCCAGCTCTGGGTGGCCAGTTCGAGCGGGTTGGTGTCGGCGCGGTAGCGGCCGGCTAGCCGGCCTCGTTCGGCGGCTTGGACCAGGTATTCCAGGGTGTCGTCCGCTGCCTGGGCGTCTTCCAGGTCGAAGTTGGCGTCGAACATGACCCGGTACAGGTCGGGGTGGTCGAGGGCGTTGCCCAGGTAGGCGGTGACCAGGGCGGTCAGGTCCCGGACCGGGTCGGCTGAGGGGGTGACCTGGGCGAGGCGGGTGGCGAGGCGGGTGAAGCCCTCCTGCCGGAGGGCTTTCCACATGCCGTCCATCCCGCCGAAGTGGGTGTAGACGGCCATGGTTGACACGCTCGTGCCGGCCACCAGCGAGCGGAGGGTGATGGGCTCGCGGGTACGGAGCATCTGCGCGGCCCGCTCGATGAGCTGGGTACGGACCGCTGGGTCTTTCCTCCTGGCCACGATCTCCAGGATACATAACATAGCTGTGCTATGTTATAGCTGGTCTAACCGACAGCTCCAGGAAAGGAGTCAGCATGACCATCACTCTGGTGAACCCCGATGGGCTGCCGAAGGTCGACCTCTACTCGCAGGTGGCGGTCGCCACCGGGTCACGGCTGGTCTTCCTCGCCGGCCAGGTCGCCGTTGATGCCGACGGGAACACGGTCGGTGTGGGCGACCTCGCCGCCCAGGTCGAGCAGTGCTACCTCAACGTCGCCACCGCCCTGGCCGAGGTCGGCGGCTCCTTCGGTGACGTGGCGAAGTTGACCGTGTACGTCGTCGACTGGACGCCCGACAAGATGGCGCTCCTGGGAGAGGGGATCGCGCGGGCGGCGGCGAAGTTGGGCGTCACCCTGGCCGCCCCGTTGACGGGTTTGGGTATCAGCGCGCTCGCCGGCCCCGACCTGCTGGTTGAGGTGGAGGCCACCGCAGTCCTCGGTGGCTAGGGCCGCGAAGGAGCAAGGGGCCGCCGGCGCCGTACGGCGCCGGACTCAATCAATCTGACTCATCTCGTACCGTGTGCATTCAGCGATCTTGTCGGCGGTGGCTTCCCCATGCTCTTGTACGTGTGAGCGGTTCATGTGCACCTGCCAGAGTTCATAGGACTCCCAGTTCTCGTAAACGAGGAAACGGGTGGGGTCGCTGTTGTCCTGATGGAGGTGGTAGTCGATGCATCCGTTCTCCTGGCGGATGAGCGGGACAACGCGCCTGAGCTCGGCCTTGAGCGGTTCTACCTGGTCCGGCTTGGCGCGAACGTCGACAACGATGGTCAGGTGTGGCATTCGGCGCTCCAGGGTTCCTCGGCAGATGCGCTCAACCTTCTCAAGCTAGCGGCTGGGATCACCCGGAGTCCTGACAAGCCATCAACTGGGGCAGCGAGCTGAACCGAGGGCCGAGTGCCGGGGCCCGGGGTTGAGGGCCAGGGGGCGGGCGGTGGCGGAGTCGGGTGTCATCCGGGCCGCCTGGTGTTCCCTGGGGGGCGGCCTCCGCGCCCCAGGGAACACCCAGCTCAGCGCAGGATCTTAAACCGCAGGTGGGTCGCCTCGGGCGTATCGATCACACCGATGTTCTCTAACCGCAGGGCGGTAGCGTCGAACAGCTTGATCCCGCCGTCGATCACCAGGGGCCGTACCGCCAGCCGCATCTCGTCAACGAGCCCCGCGGCCAGGCACTGCTGGGCGAGCTGGGCGCCGCCGCCGATGATGACCTCGCGCTCCCCGGCGGCGGCCTGCGCACGGCGTACGGCCTCGGCCACGCCCGGGATGAAGTGAAAGACGGTGTCCCCTTTGGCCACCTGCTCCGGCGTGCTGTGCGAGACGACGAAGTGCTCGACCGGGAAGGGGTTGTCCGCGAACCCGTCCTGGCTGGCACCCTGGTCGTAGGTGCGTCGCCCCATGACCATCGCGCCCATGCTGCGCTGCAGCTCCTCGATGATCGCCTGGCTCTCCGGCGAGGGTGCGAAGAACCAGTCATGTAGACCGGCGGGCCCACCGTCCGCGGCGGCGATGCAACCATCTACCGACATCGTCATATCCAATACTACTTTTCCCATGAAACCTCCACCGGTTGCTGGCATCCTCGCTTCGCGAGCCGGGAACAGCGCTCCTGCCCACCTCTCCGGGGTTGCTGAGGTGTCATGATCACGGAAAGCTCGCTTTCACCGATGTCATCATCACCCACCGACATTCCGGTGCCCCGCTGACTCACTGAGCCTTTCGCGTAGCGGGTCGTGACGTTAGATGATCAAACGGCTTGTCGGTGGTGGGTGTGGAGGTGCCAATGCTGCTGGCCGCCAGGGCGTCAGCCCCGGCGGGATGTTGTGCCCGAGGTAGCTGTCCGGGTTAGTTTCGCTGTCGAGCTGCCCCACCGGCGGGACCGACGCCAAGGCTCGACCCGGGCTGCCGCGAGCAGGTGTTATCAGCCCGGAATAGACCGAGGTGTCGGTCGAGGCGGGTGTGCCGCCAGGGCTCGACCAACATGGACGCACCGGCTCTGCCCGACGCAGGCACGGCCCGCGCGGTCCTTCGGCGTGGGCCGGGGGCGGCCCATGCGGTCCTTCGGCGTAGGCCAGGGGCGGCCCGAGCAGTCCTTCGGCGATGACCAGGCACCGGCGGGCTGCTGGGCGGGCACCGGGCATTGCTGCGCCCCAGCTATGCGGGCAGCTCGACAGCAGGCGGCACCGCACCGCCTGGTCACGGCAGGACGACGCTCGGTCGCCCGCCCGGGCTTCCGTCCGGGTGCCCCGGCGTGCCCGTTCACGGCTGAGCGGGTCGGCCCAGGTACCGCACGGCCGCCTCGCGTACCGACGGCACCGCCGGACCGGCACCTACCGCACTGGCCTCGTTGCCGGATTGGCTCACTGGTGTGCCCCCACCGAGTGGCGGTGCTAACCAACCCCGTCACCCTGATCTGAATTCATCGCCGGCGGGCTGCTTCGAGGTGTCCAGGCGAGGAAGCGGTCGAAGAGGGTTCTCGGATCTGGGCCATTCTGTGGGTGGAGCTTGTGCAGGTCGGCTGCGGCGTCGTGGAGTTGGGCGCAGAGGTATATCCGGAGTGCGACGAGATCCCTGGCGTACTCGTGGCGCAGGGTGAGTCGGGCGGTGGCGCAGGGCCAGGGTGCGGCGCAGGTGCGGCAGATCCAGAGTGGGCGCAGCGGCAGATGCGGTCGGGCGGCGGGAGGGGTCACCACTTGCCGCCGTTGGCGCGCCAGGTTTGGGCGGGGGTGAGCCAGCCGACCCGGCCTACCTGGGGATTGGCGACGGTGGGGGCGTTCCACGCGGGGCGGCCCGGTGGGGGCGCGGCGGTGGTGGGTTCGGTTGGCGCGGTCGCGTGGCGGTCCGGGCAGGTTCGCCAGCGTAGGCCGCAGGAACACCGGGGGCGGGGCCCGCGCCAGATCCGGCGGTGTCGGGGTGCGAGCGGTATGGGCCGTTGGTTGTGGGGCCACCGGATTGCGTGGGGAAGCCAGTTTCGGATGGATCGAGACATGACGCGGCCCTTCTTGAATCCACTATGAGTGTCACGGCCCCGGCGGTGGGGTCGCCCGGCCGGGGGAGCGGGCGACCCACCGCGACGCCGCGTTCGGAAATGGAAGTGGGCGTCGTGCTTCACAGTGTGCTGAGGGCGCGGCTACGGTCGGAAGGGTTTGGTGGCGTTGTGCGAGAGCCTTTGGGTGGGGCCGGGGTTGCGGGTCCGCGGTATTGGAGTCGATCAACCGGTTCGTGGAGGGCGGTTGGAGATGGCGACTGGAGAGATGACCGCTGCGGCGTTTTTGGTGGCGGAGTTACGGCGGGCGCGGATTCGGCGGGGCTGGAGTCAGGAGGAGTTGGCCAAGGCCATCAACTACTCGCCGTCGATGATCAGTGCGGTGGAGTTGGGGCAGGCGCCGCCGACCAGTAAGTATCTCGAGCAGTTCGACAAGGTTCTTGACACCGGTGGTCTCTACACCCGGATGCTGACCGACTTGGTCGTCCTCGATAAGAACCAGGCATGGTCCCGTGGTTGGCGCAGAATCCAGGCGGAGTCGTGGGCCCTACGCTGGTTCGATCCACTGCACGTTCCAGGGTTGTTGCAGACCGAGGCATATGCGCGGGCGGTCTTCGAGTCGGATCCGCTACTTGAGCCAGAGGAGGTTGAGCGCCGGCTTGCCGAACGACTGGACGGTCAGGCAGTTCTCTACGCCGAGCGTCCATCCCGGCTCGTAGGGGTGATGGACGAGGCGGTGTTGCGGCGGAGGGTAGGCGGTCGAAAGGTCATGGGTGACCAGTTGTCACACCTCGCCCGCTTAGCCGTCGAGCACCCACACGTCCGAGTCCAAGTCGTGCCCTGTTCTGCGGATGAGTATCCAGGCCTCAACGGCCCGTTCATCCTTGCCAGCATGGCTGGCGGAAGCGAACTCGCGTTCCTCGGTGGCCAGATCGGCGGTCAGGAGTTCGACCGGCCGGCTGATCTCATGCGCTTGCAGCGGACCTGGGAAGCTACTCTCGCCGTGGCCCTGCCCCCGCAGGAGTCCATCGAGCGGATCAAGGAACTGGTGGAGTCATGGAAATGACCGGTGCGCGGTGGCGTAAGAGCAGTCGCAGTGGTTCCAACGACCAGTGTGTTGAGGTGGCGACGAACCTGCCGGGTGTGGTGGGGGTGCGGGACAGTAAGGATCCGATGGGTCCGGCGCTCTCCATCGACCCGGGCTCCTGGCAGTCCTTCACCGCCGCGCTACGCCGTTAGTCGAACGCCGTACCGAGGTAACGGGCTGGGGTCTGCACTGTCATGACCCTGCCTTGCCGCAGTCGATCGAACTGGTGAGGGAAGTGACGGAGTCATGGACTTGATGGGTGCTACCTGGCGGAAGAGCAGTCGGAGTGCTCAGACCAACGACTGTGTCGAAGTGGCGATGAACCTGCCGGGTGTGGTGGGGGTGCGGGACAGTAAGGATCCGGCGGGCCCGGCGCTCTCCATCGACCCGGGCTCCTGGCGCTCCTTCACCGCCGCGCTACGCCGTTAGGCGAGCGCCCCGGCCTGGTTGTCAGGCCGGGGCGGTCCACGACTACCTAACGCAGTCGACCGCGGGCGTCGCCGTTGTCCTGGTCGGCGACGAACGCGGTGAGCCAGGCCAGCGGCGCGTTCCAGTTGATGGTCAGCTCGTTGGTCGACCACGATTCGATGTCGTCGAGGTAGCAGAACTGCGGCGCGCAACCCTGCAGTTTCTGCTGGGCGACCGGGTCCTGGATGCTTGAGTTGGGACCTCCGGACAGGGTTCCCCGGGGCGGGTTGGGCAGGTCGGTGTTGAGTTGGTGGGCGTACCAGCGGCTGTGCTGGTTCTCCGAGGCCACCTCGCCGTACCCGGTCACGTAGGACTGGTTGAGAGCGTTGCGCCCGAAGATGTAGTCCATGGTCTCCAGGACGCCGTCGCGGTAGCGGTCGGTGCCGGTGATATCGAACGCCACCGCCATCACGATGGCGTTGTTCAGGATCAGGTTGTTGGATCCCCAGTCGTACGTGTTGTCCGTGGGCGCGTACGGGATGCCGTACGGGTGCGCCTCCAGCGTGGCGAGATACTTGTCGGCGCCGGTGATGACCGACTGCCGGACTCGTTCCCGGTCGGGCAGGCGGTTGGGCAGGGTTGCCAACTGGAGTCGGCCGAGCTGAGCCGTGTTGCCCCAGTCGAAGCCCCGGTCCCGCCAGACATCCGCGGTGTGCAGCGGGGAGTCGAGCAGGAAGTCCCGGTATTCGCGGGAACCGGTGGTGATGAAGAGCTCGGCGGCGGCCCAGTAGAACTCGTCGGTGACGTTGTCATCGCTGTACGCGCCACCGCCGTTGCCGTCGTTCGGGTCGGCGTAGATCTCGGGGTGGGACTTCGCTGCCGCCCACGCCGCCTTCGCGGCTTTGAGGTTCTGCAGGGCGAACCGCCAGTCGTAGGGCAGGTAGACCCGGGCGGCCTGGGCGGCGGTGGCCGCCAGGTTGAGCGTCGCCGCGGTGGAGACCGGGTGCAGCTCGCGGAGCTTCGGGTCGAGGTGGGGCAGGAGCGGAAGGCCGGTCCAGGAGTCGTCGTGGATCTTGTGGTGGGCCATGCCGGCGTAGGGCTGCCCCGCCGGTACCTGCATCTTGAGCAGGAACTCCTGTTCCCAACGGGCCTCGTCGAGAATGTCCGGCACCCAGTTGCCGCTCTCCGGCAGGTCGAGGGTGCCGTCGCGCAGCTTCCAGAATTCGCCGGTCGGGGCCAGGAGGGCGCGCTCGTACTCGCTCATCAGCTGATGTACGGAGATGCCGCCGTTGACGACGTACTTGCCGTGGTCGCCCGCGTCGTACCAGCCCCCGGAGACGTCCAGTGTGTACTCGCAAACGCCGGGCTGGCAGGGGACCGACATGTCTCCCTGGTTGGGGGCGATACCGACGTGCCCGGCCGGTCGGCCGTAGCCGGGGCGCAGGTCCTCGCGGATCTCCACGCCGCTGCGTTGGGTGTAGTAGAACTTGAGCGCGTCGAGCCGGAGCTGCTCGTAGAAGTCGGCGCCGAGGTCGAACGGCCGGCTGGTTTCGCCGTCGGCCGTGAGGGTGTAGCCAGTGCCCGGCTGCTGGTAGTCGCCGAAGTCGATGCTGTGTACGTGTTGCCCGGACGACTCATCCAGTCCCCGAGGCTGGGTGGTGCCGCTGGCGACGACGGCCCCGGCGTCGTTTCGCAGCTGCCAGAGCAGCGCTTCGGTCGCTTCCGTGACGACGGTGGCGTTCTTTGGCCCCTTGGGCAGGTAGCCGACCTGGTTCACGCGTACCCGTGGGCCGGTGTCCGGCTCGTACTCGTCTGGCTCGGCGTCCCCGACGAGGCTGATGTCATCGAGGCAGATCCGCCACGGCTCGGCACTGCCGCCGATCTGGAACGCGACCTGGGCGTTCGGCAGGTCGACCGGGGAGGTGAAGGTGTAGCGGTAGCTGTCACCGGAGACGGTCAGCGCCGGGTTGGCCGCGAGGTACTGGGTGTACGGCGGGACCGGGAGCTGGACCAGCGCCTTGCCGACCTTGCCCGGGTCGGCGCTGCCGAAGAACTGGAACTCGTAGGTCACGCCGGCCTGGAGGGAGATGTTGTCCTGGCCGACGATGGTGTCCCACGGGTTGATCGTGCCGCCGGGCACATCGGTGCAGAGCCGGCCGTCGCTGGAGTCGAGGGTGAGGTTGCCGGTGGACCACCAGGGCGCGTGGCCGTCGTCGAAGGTGCCGTTGATGATCTGCTCTACGGCGTCGGCCTGCGCGCTGCCGCCGGTGAACCCGCTGACGGCGAGCGCGAGGACGATGCCGGCGGCGAGCGGCGCGGCGCGTCGCCTCCGGTCGGCGGGTGGATTGGGGGCCATGAGGCTCCTCTCGATCCTGGTGGTGGTGGTGCCGGGTGGGGGGTCGGCGGCATGGGAGCGCTCCATGAACTCAGGTGTGCCGATGAAACCACGCCCGGGCGGCGCTGAGAAGAGATGACGAGGAAACTTCTTCCGTTACCTTCTTGTTATTGACGTGACGCATTTCACGGGGGTTGACTGCCCGAAACCGATTCCGGAACCGGTTTCGGGCTCATTCAGCGCTTGACAAGGATGCGGTCAGTGCCAATCACCATCGCGGATGTTGCGCTCCGGGCGGGTGTCAGCAAGACCACCGTCTCCCGGGTCATCAACGGCAAGGGGGAGCTCGACGAGGTCACGGCGGCGCGAGTCCGGGCTGTCATCGACGAGCTCGGTTACGTCCCCAGCGCCCGCGCTGTCAACCTCGCCCGTGGCTCCACCCGGGTCGTCGGGATGCTCGTCCCCTCGCTCACCTGGCCCTGGGTGGGCCAGGTGCTCCAGGGCGCCGTGGATGTGGTGGAGAGCGAGGGGTACGGGCTGCTGCTGTCCACCTGCAACCGGGGCGTGGAGTCGATGCGGCAGTTCGCCACCCACGTGTCGGCGAAGTCCTTCGACGGGCTGTTGGTCATCGAGCCCGAGGGCACCCTCGACTACATCGCCGAGCTGCACGACCAGGGGTTGCCGGTGGTGCTGATCGACGACCGGGGGCACGAGCCAAGGTTCCCCTCGGTCGGCACCACGAACCGGGCGGGGGCGAGGGTCGCCGCCGAGCACCTGGTCGGGCTCGGCCGGCGACGGCCCCTGGTCATCGCCGGGCCGTACCGCTTCGGCTGTGTCCAGGAGCGCCTGGGCGGCTTCACCGACGGCTACGCCGCCGCCGGTGCGCGGCTGGACCCGGCGCTCCTCTTCGAGGGCGCCTTCACGTACGAGTGCGGGCAGGCGTTGGCCGGCCGCGCAGTCGCCGAGGGGCTCGACTTCGACGCCGTCTTCGCGCACAACGACGTGATGGCGGCCGGGGCGTTGCGGGTGCTCCGGGAGAACGGCCGGCGGGTTCCGGCCGACGTGGCCGTGGTCGGCTTCGACGACCTACCGCTGGCGGCGCAGACCGAGCCGCCACTGACCGCGGTGCGCCAACCCGTTCGCGAGATGGGTGCGGTTGCCGCGCGCGCGTTGCTGAACCACTTCAACGGGATACCGCTGCCAACGGCGCCGGTGGTCATCCCCACCACCCTCACCGTTCGTCAATCCACCGTCGCCTGATGTCGCACCAACGGCCCTGGTTCATTCCCCGGCACCATTCCCCCCGGCCCCCGGCCGGAGAAACGCAGGGAGTCATGATCGACAGACGTCGTTTCCTCGCCGTCGCGCTCGCCGGCACCGTCGCCACCACCGCGCTCGTCGGTTGCGGCGAGACCGCGAACACCCGCGCCCAGGACGAAGGCGTGACGGTGCTCAACATCGGCATGCCGAGTGGCCCGCAGACCGAGAATCACAACCCGTTCCTCGAGTCCTCCTCGGCGGCGGCTCTCGGCTACCGGTGGACGCTCTACGAGCCGCTCGCCATGACCAATCTGGCCCGTCCCGCCGAGCCCGCCCGGCCGTGGCTTGCCACGAAGTGGGAGTGGTCGTCCGACTACCGCACCCTCACCCTGACCGTCCGGGAGAACGCCACCTGGTCGGACGGGCAGCAGCTGACCGCCGACGATGTCGCGTTCACGCTTGACATGATCAAGAACAATGAGGCGTTGAACCTCAACGCCCTGCCGTTCTCCTCGATCACCACCAGCGGTAACCAGGTGACCGTCACCTTCGGCGCGTCGCAGTTCGTCAACCAGGCCAAGGTCCTCGGTTCGATCCCGATCGTGCCGAAGCACATCTGGTCCGCGGTCGAGGACCCGGCCACCGACCTCAACGCCGAGCCGGTCGGCAGCGGCCCCTACACGTTGAAATCCTTCACCCCGCAGACCACCACCCTCACCCTGCGCGACGGCGGCTACTGGCAGGACCTGCCGAAGGTCAAGGAGTTGCGCTACACCTCGTACAACGACAACAACGCGCAGACGACCGCCCTGGCCAACGGTGAGTCGGAGTGGAGCTTCGTCTTCATCCCCAACTACCAGACGGTCTTCGTCGCCAAGAACCCGGAACACAACAAGGTGTGGGCGGCGCCGGCGCTGGGCGTGCACGGCCTGTGGATCAACACCACGCGTAAACCGTTCGACAACCCGGCACTGCGGCGGGCGATGAACATGGTGATCAACCGCAATGACATCTTCGTGCAGGCCTCGGCCGGGTGGTTCCAGCCCGAGGTGACCTCGGTGACCGGCATCCCCACCCCGGCCGGTGAACCGTTCATCGCCCCCGAGTACAAGGGCCGCACGTACCAGGTCGACGTGGCCGGCGCGAAGAAGGTGCTGACCGACGCCGGCTTCCGGTTCGACGGCGACACGCTGCGCGACCCGTCCGGTGAGCCGGTCACCATCAAGCTCAGCGACCCGGCCGGCTGGTCCGACTACATCACCAGTCTGGAGATCGTGAAGGACAACCTGTCCACGATCGGCATCGCCGCCACCGTCGACAAGGCCAACACCGAGGCGTGGCAGAAGTCCGTCGAGGAGGGCACCTTCGAGGGCACCTTCCGCTGGACGGACTCGGGTGCCACCCCCTACGACCTCTATAAGACGATCATGGATGGCGCGCTGCTCAAGCCGATCGGAACCGCCTCCCAGCAGGGCAACTTCGGCCGGTTCGACAGCCCGGAGGCGACGCGGGCGCTGCGGGACTACGCCGAGGCCACCGACGACGCCAGCCGGACCGCGGCCCTGAACACCCTCCAGAAGATCATGGTCGAGCAGGCGCCGATGCTGCCGGCCGGAGCCGGCAATGTCGGCGGCGCGTACGTCACCAGGAACTGGACCGGCTGGCCGAATGACGCCGACCCCTACGCGTCCGCGCAGCCGACCCAACCCAGCGCCCTGGACGTGCTGCTGCGTCTCACCCCCACCTCCTGAGCGCGGACCGGGTGCGGGACCTCGTCCTGGTGGGCCCCGCACCCGCGTCCGGCCCGCCCGGGCGAAGGAGCCCAGATGACCGAGACCGAACCCCGCTCCGACGTGGTGCTCACCGCCGAGGCGGTGACCCGGCACTTCCCCGTCCGCCGGGGGCTGGCGCAACTCCTGCGCCGGCAGCGGCCCGTCGTGCACGCCGTTGACGACGTGACCGTGACCCTGCGCCGTGGCCGGGTGACGGCGCTCGTCGGAGAGTCCGGCTCCGGGAAGTCCACCGTCGCGCGCCTGTTGGCCCAACTGCAACCGCCCACCAGCGGCCGAATTCTGCTGCACGGCGAGCCGGTCGCCGTCCGCGGCGGCCGACCGTTCCGGGCGTACGTCCGGCGGGTGCAGATGATCTTCCAGGACCCGTTCGCCTCCCTGAACCCGGTACACACCGTGCGCTACCACCTGACGCGCGCGCTGCGGATCCACGGCACCGCCGGTCGCGGCCCAGCCGAGCGTGCGGCCGCCCTGCACCGGCTGCTGGAACGGGTCGCCCTCACGCCACCGCAGCGCTACCTGGACGCGTTCCCGCACGAACTGTCCGGCGGTCAGCGGCAGCGGGTGGCCATCGCCCGCGCGCTCGGCGCCGACCCGGAGGTGCTCCTCGCCGACGAGCCGGTGTCCATGCTCGACGTCTCCATCCGACTGGGCGTGCTCAACCTCCTGCGCGAGCTGACCGAACGGCTACACCTGGCGGTTCTCTACATCACCCACGACATCGCCTCGGCACGCTACTTCGCTGACGAGACGCTGGTGATGTACGCGGGCAGGTCGGTGGAGGGCGGCGACAGCGAGACCGTCACGCAGCGACCCGCGCACCCGTACACCCGACTGCTCGTCGGCTCGGCACCCGACCCGGACCGGATCACCGGTGCCGCGCCGCCGGCCGTGCCCGACCGCGGGGACGGGGAACCGCCCAGCCTGATCCGGCCCCCGGCCGGGTGCCGGTTCCACCCACGCTGCCCGGCGGTGATGCCCCGCTGCGCCACCGACCTGCCGCCCCGCCTCGACGTGGGGGACAAGCCGGGCCACTGGGCGGCCTGCTGGCTCTACGACCGGCACACCGCCGGGTCGGTCACCGGCGCGGGGAAGGGGGACGGGTGAGGTTCCTGCTGCAGCGGCTCGCTTTCTACCTCTTCACCGTCTGGGCCGCCATCACCATCAACTTCTTCCTGCCCCGGCTCATCCCCGGTGACCCGGTCCGCTCCCTGATCGCCCGCTATCAGGGGCAACTGAGCACCGACGCCATCGACTCGCTGTACGTGCTGTTCGGGCTCGACCAGGAGCGGAGCCTCTGGGGGCAGTACGTTGACTACTGGGCGCAGTTGCTCCGCGGTGACCTCGGACTCTCTTTCACCTTCTTCCCGACCCCGGTCTCCGACGTGATCGGGAACGCGCTGCCCTGGACCGTCGCGTTGGTCGGCATCACCACGTTGGTCAGCTTCGCCCTCGGCACCGGGCTGGGCGTCCTGGCCGGCTGGCGGCGTGGCTCCTGGCTGGACGGGCTGTTGCCGGTCACCACGTTCCTCTCCTCGATCCCGTACTTCTGGCTCGGGCTAGTCGCGATCGCCCTGCTCACCGGCCCCGGCAGCTTCTTCCCGTCCTCGGGTGGCTACGAACCCGGCCTGGTACCCGCCTTCGACACCATCTTCCTCGGCAGCGCGCTACAGCACAGCCTGCTGCCGGCGGCCACCATCCTGGTCTCCTCAATGAGCGGCTGGGTGCTCAGCATGCGCAACATGATGGTCACCGTCGCCGCCGAGGACTACATCACCGTCGCCCACGCCAAGGGCCTCGGCGAACGCCGGGTCGCCCTGCACTACGCCGCGCGCAACGCGCTGCTACCCAACATCTCCGGCTTCGCGCTGTCCCTCGGCTTCATCGTCGGCGGCACCCTGCTGGTGGAGATCGTCTTCTCCTACCCCGGCCTGGGCTTCCAGCTCTTCCAGGCGGTCGGCGCCAAGGACTACCCCCTCCTGCAGGGCATATTCTTGATCATCACAGTCTCGGTGCTGGTGGCGAACCTGCTCGCCGACCTGGCGTACCTCGCACTCGACCCGCGTACCCGCAAGGAGGGCTGAGGAGATGGCTGTCCCTGCCGGCACCGTTGACGCCGCCACCCCGGCCGGCCCCGCGACGGTCGGCACCGGAGTGCGCCACCGCCCCGGGCGGCGACTCCCGCTGCTGCGCAACCGCAAGGCCATGACGGGGCTGATCACCCTCGGGTTCTTCGCCGTCGTCGCGGTCATCGGTCCCTGGCTGGCCCCGTACGACCCCGGCCGCCGCAGCGCCGACCTGTTGCAACCGCCCTCCGGCCAGCACTGGTTCGGCACGACACACCTCGGGCAGGACATCTTCAGCCAGGTCCTGGTCGGCACCCGGGGGGTGCTGCTGGTCGGCTTCACCGCCGGCATCGTGGCCACGCTGCTCGCGGTCGTCGTGGGTGTTACCGCCGGCCACCTCGGCGGTGTCGCTGACGAGAGCCTCTCGGTGCTGTCGAACGTGTTCCTGGTGATCCCGGCGCTACCTCTGATCATCATCGTCTCCGCCGCCATTCCCGAGTCCGGTGACCTGACCATCGCGTTGCTCATCGGGCTTACATCCTGGGCCTGGGGGGCCCGGGTGCTGCGCGCGCAGACCCTGTCGCTGCGGCGCCGGGACTTCGTCGAGGCCGCCCGCGCCACCGGCGAGTCGACCTGGCGCATCATCGCCTTCGAGGTCCTGCCGAACCTGACCGCGGTGATCTCCTCGGGCTTCATCGGCACCGTGATCTTCGCGGTGATGTCCCAGATCACCCTGGCCTTCATCGGCATCTCGTCCATCTCCCCGTGGAACTGGGGCACCATCCTCTACTGGGCCCAGAGCCAACAGGCCCTCGCGCAGGGCGCCTGGTGGTGGTTCGTACCCGCGGGCCTGGCCATCGCGCTGCTCGGCACCGCCCTCGCGTTGGTCAACTTCGGCATCGACGAACTGGTCAGCCCTCGGCTTCGTACCTCAGGCAGCGGACCGATCCGGACTCCCGACGGCCGCACCGTCCGGATGCGGACCGGCTTCACCCCGGTCCTCGCGCCAGCGCAGCCACAAAGTCGTCAACCACGTCGGCAGCGGCGCCGGCCGACCACGGCGAGGAGGCCGTCCCGTGAGTAGCCCGGTGCTGGAGATCCGCAACCTCTGCGTTGACTACGGCGTGGGTGCGACGGCGGTCCGCGCGGTCCGCGACGTGGACCTGACCCTGCACCGGGGCCAGGTGCTCGGTCTCGCGGGCGAGAGTGGCAGCGGCAAGTCCACCCTGGCCTACGGGCTGACCCGGCTGCTGCCCCCGCCCGGCGTGGTGACCGGCGGGCAGGTGATCTACCACCCGCCGGCCGGTGCCCCGGTGGATGTGCTGGCCATGACGCCCGCGCAACTGCGCCGCTTCCGCTGGGCCGAGACGGCCGTGGTGTTCCAGGGCGCCATGAACTCGCTCAATCCCGTGCACCGGATCTCCACCCAGCTGCTGGACGTGCTCAAGGCACACCGGCCGACCAGCACCGCCGTCGGGCGGCGCGAGCGGGCCCGAGAGGTCCTGCGGCTGGTCGGCATCCCAACGGACCGGCTGGACGCCTACCCACACCAGCTCTCCGGCGGTATGCGGCAACGGGTAATGATCGCGATGGCACTGTTGCTCGAACCGCAGCTGGTCATCATGGACGAACCGACCACCGCACTGGACGTGGTCATGCAGCGGCAGATTCTCGGCGAGCTCGCGCAGTTGCGTCAGCGGCTCGAATTCGCCGTCCTGTTCATCACCCACGACCTGTCGTTACTGGTCGAATTCTCCGACCACATCGCCATCATGTACGGCGGTCGCGTCGTCGAGCAGGCCGCGAGTGATCGGCTCTACCAGCAGGCCCTGCACCCGTACACGGAGGGCCTGCTGCAGTCATTCCCCGCCCTGCGAGGGCCGCGACGTACCCTCACCGGCATTCCTGGATCCCCGCCCGACCTCCGGGCGATGCCCACCGGCTGCGCTTTCCACCCTCGCTGCCCGTACGCCCTAGACGTGTGCCGCAGCCGGCTGCCACCCCTGGGGCGGCCCGCCGACAGCCACGCCGGCCGCACCGTCGCCTGCTGGCTGCACCCCACCGCCGAGCCCGCCACCGGGACCCGACCGTGACAGGAGCAGCATGGACACCACCCCACCTCCTACCCCCACCGCGCGCCGTGCCTCGCTGACCGTGGACCAGGACGACCCGATCTGGGCGCTGCCGGCCACGTTCCGGTGGGGCGTGGCGACGTCGGCCTACCAGATCGAGGGTGCGGCGAGCGAGGACGGCCGTACCCCCTCCATTTGGGACACGTTCTGCCGCGTCCCGGGCGCGGTGCGGGACGCCGACCACGGAGACGTCGCCTGCGACCACTACCACCGGATGCCGGAGGACGTCGCCCTCATCGCGGACCTCGGCCTGGACACCTACCGCTTCTCGGTGGCCTGGCCGCGGGTGCAACCGGGCGGGCGCGGCCCGGTCAACCACGCCGGCCTGGCCTTCTACGACCGGCTCGTGGACGAACTGCTCAGTCGCGGTGTCGAACCGTGGATCACGCTCTACCACTGGGACCTGCCGCAGGAGCTGGAGGATGCCGGCGGCTGGCCGGGCCGGGACACCGCGTACCGGTTCGCCGACTACGCGATGCTCGTCCACGACGCGCTCGGTGACCGCGTACCCACCTGGACGACGCTCAATGAGCCGCTCTGCGCGGCGATGCTCGGCTACCACGTCGGCGTGCACGCCCCGGGCCGGCGCGACCTGGGTGACGCTGTCGCCGCAGTCCATCATCTGTTGCTCGGTCACGGCCTCGCCACAGAGCGGCTGCGGGCCGCCTCCGCCCCCGGCACCCAGCTTGGCATCACCCTGAACCTGGGTCCGGGGCAGCCGGCCACCGACAGTGCGGTGGACCGCAACGCGGCCCGCCTCGCAGACGGCCTCGGGAACCGTCTCTACCTCGACCCCGTGCTGCGTGGCAGCTACCCCGACGACGTGGTCGCCGACCTCGCCCGGGTCGGCGTCCAGATCCCGGTGCGACCGGGTGATCTGGAGACCATCTCCGCGCCGATCGACGTGCTCGGCGTCAACTACTACTTCGCCCACCGGATCAGCGGCACCGACGAGCAGGGCCGTACCGAGGAGGCGGACGGCCTACCCGTTCGACGCTCTCTGCCCACCGGCCGGCCGACGACCGCGATGGGGTGGGAGATCCAACCCGAGGGCCTGACGGACCTGCTGGTCCGCCTCGGCCACGACTATCCCGGCATTCCCATGGTCATTACCGAGAACGGTGCCGCCTTCGACGACGAGCCGGACGCCGATGGGTTCGTCGCCGACGACGACCGCGTCGCCTTCGTCGCCGAGCACCTGCGGGCGGTAGCCCGGGCCCGGCAACGTGGGGCCGACGTCCGCGGCTACCTGGCCTGGTCCCTGCTGGACAACTTCGAGTGGGCCGAGGGGTACGCGAAGCGGTTCGGCCTGGTCCGGGTGGACTACGAGACCCAACGGCGGGTGCCCAAGCGCTCGGCCCTCTTCTACCGCGACGTCGCCCAGCGGGTACGACAGGCGGGGTAGGCGACGGGCACCCGGGCCCGGACCACGAACCGTTCCCCTCATCTGGCTACGGGGTGACCACGCTGAGGTGGGCCGGGGGCAGCCAGAGGGGGGTGTCGTCGCCGGGGCGCAGCGGTGCCGCCGGCCCGGTGGTGAGCTGCAGGGTGACTCCACCGCTGGTGGCCTGGATGTCGAGGTGGGTGCCGCGGTCGGTGACGGCGGTGATGGTCGCCGGCACCACGTTGTCGCCCGGATGGTCGCCGACCACGATGGCGGCCGGGCGGATGAGGAGCAGGCCTGGTCCTCGGTGGTCGGTGTCGAGGCGGAGCCGGCCGAGGGGGCAGTCGAAGTGGCCGGCGGAAGCGGTGCCGGGGATGGCGTTGTCGGCGCCGCCCAGGAACCGGGCGACGGTCAGGGTCGCGGGCCGGCGAAACAGGTCGGCGGGCGGGGCGTGCTGCGCGACCCGACCATCGAGGAGCACGGTGACCGTGTCGGCCACGTCGGTGGCCTCGTCGCGGTCGTGGGTGACGAAGAGGGTGGTGCTGCCCTCCCGGCGGTGCAGCTCGGTGAGGAGCGCCCGCATGTCGCCGCGTAGCTGCGGGTCGAGCGCGCTGAACGGCTCGTCGAGCAGCAGGACACCGGGGCGGGCGGCCAGGGCGCGGGCGAGGGCGACGCGCTGCTGCTGGCCGCCGGAGAGTTCGCCGCTGCGCCGCTCGCCGTAGCCCGGTAGTGAGACGGCGTCGAGTAGCTCGGCTACCCGCCGCCGGATGGCAGTGCGGTCGGTGCCGCGCATGCGCAGGCCGAAGGCGACGTTCTCGGCCACGGTGAGGTGCGGGAAGAGCAGGGGGCGTTGGAAGACGACGCCGAGGTCGCGCCGGTGCGGGGGCTGGCGCAGGACACTGTGGCCGGCGAGCCGGACGTCGCCGCCGGTGGGGGTGCTCAGCCCGGCGACGATCGACAGGAGGGTGGACTTGCCGCTGCCGGAGGGCCCGAGGACGGCGGTACGGGTGCCCGCCGGCACCTCCAGCGTGACCCGGCGCAGCGTCGGCGTGGTCGCGCCCGGGTAGGTGTGGTCCAGGTCGGCGATGGTGATGTCGGCGGTCATCGGCCGACTCCGAGCAGGGCGGTGTCGCGGCCGGCGAGTTGCCGGGCGGCGAGGGCGGTCAACAGCAGGGGCGGGGCGACGGCGACCAGCGCGATGGCGGCGGTGGCGGCCTGGTTGCCGCTGCCGGCGGCGGTGGCGAAGAGCAGCAGCGGCACCGTGGTGACGACGCCACCACCGATGAGCAGGGTCAACAAGTAGTCGCTCCAGGAGATGAGGAAGGCGAACATGGCGGCGACGACCAGCCCGCCGCGCAGCTGGGGAAGGCTGACCTCGCGGAACGCCCGCCACGCCCCGGCGCCGAGGGTGCGGGCCTGCCGTTCCAGGGCGGGGTCGACACCGGCCCACATCCCGGACATCAGCAACGTGGCGTACGCGGTGGCCGCCGGTAGCTGGGCCAGGACCACGCCGGTGAGCGAGTCGGCGAGCCCGGCGCGCAGGTAGACGATCTGCGCGCCCATGGCGACGGCGAACGGGGGCACCAGTACCGGGGCGAGCAGGACCAGCTCGATCAGCCGTCTCCCCGGCAGCCGGTGCCAGGCCAGTGCGCGGCCGGCGGCGGCCCCGAGGGCGGTGGCGAGGGCGGCGACGGCGGCGCCGATGCCGATGGAGGTGGCGACGGCCTCGGCGAGGCGGGACTGCGGGCCGAGGGCCTGCTCCCAGCCGGCCAGCGACCAGCGGTTCGGCCACAGGTCGGGGTAGAACCACTGGTCGGTGAAGGCCTGCACGGCCAGCGGCAGCAGCGGCCCCGCCACCCAGAGTCCGGTGAGGATCAGCACCGTGGGACGGGCCAGCCCCACGCCGAGCGGCCGCCGGGGCCGCCGCATTCCGGTCGCCGGCCGCGCTTCCTGCACCGGCCGAGATCCCGTCGCCAGCCCCGTTTCCGTCATCGCCGCGCTCCCGTCACCCGGCCGACGGCCCGGCGGCTCGCCCCGGTGTACGCGAGCGCCGCCGCGACGGCGATGACCGCGATCAGCAGGGCGATGGCGACCCCCTCGGCCCGGCCGGAGAGCTCGGCGGCGGTGAACCGCTGGTAGGCCAGGACCGGTAGCGGCTGCGGGTAGGCGCTACCGAGCAGGGCGGGCACCTCGTAGGCGCCGAGGGTGAAGGCGAAGATCAGCACCGCCACGGCCAGGATCGATGGGGCGAGCAGGGGCAGGGTCACGTGCCGCAGCACCTGCCGGGGGCGGGCACCGAGGGTGGCGGCGACCCGTTCGTGCTCGGCGACCGGCCCGCCGAGCGCGGCGAGGACGACGATCAGCACGAACGGCGCCTCCTTCCACACGTACTCGGCGATCACGGCGACCGCGTGCGGGTCGGCGACCAGGGCGGGCAGTGCGACGCCGACCGTACGGGCGGCGCGGGCCAGCAGGCCGGAGTCGGCCAGCAGCAGCCCGATCGCGACCGCGCCGATCAGGTGCGGCACCGGTAGCCCGAGCTGGGCCAGGAAGGTGGCCGCCCGTTGACCCGGGGCGGTGTGGCGCAGGGCCAGGGCGGCGGCGACCCCGATGGCGACGGCGAGCCCGGTGGCGACGGTGGAGATCCAGAGGCTCAGCAGCAGCCCGTCGGTGAACGCCGGACCGTCGGTCACCCGCTGGTAGGCGGCCAGGCCGACCGGTGTGTCGGTGAACCCGGCCAGGCCGAGGCTCTGCGCGAACCCGTAGCCGAGGCCGCCGCCGAAGAGCAGCACCACGGTGGCCAGCGCCGGCAGGATCAGCAGGAGCCCGGTACGGCGGTGGTTCACTGTTGCAGCACCTCGCGCCGCCAGCCCTCCTCCAACGGCGGCAGCCACTCCGCCCGCAGCTCCGGTTGACTGTTGCGGGACAGCTGGTCGTAGCTCGGCACCTGGGCCGAGGCGGGCAGGGCGGCGAAGCGGTCCCGCCACTCGACGTCGAGCCTGTCGAGGTCCACGGCCGGATACTGGCCCCACCCGTCGGGGCGGGCCTTCTCGTACTGCAACTCGGGGGAGAGCATCAGGTCGGCCAGGGCGAGGGCGGCGGAGCGGTGGGCGGCGTTGGCCGGTACGGCCAGGTAGTTGGTGTTGCCGATGGTGCCCTCGTCCAGCAGCAGGGTACGGGTGGTGGCCGGGAACTGTCCCCGTTCGACCAGGCTGGTCACCTGCGCCGGCCCGTACGTCATGGTGAAATCGACCTGCCCGTTGGCGTACAGGTCGTTGAGTTCCTTCTCGTTGGCCGGGTACGTCTCACCCGCGCGCCACAGGGCGGGCCGCAGCTCGCGCAGGGTCTGCCACAGTGGCGGGGTGAGCCGGTCGTAGGTGGCCTGGTCGAAGTCGTCCGGGATCTGGTCGACCCCGCCGGCCTGGGCGTAGAGGGCGTGCCGGACGAAGACCGAGCCGGTGAAGTCCGGCGGGGCGGGGTAGGTGAACCGGCCCGGGTGGGCGCGGATCCAGTCCAGCAGCCCGGCGAGGCTGGCCGGCGGGTCGCTGACCCGGGCGGAGTCGTAGCTGAACGCGAACTGGGCGCGGCTCCACGGCACTTCGCACCCCTCGACCGGGGTGCCGAAGTCGTTGGCGACGGTCGGCTCGGACCAGTCGACGTAGCGCATGTTCGGCAGCAGCTCGACCAGCCCGCACTGCCACAGCCCGGCCTGCTTACCGGTGCGGAAGTTCTCCCCGTTGATCCACACCAGATCCACCGATCCGCCCGAGCCGCGGCCGGCCTGCTTCTCGCCGAGGACCTTGTTGACCGCCAGGGCGGTGTCGGTGATCGGCACCCGGTTGATCGCGACGTCGAGCCGTTCGCGGGCGGCCGGGGCGACGACCTCGTCGACATAGCGGTTGGCGCCGTCGTCGCCGCCGTACATGAAGAGGTTGACCGTCTGCCCGCGGGCCTCCCGCAGCACCTGGGCGAAGTCGCGGGGGGCGGGGTCGGCGTCATCGGTGCCGGTGGTACAGCTGGCGGCGAGTAGGCCGGCCGCGGTCAGCGTCGCCACCGCGCGCCATCGTCGGTTCATCGGGTGGGCCTCCCGGCGGGTTCGGACAGGGTACGGACGGCGTGCACGACGCGCTGCCCGGCGGTGATGGCCACCACGGCGGCCCACCCCCAGGCGAGCTGTCCGGCGAAGCCGGGCAGCAGGCAGAAGAGGGCGTGTACGGCGATGGTCTCGGCGCCCTCGGCCAGTCCACCGAGGAAGTGCAGCGACCGCTCGTCACCGCGTTCCCGGCCGACCCGTTCGGCGATCGACGAGTACGCCAGCAGCGTCGCCCCGTTGACGTAGTAGGTCACCAGCAGGACCAGGAACGGGGTGGCGGGCCCGTCGACGCCGACGGCGACCCCGGCGACGAACGCCCCGTACACGGTGAAGTCCGCGACGATGTCGAGGAAGCCGCCCAACGGGGAGGCGGTGCCGCGGCGGCGGGCGAGGGGGCCGTCGAGGCCGTCGGCGAGCCGGGACACCAGCCACGCGACCAGCGCCGGCCACCACCAGCCGGCGGCTGCGGCGGCGCTCGCGGCCAGGCCCAGGGTCAGGCCGGCGGCGGTCAACCGGCCGGGTGTCACCCAGGGCCGGTCCACGGCGGCGGCGCACCGGTCCAGGGTCTTGGCGAGGACCGGCCGCAGACGTGCGTCGATCACGGGGCGGACCTCGGCGGCGACGGTGGCGGCAGCCGCAACGCCGACCCGGTGGCGCCCTCGGCGGTCGGCACCGGGCGGGAGTCCCGGCGGCGGGCCCGGCGGGCAGCTGCCGCACCGGCCAGGGTCAGCGCGGCCAGCCCGGCCACGGCGGCGAGGAACTGCGGCGAGGTGGGGTCGGTCAGCGAGCCACCGACCGCGGTGTAGGCGACAATTCCCGGCGTCATGCCGATCGCCGAACCGAGGGCGTAGTCGCGTAGCCGCACGGCGGTCACTCCGGAGCCGTAATTGAGCAGCGCGAACGGGACCAGCGGCACGAGTCGCAGCCCGATCACCGCGATCAGCCCGCGCCGCGCCAGGAACCGGTCCAGGCGGTGCAGCCGGCCGCCGACGAGCCGGTCCACGGCCGGGCGGCCCAGCAGCCGACCGAGCAGGAACGACGCCACCGCCCCGGTGGTCGCCCCCACCAGCACCACCACTGACCCGCCGACCACTCCGAAGAGCGCCCCGGCGGCCGCGGTGAGCAGCACCCCGGGGACCAGCAGCACGGTGCCCAGCGCGTACCCGGCGATGTACAGCAGCGGTGCCCACGGCCCGGTGGCGGCGACGCGGTCCCGCAGCACCGCCACGTCCGGGGTGCCCTGGGTGGCCAGCAGGGTCGCCGCACCGGCCAGCAGCACCACCAGGAAGGCCAGCCTCGGCCACGGTGAGCCGACGATCCGGACGAGCCGGGACGCCGCCGCGGGCTGGACCGGTTCGTCGGTCATCGGTTCCCACCCCGGATCGGGTGCAGGGCACGGCGCAGGGTGCGGAGCGCGGTCATCGCCCGGGCCGGCAGCGGCGCGGTCAGGTCGGCGCGAAGCTGGGCGAGACTGGCGTTCCACGGCCCGTCCGCGTACGTCGGGTAGGGGTGCACGGTGCTGGCGACGTCGCGTACCTTCGCGCCGCGCCGGATCGCGGCGGCGAGCTCGGCGATCGACTCACCGGCCCGGGGCGAGACGACGGTGGCGCCGAGGAGCCGGCCGCCCGGCCCGCTCACCAGTTGGGTGAATCCGTCGGTACGACGGTCGGTGATCGCCCGGTCGACGTGGTCGTGGGAGAGCCGCTCCGCGCGGGCGCGGGTGCCGTGCCGCTGGCGGGCCTGGGCGAGGGTCGCCCCGACGCGCGCCACCTCCGGGTCGGTGAAGGTCACCCACGGTACGGCGGCGTAGTCGATGCGGCGGCGCAGCCCGAGCAGCGCGTTGGTGGCGGCGTATCCGCCCTGCACCCCGGCGACGTGGGTGAACGGGAGGGTGCCGGTGACGTCACCGGCGGCGTAGATCCGCCGGTTGCTGGTCCGCATCAGGCCGTCGATCACGACGTGCCCCGGCTCGGCGCAGCGCACTCCGGCGGCGGCCAGGCCCAGGTCGGTGCTGCGCGGTCGGCGTCCGGTGGCGACCAGGATCCGGTCGACCTCGACCGTCTCGCCGCTGCTGAGGTGGAGCGTGCCGGCGGCGACCCGGTCGACGGCGGTCCCGGTCACCACGGTCACGCCCTCGGCCCGGAGCCGCTCGGCGATCAGCGCGCCGACCTCCGGCTCCTCCTTGCCCAGCAGCCGGTCGGCCACCTCCACGACGGTGACCTCGACGCCGAGCCGGGCGAGGGCCTGGCCCAGCTCGCAGCCGATCGGGCCACCGCCGAGGATCGCCAGCCGCTGCGGCAGCTCGGTGAGGTCCCAGAGCGTGTCGGTGGTCAGCGGGTCGGCCTCGGCCAGGCCGGGCACGGTGGGCAGGGCCGGCGCGGCACCGGTGGCGATCAGCGCCCAGCGGAACCGCGCCGGTCGGGTGCCCGCGTCGTCGGTGATCCGCAGCGTCGCCGGGCCGGTGAACTCCGCCCGGCCGGCCACCACCGTCGCCCCCGTCGCGCCGATCGCGGCGGGGGAGTCCACCGGCTCGATTCGGTTGATCGCCGACCGTACGTGGGCGAGCACGGCGGCGTCGTCGACCTTCGGCGGGCCGGTCCGCACCCCGTACCGGTCGGCGGTGCGGACGGCGTGTGCGGCGTGCGCGGCCGCGATCAGCGACTTGCTCGGCACGCAGCCGGTCCAGAGACAGTCACCCCCGGTGCGGGCGGATTCGACCAGCAGCACCCGGGCACCGAACCGGCCGGCGGTCTTGGCCGCGACGAGCCCCGCGGTGCCGCCACCGAGGACCACCAGATCCCACTCTTCCACCCCACCAGCCTCCTCGCTGCGCCGCCCGTGCGACCGTGCCTGTCCAGGATGCCCGGTCGGGGCCGGGGGTGCCGAACTCCGTAATGCAACGGTCAGAACTTGGGTCGCGGCACCACGGCCGGTCAGGGCCGGCTGGCGGTCTTGCGCGCGCGGTAGGCGGTGACGGCGGCCCGGTTGCCGCAGCCGGCGTCGCAGAAGCGGCGAGATCGGTTCCGCGACAGGTCGACCAACACGTTGCCGCACCCGGGGTGGTCGCAGCTTCGTAGCCGGCCCAGTTCGCCGCTGCGGACGAGATCGGCCATCGCCATCGCGGCCTCCACCGCCATCCGGGTCGCCAGCGGCGCGTCCCGGGGTACCGCGTGCAGGTGGTACGGCTCGTCGTCGTGCGTGATGAGCTGGGGCAGGGCGGCGTTCTCCCGGAGCAGTCCGTTGACGATGGACACGATCTCGTCGGTGTCGCCGTGCCAGAGGCGGCGCAGCCGGGGGCGCAGCTCGCGTACCCCCCGGAGTTCGCCCTCGCTGTGCTCGTGTCGTCCGCTGTACGCGTGGGCGACGAAGAAGTTGTCCAGCGCGGTCGTGTCGGGCAGGCCGTCGCCGGCGCTGCTGTCGGTGTTCACCAGGGCTGCGGCGGCGATCAATGAATGCTCGGTGTCATGGGCAAAAAGCAATTTGACTCCTATCCTGGTAGCGCTACCGTCATCGACGTAAGCGCATTTTGCCCATTACATGGTGTTGTTGCCAAGGAGAACCCATGCGCCAACCCCCGCGCGGCAGCGCCGGCCTGCTGCTGGCGGTGCTCTCGGCACTGACCTTCGCGACCTCCGGGACGTTCGCCCGCTCGTTGATCGACGCCGGCTGGTCCGCCGAGGCGGCGGTGGTCGTCCGGGTCGGCCTCGCCGCTCTGGTGCTGACGGCGCCCGCGGTGCTGGCGCTGCGCGGTCGCTGGTCGCTGCTCCGGCGCAACGCCGCCTCGATCACCGCGTTCGGGCTGCTCGGCGTCGCCCTCGCCCAGGTGTGTTTCTTCAACGCGGTGCGCTACCTGCCGGTCGGCGTCGCGCTGATGTTGGAGTACCTGGCCGTCGTGGTGGTGGTCGGCTGGATGTGGCTGGCCCACGGGCAACGACCCCGGCGGCTCACCGTCGTCGGGTCGATCGTCGCCCTGGCCGGGCTCGGCCTCGTGCTCGACCTCGCCGGGGCCGAGCGGCTCGACCCGGTGGGTGTGCTCTGGGGGCTCGGCGCGGCCGTCGGGCTGGCCGGCTACTTCGTGCTCGCCGGCCGGATGGACGCGAACCTCCCGTCGGTGGTGCTGGCCTCCGGTGGGATGGCGGTCGGCGCCGGTGTGCTGCTCCTCCTCGGGCTGGTCGGGCTGTTGCCGCTGCGGACGTACACCGGCCCGGTCGACTTCGCCGGGCAGCGCACCAGCTGGCTGGTGCCGGTGGCGGGGCTGGTGCTGGTGGCGGCCGTGCTCGCCTACCTCACCGGGGTCGTCTCGACCCGTCTCCTCGGTGCCCGGCTGGCCTCCTTCGTCGGGCTGACCGAGGTGATGTTCGCCGTGCTCATCGCCTGGCTGGTGCTGGCCGAGCTGCCCACCGTGGTCCAGCTCGTCGGTGGGGCCCTGATCGTCGCCGGGGTGGCCCTGGTCCGCCTTGACGAGCCACGCGAGACCCCAACGGTTGAGCAGGACGAGAAACCGGCACTCGCCACCCGCGGTTGACCCTGGCAAGCTCGACGCCATGCTGAGTACGGTGGTGTTCGACGCCGACGAAACCCTGCTCGACCTGCGCCCAGCGATGACCGGCGGGCTGCTGGCCGTCCTCAACGAGATGCGCCGGTTGACCCCGGCGGCGGCCAAGGTGTCCCTCGCTGACCTGGAGACCGACTGGGCCGTGGCCTTCGCCGCGAACCCTGCTATTCCGACGCCGGAGCTGCGCCGGGTGGCGCTTTCCCGGTCGGTGTCCCGGGTCGGGCTCGACGCGCACCTGGATGACCTGTTGGCGCGCTACTTCGCCCGGCGGTTCGCGCTGACCCGCCCGTTCCCGGATGCGCTGCCGGCGCTCGCAGAGTTGGCGGAGACGTGGGCGGTCGGCTACGCCACCAACGGCAACAGCCGCGCGGAGCGGTGCGGGCTCACCGGGAGGTTCGCCTTCGAGGTGTACGCGCACGACAACGGGCTGCCGAAGAAGCCGGCGCCGGAGTTCTACGCGGCGGTGGTCCAGGCGGCCGGGGTGCCGGCCGAGCAGGTGGTGTACGTCGGCGATTCGATCGCCCACGACGTGGTCGGGCCGCAGGCCGCCGGGCTGCGTGGAGTCTGGCTCAACCGCGATGGTCGAACCTGCCCGCCGGGGGTGCGGCCAGACGCGGAGCTGTCCACCTTGACGGATCTTCCTGCCGTCTTGGCTGCTCTTGCGGACGAAGAAGATCTTCGGGCGCAATCGGAACGACCCCTGGTGTAAACGTCGATGGTGCTGTTCGATGACTGCCACGTCCCGCAACGAGAGGATCCGATGTGAGCAGACGCATCACCGCTGGCGCCGTCGCTACCGTGACCGGCCTGGCGTTGACGGTCACGGGGCTCAGCGTCCCCGCTGGCGCCGCACCGAGCAGCAACGAAACCTTCACTGTGGTCGCAGCGGACGGCGTCAGCGCCGAGGCGGCCCTGGCCGAGATCAAGGCAGCCGGGGGTGCCGTCGTAACCCGGATCGACGATGTCGGCGTGTTCCAGGTGACCAGCGACCGGGTGGACTTCACCGATCGGATTGCCGAGGCCGACACCCTGATCGGTGCCGTCGAGCAGAAGGCCATCGGCCGGAAGCCGAAGCTGGACCCGGTCGAGCAGGAGGCGCTGCTGACCGCCATCAACGGCAAGAGCTCCGGTAAGGGCTCCGACTCCGGCAAGGGGTCCGGCGGCAAGGGCAAGAAGATGGACCCGCTGGACGACAAGCTGTGGGGCCTGGACATGATCCGCGCCGACAAGGCCCGCAAGAAGGAGCCCGGCGACCAGCGCGTCACCGTCGGCGTGCTGGACACCGGCCTCGACGCGAGCCACCCCGACATCGCGCCGAACTTCAACTGGGCGTTGTCCCGCAACTTCGCCCCGGACCTGCCCGAGGTCGACGGCGAGTGCGAGGTGGCGAGCTGTCTCGACCCGGTCGGCACCGATGACGGTGGCCACGGCACCCACGTGGGGGGCACCATCGGTGCCGCCGCCAACGGCTTCGGCCTTTCCGGTGTCGCGCCGAACGTCTCGCTGGTGGAGCTGAAGGGCGGCCAGGACTCCGGCTACTTCTTCCTGGAGCCGGTGGTGCAGTCGTTGCTGCACGCCGGCCGGGCCGGGCTCGACGTGGTGAACATGTCCTTCTACGTCGACCCGTGGCTCTACAACTGCACCGCCAACCCGGCCGACTCGCCCGAACACCAGGCCGAGCAGCGGGCCATCATCGAGGCGATGAAGCGGGCGCTGAACTTCGCCCACGAACAGGGCGTCACCCTGGTCGGCTCCCTCGGCAACAACCACGAGGACCTGGGCGACCCGCGGATGGACACGTCCAGCCCGGACTTCGGTGACACCCCGCCGTACCCGCGTGAGATCGACAACGACAGCTGCTGGGACCTGCCGGTCGAAGGGCCGCACGTGATCGGCGTCTCCGCCGTCGGCCCCTCGGGCAAGAAGGCCGCCTACTCCAACTACGGCACCGAGCAGATTAGCATCGCCGCGCCCGGCGGCTGGTACCGCGACGGTTTCGGCACGGACACCTTCAGCACCTACCCCAACCTGATCCTCTCCACCTACCCGGAGAAGGTGCTCAAGGAAGACGGCCTGGTGGACGCGGACGGCAACATCGACCCGAGCGCGGAAGGGATCGTCTTCAAGGACTGCAAGAGCAACGGTGAGTGCGGCTACTACCGCTACCTCCAGGGCACCTCGATGGCGTCGCCGCACGCCTCGGGCGTGGCCGCGCTGATCGTCAGCAAGCACGGGAAGAAGCAGGGCCGCGGCGGCTACGGCCTGGCCCCGGACCTGGTCGAGCAGCACCTCTACCGCACCGCCACCGAGCAGGCCTGCCCCAACCCGCGGCTGCAGCAGTACCGCGACGAGGGACGCGACGAGACCTACGACGCGTACTGCGCCGGTGGACGTAGCTTCAACGGCTTCTACGGGCACGGCGTCATCGACGCGTACACGGCGGTAACCACCCCGCTGAAGTCACACGGCCGGCCGTAGGGCGGACCGAGCGAGCACAAGGCCCGGCCGACCCGACAGGTCGGCCGGGCCTTTCGCTTCAGCACGGCACATCGGCCCCAACTGTCAGCGCGGCACGTCGGCTCAGCAACGCCGGTCCAGGTCGCCCACCGCCCTTCAGCGCGGCACGTCGGCTTCAGCGCAGCGCGTCGGCGACGGCGCCGGCGGCCGTGCGGACCTGGCCGCCGATCGTCTCGGTGTCCAGCGGCGTCAGGGAGACCACACCGACGCTCGCCTCCAGCCCTGGTACGCCCAGCACGGGGGCCGCCACCCCGTGCGCCCCGGACTGCAACTCCCCCGCCGTGTCCACCGGATCGGCCACGCCGGCCCGGCCGGCGAGAATCGCCCGCCCTGCCGCCCCACGCTCCAGCGGATGCCGCGCCCCGGTCCGGTACGCCACGTGCAGGGCGGTCCAACTCGGCTCGACCACCGCCAGCGCGACGCCCTCACCGCCCTCGACCACGGTCAGGTGGGCGGTCGCGCCGGTCTGCTCGGCGAGTTGGCGCAGCGCCGGCAGCGCTCCCTCGGCCAGCAGCGGCTGGGCCCGCCGGGCCAGATTCAGCACCCCCACGCCGAGGCGGAGCCGGCCGTCGGCGTCCCGGCGCAGCAGGCCGTGCGCGCTCAACGGCGCGACCAGCCGGTACACGGCGGCACGGCCGATCCGTAACTGGCCCGCCAGCTCGGTGACGGTCAACCCGCCGGGCGCGTCGGCGACCAGGTGCAGCAGGCGCAACCCCCGGTCCAGCGTCTGTGCGCTCTCGCCGCCCCGCGGGGCCGGCGGGTCGCTGCGTCGGGGGGTCGTGTCCACGCCAGCAGCGTACGACCCGGCTCCCGGCGGCCCGAGGAAGCGGGGACGGATACCCTTGTCTGGTGACCCTACGCCTGTATGACACCGCCACCCGTTCGGTGCGGGACTTCGTCCCGCGGGAAGCCGGCAAGGTGGGGATCTACCTGTGTGGTCTCACCCTCCAGGCGCCGCCGCACATCGGTCACCTTCGCTCCGGCGTCAACTACGACGTGCTCCGCCGGTGGCTGCTGGCCCGCGGTTTCGAGGTCCGCTTCATTCGCAATCTTACCGATATCGACGACAAGATCCTGGTCAAGGCGGTGGAGCAGGACCGACCGTACTGGTCGATCGCCTACGCCAACGAGCTGAAGCTGACCGCCGCGTACCGGGCGTTGAACGTGCTGCCCCCGACCTACGAGCCGCGGGCCACCGGACACATCCCGGAGATGCAGCAGCTGATCGCGAAACTGATCGACGCCGGCCACGCCTACCCGGCCCCCGACGGCTCCGGCGACGTCTACTTCGACGTGCACTCCTGGCCCGCGTACGGGGCGCTGTCCAACCAGTCCCCGAGCGACATGCAATCCGCCGGCGACGCCCCCGAGCGGTGCAAACGTGACCCGCGCGACTTCGCCCTCTGGAAGGGCGCCAAGCCCGGCGAGCCCACCGACGCGTACTGGCCGTCGCCGTGGGGTCGGGGCCGGCCCGGCTGGCACATCGAGTGCTCGGCGATGTGCTGGCGCTACCTCGGCAGCGAGTTCGACATCCACGGCGGCGGGCTGGACCTGACCTTCCCGCACCACGAGAACGAACTCGCCCAATCCCAGGCCGCCGGCCTGCCGTTCGCCCGCTACTGGGTGCATCACGGCCTGCTCAACATCGCCGGTACGAAGATGGGCAAGTCCTGCGGCAACTCGCTCGACCTGACGTACGTGGACTCGCTCGGGGTGCGTCCGGTGGAGCTGCGCTACTACTACGCCGCCGCCCACTACCGGTCGATGATCGACTACTCGGAGGACGCGCTGCGGGAGGCCGCCGTCGCGTACCGGCGGATCGAGGGCTTCGTGCAGCGCTCCGCCGAACGGGTCGGCGCCGGCCAACCCGCGGTGGTGCCCGCGGCGTTCGCCGCCGCCATGGACGACGACCTGAACACCTCGGCGGCGCTCGCCGTGCTGCACGAGACGGTCCGGGACGGCAACACCGCGCTGACCGGCGGCGACGATGTGACCGTCCGCACCGCGCTCGGCCAGGTGCGGGCGATGCTGGATATCCTCGGGGTCGATCCCCTCGACCCGGCGTGGAGCGCCGGCGGCGACACCGACGACCTCTGCACCGTGGTCGACTCGCTGGTGCAGCTGGCCCTGGAGCAGCGGGCGCAGGCCCGCAGCCGCAAGGACTGGGCCGCCGCCGACGCGATCCGCGACCAGCTCAAGCAGGCCGGCGTGGTGGTCGAGGACACCCCCCAGGGCCCCCGTTGGACTATTGGAGAGCAGGACTGATGGCCGGCAACTCGCAGCGCCGTGGCCGACGGCTGACATCGAAGGCAGGCGCCCCGAAGGGCACCGGAGGCAAGGGGCGGGACGCCCTCGCCGGCCGGGGCCGTACCCTGCCCGCCGACGAGCGGCCGTGGCACAAGGCGTACTCGGGCACCGAGAAGCTGCCCCAGCGCACCGCCTGGAAGCAGGAGAAGGAGCGGCGGAGCGCGGCCGAGGAGGGGCGCGCCCCGAAGATCGGTAAACCCGGCACGAAGGACACCACCTGGGGCAGGGGTGGCGGTCGGGGTGTTCCCACCAACAAGAGCGGCCGGGGCGCCCCCGCCAAGAGCGGCGGCCGGGGTCGGCCAGAGAGCCGCAGCGGTGGCCCGCGGGTTGCCCCCGGTCGTCGGACGAACCCGGCGAAGGACACTCCCGAGCTGTTGGTCGGCCGCAACCCCGTGCTCGAGTCACTGCGTGCGAACGTGCCGACCACCGCCCTCTACGTGGCGCAGGGGCTCAACACCGACGACCGGATCAGCGAGATCGTCCGGACCGCGGCGGACCGGGGCATCGCGATGCTGGAGGTCAGCCGCGCCGAGCTGGACCGGATGACCGGCGGCGTGTTGCACCAGGGCGTCGGCCTGCAGGTGCCGCCGTTCCGGTACGAGCCGTTCGAGGAGCTGACGGCGGCGGCGCTGGAACAGCCCGCCCCGCTGCTGGTGGCGCTGGACGGCGTCACCGACCCGCGGAACCTGGGTGCGGTGATCCGATCGGCCGCCGCGTTCGGCGCGCAGGGGGTCTTCGTCCCCGAACGGCGGGCCGCCGGGATCACCGCGACCGCCTGGCGCACCAGCGCCGGTGCCGCCGCGCGGGTTCCGGTCGCCCAGGTCACCAACCTGACCCGGGCGCTGAAGGCGTGCAAGGACGCCGGCTTCCTCGTGGTCGGCCTGGACGCCGACGGGGAGACCGACCTGTACCACCTGGAAGCCGCTGTTGGCCCGCTCGTTGTGGTGGTGGGCTCCGAAGGCCGCGGCCTGTCCCGGCTGGTCGGCCAGACCTGTGACCTGACCGTCGGCATCCCGATGGTCTCCGACGTCGAGTCGCTGAACGCTAGCGTCGCGGCGGCCGTGACGCTAGCCGAGGTGGCTCGCCGCCGGGCCGTCGAGGCCTAGTTTCCGCACCCGAGAAGAGGGGGCGGTCCGCAGTAGCGGACCGCCCCCTCTTTTGCGCTAGGTCAGGACGGGATCCGGAGGCCGGACTTCGAGTTGAAGATGTGGCTGCGGCCGGGCTGCGGCCGGACGAACACGGTGCCGCCCATGGTCGGCATGGTGCGCCGGTCGGTGCGGACCACGAACCGCTCGTTGGTGCCCTCCAGCGCGGCGTGACCATAGATGTTCGCGTCCGACCCGAGGTCCTCGACCAGCTCAACGGTGACCGGCAGGCCGCCCTCGGTCGGGCTGACCAGCTCGCAGTCCTCCGGACGGAAGCCCACCACGACGGTGTCGCCGGCCCCGTCGGCGCGGGCCGCCTCGACCTGCTCGCGGGTCAGCGGAATGTGCATCTCGGCGAACTCGGCGCCCTTGTCGGTCAGCGGCACGGTCTTGATGTTCATCGCCGGCGAGCCCATGAAGCCGGCGACGAAGACGTTGGCCGGGGTGTCGTAGAGCGCCCGCGGCGTGTCGACCTGCTGGAGCTCGCCGTCGAGCAGGACCGCCACCCGGTGCCCCATCGTCATCGCCTCGACCTGGTCGTGGGTGACGTAAACCGTGGTCACACCGAGCTTGGATTGCAGGGACGCGATCTGCGTACGGGTCTGCACCCGAAGCTTGGCGTCGAGGTTCGACAGGGGCTCGTCCATCAGGAAGACCTGCGGCTCGCGGACGATCGCCCGCCCCATCGCCACCCGCTGGCGCTGGCCGCCGGAGAGCGCCTTCGGCTTGCGGCCGAGGTACTCCTCCAACTGCAGCAGCGTCGCCGCTTCCTTGACCCGCCGGTCGATCTCCGCCTTTGGGGTCTTGCGCAGCTTGAGGGCGAACGCCATGTTCTCGTACACCGACATGTGCGGGTAGAGGGCGTAGTTCTGGAAGACCATCGCGATGTCGCGGGACTTCGGCGGCAGGTGGGTCACGTCCCGGCCGTCGATGGAGATCGAACCCTGGTCAACGTCCTCGAGGCCGGCGAGCATGCGCAGGCTGGTGGACTTACCGCAACCGGAGGGGCCGACCAGGACCAGGAACTCGCCGTCGCCGATCTCCAGGTCAAGCTGGTTGACGGCGGGCCGCTCGGTGCCCGGGTAGATCCGGGACGCCTTGGCGTAGGTAACCGTGGCCATGAGGGTGCTTCCTTTCACCGGCAGGAACGTGCCGGACGATCCGAGTGAAGGAGCGGACCGGCCCGCAGCTGCGACCCGGCCCACGGCCGACAGGCGTCGACCGCGTCCCTGAACGGTAGATCGGTTTCCTCCGCGTGCCAAGAACGGGAGCAGCTGGTGGGACCGGGGCCATACACATAACGGTCAGGTGAGCAGTGCCGGGCAGGAAACACCACCGGCCGTTGCGGGCTGCCGACGTTGGTCGTGCTGACCGGGCCTGCCGCGCGGGGAAACTGGACGTCAGTCGCTATGCTGGCGTCGGCAACACGCCCCTGTAGCTCAGCTGGACAGAGCACTCGCCTTGTAAGCGAGATGTCGCCGGTTCGATCCCGGCCGGGGGCTCCACCTGGCTCTACCCGGCGAGTTCACGATCGTGACCTGCACCGCCGACAACCTCTGACCTGCCCCAGGTAATGACGCCCCGCCCGGCTGTGAGGCCAACGGCGGGGGGTCGTCATTCGGATGCCTGTTGTGTCGCGGGTGCCACCCGCCCCGCCCCCAGACCGCCACGGTGACGGGGCGGCCACCAGGGCGTACGCCTCGATTGGCTCCGGCAGGTCGGGCGGGAGGGGTGGTGTGGGCTGGTGGCACCTTGTTCTATGTGGCCCGGTGTGGTGGGCGTCGGCGCGCGGCGTAGCTGAGGATGACGCCGGCCAGGATGGAGAGGGCGGCGGCGCCGGTGGTGGTGGTCAGGTTGGGGCCGGTGATGGGTAGGTCGGGCTCGTCGGGTGGTGGGGCGATGGTGATGGTGGTGGGTGGGGATTGGCTGTCGGGGCAGGTGTTGGTGCTGGTGTAGTGGGCGGTGAGGGTGTGGGTGTCCGGTGGGAGGGTGGCGGTGTGGGTGGCGGTGGCGTCGGCGGTCAGGGGTGTGGTGGTGAGGGTGGTGGTGTTGGTGCGGAAGGTGATGGTTCCGGTGGGGGTGTCGACGTTGCAGGTGACGGTGGCGGTGAGGGTGATGTTCTGATCCGCCGCCGGGTTGGCTGGGGTGACCTGCAGGGTGGTGGTGGATGTCGGTGGTGCGGTCAGCGCCAAGCTGTGGGCATCGCCGGCGGCGACAGCGGTGATGATGGTTCCCGGCGGCAGGTCGACGTTGACGGGTGTGCTGCGGTTGGTGGTGGTTCCGTCGCCCAACTGCCCCCCGAAGTTGGCGCCCCAGGCAAGGAGAGCGCCGGTGGAGGTGACCGCCAGGCTGTAGAGGTTGCCGCCCGTGATGGTGGTGACGGTGACGCCGGCGGGCAGGTTGACGTTGACGGGTGTGCTGCGGTTGGTGGTGGTCCCGTCGCCCAACTGCCCTTCGGAGTTGTCGCCCCAGGTGAGGACGGTGCCGGTGGGAGTCAGCGCCAGACTGTGCTCGTCGCCGGCGGCGATGGCCGTGATGGTGACGCCGGCGGGCAGGTTGACGTTGACGGGTGCGCTGCGGTTGGTGGTGGTCCCGTCGCCCAACTGCCCCCCGAAGTTGGCGCCCCAGGCGAGGACGGCGTCGGTGGAGGTCAACGCCAGGCTGTGGTCGCCGTGGGCGGCGATGGCGGTGATGGTGACGCCGGCGGGCAGGTTGACGTTGACGGGTGTGCTCTTGCTGGTGGTGGTTCCGTCGCCCAACTCGCCGTCGTTGTTTTCGCCCCAGGCAAGGACGGTGCCGGTCGACGTCAGCGCCAAGCTGTGGTCGTCGCCGCCGGCAATGGCCGTGACCTCGGTGCCTGGGGGCAGGTCGACGTTGACGGGTGTGCTGCTGTTGGTGGTGGTTCCGTCCCCCAGCTGACCCTCGGAGTTATCTCCCCAGGCGAGGACGGTGCCGGTGGACGTCAGCGCCAGGCTGTGGTCGTCGCCGGCGGCGATGGCCGTGGCCTCGGTGCCTGGGGGCAGGTCGACGTTGACGGGTGTACTGCGCCTGGTGGTGGTTCCGTCGCCCAACTGGCCGTCGAGGTTTTCGCCCCAGGCGAGGACGGTGCCGGTGGACGTCAGCGCCAGGCTGTGGTCGCCGGTGGCGGCGATGGCCGTGGCCTCGGTGCCCGGGGGCAGGTTGGTGTTGACGGGTGTGCTGCGGTTGGTGGTGGTTCCGTCGCCCAACTCGCCGTCATTGTTCTCCCCCCAGGCCAGGAGGGTGTCCGACGCGGTGCCGGACGGTGCGGGCGTGTTCCGTGCCGCCGCCGGCCACGCGCCGGCGACTGCCTGCGTGGCTGTCACCGCCAACACCAGAAAGAACAAGCCGACGATGGCCCGACCCATCCGGTCCACTCCGGCGCTCCGGCCTGGCCGCTGGCAGATTCTCCGCATCACTCCGACCTCCACGCCGGCATCTATCGCCATCAGGACAGACGCCAGTGTCAACCAGCTATCCCGTATAGATGCGGAGAAACGCCCTTGAGGGGACATTCGGGTGGCAACGCCCCGACTGCCCGGGCTGAAATAAGTCGCGGCGCGCGGTAGAAATCAGGGCGGGCCGTTCGTCGTAGGGGCCAGCCACCCGGCGCGGGTGGCTGACGAGGCGAAGAAGGTAGGCGGATGAAGTACCTGATGCTGGTGTGTGTCAACCGGCCGGCCGAGGAGGGAGCGGGCGACCTTGGCCGTCCCGTCGGTGCCGCATCGAACGAGATGGACGTTGACACCTGGGTCGAGGAGATGGACGGCCGGGGCGTACGGCTGCTGGGCGAGGCGATCCGTCCGGGAAGCGACTCGACGACGGTTCGCGTACGCGATGGCAAGGTTCTGCTCACCGATGGCCCGTACGCCGAGACGAAGGACGTGATCGCCGGATTCGACGTACTCGACTGCGTCGACCTCGACGAGGCGGTGGAGGTGGCGTCGAAGCACCCGATGGCGCGTAGCAATGTGGTCGAACTGAGGCCGTTCTGGGAGTAGGACTGAGCACCGACATCGAGGCGGGCCGGGTCAGCGCGGCGATCGCCACCGCCTACGCCGACGACTGGGGGCGGATCGTCGCCATGCTGATCCGGCTCGCTGGGGACTGGGAGCTGGCGGAGGAGTGCGCCCAGGACGCGTTCACCGCGGCACTCACCCGCTGGCCGACGGAGGGGATTCCGGATCGCCCCGGGGGGTGGCTCGCCACCACGGCCCGCAATCGCGCGGTGGACCGGCTTCGTCGCTCCGCCGTGGAGGCCGGAAAGCTGCGCGAGTTGTCCCGGCTGGGGGAGCCGGCTCCGGTCGGCTACTTTCCCGACGAACGCCTCGAGTTGATGTTTACCTGCGGGCACCCGGCGCTCACCAGGGAGGCGCAGGTCGCGCTCATGTTGCGCTACCTCGCCGGGCTTCGGACAGCGGAGATCGCCCGGGCTTTCCTGGTGTCGGAGCACACCATGGGGCAACGGCTGTTCCGCGCGAAGAATAAGATCCGCCATGCGGGGATCCCGTTTCGGGTCCCGCCGGCTCAGCTGCTACCAGAGCGACTGTCGGCCGTACTCGCGGCGCTCTATCTGTTGTTCAACGAGGGCTACGCGGCGACCGCCGGCACACACCTTGTTACCGCAGGTCTCTCCGGCGAGGCGATCCGGCTGGCCCGACTCCTGACCGCCCTGATGCCGGCTGAACCCGAAGCCCGCGGACTGCTCGCGCTCATGCTGCTGCACGACGCCCGCCGCCCGTCCCGGGTTGACCAGCACGGCGACCTGGTCACCCTGGCCGACCAGGACCGTTCGGCCTGGGACCACACCCAGATCGCCGAGGCGGTCGTCCTGCTCGAGCAGGCACTGGCGCGGCGCCGCCCCGGTGCCTACCAGGTGCAGGCGGCGATCGCCGCGGTCCACGCCGAGGCGCCTGTGGCGGCGGCGACCGACTGGCCGCAGATCGTCGGCCTGTACGCGCAACTCGCCCGCCTGGCACCCAGCCCGGTCGTCGAGCTCAACCGGGCGGTGGCGGTGGCGATGGCCGACGGACCCGGAGCTGGACTGGCGTTGGTGGATCGCCTGGCCGCCACCGGGGAGCTCAATGACTACTACCTGCTGCCGGCGACCCGGGCCGACCTGCTGCGCCGGCTGGGGCGATCCGCTGAGGCAGCCGCCGCCTATCGTCGGGCGCTTGAGCTGTGCGGGACCGACGCCGAGCACCGCTACCTACGCCGACGCCTGCGTGAGGTGTCGGCACCCACCTCGTAGGAATCCGTCCAACGCCGGCTGGGTGGCCGGCGCTCTTCTGTGCGTGGCGGTCTCGCCGGCTACGTGGACAACAGCAGCGGTATCGTCAGCACATATGCCGCGAGCAGCACCGAGCCTTCCGGGCGGGTGAGTGAATAGCTCCGGCGGAGCAGTATCCAGGCCGCCACTGCGGCCAGGCCCATCACCAGGACGAGCGCGACACTGGTGCCGGGGACACCGCTCGGGGCGGCCAGGGCGATCACGGCGCCGCCGACGAGGCTGTTGAACAGGTTGGAGCCGAACAGGTTGCCCACGAGCAGGTCTGACTCACCCTGTCGTTGGGCTTGAATCGTGGTGACCAGCTCCGGCAGCGAGGTGCCCACCGCGACCAGGGTCATCCCGATGATCAACTGGGGGACCCCCAGGTCGGTGGCGATCGCGGCGGCGTTGACAACCAGCAGCTGCGCCCCGGCCAGGACCCCGACGAGGCCAAGTACGGTGCGGACCGGCTCCCACCGGGCCAGCCGTTGCCGCTGTGTCGGCTCGGCTCGACCGGCCGGCGCCACCACGGCGACGTTCTCGCCCTCCACGTGCTCCACCACGTCCCGGGCCAGCGGGGTCGCTTCACCCTCACCCGCCCACCGGATCAGCAGCCACAGCGCGCCAGCGGCGGCGACCAGCAGCACCGCACCGGTCACGACCGTCAGTCCGGTCCAGGCCAGGAGGCCGAAGAGCAGCACGGCGCCGACCGCGAGCCGTGCCTCGCGGTAGATCACCGTCGACTTCACGGTGACCTTGGCGACCAGTGCGGCGACGCCGAGGACCATGGTCAGGTTGAGAATGTTAGAACCCGCGATGTTGCCCAGGGCGATACTCGTGTCACCTCGGGCCGCAGCCACTCCGGAGACCAGCAGCTCCGGTGCCGAGGTGCCGAGACCGATCACCACGACGCCGACGACGACGGGTCTGATCCGTAGCCGGTGGGCGAGCCGGGAGGCCCCGAGCACGAGGTGGTCGGCGGCCACCGTGAGCAGCAGCAGACCGGCGACGGCGAGGAGAATTCGGAAGATCATGACGGGCTCATGTGCGGCGTTGTCCTCGCTATCCCGTTGACCGGCGCCGGGCGTACCGGAGCCCAACCTACTGCCTGATCGCCTCGTGTGGGGTGGGGGCGGGTACGGCGGCGACGCGACCCGCTCCGGCCGGTCTCGGAGCGGGCTTAGCCGGACACGGATGCGGCGGCGGCTCGGGAGGCGGGTCTTGTCGGAATCTGGCTTGATCGTGCACGATCAACAGCCACGGCGACGTCGAGGTCGACCGTGCCGGTGCCGGCCGGTGTGCACCGGATCCCGAACCTCGCCGATCTTCCCCGGCGGCTCGCCGTACTGGGTGAATGAGGCCACGGGTTGCCCCATCTAGCGATTGGAGCCCTCGCGATGCCGTTCGAACTCCAGCCCGTCCTGACCAGCGAGCTGATTACGGTAAGGCCCCTCCGGCCAGCGGATTTCGATGAGCTGTTCGCTGTCGCCGCTGACCCGCTGCTGTGGGAACAGCATCCGCAGTCGGACCGGTGCCGCGAGGAGGTTTTTCGCGCCTTCTTCCGGGATGCGCTCGCCTCCGGCGGCGCGTTCGCGGTGGTCGACGCCAGGGAGTCTCGCCTGATCGGTTCATCTCGGTATCACGGCTACGATGCGGATCGTCGCGAGGTCGAAATCGGCTGGACCTTCCTTGCGCGTTCCCACTGGGGTGGGGTCTACAACAAGACACTCAAGCAGCTCATGCTGGATCATGCTTTTCAGTTCGTCGATACCGTTGTCTTTCTTGTCGGTATAGAAAACTTCCGTTCTCGGCGGGCGGTGGAGAAGCTCGGTGGGGTCCTGGCCGGGCCGGGCCAGGATCGAGGTGGGACGCCCCACGTCTGCTACCGGATCGAGGGTGCCAACTGGTCCGGCAGGCGTGCGGGTGCCGCCCTCTCGGGCGGCGTCGGCGGTCTCGGGTAACGGTGGCAGGGTTCAAATCGATGTCCCTCGGGGCGTGCCGTTGTGACTGTGCCAGCCGGTAGGCGATTGCGTCATCCGCTCATCGCGTCGGCTTCAGGTAGTGGCGCACGGAGTGGCCGGTGGTGAATCCCGCAGCTTCGTACAGGGCCTGCGCCGACGTGTTGTCCGCTGCCGTCGCGAGCTTAACCCCGATCACGCCGGCGGCCTCCGCATCCGAGATGACCCGGTTGACCAGGGCACGCCCCACCCCTGAGCCGCGAGCGTGGGGCGCGACGAAGAGGTCGTTGAGGATCCATACGGATGCCAACGAGACGGACGAGAAGGTCGGGTACACCTGAACGAATCCGATCGGTCCCTCCTCGCCTCGCGCAAGGTAGAGGATGGACTCCTGGCGTGCCTGTCGCGCGCGCAGGAACTCTGCTGCCGCTGGGCGGGTGTTCGGCCGCTGGTAGAAGTCGAGGTAACCGAGAAACAGCTCGACCACGTCGTTGACGTTGGCCTCGTCCAGCCGGTCGATCGTAACCATGGGATCTGTCTTCACCATTATCATGCTTCCTCTCTGTCGTTGACCTACCCGGCCCGACCAGTAGGGCCGTGCTGGAAGTGGAGCTACTGTGTCGCTGTCTCGGACTTCACTGGCGCTGCTTGTGGTCGGTGCTCTTGCTCTGCCCGGTTGCACAGCCGGATCGAATGCCAGTTCGGGCCTCGCCGCAACCCCGACCGCGGACTCCACCGCATCCCCGAACGTAGGCTCCGCCGCAAGCCCGTCCTCAGTGCCCCCATCCGTCGCCGACAAGGTGGGACTACCCTCCGCCGCGCCAGGACGAACCACGCTCCTGGCTGCTGGGCCCCAGTCTGGCGCGGCGATAGCCGGGCGCATCACCCCTGGTCCGGGCGCATTGTGGATCAGCCTCAACTGCCAGGGCGACGGTTCACTTGTGCTCACCATCGGCTCGGCTTCCGAGAGCACCGTCCTGTGTGGCTCAGAGGTTCACCACAGCCTTGACAAGATCGATTCCGCCTCGCAGACGCAGCAGCTGGGGGTCACGGTGGAGACGTCGGTGGAGGTGCGCTGGGCCCTCCGGATCGAGCAGTGACGACTCCGGCCGGAGGGTTGGTTCGGCGTGGCGTCCTGGCGTGTGGGTACGGTGGCGGCCCTTCGGCCCGGCGGAGCAGCCACCAGGCGACAGCGGCCACCCCAAGCAGGCCCGTGCCGGCGATGAGGAACACTCCGGCCGGCGAGGTCGCCTCGAGTAGGGGGCCGCTGATCAGGTAGGCCGCGGTCTCCGCGAGGAAGACCGGGGCGTAGATCGCACCGAAGACCCGGCCCAGCTTGTCGCTGTCCACGCTCTGGCCGATGGCGGTGTCGGTGGCTATGTTCTCCAGGCCGTTGCCGGCACCGGCGATCGTGTAGAGCAGTACGATCAGGATCAGCTGGCCGGCGATGCCCACGGCGATGAGGCCCAGGGCCGAGCAGCACAGGCCGATGAGGAGCAGCCGCGGGCCGGAGGGCTGCCAACGGGTCAGCGCGAGCAGCAACGGCACGAGCACCATTGCGAGCCCGTAACCGCCGGTCGCCACCCCGACCCAGGTATCGGTGCCGCCGTGGTCGTCCTTGATCAGGAAGACCAGCGCCACGCTGTCCCAAGCGGCGAAGAAGACACCGAGAAAGAGGCAGAGCGCCACCGCCCGGGCAACGGCGTGCCCGGCCACGTAACGGAGGCCGGCCGTGAGGTCCGCGACGAACCGCGTGGTCCGCCGCGAAGCGCCATGATCGTTGCCGACCGGCGGCAGAAAGAACAGCACCAGGGCGGAGAGTAGGTAGGAGGCCGCGTCCAGGGCGAAGGCGGCTCGCGCTCCGGCAGCCTGGATGAGTACCGCACCGACGACCGGCCCGACGGCCAACGCCACATTGCGCGAAAGCCCGAGCAGCGAGTTGGCCTGCACCAGGCTGGACCGCTCCACCAGCCGTGGCACGCAGCTCTTGCCCGCTGGCAGGAAGCAGGTGGTCAGCGTGCCTTTGAGCAGGATCAGGGCGATGAGCACCGGAAAGGGCGGCAGGGCCACCGCGATCAGGCCGACTGTCCCGAACCGAATCAGGTCAGCGGTGATCATGATACGGCGGGGGTCCCAGCGGTCGGCCAGGGTGCCGGTCACCGGGCCGAGCCCTTGGGGCAGTGCCTTCGCGGCGAGCGCCAAGCCAAGCTCGGTCGGGGTTGCCCCGATGTCGTAGAGGTAGAGAACCACGGCGGTGGCAGTGATGACATCACCGAGGTAGGAGGTGGTACGGGCGAGCCAGAGCGTCCGGAAGCCGCGGTTGTCAATGAGCAGCGATAGCCCACTACCCCGCAACCTCGTCACTGAATCCGCCCCTCCCAATTAAAGGAATAATGATCGGCCGCTGAACTTACCAGGGCGTCAGCATTGGTGACAGATCTTGGTTCAGGCGGGGTATCTCTGGTAATAAGCGGGAGGAGTGGATGGTCGGATCGGCGTTGGGCAGCTTCGGTTCGCCCCGGCTGCGGATCAAGTTGCTGGCTGCCTCAGCTGGGCGCTCGTTCCATTAGCGTTTGCCGGAGGTCGTGGGGGAGGCCCTCGACCTCTGCCAGCGCTGGCAGCAACTCCGGCTCGGTCAGGTACGCGTGGAAGGCCGCCGCGATTGTTACGCCGTGGGCTGGCCGGTGGAGCACCGAAACCGGATCTCCGGCTCGCACCTCTCCCGGTGTGACGACCCGAAGGTAGGCGCCAGGGCGGTTTTCCCGGATGAACCGCTTCACCCACCGCGGCTCCGCCATCTTGGCCTGGAAAGTCGCACACGGAATGCGGCCAAAGGTCGGCTGGAGTTCGAGCTGGTCGCCGATGCGCCAGGTCTCGCCGATCACCGCACCGTTGACGTCGACGCCGGCCGTGGTCAGGTTCTCACCGAAGATTCCGCCCGGTAGCACCCGCCCGAGGTGGGCTTCCCACCAGTCGTAGTCCTCCCGGGCGTACGCGTACACGGCCTGGTCGTCGCCGCCGTGGTGCTTGATGTCGAAGATCTGGTCGCCGACCAGGCCGCTGTGTAGGCCGGTGGTCTTCGGCCCGGGGGCTCGGACCGTCACGGGTCCGTCAACGGGCTGCTTGTTGATGCCGGTGATCCCGACTCGCGTCGCGGTGCTGCGTTCCGGAACCGCCAGGTTGACCGAGAGGATGCTGCCCATGGGCAGCAACCTATCGATCGTCTGACGTGGAGCAAAGGAGTTTCCGGCGCGTTACGAGGCGGCTTCCAGCACGACGACGGGGATTTCCCGGGTCGTCTTGGCTTCGTACTCCGCGAAGCCTGGGAAGGCGTCCTTCTGCGCGCTCCAGATGCGCTCCCGCTCGTCTCCAGCGGCGACTCTGGCCACCAGGTCGAGGGTGTCCGTGCCGATCTCTGCCCTGACCTGCGGATGGGCCCGTAGGTTGTGGTACCAGTCGGGGTGGCTGGGGGCGCCCGCCTTGGAGGCGAACACGGCGTAACCACGATCCAACTTCTGGTACATCATCGGGTTCAAACGAGGCTGCCCACTTTTGGCGCCCACGGTGTGCAACAGCAGGATTGGCGCGCCTGCGAACTGGCCACCGACTCGCCCGTCGTTCTCGCGGAACTCTTCTATGATCTTGGCGTTCCAGTCATCCATGATCTCTCCTTGCTCGTGTGCCGGCCCCATTATCGTCAAGCTGGTACCCCCCGCAGTGCCTTCCGTTGGGCTACCATCCACCCGATATGCGAGAGCCGACTACGTCGAATGCGGCGTCCGGCTGCCTGTTTGGGTTGGCCTACGGCGACGCCTTGGGCGGCCCGACCGAGTTCATGACGGTCCCGGACATCCAGGCCCGCTACGGGCCCGATGGCCCGCGCGAGTTGGCGGGCGACCCCGCACCGGTCACCGATGACACCCAGCTGACCCTGGCGGTCGGGATGGCGCTGTTGGATGCGCCCGCGCCGACGGCCGAGGTGTTGGAACCGCTGCTTCGGGAGCGGTTCGTGCAGTGGGCGGCCAGCCCCGACAACAACCGCGCACCGGGAATGACCTGCCTGCGTGCCTGCGGGAACCTCGCCCTCGGCCAGCCGTGGACCCAGGCCACGATGATCGGCTCGAAGGGCTGTGGCGCGAACATGCGGGTCGCGCCGGTCGGGCTCGTCGCCGGCTACGACCTGGACACCCTCGCCGGGGTGGCGCAGTTGCAGGCCGCGATGACCCACGGGCACCCCACCGCGCTCGCGGCCAGTGAGCTGACCGCGTACGCCGTGCGGCTGCTGCGCGACGGCGCGGAGCTGCCGTCCCTGCCCACGCTGCTGCGAGCCCGCGCCCACGACCAGCGCACCGTCTACCGCGACGAGTGGTTGGGTGCGCTGTGGCAGCAGCCCGGCGTGGCCAATCCCGCCGACTACCTCGCCCTTGGCTGGGACGAGTGCCGGCACGTACTGGATCGGCTCGATCTCGCGCTCGCCCTGGCCGACGACGGCGCGGACGCCTGCCGGATCACCGGTGCCGGTTGGATCGCCGAGGAGGCCCTGGCTACCGCACTGTTCTGCGCGATCCGGCATGTCGACGATCCGGTGTCCGCCCTTGCCCGCGCCGCCACCACCTCCGGCGACTCCGACTCCATCGCCTGTCTGACCGGCGCGTTCCTCGGTGTCGCTCTCGGTATGGCCGCGTGGCCGGAGCCCTGGCGCGATCAGATCGAGTACGCGGGCGAACTCGCCACGATGGGCGAAGCCTGGGACTGATCCTTCAGTTCGTGCGCAGGCTCAATTTTCCTTACCCCATGTACCCTATTTTTTATGATCTATCAATATGTGCGTCAGTATTTTGCCGTACGTGTATCAGCCCGGGGGTGTGCCGTCTCATCTGTTCAGCGATGACGTAGCGAACTGGTAGGTGACGGCCACTCCCGTCCGTTCCGAGTGCCAGCGCGGCTGAGTCGCCCAGTTGAGAGGAGAACCGGCATGCACACCGTCGACCTCGCCCTCCGAGCCCGGCCCAACGCCAACACCCCGTGCAACCACCAGCCGACGTGTCCCACCGCGAGCGCGGTCGACCACGAGGCGGCCCGCATCATCGCGTCCCATCCGGAGCAGGGCTGGAGCCTGCGCTGCAACGGTGTGATCGTGTTCGACGACACCGGTGAGTTGATGCCGGACAACAGCCCGGTCGCCCCGCACCGTGGCCCGGCTCCGCACTGGGAGAGCTACCGCGGAGAGTGACCCGGATGCCGCTGATCCGCCGTCCGAGCGGCCGGGTCAGTCGGTCGGAACCCAAAACCGAAGCTTCTCGCTGCGTTGGTCGGCGAAGATCCCGCCGTTGCGCTCGATCACCTTCCGGGAGGCGACGTTGTCCACGTCGCATGTCACCAGGGCAGACGTGATGTCCAGGTGGTACGCGGCGGTCAGCATCGCGGTCGCGTGGCCCCGCCGCCGTGCGGTTGGTCGCACGTCATAGCCGATGTGACCGCCGAATTCCCGTAGGTACGGGGTCAGGCGATGCCGGATGGCGAGGCGGCCGAGATAGGCGTCGTCCTGCACCCACCACAACGTGGTCGACGGCACGTGCCCGTCCGGGCGCGGGGAGTCCTCGAGGCTTTGCTTTCGTAGCCAATCGACGTACGCCGCGAACCCGGCGGGAGCCGACCAGTGGCGCGAAAACATGCGCAGCTCAGACCCGATCATGCTGGCATCTTCCGCGCTGCCACGTCCCTCGGCGCGGAACTCGGCCATGGCGGCAATGAACGATTGATGTACCCGCTCGGTGGGCCGGCTCAGTTGGGGCATGGCGGTATCAATATCGAATCGGCTGTTTCGGCGCACCCGTATTTCGAGCGTGGTGTGGGGATGGGCGTTGAGCAGGACGGATGGCCCGGGTCGAGGGTGTTTTCGTCGTCTACTGTCCCGTGCATGCATGATCATCTTGGCTGCGCCGCAGGACGGGGTTGAGAGTGCGCGTGTCGCTGACCTGACCGGAATCCCGAGCACCGCCGCGGTCGGGTTGCTGGTCATCCGGTCACCTTCGGTTGGAGCCTGACTACTCGTGTGCTCCGATGTGGTCTCGGGCCCGTGGGCGGACGCCCGGGCCGGCGGCAGTGCTGGGAGGATCGACATGATCTGTAGGGACGCCACCGGCGTCGGTGGCGACAACAGGAGGATGAGATGGCAGACGGTTTGGTGATGGCCTCCGGCCCCCGCATCGGCGTGCTGGCGGACGCGTGGGGTGGTTCCCTGGCGCGGGAGGTCGCCCTGGTCGTCGGTGGTGCCGCTGTCGTCGGTGCCGCCGCGCAGGTGTCGGTGACGATTCCCGGTTCTCCGGTTCCCGTCACCGGGCAGACCTTCGCGGTCCTCCTGGCCGGGACGGCGCTCGGGTCGGCCCGTGGGGTGGCGAGCATGCTGTTCTATGTGGTGGCGGGAGTGTTGGGGGTGCCGTGGTTTGCCGACGGTGCGCACGGCTGGCCGGCTGCGACCATGGGCTACCTGCTGGGCTTCGTGTTGGCCGCGGCGGTTGTCGGCCGGTTGGCCGCCGTCGGCGCGGACCGGCGGCCAGGGCGGATGTTCGGGCTGATGGTGCTCGGGAACCTGGTGATCTATGCGGTCGGTGTTCCCTGGTTGATGGTTGCCACCGGAGTGGACGTGCCGGCCGCGCTCCTGCTGGGCCTCGTTCCCTTCCTGGCGGGTGACCTGCTCAAGGCCCTGCTCGCCGCTGGTCTGCTGCCGGGCTCGTGGCGCTTGGTGCGTCGGCTTTCCAGCAGTGCGTGAGTGAGCAGCAGTGCGTGAGTGAGCTCGTGGGCCGGGTGGTGCTCCGCTGCCCTCGAGCTTGGCCCGGAGCTGCGGCGCGGAGCCTCTGCCCGGTGCGCTGGTCGGCGATTGTCCCGAGAACAGGGGCCAAAGGTCACATCCCCAGGAAGTTTTTCTGAGGTTAGCCTTACCTAATCTGCAGGTGAGTCTGGCTGGGGGCGTGCATGACGAGCAGGACGTTCGAACTGGGGACCGACGGTCGGCCCCGGTCGGAGGGCCGGTGCGGCGAAAGGACGCTGGCCGACCTGACGCCGAGCGCCACGGCGCAGGTGGTGAGCGTCTCGGTGCCCGACTCGCCAGCTGTCGCGCGGCGCCTGGCCGACCTCGGTTTCACGCCCGGCACGGAGGTCCGAATGCTGCGCCGGGCACCGCTGCGCGACCCGATGATCTACCTGGTTAAAGACTACGAGATCTGCCTACGCCGGGCGCAGGCGTCGTGCGTGAACGTGGTCGAGGTGGATCGGTGAGCAGCGCCTGCCACGAGAGCGGTCAGCCCGCGGCCCCGCTGACCCAGCTGCCGCAGGTGGCCCTGGTCGGTGCTCCCAACGCGGGCAAGACGAGCGTGTTCAATGCCCTCACTGGTATGCACGCCAAGACCGGAAACTATCCCGGGGTGACCGTGTCCCGCTTCGCCGGGACCTGCCGGGTCGGTGACCGCAGGTTCGCCGTCGAAGATCTACCCGGCTCGTACGGCCTGGACCCGGTCAGTCTGGACGAGCAGGTTCTGGTTGACGTCCTGGACGGCAACGGCATGCGGGCGCCGGACGCGTTGCTGATCGTGGTTGACGCGACGACCCTGCGGCGCTCGATGGGATTTGTCGCGCAGGTGCTGGCCCGAGGTCTTCCCAGCTGCGTGGTGCTGACCTTCACCGACGAGTTGCTCCGCCGCCAGGGCGCGGTGGATGTTGACGCGCTGAGCCAGGCCCTGGGAGTGCCGGTGGTCGCGGTGGTCGGCCACCGGGGTCACGGCATCGCTGAATTGCGGGAACAGCTACTCGACTGGAGCGACTGGCCGACTCCGGTGATATCCCCACCGGAGGACCCGGGTGAGCGGGACGCCTGGGTGGAGTCCGTCCTGTCGTACGCCGGGTACGGGGCGGCTCAACCGCATGGCCGCACCCGACGGCTCGACGCGGTGCTGCTGCACCCGATCTTGGGCACCGTGGTCTTCTTCGCCGTGATGGTGCTGTTCTTCCAGACGGTCTTCACCCTGGCCGCTCCGCTCCAGGAAGGGGTCGAGGCGTTCTTCGGCGTACTGTCGGGCTGGGTGTCGGTGCACGTCACCAATCCGTGGCTGTCGGGCCTGCTCGGGGACGCCCTGATCGGCGGCGTCGGCGGCGTCCTGGTCTTCCTGCCGCAAATCATGCTGCTGTTTCTGCTGATCTCCCTCCTCGAGGGGGTCGGCTACATGTCCCGCGCGGCGTTCCTGATGGACCGCGTGATGGGCCGCGCTGGGCTGGAGGGGCGCGCCTTCGTGGCGCTGCTGTCCTCGTTCGCCTGCGCGATCCCCGGCATCATGGCCACCCGCACCCTGCCCTCGGCCCGGGACCGGATCGCCACGATGATGGCGGCGCCACTGATGACCTGCGCCGCGCGGCTTCCCGTCTACGTGGTCCTGATCGGGCTGCTGGTCGACCCCGCCGCCACGTTCGGCCCGTTCGGTCTGCAGGGTCTGGTCATGTTCGGGCTGTACCTGCTCGGGGCGGTCTCGGCGATGCTGGCCGCGTGGGCGTTCAAGAAGTTCGGTGACCGTCGTGGCCAGCCGACGCCCTTCTATCTCGAGATGCCGCCGTACCGGCTGCCCTCGCCCCGGGCGGTCCTGCTGGCGGTGTGGGGTGCGGCGAGTTCGTTTCTCCGCAAGTGCTCGACCATCATTGTGGCCACCACGATGGTGCTGTGGCTGCTGCTGAACCTGCCGCTGCACTCGACCGAGCAGATGCAGGCGGCGGGAGTCGACACCGCTGATTCGGCGGCGGTCTCGGCCTACGTCGTCGACCACAGCTACGCCGCCGGGGTCGGCCGGCTGGTGGCGCCGGTCTTCGACCCCCTGGGGTTCGACTGGCGGATCAATGTCGGCGTGCTGTCCGCCCAGTCGGCCCGGGAGACGTTCGTCGCCACCCTCGGCCAGGTCGCGGCGGCCGAAGACCCCGAAGACCCGGGCGACGCGCTCCGTGGGATGACCTACTCGGACGGCCCTCGGGCCGGACAGCCGATCTTCACCGCACCGACGATCGCCGCGTTGCTGGTGTACTTCGCCTTCGCCCTCCAGTGTATGGCGACCGTCGGGGTCATCCGGCGGGAGACCGGCACCTGGCGGTGGCCGCTGGTGGCCTTCGGCTACCTCACCGTGACGGCCTGGCTGATGGCCTACCTTGCCCGGACCGTCACCGCCCTTTTCGTGGGGTGACTTCGATGGTTCCCCTGCACCCGCAGCGCTGCGCCGACGAACCGGATCTGCTGCGCTGGGTCATCCCCGCCGACCTGTTCGACTCGGTCGGCGTCGTCGCCGCGGCCCCGCCACCGCTGGCGGGGCTGCTCGCCGACGGGACTCTCGCCGAGCTCCGGCTGGAACCCGCCGCCGTGCTCACCCGCCTCGGTCCGTGGCACAGCTGGGGAGACCAGGGGGCACGGGTACGCGGCGCGCTGCACGCCGCGCTCGAGGAAACCGGCGGCTGGCACGTCGTACCCGATTCCGGTGCGCGGGGCGGGGACGCGGCACTGCGTACGCTGGCCCAGCAGCTCCTTGACGGGCCGGTCGGGCAGTTCGCCGCCGCGCACGGCGGCCGGATCGACCTGGTGGACGCGCGGGATGACGTGGTCACCGTCCGGCTCGCTGGCGCGTGCAACGGCTGCCCGGCCGCCCGCAGCACCCTGCACGGACAGCTGGAACGTCGCCTCCGTCAGCGCTATCCGGCGCTGCGCGCGGTCGTCGACCACGCGGCGCGGTGAACTCGATCCGTCCTCGGCGACGCGTTCGCTTCTACCACTACGGCAGGCGATGTGGTGGCACCGCTCGGCTATCCTCCACCCCATGGCTGACCGTACAAATCGGAGCAAGGCGTGAGTTTGTGGAGCTTCATATGGAAGCGCAGGGTTTTGTTCTTCGGGGTCAGCCTGGTCATCTTGGTGGTCAATCATCGTGGTTTCGGTCCCCTGTGGTGGGTGGGGGTAGCGGTCGGGGCTGTTGTTCTGTTGGCAGGCTGGACCGTGCGGCGCAGACAGCGCCCGCCGCAGGGGCAGGCTCCGGCGCTGGTCGACGTTCCCGTCGCGGGCCGGTGGCTGGCCCTGAACGGCCCGGGCACGAAGGTGCCCAGCCATCAGACCCACAGCTACGCCCAGACGTACGCCATCGACCTGACTCATCACCCCGCTGACGCTCCCGCGCCTGCCTTCCGGTGGCTTTGGCCGCTCGGCCGACGCCCCGGCCAGTACCCGGCTTTCGGTAGCCCGATCCTCGCGCCCGGAGCTGGTGTGGTGGTGGCGACCGTTGACGGCCAGCGCGATCACCTATCCCGTACGTCGCTGCCGGGCTTGGTTTACCTGTTCCTTGTGGAGGGCATCGTACGTAGCCTGGGCCAGCCTCGGCACCTGCTGGGTAATCACCTCATCCTCGACCTGGGTGAGGGCGTCTACGCGGCCTTTGCGCATTTGCGGCGGGGGTCAATTCGAGTTTCCGCCGGTGACCAGGTCGTGGCTGGTCAGCAGTTGGCTGACTGTGGCAATTCCGGCAATTCGTCCGAGCCTCACCTGCATTTTCAACTCATGAGCGGTCCGGATCCGGAGCTCGCGCACGGCCTACCCTTTGCGTGGTGCTATCGCGACGATGACGGGGTCGAGCATCGCGGAGTGCCCAAGAACGGTGACTACTTCCAGCCGAGGTGGCGGGAATTCCACGCGGGCGCCGGTGAACGGATCACGGCGCCGCTGCCGGTCCTGCCGGCACCGCGGTGACCACGAGGTTGTCGCGGTAGCGGCGGGTGTCGGCGTCGAAGGGGCCGCCGCAGGTGATGAGGGTCAACCGCTGGTCGCCGTCGCGGGCGAAGTACCGCTCCAGCGGAATCTTTGTCTTCTGGTACTCCTCCCGGGCGATCACCCGGTAGGCACGGTCCTGGCCGTCGCTGCCGGTCACGGTCAGTCGGTCGCCCTGGTCCAACTCCCGGAGCCGGAAGAACGCACCTTCGCCTTGCGTGGAGCTGTCCACGTGACCAGCTATCACCACGGAGCCCGCCGGTGCCGCCAGCCCCGGCCCGTAGCGATACCAGCCGACCTGGTCCACGCTGGGCGGTACCTCGAACTCATTGGTCTGTGGGTTGGTGCCGACGGCGTTCACCGTGGCGGTCACCCCGATTGCCGGGATCCGCAGGCCGACCGGCGGAACAATCTCGGCGCCGGCCGGCAGTTCACCCTTGCGCACCGGCACCGGCGATCGGCTTCCTGCTGCGGAGGGGGCGGTGTCGGCGAGGGCGGCCACCTCGTCCGCGCCGACATCCGCCGCGGGCCGAGCGGCAACGGCGACCACAGCGGCGACGGTGAGGGCGGTGGCGCCGGCGGCCATGGCCGCCAGCGCCCCGCGGTTGCGCACCGTCACCGGTTGCTCCTCCGGGTGGTGGCGACCCGAGTTCCCCCGCCGACCAGCAGGAGGGCGCCGGCACCGGCCAGGAGGTACCACCAGGTGCTCGCCCCGGTGTCGGCCAGGCCGCCGGAGCCGCTGGGTACCCCGGCCGGGGTGGAGTGCAGGCCGGTGATGGTCTGCGCCACGACCTCGAGGGTGCCGGCATCGGCCGAGCCGAACGCGTAGACGATCGTCGCGGTACCCTCGCTCAATTCCAGGTCGGCGGGGCCGATCGTGACGGTCTCCGTGCCGGCGAGCACCGCATCCGCCTTGATTGTTCCGGCTTCCATATCGGCCTTGGCCTCGTTCGAGTTGGTCAGGTTGGTGAAGACCGAAGTGCCGCCGGCCCGTACGTCCATCGCCGGAGCGGCAGCGATGTGCCGGGCGATCAACCGGGACTTGCCGGCGTCCACCTTCGAGGTGTCGTTGACAAACGAGGTGATCTTCGGCTGGCCGCTCGCATCCAGGTGGGCGGCCATGCTGACGTTGGTTCCGCCCAGCACCTCCACGTCGTCAACCGTGAGGATCGCGTCGGCCACCGGCTCGCCCGGTTTGGTCAGCGCGATGTCGTACGCGCCCGCCGCCAGGCTCAGCGGGCCCGCCACCTCACCGGGGGCAAAGTTGTCCAGCGTCTTCGCCCCATTGAGGTACACGTCGACCGGGGTGCCCGGGATGCCATGGATCGCAGAGACCTCGGATGTGGCCGCGTAAGCCGGGGTCGCGGTGAGCGCAGCGACTCCAGCGAACGTCAGCGCGGCGAGCACGCCACCTGTGGCCACCCGGCGGGAGTACGAGAGCTGCATGCCTGCCTCCTGGTGATTAGTCCTGATTGGTCAGGCTAGCTGGTAAAGAGCGTTACGCTCGCTCCACACAAGCTGGATGCGACCGAAAAAAGCTTTGTCTTTCGACGTCGCCGTATTCACGCGGGCCTCAGCCGATGCGCCACCCTGTTGAATCCGTCGCGGGCCGAGCGGCAACGGCGACCACAGCGGCGACGGTGAGGGCGGTGGCGCCGGCGGCCACCGCCGCCAGCGCCCCGCGGTTGCGCACGGTCACCGGTTGTTCCTCCGGGTGGTGGCGACCCGAGTTCCCCCGCCGACCAGTAGGAGGGCGCCGGCACTGGCCAGGAGGTACCACCAGGTGCTCGCCCCGGTGTCGGCCAGGCCGCCGGAGCCGCTGGGCACCCCGGCCGGGGCGGAGTGCAGGCCGGTGATGGTCTGCGCCACGACGTCGAGGTTGTCCGCCTCAGCGGAGCCGGTCGCGTAGACGATCGTCGCGGTACCCTCACCCAGGTCCAGGTCGGCGGGGCCGATCGCGACGGTCTCCGTGCCGGCGAGCACGACATCGGCGCTGATGCTGCCGGCGTCCACGTCCGCCTTCGCCTCGTTCGGATTGGTCAGCTCGGTGAAGACCGGGGCGCCGCCGGCCCGGACATCCACCGCCGGAGCGGCAGCGGTGTGCCGGACGATCAGTCGGGACTTGCCGGCGTCCACCTTCGACGTGTCGTTGACGAACGGCGTGATCTTCGGCTGACCGCCCGCATCCAGGTGGGCGGCGAGGCTGATGTTGGTTCCGCCCGGCACCTCCGCGTCGTCAACCGTGAGGATCGCGTTGGCCACCGGCTCGCCCGGTTTGGTCAGCGCGATGTCGTACGCGCCTGCCGCCAGGCTCAGCGGGCCCGCGACGTCGCCGGGAGCGAAGCTCTCCAGCGTCTTCTCCCCGTTGACGTACACGTCAACCGGGGTGTCCGGGATGCCGTGGACCACCGAGACCTCGGCCGTCGCCGCGTACGCCGGGGCCGCGGTGAGCGCGCCGACTCCGGCGAACGTCAGCGCGGCGACCGCGCCGCCCGCGGCTACCTGACGAAAGTACGAGCGTTGCATGTCTGCCTCCTGGTGATTGGTGCTGATTAGTCAGGCTCGGTGTACGAAACGGGTTACGTCGGCTCCACACCAGCCGGATGCGGCCGGAGGAAACTTTGTTTTCTTCGGCGTCGCCGCATCCACGAGTGCCTGAGTCGACGAACAGACCTGCGAAAGACAGGTGCTAGGGGAGGGAGGCGAGGGCTGTGGGGGTTACAGTCAGGCATGCCCCACAGAAGGCGACCCGTCCGGTGACGGCGGCGGCACCACAGGAGCCCCCGGGGCCACCGGAGGACGACCTGGCCGCCCGCTTCCGCGCCGGCGATGAGGCGGCACTGCGGGAGGCGTATGACCGTTTCGGTCGGGCGGTGCTGCACCTGGCCGTCAGCACGCTGTCGAACCGCAGCGACGCCGAGGACGTGACGCAGGCGACGTTCGTCGCCGCCTGGCTGGGGCGGGAGACCTTCGACCCGACGAAGGGATCCCTGATCGGCTGGCTGCTCGGCATCGGCCGCCGCAAGGTGATCGACCGGCTTCGGGCTTCCGCCCGGGAGGCTCGGGTGGTCGAGACGGTGCGTCAGCATCCGGACCCGACCCCGCCCCGCTCCGACCCGGACACCGTGGTTGACCGACTGGTGGTGGCCGACGAGTTGGCGCGCCTCCCCGGCGAGCAACGACGCATGCTGGAGTTGGCGTTCTTCGACGACCTGACCCACCATCAGATAGCGACCATGACCGGGGTGCCGCTCGGCACGGTGAAGAGTCACATCCGGCGCGGCATGCAGTGCCTGAAACGCAGATGGGAGGTGGACGGTGCAGCACCTGGACCACGACCGGCTGGTCTTTCTGGCGCTCGGTGAGAGTGAGCCGGACGACGGAGAGCGCGCCTACCTCGAGGGCTGCGAGCACTGCCGGTCTGAGTTGGAGAACCTTCGGCGGGTCGCCGACCTGGGCGCCGAGGGGCAGGGTCTACACGACCTACCCGGGCCCCCGGACCACCTGTGGCAGGGCATCGTCGCGGAGATCCGGGCTGCCGAGCAGCTGCCGACGCTCGTGGAGCCGCGTCGGCCGGTGACCGCCCCCGAGACCTCCGACGATCCACCCGCGCGGGTCCTGTCGCCATCGGTGCGGAAGCGGGTCCGCTGGTCGGGCTGGATGACGACGGTCGCGACCGCAGCGGCGGCCGCAGTCCTCGGTGTGGTGGGCACTGTCGCCGTGCTGGGCGGGACGGAGCCCGAGCCCGCGTCGCCGCAGCAGCAGACGGTGCGGGCCAGTGCGTCGCTCGCGGCGTTCGGTGCGACCCCGCCAGAGGTGAACGGCGAGGCCCGGGTTTTCGACAACGGACGTCTTCACCTGCATGTGGTGAATCTTCCCGACGTGTCGGGTTACTACGAGGTGTGGCTGATCGACCCCGGAACGATGGAGATGTTCTCGGTTGGGGTGCTCGGTGGCGACACCGACGCGCTGCTGCCGCTGCCCCCGAACGCCGACCTCGAGCGGTACTCGGTGGTGGACATCTCCGCCGAGCGGTACGACAACAACACCGCCCACTCCGGCGACAGCCTGGTGCGGGGCACTCTGACGGGCTGACCTCTCCACCGCAGGTGGTAAAGGTGGAGACCCAGGCGGCGGTAGCGGTGCCCGACCATCAGCTGGTTGTCGATGATCGCGGTTGGGTGCAGCGGGCAGCACGTCTCGGTAGCGGGGTCGAGTAGACTGCTCCTGCGGCCCTTCCCACATGGCAACGGGCTCGATGCCCACGTCGCGCGCTGCGACGCAGCTGCCGCTTGACCCCGCGTTGACCTCCTTCGCCGACACCACAACGGTCAGCGCCAGGCGGGACGCCCCCTTCAACCCTCGGAGCCTTCATGGCGGCCAGCCGCCCGTGCCAGAACAGCCTGCCCGACACGCCGACCTTTACCGACCTCGGCGTGCCCGACCCGCTCACCCGCCAGCTGGCTGCGGCCGGGGTGGAACGGCCGTTCCCGATCCAGGCCGCGACCCTGCCGGACGCGCTCGCCGGGCGGGACGTGCTCGGCCGGGGTCGTACCGGTTCGGGTAAGACCTATGCCTTCGTGCTGGCGGTGCTGACCCGCCTGGCCGCGACCACGACGCCCCGTCGGGCCAAGCGTCCCCGGGCGTTGATCCTCGCACCGACTCGCGAGTTGGCCACCCAGATTGACCGCGTAATGGCGCCCCTGGCCCAGGCGCTGTCGCTTCGCACGATGGCCATCTTCGGTGGCGTCGCTGCCCGGCCCCAGATCGCCGGTCTCAAAGCCGGGGTCGATGTCCTGGTGGCCTGCCCGGGACGGCTCACCGACCACGTCGAAGCCGGACACGCCCACCTGGACGCCGTCGAGATCACCGTCCTCGACGAGGCCGACCACATGGCCGACCTCGGCTTCCTGCCCGGCGTACGGCGGCTGATGGAGCGCACCCCGCGCGGCGGGCAGCGGCTGTTGTTCTCCGCGACCCTGGACTCCGGCGTTGACGTCCTGGTGCGGCGGTTCCTCACCAAACCAGTCGTGCACAGCGTCGACTCAACGCTGTCGCCGGTCGCCGCGATGACCCACCACGTGCTGCACGTTCAGGCCGAGGACCGGTTCGCCGTGCTGGTCGACTTGACTGCCACGTCGAACCGTACGGTGGTGTTCACCCGTACCAAACGGGGTGCGAAGACCCTGGCTCGGCGGCTGGCCGCAGCTGGGGTCAGCGCGGTCGAACTGCACGGCAACCTGGCCCAGGGCGCCCGCACCCGGAATCTGCGGGCATTCGCCACCGGGGAGGCGCACACGCTGGTCGCCACCGACATCGCCGCCCGGGGCATCCACATCGACGACGTGGCGCTGGTCGTACACGCCGACCCGCCGGTGGAGCACAAGGCGTACCTGCACCGCTCGGGCCGTACCGCTCGGGCTGGTGCGGACGGAACCGTCGTGACCCTGATGACCGACGCGCAGGTGGCCGAGGTGCGGGCCTTGACCCGCAAGGCCGGGATCACCGCGACCACCACCCGCCTACGGCCGGGTGCCGCGCTGCTTCGCGAGATCGCCCCGGGCGAACGGCGGTTGGTCCCCCCGCCCGTACCGCCCTCCGGTGGTTCACGGCACGAGGGGCGACCCACTGCCGGCGGCCCGGGTCAGCGCGGCGGCAAGCCGACCCCAACCACCTCGACCCGATCTGGCCCGCGACGATCCGGTGCGGCGGCGTTCTCTGCCCGGGCCCGTCCGCGCGCGCGCCAAACGGGACGGTAGTCCTGGTCGGGCGAAGCCCGGCGCCGAGCAGGTCGGGTTCGCTCGTCGGCGGGATCGACCTTTCGTCCACTGTGTTGTAGATTTCGCTGGGGGCCTTACGGACAGGGAGTTTGTGGGATTCCCGGTAAGGTGATGACGGCCGTGTCACCGGGCCCGCGAATGCTCGATGGGCGCTGATATCGTGCCGCTCGTGACTGATGAAGCGGCCAGTGAACGGGGGCACTCGCCCGGCAGTGGGCACGCGCAAGGCGCTCCGGGCGACCAGCGCGACGTTCCTGCCTCATCCACACCGCCCTACTGGCCGCAGGCCAACCAGCCGGCGGGCGGTGACCCGTATGGGCAGGACCAGTACGGCCTGAGCACGCAGTCGGGAGTTGGGCCGGCGGGCGGTGACCCGTATGGGCAAGACCAGTACGGCCTGAGCACGCAGCCGAGCTCGTTCTCCGCGGCGCCGCTCGCCGCACCCGGACTGCAGCGACGGATCGTGCCATCTCCGCCCCCACAGCGGGGAAATCTCCTGCGCGGCCTGCTCCTCGGTGTCCTCGCCGGTGCGCTGGTTGCCGGGGTCGGTGCGTTCTTCCTTGGCCGGGCGACCGCCCCCGACCGTGACCCGGGCCCGGCTGCCGCCCCGCAGCCGGGGATGCTGTCCGAATTGGTCGCCACCAACCGCGCAAAATTCCCGAGTGACCTGCTCCCCCTGGCGGAGCCGTGGCTCGCCGACATGAGCGGCTGCGTGGCGAACACCGACACCGGCGGCCCGGAGCTCGGCGTCGGCCAGCGCTCCCATGTGCTGTGCCGCGACGGCGGTATGTACCTGCACTTCGTCGCGTACGAGTCGGCCGAGGCGAAGGCCGCCGACCTGGACTACCGGAAGCAACTCGCCCTGAACTCCGGGAGCATCCTCGCCGGTGCCGATCAGCCCGGCCGTAAGCTGGGCGTTGCCACCGACTCCCCGGGCACGTACGTCGAGTACGCCACCCCCGCCGGCGATGCCCCGGCGCTCTGTGGTTTCTGGTGGAACCGGGACGACACCGATGCGGCTGTCTATGTGGATGTACTCTGCGACAGTCTCGGTGGCGGGTGGGACTCGCTGCGAGCGGTTTGGCAGCGACACAGCTGATGGCGGACCTGCTCGCCGATCGGTCGGTGGCGGTGGTCCACGAGTGGTTCAGTGCCGTCGGCGGATCGGAGAACGTCTTCCTGGCGATCGCTGAGCTGATCCCCCACGCGACCCGGCACGTGTTGTGGGCCGAACCGGACGCCGACAGTACCGGCCTGCGGGAGACGTGGTTGGCCCGCACGCCGCTGAGTCGGTCCAAGGCACTCGCCCTTCCGGTGATGCCATTGGTGTGGCGCACCGCGGGTAGACCCAGCCCAGATGTGGTGATCTCGTCCAGCCACGCCTTCGCGCACACGGTCAAGCTCGGCCATCCCACGCGTACCCGCCACCTCAGCTACGTGCACACCCCCGCCCGGTACGTGTGGAGCCCTGACTTCGACGGGCGCGGTGCCAACCCGCTCCTCGCGCTGCCCCGTGCGCTGCTGCGGCGAGTAGACCGGTGGGGTGGGCGTCACGTGCACGCGTACGCGGCGAACTCGGTGGAGGTCCGCGACCGAATTCGTCGGTTCTGGCGCCGGGACGCAGTAGTGATCAACCCGCCGGTTGACGTGGAGTACTTCGGTGCCGCGCCGGACGGCGACCGCGACTACCTGCTCGGTGTCGGGCGGTGGATCCCGTACAAGCGGTTCGATCTGATGATCGATATTGCCGCTGAGGCCGGGATGCCGCTGGTCCTGGCGGGGTCTGGCCCGGACGAGGCGAACCTGCGCCGGCGGGCCGGACCCCACGTCCGATTCGAGGTACGCCCCTCCCGGGAGCGGCTGCGCGAGCTGTACGCGGGCGCTGCCGCCCTGCTCTTCCCCGCTCACGAGGATTTTGGCATTGTTCCGGTCGAGGCGCAGGCGGCCGGCACTCCCGTGGTTGGACTGGCTCGGGGAGGCCTGCTGGAGACCGTCGTGCCCGGGGAGACGGGTCTGCTTACCGAATCGTCTGACCCGCGGGTTCACGCCCGGTTGCTGGGGTGCCTCCGGGACCTGGACCGGACCCGGATCCGGCGGCACGCGGAGGGCTTCGGCCCCGCTCGATTCGCCGAGCACATGATGAGGTGGATCACCGATGCCGTCCGTTGAGCGTCGGCTGACCGTGCTGGACGGCAGTGGGGTCGGGCCCGGAGGCATCACTCGGGTCCTCAACGAGCTGGTCCGGCACTGGCCGAGCGGCCACGACCTCCGTCTCGTCGGGGCGCCGCCGGGTTTCCACGGGCCGGCGGAGATCGTGGTGAGCCACCAGTCGGGGGGCCGCGCGCGCACCATCGCCGCCGCGACCAGCGCCCTGCGCCGGGAGCGCCACGGTCAGATCCTGTCGCTCAGCCCGTCCCTCGCGCTCGCCGGGGCTCGCCTGCCAGTCACCACGATCGTGCATGACCTCGCGTTCCGGCTCTGGCCGCGCGGGCTGTCGCGGTCCGTTCGCGAGTACCGCCGGGTCAGCTACGCCACCGCGATCCGCCGCTCGACCAAGCTGCTGTGCGTCAGCGCCCGTACCCGCCACGACCTGCTGGGTCTTTACAACGTGGACGACGGTCGAGCCGCTGTCTGGCACCCGGGCAGTGATCTGCCCAGCCCGGGCGTACCGCCGGTGCTGCCCGCCGAGTACGTCGTGGTGGCCGGACACGCGCCGCACAAGGGCGTCGAGCTGGCAATCGAGGCGCTCCGGGCGTACCCCCGGTACACATTGGTCGTTTTCACCGGCGGTACCCGCCACTTCTCCGACGTCAGCGGACGGACAGTGTTCCTGGGTCGGCTCGACGACGGGGCGTACGCGGCGACGGTGGCCGGCGCCGCCGCATTCCTGATGCCGAGTCACTTCGAGGGCTTCGGCCTGCCCGCCGCCGAGGCGCTCGCCCTGGGTACCCCCACCATCGTCTCGCCTGACCCCGCCCTGCACGAGGCCACCGGCGGTGCCGCGATCCGGATGCGAAGTTGGACCGCCGAAGCTTTGGTCGAAGCGCTTCACAAGCTGGAAAAGCCGGATCCGGCCGCCGTTCGGACCTGGCGGGAGGCCACCGCGGAACTCGTCGGAGGGTTGTGGCCCTGATGCGGATCGCCATGGTGCACGCCTCGTTCGCCGTCCGGGGTGGTGCCGAGCTCTACGTTGATGACCTCAGCCGCAGCCTCCGCGAGCGCGGGCACGAGGTGCGCATTTTCACCGCCGCGGATCGCCGGCGGCTTTCGGCCTGGCTGCCGGGCAAGGCCGCCGTACACGTGGCGGACTTGCTTGACCCGACCGGCTTCGGCCCGGGCGACCTACGCGACTTCGCGCCTGACGTGGTGCATGTGCACAACTGGCAGGGGCTTGGGGTGCCCGCGGTGGCCCGCATCTCGCGCGCCTACCCGACCGTGCACACGGTGCACGACCACGCGGTGGTGGATCCGAACAACGCGATGCTGAATCTGGGGCGCTCCCGGGTCTTGGACGTGTTGCTGCGGGCACGCTCGGCGTGGATCTTGCGGCGCTTCCGGCGCGTACTGCTGCTGTACGCCACTGAACGGGTACGTGACACCGTACGGCGAAGCGCGCGTTCTGTCGGGCACCCGTCGAGTCGTATCGTGCCCCTCGCCGTGGCGCTGGACTGGAACCGGCGGGATTGGCTGCCGGGCGACCCCACCACGTTTCTGTTCTTGGGTGCCCTCAGCGCCCACAAGGGTCTCGATCTGCTGCTGGACGCATGGGACGGCCCGGGGACCCTGCTCGTGGCCGGGGAAGGACCGCTGCGGCAGCGGGTCGAGTCCGCGGCACCGGACGTGCGGTATCTGGGCCGACTCGACGAGGCGGGCAAGCGCGAGGCGTTCGGCCGAGCCGCCTGGTTGGTGTTCCCCAGCAGGCAGGAAACGTATGGCCTGGTGTGCGCGGAGGCCCTGATGGCTGGCCGTCCGATCATCGCCGGCGCGCACGCGCCGCCGGTGATGGCCGCCGGCAGCTCCACGCTGCTCTTCAACGGAGCCGACGAGCTCCGCGCGGTCCTGCGCCGAGCTGCCGAAATGCCGACCGCCGAATACGCTCGGATGGCCGAGTCCGCGGCCGCCGATGGTCGGGAACTCGACTGGGATGAGCACGTCAGTAAGGTGCTCGACGCTTACGAGGCACGATGATGATCGAACAACCCGCGATCCGTACCCCGTCCCGCTGGGCTTCGGTCCATGAGTACGGACTGCTCTTCGTCCTCGTGGCATGCATGGCCCCGCTTCCGCTCGAGGGATTGTCCTGGCTGCTCTTTGACGGCCGGCCCTGGGCCTTCAGTCTGGCCAGCGCCGTGATCACCAGTGTCCTGGCGGTCACCGCGGTGCTGCGGCACGGCTGGGGCCTGCCGGTGCGGTGGGTCGAGGTGGGTGCCGCCGCAGCGTTGGTGCTGACAGTCTGGAGCGCCATCGGCGTCGCCCACCACGGCCTCGCCCAGACCGTCACCGGCCTACGGTTGATCTTGATTCCGGTGGCGTTCCTGGTGATTGTCGGCGCGCTGATGTCGGGCGCTGTGTCGCGGCTGCTCACCGCAGTGGCCGTACTGGTCATCGCGAACGCCGCGGCGGGTGTGGCGGAGGTGCTGATCGGGCCCGCGACGCTGGTCCGCTGGGGGTTCAGCCCGCAGCACAACGTCCGCTACATTGACGGCGTCTTCCGCGTTCCGGGGCTCACCGAGGTCAATGCCGAACTGGGCATGCTCGCTGGGGCGTACCTGCTCGGCTACCTGGCTTGCTGGATCACCCCCCGGGTGCGGCCGCGGGCGGTGCTGTGGCACCTGGCCGCTGCGGCGGCGGTGCTGTGTCTGATGCTGAGCACCAGTCGGTCCGGCGCTCTGCTCGTGGTGGGGGGCCTGGCCGGCGCGCTCATCTTGCCGCACGCCCGCTCCCGGAGCCGGCGACTGGTGGCCATGGCGCTCATGGGACTGATCGCAGCTGGGGCTGCCGGCATGTTCGTGCTGATCGGGGCGGGCGGCAGCAGCAGTCTGTTCCAGCGCTTCGTGGTCTGGCGTGACCTACTGGCGGCGGCGCCACTGTTCGGTGACGGGATCGGCGCCGCGGGTGGGGCGTCCTACTCCCGGGTGGCCAGTTCGCCGCCGCAGTTCGTGGACAACTACTTCCTGAACATCGGCCTGCAGTTCGGTCCCGTGGTGATGGTGCTGCTGGTCGGTGCGACGGTCTTCGCACTGGTGTGGCTCGCGCGCGCCTCCACTCGGCGGCCCGAGCTGGTCATGCCCATCGCGCTCGTCAGTGGCCTGGCCGCCGCCTCCCTGACCCTGGACTCCTGGGAGTTCACGGCCGCGATGCTGATTCTGATCCTCTTCGGCTATCGCGCGCTGCGTCCCTCGTCATGACCGCGTTGCTCCGGCGGCTCCAGCAGTCGCAGCTGTCCGTACAGGTGATGACCAGGCTGGCGAACGTCGGAGTATTCCTGCTGGCATCCTGGCTCGACAGCGAGCATGTCGCCTTCGTGGCTTTCCAGGGTGTTCTGCTCGCCATTCCGTACACCCTCATCGAGGCCCTGATCGGCCGCCCGCAGTCGGCCGGAATCGTTCCTGCCGGCTGGGACCGCGAAGCGTGGGCGACGCGGACCGCAGCAGTGGTGACGTTGCCGGTCGCCGCGATCGGCTTCACGGCCGTCTCCGTGACATTCCCGGAGAGCAGCATCTTCGACCGACTCCTGGTCGTCCTGCCGGTGCTGCTGCAACTTCCGATCGAGGCGCTCTTCTGGTCGATGTCGGCAACCCGGTCTCGCCGCCGGGCCAACCTGGTGCCGCAGCTGGTCGCGGCCGGCACGCTGGCCACGGCGGCATTCGCGACCGCGGGCCTACGTCTGGAGGTCGCGGCCGTCCCCGCCCAGCTCGCCGTGCTGGCCTGGGCCCTGAGTCGGCGGCAGCCGCACGCCGAGCGAATCCGGCCGGGTCCGTTGACCGGCGTACGACTCGGCGTCACCTACTGTGTGGCGGCGGCGGCTGACCTGCTGTACGTCATCGCACTGCCCGCCGTCGCCGGGGTTCTGGCCGGCGCCGACGCGATCGTGGTGCTACGCGCGATGGACCTGGCCTTCGGTCCGTTCCACGTGGCGCTCGCGGCCACTACCCGGGAAGACCTGGTCGTGGGACGAGGGAGTCGGTTCCGGACCGGGGCTCGGCTGTTAACCGTGGTGCTGCTGGTGGGCATATCCGCCACCGTTGTCACCAGCCCGGACGTACGTGGCCTACTGGCCGACGCCCTCGCCGCCGCCAGTCTCGGCACGGTGGCGTTCTACTGCGCCTACAAGGCGGCGCTGATGGTTTCCACCTGGCTCTCCACTCGACACATGATCTATTCGACGCCCGCGACCTACCTCGCCTCTGCGATTGGGTCCCGGGCGATCACCTTCACGGCGTTGGTCGTCGCGCTGCTGTGGCTGCATACCACCGGTGATCTGTTCCTGCTGCTCGCCGTGGGCGAGTTGCTCGTCGTAGCGTGGTTCGTCCTGCGGCTCCGGCTGACCGGCGACCCGGCGGCGCGGCCCCCAGAGCTACCCTCGCCACGGGCTCCCTCCCCTACTCTCGTCCGGCCACGTCAGCCACAGGAGAAGCGATGAATCCCGAGCTGCCCGGTGCCAGAGCAGCCCGTGGCGCCCTGCCTCGCCGCCGGGCCATCGCCTCGGTCGGCGCCGTCCTCGCTGTCAGTGGAGTCGGAGCCCTGGCCTACGGCAGGGGCGATGCCGCGTCCGCAGGCCGTGACTACGACGTGCGCGAGTTCGGCGCCACGGGTGATGGCACCACCGACGACACCGCCGGGCTGCAGCAGGCGATCGATGCCGCCCGCGCTACCGGCGGCATCGTCTTCTTTCCGCCGGGCACGTACCTGACCCGCCGGCTCATCCTGTACTCCCGGGTGCACCTGCGCGGCTCCGGCGGTGACGCCACCGTGCTCCGACTGGCGCCCGGAGCGAACACCGCCATCCTCGAGTCCGATCGTTTCGAGCAGGAGACGAAAAGTCGCAGTAACGCTGGCAGCACGATGTTCAGCATCCGTGACCTCACCCTGGACGGAAACCGCGCGAAGGACAATCCGGTCGGCTTTGGCCTTCGCCTCTACGGGTACGGCTACGAGCTCGCTGACCTCACCGTCTTCAACTGTGGTGCCGACGGCGTGGTCAGTGACTGGGGTACCGCCGCCGACCTACCCGCCCCGTCCCACCAGATGGAAGCACGGATCACCGGCCTCCGTACCCACGACAACGGGGGTCACGGCATCAACTTCACCGGGCCGCATGACTCGATGTTTCTCAACTGCATCTCGTTCCAGAATGCCGGTACCGGTTTTCATCTGGCCGGAAACTCCTACGGCACCCTCATGGTCAACTGCCATGCCTGGGGTATCCGACAGGACGTCTCCTTCGAGCTCGCCGCGTCGGGCATCGGATGCGTGAACTGCTATGCCGACCTGGCCGGTGGGGTCGGTGTGCGTATCTCACGCAACGACTGCCGCTGGCTGGCCGGCTATGTGCAGGGTGCCAACCACGCCGGCCCGGGCACCGAGATAGGTATTCAGTTCGTGGCCGGCGCCAAACCCGAGGAACCCGCCTCGGCCACCATAGACACCCAGATCCGTAACTGCGCCACGGCCGCGATCGACTTCGGTGCGGACCGGGGGATGTCGAGCATCCGAGCCACCCTCTCGCAGCCGGGTCTGCCCGGTGTCGCCGGCACCGGGCGTGGGTGGATTGGAGAGCCAGCATCGAATTCACAGGTGGCCGTCACCCACGGACTGAGCCACCCCAGCAAGAATCTCGTGGTGCGACCCGCATTTGACCTGCGGGCCCAGGAGACTCCGGACGCGCCGGGCGAGGGTTCGGTCCGCATGTTCGCCCGCGAGGTGAACGGTGCCACGCAGCTCTGCGTCCGATTTCCTGACGGCACGGTGCGAGTGCTGGCGGGAGAGGGCTGACCGGCAGCCTGCTATCTGGCCGCTCCGATCGCCGCGATCTGCGCAGTGTCGTCGCGGCGTACCGCGTTGTAGAACGCCTCTGCCTTGGCCGGATCGGGCAGTACGACGCTCTGGTTGCCGCGGGTTCCGGTGCCGGATGTGGGACTGGTGTAGAAGCCCAGACTGTCGCTGCGTAGGTGGCGCAGGTCACGAGCGGTGGTGAGAATATTCAGCGTTTCGTCGATGGCGACCGCGTCGGCGGTGGCTCGCAGGAACGAGTTCAGCTTACGGGGACTGGTCAGGACGCCACCGGAGGCCGCCTTGTTGATGATCGCTTTGATCACCTGCTGCTGATGCCGGATCCGGGCGAAGTCGCCGTCCTCGAACGCGTAGCGCTCCCGTGCGTAGTCCAGCGCCGCGGCACCATCCATGGTCTGCGGCCCTGCGATGAACTCGCGGATGCTGTCCGGGTTCAGGGAATGTGTCGAGGTGAACGCCTTTTCCACGTCGATCTCGACCCCGTCCAGTGCATCAACGATCTCCTTGAAGCCGGCGAAGTCGACCATCACCACATGGTCGATTCGTACGCCGGTGTAGCTCTCGACGGTCTGCACCATCAGCGGTGTGCCGCCCCAGGCGTAGGCAGCGTTGATCTTGGCCTCCGTGCCGCCACGCTGTCCGTCCGCACTTCGCGGCACCTGCACCCAGGTGTCACGGGGGATCGACACCAGTTGTGCACCGGAGCGGTCCGCCGGCAGGTGCATGAGGATGATGGTGTCGGCCCGTGAGCCGCCGGTGCTCTCCGGGTCGCGGGTGTCGCTGCCTAGGATCAGGAAGTTCATCGCGTCGCCGGCAGCCGTGTCCTTCGCCGGCCGGGCCTCCTGCGGAACCTCGGCGAATGCCTCAATCCGGGGTATGTCGTTGTCAATGTCACGCGCGTACAACGTCACGGCCAGCGCGCCGCCGCCACCGAGCAGGGTAAGCGTTGCCAGGACAATCAAAACCACTCGTCGCCATCGACGCCGACGGGGTGGCTGGATTTGGTCTCCGGGCGACGGGTCGGCGCCAGCGGGGGGTGAATCGACGGACATGACGGCGATTTTAACGGGCAGTACAAACTCGATAGTCGTCGTATCATCCTCAGTGGCGGGAGCGGGGACTCGGGAGATTTCATGCCGCAGGTGTGGACTGTGCCACGGCAGCGTTCGGCATCGACGACGGTGCTGCCCTACCTGAGGTCACCCTCCTCTCAACGTACCCGGGCGCTTCGGGCCTGGATGCTCACGCTTCCAGTCGACCTCAGTGCCTTCCTGGTACCGCTGGTGTGGAACCAGGACTACTGGAAAGGCATGATTGCTGCCGGGTCGGTCACCGTGTCCATATTTGCCCTGGGGGGCCTCTATGTTGGGCGGCGACACATCAGTTTCCTGGATGAGCTGCCCCAACTATGTGTCCGCTTGCTCGCCGCCGCCGCGGTCGTCGCACTCATCGCGGCCGCACGCCACGACTCCGTCGAATACGTGGCGGGCTTCATGCGGGTCGTGGCGATTGCGGCTGCGCTAGTCCTGGCCGGGCGGATGCTGACCCGGATGGCGGTGCTGACCGCTCGTCGGCGGCGCTGGGTCGAACACTCCACCATCATTGTCGGTGGCGGCCCAATAGCTACCGAGCTGGCTCGTCTGCTACGCCGATACCCCGAGTATGGCCTGCATTTTGCTGGCTTTGTCGACGTGACGTCCACCAGCCATGACCGTAGTGACAGCCAGCCGTTGATCGGTGACTTGAACGACCTCGAAGAAGTTATCCGGATACTTCACTGTGAGGTGGTGCTGATCGCCGATGTCGCCTGCAGCGACGCAGAGCTCCTGCGGGTCGCCCGCCTACCCGGTGTTGCCGCCTGTGACCTGTGGGTCGTCCCTCGGCTACGGGAGTTCCATTCCCGCCACGGCATTCCCGACCACATCGGTGCGATCGGCGTCCGGAGAGTCACTCGTCCCTCGCTGACCGGTCCGCAGTTCGCATTGAAACGTGTCTTCGACGTCATCATCGCGGCCACGTCACTGCTGCTCCTGAGCCCCGTCCTGTTACTGTGCGCGATTGTCACCCGGATCGGGGGCGGCCCCGGTATCCTGTTCCGCCAGGAACGGATTGGACGTTACGGCCGCCCGTTCGAGCTGCTGAAGTTCCGGTCGATGCGACTTGCAGACGATACCGAGTCGCAGACCACGTGGTCCGTCGCCGCCGACCCCCGGATCGGTCCGGTTGGCCGCTTCCTGCGTCGTACGTCGCTCGACGAACTACCCCAGCTGTGGAATATTCTCCGCGGCGACATGACTGTGGTGGGGCCGCGTCCGGAGCGGCCATACTTCGTCGATCGCTTTTCGGCGGACTACCCCGAGTACGCCATGCGGCACCGCGTGCCGGTCGGGTTGACGGGGCTGGCGCAGGTCAGTGGATTGCGCGGCGATACGCCGATCTCCGACCGGGCTCGGTTTGACAACTACTACATCGAGAACTGGTCGCTCTGGTTGGATATCAAGGTCATCGTGCGAACGGTCATCGAAGTGGTGCGTGGCGGCGGCCGCTGAAGGCCAGTGGGTGCGTTGGGGTTATAGGTGTTCAACTTCATCGGCGTTGAGCCGGGGTGTCGTCGGCCGCGGCGGGTGGGCTGGGTCCGAGCTGGCTGATGTCGTACCCGTGGGGGTAGGTCTTGGTCTTGATGCCGTCGGCGAACAGGGGGACCGCCGGGGGTCGTCCGAGCCAGCGTTGCGTGTGCGCGCGGGCGCGGAGGGCCAGGTGCAGTCCGACCCGCGCCGGCCAGGGTGGGTTCGCCACCTGGGTCGCGGTGCGTAAGGCTGGGTCGTAGATGGCGCTGACCAGTGCATTGCCCACCGGGGCGAGGGCAGCGGGTAGCCGTTTCAGCATCAGCATCCGGGTAGCGCGCTCGATCGCGGCCGCGTCGTCGTTGGGGCGCAGCTGGGCCCGGTCGTACTCGTCGAACCAGGCCTCGACCGCCTGGTAGGAGTCGGGGATGTCGGTGATACCCATCCGGCGGCCCAACTCCAGGTAGAACCGCCAGGTCGCGCGCCGCTCGTGGCAGCAGGGGCGGCGCCAGCCGTAGCGTTCCAGCCAGCGGGTGGGGATCACGATCAGGCAGGCGAGGACGTAGCGGTAGTGGTCGTTGCTGATTCGGTGGGAGCGGTGGATCTGGTTGATCCGGCGGAGGGCGTCGCGTCCGCGGGGCTGCTCGAAGCCGTTGAGCACGAGCTCGTACATGAGCAGGCCGGTGTCGTCGATCCGCTGCTGGGTGCGTTCGGTGAGTTCGCCGGTGGCGGTGTGCACCGCGGCGATCTCCGGGATTGAGAACGAGCGGTTGAAGGCGAGGTTGAGTCCGAGCTTCATGTCCCACGGGAACTCGTACCGCAGCATGGTCTGGTAGATCGTCAGGTGGTCGTCGTCGGGGTCGAGTGAGCGGATCCGGTGCAGGTGAACGAGGCGGTCTCTCACGGGTGTGGGTCTCCAACAGGCTGTGGCCGAGGGCCGGTGGCGGTGAGGTGCTCGGTGACGTCGAGGGTGGCGGCCACCACCGGGGACTGGTGGTACGCGGTCGCGACTCGGGTGAGCCAGGTGATCTCGCCGGCGTAGCCGTCGGCCGGTCGGGGTGGGGCCTCGGCCGGATGCGGCTGGGTGGCGGTGACGCCGGCTCGGTGCGCTCGCCGGCCGAAGGCCAACTGGGCGGCCTCGATGGCGGCGAGCCGGTCGTCGCCGGCGAGGCCCGCCTGCTCGGCGAGGGCGCCTGCGACCTGGGTGACTCGGGCGTCCAGGAAGGGGCGCAGCGCCAGCCGTCCGTCGCGGATCTCGGCTACGCGACGGGTCAGCGCGTAGTCGAGATCACGTAGGGCGACGAGCGGCCGGCGGAGTTGTGGGTCCAGCTCAAGCTCGGGCAGCGCCGCGGTGAGGTCGTGCCACAGCGGCCCGAGGCGACGGTAGGCGCGCAGGTGGTCCCAGCACCGGGGAAGGGGTATCAGTGGACCCCAGGCGGGCATGGTCAGGCCGATCATCATGAGTAGTGCGCCGATGGTGACCAGGACCGCGGCGATCTCGCGTTCGCCGGTTGGCTGTAGCCCACTCCAGTAGGCGACCAAGTAGATGACCTTGTTCGTGCTGTAGAGCATGGCCACCGCGGCGCCGGCGGCGGTGATGCGCAGGCCACGTCGGAGCCAGGGTCGGTCGCAGATGCGGGCGAACTTCCAACACAGCCGGGCGATTTCGATGCAGTACGCGAAGAAGCCCGCCACCATGAGAATCAGTAGATATGCCGAGACCGCCGGGTCGGTGGCGTACTCAACGGTCAACTGAACCGGCTGGTCGTAGCCGAGGGTGTGGGCATACAGGGCGACCATGACGAGGTACGCGCCGGCCGTGATCCAGACCCACCGTCGGGTGCGGGTGGCCGCCTGGGCGGCGGGCAGCGCGAGGTAGAGCAGCATGTGTTCGGCGGAGGCGGCGATGGTCATGGCGCAGCCGTGGGCGAGTACCTTGGCCAAATTTGGTAGCCCCAAGCCGGTCTCAATGCCGGTGGCGAGCGGTGGGATGGCCAGGGTGACGCCGATGGCGAAGGCGCCGAACGCGATGCAGAGCGCGCGGCGTGCCGGCGTGGGGTGTCGTCGCAGCAGCCGTAGGGCGTAGGCGAAGGTCGCCCAGCCAGCGCCGGCGCAGAGGCCGTAGAGCACGGTATCCATCGGCTGCTACCGGCCGGGGTCTTCTAGCGACTGCCGTAGCCGGTCGCACAGGTCGGCCTCGGGATCGTCTCGAGGGGGCTCCGGCTCAGCAGGGTTCGAACTGTCGCGGAGCCGCCGCAGCAGGAGCGAGCCGATCATCTCCGCCTCCCGCTCCTCCTCGGCGGCGTAGTTGCTCCGGCCGAGGAAGCGTTGCACGGTCTGGGGGTCGAGGTCTGGCAGGAGCAGCTTGGCAGCATCAGGGTCCAAGACGGCAGCGGGCCGATGTCCGGCGAGCAGGTGACCCAGCTCGTGCCCGATGATCAGCATTTGGTGTATCGGCGAGGTGTCCCGCTCATAGAAGACCGCGTCGAAGGTGCCCGTCGGGACCCACATGCCGCACACGGTGTGCACTGGCAGGCTGATCGGAACCAGGTGGATAGGTCGTCCCCGCCGCCCTCCTAGGAACCGGCACAGATCCGGCATATCAAATGTATCGGGCATGGCGAGCCCGGCGACCAGCCGTTCGCAGCGCTTACGTAGTTGGCGCGGTGTCACGTCAGCTTCCCCCCGGTAATCCACATGCCTCCACCGCAGGACAAGCAGGGCTGTCAAGGGCCGTTCCGGTGGCTGTCACCGAGGGCTTTCAGGCGGGCGACCATCTGTTCCACCAGCCGAGAATCGGCCGAGGACAAGCCGGTGTCCGTGAGAACCTGCCGCAGTGCTACCTGCTTGACTCCCATTCGTCGCAGCTCGCTGAGGAGTCGGATCTGCTCCTGAACCCGATGCGCGGCAGCGTCATCCACAAAATATCCCGAGTGGACGCCAAAGGCGCGGGCCAGGGCGCGGACGTGCGAGGTGCGCGGATCACGCGCCACGCCTCGGCGTAGCTCTCCGATGTAGGCGGCGCTGATGGATACTCCCGTCTCCGCCTGCTGCCCGTTGATTTTGTCAGCGATTTCCTTGTTCGTGTACCTCCGACCGGGCTCCTCGGACCGCCCAAGCTCTTCCGGGGTGGGGCGGATGGTCTCGAACAGGTACTCCAAGCGGTCGGCGAGGGTGTCGAGGGGCGGCAATTCCTGCCGGCCTTGGTGCTCCGCAACCAATGGTCCTCACCCTCCCCGTGACCGATCCGCAGCAGTGTTACACCGCCGATGCCCGGTACGACAGGTGTCGACACATTACCGTTATCTATGACGCCTACGACTTTCTTGCCGCGAGTCGATCCGCTGGTGCCGCCGGTCGCGCCGCCGGAAGCCGGAAAGTAGCCGTCTGCGGTGTCCTGCCTGCCGGTTACGGCTTGCGGCCCACCCCGCAGAACTCGTCAACCTCGGGCCCGGCGGCGGTGTCGGCGTCGGGTCGCCATCGGGTCAGCGAGACGATGCCCGGCTCGACCAACTCAAGGCCGCGGAAGAATCGGCCGATGCCGTCGAGACTACGCACCACCATCGGGTCTGAACCGCCCTCGTTCCAGATCCGAACCGCCTCGTCGGTCGCGGCCCCGTGGATGGCGTTGGTGGTGTGTGTCATCGCCAGGTAACTCCCCGACGGAAGCGCCTCAACCAGGCGGTCGACTACCCGGTAGGCCTCGTCGTCGTCAGCCAGGAAGATCACAATGCCGAGCATGGTGATGGCGATCGGCTTGGTGAAATCGAGTGTCTTGGCCGCCGCGGCGAGGATCTTGTCAGGGTCCCGCAGGTCGGCGTCGATGTAGTCGGTGGCACCCTCGGGGTGGCTGGTGAGTAGCGCCCGGGCGTGCACCAGGACCAGCGGGTCGTTGTCGGCGTAGACGATGCGCGACTCGGGTGCGATCGACTGGGCGACCTCGTGGGTGTTGTTCGCCGTCGGCAGGCCGGTGCCGATGTCCAGAAACTGGCGAATGCCGGTCTCTTTGGCCAGGTGAGTGACCGCACGTACCAGGAAGGATCGCTGGTTGCGGGCCAGTTCGAGGATGTGTGGGTAGGCGGCGATCGTGTGGTCGCCGACCTCACGATCCACCTCGAAGTGGTCCTTGCCGCCCAGCCAGTAGTTCCAGATCCGGGCCGGGTGCGCAATCGTAGTGTCGATCTTCGAGGAGAGTGACCCGTTCGGTTTGGCGGCCGGTCGCGTGGTTTCCGAAGGGGTGTTTGTCACTGGGAATCTCTTCTCGACTCGCGATGGGTGACTTCTCCCACACCGTAGCAGGGGTAACGAAACCGGCTGTCGTCTGTCCGTTGTGGGGGACGAGATCGGGGCGTACCTCTCGCGCGCAGGTGAAGCCGCACTACGTCGGGGAAACGGTCGGCAGTTCTGCCTCTGGTCGGCTACGGTCCGCCGCATGCGGCTGGAGCGGATCACCCCAGAGAATCTTGAAGCGGCTCTCGCGCTCTCGGTGCGGCCCGATCAGGAGCACCTTGTCGAGTCCGTGGCCGAGTCGCTCGCGGAGGCGTACGTCTGGCCCGACTACGCCTGGCCAAGGTTGATCTATGACGGCGACAAACTGGTCGGCTTCGCTATGGCCTTCTTGGATACTCCGTGGGGGCCCGACCATGATGTCGACGATCTGAGGTCGGGCCTGTGGCGGCTGAATATCGCCGCTGACGCCCAGGGGCGCGGCTACGGTCGGTTCGCGGTTGACGCCGTATGTCGAGAAATCCGGGCCAGGGGTGGTGACCGGGCCTACGTCACCTGGGAGCCGGGGGCGGGGGGACCGGCGGGCTTCTACCTGAGGTTGGGCTTTCGGCCGACCGGAGAGGAGAGCGGCGGACAGACGGTAGGTGTCCGCGGCCTCTCCTGAGGATTGGGCGCGCGACGGGTCGCTCTCGGGTGGGGGGCAGACGGTCCGGTCGGTCGGGACCCGTCGGCGGCAGGTGCGGCGGTGTGAGTGTGACCGGTGTCGCCGAAGTTGGGCTTCGCGTCGGTGGCAGCACCGCGTCGGGACTAGCGCGATCCCTGGGGCTTTTAACAAGTGTCGTCTTACCGGGTTCCGTGGGCTGGATGTCGACGCCCTGCCCACCCGGCACGTCCGATGGGCTTAGACTGACAATCGTTTTCATTAAGAGTTGAGAGGACTGTGATGGCAACGTCTCCACTCGCGCCCACCGACCCCGGTGCCGCGGTAGCCGGCACCCGGCCGTCCCTGACCGTGCTCAGCGGCTCCTGGCCGTCCGCGACGTACGCCGTCGCCCGTACGCTGCTGGTGGCGGATCCGACCCTGCTGTTGGTCCAGCATGACCTCGCCGACCTGAGCGTCGGCACCGTGCGGCGGGTCGTGCGCGACAGTGCGGGCGTACTCGAGGACGAGCGGATCAAGCTCGCACACGGATGCGTCCCCTGCACGCTGCGGGAAGATGTGCTGCCCACCCTCGCCCGGCTGGCCCGCGCGCAGCCCAACCGCGACCTGCTGCTGATGCTGCCCGAGGTGGTCGAGCCCGAGGCGGTCGCCGCCGTCTGCGCGCACTGCCCCGTTGAGGGCGCGCCGATCACCGACCTGATCCGGATCGATTCCTATGTCACCGTCGTCGATGCCGAACATCTGCTCGACGGGCTCGTCAGCACCGACGACCTGAAGCACCTCGGCATCGCGGCGGCGGACTACGACGACCGGGCGCTGGCCGACGTCATCGTCCGACAGATCGAGTACGCCGACACCCTCGTTCTCTGGGGCCGGTCCCGAGCCGGCGCCTACGGCACCAGTCGCCTGTCGGTGCTGCTCGAGCGGATGGCGCCGTGGGCGATGCAGGTGACCGTCAACGATGACCAGCTCGACGCCGCCGCGCTGACCCGCCAACTGCGCGGCACCCTCCGGCACCGGCCCGAGACCCCCGGCATCCTCACCCGTGGCCTTGAGGGGTACGTCCTCGGGGTGCACGAGCCGGACCCGGACTGCGGCATCGTCTCGGTCGTCTTCCGGGCCCGCCGCCCGTTCCACCCGCGGCGTATCCACGACGCGTTTGAGGACCTCAACGACCAGGTCGTACGCTCTCGCGGGCACCTCTGGCTCGCCAGCCAGCCCGACACGGTGATCGCCTGGAACTTCGCCGGGGGTGGACTCCGCCTCGGCTCCCTCGGCCACTGGCTGGTTGCCCTTCCCGACTCCTGCTGGGAGGACGTGTCCGACCACCGCCGGCTCGCCGCCGCACTCGACTGGGACCCCTACTACGGCGACCGCCACCAGCACCTGGTCTTCATCGGCCTGGGCCTCGACCCCGTCTCGCTGTGCCACACCCTCACCAGTTGTCTGCTCACCGATGACGAACTCGCCGACGGCAGCGACGCCTGGCGGCACTACGACGACCCGTTAGCTGGGTGCTTCCCGGCCGTCGACGTTCCCCCCACCGAAGGTGGTGCCACCTAAGCCAGGCCGCAGCGCTCTGTTGCAACCCGTTGACCATCGGCCGTCGATCCCGGTCGAGCGGAAGTCCTTCGGCCGTGACGCGGGCGAACGGATGGCGTAAAGTGTTCGGGGGCCTCACCTCGAGGCTGCGGGACCTGAAGGAGGAGGTGGCGTTTTCATGCATGTGACTGCTGAGAACCGCCACGCTTCGTGCGCCTGAGCGACATCAGGTGACGATCGGTTCACCCGATCGGATCTCACTCCTTCACACAGAGGGTTCCTCAGTTGTCTTTTCCCCATCGGGGTCCATCGGCGACCCCAGAATCATCCTTGTCTCTTACCGCCTTAGGCTGGTCGAACCGATGGCAGGCGGCGCTTGCCGCACACGGTGCCGGCCGTCCGGGGCGGGTTGTCCGCCACGACGGTTCAGCCGTCCTGATCAGCACCGAAGGTGACACCCGTCACTTCCCCGTACGGTCCTCGGCGCCCGCGCTCGCCGTCGGTGACTGGGTCGTCGTCAATGACGATCGCGTCCTCGACCTGCTGCCACGGGCCTCGCTACTACGCCGTCGCGACCCCTCCACCGGAGGGAGCCAGCTCATCGCCGCGAACGTCGACGTGGTGGGAATTGTCTGCGGCTTGGACCGGCCGGTCGTCCACGGCCGGCTGCAACGTTTCACCTCGCTTGCCTGGGACGCTGGAGCGGTACCCCTGGTGATCCTCGCCAAGGCCGACCTGGTGGGCTCCACCGCCGCCATCGAAGACGGTCTGCTCCAGCAGCATCCCGGCGTCGACATCATCTCTGTGGCGGCGGTGACCGCCACCGGGGTATCCGACCTCCTCGGCCGGTGCGCGGAGCGCACGCTGGTGCTCGTCGGCGAGTCCGGGGCAGGAAAATCGACGCTCCTCAACGCCCTTGCCGGTCGGGAGTTGGGTGCCACCGGAAAGGTCCGCAGCTCGGACGCGAAGGGCCGGCACACCACCACTGCCCGGCAGCTCTTCGCGCTGGAGGGCGGCTGTTGCCTGATCGACACCCCCGGCATGCGCGAGGTCGGCGTTCATGCCGACGTTGCCACCGTTGACGCGGGGTTCGACGACCTCGCGGAGTTGGCGCTCGGCTGTCGCTTCGGCGACTGCAGCCATGCCAACGAGCCTGGCTGCGAGGTGCTCGCGGCCGTCGCCGACGGGAGGCTGAGCGAGCAACGACTGCGGGCCTGGAACCAGCTGTGCCGGGAGGCCGCGTGGGCAGAACTCCGCGCGGATCCTGCGGCCCAGCGCCGCGCGGGTCGGAGACTCGCCCGGGTCATCAAGGATGCCCAGCGGGCGAAGCGGCGTTGACCCGCTCCGATCCTCGCCCACGGGCCCTACCTTGGGCGCGGACGGCGAGATCGTGGCGACTGAAGAAGCCCGTGGTGCCCCGCGTCCCAGGCCCTGCGGCACTCGGGTTGACGGTGGGGGTCTGTTAAGCGCCACGACGCCGAGGCCGTAGGTACAGGTGCTGGGGTGCGCCGGACGGGTCCGCCGGGCGAACCGGTGGACCCGTCCGGCACACCCGTTGCGCGGCGGGTTAGCCAACCTTGCCGCGGACCAGCTCATCCGTTCCCGCACGCCCGTCCGGGGCGACGTAGGCCATCAGCTGTCGGGACATAGCCACCAGCTGCCCTCGGGAGTCCCAGAGCTCCACGTCCTGTTCGGCCAGTCCGCCGGCGAGCATGCGGCAGCTGGTGCGCACCTGAATCCAACCGGCGGTGGGCTGGTGCCGCAGGTGCACCGTGAGTTCCAGAGTCGGCGCCATTCCGTCCACCGCTTCGAGGACGGCCCCCGGGAACGCGTCCGCGAACAGCACCAGCGCCACCAGGTCCACGTCACTGCCGTCGGCGAACCGGATCCATGCGTCCAGATTCGGCTCGCCAGCCTCAGCTCCCAACCACCGCGACGGCGGGACCAGGCGGTATTCGTACCGGTCGGCCAAGGTGGCACCGAGCGCGGCCGCGGCTGCCCGCGGAGGCACCACACACTGGTCCGGCCTGGGGATCTCGGGGGGATGTGGCGCGAAGATCGTTGGCCCTTCGAGTAGCTCTGGCGCGCCGAAGGTGGCTAGGAGGCGGAGCCGCTCCTTACCCTTCTGTTCCAGAACAGCTGTCACCGTGCTGGTGCTCCGCCCTTGCTTGACCACCTCCACGGTGACGCCTGCCGGCCCATGAGCACCCGGACGCAGGAAGTGGCCGGTGACGGTCAACGGTACGGACCCGGGCAGGCTTTCTTCCGCCGCCCGCAAGGCCAGGGCGATCAGGTAAGCGCCGTTCGGGACCCCACCGACGGTGTCCCAACCCGATTCCACCTCGACCTGGCGCGTATCAGTCCGCGCTTCCGATAGCTCGGTCCGCTGCATAATCGCTCCTTCCGGACTATTTGTAGAAGCTGCCGTGTAGGGGGCCATGGGTCTAGTCGTAGCGAAACAGTCATTTTCGGACCGCTGAGCGGTTGCTCGCAGGTGTCTCTGGGTGATGTGGCGCGGGTCGTCTGTTGCGTCGGCGATGCGAGCGTAGTGCCAGCTGTCAATGGCCATGCGGCCGATCGCGGCTGCTTCGCTTTGTGTCGATCTTTTTGCCGCTCTCGTCCATATTTAAGGGGAAATATGTTACTGGATGGAGTGGAACTTCCGAACGGGGCATCGAGGCGGCGAAACCGCGTAGATCTTGGCGCTTTCTCGGGTTGATGGGGTCCGGGTAATGGCCAACTGTGACTAACCACCGAATTTCGCCCTAACCCCCCCTAGTGGTCAGCATTCCAGCAAAGTGATCTCGGCGCGACCCATCCCCTGTACTTCCGTTGGTCAGCGGTAATATCTCGGTGTTTGATTTACGGGAGGAAAACCGCATGCGATGGAAGTTCCTGGCTGCTGCCCTAACGGCGGCGGCCTTTTTGATTCCGGCGACACCGGCGGCGGCTCAGGTCGAACCGCCCGGGCTGGACCCGTCCTGCCAGCCGATTGAGCGCAAGGTATACACGGACATCCGTGAGTTGGTGAACATCAACCTGGACACCGCCACCGATCTGGAGGTGCAGGTGCTGGCCACCCAGATTTTCTCCGCGGCCGAGGCTGATCTGTTGATTGTTGTGCCGCGCGAGATTAAAGAGCGGTTGAGGGACGCGGGGGAACTTCGGTCATTCCTCAAGGAGGATATGCAGCAGGCCTGGTCAGCGGATCTGTCGATCTCGGTGACCCGGACGTTGGTCGACGCTGGTCCCAACGTGGACGCGGCTACCCAGGAGGTACTGAACCAGACAGACGTCGATGTGTATCTGGACTACCTCAACGACGGTCTGTACGCCGCACGCGAGCTTGACTGCGCCGTTCAGCCCACACCGACGCCGACTGCTACCCCGACCGCTACGCCGACTGCTACCCCGACCGCTACGCCAACTGCTACGTCAACCGGTGCGCCGACTGGTACGCCGACCTCTGCTCCCCCGGTCGACCCGGGTGCCACCGGCGGCGAAGGCGGTGGGCTGCCCGTGACGGGTGCCGCCACCGCGACCGCGGCCGGCATTGGAGGTGCGCTGCTGCTCCTCGGCGGTGCGGGATACGTGATCGGACGTCGACGCCGTACCCGTTTCCAGGCATAGTGACCGCGCCCGGCTCGACACTTTCGTCGGGCCGGGCGCGACCAGCGTCGTGCTTGGCGAGGTGCGCCGCGACGCGCTACTCCCGCAGGTCTGGCCGGGCTGAGGGTGATTACCACGCGACCCTGTCAGTCCGGGCGCGACCAGCGTCGTGCTTGGCGAGGTGCGCCGCGACGCGCTACTCCCGCAGGTCTGGCCGGGCTGAGGGTGATTACCACGCGACCCTGTCAGTGCACCGAAATGGGCTGATCGCGGCAGTGTCACAGTGGCTGACCGGTCGCATGATCGCCATGCTGTTCCCCTGGTGTGCTGACTGTGTTCGTCGGGTCGCGAGCTAGGGACCGGACCGGGCGGCGATGTGCTCCTCGGGACGGATTGGACGAAGCTGAATAGGCTTCTCTAAGATCACACCGGTGAACACGGAACCCATCAGCATCGACGGCGTGGCCGGCCCGATTGTTGTCACGACCAACGCCCTTCTGGGGAACCCGAAAGTCACCGTGGGCGGAGTATCCGCCCCCCGGTCGGGCAGGCGTCAGTACACGTTGCCGGCCACAGACGGTAGTTCGGTCGAAGCCACCGTACGCATCGCGTTTGCCGATCCCTACCCGACGGTGGAGGTCAGCGGCGTGCGGCACCGGACCGGTCCTTCGATACCAGTCATGCTGCGGGTGTTGGCTCCGCTGCCTCTCCTGCTGATAGCGATTGGGGGTGCTCTCGGTGGACTTGTCGGAGCGCTGGGCTTATGGGCGAACCTGCATGTCGCCCGGATTCAGGCCGGATCGGCTGCCAAGGCAATGGGCATGGTTGGCGTCAGCGTCGTCTCGTACCTCCTCTTGATTGCTGTCGCTGTCGGGATTCGTGCAGCGATCAGCCCGAGCTGAAGGTGCTCCCTGACCAGGGCGCTGTGGGAGGTGCAACGACTCGATCGGCGCCTGCCGGAACGTGGGAAAGTGCTCCGCCGGGCTCGGTGGGTTCCCGATAGCTGAGGTCGTGTGCGGCTCAGCTTGGGTGGGGGTCCTGCATCAGTGCGACGACCGCGCCCGCGGGGTCCTTGATCAGCGCGAAATTGCCCGGACCGGTGCCGTTGGGCTGCCGTACCACCTCACCGCCCTTTTTGGTTACCCGCGCCAGGCTTGCGGCAAGGTCGCTGACCGCGATGTACGTGATCCACTGTGGCGGTAGGTCAGCGTTGCCGTTCCTGGCATGGCAGATGCCAGCGACCGGGTTACCGTCCTGTGCGAGCATCATGTAGTCGTCGTAGTCGCCCATGCTCAGCGGCTCCGGCTTCCAGCCAGTCACGTCTGCGTAGAAGTCGCGTATGCCGTCTGCATTCTGGACGGTCAGGTCGAAGCCCGCGATTGTGCCTACCTTGGTTTGGTTCATTTGGTGTCCGTTCCCTTCGCACTCAATCCCGACCGTGCTGGTTGAAGATCGACGTATTCCTTAATCGCATCCTATCGGCCGGGAGCGTCAAAGGGAAAGGACCGGGGCTGCGAGGTGCGGACGGATCGGCGCCAGGGCTTATCTCGTATGTCCGAGGCGGAACGGGCCGCGGCGTTCGGTGGCCACGAAGGTGGCTCCGAACGGATCGGCTAGGAGGACGTCGCGTCCGTGCGGCGATTCCTGCGGAGCCGTCACCACCCGACCACCGTGCGACACCGCCTGCTCCGCGGCCTTCTCCGCGTCGGGGACCTGAAAGTACGCCAGCCACGCCGCGTGCCCTTCGTGTGGGCGTTGCTCCGCGCCGGCGAAGACTCCCGCCACCGGTCGACCACCGGAGTTGAGCGTCACGTAGGGCGCGTCCTCGTGCGGTTCGGTGTCGTAGCCGAAGACCCGCCGGTAGAACTCAACGGTGGCGGCCAGGTCGGCGCTGGTCACCTCGCTCCAACATGGCGCTCCGCCCTCGTCAACCACTTGCGACCCACTCAGCTCGCGGCCCTGCCACAGGGCGAAGACGCCACCGGTGGTGTCCTGGGCGATCGCCATCCAGCCGACCATGGCGTCCTGTCGCGGCTTCACCACCTTGCCACCGGCATCGGTGACCCGTCGCAGGGCCGCTGCGCAGTCCGCCGTCGCGAGGTAGATCGTCCAGTTCGACTGGGCGGGCGCCGGTTCGCCCGGATGTGGTTCGGCGATCGCCGCTACCGGTTTTCCGCGAACCTGGCACATCGTGTAGAAGTCGCCCTGGAAGGTCCAGCCCAGCACCGGTCCGTAGAAGTCCATTGCGGTGTCCCGGCTGGGCACCGTCATGTCGAACCAGCACGGCGTGCCGGAGGCGTACGCGCCGTCAACGTCACTCATGGGATCTCCCGTTCCCTGGGTCCAGTTTCCCACCCGACACTCTACGACCAGCACGCTTGCGCGGAGGGTAGTAACACTCGCGGTGCGGCCAGCGGGACGACCCGGTGGTGTCCGGGAAAGGAGAAGCTTCGCTCATAGGCTGTCGGCCGGTCGCCACAACCACCGCAGTGCGTCGGGGATCAGGGTCCCGCCATGGTTCGGACTGTGGCCACCATCGCCCAGCACAAGACGGAAGTCATAGCCGGCTTCGGCCAGAGCGGCCGCGACCCGGAGGTTGTTGGCCAGCCAGTTTCGCTCGGGCTCGTTCCAGCGCAGGTCTCGGTGGCCTGCCTGCAAGAAGACGCGTAGCGGCTTGTGGGGAACGCGGGGAATCAGTTCGGGGTATGGATTACCGCCGGGCATCTGCGCAAAGCTGGACAGGCAGCCGAAGACCCGACGGAACTTGTCCGGGCGGAACCACGCGGCAGTGAAGGCGCAGTTACCGCCACTGCTGCCGCCGCCAATGCCCCATAGTTCAGGGTCCTCGGTGATGGAGTAGCGGTTGGCTACCTGAGGGATGATCTCGTCCAGGAGGAAGTTGGCGTACCGGTCGTTGAAGGCGTCGTATTCGAGGTTACGGTTTTTCGGCTGCGCGGCCCCCTCGATTGTTCCCGGGTCCACGAACAGGCCAATGGTGGCCGGAATTTCCCCGCGGTGGATGAGATTGTCCAGAACGATTCCGCACCGGACCTCTCCTTCTGGGTCGAAGTATAACTTTCCATCCTGGAAGACGATCAGCGCCGCTGGCTTGGTGGGGTCGTACTGCGCCGGGAGGTGAACCCAGAACTTGCGAGATGTTCCGGGGTAGGCGTGGCTCTCACGCCAGTCGAACTCGATGGTTTCGCCGGCGGGTACACCCTGCTGCGCGCTCGAGTCCGGGCCATGGGCGTACCGGACGTTCGACTGGTTGAGGGGGAGCGGGCGGTAGGGGATCTCGACAGTCACCTGGGCAACCTAAAGGACAACCGCATGACCGCGGCAAGCGAGATTAGGCCCGCCCAGCGGAGCGGGGATTCAGAAGCCGAGGATGGCTGCGGAGACCACGGAGAAGAGGGCGGCGGTGAGCAGGACCAGCCCGGTTGGCGCACCGACGACTGCGCTCACGGACAGCTTCCGGGCCCGGGCGACCGGGATCGCGGCGACCGAGACGACCGTGATGAGAGCGGCGACCAGGTGGATCATCGGATAGCCGATCAGCGTGGCGACTGGGAAGAGGTGGACACCGACGACGAAGGCGACCCACATCGAGATCAGGTCCCGTCGGCCGCGGCGCGCGAGCAGGACCGCCCCGAGGCCAGCGGCCCCGAACTCGATGGCGACCACGACCCCGAACGCCCGGCTGGTGGCCTCGTCGAAGGCGGTGCCGTTGTGCCAGAGCCGCCAGGTCAGCAGAGCACCGGCGATCGCGGTGAGGAGGCCGGTCACCGAGCCGGCGGCGAGGAGCCCGCGCCACCTGCCCGGAGGGGCTTCCTGCGCCCAGCCGAACCAACTCGAAGCGAAGAATCCGAAGATCACGGCAGTTGCCGCAAAGTCCCGCACGTGCTCGGCAAACATGGCGCCTCCTGCCCGCTGAGGACAAGCTACGGCAGTTCGGGGCACTCCTCCAGCCTCCGGGGTCGGACAAGGTGCCAGCTAGCTTCTTCTGGCCGTCGCGGCGCCCGGTGCCGGCCGAAGTTCACTGTTCAGCTGTATTTGCGCAGCACAGTTTTGGTGTCGCGGACCCAGTCCGGAAGGTCGGAGCCGAAGTGGGCGAGGACGCTGAGCTGTTCGCGGAGGTTGAGCAGGTCCATGCGGTCCCGCCAGCCCGGTTGGGGGGCGGCGGCCTCCTCGTAGGCGGCGAAGAAGGGCTCGGGTGGGCGGTCAACGCTGTAGATCATGCTGAGGTCGGCCTCGGCCCAGTTCCAGTGCACCGCGGGGTCGATGAGTACGGGAGTGCCCTGGTCGGTGGCGATGAGGTTGTTGCGCCAGAGGTCGCCGTGGGTGAGCACGGCGGGGGCGGGTGGGAGTAGTTCGGGTAGCCGTTCGCAGATGCGTTCCAGCCGGGCCAGGTCGGTCGGGTCCAGGACCTGTTGGACCTTCGGCTCGGTCGCGTAACGCAGTAGCCGGTGGGTGGCGAAGAACTCGTGGCCGTCGCTGGACTGCTTGTTGTACTGGGGGAGTAGGCCGAGCCAGCCGTCCTCGGGCCAGCCGAAGGTGCTGCCCTGGACGGAGTGCAGCCGGGCGATCGTACGGCCGGCTTCTTCCCAGTACCGGTCGGTGTCGGGGCGGGGAGCCAGAGCGGCGAGGACGAGATGGCGCTCGGTCACCTCGTAGACCTCGGGAGTCGGAACGCCACCGATTTCATGGAGGGCGCGCAGCCCCGCGGCTTCCAGACCGAACATGCCGGGCGGATTCTGCGAGGACGCCGGGGTCTGCTTGACCACGGCCGGCCGGCCATCGGCGAGCCGGACCCGCTGCACGTGGTGGGCGAGCCCCCCGGAGAGAGGTTCCCAGCCGGTAGCACCGTCCAGTATCGACGCGATCGTCCCGGTACGCGGGTCGGCCGGGCTCACCTCGTCCGAATTCATGATCAACTCCTCTCACACACCTACCTGCAGGATGCAGTATCCAGCCTGCTCGCTGTCGGTCGGTGGTGGGGCGAGCGAACGGAATCGCCCTGCTCGCCGCCGCGGTGAGCAACGGCATCAACGGCTTTTACTACCACCAGGTGGAGTCCCTTTTCTGGCGCGTCACAGTGCTGACCGCCGCCGAACCCGAACGCCCGCCCCGCGACCGGTGCGGTGGGACGACCGCAGGGAAAGGCCCGCGGCCACCAGGCACACCGCGAGAATCGCGGCGAGTCCTGCCCGAGGTGCAGCTCTGGTCATGACCCGACGCTCCTGCTCGGTCGGGTCGCCCTGGTCGGCACCGTCTGAACCGCACCGGCTCCGTCGTCGCGAGGGGCGGTGTTGTCGTGGTTCCGGCCGGTCACAGACGGGCGGTCACGGATGGCCGGTGTTGTGGCCTGTCCTCCGCACCTGCCCGAATACCACCATCAGCGGTGCCTGAACGAGGAATCGACGCATCCACCGATCGCTCGGCGTTGCTGGTAGCCGACTGCCAGCAACCGAGGCCGGTGACCGTCTCGAGGAAGGGACCACACCCGATGAGAACCCGGCTGTTCTCCGACCGAACCCGGTCGTTCCTGCGGCTTCCCGCCGCCGCCACCGTGGCCGCCACCGTGGCCGCGGTAGCGGCGGTCGCTGCCGCCGGATCGGCGGCACAGGCCCAACCCGTCGAGATCCCGAGCTTCACCGACAGCCACGGCCTGACCCTCGTCGACAGCGAGGCCCACTCCAGCACCGACCTGACCCTCACCGTGACCACCGCGCAGTTGTCCGGCCAACACGAGATCCGTGTGTTTCTTCCCGCCGACTACGCCACCGAACCCGACAAGCGCTGGCCGGTCGCGTACTTCCTGCACGGCGGGGCCGGCGGCCCGCACGACGTGGCGGCCGTCCCGGCCCTGCGCTCGAACTCGATGATCACGGTGGCTCCGAACGGCGGGCTCAAGGGTTGGTACGCCGACTGGGTCATGCAGGACACCGCCCTCGGCGCGGCCAACTGGGAGACCTTCCACACCGAACAGGTCGTTCCCTTCATCGACGCCAACCTGCGTACCCGCACTGACCGGAACCACCGGGCCGTCATCGGTCTGTCGATGGGGGGCTTCGGATCGCTGCACTACGCGCAGGCCCGCCCCGACCTGTTCGGTCACGTCGCCTCGTTGTCCGGTGGGATCGACTTCGGCATGGCGCCGATCCGCGCGGTCGTCCTGGCCACGGAGCTCAACCTCCCCGGCCTGCCGTGCAGCTCCGTGCCGGCCGGCCCATGCCCCAACTACGGCCCGTACGTCGACAGCGACGCTATTTTCGGCTCTCCGTATCCCATCTTCAACGCCGACCGGATCTGGAACGAAGTCGACCCGGCCGCACCGGCCAACCTCGCCAGGTTGGCTGACACCACCATCGCGCTCTACACCGGCGACCAGGGCACCATCGACTATTTCACCGCCATCGCCACCGCGACTGTCGAGGAGCGCCTCAACGACCTCGGCATTCCCCACGACACCGTCAACTACGAAGACGGCTCCACCTTGGCCCCCACGTGCGACGGCGGTCACAACTATGGCTGCTGGGCCCCGGCGATCGCCGACTACCTCCCGCAGCTCGAGGCGTCGTTCGATTCGGCCAGCTGACGCTGGCCAGCTGGAACGTCGGCCACTGAAGCCAGAACATCGGCGACTGAGGCCAAAAGGTCAGCCATTGAGGCCGGATCACCAGCTGTTGGTGTCGTGGCAACCAGCCCCACCCGCAGTGATGCGCTCCGTTCCCGACGAGCCCGAGCAGAGGAGGTTCCGAGCTCGACGACGGTGACGGCAAGTACCAACGCTTCCAACAGGCCACCATTCGCTGGCACCCGGACCAGGGCACCTGGATTACCCCTACCTGAGCGGCGTAACCAGTCCCGTTCCCCAATCTAATTGCAAGCCACCTACCTCAGGGAGCAATCATGACCCCGCATACGCAGCCGACCCCGCTGAGTCGCCGCCGCCTCCTCACCGGCGCGGCAGCCGCAGCCGCCGTCGGGGCGTTCGGCGGCCCCGCCCTCATACCGAATCCGGCCCACGCCGTCGGTGACGGGTTCGGCCTCCGTATCGTCAGCCCCCCCAACAACCACACCGGACGGCTGCAGTACTTCCGCTTCGCCACCAACGAAATCGAATGGGACCCCGCCGTCAATGTCCTGCTGCCCGACGGCTACCACACCAGCGGCAAACGCTACCCCGTGCTGTACCTGCTGCACGGTGGCCAGCAGGACTTCCGTCACTTCCATATGCACGAGAACATCATGAATTTGACCGCCGGCCGAGAGATCATTGTGGTCATGCCCGACGGCGGCGCCGCTGGCTGGTACTGCAACCCGGTCAGCACCTTCGTGGGCCCGCGAAACTGGGAAAACTTTCACATGAACCAACTGGTGCCGTGGATCGAGGCGAACTTCCGCACCTTCGCCGAGTACGACGGACGCGCGGTGGCCGGCTTCTCGATGGGCGGTTTCGGCGCGCTGAAGTACGCCGCCAAGTATTTCGGACATTTCTGCTCTGTCAGTTCCCACTCCGGGCCCGCCAGCCTGCGTCGCGACGGTCACCTCGTCGCGCACTGGGCCAACCTCAGTTCCGCCGCGGTGGAGCTGGGTGGCGGCACCATCTACGGCGCGCCGTTCTTCGACCAGGCTCGGGTCACCGCGGACAACCCCATGGAACGCATTCCGAGCTACCACCACAAACGGGTCTTCCTGGTCGCCGGCACCTCACCAGAGCCGGTCAACTGGTGGGACGTCATCAACGAGACCCAGGTGCTCGCCGGACAACGCGAGTTCCGCGCCGCTCTCAGTCAGGCCGGTATTCCCCACGAGGGACGCGAAGAGCCAGGCGGGCACATCTTCCGGCACGAGCTCTTCAGGGACGACCTCAACGGCATGCTGGGCCGTCTCCGCCGAGCCGGCTGACCCGGACGAGAATCCCGCGTCCACCACGTCGAACTCATCGAACGAGCTAACCGCTACGAACGGGGGTGGACGGCCGGCTGCCGTCCACGGGGAGGTAGGAGATGGGTAAGCACCGCAGATCAGTCCTGGTCGGTGTCGTCGCCCTGGCCATGGTCGCGACCCCGACCGCGGCCCAGGCCCAGGCCGCCGAGCCGGCCGGTACGGTCCGCAACGCCGGTGGGGCCACGGCCATACCGGGAAGCTACCTCGTGGTCTTCAAGGACAGCGAGGTCAGCCGGTCAGCCGTCGGGTCGTCGCTGACCCGACTACGCAGCCGGCACGGTGGCACGGTGGCGCGTACGTACACCACGGCCGTGCGGGGTGGTGAGCTGCGGCTCAGCGCCGCGGCGGCGGCCCGGGTCGCCGCCGACCCGGCGGTGGCGTACGTCGAACAGAACCACACCGTGTCGATCGCGGGCATCCAACCGGACCCACCGTCCTGGGGTCTGGACCGCATCGACCAGCGGTACCGGCCGCGGGACGGCTCGTACACGTACCCGAACACGGCTGGTGATGTGACGGCGTACATCCTCGACACTGGTGTCCGTACGACGCACACCGACTTCGGTGGGCGGGCAACCTGGGGCACCAACACGGTGGACAACAACGACACCGACTGCAACGGTCACGGCACGCATGTCGCCGGCACCGTCGGCGGTACCGTGCACGGCGTGGCCAAAGCGACCAAACTGGTCGCGGTCAAGGTGCTCGACTGCGCCGGCGCGGGCACCACGGCAGCGATGATCGCCGGCGTCGACTGGGTCACCGCGAACGCGGTCAAGCCGGCGGTGGCGAACATGAGCCTCTTTAACCTGCCGAGCAGCGCCCTTGACGGCGCGGTCACCAACTCGATCGACTCCGGTGTGACGTACACGGTGGCGGCGGGCAACTGGGGCGTCAACGCCTGCCTCTTCTCCCCGGCCCGGACCCCGGCGGCGATCACCGTCGGCTGGACCAACAGCACCGACGCCCGGTACATCCTGTCGAACTACGGCAGCTGTCTGGACCTCTTCGCGCCGGGCTCGTCGATCACCTCGGCATGGGCCAGCAGCGACTCCTCGACCGCCACGACCAGTGGTACGTCGATGGCCGCGCCACACGTGGCCGGCGCCGCCGCGCTGCTGCTCGCCGAGAATCCCGAGTACACCCCGCAGCAGGTCCGGGACACCCTGGTGGCGAACGCGACCAGCGGCGTTGTCGGCAACCCGGGCAGCGGTTCGCCGAACCGGCTGCTCTTTGTCGATGACGGCACCACGCCCCCGCCTACGCCGTCGGGCTGTACCGGCACCAACGACAGCGACGTCGCGATTCCGGATCTGGCGGTGGCCAGCAGCTCGATCACCCTCTCGGACTGCGGCCGGGCCGCCTCGGCCACCTCGACCGTCGCAGTGAACATCCGGCACACCTTCCGCGGCGACGTGGAGATCGACCTGGTCGCTCCGGACGGCTCCGCCTACCGGCTGAAGAACTGGGACTTCTTCGACCGGGTTGACCACATCAACGAGACCTATACGGTCGACCTCTCCGGCGAGGCCGCGGATGGCACCTGGCTACTGCGGGTAGGCGACGTCTGGATCAACGACATCGGCTACATCAACACCTGGACGCTGAACCTCTGAGCCACAGCCGAGGCCCCTTCCGCGCCACCTGGAAGGGGCCTCGCGGGGCGGAGGTGTCCGGAGGTCTGCGCTCCGCGCCCTACGTGTTCGCGGAACTGCTCCTGCGGACCAACATGTATCCGTAAGCGGGTTCGGGCTCTTCGGGCGGGGCGCTGCCCTGGAACACCAGGGTGAATCCGGCGGTGGTGAAGCGGTCCTCCATCTCCCGGGACGAGAGCCAGTACCGGTCGAAGTCGACTCCGAGGCTCTCGACGGGGCTACCGGGAGCATTACGGTGTCCGGTCCCGTCCCCGTACTTGAATGCTGCCACCAGGTAGCCGCCCGGCCGTACGACCCGGGCGAGTTCAGCGAACGCCTTCGCCCGGGAGTCCGGTGCCAGGAAGATCAATGAGTACCAGCACACCACCCCCGCCAGCGACGCGTCGGCGAACGGTAGCTCCCGCAGATCGGCGACCTCGTACCCGAAGCCCGGATGCTCCCGCCGCGCCACCGCCACCATTCCCGGCGACAGATCCACCCCAGACGGCGACAGGCCCCGACCCGCGAGGTACGGCAGAAGCCGTCCGGTACCGCAACCGACGTCCGCGACCTCCGTGCCCAGGGACAAGGTCAGCTCGGCGAACAGGTCGAGCATCGCCCGCTCGACCGGCATCCTCTCCAGTACCCCGACCAGGTTCTTCGCATACCACTCCGACAACACGTCGTGTGCGTCCCGTAACTCCTCGGTACCGATGTCCATCCCGCTGACCTCCCCGTCGTCGGCCGTTGAGGCACGAACCTAGTCCAGGACCCCCGGCAAACGCCATCAGCGCACCGCGTCGCGGCTATCGCTCGGTACCGGGCGTGGTGGTCGAGCGGACGAGCAGACCGGTGATGAGGGCCAGGGCCGCACCCAGGACAGCGACGCCGAGCAGGGCGATCCGCCAGGCGTCGGTCAGGTGGGCCGCGAGCCGGCCGGCGTCGGGGGTGGCGTCGATGTTGCCGGCGACGACGCGTCCCGCGAGGTCCGCCGATTCCAGTCGGCCGGCGACGAGGGTGATGAGGACGCCGCCGAAGAGAGCGAGGATCGCCGCGTTGGCGGCGCCGCGCACGGTGTTGAGCATGCCCGCGGCCATGCCGGCGCGTTCGGTGTTGACCTGGTTCACGGCCTGAGCGTCCGTGACGCCCATGGCCAGTCCGACCCCCACGCCGATGGTCAGTAGTGGCCCGGCCAGGGCGGGCACGTCAATTCCGGGGGGTCAAGCGAGCCGCGATCCTGAGTGGAGCGCTACAGGCGTTCGCCCGCGACGGATTCAGCCGCGCCAGCATCGACACGATCGCGAACGAGGCCGGCGTGTCCACCCGGACCATCTACAAGCACTTCACGGATAAGGCAACGCTCTTCACCACGGTGATCACCGAGTCCGCGGCCACCGTCGCCGCGCAGCACACCGCGCTGGTCGAACGCCACCTCGACGCCGTCGCCGCCCGCGACCAGGTCGAACCGGCACTTGCGGCCTTCGCCCACGCGTGGCTCTCCGACACCCGGCAGCCGGAAGCGCACCGCGCACTGATCCGGCAGGTCGACACTGAGACCGACCACCTCAGCGCCGAGGCGGTCGCCGCCTGGTGGCAGGCGGGTCCCGCCCGCGTTCGCGCCGAACTCGCCGCCCGCCTGCGTCGTTGGGCCGAGGCTGACCTGCTGCGCATCGACGACGCCGAGCGGGCCGCCGTACACTTCGCGCGCTTGATCTCGGCGACACCCGGTCCGCCGGGCACCCCTACCAACACGCGCGGAGGGAAAGACTGGATCACCGCGGGCGTGCGGGCCTTCCTGCACGGGTACCACGCATGACGCCACCGTTGACCACGGAAGCGTTCGGGCGGCAGGGCTTCGGTGCCATGCGCCTCCGGGACAGCGCCCCCGCCGACCCGGACCGCGATCCCGTCGCTGTCATTCACAGCGCCCTCGACCACGGGGTACGCATGATCGACACCGCCGATGCGTACGGCAACGAGGAACTCGTCGGCCGCGCCATCCGCTCCCGGCGCGGGCAGGTCACCCTGGCCAGCAAATGCGGCCTCCGGCTCCGCCCCGACCTCCCCCGCGGCTTCGAGGTTCGCGCCGATCCCGCGTACGTTCGGAACGCCTGCGAGGCCAGCCTCCAACGACTGGGCACCGACGTCATCGACCTGTACTACCTGCATCACCGCAGCGACACCGTGCCCATTGAGGAGACCGTCGGCGCTCTGGCCGACCTGGTCGCCCGCGGGCTGGTGCGGGCGATCGGACTCTCCAACGTCACCGCCGCGGACCTGCACCGCGCCCAGAACGTGCACCCGATCACCGCACTGCAGGAGCGCTGGTCCCTGACCGAGCGCGGCATCGAGGGCAGCCTGCTGGCCGCCGCCGCCGAGCACCGCGTCACCGTCGTGGCGCACTCACCGACGTCCCACGGCCTGCTCCACCACCGGCCGGTTGGCGACGACACGCCGCCGCACCACCCCGGCATGGTCCTGACACGTCTCGCCCAACAACTCGGCGCCTCCCCCGGACAGGTCGCGCTGGCGTGGGTCCACCACCGCGAACGCGTCCACGGCCTCACCGTCCTTCCGCTACCCGGCACCACGCGGGTCAGCCACGCCCGGACGAACCTCGCCGCAGCCGACCTGCAGCTACCGGAAGCGGTGCTGCGCCAGCTCGACGCCGTACCGATCCCGTAGCTCTGGGCAGGTCCCGCCGTCGTCATTCATGCGCAGTAGGTTGATCGACTCACGCAGCTCGGCCAGTCCCCGCACGGCGCTCTCCCGGATCACCGTGAGTGCCTGGCGCCGCTGGTCGTGGCGGTCCTCGGCCAGCGAGGGCGCACCGGCGGAGTGAATGGCGATGATCCCGATGTGACTGGCGACGACGTCGTGCAGCTCGCGTGCCATCCGGGTACGCTCGGCCGCCACCGCCCGTCGGTTGTCCAACTCGGCGAGCCGGGCTACCTGCTCGGCGTTGCGTCGTTCGGCCTCGGAGCGATCGCGGTGCTCGCGACTCGAGATGCCGCTCCACACCGGCAGGAGTAACGCGATAGCCAGCAGCACGCCGGTGACCGAGGTTGGCGCCGAGGGCGGTCAAGACCGCCGCCCCACTGATGCACGTCCCGGCGACGATCACATCACGGCGGTTCAGGCCGGCCGGCTGAGGAGATGCCAGGGACCGTGCTGCGCGTCAGCGGCCGCGATTGTCCTATCCGGACAAGAGCAAGTCGATGGGCGCTCTGACTGGGCGCAGCCGCCCTTGCCCGGCCAGCCACCTTGACTTGAAGTCTTCTTTAACTTCTAGGTTCGGTGGTGGTGATCAATGAAGTCGTACATCGACTACGAAATCCCGTTACATCAATGAAAAGGTGGGTCATGACGGCTCAGGAGTCGCAGCGGGCGGGGCGGCGAGAGTGGTGGGGTCTGGCTGCCCTGGCCCTGCCGACGCTGTTGGTGGCGATGGACCTCACGGTGCTGCACCTGGCGGTGCCGGCGCTCAGTGAAACGCTCAAGCCGAGTAGTTCGGAACTGCTCTGGATCACTGACGTCTACGGTTTCCTCATCGCCGGCTTCCTGATCACGATGGGGTCGCTCGGCGATCGGATCGGTCGTCGACGGTTGTTGTTGATCGGCGCGTTCGGGTTCGGTGTCGCGTCGTTGCTGGCATCGCTCTCCACCACCCCGGAGATGCTGATCCTCACCCGGGCGCTGCTGGGGGTCGCCGGGGCAACGCTGATGCCCTCGACTCTGGCGTTGATCCGCAGCATGTTTCCGAGCCCGGCGCAGCGCGGAGTGGCGGTCGGTGTCTGGATGACCAGCTTTGTCACCGGGACCGCGATCGGGCCGCTGGTCGGTGGGGTTCTCCTTGAGTCCTACTGGTGGGGGTCGGTGTTCCTGCTCGGCGTGCCGGTGATGGTGCTGTTGCTGATTATCGGTCCGGTGCTCCTCCCGGAGGTGGCGGATCCGGGCGCCGGTCGCCCGGACCTGCTCAGCGTTCTTGTCTCGCTGGTCACGATTCTGGCCGTGGTGTTCGGGTTCAAGCAGTTCGCCGAGGGGGCCAGTGGTCCGCTGCCGTGGGCCTGCATGGCCCTGGGGGCCGGCCTCGGCTGGATCTTCGTTCACCGGCAGCGGACTTTGCGGGATCCCCTGCTCGAACTGGCGTTGTTCACCCGCCGTACGTTCGGGGTGGCCGTCGCCGTGCAGACCCTGGCGGTCTTCGCGATGGCGGGCGTGCAGTTCTTCGCCGGCCAGTACCTTCAGCTCGTCCTCGGAATGTCCCCGCTGCGAGCCGGACTCTGGTCCCTGCCGTGGACGCTGGTGGGCGTCACCGGGGCGATGCTGGCGCCGCTCGCCGCCCGCCGCCGGTCGCACGCGGCAGTGCTGGCGGGTGGTCTGGCGCTCGGTGCTGTGGGGTTCGGTGCTCTGGCCGGAATCGGCTCGGCCACCGGGTTCACCTTGCTGGTGATCGGCATGGTGACTGCATCCCTCGGCATCTCCGGTGCGATGACCCTGAGCACGGACCTGGTCGTCGGGGCGGCTCCCGAGGAACGGGCCGGGTCGGCGTCGGCCATCTCCGAGACCGGAAGCGAGCTCGGCCTCGCCCTGGGCATCGCGGTGCTGGGGAGCATCGGCGGTGCCATCTACCGCCAGGACCTGACCGGGTCCGCACCCGCCACGACCCCGCCCGAGTCGATGGAGGTAGCGGCGGAGACGCTGGGCGGGGCGGTCAGTGTTGCGGCCGAGTTGCCCGGCGGGCTCGGCGACGCACTGCTCGCCACTGCTCGGCAGGCGTTCACCACCGGAATGGCGGTGACGTCGGCGATCAGCAGTGGGGTGCTGATCGCCCTGGCAATCGCCGTCGGCATCCTGCTACGTCGGCCGCATCGAGACGGGGGCGAAAAGCAGGAGGCGGCTCAACGGTCCGGTAGTGGAAAAAGTGGCAGGTCAGCACCGGAAGCCGAATTTCCGATGCTATAACTCCACACAGGACATAATCTTGTCTTCGTGGCGACGCGACTGCCGCAGTTCCACGTGAAGGCACGAGGCGAAGCCGCGTTGGCCAGTTCTGGGCGGATGTTCTCGGCGGAGAGGTATCCAGTGGGGCGCCGGGTGTGACGAAGCTCGAACCCGGCGGCTTCGACTACCCCGACCCGGTCGCCATCTGCCTCGACCTCATCGTCGCACCGGAACCCAAGAGGGCCAAGCTCCGGGCGCACGTCGACCGCGCAGCCCGCTCCGCGAAGGATGACACGCATGCGAGACAGGCCAGAAAGCCTTGCTGAGAATGAACTACGCGCGGCGCTACGTGCAGGATGGTGCATCCGTGCCGACGCACTGGCCCACCTTCCGGTGGGCTTCGGCAGTCACCACTGGTCAGCGACCGATCAGCGCGGCTCGAGGTGGTTCGTCAAGGTTGACGACCTAGGCTTCGTGGCGGACGGACGGGAGGAGGAGTTCGGCCGGCTCAGCCGCTCCCAGGAGACCGCACTGACCCTGCACCGCGACGCGGGGCTCGGATTCGTGCTCGCGCCCGTTCCGGCCGAGAACGGAGCGCCGGTGTGGAGACTGTCGCCCCGGTACGCCCTGTCGGTGTTTCCGACAATCGCCGGCGCCGCCGGGCAGTTCGGCCCCCACCGGCGCGAGGAACTCGCCGAGGTGACCGGGCTTGTCGCCGAGGTGCACCGGGCCACCCCCGCGGTCGCGCACCTGGCGCCCCGCGCCGACCTGCTGCTGCCGGGCAGGGACGGGCTGAACGCCGCCCTCGCCGACCTGGGGCGACCCTGGATCGGTGGCCCGTACTCCGAGGCTGCCCGGGATCTGTTGCTCCTACACGAAAGGCGGGTACGGCAGTGGCTGGAGAGGTTCGACCAGCTCGTGGCCGAGGTTCACGGTGACGGGTCCGACTGGGTGGTCACCCACGGCGAGCCGCATCCCGGCAACATCCTGCGTTCACCCACGGGCGCCTGGCTGATCGACTGGGCCACCGTGCAGCTGGCGCCCCCGGAGCGGGACGTGTGGATGCTCACCGACGCGTTCACCGGAATGCTCCGGGAGAAGCCCACGGGGGTGGACGCGCAGGTGCGCTCCTGGTACCACCGATTCAGCGGTCGCGCCGTGTCGCCGGTCGGGATCGCCCTCTACCGGCTCTGGTGGCCCCTCGCCGACGTGGCTGCCTTCCTCGACGACCTTCGCCGTCCGCACGCCGACGGTGCGGACGCCGCCGCTGCGCTGAAGTACCTCACCCGCAACCTTGCGGCCGCGTCGGCCTGAGCCGGGCCGTAGCTCTCTTGTGCGGGCCGGGGCAGAGCCGGTTGGTTCTCCCGGTCGGTCCCGTGCCATCGGTGTCTCCAGTGTGCTGTCTCGATCACTCCGGTCGGGCGTCCGCAGCTGCCGCCACCGGCCGTCGCCCCCGCCACCCCTTGCTGGTCGTGGCTAACCTGTCGGCATGGATCGTCGGCCTGCGGCACCCTGGGCGCCAAGCGCCGTCGTGCTGCTGACGGTGGCATGGCTCCTCGGCGCGCTGGTGCTGCTCCAGTGGTGGTTCGACATCAGCGTCGAATTTTGGCCCGATTCCGACAGCACCCAGGATGCCGGTGCTGACCAACGGGCGCATAAGAGCAACACAGCACTGCTGCTCTTGGCGGTCGAGGTGGTGGCCGGCCCGATGGTGATCGCCGCCGTGGCCGTCTGCGGGCAACTACGCCGGACTGCCGCTGTCTACCTGTTGATCGCGTTTGGGTTCTGCCTACTCGCAGTACCGGTGGCCCCTGAGGCGTACCGGGATATCAACTCGCCCTCGCCTCCACCTCCAGCACCAACGAGGTGCCAGGAGCGGAGCGGCGGCGAGGCCAGCTGTCCCGGTGGGTAGCGGGTGCTCCCCGCGTGCCCCAGGAGATTCACCTTTCCGGATCGGTCGTATTTTACCGGTGATGGGTGGCTAGTCATTTAGGTTCGTGACCATCTTGGCAACGGTCGGGCCCCATGGCCCGGCCCGCTTTTCGCTCATCAGTTCCGATAATGCGCTAGCTGGCCAGCATGAACGGCGCATCGCGGTGAACTGGCGGTCCACGTCTTGAGCGGGTAAATCAGGCACCAGGCCCGAACTCCAGCCCAGGGCGTTAACCAGCGCACAGAGGCTCGCAGTTCTTCGATCGATATCTTCGGTACCAAGTGCTGCGAGCCTGAGGCTTTGCCGCGCCTCGGCTAGGGAGGATTCACCCAGGGTGGTCATTTTATAGCGGTTAGCCGGAGGTAGGGAAAACCTCTTTCGGCTCGCTCGAGTCAGTTGTTCATCTCGTGTCAGCTTGGCGATCACGCGGGTTTGTATATCTTTGGTCAAACGAACGATCCAGTGCCGTGGGGCGCGAGGTTTCCGGTCTTGCTCGACCTCGCGAAGTGCCGCATCGTTCAGGGGGCTACTGGTTGGCTCCACACTCCTGACCACGACGTTGCCCTGGACGTGATCGAGTTTTTCGGCGACGGACAGGTCTGCCAGCAGCCCGGCCGCCAGGCCAAGCTCAAGATACTCTGATGGGCCACGAAATGCGCCGTCTTCGCACAAGGCAAGTAATGCCAGCTCCTCAGTTAGCGAAAGTGCAGCCACCCGGCAATAATGCCGCCGGTGTCGGTAGCGGACAATCACCGGTAGAAGGCACCCCGTACTGCCGTCAGTCAGGTGTGGGAACGGATTCCGCGTTAACGGGCGCCGGGTGCCTTGATGACCGCCTCTTGGGGTAGCGTGGTGATCTCCCGGAGGTGTCCGTCCGGCTGGACGGCTATGAGCGTGGTTGCCTGCTGACCTATCAGGGTCTCCACCTTGCCGAATAGGACATCGGATCCATCCGATCCGACCACGTACCAGTATTGGAACCCCTTGTCCCGGGACGGGACGTCCTGGCGGTCGGTGATCTCTCCGGCGGCGTTGACCCGCAGCACTGCCGTGGGGTCGGGCCCCTCGCCGGGATAGGTGGCGACGACCAGCGAGTATCCGCCGCCAGCGGCGGGGTGCACGGCGTCGTGCCACACCACCGTCTCGGTGGCGTCGAGCCATCGGGTCGCGTCGACGTCAATCGTGCGTGCTGCCGTTCCGGTGCCGACAGTGAGGGTGATTCGAGTGCTGCGTTGCCGGTCTGGGCCGAGTAGGTCCGGCGTCGTGAGTACCTCACCGGTCGGCAGCAACCCGACGATGAGGTCCTCCTCGGCGACGTCCACCGCGGTGCGGGTGCCGGTGTCGAGTCGCAGCACCGTGTACCTGTTGTCCTGGCCGTCGTGGTAGTCGCCGAGGAGTAGCCGGGACGAGTCCACCGACCAGGCCCAGATGCCAACCCGACGCTGCGGCCCGGACGAAGCGACCGTCCAGACGCGGTCGCCGGTCAGATCGCGGATCTTCATGTCTCGGCCCGCCGGGTAGCTGAGCCACCGGCCGTCTGGGGAGAGCGATGTGCCGATCGAGGTCATGCCGCTGTCCGAGGGCACGAGGTGGTGGGCGCCGGTAGCAAGCACGATCTGGGTCGCGCACGTCCGACACGGCGCGTACGCCAATGTGGCGGGACCGACCGCGGTCGCGGGTAGGGGCGTTGCGGCCGCCGGTGCTTGGGCTGACGCGGTGACACCGGGTCCGAGGGGCTGTGCGGGTGCCGGGCCCGAATCTGGGCGTACCGCGAGGACGGTGCCGATCGTGATCGCGACCGTCAGCACCGCCGGCAACACCAGGATGCTGTTTCGCCGGCGGCGACGCGCGACCGCGATCGCCCGTTCCGGGTCGGCGTAGCTACCGGCCTCCTCGGCGAGCTCACGGTAGGCGCTACGGAAGTCTTGGTTCATCTCCTTGCCTCCGATGAGGGATGCGAATCCAACAGGTGCGCCGGCTGTTTTCGGAGGCGTACGAGTGCGTCGTGCGCGTGTCGCTTGACCGTGCCCACCGAACACCGCAGTAGTCGAGCGGTGTCGACCTCCGACAGATCTTCGTAGTACCGCAGGTACAGCACTGCCCGCTGGCGGGGCGGAAGCAGCGCCAGCAGGCGAGCCAGCGCGGCCTGTTGGGTCACGTGGTCGGCGACATCCGGCCCGCCCAACCGGTCCGGCACGCTGGCGCTGGGTAGCTCGATCGGACGCCGCCGTCGATACCACGAACGGAGCTGGTTCAGCATCGCCGTCCGGACGTACGCCTCGGGGCGGCCGTCCCGCTCGATCCGCCGCCAGTGCCGCGCGGTCCTGGCCAGGGCCTCCTGCAGGAGATCCTCGGCTGCCTGGTGGTCACCGGTCAGTAGGTAGGCGGCCCGGGAGAGCGCCTGCCCCCGCGACAGAACGAACTCCCGAAATCCCGCGTACTGGTCCTGACCCGACATCTCTGCCCCCTGACCCGTATCCGCTACCTGTCTAACGCCGGTCGGTGGGAGGTGGGTTGAGTCGTGCGACTTCACGAATGGAATTCGGTGTGGGCGAGTGTCCTGGGCGCGCGGCCGTGGTCGCATCATGGTAAGAAGCGTTCATGTCCCCGGCTCAGGCCGCAGGCCACCGTCGTAGTTCGCGGGTGCTGGCTGCGGCGGGATTGGCCCGAGGCCCGGCCGAGGTGCTGGACTTCCTGCTGCCGCTGTGGGCCGGCGCGGCGATGGGCGCGACCGCCGGCCAGGTCGGCGCATTGGCCGCGACCGAGGCGCTGCTGTCCCTGCTGGGTCGGCCGGCCGCCGGGGTCCTGTCCGATCGCTTCGACCGGGCGCGGGTGGCCGCGGTCGGTGCGATCCTCTTCGGGCTTTCACTCTTCGGGTACGCGCTCGCCAACAACCTTGGCGTGGCGTTCGGCGCTGCTGTCTGCGGCGGAATCGGTGGCGCGCTGTTCTGGGTGGCGCTGCGAGCGCGGGTCGGTGAGCACCTGCGCGACGATGCGGCGATTTTCAGTCGGCTGTTGTCTGCCGAGGGGACCGGCATCTGGATCGGCTTCCTCATCGCGCTGACACTTCTCGACAACAACCGGTACCAGCTGGTTTTCGCCACCGCCGGGGTTGCCTGCCTCCTGGCCGCGGTGCTGCTCCTATCCACCCCGACGCAGACCGGCGGGCGGTCGCGCGCCCAGGCCGACCTGCGACAGGTCACCCGCCGGCTGCGCCCACTGCTCGTCGTGGTGGCGGTCACCGCCACCGTCGAATTCGGAGTGTCTTTGCTGCTCTTGCTGCACCTACAGCGGGGCTTCGGACTCACCGTCGGTCAGATCGCACTGGTATTTCTGCCCGGTTTCGTCATCCTCACCGCACTGCCACTGCGCCTGTACGCAGTCGTACGGCGGATCGGACGCGCGGCAACCCTGACCTCGTCGCTGGTCGCGAGCGCCATCGTCGCCGTCGGGTTGGCCTTCGCGGCCAACCCGGTGGTCATTGGGGCACTGTGGGCGGTCTCCGCTGCCTGCCTGGCTGCGGCGATCCCGGTGGAGCAGACCGTCGCCGCCGAGGCCTCCGACGGCAGCCTCGGGCGCGGCATGGGTATCTACCAGAGTGCGACCCTGCTCGGCGCGGTCCTCGGCCCGCTGAGTGCCGGCGCGCTCTACCAGAGTGGTGGTTGGCGTGGGGCCTGCGTCGGCGCGGCCGTCGTGCTCGTGGTGGGAGCGGCGCTCGTCCCCGCCGCACTGCGCCGCGTCGGTGTCCCGGACCGGCCACCGCCCCAGTCTGCGGACCTGGTGGCGACGCCGGCGGCGGAGACCGTGCCACCGGCGCCGCCACCGCAGCGCCGCCGCCCGCGGGTCGAGCTGCGGCGTCGCTGGGCCGTCCGGGCGGCCGTGTTCATCGCCGGGCAGGTGGCCTTCGTGGCACTCGGCCACTCCTGGCTCGTGGCGGTCGCGAGCGGCCGGTACACCCTGCTGGAGGCACTCAACGGTGACCTTGGCGACGCGCCGTGGCAACTGGGCGCCAGTAGGATCTGGCTGATCATCTTTTTGGTCGACTCGATGTGGACCTGGACCCGCCTGCTCCGCCACCGGCAAGAGCGTGAATCACAGCCAATGTGAGGGCGCCTACCGATGCCGGCGAGGTGCGGGCCGGCCTCGAGCGCCGAACCCACCTGCGGGAATCGCTTCGCCAGGAACCGGTTTCCGTCGCCGCCGGGGGCGGATGTGGCTCCTTTCTTGGCGGCGAAAATACCTTCGACGGTAGACATTGGATCTTTAGACTCCTGGACGGCCACCTTCGAGTACCTGCTGAGAGATGAGGGACCTGTGGTTTCCAGGACGCTGATCCGTGAACTCGCGGCGGCCGTCGGTCAGGAGGTGACCGTCTACGGCTGGGTCAACGCCCTGCGGTTGCAGCGCAAGCTCCAGTTCGTGATCCTGCGCGATCACACCGGGCTGGTACAGATCACGAACAAGCGCACTGAGGAGCCCGGTGAGCTGGAGCAGCTGATCGAGCACGGGATGCCTCCGGAGTCCGCCGTCAAAGTCACCGGTGTGGTGATCTCGGCGACCAACGTCAAGCTTGGTGGCCTGGAGATCCAGCCCACCGCGATCGAGGTGGTGTCCCGCTCCGAGGCGCTGCCGATCGACCGGCAGACCGGAATCGACCAGCGGCTCGACTGGCGGTTCCTGGACGTACGCCAGCCGGAGCGCCAGCTCACCTTCGCGGCGCAGACGACGCTGGAGGAGGCGCTGCGGGAGTTCGCATACGCCGAGGGCTGCACCGAACTGCACACCCCGAAGCTGATGGGCACGGCGTCCGAGTCCGGCTCCGAGGTGTTCGCGGTGAAGTATTTCGAGCGTACCGCTTACCTCGCGCAGTCGCCGCAGTTCTACAAGCAGATGGCGATCGCCGGCGGCATCGACAAGGTGTTCGAGATCGGTCCGGTGTTCCGAGCCGAGCCGTCCTTCACCTCCCGGCACGCCACCGAGTTCACCGGCTTGGACGTCGAAATCGCCTGGATCGACGACGTCGATGACGTGATGAGCTTCGAGGAGAAGATGCTCGCCCAGATGCTGCGCCGCATCAAGGAGCGGCACGGCGAGGCGATCCGGGAGATCTTCGGCGTCGAGGTCAACGTTCCGGCGACCCCGTTCCCCCGGTACCCCATGGCGGAGGCGATCAATCTGCTGCGGTCCCGTGGTTGGGACCCGCAGGGCGTCAAGGAGGAGTTGGATCCCGAGGGCGAGCGGCTGATCTCGGCGGTCGCCGCCGAGGAGCACGGCAGCGAGTTCGTGTTCGTCACCGAGTTCCCGGTGGAGGTACGCCCGTTCTATCACCTGCGCCCCGCAGGCAACCCCGACGTGACGGCCAGCTTCGACCTGCTCTGGAAGGGGTTGGAGATCACTACCGGCGCCCAGCGCGAGCACCGGTACGACGTGCTGCTCAAGCAGGCCGAGGAGAAGGGGATGGCGCTCGAGCCACTCACGTCGTACACCGACTGCTTCCGCTTCGGCACCCCTCCACACGGCGGTTTCGGGGCCGGCCTCAACCGGATCCTGATGGTTCTGCTCGGGCTGGAGAGTATCCGGGACGCGATGTTCCTGTTCCGGGGGCCGAACCGGCTCACGCCCTGAGGCTGCGCGTGCGTTGGGGCGCTCGGCTGGGCCGGCTTGCCGGCGCCACGGCTCGTCACTCAGGCCCGCCCGAGCTTGCGAGCGATGACGAAACCTGACGGCGTTGCCGACGATACTGAGGAAAGGGTGATTGGCTTTGCGCGCGTACCGCGAATTGCTCGGCACGCCTGGTGCTGTCCTCTTCGTGTCCGCAGGCTTCGTCGGTCGGCTGCCCATGGCGATGCGCAGCCTCGGCTGCCTGCTCATGATCTCCATTCAAACCGACTCGTACGGCGTCGCCGGCGTGGTCACCGCGGCGCTCACGCTGGCGCAGGCGATTGCCGCCCCGGTGTTGGGGCGGGCCACCGACCAGTTCGGGCAGCGGATCGTCATCGCCGTCTCGGTGCTCGTACACGCCTTCGGGATGGTGGCGCTCGTAGTCCTGGCCGGCCGATCCGCCCCGGCGTGGACGTTGATCGGCTCCGCCGCGCTCGTGGGGGCGTCGGCCCCTCCACTCGGCTCCCTGGTCCGGGCCCGGTGGACGATGCTCGTCGATTCGGCCCAGGTACCGACGGCGTACGCCTTCGAGTCCATCCTCGACGAGGTCATCTACGTAGCCGGTCCGGTGCTGGTCACCGCCCTGGCGGTGGGCTGGTCCCCGGCGGCCGGGCTGCTGTGCGCCCTGGCGCTCACCGTGCTCGGCTCGCTTGCGCTCGCCGTCCAGCGGCGCACCGAACCGCCGCGGGCGCCCCAGCAGCGGCGGGCTAGTGCGGTCCGGGCCCGCGGTATGGGCGTCCTGCTCATCATCTACGTCGGCCTCGGGGTGTTTCTCGGTGCGGTCGACGTCGCTGTGGTGTCGTTCAGTTCCGAGCGCGGCGCCACCGGTGCCGTGGGCGTGCTGCTCGCGCTGTTCGCGGTCGGCAGCCTCGTCGCCGGGCTGGTGTACGGGTCGGTGCCGATCGACCGGATCACGTCCCGGCAACGCCTCCTGGGGTCGGCCGCCGCGCTCTGCGTGGTCGCCGTGCCGATGGTGTTCGCGGACACCGTGCCGGTGTTGGCCGTCGGCATCGCACTCGCGGGTGTCGTCGTGTCACCGATCCTGATCTCCGGAAGTTCGCTGGCCGCGTCGCTGGTGCCCCGCGCCGCGTTGACCGAGGGGTTCGCCTGGCTGTCCAGCGCGGTGACGGTCGGCCTGGCCGCTGGAGCTGCCGCCGGCGGCCAGGTGGTTGACGCGACCGACAGCACCGCCGCTTCCTGCTCGCGGTGGTGGGTGGCTTCATCGGGGCGCTCGCGGCTGTTCTCGGGCGCCGTCGCCTCCGGCCCCGGTCCACTCCGATCCCCGGCACCGGCCCGGTCGTGGCCGCTACCGCATCGGCTTCGCTCCACAGTCCCGATCATCCGTGATGGGCGCCGACGCGGGCCCCGCACCGAGCAGGACGGGGTGCGGGAAGTCCCGGGGGCCACTGCGGTGACCGGGGTCGCCGCCTGACTCAAATGCGGACGGGGTTGCCGTGGAGGCTGCCGTCACCGCAGGGCCAGGGTCCGTTGTTGAGTTGTGCAAGGCCGGTGCTGCCGAAGAGTTGTAACTCGTCGTGCTGGCGCAAGATACTAGGGTGACCACGGTATATAGTAGATGTACTATTCTTCGTACAGTGATGCCTCACGGAGGGCGTAGCTTATGCCGAGCGTGCAGAAACTAGAGGAGGCAGCGCCGACGGTCGGTCCGCCGGACGAGACGGCCCCGATCGAAGCTCGCGACCTACGTACGTGGTACGGGCAGAATGATGCCCTCGCCGGGGCTGCCGTCGGGCGCCCCGAGGTGCTGACCGAGGCGGCAGCGTCCCGCGAGGAGGCTCGGGCGTGAATCCGACGACCTACGCCGTGCGCCTCGGGCTGCGCCGAGGCTGGATCGAGCTCCGGCAGAGCCTGACGAACGTGGGCGACATTGTCTATTGGTTGCTACTGGCGGCCGTATTCCTGACGGTCCTGTTCTTCCAGCGCGACTCGACGGTCGAGGGGACCGATCTGTCGCTGGCCGCCGTCGTGATGCCGAGCCTGCTCGGCGGCCTGCTCGCCTTCCAGACGGTGGGCGGCGCTGCGTACTCCTTGGCGGCCGACCGGGAGGACGGCACGCTGCTACGGGCCAAGACCGTCCCGCAGGGCCTCCTCGGCTACCTGAGCGGACGGGTGCTCGGCCTGTCGGTGGGTACGCTGCCCCTGCTCGTCCTCATCCTGGTGCCCAGCCTGCTGCTGGTGGATGGGCTGGCATCTCTGCACGTCAGCAGCGGGCTCACCCTGCTCTGGGTGTTCGTGCTCGGGCTGCTGGCGACCATGCCGCTGGGCATCATCGTCGGGTCGCTGGTGAAGGGCCCCCGGGAGGCGTACACCTGGGTCACCTTCCCCACGATGGCCCTGGCCGGCATCTCCGGCATCCTCTATCCGATCCAGAGCCTGCCCGTCTGGGTGCAGAACATCGCTCAGGTGTTTCCGGTCTATTGGCTCGGGCTCGGCACCCGGTCGGTCTTCCTGCCCGACTCGGCCGCCGCGGTGGAGATCACCGGCAGTTGGCGGCAGTTGGAAACGGCGGGGGCGCTGACCGCCTGGGCCGTCATCGGCCTTCTGCTGGCGCCGATCGTGTTGAGCCGCGCCGCACGCCGTGAGTCAGGTTCGAAGATGCAGGATAGTAAGCAGGAAGCCATGAAACGCGTCGGCTGAGCACCGGTGACGCTAGCGGGCCGCGGTGGAGGCGCTACCCGCCGAACTGCGGCTCCGCGTGCGGTCGCCCCTTCAGCTCGTGGAAGCCCGCCACGCTGGCGACCAGCACCGCGCCGTCGAAGAGCCGGCCCGCCTCCTCGCCCCGCGGGATCCGCGAGATCACCGGTCCGAAGAAGGCGACCCGGTTCCCGTCTGTGTCGTCGGCGGCGATGATCGGGGTTCCGATGTGGTCGCCGACCAGGGCGATGCCCGCCGCGTGCGACGCCCGGACCGCCTCGTCGAACTCGCTCGTCCCGGCCGCCGCGGCCAGGTCCGCCGGGAGTCCGGCGTCGGCCAGGACGTCGCCGAACTCGGCCCACTCGCCGCCCACGTGGACCCGCTTTCCGTACGCGGTGAAGAAGCGGGCCAGGCCGTCCTGGCCGTGCCGCTGCTCGACAGCCACGCAGACGCGTACCGGCCCCCACAGGTAACCCTCGGTGTCACCCTCCGGGTCGACCTCTCGGCGTTCGTTGAGCACCGAGAGGCTCATCACGTGCCATCGGATCTCCAGCGGGCGTACCGTCGCCGCCTCAACGATCCATCGCGACGTGATCCAGGTGTACGGGCAGCTCGGGTCGAACCAGAAGTCCACTGACCGATCCATCACCGGGCACCTTCTTCGTACCATCCAACGACCGCAGCATGGCCGTAGCTTCGCGTGCGCCGCTGAATGCTGACACGTGCCAGCATCCTCGGTCGCGAACCCAGTCAAGAAGCCGTGGATCGCATCGACGCCGCAGCCGCCAGTCTCGGGCTGTCCCGCAACGAGGGTACCTACGCCGGAAGTCCGAGGAGAACATCAGCCCGGCCGGCGACCGGACGGTCACCGTTGAGGACTGGCAACGAACCGCTGGGGCCTTCGCCGACCTCGCCGACCCTACGGTGCTGGAGGCGCCCGGCCTGACTGCAGACCCACCACGAGCGCCCCCGCCTCGGCGGGACCAAGCACCGATGGCCCGCCTCATCAGTGCCTCGGCCCGGGCGCGTGCGACTGGCGGGCGGATGATCAGCGAGCTGATGACTTTTCTTCGTGACCAGATGCAAGATATCGCTCGACGGCGTCCATCCTGGCCGTTATGGCGCTCGACTTATATTGGTGATAGTCCATCTTAATGACTGTGCTGACGCGCGGCGATCGCACTGCCACCGCATCGACCGCGTTTTTGATCACCTCGAACACCTGATCCCAGGTTTCGCCCTCGACCAGGGTAAACATCGCATCGGTGTGGTTCGGTAGACCCGACTCACGGACCACTCGTACGGCTTCAGCCACAAGTTCACCGATGTCTTCGCCGACGCCGAGTGGAGTGACCGAGAACGCGACCAGAACGGGCATGGCTGCACCCTCCAAGATCTGGCGAAGCTGGCCTGCTCAGCCTATCTGCAGCGAGCCGGTGGGGAAGCTGAAGCGCAGACTGAATCCGGTGTTACTGGGGTGGATCCGCGCTGGAGTATCCCCGGGCAACCCGGGTGCTGGCTGGGCCGAATCGAATACGGTCAACCTTCATTCATGATCAAGTTGAGCTGCTTCGTCATGCTGTTCTCACTTCGTCGCTCTCCTGCGCGCCAGCGAGAGGTGAGACGACGGGGTCCGTGGACCTCAGGCCCTTGATCAGGAGCCAGCCGCCGGCGGTGATTTCGAAGGCGAGCATCGGCAGCCACAGCAGTATTCCGGCACCGTCGGCGGTGACGGCGCCGACGGCGCTCTGCACGGGGACGCTGACGGCGAGCAGCAGCGACGCGAGCAGGCCGAGGCTGGCCAGTGGTCGGGGGATCGCGCGGGACCGCAGCAGTAGGTAGGCGAACACGGCACTACCGACGGCGAAGAAGCAGGCGCCGACGTTCGTGCTCCACGCGGCGATGTCGACCGTCGCCGCACCCAGGTCCCGGGCGCTGTCCGTTCGTTGCCGGCTGAGCGACAGGAGCAGCATGGCACCGAGGATCTGCACCGCGTAGAGTCCCGACTCCACCGCCCGGCAGGCCAGGGCGAAAGCGGCCAGGGACGGGTCCTGTCGCCGGGTGATGGCGTGCAGCATGGCGGCCAGGCCCAGCGTGGCGACGCCGGCGACGGCCAGCAGCACGATGCTGAGCCGTAGCCCGGACGGGTTTGTGGCGATGTCGTCGAGCCGTTCCGCGATCCCGCCGGCGCCGCCGCCGGCAGCAGCCGAACTGGCCAGGACGACCGCGATGACCAGTAGGAAGAGGGCACCGGCGAGGCGGGCGGCGGACCGTTCGGACATCGTTCCTCCAGCAGTATCGTGGCAACCCCGGGTCGGGCTGCGGCAGGTTCGAGTGGCGGGCGGCGACCTGCCTCCCGCGATCGAGGTGGACCGATCGTGCCGGGCAGACGTTGGGCCGGCGTTGTGCGGGCGTTGCGAAAATGTTGAGCTGCGGGTCGGGGCGGGGTATCGGACGCGGGAGTGGCTATGGCAGGGCCGGCGGTACGCATACGGTTGCTCGGCGGCGTCGAGGTGGTGGACGGCAACGGAGTGGCCGTCGACATCGGGGCGGGTAAGTGCCGTGCGCTGCTGGCGGCCCTGGCGTTGCAGCCCGGCGTGGCGGTTCCGGACTGGCGGCTGATCGATCTGCTGTGGGGCGAGCAACCACCCCGGACCGCCGTCCGAACCCTGCAGTCGTACATCGCTCGGCTACGGGGCGGTCTGGGCGCGACGAGGATTGTGCGCTCGGGTGCCGCGTACCGTCTCGATGTGCCCGCCGACGCGGTCGATGTGATCCGGTTCGGCCGGCGGGTCGAGGCCGGCGACCTCGCCGGTGCGCTCGCCGAGTGGACCGGCGACCCGCTGGCCGGGGTGCCGGTGCCCGGCCTGGCGGCGGCCGTGGACGGCCTGGTCGAGCGGTGGCTCGGCACGGTCGAGGCCGATCTCGCCGCCCGGGTGGACGCGGACGCGGCAGCGACCGTGGGGCCGTTGACCGAGCTGAGCGCGCGGTATCCGTTCCGGGAGGGCATCTGGGCGCTGTTGATGACGGCGCTGTACCGGGTGGGCCGGCAGGCCGACGCGCTGGCCGCGTACCGCACTGCCCGGCAACGGCTGATTGAGCACCTGGGTGTGGAGCCCGGGCCGCGACTGCGCCGCCTGGAGTTGGCGATTCTCGGCCAGGACCACCGCATCGGCGGCGAGCGGCGGCCTGAGCCGGTCGACCGGCTGCCCCGGCGCGCCGTACGACTGCTCGGCCGTGACGGTGACCTCGACCGCATCGGCCGGGCGTTGGCGGAGAGTCCGGTGGTCACCCTGGTCGGGCCGGGCGGCATCGGCAAGACCGCGCTCGCCGTTGCGGCCGCCCAACAGGCCCGGCTGGAGCACGGCGCCTGGCTGGTTGACCTGACCGAGATCACGAGCGACGAGGACGTGCCCCAAGCCGTCGCCGCGGCGGTACGCGTCAAGGAGGGCCCAGGCCGGTCGCTGCGTGAGTCCATTGTGCTGGCCTTGAACTCGCTCCGGGCGCTGCTGGTGCTCGACAACTGCGAACACGTCGTGGACGGCGCGGCCCGCCTGGCCCAGGCCGTCGCTGACGGCTGCCCGCAGGTGCGGGTGCTGGCCACCGCGCGGGAACCGCTCGGCCTCAGCCATGGTCACGAACGGCTGATCGCCGTGCCACCCTTACCCGCGGCCGGGGCCGGCGCCGACCTGTTCACCGAACGTGCGAACGCGCTGACCGCCGCGGGCGCGACGGGTGCCGCACGGGAGGTGATCGAGGAGATCTGCCGCTGCCTCGACGGGCTTCCCCTCGCCATCGAGCTGGCCGCCGCCCAAACTGTCAGTCACACCCCGCAGGAGATCCGCGAGCGTCTCGACGATCAGCTCGGTCTGCTGGTCGGCGGGCGGCGGACCGGGGCGGACCGGCACCGCACCATGCGCGCCACGATCCAATCGTCCTACCAACTGCTCACCGCGGCCGAACGGGACCTGCTGCAACGGCTGTCGGTGTGCGTCGGCCCAGTCGACCGGGCCGGAGCCGCGGCCGTCGCCGCCGGCAGCGGCCTGAACGTCAACGACGTGCTGCACCGCCTCGTGCAGCGCTCGATGGTTTCCGCCGAACCCGGCCCGTTCGGCCAGCGGTTCCGGTTGCTGGAACCAGTCCGCCAGTTCGCCGCCGAACACCTCGCCGCGGGACCGACGGCCGCACCTGCCCAGGCAGCGCTCATCCGATACGTGCGGGAACGGGTGGTCTCGCTGCACGACCAGCTCACCGGAGCGGCGGAAGTCCAGGGGGTCGCCCGGCTGGACGAGCTCTGGCCCAACCTGCGGGTGACGGTTGACCGGGCTTTTGCCTGCGGCGACTACCGCCTCGCCCATGACCTGTTCCGGCCGATCTGCACCGAGGCCGCCCGGCGGCACCGGCACGAGATCGGGCAGTGGGCGCAACGCCTCCTCGAACAGGCACCGCCCGAGGACCGGCCGCGGGTCGAGGACCGGCCGCGGGTCGTGGCCGGCCTGATCGCCGCCGCGTCCCGCTATCACGTCCGTCAGGACCCCGCCGGGTTCGACAGCCTGGTCCGGCAGCACTGCGATCCGGACGACCCGGTAGCCCGGCACCTACGGGCCAACGTCCACGACGACTACGCCGCGCAGATCCACACGGCGCCGCCGGCGCTGGCCGAGCTGCGCCGGCTCGGCGCCGACGACCTCGCCGCGCAGATCGAGGTCGACCTCGGCGTAGCGTTGATCTTTCAGGGACAGTACGCACGCGGCGAGGCCCAGCTCACCCCGCTCGTGGGCCGGTTTCGTAGCCATGGCCCGCCGACCCTGCTGCACTGGACGCTGATGCTGCTCGGTTTCTCCGCCGCCTTCCAAGGCCGACAAGAGGCCGCGGACACGTTGTTCGACCAGGCGCTCGACGTGCCGCTGCCGGCACGGACCCACTCGCCGAACCAGCCGGTGCGCGCCCAGGCGCTGTTCCGGCGCGGCGAGCGCAGAGCCGCCTACCAGCTACTCCGTGCCCACGTCGAAGAACTGCTCGAGGCCGACAACATGCACGCCTCCTGCGCTGTCCTGGTCGGCTTCGTCACGATGATGCCGGCAGTGGCACGCTTCGCCGACGGCGCCCGGATCCTGGCCTTCCTCGACACCACCGGCGCGCTCGACAACGCCGCCTGGGCGGCTATGGTCGCCGACGCCCGGGACAAGCTCGCCGCCGTCACCCCCAGACCGAACAAAACTGCCATCGTCAATTACCGGCAAGCCCTCGCCACGATCGGCGACACCCTCGACGACCTACTGTGTAGAACAGAACAGCCTCGCCAGGTGCTGAGGGCTCCACAACAGGTGGACCACTTCCCGGGGCCCGCTCAGGGGCCCTCCGACACACTAATTTCTTTGGGGGAGTAATAGGTGCGTCACTCCACGACCGCGCCGATCGCGGCGCTCCTCGCCGGGTATCGGCCCCGGAACGCCACGGAGGCCTCCGACGTGGTGCGACTTCTGGATCTCCTGACCTCCGGTGACCCGTGGTCGCGCGACCTGCCGCTGCATGTCACCGCCTCGGCGCTGGTGGTCCACCCGCCGACGCGGCGGGTCCTGCTGCGCTGGCATGCCCGCATGCAGTCGTGGCTGCAGATCGGCGGGCACGGCGACCCCGGTGAGTACGACCCGATCGAAGTCGTGCTGCGCGAGGGACGGGAGGAGACCCACCTCGACGACCTGGTGTGCTGGCCGGATGCCGTGGTCCGCCAGGTCGCGGTCCTGCCGGTGCCAGCCAGCCCGAACGAACCCGCTCACGAGCACGCCGACCTGCGTTTCGTGCTGGCTACCGAGACACCTGAGCGGGCCCGACCGGAGAACCCGACCGCCACGCTGCGTTGGCTGAGCCTGCCCGAGGCACACGCCAAAACCACCGAGCCGAACCTGCGCGAGTTGCTCGCTCGCGTGGCGGAGCTCTTCGACCAGTAAGGCCGCCAGCGGCGAAACCGGCGGGTGCGGTGTCCGGGGCCGGATCGATCCATCCACCACTCTGACGCTGAATAGACACTCAGCGTACGCGCTGTCCTGCGCGGAAGACCGCGCGAGCCTGGACCATCGCCGTTATGTCCGTGACCGGATTTCCCGCCACGGCCAGCAGATCGGCGTCGTAGCCGACCGCCACCCGCCCTTTGCGGTGGCCGAGGCGGCATGCCTGTGCGGCCAGCGAGGTCACTGAAGCCAAGGCCTCGGCGTTGGTGCCGACCTGGCTGGCGAAGTATCCGACGTCGCTCGGAAGGATGTCGTGGGGCTTGTGCGGGTTGATCCCCGCGTCGGTGCAGCAGACGACGCGAACGCCACGGCGACGCAGGTACGCCTGATTTTCCCAGTAGGGCGCGATGGTCCGGAGCACCTCCTCGGGCATGCCGTCTCTGGGCCGGACGACCGTGCACCCGACGAAGATCCCGGCCGCGGCGATCGCGTCGACCGTCGCCGGATCGAGTTTCAGCCCGTCGGCGGTCATGAACGTGCAGTGCTCGATGCTGTCGACCCCGACCGCGACAGCGTCGGCGATCCCTCTGGTCGCGTGGGCATGGGCGATGACCGGCAGGCCCCGGTCGTGGGCGGTCCGAGTGACCGCGCGTAGCTCGTCGAGGGTGTACTGCGCCGCTGCGGCGTTCGAGCCGCTGGTACTCATCCCACCCGTCGCCATGATCTTCAGGAAATCGGTGCCGCGGTCGGCTCGGGCGTGCACAGCTGTGACCAGTTGGTCCGTGTCATCTGCCTCGCCGCCGAGATACCAGCAGTGCCCGCCGCTGCGGGTGATCGGTGGCCCGGCGGCGAGCACCTGCGGACCGCTGGCGTCGTCGGCGTACTCGGCCCGCAACCGCAGCCCGAGGTAGCCCCGGTCGCCCAGATCCCGGACGGTGGTGATGCCGGCGCGCAGCGCGCGGGCAGCGTGATCGCGCATCCGGCCCAGGACCGTGGCGTCGTCGTCGTGCACCATCTGGTGCTCGGTGCGCCCCTGCGGATCGAACGCCAGATGGGTGTGCGCGTCCACCAGACCGGGCAGGAGCGTGACAGCTCCGAGATCGGCTATCGGCACCCCGTCTGGCGGCGAGGCGCCGCTAACGTCCACGTCGGTAATCTTCCCGCCGGCCACCAAAACCAGCACCGGTCCGTCGTGCAGCAGGTGACCATCGAACAGGCGGGCCGCACGGATCGCCAGCCGTGAATCACCAATGGCCTCTACCTGAGTCGTCGCCAAGCCCATCGGTCAGCTCCGACCGGCTCGGATGCCGGCGAACAGATCCCGTTCCGGGACCGGGATTGTGCGCTCTCCACCAGGACGGGCATGCATCACGGGGTCTCCAGACAAAGATCGAGGTAGCGCAGGGTGGTGTATGTGAGGTAGGAGGGCCAGGGGTCGTCGTCGATTCTGGTCCGATCTCGCCATCCGTCCCACGTCGTCTCACCCGTGCGGATGCCAGCCAGGATCCGGGCCGTGCCCGGCGACGACGCGGCCGCGATCTCCTCGACCGCCCGGGTCGCCACCCGCAGCGCATCGAGTCGCGGACCATCCGAGTCCGCCGGCCAGTCCACCCCTGCCAGCGTCGCCTCAGCCACGCCTGCTTCCGCCGCCCACCGGAGGAGAACACCGGCGACGATGCTCCACAGGGGGAAGGGAGCGGGCGGCCGAGCGGCAGCAGCCGACAGCTCAGGCTCATCAAAGACAGGGCCGTCGTTGAAGAGGACGCGGGACTCCCTCCGGACGCTCGCCGGGTCGTCCGCGGAGTGCACCAGATTGAAGATGGGGTTCAACGCACCGAGATCTGCCCGCATCGTGCCGGGCTGCGCCCGGGACGGACGGAAGTCGCCCTTGAGGCGCCCGGACACGACGCTCGCCGCCGGCAGGTCTCCGGCCGGACCGTGCAGGAGGAGGCCCTGCACCGGTCCCAGGGTGTACAGGACGGCGTTGAGCTGCCAGTCGAGCCGACCGCCCCGGCGGGTTGTGCGATAGAGGTTGGCCCGGCGCTCCGCGGAAAGCAGGAATTGCCGGAATCCGACCAGCTCGAACCCTCGGTCGGTCAGCCAGCGCAGTATCGGGCCGGTCAGCTGCTGCCGGACCGCGTCAGGCTTCAGCATGACCAGTGCTAGCCGGTCGTCGTCCACGCACCTACTCCTCGAACCTTATCCACTCTCAATCTCGGCCCGCACCGTCGTGCAGGAAAGCGGGAATGTCGCTGCGCGCTCCACCAAGGAGTCAGATCTTAGGACAAGTGATTGTGTTTCGCAAAGTGTTGCTCTATAAGTTGCGACCTGATTCGTAGCGGAATGGTGGCGGCGATCGGTGTGGTGACGGCGCCCTCCGCCTGCGGTGAGTCGGGTTCGGCGAAATAGAGCCTCATCGTCCTATGAGATCTCCGACGCGCTGACCAGCCTGCGGGTGGACGAGCGCGCCGGTGATATCGAGATCAAGGTCGGCGACGGCCCGGTCAAGGTGACCGAGACGATGGAGCGTGCGTACCGGTGGCGGCGGCGCCAATGTGGCTCTGCCCGGTGGCCCGTTCCAGGTGAATTCCGACGCGGGTGGCGGGCCGAAGAAGGTAGAGGTAAAGACCGCGGCGTCGGGTCCGAGCGTCAATTTCGAGGCCGCCGGTCAGTGATGCATCTTCGCCCCCTTGAATGCCTTGTCCACCGCGTTGCGTGGGCCGTAGGTGGCTATCCCGGCCAGGTCCAGCTGCTCGGTCGTGACGGCGCGGACAGCGGCCCGGTTGTCCCGGTCGTTGTTCGTGGCGAACAGGTCGGAGGTGAAGACCGACACCGGCAGGTTACGGCCGATCGCGCGGGAATGTGCCGCCTGGAGCAGTTCCTTGTCACCCACGAACACGAGTACGGGCTGCCGGAACATCGACAGGTACCGCACGTCACTGGCGTCCTCGTACGGCTGGCCGATCACCTCGGGCACCGCGGTGCCGATGCCACTGACCAGGAACGCCGTGATGTTGAGGCGCTGCCACGTGAGCAGGTCGTCGCGCAGGAGAACGGCGATCTTGGTGTCGAAGCGTACGGGTGTGGTGTCAGATCGCATGATCCGATGATCGGCCGTGCCGGGCCAGCGGTCTTGTACGATTTTGACGTGTCGGTGACCAGCGCTGGCGCGGCGGGCATGGCGATCTCCGCTTGGCGTCCGCGCCTGGGCGGTGTGGTGGAGGTGCTGCGCGCCCATCTCACCGGTCACGCCTATCCGATGCACGCGCACGACAACTGGACCGTGCTGATCGTTGACGACGGCGCCGTGCGGTACGACCTCGACAAGCACGAGCGCGGCGCGTTCGGGGACCTGGTCACACTGCTCCCGCCGCACGTACCGCACAACGGCACCGCCGCCCACCCGCACGGCTTGCGCAAGCGCGTGTTCTATCTGGAGTCGGACCGACTGCCCACCGGTCTGATCGGGGCCGCTGTGGATAACTCAGCGTTCGTCGATCCCGTGCTGCGTCGCCGGATCTCAGCCCTACACGCGGTGATCGGGCAGGCCGGCGAGGAGCTCGAGGCCGAAACCCATCTCGCGGAGATCACCGAGCGGCTGCGCGCCCGGCTCGGCCACGCGGGCCGGCCCGAGCGGCTCGACCAGACCCCGGCGTACCGGCTGCGGGACCTGCTGGAGGAGCACGTCGTGCCGGGCGTCTCGCTCGACGAGGCGTCCCGCGTGCTGCACTTTCACCCGGCCTATCTGGTGCGGTCATTCACCCGCGAGTTCGGCATGTCGCCGCACCGGTATCTGATCTCTCGCCGGGTCGACCTGGCCCGGCGGCTGATACTGAGCGGGGAGCCACTGGGATCGGTCGCCGGGGCGAGCGGCTTCTACGACCAGCCGCACCTGAGCCGCCACTTCAAGCGGATCATTGGCGTGAGTCCGAAGGCGTTCAGCAAGGGTTGAGCCGCCCGAGGCCGATGGAAGGGCAGCCGGACGAACGCGATGAGATGACGGCCGGCGCGAGGCTACAGTTGTGGGAGCGATGGTCCTTGTGGGACTGTGCCGAGTTCCGGTCCGACTCCCGCAACCACGTCAGTGGCTATCGGTTGGGTTCGTGACCGGCGGCGCCTGGGGGAGGGGCGGCCGAATGTTGAGGGCGCTGGCGACGACCTCGCGCAGAGCTCGCTGTACCGCCTCCCGCCGACCGTTGCCGTCCACAACGACGAAGCTGTCGAACTCTGGCAAGGACCGATAGGCACGTCGATAGCCGGCGAGAAAGTCGATGCTCTCCCGATCGATGCCGCGACTTTCGATACGTCGTTGGGCGGCAGCCGGATCGACATCGAGGAAGATGGTCAGGTCGGGAGCGGGGAGCGCGCGGTTCAGGCGTCGCAGGAATTCCTCGTTGTCCGCCCGCTGCAACCGAACCGCCGCATATTGACAGTAAGTGTAGCGATCCATCAACGTGACCGACTCCGGATCGGCTGCCGTTTCCTTCAGCGCGGAAAGCGCAACAAATTTACAGCACGCCGAGATCAGGCGGATCATATCTGGACCCAACATTTCGAGGTGATCCTCGAAGCCATCTTCCCGTGCGATCTCGTCGAGGGACTGCCGGACCGGGAGAAGGGTCTGATGCGGCAGTTGACGTGCGGGAACATCGAGCGATCTCAGCCACGATGTGAGCTCCTCCACCTGTGTCGTTTTGCCTGCTCCGTCGATGCCGACGATGGCGATCAGTCGGCCGGGAACGTTCAGGTCAAACACGCATCAGCCTTTCTTGGAGGGGCCAGAGAGCATCGCCCGCCCCGCCGCACTGCGCCGTCCACATGGGTCAGCGTTCGTTCCACGCCGACACTTCCGTGAGGAACGTGTAGGGATAGTCGGGAGTCGCCGGTTCGCTGACCTTGTTGAGAACCTCCATGGCTGCGGGATCGAGGTGCAGGTTCGCTGCCTGGAGGCTTGTGCGTAGCTGGTCGGCCGTGCGGGCACCGACCAGAGCAGCGGTGATGCCTGGCCGGTCCATCACCCATGCCAGCGCGACGTGCGCGGAGGCGAGGCCGTGTTGTGCCGCAACCTCGGCGAGGGTCTCGACGATTCGCCAGGACCGCGCGGTGCCCCGCCGGGAGAAAGCCTCCAGACCCCGGTTCGGGTTGTCGCCCAGCCGGCTTCCCGAAGGCGCGTTGGAATCGCGGCGATACTTGCCGGTCAGCCAGCCCGCCCCGAGTGGGCCCCACACCATGGTGCCCATGTTGAGCGCCTGAACCGCCGGAAGCTGCTCCCACTCGGGCTCGCGCACGAGCAGGCTGTACTGAGGCTGCAGCGAAACCGGTGCGGCAGCCCCGGACCGCAGCATCTCGGAGTGCAGCACTGCCGTCTGCCACCCAGCGAAGTTGCTGACCCCGATGTGCGCCACCTTGCCTGCCGCGGTGGCCTCGACGGCGAAGGCAGCGAACTCGTCGAGGGGTGCTCGGGGGTCAGGCCCGTGCGCTTGATAGATGTCGATTCGTTCGACACCGAGTCGCCGCAGGCTGGCGTCCAGGGCCCGGTGCAGATAGGCCCGGCTCAGACCCGCACCCGGCTGCCCGGTCACCGGAAAGCGTCCCTTGGTAGCGAGGACCAGGTTCTTGCGGTGCTCCGGGCGGTCCCGCATCCAACGGCCCAATATCTCCTCGCTGCGACCGTCGGCGTAGACGTCGGCGTTGTCGATCAGCGTGCCGCCGGCCTCGACGAAGGCGTCGAGGATCGCATACGCCGCGTCCTCGTCGGCCTCCTGCCCGAAGGTCATACAGCCCAGCGCCAACCTCGACACCCTCGGCCCGCCAGCACCTAGTTTGCGCAGTTCCATCGTCCACATCACCTTTTCGAAGTGGGAACCTGTCGGTCCGCACGGGTTCTGGGAGCCACGGTGACCTATCTCGTGGATCGAAGCATGCAACGAACCCAGGGTCGGATGCCAACCGGTTTCCGAGACGGCTAACTGGACCGGCAGGCACTACGGCGGCTCGCGCCCGACCTCCCCGTTCGCACCGTGGAGGCCCGGTGGCGGCGGGCTGACGGACTCCGACCAGGCCGCCGTCAAGGCCATCGCCCGGGCACGCGGCATACCGGTGCATCTAGGCGTGGCGAGGATCTTCCACGCTGCCACCGCACTCGGCGTCCCCAGTAACCACCGGGGCTGCGGAGAAGCTCCGGGGAGCTCAGGTGTGACGGGCGGGTGGCACCTCAATGCCCGGCGGCGCGGTCAATCAATGGTGATGACGATCTTGCCGCGGATGTTCCCGGCCTGGTAAGCGCGTTGGGCGTCGGCGGCGCGGTCCAGCGGGAAGGTGGCGAGGATGGGCAGGTGCAGGTCGCCCTGCGCGTAGAGCTGCGCCAGGGTAGCCAGCCGCTCCGCCGAACGGGCCAGTGGAGTCGTCCGGATGCCGAGCTCCGCGGCACGGCCGTGGTCAACCAGCGTAAGCACGCGGTTGCGGTCGGGCACCAACTCGAGGGCGGCATCAAGGGCCTCGCCGCCGATGCCGTCCATGCACGCGTCCACGCCCTGGGGGGCCAGCTCGCGCAACCGGCCGACGAAGCCTTCGCCGTAGGCGAACGGGGTCGCGCCCAGCGAACGCACGTATTCGTGCTGTGCCTCCCGGGCGCCGCCGATCACCGTGGCGCCCCACAGCCGGCACAGCTGCACACCGATGGTGCCGACCGCCCCAGCAACGCCGTGGATCAGGACCGTGTCGCCCGCACCGGCCTTGATCTCCTTGAGGCCGATGTCCGCCGTCTGGGCCGCCGCACTGAACCCGCCGGCCACTGTCCAGGGCATGGCCGCCGGCTTGGCGGTGAGTTGGTCTGGTCCGACCACGATGTACTCGGCGTAGCTATTCAGGGTGCCGTAACCAAGGACTTCGTCGCCGGGCGCGAAGCCCTCCACGCCGGCACCGACCTGATCGACCACACCGGCGAACTCGTTTCCCGGAATTTGCGGAACCGACGGGTCCGCCGACTTGTGGATGATCCCCGCCACGACCGCGACGTCGAACGGCTGCACCCCGGCGGCCTTGACCCGGACCCGCACCTGTCCGGGCTGTGCCTGCGGTTGCGGCACGTCCATCAGCCGCAGCACCTCCGGGCCGCCCGGCTCGAGAAAGGCTGCTGCTCTGCTCATGATGGTCTCCGTTCGACGATGTCTTCGTGCCGCACATCCGGCATTGAAACGGCCGTGTCATCCTGCAACCTCAACCTAGATAGAGGTCAACATAGATCGGTGAGAGCCCCGTCCAGCCAGCGATTTTCGGTGAGCAGCGCGCTGGCCGCCGCACGCGGGGACCGCGCCCGCCGGTGGCGCTCGTCGGAGTGGAAGGCGGCAGCTTTCATCTCCCTCGATTTCCTCTCGCTGTCGTGGTGCTGCTCATGGAGGTAAGACGACCGTCGGCTGGTGCCCTGACCGCCAGCGCCAGTGCAGCGGCGGCCGCCACCAGCAGGGCGATGATCAGGAAAACAGTGCTCATGGCGCTGGACATTCCCTCGAGGATGGGCCGAGCGACGCGCTCGTCCAGGCTGTCCAGCGTCGAGGTGTCGTTGAGGTCGACGCCCGTGGTCCCGGCCCGGAGCCCAGTGAGAACCTCCTGGTCGGCCGGGTTCGCCAGGACCGCCGGATCACGGGCGGCCGCTGTGAACTCCGGCGTGGTGGACTCCGACCGGTAGTGGCCGATGATCCGGTTGGTGGCGAGGTTGAACAGCAGGGACAGGAAGACCGCGGTGCCCAAGATGCCACCGAGCTGACGCGAGAATCCATACATCCCGCTGGCCACGCCGATGCTGGCCGGTGGCACGCTGTTCTGCAACGCGGTGATCACGGTTTGCATGAACAGGCCCAGACCGAGACCCATGACGGTGACCACCACCGCGATCACCCACACCGGGGTGTCGACACCGGCCAAGGCCAGCGCGAGGTAGGACAGACTCATGATCCCCAGACCTGGCCCCAGCAGGAATCGGTAGTGGATGCCGCGGGCGAGCATTGGGCCGCAGAGCTTGGCGCCGACGGTCGTGGCCACCGACTGGGGCAGCAGTAGCAGACCGGCGGCGGTCGGCGACAGGCCCGTGACGATCTGAAGATGCAGCGGGATGAACGCCAGGGCGGTGAAAGCACCCACGCCGCCGAGAAAATTAACCACGTTCACCTGGGCGAAGGCGCCGATGCGAAACAGGTCGAATGGGATCAGTGCATTCTCGCCCATGGCGTGTTCCACGGCGAGGAAGAAACCTAGCCCGAGCAGCCCGGCGGTGTAGCAGGCCAACGCCGCGGGTGATGCCCAGCCCCACTCCCGGCCCTGCTCCGCGACGAGCAGCAACGGCACCAGACACCAGACCAGCCCGACACCTCCCCAGTAGTCGATGCGGTGCGCCGTCCGCACCGACCGGACGGTGTAGAGCTTGGTGACCACCACCAGCGCGAAGACGCCGATGGGGACGTTTATCAGAAAGATCCACCGCCATCCCGCAATGCCGAATACGGTGTCCGCACCGGCGAACAGCCCGCCGGCCACCGGGCCCGCGACGCTCGCGACGCCATAGATGATCCCTACGTTCGCCTGATGGCGGATGCGTTCCGCCGGCGGGAACAGGTCCGCGATCGCGGCCAGCGCGAGCGAGACCAGTCCGCCCGCGCCGAGACCCTGGACACCGCGGTAGATGGCGAGCTCGTAGATCGACTGCGCCATCGCGCACATCACGGAACCGATCACGAACACGGCGACCGCGGCCAGGTAGAGCGGCTTGCGCCCGAGGATGTCGGACAGCTTGCCGTACAGGGGTGCGGTGATCGTCATCGTCATGAGATAGCCCGTGCTGACCCATGCCTGGGCGGTCAGTCCGTGCAGCGAGTCCGCGACGGTCCGCATCGCCGTGGCCATGATCATGCCGTCCAGTGCCGACATGAAGACGCCGGTGAGCAGACCGACCAGAATGGCGCGGACGGCCGTCCGGCTGAGCTGAGGTGACTCCGCCGAGGAAACATCCGTCGACGCCATGCCTCGCACTCCTCCCATGCGCCCCTCGCGAATCGCGTGCCCGTGCGATTCCGCGGCCAAGTCTTCAACCTCATCTTTGGTTGAGGTCAAGTCGGTGCCGAGGCCGGGCCGATCGGGGCGCACGGGACGTCATTCGTCCACGAAGTCGCCGTCCAGCAAGCGTCCACCGTGAAGGCCCCGACCATCCACATCTACCGGCTTCAACCGCGGACAGCATGATCACTCTTGTCGTGATAGATGACCTCACCAAACGCCTCACCGCCGAAAATGCCCCAAACTGGCGAGAATTCCCTAAAACCACAAATGCATATAAAGTCGTGCCTCCAGTTGAGACCGTCGAACCGAAACGCGCACGCCCTATCGCTGGTGGCGTACCGGTATTCAGCCGGGCTGGGTCGATGCGCTACGCATGCCGTACTATTCGTTAGATGACAGCTGGAACTGAGCGGAATCGCCGGAGGCTCGGTTGGGTGACACCAGCCAAAGTTGCCTGGCTGGGAACCGCTTTGGTGGCACTTATATTGGCTTGGCCGATTAACATTTTCGCGCCAGGCGACCATGAGAAGATAAGTTGCGGAAACGTGTTGGAAACCGATCTACGCCCCTGGAGGGGACTCGAATCAAACGCCAACTATTGGGAAACGGCGTTTCGGACCTGCAACTCGATACGGATTGACCGGATAGGTCAATCCGTCGGGGTTATCTCGTTGACGGTCCTGGCCGTCACGCTGTTGGCCGCGCGCACCCGTCGTCGAAATGATGGCAGCTATTGAACGGGCCCGGCCACCGGTCGGTTGCCAACCTGTTCAGTGTCTGGGAGGTGCCGTTCGGCGTCGGAGCAGCTCAAGTAATGGATGCCTGGCGTCAGCTGGTGGCGGCGCACGAGTGCGGACCACCTAAGACCTGAACGGCCCGGCACCTGCCCAGACGGTCCATCCATACCGCCCGTCTCGGGTGGCAGCGGTGGAACTGGCAGAGGACGGCTTCGCAGCGGCCCTCCGGCTGGGTGCTGAGGCGGCCGCCGAACCGATCGACATTGAGGCGGGGCTGCCGTGGCGTGCATTCGTCACCACCTACCAGGGGGATGTGCTCCACCTGGTCACCGTGATCCACCACATGGTGGCCGACAACGGTGCGCTGCGGGGTGCTGGAGTCTGATTTATATCTCCCAGGGCTTCGAGAGTTCCCTGGCCGAGGTTGCGCCGGATAACCTGAGGTGGCTTTTTTGAGGGGGTAGCAGAATGTGGGGAAGTGCTTCTCCTTCCCCCGCATGCCATCTATTCGCAATTGGGTCGAGGTCAGTTCTAGAAGCCTGCGCGGATTCCGCGAAGCCGCTTCTTTCTGATAACACCTCCTTAGTTCGTCGGTGACTATAGCCACACGAGGCCGGCAGGTGGCAAGATCTTGGTACGTACCAGGAAAGAGGATCAGGGTGTCGCTCATGACGGATTCGTATTCCGGCCCGGAAACTCCGGACCACCGGAGTGCCGCGCATTACCTATGGTGGCTGACCATTAGTCAGCGTCGGCGGGTGGCGGGCGGCGCGGTCATCGGCACTCTCTGGATGGTCTGCCTGATGCTGCCGCCGTACCTCATGCAGCGCGCGATCGACGACGGGCTCCAGCCGGGGGAAACCGGAGTTCTGGTCGCGTGGGTGGGCGCACTCGTCGGCGTCGCGCTGCTCAACGCGTGGCTGGGCATCATGCGCCACCGCATCATGACGCGGGTCCGGATGGACGCGACCTTCCGGACCATCGAGGTCGTGGTCGTGCACTCCACTCGACTGGGGGCGGAACTGCCCAGGAAGGTGTCGGTCGGCGAGGTCGCCAATATTGGGGCGGGCGATGTCGCGCAGATGAGCCAGGCGCTGACGATCACTGGCCCCGGCGTCGGCTCGGTTGTTGCGTACCTGGTGGCGGCTGCGGTGCTGCTGTCGGTTTCTGTCCCGCTCGCAGTGGTGGTCCTGCTGGGGGTGCCGTTGCTTGTAGCGGTGGTGGGGCCATTGCTGGGGCGCCTGCAGGGCGCGGAGAACAAGTACCGTGGGCAGCAGGGTGCGCTGACCGCCCAGCTCGGGGACATCGTCGGCGGCATGCGCGTGCTCAACGGCATCGGCGGCAAGGAGATGCTGGCCGGCCGTTACCTACGTGGATCGAAGGCCCTGCAGGCCGAGGGTTACCGGGTCGGTGCCGTGACTAGCTGGATACAGTCGCTCTCGGTCGGCCTGCCCGCCCTGTTCCTCGCGCTGGTGACCTGGCTGGCCGCCCGGATGGCCGCCGAGGGCACCATCACCATCGGCACACTGGTCGCTGTCTACGGCTATGTGGCCGTGCTGGTGGTACCGGTTTCCTACTTCATCGAGGGTGGATACGACCTCACCAGGGGCCTGGTGGCCGCCCGACGGGTGGTCCGGGTACTCGGCCTGAAGCCCTCAGTCGAGGATGTCACGAAGCTCCGGCCGGCTCCTGCCGCACCGGCAACCCTGCACGACGTTGACACCGGCGTGGAACTGTCTCCAGGTCGGCTGACCGCGATCGTGAGCGTCCGCCCGGCCGAGTCTGCGGCCATGGTCGACCGGCTCGGCCGGTATAGCGCATCCGCAGCCACCTGGGGCGGCGTGCCGCTCGCCGAGATTGCCCTGGCCGAGATCCGCAGCCGGATCATGGTGGCGGACAATGACGCCGACTTTTTCTCCGGCACGCTTCGTAGTGTGGTCGGGGGCCGGTCCGAGCACACCGGTCGGTCCGTGGCACAGGCCCTCCAGGATGCCGCGGCGGAGGACATCGTGCAGGCCCTGCCCGACGGTCTCGATACCCCGATCCAGGCGCAGGGCAGCAATCTCTCCGGCGGCCAACGCCAGCGGCTGCGGCTGGTCCGTGCCCTGCTGGCGGACCCGGAGGTACTCCTGCTAGTTGAGCCCACCTCCGCCGTGGACGCCCACACCGAGGCTGCCATGGCCGCCGGACTGGGCCGGGCGCGGGCCGGGCGCACCACCGTCGTCACCTCGACCTCCCCTGTCCTGCTCGAACAAGCCGACACCGTCTGCTACCTCGTTAACGGCCGTCTGGTGGCGGCTGGCCCACACCGGGAGTTGCTCGCCTCGGCACCCGGCTACCGCGCCCTGGTGGCTCGCGGGATCCACGAATCCGTCACCGATTCCACGCCCGCCGAGGAGGCTTTCCGATGACCGTTCAGACCGAGACCGTCCTTGGGCATCTCCCGATCGCTGGCCCCGCCGAGGTCCGCAGAGCTGTCGTACGCCTGATTAAACAGGACGGCCGTGCGTTCGCCATGATGCTGACCCTCAACGGACTGGCCGCGGCCGCTGGCCTGGGTGGTCCCTGGCTGGTCGGCCGAATCATCGACGACGTCCGGGGTGGTGCCGCGGTCGGGCACGTGGACCGGCTCGCCCTCGGGATCCTCTGCTTCGCGGTCGCGCAGCTGATCCTCGGCCGCTTCGCCCGCTACGCTACCCACCGCTTCGGCGAGCGAACTCTTGCGCGGGTTCGCGAGCGGTTCGTCGATCGCTCTCTTGCCCTGCCGGCCGCGGTAGTCGAACGCGCGGGAGCTGGTGACCTGCTGACACGCGGCACAGCCGATGTCGCCGCAGTCGGCACCACTTTGCGCGACGCTGGTCCGGAGGTCTCCGTGGCGCTCGTCCAGGTCTTCCTGATCCTTGTCGCCATGCTCGCGGTCAACCCGTTCCTTGGCATCTGCGGGGTGCTCTGCCTCGCCGGAATCTGGTTTGCCACCCGCTGGTACCTTCGTCGTGCCCACGCGGGCTACCTCGCCGAGGGCGCCGCCCACTCCGCGCTTGTCGAGATCCTCACCTCCACCGCGGCGGGGGCCCGCACCGTTGAGGCACTGGGCCTCCAGGAACGCCGGGTCACCGCCACCGCTGAGGCGGTCGAGCACTGCCGGGCCACCCGTACCCACACCCTCAACCTGCGCACGGTGCTCTTTCCTATTGTCGAGTTCTCGTACGTCGCCCCGGTCGCCGGCATCCTGCTGCTCGGGATCACCCTGCGGGAGACCGGCGCAGTCACCACCGGGTCGGTGGTCGCCTGCGCTCTCTACTTCTGGAAGCTGTCCGAGCCGCTGGATAAAGTTCTGCTCTGGCTCGACCAACTCCAGCGCAGCAACGCCTCCTTTGCCCGTGTCGAGGGCATCGGTCAGGTGGATGCCCGGGCCGTGACCGGCGGCGGGCAGCCCGAAGACGACCGGATCGACGTGGTCGATGTCCGGTACGCCTACCAAGGCGAGCGGGATGTCCTGCACGGTGTCGACCTCACCGTCCGCCCGGGCGAGCGGCTGGCGGTCGTCGGCCCATCCGGAGCCGGAAAGTCCACCCTGGGCCGGCTGCTGGCCGGGGCGGAGCCTCCCCGCACGGGACGGGTGACCGTGGGACAGGTGCCCGTCACCGAGCTCGCCCCGGCGCAGCTCCGTCGGCACGTCGTCCTGGTCTCACAGGAGCATCACGTCTTTCTCGGCACCGTCAGGGACAACCTCCTGATCGCCGCACCCGACGCGATTGACCAGAGTTTGCTCGCGGCACTGGCCGCCGTTGACATCGACTGGGTGGACGAGCTGCCGGACGGGCTGGATACCGAGCTCGGCCCAGGGGGGCACCGCTTGAGCGCCCAGCAGGCCCAGCAACTCGCTCTGGCTCGAGTCGTCTTAGCTGATCCGCACACGCTGATCCTGGACGAGGCGACATCGCTGCTCGATCCCACCAGGGCCCGGCACACTGAGCGTGCGCTGGCGGCCGTGCTCACGGGACGCACCGTCATCGCCATCGCCCACCGCCTGCAGACAGCCCACGACGCTGACCGGGTGGTAGTCATGGACAACGGCCAGGTGACCGAACTCGGCACCCACCAGGAGCTATTGGCGGCCGGCGGAGGCTATGCCGCACTGTGGAAGTCCTGGCACGGCGCTTGAGGCACGCCCCATTGCCTTTGACCCCTTTGACCGGTTCTGGTAGAAGATCACATTCACGATCTCCCGCAACTCGTAGCGGCCCTGATGTCCCGACACCGACGGATGCCGGTCCTTCCACGCCTGCAGAAACGGCCCGACCACCGCGCACTGGTCATCGGTCAGGTCACTCGGATACGCCGCACGTCCACTCATGATCAGCCCGACGCGGCCGCGCCTCCCGGTTACGACCACGGCTCACATTCACATGCCAATCCAAGCCCACATCGGACGAAAGCTACCGAACACGCCCCGGCCCGCATGAAGACCTTCAAGATCCTGCGCGACTACCGCCGCGCCGCCCACACAGTGACCGACACCGCATCCGGCGTCGCCCACCTCCACAACATCATCCTCGCGGGGTGACACGGCGCCATTGCCAGACAACGCCTCCACCGAGTTACGAGACATCCCTTAGCGAGGCGCTGATGCGTGCGTGCGGTCGAAGGCCATACTGGCCGCCAGACCGATGAGGACGGCCCCCATCGTGTAGCGCTGCGCCCGCAGCCACGCCGGCTTGCGGGCGAGGAAGGAGGCCACCGAGCCCGCGGTAAGCACGATCAGGCAGTTGACTGTCAGAGCCACCGTGATCTGAATCAGTCCCAAGGCCAGGCTCTGCCCGCCGACTCCGCCTTTGTCCAGGTCGATGAACTGCGGGAGCAGCGACACATACAGAACCGCGATCTTGGGATTGAGCAGGTTGGTCACCAGACCCATCGTGAACAGCTTCCTCGGTCCGTCTACGGGCAGGTCCTTGGGCGCGAACGCTGACCTGCCGCCAGGCTTGACAGCACTCCACGCCAACCAGAGCAGGTAGCACGCACCCGCGATTTTGAGAGCCGTGTACATCGCCGGGACCAACGCGAACACCGCGGAGACGCCGGTCACCGCGGCGAGTAGGTATAGGAAGAAGCCGGCCGCGACGCCGAGCAGGGAGATCAGGCCCGCCAGACGGCCCTGGGTGATAGACCGGGAAACCAGGTAGATCATGTTCGGACCCGGGGTAAGCACCATCGCCAGAGCGACGGCCGCGATTCCCAGTCCTGCGTCGATACCGATCACGTGCGGCCTTCCTATTGTGTCCCTGACGGTCGGAATCAAGCCCGTCGCTTGTCAGAAATCCAATATGTGCTCAGCTCCGGGCGCAGTTCGAGGTGCAGCGGATCGCGGAACACCCGAGAGAGGATGCCGATCGGCAAGATTACCAGGAAGTAGACCAGGACTACAGGAATTTCATGATCAGTCCTCACGTCTCTAGTGGTCGTCGACCGGTCCAGAGCGATCCCGGTGCGCCAGTTGCCCTGTTCATGCCATGCCGGCTGGTCGGCCTTGTTCAGGAGAAAGTTGCCGAGCGCGAGCAGGTCGATGTTCGTACGCATGAAGCACTGGTAGGCGTCATCCGTCGGCCAGGAGCGGGCCGTCGTCCTGCGTCGCGGCGTGATTCTCGGCCCGAACGAATACGTTGGCCGCCTGACCTGGTGGCTGACCCGCGCCGCCCGTGGTGGCCAGCTCCTGGCGCCCGGCCCAGCGGAGCGGCCTATCCAGCCGGTTGACGTACGCGACGTCGCCGTGTTCGCCCTGGCCTGCGCGGAGGATGGGAAGGTCCACGGCTCGGTCAACGTCACCGCCCCGATCGGCCATGCCACCTTCGCTGAACTCGTCGATACCTGCGTCGCGGTGACCGGCGCTGACACCGTGCCAGTCTGGGCTGATCCCGACTGGCTTGTCGGGCGGGGTGTGCAGCAGTGGACGGAACTGCCTCTGTGGCGTACCCATCGCGGTGTCTGGACCGTCGACAGTTCCCGCGCGGGTGCGGCGGGGCTGGCGTGCCGGCCCCTGCCACCGGCGGCGAGTTTCAGGGCTTCACCGGCCGCGAGTACGACACCGACACCGGCCTGCTGCACAATCGGGCCCGCGACTACAGCCCGGGGCTGGGGCGGTTCATCAGCGAGGACCCGGCCGGATTCGGCGGCGCCAGCACCAACCTATGCCTGTCGCCCTGAACGACCCGGTCAACCTCGCCGACCCGAACGGCGACTGCCCGAACTGCGTACCGATCATCAGCGGAGCGCTGGTCGGCGGCGGCACCAGCGTCGGCATCGGCTGGGGCACGGCGGCGTTCACCGGCCGGAAGTACACCGTCAACAACGGGCTGCGCGACTTCGCCATCGCCGGTGCCATCGGGGCGGTAACCGGCGGCGCCGGTGCCTGGCTCAGGACCGGCGCGGGTCCTGGCGGCTCGGCCAGGCGGCCCGCCCCGGTGCCAGCGCGGCCCGGGGCGGCGGCTGGGTGCTGCCGCACAGGGTGGCGGGGGAGCAACATCGGCGGCCGGGTGGTACACCGAGCACGCGCTGGAGCGGATGGCACCGCGTACCCCCGAGGTGATGGCCCTGCTCGAACTCCGGGCCCTGGAGCGGGCCTCGCGGGAGGGGCTGCAACCCGGCACCCGGGCACCACCGGGGTGCGGGTGATCCTAAACTCCAACGGTGACGTGGTCACCGTGATACTCGGGAGATAGCGGGAGCTGTGACGGACTCCGACCACCCGCAGGTCCTGATCGGACATCCGGGCGAGGACAGCGTGCTGATCCGGGTGCTCGGCCGGCTGCACCCCGGTGCCGACGACTACTGGGACGGCAACTGGCTGATGAGCCCGGTGGAGATCAGCGCCGGCGGGTTCCGGGCCGACCTGGACGCCGGGCTGCGCGCCGAGGAGCTGCGGGCGTTTCGCGCGAGCTTGGCGCGGATCGACGCCGAGATGTCCGGCGAGGCGACCTTGACCTCGATGGAGGAGTGGCTCTCTCTCACCGTCGCGGTCGCCTCCCGGGGCCGGCTTGCGATCACCGGGCTGGCCAAGGACCAACCGGGCGGCGGCAATGCGCTCCGGTTCGCCGTGGACGGGCTGGACCTGTCCTACCTACCGGCGATCGTTGAGGCGCTGGACGGGATCGAGGCAGCCTACCCGGTGCTGGGTTCTCCATGACCGAGCCGGCCTCCGGCCTCAACCGGCAGGCGGCGCTGCGTTCGCCGACCAGCGGGAGCTGGCCGGGGCACTGACCGCTCTGGAGGAGCGCCACCCGTTCGGTACCGCCGGCCTGATGACCGTCGTCGGGTACGGGCTGCCGTACTTCCGCCGGCTCCCGGGTGGGCTGAGCGGTGAAGGTGCCGCGGGGGAGTCCGAACCGGTCGGACAGCGCCCTGAGTGGGGCGTCTGCACCCGTGAAAGCCTTGTGCCACAGGCGTAGTGGCCGCGCTGCCCCGCAACGGGCCGGCGAAATATGGCACGGTGAAGATCGCGGTTGAGACCCGCTCGCATTCGGTTGCGGGCGGCCTGTATGTTGGTCCCCGCGATCGACTAAGATCGTTATTGGTGTCAGGGGCTGCTTACCGCTCACTCCGTGGCCATCAGCGGGGATAGTCACGTGGGGGAGGGTAGGTAGCTGTGATCCGGCACGCCAACGACAAGGACGCCGACGCGATCACCCAGGTGTTCCTGGCATCACGGGTGGCGGCCATGCCCTACCTGCCGCGGCTCTACGACGACGAGCAGACCCGGGCCTTCATCACCCACGTGGTCCTGCCCCAGTGCAAGACCTGGGTGGTCGAGGCCCCGGAGACCGGCGAGATCCTCGGCTTCGCCGCCCTCGAGGGCGCCATGCTCGAACACCTCTACCTGAGCCCCGGCGCCCGGCGGCAGGGCATCGGCACGCAGCTGCTGGAGCAGGTGCGCAAGGCCAGCCCGACCGGCCTCACCCTGCGGGTCTTCACCCGCAACACCGACGCCCGGGCCTTCTACGAGCGGCACGGCTTCCGTCAGGTCGACGAGAACGACGGCAGCCGCAACGAGGAGAACGAGCCCGACATGACGTATGTCTGGCAGGGGTGCGCCTGATGGCGGGTGGCTCCACTCGCCCCGAATTGCGCCCCTACCCGCACGGCTCCCAGTCGATCGTCTCCGGCGGGCAGCTCAACGTCTGGCTGCACGACCAGCGCATTGGCACCGGCGCGCGGTACATCATCCCGATCGCGATCCGGGTGTGCGGTCAGCTCGACGTGGCCGCACTGCGCCGGGCGTTCGACGACGTCGTGACCCGGGAGACTCTGTGCACCAGCCGTCCACCAGGGACGGCAAAGCAAAGGCGCCAGACCCCTGTTCTTGCAGGTCAAGCGCCTTGCGATCTTGCGCGCCCGAAGGGATTCGAACCCCTAACCTTCTGTTACCGGCCGTTATGATCTGGAACTTGTCATTAGCTACCGAATTCTTGCACTGACCTGCACGAACGCCGCCATCTCGTGATCATTGCTTGTCGCCGACTATCAATGCCCGGAAGGGGTTTTCGGGGGTAAAAGGGGGCATGAATTCGACGGCAGGCCCGGCGCCGTCTGGCGGTGGGTGACGAGCGCATGCCGCCAGGCCGGGCTACATCGAGGTCGCCAATGTCTTCCGTGGTCACCGGTCAGGTGATCACCTCAGTGCATCGCCGACACCGGGCTGTGGAATTCAAGAAGCTCCTGGCCAAGCTAGACAACGAAGTCCCCGCCGACCTCGACGTACATCTGACCTGCGACAACTACAGCACCCACAAACACCCCACCGTGAAGCGTTGGCTCGCCGCGCATCCCCAGTTCCACATGCACCTCACCCCACCTACTCGTCCTGGCTCAACCAGGTCGAACGGTGGTTCGGGCTGCTGACCGATACGCTACTGCGCCGCGCCACGCACACCTCCCTACGGGCACTGGAGAACGACCTACGCGCCTGGACCGCAGCATGGAACGACGACCCCAAACCGTTCATCTGGACCAAGACCGCCGACGATATCCTCGACCGGCTCGCCTTATATCTTCAACGAATTCCCGGCGCAGGACACCGGCTAGGGTATCGTCATCGCGTGAGAGTCCACATTCGGAACACGTCGCGTGCAGCGGTGACGCTCCTTCTCCTCCTCGCAGCGAGCGCCGGGTGCAGCAGCAAGCCGCCCCCTACAGTCGAAGTGGCGGGTGGCGTACCTCTAGTCTCAGCGCAGAGCCGGGTAGCAGCCCCATCTTTCAGCGGCGAGGGTTTAGACGGAGATCATATTTCCTATGAGGACTACAAGGGGCATATCATCGTTCTTAATTTCTGGGCTTCGTGGTGCGCTCCGTGCAGGCTAGAGGCTCGCGATCTGAATGAGCTCGCGCAGGAAACTGAGCCGCTGAGCGTGAGGTTCCTAGGCATTAATGTGCGGGACAGCCGGGACAAAGCTCAGGCATTCGAGAGAGCTTTTCAGTCAAATTATCCGAGCATCTTCGACCCATCAGGAAAAGCCACTCTCGGGTTTCAGGGGCAGATCGCCGGATACACCCCCACAACGTTGATAATTGATAGAACCGGAAGAATCGCAGGCATAGTTAACGGTGCCATTCAGAAGGAAACCCTATTAAACTCTATTCGGCATGTTTCCGAGGAGGCTCCTTCCCCCTTGCAGGGCATCCCGTGAGTTCGCTCTCTGGGTTTCTTCGCTGATGGCGAGGTTCTTCCTGGTAGGTGGCATCTCGCTGCCTTCGGACCAAATCTCGATGAGACATTGGAATTCCTGAAGCTTGACGGGTATCTTCGTGACTTCGTTGATCTCGTTGAAGCGGAGTGCTCATGGGTCTGGCGGTGGTGCGCTCGATCGGGTCCGCTGAGCGGTTCAAGAACCCGTCGCCGCGGGCGGTGGAGGAGCTCGAGCAGGAACTGGTCGACCAGTACGCGCTTGCGGCGGTGGGCGCTGGGCTGACCGATGGCCACATCGCGCAGGAACGCTCGACCGTGTTCGAGTTCCTGCGCTTCCTCGGCCGCCCGTTGTGGACCGCCGGACCCCAGGACGCCGACTGGTTCCTGGTCTTCCAGCGGCGCGATCGCGGCAACGCGCGCAGCACCGTGCAAAGCAAGGCATGGACGTTGGCCCGGTTCTACGAGTTCGTCATCGACCGCTACCAGGGCGACATCCGACCGACCCGGACGCGCCGCTGCTGCCCAGCGAACGTTACGACCGGCTGACCGGCCGCTGCACCCGGGTCGGCGACGACGCGTTGCGCTCCGGCTTGGCGCAGGCCGTCAAACGGTGGCTTCCTGCCTGGACAGGACGACTCACGCCGCACGGGCTGCGCCACCACTGCGCCTCCGCGCTGTATGCCCGAGGTATAGACCTGAAAGCCATCCAGGAGTTGCTCGGCCACGAATGGCTGTCCACTACGACCCGTTATATCCATATTCATGATGGCCACATCGACCGGGCCTGGGCGGCCGCAAACGAGCGAGTCGCTGCTCGCCTGCAACCCCATGGAAGGTAACGGCATGCGCCAAGATCGAGGTGTCGAGCCCGAACTGCTGGTGTCCGCGGGGAGTGTCCGCGCGGCCGGCTCGGCTCCGTCGCCCCTGCTGACGTCCGACCATCCGAACGAGGAGAAGGAGCTGCCGTCGATGAAGCCCAGTAATCGGTGGAGGCAGCTGCTGGACCAGAGACTGCACGAGGCCGTCACCGTGCTCGGGCAGACGCCAGGCGTCCACGGACTTATCGTCGCCGGCAGCGTCGGGCGCGGCGAACCCTGGCCCATGTCGGACATCGACCTCCTACCCATCTACGACCCCACCGATCCTGCGGAGGCGGCAGCGCAGCTCGACCAGCGCCGCGCGGAGCTCGTCGACTGGTGGGCGGCATCCGGTCGCGCGCAAACCCTCGACGTCGGCTGGCTGGCCTTCACCACCACCGAAATCAGCGATGCGGTCGCCGCCGGTCCCGAGCAGGCCGCGAGCCGCCTGGGCGATCCGCGCTGGTTCCACGGCCTGGACAAGGCGTTCGGCGGGCACGCCGCCGATCCCGACGACGAACACACTGTCTCGTTCACCCAGTGGATCAGCGCCGCCCGGTTCCACCCCACGGTGGTGACCGCCCGCATCGACAGCTGGCGGCAGCAGGCCACCGACGCCTTGGCCGAGGCGACCCGGGTGCAGACCGACGACGCAGTCAAGGCCACGAGGCTGCTCCGGGTCGCGGCCCGCGCGCTGCGTCTGGTCCTCATCGAGCAGTGGGGGGAACGGCTCGGCTCCATGGGCCGCGAATGGACCCGCTTCGAGCGCATGGCGCAGCGTCACGGCCACCGTGCTTTGGCTCAACGGATCGCCGTACTGGCCGCCGCTGACACCAGCACTGCGGCGCTTCGCGCCGATCTCGCCCCGCCATGGCTGCAAGAACGCATCGACCTGTGCTACGGCGCCCGCATCGCCGTCGGCGAGCAGGTGACCTGGGCCGAAAACGCCCGCGACCAGATCGCCGCCTTCGCCGTCCACGTCGTCAACCACCGTCCCGACCTCGACGGCCCGTGGACCGTCACGCCCGACCCGGCCCTCGGAACCCACCTCGCCGAACTCTACGAATTGATCACCCGGCACGGCTCCGCGGAAGCAGGGAGGTAGTTCCATGCGCTGGAACCTGCGCCTGCACTCCGCCCAGCAAGGCATCTGGAAGTCCACCGAGCTACGCCGCCGCCTGCTGGACGCGGGACTGGATATCAGCGCCGGGAAGATGTCGGCGCTGTAGACAAGCACTCCAACCATGATCCGGCTCGACGACCTCGACGTCATCTGCACGGTCCTCGACTGCACCCCTGCGGATCTGCTGATCTGCGAACCCGAGAAGGTCGCCGCTCGTAAACCCGCCGCCCAGACGCCGGCGTCATGCGCCGTGTCGGGCGAAACCACGGCCAACCGGACCGCAGCGGTAACTCCTCGGCCCGGCCGCCGCCGCTCCGCACCACCGGCGTGAGTCCACCCAAGCCCTGTCCGGTCTGCCGCACGAACCCGGTCGCGTTCACCAACCCGCGCGTCGACTTCTGCTACCGGTGCCTGCCCGGCGGGCCGTTCACCCCGCCGCCCTGCCGAGCCTGCGCCACGACCGACGGCTACTACTCGGCCGGACTCTGCGACCGCTGCCACCCGGCCGCGCCGCAGTACGTCACCTCCTGCAAGCACTGCCTTGGTTGGGGCGTCACCCGGCACACCAAGTACCTGTGCTGGGGCTGCGTCAACTGGCGAACCAGGAACACCTACGGCACCTGCTTGTACTGCCGCCAGCACGTCCCATCGACGAACGCCAGGTCTGCCGGGATCCCACTCGCCGAACCCGTCCTGATCCGGCTGGCCGCCTACCTCAACCACCCGACGACGACCTGGCCCAACACTGTCAACGCCGGCTGAAATTTCAGCCGGCGTTGACACCACAGTCGCGTGCCGTCCGCGCGCAATGGCGATGGCGCCGCAAGCAGAACGGTGCGGGATCATACGGGGTATGGCTGAAGAGCGTCCGGCGTCGACCACCAGGAAAATCACCAATCCGCAGGTCATGCGAGCGATGGCTCATCCGGCGCGGATGGAGATCATGGAATACCTCGGGAGCACGGGTGAGGGGGTGACCGCCACCGAATGCGCCGCACTCGTTGGACTGTCGCCGAGCGCGACCAGCTATCACCTGCGTGAGTTGGCCAGATACGGGCTGATCGAGCAAGCGCCCAGCCGCGGTGACGCCCGGGAACGTGTCTGGCACAGCACATCGCAGGGCTGGAGCGTCGGGGGTGACCTCAAGGAGCCGGAGGCGCGGGCGGCCGAGCAGGGGTTGATCGACGTGTACCTGGCCCGCGATTTCGCTCGAATTCGGAACTGGTTCGTGGCGCAACCGGACGCGCCGACGCAGTGGCGGGAGGTGAGCGAACTCACCGGTCAGGTTCTCCTGCTCACCGCAGATGAACTCCGCGAGGTCAATGCGGCGGTGCGAGAGGTGCTTTCCCCGTACCGGCGCCGCTCTCGTCTGGCAGACCCGCCCGAGGGGGCGCGGACGGTGGCTGTGCACTACGCAGCCTTCCCCGTCGACTAGCGGTCGCTCTTGCGCCTACACGATGTGAAGGAATATCTTCGAAGTATGTCCTTCACAAATCGCTGGGGTGATGTCTACCTAGCCTCCGCCGCGCGGGCTATCTCGACCTGCGGGGACTTCCTCGCTGCCACCGTGCTCGCACTCGCGTTCCAGCAGAGCGGGGCCGGCGGCAAGGCCGTCGCCAGCCTCCTCCTGGCGGCGAGCCTGCCGTTGGTACTCCTCGCCCCGGTCGCTGGCCGAATCGCCGACAGGGTCGACAGCCGCCTGATTCTGGTGGTCGCGGGTTTGGCCCAAGCAGCGGTGTGTCTGTGCCTGGCCTTTGCCCGCCAGCCGGTCTTGATCGTCGTATTGGTGGCGCTACTGGCGTGCGGACTCTCGGTCACACAACCGACATTGACCGCTCTACTACCAGATATGGTGCGTAAGGACGAGTTAGCCAAGGCCAGCAGCATCAACCAGAGTGCCGGCATGATCGGCATGCTGGTGGCTCCCGCAGTCGCGGGGATTCTGGTCGGCGAGTTCGGCACCCGGTTGCCCCTGCTGCTCGACGCCGCCAGCTACCTCTCGCTGGTCGTGGCTGGCATGTTGCTACGAACTCGGAGAAACTCCGGGAGTCCACACAACGAAACCTCTATAGCCGCGCCATCCGCAATCACCGCCGGCCGCATGTGGAAAATACGCGGGGACCGGCTACTAGCTGTGATGATCGCGGCGTTGGCCGTCGTCGTCAGTGCCATCGGAGCGATCAACGTCATTGATGTCTTCTTTATCCGGGACACACTCGCCGCCTCTACAACTGCATACGGCCTGGTCAGTGCTGCGTGGAGCGCTGGCATGCTCCTAGGCGCAGTCTTGTTCGGCCGGCTAGGCCGCCGGTTCACCGATCCAGGCCAACTCGTCCAAGGCGTCCTGCTCCTGCTTGCGGGTGCCTGCGTAGCCGTCCTCGCCGGCTCCGCAGCGCATGACGCCTTGCTCCTTATCCCGCTCTGGCTCCTCGGCGGCATCTGCAACGGCGGGTTGAACGTCTTCACCATGGTCGTCATGGCCGGCCGGGTGCCTGCCCAAGCACGAGGCCGTGCCTTTGCCGTACTAGGCGCCGCCGTCCAGGGAGCCGGAATGGCAGGTTTCCTACTGGGAGGCGTGCTCGTCGACTGGTTCGACCCCCGCGCGCTGGTCGCCGCTACCGGGGCCGCCGGGCTGATCGCCGTAGTGACCTGCATACCGTTCGTCCGACGCGCCGTGCGGCGTGAGGCCCGGCCGGAAACACTGTGCGGGCCCCTGGGTGTCAGGGTTGAGTGAGACCAGCGGTTCACAATCGAAGGCCCTCCCGGGGCGAGGACGGACCAACCCAGATGACGATCAGCATGTCCAGACCGATGGTCGGGGACGATGAGGTCATGGCCAAGACACCGAGATCGGACCGACCCGCCGGCGGACGTTCAGCCCGGCGGAGAAAGTGCGGCTACTCGCTGCGTATGAAGCCGCGGTGCACGTCGGTGGCGGCAACGGGTTCCTGCGGGAGAACGGCCTGTACTCGTCGTTGATCAGTGATCGGCGTCGGACCCGCGACGCCGGGCTGCTGCGGGGCCGCACGGCCAGCGCGGTGGTGGGCCGGCCGAACGCCGACCAGGTCGAGCTGGCCCGGCTGCGGCGGCAACTCGACGTCGCCCCGCGGCGCCTGGTGCGGACCGAAGCAGCTCTGGTGATCATGGAAAAGGTGTGCCACGAACACGGGAGGACTTCCCAAAAGGGTCTGCCGATTAGCGACCCGCAGCCATCGATGTGACGTTGTGTGACAGCGAAGGGGGTCGAGGTGTCCGTTTCGGTCGTGGAAACGGCGGCCGCCCCCGGGTAGACCCACTGAGTTGTGTGGACACAATGGACCGGAGGACAGCCGCCGCGCTGTGAGCGTATGACCGGGCCACGAGTATGGCGAGGACGTCACAGAGTAGAGCCAGTCGAGCCAGAGGAAACTCCCGGCCAGTTGAGGGAGCACAACTGGTCATCTTCGCGCAGTGCGCAGACGTCGATACCGACGCGTCCAGGAGAGCGCTCGTCAGCGCATCCGTGACCTCATCCTCGTGATCAAGGCGATCCCTGCGCAGGACGGACGAGGTTTTCGGCACCCGCAACGTTGACATTAACGGATGTCAGCGACAGGGACATACCGGCGCCCGCAAGCCGGAGAGATTGACGAAGACGTACCGCCAGCGCCGCGACACCCGACCAAGGAGCCCGGCCGGCCTCGCCGTCTCGTTTCTGGGCTCGTAGGCCGAGAGGGGGAACCATGATCAAAACCCATTGGTACTAGGACGGGCTACCGCCGGGACGGAGGGGATGCGCGTCGCACGAGCACCCACGGAGCACCCAGCCGTCCACCAGGGACGACAAAGCAAAGGCGCCTGACCCCTGTTCTTGCAGGTCAAGCGCCTTACGATCTTGCGCGCCCGAAGGGATTCGAACCCCTAACCTTCTGATCCATTGTCCGAAGTGGAATCGGATCCCCTCCGATTCTTGCTCTATCAGGAAATCTATCCGGCCGCGTCTAGCCCAGTCCCTCCGCGTCCCGCTGAATCCCCGCAGGTCCGCGCCCGACAGCCCTCATATATTCGCACTTTCCGAACTGCCGGACGCCCTCGCTGCGACCCTCAAATCCGGCTGCATCCCTGTACGTCCGTGTCAGTACCCCGACGTCCGAGCACCCACGGAGCACCCCCGAGATCACCGGCTTGGCCGAATCGTGGGGCTGTGACGGTTTGTCGGCTCCGAGTTGTCGTGTAGGAAGCCGGATGCGCCCGCAGACCACTCCAGCCCATCTAATCCTGTCGTCCGTGGCAACAGCCTCCGGACCCAAAGCCAGTCAGCCCGGCTCGGAGATCGACCGGATCAGCGGGTCGGTCCCGGGCACAAAGACCAGCTCATGGCGCCGCTCGCCCGACAGGCGTGCCTCGCTCACCTCGGCGACCACGGCGCGGCCCTCGTCGTCGAGGTCGAAGGGCTCGGAGAAGGGCGCGAGATCTGCCGCGACGAGGATGAAGCGCTCGAAGTCCCCGTCACGGGAGACGTGTTTGAAGCCCGTCCGGGTCAGCACGCCCTGGGCAGGCATGTTGGAGTCCAGCGTGCGAGCCACGACCTGGTCGACCCCCGTCTGGGAGAAGGCCCAGCGGACGAGCTCGGCCAGGGCCTCGGTGGCGTAGCCCGCACCACGGCAGGACTCAGCGAGGCCGAATCCGACTTCGACGGCGCCGCCGTTCGGCGGCTGGTGGAAGCCCATCTCGCCGATCACAAGGCCGTCCGAGTCGCGGACGAGGTGATACATGCCGAACCCGTACCTCATTTGGTCGGCGTTTCGGCGCCCGAAACCAGTGGCGGCGTTCTTGCTGCCGGGCAGCGGGTAGTCGGCGACCCAGTCATCAGAGGTGGCGTTCCCGTCGAGAAGTACCGCCACCTCAGCGGGCGTCAGCTCCCGGAGCGTCAAGTGCGCCGTCCTGAGCGAGTTGGTCTCCGATTCGATGAGCCCGCGCAGCGACAGCGGCTTCAGGTCGGTCCACACCTGCTCGATATGGCGCAGGCATTCCTCCTTGCCGCCCCGGAATCCGGTCGGCTTCCAGCCCTCGGGCAGCTCCCTGTCCGCCGGCCAAGTCGAGTACTGGCCTTCGTCATTGACGACAACGTCATAGATCACTGTGCCACTCCAAGCGCTTTCGGGTTTTTTAGGCGGGTCGCGAAGTCCCACAGCCGCGACTTCGGGAAGAAGCTTGTTTCGATGCCATGGCCCAGAAGGGTGCGTAGCAGGGCCATATTCGGCTTGGGGTAGCGCAGATGCCCGAGGGCCACCGTCGGGGCTGCGGGCATCACCTGAACTTCTCGACATGCCCGGCGTCGGGTCCTACACCGCTGCGGTGATCCTCGCGGCTTGGTCCTATCCGCGACGAGTGCCTTCCGAGGCCGCGTTCGCCCGCCTGGCAGGGACCGCGCCGATCCCCGCATCTTCGGGGAACCAGCCGGACCGTTACCGGCTCGACCGCGGCGGCGACCGGCGGCTGAACAAGGCCCTGCACATCGCCACCATGGTCCGTATGCGCGACCACGCCGAGACGCGTTCATACATGCAGAAACGCACCCGGGAAGGTAACACCTCACGCGAGATCCGCCGCCAGCTCAAGCGATACCTCACCCGCAAGATCTTCAGAATCCTGACCAGGATCAACGCACTCGCGCCCGCGACTTGACGAACATAGAAGCGTCATCGGGTCCGCGCACACCGATGCGGACCAGGACCCGGCCGCCCAGGACGATCCAACCGCCATCCCACCCGCCGCTATGACGTCCACATCGTCACCAGCAGCGCGACCGGGAAGACAACCTCTTCGAAGAAGAATTCGACCAAATCCCCGGCCGCGCCGCACAGGTTAAAGATCAAGTTAGTGCCGTGCCGTCCCTACGTGCTCCCCCCGGTACGCCCCGTCCGACGCGGGTAGGGGCGGCGGTTCCCAGGCGGGATCGGGCCGAAAGTCGCACCAGGTGCCGTCGAAGGGGAAGGAGCGCGTTTCCGCGAGACGGGCGAGCCGTAACCCCCGCTCCCGGATCGCGACGGCCTCCGCCGTCGACCAGAACCTCGGATGACCGGTCTTCTGCGCGAACGACTCCTCGTCCTTCCAGCGCCACTGGTGGTCGGGGGTGACGAGCAGGTCGAGTTCGGCGTCGAACACGTCGATGTCGGCACCGTCGTGGACGCGCCGCTCGAGGTTGACGTACCAGCCGCTGAAGCCGCCGTCCGCCCCGAAGATCCACCAGACGGATTGCGCGTCGTTCTGCGCCGGCTGGTAGATCAGCGCGCCGTCGAGTCGCCAGGTGTCGGGAATCGTCTGGGCGGTGCGGTCGGTGCGGAGCCCGCGCATCGGTCTGAGCCGGTGCTTGAGCTGGCTGTGATCAGCCTCGGTCGGATTGTTGGCATGCCGCTCGACGTGGTGCCACGCCGACGGGATCAGGTCCTCCAACACCCTAACGTAGGCGGGCGCGGCGTCGGTCACGACCTCGCTGGGCGTGACCTTCAGCGTGGTCAGCGCCCGGTGGAGGAACCGTCGGGCCGCGGCGGCGTCCCGACGTGCCGATACGAGCACGTCGATGACCTGACCATGCTGGTCGACGGCCCGGTAGACGTACTTCCAGACACCGTTGACTTTGACGTAGGTCTCGTCCACGAACCAACGGTCACCAGGACAGTGGCGGGCGAACCGGGCGGCGTCTGCCAGCAGCGGGGTGAACCGCTGCACCCACCGGTAGACCGTGACGTGGTCCACCTCGACACCGCGCTCGACCAGAAGCTCCTCCACGTCTCGGTAGGAGAGGTTGAACCGCAGGTACCAACGGACCGCCAGGACGATCACCTCGGGCGGGAACCGGAACCCGACGAACGCCGACGACGGCGGGGACCAAGACCGGACACGAGACGACGACCTCACCGGCTTAGCAGACCACACCGGCCAAGCCGAAATCGATCATGCTCTCGCCCAACGCAACAGACCCCTGCTGGTGTTGGACTCCCGTTTCACCGCCCCGGCCATCGGGCTCGACCAGCACTTCGTCACCGCGCAGACGTTCACCTACGAGCAGGGGCGCTGGCGTCTGCTGCTCGCCGCCAACACCATGCTCCCCGCCTGATTCCCGCTCCTCGTACCACGGGCTGGTCGACCGGGTCCGCCGCCCGGCCGGTACGCCGGCTGACCGTCCCCGCGCCCTGGTCACCATGGGGACACTGTTGACCTCCGAGAACCTGCTGGCCCGGATCATGGACGACCTGGCCCGGCTGCCCGTGCCCTGCGTCCTGGCGGCCGGTGACCGGCACGATGAGGTCACCGCGACCGCGCCCGGCCACGTCGAGGTGGTCGGCTTCACCGACCTGGCCGCGCTCGCCGCCGCGTGCACCATGATGATCTGCCACGGCGGGTTCGGCTCGCTGACCACCGCGTTCGCCCACGCGCTGCCCACTGTCGTGCTGCCCTACAACGTGGACCAGGACTTCAACGCCGACCGGGTCGAGCAGATCGGCGGTCGCCTGGTCGGCTGGCAACGCCTGGGCGAGGGCGACCTGGCCGACGCTGTCGCGGCCGTCCACGACGACCCCGCGTATCGGGTCGCGGCCCGGCGGCTCGCTGACGACGTCGCCGCCCTCGCTCCGCCCGCCCAGGCCGCCGCGACCCTGGTCACCGACCTGGCCGCCGTCTCCGGACCGTGACCCACGCACCCGGCCCTCGAGCCTCCATGGCAAGGTGAGCGGGGACCCACGTCCTACGCCTCCTGGGCCAACCCGATCGAAGCCCAGTTCGGGTCGCTGGCCTCGGCCGAGGCGCGGAGATGGCCCATCGCCCCGCCGACGAGGTGCCGGTCTCACCTTCGACGTCCCACACCGATGGTCAGACGATGTTCAACTCCGGGTGGGGCGCGGCGTGCTGGAACCGCCGTGCGTGGAACTGGCTGACGTCGATGAATGGCGGCCGGCCGAGGAACAGGTCGCGCATGATCTCACCAACTGCCGGGGCCATCATGAAACCGTGGCCGGAGAAGCCGCCCGCGTAGAGGAACCGGCTCGGACCATCGGCCTCGCCGATCAGCGCGTTGTGGTCGGGCGTCATCTCGTAGAGACCCGCCCAATGATGTGCAACGCCGGATTCCGCCAGCCTGGGGGCACGATGTTGAACGGCGTGGCTGATCTGTGACAGCCAGTCCTCCGTCGGACCAAGGTGGTAGCCCGGTGTCTCACCCAGGTCCGACGCCCCGAGCAGCAGCCCCGCGCCTTCGTTCCGAAGGTAGAAGCTGGTGCCGAAGTCGATGGTGAACGGCAGGTCCGGCGGAAGATCGGCCATCGGCTCGGTGACCAGGAGCTGCCGCCGTAACGGAGTGACCGCCAGCTCGGTGCTCGTCCACTCGCCGATCTGGCGCGACCAGGCACCGGCCGCGCAGATGACCGTGTCGGTCTCGATCCGGCCGCCTTCCGTGCGTACCCCGACGATGCGGTCCGCGTTGATGTCGATTCCAGTGGCCGCGCAGTGGGTCAGCAGCCGCGCGCCGTGCCGTCGGGCCGCTCCGGCGAAGCCGAGGACGACGGACTCCGGGGTGCAGTATCCGTCGGTCGGTGAGTACGCCGCGGCAACGAGCCCGTCAGTGTCGATCAGCGGCGTCAGGCGCTTCGCCTCCGCCACCGAGATCATCCTGCTGGGCAGGCCGAGTTCGTTCTGCAGGGCGACGTTGCGCTCGAAAGCGCTGACCGTGGCCGCGGAGTCGAGCAGGAACAGGTAACCGGTCTGGCGAAGATCGATATCCTGGCCGAACCGCTCACCGAACTGGCGGTACGTGTTCAGGCTCCGTACGGCCATCTCTATGTTGGCCCGGTCGGAGAACTGCGTCCGTACGCCGCCCGCCGCCCTGCCGGTGGAACCCGAGCCGAGAGCACCCCGTTCGACGAGCACCACGTCGGTGACACCGGCGGCGGCCAGGTGGTATGCCGTACTTATGCCGGTCACCCCACCGCCGATGACGACTACTCGAGCGAAGCCGGGGAGTCGACGACTAGTCTCCATGATCCGCCCGCCCTTCTTCGGTCACCGCCACGAACTTCTTCTCCGGTACCGCTGCCACCGGCTCGCTGGCTGATGACGGCTGTCCTTCCACCTGCTCCGCGAGCAACCGCTCGACCTCCTCGTCAGAGAGTTCCCCGATCCGCCGAGCAAGCCCGGCGACGGCCGCGATCCGGGCGCCGTCATCGGTGGTTTGGATCGCGGCGGCGAAAGCCGCCACCGTCGGCGCCCGGAAGAGGGTCTGCACGCTCAGGTCCAGGTCGAAAGTCGCATTGACCCGTGTGATCACCTGATGTGCGAGCAGGGAGTGGCCGCCGAGCGCGACGAAGCTACGGTGTACGTCGATTTCGTCCGGTCGCAGGTCGAGCACCTCGGCCCAGATCCAGGCGACGACATCCTCGACCGCGTCCCGTGGACCGTGCGGGTCCGCCCCGCCGGAGATCGCCCCCGGTTCGGGAAGACCGGCAAGGTCGATCTTTCCGTTCGGGCCGAGCGGTAGGTCGTCCAGCGGCACGAGTACCGCCGGCACCATGTACGCGGGCAGGTGACGCGAGAGGAAGGCTTGCAGCGCTTCCACGTCGGTCGGCTGGTCGGCGACCGGGGTGAAGTAGCCGACGAGGCGAATCTCCCCGGGCGTGTCCTCCCGGACGGCAACGACCGCCTCGCGTACGGCCGGATGCGCCCGGAGCCGGGCCTCGATCTCACCGGGCTCGACCCGGAGGCCACGGATCTGCACCTGGGTGTCGGCACGCCGGACGAACTCGAGCTCGCCGTCGGGGCCGAGCCGGACGAGGTCGCCCGTACGGTAGAGGCGACCGCCCGGCTGCGCGGCGAAGGGGTCGGGAACGAATCGTTCGGCGGTGAGGGCCGGCCGCCGCCAGTATCCCCGGGCCAGCCCGACGCCTGCCAGGTACAGTTCGCCGATGACACCGACGGGCACTGGTCGCAGGTCACCGTCCAGCACGTAAGCGCGGGTGTTGTCGATCGGTCGGCCGATGGTGGGTAGCCGGCTGGCCGGACCGGCCGCTTCGACGGGCGTTGCTGTCGCCACCACACTCGCCTCTGTCGGCCCGTAGTGGTTCACCAGGGTGTAACGGGCGTCGCCGTGCGGTCGACCGCGGAGCCGGTCACCTCCGGTGAGCAGGGTTCGGAGCGGCGCGCCGACCGGCAGGGGCAGTCGGAGCACCTCCTCGGCCAACGGCGTGGGCAGGAAGGTCACGGTGATCCCCTGCTCGACCAACCAGGCGGGCAGCCGATCCGGCCGCAGGCGTTCCTCGTCGCCCGCGATGTGGATCGTCGCGCCCGCGACGAGCGCCGGCCAGATCTCCCAGCCGGACGCGTCGAACCCGATCGACGCGACCTGTCCGGTGTGGTCGCCGGGGCCGAGCTGATAGCGGTCGAGATGCCACGAGACGAGGTTGCTCAGCCCGGCCTGCGATACGGCCACCCCTTTCGGTCGGCCGGTCGACCCGGAGGTGTAGATGACATAGGCGAGGTTGTCGGGCCGTACCACGGTCACTGGCCGGTCGTCGGCCCGGGTATCACCGCGCCGGGGTGCGTGCCGGTCGAGACGGTGCAGCCGGCACGCCGCGCTGCCAGCCGACCGCTGTCCGGTGTCACCCATGGTGACCAGCACAGCGGCGCCGCTGTCCTGGAGCATGTACTTCACGCGTTCCGCCGGGTGGTCGGGGTCCAGTGGCACATACGCCCCGCCCGTCCTCAGCACCCCGAGCATCGCGACGACCAGATCCGGTGTCCGAGGGAGACTGATGGCGACGGCGACCTCCGGGCCGACGCCAAGGCGACGGAGTTCGTCGGCCAGAAGACCGGCCCGCTCGTCGAGTTCGCGATAGGTGATCGACCGCTGCCCGTCGACGACAGCGACCACGTCCGGAACGGCGGCGGCCCGGTCCGCCACCAGTTCCGCGACGCTCCGACCCGGTGTCCGCTTCGTGGTGGCGTTGTACGCCACGACCTGCCGGTGGTACTCCTCCCGGGTCAACAGCGGCAGCTCCGAGATGGCCTTCCGATGGTCGTCGGCGACACCCGCCAACAGGGTGCCGAAGTGGCCGGCGACGCGCACCATGGTGTCGTGGTCGAACAGGTCGGTGCGGTAGCGGAGAACAGCACCCAGGCCGTCGGCGTCCTCGTCGATCAGCAGAGCCAGGTCGAACTCCGCGACCTGCGGAGGCGCACCCCCGGTCGGGTCCGCCTCCGGGGTCGGGTGCAGGTCGACGCCGCGTCGGGCGGCGGGGCGGGCGACCACCGGCTCCGCGCCGCCCGCCGACGGCGCGCCCGGCGTCGTCCCGGCCGACCGCAGCGCCAACACGACCTGGAAGATCGGGTGCAGACTGGGGTCGCGTTCCGGCCACAGCGCATCGACGAGGACGTCCAGCGGCACCTTGTGCTCTCCCGCGTCGTGCACGGCGTCGGCGGTCAGCCGGACGGCTGCCGCGAACGACGGGTCGTCGGAGAGATCCATGCGAACCGGTACGAAACTCCCGGCATCGGTGGGGCCCGACTCGGACGACCTGCCGCCCGCCTCTTCGATCAGGGTGCCGATGACGAGGTCGGTCTGCCCGGTGTGTCGGGCGAGCAACACGGTGAACGCGGCCAGTAACACCGTGTGCAAGCTTGACCGCTCGTCGAGTGCGATGCGGTCAAGTCGATCGCGTAGCCGGCCGCCCACCCGAAACTGGTGCCGACCCCGGGGCCGGCCCGGCTCGGCGGACCGGACGCGGTCGGTGGCCAGGTCCAGGGCGGGGGGCACGCCGTCGAGCAGCCCTCGCCAGTACTCGACACGCTCGGCTAACCGGGAGGGCCGGAAGCCGGAGTGCCCTGGGCCGTCCACGTCGGGTCGCCCTCAGGCTCGGCTGGTGCGCGGGACGGCGAACGAGTGCCGGTCCCCCGACCACGCCCCGCGTGGTGCGACCCTCTCCACCCGTGCCAGGTCGGCCGCCGACAGCGAGACCTTGACGGCCCCGACGTTGTCCGCGAGCCGATCCGGGTACCTGGTACCCGGGATGGGCACGACGTCATCGCCCTGGGCGAGCAGCCAGCTGAGCGCGAGCTGCGCCGGAGTGACGCCGTACTCGGCCGCCAGGCTCTTCAGCTCCCGCACCAGCGCGAGGTTCCGCTCCAGGTGCTCGTCGTGGAAGCGCTGGTCTGGAAGCCGGTCGTCGTCGGAGGAGAACATGTCGGGTGTCAGGGAACCGGTGAGGAAGCCCCGTCCGAGCGGACTGAACGGCACCAGTCCGATACCCAGCCTCCGCGCCGCCGGGACGACGTCGTCCTCGACCTCGCGCCACCACAGCGACCACTCGTACTGCACGGCGGCGATGGGATGCACCGCAGCACCGCGCTCCAGTTCCGTGACCTCCATCTCGGAGAGGCCGAGATAGCGGACCTTACCGGCGGCGACCAACTCGGCCATCGCGCCGACGCTCTCCTCGACCGGCACCTCGGGATCGACCCGGTGCAGGTAATACAGGTCGATGTGGTCGACGCCCAGCCGGGACAGGGAGGCGTCACAGAAACCACGGATGTTCTCGGGACGCGCGTCGAGCCGTGCCGGTTCCCCCGGTCGGTCACGCCTGATGCCGAACTTGGTGGCCAGGACCACCTCGTCACGTCGTCCGGCGATGGCGCGTCCCACCAGCCTCTCGTTGTTCCCGGCACCGTAACTCATGGACGTGTCAATCAGGGTGACCCCGAGATCCAGGGCGCGTTGGATGGTTGCGATGGACGTGTCGTCATCGGCCGGGCCGTAATCCTGGGACATTCCCATGCAACCGAGCCCCATCGGAGAGGTCGTGAGTCCTCCGGCTCCCAGCGTTCGCGCCATCATCGGCCCTTCGCCCTCCTGTTCGTCTTTCCTGGAGGTCATTATGGCCGCCCCATGTTCTTCGGCCGCAAATTCTGGCGGCGTCAATCAGGGCGTGAAAGCCCTGGTCGACTGCGCTCCTGCGGTCAGGAACGGGCATGCTACGGGTATGGTACGGAAAAGGGCGCGCATCGATCAGTTCTCCTCCCGCGAAGGGGTGGACGGCCCAGCCAATCCTTGACATTCCTCACACTCGGATCTAGAGTTGCCCAACAATTCAACCGCCGACCTCATTCCATATTCCATCTCTCCGGCAAGGCCGGTATCGTTCTGTCGCCACTCGCGGCGCGAGCGCCGCATACGGGGAGGCAATTAACCATGTTCGACGACGAAACCATCGAATACTTCGTTGTCATCAATGACGAGGAGCAATATTCGATCTGGCCGGCGCACCGCGATCTGCCGGCTGGCTGGCACGCGACGGGGCCGGCGCGCCCCCGCCAGGACTGCCTGCGTCACATCGAGGAGGAATGGACCGACATGAGGCCGAAGAGTCTCCGGCTGGCGATGGACCAGCCGCCGGTCTCCTGACGCGGACGCCCCGTAACGGAACCGTAGTCCTCCCTGCACCGTCCGCTGCAGCCCACCCGACCAGGCGTGTACACGGGGGCCGAGCAACAGCGAGGTGCGGACGGGTCAGCGGTGTCGTGACAGTGGACGCAGGGGTGACCGCCACGACGTGCGATCGCCGACCGAAAAGAACAACGTGTTCTCGCCACATTGACGTGCAGTGATGCGGAGGTCGGATGTAATGGTTGCGGTGCGCAGGTGCGGTTGTCCCGGCGAGGACGCGGACGACGCCCTTCCCGAGGCTACGCGACGTCGCAGCCAGCTGGCCGCGCTCCTGTGGGGGTACACGCGCCCGCGCCTGTCACGGATCCGGTTGATGTGCGGACCCGACTGGGACCCGGCCTCGGCAGAGCTCCTCGAACTGGTCGAGGGTGACCTGCTCGCCCTGGCCAGACGCGATCCGGCCGCCCACGGCTCCTGGCGGGAGGTGCTCGGCACGTATCGCGCGTTCCGCGCGGTGCTGGCGTACCGCCTGGCACACTCCATCCTCACCACGGCACGGCTGAGCGGTTCCTGCGTCGAGCACTCGCGGATTCTCGCGCGCGACATCTCCGAGCAGGCGAAGTCGGAGACCGGTGTGGAGATCCATCCGGCGGCGCGGATCGGTCCGAGGTTCGTCGTCGACCACGGTATGGGCACCGTCGTGGGCGAGACCACCGTCATCGGCAGCGACTGCTACCTGCTCCAGTGCGTGGTGCTCGGCTCCCTCCGGGTCGCCGACAACCCGACCGGTCGCCGGCACCCGATGCTCGGTCACCGGGTCGAGGTCGGCGCGTACGCGAGAATCCTCGGTCCGGTACGCATCGGCGACGACGTCCGGATCGGCAGCCATGTCCTGGTCCGCGACGACGTCCCGGAACTCTCCCGGGTGAGCGTGCTGCACCACTACCAGGTGGTAGCCGGGCGCACCGACCTCGCCGTCACCGGCGTCGAACCGGCAGGACGGGACCGGTTCCGGCTGTACGGCCGAGGACTGCAGAGCCCGGCCCTGTGGGTGGAGAAGCGCGACTGGAACTCGGACCGACAACCCGTCTCCATCATCGAGCGGGCCGACGACCACCTGCTCGTCGAGTTGCCCGGCGTCACCGGCGAGCGCCGGACGTACATGCGGCTGAACGCGCCGGACGGTTCGAGCGTGAGCCTTCTGCTGACCACACCCCACACCGCCCGCCGGTCGGAGTTGGCGGGTCCCGAGGCCACGGCGGACCGATGACCCACGTCGACGACCGTCCCGCGCCCGGTGGCGGTATTCCTACCCGGGAACATCTCGCCCGGATCTTCGCGGCGGCGGTGCGTGCCTTTCCGGCGGAGGCGTGCGGGTTCGTGCGCCGGTCCGGGGTACGGGAGTGCGAGAACGCGGTCGAACGACGCCACGCCGACGGAAGCCGAACTTTCGACCGTACCGTGACCACCGGGTACGCGTTCACGGCCGCCGACCTACTGGAACTGGCGCGCTCGCTGGACACCGACGATCCGGTGCTGGTGATCTATCACTCCCACCCGAACGTCGGCGCGTACTTCAGCGCCGAGGACCAGCGGTACGCGGTCACCGACGGTAGCCCCACCTATCCGGTTGACCACCTCGTGGTGGACGTGACCCCGTCAGGCGTCCGGGGCGCCAGGAAGTTCGGCTTTTGCGCGCGCACCCGCCGCTACGTCCCCATCCAGACCTACGGCAACCCGATGCCGCCCGACGATTTCCCACCGATTGAAGGTCATCCAGGATGAACAGCGACGTGATGGGCCACGGCACGGGTACCCGGCCGGTCGCGGCCTCGATTCTCGACCTGGTGGGGCGCACGCCGATCATCAATCTGAACCGGTTGCACGCGGCCACCGGTCACCGGATCCTCATGAAGCTCGAGATGCTCAACCCCGGCGGCAGCCACAAGGTCCGGGTGGCGCTGAGCATGGTGCTGGCCGCGGAGGACGAGGGACTGCTGGTTCGCGGGAGTGGTCAGACGATCATCGAGCCGACCGGCGGCAACACGGGGCTCGGCCTGGCCATGGCCGCCGCCGTCCTCGGCTATCGCTTGGTGCTGGTGATTCCGGACAACTACAGCCCGGCCAAGCAGCGCACGCTGCGGTCGTTCGGCGCGGAGATCGTGCTCTCGGACCACCGGCGCGGCGGGAACTCGCACGGGGAGAAAGCCATCGAGCTGCTCTTCGACAACCCCGACTGGGTCCTGCTGAACCAACAGGCGAATCCGGCGAACCCTGCGGTCCACGAACGGACGACCGCTCTGGAGATCCTCGACGACCTTGGTGGGGACCTCCCCGATGTCATGATCGCGGGTGTCGGCACCGGTGGGCATCTCTCGGGTGTCGGCCGCGTGCTGCGTCGCCACAAGCCAGACCTGCGTATCGTCGCGGTGACCCCGAAGGGGTGCTCGATGCTGCGCAACCAGTTCGCCGTCCACCACATGCAGGGGCTCGCCGTCGGGCTGGTGCCCGCCAACCTGGACGTGTCGCTCATCGACGAGGAGATCGAGGTCGAGGAGAGTTCGGCCAGGGCGATGATGGAGACGCTGATGCGTAGCGAGGGGCTGGCCGTCGGACTCTCCTCGGCGGCGAACGTGGTCGCCGCCATCGACTACGGCGAACGGTCGGTGCCGGGCACCCGGATCCTCACCTTCGCCTACGACTCCGCGCACGACTACCTCTCGACCGAGTAGCGCACGCCCAGCCATCCGGTCCGGTCGGCCCTCGCCACCCCGGGGTCGTCCGGATCAGGCCAATTCCAGCCGCTGGTCGGCCTCGGCGGCGATGGCGGCGGACGCGATGGAGTCCGAAACGGAGACCACCTCCACGGTCGGTTCCTCGGGCGCCCAGAGCAGCGGCAGCTCGGTGCAGCCGAGAATCGGGGTGATACCCACGGACGCATAACGGTGGACGAGTCGGTGCAGGGCCGCCGACTCGACGGGACCGGTCCGTCCACCCTTGACGCCATCGATCAACTCGTCGATGGTCCGCTGTTCCTCCTCGGTCGCGTAATGGAGCCGCACGTTCTCCGGCCACGACTCCTCGTACAGCCGAAGCTGTCGGGTCAGCCGGGTGCAGAAGACGACAGCGGCGGTGGCGCCACGGTCGGTCAGCGCCTGGGTGGTCGCCCGCATTCCGTCGACGATCATCGCGCCGGTCTGCTGCTGGATGGCCCGGCGGTAGGCGTGTGTCGTCGCCGAGGCGAGCGCCAGCACGTTGCAGCCCATGGACTGCAACGACCGCACGGTGTCGACGAGGTAGGGCAGCGGTGACTCGGCGAGGCCGCTCAGATGAGCGATACGACTGGGAAAGGGGCGACTGATCAGAATCACGAAACCATGTTCCTGATCCGAGGCAGCTGGGCTCATCCGGACGAAACGCTCATAGACGTGTGCGCCCGCGAGCGGTCCGAGCCCGCCCACGATTCCGACACCGGCGGTGGTCATCGACTAGACCGTCGCTTTCTCACGAGGTTGGTCTGCGGATTCGTCGAATCCCTGCCACACCCTGAGGGGCAGCAGCAGGCTCAGCGCCGCCATCGCGTAGACGCCCGCAAAGAGGAGCAGGGTCACCGTCAATCCCTGACTGGCGATCAGCGCACCACCGACCAGTGGACCGAGTGGCGCGACGGCGTAGGTGGCCGCGAACATCGCCCCCAGGGCGCGGGCCCTGATTTCCTCCGGGACTCGTTTATACTGCACGGTGTTCAGAATCGGATTGAGCATCCCCGCGAAGAAGCCGGTCGCCGCGGCCGTCACCAGCACCCAGAGCAGGCCGGGCTCGAGTGCCAGAATGAGGCAGCGAGGCAGCCCGACGAGCATGAAGGCCACGGTGACCAGAGCCCGACGGGGCAGCCGGAAGAGGACCGCGCCGAAGACCAGCCCGCCGATCACCGCGGCCACCGCCGAGGTGCCGATCACCAGGCCGACAGCGGAGACTCCGGAGAGCACCTGGTCTCCGTACACCGGCAGCACGACACCCACGTAGGCCACGTCGAGCACATTCGTCACCGCGATGAGCAGCGTGATCGCGAGCAGCAGACGGTCGTTCCAGACATGGGCGAACCCGGCCTTCAAGCCCCGCCCGAACGAGGTGTCCGCCGCCGCTCTCCCACCCCTGCCGGGAACGACCGAGAGGGCGAGGATCAGCGCTGACGCCACGAACGTTCCGGCGTCCACGAGAAGCACGTTCGCCGGGCCGATCAGGACGAGGAGCCCGCCGGCGATCGGCGCGCCGATCATCCGGGACACCCGCTCGACGACACCCATGGCGCTGCTCGCACGTTCTATCGTGGTCCCCGCGTGCTCCGCGAGCGTCGGCAGCAGCGCGAGGCGAGCGGTGCTCGATGGCGCGTCGAACAGAGCACTCAGGAAGACCAGGGCCAGCAGGACCGGCAGTGGGAGCAGGTCCAGCAGATGCAGTAGCGGTATCAGGGCGATCATCGCGCCACTGATCAGGTCACACGCAATGCCCGCGCGGCGGTAGCCGATCCGGTCGATGAGGACCCCGCCCAGCGACGTCGACAGCAGGATCGGCAGGAAGGTCGCGGTGGCCGCGAGGCCGGTCTGAACGGGACTACCGGTCGCCTGCAGCACGAACCACGGCACCGACAGCAGGGTCATCGCGTTTCCGGTCAGCGATATACCGTGCGCGGCGAGCAGGGCGATCAGCGGACGGCGCGACCGGACGGCGCTGTGTGCGCTCATCACGCTGCCGTCCGGAGTGCACCGACCCGATCATCACGGCCGCCTGCGATGGCGTCCACTGCGGCACGCAGGGTGACGGTGAACCGGTCCGCCCACTCCCCGTCGAACAGCGCGCTGTCGTAGACGAGGTGGAGTCTCGTCGCCGTCGGCTCCTGGTTGACGAAGAGCGCCACGGGATGACGTGACCACACGTCGGCGGTGTCGGCCGCTTCCAGCGCGAGCGCGCCGGCTTCGACGGATGCGAGCGCAACCTCCTGCATGTTGAACATCGCCTGGGCGAGGAGCAGGTCCGGTGTCGCGGCGTCCGGCAGCAGGCGCCGGACGACGTCCTCGAGTGGAGCGTCGGCGTGTGCGTAGCCGTCGAGCAGGGTCTCTCTCGTCCGGTGGGCCAGCTCGGAAAGAGTCGGGTCGCCGGAGAGGTCAGCGCGAATGAGGAGTGTGTTCGCGACGAAACCGATCATGTGATCGGTCTCGGGGGAGATCCGGTTTGCCACCGGCATCGCGACATGGAAGTTCACGGCTCCACACGTTACATGCAGCGCCACTTGATAGGCCGCCATCAACATCATCGACGGGGTTGCCTTGATATCGGCCGCCCGTTCCGCCAGACGGCGGGTGACCTCAGCATCGATCGTGCACATCCGCTGACCACGGTTGCGGTGCGCTTCCGAGATGAATGGATAGCCGTCGGGTATGCGCACAATCGGTGTCGCACCGGCGAGTTGAGCCCGCCAATAGCCGATGTCGTCGTCCCATGCCCCGGATGCCACCTGCTCGGCCTGCCAGGTCGCCAGGTCGCCGTACTGAAGCGGTGGCTCCGGCAGCGGTGACGGCCGGCCCTCGACGAACGCCTGGTAAAGGACAGTCAACTCCCGCAGGTAGGTCGCCATCGACCAGCCATCGAAGACGATGTGGTGCACGACCAGGTAGTGGACGTGCTCGACCGGGGAGATCCGGAGAAGCCCGACGCGCACCAGCGGGCCGTTCGCGAGGTCGAACCCGGTGAGCGCCAGCTCGCGCACCGCAGCCCGTAGCGCGGATTCGCCGCCGGCCACACCCAGATCGACAACGGACAGCCGGACCGGACCGGGCGGTTGGACGCGTACCATCGGCACACCGTCCACCTCCGGGAACGTCGTGCGGAGAGCTTCGTGGCGCCGGACGATCTCGGTGGTCGCCCGGGACATCGCGTCCACGTCCAGCACGCCACGGAGCCGGATGATGCCCGCGACGTTGTAACAGGATCCCCCCGGGGCGAGGCGTTCCAGTGACCATACGTGCGCCTGGGCCGGTGAGAGCTGCCGAGGTCCCCGCGGAGCGGGTGTCGGCCCCGGTCGGCGGCGACCGTCTGCGGGACGGCGGGCGACGTACCCGGTCAGGGCGGCGATGGTCGGGGCGGCGAAGACCGCCCGCAGCGGGACCTCGACGCCGAAGCTGTCGGCGATGAGGGCGACCAGGCGCATCGCCAGCAGTGAGTGACCGCCCAGCTCGAAGAAACTGTCGTGCACACCCAGCGACCGGACGCCGAGCAGGTCGCGCCACACGCCGGCCATCCGTTCCTCGGCGGCGTCGCGGGGGGCGACGGCGTCACCGAGCGTCTCCGAGCGCGGCAGAGTACGTTGATCCGGCAGCGCTCGACGGTCGACCTTCCCGCTGGTGGTCCGGGGCAGCCGGTCCAGGGACAGGAACAGGTCCGGAAGCATGTACTCCGGCAGCAGGTGGGCCAGGCGCGCGCGCAGTTCGCTGGCCGTGACGGGCTCGTGCCCCTGCGTCCACACCAGGTAGGCGATGAGTGCTCCCGTCTCGTCCCACACCCGGCAGGCCGCCTCCCGGATCTCGGGAACGCCGAGCAGTGCCGACTCGACCTCCCCGAGTTCGACCCGCTGGCCACGGATCTTCACCTGGTCGTCCGTGCGGCCGAGGAACTCCAGCACGCCGTCCGGGCGCAGCCGTGCCCGGTCGCCGGTGCGGTACATGCGTTCCCCGGCGTGTCCGTACGGGTTGGGGACGAAGCGTTCCGCCGTGAGCGCCGGACGGTTCCAGTATCCGCGGGTGACTCCCGCTCCGGCGATGAACAGCTCACCGACGTAACCAGGCGGAGTGAGGTTGAGGGCCCGGTCGAGCACGTACGCCGTCGTGCCCGAGATCGGGCGGCCGATCGGAACCCCGCCACCGGTGGTCGAACCGTCGTCCGCGTCGTGCGTCGTCGTGGTCATCGTGCACTCCGACGGCCCGTACAGGTTGTGGAGCCGGGCGTTCGGAAGGACCTCGCGGGCCGCCTCGACATCCGCGTGGTAGAGCCGCTCCCCGCTGACCAGTACGGTGCGGACCCGGGGGACGGTGACGCCGCTCCGCCCTGCCTCCCGTACGAGTTCGCGCAGCACCGACGGGACGATCGCGACAACGGCGGTGGCCCCGGAGCCGACGAGCAGATCGAGCACTGCGGCCACGTCCCGGCCACCGCGCGGCGCGATCACCGTGCGCGCGCCGACGGTGAGCGGGAAGAACATGTCCCGCAGCATGGCGTCGAACGAGGCAGCCGAGAGCTGGACCACCGCGTCACCCTCGGCCAGGTGGTTCCGCCGCCGCAGGTCGTCGAAGTAGTTGAGGACGCCCCGGTGCGTGCCGACGATCCCTTTCGGCGTGCCCGAGGAGCCCGAGGTGAAGACGACGTAGGCCGCGTCGTCCGGTCGGGTGCAGGCGGCGGGGTTCCCGGTCGGCGGGCCGGTCTCCGTACCCAGGTCCAACCAGACTTCGACCCCGGGGATCTCAGGCCGCTCGCCGGTCCGGATGGCGATCCGCGGGGCTGCGGCTGGCGCCGACCGGTGCATCCGGACGATGTCCTGGTGGGATTCCAGGGCGATGACCGCCCCACCGGCCTTCCACACACCGAGCACGGCCGCGACGAGCTGCGGCGAACGGGCGGCGGTGACCGCAACGTGGTCCCCCGGACCGGCACCCAGTTGGCGCAGGCGATGACCGATGGCGTTGGCCCGCTCGTTGAGCCGGTCATAGTTCCAGACCTCATCGTCGAGTTGCACCGCCGGTGCGGACGGTGTGCGTGCCGCCTGTTGTTCGACCAGCTCGTGAATGCCGTTGGCCGGTACGCCGTCGTGCACCCGACCGTCTCCCATCACCAGGCCCCGCCGGCTGCGGGGTCTGCTCCGTCCACCTCGCGCACCAGGCTCTCCGCCGTCCGGTGAATCCGCTGCCAGGTGTCCGGGTCAGCGCTGAGCAGCTCACCGAACTTCCTTGGGGTCGACGCGTCGAACAGTTGAGCGACGCTCACCTCCACGCCGAGCACGGTGCTCACACCCGCGATGAGCCGCAGCGCCCGCAGGGAGTTGCCGTTCAGGAGGAAGAAGTCCGAGTCCGCGCCGAGGTTCTCGCGGCCGAGCACGTCCTCCCAGATGCTCACCAGCACCTGCTCGACCGGCCCGGTCGGCGCGGCCGGGGCCAACCCGCCGACCTGGAGTGGATCGCCAACCCCCTGCAGGTCGACAGCCAGGGGGCCCGGTGCCACGGCCACCTCCGGCAGGGCCTTCCGGTCGATCTTGCCGCTGGTAGTGAGCGGCATGGCGGCGAGCACGACGACGGCGTCCGGCACCATGTAGTGCGGCAGCTTGCCGCGTACGAACTCCCGCAGGTCGTCGCTGCCGAGTTCCGCCGACCGGGCGGTCACGTAGGCGAACAGCCGCCGGTCGCCAACGGGGTCGGGCCGGGCCACGGCCGCCGCCTCCTTCACCCCCGGGTGTTCCCGCAAGGCGGCCTCCACCTCGCCCAGCTCGACCCGGAAGCCCTGGATCTTCACCTGGAAGTCCTTGCGGCCGAGGAACTCGATGTTCCCGTCCGGCAGGTACCGCCCCTGGTCGCCGGTCCGGTACAGCCTCTCGCCCGTACGCGGATCGCGGACGAAGCTCGCCGCCGTGCGGTCCGGGTCCCGCCAGTAGCCGGCACCGACCCCCACGCCCCCGATGTAGAGCTCTCCGGCCTCGCCCGCAGGGCACGGATCGCCCTTTTCGTCGCGGATGTAGAACCGCTGGTTCGCCAGCGGCTTACCGTACGGGATGCTCCGCCAGGTGGGATCGATCTCTCCGATCGGGTAGGTGATGGACCAGATCGACGCCTCGGTCGCGCCACCCGTGCTCGACACCAGCGCGTTGGGTGCGAGGGCCCGGATGCGATCCGGCAGCCGCAGGTCGATCCAGTCGCCACCGAGCAGGACCACCCGCAACGTCGGCATCCGGCCGCGTTCGCCGCGCCCACCGGCCAGCTCCACGACCATCTCCATCAAGGTGGGTACGGAGTTCCAGACCGTGACGCGGTCGTTGCGGACGACGTCCAGCCAGACACCGGCGTCGGGCAGGGGTGTACGGGGCGGCATGACGATCGTCGCGCCGGCGGCGAGGGTGCCGAAGATGTCGTAGACCGCCAAGTCGAAGGTGAACGAGGAGACGGCCATCACCCGGTCGTCCGGGTCGACCTCGAACTCGGCGTTCATCGCGAGGATGGTGTTCACCGCTCCCCGGTGGGTTATCATCGCGCCCTTGGAGGTACCGGTCGAGCCGGAGGTGTACACGATGTAGGCGAGGTCGTCGGGTGCCGCCTCGCTGCGGGGCATGGCGCGGGACGGGCGGGCGAGCGGGTTCAGTTGGTCGACGTGGATCCGGGGCAGTTCCTTGGGCCACCGAACGCGCGCCTCGACGTCCCTGTGGGTGACCACGCAGCGGGCCGTGGAGTGGTCCAGCAGGTAGTGGAAGCGTTCGGTCGGGAAGTTCGGCTCGACCGGCACGAAGACGGCTCCGACAGCCAGCACGCCGATCGCCGCGACGACCTGCTCCCACCCCTTGTCAAGAGCGATCGCCACGATGTCGTCGTGGCCGATTCCCCGCTCCCGTAGGGCGTCCGCCAGTGCGTCGGCCCGGAGGCGGAGTTCACCGTAGGTGAGAGTCCCTCCGGGATGCACCACCGCGATCCGGTCCGGGCCGCGATCCGCCCAGGAGTAGAACGGCAGATGGAGCAGGCTTTCGCCGTCGGGGAACACCACCTCGGTGGAGTTCGCCGCCTCGATCACGTCGGACCCAGTAGTCGCCACGTCACAGCCTCCGTCCGGCTTGGATCTGATTGAGCAGTTGTCGGCGTTCGTTGGTGGTGAGCAGGTCGTGGTCGGCCAGGGACCGCCGGGGGTTTCCGGTGGCGAGGGTGAGAAGTCGGGTGTAATGATCGGCCAGGCGCGCGACGGTAGGCCGGTCGAACAGATCCACCGCATAGTTCAGGTGCCCCACGATCCGATCGCCGCGAGCGGCCAAACCCACGGCGAGCTCGAACTTCGCCTGGTCGACCTCGAGGATCACCGGAGTCACCTCGACACCGGGCAACAGCGGAACACCCGGACCGTCCTCGTCGAACGAGAACACCACCTGGAAGAACGGGTCACCGGAAGCCTCACGCCGGGGCGCCAGTTCCTCCACCAACCGCTCGAACGGCACCTCCTGATGGGCGAAAGCACCGACAGCCGCCTCACGCACCCGAGCGATCATCTCGACGAACGACGGATCACCCGACCCGTCGACCCGCACCACCAACGTATTGACGAAAAACCCGATCATCCGTTCCAACTCGGGTCGTCCCCGACCCGCGACCGGGGTACCCACCGCGATATCGGTGTCACCACCGACCCGGCACAACAACTCACACCACGCAGCCAGCAAAACCATGAAAACCGTCGCCCCGCACCGGCCAGCCAGACCCCGCAACCGACCGGTCAGCTCCGCCGACAGCTCGAACTCGACCACCGCACCCCGCCCGGACCGCACCAACGGACGCGGCCGGTCCACCGGCACCCGCACCGCCTCCAGCCCCCGCAAACGATCCCGCCAATACCCCAACTGCTCATCCAGCACCCCACCAGCAAGCCACTCCCGTTGCCACACAGCGAAGTCCGAATACTGAACCGGCAACGCCACCAGCTCCGGCTCCCGCCCCTCCACCAACGCCGCGTACACCGTGCCCAACTCGTCCCACAACACCGGCACCGACCAACCGTCCACCACAATGTGATGAGCCACCAACACGAACACCCACTTCCGCACCCCCCACCGCACCAACAACCCACGCACCAACGGACCCGCCACCAAATCGAACGGCACCCCGGCGAAACGCAGGGCCAGCCGCCTGGCCTCCGCCTCCGCCTCGGCTGCCGGCAGATGCGACACGTCGGCCGAATCGAGGGTGAACTCGCCCGACGACCCGACGACCAGGGTCGGCGCATCCGCAGCGCCACCGATCCGGGCCCGCAGGATCTCGTGCCGGTCGACGAGACGGGACAACGCGCCGGAAAACGCCGACTCCTCCACCGCCCCGGAGAGCGACAGTAAGAAATAGCTGTTGTAGTCACTCCGGGTCGGGTCCAGATTGTGCAGGAACCACAGCCGCCGCTGCACCGCCGACAGCGGCACGGTCACACCGGCCGGTCGCCTTGGAATGCGGGTCCGCTCCGGACCGCCGTCGCGGGTGCGGACCAGGTCGGCGAAGTCGGACAACACCGGACGCTCGAACAACGCCCGGAGCGGTAGCTCGACGTCGCGGGCCTTCCGAAGGCTCGCCACCACCCGCGCCACCCGTAGCGAATGTCCGCCCAGCTCGAAGAAGTTGTCGTCCCGCCCCACTCGGTCGACGCCGAGGACGTCGGCCCAGACGGAGGCGACCAGCTCCTCGATGTCGTCGCGCGGTGCCGCATAGGTGCGACCGGCGGGACCGAGCGGGATCTCGGGCAGCGCCCTGCGGTCCACCTTCCCGCTCGAGGTGCGGGGCAGCCGTTCCAGGGCCGTGAAGACGACCGGCACCATGTACTCCGGCAGCGACTCGCGCAGGAAGCCGCGCAGGTCGGCCCACGGCACAGTCAGGCCGGGCCGCCACACCACGTATCCGGCCAGCCTCCGGTCGAGCTGTCCGCCCTGGGCGGTGACGAGCGCGTGCGCGACCGCCGGATGCCGGGTGAGAGCTGCCTCCACCTCACCGGTCTCGAGGCGTTGCCCGCGTACCTTGACCTGTTGGTCCCGGCGACCGAGGAACACCAGGGAACCGTCCGGACGCCACGCCGCGGCGTCCCCGGTGCGGTACATCCGGGCGCCCGGCGGCCCGAACGGATCGGGAACGAAACGCTCCGCGGTGAGGGCCGGCCGGCTGACGTATCCCCGGGACAGTCCGATCCCGCCGATGAACAACTCACCGGGGACGCCGATCGGCACCAGCCCGGCCCGCTCGGAGAGCACCCGTACGGTCGCTCCTCGAACCGGGCGACCGAGGGGCACCAGGTCACCGGCCACCGGGGCGCGCAACCGGTGCACCGTGGTGTTGATCGTGGCCTCTGCCGGGCCGTACACGTTCCACACGCCGGCGAGACGAGCGGTCAGACTCCGGGCGAGTTCGGCGGAGAGTTCCTCTCCGCCCGAGGCGAGGCGTAGCCCAGGGGCGTGCCACCGTTCCGGCAGGGTCGATGCGGTCGTCGGCGTGACGTCGACGACGGTGATGTGGTGCCGGTCCACGGCTTCGGCGAGCCGCTCTCCGTCGGATGCGGCTTCTCTGGGCAGCAGTACGAGTCGTGCGCCGTGGGCGAGGGCACCCAGGATCTCGAAGAGCGCCACGTCGAACGCGGGCGAGGCGACCGCCCCCACCGTGTCCGAGGCCGTCAGCTGCAGTCGGCGCCAGCCGTCCACGATGGTGTTGGTGAGCGCCGCGTGTGTGATCATCGCGCCCTTGGGCTCCCCGGTCGATCCCGAGGTGAAGACGACGCATGCGGTGTTGCCGGCGAGCAGGGTGCGGTGGGCCGGCCTGGCGGCTCCGGGCGGTGGGGTGCCCCCGCTGTCGATGTCCATCACCCGCACCGTGTCCGGCACCCCGGCGAGGGCCGGAGACGGCTCGGCCAGCACGGCGTCGGCTCGGGCCAGGGTCAGCATGCGGTGGATCCGCTCGGCTGGGTAGGTCAGGTCGATCATGAGGAGGGCGGCACCCGTCCGCAGCACCGCCAACATCGCCGTGACAAGGTGGGGAGAACGGTCCACCATGACGCCGACGACGTTCTCGGGACCGAGGCCGAGCGCACGCAGCGAGCGGCTGACCGCCTCGGCGCGGCGGTCCAGCTCCTGGTAGGTGAGTGACTCGGTTTCCGTACGCACGGCCTCGGCATCGGGGGTGCGGGCGGCCTGGGCCATGACCAGCTCGTGCACGAACGGCTGTGGCCCGTCGACGGGGTCGCCCCCGCCCTGGCGGAGCAGTTGTCGGCGTTCGTTGGTGGTGAGCAGGTCGTGGTCGGCCAGGGACCGCCGGGGGTTTCCGGTGGCGAGGGTGAGAAGTCGGGTGTAATGATCGGCCAGGCGCGCGACGGTAGGCCGGTCGAACAGATCCACCGCATAGTTCAGGTGCCCCACGATCCGATCGCCGCGAGCGGCCAAACCCACGGCGAGCTCGAACTTCGCCTGGTCGACCTCGAGGATCACCGGAGTCACCTCGACACCGGGCAACAGCGGAACACCCGGACCGTCCTCGTCGAACGAGAACACCACCTGGAAGAACGGGTCACCGGAAGCCTCACGCCGGGGCGCCAGTTCCTCCACCAACCGCTCGAACGGCACCTCCTGATGGGCGAAAGCACCGACAGCCGCCTCACGCACCCGAGCGATCATCTCGACGAACGACGGATCACCCGACCCGTCGACCCGCACCACCAACGTATTGACGAAAAACCCGATCATCCGTTCCAACTCGGGTCGTCCCCGACCCGCGACCGGGGTACCCACCGCGATATCGGTGTCACCACCGACCCGGCACAACAACTCACACCACGCAGCCAGCAAAACCATGAAAACCGTCGCCCCGCACCGGCCAGCCAGACCCCGCAACCGACCGGTCAGCTCCGCCGACAGCTCGAACTCGACCACCGCACCCCGCCCGGACCGCACCAACGGACGCGGCCGGTCCACCGGCACCCGCACCGCCTCCAGCCCCCGCAAACGATCCCGCCAATACCCCAACTGCTCATCCAGCACCCCACCAGCAAGCCACTCCCGTTGCCACACAGCGAAGTCCGAATACTGAACCGGCAACGCCACCAGCTCCGGCTCCCGCCCCTCCACCAACGCCGCGTACACCGTGCCCAACTCGTCCCACAACACCGGCACCGACCAACCGTCCACCACAATGTGATGAGCCACCAACACGAACACCCACTTCCGCACCCCCCACCGCACCAACAACCCACGCACCAACGGACCCGCCACCAAATCGAACGGCACCCCGGCGAAGTCGGACACGAGCGTGAGGGCACGGTCGAGACGCTGGTCCGGCTGCGCGTCGCGGACGTCCGAGCACTCGACCGGTACCGGTGCCGGAGGTGTCGTCAGCGGCACGACCCGCCCGTCCCGTTCCGGGAAGACCGTACGCAGCACCTCGTGTCGCCGTACCACCTCTGTGAGGGCCCGCTCCAGAGCCCACGGGTGCACGATGCCGCTCAGCCGGAAGACGAAGGGCACGTGGTAGAGGGACGCCTGGTCGGTCAACCGTTCAGTCAGCAGCAGCCGCTCCTGCGCGTACGACAAGGACGGCGCACCGCCGGCCCGTCGTGGGATCGCCCCGCCCGCAGCGGCAGCCCGCTGTTGCATCGCACTGACGCGTTGCCTGAGCAGCGCCGAGCGGATGGCTTTCGTCCCCGGCCCGTCGGCGGTCGGCGAACCCCCTCCCAAGGCTGACTGCTGCGCGTCGGGCACTGTCGTCCTCCTGTCGTTCGAGCGGAGCTCAGGTCCACCAGACGAGATCGCCCTGGCCGACGAACCCCGTGAAGCAGGTCAACAGCAACCTCCGGCCCCCACCGACGGCGGTCCGGCCGCCGAGCACCGCGTGCACCAGGTTGCCGTTGATCAGACAGAGATCGCCGACGGCGACCGGCACGACCAGGCTGGCTAGGCCGTCGAGCAAGTCCGGCGGATAGGGAAAACCGCTGTAGGTCAGCCCCAACCGCTCGCGTGAGGGCTTGTCCGGTTCGATGTTCCACAGCTTTATCTGGCCCGTCCCCGGGTACGCCTGTGGATAGATGTTCACCGCCATGACCCGGCGTACCCGCTGGATCTCGAACCCGGCCTGCCGGGGGTCGCTCAACTGGGCCAGGTCGTCGTGCGGCATGAGCAGGAACGGACCGGTCCCGGTCCAGCACACCGCCTTGGAGTCCCCGGCCGGCCGCCCGCGGTGGGTCGCCGCCCGTACCCGGGTCACGGCCGGCTGGTCGTTGAGTCGCTGGCGCAGCAGCGCCACCGGGTCCACCGTGCCCTGGTAGAGCGCGGCGAGCGCGTCAGCGTACCGGCCCACCTCGGTGATGTACTCGTCGGTCGTCTTTTCGATGTGCGACGCGCCTACGAAGTAGCCCTCGACCCCGTCCTCGCCCTCGCCGCGCCTGGGGGTGCGCATCGTGGACGCCCAGAAGTTCTCGGTGATGCGCCGACAGGCGTCCGGGGCGACGAAGTCGCGTACCCGATAGGCCGCCAGTTCCCCCCCGAGCACGGCGAGGGCGGCGTCGGGGTCTACGTCCCGGAACGTCTCGTACAACCGGAACCCGTCGCCCGGCAGCGTGCCACCGGTGATCGGTCGGGTCGTCGCGTCGGGCACCAACGAACTCTCCAGTCTGCTCGGGTGGGGTCTCATCGGGTTTCGGCGCTTTCGGTCTCCAGATGCAACTGAGGACGGTTGAAGTGCAGGAAGCCGAGCATCGCTGGCAGCGGGCTGATGATGCGGCGCCGGTTCTCCAGGCTGGCCCGGCGGCTCCTACGCACCTCCGGAAGCTTCGACCAGTGCGTGCCCGGGCTCAGGTGGTGCTCCTGGTGGTATCCGTCGTTGAAGGTGAAGAGGTTGTACAGCCAGCCGTAGTGGCTGACCGCGTCGGCTTCCCGGTCCCTGGGGTTGGCGCCGTAGTGGCGGTAGTAGTTCTGCACGTTCACCATCACCAAGGCGAGGAAGAACCCCGGCAGATAACAGAACAGCACCCACTGCCACGAGATGGCTGCGAACAACGCGAGCGACAGGCAGTGCGCCGCCCGGTCGGCCTGCATCTGGCGTAGTTCGCGGGCGCGGCGCGGCTGCCGTGGGGCGAGCAGCGCACGTAGGTTCTCCTCGTGCGGGCCCACCCGCCAGAGCCGGGTCACCGCGAGCAGTTCCCCGCCGCGGTCCATCAGCGACCGCACCGCACCGCCGATCGCGTAATGCGGCAGCGGGGTGTGCCGCCCGTCCCTGCCGTGCCGGTAGGTCGACGACAGGTCCCGGGTGGTGCCGTCCGGGCCGATCTGATCGTTGTTGAACCGGTGGTGGTTGCGCACGTGCGTCAGTTGGTAGGCCTGCACCGACTGGCCGATGTTGATCGAGTTGAGCACCGAGACAGCCGCGTTGAGCTTGCGCGAGACGAACCACGGTGAGTGGGTGAACAGGTGACTGACGACGATGATGTTGTAGGCGACCATGACGGCGATCACGCCGATCGAAAAGGATGTTCCAAGCGCCGTGGGCCGGTCCCAGCGGGCCGCCAGCCACAGCATCACGGCCAGTTGTGCGACGCCGTACCCGAGCAGAATGCCATCCATTGGAGACCTGTGCCAGATTCGCATGCCGGCTCCTAGAAGTAGGATTGCAACTCACCCCGACGACGCACGTCGAGGGTGGCGCAATGGAACGATCCACCAAAGCTGTTGAAATTGCGAAAGTCGCACAGGATCGGGGTGAACCCGTACCTCTTCATCAGCGATATCATCGGCTCGTCCTGTCGTTCGACGACCACCCGCTCCTCGTCCAGCATAAGGACATTCATGTTGATCCACTTGCTGGTCATATAGAGAGGGTGCGCGTCGGGAATCATCGGAGCCGGCGCGTACATGACATCCCAGCTCTTGAACAGGTTGGGCACCCGGGTGACCCGCTCCGGGTTGACGAGCAGCTTCCCGGGAGCCAGCGGAACGAGTGTCGCGTCGATGTGCATGGGGTGCGGGTCGTCGAACTCGAACACGTGGACGGTGTACGAGTCACCCAGATGCCGGCGCAGCCATTCGATGCCGAACTCGTTGGTGACGTTGCTCTTCTGGGCGATGATGTCCCGACCGCAACGGATGAAATCGGCCGCATCGAAGGTCGGTTCGAATTCGGTTATCACCAACCGCGCCGGGCCGTCCGCGCCGGGGTCACTCCAATCCGCGTCGTAGAGTTCGTCCCTGAGTTCCGGTTTCGGTCCGGCGCTCCACCGGCAACCGCCCCGGAAGTACTCCTTGAGCAGCGGCCGGTAGGCCAGGGTCTCGTAATAGCGGGAGCGCCACGCGGTGGGGCACTCGATGATCTCGTCGCCGACCACGAGCAGCACGTCCCGTGGCATCGCCGCGTACATTCCGCTGCTGGACCAGTCCAGCGTGCGGTACTCCACGCGTTGCGGAATCGGTTCCGGTCGGCGGACGACCACCCCCTCGCCGGTGAGGATCCGCACGAACTCCGCCAACTCGCGGCGGGCCGCCTCGACCGCCTCCGGCGGGAAGGGCCGGCCCGCACAGGCGCGGAACGTAGCGTGCTGGTTGGTCGGCAACACGGGCGGGAGGGCGACATGCCACGGCGGAAAGGTCGCGTCGTCGACGATGCCGACGATTACCTCCTCTAGTGGGTCCCATTCGTTGAAGGAGGAAACGGGACCGCAGGTCCGCTGGTCGGCGACCGACGTCGGTGCGACCTCGCCAGCGTTCATTTCATCCGATGTCACACATGCTCCTAGTCTGTCGCGCCCGACCCGAACAGGTGGTCGTTCGACGAAGGTGCGCAGGGGTGCGGTGCGCGGCGAAACCCCATGCTGCCCGACGGGTTTGTCATGGCAGGGGCATAGCGCCGCTTTCCTTGCTCGCGCAATGGCGCTGGTCACGGCCGAGAATGTGGTCCTCCAGCGGGAGGACTACGGTCCTCGTCACGTGATTGCGTAGGTTCGCAGGTGACCGGGGCTAGCTTGGCGGTTACGCTCGGTGCCCTGTGCGGCCAGCGGCGGTGGTGACGTGGAGGAGCGAATGGCAGTGGCAGAGCGACATTCCCCGACCAGCGGATACGTCGTCGCCGGACCCACGCGCACCTACTACGAGACGCGTGGTGCCGGAAAGCCGGTGATCCTGCTGCACGGCGGGCTGTGTACCGCCGAGTCCTGCGAGCCGCAGGCGTCAGCGCTCGCCGGCGCCTACGGCGTCATCGTCCCAGAACGGCGTGGGCACGGACGGACCGCCGACGTGGAGGGGCCGATCACCTACGAGGCCATGGCAGACGACACGGTCGTGTTCATGGACGCGCTCGGTATCGCCTCGGCCGACCTCGTCGGATGGAGCGACGGCGCGCTCGTCGGTCTGCTGGTCGCCCTACGTCGACCGGAGCGGGTCCGCCGCCTGGTCTTCATGGGGCAGGCTGCGACCCTGGAGGGCACCCGTCCGGAGTCACTCGCCTACCTGAGCAGTCTCACCGTACGAACGCTGAACCCCAGCTTCGAGCGGGCGTACGCGGCGACCTCACCCAACGGCGTGGAGCACTTTCCGGTCGTACTCGAGAAGCTGAAGCGGTTGTGGTGCGGCCCGACGGGCGTCTCACTCGACGAACTCAGCCGGGTGACCGCACCGACCCTGGTGCTCGTCGGCGACAACGACAGCGTGTCCGTCGCGCACGCGGCCGCAGTGCGCGACGCGCTCGCCGACGGCCAGCTCGGTGTGGTCCCCGGCACGTCGCACGAGATGCCCATGGAGAAACCGGAAGTGGTGAACCGCCTCATCCTCGAGTTCCTCACCGAGGAGCGGGAGGCCCTCAGGTCGGCGGGCCTGCGCCTCGCCTTCGGGTCATGACCGGGTCCGCTCACCAGCGCCCAGGTCGGTCCGGACCGCTACGACAGCCGGCACGTAGCGGCCCGGCACCGCCCGGTACGTCATCAGCATCGACCCCGCCGATCGCGGCGTTGTTCGGGATCGCCCCGGCCCGCTACCGCCCGGCCGCCGTGCCGGCGCCCCGGAGGTCGTCCTAACCGCCGAAGCCGTACCGCTGGGCCGGCATACCCACCTCGACGGGCAAGGGCGTGCGCGACAGCGGCACCGGGGCGAACACACCGGTCCGGTGGTGCAACCCGTCGAAGCCGCCCCGCAGGATCGCCTGGTGGACGTCGCGCAACTCGGCGGTGGGTTCCAGACCGAGGTCGTGGGCCAGAGTGTCGCGCAACCGGGTGAACACCTGCAGCGCCTCTACCTGCTGGCCCACGCCAGCGAGCGCCACCATCAGCCGGGCGTGCGCGGGCTCGTGCAACGTATTCTCCTCGGTTAGGCGGTACAGCGTCGACAAGACCTCACCATGGCGGTTCAGCGCGATCGCCGCGTCGGCGTACTCGAGCACGGCCGCCTGGTGTTGCCGGGTCAACGCGGCGACAGCCGGCTCCCCCTGGAGGGCGGGAAGATCCTCCAGGGGTCTGCCCCGCCAGAGATCGATCGCCTGCTGGTGGACGCTGAACGCCGCCTCCAGCCGTCCAGCGTCGCGGGCCTGCCTGCCACGGTCGATCAGACGCTGGAAGGCCAACAGGTCGAGCTGGTCGTCCTCCACCGCGAGCAGGTAGCCGCTGCTGGCGGCGACCAGCACGCCGCTCGTTCGGGCCGGCGACCGGGTGGACTGGAGCCTACGTCGCAACCGCGACACGTGCGTTCTCACCAGGTTCGCCGCCTTGGGCGGTGGCCGATGTCCCCAGATGAGGTCCACCAACCAGTCGATGCCGACCGGTACCCGCAGCGACATGGCCAAGCTGCCGAGCACGATCCGTTGCGGTTCCGAGGTGAGATCCACTGAAACGCCGTCCACCTGCACGGCGAGCACACCAAGCACCCCGATCTGCAGGTCGCGTGCCAGCAGGGGGCCTTCCTGGCCCAGCCGGATCAGATCCCGGGTCTGGCCTGCGGACAGTCCCAGGGCCCCCGCGAGGCGACGCAGCGTGGCCGTTCGCGGATGCTTGACCCTGTCCTGTTCCATGTCACGCAATCCGCCGAGACTCACGCGCGCAGTGTCGGCGAGTTCCTGTTGGGTCAGACCCGCGCGTCGGCGAAGCGTCCGTACCTGCAACCCCACCGATTCTGCACTTGTCAGCTCTCGCCGCTCATGGGCACGATTCTTCCAGGGCATGCTCCGACTCCCCCGTTGAGACTGACCGAAGACTATGCTGTGTAGGTCGTCCAGCCTTAACGCCATCTTACACATAAGAATGATCTATGCAAATTGCGGCGATGTTCCGCCAGTACTCGATCATCGCCGGCGTCGGACTTTGCGCCCGACGTGGGGCACCGCTCTCCGGTAGCGAGCAACCTGCATCGGGTCGATCGCTACCTTGCGGCAGCCGCCACCGATCAACGCCCGCACCCACGGGCCGCGGCCGGTCTCGATGCCCACGGTCAGCGCGGACGGATCCGCGTCGGCGCGACTGCCCACACATTATTGATCGACGCCGCTTTCGTTGTCACCAAGCTCCACGACTTCATCATCGCTGGCCGATCACCGGTCCAGACCTGGGCAACGCCTCCAGCCAGTTACGAGACATCCCTTGGCACTCCAGCCGCAGCTGGTGGATCCGGTGTGTTCGCCGGCTGTTCTGCCGGCTGGGAGCTACCCGTCACCGTGAAGACGCGCTGGTTGCGGGCCCGGCCAGGACGTAGTCGATCCTGTGCTGCTCCAATCGTGTGCGGAACTTCGAGTCCTGGCCGCAGGCCCCGTCGGCGGGTCGCGGGTCGCGGGGACCTTCGCGGCCGATCGCGGCCCCGGCACGGCGGGCCGTGTCGTCGCACCAGCCGCGCGGCAGGCACGACTCCCGGTCGGCCCGGGTGCGACCATGCGGGGCGGCGTAGGCGAGGAAGCCTGCCCGGCCGCCGAGCGACCACACTAGATCGAGGTGCGACCGCCCAGTCGGCCGTGCACCTGGCGTCGACGTCGACAGCCGCCCCACCGGCGGCAACTCGGCAGGGATCTCTTGCCGATAGAGCTGGCAACACCCCCGATCACACCGCTACCGTTGGAGTACCAGTTAGTTAGCGCCGCCTCCGCTGTTGCGGTCGGGCAAAGCCGTCGATGGGCATCGGGAAGTCCGCCGAGCTGGCACCGCATTCCAGTGCCCAAAGCCCTGCGGCGAGCCCCTCCCCGTCAACGAACCGCGCGATTGCATCCGGATCCGGAGCCACCCCGGCCATCGCATCGAAACACCGTTCGAACGCCGCGCCATCCCAACCCGACGGGTCGGTCTCACCCACCGGGCGTGCTCCTTGAATCATTTCCCGGACCGTTTCAACGGCCAACCTCTCGCTGACTCCCAGGGTCCCGTAAATGCGCTCCCCGGCAATCGCCCCCATCCAGCCCGATGCCAATGTGCTGGGATCGGGCCATTTCCGGTGACCACTGACGAATTTGCCTACCGACGGCATTTCCGCTGCCACCCACCGGCCGACCAGTCGACTCACGATTCCCGGAGCACTCCAGCCGATCGGATTCGCGTACCGCATCATGTCCCATTTGTTACCCAGCGCCACGACCACCAGATCGCGGTGCGGATAGACCCGCGCGTCCCACCAGTAACCCCATGGGTACGCGGCGGAGTGCCCCCACCACCAGTCCTCGCCCAGACGCCGATCGCCGAGCTCGAACGCGATCCCCGCGGCCGTCTCCCCGGAGGTGACCGGACTGGACCGGGCGATCCGTGGCGTGAGCATCCTGGCGAGTCCCGCCGGGGTGACGATTCCATCCTGGCCGTGTGCCGTGCGCAGCAGCCTCTGCAGGAGCCGCGCGTAGTCCGCGGGCGAGGTGAGCAGTCCGGCGGCAGGATAGGTGCCCGAGTGAAACGTGGGTGTCGGCACACACCAGCCGCCGAACGACATGTACCCGGTGCCGAAACTTCCGCCGGCGCTCAAATCGCCCCACCGTGACGGTTCCGACGATCCCGTGGGAAACGCCGAGTCGTACATCTCCGCCGACTTGAAGATCATCTGGTCGACGTATGACGCGTACTGCTGTCCGGTGACCCGTTCCATCGCACAGCCCATCAGCGACATGCCGAAACTCGAATACGAGTACACGCCGGGCTCGACGAAGAGCGACGCCACACCCCCGTACTCCCGGGTCCGGCCGACCGCGTGCCGCTCCCGAACGTAGTCGTTGATCGGACCCGGTGGGGTGAGGAGCGCGTCGATCGTGTCGATCCGGTATCCACCCTGGTGCGAGGCGAGCATCACCGAGCTGACCGGCCCGCCGCCCATCGGAATCCCCGTCCTGGTACCCGGCGGGAGGAACTCGTCGATCGGCGCGTCGAGGTCGATGTCACCGGACTCGGCGACCTGCATCAGCCCCAGCCCCAGCACCGGCTTGCTCAACGACCCGGCGGGTGCCACGGTCGCACACGTCATCGGCACCCGTCGGGCCAGGTCCGCGTAACCGCCCGCCACCGTACGCAACTCCGTGCTGGTCGCGAGGGCCACGGCCACACCCGGCGTACCGGTCGCCGCCATCACGTGCGGCAGCACCTCGTTGATCGCTTCGGCGATATCGTCAAGCAAGTTTCTTCCCCCGGCCCCATCCGCGGACGGCGTCGACGTGGGCCATGACGTCGGCGGGCGATGCGGTCGCCGGGTCGACGATCGCGGTGAGCGCGGCTGCGAGGCTCTGCCCGATCTGGCTGACCGCTTCCGGATCGAAGCGGCTGGTGTCGTACATGAGCTGCACCACCAGTGGCTGACCGTCGTCGACGACGAGGCTGAGTGCGAAGTGGTTGGATTCGTCGACCCGCAGCTTGTCGGGCGACAGTCCGCCGAGCGCGGAGCGCACCGGTTCCTCCACTGGATAGTTCCCGAAGACGACGATGCTCGTGAACAACGGCTTTCGGCGATCCACCTCGCTCCAGCCCGCAACGTCCACCAGTGAGGTGTGTTCCGACGGCACGCGACCCCAGTCCTCCTGCAACTCGCGCAGCCAGGCGACGAGCGTGCGTCCGGGGTCGACCCGGACGCGCAGCGGAAGGGTGTTGATGAAGATGCCGATCATCCTTTCGATCCCGGGAAGGCCGGCCCGCCCGGACGTCGTCGCACCGAAGACGACGTCAGCGGTGCCCGCGTAGCAGCTCAGTACGAGCCCCCACAACGCCTGGAACACCGTGCTCCGGGTGATCCCGGCGTCCCGGACGAAGCGCCCGAGACGGTCGGTGAAGTCGACCGGCAGGTCCACCTCGTGCAGGACGTGTAGTTGCGGGTGTCCGGTCGACCTCTCCAGGGGCAGCGCGGTCGGTTCGCTGAACCCGGCGAGGTACGCGGTCCAGAACTCCCGGTCCGGTGCCACGGGTCGTTCCCGCAGCCAGGCGATGTAGTCCCGGAAGGGACGCCGCGGAGGCGACAGCGCCGGCTCGTCCTCGCTGATCGCCCGGCAGAGCGCGAGGACGTCCCCGAGCAGCATGGCCATGCTCCAGCCGTCGATCAGGATGTGGTGCGACTCCAGGAGGACACGGCAGTTCGCCGGGTCGAGGCGGATCAAGGTCACCCGAACCAGGGGTGCGTCGTCGATGGCGATCCCGCGCTCGCGGCGGTCGCGCAGCAGTTCGTCGAGCGCGGTCTCGCGCTCCTGCGGCGACAGGTCGGACCAGTCCAGGTCGGTGACGGTCAGCCGCGACTGTTCCTCCACGACCTGTACCGGGCCACTCATCAGCTTCCACACGAACCGGGTACGCAGGATCGGATTGCGGCGTCCGGCCTCCTGCCACGCGGCCCTGAACACCTCCGGGGCGATGTCCCCGGTCTCCCAGCTCAGACGGGTGGTGTACAAGCCGATGTCCGCGGTCTGCACGGTGTGGAAGAGGATGCCCTCCTGGATCGGCGACAACGGATAGATGTCTTCGATCGAGCGGCCCGTGCCGAAGTGGCGTGCGAGTTCCGCGGTGGAGAGCCCGGAGAGGGGATAGTCCGCTGCGATCCGGAAACCGGCGTCCGGCTGCTGCGCCGCCCGGGCAATCTCCTCCAGCGCCTCGACCACAGCGTCAGCCAGCGCCTCGACGGTAGGCGCGTCGAGAGACTGGGCGTCGTAAGAGAGGGTCAGCTCCATCCGGTCCGCCCGGACCTGCGCGACCACCTCGATGAGGTGGTCGCGCGGCCGGCTGCCGGCGCTGGCCGCCCGCAGCGGGTCGCCCACCGGGGTGAACAGTGCGTCTCGCTCCGGCGTCGGGTCCACCCGTCCGAGGTAGTTGAGCAAGACCTCCGCCTTGGGCAGGCCGTCCAGCGGCCGGTCGTCCTCGCGCAGGTGGCGCAGTAGGCCGTAGCCGACTCCGCGCCGTGGGATCGCCCGGGTCGTTTCCTTCACCGCTCGGAGGCATCGCTGGACGTCGTCCGGATTTGGCAGCTCCACGCAGACCGGGAACACGGCGGTGAACCAGCCGACCGTCCGACTCAGGTCGAATTCCGGAAAGATCGGTTCGCGGCCGTGGCCCTCCACGTCGACCAGCAGCCGGTTGGTACCGGTCCAGCGCCGGAGGCCGACCATGAGGGCGGTGAGGACCGCGTCCTTGACCTCGGCCCGGAACACCACCGGGAACACGGTGAGCAGCGACCGGGTGTCTCCCGTCGACAGTTGCGCCGTGACGGACCGCATTGCCTCCCGTGTTCCACGGGCGTCGTGGTCTCGGGGAAGCGGGGCGACTTCCGGGGGCACGATCCGCCGCCACAGCTCGATCTCCGCGGTGGGTTCCGGCGAGGCCGCGTACTCGTGCAGTCGCCGGGCCCAAGCCCGGTAGGAGGTCGTCTTCGGCGGCAACGACGTCTCGGCATCCGCCGCGAGTCGCCGGCACGTACGGTCGAGGTCGTCAAGGAGCACCCGCCAGGAGACGAGGTCCACGCACAGGTGGTGGATCGCCATGACCAGGAACGCACCGCCGGTCGGACGGTCGGCCAGCACGGCCCGGACGACCTCACTGGCCGCGAGATCGAACGGTCGGTGCGCCTGCTCGACCGCGGCGTCGATCAGCCCACGGTCAGCGTCGTGGGCCGGTACACCGCTGGCCACAACCGGCGACAGGCGTTCAAGCCGTGCGGCCGGTCGGTACGGCTGGACATCCTGGTTCCACCGACCCGCAACGGAGGTGAAGGAGGCCCGTAGCATGTCGTGGTGCTCGATCAGCCGGTCGATCGCGCGGTCGATGGTGGCCGCGTCCAGCTCGGCCGCGACCGCGAGGACGACGTACTGCGTCAGATGGTCGCGTTCTGGGACCCCGACGTCGAGAAACGAGCGCTGGATCGGCGTGAGGTGGACAGGTCCGGTGATCGTCTCCTGCTCGGCCGCTGGGGCGGCGGCGGTCGTCACCGCGTCAAGCGGCGTGGCCGCGGCGGCCAGCTCAGCCAGGGTCTGGTGCTGGAACACCTGGTTCGGTGAGAAGCGCAGCCCGGCGGCCTCCGCTCGGGTGGCGATGTCGATCGCTCGGATCGAGTCACCGCCGAGCGCGAAGAAGTTGTCGTGGACACCGACCTCGTCGAGACCGAGCACACCGCACCAGACGTCGCTCAGGATCTGCTCCTCCCGCGTGCCCGGGGGCACGGGTGTCCGCTCCGCCAGCAGGGCCGAGGGCATCGGCAGCGCGTTCTGGTCGACCTTCCCGTTGGCGTTGAGGGGGAGCGCGTCGACCACGACCATCGCGCTGGGCACCATGCACTCGGGAAGGCGCTCGGTCACGTGGCTTCGCAGCGCGCCGACCAGGCCCGGCCGGTCCTCGTCCGGCACCTCGACGCCGGGGACGACGTAGCCGACGAGCCGTTTGTCGCCCGTCGGCCCCACTCGGGCCACCACCGCGACGTCCTGGACGGCCGGGTGGGCCAGCAGGTGGCTCTCGATCTCGCCCGGTTCGATCCGGAAGCCCCGGATCTTCACCTGGTGGTCCGTGCGCCCGACGTACTCCAGGGTGCCGTCGCAGTGCCAGCGGACGAGGTCGCCCGATCGGTACATCCGCGTGCCGGGGGCACCGAACGGGTCGGGTACGTACCGCTCAGCGGTCAGCGCCTGCTGGTTGTGGTAGCCACGGGAGACCTGGGTGCCAGCGATGTACAGCTCCCCGGTCACTCCCTGGGGCACCGGTATGCCGTTGGCATCGAGAATGTACAGCCGGGTGTTCCAGGTGGCCCGGCCGAGAGCGATCCGGGGACTGCCGGGCGACAGGGGTCCGTAGGTGGTCTGCCCCGACACCTCGGCCGGGCCGTACTGGTTCTGCAGCACCGCCATCGGCAGCACCCGGTAGCAGCGGTCCACCAGGTCGGTGGTGACCGCCTCACCGCCACAGTGCACCATCCGCAGCGTCGTACACGCGGCGGTCTCCGGCTCGTTCAGGAAGGCGCGGAGCATGACCGGCACGAAGTGGATCGTGGTCACCCGCTCGTCCTGGACGAGTCGCGCCAGGTACTTCGGATCCCGCTGTCCGCCGGGACGAGCGATGACGACGGTGGCACCCGCGCTGAGAGACCAGAAGGTCTCCCAGAGCGACACGTCGAAGCTGTACGGAGCCTTGTGCAACACGCGGTCGCCCGGACCGAGCCGGAACGCCTCGCGGTCGCACTCCATGAAGTTCACGAAGCCGAGGTGCGGGGTGAGGATGCATTTCGGCCGGCCCGTCGAGCCTGAGGTGTAGATGGCGTAGGCCAGGTTCTCCGGGACCACACCGGTCTCCGGGGCGGTCGTCGGGCGGTCCCTGACCACGGAGAGTTCCGGATCGAGGACGACGATCGCCGCCGCGAGGCCGGTGGGTAGTCGGGACACCAGGTGGGTCTGGGTGATCACGGCCACGGCGGCGGTGTCGCCAACCAGATAGCTCAGCCGCTCGCCGGGTTGGTCCGGGTCCAGGCACACCAGCGCGCCGCCCGCCTTCAGCACGGCGAGCTGGCCGACGATGGCCTCGATCGACCGTTCGACGCAGGTCGCCGCGATCACCTCGGGACCGACACCGAGGTCGCGTAGGTGGTGGGCCAGGGCGTTGCTGGACTCCTCCAGCTCGCCGTACGTGACCGACCGCCCCTCGGCCCGGATCGCGACGGCGCCTGGGTCCCGGGTCGCCTGGGCCGAGATCAGCTCGTGCAGACAGGCTCGTGGGACGTCGTCGCGCGTGGTGTCGTTCCACTCCTCCAGAATCCGGAACCGCTCATCGGGGCCGAGCAGCGGCAACGAGGCGATCGGCGTGGTGGGATCCGTGGCGGCGGCGTCCAGCAGGGTCTGGAAGTTCGCGCTGAACCGCGCGATCGTTTCGGCCTCGTAGAGATCGCTGGAGTATTCGATCCGGGCGGCGAGGCCGGTCCGGCTCTCCGCGAGGGCGATGGCGAGGTCGAACTTGCTCGTCGCGGTCCCGGTCGGGAAGGGTTGGACGGACAGCCCGGGGAGACTCAGTGGTTCCTCGGCCACCGAGCCCTCGACCGCCACGGCAGGGCCGGACGGCTCGTCGTCCCGGGGCCGCACCACCTGGAAGCTGATCTGGTGCAGCGGATGGACGCTGAGCTGCCGCACCGGTTGCAGCTCCTCCACCAGCCAGTCGAACGGCAGCTCCTGGTGATCATATGCGTCCAGGGCGGTGCGTCGTACCCGACGCACCAGCTCCACGAAGGTCGGATTGCCACTGAGGTCGGTACGCAGCACGACGCTGTTCACGAAGAAGCCGATCAGCGGTTCCAGCTCCACCCGCCCCCGGGCGGCGACCGGGGAGCCGACCACGACGTCGTCCTCCCCGGTGTACCGGGCCAACTGCACCATGAGCGCGGCGAGCAGGACCATGAACAGCGTCGCGTTCTCGGCCACCGCGATCGACCGCAGCGACTCGGCAGTCCCCGCCCCGACCGTGAAGAGGTGTTCACCGCCGTTGAACTGGGGAACCACCGGCCGCGGTCGGTCCGGAGGGACGGTCACGATCTGCGGCGCGCCACGCAACGCCGCCGTCCAGTACTCAAGGTCACCGCGCAGCCGTTCTCGGCTGGCGGCGGAACGCTGCCACGCGGCGAAGTCAGCGTACTGGATCGGCAGCTCAGGCAACCCCGACGGCAGCCCTCGGCCGGCCGCCTCGTACACCACGCGCAGCTCCCGGAACATCACCCCCATCGACCAGGTGTCGGTGACGACGTGGTGCATGGTGAGCAACAGGACATGGTCGTCCACGCCGAGCTCGAGCAGCTTGACGCGGAGCAGCGGACCCTTCTCGAGGTCGAACGGCACCGCCGCTTCGTCCCGGGCCAGCCTGAGCGCCTCCGCCTCGACCTCGTCCGGTGGCAGTGATGTCAGGCGGACCAGGTCGACGGCAACCTCGGCGGCAGGTTCGATGACCTGCACCGGCACGCCGTCGCGGACGGCAAAAGTCGTCCGCAGGACCTCGTGGCGCGCGACGACCCCGGTGAAGGCCGCACGCAGCGCCGACACGTCGAGCCGGCCGAGTAGCCGGTAGGCCATGGGCGCGGTGTAGACGGAGCGCCGGGACAGCAGGCGGTCGAGGACCCAGAGTCGCTGCTGGGCGTACGAGAGGGGCAGCGGAGAAGTCCGATCGGCCCGCTCGATGGCGTGCAGCGCCGCAGGCGTGAGGCCATCCCGCTGCTTGAGCAGGTCCAACAACCGCTGTCGGTGGCTGATCTGCTGATCCCCGGCCATTACGCGGGCACTCGGGTGGTCTGCGCCGGCACCGAGCCGCCCGGAGTTCGGACGATCATGACCCATCCTCCTTCGGGTGTCCGGGTGTTCCGGGCTACAGCCGGCCGGGCAGTGCGGAGTAGTTGAGCACCAGAACGTCACGGTGTGCCGGCTGGTCCTTGTCGATCGCCTCGATCGGGGTGACCGCATGGTAGGTGCGCTGGTCGTCGTTGAGCAGCAGTTCGCCGCGTTCGGCGAGGGTGACCGTCCGCAGTCGCTCACCGGCCTCGTTGTAGGTGCTGCTCTCGCCACCGGTGATGTTGAGGCGGTCGATGATGAGGGAGCCGACGAAGGTGACGCCGTCACGGTGGCGGCCCTCGGGCGCGGGCTTGCCCATCTCCTTCCCGGCCGTGATCCGTACCGGGTGCAGCTTGATCAGCCAGCGTTGGGTGTCGTCGATCGCGGTGAAGATCCGGCCGAGCGCGACGAGTAGGTTTCGCAGCAGCCGGTCCCCGGCGAACACTTCGGTGAGCGGTTCGTAGATCCGGTCGACGCCGCCGTTGAGCCGGTTGAAGAAGAGTTCCTGCCGGTACGGCTCGTGGGGCAGTGCGGTCAACTCGCCGCTATGCGGGTCCAGCATGAACTGCCCGTAGCGGCGATGCCGGTACGTACCGCCATCGGCCATGAACATGTCTTGTTCGAGGTCGTCCCAGTTACGCGCGAAGCGCGCCCAATCGTCGGCGTCGACATCGAGAATCCTGGAAAGATCGGCGGCGGACACCAGGCACTCGTGGGTGTCGGAGAGAGCCGCCACGATGGCACGAGCGTCAACGCTCAGAACCGTGCTGCTGGACATGGCCATCCTTCCTGGTGCTGTTCGGGCGAAGCTGCGATTCACGGATCATGCTGACGGAAGCGCTTGTCCGAACGCGGACATGTCCGTGACACGCCGACGCCGCTAGGAGCGCTGGCCAACGCGGAGATGATGGACCCGCTACGGTTAGTAGACGGCGGGTGATACCCCGCCAGGCCCGAACCTCGGTCAGATGGTTCCGTCGTGGCACGCCGATGGGCGGTTGCCACGGTGTGGCGCCTGCCTGTTGCCGTACCGGGCGACTACCGTCGGGACCGGCCGCACCGGCCTGCGGCGTCGACGTACGGGCGGACCCGGGACCCGGCGGGCGGCCGGGGACCCGGGACCGGCTGGTCGGCCCTCAGCGGGCGGAGACGATGTTGACGAGCTTCGGTGCCCGCACGATCACGCGGTCGACGGTGGCGGTGCCGATCAGGGCACGGATCCTGTCCGACGTCAGGACGAACTCCCTCAGCTCGGACTCCCCGATGCCCGTCGGCACGTCCAGCCGTTCCCGAACCTTGCCGTTGACCTGAACGACACAGGTGATCGTCTCCTCGACCAGCAGGGCTGGGTCGGCCTCGGGCCAACCGGCGTCGCTCACGGACGGCGTGTGGCCCAGCCGCTGCCACCCCTCCTCCGCCGTGAACGGCGCAAAGCAGGACAACATCCGTACCAGTGCCTCGGTGCCCTCGCGAACCGCCGGGTTGGCCGCACCCGGACCCCTGTCCGTGGCCTTGCGCAGCGCGCTGGTCAGCTCCATCAACCGGGCGATGGCGACGTTGAACCGCCGGTCGTCCATGGCGGCAGTAGCGCCGGCGATCAGCAGGTGCACCGCCCGCCGCAAGCCGGGATCGGCCTCCCCGGCGGTTTGGTCGGGCAGGTCGCCGGTGAGACGCCACACCCGGGACAGCCACTTGACCGCGCCGGTGGGCGATACGTCCGCCCAGTCGATGTCCTCCTCGACTGGTCCGGCGAAGACCATCGTGACGCGGACCGCGTCCGGGCCGTACCGGCTGATCTGTTCCTGGAGGTTGACCAGGTTACCCAAGCTCTTGCTCATCGCCTTGCCGTTCATGATCACCTGACCTTGGTTGGTCAGCCGCTCGAACGGCTCGTTGAACGACAGCATGCCCAGGTCGTAGAGGGCCTTGACCAGGAAGCGGGCGTACATGAGATGGCCCGTTGAGTGCTCCCGACCACCGATGTACTCGTTGACGGGTAGCCAGCGGGCCACCCCGGCCGGGTCGAACGGGCCGTCGGTGTAGCCGGGGTTCGGGTAGCGCAGGAAGTACCACGAGGAGTCGACGAAGGTGTCCATCGTGTCGGTGTCTCGGCGGGCCGAACCACCACAGCTCGGGCAGCTGGTGGCGACCCACTCCTCGGCACTCTCCAGCGGCGATCTGCCACCCTCCTGACGGAGGGTGTAGCCCGTCTCCGGCAGACGCACCGGCAACTGGTCGTCGGGCACCGGCACCAGCCCGCAGGCGTCGCAGTGCACGATCGGGATCGGGGTTCCCCAGTACCGCTGCCGGGACAGCAACCAGTCCCGCAGCCGGTAGGTGACCGCCCGCTCACCGAGCCCCGACCCGCTCAGCCACTCGATGATCGCAGCGCCGCCCTCGGAGTTGTCCATCCCGGTGAAGTCACCGGAGTTGACCAGCCGCCCGGCGCCCGTGGTCGCGACGCCCGTCTCGGTCGGGTCTGGCGCGCCGGTGTCGACGACGACCCGCACCGGCGCCCCGAGAGCGCGGGCGAATTCGAGGTCACGCTGGTCGTGCGCGGGAACAGCCATGATGGCGCCGGTACCGTACTCGGCCAGCACGTAGTCGGCGGCGTACACCGGGATGCGCGCACCGCTGACCGGGTTGACCGCCGAGACGCCGAGCGGGACCCCGGTCTTCGGCCGGTCGTTGGCGAGCCGCTCGATCGCCGTGCTGGTCACGGTCTCCTTCCGGTACGCCTCGAACGCCTCCCGCTGTTCGGGTGAGCACAGCTCGTCGGCGAGCGGCGAGTCGACCGCGACGACGAGGAAGGTGGCTCCGAACAGGGTGTCCGGTCGGGTGGTGAAGACGCGTACCGGCCTGTCCCGGCCCTCGACGGCGAAGTCGACGTGCGCGCCCGACGACCGGCCGATCCAGTTGCGCTGCATCGCGAGGACCTCGTGCGGCCACTTGCCCTCCAGCTGCGCCATGTCGTCGAGCAGCCGCTGCGCGTACGCCGTGGTCCGGAAGAACCACTGCGTCAGTGGGCGCTGAATCACCCTCGTCCCGCAGCGCTCACACGCGCCGGCGACAACCTGTTCGTTGGCGAGCACAGTCTGGTCGGTCGGACACCAGTTGACCGCCGCCTCCTTGCGGTAGGCCAGGCCGGCGGCGAACAGTCGCAGGAACAGCCACTGGTTCCAGCGGTAGTACTCCGGGTCGGAGGTGTGGAACCGGGTACGCCAGTCGAAGGAGACGCCGAGCCTGCGAAACGACTCCGCCTGGGTCTCGATGTTGGTGTAGGTCCACTCACGTGGATCGAGGTTGCGCTTGAGCGCGGCATTCTCCGCCGGCAGGCCGAACGAGTCCCAGCCGATTCCGTTGAGGAGGTTCGCGCCGCGCATCCTGAGGTAGCGGGCGAGTGCATCGCTGATCGAATACACCTCCGCGTGACCCATGTGCAGGTCACCTGAGGGGTATGGGAACATGCTCACCACGTACGACCGTGGCTGTTCCTCGTATCCGCTGGTGAGATCGCGCGCCTCGAACGTGCGGAGCTCGTCCCAGACCGTCATCCACTTGTCGATGATGGCGTTCGGGTCGTAGACCTCGGACCGGGCCTCGTCGTTGATCATCAAGGATCTCCACACAGTCGAATACGGCGGGGGACAGTTTGTCACACCGTATGTGGGGCGTGCCCTGCCGACAGCGCGCCGATGCGCCCGCCTGAGATCGCGTTGGAAATGTGTGCTGGTCGGGCGTGCGCACAGTGGGTGCTACCGACGACCCGGGTCCGGTCGGTAGACGGGCATGGATCGAATGCGGCGGTATCCGGCTGACCTGACCGGTGCCGAGTGGGAGATCGTCGAGCCGATGCCGCCGTCGCCGCAGTGGATGGGCAGACCGGAGTAGCATCCCCGGCGGGCGATCGTCGACGGCATCCTGTACGTGGTGCGGACCGGCGTTGCTGGCGCTCGCGGGCCGGAGCGGCTGCCCGTGGCGGTACCTGCCGGTGGACTTCCCGCCCTGGCAGACCGGGTACTCCCACTTCACACGGTGGAACCGGCGTGGTGCGACCGATCGGGTCCTCGCCGCGTGCTGGCAGGACTGGGCACCGCCCGGGTCGCGCCGGTCAGCTGCTGAGGCGGATGCGGACCCGGCGATTCTGCCGGCCCTTGCTCTCGACCTTGACCACCTGCACCCGCCCGACCTGCCCGATGGACGCGACGTGCGTGCCACCGTCGGCCTGCACGTCGAGGCCCTCGATGTCGACGATCCTGACCTCCTGCTCGTCCTGCGGGATCAGGTTGGTCTGGGTCCGCACGATGTCGGGGATGGCGAGAGCCTCCTCCCGGGGCAGCACCCGCACCGACACCCGCCGATCGGTCGCCAGTTCCTTGTTGACCGCGTCCTCCAGCAGGGTCTTGAACCCGACGGGGACCTGCGGTAGGTTGAAGTCCATCCGTGCCTCGCCCGGCTCCATGTTGCCGCCGGTGACCAGCGCGTCGAAGTCACGGAACACCACCCCGCACAGCACGTGCAGCCCGGAGTGCGTGCGCATGAGCATCGTGCGCCGGTCGTCCTCCACAGCGCCCCGCACCTCGATGCCGACCGGCGGCACCGGGTCGCTCTCGGCGGGGACCAGGTACAGGTCGTCGCCCTTGTGCGTGCCGACGATCCGGGTCTGCACACCCTGCCAGAGCAGCACACCATGGTCGGGCGGCTGCCCGCCCCCTCCGGGGTAGAAGGCGGACCGGTCCAGAACGATGCCGCGGTCGGGGTCGACGTGTAGGACCCGGCACGTCCACTCGCGCAGTGAGGGATCGGCCAAGTCGAGCCGCTCGGTGCGGCCATGGTGGGAGATGCCCATGGAGCCGCAGCGTACTACCGTTCGTCGCTCCCGGTGACCCCCACACGGCAAGCACGTCGACCGCCTCGATGCCCTCCCCGCGAGCGTGGCTGCAAGCGGTGTCTGGTAGTAGAGCACTTCACGGCCGCGTCGTCTGGCGGTGACGAGGCCGGCGTCGCGGAGAACGGCGAGGTGTTGCGAGACGGTTGCCGGGGCGAGGCCCACCCGTTGGGCCAAGCTGCCGATTGTGCTGGGGATGAGGGTTTCGGCCAGCACGGATGCGCGCCCAGCGCCGAGGAGTCGCACGATCGCGGGTGGCTGTGTGGCGGGCTCCCAGAGCTGCGCTGCGTCGAGCATCGGATACACCAGCACCGGGACAGTCACGGAACTGTCGTCGGTGGGGCCGATCCCGAGATTCGGCCATCCGAAAACGGTCGGGACGAGAACGAGGCCGCGGCTGCGCAGATCCACGGCCCCGCGCCGGAAGCCGGTGAGGTGCAGCTCGTCGTTCCTCCACGTCGCCCGCGGGTGCAGATCCGCGAACAGCCGCTCCAGGCCGCCATCGGCCAGCTGCCGAGACCGGGCGGTGATGTCCGCGTCGAGCAGGCCGCGCATCCGGCGCCAGAGCGGCGCGACCAGCGCCTGCCAGGCGAGTCGCTGTTGCGCGACCAGCATGTCCCGGGCGGTGACGGGGTCGCCGGTGAGTGCGCGGTAGACGTCGGCGGGCACGGTGCGGGGGTCGAGGCGACGAGCGTGCTCGGCGAGCTCCGCGGCGACGACGCGGGGATCGGTCGCCCGAACCTGGGCGAGATCGTCCTCAATGGTTGTGCGCGGGCCGGTCGGGCTCGGCCACAGGAAGTCGGGCCCGTGGCCGCGGCTCGGCGCGGCGACGTTCAGCAGAGCTAGTGCCGCATCAGGAAACGTTTGCCTTGTGACGACGCGCCGTGGGGGTGCTGGTCCGGGCGGTGCGGTGTCGCCAGGCTGTTCGGGTGGCAGAGCGGGTACGTGTGCGTGAGATCGATGACGACGAGGGGCAGCGGCTGCGGCGGATCATCCGCCGGGGCACCGGTTCGGTGGTGACCTGGCGGCGAGCGCAGATGGTGTTGCTGTCCGCGCAGGGCATGCCGGTGCCGAAGATCGCGGAGGTGACGTTCACCAGCGCGGATCGGGTCCGGGATGTGATCCACAATTTCAACGCCGACGGCTTCGACTCGCTCTATCCGAAGTACAAGGGCGGCCGGCCGAGGACGTTCACGCTGCCGGAGCGGCGTGAGATCAAGAAGATCACCAAGTCCAAGCCGGCCGAGCATGGCCTGCCGTTCTCGACCTGGAGCCTGGCCAAGCTGGCCGACTTCCTGGTCGCTGAGGGGGTGGTCGACGACATCAGCCACGAGGGCCTGCGGGTCCTGCTCCGCGAGGAGGGCGTGTCGTTTCAACGGGTGAAGACCTGGAAGACCTCCCGCGACCCGGACTACGCCGCCAAGAAGGCCCGCGTCGAGCACCTCTACGCGATCGCTGACGGCGAGGTCATACCCGACGACGACGAGCCCGAAGTCGTGTTCTGCCTGGACGAGTTCGGTCCCTTGAATCTCCAACCTCATCCCGGGCGGCAGTGGGCCGAACGCGGCGGACGACACAAGAGCCCTGACCGGGAACCCCGGGCACGCCGGCGGGCGACCTACACCCGACCGCACGGGATCAGGCACCTGTTCGCCGCCTACGACCTGGGCAAGGACCAGCTCTACGGCCACATCAAACCGACGAAGACCCGCACCCGGTTCCTGGAGTTCTGCCGGTACCTGCGCAGCCTGCACCCGCCCCAGACCCGGATCGCGATCGTGCTCGACAACTACTCCCCACACCTGAGCACGAAGAAGGACACCCGCGTCGGCGACTGGGCCGCGGCCAACAACGTCGAGTTCGCCTACACACCCACCAACAGCTCCTGGCTCAACCGCATCGAGGCCCAGTTCACCGCCCTGCGCTACTTCACCCTCGACGGCACCGACCACGCCAGCCACCGCCAGCAGGGCAGCATGATCCGCCGCTACATCATCTGGCGGAACAAGAACGCCGCCGATGAACGCCTACGCGAGGTAGTCAACAGGGCGAACGTTGCCTGATGCGGCATGGGAACGCTTCCTACGGACCTTCCTGCTCAACGATGGCGCGAACGTCCGCAACCTCATCGCTCACGGGTTCGCCCGCAACGTCGGCCCCATCGAGGCTGCCTTGGCACTTCGGGCCGGCGCGGTGCTGATCCTGCTCACCACCGACCGCGCAGTAACCCGGGATGTCGAGACTGTCCGAGCCGCCGTCGCCGCGCCTGCGGCTGGCACCCGTCACCGCCCGTGGAGCCAGCGCCTCGTCGCCGCTCTCTGGGCGGCCCGCCGTGAGCTCCGCAACTAATTAGAACCGCAGCTCGGCGTCGTCACCACCATGGCAACGGTTCGGCGTCCGAAAATGTCGGTCCTCCCACCTACCCTCACGACGAAGAATGGCAGGAGGAATGTGGCCCATGTCGGAGCAACTCGACAAGCTGCTGCAGCACCGCTACATCTACGTGCCGGGGGGGCCAGACCAAGGACACAATCGAGCCGGGTAAGCGGCTCGGCCTCGCCGTGGCGCGAAGTCGCCGCGCTCGCCTGACCGTGGTCGCACCCCAGAAGAACTCGGCCACCCATCACCCCGAGCTGGCCAAGTTGGAGATCGTCACCGAGCGGAGCGGCTCTCCACGAGACGGGGGAGTAGTTCTCGCCTGGTGTCCGACCTACAAGGTCATGGAGAAGGTCCAGCGCCTGGAGAAGAGCGTGGTGGTCCTGGTCGAGTGGATTCCCGGCGAGTTCGACGCATGGGCGAAGCTACGCGGCGCGTACAACGCCGTGACCCGTCAGGTCATGGACTTCGGTCTCCGACCGGAGGCGATCAAAGCGCTTGAAGGCATCGTGTACGAGGGCTACAACGGCTGGCACGACGACATCGCCGCCCGGATGACGCGAAGCCACCTCGAAGACCTGACCAACGCCGGCGCCTACGACAGAGAACTGATGCTCGCCTACGCCCGTCAGACCAAGTCCGAGACGAGCATCCAGCGACTCAAGAAGATCATCGACAGGTCGTAGGCGCGCCGACGGCAGTCTTCGATGGCGTCGGTCAGCGGCCCAATTCACCGTAGTGGGTAGTCAGATGCGTGGATCACTCGACCGTCACCGCCGATGATCCGCCTTGGTGACATCCCGACCTCCGCTCACCACCCTGCCCCAGCCCAGGTCAACCGCGACCAACCACCCGGGCATCCACCTGAGCACAGAAGTCCCACAACACCAACCACAATGGACATTGACTCCACCCGGAGGCACCGGCGTCCCGACCATGATCTAGACCAGCTGACACGCAAACGCCCTGGTCAGCACCGACCGGCACGGATCCCGCCTAAGAGGTCCTAACTCTTTGAGTGTTGGAGTCGGCGCCAGCAGATGATGGCGCAGGCGAGGGTGAGGAACGCTTCGTGGATGTCGTCGCGGATCTCCCAGCGGATCCGTAGCCGGCGGAACCAGTGCAGCAGGGCGATGGTCTGCTCGACGACCCAGCGTCGGGTGCCGAGCCCGGACCCGTGGGCGGTGCCGCGTCGAGCGATGACCGGGGTGATGCCCTTGGCGCGGAGCTGGCGTCGGTAGCAGTCGTAGTCGTAGCCGCGGTCTGCGTAGAGCCGCTGTGGTCGTTGCCGAGGGCGGCCGCGGATGCCCCTGATCCGAGGGACCTTGTCGACCAGGGGCATCAGTTGGGTGACGTCGTGGCGGTTGCCGCCGGTCAGTGCCGTGGCGAGGGGGATGCCGCCCGCGTCGGTGATGACGTGGTGTTTCGAGCCTGGCTTGCGGCGGTCGACCGGGCTCGGGCCGGTTTTGGGCCGCCCTTGAGCGCCCGGATGTGGGAGCCGTCGATCACCGCCCGCGACAGATTGAGTTGCCCGGTGGCCCGGAGTTTGCCCAGCAGGACTTCGTGTAGTTGCTGCCAGACGCCGGCGTCGTTCCAGTCCCGCAGCCGGCGCCAGCAGGTCATTCCTGACCCGAAGCCGAGCTCTTGGGGTAGGTACTCCCACGGGATCGCGGTGTAGAGCACGAACAGGATCCCGCACAACACCTTGCGATCGTCGAGGGGCTTACGGCCGGGGTAGCGGTGCCGGCGTGGTGGTCGGGGTGGCAGCAGCGGTGCGATCTCGGCCCAGAGCTCGTCCGAGACGATCCACGGCGGCTGCTGACCCCTCCTCACGTTCAGACAGAACGAGCCTCACGTCCCGAGGACACGCCCAACATCATTTCGTTAGGACCTCTAAGCAGCACAGTGACAACGGAGCACCATCGGAGCACCAGATTCCAAATTCTGGGACAATCCGTCCCAAGCCGTAGAAGCGATCAAGGCCGTAACCAACGTTTCCGCTGTTCACGGCCTTGATCGTGAAGTGCGCCCGAAGGGATTCGAACCCCTAACCTTCTGATCCGTAGTCCGAAGTGTAATTTAATCCCCTTCAATTTTTCCCCTATTAGGAAATCTATCCCGGCCGAATCCAGCCCAGTTCCTCCACGTCCCATCGGATCCCTGCAGGTCGGCGCCCCGCAGCCCTCAGGTATCCGTGCTTCTCGATTTGCCGGATGCCCTCGCTACGGGCATCAAATCCGGCTGCATCCCTGTACGTCCGTATCAGTACCCCGACGTCCGAGCACCCACGGAGCACCCTCGAGATCATCGGCTAGGCCGAATCGTGGGGCTGTAACGGTTTGTCGGCTCCAAGTTGTCGTGTAGGAAGCCGGATGTTCCCCGCGGGTGTAGCCCTGGACTCGCTTTGGTCGGCCACCGGTAGGTGGCCCGGGACGTACGCGTCGTTGTGGGTGCGACGGCAGCGGAAGAAGTAGGTGCTGCTGACTGCGCAGGTGCCGCAGGCGAGAATGCCGGCCATCTGCGGATAGCGGCGCTGCCATTCGAGGTCAAGGGCGTACACGTCGGACTTGCGCGGGACGGGCTTGCGGCAAAGGCAGCAGGTGATGCGCAGGCGGGGCGCGGACATCGGCGGAGTCCTTTCGTTGGGGTCGGTCAGGCGATCTCACCGCTTGCCTCGACGACCTGACCCGCCGGTTAACCCTCGGCCTCTTCCGGGACTTGACCAAACCCATAAGGACCTCCCCCGCCCGCCGTGTCGCCGACGCTATCGATGTGCGTCGGACCCAGCGTCTACCCTCGCCTGCGCCGCGCCGGCGAGCCTCACGATTGAGGGAGAATCAGATGACCGACCATGCCGACAAGGACACCAGCGGCGAGGCCGCTGCCCACCAGGCGGTCCCCCCGCCGAGGGAGCCTGTCGACGTGACCATTGTCGGGTCCGACTTCCCGGACCTGGCCTGGACCGGGCAGCACCTCGCCGGGCTGGCTCAGCCCGTGATGGCCAACTGGACACGCATCGGAATCGCGCCCTGGTCCTGGTCGGTTGGGGCGGCTACCCGCTAGCTGGCGGAGCGCCTCGCCTCGTTCGATCAGATCGGAAAGAGCCTCGCCTCGATCGAGACGGCCATCCGGTTCTCCGAAACCAGCCTGACCGCCTTCACCCGCCTCTTGGAAACCCTGCCACCGAACTGGCCCGATGGTCTGAGCAGCGTGAGTGACAAGGACCTGTTCGCCGTGGTCCAGGACGAAGGCATACCGCTGGTGTGGGTGCCCAGAGGGGAAATCGTGAGTGACGTGCTCGCGGCACCGGACCGGCAGGCACGTATCAAGATCCTACTCGCCCCGTCCGGTGAGGTGATGCAGGACTGCCGCGACGCGCTACACCACGCCAGCGGCAACTCTGATGTGACCAGCCAGGTGCCACTGGCCCACAAGGCCATCGACGCCTTCGACGGCGGACACACCGAAGCCGCTCAGGTATTGGCCGTGGTGGTCACCGAGACAGCGGTGTCCCGCACCATCCACCACCAGTATCACAAGGTCCGCGACATGGTGAAAGTCGAGCCTGCGAACCTGCCGATCGGGCAGGTGCGACTCAGAGCCGCCCTCGCACCGATCCGCCCGTTCTACACCCAGTGGTTTCCCCACACGGGTGCTCCACCGCCGGCTGAGCTAAGCCGCCACGTCAGCGTGCACCAGGCCGACGCCGGGCACTACACCGACAGCAACGCGCTCATCGCGGTCATGCTGGCCAGCTCCGTACTGCGCGCGTTGCAGGGCATCAACGACCTGCCGTAACCGCCTTCGCCGCAGCCGCGGCCTCACGCCCGGGGCCAGCAATAGGACGGCAGTGACAGAATCTCATCGTGGGCCGCAGTCATACCTACTAGCCATCCGTCCACATCGCCAGCGGCCACTGTTTGCTCATCTGGGCCTACCCGCAGCCGGGTGATGCAACTATCCCTCGGCTCAGACCGCTCGCCGCCAAGCCTTGGAACTCTATCCCGAGGATGTTGTAGGCGATAGGACGATTATTAATCTTGACAGAGCTGCTGCTTTAATCGCTCGCGGCGACGCAGGTCGTGGCGCTGACCTGATCAGCGCCACCCTAGACGCTCTACCCCTCGAGCGTCAGGCGACAATCTTCACAGCTGCAGCGTCTCGAATAATTTTGAGCGCCCCAAAAGGTGCGGATACTGCCCACGATGCGGGCTTGCGCCGAGCTGGTTCGTGACGTCGAGCAGCAAAATCATGCCGGACATGCCAGACATGCCGGGAGGAAGTAGGCGCTATTGCGCTGCTACGCCCGATCATCCGCAAGGTACCGCTCGACCGCCTCTACCTTGTCTGTCAGTGCGTTGGTAGCCGCTGGTCGGTAGTCCACTTTAATAACCGTGCTGACCCTGGGTGCTCGGACTGCCACCGCATCGACCGCCCTTCGTACCACCTCGAACACGTCATCCCATGAGTCACCCTCAACGAGGGTAAACATCGCGTCAGTCTGGTTCGGCAGGCCCGATTCGCGGACCACGCGTATAGCCTCAGCCACAATCTCCCCCACATCCTCGCCTACGCCAAGTGGAGTAACCGAGAACGCGACAAGAACCGACATGGCAAGATCCTCCGAGGTTCGGCCTGGTGAACGTGCCGCGGTTAGGGTAGCCAGACGGACCGGTCGTGCGCGAACATCACGCGGGCCGGGTCGAGCCGCGCTATCTGCCGTACCCAGGCCGGCGCCGGATCCAGCGTCTCCGGGTGTCCGTCGGCGTCCGCGCGCAGGTTGGCGAAGTCGCCAGCGAACGCACTCGCGTCCCGGTGGCTCTGTCCAGCGAGGATCAGCGTGCCGTCGGAATGCCGCACCGCCAACGACTGGTGTCCGAGCGTGTGGCCCGGCGTCGGCAGGACGGTGACGCCGGGGACAATCTCCGTCTCGCCATCCAGCACCTCGTACGTCAGCCCCGGCGCGTCGACCAGCTCCGGAAGCGTGTAGTCCTCGGTGGTCCGGGCGGTTTCCAGCTCGGTGCGTTGCGTGAAGATCGGCCGACCGGCCAGGTCCGGATTGCCGCCGCAGTGGTCGTAGTGCAGATGGCAGTTGACCACCATGTCGATGTCGTCGATGGACCGTCCGATGTCGGCGAGCGCGGCTCGGACGTCCCGCCGCCGCGGCTGGTACCGTGCCTCGACCGACGGATGGGTGCCCATGCCGCTGTCGAAGAGGATCCGGCGTTCGTCATTCTCAAGCAGGTACCCGAGCACGGGTACGGCGGCAGGCGAGCCGCCGGTCTCAGCACTCGGTCGAATGACATATCCAAAATCAATGCGACATACCGAAAAGTCCTGCATCGCCTCATGGTTGCATGAGCGGTGCAACCATGCCGCGTCAGCAACACCGCCCAACCGATGGAAGGATCTGCCGCGATGAGACAGGCAGCGCGTGCACTCGTGGTCGGTGCCACCGGCGCCTCCCGAACGGTGTTCTGCCGTCAGCCTCTGCAGGATCGGCACCAGATCGTTCGGGGTTGGCTCGGCCAGCACCTCGCGCTGCACGCGCCGGGCTCCCTCGGCGAACGACGGATCGTCGAGCAACCGGTGCAGACTGTCCCGGAGCCGGTCGGCGGTCAGGTCCGCCCGTGGCATGGTCAACCCCGCTCCGGCGCGGGCCACTGCCTGCCCGCGTACGGCGTCCCAGGGGTCGGTGAGCATCAGTTGCGGCACGCCGTGCACCTCCGCGGTGGACCGGCTGCCGCTGCCGCCCTGGTGCAGCACCGCTGAGCACGTCGGCAGCAGGTCGTTGAGCGGCACGAAGCCGACCGGCCGGACGTCGTCGGGCAGCCGGATTCCGGCGAGCAGCTGCGGTTCGATGGTCAGCAGAATCTCCGCGTCCAGGCCCTCGACCGCGTCGAGCAGGCCGCCCAGCGAGAGCGAGCCCAGCACTTGGTCGAGAGCGCTGATCGGCTGGCCGTCGGTGCGGCTGCTGAGGCCGAGGGTGAGGCAGACGCGCGACCGCTCCGGCGGGTCACGCAGCCAGTCCGGTAGCACGGACGGCCCGTGGTACGGGATGTAGCGCATGCCCACCGTCCGCAGGCCGACATCGAGCCGCATGCTGGGCGGTGTCATGTCGACGTTCCACTGACCGGTGACGATCTCCTCGTCGAAGTGACTGCCGAACCTCGCCAAGGTCGCCTCCAGCCACTCTGCGGTGGGATCGAACCGGTGCGCGGGCGGCTGGCGCTCGGCGAGCCGCAGCATGGCGCGGCGGGCCCGGACGGCGATGTCCGGACCCCACAGGAAGCGAGCGTGCGCGGTGCCCGAGACACGCGCCGCGATCGCACCGGCCAACGTGTACATCTCCCAAAGCAGCAAGTCTGGTCGCCATTCGGTGGCGAACTCGGTCAGGCCGTCGATCATCGGGTCACTGTTGGTCGTGGCGTACAGCCCCGAGTTGGCGACGTGCTTTAGCTCCAGCAGTTGCCGCAGGCTCCAGTCCTGCGCGGAGTTGCCGGTGTAGTCGAAGACCCGGACGAAGTCGAGGCTGTCCATGAAGGTCTGCCCGAGCAGTTCTGGCGCCCACGCGTCCACTCCGAACCAGCCGGCCGGGCCGACCGGGACGGCGGTGAGGCCCGCCTGCGTGATGGTGTCGGCGAGGTCGGGCTGGCTGGCCACCCGAACCTCGTGGCCGGCCGTGCGCAACGCCCAGGCCAGCGGTACCAGGGAGTAGTAGTGGGTGGGTGCGGCGAAACAGGTGAACAACACCTTCACGGACGTCTCACTCTCCTGTCGGCCCGGGCAGGCAGTTCGCGGATGGCGCGGGTGACCGGCGCCCGTACCTCTCGGATCACCGGTCCCGCCGCCTCGAGTACGGGGAACCGGCCGGCCAGCTCGGTCAACGCGGTGACGGTCTGGGCACGGGCCAGCGGCAGCACCGGCCCGGCCGGCCGCCCGGGCAGCAACACGGGCCGGTCCGGGGAGACCGGCCGGCCGGGGCGGTGTCCGTATTGCATGGCACTCCGCATCATCGTCAGGCCAGAACCTGGGTCGCGCCGCGGACGGCGACCAACTCGGCCAGGGCAGTGGTGATCAAATCGACGTCGGCATCGCTCAGGCCCTGGTGCAAGGGGAGGCAGAGCGTCGTCTCGGCGGCCTGCTCGGCGTTCGGTAGCCGGGTCTCAGCGCCGTACGCCCGTACCTGGTGCAGTAGCGGGTAGCGAAAGGTGGTGTAGATCCCCCGCTCGTACAGGGCCCGGGCGACGTGATCGCGGATCGCCGGATCTATCTGCACCCAGTACAGGTAGTAGGAGCTCTGGTGGCCAGGCGGCAGTGGCGGCGGGAGCAGCAGGCCGGGTACGTCACCGAGCGCGGCATCGTACCGGTCGGCGATCATTCGCCGGCGGGTGACGAAGCCTGCCAGCTTCCCCAGTTACACGCAGCCGACGGCGGCCAGGACGTCGTTCATGATGGAGCGACGGGAGAACGACGACACCTCGAAGTCCCACCAGCGGGTGTTGCCGCGCATCGCCTCGGCGTACCCGGTCGTCTGTTCCAGCCCGAAGTACGCCAGCCGCACCGCCCGCGCGGTCAGCTCCGGGTCGCGGGCGTAGAGGACGCCGCCATCGGCCGACACCGCGATCTTGGCGTGGTCGAAGCTCCACACCCCGATGTCGCCGAACACGCCGCAGGCCCGCCCGTCGGCGCGTGATGCCTGAGCGTTCGCCGCGTCCTCGATCAGCTTCACCCCGCGGTCCAGGCACAGCTCCGCGATCTGCGCGACCTCGCCGGGGTAGCCGCCGTAGTGCAGCAACAGCACGCCTTCGTCGCGGGGGTCAGCGCCGTCTCGACGTCGCGCACAGTCGGATTCAGCGTGCGCGGGTCGACGTCGCAGAAGACGGGCCGCGCACCGTGCGCGGCGACCGCGTTGGCCGTGCCCACGAACGTCACGGTGGGCAGGACGACCTCGTCACCCGGGCCGACACCGAGCAGTTCCATCGCCAGGAAGGTCGCCTCCGTACAGGAGTTGGTCGAGGTGATGTGCTCGCGGGGGACACCGAGATGTGCGGCGAAGGCGGTCTCGAACTCCGCGACCTTGCGGCCCTTGCCGACTCGGCGGCTCTCGAAGACCTCCCCGACGGCAGCGAGCTCCTCCTCGCCCAGCATCGGCTGGAACACATTGATCATTTTTGGCCTTGTCGCGGGCCCGTCCGCTGAAGGTGCGCTCATGGCTTCCGAATGTCGCAGCGCGCACTCGGATCCGGCTAAAGCGGCGGGTGAACCGGGTCGCGCCAGCCGGGTGGCGCCGGTGTAGCGATTTTCAAGTGCCGCTCTGCCCGGTGGCGCTACGTTCGGCCGATCGACCCGGCAGGGCTCCCGCCGAACGCCGTCGCGCGGGCACCCGGGCCCAGCCGATTGCCATAGATACGGTGAGGTGGCTGATGTCGGAACGCTATACCGGGCGGGTACTGCGTGTGGGGGTCGTCGGGTGTGCCGACATCGCCATCCGCCGGATCCTTCCCGCGCTCGTCGAACTGGAATCAACCGAGCTCGTCGCGGTCGCCAGTCGGGACCCCGCCAAGGCCACCGCGGTAGCGGCCACGTTCGGGTGCGCCGGTGTCGGCGGATACCAGAACCTGATCGACGATCCCGGCATCGACGCGCTGTACATCCCGCTGCCGCCCAGCATGCACCACGAGTGGGTGGGCCGGGCCCTGCGCGCCGGCAAGCACGTGCTCTCCGAGAAGCCGCTGGCCGTGAACTACCAGCAGACCGAAGACCTGGTGCGGCTCGCGCGCGCACACGACCGGGTGCTCGCCGAGAACTACATGTTCCTGCACCAGGTACGCAACACGCTGTCCGCGTTCGTGGCCGCGGCGACCTCCGCCGACTCCGAGAGGCCCGCCTTCGACCAGGCGCTGTTGGAGCAGGCCATGCTCGTGGAGCAGGTGCGTGCCGCGGCGGCGGCGTGACATCGGTACCTGAATACGTATTCGCGTACGCGCGTTATTTACGCTTCCCGAGATAGCATGATTCTGGATTGTCAAGCGGATGCCCCGATCCGCCCATGAAATCCGGACGGGACATCTTATGTGCAATCCCGGAAGGGTTCGAGTAATGTGCCGGCCGGGAGTGCCTCCACCTCCTTCCAATCATCCACGTACGGGAGTTGCATGTGAATTCCGACCCTGCCATCCGCACGAGGGGCCTACGGAAGTCGTTCGGCGAGACCATAGCGGTGAACGGCATCGACCTGACCGTGCAGAAGGGCACGGTCTACGGCGTACTGGGGCCCAACGGCGCCGGAAAGACCACGACGATCAGAATGCTCGCGACGCTGCTGCGACCGGACAGCGGCACCGCCGAGGTATTCGGCCACGATGTGGTCGAGCAGGCGCAAACCGTCCGCGAAATGGTCAGCCTCACCGGCCAGCTCGCCAGTGTCGACGAGGGCCTCACCGGCTACCAGAATCTCGTCCTGCTGGCACGGCTGACCGGCTACTCCCGCCCTGCCGCCCGGCAGCGGGCCGACGACCTGCTCGCGGCGTTCGACCTGGCCGACGCCCGCGACCGGATCGCCCGGACGTACTCCGGAGGGATGCGGCGCCGCCTGGACATCGCCGCGAGCATTCTGAGCGCACCTCGGCTGATCTTCCTCGACGAACCGACAACCGGGCTGGACCCCCGCAGCCGTAACCAGGTCTGGGACACGGTCCGGGCCGTCGTCGCCCGCGGCACCACGGTCCTGCTGACCACCCAGTATCTGGAGGAGGCCGACCAACTGGCGGACCGGATCGCCGTGATCGACCAGGGCCGGGTGATCGCCGAGGGTACGCCGGCCGAGCTCAAGTCGTCGGTGGGCGGCGGGGCGTTGCACGTCCGGCTCACCGACTCCACCCAGCGCGAGCAGGCAAAGCAGGTGCTCACCCGGGTACTCGGAACGTCCGTGCGTCCCACCACGGACTCGGCCATCCTCTCGGCCGGTGCCGGCGATCCCGCTCTCGCTGGCCAGGCACTGACCGCCCTGACCGCCTCGGGCATAGCCGTCGCCACCTTCTCGCTCGACCAGCCGAGCCTGGACGAGGTGTTCCTGACCCTCACCGGCCATCGCGCCGAGGACACCAACGGCACCGAGGAGTTGGTCCCGTGACCACCACATCCGCCACCACGACCACGCCCGCCGACAGGGGGTTGGACACGGTGCTGCTGGCACCCGAACGTCCGCGGCGGCCCAGCCCGCTGTCCGCGACGCTCACCCTGGCATGGCGGGCCGCGATCAGGATGAAGAACGAAGTAGTGGTGCAACTATTCGACGTTTTGATGATGCCGGTGGTGTTTCTTCTCATCTTCAGTTATCTGTTCGGCGGGGCCTTCGCCGGATCGGTCGACAATTACCTGCAATTCTTCCTTCCCGGGGTGCTCGTCATGGCTGCCGTCATGCAGACTTTGGCTACCGGCCATACCGTGAGCCTGGACATCGCCAAAGGTGTGTTTGATCGTTTCCGGACGATGCCCTTCTGGCAGCCTGCCAGTCTGGTCGGCGCCATGATCACCGATTTGGGCCGCTACCTGCTGACCCTGGTGCTGACCGCCGCGCTCGGCCTGTCGCTCGGATTCCGGCCGGACGCCGGGGTCGGCGGTATGGCGTTGGCGATCCTGCTGATCCTGGCGTTCTCCTTCGCCTTCGCCTGGATCTTCACCACCATCGGGCTACTCACCCGCAGCCCCGACTCGATCCAGGCGCAGAGCATGCTGTTGATGGCCGTGGTCTTCTGCAGCAACATCTTCGTGGACTCCAGCACGATGCCCGGTGTGATCCGGGCCATCGTCGACACCAACCCGATCAGCCACCTCTCCACGGCGGTACGCGGGTTGGTGCACGGCACCGTCACCGCCGGCCAACTCGGCTTGGTGGGCCTCTCGATCGGTGCGCTCTTGGTGATCTTCGGACCGCTGACCATGGTGCTCTACCACAAGCGTAAGAACGGCTGATCGCCCCACCACCGGCGCGTGTGCCGCCCCCTGGAGCGGCGCACGCGCCGGCGGCCTTCAGCGGGACCGGTGTACGGCGGTGAGCCGCTCCAGGTCCGCGATGACGTCGACTGTGCTGGGCGTGGCGTTGAACTCGGCCTGCACGTGTTCGGCGCCGGCCCGGAAGGACGGATCCTCGATCAGCCGGACCAAACTCTCCCGAAGGATCCGGCCGGTGAGGGCGGGCGGCTCCAGGAAGATCGCGGCGTTTCGCTCGACGAGCGACCGAGCCTTGTCGACCGCGTCCCACCACAGCTCGGTGGAGATCACCAGCTGCGGCACACCGTGCGCGAGGGCAAGCGCGTACGCGCCCGAACCGCCGTGGTGGACCACTGCCGAGCACGTCGGCAGCAGCACGTTCAACGGATAGAAGTCGAAGACCCGTACGTTGTCCGGAAGCTTCGCCGCCGGGTCCAGTTGGTCGGCGTTGAGCGTGGCGACCACCTCGATGTCCAGGTCCGCGACCGCGTCGAACAGTTCCTGGTACGGGATCCAGTCCTCGCCGGTCACCTCGCGCCCGCCCAGACCGGCGGTCAGGCAGACGCGGGGCCGCTCCGGCCGCTCCGGCAGCCACTCCGGTACCCGTGCGGCCCCTGTGTACGGGACATACCGGATCGGCAGGTAGTCCAGGCCGGTGTCGTTGAGGCGCAGCCACGGCAGGGTCGTGTCGAGGCTCCACTGTCCCGTCACCAGATCCTCGGCAAAGGTGCCGCCGTTTCGGGCGACCGCCGCGCCCAACCAGTCCGCCAGTGGGTCCTGCCGCAGGTGCTCCGGCTGTTCCGGTAACAGCCGGAGGAAGTTCGCACGCATCCGACCGATCAGGTCCTGGCCGAACAGGAAGCGGGCGTGGGCGGCACCGCACGCCCGCGCCGCCACCGCTCCCGAGATCGTCATGCTGAGTTCCCCCCGCTTTGATGGAGCGGTGGTTACCTGCTTCCGGCTGGTGCCGGGATGGCGATAGGTGGTTCGGCTGGTTGCGTCTGGCGGGTGTGCCAGGTGGTCTCGTACTCGTTCGGGCTGAGGTAGCCCAGCTCGCGTTGGATGCGGCGGGTGTTGTACCAGCCGTCGATGTAGGTGAAGATCGCGTTCTCGGCCTCGTCGCGGGTGCGCCACGAGGTGCGGTAGACGAGTTCGATCTTCAGCGTTGACCAGAAGTTCTCCATCAGGGCGTTGACGCCCTATGTGCTGATGGGCTCGGTCGACGGATCGCTTCAGGCGCTGGAACTGATGCGACGGCTGCGCCTGGCAGTGGTCGTCGCCGGCCACAGCCGCGTCGGCGGCAGCGAGGTGCTCGACTTCACCGAGGCCTACTTGCGCCGGGTGCAGGATCTGGCACGAACAGGCCTGCGCGAGGGCCTCAGCGTGCCGCAGGTGGCTCAGGCCGCGGACCCGGGCCCGTTCGGCGCGCTGCCCGAGTGTGAGCGCCTGGTCAGCAACCTGCACCGGGCGTACGCCGAGCTGCAGGGCCTGCCGCCGGGCGGCCGCATCGACGTTGCCGGGTCCTTCCGCGAAATGGTGGCGTTCCACGGCGCCGCACCGCACTGCGCTGCCTGCCCGGTGCCGGACACCGACCGGCCGCCCCGGGAAACCCCGGGGCGGCCGGTTCGCTGCTCTGATTCTCAGCCGCCGAAGGCTGCGGCGTTCTCGGTCACCCACTGCTTGAAGGTGCGCGCCGGCTTACCGGTGACCTCCTGGACGGTGGGCAGCACGGTGTAGCCCGCTTCCGGCGGGTTGGTCCGCATCGTCAGGAAGAACTCGACGTCTTCGTCGCCGAAGCCCTGCTCGCGCCACTGACTGACGATCTCGTCCCGGGACAGCTCGATGAACTTAATGTCGCGGCCCAGGACCTCGCTGATCACCTTGACCTTCTCCGGCGGGGTGAGCGCCTCGGGCCCGGTGATCCAGTACTCCTTGCCGTTGTGGCCGTCGGCGGTGAGCGCGGCCGCGGCGACAGCGGCGATGTCAGCGTCGTGGACCATCGCGCTCTTGGAGGTGGCGAAGCCCTCCCGGATCACGCCCTCGTCCTTGACCGAGTCGGCCCACTCCAGCACGTTGGACATGAACTCCACCGGGGACAGGTAGGTCCAAGCCAGACCGCCGGCCTCGACGGCCTCCTCCAGCGGGCTCTTGGTGACATCACCCTTGAGGACGGTCACCTTCCGCACGCCGGCCTTCTTGGCCAACGCTACGATCTCCTCGGCGTTGGTCAGCGGCGCGAAATCGTCGCCGAAGGTGATCAGGTGGGCAGCGGTCACCCCCTCGAAGGCTTTGGCGAGACTGTCAGTGTCGGACAGATTGCCGGCGACAACCTCGGTGCCTTCCGGCAGATTCGCCTTAGCAGGATTACGCGTCAGTCCTCGGACCTGGTGCCCCGCGGCGAGCAGCTGAGCGACCAGGGGCCGGCCGACGTTGCCGGTGGCACCGGCAACAAGAATGGTCATGGGGTTCCTTCCGTCATGAAACAACCGTATCGGCGATCGCGGCCAGGTTCTGTCCGCGATCGGTGGGAGAATGAGAACCGTGCTCGACACCTCCGCTGATGAAGTAGCCCCAGTTTGCGCTGTCGACCGCGAAGGTCGGGAACAGCAGCGCACCGCTCGTTGAGCAAGCGGTCGCGGTCGACGAGCGCGTCGACGTCGATCACCGCTGCCCGGCCGAGCCCGTCACACTGCTGGCACATGCCTTGCGCGTCGTTGAACGAGTAGGCGCTCGCCGGGCTCGCCGACGGCTCACCCAGACGCGCATAGATCAGGCGCAGCAGGGTGTAGGTGTCGGTGGCTGTGCCGACCGTGGACCGGGAGTTGCCGCTGAGGCGGCGCTGGTCGACGACGATGGCGGCTGACAGGTTCTGCAGCGAGTCGGCGTCAGGCTGGCCGTACCGGGGGAGGAACTGCTGAACGAACGCGGGGAAGGTCTCGTTGATTTGGCGCTGGGATTCGGCGGCGATAGTGCCGAAGGCCAGCGACGACTTGCCGGAGCCGGACACGCCGGTGAAGACGATGATCTTCTGCTTGGGAAGGTCAAGAGAGACACCCTTGAGGTTGTTCTCCCGGGCACCGCGGATGCGGATGTCGCCGTGAATGGTCATCAGCCTTTCCTGGTGAGCGCGATGGTGGGCGGGCGAGGACCGCCACCCGGACGGGGGTGCAGGTAGCGGTCCTCGCCGCTCAGAGACGGGCCGTGCCGGGCGTGACACAACCCGCCAGGTATGTCGACGAGGGTCTACTTGCGGTTATAGAGCCGTATCGAGATGGTGCCGAACACCACGATCAGCACCGCGCAGGACACCAGGACCCAGGCGAGCTCGCCGGTGTCCCACGTGCCGGCGGCCAGCTGCCGCGTCGCCGTCACCAGGTGGGTGATCGGATTGACCTTCACGAAGGCCTGCAGCCAGCCGGGCATGGTCGACGGGTCGACGAACACGTTGCTGAGGAACGTCAGGGGGAACAGCACCGGCATGCTGACGGCCATGACGGACTTTTCCGAGCGCAGCAACAGCCCGAACATGATCCAGATCCACGAGAAGGCGAACGCGAAGACGATGACCAGCACCATCGCCGCGATCATGCCCGTCGCGCCGCCGCTGGGCCGGTAGCCGAGCACCAGCCCGAGCAGGACGATGACCGTCGCGGCCAGCACGTAGCGCAGAACATCGCCGAGCAAGGCGCCGACCAGTGCGGCCGGCCGCCAGATCGGCAGCGTCCGGAAGCGGTCGAAGATGCCCTTCTCGACGTCGGTGTTGATGCCCATCCCGGTGTACATGGTGATCATCAGGACGCTGATCACCATGATGCCGGGCAGCAGGAACTGCACGTACTCCCGGGTCGAGCCCGCCAGCGCACCACCGAACAGGAAGGTGAACATCAAGGTGATGATGATCGGGAACACCGTGACGTCGATCATTTGTTCCGGCACGTGCTTGATTTTCAGCAACGCCCGCCAGCAAAATGCCAGCGACGCGGCCAGGGCACTGGGGCGGTTGGGTGCGTCGCGCCGGTTGAGCAGGGCACCGACCCTGTCGGGTACGGGCGTGTAGTCGGCGGCGGTGTCGTCCTCCGGAGGTGTGGTCGCGGTGCTCATGCCGGGCTCGCCTCCTTCGTCTTGTCGGTGAGGGCGAGGAACACCTCGTCAAGGCTCGGCTGGCCGAGGGAGAAGTTGTCGACGGTGATCCCGGCCCGGGCCAGGTCCGCCAGCGCCCGAGAGGCCTTGTCCGCGGCGGCGTCGTTGCCGGCGGCGCCCACGCGTACGGTCAGCGCGTGCGGATCCGAGTCGCTCTGCGCCTCCGCGCCCATGATTGAGGTCAGCAGCGCGCCCGCCTCGGCGCGCTGGTGCGGATCGCGTAGCCGCAGGTGCACGGTGCCGGCGCCGATGGAGGACTTGAGCTCGGCGGGTGTGCCCTCGGCGATGACTTTGCCCGTGTCGATGACGGCGATCCGGCTCGCGAGCCGGTCCGCCTCGTCGAGGTACTGCGTGGTCAGCAGCACGGTCGTGCCGTGCTGCACCACCCCGCGCACGATGTCCCACACCTGGTTGCGGCTGCGCGGGTCGAGGCCCGTTGTCGGCTCGTCGAGGAACAGCAGGTCCGGGGTGTTCAGGATGCTGGCGGCGATGTCGATGCGCCGCCGCATGCCCCCGGAGTACTTCTTGACCAGCCGTGACCGGGCCTCCGTGAGACCGAAGGCGTCGAGCAATTCGGCGGCGCGTTCCCGGGCGGCGGGCGTGCGGTAGCCGAGCAGCCGGGCCAGCAGGACGAGGTTCTCGGTTCCGGTGAGGTCGTCGTCGACCGAGGCGTACTGGCCGGTCAGGCTGACCCGGCTGCGGACCTGGTCGGCATCGCGGACCACGTCGTGGCCGAAGATCTGAGCCTCGCCGCCGTCGGGGCGGGTCAGGGTCGCCAGCATGCGTACGGCGGTCGTTTTGCCGGCGCCGTTCGGGCCGAGCAGCCCGTAGACCGTGCCGGCAGGTACCCGCAGGTCGAGACCGTCAACGGCGCGGGTCTTGCCGAAGACCTTGACGAGCCCGGAGGTCTCGACGGCCGGCGGAGCGGTGCTGGGATGTGCCATATCTCGTCGGCTCCGATCGTGTCGCGAACAGGTGTAACGGGCGGCCGGCGGTCCGCGCGTGGCGCGGCGGGCGCCACGCGCGGACCGCCCGAGGCGAGGATTCGCCGTGGCTGCCGGGGGCATGGCGACCCGGCCGGTGGTCCTCACCTCTCAGGCGCCAGACCGATGCCAGAACGCGCTAGATCACGGATTGCCAGAAGTCGGCAGCCGGCTCACAGCAGCCAGGCGATGTCGTTCTCCGGCAGGTAGCGGCAGGTAGCGCCGGTGCTCACCGACTGACGCAGGTGCGCGGCCAGGGCCGGATGACGCGAGTCGAGCTTGCGCAGCACGTCGTGGATCCGGGCGGTGACGGCCTTGCGGGCGCGCTCACCGTCGTCGCCGAGCCGGCGTGTCCGCCCGCCCAGCCCGGCGGCCTGCCGCAGCTCGGTCACCAGAGCTTCGCGTTCCCGGTCGAGAGCGGTCACCCGGGCGTGGTCGTCACGGTCCAGAGCCTGGGCCGCGTCGTCGTCGATCTGCTTCAACCGGCGCTTGTACTGCGCCTTCGCTGTCTCGTCCAGGACCGGGTCGGCGCCGAGGCTACGCGCAGCCGCGGCGACCTCCCCGCCGTGCGGGTTGAGCAGCCGTACCGCCGGCACGTCGACGCCCGGCATGCTGAGCAGCGCATGCAGATCGACCAGCCCTTTGGCGTTGGTGACCTGCACGGTATGGTCGGCGAAGCCGAGCCGCCAGATCGATCCACTGCGGCGGAACTCCCCGGTCCGCTGTAGCTGTGCCCCGCCGGCGGGGACCGGCGCATCCGGCGTCATGCCGGCGACCGGCCAGCTCGCCACAGCCATGCAGGTGCGTTCGGCCTCAGCGCCGGCCTCGTCGAGCAGCACCTGAGCCGATACGGCGTCACCCGGCATGGCGCGGCACAGCAACGCGGCCGCCAAGTGGGCGCGGGCCAGCACCGACCACGGCCTGGCCTGTAACCGCTCCGCATCACGGTGGGCTCTGGTAAGCACGGCGACAGCGGTGTCACCGTCTTGCTCGGCGAGCGCGACCAGACCCAGCCACAGGTCCACCGGCCCGCTGACGTCTCCGCCGTACAGGGAGACCAGCCATTGACCCTGAAACGGTTCCAGAGCCGAGCGGGCCTCGGCACACAGCGCCGGGTCGGCGGTCAGCGCCGCCGCGTGCGCCAGCAGTCGGACCCGCAGCGGCGCGATCAACGGCGACTGCCACTGCTCGTCGCCCGCCGCGTCGGCCAGGTAATCGCGGGCCGGCCCGGCGTCGCCCTGGTGCAGCCTGGTGATCGCGCGCAGCAGCCGCGGATACGGATGGCCCTGTCGTTCCAGACCCCGGTGCAGTGCGTCCAGCTCGTCGAGGTGGCCCTGCAACAGACGCAACGACCAGCGCAAGTGCTCACCCACGTAGGGAAACTGCAGGTCCTCCGCGCCGGACGACGGCGCCAGCGCCCGGTCGAGGAAGTCTTCGGCCTCGGCGAAGTGGCCGGTGTGCATGTTGACGATGCTGCGATCGACATAGGACGCCAATGCGAACCGCGGGAGCGTGCCCCGTTCGGCCGAGGCGACGAATGAGCGGTACTCGTTGAGGTAGACCGGATCGCCGCGCTCCAGCGAAGCAACCCAGCGCATCGAGGCGGCGAACTGCTCGAGCGCCCAGTCACCGCGACGGCGAGCCAGGGTGATCAGCTCGTCGACCAGCTGGTAGCGCTCGTCGGCCGACCCAAGTCCCCAGATGGCGTCGTGGCGCGTCCACAGGCTGAACGCCAGCGAGTCGTCATCGCCGTCGCGGCGCGCCACCTCGGCGATGTGGATGGCCAGCTGCGCGACGATGCGGTCCTCGTCGTGTCCGACGGTGGGCGCCGAGCCGACCAGACCCGTGTACGCCTCGTGCAGCAGCTCCGCGGTGAAGGTCTGGCGTTCGCCGTCGCGGGCATTGACCCCTCGCGTGACCAGGGCAGCCCGCGCGAGCAGGTCTGCGTCGGCGAGGTCGCGGGCCGCGTCAGCGACGCGCCGGAACAGCGTCCACGCCTCGCTCTGCTCACCGATGGACTGCAGTTCACGAGCCAGGTCCAGCTCGACGATGGCCCGCAGGCGGCGCTCGGGGGCAGAGATGCGCTCCAGCGCTCGACGGTAGTGGCCGACGGCCTCCTCCGCGGCGTACCACGCTCCGGCATCGCGGGCCGCGGCCAGCTGAAGGTCGACGACGTAGCGGGCGTCGAGATCCTCGCCCGCCAGGAAAGCATGCCGGGCGAGCTCGGCCGAGGGGACCCGGTCCGCGCTGCTCGGCTGGTCCAAACCCCAGACCACATCCGCGTGGCGCCGCCGTCGCTCGGCAGCGTTCAGCGAGCGGTATAGAGTCTCGCGGACCAGGTCGTGAACGAAGCTGAAGTCCTCGCCGGCGACGCGTACGACCAGGCGGGTGGCCACCGCCTGCTCCAGTAACTGGTCTGTCTCCCCTGCGGGCAGACCCGAGGCCGCAGCCAGCGCCTGCCGGCCGAATCGCCGGCCGAGCAGAGCAGCCGCGATCAGCAGCTCCCGGACCGGGTTGGCCAGCAACGACAGTCGCTGCTGTACCGCGTCACTGACCTCGGTGGGGGTCGAGCTGATGGACCCGCTGCTGTGCCACAGCCTCGCTGCCTGCTCGACGAAGAACGGGTTACCGCCGGTCCACTGGTGGATCCTGGTGACCAGGTTCTCCTCCGCGCTCCTGCCAGTGCTGTCGACGATGAGGCGTCCCACTTCGTCCGGAGCCAGGCCGGTCAGCGTGATCACGGTGGCCTTGGCGGCCAGCGAGGTCATCAGCGCGCGCAGCGGGTGCCGGACGGTCTCCACCTCGACGTCGCGGTAGGTGCCAACGATTAGCAGTGGCTCCAGCCACGAATGACGCACCGCGAACTGCAGCAGCCGCAGTGACCCCGGATCGGCCCAGTGCAGGTCGTCCAGCACCACCATGACCGGGCGTTGCCGGGTGGCGGTCACCAGGGCGGAGGTCACCGCGTCGTGGAGGGCGAACGGTTCGCGGGGTGCCGGCACGCTGGGGTCCTCGCCCAGCAGCGAAGCCAGGGCGCAACCGTCATCTTCGAGGATCGCCGTCCACTGCTGCCGGGTGACAGTGCCGCGCAGATCCCGGAGAACCTGAATCCACGGCCAGTAGGCGGGGGCGGTTTGGCCGTCGGCGCACCATCCGCTCAGGAGGAGCATGCCGCTCTCGCGGGCCGTCTGCGCAGCCGTGGTGACCAGCGCCGTCTTGCCGATTCCGCCCTCGCCGGTGACGAAGACCAGGCTCCCCTGATGCCGGCTCGCCTTGACGATGCGAGCACGTAACAGACTCAAGGGATGATCGCGTCCTACGAGCGGCGTCACGTCCATGGCGCTTCCAACATACGGGGTCGGCACCCGGCCCGTCACCGGTGGTCCGCGCAGGGTCACACTGTGCCTGGGGAGCTCACCTCAAGGATCGCCGTCGACCAGGCGAAGCCACCGCCGGCACCGAGCAGGGCGACCCGACGCCCGGCGGTCAGCGCGCCCGTGTCCCGTAGATGGGCCAACCCGGCGGCTTGATCGCCGGCGCCGAGATGCCCCACCGTCGACCCCCACCCCCATGTCGAGTCGGCGGCGTCGATCCCAACGGCTCGAAGAACTGAAACTGCATCCGGGGGCGTCCGAGATTCGGCGGCACGATGGGCTCGTATCCTGCCTCGCTGACTTCGCAGACCGCTCGAATACCGGACGAGCGCGCCAGGTCCATCGATACTCCGGCGGATCTCGAACCCGTTGGCCCGACAATGCCGCCGAGCGAGAAGAGGTGAGACATGCGGTCCCGCACCCCTGTGGCCAGCCCCCGCGTCGGCCTGCTGTTTCCCGGACAGGGATCGCAGCATCCTCGGATGGCGGCCGATCTCTACGGCCACGACCTGACGTTCACGACCGTCATGGACGAGACGTTCGCCCTGTTCGAAACCGACGGCCCTGTGTTGCAAGAGCAGTGGCTGGCCGAGTGTCCCTCGCCGATGTACGAAGACGTCACCGTCGCCCAGCCATTGCTGTACGCGGTCAACCACGCTCTGGGACGCGTCGTGCTGAGCTGGGGCATGCGGCCTGCGGGCTTGCTGGGGCACAGCGTCGGTGAGGTGGTGGCCGCCACACTGGCCGGCGTGCTGTCGCTCAAGGACGGAGTACGGGTGATGCGCTCCCGGATGCGGCAGTTCGCCGACAGCCCGCCGGGCGGCATGCTCGCCGTCGCCGCGACTGTCGAGGAAGTCAGTGACCTGCTGATCGACGGCGTGCACCTGGCCGCGGTCAACGCCACCCGGCAACTGCTGCTCGCCGGTGAGACACCGCATCTCGAACGCGCCCGCTGCATCCTGGCCGACCGCGGAGTGGTCTGCCGCGACGCCCGGGTCCGGCAGGCGTTCCACAGCCCGGCCGTGGCGCAGGCGGTGACCGCTTCCCTGCCGGATTGGCGCACCGTGGCGCTGCACCCGACCGTGACTATCTGCGGCACGATCATTTTCGTCAAGGGCAAGGGCTTCTTCCGACAGGAATGGACGAAAAGCGACGCCGGTTTCCGGACGATCGTCCTGCCCAGATTCGCCGTCGCGGTGGTGATGGACCGCAAACTCACCGCCGTCGACAACCCGCTCGACGCGATCTTCGCCTCCCGGGTTGGCACGTGGCTCTCCCCGCACAACGTGCGACGCCAGTGGCGGCAAGCCCGCGCCGATACTGGACTCGAGTGGGTCACACCGCACACGTTCCGCAAGACCGTCGCCACGCTCCTCGACAAGGAGGCCGACACCAAGAGGGCCGCAAGCCAGCTCGGACACCGCACCGAGCAGGTCACGAAGAAGCACTACATCGAGAAACCGGCCATCGCCCCGGACAGTTCCGAGATCCTCGAACAGCTCGGCACCGGCCGCGCGAGCGCCGTCGCAAAGCGCGACGGGCCGCGCCAGACCGCGTAGACACCAGCACAACGGTGGCCGCAGCAGGTCGCCGAACCTGACCGTCCACGGGCGTTACCGGGGGGTTTTCGGGGGACAGTTCGAATATGCCAGAGGCCCTGATCGGCGTTTCCGCTGGTCAGGGCCTCTGCTCTGCGCGCCCGAAGGGATTCGAACCCCTAACCTTCTGATCCGTAGTCCGAAGTGGAATTCAATGCCCTCCAATTCTAACTCTATCAGGAAATCTATCCGGCCGCGTCCAGCCCAGTCCCTTCGCGTCCCGCCGGATCCCCGCAGGTCCGCGCCCCACAGCCCCCATATAACCGCGCTGCTCGATTTTCCGGACGCCCTCGCTGCGACCCTCAAATGCGGCTGCATCCCTGTACGTCCGGGTCAGTACCCCGACGTCCGAGCACCCACGGAGCACCCCCGAGATCATCGGCTAGGCCGAATCGTGGGGCTGTAACGGTTTGTCGGCTCCAAGTTGTCGTGTAGGAAGCCGGATATGCCCGTGGAACGCGCCGCGCCCCCCGAGGAGCGGATTCGACGTGTCTACGGCGAATTGCTATCTATGCTTCAGGGGGCCACCTGCACTTTCGGGAGGTCCCTGCACTGGGACGATGGAGGATGCCCCAGCACACCAGCTATACATTCACCAATGTGAGCACCGGGGCCGGCGGCCAGGGTGCGGTCCGTGATGGTGCGGACCAGATCCGCAACCGTGACACGGAGTGCACAGTAAGGGTTGTAAACGACCACGGTATCTTTCCCGATCAAACCATGGACGTCGCCAATACCGGGTCGTGGAGGGTGCTAGACGGTGACGTCCGAAACGGAAATGACCGTCATGATCGAGAACCGCTTACACCACGTCCGGGACGCTACGTTCCGTGAAGACCTCCACCAAGCCCGCACCGGCACCGGACCCGCCGTCCTGGCCGCTCTGCGCAACACCTCAATCGGCTACCACCGCACCAACGGCGAGGCCAACATTGCCCGCGTCACCCGACGCGCCAACCGCCGCCCCCACGACCTCATCACCGCCGTGACCAGCACCTATCCGACAACGCAATGACCCTGGGGCAACAGGGGAGCCGGTCCGCTGTGGTGGACAGCCAGAACCGCCTAGTACGGCAGCCGCCGTTGGGGCTGTCTCGCTAGCGGTGTTTCCGGCGATCTTGGTTAGTAGGTTTCAGCGGCTGGGAAGCGGTCGCTGAAGGTGATGGCGAAGGCGTTCAACGCGGGTTTCCAGCGCATCGTCCATCGGGTTCTGCCTGCTCCGGTGGGGTCCAGGGAGCGAGTCACCAGGTACAGACACTTCAACGCGGCCTGCTCGTTGGGGAAGTGGCCGCGGTGGTACAGGAGCCCGACCTGTACCGAGGCCTCGGCGGCATCGGACTGAACCTGCTGCACCTCAGCCAGCGGACCGGCAGCGCCGACCTGCGGGCCATGGCCGTCGACGTGACGCAGCGGGTGGCGGACGCCCTCGAACTCGCCACCCGCTCCGGAAAGCCACGCCCGGCCGGTCTGCTGGACGGTTGGAGTGGTCCAGCCCTGCTGTTCGTGCGAATGCACCAGGCGACCGGTGACTCCGGATGGCTAGACCTGGCGGTCCGCGCGGTGCACCGGGACCTGGATCGCTGCGTCGTCCGGCCGGACGGCACGATGCTCGCGGGGGAGATGGGCGGCCGCGCTCTGCCGTACCTGCGGAACGGCAGTGCGGGTGTCGGCCTGGTGGTGGACGAGGTGCTGCGCCACCGCGAGGACGAACGGCTTCGCGAGTCGCTGTCCGCGGTACACAACGTCTTTCTGCCTGAGTACGTGGCGGAGAGCAATCTGCTGGACGGCCGGGCTGGCCTGCTCGCCGTCGCCGCCCGGATGTCGCTCAGCGCGCCCGGCGAGCCGATCGAGTCCGCGATCGCGCAGCACATCCGGAGGCTGTCCTGGTACGCGGTGTCCTACCGGGGTCACCTCGCCTTTCCCGGCCGGCAGCAACTGCGCCTCTCCATGGATCTGGCGACCGGCAACGCGGGGGTGATGCTCGCGGTCACCGCCGCCCGCCACCGCAAAACCAGCTTTCTGCCCTTTCTCAGCCTGGCCGCCGTCACCTAGCGAGCCAGCCTCAGGCCAGCCCGTCCCGGGCTGTAACAAATCGAAATCCGGAAGGAGGTGAATCATCGTGGAGATTCTCGAACTGCAGGGTCTGGAGATCGCTGAGATCGATTCGGATCTGGTGACGGCCAGCTTCAAGAGTGACTACTGCTAATCAGTACTGGTCGCGTTGACCATCCCGGCGGGCGCGGTTCGTCTCCGGACGTTCCGCGCCCGCCACCCCTGGATGCACGGCTCGAGCGCATGGAGGAACTGGTGAAGGGCGAATTGGTGTCACTCCGTCGGCTGACCGACGACGACTACGAGCTGTTGGTGTCGTGGCTCGACGGACAGGCGGGCGGTTACGCCAACGGAGGCCCGGTCCTGTGCAGCGGTGCCGAATTCAAGGCGGAATCGACGAGAACCGGCCACACCCACCTGATGATCGTGAGCAACGACGGGACACCTGTCGGTGCCCTGAGCTGGCGGACACTGAGTTATCCGGGCAACTTCTCGATCGGTCTGATCATCGGTGAGTCGCAGCTGTGGGGGCGCGGCCACGCTGCCAGCGCGTTCGGGCTGCTCCTGCAACACCTATTCCATACCTTGAACGCGCATCGGGTCGAGGTCACCACCGGGGTGTACAACCAGGAGACGATGAAGATCGTCACCCGTGGGCTGATGACGCTTGAGGGCATCCTGCGGGACTACGCGTTCGTCGATGGCGAATACCAGGATGTGGCGGTCTGTTCTCTTCTCCGAACCGAGTACGAGACGCTCCTGGCCCGCGGCGCGTTCGGTCGGCACACCAGTACGGTGCCGGCTCAGGAGAAACAGAAGGCGCTGAACTCCTTCCTACGCTTCCTGAGCGATACGGGCGACCTCCACCTGCACCGGATCGTCTCGCGGCGGCAGACCGCGACGCCGCCCGAGGCCGATGCACCCCATCCCGGGATCTCCGATCCCCGGGAGCGACCGGCCGGCGAGAACGGAGCGGAGCTCTCCAGGGCGGTGCGTCATGGCTGACCGGCCCGCCCCCGCCGACGACAACCCGCGGCCTCCCGGCATGCCGGCGAACGTGCCCGCCACGCTTGATCTAGCCCGGGGGAACCTGCTGCTGGTGGGGACCGGATCGTTCAATGTCAACCTGCTGCCGACCTGGGCGTTGATGCTGCGCAAGTGGTACGGCTGCCACCTGCGGGTGTGCCTGACGTACTCGGCCACAGCGCTGGTGGCCCGGGACGCGATCGCCGCCGCGACCAAGGAACCGGTATGGGGGCCGGACTGGCCCACCGCGAGCGGTTGCGTGCCGCACCAGGAACTCGCCGGCTGGGCGGACCTGGTGATCGTCGCTCCGGCGACCGCCGCCTTCGTCGGCAAGTGCGCGAATGGCATCTCCGACAGTCTCGCGCTCAGTGTCGTGATGAGCGTCTCGGCGCCGGTCGTGCTCGCGCCGGCGCTCGCCGAGGAGGCGATCTCTCGGCCGTCGGTCCAGCGAAACCTGCGGCTGCTCGACGAGGACGGCTACCACGTCGTACCGCCTCAGGTCGGCACCTCGGTGCACTCCGGGCGGCTCGGCATCGGTGCGATGGCCGACCTGGGCAGCATCCTGCGTACCGCCGCCGCGCTGACCGCCGTGCGAAGAGAGCCGGGTTCCGACTCCCTGGTGACGAGCACACCGGTCAACGGGGCAGACGGCCACCGGTGAGTTATCCACACCTGCCCACCATCGCGGGGACGACCGTCGTCTTCCGCTGCGACGACGCGCTCTGGCGCACCGACCTCGGCGGGCACACAGTCGAACGACTCACCGAGGATGAGACAGTAGGCACACCCCAGCTCTCCCCCGACGGGCGGAGAGTCGCGTACGCCGTGGGTGACGGACCGCTGGCCGTCCGGGCGTTGACCAGCGCGGGGCGCGAACTGCTCGCCCACGGGCAGGGGGGCCAGGCGGTCACCTGGACTCCCGACGGGGCCGGGATCGTCTACACCGGCTGCGTCGACCGGCCGTTCGAGGTTGACTGGCTCCACCAGGTAGACCTCGACGACGGCGCCGTCCGTCGTCTGCCCTACGGCCCCGCCACCTCGCTCAGCTTCGGTCCCGGCGCTGCCCGCGTGCTGGGCCGCGGCGGCGTTGATCCGGCCGGCTGGAAGGGCTACCGCGGCGGACTGGCCGGAGAGCTGTGGTTGGATCCGGGGGATGGCCGCTTCGTACGGGTACCGACACCGATGGGCAACCCGACCGCGCCGCACCTGGTCGGCGGCCGCCTGTTCTTCCTCTCCGACCACGATGGCACCGGCAACGTCTATTCCTGCGATCTCGACGGTGCTGACCTGCGACGGCACACGGCGCATCGGCGGTACTGCGCACGGCATCTGAACAGCGACGGACGCCGGCTCGTGTACCAGTCCGGCGGGGAGCTGTTCCTGCTGGAGCCCAACGATGCCGAAGGTCGACGGCTCGACGTACGGATCGGGGGCAGGCGGCGCGGTCCACGGGCGGTAGCTGCGACCCGGGCCCTCGACGGTGCTGCGCTCAGCCCAGCCGGCGACACGCTGGCCGTGACGGTCCGGGGCGCGTTGGTGACCAGGGCGGTTGAGGGTGGTCCGTATCGGCGGCACGGCATACGGACCCGACGGCACCGCCGGCCGGTGTGGCTCGCGGACGGCTCGGCGGTGGTCGTGGCCACCGGGGACGGCGGCACCGACGAGCGGTTGACGTTGGCCCCCGTCGACGGGTCACCCGCATTCGACCTGGACCTGCCGCCACTCGGCCTGGTCACCGAACTCGCCGTGGCACCCCGCGGGCGTCGCCTCGCCGTGGCAAATCACCGGCACCAGCTCATGGACGTCCGGATCGACGTCGACCCCGCCACCGGGGCGGTGCGGTCGCAGGCGACCCTGCTGGACACGAGTCCGTACGACCAGATCTCCGACCTCGCCTGGTCGCCGGAGGCGTCGTTGCTCGCATACAGCTTCCCGGACACCGACAGCACCAGTTGCATCCGCTTCTGCCGGCTGTCGGACGGAGAGACCTTCCCCGGTGACCGAGCCGCTGAGCCGGGACCGGTCACCCAGCTTCGATCCGAGCGGACGGCAGCTGTTCTTCATCGGCGTTCGCGCCCTGGACGCGGTCTACGGGGAGATCGAACCGAACCTCACCTTCGCGGCCGTGTCCCGTCCCTACACGGTGCGACTGGCGGTCGAGGACCAGCCGGAGACGGTCGACGTCGGCGCGGTCGTGCGGATCGACCGGGACGGCCTGTTCGACCGGGTCACCCCACTGCCTGTCCCACCGGCCCGGTACGGGATGGTGGTCGGCCTCTCCGACGGGGCGCTGCTCACCGCCCGGCCCGTACGGCCATCTCAGGCGCCCGACGGCGGTGGCACCGGTCGTGGTGGCGATCTCTACCGCTACGACGCCGTGGCTCAGCGACTCACCCCGCTCGCGAGGCGGGTGACCGAGTTGCAGTGCCTGCCGGACCTGTCCGGCGCCCTCGTGCGGACGGGCGGTCGGCTCGACCGCATCCGGCTCGACCAGCCCGGCCCTGCCGCCCGGGTCACCGTCGACGACATCGAAGTGACCGTGGACCCGTACGCCGAATGGCGACAGATCTTCCGGTCGGCCTGGACCTTGCAGCGTGAGTACCACTGGTCGCCGGAACTCGGCGGGGTTGACTGGCCGGCGGCGTATCGCCGGTACCGCCCGCTGGTTGACCGGGTGACCACCCGCGAGGAGCTGTCCGACGTCCTCGGTGAGCTGCACGGCGAGCTCTCCAGCTCACACACCGGCGAACGCGGAGGCGACCATGGCGCGACCGTCGGGTACGGCCGGCTCGGCATCGACTGGGACTGCCGCGACGGCCACTGGTACGTCGGCCGGGTGTGGAGAGTCCCTGGTACGGCCGGCCCCGCATTCGGTGTCGAACCCGGCCAGCGGGTCACCGCCGTCGACCTTCGCCCGGTCGGTCCGGGCGGCCCGATGGAGCTGCTCGTGGGCCGCGCCGACGGGGTCGTCGGACTGCAGCTCGTCGAGCCGGATGGCGCGATTCGTGCGGTGACGACACCTGTCCTGGCCGACGACCGCCAGTTGCGCTACCGGGGATGGGTGGAGGACAACCGGAAGCTGGTGCATTGGCTGACCGGCGGTCGGGTGGGTTACGTGCACCTGCCGGACATGGGTCCGCGAGGGTTCGCCGAGTTCCAGCGTTGCCTACTGGTCGAAGCCCGGCGGGAGGCGTTGCTGATCGATGCCCGATTCAATGGTGGTGGACACGCTGCCGACCTCGTCATCGAGCGGTTGGCGCGGCGGCGCGTCGGCTACCGGTTGGCGCGCCGGGGAGCGACGCAGGGGTACCCGCACCGGGCCGCCCCCACCGCACAGGTCGTCCTGATCAACGAGCGAACGGGATCCGACGGTGAGACGTTCGCCCAGGTCTTCCGGTCGCGGGGCCTCGGGACCGTGGTGGGCCGGCGGACCTGGGGCGGCGGCACCGGTATCCGACCGAGGCATCGACTCGTCGACGGCACGGTAACCACTCAGCCGGAGTACCGGTTCGTGTTCGACGACACCGAAAAGGGACTCGAGAACCACGGCTGCGAACCGGATGTCGAGGTGGACGTGAGCCCCGACGACCACGCCGCAGGCCGTGACCCACAGTTGGAGGTCGCCGCCCTGCTGGCAGCGAAGCGGATCGACGCGGCACCCACGATGAGTGACTTCCCGCGTATGCTCGGTGATCGAATCACGGCGAGCGCATCGGCTTCTATCGATCATTCTGCCCCGGCGCCAGAGCCACGAGGATGAGAACCCGGACGAAAGGCAGGTACCTGGCCAATGACTCAGTTGATGGCTGACACTGAGGCTCCTACTCGCCGTAGATCGGTCTGGGCGGGTTACGCCGCCGCGACCTGGGCACTGCTGTTCGCCATCCGCGGCATCTACTGGGCCCTCGGCGGAAGCGTCGGACTCGCCACCCTCTCCGAGGGGATCAAGGACCTGCACGCGCAGGGCGACCGGATGCTCTTCGCGGCTCTGTGGATGACAGTGGTGCTGGAACTGTTCGGCGTTGTGCTGGGTCTGGCGCTCGTGCGTCCGTTCGGTGTGGTGTTTCCGCAGTGGGTGCCGGTGGTGGCGAAGCGGCGGGTGCCGAACTGGCTGCTGCTCGTACCCAGTTCGGGTGCCTCCGCTCTGCTGCTGGCGCACGGCGGCACGTTCGTCGGCTTCGGACTGAGCGCCCTGATCAAGGGCGAGACGATGACCACCGAACTCCGCTGGTACGCGATGTTCTGGGGTCCCTGGTTCATACTCGGAGGAGTCCTATTCGGCGCCGCGGCGCTTGCGTACCTGCGGTGGACCTCGGATCGGCGCTCGTGGCGACGCCGGATCGGGGTCGCCGCCGGTGTGGTCGCCTTCCTCGGTGGTCTGGTGGCTGCCGCCGCGCCGTTCATCGTCACCGGGCTGGCATCCGGCAGCGAGTAGTGGGCCCGTGGCCTCCCTGAGCGGACGCGGTTACGGCGTCTGGCCCGCCGCTGCCGCCACGTCGGCGGGTCCCTGCACGGATCGCCGCCGCGCGGTGAACAACTCACGGTAGAACCAGCCCTGCCGGAAACCCGCTGGCTCGTAGGGCGACGAGGCCGTCGCCTCGACACAACCCTCGCTGGTCGTGAGGCGCACCACCGCGGAGTAGTCCGGGTGGACACCGTCACCGCTGAGAGCGCGCACGAACTCGACCTCCATCACGTCACCTGCTTCGACCTGGATCGGCTCGTCCCAGAGCGGCAGGTAGACGGGGGCGAAAGTCGTCACCTGCTCTGGGCGTCGACCGGCTCGTCCTCCCGGTGGCCCCACAGCCGGATCCACAGCAACAAGCCGTCAACGCGCCCCGGCTGACGCATCACCAGCACCCCGGTCTCGCGCCCCTCAGCCGATGCGCCGACCGAGAAGTCGAGGTCTTCCACTATGGCGGACGTGCTCAGCACGTGCCGTGGATCGGCCCCTTCGACGCACATGCGCACGTCGAAGGGGCCGCCCTTGACGCGCAGCGGCGCGTTGGGCAGGCCCATGACTGCGAAGGTAAGAACGCCGACGGCGGGCGCGACCACCCAGTGACGCAGGGCCACGCCGAGGCAGAACCCAATCAGGGTCAGCGCGGCCAGACCTGCCAGGCCGACGATCACGTCTGACGGTGCCAGCGCGCCAGAGGTGGCCTGGCGCGCAGCGGCGATGTGAGCCGGGACCAACCCGGTGGCGTGTCCCAGGCAAAGCCAGAACGCCAGGGCGAGCCCGTGCATGAGGAACAGGCCGTCACCCATCCTCGGCCGCAGCGGCGCGGCCAGCGGCGACGATCTCGGGAAGTAGGCCGCGCCCAGCGCCGCAGCGGCGGCAGCAGCCACCGACCCGGGTATCCACAGCGATTCGTGCCAGGCGGCGGAGACGGCCGCCCAGGTGACGTAGTCGGCCGCGAGCAAGCTGTTGGTCGCGAGAAGCGAAGCAGCGGCCATCAGGACACCGGCGGCGGGGAACACCCACGACGGGCCAGGCCAGCCGAGCAGCAGGCGCAGCCGCCTCACTCGGCACCACCGAACGACATAATCAGGTCGTCGTAAGCGCATTCGAACGGCGATCCGGGCCGGCTATCACCGGCTGGCCGGGTCATGGCCAGCCCCGCGAGGGGGCCTTGATAGCGGATCTTGCCCTCGGCCAGGACTGCGACGGAGTCCGCGAGATGCTCGACGTCTTCGGTGAGGTGGGTCGACAGCAGCACCGGCCGTTCGGCCCCCAGTTGTCGGATCACCTCTCGCGCTTTGAGCCTCTGCCCGGGGTCGAGACCCACCGTGGGCTCGTCCAGGATGACGATCCGCGGATCATGCACTATGCCGGTGGCGAGGGCGATTCGTTGACGCTGACCACCGCTGAGGGTGCGGATGCGCCGCGACCCCAGATCCGACGCCTGCATCTTGGTCAACGCCGCGACGACTGCATGGTCCGTGCGTGCGGCATCAACGCATGCGGCAGTGCCGCCGGCCAGGTGCGGATCTGCCAGAGGAAGTCGTATACGTCGGATGCGCTGCCCTCGACCCAGACCGTTTCCCCGAAGACCTGCCGCAGTTCCGGTCGAAGCGCCAGGGGCTCGGCGGCTGCCCGCACCGCGGCGAGCTCAGCGTTGGCGATCTCGTCGATGGTCTGTGCGATCGCGTCGAGCCCGTCGGGGTCGTCGTCGACCGGGTGGTACTCGTGGATCAGTCGCAGCCGGGAGGCCTGGTCGCCGACCGGCTCGACGACGAAGGACCGTCGCATCGACGTGAGCAGCGGCATCGGCTCCTCGGGGGAGTAGTCGATCCGACGCAGCTCGGGTCGCAGGGCCCGCCGCTTCACCCAGCGGTGCAGCTGGTCACCCGAGTGGCTCCAGACGGCCACCCGCTCCCACTGAGGCTCGGGGTCGGTCCCGGCCGCCGCACCCAGCAGCTCGAGGTGGACGAAGGATGCGAAGGTCTCCGGCCAGGTGTCAACGTCGGCGAGCATCTCGTAGACGAAGTCCGCCGAGGCGGCGATCCGAACCGAGTGCTCCGCCGAAACCGCTGCCGGTTGTGGCATGATCAGTCGCTCCTCACGCCCAGGTGCCGACGTAGAATCCCGGCCCACCGTTCGGCAAGAACTCGACCTTCGCGCCGGCGCCGGTGAACGCGGACTCGTACTGCTCGGGGGTGAAGAGCGTCAACCGGTCGATCTCGCTGCGGTGCCGCACCCCCCGGGCATCGGCGACAAGGTAGTGGATCTCCATCCGGGCGACGTCGCCCTCCCGAGTCGAGTGCGAGACGCGGGCCACTGTGTGGCCGTCCTTCGTCACCACATGACCCGACACATAGTTTTCCAGGAAGGTGTCCGGGGTCCACCACGGTTCGATCGCCACCACGCCACCCGGCTTCAGGTGGCGGCCCATGCTGACCAGCGTCTGGTTCAGGTCGTCGACCGTGTTCAGGTAGCCGATCGAACTGAACATGCAGACGATCGCGTCGAAGGCGGCGTCGAGCTGGAAAGAGCGCATGTCCCCGGGATACAGCTGTGCCTGCGGGACCCGTCGACGTGCCACCTCAGACATCGACTCCGACAGCTCCAACCCGGCGACCTGCTCGAAGTGGCGGCTGAAGGCCTCAAGGTGGGTGCCTGTGCCACAGGCGACGTCGAGCAGAGTCGACGCGTCGGGTTTGCGGGAGCGGATCAGCTCCGCGACCGCCCCGGCCTCGGCTCGGTAGTCCTTCCGGTCCTGGTAGACCAGGTCATAGAGATCAGCAGCGCTTTCGCTCTCGTACATGTGGCAAGTCTCGACCGGCGGGTTGGAGGGTCACTTGAGAGCCCGTCTACTGCACATCGCCTGGTAATCGTCATGGCGTGCCCCCACCGCCCTGCTCCCAGCGTTCATGATAGGCGTCGATGCTGGGCGCGGGACCGGGTAGCGGCTCGACCGCAGGAGCACGCAGACCGGCGAGGCTGATCGCCAGCAGACGGCGCCGGGTGAGGTCGTCCTCCTCGGCCGGCCCGCTGGGCGGTCGGCGGCTGACCATCTCGATCAGCAGGGAAATGTCCAGTGTGGTGACGTCGTCCCGCAGCGCCCCGGCCCGCTTGGCCCGGGCGACCAGCTTTTCGGCGAGTTCCCAGACCTGCTCGCTGACCTGCTCCATCTCCACGGTGACCGGGATGCTTCCGGCGACCGGCGCCAGCGCGCCGCTGCGCTGCGCGACGCAGCGCTGCACGTACTGGACCAGGCCGGCCCAGGGGTCCTCGATGTCCAGACCCGCCTGCGCCGCGTCGGCGGTCTGCCGCATGGCGAGCAGGCAGAGCTGTTGGAGAAGCTCCTCCTTGCTGCCGTATCGCCGGTACAGGCTGCCGATCCCCAGTCCGGCCCGCTCGGCCACGGCCGCGATCGGCGCATCACTGCCCTGGGTGGTGAAGACCTCCCGAGCCGCCTCCAGCACGCGGCGGTCATTTCGCGCCTTCTCGGCGTGCCGGCCACGCCTTCTCGGTCGGTCCGTCTCGGTCACCTGACCAGCATAATCCGCGCCCCTCCCCGAGCCGGAGGCGTGCGCTATAGTTCGCGGAACGATTCGCTCCGTAATTCATTCTCATGATGGGAGCCGTCATCCGCGACTTCGCGCTCTTCCGTGACCACCGGTTCCGGCTGCTGTTCGGCGCCCGCACCGTCTCCGTCCTCGGCAGCGCCTTCGGGCCGGTGGCGCTGACCTTCGGGGTGCTGGAGCTGCCCGGCGCGACGCCGACGACCCTGACCATCGTCATCGGCACGCAATCGGTGGCGCAGATCGCGTTCATGCTCCTCGGTGGAGTCATCGGCGACCGGGTGCCCCGAAACCGACTCATCGCGGTCACCGACGTGGTGTCGGCCGCCGCGTTCGCCGTGCTGGCGGCGATGCTGCTCACCGGCTGGGCCCCGGTCGCTGCTCTGGCGGCCTGCGCGGCGGTGATCGGGTTCTGCAGCGCGCTGTTCCTGCCGGCCCTCACCGGCATCGTGCCCAGCGTCGTACCGTCCGACCTGCTGCAGACCGGCAACGGTCTGCTCCGGCTCGGCACCAACGGCGCCCGCGTCCTGGGCCTGGCGCTGGCAGGCGCTGTGGTAGCGCTCGTCGGCCCCGGCTGGGCCCTCCTGGTCAACGCCGGAGGCTTCACCGTCTCGGCGCTGCTCATGGTGCTGCTCCGGCTCTCCCCCACCCCGGTCCGGGCCGGTGCCTCCGTCCTGCGCGAGCTGCGCGAGGGGTGGTCGGCGTTCTCCTCCCGTCAGTGGCTGTGGGTGATCGTCCTACAGTTCTCGGTGGTCGGTGCGGTGCTGCAGGCCTCGTTCGGGGTGCTGGGGCCGGTCGTGGCCAAGGCTGAGCTCGGTGGCGCCCCGGCCTGGTCCGCGGTCCTGGCGGCGAACGCGCTCGGCATGTTCCTCGGCATCGCGGTCTCCATCCGCATCCGTCCGCGCAGACCTCTGCTGGTCGCCACCCTCACCGTGTTCACGATCGCCCTGCCGATCCTTCTCCTCGGAGCCGGCGCACCGCTGGCCGCCGTCATCGTCGGCGCCCTCCTGCTCGGCATCGGGTTCGACATCTTCGGCGTGCTCTTCGAGACGACCATGCAGCGGGAGGTTCCCGCGGACACGTTGTCCCGGGTGAGCGCCTACGACGCATTCGGCTCGTTCGCGCTCGCTCCGCTGGCGCTGCTCGCCGCCGGCCCGCTCGCCGAAGAACTCGGCCCGCGGCCGGCGCTGCTCGGGTGCGGCGCACTCATCATCGTCGCCACCGCCGCCGCCCTGTTCTCCCCGCAGGTGCGCCGCCTCGAAACACCCGGCCGAACGCCAGATCCGCCGACCGGTGACCATCTCCCGGTCCGGCCGGCGGACCCGGCCGGCGGCGACCAGCTGTTCCAATCGGGTCACTGTCACCGCCGGGCTCGGCGCGGCGAGGGTCTCCGCTCGTAGCCCGGCGGCGGCCGTCAGGTACACCGGATCGGCGAGCGTCTCCCGGCAGACGGCGAGTAGTTCGGCCGGGGTGTACGTGGTCGCTGGCAGCACCTTCGCCGCTCCACGGTCGCGTAGGGGCCCCGAGTAGAGCTCGGACTCCGGCATGTAAGGGATGATCACTTGTGGGACACCATTGGCCACGCAACCGAGCAGCGTGCTCCCGCCGCCGAGATGAACGGCAAGGTCACAGGTCGGCGCCAGGATGTCGAACGGGAGCCAGCCGACCCGCGCGGATGTCGAGGTGGTGCGCACCTGCTCGGCGATCTCCGGTGGGGTGGCGACAAGCAGTTCGACGTCCAGCTCGGCCGCCGCATCGACGAGGCCGATGAGGTGTTCCAGGGCGTAGTCGGCGCTGATCCGGCTTCCTCCGGAGAGCCACAGCCGGGGACGTTCGCCCTTGACGTACATCCACTCCTCGACCGCCGCCGCCGGGGCGAACGGCACGTGCCGCATCGGTTCCGCCGGCAGGTAGCGCAGCCGGTCGGCGGCAGCGGTGCCGGGCCTCGGTCGGATGCTCTCCGGCGCCAGGCACAGCGTCAGGGTCGGCTCGACGAGCTCGGTGAAGCCGAGCCGGCGGAGCTCGGCCGACGTCTCGTCATGTCAGTTGTAGGGCTCGGCGAAGCCGAACTCCACGGCGACGAACGGAGAGTTCAGCTTCGTCGCGAGCAACGGTGCGGCGTACGCCAGCGGTCCGCCGATGATCAGGTCGGGGCGAAAGCTCTGTGCCAGGTGAACCAGTTCGTGGTAACCGTCGGCGGCGATCCGCGCGCCGAGGGTGCCCAGAACCTGCGCGCGTTCATCCAGGTCGGACGACAGGGGTACGAGTCTTCCCTCGCGAAGCAGCCGGTAGTCGCGTGGGCTCCTGCGGGGTGCCCCGACGGCGGGTACCCCCGCGTTGATCAGGAGCGGAGTGAACTCGGTGTGCGCGCCCCCCAGAACCTCGTGCCCGGCGCTCCTCAGCGCATGGGCCAGCGGCACCAGGGGCAGGATCCCACCAGCCCCGCCCTCGAAGACGAGTAGGCACCTTACCGCGTGTTGCCCGTGTCGTCGGCGAGTAGCACGATCTTGCCGCGGCCGTGTCCGCTCTCGACGTCACGGTGCGCCGCCGCAGCCTCCGCGAGCGGGTACGCGTGCCGGACGTGCAGCTTGAACTTGTCCTGCGTGTACAGGTCGACCATCTCGCCGAGCCGGGCGGCGGAACGACCCGGACCCAGAGCAGGGATGCCAAGCTCCTCGGCGGCCTCGTCGGAGACCATGGTGCGGATTCGGTTGCGGTCCTTGACCAGTTCGACGGAGGCGTACAGTGCCTCCGGGCCGGCCGCGTCGAGCGCGGCGTCGGCGCCGTCGGGTGCCACCGCGCGGAGCCGGTCGAGCAGTCCGTCGCCGTACGCCACCGGGATGGCGCCGATGGCGCGTAGGTAGTCGTGGTTGGCCTCACTGGCGGTGCCGATGACGGCGGTCGCGCCCCAGGCCCGGGCGAGCTGCACCGCGAAGGTGCCGAGCCCCCCCGCGGCGCCGTGAACCAGGACGGTGTCACCCGGCCGGATGGTCATCGCCTCGAGAGCCATGTGAGCGCCCTGGGCGTTGCCGGAGAAGCCACCCGCCATCTCCCACGGCAGCACCTCCGGCTTGACGACGATCTGGTCAGCCGGCACGACGACGTACTCGGCGTAGCTGCCGAGCAGGCTGTAGCCGAGCACCGGGGTGCCGGTCGGGAAGCCGGTCACACCATCACCGACCTGGTCCACCAGACCGGAGAACTCGTTGCCCGGGATCCGGGGCAGGGTCGGGTCGATCGACGGTGGGGCCCAGCCCTGCCGGATGCCGATGTCGAACGGCTGCACTCCGGCGGCCTTGACCCGTACCCGTACCTGACCCGGGCCGGCCTGTGGGGCCGGAACCTCGATCAGATCCAGGACCTCGGGTCCACCGAACGTGGAGAAACCTGCTGCCTTCATGCTGGTTCTGATTCCCTTCGTGTCACAGCTGTTGGACCGGGCGCTTCGTTGGATGTGGTTCTGACAGGGGACAGGAGGGCCGGTTGGTCCACCTGGAACCGCTGGAGCGGATCCCCGACCGTGCGGTACCGGGTGTCGCCTGGGCCAGCCATGCCCACGCGTGTCGGCGCCTCCCTCCCCGCGGAGTGCCCCGGTGGGCAGAACGCCCTCGGGTCCCTGCCGGCCCACGGTAAAACCTCTACCTAAGATGAGGTCAAACCCCGATTTCGCGGTCGGGCCCACGGGGAGTGGCGTACGAATTCGCCCAGGTGACGGACGTGTCGCGCTGCCCCGACTAGCCACCGACACCAGGTAGGACCAGTGCAGTGGCTGATGTCCCGTGCGGCGTGCATGAAGTAGGCACGGCGTCGAGTCAGGCCACTGTCAGACGAATCTCCTTGAGGGCCAGGTCAAGGGTCTGGGTCACTTCTTCCGGGGAGGCGCCACGGGCGATCACGTAACCCAAGCGGTCGTACGCGTGGCGGGGCGGACGGACCGGGGTGCCCGGCCGGGTGGTGAGGGTGACCCGCTCGACGCCGGGAAGTCGCTCAGCGCTCGCCACGCCGTCGACCACCGTGAGGAGGCCCTCCCGGTCGGCGAGCAGGAACCTGATGCCGGCGTGACCGGACGGCCGCGCGGCGAGCACCGGAGGCAACCCGGCGGCGACCCGCAGCTGCTGCTCGATCAGGTCAATCCCGGTGGTCAGGCGCATCAGCTCGGGGATCATGCCGCCGGCCAGTCTCGGGTTGATCTCGATGATCGCCGGACCGTTCTCGGTCAGTCTGACCTCCGTGTGTGAGGGACCGAGCCGCATGCCGCAGGCGACGAGGGCGGAGCGCACCACATCGACGATCGTCGCAGCCGTCCGGGGTGGCAGGTCGGCCGGGAACAGATGGCCGGTCTCCACGAAGTACGGCAGCTCGCCCACCTGTTTGGCGGTGATGCCGAGGCATTCGGTGCGGCCGTTCCAACCGAACATCTCGACGCTGAACTCCGGGCCGTCGAGGAACTCCTCGACGAGTGCCGTCCGGGCCGTCGGGAGACCACGGACGTTGGTGCGCAGCTCGATGATCCGGCGAGTCTGAGCGCGGGCCTGGTCGGCATCGCCACAGAGCAGGACGTTGGTGGAGCCCGAGTCGTCGGAGGGCTTCACCACACAGGGAAACCCCACCTGATCGACCGGTCCGGCAGGGTCGGTCAACACCGCGAACCGCGGTTGACGGACGCCCGCCGCAGCCAGGGTCTCCCGCAGCTCCGCCTTGTCCCGGCAGAGCGTCACCGCCTCGACCGGGTTCGCCGGCAGGCCGAGCCACCGGGCGAGCCGGGCGGCCGTGGGCACGTAGAAGTCACTGGTGGTGGTCAGCCCTGCGATCTCCTCACGACGGAAACCGTCGAGGATCGCCGCCCGCAACCCGGCCACCGAATTGGTGTCGCAGGTCAGCACCCGGCACCCGCTCTGCTCCAGCCCGGCGTACCGAGCCGGCTCACCGGTCAGCAGCACTGGAACCAGTCCCAGCTCCCGTGCGGAGCGCATCGCCAGCATCCCGGTGCCGCTGGTGTTCGCCTCGACGAAGAGAAGGTGCCGCGGGACGTCCACGGCGACCTCCGCGCGTGCCCACGCCTCGGTGGGGGTGCCATAGCCGATCAGGGTGGGCGCGCTGCGGGACGGCAACGCGTCCACCCCCTTCTCCGTCCAGTAGTCCCGGTTGTAGACGGTTCCGGCATAACGATCGCCCCGGTCTGGGAAGATCCCGACGATCCGCTCTCCCGGATGAGCCCGTGCCGCGACGTGTCCCAACACACGGTAGACCGAGCCGGACGTGTTGCCCGCGAAGACCTGCTGCTCACGCGCCAGCGCCTCGGTGGCCTCGAACGCCTCGCGGTCGTTGAGCCAGTGGACCTCGTCGACCAGCCCTCGGTCGAGGTTCTTGGTTAGCAGGCTGTTACCCAAGCCGCTCTGCAGGCCAAGCTACGTGACCGCATCGCACCCAACGACGACGAAATCACCAGGGACACCCACATCAACACCCTCGCGGACCTGTGGATTGAGGAGATCACCGCCGAGGAACACGTCTCGCAGCAGACTATTGATAGGTACTGCACGCAGGCCAGGTACGGCCAGGCCCTCCAAGCTGACAAGCGGGCGTTGGAGATCAGCGAGGCAGTGTTGCCGGCGGGACACCCCACCATCGCGCTCCGGTTGGATAACTTGGCGGGCACGTTGGGGGGTCTGGGGCGGGCGGAGGAGGCGTTGCCGTTGCAGCGGCGGGCGTTGGAGATCAGCGAGGCAGTGTTGCCGGCGGGACACCCCACCATCGCGCTCCGGATGGACAACTTGGCGGGCACGTTGGGGGGTCTGGGGCGGGCGGAGGAGGCGTTGCCGTTGCAGCGGCGGGCGTTGGAGGTCAAGGTAGAAATTCAGCGTAGACGGTCTGGTTCGAATGATGCGGGCTGATTGCAGCAACTTGCCCAGCCCTGGCTCTGGCGAGTGACTAACTGGGTGACGACTAGGTCGTACCCTGGTGGACGGACTTCGATGGACGTTCGGATCCAGCTCGATGATGTGTAATGGCTGGTGGGAGGGGCTTGGTTGTTGCCTGGGGGTCAAGGAGTCTGCCGGGCACACACGGGGCTCAAAGACACTGTGAAATGGCGGCAACCAGCCATCAACGATGTGAGCTTAGAGCAGGCCGTTTCTAGCCTACTGTTCGCTTGTCCACTGCACGCAGGTCGGTCGCTGGCCGGTGCGGACGAACTCGCGAGCGGCCTGCCGAGCGGTGTCCGGTGTGACCCGCGCTCGGTCGGGGCCGGCGAAAACGGCGTCGCCGCCGTAGTCGAACGCGATGTCCGGGGTGTCGTCCGGCCAGGGTGGGGCACCCGCCTCGACGCCGATCCCGCCTTCGGGGCCGAGCCAGAGTACAAACGACCGGTCCGGATGTCCCACGCCGATCTGCAGCGCCGGTGGCAGCGGTGCGTCCCATGGAGAAGCGTCACTAGCTAGGTGCTGCGGCGGGTAGATCCCGACGACGTGCGGAACACCGGACGCGGCGGCGTCGTTGAGGGCGGTGTCCACCTCCGCGATGGTGGAGCCGGGCCGGCGGTTACCCCGGCCCCACGTGACGACGTAGCTCACTACACGATCCCCTTTCCGGTTCCCTCGTACTGGCCGACCGTTCGCACCCCAGCCGGAGCGTTCGGATCTTGCACGTAGATCGTGAGACGCGAACCCGTCGGGATGATGTGTCGCAGTATCCGATCGCAACCGTACGGGTCGTCGGTGCAGGGCTCTTTGTTGACCACGAGACTGACCTCGCGCGGTGCGCCGGGACGGCGCATCTGCTGGGCGGCGCGTGACTCCACGTGATCGGTGAGAGTCCAGGGAAACCCCTTCAGCCCGGGAATCGGACGTAGGTCGCTGGTAGATGCGATGTTGCGTCCGCTTTTCCAGGGCTCGGCCGATAGCGGGCGTCCGGTCGAGTCGAATGCCTGGCCGTGGGTCGGGCCGTGATCGTCGGGGCGAGTGGGCAGATCCTGTCCGGCCTGCCGGATCCAGGACGGCAGCGTGGCAGCGCCGCGCGTCGGAGCCGATGCTGGGGGTGGTGCCGGGAGGCTGATGCCGAGAGTGCGGCCATACGCTACAAGGGCAGCTGCCGCCAGGGCCGCGTCCCGGTCTGCCACCTGTAGGCGCTCGATCGCGGCCGTGACGTGCTGCAAGGCTTGGTCGACCAGCGCGTGCCGACTGGACGCGGTTACTGCGGTGAGCCGATCGCGGGCCCGGACCGCCGCCTCGATACCAGCCGCCGCCCCTGCCCGTGTCCGGGCGATGCCGTCCAGGACCGTGCGCAGCCCGGCAGCGACCGAGGCCATGCTCACCGGCCGGCTCCCCGGCACATGAAACGAAAGCGTACCGGCCGGTCGATGCCGCTACACGCCCTCAACGGCCCGGCGGAGAAACCGGTGCCTTTCGAAACGCGACCGGTGCTGCCGGTGGAGGTCACAAGCCAGTCCAGTGGTCCCGTCAGGGCCGTATGGCCCCAGCGTTCTGCGAGGGCGTGCTGTTGGCTCAGCCTGCCGCTCCGCCGGTTGCTCTTCGACTAGATTGCTCGTACCGTATGCGGAATCGCTGGTCAGGGCGGCTTCCCCCGTGGCCGCCCTGACCAGCTCTCTCGCTAGCGGAGGCGGCAGGCCGGTCACGTTGCTTGACCTCGAGACCCGTTGCCGGGCTCCTCAGGCGGTCTATCTCAACGCTGTCCACTGTCGGCCGGAGCGAAACGAACCGGCCGACTGCCTGCGACGTACCTCCGCCAGCCCCCTACGCGCCTTTGGTTGACCCCTTACCCGTCGAGAACCCGGAGGACCAGCGCGCGGAAGCTCAGCAGATCGAGCTGGCCCGTCACTTTCTGCAAGGTCGACAACCTCCTGCCACTGCACCCAGGTCATCACCTCCGGCGATTGCTCGCCACCGGCGTGGAGAAGTGACTCGCACTGCACCCAGAAGACCCGGTCGACCACCTGCTCGCCGCGTTCGACCCCGGCCACCGTGCTTCGAGTGCTGTTCACCAGCCGCGCCACGTCATCCTGAATCAGGCCACGCGTCTTGCGCCACGCGGCCAGCCGCCGTCCAAGCGCCCGCTTCACGTCCTTGAGTTGCTGAGGGTCCAAGGGGGAGGACCTCCATCGCGATCGGAGGAAGGGGATCACCGCTTTCTATATTTTCTAACGGCACGTTGACATTAACGGATGTCAGCGACAGGGACATGCCGGCGCCCGCAAGCCGGAGAGATTGACGAAGACGTACCGCCAGCGCCGCGACACCCGACCAGGGTGCGGGCCCACCTCGCCGTCTCGTTTCTGGGCTCGTAGGCCGAAAGGGGGGAACCATGATCAAAACCCATTGGTACAGGACTGGCTGCCACCGGGACGGAGCGGGACGGAGGGGATGCGCGTCGCACGAGCACCCACCGAGCACCCAACCGTCCACTAGGGACGACAAAGCAAAGGCGCTTGACCCCTGTTCTTGCAGGTCAAGCGCCTTACGATCTTGCGCGCCCGAAGGGATTCGAACCCCTAACCTTCTGATCCGTAGTCAGATGCTCTATCCGTTGAGCTACGGGCGCTGGTGCTTGGTCAGCCTACACGACCGACTTTCGCGCGGAGACTCCGGGATTCGAACCCGGGAGGGGCTTTAAAACCCCAACCGCATTAGCAGTGCGGCGCCATAGACCAGACTAGGCGAAGTCTCCCTGGCGGCCTCGCAGGCCACCGGGGGTTGAGAATACAGGGCCTCGCCCGCCGGGAGCAAAGCGACTACCCGCGGGCCGGCCGGAGGTCGGATTGCCGCGGACCTCAGAGCCAGTCGAACCACTCCTCCGGCAGCGTCGCGTAGCCGACAAAGGCCACGATGTCCAGGAGTGTGTGCGCCACCACCAGCGGCATCACCCGTCGGGTTCGGAGGAAGTACAGGCTGAAGATGACGCCCATGACCGCGTTGCCGACGAACGCGCCGAAGCCCTGGTAGAGGTGGTAGGAGCCGCGGAGTAGCGCACTGGTGGCGACGACCGCACCGAGTCGCCACTGGAGCTGCCGCAGTCGGGTGACGAGGTAGCCAACCACGATCACTTCTTCCAGTACCGCGTTCTGCACGGCCGCGAAGATCAACACTGGTGCTGCCCACCAGATGTCCGGCAGCGCGGCGGGCACCAGTGTCGCGTTGAGCCCGAGCTGCGCCGCGGCCCAGAACAGGGCCAGGCCGGGCAGGCCGATCAGCGCGGCCAGGCCGGCGCCGCGGACGAGGTCCTGGCCGGGCCGCCGGGCGTCCAGGCCGAGAGTCCGGCCCGGATCGCCGGGGTTGCGCGCCAGCAGGTGTACGGCGAGCAGCACCGGTAACAGGGCGAAGCTGATCCCGAGTAGCTGGTACGTGAGGTCGAGGTAGGGCCGCTCGGACCGGGAGGTGTTGAGGGCGGCGGTCTGTGCCGACAGCGGTCCCTCGGCGGTGAGTTTGGCGACGATCGAGGTCAGGGCGTAGACGGCCGACTGGCCGAGCGACAAGCCGAGGACCAGCCACGTCTCGGTGCTCAGCGTCCGGCGGGTCAGCGGTCGGTCCAGATCGAGGGTCACCGCACCACTGTGCCTGACCCGACTCCTGATCGTGGCACCGAGGAGACCTCATGAACGGTCGCACATTCTGTGCGACCGTGCGGCACGCTCCGTGGTCATTCTGTAGCTGCCCATTTTTCCGTACGGAGAAGGAGCGCGCTCCCGTGGACGATGTCGCGCGGCTACTCAAGGAGAGTTGGACCCTGGTTGAGGAGCACCGGGACCGGCTGAGCGAGCACTTCTACGCCCGGCTGTTCCTGCTCGACCCCGAGCTGCGTTCGCTCTTTCCGGCGCAGATGGCGGGTCAGGGTGATCGGCTGCTGGAGGCGGTCATCACCGCCGCCCACACGGTGGACGACCCGGAGAGCTTCGACGAGTTCCTCCGCTCACTGGGCCGGGACCACCGCAAGTACCACGTCGAGGCGACGAACTACGAGACCATGGGCGTCGCCCTGCTGGACGCCCTGCGCAGCACCGCCGGTGACGGTTGGAATCTGACCTTCGACCAGGCCTGGCGGGACGCGTACGCGGCCATCTCCGGCAAGATGCTCGCGGGGGCGGCGGCGGACGACAACCCACCGTTCTGGCATGCCGAGGTGCTGACCCACGTTCGGTACGGGCCGGACACGGCGGTGTTGACGGTCCGCGCCCTCCAGCATCCGCTGCGGTGGCAGGCGGGCCAGTACGTCAGCATCGAGGCGCCCCGCTACCACCCACGGGTGTGGCGCACCTATTCGGTGGCGAACGCGCCGAACGACGACAACGTGCTGGAGTTCCATGTCCGGACCCCGCCGGGTGCGGGGTGGTTGTCCGGCGCGTTGGTTCGTCGGGTGAAGCCGGGTGACCTGTTGCGCTTGGCGGCGCCGATGGGGTCGATGACCCTGGATCGGGCGTCGGACCGGGACATCCTCTGTGTCGCCGGCGGGGTTGGCCTGGCTCCGGTGAAGGCGTTGGTCGAGGAGCTGGCGGCCTACAACCGGACCCGCTGGGTGCACGTCTTCTACGGCGCCCGTACGCCTCTTGACCTCTACGGCCTGGCCGGGCTCCAGGAGTTGGTCGCCCGGCATCCGTGGCTGTCGGTGACCCCGGCGTGTAGCGCGGACCAGGGCTTCGACGGTGAGCTGGGCGACATCTCCGAGGTGGTCGGCCGGTACGGCCCGTGGACGGCGCATGACTGCTATGTCTCCGGGTCGGCGCCGATGGTCCGGGCCACGCTGCGGGTGCTCTCCGGCGATGAGGTGCCGCCGGACCGTACTCGGTACGACACCTTCGGTGAGTTGTAGCGGACTTTACCCACTGGGCGGACCGGCACCGCCCGCAACGGCCACGTCCGCCCGGCCCTCCTTCCCCCGGGCGGACGTGGCCGTACCAACGTTGTCAGTAGCGCCAGGGCTGTCCGGTGTGCCGGTACTCCTCGACCGGCACCAGGGGCACGCCGGGGGCCATCCGGTCGACGTAGAGGCGCCCCTCGAGGTGGTCGATCTCGTGTGCCACGAGGCGTGCCATGGCGTACTCGTAGGAGGTGATGACCCGACTGCCGTCGAGGTGGGTGTGCTCGACGTCGATCCGCAGCGGGCGGGGCACGAGACCGCGCTGGTCGAAGAAGGAGAGGCACCCTTCGTACTGTTCGTCGGTGTCGGGTGCGGCGTCGACCACCCGCGGATTGAGCAGGATGACGGGTTCGCCGCCGCGGTCCGGGGGGCGGACGACGGCGGCGGCGCGGCCGATGCCGATTTGCGGAGCGGCGACGCCGACCCCCTTGCTGAACGGATGTAGCTCGTCCAGGCGGAGCAGGGCCGCGGTGAGCCGTTCCACGGTCTCCTGAGCGACGTCTGCTTCGCAGGGTAGGTCGAACGGCCGGGTGGGCTGGCGGAGGAGGGCGGCGTCGTGTTGGAGGATGCCGAGGCTCCGCATCCGGTCGCTTGGTCGCAGCCAGCCGGGCTCTGTCGGCTTCCCTTCGGGTCGGGACCGGAATCGCCACTGCATCCGGTAGCGGCCGTTCAGCGGCGGCTCGGCCGCCGTCCAGTCGAAGATTGTTCGGTCGCCCTCCTCGCGGCGGGCCACCGGAGTGCGCAGCGGACCTTCCTCCGCGGAGAGCGAGGTCTGGGCACCCCAGACCTGTGGGTCGAGGGCGGCCGGCAGGTCGAGCCGGACGGCGAGGTGCCGGGTGGGGACCCGGACGGCCCGCTGGAACCAGGGACCCCACTTGTCTGCACCCACGTGGTAGGCGTACTCGAGGGTGGCGCGGTCGCCCGGGTAGAGCGGGAAGCGCCGGTCGGAGTTCTCGAAGAGCAGCCAGATTTCCTTGAAGGCGTCCCGGTCGTGCTTGGTTCGCCAGTGCATCGCCTCGCGCTCCGGCCCGTCCAGCCGGTACGCGTGCAGCTGCAACTCGGCGAAGGTGAGCGGGTGTGCCCGGTGGTGCCGGTTGGAGCGGCCAGGGTCACCTGGGTAGCGGTCAACGGCGACGCGGATGAGGTAGCGGGTGATCGGCTCGGTTCCGGCGTTGTGTAGTTCCCGGCGGATGACGCAGTGGTACGTCTCGTCTCGGTAGGTGAGGCTGGCGTGTTCCCGTTCGACGATCAGGCCGGTGCCGGGGGGCAGCCACTGCCCAAGCGTGGGTGGCTCGCGGTGCGTCGTCCGGTCGCTGCGGGTGTGTCGGAGTTCGTCGTATTCGCAGAAGCGTTGCCAGATCGCCCCACTGGTCTCCAGTACGGCCTCTGCCCGTCGGGCGAAGTCTTCGGTGGGCCGGTGCCGGCGTCCCTCCACGTGGCTCACGTACGACGGGTCGAATCCCATCAGCGTCGCCAGCTGTTTCTTGGACAGCCCTCGCTCGGTCCGGTGGCGGGCGAGTTCGACGGCGAAGGTGTTGGCCGCCCGATCGAGCGGTGATGTCGTCATCAGCTTCCTTGGGGCCGGGACTACAGGTTTCACGTTCTGTCATTGGTCGGATATAGAAGTGCCACCTTGTCGACATGAGTCTTGACTCTCCAGCGACGATGATCGATAGTGCGGCGACTGTTTCCCCGGGCTGGCGGGCGGGTAGTACGCCGAGGCGCGGGATGCGCCGAAGCCACCGAGCCCGCATCAAGTTAGGCTAGCCTTGGCTTATCGGAAGGGTGGGAGACGGGAGGGGCGTCGGGTGACAACAGTTATGCCCGAGACGGCGGCTACCGCCCCGTTGGCTCCGATCACCATGGCGATTCGCCAGCTCTTCGGTACCGACGACGTGCCCGGCCTGGCCCGCGGCCTGTTGGTCGCCGAGGAGGTTGGCTGGTCACCCGCCACCAGCTTGGTGGACGGGACGCGGCTGCCCGAACTCCTGGCCGCGGCCACCGACCAGTGGGGTGGCACCCGGCACGCCAATGCGGCGCTGGCGTGGAAGGCATACAGCTATTGGGCGGCGCTGCCGGCGGTACTGGGTTGGGCCTCGGCCCGGCGGGTTCCCCTGCTCGTTCCGGCCGATGTCTTGTTTCACTTCGCGGATCATCGATCGCTGCTCACTTTGGGCCTGCGCCGGTCGACCGCGGTGGCGGTCCTGCCCGGTGATCCGCTGGCGCTGGCTGGCCGGCCCGAGGTGCAGGTGGTGGCCGGCGAGGCGGAGCTGCTCGCGACTCTCCGGGCGACGCTGCTCGACGCTCACCTCGCCCCGATGATCGCGGCGATCCAGGCGGAAGTGCGGATCGGCACCCGAACGTTGTTGGGTTCGGTGGCCGCCGGCATCGCCCACGCCACCCTGCGCGCCGCCGACGGCCTGCCGGGCTCCTCCCACGCCACGATCGACACGTTGCTCACGGCACTCGACCTGCAGGACCTGGTCGAGCTGGTGCCGGGTCCGGCCGGCGAGCCGACGGTGCAGCGGCACACCTGCTGCCTCGCCTTCACCCTTCCTCGCCCGACGACGTGCGCGGGCTGCTGCCTACGCCGGTCCTGACCGGGCCGGTGTCGGTCAGCTCGGCCGGTCCTGGTCGGGCCGGTGTCGGTCAGGCGGTGAGGTTTCGCACGTCCCAGAGCCAGACGCCCTCGGTGTAGGTCGGCGCTATCCCGATCAGTTCGGTCATGCCGCTGCGGAGCGCGTCGGCGTGCTCGTGCGGACCGAGGATGACTGCACCGGCCCGCCAGTAGCGTAGGTCCTCCTTGGCGGCCGTCCGTTCTTGCTCGGTGATCGGTGGCACCGTGCCGGTGCGTCGGATCTCGTCAAAGAATTCGTTGGTCGGGCGAGCCGGCGCGGTGAAGAGGGCGACTCGGTGCCGACCGGGACGGGTGTCCGGGCCGAGGAAGTAGCCGCGGGCGATCGGCATGTCCAGGCCCGTCTCGGCGGACCACCGCAGTGGGTCGGCGTAGTGGGTGTCCGGTAGCGGCAGGGTGACGATGCTGCGCCCATCGGTCACGTATGGCCGCCACGCGCCGGAGGTGACGAAGGCGGGGGTGGGCTCCAGCCGGACCGCCGGCAGCGGGGTCGGCAGGAGCGGCAGGAGCGCCATCGCCAGCACGGTGACGGTGGCGAAGCGGATCTGTGGCCGGGCGGCGGGATTCCGGTTGGCGAGGGTCCGGGCGCGTTGTGCCCCGTAGGCGAGCAGGATCCCGAACAACGGGGTGATGGCCAGCGCCCACCGTGTGGGTACCACCGAGTGCAGGATGGGCAGGTTCTCCAGCGCGGCCCAGGGAGCCGGGATGCCGGTGAGCTCGCCGTTGAAGAGGATTTCCCGGCCGAGCGAGAGCACTGCGAAGATCACCGCGAGCAGGGCCAGAGCCCAGACGACGACGTTGTGGCGCAGCCACCAGACGAGCGCGGCGATGAGCACCAACAGGGGCCAGCCAAAGAAGGCGTTCTCCTCGGTGGGGTTCTGCGCCAGCCCACGAGCGCCGGGTTCGTCGCCGGCCAGCGACTCCCGGGAGTACGCCACGTACGAGGCGAGGTCGGTGGAGTAGCCGCGGATGAGGGGGGAGAGCCCTCGGTAGGCGCCGGGGCCGAAGAACTGCACGTAGAGCGGATACGCCAGCAGGAGGAGCGCGACTGCGGCGGCGACACCCAGTCCAGCGAGGAAAGGGCGTGCCCGCTGGCGTAGGTCGGGCCGGCGGAGGGCGAGCGCGACCATGACCACACCGAGGCCGATCGCGGTCATCAGCAGGATTTCCAGGTTGAGGAAGGCCTGCCAGACGATGACCAGGGCGAGCAGGATCCCGTTGCGGAGCCAGCGGCCCGGCTCGCCGAGGCGCAGGGTGCGCCAGATGATCAGTGGTACGACGAACTGGGAGACGATGTTGGGGTGGGCGTTGGCGTGCGAAACCATCGCGGGCGCGAACCCGCAGAACGTGGCGCCGAGCCAGGCCGGGCCGGGGGAGCGGACCACCACCCGGGAGAGCAGGAAGTACCACGATGTCGCGGTGGCGGCCATACCCAGGGTTAGGAAGAGCAGGAAGGACATCCGGGGGCCGGCCAGGAGGGTGACCGGCGTCATTGGTATAGATACGGATAGTACAGACGTATTGGCCATCAAATTGACGGCCTCCGGCACATTCATTCGGTCGGAGGTGAACGGGTAGGCGAAATCGGTCACCACTCGTGACCCGTGCGCCATCATCCACTCGAACTGAGACTGATCGGTGCGGTTGTCCCGGAGCCCGTCGGCTGGGTCGAGCCAGAGCCGGAGGGTCACCCAGAGCGCGAGCAGGACGAAGCTCAGTACTGCCAACAGGTCGAGCCGCCACCGCTTGCCGGGCTGGTCAGGCCGGGGGGCCGGCGCTCCCTCCGTGGAGACGTCGGCTGCGCTACTTGAATCAGCGGTAGTCATGCCAATTCAGAGAGTAGTCAGATGTGGCCGCACTGTGCCGGGTTTTGGGCGATTGGTAGCATGTGCCGGCTCCCGGTCGCCGATCATGCACCTACTCCGATCGTATTTCGGTCACCCCGGTGCCCCGATTTGTTCCGCCTTCTAGGTGAATGGTTCACTCTGTCGGTTCAGGCGGGGTCAAGACAGCCACACCGTGAGGAATCGACGTATGGCAGAAATAACCGGTAATCAGCGCGTCCAGTCCGAGGTGCTGGAAGGCCTCGCGACCGCCGTGAACCACCGCCGTTGGTTCGTTGAGCTGGCCCTGCCGTACCTCGGTGAGAACCCGATCGAGGTGGGGAGCGGCCTCGGTGACTATGCGTTGGAGTGGGCCGCGCGAGTACCCCGCTTCACCGCCACGGAGGCTGACCCGGAGCGACTGGTCGCCCTGAAGGAACGGCTCGGCGCCGAGCAGCCCGGCATCGAGGTGCGGGAGATGCTGCTGCCGCACACCGACCGTGGCGACTACAGCGCCGTCGTCTCGTACAACGTTCTGGAACACATCGAGGATCACGTCGGGGCCCTGCGCGGCATGCGCGATCTGGTCCGGCCGGGCAGCCCGGTGATCATCATCGTGCCAGCGTTCGAGTTCGCGATGAGTCCCGCCGACATCGCCACCGGCCACGTCCGGCGGTATACGACGAAGACCCTGGCCGCCGCGATGACCGAAGCCGGGCTGACCGTGGAAAAGATCCACTACGCGAATGCGCTCGGGTTGATTGGCTACTTCATGGCGACAAAGGTCTTCCGGCTGATGCCGAAGGAGGGCCCGATGGTCAAGGTGTACGACACCCTGGTGCTCCCGCTGACCAGGGTCGCCGAGCAGCTGGCCCGTCCCCCGTTCGGCCAGTCCGTCTTCGCGGTGGCCCGTACGCCCTCCTGACCCGAGGGTTACCCGCCTTCCCACGTCCCGGCGCTGGTCGCCCCACCGTCCCCGTGGACGCCACCAGGCCGGACGCGGGTCGTGGAACCGGGGACGGCTACTGCGTTACCTGGTAGGTCGGCCGGATCACCGCGCGGGCCAGGGTGTGGAAGGCGAGGTTGAAGCCCACGTACGCCGGGGAGGCGTCCGGGGTGACGTCGAGGTGCTCCACGTCCAGCGCGTGTACCGCGAAGAGGTATCGGTGCGGGTGATCACCGGATGGCGGGGCAGCGCCCCCGTAATCCTGCTGGCTGTAGTCGTTGCGAACCGCGAAGGCGCCGCCCAGGGCGTCGCCGCTCGCGCCCCGCGGCAACTCCGTCACCCCCGCCGGCAGGTTGACCAGCACCCAGTGCCAGAAGCCACTGCCGGTCGGTGCGTCCGGGTCGAAGCAGGTCACCACGAAGCCCTTGGTCTCGGCGGGGAAGCCGGACCAGGCCAGGTGCGGGGAGAGGTCCTCGCCGCCGACGCTCGGGTGGGCGTACGTGGCGTCCATCGGCTCGCCGTTGCGGACGTCGGCACTGGTGAGCGTGAACGATGGCACCGTCGGCAGCAGTTCGTACGGGTCCGGGGCGATCGGTCGTTCCAAGGTCATCGAGCCAGGTCCTTCCGGTGTGCGGATTGTCGCCTGTGCACCTTCATACCTCGTCCAGCCCGGCCGGTGAACCGGAAGCGTCTCCTTGGGCGCGGGGTCTTGCCGGCTCTGGATCCGGTGTCGGGCCATGGGCGCGATCAAGCCGTGGCACCTCACCCTGCTGGTGTGTCTTGTGACATCGCTGGCACTGGTCGTCGGCCGCACGTGGTCGGTGGTGAGCCGGAGGGGCCGTCGCTGACTCGCATTTCCCATTAGGTAACTGGATTCCCAGCAGCCTCGGGCGTTTCACGTGGCTATTGGCGATCCAGTCAAGCGCCTTCAGTCGGCGGGACTGACTGATACGGTCAAAACAGACGATCCAGCGCTACAGGACTGAAACGCGCCTAGTGCGACGCGAGGTGCGTTGACGGCGGTATGGCGCCCAAATCGACGGGTGGTGCACGGCATGGGCCCGACGACTCCGGATTTGTCAGTGACGGGCAGCAACGGTGCCCAAAATGGCCGAATTCGCGGGCCGGGCGACCCCTGGGTCGTTTCCGGCGCTGAAGGAGAAGGAAATGGAAGCCACTCGACGAAACGTCCTACGATTCCTGGCGGTAGGTGCGGGCGTTGCCGGCGCTGCCGCCATCTCCCCCGCCGCTCTGGCAACCTACGGTGACAAAGCTGTCCTACGCGAACCGATGCCAGGGCGAGGTCCACAACCGGATCCGGGCTGGCTGACCGGGCGGTTGGTGTTCCCCGACGACGCCGACTACGACGAGGCGCGACTCGGGTGGAACCGGCAGTTCAACCCCTACCCGCTGGTTATCGTCTTCTGTCAGAACCCCCAGGACGTGATCAATGCGATCACCTGGTGCCGTCGACACGATGTGGCTTTCCGGGCTCGCGGTGGTCGGCACGCCTTGGAGGGGTGGTCGGCAGTGGACGGCGGCGTCATCATCGACGTGAGCGAGATGCAGGCGGTCGAGCTGGACACGCACGCACGTCAGGCGACAGTGCAGACCGGAGCGACGCAGGACCAGGTCGTTGCGGTGTTGGGGGAGCAGGGCTTCGCCGTTCCCACCGGAGCCGAGGTCGGTGTCGGTGTGGCCGGGGTTACCCTGGGCGGCGGGATCGGCCAGCTCAGCCGGAGTCTCGGGGTGACCAGCGACAGTCTGACCGGCCTCGATATCGTTGTTCCGGAGGGGGAGCGGGGGGCCCAGCTCATCCACGCTGACGAAACGCGGCACGCCGATCTGCTCTGGGCCTCGCGCGGCGGTGGCGGCGGCAACTTCGGCATCGCGACCAAGTACACGTACAGCATTCACCCGGTATCGGATGTCGTGGTGTATCAGATTACCTGGGATGATTGGCAACACGTCGGAGAGCTGTTCGAGCGCTGGCAGCGAATAGCGCCCTTCGCGGACGACGGATTTGGTTCGGTTTTCAACCCGAAGACCCGAGCGGACGGCCATATCTACTGTAACGGAATCTATCGTGGTTCTGAGTACCGGCTGCGCGAGATAATTCGACCGCTGGTCGAGGTCGGAAACCCTCAGGTCATCACGGAGACCACCTCATACCTGGACGCCTGGAACCAGCTCGCCGGCACGACGGACACGCCGCGGAAGACCCACATCCCCTCCTCCTGGGCGTACGAACTGCTCCCGAAGAAGGGGATCGACACAATTATTCGGTACCTGGCCGAACTTCCCGACCTCGGCGGCGAGGTCTGGTGCCTGAACTGGGGCGGCGCGGTGAACCGGATAGCGACCGACGCTACCGCGTTCTATCACCGGAGCCCGAAGTACTACCTGGAGTGGAGCGGGAACTGGGAGGACGACGAGGAGCAGAAGACGGTCCTGTCGTGGACGGAGCGGTTCCGTCAGGCGCTACTGCCCTACGTCAGCGGCTCCTACGTCAATGTTCCGGACAGCAGCATCGGTGACTGGGCCACCGCGTACTACGGCGACAACTATCCCCGGTTGCGTGCGATCAAGACCAAGTACGACCCGTACGAGTTCTTCCAGTACGAGCAGAGCATCCGGCCGCACTGACGAGAGGCGGCCGCGCTCCCGTGAACTGATCGGGCCGCGGCGGGGTTGGTTCACGGGAGCCCCACGCGTGAGGTAACGCCGCCCGGGTGGACAAGGGGGTCGCGTGAGCAGTCGTGAGTGTGTCGGGATGTCGCGTTGACGGCCTCCGAGCCTCGTTCCGGGCGGGCCCGGCGGTGGCTGGTAGCCGGTGTCTGTCAGGTGGTCGTGTTCCTCGGGACGGTCACCACCGCGATGTTGGTCATCGCGGTGCCTCAGATCGCCGCGACGATCGGCCTGGACGAGGACGGCCAGCAGTGGCTGGTCGCTGGCTACGCGCTGGCCTACGCCCTGATGTTGGTGCCCGCTGGCCGGCTCGGTGACGTGTGGCGACGGCGCGCGGTCTTCGTGTCCGGCCTGGTGCTCGGTGGGCTGGCCGCCCTCTCCGCCGCCCTCGCCCAAACGCCGGTCTGGCTGGTGCTCTCCGTGTTGGTGCAGGGTGGTGCGCTCGGGGCGGTGAGCCCGCAGATTCTCGGGCTGTTCCAGCAGTTGTTCCGCAAGGAAGAGCGGGGCCGTCCGTACGGTTTGCTCGGGGTGGCGTTCGGCGTCGCCCTCGGGTCCGGACCGGTCCTGGGCGGGCTGCTGGTTGACGTCAGTCCGGAATACGGCTGGCGGCTGATCTTCGTCGCGGACGCCGCGGTCGCTCTCCTGGCAGCTGTCCTGGGGTTTCTCGTGATTCCCGCGTTGCGGGTACGCCCGGATCGATTCTGGTGGCGACGCACGGACCCGGTGGGCGTCGTCTTGTTCGTCGTCGGAATGGTGGCGCTCTGGATTCCGATGGTGGAGGAGACGGCCCGGACCCCTGTCCTGTGGGTGCTGGTGCCGGTCGGCGTGCTCGTTCTCGCCGGCTTCGGGTTCTGGGAGCGGCGTCCGCACCGGGAGTCGCCCCTGGTCGACCTGGGCCTACTGCGGATCCGGTCCTACGGTCTGGGCGCGCTCATCGCGGTGTTGTTCGGCGCGTATGACGCGCTGTACTTCGTACTCGCGCTGTATCTGCAGGACGGGATGGGCCACAGCCCGATCACCACCGGTCTCGTGATGGTGCCGATCGCCGGGGGCACGGCGGCGGGGGCGGTCGTCGGGGGCCGGCTGGCCTGGCGAGCAGGCCGCCGAGTGGTAGCCCTCGGACTGCTGACATCTCTCGTCGGCGTAGTGGCGGTCATGGTCGGTGACCTCTTCCTGCCGACCTTCGACAGCCCGCACTCGGCGGCCCTGCCACTGCTCCTCGCCGGCCTCGGCGCGGGCTTCGTCCTCAGCGGCCTGGGTAGCGGACTGACCAACATCCCCAACCAGGCTGTGACGATGTCACAGGTCTCCGACACGCGGGCCGGCAGCGCGGCCGGGATGCTGCAGACCGGGCACCGCCTGGGAATCTCAGCCGGGATAGTCGGCGTCAGTTCCGCGCTGTTCGCGACGTTGGACCGTACCGGCGGTGACTGGTTGGCGGCCTTCCGCACCACCTTGTTGATCATTTCGGCGTTCATCCTCGTCGCCCTCCTGACCGCCCTGACGGACATCTTCACCAGGGGGAAGAGGTAGCTCGGTGAACCGGCCACCCGGTGTCCTGCCCGGTGGCCTGTCCCGCCGGTCGACCGCTCAGGCTGTGGTGACGTCGGAAACCACGACGGTGACGTTGTCCGGTGCGCCGGCCTGGTGGGCGAGCTTGACCAACTGCTCCCCGCAGAGCTGCCGGTCACCGTACTGGGTCAGGGTGGCGGCGATCGCCTCGTGCTCCACGTAGTCGGAGAGCCCGTCGCTGCACAGCAGCAGCCGGTCGCCGGAGGTCACAGTCAGGGTCCCGATCGAGGGTGGGGCGCCGGCTCCCTGCACCGCTCGGGTCACCAGCGACCGCTGGGGGTGGTGCCGGGCCTGTTCGGCGGTGATCGCTCCCTGGTCCACCAGCGCCTGTACGAACGTGTCGTCCCGGGTGATCAGGGTCAGCTCCCCATCGCGCAACAGGTAGCAACGGGAGTCGCCGACCTGGGCCAGTACCAGCGTGTCGTCGGCGAGCAGGGTGGCGGTCAGCGTCGTCCCCATGCCTTCCCGGGCGGGATCCGCGGCGATCGCGGCGTGGATGCGCTGGTTGGCGGCGCTGACCACGGCGCGGAGCGCGTCGGCGGCCGCAGTGGGGGTGGTTGGCGGGGTCAGCTCGTCCAGGATTCGGATGACGATCTCGCTCGCCACCTCCCCGGCGGGCAGTCCGCCCATGCCGTCCGCGACTGCGAGGAGGCGCTCACCGGCCAGGGCGGAGTCCTCGTTGTTGTTCCGGACAAGGCCGATGTCGTTGCGGATGGCCGAACGGAGGATCAACGTCATGGGACCAAGCTTGCCAAGAACACCCTCCGTTCGTCTCTACACAGATGCGCGGGGTTGGGAAAGTCTCGGTCGGAGGGGTCACTCCTCGGCGGGTAGATCCGCCAGCGGGACGTCCAGACGGACCGCGTCGGTGACGGCCGCGATCTGGTCGGCGGGCACGTAGACCGCCCCGGTGCGGACCCGGTCGGTGGAGACCTTCAGGTAGCCCGAGTGGCGCAACCGGGCCGCCAGGTCGGCCGGGACGTCCGGCTCCTCCACCGCGGTGGCCTCGATCAACTCGTTTAGGCTGCTGCCCGGGTCGGTGGTCGGTGCCTGCACGGTCACCGCGTTCGGGTCGTCCCGCTGGACCAGGTCCACGGTGCCGATTTCACTGCCGGCGACGTCAACCACCCGCATCCCGGTGGTGACCCGAGAGAGGACACGTTGCTCGTTCATGCTGGCGCCGTTCCCGGCCGTTCTGTGCGTTAAACACCGCCCCAGCCGCCCGGAGGTCGGGGGGAGAGCTCACGCCACGTGTCGGCGCCGTGGAGTAGCGCCCGGACCGTCTCTTCGGCCTCCTCGACGCTGCTGTACTCGTAGAACTGGGAGACCCCCTCCGAGCCGCCGGCGCGCTGTTCGACGTGCCACCGGTCGGCGTTGACGCGGAGGAAGACGTCGCGTCGGGCCAGCCGCCCCCACTTCCCGTTCCACCAGTGCTTTCGTTGCTCCATGACCGGGACTTTATCGAACACGTGTACGAATGATGTCGGTGCCCGTGGGATTTCCACGGGTGTCGGTGTGCTTCGGGGTGACCTAGGTCGGCGGCGGTGGCCTCAGGTAGGCGCCTGCTTCGATCGCCGCCCACTCCGGGTCGCTGGCCCGGATGGCATCAACCAGGCGGGAGTGGTCCACGTAGCGATCGGGGGTGAGGGTCTCACCCACGGTCGCGGCGACCGTGCTGTGCATCGCGGCGCCGATGGAGGCGTGTAGCTCGGCGAGGATGCCGTTGTGCGCTGCCGCGACGACGATGGTGTGCAGCATGCCGTCGGCCGCCACGAACTCGTCGACCCGTCCGCTGTACCACGCGGCCTCCCGGGCGGCGAGCGCGTCGGCGAGCGCCGCCAGGTCCTCGGTGGTGCGCCGCAGCGCAGCGAGTCGGGCGGCCTCCACCTCGAGGGCGCGCCGAACCTCGACCACCTCGGCCATCCGGTCGTCGGTGAGCCGGCGGGCCACCACCGGGGCCAGTTCATCGACCGACACCACGTACGTGCCGGAGCCCTGCCGGATCTCCAGCACTCCCGCGTGCGCCAGGGCGCGGACCGCCTCACGAACGGTGTTGCGCCCCACACCGAGGTCCGCGACGAGTCGCGGCTCGGTCGGTATTCGGCTGCCCACCGGCCACTCGCCGCCGAGGATCCGGTCGCGGAGCTGGGCGATCGTCTCCTGGACCCGTTGGCCTCGCGGTGGGATGGCGGTGGTTTCGACCTCGGGTGGCACTGGTTACATCTCCTGCCGAAAATTCATCCCATGATTGTAGGTTCGGGGGCATGACCCCGCCACCGTCCGCGACGTCCACCAGGATGAGGCCACGCCCGCCCCGCGAGAGCAACTTTCCGGAGGTGCCCGACCGCCCCGGCCCGCAGGGCGCGGCCACAGCGGGAGCGGGCGCTCCGGGTGGCGTGGCCACGGAGAGCGCGCCGAGCGCAGCCACGAAGGGCGCCCCGGATGGCACGGCCACGGCTCAGGTCGGAGAGCGCCAGGTGGCGCGCCGAGCCGCGCTCGTGCTGGTCGGGATAATTCTGGTCGGTGCGAACCTGCGGGTTGCGGTGACCAGCCTCGGTGCGCTGCTGGACGAGGTCCGTACCGGCCTCGGACTCTCCGGAACCATGGCCGGCGTGGTGACCACGCTGCCGACGATCGCGTTTGCCGGGCTCGGGGCGATCACCCCGTGGCTGGTCCGTCGGGTCGCACCGGCTCGGGTGCTGGTCGTGGCGATGGCGGTGCTCGCCGCTGGCCAGGTGCTTCGGGTGGCCACCGACTCCGCGCTGGTCTTCGTCCTTACCAGCGCGCTGGCGCTGGCCGGGATCGCGGTGGCGAACATTCTCCTACCCCTGCTGGTCAAGCAGTACTTCCCGCACCGCACCGGACTGGCCACCGGGGCGTACACGATGGCCATGACCGCGGGTATGACGGTGTCCGCCGCCGCGGCGGTGCCGACCGCGCAGGCCTTCGGCTCCTGGCGGATCGGGCTCGGGGTCTGGGCCGGGCTGGCCGCGCTGGCCGTACTCCCATGGGTGCTGTTGGCCCGTCGGGCCCGCTCTGTTGCGCGGCGATCGACGCCGACCGAGACCACCGCCGGTGTTCGGGTGCGGCCGGCGCGCACCCGGCTCGGCTGGGCCATGGCCGTGTACTTCGGCACCCAGTCCCTCAGCGGGTACGCGATCATGGGCTGGCTGGCGCAGCTGTACCGGGACGCCGGGTTCCGCCCGGCCACGGCGGGCCTCCTGCTCGCCGGGGTCACCGCGCTGGGCGTGCCGGTCGCACTCCTGATGCCGACGTTGGCCGGTCGGCTGCGGACGCTGCGACCGCTGGTGCTGTCGTTGGCCGCTGCGTCAACGCTGGCCTACCTGGGGCTGGCCCTGGCGCCGTACCGCGGCGCGTTGCTCTGGATGGCCCTGCTGGCCGTCGGGCAGGGCGCCTTCCCGTTGGTCCTCGCGACCATCGGGCTGCGGGCGCGGACGGCGGAGGGGACGGTGGCGCTGTCGGCGTTCGCGCAGAGCGCCGGCTACCTCATCGCGGCGCTGGGGCCGTTGCTCGTCGGCGTCCTCTACGGGGCCACCGGTGGCTGGGTCGTGCCGGTCGGATTTTTGATCTTGGCGCTTGCGGTGCAGACCTGCGCGGGCCTGGTCATCGCCCGTCCGCGTTACATCGAGGACGAGGGGTAGCGCCCCCGAGTCACCGACGCGGGGTAGCGCCCCGAGTCGGTGCCGCGGGGGCGTCACGATGACGCCGCGGTGGGGTTGACGGCCCGCTCGACCGTCGGGTACGTCCGCAGCACCTCGACGAGCCCGCAGACCTCGAGGATGCGCAGCACATCGCGCCGCGGGGCGGCCAGCCGTACGAATCCGCCCGCCTCGTCGCAGCTGTTCTTCGCGTGGATGAAGGTGGCCAGCCCGGTCGAGTCGCAGAACGAGACCTGCGTCAGGTCGAAGACCAGCCGGCTGCGGCCCCGGTCCAACAGGTCGGTGATGTGCTCCTGTAACCGTGGCGCGGTGGCCAGATCCAGCTCGCCGACGACCGATATGACGGCGACCTCGCCGCGCTGTTGGGTGTGCACCGTCAACGACATCCGCCGGACCTCCTGCTACCAGAAAAACGGTATTGCACCAGGGGGTGTAACGCAGATCAGGAGGTTGATTACCGGCCCTCGTCGACTCCTGCTCACCCGGTGGCGAAGAGGCCGGAGGCGAGGGCGAACAGGGTGCCGGCGGCGGACGCGCAACAGCAGCCCAGCACGGCGGCGACCACACCGAGAATTACCCAGACCCGTCGGTCCCGGGCCATCACGCGAAGGCCGGGCCGGGGCCGGTCGCCCATCGGCGGATCATCGTCGCCGCTGGCGACCGGACGCTCGCTGCTCACGCCCCGGAAGTCTAGGCGGGATCACCACCGGGCAGGATCAGGTGATGAAGCTTGTGACTGTTGACGACATCCGGAGTGCGTCCGCCGATATCACCGGCCAGGTCCTGCGTACCCCGCTGATGCGGGCCCCGTGGGATGCGGAGCTGTGGCTCAAGGCGGAGAGCCTGCAGCCGGTCGGCTCCTTCAAGCTGCGGGGCGCGACCCACACGGTGGCCCGGCTCACCGCGGAGCAGCGGTCGGCCGGCGTGGTCACCCACTCCTCGGGCAACCACGGCCTGGCGTTGGCGCACGCGGCGACCGCCGCCGGTGTGCCGTGCCGGGTCGTCGTACCCGAGGGGGCGCCGGCGGCCAAGGTCGACCGGATCCGGGCGTACGGCGTCGAGGTGGTGACCGTGCCACCGCCGCGCCGTGGAGCCGCGGCGCAGCAGATCGCGACGGAGACCGGCGCGGTGCTGGTGCCGCCCTTCGACGACCGGCGGATCATCGCTGGCCAGGGCACGATCGGTTTGGAGATCGTGGCGGATCTGCCCGATGTCGATGTGGTGCTGGTGCCGGTCGGCGGGGGCGGGTTGTCGTCCGGCGTCGCGACCGCGGTCCGGGCGCTGCGGCCGGCGGCGGCGGTCATCGGCGTGGAGCCGGAGTTGGCCGCCGACACCCGGGACTCGCTGGCGGCCGGGTCGGTGGTGTCGTGGGGCGAGGAGCGCACCTACCGGACCTGTGCCGACGGGCTGCGCCTGCCGCCGTCCGAGCTGACCCTCGCGCACCTGCTGGAGCGGCTGGACGGGATCGTGACCGTCACCGAGGACGAGATTCGGGCGGCGCTGGGCCGGCTGGTCCGCGACGCCCGGCTCGTGGTGGAGCCGAGCGCCGCGGTGGCGGTCGCCGCCCGGTTGTTCCGCCGCGCCGAGCTACCCGCCGGGCGTACGGCTGCCGTGGTGACCGGCGGCAACGTGGAGCCAGCCGTGTTGGCCGGGGCGCTCGCCGACTAGCTCCCGGCGCGGCCGAGCTGGTCGAGCAGCCAGGCGTTGATGAAGGCCTCCTCCCGCCAGGCGTCGTACCGACCGCTCGGCCCGCCGTGCCCGGCACCCATCTCGGTCTTGAGCAGGTAGTCGCCGCGCGGCGCGGTGGCCCGCAGTCGCGCGATCCACTTCGCCGGCTCGTGGTAGAGCACCCGGGTGTCGTTGAGGCTGGTCACCGCGAGGATCGCGGGATAGTCCACGGCCCGCACGTTCTCGTACGGCGTGTACGACTTCATGTACGCGTACACCTCGGGGTCGTCCAGCGGGTTGCCCCACTCCTCCCACTCGGTGACGGTCAACGGCAGCGACGGGTCGAGGATCGAGTTCAGCGCGTCAACGAAGGGAACCTGCGCCACGATTCCGGTGAACGCGTCCGGGGCGAGGTTGGTTACCGCGCCCATCAGCAGCCCGCCGGCGGAGGCGCCCCGGGCAACCAGCCGGTCGGTCGCGGTCCAGCCCGCCTTGACCAGATGCCGCGCAGAGGCCACGAAGTCGGTGAAGGTGTTCTTCTTGGCCAGCAGCTTGCCCTGGTCGTACCAGCGCCGGCCGAGCTCGCCGCCGCCGCGGATGTGCGCCACGGCGAAGACGACGCCCCGGTCCAGCAGGGAGAGCCGGGCGACCGAGAACCAGGGGTCCATGCTCGCCTCGTAGGAGCCGTAGCCGTAGATGACGCACGGCGCGGAGCCGTCGCGCGGGGTACCGGCCCGGCAGATCAACGAGATCGGCACCCGGGTGCCGTCGTCGGCGATCGCCCAGTCCCGGTGCTGCTCGTAGCCGGCCGGGTCGTACGGGCGGCCGTCCGGCCCGGGCAGCACCGGACGCTGCCGGCGCTGCGTCATCCGGCGGCTGACCAGGTCGTAGTCGTACACCGAGTCTGGGGTGACCAGCGAGGTGTAGCGGAGCCGGAGCTGACCGGTGCGGTACTCCGGGTTGCTGTCCAGGCCGACGCTGTACAGCGGTTCGGGGAAGTCGATGTCGTGCGGGTCGCCGCCCCCGATCGGTAGCACCCGCAGCCCGGTCAGCCCGTTGGCGCGCAACGTGACCACCAGGTGGTTCTCGAACGCGTCGACCGCCTCCAGGCGGGTGCCGGGGGAGTGTTCGATGAGCGGCACCCAGTCGCCGGGGGCATCAGCCGAGGTGTACGCGAGGGCGAAGTCCTCGGCGCCGTCGTTGTGCAGGATCAGGAACCGGTGACCGTGGTGCTCGACCGTGTACTCCACGCCCTGGCGGCGGGGGGCGACCGGGGCCGGGACGCCGGTCGGGTTGCCGGCGGGGATGACCAGGATCTCGCTGGTCACCTTGCTGTGAATGTCGATGAGGAGGAACTTCTCGGAGCGGGTCAGCTCGACCCCGACCCAGAACCGCTCGTCGTCCTCCTGGTGGACCACCACGTCCTCGCTGGCCGGGGTACCCAGCGTGTGCCGCCAGACCCGGTTTGGCCGCCACGCGTCGTCAACGGTGACATAGAAGAGCACCGAGGCGTCGGCGGACCAGGCCGTACCGTAGAACGTGCCGGGCACCTCGTCGGGTAGCAGTTCCCCGGTGCTGAGGTCCTTGACCCGGAGCGTGTACCGCTCGTCGCCGGAGAAGTCGGTCGAGTACGCCAGCCAACGCCCGTCCGGGCTCACGTCGAAGGCCCCGAGCGCGAAGAAGTCGTGCCCCGCGGCGAGCAGGTTGCCGTCGAGCAGCACCTCCTCGTCGGCCAGGGGGGCGCCGTCGCGGCTGACGGGCGGGTCGGTTTCGCCGGGGCGGACGACCCGGCGGCAGTGCACCCCGTACTGTTGCCCCTCGACCGTGCGGGTGTAGTACCAGTGGCCGCCCTTGCGGGTGGGCACCGACAGGTCGGTCTCCTGGGTCCGCCGGCGGATCTCCTCGAACAGCTGCTCGCGCAGGTCCGCGAGGTGTGCCGTCCGGGCCTCGGTGTAGGCGTTCTCGGTGGTGAGGTAGGCGATCGTGGCGGGATCGTCCTTGCCGGCGAGCCAGGCGTACTCGTCGATGACGGTATCGCCGTGGTGGGTTCGCTCGGTCGGCATCCGCTTGGCGACGGGCGCTGGAGTCTCGGTGGTCACGGCGTTACGTTACCGGCCGGGCCGCTCGGCCACGCGCCTGCTCGCGCGGTCGCGGCTAGCCGCCGTCGTTGCGCAGGACCAGGATCGCGATGTCGTCTCGGGGTGTCTCGGTGGAGAAGCCGAGCGCGGTCGAGCGCAGCCGCGCCGCCACCACATCCGCCGAGTAGCCGGCGAGCGGCGCCGCCGCCTCCCGGAGCCGGTCCACCCCGAAGAGTTCCCGCCCGCGCCGCCGCTCGGTGACCCCGTCGGTGTAGAAGATCAGTGCCTCGCCGGGGTCCAGGGTGAGCTCGGTGGCCGGCGAGGAGATCGAGTCGAGTAGCCCGAGCGCGGTGCCACCGGTGCCGACGAACCGGGCCGTACCGGCGGCCGTCAGCAGCACCGGCCGGTCGTGCCCGGCGAGGTGCAGGCTGACCTCCAGTTGGTTACCCGCCTCCAGCGGGTCACCCGCACCCGGTCCGACCGCGGCCAGGGCCAGGGTGCAGTAGCGCCCGCCGCCCCGCTCGACCAGCGTCTCGTTGAGCCGGATCAGCGTCTCCGACAGTGGCTTGCCGTCCCCGATCAGGGTCCGGATGACATTCCGGACCAGGCCGGTGAGGGTGGCCGCCTGTACCCCCTTACCGGAGACGTCACCGATCACCACCAGCCACTGCCCGTCCGGCAGCGGCAGCACGTCGTAGAAGTCGCCGCCGACGTCCGCGTCGTCCCCGGTCGGGACGTACTCCGCGGCGAAGCCGATCCCCTCCACCACCGGCAGCGCGGGCGGCAGCAGCGACTGCTGGAGCGCCTGGGCGACCCGACGGCGCTCGGCGTGGATGCGCGCGTTCTCGATCGCCAGCGCCGCGCGCCGAGCCACATCCTCGAGTACGGCGACCTCGTCCGGGTCGTGCCGGTGCCGCTGGTGCCGGCCAACAGCGAGGGTGCCGAGCCGCTGGCCCCGGGCGATCAGCGGGACGGCGAAGCCCTCGGTCGGCGCGCCGAGCGGGAGCTGGGTGCCGTTGCGGGAGGCCTCCCGCAGTCGGGACTGGACCGAATCCGGCCCGGTCTCCGCCAGTACGGCGTGTAGCTGGGGCAGCATCGACTCGTCCGCGTGGCTGGCCGCCGCCAGGCGCAGCCGCCCCCACTCGTCGCTGGTGTGCACCGCGCACCACTGCCCCAGGCGGGGCACCACGAGCTGCGGGATGAGCGCCATGGTCAGCTCGACATCGAGGGACTGGGCGAGCAGCTCGCTCGCCTCGGCGAGGAAGGTCAGCCAGGCCTGCCGGCGCAGGTCGGCCCGGCGCAGCCGGTCGTTCTCCAGGTGCAGCGAGAGCCGCTCGGCCATCAACACCGCCAGCGGTTGGGCGTACGCGGATGGCGCCGCGTCCAGCTCCAACTCGCCGACGTACGGCCGGTGCACGGTCAGCGGCACCCGTACCAGGTCATGGTCGATCCGCAGCTGCCGGCCGTAGCGGGCCAGTAGCTGCGGGCCCTGCCCGTCGCCCCGGTCCAGCCGGACCTGGCCGCCGGCCGCGCCGACCATCTCGGCCACCCGGGTCAACAGGCTGGTCGCGAAGTCTGGCAGGGAGTTCTCCGCGTACGGGTCGGGCGCGGTCTGCATCAGCTCGCTCATCGCCGCGGCGCTCGGCGTGAAGCTGCCCTCGCTGGCGGCTTGGTCGCCGGTCACCGCCGCGGCCGGCGCGCCGTTGACCGGTGACCGGCCGGGGCGATCGAGAGAGTCGGGCCGGTCGAGCCGGAACCAGACACCCTTACCGGCGGGCAGGTACGTGGTGCCCCAGCGGCTGGCGAAGTGGTCAACCAGGAGCAGGCCCCGGCCCCGTTCGGCGATGTCGGCGATGTCGCTGCCCTCGTTGCGAACGCCGATGGTCAGCTCCTCGACCGGGCCGCGGGCGAAGTCGGAGACGGTGACGGTGAGACCTCTTCGGTCGGCGACCACCTCGAGGTCCAGGTCGGTGCGGGCATGCTCCACCGCGTTGGTGGAGAGTTCGGTGGTGAGCAGGAGCGCCTCGTTGGTCAGCTCCGCCAGATCCGCCTCGGCGAGCAGGGACCGGACGAGGGCCCGCGCTGCGGCGGGGGTCCGGGGGTCGGCGGGGAGCCGGACTCGCCGGACGTGTTCGTCCCGGCCTCCGGTCGGCGCGGGCCCCCTCTCCGCTGACACCCCCGTATCCTCCACCGCTGCCGGGGTGGGCGCCAACCGGACCCAGCGGCGAGCCGGTGCCGGTCGGCTCCGAGCCGGGCCAGCTCACGTCGCGTCGGTCTGGCGGGTAGCGGTGGTGGGCACAATAGTGGGATGTCCGGCCTGCCGGCGGCAGGCGCCAGCGGCACCAGAGTGAACGCGGCCCCCGACGTGAGCGAGGAATGATGACCACGGCGAAACAGCCGGCGGTGGAGCTGTCCGCGCCGGAACCCGATGCGGTCCTCATCGAGCTGACCGAGGCGCTGCGGCGCGTTCGCCAGGGCGATCTCAAGGTTCGGCTGCCGCACCGGTCGGGCCGGGCGGGCGAGTTGGCGGACGCCTTCAACGAGGTGGTGTCGCTCCAGGAACGGCAGTGCCACGACCTGCGCCGGATCAGCCGGATCGTGGGCCGGGACGGGCGGCTCGCCGAGCGCCTGGACGACGAGGACCTGGATGGTTCCTGGGCGGAGGGGCCGCAGGCGGTCAACTCGCTCATTGAGGACCTTGGACGCCCGACCATCGAGCTCGCCCGGGTCATCGTGGCGGTCGCCGAGGGCGATCTCTCCCAGCACGTGGCGCTGGAGCTGGATGACCGACCGCTGCGTGGGGAGTACCTGCGGATCGGACGCACGGTGAACACCGTGGTGGACCAGTTGTCGTCCGTCGCCGACGAGGTGACCCGGGTGGCGCGGGAGGTGGGCGTCGAGGGGAAGTTGGGTGGTCAGGCTGATGTCCGGGGCGCCGCCGGCACCTGGAAGGACCTCGTTGACTCGGTGAACACCATGGGAGCGAACCTGACCGCACAGGTCCGCAACATCTCGCAGGTGTCGACGGCGGTGGCGACGGGTGATCTGGGGCAGAAGATCACGGTTGACGCGCAGGGCGAGATTCTGGAGCTGAAGAACACTGTCAATACGATGGTGGATCAGTTGTCGTCGTTCGCCGACGAGGTGACCCGGGTTGCCCGGGAGGTGGGTACTGAGGGGAAGCTGGGTGGTCAGGCCCAGGTGAAGGGCGTCGCCGGGACGTGGCGGGACCTCACCGAGAACGTCAACCAGCTCGCCGGCAACCTGACCAGCCAGGTCCGCAACATCTCGCAGGTGTCGACGGCGGTCGCCCGGGGTGATCTGGGGCAGAAGATCACGGTTGACGCGCAGGGCGAGATTCTGGAGCTGAAGAACACTGTCAATACGATGGTGGATCAGTTGTCGTCGTTCGCCGACGAGGTGACCCGGGTTGCCCGGGAGGTGGGTACTGAGGGGAAGCTGGGTGGTCAGGCCCAGGTGAAGGGGGTCTCCGGGACGTGGCGGGACCTGACGGACAACGTGAACTCGATGGCGTCGAACCTGACGTCGCAGGTGCGCAACATCGCCTCGGTCACGACGGCGGTCGCCCGGGGTGATCTGGGGCAGAAGATCACGGTTGACGCGCAGGGCGAGATTCTGGAGCTGAAGAACACTGTCAATACGATGGTGGATCAGTTGTCGTCGTTCGCCGACGAGGTGACCCGGGTTGCCCGGGAGGTGGGTACCGAGGGGAAGCTGGGTGGTCAGGCCCAGGTGAAGGGCGTCGCCGGGACGTGGCGGGACCTCACCGAGAACGTCAACCAGCTCGCCTCCACCCTGACCATTCAGCTGCGCGCCATCGCCGAGGTTTCCACGTCGGTGACCCGCGGCGACCTGACCCAGCAGATCGCGGTCGAGGCGCAGGGGGAGGTCGCCGAGCTCACCGACAACATCAACCAGATGATCGGGACGCTCCGGGAGACGACCACGGTGAACTCCGAGCAGGGCTGGCTGGACTCCAACCTGGCCCGGATCGGTGGGTTGCTGCAGGGGCAGCGGGACCTCGGCGAGGTCTGCCGCATGATCATGATGGAGGTGACTCCGCTGGTGGACGCGCAGCTCGGCGCGTTCTTCCTGGTGGATGACGTCGAGGGGAACCTCCGGCTGCGGCTCACGGCCTCGTACGGCTATGTGGCTCGGGGACAAGACGTGACGTTCGGCCCCGGTGAGGGCCTGGTCGGCCAGGTGGCGCTCTCCCGGCGCACGATCCGGGTTACCGGGTCGGCGGACAACCGGCTCCGGCTCCGCTCCGGCCTCGCGGACACTCCACCGGCTGATCTGGTGGTGCTACCGGTCATCTTCGAGGGCGAGCTACTCGGCGTGATCGAGTTTGCCAGCGTGACACCCCTCTCCGACCTGTACCTCTCCTTCCTGGAACGGCTCGTCCTCACCATCGGCGTCGCGGTCAACACCATCCAGGCGAACCGGCGTACCGAGGAGCTGCTCGCCCAGTCGCAGCGGCTGGCCCACGAGCTGCAGGAGCAGTCGGCCGAACTCCAGCGGACGAATGCGGAACTGGAGGAGAAGGCGAAGCTCCTCTCCGAGCAGAAGGGCAACATCGAGACCAAGAACCGGGAGGTCGAGCTGGCCCGGCTGGGCTTGGAGGAGACGGCGCAGCAGCTCACCCGCGCCTCGGCGTACAAGTCGGAGTTCCTGGCCAACATGAGCCATGAGCTGCGTACGCCGCTGAACTCGTTGTTGCTGCTGGCCCGGCTGCTGGTCCAGAACCCGGAGCAGAACCTCAGTCCGAAGCAGATCGAGTTCGCCCGAACGATCCACAACGCCGGCACCGAACTGCTCTCGCTGATCGACGACATTCTGGACCTGTCCAAGATCGAAGCTGGTCGGACGGATGTCGAACCGACCGAGATTCAGTTCACCGAGGTCCGCGGCTATGTCGAGCAGGCGTTCGTCCCGCAGGCGGAGGAGAAGGGCCTCAACTTCGAGGTCCAGGTCAGTCCGGAGTTGCCGAAGGAGATCGTCACCGACGTACAGCTGCTGCAGCAGATCCTGCGGAACCTACTCTCCAACGCGGTGAAGTTCACCGACGCCGGAGCGGTGCGGTTGGGTATCGCCCCCGCGCCGGAGTCGGCTGTCTTCGACGTGCCGGCGTTGACCAACGCGCGGCAGGTGGTCGCCTTCACCGTCACGGACACCGGGATCGGCATCTCCGACGACAAGCTGTCGATCATCTTTGAGGCGTTCCAGCAGGCCGACGGGACAACCAGTCGCCGGTACGGGGGGACCGGCCTGGGGCTGTCGATTAGCCGGGACCTGGCCCGGCTGCTGGGTGGCGCGATCGGTGTCTCGTCGGTGCCCGGGCAGGGTTCGACCTTCACCCTCTTCCTCCCCGACGTCCTGGCCCCGGACGCGGTCGTGGCGCCGGCGCCGCCCTCACCCGCCCGAGCCGGTCTCCCGTCGTCGTTACTGATGCCCGCCGTGGAGCTGCTGCCCACCACCGTTGAGGCGACGGCGACCCGCCAGCTGGCCGGCGCCACCGTACTGATCGTGGACGACGACGTGCGTACCGTGTTCGCCCTGACCAGCGCCCTGGAGCTGCACGGGATGACCGTGCTGTACGCGGATAACGGGGCCGACGGCGTACGGCTGCTGGCCGAGCATCCGGAGGCGGACATCGTGCTGATGGATGCCATGATCCCCGATCAGGACGGATACGAGACGACCCGGCAGATCCGGCGTAACCACCGCTTCGCCGACCTCCCGATCGTCTTCCTGACCGCGAAGGCGATGCCCGGTGATCGGGAGTCCGCGCTCGCGGCCGGGGGCAGCGGATACATCACCAAGCCCGTTGATCTGGACGAGTTGATCGAGCTCATCTCGTCCTGGGTCAGCGGAGGCCGGAGCGAGGAGAGCCGATGACGCAGCTGGCGAAGGCGCTGCTGGTGGATGATCGTCGGGAGAACCTGACGGCTCTGGAGGCGATCCTGCAGGGGCTTCAGGTCCAGTCGGTGGCCGTGGAGAGCGGCGAGGCGGCGCTGAAGCGGCTCCTCGTTGACGACTTCGCGGTGATCCTCCTGGACGCCCAGATGCCGGAGATGGACGGCTTCGAGACGGCGAGTCACATCAAGCGGCGGGAACGAACCCGGCATGTGCCGATCATCTTCCTCACCTCCGCGGACCAGGACGCCCAGCTGGCCATGCGCGGGTACGCCGCCGGCGCGGTGGACCACCTCACCAAGCCGTTCGACCCGTGGGTGCTGCGGGCCAAGGTGTCGGTCTTCGTCGACCTGTGGGTGAAGACCGGGCAGCTCACCGCTCAGTCGGCCCGGCTTCAGGAGCGGGAGACCCAGCGGCGGCTGCTGACCGACGCCATCGACGAGGCCACCGCGCTGCTTCGCGCCGAGACCGACCCGACGGCGGTGCAGCGCGCGATCGGCCTGCTGGAACAGGCTCGCTGGGGCAACCCCGGCTGAGAATCAGTCGTCGCGAATCATCAGGGCGCTACGCAGGCCCGTGATGGCGAGGACGCGGCGCAGGAACTCGGCCACGTTGGTGAGGACCAGCAGGCTCTGGGAGTGACTGGTCTTGCGGCTGAGCACGACCAGCGTGCCCAGGCCCTGCGAGTCGCAGAAGGTGACGGCGGCCAGGTCCAGCACGATTCGCGGGGGCGGTTCGGTCAACACCTCGTTGACGACGGTGGAGAGCTGGGCGGCCGTCATCATGTCGATCTCCCCGGCGAGCCGAAGGACAACCTCGTCCCCCAACCGGTGTAGCGTGATGGACAGTTCGGCACGATCCACCCGGTCAGCCTAGCGCGACCTTGAGGTGCCGCCCCAGGACGGCGAGCTGCCCCGGCCGTCGGCCCGGGTGAGACTGGTAACCCGGAGCCCCGGGGTGCCTGCCGGTCTGCCGGCCGACGCTGACACAATGGCGGCATCGTGACCGACGTTTTCCCTGCCGGACCCGGCCGCTACCCGGCCGCCGCGCCGGCCTCCGAGGCCCTGTTCGACCGCGCCTGCGCCCTCGTGCCCGGCGGGGTGAACTCCCCTGTCCGCGCGTTCCGTGCCGTCGGTGGCACCCCGCGCTTCATCGTCCGGGGGGAGGGGCCGTGGCTCTACGACGCCGACGGGCGGCGCTACGTCGACCTGGTCTGCTCGTGGGGCCCCATGATCCTCGGGCACGCCCACCCCGCGGTGGTGGAGGCCCTTCGCTCCGCCGCTGCGCTCGGCACCAGCTTCGGCGCCCCCACCCCGGGTGAGGTGGAGCTGGCGGCGGAGATCGTCAACCGTGCGCCCGTCGAGCAGGTACGGCTGGTCAACTCGGGGACCGAGGCGACCATGTCGGCGATCCGGCTGGCCCGGGGCTACACCGGTCGTAGCCGGATCATCAAGTTCGCGGGCTGCTACCACGGTCATTCGGACGCGTTGCTCGCCGCCGCCGGTTCCGGCGTCGCCACCCTCGGCCTGCCCGATTCGCCGGGCGTGACCGGCGCGGCGGCCGGGGACACGATTGTGCTGCCGTACAACGACCTCGCCGCTGTCGAAGCGGTTTTCGCCGCCGAGGGTCCGCAGATCGCCGCGGTGATCACCGAGTCCGCCGCCGGTAACATGGGCGTGGTCGCGCCCCGCGACGACTTCAACCAGCGACTCGCCGCTCTCGCCCATGCCAACGGTGCGCTGCTGATCGTTGACGAGGTCATGACCGGCTTCCGGGTCTCCCGCGCCGGGTGGCATGGCCTCGATCCCTGCGCCGCCGACCTCTGGACCTACGGCAAGGTCATGGGGGGCGGCCTGCCCGCCGCTGCCTTCGGCGGGCGAGCGGAGATCATGTCCCAGCTGGCTCCGGCCGGTCCGGTCTACCAGGCCGGCACCCTCTCCGGTAACCCGCTCGCCTGCGCCGCCGGGCTCGCCACGCTGCGGCTCGCCGACGACGCCCTCTATCGTCGGCTGGACGAGACGGCGGCCGTCGTGGGCCGGCTCGCCAGCGAGGCGCTCGCCGCTGAAGGAGTGCCGCACCGGCTGTCCTCCGCCGGCAACATGTTCTCAATCTTCTTCACCGACGCCGACGTCTTCGACTACGCCTCCGCGAGTGCCCAGCAGGTGCCCGCGTTCAAGGCGTTCTTCCACGCGATGCTGGCGGCCGGCGTCTACCTGCCGCCGAGCGCCTTCGAGTCGTGGTTCGTCTCGGCGGCGATCGACGATGCCGCCCTGGAGCAGATCGCCGCGGCGCTGCCAGCGGCGGCGGCAGCTGCAGCCGCGGCAGGTCACGGGGGGTAGTGACGGTGAGTAAGACTGTGGTCCACGTGCTGCGGCACGGTGAGGTGCACAACCCGGAGGGCATCCTGTACGGGCGGCTGCCGGGCTTCCGCCTGTCGGAGTTGGGCGTGCAGATGGCGAAGGCCGCCGCGCAGGGCCTCGCCGAGCGGGAGGTGGTGCACGTCGTCGCCAGTCCGCTGGAGCGTGCCCAGCAGACCGCCGAGCCGATCGCCGCGCAGTTCGGGCTCCCGATCGGGGTGGACGAGCGGTTGATCGAGAGCGCCAACTGGTTCGAGGGCAAGAAGGTCTCGCCGGGTGACGGTTCGTTCCGCGACCCGCGCAACTGGTGGGTGTTGCGGGACCCGGTCACCCCCTCCTGGGGCGAGGCGTACCGCGCCATCGCGGAGCGAATGTTCGCCGCCCTGCAGACCGCCCGGGAGGCTGCGCAGGGGCGGGAGGCGGTGCTCGTCTCCCACCAGCTGCCGATCTGGACGCTGCGTCGGTTTGTCGAGCGTAAGCGCCTCTGGCACGACCCGCGTAAGCGGCAGTGCGGGCTGGCCAGCCTCACCACCTTTCACTTCGAGGGGTCGAAGGTGGTCGGGATCGGCTACAGCGAGCCAGCCGCCCACCTGATCGCGATCTCACCGACGGCTCGGACGGCCAAGGGCGCCTGATGACTGTCCGGAGGTGGTCTGCCAGCCTGCTCGCCACCATGGTCGCGGTGGTGCTCGGCGCCTGTGCCACCCCGGACTGGGGGAAGGCCTGCGACACCAACTCCGACGGCGTGATCGAGTGTGCCCCCGATCAGCGTTCCGCCGCGCCCGAGCTCGCCGGCGAGTTGCTCGCCGGGGGCAGCTACGACGTGACGCAGGATCGTGGGCAGGTCGTGGTGGTCAATTTCTGGGGCTCGTGGTGCGCGCCCTGCCGGGCGGAAGCCGATGACCTGGAAGCCACCTACCAGGCCACCAAGAGCTCGGGGGTGACCTTCCTCGGCATCAACGTGCAGGACAGCCGGGACAAGGCGATCGCTTTTGAGGAGGGCCGGGTCACCTACCCGAGCATCTTCGATCCCGGCAGCCGACTGGCGTTGGAGCTGGAGATCCCGCCGAACACCATCCCGGCGACGGTCGTGCTGGACCGGGACGGACGGATCGCGGCGGTGATCCGGGCCGCCGTCAAGCAGGAGGGGCTCCAACCGATCGTCGAGCGGGTCGCCGCGGAGTCGCCCGCCTCGACCGGCGACCACTGATGGGCGAGACGTTCCGGGAGATCGCGCAGTCGGGTCCCCTGCTGCTCGCCATCGGTACGGCGGCGCTGGCCGGGCTGGTCAGCTTTCTGTCGCCGTGCGTCCTGCCGCTGATGCCCGGCTACCTCTCCTACGTGACCGGCTTGGCCGGCGCCGACCTGGAAGGCCGGGGAGCGGGCAAAGACTCCCGAGGCGCGCCGCCGGTGGCCGGGGGAGACCCGGGTGCCGCCGCCGGGGCGGTCGCGGTGCGGGAGCGGACCGCCCGGGTCGTGACCGCGGCCGTCAAGGGCCGGGTGCTCGCCGGCACGCTGCTGTTCATCGCCGGCTTCACCGCCGTCTTCACCGCCACCGCGGTCCTGGTCACCACGGTCGGCCAGGTCTTCTTCGCCTACGAGCGGACGCTGGAGATCGTCATCGGCGGCGTGGTGGTGCTGCTCGGACTGGGTTACCTCGGCGTGGTACCGGGGCTGCAGCGCGAGCTGCGCATCCAACGGCTGCCGGCTGCCGGGCTGCTCGGCGCGCCCGTGCTCGGCGCGGTCTTCGCGCTCAGCTGGCTGCCCTGCACCGGTCCGACCCTCGGCGCGGTGATGGGCATGGCCCTCGTCGAGGGGCAGACCAACCGGGCGGTCGTGCTGGCCGTGGCGTACTGCCTCGGGCTGGGGATACCGTTTATCGTCTTCGGGCTGGGGTTCAACCGCCTGCTCGGGGTCTTCCAGACGGTGCGTCGCAACAGCCGGTGGGTCACCCGGATCGGTGGTGGGTTGCTGATCCTGATCGGCCTCGCGCTTGTCACCGGTGGTTGGACCAGCTTCGTCACCCTGCTGCAGACCACCTTCGGGACGGGCCAGGTAAGCATCTGATGACGGTCACCGACGACCGGCCGGCGCCGCCGGCCGAGACTCCCCGGCGCCGCCCCAACCCGGTACTGGCGCTGCTGCGCAACTCGTGGCGGCAGCTCACCAGCATGCGTACGGCGCTGGTGCTGCTCTTCCTGCTGGCGATCGCCGCGATTCCCGGGTCGGTTCTGCCGCAGCGCGGCGTCAACCCCGAGGATGTCCGGGACTACTTCGTCGCGTACCCCGATCTGGCGCCGGTGCTGGACCGGCTCGGTGCCTTCGACGCGTTCAGCTCGGTCTGGTTCTCCGCCATCTATCTGCTGCTCTTCACCTCGCTGGTCGGTTGCATCACGCCCCGGCTGCGTGACCACGTCCGCGCCCTGCGGTCCCGGCCCCCGGCGGCACCGAAGCGGCTGGACCGGTTGCCCCAGCACACCGTCTTCGCGGCCCCGGCCGGTGGCGCGCCGGAGATCGCCGCCGTGCTGCGTCGGCACCGCTGGCGGGTGGAGGTACGCGGCGACGAGGTATCTGCCGAGAAGGGCTACCTGAAGGAGACCGGTAACCTGCTCTTCCACGCCTCAATGGTGGTGGTGCTCATCGGCGTGGCCATCGGCTCCTGGTATGGCTGGAGTGGTAATCGGGTCCTGGTCGCCGGTGCGGACAACGCCTTCTGTAACACGCAGCAGCAGTACGCCGAGACATCGTTCGGCCCCCAGGTGGGCAGCGCCGATCTGCCCCGGTTCTGCCTGCAGCTGGATGACTTCGAGGCGAGGTTCCTCGAGTCCAACGGCCAGCCGGAGTTCTTCAACGCGAAGGTGACCGTGGACGAGAACGGCGGCGCCCCCCGCCCGGCGGAGTTCTCGGTGAACTCCCCGCTGCGGCTGGACGGGGCGAACGTCTACCTGCTCGGCCACGGGTACGCCCCGGTGGTTCGTTACACCGATCGCTTCGGGCGGAGTCAGACCAGCCCGAATCCCTTCCTGACCACCGGGGACATCGGCTTGACCGGGGAGGGGCTGGCGGCCTTCCCGGACGCGAACGTGGACCCGGAGACCGGTGAGCGGGACCCGGAGCTTCAGCTGGCCTTCACCGGCCTGTACCTGCCCACCGCCCCGCAGGAGGGCCCGTTCGTTCGGTCCGAGTTCCCGACCGAGCGCAATCCGATGCTTAATCTCGTCGCGTACCGGGGCAATCTGGGCCTGGATGCCGGTATCCCCGGCTCGGTGTACGAGCTGGATCAGCGGCAGGTCGACGCCGGCCGGGTCAAGGAGATCGGCACCAAGCTCCTCCAGGTTGGTGAGGTCTGGACCCTGGACGACGGCACCACGCTGGAGTTCCTGGGCACCGAGCCGTACATCGTGCTGTCCGTGCGGTACGACCCTGGCTCGACGCTGCTGCTGGTCAGCTCCGGCACGCTGCTGCTGGGCCTGATGGGCTCGCTCTTCGGCCGCCGCCGGCGGGTCTTCTTCCGGGTGCGCCCGGCTGACCCCGCGGGTGAATCTTCGACGCCCGGTAGTAGTTTGGTCGATGCCGGTGGTCTGCCGCGCGTTGACCATCCCGGCTTCGCCGACGAGTTCACCCGGCTCGTGACGGCGGTCAGCGGAGCCGGGCGGCGGGCCGATCCTGATGGTCCGGCCGGAGCGCGAGTAGGAGCCGAGTGATGTCCGTACTCTCCGACCAGCTGGTGACCTTCTCGATCCTGGCCTACCTGGTGGCGATGGTTGTGCACGCCGTCGAGTACGCGCTGGGCAACGCCCGCGTCCGGGTCGGCCCGCCCGCCCGCGAGCTGGTCGGCGCCGGGGTCGGGGCGGCCGGCGGTGCGGGTTCCGGGCCGGAGCCGGCCGACGGTGCTGCCACCGCCGCCCAGCGGACCGCTGCCCAGCGGACCGCCGCTCGCGCCCGGATGGCTGGTCTGGGCGCGGTCGCGGTGACCGTGCTGGCCGCCCTGCTACACCTCGGTGCGCTGATCGCCCGCGGGGTCGCGGCCGACCGGATGCCCTGGGGCAACATGTACGAGTTCGTCCTGACGGTCTCCTTCATCGGGGTCGCCAGTTGGTTCGTCGTGCTCTGGAAGCGTCCCACGCTGCGCCGGCTCGGGCTGTTCCTGACGCTGGTGATGGTGCTCCTGGTGGCCACCGCCGAGCTGCTGCTCTACACCCCGATCGTGCCATTGGTGCCGGCGCTCAACTCGTACTGGTTCATCATCCACGTCGCCACGATCGTCTTCAGCTCCGGCATCTTCCTGCTCGGCGTGGTCCCGGCGGGCGCCTTCCTGATGCGGGCCGGCTACGAGCAGGGCCGGCGCAGCTTCCCCTACTTGTTGGCGAAGCGCATGCCGGCCGCGGCGGCCCTGGAGCGGCTGACCTTCGTGCTGCACGCGTTCTCGTTTCCGATCTTCACCTTCGCGGTGATCGCTGGCGCGATCTGGGCCGAGGCGGCGTGGGGTCGTGCGTGGGGCTGGGACCCGAAGGAGACCTGGGCGTTCATCTCCTGGGTGGTGTACGCCGGCTACCTGCACGCCCGGGCCACCCCGAGCGTCAAACGGAACGTGGCCAGCTGGCTCGCGATACTGGGTTTCCTCACCGTGATGATGAACCTCTTCGGGGTGAACCTCTTCTTCGAGGGGCTGCACTCCTACGGCGGCCTCGACTGATCTCGTAAGCGGTGACGGCTCGGTTCTGGCGGCGACTAGCCGGCGAACCAGCCCGGCCCGTCGAGCCGCAGCCAGTTGTTCGGCGTGACCGCCCGCAGATCGTTCTCCAAGGCTGCCACCCGTTCCGCACCGAGGTTGTCGGCCCAACGCTGTCGCAGTTCATTGAGGATGATCGCCGATCGGCGTAGTCCGTCGACTCCGTGTGGGGTCAGCCGGATCAGTTTTCTTCTGGCGTCGCGGGAGTCGTCGGCGCGTTCGAGATAGCCGAGGGCTACCAAGCGGTCCACCGTCTTGCCGGCTGCCTGCTTGGAGACACCCAGTTGCTGGCCTAGTTGGGAGGCGGTGGTGCCGTTGGGCCCGACGGCTTGGAGCGCGAAACCGTGTATCGGGCGTAGGTCGGGGTGCCCCTGTTGAGCCAGCTCGGCGTGCAGGTCATCGATGAGCGTACGGAATCCGGCCAGAAGCAGCAGGGGGAGCAGGAAGCCGGGCCGTTCCGGATCATCCGTTGTCATGTTCGACAACCTGGTTTACGGTTTGGTCAACCACGTTGACTATCGTACGCGAGGAGAACCGACGTGTCGCACCCCGCCTTCACCCCCCACACCCTCGACACCGCGCCCGCGGCCGCCCGGGCAACCATGGCCGGTGTCCACCGCGCCCTCGGCCACCTGCCCGGTGCCGTTGGTCTGATGGCCGAATCCCCGGAGCTGCTCAACGGGTTCCTGACCGTTAACCGCAGCTACCAGAGCTGTGGGTTGACCGCGGTTGAGCGGGAGGTGGTCGTGCTGACCGTCGCCACCCGCAACGAGTGTCACCTCTGCGTCGCCATGCACACGGCCATCCTGACCGAGAGTGGCGCCGCGCCCGAGCTGATCAGCGCATTGCGGGCCGGTACCCGGCTACCCGACGGCCGGCTGGAGGCGCTCCGGTGCTTCGCCCAGGCGGTGCTCGACCGTCAGGGCGCGGTGCCCGACGCGGAGCTCTCCGCCTTCCTGGCGGCCGGCTACCAGTCCCGGCACGCCCTCGACGTGGTGCTCGGGGTGGGGGCTTACACCATCTCCACCTTCGCCAACCGGCTCACCCGCGCGTCGCTCGACCCGCCGGTGGCCCAGTACGCCTGGCAGCCGGCACCCTGACGCCGAGCCGCCCCTTGATCAACGCCTGCTGCCGTACCCCGGCTGGGGTGGTGGGCCGGGCGGTGGGGGAGACTTGCGGGTATGGCGGCTCGTGGCTTTCCGTACTCCGATCTGAAGGACTTCCTCGCGGCGCTGGAGCGCGCGGGTGAGCTACGGCGGGTGGAGGTCCCGGTCGATCCGTCGCTGGAGTTGAGCGAGATCGTCAGCCGGACGGTCCGCGCCGGGGGCCCGGCGCTGGTGTTCGAGCAGCCGACCCGGGGCGAGATGCCGGTGGCGATCAACCTGTTCGGCACCGAGAAGCGGATGGCGATGGCGCTCGGCGTCGAGTCGCTGGACGAGATCGGGGCGCGGATCGGTGCGCTGGTACGACCGGAGCTGCCGGTCGGCTGGAGCGGTATCCGGGAGGGCCTCGGCAAGGTCATGCAGCTCAAGTCGGTGCCGCCGCGCAAGGTGAAGACGGCCCCCTGCCAGCAGGTGGTGTACCGGGGCGACGACGTCGATCTGAACCGGCTGCCCGGCCTGCAGGTGTGGCCCGGTGACGGTGGGGTCTTCCACAACTACGGGTTGACCCACACCAAGCATCCTGAGACCGGCGCGCGCAACCTCGGCCTCTACCGGCTGCAGCAGCACAGCCGGAACACGCTGGGCATGCACTGGCAGATCCACAAGGACTCCACCGCCCACCACGCGGTCGCGGAGCGGCTCGGCCAGCGGCTGCCGGTCGCCATCGCCATCGGCTGCGACCCGGTGATCTCGTACGCCGCGAGCGCCCCGCTTCCCGGCGACATCGACGAGTACCTGTTCGCGGGCTTCCTGCGGGGGGAACGGGTCGAGATGGTCGACTGCCTGACCGTGCCACTCCAGGTGCCGGCGCACGCCCAGGTGGTGCTCGAGGGCTACCTGGAGCCCGGTGAGCGGCTGCCCGAGGGGCCGTTCGGGGACCACACCGGCTACTACACCCCGGTCGAGCCGTTCCCGGTCCTGCACGTCGAGACGATGACCATGCAGCGCAACCCGGTCTACCACTCGATCGTCACCTCGAAGCCGCCGCAGGAGGACCACGGCCTGGGCAAGGCCACCGAGCGGATCTTCCAGCCGCTGCTCAAGCTGCTCATCCCGGACATCGTCGACTACGACCTGCCGGCCGCCGGGGTCTTCCACAACTGCGCGATCGTGTCGATCCGGAAGCGCTACCCGAAGCACGCGCAGAAGGTGATGAGTGCGATCTGGGGCGCGCACCTGATGTCGATGACCAAGCTGATCGTGATCGTGGACGAGGACTGCGACGTGCACGACTACAACGAGGTCGCGTTCCGGGCCTTCGGCAACGTGGACTACGCCCGGGACCTGCTGCTCACCGAGGGGCCGGTGGATCACCTGGACCACGCCTCGTACCAGCAGTTCTGGGGCGGTAAGGCCGGCGTCGACGCCACCCGCAAGCTGCCCAGCGAGGGCTACACCCGGGGCTGGCCCGAGGAGATGACCATGTCCCCCGAGGTGGTGTCGCTGGTCGACAAGCGCTGGAAGGAGTACGGCATCTGATGTCCGGTTCCTCCGATCCGCGGGATCTCGCCGTCTCGGCCCGCGCCGCATCGGCCAGCTCGGACCCGCGCGGGCGGCTCCGAGCGTTTCTCGACCTCGTGGCGATCGAGCACTCCGTCTTCGCGCTGCCCTTCGCCTACGTCTCCGCCCTGACCGCGATGCAGGTCAACGGCGGTCAGGTGCGCTGGCTCGACCTGTTACTGATCACAGTGGCGATGGTCGGGGCGCGGACGTTCGCGATGGCCGCCAACCGGATCCTGGACCGGCGGATCGACGCGCTGAATCCGCGCACCGCCAACCGGGAACTGGTGACCGGGGCGGTGAGCCTGCGTACGGCGTGGGCCGGCGCGGGCATCGCCCTGGCGGTCTTCCTGATCGCCGCCGCGCTGCTCAACCCCCTCTGCCTGGTGCTGGCGCCGCTCGCGGTCGTACCGCTGGTCGGCTACCCGTACGCGAAGCGGTTCACCAACTGGCCGCACGCGGTCCTGGCGGTGGCGCAGGCGGTCGGCCCGGTCGGTGCGTGGCTCGCGGTGACCGGCACCTTCGCCGGCTCCGGGCCGGCCTGGCTGCTCGGGGTGGCGGTCGGGCTGTGGATCGGCGGGTTCGACCTGATCTACGCCTGTCAGGACGCCGAGGTGGACCGGGAGATCGGCGTGCACAGCGTTCCGGCCCGGTACGGGCTGCGGTTCGCGCTGCACGCCTCCACCGTCGCGCATGTGGTGACCTTCGTGCTCTTCGTCTGGTTCGGCGCCCTGGTCGGCTTCGGCTGGCTGTGGTGGATCGGGCTGGCGCTGACCGCGGTGGCCTTCGCCTACCAACATCTGGTGGTGAGCCCGACCGACCTGAGCCGGGTCAACCGGGCCTTCTTCACCGCGAACGGCTTCGTCGGCATAGCACTCTTCGGCTTCGCCCTGCTTGACCTGGTGGTACGCCTCGGGCTGCGGCCCTGACCCCGGACCGGGGGCGCCCGTGGGTGGTCGAGGGCGACCAGGCAGGCTGGGACCATGCGTGAACCATGGGTGGTCGGTGTCTCCGGGGCCTCCGGCACGCCGTACGCGGCTGCTGTCCTGCGGGGGTTGCTCGACGCGGGCGAGGCCGTTGATCTGATCGTGTCCCGGGCGGCCCGGCTGACCATCCTGGACGAGACCGGGCGGTCGTTCCGGGACGGGCACTGGGCGGAGGATCTCGCCGCCTGGCTGGGGTGCGACCTGAGCGGAGCAGATCTCCGGCACTGGCCGGCCGGCGATCTCGCCGCCGGGCCGAGTAGCGGCTCCTATCGGGTGCGTGGGATGGCGGTCGTCCCGGCGAGTACGGCAGCCTGTGCCGGGATCTCCATCGGGCTCTCCAAGGACCTGTTGCAACGCGCCGCCGAGGTCAACCTCAAGGAGCGCCGCCCGGTGGTCGTGGTACCCCGGGAGACGCCGGTGACCCGGAGCCACCTGGAGCATCTGATCGCGTTGCACGACGCTGGCGCGGTGGTGCTCCCCGCCAGCCCCGGTTTCTACGGGGCGGGAGCGGCGGCCTCCGCCGCCCAGCTGGTCGACTTCGTCGCTGGGAAGGTGCTGGACGCCCTGGGTGTGCCGCATACGCTCTTTCGCCGCTGGGCGGGTGAGTTGGGAGCGGGGCGCTCCTGAGCCGGCCGTTGCGGCGCGGCGCGGGCGGCGATCACCCGATGGCCACCACCTCAGTACATCCCGGCGTTGGCCGGACCCGGTCCGGGGCCGGTCGGGGCGGCGGGACCAGTGTCGCTCGGTCGCTCTGCCTCCTCCGCCTCGTCCAACATCCCCTCGCCCTCGAGCAGGGCCCGAACTTCGGATTCCCGAAATCGGCGATGCCCGCCCGGAGTCCGGATGCTGCCTATCCGGCCAGCCGCCGCCCACCTGGTCACAGTCTTCGGATCAACCCGAAACAGCGCGGCAACCTCACCCGGTGTCAGCAGGCGATCTCCAGTGTCCACAGCCCCCTCCTCGCATCGACGAAGCCCCCGGCTGAACACACTGCCCCCGGCGGTGCGAGCCCAGAGCCGTCATGAGGGACGTATGGCAATTACAGCACCGGCGACCGGTCGTGTCCGCCAAACGCGAGAAAAGCACTGATCAGGAGGTTAGGCAATGGTACCCGCAGCTGTGCCCTGTTGCGGTTGGTTCGTCAACAATGGCAGGGCGCGGGGTCGACCATCGGGACCCGACACCCGAGGGCGGGTCAGTGCTACTAGGGTCTACAGTCCGTGGACGCGATCGACCTGAACCTCATCGAACTGCTGCGGGGCAACGCCCGCCTCTCGTACGCCGAGCTTGCCCGCCAGGTGGGCCTCTCGGCACCGGCAGTGCATGAGCGGGTCGGCAAGCTGGAGTCCAGCGGAGTTATCCGTGCCTACCGAGCCGAGATCGAGCCGGAGAGCATCGGGCTGGGCGTGACCGCCCTGATCGAGATCATTGAGGAGTCCGCCGCGGACACCGACGACGTGCTGGAGTCGTTCCGCGCCATTCCGGAGATTGAGTCCTGCTACTTCATGGCCGGCGTGGAGTCGTTCCTGCTCAAGGCGAGGGTCGGCACCATCGGGGAGTTGGAGGCGCTGATCGTACGGTTGAACCGTACTCCCGGTGTCGCGTCTACCCGTACCGGGATCGCCCTGTCGACCAAGTGGGAGAACCGCCCTCAGCCCGTCGGTACGCCGCCGGCCTGACCTGGCTGGCGCTCCGGAGGCCTGGCCCGGCTGGCGCTCCGCCGGCCCGGGTAGAGAGGGTCAATCCGGCGCACGGGTCCGGGGCTGATCCGGCCCTCGGAGTCCGGTCGACCCGCCTTGTGGAGTTCGGTCACTGCGCGTGGGCCAGGATCAGGCCGCGCCAGCCCGGCTTGCTAGGTTGCTGGGCGTGACTCATCTGGACCGGTGTGACGAGGCGATCCGGGGGTGGGTGACCGAGGCGATTGCTGCCGTTGAGGCGGACGCCAACCGGTCCGCCGACACCCATCTGTTGCCGTTCCCCCTGCCCCGGCAGTGGGGCATCGACCTCTACCTCAAGGACGAGTCGGTGCACCCGACCGGCTCCCTGAAGCACCGGCTGGCCCGCTCCCTGTTCCTCTACGGACTCTGCAACGGGTGGATTGGCCCCGGCACCACGATCGTGGAGGCCTCCTCGGGATCGACGGCGGTCTCCGAGGCGTACTTCGCCCGGATGCTGGGGCTGCCGTTTATCGCGGTGATGCCGGCGTCCACCTCGCCGGAGAAGATCGCGAAGATCGAGTTCCAGGAGGGGCGCTGCCACCTGGTGGACGACCCGGCCAAGGTGGTCATCGAAGCACGGTGGCTGGCCGAGGACACGGGCGGCCACTTCATGGACCAGTTCACGTACGCCGAGCGGGCCACCGACTGGCGGGGCAACAACAACATCGCCGAGTCGATCTTTTCGCAGCTCGCGTTGGAGCGGCACCCGGTGCCGGCGTGGGTCGTGGTCGGGGCCGGCACCGGCGGGACCAGCGCCACCATCGGCCGGTACACGCGCTTCCGTCGGCTGCCCACGAAGCTCTGCGTGGTGGACCCGGAGAACTCCGCGTTCTATCCGGCCTGGCAGACCTCCGACTGGTCGGTGTGCACCGGCCGTGGCTCGCGAATCGAGGGCATTGGGCGACCGACGGTGGAGGCCTCCTTCCTGCCGTCGGTGGTGGACCGAATGGTGCAGGTGCCCGACGCCGCCTCGTTGGCCGCGATGCGGGCCGGCTCCGCGGTGCTCGGCCGCCGGGTCGGTGGCTCGACCGGCACCAACCTCTGGGGTGCCTTCGGCCTGATCGCCGGCCTGCTCGCGGAGGGGAAGACCGGCTCGGTGGCCACCCTGATCTGCGACGCCGGGGACCGCTACGCCGACACCTACTACGCCGACGACTGGGTGGCCGCCCAGGGGCTCGATCTCGCCCCACATCTGGCGACCATCGAGCGCTTTCTGGCCACCGGCGCCTGGCCGGCCTGAGGGGCGCCCTCAGGCCGGGCCAGGAGGCACGGCCTGCTCAGTGGGTGCCCGCGGCCGGCCGTCCGCCGAAACGTCGATCTCCCGACCGCCGCTCCGACCGGCCTTCCGCCGGTCGGCTCGGATGGCGGCGATCACCGGAACGCCCCGACTCGCCGCGGCGGTGCCGGTCCGGGAACCGGCGAGCCCCGTCAGGTCGGCCCGCCCGTCGGCGTGGCTCGGGCTCGTCCGGAACGGGTACGCCACTCGGTTCCCGTGCTCCGGTCAGCTCGGCCAGCGCTGGATCGCCGGCTCGCACCCGGGTCTGTGCCGGGGCCACGCCCGCCTTCTCCAGCATCGCGAGGGTGCTGCGACGTTGTTTCGGTAGCGCCAGGGTCGCCACCGCCCCGGTCTCGCCGGCCCGTGCGGTTCGCCCTGCCCGGTGTAGGTAGTCCTTCGGATCCTTCGGCGGGTCAACGTGTAGCACCAGCGAGACGCCGTCAACGTGGATACCGCGGGCGGCGACGTCGGTGGCGACCAGGACATTCGTCCGGCCTTCCCGAAACTCGGCCAGGGTGCGGGTGCGCATCCGTTGGGTCTTGCCGCCGTGTAGGCCGCCGGCGCGCACCCCGACCTCCGCGAGCTGCCCCACCAGCCGGTCCACGCCGAGTTGGGTCCGGGCGAAGACCATCGTCCGCCCCTCCCGGGCCGCGATCGACGCGACGACCGAGAACTTGTCGTGCGGCGGGATCAGCAGCAGGTGATGATCCATCGTCGCCACCGCTGCCGTCGGTGGCGCCGTCGAGTGGGTGACCGGGTCGGTCATGAAGCGCCGCACCAGCGCGTCCACGTCTCGGTCCAGGGTGGCCGAGAAGAGGAGCCGCTGCGCGTCGGCGGGGGTCTTCGCCAGAAGCTCGGTGACCTCGGGCAGGAAGCCCATGTCGGCCATCTGGTCCGCCTCGTCCAGCACGGTTACCTCAATGTCATCGAGGCGACAGATGCCCCGCTCAATGAGGTCAGCGAGCCGGCCGGGTGTGGCCACCAGCACCTCGACGCCACGTCGTAGGGCACTGATCTGCCGGTCGTACGGCACTCCGCCGACCGCGGTCCGCAGGAATACCCCGATCGCCCGGCCCAGCGGGAACAGGGCGTCGCTGACCTGCATAGCCAGCTCCCGAGTCGGCACCAGCACGAGCGCGCGGGGGTGCCGAGGGCGGGCCCGTTCCCCGGCGGCCAGCCGGGCGAGCAGGGGGAGGCCGAACGCCAGCGTCTTTCCGGAGCCGGTCTGGCCGCGGCCGAGGACATCTCGGCCGGCGAGCGCATCCGGCATGGTGGCGCGTTGGATCTCGAACGGAGTGGTGATTCCCTGCCGGGCCAACGCCCGGACCAGGGGTTGCGGCAGGCCGAGCGCGGCGAAGTCGACGAGTTCGGGGACGGACGGGGGCATGCCAGGGTCGATCGACGTGGTCAAGAATGGCCTTTCGAGTGGGGCGCATCTTCGCGATGGCCGCCACGACGGAATGCCGCCGGATTACCCGCAAGATCGCCCATGGGCGCGCTACGGGGCACGCCAGGTCAGTTTCCGCGCCAGTGTACGGCGCTTCCCCACCGCGCCGTACACCCGCCGTTGCACAGTGGGCAGGCTCACCCGCTCGACAGGCTCTCGAACGCCCCGTCCAGCGCACTGTTGGCGATGAGGACGGCCACCACACCGATCGCCACCAGCAGGGCGAGCGAGGCGGCCAGGGCGACCAGCACGCGCGTATTGCTGGAACGTTGCTCGTTCGATGCCTCCGTCCGGCCCTGGGCGAGGATGTGCCCGGTCAGGGAGCCCGAGTTCTCCACCGGATTGACCGGGAAAGCGATGGTGGACAGGCCCGACCCGTCGCCGTAGAGGCTGCTCAGGTCACCCTCCTGCGGGATTTGGCGCCCCGTGCCCGGCCGCTGCTGGTGACCGGGTGTTCGGATTACCTGGGTGCTTTCGGATGAGGCCGTGGGTGGGTGTTGGTGGCCGGGGCCTCGGATTACCTGGGTGCTTTCGGATGAGGCTGTGGGTGGGTGTTGGT
>NZ_KB911579.1:936220-1419774 GCF_000383575.1 Salinispora oceanensis | reverse complement strand
GGGCTCGGGTGGCTGCATGGGCTCGGGCTCTCTGGGGCCAGCCTGGTGGTAGACCCGGGCCTGCCCCGCCGCCGACGGAATGGCCGTCGCGTCGGCGGCGGACGGGTCCACCGGATCGTTCTGCTCGGCCATGTTCGCCCTCCGCGCCGTGCTCGCACCCGGACTCGTGCCACCCGATCCGGGGATGCCTGGTCTCACCGTGCCACATTTCGTCCAGGGAGCACAGCTGGAGCAGGGCTGCCGGCCGTTTGTCGCAGCACCTCAGACGTCCGTGCGGTCCGCGGCCCGGATCGCGGGATGGTAGGTCGGAGCGGTCGTGCCGGGCTACGGCAGGAATGAGCTGCCGGTCGTTGAGGGCGACGGGGGCTCAATCGGCTCGGCCGAGGACGAGGTGGTGGGGGGCGGGGTGTCGGTCGCGGGTGCTGAGGGTGAGGTGGTGGGGGACGGGGTGTTGCTCGGGCTGGTGGTGGGGGACGGGGTGTTGCTCGGGCTGGTGGTGGGGGACGAGGTGCTGGTCGGAGAGGCCGAGGGCGACGAGGTGCTCGTGGCCGAGGGGGACGGTGTCGGTGTCTGCGTCGGGGTGGTCGTGGCGCTTGACGTGGGCGTGGGCGTGGGCGGTACCGGGACCCCGCCAATCACTCGCGTTGCCGCGTAGAGGCGCGACCAGGTCACGGTTGAAATCTTGACCACGTCGCCGCTGCTCGGGGCGTGGATCATCCGTCCGCCGCCGATGTACATGCCGATGTGGTGGATGCTGGTCCAGCTAGCTCCGGAGGCGAAGAAGAGCAGGTCGCCGGGGAGTAGGCCGGTCCGGGGAACGGTGCGGTGCCGGGTCGCGTAGTACTGGTCGCGGGAGACCCGGGGCAGGCTGCGGTAGCCGGCCGAGCGGTAGGCGGCCCAGATCAGGCCCGAGCAGTCGAATCGGTCCGGCCCTTCGGCCGCCCAGAGGTACGGATCGCCGAGCTGGTCCATCGCGTAGGCGACCGCCGCCTGGGCGGTGGGGTGCGCGGCGAGCCCATTCGCCGTCTCGTCGGCGACCCACTGCGCGCCGAGCGCCTGCTCCGCCGCCTCCTGCTGACGCTCCAGCTCGAGCAGCTGGGCGGCGTTGTCCTGACGGAGGGTGGCGAGCTTCGCCCGCTCGCTGCGCAGCGCCTGCTCGGTGTTGGCGTAGGCGGTGTCGATGGAGCGTACGCGGGTCTGCGCTGCGGTCATTGCCTGCTGCGCGGCCTGCTCGTCGGCGCGGGTCCGGTTGAGCTCCCGGGTCGCCGCGTTGGTCTCCCCGACCGCGACCTTCTCTCCCCGGGCAAGGCCGGAGAGCTCGTTCAGATCCTGGAGATCGTCGGCGAAGGGCACGGGTGGCAACGCCGCAGCCGCCTTGATCGCCTCGGCGGCGGCGGCATCGGCTCGCGACTGCGCCCTGGCCAGCGCGGTCAGGGCCACGTTCAGCTCCCGCTCGGCGGCGACGAGCTGCGCTTCCGCCTCGGTGCGCTGCTGCTTCAGCAGGAGCAGTTCGTCGCTCAGCTGGCCGATGCGGGCCTCGGCCGCGTAGATCTGGGTGGCGAGCGGCCCGTCAATGAGGTTGTTGACCGGCGTTGCAGCAGGCGGGGTGAGCGGTCCACCGCCGGGCAGGCTCAGCGGGCCGGACAGGACCGGGCGGGCGCCGCTGTCGGGTACGGCGTCGGGCAGTGGCGGATCGGCGTAGACCGGCGCACTGAGCGCGCCGGCAGCGATGATGCCCAGCAACGCGGACCAGAGCTTCGGGCGGAGGACCGGTGAGATCACCGGGCGTCGTCGAGGTCGCCGTCCGTAGCCGCTGTCGCCCATTCCGCTCCTTGTCTGGGTCAATCCGCGCATTGGGTGCACAGGTGCCCGGACGCTACCAGTGGTGTCGCGCCCGGCCCACCCTGTCTTATCGCACGCGCGCAGCAGTGTCGATGTATGGCCGGGTTACGAGTAGCTGAGAATTCGGGTGACGTCGACGGGCGGCGGTGAGGTTCGTCGCGGCCTACCGCCCGCGCTGACCGTGGGTGCGCCGGCCCACGTAGGCTCGACCGGGACCGCAGGCGGAAGGGACGGGGCTGGAGATGGACGCCGGACTCAAGCGCGAGCTCGAAGCGAAGGTGTACGCCGGCGAGCGGCTGACCCGCGCGGACGGGATCGCCCTCTACGACAGCGACGACCTGACCTGGCTGGGGCGGCTTGCGCACCACCGGCGGACCGAGCGCAACGGCGACCGGGTGATGTTCAACGTCAACCGGCACCTGAACCTGACCAACGTCTGCAGCGCCAGCTGCGCGTACTGCTCGTTCCAGCGCAAGCCGGGCGAGAAGGACGCGTACACGATGCGGATTGACGAGGCGGTCCGCAAGGCCAAGGAGATGGAGGACGAGCAGCTCACCGAGCTGCACATCGTCAATGGGCTGCACCCCACCCTGCCGTGGCGCTATTACCCGAAGGTGCTCCGTGAGCTGAAGGCCGCACTGCCGAATGTCCGGCTCAAGGCCTTCACCGCGACCGAGGTGCAGTGGTTCGAGAAGATCAGCGGCCTGAGTGCCGACGAGATCCTGGACGAGCTGATGGACGCCGGCCTGGAGTCGCTGACCGGCGGCGGTGCGGAGATCTTCGACTGGGACGTGCGGCAGCACATCGTTGATCACGCCTGCCATTGGGAGGACTGGTCCCGCATCCACCGGCTGGCGCACAACAAGGGCATGAAGACCCCGTCAACCATGCTGTACGGGCACATTGAGGAGCCCCGGCACCGGGTTGACCACGTGCTGCGCCTGCGGGAGCTGCAGGACGAGACCAACGGCTTCGTGGTCTTCATCCCGCTGCGCTACCAGCATGACTTCGTCGACTCGGCGGACGGCAAGATCCGTAACCAGATCCAGGCGCGGACGACGATGGCCTCGCCGGCGGAGTCGCTGAAGACGTACGCGGTGTCCCGGCTGCTCTTCGACAACGTCCCGCACGTGAAGTGTTTCTGGGTTATGCACGGGCTCTCGGTCGCCCAGCTGTCGCTGAACTTCGGCGTGGACGACCTGGACGGCTCGGTGGTGGAATACAAGATCACCCACGATGCCGACTCCTACGGCACGCCGAGCACCATGAACCGGGCTGACCTGCTGGACCTGATCTGGGATGCCGGGTTCCGCCCGGTCGAGCGCAACACCCGGTACGACGTCGTGCGCGAGTACGACGCCGCGCCCTCGCTCGCCGAGCGTCGCGCCCAGCCGCAGCAGGTGTGGGCCTGATCGTGCTGGTTAGCGGTTCGCGTACCCTCGTAGGGTCATGACCGAGCAGCGCAACAGAATTACCCGGCGAGATTCCGAGGGGCGTGTACTGACCCTGGGGGACCTGCTCGGGGTGAGCCTGGCCGGCTGGGTTATCGGGGTGCTCGCGTTGGTGGCACTGGACTGGGGCATCACCTCGCTCGGTTCGGGGGATTTCGGCCAGGCCAACGGGTGGTTGGCGGTGATCCTGCCGGCCTGGCTCTACTGGGATGACTTTCGTGCCTGGGGGTTCGGTGCCGCCCGGGTGGTGGCGGGCCTGGCGGCTGGGGCCGTGGGGCTGACCCTCGGCCTGGTGGTGGCCGGCTTCACCGTTGACCTGCCGCCGGTGCTTTCCGGCGGGTTGGGTGCGGCGACCTTCACCGTGGGGTACGCGGTGGTGTGGTTCCACGGCGTGCGGTGGCTCGCCCGGAGGACGGGCTGAGGCCGCCCGCTGACGGCGGAGAACGGAGTACGGAGATGAGCGCGGCGGTCAAGTACACGCTGGGCCGGATCGGGCTGTTTGTCGTCGTACTGGCGACCCTGTGGTTCGTGGAGTTGAATCTCTTCATCAAGCTGATGGTGGCGTTGATCTTCTCGGCGGCGCTCTCCTTCTTCCTGCTGCGGCCGTGGCGGGAGGAGATGGCCGAGGAGATGGCCGCCGCCGCCGAGCGGCGGCGCGCGGAGAAGGAGCGGCTGCGTTCCGCGTTGGCCGGCGAGGACGACGCCGGGACGGATTCGCCGGAGCCGGGCGGCGACGCGCCGAAGTCCTGATCTCTGTTCGGGAAACTCGGGCCGTCGGCGGGATCGCCATCTAATTGATACATGGAAGAATATTGATATGACCATGTGCTGAGTGGTGGAGTGTGCGGTACCAGGCGGGAAAGGTTTCCCGCGCTTGTCAGGAGGTTGTCCATGGCCTTCCGCACCCCCACCCTTCGCCGCCGCCTCGCGCTCGTCGTCGCCGCGGGGTTCGGCCTGCTCACCTTTGCCGCAGCACCGGTCTCCGCGAACACCACGCCGGACCCCACCGGTGAGTCGGCCGCCGTCCAGTACCGGGTGCTCGGCCCGCGTACTCTGACCGACCGCAGCGCGGTTGCCAGCACCGGCGCCGCGATCGACTACTCCGAGCACGGCGTCCTGCACGTCTCCGCCACCGCCGCCGAGGCTGCCGCGATCACGCGGCTGGGCTTCGAGCTGGAGGAGGTTCCGGTAACGCCCACCGACCACGATCACGACCACGGGGAAGTCGGCATCTTCGACTTTCCGCCCGCCGACTCCGACTACCACAACTACGCCGAGCTGACGGCGGTGGTGAACCAGGTGGTGGCGGACCACCCCAGCATCGCGCGGAAGATCAGCATCGGCACCTCGTACGAGGGCCGGGACCTGATGGCGGTGAAGATCTCCGACAACGTCGGGACCGACGAGGACGAACCGGAGATTCTTTTCAACTCCCAGCAGCACGCCCGGGAGCACCTCACCGTGGAGATGGCGATCTACCTGCTCAACCTCTTCACCGACAACTACGGCAGTAACTCCCGGGTCACCAACGTGGTCAACAGCCGGGAGCTGTGGATCGTCCCGACCGTGAACCCGGACGGCAGCGAGTACGACATCGCCACCGGCTCGTACCGATCGTGGCGCAAGAACCGGCAGCCGAACAGCGGCTCGTCGTGGGTCGGCACCGACCTGAACCGCAACTGGGACTACCTCTGGGGCTGCTGCGGCGGCTCCTCCGGCTCCCCCTCGTCGAACACCTACCGGGGCCCGTCACCCTTCTCCGCCCCGGAGACCGATGCGGTGCGCGACTTCGTGGACAGCCGGGTCGTGGGCGGAGTCCAGCAGATCAAGGCCAACATCGACTTCCACACCTACTCCGAACTGGTGCTCTGGCCATTCGGCTACACGTACAGCAACACCGCCCCGGGCATGACGGCCGACCAGTACAACACCTTCGCCACCATCGGCGGGGAGATGGCGGCCACCAACGGCTACACCCCGCAGCAGTCCAGCGACCTCTACATCACCGATGGCAGCAGCATCGACTGGATGTGGGGGGCGCACGGGATCTGGGCGTACACCTTCGAGCTGTACCCCGGCTCCGCCGCGGGCGGCGGCTTCTACCCACCCGATGAGGTCATCCCGGCGGAGACCGCCCGCAACCGCGAAGCGGTGCTGCTCCTCTCCGAGTACGCCGACTGCCCGTACCGGGCGATCGGCAAGGAGGACCAGTACTGCGGCGGTGGCGGCGGCGGGGAGACGGTCTGGGCGGACACCTTCGAGACCGCGACCGGCTGGACGGTCAACCCCAACGGCACCGACACCGCCACCACCGGCCAGTGGGAGCGGGGCGCCGCCCAGGCGACCAGCTACTCCGGCGCCAAGCAGCTCACCCCGTACGCGGGCGGCAACGACCTGGTCACCGGCCGGCTCGCCGGCTCCTCGGTGGGCACCCACGACATCGACGGCGGCGTGACCAGCGCCCGCTCCCCGGCGGTGGCCCTGCCGTCGAGTGGCACGCTGACCCTCTCGTTGGCCTGGTACCTGGCGCACTACTCGAACGCCTCCTCGGCCGACTACTTCCGGGTCAGCGTCGTGCACAGCGGCGGCACCACCACCCTGCTCAACCAGGCGGGGGCGGCGACCAACCGCAGCGCCTCCTGGTCGGTGGCCAACCTCGACCTGACGCCGTACGCCGGCCAGTCGATCCAGATCCAGGTGGCGGCGGCGGACGCCGCCGGCGGGAGCCTCGTCGAGGCAGCCGTCGACAACGTCACCATCACCGTTTCCTGAATTCAGGTGGGTGGGGGCCCTGCCCCGGGGCCCCCACCCACCTCGTCACACGTCTGCGGCCAACTCCGGGATCCGGCCCGACCGTGCGCTACCGTGCTACCGACCAGCCCGCAGCGAAGCCGGTGCGAAACCGGCACTGTCCCGCAACTGTGATGCCCCGGGGTCATCCCGGGGACGAGTCAGGTCGCCTGCGGTCGGTCGCGATACGCGCTCTCGAGGAAGGGCGCCTCGTGGACGGGCACCTCGGTCCCTGTCGGCGAAGCACCAACTCCTCGACCGACAGGAGGCCCGATGTCCAGACGTACCCCCCGGTTCTTCACCGCGGCCCTCGCGGTGGCCGCGCTCGCGCTCGGCGGCTGCGCCGAGAAGACCACCGACTCCCCCGCCGACGACGGCGCGTCCAGCGCCGCGACCTTCCCGGTGACCGTTGGCTCGCTGACGTTGGACGAGCAGCCGGAGAAGATCATCTCGCTGTCGCCGACCGCCACCGAGATGCTCTTCGCGATCGGGGCGGGGCCGCAGGTCGTCGCGGTCGACGACAACTCCAACTACCCGGCGGAGGCGCCGCGGACCGACCTCTCCGGCTTCCAGCCGAACGCCGAGGCGATCGCCGCCCACAACCCCGACCTGGTGCTGCTCGCCGATGACCGGAACAAGATCGTTGACCAGCTCACCACGCTGAAGATCCCGGTCTTCCTCATCCCGGCGGCGGTCACGCTGGACGACACCTATCGGCAGTTCACCGAGGTGGGCTCGCTGACCGGGCACCCCACCGAGGCCGCCGACGTGGTCAGCCAGATGCGGGACGACATCGCGGAGTTGGTCGCCGACCTGCCCGAGCGGGCGGAGAAGCTCACCTACTTCCACGAGCTCAGCCCCGAGCTGTACACCGCCACCAGCAAGACCTTCATCGGCTCGCTCTACGCGCTCGCCGGGCTCGAGAACATCGCCGACCCGGCCGACGCGGACGGTGCGAGCGGCGGCTACCCGCAGCTCTCCGAGGAGATCATCGTCCAGGCCAACCCGGACTTCGTCTTCCTCGCCGACACCAAGTGCTGCCAGCAGAGCGTCGCGTCGGTCCAGGCCCGACCCGGCTGGGCGACGATCACCGCCGTGCAGGAGGGCCAGGTCGTCGCGCTCGACGACGACATCGCCTCCCGGTGGGGCCCGCGCGTCGTTGACCTGCTCCGCACGATCATCGAGGCGACCGCCAAGGTCCCCGCGTGACGCTGAACCGGCGACGGTAGTAAGGCCTTCTCATGCGGCAGGTGGTAACCCAGCGCCCCTCCGGCCAGCCGGAGGGGCGGCCGGACGTGGCTCGGCCAGCCGGGCTGCGGCCCGGCTGGCTCGTCGCCGGGCTGGCCGCGGTCCTGGCCGCCCTGGTGACGGGCGTCTCCCTCGGCCCGGTCAGCCTGCCGCCCGGCAGCGTCGCGGTCGAGCTGCTGAACCTCCTCCCCGGGGTCGGCCTCGACAGCGGGCTGACCGAGCGGGAGATCGCGATCGTCACCGAGCTGCGCCTGCCCCGGGCCGTACTCGGCCTGCTCGTCGGCGGGTTACTCGCCCTGGCCGGCGGCGCGTACCAGGGCGTGTTCCGTAACCCGCTGGCCGACCCGTACCTGCTCGGGGTCGCGGCCGGCGCCGGGTTCGCGGTCACCGTGGTGATCACCGCTGGCGGGGTCGGCGGGGCGCTCACCGGGCTACCGGTCACCATCCCCCTGGCCGCGTTCGTCGGCGCGATCGGCGCGGTCACGCTGACCTACCTGCTCGGCTCCGCTGGTGGCCGAAGCCGATCACCGGCGACCCTGATCCTGGCCGGGGTGGCGGTCTCCGCCTTCCTCTCCGCCGGCCAGACGTACCTGCTGCAACGCAACTCAGACAGCATCCAACAGGTCTATGCCTGGCTGCTGGGGCGGCTCGCCACCGCCGGTTGGCACGACGTGTGGCTGGTCCTGCCGTACTTCCTGCTGACCGCCGTGGTGGTCCTGCTGCACCGGCGGGAACTGGACGTTCTCTCGGTCGGCGACGACGAGGCGACCAGCCTGGGCCTGCACCCGCAACGGTCCCGCTATCTGCTGATCGCCGCCGCCTCGCTCGGTACCGCCGCCGCGGTCTCCGCGTCCGGGCTGATCGGCTTCGTCGGAATCATTGTGCCGCACGCCGTACGACTGCTCGCCGGCTCCAGCTACCGGGTGATCCTGCCGCTGTCGATGCTCTTCGGCGGGGCGTTCCTGGCGCTGACCGACGTGGTCGCCCGTACCGCCGCCGCCCCCGAGGAGATCCCGATCGGCGTGGTGACCGCCCTGCTCGGCGGCCCGTTCTTTGTCCTGGTCCTGCGCAGCGCCCGGCGGGTGCTGGGATGAGCGCACCGGCGGTGGCGGTACGCGACCTGCGGGTCCGGCTGGCCGGTGTACCCATCCTGACCGGGGTCGACCTGAGCGTCGCCGCCGGCGAGTGGGTGACCGTGATCGGCCCGAACGGTGCCGGCAAGTCGACGCTGCTGCGCGCCGTCGGCGGCCTGCTGCCCACCGCGGGCGCGGTCTCCCTCTTCGGTACGCCGCTCCAGCAGCTGCGTCGCCGGGAGCGGGCCCGGGTGGTGGCGACCATGGCCCAGTCGCCGGTGGTGCCGGCCGGGATGTCGGTCCTGGACTACGTGCTGCTCGGCCGCACCCCGTACATCGCGCCGCTGGGCCGGGAGTCCCCCGCCGACCTGGCCGCCGCACACGACGTCCTGGACCGGCTGGACCTCACCGGATTCCAAAGCCGGGAACTGGCCACCCTCTCCGGTGGCGAGCGGCAGCGGGTCTTCCTGGCCCGAGCCTTCGCCCAGGGGGCCACCCTGCTGCTGCTCGACGAACCGACCAGTGCGCTGGACATCGGCCACCAACAGGACGTCCTCGAACTGGTCGACCAGCTCCGCCGGGCGCATGGCCTGACCGTGGTCGCGACCATGCACGATCTCTCCATCGCCGGCGAGTACGCCGACCGGATGGTGCTCCTCGCGGACGGTCACGTCGCCGCCGCCGGCAGCCCCCGGGAGGTGCTCACGACGGAGCTGCTGGCTCGCCACTACCGCGCCACCGTGAAGGTGATCGACGGTGAGCACGGCCCGCTGGTGGTACCCGTCCGCCCCGCCTCCGCGTCCGACGGGGTGCTGGGCCGGTGCTGACCGCCGCCCGGGCAGGGATGCTGGAGGTCAGGGCGGGGTGATCGCGTTGAAGAGGGCGCCCTGTGGGTCGCGCAGCGCCGTGCAGCGACCGGCTGCGGTGTCGCGGGGCGGCACCAGGATCGCCCCGCCCAGGGCGGCGGCCCGGGCGGCGGTCGCGTCCACGTCCGCCACCCCGAAGTACACCGACCAGTACGCGGGTGCGCCGGCCGGGAAGTCGCCGAGCGGCGTGGTCATCCCGGCGACGATCTGGCTGCCGAGGCGCCAGCCGGTGTGCCCCGTCGAACCGGTTGACGGCTCGTCCGGCTGCCAGCCGAAGACCAGCTCGTAGAAGACCTTCGCGCCCTCCGGATCCGGGGTGACCAGTTCGGTCCAGCTCATCGCCCCCGGTACTCCGAAGACCTCGCCGCCGGGCATCGTCAACGGCTGCCACACACACAGCGTCGCGCCCGCCGGGTCGCTTAACACCGCCATCCGGCCCCGGTTGAACACGTCGAAGGGGGGCACCACCAACTGTCCGCCGGCCTCCTCGACCCGTGCGGCCACCAGGTCGGCGTCGTCGGCGGCCACGTAGATCGACCAGATCGGCACCTGCTCCGGAATGGCCGGTGGCCCAGCACCCGCCACCGCCTGGCCGTGGCGGAGGAAGTCGGTGTAGCCGTCCGACTCGGGCTCGGGCGTGATCCGGCCGGTCCAGCCGAACAGCTCCGGGTAGAAGCGGCGCGCGTCGTCGAGGTCCGGCGTGGCCAGGTCGGCCCAGCAGGGGGTGCCCGCCGGAACGATGCCCACGTCGACCCCTCTCGTCCGGGCCGGCCACGGTGGCACGACCCCGACCCGCATGATGACACTGCCGCAGCCCGTCTGGAGGGAAATGGGCGAACGTCAACGCCAAGAGGTGACTCGGGCTTCCGCGCTGCCCTGGCTGCTGGTGGTTTCGCAGCGGCTGGACCCCCACGTGAGCCGCCAATGCGTCCCTGAACAAATGCTCGACCTGTCTCCGACTAACGCCTGGCTGACTGCCCCGGTCGGGTGAGGTATGTCAGGCTGTGCAGGTTCTCGGCGGACCCAGATCGCTACCATAAACAGGTGGGCGACGCGGAGATCATCGTTGAAGCCAGCTGGCCGTCAGTGGTGTCGGTGTTGTCAGACGGCAGGCTTTCGTACTCGGCCATCGAGGGGGACTCGGGCCAGTTTCGGAGGTTGTGACGTCGGGCGCGACATTGGGGTTCACACCGAAGGTGATGGCGACGCGGACTTCAACCGATTCTGTTGACCTCGACGGAGGGTGACCTGCATCGGGTTGATGTGGTCTCGAATGATGCGTCGTTGGTTTCAATCCGCCGGTGAAGATTCTTGGTGGCGGATGGACGCACACTCATCTTTCCAATAACGATGCCGGGAGTCTGTAGACCCATGTTCTCGAAAACTGGAATACGTCGCTCCCTCCCGGCGGCGTTGGCCGCACTGGCCCTCGCCGTAAACGGTGCTGTGGTGGTCGAGGCAGCACGTCCGGCCGAGGCTCGGGCCGCCGGTGGGCGGCCTTCCTTCCAGCTGCCATTCCCGTGTGGCGAATCCTGGCAGATCTCCACTTATCGCGGTCATGACGACTACGACGTCGACATGTTCGCGAACAGTGGCAATACGGCCGGCCGACCTCTTCTCGCCGCCGCCGCCGGCACCGTCTCGTATGCTGGTTGGGACGGTGGCGGTGGCTGGCACGTCGAGCTCAACCACGGCGAGGGTTGGGAGTCGCTCTACCTGCACATGGAGTCACCCCCGGTGGTCTACACCGGACAATGGGTCCGGCAGGGGCAACTGCTCGGCAAGGTGGGCAGCACCGGCAACTCAGGCGCCCCTCATCTGCATCACGAGCAGCGGCACGAAGGCGCCAAGGTAGAGGCCTACTTCAACGGCATCCGCTCGGAGATCACGACGGACGGTTTTCCCCCGGGGGAGCCGCTGTCGCCACCGGTCCATGCCGTTAGTGCTAACTGTGGCGATATTTCCATCTACGGGATCCTGCCGGACGGTAGGCTGACCTATTCGTTGGTCGAGTCGGGTTCAGGTCGGTTCTTGAAGGCTTTGACGTCGAGTGCGACGTTGGGTTTCACGCCGAGGGCGATGGCGACGCTGAACTTCAACACAATTCTGTTGACCTCGACGGAGGGTGACCTGTACCGGGTTGATGTGGTCACGAGCGACGCGTCGTTGGTGTTCGATCCGCCGGTGAAGATTTTTGGTGGCGGATGGACGCACACCCATCTTTCCTATGACGGTGCCGGGGGCCTGTATGGGCTCACTTCGGAGGGAGTGTTGCAGCGCCACGCCGTGACCGCGACGAAGCCGACTGGTAGTGAGACCGTCAATTGGGTGACGGTCGGCAGTGGCTTCACCCTCAAGACGCTGACCACGACTGGGCCGGACTGGATCCTCGGTACGGATTCGGATGACCGATTGATGTCGTACAAACTTAATGGAGTGGGTAACTGGGAGTCCGGCGAGCTCAAGTCGAGCACCGGGCAGGACATCACCCACCTGCTGTCTCCCGGCGCCGGTATCTACTACGGCCGTACCAGCGATGGCGCCCTGCACCGATACGGCGACCGGAACCCGTACGACAACAACGGCAGCGACCTGCACGGGCAGGGCAGGGTGACCGATTCCGGCTGGACCGAGGTCCTGCTCTCCGCCCAACCCTTCGGCTTCTAAAGAATGCGCTTCGGCGGCTTCTGATCGGCAGCGGCGGCTGCCAGACGAGACCCCGGTACGCGCCCTCACCCGCGTGCGTCGGACTGCGCCCCGCAGCGGGGGAGAGCCACCCAGCCCGACCGTGCATGCAACAAGATCGGTCCGGCCGGACAGGGTTAGGTGTGACAACCCGATTGCACCCATCGGACCAGGAACTCTGGTCGGCGTTGGCCGGCGGCGACGAGGCCGCGTTCGGTCAGCTGTTCGAGCGGTACGCCCGTGCGGTCTACAACCATGCCTTCCGGCTCTGCGGCTCCTGGTCGGTCGCGGAGGACATCACCCAGGCGACGTTCCTGGTGGCCTGGCGTCGGCGCGGCGAGGCCCGTCTGGTTGACGGTTCCGCCCTGCCCTGGCTGCTGGTGGTGGCGACCAACACCGCCCGTACCGAATGGCGCTCCGCCCGGCGATGGCGGGCGTTGCTGCGCCGGGTGCCGCAGGAGTGGGAGGCCCACGCCGACCCCGCCGACGAGGTCGCCGGGCGGCTGGACGACGAACGTCGGATGGCCTCGGTCCTTTCGGCGGTCCGCCGGCTGCCTCGCGCAGAGCGGGAGGCGGTCGCCCTGTGTCTGTGGTCCGGCGTTCCCTACGCCGAGGCCGCGGCCGTGCTCGGGATCAGCGAGGTCGCGCTCCGTTCCCGGGTGAGTCGCGCCCGGGCCCGGCTGGCCCGGATATTCAGCACCGACAACAGGCAGGAGCAGTGATGACCGAGTTCTTCGACCCGCCCCCCGAGCGGGATCTGCCCGCCCGGCAAGTGACCCGGATGCGCGCCGAGTTGCTCAGCACGATCAGCCGGCCGCTCCGGCGTCCGACTCGGCTGCGGGTCGCCGTCGTGGCGGCCACGGCGGTCGTGGCTGTCAGCGCGGTCCTACTCGTTGCCAGGCCGGGCCTACCCGGAGCAGAGCCCTCCGGTGGGTTCGAACTGGTGGCGATGGGTCCAAGCGAGCTGAGCCCGACGTTGCACAGGTCGGTCGAGCAGTGTCTGGATTGGAATGCGCAGGAGCCGTTGCACACCGAGAATTCAGCCGAACGCGGCGACGCCAGCGGAGGAGGCCAGCCGGACGGGGCTTCCTGGCCGGCGGTGACAGTGGATGACCTGGCGGTCGCCGCCCAACGGGACGACACGGCCGCCCTGCTCTTCCTGACGGAGGCGGGTTACCTCACCTGCGACGTTCGGCTCCGGGCTGGACGAGAGCCCACCGGGGGCCTCGGCGGCGCTGCGCACTGGCCGCAACGGGACTGGTTGCCCGGTCCGGTGCAGTGGCTCAGTCTCGGCTCGACTGAACCCGACGGCGGCGACGTGACCGTGAGCGGCCGGATCAGCGCCCGCGTGCATCGCCTCGTCCTCGAGCATGGCGACGGCGGGTCGACCACCTCCCGGCTCGCCTCCGGGGTCTTTGGGCTGGTCACCAAGGGTGCCGAGGTTAATCAGAACGCCGAGTTGGTTAGCTACGACGCCGACCGAAACGAGATCGACCGTCGGCTGCTGTTCCAGGGGGACAGGGGGCTCGAGCACTGCTACGTCGACCCATCCGGCCAGATCGTCTACCCCCCGACGACCGGCGAGGACGAGCCGAAGCTCGAGCCGGCGCTGGCCGCCGACTGCCGGCCCGCCGAACGTTGGACCAGTAGCGGGTAGGTGCGGCGCTACATCCGGCAGCCCGGTGAGGTGTCTTTGCCGGTTGGAGGATTGTGAAGATAGATGGGAGCCTGATGTGGTTGTTGCGCGGCCTGGATGACCCCGAATCCGCGGAGACGCCGGCTGACTTTGGTGTGGCCGAGGCTGCGGCTTCATTGGACCGTCTGGTCACGCGGGTTGAGTCTCGCTCTTCGACACTTCATGAAATCGACCTGACTGAATCGCCGCCATACCCTGCCAGTCACCCTTCAGTCGACTGCGCAGTGCCCTGTCGGCACAACTAATACCCGATGCGCAAGATTGTGAACCATGCCACTGCTTGCATCTGTTGCATCGACAGACTAAAGTAGAGCGCGGTCGGCCTGCCGTTCTGTCGGGTGGTCAATCTGGTCCAACGGGCTTCTGTTTCTCGGCTTTATGTACCGGGGTCTGAGCCGGCCGGTCCCATCTCCCGTAGGCCCGGCCGGTTTGCTGGGTGGTGCGCTCCACCGGCGTTTCAAACAGATTGGATATCATGGTTCGCATTATTTGGGCTCAGATTGTGCGACGCTGGACCCGGTCTGCTGCGCTGGGGGCGGGCTTGGTGGTCGCGGTTACCAGCTTCATCGTGCTCACCGAGACGGCCGAGACCTCCCGCCTCGATGTGACCGACACAGTAGCCACAAATGCGCGTGCCGCGTACGACATCCTTGTCCGGCCGAGGGGCGCGGGCACCGGTATCGAGAGCTCGGCAGGCCTGGTGCGCCCGAACTTCATTTCGGATACCGAGCCGGGTATCAACATGGCGCAGCTTGAGGCTGTACGACGGACCCCCGGCGTCGAAGTCGCCGCACCTATCGCAATGCTTGGTATCGGTATGCCTGACCTGCGAGTCCCCATCGACCTTGGTCAGGTGGTGCCGGATGATGAGCGGTCGGCTTATCGGATTACGCTGGACTGGCGTACCGACAGGGGGCTGAGTCAGGTTGGTCAGGGCGAACCGTCGTACGTCTACTTCACACCGAACCCTGTGGAGCACAAGGACGTATTCACTGTTCCCTCGGGTGGTGCGGTTTCCGGAAGCGCCCTCGACGAGATCACGTCCTCGGGTGCGCGGATGGGGCTTTGTGGTGAACAGTTCGGGGTGGTCCCCCCGTTACTACGGACGTCGCCAATGCAATTGGTAGAACGGGCGCAATGCTATTCCCTGACAGCCGACAGTAGGAGCTACGCGGCAGGGAAGAAGGCGTTCTTTCTGGAATGGCGGGTCCCTTATGTCATGGCAGCAATCGACCCCCAGGCGGAAGCTGATCTCGTTGGACTGGACCGGGCAATGGTGTCCGGTGACTATCTGTCCTCGATTGATGTGAGCGATCAGGGTGAACAACTCGGTCACCCGGTACCGGTAATTGCCGCAAATCGGCCCTTCGTTGATCAAGAGGTCGTAGCGAAGATAGAGCGACTACCGGATGCTACGGCCGAGCAGTTTCCCGGCAGCCTCGAGAATCCGGCTTCCCTCGGCAGCTTCGCGGACACGGCGCCGGGAGAGACGGTTGCGACCGTCACCATGGACAGCGCAGATGCCACGAACTATCTACTACAGAATTTGGGCAGTGCGGGCGGCAATACTCAACTCCTCTCTTACTGGACGGCAAGTCCGACCGAACACTCCATCTCCTCGGATGGCACCCTCGTACCGCGCGAACAAGACGTACCACCCGACGTCTGGAAAGCTTCCCAAAACAGTTATCTCGGCAAAGCGCCCGCTACTGCGGGCGATGTGAACTTCCGGTCCATGGAAAGTCATCGCCTTCAACCAGGTAAGGGCCCGTCCGATGCGGCGAACCTTATCCTCGCGGGACGCTTCGATCCGACCAAAATCGAGTCGTTTTCGGCTTTGGCGGAGGTGCCACTCGCCGCCTACCAGGTCCCGAGTCTTTCCGGGGCCGACGAACAAACACGGGAGCTTCTCCAAGATCAGGCACTGCTTCCGTCTGGTAACCCGGCCGGCTATCTGCAACAACCACCGCTCCTCCTGACCACGCTCGACGCGGCTACCGGGTTTCAGGGAGCCTATGGACGCGCGCCAGAAAACGGACCCGTGTCGGCGATCCGCATCAGGGTGGCAGGTGTCGAGGGAATTGACGATGTCTCGCGTGAACGAGTAAGGGTTGTGGCGGAAAGTATTGCCGAGAGCACCGGGTTGACGGTCGATGTGACCCTGGGCGCATCGCCATCCGGACAAACAGTTGTCCTTCCCGCGGGGGAGCTTGGCCGTCCAGAGTTGAAGCTAAAGGAATGGTGGACAAAAAAGGGCGTTGCTGTCGTCATCAAGGACGCCGTTGAGCGGAAATCGCTGATCATCTTTGTCCTCGTGCTGACGGTCTGTGGGCTGTTCATCTGGAACGCGTCGGCGGCCGCAGTTCGAGTGCGACGTGCCGAGCTGGGTGTACTGGCCTGCATGGGTTGGAGCCGAAATCAGCTCTTCGGAGTAATACTGGGCGAGCTCGTCTTCCTGGGCTTTCTCGCCGGCTTACTCGGAGTGGTGGCATCTCGGCTCGTGGGTGCCGGACTGGACATTGATGTCTCTTGGCCCAGGGCGCTCCTGGCGGTCCCGGTCGCGATGATCGTGTCCGTGCTCTCCGGCCTCGTGCCGGCCAGTGTCGCAGCCCGCTCCGACCCGTTGGCGGCGGTACGTCCGCCGGTGTCCGATGGTCCGCGTGGTCACCTCCGATTCGGGATTCTCGGCCTTGTCGTCGCCAACGTTCGACGCGTTCCCGGACGCACCTTCCTCGGTGCTGGAGCACTCGCTGTGGCGATAGCTTCTCTCACTCTCTTGCTGTCGATAACCTGGGCTTTTGAGGGCACTTTGGTGGGCAGCTTGTTAGGGGATGCTATTGCCGTCCAGGTTCGAAAGCCGGATGTTGTCGCAGTCGCCGCCATGCTGCTCCTCGCGGTAATGGCGGTCATGGACGTGACGTACCTAAATGTGCGGGACCGGGTGTCGGAGTTCGCGACCTTGGAGGCGATGGGTTGGAGTAAACGTGCGCTTACGACGCTTGTCGTGTCGGAGGGGGCGCTACTCGGATTCATTGGGGCGGTCGCAGGGGTTGTGGTCGGACTGGCCCTGGCGCTCGGCTTGACCGGAGGTGAGGGGCTCGGCCGCCTAGCTGGTGTCAGCGTCGCCGCCGGAGCCATGGGCATCGCTATTTCTGCTGTTGCCGCACTCCTGCCGGTCCAGGCTATTCGGAGCAAATCGATCGCCACTTTCCTGAGTGCAGATTGAGGGTGCTACCTGAGCTACCAGGAGAAAATCCGTCGATGGGAGCGGCTGGACGGGCTAGGCTGGTCGATCCGTGCGCTCTCGCGCCGCGCCGAGGCACAGCCGGTACCCGACCTGGGTGGCCGGGCGGCCAGGTCACCCTGTCGACCCGGAGGAACCGCCGTCATGCCTGCCGACCAGACCGTTGACCACACTGCTGAACTCACTGCTGAGCTCGACGCCGAGCGTGCGCATATGGCCGCGTCGCGGGCTGCCCTACACGGGATGCGCGAGCACGCCGAGGCCATGTACGCCATCGGCGCGAAGATCGCCGGGGATCCTTTCTCCGCCGAGACCCTCGGGGTGGCGTTGGCCCGGCGGGTGGCCGAACTCGCCGACGACCCCCGTACGCCGCTGTTCTTCGGCCGCCTCGACCTTGACGGGGGCGCCGAGTCGGGAGCGGGCCCGGTGCCCGGAGCCGCCCCCGAGCCGGGCGCGGGACCGGTGACCGGCCGGTACCACATCGGACGGCGGCACGTCACCGACCAGCTCGGTGAGCCGCTGGTGCTGGACTGGCGAGCGCCGGTCAGTCGCGCCTTCTACCAGGCCAGCGCCCGCGCCCCGCAGGGCGTACGGATCCGTCGCCGGTTCGGGTTCGCCGGCGGCGATCTGACCAGCTTCGAAGACGAACGCCTCGACCAGGGCGAGGAGCTCGGCACCACCAGCAAAATCCTGATCGAGGAGATCGAACGCCCCCGCGTTGGGCCGATGCGCGACATCGTCGCCACGATCCAGCCCGAGCAGGATGAGCTGGTTCGTGCCGACCTCGACACCTCGATCTGCGTACAGGGGGCGCCCGGAACCGGTAAGACCGCCGTCGGTCTGCACCGGGCCGCGTACCTGCTCTATCTGCACCGGGAACGGCTTCGGCGTACCGGCGTCCTGATTCTCGGGCCGAACCCGGCGTTCCTCGGCTACATCTCGGCGGTCCTGCCCGCGCTCGGTGAGCTGGAGGTGCGGCAGGCCACCCTGGAGGGGCTCATCGGTCGGGTGCCTGTCGCCGGTGGTGATCCGGTCGAGGCCGAGGTCGTCAAGCACGACCCCCGGATGGCGACCGTGCTGCGGCGGGCGCTCTGGTCCCGGCTCGGTCGAGCTGACTCCGCGATCCAGGTCTCCGACGGCGCCTACCGGTGGCGCATCGATCCGGGGGTGCTCACCCGCCTGGTTGATGACACCCGGCGGGAGGATCCCGCGTATCTGCTCGGCCGGGAACGAGTCCGCGCCCGGGTCGTCGGTCTGCTGCAACGCCAGGCCGAGACGCGCTCCGGCGAGTCACCGGGGGAGCCGTGGCAACGGCGGATGGGAAAGGCCAAACCGGTGGTCGAGTTCCTCGACGCCTGCTGGCCGGCGGTGACGCCGCAGTCGCTCGTCTTCGAGTTGCTCAGCGACGCGGAGGTGCTGGCCCGCGCGGCCGAGGGCATTCTCACCGAGGCCGAGTGTCAGGCGCTGCGCTGGCCGCGGCGCTTCCGGAGCGTCAAGAGCGTCCGGTGGAGCAGCGCCGACCTGGTGCTGCTCGACGAGGCCGCCGGGCTCCTGGAGCGGGAGCCGAGCCTGCACCACATCATCATTGACGAGGCGCAGGACCTCTCCCCGATGCAGTGTCGGGCCATCGCCCGGCGTACCACCCACGGGTCGATCACACTCCTCGGTGACCTCGCCCAGGGCACGGCACCGTGGTCGGCGACCGACTGGGCGGAGTCACTGCGGCATTTGGGTAAGCCGGACGCGGCGGTCGTGCCGTTGACCACGGGGTTCCGCGTACCGGAGGCGGTGGTGGCGCTGGCCAACCGACTCCTGCCCGCGCTGGAGGTGAACGTCCCCCCAGCGGTGTCGCTGCGTTCGGACGGCAGTCTCGTCCTACGCCGGGTGGAGGACCTGGCCGCCGAGGTGGTCGCGGAGCTGGCCGCGACCCGCTCGCTACCGGGGTCGGTCGGGGTGATCGCCGCTGACCGACACCTTGACGAGCTGCGGGCCGCGCTCGTCGCGGCCGGCGAAGAGCCCGGGGAACTCCACGCCCCCGGGCGCGTCACCGTGGTCCCGGCGACGCTGGCCAAGGGCTTGGAGTACGACCACGTGATCGTCGTCGAGCCGGCCGAGATCGTGGACGCGGAACCGCGCGGACTGCACCGGCTCTACGTCGTGCTCACCCGCGCGGTGACCCGGTTGACGGTGCTGCACGCCCGTCCGCTGCCCGGAGCGCTCGGCACCGATGCGCTCGACCAGGCCGTCGGTCCTGCGGTGCCCGCCCCGGCGTGACCGACGCCGCCGAGCCCCCCTTGGTGGCGGGCCCAGACAGCGCATGACGGCCGGGTCCGGCGTTGGCTGCGGTGTTGGCCACTCCGGCCCTGACCCGGCGTCGCGGTGCGCGGTGGCGGCGATACGGTCGGGGCATGGTAGAGCCGGTCGCGCGCCCTCGGGTCGGGCACATCCAGTTCCTGAACTGCCTACCGATCTACTGGGGGCTGATGCGCTCGGGCGCCCTGATCGATGTTGACCTGCACAAGGACTCGCCGGACCGGTTGAGCGCCGCGCTGGTCGCCGGTGACCTGGACATCGGACCGATCACCCTGGTGGAGTACCTGCGCAACGCCGACGACCTGCTGCTGCTGCCCGACCTCGCGGTGGGTAGTGACGGACCGGTGCTCTCGGTCAACGTCGTCTCGACCTGCCCGCTGGCCGACCTCGACCGGCGTCGGGTCGCGCTCGGGTCGACCTCCCGGACCGGCGTGCTGCTGGCCCAGCTGCTCCTCGCCGAGCGGTACGGGGTGCGGCCCGAGTACTTCCGCTGCCCGCCGGACCTCACCCAGATGCTGTTGGAGGCGGACGCCGGGGTGCTGATCGGCGACGTGGCGCTGCGGGCCCTCCTGGACGCGCCGTCCCGCGGCCTCACTGTCACCGACCTCGGCCAGGCGTGGAACGAGTGGACCGGGCTGCCGATGGTGTTCGCCGTCTGGGCGGTACGGCGTGACTTCGCCACCGCCCATCCCGGCCTGGTCAAGGAGGTGCACGAGGCGTTCCTGCGATCCCGGGACCTCTGCCTGGCCGAGTTGGACCAGGTGGCCGCGGCGGCCGCCCGTTGGGAGAGCTTCGACGCGGAGACCCTGGCGACGTACTTTCGGAGGTTGGACTTCAGCCTGGGTGATCGTCAGATCGCCGGGCTGCGCGAGTTCGCCCGCCGGGCCGCTGCCGCCGGCGCTGTCCCCGAGCTTCCCGTCGGCGGCCCGGCCCGCTTCGTCAGCTGACCGCTGCGGTCCTGCGCTGACCGCTGCGGTCCTGCGCTGACCAAGTTGGCCTGCTTGTCGGCGGACCAGCTGGCGGCGCGGTCGCCGGTCAGAGTGGGTCGGCCAGCAGGGCTTCGGTGACTTTCTGGCAGTTGTCCATGCCGACCTGGTAGCCCTGCGCGACCGGGTAGCGCAGCATCACTCCCATCGTCCAGGTGTCGCCGATCGCCAGGCAGTTGACGTGGTTCTCCTGCTCGCGGGTGCGGTCCACCCAGCCGTTCTTGATGGCGATGTTCTCGCTGACAGCCGACGGGAACGCCTTGCGGATGCCGAAGTCACCGGTGCCCCGGACCGACCGCATCTCCTTGAGAAGCCAGTCCGTCCACTCCGGGCCGGCGGCCGTGCCGTCGGCGATGCACTCGCCGAGCCGGGCGGTGTCCCGCGGGGACAGCTCGGTTCGGCTCCAGCCGCCGTCCTCCGCGACGTTGCTGTCGGTCAGCTCGCACCGGGACAGCAGGCGCTCGATGGTGACGGATCCGCCGAGGTTGTTGTAGAACTCCTGGGTAAGGGTGTTGTCACTGTCCCGGATGATCTTGGTGGCCTCGGCGAGCTCGGTCTCGGTCGGGGTCCTGCCCGCCTCCACCGTGCGGCGCAGGTAGTCGGCGACGATCCAGGATTTGATCATCGAAGCCGTGGTGCTGGTCTCGGTCATGTTCTCCGAGCCGATGATCTCACCGGTACGGCGGTCCAGCACACTCCAGGCGTACCAGCCGTCGATGTCCAGGCTGGTGAGATCGTTCGCCGCGAAGGGGAGCGGCTCGAGGGTCGGGCTCGGCGATGGCGTGGGCTGGGCCTGCTCGGTGGGGGCGCCGGACTGCTCCGGTGCTGGACTCTCCCCCCACTGCGCTGTCGCCTCGGCGGCGAAGGGTGACCCCGGGAGCAGGCGGAGGGATACGAGTACGAAACCGATCAGGACGGCCGCGATCGCGGCCACCTTGAGCAATGAGGTGCCGCCCTGCCGCGCGTCGGGCTGGCTGGCCATCAGAGGGCCCCGATCGGCTGCTGTGGCACCTTCAGGGCGGCGCCGGGCTGCGGGGTGACGAGCTGGGTGGCGACGCTCGCGCAGGCCTGGGCGCCGTAGTCGAGCCCGCTCTCCTGCGGGTAGCGCAGCATCACGGCGAGGCTCCACTGGTCGTTCACCGCGAGGCAGTTGACGTGCCAGTTGCCGTCGTAGTTCAGCGCGGTCCACCCGTTCTTCATGCCGATCGGGCCCTGGCTAATGATCGACTCGGGTAGGCCGTCAATGATGCCCCAGCGGCCGCCGCCGGAACGTTCCTTCTGGTCGTCGGCGGCGGTCGTACCCCGAACCTGGCTCATCTCGTCCAGCAGGAACTCGGTCCACGTCGGCCCGGCGGCCGTTCCGTCGGCGATGCAGTCGCCGAGCCGGACCGCGTCCTGGGGGGACATCTGGGTGAAGCTCCACCACCCGATGTAACCCGGCACGGTGCCGGGCTTGGTGTCGGTCAGGCCGCAGGTGCTGATCATCCGGTCGATGGTGGCCGACTTGCCGACCTCCCGGTAGAGCAGGTTCGCCGCGTCGTCGTTGCTGTCCCGGATCGCGGTGCTGATGGCGTCGCGCATCGTCGTCGAGAGCGACTCGTCACCGAGCTGGTTCAGGTAGTCGGCGGCGAACCACACTTTGATCATCGACTCGGTGGAGCTGGTGTCGGCGAGGTTCTCCGCACCGGAGATCGTGTCGGTCTGGCGGTCCATCAGCGCCCAGGAGAAGAACTCGCCCTCGAAGGGTACGGACACCGGCGCGTCGGCCAGGGTCGGCGGCGGGGGCGCGGAGGGGGCGGGCGTGGGGACGCTCGCCTCGGTGTCGGTGCCGCCATCGTCGAGGCGGGCGTACGCAGCGGGAATGATCAAAGCAATTCCGAGGACGACCGCCATGACGGCTAGCAACCGGGGACGCATAACTGGGTGAACTCCAGATGTCGGGGCCAGGGGGCCGGCTCGCAAGGCCGGGGAGGGATCGGCGTGGTCGAGGCAGGGGTGGCCTCGGCTACGTAACGATCGCCGGCAGCAGGTCGGTGTGACCGCGGGAAGTCTACGTCTGGATCCGCGCCGCGCCGAGACTAGTTCCCGGCGAAGGCGTGTCATAAATGGCGGGAGTTGCAGACGGTGCACGCTATATGCCCCTATTTGTGGCTTGATTGTGACTCGGCTCATAACGCGGTCGGCGGGGAGTGCGTGACCTGTTGTTGGCCGGAAACCTGTTACACCCCCTAGAGATTGATGTGCTGAGCTGTAACACTTGGGGCATGTATGGGAATGACTTCCCCGCCGACGACACCGCCGGCGGCCTGCTCGGCGAGGTCGAGGCGGCCGAGATGGCGCTGCGGGCGGCGGCCGAGCGCGGGCGGCACGGTTCCGCCGGTGCGGATCCGGCGGCCTACTTCGCCGAGGTCGTCGCCGCCGACCAGAAGGTCGAGCCGCGGGACTGGATGCCGGAGGCGTACCGCGCGACCCTGATCCGGCAGATCGCCCAGCATGCCCACTCCGAGATCATCGGGATGCAGCCGGAGGGCAACTGGATCACTCGTGCCCCCTCCCTCAAACGCAAGGCGATCCTGCTCGCGAAGGTGCAGGACGAGGCCGGCCACGGCCTCTACCTCTACGCCGCCGCGGAGACCCTCGGGGTCAGCCGGGACGAGCTGGTCGACCTGCTGCTGGCGGGCCGGCAGAAGTACAGTTCGATCTTCAACTACCCAACCCTCAGCTGGGCCGACATGGGCACGATCGGATGGCTCGTGGACGGCGCGGCGATCGTCAACCAGGTGCCCCTGTGCCGCTGCTCGTACGGGCCGTACGCGCGGGCGATGATCCGGATCTGCAAGGAGGAGTCGTTCCACCAACGGCAGGGGTACGAGATTCTCCACACCCTCGCCCACGGCACCCCGGCCCAGCGGGAGATGGCTCAGGACTCGGTGAACCGCTGGTGGTACCCGTCACTGGCGATGTTCGGCCCGCCGGACACCGACTCCACCCACTCCGCCCAGTCGATGGCCTGGAAGATCAAGCGCTTCTCCAACGACGAGTTGCGCCAGCGGTTCGTGGACATGTGCGTGGGCCAGGCCGAGGTGCTCGGCCTCACTCTCCCCGACCCGGCGCTGCGCTGGAACGACGAGCGCGGTGCCTACGACTTCACCCAGCCCGACTACGCGGAGCTGATGCGGGTGATCAAGGGAGCGGGTCCGTGTAACCGGCAGCGGATGGAGCACCGCCGCCGGGCGCACCGGGAGGGCGCCTGGGTCCGGGCCGCCGCCGCCGCGTACGCGGCCAAGCAGGCGAACAAGAAGGAGCCGGCGAAGCAGAAGGAGAAGGTGGCGTGAGCGAGTACAGCGAGCCGACCGGACAGCCGGGCGGGGCTCCGCCGGCGCCGCTCTGGGAGGTCTTCGTCCGGGCCCGGCGCGGGCTGGCGCACACCCACGTCGGCAGCCTGCACGCGGCCGACGCCGAGTTGGCCCTGCGCAACGCCCGGGACCTCTACACCCGGCGACAGGAGGGGGTGTCGATCTGGGTGCTGCCGGCCGCCGCCATCACCGCGTCGAGCCCGGACGAGAAGGACGCCTTCTTCGACCCGGCGGCCGACAAGGTCTATCGGCACCCGACCTTCTACGAGGTGCCGGAGGGGGCTGCTCACCTGTGACCGCGCATGCCGAACAGACCGCGCAGGCCGTGCCGGGGGCCGTGCAGGCCGTGCCGGAGGCCGGCACCGACCGCTTTGACTTCGTCCTGGGCCTCGCCGACGACGCGCTCGTCGCGGCCCAGCGGTTGGCCCAGTGGTGCACCCACGGGCCGGAGATGGAAGAGGACATCGCCCTGGCCAACATCGCCCTCGACCAGCTCGGGGCGGCGCGCCTGCTGCTGACCTACGCGGGTGAGCTGGAGGGAGCCGGGCGGGACGAGGACGCGCTGGCGTACCGGCGCGACGACCGGGAGTTCCGCAACTGCCTCCTGGTCGAGCTGCCCAACGGCGACTTCGCGCTGACCATGGCGAAGCTGCTCTTCCTGGCGGCGTACCAGGTGCCGCTCTACACCGTGCTAGCCAGCTGCGGCGACGAGCGGCTGGCCGAGATCGGGGCGAAGGCGCGCAAGGAGTCGGCCTACCACCTGGATCACGCCTCGTTGTGGGTGCGGCGGCTCGGCGACGGCACCGACGAGTCGCATCGCCGGATGCAGGCGGCGGTCGACGAGGTCTGGCCGTACACGCACGAACTCCTCGCGCCGGACCCGACCGCGCCGATCGACCCGGCCACCCTGCGGGTCGACTTCGACTCGGTCGTCTCCGGCGTGCTCGCCGAGGCCACGTTGACGGTGCCCGAGACCGCCTGGAAGCCGGACGGTGGCCGGAGCGGCGTGCACACCGAGCACCTGTCGTATCTGCTCGCCGAGCTGCAGGTGCTGCACCGAGCTCATCCCGGAGCGTCCTGGTGACGACCGCCTGGGCTGCGGTGGCCGCGGTGGTGGACCCCGAGATCCGGGTGATCACCATCGAGGAGCTCGGCATCCTGCGGTCGGTTGGCGAGGAGCCGGTCACCGGCCGGGTGGTGGTCACCATCACCCCCACCTACACCGGTTGCCCGGCGATGGATGTGATCCGGGCCGACATCCGTCGGGCGCTCGCCACCGCCGGCCACCCTCAGGCCGAGGTCCGTACCGTCTACACGCCGCCGTGGAGCACCGACTGGATCACCGAGGCGGGGCGGGCCAAACTTGCCCGTGCCGGCATCGCCCCACCCGCTCCGGTCCGCCCCACCGGCCCGGTGCCGCTGACCCTGACGGTCCGCTGCCCGTGGTGCGGATCCCCGGAGACCGAGCAGATCAGCCGCTTCGGTTCGACCGCGTGTAAGGCTTTACGACGCTGCCGATCCTGTACTGAACCCTTCGACCACCTGAAGGCACTGTGACTGTCACGATCACCCGGCCGACCCGTCGTCGGCCGGTCTTCCACCCGCTGCCCGTGGCCACCGTTGACCGGCTCACCGCCGACGCGGTGGCGGTCACCTTCGCCGTACCGGACGAGCTGCGCGCGATCTTCGCGTTCGCGCCCGGCCAGCACCTGACCGTGCGCCGGACGGCGGAGCAGGGCGAGGAGGTGCGGCGCTCGTACTCGATCTGCTCGACGCCCCAGGACCTGGCCGAGCGGGGGTTGCTGCGGATCGGGGTCCGGGAGATCCCCGGCGGCGCCTTCTCCGCGTACGCCTGTGGGGCGCTCCGTGGCGGTGACACCGTCGAGGTGCTGCCGCCGCTCGGCCACTTCACCACCGCGCTGCGTCCGGACCGGGTGCGCGCCTACGCGGCGGTGGTCGCCGGCTCCGGCATCACCCCGGTGCTCTCCCTGGTTACCACGGCCCTGGCCGTCGAGCCCGCCAGCACCTTCACCCTGGTGTACGGCAACCGTTCGGCGAGCACCGTGATGTTCGCCGAGGAGCTCGCCGACCTGAAGGACCGGTACCCGACCCGGCTGCACCTGGTCCACGTGCTCTCCCGTGAGCAGGGCGAGTCCCCCCTGCTCTCCGGCCGTATCGACGCCGAGCGGCTGGGTCGGCTGCTGGACACGATCGTGCCGGGCGAGGCGATCGAGGAGTGGTTCCTCTGCGGCCCGTACGGGATGGTGACGGACGCCCAGCGGGTCCTGACCGCCCGCGGCGTCCCGGAGGCCGCGGTGCACGCCGAGCTCTTCCACGTCGATGCGCCCCCGGAGCCGGTCCGCCGCCCCGTGCACCAGCCGGCGGCGGGTACCGAGGTCACGATCGTCCTGGACGGGCGCTCGTCAACGGTGACCATGGACCGGTCGGATCGGGTGCTGGACGCGGCGCTGCGGGTCCGCGCGGAGCTGCCGTACGCGTGTAAGGGGGGCGTCTGCTCGACCTGCCGGGCGAAGGTCGTGGCCGGTGCGGTGACCATGGCCCGCAACTACGCGCTGGAGCCGGACGAGCTGGCCGCGGGCTACGTTCTCACCTGTCAGTCCAGCCCGACTACCGATCAGCTCACGGTTGACTACGATGCCTGAGCCAGCGGGACGGTGCCGGCGGCGGACAGTCGGCCACCCGGGCGGCGGCGGGTCAACGGCCGGAGAGCTCACACCGCCGGTGGCCGCTCGTCACCGGTCGGGCCGGGGCGACGTAGGCTCGGGAGCGTGACGGTGAGCCGGGAGATCAACGACATCCTGCAGCGCGGCGCGGACGGCGGGCGGATCACGCCTGAGGAGGCCCTGCTGCTCTACACCGAAGCGCCCTTGCACGCGCTGGGTGAGGCGGCCGACATGGTGCGGCGGCGGTGGTACCCGGACAACATCGTCACGTACCTGATCGACCGCAACATCAACTACACGAACGTCTGTGTGACGGCGTGCCGGTTCTGTGCCTTCTACCGGGCGCCCAAGCACCGGGAGGGCTGGACCCATCCGACGGAGGAGATCCTGCGCCGCTGCGGCGAGGCCGTCGAGTTGGGCGCCACCCAGGTGATGCTGCAGGGTGGGCATCATCCCGACTACGGGGTGGAGTACTACGAGGAGCTCTTCTCCTCGGTGAAGCGGGCCTACCCGCAGCTCGCCATCCACTCGATCGGCCCGAGCGAGATCCTGCACATGGCGAAGGTGTCCGGGGTGGGCCTGACCGAGGCCATCACCCGGATCAAGGCGGCCGGCCTGGACTCGATCGCGGGCGCCGGCGCCGAGATGCTGCCGGCCCGGCCGCGGAAGGCGATCGCGCCGCTGAAGGAGTCCGGTGAGCGCTGGCTCGAGGTGATGGAGCTCGCCCACCAGCAGGGCGTCGAGTCGACCGCGACGATGATGATGGGCACTGGGGAGACCGCCACCGAGCGGATCGAGCACCTCCGGATGATCCGCGACGTGCAGGACCGGACGCGGGGCTTCCGGGCCTTCATCCCGTGGACCTATCAGCCGGAGAACAACCATCTCAAGGGTCGGACCCAGGCCACCACCCTGGAGTACCTGCGACTGGTGGCGGTGTCCCGGCTCTTCTTCGAGACCGTGCCGCACCTCCAGGCGTCGTGGCTCACCACCGGCAAGGACGTCGGCCAGCTCGCGCTGCACATGGGGGTTGACGATCTGGGCTCGATCATGCTGGAGGAGAACGTCATCTCCTCGGCCGGGGCGCGGCACCGTTCGAACCTGCACGACCTGATCGGGATGATCCGGTCGGCGGACCGGATCCCGGCCCAACGGGACACCCACTACCGGCGGCTCGCCGTACACCACACTCCCGCCGAGGACCCGCGGGATGACCGGGTGGTGTCGCACTTCTCGTCGATCGCCCTGCCCGGCGGCGGCGCCGGGAAGACGCTGCCACTGGTTGACGTCGGCTGAGGTCGCCGGCCGGCGCCCACCCGCGACGGGTTCCCCGGGTGGGGTTTCCCGGGGTGGGGCCGGACGGTTCGGGAGCGTGGGCCGAAGGTATCGATCTCGGTGATCCGTTCGCTGGCGTGATGGCCCGTGTTGTGGATGGTAAAACCGGCTAATCCGGACATTGCCCTGTCGTGGCTGCGAGGGGTCACGTCAGCCTGCCCGCGCGGCGGCTAGCCAGGGCGATCGTCGCCCACTAATGTCCCGGCCCGGTGCTCTGGGTCCGGCGAGCCTGCCCGGGCCGTCCCACCTGATCAAGGATGGTGGGCCTCCGTTCGTTTCGAATTCGTGTCCCTAACCCTCGGGGGGATCGATGATGTTGCTCCACCGTCCGTCGCTGGCCCGGGTCGGGGCGGTCGCCCTGCTTGTCGCGGCCGGCAGCATCGGGGTGTCCGCTCCGGCGCACGCCGCCGATCAGGCCGACCTGGCATTGATCCCACTCAGTTACGAGCTGGCCAAGGGGGTCGAGGAGGCCAGCGCCAAGCCCTTCAAGTTCCAGATCAACAATGCCCGCGGCGCGGCCGACGCGAAGTCCGTGCGGGTGACCGTCGAGACGGCGCACCTCAAGGAGCGCAAGGTCGGCGTGGTCGTTCCGGCGGGCTGCGAGGCCAGCGGGACCACCTTCAGCTGCCTCCTCGGCGACCTGCCCGCCGGAACCACCGAGGACTTCGGTGTCCCCCTCTTCTCCCTCGGCAAGGGCGGTGACGCCGGTCACCTGGTCGTCACCGTTACCTCGGCCACCACCGATCCGTTCCCGGGGGACAACGAGATCGAGCACGACATCACCGTCGCCAAGCCCGGCTACGACCTCACCAGCTGGGCGCAGGACGTCTACGCCGACGTGGAGGTTGACGGCGACGACCGCGAGGAGCCGGCCCGAACGCCGGTACGGCCGGGCGAGACCGCGCCGCTGGACTGGGCCGTCTACAACCACGGCAGCCGCTCGGCAACCGGTATCGCGTACGGGTTCACCCTGCCGGCTGGCGTTACCTTCGCCGCGCTGCCGCAGGGCTGCGTCGAGTCGGGTCTCGCCGGCCTGGTACGGGTGCACTGCACCGACTCTGGTGCGGTGCTCGACCCGGGCGAGTTCTACACCGCGCCGGTGCGGGTGCAGGTGGACGCCGGCGTGACCGAGTCGGTCCTTCGCCCGGGCATCCTCTACTCGGTGGGTCTCGACCTCGCCTCGGGTGCGCCGGAGGCGACGCCGCGAACCGCCTCCGACCAGCAGCGCCGGGCGTTCGCGGAGACTGACCCCGGCGACGGGGTGGCCCAGTTCGACGTCTTCGTCAACCTCTCCACGCCCACCACGGAGCCGACGGCCACGGCGAGCCCGACGGCCACGGCGAGTCCGACCGCCACGGCGAGCCCCACGGCGACGGCGGCCCCGGATGGCTCCGGTGGTGGCGGTGGCCTGCCGGTCACCGGGGCGCAGGTCGGCCTGATCGGTGGCGTTGGTGCTGCCGTGCTGCTGTCCGGCGCTGCGCTGCTGCTGCTCTCGCGGCGGCGGAAGGTCGTCCTGGTGAACCCGGAGTCGGAGCGGGACGCCGACTGACCAGCCGGTGCCCACGAGGGCGGGGCGGGGCGACGGCCCGCCCTCGTGGTGTGACGCGCGGCGCGGATGGCCTGGTAGGGGGCCCTCCCGGCGGGAGGTGCGACGGCTGGCACAGTGGAGGGGTGAGTACGTCTCAGGGCCAGCGCGCCAGCCTGGACAAGCAGCCGCACGAGGTCGCCACGATGTTCGACGGCGTGGCCGCCCGCTATGACCTGGCGAACACCGTTCTCTCCTTCGGGCAGGACCGGTCCTGGCGGCGGGCGACCCGGGCCGCGCTGGACCTGCGGCCCGGCGAGCGGGTGTTGGACGTGGGTGCCGGCACGGGCGTCTCGACCGGGGAGCTCGCCCGCTCGGGGGCGTACGCGGTCGGCGCCGACCTTTCCCTGGGCATGCTGGCCGCGGGTCGGCGGACCCGCCCCGAGGTGCCCCTGTTGGCCGGGGACGCGCTGCGGTTGCCCTTCGCCGATGCCAGCTTCGACGCGGTGACCATCTCCTTCGCGCTGCGCAACGTGCAGGACACGGACGCGGCGCTGCGCGAGCTGGCCCGGGTCACGAAGCCCGGTGGTCGGCTGGTGGTCTGCGAGTTCAGCACCCCGGTCAACCCCGTCTTCCGCACGGTCTACCTGTCGTATCTGATGCGGTCGCTGCCGGCGGTGGCGCGGTCGGTGGCGAGCAGCCCGGACGCGTACGTCTACCTGGCGGAGTCGATCCGCGCGTGGCCGGATCAGGCGGCACTGGCGGAGCAGATCGGGTCGGCGGGCTGGCAGCGGGTGGCCTGGCGCAATCTGACCGGCGGCATCGTTGCGCTGCATCGCGCCCTCCGGCCGTGACGGCGGCGCCGGCGCCCTCGGGCCAGGACGGCCGCCTCCACGTCGATTCGTGCCGAACTGGGCGGCTACGGCGGCCCTGCCGCTGCTGACCGGCGGCTTTCTTTCAAGTTAGGTGCCCCTAATATGTCGCCGCCGCCTGGCCGGTCATAGACTCCGTACCGTCTGGCTTGTGAACGTTTTCACGAGCGTGCGGGAGGGGAGGTGCGGATGACCACGGAGAACGACGCCGAGGTGATCGTCGTGGGCGCGGGCCCAGGTGGTTCGGCGACCGCGTACCACCTGGCCCAGCACGGTGTCCGAGTGTTGCTGCTGGAGAAGACCGAGTTCCCGCGGGAGAAGGTCTGCGGCGACGGGTTGACCCCGCGCGCGGTGCGCCAGCTGGTGCGGATGGGCGTGGACACCTCGGTCGAGGCGGGCTGGGTGCGCAACCGTGGCCTACGGGTCGTCGGCGGTGGCCTCCGACTCGAGCTGGACTGGCCCGACCTGGCCAGCTTCCCCAACTACGGCCTGGTGCGTCCCCGGCTGGACTTCGACGAACTGCTCGCCCGGCGTGCCGTCGCCGCCGGTGCCGAGCTGCGCACCGCGGTTGAGGTCACCGCCCCGATCTTCGACCGTGCCGGCCGGGTGGTCGGGGTTGAGGCGGCGGTCGGCCCGGATCAGGAGCCGGCTACCTTCCGGGCACCCCTCGTGGTCGCCGCGGACGGTGTCTCCGGCCGCTTCCCGCTCGCCCTCGGGCTGGCCAAGCGGGATGACCGACCGCTCGGCGTGGCCGTCCGGCGGTACTACCGCTGCCCGGCCAAGCACGACGACAACTACCTCGAGTCCTGGCTGGAGCTGCGCCGCAAGGGCAGCGACGCGCTCCTGCCCGGCTACGGCTGGATCTTCGGGCTGGGTGACGGCCGAGTGAACGTCGGCCTGGGGGTGTTGAACTCCTCCGCCGCGTTCGGTAAGACGAACTACCGGCGGCTGCTCACCGACTGGCTCGCCAACACTCCCGAGGAGTGGGGGATCGCCGACGAGGCCAACGCCGAGGGGTCGATCCTCGGCGCGGCGTTGCCGATGGGCTTCAACCGGGTGCCCCACTACTCGCGCGGAACGTTGCTCGTCGGTGACTCCGGCGGCATGGTCAACCCGTTCAACGGCGAGGGCATCGCGTACGCGATGGAGTCGGGGGAGCTGGCCGCGGAGGTCGCGGTACAGGCGCTCGCCCGTTCGGCCGGCGTCGAGCGGGAGCGCGCGTTGATGGCGTACCCGGCGGAGCTGAAGGCCCGGTTCGGCGGCTACTACCGGCTCGGCGGGATCTTCGTGAAGCTGATCGGCCGTCCCGAGATCATGCGGGCTGCCACGAAGTACGGCCTGCCGCACCCGATGTTGATGCGCTTCGTGCTCAAGTTGTTGGCCAACCTGACCGACCCGCGCGACGGGGACGCGATGGACCGGGTCATCAACGCGATGACGAAGGCGGCGCCAGCTGTGTGACGCGGTCTGGATCGCGGTGTGTTTTGACCCCGCCGGCAATCGCCGATCGGGATGTGAATAGTGTGATATTTGTCCAGCATCGAGGGCAGGGAAGGACGAGCAGGAGAAACGATGTCGCTCTCGCCTTACATACCGATCATCGGGTTGTTCGCCCTCGCCGCGGCGTTCGCGCTGTTCTCCGTGGCAGCCGCTCGCCTCGCCGGCCCACGCCGTTACAACCGGGCCAAGCTCGAGGCGTACGAGTGTGGAATCGAGCCGAGCCCGCAGCCCGTCGGCGGTGGCCGGTTTCCGATCAAGTTCTACCTGACGGCGATGCTCTTCATCGTCTTCGACATCGAGATCATCTTCCTCTTCCCCTGGGCTGTCTCGTTCGATGCCCTGCCGATCTTCGGCCTCGTGGAGATGGTCCTGTTCATCGTCGCGGTCCTCGTCGCGTACGCCTATGTGTGGCGTCGCGGCGGCCTGGACTGGGACTGAGGAAGGAACCGTAGATGGGTATCGAGGAGAAACTCCCCGCCGGTGTCCTGCTCACCTCGGTGGAGAAGTTCGTCAACTGGTCGCGTAAGTCATCGGTCTGGGGGGCTACCTTCGGCCTCGCCTGCTGCGCCATCGAGATGATGGCCGCCGGCGGTCCCCACTACGACATGGGCCGTTGGGGCATGGAGGTCTTCCGGGCCTCACCCCGGCAGGCGGACCTGATGATCGTTGCCGGGCGGGTGAGCCAGAAGATGGCTCCGGTGCTCCGGCAGATCTACGACCAGATGGCCGAGCCCCGCTGGGTGCTGTCGATGGGCGTCTGCGCCAGCAGCGGCGGCATGTTCAACAACTACGCGATCGTCCAGGGCGTTGACCACGTCGTGCCGGTGGACATGTACCTGCCTGGCTGCCCGCCCCGGCCGGAGATGCTCATCGACGCGGTCCTCAAGCTCCGCGAGAAGATCATGCATGAGCCCCTCGGTCCGAACGGCCGCAAGATGCTGGAGGCCCGCAAGGCGCGCGGTGACGTGCCGGTCGTGCCCTACGGGTCGATGCCGTCGTCGTACCGCAGCGACAAGGCCCGTCGCGCCGAGTGGACGAAGGCTGTCCGCGAGGGACGCGAGGAGCAGCTGCGGATTGAGAACTGGATGAAGGCCCAGCCCCACCTGCAGCAGTACGAGGGGTTGAAGAAGTGACTGAGCTTGCGAGCCCCGCGGTCGTGAACGGAGGGCCGGTGACATGAGCGCACCCCAGGACAGGACGGACGACGGCGGCGTGCCGGTACCGGTGACCCCGGCCGGGGCCACCGGCGGCGCTCCGGCTGAGCTGCCCCCGTCGAGCCCCGCCGGGCGGGGAATGTTTGGCGACCAGGGCACCGGCGATGTCTCCGGCTACGGCGGGTTGGTCCGCCCGCAACGGTCGATCGAGGCGGCTACCCGGCCGTACGGCGGCTACTTCGACGAGGTCACCGACGCGCTGGAGGAGGCGTACCCGGCCTTCGGCGAGGCGATCGAGAAGGTCGTGGTCGACCGGGGTGAGCTGACCCTGCACATCCGCCCGGAGCGGATCGCCGAGGTCTGCCAGGTGATGCGGGACGACCTCTCGCTCCGGTTCGAGCTCCTCTCGTCGGTATCCGGGGTGGACTACCTCGGTGCCGACGCCCGCCGGTTGCACGTGGTCTACCAGCTGACCTCGATGACGTACCGGCGTCAGGTTCGGCTGGAGACGGCGGTCTCCGCCGAGGACCCGCACCTGCCCAGCGTGACCAGCGTCTACCCGACCGCCGACTGGCAGGAGCGGGAGGCGTACGACATGTTCGGCGTCATCTTCGACGGCCACCCCGGCCTGACCCGGATCCTCATGCCGGACGACTGGGAGGGCCACCCGCAGCGCAAGGACTATCCGCTGGGTGGGGTGCCGGTCGAGTACAAGGGCGCCGAAATCCCGCCGCCGGACCGCCGGAGGTCGTACCAGTGAGTGAGCTTGCGAGCCCCGCAGTCGCGAACGGAGGGCAGGGACGGTGAGCGCGAGGAGTGAGCTTGCGAGCCCCGCAGTCGCGAACGGAGGGCAGGTAGAGTGAGCGCGTCCAACTACGCCACCGAGCGGGAGACCGCCGAGGGCAAGGTCTTTACCGTCACCGGCGGGGACTGGGATGTCGTCCTCTCCGGCACGGACCCGATCAACGACGAGCGGATCGTCGTCAACATGGGTCCGCAGCACCCGTCCACGCACGGGGTGCTCCGGCTGGTCCTGGAGCTGGAGGGCGAGACGGTCCGTGAGCTCCGCTCGGTCGTCGGCTACCTGCACACCGGCATCGAGAAGAACATGGAGTTCCGGAACTGGGTTCAGGGCTCGGCCTTCGTGACCCGGATGGACTACCTCGCCCCGTTGTTCAACGAGACGGCGTACGCGCTGGCGGTGGAGAAGCTGCTCGGCATCGAGGAGCAGATCACCGAGCGGGCGACGACCATCCGGGTCCTGATGATGGAGCTCAACCGGATCTCCTCGCACCTGGTGTGGGTGGCCACCACGGCCATGGAACTGGGCGCGATCAACATGATGCTCTACGGCTTCCGGGAGCGGGAGTACGTCCTGGAGATCTTCGAGCTGATCACCGGGCTGCGGATGAACCACGCCTACGTCCGCCCGGGTGGGGTGGCGCAGGACGTGCCGGACGAGGCGATCGCCAAGATCCGTGACTTCTTGAAGCTGATGCCGAAGAAGCTCGCGGAGTACGAGAAGATGCTCTCCGGTCAGCCGATCTGGCTGGAGCGGACGCAGAACGTCGGGGTGCTCGACGCGACCGGCTGCCTCGCGCTGGGTGTGACCGGCCCGGTGCTGCGCTCCGCCGGCCTCGCCTGGGACCTGCGCAAGACGATGCCGTACTGCGGCTACGAGACGTACGAGTTCGACGTGCCGACCCACACCGACGGTGACGTCTGGGGCCGGTACCTGGTCCGGCTGGCCGAGATTCGGGAGTCGTTGAAGCTCGTCGAGCAGGCGGTGGACCGGCTCCGGCCGGGCCCGGTGATGGTGGCGGATCGGAAGATCGCCTGGCCGGCGCAGCTCGCCATCGGGGTTGACGGCATGGGTAACTCCCTGGAGCACGTGGCGAAGATCATGGGGCAGTCGATGGAGTCGCTGATCCATCACTTCAAGCTCGTCACCGAGGGCTTCCGGGTCCCGCCCGGCCAGGTGTACGTGGGCATTGAGGCGCCCCGGGGTGAGCTGGGTGTGCACGCGGTCTCCGACGGGGGGACCCGGCCGTACCGGGTGCACTACCGGGAGCCGAGTTTCGTCAACCTGCAGGCCCTGCCGGCGATGGCCGAGGGTGGCCTGATCGCCGACGTGATCGCCGGTGGCGCCTCGTTGGACCCGGTGATGGGTGGGTGTGACCGGTGAGTGACGCAGTCGCGAACGGAAAGGGGGCACCGATGACCGTGTTTTCCGAGGAGACCCGGGCGCGGGCCCGGGAGATCATCGCTCGGTATCCGGCCGATCGGTCCCGCTCGGCGTTGCTGCCGCTGCTGCACCTGGTGCAGTCGGAGGAGGGGTATGTCTCTCCGGCCGGCATCACGTTCTGCGCCGAGGTGCTGGGGCTGAACAAGGCCCAGGTCGGTGCGGTCGCCTCGTTCTACACGATGTACAAGCGCCGGCCGACCGGTGACTGGCTGGTCAGCGTCTGCACCAACACGATGTGCAACGTGCTGGGCGGCCAGGAGGTGTACGACGCCCTGGTCGAGCACCTCGGTGTCGGGCACGAGGAGACCACGGCCGACGGCACCGTCACCCTGGAGCACGCCGAGTGCCTGGCGGCGTGCGACTACGGACCGGTGATGACGGTCAACTACGACTTCTTCGACAACGTGGACCCGAAGACGGCGGTCGGCGTGGTTGACGAGCTGCGTGCCGGTAACCGGCCGAAGCCGAGTCGTGGGGCTCGGCTCTGCCAGCTGAAGGAGATGTCGGTGCAGCTCGCCGGCTTCGCTGACGAGCGCGAGGGCGCGGTCGCCGACGGGGTCCCCGGCGAGCCGACCGTGCGCGGGCTGCGGCTGGCGCAGGAGCACGGCATCGCGGTCGCCGGGTTCGACCCGAACACGCCGATTCGCAGCAAGGCCGAGGCCGAGCAGGCCGCCGCCGAGGCGAAGGCGAAGGCCGAGGCCAAGCCCGCCGCCGTTTCGGCTGGCGCGGCCAAGGAGAGCCGGCCGGCTGGCTACGCCAAACCCGCCAGTGACGCCAAGCCCGCGGGGGACGAGGCGCCGGTGAAGGAACGCTCGTTGAAGGACGCAGCGGCGGGCATGGGAGATGCGGCCGGGAACGAAAGGGGCGCAGACCAGTGACCACTCCTCGGTCGGAGACGCTGGCCAAGCTCACGCCGGTGCTGACCAAGCGCTGGCTGTCGCCGGACGCCTGGCGGATCGGCACCTACGAGCGGCTGGACGGGTACGCCGCGCTCCGCAAGGCGTTGGGTGCCCACCCGGACGACCTGATCCAGCTGGTCAAGGACTCCGGGCTGCGCGGCCGGGGCGGGGCGGGCTTCCCGACCGGTCTCAAGTGGGGGTTCATCCCGCAGGAGCCGGACGGCAAGGCCCCGACGCGACCGCACTACCTGGTGGTCAACGCGGACGAGGGCGAGCCGGGCACCTGCAAGGACCTGCCGCTGATGACGCACGACCCGCACTCCCTGATCGAGGGTGTGATCATCGCGTCGTACGCGATCCGGGCCAACCGTGCCTACATCTACATCCGCGGCGAGGCGGTGCACGCCGCCCGCCGGCTGCGTCACGCGGTGCAGGAGGCGTACGCCCGGAACTACCTCGGGAAGAACATCCTCGGCAGCGGCTTCGACCTGGAGCTGGTGGTGCACTCGGGAGCCGGGGCGTACATCTGCGGTGAGGAGACCGCGCTGCTGGACTCGCTGGAGGGGTTCCGCGGCCAGCCCCGGCTGCGCCCGCCGTTCCCGGCGACCCACGGCCTGTACGCCAGCCCGACGGTGGTGAACAACGTCGGCACCATCGCCTCGGTTCCCTACCTCGTGTTGGGGGGCGCCGCCTGGTGGCGGACCATGGGCACGGAGAAGTCCTCCGGGCCGATGATCTACTCGCTCTCCGGCCGGGTCGTGAACCCGGGCCAGTTTGAGTGCTCGATGGGTGTCACGCTCCGTGAGCTGATCGAGCTGGCCGGCGGTATGCAGCCGGGGCACTCGCTGCGGTTCTGGACGCCGGGCGGCTCGTCAACGCCGCTACTGACCGCCGACCACCTGGATGTGCCGCTGGACTTCGAGGGAGTGGCGGCGGCGGGGTCGATTCTCGGCACCACGGCGACGCAGATCTTCTCCGACCAGGACTGCCCGGTCTACGCGACGTACCGGTGGCTGGAGTTCTACCACCACGAGTCGTGCGGCAAGTGCACCCCGTGCCGGGAGGGGAACTACTGGATGGTCCGGGTCTACCGCCGGATCCTCTCCGGCCAGGGCACCCAGGAGGACCTGGACACGCTCCTGGACACCTGCGACAACATTCTCGGCCGCTCGTTCTGCGGCCTCGGTGACGGTGCCACCAGCCCGGTGACCTCCTCGTTGAAGTACTTCAAGCAGGACTACCTCGACTATGTCGAGGGCCGGACCGCACCGAAGCTTTCCGACAAGCAGTTGGTGGGAGCCCACTGATGACGGACGTAGCCAAGCAGACCGAGACGGTCACGCTCACCATCGACGGCATTGAGGTCACCGCCCCCAAGGGGGAGCTGGTGATCCGGGTGGCCGAGCAGATGGGCGTCGAGATCCCTCGGTTCTGCGACCATCCGCTGCTGGCCCCGGTGGGGGCCTGCCGGCAGTGCCTGGTCGAGGTGGAGGGGCAGCGCAAGCCGGTCGCCTCCTGCACCCAGACCGTCGCGGACGGCATGGTGGTGAAGACGCAGCTCTCCTCCCCGGTCGCCAAGAAGGCGCAGGAGGGGATGATGGAGCTGCTGCTCGTCAATCACCCACTCGACTGCCCGATGTGCGACAAGGGCGGCGAGTGCCCGCTGCAGAACCAGGCGATGTCGACCGGCCGCACCGACTCCCGGTTCCACGAGCACAAGCGCGAGTACGAGAAGCCGCTGGAGATCAGCACGCAGGTGTTGCTCGACCGCGAGCGGTGCGTGCTCTGCCAGCGGTGCACCCGGTTCTCCGAGGAGATCGCCGGCGACAAGTTCATCGATCTGATGAACCGCTCGTCGGCAGAGGAGATCAACATCTACCGGGACGAGGCGTACGGCGACTCGGAGGGCGAAGACGGCGATGTGCCGTTCAACTCGTACTTCTCGGGTAACACCGTCCAGATCTGCCCGGTGGGGGCGCTGACGGGCGCGCAGTACCGCTTCCGCGCCCGCCCGTTCGACCTGGTCTCCAGCCCCAGCATCTGTGAGCACTGCTCGGCCGGCTGCGCCCAGCGCACCGACTGGCGGCGGGGCAAGGTGCTGCGGCGGCTGGCCGGCGACGACCCGGCGGTCAACGAAGAGTGGAACTGTGACAAGGGGCGCTGGGGCTTCCAGTATGCCCGCGCCACCGACCGGCTGACCACGCCACTGGTCCGGGACGAGCGCACCGGCGAGCTACGCGAAGCCTCCTGGAGCGAGGCGTTGGCCGTCGCCGCCGACGGGCTGCGGGCCGCCCGCGACGGTGGGTCGGGTACGGCGGTGCTCACCGGCGGTCGACTGACCGTCGAGGACGCCTACGCGTACGGGAAGTTCGCCCGGATCGCGCTGCAGACCAACGACCTCGACTTCCGGGCCCGGCCGGTCTCCCGCGAGGAGGCCGACTTCCTGGCCAGCTCGGTCGCCGGAGCCACCGATGTCAGTTACGCCGACATTGAGAAGGCGCCCGCGGTGGTGCTGGTCGGCCTGGAGCCGGAGGAAGAGTGCCCAATCCTCTTCCTGCGGCTGCGCAAGGCGCACCTGAAGAAGAACCTGACGGTCTACGCCATCGCGCCGTTCGCCACCCGCGGTCTGGAGAAGCTCGGTGCCAAGCTGGCCCGGGTGGTGCCGGGCGAGGAGGCGAGTGTGCTCGCCGAGCACGCGACGGTCGCCGAGGCGCTTAGCCAGCCAGGGGCGATCCTGTTCGTCGGTGAGCGGCTGGGCGCGACCCCGGGTGGGCTCTCCGCTGCGGCGGAGGTGGCCCGGCGTACCGGCGCCAAGCTGGCCTGGGTTCCGCGGCGCGCCGGTGACCGGGGCGCGGTCGACGCGGGCTGCCTGCCGAACCTGCTCCCCGGTGGCCGTCTGGTTACCGAGCCCGCTGCCCGCGCCGAGCTGGGCGAGGCGTGGGACGTGCCGGCCGGAACCATCCCGAGCCAGGCGGGCCGGGACACGGACGCGATCCTCGCCGCGGCGAGCGCCGGCGAGCTCGGCGCGCTGGTCGTCGCCGGCGTCGACCCGGCGGACCTGGCCGACCCCCGACTGGCCGAGCAGGCGCTGGACACGGTGCCCTTCCTGGTCAGCCTGGAGCTGCGCAACAGCGCGGTGACGCGGCGGGCGAACGTGGTCCTCCCGGTCGCCCCGGTGCTGGAGAAGGCGGGAAGCTTCCTGGACTGGGAGGGGCGGCTACGCCCCTTCGAGGCGGTGCTGAACACCGCCGCGATGACCGACGGCCGGGTGCTGGACGCGCTCGCCGCGCAGCTCGACGTGCGGCTCGGCACCGCTGACGTGCCGGCCGTCCGCCGCGAGCTGGGTGAGCTGCCGCGTACCCGGACCACGAAGCCGGCCCCGCCCACGGTGGCCCCGGCGGCTGTGCCGCAGCCGGGCGCCGGCGAGGCGGTGTTGGCCACCTGGCACCAGCTGATCGACCTGGGAACGCTGACCGACGGGGACGAGCACCTCGGCGGTACGGCCCGCCCGGCGGTGGTCCGGCTGTCCCGGAGCACCGCGGAGTCAATCGGTGTCGCCGACTCGGACGCGGTGACCGTCGGCACCGAACGCGGGGGCGTGACCCTGCCGCTGGTGGTGACCGAGATGCCGGACGGCGTGGTCTGGCTGCCCACCAACTCGCCCGGATCGACCCTCCGCCGCAGCCTCGGCGTCGCGAGCGGGGCGGTCGTGCGGATCTCCGCCGGTACGACCGGCTCGACCGTTCCCCCGCAGTCCGACGCACCGGTCGCCGCCGACGCGACCGGCCGCCCGGGTCCGCTCCTCAACTCCGGTGGTGTCCAGTGAGGGTGGGGAGAGCACGAGTGGGGCGAGTCAGCCCCGCAGTCGCGACCGAAAGGTGGGCACAGTGACCTTCCTCGCCCAGGAACCGACGCTGGCCGATTTCGGCCGGGACCCCTGGTGGCTGGTCCTGATCAAGATTGTCTTCGCGTTCGCGTTCGGTCTGCTGGCCACGCTGCTCGGCGTCTGGTTCGAGCGGCGGGTCGTCGGCCGGATGGCGGTCCGGCCGGGTCCCAACCAGCTCGGCCCGTTCGGCCTGCTCCAGACGCTCGCGGACGGCATGAAGATGGCCTTCAAGGAGGACATCCTGCCGCGCTCCGCGGACAAGGTCGTCTACTTCTTCGCCCCGGTCATCTCGGTGGTCTGTGCGGTCACCGCGCTGTCGGTGATGCCCTTCGGCCCGATGGTCAGCATCTTCGGGCACCAGACGCCGTTGCAGGTCACCGACGTCTCGGTGGCGGTGCTGCTGGTGCTGGCCTGCTCGTCAATGGCGGTCTACGGCGTGGTGCTGGCGGGCTGGGCCTCCGGGTCGACCTACCCGCTCCTGGGCGGCCTGCGCTCCGCCGCGCAGCTGATCTCGTATGAGATCGCGCTGGGCCTCTCCATCGTGGCGGTCTTCATGCTCTCGGGCACGATGTCGACCAGCGGGATCGTCGCGGCCCAGGGCGAACGCCCCCAGCTCGAGTTCTTCGGCTTCGATGTCTCGGCGCCCGGCTGGTACGCGATCCTGCTCTTCCCGAGCTTCGTAATCTTCTTCATCGCCATCGTCGGGGAGACCAACCGGGCCCCGTTCGACCTGCCCGAGGCGGAGTCCGAGCTGGTCGCCGGCTTCATGACGGAGTACAGCTCGCTGAAGTTCGCGCTGATCATGCTCTCCGAGTACGTCGCTATGGTGACCATGTCGGCGTTCACGGTGACGCTCTTCCTCGGCGGCTGGCGCGCGCCCTGGCCGCTCAGCATCTGGGACGGGGCGAACGCCGGCTGGTGGCCGATGCTGTGGTTCTTCGGCAAGGTCCTCCTCCTCGTCTTCGTCTTCGTCTGGCTGCGGGGCACCCTGCCCCGGCTCCGCTACGACCAGTTCATGCGCCTCGGCTGGAAGGTCCTGCTTCCGCTCAACCTGGTGTGGATTCTGGTGCTGGCGGGTTGGCTGAAGACCCAGGGCTGGGAGCGCGCGGACCGGCTGATCCTCTACGGGGCCATCGCCGGTGTGGTGCTGGTCGCCACCCTGATCTGGCCGAGCCGTCGGCCGGCGCCGAAGCTGACGCTGGCCGAGGAGGTCAACAACCGTCCGTCGGGCAGCTTCCCGCTGCCGCCGCTGGACCTTCAGGTACCACCGAGCCCGCGGACCCAACGCATCGTCGCCGAGCGGGAGCCGGCCAACCTCGCCGACACGGACTCCAGGGAGGTGTGACATGGGCGCGATCACCGGAACGTTCAAGGGCTTCGGGGTCACCTTCTCGCACATGTTCAAGAAGGTGGTCACCACCGACTACCCGTTCAAGCCGCCGGTCGCGGCGCCGCGCTACCACGGGCGGCACATCCTCAACCGGCACCCGGACGGCCTGGAGAAGTGCATCGGCTGCGAGCTGTGTGCCTGGGCCTGCCCGGCGGATGCGATCTACGTGGAGGGTGGCGACAACACCGAGGAGGAGCGTTTCTCCCCCGGTGAGCGGTACGCCAGCGTCTACCAGATCAACTACGCCCGGTGTATCTTCTGCGGACTCTGCATCGAGGCGTGCCCGACCCGCTCGTTGACCATGAGCAACGAGTACGAGCTGGCCCGGGACAACCGCCAGGACCTGATCTTCACCAAGGAGCAGCTCCTGGCGCCGCTGCTGTCCGGTATGGAGCAGCCGCCGCACCCGATGCGGTTGGGTGACAGCGAGAAGGACTACTACGTCGGCGCGTTGGAGAACCCGGGCACCTCGGCCGGGGCGGAGCACTCGCCGATGGGCCCCGGCCGTTACCGGATCAGCGAGCACCCCGGTGTGCAGTTCCCCGGCGCCGAGCAGGCCGCAGAACGGGCGGACAAGGGAGACGGAGCATGACCACGCAGACGGTGCTCGCCGCGGCGGGTTCGGTACCCGGAGGTGAGGCGGTCACCTTCTGGATCCTCGCCCCGCTGGCGCTGATCGGCGCGATCGGTATGGTCGCCGCCCGCAACGCGGTGCACTCGGCGCTGATGCTGGTCATGACGATGCTCTGCCTGGGCGTCTTCTACGTGATCCAGGCTGGACCGTTCATCGGCGTGGTGCAGATCATCGTCTACACCGGCGCGATCATGATGTTGTTCCTCTTCGTGCTGATGCTGGTGGGCCGTGGTGCCTCGGATTCGGTGATCGAGACGCTGCGCGGCCAGCGGGTCGCGGCGCTCGTGCTCGGCGTCGGGTTCGCCGGACTCGTCGGAACCGGCCTGCACCGGGCGCTGGCGGACAGCACCGCTGCCGGGCTCACCGCCGCCAACGCCGAGGGCAACGTGCAGGGCATTGCCCGGCTGCTGTTCACCAAGTACGTTCTCGCCTTCGAGCTCACCTCGGCGCTACTGATCACGGCGGCGGTCGGTGCGATGGTGCTGGCGCACATCGAGCGGCGCCGAGAGGACCGGATGGACCAGGCCGCCACCATGAAGGCGCGGTTCCGCCCCGGTAACTACCCCGGCCCGAAGCCGGGCCCCGGCGTCTTCGCCACCTCCTCGTCGGTCGCCACGCCGGCCCGCCTGCCCGACGGCCGACTGGCCGAGCAGAGCACGCCGGAGATCCTGCCGGTTCGTGAGCTGACCGCCGAGGACACGACGTTGAAGGGGACCGAAAAGTGAACGAGTTCTTCTCGGTCGAGCCGAACTACTACCTGGTCCTCGCCGCGGTGCTGTTCACCATCGGTGCGGCCGGGGTACTCGTCCGGCGGAACGCGATCGTGCTGTTCATGTGTGTTGAGCTGATGCTCAACGCGGCCAATCTGACCCTGGTCACCTTCAGCCGGATCAACGGTGACCTCAACGGGCAGATCATTGCGTTCTTCGTGATGGTGGTGGCCGCGGCCGAGGTCGTGGTCGGACTCGCGATCATCATGGCGATTTATCGGACCCGACGCTCGGCGAGCGTCGACGACGCCAACCTGCTGAAGTACTGAGGGGCCTGCGGTGATGGAGATATTGGCGAAAGCCCCCGTCGAGCCGGTGGGCGCCGTCACGTACGCGACCGCCGAAGGGTTGCTCGGCAGCGTCTGGCTGCTGGTGGCGATCCCGCTGGTCAGCGCGGCGATCCTGCTGCTGCTCGGCCGGCGGGCGGACCGGTGGGGGCACTGGCTGGGTGTCGCATCGGTCGGTGTCGCGTTCCTGCTCGGCCTGACCTACTTCTTCCAGCTCCGCGGTCTGGAGAACCGGTCCGTTGAGCGGAGCCTCTGGGATTTCATCGCGGTCGGTGACCTGCGGGTGGACTTCGGTCTGCTCTTCGACCCGCTGGCGGCGGTCTTCGTACTGCTGATCACCGGGGTGGGCTTCCTGATCCACCTGTACGCGGTGGAGTACATGGCCCACGACCCGGGGCGTCGGCGGTTCTTCGCGTACTTCAACCTGTTCGTCGCCGCCATGCTCCTGCTGGTGCTCGGCAACAACTACGTGATGCTCTTCTTCGGCTGGGAGGGCGTCGGCCTGGCGTCGTACCTGCTGATCTCCTTCTGGTACGTGCGGCCCGCCGCCGCCACCGCCGGTAAGAAGGCGTTCCTGATGAACCGGGTCGGCGACGCCGGCCTGCTGATCGGCATCTTCATCATGTTCGCCACCCTGGGCACCACGCAGTACGACGAGGTCTTCACCGGCGTCGGCTCCCTGACCGCCACCACGGTCCTGCTGCTCGGCCTGCTCCTGTTGCTCGGTGCGGCCGGAAAGTCGGGCCAGTTCCCGCTGCAGGCGTGGCTTCCGGACGCGATGGAGGGTCCAACCCCGGTCTCGGCGCTGATCCACGCGGCCACCATGGTCACCGCGGGTGTGTACCTGATCGCCCGCTCCAACCCGATCTTCTCGGCGAACTCGACGCTGCAACTGGTCGTGGTGAGCGTCGGCGCGTTGACGCTGCTGCTCGGTGCCATCATCGGCATGGCCAAGGACGACATCAAGCGGGTGCTCGCCTGGTCCACGGTGAGCCAGATCGGTTACATGTTCCTCGGCGTCGGCCTCGGCGGTGCGGCGTATGCGCTGGCTATCGTGCACCTGCTGGCACACGGCTTCTTCAAGGCCAACATGTTCCTGGGCGCCGGCTCGGTGATGCACGGGATGAAGGACCAGGTCGACATCCGGCGCTTCGGTGGGCTGGCGAAATACATGAAGATCACCTGGTTGACCTTCATGGCCGGCTGGCTGGCGATCATCGGCCTGCCGCCGTTCTCCGGCTTCTTCTCCAAGGAGCCGATCATCGTGGCCGCGTTCGAGCGGGACGACTGGACGGCCTGGCTGTTCGGCATGGCGGCCCTGCTCGGTGCCGGGCTGACGGCGTTCTACATGACCCGGCTGTTCGTGCTCACCTTCCACGGCCCGGCGCGCTGGACCGAGGAGATCGACCACCCGCACGAGTCGCCGAAGCTGATGACGATCCCGCTGATCCTGCTCGCGGTCGGTTCGATCGGTGCCGGCGCCCTGATGGTCGGGCCCGTCCCCGAGTGGCTGGAGGCGACCGCCGGCCTGGGCGGTGGCTCGGAGGCCGCGCACGAGACGGTGCTCTCGCACCTCGCCATCACGATCCTGTCGATCGGGGTGACCGTGATCGGTGCCGGGCTGGCCTGGTTCCTGTTCCGGCGCGGCACGGCCACCGAGCCGCAGCCGGCGGGGGTGCTGGTCACCGCCGCCCGGAAGAACCTCTACACCGACGCCGTCAACGAGACGGTGTTCGAGAAGCCGGGCATCTTCCTCACCCGGGCGCTGGTCTACCTGGACAACCGGGGCATCGACGGACTGGTCAACGCCCTCGCCGCCGGCGTCGGCGGTGGCTCGGGTCGGCTCCGGCGGCTGCAGACCGGCTTCGTCCGGTCGTACGCCACCTCGATCCTGGCCGGCGCCCTGCTGGTGGTGGCGGCCTTCCTGGCCGTCGAGGCGGGGTGGCTGGTGTGATCGACCTCAGGAGGCGGTCGGGGAACCCCGCAGTGGCCGCCGTCGGCGGACCGCACAGTGACGACGGAGGTAAGGCCGCGTAATGTCCGACTTCCCGTTCCTTTCGGTGCTCACCGTGGCGCCGCTGGTCGGTGCCCTGGTGGTCGCCGTCCTGCCCCGCCGCCGGCCGGAGCTGGCCAAACAGGTGGCGCTCGGCTGGTCGCTGCTGGTGCTGGCGCTCTCGGTGGTCATGTGGGTGACCTGGCAGACCGGTGGTGACCGGTTCCAGTTCCGTGAGTCCTATCCGTGGATTCCGAACTGGGGCGTCAACTTCACCTTCGCTGCCGACGGCATCGCGCTGGTCATGCTGATGCTGATCGCGCTGCTGGTGCCGCTGGTGATTCTGGCGTCCTGGCATGACGCCGAGTCGTCCAAGCGGTCGGTGCCGGTCTACTTCGCCCTGTTGCTGGTGCTCGAGTGCACGATGATCGGCGTCTTCGCCGCCGCCGACGTCTTCCTCTTCTACGTGTTCTTCGAGGTCATGCTCGTGCCGATGTACTTCCTCATCGGCAGTTACGGCGGACATCAGCGGCAGTACGCGGCCGTGAAGTTCTTCCTCTACTCGCTCGTCGGCGGCTTGTTCATGCTCGCCGCGGTGATCGGCCTCTGGGTGGTCGGTGGAAAGACCTTCGACTGGGCGGCGCTGTCGGAGGTGGACATCTCCACCGGGGCCGAGCGCTGGCTCTTCCTCGGCTTCTTCATCGCCTTCGCCATCAAGGCTCCGTTCTTCCCGTTCCACACCTGGCTGCCGGACGCCGGTGGGGCCGCCCCCGCTGGTGCCGCCGCGCTGCTGGTCGGTGTGCTCGACAAGGTCGGGACGTTCGGCCTGCTGCGCTACTGCCTTCCGCTGTTCCCGGACGCGGCCAAGTGGTTCGCGCCGTGGGCGCTGGCGCTGGGCGTGATCGGCATCATCTACGCGGCGCTCCTCGCGATCGGTCAGAACGATCTGAAGCGGCTCGTGTCGTACACCTCGATCGCGCACTTCGGCTTCATCGGGGTCGGCATCTTCGCGTTCACCAGTCAGGCCGCCACCGGTGCGGTGCTCTACATGGTCAACCACGGGCTCGCCACCGGTCTGCTCTTCCTGGTGGTCGGGATGTTGGTCGCCCGCCGGGGCTCCGCGCTGATCAGCGACTTCGGTGGCGCCGGCAAGCTGGTTCCGCTGCTGGCCGGGGTGCTCTTCTTCGCTGGTCTCGCCTCGCTGGCGCTGCCCGGCACCGCACCGTTCATCTCCGAGTTCCTGGTGCTGATCGGCACCTTCTCGGTGAACAAGCCGGTGGCGGTGATCGCCACACTCGGGGTCATCCTGGCCGCGGCGTACGTGCTGTGGATGGTGCAGCGCACCACCCAGGGCACGCTCAACCCGGCGCTGACCGAGGTCGAGGGCATGAAGCGGGACCTGAACCTGCGCGAGAAGGTCGTAGTGGCCCCGCTGGTCGCGCTGATCGTGCTGCTCGGCTTCTACCCGAAGCCGGTCACGGATGTAATCAACCCTGCTGTCCAGGCGACCATGCAGGATATCGGCAAGACTGACCCGGCCCCGTCGGCCGGAACTCCACAGGAGGCGAGCCGGTGAGCGAGCTGAAGCTTCCGTCGATCGACTACGCGGCGCTCGCGCCGACGCTCATCTTGTTGGGCGCCGCTCTGGTCGGTGTCCTGGTCGAGGCGTTCGTGCCGCGCCGGCGGCGGCACGTGGTGCAGCTCGCGGTAGCGCTGCTGGCGGTGCTCGGTGCGCTGACCATGGTGGTGCTGAACGCCAATGATCGTCTGATCACCATCGGTGGGGCGATCGCCATTGACGGACCGGCGCTCTTCCTGCAGGGCGCGATCCTGGTGTTGGCCGCGATGGCCTTGCTGCTCATCGGCGAGCGTTCAGTCGAGCGTGGCGGGGCGTTCGTGGCTCAGGCGGCGGTGACCGCCGAGTCGGCGGACGATCGTCGGCAGGCCGAAGGGGCGCCGGGCGCGACCGAGGTGTACCCGCTGATCAGTTTCGCAGTGGGCGGCATGCTGATCTTCGTGGCGGCGAACGACCTGCTGACCATGTTCATCTCGCTCGAGGTCCTCTCGCTGCCGCTCTACCTGCTCTGTGCCCTGGCTCGCCGCCGGCGGCTGCTGAGCCAGGAAGCGGCGATGAAGTACTTCCTGCTCGGCGCGTACGCCTCGGCGTTCTTCCTCTTCGGCGTCGCGCTGGTGTACGGCTTCACCGCCGGCACCCCGGGCCGGACAGCGGGGGTCGACTTCGCCACCATCCACGCGGCGGTCGCGGAGAGCCCGTCCAGCTCGGTGCTGCTCTTTGGCGGTATGGCGCTGATCGCCATCGGCCTGCTGTTCAAGGCCGGCGCCGCGCCATTCCACGTCTGGACGCCGGACGTCTACCAGGGGGCACCCACCCCAATTACCGGTTTCATGGCCGCCTGCACGAAGGTCGCCGCGTTCGGCGCCCTGCTGCGGGTCTTCCACGTCGCCTTTGAGGGGGCCCGCTGGGACTTCACCCCGGTCCTCGGCGCGGTGGCGGTGCTGACCATGCTCGTCGGCGCGGTACTCGCGGTCACCCAGACCGACATCAAGCGGCTGCTCGCTTACTCCTCGATCGCCAACGCGGGGTACCTGCTGGTCGGGGTGCTCGCACCGACCAGCGACGGGGTCTCCGGGACGATGTTCTACCTGGTGGCCTACGGCTTCTCGGTATTGGCCGCGTTCGCGGTGGTCACCCTGGTTCGGGACGCGGACGGCGAGGCCACCCACCTGTCTCGCTGGGCGGGTCTGGGCCAGCGCTCGCCCTTCTACGCCGGGCTGTTCACCTTCATCCTGCTCGCCTTCGCCGGTATCCCGCTGACCAGCGGCTTCACGAGCAAGTTCGCGGTCTTCAGCGCGGCGTTCGACGGCGGTCAGGGCTGGCTGGTGATCGCCGGTGTGCTGACCAGCATGGTGCTCGCCTTCCCGTACCTGCGGGTGGTCGTGCTGATGTGGCTCTCCGAGCCGGGCGAGTCCACTCCCGCCGTGGTCATGCCGGGTTGGCTGACCTCGGCCGCGCTGACCATCGGTGTGGTCGCCACCTTGGTGCTCGGCGTGTTTCCGCAGCCGCTGCTCGATCTCGCCGCGGGAGCCGCAGAGTTCGTGCGGTGACACCGCTGATCCGGGGCCGGCACGTGACCTCCGTGCCGGCCCCGAGGCTGTTCTCGGAGGTCATGGACGCGTTCGGGAGCCCTTCGGTCATCCCCGCCCCGGGGCTGGCGGTACTGGTGTGGCATGGTGGGAGACGTGGTGAATCCGGCTGACAAGCTTTCGGGTGCCACCGGCCTGGGTAGTCGTTCCGGCCGGGGCGGTGCGGGTCAGGTGGGTGCCGTCGGGCTGCACCCGATCGACGCGGGGCTCCCGGACTCGGCGCTTCAGGTGCTGGCCGGGGTCGAGGCTGCGCTGCGGGCCGATGTCGTCAGCGCTGACCCGTTCGTCACCGAGGCCGCCCGACACCTCCTTGACGCCGGGGGCAAGCGATTCCGCCCGCTGTTGGTGGCGCTCGGCGCCCAGTTCGGTGATCCGACTCGGGAGCAGGTGGTGCCAGCGGCCGTGGTGGTGGAGCTCACCCACCTGGCCACGCTTTACCACGACGATGTCATGGACGAGGCGCCGGTGCGTCGGGGTGCGCAGAGCGCCAACTCCCGGTGGACGAACTCGGTGGCCATTCTGGTCGGTGACTATCTCTTCGCCCGCGCCGCGGATATCTCGGCCGACCTCGGCACCGAAGCTGTCCGACTGCAGGCGCGGACTTTCGCCCGGTTGGTGCACGGCCAGATCGCGGAGACCGTGGGGCCGCGTCCCGGCGTGGACCCGGTGGCGCACCACCTGCACGTGATCGCCGAGAAGACCGGCTCGTTGATCGCTACCGCGGCACGGTTCGGTGGGATGTTCAGCGGGGCCAGCCCGGCGCATACCGAGGCGCTGGCTGGTTACGGTGAGACCATCGGGGTGGCCTTCCAGCTCTCGGATGACCTGCTGGACATCTCCAGCGAGGCGGAGCGCTCCGGCAAGACGCCCGGGACTGATCTCCGCGAGGGCATCCCCACCCTGCCGGTGCTGTATGCCCTCGCCTCGGACGACGCCGACGCCGCGTCGGTGCGGCTCCGAGACGTCCTGGCGGTCGGCCCGCTGACCGATGACGACCTGCATGCCGAGGCCCTTGGACTGCTCCGGGAGAGCCCGGCGTTGAAGCGGGCCCGGGAGACGGTCCGGAGCAGTGCTGAGGAGGCGCGCGCGCAGCTTGCGCCGTTGCCGCCGGGTCCGGCCCGACAGGCGCTCGAATCTCTCTGCGACCAGATCGCGGACCGAACCGGCTGACGCATCTCTCGGTGGTCCGGGCGCCGACCGGACCGGCTGACGCATCTCTTCGCGACCGGTTCCCGGTCCGCCGGCACCACCACGACGTCGGACGGTAGCCCGGGTATCCATGTACCTCTCCGCATCAGCCTTAAGTGATCACTTAATCACTTGCAGTGGATGACGATCTGGTGTTCTCTGCCCGAACAGGCGTTTCCTGGCGGTCCTGAATTTCATATGGTGTAAGTCCCCGGCTGCGGAGGTGGTTGTGCGTGACCCCCTGGCGGAGCCTTCGGACCTCATCCGAAGTGTGTCCCGTGCGCTACGAGTGCTCGAATCAGTCGGTCGTGCCCCGAAAGGGCTGACCGTCAAACAGATCGCGCGACGGTGCGAGCTGACCGTGGCAACCACATACCACCTCGTCCGCACCCTGGCGTACGAGGGCTACGTGATCCGGCGCGAGGACGGCACGTACATCGTGGGCCTGGAGATAGCCGACCGTTACCGGGAGCTGGTCAGCGCCTTCCGCGGACCGCCGGCGGTCGGGGAGTCCCTGCGACGGGCCGTCTTCGACACCGGCTACAGCCACTTCCTGGGCCGGTTCGTCGGCGGCCAAGTGGCCATCACGGCCGCCACTGAAGGCCCACGCTCTCCCTACCTGGAGGACCTGGTTCCCGGCTTCGACGAGGGGGCACACGCCACCGCCCTCGGTAAGGCGCTGCTCGCGACGCTCACGACCGAACAGCGACTGCGCTACCTGCGGGAAAACGGCATGCGCCCGTTCACCACCGGGACGCTGACCACCATCGAGGCGTTCGAGGCTGACCTCGTGGCGGGAGAGCGGCGGGGGATGCAGCTGGAGCTGGGGCAGTATCGGCCGGGGGTGGCCTGTGCGGCCGTGCTGGTGAGCGCGGACAAGGACGTGGAACGCCGGGTGGCGCTCGCCTGCGCCCTGCCGGCCGGCGAGATGATGACCTCCGCCCGGGTCGTTCGTGCGAAGCTGCTTGCGACTGCCCGGGGCATCGCCGACAGTCTCGTCCACGAGACCTGACCGGACGCGGGGCGGCGGGCCGGCGGCAGCAGGAAACGGGCCCTCTCCCGGATCGGGGAGAGGGCCCGTTCGCGGCCCTACCAGGACCGAGGGGCAGCGTAGAGGTCAGCTGCCGATCGGGCCGCCATCCAGGCGCCAGGTGACGACCACGCCCGGCTTGGCGTAGTCACCGTCGGGCCAGGTGGAGGCGGGGTTCTCGATCGAGGCCCCGGAGATCTCCCCCGGGTGCTGCACGGCCACGAAGACCGAACGGTTGTCGCCGGTGACGAACGGGCCACAGGTCTCCGCGCCGGTGGGGACCGTGAGGAACTGCTTCAGGTGGCCCCGCTCCGGGCCTTCGATCGGCGTCGCGAAGAGGCCGTCATTGCTGCCCAGCGCGTTGCCGTCGGTGGAGATCCAGAGGTTGCCGGTGGCGTCGAAGGCGAGGTTGTCCGGGCAGGAGATCGGAGAGACCTTCGTCTTGTCGTATCCGGCGAAGTAGGTCGAGGAGTCCGCCGGGTCGCCGGCGACGATCGGCAGCGACCAGGTGAACTTCTCCGCCGAGTTGTCTCCGTGCTTCTCGACCAGCTCCAGCACGTGGCCGTGGCGGTTGGCGTTACGCGGGTTCGCCTCGTCCGCCTTCGGGTTGCTGCCAACCCCACGCGAGGAGTTGTTGGTGAGCGCGACATACACCTTGCCGGTGAGCAGGCTCGCCTCGACATCCTCGGGCCGGTCCATCTTGGTGGCGCCGACCTGGTCCGCGGCGAGCCGGGTGAAGGTGAGTACCTCGGCAGCGGTCATGCCCTCGATGTACGAGCGGTTACCGCTGACCAGCTTGATCCACCGACCGCCGCCGTTGAACGCGCCGTCGCTGGGCAGCTCACCGGAGCCGTCGATCTCGTCGGCGCTGGTGTAGTCCAGCTTGGCGACGTAGAGGGTGCCCGACTCCAGCAGGGTCAGGTTGTGCTCCCGGTCCCGCCAGGAACTCCCCTTCTTGAACTTCTTCTCCGACACGAACTTGTAGAGGTAGTCGAACCGCTCGTCGTCGCCCATGTACGCGACCACGTGTCCGCTCTTCGACACGATGACGTTCGCGCCCTCGTGCTTGAACCGGCCCAGCGCGGTGTGCTTGCGCGGCCGGCTCTCCGGGTCGTACGGGTCGATCTCGACGACCCAGCCGAACCGGTGCGCCTCGTGCGGGTGCTCGGTCAGGTCGAAGCGTTCGTCGGCGCGGTCCCACTTCCGGTTCCCGCTCGGGTAACGGTCGGTGGTGTTGACGCCGTACCGGGCCAGGCTCGGCTTCAGCTCCTCCGGGGCACCGTCGCCGCCGATGAAGTACTGGTTGAAGTTCTCCTCGCCGGAGAGCACCGTGCCCCAGGGGGTTACCCCGCCGGCGCAGTTGTTCAACGTGCCGATGACCGTGCGCCCCTTCGGGTCGGCAGCGGTCTTGAGCCAGTCCGAGCCGGCGGCTGGACCGGTCAGCTCGAACTTCGTCGCCCCGGCGGTCACCCGACGGTTGTACTGCCGCTTGCCGGACTTGACCGGGCGCCACTCACCGGTGCCCTGGACCCGCTCCAACTCCACTACGGACATGCCGTGCGCGGCGATCGCGACCTTCAGCTGCTCGACGCTGAGCGAGTCCACGTCGGTGAAGCCGGGGAACATCAGGTTCTCGTTGGTGTACTCGTGATTGACCACGAGAAGGGCCTTGGTCCGGCCCAGCGGCAGCACGCCGACGAAGTCGTTGTTGTAACCGAACTGCTGGGCCTGCGCCTTGGCCGTCTGCTTGTGCAGGTCGAACGGGGGCGCGCCCGGCACCACCTCGTCGCCCCAGCGGATGACCACCGAGTGGTCGTAGCCGTTCGGCACGATGAAGCTGTCCAGGGTGTTCGGTGGGACTGACTTGAAGGTCAGCTTCCCGTCGCCGACGCCACCGGGCGGGGCGGCGAACTCGGTCGTCTCCGGGGTCACCCCAGCGGAGGAAGCGGCAGCGGCGCCGCTGCCGGCGAGCACACCGGCGCCGCCGAAGCCCAGGACCAGCGCACCGACCGTGCCGGCGCGAACCATGCCGCGGCGGGAAACCTCGGCGTCCACCAGGTCGCCGAAGTAGGTGTTGTTCGAGGTGTTGGGCACCGGGTGGTCACAGGCGTTACCACACCGGTAGAGACAGGTCATAGCGTCACGACTGCCGTGGCGGATGGAGCCGAGCAGCGGGAGCAGCCGAGGACGGTCGCTCATGTGGAGGGGCCTCCTGATTTCGATTGCGCACGCCGCGGTCAGCGAATGGCGTGCGTACACGCCGGAGGCTAGGAGGAGACTATTGCCGCCAGTGTGCAGCAATGTGAACCAAAGCTGAACACCCCGGATTGGGGTGACACTGTCGGAACGCCGTGCCCGCCACCCCGATACACGTACCGATCGGGGCGGCGGGAAGACGCGGCTAGTCGCGGTCGAAGATGGCGCCGAGTAGCCAGGTGACCACACCGACGAAGAGCGCGCCGAGGACGGCGGCCGGCCAGAACCCGTCAACGTTGAAGGGCAGCCCGGCCTCACCGGCGATCCAGCTGGTCAGCTGGAACAACAGGCCATTGACGACCAGCGCGATCAACCCGAGGGTGAGGAGGTAGAGGCCGCAGCCCACAGTCTTGATGATCGGTTGGAGCACCGCGTTGACGACGCCGAAGATCGCGGCGACGAAGACCAGCGTGGTGACCGTCTCGGTGGCCGAATCCGCATCCAGCGTGATGCCCGGGATGAGGAGCGTGGCCAGCCAGAAGGCGGCCGCGGTGATGCCCAACCGGATTAAGAGCCCTTTCAGGAAACCCATGGCGGAGAATGCTGCCACGGACTGTTCTTCCAGGGAAGGCTCGGGTCCCGTCTTCCGCGGAAGGCGCGGCCTCGAACCCGTGCGTCTGGGCCTCCCCGCTCCCGGCGCGCGCACTGCGGCCGTTGCCGCCGAAGAAGCGGTGCGGGGGTGGGACCGGTGCCGCGACATCGACCGACTCCGGATCGTGTCGATGCCAGAGCGGGGTGTTATCGCTCGCGGCGGTCCAGTATGGCCAGCCCGTTCTGATCTTGTGGCACCTTGTAGATTAGACCCCATACGCGTGCGCTGTCGCCGGGAGGAGGGCTGGCCTTGACCGAATGGGAGCCGGCCACCGAGGTAGAGGTAACGCTGCGTGACGCGTTGCGTGCCAATGACCAGCAACGATACTTCCGCGTCCTGGCCCGCACGGAGCTTTTGCTGCCCGTCTCCGCGCCAGCGCCGGCCGGTCAGGCGTCAATGAACTGGGGCACCTGGAGCGCCGGCGGCCGAACCCACGTGCTGGCGTTCACCTCGGTCGCCGCGCTGCGCGCCTGCCTCGGTGAGCACGCGGGCGCGAACCGCCGAGCCGCCTACGCTGAGCTTGTCGACCATTGGCCCAACCACGAGTGGTGGTTGGCAGTCAACCCGGGTCTGCCCATTGAGGGTTATCTGCCGGCGTGGTACGTCGCCCAGCTCTCCCGTGGCGATGTCCGCCTGCCCGGTCGCACGATGGGGACTCGGGCCCGGCTGGAGCGCGACGAGACCAACCCCCGGCCTCGTCCCTTCGAGCGCCGGGAAGCGGAGCCGGCCGCCGGGGCGAAGGGGCCGGACCGCGCTCCGCGGGCTGGCCGAACACCCGAGGGCGTCGCCCCCCTGCGCCCGTCGCCGTCCACGTCGTCTCCGGGTGCGCCGCTGCGTACCCCAGCCGACCTGCGGGCGGCGGCCCTCCGACGGCCGGTGATGGACGCTGGCCGGGCCACCGGTGGGGACCCGGTGGCACCCCGCCAGGCTCGCCCACCCGAACCCGGCCCCGCCGACGGAGCCGCACCCCCGCGGGGGCAACCCCGGAGCCTCCCCGAGCAGCCCTCCGGTCGCCGGTCCTTCTTCGAACCGGCCGCGGCCCGTAGTGACCGAGATGAGCGGAGGTCGCGCCTTACCCGGGGCGCCCAACAGTTTCCGCGCCGGCAACCGGTCAGTGAACCGTCACCGGCCACGTCGCCGATGTTCTCGGCCCAACCCACGACCCGGGTCAACCAGGACGGCGCTGCCCCGCCCGGCGAGCCAGCACCCGGGCCGGCGGCAGCGGAGGACGCCCGGACTGTCCGTTTCCCGGTGCCCGACCCGGCGACCCTCCGGCAGTACGCGCGTCGCACCAGCGCGGTCCCGCCCCGGCCTACCTCGGCGGAGTCGGAGCCGACCCCGGTCACCGAACCGGCCTCCGGTTCGCCACCCCAGCGGACTCTTTCTCCGACGGTGATCGAGGGGACGGTCGTCGAATCCCGGAACCTGACCGCTACCGGGTCGGACGGTGCCTCGGCGACTTTGCCGATATCGGTAGCGGCGGGTGCGGTCCCGGTCGGCGGCGCCCCGGTGCTCCCCGCCAGTGGCGATCCGGTCGAGCCCACGATGCGAATTAACGTGGCGGAAGTAGGTGACCTTCCCCGGAGCCCGATATCGTCCCCGAATCCCGCCCCGACCTCCGTGCCGCCGGATTTTGTACCGGCCAACGCGGTCGAAGCGGACCTGGCCACGGCGGCCATCAGCGGCAACACCGACACCTTCCTGTCGACGCTGCTGCTGGCCCAGGTGCTGCTTCCGGTGGCGACCGACTCAGCACCGGGTAGCCGGCCCGGTGGGGCGGGGTTCGTCTGGCAGACCGAGGAGCTGGACGGAGCGTTCTCCGTGGTCGTCTACACCTCCTCGGAGCGGCTCGCCGAGCACACCACCGGGACGGTCGAGACCATTCGAGTCCGCTTCGTGCAGCTCATCCAGCGTTGGCCGGACCGGTCGTGGTCCTTCGTCGTCAATCCGGGAACCCCGATCGGCACGAAGCTGCCCGGCGAGCAGATCGTCGGGCTCGCCAACTGGGCGGTGGAGGTGGGCCTGGGCGAGGATCGGCCGGAGCCCGAGGCGGCACCGGCCGCGTCGGTGCCGGCGGGCCAGCCGGCACCGGCCGACCGGCCGCGTTACCAACCGCCGAGCCCCGAGGCCACGAGCCCCGTCCTGATGCAGAAGGCGGTGGCCGCCAGCCAACTCGGCTACTACCTGGAGCGGGGGTACGACCGAGTCTCCGGTTTCGTGCACCGGGCTGGTGAGCTGGCACACCTGACCACCCCGGCTCAGCTCTACGACGCGCTCGGCCTGGGCTACCCCGGTTCTCCCTTCGAACGGAGCGCCGAGAAGATCTACGTACTGCGGTGGCCGGCGTTCCGGCCGAACCTCTACCGCATCCCGTACGGCGGGCAGAGCGAAGCCGCGATGCAGGCCATGGAGGGCTGGGTGATCGAAAAGCCGCCGTTCCGTGGCAACGGCTTCGCTCCGAGCGAGAGTAGCGACGTCGTGGCGGAGTTCAAGGTTGACAGTGCCCGGCTGCCGCACGGCACGCAGCTGTGGCGGATCGGCGCGGACGGCACCGAGCGGCTCGTCGCCACGTTGGATGTTGACGCACTGCGGTGGCGACAGGCGGGTGACGGGTGATCCGGGACGGGTACGTGGCTCGCTGGCGGGGCCGCGAATACCAGGCCAGTCCGGACGGTGGTGAGGTCCGGTTGTATCAGCGCGAGCCGGGCGAGGGCTTCACCGAAGTACGCCCCGGCCGCCACCTACGCGTCGTACCGGCTGCCGAGGTTGACGAGCTGACGTACATCCGTACCGCCTGCACCTGGCAGCGGCAGCCGTTCATCGTGTTGGGCGAGCACGACCGTTGGCTGCGGGTCGAGTACACGGGTGGGCGCTGGCCGGTCGCCGAGGCGATGGGTCTCGAGGCGTTCGACTACGGCGTCTACCAGGGCTGGGCACCGGCCGCGGAGGTTCGCGACCTGCGGGAGGTTCGCGTCTAGCGCCGGTCAGCTAGGACTTCGCCCAGCGCAGGATCTCGCCGAGCACGATCTCCGGGGCCTCCACGTGCGGGAAGTGCCCGACCCGGTCGAGCAGGCGCCACTCGTACGGCGCCACCACGTACCGGCCGGAGCCCTGGGCGGTACGCGGCAGGACCGCCCGGTCGAGGGCGCCGTGTAACTGGAGGGTCGGCGTGACGAGGGGCTTCTGCATGAGCCGAACGAAGCGGTAGCCGTGCAGCCGTAGCGCTGACCGGAAGGCCCATCGGTAGCCCTCCAGGGCGCAGAAGGCCGCCTGCGGGATCTGCATCGCCGTCCGGCACCGGTCCGCGTACGGTTCGAATTCCGGGCTTTGCACCCACTCCGGCCCACCCCAGCGCCGCAGGATCTCCGCTACCGCCGCCCCGTCGTCGCGGGTCAGCACGTGCTCGTAGCGCGGCAACTGGAACACCAGCGTTGGCGTGGAGGCAGCGAACTGGCCACGCGGATCAGCGAAGATGGCGGCCCGTAGCCGGAGCGGGTGCGGGGCGCCGAGCACCACCAGTCGGCGGACCAAGGTCGGGTAGAAGGACGCCGCTGTCCAGCCCAGGAGCCCGCCGGCACCGGAGCCCACCACGGTGGCGGAGCGCTCGCCCAGCGCCCGGATCAGCCCGGCGACATCGCCGGCCAGGGTGTAGCCGTCGTATCCCCGGGGTGGCTTGTCGCTCGCGCCGTAGCCGCGTAGGTCGACCGCGACTGCCCGGAACCCGGCGTCGGCGACCGCCGGTAGCAGGTCGTGCCACGCCCACCAGTGCTCCGGAAAGCTGTGCAGGAAGAGCACCATCGGGCCGGTTCCGGCCTCGACCACGTGGAACCGGCTGCCGTTGGCGCCGACGAACCGGTGCGTCCACGGCCCCTCGGCGAGGACACAGGACTCGTCAAGGGCCCCGTCGCGCTGCTCGGTCATGTGCCACAGCCTAAGGCCCGGGTCACAACCGGGCTGACATGGAGCGGAGCAGGCTGGGAGCCGAGCCGCTGCCGGGGCCGCGAGCCGAGCCGCTGTCGGGTGGGGTCCGGGAAGGGCGATGCCCGGGCCGGTCACCGGCCCGGGCATCGCCTTCGTGTGGTTCTCGTTACTTGAAGCGGACCTTGATGGAGGTGCCCTTCTGCTTCAGCACCTCGATCTTCGTGCCGGTAGCGGGGAGCTTCACCCCGTGGTTGGGCAGCTCCTCGTACCAGTACTTCTGGGTGTCGTCAAAGAGCGGCTGCGCGGCCTGACCGCGGATGTACTGCGGCTGGCTGTCGATGTGCAGCGTGAACGAGTCCGCCTTCTGGAGGCTGAACGGCGCGTCGTACACCTGCACCCGGGCCCGCCATGGCTCGCCGGTCAGGTTGTAGATCGGCCGCGGGCGCGAGTCGATGTAGAGGTTGCGCCCCTCACCCGGGTGCGCGAACGTGTCGTTGTCCGCCCAGCGGGTGTTCCAGTAGGAGATCAGCAGACCCTCCTGGTACGCGTAGTGGTCCACCCAGTCCGGGCGGGTGTTCGCGTACCCGAAGTAGTACGGCCCGGTCTTCAGGTACTTGTCGTACGAGACGTACGACCGGTGGCCGGCGATGTAGTAGTTGTCGAAGAGCTGGGTGTACTTCTCCTCGGCGATGCTCCAGCCGGCGAGGTTCCAGTCGCCGGCACCGGTCTCCCCACCGTCGTTGAGGATCGTCTCGCCGTCGGCGGTGACCGTGATCTCGTCGCCGAAGAAGCCGCCCTCGGAGACCCCACCATCGGTCTGGTAGCGCAGCCGGAACTGGACTGACTTCCCAGCCTGGGCATCCATCGGAAGGTTGACGTCGACCCACTCGTCGTTGCTACTTCCGTCGAGGGCGAACCGACCGGGGGAGATTTCCTTGAACGGCGTGCCGTCGGCGGTACCGGGCAGCGGCGTCCAGGTGTCCCCACCATCCTCCGACACCTCGAAGAAGAGGTAGTCGTAGTCGGCCTCGATGCTGTAGCGGCCCTTCATCGTCAACGTGGCCGACGACTTCCCGGTTAGGTCGAGCGTCCGGGTCATCGTGTTGTTGAGGCCGTCCTCGTTGCCGGAGAAGAACTGCTTCGTGCCGGCGAACGGTGCGCCGTTGTCGAACTCGTACTCGCGCTTCGGGAGCACGACCACGGCGGCCTGCGGCTTCTTGGAGTTGTACGCCTGTGGGCCGAGGGTCATGGTGCGCTTCTGCCCCGCGACGACCACCTCGTAGTCGAGCCAGCCCAGCTGGAGCTTGTTCCAGGCACCCAGGTCGCCGCCGCGCTCGCCGATGCCACCGTCGCCCTCGGCACCGAGCCGGCTCTGGGCCATCAGCGTCCAGTGCTCGTTGTTGTTGTCGCCCCCACTGACCACGTTGTAGTCGTCCGGCAGGCCGAGGTCGTGCGCGTACTCGTGGTAGAAGACGCTGCGTCCGCCGTTTTCCGGCTGGATCGTGTAGTCCCCGATCCAGATGCCGGTGTCGCCGATCTGGGTGCCGCCCGCCGGGAAGTTCGGCGGGCCGGTACGGCCCTGGTCGGACGCGAACGCGTACCACCGGTGGCTCCAGATCGCGTCCTCGCCCTGGTGCGGGTCGCTGTTGGCCATGTCGCCACCGGAGTGGACGATCTGGAAGTGGTCGATGTAGCCGTCCGGCTCGTTGAAGTCGCCGTCGGAGTCGTGGTCGTACCGGTCCCACCGGTCCATCGCGCGGAGATCATCGGCGATCTGCGCGTCGGTACGGCCAGCGGCCTTCTGGTCGGCGACCCACTGGTTCGCGGCGTCCCGCACCAGGGTCCAGACGTTGGTGCAGACCCTGCCGCCGCAGACCGCCGGGTCGTCACCGTTGGCGTCGGTCGGGTCGTCCAGGGAACGGCCGTAGCGGGCCGCGTTGTACTGGACCTTGACCCAGTCGGTGACCGTGCCCTCCACGCTGTACCGGCCCGAGGACTGGGCCTCGAAGTACTGCTTGACCGACTCGTCGCCGTCCGCCTCGCCGAAGTACAACGTCCGGAAGTGGTCGGCGCTGTAGTCCGCCTGCCAGCTCGTGGAGTTGTCCAGCGCCCGGTTGGGCTCCGGGATCTCGTTGTGCAGCGGGCCGTCGAACCGCGCCGGGCCCGGCCAAGTGGGGGCGGTGTCCTGGTCGGGATAGGCCGGGTGCCGCTCGTTGCCGAACTCGGCCAGGATCACGAAGATCCGGTCGGTGTTCTCCCGGGAGAGTTCGACGTACTGGTCCTTCTTGCCACGGTGACCACGGGCGGTCGGGGAACCGCCGTCCGTCTCACCGACCTTGACGACAGTGCTGCCGTTGACTCGCTGCGAGGTCGCCTCGCCGGAGAGGACGCTGCTCAGGCCCTCCTGGCGCAGCGCCCGTCGCTTCTCCTCGAGCGGGTTGGGCAGATCGTGGTCAACATGGGCAGGCTCTGCGGCTGAGGGAGCCGATGTCGGCTGCTGGAGCTTTGGCGCGGCGCTGGCGGATGTTCCGACCGCCAGTCCCGTTGCCGTCAGCGAGAGCCCGAGTAGACCCACTGCGACTTTGCGCACGCGGTACCTCCGGGTGTGAAGGAAACCGGCCTAGCGGGGGCATGGGCCGGTGCGGCGATCCCACGGATGGGACCACTGGTGAAGATAGACATCCTTGCTGATGAGGGGAAGACTGGCCGGACACTTTGTTGCAAGAAGTTGTTTGCAAGGCGTTCCGGCGTCATACACCTGCCGGCCAGCTGAGCCCCCGCAGCTGGCCGGCACCGCCGGTGTGCTCCGGCTCAGTCCTCGCCCCTGCCAGCGCCCATGCCGGTGGCGATGAGCTCCATCACCGAGGAGTCCTGCAGCGTGGTCACGTCGCCCAGGGAGCGGTTCTCCGCCACGTCCCGCAGCAACCGTCGCATGATCTTGCCGGAGCGGGTCTTCGGAAGCTCCGGCACGAGCATGATCTGCCGTGGCTTCGCGATCGGCCCCAACGTGCGCGCGACGTGGTTACGCAGGTCCGCGATGAGTTGAGCGCCGGCCGTCCCCTCGGTCTCGGCGCTGCCTCGGGGGATGGCGAAGGCGACGATCGCCTGCCCCGTGGTCGGATCCGTCGCGCCGACCACCGCCGCCTCGGCCACCGACGGGTGCGACACCAGGGCCGACTCCACCTCGGTGGTGGAGATGTTGTGCCCGGACACCAGCATCACGTCGTCCACCCGGCCGAGCAGCCAGATGTGGCCGTCGTCGTCCTTTTTGGCGCCGTCCCCGGCGAAGTAGACCCAGTCGTCGCCGACACCCGCACCGGCGCCGAAGCGCGACCAGTACGTCTCCACGAACCGGTTGTCGTCGCCCCAGATGGTCCGCAGCATCGACGGCCACGGCTCCCGAAGCACCAGGTAGCCGCCGCCGCCGTTGGGGACCGGCTGACCCTGGTCGTCCACCACGTCGCCGTTGATCCCCGGTAGCGGGGTCATCGCCGAGCCCGGCTTGGCGTGGGTCACTCCGGGTAGTGGCGAGATCATGATGGCGCCGGTCTCGGTCTGCCACCAGGTGTCCACAATCGGTAGCTGGCCCCCGCCGACGTGCTGCCGGTACCAGATCCAGGCCTCGGGGTTGATCGGCTCGCCGACGCTGCCCAGGAGGCGCAGGGAGGACAACTCGAATCCGGCGGGGATCTCCTCACCCCACTTCATCATCGTGCGAATGAGAGTCGGGGCGGTGTAAAGGATCGTCACCCGGTACTTGTCGACCAGCTCCCAGAACCGGCCCCGGTGCGGGGTGTCCGGAGTGCCCTCGTACATGACCTGGGTCGCACCATTGGAGAGCGGGCCGTACACGATGTATGAGTGGCCGGTGACCCAACCGACGTCGGCGGTACACCAGTAGACGTCACTCTCCGGTTTGAGGTCGAAGACCCCGTGCATCGTGTACGAGGCCTGGGTCAGGTAGCCACCAGTGGTGTGCAGGATGCCCTTCGGACGGGCGGTGGTACCGCTGGTGTACAGGATGAACAGCGGGTGCTCGGCGTCGAAGGCGGTGGCCTCGTGCTCGACCGACGCCCGCTCGACCGTCTCGTGCCACCAACGGTCCTTCGCTGACCAGGCACACTCTTCGCCGGTGCGACGGACCACCAGTACGTGCTCCACCGACGGGCAGTTCGACACCGCCTCGTCAACTGTCGGCTTCAGCGCGGAGGGCCGCCCCCGCCGGTAGCCGCCGTCGGCGGTGACCACCACCTTCGCCGCGGCGTCCTGAATCCGATTTGTCAATGCGTCGGCGGAGAAACCGCCGAAGACCACGCTGTGGGTGGCACCGATCCGGGCGCAGGCCAGCATCGCCACCACGGCCTCCGGCACCATCGGCAGGTAGATCGCCACCCGGTCGCCGGCGGTCACCCCGAGCTCGGTCAGCACGTTCGCCGCCTGGCAGGTCAGCTTTAGTAGCTCCGCGTAGGTGATCGTCCGGGTGTCACCCGGCTCGCCCTCCCAGTGGATCGCGACCCGGTCCCCCCGGCCGGCCTCGACGTGCCGGTCCAGGCAGTTGTACGCCACGTTGAGCTGACCGCCGACGAACCACTTCGCGAACGGGGGCTCCGACCAGTCCAGTACCCGGTCCCACTGTTTCGTCCAGGTCAGTCGCTGGGCCTGCTGCTCCCAGAAGGCCAGCCGGTCGGCGTCCGCTGTGGCGTACGCCTCGCTGGTGACGTTGGCGCTCGCGGCGAGCTCGGCCGGCGGCGGGAACTGGCGCGTCTCGTTCAACAGGTTGGCCAACGCCTCGCTCATGCCTGCTCCCTCGTCGCTTGGGGTGACCTGCGTCTCGGTGCAGAGGTTAGCCCGCCGGGCGGGCGCAGGCGACTGTCGAGGGCAACGGATCGCGCCGAATGGAGCCTCCCCCGCGCCGGGCGGCAGGGCCCGGCGGATGGCGTGGCCCGGCGGGCGGCACGGCACCGGCGGGCGGTACCTGTGGTCCCGATAGCGTGGCGGGGTGACCGATGACCCACTCGCTCCGCTGCTCGCCCTTACCGATGTCGCCGCTGCCGTGGAGCGGACCCGTGAGCGCTTCGACCAGGCGCTGCGCCACCGCGCCCTGCGCCGGCACGGTGGTCAGGTGGCCGCGGAGGTCAGCCTCCGCTGTGCGGTGGCCAGCGCCGCCCTCGAGGGGTACACCCACGATCGCGAGGAGGTCCGTGCCGGCACGATCACCGAGCCGGTGCTGCAGGGCGCACTGCGGGTCGCCGGTGCACTACCCGGACTGACCGACCTCTGGCCGAGGGCGCCCCGGCAGGCGCTCGCGAAGCTGCACGTGCTCGCCGCGCGGGAGCTGGTGCCGGAGACGGAGCTGGGACGCCCGGTGCCCGATGCGGTTGTGGCGGCCCGGCTGGACGGGTTGGCGGCCCTGGTGGCCGGGGGAAGCGAGGCGCCGCCCCTGGTGCTCGCCGCGGTAGTCCACGGCGAGCTGTTGAACCTGCGGCCCTTCGCGGGCCCGTCCGGGGTGGTCGCCCGTGGGGCTGCCCGGCTGGTGCTGATGTCCCGGGGGGTTGACCCGCGGGGCCTGCTCGCCGTGGACGTCGGCCATCGGGAGCGGGAGCCGGAGTACGTCGGCTCGGCCGGGGCCTTCGCCACCGGAACCCCGGACGGGCTTCGCTCGTGGCTACGGCACTATCTGAGCGCCGCCGAGCTGGGCGCCGATCAGCTGACCGGGATCGGCGATGAGGTGCTCGCCGCGGCCCCGTAACCTTCCTCGCTCGATTTCTCGAACCCGCTACTGCAGGCCGACCCGCCACTGCAGGCCGACCCGCCACTGCAGGCCGACCCGCCACTGCAGGCCGACCCGCCACCGCAGGCCGACTGCGACCTCAGGTCGCCGGGGCGGACCGGGTCCGCCGGTGTCGGCCATACCAGGCGATGCCGATCGCCACGCCAACCCCGACGCCGAGTGCGGCGGCGGCGACCGGCACTGCGGGGCGATCCCGCAACCGCCGCCCCAGTGGGATCGGGTGCCGGAACTCCAACACCGGCCAGGAGTTCTCCGCGGCGAGTTTGCGTAGCTGACGGTCGGGGTTGACCGCGGTCGGACGACCGACGCACTCCAGCAACGGCCGGTCCGTGTACGAGTCCGAGTAGGCGTACGAGTCGGTGAGGTCGTAGCCCCGCTCGAGCGCCAGCTCGCCCACCGCGTCCACCTTGGCCGGGCCGGCCGCGTAAAACTCGATCTCCCCGCTGTAGCGGCCGTCCACCACGGCCATCCGGGTGGCGATCACATCGGTCACCCCGAGTAGCGCCCCGATCGGCCGGACCATCTCTTCCCCCGAGGCCGAGACCAGCACGACGTCCCGGCCGGCGGCCTGGTGCTCCTCGATGAGGGTGGCGGCTTCGGCGTACACGTAGGGGTTGATCAGCTCATGGAGGGTCTCCGCCACGATCTGGCGGACCTGCTCCACCTGCCAGCCCTTACAGAGTGCGGCGAGGTAGTCCCGGGTCCGGGCCATGGTTTGCTCGTCGGAGCCGCCCAGCCGGAACATCAGCTGCGCGTACGCCGACTTGACAACGTCTCGTCGGGTTATCAGGCCGTCCCGGTAGAACGGCCGACCGAACGCCAGCGCACTTGACTTGGCGATGACGGTCTTATCCAGATCGAAAAAAGCGGCGCTTCGGCCCACGGCGCGCAAGTCTAGCCCGATGGTCTATCGTCTGCGGGGGCCCGGGTCCATCAACCCCTCGGATGTGCGACGTGATCGACGGTAGGCATGCTCCGCGTGACCGCGATCACACCCTCCGGGAAGAATTCAGCAGGGAGTGGAGGCTACACCACTCGACGTAGCCAGGCTCACTCAGGCAGACTGTCGACACAACAGGCGTTTCATTTCTGCGGACAACCGACAGACCCCTCGGCGGTTGCACCCCCCCGTGACCGCTGAGTGGTTCGGCTCGACCCCCCCGGAGCCGGACCCCGACGACCCCCGTCTTCCCCCCGACGGGGGTCGTCTCTTTGTGGGAGCGATGAATGCCGCACGGGTGCCACCTCGCCGCGGCCGGTCGGGGCTGGGGCGGGCGGAAGCCAGGCCGACGACCTGGTCACGAGGTGACTCCAGCTCCTAGCTGGTCAGCCAGTCGAACCCGCATACCTCGCGGGCGACAGCGACACCGCGGCGTTTCGCCTCGGCCAGCCTCTGGCGGCGGAGCGTGGGGTTGTCAATGTGGGCGGGGCCACCAGCGGAGGCTACGACGTCCGGGCGACAGCAGCCGAGAGATCTGTTGACGGCGGCGTGGGCGGGCAGGCTCCGAGGGTCGGGTGGCTACGACCGAGGTTCGCTGATCGCGGCTTCGATCCGCAGCCCGATCCCGGTGGCGACGAGCAAGCTGGCCAGAATGTGCGGATCCGGCGCCCCGGGGTCGCTCGCCAGCGTGATTGCCGAGACGAGGAAGCCGGCGACCAGGGCGACGGTAGCGAAGCTGCGGACGGTGGCAGCACGTTTCGAAGCAGGGCTCACCCACGGACCATATCGGAGCCTCGGCGCCGACACCGTCCCCGAACAGGGCCGTCGGCACAAGCGACGACCGCGGGGCGGCCACCCGCTGCGGCACCGCGGGCATAACAGATCAACTATACCGATGGAGTCTGTCCACAGGTGCCGACTTCGTCCACAGGTTGGTAGCCGGGGCCGCTCTCGGGTCGGTTGGGCCACGCAGGCTTCCAGACCAGCGAAGCCCGAGCCGACTGCTGGAGGCCGTGATGCCACCTCGCCCCGCCGTACCACCCCCGCGCCGCCTGCCTCTCCTCGTGACCTCCGACGACGCGCTCCTGGACGACCTCCTGCGGCTCGCCGCGGCCGGTGGCGTTGAGGTTGACCTCGCACCGGACCCGGTGGCCGCCCGATCACGCTGGGCCCCCGCGCCCTTGGTGCTGGTCGGCAGCGACCAGGCGCAGCCGTGCCTACGGGCGCGGCTGCCGCACCGGCGGCGGTTGGTGCTGGTCGGACACGCTGGACATCTCGATCCGGGCCGGGATGTGGCAGACCTGATGGGTGCCGAGTTCGTGGCCGTCCTGCCCGCCGCCGAGCCCTGGCTGGTCGACCGGTTCGTCGAGTGCGGCCCGGAGCAGGCTGATCCGGTAGCGGCCCACGTCGTCGCCGTCCTCGGGGGACGGGGCGGTGCCGGTGCCAGTGTCCTCGCCGGCGGGCTCGCCGTCACGGCGGCCCGCTCCCGGCTGCGGACGCTGCTGGTTGACGCCGACCCGCTCGGGGGTGGGCTGGATCTGGTGCTGGGCTGGGAACAACTGGGCGGGTTGCGCTGGCCCGCGTTGACCGACGCCGACGGCCGGGTGGACGCCTCGTCGCTGGTGCAGGCCCTACCCAGCCGGGGCGACCTGGTGGTTCTCTCATGGGACCGAGGCGATCTTCAGTCGTTGCCGGCCGTGGCGATGGCGGCGACCCTCGACGCTGCCCGGCGGGCTCGCGACGTGGTCGTGGTCGACCTGCCCCGTCACCTGGATGGCGCGGCGGTGACCGCCCTACAGTCGGTCGACCGGGCCTTCCTCGTGGTACCCGCAGAACTTCGCGCGACCGCTGCTGCCGCTCGGGTGGTCAGCGCCGCCGCACCACATTGCGCCGACCTCTCCCTGATCGTCCGTGGTCCCGCTCCCGGCCGCCTCAAGGCCACCGAGCTCGCACGGACGCTCGGGCTGCCGCTGGCCGGCACGGTGCGGCTGGAGCCGGCACTCGGGCGCGGCCTGGAACGGGGCGAAGCGCCGGCGGCAGATGGGCGGGGCCCACTGGCGGCCCTCTGTCAACGACTCATCAACGAACTGACCGGCGCGGCGCCGGGTGCGGCATGACCACGGCAGACGACGGCCTCGCCGCGCGAGTCCGACAGCGCATCGCGTCCTCGTCGGCACCGGTCACCCCGGCAGCGATCGTCTCCGCCGTACGTGCCGAGCCGGCCGCCGCGGTGCTCGGCGACACCACGCTGCTTCGCCTCGCCGACCGGGTGCGCGACGACCTGGTGGGCGCCGGTCCGCTGGCCCCGCTCCTGGCCGATCCGAGGGTTACCGATGTTCTTGTCAACAACGTTCACGTCTGGGTCGATCGAGGGGAGGGCCTGAAAGAAGTCGCGGTGCCAGTGGGCTCGGTGGACGACGTCCGCCGGCTTGCGCAGCGACTCGCTGCCAGTGCGGGCAGGCGACTGGACGACGGCTCACCGTACGTTGACGCACGGCTCGCCGACGGCACCCGGCTACATGCGGTCCTGCCGCCGGTGGCCACCGACGGTCCGTACCTTTCTCTGCGGACATTCCGGCAGCGACCGTTCACGCTCGACGAGATGGCCGGTCAGGGGGCCGTGCCCCGGGCGGTCGCCCCGGTGTTGGCCGCGGTGGTGGCAGCCCGGCTCGCGTACCTCGTGGTCGGCGGCACCGGTTCCGGCAAGACCACACTGCTCAACACGCTGCTCGGCCTGGTTCCCGGCACGGAACGAATCGTCCTGGTGGAGGACGCGGCTGAGCTGCATCCCGCGCATCCACATGTCGTCGGGCTGCAGGCACGGACCGCCAATGTGGAGGGCGTCGGTGCGGTGGGCCTGACCGACCTGGTCCGGCAGGCGTTACGGATGCGACCGGACCGCCTCGTCGTCGGCGAGTGCCGGGGCCGGGAGGTGGTGGACCTGCTGGTGGCGTTGAACACCGGTCACGAGGGTGGTGCGGGGACGCTGCACGCCAACACCCCCACAGATGTGCCGGCTCGGCTTGAGGCGCTCGGTCTCCTCGGTGGTTTGCCCCGGACCGCACTGCACGCGCAGGTGGCGGCGGCACTTCAGGTGGTGCTGCATGTCCGCCGTGCGGATCGGGGACGGGCGCTGGATTCCATCTGCCTGCTCCTGCCGGAAGGCCCGGATCGGCTGGTCAGAGCGGTTCCGGTTTGGGGCCGTGACGGCGGCCCCGGTCCGGCGGCCCGGACCCTGGCCGAGTTGCTGGATGAACGGGAGGTGGCGGTGCCACCGATCCTTCGGGGGCCCGGTTCGGCAGGTGTCAGATGACCTCGGCTCAGCTCTTGCTCCCGCTGCTCTTGGTCCCCCTGACGGTCGTCGCGGCGGGGTCGGTGGCCTGGCTCGTCCGTCAACGGCTCCAGACCCCCGCCGGCTCGGGTGTCGCTGACGACCCACTCGTGACCTGGGTTGCCAGCCTGCGGCACAGCACCCCGCCGCCGAGACGAGGGCTCCGGGCGGAGCGGGACGTGGCATGGTCGAGGCCGGCGCTGGCGCAGTCCCAGCGGCGCGGGCAGGACCGCTCGGCAGGGCCGCCGCCCCGGCGCGACTCGAGGCGTCCGATCGGGGTGTCTCCCCCGATCTCCGGTAGCCGCCGGGACGGTTCGATCTCCGCCGCCCGGGTGGCGGGTACACCGCTGATCTCCACCCGGTACCGCTCCCTGGCGGCGGCGCCCCGGCGTACTCTGCTGCTCTCGGCTGTCCTGGCCGCCGGCATGGGTGCCCTGCTGGGCGGCCCGGTCGCCGCTGTTGTAGGCGGTGCGTACGGCACGCTGGGAGTCCGGGCGCTGCTGCGGCGACGGGCGGCCCGACAGGCTGACCAGCTCCGCCGCCGTCACCTCGAACAACTCTGTGATCTCGCCGCTGACCTGCGAGCCGGTCTGCCGGTGGGCCAGTCCACGGCGCTGTCGGCGGCTGGGGGTTCGGGCGGCACCCTGATCCGGGCGGCTGTCCGGCTCGCTGATCGCACCGGTGCACCCCTCGCCGACTTGCTGGACCGGATCGACGTGGACGCCCGCGCCGCGGACCGGGGTCGGGCCGCGGCGGCGGCGCAGGCGGCCGGGGCGCGGGCGACCGCCTGGCTGCTCGCGGCGCTTCCGCTCGGTGGCATTGGTCTGGGCTACGGCATCGGCGTCGACCCGGTCGCAGTGCTACTGCACTCGGCGGTCGGCGGTAGCTGTGCGGTCCTCGCTGTCATGCTCCAGGTCGCTGGGTTGCTCTGGACGGAGCGGCTCACCACAATCCGCGGCGGGGAGATCGGATGACCCCGCCGGTGCTGACTGCCAAGCGTTGGTCCGTGCCAGCCCGGCCCTGCTGGCTCGGATGGAGGAGGCGTCGTCCGATCCGTCGGCTGCGCGACCTCGACCGGCTCCCGCCCGGCCCGCCGTCGATCAGTCCGGTGGGTGCGGTCCCAGCAAAGTCCCGGCACCGGCGGGACGCCATTCGGCTCGTCGCAGTGCTCGCTGCCGTGGCGCTCGCTGTGCTGGCCGGCGGGGTGCCCGGCCTGCTCGGCGCCCTGCCCATGGCGGTGCTGCTCGACCGCCTGCTGCACCGGGTCGAGCCACCGGCCGTCCGGGAACGGCGCCGACGGGAGAACGCGGCTCTGCCGCTCGCTGCTGACCTGCTCGCGTCGGCGATGCGTGCCGGCGCCCCGGTTGATCGTTCGGTACTGGCGGTGGCGGAGGCGCTCGACGGGCCCCTCGCGGAGCGGCTCGCCCGGGTCGGGCGTCTCCTCCACCTCGGAGCGGAGCCGGTGGAGGCCTGGTCAACGTTTGCGGCGGTGCCCGCCGCCGAGCGTCTGGTCGGTGCTGCGCTCCGTTCGGCAACCAGCGGGGCTTCCCTGGCGGGTGCCCTGACTCGCCTCGCCGATGATCTGCGAGCTGACCGGACCACGGCGGCGGAGGCGACGGCCCGTCGGTCCGGGGTTCTGATCGTGCTGCCGTTGGGGCTCTGCTTCCTGCCGGCCTTCATTCTCGCCGGCCTGGTGCCGGTGATCGTCGCCGTTCTCGGTGACGTGCTCTGACCCAACCTCGAGAAAGGATCATGGACATGCGCAGAATCACCGCCCGGCTACGAGGTGACGCCGGGATGAACACCGCCGAGTACGCCGTCGGCACGCTCGCCGCAGTCGCCTTCGCCGGCCTCCTGCTCAAGGTGCTCACCTCCGACAGCGTGCAGACTGCGCTGACCGCCGTCATTGACCGGGCACTTCAGTGAGGCGGTGCCGGTGGGCCGGCCGAGATCGAGGCTCCTTCACCGCCGAACTGGCGGCCGGCCTGCCGGCGCTGCTCTTGCTCCTCTTCGTTGGTCTGACTGCGGTTGACGCGGTGGGCACCAAGGGGGCCTGTCTGCACGCGGCCCGGGAGGCGGCGATCGCGGCATCCCGGGGTGCAGACGGGTGGGCCGTGATCCGCGCGGTAGCCCCACCGGGAGCGAAGGTGTCGATCGACAAAGATGGGCAGCGGGTACGCGTCACTGTCCGCGCCCCGGTCCGGGCTCTTGGGACGCGGATGCCCCGGCTGATGGTCACGGCGACGGCCGTGGCCGTGCTCGAACCCGGCCCGGAGCCCTTCCCGACGGCCGAAGCTGTCGTCGGTGGAGCCGGAGCGGGCGGGTGATCGGCGGTGGGAGCGGGGCTCGTCCCACCGCTGGCCGGGACGAGGGGGCTCGGTTGGGACCGTGGGCGACAGGCGAGGGGAGGCGGGGGAGGCCCGCCGGTGGCGACCGGGGCGGCGCCACGGTTCTGCTGCTCGCGGTCGGCGTCGCATTCGTCGTCTTCGGGGTGGCGGGCGCGGCGGTCGGGTCGGCTCGGGTGGCCCGACAGCAGGCAGGTGTCGCGGCGGACCTGGGTGCGCTCGCTGGCGCGGCGGACGCCGTGCTCGGCGTCACCACCGCCTGCGAGTCGGCCCGGGCAATCGTGACAGCGAATGGTGGCCGGCTCGTCACCTGTCGGCTCGACGGGTTGGATCTGTTGGTCACCGTGGAGGTGACCGCCACCGTGTTGCCGGGCCTGGTCCGGGCGGCGACCGGACGGGCCCGCGCCGGCCCACTGCGTGGCTGAAACGCACGCGCACCCGGCAGCTGGGCTGGCGCAGTGGACGCGGGAGCGCCGGGGAAAGTGCCATGCGGTCGGGCCGACGTCCCGGTGCCAGCCGCAAGCTGAGCTTTGGCCTTCGAGGGCCGCCGTGGCCTCGGATCAGCGGGACTGGAGCGCGTCCAGGGCGATGGCCATGGCGATGACCAGCCGACGATCGAGCTGTGAGTTGTGGATCTGCACGGCATACCGATCGCGGAGACCCCACTTCTTCACGACGGAGAAGGCAGGCTGGCCATCGGCGACGAAATCGAAGTGGTAGGGCAGCCAGGACAGCGCCTCAACGAAGCGGCGGAGCAGGGCGATCGGCAGGGAGCGTTCCTCCCCGGTCACCTGGGGTGACCCGTCTTGCTCCAGCTGCCATGTGGAGCGCAGCAACGACTGGGCGAAGTTTTTGCGGAATAGGCCGATCGGGTTTCCGGCATGGTCCGTGACGTCGTAGGTGGCAGCCAGGTCGAGGCGTTGCCGTGCCTTGAACCCGAGTAACGGCTGCTGCTTTGTGTCGTCGGTGTAGATAGTTACCTGTTCCTTGAACGCGAGCCGTTTCTGCTGGGCGAACGCCAGCAGTTCCCCCTCCGAGCCGTCCGGCGTGACGCCGTGGACCTCGTACTGGTTGACGATCATCCGGATTCGCTGGCGGATGTGGAACTGCTGCTGGGCCTGGAGTGCGTCGGGGTGCATGCACTTTCCCTTCGGTTGGGGAGTCGTCAAAGCGGGGAGTGGTCGAAGGGGAGTGGTTGAGGGGCGGGTGGCCGAAGCGGCGAGTGGTTGGAGTTTCCGCGCCGCTGGTGCGCGGAGCCGGGCCCGCTACCGCTCAGGATGCCCGGCTGGCCCGAACCGCTCCGGACGGCAGATTGGCCAGTACGATGTCGAGGACTCGGACCGCGTCCACCTTGGACAGCGGATTGTTGCCGTTACCGCACTTCGGGGACTGGACGCAGGACGGGCAGCCGGAGTCGCAGCCACACCCCGCGACCACGTCCCGGGTCGCCCGCAGCCACGTCGCCGCCGTCCCGTACGCGCGCTCGGCGAAGCCGGCCCCGCCGGAGTGGCCGTCGTAGACGAAGACGGTCGGCGTGCCGGTGTCGGGATGCGTCGCGGTGGACAACCCGCCGATGTCCCACCGGTCGCACGTGGCGGTTAGCGGTAGCAACCCGATCGCGGCGTGCTCGGCGGCGTGCAGCGCGCCCGGCACGTCGGCCGGGTCGACTCCACCCGCGGTGAGGGATTCCGGCGAGAGCGTGAACCACACCGCCACGGTCCGCAGCTCCCGGGCCGGTAGGTCCAGGGGCCGGGTGTCGATGACCTCGCCGGTGGCGATCCGGCGTCGCTGGTAGGACACGACCTGGCTGGTCACGTCGACCTCGCCGAGGAAGAGCCCGACCGGCCCGGCGTCCACGTACGACCGGACCGCCACCACCGACAGTGATGTGACATCGCGGGCGTGGGTGGACCAGTCCGGCTCCTCGGGGTGCACCAGTGCGCACCCGTCGGCGAGGTCGAGGGTGTCGACCACGTACGAGACGCCCTGGTGCAGGTAGACCGCCCCGGGGTGCAGCAGGAAGTGCGATGACCCACCGTCAACTGTGCCGAGGAGTCGTCCGGTTGCGGTCTCCACCACGCAGATCGGTGCGCCGTCGCCGCCACGGAGCTCCACCTGGGGGCGCTCTCGGTGGCGCCAGTACCACCCGGTGGGGCGCTGCCGGAGTGCACCGGCCTCGACCAGGGCGTCCACCGCCTCTTTCGCGCCCTCCCCGAACAGGTCCAGGTCGGCCGGGGTGAGCGGCGCCTCGGCTGCAGCGCAGGCGAGCTGTGGCCCGAGCACGTACGGATTGGTGGGGTCGAGCACGGTCGCCTCAACCGGGGTCCCGAAGATGGCTTCGGGGTGGTGGACGAGGTAGCTGTCGAGCGGGTCGTCCCGGGCCACCAGCACCGCCAGCGCCTCCTGGCCGGAGCGGCCGGCCCGCCCAGCCTGCTGCCAGAGCGAGGCGCGGGTGCCGGGATAGCCGCAGATCAGCACCGCGTCCAGCCCGACCAGGTCGACGCCGAGCTCGAGGGCGTTGGTCGAGGCCAGTCCGCGCAGTTCACCGCTGAGGAGGGACCGCTCCAGCTCGCGTCGCTCCTCCCGTAGGTAGCCGGCGCGGTAGGCGGCCACCTGGTCGCCCAGTCCGGAGAACACCTCGTTGAGGGCCCGTCGGGCGTTGGCGGCCACCGCCTCGGCCCCCCGTCGGGACCGGACGAAGGCGAGCGTGCGGACCCCCGCGGACACCGTGTCGGCGAGGAGGTCGGCGGTTTCTCGCAGCGCGGATCGGCGCACCGGCGCGAGGTCGGTGTCGTCGGGGGAGGTGGTCGGGGTGGGCAGCGTCGGCGGCTCCCACAGCGCGAAGGTCACCCCGCCGCGGGGCGAGGTGTCTGCGGTGACCGCCGCCGTGGGCAGGCCGGTGAGTCGTTCGGCTGTCGCGGCCGGGTCACCCGAGGTGGCGGAGGCCAGTACGAAGACCGGTGTACGGCCGATGCGGGTGCACTGCCGGCGCAGCCGGCGCAGCACGTGTGCGACCTGCGAGCCGAAGACGCCCCGGTAGCTGTGGCACTCATCCACCACCACGTACGTGAGCCGGCGGAGGAACCTCGTCCACTGGGCGTGACCGGGCAGGATGCCGTGGTGGAGCATGTCGGGGTTGGTCAGCACGAACCGCGCGTGCTGCCGGATCCACTCCCGTTCGGCGCGGGGGGTGTCTCCGTCGTAGCAGGCGGGGCGCACTCCCTCCAGCTCCAGCGCGGTGATGGCCCGCAGCTGGTCAACGGCGAGTGCCTTGGTGGGAGCGAGGTAGAGCACGGTTGCGCGGGGGTCGGTGAGCAGCGTCGACAGCGCCGGCAGCTGGTAGGCCAGGGACTTGCCGGACGCGGTGCCGGTGGCGACGACGACGTGGTTGCCGGTGTGGGCGAGGTTGGCGGCTTGGGCCTGGTGCTGCCATGGCGCCGTCACGCCCTGCCGGGTGAACGCCGCCCGCAGGTCTGCCGAGACCCAGCTGGGCCACGGCGCGGGCTCGCCGGCGCGGGCGGGTACCCGTTCGACGTGGGTTACCGGGTCGGCGTCGTGCCGGGCGCGTAACTGGCTCAGCAGCTCCGCCGGGGACGGCCCGGGGGCTGCGGCAGGGGCAGCCGCGGGTGCCCCCGGCCGGCCGGGGCGCCGCGGCCGGGGTGCCGGGCTGTCGGAGGTCACGTCTGCACACTCGCACGGATGTTCGGGGATGGGTAGCGTTGGTCAGGGGCGAAGTGCCTGCCTGCCGGGGCGCTGGTGGTAACCAGTATTACTGGTGGTGATGGTTGAATGCCCGTGGAGAGTTTACGGCTCTTGCGAGGAGGGTCTGATGGAGCTGTCGCTGGCGACGCGCACCGTCGGGGGGTTTGCGGTGGTCGTGGTCGGCGGTGAGGTGGATGTCTACACCGCCCCACAGCTCCGGGAAAGGTTGTTCGAGTTGGTCGATGCCGGGGCTGAGCACGTCGTGGTCGACCTGGGCCGCGTCGACTTCCTCGACTCCACCGGGCTTGGCGTGCTGGTGGGTGTCCTCAAACGGCTGCGGACCGCCGGTGGCTCCTTCGCGCTGGTCTGCGACCGGGAGCCACTGCTGAAGATCTTCCGGATCACCGCGCTTGACCAGGTTTTCCCGCTGTATTCGACGGTTGACGCGGCGACCGGCGCGTGATGGCTGTGGTCCGTCTCTCCTTCTCGCCCGCGCCGGTGCACGTTCGCACGGCGCGGCTGGTTGGTGTCGCCGTGGCGCGGCGCGCCGGGGTCCGGCAGGGCCTGCTGGACGAGGTGCGACTGGCGATCGGGGAGGCGTGCACCCGGGCGGTGGCGCTGCACCAGCAGCACAACCTGCCTGATCCGGTGCGGGTGGAGATGTCCGATGACGGGACATATGCGGTCCGGGTGGTGGACCGGGCGCCGATCGAGGCTGGCGCCGATCTTGCGGCGTTGCCGCCGTACGAACTGGCCCGGGAGTCGCTCAGCGAGGACGCGCTGACCACCGGCGTCGGCTTCGCGCTGCTCGCTGGCTTCGTTGACGATCTCCTGGTGCGTCCGGCGGATGGGGGCGTCGGCACTGAGGTGCAGATGGTGTGGCCGCTCGACCGCTGAGCGCCCCCTCCACCCGTCCCCTGCTGGGCCCCTCCACCCGTCCCCTGCTGGGCCCCTCCACTGACCCCTGCGCGGCCCGACCTGGTCGGACCGGACCTTTGTCGGGGCGGCCCTGCCCTGGGCTCGGGCCGGCTGCCTTCGATCTCGATCGGCACTTCGCTATATCAGAATTTTCCTCATAGCACAGCGACAAAGATCATTCCGACACGATGACCACCACGTGTGACCTCCGACACTGCGGAGGGCTACAGTACCCGGGTTGTCAGCAAGTGAACCCTTCCGCAGCCAGCGGGAACGGTGCTCCATCGCTGGTCCGCTCGGTGGGTTGGCGCGTGCTTGCGACACCGCATCCAGGCGCCGGCCCTGCGTCTTCACGGTCGGCGCGAGCGTTCGGTACAGGAGGACACAGATGTCCGACACCTTGGCCGCCGAGGGCGGCGGGATCTCCCTCACCGGGAGCAATGTCACGTGGGTGGTTCTCGCCGCCGTGATCGCGGCCGTGGCGCTGGCTTTCGCCGCCGGGCTGACGCGGACGGTGCTGGCCGCCGGCAGGGGCACCACCAATATGCAGGAAATCTCGGGTGCGGTGCAGGAGGGCGCCTCGGCGTACCTGTTCCGGCAGTTCCGTACCCTGGCGATCTTCGTGGTCGTCGCCGTGTTGCTGCTCTTCCTGCTGCCGGTGCACGAGACCGACGGCAGCGAGACCGCGGTGAAGATCGGCCGATCGGCCTTCTTCGTCATCGGCGCACTCTTCAGCGCGTTCATCGGGGGAGCCGGCATGTGGCTGGCGACCCGGGCCAACCTGCGGGTCGCCGCCGCGGCCCGGGAACGTGTTGGTGGCCGGGAGGCCGCCATGCGGATCGCGTTCCGCACGGGTGGCGTCGTCGGCTTCCTCACCGTGGGCCTCGGTCTCCTCGGCGCGGCGCTGGTCGTCCTCTTCTACCGGAGTGACGCCCCGACCGTGCTGGAAGGCTTCGGCTTCGGTGCCGCGCTGCTCGCCATGTTCATGCGGGTCGGCGGCGGCATCTTCACCAAAGCCGCCGATGTCGGCGCCGACCTGGTCGGCAAGGTGGAGCAGGGAATCCCCGAGGACGATCCGCGCAACGCCGCCACCATCGCCGACAACGTGGGCGACAACGTGGGCGACTGCGCCGGTATGGCCGCCGACCTGTTCGAGTCGTACGCGGTCACCCTGGTCGCCGCGCTGATTCTCGGCCGGGCCGCCTTCGGCGAGGAGGGTCTGGTCTTCCCGCTGATCGTCTCCGGCATCGGTGTGATCGTCGCGATCATCGGCGTCTTCATCACCCGGCTGCGCACCTCGGACCGCTCCGGTCTAACCGCTATCAACCGGGCCTTCTACGCCTCCGCGCTCATCTCCGCGGTACTGGTTGCCGTCGCCGCCTGGAGGTACCTGCCGGCCAGCTTCGCCGAGTTGCCCCAGGGACTGGCCGACGTTGACCAGAACCCGCGGCTGGTGGCCATCGGCGCGGTCGTCATCGGTATCGTGTTGGCCGCCGCGATCCAGGCGCTCACCGGCTACTTCACCGAGACCGACCGGCGCCCGGTGCAGGACATCGGCCGCAGCTCACAGACCGGCCCGGCCACCGTCATCCTCGCCGGCATCGGCGTCGGTCTGGAGTCCGCGGTCTACTCGGCGCTGTTGATCGGGGCGGGCGTCTTCGGCGCCTTCCTGCTCGGCGGCAGCTCCATCACACTGTCGCTGTTCGCGGTCGCGTTGGCCGGTACCGGCCTGCTCACCACGGTCGGCGTCATCGTCGCGATGGACACCTTCGGTCCGATCTCCGACAACGCTCAGGGCGTGGCGGAGATGTCCGGCGACATCGATGCGGACGGTGCCCGCACGCTGACCGAGCTGGACGCGGTCGGCAACACCACCAAGGCGATCACCAAGGGCATCGCGATCGCCACCGCGGTACTGGCCGCGACCGCGCTCTTCGGCTCGTACACCGACACGCTGCGCATCGCGTACGCCGACGCGGGCATCACCGATGTCGGCGGCGAGATCCTCAACTCGCTGAACGTGGCGAACCCGCGGAACCTGGTCGGTCTGATCATCGGCGCCGCGGTGGTCTTCCTCTTCTCCGGGTTGGCCATCAACGCCGTGTCCCGCTCGGCGGGGGCGGTGGTCATGGAGGTTCGCCGGCAGTTCCGGGAACTGCCCGGGATCATGGACCGTACCCAGCGCCCCGAGTACGGCAAGGTCGTCGACATCTGCACCCGGGACGCGCAGCGGGAGCTGATGACCCCCGGCCTGCTGGCGATCATGGCGCCGATCGCGGTCGGCTTCGGGCTCGGGCCGGGCGCGCTCGCGTCGTACCTGGCCGGGGCGATCGGGGCCGGCACCCTGATGGCCGTCTTCCTGAGTAACTCCGGCGGCGCCTGGGACAACAGCAAGAAGATGGTCGAGGACGGCGCGTACGGCGGCAAGGGCTCCGAGGCGCACGCCGCGACTGTTATCGGCGACACCGTCGGCGACCCCTTCAAGGACACCGCCGGCCCGGCGATCAACCCGCTGCTCAAGGTGATGAACCTGGTCTCGCTGCTGATCGCGCCGGCCGTGGTGGCCTGGAGCGTGGGCGACGATCGCAACACCGGGCTGCGGATCTCGATCGCCGTGGCCGCGACCCTGATCATTGTCGCCTCCGTGCTGTTCAGCAAGCGCCAAGGGGTGTCGATGTCGGATCCCGGGGCGGGCACGGGCAGCCCGGAAGAACGTCCAGCGGCGGTCCGGGCCTGATCTGTCCACACCGCACCGCACCCCACCGCCTTCCCGGCCCACGTCGGGAGGGCGGTGGGTGTGGATATCCGGTGAACCTGACCGCTGTACGGGGCGGCGCGACACCGTACGCTGCAACGCATGCGTGTGTGCCGGGCGACAGCCGGAAGGCTGGCGGCAGTGCTGGCTGCGGTTGTCCTGATCACCGGATGCGGTGGTGGGCCGAGCCCCGGGGCGTGGGCGACGTCGGTCTGCTCCGCCCTGACCCCCTGGCGAGCCGAGATCAGGAAGCTCACCAGTAGTACCGACCAGCAGATGACTGCCCAGACCAGTCCGGCTCAGGCCAAGGAGAACCTGGTGCGGCTTTTCAACGGGGCGGCGCGGGCCAGCGAGATGGCGCGGCGCCGGGTGGAGCAGGCCGGCGTCCCCGACGTGGAGCAGGGCGCCGAGGTGTCCGCGCGGGTCCGCGCCTCGCTGGCGCGGATGCGGGATGCGTACGCCAAGGCCCGGGACTCCATCGACAGCCTCAGCACGAGCGAGTCCACCGCCTTCTACGACGGGGTGCGGGATGCGGTCCAGACCCTGAACCAGGAGTACGAGGCCGGCGTGTTGGACGCCCGTAACCTGAACTCGGAGGAGCTGACCCGCGCCTTTGCCGAGGTCCCCCAGTGCCGTTGACCGGGCCGGTGGACGGGGAGTCGGTGCCGGGGCTCTTCCCGACGCCCGAGCTGGCCCCGCCCGCCGCCCGGGGCCGCGCCGACCGGGCCGTGCGTCCGGGTGCGGCTGCTGCCCGGGCTGACCCGGCGGACCCCCGGCAACGAGGTCACGACGCGGATCGTCAGCTCGCCTTCTTCGGCGTCGAGGCCACCGAACCCGCCGTCGGCGACCTGGCCGGCCTGCTCGCCGGACCTGCCGAGGGGTCCGTGATGGGAGGCACCGCCCGCCTGGCCGTGGTGGTTGACGATGCCTGGCGGGTGCACGTGCTGGCCGCCGAGTTGCAGGCGCGACACGTCCCCACGAGCTGGGCGGCGGCGGGCGGTGGACGGCATACCGTGCGGACGGCGTACACGAGGGTGCTGAAGCCGCTCGTGGCGGCGTGGCTGCGCGGCCCGGCGAAACGTCCCCCCGACGCCTTTCACCTGGATGGGCGAGGGCTGCGGCTGTGGTTCGTCGCGGCCGGTTCGATGGCGGACTCCGACGTCCTGCTCCGCCTCGGGCCGGCTGCCCACCAGCGGGTGGGGGCGGCGCTCGCCGCGGTGGGGTTGCCCGCTTCGCCGGAACCGGGCCCGGACGGCCTGGCCTACCGGTTCACCGGACGTCAACTGCTGAACCGCTTCGCCGAACTGGTCGGCGACCCACCCCCCACCGTGCCCCAGGTGGCCTGGCCGTACCGGGGTTGAGCGGCGGCGCTCGGCAGCCGTGGCCTCGGAGTGGGCGGAGTGGCAGCTGCTCGGTCGGCACACCGCCCCGACCGGGTGCGTTGGGTCCCGTTCGTCACGGGAAGCGGTGGTCAGGCCTACGGGCAGTGTACGGTGACGCCGGGTCGGGTCCCTCCGGTGTTTGTCGCCCACGAAACCGGAATCCCGGACGACGCGTTACGTTGGACATCCGGGCTGTTGGGCACCGGCGGGGTCAATGCCCCGTTTCGGACCCCACAGCGGTCGCGATGCGGGAGTGAGGTCGGAGAGAGACGTGCCGAGCAATGCTGGAACCACCCGTCTGGTCATCGTCGAGTCCCCGGCGAAGGCCAAGACGATCTCGGGCTACCTTGGCCCGGGGTACGTCGTGGAGGCCAGTTTCGGGCACGTCCGAGACCTGCCGCGAAACGCCGCCGATGTGCCGGCGAAGTACAAGGGCGAGGCGTGGGCCCGGCTCGGCGTCGATGTCGACAACGGCTTCCACGCCCTCTACGTCGTCTCGTCCGACCGCCGGCAGCAGATCAGCAAGTTGACCAAGCTGGCCCGGGAGGTTGACGAGATCCTCCTGGCTACGGATGAGGACCGGGAGGGCGAGGCGATCGCCTGGCACCTGGTGGAGACCCTCAAGCCGAAGGTTCCGGTCAAGCGGATGGTCTTCCACGAGATCACCAAAGCGGCGATCCGGGCCGCCGTGGCGAATCCGCGCGAGATCGACCGCGATCTGGTTGATGCCCAGGAGGCCCGCCGCATCCTCGACCGGTTGTACGGCTACGAGGTGTCCCCGGTGCTGTGGAAGAAGGTCATGCCGAAGCTCTCGGCGGGCCGGGTGCAGTCGGTGGCGACCCGCATCGTGGTCGAGCGGGAGCGGCAGCGGATGGCGTTCCGCAGTGCCGAGTACTGGGACATCCTCGCCACGCTCGCCGCCGAAGAGCCCGGTGCGGGTCCCCGCACCTTCAACGCCACCCTGGTCGCGCTCAACGGTGACCGGATCGCCACCGGCAAGGACTTCGAGCCGACCACCGGGCGGGTCCGTCCCGGCGCCGGCGTGGTGCATCTGGACGAGGGTGGGGCCCAGGGGCTGGCCGCCCGGCTGGCGGATCGGCCGTTCACGGTCACCCGGGTCGAGGAGAAGCCGTACCGTCGCCGCCCGTACGCGCCGTTCATCACCTCGACGCTGCAGCAGGAGGCGGCCCGCAAGCTGCGCTTCTCCTCGCAGCAGACGATGCGCACCGCGCAGCGGCTCTATGAGAACGGCTACATCACTTATATGCGTACCGACTCGGTGAACCTGTCGGAGACCGCCATCGCCGCGGCCCGTCAGCAGATCGTCGAGCTGTACGGGGAACGTTGCGTTCCGCCGGAGCCGCGTCGCTACACCGGCAAGGTGAAGAACGCGCAGGAGGCGCATGAGGCGATCCGCCCCGCCGGCGACACCTTCCGCACCCCGGGTGAGCTGCGCAACGAGCTGTCCGTTGAGGAGTACAAGCTCTACGAGCTGATCTGGCGGCGCACCGTCGCCTCCCAGATGACCGATGCCGTGGGCTCCAGCGTCTCGGTGCGGATCCGTGCCGTGACGGCGGCCGGTGAGGAAGCGGACTTCGGTGCCACTGGTAAGACCATCACCGACCCGGGCTTCCTCCGCGCCTACGTGGAGTCCAGCGACGACGAGAACGCCGAGGCGGAGGATGCCGAGCGGCGCCTACCGACGCTGGTGAAGGACCAGCCGCTCACCGGTGAGCAGCTCGCCGCGCAGGGGCACCACACCCAGCCGCCCGCCCGTTACACCGAGGCGTCCCTGGTCAAGGCGCTGGAGGAGCTGGGCATCGGCCGTCCCTCCACCTACGCGTCGATCATGCAGACCATCCAGGACCGGGGGTATGTCGTCAAGCGTGGCCAGGCGATGATCCCGTCGTTCCTGGCCTTCGCCGTGGTCGGGCTGATGGAGCGGCACTACCCGCGCCTGATCGACTATGGCTTCACCGCCAGCATGGAGAACGAGCTGGACGAGATCGCCGGTGGCGACCACGCGGCGGTGGACTTCCTCACCGCGTTCTACTTCGGCACCACCAACGGCGCCGGTGACCAGGACATTGCCCGCTCCGGTGGGTTGAAGAAGCTGGTCACCGAGAACCTGAGTGAGATCGACGCGCGGAGCGTCAACTCGATTCCGCTCTTCAGCGACGACCAGGGGCGGCCGGTCGTGGTCCGGGTGGGCCGTTACGGGCCGTACCTGCAGCGGGAACTGCCCGGGGAGGCGGCCGCCGCCGAGGGTGAGGAGGGCGGTGGTCAGGGCGACCGGGCTCCGATTCCGGAGGGGCTGGCCCCGGATGAGTTGACTCCGGAGAAGGTGCACGAGCTCTTCCTCGGTGGCGGTGGTGAGCGCAAGCTCGGGGAGGACCCGGCCACCGGAGAGCCGATTCTGCTCAAGTCCGGCCGGTTCGGCCCCTACGTGGCCAGCGGGGAGCGCAAGTCGTCCCTGCTGCGCTCCCAGTCGCCGGACGGCCTCACCTTCGACGAGGCGCTGCGGTTGCTGAGCCTGCCGCGGCTGGTCGGTGTCGATCCGGAGGGCAACGAGGTCTTCGCGAACAACGGCCGCTACGGCCCGTACGTGAAGCGGGGCGAGGAGTTCCGTTCGCTGGAGTCCGAAGAGAAGATGTTTACGGTCACGCTGGACGAGGCGCTGGCGCTGCTGGCTGCCCCGAAGACCCGGCAGCGTCGGGCTCCCGCGCCTCCGCTGCGGGAGCTGGGCGCCGACCCGTTGACCGAGAAGCCGCTGGTCATCAAGGATGGCCGGTTCGGGCCGTACGTGACCGACGGGGAGACCAACGCGTCGCTGCGGCGGGGTCAGACACCGGAGGCGCTGAGCCTGGAGCAGGCGTCGGAGATGCTCGCCGAGAAGCGGGCGAAGGGTCCGGCACCGCGGAAGAAGGCGGCCAAGAAGGCCGCGCCGGCCAAGAAGACGACGCCGGCCAAGAAGACGACGGCGTCGAAGAAGGCGACGGCGACGAAGAAGACCGCTGCGGCGACCAAGGCGGCGAAGAAGACGGCGACGGCGAAGAGCACCGCGGCCAAGTCGGCGAAGCCGAAGCGGGCGGGCAGCGCGGCCGAGTGACGCGCCACCGGCCGCGGTCAGCCGAGGTGAGACGGGCCGGGTGCGGTCAGCCGAGGACGCGGGACAGGTGTTCGCTGGCGAACACCCGGTGCGGGTCGAGCCGATCCCGGACGGCCCGGAAGCTGTCCCACTTGGGATAGGCCGGGGCCAGGGAGGCCGCGTCGCGCCAGTGCAGTTTGCCCCAGTGCGGCCGGCCGCCAAGCTCTTCGGCCAGCTCTTCAACGGCGCGGAAGTACGGCTCGTACGGCATCCCCACGTACTGGTGGACGGCGAGGTACGCGGAGTCCCGGCCGTAGCCGTGCGAGAGCCAGACGTCGTCGGCGGCGCTGAACCGGACTTCGACCGGGAAGAGGACTTTGACCGGCAGCCGGTCCACGATGCGGCGGAGGTCGGCCAGGGCCGGAGCCAGGGCCGCGCGGGGCAGTGCGTACTCCATCTCGACGAAGCGGACCCGACGTGGGCTGCAGAAGACCGCGTCGGAGGGGCCGGTGTAGCGGCGTTCGGTGAGCACCCGCGCGGCGACGGAGCTGATGCTGGGGGCGAGTGCCGGTACGGCCCGGCCGAGCCGACAGGCCCCGCCGAGAACCGTGTTGGAGAGGAACTCGTCGTTGAGCCAGCGGTGCCAGTGCGGCAGCGGACGGTCGTTGACGGGCACCCGGTCGTTGCTCTTGATCTGGACCCGGTCGGTGTAGGGGAACCAGTAGAACTCGACGTGGTCGTGTCGCGCTACCAGCTCGGGCAACTCGGCCAGCACTCCGGCCAGCGGGGCGGGCCGCTCGTGTGCCTGCAGCACGAACGCGTCCACGCAGCTCAGGGTGACATCGACCAGGACACCGAGCGCACCGAGCGAGACCCGGGCGGCGGCGAAGACCTCCGGGTGCTCGTCGGCGGAGCAGTGCAGCACCTCGCCGACGCCGGTGACCAGGGTGAGTGCGGTGACGAAGGTGGACAGGCAGCCGTACTGGGCGCCGGTGCCGTGGGTGCCGGTCGAGATCGCGCCGGCTACGGTCTGCGCGTCGATGTCACCGAGGTTGGGCAGGGCCAGGCCGTAGCCGGCGAGTAGCCGGTTGAGGTTTCGTAGCGTGGTGCCGGCGGGTACCGTGACCAGCCGGCGATCGAGGTCGACCCGCACCTCGTCGGCCAGGTCCGTCAGCTCCATCCGATGACCGTCGGTCCGGGCGACGGGGGTGAAGGAGTGGCCACTGCCAACCGGGCGGATCCGCTCCCCGGCCGCTGCGGCGGCCCGTACCGCCGCCGCGATCTCGGCGCTTGAGGTGGGGCGTAGCACGCTGGTGGCGGTGTCACGCTGATTGCCGGCCCAGTTGGACCAGGCGCTTACGGAGCTTGCGGTCGCGGCCATGGACGCTCCTCGAAATGAATATGAAGTGACTTCATATCAGGAACGTTGTGCCTGGTAAATACCGTAATCGAGTTCCGCTCGTTGTACCGGTAGTCACGAACTCGTGACGTGCAGATATGTTCTTCCGTCGAAGGGGGGTGGCGAGTGTCCACACCAGCCGCCACGACCGGGCCGCTGCGCCGCGTACCGGTGCAGGGTCGAAGTGTCGCTCGGGTCCAGCGAATGCTGGACGCCTGTGCGGAGCTCGTCGACGAGGTGGGGTACGAGGGGCTGACCACGACGCTGCTCGCCGAGCGCGCCGAGGTGGCGATTGGGTCGGTCTATCAGTTCTTCCCGGACAAGCGGGCGATCGTGCAGGCATTGACCCTGCGCACAATGGAGTCCTATCTCCAGCGGCTCGACGAGAGGTTCGCCTCGAACGACCTCACCCACTGGTGGGATGGGGTTGACGCGGCGATCGACGAGTACATCACGATGCACCGCACCGTTCCCGGGTTCCGTACCCTGCACTTCGGCGACGTGGTCGACCTGCACCTGCTCGATGAGCAACGGGACAACAACGGAGTGATCGCGGATCAACTGGCTCGTGTTCTCACCGAGCGCTTCGGACTCACCGACGTCCCGGAGCTGCAGTTCCATCTCGAGATCGCCGTCGAGGGTGCTGATGCGCTTATCCAGCTGGCGTTCCGCCGGCGGCAGGAGGGCGATGACCGGGTGCTCGTTGAGGCCAAGGCGTTGATTCGGGAGTACCTGTACCGCCAGGTTGACGCTCGGGGGGGCGTCGACCGGCCGGTGGAGGTCGCCCAGCCAGCCTGACCGGCGTCCCGCCGCCCGGACCGTTCGGAACCGGTCCGGGCGGGAGGCCCGGGTTCCGGCGTCGGTGGTGCGGCCCTCAGAGGAAGGCCCACCCCTCACCGCGGTACGTGGCGGCGACCGTCCCGACGGTCTCCGCCTCCACCAGGTGGAGTTTGTTGACATGCTCGGCGAGCTCGCCGGCCTTGGCGTGCCGAAACCAGACCCGGTCGCCGATCCGAAGCGTGTCGGCGGCCCGGCCGGTCAGCGGAGTCTGCACCTCGCCGGCGCCCTCCGCGCCGACCAACCGGAGGCCGGCTGGGAGGACCGGGCGGGGGAGACGACTACGTTCGGCCGGCCCGGAGGCGATCCAGCCGCCGCCGAGCACGGTGGCGTAGTCGGGCGCCGGTCGGCGGGCCACCGCGCAGGCGAAGAAGGCGGCGGGGGCCGGGCGCCAGGCCCGGTAGGTGTCGAAGAGCGTCGGTCCGTACAGCCCGGACCCCGCGGCGACCTCGGTGACCGCGGGATCGGCGCTGGTGGCGGCCAGGCTGCCGGTGCCGCCACCGTTGACGAACTCCAGCTCGGCGTGCTCGCGGACCGCCGCCACCGCCGCACTCCGGCGGGCCAGCAGCTCCCGGTACGACCCGCGCTGAACCAGTCGGATCGCCGTGCCGAGCAGCGCCCGTCCCGGCGGCGCGTCGCCCATCCCGGCGATCTGTGCCTCGTACGCCATTAGTCCGACCAGCCGGAATCCCGGCCGGTCGGCGACGGTGGCGGCGAGCGCGCCGGCCGCCCGTGGATCATGCACCGGCGAGCGGCGCACCCCGAGGTGCAGCCGCCCGCCCAGCGGTCGCCAGGAGGCGTCCAGGTCCAGGCAGACCCGCAGCTCGGGCCGGCGACCTGGGGCGCGGACGGCGTCCACCAGATCGAGCTGGGCGGGATCGTCGATCATCAGGGTCACCGCGGCGGCGAGCGTCGGATCACCGGCCAGCTCGGCGAGCGCGGCCCGGTCGGTCGCGGGATACGCCACCACCACGTCGTCGGTGACCCCGCACTGGACCAGCCAGAGCGCCTCGGCGAGGGTGAACGCCAGCACCCCCGCCCAGCCGGGAGTGGCCAGGGCCCGGGAGATCAGCGTCCGGCAGCGGACCGACTTGCTGGCCAGGCGGACCGGCTTGCCGCGGGCGCGCTGGGCGAGGGCGGTGGCGTTGGCGTCGAACGCCCGGAGGTCAACCACCGCGTACGGGGGGTCGAGGTGGGCGGTCGCGCCGTCGAGTCGGGCACGCAGTTCCGCGGTGTCGGGGGCCACGTGGTGCACGCTAGCCGGACCGGGGTCGATGCCCAAGCACCTCGCCTCGGCCGGGCTGCGGGCGGTGGACCCCCGCGCCTAGGCTCGGCGAGCAGGGGAATGTCACAGCGGTATGCCATCGGGCCGGGGCTAGAGTGTTGCACCGAGACCGCCCAGTAACGGGTCGCCACGTGGAGGTACGGCCATCGAAAGCCAGCAGAACGGCGCGTCGGCCAACAGTTCGTCGCCCGCAGCCGAGTCCGGACCGGCGGGCCCGTCCGGGACCGCGGCGCCGCCCAGCCAGCCCGACCACTCGGGCTACGCCGCGATCCGATCAGTCCTGCGCATCCGCCCGTTCCGGCGGCTCTGGATCGTGCTCGGTGCCGCCTCGTTCGGTGACTGGTTCGGCCTGCTCGCCACGTCCGTCTTCGCCGCCTCCCAGGTGGAGGGGAGCACCGCCAAGGGCGCGGCCTTCGGCACGGTCATCGCGATCCGGCTGCTGCCGGCTCTGGTCCTCGGGCCGATCGCCGGTGTCTTCGCCGACCGGTTCGACCGTCGCTGGACGATGGTCATCTGCGACCTGCTGCGGTTCCTGCTCTTCGCCTCGATCCCGCTGGTCGCGGTCCTGGGGGCGAGTGGCGCGGTGGTGGTCGGGTGGGCCACGATCGCCACGTTCCTGATCGAGTCGATCACCCTGCTCTGGATTCCGGCCAAGGAGGCCGCGGTCCCGAACCTGATCCCGCGGGCCCGGCTCGAAGCGGCCAACCAGCTCACGCTGATCACCACGTACGGCCTCACCCCGGTCCTCGCGGCGCTGGCGGCCGCGGCGCTCGACCGCAGCGTCCGAGCCATCGCCGGTGGCGACCTCGGCTGGGCGGAGCCGGCTCAGCTCGCGCTCTGGGTCAACGCCTTCTCAAGGCTGGCCACCGCCTTGGTGGTCGCGTACGGCATCCGGGAGATCAGCCAGGGCCCCGCCGCCAAGCGGGACCAGACCGAGCGGAGCATGCTGGGCGAGTTCAAGGACGGCTGGCGGTTCATCGGCCAGACCCCACTGGTCCGGGGCCTGGTGCTGGGCATCTTCGGTGCCTTCGCCGGTGGCGGCATCGTGATCGGCACGGCCCGCTTCTTCGCCAACTCGCTCGGTGCCGGCGACGCCGCTTTCTACCTGCTGTTCGGGGCCATCTTCATCGGCCTGTCGATCGGCATCGGGCTCGGTCCGATGATCGTCAAGGAGATGTCCCGGCGGCGCTGGTTCGGCATGAGCATCGTGCTCGCCAGCGCCGCGGTGATGACCCTGGCCTTCGCCATCCACCTCTCCATGGCGATGGTGGGTGCGGTCCTGGTCGGCGCGGGCGCCGGCATGGCCTTCCTCGCCGGCACCACGCTGCTCGGTGGGGAGATCGCCGACGAGGTGCGGGGGCGGGTCTTCGCGGTGGTGCAGGTCGGTACCCGGATGGTGCTGATCCTGGCCATCGCGTTGAGTAGCCTGCTCGCCGGGGTTGGTGGCTCCCGCCGCTTCGAGGTCGCCAACCTGGGGATCTCGATCTCGTCCACCCGGCTGCTGCTGCTCGCCGCGGGGCTGGCGGGCATCTTCGCTGGAATCAGCGCGTTCGGGCAGATGGACGACAAGAAGGGCGTTCCCGTCCTGGCCGACCTGTGGGGTTCGATGCGCGGGCGACCGCTGACGCCAGCCGAGCCGTTCGCCTCCGCCGGGCTGTTCGTGGTCTTCGAGGGGGGCGAGGGAGCCGGCAAGTCCACCCAGCTCGCCCTGCTCGCCGACCGGCTGCGGGACCAGGGGCGGGACGTGGTGGTCACCCGCGAGCCCGGCGCCACCGGAGTCGGCGAACGAATCCGGTCCCTGCTGCTCGGCCAGCCGGGTTCCGACGTGCCCTCCCCCCGTGCCGAGGCGCTGCTCTACGCCGCCGACCGGGCCCACCACGTGGCCACCGTGGTGCGGCCGGCGCTGCTCCGGGGTGCCGTTGTGGCGAGCGACCGTTACATCGACTCGTCCCTGGCCTACCAGGGCGCGGGGCGGACGCTCCCCGTTGACGAGGTCTCCTGGCTCTCCTCCTGGGCCACCGGCGGGCTCAAGCCCGACCTGGTGGTGCTCCTGGACATCGATCCGAGTGCCGGGCTGTCCCGGGTGGCTGCCCGGAGTGGGGCCCCCGACCACCTGGAGGCCGAGTCGGTCAGCTTCCACGAACGGGTCCGGTACGCGTTCCTCGACCTCGCCGCCGCCGACCCGAAGCGCTACCTGGTGCTGGACGCCGCCCGGCCAACCGACGAGATCGCCGACGAGGTGGCTCGGCGGGTCGGCGAGCTGCTCGGCGCTCAGGCCGGCGGGCCGAACCCGCCGGCGGCGAGTGGTGGCCCGGCGGCGAACGCACCCGCGGCGAGTAGGCCGAACCGGCCGGCGGCGAGCGGGCCGGACACCACGGTCCACGCCGAGTTATCCGACCCGAAGCTGGTGACGATGGAGCGTCGGACCTGATGCCAGACGTCTTCGCCGACCTGGTCGGCCAGGACGAGGCGGTGGACGTGCTGCGGCGGGCCGCCGCCGACGCCGCCGCCCTGCTCCGTGCCGGGACACCCGACCCGGCGGAGCGTGAACCGGGGGCGGGGATGACCCACGCCTGGATCTTCACCGGGCCGCCCGGGTCGGGCCGGTCGGTCGCCGCGCGAGCCTTCGCCGCCGCCCTCCAGTGCGGGGATGGCAGCGGATGCGGCACCTGCCCCGGCTGCCACACCACGATGGCCGGCACCCACGCCGATGTCCGGCTGGTGGTACCGGAGGGGCTCTCCATCGGCGTCAACGAGATGCGCGCCCTGGTGCTCCGCGCCGCCAGCACCCCCTCCGGCGGGCGGTGGCAGGTGGTGGTCATCGAGGACGCCGACCGTCTCACCGAGGCCGCCGGCAACGCCCTGTTGAAGGCGGTGGAGGAGCCACCCCCACGAACGGTCTTCCTGCTCTGCGCGCCGTCCATCCACCCCGACGACATCTCGGTGACCATCCGGTCGCGCTGTCGGGTCGTACCCCTGCGGCAGCCCGCACCGGCGGCGGTCGCCGAGGTGCTTGTTCGGCGTGACGGCGTCGAGCCCGACGTGGCGAACTGGGCGGCCGCCGCAGCCCAGGGGCACGTCGGGCGGGCCCGGCGGCTAGCCCGGGACCCGCAGGCGCGTACCCGGCGGGACGCGGTGCTCGCGGTACCCCGCCAGCTCACCGGGGTGGGTGCGGCGATCGACGCCGCCGCCGCGTTGATCGGAGCCGCCGAGGCGGAGGCCACGGCGTTGGTGGCGGACACCGATGCGGCCGAACGGGCCGCGCTGGAGACGGCCCTCGGCGCGGGCGGCACCGGTCGGCGCGCGGCCAGCGCGTTCCGGGGCGCCGCCGGGCAGGTCAAGGAGCTGGAGCGGCGGCAGAAGTCCCGGGCCACCCGGGCGCAGCGGGATGCGCTGGACCGGGCGCTGGTGGACCTCGCCGGCTTCTACCGGGACGCGCTCACGATGGCGCTGGGTGCCCCGGTCGAACCGGTACACACCGATACCGCCCCGGTCGCCGAGGCGGGGGCTCGCAAGTGGGACGCCGACGGCGCGCTGCGTCGCCTAGAGGCGGTCCTGGCCTGCCGGGCCGCGATCGAGGCGAACGTCAAGCCCCGGATCGCCGTCGAGGCGATGATGCTCGCCCTCTGGAAGGGCTGACCTGGACCGTCTCCGGCTCTTGGGGGACGGCGGTCAGCGGTCGCGGTAGCAGGGCGCTGGGCAGCTGGGCGGCATCGACACGTTCCACTCCGGTGCGGTACGGTCCGGTGTGCCATGGTGACGCGGGGGCAACGCTCAGTAACGCCAGTGCGGGAGGACGCGATGCCGCCGGGGGAGATCGACGAAGCCTGGATCGAGGAAGCGGTGCGGCGCTACCGCCGGATCGAGTCCCTGCAGGCCGAGTTCGACCAGGCGGTGACGACGGTCGAGGTCACGGTCCGTTCCCCGGACGGGCTGGTGGAGGTGGTGGTCACCGCGGCGGGGCAGATCACCGATGTGCGGTTCCTCCGCCCGTTGCAGAACCGCCAACCCCGCGACATCGCCGAATCCGTGCAGGCGGCGGTGGCCGCCGCGGCCGATGCCGCGCAGTGGGCGCGGGAGAAGCTGCACAACGAGACCTTCACCGCCTACCGCCCGCTCACGGGGGCTTGAATGGAGGCGTTGCGCGCCCTCGCTCTCCGGCTGGAGGCGGCGACCGAGACCCTGACCAGCCTCTCCCACGCCGCGCCGGCCACTGATCCGCCGGGAGTCGCCTTCGGCGACGACGCGGTGGGGCGCCCCGGCGAGGTGGGCCGGGCCCTGCACCGGCAGTGGACGGCCGCCACCGATGACCGCGCCCGCGAGGCTCACCTGGCCGCCCAGCAGCTGGCCGCGGTGGCGGCAGCCGTCCGGTCCGCCGCCGACAACTACGCCGAGACCGACCAGGACGCGCGTTGGCGGTTCGTGGGGGAGACGTGATGGACCCACTGGAGCGACTCGCCGAGCCCGGCCTTGACCTGCTGCGTCGGGTCGACACCCTGCTCGCCACCGGCGCCCCGGAGGGGCACCCTGTCTGGCCGCTGCTGCGCCGGATGCAGGTGCTCCCCGGTGCGGCGGTCCGGAGCTTCCTGGAGCTACCCGCCGTGGCCTTCTCCGATGCCGGTCGGTCGGTGCGTCAACTGGTCCGGGGGTATGACGAGGTCTCCGCTGCGCTCACCGAACCGGTGCTCTGGTCCGGCACCGCCGCGACCGCCTTCGGGGAGTACCGGGCGGCGCTGCTGAGCCACCTCGACGAGGGGCCGGAGAGCCTGGTGGGGCGGCTGGAGTCAACCGCCGGCTACGCCGACGCCCTCGCCGACTGGATCGAGCGCAGCCGGCGTACGCTCGCCCGGACTCTGGCCGCCGTGTTGGGCTCGGCCGAGGCGGTGGCGGTGGTTGCCGCGACGTCGGCGCCCCCCGCGGCCTCGGCGCAGCTCGCGGTGTCGGTGCCACAGCCCGCGGCGGAGGTCGAGGCGGCCGAGATCGCCGCGCGGGTGCTGGCGGTGCTCTCCGCCGCCTACGACGGGGCGGAGACACTCCTGCGGCAGTGGGGGCCCAGCCTGGCCGAATCCCCCTGGCGGGCACCGGCCATCGGAACCTCCCGCTACGACACCCCGACCCACGTCGGTTGGTGAGCACCGTGTACGGGTCGAGGGCAGCGGCCCTGGACGGGCCTGACAGCGACGTAGGGTGAGGGTATGGGCATGCTCTGCGCGGTCAGTTTCCACCGGTACGGGCGCCTCTACTACCTCGATCCGGGTGAGTTTCGGCCCCAGGTCGGCGACAAGGTGCTGGTCCCCACCGACGAGGGGCCCGAGGTGGCCGAGTGCGTCTGGGCCGCCGAGTGGACCTCCGACGACACTGCGGGATTCCCCCGCCTGGCCGGGCTGGCCCAGGCGGAGGATCTGCGCCGCGACGAGCTGCTGCGCCGGCGCAGAGCCGAGGCGAAGGTCGCGGCGAAACGCCTGATCCGGGAGCACGATCTGCCGATGAAGGTGGTCGCCGTGGACCACGTGCGCGGTGCGACGGAGGGCGGCGAGCGAAGCACGATCTATTTCACCGCCCCGCACCGGGTGGACTTCCGGTCGCTGGTCCGGGACCTCGGTGCGACCCTGCACTGCCGGGTCGAGCTGCGTCAGCTCTCCGCCCGCGACTCGGCCCGGGTACAGGGCGGCATCGGCTCCTGCGGGCGAGACCTGTGCTGTGCCACCTTCCTCACCGACTTCGAGCCGGTGACCATCCGGATGGCCAAGGACCAGGATCTGCCCCTCAACCCGCTGCGCATCTCCGGCGCGTGTGGTCGGCTGATGTGCTGCCTCAAGTTCGAGCATCCGCTCTACTCCGACAGCGGTGCCTACCCCGCCTCGGGTCAGCGAGTCGAGACACCAGCGGGCACCGCGAAGGTCGTGTCTCGGCATCCACCCAGCCAGACGGTCACTGTCCGGCAGATCGCCGACGGATCCACCCGCCGGTGCGCGCTCTCCGACGTCTGCGGATCGCGCCAGGCGTACGAGTCGCGCGACCGCGACTGACCACAACCGCGGCGCGACCGTGGCGCGGATTTCGACCGCGACCCCGGCGCGACCGGTAGTTCAGCGGAGGACCACCGGGGGCTCGGCCAGGCGGGGCTCCAGTGGGGTCCGCGGGACCAGCCACGACGATTCAGCCGACTGGTCGGGGTTGACCTGCCAGTGGCGGCCCACCCGATCCACCCCGATCGGGTAGATCGTCAACGTCCCGTCCGGGGCGATGCGCATACGGACGAAACCTTTCGAGTCCTCGATCCCCTGCCCGGCGAAGAGCTCGTTGGCGTTGACCCCGAAGGCGCTGGCCACCAGGAGGTACGCCGCCACCAGCTGGCTGGCCGCCAGCCCGCCCACCGAGCCGAAGAAGACGGCCGCGGCGACCACCGACAGCGGCCACGGCCAGTCGTGGTACGGCAGCGCCAGCCACGCCCAGGTGCCGGCGGCCGCCAACCCCAGGTGGGCCAGGCCGTGCCCCAGGCCGAGCAGCCAGTGCCGGAGCCGTCGCTGCGCGGCACCGGGCGCCTCGGCGAAGAGGACCGTCGCGGTCAGGGTCACCAGCAGCATCGCCACCAACGGAACGCTGAACAGCCGTAGCTGGGTGCCGTTGTGGTTCGTGGAGACGCCGACCATCGACAGGATCAGCAGCGTGTACAGGGCGCCGAGCAGCGTGGTGAAGCCCGGGTTGCGCCACGGCAGCCGCGGGAAGATGCCCCAGGCGTACCGCCGGGACCGCGCCGCGTCCGGATAGCGTCCCGCCAGCTCGTAGGAGTGCGGGGCGCTCGCCCGCCGCGCTCGCGTCCCCTTCGGCGGGACCTCGATACGCTGGGGCAACAGGTGCGTCGGATAGAGGTACGCGCCGCCGCCACCACAGGTGATCAGCTGGCGGCCCGGCCCCACGTAACGGGCGTAGTGGTGGTGGTCGCCGGAGATGAGCAGGCGTACCTGGGCACCGGTCGGCGCGACGATGGTGCGGATGAAATAGTCGATCGAGTCGTACGCCGAGGGGTCTTTCGTGGTGGCCTTGACCCAGGTCGGCATCGGGACGGCCAGGATCACCCGACTCTGCGGCCCCAGCCGTTCCGCCACCGAGTCGAAGTAGCTGAGCTGCGGGTCGTCCAGGTATGAGCCGGACTGGTCATCCAGGCCGAACAACCACCAGTCCGCCGGCAACTCCACCGCGAAGTACGACCGGGTCTGCGCGGTGTTCCAGCCGCCAAAGTGCCGGTCCCGGGACCGGACGAAGAGGCGCAGGAACGCGGTGAGGCCGTCGTACCAGTCGTGGTTGCCGGGGATCGCGTAGAGCGTCGGCTGTTCGGGCGGGGTGACCGGCAGCGCCGCCTGGTACGGGCCCTTGCACCGGTCCTCATACGTGTCGAAGGCCGCTGTCGGGTAGACCTGATCACCCCCCAGCACCAGCACCTGCGCCCGGGGCAGCCGGTGCCCGTCCACCGTCAGCTCCCGCTGGGCCAGCAGGTACGCCACCGAGTACGTCGCGTCGAAGCCGTCACCCAGGTCGGCGACGTAGTCCAGCCAGAGCCCACCGTCCGACCCGACCTGCCGGGTCACCGTGGCGTCGAAGGTGTGCTGTAGCTCCCGTTTGTCCAGGTAGGCGCCGAAGAGCAGCGCGAGCAGCGTCCGGAGCCCGGTGCTGATCAGCAGGAGCGGCGCCAGCCACGGCACCGGCCTGCGTGGGGTGAAGCCCAGCTCGAGCGGGTCGGCGCTGCGGGGGCGGTGCGCCGGCTCGCCACCGGCCGCCTCGCTGGCGTGTGGGCCACTCGGCGGTGGCCCGGGCGTCGGAGCTGCCAGCTCCGGACCAGCGGCCCGGTGGCCCGGGTCCGGCTCGCCCTGGTCACCGTTGCCGTCCGACCCGTGCGGAGTGGGATGCTGGTCTGGGAGGCCAGCAGCATGGTCGTCCGTCATCTGCGCAGCGTAGTGCGGTCGGGTCGGCGGCGCTGTCTGGAGAACGTCAGGTCACGGCGCTCCGGTCCGGGAAGGTGCCGCGGCTCGGCCGCGCGGTCCCGGTGGGGATCCCGATCGGCGGGTCCGGCCGGGTGGCGTACACTTGCTGATCGTTGCCGCCTTAGCTCAGTCGGCTAGAGCGACGCACTCGTAATGCGTAGGTCGACGGTTCGATTCCGTCAGGCGGCTCGGGACGACGAAGGGCCTGGTCACAGTGCTGACCAGGCCCTTCGTCATGTCAGTGGTCGACCGGTGGCGATCAAGTACATCGTGTGATCACTATCTGAGGACAAATCTGAGGACACACAGCTACCCGGCGCTCTTCCGAGCCCGGTGCGCAGCAAGATCGGACACGGGGCGGAACAGTGCCGTCTCCGCCGCCTCCGCAGCACGTCTCGCCTGACCGAGACTCACGCTCTGACCAGGGGCGCAGAAGTGCTCACGGCAGCCACCAAGTTCGCCGGAGGGGCCAAGCTGGTCACGCTGCCCAGACGATCTCCTCGGGGGCCCTGTACCCCTCGGATACGGTCACTCGACCGGGGTTGATCCGCATGTATGTCCGCATCGGCAAGTCCCACATGCTCACCAGCAGCCCAGACCGCCACGCCGCTTCGGCGAGCAACGGGTGCAGCCTGTAGTCGCAGTCAATCGTGAGGGCGGAGCCCTGCTGAGGCGCCTCCCTACCGAGGCGCTGATCGATCAGCTCGGCAAGAGCGGCGGCGAACCGGTGGGCCTGGTCGGGGGTGAAGCGTCGCCGCAGCATCGCTTTACCGTTGGTCAGTTTGTTGGCCCACCAACGGGCGGCAGCACTGGCCTCGGGACTCGGGGCAACAGAAAGTGTCATGGCCTGACTCGGGAACGCAGCAGCCAGCCGAGACTGTCGAAAACGCCGTCCGGCTCGTATGGTCGCCAGCGTGCCTGTGCGGGCGGCACCACCCAGCCGACCGTCAGCCCATCAGGGGCGAGCCCTGGCGGCGCCGGCACCCAGGCATCCGGTCCACGATGCAGCCGACCACCGTCCCGGGCGATCTGGTCAGGGTCCAGAAAGCCCGGGGCGAACAAGAACATCCACCGCATCCGGTCCCCAGGGCCCAGCAGCATTGACCACCACGGCGGGCGGATGGTGGCGGTAGGTACGCGGGTGAGTAGCCGGTGGTGGATGATCGCCCCGATCGGCGAGGCGATCTCCAACGCATCGAACCGTAGCGCCTGCAACGCAACCCCCCACGGGCGCGGTTGTGCTGGCCAGCCGTGGGCGGTGTACTCGGCGATAGCGCGAGCCACCCTGGCGGTCATCACGCGCCTGCCTGCGGAACCCGACCGATGGCAAGCAGGTTGGCGCTGGCGTGGATCAGCTCGGGACAGTGGTCGCCCATCCGGGCGCCTAGTAGCGCGGCGTCAAACATGCCGCCTCCCATGTCATCCAGGTCGTACCGGTCGGCTGCGACCGCGAGCCACCCACCCGGGCCACCGACCCCATGTACGGAGAGCACCTGCAGCCCTGCCCCGGTCAGCTCATCGCGCAACTCGTCGATGGTGTGGTAGTACGTTGTTGCTGGCCATCGGTCGTTCCTGGAGCTCCATCCCTGGAGCTGGATGTCCTCGACAATAACCCGACGTTGGACCAGTTGCCCGGCAATGGACGCGCCGAAAAGGTTAGCGTGCCGTCCCAGTGCCACCACCGCCACCAGGCCGCCGGGGCGGGTCACCCGCACCGCTTCGGCCAACGCCACCCGCCGCTCCCGCGAGTCGGTCAGGTGGTACAAGGGCCCCGCCAGAAGCGCGGCGTCGAACGAATTTTCATCCCAGGGCAGGCTTCGAGCATCCCCAACAACCCCCACCACCCCGGCCCTGCGGGCTTGCGCGACGTGATGGGCTACTGGGTCGAGCAGCTCGACCGAGTATCCCCGCTCTCTCATCCACGCTGCGTGCGCACCCGGCCCGCCCCCGATGTCGGCGACCCGACAGGGCGCCGACGGCAGATAGCGGTCCAGCAGCTCGCGCAACCGGGCTGCCTCCAGCCGACCCCGGATAGTTGCCTCCAGCCGACCGGCTTCGTCATAGTTGTGTACATAGTGGTTGATAAGGTCCTGACCTTCACCCATTGCGTCCTCCAAGGTTGACGAAAATTGCCGCTTTCGGACCGCCTTGCCGTCCGGTCCGTCCAACTCGTAGCCCTTTACCCACGCCCACCCGGGTTAGGTCGGCGCGGACTGGACGATCACCTCAACTGCCCGATCACCACAGCGGCAACAACGATCACCAACACCACCGCTGTGATCAGCTTCTCCCTAGCCGTCGGGGGTTCGGGGGGTTCAGACGCTGGCATCGGATTCCCATCGGGCGCAGGTCGATTTCACCGCTCACTCCCGGCGCGTTGCGGGGGCGCCCAGTTGCCCTGCCCGACCGAGCCGAGGTAGTCGTAGGCGGTTTCGGTGGGCGGGCACGGCCATGCGGATCGGCAGATCGGGCACCGGTCCACCCGGGGCCAGTGCTCGGTGATGATCCGCCGGGCAGACAGGATCATCCGGGCGCGTAGCTGCGCCGCCGAAAGGCTGGCCGGACTGGGCCGGTCGTGGGTGGCCATCACCGGCGGCGGTTGGCCCGTAGCCGGGCCAGCGGGGTCAGCAACGGCCGCGTATCGAGGAGCACCGTCGGCTGGTCCCACAGCGGGTGGTAGGCGCCGGCCCGCGCCTCGTACCGAGTAGCGGGACCGACCGCGTCCAACCGTGCGGAACGGCGTCGTTTGCGAAAAAGCCGGAACATGCGCGTGCTCCCTGTCGTCACGGTGAGCGTCGGCACTGGGTTGATCCCCGGTGCAACGGTGCATGGACAGACCAAGATTCGCCGTTAGGCTGCGCGTAGTGGTAGGCGTGCGCTGTGTGCACACGGATTGCCCACACTTCCAGCGCAGGAGGCGAGATGACCTCGTTTGGTGAGATCCTTCGACGGCATCGCCGGCAGCGACATCTGTCTCTCCGTAATCTGCAACGCAAGATCCAGTTTGACTACAGTTACATTTCTCAGATCGAGCGAGGTGCTCGTCGTCCCACACTCCAGTTCGCCCAGGCATGCGAAGACGCCCTAGACACCGGTGGGATTCTTGTAGATACCTACCGACAGGATCAGACGGGCGATGCCACTATGCGTAGACGATCCCTGCTACATGCCATGGGCGCGCTCGCCGCTACCCCGGCGGCGGAGAGCCTTGCCGAGTTGGAGGCGCTGCGTCATGGCCTAGCCGCTGCGACTGGCTACAGCGAGTGGGCGCAGGTAGTAGCCGACTACGGTCACGACTTCTACGTTGCTTCCCCTGCCCAGTTGGTCGAGCAGTTGCGGGGCGACCTGACTGTGCTACAACACCAACTCGCCGCCGCCCCGGCCGATCGAACGTTGCTTCGCGCAGCCGGCAGCCTGTCGGTGGTCATGACCATGGCCCTCTCCGCAACGGGGCAGAACACGATGGCTCGACGCTGGTGGCGCACCGCACGCACACACGCCGACCAGTCAGGCTGCACGGACACGCGAGTATGGGTGCGGAACTGGGAAGTCGTCAACGGCACCTACGAGCGCCGGCCCATCAGGGAGATCCTTGATCGCGCGGATGAGGCCACCGCTATCGCGGGCGACCGGGCGTGTGTCGGGCATGCGGGTGTGTTGGCTGGGCGCGCGCAGGCTCTAGCCGTGGCTGGGCAAACAGAGTCGGCACTCAAGGCGGTGCAAGCCACTGCCGCCATGACCGACCGCATGCCTGCCGAAGCGATGCGAGACACGGCCAGTATGTTCGGTTGGCCCGAGGTCAGACTGCGGCACACCGAGTCGTACGTCTACACCCACCTCGGCCACACCCAGCAGGCGCTAGCAGCACAGGACCGGGCGCTGGAACTATACCCCGCCGACCTCGGCCGGGAGCGTGCGCAGATGCTAATGCACCGAGCGTCATGCCTCATCCAGGACGGGCATATCGGTGACGGCCTCAGGTACGCAGCCGATGTCCTCGACGCCTTACCGCAGTCTGATCACAACGCGCTGCTCTACGAGGTGGCTACCGCAGTCGTCACTCAGGTGCCAGAGCAAGATCTGCGCCGGGTTGAGGTAGTAGAGCTGCGACAACGGCTCGCCGAGCTGCCATCGGGCTAGGCTGTTGCGGCATGAATGGGCTGACGTACACGACTACCGACGCTGTCGGCGCCCGTCAACGCACCGATGACGTGAGGAACCTGTACGCCGCCGTCTATTTCGAGCCCCCCTACAACGAGGGGCCAGAGCATGTGCGGCAGTTCCGCCGCTGGTGGTCGAACCATCTCCGGCAGCCTGGATTTACCCTCGTCTACGCCGCCGATGCCGGTCGAGTGGCAGGGGTGGCCTATGGGCACACCCTGCCGGGCGGTCAGTGGATCGAACCGGGCGCGGACGAGCCACCCGCGCGCTTGCGGGCCGCCGACAAAGTTCTCGTACCGGAATGGATGGTAGACCGCGCATACCGCGGCCGGGGTGTGGGCCGACGACTGATGTCGATACTGCTCGATGCGCGGCCCGAACCATACGCAGTGCTGGCCGCAAACCCGCAGGCGCCAGCGCGACGCCTGTACGAGCGGATGGGCTGGCGACAGTACGGGCAAATCAGACCCAAAATGATCCCGGACATGGACGTGCTGGTGCTGCGGCTATCAAACGAGGACCCGCTTTAGCTGGAGAGGCGCACTGCCCTGACGTCAGGCGACCGGACAACACATACCGAACGCTGGTATGACCTAGCCGGGGTGGCCGCCGACCGCTCCGGCGACCTCGCCGTGCGGGTGTGGGTCCGGGGCCGGGCCGCGATCGTGTTGGCTTACGAGGGGGCGGCGCTGACCACGGCGCGGCGGTACGCCGATCAGGCTGTCGCGCTGTCAGACCGGCCGTCACTCGGGCGCGTCCAGGCGTTGATGGCGCAGGCACACGTGGCGGCCGGACGCGGGGACCGGAGCGGCGCTGTCGCGCTCGATACCGATGCTCGGCGGGTGTTCGACTACGTCGCATCGGCGGATGGCGAGGTGTCTGATACTGCCGTTCCGCCGTGGCGGATGGTCACGTTCCGGAGCATGTTGTATGCCCGTCTCGGGATGCCTGACCCGGGGGCCGAGGCACAGGAGACGGCCGACCGCACACGACCTGTTGATTTACCGCGTTTCGCTACTCATATTGAGCTCCATCGTGGACTCACGATGGTTAAAGCCGGTGACAGCGCGGGCGGGGTCGCCTACGCCTGGCGGGCAATGGATGCCCTACCAGCCGACCGACGGTCGCAGAGCCTGTCACTCATGCTGCGTGAGGTGGAGCAGGCCGCCTCGCGGCGGTAACCCCGGCCCTGCCGCCATCGCCGGTACTCCCCGCCTGCACGTCACGCCGTTACCTGTCCGTGTGGTCGCCTCGGGCGCGTCGCGCCGTGCCGCATTCCTGGAGCTGTCCGATTTCGTCGCAGTCTATGCGTGTCGGACATTGAACAAGTCACAAAAGGCGCAAATACCGGTTGCTGCCGAGTGCCGCATCACGTGCACCCGGGCATCCGAGACGCCGGCCTCCTGAAGGACGACCTTCCACTCCGCCCAGTCCATGCGTGGGTCGATTGGCTGACCATCGGGACGGCAGAAGACGAGATCATTTGCTTTCCACCACGTACCGGCTTCCCGCATCTCCGCTCTTTGTAACTGCCGGTGTTCGCGCAGGAGCTGAGCCCTCCCCGGTGGTAGCGCGACAACGCGAGGGTGCGGACGACGCCGCCAGCCTTTCCACGGCCATTCGTAGAAGGCAGGGTAAGATCGTCGATGCGCTACCGTCGGTGACGTCCCGGCCGACGCCGACCTGCAACGCGAGCGCTCCGATCTGTAGGACCGGGGCCCCTTCGTCCGTGCCCATCGGTGCCCGTTGAGGATCTGGTATAGCCGGGCCGATGCCATACTGGCGGCTGCGGCGATATCGTCTCGCCGCAGCCTTACGACATGCGCCCCACCCAGATGGGGTTAGGTGCTAACCGAGGCGAGTGCTGGCGACTGGCCATGACGCCGCATTGAATTCGCCCTCAAAATGGCCTGAGTAACGACGACCTGGACCGCGGTGGGGATGAGCACAGCGACCACGCTGCCGAGACACGCCAACATTGTGCCGGTTGCCGACACGTCGGCCACCACGGCCACGACGGCAGCGTAGATCGTGGCCAGCGCGGCGGCGACGGCGGATGTGGTCAGCAACTTCAAGAAGAGGCCTGCGTGCTTCGTCGCGACCCCGCCGACCAAGTTGGCTGGGAAGAACAGCGACGGCACTAAGATGGCGCCCAGCAGGGCCGCAGGCAACACCATCATTAGTCCGCCGAGCGGACCACCTAGCGGTCTATCGGTCAACAGCGCGAAGGCGATCAGCCCGAAGTAGACAACCACCCCCTGCGCGACGAACATCGACCAGGCCACAACCGCGCCCAAAAGGTGCGGGATAGCACTATTGCGCATGACAACTTCCCTTACGGCGATTCAGCAGTCGCTGCCACACCATCGTACGGGTTAGTTTATACAGGACTCACAAATGGCTCGTGGCAGCCGGCTTCACGTCGCCTCCGGGCCACGAGGGTGAACCGGGGCCAGCGTGAAGTTGACCCCGGGCCTTGTGGGTCAGAGGTCTGCCCGTCGCGGGGTCGAGCCCTCGAATGCTTCTCACCCGTCGGGGGTAAAGGCAAGGGCGGGGCCGGTGGGGTTCTTGCTGTCGCGCACGAACCGCTGGCCGGTCTCGTCCACGACGACCTCGACGCGGTTCGGCGACGAGTTGTCGCAGCGCATCGGCTTCTTCCAGGTCAGCTTGTTCATGCTTCAACCTTTCGTTCGCCGGCCGTCTCATGCGGCCGGACATCTGTACGGGGTGGTGGGGGGCGCTCCGAGTAGGTCATAGGTGAGTAGCCCGGCGTACGCGTCCGCCCAGGGCCAGCAGCGGCGCGGGGTGCCGCACACGGGGCAGCGTCCATCGACCTGGCGGTGCTCGTTCAGGTCCCGCCACCACCGGTGGACGGTCGCGTCGGCCGGTTTCATCGCTGCGCCCGCGCGCGTTGCGGGGGCGCCCAGTTGCCCTGCCCGACTGTGGCGAGGTAGTCGTATGCGGTCTCGGTGGGTGGGCACGGCCATCCGCAACCGCACACAGGGCACCGGTCCACCCGGGGCCAGTGCTCGCGGATGATCCGCCGGGCGGACAGGATCATCCGGGCGCGTAGCTGCGCCACCGAAAGGCTGGCCGGGCTGGGCCGGGTGTGGGTGGCCATCACCGGCGGTTCGCCCGTAGTCGGGCCAGCGGGGTCAGCAACGGCCGCGTATCGAGGAGCACCGTTGGCTGGTTGTGCAGCGGGGAGTAGGCGCCGGCCCGCGCCGCGTACCGGGTGGCGGGGCCGACCGCGTCCAGCCGTGTGGGCCGGCGGCGGAGTCGGCGGAGTAGCCGGATCATGCGCGTGCTCCCTCACCCTCGATGGAGGTGAGACGGCCCGTTCTCTAGCTGTGGCCACCCCTATTTGGGAGCTTTCCGTGAGGGGGAGACTACTGCTAGGTGGTGTATGTCCGCAGGTTTCCTGCGGACAGGCTGCGGACGGCGAACTCGACGCGCCTAGCCAGGTGCTCTGTTCCGGTCGTCTCCGCGATGGCCTGTACGCTTTCGTACGCTTCGAGTGCGGCGCTGACGTCGCCGAGTTCGGCCAACGTCGCCGCGAGGTCAAATCTGTAGGGGACGGTCCATGCCGCACCTTTCGCGTACGGCGGCAATCCGTGCAGGCCAGTGCGAAGGTGCTCGACTGCCAGGGCGTTGTCGCCGAGCAGCCGATAGACCAGGCCGCGCTGCATCTTCAGGTAGTCCAGAGAGTGAAAATAGATCCATGGTGGCTCCCGGTCTGGGGCCTCGGTCGCTTGCGTGGCGAGATCAATAGCCTGGTCGAGTAGCCCGATCGCGGTGGAAGCCGCTCCGACCAGAGCATGACCTCGCGCCTCCTGCTGAGCGGCGAGCGCCCGTACGCCTGGGCTGGCTGGTTGGCGCAGGGCTGCTGCCGACAACCCGATCAAAGGTCCTGGTCGGCGGTGTTGCCATGCCAGGTGTCCACGCATGCTGAGCACTGTGGCGATCATGTCCGAATTTCCGGTCTCGGTGCCCCATTCCAAAGCAGCGGAGTACCAGCGACCAGCCACGCGCGGATGTCCGGCGGCGGCGTTTAGCCAGCCTCCGAACTGGGCCCATTGGGCGGCTAGATCCACGAGACGGGCCCTCGAGTCACCGCGCACTTCGGTGATCAGGGTGGCGAGGAAGTCAAGTTGGATGCGGACTGCTGGGAGCACCGCGGCAGCGCCAATGCTGTCTTCGAGGCGGCGGTGTGCGGTGAGTGTATCGGCGAGGGCGTCGAGAGTGGCTGGCTCAACTCGGCGAGGGCGCTCTTGGGTAAAGGCCAGGCGGTCAGTCGACTGGCCTGTCGGCGGGGCTGGACGGATCAAGCTGGTAAGCCGGTCGTCGCTGTTGAGTGCGTCGTCCAACCGTTTAGCGAGATCCAGGGTGGGTTGTCGACGGCCAGTTTCAATGTCATGCAGATGCCCTCGGCTGGACAGGGCAAAGGACGCGAGCTGTCGGAGGCTGACTCCCGCGACTGTGCGCAGCTGGCGTAGTTCGGCTCCGAAACAGGGGTCAACGATCGCCGGCATTGGGTTCCCCCAGGTTGAGGACTGGGCGGCGGGCCGCCGGCCTCAACCCCGGCGGGCCGCCGCCATCGACGGTACTCCCTGCCCGCATGTGACGCCGCCATCCGGCCGTGTGTGGTCGCCTCGGGCGCGTCGCGCCGTACGAATTCCTGGAGCTGGCAGATTTCGTCGCAGCCTATGCGTGTCGGACATTCCACAAATCATAAAAGGCGCAAATACCATTAACCGTCTTTACGTGTCGATTGTGGAACCGCTATTACCGCTAGTCGCCTAGTGATCACGGTGACGGGGGTTGCGCCGCATGGGTTGCGGTCGTCTCGTCGCATGTCAATCGACAGGGGTTGTCGGCCGCGAAAACCTTCCCATCCATCCGTACGTGTGTTCGACTGACTCGCTTCTGGCCGGCACTCAACGGAACCTGGCCCTGCCCAGGCTGCGTCATCGCTGGAGGGCAGCGCAACCCGCCAGTCGCTGAACCAGGACCGTGGCCTGGACTACATCCACGACCTCGTACGCCGAAAACCGCATCCTGGACAGATAACCCCCCGGGGGGTACACAAGGGTTATGCTCTTCCTGAAGGCGTGCGCGAGAGGGGTTCCAGTAATGCCGAAGATCAACGTCTACCTGCCCGACGAACTGGCCGAAGCGGTGAAGGAAGCCGGGGTGCCCGTCTCCGCCGTCTGCCAACGGGCGCTGGAACAGGCCGTGCGACGGGTCACCGCGATTCGGGAAACGGCTCTGAGTGATCTGGACGACGCGGACCTGGCCGTGAGGCTGCCGCACTTCACGGCGCGGACCCGTGCGGCACTCAAACTCGGCATCGAGCAAGCGCAAGCGGCCGAGGCGCCGGCGGTGGGCAGTGGGCATCTGCTCGGTGGCCTGCTGACCGAAGGCGGCAACCTGGCCCTACACGTCCTACGGGCGGTGGAGATCGAACCCGACCGAGTCGGCCGCGAGCTTGCCCGCCAGCCGTTGACAGAAGCCGGCGTCGCCGCGGACGCATCGCAGCGCTTCAGCGGTCCGGCGTCCAACGCGCTGGAGTTGGCCGTCACGGAAGCGACCGCGTTCGGACACAACTACGTCGGTTGCGAACACCTGCTGCTGGGGCTGATCGCCGAGCCCGAGGGCACCGCCGGGCAGGTCCTGCGCTCGTTGGGTGCGGAACTGCGATTGACCCGCCGCGCGGTGGTGGCAGCCCTCGCCGGCTACGTGCACCTGCGGGCCCAGACACCGCAAGCCGCCGACAGCGGGACGACGGAGACGGCGGCGGCGTTGGCCGCCGCGGTCCGTCAGGAACTGCAGCCCATCGTGCGCCGAATCGAACGGCTGGAGGAGCGGGCAGGTGTGGTCACCGAGAGCTGAAACCGGCCTCGACCACTCACCCGGCTCGTCGCAGCAGTGGCCCGGTAACCCGCCGGACGCCGGTCTGACCCGCACGCGGGGACCGCGCCCAAACGCGCGTGCTGTCCTGGCCGCAATCGCCGCGACGGCAATGTTCCTGCTGCTTCTGCTGCCATTGCTGGCCGAAACCCGGTAACGCCCCGACCGGACAGGTGAAGGAACCGTACGTGACCAAACGTGTGCTGCTCCTGGCGACCAAGGACACCATCGCCTACTCCCGCCGACCCGGCCACGAGGCCGTCGCATCCGGTGCGGATCTCCTCAAGACCATCCCCGCGGACCTGCTGACCGCCGACGTGACCGTCGAGGACGTACTCGCCGAACCGAGCTGGGACATGTCACCAGCCACGATGCTGACACTGGCCCGCCGGGCCCGCGCCGCCATCCTCGACGACAGCTTCGACGGCGTCGTGATCACCCACGGCACCGACACTCTGGAGGACACGGCCTTCCTCATCGACCTACAAGCCGGACCGGCCGCCCTGCACGGCGGGATCGTTCTGACCGGGGCGATGCGCCACCTGGACGACCTGTCCACCGACGGCCCACGCAACCTCGCCTCAGCCATCACCGCCGCGGCAGACCCCGCCCTCGCCGGGGTCGGCGTCGTGGCCTGCCTCAACGACGAACTGCACGCCGCCCGCTGGGTCGCCAAGGTCGACGCCACCAGCGTGACCGCATTCTCCTCGGCGCCACACCCGCCGGTCGGCCGTGTGATCGGCACCGGGGTCGAGATGCTGGCATCCCCGCCACCGCGGCCACCCGAGCCGCGGGGCGAGCCAGAATCCGACGTCGCCCTCATCAAGACCTACCCCGGCATCGATCCAGTCCTACTCACCGCAGTAGTGGACGCCGGTGCGCGCGGGATCCTGCTGGAGGGCACCGGCATGTTCAACGTCCCGGTCAGTCTCCTCGCAGCCATCAGCGACCTGACCGAATGGGACATCCCCGTGGTCATCGCCTCCCGATGCCGCACCCGCGACATCGACCTGGCGGAGCTGCCCCTGGGCAGCGGCCTTGCCGCCAAAGTCGGTGCGATCGGAGCCCGCAGCCTCGCCCCCGGAAAGGCACGCAGCGCCCTGATGGTCGCCCTCGGCCCAAACGGCGGAGTCAAAGCCGCACGTGACTGGTTCCAAAGACTCTGATCCGACAGGGACACTTCCGCAACTACTAGACCAGATTCAGCGAGACAACCTGGCGCAAACCGCTTTCACAGACCAGATTCGACGAGACCCAGCCGGATAGCAGCGTCTCACTGGATCTGGTCTCGCCCTGCTCAGCGGCCCGCAGCCCGGACCACATTCATTGAGACAGGACAGTCCAGGTCGGCCCGGGGGTCGATGGGCCGCCCGTTGGGCTGGCAGAACACCAACCCCAGGTCGTCGATCCCGGTGCCGTGGCGGGCGAGGTCGTCGGCGGTGAGGAACAGGTGCAGCCGGGGACCCTAGTCATGGTCGGTGGACCGCTGCGTGTCGAAGCCGAGGACCTCGGACCCCACGCCGATCAACGCTGCGCTGTAGGTGAGGCCGGGAAGGTAACGAGACAGCAGGGGCTGGACCGCGTCGTCGTAAAGGCGGCGGGACAGCTCGACGCCGGAGACGAAGCCCACAGACACGCCCCGCATCCTCGCAGCGCAGACGGGTTGTCGGCGACGGACTTTCGGTGTTCTCGGTCAGGCGTGCTCGTCGCTGGTGAGGTCGGGGTGATCCAGGACGGGGTGTAGCGGGTGCCGGCTTGGATGCTCAGGCCGAACAGGTCGGCGAGGCGGCGGACGTCGCCGCCGGTGGCGTGGGCCTCGTCGAGGATGGCTCGGTGAACAGCACTTTGCGGCCCTTGAGCAGCCGGCAGCTGGACTTGAGGCCCTGCCCTGCGGTGGAACGCGCGCTTCCGGAGGGCGGCAGGGCGTTGAGGACCTGCTCTCGGGTGATCTCCCGCAGCGAGTGATGGCCGATGGCGGCCCGATCTTCTGCTAGCCCATGGCCTGCTGGGCGGCGGAGCACCATCGTTGACTTATCGATCTTCGCTATGCACGCTCGAGGCCACAACGAGAGTCGATGAGAGAGCGTCGGTGAGTATGACTGTGAGAGTGCGCGTGCGCCTGCTGACCGGACTGCTCGGTACGGCCGCAGCGGCCGTGTTGGTGTTCGGCGTGTGGCCGGCTCTGCTTGGCTCGTCGGGACTGGAATTAGGGCGCGGCATGGTCCCGATGCCCGCGCCACAGCCGGTTTTGTCTGTTGCGGTGCTGCCTGACGACGGGTTCGGCGATCGGTGGCAGGCTACCGCGCACGAGCACCACGAGCTGTTCGCGTGGAAGGACACCTCCGACGGCACTCGGGATGCCGCCACCGGGCTGCCGCCGGTCGAGCTGTTCACCCCGACGATGCGACTCTCGATTTGGGGGCCGACGTGGGACGATCGGATCGGCATCGCCGGGCCGGAGCTCGCGGCGCAGGCATTGATCCTGTTAGTGCTCTGGCTGCTGTGGCGGATTGTCCGCACGGTGCCTACCGGCGAGGTGTTCACCACTGCCAACGTCCGTCGAATAGTCAGCATCGGCCTGGTGGTGGCGGTTGGCGGTAGCGCTGTCCAGTTGCTCGGTTTCGCCGCTCACAAGGCCATCGTCGCCCGCTCCGCCGCGGCTGGCATCGTTGACGTCGCCTTCTCATTCTCGTTCGTGCCGCTGGCGATCGGTGCGACTGTGCTGTTGCTGGCCGAGGTGTTTCGGCAGGGTGTGCGGCTGCGAGCCGAGGTGGCCAGGCTGGTGTGATGGCGCGAGCGCCAGACGAGCCTGGTCACCGGGCCAGCCCGAACTCGAACCACCACTCGTCCAGATCGCTTTGACCGGTGCTCGCTGTCGCGGAACCGTCCCCTGCGGCAGCCGCCACTGGTGGCGTGACCTGGCGTGACCTGGTGGGATGCGGTGGCTTCGTCGTGGCCGTCTACCCCATCGTCCGCGCGCTGGTGCAGCCGTTCGTCATCGACATTGGCGCCCCGGCGAGTTGCCCACGACTGGGCGGCCCCACTCTGGCCGGCGTGTTGCTGGTGCACTGCGGTCCAGGTCTGTCTGGTGTTGCCGATTCTGCTCTCTCGGGTCGTGCGCCGCAGACGCTCCCGGACCACGGTTAAGGGCGTCGGCTAACCCAAGCCGGGTGCGCGGCTCCTGTAGTCGCTATCCCGGGCGACCCCCTTCCTTGACCAGGTCGAGGTCTGCTGCGCGACAGCTACGTGGTCGTCCGTCACCAGGGGACTCGCGGTTGGCGTCCTGCTCAGAGCAACATTGGTTGACTATTATTACTAGTCAACTAAGGTTGCTCGCATGTCGGTTGAAGTCCAGTCCTCGGAGGATCCCGGCGCTGCACTCGCCGCCGTCACGGCATTGCGGCGCCTGGCTGACCAGTTGGAAGATGCTGCCGTGGAGCGTGCCATGCGATCCGGCTGGAGTTGGCCGCAGGTCGCGGAGGCGCTTGGTGTGACACGGCAGGCGGTGCACAAAAAGCATGCCAAGCGGCTTGTTGCTGCCGGCGTCGCACTAAGGAGGCGTTGACCATGTCCACGACAATCCGTAGGTACGTGCAGGCCGTCATCGACCAGGCCGGGACCGAGGCCCAGAAGGAAGGTGCCGCATCCATTGAGGCTCAGCACCTTCTCCTGGCGATAGCCGCGGAACCGGAGGCGAACACGCGGCAGGTGCTGAGCGCGGCTGGTCTCGACTACCAGAGCATTCGTACCGCGCTGCAGCGGGAGTTCGAGCAGAGTCTCGGTGTGGCCGGAGTTTCCCTGGCCGCCTTCGGCGCGGTGGCCCGTCCCGGGGCGAGTCACGCCCGTCCCACCAAGCTCGGTGCCTCGGCCAAACTGGCCCTTGAGCGTGGTCTGGGCAAGCGTCAGAGTGAGTTGCGACCGCTACACCTGTTGCTCGGTATTCTGCGGGCCCAGGAGGGCGTCGTGCCGCGAGCGCTCGCAACCGCCGGGATCAACCAGCCCGAGCTCACGATGCGGGTGATCGACGCGCTCACCGTCCAGGATGACTGACGAGGGGTAGTCACTGAAGGGCGTCAGGGCTGGCGTGTTTTGGTTGGTCTGGATCGGTCTACGGCGTTCTTTGTATTACTGAATGCCGTTTCAGCGATGCCACCGGGATTTGCAGTTTTCGTCAGTGTCATCGCCGCGGCTCCGGTTGCCGCCATCCTGCATCACTCCGGGGTCGCGGAAAAGGTGGTTAAAGAGCATTTCCTTCCGTCGGCTACCCGCGCTGCTGACCGACGCGACTTCGGTTCCAAGCTGGGCGGCGGGCGTGCCTCAGGGTTCCTTGGCGCGGTGCTCGGGGCTGGCTACGGGGATCAACAAGAGATGGCGAAGGTCCCGGCCCTACTTTGGTGGGGGTACACCCCTGACTTCAGCCAAATAGCCCAACGGTTACCGGCGCCTACGATGGGAACGAACACCGCGAACGGGATGGTGGTGCCGGATCAGGGGATGGGGATATGAGGACGAAACCGCAGTACATGGCCCCTGCCGTAGCTGCGGTGGTGCTGACAGCGGTGGCCGCCGCAGCCCCGAACCCGGCTCAGGCGGCTGCCGGCGTCGGTGCCGACGGAATCAAAGATGTCCCGGATATCGTCGGCGAGTGGTACCTCGATATCGTCGAGTGGGCCGACACCACCCCCGGCATCGTCCAGGGGTTCATGGCGCACTTCACCGATCTCGGCATCGTTCTCCTGGCGGCGACCTGGTTGTTGGTCTTCCGGCACGCTCGTCGAGGGCCGACCCGGCTGATGGCGCTGACGTTGGTCGCTGGGTTCGCTGTGGTGCTCGCCTACGGCATCAGCGAGTGGGCCAAGACCTATCTGGACGCGGAGCGCCCCTGCCGGACGTTCTCGGGCTTGCCGATCATCGCGGCGAGGTGCCCATCGCCTGGGGACTGGTCATTTCCCAGCAACCACAGCACGATCGCCTTTGGGCTGGCCGTAGCGATCTTCCTGGTCTCCTGGCGGTTGGGCTTGCTCGCGCTGCCGCTCGCCGTGCTGGCCGGCTTCTCTCGGATCTTCGTCGGTGTGCACTATCCGCACGACGTGGCGGCCGGGTTCCTGATCGGTGCGGCGGTGACGCTGATCGTGTCGGGGCTGCTGGTCCGCCCGGTAGCCAGGCTGGTCGGCTCGCTGCGGGAAAGGCCCGGCTTGGGTCGGCTGCTTTCCACGAGACGGAGCTCCGCTGCGATCTCCGGGTTGGATCGCCCCGCGTCAACGAGCCACAGCACGTCGCGTTCCCGGTTGGTGAGTGCCTTGAGCGCTGGCAGGCTACCGCGCCATAGGCCACGGGCTCGCCGGTCGTACCGCCGCTGAAGTGTGTGCTGACCCGGCGGGCGACCTTCGGCGACAAGACAGGCGCAGCCGTCGGCGACCGCCTGCCCGCCGGCGATCAGCTCCCGGGGGCTCGGTCTTCAGCACCGGGATCTGGTCGACCTGGTCCTTGGGCGCTATGCCACCGTTGGCAGCGGCTCGGCTAGGCCGTCAAGACGCCGTTCGATCTGGGCCCATCGGGGTCGTGAGCAGCAGGGCCGCGTGGGCCGAGCCTCCCTGTATCATTGACGTGAACGTCAGGTTAAGGTCGACCGTCACGGCGTGACCGCTCCGGTTCGCCGTCGACCGGCGGGGAGGACACAGATGCGGATCGGCGAGGTCGCGGCCGCGACGGGTGTGAGCACTCGCGCGCTGCGCTACTACGAGGAGCAGCAGCTGTTGTCTTCTGCCCGTAGTGCGGGCGGACAGCGGCACTACCCGGCCGTCGCGGTGGAGCGAGTGAGATTGATTCAGTCGTTGTACGGCGCCGGTCTGACTAGCAAGGTCATCGCGGGGATCCTGCCCTGCGTCAATACTGGTTTCGCCACCCCCGAGATGATGACGCGGCTCACGGCTGAACGGGAGCGCCTCGACACCCAACTGCGCGAGCTGTCGCGAACCCGGGACCGCCTTGACGAGATCATCGCCGCGACCCAGGTTGCTCCCGCTAGCTGATCAGCCAAGATTCGGTTGCCGGCTCGCTTCGCGAGCCGGCCCTGCTGGGCTTGCGTCATCCCGTAGTGCGCGGGGTGTGACAGCCCGCCCCTCGCGGAACAACTCATGCCTAGTCGGCATCTTAAAGTCCGTGCGGCATGGTGATCTCACTCACTCAATCTTGCCTTTGACGTCAACGGCAGGTTTTAGCGTGGGTGCTGCTGAGCGAACGGGTGCACCGCAGACGGCGTCCTGCCGCGACAGCAACACACCAGCCCCGGTCGACGCAGAATCGGCCGTTTCCAAGGGAGTGCGACATGAACTACACGGACTACACCGCGATGCGGGTCAAGGTCGACGACGGCATCGCCTGGGTAACCCTGGCCAACTCGCCCGTGAACCTGCTCGACGCGACGTTGGTGCCGGAGTTGAAGCGATTCGTCCGCACCGTCCGCGACGACGACCAGGTGCGGGTCATCATCGTGCAGAGCGATGATCCGGACTTCTTCGCCGCGCACGTCGACATGGCCTTCGCCTTTGATGCTGAGGGCTTTATGCAGCTGGGCGCCGAGGACACCGGCGCACCTGCGCTCAACCCCATGCAGCACCTTATGCTGTCGATCCGGTCCCTACCCCAGGTGACGATCGCGAAGCTGCGGGGACGTCTACGCGGCGGTGGCAACGAGCTGGCCACCGCGATGGACATGCGGTTCGCCGCGGCGGGACAGACCTGGATGTCCCAGCTGGAGACGCGCATCGGCATCATCCCCGGCGGCGGCGGAACCCAGCTGTTGTCCCGGCTGATCGGCCGCTCACGCGCACTGGAAGCGATCCTCGGGGCCGGCCTGCACGACACCGACACCGCCGAGAAGTACGGCTGGATCAACCGGGCCCTCCCACCCGCGCAACTCGACGCCTTCGTCGACGACCTCGCCCACCGGATCACCGCCCTCACTCCACAACAGATCACCGCCGCCAAGACGGCGATCGACGCCGCAACCGGCGGCGACACCCTGGAAGCCGGATTGGCCGCGGAGGGACAAGCGCTCGGACTCGTGTACCCGGCACCCGACGAAGCGTTGGAGAGGACTCGCCGATACCTCGACGCCGGCCTACAGACTCGTGCTGGTGAACTCGACCTCGAAGGCTTCATGGACCGCAACGGGTAGCCAGGTAGTCGGTCGAGTAGCCCTGCCGTGCTGCGGCTGCGGGACGGTCGGGAGGCCTGTCGCGCCGTTACGGGGGAAGCCGGCCTTGGCGGCGGGGTGAGCGTGACCCGGCTCGTTCGAGCGACGACGACAAGATGGGCATGAGACTCTGTAGATCACCATCGAAAGAACCTCGGTGATTAAGGAGCTCATGCCCACCTTGCTGGCTGCGGTTACCCCGACTGTCCCGATCTAGGACCTGTTGTCGGTCGCTTCTATTCAAACAGCATTGGGGTCAAGGCCGCTGACTGCCACTTTCCGGGCCAAGGATGTTGTTGACGATTACTCAGCCGACCAGGCGATAGGAGTTGGCGAAACCATTGGGGGTGCAAACGGCCAACTGCCGCCGGACATCGGTGTAAGAGAAGCCGGGCGGTACGGTGCAGGCCCAAATTCCGGTTTGGGGCACCCGAAGGTAGTAGGAGTTGGCGAAGCCGCTGGTCGAGCAGACGCTCAGTTGGCTTCGTACGGACGAGTAGGTGTATCCGTACGGCACCGTGCAGGTCCAGATTCCGTCGCTGGGGGCGACGACGTAGTAGGAGTTGGCGAAGCCGCTGGGGCTGCAGACACCCAACTCCCGCCGCACGGAAGAGTAGGTATACCCGGATGGTACAGAACAGGCCCAAAAGCCACTCACCTGTGTGGCCGATTCGGTGGGGTGCTCGGCACCGTGAGCAGCGGCCGGCACGGTACCCAGGCCAGCGACGACCAAGGCGACAGTGGCGATCAGGCGGGACGCGGTCTGACGAACGGAGCGCACAAAACCTCCAGTTGACACGATGGGTCTTTTGATTCCTATAGATGACTGTAGGCGGTCCCTGTTAAGCCCCTGTGAATGATCGGACTTCAGGTCCAAGGCGGGTGATCGTCGATGGGAATGCCCAGGCCAACCTTGTGGTGCCAGGGAAAGGGTCGGCAGTGTGGGGCCCGCCTGCACCCAGGATTACGGCTGTTCATGTCATTCCCGCCCCGGTCAGGATCGCCACCGGAAGCAGAAGTATCCACTGGGGCAGCCGGAGTAAGGGCCGTGGCCATCCGACTCGGAAGGTGATCACCATAAACGTTGCGGAGTAGGCGAGGAAGCGTGCCCCGATGAACAGTACGAGTGGCGCGTTGGAAGCGCTGGCCAGGCCGAGGCCAAGCAGGGCTACTCCACTGAGTAGCAAGTCGACGGTGACCATGTGCCAGACGGCGTGCAACGTTCGCTTCGGCTCGTCGGGGATGCCGCTGCCAAGCAGGGGGCGCACCGTATCGAGCCCACCGCCGATGGCGTGAATGAGGCCGGTGACGCACGCGAGCGAGCCACCGGCCAGCAACCATCCGTTCATCGAACCTCGATTCCTTTGGCAATGGTGGTGGCGATGTGAGAGGCCAGTAGGGCATCACTGGGTTGTCCGAGGACGCCCAGGTGAAGGAGGACCGTGCCGACGAGCATGTCCAGGACCAGCTCAACAGGGACGTCGCCGCCGGTTTCACCCTGCGCTTGCGCTCGGTCGAACACCACCAGGAGGCGGGCCTTGGCCGGGGCTAAGAACGCGGAGAGGAGTCTGTCGCGAAGTTCGGGGGTCGCGGTGATGTCGGCTAGGAGGCCCGGTAACGCCGCGACCGCCGCTGGGGAGCTGAACTCCTCCACCAGGCCGGCGGTGATGGAGATCAGATCCCCCTGGAGTGTTCCGGTGTCGGGGACTGGCGCGGTATCGGTGGTGGTGAACACCGCTTCGTAGACCAGCTCCGGTTTGCCGGACCAGCGACGGTAGATCGTGTCCTTGCCGACTCGAGCGCGTGCGGCCACCGCCGAGATCGACATCGCGGTGTAGCCGACCTCGCGGACGAGTTCGGCGGTGGCGGCGAGGATGGCCGCGTGGGAGCGATCGTCTCTCGGACGGCCGCGGGGGGAAGGTGAGGATGTCACTCCTTCTATTTGCCATACGGGACGACCCGTTTGGAATATCGGTCAACAGGTGACCAGCGAGCCGTCCGACTTCATCGGACGGTCCACCGGCTGGTGCAGGTGGGCCCGACCAGCGCGCGCGAACGCGCGCCGAGCGCACCGATCGAGGTGCTGTAGCTGGAACAACCTGGAAGGCGCCCAGGTGCCGGTGCTGGCCCTGGGTGCGACCCTGCTGGACGATGGAGCAGCTGGGCGTGGTTGGCGTGTCTACGCTGACCCCGCGGGGCATCCGTTCTGCCTGGTTCGCCTACCCGTAGCGATGTAGCCGAGTTCATACGCGGCGATGACGGCCTGGGCGCGGTCGCGGGCGCCGAGTTTGGCGAAGAGCCGGTTGATGTGGGTCTTGACGGTGTGGTCGGTGATGGTGAGATGCTCGGCGATCTCGTCGTTGGAGTGGCCCCGCGCCACCAGAAGCAGGACCTCGGTTTCGCGTCCGGTCAGGTTCGGGGCCTCAGGTCGGGATGGTGGAGCGGGGCGCCGGTGACGGAAGTGGGTGATGAGCCGCTGGGTGATGTCGGGGGAGAGCATGGCTTTGCCGGCGGCCACCACCCGTACGGCGTGCAGCAGTTCGGGGAAGGTGGCGTCTTTGAGCAGGAATCCGCTGGCTCCGGCGGCGAGGGCGTCGTAGACGTATTCGTCCAGGCCGAACGTGGTCAGGATGAGTACGCGGGTGGCGAGGTCGGGGTCGGCGAGGAGCGCCCGGGTGGCGGCTATCCCGTCGGTGCGCGGCATCCGGATGTCGAGCAGGGCGATGTCCGGGCGATGCTCGTGGACCAGTCGGATGGCGTCCTGGCCATCCGCGCCCTCCGCGACGACGGTGATGTCCTCCTGGGTGGCGAGCAGTTTGACGAAGCCGGCGCGGACAACGGCCTGGTCGTCCACCACCACCGCGCGGATCACCATTACGGGACTCCCTTCGCTACGGCCCACAGCGGCCGGCCGGGGGCCGGGCCCCCCAATGATCAAGGGTGCGGCTCGGCCTGCTGGCTGCGGACCCCGCTGACCTCGCCGGCCTCGACGATGTCGGGTGGAAGGCGCGGACCGCGGCGTCGGGCGCGGTAACCGGTAGGAGCGCGGTCACGACGAAGCCCCCGTCGGACGTCGGATACCAGTCCAGGTGGCCGCCGAGCAGGGTGGCCCGTTCGCGCATGCCGTCGAGGCCGTAGCCGTGGCTGTTCCCGGGTCGGCAGGCCGGTGGGCGGCTGGGAGCGGTGTTGGCGACGTGCACCCGGATGTGCCGCGGGGCGTAGTCGATCCGGCAGGTCGCATGGGCGCCGGGGGCGTGCCGACGAATGTTGGTCAGTGCCTCCTGGACGATGCGGTAGGCGGCCAACCCCACCGCGGCGGTGACGCGGGGTCGGGGGCCGGTGGTGACCGGTTCTACCGTCCCACCGGCGGCGCGGTGGGCTTTGAGCAGTGCGGTGAGATCCGCCAGGGTCGGCTGCGGGGTGGTGGCCGCGGTCCCGTCCTTCTCACGCAGGACGTCAACGAGGCTGCGCAGCTCCGCGAGCGAGTCGCGGGCCGAGGTGGCGATGGACTGGAAGCCGTCCCGGGCGTCGGCGGACAGGTCCGGGATGGTGTGGCGGTGCATCTCCGCCTGTACGGCGATCACGGAGACGGTGTGGGCCACGATGTCGTGCAGCTCGCGGGCGATTCGGGCTCGTTCGGCTGCCGCGGCCGCACGGCGCTCCAGCGCCACCAGGCGCCGCTGGGCGGCGTCGCGCTCCCGGCGATGCTGCTCGCGGCTGCGGGCGGAGTCCGCGAGCACCACGGTGGCGGTGATCGCGCAGGCCAGCACGAACGACTCGGCGAAGTAGGAGAGCGAACCCTCGGCGCCCAGCTCTGGGCGGGCTCCGTCGAGGTTGTAGGCGCCGAGTGCGAGGTGACCCAGGTTTACCAGGACTGCGGCGCCGATCCCGGTGGCGGTGAGGACAGCCGGGGGAAGCAGGCGGTTTCGCGCGGTGGCGTAGAGACCGGTTGCGCCGGCCAGACCGACGCAGAGCAGCAACGCGGGTTGGACGAGAAAGTTGATCAGCGCGGCGGCCGTCGCGGCGGCGGCGAGCCAGGGACGACGGTGCCGCCAAGCCAGTGGTACGACCGCAGCGGCTGCGGTGACAACGACGGTGGGCGAGGTGAGGTGAGCCATGGTGATCTCCACAATCGCCACCGCGGCGATCATGGCTGTGCTGAGGGCCGGGTACCAGGGCTGACGTGGTACGTCGGCCAGGCGTAGGGCGGCGGGGCGGCGCAACCGAGGCATGTGCCGATTCTCCTGACCAGCCGCAGCGGACACGTCACCGTCGGGTTTGATCTGTGGCACCGGCGTCAAACCCGGGATTGACACCGAAGATCGCACTCTGGAGGGACGACGCAGCCGCGTGGCCTTCCGCGACTGGCGGTACTCCGATTGAGGGATTTCCAGTATTGGGCGCTCAATTGGCCGCGTGGCGGCTGCGGGCGTAGTGCCGGGCTGCCTTGGCCCTGTTCCCGCAGCCCGCCATTGAGCACCAGCGGCGATTGCCTTTCGGGCTGGTGTCCAGGAAGTGCAGGACGCAGTCCGGGTGAGCGCAGCGTCGCAGCCGATCGGCGCGCTCGGTCAAGAGAGTGTGGTAGTTGTCCGCCGCGTGCCAGGCCGCCAGATGAACCGGGTCCTCGACCCGCACCACGGTGGTCGGACCGTCCTGCCCGACGCTCCGCGTGACGTGTCCCCAGGCGAGTACGGAGTTCAGGGCGGCGAGCGCTGCCGGGGAGGCCGGGTCGGTGAGGTGTGCCCGTATCGCCTCGCGCGCGACGAGCAGCGCTTGGCGGACCGGCTCGGTGGCCGGCCAGTGCGAGCGGTCATTGCTGGCGAGCCATAGCCGCGTTCCCACAAGATCGCCGAGCAGGTCATGGGGGCCTTCGGCGTCCACCCAGATCGTGTTGAGCAGGTCCAGGCCGAGCGGCTCGCCGATGAGTGGGCGTGGATCGCGCGGCAGACCGGTGTCACTCATGCCCGCCACCCTAACCGATAAAGGCGGGTTGACAGGTCGAATGCTAACCCCTAGCGTGGTGTTCACCGGTTAGAAGCGCCGTCATTTTGGCGCGCGCCGTTACGGAGGTAGCCCATGACCACGATCACCACACCGATCGCCCTGAAGACCGGGCACATCGGGCTCAACGTCACCGACCTCGCCCGCTCGATCGACTTCTATCGAGCCGCGCTCGGGCTTGACCTGCAGGCCACGGGCGCCAAGGGGGCGCAGCGCTGGGCGTTCCTCGGCCGAGACGGACACCTGCTCGTGACGCTCTGGCAGCAGTCGGACGGCCGCTTCCCCACCGACCGTCCCGGGCTGCATCACCTGTCCTTCCAGGTGGAGACGATCGCCGAGGTGCAGACCATCCAAGCGACCTTGCGGGCGCTCGGGGTCGAGTTCGCCTACGAGGGTGTCGTTCCCCACGGCGAGGGAGTGACCTCCGGCGGAGTGTTCTTCACCGACCCCGACGGCATCCGACTCGAGGTATACGCACCGACCGGTGCCGATGCGGTCGCCGTCCCGGTCAACGGCGCCCCCACCTGCGGTTTCTTCTAAGCCGACCCCGTGGTGCCGGGTCCGCTGCTCCGGGCCCGGCACCAGCGCCCCGCCAAGCGACAGCGCCACAGAGAGGCTGCCATGGTCCACTACCACCCCGGGGAACTCGCCGCGCAGCGGCGGGCCGGAGTCGTCGAACAGGCGGAGCATTCCCGCCTTGGGATCGGCACGACCCTTCCGCCGCCGGCCGTGGAGTTCCTGGCCGAACAACCCATGATCGTTGTCGGTGCGGCGGACGCCGGTGGGCGCATGTGGGCGAGCCTGCTCACCGGGCCGCCCGGTTTCATCAGCGCCTCCGACGAGCGGAGCATCGACATCGGCGTCCGGCCGGTGCCTGGCGATCCGCTCGCCCCAGTGCTCGCCCACCCGACGGAGGTCGGCTCAATCGCCATTGAGCCCGGCACGCGGCGTCGGATGCGGCTCAACGGGGTCAGCCACCCGAAGCCCGGTGGGCTCCGGGTCCGGGCCGAGCAGGTCTATGCCAACTGCCCCAAATACATCCAGCAGCGGACCCCGCAGTGCGCCACTCACACCCGACCACCCACGCCACCGGTCATCAGCAAGACGCTCACGCCGAGACAGCAGGAGATCGTCCGGCGGGCCGACACCTTCTTCGTGGCCACCCGATCCGCATCGGGCGCATGCGACGCCTCGCACCGAGGCGGCAACCCCGGCTTCACGCACGTGCTCTCACCCGACCGGTTGCGCTGGCCGGACTACGGCGGCAACGCGATGTTGATGACGCTGGGCAATCTCCAGCAGGACCCGGCCGCCGGCGTGCTGCTGGTCGACTGGTACTCCGCTACGACGTTGCAGCTCACCGGCACCGCCGAGGTCGACTGGGACCCGGCTATCCCGATGCCCGGTGCACGGCGGACGGTCGACTTCTACGTGGAACGAGTTGTCCAGATCGACAACAACAGCCCCTTTACCTGGAGCGCGCCGAAGTACTCACGCTTCAACCCCACCCTCGACCCGCAGGCGGACAAGCCATGACCGTGATCGTCGACCTCAACCTGTGCCAAAGCCACGGACAGTGCGTGTACGCCGCACCCGAGGTGTTCGCCTTCGACGAGGAGGAAAACCTGACGTACCAACCGGAGCCTCCGGAGTCGCAACACGACAGGGTGCGCGCCGCCGTCGCCGCCTGCCCCGTCCGCGCCATCCTGGTGAGTGAGCCATGAGCCCCCTTCGCCGGGTGGTGGTGGTCGGTGCCTCACTCGCCGGGCTGCGCGCCGCCGAGGCGCTGCGCCGACACGGCCACGCGGGTGAACTCGTGCTGGTCGGCGACGAGCCACACCTGCCGTACGACCGACCGCCGCTCACCAAGCAGTTCCTCAATGATGGGTGGCGACCCGAGCAGATCGCGCTGCCCATTGCACCGGGGCTCGACATCACGTGGCGGCTGGGCGTACCCGCCAGCGGACTCGACGTGGCCGACCACGCGGTGCGGCTCGCTGACGGTTCGCTGCTCCACTACGACGGGGTGGTCCTCGCCACCGGCGCTCGCGCTCGGCCCTGGCCCGGCCACCTGACACCCGCCGGAGTGCACACCATCCGGGGGCTCGACGACGCGGCGGCGGTGGCCGAGGCGCTGTCCCGCACCCGCCGACTACTCATCGTCGGTGCCGGCTTTCTCGGCGGCGAGGTGGCCGCGGCGGCCAGAGCCCTCGGCGTCGCGGTGACACTCGTCGAGCCCCAGGAACTTCCGCTGCTCGCGCCAACCGGGCCGCACGTCGGGCGGTTCGTGGCCGCCCTGCACCGAGCCAACGGCGTCGACCTACACCTCGGCTCGAGGGTGCAAGGTTTCACCAGCAACGGGCGGGACGAGCTGACCGGAGCCGAGCTGACCGACGGAACCCACGTCGAAGCGGACCTGGCAGTCCTAGCGCTCGGCGCCACGCCGAACATCGAATGGCTCGCCGGGTCCGGCCTGGTCACCGACAGGGGGCTGGTCTGCGACGAGCACTGCCAGCCGCTCCGGGACGACCGATTGCCCGCGCCGGATGCGGTTGCCGCCGGCGATGTGACCCAGTGGCCGCATCCGCTGGCGGGAAATGAGCTGATCTCACCCGGCCACTGGAGCAACAGCGTCGAGCAGGCCACCGCCGCAGCGCAGACTCTGCTGAAGCCCGGCACAGCCCCCGCTTACCGGCCCGTGCCGTCGTTCTGGTCAGACCTGTACGGGACGCGAATCCGCTCGGTCGGGCTGCCGCACCTTGCCGACTCCAGCGAGGTGGTCGACCACGACCCCGCCGCACACCGCCTCATCGTGGCCTACCACCGGAACGGCGCACTCGTCGGCGCGCTCACCGCCAACCACACCAGCCAGCTCGTTCCCTACCGTGCGGAAATCCAGCGCCACCTCGACAGTCGACCTAGCCGCACTCGGTTGGTTCATGACTGAGTGGTGCGTTGTTCCTCGGCTCTCGAGTGCTGGCAGAGCGCTCTGGGGCGCGGCCCAGGTGATCGGTGAGGAAGCGGTTGAGCAGATCGCAGCATCGCCGCGGCAGGCGTAGGTGGCCCGGTCCGGCCGGTGCGGAGCAGCAGCTCGGGCTGAACGAGGAAGCTGAGCAGCGCGGCGACCACGCTTGCGTTCAGGGCCGGATGTCAGGGCTCATGTGGTGTGTCTGCCCGGCACAGGGCGGCGGGGCGGCGCAGTCGGAGCAGGTGCCGAGTGTCCCTGGAGCCGTCCCACTGGACGTATCACCGCCGGGCCTGATCTATTGTGCCGGTGTCACACTCCGGGTTGACGCCGAAGTTCGTACTCTGGGGTGACGATCGGGGCCCGTCGCCTTCCGACACTGGCGTTTATCCAATATGGAAGGCGCCGTAAATGACCAGGACTCCGCTACTACGTCAGCCGCTTGCCGTGCCCGCAGCCCGGCGGCGGTCCCTCAGCCCTGCCCGCACCACGCCGTGGCCGCTGCTCTGGGCGGGGAGCGCCGTGGCGGCGGCGCTTATGGCCGCCGTGACTGACGAGGGGCCGCACCGGATCTGGGGGCTCTGCGCGACCATCGGCTACGCGGTGGCCACGATCTTGGCCGCCGGTCCGTCGAGTCGGCTGCGCCGAGCCGCGCCGTTCGTCGCGGCCGTGGGTGCCGCCGTCGTACCCATGATGTGGCTGGTCGTGCACCGGCAGGGGCAGCTTGAGGTCGATGTCGTGCACCACTCCGGCGTGCTGCTGCTGCAGACCGGCAGCCCGTACCTGCCCGAGCCATCCCAGCTCGAGGACTACAACCCGTACCTGCCGGCGATGGCGCTGTTCGGGCTGCCGTACGCCCTGCTCGGTGATAGCCCCGTGGCCGATGCGCGCTGGGGGTTCGCGCTGGTCTTCGGGCTCGCCCTGGCGGTGGCCGCCCGGGTCGCCGTCGGTCACTGTGCTCCCCGGGCCCTCGCACTCCTGGCCGCATTTCCACTGTTGGCCCTGCCGCTGGCCAGCGGGGGCATCGACCTGCCGGTCACGGCGCTGATGTGCCTCGCCCTCGCGACCGCCGCCGTGGGCCGTCCCGCGAAGACCGGGCTGGCCGCCGGCGCGGCGGCAGCGATGAAGTGGACGGCCTGGCCCGTACTGGTGGTGGCGTTGGTATTGCTCGCGGTACGCCGGGGCGGACGGGCCGCGTCGGGTGCGGGCGCCGTGGCCGCCGTGGTCCTCGTTGTTCTGACGGTTCCGAGCTTCCTCGCCTCGCCGGGGGCCTTCGTTGAACATGTTCTGCGCTATCCGCTGGGAGCGGGCCAGGTCGCCTCGCCCGCCGCGAGTCCGTTGCCCGGGCACCTCATCGCCACGCTGCTGCCGGGCGGGCGCCCGCTCGCCCTGGTACTGCTCGCCTGGGCCGCGGTGGCCATCGCCGTCGCACTGGTGACGAGACCACCACGGACGCTGCTCGCCGCCGCCGACCGGCTCGCCTTCGCCCTCGCGGTGGCCATCTGCCTGGCCCCCGCCACCCGGTTCGGCTACCTCCTGATGCCGCTGACCATCGCCGCGTGGTTCCGTCTGCATTCCAGCCCGACGAATGTGCGCGGTAGCTCTATGTCCGTAGGATACCTATTCAACCGATTTGAGTAGCTTTTTCAGAATCATGCGTGTGTGAGGTTGGTGTCGGTCTAGCGTGCGGGTGGCTGCTACCGCCGGCCTGGTAGCCGAGGAAGGCCCGGGCCATCGGGCTCCTCGTCGTTCACGGGGAAGGGCATCGAGACCGCGATGAACCATCAGCGCCATACGACCGGAGCCGACTCGGAGCATCCCAATGAAGGCCGGGTGAGGTCACGGTGGCGGGCAGTCGGGTTGGCCGGAGCGGCCGGTCTAGCGCTCACCACCGCCGCCGCCACCGGCATCACCGTTCCCGGCGTGGACGCTGTCGGCCGCGCCGTCGCCGATGACCGGCTCGGAAAGTCGAAGGGTGCGCAGGTGCCCTGTGACACGGGTCGGCTGATCGCCGAGATCACCCGAGCCAACGCCCAGGGCGGTGCCGTCCTCGACCTCGCCGCGGGCTGTACCTACCTGCTTACCGCTGACCTCGACGGTGCCGGTCTGCCCGCGATCACCACTCCCATCACCCTCAACGGCGGTAAGAACACCACCCTCAAACGCTCCGCCGCAGCCGACGAATTCAGAATCCTCACCGTCGAGGCCAACGGTCGACTCACTCTGAACCACCTTACGGTCACCGGTGGGAGGATATCCGGCGACACTGACGGCGGCGGGATCCTCATCAACCCGGGTGGCGGCGCCACAATCAAGAAGAGCAGGATTGTCGAAAATGTCTCCAGTGAGGGTGATGCCGGCGGGATTGGCAATATTGGCGGCGCGCTGCGCATAGAGCACTCGGTCGTCAGTAGAAATACCGCAGCGAATATCGGTGGCGGGATCTTCAGTATCGGCGCAATCTCCATCGACAAGTCACGGTTCGACGCCAATACCGCGCTGACTGGCGGAGCCCTGACCGTCAGTGGTCACCTGACGGTTACCCGGAGCGAGTTGGTCGGTCACCAGGCCGCCGAGGGTGGAGCCATCTTCATCCTTGGCGCGTCGACCGGCACCATCGGCGACACGCGCATTGAAAGGAACACGACGACTGGCTTGGGCGGCTCCGCCATCGCCGGTGCACCTTTCCAGCTCACGGTGTCCCGGGTTACCGTCGCCAACAACACCGCAACCGGCGGTGGTCAGGGTGCGGTGTTTCTGCTAGGTGGAGCCGTACTCGTTGAGGACAGCGTCATCAAGAACAATGTCGGAGTGGACGGTGGTGGCGTGCACAACCTCGGCATGTTGACACTACTGCATACGAAGGTCACCGGTAATCAGGCTACCGAGTCGGGTGGCGGAATCTTCAATGGAGCGAGTGGCGCGCTCACCCTGCTGCGCACGAAGGTCACCGAGAACGTCGCCGGCGTCGACGGTGGCGGCATCTTCAACGAGGTGGGCGGCACGGTCGATCTCTCCACTGCTACCGGCACCACTGTCGCCAAGAATCGACCAGACAACTGCGTGAACGTTCCGTCCTGCGCCGGCTGACCCTCCACCGTGCACTACTGGCCCGACAGGTGGGCGGGGCCCGGGCGGACTGACCTGCCGCGGGGTCCGCTGGGTGCCGCCACGCCCTTCGGAGGGCCGCTGCGTCGACCCCTGGTGCCGGGCCGGCCGCTGGCCCAGCGTCCGGTTTGAGCGCATTCTTCGGGTTCATGTTCATTTCGACGTAGTGTCGGTTTAGGTTGCGGGTGGTTGCTGCCGCCGTCCGGTAGCCGAGGGCGATCCCCCGTTGGTGCGGGTGGTGGGTCCTTGTCGTTCGCGGGGGAAGGGCGTCGAGTTGACGATGAGGTATCAGGACCACACCCAGGGGCCGGTGCGGCCGGGCTGGGGTCGGGCGAGGTCGCGGTGGTGGGCGGTGGGGCTGGCCGGGGTGACTGGTCTGGCCCTGGGTGCCGCCGGTGTCGCTGTCGGCCCGGCCGTGGGGGCGCTCGGGCGTCCGCTGGCCTCCGCCGATGACCGCGGCGGTGACCTCGGTAGGCAGGAAGCGGGCAAGCACGACGAGGCCAAGGGCGGCGACACGGGCAAGGGCAGCGACGAGGCCAAGGCGGGCGACAAGGGCAAGGGCGGCGACACGGGTAAGCGGGGCAGCACGGGTAAGCGGGATGACGGGGGTAGGGGTTCGGAGAAGAAGCCGAGCGGTGTCCCGGTCCCGTGTGACGCCGACGCGTTGATCGCCGCGATCACCCTGGCCAACGCCCGCGGCGGCGCCGTACTCGACCTGGCCAAGGACTGCACCTACCTACTCACCGCCGACATCGACGGCGCAGGTCTGCCGATGATCGTCACCCCGATCACCCTCAACGGCGACAAACACACCACCATCGAACGAGCCGCCGCCGTCGACCAGTTCCGCATCCTCACCGTCGACGTCGGCGGCGACCTCACCCTCAACAAACTCACCATCACCGGCGGACAGACCGACGACAGTGGTGGCGGCATCCTGGTGAACGCCGGCGGCCAACTCACCGCGAGGCACAGCGCCATCACCCGCAACATCGCTGAGGGGGATGGCGGTGGAATCGCCAGCTTCGGTGTCACGGTTCTCGAACACGCTACCGTTAGTCGTAACATTTCCGACGGTGGCGGCGGCGGTGTCTTCAATTTCGACGGAAACTTGAAGATCTTCAAGTCAGAGTTGAGGGCGAATGTCGCCAGTAGTGGTGGGGCCGTGTCCAGCACCGGACCTGCTGCCGTGGTGACGGTGGCGGGGAGCCGGCTTGTGGAGAATGACGCAACTGGCCGGGCCGGTGGGCTGCTGATCCTGGGCGACGGTATTGGCGTGGTTTCCGATACTGAGATCAGCGGGAATACCGCAACCGCATATGGCGGAATATACGCTGACGGGCAAGCTACCCTGCGCAGGGTGAAACTCGTGGATAACGCCTCCACGATTGATGAGGCAGGTGGGCTCTTCGTCACGGCCGGATCCGCTGTTGTGATCGAGAAGAGCTTCATAAGGGGCAACTTCTCGGCAGACACCGGCGGCGGGGTGCACAACGTCGGAGAACTGGTGATCCGGGAGACGAAAATTATCGACAACCTGGCCAACCAGGGTGGCGGGATCTACAACGCCGGGGGCATAGTCAGCCTGTTCGATACGCAGATTGTCAAAAACACGGCCGTGGTGGACGGCGGGGGTATCTTCAACGCGATGGGCGGCACGGTCGAGTTGAACACCGCTACTGGCACCATCGTGGTCAAGAACCGACCCAACAACTGCGTCGACGTTCCCGGCTGCGCCGGGTAGCGATCCGAGCGCATTGGACCTGGGGGGGTCCCGTTCCTGCCGAGTGCGGCGGTTCGGGACCTCCGCTTTTCCCACCATTCATGCCTGCGGGGCAGGGATTGGCTCGACCCTTGTGGCCCGAAACCGCGACGTCGGAGCCGTTAGGCTCCCGGCATGACCGAACTGCCGCTGGTTGAGGACGCGTTCGTGGTGCCGGAGACGCTTGTCGCCCACGGGTTGAGGCTTGAGTTGCTCGGGCCGCAGCACAACGAGGCGGATCACGCCGCCTGGATGTCGAGCATCGCGCACATCCGGTCAACGCCGGGCTTCGACCAGGGCTGGCCACCGGCGGCCGGGATGACGCTCGCCCAGAACCGCGAGGACCTGGTGGGGCATGCGCAGCGGTCACGGCAGCGGGTGGACTTCGCGTACTCGGTCATCGAGATCGCCACCGGGGACGTGATCGGCTGCGTCTATTTTGAGCCGTCGCCGACGGGGGAGCAGGAGGTGGCTGCCTCGTCGTGGGTGACCGCCCGCGCGAGCGGAGCTGGACACTCCGCTGACCGAGATCGTGGGGGCGTGGCTGCGAGACGGGTGGCCGTTCGCGGTCGTCCACTACCGTCGCGGTGCGGTGCCGCTGACGATTCGGCAGACCCCCGGACAGCCGGTGGGGTAGGGATCTACGGCTGCTGGCGCCACTCCTCGGCGAGCAGGGCGTACGTGTAGCCGTCCACCCAACCCAACTCGGCGTGCCAGGAGTCGCCGACCCCGTGCTGCTCCCGCCGCATGCCGATCTTCTCGAGGAGGCGCACCGAGGGGAGGTTGTCCGCGAAGCAGCCAGCGGTGATCCGGCGTACGCCCAACCGGTCAAAGGAGTACGCGACCATCGCGGTGACCGCCTCGGTCGCGTAGCCGTGGCCGCCGTACCCCGGGTCGAAGATGTAGCCGATCTGGGCCTCCGTGTTCGGCGGAGTGCCGGGCTGTCCCATGCTGTCGTGTACGTCGAGCGAGACCGTCCCGATTACGGTGCCATCGAGGGTCACCGCCACGCTGTGGTCGTTCGGGTCTTTCGCCGAGCGGCGCCAGCGCGCCCGGAAGGCGACCGGATCGACCTCGGTGCGCAGGAGCCAGCGGCTGACCTCCGGCAGGTTGCGGTACTCCAGAATGCGGTCGACGTCGTCGTCGCGTACCGGCCGAAGCTCGAGGCGTTCGGTGCGGAGGTTCGTGCTCGCCACGGGGTAGGACGGTAGCGACCGCGTCGCTGCCGCGACACCGGATTTGTCGGCCGGGACGACGGAGCGGAGCCAGGAGTCTACCCACGCTCGCCGTCCGGCCGCCCGTCCCCATGCTCGCCGGGCCGGCCCTCGGCTACGCCACCCGCGGACGAACTGGCGATTCCGATCCGCTCCAGGCGTTCCCGCACCTCGGTCGCGTGCTGCCGTGCGATGGTCATGTCAGCACCGGCGGCCTGAAGTAGCTCCACCGTCGGCTGGCTGACCCCGTACGGATCCGCCATCGCCACCCCGGCCTGGATGCCCAGCAGCACCGGGTCGTCGGTGATCGCCCGTACCGCGGCGATAGCCACCTCCGGCGGAAGGCCCCGGCCCTCCCCGATGCTGTACCGGTTGGCTATGCCGGCCAGCTCAGCCAGGAGCAACCGCTGTGGTTGCGGCAGCGACGGCATATACACCATCCCTTGACCGTACCCAGGTAGGGGCCCCCAACACCCCAACCGCCCAATCTTCTCCTTCCGCACGGCCTGGCTCGCCACGGCGGGTTTGTGGTGCGAGGCCGGAGGCGGGCCGCCCAGCAGCGGGGCCCGTTCTCACCGACTGGCGGTGGGAACGGGCCCTCGTGAATCCGCTGATCGCTAGCCGGCGCAGCCGGGTACGTTGACGCAGTTGTTGGGTCGGTTTTTGATCACGACGGTGCCGGTGGCGGTGTTGAGGTTCACCGTGCCGTTGTCGTTGTAGATGCCCCCGGTGTCGGTGGTGGCGATGTTCTTGACCACCTTCGTGGTGAAGAGGCTGGTCGTGCCTTCGTTGTAGATGCCGCCGTCCAGGTCGGCCTGGTTTCCGACCACCTTGGTGTGCCGCAGCACCGTCTGCCCCAGGTTGAAGATTCCTCCGCCGGACGTCGAAGCCACGTTGTTTCTGATGACGCTGTACTCGATGGTCGCGAAGCTTTCCCCTTCCCCGGTTCCGGAGACGAACAAACTGCCGCCGATAACGGTTGCGGTGTTGTCCGCCAGCTCAACCTTTCGCATCGTCAGATGGCTCACGGAGTCGGCTCGGATACCGCCACCCTGACCGCCGGTGTTCCCGGCGATTCGGCTGCCGATGACCGTGCCAATGGAGCTGAACAGGAGTATCCCTCCCCCGTTGGATGCCTGGTTGCCGGAGATGCTGCCGCCCTTGATGGTGACGGTGCTGTTGGTCGAGAGGATGCCGCCACCGTTGTCGTCACTGGTGTTGTTGTCGATGTGGGACTTGACGATTTCCAGCAGGCCAGCGCTGTAGATGCCGCCACCCTGGAAGCTGGCGGTGTTTCGAACGACTGCGGAGTGGTTGATCCGGGTGGTGCCGAAGTTGGCGATGCCGCCGCCGGAGTTGAGGCCGCCGCTGGCGATGTTGCGGGTGATGGTGCTGTGGTTGGTGGTCAGCGCTCCGCCGGCGTTGACGAGGATTCCGCCGCCGTCCTCGTCGTCGGTCTGTCCGCCGGTGATGGTGAGTTTGTTGAGGGTGAGGTCGCCGCCGACGTCGACGGTGAAGATCCGGAACTGGTCGACGGCGGCGGCTCGTTCGATGGTGGTGTGTTTGTCGCCGTTGAGGGTGATCGGGGTGACGATCATCGGCAGACCTGCGCCGTCGATGTCGGCGGTGAGTAGGTAGGTGCAGTCCTTGGCCAGGTCGAGTACGGCGCCGCCGCGGGCGTTGGCCAGGGTGATCGCGGCGATCAACGCGTCGGCGTCACACGGGACCGGGACACCGCTCGGCTTCTTCTCCGAACCCCTACCCCCGTCATCCCGCTTACCCGTGCTGCCCCGCTTACCCGTGTCGCCGCCCTTGCCCTTGTCGCCCGCCTTGGCCTCGTCGCTGCCCTTGCCCGTGTCGCCGCCCTTGGCCTCGTCGTGCTTGCCCGCTTCCTGCCTACCGAGGTCACCGCCGCGGTCATCGGCGGAGGCCAGCGGACGCCCGAGCGCCCCCACGGCCGGGCCGACAGCGACACCGGCGGCACCCAGGGCCAGACCAGTCACCCCGGCCAGCCCCACCGCCCACCACCGCGACCTCGCCCGACCCCAGCCCGGCCGCACCGGCCCCTGGGTGTGGTCCTGATACCTCATCGTCAACTCGACGCCCTTCCCCCGCGAACGACAAGGACCCACCACCCGCACCAACGGGGGATCGCCCTCGGCTACCGGACGGCGGTAGCAACCACCCGCAACCTAAACCGACACGGCACTCAAAAGAACATGAACATGAATAAAATGCCTGAAACGGGCGGTTTCTCTGGTGGCGCTCCGGTGGCGCGCGGCGTCCACGCCGACGCGCCGTCATCGGTGATGCCGCAGCGGGGACGGATTTGGCACGTCCTCGATCTCGAATTGGCGCACAGAAGAGGGCCCGTCCCGACCGGTTGACGGTGGGAACGGGCCCTCTGGAATCCGCTGATCGCTAGCCGGCGCAGCCGGGGACGTCGACGCAGTTGTTGGGTCGGTTTTTGATCACGATGGTGCCGGTGGCGGTGTTGAGGTTCACCGTGCCGGTGTTGTTGTAGATGCCTCCGCCGTCGGTGGTGGCGATGTTCTCGACCACCTTTGTGGAGTAGAGGCTGATCGTACCGTCGTTCTGGATGCCGCCACCCTGGCTCGCCTGGTTGCCGATCACCTTGGTGTGTCGCAGCACCGTCTGCCCAGCGTTGAAGATTCCTCCACCGGAAGCCGAGGTCACGTTGTTTTTGATGACGCTGTACTCGATGGTGGCGAAGCTTTCCCCTTCCTCGGTTCCGGAGACGAACAAGCCGCCGGCGAGGATGGTTGCGGTGTTGTCCGCCAGTTCGGCCTTTCGCATCGTCAGCTGGCTCCCGATGCCGGCTCGGATACCACCACCGCTACCGCTGCTGGTGTTCCCGGTGATTTTGGTGCCGGTGACCGTGCCGATGGAGGTGGACAGGAACATCGCTGCCCCGTTGGATGCCTGGTTGCCGGAGATGCTGCCGCCCTTGATGGTGACGGTGCTGTTGGTCGAGAAGATGCCGCCACCACCGTCGCCACTGGTGTTGTTGTCGATATGGGACTTCACGATCTCCAGAAGGCCGGTGCTGTAGATGCCGCCACCTGCTTCGGCGGCGGTGTTGCGGTCGACTGTGGAGTACTTGACGCGGGTGGTGCCGAGGTTGGCGATGCCACCGCCCGAGCCGCCGGCGATGTTGCGGGTGATGGTGCTGTGGTTGGTGGTCAGCGCTCCGCCGGCGTTGACGAGGATTCCGCCGCCGTCCTCGTCGTCGGTCTGTCCGCCGGTGATGGTGAGTTTGTTGAGGGTGAGGTCGCCGCCGACGTCGACGGTGAAGATCCGGAACTGGTCGACGGCGGCGGCTCGTTCGATGGTGGTGTGTTTGTCGCCGTTGAGGGTGATCGGGGTGACGATCATCGGCAGACCTGCGCCGTCGATGTCGGCGGTGAGTAGGTAGGTGCAGTCCTTGGCCAGGTCGAGTACGGCGCCGCCGCGGGCGTTGGCCAGGGTGATCGCGGCGATCAACGCGTCGGCGTCACACGGGACCGGGACACCGCTCGGCTTCTTCTCCGAACCCCTACCCCCGTCATCCCGCTTACCCGTGCTGCCCCGCTTACCCGTGTCGCCGCCCTTGCCCTTGTCGCCCGCCTTGGCCTCGTCGCTGCCCTTGCCCGTGTCGCCGCCCTTGGCCTCGTCGTGCTTGCCCGCTTCCTGCCTACCGAGGTCACCGCCGCGGTCATCGGCGGAGGCCAGCGGACGCCCGAGCGCCCCCACGGCCGGGCCGACAGCGACACCGGCGGCACCCAGGGCCAGACCAGTCACCCCGGCCAGCCCCACCGCCCACCACCGCGACCTCGCCCGACCCCAGCCCGGCCGCACCGGCCCCTGGGTGTGGTCCTGATACCTCATCGTCAACTCGACGCCCTTCCCCCGCGAACGACAAGGACCCACCACCCGCACCAACGGGGGATCGCCCTCGGCTACCGGACGGCGGCAGCAACCACCCGAAACCTAAACCGGCACAGACCCCATAAATGCATGAACACGAAAAACATGCCTGAAACGGTCACGCGTTCGTGGTGGCCCCGGTGGGGTCAGTGCCGTGCTGTGCCGTCCGCTGCGCCAGGGTCGGAGCCCCGGTCCGCCAAGGGCCGGTGTGCGGCTTCCCGGCCCTGTCGGTCAGTCCAGCCCAGCTCAGCCGGAGAAGGGCACCGTGCGTAACTCGAGTTGTGCCCGCACCGTCCCACCGCTCAATTCTTTTGTTTTGCTCTTTTTGGCCCTTGCCGAACATCGGGGGCTGTGAGCGACTAGACCGTGGCAGATGATTCAGGGAATACTGTGGAAGGCGGGACGGCGGAAATGGTGCGAGTGCCCCGAGTTTTGTTGGTCAACGCCATCCTCGCGGCGATCGTGTGGCTGATCTGGGCAAAAGTGTGGGGGTGGAGCTACTTTACCCGACTTGACGAGCACTGGCCGGTGGCGCTCACCATGGTGTTCGGATCACTGGTTGGCGGTGGGACCAGCGAGGGCGGTGGTGCGATCGCCTTTCCGGTGATGACAAAAGTACTGACCGTGCCGCCGGATCAGGCGCGTATTTTTACCTTTGCCATCCAGTCGATCGGCATGACCGCGGCTTCGCTGTCAATCCTGCTGTGCCGGGTGCCGATAGAGCGACGGGTGGTGTTGTACGGCTCGGCCGCCGGAATGCTCGGCGTGGTACTCAGCGTGACGATGATCGCTCCACATGTGCCGCTGAAGCTGGTACGGGTGTTGTTCACGATGCTGCTCGTTGCGCTCGCGGTAGCGCTACTCGTGCAACTGCGTCAGCGTGGATATCGGCGAAATTTCGTGGTGCCGATGTGGAGCGCCCGGGAGCGTAATCTGGTCCTGGGTGCCGGCTTCGCTGGCGGACTGCTCAGCGGCGTGGCCGGGGTGGGTGAGAACTGCGTCATGTTTTTGCTGCTCGTGTTGCTCTTTCGGGTTTCGGAGAAGGTGGCAACTCCGACCACGGTGGTCATGATGACGCTGGTGTCGATCGCGGCATTTCTGACGCATGTCTTCGTCGTCCGTGATTTCACCGGGTTTGTGGTTGACTACTGGATCACCGCCGCACCGGTGGTGGCCGTGGGAGCCCCGCTGGGGGCCTGGATCTGTACCCGGCTGACGCCCCTGACGATCCGTGGGGTGCTGTTCGTGTTGATCTTCGCGGAGCTGGTCAGCACCCTCCTACTGGTGCCGTTCACTCCTGCCCTGGCCATTGGCAGTGTCGCCGTGCTCGTGGTGTTCACGATCGTCTGCCTGGTCCTGATCCGTCAGGACACGTACGCCCGGCCAGGGCCGGACCGACTCGGGGATGCCACCTGGACGGACCTGGGCGCCGGGGCCGCGGGACGGCCGGCTGGGCCCAACGCTGGAACCCGTACCCGGGAGGATCTGCAGGATGTCGGGTAGATGCCCCGGCCGGAAGTTCCGTGCCCCGCTCCAGGGAGCGAGGCACGGAACTTCCGGCGACCGAGGCGCGGCAGCTTTGGTAGGGACTACTCGCAGAGAGCCGCGTTCGTGGCCGCATCCACCTGGTTGGCGCTGGTCTCGGTTGTCGGCGTCGAGGTGACGGCGAGGGTGACGGCGCGGCCGTCCTCGGTGGCGCCGCCGCGGGTCGTGAAGCCGGGGGTGTCACCACCGTGGCCCCAGGCACGGTCGCCGCAGGGCAGATCCCAGCTCATCAGGCCGAGGCCATAACCGCGGCCGGCAAAGGCGGGGACGGTGGTGCGCATCTGGTCGAGTTCGGCGGGCCGGAGCAGGTCGCCGGCGAGCAGGGCGGCGAAGAAGCGGTTCGTGTCGCTGGGACTGGAGATCATCGCGCCGGCCGCCCAGCCCCAGGACGGGTCCATCTTCGTGACGTCCTGCAGCGGCTTGTCCGGGTCGTCGGTGTAGTAGCCATGTGGGTGCCGGCCCCGGATGCCCTGTTCGCCGACGTTCGGGAAGTAGGTGTCGCGCAGCTTGAGGGGGACGATGATCCGGTTGGTGATCTCCTCGGCCACCGGACGGCCGGTGACTTTCTGGATGAGCAGCCCGGCGACGAGGTAGTTGGTGTTGCTGTACTCCCACTTCGTGCCGGGTGTGAAGCTCGCCTTGTTCGCGAGGGCCAGGTCGAGCAGGTCGCGCGGCTCGAAATAGGTGTGCTGGAGGCGGAAGAAGTCGGGGGCGATGTCGTCGACATAGCGGGGAAGGCCACTGGTGTGCTGCAGCACCTGCCGTACGGTGATCTGCCGGCCGTCGATGCCGTCGCCGCGGATCAGGTCGGGCAGGTATGTCTCGATCGGCTCGTCCAGATCGACCCTGCCCTCGCCGACGAGTTGCAGGACCACGGTGGCGACGAAGGTCTTGGTGTTGCTGCCGATGCGCACCCGCCCGTCGACCGGTGGCCTTCGCTTGGTGCCGAGTTCGGCCACCCCGGCGGTGTAGTTACGGTTCCGGCCGTCGGAGGTGCGAACGGCGGCCAGGGCGGCCGGGAACTTCTCCTCGCTCACAAGGCGGTCGAGGTCGGCCTGCACGCCGTCGCGGTGGCGGACGGCATCGGCGCTCGCCGCGGGGACGGCCCCACTGAGGGCGAGGCCGCCGACGAGGGCAAAGGACGTCACAGCGGCCAGCACGCGTCGCCGGGTCGAGAACACCGCCGGGCGGCGGTGTGGGCTATTCCGATCGGACATGGGAACAACTCCTCATTGCCCTCGAACTGAGGACGGGCTCGTTGGGAGGAACCCAGTTTCGACGGAACGAGCGTCGAGATCGATGCTGCTACCTGGCCGGTTCTGGTGGTGGTAACCGGACGACGGTGCGTGGCTCGTGCCGTACCGGGAAGGACACTGAGGCGGCGATGAAGCAGCGGGCGTTCGCGTCAACGTGCAGCGCGGTCGCCCGTTCGACCATGTCAGCGTGGGTGACGGTTACCTGCGGGCGGAGCAGGACGTCGGTGAAGCGGGCGGCCCCGGTGTCGTCCTCGTGCATCGTGCCGTGGGCGGCGTCGTGGTAGCCGACGACCACGATGTCGTTGACCGCGCACAGGTGTAGGTACCACAGCAGGTGGCACTGGCTGAGCGAGGCGACGAGGAGTAACTCGGGGTTCCACTGTCGTGGGTCGCCGCGAAATGCCGCGTCGGCGGAGCCGGCGAGGAGCGGTCGGCCGGGGCTCGCCGTGTCGTACGACCTGTCGTACGAGCGGTAGCCCGTCGTGCCGTGCCCACGGTCGCCGGTCCAGGTGGTGGAGACCTCGTAGGTGTGGTTCCGAGTCACGGACGAATTTTCGCAGGCGACTCCGGGGCGTCAACCAGCCACGATGGATTTTGCTGGGTACCGGGAAAGTTCGCTCTCGAGTCGGCGATTGGGGGAGGGCCCGTTCCGGCCGGTTGACGGCGGAACGGGCCCTCTGGAATCCGCTGATCGCTACCCGGCGCAGCCGGGGACGTTGACGCAGTTGTTGGGTCGGTTTTTGATCACGACGGTGCCGGTGGCGGTGTTGAGGTTCACCGTGCCGTTGTTGTAGATGCCCCCGCCGTCGGTGGTGGCGATGTTCTCGACCACCTTCGTGGAGTAGAGGCTGATCGTACCGTCGTTCTGGATGCCGCCACCCTGGCTCGCCTGGTTGCCGATCACCTTGGTGTGTCGCAGCACCGTCTGCCCCCCGTTGAAGATTCCTCCGCCGATAAGCGAGGTCACATTGTTCTTGATCACGCTGTCCTCGACGGTCGCGAAGCTTTCCCCCTCTCCGGCGGCGGAGACGAACAAGCCGCCGGCCAGGCCCGATGCGTTGTTGTCAGCGAGACTGACATGCCGCATCGTCAGCTGGCTCGCGATGCTGGCCCGGATACCACCGGTGCTGCCGCTGGCGGTGTTCCCGGTGATTTTGGTGCCGGTGACCGTGCTGATCGAGGTGGACAGGAACATCGCTGCCCCGTTGGATGCCTGGTTGCCGGAGATGCTGCCGCCCTTGACGGTGACGGTGCTGTTGGTCGAGAAGATGCCGCCACCGTTGTCGCCACTGGTGTTGTTGTCGATGTGGGACTTGACGATCTCCAGCAGGCCAGCGCTGTAGATGCCGCCACCCTGGAAGCTGGCGGTGTTTCGAACGACTGCGGAGTGGTTGATCCGGGTGGTGCCGAAGTTGGCGATGCCGCCGCCGGAGTTGAGGCCGCCGCTGGCGATGTTGCGGGTGATGGTGCTGTGGTTGGTGGTCAGCGCTCCGCCGGCGTTGACGAGGATTCCGCCGCCGTCCTCGTCGTCGGTCTGTCCGCCGGTGATGGTGAGTTTGTTGAGGGTGAGGTCGCCGCCGACGTCGACGGTGAAGATCCGGAACTGGTCGACGGCGGCGGCTCGTTCGATGGTGGTGTGTTTGTCGCCGTTGAGGGTGATCGGGGTGACGATCATCGGCAGACCTGCGCCGTCGATGTCGGCGGTGAGTAGGTAGGTGCAGTCCTTGGCCAGGTCGAGTACGGCGCCGCCGCGGGCGTTGGCCAGGGTGATCGCGGCGATCAACGCGTCGGCGTCACACGGGACCGGGATACCGGTCGGCTTCTTCTCCGAGCCCTTGCCCTTGTCGTCCCGCTTGCCCTTCTCCCCATGCTTGCCCTTCTCACCGCCCTTGGCCTTCTCGTCGTACTTGCCCTTCTCGCCGCCCTTGGCCTTCTCGTCGTACTTGGCCTTGTCGTCGTGCTTGCCGCGGTCGTCGCTGTGATCGTCGGCGGCGGTCAGGGTGCGCCCGACCGCGTCCGCGGCCGGGCTGGCGGCGACGCCGACGGTGCTCAGGGCCAGACCGGTTACCCCGGCCAGCCCCACCGCCCACCACCGCGACCTCGCCCGACCCCCGCCCGGCCGTACCGGCCCCTGGGTGTGGTCCTGGTACCTCATCGTGAACTCGATGTCCTTCCCCCCGTGAGTGACAAGGACCCACCACCGCACCGGGCAGCGGACGGCTCCTCGGCTACCAACCGGCGGTAGCAGCCACCCGCAACCTAAACCGACATTGCTCTCAAATAAACATGAATACGAAGAAAGATGCCTAAAAGGGATTCGCGGCCGGGGTGGGTGGCTGGGCATCGGGGAGGCCGGCCGGCGACGCGACGGGCGGTGACTCCGGGACACCGAGGCCCCGACCCCCCTTCCGCTGCCCCTCCGCCTCAGCGACAGTGAATGCGGAGCAGCCGCACCGGCCACCACCGTGGCCACGTGCGAGCCGTGTCGAGCGGGTTGAGCTGACCCGGGTGGGGAGGGCCACTGTGTCCACGCACGAGGTGTTCAACCAGGTGCCACCCCTGGTCGACTACGACGTGTCAGACGACCCGGCACTCCGCTCCGGGCTGGCCCGGGAGGGAGCCGGCTGGGCCAGCGCCGAGCTGTGCGAACTCGGCCGGCTCGGCGGCGCGGAGGCGGCGGTCGAGCACGGCCGGTTGGCCAACGAGCACCCGCCCGTACTGCGCAGCCACGACCGCTACGGGCACCGGGTGGACGAGGTGGAGTTCCACCCGTCCTGGCACGAGCTGATGCGGACCGCGGTGACCTACGGCCTGCACGCCGCGCCGTGGGCCGACGACCGGCCCGGATCGCACGTCGCCCGGGCCGCGAAGTTCTACACCTGGCGGCCGGACGCCGGGCACGGCTGCCCCATCTCGATGACCTACGCGGCGGTGCCGGCGCTGCGGCACGCCCCCGAGTTGGCCGCCCAGTACGAGCCGCTGCTGACCGCCACCACGTACGACCCGGGGTTGCGTCCGGCCCTCGGCAAGCACGGGCTGCTGGCGGGCATGTCGATGACCGAGAAGCAGGGCGGTTCGGACGTACGCGCCAACACCACCCTCGCCCAGCCGGCGGCGGACGGCAGTTACCGGCTGGTCGGGCACAAGTGGTTCACCTCCGCACCGATGTGCGACCTCTTCCTGACTCTCGGTCAGGCGCCGGGCGGGCTGACCTGCTTTTTGGTGCCTCGGGTGTTGCCCGACGGCACGCGCAACCCGCTCCGGTTGATGCGGCTCAAGGAGAAGCTGGGCAACCGGTCGAACGCCTCCGCGGAGATCGAGTACGAGCACGCGGTGGCCTGGCGGGTCGGCGACGAGGGGCGCGGCGTCCGCACCATCATCGACATGGTCAACCTCACCCGGCTCGACTGTCTGATCGGGGCCGCCGCCGGGATGCGCCAGGGAGTCGTCACCGCCATCCACCACACCCACCATCGGCGGGCGTTCGGACGCCCGTTGGCCGACCAGCCGTTGATGCGCAACGTCCTCGCCGACCTGGCAGTGGAGTCGGAGGCCGCGACCGTCCTGATGCTGCGGCTCGCCGGTGCGACGGACCGCTCGGCCCGGGGTGACGCCGACGAGGCCGCGTTCCGGCGGCTCGGCGTCGCGGTCGGCAAGTACTGGGTCTGCAAGCGGTGGCCGGGCCACGCCGCCGAGGCCCTGGAGTGTCTGGGTGGCAACGGGTACGTGGAGGAGTCCGGCATGCCCCGGCTGTTCCGGGAGTCGCCGCTGAACTCGATCTGGGAGGGCTCCGGCAACGTCGCTGCCCTGGACGTGCTGCGGGCGCTGACCCGCCAGCCGCGGGTGCTGGCCGCCTTCGAGGCCGAGGTGGACGCCGCCGCCGGTGCGGATGCCCGGCTCGACGCCGCGGTCCGGCGCCTGCGGGCGAGCCTGGCGGACCCGACCGACGCTCAGTTGCGGGCGCGGCACCTGGTGGAGCGGCTCGCCCTCGTCCTGCAGGGGGCGCTGCTGGTGCGACACGGCCACCCGGCGGTCGCTGAGGCGTTCTGCGCGTCCCGGCTGGGCGGCGCGCACGGCTACGCGTACGGCACGCTCCCCGCCGGGATCGACCTCGCCGCGATCATCGACCGCGCCACGCCGAAAGTGGGCTGACCCGCCGCGGGTGGCTCAGGCGTAGAGGCGGCGCGCGTACTCCGGGCCGTAGTGACTCTGCAGCTCGGCCAGGCTCTCCGTGCGGGCCTCGACCTCCTTGACCAGGCGGGCCCGCGACGGCAGCACCTCCGGCGTCCAGGTCTGCGGGCTCCACAACTGCGACCGGAGGAACGCCTTCGCGCAGTGGTAGAAGATCTCCTCGATCGCTACCACCAGCGCCAGGGTCGGCCGATGGCCCTTGACCGTCATCGAGTCGAAGAAGGGCGCCTCCCGCACCAGCCGTGCCCGGCCGTTGATCCGCAACGTATCGCTGCGCCCGGGAATCAGGAAGATCAGCCCGACGTGTGGATTGTCCAGGATGTTGTGAAAGCCGTCGGCCCGTCGGTTGCCGGGGCGCTCCGGGATGGCGACGGTGGTGTCGTCGATCGGCAGGGCGAAGCCGGGTGGGTCCCCCTTCGGCGAGACATCGCAGGTGCCGTCCGCGCCGGCCGTCGCCACCAGACAGAACGGGGAGGCGGCCAGCCACTGCCGGTCCCGCTCGTGCAGGTGCGTTCGCTCCTTCGTGGCAGCCCGAGCCGTCGGTACGCCCAGTAACTCCCGCAACTCCTCGTGAGTGGTGATATCTACCGTCACGTGCCCCTCCCTCATCCGTTGACCATGGCGGCGGTGCGTCATCGACAGCCTAGGTGGCATCGGCCGGGGGCGAGAATTGCCGAACAGTGGAGGCCCGGGTATGGAGAGCCGACTCAAAGTGCTGGGTCACCCCCTCCACCCGATGCTGGTGATGTTCCCGGTCGCCCTGCTCGCCACCGCCGTGCTCTTCGACGTGGTCGACATCGTGGGTGGGCCCGACTTCCTCGGTGAGGTCGCCTACTGGAACCTCACCGTCGGCCTGGTCGGTGGCCTGCTGGCCGCGGCGGCGGGGATGGTTGACCTGCTCGCCATCCCGACCGGCACCCGCGCCAAGCGGGTCGCGCTCACCCACGCCGCCGCGAACGTGGCGCTGATCCTGCTCTTCGCCGCGGTCTGGGCGGTCCGGCTCAACGCCGACTCCCGGGCTGCCGGCGGCGCGCTCGTCGCGATCGAGATCGTCGCCCTGGCCATCCTCGGGGTCAGCGCGTGGCTCGGCGGAGAACTGGTGGACCGGCTCGGCGTCGGCGTCGACCGGGACGCCGACTTGGACGCGCCCAGCTCCCTGCGGCCCTCGGCAAACCCCAGTGAATAGGAGAAGTGTGATGAGTGAACCCGGCGGCGGGATCGGCCAGGGCAGGCGCGGCCGACAGCAGGGGTGGGACCCGGCGGGCGAGTGGCATTCGCTCCGCGCCGAACTGGGTCGGCTGGTCGGGGGTCGGTCGGACTCGACGGACCTCCAACTGGACGAGACCGAGGACGGCTGGGAGGTGATCGTCCGGCTGCCCGGCGTGGCCCCCGACGAGGTGGCGGTCGAGCTGGACGAGCGGGAGCTCTGCGTACGGGCCCGGTCGGAGGCCGAGGTCAACGCCGACTACGGGATCCTCGACGGCTCCGAGGCCCGGGCGTTCGTGTACCGGGTGGAGCTGCCGTCCCGGGTGGACCCGGAGGCCATCGACGCGGTGATGGATCACGGTCTGCTCCGGATTCGGCTGCCCCGGACTGCCCGACCTGAGCCCCGCACCATCACTGTCGGGCGCAGCGGTGCGCGCGGCGCCGACGGTGACCCTCCGTTTCCGGCTGACCCCGCCGTCAGCCGGGAGCTGCACCACCCGAACGTCGAGACCGACCGGCCGTAGCGCGTCGATGGTCGCCCCGCACCTGCTCGGTCCGGCCGCGCAGCGCATACCCGAGGTGGAGCGGATCGCCGTGCTGCGGGCCAACGCGCTCGGTGACTTCATTTTCGTCCTGCCGGCGCTGGCCGCGTTGCGGGCCGCGTACCCCGCGGCGGAGATCGTTCTGCTCGGCGCGCCGTGGCACGCGAAGCTCTGGCGCGATCGGTCGGGTCCGGTGGACCGGGTCCTGGTGGTCCCGCCGGCTCCCGGAATCCGTCACCCGGAGCCGGGCGAGCCGGAGTCCGGGCTGGCGGACTTCCTCGCCCGGGCCCGTGCGGAGCGCTTCGACCTGGCGCTGCAGGTGCATGGCGGCGGGGCCAACTCCAACCCGGTGGTGGCCGGCCTCGGTGCCCGGGTGACGGCCGGTCTGCGGGCCGAGGACGCGCCGCCGCTGGACCGCTGGCTGCGGTACGTCTACTACCAGCATGAGGTGATTCGTTACCTGGAGGTGGCGGCCCTGGTGGGGGCCCCGGCAACCACGGTCGTCCCCACCCTGGCGGTCACCGACGCCGACCGGGCCGAGGCGGCCGAGGTGCTCGGCCCGCCCGACCGGCCGCGGGTGGCGCTGCACCCGGGCGCCACCGACACCCGTCGACGCTGGCCGGTCGAACACTTCGCGGCCGTCGCCCGGCAGCTGCACCGGGACGGGTACGAGGTGCTGGTCACCGGCACACCGGTGGAGCAGGAGGTGGTGGAGCGGGTGGTGGCGGCGGCCGGGGTGCCCCTGCGGCCGCAGGTCGGCACGCTTAGCCTCGGGGGGCTGGCCGGCTGCTACGCCGACTGCGCGCTGGTGGTCGCCAACGACACCGGGCCGCTGCACCTGGCGGCCGCGGTCGGTACTCCCACGGTGGGTGTCTTCTGGGTCGGCAACCTGATCACCACGGCGAGCCCGCTGCGGGGCCGGCACCGCCCGATCACGTCCTGGACGGTGCACTGCCCGGTCTGTGGGGTCGACTGCACCCCGGGCAGCTATCCGCACCGGCCCGGCGACGGCGAGTGCCCGCACCGTGACTCGTTCGTGGCCGAGGTCCCGGTGATCGAGGTCCTCGAAGCCGCCCGCGACCTGCTCGCCGATGGAGCGCAGCCGGCCTCGACGCCCTGATCCGGGGCCGGGCTCCGCCCCCGAGGTGCGGGCAAGACCGTGGTCTACCGCCCACCGGTCACGCCTGTTCGAGGAGCACCTCCCACGCCTCAACCTCACGTTCGGTGACGGTGGTCGGTGACTCCAGGTGGAATGCTCCGCTGGGCAGGACGCCGGCGCCGCCGTGGCGCTCCAACACGGCGAGCTGAGCGGCGACATCCTCCCCCTGGTGCCGCTCCGGCACCCGTCGCCAGAAGTCGAAGCCACCCGCGTCAACCAGCTTTTCCCGGTCGTACAGCACGCAACCACCGATCCAGGACACCTTGTACGCCCGCCAGGAGCCCGGCGGCAGGCGCAGCCGCTCGGTGACGTGGAGCAGGTTCGCGGCCGGGTGCAGCAGTGCGCGCTCCCACTGCGGGGTGCCCGGGCGGATCCGCTCCGGCACCGGCGGCCCGTCCCACTCCTCGTAGTGCCGGTGCGTCTCCGGGCGGATGTCCTGCCGGTACGACAGGCCGTGTACGGCGTTGCCGACGAATCCGCAGCCCAGCTCCGCAATCGCGGTGACCAGCCGGTGCAGGGCTCCCGGCGCCAACCACACGTCGTCGTCGAGGCAGAGCACGTAGCGGGCGGTCGAGGCGGCGAGCAGCGCTGCCCGGTGCTCGGCCATCCCCCGCCGGGGCAGCCGGCGGGTCAGCAGGACCGGGTGTCCCCGGTGGCGCAGGACCCGGACCATCGCGGCCACGGCCGGGTGCGCGTACGCGGGGGCGTGGTCGGACTGGTCGCTGACCACCACCCCGAAGTCGGGCACGCCTTCCTGGGCGGCGAGCCCGGAGAGGGTGACCGCCAGTTCGGCGGGGCGGTTCCGGGTGGGGACCAGCACGTCGAGGTGTCGCTCGGCGCGGAACTCGTCGGAGGTGCCGTGTTCGAGGGGTCGGCTCACGCCTGCCCCGCCACCGGTGCGCCACCGCCGTACGCGCGGATCCGGTCGATGATCGCCGAGGTGGAGCGGTCCGGCACGTAGCCGAGGGTGCGGACCTGGCCGCCGAGCCGCCGTACCAGGGGTGCCTCCGGCACCAGCTCCGGCGGATAGTCCCCGCCCTTGACGTAGATGTCCGGCCGGATGGCCTCGATGAGCCGGGCGGGCGAGTCCTCCTCAAAGACCACCACATGGTCAACGTGGGTCAGCGCCGCCAGCAGGGCCACCCGGTCCTCGACCGGGTTGACCGGCCGGTCGGCGCCCTTGAGCCGGCGGACACTACCGTCGGCGTTGACCGCCACCACGAGCAGGTCGCCGAGGGCACGGGCCTGCTCCAGGTAGCGGACGTGCCCGGGATGCAGGACATCGAAGCAGCCGTTGGTGAAGACGACCGAGCGGCCCGCGCGGCGGTGTGCCCCGGCGATCGTCGCCAGCTCCTCGGCGCTGACGAGGGTCGGCTGGTCGCCGCCCTCGGCACGGTCGAGCGCGGTGAGCAGGTCCTCCCGCCGGCAGACACAGGTGCCGGTGTCGGAGACGGTGATGGTGGCCGCGAGCTGGGCGAGCTGCGCGGCGGTCGGTAGGGGGGCGTCGGCGGCCAGGGCGAGGGTCATCGCCGCCAGGTACGCGTCTCCGGCCCCGACCGTGTGGCTGGCCGGCATCGGGTTGCTGTGGCTGCGGCTGGGCTCGCCGTCCGGGCCGGCGACGACCGCGCCCTCGGTGTCCAGCGTCACCGCCACGACGTCCGCCCCGGTGTGTTGCCGCAGTTCCGCCAGGCGGGACTCGGCGAGTATCGCCCGGTCTGGTCCCACGGCGTCCCCGCGCGCTCCCGGTTCGATCTCCCCGTCGGCGGGTCGACCATCGCCGGGTGCGACACCCACGGTCAGCTCGGAGGGGCCGTCGGAGCGGGCGCGGTCCGGGTGGTTCAGGTGCAGGCCCCCGCCCCCGGGCCGGGCCGCGGTGTGGGCGAGGAGTCGGCTCGCCTCGGCGAAGCTCGGCGTGACCACGGTCGGGGCGAGCCCACGCCAGTCGGCGAGGTCATGCGCATCCAACGCGACCGTGGCGTACCGCTCTCGGTTTGCCACCAGCCACGCCCGCACCGGCGCGGGCAGGGCCCCCAGCGCGTAGTCGCAGACCACCAGGGTCGGCGCCGCACCGCCTGCCGCGCACAGCTCCGTGGTCGCGCAGGCCAGGGCGTCGAGCAGTCGCGCCACTCCCGCGTCGTCCAGGGGCTCCACGGGACCACCGGAGTCCTCCCGCAGCAGGATCTGGCTGCCGGCGAGCATCCGCCGTTTGACCGGGGTCGGGCGGCTCGGTTGGCTGACCGTGCGGTCCCACACGCCGGCCCGGTCCAGGCAGTCGTGCACCTCGTCGCCGGCCACGTCCGCGCCGATCGGCGCGACCAGCGCGGCCCGTCCACCGAGCGCGGCGATGTTGACGGCGGTGTTCGCCGCACCGCCCGCAGCGGAGATCCGTCGGCGCAGGGTGAGGATCGGGGCTGGCGCCTCCCGGCAGAGTCGATCCGAGTCGGCGAATCGCCACTCGTCGAGCATCGCGTCCCCGACGACCAGGACGGGGCGTCCCAGCCAGCTCTCCACCACGGCGGCCAGTCGGTGCTGTTCCGCTGCTGCTCCTGCCATGTCCCTCCGGGTCCCCGCCGGTCCGCCGGGCCAAACCTGGCGGTGCGGGAGCGGCGGCGGGCTATTTGAGGATCAGGCGGTTCGTCTGCTCGAAGACATCCAGGTCGGCAAGAGTCTCCGGGACGCTGGCCGACAGCGGGCTGGGCAGTTGGCCACGGTCGAAGAAGGCGGCATCGGTGGTCTCATCGGTGATCCGGGTGAGGTCCCCCTCCCACTCCTCCACCCGGAACGCGGTGGTGAAGATCTGGTACGTGTGCCCGTACATGTTGGTGTGGGTGCGATCCGGCCCGGTGTAGAGGGCGAAGGCACTGACCCGCAGGGCGCGCAGCCCGGTCTCCTCCCGAACCTCCCGTACCGCGCAGTCGGCGATCGACTCACCCAGCTCCATCGCCCCCGCCGGCATGGCCCAGTGCCCGTTGTCGGCGCGTTGGATCAGCAGGATCCGGCTCGCGCTGTCCCGCACCACCGCGCGCGCACCGACGAACATCAGCGTCCGGTCACCAGCGAGGGCACGGAGCTGTCCGACGTAGGAATCTGCCCAGGAAATGCTCACCCCGGCTAATTTACGCACCGCCGCCGAGGCGAGATGGAGATCCGGGGTTCCCAGATGTGATCGGCGACACTACTTTGTTGCTCATGCGGAGCACGATGATGGATGCCCCCCTCCAGGTCTCCCGGATTCTTGACCACGGCGCCACCGTGCACAGCGCGGCCACGGTGGTCACCTGGACCGGTGCCGAGCCGCGTCGGATGAGCTACGCCGACGTGGCGCGCTCGGCCGCCCAGCTGGCGCACGCGCTGCGAGACGAGTGCGGTGTGACCGGGGACGAGCGCGTCGCCACCTTCCTGTGGAACAACACCGAGCACCTGGTGGCCTACTTCGCGGTGCCGAGCATGGGCGCGGTGCTGCACACGCTCAACATCCGCCTCCTCCCGGACCAGATCGCCTACATCGCCAACCACGCGCAGGACCGGGTGGTGCTCGTCGACACGACCCTGATCCCGCTGCTGGCGAAGGTCATCGGCGACATGACCACCGTCCGGCACGTGGTGGTGGTCGGCGGTGGTGACCCCGCCCCGCTGGTCGCGGCGGCCGGCGACCGGATCTCCGTGCATCACTGGGATGCCCTGCTGGCCGGCAGGCCGGACACCTACGACTGGCCGGACGTGGACGAGCGCTCCGCCGCCGCGCTCTGCTACACCTCCGGGACCACCGGCAACCCCAGGGGGGTGGCCTACTCACACCGCTCGATCTACCTGCACTCGCTCCAGGTATGCCTACCGGAGTCGTTCAGCCTCGGGCCGCAGGACCGGGTCCTGGGCATCGTGCCGATGTTCCACGCGATGTCCTGGGGGCTGCCCTACGCGGCGTTCCTCTGCGGCGCGTCGCTGCTCCTGCCGGACCGGTTTCTCCAGGCGCCCCCGATCGCCGAGATGATCGCCGCGGAGCGGCCGACCATCGCCGGTGCCGTCCCCACCATCTGGACCGATCTGCTCGCCCACCTGGACAGTCACGAGGTTGACACCAGCTCCCTGGGAGAGGTGATCGTGGGTGGGTCGGCGTGCCCGCCGGCGCTGATGCACGCCTTTGAGGAGCGGCACGACATCCGGATCATTCACGCCTGGGGCATGACCGAAACCTCTCCGCTCGGTTCGGTGGCCCGCCCGCCGGCCGGCGTTGACGAGGCCAAGGCGTGGCAGTACCGCTACACCCAGGGGCGGGTCCCGGCCGGGGTCGAGGCCCGGATCGTTGGCCCGCAGGGCAAGCGGCTGCCCGCCGACGGCACGTCCGTGGGGGAGCTGGAGGTCCGCGGGCCGTGGGTGACCGGGCGGTACGTCGGCGACGAGGCCCCGGACGAGGAGACGTTCCGGGATGGCTGGCTGCGTACGGGTGATGTCGGCACCCTCTCCCCGGATGGCTACCTGACGTTGACCGACCGGGCGAAGGACGTCATCAAGTCCGGCGGTGAGTGGATCTCCTCGGTGGAGCTGGAGAACGCGCTGATGGCCCACCCGGATGTGGTCGAGGCCTGCGTGGTAGGGGTCCCGGACCGGCGGTGGGGCGAGCGGCCGTTGGCGACCGTGGTGTTCCGGGAGGGGGCGAAGGCCGGGGTTGCGGAGCTGCGGGGCTTCCTCGCCGAGTCGGTGGCCCGCTGGCAGCTCCCCGAGCGTTGGGCGGTCATCGACGCTGTGCCGAAGACCAGCGTGGGTAAGTTCGACAAGAAGGCGGTCCGGTCCCGGTACGCCGAGGGGGATCTCGCCGTCCAGGAGTTGACCTCTTCCTAGTGGACGGCGTCGGGGTGAGCCGTCCCCGTCGGGTGACGCCGGAGCCGGTGTCGTCAACGAGGCGTGCTCTCCACGCGATCGGCCTTCTCCTCGGACAGGGAGTCCGAGGCCGGCTGCTCAGTCGCGGCCTTGGGCAGCCAGCGAAGTGCCAGGACGCCGAGTGCGACGTGCAGGAGGCTGGTCACCGCTACCGCCGCGTGCAGGCCGGTGACGAAGGCCGACTTCGCGTCCGTGATCACCGCGGACGTGAGACCGGGCAGGTGCAGGGTCTCGTCGAGCGTGGGAGCGAGATCAGGCCCTTGTAGCCGGAAGAGCAGCGCGGCGAGGGAGCCGATGAGCGCGATACCGAGGGCGTTGCCGATCTCGTTGCTGGTCTCGGCGATGGCCCCGGCTGACCCGGCTCGTTCGGCGGGCACCGCGCCGACCGCGGTGTCGGCGACGACGCTGAAGGAGATGCCGTAGCCAAGACCCGCGATGGACGTGGACGCGATGTACCAGCCGACCCCGTCGGTGATGGTGGTGGGCAGCAGGAACAGCAGTCCGGTCGCGATGGAGAAGTGACAGATGATCAGGACCGTCCGCTTACCGATGCGGTCGACCACCGTGGGTGTGACGACGCAGGTGACGATGAGGACCACCGCGCCGGGCAGTGCCAGGAGGGCTGCCTGCAGGACAGGAAGGTCCAGGACGGACTGGAGGTAGACACCCGACAGGTAGGCGGCCGCCGACCAGGCCGCCAGCGGCAGCAGGCCGGTGATGATCGCGACGGTGAAGACCCGGTCCCGGAAGAGGGAGAAGTCCATCAACGGGTACTCGAGGTGCCGCTGCCGACGCACGAACAAGGCCAAGAGCACGAGGCCGCCCAGTCCCACGACGACGGAGAGCGTGGAGAATCCTTCGGCGGCCGCGTGCTTGAGGGCGTACACGGCACCCAGAAGGCCGGCCGCCGAGGCCACGAGGCTGAGGCCGTCAATGCGGCCGGGTCGGGTCGTACTCACTTCACGCAGCAGGATGGGCGCGAAGACGAGGAACAGGGCGATGACGGGCAGGTTGATCAGGAAGACCGAGCCCCACCAGAAGCGTTCCAACAGGACGCCACCCGCGACGGGGCCGATGGCGAACCCTGCCGCGAAGGCCGCGGCGAAGATACCGATGGCCTGCGCGCGCCGCTTGGGGTCGCTGAACAGCTCGCTCAGCACAGCCAGGGCCGACGGCAGGAGAGTCGCGCCGGCCACACCCATCAGGGCGCGGGACGCGACGAGAAGTTCCGCGTTGGGCGCGAAGGCGGATGCCGCGGAGGCCAGGCCGAAGACGGTCGCCCCGATCATCAGCAACTTCAGCCGACCGTACCGGTCCCCGAGGTTGCCGAACGCGATCAGCAGCGAGCCGACCGCGAAGCCGTAGATGTCCAGGATCCACAGGGCCTGATCAGCGGTGGGGGTGAGGTCCTGACTGACTCGCGGCATCGCCAGGAACAGGATCGACCCGTCCATGGAAACCAGCAGGACCGGCCCGAGTACGACCAGCAGTCCCAGCCACGCGCGCAGGCCGGGTGAGTTGTGTGTGCGCTCTTCCGACATGCCTCGATCGTCGGCAATCGCCTGTCGACAGCCACCCCCCTGCTGTGGGTACACCTGGCAGGTATACCCAGTGGCACTCACGATCGGCTTACGCTGGCCGACGTGGGGAGCCTCGGAACGTTCTTGAAGAGTCGCCGTGACCGGGTCACCCCGGAAGTGATCGGGCTGCGCACCTATGGCACGGGGCGCCGCGTTCCCGGGCTGCGACGGGAGGAGCTCGCCCAGCTCGCCGGAGTGAGCGCGGGCTACTACACGCGGCTGGAACAGGGGCAGGCCGAGACGGCGTCGGAGCAGGTACTCGACGCGCTCGCCCGGGCGTTGCTGCTCGACTCGACCGAGACGGCGCACCTGCACAATCTCGCTCGGCACTCGGCCACGCCACGGCTCGCCGAACCCCCGGCGGAGGAACCCCACGAGCGTGTCCTCGCGCTCCTGGAGTCTCTCGGCGAGGCCACGCCGGCGATTGTCCTGGGGCGCCGTGGGGACGTGCTGGCGTGGAACCGCAGCGGGCACGCGCTTCTCGCCGAGCACATCGCCTTCGAGGCACCGGACGAGTCGGAACGTCGCCCGTCGATGCCTCGTATGTTCTTCCTCGATCCGGTCATGCGCGACCGGTACGGCAACTGGCACACGCTCGCCCGCGCGCATGTCGCGTACCTCCGGCTCACCGCGGGCCGCTATCCCACCGATGCGCGCCTGGCGGGGCTGATCGGTGAACTCACCATGCGCAGCGACGATTTCTCGGCGCTGTGGGCGGATCGGGATGTCGCGGACTGCACCACGGGAACCATGCACATACAGCACACGACGGTGGGTGGCCTGAGTGTCGACTACCAGGTCTGGTTGCAGCCGGACAGCCCGGACCATCGCCTTGAGGTCTATACGCCCAACGACTCGGGCTCCGCTGACGCCTTGCGGATCCTGTCCCAGCAGTGCCACCGTGGCGCCGACTCCCTACGAGACGACTGATCGACGGGCTCGCCATCACCGTCGAAGGGCACGACCGGGCCTGCCGCTCCGCGAGCACCCCGCCACCCAGCACACCCAATCAATGAGCCGCTACAGCTCCCGTCGCAACATCGGGTTGCGGCACTAGCCGCCCCCACACCCGGCCGGCCGGTTCGGACCGGTGCACGGGAGGGTTGCCGCTGTTGTGGCCAAGGGGGGCGGCCCCGGCGTTCGCACCGCGCCGGGGCCGCCCGTTCAACGCGGGGCGACCCGCACCGTCATTCTCGCGAGGAAGATTCGCCTCTGTCCTCGATACCTGAGAACTTGATACCGGGGGAGGATCGCCCGGCTCGATCGGAGTTCACCGGTCGCTCGCGGTGTTGATCAACACCTTGCCGACCGCCCCCTCCTCCACTGCCTGGTGCGCCGCGTCGGCCGCCGTCAACGGGTAGTGGTGCAGCGGCAGCCCCGCCTCCTCGCCCACCCGGACGCCACCCTGCTCCACCGCCGCCGCCACATCCACGACCGCCTGCGCCTTCGCGGCCTTCGGCGCGGTGTAGACCAGGACGAACTGCCAGCGGGCGTTCAAGGCCATGAGGGGCCGGACCGGCAGGGTCACCTCACCGCCGCCATCGTCGGCGTACACACACACCGCGCCGCCGGTCCGGAGCAGCTGGACATCGATCTCACTGTTCCGCGTGGAGACCTCAACGATCGCGTGGACCCCCGCTGGCGCGATCTTGCGGACCTCCGCCACCACGTCCTGTTCCCGGTAGTTGACCACCAGGTCGGCCCCGGCTGCCGCCGCGAGCTTCCCCTTCTCTGCGCTGCTCACCGTGGTGACCACGCAGGCGTCCGCCCAGCGCGCGAGCTGAATCGCCGCATTACCCACCGCGCCCGCTCCACCCTGTACCAGCACGGTGTGACCAGCGAGCGCCCCAGCGTGCAGTGCGTCCGGCAGGTACTCACCAGCGGTCAGGCATCGGTGCGCGGTCAGGAACGGAATGCCCAGGCACGCGCCGAGGTCGAAGGAGGCGGCCCCGAGGCGGACGGCCTGCCCGGCTGGGACCAGCGTGTACTCGGCGGTTGTTCCCCAGGGGCGCTGCCAGGCGGCCTCCCACACCCAGACGCGTTCGCCGACGAGGGACCGGTCGACCCCCTCGCCGACCGCCTCGACCACCCCCGCGCCATCCTGGCCGGGCGTCTGCCAGCCCGCCGGCAGTTGGCCGTCTCGTCGTGCCTTCCAGTCCGTCGGGTTCACCCCCGCGACCGCCATCCGGACCAGCACCTCGCCGGCCCCCGGCTCGGGCACCGGCCGGTCAACCGGCCGCAGCACCGTGGGGTCGCCGGTGCGCTCGTACACGATCGCCTTCATGCCGTCTCCACCATCTTCATGCTCGTCTCCATCGCCTTCATGTCATCTCCTCAGCTGCCCTGTTGGTCTGCCGTACCCGGCCGTCGCTCGGCCATACCGCCGTGGACCGTCGCCACGACCTCCGGCGTCAGCTCGCCGATCGAGGAGAGCACCACCGCGGCGAGCCGTTCGGCCTCCGGTTCCAGCGGGTACGCCCCGTGTGGTATCGCCACCACGGCCATCCCCGCGGCAGCCGCGGACCGGACGCCGTTGGCGGAGTCCTCGACCGCGACGCAGTGGGCCGGGTCGACACCGAGCCGTTCCGCAACCGCCAGGTAGACATCCGGCGCCGGCTTGCCATGCCGGGTCTCCTCGGTCGACAGCGTCGCGCCGAAGGTGTCACTGAGCCCGGTCGCGTCCAGCGCCGTCCGGATCAGCTGGGTGGGGGAGGAACTGGCCAGGCCCAGCGGCCACCGCCCAGCCGTCCGCCGCACGGCGGCGACGGCACCGTCGATCAGCGGTACGCGGTGCGCGTATCGCCGGGACATCTCCGTGACCACCTCGGTGGCGACCTGCTCGGCCGTCCGGTCGACGCCGAGTTCGCCGCTGAGGTAGCGGGACCACTCGCCGGTGCTCATGCCCATCAGCCGGCGTTGCGAGTCGGCCTGCCAGGTGCCGCCGTGCGCCGAAACGTACGCCCGCCGGACCTCCTCCCAGACCGGCTCGGAGTCGACGATCACGCCATCCAGGTCGAAGATCACCGCAGCTGTCATGACCTCATCCTGCCGGACCGGGTCAGCGGCGCCGGTCAACCCAGGGACGGCAGGCCGATCGGGTTGTCCGGCGGGATGATGGTGTGCCCGGCCCGGACCACCGGGTCGAGCAGTTCCTGGAGTCGGGCGCTGCGCTCCGGACCGAGCGCCTGCCACGGGCGGACCGCGGCCGTGTCGGTGGCCGCCTCGACGGTGTCGAATCCGGCCCGGCCCCGCTCGGTCGGCTCGCCGTCGGCGGTCAGCCACCCCCGGTCGTGGAGCCGACTCTTGGCCGCCGCCCACTCCTGCTCGGTCCAGCCCCGGCCGAGCAGGGTGACCACGGGCATTCCCACCGCGACCCGCCAGGCGAGCGTCTCCACCGGGTCGAGGTCGGCCGCGACGAGCGCGGCGATGTGCCCGTCCCCACGGTGCTCCCGCAGGACCGTCGCCGCCTGCCAGAGCCGGGCGAGCGGGTACTCGCCGCGCGGCAGTGCCGCGTTCGCGGCCCCCAGCACCCGGCCCGCCGTCCTGGTTTCGGCCGCGGCGGCCTCCATCAGGTCGGCGGTCTCCGTGAGGTGGGACTCGGGCAGCTCGTAGGTGAGCTCGGCGAGGGCCTGGACCGCGCCGGTGAGTCGGGCGCGCAGGGCCTCCTCCGGGGACGCCAGTTGCCAGACCGCGGGCAGCGCGCGCTGCACCATGTGCGGGGCGAAGTGGTAGAACGCCGTGGTCACCGGTGCCGCGGTGGCGGCGCCGAGCGGCGCGGACCGGCCGGCGAAGTAGCCCCGCCAGTAGCCGCGTAGCCCGGTCGCCTCGTACGCCGCGCGGGCCCGGGGGTGGAAGTATGTCACCGCGTGCACCGGCTCGAAGTGGGTCCACATCAACCGGGCTGTCCGCCCCGCGTCGTCTGTCATGCGCACCTCCGCGTCCGTACCGGCCTCTTGGGGTTAGCTGTCCCCGGTTCGACGAACCTACTGCCGTTCGGTAACGGTGTGGAAGCCCACTGTGGCCAACCGCACCGGTGGCGGGGCGGGGCAGGCGGCGGGTTACTGCGCGCCGAGGACATCCACGACGAAGCGCAGCGGACCGGCTGGACGGCCACCTTCCGGTTCCGTGCCATACGCCAGTTCTGCGGGGATGTCCAGCTGCACCCGGCTGCCGATGGTCACGCCGACCAGGCCCTGGTCCCAGCCGGGGATCACTCCGCCGACCCCGATCGGGAAGCTCGCCGGCTGCCCGCGCGACCAGGACGAGTCGAACTCCTCGCCCTCGTTGTAGAGGATGCCGACGTAGTTGACGGTGATCGTCTGACCGCTCTCCACCGCGGGCCCGGTGCCCTCGATCAGCGGGGTGACGACGAGCTCGGTCAGCTCGCCCTCGCCCGCCTCCACGGTCGGTGGGGTGTTCAGCGCGGGGTCGGCCCCGTTTGGCAGCTCGGTGCCGCCGGCAGCCGGGTCGGGGGCATCCGCTGACGGAGCACCCGTCGACGGGGCCGCGGTCGGGTTGCTCTCCTCTTCACCGGCCGGGCCGACCAGCACGAACACGGTGACCAGGAGGGCGGCCACGGCGACCCCGGCGAGGCCGCCGGCCCAGGCCTGTCGTCGGCGGCGCTTCGCCTCGGCCGCCTTCTGCTCGGCGAGCTGCGCGGCCAACCGCCGCTCCGACTTCTGTGCCCGGTTCTGCGTCCGCTCGCTCACGGCGTCGACTCCCTGTTCGAAGATGGTGGCCGGCACCGCGTGCCGGGGGAAGGCCGACGAACACGGTACCCGCCGGGGCCCCCGCGGTGCAGGTGCCGGACGTCCCCTTGTCCGGTGGAAGCCGGTATCGCCGGTGGTGGCCGTCTCGCCGCTCAGGCGGTCTTGCGAGCACCCTTGCGGGCCGTGGCCTTCTTGGCCGGCTCCGCCCGCTGTCCCGCATCCTTCTTGGCGGTCGTCTTGGTCGCCGTTTTCTTCCCGGGAGTCTTCTTGCCGGCCTTCTTCTCCTCGGTCTTCTCCTTTTCAGCTGTCTTCTTCGCCGGGGTTGTCTTTTCGCTTTTCTTGCCGGTGGCCTTCTTCGGTGGGGCCTGCTCCTCGGCGGCCTTTCGTTGGGCGGAACGCGCCGCCGAGATGGGGGTCGGTTCGCCCGCGCCGGGGCCGGCGGGTTTCTCACCGCGTGCCGCCTGGGCCCGCTCCACCGATGCCTTCAGCGCCGCCATCAGGTCCACCGCCGCTGCCGGAGCCTCTTCGACCTCCTCCGGCTGGACGACCTCGCGGCCCTCCACCTTCGCGTCGATGACCTCCTTCAGCGCGGTCCGGTAGTCGTCGGTGAAGGCATCGGGCTGGAAGTCACCCGCCATCGAGTCGATCAGGGAGCTGGCCATCGCGAGCTCCGGAGGGCGGACCTTCAGGTCCTCGTCGAGAAAGCCGAACTCCGGCGTCCGGATCTCGTCCGGCCAGAGCATCGTGTTGAGCAGCAGGACGCCCTGGTGGACCCGGAGCGTCGCGAGCTGCTCGCGTTGCCGGATCGCCACCTTCACGATGGCCACCCGTTCGGAGTCGGTGAGCGCGTTGCGCAGCAGCACGTACGGCTTGGTGGCGGTGCCCTCCGGCTCGAGAAAGTACGCCTTGTTGTAGAGGATCGGGTCGACCTGTTCGGCGGGGACGAACTCCAGCACGTCGATCGCCCGTGAGGTGCTCAGTGGCAGGTCGGCGAAGTCGTCGTCGGTGAGGATGACCAACTCGCCGCCGCCGAGGTCGTATCCCTTGGCGATGTCGTCGTAGCTGACCTCTTCGCCACAGACCTGGCAGGTGCGCTTGTAGCGGATTCGGCCTCCGTCATCCCGGTGCACCTGGTGGAACCGAATGTCCTTCTCCTCGGTTGCTGAATACAGCTTCACCCCGATCGAGACGAGCCCGAACGACACGGCTCCTTTCCAAATTGCCCGCACGCTGCGCTCCTTTCGCCGGTATCGACCATGTTCTCATCCGATGGAACCGGGCGCGAGCAGTTCCGCATTCGACTAAGGTCGGTTCGTGCCCGGCGTGCCGTCCAAGCCGATGCTCGCGACCACCGGGGAGCTGCCGGTGGGACCGGGCTGGGCCTATGAGTTCAAATGGGACGGAATCCGCGCGCTGGCCAACATCGGCGACGGCCAGCAGCGGGTGTACGCCCGCTCCGGCGTCGAGGTCACCGTCGCCTACCCGGAACTGGCCGGCCTCGCCGCGCAGGTGGATGACGCCCTCCTCGACGGCGAGGTGGTGCTCTTCGGCGCGACCGGGCAGCCTTCGTTCACGGCGCTCGCCGAGCGAATGCACGTCCGGGACCGGACCAGGGCCGCACGGCTCGCGGCATCCCTGCCCGTCACCTACCTGGTCTTCGACCTGTTGCGCCTCGACGGCGTCGACCTGACCGGCTACCCGTGGCAGCGGCGGCGAGCCGTGCTCGACGAGTTAGGGCTGGCCGGGCCCCGATGGGCGGTTCCGCCCGCCTTCTCGGACGGCCCGGCGACCTTCCAGGCGGCGGGGGAGCATGGCTTGGAGGGGGTGATGGCCAAACGGGTCGGTTCGGTCTACCGGCCGGGTACGCGCTCACCGGACTGGGTCAAGGTCAAGTTGGAGACGACCGGCGACTTCGTGGTGGGTGGCTGGCGGCCGGGCGCCCGCCGGCTCGGCGGGCTACTGGTCGGCGTGCCACGGCCGGACGGCCGCCTCACCTTCCGGGGGCGGGTCGGCGGTGGCATCGGCGCGGCGTTGGAGCGGGAGCTGCTGCGCGAGCTGGAGCCGTTGCGCACCGATGGTTCCCCCTTCGCCGGTGAGCTTCCCCGCGCGGACACCCGGGCCGTGGTCTGGGTCGCGCCCCGGATCGTGGTGGAGGTGAAGTACGGCCAGCTCACCCCGGATGGACGCCTGCGCTTCCCCCGGGTGTTGCGGTTGCGCCCGGACAAACTCGCCGAGGAGGTTGACGATGCCTGACCGGCTTCGGGTCGAAGTGGCTGGCCGCACGCTGGAGTTGTCGAATCTGGACAAGGTGCTGTACCCAGCGACCGGATTTACCAAGGGTGAGGTGATCGATTACTACACCCGGGTCGCCCCGGTGCTCCTGCCGCACCTCGCCGGCCGGGCGTTGACCCGGATCCGGTTTCCGAACGGCGTTGACGGCAGCTCCTTCTTCGAGAAAAACGCCCCGGCGGCGACACCAAGCTGGGTTCACACCGAGACGTTGCCGGTCCCCGGCTCGGCGAAGGGCCGGGAGACGATCGACTACGTGGTCGCCGACGAACTGCCGACCCTGGTCTGGCTGGCCAACCTCGCCGCCCTCGAACTGCACACGCCACAGTGGCAGGTCGGGGCACATCCGGACCTGATGGTGGTCGATCTCGACCCCGGTGCGCCGGCCGAGCTCCGGCAGTGCTGTCAGGTCGCCCTGCTGCTGCGCGATCGGCTCGCCGACGACGGGATCGAGTCGTATCCGAAAACCTCGGGGAAGAAGGGCATGCAGCTCTGTTGCCCGATCGCCGGTACCCAACCCGCCGACGCGGTCTCCGGCTATGCCCGACGGATCGCCCAGGAGTTGGAGCGGGCCCACCCGAAGCTGATCGTGTCCAAGATGGCACGAAAGCTGCGGGCGGGAAAGGTTTTCATTGACTGGAGCCAGAACAACGCGGCGAAGACGACGGTGGCGCCGTACTCGCTGCGTGCCCAGTCGGTGCCGGCGGTGTCCACCCCGTTGACCTGGGCCGAAGTTACGGCCGGGGCGGCCGGCAAACGCCCGGCGGTCAAGCCCTACCCGGCGGCCGAGGTGCTGATCCGCGTCGCCGAGCAGGGCGACCTGCTCGCCCCGCTGCTTGATGGGGGCCCCGAGCTGCCGGGCTAGGCGGAGCCCAGGGCCTGTGCCTGGTGTCGGTCAATCCGGGCCGATGACGCAGAACTCGTTGCCCGCCGGATCGGTCAGGACACGGGTCGTCCACTCGCCGGCGTCGGTCACGCTGACCTGGCTGGCGCCGGCGGCCACCATCTGTCGCGTCAGCGGTCGTGCGTGGTCGACGAAGAGGTCGAGGTGGGTCCGCACCTTGCCGGTCCGGGGCTCGGGAACCCGTTGGAACGTCAGGTGTGGTGGCCCCGCCACGCTTTCTGGGCACTCGACCGTGACGTAGGCGCTCCCTTCGGAGTGTGGGCGCCGCTGGTAGCCGAGAAACCGTTCCCAGAAGGCCGCTGCTGAGTCCGGATCAGGGCAGTCGATGGTGACTCCAATTCGGTGGGGGAAGGCGAGGACTGTGCTGTCCGCATCCGTCGTCGTCGGTGGTTCGGCGTTCATGTAGCTTTCGATCCTTTCCGCCATCTCGGTCCCGATGGAGTCGGGAGTCCCGGCACGAACCGTCCCGCGAAGGCGTCGTCCAGCGCGCGGTGGGCCGCAGTCATCGCGATCGGGTCTCGGATGGCGAGGTTGGCGACGCCCGCTCCGACTCGACCGAGCCCCGGTGCCTGTTGTTCGTGTCGGTGCCCCTTGGTGGATATCGCCCGGGATAATCTGGAGAGGTTCTCCGCATAGGGGTAACGTAACATCCGGAGAGATTCTCCGCTTGTTGATTGGTCCCGGAGGGAGTGAAGGATGCGGGTCGACGCACAGCGCAACCGGGACCGGCTGGTGGCGGCGGCCACCGCCGTCATCGCCGAGCAGGGCCCCGCCGCCTCCCTCAACGAGATCGCGCAACAGGCCGGCGTCGGAGCCGGCACCCTGTACCGACATTTCCCGACCCGGGAGTCACTTCTGCTCGAGGTCTTCACGTCCCGGATCGAGACCTTGTGCGTGCGCGCCCGGGAGCTGGCCCAGATCCGGCCGCCGGGCGACGCGTTGGCGGCATGGTTGGAGGCGTTCCTCCAGCACTGCCTGACGGATCGGGGCCTGGCCGAAACAGTCATGAAGGCGCCGTCGGGCTCCGACCCGGACTGCGCCACGAAGCTGCGTACGGCGGGGGGGCGCCTGGTCGCGCGAGCCCGGGAGGCTGGCACCGTGCGTGCGGACGTTGAGGTCGAGGACATCCTGCAACTGGCGATCGGTATCGCTCTGGCTGCGGATAGCCCTGCCCGGGCGGAGCGGCTCCTCTCTGTCGCCCTTGTCGGCCTGCGCACCTGATTTCCCACCAGGGGCGCTTCCTCAGCGATGGTCGGTTTGCCTGCCTGGCATGCCCGAAAGGGCGATGCGGAGTTCCGTCGACTGGGATAGCGTGACCTGTCGACAATTTCATCCTCTCGGGGGAGTGGCTTCACGTGTCACGTTGGAAGAACATCGCCGTCCTGGCGGCTGCGACCGCCTCGGCGGTCGCGGTGACCGGCTGCGGGCCCAGCACGGCCTCGCAGGAAGCGGCACAGCAGTCGAGCGTGCTGGAGCTGCTCGCCAACGACCTCCAGGGTTCCCTCCAGGAGGCGGCGGACCGGACCGGCGAGGTCGAGACCGTACGGGCGACGATGGTGGGCTCGGGCCCCGAGGACTTCGAGATGCAGATCGCGATGGATCTGCGTGACTCCGTGAGTGTCGAGATGGTCATGGAGATGGAGGGAGAAGTCACCACCGTCCGCATGATCGATTCCGTGGCGTACGTGGAGATTCCCGAGGCAGAACACGAACTCGCCGACGGTAAGCGCTGGATGAAGATGGACTTCTCTGCCGCCGCGGAGATGGGCATCGACGAACAGATGCGGGACGCCGACCCGGTCCAGCAGGTCAAGACCTTGCTGGGGCTTGAGGGAGTCACCGTTGTCGGCGAGGAGACAGTGGACGGGGTGCCCACGGTCCACTACAGCGTCACCGTTACCACGGAGGAGCACCTCGCCCTGCTGAAGGAGCAGACCGAGCTCGATTCCGGCGACCTGGGGAACGTCGCGGGCCAGGCAGCCAAGTACGGCGTCACTGAGATCAAGACCGAGCTGTGGATCGACGAGCAGTACTGGCCGCGCCGGGCCCGCGTGACCATGGGCGAGATGGGCGTGATGACGATCGACTACACCGACTACAACGAGCCGGTGACCATCGAGACGCCGCCGGCCGCCGAGACCACCGACTTCGCCGAGCTCCTCGGTGACCTTGGAGAGGAACTCGGCACCACCACCTGATCTGAACGCGGTCCTATTGATCGTCACACGCTGCCCGGCCGGGCTTACCGGCCGGGCAGCGTCGTTACCGGGGCGGGCGTGGCCGGCAGCGGGAGGTGTGGTCCACCGCGAGTACGCACCGGCCACGTCCCTCCGGCAGCAGCCGGTCGTAGAAGACCCAGTGGCGCACATCCTGCTGGTCCTCGGCGGAGACGGTTACCCCGCCCGGTTCGACCCGGGTGCTGAACCGAATCAGCACCCGGGCGGCGGTCCGGGCCAGGATTCGGGCTCGCATCAGGTCGGCAGCGGTGACCGGGAGGTGGATCACCCAGCGGCGGGCATCGGTTGTGGTGGCGAGCCGACTGGGCGCCCTGCCACTCCCGCAGGGCGTTCTTGATTCGCACATTCTCCTCCCGCACCGCGACCAGAGCGGTCTGCGCGGTGGTCAACTCGTTGGCGACCCGGTGCAGGAAGTCGCGGATCTCCACCGGGTCGAGCCCTCGGCTGTGGCTGGCTGAGGTGTCGCCCGTGTGATCCGCCGGCCGCCCTGCTACCTGCGGACGACGGGCTCCCCATAGCTGGCACTGGGTTGGGCGCCGAAGTATCGAGTGCCTCGATCAACTCCTTAAGGGGGCGCCAGCCGGCAACCTTGGATTACTGGCCTTTGGGGCGTTTCATGCTAAGAAGAGCTGGGGGAGCGGGGTAAAAAGGGCATCTGTCCTAGTTGTCTGCTCGGAGGTCAGGGGCGATGCAGGGGATCCGTCAGCGGGCAAGTCGTAGCGTTCGAGCGCGCGAGGTGGCCCGAGCCGGCACCGGATGGTTCTGCCTCGTCCTGGCTGTGACACTTCCACTGGCGGTCGGTGTGTCGCCTGCGATCGCGCAGCACGGACTAGCAGCAACACCTGACGCGTCGGACACCATCCTCGCCTGGGGCGATAACAACGACGGCGAGTTGGGCGACGGAACCACCACGGACAGCAGTACGCCGGTCGAGGTCAGTCTGCCGGCGGGCACCACCATCACCGCCATCGCCGCCGGCCACGACCACAGTCTGGCGGTCACCTCTGCCGGCACCGCCCTCGCCTGGGGCGACAACCGCTTTGGCCAGCTTGGTGATGAGACCACCACGGACAGCATCACGCCCGTCGACGTCAGTCTGCCGGTGGGCACCACGGTCACCGCCATCGCCGCCGGTGACGACCACAGCTTCGCGGTGACGTCCGCCGGCACCGCCCTTGCCTGGGGCGACAATGACCGGGGTGAGTTGGGCGACGGGACTACCACCCGCAGCAGCACACCGGTCCCCATCAGCCTGCCGGCGGGCACCACGGTCACCGCCATCGCCGGTGGCATCGCTCATGGCCTGGCGTTGACGTCTGCCGGCGCCGTCCTCGCCTGGGGCCTGAACTCCGATGGCCAGTTGGGGGACGGGACGACCACGGACAGTAGTACGCCGGTCGAGGTCAGTCTGCCGGCGGGCACCACCGTCACCGCCATTGCCGCCGGCAGTCTCCACAGCCTGGCCGTCACCTCCGCCGGCACCGTCCTTACCTGGGGCCTGAACGCCGATGGCCAGTTGGGGGACGGGACGACCACGGACAGTAGTACGCCGGTCGAGGTCAGTCTGCCGGCGGGCACCACCGTCACCGCCGTCGGCGGCGGACGAGGCCATAGTCTGGCGGTGACGTCTGCCGGCACCGCCCTTGCCTGGGGCGACAACGTCCGGGGCCAGTTGGGGGACGGGACGACCACGGACAGTAGTACGCCGGTCGAGGTCAGTCTGCCGGCGGGCACCACCGTCACCACCATCACCGCCATCGCCGCCGGCAGGTTCCACAGCCTGGCCGTCACCTCCGCCGGCACCGCCCTTGGCTGGGGCGATAACAACGACGGCGAGTTGGGGGACGGGACGACCACGGACAGTAGTACGCCGGTCGAGGTCAGTCTGCCGGCGGGCACCACCGTCACCGCCACCACCGCCGGTGCCTCCCACAGCATGGCCCTAGTCGCACCACCACCGGCCTCCACCCCACCACCACCGGCCTCCACCCCACCACCACCGGACGCCACCACCCCGCCACCGGACCTGCCCACCACCGGCGCCAGCCTGCCCATCAGCCTTGCCGCCGCCGCCCTGTTGGTCCTCACCGGTGCCACCCTCATCCGCCTCGCCCACCAACATCGACCGACCCGCCGTCTCCGCTGAGGCAATCCGAAGCGCCGGGCGCGGCGTCTTCGTCGCCGAGCCACCAAATCGCTGACGGGGTGCCGCCCCTAGTTGGGCAGCACCCCGCCCTGCTGCGGTTGCTACGCCTCGGTCCAGACGGCCAGCTCGTTGCCGCTCGGGTCGGTGAAGTGGAACCGACGCCCGCCCGGGAAGTCGTATGGACCGTTTACCACGGTGCCGCCGGCCCCGGTCACTGCCTGGACCGACTCCTCCAGTGCGGTGGAGAAGAGTACGACCAGTGGGCCGCCCGCCTGCACCTGGGTGTCCCGCCGAAGTCCACCCACCTCGGGTGCGGACTCGCCGTGCGGGCTGCGGATGCCGGCGTATTCTGGCCCGTAGTCGGTGAACTGCCAGCCGAAGGCCTCGCCGTAAAACCGTTTCGCCTCCGCGAGGTCGGTGACGGCGAACTCGACATAGTCGATGGCGTGCTGACGGTGTGTCACAGAGTCGGTCATGCACCAGATCGTGCCCGCCGGGTACGACCAAAGTGCCGCTACGAAAGAGCGGTCCTCGAAAGGGGTCGGTCGCATAGCGGGTGAAGTAGTGCAGGGTGGTGAAAAGGGACACCGATTCGATTACGCTCCTCGCCATTTCCGGACGGGCGGGGCATCGCCCGTCCGCCGTCCGTGCAAGAATCCGTTCGGATTCAGGACGAGGATCATGGGAGTCGACGGTGCAGTGCGCGAACTGCGGCAATCACATTGATTCGGTAAAGGGTGAGTGCGAGTGCGGCACTCCGTTGCCGCAGCCAATCGGAGCGGAGGTGCCTGGCCAGCGACCGGCGCAGCCGATCTCTGTCCCGCCGCACGATGTCCAGCCGGCCCGGGGGCAACGGCTCTTCGCCCGTCCTCCTGGCTATCCGACTTTCGTCTCCTGGCTGGTGACCGGCGCGTTTCGGAACCGCCGTGGTGCCCTCGGCGCGTTCATCGCCGCCTGGTTCAACCTGCCGCTCGCCGTCTTCGCCGGCGGTTTGGGGATCGTCTACGGCGGGATAGCTGGCTACCTCGGTGGGTTCACCAGTGGCAATGAATTCGGCCCCGATTTCCTCGCCGAGGTTCCCCTGCTCGGTTCGCTACTCAGCGGTGCCGTGCTTCAGGTGGGCGGCGTGCTCGGCCTTCTGGTCGGCGTGCTGCTCGGCTGCCTGGCCGGGTTCTTCGGCGGCTTGTTCGTACCGTGGTCTCTGGTCACCACCGAGCCAGGCTACGCCGTCGGCTACTTCGTCGCCCAGACCATCGTCGCGATTCTCCTCAGCCTGCTCTACACCAGCTATGGAATCGTTGCCGAGGGATGGCGGTTCCGGGCTGCCGGCTACCGCGAACCAAGCCGCCGAGAACGGGAACTACTCCAGCCGATCCTCGCGGACTGCGCGATGCGGCTGCAGCTTGACGCGCACCCGAAGCTTCTCATTGACGACAGCCACGATCCGCACGCGGTCAGCGGGACTCGACACGTGGTGATCAGCCGCGGATTGCTCGACGAGTTTGACTACGCGCCCGAGCCGATCGCTGCGGTGCTGTGTCACGAGCTGACGCACTGGCGCAACGCCGACCCGGTGTCCGGCCTCTTCGTGCGCGGGCTCGGCCTGCCGCTCTATCTCGCCTACGCGTTGGTCACGTGGCTGCGGCAAAGCTTCCGGCACCCGATCTTCTCCCTCGTCCTGGCGCTCAGCACCTGGCCGTTGTTGCTGACCGTCCGGTACTTCGTCCTGCCGATGCAGGCAGCGGGGACCCGCGCCGCCGAATACCTCGCCGACCAGGGCGCGATCTGGGCGGGGCACCATGTCGGGCTGCGGCAGGTGTTGAGCCGGCGCCGGGGAGGTTTCGACGGAGCCCGCAACGGGTGGGAACTCGCTGTCTGTGCCAGCCATCCCCCGAACGAGCTGCGTTTGGAGCGCGCCGAGGCGCCTGGCATCGACTATCCGCTGCCCGACCGGGACTCGCCGGCACGTCCGCTTCCGGTGGTCGTTTCCAGCTCACTCCTCCCGTGACTGAGCCGATCGCGGAGAGGCAGCGATGACGACGATTCAAGCCTGTGCGAAGTGCCGGACCGTGCTCCTTCCGGGCCAGCAGGGGTGCGTGCGATGTGGCCTTCCGGCTGCTGAACAGACGCAGGAGTGCTCCACCTGCCACCATTCCACCGCGGTGGACGCGCGCTACTGCCCCGCTTGCGGACAGCGGCTGGGGCAGCGGTCGCCGGTGCCCGCCGTTGACCCGGCTACGGCACCGGAACCCGGCACCGACCCGGCAGCCCCGCTGCCGTCGCCTACCGCGTTCGCCAAGGTTCGTAACCCTAATCGCTGGGTGTACCGGCTCACCGGCCTCGGTCTGGCAGTGCTGTTGACCGGTATTACCGGGCTCTACGTGGTCCAAAGCGTCTTCTACACCCCCGAGCGCGTGGTCGAGGAGTACTTCTCCGCCCTCTCCGAGCGGGACTTCGCCGCCGCGCGTTCCCTCCTGGAGGAACCGTCGAGGGAAGACCCGAACGATCCTGGGGAGCTGCCGTTGATCCCCCTGAACGCGTCGTACCAGCCGCCGTCGGCGGCGGAGGTCACCTCGATCCAGGAGCTGAACGAGATCGAGCTGGCGGGCGCTCCGGCCGGGGCCGACCGTGCCGACTGGCGGTCGGCCAGTGTTTCGTACCGGGTTGGTGACCGTACCTATCGGGAAATGCTGTATCTACACCGGCAGGAACGGAAGGAGCTGGGTGTTCTCCATGGCTGGCAGATCTATGGCGGAGTCAATGAGCTGACCGTGCCGGTCTGGCACGACGATGCGCGGGTGCTCATCAACGGGCAGGCGGTGCCGGCCCGCGACAGGTACGCGAGGGCCCGCGTCTTCCCCGGCGTCCATGAGGTGCGACTGGCTGATGACCTGCTCTTCGAGGCGGAGCCGGTGGCCATGGAGGTTGGCCTGCTGGAGCCGCGCGAGGCACGACTGCGGCCGACCGTCAGTGAGTCAGCGCGCAGCGAGGTCGAAAGTCAGGTGAAGGCGTACCTTGACGAGTGCGCTGCGAGCACCGACCCGTCACCGGAAGGTTGCCCCTTTTCGTGGGTTGTGTTTGGGCCCTCGCAGACCGTCCAGTGGACGATCGAGACGTATCCGGAGCTCGAATTCGAGATGCGTGGCAGTGAGCTCGCTGTTGCCGGCTGGTCGGGACGCATCAACGTGACGTATAGCCGTTTCGACGGGTCGAAGGACGATTTCGGCACCTCCTTCCACGTCACCGGTCGGGCCGCAGTGGTTGACGGCAAGGTAACGTTCCGCAGCGACTGACAGCAGCAGCCACTCCAGTGGCATGTCGGCGGCCCGGCCGGCAGTATCGGGTGCGGACCACGAATCAGCCGGGTTCCTTGTCGGCGATGCGGATGAGGCCGCCGACGGCACCGATGTACGCGGCACCGTCGGGTCCGATGGAGATGGGGGCGTAGTGGTTGTTGACGAGCGGTCCGGCCCCGGCCAGCCTGCTCCATACCCGTTCACCGGACCGTACGTCGATCGCGGTGAGGTACCACGCGTCCGGATGCCTAAGTAGCTGGCCGCCGGGGCGGAACGCCAGTTCGTCGGCAGCGGGGTGGGTGTAGGTGTACAGCAGCCCATTGGCCAGCGAGACCTTGCTGACCACACTCGGGATCCGCTCGACCGTGTTGGACCAGTCGACGGAACAGTTTCGGCCGGGGTAGTCGACGTGTATCCGGGTCAGACCCGGCACCGTGTCGGGCTGCCTGGCCCCGGTCAGCCCTTTGAGTAGCGCCCGTCCATCGAACTGGTATCCGTAGTTGTTCTCGACGATGATGTCACCGCCGACGGCGACGAGGCTGTTCTCGGTGGCGCTGGTGCCGGCGGGAAAGACCGGCTGGGCGCAGATTTCGGTCGGCCCGTTCTTGCCGCGGGCGAACACGAGTACTCGCATGGTCGGATCGGCGTTGTCGGTGATGGCCACGTAGCCCCCATCCGGGCCAGACGCCGGGCCGATCAGGGTGGGGGTGGTACCGCTGCTGTGGCTGAACTGGCCGGGCTTCAGTCGGCTCCCTCGGTCGTAGGGGGCGCGCCAGGTGACTTCGGGCCGGCCGCTTGGGGTCGCGTCGAACCGATAGAGCGCGTGGTCGCTGACGACAAACACTCCGCCGGATTCGTCCACGGCGATGCTGTTGGCGATCTGCTCGCCGTCGAGTTGGTGCGTTTTGATGCGGCCATTGGTCATGTCAAGGGTGCCGACGGTTCCGTCCTTGGCGGCGAACCAGAGCAGTCCCGACCAGTCCGGCAGGGCCGACACGATGCCGCTGGTGCCGATGGCGGGGGTGAGGTCGTAGCGGCGTTGGGGTGCGAGGTGGTCGCCCTGGACGGCGACGACCAGGATCTCGCCGGTGTTGGTGGGGATGATCGCCTGGTCGTGGTTGTCGAGATAGAAGTACGCCCCGCCGACGGCGTCGGTGGGGCTGGCGCTGGCGGCGCCAGGCAGGCTCAGGGCGGCGATCGCGTCGAGGGTGTCCGGATCCAGGAGGAGTAGCCGAGGTGCCTGGCCCGGGGTGATGCAGACCGTGACGATCCGGCCCTTGGAGTCGAAGGTGACCGAAGCGCATACTCCGCCCTGCAACCGGCTGCTTACCGTCAGATCGCGCCCGGAAGGGCCGGGAATCTGGTACGCGTCGGTCTGGTATGCGTCGCCATGCATGTTGCTGGTGCCGTTGGCGGCCATGAAGGGATGTTGCGGCACCTCTCCGTTGTCGATCGGGTGGGCTGTGGCCGGCTGACCCGTGAACGGCTGTAGCCCGACGCCGCGGGGATCGATGGGGATGGGCAGGCGGCGCCCAGCCGCGCTGTCGACTGCGGTCGTACTGGGTAGAGTCAGGCCGACTACCGTCATGACGGAGACCAGGGCGAGGCTTCGCTTGCGCATATTCATGGTCCTGACTGTCGACGGATATCGATAGCGGGTGAAGTGTAGAGGTGTGTCGGTTGCGTCGGCAATGGGTGGTAGAGCCGTGGCGGGGGCGATTGCCTGGTTCGTCAACCAGTAGCTTGATCGTGGATGGGCGGTAGCCAGAGCCGCCCTGCACCAACCAGAGCCGCCCTGTATCAAGAGGACAGATTGCGGACCTTCTGGTTGATCTATGCCTTGATGCTCGACATCCAGGGTTGACGAGGGAGTAAGTTCTCCGCCGGTTTCGCTCCGACATGGGCCAGGCGGGCGGAATGACGGCTGACTACAAGAGCCCTGAATGGCCAGGACGCTTCCGCCAAGGGTCTTCCGACAAGGAACTCGAGGGATTCCTGAAGGAGCGGGAAGGGCTGCTGGTGGCAATGATCCGGAAGGCTCTACCTGATCGTCGTGATCCGCCCGGCCGGGCGGGGTCGTTGCGACCCTGCTTGGGTGCCACGGGTGGTCGAACTCGGAGTTACCCCCCGCCCGGGCGGTCAGTCGACCGAGGGTAGCGACGGGCCGAGGACATCGTCGGCGTCCACGATCGTGTACGCGTACCCCTGCTCGGCGAGGAAGCGTTGCCGGTGCGCGGCGTACTCGGTGTCGATCGTGTCCCGGGACACCACGGTGTAGAAGTGCGCCTGCCGGCCGTCGGCCTTGGGCCGGAGCACCCGGCCGAGCCGCTGCGCCTCCTCCTGCCGGGAGCCGAACGTGCCTGACACCTGGACCGCAACCGCGGCCTCCGGCAGATCGATCGAGAAGTTACCCACCTTCGAGATCACCAGGGTTCGCAGCTCACCGGAGCGGAACGCGTCGAAGAGCCGCTCCCGCTCCCGGTTCGTGGTTGACCCTTGGACGATCGGTGCGTCCAGATACTCCCCCAGCTGGTGTAGCTGGTCGATGTACCCGCCGATCACCAGGGTCTGCTCGCCCGGGTGTCGGTCGAGCAGTGCCTTCACCACCGGCAGTTTGGTCCGGGTGGTCGCCGCCATCCGGTAGCGCTCCTCGGCCTCCGCCGTCGCGTACGCCATCCGCTCGGCCTCGGTGAGCGTCACCCGTACCTCGGTGCACCGGGCTGGGGCGATCCAGCCCTGCTGTTCGATGTCCTTCCACGGCGCGTCGTACCGCTTCGGACCGATCAGGCTGAACACGTCCCCCTCCCGACCGTCCTCGCGAACCAGGGTGGCGGTCAGCCCTAGCCGGCGACGGGCCTGCAGGTCGGCGGTGAACCGGAAGATCGGTGCGGGCAGCAGGTGGACCTCGTCGTAGACGACCAGACCCCAGTCCCGCGCCCCGAACAGGTCCAGGTGGGTGAAGGCGCCGCCGCGCCGGGACGTCAACACCTGGTACGTCGCGATGGTGACCGGACGGATCTCCTTGCGCTCGCCCGAGTACTCGCCGATCTCCGCCTCGGTCAGCGACGTGCGGGCCACCAACTCCCGCTTCCACTGCCGTCCCGCCACGGTGTTCGTCACCAGGATCAGCGTGGTCGCCTTCGCCTCGGCCATCGCCGCCGCCCCGACCAGGGTCTTCCCCGCGCCGCAGGGCAGCACCACCACGCCCGACCCGCCGGCCCAGAACGCCTCCACCGCCTCCCGCTGGTAGGAGCGCAACGTCCACGGCTTCCCGCCGTCCGCGCCGGCCTCGGCCAGCTCGATCGGGTGGGCCTCCCCGTTGACGTACCCGGCCAGGTCCTCGGCCGGCCAGCCGAGCTTGAGTAGCGCCTGCTTGAGCCGCCCGCGTTCGGACGGATGCACCGCGATGGTGTCGTCGTCGAGCTTCACGCCGAGCATCCCGGCGAGCTTCTTGCTCTTGGCGACCTCGACCAGTACCACCCGGTCCACGGCCCGCAGCACCAGGCCGTGCGCCGGGTCGTTGATCAGTTGCAGCCGGCCGTACCGGTCCATCGTCTCGGCCACGTCAACCAGCAGGGCGTGCGGCACCGGATAGCGGCTGTACGTGATCAGCGCGTTGACCACGCCCTCGGCGTCGTGACCGGCGGCCCGGGCATTCCACAACCCCAGCGGGGTCAGCCGGTAAGTGTGCACGTGCTCCGGTGAGCGCTCCAACTCGGCGAACGGTGCGATCGCCAACCGGCATGCCTGCGCATCGGGGTGTTCGATCTCCAACAGCAGGGTCTTGTCCGACTGCACGATCAGGGGTCCACCACTCACGTGAGCGCCTCTCTTGATCTTCGGATGCCGGCTGTCGAACCGGGCAGTGGTGCCGCGAGACGACCAACCAGTGTTGCACGCTCCGCACCGGATGCAGGAATTTGCGCGCGCCATGCAACCTGGCGGGGCACTGGTACGTCTTGCAGGGTGACGACTAACACGGGCGAGTTTCATGTTTCTGCTTCCGGGTCGCCTACCGGACCTTGCCCGCACGGTCGTCACGCTGGTCGGCGCCGGTGCGTACGCGTTCGATCCGTGGCCGAGGGCGGCGGGGGCGGAGGGCCCGCGTCGGTCGGGGCGGCGGAGTCGCCAACGGGGGCGGGCGCAACGCCCGGGCCGGACCGGCCGGTCGAGGTGCTGGCCCACGGCCGTTGTGGGTGTCACCCTGGACCTTCGAGCTGTGCCGATGGCGGGGAGGACGGAATGACCCTCGACCAGGACGTGATGGCCGAGACGCCGCGGAGACCTGCTCCGCCCGTCTCCGCCGGCATGATGGTCGCCTACGTGGCCGGCGGGGTGCTCCTGTTCGGTTGGTTCCTGTTTGGTCTGCTGGTGCAGCAGCAGGGTCTCGTGGACTCGGTCGGCGAGACCGCCGGTACGGCGTTTGGTCTGCTGCTGGTGGTGGCCGTGGTCGGCACGTTCCGCCGCGACCGGCGCTGATCCGCCGCGACCCTCCCACCCGCGACCGGGGCTGTGTAGTTCCGGCGGTCAGTCCGCCAGCGCCACTGCCGCGTAGTCCCGGCGGTCAGTCCGCCAGCACCGCGGCCGCCACCCGGTGCAGGGCGAAGGTGTGCAGCATTTCGGTCCGCTCGTCTTCTGCCCGGAGGTAACCCGCCCCGATCGAGACCGGCCGGACCAGCCGGGAGGCGGTCGCCCCGTGCGCGTCGACATACCCCACCCAGACCAGCGCCTTGTCCCGAACCGCTTGCTGGAGTACGGCCAGCGCATCGGTGTGGCGGTGCGCGGCTCCGGCGCCTTCCTGGCCGCGGAGCAACGCCGGTGCCCGCTGTGCGGCTCGGGTGGCGGCGTCGCCCCGCCGGATCTGCTCGACCATGCCGAGGAGCCGGGGCATCGGGAGCCTCGGGGCGGCGAGCGGGTCAACGATCCGGGCGGTGCCCGGCGAGCGCGCCGGTGCCCGGCGGGTCCTGGGTCGGGTGAGCACCGCCGCGCCGGTGGCGTCCTCGGGCACCGGCGCGTAGCCGGCCTCGCGCAGCGTGGCGAGCAGGCGGTTGACCGGTCCCGGAGTGACGAGCACGGTCGGCGCGAGTCGGCGGAGGGCCAGCACCTCCAGCCGACGGTCGGCGAGTACCTCGCCGAGCAGCGCCTCATCGTCGCTGCGTAGGTACGCCCCGGTGGCGCCGACCCGCAGCCCGCCGTGCCGGCGGGCGACATCGTCAACCAGGTAGGTGAGCCCCTGCGGCACTGGGGTCCGCGAGCGTCGAGCGAACAACCCGTGTAGGTCGTCCGCCGAGTAGCCGGCGTCCAGCGCCCGCCGGACGCTTGCCGGGTTCACCCGGTGCACGCTGGCTCCGCCGGCCGACTCGTGCTCGGCCACCACGTCCAGCTCGGCGGCGAGCGTCGGGTCAGCCGGTCCGGGTACGACGACGGTCAGATCGGCCTGCACCAGGAAGTGATCAACCGGGGCGGGTAGCAGCCCGTCCAGCGCCCGTACCGCCGTTGACGGTTCGCCGTCGGCCTGTAGGCCCAGCGGGTCGTCAGCGCCCCGCTGCTCGCCGGCGGTGGTGTCGGCGAGCAGCAGCCGCCCGTACGAGGTGAGCGCCCCCAGCCCGGTCACGCCCAGCGTGGCCGCCTCGGTCAGCACCTCCCGGTGCGCCGCCTCCCGTCCCCGACTGCGCCGGGGCGCTCGCCAGTCCAGCAGCTCCAACACCTCGTCCGGGGTGGGCGCCGTCGCCGGCTCCAGGTCGGCGAGGACACCGAGCGCCGCCTGCCGGGCGATCGGCGCCCCAGCACGTTCCGCCTCGGGGGAGAGCACCGTGATCGGGCGGTCCCGGTCGTCGCGTTGGCCGACCAGCCCGGGTTGCCGGGTCATCGTCAGCCAGGCCCGGGCCAGCTGTTCCCACCGTTGCGCCAGCGAACCGGCTCGCCAGGCCTCGTAGCCGGCGCTCGGCAGCACCTGTTGTTCGGCGCCGGAACGGGGCGCGGCAACCCCGGGGGCCTCCAGCTCCCCGGTCAGCCCGGCGGCGTGCGCCGCCTCCAGCAGCAGTGCGGCGGTCGGTTCGTCCAGGCCGAGGGCGCGGGCCAGCCGGCGCAGGTCGCGGACGCCCAGGCCGCCGGAGCGAAGCACCGAGGCCGGCTCTGCGGCAAGCTGTTCCAGCAGCGCCTCGGCCTGGCGGACCACCTCCATGGTCTGACCCGCCCCGGCCGAGTCGACCGCCTTTGGTTCCCGGGGTGGGGCCGCGACCAGCGGCGGGTCGGTGGGCATGGGGCCGAGCGAGCCGGTGTCCCGGCGGAGCAGGAGCCCCACCTCCCGGGGCAGCTCGACAGTCCCAGGCCGGCCGCCTCCACCGGTGGTGACCGAAACCAGGAGCCGGTGGTCAACCAGCCAGCGCACCGGTGACCCGGTCGGTGCGCCACCGTTCGTGGGGTCCGGTGGTAGGGAATCCTCGGCGCCCAGGGGTGGGGCCTGCAATGCCCCCGGTGGCACGCTGCCGACCGGCGGGCCGGCGGCGAGCCGATCCAGGATGGCCCGCGCCGACGGCGGCGCCGAGAGCAGGGTGCGCCGCAGCTTCGCCGGGTCCGCGCAGAGGGCGGCCGCCCGCGAGTCCAGCTCCGCTGCCGGCCGGCCCAGACCGGCGGGGTACGGGGAGATTTCGTCGATGCCGCCGATCACGTGGATGCGTTCGTCGGGCCCGTACAGCAGCAGGCGGGATCGGAGCAGTCGCACCGCTTCGCGGACGGCGGCCGGGTCGGGCGGGCGGGCGTTGGCGGCGGCCATGGCGAGGATCACGTCGAGGCTGGTCGTGCCGGCCGCCGCGTCGCGGGTGAGCCGGGCGGCGTCGAGGACCTGAAGCGTGAACCGGTCCAGGCTGTCCAGCACGCGGGCCACCGATACCCGGGACTGGGCTCGGAGGGCGAGCGCGGCGAGGTCGGTGGGGACCGGTACGACGAGGTCCGGCCGCTGCTGGAGCAGGGCCGCGAGCGCCTGGTCGGGAAGCGCACGCAGGTGGTCGGCGAGTGAGTTGGTCATCGTCTTTCCACGCTAGCCCGACGGGTGCCCGCTCCGCCCCTCGGTCGGCCAGTCGCCCCCACCGCATCGGTGACCGCCGGACCGTGGCAGCTGTGGCCGGGGTGGCGCCGGTGCGCGATGATCTCACTGGATTCCCAGCGGCGCCCGACGCCGCGGTCCGGCTAGCCTTAGAGCAGTAGACGTCGTGAGTGAAGCAGAGGTTTTCAAGTGCCGACGGGTCGAGTGAAGTGGTACGACGCGACCAAGGGATACGGGTTCGTCACCAGCGACGAGGGCGGCGACGTGTTCCTGCCCAAGGCTGCGCTTCCGGCGGGTGTCACCGACCTCAAGGGTGGGCAGCGGGTCGATTTCAGTGTGGTCGACAGCCGTCGTGGTGCCCAGGCGATGGGGGTCAAGCTGTTGGAGGCTCCACCGTCGGTGGCGGAGCTACGTCGTCGCCCGGCGGAGGAGCTACATGGCCTCGTCGAAGACATGATCAAGGTGCTGGAGGCGAAGGTGCAGCCGAACCTACGCCGAGGCCGGTTCCCCGACCGGAAGACCGCGCAGAAGATCGCTCAGCTGGTCCACGCGGTCGCCCGCGAGTTGGAGGTCTGAGGCACCAGGCCGGCGTCGGCAGCCCGGCCCAGCAGCGCGTTGACGGCGGCGTACCCGGCTTCACCCAGGTCGGCGGTGAACTCGTTCACATAGAGGTCAATGTGCTGCTTGACCACGTCGGGCTCCATCTCCTGCGCGTGCCTCAGCACGTACTCGCGGCTGGCCGCCGGGTCTGCCCAGGCGCGGTGGACCGACTCCCGAATCCATCCGGTGGCGGCCTCGGGGTCCACGCTGCCGCGGCGGGCGAGAATAGCGCCGAGTGGGATCGGGAGGCCGGTGTCGGCCTCCCACCACTCGCCCAGGTCGACTAGGGCGGTCAGCCCGTGCCGGTGGTAGGTGAATCGGGCTTCGTGGATCACCAGGCCGGCGTCGTACCGACCGGCGGCGACTCCCGGCATGATCTCGTGGAACGGCACCACCTCGATCCGGGCGGGTGGCCGGCCGGCTGACCAGAGCCGGAAGAGCAGGTAGGCCGTGGTCCGGTCACCGGGTACGGCGACCGTGGCCCCGGAGAGGTCGGCCCGATCCGGGGCCCCGGTCACCCGGCTGCCCGAAGCCCCGGGTGACGCAGCAGGGTCGGGTCGGGTCAGCACCAGGGGCCCGCATCCCCGGCCAAGTGCTCCACCGCAGGGCAGGAGATGGTAGTCGTCGAGCAGCCACGGTAGCGCCGCGTAGCTCACCTTCACCAGGTCGAACGCACCCCGCTCGGCGGCCGTGTTGGTCACGTCCACGTCGGCGTAGGTCACCGTGACCGCGGGGGCGCCGGGGACTTGCCCGTGCGCCAGCGCGTGAAAGACGAACGTGTCGTTGGGGCAGGGCGAGATCGCCAGCGAGAGCGTCACGCACCTACGGTAGCCCCGCGGTACGGCCGTTCCTGGCCGGCCTTGTGGCAGCGGCCAAGATCCGGCATTGTCCGGTGGTCCAGATCCGCGTCTCGGTCGCCGGAGGTACCAACTGCCCACCTCGTACCTGCTCTGGCTCGTCGGGATCCTCGCCTCGCTGCTGGGCAACTCGCTGTTCTACTTCGCCCTCGGCTGGCAGGCGAGTGCGCATGGCGGTGCCATCACCGGTCTGGTGCTCACCGCCATCACGCTGCCGCGGGTGCTGCTGCTCCTGATCGGTGGGGCGGTCGGGGATCGGGTGAGCGCACGCCGAGTGCTCATCATCGGGGATGCGGCGATGCTCGTCTTCTCGGTCGCCCTGGCGGCAGCGGCCTACCACCTTGGCGCGCCGCCCTGGCTGCTACTCACCGCCGGGGTGGCCGTGGGGGTCGCCGACGCCTTCTATCTGCCAGCGTCCGGTTCGATGCCGCGACGGCTGGTCAACGCGGACCAACTGCCGCGGGCCCTGGCGCTACGTCAGGCCGGCGGTCAGCTGGTGGCCGTGGGCGGCGGTCCGCTCGGTGGGATTCTCGTCGGGTTGGCCGGGCTGGCGGGGGCCGCCCTGGTCAACGCGGTGACCTTCGCCGCGGTACTGATGCTGCTGATCGCCATCCGGCCGCGGTACGGCGGCCCGCCACCGCCCGCGGGCAGCGGGGTTGTCCGTGACGCCTTCGACAGCCTCCGCGTTGGCTTTCGTGATCCGCTCCTGCGTCCCGGGTTGACGATGACCGGGGCCGCGGCGGCGTTCCTACTCCCGGTGCTGTCGTTGCTGGTCCCGCTGCTCGCGCGGGCGGAAGACTGGGACGCCGCGGCTGCCGGTCTCATTCTCGGGGCGCAGAGCATCGGCATGCTGGTTGTCACCCTGGCTGTCGCGCGCCGAGGACCGCTCGGCCGGCCCGGTCTCCTCTCCGCCTGGGGTCTGTTGACAGCGAGCGTTGGCGTCCTCGGACTGGCCCTCTCACCCACCGCCGCTGTCGCCATCGGCACGGCGGTGGTCCTGGGACTCGGGAGTGGTCTCTTCGCCGCGCACATCGGGCCCCTGATCCTGGGGACGACCCCGAAGACGCACCTGTCCCGGATTCAGGCCTTGCTGACCCTGGTACAGAGCCTGGCTTCGCTGGTCATGCTCAACGTGCTCGGCACTGTCGTCGAACACCGTGGTGCGGTGGTGGCGGTCGTGATCTGCGCGGTGGCCACCGGCGGCGTCGGGCTGCTGGCGCTCCTGTCCGCGCCGCTGCGCACCACTCGGGTCGGGCTCCCGACAGTCCCGGTCAACCGATGAACGTTTGGGCGTTGCCCGATCCGCGCACCCGTTGGCGCTGCCCCGGCCACGTTTACGGAGCCCCCGCCTCCGGCGTGGCCTCGTGCCCCGGCAACCCGTGGGTACGGCGCCGCTGCTTCATCTCCGCCTCGTAGATGTGCCGCCGCCCACCGGCCAGGCGCTCCCGTGCGTCCCGCTCGATCTCCTGGAACGTGGCGTAGTAGCCGTCGTCGAACTCCTCCACGACCTGGAACGTCCATCTCCCGGGTAGCACGTTGCGGCCCAGCAGCTCGTGCTCGACCCGGTCGGCCACGTCGTCGTGCCCGGCACCGCGGAGCAGCCGTACCACCCGGTCGAGGGTGAGATCTGCTCCCCCGATGAGCTGGTGTGCCGAATACAGGTGACCGCGTGCCCGGTGGACTGTCTCCAACGCCTCGCTCAACCCGCCCAGTGCTTCGACGGTGGCGTCATCGACCCCTGCCGGCCGGGAGTGTTCCGCGTCCACTGACCGCTCCTGATCTGGCATGGCGGCTGACATACCCCGGAATCGCCGGACCGCACCCCGAGGGAGGTGCGCCGGGACAGCGCAGGTGAGGTGTGGATTGGGTTTGTCCCGCGCTGTCCTGATGAGTCCGTTCAGCCGGGCCTCCCGCTTGGCTGCGGTAGTGGTTCCGGCGACTTTGCCCGGCGATTCACGTGTGGCACCATCGTGGCACCGGTAACCGCCTCCGGTCCCCTCGACAGGAGTTCACCTATGTCTCAATCGACGTGCCGCTGGCGTGGTGCCGCCCTCGTGTTTGCGGTGGTGGCTGTGTTCGCGGGTGGCCTGCTCACGCTGGATTCGAGTGTCCAACTTGCTGACTTCGGTTGGACTGCGCCGGCCCTGGAAGCAGGCGTTTCGGTACTTCCGTAGCTCCGCGCCACTGACCAGGGGGCGGTATGTCGGGCAGCTCACCGCCGGTGCGGAAGCCCACCGAGCAGGTCTGGCTGATCACCGCCCCGCTGGCTATGGTCGCGGTGCTCTGCACCGTCTTCCTGGCACTCGCGACCGAGTCGTCGCCCGGCAATCTGATCATCACCACAGCCCTGCTCGTCGCGATGGTCGCGGCGGGCACGCAGGTCCTGCAGATCGTCGTCCGCCGCCAGGCGCTCGAGGTGATCGCCACCGAGATCCCGCTTGTACTGGCCTTCTACTACCTGCCGCCGGTGACGGTTGTGGCGCTCATGGTGCTGTCTGCCCTCGTCGGGTATCTCTGGCGTCGGGTCGGCGTGGTCAAGGTCGGATTCAACTTGGCCCGAACCGGCGCGGCCGCCTCGCTGGGCGGTGTCGTCCTGGTCGGACTCTCCGGCGTTGACGGAGCTGGCCCCCGGACGTGGGCGGTCCTGTTCGCCGCGGTGACGGTGAACTCGGTGGTCTCCCTGATCGCGGTCAGTGGCGTCGTGACCTTGTTGCACGGCTGGCAGGCCGGCCGGGAACTGGTCCGCAGGTCCCCGGTGCCGCTGATAGTAAACTCTATCAATGTAGTGATCGGCCTGATCCTGCTGTTGGCGTTGGAGTCGACCGGGTGGTCGATGCTGTTGATCGCCGTGCTGGCCGTCGCGATGGTGGTGATTTACCGCTCGTACGCGCAGTTCCTCCGGCAGCACCGCATGTTGAGCAGCATGTACGAGTTGACCCGGGCGATGACCGAGGGCGGTCGGGAAGGTGCTGTCGCCGACGCGCTGCTGGGCCGGATCCGGGCGCTGATGCAGGCCGAGTACGCGACCCTGTGGCTTCCCGCTCTGGGCCGCTACCCCGAGATGTTGCTCAGCGCTCGGGTGGACGACCGGGGCCTGCTAGACATCGCCCCAACCCCTGCCGACCTGCGGGAACAGGTCCGGGAGTCCGGGGTGACCCTCGCGGCGGGCCGGGCCCTTCCGAAACTTCCCGCCATCTCGCGGGACCTGGCCGGTCATGGGGTGAAGGACGTGATCGTCGTCCCGTTACGGTCAGGAAAGGCAGTGATCGGCACACTGGAGGTCGTCAACCGGCTCAGCGCCGGGGGTCACTTCACCCCGGAGGACATCCCCGTCTTCGAGACCGTCGCCGCGCACACCGCCGTCGCGCTCGAGAACTCCCGGCTGGTGGACCGGCTGCGGCACGACGCCTACCACGACACGCTCACTAAGCTGCCCAACCGGCGGCGGGTCACCGAGGCGCTGGACGAGGCGGTGAAGATCCGGGCGCCGGGTGAGGTGGTGGCACTGCTGCTCTTCGCGGTTGATCGACTCCGGGAGGTCAACGAGTCTCTCGGGCGTGTCGCCGGGGACACGGTGTTGGTCCAGGTCGCCGCGCGGCTTCGGTCCTGCGCACCGTCTTCGGCATTGGTCGGACGGGTCAGCGGTGACGCGTTTTTGGTGACCCTCCGGCTGGAGGGGGCGAATGCGGCTCTGGACCTGGCGGCGCGGATGCGGGAGCAGATCCGGGCTGTGGTGATTTTTGACGGGCTTACCCTCGACGTGGACACCGCGGTGGGTGTCGCTGTTCACCCGGATCATGGCAGTGGGTCTGCGATGCTGCTGCAACGGGTCGACCTGGCCGTACGGGCGGCCAAGTTCGCGCCCGGGAGCGTCCAGCTGTTTCACCCGGCGCTGGAGTCCCGGTCGCTGCGGCGGCTCGGTCTCGCCGGCGACCTGCGGCGGGCCCTGGCTAATGGGGAGCTGGAGGTGTACTTCCAGCCCAAGGTCACCCTGCGGGACCGGCGGTTGGTGGGCGTCGAGTGCCTCGCCCGCTGGGAGGACCGGACCCATGGGGCAGTCTCGCCGGAGGACTTCGTGGCGGTCGCGGAGTACACCGGTCAACTGGGGCGGCTCACCGAGTTCGTGCTCCGGGAGGGGCTACGGCGTAGTCGGGACTGGGCGCCCGGGGGTCACCCGCTCTCCGTCGCGGTCAACCTCTCCCCGCGTACGCTGACCGACCAGCACTTTCCGGAGCGGGTGCGGGAATTGCTCGAGGAGTACGGGGTGCCGCCGGAGCGTCTCACGCTGGAGATCCGGGAGTCCGGGGTGCTGGACGGCACCGACCGCCCCATTCCGACCCTGCGGCGCCTGCGTGATTTGGGCGTCCGCCTGTCGGTGGATGACTTCGGTACGGGTAACTCGTCGCTTGCCCACCTGCGCCGGCTCCCCGTGCACGAGGTGAAGGTCGATCACCGGTTCGTGCAGGGGATGGCGACCGACCCCGGGGACCTGGCCATCGTCAACGCGGTGGTCACGCTCTCTCAACAGTTCGGCCTCGCCGTGGTGGCCGAGGGGGTGGAGAGCGAGTTGACCTTGGAGCTTCTCCAGGACATCGGGTGTGAGTACGGGCAGGGGTTCCTGTTCAGCCGTCCGTTGCCCTATGAGCGGCTGGAGGCGTGGTTCGGCGCCCAGCTGGAGTCGGGGACAGCGGCCCCGGGGGAGCCGCCGCGACTGCGGGTCGTGCCCTGAGCTGGGCCGACGGGCCACCGGGGGATCCGATTTCAGCTCCGCGATCCCGCCGTGTAGGCTTACCTCTGCACGGCCACCGAGTGGTTGCGCAGGCCCCCTTAGCTCAGTCGGCAGAGCGTCTCCATGGTAAGGAGAAGGTCTACGGTTCGATTCCGTAAGGGGGCTCAGAGGGTCCGGCTGGACCCACCCGGCGGTGTAGCTCAGGTGGCAGAGCAAGCGGCTCATAATCGCTGTGTCGCCGGTTCAAGTCCGGCCACCGCTACTTTCGTCCATCGGGCCTCACCCGGCGGATGATGGGACGGGCGCCTTCGGCGCCCGCTTTGCATGTCCACGTGCTCAGCGCGTAGGCTGATGCGCCCGTAGTTGTCACCCATTTACGAGGAAGGCACTCCGCCGTGGCGAAGGCGACCGATGTCCGGCCGAAGATCACTTTGGCGTGTGTGGAGTGCAAGGAGCGCAACTACATCACGCGCAAGAACCGGCGTAACGACCCGGACCGTATCGAGCTGAAGAAGTTCTGCCCGCGTGACGGGCGGCACACGATCCACCGCGAGACCCGCTGATCCTGGCGGTCCGCCGCTGATTCACCCACGGTCGCCGATCCGCCGACCCGCGTGGCTTTGCCGCCGGTCGGGTGGGTCGGCGGCCGTGTTCTGCGTGTAGGTTCGCGGCATGTCCTTGGACCCCTCCTTCGTCGGCCGGACTTACCCGCCGACCGCCCCCTATCAGGTGGGCCGAGAGAAGATTCGTGAGTTCGCGACCGCGATCGGCGCTACCGAACCGGCCCACCACGACCCGGCCGCCGCTCGCGCGCTCGGCCATCCGGACGTGGTCGCCCCGCCGACCTTTCCGGTCGTGCTCACCATGGCCGCCACCCGTCAGATCGTGGAGGATCCGGACCTCGGTGTCGACTACAGCCGGGTGGTCCACGGCGATCAGCGTTTCGCCTACACCCGCCCGGTCGTGGCGGGGGACGAGTTGGTCTGCGTCAACACCATTGAGGATGTCCGCACCCGTGGCGGGCACGGGTTCCTGACTACCCGCACCGAGGTCACCACGCCTGATGGTGAGTCGGTGGTCACTGTCTGGTCGAAGATTGTCGTACGGGGGGAGGGCTGAGATGGAGCTGCCGGCCAAGACATTCCGGGTAACCCGGGCGGACCTGATCCGCTACGCGGGGGCCTCGGGAGACTTCAACCCGATCCACTGGAGCGACCGGATCGCGACTTCGGTCGGGCTGCCCGGCGTGATCGCCCACGGCATGTTCACGATGGCGTTGGTGGGCCGGGCCGTCACCGAGTGGGCCGGTGCTGCCGACGCGGTGGTCGACTACGGCGTCCGATTCACCCGGCCGGTCGTTGTCCCAGACGATGAGCAGGGCACCGAGATCGAGGTGACGGCGGCGGTTCGGGAGGTCACTGATGCGGGCTTGACCAGGATCGACATCACCGCGACCTGCGGCGGAGAGAAAGTGTTGTCGCAGGCGAAGGCGACCATCCGGACCCCCGGCTGACCGATCTTCGACGCGCGAGGGTGGACCGGTTGGGAAAGTCGTGCCACTACCCGTACACTGGTCCGCCGTGGGGCACGTGACCCCACCCAGCCGTTTTGGCCGGGTGAGGTGACGTCCGCCGCAAAGGGGTGTAGCTCAATTGGCAGAGCAGCGGTCTCCAAAACCGCAGGCTGCAGGTTCAAGTCCTGTCACCCCTGCGCCTCAGGCCTGACCGTTTCGTGGGTCGCGTCGCCGGCTGGCGGCGTCCGGCCCGTGGGTGGTGGTTTCGGCGGGGCGGCTCCGAGGCACTCGGGCCCCCAAGTTCGGACCGCTGGCTACGGCCCGTCGCGGACGGTCGGGCCGGCCGGCGTGACCAGACGCCGCGTATGCTGTGACGGCGTGCGAACCGACATCCCGCTACGGAGGGCGATGTGGCCGACAACAAGCGGCGCGGCGAGGATGCCGACGACGAGCGTCTGGACGGCGAGCTTGACGCTGCCGGCGATGCCGGCGAGGAGTCGGCCTCCGACGGCGACAGCTCGCGTTCCCGGGCCGAGTCGGTTGACCGGTCGAAGAGCCGTAACCAGGGTGACAAGGTCGGCCCGTTCGGTCGAGTCCCGCGATTCGTCCGCGAGGTCGTGGCTGAGCTGCGTAAGGTCATCTGGCCGACGCGCAAGGAGCTGTTGACCTACGCCTCCGTGGTGATCGTGTTCGTCGCCGTGATGCTGGCGATCGTGGCTGGCCTGGACCTCGCCTTCGCCGAGGGTGTGCTGTGGGTCTTCGGTAACCCCAGCTGACCGGCTGACTGTGCTGATAGTGACGGAAGTGAGCAAGCGTGCCTGAGTACGACGAGACCGCCGAGCCTGTGGACGAGCAGTCCGCGGTCGCGACGGCGGCTGGTGACATGTCGGTTGAGGCCGCCAGCGAGCCGGAGCTCTCCGCCAGCGCCAGCGAGCCGGCCGAGGAGAACGAGTTCGACCCGGTCGCCGAGCTGCGGCAGAAGCTGCGCTACGCGCCGGGCGACTGGTATGTGGTGCACTCGTACGCCGGCTACGAGAACAAGGTCAAGACCAACCTCGAGACCCGGATCACCTCCCTCGACATGGAGGACTACATCTACCAGGTCGAGGTGCCGACCCGGGACGAGGTCGAGGTCAAGAACGGCAAGCGTTCGCAGATCCAGGCCAAGGTCTTCCCGGGCTACATCCTGGTGCGAATGGAACTCACCGCGGAGTCGTACTCCTGCGTCCGGAACACCCCGGGTGTGACCGGCTTTGTGGGCGCCACCGACCGGGCCGACCGTCCTGCGCCGTTGAGCCTCGACGAGGTGCTGAAGTGGCTGGCGCCAGCGGTCGAGGCCGTAGAAAAGAGGGCGAAGCCCGAGGTCAAGGTCCTCGACTTCGAGGTTGGCGACTCCGTCACCGTCACCGACGGCGCCTTCGCCTCCCTGCCGGCGACGATCAGCGAGATCAACGCCGACCAGCAGAAGCTCAAGGTGTTGGTGTCGATCTTCGGTCGCGAGACGCCGGTGGAGCTGAACTTCAACCAGGTCGCCAAGATCTGACCTTCAGTACGTCGGCGGTGGGTGGCTACCCGCCGCCGACGTACTCGTTCCTGCCCAGAGCGGCTGGCAGCCGGACCCCGGAAGGTCGGCAGTTGGCATGCGCTACCCTAGAACGTCGCCGTCTACGCGGCATGCTGACCGTGCATGCCCGACGGGCGGTGCGAATTCCCGTTTCACGTCCCAGGAAGTGACATGCCTCCGAAGAAGAAGCTCGTCAAGACGTTCACGCTTCAGCTGCCGGCGGGCCAGGCCACCCCGGCGCCGCCGGTTGGCCCCGCGCTGGGTCAGCATGGTGTGAACATCATGGAGTTCTGCAAGTCCTACAACGCGCAGACCGAGTCCCAGCGGGGCGACATCGTCCCCGCCGAGATCAGCGTCTACGAGGACCGCTCGTTCACCTTCGTGCTGAAGACCCCGCCTGCTGCCCGGCTGCTGATCAAGGCTGCCGGTGTGGCGAAGGGCTCGGGTGTCCCACACATGGAGAAGGTCGGCCAGGTCAGCCGCGCCCAGCTGCGGGAGATCGCCGAGAAGAAGATGGCTGACCTCAACGCCAACGACCTCGACCAGGCCGAGAAGATCATCGCCGGCACTGCCCGGTCGATGGGCCTGAACGTCGTCGACTGACCCAAGCCGACCCGCCGATCCCGTTTGTGGGAGGGCTCGCGAGCACCGCGGCCCGCCAGAGACCACAGGAGTAACACAGATGCAGCACAGCAAGAACTACCGCAAGGCGGCTGCGGCCATCGACCGGTCGAAGCTGTACACGCCCGCCGAGGCCGTCAAGCTGGCCAAGGAGACCACCTCCGTCAAGTTCGACGCCACGGTCGAGGTTGCGATGCGCCTCGGTGTCGACCCGCGTAAGGCGGACCAGATGGTTCGCGGGACGGTCAACCTGCCGCACGGCACCGGTAAGACCGCGCGTGTGATCGTGTTCGCCGCCGGGGCGAAGGCCGAGGAGGCCGTTGCCGCCGGCGCCGACGAGGTGGGCACGGACGAGCTGGTCGCCCGGATCCAGGGCGGATGGCTCGATTTCGACGCGGCGATCGCCACGCCGGACCAGATGGCAAAGATCGGTCGGATCGCGCGGATCCTGGGCCCGCGCGGTCTCATGCCGAACCCGAAGACTGGCACGGTGACGATGAACGTCGCCAAGGCGGTTGCGGACATCAAGGGCGGTAAGATCGCCTTCCGGGTGGACAAGCACTCCAACCTGCACCTGATCATCGGCAAGGCCTCGTTCTCCGAGAGCCAGCTGGTGGAGAACTACGCGGCGGTCCTTGACGAGATCCTGCGGGCGAAGCCGTCCGCGGCCAAGGGTAAGTACCTGAGGAAGGTCACCCTCACCACCACGATGGGGCCGGGTGTTCCCATCGACCCGAACGTGGTGAAGGACCTGCAGGAGAACTCCGCCGAGGGCTGAGCACTTGCGTTCGAACGGGGCCCAGCCAGCTGGCTGGGCCCCGTTCTGCGTTCTGCTGACCCCGCTCGGCGACCAGCCGAGCGGTGGGCCGCCGGTCCGGCGGGGGCGGATTGGCAGCCGCCCGTGGGCATCATGTATTCTTTCGGCGAAGTTCCACCCAGAGACCGCTGGTCACCGTGCCTCGGCACGGTCGAAGGTTCCGCGAAGACGGGCGACCCGCGCAGGGCGGTAAGCGAAAACTGGCTGTCTCCCGCGGTCCGCCGACTGTGGTGTCAGCGCCAATCTTTCGCCCCGTGCGCCCTGCGCCGGGGCTTTTCTCGTTGCCGTGTTTCCTCCGTATCCGCTGTCGGCTACCGCCGATGACGGTGACCAGCCTGGAGCAACGAGAGAGGAGGGACATGGCGGACAAGCCGATCCGGGCCGACAAGGCCACGGCCGTCGTCGAGCTGACCGAGAGCTTCCGCAACGCGGGCGCGACCGTGCTGACCGAGTACCGTGGTCTGACGGTCTCCCAGCTCACCCAGCTGCGGCGCTCGCTCGGCACGGAGACCACCTACACCATCGCCAAGAACACGCTGGCCAAGCGTGCCGCGGCGGATGCGGGTATCGCCGGGCTCGACGAGCTGTTCACCGGTCCTACCGCGCTGACTTTCGTTTCGGGCGACGTCGTTGAGGCGGCCAAGGGTCTTCGCGATTTCGCGAAGGCCAACCCGAAGCTGGTCATCAAGGGCGGCGTTTTCGAGGGCAAGGCCATCTCTGCGGCCGAGGTCACGAAGCTCGCCGACCTGGAGTCCCGCGAGGTGCTGCTGGCCAAGCTGGCCGGTGCCATGAAGGGCAACCTGAGCAAGGCCGCGTCGCTGTTCCAGGCGCCGCTGGCCAAGACGGCCCGCCTGGCGGCTGCCCTGCAGGACAAGCGCGAGAAGGAGGGCGCCGAGGCGGCCTGAGGCTTCCCCGGTGCACACGATTCTTAGCAACACCACTTGAGAAAGGACGCCAGATATGGCGAAGCTCAGCACCGACGAGCTGCTCGACGCGTTCAAGGAGATGACGCTGATCGAGCTCTCTGAGTTCGTGAAGCAGTTCGAGGAGACCTTCGAGGTCACCGCCGCGGCGCCGGTCGCCGTGGCCGCTGGTGCCCCGGCCGCCGGTGCTGCTGCGCCGGTTGAGGAGGAGAAGGACGAGTTCGACGTCGTCCTCGAGGCCGACGGCGGCAAGAAGATTCAGGTCATCAAGGTCGTGCGTGAGCTGACCGGCCTGGGCCTCAAGGAGGCCAAGGACCTGGTTGAGTCCGCGCCGAAGGCGATCCTGGAGAAGGCCAACAAGGAGACCGCCGACAAGGCCAAGGCCAAGCTCGAGGGCGAGGGCGCCAAGGTCACCCTCAAGTGACCTTGTTCTAACCCTGCTGGGTGTCCTGGTGTCACTGAGCCGGGGCACACTCCGGCGCGGCGGGCGGCGATCCGATTAGCGGATCGCCGCCCGCCCGTGTTGGTGGGCCCGGGCCCCCGCTGCCGAGCGGGGCGTCGCTACCACCCCGCGGTGGTGCCGGCCTCCACCCGCGGGCTGGAGCCGGGGAGTCGCAGCGGGCGGTAGCCGGCCCTTGACGCCGCCCGGCCCGGCAGGCACGCTGAAACCAGCAAAACCTTCCGCGCTTGCAACGGCCGCCACTCGGGTGAGGGCATCGGCGAGGTGATCGCCCGATGGTCGCAAGTGGCCCGGTGGGAGCGTCGCGTTCTGAGCGGCTCGGCTGAGGTTCCGAGGCACGTTCCGCGATGACCTGCGGGGTTGGCTGGACAGCGGCCAGCCTCTCGGCTACACTGCTAGTTTGCGCTGCCTTCCGAAATTACCCCTGCTCGGAAATGTCCGTTTGCGGATATTTCTGGTGGGGTTATTGGAGTGCGCGCGTACCAGCCGTTCTGCAGCACCGGTCCTCGGAAGGACGCATCTTGGCAGCTTCCCGCCCTGCGAAGACCAGTCGTACGTCGAGCGCTTTCGCTCCCCGCCGAGTTTCTTTCGGTCGGATTACCGAACACCTCGAGGTCCCCAACCTCCTTGCCATCCAGAACGAGTCTTTTGACTGGCTGGTCGGCAACGAAGCGTGGCAGGGCCGGTCGGCGGACGATCCGCACGCGCGCTCGGGTCTCGCGGAGATTCTCGACGAGATCAGTCCCATTGAGGACTTCTCTGGCACTATGTCACTCTCCTTCTCGGCCCCACGCTTCGATGAGGTCAAGGCCTCGATCGAGGAGTGTAAGGAGAAGGATCTCACCTACTGCGCCCCGCTCTTCGTGACCGCGGAGTTCACCAACAACACCACCGGCGAGATCAAGAGCCAGACGGTGTTCATGGGTGACTTCCCGATGATGACGCCGAAGGGCACCTTCATCATCAACGGTACCGAGCGCGTCGTCGTCAGCCAACTCGTCCGGTCGCCGGGTGTCTACTTCGACAAGCAGCCGGACAAGACCTCCGACCGCGACCTCTCCAGCGTGAAGGTCATCCCGAGCCGGGGTGCCTGGCTGGAGTTCGACATCGACAAGCGCGAAACTGTCGGGGTTCGGATCGACCGTAAGCGCCGGCAGGCCGTCACCGTGCTGCTCAAGGCCATCGGTTGGACGGCGGAGCAGATTCGCGAGCGGTTCGGCTGGTCCGAGCTGATGATGACGACGCTCGAGAAAGACCACATCGGCAGCCAGGACGAGGCGCTGCTAGACATCTACCGCAAGCTGCGTCCGGGCGAGCCGCCGACCCGGGAGAACGCGCAGACCCTGCTCGACAACCTCTTCTTCAACCCGAAGCGGTATGACGTCGCCAAGGTCGGCCGGTACAAGTTCAACAAGAAGCTCGAACTGGACCTGTCGATCGACACCGGGGTGCTCACCCAGGACGACATCGTCGCCACCGTCGAGTACCTCTGCCGGCTGCACGCCGGGGAGGAGGGCTACGAGGCCGACGACATCGATCACTTCGGTAACCGTCGGCTGCGTACCGTGGGCGAGTTGATCCAGAACCAGGTCCGGGTCGGCTTGTCCCGGATGGAGCGGGTCGTCCGGGAGCGGATGACCACGCAGGACGTCGAGGCGATCACGCCGCAGACTCTGATCAACATCCGTCCGGTGGTGGCGGCGATCAAGGAGTTCTTCGGTACGTCGCAGCTGTCCCAGTTCATGGATCAGACCAACCCGCTGGCGGGCCTCACCCACCGGCGTCGGCTGAGTGCTCTCGGCCCCGGTGGTCTGTCCCGGGAGCGGGCCGGATTCGAGGTCCGCGACGTGCACCCGTCGCACTACGGCCGGATGTGTCCGATCGAGACGCCGGAAGGCCCGAACATCGGTCTGATCGGCGCGCTGTCCACCTTTGCCCGGGTCAACCCGTTCGGCTTCATCGAGACGCCGTACCGGAAGGTTGTGGACGGTCGGGTCACCGACCAGATCGACTACCTGACCGCGGACGAGGAGGACCGCTTCGTCAAGGCGCAGGCCAACGCGCCGCTGCGGGCGGACGGCTCGTTCGCCGAAGACCGCGTCCTGGTCCGTCGTAAGGGCGGCGAGACCGAGGATGTGGCGCCGGCGGCCGTGGACTACATGGACGTGTCGCCGCGGCAGATGACCTCGGTCGCGACCGCGATGATCCCGTTCCTCGAGCACGACGACGCCAACCGCGCGCTGATGGGCGCGAACATGCAGCGTCAGGCGGTGCCGCTGGTCAAGGCCGAGGCGCCGCTGGTCGGTACCGGCATGGAGTACCGGGCCGCGGTGGACGCCGGTGACGTGGTGGTCGCCGAGTTCGGTGGGGTCGTTGAGGACCTCTGCGCCGACTACATCACCGTGCACCAGGACGACGGCCACCGTCGCACCTACCTGCTGCACAAGTTCCGCCGCTCCAACGCCGGCTCCTGCGTCAACCAGAAGCCGGTCGTCTTCGAGGGTGACCGGGTCGAGGCCGGTCAGGTGATCGCCGACGGTCCGTGTACCGACGACGGTGAGATGGCGCTCGGGCGCAACCTGCTCGTGGCGTTCATGACCTGGGAAGGGCACAACTACGAGGACGCGATCATCCTGTCGCAGCGCCTCGTGCAGCAGGACGTGTTGACCTCGATTCACATCGAGGAGCACGAGGTTGACGCCCGGGACACCAAGCTCGGCCCGGAAGAGATCACCCGCGACATCCCGAACGTCAGCGAGGAGATGCTCGCCGACCTCGATGAGCGGGGCATCATCCGGATCGGCGCCGAGGTCGTTCCCGGCGATGTGCTGGTCGGCAAGGTCACGCCCAAGGGTGAGACGGAGCTGACCCCCGAGGAGCGGCTGCTCCGCGCGATCTTCGGCGAGAAGGCGCGTGAGGTCCGGGACACCTCGCTGAAGGTGCCGCACGGTGAGACCGGCACGGTCATCGGGGTGCGCACCTTCTCCCGCGAGGAGGGCGACGAGCTGCCGCCGGGCGTCAACGAACTGGTCCGGGTCTACGTCGCGCAGAAGCGGAAGATCCAGGACGGCGACAAGCTCGCCGGCCGGCACGGCAACAAGGGTGTCATCTCCAAGATTCTTCCGGTGGAGGACATGCCGTTCCTCGAGGACGGGACCCCGGTCGACATCGTGCTGAACCCGCTCGGTGTGCCGTCCCGGATGAACATCGGCCAGGTGCTGGAGACGCACCTCGGCTGGGTGGCCAAGACCGGGTGGAAGGTCGAGGGCGACGACGCCGAGTGGAAGCGGCAGCTCCAGGCGATCAGTGCCGACGAGTCCGAGCCGGACAGCAACGTGGCCACCCCGGTCTTCGACGGTGCCCGCGAAGAGGAGATCTCCGGTCTGCTCGCGTCCACCCGGGCCAACCGGGATGGCAAGCAGTTGATCGGCTCGTCGGGCAAGGCCCAGCTCTTCGACGGTCGCTCCGGTGAGCCGCTGCCGGACCCGATCGCGGTCGGCTACATCTACATCCTGAAGCTCAACCACCTGGTCGACGACAAGATCCACGCACGGTCGACCGGTCCGTACTCGATGATCACGCAGCAGCCGCTGGGTGGTAAGGCGCAGTTCGGTGGCCAGCGCTTCGGTGAGATGGAGTGCTGGGCGATGCAGGCGTACGGTGCCGCGTACGCCCTGCAGGAGCTGCTGACGATCAAGTCCGATGACGTCCTCGGCCGAGTGAAGGTCTACGAGGCGATCGTCAAGGGCGAGAACATCCCGGAGCCGGGCATTCCGGAGTCGTTCAAGGTGCTACTCAAGGAGCTTCAGTCGCTCTGCCTCAATGTCGAGGTGCTCTCCAGCGACGGTGTGGCCCTGGAGATGCGGGAGACCGACGACGAGGTGTTCCGGGCCGCGGAGGAGCTGGGCATCGACCTGTCCCGGCGCGAGCCGAGCTCGGTCGAAGAGGTGTGAGTGGCGAGGGTTGTGGGCCGGCCTGGCCGGGCACTTCCGGCCTGATCCGGAAGTTCGCCGGCCGGCCCGCAACCCCGCCGAGAGCTAGCTAGAGATCAGACACGACACGAGGGATATAACGTGCTCGACGTCAACTTCTTCGACGAGCTGCGCATCGGCCTCGCCACCGCCGACGACATCCGGCAGTGGTCCCACGGCGAGGTCAAGAAGCCGGAGACCATCAACTACCGCACTCTCAAGCCGGAGAAGGACGGGCTTTTCTGCGAGAAGATCTTCGGTCCTCAGCGGGACTGGGAGTGCTACTGCGGCAAGTACAAGCGGGTCCGCTTCAAGGGCATCATCTGTGAGCGCTGTGGCGTTGAGGTGACTCGCTCCAAGGTCCGCCGGGAGCGGATGGGGCACATCGAGCTCGCCGCCTCGGTGACCCACATCTGGTACTTCAAGGGCGTGCCGAGCCGGCTGGGCTACCTGCTGGATCTTGCCCCCAAGGACCTCGAGAAGATCATTTACTTCGCCTCGTACGTGGTGACGAGTGTGGACGCCGATGCGCGTCACCGGGATCTCGCCACGATCGAGAACGAGATTCTCGCCGAGAAGCGGCAGTCCGAGAACAGCCGGGATTCGGAGATCGAGAAGCGGGCGGGCAAGCTCGAAGCCGACCTCGCCGAGCTGGAGGCCGAGGGCGCCAAGGCGGACGTCCGGCGCAAGGTCAAGGAAGGCGGAGAGCGCGAGATGCGCCAGATCCGCGACCGGGCCCAGCGTGAGATCGACCGCCTGGACGAGGTGCTGGACACCTTCCGCAAGCTGGAGCCGAAGCAGCTGGTCACCGACGAGCTGCTGTACCGGGAGCTGCGCGACCGGTTCGGCGAGTACTTCACTGGTGGGATGGGGGCCGAGGCGATCAAGGCCCTGGTCCAGAACATGGACCTCGACGCCGAGGCGGAGAGCCTGCGCGAGACCATTCGCACCGGTAAGGGGCAGCGGAAGATCCGGGCGCTCAAGCGACTCAAGGTGGTCGCCGCGTTCCTGAACACCAGCAACTCGCCGCTCGGTATGGTGCTGGACTGCGTCCCGGTCATCCCGCCGGACCTGCGCCCGATGGTGCAGCTCGACGGTGGCCGCTTCGCGACCTCCGACCTGAACGACCTCTACCGTCGGGTGATCAACCGGAACAACCGGCTCAAGCGGCTGATCGATCTCGGCGCTCCCGAGATCATCGTCAACAACGAGAAGCGGATGCTCCAGGAGGCCGTTGACGCGTTGTTCGACAACGGTCGTCGTGGTCGACCGGTCACCGGTCCGGGTAACCGTCCGCTCAAGTCGTTGTCCGACATGCTCAAGGGCAAGCAGGGTCGGTTCCGGCAGAACCTGCTCGGCAAGCGGGTCGACTACTCGGGTCGATCGGTCATCGTGGTCGGTCCGAAGCTCAAGCTGCACCAGTGCGGCCTGCCCAAGCAGATGGCGTTGGAGCTGTTCAAGCCGTTCGTGATGAAGCGGCTGGTGGATCTCAACCACGCACAGAACATCAAGTCCGCCAAGCGGATGGTCGAGCGGCAGCGGCCGGTCGTCTGGGATGTGCTCGAGGAAGTCATCGGCGAGCACCCGGTGCTGCTCAACCGCGCGCCGACCCTGCACCGACTGGGTATCCAGGCGTTCGAGCCGCAGCTGGTCGAGGGTAAGGCAATCCAGATCCACCCGTTGGTCTGCACCGCGTTCAACGCTGACTTCGACGGTGACCAGATGGCGGTCCACGTGCCGCTGTCGGCCGAGGCTCAGGCCGAGGCGCGGATCCTGATGCTCTCCTCCAACAACATCCTCAAGCCGGCTGACGGCAAGCCGGTGACCATGCCCACCCAGGACATGATCATCGGTCTCTACCACCTCACCCACCGCACCGCGGGTGAGCGGGGTGAGGGTCGGGCGTTCAGCTCCGACGCCGAGGCCCGGATGGCGTTCGACAACGGTGAGCTGCACCTGCAGGCGCCGGTGAAGATCCGCCTGCGGGGTCTCGTCGGGGTGGAGAGTGGCCCCGGCGCCGAGCCGTGGACCGCACCGGAGGGCTGGGTCGAGGGCGACCCGGTCACGGTGGAGACGACGCTTGGTCGGGTTCTGTTCAACGAGACCCTGCCGCCGGGCTACCGGTTCGTGAACTATGAGATCCGCAAGGGTCAGCTCTCCGCGATCGTCAACGACCTCGCCGAGCGTTTCCCGAAGGTCGCCCTCGCGGCCACCCTGGATGGGCTCAAGGAGGCCGGCTTCCACTGGGCCACCTGGTCCGGGGTGACCATCGGCATGGAGGACGTCCTCGCACCGCCGCGCAAGCGGGAGATCCTTGGTCGGTATGAGCAGGAGGCCGACCGGATCGACAAGCAGTACCAGCGTGGTCTGATGACCGCCGAGGAACGTCGCGGTGAGCTCATCGAGATCTGGACCAAGGCGACCAATGAGGTCGCCAAGGAGATGGACACCGCGCTACCGCAGGAGAACCCGCTCTGGAAGATGATTAACTCGGGCGCCCGCGGTAACCTGCTTCAGCTCCGGCAGATCGCCGCGATCCGTGGCTTGGTGGCGAACCCGAAGGGTGAAATCATCCCGCGCCCGATCAAGGCCTCCTACCGCGAGGGTCTCTCCGTGCTGGAGTACTTCATCTCCACGCACGGTGCCCGTAAGGGTCTGGCGGACACCGCCCTGCGTACCGCCGACTCGGGCTACCTGACCCGTCGTCTGGTGGATGTCTCGCAGGATGTGATCATCCGCGAGGAGGACTGCGGCACCGACCGGGCCATTCCGATGCAGGTGGGCCAGCTGGCCGGGGAGGCCGGTTCGCTGGTCGTGCACGAGCACGCGGAGACCAGCGTGCACGCCCGGACGTTGGCTGACGACATCAAGGGGCCGGACGGCACCGTCGTCGCCGAGCGGGGTGCGGACATCAACTCGATCCTGGTGGACAAGATCGTCGCCGCTGGGGTGGAGTCCGTCCGGGTCCGCAGTGTCCTCACCTGCGAGTCGAAGCTGGGCGTCTGCGGGGCCTGCTACGGCCGTTCGCTGCCGACCGGCAAGACCGTGGATGTCGGCGAGGCGGTCGGAATTATCGCCGCCCAGTCGATTGGTGAGCCGGGTACGCAGCTGACGATGCGTACCTTCCACACCGGTGGTGTCGCTGGGGAGGACATCACCCAGGGTCTGCCCCGGGTCCAGGAGATCTTCGAAGCTCGAATCCCGAAGGGCAAGGCCCCGATCGCGGACACCCCTGGTCGAGTCCGGATTGAGGACGGCGAGCGGTCCCGGAAGATCATTGTGGTACCGGACGACGGCAGCGACGAGATCGCCTACGACAAGATCTCGAAGCGGGTCCGACTGTTGGCCAACGACGGCGACCACGTCGAGGTCGGCGAGAAGCTCACCGTGGGTACGATCGACCCGCACGAGCTGCTCCGCATCCTGGGTCCGCGGGCGGTCCAGGTCCACCTGACCCAGGAGGTCCAGGAGGTCTACCGCTCACAGGGTGTGCTCATCCACGACAAGCACATCGAGATCATCATCCGGCAGATGCTCAAGCGGGTGACGGTCATCGACTCCGGCTCGACCGAGTTCCTGCCGGGCGTGCTCGTGGACCGGGCGCTGTTCGAGTCGGAGAACCGCCGGCTCGTCTCCGAGGGCGGCGAGCCCGCCGCCGGCCGTCCGGTGCTGATGGGTATCACCAAGGCCTCCTTGGCCACCGACTCCTGGCTCTCGGCGGCCTCCTTCCAGGAGACCACCCGGGTGCTGACGGACGCGGCGATCCACGCTCGCAGCGACTCGTTGATCGGTCTCAAGGAGAACGTGATCATCGGTAAGCTCATCCCGGCTGGTACTGGCATCAGCAAGTACCGCAATGTCCGGGTCGAGCCGACCGAGGAGGCGAAGGCCAAGGTCTACTCGATGACCGGCTACCCGGAGACCGATTACGGCTTCGGGCCGGCCAGTGGCCAGGCGGTCCCGCTGGACGACTTCGACTTCGGGTCGTACCGCTAGGCACGATGGTTGTTGACGCGGCCCCCGGCGATGCCGGGGGCCGCGTCGTGTCCGGCGGGTGTCGGTGCCGGCGGCTACCGTCCCGGCATGTCTGACAGTCCGCTACGTAAGGTAGACACCGTCTTCGTCAAGGTCGATGATCCACATGCGGTGGCCGGGTGGTACCAGGACACCCTGGGCTGGCCCGAGCTCTTCCGCACCTCGCACATCGTGGTGCTCCAGGCCCCGGAGGGCCCGCCGGTGACCCTGCTCAACCCGGAGGGGGGCGAGTGGTCCGGTTTCAACTTCCACACCCCCGACGCCGTCGCCGCCCGCCAGTGGCTGATCGAGCGTGGGGCTGAGGTCGGTGAGCTGAATCAGGCCCCGGACCAGCCGGTGACCTGGTTCTGGTTCCGTGATCCGCTGGGTAACCGGCTCGAGGTCTGTTCCTATTCGGTCCGGGCATGATGGGGGCATGCGCACTGCTTCCGGGCCTGACCCGCTTGCCCCGCTGGGGCTGCCCCGGCACCCGCAGGACCCGGACCCGGTTCGGTCGACCAAGGCGCGGGCGGTCTTCGCGCTCGGGCTCTTCGGGGCACTGACCGGCCTGTTCGTCGGGGGAGCGGTACCGGCCACCGTGGCACTCGTGTTGGCGCGGCAGGCGCGTCGTGAGGCGTACCTTTCTGGGGGGTTTCTCACCGGCGCGGCATGGCTGCGGCGGGGGGAGCGACTGGCGTGGACCGGCCTTTTGTTGACCATGGTCGTGGTGACCGTCCTGCTGGTGATCGGTGTCATCCGGCTGGCAGAGGCCCCCTACGGCCAGGACTTCGCCCCGAACGTGGACTGACCGCTGGGAGCGTTGACCAAGTCGGGCATCGCCCGCTGGCCGCGCAGCGGTAGCCTGACCGGTGTTCGGCGCTTGGGCGTCGACTGCCGACTTGGAGGAGCTGTGACGGATCCGGCACGCCCGCAGGGCACTGACCCGACGGCGCCCGGCGGGCCGTGGGGGCCAGCGGAGGGCGAGCCCGGCCCGTCGGGGCTGAGGGCGCCGACGCCGGACCCGTGGGCCCGGCCACCAGCGCCGTCTGGCCCGGCGGGCACGCCACCGACCTCAACGCCCGGTTGGGGACCTCTGCCGGTGGTGCCTCCGCCTCCGCCGCGGGACGCGTTGGGTCAGCCGAGTCGCATTCAGCCCGTGCCGGGCACGCCGTTCGGCGTGGTGCACCTCGACGTGCCGGCGGTAACCTCCGGTCTCGCGGTGGGGTCCCTGGTCACCGGGATTGCTTCGATTTTGGTCTCGCTGCTGGTGGCCTGTGTCGGCGTGGTTGGGGCGGATGCGGACGGCGCGTGGGCCGCGGGAGCCTTCACCACGCTGGGTGCTCTCACCGGGGCGGGCGCTGTTGGTGTCGGTCTGTTCGGGCTCCGGCAGATCCGCCAGCCGTTGCCACCGCCGGCGGTCCGGTTTAGCGGGCCGGGACTAGCCTGGGTTGGAGTGAGCTGCGGTGGTGTCGGGCTGCTGCTCAACGTGGGCGGGCTTGGGTTGGCGTTGCTCCTGGGGTTGTCCTGACCGTCGGTTTTATGCCTGATTTTGTGGGTATTGGGAACCGAGGGCCGTGGGATCGTCGCCGGGTGCAGCCGGTACACTCGACTCGGTAGGTGCCCGGCACGGGCGCGCAGGCCGAATGGTCTCGACCGGTGGGTGAACCCGCTGGCCGCCCAGTTTTGACCTGCGCGGTTGTGGTAGGTACTCTTTCCCCTTGTGCCCAGGCGTGCCTGGGCAGTTCGTGCGTGCGCTGTGATCTCACTTTGTGGGGTGTTCTCGCGGTGCGCGACGACAGCCAGAGATCCGGCCACCTCGCGCCGGTGACCAAACCCGGTTTTCGCCCGTGAGTGACGACCGGGAAACCGTGGGTCGGCGACACGCCCGACCGCGGGTGCTGGGACCCCGGCAGGTGGCCCTGGTTGGAATGTAGGAGAGCCGTCCATCCGGCCGGCTAGAAGCAAACGGCGCGGTCGCCTCCGGGCGGCCGAAGGGAGCGGAGAAACCCGGTGCCCACCATTCAGCAGCTGGTCCGAAAGGGCCGTCAGGCCAAGACGACCAAGACGAAAACCCCCGCCCTGAAGGGGTCCCCGCAGCGGCGGGGCGTGTGCACCCGTGTGTACACCACCACCCCGAAGAAGCCGAACTCGGCGCTGCGTAAGGTCGCTCGGGTCAAGCTCAGCAGCCAGATCGAGGTGACCGCCTACATTCCGGGCGTCGGTCACAACCTCCAGGAGCACTCGATCGTGCTCGTCCGCGGTGGCCGGGTGAAGGACCTCCCCGGTGTGCGGTACAAGATCGTACGTGGCTCGCTGGACACCCAGGGTGTCCGCAACCGCAAGCAGGCGCGTAGCCGCTACGGCGCGAAGAAGGAGAAGAGCTGACATGCCGCGTAAGGGACCCGCTCCGCGGCGGCCGCTGGTCGCTGACCCGGTGTACAACTCGCCGCTGGTCACCCAGCTGGTAAACAAGATCTTGCTCCGCGGCAAGCGTCAGCTCGCCGAGACCCTCGTCTACGCGGCGCTGGAGGGCTGCCGGGAGAAGTCCGGCACCGACCCGGTGGTCACCCTCAAGCGGGCGATGGACAACGTCAAGCCGACGCTCGAGGTGCGCAGCCGCCGTGTCGGTGGCGCCACCTACCAGGTGCCGGTCGAGGTTCGTCCGGCCCGCGCCACCACCCTGGGCCTGCGCTGGCTGGTCACCTACGCCCGCGCTCGGCGCGAGAAGACCATGGTTGAGCGGCTGATGAACGAGCTGCTGGACGCGAGCAACGGCCTCGGTGCCGCCGTCAAGCGGCGCGAGGACACCCACAAGATGGCCGAGTCCAACAAGGCCTTCGCGCACTACCGCTGGTAACACCCAGGTTCCGGCGTCGTCTCGGCGCCGGAACCACACCAGTTGTGTCGAGACGACGATAAGTAGGGATTGAAGTGGCCGCCGCAGACGCGCTCGCCAACGTACGCAACATCGGCATCATGGCGCACATCGATGCCGGTAAGACCACTACCACCGAGCGAATCCTGTTCTACACCGGTATCACCTACAAGATCGGTGAGGTTCATGAGGGCGCCGCCGTCATGGACTGGATGGCGCAGGAGCAGGAGCGCGGTATCACGATCACTTCCGCCGCCACGAAGTGCGAGTGGAAGGGCCACACGATTCAGATCATCGATACGCCCGGCCACGTCGACTTCACGGTCGAGGTCGAGCGGTCGCTGCGGGTTCTGGATGGTGCGGTCGCGGTCTACGACGGAGTCGCCGGCGTGGAGCCGCAGACGGAGAACGTCTGGCGTCAGGCCGACAAGTACAACGTTCCGCGGATGTGCTTTGTCAACAAGCTTGACCGGACCGGTGCGGACTTCTTCCGCTGCGTCCAGATGATGATCGACCGGCTCAACGCCATCCCGTTGGTGCTCCAGGTCCCGATTGGGCTCGAGTCTGAGCACATCGGCGTCGTTGACTTGATCGGCATGCGTGCCCTTACCTGGCGTGGGGAAACCCAGAAGGGCGAGGACTACGCGGTCGAGGAGATCCCGGCTGAGCTGGCCGACGTTGCCACCGAGTGGCGCGAGAAGCTGATGGAGACGCTGGCCGACGTCGACGACGCGGTGATGGAGAAGTACCTGGAGGGTGGGGAGTTCTCCGTCGAGGAGATCAAGGCTGCCATCCGCCGGGCGACCATCGCCGGTAAGGCCAACCCGGTCCTCTGCGGCTCCGCCTTCAAGAACAAGGGCGTCCAGCCGATGCTCGACGCCGTGGTCGACTACCTGCCGTCGCCGCTGGACGTCCCGGCGATTGAGGGTACCGCGACCGACGGTGAGACCCCGATGCTGCGGAAGCCGTCCACCTCGGAGCCCTTCTCCGGTCTCGCATTCAAGATCCAGACCGATAAGCACCTCGGGAAGCTCACCTACGTCCGGGTCTACTCCGGTGTGGTCGAGACCGGTTCACAGGTGGTCAACTCCACCAAGGACCGCAAGGAGCGGATCGGCAAGATCTACCAGATGCACGCCAACAAGCGGGAGGAGCGTGGCTCCGCCAAGGCTGGCGACATCATCGCGGTTCAGGGTCTGAAGCAGACCACCACCGGTGACACCCTCTGCGACCCGGCGAACCCGGTCATCCTCGAGTCGATGACCTTCCCGGAGCCGGTCATCGAGGTGGCCATCGAGCCGAAGACCAAGGCCGACCAGGAGAAGCTCAGCACCGCCATCCAGCGGCTGGCCGAGGAGGACCCGACCTTCCGCGTCAAGCTGGACGACGAGACCGGGCAGACGGTCATCTCCGGCATGGGTGAGCTGCACCTGGACATCCTGGTGGACCGGATGCGCCGCGAGTTCAACGTCGAGGCGAACATCGGTAAGCCGCAGGTGGCGTACCGCGAGACCATCCGCCGCAAGGTGGAGAAGGTCGAGTACACCCACAAGAAGCAGACCGGTGGTTCCGGCCAGTACGCTCGTGTGATCATCAGCCTGGAGCCGTTGCCTCTTGACAACGATGCTCCGACCTACGAGTTCGCCAACGCCGTCACCGGCGGTCGCATCCCCCGGGAGTTCATCCCCTCGGTAGACGCGGGTGCGCAGGATGCCATGCAGTACGGCATCCTGGCCGGCTTCCCGCTGGTCGGGGTGAAGCTGACGCTGGTCGACGGTCAGTACCACGAGGTCGACTCGTCCGAGATGGCATTCAAGATCGCCGGCTCGATGGTGCTGAAGGATGCGGCCCGCAAGGCCGATCCGGCACTGCTCGAGCCGATGATGGCCGTCGAGGTCACCACTCCAGAGGAGAACATGGGTGACGTCGTCGGCGACATTAACTCCCGTCGCGGCATAATCCAGGCGATGGAGGATCGCGGCGGTGCCCGCGTCGTCCGTGCCCTGGTGCCGTTGTCGGAGATGTTCGGCTACGTCGGCGACCTGCGGTCGAAGACCCAGGGCCGGGCTAGCTACAGCATGCAGTTCGACTCCTACGCCGAGGTTCCGGCCTCCGTGGCGAAGGAGATCATCGCTAAGGCGACCGGCGAGTGACACTCGTCTGAGCCGGTCGATGAGCCGGGGGGTCGCGGGAGGGTATCCCGCCCGCGACCACCTCGGTCGGACCGCATGATTCCGGGCCTGTAGGCTTCATCGCCGCAGAGCCCACAAATGGCTTCCCGGCCGTAAGGCCGGAAAGGCTGTCGACAGAGTCCTAAGCGCCGACCGGCGCACCGGGGCGAACGAACCAAGAAAGTCCACAGGAGGACACCAGTGGCGAAGGCGAAGTTCGAGCGGACTAAGCCGCACGTCAACATCGGCACCATTGGTCACATCGACCACGGTAAGACGACGCTGACGGCGGCCATCACCAAGGTCCTGCACGACCAGTACCCGGACCTGAACCCGTACATGCCGTTCGACGAGATCGACAAGGCGCCGGAGGAGAAGGCCCGCGGCATCACGATCTCGATCGCGCACGTCGAGTACCAGACCGAGGCGCGGCACTACGCGCACGTCGACTGCCCCGGGCACGCCGACTACATCAAGAACATGATCACCGGTGCGGCCCAGATGGACGGCGCGATCCTCGTGGTCGCGGCGACCGACGGCCCGATGCCGCAGACCCGCGAGCACGTGCTGCTGGCCCGCCAGGTTGGCGTGCCGTACATCGTCGTGGCGCTCAACAAGAGCGACATGGTTGACGACGAGGAGCTCCTTGAGCTCGTCGAGCTCGAGGTCCGTGAGCTGCTCTCCTCGCAGGAGTACCCGGGCGACGACCTGCCGGTCGTGCGGGTGTCCGCGCTGAAGGCCCTTGAGGGTGACCCGGAGTGGGGCGGCAAGCTCATGGAGCTGATGACCGCGGTCGACACCTCGATCCCGCAGCCGGAGCGCGAGACCGAGAAGCCGTTCCTGATGCCGATCGAGGACGTCTTTACGATCACCGGTCGGGGTACGGTCGTCACCGGTCGCGCCGAGCGTGGCGTGCTGAAGCCGAACGAGGAGGTGGAGCTCGTCGGCATCCGTGAGAAGTCGACGAAGACCACCTGCACCGGCATCGAGATGTTCCGCAAGCTGCTGGACGAGGCGCGCGCGGGTGAGAACGTCGGTCTGCTGCTGCGTGGTGTGAAGCGCGAGGACGTCGAGCGCGGCATGGTCGTCATCAAGCCGGGCACCGCCACCCCGCACACCGAGTTCGAGGCGACGGTCTACATCCTTTCCAAGGAGGAGGGCGGCCGCCACACGCCGTTCTTCCAGAACTACCGTCCGCAGTTCTACTTCCGGACCACGGACGTTACCGGTGTCGTTACCCTCCCCGAGGGTACCGAGATGGTCATGCCGGGCGACAACACCACGATGACCGTGAAGCTGATCCAGCCCGTCGCGATGGAGGAAAACCTCAAGTTCGCGATCCGCGAGGGCGGCCGCACGGTTGGCGCTGGTCGCGTCACCAAGATCATCAAGTGAGCTAGGTAACCCCGATTAGGCATGCCGCCACCCGTGCGGCATACTGGTCAGGTTGCGTAACGATGGTTTCCCCGTTCGCGTTCGGCAGCGCCGAACCTCCGGGCGGGTGAACCAGTCGGGCGCAGGGTGGTTGGCGACTCGTTTCGCTGACCACCCTCGCGCGGCGTCTAGGTCGCCGTAGTGCGATCGACGTGATGACCCACCGCGGCAGGATCGCTCCGGAATCCCGGGGCGGATTCTGAACCGAGGGCGCGACACGCCCGACCGCGGGGGTCGGCGAAGCGGGCCCGGTGCCATTCGGCGCGGGCGTCCGCAACACAGCGGCATCGAGAGAAGGAACAGAAGCCACTATGGCGGGACAGAAGATCCGCATCCGGCTCAAGGCCTATGACCACGAGGTCGTCGACTCCTCGGCTCGGAAGATCGTCGAGACGGTGACGCGCACCGGGGCGCAGGTCGCAGGCCCGGTGCCGCTGCCCACGGAGATCAACCGTTTCTGCGTTATCCGCTCGCCGCACAAGTACAAGGACTCGCGCGAGCACTTCGAGATGCGCACGCACAAGCGGCTGATCGACATTATCGACCCGACCCCGAAGACGGTCGACTCGCTCATGCGCCTCGACCTGCCGGCTGGCGTCGACATCGAGATCAAGCTGTAGGGATCGGACAAATGGACAGGCAAGTCAAGGGGATCCTGGGCGCGAAGCTCGGCATGACCCAGGTCTGGGACAACAACCGTGTTGTTCCGGTGACTGTGGTGCAGGCCGGCCCGTGTGTCGTCAGCCAGGTCCGTAGCCAGGAGAAGGACGGCTACGCGGCGGTCCAGTTGGCGTACGGCGCCATCGACCCACGCAAGGTCAAGAAGCCGATCAGCGGCCACTTCGCAAAGGCCGAGGTCGCGCCGCGCCGGCGCATCGTCGAGCTGCGCACGACCGACGCCGCCGAGTACTCGCTCGGCCAGGAGGTCACGGTCGAGGAGTTCCCGGCCGGTATCTCGGTCGACGTGACCGGAAAGACTAAGGGCAAGGGCTACGCCGGCCCGATGAAGCGGCACGGTTTCCACGGTCTGCGCGCCAGCCACGGTGTGGAGCGCAAGCACCGGTCGCCGGGCTCGATCGGCGGCTGCGCCACTCCGGGGCGCGTCTTCAAGGGCACCCGGATGGCCGGCCGGATGGGTGGTGTGCGCTACACCGTCCAGAACCTCACCGTCCAGGCGGTTGACACCGAGAACAATCTCCTGCTCGTCCGGGGTGCCATCCCTGGCCCCAAGGGCGCGCTGGTCCTGGTTCGCACTGCGGCCAAGGCGAAGAAGGGTGGGGCAGCCAAGTGACCACCGTTGATGTCCTCACCGTCGAAGGTACCAAGGCCGGCTCCGTCGAGTTGCCCGCTGACATCTTCGACGCGCAGGCCAACATCGCGCTGATGCACCAGGTTGTGGTGGCTCAGCTCGCGGCGGCTCGACAGGGCACGCACAAGACCAAGACGCGGGGCGAGGTCGCCGGCGGCGGCAAGAAGCCCTACAAGCAGAAGGGGACCGGCCGGGCCCGTCAGGGCTCGATCCGCGCCCCGCAGTTCGCCGGAGGCGGCGTGGTGCACGGCCCAGTGCCGCGCGACTACAGCCAGCGGACCCCGAAGAAGATGAAGGCCGCCGCGCTGCGGGGTGCCCTCTCGGACCGGGCCCGCGCCGACAAGGTGCACGTCGTTGAGGCGTTCGTCGCCGGTGAGCAGCCGTCGACGAAGGCGGCCCTGACCACCTTGGCGAAGCTGACCGACGCACGCCGGGTGCTGGTGGTGCTTAGCAGCACCGATGAGCTGAACTGGGTGTCGCTGCGCAACGAGCCGCGGGTGCACCTGATCGAGTCCGGCCAGCTCAACACGTACGACGTGCTGCTGGCCGACGACGTGGTCTTCACCAAGGAGGCCCTGGAGGAGTTCCTGGGCGTTCCCGCTGAGACCACCGAGGAGGGTGGCAAGTGAGCACGATCGCCGACCCGCGCGACATCATCATTGCGCCGGTCGTCTCGGAGAAGAGCTACAGCGAGCTGAACCGTAACTGGTACACGTTCCTGGTGCACCCGGACGCGAACAAGACCGCGATCAAGATCGCCATTGAGCAGATCTTCAACGTCCGCGTCCTTACGGTCAACACGCTCAACCGCGTGGGCAAGCGCAAGCGGACCCGGACCGGATTCGGTAAGCGCAAGGACACCAAGCGGGCGATGGTGAAGCTGGCTGACGGTGACCGCATCGAGGCCTTCGGCGGCCCGGTCAGCTGAGGGGTGTAGACAATGGCTATCCGTAAGTACAAGCCGACGACGCCGGGCCGGCGTGGCTCGAGCGTTGCCGACTTCGCCGAGATCACCCGGTCCACGCCGGAGAAGTCGCTGCTGGCCCCGCTGCCGAAGAAGGGCGGGCGGAACGCCCACGGTCGGATCACCGCCCGGCACCAGGGTGGCGGCCACAAGCGTCAGTACCGAATCATCGACTTCAAGCGGGTCGACAAGGACGGCGTGCCGGCGAAGGTCGCGCACATCGAGTACGACCCGAACCGCACCGCGCGGATCGCGCTGCTGCACTTCCTGGACGGCGAGAAGCGGTACATCCTCGCACCGAAGGACCTGAAGCAGGGCGACACCGTCGAGTCGGGTCCGGGCGCCGACATCAAGCCGGGCAACAACCTGCCGTTGCGGAACATCCCGGTCGGTCTGACGATCCACAACGTGGAGCTGCGTCCGGGCGGCGGTGCCAAGCTGGCCCGCTCCGCGGGGACGGGAATCCAGCTGCTCGGCCGGGAGGGCGCCTACGCGACCCTGCGTATGCCCTCCGGTGAGATCCGTCGCGTCGACGTGCGCTGCCGGGCCAGCATCGGTGAGATCGGCAACGCCGACCAGTCAAACATCAACTGGGGTAAGGCCGGCCGGATGCGGTGGAAGGGCAAGCGCCCGACCGTCCGTGGTGTGGCCATGAACCCGGTCGACCACCCGCACGGTGGTGGTGAGGGTAAGACCTCTGGTGGCCGTCACCCGGTCAACCCGCAGGGTAAGCCCGAGGGCCGTACCCGCCGTAAGGGCCAGCCGAGTGACCGGCTGATCGTCCGCCGTCGCTACGCCACGCGTAAGCGCGGCTGAGGGAGATAAGAGATGCCTCGCAGCCTGAAGAAGGGCCCGTTCATCGACGACCACCTGCTCAAGAAGGTGGAAACGCAGAACGACAAGGGCACCAAGAACGTCATCAAGACCTGGTCGCGGCGTTCGACGATCATCCCGGAGATGCTCGGCCACACGATCGCTGTGCACGACGGACGCAAACACGTCCCGGTGTTCGTGACCGAGGCGATGGTCGGGCACAAGCTCGGCGAGTTCGCGCTGACCCGCACGTTCAAGGGTCACGAGAAGGACGACCGGAAGAGCCGTCGGCGCTGACGCCGCGGGCATACGGATAGAGGAACAAGGGGTTACAGCGATGCCAGGAAAGGGCGACGCTCCGGTGCTTCCGGGCGCGCGGGCGGTTGCGCGATACGTGCGCATCTCGCCGATGAAGGCGCGCCGGGTGGTCAACCTCGTCCGCGGCCTGCCCGCGAAGGAGGCGCTCACGGTGCTGCAGTTCGCGCCACAGGCCGCGAGCGAGCAGGTGTACAAGGTACTCGCGAGCGCGATCGCCAACGCGGAGAACAACGAGCGGCTGGACCCCGACGCGCTGCTCGTCCGCGAGGCGTACGTGGACGAGGGCCCGACGATGAAGCGGTTCCAGCCGCGCGCCCAGGGTCGGGCGTACCGGATCCGGAAGCGCACCTCTCACATCACGGTGGTGGTTGAGGCGGTCGCGCCGGCTGCGCCGAAGAAGGCGGCGGCGAAGAAGGCGGCCCCGGCGAAGGAGACCACGCCAGCTGCGACCGAGAGCAAGACGGAGGGTGCCGAGTAATGGGTCAGAAGGTTCACCCGCACGGGTTCCGGCTCGGCATCTCGACCGACTGGAAGTCGCGCTGGTTCGCGGACAAGCTCTACAAGGACTACGTCGGCGAGGATGTCAAGATCCGGCGGATGATGTCCAAGGGCCTGGAGCGGGCGGGGATCTCCAAGGTCGACATCGAGCGCACCCGGGACCGGGTCCGCGTCGACATCCACACCGCCCGGCCGGGCATCGTGATCGGCCGTAAGGGTGCTGAGGCCGACCGGATCCGCGGGGAGCTGGAGAAGCTGACCGGCAAGCAGGTTCAGCTCAACATCATCGAGGTGAAGAGCCCGGAGTCGGACGCGCAGCTCGTCGCGCAGGGCGTGGCCGAGCAGCTGTCCAGCCGGGTCAGCTTCCGTCGGGCGATGCGCAAGGCTATGCAGTCGGCCATGAAGAACCCGGTCTGCAAGGGCATCCGGGTGCAGGTCTCGGGGCGGCTCGGCGGTGCCGAGATGAGCCGGACCGAGTTCTACCGCGAAGGCCGGGTCCCGCTGCACACGCTGCGGGCCAACATCGAGTACGGCTTCTTTGAGGCCCGGACCACCTTCGGCCGGATCGGTGTGAAGGTTTGGATCTACAAGGGCGACGCGGTGCCGGGCCGGGAGACCCCGGCTGAGGCTCCGTCGCGTCCGCGCCGGGAGCGCGGCGACCGCTCGGAGCGTCCGCGTCGGGGTAGGTCCGGTTCGTCCGGCACCACCGCCGGTGGCACCGAGGCCGGCCGAGCCGCCGCGACCACCATCGCGCAGGCGGCTGAGACGCCGAGCGGCGAGTCGGTGGACGCTGGCGCGATCGCGTCGGCCGCTACCCAGCCGGCAGAAACGCAGCAGGAGGGCTGACAGATGCTGATGCCGCGCAAGCCCCCGAAGGGCTTCCGCAAGCCGCACCACCCGGACCGCAGTGGCGCGTCCAAGGGCGGTAACCGGGTGGTGTTCGGCGAGTTCGGGATTCAGGCTCTCGAGCCGGCCTACGTGACCAACCGCCAGATCGAGTCGGCGCGTATCGCGATGACCCGGCACATCAAGCGTGGTGGCAAGGTCTGGATCACGATCTTCCCGGACCAGGCGCTAACCAAGAAGCCGGCGGAGACCCGGATGGGTTCCGGTAAGGGCTCTCCCGAGTGGTGGGTCGCGAACGTGAAGCCGGGGCGGGTTCTCTTCGAGATGTCCTTCCCCAACGAGCAGATCGCGCGTGAGGCGATGCGTCGCGCGATCCACAAGCTCCCGATGAAGTGCCGGATTGTTACACGCGAAGTGGGTGAATCCTGATGGCAGCGGGCGTTAAGGCCGCCGAGCTGCGTGAGCTCTCCGAGGAGGAGTTGGTCACGAAGCTGCGCGAGGCTAAGGCGGAGCTGTTCAACCTCCGCGTGCAGGCCGCAACCGGGCAGCTGGACAACAACCGGCGGCTGCAGGTCATTCGTCGGGAGATCGCCCGGATCTACACGATCATGCGTGAACGCGAGCTGGGGCTCTCGGCCGCGCCGACTGAGGTGACTGCAGGATGAGCGAGAACACCACCGCGACCACGCGGGCCCGCCGGAAGGTTCGTGAGGGCCTCGTGGTCAGCGACAAGATGGACAAGACGGTTGTCGTCGAGGTCGAGGACCGCGTCAAGCACGGGCTGTACGGCAAGATCATGCGCCGCACCAGCAAGCTGAAGGTCCACGACGAGCAGAACTCGGCGGGCATCGGCGACCGGGTTCTGATCATGGAGACCCGGCCGTTGTCTGCCACCAAGCGGTGGCGGCTCGTGGAGATCCTCGAGAAGGCCAAGTAGCGAAGGCTCGAGCTCGGCCGGTTCCGGTCGGGCGCAGGTTCCGCCAGGCTCCGGCCGCCGTGGTGCGGCCGGAGAACCGGCAGACATAGGAGATAGACGTGATTCAGCAGGAGTCGCGACTGCGCGTCGCCGACAACACGGGTGCCCGGGAGATCCTGTGCATCCGGGTGCTCGGTGGCTCCGGTCGGCGCTACGCGAGCATCGGCGACGTCATCGTGGCCACCGTTAAGGACGCGATCCCGGGCGCCGGTGTCAAGAAGGGCGATGTCGTGAAGGCGGTCGTCGTTCGTACCGCCAAGGAGAGGCGGCGGCCGGACGGCTCGTACATCCGCTTCGACGAGAACGCCGCCGTCATCATCAAGGACGGCGGGGATCCGCGTGGCACCCGTATCTTCGGCCCGGTTGGCCGGGAGCTGCGGGACAAGCGGTTCATGAAGATTATTTCTCTCGCGCCGGAGGTGTTGTGACCGTGAAGGTCAGGAAGGGCGACACGGTCGTCGTCATCGCCGGCAAGGACAAGGGTGCCAAGGGTAAGGTCATCGCGGCCTACCCGCGGCAGGACAAGGTCCTGGTCGAGGGCGTGAACCGGGTCAAGAAGCACACTCGCATCAGCACCACCCAGCGTGGCGCGAAGACCGGTGGCATCGTCACCCAGGAGGCTCCGATCCACGTCTCGAACGTGATGGTCTTGGACTCCGACGGCAAGCCGACCCGGGTCGGCTACCGGATCGACGACAATGGCCAGAAGGTCCGCATCGCGCGTAGCACCGGTAAGGACCTGCCATCATGACCACGGCTACCGAAACCAAGACCATGCCGCGCCTCAAGGAGCGGTACCGCAACGAGATCGTGGGCCAGCTGCGGGAGCAGTACAAGTACGGCAACCCGATGCAGGTGCCGGGCCTGGTCAAGATCGTCGTCAACATGGGCGTCGGCGAGGCCGCTCGGGACGCCAAGCTGATCGACGGCGCGGTCCGCGATCTGGCCACCATCACCGGCCAGAAGCCGCAGGTTAGGCGGGCCACCAAGTCCATCGCGCAGTTCAAGCTGCGGGAGGGGATGCCGATCGGCGCGAAGGTCACTCTGCGCGGCGACCGGATGTGGGAGTTCCTGGACCGGCTGCTCTCCATCGCGCTGCCGCGAATCCGTGACTTCCGCGGTCTCGACGGGCGCAAGCTCGACGGGAACGGCAACTACACGTTCGGTCTGACCGAGCAGTCGGTGTTCCACGAGATCGACCAGGACAAGATCGATCGCCAGCGGGGCATGGACATCACGGTGGTCACCACCGCCACGACCGACGATGAGGGCCGGGCGCTGCTCAAGTTCCTGGGCTTCCCGTTCAAGGAGAACTGAGATGGCGAAGAAGGCGCTGATCCTCAAGGCTGCCGCGAAGCCGAAGTTCTCGGTTCGCGCGTACACCCGCTGCCAGCGGTGCGGGCGTCCGAAGGCGGTCTACCGCAAGTTCGGTCTCTGCCGGGTCTGCATCCGGGAGATGGCCCACCGCGGTGAGCTGCCCGGCGTGTCCAAGGCTTCCTGGTAATAGCCCGGCGCGCTCCGCGCGTCAGCTGCACTGTCTCTTCGCCGTAGGCCCGGGATCACCCGGGAACCCCGGCGAGAAAGGTTGACGAGTTTAATGACGATGACCGACCCGATCGCAGACATGCTCACGCGTCTGCGTAACGCCAACCAGGCGTACCACGACCGGGTGACGATGCCCTACTCGAAGATCAAGGCGAATATCGCCGAGGTCCTCAAGTCCGAGGGGTACATCAGCACCTGGGTGGTCGAGGAGCCCGAGGAGAGCGCCGTCGGCAAGCGACTGGTCGTCGAGCTGAAGTACGGCCAGAACCGCGAGCGGAGCCTGGCGGGCATCAAGCGCGTGTCCAAGCCCGGCCTTCGGGTGTACGCCAAGTCGGGTGAGCTCCCGCGGGTGCTCGGCGGGCTTGGCGTGGCGATCATTTCGACGTCCCAGGGTCTGCTCACCGATCGGCAGGCCCGCAAGCGGAGCGTTGGCGGGGAAGTCCTCGCCTTCGTCTGGTAACGGGAGACAGGTAGAAATGTCGCGTATTGGACGTAAGTCGATCCCGGTGCCAGCCGGCGTTGACGTCACGATCGCCGGCCAGACCGTCACGGTCAAGGGCCCCAAGGGCGAACTCTCGCACACCGTCGCCGAGCCGATCACGATCGAGCAGGCGGAGGATGGGCAGCTGAACGTGGCTCGCCCGAACGACGAGCGCAAGGCCAAGGAGCTGCACGGACTGAGCCGCACCCTGGTCGCCAACATGATCGTCGGTGTAACCGAGGGGTACCGGAAGAGTCTGGAGATCGCGGGCACCGGTTACCGGGTGACCGCGAAGGGCAAGGACCTCGAGTTCGCGCTCGGGTTCTCGCACCCGGTCACCGTGGTGGCGCCGGAGGGCATCACCTTCTCGGTGGAAAAGCCGACGCTGTTCCACGTGGCCGGCATCAACAAGCAGCTGGTCGGTGAGGTCGCCGCGAACATCCGGAAGATCCGGCCGCCGGAGCCCTACAAGGGCAAGGGCGTGAAGTACCAGGGTGAAGTGATCCGCCGTAAGGCCGGAAAGGCAGGTAAGAAGTGAGCGCCACGCTGCTCAAGCGTCGCCGCGGTGTCGCCGCCAAGCGCGCCGTCGGGCGGGCGCGCCGGCACTTCCGGGTCCGCCGGCAGGTCAGTGGGACGCCCGCGCGTCCCCGCCTGGTGGTCACCCGCTCGCTGCGGCACATCGTTGCCCAGATCGTGGACGACACCAAGGGGCACACCCTGGTGTCGGCCTCGACCCTGGATGCCTCGCTGCGAGGCACCGAGGGCGACAAGAGTGTTCTGGCCGGCAAGGTCGGCGTCCTGCTCGCCGAGCGGGCGAAGGCCGCTGGTATCGCCAAGGTCGTCTTCGACCGCGGTGGCAACCGGTACGCGGGGCGGGTCGCCGCGCTAGCCGACGCTGCCCGCGAAGCCGGGCTCGAGTTCTGACAAACCCCGTCACGAGAGAGAAGGAAGGCTGCTGATGCCAGGTCAACAGCGCCGTGGCGGCGGGTCCGGTGGCAACGAGGGTGGTCGCCGCGACAACCGCCGTGAGGGCGGCCGCGGAAACGCGCCCGTCGAGAAGACCCCGCACCTTGAGCGGGTCGTCGCAATCAACCGCGTCGCAAAGGTCGTGAAGGGTGGTCGTCGCTTCAGCTTCACCGCCCTGGTGATCGTGGGCGACGGCGACGGCACCGTCGGTGTGGGCTACGGAAAGGCCAAGGAGGTGCCCGCGGCGATCGCCAAGGGTGTCGAGGAGGCCAAGAAGCACTTCTTCAAGGTGCCGCGGATCGGTCAGTCGATCCCGCACCCGGTCCAGGGCGAGGACGCCGCTGGTGTCGTGCTGCTGAAGCCCGCTTCGGCCGGTACCGGCGTCATCGCCGGCGGTCCGGTCCGTGCCGTGCTGGAGTGCGCCGGCATTCACGATGTGCTCTCGAAGAGCCTCGGGTCGTCCAACCCGATCAACATCGTGCACGCCACGCTGGCGGCGCTGAAGGGGCTCGAGTCCCCCGAGGCCGTCGCCTCCCGGCGGGGCCTGCCGGTTGAGGACGTTGCGCCGGCGGCGATGCTGGCATCGCGGGCGGAGGTGGCGTCCTGATGGCTCGCCTGAAGGTCACCCAGGTCCGGTCCGAGATTGGGACCAAGCAGAACCAGCGGAACTCGCTGCGTTCGCTCGGGCTCAAGCGGATCAATGACGTGGTGGTCAAGGAGGACCGTCCGGAGATTCGCGGCATGATCTTCACGGTCAACCACCTCGTGAAGGTCGAGGAGGTCGAGTAATGACGATCAAGGTCCACCACCTGCGTCCGGCGCCGGGTGCCAAGATGGCCAAGACCCGGGTGGGTCGTGGTGAGGGCTCCAAGGGCAAGACCGCCGGTCGCGGTACCAAGGGGTCGAAGGCCCGGAAGAACATCTCGGCGGCGTTCGAGGGTGGGCAGATGCCTATCCACATGCGGTTGCCGAAGATGAAGGGCTTCAAGAACAAGTTCAAGGTGACCTTCCAGGTCGTCAATCTGGAGCGGCTCGCCGAGCTGTTCCCGAACGGCGGCCAGGTTGGCCCGGCCGAGCTGGTTGATGCCGGTGCGGTCCGCAAGGGCCAGCCGGTCAAGATTCTCGGGACCGGTGACCTCGGTGGCGTGACTCTCCAGGTCTCGGCGCAGGCGTTCAGCGCGTCGGCCAAGGAGAAGATCACTGCTGCCGGTGGTTCGATCACCGAGCTGTAAGAGTTCCGCGGCGTGGGCAGGTCGGGAAACCGGTCCTGCCCACGCCGCAACTCGTTGTCCCTCGTTTTCCGGCGTGGGCTTGGTTCCCGGGAAACGTGAAGACTCCCGAATCGGCTTCAGTGTGGTTCAGCTGGCTGATTGGACGACCGGAGAAGCGCGCAGCGTTTGGTCGTGGCCGATCGCGGCCACGTTCAGATTTGTTTCCCGAAAGAGTGAGGCCGTGGTTTTACGGCCCGCCTCCGCCGTAGCTGCGGTAGCTTCGGGAAAACTGGTCGTATTAATCGCGGGTATGTTTTGTGCGAACCTACCGACCGGCGGCGTGAACCCTGTTTCCAGGGGCTGCCGCGCTAAGATCCGGCCACACTCCAAGCCCCGATCCGGTAATGGTGAGCGATACCGCTCTCGCGTTGGCGGAGGGGCGTACCTGATTGGACCGCACCGATCATGGCGGGGCGGTGGGTGCGGCTTTGCTGGACTGCAGCGAGCACCAGCATGGCGGTTGCAGCGAAGACCGAGGCCGAGATCGGGCCAAGGCCAAGCTCGCCATCGAGGCTGAGCTCGCTGCCGAGATCGAGACCGGAGCTGGAGTCGGGTCGAGGCGCACCGGAGTCGCCCATAGCTGTTCGCTATAGTTGCAACAATTCTGCACGCTAGCGCACGGGTGGTACCGGGTCAATAGAAGATTTTAGACTTGATAATCGTTGCGTCGCTCTCTTGTGGCCTGATGTGCGGGTGGGGTGCTCCGGGCCCCGATCCAGGAGGCCGTAGGGGTTCGGTCCCTCGGCTGTCATCTTCGTATGCCGCGCCTGGTGGAACCAGACATGTAGGCACCCAGTGGTGTGGTGTTGGGCAAGCCTGTTAAGGTGTGACCTCGGCGTCGTCTAGGTCGCCAGTCTGATGGTGCCCGTGTTGGCGAATGGCCACGCGGCCTTCGCGCAGGAGGAAGAACTTGCTGTCTGCCTTTCTCAGTGCGTTCCGTACGCCTGACCTGCGCAAGAAGCTGCTGTTCACGATCGGTATCATTGCGATCTACCGCTTGGGTGCCGCACTGCCCAGCCCCGGTGTGTCGTACACCAACGTGCAGAAGTGCATCGATGCGACCCAGGGCAGCACCGGCGTACTGAACCTGCTCAACCTCTTCTCCGGTGGGGCGTTGCTGCAGCTCTCGGTCTTCGCGCTGGGCATCATGCCCTACATCACCGCGTCGATCATCCTGCAGCTGTTGACTGTGGTGATCCCCCGGTTGGAGCAGCTCCGTAAGGAGGGCCAGGCCGGCCAAGCGAAGATCACGCAGTACACCCGCTACCTGACCCTTGGGCTCGGTGTCCTGCAGGCGTCGGCCTTCGTGGCGCTGGCCCGCTCCGGGCAGCTCTTCAACAACCAGTGCGACCAGTTCCCGATCATCCCGGAAGGGACCGGTGTCCCGGACTGGCTGACCCTGAGCATCCTGGTCATGACGATGACCGCGGGCACCGGCGTGGTGATGTGGCTCGGCGAGCTGATCACCGACCGGGGCGTCGGCAACGGCATGTCCGTGCTGATCTTCACCTCGATCGCGGCCCGGCTCCCCGCCGAGGGCTGGACGATCAAGGAGAGTCAGGGCTGGGCCAAGTTCCTGCTCGTCGTTGCCCTGGTGCTGGTCATCATCACTGCGGTCACCTTCATCGAGCAGTCGCAGCGTCGGATCCCGGTGCAGTACGCCAAGCGGATGATTGGCCGGCGGATGTACGGCGGCACGTCGACCTACATCCCGCTGAAGGTGAACCAGGCGGGTGTCATCCCGGTCATCTTCGGTTCGTCACTGCTCTACCTGCCGCAGCTGGCCCTGCAGTTCTTCGACCAGACCGACCCGGGTCGGACCCAGGTGTGGATCCGGGACAACCTGGTCGATCCGACCAGCCCGATCTACATCGTGGTCTACTTCCTGCTGATCATCTTCTTCACGTACTTCTACGTCTCGATCACCTTCAACCCGACCGAGGTCGCGGACAACATGAAGAAGTACGGCGGTTTCGTCCCGGGTATCCGTCCGGGCAAGCCGACCGCCGACTACCTCGACTTCATCCTCAGCCGGATCACCCTGGCCGGTGCGCTCTACCTGGCCGTCGTCTCGATCCTGCCGAACTTCTTCTTCATCTGGCTCGACCGCCAGCAATACCTGAACTTCCCGTTCGGCGGTACCGCAGTGCTGATCATGGTTGGTGTCGGTCTGGAAACCACCAAGCAGATCGAGAGCCAGCTGATGCAGCGGAACTACGAAGGGTTCCTGCGGTAGATGAGACTCGTTCTGGTTGGCCCGCCGGGTGCGGGCAAGGGCACGCAGGCAGAGTTCGTCGCCGCACACCTCGCGGTGCCGAAGATCTCGACTGGGGATATCTTCCGGTCCAACGTCTCGCAGGGCACGCCCCTCGGGGTCCAGGCCAAGCGGTACATGGACGCCGGCGAGTTGGTGCCGGACGAGGTGACCATCAACATGGTCCGGGACCGGCTCGCCGAACCGGACGCCGGTGCGGGGTTCCTCCTCGATGGCTTCCCGCGGACCACCCCACAGGCGGCCGCGTTGGACAAGCTCCTCGTTGACCTGGGCGCCGCGTTGGACCTGGTGCTGGAATTGGTGGTTGACGACGACGAAGTCATTCGACGGCTCTCCGGCCGGCGTACCTGCCGGGGCTGCGGCAAGGTCTGGCACGTCGAGTTCGACGCCCCCAGTCAGGAGGGGCGCTGCGACCGGTGCGGTGCCGAGTTGTTCCAGCGTGACGACGACAAGCCGGAGACCATCGCCACCCGGTTGCGGGAGTACGCGGACAAGACCGCGCCACTGGTGGATTATTACGGCGCCCAGAGCAAGCTGGTGGGCATCGACGCCACCGGCCCGGTGGAGGATGTCACCGTTCGTGCAATCGACGCTCTGCGGTCCTACAGCGGCTGAGACCCCGCACCGCGGATAGAGACCCGGTAGCGGGGTACGTGGCGGCGTGCTCCGCTCTTCGGTGAGAAAGGTTTACCCCGATGCGTCGTCCCCAGCTGGATATCCAGCTGAAGACCCCTGACCAGATCGAGAAGATGCGCGCCGCCGGGTTGGTGGTCGCGGAGGCGTTGCGCCGGATGCGGGAGGCGGTGGCTCCCGGCGTCAGTACCGCGGAGTTGGACGCGATCGCCGAGTCGACGATCCGGGCGGCGGGGGCAACCCCGTCCTTCCAGGGCTATCATGGCTTTCCCGCCTCGATCTGCGCCTCTGTCAACGAGCAGGTCGTGCACGGCATCCCGGCCCCCGCCCAGGTACTTCGGGATGGAGACATCATCTCCCTCGACTGCGGTGCGGTGCTGGACGGCTGGCACGGGGATGCGGCCATCACCGTCGCGGTGGGCGAGGTGGATCCGGCGTTGCTGAAGATGGCGGCGGTCGCCGAGGACGCGATGTGGGCCGGCATCGCCGCGGCCGCCCGCGGCGCTGCCAGTGGCAGGGGACGCCTTACTGACATCTCCCACGCCGTCGAGACAGCGGTCCGCAAGGGCGGGCGGTACGGCATCGTTGACGGGTACGGCGGTCACGGAATCGGCACCGAGATGCACCAGGATCCGCATGTGCTCAACTACGGCCGTCCGGGTAAGGGGCCCCGGTTGGTGCCGGGGATGGCGCTGGCCATCGAGCCGATGATCACCCTGGGCTCGCCGCGGACGGCAGAGCTGGCCGACGGCTGGACGGTGGTGACGCGGGACGGCTCTCGGGCGGTGCACGTGGAGCACAGCATGGCACTGTTGCCGGACGGGGTGTGGGTGCTCACCGCGGTTGACGGCGGGCGGGAGCGCCTCGGTGACCTGGTGACCGCCCGACAACCAGCGGTTACCGCTTGAGCTGAAATCGGACCCGGGCTCGGGTATCGCCTGGTTTGCAAAGCGATGGCATTCTGAATACATGCGGGATCGTGCCGGGATGCGGGCGGCCGACGACGATCGGCAGGCGGTCGCTGACCAGTTGCGGGTGGCTGTTGACGAGGGCCGGCTCGACCTGCACGAGTACGACGAGCGCCTGCACCAGGCGTACGCTGCGAAGACCTATGGCGAGCTTGATGTCCTGCTGGCCGACCTACCGACTGGATCGGCGCCCGTTGTTGCGAGTGGCGCCGGTACGGCCCTGTCGGGTGAGCTGGTGGCAACTGGGGCGGTCGATTCGACCGTGCTCTCGACCTCCGGGGGGAGGTCGGTCACCCGGAGGTGGGTCGTCGAGGTGTGGGGGCCGTGGCTGAGGGCGGTACCGATCGTCGTCGGCATCTGGGCGGTGACGTCGCTGTTAGCCCAGAATCTCCTCTTCTTCTGGCCTGGCTGGGTGGCTGGCCCTTGGGGCGTGGTGTTAGCGGTTCGGACGGTTCAGGGGCTCGCGACAGGGGAGCCGGCGCGTTGGGCGGCCCGGCGCGAGCGCCGGCGGCAGCGCAAGCGGGAGAGGCAACTCCGTAAAGAGGCGAGGCGGCCCGCTGAACCGGATGGCTGGGAGCTTCCGGGCACGTCTGGTTGATCGTCCCTCAATGTCCGGGTGGGCCCGGGGAGTTGGCTGCTCGACAGTCCGGTTCGGTGAGGTCAACTGCCCGGTCGGGTGGTCGGTTTGGCGACGGCCTACGGGCCGGCGTACACTTTCTGATCGGCGCACAGCGTCCACTCCGGCATGCCCGCCCGCGCTTCGGTGGGTGCTGGAGCCGCGGCTGGCGCGGGCCACCTGATTTCGATCAGTCATCCCGTGAAAGACGTTGTGGGCCGTCCGGAGCAACCGACGTCAGGACAGCGGAGGACATGCCGAAAAAAGACGGAGCCATCGAGATCGAGGGCCGGGTCATCGAGCCCCTGCCGAACGCCATGTTCCGGGTGGAGCTCGCGAACGGGCACAAGGTGCTGGCTCACATCAGCGGCAAGATGCGGCAGCACTACATCCGTATCCTGCCGGAGGACCGGGTCGTCGTCGAACTTTCGCCGTACGACCTGACCCGAGGGCGCATCGTCTACCGCTACAAGTAAGCCTGACGGCGGCCGGGTGATTCCCGTGTCCGTCTTCGTCGCCTGGAGTCGCGCTCGTCGCGTCGCCGGGCCAGATCGGAAGTAAGGCAACCGTGAAGGTCAAGCCGAGCGTCAAGCGGATCTGCAACAAGTGCCGGGTGATCCGCCGGCACGGCCGGGTCATGGTCATCTGCGCCGACCCGCGCCACAAGCAGCGTCAGGGCTGACTGTCCGGCCGGTCGTGACAACGCGACCGGTCGACACCGGCCCCGGCCGCAGATTCCGTCACAACACAGCACATGCTCGTTCCAGCCGCAGGGAGTGCGCAGCGCGTACCTCGTCGTGGTTGACCCCCGGTCGGAGGCCGGGGCCCGCTCGGGCAGCGACCGAACCGGTCGCCGGCGTCGGTATCGGCGTCGGAGATCGAGTTGGTCGGTAGCGGGATGGGACGGGACCACACCTCCGCCAGAAACCACGAGGAGTACGCCCGCACATGGCACGGCTAGTCGGCGTGGATCTCCCCCGCGAGAAGCGGTTGGAGATCGCGCTCACCTACATCTTCGGCGTGGGTCGCACCCGCGCCCTGGAGACGCTCGCCGCTACCGGCATCTCGCCGGACAAGCGCGCCCGGGACCTCACGGACGAGGAGCTCGTGCAGCTCCGCGACCACATCGAGGCCAGCTACAAAGTCGAGGGTGACCTGCGCCGCGAGGTCGCCGCGGACATCCGTCGCAAGGTCGAGATCGGCTGCTACGCCGGTATCCGGCACCGCCGGGGCCTACCGGTTCGTGGTCAGCGGACGCGGACCAACGCCCGCAGCCGCAAGGGCCCGAAGCGGACCGTCGCCGGCAAGAAGAAGCCCGGCAGGAAGTAATAGGAGCGCAGAAGACTTATGCCACCGAAGGCTCGTGCCGGAGCCGCCGTCAAGAAGGTCCGGCGCAAGGAACGCAAGAATGTCGCCCACGGCCAGGCGCACATCAAGAGCACCTTCAACAACACCATCGTGTCCGTCACGGACCCGACTGGTGCGGTCATCTCCTGGGCCTCCGCCGGCCAGGTTGGCTTCAAGGGCTCGCGCAAGTCGACTCCGTTCGCCGCTCAGCTGGCCGCCGAGGCCGCCGCGCGTCGCGCGATGGAGCACGGCATGCGCAAGGTCGACGTGTTCGTCAAGGGCCCCGGTTCCGGCCGGGAGACCGCCATCCGTTCGCTGCAGGCCGTCGGCCTTGAGGTCGGTCAGATCTCCGACGTGACCCCGCAGCCGCACAACGGGTGCCGTCCGCCGAAGCGTCGCCGGGTCTGAGAGGTAGGAAGAGATGGCTCGTTACACCGGTGCTGACTGCCGCCGTTGCCGGCGGGAGAAGATGAAGCTGTTCCTCAAGGGCAGCAAGTGCGATGGCCCGAAGTGCCCGTTCGAGTCCCGGCCGTTCCCGCCCGGACAGCACGGCCGTGGCCGCACGAAGGAGACGGAGTACCTGCTCCAGCACCGCGAGAAGCAGAAGGCCCGCCGGGTCTACGGCGTGCTGGAGAAGCAGTTCCGCGGTTACTACGACGAGGCCGTGGCGAAGCAGGCCAAGACCGGTGAGGTCCTCCTGCAGATCCTCGAGTCGCGGCTGGACAACGTGGTCTACCGGGCTGGCTACGCCAAGTCCCGGGACATGGCCCGGCAGCTGGTCAAGCACGGTCACTTCACGGTGAATGGCAAGAAGGTCGACATCCCGTCGTACCGCGTCAAGGAGCACGACATCATCGAGGTCCGGGGCAAGAGCAAGGAGCTCACCCCGTTCCTGGTGGCGCAGGCCGAGGCCGGCTCCAAGAGCGTGCCGGCGTGGCTGGAGGCCATCCCGAGCCAGATGAAGGTGCTCGTGCACTCGCTCCCGAGCCGCCAGGTGATCGACACCCAGGTCCAGGAGCAGCTGATCGTCGAGCTCTACTCCAAGTAGGAGCTCGGGTGGTGGTCCGCCCCTTCCGGGGCGGACCACCGCAACGGTGTGTCGTGGGCGTCATATGGCGGGCGCCCCGGAAGAAAAGAGAAGAGATGCTCATCTCCCAGCGGCCCTCGCTCTCCGAGGAGTCGATCAACGAGACCCGGTCCCGGTTCACCATTGAGCCGCTGGAGCCCGGCTTCGGCTACACCCTGGGTAACTCGCTGCGCCGGACGCTGTTGTCGTCCATCCCCGGCGCGGCGGTGACCTCGATCAAGATCGACGGTGTGCTGCACGAGTTCACCACGATCCCCGGGGTCAAGGAGGATGTGGTCGAGCTCGTCATGAACATCAAGGAGCTCTGCGTCAGCTCCGAGCATGACGAGCCGGTCAGCATGTACCTGCGTAAGCAGGGCCCGGGTGACGTGACCGCGGGTGACATCCAGCCCCCGGCTGGCGTCTCGGTGCATAACCCGGACCTGAAGCTCGCCACCCTCAACGGCAAGGGCCGGCTCGACATGGAGCTGACCGTCGAGCGGGGCCGTGGTTACGTCACCGCGGCGCAGAACAAGCAGGCGGGTGCCGAGATCGGTCGGATCCCGGTCGACTCGATCTACTCGCCAGTTCTCCGGGTCACCTACCGGGTCGAGGCGACCCGGGTCGAGCAGCGGACCGACTTCGATCGGCTGATCATCGACGTCGAGTCCAAGCCGTCGATGGGGCCCCGCACGGCTCTGGCCTCGGCCGGTTCCACCCTGGTCGAGCTCTTCGGCCTGGCCCGGGAGCTGGACGAGACCGCGGAGGGCATCGACATCGGGCCGTCCCCGCAGGACGCCCAGCTGGCAGCGGATCTGGCGCTGCCGATCGAGGAGTTGGACCTCACCGTCCGCTCCTACAACTGCCTCAAGCGCGAGGGCATCAACACCGTTGGTGAGCTCATTGGGCGTACCGAGGCTGACCTCCTCGACATCCGTAACTTCGGCCAAAAGTCGATCGACGAGGTCAAGATGAAGCTCGCTGGGATGGGCTTGGGGCTGAAGGACTCGGCCCCGAACTTCGACCCGGCGAACGTCGTGGACGCCTTCGGTGAGGCCGACTACGACACCGAGGACTACCGCGAGACTGAGCAGCTGTAAGCGCGGCTGAGGATTGACGAGGAGCACCGAGAATGCCCACGCCCACCAAGGGTGCCCGCCTCGGCGGCAGCCCGGCGCACGAGCGGTTGATGCTGGCCAACCTGGCCACGTCGCTGTTCCAGCACGGCAAGATTCAGACCACCGAGACCAAGGCCCGGCGGCTGCGCCCGCTCGCGGAGCAGCTGATCACCAAGGCGAAGCGCGGTGACCTGGCCGCCCGGCGTCGGGTGCTCGCGGTCGTCAAGGACAAGGACGTGGTCTACACCCTGTTCGACCAGATCGCGCCCCGGTACGCCAACCGCAACGGTGGCTACACCCGGATCGTGAAGACCGGTCCGCGCAAGGGTGACGCCGCTCCGATGGCGATCATCGAGCTGGTTGAGGAGCTGGAGGTCGCGGAGCCGAAGGCGAACAAGAAGACCGCCGGCCGTAAGGCCGCGCAGCAGGACAAGGTCGAGGCACTCGCCCCGGCTGCGGAACCCCCGGCGCCGGCCAGCGGCGACCAGGACGCCGAGGCGCCCGTCTCGGTCTCGGGTGACACCGCTGCGGCCCGCGCGGACAGCGACCTCGCTGTCGAGGAGAACAACGAGCAGAACAAGGCCTGATCGGCCAGGCTCCCGTCGGGCCCGACACCCACCCGGGTGTCGGGCCCGACGCGCGGAAGGGGACAAGAGTGCAGGAGCGCACCCGGGTACGGCTGGATGTCTCGTACGACGGCACCGACTTCTCCGGCTGGGCGGTCCAGCCGCAGCGGCGTACGGTCGCCGGTGCCCTCGTGGCCGCGCTTGACCTGATACTCGGTGCTGGCGCGGCGACCGGGCTCACCGTCGCCGGCCGGACCGATGCCGGCGTGCACGCCACCGGGCAGGTCTGCCACGTCGATCTGCTGACCGAGGTGTGGCACCAGCATGAGACCACTCTGCTGCGGCGGCTGGCCCGGCTACTCCCCGTTGACGTACGGGTCCGGGCGATGACGGGAGCGCCGGACGACTTCGACGCCCGCTTCTCGGCGACCTTCCGGCGGTACGAGTACCGGGTCACCGACGCGCCCTGGGGTGCCGAGCCGTTGCGGCGCCACGACACCCTGGCCTGGCCGAGCCGGCTCGACCTGGCGGCGCTGAACACGGCCGCCGACGGGTTGGTGGGGGAGCACGACTTCGCCGCGTACTGCCGGCGTAAGGAGAACGCGACGACGCTGCGGGAGGTGACCCGGCTGGACTGGCGGCGTGCCCCGGACGGGATTCTCGTGGCGAACGTGCAGGCCGACGCCTTCTGCCAGGCGATGGTGCGCAGTCTGGTCGGTGCGATGCTGGCCGTCGGGGACGGTCGCCGCCCCGCCGACTGGCCGACCGGTCTGCTGACCCGTCGGGAGCGCGCCAGCGAGGTGAACGTCGCCCCGGCACACGGCTTGACCCTGGTGGCGGTGGGTTACCCGGACGACCCGGCTGAGTATGCCCGCCGGGCTACCCTGACCCGCCGGTTGCGGGTACCGCCGCCGGCCTGAGGCGCGGCGCTGGCGGGGCCGGTGCGAGAATCCATGCCGTGACCGGCGACCACTACTTCACTGCTGAACCGTCGGCTGCCGCCCAACCCCGGGAGGTGGTCTTCTCCGCGGCCGGCCGCGACTACACCCTGGCCTCGGCCGGTGGTGTCTTCTCCGCCGGGCGACTCGACCCGGGGACGGCGGTGCTGCTGCGCAAGGCCGAGCTACCGGCGCCGGAGAGCACCGGTCACCTGCTCGACCTCGGCTGCGGATTCGGGCCGATCACGTGTGTGCTCGCCACCTCGGTGCCGTCGGCCGTCGTCTGGGCAGTCGATGTCAACGAGCGGGCTCGGGAGCTGACCACGGCCAACGCCGCGCGGGTCGGGGCGGCGGGCCGGGTCCGGGTCGTGCCGCCGGACGCGGTTCCAGCAGCGGTGACATTCGACCAGATCTGGTCGAACCCGCCGATCCGGATCGGCAAGAACGAGCTGCATCAGCTCCTGCTGCGTTGGCTGCCCCGGCTGGCACCGGACGGGGTGGCCTGGCTGGTCGTCGCCCGGCACCTCGGCGGTGACTCGTTGCAGCGCTGGCTCTCCGAGCGGGGCTGGGAGGTCGCGCGGCCGGCGAGTCAGAAGGGCTACCGGGTGCTGCGGGTGACCCGGTAAACGGGTTGGCCCGGCCGGGTCGGCCCGGCAGGATGCCAACGTGGGTTACGTGGATGTGGCAGCCGTTGGGCACTGGCTGCCCGACGGGCGACAGCTCTTCGGCGATGTGTCGTTCCGGGTCGCTGATGGATCCAAGATCGCCCTGGTCGGGCCGAACGGCGCGGGCAAGACGACCCTGTTGCGCATGGTCGCCGGCGACCTGCCGGTGCAGCGCGGCGCGATCGCCCGAGCCGGCGGGCTGGGGGTGATGCGTCAGTTCATCGGGATGATCGGCGACGAGTCAACCCTCGCCGACCTGGCTCTCTCCCTCGCCACGCCTCGGCTGCGTGAGGCTGGCCAGCGGGTCGCCGGGACCGAGACGGCGATGCGGGCGGCCGAGGTGCGCGGCAAGTACAGCACCGCCGCCGGCAAGGCCCAGCTCGCGTACGCGGACGCGCTCGCCGCCTGGGGGGAGGCCGGTGGGTACGACGCGGAGGTGCTCTTCGACACCGTCACCACGATCGTGCTCGACCTGCCGTGGGACACCGTGCGGCACCGTCCGGTCCGGACGCTCTCAGGCGGCCAGCAGAAGCGCTTCGCCCTGGAACTGCTCCTGCGTGGTCCCGAGGAGGTGCTCCTGCTCGACGAGCCGGACAACTTCCTCGACGTGCCCGGCAAGCGCTGGTTGGAGGCGCGGCTACAGGAGTCTGGTAAGTCGGTGCTGTATGTCTCGCACGACCGGGAGCTGCTGGCCCGCACCGCGGACCGGGTGGTGGCCGTTGAGGGCGGTGGCGCGTGGGTGCACCCCGGTGGCTTCGCCAGCTGGCACGAGGCCCGCCTCGCCCGGCACGACCGTCTCGACGAGCAGCGTCGGCGGTGGGACGAGGAACACCAGAAGCTGCGGGAACTGGTGCTGATGTACAAGCAGAAGGCCGCGTACAACTCGGGTATGGCCTCCCGCTACCAGGCGGCCCAGACCCGGTTGCGGAAGTTCGAGGAGGCCGGGCCGCCGCCCGTACCCCCGAAGGAGCAGGACATCCGGATGCGGCTGGCCGGTGGCCGCACCGGTAAGCGGGCCCTGATCTGCGAGCAGTTGGAGCTCGATGGTCTGACCTACCCCTTTGACCTGGAGCTCTGGTACGGCGACCGGCTCGCCGTGCTCGGTGCCAACGGGACCGGGAAGTCGCACTTCCTCCGCCTGATCGCCCGGGGCGGAACCGATCCCGATCCGGTGAACCAGCCGGTCGACGGCGGAGCGGGGCTCGCCCCCGTCGGGCACGACGGGGTGGCTCGCCTCGGTGCCCGGGTCCGACCCGGTCACTTCTCCCAGACCCACGACCGGCCGGAGCTGATGGAGCGGACGCTGGCCGACATTCTCTGGCGGGGCGACGAGCACCGCGTCGGCATGGATCGGCACGCGGCGATGGCCGCGCTCTCCCGGTACGAGCTGGCCGGGCAGGGGGACCAGCGGTTCGGCACTCTCTCCGGCGGCCAGCAGGCTCGGTTCCTGGTGCTGCTGCTGGAGCTGTCCGGGGCGACCTTGCTGCTGCTTGACGAGCCGACGGACAACCTGGACCTGGCCTCGGCGGAGGCGCTCGAGCTGGGGCTGGCCGCTTTCGCGGGGACGGTGGTGGCGGTGACCCATGATCGATGGTTCACCCGCTCGTTTGATCGATTCCTCCTGTTCCAAGGGGACGGCGAGGTGGTGGAGGCCGCCGAGCCGGTCTGGGAGATGGCTTGAGCACGGGCGCATAGGGTGGATTTCGTGACTGAGATGACGTACCGCCGGTTGGGCGATTCCGGGCTCGTGGTGTCCGCAGTCGGCGTTGGCTGCAACAACTTTGGTCGTCGGGTCGACCTGGACGGGACCCGGGCGGTGGTGGCGGCCGCCCTCGATTCCGGGATCAACTTCTTCGACACCGCCGACATCTATGGTGCTCCACCGGGTGGCTCCGAGGAACTCCTCGGCCAGGTGCTCAAGGGGCGCCGGGACGATGTGGTGATCGCCACCAAGTTCGGGATGGACATGGACGGCCACAACGGGCCGGACTACGGTGCCCGCGGTGCCCGGCGCTACGTCATGCGGGCGGTGGAGGCTTCGCTGCGTCGGCTGCAGACCGACCACATTGACCTGTATCAGCTGCATGAACCGGACCCCGGCACCCCGATCGACGAGACGCTCGCCGCACTGGACGACCTGGTCACCGCCGGCAAGGTGCGTTACCTGGGCAACTCCAACTTCGACGGCTGGCAGATCGCCGACGCCGACTGGACCGCCAGCTCGCGCGGGTCGACCCGGTTCATCTCCGCACAGAACCACTACTCGTTGCTCGAACGGGGTGTCGAGGCTGAGGTCGTCCCGGCGTGTGAGCGGTTCGGGCTGGGCCTGCTGCCCTTCTTCCCCCTCGCCAACGGCCTGCTCACCGGCAAGTACAAGCGCGGTGAGGCGGCGCCGTCGGGCAGCCGGCTCGCCGGCGGCGGTCGGTACGCGGCCCGGCTGGCGGCGGCCAACTGGGACACCATCGAGGCGCTCGAGGCCTACGCGGCCGAGCGTGGGCTCAGCCTGCTTCAGGTCGCCATCGGCGGGCTCGCCGCCCAGCCCGCGGTGACTTCGGTGATCGCCGGTGCCACCACGCCCGACCAGGTTCGGGCCAACGCGGCGGCGGGCGCCTGGCAGCCCGACGCCGATGATTTCGACGCCCTACGGGCGGTACTTGACAGCTAGAAAGTGGAGAATCCGGGCCTCCCATCGTCTCGACGGTGGGAGGCCGATTCGTGTCCGGGCCGGCTCCGGCGGCTGCCGGTCCGCACCCTGCGCCGAGGACGCCCGTCTTGGCAGCCTCACGGCGTCTGCCGTACGGTGGTAGGTAGTAACCCACGGGAGCCCGGTAAACCGGGCTGAGAGGGGGGCTGAGAGCCCCCGACCGTTGAACCTGATCCGGATAGTGCCGGCGCAGGGAGGAGAGTTGCCGTGTCGTCCCTTGGGCGTCTACATCTGATTACTGACACTCGACCTGGGCACAACCCGCTCACCGTGGTGCGGGCTGCCCTGTCGGTGGCCCGAACCGAATTGGTCGTCCAGGTCCGCGTGACCGATGACGCGACCGACCGGCAGGCGTACGACCTGGCCCGTCAGGTGAGCGCGCTCTGCGCCCCGTACGGTGCGACCTGCCTGGTGAACGATCGGCTACACGTGGCCCTGGCGGTCGGTGCTGCCGGTGGCCACGTGGGCGCCGAGGACCTGCCGGTCGGGGCGGCCCGCACGGTGCTCGGCTCCGCCGCCGTCCTCGGCGCCACCGCCCGGGACGCGGACACCGCCGTCGAAGCGGTCGCCGCCGGGGCCAGCTACATCGGGGTCGGGCCGGTGCACCCCACGACCACAAAGGATGGTCTGCCGCCCGCGATCGGTGTGGCGGGGGTGCGAGCGGTCGCCGCCGCGGTCTCCGTACCGGCGATCGCCATCGGGGCGGTGACGGCAGCGGACGTGCCCGCGCTGCGGGCAGCTGGCGCGTACGGAGTGGCGGTGATCGGTGCGCTCTCGCACGCCGCCGACCCCGCCCGTGCCGCCACCGAGCTGATGGCGGCACTGACGTGGTGAGTGATCTCGTCGCCGCGGGCGGCGACCGGCACCTCCCGTCCAGGCCCGACGTCGCGGTGGTCGGGGCCGGGCCGATCGGCTTGGCCATCGCCTGGCGGTGCGCGGCCCGCGGGCTGCGGGTCGTCGTACACGACCCGGATCCCGGCTCGGGTGCGGTGCACGCCGCCGCGGGAATGCTCGCGCCGGTCGCCGAGGCGTACTTCGGGGAGCACGAGCTGACCGGCCTGCTCACCGAGTCGGCGGCGCGCTGGCCGGCGTTCGCCACCGAGCTGGCCGCCGCCTCCGGCACCGAACTCGGCTATCGCAGCGAGGGCACCCTGATGGTCGGGCTCACCGCCGACGATCACGCGGCGGCCCGCCGGCTCTGGGCCTACCAGCAGGGTCTTGGACTGCCGGTCACCCCACTGCGCCCCTCCGAGCTTCGAGACCGCGAGCCGGCGCTGTCACCCCGGATGCGCGGTGGCGCCTACGCCGGCACCGATCACCAGGTGGACCCGCGACGGCTGGTGTCGGCGTTGCGCATCGCCACCGAGCGGGCCGGGGGAGTGCTGGTGCCGACGCCGGTCCAGCAGTTGACCGAGGTGACCGCGGAGATCACGGTGGTCGCGGCCGGCTGCGGCACCGCTGCCTTGACGGGGCTGCCGGTTCGCCCGGTCAAGGGCCAGGTGCTTCGGCTCCGTGCTCCCGGTGCGCCGGGCTTCCAGCATGTGATCCGGGGCTTCGCCGACGGGGAGCAGGTCTACCTGGTCCCTCGGCAGGACGGGGAGGTGGTGGTCGGGGCCACCTCGGAGGAGCGCACCGACACGTTGGTGACCAGCGGTGCGGTGCTGCGACTACTCCGGGCCGCCACCGACCTGGTACCCGAGGTGGCTGAGTACGAGCTGATCGAGGCGGTCGCCGGGCTCCGCCCGGGCAGCCCCGACAACGCGCCGATCCTGGGCCCGCTCCCGGGCCGGCCGGCGGTGCTCGCCGCGACCGGGCACCACCGGCACGGGGTGGTGCTCACCCCGGTCACCGCCGACCTGATCGCCGACCTGATCACCACCGGTACGCCGGATCCGCTACTCGCTGCCTTCACCCCGGAACGCCTCGGCCCGGGGCTGCCCGATCCACCCGCCACCGCCGACCCGGCGTGCGGAGTCGCCGGGCCCCGGCTGACCCGACAGGAGGAGTCGTGGAACTGACGGTGAATGGCCTTGGGCACAGCCTGCCCATTGGCTCCACTCTCGCGGACCTGGTCCGGACGGTGACCGAACAGAAGCGTGGCCTGGCGGTCGCAGTCAACGGCGAGGTCGTGCCGCGGGGCGGCTGGTCGGTAACCCTGCTGTGTGACGGCGACCGGGTCGAGGTGCTCAGCGCCGCGCAGGGCGGGTGAGCGGGGTGTCCTTCGAACTGGGCGGGGTACCGATCCCGTCGCGCCTGGTCCTCGGTACCGGCGGGGCGGCCAACCTGACCGTCCTGGAACAGGCGATCCGGGCTTCCGGCACCGGCCTGGTCACCGTGGCGCTGCGCCGGGTCGACACCACCCACGGCACCTCGGGCGGCCTACTGGACCTGGTTGACCGCTGTGGCGTTCGGCTGCTGCCGAATACCGCCGGCTGCTACACGGCGGGTGAGGCGGTGAAGGTGGCTCAGCTGGCCCGGGACGCGTTCGAGACCGACTGGGTGAAGCTCGAGGTGATCGGCGATGAGCGCACCCTGCTACCCGACGGGGTGGAACTCCTGCGGGCCGCGGAGGAGTTGGTCGCCGACGGTTTCACCGTGCTGCCGTACACCTCGGACGACCCGATTCTGGCGCGTCGGCTCGCCGATGTCGGCTGCGCGGCGGTGATGCCGGCGGGCTCGCCGATCGGGTCGGGGCTCGGGGTGTCGAACCCGCACCACATCCGGCTCATCCGGCAAAGCGTGACGGTTCCGGTGATCTTGGATGCGGGGATCGGCACCGCCTCCGATGCGGCGCTCGCCATGGAACTGGGCTGTGACGCGGTGCTGCTGGCGAGCGCGGTGACCCGGGCCGCCGATCCGGTGGCGATGGCGACGGCGATGCGGTACGCGGTCGAATCCGGCCGGCTCGCGTACCAGGCGGGTCGGATACCGCGCCGCTTTCACGCCCTCGCCTCGACTCCAGACGATGGGCGGCCAGAGCTGTGATCGGGCCGACCGGCCTGGTGGTGCTCACCGATCGCCGGGCTGCGCGGCGACCGCTCGTTGAGGTTGTCGCCGCGGCGGTGGCCGGCGGTACGCGCTGGGTGGTGCTGCGGGAGCGGGACCTTCCCCGGGCCGAGCGGGCCGCCCTCGCCGATGAGCTGCGTCAGGTCCTCACCCCGGTCGGCGGTACGTTGGTCGTCGCCGGCCCGGATCCGCTCGGCGGCGACGCGGTGCACCTGCCGGCGGCGGGTCCGTATCCGCCACCGCGACTCGGACTGATCGGCCGTTCCTGCCACGACGAGGCGGAGCTGGGCCGGCTCACGGTTGAGGACTACGCCGTTCTCTCCCCCGTCTATCCAACGCCGACGAAGCCCGGCTACGGCCCACCGCTGCTTCCGTCTGGGCTGGCAACGCTGATCAAGGCCAGTCCGGTCCCGGTGGTGGCGCTGGGCGGGATCGAGACGTCCGGGCAGGTGCGCGACTGTGTGACGGCGGGAGCCGCCGGGGTGGCGGTCCTGGGTGCGATCATGCGGGCCGAGGACCCGGGCGCCGTAGCCGCCGCCCTTCAGGGAGCCTTCGACACCGTCTCCAGCGCAGGTGTGCGATGACGCCCCGCACCGTCCTCACCATCGCTGGCTCGGACTCCGGCGGGGGCGCCGGCATCCAGGCCGACCTGAAGGTCTTCGCGGCGCTGGGGGCGTATGGCACCAGCGTCATCACCTCCGTCACCGCGCAGAACACCTGCGGTGTTGACGCCGTGCTGTCGTTGCCCCCGCAGACCGTCACCGACCAACTGGAGAGCGTGCTTACCGACTTCACGGTGCGGGCGGTGAAGACCGGCACGCTCGGTAGCCCGGCGATCGCCGACGCGGTCGCTGTCGCGGCGGGGGAGGGTCGACTGCCGCAACTCGTCGTCGACCCGGTGCTGGTGGCGACCAGTGGGCGTCGGCTGGGGACGGTCGCGGCGGTGGAGCGGTTGCTGCCGTTCGCCCGGGTGGCGACGCCGAATCGGGCGGAGGCCGCGGCCCTCACCGGCGCCCGGGTCGAGACGGTCGAGGAGATGGTCGTCGCGGCGAAGGCACTGGCCGCCGGCGGACCGGAGTATGTCGTGGTCACCGGCGGGGACACCGACGGTGATGAAGCGGCGGTGGACGTGCTTCACGGCGAGGACGACACCACCCAGTTCCGGGCGGCCCGGGTGTCGACCCGGCACAACCACGGGACCGGATGCTCGTACTCGGCGGCCATCGCCGCCCGGCTGGCGCTCGGTGATTCGGTGCCGGTAGCCGTCGCGGCGGCCAAGGAATACGTGACCCGGGCGCTGATCGGCGCTCGGGGCTGGGAGTTGGGCGCGGGACGCGGACCACTCGATCACTTCAGCTGGTCCGTCTGACCTATAGGGAGGCTGTCATGCAGAAACGTCGCAAGGTCTACGTCGAGGGGTCGCGGCCGGACATCCAGGTGCCCTTCGCCGAGGTTGACCTCGCCGGAGACAACCCGCCGGCGCGGCTCTACGACACCTCGGGACCGGGCTCCGACCCGGAGGTGGGGCTACTGCCGATGCGCGGCAAGTGGATCGCGTCGCGGGGGGACGTCGCCCCGGTTCGCGGCGCGGGTACGCCGTTGGCGGGGGTGGACGGCCAACGGCCGACCCAGCTCGCGTACGCCCGGGCCGGTGTGGTGACGCCGGAGATGGAGTTCGTGGCGATCCGTGAGGGGGTGGCGCCGGAGCTGGTGCGGGAGGAGATCGCGTCCGGCCGGGCCGTGCTGCCGCTGAACGTCAACCACCCGGAGTGCGAGCCGGCGATCATCGGCAAGGCCTTCCTGGTGAAGATCAATGCGAATATCGGCACCTCGGCGGTCAGCTCCTCGATCGCCGAGGAGGTGGAGAAGCTGACCTGGGCGACCCGGTGGGGCGCGGACGCGGTGATGGATCTGTCGACCGGTAAGCGGATCCACGAAACCCGCGAGGCGGTCGTGCGGAACTCCCCGGTGCCGATCGGCACCGTGCCGGTCTACCAGGCCTTGGAGAAGGTCGGTGGCGATCCCACGAAGTTGAGCTGGGAGGTGTTCCGGGAGACCGTCATCGAGCAGGCCGAGCAGGGCGTCGACTACATGACCGTGCACGCCGGGGTGCTGCTGGCATACGTGCCGCTCGCCGTGGAGCGGGTGACCGGGATCGTCTCCCGTGGTGGTTCGATCATGGCGGCGTGGTGCCTGGCCCACCACGAGGAGAACTTCCTCTACACCAACTACCGGGAGCTCTGCGAGATCCTGGCCCGCTACGACGTGACCTTCTCGCTCGGCGACGGGCTGCGCCCCGGCTCCATCGCGGACGCCAACGACGAGGCGCAGTTCGCCGAGCTGCGTACCCTCGGTGAGCTGACAAAAATCGCCTGGGAGTACGACGTCCAGGTGATGATCGAGGGCCCCGGGCACGTGCCGATGCACAAGATCAAAGAAAATGTGGAACTGCAGCAGGAGTGGTGTCACGAGGCGCCGTTCTACACGCTTGGTCCACTGGCCACGGACATCGCGCCCGCGTACGACCACATCACCTCCGCTATCGGCGCGGCGATGAGTTCCTGGTTCGGTACCGCGATGCTCTGCTATGTCACCCCGAAGGAACACCTCGGGTTGCCGGACCGGGACGACGTGAAGGCCGGCGTGATCGCCTACAAGATCGCCGCGCACGCCGCGGACCTGGCCAAGGGGCACCCGGGCGCCCAGGAGTGGGACGACGCGCTCTCCAAAGCACGGTTCGAGTTCCGCTGGGAGGACCAGTTCAACCTTGCGTTGGACCCGGAGACCGCGCGTGCCTACCACGACGCCACCCTGCCGGCTGAGCCAGCGAAGACGGCCCACTTCTGCTCGATGTGTGGTCCGAAGTTCTGCTCCATGAAGATCACCCAGGATCTCAAGGAGTACGCCGCACGCGGCATGAAGGAGAAGTCGGAGGAGTTCGTCGAGTCCGGCGGTCGGGTCTACCTTCCGCTTGCCTGATCTCCGACCACCGTGGCACCCCGACCAGCAGGCGGGGTGCCACGGTGCTGAGCGGGACACCCACGTTGACCGGGGCCGTCGAGACCGGGCGGTCGAAGGATGGGACGGGCTCGGGGTAACGGTGCCCGGTCAGTCGGCGTGATGCCGGCCGACAGAGCGCAACGAGCGGCGAGCGCTTTCCCGATCGGGTTCGTTGTTGGGCACCGGCTCGCTCAGCCCGGCGACCCAGTCAACGAACTCCTCGTCCTGTGCTGGTAGCCGGACCTCCGCTGTCGACTCCGCTGCCTCGTCGGCCCGGGAACGACTGCGCCGGAACAGGCCTCGGCGGCGCGGGGCGGGAGGCGTTGCGCCGGCCACCACCGGGTTGTCCGCGGTGCCCGGGTCGGCCTCGTCCTCGTCCGCTACCGGACGCGGCCGGGCCGCCGGTACGGGGCTGCCGGTGGTCGGCGCGGCCGAGTCGACCTCGGCCGGAGCTGGAGGTATCGGGGGGACTGCCGTCGGCTCGGGGGCGAGCAGCGGTGCGGGGCTGGGTGTCGGTGCGGGGCTGGGTGTCGGCTCGGGCTTGGAGGTCGGCTTGGCGCCGGGTGCCTGGTCGGGGCCGGGCGTCGGCTCGGGCTCCGATTCCGGTAGGCGTTTCCTCGGTGGCCAGCGCAGTATCGTGGTGGCTCGTTCGACTGGACGTTCGATCAGTGGCCAGCGCAGCATCGCGGCAGCGGCCGAGCCGAGCCCGCCGGCGACCACCGTGAGTAGGGCGGCGTAGTACGGCGTGGCCTGGTAACGGTCCGCGTCCGCCCCGGGGCCCGCGACCAGGTACGCGCCGGCTAACAGCATCGGCCCGGGGAGCCCGGTCAGCGCGCCGACGGGTGTGGCCTGCCCGCGCCGACGGGCGAGGCCGCCCGTGCCGGCTCCGGCCAGCAGTGCCGCCACCGGAAGGCCCAGCAGGCAGAGGCGGTCCGCCGCGGCGGGATCGAGCCAGGAGGGTTCCCACACCCCGAGGCGTACTGCCCGAAGTGGGCCGGTGTCGTTCAGCGACGGGGCAACCGAGGCCAGGGCGAGGAACCAGACCAGGCCGGCGACGAACGCCATGTTCCAGCGCAGCGGGGGTCGGATGAGGACGGCCAGCGCCGCGCCCCCGCCGAGCACCGCGCCGAGGAGTGCACCAGTGGCGACGGACCAGACCGGCTCCACGACACCCACGTCGGCGGCTCGGGCGGACTGCATTCCCAGCGGCGCGACGACCGTGGCGCCGAGCGCGGCGGCGCCCGCCACGGCGGCCCGCCGACCAACGCTGATCAGTGGGGCTTCCCGGCGCGCCAGCCGTTCGGCGCAGATGGCACCGATGACAGCGGCGTTCGCCGCCAACCAGGCGACCCAGGCGAGTTGTGCGGGCCACTGGTTGACGCCCGCACCGGTGAAGGCGCCGGAGAAGCGCACGATGCCGAAGCCGAATGCGACGCCGAGCTGTCCAGCTCCGGCCAGCAGGCTTACCGCGAGCGCCGTGAGCAGTAGCTTGCCCAAGGTCCGAAACGCCATGCCGGGCACGTTACGGTCCCGGTGCGGGCGGGCGCCACTGGCACGCCGGGGCGGGTGCGGTAGCCCGCCCCCCGGCGTTGGGTTACTTGAGCTCGACCAGCCGGGCCAGGTAGGTCGTGTCGCCCGTGTTGGTGAGCATGTGCACCGCTCCCGGATCCCGGTAGACGACGCCGCCGGTTGGCTCGTCGGCGTCGATCCGGTCGCCGTCGATCGTCTGCACGACGTTCTTGGCACCCTGGATCGCCACCACCAGATACGGGTGGTCGTGCCGATGTAGCGGCTGCCGCTCACCGGGTGCCAGCCTGATGTGCCAGACCCGGACCCGGTCGTTCTCGAAAACGATCTCCTGGCCCACCGGGCCCAGCTCAAGGTCGGTTGTGGTCATTGCAGTCCATCCAGTTGGGGGAGCACCTCGGCGGCGATGAGCTCCAGGTGGTCGAGGTCGGCGAGGTCGAGGAGGCGCAGGTGGACGCGGCTCGCTCCGATCGCAGCGAACTCGCCGATGCGTTGGACGAGCTGCGCGGGCGAGCCCACGACCGCGTCCTCCGGGGGCAGGGCGCTCGGTCGGTGTAGCGGAGCGGCGCGGTGGCGTGCCTCGGCGTCGGTGCGGCCGACGGCCACCACAATCCCCGCCGAGAGCGTCAGTGGTTGCCGCCCGGACTCGGCCCGGCCAGCGGCATCGCACGCCTCCCGGACCCGCTCATACGCCGCCGCCGTCTGCGCGACGGTGGTGAACGGCATGTTGAACTCGTCGGCATACCGGGCGGCCAGGTCCGGGGTACGCTTCGCGCCGCGACCGCCCACGATCACCGGTGGTCCGGGGCGCTGGACCGGCTTCGGCAATGCTGGCGCGTCAACGAGTTGGTAATGCTCTCCGGTGTAGCTGAACCCGACCCCCTGCGGGGTACCCCACAGGCCGGTGACAATCTCCAGCTGTTCGGCCAGCCGGTCGAACCGTTCGCTGACGCTGGGGAAGGGAATCCCGTACGCGGTGTGCTCCCGTTCGTACCAGCCGGCGCCGATCCCCAGCTCGACCCGGCCACCGCTCATCTGGTCGACCTGCGCCACCATGACGGCCAGTGGGCCGGGTAGCCGGAAGGTAGCCGATGTGACCAGCGTGCCGAGCCGGATCCGGCTGGTCTCGCGGGCCAGCGCGGCCAGCGTCAGCCAGGCATCCGTGGGACCCGGCAGCGCCGGGTCGTCGCCCATCGCCCGGTAGTGGTCGGCGCGGAGGAAGGCGTCGTAGCCGCAGCGCTCCGCGTGGCGGGCGAACTGGAGCTGGTCGTCGTAGCTGGCGCCACGGTGTGGTTCGGTGAATACCGAGACGAGCATCAGGGCACCTCCATCGATGCGGGTTCCTTCTCCGCGAGCAGTTCGTGCAGGTCGGCGCTGACCCGGGCGACATCGGCCAGATGTGCGTTGCGGCCAAGCGTGCGCGGACGGGGGATGGAGACGTCGACGATGTCGCGGATGCGGCCGGGGCGAGGGCTGAGCACGACCACACGGTCGGCCAGTAGGACCGCTTCTTCGATGGAGTGGGTGACGAAGACGACCGTCGCCGATGTCTCCATGTGCACCCGTTGTAGTTCGCCGGAGAGTTCCTCGCGGGTGAGCGCATCCAGTGCGGAGAAGGGCTCGTCCATCAGCATCACCCGGGGTTCGCCGATCAGTGAGCGGCAGAGCGAGACCCGCTGTTGCATGCCGCCGGAGAGCTCGTGTGGCAGCCGCTTCTCGAACCCGGCGAGGCCGGTCAACTCCAGTAGCTGCCGGGCCCGATCGCGGTGTTGGGCCCGTTTCCAGCCGAAGATCTCCACCGGGAGGAGGACGTTGTCGAGCACCGTGCGCCAGGGCAGTAGGGCCGGTCGCTGGAACAGCATCGCGACGTCCGGTCGGGGGTGGGTGACCGGTGCGCCAGCGACGGTGACCTCCCCGATCGTGACCGGGAGTAGTCCGGCGATGAGTCGGAGCAGAGTGGATTTGCCGCAGCCGGAGCGACCGAGTACGGCAACGAACTCGCCGTCGCCGATGTCGAGGTCGATGTCGCGCAGGGCCTCGACCTGGCCGGAGCGGCCATCGAAGCTCCGGGATACCCCGGACAGCCGGATCATCCGCGGACCTTCCTGAGTTGACAGTCAGTGATCAAGGGACAGAGTACCGGTCGGGCGTGGCAATGATGCTGGCTGGGGTGGGATTAGTTGTGTCCGTTCCGCAACCCGATATGCCTGGTGGCGCGGCGACGGATTTCTCGTACGCTGTGCCACCGAAGAGTCCCCTCACGATGGCGGCACCGGCTTCACCCTTCGGGTCGCCGCCACCCGACTACCCCGCCGGTGGCGCTCGGCCCCGGTCGGAAAGGACAAGGTGCACTGATGAGAAGGCTGACCCGTACGGTCGCCGCGGCCACGATGGCCGCTGCGCTGGCGATGGTTGGGGCGTGTAGCAGCGACTCGGACTCCACCGAGGGGGGTGACGGCGCGATGGAGAAGGTAACCTACCTCACTTCCTTCGGAAACTTCGGCCGGGACTCCTACGCCTGGGTGGCGAAGGAGAAGGGCTTCTTCCGCGACGCGGGTTTTGATGTCGAGATCAAGCCGGGGCAGGGCACCGGCAGCACTATTCAGATGGTCTCTGGTGGCAAGGCGGACTTCGGGCCGGTCGACCTCACCGGTAGCCTGCTCCAGTTCGGCAACGGCGAGGCCAAGGACTTCGTCGTCGTCGCCGCGATCCAGCAGCGCACGATGGCCGGCATCGCCACCGTCGAGGGTACGAACATCGCCACGCCGAAGGACCTCGAGGGCAAGAAGATCGCGGACTCCCCCACCTCGGTGGTCCGTAACCTCTTCCCCACGTACGCGGAGTTGGCCGGGGTTGACGCGAGCAAGGTGACCTGGGTCAACGGTCAGCCGCAGGACCTGATGGGCACCCTCGCCGCCGGCACGGTCGATGGCATCGGGCAGTTCGTCGTGGGCCAGCCGACCATCGAGGCGATCGCCAAGAAGAAGGCGTTCATGCTGCCGTACAGCCAGTACATGCAGGACCTCTACGGCAACGCACTGATCACCTCCACGAAGATCGCCGAAGAGAAGCCGGAGATGGTCAAGCGGTTCAGCGAAGCCCTGTTGAAGGGCTTGGACTACGCGTTGGACAACCCGCAGGAGTCGGCCGAGCTGCTGAAGAAGAACGTTGACTCGACGAACGTCGAGTCTGCCCAGGCGGAGCTGGAGTTGATGGCCGGCTACGTCCGGTCCAGCAACAGCGGTGCGACGCTGGGCACGCTGGACAGTGCCCGAGTGGCGAAGAGCATCGCCATCCTGCGGGGTGCGGGACAGCTCAAGCAGGAGCTCGAGCCCGACCAGGTCATCGACTTCAGTCTCGCCCCGAAGGCCTGATCGACCACCGTTCGGGGGTGTGGACCGGGGCCCCGGTCCACACCCCCGCCGTGTGCCGGCTCGCCGCCGGCAGGAAGGAGGGAAGGCTGTGACCGAGACCCGGACCCGCCTCGAGGGATCGTCGGCAGGGGTGGTGGATCCGCCCGCGTCGGCCGCCCGCCGACGGCGGGCGATCCCGGTCGGGGCTGCCGGGCTTCCGTTCCTCGGACTGGTGATCGCACTGGCCTGTTGGTGGCTGGTCACCACCGGGTTCGGCCTTGTGCATCCGGCCGCCCTGCCGTCACCGCAGTCCGTCGGGGCCTCGATGGTCGCGCAGAGCGATGTGCTCCTGCCCGCACTCGGGATTACCACCTTGATGACGGTGGTGGGCTTCCTGCTCTCGGCGGCCGCCGGGGTGCTGATCGGGATTGCGCTGGCCGCGTCTCGACAACTCGAGCGGATGTTCGCGCCGCTGCTCGTCGCCGTCAACGCGGTGCCGAAGATCGCGCTTGGCCCGCTCCTCGTGGTGTCTTTCGGCTGGGGTGCGAAGCCGGTCCTGACGATGGTGTTCCTGCTCTGCTTCTTCCCGATCGTGCTCTCCACCGCGACTGGTCTGACGACCACCCCGGCAGACCTCGCCGAACTGGCGCGGTCGCTGCACGCCTCCTGGTGGCAGTCGTTCCGGAAGGTGCGCTTCCCGGCCGCGCTACCGCAGGTCTTCGTCGGCCTCAAGGTGGCCATGCCGCTGGCGGCCATCGGGGCGGTGATCGGGGAGTTCTACTCGGACCAGCCAGGCCTGGGCTACCAGATCCTGCAGTACAACGGGATCGGGGAGACCGCGACGGCATGGGCGGCGATCGTGTTGATTGCTGCGATGAGCATCGGGCTCTACTCCGTGCTCTACCTCGTCGAGCGCCTCGCCCTGCCCTGGGTTCGCGCGACCACGTCGGCTCGATGAACCAGCCGCCATGACCGGGCCCGCCCGGCCCGGTGACACCGGGCCGGGCCGAGGTGTCAACCGGCCAGATGCCAGCGGCCGTTGCGCACGACCAGAGTGGTCAGTGCCTGCGGCATGAGGCCGGAGTGGTTGTCCGGAGTCAGTCGGATCGGACCCGAGAGACCGTCCATCTGGGTGGTCTCCAGCACGGCCCGGATGCCCTCCCGGTCGGGCTTGTCACCGCTGCTGCCGGACCGTACGGCGGCATCGGCGATGAGCTGGAGGGCGTCGGCGGCGAACGAGGACGAGCCGTGGTATCCGCCGAAGCGGGCGGTGTAGTCCTGGAACCATTGGCGTCGGGCCGCCTTCGCCGGGGTGGTGGCGATCACGTCGTCGATCACCATGGTCTGGGTGAAGACCATCGTGGCGTTCTCCGCGGCCTGGGCCGTCGTACCGAGGAAGAGCTCGCCCGCGGCCGAGGCATCAAAGTAGAGCGCGCCCTCGTAGTCGGCCTTTCGGGCGGCGACGGCGGCGAGATCAGCCTGCTCGGCGCGGGCCCAGAGCACCAGTGCTTCGGGCTCGTCCTCAGTCAGCGCGGTGATCTGGCTGGAGACGTCGGTGTCGGTGGCGCGGACGGTCTGCACACCCCGGACCTCGATGTCGGCCTTGTCCAGCGCGGCCTCGAGGACGGTGAGCCCCTCTTCGCCGTAGGCGTCGTCGCTGCGCAGTACTCCCACCTCACCGATCTTGTTGCGGTGAAGCTCGACAGCGAGGGCTTCGGCGCTGTCAGGTGCGCTCGGAGCCAGCTTGAACACGTAGCGGCGCTCCGTCGCCGGGCTGCCGATGGCCTCGGCGGCGGCCAGCGCCACCGTCGGCATCTGCTGCCCGTTGACGGTCTCCACCGCACCCATCGCGCACTCGTTGCAACCGCCCATGACGATCGCGCTTACCTGGGGGTCGGTGCTGAAGTCGGTGACGTTGCGGAGGGACTCGCTCGCGTCGGAGCGGTTGTCCTTGACCCGGAGCTCGATCTGCCGTCCGTTCAGCGCGCCGGATGAGTTGAGCTGTTCGGCTTTGAGCTCGAGCGCCCGTTGGTAGGTCTTGCCTAGTGGTGCGCCGGGCCCGGACAGTTCGAGGTCGGCGGCGATGATGATCGGGCTGGTGTCTTGCTCCTCCGTGCCGAGCTGGCAGGCGGTGAGCGTGGCGGCCAGGACGGCCGAGGTGAGTGCCGCGGTTGCGGAGCGGATGGGGCTCAACGTTGTCCTCCAGGTACGGCACGGGAGCCGGCGGATCGTCCGTTTTTTCGCTGGGAGGTCGATCACTTTTCCCGTACGGTGTGCGCGCAGCCTGGAAGACCTTGCCAATGTCGGGCCCCCGTGGTCAAGCGGGCGGGGCGGAGGTGTTTCGGGACGAACATCTCACATGCTGGGGTGACGTAAAGTTTGCGCCTGACTACAATAGTGCATTGGTATAGCAATACGTGTCTACATTGCCTGTTCAGAGCGGTGTTGAATTGGTGGCATTTGTGGACTGTGGCATCGCCTGGCCCGCATCCGGTCCTTTCTGGCTCCAGCTCGACTTCCCAAATCCCGTCTCGTCTGATGAAATCGCGGCCGTGCCGCGCATGGTTTCTCTTCTGCTGGACCAGACCTGGGTCGGCGGTTCAAGCGTGGATGAAATGACGGAGGCGATGTCGTGAGCACCGGACCGACGACCCTGCCCGCAAGCAGTGGCATTCAGCAGCCCAAGCGGCGCTGGCTGCCTCAGCTCCGCAATGCGCGAATCCGCTCGAAGCTGGCGCTGATCTTGGTCGTGCCGGTCGCCGCGGTCATCGCGCTGGCCACTGTTCGTCTGATCACAGTCGGCGAGGGTGCGTACGACGCCACGCGGGCCAAAGCGCTCACCGAACTCTCCGTCGACATCTCGGCCCTTTCCCAGGACTTGCACACCGAACGAATGGCGGCTGCGGTCTATATCTCGTCAACGGGAGAGGCGGAAGCCGCCGCTGACGCCTACAACCTGCGGGTGCGCAGCACCGACGAGCGGGTGCAGGCCTACCGGGAGGAGCGCGAGCTCTTCGACGAGTTGCCCACCGCTGTCAGCGACCGGGTGGCGGCCATTGACGGGCACCTCGAGACCCTGGACGCGATTCGACAGCAGGTGCTGGACCGTAAGCAGATGGCGGTCGCCGAGTCGGCGTTGCGCTATGGCGTCATCCTGACCGACCTGGTGGCCTACGGCGACGGCCTCGCCCAGCTCCCCGGCGACGAGCGGTTGGCGGAGGCCCGGCGGGCGGTCGCGGCCTTCGCCCGGGCCAAGACAGCAGTCGCCGAGCAAGAATCCGTCGCCTACACCGCGTTGAGCGCCGGCGGCTTCGACGAGGAGCAGCACTCCTCCTTCGTGGCGACGTTGACCAGCCAGCAGGAGGCGCTACTCGCCTTCGCCCTCGCCGCGGAGCCGTGGCAACGCTCGTTCGTGGAGAACACCATCTCGGGCGACGCGGTCACGCTGTCGGACACGGTCGCCGTGGACATCGGCCGCTCGGTCGGGCAGCAGTCTCTGGTGAGCGCGGCGGAGGCCAGCGCCGCCATCGGTGCCGTCCACGACCTGATGCGGTGGACTGAGGCCCGGCTCCAGGCGGAGCTGCTCGCCGATACCGAGCAGGACCGTGCGGACGTCCTCCGGCAGGCCGTCATCGAGTCGCTACTGGTGCTCTTGACCCTGATCATCGCGGTCACCCTCGCCGTGGTGCTGGCCCGTTCGCTGAACCACTCGCTGCACCGGCTGCGGGAGGGTGCCCTCGCCGTGGCCAACCACGATCTGCCGGAAGCGGTACGTCGCCTGCAGAGCATGGAGGCGGTTGACGAGGGCGGGGTTGACGAGATCGTCCGGGAGATTCGGGATCCGATCCGGCTGACCAACCAGGACGAGGTTGGTCAGGTCGCCGTCGCCTTCAACGTCGTGCACCGGGAGGCGGTCCGGGTGGCGGCGGAGCAGGCCGCCCTGCGGACCAGCGTCTCGGCGATGTTCCTCAACCTGGCCCGGCGGAGCCAGACGCTGGTTGACCGCATGATCGGGGAACTGGACGCGATCGAGCGTGGTGAGGAGGACCCGAAGCGGCTGGCCCGACTCTTCGAACTGGACCACCTGGCCACCCGAATGCGTCGCAACGACGAGAACCTGCTGGTCCTCGCTGGAGCTGACTCGACCGCACCCCGACAGGAGGACGCTCTCCTGGTGGACGTGCTACGAGCCGCGCAGTCCGAGGTCGAGCTCTACAACCGGATCGAGTTCGGCACCGTTGACACGGACGTGTCGGTGGCCGCCCACGTGGTCAACGACGCGGTCCGGCTCGTCGCCGAACTACTCGACAACGCCACCCGCTTCTCGCCGCCGAATACCACCGTGGTCGCTGACGGGCGGCGGATTCGCGACTACGTGCTCATCCAGGTCGAAGATCGTGGTCTCGGCCTCTCCGACGAGCAGCTGGAGTCGCTCAACCGGCGGCTGGCGGAGCCGCAGAGCGTCGATGTCGCGGCGTTCCGGCTGATGGGTCTCGCCGTGGTGAGCCGGCTCGCTGAGCGGCACAGCATTCGGGTCGAGCTGCGCCGCAACGTTGAGGGGGGCATCGTCGCCCAGGTGACCCTGCCGACGGCTGCGGTTGTGTTGCCCGTTGGGCGGGGGCCAGCCCAGCTCACCCGACCTCGCCCGCCGCTTGCGGTGGAGCCGGGCCCGTCAGCCTCGGTCGGCTTTGGTGACCCGGTGGCGGTAGCCACGAGCGCCGCCACCCTGCCGGAGCAGCGGCAGCCCGAGCCGACCCCCTGGCCGGCGCCGGCGGTTACCAGCGTGGTGCCGGACCAGACCTTCGGGGTAACCGGGACCGAGCCCAGCCTCAGCGCCGCCAGCGGTCTGGGCGCAGCGCCCACCACGTCGCACCCACTGCCCCAACGGAACCCCACGGGTGAGTCGTCGGTGGCGACTGCGGCCTTCCCCACCGTGGCCGCTACCCCGCCGTCGCCAGTCGAGCCGCCAGCCAACACGCTCGGCACTGACAGCACGCTGACCGGCGGGCTCGGCGCGGATTTGGCCGCCACCGCATCGATCGATGCCGCACCTTTGTCCGCGCCGCCGGCGGAGGCCCCGGCAGAGGCACCGGCGGAGGCGCCGATCTTCCGGGAGATGGAGGCGGTCTGGTTCCGGACGCACGGCAACGATGCGACCGCCATCTTCACCCGGCCGGATTTCGACAAGGCAGCCCCGGACCCGTCCGCGACAACGAGCTCCCCGGTCTTGCCGCAGCTACCCACCCGGGCGCCCGGAACGACGATGACTCCGCCGGCCGCCACCCCGGCGCCGTCGTATCCCCCCGCTCCCGCTTCGGCTTCCGCCCCCGCCGGACCGCCGCCCGCCGTGCCGCCGATCAGCGTGCCGCCAATCAGCGTGCCGCCGGCCAGCGAGCCGCCAGCGTCGCCGAGTGCCTCTGGAGCCTCGGCCGGCGGTGGCAATGCGTGGCGCACCATCGCGGATGAGGGTTGGAGCCGGGCCACCCAGGCTGCCGAGCCGACCAATGGTGGTATCACCCGTTCCGGGCTGCCGAAGCGGGTGCCGAAGGCCCAACTCGTCCCCGGTGGAATCGAGCCCCGGGCCCGGGAACGGACCCGCCGGACGCCGGACAACGTCCGCGGCCTGCTGTCGGCGTATCACCGTGGCGTGCAGCGCGGCCGTTCGGCCGGGTCGGACCCCAACAGCACCTCGAGCAAGGAGACGAGCTGATGAACAGGCCAGCGACCATGCAGGACATGGGTTGGCTGCTCAGTAACTTCGCCGACAGCGTGGCGGGCATCGCTCACGTGGTCGCGGTGTCCGCCGACGGGCTACTGCTCGCTTCGTCCCGGGATCTGCCCGCGGACCGTGCAGATCAGCTCGCGGCCATCACCTCCGGAGTGGTGAGCCTGACCGACGGCGCGTCCCGCATGTTCAGCGCCGGCGGCGTACTTCAGACGGTCATCGAGATGGACAGCGGCTACCTCTTCCTGATGTCGATCAGTGACGGGTCGTCTATGGCGGTACTCGCTGCCCGCAGCTGCGACGTCGGGCAGGTCGGCTACGAGATGGCGCTCTTGGTGGAACGGGTCGGTGCCGCACTGGTGCCGTTGCCTCGGGACGCGGTGTCCTCATGATCATTAGGCTCCGGACAGCGCCGCCCGAGGAGAGTAGATCCGGCGCCGAAGGGGCACCGAACCGGCGAGAGGGGAGGTGACAGCGGATGGAAGGCCGGCGGACCGAACCGCGTGGGGAACTGGTGCGCCCGTATGCGGTCACTCGGGGCCGGACCGAGCCGCAGCGGGACATCACCCTGGAGGCGGTGCTGTCCGCGAGCGCCACGGCGGCCGCCGAGTCACGTTTCGCGGGGCACGACAAGCACCGCATCGCGACGATTTGTGAGGGCCGGGCGCAGTCGCTGGCGGAGATCGCCGCCTACACCCGGATGCCCCTCGGCGTTACCCGGGTACTGGTGGCCGACATGGTGGCCGAGGGCTTGCTGACGCTACACACTGCCGCTCCCACGATGGGGTTTGTGGAGCGGATGAACCTGCTTGGAAGGGTGCTAAGTGGACTTCGCGAACTATGACCCCGCCAGGGCGAGCCGGGAGATCATCTCCGCGAAGATCGTCGTCGCGGGGGGCTTCGGCGTCGGAAAGACGACGCTGGTTGGGGCGATCTCGGAGATCACACCGCTGACCACCGAGGCGATCATGACCGCAGCCGGTGTCGGCATCGACGATCCGTCCAAAGTGCCGGGCAAAGAGACGACGACCGTCGCAATGGACTTCGGCCGGATCACCATGGCACAGGATCTGATCCTGTACCTGTTCGGGACGCCCGGCCAGACCCGCTTCTGGTTCATGTGGGACGAGATCATTCGTGGTGCGGTCGGCGCGGCCGTCCTGGTGGACACCCGCCGGATCACCGACGCCTTCGCCCCGCTGGACTACTTCGAGAACCGTAAACTGCCGTACGTGGTCGCGCTCAACCGGTTTGACGGCGCACCCAACTACGAGTTGGCCGAGGTGCGCGAGGCGCTCGCCATCCCGGCGGACGTGCCGCTCGTGCTGACCGATGCGCGTAGCCGGGAATCGGTCAAGCAGGTGCTGGTGACCGTCGTCGAGCACGCCATGAGCCGCCTGCAGGCCGAGCATGACCGCGGTTTCCCGACTCCGGTCGGGTGAGCCGACGCCGGTGACCGGCACCCCCGGCATCGGTCCGGAGCCGCGGCCCGCCAGCTAACTGGCGGGCCGCGGCTCCGGTCGGCCATACGTCAGTCGACCCGGAGGCGGTAGCCGCGCTTGACCACCGTCTGCACCGCCCCGGGAGCCTTCAGCCCGGCGCGCAACCGCGCCACCGCCATCTCCACCGCGTGTTCGTCGGCCCCACGCGGCAACGTCCGGAGCAGCGCCGCCCGGGACAGGACCCGCCCCGGGGACGCCGCCAGCGTCCGCAGCACCGCCATCGGGGCCGGGGCCAGCGGTCGCAGCTCACCATCGACCACGGCGGCGTGCCCGCGCAGGGTGAGGAGGTGGCCGGCGGCGTTCAAGGTGACCGCACGCCGCGGCAACTCCGCAACGATCGTTCGGACCAGTGCGCCCAGCCGGGCCCGCTCGGGAGCGCTAACCGGTACCCCCCGTCGGCGCAGCGGCTCCGCGGTCACCGTCCCCACGCAACTCGCCAGCACCGCACCCCGGAACGCGTCGAGTACCCGGTCGGTCCGGTCTCCGGCGGCGTGGAGCAGCGCCTCGGCGGCCGGTGCCGAGGTGAACGTCACCGCGTCCACCATCCGGTCGGCGACCAGGTCGATCAGCCGATGCAGCGGTGTCGGGTCGGTCGGCGGCGCCCAGCGATAGACCGGGACCGTGATCACGGTCGCGCCGGCTGCGGCCAGCGCCCTCGTGCACTCGGGTTGCGCTCCACCGTGCAGCTGCATGGCGACCACCTGGCCGGCCACACCCCGGTCACGCAGGTGCTCCACCACCTCGGCGCAGCTCTCCGAGGCGGGCGACCACTGATCGTGCAGGCCGGCGGCCCGGATCGCGCCGCGGGCCTTCGGGCCGCGGGCCACCACGTACGCTCCGCGCAGGGCCGCGCGCAGCGGCTCAGCCAGCCCCCAGCCCTCGGCCGCCTCCAGCCAGCCGCGCATCCCGATCCCGGTGTCGGCCATCAGGACATCCGGTGGTCGATCGAGGCAGGCCCGGGTCGCCGCCCGCAGCTCGGTGTCGTCGGCGAGGGGCACGATCCGTAGGGCAGGCGCGAAGACCACCCGCGCCCCGTACCGCTGGAGTAGCGCCGCCAGTTCGTCCCGACGCCGGTCGGCGGTCACCCCGACGGTGAAGCCGGTCAGTGCGTCCCGCATCTACGCCTCCTCTCGCAGCCGTATCTCGACCAGTCCGGCCCGGCACCGCACCTCGTGCCACCGGACCGCGACGCCCGGTAGGTCCAGGCAGGCTCCGGTCCGCAGGTCGTATGCCTGTTTGTGTAGTGGGGAGGCGACTGTCGGCACCCCGTCTCGGCTGCCCACGATTCCGCGCGAGAGCACGTACGCATCGGTGACCGGGTCTCGGTTGTCGAGGGCGAAGAGGTCGGCGGCGGTACGGAACAGCGCCACCTGGACGCCGTCAACGAGCGCTGCCATCCCCCGACCCGGGTCCAGGCGGGTCAGTGGACAGACCGCCGTCCACCCCCGCGGCTGGCCGGTCATCGCCGCACCTCCGGCGTGCCCAGCCCGACCGGCTGTTGGTTTCCGGTCCCCCCGGCTCGCGCCGGTATCCGTTGTCCACGTTCCTCGGTGAACCGGATGGAGGGGTCGGGCACCTGGGGAGCGTTGACGAACGAGGTGAACCGGTCCAGCCGGGCCGGATCCTCGAGGACGTCGCGCCACTCGTCGGAGTACGACCCCACGTGCCGCGCCATCGCCGCGTCCAGCTCGGCGCAGAGCCCGAGCGAGTCGTCCACGATGACCGCGTTAAGGTGCGCCAGGCCGCCGTCCATCGCCTCGATCCAGGCGGCGGTACGTTGCAGCCGGTCCGCGGTGCGGATGTAGTACATCAGGAACCGGTCGACCAGCCGTACCAGTGCCTCGGTCGTCAGGTCGGTGGCGAAGAGGTCGGCGTGCCGGGGCCGGAAGCCGCCGTTGCCGCCGACGTAGAGGTTCCAGCCGGCGTCGGTGGCGATGATGCCGAAGTCCTTGCCGCGCGCCTCGGCGCACTCCCGGGCGCAGCCGGAGACCGCTGATTTGATCTTGTGGGGGGCGCGGAGCCCGCGGTAGCGCAGCTCCAGCGCGATGGCCAACCCGACCGAGTCCTGCACCCCGTACCGGCACCAGGTGGACCCGACGCACGACTTCACCGTCCGCAGTGCCTTGCCGTACGCGTGGCCGGACTCGAAGCCCGCGTCGACCAGCCGGCGCCAGATCTGCGGTAACTGCTCCACCCGGGCGCCGAACAGGTCGATGCGCTGCCCGCCGGTGATCTTCGTGTAGAGCGCGAAGTCCCGGGCCACCTCGCCGAGCACGATCAGCTTCTCCGGGGTGATCTCGCCGCCGGGGATGCGGGGCACGACCGAGTAGCTGCCGTCCCGCTGCAGGTTGGCCAGGAAGTGGTCATTGGTGTCCTGTAGCGACGCCCGCTCGCCGTCAAGGAGGTGCCCGGTGCCGAGGGAGGCCAGGATCGACGCCACCACCGGTTTGCAGATGTCACAGCCATCGCCGCGGCCGTGCTCGGCGATCAGGCTGGAGAAGGTGCGGATCTCCCGGACCCGGATGAGGTCGAAGAGTTCCTGGCGGCTCACGTCGAAGTGTTCGCAGAGCCCGCGGGGCTGCCCAACTCCGGCGGCGTCGAGCAGCTGCCGGAGCATCGGTACGCAGGAGCCACAGCTGGTGCCGGCCCGGGTGCACGCCTTCAGCGCCGGCACGTCGGTCGCACCGCCGGCGATCGCCGCGTCCAGGTCGGCGCGGGTCACCGCGTTGCAGGAGCAAACCTGTGCGGAACCGGGGAGCGCCGCCGCCCCGGCGCCCGCACCGGCCGGGGCCAGCAGCGCGAGCGGCGCGGCGGGTAGCGGCTGACCGACGCTGGCCCGCAACGTCGGGTACGCGTCGGCGTCGCCGACCAGTACGCCGCCGAGCAGCGTCTGCGCATCGTCGGAGAGGACCAGCTTCGCGTAAACCCGGGTGGCCGGATCGGTGAAGGTCACGTCGAGACAGCCCGGGGTGGTGCCGTGGGCGTCGCCGAAGGAGGCGACGTCCACGCCGAGTAGCTTCAGCTTGGTGGCGGTGTCCGCGTCGGGGACGGTGGCCGCCCCACCGACGAGCCGGTCGGCCACCGTCTCCGCCATCGCGTAGCCCGGGCCGACCAGACCGTGGCAGGTGTCGTCCACGGCCGCGCATTCGCCGACCGCCCAGATCCGCTCGTCGGCACTGCGGCAGGTGTGGTCGACCAGCACCCCACCCCGGCTGCCGAGGGGCAGGCCGGCGGCGCGGGCCAGCTCGTCCCGGGGGCGGATACCGGTCGCCACGACGACCAGGTCGGCGTCCACTCGACCGCCGTCGGCCAGTTCCAGCTGGGCCACCGAGCCGTCCGGACCGGGGTGCAGCGCGCTGGTGGCGACCCCGAGGTGGCAGGCGACGTCCAGCTCCTCAACGTAGCGACGCAGCAGCGCCCCGCCAGCGGTGTCCACCTGCATCGGCATCAGCCGCGGTGCGACCTCCACGACGCTGGTGGCGAGCCCGAGCAGTCGCAGCGCGTTCGCCGCCTCCAGGCCGAGCAGCCCACCGCCGATCACCGCGCCCCGCCGGCGGCCCCGGGCGTGCGCGCGGATCGCGGCCAGGTCGTCCAGGGTGCGGTAGGTGAAGACGCCCGGCAGGTCGACGCCGTCGATCGGCGGCACGAAGGCGTACGAGCCGGTGGCCAGCACCAGTGCGTCGTATGGGTACTCACCGGCGGTCGTCGCCACGACACGTCGGGCCCGGTCGATCGCGGTGACCGACGTACCGAGCCGGAGCTGTACCTGCGGATCCGGGGTGTGCAGGTTCAGCTCATCCGCGTCCACCCCGTCGAAGAGGGCGGAGAGACGCACCCGGTCGTACGCGGGCCGGGGCTCCTCGCCGAGCACGGTCACCCGCCACCGACCGTCGCTGTCGCGGGCGCGTAACGCGTCCACGAACCGCTGCCCGACCATACCGTTGCCGACGACGACCAGCCGGCCTTTCTTCATCGTTCCACCTCCACAGATTCCACGGTGGAGAGCCAGTCGGTGATGCCGGCGACCGCGTCCCGGCAGGAGCCGCAGCCCGTACCGGCACGGGTGGCCGCCACCACCTCGTCGACCGTCCGCGCCCCGCGGCGCCAACTCTCCACCAGCGTTCCTTTGTCGACGTTGTTGCAGTGGCAGACCGTCGCCGCGGCCGGCATCAGCGCCGGTGTCGTGGCAGGTTCCGCCGGTCCCGTGCCGAGTGCCCGGCCGAGCAGCAGCGACCGCCGGTCGCTGGGCACCGGCTGCCCCCGGTCGAAGAGCTGGATGACCGTACCGACGGAGGGGTTGTCGCCCACCAGGATCGCGGCGGTCAGCCGCTCGTGGTTGATCCGCAGCCGGGCGTACGTGCCACTGGCCGGGTCGGTGAAGGTCAGCTCCTCACCGGGGCCGTCGCCGGGGTCACCCATCGCCGCCAGGTCGATGCCGGCGGTCTTGAGCCGGGTCACCGCTGGCCTCGGCCGGTATCGGGCCGACGGGTCCGCGCCGCTGAGTACCTGTGCCAGCACCCGTGCCTGCGCCCAGGCCGGGGCCACCAGGCCGGTCAGGGTGTCGCCGTGCTGGGCGCAGTCGCCGATGGCCGAGATGCGCCGGTCGCTGGTGCGTAGCTGGTCGTCAACGAGGACCCCCCGCCCTACGGCCAGGTTGGCGGCCGTGGCGAGCGCGGTGTCCGGGCGTACGCCGCAGGCGAGCACTAGTAGGTCGGCGTCGAACGACCGACCGTCGGCCAGCTCGAGGCGGACGCCGTGGGAGTCAGCGAGCACGGCGGTGGCCGGTACGGCTAGCTGGGTGGTTACCCCGAGGTCGGCGAGGGTACGGGCGAGCACGGCCGCCGCGGTCGGGTCGAGTTGCCGCTCCATCAGGTACGGCACCGGGTGTACCACCGTCACCTCGAGCCCGCGGCCGGCGAGCCCGCGGGCCGCCTCCAGACCGAGTAACCCGCCGCCGAGTACCAGCACGCGGCGGGCTCGGTCAGCAACCGCGAGGATGCGGCGGCAGTCATCCAGGGTGCGAAACGGCACCACCCGCGCTGGCAGTTCCCCGCCGGTCAGCCCGGTCAGTGGGGGGACGACGGCGCGGCTACCGGTGGCCAGGACCAGGTGGTCATAGTGGACCCGGTCGCCCCGGTCGGTGCGGACCGCACGGTCCTCGCGGTCGATCGCGGTAACGCAGACCCCGGTGTGCAGGTCGATTCCGTGTCCGGCGGCCTCGGCCAGCTGTACGTCCGGCTCCCCGATCGCTCCAGCCAGCAGGGTGGAGAGCATGATCCGATTGTACGCCCTGTGCGGTTCTGTCCCGAATGCGGTTACCTTGCGGTCGCCGCCGCGCGCGGAGAGCTCACTGGCGAGACGGGTGCCGGCCATGCCGTTGCCGATGATCACGATTCGGTCGGTCACGTCGCCGCCACCTTCTCCACTCGGACCGCACAGATCTTGAACTCCGGCATCCCGGAGATCGGGTCGACGGCGTCGTTGGTGACCGTGTTGGCGCGGGCGATGCCACCCCAGTGGAACGGGGCGAAGACGGTGTCCGGCCGGATCGCCGAGCTGAGCCGGGCCGGTGCGATCAGTTCGCCTCGGCGGGAGCGCACCCGGACCGGTTCGCCGTCGGCCACGCCCAGCCGGTCGGCCACGTCCGGATGCAGCTCGATGAAGGCCGCTGGTGCGGCCCGGCGCAGCGCGGGCACCCGGCGGGTCTGAGTTCCGGACTGGTACTGGGCGAGTACCCGTCCGGTGGTGAAGTGCAGCGGATAGGTCGCGCACACCTGCTCCGCGGCGGGTCGGTGCTGCACGGCGTGGAAACGGGCGCGCCCGTCGGGGGTGGAAAACCGGTCGGCGAAGAGTCGAGGAGTGTCCGGCCGGTCGAGCTCCGGGCAGGGCCAGAACACGCCCTCCTGCGCGTCGATCCGCTCCCAGCTGATCCCGGCGTAGTCGGCGAGCCCGCCGGCCGAGGCCGCTCGGAGCTCCTCGAACACCACCGCTGGCTCGGGCGAGAGCGCGGGCCCCCGGTCCCGGCCGGCCGGGCGTCCGGGGCCCTGCTCCAGCGCCGTGGCGAGGGCGGCGAGGAGCTCCAGGTCGGTGCGGACACCGGGGGGTGGTGTGCGGAGCGCCCGCCGACGCAGGACCCGTCCCTCCAGGTTGGTCATGGTGCCGTCCTCCTCGGCCCACTGCGCGGTCGGCAGCACCACGTCGGCGAGGGCCGCCGTCTCGGAGCGCAGGAAGTCGACGACCACCAGCAGGTCGAGGTCGCGCAGGCGGCCCTCGATCCGGGCCGCTCGTGGCGCGGAGACCACCGGGTTGGAGCCGAACACCAGCAGCGCCTTCGGCCCGTCCGGGGTGCCGAGCGAGTCCAGTAGCCGGTACGCGGGCACCCCGGGCCCCGGTATCTCCTCCGCTGGTACCCCCCAGATCGCGGCGACGTGCTCGCGGTCGGCGAGGTTGTCGATGCGGCGGTAGCCGGGAAGCTGGTCGGCCTTCTGACCGTGTTCCCGGCCGCCCTGGCCGTTGCCCTGTCCGGTCAGGCAGCCGTAGCCGGAGCCGGGGCGGCCGGGCAGGCCGAGGGCGAGCGCCAGGTTCACGTACCCGGTGACGGTGTCAACGCCCTTGGCGTGTTGCTCGGCGCCGCGGGCGGTGAGGATGATCGCCCGGCGGGCGCCGCCCAGTGCCCGCGCGGTCGTCTCGAGATCGGCCACCGACACCCCGGACAGCGCCTCGGCGCGGGCTGGCCACCACTCCGCCACCGCCCGGCGGACCTCGTCGAAGCCGGTGGTGCGTCCGGCGACGTAGCTGTGGTCCACGAATCCCTCGGCGAGCGCGATATGCAGCAGCGCGTTGGCCACCGCCAGGTCGGTGCCGGGCAGCGGCTGTAGGTGTAGGTCGGCTTGGCGGGCGGTGGCGGTGACGCGCGGATCTACCACGATCAGCCGCCCTCCTCGGCGACGTTGCTCGGTCAGCCAGCGCACCAGTGGGGGCATCGTCTCGGCCGGGTTCGCGCCGACCAGCAGCAGGGTGTCGGCGGTGCCCAGGTCGGCCAGGGGGAAGGGGAGACCCCGGTCGACACCGAAGGCGCGCATCCCGGCGGCGGCCGCCGACGACATGCAGAACCGCCCGTTGTAGTCGATGTGTCGGGTTCGGAGCACCACCCGGGCGAACTTGCCCAGCGCGTACGCCTTCTCGTTGGTGAGGCCACCGCCGCCGAAGACGGCGACTGCGTCCCGCCCGTGGTTGGCCTGGACGGTACGGATGCCCGTGACGATTCGGTCCAGGGCCGCGTCCCAGCTCGCCGGGCGCAGCTCGCCGCTGGCGGGGTCGCGAAGCAGCGCGGTGGTGAGGCGATCCGGGTGGTCAAGTAGCTCGGCGGCGGTCCAGCCCTTCTGGCAGAGCCCGCCCTGGTTGGTGGGGAACCAGCGGGGGAGTACGGCCACCTCGCCGTCCGCCTCGCGCAGGGTCATGCCGCACTGGAGAGCGCAGTACGGGCAGTGCGTCGCCGCCTCGATGTGGGGTTGTCCGGCCGCGGTAGTGGGGCGCGTACCGTCTGTCATGCCGGTGAAGCGTGCCGGTAGGGGGTTTCCGGCCCGGTTCCCGCGTGTTTCGGTCCGGTCAAGTCGGGCGCACCACTTCGGCGGGCTGACTGATGGTCCGGCCCTGGATAGGCTGCCAGCATGAGTGCCAAGGTGACCCTCTCGTTCGCCGACGAGACGATCGAGCAGGCCCGGTGGTTCGCCCGACGCGAGGGGCTCTCCCTGTCCGCCTGGATGGACCAGGCCGCCCGGGAGAAGGCGCTGCGGGCGGTCTTCTCCGCCCACGCCGACGCGGTCAGTCGGGCCGGTCTCGACTGGGAGGCCGCCGCGCTCGCGGACGCCCACGAGGTGGGGCTCGTTGACGACCTGCTCCGCGGCGGCCGTCCGCGTGCTGCGTAGGGGCGAGGTCTGGCGGATCTCGGGGGCCCGGGAGCGGCTGGGGTTGGTTGTCAGCTCCGACGTCTACAACTCCACCGCGGTACCGATTGTGATCGTGGCGGAGGTGGTGGAGACGGCGCTGCTGCGGGACTCTCCCCTCGCGGTGTCGATGGGTGGGCGGGTGGTCATGCCAGACCGGCTCTCCTCGCCGATGAAGCAGTGGTTCTCCGAGTGTGTGGACGTGGCCGACCACGAGGTCATGCACCGGGTCGGTCGAGCCTTGCGCATCCTGCAACAGCTCTGAGCACCCGCCGATCGCCCCGCTGACCACCAGCGCTCCTCACGGGTCGGTGTGCGGCTCGGTGCGCGCACCGTTGCCTCCCCGAATCCGGCGACGAACGCTGCGGTAACGCCGGCTTCCTAGGTTCCAGCCGGGCCCGCTCGACACCGACCAACCGGTGCGGTCGGCGGGCCAGGACGGCCTGGCCGGAAGGAGCGCCTGATGACGACGACGAGTGTGCCCGCGACGACCCCAGCGGAGGAGATCGACCTGCAACGCGGCCCGGGCCGCTGGGTTGGCCACTGGGCGCCGGAGGACGATCACTTCTGGCGGACCGTCGGCCGGCCCGTCGCCCGGCGCAATCTCATCTTTTCGATCTTCGCCGAGCACATCGGGTTCTCCGTCTGGTTGCTCTGGAGCATCGTGGTGGTCCGGTTGGACGATGTCGGCTGGGCGCTGACCACCAGCCAGGCGCTCTGGCTGACCGCCGTGCCCAGCGGCGTCGGTGCGCTGCTGCGACTGCCCTACACCTTCGCGGTGCCGGTCTTCGGCGGGCGGAACTGGACCGTGATCTCCGCCCTGCTGCTGATCATCCCGGCCGCCGGGTTGGCCTGGGCGGTGCAGCATCCGGAGATCGGCTTCGTGCCGCTACTGCTGATCGCCGCCACGGCCGGGTTCGGCGGCGGGAACTTCGCCTCCAGCATGGCGAACATCTCGTTCTTCTATCCGGAGCGGGAGAAGGGGTGGGCACTTGGGCTGAATGCGGCGGGCGGCAACATCGGCGTCGCCGTCGTGCAGTTCCTGGTGCCGCAGGTGATCGTGCTCGGCGGTGGCCTCGCGCTGGCCCGAGCCGGCCTGATGTACCTCCCGCTGGCGGTGATCGCCGCGGTCTGTGCCTACCTGTTCATGGACAACCTGGTCGAGGCCAAGGCGGATGTGGGGCCGGTGTGGTCCTCGCTGCGGGACCGGAACACCTGGATCATGTCCTTGCTGTACGTCGGCACGTTCGGCTCGTTCATCGGCTACTCGGCGGCCTTCCCGACGCTACTCAACGGGGTCTTCGGCCGGCCCGACATCGCGCTGTCCTGGGCGTTTCTCGGTGCGGCGGTGGGTTCCCTCTGCCGACCCTTCGGTGGTCGTCTCGCCGACAGCATCGGTGGCGCCCGGGTCACCGTGGCCAGCTTCGTGTTGATGACCGGCGGTGCGTACCTGGCGCTGTGGTCGGTGCGGGAGCGCTGGCTGGAGCTCTTCTTCCTGGCGTTCATGCTGTTGTTCGTGGCCACCGGGGTCGGCAACGGATCGACGTACCGGATGATCTCTCGGATCTTCCAGGTGCGGGGGGAGGAGCTCGGCGGTTCGCCGGAGATCATGCGCGCGATGCGGCGCCAGGCGGCCGGGGCGCTCGGGATCATCTCCGCGATCGGCGCCTTCGGCGGCTTCCTGGTTCCGATCTGCTATGCGTGGGCGAAGTCGGCGTACGGCAGCATCCAGCCCGCGCTGGGGTTCTATGTCGGTTTCTTTCTGGTGCTGACCGTGCTGACGTGGGCTGTCTACCTGCGCCCGGGGGCGCGGCTGGCCTCGGCGCGGGTGTGACTTCGGCCATCGTCGGCCTGCGCTGTGGGTGGGGAACCAGCCTGTCCCGGCCTAGCCCGGCGAGCCGACCGGACCCCGTTTTGCCGGCTGGCCCGGCGTTGGGTATCGTTACCTGCTGTTGTGCGACATCTAGGGGCGTGCCGTCTGAGGTGCGCTTGGTCGTTCGTGCGCGTTGGCTCGGCCTGAAAGTCATGGTCACCCCGGCGCGCAGGCCCCAGACCGACGACGAGACAAGGTAAACCTGTGCGTACGTACAGCCCGAAGCCGGGTGAGATCGAGCGTCAGTGGCACGTTATCGACGCCTCTGATGTCGTGCTGGGCCGCTTGGCCACCCACGCCGCCACGCTGCTGCGCGGCAAGCACAAGGCGACTTTCGCGCCGCACGTCGACACGGGCGACTTTGTCGTCATCGTGAACGCCGGCAAGGTCGCGCTGACCGGTAACAAGCGGCAGCAGAAGATCGCCTACCGGCACTCCGGTTACCCCGGCGGCCTCAAGCAGGTCGGCTACGACGAGCTGCTGACCAAGCGCCCCGAGCGGGCCGTTGAGCTGGCCGTAAAGGGCATGCTCCCGCACAACAAGCTGGGCCGGAAGCTCATCAAGAAGCTGAAGGTCTACGCCGGTGCCGAGCACCCGCACGGCGCGCAGCAGCCAGTGCCGTTCGAGATCAAGCAGATCGCGCAGTGAGCGCGGGCGAAGGAAGCAGCATGACCGACATCATCGCCACCGAGGTCGCCCCCGAGGCCGCCGAGGCGCTGGCGCCCGTCGTCCGCGCGCCCCTTGGTGACCGGCCGATCCAGACCGTGGGTCGCCGCAAGGAGGCCATCGTCCGGGTCCGCATCGTCCCGGGCACCGGCAAGATCACCTGCAACGGCCGGGACCTTGAGGCGTACTTCCCGAGCAAGGTGCACCAGCAGCTGATCAAGGACCCGCTGGTCACCACCGAGAAGGCGGAGGAGTTCGACGTCATCGCGAACCTGCGGGGCGGCGGCACCACCGGTCAGGCCGGTGCACTCCGGCTGGCCATCGCCCGCGCGCTGATCGCCAGTGAGCCGGACGACCGCCCGGCGCTCAAGAAGGCCGGCTTCCTGACCCGGGACGCGCGGGTCAAGGAAAGCAAGAAGTACGGCCTCAAGAAGGCCCGTAAGGCTCCTCAGTACTCGAAGCGCTGACCATCAGCTGCTCGTTGTACTTCTGACGGACGGCCGAGCCGCCTCCCGCGAACGGAGGTGGCTCGGCCGTTCCGTTTTTACCATTGGTAGTTGCGACGGAGGTTTGGCGGGAATGGGTCGGTTGTTCGGCACGGACGGGGTACGGGGACGGGCGAACGCGGATCTCACGCCCGAGTTGGGGCTCGCGGTAGCGGTCGCCGCCGCGCACACCCTCGCTGAGGCAGATCGGAGCCACCCCCCGTTGGCCGTTGTCGGCCGGGACACCCGGGCCAGCGGCGAGATGCTGGAGGCCGCGGTGGTGGCCGGGCTGACCAGTGCCGGTGCCAACGTCGTACGGGTCGGCGTCCTGCCGACCCCGGCGGTGGCGTTCCTCACCGCGGAGGCCAAGGCCGACATCGGGGTGATGCTCTCCGCCTCGCACAACCCCATGCCGGACAACGGCATCAAGCTCTTCGCCGCGGGCGGGCACAAGCTACCGGACGAGATCGAGATGAAGATCGAGGCGGCCGTTGAGGCGAACACGACGACCGCCTGGGAGCGTCCGGTCGGTGCGGGTGTCGGCCGGGTCCACGACCTGCTCGACGGCGCCGACCACTACGTGCAGCACCTGGTTGGCACCGTGCCGCACCGGCTGGACGGGATCAAGGTGGTGGTGGACTGCGCCAACGGCGCCGCCGCCGAGGTGGCCCCGGCGGCGTACCGGGAGGCCGGCGCCGAGGTGGTCGCGATCCACGCGGAGCCCGACGGCCTCAACATCAACGACGAGTGTGGCTCCAACCACGTGGCGGCGCTCCGGCAGGCCGTCGTCGAGCACGGCGCGCAGCTGGGCATCGCCCATGATGGTGACGCCGACCGTTGCGTGGCGGTCACCGCCGACGGTGACGAGGTTGACGGCGACCAGGTGATGGCGATCCTCGCACTGGCGATGCGGGAGGCCGGCACGCTCACCGCCGACACCCTGGTGGCGACCGTGATGAGCAACCTCGGCCTGCGGATAGCCATGTCCCGGGAGGGGATTCGGCTGGTCGAGACGAAGGTCGGTGACCGCTACGTGTTGGAGGAGCTGCGCGCCTCCGGCCTGGCGCTCGGTGGCGAGCAGAGCGGGCACATCGTGATGCCCGCCCACGCGACCACCGGCGACGGCGTGCTGACCGGCCTGCACCTGATGTCCCGGATGGCGGGGACCGGCAAGCCCCTGGCCGAGCTGGCAGCCGTGGTTACTTCGCTGCCTCAGGTTCTGATCAACGTGCCGGTCGCCGACCGTACGGTCGGCGCGGCGGCTCCGACCGTACGGGCCGAGGTCGCGCAGGCCGAGGCCGAACTGGGCGATGCCGGGCGGGTCCTGCTGCGTCCCTCGGGCACCGAGCCACTGGTCCGGGTGATGGTGGAGGCCGGCACCGAGACGATGGCGCGTGCGGTGGCCGAGCGGATCGCCGAGCAGGTCCGGACCGCCAGCCCGGTCAGCTGACCCGATGCCTCTCCCGCCGGCGATGGGTGCCGGCGGGAGAGGTCTGCTGGCTGGTGACGGCCCCGGTGCGGGTCGTCAACGGCCTCGTGGGAGCGGCCGGACCGGACGCGCGCTCACCGTGCCAGCGTTCGTAGCCGGGTGACGGCCTCGGCCAGCACCTCCGGGCGCTTGCAGAAGGCGAACCGGATCAGCCGCCGGCCCGCCTCCGAGTCGTCGTAGAAGACCTGGGTCGGGACCGCCACCACGCCACAGCGCTCCGGCAGTGCGCGGCAGAACTCCGCCCCGTCCCGGGCTCCGAGCGGTGTCACGTCGGCGGTGACGAAGTATGTGCCCTCTGGTGGCCCGACGCCGAACCCGGCGTCGGCGAGGCCGGCGACGAGCTGGTCCCGGCGGGCCTGCAACCCGGCCCGGAACTCGGTGAAGTAGCGCTCGCCCAGGCCCAGGGCCACCGCGACCGCGGGTTGCAACGGCGCGGCGTTGACGAAGGTGAGGAACTGCTTGACCCGCAGCACCGCCGACACCAGCGACGCCGGGCCACTCGCCCAGCCGACCTTCCAGCCGGTGCAGGAGAAGGTCTTGCCGGCCGAGGAGATCCGCAGCGTCCGCGCCCGCATCCCGGGCAGGGTGGCGAGGGGTACGTGGCGGCCAGCGGCGGCGTCGGTGAAGGCGAGGTGTTCGTAGACCTCGTCGGTGACCGCGTACGCGTCGTACTCGCGGCACAGCTCGGCGACCAGGGCCAGTTCGGCGGGGGTGAAGACCTTGCCGGTGGGGTTGTGCGGGGAGTTCAGCAGCACCAGCCGGGTGCGGGGCCCGAATGCGGCGCGCAGCTCGTCCGGGTCCACCGCGTACCGGCCGGCTGCCCCGGGCCGCAACGTCACCGGGCGTCGGCGGGCGCCGGCCAGCGCGATCGAGGCGGCGTACGAGTCGTAGTAGGGCTCGAAGCAGACCACCTCGTCGCCGGGCTCGCAGAGGCTCAGGATCGCCGCTGCGATCGCCTCGGTGGCGCCCGCTGTCACCACGATCTCGCCGTCGGGGTCGTACTCGAGGCCCCAGAACCGCTGCTGATGTGCGGCCAGGGCGGCGCGGAGCTGGGGGATGCCGGGCCCGGGCGGGTATTGGTTCTGCCCGTCGCGCAGCGCCTCAGCCGCCGCGGCCAGCATCTCCGGCGGGCCGTCGGTGTCCGGGAATCCCTGCCCGAGATTGACCGCCCCGGTGCGGCTGGCCAGGGCGGACATCTCGGCGAAGATTGTCGTCCCGAAGGGGCGCATTCGGGCTACCAGAGGATCGACATGGGTGGTCGTCACGTCTGCCAGCCTACGGAGTGTCCGTGTCGGTTCAATCCGCCGCGGTCGTCGATCGTGGTTCGTGACGCTAGGTAACCACTCGCGTTATTCGCTCAATGTGCTTGCTTGTTTACCCGCCTTCCGAGCACCACCGATGAGTGAAACTGGGTTAGGCTGCCACCCATGTGTGGAATCGTGGGTTACGCCGGCGCGCGTCCGGCGCTCGGCATTGTGCTCGATGGGCTGCGACGGCTGGAGTACCGCGGCTACGACTCGGCCGGGGTCGCCATCATCTGCGCGGACGAGCTGCTGGCGGAGAAGAAGGCCGGCAAGTTGGCGAACCTGGAGAAGGTCCTCGCCGAGCGGTCCGCACGGGATCCGGAGGCCTGCGCCGCGTCCCCGATCGGGATCGGGGACGGGGTCACCGGGATCGGCCACACCCGTTGGGCCACCCACGGCGGTCCCACCGACCGCAACGCCCACCCGCACCTCTCCCCGGACGGACGGGTTGCGGTGATCCACAACGGCATCATCGAGAACTTCGCGAAGCTGCGCGCCGAGCTGGAGGCGGACGGGGTGCAGTTTGTCAGTGACACCGACACCGAGTGCACCGCCCACCTGCTCGCCGCGGCCCTCGCCGACCTGCGTTCCGCTGGGCATCCGGAGGGGCCGCAGCTGCTCGCCGCCGGCATGCGGGTCGTCTGTCAGCGCCTGGAGGGCGCCTTCACCCTGCTCGCCGCGGATGCCGGCGTCCCGGGCGCGGTGGTCGGTGCGCGGCGTAACTCGCCCCTGGTCGTTGGCCGGGGAGACGGCGAGAACTACCTGGCGAGCGACGTCGCGGCGTTCATCGAGCACACCCGCGAAGCGATCGAGCTGGGTCAGGATCAGATCGTCCTGATCACGGCAGACAGCATCGAGATCACCGACTTCGCCGGCCAGCCCGCCACCGGCAAGGACTTCCACATCGACTGGGATTCCTCCGCCGCGGAGAAGGGCGGTTACGACTGGTTCATGCTCAAGGAGATCGCGGAGCAGCCGCAGGCCGTCGCCGACACGCTGCTGGGCCGGCTCACCGAGACCGGCGAGATCATGCTCGACGAGGTTCGCCTCAGCGATCAGGACCTGCGCGATGTGGACAAGATCTTCATCGTCGCCTGCGGTACCTCGTACCACGCCGGGATGGTGGCGAAGTACGCGATCGAGCACTGGACTCGAATCCCCTGCGAGGTGGAGCTGGCCAGCGAGTTCCGCTACCGCGACCCGGTTCTCGACCGCTCCACTCTGATCGTGGTGATCTCGCAGTCCGGTGAGACGATGGACACATTGATGGCGCTGCGGCACGCCAAGGAGCAGAAGGCGCGCGTCCTGGCGATCTGTAACACCAACGGCTCCACCATTCCCCGGGAGTCCGACGCGGTCCTCTACACCCATGGTGGGCCTGAGATCGCGGTCGCCTCCACCAAGGCGTTCCTGACCCAGCTCGTCGCCTGCTACCTGATCGGCCTGCACCTGGCCCAGGTGCGGGGGATCAAGTTCGCCGACGAGGTCGCCGCGGTGGTGTCCCAGCTTCAGGAGGTGCCGGGCAAGCTGCGCGAGCTGCTGGGGCGGATCGAGCCGGTACGTGAGTTGGCCCGCGACTTGAAATCCGAGTCGACCGTGCTCTTTATCGGTCGGCACGTCGGCTACCCGGTGGCCCTGGAGGGTGCGCTGAAGCTAAAGGAACTGGCGTACATGCACGCCGAGGGCTTCGCCGCGGGCGAGTTGAAGCACGGCCCGATCTCCCTCATTGACGAGGGCACCCCGGTGATCTGCATCGTGCCGTCGCCGATCGGCCGCGGCATGCTGCACGACAAGATCGTCTCCAACATCCAGGAGGTGCGGGCCCGGGGTGCCCGGACCATCGTGATCGCGGAGGAGGGGGATGAGTCCGTCGTCCGGTACGCCGACCACCTGATCTTCGTACCGCGTACGCCGACCCTGCTCGCGCCGCTGGTGACCACCGTGTCGTTGCAGGTTTTCGCCGCGGAGATCGCCGCTGCTCGGGGCCACGACGTTGACCAGCCCCGCAACCTGGCGAAGTCCGTTACGGTCGAGTGAGTACCGAGAGTTGCCGGGAATGCGGCGGGCACGCTGGCCGACGTGCCCACGCATGCCGGCGCGGCGGGGTGTCCCGAGTGGAGGCGACGGCAGCGCGAACGGGCCGTCGCGCCGGTAGGCTGAGTGCATGATCGTCGGGGTCGGCATCGACGTGGTCCTGGTGGAGCGGTTCGCCCGAGCGCTGACCCGGACGCCGCTGCTCGCCGACCGGCTCTTCACCGAAGCCGAGCGGTACACCCGTTCTGGTAACCCCCGTTCGCCCGAGTCGCTCGCCGCCCGCTTCGCGGCGAAGGAGGCCGTGGCCAAGGCGCTCGGTGCACCGAGCGGGCTGAGCTGGCACGACTGCGAGATCGTGCCGGATCCGGATGGCCGGCCGTGGTTGACCGTCTCCGGCACGGTCGCGGCGGCAGCGGTCGAGCGGGGGGCCAACCGGTGGCATTTGTCGCTGTCGCACGACGGCGGGATCGCGTCGGCCATGGTGGTCGCGGAACGCTGATCGGTGGCGTGCCCCGTCGAGTCGGGCACGGGGACGGAGTGGGATGAGACCGGTGTGGCGGGTGGCGGACGTACGCGCCGCCGAGGCGGGCTTGCTGGCGACGCTCCCACCCGGGACGCTGATGCAGCGGGCCGCCGCCGGGCTCGCCCGCCGCTGTGCGCTGCTCCTCACCGACCGGGGTGGTGTCTACGGCGCTCCGGTGCTGCTGCTGGTCGGCTCGGGCGACAACGGCGGCGACGCGCTCTTCGCCGGCGCCCGGCTGGCCCGACGCGGGGCGGCGGTTTCGGCGCTGTTGCTAGCTCCGGACCGGGCGCACGCCGAGGCGTTGGCGGCGTTTCGGGCCGCCGGCGGCCGGCTGGTTGACCGCCCGCCGGCCCGGGTAGACCTGGTGCTCGACGGCATCGTCGGGCTCGGTGGCAGCGGTGGGCTCCGCGCACCGGCAGCGCAGCTCACGGCGGGCCTGGCGCAGTGTCGCGGGCGAGCCGGTGATCGGGCGACCGTGGTCGCGGTGGACGTGCCGAGTGGGGTGTCGGTCGACACCGGGCAGGTTCCGCTGACCGCGGCTGGTCAGCCGGCCGCGATCCGCGCCGACGTCACGGTGACCTTCGGTGCCTTGAAGCCCGCGCTGGTGGTGGGAGCGGCGGCGCCGTTGGCCGGCCAGGTTGAGTTGGTCGACATCGGGCTCACGCCCTGGCTGCGTGGCACCGCGGCGCTGCAGGTAACCGAGCGGGCGGATGTGACCGACTGGTGGCCCCGGCCCGGACCGGCGGCGGAGAAGTACAGCCGGGGCGTGGTCGGTGTCGCCACCGGCTCGGCCGTCTACCCCGGTGCCGCGGTGCTCTCGGTCGCCGGTGCGTTGGCCGGCCCGACCGGCCTGGTCCGCTACGCCGGCAGCGCCCAGGCGGAGGTGCTGCGCCAACACCCGTCGGTGATCGCCACCGACCGGGTCGCCGAGGCCGGTCGGGTGCAGGCGTGGGTGTGTGGTTCCGGGCTGGGTACCGGTGACGAGGCGGCTGGTGAACTGCGGGCGGTACTCGCGGCACCGGTGCCGGCGGTGCTCGACGCGGATGCGTTGACGCTGCTCGTCAAGGGCTCCCTCGCCGACCAACTCCGGCGGCGGGACGCCCCGGTCGTGGTCACCCCGCATGACCGGGAGTTCGCCCGGCTCTACGGCGAGACTCCCGGCGACGACCGGGTCGCTGCCGCGTTGCGCCTGGCCGCCCGGATGAACGCCGTGGTGTTACTCAAGGGCGACCGGACGGTGATCGGCACGCCAGACGGCCGGGTCTACGTCAACCAGACCGGGACCGCGGCCCTGGCCACCGGTGGTACGGGCGACGTGCTGGCCGGCTTGCTCGGCTCCTTGCTCGCCGCGGGTCTGGCGCCGGAGCGGGCCGCCGCCGCGGCGGCGTACCTGCACGGGCTCGCCGGTCGGGAGGCAGCGCAGGGCGGCCCGGTGGCCTCGCCCGATGTCGCCGCCGCCCTGCGCCCGGTGCTGGCCGGGCTCGGGTGGATCGGTGGATCGACCTGGGCCGGGCCCAACTCCTGATCAACTCAGTAGGCTGTGGGCATGTGGCAGGCCGAGGTACGCGTCGACCTTGACGCGATCCGTGAGAACGTGAGTTGGTTGCGCTCCGGCAGCGCCGCCGAGTTGATGGCGGTGGTCAAGGGGGACGGGTACGGCCACGGCATGGTCCCGGCCGCCCACGCCGCGCTGGATGGTGGTGCCGACTGGCTCGGTGTCTGCACCCTCGACGAGGCCCTCACCCTGCGCCGGGCCGGGATCACCGTGCCGATTTTGGCCTGGCTGCTCGCGCCGGGCCTGCCGTTACACCAAGGGGTGCTGGCCGGTGTTGACCTCGGTGCGGCCAGCGTGGCGCAGCTCGACGAGATGGTCGAGGCGGGCCGGGTGGCCGGGCGTCCAGCCCGACTGCACCTCAAGATCGACACTGGGCTGTCCCGGGGTGGCGCGACCGTCTCGCAGTGGCCGGAGCTGCTCGATGCCGCGGCGAAGGCGCAGGCTGACGGCGCGGTTGAGGTGGTGGGGGTGTGGAGCCACTTCGTGTACGCCGACGCGCCCGGACACCCGACCACCGACCGGCAGCTCGCTGTTTTCCACGAAGGGCTGAGCATGGTGGAGAGGGCGGGGCTGCGCCCGCGCTACCGCCACCTGGCCAACTCGGCGGCCACACTGACCCGGCCGGACGCCCACTTCGACCTGGTCCGTCCCGGGCTGGCCGTCTACGGGCTCTCACCGGTGGCCGGGGAGCGCTTCGGCCTGCGACCGGCCATGACCGCTCGGGCCCGGGTGATGCTCACCAAGCAGGTCCCGGCGGGGACCGGGGTCTCCTACGGCCACACGTACACCACCGAACGGGTGAGCAACCTCGCCGTGATTCCACTCGGGTACGCCGACGGGGTTCCCCGGGACGCGTCCAACAGCGGCCCGGTGCAGCTCGGTGGCGTCCGGCGGACCATCTCCGGTCGGGTCTGCATGGACCAGTTCGTGCTCGACTGCGGCGATGATGCGGTGGCGCCGGGAGATGTGGCCACCCTCTTCGGCGCCGGCCGGAACGGGGAGCCCACCGCCGACGACTGGGCCGAGGCGGTCGGCACGATCAACTATGAGATCGTCACCCGATTCGGCAGCACCCGGGTGCCCCGCTGCTACGACGGCGAGCGGCCATGACGTCGTCCCGGTTCCGGGTTCCGCTGCCCCGAGCCAGCCACCCCCGGGCTGCGATCGGCGCGTTGGCCGCCGTTGGTGTCGCGGCCGCCGGTCTCGTCGCCGGCGTCGCGACCGAACGCGCGCTGGTCCGTCGGCTGAAGGCCGATCCCACCGACCGGTACGCCGGCGAGGACTTCGGTGCGCAGCGGTTCGACGAGGCGCTGCGGGTGGAGATGCCGGACGGCACCGACATCCACGTGGAGGTGGTCGAGCCGGCGCGGCCGATCAGCGGGAACCCCACCATCGTGCTGGTGCACGGGTTCTGCCTGGACCAGGGCACCTTCCACTTCCAGCGCAAGGTGCTCGCCGCCCGGGGCGAGCACCGAATCGTGGCGTACGACCAGCCGGGGCACGGGCGCTCCGGCCAGCTGGAAACCGGCGAGTACGACCTGACCGCGCTCGGCCGGACCCTGCGCGCGGTGATCGACCGGGCCGCGCCGGAGGGCCCGCTGGTGCTGGTCGGCCACTCGATGGGTGGCATGACCATCATGGCGTTCGCGGAACTCTTCCCGGAGCTGTTCGGGGACCGGGTGGTGGGCACCGTGTTGTTGGCCACCTCGGGCGGGCTGCTCGCCGAGACCAAGCTGGTCGCCCCGGCACTGCTGGGGCGGGTCGGTTCGCCGGTGCTGCACCTGATGAGCAACGCCGCCCGCTACGGGAGCCCAGTGATCGACCGAGCGCGTCGGTCCACCTCCAACGTGGCCTGGCTGCTCACCCGCCGGTATGGCTTCGGCGCCGGTCACCCCAGCCCGGCTCTGGTCTCCTACGTCGAGGAGATGAATTCCCGGACCTCCGCCGACACCGTCACCCGCTATCTGCGAACGCTCGCCACCCACTCCCGGTTCCCGGCATTGGCGGCGCTCGCCAGCGCGCCGGTGCTGGTGCTGGTTGGCGAGAAAGACATGATCACGCCGGTGGCGCACTCGGAAGAGATCGTCCGCCGGCTGCCGCACGCTGAGTTCGTCAAGATCCCCGACAGTGGGCATGTGGTGATGTTGGAGCACGCCGACGAGGTGAACGCGGCGTTGACCCGGTTCCTGGAGGAGCTGTGAACCCCGGCCGGCCGATCCGATTCACCCTGCCGACCGCCGCGGACACGCACGCCTTCGGCCGTCGGCTGGCCGGCCTCCTCCGGGCGGGGGACCTGCTGCTGCTGACGGGTCCCCTCGGTGCCGGCAAGACGGCCCTCACCCAGGGCATCGGCGCCGGTCTGGGAGTGGCCGGGGCGGTAACCTCCCCGACCTTCGTGATCGCGCGGGTACACCAGCCCGATCCGGTTCGGGGCGGCTCGCTGCCCCTCGTACACGCCGACGCGTACCGCCTGGGCGATGCGAGCGACCCCCGTGCCGAGCTTGACGACCTGGACCTGGACGCGTCGGTGGACGAGGCGGTGACCGTGGTCGAGTGGGGCGAAGGGCTCGCCGAGCAACTCGTCGCGGAGCACCTCTGGGTTCGGATCGACCGGCGCGAGGACGACACCCGGCTGGTCGACCTGGAACCGGTCGGTGGCGACTGGAGTGCCCGGTTGACCGGCGCCCCCGGATTCATCGACAGCTGACAGCAGCGACAAACCACCCGGGGCAGCCTCGTCCGGTGGCGCGGGGAGGCGGCCGGTGCTGTCGGAGCCGGCGACTAGAGTGCGCGGGACGCCCCGACCGGAAAGGCCGCTGATGCCCGACGACGCACCCACCCTGGATCTGCTGGCCTTGCTGCCGCCGGAGTGGCGGTCCGCGCTCGCCCCACAGCTCGACCCGGCCCGCACCGCGGCGCTCGCCGGTTTCGTCGCGCAGGAGTACGCCACCCAGACCGTCTTTCCGCCCGTGGCGGACCTCTTCTCGGCCTACCAGCTCTGCCCGCCGACGGAGACCCGGGTGGTGATTCTCGGCCAGGACCCCTATCACCGGGCCGGGCAGGCGCACGGGCTGAGCTTCAGCGTCCGCCCCGGGGTGCCGACGCCGCCCTCACTGCGCAACGTCTTCAAGGAGCTCGGTGCCGACCTGGGCGTGCCGAGGCCGGCCGGTGGAAATCTGGGTGGCTGGGCCGAGCAGGGTGTGCTGCTGCTCAACTCGGTGTTGACGGTCCGCGAGGCCAGCCCCGGCTCGCACGCCAACCGCGGCTGGGAGGACTTCACCAACGCGACGATTCGGGCGCTGAACGCGGTGCAGCACCGGGTGGTCTTCCTGCTCTGGGGCGGGTATGCGCGGAAGAAGGCGGCGTTGGTGACAAACCCGAGCCACGTGGTGCTGGAGGCGGGGCACCCCAGCCCGATGAACCCGCGGGGTTTCCTGGGCAGCCGCCCGTTCAGCGCGGCCAACAAGGCACTCGCCGACGCCGGTCTGCCGACGATCGACTGGGAACGCGCCGCCGCCTGACCACTCGGCCGCGCCGCCGCCTGACCACTCGGCCGGGGCGGGGCCGGGTCCGGCGGCCGGGCGGCTAGGCTGGTTCACCGTGCTCGTACTGGTGGTGGACAGCTCGACCCCCGCGGTGATCGCCGCGTTGGTGGAGGTCACGGCGGCCGGCGTCGAGATGCGGGCGCAGCGCTGCGCCGTTGACGCCCGAGCCCATGGCGAGTTGCTCGCCCCACAGGTTGACGCGGTCCTGGCCGACCTCGGTGCGCGCCCCTCCGCTCTCGGTGCGATCGTCGCCGGCCTCGGGCCGGGCCCGTTCACCGGGCTGCGGGTGGGGCTGGTCACCGCTGCCACAATGGGGCAGGCGCTCGGCCTGCCGACCTACGGGGTCTGTTCGCTGGACGCCGTCGGCTTCCCGGCCGCCGCCGGCGAGCCGGTCCTGGCGGCGACCGACGCGCGCCGCCGGGAGATCTACTGGGCGGTGTACGACGGGGCCGGCCAACGGATCGTCGGCCCCGAGGTCTCGGCTCCGGCGGTCGCCGCCGCGCGCGCCCGTGACCTGGCGGTTGTCGCCGCGATCGGCGACGGCGCGCACCGGTACGCGGCGACGCTGGAGCTGCCGGTCGCCGATGAGCCCCGCTACCCGCTGCCGGTGGCCCTGGCGCGGCTCGCGGCGGAGCGGATCGCCGCCGGTGCCCCCGGTGAGCCGCTCACCCCGCTTTACCTACGGCGCCCGGACGCGGTCGCCGCGGCGGGCCGCAAGTCGGTCCTGCCGTGAGTGGGGGAGCGGACCGGGGTGGCGAACCGGCTGGCGGCGGGAGCGGCATTCAGCTGGAGCGGTTTCGCTGGTGGCACATCGCCGAGGTGCTGCCGATCGAGGCGGACCTCTTCGGTGTCGAGCAGTGGTCGGCCGCGATGTTCTGGAACGAACTCGCCAACGGGCACCACTACCTGGTGGCGACCGAGGGGGGAGCCCTGCTCGGCTACGCGGGCCTCACCGCAGTCGGCGGCGAGGAGGCGTGGGTGCAGAACATCGCCGTCTGCCGGGCCGCGCAGCGGCGGGGGGTCGGGCGGCTGCTGCTGCGCGCCTTGTTGGCCGAGGCGGCGCGACTGCGGGTCCGCGGCATTCTCCTGGAGGTGGCCGCGGACAACGCCCCGGCGCAGAAGCTTTACGCGGCGCATGGCTTCGAGGCGATCGGGGTGCGGCGCGGGTACTACCAGCCGAGCAACACCGACGCGTTGGTCATGCGCCGGGACGAGGAGTTGACCGATGGCTGACGAACCCCTGGTCCTGGGGATCGAGACGTCCTGCGACGAGACCGGGGTCGGTATTGTCCGGGGACACACCCTGCTCGCCGACGCGTTGGCCAGCAGCGTCGAGGAGCACGCCCGGTTCGGCGGGGTGGTGCCGGAGGTGGCCAGTCGGGCCCACCTGGAGGCGATCGTCCCGACGATGGACCGGGCGTTGACGGAGGCGGGGGTGACGCTCGCTGACGTCGATGCCATCGCGGTAACCTCCGGCCCCGGTCTGGCCGGGGCGCTGCTGGTCGGGGTCGCCGCGGCCAAGGGGTACGCGGTCGCCGCCGACAAGCCGGTGTACGGCGTGAACCACCTGGCGGCGCACGTCGCCGTGGACACCCTGGAACACGGGCCGCTACCCGAGCCGGCGATCGCCCTGCTGGTCTCGGGCGGGCACTCGTCGCTGCTGCTCGTTGACGACCTGGCCCACGGCGTCACCCCGCTCGGCGCCACGATCGACGACGCGGCCGGTGAGGCGTTCGACAAGGTCGCCCGTCTCCTCGGGCTGCCCTTCCCCGGTGGCCCGTACATCGATCGAGCGGCGGGCGCCGGTGACCCGGCGGCCATCGCGTTCCCCCGCGGGTTGACCGCGGCCAAGGACCTGGCAGCGCACCGTTACGACTTCTCCTTCTCCGGGTTGAAGACCGCGGTGGCGCGTTGGGTGGAGCGTCGGCAACGGGCCGGCGAGCCGATCCCGGTCGCCGATGTCGCCGCCTCCTTCCAAGAGGCGGTTTGCGACGTGCTGATCGGGAAGGCACTGGATGCCTGCCGGTCCAGCGGGGTGCAGACCCTGGTGATCGGGGGCGGAGTGGCGGCCAACTCGCGGCTGCGGGCGATGGCCGAGCAGCGCGCGGCCAAGTACGACATCCGGGTGCGAACGCCCCGCCCGAAGTTGTGTACGGACAACGGCGCGATGGTCGCCGCGCTCGGCTCACACCTGGTCGCCGCCGGTGTCGCGCCGAGCCGCCTGGACCTGCCCGCCGATTCGGCGATGCCACTGACGACAGTCAGTGTTACCGGGGAGGAGTAGACATGATCGTGCGGATGTGGGAGGTACGGGCCGAGCCGTACGGGATGGCCGACCTGATTACCTGGGTGTGCGAGACCGCCCTGCCGGAGTTCGAACACGACCCGTTGCACGTCTCCAGCGAGGTCTTCTCCTCCACCGATCACCGGGTCGTGGTGATCTCGAAGTGGCGGGGCAACCCCCGTCCGCTGCCCGACGCGCCGGTGACCCTGGTCGCGCGTCCCCCGTACTCCTGGGACTTCACGCCGGTCGATCGCTGATCCCCGCGCCGATCAGTCCCCCGAGGACGGGCTTAACTGACGTCGAGCGGGTCGGCGAGGAGCCGTTCGAAGGCGAGTTCGGCCGCGCCGATCAGGGCGGCGTCGTCGCCGAGTTCGGGGGTGCGCAGCCGGACGTGCTCCACACAGGCGGGCAGGGCGCTGGCGTTGAGTCGACTGCGCACCTGGGCGGCGGCGGCCAGGTAGAGGTCCCGCATCGCACCGCCGAAGATGACCAACTCCGGGTTGAAGATGTTGACGAGGTTGGCCACGCCGAAGCCGAGCCAGTCTCCGGCGGTGCGGACCGCGGTCTGGGCTTGGGCGTCGCCCCGGTCGGCGGCCTCAAAGACAGCCAGCAACGCGTCTCGGCCCTGGGTGTCGGAGCGGCCGGCGGCCCGCAGCAGACCGTGTTCGCCGATCTCCGTCTCCCAGCAGCCCCGCGACCCGCACTCGCAGCGGGTGCCGTCCCGCCGGACCACCATGTGTCCGACCTCGCCGCCGTAGCCGCCGTGTCCGGTCAGCCGACGCCCACCGGCGATGATGCCGGCGCCGACGCCGACATCGCCGTAGAGGTAGATCAGGTTGTCGCAGCCGGTGGCGGCGCCGCGGGTGTGTTCGGCGAAGGCCGCCACGTCGGCGACGTTGCCGACGACGACCGGAACGTCCGGCCCCAGCTCGGCGCCGATCGCCGCACCGATCGGCTCGTCCACCCAGCCCATCGTGGGGCCGAGCCGGACCAGTCCGTCGTCCCGGCGGACCAGGCCGCAGACGGCGACGCCCGCGCCGATGCAGATCGCATCGGCCGGCAGGGACTGTTGCATCTCCCGCGCTGCCCGGGCCAGCAACGGCGCGGCCTCGGCGGCGGTGATGCCCCGTGGCCGCGCCAGTTCCCGCCGGTCGAGCACCCCGCCACCGAGCCCGATCCGCGCGGCCCGCAGCCGGTCCACCTCGATGCTGTACGCGTAGGCGTGCACCCGGGTCGACTCGGGCCGGACGACCAGCGACGGTCGTCCGGCCCGGCCGGTCTCCTTCGGCGCCCCCTCGCTCACCAGGCCGGCCGCGGCGAGGTCGGTGGTGAGTGCGCCGATGGTGCTGCGGTTCAGCCCCAGCGTGGTGGTCAGTTCGGCCCGGGACGTCGCCCCGTGCATGTGGACGTACCGCAGCAGCGCTCCGAGGTTCTGCCGACGGATCTCATCCTGGCTCGGTCCTGCGCGCATCGCGGCGTACTGCTCCTCAGTGCGGTGGCGGGGCGGCGTCGTTGGTCTGGTCGGGCCGGCCCGGTCAGCGGCCGCCGCTGGCGGCGGCCCGACGCCGGGACAGCGCGTCCACACTGGCGGCGAGGAGTAGGACCACCCCGGTTACCACGTACTTGACCCCTGAGCTGTAGCCCATCAGACCCATCCCATTGTCGATCACGGCGACGACCGCACCGCCGAGCACCGCGTCGAGGACCCGACCCTTGCCACCGAAGAGGCTGGTGCCACCGATCACCGCCGCGCCGACGGCGTAGAGCAGTACGTTACTGCCACCGGTGTTCGGGTCGACCGAGTTGGCCCGGCTGGCGGCGACAATGCCGCCGATCGCGGCCATCGCGGAGCAGATCACGAAGACGGAGATGCGGATCCGGTCAACGTTGATGCCGGCTCGGCGGGCTGCTTCCTTGTTGCCGCCGACCGCGTAGATGTGCCGGCCGTAGCTGGTGCGCTGCAGTACGAAGGTCCCGGTGATCAGCAGTACTGCGATCAGCGGCACCACGATCGGTACGCCCTTGAGTGAATTGATCAGGACGTTGAAGCTGCGTTCCTGGTTGAGGAGGTAGACCGTCGTGCCGAGCACGGCGGCCAGCCCGACAACCCGGGCGAGGACCACGGTGCGCGGGTCGGTGACCAGGCCCCGGGCCGCACGGCTGCGGTACCGCATCGCCTGGATCGCGGCGTAGCCGGCGACGGCGAGCCCGGCCAGGGCCCAGCCGAGAGCCGGTGGCAGGTTGCGGTTCGCGATCGCCACCAGCACCGGGTCGCGGACCGAGATGTTCCTGCCCTCCTCCATCAGCAGCAGCACGATGCCCTGGAAGGCGAGGAAGCCGGCGAGGGTGACCACGAAGGACGGAATACCGATCTTCGCGACCAGCATGCCGAGCACGCTGCCGATCAACACTCCGGTGAGAACAGCGGCGAGCACCGCGAAGTACCACGGGTAGCCGAGGACGGTGACCACGTTGGCCAGCACCGCGGCACAGACTCCGCTGGCGAAGCCGGCGGAGAGATCGATCTCGCCGAGCAGCAGGACGAAGACCAGCCCCATGGCGATCAGCGTGACCGCTGCCCCCTGGGTGAACAGGTTGGCGAAGTTGGCGGTGGTGAGGAACGACGGCCGCATGATCGCGAAGACGGTGCAGAGCACGATCAGGCCGAGGACGGCGGGTAGCGCACCGATCTCCCCGCCGCGCACCCGGCTGAGGTAGCCGCGCACGTGGCTGGTGAGGGTGGGTACGGCGGCGGGGGTGGCCACGGATTCCTGGTCGGGGAGGGCGGTGCTGGTCATCGGGCGGCTCCCGGGGCGGCGGCGGGCTCCCCGCCGGTGTCGTTCGATCCGTTGCCCGCGTTGAACCCGAGCGCACCGGAGCGGCCGGCGGTGATCAGCTCAACGATCTGGGCGTGGGTGATGTCGGTGGTCTTCACCTGGGCGACCATCTGGCCCAGGTAGAGCGCGGCGATCCGGTCGGAGACGGCGAAGACATCGTTCATATTGTGGGAGATGAGTACGACCGCGAGGCCGTTGTCGGCCAGCCGGCGAACCAACTCGAGCACCTGTGCGGTCTGCGCGACCCCGAGCGCGGCGGTCGGCTCGTCCAGGATGACGACCTTGCTGTTCCAGAGCACCGCCTTGGCGATCGCCACGGTCTGCCGTTGGCCTCCGGAGAGGCTGGAAACCTGCTGGCGGAGCGACTTGACGGTGCGGACGGAGAGCCCGGCGAGCGTGTCCGCCGCCATCTGCTCCATGGTCGGCTCGTCGAGCACGAGGCCGTGCCGCTTCTCCCGGCCGAGGAACATGTTCTGCACGATGTCGAGGTTGTCGCAGAGCGCGAGGTCCTGGTAGACGACCTCGATGCCGAGTGCGGCGGCGTCGCGGGGGTTGTGGATGCTCACCGGGTGACCGTTGAAGAGGAACTCACCGGCGTCGGTCGGGTAGATGCCGCTGATGCACTTGACCAGGGTGGACTTACCGGCGCCGTTGTCGCCGACCAGCGCGGTCACCTGTCCGGGAAAGGCGGAGAGAGCGACATCACGCAGGACCTGGACGGGACCGAAGCTCTTGTCGATCCCGCGCAGCTCCAGCAGGGGGGTCGCGGACACGGGGACTCCTTAACGCACGTGAGGGGAGGTCGTCGTACCACCGGATGCGGCGACACGTCGCCCGGCACGGGGTGGCCCGTGCCGGGCGACGTCGCCGCGGCGAAGGTCAGCTGATGCCGGCGCTCGCGCAGAGTTCGGCGTACGCCTCGGTGCAGACCTCGTCCTTGGTCACGAAGCCGTCGGCGATGACGTCCTTGACGTTCTCCTTGTAGATCGCCTGGGGGGTGAGCAGCACGGCGGGCACATCCCGGCCGCTCTCCGGGTCCGTGACGGTCTGGCCGGTCTCCTTCCGCTCCCCCTTGGCCAGCGAGATGGCCAGTTCGGCGGCGGCCTGGGCCTCCTGCTTGATCGCCTTGTAGACGGTCATGCACTGGTCACCGGCGAGGATGTTCTGTAGGCCCTGCGGGGTGGCGTCCTGGCCGGTGACCGGGACCTTGCCGTTGAGCTTGTTCTTCTTCAGCACCGAGATGGCGGCGTTGCCGAGCCCGTCGTTCGCCGCGAGCACTCCGTCGATCTTGCCGCCGGACTTGGTGAGCTGCTGCTCGAAGATGGTGGCGGCCTGCGCGTTGTCCCAGTCCGGTACGGAGTCGTCCGCGACCTGCTGGTACTCGCCGGCGTCGAACTTCGGCTTGAGAACCGAGTCGTAGCCGTTCTTGAACAGGGTGGCGTTGTTGTCGGTCGGCGCGCCGTTCAGGTACACGATCGAGGGGTTCTGCACCCCGCCGTCGGTGAGGCACTTGATCAGGCCTTCGCCCTGGAGCTTGCCGACGGCCTCGTTGTCGAAGCTGACGTAGTACTCCGCCGAGCCGCCGAGGGTCAGACGGTCGTAGTCGATGGTGGCGACCCCCTGCGACTTGGCCTTGTCCAGGACGGCCTTGCCGGTGCCGGAGTCCAGGTTGACGATCATCAGGGCGGTGACCCCCTGGGTGATCATCTGGTCGGCGATGGTCTGGAACTCGGTCTTGTCACCCTGCGCGTTCTGGATGTCGGCCTCCACGCCGGCCTCCTTGAAGGCGTCCTCCAGAAACTTGCGGTCCGCGCCCTCCCAGCGGGCGGAGGACTTGCTGTCCGGGAGGATCACGCCGACCTTGGGGGTCGTGCCGGCCGACTCCTCGTCGGAGTTGTCGCCACAGGCCGCCATGCTGCCGGTGGCCAGGAGGCCGACGGTCGCAGCGGCGAGGAAACCCTTGCGCATCTGCAGGGTCCTTTCCAGGTGGGGGATTGGGGGATGGTTTGTTGTGCCCGGCAACCTATTCCGCGATCCCTGGAGGACACAAGAGTGGCGAGGTCATGAGTTTGTTGCCGGCAGTAACAATTCGGCAACGTCGTGGTCTTGAGCTGTGACGGGGTCCGGTCCGCCGGGTCCTTGCCCGGTGTGGTCACCGGCATGGGTCACTTCGGGTGTTCGCGCCCCAGAATCGCCTCGACGCCGGCGGTGTAGACCTCGGCCGGTACCGCCTCGGGGTCCAGTAGACGTTGGAGGCCAACACCGATGTCGAGCGCCAGGAGCAGGGTGGCCAGCTGGTCGGCGGGGAGGGGGAGGTCGGCGCCGGTCAGGGTGGCGGCGTCCTGGGCGTTGGCTTCGCGGACGGTCCGGAGCCACTGGGCCAGGAGCACTCGGGTGGCTTCGTTGCGCATGCCGTGGAGCCAGAACTCGATGAGTGCCAGCGCGAAGCGACGCGTCTCAGCGCGATCCGCGTTGGACTCAAAGCTGTCGCCGAGGCGGGCCGCCCAGGTGGCCAGGGACTGGATCGGGAGCGGTTCTTCGGGGCTGCCGACCTTGCGCTCCAGGATCGCCGCGATGAGGTCGTTCTTGCTGCTGAAGTTCGCGTAGATGGCGCCCTTGGTCAGGCCGACGGAGGCGGCGATCTCATCCAGTGAGGTCTGGTGAATCCCGCGGTCGCCGAACCGGGCCTCCGCGGCGTCCAGTAGGCGGGCCCGAGTGAGTTCCTGTCGCTGTGCCCGGGTGAGTCGTTCCGCCATGGGTACCGAACCTACCCCATTGACATACGCCCCAGTACTTGCATACCGTCTGGTATCCAGATACTAATCGGTATTCGGAGTCCTCATGCTGTACCTCGACAACCTGACCAAGGTCTATCGCCGTGGGGTGCGCGCCAACGACGGCATCAGCCTGGCGGTGGCCGCGGGCGAAACCCTCGGCCTGCTCGGACATAACGGCGCCGGCAAGACCACCCTGCTGAACCAGGTCGTCGGCCTGGCTCGACCAACCGGCGGCACGATCACCCTGCTCGGCCGGGACCCGGTCGCCGAACCCGCCTGGGCGCGCGCGGTCTGTTCGTTCCAGCCGCAGGCCCACGCCCCACTCACCGGTGTCACCGTCCGCCAGGCGATCGAGAGCATCGGCAGGATCCGCGGTGGTCACCGCCGGGCGGTACGACGCCGGACAACCGAACTGCTCGCCGCCCTGGACATCGAGCGGTGGGCGGACCAGCCCGGCGAACGCCTCTCCGGCGGGGTGCGGCGGCTCACCGCGTTCTGCATGGCGGTCGTCGAGCCGGGTCAATTGATCATGTTGGACGAACCCACCAACGACGTGGACCCGGCCCGTCGGCGCCTGCTCTGGGCACAGGTTCGGGAACTGGCCGCGGCGGGGCACGGAGTCGTCCTGGTCACCCACAACATCGCCGAGGCCGAACGGGTGATCGACACGGTGATGATCCTCAACCACGGCCGGGTCACCGCCACCGGCCCGCCGGCCGCGCTGGCCCCGGACCGACAGTTGCGCCTGGAGGTGATCGGGACCGCCGCACCGACGGTGCCGGCCTGGGCGCTGCGCACCAGCCGGGCGGACGGCCGGCTCACCATCACCCTCGCCGCGGAGAACGCGCAGCTCGCGGTGGCCTGGGCGGCGTCAATGACCAGCCGCTTTTCGCTCAACCCCGTCGGCCTCGAAGAGTTCTACCTCACCCTGACCGCGAACCCGGAGACCAACCCTGATGCGACACTGGTTTCGTAGCTACCTGCTCCTGCTGCGCTGGTCGGCGATCCGGCTGCGCTACCTGCTCTCGCTGGTGCTGGTCGTCCAGATCTTCCTCTCGGTGGGGATCGTCCTCGGGTTCGCCTTCCTGCTGCCGCAGATCGACTCGGCCACCGCGCGCTACCTCGCCACCGGGGCGCCGACCCTGGGCCTGATCACGATCGGGATGGTGATGGCGCCGCAACTGGTCGCCACCGCGAAGACCGAGGGCACCTTCACCTACCACCAGACACTGCCCGTACCGCGGACCGCGGTGGTGGTCTCGGAGGTCACCACCTGGTTGGTCGTCGGGGCGCCGGGACTGCGCCTCGGGCTACTGGTCGCGGTACTGCGTTTTGATCTCACCCTTCGAGTGAGCTGGCTGGCCGTACCCGCCGCGGTCCTGGTCGCGCTCGCCGCGACCACCGTCGGCCTCGCGATCGCCTACGCGGCCGCGCCACCGGTGACGAACATGGTGACCCAGCTCATCGTCTTCATCGCGTTGATGTTCTCGCCGATCAACTTTCCCGCCGACCGGCTCCCGGAGTGGCTCCAGACGGTCCATCAGGTGCTGCCGTTCCAACACATGGCGCAGGTGGTCCGCGACTCCCTCACCGCCGGCCCGGAAGGCGTCCCGGCCGGGCCGTACGCGGTCCTGGTCGCGTGGTGCGTCCTCGGCTTCGCCGCCACCCTGCACATCATGATCCGGCGAGCCTGAGCCAGGCCGGTGGCCGGTCCACTCGGGGCCAGTCCTGGGCGGCAAGCCGCTAGGCCGCGTCGGACGTAGCCGGCGCTTCGGGAGAGTGGTGCGATCAGCCCGCATCCGACCAGGGCCCCAGGCCAGAGTGCGGGTTGGCCGCTGGGCTAGGTGGCGGCGACCCGTGCCGTACGGGCGTTGGTGAGGGCGACCAGGTCCTGCGGGGCCAGTTCCAGCTGGAGCCCCCGGCGGCCAGCCGAGACGTAGATGGTCTCGTGGTGCAGGGCGCTTTCGTCGAGCACGGTCGGCAGGTTGCGTCGCTGTCCGAGCGGACTGATGCCGCCGCGCACGTACCCGGTGGCACGTTCGGCCGTGACCCGGTCGGCTAGCCCGGCCCGTTTGGCGCCCACCGCGGCGGCCAGGGCTTTGAGGCCGAGTTCGCCGGTCACCGGGACGACCACGATGGTGAGCGCGCCATCGGCCACGGCTACCAGTGACTTGAACACGCGGTCCGCCGGCAGGCCGAGCGTCGCCGCAACAAGTGCTCCGTAGTTCGGGGCGTCCGCCGGGACGTCGTACGGATGGGTGCGGTACCTGACTTTCCGCTGGTTCAGCAGCGTGGTCGCCGGCGTAGCCTGTCGTCGTGCCACACCATCACGCTAGCTGGTGGCCGGACGGCAGATAAGCACCGTGGGGGCGCCGTCCACCCGGGTCAGCACGAGGCTCGCCGGCTGGTCGCCGGTCAACCGCAGATCGCGGCGGAGCTTCTCCGGCTCGAGGGCCGAGCCCCGCTTGCGGATCTCCACCCGGCCGACCCGCCGCTCGCGCAGCAGGGCGCGAAGCCGCTTCAGCGAGAACGGCAGCACGTCGGTGATCTCCAGGCAGCGGGCGAAGGGGGTCGGCGTGGGAGTGTCGGCGTACAGGTAGGCGATTGTCGGGTCGGCGAGGGTGGCGTCGAGGGCGCCGGCCAGCTCGGCGACGAGGTGTGCGCGGACCACCGCCGGGTCCGGGTCGTAGACGTAGCGGCGAACCGGCCCGACCGGGGCTTCGGCGACGCGGGAGCCGGTCAGCTCGTGCACCCTCGTGGCGGGTCCGACCGGGCCGGTGGTGGCGGTTGGCGGCTCCTCTCGCAGCACGGTCGCGCGGCGGGCCACCGTCGCGAACTCGCCGCACCACAGGGCGGCCTCGACCAGGTCGCCGTTGACGCTGACCCACTCCGCCTCCGCGTCGGGTGGGATCAGTGCGTGGTCCAGGCCGGGTGCCACCTTGACCACCGTCCGTGGCACCCGCTCGGTCAGGGAGAGCACGAAGTCCCAGGGTGGGGAGTAGGCGTTCGGGTTGAAGATCCGTCGACCGGAGGCCCGGCGGGCGGGGTCACAGAAGACCCCGTCCACCTGGTTGAGATCGAAGGTGGTCGCGTCCCCCTGGGTGACGGTGAAGCGTTCGGCGAGGCCGGTGGCCTCGGCGTTCGCGGTGGCGGTCGCGGCGGTGAGCGGGTCGGCCTCCACCCCGTACACCCGGATCCCGGCCCGGGCGGCGGCGAGCGCATCGGCGCCGATTCCGCAGCCGAGGTCGGCCAGGGCGCGGACGCCGCTGGCGCGCACCCGTTCGGCGCGGCGCCGTGCCACCACCTGACGGGTGGCCTGCTCCAGGCCGGCCCGGGTGAAGAACAGGTCGGCGGCTCCCGGACCGAACTTGCCCACCGCACGACGGCGCAGCTCGGCCTGGGTCAGCGCCGCCGCGGCCAGGTCGGCCGGAAGCCCGGCGGAGCGAAGTGCCGCCGCCGCGGCCAGTGGGTCGCCCCCGGCCACCGCGGTCGCCGCCGCGAGCGCTGCCGACCCCGCGGGGGTACGCAGCCGCGCCAGCTGTCCCAGGTCCACCCCGCCATTCTTCCGGCTGGTACGCGGGGCCCGGAGTCGGGGTGCCGCCGGGCGTGCGCCGGCCCACCTCACTCGTCCGCGCGACGCGTTGGGCGGTTCGTTGGCACTCTCCTTGACGGAGTGCTAGCCGAGGAATAACCTGCGATTAGCACTCTCGACCTGAGGGTGCCAACCTCCGGGCCCTGGTGCCCGGCAGGTTAACGCCAGGCGGACCGGCACCCGCGACGACGGCCCCGCCCGGTGGCATGTGGCAGATTGAGCTGGCCGATTACCGGTCGGCAACGAAACCAAGTACCCCAGGAGGGTATGCCCGTGACTACCGCGACCAAGGTTGCGATCAAGCCGCTCGAGGACCGCATCGTGGTCCAGGCGAATGAGGCTGAGACCACCACGGCGTCGGGCATCGTGATTCCCGACACCGCCAAGGAGAAGCCGCAGGAGGGCACTGTCCTCGCTGTCGGCCCGGGCCGGATCGACGACAAGGGCAACCGTGTGCCGATCGACGTCAAGGTCGGCGACACCGTCCTCTACTCGAAGTACGGCGGCACCGAGGTCAAGTACGCCGGCGAGGAGTACCTGGTGCTCTCCGCCCGCGACGTCCTCGCGGTCATCGAGAAGTAGGTAACCGAGAGCAGTGTCGTCGCCCCGGTCCGGCTCGCCGGGCCGGGGCGACGACGCTTCGAAGGGACATTCATGGCGAAGATCCTGAGCTTCTCGGACGACGCTCGGCACCAGCTGGAGCACGGTGTCAACGCCCTCGCGGATGCGGTCAAGGTCACCCTCGGCCCCCGCGGGCGCAACGTCGTCCTGGACAAGAAGTTTGGTGCACCCACGATCACCAACGACGGCGTGACGATCGCCAAGGAGATCGAGCTCACCGACCCGCACGAGAACCTCGGCGCGCAGCTGGTCAAGGAGGTGGCGACCAAGACCAACGACGTCGCCGGCGACGGGACCACCACCGCCACCGTGCTGGCCCAGGCGCTGGTCCGGGAGGGCCTGCGCAACGTGGCGGCCGGCGCCAACCCGACCGGCCTCAAGCGGGGCATCGACGCGGCGGCCACCAAGGTCTCCGAGGCGCTGCTCGCCAAGGCCGTCGAGGTGTCGGACAAGGCGGCGATCGCGCACGTCGCGACCGTCTCCGCGCAGGACTCCACGATCGGTGAGCTCATCGCCGAGGCGATGGAGCGGGTCGGCCGCGACGGTGTCATCACCGTTGAGGAGGGCTCCACCCTCGCCACCGAGCTGGACGTGACCGAGGGTCTCCAGTTCGACAAGGGCTTCATCTCGCCCAACTTCGTCACTGACGCGGAGGGGCAGGAGTCGGTCCTCGAGGACCCGTACATCCTCATCACCACGCAGAAGATCTCGGCGATCGAGGAGCTGCTGCCGCTGCTGGAGAAGGTTCTCCAGGAGAGCAAGCCGCTGCTCATCATCGCCGAGGACGTCGAGGGCCAGGCGCTGTCCACGTTGGTGGTCAACGCGCTCCGCAAGACCATGAAGGTCTGCGCGGTGAAGGCTCCCGGCTTCGGCGACCGCCGCAAGGCGATGCTGCAGGACATGGCGATCCTGACCGGTGCCGAGCTGGTCGCCCCCGAGCTGGGCTACAAGCTTGACCAGGTCGGGCTGGAGGTGCTCGGCACCGCCCGGCGGGTCGTGGTCGACAAGGAGAACACCACCGTCGTTGACGGCGGCGGCAAGGCCACCGACGCCGCGGACCGGGTCGCCCAGATCCGCAAGGAGATCGAGGCATCGGACTCCGAGTGGGACCGGGAGAAGCTCGCCGAGCGGCTGGCCAAGCTCTCCGGCGGCGTCGCCGTGATCCGGGCGGGTGCGGCGACCGAGGTCGAGATGAAGGAGCGCAAGCACCGCATCGAGGACGCCATCGCCGCCACCAAGGCCGCGGTCGAGGAGGGCACGGTGCCCGGCGGCGGTGCCGCCCTGGCCCAGGTCCTGCCGGCGCTCGATGGTGACCTCGGCCTCACCGGGGACGAGAAGGTCGGCGTCTCGATCGTGCGCAAGGCGCTGGTCGAGCCGCTGCGCTGGATCGCCCAGAACGCTGGCCACGACGGCTACGTGGTGGTGCAGAAGGTCGTTGACAAGGATTGGGGCCACGGCCTCGACGCGGCCACGGGCGAGTACGTCGACCTGGCCAAGGCTGGCATTCTCGACCCGGTGAAGGTGACCCGTAACGCCGTCGCCAACGCCGCGTCGATCGCGGGCCTGCTGCTCACCACCGAGAGCCTCGTGGTGGACAAGCCGCAGGAGCCGGAGCCGGCCGCGGGTGGCCACGGCCACGGCCACCAGCACGGCCCGGGTTTCTGACCCACGCCGGACGCTCGGTCGGGGCGCGTCGTCCACAGTGGCGACGCGCCCCGACGCGTCTTTCGGACTGCTTACGGAACGCTGACGTGACTACCGACGCGGACCGAGATTGGAAACACTGGTCCGCGTGACCAGTACGACCCGTCGCCACGCCGCTTTGGCCGGGATGATCGCCGCTGCGGTGGCGATCGGCTCGGCGGAGCTTGTCGCGGTGTTGACCGGCCCCCGTTCCGCTCCCCTGGTAGCCGTCGGCGGGCTGGTGGTCGACACCGTGCCGGAGCCACTCAAACACTTCGGCATCGCGTTATTCGGCAGCTACGACAAGGTCGCGCTGTTGGTCGGTACGGCCCTGCTGTTGGCCGGCTTCGCCGCGTTGCTCGGCGTCCTGTCCCGGCGGCACCTGGCGTACGGGTTTGCCGGTGTCACGGCGTTCACGGCGCTGGGGGCATTCGCCGCCCTGACCCGGGCCGGCGCGGAATTCGCCGACGCTCTGCCGGCGTTGGCCGGGGGCAGCCTCGGTGGGTTGGTGCTCTGGGCGTTCATCCAGGGCCCGTTGGAGTTGGATCCCTGGCCCTGGTCCGCCCCCACCCCGCCGGCCGATTCCGGTGCGCCGGGTTCCGGGTCGGCTGCCCAGGAGCAGGCCGTGGGGCCGAGTCCGGAGTCCCGGCGACGGTTCCTCACCGCGAGTGGGCTGCTGCTCGGTGCGGCGGGGGCAGCCGGTGTCGGCGGCCGTTGGCTGAGCGGCCGCCGGGGAGTGTCGGCGGCCCGGGCGGCGGTCGTGCTGCCGGCCCCGGCCTCGCCGGCCGCCGCGGTGCCGGCCGGCGCCGACCTGGACCTGCCCCAGCTCGCCTCCTACGTCACGCCCAGATCCGGCTTCTACCGGATCGACACCGCCCTGGTGGTGCCACAGGTTGATCCGGCCACCTGGCAGTTGCGCATCCACGGCCGGGTCCGTAACCCGATCACCCTCAGCTTCGCCGACCTGCTGGCCCGGCCGCTAGTCGAGCGGTATGTCACGTTGGCCTGCGTGTCGAACGAGGTCGGCGGTGACCTGATCGGCAATGCCCGCTGGCTGGGGGTGCCGCTGCGGGAGCTGTTGGCCGAGGCGGATCCGCTGCCGGGCGCGGATCAGGTTGTTGGGCGGTCGGTTGACGGCTGGACCTGCGGCACCCCCACGGCGGTGCTGCGGGACGGCCGGGACGCGCTACTGGCGGTCGGTATGAACGGTGAGCCGCTGCCGGTCGAGCACGGCTTCCCGGTCCGGATGGTGGTGCCGGGCCTGTACGGCTACGTGTCGGCCTGTAAGTGGGTCACCGAGCTGGAGTTGACCAGCTTCGCGGACTTCGACGCGTACTGGGTGCCGCGCGGCTGGTCGGCGCAGGGCCCGGTGAAGACCCAGTCGCGGATCGACACGCCCCGGCGGCGGAGCCGGCTGGTGGCGGGGGAGGTGGTGGTCGCCGGTGTCGCCTGGGCGCAGCACCGGGGCATCCGGCGGGTGGAGGTCCGGGTGGACGAGGGGCCCTGGCGGGAGGCGGACCTCGCGCCGACGGTCTCGGTGGATACCTGGGTGCAGTGGTCGTGGCGGTGGGATGCGACGCCGGGGGAGCACACGCTTCAGGTTCGGGCCACCGACGTGACCGGTGAGACGCAGACCGGCCGGAGCGCGCCGGTGGCTCCGGACGGCGCTACCGGTTGGCACACGGTGCGCGTCACGGTTGGCTGACCCGCCAGTACGCCGTCTCGCCGCGGAGTCGTTCCCGGTACCGGCGCAGGCCGGTCGGGAGCGATCGTGTTGTGCGCCAGCTAAATGTCCTGGATGCGCCGGGTTTCTGTCTGGGCGTGCGCCGGCTGAAAGCCCGGCGGTCAGAAGCCGGTGGGGGTGCTGCGGTAAGGAGCGCGGCGAGCAGCCCGTTAGCTTGCTCGACGGTGACTGCCCGGTTGTGGTGGCTGTTCAGGGCGGTAGGTCATCCCGGGCCGGGCGACCGAGCAGGCCCCGGCCAGTCGGGACCATAACAAGGTAACGGGGGGTCCATCTCCTGGATCTCGATGATTCCGGGCCAGCGTCGGTCGACCGGGTCGGTGCCACGGCGCAGCCAGAGGGCCGTGCCGTCGGCGGCCGTCGCGGTCTCGATGACATGGTCGGCGTCCCCCTCGATGCGGCCGGTCTCGACCGGGCCCAGGCCGAGCCGCTCCGCCTCGGTTCGTAGGCCGGCGCGGGCGACATACAACAGGGCGGCCCGGCCCGGATCCACGCAGGCGCCGCTGGGCTCGACGCGGGGCAGCCACGGCTCCAGCGCCGCCACGGTTCCGGTGATGGTGGTGGCCGGGACGGTGACGAAGAGCCGGCCGACGATGTCGGGTTCGGCCGGCCCGATGTCCAGGGTGCGGTCGGGGGTGCGGCCGGTACCGTGGGTGGCGCCTTCCCAGCCCATCTCCTGGCCGGCCCGGTCGATCACCAGCCGGGTGGCCGGCAGGCCGGACGGGGGGCCCAAGGTCTCCGCGTAGCGGACGTTCGGCGAGTAGACGAAGTCCTGTTCAGGCCAGCCGAAGCGGTGCAGTAGTGGGCGTGCCATGGCGTGCATGGCATGTTCCTCGCTCACCGCGACGAGAGATTCCGACAGCAGCAGGTACGCGCGTTCGTCATCGACGTCTATCCCGTCGGCGCCGATCTCGTCGGCGAGGGGGGCGTATCGCCGCAGCGTTTCCATGGCGCTCGCGGTGCCGCGTTCCAGCCGGAGCATCGCCTGCATCCCGAACAGCGGCTTGGACTTCGCCACAAATCGCTCCCTGTCGAATTACTCACTGTTACTTGCCACCATGCCGCCGGTCGGCATCAGCAGCCCTGGTCCGACCAGCGTCGAGACCGGCTGTGGCAGTTTGTTCGGCCCAGGGTACGAGTGGCGGCGCAAGGCGGAAACTGATTTGGCTCGGTGTCACTTCGCGCCCGTAAGCCGGCGGGCGACGGTGCGCCCCGGCGGAGGGTCGGCCGGTCACACCGTGTCGACGGTCGGCATCCGACGTTCGTCCGGTGCCGCGTCGGACTTGTCGAGGTGCATGATGTGACCGGTGGCGGTGAACGTCTCGTTCCCGACCAGCGGACCGGTCCGGGTCTGCGTGACGGTGAACCCCTCGCTGGCGTAGAGCGCCTCGGCGGCCGGGTTACCGTCGAGCACGGTGACCTCGACCCGGGGCCCGGCTGCGGCGACCGCGTGGCCCAGCAGCGCCCTGCCGATTCCCTGCCGGTAGCGTTGCGGGTCGACGTACAGCCAGGTTACTTCGTCGTCGTCGAGTGCGACGAAGCCGGCTACGTTGCCACCGGCCTCCGCCACCCACAGGTGCCCGTCGAAAAGCCCTTCTCGCTCGGCGGTCTGCGCAAGGGTCAGGAAAGCCTCGACCCCGGCGGATCCGCGTAACTCGTCACGTCGCGCGGCGTCGTGAATGCGCGCGATCGCATCCCAGTCGTCGTTGGTGTAGGGCCGAATCTCGATCTCCACCTGCGGCATGTCGGTAATCCTTACCGCCCCTTTCGACCGACGCAACACATTAACCGCCCAGATGATGCCGGTATCAGCACGCGACAGGATCGGCGGTGTCCTCCACTACGTTCACCGAACAAATCCACCGTGAATATAGTGGAGATCATCACTGCGATGATCGTCGACCCTTGCGTCTCCGTGGGTCAGTCATATCCGTTGGTTTTTCCGCCAGGACTGCGGGCGCCCCAGATTGAGGACCATTGCAACTTTGATTTGCGGTGCGGCCGCGGTCAACTCAAAATAGTTTGGCAAGCAATCAAGGATACTTACCGGGCCAGATCCGAGAAGTGCTGTGCCGCGGCTGCAACTCCCGCGAAGCGCGTTCTACCGGGCTGCGGGTGGATCGCTACCGATGGTGGCACCCGGCCGCCATCGTCGGGTACTACCGCTGGACCTCGCCGCGGTTGGCGGGGTTTACGCCACCGTGCGGGGGAAAGCTCAGCTGCCGGTGGAGGGCCCGGAGCCGGGCCCGGGTGTGTCGACGGTCCGGTTGGCACGCCCTCCCGGTGGTTCAGCTGAGAAGGGAGCCCAGCTATGTCGCCTCAGTCGCAGTGCCCAGCCTGCGGTGCCCGGGTCGGTGTGAGGCCGGGCAGCTCTTGCCCACCACACACGGCGATGGGCGGCCGGGGCGACTGCCCCGGAACCCGTCAGCCCACGAAGTAGTAACTGCGCTCGCTTCGGCGCATCCCTTGAACCGGGCGGACGCCCGGACGGCGGACGTTCACGGCGAACCCCCGACCCCCCGCCCCGGTCACTCGCCGCCAACCGCGCCAGCGCCTCGGTGTGGCCCGGTTGATCGCGTTGCCTGTCCATCTGGTCGTCCCTAGGAACGGTAACCTCGGACAACTCGCGGCAAATGCCCCAACTGTCGGAAAAGTTCGAAGGATTGGCGGGAACCCCCTCCCGACCGGACTCCGTCATGGTCTGCTCGTTGACGGAGAGGAGACCACTGTGCGTACGGTTCTCGTGTGCGTTCGGACGCCCTTGGCGGCGCAACACCTGACCTCCGCCGCGGCGCGGCTGGGGCTGTCTGGGGCGGTGCGAACTGCCGTCTCCGACCCGGAGGTGATGCTGCGACTCGCCGAACGCCCCGCCGACGTGGTGCTTGTTGATACGGCGCTGACCCGGCCAGACAGTGCGGGGTTCGTTCGCCGGGTCCTGGCCCGGGCACCGCAGGCGGCGGTGGTGCTGCTGGGCGTTGAGGAGTCCGAGTCGGCGGCGGCGACCATCAGCGCGGGTGCCCGGGGGCTGATTCAGGGCGCCGACCACGACCTCACCAGCTCGGTGGCGAAGGCGCTGCTGCTGCTCTCCGCCCCCGGGCGGGCCAACCGTCACCGGGTCGATCCGGCCCGGGACGCGGCTTCGGTGGGCGGGTCGGCTCGCGCTACTCCCGGCGGCCGGGCGCCCGCCGACCCACCGTCGGGTTGGCCGGCCGGGGCCGCCGAGGGATCCGGTGGAGGGCCCACGGTCGTACCGGTGCAGCGCGGCGACGATCCCGCCGACCCGGCGGGTGAGCCCGCCGTGGTCCCAGCTGGCGGCCCAGCTCGGGAGTCGCGGCCAGCGGTCGGGCTGACCGAGCGGGAGCTACAGGTGCTCCTGGGGATGGCCGAGGGCAAGAGCAACGCCGAGATCGGCCGGGAGCTGTTCGTCTCCGAGGACACGGTGAAGACCCACGCCCGGCGACTCTTCCGCAAGCTCGGCGCCCGGGACCGCGCCCACGCGGTCGCCGCCGGCTTCCGCGCCGGACTGGTCGCCTGATTGATCAGCGGTTGGAGTTCGGCTCCTCGTCGTTGCCCTCGCTCAGGGTGTCGTGCACCCCGTCGGCGTATCCGCGGGCGTAGTCCCAGGTCACGTAGTGATCCGGATCGGGGTCGTACGCCGGCTCGTGCACTCGGGGGTGCCCGGAACTGAGTAGGTGACGCAGGTTGCCGCGAAGTAGATCCCAGCCGAAGTAGTGCGGCTCCCGGCAGTCCTCGCACTTGATCACCAGACCGCGTACCCCGATCGGCGCCAGCAGGGCCTGGTAGATCTCCAGGTCGGCGAGGTCCTCCAGCACCTCCTGCCGTTCGGCGTCGCTCAGCGGATCGAGCTCAGCGTCGCCGGAATCGGGCTGGCCCGCCGTCGAGTCGGCCGGCTCTCCATTGAAGGGATCGATGGGCTCGTCGTGCACCCCCTCACCGTAGACCCAACGCCCGGTCGCCGCCTGCCCTGGGCCGAGGTGACCTGCCTGCCCTGGGCGTACGTGACCTGCCCGCCGGCAGCGGGGGCGCGGCCAGTCGATGGGTACGATGGGCCAAGCGCCGCTACCCGGTTTCTGCCGGTGCCCGCCCGCGCCACCTCGCTGAAGCCCGTTCGAGCAGCTCAGGGGAGCAATCGTGGAAAATTCGCCCAGCACAGTTCAACCGACCGACGCAGATGGCGGTGAGCTGGGCGGCCATCTGCCGGAGCTGCCCGCCGGTTCGGCGCGGGTGGTTCCACTCGGTCTGACCTTCGACGATGTGCTGCTCCAGCCGGGCGAGTCGGATGTCGTGCCGAGTCGGGTGAACACCCGCACGAAGCTGACCCGCAACGTCGAGCTGAACATCCCACTGCTGTCCAGCGCGATGGACACGGTGACGGAGGGCCGGATGGCGATCGCCATGGCCCGCCAGGGCGGGATCGGCGTGCTACACCGCAATCTCTCCGTGGAGGACCAGGCGCTCCAGGTCGACCTGGTGAAGCGCTCCGAGTCCGGCATGATCACCAACCCGGTGACCGCCGGCCCGAACGACACCCTGCAAGACGTGGACGCGCTCTGTGGGCAGTACCGGATTTCCGGTGTGCCGGTGGTTGACGGCGACGGGCAACTGGTCGGCATCGTCACCAACCGCGACATGCGTTTCGTCTCCGACCCGGCCACGCCGGTCCGCGAGATCATGACCCGGACCCCGCTGGTCACCGCCCCGGTCGGGGTCAGCAAGGACGACGCCCTCGGCCTGCTGCGCCAGCACAAGGTCGAGAAGCTGCCGATCGTTGACGGCACCGGCAAGCTGCGGGGCCTGATCACCGTCAAGGACTTCACCAAGAGCGAGCAGTACCCGAACGCCACCAAGGACTCCGCCGGTCGGCTCCGCGTCGCCGCCGCCGTCGGTGTGGGTGAGGACGCGTACAAGCGGGCCCGCGCCCTGGTGGACGCCGGCGTGGATGTTCTGATCGTGGACACCGCGCACGGCCACCAACGGGCGGTGCTGGAGATGGTCGCCCGGATCAAGAAGGACGTCCGCGTCGATGTCGTCGGCGGTAACGTCGCCACCTACGCGGGGGCGAAGGCGCTCGTCGAGGCCGGCGTGGACGGGGTCAAGGTGGGGGTCGGGCCGGGGGCGATCTGCACGACGCGGATCGTGGCCGGTGTCGGCGTGCCGCAGGTGACCGCGATCATGGAGGCGGCCCGGGCGGCCCGGCCGGCCGGCGTTCCGGTGATCGGTGACGGTGGCATCCAGTACTCCGGCGACATCGCCAAGGCGCTCGTGGCCGGTGCGGACACGGTGATGCTGGGCGGCCTGCTCGCGGGCTGCGCGGAGAGTCCCGGTGAGCTGATCTTCATCAACGGCAAGCAGTACAAGGCCTACCGGGGGATGGGCTCGCTAGGCGCGATGCAATCCCGGGGCCAGGTCCGGTCGTACTCGAAGGACCGCTACTTCCAGCAGGATGTCACCAGCGACGAGAAGCTCGTCCCCGAGGGCGTCGAGGGGCAGGTGCCGTACCGCGGCCCGCTCGCCCAGGTCGCCCACCAGCTGGTCGGCGGGTTGCGCCTGGCGATGGGGTACGCCGGCGCGGAGAGCGTTGCCGAGCTGCACCAGCGCGGACAGCTCATTCGGATCACCGCGGCCGGGCTCAAGGAGAGCCACCCGCACGACATCCAGATGGTCGCTGAGGCGCCCAACTACCACACCCGCTGACCCACCACCCCCTACCGTCTGGAGTCCCCATGCGTGACGTGGTCGAGATCGGGCTGGGCAAGACCGCGCAGCGCGGCTACCACCTGGACGACATCGCGATCGTGCCGAGCCGCCGTACCCGCGATGTTGACGATGTGTCGACGGCCTGGCAGCTCGATGCGTACCCGTTCGGCATCCCCTGCGTCGGTCACCCCTCCGACGCGACGATGAGCCCGGCCTCGGCGGTGCGGCTCGGCCAGCTCGGTGGCCTCGGTGTGCTCAACGTGGAGGGTCTCTGGACCCGATACGAGAACCCGGCGAAGGTGCTGGCGGAGTTGGCCAGCCTGGGCGAGGACGGCACGAACCCGTCGCCCCGCCCCACCCGCACCGGCGCGACCGGGCCGCACCACACCCGGCGGCTTCAGGAGGTGTACGCCGAGCCGATCCGCGCGGACCTGATCGCCGAGCGGGTTCGTGAGCTGCGGGCCGGCGGCCAGACGGTGGCGGTACGGGTCTCGCCGCAGCACACCCTGGCGCTCGCCCCGGTGATCCTCGACGCCGGGGTGGACATCCTGGTGATCCAGGGCACCATCGTCTCCGCCGAGCACGTCTCCACCACCGACGAGCCGCTGAACCTCAAGGAGTTCATCGCCGACCTCGACCTGCCGGTGGTCGTCGGCGGCTGCACCGACTACAAGACCGCCCTGCACCTGATGCGCACCGGCGCCGCCGGGGTGATCGTGGGGATCGGCGGTGACGACTGGTCAACCACCGAGTCGGTGCTGGGTATCCGGGTGCCGATGGCCACCGCGATCGCCGACGCCGCCGCGGCCCGCCGGGACTACCTGGACGAGACCGGCGGCCGCTATGTCCACCTGATCGCCGATGGTGACATCCGGACGTCCGGCGACATCGCCAAGGCACTTGGCTGCGGCGCCGACGCGGTGATGCTGGGTGAGCCGCTCTCGCTCTGCCCGGAGGCGCCGGCCGGTGGTGCCTGGTGGCACTCGGCCGCCAGCCACCCGGCACTGCCCCGGGGTGCCTTTGAGGCCGCCGGCGAGCCGGTCGGCTCGATGGAACGGCTGCTGTACGGCCCGGCCGACGAGCCGGATGGCCAGCTCAACCTCTTCGGTGGGCTGCGCCGGGCGATGGCCAAGTGCGGCTACCGCGACCTCAAGGAGTTCCAGAAGGTCGGCCTGGTCCTGGATCGTTAAGCGGCGCGGAGGGGCGTCATCGCGCCGGTCGGGTGGTTAGGCTCGACCGGTGCGGTCCACCTCCGCCCGGGCTCGACCCGGCCTCGCCGCCGTCGTGGTGGCGGCGACCCTGCTCACCGGCTGCTCGTCGGCGAATCCGGGCGGCGACTTCCGTCCGGGCGCCGTTGACCTGGGCGACCCGTACGTGCCGGGTGCGGGCAACGGCGGATATGACGTGGAGCACTACCGGCTCGCCGTCGACTACGACCCGGCCAGCGACCGGCTCCGGGGGCAGGCGGCGGTCACCGCCGTCGCCACCCAACCCCTGTCCCGGTTCAACCTGGACCTGCAGGGTCTGGAGGTCACGGCGGTCGGGGTGGATGGGGACCGGGCCCGCCACCGCCGCGACGGCGACGAGCTGGTGGTGACGCCGGCGCGGGGGCTGGCCCAGGGCAGCCGCTTCACCGTCGCGGTCGAATACGCCGGCCGCCCCGGCACCCGGCCGAACGGTCCGTTGGGCGGCGGCGGTTTCCTGCACACCGAGGACGGTGCGATCGCGCTCGGCCAGCCCTACTCGGCCGCCACCTGGTTCCCGGTGAACGACCACCCGAGCGACAAGGCGACGTACGACATCGAGGTCACCGTCCCGGACGGGCTCGCCGCGCTCAGCAACGGGGTGCCCGGGGAGCAGAGCAGCGCCGACGGCCGAACCACCTGGCGCTGGGCGCAGCGGGCCCCGATGGCGAGCTATCTGACCACCTTGGTGATCGGCGCCTACCGGGTGGAGACCGGCACCCACGCCGGGAAGCCGATCGTCACCGCCGTGCCGGAGCAGCTCTCGGAGACCAGCCCGGAGGCCGTCTCGCTGGCCCGTACCGGCGAGATCGCCGACTTCCTGGCCGACCGTTTCGGGCCGTACCCGTTCGACTCCTACGGCGGGGTGGCGGTCGCCGACCCACGGGTGGGGTATGCGTTGGAGACCCAGTCCCGTCCCGTTTACGGCCCCGCCTTCTTCCGCAGCGGGCGGCCCAACTTCGACGTGGTCGTCCACGAACTGGCGCACCAGTGGTTCGGCGACAGCGTGGCGGTGACCCGGTGGCGGGACCTCTGGCTGAACGAGGGGTTCGCCACCTACGCCGAGTGGCTCTGGGCGGAGCACCAGGGGGGTCGGTCGGTGCAGCGTACCTTCGAGGACCGGTACGCGGTGACAGACTGGTCGCTGCCGGCCCTGGACCCGGGGCTGGAGCAGATGTTCGGCACCGCCGTCTACCAGCGCGGGGCGCTGACCGTGCACGCCCTGCGGCGGACGGTCGGCGACGACGCCTTCTTCGCCATCCTGCGGGCCTGGACCGCCGAGCGGCGCGACGGTAACGGCACCACCGACGACTTCGTCGAACTGGCCGAGCGGGTCGCCGGCGAGCAACTCGACGGTCTCTTCGACGCCTGGCTCTCCGGCACCACCCGGCCCGCGCTCCCCGAACCGGCCTGAGCTGCCTCTGGCGCGATTGCTACCAGTCGGTAATGATGGGTCAATGCGGTACGACGTGGTCGTCATCGGGTCCGGCTTCGGTGGTGGCGTCGCCGCGCTGCGGCTGGCCGAGAAGGGCTACCGGGTCGGGGTCCTGGAGGCGGGCCGCCGCTTCGCCGACGGTGACTTCCCACAGACGTCCTGGCAACTGCGTCGCTTCGTCTGGGCACCACGACTGGGCTGCTACGGCCTGCAGCGGATCACCCTGCTACGGGCGGGCCGACGCCGGGCCGGTGGCGTGCTGGTGCTCTCCGGCGCCGGGGTGGGCGGCGGTTCCCTGGTCTACGCGAACACGCTGTACGAGCCGCTGGACGCCTTCTTTCAGGATCCGCAGTGGCGGGACATCACCGACTGGCGGGAGGAGCTGACCCGCCACTTCGATCAGGCGAAGCGAATGCTCGGCGTCACCACGTACCCGGAAACCACCGAGGCGGACCGGGCGATGCGGGCGGTGGCGGAGCGGATGGGGGTCGGGCACACCTTCCGGGCCACCCCGGTCGGCGTGCACCTCGGCCGGCCGGGACAGCGGGTGCCCGATCCTTACTTCGGCGGGGCGGGGCCGGAGCGAACCGGCTGCACGCACTGCGGCGCCTGCATGACGGGTTGCCGGTTCGGCGCGAAGAACACGTTGGCCAAGAACTATCTGTGGCTGGCCGAGCGGCTCGGTGCACAGGTGCATCCGTTGACGACCGTGACCGCCGTCGCGCCGGTCGAGGGGGGCGGGTACGCGGTGCACACCCGGCGTACCGGCTCCTGGCTGCGGGGGCACTCGCAGGTGATCCACGCCGACCAGGTGGTCTTCGCCGCCGGTGCGCTGGGTACCCAGCGGCTGCTGCACGGGATGAAGGTGGCGGGGGCGCTGCCGCGGCTCTCGTCCCGCCTCGGCGCGTTGACCCGCACCAATTCGGAGGCGGTTCTCGGCGCGTCGGTGCCCCGGCGGGCGGCGCGGGCGGCGGGGGTCGACTTCACCGAGGGGGTGGCGATCACAAGCTCGTTCCACCCTGATTCGCAGACCCACATCGAGCCGGTCCGCTACGGCCGGGGCTCGAACGCGATGGGGCTGCTCCAGACCCTGTTGGTGGATGGCGGCCCACGCCGGGTGCGCCGCTGGCTGGGCACCCTCGTGCGGCGGCCGCGTGCGGCGGCGCAGATGCTGTCGGTCCGCAACTGGTCTGCGCGTACGGTGATCGCCCTGGTCATGCAGTCGGCGGACAATTCGTTGACCACACGGCTACGCCGTGGGATCGGCGGTCGTCGACGACTCGTCTGTGAACCGGGTCACGGAGCGCCGAACCCGACCTGGATACCAGCCGGTAACCGGGCGGTCCGGCTCTTGGCGGAGGAGATCAACGGGGAGCCGGGTGGTGCGCTCACCGAACCGTTCAATGTTCCGGTCACCGCGCACATTCTGGGCGGCGCGGTGATCGGCGCCACCGAGGAGGACGGCGTGGTGGACCCGTGGCAGCGGGTGTACGGGCACCCCGGGCTGCACGTCGTCGACGGCGCGGCGGTCTCGGCCAATCTCGGGGTGAACCCGAGCCTGACCATCACCGCCCAGGCCGAGCGGGCCATGTCGTACTGGCCGAACCAGGGGGACCCGGATCCCCGCCCTCCACTCGGCTCCCCGTACGTTCGGCTGGCCCCGGTGGCACCGCGCCATCCGGCGGTGCCGGCGCATGCTCCCGGTGCGCTGCGGTAGCACCGGGGGAGACCGCGGCGCGGCGCGGTAGGCGGGGCCGCTGCGCCGACTCGGGTCCCGGGTCCGCGTCGGGCGTGTCGGTGGGTAGGCTTTCTGCACATGAGCACCCCGCGCCCTGTCCTGGTGGTGGACTTCGGAGCCCAGTACGCCCAGCTCATCGCACGGCGGGTACGGGAGGCCCGGGTCTACTCGGAGATCGTCCCGCACACGATGCCGGTGGCCGAGATGCTGGCGAAGGACCCGGCAGCGATCATCCTCTCGGGTGGCCCGTCCAGCGTTTACGCACCCGACGCGCCCGGTGTCGACGCCGGCGTGTTCGAGGCCGGGGTGCCGGTCTTCGGCATCTGTTACGGCTTCCAGGCGATGGCTCAGGCACTCGGGGGCACGGTCGCGCAGACCGGCAACCGGGAGTTCGGCGGCACGGTGCTACGGCCCCGGCCGGAGGCCGGCGTGCTGCTGCGTGACCTCCCTGATGATCTTCCGGTCTGGATGAGCCACGGCGACTGCGTGACGGAGGCGCCGGCTGGCTTCGCGGTGACCGCCGAGTCAGCGGGCGCCCCGGTGGCGGCCTTCGAGGATCGGGCGGGGCGCCGGGCCGGGGTTCAGTTCCACCCGGAGGTCGGGCACACGGCGCACGGCCAGGAGATGCTGACCCGTTTCCTCTACGACATCGCCGGCATCGAGCCCACCTGGACGCCGGAGAACATCATCGACGAGCAGGTGGCCCGGATCCGGGAGCAGGTCGGTGCCAAGGAGGTCATCTGCGGCCTCAGTGGCGGCGTTGACTCCGCGGTCGCCGCGGCGCTGGTGCACCGGGCCATCGGCGACCAGTTGACCTGCGTCTTCGTTGACCATGGTCTGCTTCGGGCGGGCGAGGCCGAGCAGGTGGAGAAGGACTACGTCGCCGCCACCGGAATCAAGCTGCGGGTGGTTGACGCGGCGGACCAGTTCCTGACCGCGTTGGCCGGGGTGACCGATCCGGAGCGGAAGCGCAAGATCATTGGTCGGGAGTTCATCCGGACCTTCGAGGCCGCTGCCCGGGACATCGCCGCCCACGGCGACGTGGAGTTCCTGGTGCAGGGCACCCTCTATCCGGACGTCGTGGAGTCCGGTGGCGGCGCGGGCACGGCCAGCATCAAGAGCCATCACAACGTCGGCGGGCTTCCGGAGGATCTCGGATTCTCCCTGGTCGAGCCGCTGCGTACGCTCTTCAAGGATGAGGTTCGGACACTCGGCCTCCAGTTGGGCCTGCCGGAGGCGATGGTCTGGCGGCACCCGTTCCCCGGGCCGGGGCTCGCCATTCGGATCATCGGTGCGGTGGACCGCGAGCGGCTCGACGTGCTCCGCCGGGCCGACTTCATCGCCCGGCAGGAGCTCAGCGCCGCGGGCCTGGACCGGGGCGTGTGGCAGTTCCCGGTGGTTCTTCTGGCCGACGTACGCAGTGTGGGTGTGCAGGGAGACGGACGCAGCTACGGGCACCCCGTGGTGCTGCGCCCGGTCTCCAGCGAGGACGCGATGACGGCCGACTGGTCGCGGCTGCCGTACGACCTGATTGCCCGGATCTCCACCCGGATCACCAACGAGGTTGCCGAGGTGAACCGGGTGGCTCTGGATGTCACCAGCAAGCCGCCGGGCACCATCGAGTGGGAGTGAGCCGCGTTCATCTGACGGGGGAGCCGGGGGCTGCGGCCCCGGCCCCGATCAGGTGGGGGTGGCGGTGGTCGTCGCCCCGGGGGTAGCCGGGTGCGGCCAGGCCGGCGTGCCCGCCGGCTCCGCCGGCATCAGGAACCACATGATCGGGTACGCGAGCACCGCGATCCCGCCGGTGAACAGGCCGGTCACCGCGAAGATGACCCGAACCAGCGTGGGGTCGACGTTGAGGTAGCGGCCGACACCACTGGCCACCCCGGCGACTATCCGGTCGGTGGTGGGGCGACGGAGCTGTTTGTACGGGGGCTGGGGAGTTCCGGTGCCGGTCATCTCCTCATAGTGGCTCGCCCCACTCCGGGCGACCTCGGTGATTTCCCGGGGCCTTACCCTGAGCTGCCCCTCGTTCGCGAGCCGGGAGTCATGAATCCGACCCTTTTCGGCGTCGGTGGCGGGGAGCGGGGAGAATTTAGCTCTGTGACCCTCATGCTGGAGCCGCTTCGTAGGATTGCGGCGTACGCGGTTTGTACTAACTCGGCCGGTCAGGTGCTGCTGGTCCGTGCCTCGCAGCGTTCCGGCACACCCGGTACCTGGTCGCTGCCCGGGGGCGCGGTGGACCACGGTGAGGACCCCTGCGACACGGTCGTGCGGGAAACCGCCGCCGAGACCGGGCTGTCGGTCAGCGTCGCCACCCTCACCGACGTGCTCGCCGACATGCGCGCGTTACCTGAGCGGGGCATCACGATCCACACCGACCGCCTGCTCTACCAGGTGTCGGTGCGGGGCGGGACGCTCGCCGACCGCGCTGACCAGCCGACCGACCTGGCCCGCTGGTTCACCCCGGAGCAGGCCCGCGAGTTGCCCCTGCGCTCGTTCACGGCGCGGGCTCTCGGCCTGCCCGCCTCGTCGGCGGACATCGTTCCGGACGAGCCGCCCGAGTTTCCCTCCTTCTACGCGGTCGAGGGGCCGGACGGCCTGCACCGGGCGCAGCGCTTCGCCGCGTACGCGGTAGTCACCGACCCAGACGAGCGGGTCCTGCTCACCCGCGTCTCGGACGGATATCCGGGTGCCGGTTGTTGGCACCTGCCGGGCGGCGGAACGGACTACGGTGAGCAGCCGGGCGCGGCCCTCATCCGTGAGTTGGTCGAGGAGACTGGGCAGACCGGGCGGTTGGTGGAGCTACTTGGCGTGGCGAGTCACCGGGACGCCGCCTCGCTCGGTCCGGAGGGCTACCCGATCGACTGGCACGGGGTCCGTGCCTTCTACCGGGTTGTGGTTGACCGCCCCGCCCCGCCCACCGTGATCGATGTTGGTGGATCAACCTGTGAGGCTCGCTGGTTCGCGAAGGAGGAGCTGGGCGCCCTCCCGGTAGATCGGCTGACCGAGGTTACGGCCGAGGCGGTCCAGGCCGCCCGGCTGACCTGACCGCCCCAGCCGGGCGTTCTCGGAGCTATCGTCGGACCGCGGTGACAACGTCTCATCGGTGCGGTGCAGAGCGGGGGCAGGGTGCAGCAGCAGCGGCGGATAGCGGCACATGGGGTGCTGCGGGATGACGGCGGGCAGGTGCTACTCGTACGGAGCTCGGACGGGCACCCGGGCCGGGATGCCTGGCGGCTGCCGGGCGGGGGGGTTCGGCACGCTGAGCATCCCGCCGCCGCGGTCGTCCGCGGGTTCGCCGAGGAGACCGGGCTGGTCGTGATGGTGACCGGGATCCGGGCGGCGGTAGCGGACCTGGCCACCTCCGCCGCCGGAGCCGGGCTGCACACCGACCGGTTGGTGTTCGACGTGACCGTGACGACGGGGGAAGCGGTCCCGCCAGAGCAGGGCGGCGCCGGGCTGGGCTGGTTCCCGCCCGACGCGGCGGCGGTTCCCGTGATGCCGTTCACGGCGGAGCTACTCGGCCTGCTGGGCACACCTTTGCCGCCGAGCTTGTCCCACGTGCTGCCGTCGCCGTCAACCGCTCCGGCGTCGATCAACCCCGCGTCAGCCGCTCCGGCATCGGGCGGTCCGCCGTCGACTGCTCCGGCGTCGATCCCTCGGCGGCGCCGGTTCGGCGCGTACGGGCTGGTCACCGACCCGGCTGGTCGGGTGCTACTGACGTTGATCGCGGAGGGCTACCCGGGCGCTGGCAGCTGGCACCTGCCCGGCGGGGGCACCGACTACGGTGAGGCGCCAGAGACAGGGCTGCTCCGCGAACTGGCGGAGGAGTCCGGTCAGGTCGGCCGGGTGGTCCAGCTGGTCGGGGTGGATAGCCTCCACCACCCGGGGGTGATCGGACCGGAGGGCCGCCCGTTGGACTGGCAAACAATTCGGGTCATCTACACGGTCGTGGTGGACGAGCCGACCGAGGCGCGGGTGCTGGAGCTAGCCGGCGGGTCAACCGCGCGGGCGAGCTGGTTCACCGTCGCTGAGCTCGCGGGGCTGCGGCTTAGCGATATCGCTGCCCGGATGGTGGCCGAGCTCCGCTGAGCATCCTGGTTCGGCGGCGGCCTGGGTGGCCGATCAGGTGGATGCGCGACGCCCCGGTTTCCGAAATTGGGGCATTGCGGGTGCCGAAGAGCTCTCGTCATGGTGGTGCCGCTGGGCTCCGGTACATTTGGGTGCGGGAGTTAACGGTGTAACGGGCGATGCGATCCGGGTTGAGAGTAAGAGGGCGGTTCGCGCGGTTTAAGGGAGTTTTAAGTACCACCGGCAGCTATCGCCAAGCCCCGTTTGCCTGTGCGATGGTGTAGCCCGCAAAACGGCTGCTGGGCCAGGAGGGTCCGGCACGAGACAGCCGGACGCCCCGCCGTTACGGCGGTGTGCCGGTCCGGTGATGGAGGGAACGTGCCGAGAGCCCCCTGGCGCCGGCGTCGTACGACAGACAGTCCACGTCCTGCAGGGCGTCGATGGGCAGGGCCGTTGCGGCGCAGCGGCACGATCGCCCGTCAGGTGCTGTGGGTCCGGGCAGGTCGCCATGACGGTGGCCTCCGTGCCGCCGTTGACCGGCCGTTGATCGAGCGCCGGTTCCCGAAGCGCCGCTACCCGCGGTACGACGCCGAGGTGGAGGCGGTCGTCCCGGTCAGCCCTGCTGTCGTCCCGGCCCCGCCGGTGGACGAAGTGGCGGCGGTCGTCCCGGTCAGCCCTGCTGTCCTCCCGGCCCCGCCGGTGAACGAGGCGGTGGCGATCGCGATCCCGCTCCTTCCCGGCGCGCGGACGGCGGCCCGGCGAATGAAATTCGTGCTGGTCAACGGCTGCACCCTCGCCAGTCTTACTCTCGGCATGCTGGCGATCTTCCTGGCCATGCAGGGCGAGGTGCGGCCAGCAGCCCTCTGCCTGATCGCCTGCGTCGCCTTCGACGGTCTCGACGGCGCCCTCGCCCGCCGACTCGGCGTAGCCAGCCCGTTCGGCGCCCAGATGGACTCGTTGGCCGACATGTGCTCCTTCGGCCTCGCAGCCCCGGTCGTGGTTTACGCCTCACTGGCCGGCTCGGTGCCGCCGGCCGCCGCCGCGGTGGCCTGCGCGCTCGTCGCGTCCTGCGCCGCGATCCGCCTCGCCCGGTTCAATGTCTCGCCGAAGGACGGCCGCTTCTTCTGTGGTGTGCCCACCACCATGGCCGCCGCGATGCTGGCCCTGACCGTCGCCATCGGGTTGCCGGTGTCCGGGCTGGTCCTGCTCGGCGGGGTGGCGCTGCTCGCCTTCGCGATGGTCTCCAGCTTTCCGTATGCGAAGCTCGCTCGCCTGGTGAAGCTGCCGCCTTGGGTGTGGCTGGTTCCGGTGGTCGGTGCGCTGGTCGACATCCGGCTCACCTTCGCCCTGGTCGTGGCGGGCTACCTGCTCAGCGGTCCGGTGCTCTGGCTGCGACAGCGCCGCACCATCTGATCCGTTACGCGACGGGACGCCGTGGTGTCACGGCGTCCCGGGCAGCCTCTTCCGTCCCCCGTCGCGGTCAGTGCCAGCGGGCGATCACCGACGACCCACCGATGACCCGGTCGCCGGGCCCGACCAGCGGCTGCGCCCCATCGGCCGGCAGGTAGACGTCGGTGCGTGAGCCGAACCTGATCAACCCAAACCGCTCGCCTTTGGCGAGCAGCGACCCGACGGGTGCCCGCTGCACGATTCGTCGGGCGATCAAACCAGTACGTTGCGCTACAACCACCGTTCCGTTGGTGGTGTCCAACACCGTGTACGCGGCGACGTTGTGTTCCGCATCGGGCTTCATCGCGTTGGCGAAGCCGCCGTCGGTTACGAAGTAGTCGACCACCTTGCCCGCCACCGGGGAGCGGTTGACGTGGACGTCGAGCACCGACAGGAACACGGCGATCCGCAGCCACTCGCCGTCGCCGAACCGCTCGTCGGAGAGCCGTTGTACCGAGAGCACCTTGCCGTCGGCCGAGGCGACCACCGCGGACGGATCCGCTGACACCTCCCGCTCCGGGTCCCGGAAGAAGGCGGCGACTGGTGCGGCGGCGAGGGCCGGCAGCAGCCACAGCTTCGAGGTTGGCCGGGCGGCGCGGGCCACCGCCGCCAGCCCGAGGGCGATTCCGGCGGCAGCCACCCCGTTGCTGTCGATGTGCATCGTGCGGGTCAGCGGCACGCTGGAGGGCCGGTACGCCGGGGCCATCCCCACCGCCGCCGCCGCGTTGGCCGGGCTGAAGCGGAGTCGGTAGACCCGCAGCGGCGGGTTGTTGCGCAGCAGCAGGTCGCTACCGACGCCGTGTAGCGCGGCCTGGCGCTCCAACTCATCGCCCGCGTCGCCGGTGCGCCTGGTGAAGGCGGGTGTGGCGACGCTTAACGTGGCTCCGGTGTCGAGGTACTTGCCAAGCCCGTCGAGGGTGGCGCGAGTCTCCTCCACCGTCCCGGTGAGCGGTTCGCCGATGATCGCCACTGCCGCGGCCTCGGCTTCGGCGTCGGCCAGCGCGTCAACGACCCGGACCCGGTCGGCTACCCAGGGCCCGTGCGCGGCTAGGTGCTCGCGCAGTATCCCGGCGTCCGACGACCCGGCCGGCACGACGGTGAGCGTGTCACCGGGCAACAGCGCCGCGATCGTCGCGGCGAGCACCGGGGACTCCGGGCTGGCGTCAACCAGCAGGGCAGCCTTCGGCGCGTTGATCCGGGCGAGTTCCGCGACGAGGACACGGGCGGCGCGCTCGCCGATGCGGACCGGACCGGAGCGACCGGTGGGAAGCACGGCGGGGGACTGGGTCATGTCGGACAGGCTCCTGACGGGGTCGGGACGACGGGTTGGTGAAATCGGCGCGATCGGGCGTCGGGTCGGCGTCCCCGCGGGTGGGCTGCCGGGACCGAGTCGGCGAGTGCGCGGTGGGGGCGGGCGCCACCGGCCAGCATATGCCCCGAGTCGTGCCGACCCCGCGTCGCGCTCAGCGCCGGTCCCCCTCCGCCGGACCGGGTTCCGGCATCGCCCCGGTTGGCGGGGCCATCGTCGCCGGAGCGGCCGGGCTGCCGGAACGGGCCGCGCGAAGCGCCCCGACCAAGCCCAGCACGCCGATGAGTAGCAGCGCTCCGGCCAGGAACCAGCCCACCGGGGGGAGCGTGAACTCGAGTAACCGGGCGACCAGCCACCAGGCGGCGAAGAGAAGGAAGAGCAGTCCGAAGATCAGAGACACCAAGTCGGTGCGGTGGGCCTTCATCGGGTCACCTCCAGCTTGCCGACATCAATCTGAACGAAGAGGCGCAGCGTCCCGCCGCCGGGGCCGTCCGCCCCCAGATCGGTGCTCTCGCGTAGCACACCGGTGGAGGCGCCGCGCTTGTCGACGCGTTGGTCGAAGATGACCGCGTCGCCGACGCTGACGGTCGCGGTGACGGTGGTATCAACGTTCGGGGGCAGTACCACGGTGGCCTCCCCGGCTGTGACCGCCACCGTGATCTCGCTGTGCTTCCCGGTGAAGTCCACCGAGCGCAGGTCGAGCAGGGAGCTTCCGACGCTGTTCTCGTACCGGCTCGCGAGCTCGGCGTGGTTGGCAGGAGCCCAGGTCACCGCTTGGTTCACTGCGTGGAACCGGTCGGACTCGGCTACGGTGGCCACCCCCAGTGCGGCGGCCGTGATCAGGCCGAGCGCGATGAGCCAGCGGGCCCGGCCGAACCAGGCGCCGACGAGTAGGCCGAGGCCGATGGTGGCCAGGACCGCCGCGAAGTACGCGGACGCGCCGAGGGCGGGTACGCCGGTCAGGTCCAGTACGGCCAGCAGCCCGAGGATGAGGAAGACCAGCGAGAAGGTCACCCCGCCGAGCGCGGACCGTTCCCGCGGTCGCTTTCGCTCCGGCCGGGGGGCCGGCGGTGGCGCCGGCGGTGGGGGCGGCGAGGCGTACGGCCCATGCGGGGCGAACGGGGGGCGGAAGCCGCCGGGTGGAGCCTCGGGCGCTGTCGGTGCCTGCGGTGGGGCCCAGGTCGGCCAGGGCTGCGGTGGTGCAACGGGCGGTCTGGACCGGCCCGGACGTTCCCGGTTGAGCAGCAGCGCGCCGCTGATCAGGATCGCCGCGCCGAGCAGCACGGCCCGGAACGTGTCGGTGACGATGAAGGCGAAGCTGACCGCCACCAGGATGCCGAGCACGATCACGGTGACCGGGGACATGCTGGAGCGTCCCCGGCCCAGCATCGACTCGACCGGTGAGGCGGTGTCCCCCTCGCCCGGGATGACCAGCCAGGCGGAGACGTACACCAGGATGCCGATGCCGCCGAAGAAGCCGAGCACCGCAAGCAGCACCCGCCAGAGCACCGGATCGGTGTTCGTCGCCCGGCCGATCGCCGCGCAGACGCCGGCCAGGTAGCGGCCGTCGTGCGGTCGGACCAGCCCGTACCGCGAGGTGAAGCCGCTGCCTCCGGGCGGCGGAGGGGGCGGGCCCCCGGACGGCGGAGGGGGTGGGCCTCCGGGCGGGCCCCCGGGCGGCGGCTCCCCCGTCGGCGCTGCGGATGGTGACGTCGCCCCGGTTGGCTGGTGCTGGGCGGCTTCCTCGGTCATGGCCTCGATCCTGCTCCCTCGTCGCCTGGCCGGCCTCCGGCGGAGACCCTGACCTCACCCTGAGATCCGGAGAGCAGGATCTCCGGGACGCCCCCGTGGTCGAGCGGTGACCTGGCGTGTGACGATCGGAACCGGCGGCGCGTGCCGCTCGCCGGCGAAACCCGCCGCGACTAGCTAGGGAGCCCCCGATCAGTGCCGTGATCAACTCGTCGCCGCGCCTCTATCGCGCCCGCGAGCACCGGATCGCTGCTGGGGTGGCGGCGGGGATCGCCGGGCACCTTCGCATTCCGGTGCTCTGGGTCCGGGTCGCGTTCCTGGTGTTGCTCGGCTTCAACGGCCTCGGGCTGTTGCTGTACGCGGCCTTCTGGGCGGTGGTGCCGGTGCGGCCGGGGGACACCGCCGCCCCGCCCCGTCGCGACGTGGCTCAGCTGCTGCCGTTCGTGGCGATCGGCCTGGTGGTGCTGATCCTCCAGATGATCCTCTTTGATTCGGCGGGTGCTACCGGTGTGGCCGGTACCGCCGGCTGGCTGGTCACGATCATCGCGGTCGGGGCCGGGTTGATCTGGCACCAGTCCGCACCGCAGCGGCGACGACAGTGGGGCGGGACGCTGCCGGTGCCCTGGCTGAGCGCGGTGGTGGAGGAGAGCGACCGGCGGGCGTTCGTGCTCCGATTCATCGGCGGCGGAATCCTGGTCGCGGTGGGGGCGATCGGGGTGGCGGCGGTGTACTCGCCGGCGCAGAACTTCGACGCGGTGCTCAACGGCGTGATCTTTGCCCTGGTCGGTCTGGCAGGTGTCGGGGTGGTGGCCGCGCCGGTGCTCTGGCGCACCTGGAACCAGCTCCGGTCGGAGCGGGAGGGACGGATCCGGGAGCAGGAGCGGGCGGAACTGGCCGCCATGGTGCATGACCAGGTGCTGCACACCCTCGCGTTGATCCAGCGAAACGCCAGCGACGGGAAGATGGTGACGCGGCTGGCCCGGGGCCAGGAACGCTCGCTGCGTAACTGGCTCTACCGGCCGACGGCTTCGCCGACGGAGCGCTTCGCGGCGGCGCTGGAGCAGGCGGCGGCCGAGGTGGAAGACACGTATGGGATCACGGTGGAGACGGTGGTCGTCGGTGACCGGGAGACCGACGAGCGGGTCGGCGCGTTGGTGGCCGCCGCCCGCGAGGCGCTGGTAAACGCGGCCCGGCACGCTGGGGTGCAGACCGTCTCGCTCTACGCCGAGGTCGAACCCGAGCAGGTCAGCGTCTTCGTCCGGGATCGGGGGAGGGGCTTCGACCCGACTACGGTGGAGGACCACCGGCACGGCGTTCGGGGCTCGATCATCGGGCGGATGAAGCGACACGGTGGCCGGTCGGAGCTCCGCTCCGAGCCCGGGGAGGGGACCGAGATCCGGTTGATCCTGCCGATCTCCCGCGACGGGTCCACGGCGGAGAGGAGTAGGTGAATGGCGGAGCAGGCACCAGGCGCAGCGGCGGAAGGCGGGGCCGCCGCACGGCGGTTGCGCGTCTTCCTCGTTGACGATCACGCGATGTTTCGGGCCGGAGTCCGCGTCGAGCTGGGTGCGCATGTCGACGTGGTGGGCGAGGCGAGCACGGTGGGGGAGGCGGTCAGTCGGATCGCCGCCACCGAACCCGACGTGGTGTTGCTTGACGTGCACATGCCGGAGGGGGGCGGCCGGGCGGTGCTCGAGGCCATCCGGCGCACGCACCCGCACGTGCGGTTCCTTGCGCTCAGCGTCTCGGACGCGGCCGAGGACGTGATCGGGCTGATCCGCGCTGGCGCCCGTGGCTACGTCACCAAGACGATCTCACCGGACGAGCTGGCGGCGGCGGTCCGCCGGGTCGCCGAGGGCGATGCCGTCTTCAGCCCTCGGCTGGCCGGTTTCGTGTTGGACGCCTTCGCCGCGCGCCCGGACGCGCCGGTCTCCGACCCGGAGCTGGACCAGCTGACCAACCGGGAGCGGGAGGTGCTGCGTCTGCTCGCTCGCGGGTACGCGTACAAGGAGATCGCCAAGGAGCTCTACATCTCGATCAAGACGGTCGAGACGCATGTGTCGAACGTGCTTCGCAAGCTCCAGATGTCCAGCCGCTACGAGTTGTCCCGTTGGGCGGCGGATCGTCGGCTCATCTGAGCCGCCCGCCAGTGTTGCCGGTGTGGGCGAGCAGGTGCCGGTGTTTGTCGTTGTCGATGTTGTTTCCGCAGCTCTTACCACGCTTGCCTGGAGTCGATGAACCCACCTCCGGGTGGATGTACACACCGTCCCGGCCAGATATCGGGTTGATAACACGCCTTCCCGCTAGCGCGCGTCCGGTGTCACAGTGGCAGGCACCTCACACCCCCTCGTGAGCTGAGCGCCCTGAGGAGGCACTCCCAATGCGCGGGAAATTCCTGAAGGTGGCGGTCGCGGCGACCGCCACCGCTATGTTGGCCACCGCCTGTGGCAGCGGCTCGGGCGATGGCGGCAGTGATGCCGGTGGCACGCTTCGCGTTTACGCGTCGGAGCCGGCGTTCCTACTGCCGTCGAATGGCAACGACGAGCCGTCGATCTACGTGATCCGTCAGCTCTACCGTGGCCTGGTCAAGTACAACGCCGAGACTGGTGAAGTCGAGAACGACCTGGCCGACTCGATTGAGTCGGAGGACCAGAAGCTCTGGACGGTCAAGCTGAAGGACGGCTACACCTTCGACAACGGTGAGCCGGTCGACGCCGACTCCTTCATCCGCTCGTGGAACTACGCCGCTTACGGGCCGAACGCCCAGAACAACGGCTACTTCATGAAGCGCATCGCCGGTTTCGGCGACGTCACGTCCGAGGACCCGGACGGTGAGGGGCCGGAGAAGGCCCCGGCGCCGACGGCCGAGACGATGTCCGGCCTGAAGAAGGTCGACGACCTGACCTTCACCGTCGAGCTCAGCGAGCCGTTCACCGGCTTCCCGACCACGGTCGGCTACGTCGGCTTCTTCCCGATGGCGCAGGCCTGCATCGACGACGCGGACACCTGCAACGAGACGCCGATCGGCAACGGCCCTTACAAGATCGACGGTACCTGGGAACGCAACGTCGAGATCAACCTGGTCCGCAGCGACAGCTGGAACGGTGAGCCGGGCAAGCCCGACGGAATCAACTACCGGCTCTTCGCCGACGTGGACAGCGGCTACGCCGCCTTCCAGGCCGGCGAGCTGGACGTGATGTACACGATCCCGCCGGCGCGATTCAAGGACGCCAAGGCCAGCTACGGCGATCGGCTGTACGAGCAGGCTGGTGACAGCTTCAACTACGTCGGCCTGCCGCTGTACAACGAGAACTTCAAGGACAAGCGCGTCCGGCAGGCGCTCTCGTTGGCGATCGACCGCCAGTCGATCGTGGACGCGGTCTTTGACGGCCGGTACGCCCCGGCTACCGGTTTCGTCGCGCCGAGCTACCAGGGCGCGCGCGAGGGTGTCTGCACCTACTGCCAGAAGGACGTCGAGAAGGCCAAGGCGCTGCTCGCCGAGGCCGGCGGCTGGAAGGGCGACAAGCTGGTCCTGTGGGCCAACGCGGGTGCTGGCCACGAGGCCTGGCTGCAGGCGGTTGGCGACCAGATCAAGGGCGTGCTGGGGATCGACTACGAGCTGAAGGTCAACCTGCAGTTCCCCGAGTACCTGGAGACGGCCGACAACGAGCAGCTCACCGGCCCGTTCCGGCTCGGCTGGGGCCCGGACTACCCGTACCTGGAGACCTACCTGTCTCCGATCTACGGCACTGGTGCCCACAGCAACCACACCACCTTCAGCAACCCCGAGTTCGACAAGCTGATGAAGCAGGGTGACTCCGCCGCGACCATCGACGAGGCGCTCGCCCTCTACCAGCAGGCTGAGGATGTCCTGGCTGAGGAACTGCCGGTCATCCCGATGTTCTGGCGGAAGGAGGCGGCGATCTACAGCGAGAACGTCGACACCTTCGTCTGGAACCAGGTCGCTGGCGCCGACTACGGTGCGACCTCGCTGAAGTAGAACCGCGCTTCAGCCATCTGATCCAGCCGTAAGAAGGATGTGGCGGCAACGGTCACCCCACCAGGGTGATCGTTGTCGCCATATCAGCGCCGAGAGGAGACCCCGACATGGGGCGCTACGTCATTCGACGGTTGCTCCAGTTCATCCCGACCGTGCTGGGCACCATGTTCCTGCTCCACTACATGACCTCGCTGGCGATCCAGTTCAGCGGTAACCCGGTCCGGGCGCTCTTCGGCGACCGGACCCCACCGCCGGCCCTGCTCCAGGCGGTCACCGAGCGACTCGGCTACGGTGACCCCTGCCTCGAGCAGAAGGGCAACCCCTGCTTCGGGCTCTTCCTCGACCGGGTGAGTGGAGTCTTCCTGCACTTTGACTTCGGCATCAACATGCGGCGGCAGGAGGTCACCGAGCTGGTGGCCAACGCCGTTCCGTTCACCCTCAAGCTCTTGTTGATCGCGATCATCTTCGAGGCCGCCGTCGGTATCGCGGCCGGCGTGTGGGCGGGTCTGCGGGGCGGCAGCTTCGCCGACAACCTGGTGAAGATCAGCACCGTCTTCGTGATCTCTGTGCCGATCTTCGTGCTCGGTGTGGTGGTGCGAGAGTTCGTCGGGGTCAAGTTCGGCAACGTCCTGCGTGATCAGGAGTGGATCCCCGACGTCATCGCGTACGGGTTCTTCAGCCCCGGGTTCAAGCCGGACTACCCCTTCGCCAGCCTGCTGATCCCCGGCATGGTGCTCGGCTCGGTCGCGCTCGCCACCACCGCGCGCCTGACCCGGACCAGCATCATGGAGAACATCCGCGCCGACTTCGTCCGGACCGCGCGGGCAAAGGGCCTGGCGAACAAGCGGGTCATCGGCGTGCACACGCTGCGTAACTCGCTGATTCCCGTGATCACGTACCTCGGCGTCGACATCGGTTCGGCGATGGCCGGCGCGGTGGTCACCGAGACCATCTTCAACGTGCCCGGTATCGGCCGGCTGGTGACGGCCGCCGCCCGTACCGGGGAATCACCGGTGATCATCGGCGTGGTGACCATGCTGGTGCTGGTCATTCTGCTCGTCAACCTGTTGGTCGACCTCCTGTACGCCGTGCTCGACCCGAGGATCCGCTATGAGTGACGGCACCGTGGTCAGTAACCGGTGGCCGGCGATCCCGGCGATCCCGGCGATCCGCGGCAGGGCGAAGCGAAACGAGGTGTGGACATGAGTGATGCGACGAGTGCCGGCACCGCTGTCGGCGGTGCCCCGGGCTCCGGCGACGGCCGGGCCCCGGGAGAGAAGAGCAGGAGCGGCAAGGAGCGCAACGCCAGCCTGTGGGCGGATGCCCGCCGGCAGCTGGTCCGCGACCCGGTTTTCATGATCGCCATCCTGTACATCTTCGTGGTCGGCACGATGGCGGCCTTCCCGAAGCTCTGGACCAGTCAGGATCCCCGGGCGTGTGACACCGACCAGTCCCGGCTCGCGCCGAGCTGGGAACATCCGTTCGGCTTCAACATTCAGGGCTGCGACTACTACTCGCACGCCATCTACGGCGCTCGGCCATCGATGGTGATCGCGATCATGGCAACCGGGGGCATCGTGCTCTTCGGCGGCCTGATGGGACTCCTCGCCGGCTACTACGGCGGCTGGGTCGACGGGATCATTTCCCGGTTGATGGACATCTTCTTCTCGCTGCCGTTCCTGCTCGGTGCGATCGTCTTCCTGACCCTGATCAAGCAGCAGAACGTCGTGACCATCGCCCTGGTGCTGTTCCTGCTGAGCTGGCCGACGATCGCCCGGATCATCCGCGGTAGCGTCATCTCCTCAAAGGACCTGGACTACGTGCAGGCCGCGAGGGCGGTCGGGGCGGGCAATGGTCGGTTGATGTTCCGGCACATCCTGCCGAACGCGATCGCGCCGATGTTGGTGTACGCCACGATCGTGCTGGGTTCGTTCGTGGCCGCGGAGGCCACGCTGACCTTCCTCGGTATCGGGCTCCAGCCACCGGCGCAGTCCTGGGGCATCATGATCTCGGCCCACGACGTCTACTTCCTGGAGGACCCGTGGCTGCTGCTCTTCCCCTGCGGGCTGTTGATTGGCACGGTGCTGTCCTTCATTCTTATGGGTGACGCCCTGCGTGACGCCCTCGACCCGAAGTTCCGGTGAGCGCCATGAGCACTGATGTGAACGTCAAGCTGGACGCCCTGCCCGGCCTTGACTCAAATGCGTTGCCGCTCGAGGTCAAGGATCTGCACGTCGAGTTCCGTACCCGCAACGGCATCGCCCGCGCGGTCAACGGCGTCAGCTTCAGCCTGCGGGCCGGCGAGACCCGAGCGATTCTCGGTGAGTCCGGCTGCGGTAAGAGCGTCACCGCCCAGGCGATTATGGGGATCCTGGACAGCCCACCCGGGTTCGTCACCGGTGGGGAGATCCGCTACCGCGGCGTCGACCTGCTCAAGCTTCGGGAGGAGCAGCGGCGTAAGGTCCGCGCCAACCGGGTCGCGATGATCTTCCAGGACGCCCTCTCCGCGCTGAACCCGGTCTTCACGGTCGGCTTCCAGCTCGGTGAGCTGTTCCGCAAGCACCGGGGCATGTCCCGGGCGGACAGCAAGGCGCGCGCTGTCGAGCTGCTTGACCTGGTCAAGATTCCGGCGGCGAAGCAGCGGGTGAACGAGTACCCGCACCAGTTCTCCGGTGGTATGCGCCAGCGCGTCATGATCGCTATGGCGTTGGCGCTGGACCCGGAGGTGTTGATCGCCGACGAGCCGACCACCGCCCTGGACGTCACCGTGCAGGCCCAGATCATGTCCCTCCTCGCCGAGTTGCAGCAGGAACGGAACATGGGCCTGCTGCTGATCACGCACGACATGGGTGTGGTCGCCGACGTGGCGGACCAGATCTCGGTGATGTACGCCGGCCGGGTCATTGAGGAGGCTCCGGTCCGGGACATCTACGAGAGCCCGTCCCACCCGTACACCAAGGGCCTGCTGGAGTCGATTCCCCGCCTGGACCTCAAGGGGCAGGAACTCTCCGCCATCAAGGGTTTGCCGCCGCTGCTGACCGACATCCCGAAGGGCTGCGCGTTCAACCCCCGGTGCCGGTACGCGAAGGATGCCTGCCGTCAGGACCCGGTGCCACCGCTGCATCGGGTGGCCCCGGCCCGAAGCTCCGCCTGCCACTTCTGGAAGGAGGTCCAGGCCGATGTCTGACATCGTGCTGGAGGCCCGTGACCTGGTGAAGCACTTCCCGCTCACCCAGGGGATCCTCTTCAAGCGGCAGATCGGTGCGGTCCGCGCGGTTGACGGGATCAACCTGCAGCTGCGCCGGGGTGAGACCCTGGGCATCGTCGGCGAGTCCGGCTGCGGCAAGTCGACCCTGGCCCGGATGTTGGTGGGGCTGGAGACCCCCACCTCCGGTGACCTGTTCGTGCAGGGCCGGAACATGGCGAAGGTCGGCGGCGCCGAGCGGCGTCGCGGCCGGCGCAACATCCAGCTGGTGATGCAGGACCCGTACACCTCACTCAACCCGCGGATGACCGTCGGCGACATCATCGGCGAGCCGTTCGAGGTGCACTCCGAGGTGCTGGAGAAGCCGAAGCGGCGGGCCCGGGTGCAGGAGCTGCTGGATCTGGTCGGTCTGAACCCCGATCACATCAACCGGTATCCGCACCAGTTCTCCGGCGGCCAGCGCCAGCGCATCGGTATCGCCCGCGCGCTGGCGCTCAACCCGGAGATCATCTTGTGCGATGAGCCGGTCTCCGCCCTGGACGTGTCGATCCAGGCGCAGGTGATCAACCTGCTGGAGAAGCTCCAGAAAGAGTTGGGGCTGTCGTACATCTTCATCGCGCATGACCTGTCCGTGGTGCGGCACATCGCCGACCGGGTCGCGGTGATGTACCTCGGTCGGGTCGTTGAGATCGGCACCGAGGACCAGATCTACGAGAACCCCACCCACCCGTACACGCAGGCGCTGCTCTCGGCGGTGCCGGTGCCGGATCCGAAGCTGCGGGGTATGCGGGACCAGATCGTGCTGACCGGCGATGTTCCGTCGCCGGCCAACCCGCCCTCCGGCTGCCGTTTCCGGACCCGCTGCTGGAAGGCGCAGGAGATCTGCGCTCAGCGGGAGCCGGAGCTGGCCGTCCGGCAGAGTTCGGACCACCCGAGCGCCTGCCACTTCGCCGAGGTTCGGGACGTGGTGCACGCGCAGCGGTAACAGCGCCACAGCGATCGGGGCGTCGGCCAGACCTGGCCGACGCCCCGATCCTGTCTCACCACCGGGCCGTCGGATCAGAGCGGGCCGCGGCCGGCGCGGAGCAGCAGGAGGGCGACCTGGGTGCCGTCCGCCCCCAGCGCGGCCCGGAAGCGTTCCAGGATCTCCTGCTCCCGAGAGAGCACCAGGCGGGTGCCGCCGGAGGCCATGCGGGTCACGCCAACCTGCTGGGAGAGTCGTGCCCGCTCCTGCCAGAGTTCGATCAGGGTGCCGTCGATCTCGTCGATCCGTTGCCGGATATTCGCGATCTGCGCTGCGGCCAGTGGCTCCTTCGTGCCGGCATCGCGACCGGCGGTGCCCTCCGCGCCATTCGTTCCGTCCGTGCTGCCGCTCTGCTCCGCCACGCCTGTCATCATCGTCGTCCCCTTCGGGTGTCGGGCGCTGGTGCCCGGATCCCGAGACGAAAAGGCCCCGGGCTCGCGAGCCCGGGGCCTTTTCGTAGGTCTTTGTTGATCAGCTGTGACCTACGGCTACCGGACTCTCCGGGCCGTAGTAAAAGTAGTCGCGCTGATCGAACACGGGCCCGAGTATGCCCTGTTCCGCCGTGGGCCGCAAGAAAAGCTCTCCAGAGAGGCGGGTGTCACCGGAGGGGAGGACCGGGGGCGGTGGGCGAGCGCACCGTCGCACACACCCGGGCTGTGGCCGGAGGGATTCGTCGGGGCGACGGCATAGACTCGCCGTGCGATGCATCCTCTCTTTGACATTCCCGTGCCCTCGTCCGCGCCCGACCCTGCTCCGCCGCGACGGCCCACTCCGGCGCGCCTCGACCCACAGGCGCTGCTGGACGGGCTGAACGGCCCGCAACGGGATGCGGTCACCCACGCCGGGTCACCGCTGCTCATCGTGGCCGGGGCCGGCTCCGGCAAGACCCGGGTGCTCACCCATCGGATCGCCTACCTGCTCGCGGAGCGACAGGTGCACCCGGGTGAGATCATCGCGATCACTTTCACCAACAAGGCCGCGGGCGAGATGAAGGAGCGGGTGGCCCAGCTGGTCGGGTCGCGGGCTCGGTTGATGTGGGTCTCGACCTTCCACTCCGCGTGTGTCCGTATCCTGCGGGCCGAGCACGAGCACGCCGGTTTGAAGTCGACCTTCTCGATCTATGATGCCGACGACTCCCGTCGGCTGATGCAGTTGGTCGCCCGGGAGCTGGATCTCGATCCGAAGCGCTACCCGGCGCGCGGGCTGGCCGCCCAGGTCTCCAATCTGAAGAACGAGCTGGTCGACCCCGAGGAGTTCGCGGCCCGGGCCAAGGGGCCGAACGAGCGGGCGCTCGCCGAGGCATACGCGCTCTATCAGCGGCGGCTCCGGGAGGCGCACGCGCTGGACTTCGACGATCTGATCATGACGACGGTGCACCTGCTCCAGTCGCATCCGCACGTCGCGGAGACCTACCGGCGTCGGTTCCGGCACGTGCTGGTTGACGAGTATCAGGACACCAACCACGCCCAGTACGTGTTGATCAAGGAGCTGGTGTCGGGCACCGACGGGCTCGACCCGGCGGAGCTCTGCGTGGTGGGTGACGCCGACCAGTCGATCTACGCGTTTCGGGGCGCGACGATCCGCAACATTCTGGAGTTCGAGCGGGACTTCACCGACGCCCGGACGATCCTGCTGGAACAGAACTACCGCTCCACCCAGACCATCCTGAACGCGGCCAACGCCGTGATCGACCGAAACACCTCCCGTAAGCCCAAGCGGCTCTGGAGCGAGGCCGGGAACGGCGACCCGATTGTCGGCTACGTCGCCGACACCGAGCACACCGAGGCCGACTGGGTGGCCCGGGAGATCGACCGGCTCGTGGACGACGGCGACACCCGCCCGGGGGAGGTGGCGGTCTTCTACCGCACCAACGCCCAGTCCCGGGTCTTCGAGGAGGTGTTCATCCGCGTCGGCCTCCCCTACAAGGTCGTCGGCGGGGTCCGCTTCTACGAGCGGAAGGAGGTCCGGGACGCCCTGGCCTACCTGCGGGCGTTGGTCAACGAGGACGACACGGTCAGCCTTCGTCGGGTGCTGAACACCCCCCGCCGGGGTATCGGGGACCGAGCCGAGGCGTGTGTTGAGGCGCTCGCCAGCCGGGACCGGATCTCCTTCGGCGCGGCCCTGCGCCGGGCCAAGGACGCGCCGGGCATCTCCACCCGGGCGGCGAACGGTATCGCGGAGTTCATCGCGCTGCTCGACGGTGCCCGGGAGGTCGCGGAGACCAGCGCGCCCGAGGAGGTACTGGAGGCGTTGCTGAACCGGTCGGGGTACCTGACCGAGCTGGAGGAGAGCCTGGACCCGCAGGATGCCGGCCGGGTCGACAACCTCCAGGAGCTGGTCAGCGTGGCCCGGGAGTACACGGAGCGGGTGGAGGGCCTGGGCGAGGAGGGCGAGCGGGCCACCGTCGCCGGCTTCCTGGAGCAGGTCGCGCTGGTGGCCGACGCGGACCAGTTGCCCGCCGACGACCCGGAGCACCAGGGGGTGGTCACCCTGATGACGCTGCACACCGCCAAAGGACTGGAGTTTCCGGTGGTGTTCCTTACCGGGATGGAGGACGGGGTCTTCCCGCACGCCCGTACCTTTGGCGACAACCACGAGTTGGAGGAGGAGCGGCGCCTGGCGTACGTGGGGATCACCCGGGCCCGGCAGCGTCTCTACCTGTCCCGGGCGGTCACTCGATCGGCGTGGGGCCAGCCGGCCTACAACGCGCCGTCCCGGTTCCTCGCGGAGCTGCCCGTGGAGTTGGTGCGCTGGGAGCGCACCGAGGGCTCGTACACCTCGTGGGCCGGCGGTGGCGGGGGCGTGGGCGGCCGCGCGGACCGGGGGCAGGGCGGCTTCACCGGGGGTACGCCGAAGGCCACGCAGCTCGCGCGTCGGCTCGGCGTTGACGGTAGCCGCCTCGCCACGGCCAGCGAGTTGCCGTCGGCACCCCCGCGGGTCGCGGTCGGGGACCGGGTCAACCACCAGCGGTACGGGCTGGGTCGCGTGCTCGCGGTGGAAGGGCACGGCCCGGGCGCCCGGGCCCAGATCGATTTCGGCGACCAGACGCTCTGGCTGGTGCTCCGGCACGCACCGATCGATCGTCTCTGAGCCGGCGGCGGGCCCCACTCGGCCGCCGCCCCGCGAGGCACTCGGTCAGCAGGCCACGTCGATGCCGCGTTCGCGGAGGAACGGCGCGGGGTCGATCTGGTTCCACAGCTGGCCCTGGTGTACCTCGAAGTGCAGGTGCGGGCCGGTGGAGTCGCCGGTGGAGCCCTCCAGGCCGATGGTGTCACCGGTGTTGACCTGGTCGCCGACGGTCACCTTAGCGGTGCTCAGGTGGGCGTAGTGGGTCAGATAGCCGTTGCCGTGATCGATGACGACCGAGATGCCGTATCCGTCGCCGACGTCGCCGGCCTTGGTCACGGTGCCGCCGAAGGCGGCGCGGACCGGGGTGCCGGCGGGCAGCGCGAAGTCGATGCCGGCGTGCAGGATTCCCGACCGAGGGCCGTAGCAGGAGGTGATGGCGGCGTCGGCCATGGGGATGACCCAGGTCGGCGTTGCCGCGGTGGTCGTCGTCGTGGTTGTCCGGTTGGCTGTCATCTTCGGTGTCCCGCTGGCCGAGGGCTGCGCGGTGGGGCTCGCCGAAGCGCTGGGGGTCGGACTGCTGCTCGCCGGCGCCCGGGCGGAGCGATCGGCGCGGGCGGCCGCCTCGGCGCGGGCCGCGGCCTCGGCTTGGGCGGCCGCTTCCGCGCGGGCGGCGGCCTCGGCCTGGGCCCGGGCCTCGGCTTGGGCTCGCAGGTCGATGTCGACGGCACCGTGCGGGGTGGCGTTCTGGTCATCTCCGGTGATCGCTGTTACCGCGACTCCGGTGAGGGCGAGTCCGGCTACCGCGGCAGCCGCGGTCCGCAACACCCGGCCCCGGGTGCTGGTCGGTCGCCGATGGCGGGCCGGCGCGGTGTTCCTGCGCGAGCGGGGGCTGTCGTTCTGCACAACGGACCTTCACTGCTCGTAGGGGCACGTGACCCCGACATCCTGAGGTCCGCCTGGAGCCGGCTGGAGACGAGGGGCTCTCGGGTGGGCGCGGTCCGACGCGTTCGTTGGAACTTTGTCAGTCCCTGTCGCGAATGGCAGCGGCAGCGGTTCGGCTCGCACGTGGGCTCGGTCACACTGCTGGAGGTGACCTCAAACACCTTTGCGGGCTGGAGGTGTGAAAAAACCGCCCGGATCCTTTGATCCGGGCGGCAGTAGGGCGTGACCCTGTGTCAGGGGGTGGTTACCTCGCTGTGGAAAGGCTCCATTTGAAGTTGGATGTCCACTCCGCGCTCCATCAGCCAGGGCACCGGGTCGAGCGGTTCGCCCTTGACATGGACCTCCAGGTGCAGGTGGGAGCCGTAGGAGAGGCCGGTGTTACCGACCAGACCGAGCTGGTCGCCGGCCTTGACCTGTTGGCCCTCCTGCACGCTGAGGGTGGAGGAGTGGCCGTAGATGGCCTCGCTGCCGTCGGCGTTCGCGACGATCACTGTGTATCCGTATCCACCAAACCAACCGGCCTTGGTGACGGTGCCGTCATGGATGGAGACGTAGGGGGTGCCCTCCGGGGCGGCCAGGTCCACCCCGGTGTGGAGCTCTTCGCCCTGAACGCCGTAGGGGGAGTTGAACTCGTAGTCCTTGAGTGGGAGGCACCAGACTCCGGTCTCCGCCTCCAAGCTGAACCGCTCGCCATCCCGCGACGAGCGGTCGGCGGCATTGGCGCGCTCCGCGGCGTCCTCGCTGAGCGCGGAGGCCGTCTTCAGCTCGTCCAGGACCGTCGGGCTGACGCTCTTGGCGTCGGGAAGGGCGCTGCCGGCGAAGAGTGCGACTCCGCTGGCGCCGACGAGGGCGGTGGTAACCACCGCGGCGTAGCGGCTCCGCGGTGGGGTGGGTACGCGGCGGCGGCCGCGATATCTATCGGGCTCAGACGACAGGCGCTGGCGCACGCACACCCTCCGTTGTCGGGGTATCGAGGCGATCGGGCGGGTTCGTGGAGCTGGGTGAACTCCGCCGGTCGCGTCGTCACCCGTCCATGGACCTGATGACAACCGTTGGACACGGTAGCCAACCGCCACGTCCGTCACAAGCCGCATCGCTAGATTGGTGTGATGTTTGTCCGATTCTATCCACTATTGCCCAGGGGTTGAGCCGGTGAAGGTGTCCCCAATCTCATCCCGTTCGTCGCGTAGGGTGACCGAATGGCGGAGTCGTCCGACTTGACCGGCCCCGGGTGTTGTCCCGCTCTCCCGTGGGTGGGTGGGTGTCGAGGCCGCGGCGCGTGCGACGGCCCGGATTCCTCGGCTCGGACCGGGCGGGTTACCGTTCGTTAAGGTCAAGCCGCGGAGCCGGTGAAAGGGATGCGCAGATGAGCTCTCGTGTTCGGGTCGTCGTCGCCAAACCGGGCCTGGACGGCCATGACCGCGGCGCAAAGGTCGTCGCGCGTGCCCTCCGGGACGCCGGGATGGAGGTCATCTACACCGGGCTGCATCAGACCCCGGAACAGATCGTGGAGACCGCGATCCAGGAGGACGCCGACGCGGTCGGACTTTCCGTTCTGTCCGGGGCACACATGACCCTTTTCCGGCGGGTGTTGGAGCTCCTTGCCGAGCGAGACGCGCGAGACATCGTCGTCTTTGGCGGGGGCATCATTCCGGACACTGATATCCCGGAACTGCGGCAGATTGGTGTGGCCAAGATTTTCACTCCGGGCGCCACCACGGGGTCGATCGTGGACTGGGTTCGGGAGAACGTGGCGCAGGCCGTCGCCTGACGGTCGGCCCGAGAAGTTCCTGGGCCGGACAGGGGGAGAGGCCGGACGCACCCCTCACACGCCCGGCCTCTCTATGCACGATGCCCCGCCGCCACCCCTCGACCGACAGGGCATCGGCCGTCTTGTCGCCGCGCTGACCAGCGCTTCGACATCTGACTCAACGAAGCCTGACCCCCGGGGTTACGTGTCGGGGAAAACATCGTCCGGAAGGTTGACGCTCGGCCAAACGGCGGGTGCTGGCCAGTCAGCTGTGTAGAACCGCACACCACGTACCCGCTTGGTCGTTGGTGGTGTCGACCTCGCTAGGCTGCCTTCAATGGCCTGTTACAACTGATGACAGGCGTCAAACTGTTTTCCATACGCTGGTGGCGGCGCGACGGCGCGCCGCGGAGACGGGACGGGACGCGCAATCGTGGACCTGTACGAGTACCAGGGGCGGGACCTGTTCGAGCGGCACGGGTTGCCCGTGCTCGCCGGCGGCGTCGCCACGACCCCGGAGGAGGCCCGCGCGATCGCCGAACGCCTCGGCGGTCGGGTGGTTGTCAAGGCGCAGGTGAAGGTCGGCGGCCGGGGCAAGGCCGGCGGGGTGAAGCTGACCGAGGGCGCGGAGGAGACGGTGGCCCGGGCCACCGACATCCTCGGCATGGACATCAAGGGGCACACTGTCCACAAGGTCATGATCACCGTGACCGCGGACGTGGCGGAGGAGTACTACTTCTCCTACCTGTTGGACCGGGCGAACCGCACCTTCCTCTGCATCGCCAGTGTCGCTGGTGGGATGGACATCGAGCAGGTAGCCGCCGAGACGCCGGAGAAGGTCGTCAAGGCGCCGATCGACGCGAACGTCGGCGTGGACGCGGCGACGGCCCGGCGGATCGTCACTCAGGCCGGTTTCCCGGCCGAGGTTACCGACCAGGCCGTCGAGATCGCGGTGGACCTGTGGCAGGCGTTCGTCGCCGAGGACGCGACGCTGGTCGAGGTGAACCCGCTCGCCAAGACCGCCGAGGGTGGGCTGCTCCTCCTCGATGCCAAGGTCAGCCTGGACGAGAACGCGGCGTTCCGGCACCCGGACCACGAGGCGCTGGTTGACCAGGCCGCGGTGGATCCCCTCGAGCAGGCCGCCAAAGAGAAGGACCTCAACTACGTCAAGCTCGACGGTGAGGTTGGCATCATCGGCAACGGCGCCGGACTGGTCATGTCGACCCTCGACGTGGTCGCGTACGCCGGTGAGCGGCACGGCGGCGTGAAGCCGGCCAACTTCCTCGACATCGGGGGCGGTGCGAGCGCCGCGGTGATGGCCAACGGCCTCGAGATCGTGCTCTCCGACCCTGCGGTGAAGAGCGTCTTCGTCAATGTCTTCGGCGGCATCACCGCCTGCGACGCGGTCGCCAACGGCATCGTGCAGGCGCTGGCCCTGCTCGAGCAGCGGGGTGAGAAGGTCACCAGGCCGCTGGTCGTCCGCCTCGACGGCAACAACGCGGAGGCCGGTCGAGCGATTCTCGACGGCGCGAACAACCCGCTGATCCAGCGGGTCGACACGATGGATGGTGCGGCCGAGCGGGCCGCCGAGCTGGCCGCTGCGGGGGTCTGACAATGGCGATTTGGCTGACCAAGGACTCGAAGGTCATCGTGCAGGGGATGACCGGTTCCGAGGGTTCCAAGCACACCCGGCGGATGCTCGCCGCGGGCACCGACATCGTCGGTGGGGTGAACCCGCGTAAGGCGGGTACCACCGTTGATTTCGACGGCGCCCAGCTGCCGGTCTTCGCGAACGTCGCCGAGGCGATGCGGGAGACCGGCGCCAACGTGACGGTCATCTTCGTACCGCCGCAGTTCACCAAGGGCGCGGTGATCGAGGCGATCGACGCCGGCATCCCGCTCGCCGTGGTGATCACCGAGGGCGTGCCGGTGCACGACACCGCCGCCTTCTGGGCGTACAACGTGGCGCAGGGCGAGCGGACCCGAATCATCGGGCCGAACTGCCCGGGGATCGTGTCGCCGGGCGCCTCCAACGCCGGCATCATCCCGGCCGACATCACCGGTGCCGGCCGGATCGGCCTGGTCAGCAAGAGCGGCACGCTGACCTACCAGATGATGTACGAGCTGCGCGACATCGGCTTCTCCACCTGTGTCGGTATCGGTGGTGACCCGATCATCGGCACCACGCACATCGATGCGCTGGCCGCCTTCGAGGACGACCCGGACACGGACGCGATCGTCATGATCGGTGAGATCGGTGGCGACGCTGAGGAGCGGGCTGCCGAGTTCATCAAGGCGAACGTCACCAAGCCGGTGGTCGGCTACATCGCTGGCTTCACCGCACCGCCCGGTAAGACGATGGGGCACGCGGGTGCGATCATCTCCGGCTCGGCCGGCACGGCGGAGGCCAAGAAGACGGCGCTGGAAGCAGTCGGCGTCAAGGTCGGCAAGACTCCGACCGAGACGGCCCGGCTGATGCGGGAGATCATGTCCGCGGGCTGAGCCCCGGCGACGACAGCTGGAGGGATCGGCCATCCACGGGCTGATCCCTCCAGTCGTCAACTCAGCTGAACGGGTTACTGCCGCCAAGGTAGAGAAGCCCATTAGCGATGATGTTGAATACGCCGAAGGCGATGCCCAACCAACCGAGCACCGGCGAGTTGCCGAAGCGCCGAGCGTCACGGATCGAGAAGTAGCCGAAGACGATCCCGAGGATGCCGCAGCAGAGCAGGCCGACGACGATGCCGAGTACGCCCCAGAGCGTCGTCCGGTCCCTTCCCGCCGCCGCCTCGGGCGGCGGATATGCAGCGGTCACGGCGTGCCTCCTCGCATCGGTGCCGCGCCCGCCGAGGTGCAGGGGGCCACGGTCAACACCTCCGGTGGTGGAGGTTCCCACTTGACCCACCGGTCGGCCGCGGTGGCGTCCTGTGGCCGAGGCTAGACCGGATCGGAGGCAGGAGACGGTGGATCACGCAACTCGAACCCGCCCGGGGGGTTTATCGACCTGCCACCGCCCCCGCGGCATGTCAGAGTGGACCTGATGTCCTCCGTCACCCCCGATCAGCCCGGCCGGCGCACCCGGGTGGGTGCCCGCCCACCGGGGCGACCCGGGCCGGCTCGCCGGGTCCCCGCGCCACGGGCGGGTGGACCGCCGAGTCGCCCGCCGCTGGCCGTCGCCGCGGGCGTCGCCGCGGTCGGGGCGGCGCTCACCTCCTGGCTGCCGGTGGCAGTGGTGCTCTGGTTCTTCCAGCTCAGTGCGGGTGCGTCGAGCCTGCCCGGGGCGGTCCAGGTCGGGCTGGCCGGCTGGCTGCTCGGGCACGGCGTCCCGCTGACGACGAACGCCGGTCCGCTCGGGCTCGCTCCGCTGGCGGTGACCCTGCTCGCCGGCTGGCGACTCATCCGGGCCGGGGTGCACGTCACCCGGGCCATCGGTGCCCGGCGCAGCAGGTCGCCACAGCGCGCGTTCGTCGCCGCATCGGCGGTCGGGGTCGCGTACACCATCCTCGGCGTGCTCGCCGCCCTGCTGGTCAGCGGCGGGGAGCTGGACGTGTCGCCGGTACGGACCGGCCTGACTCTCGCCGCGGTCGCCACAGTTGCTGCCCTCGTCGGGGCGGTTCGTACGACCGGGCTCGGTGACCTGCTCGCCGTGCGGGCGCCGCTACCGCTGCGGGAGGGGATTCGGACCGGTCTGGTCGCGGCGCTGCTGCTGCTTGCGGCGGGGGCCGGCGTGGCGGGGCTGGCGGTGGCGACCGGTGGCGGTGACGCGGCCGACCTGATCGCGGCCTACCACACCGGGGTGGCGGGGCAGGCCGGGATCACCCTGGTCAACCTGGCGTACGCCCCGAACGCGGCGATCTGGTCAACCAGCTACCTGCTCGGCCCCGGATTCGCGGTTGGCACGGACACCACGGTGCAGACCAGCGAGGTGACGGTGGGGGCGCTGCCGGCCCTACCGCTGGTGGCGGGCCTCCCCGGTGGGCCGGTGGACGGCCTGGGCACGGGCCTGCTCGCGGTGCCGGTTCTGGTCGGGATGCTGGCGGGCTGGTCGTTGACCCGTCGGGTGCTGCGCTCCGGCAGCAACAGAGCCCGGGAAGAGTGGGGGCCGCTGCTGCGTCCGGCGGTGCTCGCCGGCCCGGTGGCGGGCCTACTGGTGGGGGGCGCGGCGGCAGTGTCAGCCGGCCCGCTGGGTGCGGGCCGGCTGGCGGAGGTCGGACCGGTGCCGTGGCAGGTGGCGGCGGTGGCGACCGTGGTGACCGGGACCGGCGTGCTGGGTGGCGTGGTAGCGGCCCGGTTCCTGTCCCGCGGCTGACTCCACCGAGGCGACTAGAGGACGAGCCCGACGACTTCCAGGAGCATCCAGCCGAGGTTCAGCAGCGCGCCGATCGTTCCGCAGGTTATGCCGGCCAGGGCCTGGCCACGATTGTCCGCGAGCCCCTGCTCGACCTTCTGTTGGCCGAACCATCCGGTTACCACCGCGGCGATGCCCACCAGCAGCCCGATAGAGAAGACACAGGCCAGCGGGACCGACACGATGCCGAGGATCATGGAGAGCAGTCCGAGCGTGTTCTGCTTGCCCGCCGGGAACGGGTAGCCCGCGTTCGGGTACATCTGCACCCCACCGTGGGGCCCCGGGTACGGCGGAGGGGCGGGTGTGGCGTACGGGTTCGGCGGCGGTGGGTTCGGCGGTGGGGTGGGCATGGCGTACGGGTTCACCGGCGGCGGAGGGTACGGCTGCTGGGAAACCGGGGTAGCCGGCGAGGCGTACGGGTCGACCGGTGGGTGGTAGGGGTCGACCGGCGGGTGGTAGGGGTCCGCTGGTGGGTGGTACGGGTCGACAGGTGGGTGGTAGGGGTCCGCTGGTGGGGCGTACGGCTCGGCCGCTGGCGCGTGGGGCTCCACCGGTCGGGCGTACGGGTCGGCCGGCGGGGTGGACGGACCGTGCGGGGTGGACGGACCGTGCTGCGGATTGGATGGGTCGGGCTGCATGCGTCCTCCCGGTCGATCAGCAGGAGTTCGAGGACTGGGGCGGGATTCCGGGCTGCATCTCTCGCTACTCCTTTGAACCAGGGTGCGACACCGGGACAACTGTCGCTACCGGTGCGCGGGGAAGCGACCGGCAGCGTACCTGGTCCGGTCGCTGACGCAGCGTCGGCTTGCCGCCCAGCGGACCGGCGGCCGGACCACCCCGATAGGGTTGTCCGGTGCCTGAGCCCGCAGCTGCCGCCCGCATCGTCGTTCTCGTATCCGGTTCCGGCAGTAACCTTCAGGCGCTGCTCGACGCCGGCACCGATCCCGGGTACGGGGCCCGGGTAGTCGCGGTCGGGGCGGACCGTGACGGCATCGTCGGGCTGGACCGGGCCGCGGCGGCGGGGGTGCCGACCTTCGTTGAGCGGGTGAGGGACTATCCGACTCGCTCCGACTGGGACGCCGCGCTTGCCGCGCGGGTCGCCGAGCACACCCCTGACCTGGTCGTCTCCGCTGGCTTCCTGAAGCTGGTCGGCCCGCATTTCCTCGCCGCGTTCGGCGACCGCTATCTGAACACGCACAACACCCTGCTGCCGGCCTTTCCCGGCATTCATGGGCCCCGCGACGCGCTCGCCTACGGGGTGAAGATCACCGGGGCCACCCTCTTCTTCGTCGACGCGGGCACGGACACCGGCCCGATCGTCGCCCAGGTCGCGGTGCCGGTCCGGGACGGCGACGACGAGCAGACGCTCACCGAGCGCATCAAAGAGGCCGAGCGACGCCAGCTCGTTGAGCAGGTGGGTCGCCTGGTCCGTGCAGGTTGGACGATCACCGGAAGAAAGGTCACGGTTCCGTGAGTTCCAGTCAGGACGAGCGCCGCCCGATCCGGCGGGCGCTGGTCAGCGTCTACGACAAGGCCGGTCTGGCCGAGCTGGCCCAGGCGTTGCACGACGCCGGCGTGGAGATCGTCTCGACCGGAAGCACCGCGTCGGCCATCGCCGGTGCCGGCGTGCCGGTCACCGCGGTGGACTCGGTTACCGGGTTCCCGGAGATCCTCGACGGCCGGGTCAAGACGCTGCACCCCAAGATCCACGGCGGTCTCCTCGCGGACCTGCGCAAGGAGTCGCACGTTGGGCAGCTCACCGAGCATGGCATCGGGGCGATCGACCTGCTGGTGTCCAACCTGTACCCGTTCCAGGCGACCGTCGCCTCCGGGGCGGGGCAGGACGAGTGCGTCGAGCAGATCGACATCGGTGGGCCGGCGATGGTGCGGGCCGCCGCCAAGAACCATGCCTCGGTCGCCGTGGTGACCGACCCGTCGGGCTACCCCCAGCTGCTGGCGGCGGTCCGGGCGGGTGGCTTCACCCTGGCGCAGCGTCGGGCGCTCGCGGCCCGCGCGTTCGCGGTGATCGCCGACTACGACGTGGCTGTCGCCGAGTGGTGCGCGCGGGACTTGGTCGAGGAGGACGCGCCGTGGCCGGGCTTTGCCGGCTTGGCGCTGCGTCGCGACGCCGTGCTGCGGTATGGGGAGAACCCGCACCAGCCGGCTGCCCTCTACACCGACCCGTCGAGTCCCGCCGGGCTCGCCCAGGCCGAGCAGCTGCACGGCAAGGAGATGTCGTACAACAACTACGTTGACGCCGACGCCGCCTGGCGGGCCGCCAACGACTTCTCCGACCAGCCGGCGGTGGCGATCATCAAGCACGCCAACCCGTGTGGCATCGCGGTGGGCGCGGACGTCGCCGAGGCGCACCGTAAGGCACACGCCTGTGATCCCGTGTCCGCCTTTGGTGGCGTGATCGCGGTGAACCGACCGGTCGGCGTCGAGCTCGCCGGGCAGGTGGCGGAGGTGTTCACCGAGGTGGTTGTCGCCCCGGATTTCGAACCCGACGCCCTCGAGGTGCTGCGGGGCAAGAAGAACGTGCGCCTGCTGCGCGCCCCGGCCTACGCCCCGGCGGCGGCGGAGTGGCGACCGGTCACCGGTGGAATGCTGGTACAGGTACGGGACCGGGTGGATGCCGCGGGTGACGACCCGACCGCCTGGCAGCTGGCGACCGGGGAGGCCGCCGACGAGGCGACCCTGCGGGACCTGGCCTTCGCCTGGCGGGCGGTCCGAGCGGTGAAGAGCAACGCGATTCTGCTCGCTCGCGACGGCGCGACCGTCGGCGTGGGCATGGGGCAGGTCAACCGGGTTGACTCGGCCCGGTTGGCGGTGGAGCGGGCTGGTGCCGAACGGGCGCGGGGGGCGGTGTGCGCCTCCGACGCGTTCTTCCCGTTCGCCGACGGTCCGAAGGTCCTCTTCGATGCTGGGGTGCGGGCGATCGTCCAGCCCGGCGGATCGATCCGGGACGAGGAGGTCATCGCCGCGGCCAAGGCGGCCGGCGTGACCATGTACCTGACCGGTACCCGGCACTTCTTCCACTGACCGAGCTCAGGTCAGTTCCAGCCCGCCGTCGACAGTGAGGACCTGCCCGGTCAGCCAGGTGCTGGCCGGGTCGGCCAGGCGCAGGATCCACGCGGCGACCTCTCCGGGTTCACCGCGGCGACCGAGGGGGATGCGGGCGGCCTCTGCTCGTTTGATCTCCTCGATGGCCGGGTCGGCGAGTCCGGCGGCGGCCAACGCCTGGCTTTCGGTTGGGCCGGGAGCGAGGGCGTTGACCCGAATCCCGTCCGCCGCGAGTTCTGCCGCCCAGCTCCGGGTGAGCTGCTCGAGGGCGGCTTTGGCGGCCGCGTAGTGGGCGGCACCTGGTAGGGGCCGGTGGCCGTAGGTGCTGGAGACGTTGACGATCGAGCCGCGGCTTCGGCGCAGGTGCGGTAGGGCCGTGTGCGCCAGCAGGCTGGGCGCGACGACGTTGAGGTCGAACAGGGCGGCGATGCCCGCCGCCGTGGTGTGCGCCAGCGGCATGATCCTGGTAGTGCCGGCGTTGTTGACCAGGACGTCCAGGTGTCCCCAGCGGTCGACTGCGGCGGCAATCACTTCCTGCGGGGCGCCGGGGTCGTTCAGGTCGGCCGGGTGGACGGCGATCGCGGGGTGTCCGGCGGCGGTCTCCGCGAGGGCGTCTTTGCGGCGGCCGACACCCAGCACCTCTGCGCCCGCGCGGGCGAACGCGTGTGCTGTGGCGCGGCCGATGCCGGATCCGGCGCCGGTGACGACAACGACTCGTGCGGTGAGATCGGTGCAGGGTCCGGCGTTCACAGTCCATCTCCTTGTTCGATGTTCGTGAAACGTCGAACAAGGTAGCATGGGCGCCATGAGAAGGGCACGACATCCCGACCCCGACGAGATCTCCCTTATCGACGTGCTGGGGGCTCTCAACGACCCCATCCGGGTCGGCCTGGTACGTGTGCTCGCCGATGGTCGTGAACGCGGGTGGGGCGAACTTCGCGTGCCGGTCGCCAAGTCCACCCTCAGCCATCACCTGCGCGTGCTCCGCGACGCGGGTATCACCCGCACTCGGCAGGAAGGCACCCGCTGCTTCGTCGAACTTCGTGGCGGTGACCTCGACGCTCGCTTCCCCGGGCTGCTGGGCGCCGTCCTCGACGCCGCCCACCGTGACGACGTGGGCGGCCACGTCGGCGTCGTGGACGGCCTACCCGAGGCCCGCGCAGATCGAAAGCCTGGAGCCCCGCAGATCGAAAGCTGAGGGCCTCGCAGATCGAAAGTCAGATGCCCCGCGGATCGAAAGCCGAGTGCCTCGCAGATCGAAACCCCCGGGGTATCATCAGGCGTGCCTCAGCTGATCCCACGCCACGCCGCCGCGCAGGTCAACGCCGCCTTGGCGGACACCCGCGTCGTGCTGATCAACGGGGCGCGTCAGGCTGGCAAGAGCACTCTGGTTCGGGTCCTCGCCGGGGACCGGCTCGCCGAGCGGCACGATCTCGACCGGGCGCAGGACCGGGCCGCAGCGGCTACCGATCCGGTCGGCTTCGTGGGCTTTGCAGAACTCCTGGTAATTGACGAGATTCAGCGCGTTCCGGAGTTGCTGTTGGCGATCAAGGCGGCGGTTGACGAGGACCCCCGCCCCGGCCGGTACCTGCTCACCGGGTCATCGCGGCTGTTCGGCATGGTGGCCGCCCCGGATGCGTTGCCAGGCCGAATGGAAACCATCGAACTCTGGCCGTTTTCCCAAGGCGAACTCGACGGCGAGCCGGACGGATTCGTTGACGCTGTCTTCACGGTCGGGGCCGACCTGCGACACGAGTCGGATGTGACCCGCGCCGACTACGCGGCCAGGATCGTACGCGGCGGTCTGCCCGAAGCAACGGCCCGTGCCGACCCGCGACGCCGCCAACGGTTCTTCGACGCGTACATCCAAGCGCTGATCGACCGCGACGTCCGGCAGTTGTCCGACATTCAGCACAAGGGGGAGCTGCGTCAGCTGATCCGCCTGCTCGCGGCCAGGTCCGCGACGATCATCGCCGCCAACTCTCTCGAGTCCGCACTCGCACTGACTCGGCCGACGATCGCCCGCTACCTCCAGGCGCTGGAAGAGATCTTTCTGATCAAGCGGATCCCTGGCTGGTCCCGCAACCTGGGCACCCGGGCCACCGCCGCAGCGAAGCTGATCTTCGTTGATGCTGGTATCGCCGCCAACGAGCTTGCGACTGATGCCCGGGCGCTGCTCCGGCCGGGGGCCCCATTCGGCCCGATGCTCGAATCATTCGTGCTGTCCGAGCTTTCTCGTCAGCTCACCTGGTCCGAGCAGCTCGTCGAGCTGTACCACTACCGCGACCAGAGCCAGTACGAGGTCGACGCGGTGCTCGAGAACCGATCCGGACAGGTCGTCGGGGTCGAAGTCAAAGCCGCCAGCACGGTCGGACCCGGCGACTTCCGGGGGCTGCGCCGACTCGCCGACCGCCTCGGCGACGATTTCATCGCTGGTGTTGTCCTCTACACCGGCACGTCCACGCTGCCATTCGGCGACCGACTGCGCGCACTGCCCGTCAGCGCCTTGTGGCAGCTACCTGCCCCGACCGGAGATCGACCGCACTGAGGTCTTCCCGCGTGCCGCTGGCGTGGACCGCACGGCTGCGGGTCCAGCCGAGGAAACGCTGGTGGAGGATTCCGGCGGGGGTCCAGGGCAGGTCCGCGGTGGCTTGGACGAGGTGCGCGCCGAGGTAGCGGGCCAGCGAGACCGGGGCGCGGTCGTACCCTGCCTGTAGCTCCTGCCTTCGGGTTGGGCAGGGCCAGGGCAGGCCGCAGCCGCTGCAGGTCCATGCTCGGGGGACCGGGCTGTGGGCGGTCATCCGGCACCGCGCAGGAATCGGTGGGTGATTCTGCGGGCGTGCCGGCTGGTTGCCCAGTCGGCCTGCGAGCACGGGTACGGCGTCAGCCGCGACCACCAGGCGCGGCAACCGGTGCACATGCCGTCAGGTCCGGGTACGTGCGCGGCGAGGATCGTCTGTTCCTGCTGGTCGGTCGCCGGTCTCACCGATGGCCCCTGGTCTCACCATCGGTGCGCTGCTCCATCATCGTCGGGGTAGGGGGCGCGGGCTGAGTCGGTTCGCGGTGCCACTGTGTGTCCCGTAGCCGTCTCGCCTGGTCGAGCAGCCGCCGCCGGGCCGCTTCCTGCTCAATCGCCTGGTGGTGCTCCCCGATCCGCGTTCGTGGCGGCAACTCCTGCCGCCGCAGTAACCACCGCACCACGCTGGATAGCTTGGAAGAGGCTGCCACGGGTTCGCCTTTCGCCGAATGCCATAAGGCGGCGGCGAGTTCCGGCACTCTCGGGAGCGGGGCCGGGATGGTTGCCCGCCGCCAGTGACCTGGACGCTACGAGCGGTCGCGGGTGGCGGCGGGGAGAGTCTGTACCTGAGGGAGCGCTACCCCAGTACGCCGATCGCGAGGGCAAGTTCCCTAGCGTCCTCCCCGACCATGCCGGGCCGGCTGGATAGCTCCAGGACAGCGGTGCGGGCGTACGGATGGTGTCGCACCGTGTCCACGCTCTCCCGCAGTGCCCGTCCGAGCAGGTGCACCGCGGCCACCTCACCTCGGTGCAGCACATGGGCCCGTGCGCCCTCGATAAGGGCGGCGGCTCGACGGGTGCACGACGGAAGCGCACGGTAGTCCATGGTGTCCGCGCGCCGGACCGCTGCACCCGGTCGGCACAGGTCCGTTTCGATGGTGACCGCGTACGTCGCACAGGCCGCTGGTCCGAACATCAACCACGGGTGGGTGTACCCGCTGCCAAGCCGGCCGGTGGCCTCGTCGGCGGCGTCCCATGCCCGCCATGCCTGCCCGGCTCGACCAGCCTTGCTGTGCCCCAGCGCGATGCCGAGCTGGGCCTGCCCCCACCGGGCCAACTGTTCGTCGTCGGCGGCCGGGTCCACCAGAGCGGCAGCGTCGACAAGCACCTGTTCGGCGGCGTCGATCTGGTTGGCTCCGCGGTAAACGTGGGCGTAGTACCAGCCGGCCGCCGCGATTGCGGCCGGGTCGTCGGCGTCCTGCGCGGCAAGCATCGCCCGGTCAGCGGCCAGCCACACCAACTCTGGGTACGGCTGGTGGGCCAGGTACAACTGGGCGAGGTGGTAGACCCGGGCCAGTTCGACGAGCGCCTGTCGGCGGGCCAGCCCGTCCAGCCGGCGAGCGCTGCTCTGCGCTTCGTTCAGCAGCCCGGGAAGTATCCCGGCGACCGCCGTTCGTTCGGTCGTCGAACGGTGCCACAACTCCCACGCTTGACCGACCAAGCCGCGCAGCACCTCGACCCGAGTAGCCGGACCGACCGGCAGGGGAGAGCGTTGCATCGCGGCGGCGACGTTGTCGAGTGCGGGATGACCAGCGCGGGTCACCGATGCCACGGGCAGGGTCTGATCTCCGGTCAGGTCGGCCAGGTCGGCGAGCCCCAGCACCTCAGCCAGGCGAAGCAGCATGGGAAGGCGGGGCGGAAGTAGGCGGCCGTTCTCCAATGCCTTGACCCACTCCGCGCTGCGGCCGACCAGACCGCCGAGGACCGGTCGGGTCTTCCCGGCACGTTCGCGGTGGGCGCGTAGACGTGCACCGAAGGTCGTCTGGTCCATCATCGTCGCCTCCCAGGTAGCGATTCTGGGCGGCGGACCGCCGGCCGATACTCCGGCGCGCCACCACAGTTGACGGTACTCGCCGGCACCGATACGGAGGCGTGCCAGCGATCCTGCCCGGGAAGCAGCGCATCGGTGGTCGGCGGTCGTCAGGAGGGGGACGTTGGCTCGCGGAGTTCGGCGAAGTGGCAGGCGGACGGGTGCGGGTCGGCGGCGCGCGGCACGGTGTCCGGGTCCTGGGTGGCGCAGACATCCTGCGCCTTCCAGCACCGGGTGCGGAACCGGCAGCCGCTCGGCGGGTTCGCCGGGCTCGGCACGTCACCGATCAGGCGGATCATGTTCTGGTTGTCCCGCTGCTCCGGGTCGGGCACCGGCACCGCCGACAGCAGTGCCTGGGTGTACGGGTGAGTGGCCCGCTGGTAGATCTCCTCCTCGGTGCCGAGTTCGACGATCCGACCCAGGTACATCACCGCGACCCGGTCGCAGATGTGCCGCACCACCGACAGGTCGTGGGCGATGAAGATGTACGAGAGGCCGAGCTCGTCCTGGAGCTGCTCGAGCAGGTTGATCACCTGCGCCTGGATCGAGACGTCCAGCGCGGAGACCGGCTCGTCACAGACGAGCACCTCGGGGCGCAGCGCGAGCGCGCGGGCGATGCCGATGCGCTGACGCTGGCCGCCGGAGAACTGGTGTGGGTACCGGTTGATGTGCTCGGGGCTGAGCCCGACCATGTCCAGCAGTTCCTGGACTCGCCGCTGCCGGCTGCCCTTGGGCGCCGCCTCCGGGTGGATCTCGAAGGGTTCCCCGATGATGTCGCCGACGGTCATCCGCGGGTTCAGCGAGGTGTACGGATCCTGGAGGACCATCTGCATGTTGCGGCGTAGCCGGCGCAACTCCCCACCACGGGCGGCGAAGAGGTCCCGCCCCTCCAGGGTCGCCGCCCCGGAGGTCGGCATCTCCAGCCGCATCAGCAGCCGGGCCAGGGTGGACTTGCCGCAGCCGGATTCGCCGACGATGCCGAGGGTTTCCCCGCGGCGTAGGTCGAAGCTGACCCCGTCCACGGCGCGGACCGCGCCGATCTGGCGCTGGAAGACGACGCCCCGGGTGATCGGGAAGTGTTTGACCAGGTTCTCGACGGCGAGGATCGGTTCGCCGCGTACCTTCTTCGGCTGGCTAGCGGGCGCGGTCATCGCGGACCTCCTGCGCGAAGTGGCACGCGCTGGTCCGGCCGTCGCCGAGGACCAGGTCGTGCGGTACGACGTCCACGCAGACCTGCTGGACGTACGGGCATCGGGGGTGGAAGGGGCAGCCGGAGGGGATCCGCATCAGGTTCGGCGGCAGGCCCCGGATGGTCGACAGCTGCTGGCCGTGGAAGTCCAGCCGCGGGATCGATTCCAATAGCCCTTTGGTGTATGGGTGGGCCGGGGACCTGTACAGCGACCGGACGTCGGCGTGTTCGACGATCCGCCCGGCGTACATGACGGCGATCCGGTCGGCAACGCCGGCCACCACGCCGAGGTCGTGGGTGATCAGGATCATCGCCATGCGGAGGTCTCGGCGCAGGTCGGCCAGGAGGTCCATGATCTGGGCCTGCACGGTCACGTCCAGCGCGGTGGTCGGCTCGTCGGCGATGAGGACCTTCGGGTTCAGCGCCAACGCCATGGCGATCATGACGCGTTGCCGCATTCCGCCGGAGAACTGGTGCGGGTAGTCGCCGAGCCGGCTGGCCGCCGCCGGGATCTTGACCAGCTCCATAAGTTCGATCGCGCGGCGGCGGGCGTCGCCGCGGGACATCCCGGCCCGTTGGCGTAGCGTCTCGCCGATCTGCCAGCCGACCGGGAAGGTCGGGTTCAGCGCGGAGAGGGCATCCTGGAAGATCATGGCGATCTCGGTGCCGCGTACCTGCCGGCGTTGCTCCTCCGACTGGGTGAGCAGGTCGCGGCCCTGGTAGCGGATCTGCCCGGAGCGGATCATGGCGGGCGGGGTGTCCAGGATGCCCATGATCGCCTGGGCGGTGACCGACTTGCCGGAGCCGGACTCGCCGAGCACGGCGAGGGTCTCCCCGGCGTCCAGGTGGTACGAGACACCGTTGATCACCTTCGCCACACCTTCCCCGGTGCGGAACTCGACATGCAGGTCCCGTACCTCGAGCAGGTGGCCGCCCTCCGGAGTGGGGGAGGCGGGCGTGGGTTGGACGGCGGACTGGGACACGGTGTCTGCCTTTCGCTCGCTGCCACGGGTGGGCCGGTTCCCGCGCATGGGGCTCACCGGAGTTTCGGGTCGAAGGCGTCTCGGATCGCGTCGCCGAGCATGATGAACGCCAGCACGGTCAGCGCGAGGAAGGTCGACGGGACGATCAACGGAGTGGCCGACTCCCGCATGTGCACCCGGCCGTTGTTGATGTCGATGCCCCAGGAGATCGTGGGTTCCTTGAGCCCGATGCCGAGGAAGGAGAGCGTCGCCTCGGCCGCGATGAACGATCCGAGCGCGATGGTCAATACCACGATGGCGGGGGCGAGCGTGTTGGGCAGGATGTGTCGCCACATGATCCGGCTGTTGCTCGCGCCGAGCATCCGGGCGGCGGAGACGTAGTCCTGCTCCTTCGCGGTGATCACCGACGAGCGGACCACCCGGGCCGTCGTCGTCCAGCCGAGCACCGCCAGGACGAAGATGACCGCCGCGATCCGGATCGTCGCGCTGTCGCTGGCGACTCGCTTGAGCAGCACGATCGCGGCGAGCAGTAGCGGGATCCCGAGCACGATGTCGATCACCCGGGAGAGGATGGCGTCGATCCACCGGCCGAAGTAGCCGGCGAGCATGCCGACGGTGAGCGCGATCAGTCCGGTGAGCAGCGCGGAGAGGGCGCCGACCAGGAGCGAGGCGCGGGCGCCGTAGACCGCCCGGGCGTACGTGTTGCAGCCCTGGAAGTCGTACCCGAAGATGGCTCCGCCGGACGGGCCGGCGTGCTGCCGGGAGAGGAGGCAGTCGGCCGGGTCGGCGGCGGTGAACAGTGCGGGCACGGCGGCCATCGCGGTGACCACCAGGACCAGCGCGGAGCTGATCCAGAAGATTGGCTTTCGCCGGAGGTCCCGCCAGGCGTCGCCGGCGAGGCTGCGTGGTCGGCCGGGGGTGACGGAGGTGCCGCCGATCTGGTTCGGCGCGTTGGGTTCGCCGGAGGGGCCGCGCCGGGCGTTGGGGTCCTCCGACCCGGCCACCGTCTCGAAATCACTCATAGCGGATCCTCGGGTCGAGTACGGCGTAGAGCACGTCCACCACCAGGTTGGCGATGAGGTAGACCACGACCAGCACGCTGACGATCCCCACCACCAGCGGACCGTCCTCGGTACGGATGGCGCGGAAGAGGTTGAAACCGACCCCGGGGATGTTGAACACCCCTTCCGTGATGATCGCGCCGCCCATCAGGTTGCCCAGCTCGACGCCGAGGAAGGTGACCACCGGGATGAGCGAGTTGCGCAGCACGTGGATGCCGACGATCCGTCGTTTGACCAGGCCCTTCGACCGGGCGGTGCGGACGTAGTCGGCGCGTAGGTTCTCGGCCACCGAGGTCCGGGTCAGCCGTAGCGCGGTGGCCAGGGAGAGGGAGCCGAGGACGATCCCGGGCAGCAGGAGCGCGTAGAAGTCGGGGTCGGCGCCGGCGGTGGGCGGGAAGAGTTGCCACCGGACGCCGAGGAAATACTGCGCGATGGGTGCCAGCACGATGGTCGGCACGGCGAGCACGACCAGGGTCAGCAGCAGCGTCGAGTTGTCGAAGATGCTGGCCCGGCGAATTCCGGCGAGCACACCGGCGGTGACTCCGACAAGCACGGTAACCGTCATCGCGATCAGGGCCAGCTTGATCGTCACCGGCCAGGCGGCGGCGAGGATGTCGCCGATCTGCCGTCCGGTGAGGGATTCGCCGAGGTCGCCCTGGAGCAGGTTCCGGATGTAGTCGAAGTAGCGGTAGAAGAAGCCGTCGATACCGGTCCGGTCCAGGTGGAACTTCTCCGTCAGGTATGCCCGTTGGGCGTCGGTGACCGGGCGTTCGCCGGCGAGTGCCTGGATGGGGTCACCCTGACCGGCGAACATCAGCGCGTAGACGATCAGCGTGGTCCCGAAGAAGGCGAGGACCATCTGGAGCAGTCGTCGCAGAATAAAGCGGACCATACTAGGCAGTCTCTCTGAAAAAGGGCGAAGGGGAGGCGTGGTCGGGTCACCAGCTACCCGGTGACCCGACCACGTCGTTCGCTACGGAACTACTGGACTGCTTCGATCTTCAGCAGGTCGACCCGGTTGAAGAGGTCCATCTCCACGTTCGTGACGTTGCTCGAGTGCCCGAAGACGTTCTGGCCGTAGCGCAGCGGGATCACCGGCATGTCCTCGGCCAGCAGGTCTTCGGCCTGCTGGTACTTCGCGATCGCCTCCTCCTCGGAGGCCGCCGACGAACCCTCGGCGACCAGCTTGTCGAACTCGGGGTTCTCATAGCCGTAGAAGTTCGACGAGCCGTTGCTGGTGTACAGCGGGCCCAGGTAGTTCTCCATGGACGGGTAGTCCATGACCCAACCCATCCGGAACAGGCCGACGGGCTGCTCCGCCTTGACCTTCGTCAGCAGGTCGGAGAACTTCGGCTCGGCGCTGCCGACGCACGCCACATCCAGGTTTGCCTTGAGCTGGTTGCAGGTGGCGTCGACCCAGTCCTTGTGGCCGCCGTCGCCGTTGTACGAGATCTCGATCTGGCTCGGGCCGCCCGCGCTCTCGTAGAGCGCCTTGGCCTTGGCCGGGTCGAAGGTGCCGGCGTCGCCGATGGTGTTCTCGCGGTAGCCCGCGACAACCGGGGAGACGAATGAGCGGGCCGGCGCCTGCGAGTCCTTGAAGACGGCCTTCGTGATCTCCTCCCGGTCGATCGCCATCGAGATCGCCTTCCGCACGTCCGGGTCGCTGAACTCCTCCTGGTAGGTCGGGAAGGAGAGGAACTGGAAGGTCGACCCGGGGCTGGTCTGGAACCGGTCCCCCAGGTCGGTGGGGGCGGTCGACAGGTTCTCGGTCGGGATCATCTTGATCACGTCGAGGTTGTCCGAGAGGACATCCGCGTACGCGGCGGCCGGCTGCTGGTAGATCCGGAACTCGACGCCCGCCACCTTCGGCTGCTCGCCGGGGAAGGCGTCGTACCGCTCGACCTCGACCCGGGAGTCGTGCTGCCAGGTGCCCTTCATCTTGAACGGGCCCTGCCCGATCGGCGCCTGCTCGTAGCCCTCGTCGAGCACGCCCGGCTCCGAGAATGCCGCCTTCGGCAGGGGGTAGAAGGCGTTGTAGCCGAGCATGGTCCGGAAGTCGGAGTACGGCGCGGACAGGGTCACGGTGAAGGTCAGGTCATCGACCTTCTCCAGGCCGGACAGCGTCTGCGCCGCCGGGGTCTCACCCTGAAGGTCCTCGTACCCGGCGATCTTCTCGAAGAAGTAGCTCGAGCCCTGGCCGTTCGGGGCGTAGGCGCCGTAGTTCCAGGCGTCGATGTAGTTGTCGGCGGTGACCGGCTCGCCGTTGTGGAAGGTGTAGCCGTCCTTGAGCTTGATCGTCCAGGTGATGTTGTCCTCGGACGTCACCGACTCGGCTGCCACCTCGTACGCCTGGTGGGCGTCGTCGTAATCGACCAGCGGGCTGAACAGGGCAGCGAGCACCTGCGAGCCACTGGTCTCGTTGGTGTTGGTCGGAACCAGGTGCTGCGGCTCGGCGATCTCAATCCGCACGGCCGCGTTGGGGTCGGTCCCGCCGGAACCACCGCTGCCGGAGCCGCAGGCCACCAGGCCCAGGGTCGCCGCAAGCGGGAGGGCCGTCCAGGCGGCGAGTCTACGAACGCGCATGAAGCCTCCTCATCCTCACGCTGCGCAGGACCCGACGCTGGGTAACGCTGCGCAACGACCGGCAACGGTAGGCCGCCGGTCAGCGATCGACAACGGAAGGGTTGCGAAGCCGTAACGGAGGGTGGGGGCAGGGGTTGTGGGTGGCACCCTTCCGTGCTAGCTAATCGCTCCTACCTGCGGATTTGTGTACCGAATCGGCGGATTGGCCGAGCCGTGTCGACCCGCGAAGTCGGGGTCGAACGGACCTTCGCCGACTGTCCGGCGTGCCCCCGCCCGCGGGTGGTCGTCCAGTTCTGACCCGGCCTGCGTTACTCAGAGTGACTTATCGCACTGTAGTAGGCGGTCCCGGTGACCCCGGACACAGCACACCCGGTCATCGGCTGCCCGGGTCGTCGGCCCGCTCGGTCGCTGGCGTGAGACGATCTGGAGGTGACGGCGACGCTTCTGGACGGCAAGGCGACCGCAGCCGAGATCAAGGACGAGCTGCGGGTGCGCGTGAAGGCTCTGGCGGAACGAGGTGTCACCCCCGGTCTCGGCACCGTCCTCGTCGGCGGCGATCCCGGCTCCCAGGCGTACGTCAACGGCAAGCACCGGGACTGCGCCGAGGTTGGCGTCGCCTCGCTCCGGCGGGAGCTTCCAGCCGACGCCACGCAGGAGCAGGTGGACGCCGTACTGGGCGACCTGAACGCGGACCCTGCCTGTCACGGCTACATCGTGCAGCTACCGCTCCCCGGCCACCTCGACACCCAGCGGGTGCTGGAGCTGATCGACCCGGACAAGGATGCCGACGGTCTACACCCGGTCAACCTGGGCCGGCTGGTGCTCGGCTACCCGGGCCCGCTGCCCTGCACCCCGCGCGGGATCGTCGAGCTGCTTCGCCGGCACGACGTCGCGCTGCGCGGTGCCCGGGTCGTCGTGGTTGGTCGGGGTAACACGGTCGGCCGCCCGCTCGGTCTACTACTCACCCGCCGCAGCGAGAACGCGACCGTCACCCTCTGCCACACCGGCACCCTCGACCTCACCGCGCACACCCGGGCCGCGGACATCGTGATTGTCGCCGCCGGGGTGCCGGGGCTGCTCACCGCAGACATGATCACGCCGGGTGCGGTCGTGGTGGATGTCGGCATCACCCGGGTGATCGGCCCCGACGGCAAGGGCCGCTACACCGGCGACGTGGATCCCGGCGTCACCGAGGTGGCCGGGGCCCTGGTCCCGATGCCTGGCGGAGTGGGGCCGATGACCCGCGCGATGCTGCTGACCAACGTCGTGGAGCGGGCCGAACGCGGCTGAAGTCCCGCAGCGGCACCGAAGCGCACGCATCGGGGTCATAACCATCCGCCCCTGACCGGATCGGTGCCAGGATGGCTGATACGGTCCGGAAAAACCGACTGGTATCAGGGAGTGGGACGTCAATGGGTAAGAAGGTCACTGTCGTCGGGGCCGGCTTCTACGGCTCCACCACCGCGCAGCGTCTGGCCGAGTACGACGTCTTCGACACCGTTGTGATCACGGACATCGTGGAGGGCAAGCCGGCGGGTCTCGCCCTGGACCTCAACCAGTCGCGGGCCATCGAGGGCTTCGAGACCAAGCTGGTTGGCGTAACCACCGGCCCCAACGGCGAGGGCTACGAGGCCATTGAGGGCTCGGATGTCGTCGTCGTCACCGCCGGCCTGCCGCGCAAGCCGGGCATGAGCCGGATGGACCTGCTGGAGACCAACGCCAAGATCGTCCGGCAGGTCGCCGAGAACGTCGCCAAGTACGCGCCGAACGCCGTCGTGATCGTGGTCTCCAACCCGCTCGACGAGATGACCGCGCTGGCCCAGATCGCCACCCAGTTCCCGCACAACCGGGTGCTCGGCCAGGCCGGCATGCTGGACACCGCCCGGTTCACCAACTTCGTGGCCGAGGCGCTCGGCGTACCGGTGGCGTCGGTGCGGACGCTGACGCTGGGCTCGCACGGGGACACCATGGTCCCGGTTCCGTCGAAGAGCAGCGTGGCCGGCAAGCCGCTGCGCGAGGCGATGCCCGCTGAGCAGATCGAGGAGCTGGTGGTCAAGACCCGCAACGGTGGCGCCGAGGTGGTGGCGCTGCTGAAGACCGGCTCGGCCTACTACGCCCCGTCGGCCGCCGCCGCCCGGATGGCGAAGGCCGTCGCCGAGGACTCCGGCGAGGTCATGCCGGTCTGTGCCTGGGTGGACGGGGAGTACGGCATCGCCGGCGTCTACCTCGGGGTGGAGGCGGAGATCGGCGCGCAGGGAGTCCGCCGGGTCGTCGAGACCGACCTGGACGCCGATGAGCGGGCCGCGCTGAAGGAGGCCGCCGAGGCGGTCCGGGCCAAGCAGAGCGACGTCGCCAGCATGTGATCATCCGATGGCAGCGCCCCGTGGCCACCCGGTCGCGGGGCCGCCATCGCCACTCGGCCATGGGGCCGCCATCGCCCCCGCCGAGGGTTCGGGGCCGTGAAATGAGGCCGGCTGGGGAGACCGGGATTGTTTGCAGTACGCTCGTACTGCTTGAGCATGTGTCCCCCGAGAGGAGCGCCGGCCGATGGCGAAGATCAAGGTAAACAACCCGGTCGTAGAGCTCGACGGCGACGAGATGACCCGGATCATCTGGAAGCAGATCCGGGAGCAGTTGATCCTGCCCTACCTCGATGTCGACCTGCGTTACTACGACCTTTCGATCCAGCACCGGGACGAGACCGACGACCAGGCCACCGTTGACGCCGCCAACGCGATCAAGGAGCACGGCGTCGGCGTCAAGTGCGCCACGATTACTCCGGACGAGGCGCGGGTCGAGGAGTTCGGCCTGAAGAAGATGTGGCGGTCGCCGAACGGCACCATCCGCAACATCCTCGGCGGTGTCGTCTTCCGTGAGCCGATCATCATGTCCAACGTGCCGCGGCTGGTGCCCGGCTGGACGAAGCCGATCATCATCGGCCGGCACGCCCACGGCGACCAGTACAAGGCCAGCGACTTCGTCGTCCCCGGGCCCGGCAAGGTCACCATCACCTACACGCCGACCGACGGCACCCAGCCGGTCGAGATGGAGATCGCCGACTTCCCCGGCGGCGGGGTCGCCATGGGCATGTACAACTTCGACGAGTCGATCCGGGACTTCGCCCGCGCCTCCATGCGGTACGGCCTCGACCGTGGCTACCCGGTCTACCTGTCGACCAAGAACACCATCCTCAAGGCGTACGACGGCCGGTTCAAGGACATCTTCGCCGAGGTCTACGAGGCCGAGTTCAAGGCCGAATTCGAGGCGGCCGGCATCAGCTACGAGCACCGGCTGATCGACGACATGGTCGCCGCGGCGCTCAAGTGGGAGGGCGGCTTCGTCTGGGCCTGCAAGAACTACGACGGTGACGTGCAGTCCGACACCGTCGCGCAGGGCTTCGGCTCGCTCGGCCTGATGACGTCCGTGCTGATGACCCCCGACGGCCGCACCGTCGAGGCCGAGGCCGCGCACGGCACCGTCACCCGGCACTACCGGCAGTACCAGAAGGGCGAGAAGACCTCGACCAACCCGATCGCCTCGATCTACGCCTGGACCCGGGGGCTGGCCCACCGGGGCAAGCTCGACGGCACCCCGGCGGTTACCGAGTTCGCCAACACGCTGGAGAAGGTCATCATCGAGACCGTTGAGGGCGGCCAGATGACCAAGGACCTCGCGCTGCTCATCTCGCGGGACGCCCCGTGGCTGACCACCGACGAGTTCATGCACGCGCTGGACGAGAACCTGGCCCGCAAGCTCGCCTGATCCCGACCGGCGGGGCCGCCGACTACCGCTCGGGTAGTCGGCGGGTGGGGGCAAGTCGGCGGGTGGCGCGACTTTCTCCGGCGCGCCTCGTTGACCCAGGTGGACGAGATGCCAGTCGCGTCCAGGAAGGTTGACCGCGGTCGCCCGCGACGTGCGTCGCCTGTCAGCTTTCCCGGCTGTCACGCACAGCCAGCCGTCCCTTCCCAGCGGGGGGCCCTGTCCCGGGCCCCCCGCACCCCGGGCCACTCGTCCCGGGCCCCGGCGACGGGGAACTACACGCTCGGGTGGCGGGGTTCGACCCAGCCCGTCTCGGCCAGCTGGTGCAGCACCTCCTGCACCGCCTCCTCCACCGTCAGATCGGTCGTGTCGACCGTCAGGTCGGCGTCGGTCGGTTCCTCGTACGGGTCGTCCACTCCGGTCATCCCGGTCAGCAGGCCGGCGCGGGCGCGCGCGTACAGGCCCTTTCGGTCCCGCTGCTCGCAGACCTCCAGCGGGGTGGAGACGTGGATCAGTAGGAAGCCCGCCCCGGTGGCCAGTGCCATCTTCCGAGCGGCGGCCCGCGCCTGCTCGTAGGGGGCGATCGGGCAGCAGATCGCCACCCCCCGGTGCCGAGCGATCTCGGCCGCCACCCAGCTGATCCGGCGGATGTTCGCGTCCCGATCGGCCTTGCTGAAGCCGAGCCCGGCGGACAGTTCCCGGCGCACGACATCGCCGTCGAGCAGGGTGATCGTCCGTTCGCCCTGCTCCCGTAGGGCATCGGCGAGACCGCGGGCGATGGTGGACTTGCCGGATCCGGAGAGGCCGGTCAGGAAGATGACCAAGCCTCGGTAGCGGCGGGGTGGGCGGGCGTGCACCAACTCCTTTGCCACCGCCGGCGGAGTGTGCCACTCCGGCAGCGGGAATCCCCGGTCCAGCAGGTCGTCGATCTCGGCCTGGGTCAGCGCCTGCCGCCGGTTGCGCGGCGGGATGTCCTCCCGCCACCGCCACTGCCCGTCGCGGTTGTCGTAGGCCAACTCCCGCGGGACCAGCACCCGCAGCCCGGCCCCGGAGAGCATCTCGCCGGTGGAGAGCAGATGGGTCACTCCGTACGCCGCCGAGACCCGCGCCCGGAGTAGCGCGTCGCTGATCTCCTCGCGGCGGCGGGGCAGCGGAACGGCGATCAGCGTCGCCGGCGGCATCCGGTCCCGGGCGGCGAAGACGCTGCGAACCAGGGCCTCCGGCGGCAGGTCGCCGCCGTCCTCACCGATCGGGATCAGCACCAGCAGGTGGGCGCCGAGGGTGCGGGTCGCGTGGGCGATCTGGGCGAGTTGCGGCCGGTGCAGCGGCCGGTCGGCGACCACCCCGAGGACCCGGCCGGGCGGCAGTAGCGAGCGGATCTCCGCCGGGGTGCGGCGTAGCCGCTGGAACGGGCCGTGTCCGCCGTCGCCGAGCCGACGCACCGGACCACCGACCCCCGTCACCCCGTCCCGGACCGGCCAGACGTCGGCGACCTCCAGCGCGGCCATCGGGGCCCCCTCGCCGTCGGTCAGCACCAACGTGCGGCGGGTCGGATCCCGGACGTCGAGCCGTTCGGCGAGGGCCGCGGGGACCTGGAGCGTCACCGGCACCGACCAGGGAGCGTCGTCGGTGAGCCGGCCCCGCCGGCTCACCGAGACCAAATCGGCGCGGGTCATGAAGCCGGTCAGCGGGGTGTATGCCCCGGTGAGGAGCAGCTCCAGGTCGGCCAGTTCACCCGGGCGGGGCGAGTACGCCGGCGCGTCCCGCAGCACCTCGTCGGGCGCCACCCAACCGTTACTCATGAACCCCCCAAGTCACTGTTCGGCACTAGTTTCTCAGCCGACCGGGGGATCGGTCGAGTGCCACTCCAGGAGATGGGGACGCGGCCGGACTTCAGGCAGCGGCCAAGGGGGCCGCGCCGAACGACACCGCGAACCGTTTGCACCAGATTGACACGCTGCTCAGCTTGTCCAGGTCCACCTCGGCCGGGATGTCGTACGCCTGGTCACCGCGGTTGCCCTTGAGCCGGCCCAACTCGACCCAGTGGCCGTCGTCGAACACATGCCACCCGGCTTCGCCGCTCCGGACCGGCTGGTCGGTCAACCACACCCGCAGGTCAGGGCCGTTGGAGGTGGCCAGGCCGACCAGTTCCAGCCGCAGCTTGCCGTCGGCGGTGCGGATGATCCGGGCGGTGCCGCTGGTGTCGTGTTCGTGGGTGATGAACTCGCCGCTGCGGACGATCGTCGGGCCGGCGTCCGGGGCGGAACCCTCGTCTGGTGTGGAGCTGTCGTCTGGGGTGGAGTTGGCGGCCGAAGGTGGCGCTTTGGTGGCCACGACCGTCAGCTCCTCGTTCACCTCGGTATTGGTGACCAGCTTCCACGGCTGGAACCAGTAGAGACCGAAGGCGGTGCCGGCGGCGAGAACGGTGACCGCGACCCAGGTGAGCGGGGCGCGCAGCAGTCTTGAAGCCATGCCTCCAGTCTGCCGGCGGGGGCCGGTAGGGGAATTACCGGAGCCTTACGGCTGCCGCCCCCTACGGGAATGATCAGGGGCGCGTCGGGTGTCGGAAGGTGGCGGCGCTTGCCTAGGGTGGGGGCGTGGCACTCATCGCGACCGAGTCGCTGACCAAAACCTACCGGGGTGGGGTCACCGCGCTGGCCGAGCTGACCGTCGTGGTCGAGCCCGGCATCGTCGGCCTCGTCGGCGCGAACGGCGCCGGCAAGTCCACCCTGATCAAGATCCTGCTCGGCCTGCTCCCGCCGACCAACGGGCAGGTCCGGGTCCTCGGCCTGGATCCGACCACCCAGCCCGACCAGGTTCGGGCGCGCGTCGGCTACATGCCCGAGCACGAGGCCCTGCCACCCGACCTCTCCGCCGCCGAGCTGGTCACCCACCTCGGCCGGGTCAGCGGCCTGCCGCGGACGGTGGCCCGCGAGCGGGCCAGCGAGGCGCTGCGACACGTCGGGCTCTACGAGGAGCGCTACCGTCCGGTCGGCGGCTACTCGACCGGCATGAAGCAGCGGGTGAAGCTCGCCCAGGCCCTGGTGCACGACCCGGACCTGCTGCTGCTCGACGAGCCCACCAACGGGCTCGACCCGGCGGGGCGGGACGCGATGCTCGCCCTGATCCACCGGATCGGCACCGAGTTCGGCATCTCGGTGCTGGTCTGTTCACACCTGCTCGGCGAGGTCGAGCGGATCTGCCACACACTGGTCGCCATCGATGGCGGCCGGCTGCTGCGGGCCGACCGGATCGACGCCATGACCTCAGCCACCGACGTGCTCGCCGTGGAGGTCAGCGAGGGCACCGAGGAACTGGCCGCCCGCCTGGCCGCACTGCGGCTGCCGGTCCGCCGGGACGGCCGCCTGCTCCTCGTCGAGCTGGCCGATGACGACACCTATGATCAGATCCTCGGCGCGGTCGCCGAGTTGGACCTGCCGCTGCACCGGTTGGACCAGCGTCGCCACCGGGTGGCCGAGCTGTTCGCCACGAGGGAGCCCAGCCATGTCTGAGTCGACCGGAGTCATTCACGACATCGGCTACCAGCGCTACACGGGCCCCCGCCTCGGCCGAGCTTCGGTGTTCGGCGCGCTCTACCTGCACGGGCTGCGCACGGTCTTCGGCTTCGGCCGCAGCGCCAAGGCGAAGATCTTCCCCTGGCTGGTGGTGGGCATCGTGATCGTGGTCGCCGCTGTGGTCGCCGCTGTCCGGAGCCAGGTCGGTCAGGTGGTGATGACGTACGCGCAGTTCCCCACCACGATGGGTTGGTTGACCATCTTCTTCGTCGCCGTCGCCGCCCCCGAACTGGTCAGTCGCGACCTGCGCAGCGGAGTACTGCCACTGTACTTCTCCCGGCCGCTGGCCCGGTCGGACTATCCGCTGGCCAAGCTCCTCGCCCTGGTCACCGCGCTCTGGTTGTTGCTCGGCGGCCCGCAGCTGGTGATGTTCCTCGGTGCCGCCTTCACCCTCGACGAGGGGCCGCGGGGGGTCTGGAACGAGCTGCTCGACCTGCTGCCGGGGCTGCTCTACGCCGGTCTCTGGGCGGCGGTCTTCGGCGCGATCGGCCTCTTGGTCGCCGCGCTCACCGGCAAGCGGGCGTTCGCCGCCGGCGGGATCGTCGCGGTCTTCCTGATGACCACGCCAATCGTCGGCATCCTCGCCATCCTGCCCGCGCGGACAATAAATGAGCTGGCCTTCCTCGCCTCCCCGATGACCATGGTCAACGGCGTGGGCACCTGGGCGCTCGGGGACCTGCTCTTCGAGGGCGGGGATGGGTTGCCCATCGGTGGGTTCGGCCCGCTCTACGCCCTCGCGGCCGTGCTGCTCGTGGCCGGCTGTGTCGTCCTGCTGTTGGCCCGTTACCGGAAGGTGGCCACCCGATGAGCGTGACCAGTGTGGAGCCGAAGTCGACGCCGGCCCCCACCGGCAGCCGACTGGACCTGGCGGGGGTCTCCCGCTGGTACGGCAACGTGGTCGCCGTCAACGACATCAGCATGAGCCTGGGGCCGGGGGTCACTGGCCTGCTCGGCCCCAACGGTGCGGGCAAGACGACGCTGCTGCACATGATGGCCGGTTTCCTCGCGCCGTCCCGTGGCGCGGTGACCCTGGACGGGGCGCCCACCTGGCGTAACCCCGAGGTCTACCGGCGACTGGGCCTGGTCAGCGAACGAGAGGCCGTGCACACCTTCCTCACCGCGTACGAGTTCGTGCTGGCCAGTGCACGGCTGCACCGGCTGCCGGACCCGACGGAGGCCGCGCGCCGGGCGATCGCCCTCGTCGAGCTCGAGGGGGCGCAGTCCCGCCGGATCGGCACGTACTCCAAGGGCATGCGGCAGCGGGCCCGGGTGGCGGCGGCGCTGGTCCACGACCCGCAGGTGCTGCTGCTCGACGAGCCGTTTAACGGGATGGACCCGCGACAGCGGCTGCACATGATGGACCTGCTGCACCGCCTCGGCGGCGCCGGGCGCACCATCCTGTTCAGCTCGCACATTCTGGAGGAGGTCGAGCAGCTCTCCGGCACGGTGCAGGTGATGGTCGCCGGCCGGCTCGCCGCCTCCGGCGACTTCCGGACGATCCGCCGGCTGATGACCAACCGGCCGCACGTCTTCGCGATCCGGTCCACCGATGACCGAGCGCTCGCCGTGGCGCTGATGGCGGAACCATCGGTGGCCGGCGTGGAGCTGGGCCAGGCCGGGCTGACCGTACGGGTGAGCGACTACGGCGCCTTCACCCGGGCGCTGCCCAAGATCGCCCCGGCCCGAGGAATCCGGGTGCGGCAGCTGGTGCCCGAGGACGAGTCCCTGGAGAGCGTGTTCTCCTACCTGGTGGAGGCCTGACCATGTCGACTGTTTCCTGGATCACCGCCCGGGGGCTGTTGGGGCGGCGTCGCTTCCTGCTGCTGTTCCCGCTCCCGGTGCTGCTGGTTCTGCTCGCGGTGCTCTCCCGCGTGCTGGGGGTGGACCCCAGCGAGTGGGGGCCGTCAGTGCTGGTCGGCCTCGGGTTGGCCGTGGTGCTGCCGGTAATCGCGTTGATCGTCGGGACCGGCGTGCTCGGTGCGGAGATCGATGACGGCACCGTGGTGCACATCCTCACCAAGCCGTTGCCGCGCTGGCAGATCGTGCTGCCGAAGCTGGCGGTGGCGGCCGGGGTCACCGCGGTCACCGTCGCCGTGCCGCTCTATGTGGCCGGTGTGCTCGCCAGCTCCGTCCGGGTCGGTCTGGCACTCGCCGCCGCCGCCTCCATCGGCGCGCTGGCCTACTGCGCGCTCTTCCTCGCGCTCAGCCTGGTCACGCGGCGTCCGGTGCTACTCGGGCTGGTTTACGTGCTGATCTGGGAGGGGCTGCTGGGCAACTTCGTCAGCGGTACGAAGGTGCTCTCCATCCAGCAGTACGTGATCGCGCTCGCCGACCGGTTCGCCCCGACCGAGCTGCTCGCCACCGATGTCTCGGTGCCGGTCGCGGCGGTGATGAGCACGCTGATCGCGGTTGGTTTCACCGCCCTGGCAGTCGATCGACTCCGGTCGTTCAGTGTGGCCGGCGAAACCAGCTGAGGCAGGTCAACGGCCTACCAGTGGATCGCGGGTTTACTCCGGACGGTGCGGGGTCAGGGTGAATCGTCCAAAGGCTGGCAGCCGCAGGCGATGTGGTGCTGCGCGCCGATTCGCTCGCCGCTGAGCCAGCCGCGTTGGCCGACCTCGATGCCGAGGGCCAGCCGCCCCGCGACTCCGAGCGTCCGGGTCAGCTGGTCGAGGTGCCGGCGTAGCGTGCGTTCGCTGATGTGGAGCTCCCGCGCGGCGGCGGCGTCATCCTTACCGGAGGCCTTGGACCTCAGGATGGCGATCTGAAGCAACGTTGGGCTGACATCTGTCTTCGACATGGTTCCGGCCCTTCCCCCGTGGCGCGGCCCTTGGTTGCCCAGAGGTAGCCCAAGGGGTCGAACCATCATCGAGGCCCTTACCCTGCCTGTCAACAGGTCTGGCCGGTGACCGGATCCGGTCAAATGGGCGGAGCAGGCCTTGATCGGTCAGCCGGCCCATAGCTAGTCTCCGATACTGCTGGCCAGCGGTTGGCGGCAAGCGCGCACCTCGGTGCGGCGGGGGCTATCGAGGCGGGGGCGCATCAGTGTGGGCTTTGATCCATTCGCAGCTCAAGCGGCGCCCTGGCCGGGCGTTGGCCCTGTTGGCCGGAATCGCGGTGGCCGTCTCCAGCTTCACTGTCCTTACCGCGGCCTCGGAGGCATCGCGGCTGGAGGTCGTCGGTACGGTAGGGGCGAATTCTCGGTCGGCCTATGACGTCCTGGTGCGCCCTCCGCAGTCCCGCCTCGAGCTGGAAGGTGCCAAGGGTCTGGTACGGCCCAACTTCCTCTCTGATCACTTCGGCGGCATCACGCTCGACCAGGTGACGCAGATTCGGTCCGTGTCGGGAGTCGATATCGCGGCGCCGATCGCGATGGTGGGCTTCGGCAGCCGAGGTGGTGGGGCTCCGGTGGAGCTCGGTAGCTCCGTGCCAAGTGATCGCCGGTCGTTGTTTCGCATCAGGTCGACCCGGCTTGTCGACGGCGGGCTGACCCGGATCGAGTTGCCGAATCGCTACTCCTACTTCACTCCGAACGAGATCCAGATTGACCTGGAGAAGACCCCCCACGACCCGTACCAGGAGATCGCGAACGGTCAGCAGGTGCCGGTGTGTCGTGAGGTTGCCGACGCCCCGCCTGAGCCCACCGGAGATTCGGATCCGGTCCTGGATTGCTACTCCCTGAGCCGGTCTTGGAGTGGTGCCGTCACCGACCCGGGAACGGCAACCATTCCCTGGCCCGCTCCCTACCTCATCGCGGCGGTGGACCCGGCGGCTGAGGCGGAACTGATCGGGTTGGACGGGAGCGTGGTCTCCGGGAGCTACCTTCCCCAGACCTGGGCTGAGGAGTCGGTCGACCCAACCCTTCGCGTGGTGCCGGTCCTGCACAGTGCCGAGCCGACGACCGACGCCACACTTGAGGTGGTCGTCGAGGCCCTGCCCGCCGAGGCCGCCGAGCGAAGCGTGGGAAGCGTCGGCAGCGATTTCGCCCGCTCGCTGGAGACGGTGGCCGGCGAACAGGTCTGGTCCGGCAGCGTGACGGCTGAGGACGCCTACCAGCGGGTGAGTCAACAGTTCAGCGGGGATCAGGGGCATCGCTCACTGGACACCTACTGGCGGCCCGGCCCGGTTGACCAGGAGCCGGTTGGTGACACCCTCGTCCCGCAGCCCACCACGGTTCCACCAGCTCAGTGGGGAGAAGAACGCCCCGTCGTGCAGATTGCCCCCGAGACAGCGGACACCCCGTTCCGGGAGCTGTCGATCCACGGAAATTCGCCGGACACCCAATCGTGCCCCGATGAGCCCGACCCTGACTGCGATCCCACCTATCGGGTGCAGCTGCAGTCGGTCGGGGCCTTCGACCGGGCGGCGCTGAACGAGTTCTCCGAGCTCGCCGCCGAGTCGGTCGCCGCGTTCACCCCAGCCCGACTGAGCTGCGCCGACCAGCGCTCCTGCGACCTGCTCAACGGCGCTGACCTGCGTCCGAACGCGTCACCCGTCGGCTACCTGCAACAGCCGCCGACGCTGCTCACCACGCTCGACGCGCTGCCCGCCTTCAACAACGGCTACTACCGCAAGGACGCCTCGGCCAGCGCGCCGATCTCCGCGGTGCGAGTGCGGGTCGATGGGGTGGCGGGTTTCGACGACGCGTCCCGGGAACGGGTCCGGCTGGTCGCCGAGGAGATCAACGAGCGGACCGGGCTCGAGGTGGACATCATGCTGGGGGCGTCGCGGTCGCCGCAGGCCATCAGCCTGCCCGAAGGCGAGCTGGGCCGTCCGGCACTCAGCCTGACCGAACTGTGGACCAAGAAGGGCGTCGCCGCCGTCATCACCGAGGCCGTCGACCGCAAGAGTCTCCTGTTGTTCGTGCTGGTGCTGGTCGTCTGCGCCCTCTTCATCGGCAACGCCTCGGCAGCCGCGGTGCGGACCCGTCGCACCGAGCTTGGAATCCTGGCCTGTGTGGGCTGGTCTCGGCGGGCCCGGTTCGCCCTGGTGCTCGGCGAGTTGATGCTGTTGGCGGTGATCGCGGGCCTCGTCGGTGCCGGGGTCGCCTGGACGACGGCTGGTGCCCTGGGGCTGACGTTGAGCTGGCAGCGCTGCCTGTTGGCGATCCCCGCAGCAATTGTGATCTCCGCCGGTGCGGGCCTGATCCCGGCCTGGTCCGCCTCCCGGGTGGTGCCCATGGCCGCCGTCCGGCCCGCGGTCGCGACGGGGCGCCGTACCTCCCTCCGGTTCCGAGTCGTCGGTCTGGGGCTGGCCAACCTGCGGCGTCGCAGCTCCCGGAGTCTGCTCGGCGGGGCGGCACTGGCGCTGGGCACCAGCGCCCTGACGCTGCTCGTGGCGATCACCACCCAGTTCGAGGGGAGGCTGGTCGGCAGCCTGCTCGGAGACGTGGTCTCCGTCCAGGTGCGCGAGGCCGACTACGCGGCGGTCATCGCGATGTTGGTCCTGGCGGTGATCTGCGTGGCGGACGTGCTCTATCTCAACGTACGCGAGCGGGCGGCGGAGTTCGCGACGCTACGCGCCACCGGGTGGACAGAGGCGAGTATCGCCGCCCTCATCACGGTGGAGGGGGTCGCCATCGGCCTGCTCGGATCTCTGGTCGGAGCCGGTATGGGCGTGGCGGCAGCGCTGGGGCTCAGCGGGTCCGCTGACTCGCTGAACGCGCTGCTGGTCCTGGGGGGAGTGACCGCGGTGGCCGGAGCGGCGGTCGCCGCCCTCGCCCTCGTCGCGCCGATTATCGCCCAGCGCCGGCAGAACACCGTTCGCCTGCTCGCCGAGGATGATTGAGGGATGACGACAGTGTCAGCTGAAACCGAGGCCAGCCCCGGGACGTCGGACGACGACGTGATGGTGCGCGTGACCGACCTGACCAAGGTGTACGAAACCGGTGCCGCGCATCCGATCAGTGCGTGCGATCGGATCAGCCTGGCCGTCGAGCGTGGGAAGCTCGTTGCGGTGACGGGGCCGTCCGGCTCGGGCAAGTCCACCCTCCTGCACCTCATCGGGGCGCTGGACAGCGCCGACAGCGGCACGATCATGGTGGACGGTCGTGAGGTGACGTCGCTGCGGGGTCGGGAGCTGGCTGTCTACCGACGCACCATCGGCTTCGTATTCCAACGTTTCCACCTGCTGCCGACCCTCACCGCCCTGGACAACGTCATGGCACCGGTGCTCCCGCTGAAGGTCGCCTTCGACAAGAAGGAACGTGCCCGCGAACTCCTGGCTGAGGTCGGGCTCGCCGGGCGCGAGGATGCGCTGCCGTCGAAGCTTTCCGGGGGGCAGCAGCAGCGCGTGGCGATCGCCCGTGCGCTGATTCAGCGACCGAGCCTACTGCTGGCGGACGAGCCGACCGGAAACCTCGACTCGCAGACCGGGGCCCAGATCATCGATCTGCTGTTCAACCTCCGCACCACGGCGAAGACCACAATCATGATCGCGACGCACGACGAGGGGCTGGCGGACCGCTCGGACCAGATCGTTCAAGTCCGGGACGGCAAGGTGGTCAGCGCCGTCGGGCCCGGTGTCGCCTGACTGACCTACTTCTCTCGCTCAGCTCAGGGAGTCCAGCCACTGGCGGTGCAGTGCGGCGTACCGCCCGTCGCTGTGGACCAACTGCCCCGGTGGACCGTCCTCGACGATCCGCCCCGACTCCAGCACCACCACCCGGTCGGCGATCTCGACGGTGGAGAGTCGGTGCGCGATCACCAGCGCCGTACGGTCCCGCAGAATGGTGGCCAGGGCCCGCTGGACCGCGCGTTCGGTCGGGACGTCAAGGGACGAGGTCGCCTCGTCGAGGATCAGCACCGCCGGGTCGGCCAGGAACACCCGAGCGAACGCGACGAGCTGCCGCTGACCGGCCGAGAGCCGGCTGCCGCGGCGGTGAACCTGGGTGGCGTACCCGTCGGGCAGCGCGGTGATGAACTCGTCGGCGCCGATCGCCTTCGCCGCCGCCGCCACCGCGGCGTCGTCCGCGGTCGGCCGGCCGAAGCGGATGTTCTCCGCGACCGTACCGCCGAAGAGGTGGGTTTCCTGCGTGACCAGGACGAGCGCCTGCCGTAGGTCGGCGTCGGCGAGGTCCCGCAGGTTCACGCCACCCACCGAGACGCTGCCCGTGTCCGGGTCGTGGAAACGGGCGAGCAGCTTGGCGATGGTCGACTTGCCGGCGCCGGTCGGCCCGATCAGCGCGACGGTCTGTCCGGCCGGGACGTCCAGATCCAGCCCGCGCAGGATCGGGGACTGCGGGTAGTACCCGAAGGAGACCGAGTGGAAGGTCACCGCGCCGCGCCCGGCCTCGGCGGCCGGCAGCGGCACCGGGCGGGCCGGCTCCGGCACCTCCGGCCGCTCGTCCAGCACCCCGGCGAGCTTCTCCAGCGCCGCGGTGGCCGACTGCAGCGAGTTGTAGAACTGGCTCAGCTCCTGCATCGGCTCAAAGAACCGACGCAGGTAGAGCAGGAAGGCGGCGAGCACCCCGACCTCGGCCTGACCGTTGAGAACGCGCCACCCGCCGTAGCAAAGCACCGCCGCGATGGTGACGTTGCCGATCAGCTTGACCCCGGGCGAGTAGGTCGCGATCAGCTGAAACGCGTGCAGGCTGGCCCGCCGGTAGTCGTCGTTGACCCGGGTGAAGATCCGTTGGTTGCGCGGCTCGCGGCGGAACGCCTGCACCGCCCGGATCCCCCGCAGCGACTCGACGGTGTGCACGATAAGCAGGGCAACGGTGTCCCGGGTCCACCGATACGCCACGGCCGAGGTGCGGGCGAACCAGCGGGACAGCCAGAACAGGAACGGGAACGCCAGCAGCGTCACGGCGGCCAGCGGAAGGTCCAGCCAGAGCAGGATCGCGGCCACCGACAGGATCGACAGGGCGGCGAGGACCAGGCTGTCGATGCCACCGCCGACCAACTCGCCGATGGAGTCCAGGTCGCTGGTGAGTCGAGAGACCACCCGCCCGGAGGTGTACCGCTCGTGAAAGGTCACCGACAGGCGCAGGAAGTGCCCGTACACCCGCCGTCGGAGGTCGAGGAGCACAGCCTGACCGATCTGGGCGGAGCGGACGAGGAAGCCGCGGCGGGCGGTGTACTCGGCGACCGTGGCGACGACGAACGCGGCCGCGATATACGTCAACGGCCCGGTGTCACCGGCCCGCAGCGGCGGAATGGCCCGGTCGATGCCGAGCATCACCAGATACGGTCCGGCCATGCCCGCCATGTTCTGGATGAGCAGCAGCGCGACGGCGACGGCGAGCTGACGGCGGTGCGGGTGGAGCAGGTTGCGCAGCAGCGCCCGGCTGCGGCCGCGCAGCCGGGCCACCGCCGCCGGGTCCGTGTCCTCGGCCCGGCTGCGGTCGGCGTCCGGGTCGACCGCGATGCCGCGCCAGTTCTCCTGGGCCGGACGCGCTCGCGGCCCGGGGACGGCCGACGGCGGGTCAGCGCCCGGATCGTCGCCGTCGGTCACGAGCGCACCAGACCGTTGGGGGCCGGATCGCCCGCCGGTGGCCCTGGCTCGGCCGAGAGCAGGGCACGGTACGCGGGCACGGTGGCGAGCAGGTCGGCGTGCCGGCCCAGCGCGGTGATCCGGCCGGCTTCCAGCAGGGCGACCCGGTCGGCGAGCGCGATCGTGGCCGGTCGGTGCACCACGACCAGCGTGGTCGTGTCGGGTAGGGCCCGGCGCAGCGCCGTCTCGACCAGCGCCTCGGTGTGCACGTCAAGGGCGGAGAGGGGGTCGTCGAGCAGGAGCAGGGCGGGGCGGCTGAGTACCGTCCGGGCGAGCGCGAGTCGTTGCCGCTGCCCACCGGAGAGGGACAGGCCCTGCTCGCCGACCCGGGTCGCCAACCCCCACGGCAGGTCGTAGGCGAAGGTGGCCTGCGCCAGCGCGAGCGCGGCGCGGACCTCCTCGTCACCGGCGTCGGGCCGGCCCAGGGTCACGTTCTCCCACACCGACATGGAGAAGAGCGTCGGCTCCTCAAAGGCCACCCCGACCAGCCGGCGTAGCGTCGCCAACCGCAGGTGCCGAACGTCGTACCCGTCGATGGTGATGTGGCCGCCGGTCACATCGTGCAGCCGGGGCACCAGCGACAGCAGGGTGCTCTTGCCAGAGCCGGTCGCGCCGACCAGCGCCACCGTCTCGCCCGGCTCGAGGGTGAGGTCAACGTCGCGCAGCACGGGTTCGTGGGCACCCGGGTACCGGAACGAGACACCCGAGAACCGCAACCGACCGAGGATCTGGGCGCGGGGTGGGGTGGCGGCGTCGGGAGCGTCCAGGATCGCGGGCGGGGTGTCCAACACCTCCTGGATTCGGTCGGCAGCGGTCGCGGCCTCCTGCCCGCCCGCGATGATCCACCCCAGGCCCTGTACCGGCCAGATCAGCAGGAGCTGGAGGCTGACGAAGGCCACCAGCTCGCCGATGGTGAGCGTGCCGGCCGCGGCGGCGCCCGCGCCGGCGACGAGGACGACGCCCAGGGTCAGGTTTGGTACCAGGTCAAGCCGGGCGGAGGTGTCGGCGAGCAGCCGTCCCTTGCCGACCGCGGTGTCGTGTAGCGCGCGGGAGCTGACGGCGAATCGGGCGGCCAGCTCCGGCCCGCGCCCGTACGCCTTCGCCGTGCGTAGCCCCTGCGCGGTCTCCTCGACCAGCGTGGCCAGGTCGCCCTGCTGGTCCTGCATCCGCCGGGAGGCGGCGTGGTAGGCGCGGGCGAACCGTCGCGCCAGGAGGAACAGCGGGATGGCGCTGACCGCCACGGCCAGGCCCAGCACGGGGTGCAGCCGGATCAGCAGCGCCACCACCACGGTGTACGTGACCAGGTTCAGGGCGAGGAAGAGCAGGCCGAAGGAGAGGAACCGACGGATCGCCGAAAGGTCGGTGGTGATCCGGGAGAGGAGCTGACCGGACTGCCACCGGTCGTGGAAGCTGGCCGGCAACCGTTGCAGGTGGGCGTAGATGTCGGCCCGGATGGTCGTCTCGATCCCCAGCGAGGAGGAGGACTGCACCCAGCGGCGAATGAAGATAAGCACTGCTTCGGCGAGCCCGAAGAGCAGCGCCAGGCCGGCGAGGCGGAACAGCCCGGCGGGATCACGCTCGGCGACCGGGCCGTCCACCACCCGCTGGGCCACCAGCGGTACGGCGATCCCCGCCGCCATGGCGGCCAGACCGGCGAGAAAGAGCCAGGCGAATTCTGGCGCGTATGGGCGCAGGTAGTGCCGAAGCCGCCAGAGACTGTCGAGCGGATGTCGGCCCGTGGTGGGGGCCGGATCGCCGTCAACCTCCGCGGACACTACCCGACGTTACGTCTTTTAGGACCGTCACCGGTGTCAGCTTGTTGTCAACTGGCGCTCATGATTCAGCAGCCACTGCTTCACCTCCAGCCCCCAGCGGTAGCCACCGAGCGTTCCGTCGGTGCGCAGCACCCGGTGACAGGGGACGAAGAGTGCGGCGGCGTTCCGGGCGCAGGCCGCCGCGGCGGCCCGGACCGCTGCCGGGCGACCGGCCAGCCCGGCGAGCTCCGTGTAGGTGACCGGACCGCCCGGCTTCAGGTCCCGCAGCACGTCCCAGGCGTGGGCCAGGAACGCGCCGCCGGTGTCCTGCTCGACCGGAACCCCGTCCACCGCGGTCAGCTCCCCATCCAGGTACGCCGTGACGGCGGCGGTGACCGGGCCGAGGTCACGTCGTTGGCGCAACGGGGCGCGCAGGCGTGGGTGGACCAAGGCGAGCAGGGCGGGCAGGTCGGTGGTGAAGCCGGCGGCTCGGACCGCCCCGTCCGGTCCGGCGAGGATGCCGAGCGGGCCGGCCGGGGTGTCGGCGACGGTGGCGTCAATCGTGTTCATGCTGCTCTCCAGAGTCGGCTCATCGCGTACGAGCGCCAGGGGCGCCAGCGGTCGGCGTACGAGTGCAAGGTGTCCGGGCTGGTGGCGAGGCCGAGGGCGGCGGCGCCCCGGCGAACCGCCACATCGGTGGGGAGCAGGACATCCGGGTCGCCGAGCGCGCGGAGCGCCACATAGTCCGCGGTCCACACGCCGATCCCGGGGAGGGCCAGCAGCCGTTGCCGGGTCTCCTGCCGGTCCCCACCCGGCTCCAGGTCGACCTCCCCGGCGGCCACCGCCGCCGCGAGCCGACGCAGGGTCTCCCGGCGGGCGGCCGGCATCCGGAAAGCCGAATCCGGCGCGGCAAGTACCTCGTCGGCGGCGGGGAACCCGGGCAACCCCCCGCCTCCCGCCTCCGGCACCGGGGTGGGGAGCTGGCTCAGGAGCCGGGTGAGCGTGGTGCGGGCAGCGGCCACCGAGACCTGCTGGCCGATCACCGCGCGGACCGCCACCTCGAAACCGTCGACCGTGCGGGGCACCCGGACCCCGGGTTCCGCCGCGACCATCGGGGCCAGGGCGGGATCGGTGGCCAGGGCGGCGTCCACCGCGGCGGGGTCGGCATCAAGGTCGAGCAGCCGGCGGCACCGGGCTACCGCCGGCGCCAGGTCCCGCAGGTCGGTCAGACGCAGCGTCGCCGCCACGTGCCGCTCCGTCGGGGTCAGCGCCGCCGTGCCGGTGCCGTGGGGCAGCCGCAGGCCCCGGTGGTAGGTGCCGGCGCGTACCTCGTCCACCCCCGGTAGCGTCCGCGGGGCGAGGAAGTCCAGCAGCGCCCCGACGTGCAGTGGGGGGCGGTAGGCCAGCCGAACCGTGAACGTGCCGGGTCCCGCGGGTGTCATTCGACGACGCCGGGTGGCCCGCAGCTCGGACGGCGGGACCGCGTACACCTCGCGGAGGGTGTCGTTGAACTGCCGTACGCTGCCGAACCCGGCGGCGAACGCGATCTCCGCCAGCCCGAGGTCGGTGGATTCGATCAGGGTCCGCGCGGTCTGCGCCCGTTGCGCTCGGGCCAGCGCGAGCGGGCCGGCGCCCAGCTCGGTGCGGAGCAGCCGGTGCAGGTGCCGCTCGGTGTAGCCGAGCCGCGCCGCCAGGCCGGGCACCCCGTCGCGGTCGACCACGCCGTCGGCGATCAGCCGCATCGCCCGACTCACCAGATCTGCCCGGAGATCCCACTGGGGTGAACCGGGGGTCGCATCCGGCCGGCATCGACGGCAGGCCCGCAGCCCGGCCCCCTGCGCCGCGGCAGCAGATGGGAAAAACCGTACATTTCTTCGCTTCGGGGTGGTCGCCGGACAGGATGGCCGACAGTAGATGCCGGTGGAGAGCACGCCGGTGTAAAACCAGCCGTCAAACCGCTGGTCACGGCTGTCAACGGCTCGATAGCACCGCTCAAAGTCCAGGTCCACGCACCGATGATGCCTCCGTCCGGAGCCGGTCGGCTGGCGGGAAACGGACGTCGGCGTACCGCGGGGGTGCCCGGGGCAGGAACGGTCGGTCCTGGTCGGTACCGTCTCGCACACCAGATCACGGGAGAAGGGTGCGGCGATGGCGAGCGGGGCGGGCGGGCAGGCGCCGACACGGGACGGGCACCCGCCGCTGGATCCGGCGGTCACGCAGGGCTTCTTCACCCGGATGCGGGCGGTCGCCCCGGCGGCGGTCGGAGCGCTGGACCGGGACCGGGCCGGGAACCCGGAGCGGGCGTTCGAGGAGACCGCCAGCGGACGGCTTGTCCGCTCACTGGACGACGACCGGCTCCGTGCCCTCGGGATGTGGGTGCACCACTGGTGCGTGCGCTTTTACGACGATGACACCCGGGCGGCGCTGCGGCTGCTCGGCGAGATCGCTGCCCGGCCGGGGCTGGGGTGGACCGCCGACGAGGTTCGCTGGATGCTCCGCGAGTCGCACGCGGTCGGGCCAGCGGCCGACGCACGCTTCACCCTGCCGCTCGCCGCCGCCGCCGAACTGCCCCCGGAAGCGCCGCGGATCCAGCCAGTCATTCCCCGCCAGGCCCGCCCCCGGGACTGACTGAGGCCGCGCTCGGGCAGGATGGGCGACGCACCGACGGAAAGGACGACCGTGGCCGCCACCGAACCCACCATCCTCGCCACCAGCATGGGCATCTTCGCGCCGGGACGCGCCGGCCAGCCCCGGCAGCTCAACCCGGTCTTCGACCTGGCCGCCGACCTGGCCCGCGCGGCGGAGCCACGGATCTGCTTCCTCGACCAGGCCCAGGGGGACCAGCCGGCCACACTGACCCGGGTTTACGAGGGGTTCGCCGGCAGCCGGTTCCGAATGTCCCACCTAGCCCTGTTCCCGATGCCGAACGTTGAGGACGTGCGGGCCCACCTGCGGGCGCAGGACGTGATCTGGGTTGGCGGCGGCAGCGTGGCCAACCTGCTGGCGGTGTGGCGGGTGCACGGCCTCGGCGAGATCCTGCGGGAGTGCTGGGAGGCCGGGGTCGTGCTCGGCGGGGTGTCCGCCGGCTCGATCTGCTGGCACTCCGGCGGCGCCACCGACAGCTTCGGGACCACCCTGCGGGGCTTCACCGACGGGCTGGGCTGGCTGCCGTACGGCAACGGGGTGCACTACGACAGTGAAGACCAGCGGCGCCCGTTGATGCACCGGCTGGTCGGCAACGGCACCCTGCCCACCAGCCAGTGCACCGACGACGGCGTCGGTCTGCTCTACCGGGGCGAGCGGCTGGTCGAGGCGGTCGCGGACCGGCCGGGTGTCTCGGCGTACGAGGTCAGTCGTGCTCCGGACGGCAGTATCCGGGAGGCACCCATCGGCCCTCGCCTGCTGGACTGAGCCGGCGACAGGAATCATCTGCCGGGTGCCGGGTGCCGGGTGCCGGGTGCCGGGTGCCGGGTGCCGGGTGCTGGGTGGTGGCGGCGTAAGCTGGCTCGTCGTGAGTCTCACCATCGGCATCGTCGGCCTGCCCAACGTCGGCAAGAGCACCCTCTTCAACGCGCTGACCAAGAATGACGTACTCGCGGCGAACTACCCCTTCGCCACCATCGAGCCCAACGTCGGTGTGGTCGGCCTGCCGGACGAGCGGCTGAGCAAGCTCGCCGAGATCTTCGACTCGCAGAAGGTGATCCCCGCGCCGGTGTCGTTCGTCGACATCGCCGGGCTGGTCCGGGGCGCCTCGAAGGGCCAGGGGCGGGGCAACGCGTTCCTCGCCAACATCCGGGACGCCGCCGCGATCTGCCAGGTCGTCCGCGCCTTCTCCGACCCGAACGTCGTGCACGTCGACGGCAAGATCGCCCCGGCGGACGACATCGAGACGATCAACACGGAGCTGATCCTCGCCGACCTGCAGACGCTGGAGCGGGCGATTCCCCGGCTGGAGAAGGAGGCCAAGCTCCGCAAGGACCGGGCCGCTGCGGTGACCGCCGCCAAGGCCGCCGTGGAGGTGCTCGACAACGGCACCACCCTGTACGCGGGCGCGGCTGCCGCCGGTGTCGCGCTGGAACACCTGCGCGAGCTGCACCTGCTGACCACCAAGCCTTTCCTGTACGTCTTCAACGTCGACGAGGCCGAACTGGCCAACGCCGAGTTCCTCGACGAGCTGCGGGCCCTGGTCGCCCCCGCCGAGGCCGTCTTCATGGACGCGAAGATCGAATCGGAGCTGGTGGACCTGCCCGAGGAGGAGGCCCGCGAGCTACTGGAGTCGATCGGGCAGGCCGAGCCCGGGCTGGACCAGCTCGTCCGGGTCGGCTTCCGCACGCTGGGGCTCCAGACGTACCTGACCGCCGGCCCCAAGGAGGCGCGGGCCTGGACCGTGCCGGTCGGGGCGAGCGCACCGGAGGCCGCCGGGGTCATCCACACCGACTTCCAGCGCGGCTTCATCAAGGCGGAGGTCGTCTCCTACGACGACCTACTCGAGGCCGGGTCGATGAGCGCCGCGAAGGCGGTGGGCAAGGTCCGCATCGAGGGCAAGGACTACATCATGCAGGACGGCGACGTGGTGGAGTTCCGCTTCAACGTCTGAAGCCGGCCTGTTCCCGCAGCTCAGGCGGTTGGAGCCGGCGCTCCGGGACGGGGCCGGGGCACATGCACGGGGCCGCGGCCAGCCGGCGTGCAGTCCAGTACGCAGGAGTTCCCGTCAGCGTCCGAACCTCTGTCCGGGTCCGTCAGTGCTTCCAGAGGTCCGCCTCACGGAAGTACCTGGCGGTGAATTTCACTCACACCGAAGCGGCCTCGCCGGTCTGAGGCAGCGGTCTCGAAGGAGCGGCTGCGCCTTTTGCGGGTACCGATGACCAGATCGGTGTCACCGACGTATTTCCCTTGCGAAATGGTTGACTGCCTTACGCAGCGTCTCCTTGTCCTGTCGCAACTCACCAACCTCACGTCGTAGTCGGGCGATCTCGGCATCCTTGTCCACCACCGATAATGCCTCGCCGGTCGCTGTTATGGTCTGGGGTTGGCCTCGTCCTAGCGGCGACGCCCCCTTTTCTGGGCCAACTCCGGTCTCAAGTTTTCTACGCAAGCGGGAGAGGACCGTAGGGCTGCTCCGGTCTCTCCGCGGCATCATCTCATTGAGTTGTATCGCTGTCACGACTCCCATCACGGGAATACTGATGGTTGTCCAGCCAACCTCAACCACCCAAAACGCAATTGTGGCCCCATTTAAGATTAAAGTCGCGAGGATATGAAGCGCGATGCGTATCTCCAGCAGGGTCACACGGCTAGTATCGCTGGTAGCTCCACCCCCTCTCGCTGAGGTCTCCGGCCCGCCGTTACGTACAGCGGCTGCGGTCGGCGTCTGACCCTGTGGCTGGGCCGCCCTGTCGCTCGGCGGTCCGCTTCACCGCAACAACTCGGAAGCGCAAAGTGCTCTGAGGTGGAGGCTGTCGAGTTGCCCCAGCATTTTCTGTCAGATCGACCAGTCATCCCCGAAGATGCCCGTTGAGCAGGTGCCGGGGGTGCTGGGTGGGGACCTGCGGTGTTGTCGAAGGCCACCAGGACCGGATGGAAGCCGTAGGCGTGCTTGTAGGTGGGTGCGGCGCCTTCGCTGTCGCTGTGGGCGATCACGATCGGGGAGCCTTCATCCAGGACCACCGCACCAGCACCGATCTCCCGCCCGGCACGAAAGAAGCCTGGGACCTTCAGCCATCCCAGGCTGCCTCGTCCGGCGGAAGCGGAAGCGGACCGCCGGCAGCCGCTGATCGACAGCTTGACCGGCATATTAGCTATGGCTGAAGAACGGCCTCTAGACACTCGTCTAATCCGTCAAACGAGCCGTGCTGTCGCTCCGCCGACTCGACCCACGTGGCTTCCGGAGAGGCCGCATGATAAGTTCCCCTAATCAGCGAGTGGGGCGTGACGGAGTCGTTCGGCGCGGCCACAACACAGGCTTTACCGGCGGTTTGGGCCTCGATTCCCGTGTGCAGCGGTATCCGTTCGCAAGCTGCGAATCGCGAGGCGAGCAGATCAGCAACATCACCGATCTTCTTGTTGCTACCATCTGGCGACCGAGTTGTCGAACACACTTCTTGCCATTCTGCGAGCCGGCCCATCGAGAATGAGTCCCGACTAGATCGCTGCCAATATTCGTCGGCAAGAGTGCCGATCTCGGAAATGCCCTTCCCTTGAACAATAGCCTGAGAGTTTTCCTTGGCGTATCCGTCGTCGGAGTATCCCAGCTCAACCAATGCGGACAGTTGGTCAAAATATGTTACCGGCAGCGAGCGGGAATTGACCGTCACGGGAGACATCGCCTTAATGGCATCGAAGTTTCGTTCCAAAACCGTAGCTTGTTCAGAGATGAGGACATTAGCCTCAACTCCTACAGGAAACGGCCGAACAAGAACACTCCAGTCCAGGGTGAATTCATTTCTCGACGCTCCTTGGAGCAGGTATGCAAGCCTCATCGAGCCCCAGGAGTGGCCGACGAATCCCTTGAGATCGAGGCGTTCCAGCTGGCTGATTGCCGTCACAAACCGGGAGTAGTGTTCGGGGTCGAATCCCCAGCCTCGATGCGCAACTGGCTGGTCGGGTTGCTGGCCCGGCGGCCATGCTAACTGGCATTTCTCCGCTACGTCTGGGGCGTCACCACCGAATGAAACAACTTGGTCGCGTAGGTGATCGAAGTGCGCGACGAGTGCATCCTCGCAACCCGCAGGAGGTGCCTGTGTAACCCATGGCTCCTCGATGAAGAGCAGATTGTATCGGGAGCTGAGTTCGCTGAAGTTTGCCGCGAAAGATTTAAGTCCCATAGCTCCGGACAGCACGGATATCCCGGGGCCGCCGAGATCTACGAGGACGGTTTTGGCCGTCTCCTCGCGACTTCGAAGTAGCGAATATCGCCAGGTCTCATTGCCGACAAAGATCGCGGAGCAACCTTCACGAGCTGGCCAAATGTCGCAATATTCATCCGAAGATGTCCACGAAGGCGAGTTCCCCCCAACTCGCTCAGGTTCCGATTCAAGTATGGGGCGTGCAGTGACGGTCAATCCGAACATCGTTACGAGAAGCGCGGCGATCACGGCGCGGCGGGCGCTGCGGCCGCGGCGCGACCCGCGCCATCCCCACCCTCGATTATTCAAAGGATCATTCACTATCCGCTGTCCTTCTGTACCCAGGTTTCGTGTCCACGGCTAACCCGGCCGTCGTAGGAAACGGTTGCCCAGTCGTTGAGCGGAGGCAGTTTTGCCTCACCGCCTACCCAGGGGCGCTCCATCTCGATAGTGGGAACACAGTCGCCCCGGCGGCTGCAGCCCGGCGGGAGCGTCGATCTTGGCTAGCACCGTACCAAAGTGCTGACGGGTCAGGATATTTCCGTCTCATCTGGATTCGGTGTGCCAGTCGTGCCTCTCGTCCGTCAGTTGCTGGTTGAGCAGGACTTTCTGACTGGTTGCGGCGTTGCGAGGTGGGTCGGCCCGGAACGGGGCGATGGAGACGATGTAAGGACCACTTCTAATCCTCGAGTTGCCACCCGGATTAGGCTTTCCAGCCGCAGTGACCTGCTGTTACGACATGGCATGGCGGCCTTGCACTCCATTCGCGCCAGCTGACGGGTATGGCATCGATTGCATGTGAGCGGAGTGGGGGTCGCCGCACTACCCGAGCTCGACTAGGTTTTCGTGGTGCCGAGACAGCTCCGAGGTCGAACGAGCTCGGGTCACTGTAGACCGATCCTTACATCGGGACCGTCTCGGGTGCCGCATACAGTTCGCATCGTCGCGCAGCTATTGACTTCGGTACACTTCGTACTCCAGCGGAGTATCCCGGCGATACTGACGATGCTAGCCTCCCCAAATGACTCGTTTACCCGCTATTGCGCCGCGCATCGCGGCGGTCGCGGCCGCCGCGGCCCTCGGGGTGTCGGCCGTGCTTGCCGCACCCGGCAGCGCCCATGCGATCGCCAACGGAATCCCGGTCACCGAAGGTGACTACACCTTCGCCACAAAACTCACGATGACCGAGATTCCGCGGCCCGACGGAACCACGTACGACAGCGCGTGCTCCGCCGCTCTCATCGCCCCCCAATGGATAATCACTGCAGGGCACTGCTTCCACGACGTGTGGGGGAATCCGGTCAGCGGACCAGTTCCCTACGCGACCACCGCGACCGTCGGCCGGGCTAACCTGGACGCCACGACAGGTCACGTCATTGACGTCGTGGAGGTGCAGCAGGCAACTCGTCTTGACGTAGCAGTAGCCAAGCTGGCCACTCCGATTACCGATATCGCTCCACTGTCGGTTGCCACCACGAAACCGGAGACCGGAGCCATCGTGCGTATGACTGGCTGGGGAGCTACCAGTTCCAACAACCCCACACCCGCCACCCATCTGCAGACCGGCCAGTTCATGCTGAACCGCGTCGCCGGTACCTCAGCCATGATGGTCGGCTATGCCCCAGCCGCCAACACGAGCGCCTGCCTGTACGACTCCGGTGCGCCCTACTTCACCGAAAACCCGGACGGCACCCAGACGCTGGTGTCCGTGGAATCCGACGGACCGCCGTGCCCCCACTCCCAGGAGGAGACCACCGCTCGGGTCGACCATATCGCCGACTGGATTCACCAAACCACCGGCCAGAGCGGCAGCAAGAGCGCGTACCCCGTTTCCCAGTGACAAGTGCCCAAGGCTGGCCGCTCACAAGGTGAGTCGGCGAATATCGCTCGCCGGATGTGCGGCACACGTCGCGCACCCGGCGGGTGAAAGTCCAGAAGTGAAGATATTTCTTCCCTGCACCCCGACGAGCAGCGCAACTTTCGATCAGGGCCGGTCACCCCGTCAGCTCTGCTGCGACGTCTGCACGCCCTGCTCGCGGAAGCTGTAGCGGCGTAGTCGTACGGGTCGGCCGCCCGGGCTGGTCCAGTCGGCGGTGGCGGTGTGGGTGTGCCGCCAGCCGGTGCGCTCGTACAGGGCGATGGCGGCGGCTGACCGGGGTTCGTCGACGATCTCCAGCGTGAGGTCGAGTTGGTGCTCGGCGGCCCACTGGCGGGCGTGGTGCAGGAGCCTGGTCGCGGCGTTGAGGCGGCGGGCGACCGGCGCGACGAACAGGCGGCTGACCTCGACCACGGTCGCGGCGACAGGGCCGGTTGAGCGGATAGGGCTGGTCGTGGAGGCAGAGCTGGTCGCAGAGGCAGAACTGGTCGGGGAGGCGGGATCGGTCGCGGCGGCGGGGTGGTGGAGGGCGATGTGGCCGACGACGGTGTTTCCTCGTTCGGCGATCCAGGCGTGGCGGGCGTTGTCAGGGGAGAGCCACTCGTACGGGTCGGCGGGCCAGTTCAGCGGGTAGCGGTCCCACCGGTGCACCTCCGCGAGGACAGAGATGCAGTGGTGCAGGTCGGCCGGGACCCGATCGCGGATGCTGAGGTCGTCCATCTGGTCATCATCGTCGAGCGGCCCCTCGGGGTGAACCCTGACAAAGTTCATGGTCAACTACTGATGTCTGGGGCAGTTCTCCACCGCTAGCGTCCGTCGAGCATGGACACATCAGCACGAGGGGGACGCACCATGAATAGAGCCCACCGATGAGCCGGCGCCGGCTCGCCGCCGCGGCCACCGTCGTCGGACTGGCCGCCGCCGGCCTCACCGCTACCGGCAGCACCGCTGTCGCATACGGCGATGGCTACTCGGCCCTGATCCAGCGCGCGTCGTACGGCGTGCCGCACATCACCGCCCGTGACTTCGCCAGCCTCGGCTTCGGTGCCGGCTACGTGCAAGCCGAGGACAACATCTGCCTGATCGCCGAGCGGATGGTGACGGTTCGCGCCGAACGGTCCCGCTGGTTCGGCGCGGACACCAACAACGTCAGCAGCGACCTCTTCCATCAGAAGGCCATCGACGACCAGGCCGCCGAGAAGTTGCTCGATGGTCCCCACGACGGCGTCCGCGCCCCCTCCACCCAGGTGCGCGATCAGATCCGTGGCTTCGCCGCCGGCTACAACGCGTACCTCCGGGACGGGAAGGCGATCACCGACCCGGCCTGTGCCGGGCAGGAGTGGGTACGCCCGATCAGCGAACTGGACATGTGGCGGGCGCAGTGGGCCGACGTGGTCTTGGTCAGCTCTGGCCGGCTCGCCGGCGGTATCGTCGCCGCTGCGCCCCCCACCGCCAGCGGGAACAGCGTGTCGGCGAGCGCTCCGCAGACGGCAGCGGCCACCGGCTCGGACGGTACGCCGACCGGGTTGGGCAGCAACGCGTACGGCTTGGGGCGGGACGCCACCACCAGCGGCGCCGGCATGCTGCTGGCCAACCCGCACTTTCCCTGGGACGGCGCCGACCGCTTCTACCGGATGCATCTAAAGGTGCCCGGCCGCTACGACGTCGAGGGCGCGGCACTGGTCGGTGGGCCAACCATCCAGATCGGCCACAATGGCCAGGTCGCGTGGAGCCACACCGTCTCCACCGCGAAGAGATACGTCTGGCACCGGCTGGAGCTGGTGCCCGGTGACCCGACCAGCTACCGCTACGACGGCGAGCCCCGGAAGATGACCGCCCGTACGGTCACCGTCCAGACTCCCGACGGGCCGGTCAGCCGGACCCTCTACGACACCCACTTCGGCCCGGTCGTCGTGGTGCCCGGTGCGCTTGACTGGACCACCACCACGGCGTACGCGATCACGGACGCCAACGCCACCAACAACCGCGCACTCGACGGCTGGCTGGCCATGGGGCAGGCCGGGTCGGTGGGCGAGCTGCGGACGGTGTTGGACGAGCGGCAGTTCCTGCCCTGGGTCAACGTCGTCGCCGTTGACCGTCGCGGCCAGGCCTTCTACGCCGACCACTCGGTCGTGCCCCGGGTGACCGACTCCCTGGCCGCCGCCTGCATTCCGGCCCCCTTCCAGGACTTGTACGAGAGCGAGGGCGAGGCGGTCCTCGACGGGTCCCGCTCCTCGTGCGAGTTGGGCCGGGATCCGGACGCCGCGGTGCCTGGCATCCTCGGCCCGGCCAACCTGCCCACCCTGGTCCGCAGTGACTACGTGGCCAACTCCAACGACAGCTACTGGCTGGCCAATCCGGAGCATCCGCTGGAGGGCTACCCGCGCATCGTCGGCGACGAGCAGACCCAGCGCAGCCTGCGGACCCGGCTCGGCGTGCATCAGGTGCAGCAGCGCCGCGCCGGCACCGATGGACTTCCCGGGAGGGGCTTCACCACCAGCAACCTGTGGGATGTGACGCTCGGCAACCGGGCCTACGGCGGTGAACTGGTCCGCGACGACCTGGTCCGGAGCTGCGAGGCGGAGCCGACGGCGACCACCTCCGACGGCACCACCGTCGACCTGACCGCGGCCTGCGCCGCCCTGCGCGGGTGGGATCTGCGGGTCGATCTGGACAGCCGAGGCGCCCACCTGTTCACCGAGTTCGCCCTGGCCAAGGGCCTGCGCTTCGCCGACTCGTTCGACCCGACCGCCCCGCTGACCACGCCGAGCCGGCTCGCCGTCGACGACCCGGAGGTGCGGACCGCGCTCGCGAACGCCGTCCAGAAGCTGGAGGGCATCCCGCTCGACGCCCGGCTCGGTGACATCCAGACCGAGCCGCGGGGTGCCGAACAGATTCCTATCCACGGTGGACATGACGTCGCTGGCGTCTTCAACCTGATCCACAGTGGGTTTGAGCCCGGCGTCGGCTATTCCAAGATTGTCCACGGCACCTCGTTCCTGATGGCCGTCGAGCTGGGTAGGGACGGGCCGTCGGGCCGGCAGATCCTCACCTACTCGCAGTCGACCAACCCGAACTCCCCCTGGTACGCCGATCAGACCCGGCTGTACTCGGAGAAGGGTTGGGACACCATCAAATTCACGCAGCGCCAGCTCCAAGCCGACCCGAACCTGGTCACGTACCGGGTGGGGGAGCGGCGCGACTGACCGCGGTCCGCCGGCCGGTGGGGCCAGCCCCACCGGCCGCCGGCCCCACCGCGCGGCTACCGGCGAAATTCGCTGGTGCCAGGTCACGCCGTGGGATTCGATGCGTCGATGAGCATCATTCTGAGCACTCCGAAGGTCGACGAGCTGTCATCAGCGGCCGACGCGCTCAAGCGGTGGCAGCTCGACGAGGGGGCGCTGCAGTTGCACTCCGGCGATCTCGGCTGGCACTCGCAAAACGGTGCCGAGGCTACCGCCGCTGCGATTCGGATGTGGTCGTGCGACGGGGAGGTTCTCGCGATCGGGCTGCTGGACGGCCGGGGGCTGGTGCGCCTGGCGGTCGCTCCGCACCGGCGCGAGGATGCGGCACTGGCCCGCCGGCTCACCGCCGATCTGGACGACCCGGCAGGTGGTGTCCTGGCCGGCGACGGCGGCGTGACCGTTGAAGCCCGAGGTGCGGAGCTCCTGACCCAGCTGCTGCTGGAGCGGGGTTGGGAACGGGACGAGCCGTGGACAACGTTCCATCGAACCCTCTCGGATCCGGTGGAGGAGCGCGGTCTGCGCGTCGAGACGATCGAGCCCGATCGCGCCGAGTTGTGGGTCGCCGTCCACTGGTCCGCGTTCCGTGGCTCGGTCCGCACTGATGCCGACCGACGCCGTACGGTCGGGCGTTGGCTCACGATGGCCGGTGGCCCGTTCTACGGTGACGCACGCAGCCTCGCCCTATTCGACGAGAACGACGATGCCGTGGCGGTGGCGGCCGTGTGGTCAGCCGGCCCCGGGCGGCCGGGACTGCTGGAACCGATCGGCGTCCACCATGGTCACCGTGGCCGTGGCTACGGCACCGCGGTCACGCTCGCCGCCGCCGCGACCCTTCGCGACCTGGGTGCCTCCAGCGCGGGCGTGTGCGTGCAGAGCTCCAACGCCGGTGCTATGGCCACCTACGCCTCGGCCGGCTTCACTCCGTCCGCCGAGGTGACTGATCTGCGTCGCGGCCCTCGGTGACCCACTCGGCGTGCGGCCCGCGGGGAGCTGTAGGGCACAGCATCGGGGTGAAGGGTGGCATCGATGCGGCCGGTGACGTGTCGAGGGGTACCGATGCACGACGTAGGCGGTACCGTCAATGTGATGGCCGGCTGGGTGAGTTCGCCGGGCCGGTTGAGCTTGGAGTGGCGTTATGGCCTCGTCCGTCGATCCGCGTTTCGGGGTAGCACTGCGTGAGCTCCGGGCGAGAGTCGCCGCCAGTGATGTGAGTGGAGAGGTGCTCGACCGGATCGAGCAGGGCGTTGACGACCTGGCCAGTTCCTATCCGACGTTGGCTCCGGTAGACCTGTTGCCGCTGGTACGGCGGCACCTCGCCGTTGTGCGGCGGCTACTGGATGGACGGGTCACGCTTGCTCAACAACGGCGGTTGTTGGTTGCTGGTGCCTGGTTGGCGGTGCTGCGGGCGACCGTTCACATTGACCTTCGGCAGCGGGTCGCTGCGGCTGCCCACCTGCGAGCTGCGCGGGACCTTGCCGAACATGCCGAGCACGGTGAGATTCAGGCATGGTGCCTGGAAACCCGGGCCTGGGACGTGCTGACTCAAGGTGACTACCGGAGGGCGCTCGATCTTTCCAATCAAGCTCAGCGGGTTGCCCCGAAGGGCAGCTCTGCTCGCATCCAGGCGACCGCTCAGGAGGCGCGCGCGTGGGCACGGATGGGCGAGGTCGGTGCGACCCGTCGAGCGTTGGACCGGGTGGAGCGGTTGACGGCGAATCTGCCCGTTCCGGAGCGGGCCGAGCACCACTATCGTTACGACCCGGCCAAGGCTGCCGCCTATACGGCCACGACGTTGGCGTGGGCGGGGGACCCCGGTGCCGAGCAGGTAGCGCGGGCGGTGCTGGCTGATTTGGACCCGCACGGAACTGGGGGAGCGCGGCCTCGCCGGTCCGCGTCAGCTCGTCTCGATCTTGGCCTTGCCCTGGTCGCCGCCGGTCAGCCCGACGAGGCGGTCGCTCTGGGGGTGCAGGCTGTGGCGTCCGGGCGGGTGGTGCCGTCGAACTGGTGGCGAGCTGCGGAACTGTTGACAAAGGTGGAACAGTCGGGGGCACCGGAGGCCGCGACCTTGCGTGACCTGTGCGTGGAGTACGCCCCGGGACGCCGACTACCAGCGGACAGCAAACCTGGTTAGCGGACACTTAGCTACTAGATCGATGACGTGCCCGGCGGGACGCTGGACCCTGACCACACCGGGCGCGGAACGAGATACATGGGCAGACGTCCCTCCGCGCTTTCAGGATTGAGGGGCGGACCTATGGCCGTGGCAATTGGCTTTCTGCGTCGAATTGTCAGTCGATACCTCGTGTCGGCACCGGCTGGCTCCGGAGTCGGCCAGCGCATCCAGGAAATGGAACAGGAAGCCGCGCGACAGCGCCTGTTGGACCAGGCGCGAGGCGCGCATCAGCAGTCGGCAACAGGCAGCAGGCAGAGCGTTTGATGTCTGTGGAGCGGCGGGTCCCTTATGACGCGTACGTCTTGGTGGTCGCGCTGACCCTGGCGCGTCGGCATCGTTCGGTCTGGTGCTGGCGACGGTGGCGGTGGACCTGCCGATGTGGCGGAGAATTACCGTGCCGTGCGCGACATCAGATTCCGATTAATCGCGGCCACTGGCCAGCGGAGGGGGAGTGGTGAGCGGCGAGTTGGAGTGGGCGACCCGTCGGCAGGCGCGCGCGAGCGTCGCCCGGTTCCTGGATAGCCTCAGCTGTGCCCTGGAGTGAAGAGGATGCTGAGCAAGTTCAGCGACAGCTTCGGCGTCAGGTTGACCTGTCGACCCGACTGACCTCCTTCCCGGAGTCGGTGGTGGGGCTCGATGTGTCCTACGAGAAATCCACAAACCGGGTATGTGCGGCGGCTGTGGTGATCGAGCTGGAGTCGTTGGCGGTGACAGATGTGGCGACCGTGGTCGGGGAGGTCAAGTTTCCGTACGTCCCTGGCCTGCTGGCGTTTCGGGAGGTGCCGATTCTGTTGGAGGCGCTCCAGGGGTTGGCGGATGAGCCGGAGGTGTTGGTCTGTGACGGCTACGGCATCGCGCATCCGAGGCGCTTCGGCCTGGCCTGTCATCTCGGTGTGTTGACTGGGCTGCCAACGTTCGGGGTCGCCAAGACCTCCTTCACCGCCGATTTCGCGTACCCAGACCCTCGCCGTGGCGCCGGGTCGCCGCTGGAGGAGGGTGGTGAGACGCTTGGGCGTGCGCTACGTACGCGGGATGGGGTCAAGCCCGTCTTCGTTTCGGTTGGCCATCGAATTGGTCTTGATCAGGCATGCGACCTAACCCTGAGCTTGTGTCCGCGCTATCGAATTCCTGAGGCGACTCGTCAGGCGGACCTCGTGTCCCGTCGAGCGCTGAGCGGGTTGAGCCGGTCTGGAGGCTGATCGGGCGGCTGGCCTGGTCGAGGACGGATTCTTCACCGCCGGAATCCCAGAAACGCCCCCCGGTGGACTGCCGCGAACTCGACAGGGTCCCGTCAGTCCGGCCCGGAGGGCGCTTTCTCGGTTCCCGCCCCCAACACGGCCCTTCGTGGAGGTGAGCGGTGCGTGGCCGCTACGAGGGAGGCTCAACCCTTCCCGCGGGGACTGCCTCCGTTCCGTCCAGATTGATTGATTTCACGGACCGCCGGTGGGACGTACGTTCCCGCGGCCACGCTCCCCTCCGGGCCGTAGACGCGGAGCATCATGCTGAAGGGCCCATCGGGTACGGGTAGCCAGTTGGCGATACTCACTCCGGGTGGCGGAGTTGGTGTTGCGTAGATGCTGATCGAGCCGTCCTCGTTGGTCTCGAGCCCGGGCGTATAGCCTGCTACGACGTACTTGTCCTCCGGGTTGCGATGCAGGGTGATTGTTTCGGATATGTAGGAGGTAACGGACCAAAACTCGCGGGCCTGGGGGATCTGGTCTCTTTCGAACGTGAGGACATATCCACCGGAGGCGCCGTTCAGTTGTCGATCATTGCTGTCTTTGAAGACGTCGTAGTATGCTGAACTTTCGATGTCATTGCAGTATTGGCAGAATTGGGTAATCGAGGATCGGTCGAGGTAATTGGTTCCCCAGAAGCCGATGTTCCGGAAGTTGATCCAGTTGTTCTGATCGGTGTTGTCAAGATAGTTCGAGATGATGTCGGCCTGCGCGTCCTGGGTCGCTCGCGCGAATTCGTCCTCGAACATCCCGGTAGCAAACAGCCGGTCGAACTCTTCCGCTAGTGCCCTGTTGTCGCCGGTGAGCGGTGGTGTCCGGATATCCATCACTCCCCGCTGGAGTTCTCGCAGGAAGCGAAGTGGGTTATCTTTGATCATCCGGTCCGCATCGAGCTTGAACGAGCGAGCCCAGAAAGACACCGGGACGATCAGGGTCTCTGCCAGTACGCCCCGCTCGTACGCCAGCAGGGGGCCCATGCGGAGGGATCGCCGGAACTCTTCGGCCAGCGCGATCTGGTTCTCCCCGTCGGGTGAGAATCTGTTGACTCGGATGATCATTAGCGGGTTCGTCACCGGAAGCGGGATTTCGGTCAATTCTGGTGGAAGGGTTCCGCTCCAGCCGGGTCCGGTAAGGGCGTAGCGACCGCCAGAGGTTGTCGAGATATCCGTCTTGATGATGTTCCCGTAGACGTCTGTGATGAGTACGCCGTAAGTCGCCATGGTGTCCGGAATTTCCAGGACCGCTGGCTCGTTCCGTACGCCGACGAGCGCAGAGGTGTACAGCGTGTCGTCATTTGGTGCTACGACGGAGCGAAATATTGGGGACATCCGGTCTGGTCCGAAAAGTAGGTTGGGGACCAGGATGAGTTGTTGCTGGTGTGTGAACCATCGAGGGTAGAACTTCGTCACATAACGGCGCGTCACGTCATAAACGTCGGTTGCCTGACTGTCGGCCTCTCCTCCTGGACCCCCGGAAGATGGTGATCTCGCAGTGGTGTACGAGGGAACGGTAAGTAAGATCACCACAGCGCAGAGGGAGGCACAGAGGGATCGGATCAAGCGGGCCATGAAGCCTCCTTCGAATGATGCGCAGATGGGCATCACGAATTCGCAACCGAATGGGCGACTACTTCAGACCAAATCTGATGATCGTTCACAGTCTCGCAAACTCTGAGCCTTAATTCTGCGAAACGGCTCGTGTCACCCGAAGGCGGAGTCTGTCCGGCTTTGCGCGCCGAAACCTGGGCCGTTGCGGTAGCTTCGAAGGTTCGCGTGGCGGGCGAGGGTCCGATCGCGGGTTCGAGCGGCGCCGGTGGATGAGCCTTCGTGGAGTGTGCTCTGGGTTGCCGGTGGCGGGGCTTGTGTGCTCCTTGAGACCGCCGCAACGGAGTAGTTCCGGCGCTTGGCCGGGGGCTCCGGCGCTTGGAGGTGGCCGCCGGGCTGGTTGGCCGGGGCCGCCCGCGCCGCTGTTGGTCAGGATGCCTGCGGGATGGACGGGCTGGCGAGCCAGGCGTCAGCCAGCTCGGCTAGGGGGGTGTCGAGGGCGCGACTGAGGCAGACCACGGTGCCGAACGCTGGTGCGGGCAGGCGACCCGACTCGATCTTGCGCAGGGTTTCAGGGGAGATGCCGGCCGCCAGGGCCACCTCGACGAGGCCGCGGTCGGCCCGCGCGGCCCGGAGGGCGACCCCGAGGCGCTGGCCCGCGGCGATCTGTTCGGCGGTCAGGGGTTGGCGAACCATGTCGGCAGGATAGCTCCCGGTGCTCTCGCCAGGGGGTGGTATAAAAATACGGTATTAAAATACCGCTGCCCGGGAGGCGTCGTGATTGAGCTGAAGTCCGCCGCGGAGATCGGCCAGATGGCGGTCACCGGCCGGTTCGTCGGTGAGCTGCTCGCCGAACTGAGCGAGGTCGCCGCGGTCGGCGTGAACCTGATGGACCTCGAACACCACGCCCGCCGTCGAATCGCGCAACGCGGTGCCGAGTCCTGCTACTGGGACTACGCTCCCTCCTTCGGCCGCGGACCCTTCCGTAACGTCCTGTGCCTGTCGGTCAACGACGCGGTGCTGCACGGCCTGCCGCACGACTATCTCCTCCGCGACGGTGACCTGCTCAGCATCGACATGGCGGTCAGCATCCAGGGCTGGGTCGCCGACTCCGCGGTCTCCCTCATCGTGGGCGCCCCCGCCCCGGCTGACCTGAAGCTGATCGAGGCCACCGAGGTCGCCCTCGACGCCGGCATCGCCGCCGCCCAGCCGGGGGGCCGACTCGGCGACATCTCCGCCGCGATCGGTCAGGTCGCGCACTCCTACGGCTACCAGGTCAACGGCGAGTTCGGTGGGCACGGCGTCGGCCGCACCATGCACGAGGCCCCGCACGTGGCCAACAACGCCCGCGCCCGTCGCGGCCTGAAGCTGCAGCCCGGCCTCACCATCGCCATCGAGCCCTGGTTCTGCGCTTCCACCGACGAGATCAGGTTTGACGACGATGGCTGGACGATCCGCTCCGCCGACGGCTCCCGTACCGCCCACTCCGAACACACGATCGCCATCACCGCCACGGGCCCACAGATTCTGACCCGCCGCCCTGGTCGCGGAGCCACCGGCGGCGACGCCACCGGCAGGCCCGCGGCGGCCTCCTGACCCGACTCCCAAGGGCCGCCGTACCCGGACCGGGGCGGGTCAGCTGATGTAGTGCAGGATCACGTTGTGCACGTGGTGGCTCTTCTGGGAGCCGCGGAACTCCACCTCGTAGGTGTGCGTGCCGACGTGAATGGCGATGGCGCCGGTGGAGAAGAACGAGCCGCCCCACGACTTGTTGCTGACCACGCTCACACTAGTGATCTTCGCGTACGGGATGCTGGTGATCGCGTAGCGCTTGCCGATGAACGAGCGGTCCTGAATGATCACGCGTCGGTCGGTCACGCCGATGAAGCCGGTACCGGTGCCGACGGCGTCGTAGACGGCGATGATCTGCTCGCCCTCGAGCAGCCCGCTCTGGATCTGTTGCAGCTGCTCCTTGCGGTCGTATGTCGCGTTCGCCATGGCCTCAGCGTAGGCGTAGAAAGCACATCGAAGCTTGGCGAAGTGATCTGTGGTGACGGTTCGTCGGCTACCGGTGACCCACGTCGTCTCAGGGCTCGGTGACGGCGCGGTACGCGTCCTCGATGCGGGCAGCCAGTAGGACCTCGCCCTCGGTCAGCGGCACGGTCTCGTGGCCGACTCGTATCTCGGTCTGGTCGGCGTGGCGGCTGATGTCGGGGCGAAGGTGCAGCGCGTCCGCGACCACCTTCACCCGCTCGGTGAGGGCCGCGTGCTGTGAGTCGTCAATGGGGAGCGTCCGTCGGATCCCTTCGCCCTCCCGGGTCCAACCGGGCAGCAGAGTCAGCGCATCGTTGAGATAGTTGTGCTTACCCCGCCCGAACGGCATGCGTACCACCACACCTCCCGGCATCGTTGCGGTCTTGTAGCCTAATCGTCGCGTTTCCGTGTCTTTTTGGTGGACTTAGTCTGTCCCTTGGTGGGAGCTGTGTCCACGGCCACACTTCTGGGTCTTCCTGGCCTGATGGGTTAGTCACGGTACCCAAACCGACGATTGATCTGGCACGCTGGACGCTCGTGCGAACTGAACAGGCAAGCGATGGCGGCCGGGTCGAGCGACCCGAGCCGAAGGTGATCGTCGGCGCGGCAATCATCCGCAACGGTCGGGTGCTGGCCTGCGCACGGTCTGCCCCGCCGGAGGTGGCGGGCCGGTGGGAGTTCCCCGGCGGCAAGGTGGAGCCGGGAGAGAGCGAGGCCGCGGCGCTACGGCGTGAGTGCGCCGAGGAGCTGGCTGTCCGGGTGGAGATTGGGGAACGGATCGGCCGGAGCGTTCGGATGGCCCATGGGCGCTCGGTGCTGAGGGTGTATCTGGCCCGGCTGCTGCAGGGCGACCAGCCGCAGGCCTTGGAGCACTCGGCGCTGCGTTGGCTCTCCGCCGCCGAGTTGGACAGCGTCACCTGGCTGCCCGCCGATGCCCCGATTGTCGCCGCGCTTCGCCCGCTGCTGGCCGCCGGCTGACCCGCAACAGAACCGGAAGGCCGACCTGAAAACGGACAGAGCCGGCGGAGTTTGCCGCCGGCTCTGTCGTCGTCGCTGACGTGTTCAGTGTTTGTCCTGCTCCGGGTGGGCGTAGTTTAGGTGCTCCGGCGGCAGCGGGAAGCTCACGTCCTCACCGAAGGGCGACGGTGCCGCCGGCCGGTCGAAGGTGAGCTCGGTCAGCGGCAGCCTGCCGGACTCGTCAAGTGTCGGGGCGGTCGGCTTCGGCACCTCACGATGCCAGTTGACACCCGCCTGCGCCTGCGCCTCGGCCTTCGGGTCGTGCGAGGCTCCCGCGTGGGAGTGGAACCCGGGCGGGCCGGCGGCGGGGGTGCGCACGGCGCCCGGGGAGTGCTCGCTGGTCACGCTGGTCTGAGGCACCTGACCCCTCCGGAAGATCTTGTTACCGAGCCAAACAAGAGGATCATACTTCCGGTCGACTACCCGCTCCTTCATGGGGATAATCCCGTTGTCGGTGATCTTGATGTGCTCGGGACAGACCTCGGTGCAGCACTTGGTGATGTTGCAGTAGCCCAGCCCCTGTTCGGCCTGCGCGTACTCCTTGCGGTCGTCCCGCGCGTCCAGCGGGTGCATGTCCAACTCGGCCGCCCGGATGAAGTATCGCGGCCCGGAGAAGGCGGGCTTGTTCTCCTCATGGTCCCGGATCACGTGACAGACCGTCTGGCAGAGGAAGCACTCGATGCACTTGCGGAACTCCTGGGAGCGCTCGACGTCAACCTGCTGCATCCGGTAGTCGCCCGGGGTGACACCGGGAGGCGGTGCGAAGGCCGGTGTCTCCCGGGCCTTCTCGTAGTTGAACGAGACATCGGTGACGAGGTCCCGAACAATCGGGAACGTCCGTAGCGGCGTGACCGAAATCGTCTCGTCCTCGGTGAAGGTCGACATCCGGGTCATGCAGGCCAGCTTCGGTTTGCCGTTGATCTCCACCGAGCAGGAGCCGCACTTGCCAGCCTTGCAGTTCCAGCGGCAGGCGAGGTCCGGTGCCTCGGTGCTCTGCAGTCGGTGGATGATGTCGAGGACGACCTCGCCCTCCTTCACCTCGACCAGGTATTCCTTCAGGTCGCCGCCGGTCTCGTCGCCCCGCCAGATGCGGAACTGTCGCTTCGTGGCCGGTGCGCCGGCCGCCTGGCTCTTCTCAGTTCCCATTCCTCAGCGCTCCTCCTTAGCGAGGGCGTCGAACTCCGCCAGCTCCTCGTCGGTCAGGTACTTGGCCAACTCCGCGCGGTCGAAGAGGGCGAAGAGCTCCGGCCGCATCCGCGGTAGCGGCTTGCGGTCCAGGTGCACGATGTCGCCTTCCAGGGAGCAGACCTGGTTGACCCGCCGCCAGGCCGGGTCCATCGTCGGATGATCCTCCCGGGTGTGGCCGCCCCGCGACTCCCGCCGCTCCAGCGCTGCCTTGGCGGTGCACTCGGAGACCACCAGCATGTTGCGGAGATCGAGGGCGAGGTGCCAGCCCGGGTTGTAGCGCCGGCCGCCCGCCGCGCTCACCTTGGCGACTCGTTCGCGAAGCTCGCCGAGTCGGGCCAGCGCGTCAACCAGCTCGCCCTCCCGCCGGATGATGCCGACCAGGTCGCCCATCACCGCCTGGAGATCCTGCTGCAGGACGTACGGGCTCTCGCCGGTGTCCCGCTGCAACGGGGCCAGGGCCGTCTCCACCGCGGTCTCCACCGCCGGCACCGGGACCTGGGGCCGAGACGCCAACCCGTCAGCGTACGAGGCGGCGTGCCCGCCCGCCCGCTTGCCGAAGACCAGCAGGTCGGAGAGGGAGTTGCCGCCGAGCCGGTTGGAGCCGTGCATGCCGCCGGAGACCTCACCCGCGGCGAATAGCCCGCGGACATGGCCGAAGGCCGCACCGGAGTCGGGGTCGACCTCCACTCCGCCCATCACGTAGTGACAGGTCGGCCCGACCTCCATCGGCTCCCGGGTGATGTCGACGTCGGCCAGCTCCTTGAACTGGTGGTACATCGACGGGAGGCGACGGCGAATCTCCTCCGCCGGCAGCCGGGAGGCGATGTCCAGGTAGACGCCGCCAGCCGGGGTGCCCCGGCCCGCCTTGACCTCGCTGTTGATCGCTCGGGCCACCTCGTCGCGCGGCAGCAGCTCCGGTGGCCGCCGGTTGTTGTCCGGGTCCTCATACCAGCGGTCCGCCTCGGCCTCACTGTCCGCGTACTGCTTCCGGAACACATCCGGCACGTAGTCGAACATGAACCGCTTGCCCTCGGAGTTCTTCAGGATCCCGCCGTCTCCGCGGACCGACTCGGTGACCAGGATTCCCTTCACCGAGGGGGGCCAGACCATGCCGGTCGGGTGGAACTGGAGAAACTCCATGTTGATCAGCGTCGCCCCGGCCCGTAGCGCCAGCGCGTGGCCGTCCCCGGTGTACTCCCAGGAGTTCGAGGTGACCTTGTACGAGCGGCCGACCCCGCCGGTGGCCAGCACCACGGCCGGCGCTTCGAAGAGAACGAACTCGCCCGACTCCCGGTAGTAGCCGAAGGCGCCGGCGACCCGGTCCCCGTCAAGTAGCAGCTCGGTGATGGTGGTCTCGGCGAAGACCCGGATCCGGGCGTCGTACGAGCCGTGCTCGTGTCGATCTTCCTGCTGGAGGGAGACGATCTTCTGCTGGAGGGTGCGGATCAGCTCCAGGCCGGTGCGGTCGCCCACGTGCGCGAGGCGCGGGTACTCGTGCCCGCCGAAGTTGCGCTGGGAGATCCTCCCGTCCTTCGTCCGGTCGAAGAGGGCGCCGTAGGTCTCCAGCTCCCAGATTCGCTGCGGCGACTCCTTGGCGTGCAGCTCGGCCATACGGAAGTTGTTCAGGAACTTGCCGCCGCGCATCGTGTCGCGGAAGTGCACCTGCCAGCTGTCCCGGCTGTTCACGTTCCCCATCGCGGCCGCGGCGCCCCCCTCGGCCATCACCGTGTGCGCCTTGCCGAAGAGCGACTTCGAGATGATCGCGGTCTTCTTGCCGGCCAGTCGGGCCTCGATCGCGGCTCGCAGTCCGGCGCCGCCGGCTCCGATCACGACGACGTCGTAGTGGTGTCGTTCGATTCGCGTGGTAGTGGTCATATCGGGGCCCTCTAGTTGATGAACCGCAGGTCGGTGAACCAGCCGGCGGAGACGGCCATGATGTAGAAGTCGGTGAAGAGCACCGTGAACAGCGACACCATGGCGAACGTGCCGTGCCGGACGTTCAACTTCGAGATCAACGTCCAGAAGCGGTACCGCACCGGGTTCCGGGAGAAGTGCTTCAGTCGTCCGCCCATCACGTGCCGACAGGCGTGGCAGGAGAGCGTGTAACCGGCGAGAGCGACGATGTTGACCAGGATGATCAGCGAGCCCAGGCCGACCCCGAAGGCACCGTCCGGTCCGCGGAACGCGAGAAAGGCGTCATAGATGTTGATCAGCAGAACCACGAAGGCCAGGTAGAAGAAGTACCGGTGCCAGTTCATGACAAACAGGGGGAACCGGGTCTCCCCGGTGTACTTCTGGTGCGGCTCGGTCACCGCGCAGGCCTGCGGGGACGCCCACAACGAGCGGTAGCCCGCCTTGCGGTAGTAGTAGCAGGTCACCCGGAACCCAGCGACGATCGGGAAGGCGACGATGCCGAGGGGGAGGAAGAAGGGGAACTCCCCGAACGGGGTGCCGAAGTGCGACGAGCCGGGTACGCAGGAGTCGGTCAGGCACGGCGAGTACAGCGGTGTGAGGTAGTGGTAGTCCTCCACGTAGTACCACTTCGCCATGAAGACGCGGATCGTCGAGTAGACGATGAAGAAGAGCAGAATCGCGGCGATGCCGACGGGCTGCACCCACCAGCGGTCGGTACGCAACGTTCTCGCCGCGATGGCGGCACGCGGAGGCGCACCCGGCCCTCCCGGCCTCGTTGCCGTTGATGTCATTCGAGTCGTCTCCCTGACGGGGCCCGGATGGGCGGCGGATCAAGTTCGGTAGGCAACCGGGCCGCACCCGCTTGCCAACGTCATGCGCACACCAACGACCGCGCCGGAGAAACGGCGCAGCTAAGTGACACACGTTACGCCGATCTTTGCGAGCCGTCCGCGCAAGGCAGTGTCCCGTGTGTCCCCGTTCTTGAAAAGGCCTGTCGGTGCATCGAGGCCCATCCGTTCGTTCGACGGCACTGGTCAGCCGGAGGCCCCGCCGGTGAAGTTCCACCCGGTGAGGTGCAGCGCCGGTGCCTCCCACCAGACCCCGTCTACCCGGTCGGGCTGGCGGGCCAGCGCGGGCCCGACGCCGAGCACCGCTCCCGGACCGAGTGCGCGCGGGTAGGACTCGGTGAACCGGAAGTCGCGCACCGCCCGAGTTATCACGCCCTCCTCCACCAGCCACACCCCGTTGCGGGTGAGGCCCGTGATGACCAGGCTTTTCGGGTCGAGTACCCGGGTGTACCAGAAGTCGCTGACCAGCAGACCCCGGCGGACGCCAACGAGGAGCGGGGTGGTGTCCGGGTCGACAACCGCCCCGGTTCGGGCGTCGCCGAAGCCGGGCTGCCGCACGGCCTCGGTCGAGGGGGCGGTGAGGCGCAGGTTGCGGGGGACCGGGCCCCACGCGGCGCCGCCGGGGACCGCGTGCCCGGTTGACGTGGCGCCGGCCAGGGCGGCGGAGCGCCGATCGTGTGCGACGGCAGCAGTGACGCCGGCGTCAACCAGGGTCAACGCCGCCCGCGGCGTGCCCTCCACGTCGAAGGGTGGACCCGAGCGGTCGAGCGGGTCGTCCACCAGGGTCACCATCGGGTCGAACTGGGCCGTACCGAGTTCGGCGAAGGACTGACCTTCGTGGTGCCGCTTGCCGTTGAAGCCGTAGGCGGACAGGTTCTGGAGCAGGTCGGCGACGGCGGCCGGCTCCAACACCACCTCGTACCGGCCGGGCGGCAGCTCGACCGGGTCGGTCGCCGCCCGAGCCTTGCCGGCGGCGCGGGCGCCGAGGGCGGAGCCGTCCAGGTCGGCCAGGCGGTCGGCGGCCAGCCGGGCCACCCCGTCCGACCCGCCGGTGCGGGCGATGCCGTCCATCGCCGCCTCGGCGGTCTGGCCCCGGGCCGAGTGACCGGCCGAGTTGGCGAACGCCGACGAGCGGTGGGTGGTACGGCAGTAGCCGGCCGTCTCCAGCCCGTCGGCCGCCGCCACGAACGCGCGGACCCGATCGGCCCGGTCACCCGGCTCCGCGTACGCGGTCGCCTCGTCCACCGGCGCCCCGGGCGGAATCGGGGCAGGTGGGGTGAGTCCCGGCCAGACTGGGTCGGGCGGACCGAGTCGTACCGCCGCCAGGGTGCGCTCGACGAGTTCCCGCAGCCCCTCCGGGGTGCCGACGCTGCCGCTGCTGGCGACGCTCCGCCCGGCGACGTGCAGCCGCAGCCGTACGGTGCGGTGGGTTTCGCCGACGTTCTGGTGGATGAACGAGTTGGCGAACCGGGTCAACGCCAGCTCGGCCCGGGTCACCGTCACCTCGGCCGCCGCGGCCGGTCCGGCTAGCCGACGGACCAGCTCGATCACCTGGCCCGCCAGGTCCAGCTCGGACCCGGGCAGCTTCGCCGCCCTCACGCGCGCACCCCCACCCGGATGCCACGGAAGCGGGCCGGTGCGGCCGGATGGCCGGTGTGCCCCACCTGCCCCGGCTGGCCCTTGCCACAGTTGGGTGTCCCCCAGGCGACCGTCTCGCCGGAGAGCATGTCCATCGAACGCCAGAAGAGCGGGCTGATTCCGGTGTACGTGGGGTTGCGCAGCATCCGTCCCCGTCTCCCCTTCCTGATCTCCCAGCCGACCTCGCAGCCGAACTGGAAGTTGAGCCGCTTGTCGTCGATGGACCAGGACCGGTTGATGTCCATCAACACCCCCTCGTCGGTGGCGGCGATGATCTCGTCCAGACTGTGTGGACCGGGCTCCAGCCCGACGTTGGTCATTCGCACCATCGGCAGCCGGGCCCAGCCGTCCGCCCGGACGCTGCCGCCGTAGTCCAGGCCAGCGGCGGCGGCCGAGTCGCGGCCGGCGAGCACGCCAACCCAGCGTCCTTCCCGGACCGCATCCCGACGGACCGCCGGGGAACCCTCGTCGTCGTAGCCGAAGCTGCCCAGCGCGCCGGGGAGCGTCGGGTCGATGGTGACGGTCATCAGCTCCGAGCCGTACCGCAGCGACCCGAGCTGGGCCAGCTCCAGCCAGGAGGTGCCGGCGAAGGCCGCCTCCCAGCCGAGGATCCGGTCCAGTTCGATGGCGTGCCCGACCGACTCGTGGATCTGGAGGGCGAGCTGCTCGCCGCCGAGGATCAGGTCGGTCTCGCCCGCGGGGCACAGCGGTGCGGTGAGCAGCGCTCGGGACTCGTCGGCGATTCGTGCCGCATGCGCGGTCAGGTCGAGCGAGTCGACCAGTTCCCACCCGCTGGTGCCGTACTGGCCCCGGTAGCTCGGGTACGACCGCCGCTGGGTCTGGCCGGCGCCGATCGAGGTGGCCGAGATACCGCCGCCGCACTCGCGGATGCGCTGGTCGATCCGGTGGCCCTCGCTGGAGACGAACCACTTTGCCGTGTCCCAGACCTGGTAGAGGCCCTCGGCGAGGTCGGCGCCGTGCGCGGTCATCAGTCGGGTCGCCTCGACCAGCAGGTCACCCTTGACCGACAGCGGTACGCCGAGCGGATCCACCGCGCAGGCCGAGGCCCAGCTCGCCGTGACCGGCTCGGCCGGGATCGGGTCGATCGGCGGGCCCGGAACGCGGGCACTGGCCGCGGCGATCCGCGCCGCTCGGCGGCCGGCGTCACGGGCGGCGGGATCGGAGAGATCGGGTACGGCGTGAAAGCCCCAGCTCGACCCGACCAGCGCCCGGACCCCCAGCCCGACATTCTCGTCCTGGGTCAGCTCCTCGATATCGCCGTTTCGGGCCGTCATGGACTCGTAGCGCCGGTGCATCACCCGGGCATCGGCGTACCGGGCGCCCGCGTCGAGGGCGGCTTGGACAGCGATGGAGGCCGCATCGAACTCGGTCATGGCTCGACCCTAGGGGAGTTGGCCGAATCCGTCCGGTGGCGTGGCGCCGCGCCGCCCGGGCGGCCGGATCAGCTGACCGCTGGCCCGACCCGGCGTCGGTACGCACCCGGCGTGAGGCCGAGTACCGACCGGAATTCGTTGGCGAGGTGGGCTTGGTCGCTGTAACCGAGGTCAGCGGCGACATCGGCCAGCGTCGTCTCCGGATCATTCCGCAGACGTTGGGCGGCCTCCTGTAGTCGGCGGCGGCGGATCATCACCGCCGGCGGCAACCCGACGAACCGGGCCGCGAGCCGCTGCACCGAGCGGGCGGAGAGGCGTAGGCGGCAGGCGACATCCTCGACTGTGCGCACCGCCGGATCGGTGTCGATGAGATCGGCCATCCGGTTGGCCAGCAGCGCTTCGTACGGCGGTGGCGGCACCGTACTGGTAAGCCACGTCGCGAACGCGTCCACCGCCTGGCGGTGCCGGGTCGGTGGATTGTCCGGCCCGAGCATCGCTCGCCTCACCCGCTCCCGCAGGACCGGGAGGTCCAGGAGTTGGTACCGGTCCCGCAGCACCGCCGGCGCGCTGGCGAAGTGAGGCACCGCCGCTGGCCGGAGCAGAGCTCCGACCGCCCAGCCGGTGCCGGTGAGTTCGCGGTACGAACTGCCCGTGGTCGGCCCGGCGAGGCCGACCACGGCTGTTTCGACCACCAGATTGCAGGCGGGAAAGGCGATCAGCTGCTGTCGGGAGGTCTGCCCTGCCGGGAGACACCACTCCGGAATCCAGAACCAGCGCACCAACTGTGCCACCGAATCTGGTGCCGGAACCCGGGCGAACGTGGGAAGCCGCGCCGGATAGAGGACACCCCGCCGGCTCGCCGTATTCAGCTCGGACCTCTGTCGCGAATCTTCAAGCCGGTGCACGCCGCGCCTACCTATCGTCAACTCCTATGACTGAGCCGAACCGAGCCGCCGACGGCGAGCACACCACGAACGGCACGCCGCGTGGAGCTACCAGCCTGACTCCCTTTCTGGCCATCCCGGATGCCCGCGGGGCCATCGACTTCTACCAGAAAATCTTCGGTGCGCGGGTGGTTGACGTGACCGAGCTGGGTGGTGTCGTGGCCCACGCCGTCCTCGACTTCGGCCAGGGGCTGCTGCAGCTCGGGGAGCCGATGCCCAAGTACGGGCTCGTCGCGGGCCCCGAAGGGGAGCAGGACTGCTACTCCATCGGCTTCTACTGTCCGGACGTTGACACCGTGGTCGAACAGGCTCAGGCGGCCGGCGCGGTGATCCGGGAAGCCCCGTCCACCTTCGTCTCGGGTGACCGCTTCGCCAGCATCCGGGACCCGTTCGGCGTACGGTGGTCGATCCTGACCCGGGTGGAGGACCTCTCCGAGGAGGAGAGCGCGCGACGCGTCGCCGACTGGGCCCGGCAACAGGCGGGGTGACCGGGGGCGCGGGTAGCGGGCGGCACCGCGCGGGTTGACCCGAGTTCTCCGTACCCGCCGGGGACGGCGCTCACCCCAGGTGGGTACGGAGGAAGGCCAGCTCCAGCCGCAGCAGCTGTTCACCGACGCCGCCCGCCGCCAGGTGCGTGGCGCCGGTGAGCGGCAGCACCGAATGCGGGTGCCCGTTGGCCACCAGCGCGGCCGACAGCCGCAGCGTGTGCGCCGCCACCACGTTGTCGTCGGCCAGCCCGTGCACCAGCAGCAGCGGCCGGGCCTGCTCGGTGGCGGCGGCCAACTCCACCAGGGAATGGTGGGCGTACACGTCCATCCCGTCCTCGGGCAGGCCCAGGTAGCGTTCGGTGTAGGCGGTGTCGTACAGGCTCCAGTCGGTCACCGGCGCTCCGGCGATCCCGCACCGGAACAGCTCCGGACGGCGCAGCACCGCCAGCGCGGCCAGCCAGCCCCCGAACGACCAGCCCCGCACCGCCACCCGGTCGAGGTCCAGGTCCGGATGCTTGTCGGCCAGCGCGGTGAGCCCCTCCACCTGGTCGGTGAGGACCATGTCCGCCACCCGCCGGTGGATCGCCTTCTCGAACGACGGCGCGACCCCCGGCGTACCACGGTTGTCGATCACGACCACCGCGAACCCGGCGTCGGCCCACCACTGCCGCTCCAGCCACGCCGACCGCGCCGCCAGCACCTCCTGGTGGCCGGGGCCGCCGTACACGTCCAGCAGCACCGGCAGCCGGCGGCCGGAGACGTGGTTCTCCGGGTAGAGCACTGCCGCCGGCAGCCGCCGGTCGGTCACCCGTTCCAACAACGGCAGCGGAGCGTACGGCGGGGTCGCCGCGAATGACCGCAGCGTCGCCACCTCCCGGTCACCGCGCCAGACCGTCCAGCGCAGACCCGGGTGGTCCAGGGAGGCGCTGCCCACCACCAACACGTCCCCGCCCACGACACCGACGTGCCAGCCGGAGTCCGGGGTGATTCGGCGGACGTCCATACCGCCGCCGACCGTGGTGCGGACCCGGAACAGGTGTTGCTCACTTGGCTCGCCCTCGGCCGCCTCCACCAGCAGGTCGGCCGCTCCGGTGCCGGAGCGGGCCGGGAGCCGGCCGACCACCCGGCGTACGTAGAGCGACGGCGGTGTCAGCAGCGTGCCGTCGGCGAAGAGGCACCGTGCGTCGTAGCCGTCGTGGGCCAGTTCCCCGCCCACCAGCACCCGCCCGTCCGGCAGGTGGGCGGGAGTACCGGGCACCGGCTCCACCCAGCGCGGGTCGGCCAGCTCGGCGTGCACCTGGGTCTCCCCGGTGCGGGGGTCCACCGCGAGCACCAGTCCGTGCTGTTGGGAGCGGCGCAGCACGGTGATCAGCGGTCCGCCGTCGGTCCAGTGCACGGCGGTCAGGTACGGGTAGGTCTCCCGGTCCCAGTGCACGTCGACCCAGCCGCCGTCGAGGTCGAGCAGGTGCAGGCTGACCTCGGCGTTGTTTCCGCCCGCCCGGGGGTAGGCGACGGTGGTCGGCGCGGTCGCCGGCTCCGCCGGATCATGCAGGTGCCACCGGTCCAGTCGGGACTCGTCCACTCGGGCGGCGAGCACCGAGCGACCGTCCGGCGCCCACCAGTAGCCCCGGAACCGGTTGAACTCCTCCGCCGCGACGTGCTCGGCCAGCCCCCAGATGACCCCCGCGTCCTCGCCGGCGAGCATGGTGTCGGTGCCGTCGTGCTCGACCACCCGAAGCTCCCCCCGGCGGACCCCGGCGCCGGCGTCGGTGACGTACGCCAGCCGCTGCCCGGTCGGGTCGGGTCGGGGATCGAGCACCGGGCCGGCGGCGGCCACCTCGACCACGTCCCCGTGGATCAGGTCGGCCCGGAAGAGCCGGCCACCGAGGGCGAAGATCGCCACCCGGCCAGCCGAGTCGAGGGCGTACGAGCCGATGCCGGCGGCGCTCAGCCGCAGCCGCTCCCGCAGCGTGCGCTCTCCCGGGCTGAGCTGGTCGGCATCCTCTGACAGGAGCGCCGCCGGATCGGCGACGAGCCGCTCCTGCCCGGTGTCGACATCGAGGAGCCAGAGCCCTTCGGTGGGGTCCGTCGGCCCGCCGGAGCGAAGGAAGAGCACCCGGGAGCCGTCGTCGGCCACCGAGATCGCCCGCGGCGCTCCGTGGCGGAACCGACGGGTCCGTGCGGCCAGCTCCGGAAAGTCCACACGTCGGATCGTAGGGCGGTGCCGTGGGTGATGTGGCGGACCTGCTCGGACGCATCCGGGTCGGCGGCGAGAACCGCCGGATAGAGTGACGGACGTGACGACACTGCCCGATCGCCGGCTCCTGCTGGTCCATGCGCACCCCGACGACGAAGCCATCGGCACCGGCGCGACGATGGCCCACTATGCGGCCACCGGCGCCCACGTCACGCTGGTCACCTGCACCCTGGGCGAGGAGGGTGAGGTGCACGTGCCGGAGCTGGCGCAGCTCGCCGCGGCCGAAGCTGACCAACTCGGCGGCTACCGGATCGCGGAGCTGGCGGCCGCCTGCCGCGCGCTCGGGGTCACCGACCACCGGTTCCTCGGCGGCGCCGGCCGCTATCGCGACTCCGGGATGATGGGCCTGGCCACCAACGAGCACCCGCGCGCCTTCTGGCAGGCCGATCTCGATGTGGCCGCCGGGCAGCTGGTAGAGCTCATGCGGGAGCTCCGACCCCAGGTCATGGTCACTTACGACGGCAACGGGTTCTACGGCCATCCGGATCACATCCAGGCCCACCGGGTGGCGATGCGGGCACACGAGCTGGCCGCCGCTGAAGGGTTCGCTCCGGCGAAGGTCTACTGGACGGCGATGCCGCGCAGCGTGCTGGAGGCCGGAATGACGCACTTCGCCGGCTCGTCGGACAACCCGTTCGCGGGCATCCAGGAGGCGGTGGAGTTGCCGTTCTGTACGCCGGATGAGCGCATCGCCGCCCGGATCGACGCGAGCGGGCAGCACGCCGCGAAGGAGGCGGCGATGCGCGCGCACGCCACCCAGATTCCGGACAACTCCTGGCTGTACTCGATCGCCGGCAACTTCGGCAGCGAGTTCATGGGGGTGGAGTACTACACCCTCGCCAGCGGTGACAAGGGTCCCGGCTTCGGCCCATACGGGTGGGAGGACGATCTCTTCGCCGGGCTGCCGGTCGCGGAGGGTTCGGACCGGACCTCGGTCGCGGAGGGCTCGGACCAGACTCTCTCCGACGGCGCCAACCGGGCCCCGGTCGGTGCGACCGGTCAGTGGTGAGTCTTCCCGCCGTGCCGGTGTCGGTCGTGCCCGACGAGAGCGCTCCGCTCCCAGCCCGGGGCAACGCTCGGCTCGCCAGTCGGGCGTTGCGGGTCAGCGGCGGCGTGTTGGCCGTCGCCGGCGGGGCCCTCAGCGCGGTGCTGGAGCTCCTGCTCGCCTCGTTGCGGGTCGGCGGCCATCTGATCGGTGTGACCGTGCTGGTCGCGGTCGGGTTGAACGTGGCCCTGAGCTGGTTCGCCCTGACCACTGTCGGGCGTCGGTGGGCGGTGGCGCTGCCCGCCGTGCCGTGGTTCTTCCTGGTCGCGGTCGCCGGGATCCGCACCTCGGAGGGGGACGTGCTGCTGGCCGGCACCTGGGTGGACCTGCTGCTCGTCGTGGCCGGCGCAATGACCTTCGCGGTGCTGGGGTTCCGGCAGATCCTGGCCGCCCCGCCGGCTACCCGGCCCAGGACCTGACGGCAGCCGCCCTCCGGTGGTAGACATTCCTGCCAGGACGACCCGTACGAGTGGTGGCGGGCGGTATGTCGGGAGGGTGCGATGAGGCAGCGGTGGCGGGTGGCCGGAGCGCTGGCGGGTGCGTTGTTCGTGGTCAACGTGGTCGCTCGGTTGATCATCCGGGTGGGGTTCGACGACGCGGACACGACCGCGGCCGACCGGGTGTCACTCGGGATGTTCGTGGTGATCGGGGTGGGCCTGGCCGTGGTCGCTTTCGGCTGGAGCCGAAGCCGGCCGGCCGCCGAGTGGGGGGCGGACATCGCCGCCGCGGTCGGTGTCGCGCTGGCGTTGACCGTGCTGGTCGGGCCGCTGCTGGTGGGGAAGAACCCGTTTGGTGGCGGTGCGGGGACCTTCTTCGCGCAGATCTGGCTCTACGCCGCAGTCGCCGGCATCGGGGTGCTGCTGGGCTATCTGCTGGCCGTCGCGCTCGGCCTGGACCACCGTTCCCAGGTGCTGAAGCGGTACGCCGAGTCGAAGACGGCGAAGCCGCAGAAGCCGGTTCGTCGCTGACCCGGTTCAGTCGGCCGGTGCCGTTCGCGTCCGGTAGGTGTGATGGGTGGTGAAGCCGAGCGCTCGATAGAGCGGCACCGCCTCCGCGTTATCCCGTTCGACTTGGAGGAAGGCGTTCGTCGCGCCGATCGCCGTACCCCACTCGGCCAGGGCGTGAACCACCTGCCGGGCCAGTCCTCGCCGGCGTGCCTCGGGTGCCACCTCGATCAGACTGAGGCCGAGCCAGCGGCTCGCCCCGGTGACCGTTCCCCGGCCGATGGCGACCAGCCGGCCGTCGCTGCGTACCTGGGCGAAGCGGATCTGGGGTACGGCGGTGAGCACGTGCCGGGCGGCGGCTGACAGGTCGCCCTTGCGGTTGGCGGCGAGCGCCAGCCAGTCCGCCGACGGCGCGGCGGTCAGCTCGACCGGCGGGGTGTCGGCGAGGTCGGGCTGGGCGGGCGGCAGCGCGGCCAAGGGTGCCGTCTGGACGAGCACCGGCGAGCCACCGTGCCAACCCCGGGCATCGAGCTCCGCGCTGACCGGCGCGGCGAGCGGAAGCGGTGTGTTGATCAGGGCTGGTTGACCGAGGTCGGCGTACCAGCGCTGCACCGTGTCGATCGCGACGGGCAGCGGGCGGTCCGGGTCGCCGACGGGTAACGCCGAGTTGGCGCGTCCGGTCCAGCCGTCGGCGCTGCGCAGCAGCCAGTCGCCCAGGTGGGCCCGGGTCGGTGCGGGCCAGGCCGCGTCGGCCGCGTGCTCCAGCGCCGCCACCGCGGCAGCTGCCGGCCGTCGGGAAGGGGGTACTCGTCGCGCTCGGTGGACCTCGGCCCTCGGCACCTCGAGCCGACCCTGCGCGGTGACGAGGGTGAGATGGCTCTCGCTCAGCTCAGTCAACTCGCCCAGGGCATCGGAGAAGCGGGGCCGGCCTGCGCGAATCCCCACAATTCGGCGGACCACGACCCGCTGTCCCACATCCTCTGGTTGGAGCACGATCGACCTCCTCCCCGAGGAGATACTAGGCTCATACCCGTCGCGGATGATCGCGGCGTGTCTGCGGAGGAGAAGATCGGTGACCTACATCATCGCCGAGCCGTGCGTGGATGTGCTCGACAAGGCATGCATCGAGGAGTGCCCGGTCGACTGCATTTACGAGGGCAACCGGATGCTCTACATCCACCCCGACGAGTGCGTCGACTGTGGTGCCTGTGAGCCGGTGTGTCCGGTCGAGGCGATCTTCTACGAGGACGACGTGCCGGAGCAGTGGAAGGACTACACCGCGGCCAACTACGAGTTCTTCGAGGACCTGGGTTCGCCCGGCGGAGCCTCCAAGATCGGCAAGGTGGAGAAGGACGCCACCTTCGTCGCGGCGCAGGCGCCGCGTGGAGAGGCGAACTGAACCGGCCCACGCCGGTCTCGGCTCGGCTGCCGGAGTTCACCTGGGACGCCTTGGAGGCCGCGGCCGCTCTGGCCGCGGCGCACCCGGGGGGCCTGATCAACCTCTCCATCGGTACGCCGGTTGACCCGGTGCCACCGTCGATCCGGCAGGCGCTGGCGGACGCCGCGGACGCCCCCGGGTACCCGCTGACCGCCGGCTCGCCGGCGTTGCGGGCCGCGATGGTGGCCTGGGCGGCGCGTGCCTGCGGTGCCCACCCGGAAGGGCTCGGCGTGCTTCCGGTGGTCGGGTCGAAGGAGTTGGTCGCCTGGTTGCCCACGCTGCTCGGGATCGGGCCGCAGGACGTGGTCGTGGTGCCGTCGGTCGCGTATCCGACCTACGAGGACGGGGCTCGGCTCGCCGGCGCGACCGTCGTGCGGGCTGATTCGTTGACTGCCCTCGGCCCGACCCCCCGGGTCCGCCTGGTCTGGGTGAACTCGCCCGGGAACCCGACGGGGCGGGTGCTGCCCGCACCCCATCTGCGCAAGGTCGTCGACTGGGCCCGGGAGCGCGGTGCGGTCGTCGCCAGTGACGAGTGTTACCTGCCGCTGGGCTGGGAGGCCGAGCCGGTCTCGGTGCTGTCGCCGCAGGTCTGCGGCGATTCGTACGACAGTGTCCTGGCGGTGCACTCGCTGTCCAAGCGGTCCAACCTCGCCGGCTATCGGGCCGGCTTCGTCGCTGGCGATTCGGCGCTCGTCGCCGAGCTGCTCAAGGTGCGTAAGCACGCCGGGATGATCATGCCGGCGCCGGTGCAGGCCGCGATGGTGACCGCACTCGCGGACGAGCGGGACGCCGCCGAGCAGCGGGAGCGCTACCGGGCTCGACGGGCCGTGCTGCGCGCCGCGTTCACCGCCGCCGGGTTCACCGTCGAGCACTCGGAGGCCGGCCTCTACCTGTGGCTGACCCGGGACGAGGACTGCTGGGCGACGGTCGACTGGCTGGCCCGGCGGGGCATCCTGGTGGCGGCGGGCGCCCTCTACGGGCCCACCGGAGCTCGCCACGTCCGCGTGGCGCTGACCGCGTCCGACCAGCACGTGGCGGCGGTCGCCGACCGGTTGGCCGGCTGAGAGCGGCGGGTGCCGACCGTGACCGATGCTGGGAGCGCCGCGGCCGGGGCGGCGTACCGCGGGGTCCGGGCCGCGGTCGTGGGGACCGGTCTGATCGGGGGGTCCATCCTGCTGCGGCTCCGTGCAGCCGGGCTGGACGTCACCGGCTGGGACCCGGACCCGACGACCCGGGGCCAGGCCCGCGAGCGGGGAGTGCCGGTCCCGGAGACCGTCGAGGCGGCGGTCGCCGGACGGGAGCTGGTGTTCCTGTGCGGGCCGCTACCGACCCTGCCGGCGACCCTGCCGGTTGTCGCCGCGGCCAGCGGGCCCGACTGCGTCCTAACCGACGTGGGTAGTACCAAGGCCGAGGTGGCCGCGGCGGCGGCCCAGCATGGTCTGCTGCACCGGTTCGTGCCGGGGCACCCGATGGCGGGGGCCGAGTTCGCCGGGCTCGCGGCGGCCGGGCCGACGCTCCTCGACGGCGCCGCGTGGGTGCTGTGCCCGGGGCCGGCGACGGCCCCGTTCCGCTGGCTCACCGGGCTGATCCTGGCCGTGTTCGGGGCTCGGGTGGTGCCGCTGGCCGCGGCGGAGCACGACCGGGCCGCCGCCCTCGCGTCGCACGTGCCGCACCTGCTCGCCGGGGCGCTGGCCGGGGCGAGCGGACGGGCAGCCGCACCGGATGCCGTTCTCGCCCTCGCCGCCGGCAGCTTCCGCGACGGCACCCGGGTCGCGGCCACCCCGGCGGCGCGGACGGCCAACCTGCTGCTCGGCAACCGGGACGAGGTGCTGCGGGAGCTGACCGGGGTGCGGGCCTACCTGGACGAGTTGGTCGATGCCCTGCGCTCCGATGACCGGGAGCGGCTTGTCGCGCGCTACGACGAGGCGGGGGCGAACCGGCGTCTGCTGTCCGACCGGGCGTACACCACCCAGGTCCGCGAATTCCCAGTCGGTGCGGACCACACCGCGGAGCTCGGCTGGCTTCGGGAGGTGGGCGCGGCCGGCGGTTATCTGGGTGGCTGCCAGGTGCGCGAGGGCCGGGTCCGCTACACCGCCGGGCTGCCGCGGCCCAGCCGGGCGTGACGTGTGGCCCGGTGGGGCGGGACGCCCGCCCCGACGGGCCTGCCGGCGCGGTTAACCGCCGCTAGGGTGTGCACATGGTGGCTGGACCGGTGGTGGCGGTTCGTGGGGAGTCCTTTCGGGAGATCGCGCCGGAGCGGGCCCGGTTCGCCGTGGCCGTGCTGGCCCGGGATCGGGACCGGGAGACCACGCTGAGCCGGCTGGCCGAGCGGGCGGCGGCCGTCCGGGTGCTCCTTGACGGCTACGGCCCGATGATTGAGCGGCGGGAGACCGGCGAACTGCGGGTCTTCCCGGAGCTACGCCGCTCGGGGGAGCGGGTGCGTGCCTATCACGGCAGCGTGCGCACCACCGTCACGGTTACCGACTTCACCACCCTGGGCGAGATGATGCTGCGCCTGGCTGACCAGGACCAGGTCGAGGTGTCCGGGCCGTGGTGGTCGCTGCGTCCGGACAGCCCGGTTTATCGCGAAGCTCGGCAGGCGGCGATCGCCGACGCGCTGCGGCGGGCCCACGAGTACGCGGAGGCGCTCGGCGCCCGGGTGACCGCGCTGGTCGAGCTCGCCGACGCTGGCGTCGATCGACCAACGATGTTGGCGGCCCGGTCCTACTCGGCCACTGCCGAAAGGGTGCCCGAGCTCGATCTGGACCCGCAACCCCAGTCGGTGCAGGCGGCGGTGCAGGCGCGGTTCACGATCAGCGAGCCGGTCCTCAGCTGATGGGGCCGGCCCGCGTGGTGCCTGTTGCCGAGTTGGTGGCGCGGGCCCGCGCGCTCGCCGACACCGGCTCGCGCCAGCTGCTGGGCATCACCGGTGCTCCCGGCGCGGGCAAGTCCACCCTGGCCGCGCAGATCGTCGCCGCGGTGGGGCCGGCGGCCCGGCTGGTGTCGATGGACGGGTTTCACCTTGCGCAGGCCGAGCTTGTCCGATTGGGCCGGGCAGAGCGGAAGGGTGCCCCGGACACGTTCGATGCCAACGGCTACGTCTCGCTGCTGCGCCGGCTGCGGCGCCCGGAGCCCACCTCGGTCTACGCGCCGGAGTTCCGGCGGGAGCTGGAAGAGCCGGTGGCCGGGATGGTCGAGGTGCCGCCGTCAGTCCGGCTGGTAGTTACCGAGGGTAACTACCTGCTGTTGCCGGACTGGCCGTGGGAGGAGATCCGGCCGCTGCTGCACGAGGCGTGGTTCCTGGATCTCGATGCGGAGCAGCGGCGGTGCCGGCTCACCGCCCGGCACGAGGCGTACGGGCGCTCGCCCGCCCAGGCCCGGGCCTGGGCGGGCGGCACCGACGAGGTGAACGCCGCGCTGGTGGCGAGCACGGCGCACCGGGCCGACCTGGTGGTGCGCCTCGCCGAGCCACCACCGGGCTAAGTCGCCGTACGACTGCGGTCTGGTGGGCCGGCCGCTCGTCGTTTCCCGTTGTTGACCTGCGAGTCGTCGTTAAAGCATGCCTATCCGGCGATGGCATCAGTGCTTGTGACGAGTTCGTAAGTGTAGATGGAACGTTATCTGCCGGATGCCGGAGCGTGCGCTTGGGAGTGAAATTCTGCCCCTCGTCAATGCGACTCCCGTAGATGTAATCCTCGACGAGGAGGCCCCGTTGCACCGGAGAAGAACAACGGCCGTCATCGGCCTCGTGCTCACGCTGGCGTTGACCGCGCCGACCGCCGCTTCCGCTGCGCCGACCGCCGCTTCCGCCGCCACAGCAGGGGCCGCGAAGGTCGAGTCCGACAGGTTGCACACAGTTACCTTGATCACCGGGGACCGGGTCACGGTGACCGCCACCGGCAACGCCGAGGTGCGTCCCGGCCCGGGCCGAAAGGACATGCGCTTCCTGATCGACCACGAGCGCGACGGCCAGCTCTCCGTCGTGCCACAGGACGCGGTCGCGCTGATCCAGGCCGGTCGGGTCGACCGTCGGCTCTTCGACATCACCGGGCTTATCGACGGCGGCTACGACGATGCCCGTCGGGACACGCTGCCATTGCTCGTGTCGTACTCGGATGACCCGGGTAGCCGTGGTGCGGGGGCGCTGGCTGGCGCGGGGGTGACCCGCGACCTCCCGGCGATCAATGGTGCCGCGGTGACCGCCGGCAAGTCCGATGTCGCCGCGATCTGGTCCGCTCTCAGCGTGGGCATGACCGGCGTCCGGTTCGGCGCGGAGGAGGGCGTCGAGCGGCTCTGGCTCGACGGTCGTCGCACGATCAATCTCGACCACAGCGTCGGTCAGATCGGGGCCCCCGCCGCCTGGTCGGCGGGCCTCACCGGATCGGGGGTAACCGTGGCGGTGCTGGACACCGGCATCGATGCCACCCATCCGGACATGACCGGCAGGATCGCCGAGGCGCGCAACTTCACTGGGACGCCCGATGCCAGCGACACCGTCGGGCACGGGACCCACGTCGCTTCGACCATCGCCGGCAGCGGTGTCGCATCCGAGGGCCGGTACCAGGGCGTGGCGCCCGAGGCGACGCTACTCGACGGCAAGGTCTGCGACGACGTCGGCTGCCCCGAGTCGGCGATCCTGGCCGGTATGCAGTGGGCCGCGGTCGACCACCGAGCTGACGTGGTCAACATGAGCCTGGGCGGGCCGGACAGCCCAGAGATCGACCCGCTGGAGGAGGCGGTCGAAGCGTTGACCGCGCAGACCGGCGCGCTCTTCGTGATCTCGGCCGGCAACGCCGGCCGAGACGGTACGGTGGGCTCTCCGGCCAGCGCGGACGCCGCCCTGGCCGTCGGGGCGGTCGACCGTGAGGACGAACTCGCCGACTTCAGTAGCCGGGGACCGCGGGTCGGTGACGACGCGCTGAAGCCCGACATCACTGCCCCCGGGGTGGACATCGTCGCCGCCCGGTCGGCCGACGGTTTTATCGGTGAACCGGTAGGGGAGTACTACACCCGGCTCTCCGGTACCTCAATGGCGGCCCCGCACGTGGCCGGTGCGGCGGCGCTGCTTGCCCAACAGCATCCGGACTGGGCGGCGGAGCAGCTCAAGTCGACCCTGATGGCGGCCGCCCGGCCGCATCCGGCGCAGACCGCGTACCAGCAGGGGGCCGGGCGGGTCGATCTGACCCGGGCGATCGGGCAGATGGTGACCAGCGACCCGGTCAGCGTCTCCTTCGGCGTGGTCCGCTGGCCGCACGACGACGACCAGCCGGTCACCCGTGCCGTCTCCTGGCGGAACTCGGGGTCCAGCCCGGTCGCGCTCGACCTCACGGTCGAGGCGGCCGGCCCCGACGGCGAGGCGGCGCCCGTCGGCATGTTCACCCTCGGCGCGGACCAGGTCACCATCCCGGCCGGCGGCCGGGCCGAGACCACCGTCACCGTGGACACCCGGCTGGGGGAGGCCGACGGCTACTGGACCGGTCGGGTGGTGGCTCGCTCCGGCGACACTGTGGCGGTCACTCCCTTGGCGGTGAACCGTGAGGTGGAGAGCTACGACGTCACCCTGACCCACCGGGATCGGACGGGAGCGGCCGCGGCGGAATACTGGACCGGCCTGGTCGGGCTGGATTCGTTTCAGGTATGGCGCGCCTACGACGCCGACGGGACGGTGGAGGTGCGGCTTCCAAAGGGCCGGTACGGGCTAAAGTCGACGATTTTCGAGCCAGCCGGGGAGGGATCCGTCGGCGTCAGCGATCTGGCCGCGCCGGAGCTGGTGATCGACCGTGAACGAGCTATCACTGTGGACGCGCGAACCGCGGAGCCGATCCGGGTCACCGTCCCCCAGCGGGATGCGACATCGGCTGTAGTCGACATCGGCTCATCCTTCTACAGTACCGACGGCGGGTCCTACAACCTCTCCCTGTGGGCGGCCAACTTCGACGACATCACCGTCGGTCAGATCGGGAACGGTAGCGTCTCCGACGAGGTATTCGTCGCCACCATCAGTAGTCAGTGGGCCGATCTGGAGGCAGCCCACAGCCCGTACCTGTACGCGCTCAGTGAGGCGATTCCGGGACGGGCGCCCACCGGCTTCGTCCGGGACTACCGCAAGAGCGACCTCGCCACCGTGAAGCACCGGTTCCACGGTGGCTACGAGGGGATGGCCGCGGAGCGGTATGTCTTGGCCACGCTGGAGCATCCCATCTTCGGGGCAATTGTCAGGCTGCCCACCACGGTGCCCGGCCAACGGGTCGAGTATTACAACACCAGGGGGGTCCGCTGGAGCAGTGTGATCAATTTTGCCGCACCGGACCTGAAGGTGGCGTGGCAGGAGCCGACGGCCTGGCTGGCGTCCGAGCCGACCGCGTACCGGGCCGGCCGGAGCACCCGGGAAGTCTGGAACAGGGCACCGCTCGGGCCGTCTTTCCCCGTGCTGACCGTGGACGACCCGGCGGACTTCATTCACGTGAGCCGGTTGGGCGACACCATTCACGCCGGTATCCCGGTCTTCAGCGACGCCGCCGGTCACCGCGGTAACTCCCTGGAAGAGACCGAGCGGATGCGGCTGTGGCGTGACGGGGAGCTGATCGGCGAGTCGGAGCTGGCCCGTTTGGGCGAGTTCTCGGTGCCGCCGGCCGAGGCGGACTATCGGCTTACCGTCGAGGCGACCCGCGACTTCACCGACCTCAGCACTGAGGTGGAATCCACCTGGACCTTCCGTTCGACACACGAGGCCGGTCCGGAGCCGGTCCGGTTACCGCTGTCGTCGATCCGGTTCAACCCGCCGCTGGCCGCCGACAACAGTGCCCGCGCCGGTCGGCTGCTGCCGATCCCGGTCGAGGTGCGGCGCCAAACCGGTGCGGGCACCGCGACCGTCGCGAAGCTGACCGTTGACTCCTCGTACGACGGTGGGAAGACCTGGCGGAAGGTGCCCGTACGGCGTACGGGTGGCGGCTGGACCGCCCTGGTCCGGCACCCCGACGACGCCTCGGGACACGTGTCGCTGCGGGCCCACGCCCGGGACACCGAGGGCAACACGGTGAGCACGCGAATCCTGCAGGCGTACCGCCTGAAGTGAGTCACCCCGGTGGTTCCGCGGTAGCGCCGCGGAACCACCGGTCACCCGGTCAGTCGTTGGCGTGCAGCGCGGCGTTCAACGCGATGCCCTGCCCGGAGCGCGGCTTCGCCTCGAGTCCGCCGGTGACCGAGTTGCGCCAGAAGAGCAGACCGTTGACGCCGGTCAGCTCGCGCGCCTTCACCACCCGACCGTCCGGCAGCGTGAGCTTGGAGCTGGCCGTGATGTAGCAGCCCGCCTCGACCACGCAGTCGTCGCCGAGCGAGATGCCCACGCCCGCGTTCGCGCCGATCAGGCTCCGCTCGCCGATGCGGACCTTCTCGGTGCCGCCCCCGGAGAGGGTGCCCATGATCGAGGCGCCGCCACCGATGTCGGAGCCGTCCCCGATCAACACGCCCTGCGTGATGCGCCCCTCGACCATGGAGGCGCCGAGCGTCCCGGCGTTGAAGTTCACGAAGCCCTCGTGCATCACCGTCGTGCCGGAGGCGAGGTGGGCGCCGATCCGGACCCGGTCCGCGTCGGCGATCCGGACGCCGGAGGGCACCACGTAGTCGGTCATTCGGGGGAACTTGTCCACCCCGTACACGGTGAGGTGGCGGCCGGCGGACCGCTCGATGACCCGCAGCTCGTCCACCCGCTCCGGCGGGCAGGGCCCGGCCGAGGTCCAGGCGACGTTGGCCAGCTTGCCGAAGATGCCGTCGAGGTTGAGCTCGTTGGGCCGCACCAGCCGGTGCGAGAGGAGGTGCAGCCGGAGGTACGCGTCCGCGGCGTCCTTGATCGGGTCGGCCAGCGAGCCGAGAACGGTCACCAGCTGGACGGTCCGCAGACCCGGCAGCGCCCGGTCGCCGACCGCTCCCGGCGGCAGGTCGAGGACATCCGCCTCATCCTCGCCCGGGACCAGCGGCAGCTCGCCGAGGCCCAGCTTTCCGGTCGGGTACCAGGTATCGAGCACCTGGTCGTCAGCGGTTACGGTGGCCAGGCCGATGCCCCAGGCAGACTGCGTAGTGGTCACCTCTGTGACGGTACCGTGCGGATTATGAAGAACCCGTTGACCCCCGAGGTCCTCGCTGATCCGGTGGCCCTGACCCGTGCCCTGGTCGACATCGAGTCCGTCTCCCGGAACGAGAAGGCGATCGCGGATTGTGTCGAGGATGTGCTGCGCGGTGTGCCGCACCTGACCACCTATCGGTACGGCAACACCGTGATGGCCCGCACCGACCTCGGCCGGGACCAGCGGGTGGTGCTCGCCGGCCACCTCGACACGGTCCCGATCAACAACAACTTTCCGGCCACGGTGCGCGGCGACCTGATGTACGGCTGCGGCACCTCCGACATGAAGAGCGGGGTCGCGTACGCGTTGCACCTCGCGGTAACGCTGGCCGAGCCGCGGTACGACGTGACGTACTTCTTCTACGAGGCCGAGGAGATCGAGTCGACATTCAACGGTCTCTTCCTCGTCTCCGAGGCGCACCCGGAGTGGCTCACGGCTGACTTCGCGCTGCTGCTGGAGCCGACACACGGGATCGTCGAGGCGGGCTGCCAGGGCACCCTGCGGGCAACCGTCTCCACCAGCGGCGTACGGGCGCACTCGGCGCGCTCCTGGCACGGCGTTAACGCGATCCACGCCGCTGGGGAGGTGCTGCGCCGGCTCGAGGCGTACGAGGCCCGCCGGGTGACGGTCGATGGTTGCGAGTACCGCGAGGGGATGAACGCGGTGCGCATCAACGGCGGGGTCGCTGGCAACGTGGTGCCCGACCGCTGCACGGTCGAGGTCAACTACCGGTTCGCGCCGGACCGGAGCCCGGAGCAGGCCGAGGCGCATGTGCGGGAGGTGTTCGCCGACTTCGAGGTGGCGATCACCGACCTGGCGGCCGGCGCGATGCCGGGGCTGGAGGCCGCGCCGGCGCAGGAGTTCCTGGCCGCCGTCGGTACCGCGCCGATCGGCAAGCTGGGCTGGACGGATGTCGCCCGCTTCGCGGCGTTGGGCACGCCGGCGCTGAATTTCGGCCCCGGGGACCCCAACCTCGCCCACCACCCGGACGAACACGTCGAGATCAGCAAGATCCGCGACGGTGCGGCGGTGCTGCGTCGCTGGCTCTCGGTCGCCTGAACGGCCCTGCGCGCCCCGCCCGCCGGCGCCTCTCCACTACGGTTGCCTGCATGAGCGAGAGCAACGGACGGGAGGCAGCCGGTGCGGCCCGGCGGGACCAGCACCGGGGCGCCGGGACACCACGTCGGTCAGTGATCGGTGGCAGCACCGCCGATCAGCGGCTGCTCGACTCCCACCAGCGCAGTGACTGGAAGACCCGGGATGCCTGGCGGGCGCTGCGGATCCTCTCCGAGTTCGTCGAGGGCTTCGACACCCTCTCCGACCTGCAACCAGCGGTGAGTGTCTTCGGTTCGGCGCGGAGCCTGCCGGACAGCCCGGAGTGCCGGCTGGCCGAGGAGCTGGGCGGGGCGCTGGCCCGGGCCGGCTACGCGGTCATCACCGGTGGCGGTCCGGGGGTGATGCAGGCGGCCAACCGGGGGGCCAGCGAGGCCGGCGGGCTCTCCGTCGGCCTGGGCATCGAGCTCCCCTTCGAGCAGGGCATCAACGACTGGGTCGACGTGGCGATCGAGTTTCGGTACTTCTTTGCGCGGAAGACCATGTTCGTCAAGTACGCCCAGGCGTTCGTGGTGCTTCCGGGTGGTTTCGGCACGATGGACGAGCTGTTCGAGGCCCTCACCCTGGTGCAGACCGGCAAGGTGACCCGGTTCCCGGTGGTGCTGATGGGCGCCGACTACTGGCGCGGGCTGCTCGACTGGCTGCGGGACACGATGGCGGCCGGGGGCAAGATCGGGGAGGTTGATCTTGATCTGATCTGCCTCACCGACGACGTGAACACCGCCGTGCGGCACATCGTCGAGGCGGAGGCGGTGCTCTCCGCCGAGCAGGAGGCGATCCGCGAGGAGTCCGTCGCCGTCACCGCGGCCGAGCAGCGGGCCGCGGCGGACGAGGGGGGTCGGGGCTGACCGTGGCGGCGATCTGTGTTTTCTGCGCGTCTTCCCGCACGCTTGACCAACGCTTTCTGGACCTGGCGACCGAGACCGGCGCGGAGCTGGCCCGCCGCGGTCACACGCTCGTCAGCGGTGGTGGCCGGGTCGGGATGATGGGGGCGGTGGCGGCCGGCGCGCGGGCCGCCGGCGGGCGGACGCTGGGCGTTATCCCGCAGTCCCTGGTTGATCTGGAGGTCGCTGACCTCGCCTCCGACGAACTCCTGGTCACCGAGTCGATGGCCGACCGTAAGACCATAATGATCGACAAGTCGGATGCCTTCCTCACCCTCCCCGGTGGCCTCGGCACGCTGGACGAGCTCTTCGAGGTCTGGACGACCGCCACGCTGACGCTGCACAGCAAGCCGATGGTGCTGGTGGATTCCGATGGCTTCTACCGTCCGCTGCTCGACTGGCTGGGGGGCCTCGCTGGGCAGACCTTCCTGAAGCCGGCGGGCCTGGAGCTACTTTCCGTCGTGGCGACCGTCCCCGCGGCCCTCGACCTCCTGGAGTCCCGGCTGAGCTGAACGCCGCCGCACGGGTCTGGCCCGGCGGCAGCCGGCAGGACCGCCCCGGCTGGCGTCGCGCGGTAGTCAGGGCGACCCGGTGGGCGTGGGCGGATGTGGATCTGTCGGCCGGGTCTGGTGGGATGGGGGGATGCAGGCATACCGGCTGGTGCGCCGGTCCGGCGGGCCGGCGGAGGCGCCCACTCCGGCGGGCGAGGCCGCTCTGTTGGGCGAGCAGAGTCGGTTGGGCGAGCACGCTCTGTTGGGCGAGCGGATCGACGACCCCCGGCAGGCGGAGGTGATCGACCACACCGTCGGGCCGATGCTGGTGCTCGGTGGACCGGGCACCGGCAAGACCACCACCCTGGTCGAGGCGGTCGCCGCGCGGGTAGCCGAGGGGGCGGATCCCGAGCGCATCCTGGTGCTCACCTTCAGTCGCCGGCAAGCCGCCGGCCTGCGCCAACGCATTGAGGCCCGGATCGCCGGCGCCGGCCCCCGGGTGCTGCGGGAGCCATTGGTGCGCACCTTTCCGGCGTACGCGTTCGGGCTGTTGCGCCGGGCCGCCGCGGAACGCGGCGAGCCGTCGCCCCGGCTGCTCACCGGCCCCGAACAGGATCTGATCATTCGGGAGTTGCTGGACCTGGTGGGCGAGGAGCCGGACGCCGATCCGGTGGGCTGGCCGGAGGACCTGCGCCCGGCCCTGCGTACCCGCGCCTTCGCCAGCCAGCTGCGGGACCTGCTGATGCGGGCCGCCGAGCGGGGCGTCGGTCCGGTGGAGCTGGCCCGGTTGGGTGAGCGGCTCGGCCGGGCCGACTGGCCGGCCGCCGCCCGGTTCCTCCGGGAGTATGTCGCCGTGCTCGCGCTGCGCGATGTCGGCAACCGCGGTTCGATCGCCTACGATCCGGCCGAGCTGGTCCGCGCCGCCACCGGCATGCTGCTCGACGATCCGGCGCTGCTGGCCGCGGAGCGGCGCCGGCTGGTGCACGTCTACGTGGACGAGTACGCCGATACCGACCCTGCCCAGCAGGAGCTGCTGGCGACCGTGGCGGGAGGCGGCAAGGCGCTGGTCGTCCTCGCCGATCCCGACTCCTCCACCTACGGCTTCCGCGGTGCCGAACCGGGCGGTGTGGTGACCTTCCCGCACCGATTCCGGACCGCCTCCGGGGCACCGGCCGCGCAGGTCGTGCTCACCACGTCGTACCGGGCCGGTCCCCGACTGCTGGCGGCGCACGCGCGGCTGGCCCGCCGGCTGCGCGGCCCGGCTACCCACCGGCGGATCCGGGCGTCACCCGCGGCGGCGGCGGGCGTGGCGGAGGTCCGTACGTTCCGCTCGGCCGCCAGCGAGGCGGCCTGGCTGGCGCACGCGTTGCGGGCGGCGCATCTGCTCGACGGGGTGCCCTGGTCGGAGATGGCCGTGGTGGTGCGCTCCACCGGCCGAGCGCTGCCCTCGCTGCGGCGCGCCCTGCACGCCGCCGGGGTGCCCACTGTTGTACACGGTGAGGACCTGCCGCTGCACCTGCAACCGGCGGTCGCCCCGCTGTTGCTGCTGTTGCGCTGTGCGCTCGCCCCGGACCGGCTCGACGAGGAGGCGGCCGTCGCCCTGCTGCACTCACCGTTGGGCGGGGCGGATCCACTGGCGGAACGGCGGCTGCGGCAGGGGCTGCGGGTGATGGCTCTCGCCGCCGGCGACCGCCGACCCTCCGGCGAGCTGATCGTCGAGGTGCTGCGGGACCCGGCCGAGCTGGCCGGCATCGACCGCCGGTGGGCGGAGCCGGCGCAGACGGTGGCCGGTCTGTTGGCGGTTGCCCGGGAGGGGGCCGCCCGGCCGGGTGCCACCGCCGAGGAGGTGCTCTGGGCGGTCTGGCGGGCCAGCGGCCTCGCCGACCTTTGGTCCGCGGCGCTGGCCCGAACCCCGGCGGCGGCGGGAGAGGGGGAGATCGCCCGGCGTCGTCGCGCCGAGGCGGCCGACCGGGACCTGGACGCGGTGTTGGTGCTCTTCGACGCCGCCGCCCGGTTCACCGACCGGCTGCCCGGGGCGCGGGTCGAGGTCTTCCTCGACCACGTGCTCGGGCAGGATCTGCCCGCCGACACCATCGCCCCGACCGCGGACCGGGGCGACGCGGTCCGGCTACTCACCGCGCACGCCGCGAAGGGGCTGGAGTGGGATCTGGTCGCCGTTGTCGGAGTGCAGGAGGGCGTCTGGCCGGACCTGCGGCTGCGGGGCAGTCTGCTCGGGTCGGAGCGCCTCGTGGATGTGCTCGCCGGCCGCTCGGCCGGCGAGGGGCCGCGGGTCTCCGTTGTTGGCCAGACCTCGGCCCTGTTGGACGAGGAGCGGCGGCTCTTCCACGTCGCGGTGACCCGGGCGCGACGTCGGCTGATGGTCAGCGCTGTCGCCAGCGCCACTGTCGGTGGCGACGACCACGACGAGCAGCCGAGCCGGTTCCTGCACGAACTCGGCGTGGCCGACCCGCCGCCGGACGGGGGTGCGGAACCGGGGGAGGGTGCGGGACCGGACGAGGGTGCGGGACGAGCCGAGGGTGCGGGAGCGGGCGACGCGGGGACGGCCACGTTGCCGCTCAGCCGGCCGCCCCGGGCGCTCACACTGGCGTCACTGGTGGCGGAGCTACGCACCGCGGTGACCGACCCGAGTACGTCGGTGCTCCGGCGGCGGGCGGCCGCGGCCGAGCTGGCCCGGCTCGCGGCTGAGGGGGTCGCCGGGGCGCACCCGGATGACTGGTGGGGGCTGCGTCCGCTCTCCGACGAACGGCCGTTGGTCGCCGACGGCGAGCCGGTGCGGGTCACCCCGTCCGGGATGGAGAGCGCCCTGCGGTGCAGCCTGCGCTGGCTGCTCGAACGCCACGGCGGGGGCGCACCGGCCAGCGCGGCGCAGGGGGTGGGAAATCTGGTGCACGCCGCCGCGATGCTGGCCGAGAACGCCCGCTCGGACCGGGGGGCCCTGCTCGACTACGTGGCGGCCCGGTTCGACGCGATCGAGCTGGCGGCCCGGTGGATGGTCGGCCCGGAGCAGGCCCGCGCCGAGGCGATGGTGGACAAGCTGCTGCGCTGGCTGGCCACCAACCCGCGTCGGCTGCTCGCCATCGAGCACGAGTTCGCCGTTCGACTGGATGATCCACAGCACCCGGTCGACCTGGTCGGCCGGGTCGACCGGCTGGAGGTCGACCCGGACGGCCGGCTCGTGGTGGTTGACCTCAAGACCGGCAAGTCGACCGCGGTGACCGCAGCGGACCTCGCCGAGCATCCGCAGCTGGGCGCGTACCAGGCGGCGGTCGAGGCGGGCGCGTTCGCCGAGTTCGGGACCGAGTCCGGGGGAGCCTCCCTGGTACAGCTCGGCACCGGCACCAAGGAAGCCCGGGAACAGGCCCAACCGCCGGCCGGCGAGGGGCCGGCGGCCGGCTGGGCGACCGCGCTGGTACGGCGTACCGCCGATACGATGGCCGCCGCCACCTTCGCCGCGGTCGCCAACTCGAAGTGTCGGGTCTGCCCGGTGCGCACCAGTTGCCCGGTGTCCGGGCAGGGGCGCCAGGTCGTCGAACCCTCGAACACTCGCCCACCGGAGGGCCCGTGACCCAGCCGACCCTGTTCAGCGCGGCGGCCCCGACTCCCCGGAGGGCCGATGCCGGGCCCCGGTACACCCCGGTCGAGTTGGCGAAGCTGCTGCGACTCCCGGCGCCTACCCGGGAACAGGCGGCCATCATCGCCGCCCCGGTGGAGCCGTTGCTCGTCGTCGCGGGCGCCGGTTCCGGCAAGACCGAGACGATGGCCGCCCGGGTGGTCTGGCTGGTGGCCAATTCGTATGTCCAACCGGAGCAGGTGCTCGGCCTGACGTTCACCCGCAAGGCCGCCGGGGAGTTGGCGCACCGCGTCCGAACCCGGCTCGGTCAGCTCGTTCGCCGGCTCGGCCGGAGCGGGCGAACCCCGCTCGACGATCCGTTGGCCGGCGAGCCGACGGTCGCCACCTACCACTCGTATGCCGGGCGGGTGGTGACTGAACACGGGCTGCGCGCCGGGTACGAGCCCGCCACCCGGCTGCTCACCGAGGCATCTCGCTGGCAGCTCGTCGACCTGATCGTGCGTACCTACGACGGCGATATGTCCGAAGTGGACCGGATGCCGAGCACGATCACCGATGCGGTGCTGGCCCTCGCCGGCGAGTTGGACGAGCACCTGGTTGAGCCGGACCACCTGGCGGCCTGGACCGGGCGGTTCTTCGCCGACGTGCAGTCCCGCCCCGGCCGCGTCTACGCCGACGTTCGTCGGGCGCTCACCCTCGCGCAGGTCCGGTTGAAGCTGCTACCGCTGGTCCGGGCGTACGCCCGGCGCAAGGAGGATTACGAGGCGATGGACTTCGCCGACCAGTTGGCCCGGGCGGCCCGGGTCGCCCGGGACCACCCGGTGGTCGGTGAGATCGAGCGGGACCGCTACCGGGTGGTGCTACTCGACGAATACCAGGACACCAGCCACGCCCAGGTGGTGCTGCTGAACGCGCTCTTCGGTGGCGGGCACCCGGTGACCGCCGTCGGTGACCCCTGTCAGTCGATCTACGGCTGGCGTGGGGCGAGTGCGGGCACCCTCGACCGGTTCCGCACCGAATTCGCCCAGGCCGATGGCGCTCCGGCCCAGGTTTGCACCCTGACCACCAGCTGGCGCAACCGACCGGAGATCCTGGGGGTGGCGAACGCCCTCGCCACCCCGCTCCGCGCCGCCGGCGCCCAGGTACCGGAGCTGCGCGCCGCGCTCAGCGTCAAGGAGCCGATCCCGCACCGCACCCCCCGCGGGGTCGCTGCCGGCACTGTCCACTGCGCGTTGTTGGACACCTACGCGGACGAGGCGAACTGGATCGCCGACGGCCTGCTGCGCGCGTGGCAGGGAGCGGCGGGGATGCCCGGCGCGTTGCCCGAGCACCTCCCGGTCGTGGCACGCCCCACCACCGCGGTGCTGGTCCGGCTGCGCAGCCAGATTCCGGCGATCGAGTCGGCGCTGCGGGCCCGAGGCCTGCCGGTTGACGTGGTGGGGCTGGGCGGCCTGCTGGACACGCCGGAGGTGCGGGACGTGGTCTGCACCCTGCGGGTGCTGGCCGACCCGACCGACGGGGCGGCGCTGCTTCGGTTGCTGACTGGTGCCCGGTGGCGGATTGGGCCCCGGGACCTGGTGGCCCTGCACCGTCGGGCGCGGGCCATCGCCGCCGCCCGCCGGCAGCTCGCGGCGGATGACGAGCCGGAGATTGTCCCGGATGTGCTGGACGAGGCGACTCTGGTGGAGGCCCTGGCCGATCTGGGGCCGGCGCCGGCGTACTCGGCGGAGGGCTATGCCCGGCTCCGCGCCGCCGCCCAGGAACTGGGCCTGCTGCGTTACCGGCTGGACCAGTCGCTGCCAGACCTGATCGCGGACGTCGAGCGGACGATCGGCCTGGACGTGGAGGTGGCGGTGCGGGCCGGCCGGGACGGGGCCGGCGATGCTGGACTGGCCCGGGGGCACCTGGATGCGCTCGGTGATGTCGCGGCCCGGTTTAGCGGGGAGACGCCGGGTGCCACGCTCTCGGCCTTCTTGGCCTACCTGGCGGCGGCGGAGGACGAGGAGCGTGGGCTCGCCCCCGGTGAGGTGGAGGTGGTCGAGGGGGCGGTGCAGGTTCTCACCGCGCACGCGGCCAAGGGCCTGGAGTGGGACATCGTGGCGGTGGCGGGGCTGAGCCGTGGGGTGTGGCCGGGTCCGGTACGCAACTCCGATCACTGGCTGGGCGGGCTGGGGGTGCTGCCGTTCCCGCTGCGCGGCGACGCTGACGGGTTGCCGGTGTTGGCCCTGGCCGAGGCGGAGGAGCAGCGCGGGGTGGCGCAGGCCCTGGCGGACTTCACCGCCGCGTGGCGGGCGCACGACGAGCGGGAGGAGCGGCGGTTGGCGTACGTCGCAGTGACTCGTCCCCGCCGGCTGCTGCTCTGCTCCGGGCATTGGTGGGGGGAGGGCACCAAACGCCCGCGCGGCCCCTCCGCGTTCCTGCGTGACCTGCATCAGGCATGCCGGGACGGGGGTGCTGGGCAGTTGGTTGACGAGTGGGCCACGGAGCCCGCCCCGGACGCGGTGAATCCCACGACCGAGGTGGTGCTTCGGGCGGAGTGGCCGGCTGACCCGTTGGGTGCCCGTAGACCGGTGCTCACCGAGGCAGCCGCACTGGTCCGGCGCTATCTGACGGATGGGGTGCCGACCCGTCCGGCACCCGGCGGCGGGGCGGTGGCCGGCCCCCCGGTGCCGAATGTGGACGAGCTGGCTGCGGACGATCCGGGTGGCGACGACCCGGAGGTGGCGCGTTGGCGCCGGGAGGCCGATCTGCTGCTCGCCGAGCGGGCCGAGCTGACCCGGCAGGCTGGTCCCATCGAGGTCGCGCTGCCCGCTGCGCTCTCGGTTACCCAACTGGTGGCGTTGCGGCGGGACCCGGCGGCCCTGGCCCGGTCACTGCGCCGGCCCCTACCCACCGAGCCGAACCCGTACGCCCGTCGGGGTACCGCCTTCCATACTTGGCTGGAACAGCGGTACGGGGCTGGCCGGCTGCTCGACGTGGACGAGCTACCCGGCGCCGCGGATGCGGACGCCGCGCCGGACGAGGCGCTTGCCGAGCTCCAGGAGCGCTTCCTGGCCAGTGAGTGGGCGGATCGGACGCCGGTTGAGGTCGAGGTGCCGTTCGCGACGGTGATCGGCGGGGTGGTCGTCCGGGGCCGGATGGACGCGGTCTTCGGCCGGCCCGGCGGCCGGTTCGACGTGGTGGACTGGAAGACCGGCCGGCAGCCCAGCGGAGCTGCCGCTGCCGCGGCAGCGGTGCAGCTCGCCGTCTATCGACTGGCCTGGGCGGAGCTGGCGGGAGTTCCGGTTGCCCAGGTGGGGGCGGCGTTCCACTACGTCCCGGACGGGGCGACGGTGCGGCCGGTGGACCTGCTCGACGCGGTGGGCCTCACCGCGCTGATCGCCGCGGTTCCGGAAGAACGTGGGGCTGAGGAGACCACCGTTGGCTGAGTCAGCAATTAGCGTTGGATGGGTCTGAATGGTGACTGTATCCGGCAGCCGGGCCGGTGAGGCTGGGCCCGAGGGGATAACACCGGCCGTCCGTTCGGTGTGGGAGGGGTATGAATGACGGGGCAAAGCGGCCTGGACGCGGTACGGGAACTGCTGTTGGTTGCGGCGGTCGCCGTGGTCGGGGTGCTGCTCGCCCTGATCGTCGTCTTCAGCCCCTGGCACGCCGTGCCGGACAAGGCCGCGCCGGCGGCCCCGGTTGAGCTGCGCAGTCCGGAACCGACAGCGACCGTGGGCTGAGTCCGGCGGGAGGCCGTCGGTGCGTCAGCGCGGACGGGTTAGGGTCGAACGCGTGTCGACCACGCGCAGAGCGACGATTCCAGCAACGAGTTACCCCGTCGAGCGACTCACACTCGACAACGGCCTGCGGGTGGTGCTCACCCCGGACCGCAGCGCCCCGGTGATCGGGGTGGCAGTCGTCTACGACGTCGGCATCCGCTCCGAGCCCGAGGGGCGCACCGGATTCGCGCACCTCTTCGAACACCTGATGTTCCAGGGCTCAGAGAACCTGGAGAAGCTGGCCCACTTCCGGCACGTACAGGGGGCGGGCGGCACCTTCAACGGCTCCACCCACCTGGACTACACCGACTACTACGAGACGTTGCCGGCCAACGCCCTCGAACGGGCTCTCTTCCTTGAGGCGGACCGGATGCGCGGCCCTCGGCTGACCGAGGAGAACCTGCGCAACCAGGTCGACGTGGTCAAGGAGGAGATCCGGGTCAACGTGCTCAACCGCCCGTACGGCGGGTTTCCCTGGCTCACCCTGCCACCGGTGCTCTTCGACACCTTCCCCAACGCGCACGACGGCTACGGGTCCTTCACCGACCTCGAGTCGGCGACGGTGGCCGACGCCGCCGACTTTTTCCAGCACTACTACGCCAGCGGTAACGCGGTACTGGCGGTCAGCGGCGACATCGACGTAGCCGAGGCGGTTGAGCTGGTCGAGCGGCACTTCGGCGACGTGCCGGCCCGTCCGGCCCCGGTCCGGCCGAGCTTCGCCGAGCCGGACCTGGCCGCCGAGCGGAGGGTGTCGTACACCGACCGGTTGGCCCCACTGCCGGCGGTCGCCTCGGCGTGGCGGGTGCCGGACCCGATCGGCGACTTCGCCGGCTACCTTCCGTACGCGGTGCTCGCCGAGGTGCTCACCGACGGGGACGCCGCCCGGCTGGTCGAGCGGCTGGTCCAGCGGGACAGGTCGGTCACCAGCGTCGGCGGCTACCTGGGCTTCATGGGGGACCCGTTCGATGTCCGCGACCCGACGGCCCTCCTGCTCCAGGCGCACCTGCCACCCGACGGGGACGTGGACAAGGTGCTGCAGACGGTGGATGAGGAGCTGGACCGGCTGGCCACCGACGGGCTGACCGACGGTGAGCTGGCCCGTACCCAGGCCCGGATGGCCACGCACCTGTTGCGCGACACGGACGCGGTGCTCGGCCGGGCCCTACGGATGGCCGTCCTGGAGCAGCAACGCGGCGAGCCCGGCCTGCTCAACGATCTGCCCCGCCTGGTCGGCGAGGTCACCGAGGAGTCGGTCCGCGCCGCCGCCGCCACCCTGCGCCCACAGCGCCGGGCCACCATCGAGGTGCTCGCGGGGGCGGAGCAGTGAGCGGCGCGATGACGACCGCGTCGCGCATCCTGCCGCCGCTCGGTCCGACCCGGAAACTGAACCTGCCGAAGCAGGCCGAGCGTACGCTCGGCAACGGTCTCACCGTGATCGCGGTCCGTCGGCCGGCGGTCCCCCTGGTTGAGCTGCGGCTCGGGATGCCGTTCGGGCGGGTGCACCCGGCCCGGGCCGCGATGCTCGCACAGACCCTGCTCTCCGGTACGACGACGCTGACCGGGGTGCAGATCGCCGCGGAGTTGCAGAAGGTCGGCGGTGGGCTCTCCGCCGGGGTCGACCCAGACCGGCTGATGCTCTCCGGCGCGGGCTTGGTGACTGGCCTGGACCGGATGCTGGAGCTGCTGGCCGGGGTGCTGACCTCGGCGGCCTACCCGGCCGACGAGGTCGCCACCGAGCGGGACCGGCTGGTTGACCGGATCCAGCTGGCCCAGTGCCAGCCCGGGCACCTGGCCCGTACCGCCCTGCTCAAGCGGATCTACGGCCGGCACCCGTACGCGGTGCAGACGCCGACCCCCGAGCAGGTCCGCGCGGTGCGTCCGAGCGTCCTGCGGAAGCTGCATGACGAGCGGGTGCATCCGACGGGTGCGGTCCTGGTGCTGGTCGGGGATGTCCAGCCGGAACGGGCGTTGGACGCGGCCGAGCAGGCACTCGGCGGCTGGAACGGCGCCGGTCGGGTTGTCGAGCTACCGGCCACGCCACCGTTGGAGCCGGGGCCGCTGCTCCTCGTTGATCGCCCCGGTTCGGTGCAGTCGTCGCTGCGGATGGCGCTGCCGGCGGTGCCGCGCACCGACCCCGACCATGCCGCCCTGCAACTCGCGAACCTGATCTTCGGAGGTTACTTCTCGTCCCGCTGGGTGGAGAATATTCGCGAGGATAAGGGTTACACGTACGGACCGTACTCGTTGGTCGAGCACTCGGTTGCCGGGTCGGTCTTGCTCGCCGCCGCCGAGGTAGCCACTGACGTGACCGGGGCGGCGTTGCTGGAGACCCAGTATGAGTTGGGTCGGCTGGCCTGTGTGGCACCGGAGGCGGAGGAGCTGGAGCAGGCCCGCCAGTACGCTCTCGGCACGCTCCAACTCGGCATCTCCACCCAGGCCGGGCTGGCGGCGCTGACCAGCGCGTACGCGGGCAGTGGCCTGCGCCTGGATTTCTTGGCCGAACACGCGGCACGGCTGGCGAAGGCGACGGTGACTGATGTCGCTGCCGCGGCGGCCCGGTACCTCGCCCCGGCCCGGGCGGTCACCGTCGTGCTGGGGGATGCCCAGCGGGTCGCCGGGCAGTTGGGGACGCTCGCCGAGGTTGTGACCGAACCGGCGGGTCCGTGACGGACGGCGGACCGGCCCCCACGTTGGCTCGCTCTACCCTGGACCGGGCCGCGCACCGGCGTACCGATCCCGACTGGTTGGGGCAGGCCTGGGAGCGGTGCCGGCTGCTCGTGTTGGACAGCGGTGACGGGGGGTGGGCGCTGGTCTCAGCCGGACCGGAGCCGCCGGCGTTGGTGTTGGTCGGCCCGGAGGAGGTGCCGGAGAGGGCCACCCCGCGGGCGGTGTTTCTCGGCGTCGAGCCCGATGGCGTCCCGGTGTTTACGGTGGACGCGCCCCTGCCGGTGCTCTCCGGCACCCGTGCGGCGCACCCGTTGGAGATCGGTCACCTGCTCACCGATCGGGACGCGGGCCTGCTCACCACCGGGCTGGCCCTGCTCAACTGGCACCGTGGGCACCGGTACTCCCCGCGTACCGGGCAAGCCACCACGATGGATGAGGCCGGTTGGTCCCGGGTCGCCCCGGCGGGGGAGCGGATGTGGCCGCGGACCGATCCGGCGATGATCGTCCTGGTGCACGACGGGGGGTCCGGTCGGGACGGGCGCTGCCTGTTGGGCAACAACGCCGCCTGGCCGCGGGTCCCGGGTGAGCTGCGCTTCTCCTGCCTCGCCGGCTATGTGGAGCCCGGGGAGTCGGCCGAGGCGGCGGTGCTGCGTGAGGTACGCGAGGAGGTTGACGTCCCGGTCACGGACATCACGTACGTGGGTAGCCAGGCCTGGCCGTTCCCCGGTTCGTTGATGTTGGGCTTCCAGGCGGTGGCGGACCCGCGGCGTCCGGTGCGGGTCGATCCAGCGGAGATCGCGTCGGCCCGGTGGTTCACCCGGGCTGAGATCGGCGCGGCGCTGGCCGGGGAGAGCGTTGCCGTCCAGGGTGCTCGGCTGGTCCTGCCGCCGCCCTCTTCGATCGCGTCCTTCCTGCTGCGCTACTGGCTCGACGGCCACTGTTGAGGGCGGGTGCCGGCGGACGGACCCGAACGTGGTCCCGGCCCGCGACCGCCGTTGCCGCGACGGTCACGGGCCGGGGACCGTGCCGCCGAGACCGGCTTGGGGCGAGGAGCGCGGCGGGGTGGCCGGGCCGGTTCCGACGGACGGGTAGCCGCTCAGCTACCCCGGTCGTCCGGCCAGCTCGGCCAGGCGGACGGGGGTTCGTCGAGCGGGAGCACCTTGACCCGTTGCCGGCCGGCACGGACCGCGCCGACCGCGGCGAGGGCACGAGCGAGCAGGAGTGCGGCTTCGCGGTCGTCGGCGTGGACGACCTGCCGGCGTGGCTCGGGCGCGACGGTCTCGTCGCGCAGCCGGCCCCCGTGGGCCCAGGCGGCGGTGAGGTCCACGTCAGCTGCCGTGCGGACATCGGTGCGAACGATCAGGAACCGCATATCGGTCTCCGGATGGGTGCCGCGACGATCGGGAACGGAGTGGAAGTTCCACGTCACTTTGGGTCATGCTACGCCGCGTAGCAGGCCTGGCAACCGAAATGCCGCGATCGGCCGGCAGAGTGGCCGATCGGGCGAGGGTGCCCGGGCCGGGTGCCCGAACCACCGCCGCCTGGCGTTCGAAGACGATGCGGGGCCGCCGGTGTGCCTACGCACCGGCGGCCCCGACGAAGCTGCGCGTCAGACTCGGTCGAGCTGGCCTTCCTTGGTCGCGGCCAGGAAGTTCCGCCACTCGCCGCGGGCGAACAGCAGCACCGGACCGCCCCGGTCCTTGCTGTCCCGGAGGGCCACCGTCGCTGGCATCGGTGCTACCTCGACGCAGTTTGAGGTCTGGCTGCGGGTGCTCTTCCGCCATGCCGCTCGCGCCAGCTCGGGGAAGACGGTCGGCGTATCAATGATCTCGTTCATGGTGTTGCGCTCCTGTGTGAACCGGCCGATGGACGAGTAGTGCCCGCACGGACCGACGCTGGGTGCCGGTGGGTCAGCGCTCCGTCAATCGCCCGGGGCGCCGGCGACGCTGGACCGGCGGTGTTGCCGCCCCGACCGCCGCTGCCGACGAGGGTGCTGCATCGAATGGTCGTCCCCTGGCCTGATCCAGCCAGGAGAGAGTGTCCGATGCAGGGAGTGCTGCCGCGCATAACCACTCAAAGACCACTTTATAGCGATTTAGGATTTTTACCTCGGTTGACATGGTGTTCAAGAACGCGCTTTCGATCGCGAGAGTCTCGGGATCCTGCGGGTCGGTGAACCGGTAGAGGGAGAACGCCGTCGGTGGCAGGTACCAACCGCTCGCCTGGGTGTCCCGCGGCAGCACATGCAGCGTGACGTTGGGCAGTTTCGCCAACTCGTAGAGCTGCGTGAGCTGCTCCCGTAGCACATCGGCCGGCCCGGCCCGGCCCCCGAGCGCGGTCTCCTCGAGTACGGCGGTGTATCGGGGTGCGTCCGCTCCCCGGGTAAGCAACGACTGGCGAGCCAGCCGCGCGCCCACCTCGGTCTCGATATCCTCGGTGCCATCCGGCTCGCCGGCCGCTTCGTCGACATCCCGAGCGGAGGCGATTCGGATGCGGGCGTAACCGGGCGTCTGGAGTAGCCCCGGTACGAGCAGCGGGTGATACTCCGAGATCTCCACGCAGCCCGCCTCCAACTCGGCGAAGCCGCGCTGCTGCGGGGTCATGATCGGGTAGTTCCGAAGCCAGCCACGGATGTCGCCGGCCTCCCCGGTGATGGTCAGCAGCTCGTCCCGCAGCGTCACGTCCACCCGGTAGAGATCGAGCAGCGCGCGGACATCCTGCGGGTCCGGCCGGCTACGACCATTCTCCAGGCGAGACAGTTTGGAAGCGGAGGCCCAGCCGACCCGCTCGACCACCTGGTCCCCGGTGAGGCCGGTGGTCTCGCGCAGCCGACGCAGTTCGGTGCCCAACCTGCGGCGCCGCAGGATAGGGCTGGGTGCGACTGGAGGCACGTGTCCTCTTTTCCGTAGACCGTCGTAGATGCGACGGTAACTCTCTGAATTCGCCCCTAACCCTCAGTATGGAACGACGCGGCCGGCGCCGGAGGTTCTGGCGGGGGCGTGTCTCGACCAAAGGCGGCACACCGTGTACCACTTCCGACGGAGGGTAGATGCGTACCGTCCTGCGCCGTCCGGACTTCCGGCTGCTCTTCGGTGGCCTGGTGGCCAGCATGACCGCCGAGTCGATCCTGCTGCTCGCGCTCGCCATCTGGGTCAAGGAGCTGACCGGGTCGAGTGGACTGGCCGGGGCCACCATCTTCGCGATCATCGCCCCGATGACGCTGGCACCACTGGTCGGCTGGATCGTTGACCGATATCCGCGCCGGCCCCTGTTCGTGGCCGCCAACCTGGTCACGGCCGCCCTGCTCACCCCGTTGTTCGCGGTCAGAGATCGGACCGACCTCTGGCTTATCTACCTGGTCGCGATCTTCTACGGCCTGTCGTACATCACCCTCAGCGCAGGGCTCAGCGGCCTCCTGCGGCACCTGGTGCCAGCGGAGTTGCTGGCCGACGCGAACGGCGTGTTACAGACGGTGCGGCAGGGGCTGCGGTTGGTCGGTCCGCTGGCGGGGGCCGCTCTCTACACCGCCGTTGGCGGCGGACCGTTGGCGGGCGTGGCGATTGTCGGCTTCGTGGCCGCGGCGGTGCTGGTGGGCCTGCTCCGGGTCACCGAGCCGCCCCGGCCGCGACCAGCGGGCCGCGGCCGCTGGCGGAGGGGCCGCACCCGGCCGTCCAGCTCGGCAGGGCGACCGCGCCGTACGTCGCGCTGGTCGACCGAGCTCGGTGCTGGCCTGCGGTACCTGGCCGACGAGCCGGCGCTGCGCCGGGCACTCCTCGGCTACGGTCTCGGCTCGCTGGTGATGGGCTTCAGCGAGTCGTTGATCTTTGCCTACGTTGACCACGGGCTTCGCCGCGACGCGGCGTTCGTGGGTGTGCTCGTGACCGTGCAGGGGGTCGGTGGCCTCGCCGGTGGGCTGCTCTCCGCCGGCATGATCCGGCGGGTGGGAGAGGTCGGCGCACTCGCGGTGGGGGTGGCGCTGTTCGGGTCGGCAGCGCTGACGCTCTCCTACCCCAACCTCTGGCTGGGCTGCGCGGCGCTCCTGCTGGCCGGGGTGTCCCTGCCGCTCACCATGGTCGGCCTGCACACGCTGATCCAGCGGCGTACGCCGGCACCGCTCATCGGGCGGGTCGCCGCCGGCGCCGATGCGGTGGTCAGCGGTCCGCGGGCCGCGTCGGTCGGGGGCGGTGCACTGCTCGTCGGCGTCTTCGACTACCGGCTGCTCTTCGTGGTGGTGGGCCTGGTCACCCTGCTGGCGAGTAGCTACCTCTGGGGTGGGCGCCGGCTGAGCCCGCCGGCCCAGCCGGCGCCCGTCGGGCCCGTACCGGTCAGGCGGAGATCTCCGACAGGTGCTCCTTGACCTGCCGGATGGTGGGGTTGGTCAGCGCGCTGCCGTCCGCGAAGCGCAGCGTCGGCACGGTCTGGTTGCCGCCGTTGACGCTCATCACGAACTCGGCGGCCGCCGGCTCCTGCTCGATGTCGACCACCTCGTACCCGATGCCCTCCCGGTCCAGCTGTGACTTCAGCCGGTGGCAGTAGCCGCACCAAGGCGTGGAGTACATCGTCAACATCGGAAGACCTCCAAGGGGGTTGGTCGTGATTCGAGCCAGGCTAACTACCCCAACATCGGGAGCGGCTGGAACAATTCCTCGCTGTGGTGTCCCACTCAGCCTCCGACCGGGTGCTCGCCGGCCTCGACCCAGAGCAGCGGGCGGCGGTAACCGCCCCGGCTGGCCCGGTCTGCGTCCTGGCCGGCGCCGGCACAGGGAAGACCCGGGCGGTCACCTCCAGGATCGCTCACCGAACGTTGACCGGGGAAATTCTGGCCCGGCACCTGCTCGCGGTCACCTTCACCGCACGGGCCGCCGCCGAGCTGCGCAGCCGACTCGCCACGCTCGGGGTGCCGGGCGTGCAGGCGCGCACCTTCCACGCCGCGGCGCTGCGTCAGGTGCGTTACTTCGCGCCCCGGCTGCTCGCCGGTCGGGCGATGCCCGAGCTGCTGGACAGTAAGGTCCGGCTGGTCACCCTCGCCGCGGCGAGGGTCGGGATCCGCTCCGACCGGGCCGGCGTCCGGGACCTCGCGGGCGAGATCGAGTGGGCGAAGTCGTCCCTGGTCGAGCCCGGGGAGTACGTGGTCGCGGCCGCTCGGGCGCTGCGGGACACCCAGTACGAGCCGGCGAAGGTGGCCGACGTCTTCGCCGCGTACGAGAAGGCCAAACGCGCCGGCGGGGTGATTGATTTCGAGGACATGCTGCGCGCCGCGATCTGGGGAATCGAAGAGCACCCGGACGTCGCCGACCAAGTACGCGCCCAGTACCGGCACTTCGTCGTTGACGAGTACCAGGACGTCAACCCGCTCCAACAGCGGCTGTTGGAGGCGTGGCTCGGTGGTGGAGACGACCTGACGGTGGTGGGTGACGCGAGTCAGACGATCTACTCGTTCACCGGCGCGACCTCGTCCTACCTGGTTGACTTCCCCCGCCGGCACCGCGGCGCGACGGTGGTCCGCCTGGTGCGCGACTACCGCTCCACCCCCCAGGTGGTCGGGCTGGCCAACTCGGTCATCGCGCCGGCCCGGGGCGCTGAGGCGCGGCTTCGGCTGGAGTTGGTCGGCCAGCGCCCGACCGGCCCCGAGCCCGAGTTGAGGATCTTCACCGACGAGCCGGCCGAAGCCGCCGCCGTCGCCGCCCGCTGCCGTGCTCTGGTGGACGCCGGCACGCCGGCCCGGGAGATCGCCGTGCTGTTTCGGACCAATGCGCAGTCCGAGGCGTACGAGGAGGCGCTGACCGAGGCCGAGGTGCCGTACCAGGTGCAGGGTGCGGAGCGGTTCTTCGAGCGCGTCGAGGTACGGCAGGCGATGGTCGCGCTGCGCGCCGCCACCCGCTCCCTTCCTGGTGACACCCCGCTGCGGGCGGCCGTGATCGAGGCGCTGGCCGCGGTGGGGTGGGCACCGGACACCCCACCAGCCGGTGGCGCCGCCCGGGAACGGTGGGCGGCCCTCGCCGCCCTGGTCCAACTCGCCGAGGAGTACGCGGCCAGCACCCCGGTGCTGCCGATCGGACCGGCTGCCGCGGTCGAGCGGCCGGCCACGCTGGCCGACTTCACCGACGAGCTGGCTCGGCGTGCCGCCGCCCAGCACGTGCCGACGGTCGAGGGCGTGACACTCGCATCCCTGCACTCGGCGAAGGGTCTGGAGTGGGATGCCGTCTTCCTGGTCGGCCTCGCCGAGGGCACCCTGCCCACCACCTATGCCAAAACACCGGAGCAGGTGGAGGAGGAGCGCCGGCTGCTCTACGTGGGCATCACCCGGGCTCGGGAGTGGCTTTGGCTGTCGTACGCCTCAGCCCGCTCACCGGGTGGGCGTCCCCGGCGGCCCTGTCGCTTCCTGCCCCGGCTGGACTCCTCCGGTTCCAGAGGGCGGGCCGGTGCGAGCGGGGTACGGCGGACCGAGCGTCGGCGTACCCAACTCGTCTCCTGCCGGGTCTGCGGTACGACGCTGCTCGCTGGTGCGGAGCGCAAGCTGGGCCGGTGCACCGCCTGTCCGTCTGACCTGGACCAGGAGTTGCACGGGCGGCTGGGTGAGTGGCGGCGTCGGGTGGCCAGTGGCCAGCGGGTACCGGACTATGTGGTCTTCACCGACGCGACTCTGGTCGCGTTGGCGGAGCGGCGCCCACAGCAGCCCCGGGACCTCACCGCGATCGCCGGGATCGGGGCCCGCAAGCTGGGGCTGTACGGGGAGGCGGTGCTGGCCTTGGTAGCCGGTGCGACGGTGGACGAGGTCTGCCCGGAGAGAACTTCCGAAATCTTGCCGTAAATTCGTTTGCCCTCGCCCCCGGGTGCGGCATAGCCTCGGGGCATACCTCGCGAGCGGCGGCATTCAGGCTGCTCACGGGCGTGATCCAGTCGGCACGAGGGAAAGTTAGGGAGGTGGCCCCAATGAAGAATCACAGCAATGCACGTCCGTTGGTGCTGCCTGCTGCCATGGCTTCCCTGCCGGCCGTCCAGCTGGCCCTCACCGCTGCGCGACCGTCGGTTCCGCAGGCGTACCAGGTCGAGACTCAGACCGAGCTGATTCTCGCGCTGGCGCCATTCGGAACTCAAGGGACCAGTGGTTTCACGGGCAAGGGCGTTGATAGCGCCAAGCGGCGCACGGACGTCCGCGGTGTTCCACCTCGAGGTAGACCGGTCTGATCCAGACCACCGGCTCACCTCGAGGCCGCGGAACCCGCATACCGGGATCCGCGGCCTTCGTTTTTGTCCCGTCGAAGTATGTCGGAAATGCGATCCAAAAGATCGAAGTGAGAGAGAGGTGACCGGGCGATGAGTCTGGCGTTGGTCCCACTCGACCTGAGTGTCGAGCTGGAGGCGAACCTGCCCTGCCGGAAGTTCGACCCCGACCTGTGGTTCTCTGACTCGCCCCCCGAGCTTGAGGTGGCCAAGTCGCTCTGCGGGGACTGCCCGCTGCGCGTCGAGTGCCTCGCTGGCGCGGTGGAGCGGGCCGAGCCCTGGGGCGTCTGGGGTGGCGAGATCTTCGAGCGTGGCGCGGTGGTCCCGCGTAAGCGGCCCCGAGGCCGTCCTCGTAAGGAAGATGTCGCCCGCGACGCCACACTCCGGGTCGAGGCCGAGGCGCGACTGGAGGCCAGTGGACTGGCCCGGCGCGACGCGGTCCGGCTGGCGGCCTGACAACCACCCGATCCGTTCCACCCTTCGCCGGTGTTCGCGCCGGCCACGAGAAAGCTGACGAGGATGTTCCAGCAATCGAACAAATTTGAACTGCAATTACTGAACGAAGTGTTGTCGAGGGCTCGAATGCCCCGGCCTCAGGCCGGTCGCACCACCACGAGCACTGAGGCTTATCGCTCCGCCCGTACTGTCGCGATGGCCGCCCGTCGGCGGGCGGCGCGCGAGTCGGGAGTCGGCTAGGCAGCGGGCCCGATCCCCCCTCTCGGGTGGGGACCGGGCCCGTTAGCTAACACCGCTGCGACGGGCGCGTTCGGTTACCCCGGACGCGCCCGTCATCGCATCAGGCGACCGGGGCGAAGCCGGGCAGCCAGCGCTCCAGGATCCCCCGGTACGGTGCCTTCGCCTCCAACTGGCACAGCACCCCGATCGAGCCGAGCGTGACCCGGTGGATCAGCAGGTACGACGGGGGCAGGTTGAGATTTCGGCTGAGCTGGTACGCGGGCGAGCGAGGGCTGGCCAGTCGGGTCGCTTCGGCCCGTAGCCAAGCCCGGGTGAAGCGGAACTCCTCAGCGGCGACCGGTTCCAGCATCGGCTGTAGGAAGTCCAGCAGCGCCGGTCCGTCAAGAGCCTCGCTGTTGCTGACGAAACCCTCGTCACTCAAGCCGGCCATCACCTCTTCGGCATCTCCCCGCAAGGCCAGTCCGGCGATGCGGCCGATCGGCTCGGGGGTCCCCTCAGGGAGCCGGGCCACCGCACCGAAGTCAACCACCCCAAGCCGCCCGTCGGGCAGCAGCCGGAAGTTGCCCGGATGCGGGTCGGCGTGGAGCAGCCCGGCCCGCATCGGCGCGGAGAGGTGCAGGGTGGCCATCAACCGGCCGGCCTCGTCCCGCTCTTGTTCGGAGCCCTCCCGGATGATCTGCGACAGTGGAGTTCCCTCAACCCACCCGGTCACGAGGACCCGCGGCGACGCGGCGACCACGGCCGGGATGTAGATCTCCGGGTCGTCCGCGTACGCGGTGGCGAAGGCGCGCTGCGACTCGGCCTCCAGCTCGTAGTCGAGCTCCTCGGTGATGCGTTCCCGTAGCTCGGCGAGGAGCGGTTTGATGTCCAGCCCCGGCTGGATCGCCCGGAACATCCCACCGAGCCGGGAGAGCTGTTTGAGGTCGGTGAGCAGGGCTTCTCCCGCACCTGGGTACTGAATCTTGATCGCCACGTCGCGGGTGTTCGGCGCGCCGGCCGCGTCGTAGCCCGGCTCTCGCCACTGCCCGCGGTGTACCTGCCCGATGCTGGCGGCGGCGACCGGTGTGTCGTCGAACTCCACGAACCGGTCCCGCCAGTCCGGGCCGAGTTGCTCGGCGAGCACCCGGTGTACGGAGGCGGCGGGCAGTGGGGGTGCGGCCTCCTGGAGTTTGGTCAGCGCCTGTCGGTAGGGGGCGGCCATCTCCTCGGGCAGCGCCGCCTCGAAGACCGACAACGCCTGGCCGAACTTCATCGCGCCGCCCTTGAGCTGCCCAAGGACGCTGAAGAGCTGTTCGGCGGTGCGTTGCTGGATCTCCGTGGAGATCACGTCAGAGGCGAGCCCGGTGACGCGCTTGCCCACGCCGAGGACGGTCCGGCCGGCGAAGCCGAGCGGCAGGGCGGCGAGCTTGGCGGTCCGGGAGACGGCGCGGCGCGGGATTTCGGTCACCTGGCTATTGTGACCGACCGGGCGGGCCCGCGGCTGCCGTGCGGCTGGGCCGGTCCCCCTTCGGACAGCTGGGCGCCCCGGGGCTGCGGCGGACCGGTCGGGCTCTGGGCTCACCGGGCCCGCCGACTGATCTCACGTTCCGCGACCGGAGCAGGTGCAGGAGGGGTGGGGCGCCCAGTGCCGGCGACGTAGCTGGCCGTCGGCGGTTACCTCGATGGAACCGCTGACGGTGGCCGGGTCACCGCCATCGAGGTGGCCCAGGGCTTCGCCGGTGCCGTACGCCACGGCAGCTAGCAGTGTTGTCGTCGCGCAGGCCCACTCCGGCGTGCCGCTGGCGAGCTGGGCGGCGAGCGCCGGCCAGCTCGGGTCGCGGTCCCTTCGGTGCAGGTCGAGGCAGTTCAGACAGGGACCGATCGGTGGCCGGACCAACGGGCCGATGACCGGCACGCCCTCCCGGAGGTCAAGCAGCAGGTGTACCTGCCGGCGTTGGCGGTGGGCGGCGGCGAGTAGGGGAGCCGGGCGGTCCGCACCGCACTGAATCACGAGGTCGATCCGGCCAGGTTGAAGTGGACCAGTGGCGGTGCCGGGGGCGGTGCGGCCGAGGGTCTCCCGGACCGCGCTGGTGAGCGGCTGACCGAGGTCGGCGGCGGGGATTCCGGTGCCGACGAGGTCCGCCGGCGCGACCGGGCCGGCCAGGCGTGGTTGCACGTGCCCAACCCCGGCCTGGGCCAGGGCGACGGCGACGGGAGCGCCCAGGCGCCCGGCGCCGGCCACCAGCACCCGCGCTGTCCGGCGGCGGCGCAGTACCTGTGCGGGCGTGCCGGCGGGCCGTTGGTTGGCCAGGGCGAGCGCGCCGGCCTCGGCGGTGAGGCGGGTTCGTGGCGGCCCGGTCAGGTCGCGGGGTAGGAGGGTGTGAGCGGGTACGACCAGGCCGGCGGTGCGGAGCGCCTCGAGCAGGGTGCGGGCGGCCTCCCGCCCCACCTCGATTCGGTTGGCCTGTTCCAGCACGTGCCGCTCGCTATGCGCGCCGTCGAGCAGGTCCAGGAGCCGGGCGGTACGCGGGTTGGCCAGCTCCAGCAGGACGGCCCGGCTCGGATCGACACCCAGTTGCAGCGTGTGTCGGTCCCGCCAGAGGCGGGTGAGGCCGGGGAGCAGGGTTGGCCGAGGCAGGGCGGTAAGGCTCATGGACACGAATGGTGGTCGCGTCAGAGCTTTCCGTCGAACGTTGTCCACAGGTGTGCGGAGTCCTGCCCGGGGTTTTCCACAGGAAGCGGCTGGTTCTCCACAGGCCTCCGACGCGCCTGTCCGGCAACCGACATTGGCTGGGTGGTGGAAGGGTTGACCCTTCCACCACCCAGAAAGGCGTTAGACCTTCGCTTTACCCAGAATGCGGTTCACTGTTGTGCCGCACACCGGACACTTGCCCTTGGCCATGTTCATCCCGGTCTTGGAAACCTCGACGCGTCCCTCGAAGTCCCGCTTCTCCTTGCACTTGACGCAGTAACCGTTGTAAGTCTGGGCCTGGTCGGCCACGGGTGCCTCCTCGTCTCGTCCGCCGGCGAACGCTCATCCGGCGGGGTTCCAGCGGCGGGCCATGAGGGCGCCGGCGCTAGGCCTTCCGTCGTGGTCACAGGCGTGACCACCGGTCCGCGGACCCTACCCAGGTCTGGGGGGTTCCATGTCAACTCCTCATCGACACTGTGAGCAAGTTGACGACGAGAGTGTGCACGGCGAATTAGCTTGGATAAGTGAGTTTGGTGGGGACACGCCGGACGGATGCCCTGAAAAACGGCGCAGGGTGCCCACAGGTGACGGGAGTGAACGTGATCACCTGGCCCGGGCTTGCCTTCGGGTTATTCCCGGGCACTCTAACGCAGAAAAATTTTCGGGACTCCGGGCGACCAACACTTATTTTTCGGGCGCGTGTCGCGGGTTGGCCCTTGCGGACCCCTAGTCACCACGAAGTAACTTTTCTTCGTGGCAGGAATCCGAGGCGGCGCGGCGGGCTGATGGCAGCACCGCGGAAGCCGGTGGTCGAGGTACGGCGCAGCCAGCGCCGCCGCCGGACGGTGTCCGCGTACCGCGACGGCGAGCGGGTCGTCGTCCTGATCCCAGACCAGTTCTCCCGAGCGGAGGAGAGCGAGTGGGTGGACCGAATGCTTGCCCGGCTCGCCGCCCGGGAGGGCCGGCTGGTCCGATCCGACGACGAACTCCTCGCCCGTGCCACTCGACTGATCGCCCTCTACCTGGCCGATCATGGCCCGGACGCGATTCCGGCAAGCGTCCGCTGGGTGACCAACCAGAACGGTCGTTGGGGCTCCTGCACCCCAGCCGATCGGACGATTCGCATCTCCCACCGGCTACAGGACATGCCGGACTGGGTGATCGACTATGTCCTGTTGCATGAGTTGGCCCACCTCATCGTCCCGAACCACAACGCCCGCTTCTGGCGGCTTGTGGGCCGCTACCCGAAGACCGAGCGGGCCCGTGGCTACCTGGAGGGCATCGCGGCGGTCTCCTCCTCCTGATCTACGCCGGCGGGGCGTAGGGTCGGTGCGTGGTACGACGGTTGGTGGTAGCCCTGCTCGCGCCGGTCACCTGGACGCCGCCAGAGATCGCCCCCACCGACTGGCGGACGGCGCTCGCCGAGGATGTGGTTGATCTCCTCGCCACGCTCAACGAGGTCGAAACCGCAGTTGCGGTGACCGCGGCCGACCGGTGGCTGGCCGACGCCGTGGTCTGGCCCGGCACCACCGTCTACCAGATTTCGCGGCCCACCGTCGGCGCCGTCCTCGCCAGCTGCGGGCGGACCGCCCAGCCGAGCCAGCCGGCCAGCGTCAACCATCCCGAGCCCGGGCACGGATACGACCAGGTGGCGGTTGTCGCCGGGGACGCCCCGGACCTGCCGGGGCTGACCATCGGCAAGCTGCTCCGGCCGCTCACCACCCGACCGGTGGCCGTGGCCCCGGTCAGCGGTGGCGACACCGGCCTGCTCGGTGCGGCGGCCCGACTGCCCCTACCGGAGTGGCTACCGGCGCTGGACCTGGACCGGGCGGTACCCACCGCGGTGCGGGCGGCGGCACCTCGGCCCAGCGAGCTCGCCGTCACCGCGGGGTGGCATCGACTGCGCGGCCCGGCCGACCTGGCCCGACTCGACCCCGCCCTGGCTGGCTGGGACGCCACCCGCACCCTGCTTGCCGGCGCGGGCATCCTCGGCTGACCCCGGCGGGGCCGGAGAGTCAGCTGGCGGTGGGTGGGTTCTCTCCGTCGGGCTCGCCGGGGGCCTGCTCCGGGGGGCCACCCGGCGCGCTGAAGTCGAAGCTCTCCAACTCGTCAGCATCGAGCCGGGACTGGGCGAAGGCAACCGGGTCGGCGAAGTCGTCGTCGGAGGGCAGCAGGTCGGGGTGACCCCAGAGCGCGTCCCGCCCGGCGATTCCCCGGTGTTCGGTGAGGGCCGCCCAGAGCGCCGCCGCCTCGCGCAGCCGCCGCGGCCGAAGCTCCAGGCCGACCAGGGCGGCGAAGGTCTGCTCGGCTGGACCTCCGGCGGCCCGCCGCCGCCGGAACGCCTCCCCGAGTCGGACGACGTTGGGCAGTCGCTCCCCGGCCGCGCTGTCGACCACGTGGCAGACCCAGCCCTCGACGAGCGCGAGGGCCGTCTCCAACCGGGCCAGCGACGCCTTCTGGGATGGATTGTCCTCGGGGGTGAAGATCCCCTCCAGCGCGATCGCCTGCATCGACTCCGGGTCGGTCGGGTCAACGCGGCCCATCGCCTCCTCAATCGCCTCGCGGTTGACCCGGATGCCCGAGGCGTACATCTCCACCGCGTTGAGCACGTGTCCGCGCAGCCACGGCACATGCTCGAAGAGGCGCTGGTGAGCGGCCTCGCGCAGGGCCACGTAGAGGCGTACCTCGTCCTCCGGCAGTTCCAGCCCGGCACCGTAGTCCCGGATGTTGGCCGGGACGAGCGCCGCGGTGCCGGCCGGGCCGAGCGGCAGCCCGATGTCGCCGGCGGAGAGCACCTCGGCGGCGAGCGAGCCGAGGGCCTGGCCCAGTTGGCCCCCGAAGAGGGCCCCGCCGAGGGTGGCCACCATCGACTGCATCGGGCCGAGTTGGGCCCGCGCCTCCGGCGGCACCAGGTCACCCATGGCGCCGACCATCCGGCTGGCCACCGGGTCACACAACTTGCGCCAGACGTCGAGGGTTTTGTAGATCCACTCATTCCGGTTCCACGCCACCGAGGCGCGGATGCCCGACGGGAGCGCCGAGCCGGACTCCAACCAGAGGTCGGCCAGGCGCAGCGCCTCCTCCACCGCGTTGCGCTCGTACGGCGAGACAGCCGGATCACCCCCGGCGCTGAGCTGGCTCGCCGCCACCTGGCGGGCCAGGTCCCAGTTCACCGGCCCACTGCCGGGCGCGGCGAGCAGGTGCTGCAGCTGGGACATGAACTGCTGCATCTGCGCGGGGTCGTTGGGGTCTGGTGGCTGGCCACCGGGGAGCGCGAAACCGAACGGAATATCAGGCACGGGGTCTACGGTACGCGCGCCATGCCCCAGGTCGCGTCGGCTGGCGTCGCGTCAACGGTGAAGTCCTGGCAGGTCCGCGGGGCCCAGCGCACTCGGTCGGTACGCTCTGCCGCATGAGACGTCGCGGCATGACCGTCCTGCTCGGTGCCATCTTTGTTGCCCTGCTTGGTATCGGCGTGCTCGCGGCGCCCATCCCGTACGTGGTGCTGGGCCCCGGCCCCACCGTCAACACGCTGGGCACCGAGGACGGCAAGGAGGTCATCCAGGTCGAGGGCCGGGAGACCTCCACCTCGGCGGGGGAGTTGCGGTTGACCACGGTGGGGGTGCAGCCCTCGGTCAAGCTGCGCGGAGCCATCCAGGGTTGGTTCTCCGACGACGAGGCGGTGGTACCGCGGGAACTGGTGTACCCGCCGGGGGAGAGCCGTGAGGAGGTCGAGGAACGCAATGCGGAGGACTTCGAGGCCTCCCAGTCCAGCGCGGAGACGGTCGCGTTGCGCGAGCTCGGATTCCCGGTGACGGTGCAGGTCAAGACGGTGGTCGGGGACGGGCCGGCGGCCGGTCTGCTCCGTCCTGGCGACGTGGTGACCTCCGTCAACGGAGAGCCGGTCCCGGTGGCCATCCGGCTCACCGAGTTGATCCAGGCCGAGCCGGCCGGCACCGCCCTGGAGATCGGCTACACCCGCGACGGGACCCCGGGGACCGCGCGGATCACCACCCAGGAGCGGGACGGCAAGCCCCGGATCGGGATCGGAATCGAGCAGCAGCAGCCGCACCCGTTCACGCTGACGATCGACCTGGCGGACATCGGTGGCCCGAGCGCCGGGCTCATGTTCGCCCTCGGCATCATCGACAAGCTGACCCCGGATGATCTGACCGGTGGACAGATCCTCGCCGGCACCGGCACGATCGATGACACGGGCCGGGTCGGCCCGATCGGCGGAATCCCCCAGAAGCTGGTCGGCGCCAAGGAGGCCGGTGCCACCGCCTTCCTGGTCCCGGCGGAAAACTGCGCCGAGGCGGTCCGCAATCCCCAGCCCGACCTTCCGCTGCTCAAGGTAGCGACGCTGGACGATGCGTTGACGGCCCTTGAGGAGTTGCGAACGGGGGGCGAACCGACCCGCTGCTGAGCCAACTGCCGGCACTCGGTGTGACCGCGGACGACAGGTTTGGGAATACCCCGTACTCTGGTGGCCTGGTCGGAGCCGATCAACCGAACGTGCGGAGCCAACAGTGGTTATGCGTAGCAGCGCCCCAATGCCGAGGATGAGCCGACGCGGACGCGTCACGATTGGTGTGCTGGTCGGGGTGTTCGTGCTCTTCACCCTGCTCGGCTGGGGTGTGCAGGCGTGGACCGACTGGCTCTGGTTCGGCGAGGTCGACTACACCGCGGTCTTCAGCGGGGTGCTCGTCACCCGGCTGCTGCTCTTCGTCGCGGTCGGGCTGGCCATGGCGGCCATCGTCGGCGGCAACCTCTGGCTGGCGCATCGACTGCGGCCTCGGCTGCGACCGCAGTCACCGGAGCAGGCCACCCTGGAGCGATACCGGATGCTGCTCAGCCCTCGGCTCGGCATCTGGTTCACGATGGCCGCCGTCGTGGTCGGCCTCTTCGCGGGGCTGTCGGCACAGAGCCGGTGGAGCGAGTGGTTGCTGTTCCGCAACGGCGGGGACTTCGGCGTCAAGGACCCAGAGTTCGGGGTGGACATCGGCTTCTACGTCTTCGACCTGCCGTTCTGGCGCTATCTGCTCGGGGTCGCCTTCACCGCCGTGGTGTTGGCCCTGCTCGGGGCGCTCGCTGTGCACTACGTCTTCGGCGGGATCCGGCTCCAGGGCGTGGGGGACCGGATGAGCACCGCGGCGCGGGCCCACCTGAGCACGTTGGTCGCGCTCTTCGTGTTGCTCAAGGCCGTCGCGTACGTGCTCGACCGGCGGACGATGCTGCTGGAGTACAACGATGGCGCCAACGTCTACGGTGCCGGTTACGCCGATGTCAATGCGTTGCTGCCGGCGAAGGAGATCCTCGCCTACATCTCGGTCGTCGTGGCGATCGCGGTCCTCGTCTTCTCCAACGCCTGGATGCGGAACCTGGTCTGGCCGGGCATCTCGCTGGCCCTGCTCGGGGTCTCCGCGGTCGCCATCGGCGGCATCTACCCGTGGGCCGTGCAGACCTTCGAGGTGAAGCCGAGTGCCCGGGACAAGGAGGCGCGGTACATCGAGCGCAGCATCGAGGCGACTCGGGCGGCCTTCAGTCTGGGCGAGGCCGAGGCCACGCGGTACGCGGCGAGTAACCTGCAACCGCCAGCGAGCCTCGCCACCGACACTGCGGTGGTGCCGAACGCCCGACTGCTGGATCCGCAGCTAGTCAGCGAGACGTACACGCAGCTCCAGCAGGTCCGCGGCTTCTACGACTTCGGCCCCAAGCTCGACATCGACCGCTACACCGTTGACGGGGAGACCCAGGACTACGTGGTCGGGGTCCGTGAGATCAACTATGGCGAGCTGACCACGCAGCAGAGCAACTGGATCAACCGGCACACCGTCTACACCCACGGGTACGGCCTGGTCGCGGCCCCGGCGAACCGGGTGGTCTGTGGTGGCCAGCCGTACTTCGTCTCTGGCTTCCTCGGGGAGCGGTCGCAGGAGGGGTGTGCCGCCCAGGTCGACCAGATCCCGGCCAGCCAGCCGCGGATCTACTACGGCGAACGGATGGAGGCCGGCGACTACGCCATCGTCGGTAAGGCGAACCCGGAGGCGAGCCCGGCCGAGTTCGATCGGCCGGTCGGCGAGGACGGATCCGAGTCCTACTACACCTACACCGGCTCCGGCGGCGTTGACGTCGGCTCGTTCGGTCGCCGGCTGCTCTACGCGATCAAGGAACAGGAGTCGAACTTCCTGCTCTCCGAGGCGGTCAACGAGAATTCGAAGCTACTCTACGTCCGGAACCCGCGGGAGCGGGTGGAGAAGGTCGCCCCGTTCCTCACCGTGGACGGCGACCCGTACCCGGCGGTGATCGATGGCCGGGTTACGTGGATCATCGACGGCTACACGACCGCCGCGACCTACCCCTACGCCGAGCGGATCAATCTCCAAACCGAGACCACCGACGAACTCACCAACCGGGGCACCTTCCAGCAGGCCCGGGAGAACATCAACTACATCCGGAACTCGGTCAAGGCGACGGTTGATGCGTATGACGGCACGGTCACCCTCTATGAGTTCGACGACGGTGACCCGGTCCTCCGGGCGTGGAACAAGGCCTTCGGCGGCGACCTGATCAAGCCGAAGTCGGAGATCCCGACCGAGCTGAGCGCCCACTTCCGCTACCCGGCTGACCTGTTCAAGGTGCAGCGGAACGTGTACACCCGGTTCCACGTGACCAACCCCGGTGACTTCTACTCCGGGCAGGACTTCTGGCAGGTGCCGAACGTGCCGGACGCGCCGGACAGCGGCCAGAAGCAGCCCCCGTACTACCTCTTCACCCAGATGCCCGGGCAGGATGAACCGCGGTTCCAGCTCACCTCGGCGGTGACGCCGAACCGACGGCAGAACCTCGCGGCGCTGATCTCTGGCTCGTACGTGGACGGTAAGCCACGGCTTGAGGTGTACGAACTGCCGGAAGACACTCGAATCTCCGGCCCGGTGCAGGTGCACCAGCAGATGACCAACAACGCCCAGATTCGGCAGCAGCTGAACCTGCTTTCGTCGAACCAGGCGCAGGTCCAGTACGGCAACCTGCTCTCCCTGCCGTTCGGCAACGGCATGCTCTACGTCGAGCCGGTCTATGTGAAGAGCAACCAACAGCAGGCCTATCCCCTGTTGCAGAAGGTGCTTCTCTCCTACGGCGACGGCGGATCGTTCGTCGTCCTGGCCGACAACCTCCCCGACGGCATCAAACAGCTCGTCGAGCAGGGTGAACAGGCCGGTGCACCAGCGCCTCCACCCGCTGACGACGAGACGCCCCCAAGTCCGACCCCGACCCCGACCCCGGCTCCGACGACTCCGAGCGCTACCCCGCCCCCGTTCACGGGCGATGTGGCTGAGGCGGCCCAGCGGGTTCAGGCGGCGATCGTGGAGCTCCGGGCCGCGCAGGAATCCGGCGACTTCGAGCGCTACGGCCGGGCGCTGAAGGCGTTGGATGATGCGACCGCGGCCTTCGAGCAGGCGGCGGGGACGCCCCCCGCTGCCACGCCGACCACGGCGCCGACCGGCTCACCGTCGCCCGGCGGCTGACCCTCCCCAGTACGCACGTTCAACGACGCCCCCGGAAATTCCGGGGGCGTCGTTGTGTGTGCCCCCCCGCGGCGGAGGACGTTTTGCGTTGGCCGGGGATGGTGCGCTAATGTTTACGAGCCGACGCGGGGTGGAGCAGCTCGGTAGCTCGCTGGGCTCATAACCCAGAGGTCGCAGGTTCAAATCCTGTCCCCGCTACTTTTCGAAAGCCCCGGATGACTTATCCGGGGCTTTCGCCTATGGCGGAACAGTCCGGCGGGACTTTCCCGATGAGGTTTGTTAGCCGGGGTCGCCGATTTGTCGGGCGTAGTGCAACACGACCACACCACTGGCAAACGGGCGCGTCGAGGTGAGCGCGTAGCGGTGCGGGTCGAAGCCCCGGTCAACCAGCGGGATACCGCTGCCGGCGACGACCGGGTTGAGCTTGAGTACCAGTTCGTCGATCTCGTCGAGAAGCTGACCGGCGAGCTGCCCGCCACCGCAGAGCCAGATGTCGCGGCCCGGCCGTGCCTTGAGCTGGCGGACGAAGGCACTCGGATCGCCAGAGACGATCTCCACGTCCGGGTAGCTGGCCGGGGCCAGTGAGCGGCTGAAGACGTACTGCTTCAGGTGGTCGTAGGGGCTGGTGTACCCGAGCCGGAGGCCCGGCTCGTAGGTGACGCGGCCCATCAGCACGGTGTCGAAACGACCAGTTGGCGGGGATGCGACACCGAGCTGGGCGTGGGTGAAGGTGGGCAGCGTCTGGGGCCACTCAGCCACCAGGTAGGGCGCTAGATCGGGCTCCAGGGCGAAGAAGTCGAACGATCCGTCAGGTGCGGCGATGAAACCGTCGAGGGTGGCGGCGACGAAGTAGACGAGCTTGCGCAAAGCGACTCCGATCTTCGGGCAGTCCACAGAGGCAGTTCCGGATCGGCGCGAATCTACAACACCGGTCGTGGATGTACCTGGTAAATACCCGAGGATCGGGGGGGTGCGGATCATGGCCGGGTCTGATGGGGTACAGTAATGAAGCCGACGCGGGGTGGAGCAGCTCGGTAGCTCGCTGGGCTCATAACCCAGAGGTCGCAGGTTCAAATCCTGTCCCCGCTACTTGTTCGAAGGCCCTGGAGGTTTCCTCCAGGGCCTTCGCCGTACCCGGCTTGCGTGGCTCGGCGAGGATGGAGTCATGTCTGCATTCGCGAAGTGGTGGGGCCGGCTCAGCACGGTCCTCGGTGCGGTCGTACTGGCGGTTTTTGTCCCGGTGGCGGCTTGGGCGGCCAGTGGCCCGGGTGAGCTGGCGATCGAGGCCGCCCGGCGCCGCCGCGGGGGCCTCGGCTTCCTCGGGTTCTTCTGTTGCCTGGTCGTGGTCGTCGTGATCGTGTTGCTCGTCCTGCGGGGGGTCCTCCGCGGTCGGCGCGGACCTCGGCGCTGAGCCGACCAGCGCTCCCGGCGCCCCTCCACGTCGGGTCTTGCGGGCCGTCCTCGGCCGCGGCGGGCCGTCCTCGGCCGCGGCGGGCCGCCCGCTGCCGCCGCGGGGCGGTCCGGGCCGCGTGATGTACTAGCCCGCGTGGAACTTCTGCACTCGGGCAAGGTCCGGGATGTCTACGCTGACGGCGACGACCTCATCCTGGTCGCCTCGGACCGTGTCTCCGTCTACGACGTCGTGCTGCCGACGCCGATCCCGGAGAAGGGCAAACTTCTCACGGCGCTCTCGCTGTGGTGGTTCGACCAACTCGCCGAGCTGGTGCCAAACCACGTGCTCTCGGCGACCGACGTGCCGCCGGAGTTCGCCGGCCGGGCGATTCGGTGCCGGCGACTGGAGATGGTTCCGGTGGAGTGCGTCGCCCGGGGCTACCTGGTTGGCGGCGGCTTCGCCGAGTACCAGCGCACCGGAGCGGTCTCCGGGATCGCACTGCCGCGCGGCATGGTCGAGGCGGCCACCCTGCCGGAGCCCATCTTCACCCCCTCCACCAAGGCGCCGGTAGGAGAGCACGACCAGCCGATGACCTTCGGTGAGGTGGTGGACAAGGTCGGCGCGGAGACCGCCGAGCGGCTGCGCCAGATCACGCTCGACGTCTACCGACGGGGAGCCGAGCTCGCCGCCGACCGGGGAATTCTGATCGCCGACACCAAGATCGAGCTGGGTTGGGCTGCCGATGGCACGCTGACGATCGGCGACGAGCTGCTGACCTCGGACTCCTCCCGGTTCTGGCCGGCCGAGTCGTACCAGCCGGGACGCGCCCAGTTCTCGTACGACAAGCAGTACGTACGGGATTGGGCCACCAGGAGCGGATGGGACAAGCAGAGCCCGGCGCCGGAGGTACCGGGTGAGGTCGTTGACGCCACCCGAGCCCGCTACGTTGACGTCTACGAGAAACTCACCGGCGAGCGCTGGGGCTGAACTGGTCGTAGAATCGGTAGCTGTGCGCCAGCTCGCCGTTTTCAGTGGAAGCGCCCATCCTGAGCTCGGTGCGGAGATCTGCACCCACCTGGGGGTGCCCCTGTACCCAACCCGGGTGTCCCGCTTCGCCAACGACTGTCTGGAAGTGCAGTTACAGGCCAACTGTCGGGAACGGGACGTCTTCCTGATCCAGCCGCTGGTCCCGCCGGTGCAGGAGCACCTCGTCGAGCTGCTGTTCATGGTTAACGCGGCCCGCGGGGCCTCGGCCGGTCGGATCAGCGTGGTGCTACCGCACTACGCGTACGCCCGCTCCGACAAGAAGGACGCCCCGCGCATCTCGATCGGTGGGCGGTTGGTCGCGGACCTGCTCACCGCGGCCGGCGCCGATCGGGTCCTCACGATGACCCTGCACTCGCCGCAGGTCTACGGCTTCTTCGGGATCCCGGTCGATCACCTGCACGCGTTACGTGAACTAGCCGCCCACTTCCAGGCGCATGATCTGAGCAACACCGTGGTGGTCTCGCCCGACCTGGGCTATGTCAAGGAGGCGGCGGTCTTCGCCCGGCAGCTCGGCACGCCGGTGGCCGCGGGTGCCAAGCAGCGTTTCGGGGGCGACCGGGTGGAGATCAGCACGATCATCGGCGAGGTCCAGGGCCGAGACGTGATCGTGGTGGACGACGAGATTGTCAAGGGCAGCACGGTGGTCGAGCTGATGGGCCACCTGCGCGAGTTGGGGGTCCGCTCGATCCGGCTGGCCTGCACCCACGGCCTCCTCGTGGACGGAGCCGCGCAGCGGTTGAGCGAGCAGGAGGAGGTGCGGGAGATCGTCTGCACCAACACGGTTCCCATCCCCACCGAGAAGCGGGTCCCCAAGCTGACCGTACTGTCGGTGGCCCCCGCGTTGGCTGAGGCGATTCGCCGTATTCACAACGGTGAGCGCGCTCTTCGGCTGAACCACCCGCCCCCTGGCTAGTCGGGAGCGGGGTGTGGGAGCGGCAGCCGGATCGTGATGCGGACGACCGTCCCGGCTCGGTCGGACTCCACGTCCATGGTGTCGCTCAGCTCGCGCGCCAGCCAGAGTCCCCAGCCACCGACCGAATCCGGGGCCGGGCGGCGGTGGTCCACGAGAAGTCGGCTGCTGAGGCCATCCCCATGATCGGAGACCTCACAGACCAGGTTTCTGGCCTGCCGCCACATCCGTAGCGACCCGCGCCCGCCGCCGTGCCGAACCGCGTTGGTGGTCAGCTCGTTGATTGCCAGCACAAAGTCGTTGAGCCGCTGGCCCCGTAGGCCCGCTCCGTGGGCGCAGGCGGCGGCCGAGTGGCGTAGTTGGGTCACCTCTCCCTGGTCGAAGGCGGTGGCGATCAACAGGCAGGGTTCCGGAGGCGCAGCCGTGCGCGGTAGGTCCGGATCTGCGTTCGTCATGGCCTTTCCCGGCAGGGGTCACGGTGCGGAATAGTGGCAATTCTCACCGTACGCCAGAGCCGCTACCCATATCGATGCCGAAGGTTGAGGGTCAGACCGCCGGCGGCGGGCGGGTCTCGTGGACCGCCAGTTCCTCAGCGCTCGCACCACCGCCGGCCGAACCCGCGTCGTACGCGACCGAGTCGGTCTCCTGGTCGGGATGGGCCCCCTCGTCCGGCTCAACCAGCCGACCCACCTGGGCGTCGGCCCCGCTTCCGAGCAGGCCGTGGTCGTAGAGGGAGACCGGGGAGTTCGGATCGGAGGACGGTCCCGGTTCGAACACATCAGCGTCGAGCTGGGCCTGAGCGGCCTGCTCCGGGCTGTTCGCCTCGGCGGCGATGTCCGGGTCGACCGGTCCGGCCAACGGATCATCCGCTGACCGCTCGTACCGTTCCCGGCCGAGTTTGGCATTCAGCGACTCACCGTCGAGCTGCTCGTCGGCGGTGGTCCCGAACCGGTCGACCGCGACCGGCATCCGGTCCCCGGGCAGCTGCGCGGGGTCCGGGCCGTCTGCCTCCCGCCCGGTCCGGACGTCGTCGTTCGCGGTCGAGTCGTCGTCGGCGGTGTCGGGCAGGCCCACCGCCTCCGGGTCGGACACCGGGGTCGGGTACTCGTCGTCGCGCATGCCGATGCTCTACCCGCTGCCCCACGTCTCGTAACCGTCGCTCCGGCAGCCATCGCCAGTCGACCGCTGCCGCCGATCTGCCAGGTTTCGACTCCTGGACCCTGGGTTAATGGGACTCTCTGACCGGGAGGACCGCCACTGTGACGATGCCTGGAGGTGACCATGCGCGTTGGTCTCGTCTGCGCGCACGCTGACCCGTCCCGGCGTGCCGGCGGCCCGGCTGTTGGGACCCACCAGCACATCGCCCGGGTCGCCACCGAACTCGCTGGGCGGGGCCACGACGTCCGGCTCTACGAGCGCCGCGACGCCCCGGACCAGGCGGCGACGGCGACAGCGGACGGCTACCTGGTCGAGCGAGTCCCGGTCGGTCCCGCCGCGGCGGTGGCCACCGCCGAGTTGGTTGGCCATGTCGCCGAGTACGGCCGTTGGTTGACCGACCGGTGGGCGGACGACTGGGCGCCGGAGATGGTGCACGGGCACTACTGGCTCGGTGGGCTCGCCGCCGCGCACGCCGTCCGCGAGACCGACATCCCGATCGTGCAGACCTTCCACTCGCTCGGGTTGGAACAACTGCGCCGCCTCGGCGCGCGTTACCGCGCGCCGGCGGAGCGAATTCCGCTGGAGCGGGCCCTTGTGCGCGTGGTGGACATCGCGGTGGCTCAGTCCAACGACGAGGTGGACGAACTGGCCCGGATGGGGCTACAACGTGCCTCGGTGGCGCTGGTCCCACCAGGGGTGGATGCGGAGCTGTTCCACCCCGATGGGGAGGCGGCGCCGCGCGAGGCGCGACCGCGGATCCTCTCCGTGACCACCCTCGACCCCGGTCATGGCCAGGAGGATTTGATCCGGGTGATCCGGATGGCTGGCGACGCGGAACTGGTGATCGTCGGCGGCCCGCCGGGCGATCGGCTCGCCGGGCACGCCGAGGCACGCCAGCTTCAGGAACTGGCCGAACGCAACGGGGTGGCCGATCAGGTGACTCTGGTGGGGGCGGTGCCGCACGAGCAGCTGGCCACCTGGTACCGCTCGGCGGACGTGGTGGCCTGTACGTCGGGTTACGCCTCGGCCGGCCGGGTGTCGTTGGAGGCGATGGCCTGCGGCGTGCCGGTGGTCGGGTACGCGATGGGTGGAATCGCCGACGCGGTCGTGGACGAGGTCACCGGACGGCTGGTGCCGCCGGGCGACGTACGCGCCTTGGGGGTGACGTTGCGCCGGCTGATGACCGACAGCGCCGAGCGGTTCGCCTACGGGCATGCCGCCGTGGACCGGGTGCGGTGCAGCTACACGTGGGAGCGGACCGGCGCTGCCCTGGAACGGCTCTACGAGCGGGTGGCCCGCTGCCGCGCCCCGGTTGAGGCCGCCTGAGCGCCTACCCGCCCTGGCGGCGCCGAACTGGACCGGCCAACGCTGACCAGCACCCGTTCCCGGCTACCGGCCACGGCGTGCTGGTGCTGCGGCTCCGCGTACCGGGTCAGCCCGAGTACGGCGGCGAGGGTGACCAGGAAGCCGGCCGCGGCCAGCCACTCCCGACCCGGCCAGATCTGGTCGCCGAGCAGCAGCAGCCCGATGATGGCTGCCGGCACCGCCCCGGCCGCGTCCATCGCGGCTACGGCGGCCGTGGTTGACCCGCGCTGCATAGCCAGGCCGAGGAGGAGCTGGCCGATGACCGAGTGGGCCACCAACAGGTAGAGCAGCGGATCGCCGAGGAACCCCTCCACCGAGTGGGTCGAGGCAAGTGGCCGGGCCGCCACCGCCGCGGCAGAGAAGGCCAGGCCGGCGAGGGAGCCGAGCGCGACCGATCCGGGCGCGCCGTGCAGCCGTACCGCGAAGAAGCCCAGTAGGGCGATCACGCCGAAGGTCGCCGCCAGGGTGACCAGGCCGGCGGTGCCGAGTTGCCGCGAGGGTGCCGGCCGGGCCGAGAGCACCAGCCCGGTGATCCCGGCGACGAGCAGCACCAGCAGAACGATCTCCGCCCGGGGTAGTCGCCACCTCAGCAGGAGCACCCCGAGGAGGGCGGTCACGCCGAGCCCCGCCGCCATGCTGGCCTGCACCAGGAAGAGCGGAAGGTCCCGTCGGGCCAGGAAGGCCAGGACGAAACCGCCGACCTGGCAGCCCAGACCGAGCAGGTAGGTGCGGTGTCCGGCCAGTCGCAGCAGCAACCCCGGATCGAACGAGTGGTGCACGGTGGTGCGGGCCGCCGCGACCGACTGGAGCAGGTTGGCGATCCCGTAGGCGATGATCATTGCCGCGAGGAAGCACCAACCGGAGGAAACCACAGCGCGAGGATAGAGGTTGACCGAAATCAGCGCGCAGGTACTCAACCCAGGCGGGCGAGGACGTCGGTGTGTAGTGGACCGTTCGTGGCGATCGCGCTGATTCCGCCGGAGCCGATTTCCCCCGGAGCGGGCTGGCCCGCCAGGTCGGTGAAGGTTCCGCCCGCCTCGGTCACGATCGGCACCAGCGCGGCGATGTCCCACAGCGACAGCTCCGGCTCCACCATGATGTCCAGCGCCCCCTCGGCCAGCAGCATGTAGCCGTAGAAGTCGCCGTAGGCCCGACTGCGCCAGGCGTCTCGCATGATCTGTAGGACCGCCGGCAGCCGGCCGCTCTCCGCCCAGCCGTTGAGCGAGGAATAGCAGAAGCTGGCATCGGTCAGCTCGGCCACCGCCGATACCTGGATCGGCGCACCGGACGCCTGGTCCGGACCCGCGTACGCCCCCTCGCCGAGCGCCCCCCACCAGCGCCGCCCCAGAGCCGGTGCGGAGACCAGGCCGGCGACTGGATGGTCCCCCTCGAGTAGGGCGATCAGCGTGGCCCACACTGGTACGCCGCGAATGAAGTTCTTCGTCCCGTCGATCGGGTCGATCACCCACCGCCGCCCGTCCGGGCCGGCGGCGGGCTGCTCGCCGTACTCCTCACCGAGGAGACCGTCGTGGGGGCGCTCGGCGGCGAGCAGGGCCCGAATCTTCTGCTCGACCGCGGTGTCGGCGTCGGAGACCGGGGTGAGATCAGGCTTCGTCTCCACCCGAAGGTCCACGGCGCGAAAGCGTGCGGCAGAGACTGCGTCGGCGGCGTCCGCGAGGCGGTGGGCGAGGGTGATGTCGGCGGCGTAACCCTTCATCCAGGGAACAGTAGTGCCGCTCTGGTCAGCTCCCCGCCGACGGGTTACTCGGGTCTCGGGAACTGGGCTTGGTGCGCGGCTCGCTCTCGCCCGTGCGTGAGGCGAGGAGCCGCCGGTATGAGGCCAGCCGGCGTGGGTCGGCCTGGCCGGCGGCGACTCGGGCGCCCAGCCCGCAGAGCGGCTCACCGACGGTGTGTGGGCAGTTCGCCGGGCAGTCGGCCGCCCCCTCGGCGAGGTCGGGGAAGCCGTGCAAAAGGCTCTCGGCGGAGACGTGGGCCAGCCCGAAGCTGCGGATTCCCGGGGTGTCAATGATCCAGCCCTCGGCGGTGTCGGCGACCGGTGGCAGCGGCAACGCCACCACACTGGTTGACGTGTGCCGGCCTCGACCGATCGCGCTGACCTGGCCAACTGCTCGGGTGGCCGCGGGGACCAAGCGGTTGACCAAGGTCGACTTACCTACCCCGGAGTGCCCTACCAGCACCGAGATCCGTCCAGCGAGGAGGCCGCGTAGCGCGTCCAGGGTCGAGTCGGGGCAGATCAGGACATAGGGCAGCTCCAGGTCGGCGTAGTACCCGAGCACCTCCTCCGGCCCGGCGAGGTCGGCCTTGGTGAGGCAGAGCAGCGGCTCGATGTCGGCGTCGTACGCGGCGACCAGGCAGCGGTCGATGAAGCCGGTCCGGGGCGGCGGATCGGCCAGTGCGCTGACGATCACGAGCTGGTCGGCGTTGGCGACGACGACCCGCTCCAGTCGCCCTTCGGCGGTGGTCGCGTCATCTTCGGCGGTGCGTCGCAGCACCGAGCTGCGGTCGGCTATGCGAACGATCCGGGCCAGTGCCCCGGGCCTACCGGACGTGTCGCCAACCAGCCCAACCCGGTCGCCCACTACGACGGACTTGCGACCCAACTCCCGGGCCCGCATCGCGGTCACCGGCGCCTGCTTCGGTTCGGCGCCCTCCAGCATGCAGGTGTAGCGCCCTCGGTCCACGGCGGTGACGAACCCCTCGACCGCGTCCGCGTGGCGCGGACGCCTTCGGGTACGTGGGCGTGAGGATCTGCCGGGCCGAATCCGGACGTCGTCCTCGTCGTACTCCCGCCGCCTCGTTGCCAGGACAGCTCCCCTCAGCTTTTGCCGGTCACCATCGCTGACCATAGCGCCGGGAATTCCGGCATCGTCTTCGAGGTGCAGGCAACGTCGCTCAGCTCGATGCCGGGCACGGCCAGCCCGGCGATCGCGGCGGCGTGTGCCATCCGGTGGTCGTGGTAGGTCTCAAACACTCCGCCACGAAGCGGCCGGGGTCGGATCGCCAGCCCGTCCTGGGACTCGGTGAGGTCGGCGCCGAGAGCGGTGAACTCGCGGGCGAGCGCCGAGATTCGATCGGTCTCGTGCCCCCGGATGTGGGCGATCCCGGTAAACCGGGAGGGGGAGTCGGCGAGCATCGCCAGCGCGGTCAACGCCGGGGTCAGTTCACTCACGTCGGAGAGGTCGGCGGTCAGGCCGTGGACGGTGCCGGTGCCCCGCACGGTCAGCCCGGTGGTGGAGAGGGACACCTCGCCCCCCATCGCCTGCAACAGCCCGCGGAGCCGCTCGACTGGCTGGACGCTGCCGCCCGGCCAGCCGGTCACGGTTACCTCTCCGCCGGTGACCAGCGCGGCGGCGAAGAACGGAACCGCGCCGGAGAGGTCTGGCTCGATCTCCCAGCCACGGCCGGTCAGTGGGCCCGGTTCGACCGTCCAGACATCGGGGGTGGTGTCATCGATGGCGGCACCGGCGGCTCGCAGCATCTGCACCGTCATCCGCAGGTGGGGCGCGGAGGGCACCGGCGGGCCGACGTGTCGAACGACCACCCCTCGGTCGAAGCGGGGAGCCGCCAGGAGCAGCCCGGAGACGAGTTGACTGGAGGCGCTGGCGTCGATCACGACCTCGCCGCCGCGAATGTTGCCGCCACCGAGCACGGTCAGCGGCAGGCTCCCGGAGGTCGGTGAGGTGATTCGGACACCGAGGCGGCGCAGGGCGTCCAGGAGTGGCCCCAGCGGACGCTGGCGGGCTTGTGGGTCGCCGTCGAAGGTGATGCGACCGTCCGCGAGGCCGCTAACCGGGGGCAGGAAGCGCATCACCGTGCCGGCGAGGCCGACATCAATGTGCGCCGGCCCGGCCAGCGGGTGCGGCCGGACCAGCCAGCGCTCGTCGTCGCTGGTCGAGACGTGCGCACCCATCGCCCGTAGTCCGTTGGCCATCAACTCGGTGTCGCGGGCTCGTAGGGGCCGCGCGAGCGTTGATGGGCCGGTAGCCAGGCCGCTGAGCACCAGGGCGCGCGCGGTGAGTGACTTGGAGCCGGGCAGGCGCAGCTTCGTCGAGACCGGATCCGAGGCGGTCGGGGCGGTCCATGGCCGCGGCGGCCGGGTAGCGGTCAGATTTCCCACGGTTACATTCTGCCGCCTTCACCAACGGTCATCGTCAGCTACCCCCGGTGCCGGCCCGCTTCGCGGGACGGCGGGCGACCGGTTGGGGCGCTAGCGTGTCCGGTGTGTGCGGGAGATACGCGACGACCCGGTCCGCGGGGGACCTGAGCGCGATGTTCGAGTCGTACGACGATACGGGTGGCCGGCTCGGCGCGGCCTACAACGTCGCCCCCACCGATCCGGTGCCGTTGGTCCAGGCCACCGCGGCCGGCCAGCGGGTGCTTTCGCTGGGGCGCTGGGGCTTTGTCCCGGCTTGGTCGCGCTCCCCGGCCGGCGCTGCTCGCATGATCAATGCTCGGGCCGAGACGGTGGCCACGAGCCGGGCGTACGCCCGTGCCTTCGCCCGCCACCGGTGTCTGCTGCCGGCGGACGGTTGGTACGAGTGGGTCCGTCACCCGGGTGGCAAGCAGGCGTACTACCTGACTCCCCGGGACGGCTCGCCGGTCGTCTTCGCCGGCATCTGCTCGGTGTGGGAGGGCCCGGGTGAGCCGTTGCTCACCTGCGGCATCGTGACCACCCCCGCCCGCGGCGACCTGGCCGACGTACATGACCGGATGCCGCTGTTGCTGCCCACCGAGCGGTGGGGTGCCTGGCTGGGGCCCACCGAGCGGCCGGTGGACCTGCTCACCCCGCCGTCGCTGGAGTGGCTGGCCGGGTTGGAGGTCCGTCCGGTTGGGCCGGCAGTTGGCAACGTCCGGAACGACGGCCCGGGGCTCGTCGAACGGGTCGCGGCGTCGGTGCCGCGCCGGCGTGGCAGCGGGTCTGGGGAGGAGACACTTTTCTGACGTATTCGCGACTTAAGGTCAGGTGATTTGTCGGTTTTAAGAGCAAAACTTTCTTGGTTAATTCAACTTTTTCCCGCTACCCCTTGTATCGACTTCAAAAAGTGCGATACACCAGAGCGCCGGTGGTGGGTGTCGATCCGCATGCAGCGAGTCGCGCCCGAGATTTCCGGTCCCACGGGGGAGGTGGGTGGATGACCAGGGCACGTATGCCCCGTCCACACGAGGTTGCAGCTGCACGACGTGACACGCGCCTGTTGCGGGCCCTGCACGAGCGTCAGCGAGACGACGCATGGCGTACCAGGGGTCTCTGTCAAAGCGTTGACCCGGAAACTTTCTTTCCGGCACCCAACGAGCCGGCGGACGCCGCTGTGGCGCTCTGTCACACCTGCGACGTGCAGGGGGCCTGTCTCGCCTGGGCGCTGGAGGTCGGTGACTGCTACGGCGTTTGGGGTGGCACCACCCCGCGCGAGCGCCGGGCCATGCTGGTCGCCTGGCGCGGCGAGGTTCAGCCAGCACTAACCGATGCTGGCCGGCCGCTGGTCCGGGGCCGGCGGCTGGCCCCGGTGCCGCTCGGCCGTTGACGGCCGGCGTGGCGGCGTGATCTGCACATCGGCGTGACGGTCAGAATGGTGGCGTGACGCCGACCGAGGAGATCATCACTCCGCACGGGCCGGCCGGGGTGGAACTCGACCGGCCCGTCGGTCCGCCGGCCGCTCTGTTGGTGCTCGGTCACGGAGCGGGCGGCGGGGTCGATGCGCCGGACCTGCTCGCGCTCCGGGAGGCTGCGTTGACCGCTGGTCTGGTTGTCGCCCGCGTGACCCAGCCCTACCGGCTCGCGGGCCGCCGCGCACCCGCGCCCGCGCGGCAACTCGACGTGGCCTGGACGGAGGTGTTGTCCGTGCTTCGGGCGCGGTGTCCCGGAGTTCCGCTGGTGGCGGGCGGCCGTTCCAGCGGCGCCCGGGTGGCCTGCCGCACCGCCGACGCGGTTGGGGCCGCCGGCGTGGTGGCCCTGGCGTTTCCGCTGCATCCACCGGGCCGGCCGGAGCGGTCTCGCGCCGCCGAGCTGCCGGCCAGCGTGCCGACGTTGGTGGTGAACGGTGACCGGGACCCGTTCGGGGTGCCGGTGGCCGCGGTGCCGACGGTGCGAGTCGTCGTCCGGCCGGGGGAGCGGCATGAGCTGCGCAAGGATCCGGCGGGCGCGGCGGCGGTCGTCCTCGACTGGCTGCGCGCCGGCGGCTGGACCCGCCCTCTGGATCGGCCGTTGCGTGGGGCGGGATCGTCCGACCGCGCCGAGGGGGCGTGACCGCGGTGGAAGACTTTCGTTGCTTTGGATGGTGCCGCCTGCCCCAGCCCGGCGGCGGCGCCGGTCCTCCCGGGCCCTTCCTGGTCCCAGCTCCGCCCCCGCCGAGGTTGGGCCGGGACCAGGATAGGGGCCGATGGCTGGAATTCCCGCCCCGCCGACCTGCGTTACACCCCGCGGACGACTTTTCCGACGAGGGGGGTGGCCGGTGCCGGTCGAGACGCAGGCCCGGGAGCTGGACGATCGGGAAACGCGGCGGCGGCACCGCGTGCTGGAGGGGCCGAACTGGCCAGCGGTGGCGCCGGCGGACCGGGTTTCGGTCGGGCACCTGGGTGGAAGTGAATCTGTCGGCGGGGTGTTACACGTATCCTCGGCGAGGAAACATCCGACCCGAGGGGATGCGCGGTTGACCACCGAGAAGACGGACGAGCGCAGGGCCCGCTTCGAGCGCGACGCGATGCCCTTCGTTGACCAGCTCTACGCTGCTGGCCTACGGATGACCCGCAACCCGGCAGACGCCGAGGATCTGGTCCAGGAGACGTACCTGAAGGCGTATGCAGCCTTTCACCAGTTCGAGCAGGGAACCAACCTGAAGGCCTGGCTGTACCGAATCCTGACCAATACCTACATCAACTCCTACCGCCGGCGGCAGCGGCAGCCAATTCAGGCGCCGACCGACGAGATCACCGACTGGCAACTCGCCGAGGCCGAGTCGCACACCTCCAGCGGGCTGCGCTCCGCTGAGACGGAGGCGTTGGACCGGCTGCCGGACAGCGACATCAAGCAGGCGCTCCAACAGCTACCCGAGGAGTTCCGGCTGGCTGTCTACCTCACTGACGTCGAGGGCTTCTCCTACAAGGAGGTAGCCGAGATCATGGGTACGCCGATCGGCACCGTGATGTCACGCCTGCACCGCGGTCGTCGTAATTTGCGCAAGCTGCTGGAGCAGTACGCGGCCGAGCGGGGCTTCAGCTCTGCGTCGTCGGCCAAGGGCTCGACCGGCCGGGGGGTATGACGTGAGTTGTGGAGAGCCGCACGAGACGGATTGCCGCGAGGTGTTGGCGGAGGTCTACCTGTATCTGGACCTGGAGTGCGCCGAGGAGCGGCGGAAACTGATCCGGCACCACCTCGACGAGTGTGGTCCGTGCCTGCGCGAATACGGCATCGAGCAGGAGGTCCAGGCGCTCGTGGCCCGCTGCTGCGGTAACGAGACCGCGCCTGACCAGCTTCGCGAGCGGCTTCGCAGCAAGCTCGCCGAACTCGTGGTCTTCGGCAGCAGTGAGTCGCGTGAGTTGGCTGACTGACCGGGGTGACACCGCGGTGGCCCGGACCGATTCGGTCCGGGCCACCGTCGTTTCCGCGGGCCGAGCCGGCTGGGCCAGGTCGCGGCGGCGGCTCAGGAGTTGGGGCGCTTGCCGTGGTTGGCCGCGCCCTTCTTACGGGCCTTCTTCTTCCGGGCCCTCTTGGCCATGGTGACCTCCTCGTTGGTGGGCGCCCCGGCGGTGTGATCGCCGCGGCGGGGAAACGGACCTGTCCGACCCTAGTGCCGTTGCCATCGGCGGACGGGCCCGGCCCGCGTCGTCGCCCGGCGAGGCCCCGCCCCGCTTCTCGAAGCGTGCTCGGGTGGTACTGGTGCCTGCCAGGCTGGATGTCTGGTCTTGGCGTGGCTGCCCCGCCCCGACCCGGCTCATGATTGGATACGTCGGCAGGACAGTCGCGAGAGAAAGGGCTGTGGAGATGGCCGAGGAGATCCGCGCCGAGATGGTGGCGAACGTCTGGAAGGTCGTCGCGTCGGCCGGGGACACCGTGTCCGAGGGGGACACATTGGTGATCTTGGAGTCGATGAAGATGGAGATCCCGGTCGTCAGCGAGTCCGACGGCGTCGTGCAGGAGCTGGCGGTCAACGAGGGGGACGTGGTGCAGGACGGCGACCTGATCGCGGTGATCGGTTGAGTGTCCTGGTCCGCCCCGTCAAGCCGGCTGACCATGCCGCGGTCGCCCGGCTGACGGTCGCCGCCTACGAGGCGGACGGGCAGCTCAAGGGGGAGCACGGCTACGCGGCTGTGCTCGCCGATGTCCCGGCTCGGGTGGAGCACGGTGAGGTGCTGGTCGCCGTGGACGCCGGCACCGACGCCGTGCTCGGTTCGGTCCTCTTCGTCCTGCCCGGTACCCGTTACGCCGAGCTCTCCGGAGCCGGCGAGGCGGAGTTCCGGATGCTCGCCGTGGACCCGGCAGTGCAGGGGCGGGGAGTTGGCGCGGCTCTGGTGGAGGCGTGCGTGGCGCGGGCGACCGAGTTGGGCTGCTCCGCCCTGGTGATCTGTATTCGGGATGGCCTCGCCGCCTCGGCGCAGCGGCTCTATCAGCGGCGGGGTTTCGCTCGGGCGCCGGAGCTGGACTGGTCGCCGGTTGCCGGTGTACTCCTGCGTGGACTGCGGCTTCCGCTTCCCGCCTGAGTTGGGGGCTGGGTCAGCGGGGGGCGTCGGTCGGGGGTGGGCCGATGGCGACGATCAGTTCGTCGGCCACCTTCAGGGCGACCTCCCTGCGCTCCTGGTCGGTCAGACCGGGCGCTCGTACCCCGAACCAACTGCTGTGGACGGAGAAGAGCGCGAGGGTGGCCCGGAGTTGGGCCTCGGGGGAGGAGTCGTCGCCACAGAGCAGGTTGGCCAGCTGGAACATCCGCTCCCGTATCCGCTGGCCGGCGGCGAGACTCCGTAACGCTGTCTGGTTCTGCTCGAAGAAGCGCATCACTGACGAGTGTTGCCCGGCGCACATCGTGTCCGCGTACCGGCTGATAACGCCCCGCCGGGTGGTCAGGGTGGCGGGTTGGGCCTCGGCCCAGGCGACGAGGTCGTCCAGCTGATCGAGGCGGTCCTCGACGAAGCTGTTGACGATTTCGTCCTTGCTCTTGAAGTGGTAGTAGAGCGCCGCCTTCGTCACGTCGAGCCGTTCGGCGATCTCCCGGAGCGAGGTCTTCTCGTAGCCCTGCTCGGTGAAGAGCTCCAGGGCGACGGTCTTGATCCGTTCCCGTGTACTGCCGGTGCTCTCCCGCACTCTCATCACCTGACCCGCTTGACTGTCGTCGGCACCCCAACTTACCGTACGGCTAGTAAGCTGGCTAGCCGGTCGGCAAGTAAGCTCATCACCCCCGAGGGGAACAACGTATGACCCAGGCAACCCAGGCGGCCCCGGCACCACCGCGACCGAATATCCGGATCGTGCTCTTCAGCCTGATGATCGCCATGATGCTGGCGATGTTGGACAACATGATCGTCAGCACCGCACTGCCGAGGATCGTGGGTGAGTTCGGCGGGCTGAACCACTTCACCTGGGTTGTGACCGCCTATGTTCTCGGGACCACCGTCTCCACTCCGATCTGGGGCAAGCTCGGTGATCTCTTCGGCCGGAAGCCGATCTTCCTGACCTCAGTGGTGATCTTCCTGGTCGGATCCGCGCTCTGCGGCATGGCGGGCTCCGACCTGCTCGGCGGTCCGGACGACGGGATGGTGGAGCTGATCGCCTTCCGCGCGGTGCAGGGCCTCGGCGCGGGCGGCCTGATGGTCGGTGTGTTGGCGATCATCGGTGATCTGGTGCCGCCCCGAGAGCGGGGCCGCTATCAAGGGATGATTGCCGGGATCATGGCGATCGCCCTGGTGGCTGGCCCGTTGGTCGGTGGCTTCATCACTGACCATCTCTCCTGGCGCTGGGCCTTCTACGTCAACCTGCCCCTCGGCGGGGTCGCGCTGGTGCTGCTCGTCGCCACCCTGCGGCTGCCCCGGCATCGCACCGAGCACCGGATCGACTGGCTCGGTGCCGCACTGCTCGCGGTCGGCATCACCGCGATTGTGCTGATCACCACGTGGGGCGGCAACGAGTACGCCTGGCGTTCGCCGCAGATCGTTGGCCTGATCGTCCTCGCGGTGGCTTCGCTCGCCGTGTTCGGGGTCGTCGAGCGGCGGGCGGTTGAGCCGGTCCTGCCGCTTTCCCTCTTCGCCAACCGAAACTTCGCGCTGATCTCGGTGATTGGCTTCCTGCTCGGCTTCGCGATGTACGGGGCGATGAGTTTTCTGCCGCTCTACCAGCAGACGGTGCAGGGCGCCACCGCCACCGAGTCCGGGCTGCTTCTGCTGCCGTTGATGTTCGGCATGCTGGTGGTCTCGTTGGTGGTGGGGCGGACGATCACCAGGACCGGCCGGTACCGGGTCTTCCCGATTGTCGGCGGTGTGGTGATGAGTGTTGGCATGGTCCTGCTGACGCGGCTTGACGCGCAGACCGAAGTGGCGGAGTCCTCGCTCTACCTACTCGTGCTCGGCGTCGGCATGGGCTTCCTGATGCAGACGACGATGCTGATTGCGCAGAACAGCGTTGATCAGCGTGATCTGGGCGCGGCCAGCGGCGCGGCGACCTTCTTCCGTTCGATCGGTGGTTCGTTCGGCATCTCGCTCTTCGGGGCCGTCTTCGCCAGCCGGCTGGCCAGCTCCCCTGGTGGCGGGATGTTCGGCGGTGGTGAGGCCGGAGCGGCGATGGACCTCGCGAAACTTCGGGAGCTACCAGAGGCGGTCCGGGAGCTGGTCCTCGGTGGTCTCGCCGACGCGGTCTCGCACGTGTTCGTGTGGGCCCTGTTGTTCACCCTCGTAGTACCGGTGCTCGCCTGGCTGATCAGGGAGATTCCGCTGCGGACCGAGAACATCCCGGTGCCGGCCGGCGAGGCGGAGCGCCGACGCCCGGAGCCCCACCGCTGACCCAGCGTCGGCCGGCGAGGTCAGGGGCGGCGAAAGGTTGTCGTGATGCGTCGCCAGAGGCGGCGAAGCGGGTTTGGCGGCGCCGGAGCCGGCGGCCGACCCCCGGCCACCGCCTCGGCCAGCGCTCGGGACTCCGGGGCCAGGTCCGGGGTGGCCAGTGCCAGCTGCGCCAAAGATCGGGCGATCGGGACCGGACGGGCTCGCGCCACCTCGACCGCATCGGCGAGTCGTTCGGCGACCACCCCGGCGACCTCGGGGCGAACCGCCGGGTCAACCCAGGCGACGGTGACCAGGGCGAAGAGTGCGGCCTCGGTAGCCCAGTCCTCAACGCCCCAGGCCAGGTCCAGCAGCACGGCCCGGCGGGTGGAGGTCGGCCACGGCTCGTCGGTGCGGTGGTGCAGCAGCCCGAGGCAGGCCCACACCTGAACACTGCGGACCCAGAGGGACGGGTTTTGCTCGTTGAGGACCCGACCCAGCGCGGTCGGTGGGGTCGCCGGCGGATGGGCCAGCAGACCGAGTAGGTCGGTCAGGTCCAGGGTGGCCAGGGCCACGGCGGCGTCGTACGCCGCCGGCGGGTGGGGCCACGCCGGATGCACGAACTGCCGGAGGTGCTCCGCCGCCAGTGGCGAGGGGGCTTCTACGGCGGGCGTGCCGTCGTGCCGCCACAGGTGCCAGGTCACCGCGCGTCGGGGTTCCCGCGGGTCCGGGCCGGGCCCCGGCGCAAGCTGGACGCGCAGCCCGGGCACGGACCGGGTGAGGGTGTGCAGGGCACTCGGTGGCACCGGCGACCCCAACCGGACGGTGGCTCCCAGCTGACGGCCGGCATGGTTGGCCAGGAGCGCGTCAACAGCGGGGCCGGCGGCCGGAGTGATCTGCCCGAGCCAGGGTTGGCCGGAGCAGGACTCGGCGAGGTCGGTGTGCTCGTGGGAATCCTCGGGGTGCTCCCGGGCGAAGTCCGCCAGTGCGATCAGGTGGGCGACATCGCCGTCGCGCTGGAAGCGCAGCCGCTGGGCGGTGTGCACCGCACAGTCAAACGTCGGGTCCCGGGCGAGCGCCCGGTTGATCCAGTCAAGCGCCTCGTCCAGCCGTCCGTGGTCGGCGAGGGTGCCGGCGATGTCGGCGTAGACGGCCAGGTCGTCCGGGTCGTGCGCGACGGCACGCTCCAGCGCCGCGAGGGCCTCTCGGATTCGCCCCGCGCTTCGATAGGCGTACCCGAGCCACACCTCGCCGATCTTGGATGGCTCGGCGCGTAACCCCTGAGCGGCCCACTGGACGGCGAGCGCCACCTCGCCGAGCCGCCGGGCCAATGCGGAGGCGGCTCCGAACAGCAGCGCGTGTCCGTGGTGCGCGGTCACCGCGTTGCGCGCCAGCGTGAGGTAGGGAGTGAGGGCGGCCCGGCCAGTTCGGGGCGTCGGATCGGCGGTCGCGGCGCAAACCTGCATGAGAATCTGAGCGGTACGCTCCGGACCGAGGCGTTCGGCCAGGTCGGGCGCGGTAACCCAGGGCACCTCCGCCCATGGCTCGGCAGGCGCGTAGCCAGTGGCCGCGACGAGCAGGTCCAACCCTTCGGCGGGCCGGCCGACAGCGGCGAGTAGGTGGGCCCGGGCGACCACGGTTCCGACGAAGACGTTCTGGTGCAGGGGAAAGAGGTCGAGTCCGTCGCCGGCGACGGCGGCGAGCCGGGAGAGTAACTCGTGTGCCTCGGGAAGGGTCGGTGCCTGTGCCAGCGCCCCCGCGATATGGGCGGCGGCGTGCGCCAGGTCGCCCTCGGTGAGCGCTAGCCGGGCCAGGGTCAGTTCCTCCGCGGCCGGCAGGTCTCGCTTGTCCGGGGACACGTTCTTCTCCCGCCGTGGTGATTGCGCTCCGGTCGGTCAGCGTAGGTGATAGTGAGGATTTTTAGCGATGGTCTAGCGCTGCTGCTCGTTATGTTGCGCTTGGGCGCTGAAAAGTGCAAGACTGAACATAAACGCGCGGGAATCGCGCACCAGGAGGAGTTTCTGTGACGCGTCCAGGGGCCGGCATGGCCGCCGACATTGACGAGCAGCCGGCGGCATACGCCCGCCTGCTCTCCGCTGAGCATGCCGGGCCGATCGCTCGGGTCGCCGCCGCCATCGCCGAGCACCGCCCGCGGCACGTGGTGTTCACCGCCCGCGGCACCTCAGACCACGCCGCGCTCTACGGCACCTACCTCACCGAGATCCGGTTGGGTCTGCCCGCCGGGCTCGCCTCGCCCAGCTCAGTAACCGCGTACGGGGCCCGGCCAGACCTCTCCGCCGCGCTCGTGGTCGGGGTGAGCCAGAGCGGCGGCTCCCCGGACCTCACCGAGGTGCTGCGGGCCGCCCGGAACTCCGGCGCGCTCACCCTCGCAGTCACCAACGCGCCGGACTCGCCACTCGCCGAGGCGGCGGAGCTGAGCGTGGACATCGCCGCCGGGCACGAACGGGCGGTGGCCGCCACCAAGACCTACACGGCCGAGCTGCTCGCCCTGCTCATGTTGGTGGAGGGCATTCGGGCCGGCGACGGCGCGCTGCCGGCCACTGAGCGCAGCGCCCTCGACACGCTGCCCGAACTCGCCGCACGTACCCTCGCCGACCCGACGCCCGCCCAGCTCGCCCCCCGGTACCGGTTCGCCGCGCAGCTGGTCACGACCGGCCGGGGATACGCGTACCCGACCGCGCGGGAGGCCGCGCTGAAGCTGATGGAAACCTCGTACCTACCGACGCTCGCCTTCTCCGGTGCCGATCTGCTGCACGGTCCGCTCGCCATGACCGATCCGGACGTGCCGGTGCTCGCGGTGGTCGGTTCCGGCCCCGGCGGCCAGGCGATGGGGGAGGTGCTGCCACGGCTCGGCGAGCGCCGCGCCGATGTGGTGGTGGTCGGCTCGGCGGAGGTGCCCACCACAACGCGAATCGCCGTTCCCGAGGTTGACGAGCGGTACGCGCCGCTGCTGGACATCCTGCCGCTGCAGCGGCTGGCCCTGGCGCTCGCATTGGCCCGAGGCGAGAACCCGGACGCGCCCCGGGGTCTGAAGAAGGTCACCGCGACGATGTGAGCTCCGGCGTGGCAGGCTGGGCGGCGTGTCCACGCTGCGCGACCTCGCCGACGAGCACACCCAGCTACGTCCCGCTGACATCGATCATCTGCACCGGATCGCGGGCGACTGGCAGTTGCTCTCTGACATGTCCTTTGCCGACCTGCTGCTCTGGGTACCGGTGGGCGAGGACGGGACGTTTCTCTGCGTGGCCCAGGTTCGACCGACCACCGCGCCCACCGCGTACCAGCATGACCAGGTAGGCCGAATCACCGGTGGGCCGGAAGTGGACCACCTGGAGGTCGCCTACCGGCGAGGCCGGATCTGGCGGGAGGGCGATCCGGTCTGGTACGGGGACGTACCCGCGCGGCACGAGGCGATCCCGGTGCGGCTGCGGGCCGCCGACGGTGAGCAGGCCGAGGTGATCGCCGTGGTCGGCCGGGACACCAACCTGTCGACCGCTCGGACCCCCAGCCAGCTGGAGCTGAACTATCTGACCACGGCGGACGACCTGGCGCAGATGCTCGCCGACGGCACCTTCCCGCCGCCCCGGCACCCGGGGGAGACCACCTCCGCTCCCCGGGTCGGCGATGGCCTGGTCCGGCTGGATGCGGGCGGCAGGGTGACGTATTCGAGCCCGAACGCGCAGTCGGCGTACCGACGGGTCGGCTACGCCTCGGACCTGGTGGGGGAGGATCTCGCGGCGCTACACCGGCGCCTCGCCGATGACCCGCTCGAGGGGACCGACGCGGCCAACGCGGCGCTCGCCGCACTTCGGGGCGAGGCACCGCCCCGACGTGAGATCAACGCGCGTGGGGCGACGATGCTGACCCGGGCGCTACCGCTGATCCCGGCCGGAGTGCCGATCGGCGCGCTGGTGCTGGTCCGCGATGTCACCGAGGTCCGGCGCCGGGACCGGGCGTTGATGACCAAGGACGCCACCATTCGGGAGATCCATCACCGGGTGAAGAACAACCTCCAGACGGTCGCCGCCCTGCTGCGGCTGCAGGCCCGCCGGGTAGCCATGCCGGAGGCGCGGATCGCGCTGGAGGAGTCGGTCCGCCGGGTCGCCTCGATCGCGTTGGTACACGAGACGCTCTCCATGTCCAACGATGAGGTGGTCGAGTTCGACGGGATCGTGGACCGGGTGGCGAGCGCGGCGACCGAGGTGGCGGCGACCGAGTCGACCGTCCGGATGCGCCGTCAGGGCAGCTTCGGCGTGCTCACCGCCGAGCTCGCCACATCGCTGGTGATGGTCCTCAATGAGCTTCTGCTGAACGCCGTCGAGCACGGGTTCCCCGCCGATGACGAGGTTGGTGAGCACTTAGGAACCGTGGGCTTCTCCCCCGAGGTGGTGGTCTCGGCGCATCGGTTTCGCAAGATCCTGCACGTGTCGGTCGCCGACAACGGTGGTGGACTACCGCCGGGCTTCGACGCCGAGCGCGGCGGTAGCCTCGGCCTGCAGATCGTCCGTGCGCTGGTCACCGGGGAGCTGTGTGGCACGATCGAGCTGCGGACGAGCGCCAGCGGCGGCACCGAGGCGCTGCTCGTCCTTCCCCTCAACCGGCTGTGACCATCCGAGGGGCGGCGCCGGCTACCGGCGGACCAGGGCGACGGTCAGTCCAGGGGGATGCCAGACCTGCTCGACCATCCGCCCGTCGCGTAGCGCCGTTCCCTTCGGGCCGGGTACGGCGGCCAGCGGGTCGTGGTGCCGACCGGCCAGCACCAGCCAGATCCGATCCGTGTCAGCCAGGCACGGGGCCGGGCGGGCGCACTCGGCGGCCCACAGGTCGCCCCGGCGGGCCGGGCTGGCGGTGAGCAGCACGTCCCGGGGGCGGTGGTCGCCCAGGTGATAAGCCAGGCCCAGGTCGAGGAAGAGCCAGCCCTCCCGGGGCGAGTAGACGACCGCGTCGGTGGGGCGCTGCCCGTCCGCCACGATCTGGGCCGCACCGGCGTAGTCGACCAGCGCCGAACGGGGCCACTCGTGGGTCCGCCGTAGCGCCGCCTGGGCCGGCAGGCCAAGCGCCCCGGCCAGGGCCACGACGGTCAGCGCCGGTAGAAACGGCACCCGGGCCAGGGCGACCCCGGCCAGCAGGCAGCCGAACGGCACCACGAAGACCAGGTATCGGGGTACCCAGAGGGGGACAACCGCGCCGACAGCGAAGACCAGCAGCACCGGCAGGAGCACGGCGGCCCCGGGCAGTAGCGCCGATCGTCCCAGTGTCGCGGCACCGAGCGCGGCGAGCCCGACCACCAGACCCCCGACCACCCCGCTCTGCGTCACCCCGCCGGCCAACGCGGCGAGATCGGCGGGGCGGGCCGGGTCCACCCAGTCGAGTTGGCGGGCGTGCTGGCCGTGGGCGACCCAGAGCAGCGGACCGACCAACAGCACCACCGGGACGAGCGCCAGCAGCCAGGACCCGACGAGGCGTCGGTCGGGGTGCCGCCGCTGGGCGGCGAGCACCACCACCACGTGGGCCGCGAGCAGGGTGAGGGCGACCAGGTGGGTGAGGCCCAGCGCGGCCAGCGCGGCGGCGTAGCCGGCCCAGCGGAGCCGAGATCCGGCCCGCCGGCCCGCCGGCACCGGAGCCAGGGCAACGACCAGCAACAGCGTCGCCAGGACAGCGAGGGCGGTAGCCAGCGCGTACGGGCGGGCCTCCTGCCCGTACCGGGAGGTGCTGGGAAGAACCGCGAAGAGGAGGCCGGCGAGTAGTCCGGCGGACCGACCGTACAGCCGTGCACCGAGGAGGGCGGTCAGGGCCGCGGTGGTGGTCATGGCGAGCACGGCCGGCAGCCGCAGGGCGGCGACCGAATCGCCCGCTCCGGCCACCCAAAGGTGCATCAGCAGGTAGTACGGCCCAGTGGCGGCGTCGATCGTGCCGGCGAGCCGGACCAGGTCGCCGAGCGGGCGGGTGGCGGCGCTCCACGTCGCCAACTCATCTCGCCAGAGCTGCGCCCCGGCCACGTCGGTGAGGGTGACCGCGAGCGTCAGCAGCGCCGGCGGCAGCCACACCGGCGGCTGCGGCACGGTTCGCGTGCCCATGCCGCTGAGCCTCGCACAGCGCCGGGCCCCCGGGGGGCCGGACCGGAACACCGCCGACCGTGATGTGGGATGCCGCACGCGAACCTTGGCTGCTTCGCTGACGCCGTGGCAGCATTACGTCATGGCTGCCGCCGTTGTGCGCTACTTCGTGGCCCGTCGCCACGTCGATTTTGGCCGCGTGCGCAGCGCGATCTGTCCGGCCCACTGACGACGCCCGACCCAGCTGTCTCGGGCGCTCTGCGCCGGCTACTCCGCCCCAGCCCAGCCCGTCGTGCCGGGGCCGGCCACCGCGCTCGGCGCAGCGGCCACGAGGCACCGCAGACAATGGAGGACGCCACGATGGTGCTGCGCAACCCGGCCCGGCCCGAGGACCCGATACCCCAATCGGCCCGGGCCCCCCGCCGCCCCCGCGGGGAGGGCCAGTGGGCCCTCGGCCACCACGAGCCGCTCAACGCCAACGAGCGGATCAAGAAAGACGACGACCCACTCAACGTCCGGGCCCGGATCGAGAACATCTACGCCCACCAGGGCTTCGCCTCGATCGATCCACAGGACCTGCGGGGTCGGTTCCGTTGGTGGGGGCTGTACACGCAACGCAAGGCCGGCATCGACGGTGGGCGTACCGCGGTGCTGGAGCCGCACGAGCTTGAGGACGAGTTCTTCATGCTCCGGGTGCGGGTCGACGGCGGGCAGCTCTCCGTGGCCCAGCTTCGGGTGGTGGCCGAGATCTCCCGCGAGTTCGCCCGGGACACCGCCGACCTCACCGACCGGCAGAACATCCAGTACCACTGGATCCGGGTCGAGGACATGCCGGAGATCTGGCGTCGACTGGAGTCGGTCGGCCTGCAGACCACGGAGGCCTGCGGGGACTGCCCCCGGATCGTGCTCGGTAGCCCGGTCGCTGGCGTGGCCCGCGACGAGGTGGTCGATCCGACGCCGGCGATCGACGAGATCGTCCGTCGCTACGTCGGCGACAAGCAGTACGCCAACCTGCCCCGCAAGTTCAAGTCCTCGATCTCCTGGCTGGTGGATACGCCGTACGAGACGAACGACATCGCCTTCCTCGGGGCGGTGCACCCCGACCACGGACCCGGCTTCGACCTCTGGGTCGGTGGCGGCCTCTCGACGAACCCGATGCTCGCCCAGCGGCTGGGAGTGTGGGTGCCGCTGCACGAGGTGCCGGACGTCTGGGCGGGGGTGGCGGGCATCTTCCGCGACTACGGGTATCGGCGGCTGCGCCACCGCGCCCGGCTGAAGTTCCTGGTCGCCGACTGGGGGGTGGCGAAGTTCCGGGAGGTGCTGGAGCAGGAGTATCTGGGCCGCGCTCTGCGGGACGGACCGTCGGCCGAGCTGCCGGCACAGCAGATTGACCACATCGGGGTGCACGAGCAGCGCGACGGGCGCAACTACGTCGGGGCCGCCGCGACGGTCGGCCGGGTCTCGGGTAGCCAACTCACCCGGCTCGCCGACGTGATCGAGGCGCACGGCAGCGAACGCGTTCGGCTGACTCCGTACCAGAAGCTGTTGGTGTTGGACGTGCCGCCGGACCGGACGGAGTCCCTGGTCGAGGCGCTGGGTGAGATTGGCTTGTCGGCTCGGCCATCGGCGTGGCGGCGGGGCGCCATGGCCTGCACCGGCCTCGAGTTCTGCAAGCTAGCCATCGTCGAGACCAAGGCGCGGGGCGCGGAGTTGGTGGCACGGCTGGAGGAGCGGCTGCGGGACTTCGACGCCGACATCACCATCCACCTCAACGGCTGCCCGAACGCGTGCGCCCGTACCCAGGTTGCTGACATCGGTCTCCGGGGTCAGCTGATGGTCGGCGCGGACGGCCGCCAGGTGGAGGGCTTCCAGGTGCATCTCGGCGGTGGTCTGGGCATGGCGCAGGGCCGAGCCGCGGGGTTCGGTCGCAAGCCGCGGGGCCTGAAGGTCACGGCGGCGGAGCTCCCGGAGTACGTGGAACAGCTGGCCCGGCGCTACCTGGCTGGTCGCGCCGACGGGGAAACGTTCGCCAGCTGGGTGATCCGGGCCGACGAGGGGGAGCTGCGATGAGTGACACCCGTTCCGTCCCGCTGTACTGCCCGTACTGCGGGGAGGAAAATCTGCGGCCGAGCGAGGCGGGGCACGGCAGTTGGGATTGCCACGCCTGTGCCCGGGTTTTCACCGTCCGGCTGCATGGGCTGTTGGCGAAGGCGGTGCTCCGGTGAGCGGTCTGCTCTGGGCGGCCGGCCTCGGCCTGGTCGGGGCCGGTGAACCGGCCGCTGCGGAAGCGAACCGGCAGGAGCTGCGGAGGCTGGCCGAGGCGGCCGGCCGGGAGTTGGCGGGCGCACCCGCGCTGGCGGTGGCGCGGTGGGCGGTCGAGACGTTCGGGGACCGGTTCTGCGTCACCAGTTCGATGGCCGACGCGGTGCTCGTACACCTCTTCTCCCGGGTCGCACCCGGCGTTGATGTGGTCTTCCTGGACACCGGGCTGCACTTCCCGGAGACGCTCAGGGTTCGGGATCAGGTCGCCCGCACGATGCCGGTGAACGTCCGTTCGATCCGACCCCGGCTGACGGTCGGCCAGCAGGACGGCGAGTACGGGCCGCGGCTGTTCCACCGCTCCCCGGATGACTGTTGCCAGCTGCGCAAGGTGGAGTCGCTGGAGCGGGCCCTGGTGGGGTACGACGCGTGGGCCGCGGGGCTGCGCCGGGACGAGTCGCCATCTCGGGCGAACACTCCGGTGGTGACCTTCGACGCGCGTCGGGGCAAGGTGAAGGTCAACCCGATCGCGGCATGGACGCAGGACGATGTCGAGAGCTACATCTCCCGCTGGGATGTGCCGGTCAACGAGTTGTTCGACCAGGCCTACAGCTCGGTCGGCTGCTGGCCCTGTACTCGGCGGACGAAGGCTGGGGAGGATCCGCGGGCCGGCCGGTGGGCGATGTTCGAGAAGGCCGAGTGCGGCCTGCACGGCTGAGCGAGACCGGGGGACCCGGGGACCCGGTGCTCCTGGTCGCGCACGGCAGTCGAGACCCGCGGGCCGCCGCGGCGACGCGGGCGCTGGCTGCGGCGGTGTCCGCCGCTCGGCCTGGCCGGCGGGTGGTGCCGAGCTGGCTGGATCACACCCGTCCCGGTCCCACGGAGGCGTTGCGGGAGTTGGCTGGCGCGGGTTTCCCCCGGGTGGTGCTGGTGCCGCTGCTGCTAACCGCCGCGTACCACCGGCGGGTGGACATCCCGGCGGCCGTTGCGGCGGTCCGCCAGACGGTTCCCGAGCTGGCGGTACGGGTGACCGACGTGCTCGGTCCCGCCGTCCGGGGGGTCGATCCGGCGTTGTTGGCCGGGCTGCGCCGCCGTCTGGCCGAGGCAGAGCCGGAGGGCTACGACGGGCTGGTGCTGGCCGCTGCGGGCACCCGGGACCCGGTCGCGCGCGCCTCGGTGGGGCGGGTGGCGGCATCGCTGCGGGCGACCCTGGCCGTTCCGACCCTGGTCTCCTACGCCTCAGCTGCCCCGCCCGCTGCTGGCACGGCGGTCACCCGCCTGCGAGTACGGGGCGCGCGGCGGGTGGCTGTGGCCGCGTACTTCCTGGCGCCCGGGCTGTTCCACGACGCAGTGACCGTGTCGGCCCGGCAGGCCGGTGCGGTGGCGGTGGCGGCGCCGCTCTCGGACGCTCCCGAGCTGGTTGACCTTGTCCTCCGCCGGGTCGACGCGGCCTTTGGCTAGACCCGTTGTGGTGTCGTCTCGGTGGTGGCAGGGTGTCGGGTTGACCCTGGCCGGGCAGCGGAACGCCCCGGTGGTTGGGCCGACCGGGGCGTTCCGCTTTTCGGCTGGTGGTCAGGCGGTGTGAGCGCGCAGCACCCGGAGACCGCCGCGCCGCTTGACGGCGCGCCGCTCCTCCTCGCTCATCCCGCCCCAGACGCCTGCGTCTTGGCCGGACTCGAGGGCCCACTGCAGGCACTGGTCCGTCACCGGGCAGCGCCGGCAGACGGCTTTGGCCTGCTCCACCTGCAGGAGGGCCGGACCGGACGTCCCGATCGGGAAGAACAGCTCGGGGTCCTCGTCGCGGCAGACAGCATGGTGACGCCAGTCCATGGCGGCAACACTCCTCATTCTGGATGGGTGGCAGATGGCTTGCTATATGCATCCGCAGCGCCGGCCGTAACGGTTCGCGTCCGGCTTGCTGGCAGTGCGTGAGCAGGCTGTTGGCTCCGTCGACCTGCTGGAATCGCTCATTCTGCTGAGCGCGTCCAGGCAATGTCCCGGAAACTCAAGTCGCTTGTGAATACTTTCACGAACTCTCGCGATGTCAAGGGTGACGCTCGGAAAACTCCGCGCGGTGAGCAAGCCCACAACCTGTCTGTCCTGATTTGCCCGGGTCTCCGGATACTCGGAGTACCACAGTCGGGGATCAATATAGTGCGGCGGCGCTGGTTTCGCTGACATTTCCGTCACTCACCCCACCGTGGCGCCAATCGTTGTCGGACGGGCCGGCTCAACCGAGGGGTGCCCGAGAGCTAGCAGATTACTCGTACCGCCGCGGGCGCGGCGGTGAATTCGACTTTCTCGCGCTCGCCCAGGTACTCACCGTCGAGCTGGAATGCCTGTGGGTGGCGGGCGATCAAGGTGAACTCGGCCTCGTCGTGGAGGCGGAGTACCTGTTTGCCGTGCGGACCCGGTGTTTGGCCGAAGAATTGAGTGATCGTCCGTGTTGTGCTGGTCACCCGGAGCTGCCGTAGTGCGAACGCGTCCAAGCCGAGGTCGAATGATGCCCCTGGATTCGGGTTCACCTCCCGGTCGCCGAGGTACGTCCAGGGTGCGGTGTTCTGGACGATCACTGTGGCGAGCTGTTCCTCGGTGGGCTGGCCCGGTCGCTGGAGGGCGATGGCGGGGTGTCGACGGTCCGAGGCGAGGAAGTACTGGGCGAGGGTTGATCGGAAGTACAGGCTGGGCGTGGAGACCTGTCCGCGCCGGCGGGACCGTTCCACCCGGTGGATCACCGCGGCATCCACTCCGAAGCCGGCGCAGAAGGTGAAGTACCGCTCATCCGCCCGACCCAGGCCGATGGTGCGATGCCGGTTCAGCCGCAGCCCTTCCAAGATCATGCTGGTGCTGTCCGGCCACTCCCGGGGTAGGCCGAGAGCGCGCGCGAAGACGTTCGTCGAACCGCCCGGCACGGTAGCCAGGGCGGGCAGCTGCTCGGCCGGCGTTCCCCCGGTCGGCCCCGTCGTCGGTAGCGCGGACATCAGGCCGTTAACGACCTCGTTTACCGTGCCGTCGCCACCGAGCGTCACGACCAGGTCAACGCCCTCCTCGGCCGCCTGGCGGGCCAAGGTGGTGGCGTGCCCCCGGCTTCGGGTGTAGCGCACCGACAGGTCGACTTCACTGCGCAGCGCCCGGACCAGGACATCCCGGCTGCGTTCGCTGGTGGTGGTGGCCTTGGGGTTGACCACCAGGACGGCCCGCATGGGCGGCACTGTACCGCGTGGCAACACCGGTATCGTGGTCGCGTGACGATCGCCTCCAACCAGATACCCGGTCCGCTCCGGTGGGCCGTCCTGACGCTGCGTGGTGAGGCGGTCGCTGTTGGTCTGATCGCTGGCTGGCTGCTCTGGGCCAACCTCGTGGCGCCCACCGTCGACCTGACGTCGGCGCTGCTGCTGACAGCGTTCGCCGCGGGTGTGGCGGCCGTGCTCTGGGCGCTGGGCGGGGCGCTCGCCCGGTGTCGGGCGGGTGCCCGAGCTCCGTCGATCGTGCTTCAGCTGATGCTGTTGCCGATGGGATGGTTCATGATCGAGGGCGGGATCGGGTGGCTGGGCGGGCCGCTGATGGCGCTTGGCCTCGGCGTCACCGCCCTGTTGCTCAGTACGCCGACGACCCGTGCCCTCGGCTTCGAGTGAGGGCGTTGGCCCTCTTCGGTCCGGACCGGTGGGGCGCGATTGGTTCGACCTAGCCGGCGACGCGACGGGTAAGCAGGGAGATGGTTGCGCGGTCGTTCTCAGCGGTAGCGGCGGCCGAGGTGGTCAACGCGGTGAGTACCTTCCAGGCAAAGGAGGACTCGCCCGGCAGTCGCGCACCGCGGGAGGTTGGCACCGTGACCTCAACGGCGAGTGCATCGTCGGTCACGGAGAACCGGCACTCCAGCTCGGCGTGCTGGGGGGCGATCGAAAGCAGCATGGCGCATGCCTCGTCAACCGCGATGCGGAGATCTTCGATCTCGTCAAGGGCGAACTGTAGGCGGGCCGCGAGCCCGGCCGTGGCTGTGCGGAGCACACTCAGATAGCCACCGTCTGCGGGCACGGTCAGGTGCACCACGTCGTCGCTGGCGGGTTGGCTGGTCGTCGGAGTCACGCGTCATCCCCCCGGGCGCCCGCTACCCGGATCGGGGGTGGCGGCCCGTCAAGGAACTCTACCCGGTGCCCCCGACTCAGCTACCACGGCGACGGCCGGCGCCGCCACGGACGCGCCGGCCGTCGCCGTTGACGTTTCGCCTACGCCTTCTTGGTCTCCCAGAAGATCTTCGAGATCTCGTCGATCTTCTGCAGCAACTCGTCGGCCTTCGCCGGGTCGGTCGCGCCCTTGGCGCCGGCCGCGCCGGCCAGCTTGGTGGCCTCGTTGAAGAGCTGGTGCAGGTGCGGGTACTTCTCGAAGTGGGCCGGCTTGAAGTAGTCGGTCCACAGCACCCACAGGTGGTGCTTCACCAGCTCGGCCCGCTGCTCCTTGATCAGGATGGCCCGGGTGCGGAACTCCGGGTCGGTGTTGGCCTGGTACTTCTCGCAGATCATTTTCACCGACTCGGCCTCGATCCGGGCCTGTGCCGGGTCGTAGACGCCGCAGGGCAGGTCGCAGTGGGCGCTGGCGGTCACTCGGGGGGTGAGGATGCGTGGAAGTCGCATCAGGAGCCTCCTGGGAAGTTTGCGATGATCGAGCACGACATTACTTGGACGCCGTACCCGGTGGAGGTGAACGGCATGCCCCCGCCCCCGCCGTGCCCGGCGCCGGGCGCCCGCTGGTCGCTCTCCGCCGTCCTGGTGACGGGTCCCTCGATGGCGCCGACCCTGCGGCACGGCGACGCGGTACTGGTGCGCCGGGGGGACCGCGGAATCCGGGCCGGTGACGTGGTGGTCGCGATCTTTCGGAGCCGCCCCGACCTGCTGGTGGTCAAGCGAGCGGTCGGTCCGACCCCGGAGGGCTGGTGGATCGTGGGCGACAACCCGTTGGTCACTGACGACTCACGGGCGTACGGTGGGGCGGACATCTGGGGGCGGGTGGTGGCGCGCTACTGGCCGCGGCCTCGGCTGCTGCGCCGCCGTGGAGTATGACCCTACTCACATCCGGGCGGCGTGCGCCGCACTATGCTCGGCAGGTGTCCCGGGTGACCCCCATACCTCGCGCCGCCGGTCAGCGCCCACCTCGCGCCCGGACCGGCCGGTCCAGCTGTATCGACAGATCCTGGAGTCACCAATGTCATCGTCCACTGTGGACCCTGCGGACCCGGTCTTCCGACTGCATCGGGGCGGCAAGCTTGCCGTCGCCTCGACCGTCCCGCTGACCAGCCGGGAAGACCTCTCCCTCGCGTACACCCCCGGGGTGGCCCGGGTCTGTGCGGCCATCGCCGCCGACTCCGGGCTCGCTGATGACTACACCTGGACCGGGCACACCGTCGCGGTCGTCACCGACGGCTCCGCCGTGCTGGGGCTCGGCAACATCGGCCCACACGCCGCGTTGCCGGTCATGGAGGGCAAGGCCGTGCTCTTCAAGCAGTTCGGCGGGGTGGACGCGGTGCCGATCTGTCTGAACACGCAAGACGTGGACGAGATCGTGGCGGCGGTACGGGCCCTCGCCCCCTCCTTCGGCGGCATCAACCTGGAGGACATCAGCGCGCCGCGCTGCTTCGAGGTCGAGCGGCGCCTCGACGAGGCACTGGACATCCCAGTCTTCCACGATGACCAGCACGGCACCGCGATCGTCGTGCTCGCTGCGCTACGCAATGCGGCGGCGTTGCTCACCCGGAAACTCGGCGACCTTCGGGTGGTGATCAGTGGCGCGGGCGCCGCCGGAGTGGCGGTGACCAAGATGCTCGTCGCCGGCGGAGTAAACCCGGAACAGGTGGTGGTCTGTGACTCCCGGGGCATCATCGGGCCGCACCGTGAAGGTCTCACCAGTGCCAAGGCCGAGCTGGCAGAGCTGACCAACGGTGACGGCCGGCGGGGTGACGTGGCCGAGGCGCTGCGCGGCGCCGATGTGCTGATCGGGGTCTCTGGTGGCCAGATCCCCGAGGCGGCGGTGGCCGGCATGGCTCCGAACGGGATCGTCTTCGCGCTGGCCAACCCCACCCCCGAGGTGCAGCCGGAGGTGGCCGCCCGGCACGTCGCGGTGGTCGCCACCGGCCGAAGCGACCACCCCAACCAGATCAACAACGTGCTCGCCTTCCCCGGTGTCTTCCGCGGAGCGCTGGACGCCCGGGCCACCCGGGTCACCGATGGCATGAAGGTGGCCGCGGCGGACGCGATTGCCGGGGTGGTGGCCGACTCGCTCACACCCGAGGCGATCGTTCCGTCACCGCTCGACCCGCGGGTCGCCCCCGCGGTGGCCGCGGCGGTCGCCGAGGCCGCGCGGCGCGACGGCGTAACCCGGTAGGCGCGGCGGCGGGTCCGCGCGGCGCGACGGCCGGGTCCAGGCGGCGGGGTCCGCGCGGCGTGCCGGTGCAACCGACGTGTCGCCGCGCACACGCCAACGGGCCTTCTGGTCACCCGCCCGGGTTGTTACCGTGCCGATCATGCGTGCTGCCTTCGCCTCCCGCTTCGACGACGCCAATCCGCTCGCCGCGCTCACCGTCGGCGAGCGGCCTGAACCCGTGCACCACGGCGACGACTGGGTGACCGTCCAGGTCACCGCCAGCGCGCTCAATCACCACGATCTCTGGTCGCTGCGCGGCGTCGGACTCCGCGCGGAGCAGCTGCCAATGATCCTGGGCTGCGACGCGGCCGGCGTTGACCCGGACGGCAACCCGGTGGTCGTCTACCCGGTGATCCCCACGCCGAGCGATCCACGCCGGGTCTCGATCCTCTCCGAGCACTTCCCGGGCACGCTGGCCGAACGGGTCGCCGTACCCCGGGCGAACCTGCTGCCGCTGCCGGCGGGCCTGGCGGCGACGGACGCCGCCTGCCTGCCCACCGCCTGGCTGACCGCGTGGCGGATGCTCACCACTCGGGGCCGGGTGGACGAGGCCGGCGCCGTGCTGGTGCAGGGGGCGGGGGGAGGTGTGGCCACCGCGGCTGTCGCGCTCGCCGCCGCGATGGGTAAGCGGGTCTACGCGACCAGCCGGGACGCCGCCAAGCGGGAGCAGGTCGCGGCGCTCGGCGCGACCGCCGTCGAACCGGGCGCCCGGCTGCCGGAGCGGGTGGATCTGGTGATCGAGACAGTCGGTGCCGCGACCTTCGACCACTCGCTGAAGTCAGCCGCGCCGATGGCCCGGATCGTGGTCTCCGGCGCTACCGCCGGACACGAACCCACCGTCAACCTGCGCCGGGTCTTCGCCATGCAGCTGGAGATCCTCGGCACCTCAATGGGCACCCCGGACGAGCTGGCCGCGTTGCTGGCCTTCTGCGCCGAGCGGGGGCTGCGCCCGGTGGTGGACCGGGTGGTGCCGTTCACCGCGGTCGAGGAGGCCTTCGCCCGCCTGCACTCCGGCGACGTCTTCGGCAAGGTGGTCGTCGACCACACCGCCTGAGCGACGTCAGCGCCGGCCCGCCACCTCCCGGGCGGCCCGGGCGATCTCCCGCTCCTCGTCGGTGCCGATGACGCAGACCGCCACCTCGCCCCCGTCCGGCGAGATGATTCGGTCGCCACTGCCGGCGTTGCGCTCCGGATCGACCGTGATCCCGAGGCGCTCCAGTCCGGCCAGGGCCACCGCGCGGAGTTCGGCGGTGTGCTCGCCGACGCCGGCGGTGAAGGTCACCGCGTCCACCCGGCCGAGCAGCGCGTAGTACGCCCCGACGTAGCTGGTGATCCGGCGGGAGTACACGTCGAAGGCGAGCCGGGCGGCCGGGTCGCCGTCCGCCCGGCGGGCGAGCACCTCGCGCATGTCATTGGCGCCGGTGAGCCCGTACAGGCCGCTGCGGTGGTTGAGTAGGTCGTCGATCTCGTCAACGGCCAGCCCGCCCTCCCGCCGCAGGTGAAAGATCACCGCTGGGTCCAGGTCGCCGCTCCGGGTGCCCATGACCAGGCCCTCGAGCGGGGACATCCCCATCGAGGTGGCCACGCTGCGCCCGCCGGCCACGGCGGCGGCGCTCGCGCCGTTGCCCAGGTGCAGGGTGATGGTGTTGGTGTCGGCGTACGGACGACCCAGCAGCTCCGCCGTGCGCCGGGAGACGTACGCGTGGGAGGTGCCGTGGAAGCCGTACCGCCGGATGCCGTACCGGTCGGCTGTCGCCCGGTCGATCGCGTAGGTGGCGGCGGACTCGGGCAGCGTGGTGTGGAAGGCGGTGTCGAAGACGGCGACCTGGGGGACACCGGGCAGCGCCGCTCGGGCGACCTCGATGCCGGCCAGGTTGGCGGGATTGTGTAACGGGGCGAGTGGCACCAGCTCCTGGATCGCGGTGAGCACCGCGTCGTCGATCAGGACCGGCTCGCCGAAGCGGCGGCCACCGTGCACCACCCGGTGGCCGATGGCGGTGAGTCCGGTCAGGTCGAGCTCGGCGAGGATCCCCCGGATGGCGGTGCCGTGGTCCGCCGGCCCGCCCCCGGGTTCACCGATCCGTTCGACGGCGCCCCGGTCGAGGACGTCGTCGCCGTCGTAGAGCCGCCACTTGACCGACGACGACCCAGAGTTGAGTACCAGCACCCGGCTCATTTGCCTGCCTCTCCGGCCTGGATCGCGGTGATCGCCACCGTGTTGACGATGTCCGGGACGGTCGCGCCCCGGGAAAGGTCGTTCACCGGCCGGCGGAGCCCCTGCATAACCGGCCCGACCGCCACTGCCCGGGCAGACCGCTGCACCGCCTTGTACGTGTTGTTGCCCGTGTTCAGGTCCGGGAAGACGAAGACCGTCGCCCGCCCGGCGACCGTACTGCCCGGCAGCTTCGTCGCCGCCACCGTCGGGTCGATCGCCGCGTCGTACTGGATCGGCCCCTCGACCAGCAGATCCGGTCGGCGCTCCCGAACCCGTCGGGTGGCCTCCGCGACCTTCTCCACGTCGGCGCCGGCGCCCGAGCTGCCGGTCGAGTACGACAGCATCGCCACCCGCGGTTCGATGCCGAACCGGACGGCGGTGTCGGCGGACGAGATCGCGATGTCGGCGAGTTGGGCGGCGTCCGGGTCGGGATTGACCGCGCAGTCGCCGTAGACGAGTACCCGGTCGGCGAGCAGCATGAAGAAGACGCTGGAGGCGATGGAGACGTCGGGCAGATTGCGGATGATTTCGAAGGCGGGACGGATGGTGGCGGCGGTGGTGTGGGTGGCGCCGGAGACCATGCCGTCGGCGTACCCGGCCCACACCATCATCGTGCCGAAGTAGTTCGGCTGGGGCACGATGTCGTGGGCGAGGTCCGGGGTGACGCCCCGGTGGGCGCGGAGCTGGGCGTACCCGGCAGCGAACTCGTCGCGCCACTCGCTGGTGAACGGATCGACAACCTGTGCACCGGCGATGTCGACGCCCAACTCCCGGGTCCGCCGGGCGACATCGTCGGGCCGGCCGAGCAGGGTCAGCTCGGCTACCCCCCGGCGCAGCAGGATCTCGGCTGCCCGCAGGATCCGCTCCTCGTTCCCCTCGGGCAGCACCACATGCCGGCGCTGGGTCCGGGCACGGTCGATCAGGTCGTACTCGAACATCAGTGGGGTTACCCGCTGGGAACGGGTGACCCGCAGTCGACGGGAGAGGTCGTCGGTGTCCACGCAGCGTTCGAAGGCGCCCAGTGCGGCCTCCACCTTGCGCGGGTTGCCGGCGCTGAGCCGGCCCTCGATTCGGTTGCAGGCGGCCACCGTGTCGTAGCTGTCGCTGGACACGGAGAGCACGGCGAGGCCCGGCCGTAGCCGCTCGACCAGCCGCATTGTGCGCGGGTCCGGCGTTTCGCCGAGTGTGAGGACCAGCCCGGAGAGCGCGATCTGCCCCGCCACGTGCGCGGCGTTGGTGGCGACCAGGAGATCGTCCCGATCGCCCGGCGTGATCACCAAGGCACCTTCGGTCAGGTGGTCGAGCAGCGTGGGCACGTGGGCCGCGCCGACGACATAGTCGAGTACGTCGCGGCTGAGCGCGGCGTCGTCTCCACCGAGCTGGGTGGCACCGAGCGCCGCCGCGACCTCGGCGACGGTCGGCGCCGACACGCTGGGCACCTCGGGGATCAGGTACGCGGGTACCGGCAGCTCGGGAAGGGTGAGCGGACCGGTCACCCGGTTCGCGACGATCGCCAGCACCGTCGCGCCGAGGTCCGCCAGGTCGTGGTACGCCCCCCGGGCCGCCGCCGCGATGGTGGCGGTCTCCTGCTCGTACCCGTCCACCACAGGGACCACGACGCTGCCGAACTCGGTCGCGAGCCGGGCATTGAAGGCCAGTTCGCGGGGGCCGGCGCCGTCGCCGCCATCGGCGAAGTCGCTGCCCACCACGACCACTGCGGAGAACTGCCGCTCGACTGCGCGGTACCGTTCGACGATGCGGGAGACGAGCTGCTCCCGCCGGCCTTCGGCGACCATCCCGGTGGCCTCGGTGTAGGTGGTGCCGGTCAGGTCCTCGATCGGCAGTTCGACCCGGTAGCGCTCGCTGAGTAGGGCGAGGATCGGGTCCGGCTGGTCGCCCCGGACCAACGGCCGGAAGACACCGATCCGGCCAACCTGCCGGGACAACAGTTCCGCCAGTCCCAGGGCGACCGTGGACTTGCCGCCGCCGGAACTCACGCTGGTCAGATACACACTTCGCGCCACGAGATCCACTCTAGGAGCTCGCCGGGCGGTCCGCCCGGGTCCTTCGGCCTGGTCATCCGGCCCGGGGGCCCGAGTGTTCGCCCCCGGGAGTTCACCGGTCCTACTCGTCGTCCTCGTCGTCCAGCCGAGCCAGGTAGGTGGCGAAGCGCTCGATCGGGGTCTCGAAATCGGGGTTCTGGTCGATGAAGTCGCGTAGGCGCTCGGCGAGCCATTCGATGCTGACCTGCTCGTCGCCGCGGCGCTCGGTCAGTTCCTCGATCCCTCGGTCGGTGAAGTACATGCGTTCCTCGGTCACGTCGTGATGTGGGGGGGGCCGGGACGGTTGTCCCGGCCCCCCCCACCAGTACGGGCTGGGTGGTGTCTACGGGCGGGGGAGTGCTGCGTCAAGCAGGGCGGAGAGCTCGACGTCGTGCATCTTGGCCGAGCCGACCGCTGGGGCGGCGGCCGCTGGGCGGGAGATGCGGCGCAGTCGTACCCCGTCCAGGTGTTCCAGCATGTTGAGCGCGACGAACGACCAGGCGCCCTGGTTGGCCGGCTCCTCCTGGACCCAGGCGAAGTCCACCGCGTTCGGGTATGCCGCGAGCGCGGCCCGAATCTCCTCGATCGGCATCGGGTAGAGCTGCTCGACCCGGATGATCGCGGTGTCGGTGATACCGCGATCTTGCCGGGCCTGGAACAGGTCGTAGTAGACCTTGCCCGAGCAGAGCAAGACCCGCTTCACCTGCTCCGGGGCGGGGGCGCCCCCGTCCGGCAGCACCGGCTGGAAGGTGCCGTTGGTGAAGTCCTCGACCTGCGAGACGCAGAGCCGGTGCCGCAGCAGGGACTTCGGCGTGAAGACGATGAGGGGCTTGCGCTTCGGCGACAGGGCCTGGCGACGCAGCAGGTGGAAGTAGTTCGCTGGGGTCGTCGGGATGGCCACCCGCATGTTGTCCTCGGCGCAGAGCTGGAGGAACCGTTCCGGGCGGCCGGAGGTGTGGTCCGGGCCCTGGCCCTCGTGGCCGTGCGGCAGCAGCAGCGTGACCGCGGAGCGCTGACCCCACTTCACCTCGCCGGAGGAGATGAACTCGTCGATCACCGACTGGGCGCCGTTGACGAAGTCCCCGAACTGGGCCTCCCAGCAGACCAGCGCGTTGACGTTCTCCACCGAGTAGCCGTACTCGAAGCCCATCGCCGCGTACTCGGACAGGAGCGAGTCGTGCACGAAGAACCGGGACCGCTCACCGCCGACGGTGAGTGCCGCCAGGGGCAGGTGGTCGTCGCCGGTCTCGGCGTCAACGACGGAGGCGTGCCGCTGTACGAATGTGCCGCGGCGCGAGTCCTGGCCGGCGAGCCGGATGGTGACCCCGTCGTGCAGCAACGCGCCGAAGGCGATGATCTCGCCGAAGCCCCAGTCGATGTTGCCCTCGCTGGCCATCTTGGCCCGCCGGTCGAGCAGCTGCTGGATCCGCTTGTGCGGGGTGAAGGCCTCCGGCAGGTTGCGGTGCGCGTCGCCGATCGTCCGGATGACATCGGCGTCGGTGGCGGTCTCCACCGGTGGCTCCGGCTCATCCTCCCGCTTCGGGCGGCTGAGCTGGCGGGGTGCGGTGGCCGCGTCTCGGGTGGCCTTGAAGACCCGCTCCAGCTGCGCCTGATAGTCGCGCAGCAGCTCCTCCGCGTCCTCCACGGTGATGTCGCCCCGACCGATCAGCTCCTCGGTGTAGAGCTTGCGAACGGATCGCTTTGAGTCGATGATCCGGTACATCTCCGGGTTCGACATCGACGGGTCGTCGCCCTCGTTGTGCCCGCGGCGCCGGTAGCAGACCAGGTCGATGACGACGTCCTTGTTGAACGTCTGCCGGTACTCGAAGGCCAGCTGGGCGACCCGTACCACGGCCTCCGGGTCGTCGCCGTTGACGTGGAAGATCGGCGCCTGGATCATCCGGGCCACGTCGGTGCTGTAGAGGCTGGAGCGGCTGTACTCCGGTGCGGTGGTGAAGCCGACCTGGTTGTTGACCACCACGTGCACCGTGCCGCCAGTGCGGTAGCCGCGTAGCTGGGACAGGTTCAGCGTCTCGGCGACGACTCCCTGGCCGGCGAAGGCCGCGTCCCCGTGCACCGCCAGCGGCAGTACGGTGTAGCCCTCCAGCTTGAGGTCGATCCGGTCCTGCTTGGCCCGGACGATGCCCTCCAGCACCGGGTCAACGGCCTCCAGGTGCGACGGGTTCGCCACCACCGAGACCTTGACCGAGTGCTCGCCGTCCGGAGTGGTGAACTTGCCGTTCTGCCCGAGGTGGTACTTCACGTCGCCGGAGCCCTGCGTCGAGCGCGGGTCCAGGTGCCCCTCGAACTCCGAGAAGATCTTCTCGTACGGCTTGCCGACGATGTTGGCCAACACGTTCAGCCGGCCCCGGTGCGCCATGCCGATGACGACCTCGTCCAGCCCATCCTCGGCGGAGGCTTCCAGGACCTCGCCGAGCAGCGGAATCAGCGACTCGCCCCCCTCCAACGAGAAGCGCTTCTGGCCGACGTACTTGGTCTGGAGGAAGGTCTCGAAGGCCTCCGCGGCGTTCAGCCGGTTGAGGACGTGCTTCTGCTCGTTGACCGCCGGCTTCTCGTACTTGCGCTCAACCCGCTGCTGGATCCAGCGCCGCTCCTCCGGGTCCTGGATGTGCATGTACTCGATGCCGACCCGACGGCAGTAGGTGTCGCGGAGCACGCCGAGGACATCGCGCAACTTCATCCGCTGCCGGTTGGCGAAACCGTTCACCGGGAACTGACGGTCCAGGTCCCACAGGGTGAGCCCGTGCTGGAGGACGTCCAGATCCGGGTGCTTGCGGATCTTGAACTCCAGCGGGTCGGTGTCGGCCATCAGATGGCCCCGCACCCGGTAGGCGTGGATCAGCTCGTGGACCCGGGCAGTCTTGTTGATCTGACCCTCGCCGTCGATCGCGACATCGCGCATCCAGCGCACCGGCTCGTACGGGATGCGGAGCGAGGTGAAGATCTCGTCGTAGAAGCCGTGGTCGCCGAGGAGTACCTCGTGCATCACCTTGAGGAACTCGCCGGACTGTGCGCCCTGGATGATCCGGTGGTCGTAGGTGCTGGTCAGCGTGATGACCTTACTGACCGCCAACTCGGCGAGGGTGCCCTCGCTCATGCCCTGGTACGGCGCCGGGTACTCCATCGCGCCGACGCCGATGATCGCGCTCTGGCCGGTCATGAGCCGGGGCATCGAGTGCACGGTGCCGATGCCGCCGGGGTTGGTCAGCGAGATGGTGGTGCCGCCGTAGTCCTCCATGGTCAGCTCGTTCTTCCGAGCCCGCCGGACCACGTCCTCGTACGCCTGCCAGAACTGGCGGAAGTCCAGCTGCTCGCAGGCCTTGATGGAGGGCACCACCAGGTTGCGGCTGCCGTCCGGCTTGACCAGGTCGATCGCGATTCCGAGGTTGATGTGCTCGGGGCGGACCAGCGTCGGCTTGCCGTCCACGACGGCGAAGGAGTTGTTCATCTCCGGGTGCATCACCAGCGCGCGGACCAGCGCGTACCCGACCAGGTGGGTGAAGCTGACCTTCCCGCCGCGGCCCCGGGCGAGGTGATTGTTGATCACGATGCGGTTGTCCACCAGCAGCTTCGCCGGGACGGCGCGCACACTGGTCGCGGTCGGCACGCTCAACGAGGCGTCCATGTTCTGGACGATCTTGGCAGCGACCCCGCGTAGCGGTGCGGTCTGCGGGCCGGATGAGGCGGGCTTGGCGGCCGGCTTCGTGGGGGCGGCCTTGGCGGCCGGCTTCGCGGCGGCCGGCTTGGCGGCGGGCTTACTGGGAGCGGGCTTGCTGGGGGCGGCCTTGGTCGACACGGATTTGTGCTCCGGGGTGGCGGCGGGCGGGGCGGCGTCGGGCTCCGGCCGGCCGTCGGGCTCCGGCTTCGCGGCCGGCTCGCCGTCCCGCGTCTCTCCCGAGCCCGGTGTGGGCCGGTAGTCGGCGAAGAAGTCGTGCCAGGCCGGGTCGACGCTGGTGGGGTCGGTGAGGTACCGCTGGTACATCTCTTCGACGATCCACTCATTTGGGCCGAAACCCGCCAGTGGGTTCTCCTGCGAGGTCTGCTGGGTCGACACGGCCGGTAATCGCCTCTTTCACGCAAGTTTGTGGGTTACGCCGAACGCCGGGGGCTCCCGGACACACGAGTCAGGTTCCAGGCTACGCCGTACCGAACCGATAGGAGTTTCCGACTCGGCTCCGTGTGGGGTTTCACAGAAAATGCCAGCCCGCCGATCGCTGCCCCTCCCGTCAGCTCCTGGTAACCCGGCCCGGCTCCACCCGGAAGGAGAGTTCGTCGACCGCGCGCACGTTGCCGTAGATCTTTGTCAGCCCGGAGACCCGGATCTCGCCGGTGGTGTCGGGGCTCGACCGTCCATCGGTCATTCTTTTCCCAAGTTGTGTCGGAACCACGGCCCTCAGCTTTGCCGGTTGGCGCAAGCCGGCCTGCGGCCGAACTGCTGTCCGGCTCGGTCCGGTCGGTTAACCGGCGATCCAGGTGGCGCGCGCGTAGCCGAGGAGGTCGCCGTCCGGGCCGAACAGGCTGCTGTGCACCTCGGCTTTGCGGCCCTGGGCGCGGGTCAGCATCCCGGTCACCACGCACTCGTCGTTGGGGCGCGGCGTGGCCAGCACCACGGCGGAGATCCGGCCCAGCAGGTATGGCCGACCGGGGGCGAGCACCGACCAGCCCCCGGGGCAGTCCAGCGCCGCCCAGGTCGTGACCACGTCCGCTTCCGCTGGAACCCGGAACGGGGCGGCAGTGCGCCCGGCGGAGAGCGGACCGGGGAAGATCCGCAGCCCGTCGGCGTGCTCCGGGCCGCACACGTAGCAGCTGGGGAACGGGTGGTTGACCAGCCCGGGGTAGTCGGCTGCGGCAGCCCGGGCGGTCGCCAGATCCACCGGCTCCGCCACCGGGTCGAAGGCGGCAACCGTCGCGATCTCGGCGACGAGGCGGCCAGCTGGGTCGCGGACCGCGCCCGCCTCGAGGGTCAACGGCGTCTCCAGCGGCGGCGGCCGGCGCAGGGTCACCTCCACCGGCTCCACGTCGGGTCGAGGGCGGTCGGGGGCGCGAGTGCCAGGTGCCGGTAGCGGGGTGCCCTGAGCCGCCGCCGCGAACGTACCCGCGCTCCACCCGCCGTTCGCCGAGCCCGGCGGGCCGTTGTACCGCGAGTCGATGATCACGCTGTCCTCCTCCGGTCGGCGCCGGCCCGGTCGCCGGATCCGCCGGGCAGCCTCCCATGGTCATGCCGCAGCTGCCCAGGGGTGGCCTGATCCTCCGCTCACAGGGCTTTCTCAGGAACCCCCCAGGCACGTCGCAGCCGGGACACGGATGATGGCCGCATGGCGGCTACCCAGACCGAGGCCCGACTGCTCGTCGTCGAGGACGATCCAAACATTCTCGAGCTGCTCTCCGCGAGCCTGCGCTTCGCGGGCTTCGACGTGGCGACCGCGACCAGCGGCAGCGCCGCGCTGAGCGCGGCGAAGGCACACCGCCCCGATCTGGTCGTGTTGGACATCATGCTGCCGGACCTGGACGGGTTCGAGGTCATTCGGTTGCTGCGCGAGGGGGGTACCCGCACTCCGGTCGTCTTCCTGACCGCGCGGGACGCCACCGACGACAAGATCCGCGGTCTGACCCTGGGCGGCGACGACTACGTGACCAAGCCCTTCAGCCTGGAGGAGTTGACCGCGCGGATCCGGGCGGTACTGCGCCGCAGCGCCAGCGGTGAGCAGGCCCCGGCCCGGCTCACCTTCGCCGACCTCGAACTCGACGAGGAGGCCCACGAGGTGCACCGGGCGGGGCAGCGGGTGCAGCTTTCCCCGACGGAGTTCAAGCTGCTGCGGTACCTGATGCTCAACGCCAACCGGGTGCTCTCCAAGGCGCAGATCCTCGATCACGTCTGGAACTACGATTTCCGGGGCGACGACAACATCGTTGAGTCGTACATCTCGTATCTTCGGCGCAAGGTCGACAACACCCAGCCCCGGTTGATCCACACTCTCCGCGGGGTCGGGTACGTGCTCCGCAAGCCGGCAGCGTGAACGCCGTCTCACAGGCGAAGGCCGGGCTGCGCCGGATACCGCTCCGGGTCAAGCTGATCGCCGCGGTCCTCACCCTGGTGGCGGTCGCGCTCCTGGTGATCAGCACGATGACCACCGTTTTCCTCCGGAGCTACCTCATCGGCCAGGTCGACCAGGGGTTGGAGGGCTCGGCCAGCAGGATCGACTCCCAGCTCAAGGCCGGCGAGGCTTTCCACGTGCCGGTTCGGCTGACCTTCCCGACGGACTACCTGATCGTCGTGACGAGCGACCAAACCGGGCTGGTCGACGGCGTGGTGTACGACAAAGGCCGGTTCGAGAGTCGGGACCTGCCCCCGGTGCCGGCGGACGGCGCGGGGTTTCGGCGCCTGGCTGGTGAGCCGTTCACTGTCCGCGCGGAGGGCAACGATGTGCACTGGCGAATGCTCTACACGGAGCTGCCGGGTGGAGCGTGGCTGGCCATCGGGCAGCACCTGACCGACGTGGACCAGGCCGTCAAGCGGCTGGTCTGGATCGACCTGTTGGTGGGCACGTCGGTGTTGCTCCTGCTCGCCTCGATCGGCGCGGGCATCGTCCGCGCCAGCCTGAAGCCCCTCGACGAGATCGAGCAGACCGCCGCCGCGATCGCCGGCGGCGACCTGACCCGCCGGGTGCCGGATCCCGAGGCGGGTAACCCCCAGCCGACCTCGGAGCTGGGGCGGCTGTCCCGGGCGCTCAACATGATGCTCACCCAGATCGAGGCGGCCTTCACCGCCCGCGCCGCCTCGGAGACCGCCGCCCGCGCCGCCGAAGCGACAGCTCGGGACGCCGCCGCGCACGCGCAGGCGTCCGAGTCCCGCGCTCGGAGCTCTGAGGAACGGATGCGGCAGTTCGTCGCGGACGCCTCGCACGAGCTGCGTACTCCGCTGACCACCATCCGGGGCTTCGCCGAGCTGTACCGGCAGGGCGCTGCGCGGGACCCCGAGCAGACCGGCGACCTGCTGCGTCGGATCGAGGACGAGGCGGCCCGGATGGGGCTACTGGTGGAGGATCTGCTGCTGCTCGCCCGGCTGGACCGGGAGCGTCCGCTGTCGCCGGCCCCGGTCGAGCTGCCGGTGCTGGCCACCGACGCGGTGGCGGCGGCCCGAGCGGTGGCACCGGACCGACGGATCGATTTGGACATCGTCCCGGGCTCCGGGCCCCTGGTGGTGTACGGCGATGACGCGCGACTGCGGCAGGTGATCGGCAACCTGATGACCAACGCCCTGACGCACACCCCGACGGGGGCGTCGGTGACGCTCCGGCTGCGGTCCGAGGCCGGTGCACTGGCGGTGGTGGAGGTCGCCGACACCGGACCGGGGCTCTCCGGTGAGCAGGCCGAGCGGGTGTTCGAGCGCTTCTACCGGGCGGATGCGGCCCGGACCCGCCAGGCCAGTGGCAACACCGGGACCGGGCTGGGACTGGCGATCGTCGCCGCCCTGGTCGCCGCCCATCAGGGCACGGTGGAGGTGGCGCAGACGCCGGGTGGAGGCGCGACGTTTCGGGTCCGGCTGCCCCTGGCGCCGGCAACGGACGGTGACGAGGTGTAATTTCAGCCAATCCACAGCTGGGCTTCAGGCAGATCGAAGTGGTAGGGGAGAAGGTGGTTCCATGACCGACTACGAGTCCGACCCGCAGCGTCGGCAGACCTCCGGGGACGCCGAGCCGTCGCACCCCACGGTCGATCTGTCCCGCCTCGAGCGCACCCAGTCCGACTCTTCGGCTGCTACCCCCGGTGCGGACAGTAGCGCCGCACTGCCCGCCGACACCTCGACCGACCGCACTGAGGTGTTGCCGGCCTCGGCCCCGAACGTTCCGTCGTCGGCCGACCGCACGGACGTGTTGCCGGCCTCGGTCCCGGAGGTTCCGTCGTCGGCTGACCGCACCGAGGTGTTGCCGCCCTCGGCCCCGGACTCCTCGTCGTCGGCTGACCGCACGGACGTTCTGCCGACTTCGGCTTCGGGCAGCCCGCCGTCGGCCGACCCCGTTGTGCCGTTCGCCCCGGGGCTCGGTGCCACGCCCGTCACCGGGCCGCCCGGTGGGCACCCCTATCCACCCGGCTACTCGCCACGACACCCCGGCGCTCCCTGGTACGGGCCGCAGTCCATCGGCGGGAGCGGGGGGCAGCAGGGCGGGTACGGAGCCCCGTTCTACCCGGGTCAGCCAGCGCATCTGGCTGGGCAGCCCATGCCACCGTGGGTGGCGCCGCGAACCGGCCCGAATCCGGGCAGCCGGGTCGCGAAGTTCATCGGCGCGGGCGTCGCGGTGCTGGCCCTGATGTTCGGCTCCGGTGTCGCCGGTGGTGCGCTGGCACTCGCCCTGAGCGATGGCTCCGGCATCACGCGCACCTACTCCGCGGCCCCGATCATCGACAGCGCTGACCTGCCGCGGATCGCCGCCGCGGTGCAGCCCAGCGTGGTGTCGATCGGCACCGACACTGGCGGGGGCTCGGGCGTGATCCTCACCGCCGACGGATACGTGCTGACCAACAACCACGTGATCGCCACCGCTAGCGGCGGCACCGTGCTGGTGACCTTCGCCGACGGCGAGACGGTGTCGGCGGAGATCACCGGCACCGACCCCAAGACCGATCTGGCGGTGGTGAAGGCCGCTGGGGTGAGCGACCTGACGCCGGCGGAGTTCGGCGACAGCGACGCGATGCAGGTCGGCGATCAGGTTCTTGCCCTCGGTAGTCCCCTGGGCCTGCAGGGGTCGGTGACCGCCGGCATCCTCAGCGCGCGGGAGCGCACCATCCAGGCCGGCGGGTCGGAGCGGGACCCGACGGCGGGAGTCACTTCGATCTCGGGGCTGCTGCAGACCGACGCGCCGATCAACCCGGGCAATTCCGGTGGGGCACTGGTCAACACCCGGGGCGAGGTGATCGGGATCAACACCGCGATCGCCACCAGCGGCCAAGGCAGCACCGGCAACATCGGGGTCGGCTTCGCCATCCCCAGCAACAAGGCAAAGGATGTCGCCGAGAAGCTGCAACGGGGGGAGAAGGTCAGTCACCCCACCCTCGGCGTCAGCGTCAACCCCGCTGAGGGCGGTGGTGCCCTGGTGGTCGCGGTCACGCCCGACAGTGCTGCCGACCGGGCGGGCTTCCAGCAGGGCGACGTCATCATCCAGTTCGGTGACAAGGTGATCGGCGACTCCGAAGATCTGGTCGCGGTGGTCCAGGCCGGGAAGGTGGGCGACCGGGTGGATGTGACGTACAAGCGAAACAATGTTGAAGCGACGGCAACCGTGACGCTCGCCGAAGCGTCCTAAGAAGTGATGCCCATCCAGGGCATCACTGCGATCGGGACTTTCCTCCTCCCTCCTGCGGCGGGTGGTGGAGCCAAGGGGGTTGGCTCCACCACCCGCCGCGTCCTTGGTGCCGGTGGTTCACCCCCGGGCGGGTGAACCACCGGCAACCTCTCCAGGCGCCGTTGGGTGAACCAGGACCGGCCGGGGTAGCGGGGGCGTGTGTCCGGCTTGTCCGGTTTACTCGGGTGGCAACCGGGAATCCGCCCCCGACTGGCAGCCGTGCCGTGCTGGGGGTGGGCATGGCGGTGCCCATGCCCACCAGGGGCCGGAGGGGGGACTCGTGGCGCGTAACCGCGGGGACGGCAGGGTGGCCGGTCGGCCACTACGGATCGCGATGGTGGTCCCGCCGTGGCTGTCGGTGCCGCCAGCCGGCTACGGCGGCCTGGAGCACGTCGTCGCCGCCCTGGTGGATGGGCTGATCGCCCGGGGGCACCCGGTGACCCTCTTCGGCGCGGGGGAGCAAACCGGGACCGCCGCCCGTTACGTCTCGACCGACGCCGAGCTGAAGTTTCACCGGATGGGTGAGGCGTTGCCCGAGCTGGCCCACCTCGTTCAGGTGAATCAGCGCGTCACGCCGGAACACTTCGACGTGGTCCATGACCACACCACGATCGGACCTCTGTTGGCCGGACGCCGGTCAGTGCCCACCATTGCGACCGTGCACGGCAACCCGGTCGGGGAGTACGGCACCGTCCTTGAGGAGGTCGACCGGGGCGTCGGTCTGGTGGCCATCTCCCACGCCCAACGGCGGCTCAACCTGCGGCTTCCCTGGATCGGCACGGTACACAACGCGCTGGACACCGAAGATATCCCGCACAAGTCGCAGCCGGGCCGGGGGCCGGTGCTCTGGCTGGCCCGGTTCAGTCCGGACAAGGGACCCGATCTCGCCATCCGGGCGTGCCGGGCGGCCGGCCTGCCACTGATCCTCGCCGGCAAGTGCAACGAGCCAGCCGAACGTCGCTACTTCGACGAGGTGGTCCGGCCGATGCTGGACGACGATGTCACCGTCATCCTCGATGTCGACCGGCGGGACTCGTTCCGCCTGCTCCTCGACGCCCGCTGTCTGGTACTGCCGATCCAGTGGGAGGAGCCGTTCGGGATCGTCATGCTGGAGGCGATGGCCACCGGGACCCCGGTGGTGGCGCTACGTCGAGGTGCCGTGCCGGAGTTGATCGTGCCGGGTCGTACCGGTCTGATCTGCGCGACCGGGAACGAGTTGCCGGCGGCGCTGCGAAAGGTGGGTGAGCTGGACCCGGCGCTCTGCGTCGCGCACGTGGCGGAGAACTTCTCCACCACAAGGCTGGTTGACGGCTACGAGGCGGTGCTGCGGCGGTTCGTCTCGGCGGTGGTACCCGCGCGGGAGCCCGCCCCCAGCACCTTCCGCTGAGGGCGGCGGCCGGATCAGTCCGCGCGGGGGAGGTGGGTGACGGGCCGGCGGGCGGGCGAGCACAGCCATGCCAGGATGGCAGCTATGGCTCGGGGTCCGGTGGCGTTCGTGCTCGGTGGGGGCGGCATCCTCGGTGCGGTCGAGGTCGGCATGCTGCGCGCTCTGTTCCGCGCCGACATCCAGCCCGACCTGGTGTTCGGCACATCGATTGGTGCGGTCAACGGGGTGCTGGTGGCCGCCGACCCGTCCACTACGGTCACCGACCGACTGGTCCGGCTCTGGGCCTCCCCCGAGGCGAGCGAGGTGTACGGCGACTCGGTGGCCCGGCAGCTACGCCGGTTCGCCGCGCGCACCCATCTGCACTCACCGCGGCCCCTGCGCAAACTGTTGGAGCGGGAACTCGGCGCCGACACCACCTTCGCGGACCTGCGGGTGCCCTTCCGCTGCTGCGCGGCGAATATCGAACGGGCCGCCGAGCACTGGTTCGACACCGGGCCGGTGGTGCCGGCCGTCCTCGCCAGCGCCTCCGTGCCGGGTCTTCTCCCCCCAGCCCAGATCGATGGCGAGCACTACATCGACGGGGGTGTGGTCAACTCGATCCCGATCGGCGAGGCGGTAGCCGCCGGCGCCACCCAGATCTTCGTGCTTCAGGTGGGGCGGATCGAACGCGAGCTCAGCCCACCGCGGCGCCCCTGGGAGATTGCCCAAGTCGCGTTCGAGATCGCCCGCCGACATCGGTTCGCCCGCGAGTTGGCCGCCGTGCCCGACGGGGTCCAGGTGCACGTGCTGCCGACCGGAGGGATCCAGCCCCGGGAGGACTCGCCGTGGGCGTACCGAGACCTGGCGGCGGTCGGGCGGCGGATCAGCCGGGCCTACACGGCCTCGCGGCGCTACCTGGCCCAGCTGGACCGCTGATGCGCCTACCACCCCGGTGGCTGCGCCGGCTGCTCCTGGCTCCGGGTGTGGTTGTGCTGGCGGCCACCGTGGTGACGACAGTGCCGGTGTGGGCCCTGCTCGCCCTGGCCGCCTCGCCGTTCGTGCCGGGTCGGCTGCGTCCGCTGCGACTGCTCTGGATCGGTCTGGTCTATCTGGTGTGGGACGCGGCAGCGCTGATCGCGCTCTTCGTGCTCTGGGCCGCCTCCGGTTTCGGCTGGCGGGTCCGGTCCCCGGCGTTCGAGCAGGCGCACTACCGGCTCGCCGGCTGGTTTCTGCGGGTGCTGTTCTGGCAGGCCCGGTGGACCCTGCGACTCTCCATTGAGGTGGCCGGCGCCGATCCGGACACGGCTCTGGCCGGACGGCCGGAGCTGGTGTTGTGTCGGCACGCCGGCCCGGGCGACTCGTTCATCCTGATCCATGCCCTGGTCAACTGGTTCCGTCGGGAGCCGCGGATCGTGCTCAAGCACACCCTGCAGTGGGATCCGGCGATTGACGTGTTGCTCAACCGGCTACCGAATCGATTTCTCGCGCCCGGACCGGACGGCCGCGCGGCGTTGCCCGAACAGATCGGTCAGCTCGCCGCGGGCCTGGATGATGACAGCGCCTTCGTGCTCTTTCCCGAGGGCGGTAACTTCACGCCGAAGCGTCGCCTGCGGGCGATCATCCGGCTGCGGGAACTGGGCCACGAGTTGATGGCGTCGCGGGCTGAGCGGATGCGCCACGTGCTTGCCCCGCAGCCGGGCGGGCTGCTGGCCGCGTTGGACGCCGCCCCCGAATCGGGCGTCATCTTCGTCGCCCACACCGGCTTGGACCGGATGGTCACCATTGCCGACGTGTGGCGGGAACTTCCCATGGACAAACGAATTGTGATGCGGTTCTGGTCGGTGCCCCCGGAGGAGGTGCCGGTCGGTGCGCAGGCGCGGATCGACTGGCTCTTCGACTGGTGGGGGCGGATGGACGCATGGATCGCCAAGCATCAGAACGGGTCCCCGTAGGGTGACTCTGTGGAGGAGATCTGTGTGGTGACGACGGTGGTGGACGAGCGCTCGGCCGCCGGGGGGCTCGCGGACGCGGCGGTGGCCGCGCGCCTGGCGGCCTGCGCGCAGCTGGGCGGCCAGGTGGACAGCACGTACTGGTGGCAACAGCGCGTCGAGACCAACTCCGAATGGTCCGTGCAGTTCAAGACCGCCCCGGACCGGGTCGGCGCGCTGGTCGAGCAGATCCGGGCCAACCACCCGTACGACGTACCGGAGATCCTGGTGAACCGGGTGGAGAGCAACCCCGACTACGCCGCCTGGATCCACGAGCAGACCCGTCCGTAACCCGCCCGGTAGGGCCTACCCCACCGCCAACCTGGGGGCCCGCCGGCTTACTCGGCGCAACTGACCTCGGCAGACTCGGTTCCGGTGGTCGAGCTGACCGGCGCGACCGGAGCCGAGGAGGGGTGGGCGATGATGCGGCAGCTGGTGGCGGATCCGCCGGTACGGGGTAGTGACTACGCCGAGTTGTCCCGGCGGATTCGGGCGGCGGGACTTCTGGAACGCCGTCCCGGTTGGTATGCGGCTCGGATCGCGTCAACCGGCGCGTTCTTCGGCGCGGTCTGGGCTCTGGTCATCCTCGTCGGCGACTCCTGGGGGCAGGCGGCGGTCGCGGTCCTGATGGCGGTCGCCAGCACCCAGGTGGCCTTCCTCGGCCACGACGCCGGGCACCGGCAGATGTTTCGGCGGCGGGGACCGAGCGAACTGGTCGGCCTGCTCGCCGGGAACCTGGCGGTCGGGCTCAGCTACGGGTGGTGGGTGGAGAAGCACAACCGGCACCACGCCAACCCCAACCACGCCGACGAGGACCCGGACGTGGGGGCGGGTGCGTTGGTCTGGTCGGTGGAGCAGGCCCGGGCGACCCGAGGGTTCGCTCGGTGGCTGGCACGCCGGCAGGCGTTCCTCTTCTTCCCGATGCTGCTGCTGGAAGGGCTGAACCTGCATCTGTCGAGCCTGCGAGCCATCGCTGGGCGGGGGCCGGACGGGCGGTTCCAGACACCGATGCGGCACCGGGGTGCCGAGGCGTTCCTCATCGCCGCGCACACCGTCGGCTACGTTGGCGCCCTGCTGCTGGTGATGTCACCGGGGAAGGCGTTGGTCTTCGCGGTTGTCCACCAGGGGCTGTGGGGGCTGTACATGGGGTGTTCGTTCGCTCCGAATCACAAGGGCATGCCGATGCCGACCGCCGCTGACCAGCTGGACTTCCTGCGTAAGCAGGTGGTCACTGCACGCAACGTACGAGGAGGTCGGCTTGTCGATGTCGCGTTGGGCGGATTGAACCAGCAGATCGAGCACCACCTGTTCCCGAGCATGCCGCGGGGGAACCTGCGCCGGGCCCAACCGATCGTCCGGGCCTACTGCGCGCAGCGGGGTGTCCCGTACGTCGAGGTGGGGCTGGTGGAGTCGTACCGGCAGGCGCTCGCGCACCTGCACGCGGTTGGCCAACCTTTACGTTAGGTGAGCAGCGAGTCGGGGTGGTGAGGTGGTGCCGACACCGCTGGTCAGCTCCGGGTCGGTGGTGCCGGTAGGGTCTGCTCATGGCAGACGTGCGCACCGGGCGGAGGGCGACCTTCGTGGGGGAGATCCGATGAGATTCGAGATCAGTAAGGTGCTGGACGCCATTGAGGGCCGGGTATCCACCGACCCCTGGCTGACCCGCGCGGTGCTCGACCTGGCCGAGGTGATCCGCTACCAGGATATTGACGGCGGCCGGCCGGCCAGTCTGCTCCGCCTCGGCATGGTGATTGACGCCCTGGCGCGGCACCTGGAGGAGGACAGCGTCCCGGTCTACGCGGTGGTGCACCGGGGCGTACTCTCCGACGCCGACCTGACGTCGAACGAGCGGATGGTGGTGCGGCGCTGGGCCGACGACGGCCTGGTGGAGGTGCTCGACAATCCCGGTGGTCGGATGCTGGAGGTCGCCGACCTGCTCGGGCTTCCGGTGCTGAGCCGGGCCCGGTTTGACGGGTTGCGGGGACGCTACCCCTGGGTGGCCGACCAGCCCGGCCGGGTGGTCGCCCCGGTACCCGCCCAGAGCGGGCCGACCTTCGTCGCGCACGTCGGTGGCGGGGGCGCCCCCTCCGCCGGGGACCGCTCCGTAGCCGGCAACAAGCTGTTGACGCGGCACTGGCGGTGCCCCGAGTCCCCGTGCGCGCTCTTCGGTCAGGGCGGTGGGGGCGGGGCCTTCGCCGATCTGGCCGCGGTCAGCGATCGCAGCCCGGTGACGCAGCCGCCGCCCAGCCTGCGCGGCGGAGTGCCGACCTGCCCCCGGCACGGCGCTCGGCTCAGCGACGCGGGTCCGCGTCCTCGGTCGGCGGTGTTGGCGGTCCGGGTCGGTGGTTTGATCCGGCGCCGGTTCGTGCTCACCGACTCCGAGCCGGTGCTGGTCGGGCGTGCTCCGGAGGCGGACGGCGGGATCGTCCTCGGCCAGTGGCTCAACGACGAGGCCCGCCGGTGGATCAGCCGCAGCCACCTGCGACTGGAGTTACGCGTTGGCGAGATCATCGTTACCGACATGAGCACCAACGGTTCGGGGATCCGGCCGAACGGGTCGATGGTGGAGGCGGAGCGTGTCCCGCTGGCGCCGCAGCAGTCTCGGGTGCTGGCCGAGGGGGAGATGGTGGAGCTGTACCCGGGCGTGCAGGTTGGGCGCCCGGACGAACTGCCGGCCGGCGCGCCGTACACCCCGGCCTCGGTGATGGCCGAGGCGCCGACGATGGCAATGCGCCTGCCGCGTTGACCCGGCCACCGCAGGGTGCCGGGCCGTGACCCGGCTCCCCTGCGATGGCACGAGGGGCTACTCGGTGAGGATCGCCGCGAGCTGCGCCACCGCGTAGTCGGTCTCTTCCTCGGTGATGACCAGGGGCGGGGCCAGGCGGAGGGTGGAGCCGTGGGTGTCCTTGGCGAGGACACCGCGGCTCATCAGCCGTTCGCTCGCCTCCCGCCCGCTCATCAGGGCCGGGTCGATGTCCAGGCCGGCCCAGAGCCCGCGGCCTCGGACCGCGAGCAGGCCCTTGCCGACCAGCGCCTGGAGCCCGGTGTGCAAGCGGGCGCCGAGTTCGGCGGAGCGGCGCTGGAACTCGCCGGTGGCCAGGAGTCGGACAACCTCGGTGGCGACCGCGGCGGCGAGGGGGTTCCCGCCGAAGGTGGAGCCGTGCTGGCCTGGTTGGAGCACGCCGAGAACGTCGGCATCCGCCGCGACGGCCGAGACCGGCACGATTCCGCCGCCGAGAGCCTTACCGAGCAGGTACATGTCCGGCACGACAGCTTCGTGTTCGCAGGCGAACGTGGTGCCGGTACGGCCGAGGCCGGACTGGATCTCGTCGGCGAGGAGGAGCACGTTCCGGTCGGTGCAGACCCGCCGTACGGCGGGCAGGTAGCCGGCCGGCGGCACGATAACCCCCTGCTCGCCCTGGATCGGTTCGAGCAGCACCGCGACGGTGTTCTCGTCAATGGCGGCGGTCAGCGCGGTCAGATCGCCGTAGGCGACGAGGCGGAAGCCCGGGGTGTACGGCCCGAAGTCGGCGCGTGCGTCCTCGTCGGTGGAGAAGCTGACGATGGTGGTGGTGCGGCCGTGGAAGTTGCCCTCGGCCACCACGATGTTCGCCTGCTCCGCCGCGACTCCCTTGACCTGGTAGCCCCACTTGCGGGCCACCTTGATGCCGGTCTCGACGGCCTCGGCCCCGGTGTTCATCGGCAGCACCAGCTCCTTGTTGCAGAGCTGGGACAGCTCCCGGCAGAAGTCGGCGAACTGGTCGTGGATGAAGGCGCGGCTGGTCAGGGTGAGCCGGTCCAGCTGGGCGTGGGCGGCCTCGACCAGCTTCGGGTGACGGTGTCCGAAGTTGAGCGCCGAGTAGCCGGCCAGGCAGTCCAGGTAGCGGCGGCCGTCCACGTCGGTCACCCAGGCGCCCTCGGCCGAGGAGATGACCACCGGCAGCGGATGGTAGTTGTGCGCTGTCCATCGTTGCGCGTCGCGGACGGCCGCGGGCGTCCGTACCTCTTCTTTGATCATCTACTCGTCTCCCTGTCGGAGTCGCAACGTGCAGCACTTCGGGCCACCGCCGGCCTTACGCAGCTCGGACAGGTCGATCCCGATCGTTTGGTAGCCCCGCTCCCGCAGCTTCGCCGCCAAGCCGGTGGCCTGCGCCGGCAGGACGACGTGCTGGCCGTCGCTGACCGCGTTGAGGCCCAGGACCGCGGCGTCGGCCATGCTGGCGGTTACGGCGTCCGGGAAGAGCCGGCGCAGCACCGCTCGGCTGCCGGGGGAGAAGGCCTCGGGGAGGTACGCGATGGTGTGCTCGTCCAGCACGGTCAACGCGGTGTCCAGGTGGTAGAAGCGGGGGTCCACCAGCTGCATGGTGAGGACCGGGTAGCCAAACACCTCCTGCAGCTGCGCGTGGGCGGCGTGCGCGGTCCGGAACCCGGTGCCGGCGAGGAGGTAGCCACCGGCGAGCAGGATGTCGCCCTCCCCCTCGTTGACGTGCTTCGGATCGTGTACCTCAAGGCCGGCGGCTTCGAACCAGGCCCGGTAGGCGGGCGCCTCGTCGGCACGCTGTGGGTCCCGGAACTGCACCGCCATGGCCCGGTCGCCGAGGACCGTGCCGCCGTTCGCGGCGAAGACCATGTCGGGCAGGCCCGGTAGCGGGGTGATCTCCTCGACGGTGTGGCCGAGGTCCCGGTAGGTCTGGCGTAGTTGTTCCCACTGCCGGATCGCCAGGTCGACGTCGACTGGTGCGGCCGGATCCATCCACGGATTGATCGCATAGTCGACGGCGAAGTGTGTCGGCCGGCACATGAGGAAGCGCTGGCGGGTGGCGTCCATCGGCATTGTCCTGCTCCCAGGGTTGGGCGCGCCCCGGCCACCGTGGCCCGCGGGCTGGCGCCGTTGCTCCACGGTATGTGGGGCAGGTCAGCAGAATCCACCGTAGGAAGTTGCTTTGGCCGTCGGATCATTGCGTTTGGTAGCTTGTTTGCAGCGTTTCATTGCAGGTGCTCTCCGGAGGAGGAGTCCCCTGCTGCTCCGGCCCGGAGCGGGAGGCGGACCCGCGTCACCGCCCGAGGGCGTCAACGGCCTTACGCGCGGCGATCAGCACCGGGTCCCAGACGGGGGAGTACGGCGGGGCGTACCCGAGGTCGAGGGCGGTCATGTCATCCACGGTCATGCCGTTCCAGAGCGCCACGGCCAGGGCATCGATCCGCTTCGCCGCCTCCGACCAGCCCACGATTTGGGCGCCGAGGAGCCGCCCGGTGGGCCGTTCGGCGATGAGTTTGACGGTCATCGGGCGGGAGCCGGGGAAGTAGCCGGCCCGGTTGGTGGACTCGGTGATCACCGAGACGAACTCGAAACCCGCCGCCGCGGCGTCCTGCTCCCGGAGCCCGGTGCGGCCGACCTCCAGGTCACATACCTTGATCACCGCGGTGCCGATCACTCCGGGGAAGGTCGCATACCCGCCACCGATGTTGACGCCAGCGACCCGGCCCTGCTTGTTGGCGTGCGTGCCCAGTGGGATGTGTACGGGCATCCCGCTGACTCGGTGCAGGCACTCCACGCAGTCCCCGGCGGCCCACACGTCGTCAACTCCGGGTACCCGCATGCGCCGGTCCACCCGTAGGGCCCCGCTGGGCCCGATCGGCAGCCCGGCGGCCTCGGCGAGCGCGACGTTGGGGCGGACACCGAGGCCGAGCACGACCAGATCGGCGGGGATCGGCCCGTCGGAGGTGAGCACCGCGCAGACCCGCCCGTCTCGCTCCTGCAGGCCGGTCACCTCCAGGCCGGTGCGGATCTGCACCCCCACCCCGTGCATGGCGTCGTTGACCAGCTTGGCCATGTCCGGGTCCACGGTCGACATCGGTTGACTGGCCTTCTCGACCAGGGTGACCTCCAGTCCACGCTGGATCAGCGCCTCGGCCATCTCGACTCCGATGTAGCCCCCGCCGACCACGACCGCCTGGCGAGGGCGCGGATCGGTGTCCAGCCAGTCCCGCAGGGCGGCGCCGTCGTCGAGGGTCTGCACGCCGAAGACGCCCATCACCCCGGTGCGTGCCCAGCCGGGCCGTAGCGGGTGGGCGCCGGTGGCGTAGACCAGGGTGTCGAATCGCTCGCGGACCTCGCCGCCGTTGGCCAGGTCCCGGGCGACTACCTCGCGCCGGTCGAGGTCGACCGCGGTGACCTCGTGCCGTAGCCGGACTCCGATGTTGAACCGTTCGCGGAAGGTCGTCGGATCGCGGGCGACCAGCTGGTCGCGTTGCGGCACCAGGCCGCTTATCCAGTACGGAATGCCGCAGGCCGAGTAGGACGTGAATCCGCCCCGCTCGAAGGCAATGATCTCCAGGTCGTCTGGGCCGCGGCGGCGGCGGGCCTGGGATGCCGCGGCCATCCCGGCGGCATCGCCGCCGATGACGATCAACCGTTCTGCCATCAGCTCATCCTGCCATGGATCGACCCCAGACCGAGTGTGCTGCGTGGAGGTGGGGGAGATCGACATTGACAACTGCGTGGCAGGCACGTACAACTCGGTGAGAGCGCTCTCTCGACCCGTCCCCCAGAGAGGCCCGTTCATGCACACCCCACCCGGGGCGCCTGCCGCCCTGCCCGCGAGACGCCGGAAGCGACTGGCGTTGGCGCTGTTCACTGCCCTTACCACCACCGCCCTGGCCGGCGTCGCGGTCACCGCGAGCGCCGCCGTGCCCACGCCCGCCCCCGGCTGGAGTCTGGTCTGGAGCGACGACTTCGATGGCGCGGCCGGCACCCTGCCCTCCTCGGCTAACTGGATCATCGATCTCGGCACCAGCTACCCCGGTGGTCCGCCCAACTGGGGCACCGGCGAGATCCAGACGTATACCGACAGCACCGCCAACCTCAGTCACGACGGTGCGGGCAACCTACGAATCACCCCCTTGCGCGACTCGGCCGGCGGGTGGACCTCGGCCCGGATCGAGACCGTACGGACCGACTTCAAGCCGCCGGCCGGAGGCGTCCTCGCGATCGAGGGCCGGCTCCAGGTGCCGAACGTGACCGGTGCTCCGGCGGCCGGCTACTGGCCGGCGTTCTGGGCGCTCGGCTCGCCGTACCGGGGTAACTTCCAGAACTGGCCGAGCGTCGGCGAGTTCGACGTGATGGAGAACGTCAACGGGATCAACTCCGTGTGGGGCGTGCTGCACTGCGGCTATGCGCCGGGCGGGCCGTGCGACGAGTTCAACGGTATCGGTGCCGCCCGAACCTGCCCGGGAGCCACCTGTCAGTCGGCGTTCCACACCTACCGGTTCGAGTGGGACGCCTCGGTCAGCCCGCAGGAGCTGCGCTGGTACGTCGACGGCGAGCAATACCACACGGTGACGCAGACCCGGGTCGGTGAGCCGGCCTGGTCGCAGATGACCAGTCACGACGGCTACTTCCTGCTGCTCAACGTGGCGATGGGCGGCGCCTTCCCGAACGGTGTCGCCGGTGGAACCACTCCGACCGCCGCGACGGTGCCGGGTCACCCGATGCTCGTTGACTACGTCGCGGTCTACAGCCGAGGCGCTGGCACCGCCCCGCCCACCACCGCCCCGCCCACCACCGCGCCACCGACCACCCCACCCCCGGGCGGGGCGCGGGACGCGTACGCGACGATCGAGGCCGAGTCGTTCGACGGCCAGTACGGCGTACAGGTGGAGAACGCCACTGAGGGCGGGGAGAACATCGGCTACCTGCGCAACGGTGACTGGGCCCGGTACGACAACGTCGAGTTCGGCGCCACCGGACCCCGGGACTTCGTCGCTCGGGTCGCCTCCGGCGCCGGTAGTGGGGTGAGCGGGTTGGTCGAGGTGCGCCTGGACAGCCCGACCAGCCCACCGATCGGCAGCTTCGCGATCGGCAGCACGGGCGGCTGGCAGAGCTGGCGTTCCGTACCCGGCAACGTCGCCGGCCCCACCGGTCGCCACACGGTCTACCTGACCTTCACCAGCGGCCAGCCGAACGACTTCGTCAACGTCAACTGGTTCACCTTCCGCCGCTAGCGATGCGAGCGGCCCTGGTCGGCTTCCTGCCGGCGTCAAACCAGGGCCGCTCGCCGGCTGCTCTCCCTCGGCAGCCCGACCAGGATCGGCGTGCCCACCGCGGCGCCGCGGACAGCGGGTCGCGCACTCGAGCGCGACCGCTTCCCGGGCGGGCAACGAGTCGACTCGAGTGGGTTAAGCTCCTTCGATCGATCGAGGTTACTGGGAGGTAGCATGTCGGAGCAGCGGGTCGCGATCGTGACCGGCGCGGCGCGGGGCATCGGAGCGGCCACCGCTCGACGGTTGGCCGCCGACGGGTTGGCCGTAGCGGTGGTGGACATCGACAAGTCCGCGACCGATGCGACCGTCGCCGCCATCGCCGAGGCGGGTGGACGGGCGCTCGGCGTCGGTGCGGACGTGTCGGACCGGGCCCAGGTGGAGGCGGCCGTCGAGCGGGTCGCCGCCGATCTCGGCGCGCCCACCGTCCTGGTGAACAACGCCGGTGTGCTGCGGGACAATCTGCTGTTCAAGATGTCCGACGCTGACTGGGACACGGTGCTGGGCGTGCACCTGCGGGGTGCCTTCCTGTTCAGCCAGGCCACCCAGCAGCACATGGTCGAGCAGCGGTGGGGCCGGATCGTCAACCTCTCCAGCACCTCCGCGCTCGGTAACCGGGGGCAGGCGAACTACGCCGCGGCCAAGGCCGGCCTGCAGGGCTTCACGAAGACCCTCGCGATCGAGTTGGGCCCGTTCGGGGTGACGGTCAACGCGGTCGCTCCGGGCTTCATCGTCACCGACATGACCGCGGCGACCGCCGCCCGAATGAAGGTCGACTTCGAGGCGCTGCAGAAACACGCGGAGGCGGAGATTCCGGTCCGTCGGGTGGGCCGCCCGGAGGACATCGCACACACGATCTCGTTCCTGGCCAGTGCGGGCGCGTCGTTCGTCTCCGGGCAGGTCCTCTACGTAGCCGGCGGGCCGAAGGACTGATCCGGCGCGACCCGGGACGGCCTCGGCCGGCTGGCCGCAGCCAGGTCGAGGTCGTGGCGGGTACGCCAGAGCCAGAGCAGACCGAGCACCGGCAGCACCAGCGGGATGTAGCCGTATCCGCTGCCGAAGCCGGACCAGACCGTCTCGTCCGGGAACAACTCCGGCCGGGCCTGGCTGACCGCACCGACACCCACCACCCCGACCAACTCGACCGTGCAGCAGGCCAGTGCGATCAGGCGGCCGGTGCGACCGGCCCGGCCCAGCCCCACCGCCGCCACGATGTAGACCGCCGCGGCGAAGGCGGAGAGGAGGTACGCCATCGGCGCCGCCTCGAACCGGGTGGCGATCTGGAGGCCGGCCCGGCTGGTGGCGGCGATGGCGAAGAGCAAGTAGACCGCGATCAGGAGGCGGCCGGGGCCGGAGTTGGTCCGCGTCCGATCGGCGGGTCGCGTCCGATCGGCGGGTTGCGGGCGTTCGGTGGGTTGCCGGTCAGCCACCGAGCACCGTCCAGGTCTGCTGGAGTCGGACCAGAACGACCGGGGTGACCAGGCAGATCGTGCAGACGATGGCCGACCCCCACCGGGTGGGCTCCATTCGGGCCAGCACCCAGGCCAGCGGGGGTAGGCAGACCAGGGTGGCCAGGTAGCCGAAGAAGGATCCCGGCTCATCCGGCCGCTGGCCCCCACCGAGGGCGATCAGGGTGACGACGGTGAGCACGAGCAGCGCCGCTTCCAGGACGGCGAGGCCGGCGAACTGCGCCCGGTCCGGGGCGCGGTGCCGCAGGGTCGCCACGAGGGCCCAACCTGCGACGAGGAGGGAGAGCGCGATCGGGACGGCGGCGAGGAGCCCGTCGACTGGAAGGTCGCCAGCAGCGCTGGTGGTCGCGCTCGCTTCGGTCACCGGCACACTCTACTAATCCGGGTAGTACACCTGCCGGTGGCGTCCTTGCCCCGCGGGATAGCGTTGTCTGCGACACCGCGGTGGGTCGCGGCGCCGACTGGCTGGAGGTTCGTGGTGCAGTTTGGGTTGTTCGGTACCGGGCACTGGGCGGGCGAGGCGCACGGAGCGGGCCTGGCCGCCCATCCCCGTACCGAGCTGGTCGGTGTCTGGGGGCGGGATCCGGCGAAGGCCGCCGCGCTCGCCGAGGGGTACGGCGTGCCGGCGTTCGACGACGCTGACGCGCTGATCGAGGCGTGCGAGGCCGTGGCGATCGCCCTGCCACCTGATGTGCAGGTCGAGCTGGCGACCCGGGCCGCCGCGGCGGGACGGCACCTGTTGCTCGACAAGCCGCTCGCGTTGACCCTCGCTGACGCCGACCGCCTGGTCGCCACGGCCCGGGCCGCCGACGTCGCCTCGCTGGTCTTCTTCACCCAGCGCTATCACCAGAACGTCACCAACTTCCTCGCCGCGGCCGCCGCGGACGGCGGCTGGCAGCACGCCGAGGCGACCCTCTTCAGCTCGATCTTCCAGCCGGGCAGCCCGTACGCGGGCTCCACCTGGCGGCGTGAGCACGGGGGGCTCTGGGACATCGGTCCGCACGCGCTGTCCCTGATCCTGCCGGTCATGGGGCGGGTCACCCGGGTCGCGGCGATGAACGGCCCCCGAGGGCTGGTGCACCTGCTGCTCAACCACGACAACGGCGCCACCAGCAGGCTGTCGCTCACCCTGGACGCTCCCAGCGGAGTGGTCCGTGAGGACGTCGTCTTCTACGGCGAGAGCGGCATTGAGGCTGCTCCCCACGGCAACGGCACCCTGGCCGGGGCGTTCGGGACGGCGATCGACCAGCTCCTGGCGGAGATCGACTCGGGGACCCGGGATCACCGCCTCGACGTCCGGTTCGGTCGTGAGGTGGTGGCCATCCTGGCCGCGGCGGAGACGGCCCGCACCGAGGCCCGCACCGTTGAGGTGCCCGCGTAGCCGCCCGGCACGTCCCGACGGGCGCCGGTACGGCGAGGACCTGTACTGACGCCGGTGCGGCGAAAATCTGTTGAGCGGGGTGACCTGGGCGACTACAGTCCGGGCCATGTTCGCGTACACCCTGACTGAGTGGGCTGCCGTGCCGGCCGCCCACGGGCCGCTGCTGGTGGCCCGTCCGCGCGTTCGGCGTCCGGCCCCGGCCGGCGCCCGCCGCGCCTGACCAACCGCGCACCGCGCGCCCGCGCCGAGGGCCGTCCGAGTCCCGACCCACCCGGACAGGCCCCGATTCCGGCTGCCTGTCCTGCGTCGCCGCCGGCGACAGACAGGACGACGATCCATGGCGCCCCGCCGTACCCGAGCACCCGAACGCGACCGGTCCCGTCGCGTACTCTCCCAGAACTTTCTCGTTGATCCGGCCGCGATCAGCCGGCTGACCCGGGCGGCCCAGCCCGACCCGGACCGCCTCCTGCTGGAGGTGGGCGCCGGGCGTGGCCAGCTGACCCGGCTGCTCGCCGCCCGCAGCCGTCGCCTCATCGCCTACGAGGTAGACCCGGTCGCCGCTGCCGAGCTGCTCCGAAGCTGCGCGGATCTGCCCACTGTGACCTGTCGGCAGGGCGACTTCCTGACCGCCCCGGCGCCGCGGGCGCCGTTCGACGTGGTCGGCAACATTCCGTGGTCGCTGACCTCCGCCGTAGTCCGCTGGTGCCTGGCCGCGCCGGGCCTACGCGCGGCCACCCTGCTCACCCAACTCGAGTACGCCCGCAAGCGCAGCGGTGACTACGGGCGGTGGACGCGGTTGACCGTGCGCAGCTGGCCGGAGTTCAGCTGGCGGCTGGCCGGGCGGGTGCCCAGGACGGCGTTCCGTCCGATCCCGCGGGTGGACGCCGGCATTCTGCGCATCGAGCGCCGCTGGGAGCCGCTGCTGCCGGTGGCGGCGCTGCCCGCGTACCGGCGGATGGTGGAGTTGGGCTTCGACGGCGTCGGCGGCTCGCTCGCGGCGTCGCTGGCCCGCCACCATCCGCGGGCGCGGGTGGCGGCGGCGCTGCGCGCGACCCGACTCGATCCGGCGACCCCGGTCGGTCAGGTCTGGCCGGAGCAGTGGCTGGTGCTGTTCCGCCTGTTGGGGTCTTCGTAGCCCTTAGGACTGCGGGTGGCCCTAGCCCTGATTCGAGCAATTTATCTGTTTCATGTCTCTAACGGGCATCTGTGCGGCAAAGTTCGTCTAGTCGCGTTTATCCCCGTAGGGGTAATGGAGGGTGTCTGATGAGAGCACACAGCAGCCCGCGCAGCGGGGACACCACGGTGGACCGCTCGGCTCGGTGGCGTCGGGTGCTGCCGACCGCGGCGGTCATCGGAGCGGCAGCTCTGACCGGTTCGGCCGGGGCTCCCTTCCTGGGGCAGGGTGTGGCGACCGCGGTGGCGTCCGGACCGGGGTCGGCAACGGTAAACGGTGCTCTGGCTCCGGACCAGGACCGCCCGCACAGCGACCCGGCCAACGACCGATACACGGACCAGGGCGACGGCACCTGGGCGGGCGAGTGGGGAGTCGCCGGCGACCCCGGCTGGCACCGCGACGGCGCGGAGAGCAAGAAGCGCACCGACCAGGGGCATGCCCAGGAGAAGTACACCGCCGTGCCGTGTGACTCGGACAAGTTGATCGCGGCGATCACGGCGGCGAACGCCGCCGGTGGCGGGCACCTCTCCCTGGCCGAGCGGTGTCGGTACACGCTGACGATCAACCTGGACGGCAACGGCCTGCCAGAAATCCTCGCGCCGATCAAGATCCGTGGAAACGGCGCCACCATCGTCCGGGCCGCCAGCGCGGAGGCCTTCCGCATCTTCGCCGTCGGCGTCGGAGGTGACCTGCAGTTACGGGACCTCCGGATCAAGGGCGGGCAAAGCGACGGGGACGGTGGCGGGATCTTCGTCGCGGCGGGGGGTCGACTCCGACTGGACCACGTCACGATGGCCGACAACGTCTCCACCGGCGACGACGGCGACGGCGGTGGGATCTCCAACGAGGGGGAGAGCACGATCGTGCAGAGCACGATCACCCAGAACATCTCCGCGAACGACGGCGGGGGGGTGCACAACGACGGTGCTGGCAGCGTGACCATTCAGAAGTCCGTGATCGCCAAGAACCATGCAGGTGACACCGGCGGGGGAGTAGAGAACGACGGCACCGCCCTCAAGATCGCCCACAGTGTGGTGCACGGCAACAACGCCGTTGACGACGGCGGCGGCGTCTTCGCCTGTGCGGGAGCGACGTTGATCTCACACACCGCCGTCTCCGGCAACCAGGCCGGCGACACCGGCGGCGGCGTTGGCCACCTCGTCGGCGTCAGCGGGACCATGACCGACGTCACGATCAGCCGCAACACGGCCGGCAGCACCGGCGGCGGCATCGCGGTGCTGGGCGGGGACTCCACGGTCACCGTCGCGGACAGCAAGATTGTCGAGAACACCGCGGTGGCCGGGGCCGGCGGCGGCGTCTGGATCGAGGATGATGGCGGTAGCGGCAACGAGATAGCCATCCGGCGTACCGCGATCAGCCGCAATCAGGCCACGAGTGCGGGCGCCACGGGTGGTGGCATCTACAACGGTACGAACAACACCATGACGTTGACCAACGCCCGGGTTGTCGACAACCTCGCCAACACCGCGCCGGGCGGAGTGGACAACCGGGGCACGATCACGGTGCTCGGCAAGGTCGTCATCGTCGGCAACCGGCCCACCAACTGTGTCGGCAGCCCCAACCCCGTACCGACCTGTGCCGGCTGACCCGGCCTAGACGAGAGGGTTCAGCGCCTCGGACAGCTCGGCCGGGGAGTCGAAGCTCGCCTCCGGCAGTAGCCGCAGTACCTGCAACATCTCCGTGCTCAGCCCGTTCTCCTGGCCCCACCGGATCAGGTTCGCACGGGAGACGGGGTAGTCGAGGGTGGCGATGTGGTCCTGCAACTGTGCGTCCGAGACGGTCATGCGTACGGATACCCGCTCCGCCTGCCGGCATACCGGTTTGCCCACCCGCTGGGCAGGGTAGCCGCCCGGCATGCTGGTGCAGCGGCTCGGCGCCCCGAGTGATTTCGACCCATTGCTGGAGCGCGCCCGAGACGCCCGGATCGTGATGCTCGGGGAGGCGACCCACGGCAGCCATGACTACTACCGGCTGCGCGGGGAGCTGACCCGGCGGCTGATCGCCGAGGGCGGCTTCTCGTTCGTCGCGGTGGAGGGGGACTGGCCGGACTGCGACCGGGTGCACCGCTCGGTCACGGCCGCCCCCGACGCCGCCGTCGAACCGCAGGCCGCCCTCGAACGGTTCGAGCGGTGGCCCACCTGGATGTGGGCGAACGCGGAGGTGGCCCGCTTCTGCCGCTGGCTGCGGGAGTGGAACGGGCAACGGCCCGAGCCGGAACGGGTCGGTTTCCACGGGCTGGACGTCTACAGCTTGTGGGAGTCGATGCAGGCCATCTTCGACTATCTGGGGGAGGAGGCGCCCGGGGCGCTGGACGCCGCCCAGGACGCCTACCGGTGCTTCGAGCCGTACGGACGGCGGATCGAGGAGTACGGCGCGGCGAGCCGGTTCGTCTCCGCGCGCTGCGAGGACGAGGTGGTCTGCCTGCTGGCGCGGATGCGGGAACACTCGGCGACCGACGGTGCGGACGCCTTCTCGGCCTGGCAGAACGCGGAGGTCGTCTCCGGCGCGGAGCGGTACTACCGCGCCATGATCGGCGGTGGGCCGGAGTCGTGGAACATCCGGGACAATCACATGGCCGACACGCTGGACCGGCTGCTGGAGCGCTACGGCCCGGGGGCGCGCGGGGTGGTGTGGGCCCACAACACTCACGTCGGGGACGCGCGGGCAACCGACATGGTCGCGGATGGCATGGTCAGCCTCGGCCAGTTGGCCCGGGAGCGGCACGGCCGGGACGATGTCGTCCTGGTCGGGTTCGGCAGCCATCGGGGCACGGTGGTCGCCGCGCCGCACTGGGGCTCGCCGGCCGAGAGAATGGCCGTTCCGCCGGCCCGGGAGGGGTCGGTGGAACGGCGGCTACACGAGCTGCTGCCGGAACAGGCAGTGCTGATCTTCGGCGGCGCCGACCAGCCCGGCTGGGTGACCGAGCCGTTGGACCACCGGGCGATCGGGGTGGTCTACAACCCCTCGTTCGAGTCCTGGGGTAACTATCAGCCGACCCGGCTGGGGGAGCGGTACGACGGGTTCGTCTGGTGCGATGAGGCGACCGCCCTGGACCCGCTCCCCACCCGAGGCACCCACGGTGAGCTGGAGACGTACCCGGCCGGGGTGTAGCGGGCGGTGCCCGAGCTGGGGCCCCTGGTCCGGCGCAGTACGGGAAGGGCCCCCTGCCCGGCGCAGCACGCGCTGGACAGGGGGCCGCTTCGGTGACCTCAGGTGCGGGCGGGTTCCTGTTCCGCCAGGTGGTTCCGCAGTCCCTCACCCTCCACGTCCACGTTGGGCAGGACCCGGTTCAGCCAGCGCGGCAGCCACCAACCGGCGTCGCCGAGCAGGGACATGACCGCCGGCACGATCGTCATCCGGACCACGAACGCGTCGATGGCGACGCCGACCGCCAGCGCGAAGCCCATTGACTTGATGACCGGGTCCTCCATGAAGATGAAGCCACCGAAGACGGAGATCATGATGAGCGCGGCCGCGGTGACCACCCGGGCACCGTGACCCATTCCGTTGATGGTGGCCTGCTGGGCGGTGTCGCCGTGGACGAAGTCCTCCCGCATCCGGGAGACGAGGAAGACCTCGTAGTCCATCGCCAGTCCGAAGAGGATACCGATGAGCAGGATCGGCAGGAAGCTGATCAGCGGCCCCGGTGTGTCCAGACCGACCAGGTCGGCGAGGTGGCCCTGCTGGAAGACCGCGACGGTCAGCCCGAAAGTGGCCGCCACGGTGAGTAGGAAGCCCAGCGCGGCCTTCACCGGCACCAGCAGCGAGCGGAACACCAGCATCAACAGCACGATCGACAGCCCGACCACCAGGAGCAGATAGATCGGCAGGGCGTCGGTGAGCTTCTCCGAGACGTCGATACCGATGGCGGTCACCCCGGTGAGCAGCACGTCGGCTCCCTGGATACCGCCGACCGAGCCGCGGATGTCATCCACCACCTGCTCGGTCGCCGGGTCGGTGGGCCCGGTCTCCGGGATCACGCCGAGCAGGGCGGTCCGCCCGTCCGGACTCAGCTGTGGTGGCGCCACGGCCAGGACGTTGCTGGTGTCCTGAACCAGGGCCGCGACCTGCGGTACGGCTGCCGCCGTCGCCTGCGGGCTGTCCCCGGCCACCACGATCGCCAGCCGACCGGTGAAGCCCGGCCCGAAGCCCTCGCTGATCAGGTCGTTGGAGACCCGGGCCGGTGAGCCCAGCGGTGCGGTTCCCTGGTCCGGGAGGGCCAGCCGCATGTCGGAGGTGGGCAGCGCGAGCACGCCCAGCCCGAGCAGGGCGACCAGGATCACCGGCACCCGGAACCGGATGACCAGCCGGGCCCAGCGGAAGCCGAAGGTGGAGCGGTCCTCGGCCGGCGCGGTCGGCTCGGATGCGTCGGTTCCCAGCTCGGCCGGGGTGGTTCGGTACTGGTGCCGCTGCTTGCGGCGGAGCACCCGCCGGCCGGCGAAGCCGAGCAGCGCCGGCTGCAGGGTGAGGGCGACCAGCACGGCGATGACGACCGTTCCGGCGGCGGCCAGACCCATGACGGTCAGGAACGGGATGTTCACCACCGCCAGACCGGACAGCGCAATGACCACGGTGGCGCCGGCGAAGAGCACGGCCGAGCCGGCGGTGCCGACCGCCCGGCCGACCGCCTCGTCCGGTGGCAGCCCCTCGAGCAGGTTCTGCCGGTAGCGGGAGGTGATGAAGAGTGAGTAGTCGATACCGACCGCGAGACCGAGCATCAGGGCGAGGATCGGCGCGGTGCTGGTCAACTCAACCGTGCCGCTGAGCGCGTAGAGACCGGCCATGCCGACGCCGACCCCGATCAGCGCGTTCAGCATGGTCATTCCCGCCGCTACCAGCGAGCCGAAGGTGATGACCAGGACGATCGCCGCGACGGCGACGCCGATCGCCTCGGAGGAGCCCGCCTGCGGCTCGGCGTTGAGCACCTCACCGCCGGGGGCTACCTGCCAGCCCTGCGCCTTGGCCGCGGCGCCGACCTGCTCGTACGCCTCCCGCTCATCGTCGGTGACCTTGTCCGCGCCCTCGGTGAACTGGACCTGGATCAGCCCGAACTGGCCGTCGGGGCTGATGGCCTGGGCCGTGAGTGGGTCCACTGCGGCGGTCACGCCGGGCAGCGTCGCGGCCTCCTTGGTGACCTCGGTGGCCACCGCCTGGCCCTGTGGCGTGCCGAGTAGGCCCGGCTCTGGAGCTTTGAGCGCGATCGTGCCGGTGGCGCCGCTGGCCGCCGGGAACTGCTCCTCGAGCAGATCCCTCGCCTGCTGCGACTCGGTGCCGGGCATGCTGAAGTCGCTCGCCGTTGGGCCACGCAGGTTCAGGGCCGCCAGGCCGAGACCGACGAGCACGACTAGCCAGATCGCGGCGACGAGGCGTCGTCTGCGCATCGCGCCGCGGCCGAGCCGATAGAGCAGGGTCGACATGGGTCGGAGTCCTCCGTCGTTATTGGTTGGGTCAGGTGACCGGTTCGAGTGCCCGGCGGACCAGCGCGAGCAGCGCCGGACGTAGTTCCGTCTCGGGGAGATCGATGAATTCGCCGCACGTCTCGGCGATGCCGGCGAGGATCACCAGCGCCGCGACCCGGGCGGCCGGGCGGTCGGAGTGGCCGGCGAAGGCCTGGGCGAGCCGATCCGGGATGTGTTGTAGGTGGCTGAAGGGGGGTTGCTGGAACAGGCCGGGGAACTCACCGCGGAGGAACGCGGTCTCGCGGCGGAACCGGACCGCCAGGTCGACGAAGCCCTCGGCCGCGATCTGTTGCGCCTCCGCCGGGCCGCTCGCGGCGGCGATGCGCTCGTCGAGTTCCCGTAGCTGGTCGATCGGCCGGGCCACCAGTTCGGCGAGAATGGCCTTCTTGTCGGCGAAGTGGTAGAGCACCGCCGCCTTCGAACAGCCCACGTCTGCCGCGATGTCCTGCAACGACGTGCCTCGGTAGCCGGATTGCGCAAACCGTCGCCCCGCCGCCGCGAGAATATCGTCGTGCCGCTCGGGCGCTGCCCGTGTCATGTCGGTCCCACCTCCTCGAACAGCATGCCTGACCGATCGGTCAGATGCCGACTGATAGGCAAACCAGTGGCGTTCGCCACACGCAGGTGGGTCCGTTTGGCCGTGTCGAAGGAACTTTGGGCGGTGCTCTGGCGGTGGCTGCCGGTTCCGGGCCGAGGGGCTGGCCGACATGTTCGTGTTGACGGCCGGGTGCGTTGACCGCCGTCTCGGCTGCCGGCAGGGTGATCAGATGGGCAAGGTCGAGGAAACCCGGGACGGGGTCGCACTGACCAACCTGAGTCAGCCGCTGTTCGATGGGGCGGGCGCGACAAAGCGCGACCTGGTGAACTACCTGGACGCGGTGCGCGACCGAATCCTGCCGCACCTGCGGGAACGGCCGCTGTCGGTCATGCGGGTACGCCCCGGGCAGCCCCCCTTCATGCAGAAGAACCTGCCGAAGTACACCCCGGACTGGATTCCCCGTACGGGGGTGTGGGCGGCAGCGTCGCACCGCGAGATCTCGTACGCCCTCTGCGGCGACCGACGTACGTTGCTCTGGCTCGCCAACCAGCGGGCGGTGGAGTTCCACCCCACGCTCGCCACGGTCGCCGCCCTGCAGTGCCCGACCCACCTCGTGCTCGACCTGGACCCGCCGGAGGGCGCCCCGTTCGAGGTGGCGGTGGCGGCGGCCCTCCTGGTCCGCCGGGCTCTCGCCGGTGCCGGGCTCGCCGGGGCGGTGAAGACCAGCGGTGCCAAGGGGGTGCACGTGTTCGTGCCGGTGACGGCGGAGGCGACGGCCGAGGAGCTGGCCGCCGCCACCCGAGCACTCGCGCTTCGGGCGGCCCGCCTCGACCCGGACCTCGCGACGACCGCCTTCATCCGGGAGGACCGGAGTGGGAAGGTCTTCATCGACTCCACCCGAGCTGGTGGGGCGACGGTGGTGTCCGCCTACAGCCCGCGGCTACGGCCCGGCGTGCCGGTTTCGTTCCCGGTGCCCTGGGACCTCCTGCCGTCGGTCACGCCCACCGATTTCACGATTCAGACCGCGCCCGCCCTGGTCGCCGCGGCGGACCCGTGGGCGGACGGAATGCCCCCGGCGCAACGGCTCCCGGCTGACCTGATCGCCGAGGGGCGCACCATCCCGGTGGCTCGGGTGCAGGCGATGCAGGAGGGGAAGCGACGGGCCCGTGCCCGGCGGGCCGCCGGCTGATGCCGTTCGTGGTGACCGCAGGCACGTCCGATGCCTTCCGGATGCTGCACCCCGTTTCCCCAGCGCAGGTGTCACGTGCCCCCGTCGCGGGGATTGCGGACCGCGAAGTCGTTGGCAATCTCATCGAAAGTGACCCATCGAATGTCCTCATGCTGGTTGATGTAGTCGATAATCCGCTCGAGCATCAGCAGGACCTGTGGATGCCCCGAGACATCGGGGTGGAGATTGATGGGGAATATGGCATAGTCCAGCTCCCGGTAGACCCAGTCGAACTGGTCGCGCCACATCTCCTCCAGGTGTCGCGGGTTGACCCAGCCATGGCTGTTGGGGTTGGCCTTGATGAACATCATCGGCGGTAGGTCGTCGAGATACCAGTTTGGTGGGATCTCGATGAGATCGGTTTCCCTGCCGCGTACCAACGGCTTCATCCACTCGCTGGCCCGGGCGGAGTAGTCGATTTTGGTCCACGTGTCACCGACGCGAAGGCGGTAGGGGTGGAAGTCGTTGTGCATGAACGTGCGGTCGTACTTGATGCCTCGTTCCAGCAACAGTTCATGCGTGACTGGTGAGAGCGCCCCCCACGGTGCGGCGTATCCCGTAGGGTGCCGCTTGCTCACGGCCTCGACCAGCTCGATGCTCCGGTCCAGGACCGCGGCCTCCTGCGCACGGCTCATCGCCAACGGGTTCTCGTGACTGTAACCGTGGATGCTCATCTCGTGGCCGGCGTCCACCAGTTGTCGGCACTGGTCGGGGAAGGTTTCGATAGAATGCCCGGGGACAAACCAAGTGCTCCGTAGGCCGTACTTTCGAAACAGCTTCAGCAAGCGCGGTACGGCGATCTCACCGGCAAAGAGACCTCGGGAGATGTCATCCGGTGCGTTCTCGCCACCGTAGGAACCCAACCAGCCCGCGACCGCGTCCAGGTCGACGCCGAACGCGCACAGGATTTCCTTCGGCATGACGTTCCGCCCCTTCCGTCCGCCTCCCCTTGGCGACCAAGGCTCTTGACCTTGATTCTTCCCGGCGCTCCATCCGCGTGGAGTGTCTTTGGTCCGATCCCACGTCGCTACGGGCCCGTGCCCGGCGGGCCGCCGGCTGAGGCGTCCATCGCTCCGCGGTCAGCTGACGGCCAGATCGAGGACGCCGGCGAGTTCCGCCGGGGCAGACAACATCGGCCAGTGCCCCGTGTGCAGGTCGAAACGGCGCCATGGCGGCTGGTGGAGGGACGCCAGGGCCGGTACTCCGGCGTTCAACAGGTCCCGGAAGTCGTTGCACGTGACCAGGACGCGGTCGACGTCGTGGCGGGGTTCGGCCGGGCCGGCGAGCCGCTGCTCGTAGGTCCCGAATGGTTGGGCGGTGGCACGGGCCCGCAGCAGCTCCCGCTTGTTCTGGTCGAGTCCGTCCAGGCTGCTGGACAGCCCCAGGACCGCAAAGGGGGGCATCGGTAGTCGCCAACCCTCACCATCCGCTGCGACCTGCTGGCGCAGCTGCTCGGCAGCCTCCGGTGGCATGAGGTCGAGCATGCACATGCCGGTGGCGAACGGAGCGCTGTCCACGTACACCACCCGCTTCAGCCGTTCATCGAGTTGTGCAGCCGCTCCGGTGACGGGAGCGCCGGCATAGCTGTGGGCGACCAGGGTGACGTCGTGCAGGTCACCTCGCTGGACGAAGTCGATTATGTCGGCGATGTGGGTCTCCAGGTTCGTCGCCGGAGTGCCCCGGTCGGCGTACTCGCCGAGGCCGGTCAGCGTCAGCGGAAGCGCCGTGTGCCCGCGCCCAGCCAGCGCGTGGGCGGTGTCTTGCCAAGCCCATGCGCCGAGCCATGCGCCGGGAACGAGTACGAAGGTAGCCATGTGATCTCCCTGACTTGAGGTGTCGTAAGAGTAGGATCAATACAGGACAGCTTCCGTCCGGATAGGGTAAGTGACCTATGTCTCATCCGCTGACCCGCGTCCTGACCCTGCTGGAGCTCCTGCAGTCGCACCCGCGGCTTACTGGTCGGGAGTTGGCCGATCAGCTCGGCACTGACGTTCGAACTGTCCGTCGCTACGCCGCGCACCTGCGCGATCTCGGGATCCCGGTAGCAGCCGAACGGGGCCGCCACGGCGGCTACTGCCTGGCCCGCGGCTATCGGATGCCGCCCCTGGTGCTCACCAACGACGAGGCCCTCGCCGTTGTCGTGGGACTGCTCGCCGCGGAGCGACTGGGCATGAGCATGACCACTCCGGCGCACTCGGGTGCCCTGGCCAAGATCGAACGGGTCCTTCCGCGCGGCCTACGGGAACCGCTGGCGGCCATCCGAGAGACCCTGTCCTTCACCACCAACACGGTGACCGCACAAGCGCCCGAGACGGGTGTGCTGTTGGCCCTGGCCCAGGCGTCGCGCGCCCGCACGGTCGTCCGGATGAGCTACCGATCCTGGCAACAGGAGCAGACCGAACGCGACCTCGATCCGTACGGTGTCGTCTTCCATCGCGGCCGCTGGTATGTGGTCGGACGCGACCATCGGCACGACAGCCTGAGAACCTTCCGGATCGACCGGATCGCTGTGCTTGCTACTGGTACACGAACCTTCACGATCCCGGACGGCTTCGACCCCGTCACCCACCTGACATCGGCGCTTGCTCGTGTTCCGTACCGCTGGGACGTTGAAGTTCTCATCCACGGGCCGTTGGACGAGGTCGCCCGCCGACTACCGCGCTCCGCCGTGACGCTCGAGGCGGATGCCGCCGGTGTCGTGTTGCACGCACGGGCCGAGCGCCTGGACGGCATGGCCCGCCTGCTGGCCGCACTGGAATGGCCCTTCATCATCCGCCGACCCGATGAACTGCGGCCGGCGCTGAGGAGCCTGGCTGACCAGCTCAGAGCAGCCGCGGACCGGGTACCGAACAAGTCGTCGTAGCGGGACAGCGCGACCTGTCGCGATGCCGCCGGCATCGTCCGCTCCGTTCTCGACGCCCGCCGCGACCACCGCCCCTCTTACCGCCTGCTCACTGACACCGAACCGCGGCCCAACCTCCATGAGCGTCAGCCCGCTCCCGTAGAGCCGCACGGCCTCGGGTGCGTCTGCCGCGAGTTCTTGCTGACGCTGCGGCACCAAACGGCGGACCAGATGCGCGGCAGCTGTCCTGGTGCAGGTGCCGAACTTCCGACTGAGAGCCATCACTGGTGGCGAAGAGTGTGCCTGGCGCATGCCGTGACGGTCACGCGAGTCCTGCCCGGGCCGCCCGCCCAGGCAAAGCGGCGGCGGCGATGATCCGGCCATTGTGCGCGGCCGTGATCCTTGCTGGCCATGACCGTGAGCGAGGGGCATGGAAGCCTGGGCGGCTTGTCACGGTGCCCCGCCTGACCTCGTGGTCGGGCGGGGCACCGTTGTGGTGGGTGTCGGTGGGACACCTCCGGTGGCTG
>NZ_KB911579.1:934344-936120 GCF_000383575.1 Salinispora oceanensis | reverse complement strand
CCTGATCGTCTCCGACTGCGTGTTCGAATTTTGGTACGACACCGTTACTGACTCTTCGAGGTCAAGGCCGACTACTTTTGAGAGGGCGAAGCTACCCGAAATCTTTATGGTGGACGACACACCGGTGGTGACGGTCGTCGATACCGTGTTCCAGTAGCCCTTGCTGAACGAGTGGCTCGTCAGGGTCTGATCCGAACTTGTGGAGTTCGTCAAACTCGCGCATCCCAGGTAGAACGGAGCACTTGACACGACCTTCGCCGTACCCACCGGAACCGCATCGGTCTCCGAGATCAAAGTCGGCGAGCCGATGAGATCAAGACCATTAAAGACGACGTACCTCGAATGATCTTCGATCAGTGCGGTGATGTCGGTGATGGTCGCTGCCTGTGCGGGTGAGGCGGTCATCAACACCGCAGCTGCGGTGCCGATCGACATCGCCAGGAGCGCCCGCGTCCTCTTTAACCTCATACTGCTTTCCTTTCCATGTGATGCCAGTAAGTTCGATGGCATCGACTGTTCCATGGTGCGGCCAGCTCGCTCGACCACGCCCCTCCTGCGGGCTTGGTCGATCTGATCTGGGAGTCGATGCTGACGTCAATGAATCTTACACACAATTACGCCCCAGGCACATCCTGGCGGCACTCGCAGCCTTCACCGTGCCACTGGAAACCAGCTCTGCTCTCGGCTTGTATGCAAACTATTCCAGCTTGTCAGCTACTTGGCAGATGCTTTAGGTGTCTATCCTTCATTGCCGAATCGTTATCTTGGTTTATGTATCTGAGATACTGGTTAACGGAAGTGATATGCCACTGCGACAGAGGGTCAGGGCCTGGGCACAGTCGAGACGGTGCCTACCGTGTAGCCGGACACGGTGACCGCGCAGGCGCCCGAGATGGGTGTGCTGCTGGCCCTGGCCCAGGCGTCGCGCGCCCGCACCGCGGTCCGGATGAGCTACCGGTCCTGGCGACAGGAGTAGACCGAACGTGACCTCGATCCGTACGGTGTCGTCTTCCATCGCGGCCGCTGGAAATGTGGTCGGACACGACCACCGGCACGGCAGCCTAAGAACCTTCCGGATCGACCGGATAGTTTCGCTTGCAACTGGTAGGCAGACCTTCACGGTGCCGGACGGCTTTGACCCCGTCACCCATCTGACGTCGGCGCTTGCTCGTGTTTCGTACCGTTGGGAGGTCGACGTTCTCATCCACGGGCCGTTGGACGAGGTCGCCCGCCGACTGCCGCGCTCCGCCGTGACGCTTGCGAGGGGCATGGAAGCCTGGGCGGCTTGTCACGGTGCCCCGCCTGACCTCGTGGTCGGGCGGGGCACCGTTGTGGTGGGTGTCGGTGGGACACCTCCGGTGGCTGTGCCCTTTGGTGGCCACCTGGTCCCGCTCTAACTCAGGCGCATTGTGTTGCCGGAAACCCACTCGGCAACGTTTCCAGGACCTCAACCTTGAAGTGAACCCCGGCCTTCACCGTGTAGGTCCCGGCTCCTTGGAAGTCCAACCTTCTGGTGGAGCTGTTCAGCGAGAATCCCGCAGGAAGCTTGGCGCCGGCATCTTTAGCCTTGGACAAGACGTTATACATATTGTACGGGTGGGGGAGGGGGAAAAGAGTGCTGGAAGCCACAAATGAGCCGTGGAAACTGCCATTCAGCGCCAGCGAGCCATTGTAGGTGTTTTGCGTCAGCGACGACACGACGTACCGGGTTTGTTTTGCGGGCACCAGCACCTTCTGGGACGGCGCGGTGTGTGTCTCCCTGATCGTCTCCGACTG
>NZ_KB911579.1:863489-934244 GCF_000383575.1 Salinispora oceanensis | reverse complement strand
CCTGATCGTCTCCGACTGCGTGTTCGAATTTTGGTACGACACCGTTACTGACTCTTCGAGGTCAAGGCCGACTACTTTTGAGAGGGCGAAGCTACCCGAAATCTTTGTGGTGGACGACACGCCGGTGGTGACGGTCGTCGATACCGTGTTCCAGTAGCCCTTGCTGAACGAGTGGCTCGTCAGGGTCTGATCCGAACTTGTGGAGTTCGTCAAACTCGCGCATCCCAGGTAGAACGGTGCACTTGACAGGACCTTCGCCGTACCCACCGGAACCGCATCGGTCTCCGAGATTAGAATCGGCGGGCCGATGAGATCAAGACCATTAAAGTAGACGTACCTCGAATGATCTTCGATCAGTGCGGTGATGTCGGTGATGGTCGCTGCCTGTGCGGGTGAGGCGGTCATCAACACCGCAGCTGCGGTGCCGATCGACATCGCCAGGAGTGCTCGCGTCCTCTTTAACCTCATACTGCTTTCCTTTCCATGTGATGCCAGTAAGTTCGATGGCATCGACTGTTCCATGGTGCGGCTAGCTCGGTTGACCATGCCCCTCCTGCGGGCTTGGTCGATCTGATCTGGGAGTCGATGCTGACGTCAATGAATCTTACACACAATTACGCCCCAGGCACATCCTGGCGGCACTCGCAGCCTTCACCGTGCCACTGGAAACCAGCTCTGCTCTCGGCTTGTATGCAAACTATTCCAGCTTGTCAGCTACTTGGCAGATGCTTTAGGTGTCTATCCCTCATTGCCGAATCGTTATCTTGGTTTATGTATCTGAGACACTAGTAAACGGAACTGACATACCACTGCGACAGAGGGTCAGGGCCTGGGCAAAGTCGAGACGGTGCCGACCGTGTAGCCCGACTCGGACTCGGGCACGAGTGGGCTGGTCGAGTTGGGCAAGTCCCGCCGGGTAGTCGGTGACGTCCCGGGTCGGCGCGGGCCTGGTGGAAAGAAATCGGCGTAGGGTACGAACGCGCCGACTGGCTGTTGCGGAGCAGGACCATTCAGTGCTGGTTCCAGCTCACGCCCCAGTACGCGAGGATCTTCCGCTGGTTGCCACTGTGGCGGGCCGTGCCGCCGTCGCGTTGCCAGAAGGGGCAGCCCAGATGGATTGTCACCGCACGCTGTCCGGGGTAGCCGAACACGACGCTGCGCCGCAGAGACGGGATGTACATCAGGCAGGCGTCATCGTCTCCGAATGAGATCGCCAGCCCGTTGATGTAGTCGGTCAGCTCGGTGACGTCGCTGGTGTTGCGCCTGGTGCTGCCGAGGCTCCATGGTTCTGTCCCCAGCGTGGGGTGGTAGCTGCACATCAGAACCTCGGTCGCCCCGGTGGGGACCATGACCTCCGGTGCGAACGGGGTGGCCGGCGGTACCGTTTCGTACCACTGCTCGGGACAGCGGACCGGCCCCGCATCGGTGTTCGCCACGGATGCGGCCTGCACCGGGCCCAGCTCGGGCCCCGGGTCGCCCGGTACCACCCCGGTGGCCAGCGCGAGACCGACGACGACAGCAGCAGCCAGAAGGAGACCGCCCGCATGGCGACGCGCGCGGCCGGGCGTGGGACCCTGCGTTTGTTGGGTCGTCATCGGCAATGTCTCCCTCTGCCCTTGCGCGGCATCGTACGCCGCGTTGTCCCTGCACTCCGCCAAATCGGTGGGCTGGGCCGCGTCAAGTCCTGCGACCCACCGCCCGGGTACCGCCGCCCCTGGCTTCGGCGACGAAACTCGGCCGGCACTGCGCACCGAATCGCGGACAGGGCCGAGTGGCCTGGGCAGTCGGTAGAGGTGCGGGTGTAGGTGCACTTCTCGGCTAGGCGGAGCGTTGCCCGGGCGAACACCTCGCCCACACGGCGGGGATCCGGATGCCGAGGACGCACCCGCCCCTCCGGAACATGATCAGCCGTTTACGGCTCTGCCGAGAAGAGGTTCTGGCGGCCGATGGGCAGTGGCAGCCTCAAAGCACCTTCCCCTATAGATAGATAATCAGTGTTGATCCGGAAGAACAAGACTTGATCTTTATATTGGTCGGGATCAGGCTTGGATCCATGAATTGAGATCCCTTCACGACCCTGCGACGCGCTCTCTGGATCGGAGGCGGACAGTGGGCTGGTAAATCGACTGTCGCGGCCATCCTCGCCGAGCAGTACGGCCTCACCCACTACCACTACGACTACCACGACGCTCGGGGCCATCTGGACCGCCGGAAAGCTCAGCAACTACGCCGCGGCGAGAGTTCCGCCGAGCCCGACGCGGAGGACATGTGGATCCGATCGACGGTCGAGCAGGCCGCCGACCAGGCTCTCAAAATCTTCGTAGAACGCTTTGAGTATGTTCAGGACGACCTCCGCGCCCTCATGTCGCCGCGCCCGATTATCGCTGACGGGTGGGGGCTTCGTCCGGAACTCGTCGCGCCGCTCATGTCCTCGACCCAGCGCATGGTCGTCATGGTGCCCACCGAGGAGTTCCGGCAGTACCAGCTCCGTGAGCTAACACGCGCCAGCGCCCTCCCGCTCAATGTAAGCGACCCGCAACTTGCCCAGCGGAACCGGATCGCGCGCGACCGGCTGATCGCCGAAGACGCAGTTCGTAACGCCAAGCGGCTGAACATCCCCATTATCGAAGTCGACGGATCCTATGACGCTCAAACCATGGCAAGTTTGGTGGCTGAGCAGTTCCGCGAGTTCCTGCCGTAGGCGTTCTGGTGACTTACTCTGCTATCGCAGACCGGGCGTAACAGACGGTAACCGGTCCGCCATGTGCTTCAGCTCCCGGTGCTGTCGACGCCACGGGCGAGGCCCCGGTCGTTCGAGGCAGCGGCAGCCCGAACGCGAAGCAGAAGGGGCGGACGCGTTGGCGTCCGCCCCTGTCGCTCAAACCTGTTCCCATATTCTACGTGCCCCCGGCAGGATTCGAACCTGCGCTCCCGCCTCCGGAGGGCGGTGCTCTATCCCCTGAGCTACGGGGGCTCAGCGACCGGAGAAGAGTAGCAAACCCTTCCCGCGATCACCGAATCGGTACGCACGGATGCGCTCCAACCGCCCGCATCTGGCCGGGCCGGTGGTCACGCGGCGACGGCGCGACCGCAGCTGGGCAGCGGGTGTAGCGCGATGCGGCGGGGTAGCCGACGTGGCCACTCATTGCGGGGCCACGAGCCGTCCACGATCAGGTGGACGGTGCGTTGCTCCGCTCCGCTGAGTCGGAGTACGAAGTCGCGGGGGAGCGGCGGGTCCACCGACGGCGTAGTGATCATGAATTGGACGCGCCCCCGAGACGAGACTGCGGAGATGATGTCCGCCGCTGGCATCGTGCCGCGGAGCCGGATCCGGCCGATCCAGTGCACGTCGGCCAGGTGCTCCTGAGCGGCCCGGATGATCGCCGGGTACTCGGTGCGTACCCAACGCTCCACCGCGCCGACGCAGAGCCCGCAGGCGCGCTCGCGTGGCTCCCGAGGGCCGAGTCCCCATGCCCGCAGGTATGCCCCGACGGCGCCGGGGTCGAGCGGCAACCCGAACCGGTTCTGGATGATGGTGTGCAGACCCTGTCGCGTCCAGAGCCCCTCCTCCAAGCCGAACGCGTCGGGGTAGCTGCCCCGCAAGGTGTCGATCAGCTCGAGTTCCTGTTCGCGGCTGAGCGCTCCTGGCTCGCTCTGCCGCACTCCGCGACGGACGGCCGCCACCGCCCCGTCACCGCCGATTGTGTGGCGCCGGCACCAGCTGGTGACGGAACGCCGTGCGTCTCTCAGTGCAACACCCACGTCTTACGCAACGAGCCCGAATCACAACTGGTCACGATATGTGGGGAGAAACTTCTCTTTGAGATGTATTCGCCCGGAGTGGCATCAAATTCCTGAATCGGACTTATCGCCTCGACTGCGTGGGCCGGTCCTGCTGTCGGACCGTTGGGTGGAAGCGAACCCGGTGGGCGCGAGGCCGCCGAATGCGCCTCTGACCAAGACAAACGACCCGCACCACCCGGTGGTGGCGCGGGTCGTGGGACGGCCCAGCCGCCTGATCAGCCCTTGATGCGCTCGAGTGCGTTGCGCAGGTTGGTCAGATCTGTCTGCTGGGTGTTCTTCATCGTCTGCGCGGTCTGGACCACGTCCTGCTCGTCGCTCTGGTCGAGCAGCGCATCAACCATGTGGATGCCACCGATGTGATGCGTGATCATGAGCTCGAGGAAGAGGACATCCAACTCCGTGCCCTGGGCCTCCCGAAGCTGGGTCATCTGCTCCGCGGTGGCCATCCCCGGCATCAGCCCGTCGCGGATCATCTCGGTGCCGTCCGGCAGCCACGCCATCCGGGGCTCCGAGCCGGTCGGGTCCAGCTCCCATGAACGCAGCCAGCCCTGCATGATGCCGATGTCACCCTGCTGGCCGAGGGCGATGTCGTTACCGATCGTCTGGACCTCCCGGTCCGTGCCGTGCTTGAAGGCGATCAGCCCCATCTCCACCGCCTGGGCGTGGTGGGTGGTCATGTCCCGCGCGAAGCCCGCCTCGGCGGAGGTATCCCCCGGTCGACTGAGGTCGGGGGTGAGTAGGCCGCCCGCGTAGCCGAGCAGGAGGCCGATCACGATGGCGATCGCCACCACCGCCGTGCCGAACTGGGCAGCGGGGCGACGGGCGCTGTCGGCGGTCGGAGCCCCGTCGGGCTTGTCTTCGAGGGTCGTGCGGGCGGACATCCCGGCTCCTTAACTACTGTGGCATCTGCGGGCCGAGGTCCCGCGGGGTGGTGCCGACGGCGGTGACGCCCTGGGCGCAGAGGGCGGTGGGGCCCTCGATGGAGGCGTTGACCCTCAGTGTCTTGATGAAATCGTCGATCCGGCCGTCATCGGCGTTGTCGACCTTGAGCTGGTAGCCCCAGGCCTGGAGCGAGATCGGCTGGTCCAGGCCTTCGTACGGGCTGAGGAAGAGCTTCTCGTTGCCGCGTACCCGCTCGGCCAGCTTCTCGACCTGGCCGGCGTCGAGGTCCGGCTGGTAAGTGATCCACACCGCGCCGTGCTCCAGGCTGTGCACGGCGTGCTCGTTGGCGATCGGGGCGTCGTAGATGTCGCCCATGCAGTTCTGCCAGGCGTCGTTGTGTGGGCCGGCGACCGGGGGCAGGACGGAGTACTCGATCGAGCCCTGCTGGTGGTTACCGCCCGCGACCAGCTCCGGGTCCTGCTCGCGGAAGTTGACGATGTCGGCGATCTCGTTCGCCCGCTCGTCCCACGGCTTGGAGCCCTGGAATGTTGCCCAGCCGCCGTAGCCGACGATCGCGACAGCGAGCACGCCGACGGCGACGAAGAGGGCGATCGGCCCCCAGTTGCGCTCCTGGCTTACCTTGACCGGGGTGATCGGCTTGCGCGGCTTCTTGCCGCCGCGCTGGCTGCCCGCTGGCTTGCCGGACCCTGGTCTGCCCCCCGCTGGCTTGCCGGAACCGGGCTTGCCGCTGGCTGGCCTGCCCCCGGCTGACTTCTTCGTGGTGCTGGCAACGGTCGGGTGGCGCTCCGGGCCGCCCGGGGTGCTGATGCTCATCGTGCCTCGTCAGGTCGGTCGGTCGGGGGATCTGGCGGGCCGGGGTCACATGCTGGGTCGCCGCCGCGGGGACTGAGTCTACCCCCGATAGCATGGTTCGGTGACTCCCGCAGAACTCGCCGAGGTCGTCCTCACCGCAGCCCACGCCGTCTTCACCGAGCGGGGCCTGGATCGCTCCACGCTTCCGGAGCAGACCGCGGTGGAGCGACCCCGCAACGTCGAGCACGGGGACTACGCCTCGACGCTGGCCCTGCAGCTCAGCAAGAAGGTGGGGGTCCCACCTCGGGAGCTCGCCGCTGCGCTGGCCGAGCAGCTCGGCCAGGCCGTGGGGGTCAAGTCGGTGGAGATCGCCGGCCCGGGCTTCCTGAACATCCGCCTCGACGCGGCCGCTGCGGGCCAGCTGGCCCAGGTGATCGTTGAGACCGGCGCGGAGTACGGCCGTAGTGGCCGGCTCGCCGGTCAGTCGATCAACCTCGAGTTCGTGTCTGCCAATCCGACCGGCCCGGTGCACATCGGCGGCGTCCGGTGGGCGGCGGTCGGTGACGCGTTGAGCCGGTTGCTGCGCGCCACCGGGGCTGCGGTCGCCACCGAGTACTACTTCAACGACGCCGGTTCGCAGATCGACCGGTTCGCCCGCTCCCTGCTGGCCGCTGCGAAGGGGGAGCCGGCGCCGGAGGACGGGTACGCCGGTGCGTACCTCGCGGAGATCGCGCAGCAGGTCCAGTCCCGGCGGCCGGACGTGCTGGCGCTCGACGACGCCGCCGCCCAGGAGGTGTTCCGGGTCGAGGGCGTCGAGCTGATGTTCGCCGAGATCAAGTCGTCGTTGCGTGACTTCGGCGTGGAGTTCGACACCTACTTCAACGAGAAGGACCTGCACGACCGGGGTGAGTTGGAGCTCGCCCTGGCGCGGCTCCGGCAGCAGGGCCACATCTTCGAAGCCGACGGCGCCACCTGGCTGCGCACCACCGACTTCGGCGACGACAAGGACCGGGTGCTGCGCAAGTCCGACGGCGAGTGGACGTACTTCGCCGCGGACTGCGCCTACTACCTGGACAAGCGGGAGCGCGGCTTCGAGCGGGTCGTGCTGATGCTCGGTGCGGATCACCACGGCTACCTGGGCCGGATGAGGGCGATGGTCGCCTGCTTCGGCGACGACCCGAGCCGCAACCTGGAGATCCTGATCGGGCAGATGGTCAACCTGGTCCGGGACGGGGCCCCGGTGCGGATGAGTAAGCGAGCCGGCACGGTGGTGAGCCTGGAGGACCTGGTCGAGGCGGTCGGTGTGGACGCCGCCCGGTACGCCCTGGCGCGCTACTCCACCGACTCCCCGATCGACATCGACATCGAGCTGTGGACCCGGGCCAGCCGTGACAACCCGGTCTACTACGTGCAGTACGTGGCGGCGCGTACGGCGAATGTCGGGCGTAATGCCGCGGAGGTCGGGTTGGCCCGGGGCGGCTCGGCGGACTTCCACCCCGAGCTGCTCGACCACGACAAGGAAAACGAGCTGTTGAAGGCGCTGGCCGAGTTCCCGGCCGTGGTGGCCACCGCCGCCGAGCTACGGGAGCCGCACCGGATCGCCCGGTACCTGGAGGATCTGGCCGGGGCGTACCACCGCTTCTATGACAACTGCCGGGTGTTGCCGCGGGGCGATGAGGAGATCACCGACCTGCACCGTGCCCGGCTCTGGCTCAACGACGCCACCCGCGTGGTCATCGCCAACGGCCTGCGGCTGCTCGGCGTCACGGCCCCAGAACGGATGTGACATGCGAGCGCGAGGAGTGAGCTTGCGAGCCCCGCAGTCGGGAAGCGGAGACAAGTAGTGCGAGCGCGAGGAGTGAGCTTGCGAGCCCCGCAGTCGGGAAGCGGAGACAAGTAGTGCGAGCGCGAGGAGTGAGCTTGCGAGCCCCGCAGTCGGGAAGCGATAAGTAATGCGAGCACATGAGGCCGGTGCCCTGCACGGGGAGATCGGCAGCCAGGGGGCGGCGTGGCTACGTGCCCCGCGGGACGTGAACGCCCTGATACCCGGGCTGTGGCCGCGTACCGTCAGCCGGGCGGCGGACGGCGCGCTCGCTGTCGCGGGCTGCTCGGTGCGGGACCTCGCGGCCGAGTTCGGCACCGCGGTGTACCTCCTGGACGAGGAGGACCTGCGCAGCCGCTGTCGAGATTTCCGGGCCGCCTTCCCGACCGAGGATGTCTACTACGCCGGTAAGGCGTTCCTCTGTCGGGCGGTCGTCCGAATGGTCGCCGAGGAGGGCCTGCACCTGGATGTGTGCAGCGGTGGCGAGTTGGCTACCGCGCTGGCGGCCGGGATGCCGCCGGAGCGGATCGGCTTCCACGGCAACAACAAGTCGACCGCCGAGCTGAGCCGGGCGTTGGAGGCGGGGGTGGGGCGGATTATCGTCGATTCATCCCACGAGATCGACCGGCTCACCGCGTTGGCCCGCGAGCGGGGCGTCCGCCCGCGGGTGCTGGTGCGGGTCACTGTCGGCGTGGAGGCGCACACCCACGAGTTCATCGCCACCGCGCACGAGGACCAGAAGTTCGGCTTCTCGCTGGCGGATGGCGCGGCGATCGCCGCCGCACTGCGCATCCTCGACGAGGACGTGCTGGAGCTGCGCGGTCTGCACTCGCACATCGGGTCGCAGATCTTCGATGCGAGCGGGTTCGAGGTCTCCGCCCGCCGGGTGCTGGCGCTCCAGGCGCAGATCCGCGACGCGCGGGGGGTGCAGTTACCGGAGCTGGACCTGGGCGGCGGTTTCGGCATCGCGTACACCTCGCAGGACGACCCGGCCACGCCGGCCGACCTGGCGAAGCGGCTACGCAAGATCGTTGACGGGGAGTGTGCCGCCGAGCGGCTGGCGGTGCCGCACCTGTCGATCGAACCGGGTCGGGCGATCGTCGGCCCGGCGATGTTCACGCTCTACGAGGTGGGCACGGTCAAGTCGGTGCCGGTCGGCGCCGGTGGTGACGCGGCCGATGCGCGTCGTTGTTATGTGAGTGTTGACGGCGGTATGAGCGACAACATCCGAACCGCGCTCTACGACGCGTCGTACTCGGCGACCCTGGCGTCTCGGGCGAGCGACGCGGAGCCGGTGCTTGCCCGCGTTGTGGGAAAGCACTGTGAGTCCGGGGACATCGTGGTGAAGGATGAATTCCTGCCCGCCGACGTGCAGCCCGGAGATCTTGTCGCTGTGCCCGGCACGGGCGCGTATTGCCGGAGCATGGCCAGCAACTACAACCACGTGCCGCGTCCTCCGGTGGTCGCGGTGCGCGACGGCCGGGCTCGCCTGATCGTCCGCCGGGAAACCGAAGAGGACCTGCTCGCTTTGGATGTGGGATGACATCACCTGTGCGCTTGGCGCTGCTCGGCTGCGGCACGGTCGGCAGCGAGGTGGTTCGGCTGCTGCACTCGCAGTCCGCCGATCTCACCGCCCGGATCGGTGCCCCGCTGGAGATCGCCGGCATCGCCGTCCGGCGGATCGGCCGGGACCGGGGTGAGCTGCCGGTCGATCCGGCCGTCTTCACCTCTGACCCGCTCGACCTGGTCAAACGGGACGACATCGACGTGGTGGTCGAGTGTGTCGGCGGTATCGAACCGGCCCGGAGCTGGCTGGTGGAGGCGCTGCGGACGGGTAAGAGCGTGGTAACGGCGAACAAGGCGCTGCTCGCCGAGGACGGCGGGGCGCTGCACGACGCGGCGGCGCAGGGCGGGGGCGACCTCTACTACGAGGCGGCCGTGGCCGGCGCGATCCCGCTGCTGCGCCCGCTGCGGGAGTCGCTGCACGGGGACCGGGTAACCCAGGTGACCGGCATCGTGAACGGCACCACCAACTTCATCCTCTCTGCCATGGACAGCACCGGCGCCGGCTTCGCCGAGGCGTTGGCCGAGGCGACTGATCTGGGGTACGCCGAGGCTGACCCGACGGCTGACGTGGAGGGTTTCGACGCAGCGGCCAAGGCGGCGATCCTCGCCTCGCTGGCGTTCCACACCCGGGTTGGCGCGGCGGATGTGCATCGGGAGGGCATCACCGAGGTGACCGCCGCCGATGTCGCCAGCGCCAAGGCGATGGGCTGCACCATCAAGCTGCTCTGCATCGCGGCGCGGGGCACCGCCGCGGATGGTCGGGAGACCGTCAGCGTACGGGTGCATCCGGCGATGATTCCGCTCACCCATCCCCTCGCCAGCGTGGGTGACGCCTTCAACGCGGTGTTCGTGGAGGCCGAGGCGGCGGGGCAGCTGATGTTCTACGGGCCGGGCGCGGGCGGGGCGCCGACCGCCAGCGCGGTGCTCGGCGACGTGGTGGCCGTCTCCCGTAACCGGCTCGCCGGGGTCCGGGCGGCCAGTGAGTCCGCCTACGCCGATCTGCCGGTGCGGCCGATGGGGGAGGCGCTCACCCGCTACCACATCAGCCTCGACGTGACCGACCGTCCCGGCGTGTTGGCGGCGGTGGCCGGAGTGTTCGCGCAGCACAAGGTTTCGATCGCCACCGTTCGGCAGGGCACTGCGGGTAGCGGCGTGGCCGGCCGGGACGAGGACGCCGACCTGGTGATCGTCACCCATGTCGCGCCGGACGCCGCACTCGCCGCGACGGTCCAGGCGTTGCGTGGACTGGATGCGGTCCGGTCGGTAGCCAGCGTGCTGCGGGTCGAGGGCAGCGCATAGCTCGGTCCGGGTTCAACCGGTTCCGGCCCGGCGTGGTCCGGATCGCGTCTCGCCTGGTGGGTCGCGGGCCGGGTGCGCTGGAGTCCGATTGGCCGGCTGGTCCAGGCTGGACCCCGGCGGATTGGGCCGGGCCAGGCGGCGGAGGCCGGAGAGTCTGAGGCCAGGAGAGGCGGAGGAGACGATATGTGGCGGGGTCTTATCGACGCGTACCGAGATCGGCTGCCGGTCACGGCGGCCACCCCGGTCGTCACCCTGCACGAGGGGAACACGCCGCTGCTGCCGGCGCCGGTGCTGTCGGCGCGGACCGGGTGCGAGGTCTTTCTGAAGGTCGAGGGCGCTAACCCGACCGGTTCCTTCAAGGACCGGGGGATGACCGTCGCGGTCTCCAGAGCGGTCGAGGCCGGAAACAAGGTGATCATCTGCGCCTCGACCGGCAACACCAGCGCCTCGGCCGCAGCCTATGCGGCGCGCGCCGGCCTGATCTGCGCGGTGCTGGTGCCACAGGGCAAGATCGCGTTGGGCAAACTCGCCCAGGCGTTGGTGCACGGTGCCCGCCTGCTCCAGGTCAGCGGCAACTTCGACGACTGCCTGTCGTTGGCGGCCAAGCTCGCCCAGGACTATCCGGTCGCCCTGGTGAACTCGGTGAACACCGATCGTCTGCACGGCCAGAAGACCGCCGCGTTCGAGATCGTCGAGGCCCTCGGCGCGGCGCCGGACATCCACTGCATGCCGGTCGGTAACGCGGGGAACATCTCCGCCTACTGGCTCGGCTACTCGGAGGAACAGGCGGCCGGAAACATCACCCGGGCACCGAAACTCTACGGTTTTCAGGCCGCTGGCGCCGCGCCGATCGTCACCGGCCAGGCGGTGCGAGAACCAGCCACGATCGCCACCGCGATCCGGATCGGTAATCCGGCGAGCTGGCCGAGAGCGTTGGATGCCCGGGACGCATCGGGGGGCCTGATCGCCGCGGTCACCGACCGGGAGATCCTGACCGCGTACCGGCTGCTCGCTCGAGATGTCGGGGTCTTCGTCGAGTTGGGCAGCGCCGCGAGCGTCGCGGGACTGCTCCAGCAGGCCGCCGCGGGTACGGTCCCGCCGGGTTCGACGGTTGTTTGCACGGTTACCGGGCATGGCCTGAAGGATCCGGAGTGGGCGATCTCGACCGCCCCCGCGCCGATGACCATCGCCAATGACCCCTTGGCCGCGGCCCGTTCTCTTGATCTGGCCTGAGCGCCGGGACGGGTCTCGCCCGCCACGCCGACGAGTCAACCCCGGCGCACTGGCGTGGAACCAGTACGGGACACTCGACTCACCCGTACCCAAGTCTCCCGTATCAGGAGTGAGCCCAGCTGATGTCGCTGCTCGCCAGATTCAGTCTCGCCAATAGAGGGCTGATAGCCCTTGTCGCGGTGGTCACCACGGTGTTCGGAGCGTTCGCCGTACCGTCGCTGAAGCAGCAACTCCTCCCGTCGCTGGAGTTCCCGGCCGCCTTCATCGTGGCGCCCTATCCGGGTGCCGGTCCGGAGGCGGTCGAGTCACAGGTCACCGAGCCGATCGAGAACAGCCTGCAGGGCATCGCCGGACTGGAGAAAGTCACCTCGACCTCGCGTGAGGGAGTGGCGACCATCCAGGTCGAGTACGAGTTCGGCACCGATGTGGACGACGCGGTCAACCAGATGCAGGCCGCGCTCAACCGAATCCCCGGGCTGCCGGAGGGGGTCGACCCTCAGGTCATCGCCGGTGGCACGGATGACCTCCCGGCGGTGGTGCTCGCCGCCTCCGGTGGCGACGATCAGCGGGTGCTCGGTGAGCAGTTGCGCGGCACGGTCCTGCCGGAGCTGGCCGCGATTGAGGGCGTCCGTACGGTCGACCTGACGGGCACCCGGGACGAGGTACTGGTCATCACCCCGGATGTGGAAAAGCTCACTGCCGCGGGGATTCAGCCCACTGCTTTCGGCGGGGCGTTGCGAGCCAATGGCGTGGCCATCCCGGCCGGCGCGGTCGCTGATGGCCAGCAGACGCTTCCGGTGCAGGTCGGCACCCCGCTGGGCACCCTGGACGAACTACGTGACGTCATCCTCAAGGTGGCGCCGGCGGCCCCGGTGCGCCTCGGCGACGTGGCGACGGTTGAGGAGCAGCTCACGCCGGTCACCGCGATCACGCGTACCAACGGCCAGGACAGCCTGGGTATCGCCGTGACCGCGACCCCGGACGGGAACGCGGTGGAGATCTCCCAGGAGATCCGGGAGCGGCTGGCGGAGCTGCGCGCCGCGTCGGGCGCGGAGTTGACCGTCGTCTTCGACCAGGCCCCCTTCGTCGAGAAGTCGATCAAGGGTCTCGCGACCAAGGGCCTGATCGGCCTCGTGATGGCCGCGTTGGTGATCCTGGTCTTCCTCCTCTCGGTGCGCTCCACCGTCGTTACCGCGGTCTCCATCCCGTTGTCGGTGCTGGTAGCGCTCATCGCGCTCTGGATCGGTGACTACTCGCTCAACCTGCTCACCCTCGGCGCGTTGACCATCGCGGTCGGGCGCGTCGTAGACGACTCGATCGTGGTGCTGGAGAACATCAAACGACATCTCGAGTACGGTGAGTCCAAGCAGGACGCCATCCGGACCGCGGTCCGCGAGGTCGCCGGGGCGGTGACCGCCTCCACCCTCACCACGGTCGCCGTCTTCGCCCCGATCGCGCTGGTTGGTGGATTCATCGGGCAGCTCTTCGCGCCGTTCGCGATCACCGTGACGGTGGCGTTGCTCGCCTCGTTGCTGGTGTCGCTGACTCTCATTCCGGTGCTGGCGTACTGGTTCCTCCAGCCGGCCGGTCAGCCGGCGGACGAGGCGGCGGTGCGCCGGGCAGCGGAGCAGAAGGAGCTGCGTAACCCGCTGCAGCGCGCGTACCTGCCGGTCATCGGTTTCGCCACCCGGGCACGGTCAACCCGGTGGATCACCCTCGGACTCGGTGTCCTGGTCCTCTTCGGCACGTTCGGCCTCTCTCGTCAGCTGGAGACGAACTTCCTCGACGACTCCGGCCAGGACACGATGACCATCACCCAGGAACTACCGGCGGGCACCGGCCTGGCCGGCACGGACGCGGCCGCGCAGCGGGTCGAGGAGGTGCTGGCCGACACCGAGGGCATCGAGACCTATCAGGTGACGGCCGGGGTGGGGGGTAACCCGTGGGCCGGTGCCGGCGGCAACAACGTGGCGACCTGGTCCCTCACCCTGGTAGACACCGACGCCGAGCAGATGCGGGCCGCTCTGCGGGAGAAGTTCGACGAGTTCGGCGCCGAGGCAGGAGAGTTCCGGTTCGGGGCCGGGCAGGGCGGCGCTGCCGCGAACCAGCTTGAGGTGATCGTTCAGGCCATCGATTCGGAGACCCGGACCCAGGCGATCGACGAGGCGTCGGCGGCGATGGCTGGGCTGCCCGGCGTTGAAGACGTGACCACCAGCGTGGCCACCCAGGTCGGGCAGGTCGCGGTCAAGGTCGATCGGACTAAGGCCGCGGCGGTCGGGCTCACCGAGGCGACGGTCGGGCAGTTGGTCGCGCAGGCATTCCGGGGCGCTCCGCTGGGGCAGTTGACGATCGAGGGCCAGCAGCGGGACGTGGTGCTGCGAACCGCCCCGCCGCCGCTGTCGACCGAGCAGCTACGGGCGTTGCCGGTCGGCGCGGTCACGCTGGGCGCCATCGCTGAGGTCAGTGAGGTTCTCGGTCCCCAGCAGATCACTCGGATCGACGGTGAGCGCAGCGTCTCGGTGACCGGCACGGCCACCGGCTCCGACCTCGGTGCGACCAGCCAGGAGCTGCAGGAGCGGCTGGACGCGATCGACGTCCCCGGCGCCACCTTCGTCATCGGCGGGGTCAGCGCGGACCAGGAGGAGGCCTTCGCTGATCTGGGTCTGGCGGTGCTCGCCGCGATCGCGATCGTCTTCCTGATCATGGTTGTGACGTTCCGTAGCCTGTCTCAGGCGTTGATCCTGCTGGTCTCCGTGCCGTTCGCGGCGACCGGCGCAATCGGGCTGCTGCTGGCTACCGGTACCCCACTGGGGGTGCCGGCGTTGATCGGTGTTCTCATGCTGGTCGGCATCGTGGTGACGAACGCGATCGTCCTGCTCGACCTGGTCAACCAGTACCGGGCGCAGGGCCTGGGGGCTCGGGAGGCGGTTGTCGAGGGCGGCCGGCGCCGGCTGCGCCCGATTCTGATGACCGCGGTCGCGACCATCTTCGCGCTGTTGCCGATGGCCCTTGGCCTCACCGGCGAGGGCGGCTTCATCTCGGAGCCGCTGGCGATCGTGGTGATTGGTGGTCTGCTCAGCTCGACCTTGCTCACCCTGGTGCTGGTTCCGACCCTGTACGTCATGGTCGAGCACGCCAAGGAGTCGATCCGGGACTGGCGGGCCGGTCGGCGGGGGACGCCGGCCGTGGCCGAGACCTCGGTCGCCACGTCCGCCTCGGCTGAGCCGGCGGCCAGCGGGCCCGGTGCGGCCTCCCCGACGGCCACCGAGCCGGGTGCGGCCGAGCCTGCGGGTCGGGGCGCCACTACTGCCACCGCCACCGGGGAGTCGTCCGACCAACCGACGCCCTCGCCGGCGCTGGTGGAGGGAACTGACCAGTTCGAGGTGCTGCGACTCCCCAGGAGCCGTACCTCGCCGCTTCCACCGACGGAGGAGTAAGACCCGGGCTCGCGGACGTCCTCGACGGCTGGTCGAGGGCGTCCGCGCCGTTTCCGGACCCGGCTGTCCGCACGATGACCTAAGGTCGGCATCGCGGTGGATAGGGTTCGGTGATGCCGTCCGTCCTCTCGGTCCTGCGTCGTAACCGGAACTTCCGCAAACTGCTCTTGGCCGAGCTGATGGTCTTCGGCGTCGACTGGTTCGTCATGGTGCCGTTGTTGGTGCTCCTGCCGGCGTTGACCGGCAGCGGCGTGTGGGGTGCGCTGCTGCTGGCCATGGAGACCGGCATCGTGGCGCTGCTGCTGCCGTACGCCGGGGCGGTGGCGGACCGGTTCGACCGTCGCCGGATCATGATCGGGGCCAACATCGCCGCGCTGGTCGGCGTCCTGCTGCTCCTCGGCGTACGCGACGCCGGCACCGCCTGGCTGGCGTTGGTCGGGATCGGGGTGGTGGCGGTAGCCAAGGCGTTCTACTCGCCGGCCGCGCAGGCCGCCCTGCCGAACGTGCTGGACCGGGACGAGTTGGCAGCGGGTAATGCGGTCGCGGGTTCGGCGTGGGGCACGATGACGATTGTCGGGGCGTCGCTGGGCGGTGTACTGAGCAGCGCCACCGGACCGTACGTCGCCTTCTGGGTGGCCGCCGGTGGCTTGGTCCTGGCAGCGGTCCTGGCCGGGCTGATCCGTCGGCCCCTGCAGGCTCCCCGAGAGCGGGACCGGCCGGTACAGCCCACCTGGGCAGCTGTCCGGGAGGCGCTTGGCTACATCGGCCACCGGCCCCGGGTGCTGGCGTTGGTGACGGTGAAGTCGGCGGTCGGTCTCGGCAACGGTGTGCTGACGGTCTTTCCCCTGTTGGCAGTGACCTATGGGGCCGGCCCGATCGGAGCCGGTCTGCTCTTCGCGGTACGTGGGGCGGGGGCCCTGGTCGGTCCGATCCTGATGCGACGGGTTCTGGGTAACCGCGCCTGGCTGCTGCCGGGCCTGGCACTGTCGATGTCGCTGTACGGGCTGGCCTATCTGGGCACCTCGGCGGTGAACTGGTTCCCGCTGGTGCTCGTGTTGGTCTTTGTGGCGCACTTCGCCGGGGGCAGTAACTGGGTCATGTCCAACTACGCCCTCCAGGGCGAGGTCCCGGACCGGTTACGGGGGCGGGTTTTCGCCACCGACATGATGCTGGCGACCCTCGCCATCTCGGTGAGCCAGTTGGTGGTGGCATCGGTGATCGACGTGGTGGACGAACGGGTGGTGCTGGCCGGTGGCGGTCTGGTCACCCTGGTCTACGCGATCGGCTGGCGGGTGGCGACCCGCCGCCTCTCGCTGACTGGACCGGCCGCCGAGTCGGAGTCCGCGCTGCGCTGACCCGCCGGGGCTTCCCGCCCGTTCTCTCCCCGGCAGTCGGGCCGGGGGCGGTGGTGCGGAACATCGGTGCGCGGTCCTAGCATGAGCGCGTGTCCACCAACTTCATGCCCGGCCCGGTTCGGGTGCGAGTCGCTGCCACGAGCGCCAACCTGGGGCCCGGTTTCGACGCCGTTGGGCTCGCCCTCGGACTCTATGACGATGTCTGTGCCGAGGTTACCGATGGCGGTGTCACGGTGCAGGTGGTCGGCGAGGGCGCCGGTGACCTACCGAGCGACGAGCGGCACCTCGTGGTGGGCGCGATGCGGGCCACCTTCGCCGAGTGTGGCGGCCAGCCGGCGGGGCTGGCCGTGGAGTGCGTCAACCGGATCCCCCAGGCGCGTGGCCTCGGCTCGTCCTCGGCGGCGATCGTAGCCGGGGTGCTGCTGGCTCGCGCGTTGGTGCCCGATGGGCAGCAGCGGCTGGACGACGCGGCGGTGCTCCGCCTCGCGGCCCGGCTCGAGGGCCACCCGGACAATGTGGCGCCCTGCCTGCTGGGTGGGTTCACCGTCGCGTGGACCGAGCCGGAGGGCGCCCGGGCGGTGTCGCTTCCGGTCGCCGCCGAGGTTCGGCCGACGGCGTTCGTGCCGACGAAGCGGGGGCTGACGGCTGCGGCGCGGGCCGCCCTGCCGGCTACCGTGCCGCACCAGGATGCGGCGCACAACGCTGGCCGGGCCGCCCTGCTGGTCCATGCGCTCAGCGTCGCGCCGGAGCTGTTGCTGCCGGCCACGGTTGACCGGTTGCACCAGGACTACCGGGCCGAGAGCATGCCGGCGACGGCCGCGCTGGTTGCCGAGCTACGCGCGGCGGATGTGCCAGCGGTGGTGTCTGGGGCCGGCCCGACTGTGCTGGCGCTGCGCGATCCCCCCGCCGACCTGGTAACGGGGCCTGACTGGCAGGTTTGGTCTTTGCCGGTAGAGGTGCACGGCGCCCGGGTCGGGCGGGGTAGACTGGGACACGCGGAGCGGGATCCTGTTGCCGCAGGTCGGAAGAGTTGATTACGCTCTAGACTTAGCACAGCCGCGATGCACGCGATTTTCCTGCGGGTCGGCGCACCCCCGAAGCTATCGGCGGTCTGCCCGTCACCCCTGCCTAGACACGCCGCACCGCAGTGCGCACCGGTCGCGGCAGACGGCGAGCCCGTCCTCATCACCTCGGTGAGTCGGGAAGGCGACCGGCTGCTGTGTCACCATCTCCCGCGACGCGTCAATGCGAGGCGGGTGCACCGAGGCCGCCCGGCCACCTGTATGTCGATCCCGGGCAGTCCCGGCCTATCGAGGGAAGGATTCCATTGAGCGACACCACCGACGTGACGTCGGATGTTTCCAACGTCGCTGGCGATGCCACGACCGCTGCTCCCACCCGTCGTCGGCGTAGCGGCACAGGCCTGTCGGCGATGCTGCTGCCGGAGCTTCAGAGCCTGGCCGCGTCGCTCGGCATCTCGGGCACGGCTCGCATGCGCAAGGGTGAGCTGATCAGCGCCATCACCGAGCGCCAGAGTGGCGGGGCAGCCACCGGAACCCCTCGACCGCGGGCCGAGGTTGCGGCTGCTGCGGCCCCCGCCCGGGGGGAGGTTCACGCGGAGGTTCGGGAGTCGGATGAGCGGCCGGAGACCGAGTCGCGTCCCGCCGAGGCTTCAACAACCACGCCGACCACGGCGACCACCGGTCGCGCCCGTGGCCGACGTGGCCGGGCGGTCAGCGAGGCCGGTGAGGCCCGCGCCGAGACGCGACCGGAGGGCGCCGAGGCCGGCGAACGCCGGGAGCGGGGTGAGGGCCGCGGTGGCCGGGACCGTGCCGAGCGTGGCGACCGTGCCGAGCGGAACGACCGGGGCGACCGTGCCGAGCGTGGCGACCGGAACGACCGGGGCGAGCGTGGCGACCGGAACGACCGGGGCGACCGTGCCGAGCGTGGCGACCGGAACGACCGGGGCGACCGGGGCGACCGTGCCGAGCGGGGCGACCGGAACGACCGTGCGGAGCGGGCCGAGCGTGGTGACCGTGCCGAGCGGGGCGACCGGAACGACCGTGCGGAGCGGGCCGAGCGTGGTGACCGTGCGGACCGGAACGACCGGAACGAGCGGGGCCAGCGTGACAACGACGGCGAGGAGGAGAACGAGGGCGGCGGTCGGCGTGGCCGGCGCAGCCGCTTCCGGGACCGTCGGCGCGGCCGTGGCGACCGGGACGGCGATGGCGGCCGGGAGCCCCAGGTTAGCGAGGACGACGTCCTGGTCCCGGTGGCCGGCATCATCGACGTGCTCGACAATTACGCTTTCGTCCGGACTACCGGTTATCTGGCCGGGCCGAATGATGTTTACGTCTCTATGTCCCAGATCAAGCGGTACGGTCTGCGGCGCGGTGACGCGATTACCGGTGCCGTCCGCGCGACGCGGGAGGGCGAGCAGCGGCGGGACAAGTACAACCCGCTGGTCCGGCTGGACACCATCAACGGGATGGAGCCGGAGGAGGCGAAGCGTCGGCCGGAGTTCTACCGACTCACCCCGCTCTACCCGCAGGAGCGGCTGCGGTTGGAGAGCGAGCCGCACATCCTCACCACTCGGGTGATCGACCTGGTGATGCCGATCGGCAAGGGGCAGCGGGCGCTCATCGTTTCGCCGCCCAAGGCCGGTAAGACGATGGTGTTGCAGGCGATCGCGAACGCGATCACCCACAACAATCCGGAGTGCCACCTGATGGTGGTGTTGGTGGACGAGCGCCCAGAAGAGGTCACCGACATGCAGCGGTCGGTGAAGGGTGAGGTTGTCGCGGCCACCTTCGACCGTCCGCCGCAGGACCACACCACCGTCGCCGAGTTGGCGATCGAGCGGGCGAAGCGGCTGGTCGAGTTGGGTCACGACGTGGTCGTGCTGCTGGACTCGGTGACGCGGCTCGGTCGGTCGTACAACCTGGCGGCGCCGGCCAGCGGCCGGATCATGTCGGGTGGTATCGACTCCACCGCGCTGTACCCGCCCAAGCGGTTCCTTGGTGCGGCCCGCAACATCGAAAACGGCGGTTCGCTGACCATCCTCGCCACCGCGTTGGTGGAGACCGGTTCGACAGCGGACACGGTCATTTTCGAGGAGTTCAAGGGCACTGGCAACGCGGAGTTGAAGCTGGACCGGAAGATCGCCGACAAGCGGACCTTCCCGGCTATCGACATCCACCCGTCCGGCACGCGTAAGGAGGAGATCCTGCTCGCGCCGGAGGAACTGGCCATTGTCCACAAGCTCCGGAAGGTGCTGCACGCGCTGGACTCGCAGGCCGCGCTGGACCTGCTGCTGGACCGGCTCAAGCAGTCGCGGACCAACATCGAGTTCCTGATGCAGATCGCGAAGTCGACGCCGGGGGAGTGAGCCCCCAGTTCGGCCCGGGGCACGGCCGCGTCTTGTCGTGCCCCGGCGCCGGGTAACAGCGGCGACACCGCGGCGGACCGTCCGCACGCCGGGAACGGAGCCGCCGGGACGAATGCTCGGCGGCGGATCGGGGAATGCGGTGGTGCGGGCCGACGTTTGCGCTGCCAGTGCCGCAGTATGGCCCGCCCGCCGAGTCAACCTACCCCCGTGGCAGACTGGTCAGTCGGCCACCGGTTCCGGTTCACGCCCGATCCGTTGCACACCCACGGCTGGGCGACCCGGCGACCACCAACGAAAGGACCGAGGCGACATGAAGCCCAACATTCACCCGGAGTACGCGGCCACGGAGGTCGTCTGCTCCTGCGGTAACACCTTCACCACCCGCAGCACCGCCAAGGGCGGTTCCATCCACGTGGAGACGTGCAGCGCCTGCCACCCGTTCTACACCGGTAAGCAGCGTGTTCTGGACACCGCCGGCCGGGTGGCCAAGTTCCAGCAGAAGTACGCCAAGGTTCAGGCCAAGAAGGGCAAGTAACGCCCCACTCGGCGCCCGTGTCCGGTTTCCTGTCCGGGCGCGGGCGTCGTCCGTATTCCGCCCCGCTTCGGGGCAAGCCGCCCAGCGCCGTTGTCGAAGGAGTAGCTGTCCATGAGTAGCGAGCGTCTGGCAACCCTTCTGGACGAGTACGCGGAGTTGGAAAAGCGGCTGGCCGACCCGGCGATTCACGCCGACCAGAACCTGGCTCGTCGAGTCGGTCGCCGGTATGCGGAGCTGGCGCCGCTGCACAAGGCCGCCACCGAGCTGGCGCAGGCCCGAGCCGACCTGTCGGCGGCGAAGGAACTGGCGGCCGAGGACCCTGCCTTCGCTGCCGAGGCTGAGACGATCGCGGTGACCCTGCCGGCGCTGGAGGAGTGTCTCGCCGAGTTGTTGATCCCGCGGGACCCGCACGACGCCAAGGACGTCATCGTCGAGATCAAGGCCGGGGAGGGGGGCGAGGAGTCGGCGCTCTTCGCCGGTGATCTGCTGCGGATGTACACCCGTTACGCCGAGCGCTGTGGCTGGCTGGTTGAGGTGATCGATGCGCAGGATTCCGACCTGGGCGGGGTGAAGGACGTCTCGCTGGCCATCAAGAGCAAGGGAGTGCCGGAGGGCGGCAACGGGGTGTGGTCCCGACTCAAGTGGGAGGGCGGTGTGCACCGCGTGCAGCGGGTGCCGGTCACCGAGTCGCAGGGACGCATCCACACCAGCGCGGCCGGCGTGCTGATGCTGCCGGAGGCCGAGGAGATCGATGTGACCATCGATCCGAACGAGCTTCGGATCGATGTGTTCCGGTCGTCTGGTCCCGGTGGTCAGTCGGTGAACACCACCGATTCCGCGGTCCGGATCACCCACCTGCCGACCGGTATCGTCGTCTCCTGCCAGAACGAGAAGTCCCAGCTACAGAACCGCGAGCAGGCGTTGCGGATCCTGCGGGCCCGACTCTTGGCGGTGGCGCAGGAGCAGGCCGACGCCGCCGCCTCCGACGCGCGTAAGGCGCAGATCCGGACGGTGGACCGTTCGGAGCGGATCCGCACCTACAACTTCCCGCAGAACCGGATCACCGACCACCGGATCGGTTATACGGCGTACAACCTGGACCTGGCCCTCGCCGGCGACTTGGACGGCGTGCTGGTGGCGCTCGCTGAGGCCGACCGGGCAGCCCGGCTGGCGGGCAACACGGATCTGGGCCGCCGCTGACACCCCCCTGCTCGCCCCGGTCCACGGTCGCGGGCCGGCCCCGAGGCCGTCAGGAGGCGCGGGGGCGGGTCTTGGCGCGCAGCATCTCCCGGTCGGCGGTCTCGAAGGCGACGCTCAGGGCATCCTGTACGTCGGGGCCGGTGGCGGCCACCTCGGCGAAGCCGATGCTGACCCCGACCGGGGTGCCGGGGACGAGGGACTCCCAGTCCTCGGTCCGCACGGCGGACCTGATCCGGCGCGCCACCTCCTCCGCCTCGGCCATGTTCGTCCCGGGTAGCACCACGACGAACTCGTCGCCGCCGTAGCGGGCCACGAAGTCGTTGCGCCGCATCACCCGGTTGACCACTCCGGCGACGCGCTGCAGGACCAGGTCGCCGGAGTGGTGCCCGTGGTACGTGTTCACCGCCTTGAACCCGTCCAGGTCGCAGACGCCGATCACCACCCGTTTTCCCTGTGCCATCACGGTGGCGATGTGCCGTTCCAGCCGGCGGCGGTTGGGTAGCCCGGTCAACGGGTCGGTGAGTGCCTCTCCCTCGAAGCGGGCGGCCTCGCGGCGCATCTCCTCGTGGTCGATCCGGGCGGCGATTCCGTCGATGTAGACGTCCCGAAGTCGATCGTTGCGCTGCGCGGCGAGCCGGAACGCTCGCCGGTCGGTCCGGTGCGCGGCGACGTGTTCACCGGCCCGCCCGAGCGCGATACTGCGGAGCCGGTCGGGCTCGGCCGCGCCCAGGGTCTCGGTGGAGACCTGGACGCTGTCCAGCCGGGCGACCGCCTCGATCGGACGGTCGGCCGCGATGGCCAGGCAGACCTCGCCGAGTTGGCGCATGTCTCGCGCCCGGGCACTGTCGCCGCCGTGGCCCAGCAGCCGGGCCGGGGCGGCGTCTGTTCCCACCTCCAGCCGGTCACCCAGGGCGGCCTGCCGCGCCGCGGCGTAGCCGTACGCGGCGAGGCTGCTTGGGCGGAGCCGCCTGGCCTGTCCGGCGTGCAGGAACTGCGCCAGGTCGCTGGCGATGTCGCGGAGCACCCGCAGACAGCCGTCACTGTCGCCGGTGTGGTCCAGCGCGACGGCGTTGCGCAGTCGGATGCCGGGGGTGGCGAAGGTCTCCGCCGGGATGCCGGCCTCGAGCCCGAGTTGTCGTGCCCGCTCGATCGCGCCCAGCGCGTACCCGTGGAAGCTGAGGTAGGAGTAGGCCATCGCGAGGTCGTGCCAGCCCCAGGCGGTGTCCCGGTCGGGGTCCTCCACGGCACCCAGCGCGCGAGCGGCCCGTACCAGGTGCATGACGCAGCGGTCCAGGGCGCCCTGGTGGTGGGCGGCGAGCGCGGCGAGCGCGTGGAGGTGCCCATGCGGGTACGGCTCGGCGAGGTCCCGGACGGCGGTGGTGGCCTCCTCGATGGCCCGGGTGTACTCCGCGGTGCGGCCTAGGTTGACCACCGCGGAGAGACGTTGCACCAGGGCGTCGGCCCGGGCGTAGCGGTCGTTGGTGGTGGCGAGCACGTCCGAGAGGATGCGGTACGCCTCGGCGGAGCGGCTCGACTCCTGTAGCCCGCGTGCCCGGGTCAGAGTGTCAACCTGGTCGCCGACTTGGTCCAACCAACCCACCCACGACCTCCTGTCTGTGTGCGTCTGACCGCACCGGCTCGTGGCCGGTTACGCGACGCCTCATGATTATGGCGTGAGCACTTTGTCGCAACAGCCGTCCGAAGGAACGAATCGGGAGCGACCTACCCGGGCGGTCGTCCGGGCCGCCCGGCTGCTGGCCGACGCTGGGGTGGAGGGTCCCCGGGGGGAGGCGGAGGTGCTGGCCGCGTATGTGCTGGGAGTGCCGCGGGGACGGCTGGCGCTGGCCGACGGACTAAGCCCGGACCAGCGTCGCCGATTCGACGCGTTGGTGGCCCGGCGGGCCGGCCGGGAACCGTTGCAACATCTCACCGGCAGCGCCCCCTTTCGGCATCTCGACCTGGCGGTCGGACCGGGTGTCTTCGTGCCTCGTCCGGAGACGGAGCTGCTCGCCGGGTGGGGCGTCGAGCAGGCACGCCGGGAGGCGGCGCCGTTGGTGGTGGATCTGTGCAGCGGCTCCGGTGCGATCGCCCTGGCGGTGGCGCAGGAGGTCCCGGCGGCCCGGGTAGTCGCGGTGGAGCGTTCCCCGGCGGCGCTGTCGTGGCTGCGGCGCAACATCGCCAGCCGGTCCGCCGCCGGCGATCGGCCGGTTGAGGTGGTGGTCGCCGACGTCACGGCGTCGGATCTGCTCGACGACCTTCTGGGCCGGGTGGACGTGCTGCTGTGCAATCCGCCGTACGTGCCGGCGGACGTGGTGGTGCCGCCGGAGGTCGACCGGCACGATCCGGCGCCTGCGGTCTTCGCGGGCGCGGACGGGTTGGCCGTGATCCGGCCGGTGGTGCCGCGGGCCGCGCTGCTGTTACGGCCCGGGGGGTGGCTCGGGATCGAGCACGACGACACCCAGGGCGCGGCGGTACCCGGGCTGCTGGCCGGGGACGGCCGGTTCGACCAGATCGCCGACCATGCCGACCTCGCCGGCCGGCCCCGATTCGCTACTGCGGTCCGGCGTCGGGACGCCGTGGACCCGGGAGAGTCCGGTGGTGTTGGCGAGTAGCCCGGTGAACTCGCCCACCTCCGGGGCGGGGGTGGGGCGCGCGTGTCCCGCCGCCCGGGTACGGCCGGCACACCGCCCGGACGCGGGCGTGGCAGACTGCTGCTCGTGATGCTCTACGACTGCCGGTCGCCCGCCGACCGGGACCGCGGCATCGCGGCAGCCATCAAGGCGATCCGCGACGGCGAGTTGGTCGTCCTGCCGACCGACACGGTCTATGGGATCGGGGCGGACGCGTTCACTCCGCACGCGGTCAAGGCCCTGCTCGACGCCAAGGGCGGCCAGCCGGTGCCGCCACCGGTGCTGATCGGCTCCCGGCACACCCTGGATGGTCTGGTCTTCTCGTTGCCCAGCTCGGCCCGCGACCTGGTGGCGGCCTTCTGGCCGGGCGCGCTGACCATCGTGGTGGAGCACTCGCCCAGCCTTCGCTGGGATCTGGGGGAGACCTCGGGCCGGGTCGCGGTGCGGATGCCGTTGCATCCGGTCGCGCTGGAGGTCCTCCGGGAGACCGGCCCGATGGCGGTGGCGTCGGCGAACACGGCTGGTCTGCCCGCGACCACCACCGCGGAGGCGGCCCGCGGGCAGCTCGCCTACTCGGTGCGCACGTACCTGGAGGCGGGGCCGGCGGTTGATCCGGTGCCGAGCACGATCGTGGACCTGACCGGGGCGGTGCCCCAGCTGCTCCGCGAAGGTGCGATCGCGCTGGACCGGCTGCGGGATGTGGTGCCGGACATCGCCGCGAACCGGGTGGCCTGAAGTGCCGCCGTTTACCGTTCTCCACGTTTGTATGGGCAACATCTGTCGCTCTCCGATGGCGGAGCGACTGCTGGTCCTGGCTGTCCAGGAGCAGTTGGCCCGGCGCGGCGATGCCGCACCGGGGGTCGCCGACGAGCTGCTGCACAGTCACAGCGCCGGCACCGGTGGCTGGCATGCCGGTGAGGAGATGAACCCACCGGCGGCCCGACAGGTGACCAGGCGGGGCGGTGGCACCGACGGGTTCGCGGCCCGCAAGCTGCGTTCGGAGCACATCGACGGCGCTGACCTGGTGCTCACCGCGACCGCCGACCAGCAGGAGTTCGTGTCGGTGTTGCGTCCGGACGCGGGTTCCCGCACCTTCGTGTTGGGTGAGTTTGGCCGCCTGCTGCCCGCGGTGGACCTGGCAGGTCTGCCGGCGGCTGGAGCGAGCCCCACCGCCGTGTACGCGCGCGGTGTGGCGCTGGTCGAGGCGGTTAACGCCGTGCGGGTGGGGGCCGGGCCGCTCCCCGGGGACGACCTTGACGACCCGTGGGGCCGGGGCGACCAGTGTTTCGGCCGGGTCGCGGACGAGATCGAGGAGACGGTGCGTCCGCTGGCGGCGGTGTTGCTGCCGTAACCCACCCGGGTAACCGTCAGCGGAACGAGCCGGACAAGAGGCGCATTCGGGTCATTCTTGACGGGTCCTGCCGGCTCCTGCGGGGAGAGCTGATGACCCGGGCACACCTGAACAAGCTAATGACAGTCCTGCTCGCCGGCCTGCTGGCCGGTCTCGGGCTCGCGGTGGCGGCCTTGCCCGCCGCGCTGGTGTACGGAGTCGGCTTCTCGGCCCTCGCCGCGCCCTACACGGAGCTGCCGAACACCCTGCGGACGCCGCCAACCCCGCAGCGGTCCAACCTGTACGCCAACGACGGCAGTACGTTGATCACCTCCTTCTACCAGGAGGACCGGGTGGATGTGCCGCTGCACGAGGTGGCCCCGGTGATGCGTCAGGCGATCCTCGCTGCCGAGGACGTCCGCTTCTACCAGCACCGGGGGGTGGACCTGCGCGGCGTGGTCCGGGCGTTCACCGCCAACCAGCGTGGCGGTGAGGTTCGGCAGGGGGCCTCCACACTGACCATGCAGTACGTCCGCAACGTTCTGTCCAGCGACCCGCGCCTGACCGAGGAGCAGCGTCGGGCCGCCACCGAGGTCACCTCCGCGCGCAAGGTACAGGAGGTGCGGTACGCGTTGGCGCTGGAGCGGGAGCTGAGTAAGGACGAGATCCTCGCCCGCTACCTCAACATCGCGTACTTCGGTGCCGGCGCGTATGGGGTGGCGGCCGCGAGTAAGCGCTACTTCACCAAATCGCCGGCGGACCTGACCCTGGCCGAGGCGGCGTTGCTCGCCGGGCTGGTCCAGTCCCCACACACGGATGATCCGCTCAACGGGGACGCCGATGCCGCGTTGCAACGTCGGGCGTATGTGCTGGAGCAGATGGTTGAGGCCGGTCAGCTCGCGGCGGACGAGGCGGCCCGGGTGGCGGCGGAACCACTGCGGCTGCGCCCCACCGAGACGCCGAACGACTGCGCGGCGGTGCCGGCGGAGCAGAACGACTGGGGCTTCTTTTGCGACTGGTTCACCCGCTGGTGGAATTCCCAGGAGGCGTTCGGGTCGACGGTTGACGAGCGGCAGCTCGCCCTGCGCCGGGGCGGCTACGAGATTGTGGCCTCCCTGGACCCGGCGGTGCAGCAGGCCGCGACCGAGCAGGTGCGGCAGATCTACTCGGCGAACCACCCGCACGCACTGCCGACCGCCGTGGTCCAGCCCGGTACCGGCCGGGTGCTCGCCATGGCGGTCAACCGCACCTACGGCGTGCAGCCGAACCCGGACGGGTGGAAGAACCGCCCGAACACGGTCAACCAGCTGGTCGCCGGCGGCGGCGCGATCCAGGGCTACCAGGGCGGGAGCACGTTCAAACTGTTCACCGTGCTGGCCGCGGTGGAGGCGGGGCTGCCGTTGAACACCGTGTTTGACGCGCCCGACCGGATCGTTACCGATTTCCCCGTTAGCGGTCCGGTGAGCTGCGACGGGAAGTGGTGCCCCCGCAACGCCAGCCCCCTGGTCAAGGGCGAGCACACCATGTGGGGCGCGTTCGGTAAGTCGGTCAACACGTACTTCGCCTGGTTGACCCAGGAGGTCGGCGCGGATCGCGTGGTGGAGATGGCCGAGCGGCTGGGCATCGTGTTCCGTGCCCCCAGCGACGAGCGGCTGGCCCGGCACGGTGCGCAGGCGTGGGGCCCGTTCACGCTGGGTGTGTCGGCCACGACTCCGTTGGATCTGGCGAACGCCTACGCCACCATCGCGGCCGAGGGGCGGTGGTGCGCGCCGCTACCGGTGGTGCGGATCACCGATGCGGCCGGGCGGACGGTCGCGGCCGGGTCGCCGGACTGCCGGCAGGTCGTGGCCCGGGATGTGGCCCGGGCGGCGGTGGACGCCGCGCGGTGTCCGGTCGGGGATCAGTCGATGTACCGGGGCTGCGAGGGGGGGACCGCAGAGGAGTTTCGCTCCCAGCTGGGACGTCCGGTCGCCGGCAAGACTGGTAGCTCGGAGGGGTACGGCACGGAGTCCTTCGTCGCGGTCACGCCGCAGCTCGCGGTGGCGGCGATCGCCACCAACCCGGATGACCCGCGCGATGCGGTGGGGCACGCGGTCCAGGCGCGGATGGCCGACGGGGTGGCGGAGCTGATGTCCGCCGCGCTGCGGGGGCAGCCGGTTCGGGATTTCGTCCCGCCGAGCGAGGTAACCGCCTTCAACGTCACCCGTGCCCGGACCGGAGAGTAGCGGCCCGCGTCCCGGGCGCGGGGGGTTCTCACCGGTGGGGCGGGAGATACCGGCCGGTGTGCCCCGTCGCACCGCCTACCTGGCGCCGCGCGGCCACCGGTACGGGGACCAATAGACTGTGGTGTTGTGAACACCGAGACGACGCCGACCTCCCAGGGGCGGGACGAGGACCAGCCGCGGGCGACCGATCCGGCCGCGGGCGAGCCGGGCGCGATCCGCGCGCGGCTGCCGTACCTGCGGCTGCCCCTGGCCTCGTGTGCCCTCCTCGCGGTCGCCGCGGTACCGGTCGCGGCGGCCGTCCGGGGTACCACCTCCGCGATCGCGGTGGCGGCGGGGATCGCGCTCGTTGTCGTGAGCTATCTGGTCTCCGGTCTCTCGGTGGCCTGGGCGGACGCGGTCAGCCCGCAGCTGATCATGTCGGTTGGGCTGGTCACCTACGTCACGAAGATCGTCGTGCTGGGCGTGGTGATGGCGGGGGTCGCCGCGACCGGCTGGGCCGGGCTGCCGGACCTGGGGGTGGCCATCATCGTCGCCGTGGTGGTCTGGACGGCGGCCCACCTGACCTGGGCGCTCCGCGCTCCATTACCCACAGTCGACCCGTCGTCGCGGAACTGAGGAGTCGGGCGGTCGGACCGCCCTCGGCGGATGACTGGCGGCTACCCCACCTTTGATGTCCGGTGCCGCGTGTCGGACAGGAGTAGGCTGGCCCGGATTGATGCGCCAGCCGCCGCCCGCACGCCGTCCTGCAGTGTGGGGGGTGCCGCACACTCCTGCGTGTTCCGGCTGCTAATGTACGCGTCGTAATGGCCGACAACCCAGACCGCGAACCGTCCGACGCGCACTCGTCGGAGGGTGTAGCGGGTGCCGTGCTTGGCTACCTCCTCGCCGGCATCCTGGTCTGGGGATTTCTCGGCTGGTTGGCAGAGGGCTTCCTCGGCGTGCCGGCCGGCGTGGGGATCGCCGTCGGCATGATGCTCGGCGCAGCCGCAGCGATCTACCTGATCATGAAGAGGCTCGGTGCCTGAGTGTCGGCACGCGCCGGTCTGTCGAGTGTGGAGGATGACACGGTGAGCGGACAGCTGGTCGTCGCCCAGGACCTTCCCTGGCCCCCCAGCGTCAATGACTTCTACCCCCCAGCGGTGGCTGGACCGTGGGTCACGAAGTTCACCCTCATGGTCTGGCTGGCCGTCGGGCTGGTGATCATCTTCTACATGGCCGCCTACCGGAACCCAAAGCTGGTCCCCAGCAAGGGGCAGTGGCTGGCCGAGTCGGTCTACGGGCTAGTTCGGGACAACATCACCCGGGAACAGATGGGTAATGCCGGCATCCGGTTCGCCCCCTACTTCACGGTGCTGTTCAGCTTCATTCTGGTCACCAATATCTTCAGCATCGTTCCCGGGCTGCAGATCTCGCCGAACTCGCACATCGCCTTCCCGATCGTGCTCGCCGCGATCTCCTACGTGCTCTACCTCGCTGTCGGGATCCGCAAGCACGGTCTCGTCAAGTACCTCAAGATGACCCTGATCATGCCGGGCGTGCCGTGGCCGATGCACTTCCTGCTGGTCCCGATCGAGTTCCTGCAGAACTTCATCAACCGGCCGGTTACCCTGGCCCTCCGGCTCTTCGCCAACATGTTCGCCGGTCACCTGCTCCTGCTGGTCTTCACCGTCGGTGGCTTCGTGATGCTGTCCGCGGACAACCTCTTCGTTCAGGTGACCTCGGTCTTCTCCTTCGCGATGGCGATCGTGATGGCCTTCTTCGAGGCGCTGGTGGCGGTGCTGCAGGCGTACGTCTTCGTCACGCTGACCGCCAACTACGTCGGCACCTCGCTGGCCGAGGAGCACTGAGATCCCGCTCGGCGGGCTGCCCGGCCCGACCAAGCTTTCTGGTACAAACCCCGAACGCGTGAGCCCTCACGTGTGAGCTAGGAGGAATACCCGCAATGGACGTTCTCGCCGCCCTGGAAGGCAACCTCAACACCGTCGGCTATGGCCTCGCCGCCATCGGCCCCGGTATTGGTGTCGCGCTGGTCTTCGCGGCCTACATCCAGGCCAGCGCCCGCCAGCCGGAGTCCGCCGGCTTCAACCGCACCTGGCTGGTCCTGGGGTTCGCCCTGGTCGAGGCGCTCGCCCTCTTCGGCCTGGTGCTCGCCTTCGCCTTGAGCTGACGAGTACCCTTCCCCGACCCGGAGGTCTGACATGTATCTCGCCGCCGAAGGTGGGCACAATCCGATCCTGCCGATCTGGCAAGAGCTCGTCGTCGGGACCATCGCCTTCGCCCTACTCGTCTTTGTACTGCTGAAGTTCGTGATGCCGCGCATGGAGGCGATGTACCAGGCGCGGGTGGACGCGATCGAGGGTGGCCTCAAGCGCGCCGAGGCTGCCCAGGCCGAGGCCAACCAGCTGCTCGAGCAGTACCGGGCCCAGCTGGCCGAGGTGCGCACCGAGGCGGCCCGGATTCGGGACGACGCCCGGGCCGACGCGGAGGGCATCCGGCAGGACATCCTCGCCAAGGCGCGGGAGGAGTCCGACCGGATCATCGCCGCGGGCAAGGAGCAGCTCGTCGCCGAGCGGACCACGATCGTGCGCGAGCTGCGCACCGAGGTCGGCACGCTCGCGGTGGACCTGGCCAGCAAGATCGTTGGCGAGTCGCTCGCCGACGAGGCGCGCCGCGCCGGCACGGTCGACCGGTTCCTGGACGGTCTCGAGAGCGCGGGGGCCCGCTGATGCAGGCCGCCACCAGCCGGGAGTCGTACAAGATCGCGGCCGACCGCCTCGACGCGTACGTCCGGGGCGCGGAGTCTTCGGCGGTGTCCGCCACCGCCGAAGACCTTCTCTCCGTCGCCGATCTGCTCCGGCGGGAGCCACGGCTGCGCCGGGCCCTCGTTGATCCGGCCCGCTCTGGTGCGGACCGGGCCGACCTGCTCGCCGGAATTCTCCGCGGGAAGGTCGGCGGGGACGCGCTCGACTTGCTGACTACCCTGGTCTCCCACCGCTGGTCGGCCTCGTCGGAACTCCTCGACGGTGCCGAGCGGCTCGGGGTGGCCGCGCTGCTGGCCGCCGCCGACAAGGCGGGCGACCTCGGTGAGGTCGAGGACGAGCTGTTCCGGTTCGGTCAGGTCGTGGCCGGCCAGTCCGCGCTCTCCAACGTGCTGTCGGACCCGGCGGCCCCGGCCGCGCAGCGAGCCACCCTCGCCGGCGAGTTGCTCGCTGGCAAGGCCCGTCCGGTCACCGTCCGGCTGGTCGAGGTGGCGCTCGGCGGGTTCGGCGGGCGCTCCTTCGTCGGGGCGCTCACCCGGTTGGTCGAGCTCGCCGCCGAACAGCGGGACCGGCAGGTGGCGTATGTGACCGTCGCGGCCCCGTTGGGTGCGGAGGAGGAGCAGCGCCTGGTCGCCCGCCTCTCTGCCATCTACGGTCGCGAGGTGACCGTCAAGCAGTCGGTCAACCCCGAGGTCCTCGGTGGGGTCAGCGTCCAGGTCGGCTCCGACCTGTACGACGGCACCGTCCTGCGTCGCCTCAACGAATCCCGTAACGCGCTCGCTAAGCGCTGAGCCGGAACTGCCGCGCCAGCGCCTGACCAGACGTCATTCGGACCGGTCGGTACTAGGTATCCCGGGCCCCTGATACTTAAGGAAGCAGAGGATGGCCGAGCTGACCATCTCGACGGAGGAGATCCGCGGCGCGCTGGAGCGCTACGTCTCCTCCTACCGCGCCGACGTGTCCCGCGAGGAGGTCGGCACCGTCGCTGACGCCGGCGACGGCATCGCCCACGTCGAGGGCCTGCCCTCGACCATGACCAACGAGCTGCTCGAGTTCGAAGACGGCACGATCGGTGTGGCGCTGAACCTCGACGTCCGGGAGATCGGTGTCGTCGTCCTCGGCGACTTCGCCGGCATCGAGGAGGGGCAGCGCGTCAAGCGCACTGGCCGGGTGCTCTCGGCCCCGGTCGGCGACGCCTTCCTCGGCCGGGTGGTCAACGCGCTCGGCGAGCCGATCGACGGCCTCGGCGACATCCCGAACGAGGGCTACCGGGAGCTGGAGCTCCAGGCCCCGAACGTGATGTCCCGGAAGTCGGTCGACGAGCCGCTGCAGACCGGTATCAAGGCCATCGACGCGATGACCCCGATCGGCCGGGGCCAGCGCCAGCTGATCATCGGTGACCGGAAGACCGGTAAGACCACCGTCGCCCTGGACACCATCCTCAACCAGCGGGACAACTGGCGCTCCGGCGACCCGAAGAAGCAGGTCCGCTGCATCTACGTCGCCGTTGGCCAGAAGGCCTCCACGATCGCCTCGATCAAGGGCGTGCTGGAGGAGGCGGGCGCGATGGAGTACACCACCATCGTGGCCTCCCCGGCGTCCGACCCGGCCGGCTTCAAGTACCTCGCCCCGTACACCGGCTCGTCAATCGGGCAGCACTGGATGTACGGCGGCAAGCACGTCCTCATCGTCTTCGACGACCTGAGCAAGCAGGCCGAGGCGTACCGGGCCGTGTCGCTGCTGCTGCGTCGCCCGCCGGGCCGCGAGGCGTACCCGGGTGACGTCTTCTACCTGCACTCCCGGCTGCTGGAGCGCTGCGCGAAGCTCTCCGATGAGATGGGCGGCGGCTCGATGACCGGTCTGCCGATCATCGAGACCAAGGCGAACGACATCTCGGCGTTCATCCCGACCAACGTCATCTCCATCACCGACGGCCAGATCTTCCTGGAGACGGACCTGTTCAACCAGGGCGTCCGGCCGGCGATCAACGTCGGTACCTCGGTCTCCCGGGTCGGCGGCGCCGCGCAGGTGAAGCCGATGCGGAAGGTCGCCGGCTCGCTGCGGCTGAGCCTGGCCCAGTTCCGTGAGCTGGAGGCGTTCGCCGCCTTCGCCTCGGACCTGGACAAGGCCTCCCGCGCCCAGCTGGAGCGGGGTTCCCGCCTGGTCGAGCTGCTCAAGCAGTCGAACTACTCGCCCTTCCCGGTGCAGGATCAGGTCGTCTCGGTCTGGGCCGGTGTCGAGGGCAAGCTGGACGACGTCCCGGTCGGCGAGATCCGTCGCTTCGAGTCCGAGTTCCTGCAGTACCTGCGGCACAAGCACGAGGGGATCCTGGCGCAGATCGCGGGCGGCACCTGGGGCGACGACGTCATCGCCTCCCTGGACGCGGCGATCAGCGACTTCAAGAAGCTCTTCCTGGGCAAGGAGGACGAGCGGCGGATCAACGAGCCGGCCGCCGAGCCGCTGGCTGGCGCGGAGGAGCGGGAGACGGTTACCCGGTTCCAGGACGAGCCGACCGACCGTCCGGCTGGAAGCTGACCGATGGCCGCCCAGGTACGCGTACTCCGCCAACGCATCCGCGCGGCGAAGTCGATGAAGAAGATCACCAAGGCGATGGAGCTCGTCGCGACGAGCCGCATCGCCAAGGCCCAGGAGCAGGTGGCGGCCTCCCTGCCCTACTCCCGGGCCATCACCGAGGTGCTCACGGCGCTGGCGTCCAACACGCGGATCGACCATCCGCTCCTCACTCCCCGGGAGCGGGTGCGGCGGGCCGGTGTGCTGCTGGTCACCAGCGACCGGGGCTTGGCCGGCGGCTACAGCTCCAACGCCATCAAGACGGCGGAGTCGCTGCTCGCCCGGCTGCGCGCCGACGGCAAGGAGCCCTCGCTCTACGTCATCGGCCGCAAGGGCGTGCAGTACTACCGGTTCCGCAACCGGCCGATGACGGCGTGCTGGACGGGCTTCTCGGAGCAACCGACCTTCGCCGACGCCCGGGAGGTGGGTGAGACGCTGATCAAGGCGTTCACCGCCGGCGTGGACGACGGCGACGGGGATCCGGGGCCGGACGGGGTCTTCGGTGTGGACGAGCTACACATCGTCTCCACCGAGTTCAAGTCTCTGATGACCCAGGTGCCGGTCGCGAGGATCCTCGGACCGATGCAGATCGAGGACAAGCCCCGTTCCGAAGGCATTCTGCCGGCCTACGAATTCGAGCCGGAGGCGGAGGCGCTCCTCGACGCGCTGCTGCCGAAGTACATCAACACGCGGATCTACGCGGCGTTGGTCGAGTCGGCGGCGAGCGAGTCGGCGTCGCGGCGGCGGGCGATGAAGAGCGCCACCGACAACGCCGAAGAGATGATCGAGAAGTACACCCGCGAGATGAACTCGGCCCGCCAGGCCGGGATCACCCAGGAGATCAGCGAGATCGTCGGCGGCGCGAACGCGCTGGCCGCGTCGGGAAGTGAAGTGTGATGACTGTTTCCGCTACTGCTGATGGGCCGGCCGGCACCAACGCGGCCACCGGTCGCGTGGTCCGGGTCATCGGCCCGGTCGTCGACGCCGAGTTCCCGCGCGACGCGATGCCGGACCTGTTCAACGCCATGCACGTTGACGTGACCCTCTCCGGCGGCGAGAAGACGCTGACCCTGGAGGTTGCCCAGCACCTGGGGGACAACCTGGTCCGCGCCATCTCCATGCAGCCGACCGACGGCCTGGTCCGCGGGGTGGAGGTGCGGGACACCGGTTCGCCGATCACGGTCCCCGTGGGTGACACCGTCAAGGGCCACGTGTTCAACGCGATCGGCGAGTGCCTGAACCTGGAGCCGGGTGAGACGCTCAGCCCGGACGACCACTGGCAGATCCACCGCAAGGCCCCGGCCTTCGCGGACCTGGAGCCGAAGACCGAGATGCTGGAGACCGGCATCAAGGTCATCGACCTGCTCGCCCCGTACGTCAAGGGCGGCAAGATCGGTCTGTTCGGCGGCGCCGGCGTGGGTAAGACGGTCCTGATCCAGGAGATGATCACCCGGGTCGCCCGGAACTTCGGTGGTACCTCGGTCTTCGCCGGGGTGGGTGAGCGTACCCGCGAGGGTAACGACCTGATCGCCGAGATGACCGAGTCCGGCGTGATCGATAAGACCGCGCTGGTCTACGGCCAGATGGACGAGCCGCCGGGCACCCGTCTCCGCGTCGCCCTCTCCGCGCTGACCATGGCGGAGTACTTCCGGGACGTGCAGAAGCAGGAGGTGTTGCTCTTCATCGACAACATCTTCCGGTTCACCCAGGCCGGTTCCGAGGTCTCCACGCTGCTCGGCCGGATGCCGAGCGCCGTGGGTTACCAGCCGACGCTCGCCGACGAGATGGGTGAGCTCCAGGAGCGGATCACCTCGGTCCGGGGCCAGGCGATCACCTCGCTGCAGGCGATCTACGTGCCTGCCGACGACTACACCGACCCGGCGCCGGCCACCACCTTCGCCCACCTGGACGCGACCACCAACCTGGAGCGTTCGATCTCCGACAAGGGCATCTACCCGGCGGTGGACCCGCTGGCGTCCTCGTCTCGGATCCTCGCCCCGGAGTTCGTTGGCCAGGAGCACTTCACGGTGGCCACCGAGGTGAAGCGGATCCTGCAGCGGTACAAGGACCTGCAGGACATCATCGCGATCCTGGGTATTGAGGAGCTTTCCGAGGAGGACAAGCTTACGGTCGGCCGGGCGCGCCGGATCGAGCGCTTCCTGTCGCAGAACACCTACGCGGCTGAGCAGTTCACCGGCATGAAGGGCTCGACGGTCCCGATCAAGGAGACCATCGAGGCGTTCAAGAAGATCAGTGAGGGTGAGTACGACCACTTCCCCGAGCAGGCCTTCTTCATGTGCGGTGGCCTGGACGACCTGGAGAACAAGGCCAAGGAGCTGATGGCGGAGGGCTGAGTGCCCCGCTGCGGCTACCGCCGCAGGCCGCGCGAGCAGCGACGAAAGGCCGTCCTGGTGTACGCCGGGGCGGCCTTTCCGTGCATCCGTCGAACCCATTCGGGTCGCGGACTCCCTTTCGCCGGTCAGTGATCTTGACGGGTGGCGAGGTACCGTTTCACGCGCGTCGCGCTGACTGTGCGCGCGTTCGTGCAATCATTCGCTGACGTACGCCCGTCCCGATAGACGTTGACGAACGGAGATGATCGTGGGTAAGGCCGGCAAAGGCGGCAAGAAGAAGCCGTCGGTGTGGGCGGGCGTGCCGCGGTGGGCCCAGGTGTGCACCGTCTTCGGCGCTGTCTTGATGTTCGTCAGCGGCGTGGCCTTGGTCGGCGTTGAGGCGCTGGTGGCACGGTACGAGGGCGCAGTGGGCAAGGCGGACCTGTTCGGGGACCAGGCGGCGGGAGCCAGTGAGCGCACGAGCGACATCAAGGGCCCGCTCAACATCCTGCTCGTCGGCGTTGACCCCCGAAAAGAGGAGCAGCTACCGCTGGCTGACTCGATCATGGTGCTGCACGTGCCGGAAGGGCTCGACCAGGCCTACCTCTTCTCGATGCCCCGGGATCTCTACGTCGAGATTCCCGCTTTCGACAAGGCCGGGTTCAATGGCGGTGCGGACAAGCTCAACGCGGCGATGTCCTACGGCAGCCGGGTGCAGGGCGAGAACCCCAGCACGGCGCAGGGCTTCGAACTGCTCGCCAAGACGGTCCAGTCGATCACCGGGATCCAGCGGTTCGACGCCGGGGCGATCATCAACTTCGGTGGCTTCATCAACATCGTGGACGCGATGGGTGGCGTCACGATGGACATCGAGCGTGAGGTGCGCTCGGAGCATCGCCACCCCGACGGCACCCACCGTGAGCTTCGCCCCGGCGGTGGGGGGTACCTCGGTGAGCAGGCGGTCTACCCGGAGGGGGAGCAACTCCTTGAGGGATGGCAGGCGCTGGACTATGTCCGTCAGCGTTACCCCAAGAACGGTGTGCCGGACGGCGACTACGGCCGCCAGCGGCACCAGCAGCAGTTCGTCAAGGCGATGGCGAGTCAGGCCCTCAGCGCTGACGTGGTGACTAACCCACTCAAGCTGGACTCGGTGCTTCGGGCGGCCGGTGAGTCGCTGGTCTTCAACGGCCGGGGGCACAGCGTGATTGACTTCGGCCTCGCCCTGAAGGACCTCCGGCCGGGCAACATCCAGATGATTAAGTTGCCGGGTGGCGGCATCACCGATGGCGGGAAGTACCGCGGCGAGCGCTTCGAGCCGGCCGTTCAGGACTTCTTCCAGGCGCTGCGGGACGAGCAGCTCGATGCGTTCCTGCTGGAGCATCCCGACTTCCAGAACGAGCTCTGACCGTTCGGGGGCCGATTCCCAACCCGAGTGGCGTACCTCTCGCCACCCGCGTTACCGGCGCTCCGCTAGCGAGACTAGAATTTCGGCAACCCGCCGCCGCAGCAAGGAGACAGCGTGGCACAGCAGCTTCACGTCGAGCTCGTAGCCGTCGAGGAGACGGTATGGTCCGGCGAGGCCGAGATGGTCATGGCCCGGACGACCGAGGGTGAGCTTGGCGTGATGCCAGGGCATGCCCCCCTGCTCGGCCAGCTCGCGGAGTCCGGCCAGGTTCGGATCAAGGTTGCCGGAGGTGACCAGCTCTCCTACGAGGTGGCTGGCGGTTTCCTCTCCGTGAGCGACAAGGGTGTCACCGTCCTGGCCGAGAGCGCCAGCCCGGTCCCGGCCGCGCAGGGTAGCTGAGCGCCACCCGGCGATGGGGATCGTCGAAGGGGTCGGAATCGGCATCGCCGTCGTCGTTGGCGTGCTTCTAGCTCTCTTTGTCCGGCGCGGGTTGGTCACTCGCAGCGGAGGAATTATCCGGCTCAACGTCCGGACCTCCACGATCCTCGACGGCCGGGGCTGGGCGCCCGGCTTCGGCCGTTTCGTAGGGGACGAGCTTCGCCTCTACCGAATGTTCAGTTTCGCCCTCCGCCCACGGCGGACGCTCTCCCGTAAGGGTCTCGCAGTGGAACGCCGTCGGCTGCCCGAAGGGCAGGAACGGTTCTCGATGCCCGCCGACTGGATCATTCTACGCTGTACCAGTCACCACGCCCCGGTCGAGATAGCTATGGCGCGCTCGACCGTCACCGGGTTTCTCTCCTGGCTTGAGGCCGCCCCTCCGGGGGTGGCCTCGCCGAATCTGACCGCCCAGGACTGGCCGGCGGCCTGAGGCCGCCCAGTCGTGGGCCGGCGCGGGCCCGTCGGCCCAGTGCCCCCAGCGGTACAAGGCAACCCGGGCACACACAATCCTGCTGTTTCCCCTGGCCGAGCTGCTGCCCGTAGACGCGGATGGTAGCCGGCAGGTCGGGTATGCAGACCTCGGCGTGGTGCGGTGCGCCGGTTCCCACACCGGCGCACCGGACGGTCGATCGGTCAGTGCTTGCCGCCGGGCACCCATAGCACATCTCCGGCCGGATTTGCCGTTCTTGACAGGATAAAGAGTAGATCGGAGAGCCGGTTGAGATACTTTGCCGGGAGCGTGCTCGTGCGGTCGGGGTCGTGGGTGATCAGGGCCCAGGCTGCGCGCTCGGCGCGCCGGGCTACCGTCCGCGCAACGTGCAGTAGCGCCGCTCCAGCGGTGCCGCCGGGGAGGGTGAAGGAGTCGAGCTTGCTCAGGCGTGCGTTGTACTTGTCGCACCAGGCCTCAAGGCGCTCGATGTACGCCTCGGTGACCCGCAGCGGCGGGTACTTCGGGTTCGGCTCGACCGGCGTGGCCAGGTCGGCCCCCACGTCGAACATATCGTTCTGGATCGACCCCAGAATCGTGCGCAGCTCTTCGTCGAGCTGCCCGAGAGCAAGCGCCACGCCAATCGCCGCGTTGCACTCGTCTACGTCCGCGTACGCGGCGATCCGGGGATCGGTCTTCGGAACCTGCTCGTTGTTGCTCAGCCTGGTCGTGCCGGCGTCGCCGGCCTTGGTGTAGATGCGCGTGAGGTGGACGGCCATGACGCACAGCCTACGGACACCGGATCTGATGATCCCGGACCGGCCGGATCCCGCCTGGCTGAGCAGTCCGGGCGATGCCGGCGGCGCGGCGGTTGACGACGTCATTCGGGTACGGGGTGGCACCCGAATGACCGGCACCGTGCACGTGGTGGGCGCCAAGAACTCAGCCCTGAAGCTCATGGCAGCGGCGCTGCTGGCGCCGGGCCGTAGCGTCATCACCAACGTTCCGCGAATCACCGATATCGCGATCATGGGAGAGGTGCTGCGCCGGCTCGGTTGCGGGGTTCGGTTCGACGCGGACGATCCGGTGGACCCAATGGTGGCGTACGGCGGCGTTCCCCGCTCCCGATCGGTGACCATTGATGTGCCGGAGACCCCCGGCATCGACGCGGACTGCGATCTGGTTCGCCGGCTACGGGCGTCGATCTGCGTACTCGGCCCCCTGTTGGCGCGTCGTGGAACTGTTCGGGTGGCCCATCCGGGAGGCGACGCGATCGGCTCGCGCGGGTTGGACATGCACATCGCCGGGCTCACCCGGATGGGCGCCGAGATCTCCGGCGAGCGCGGCTGCGTGGTCGCCACGGCCCCACACGGGCTGCGCGGCACCGAGATCGTGTTGGACTTCCCGAGCGTCGGCGCCACCGAGAACCTGGTGATGGCGGCGGTGCTCGCCCAGGGCACGACGGTCATCGACAACGCCGCCCGCGAACCGGAGATCGTAGACATCTGCACGATGCTCCAGCAGATGGGTGCGCTCATCGACGGTGCCGGCACCTCGACGTTGACCGTCGTCGGTGTGCCCGGGCTGCATCCGGTGCGGCACGCCACCGTGGGGGACCGGATCGTCGCGGGTACGTGGGCGTTCGGCGCGGCGATGACTCGGGGCGACGTGACGGTGACCGGCGCCTCCCCGGCCTTCCTCGACATCGCCCTGGACAAGCTGGTCTCCGCCGGTGCGCTGGTGGAGACACGGCGGGACGCCTTCCGGGTCCGGATGGTGGACCGACCCCGTGCGGTGGACGTGGTCACCCTGCCCTACCCCGGTTTCGCCACCGATCTGCTACCGATGGCGATCGGGCTGGCAGCGGTCAGCGACGGTGCCTCCCTGATTACCGAGAACATCTTCGACGGCCGGTTCATGTTCGCCAACGAGATGATGCGACTCGGCGCGGACATTCAGACCGACGGCCACCACGCCGTGGTCCGGGGGCGACAGCGGCTCTCCGGGGCGCTGGTACGGGCAACCGACATCCGCGCCGGAGCGGGTCTCCTGATCGCGGGGCTCTGCACCGAAGGGGTCACCGAGGTCTCCCAGGTGCACCACGTGGACCGGGGCTACCCGGACTTCGTGGCGGACCTGCGAGCCCTCGGCGTCGAGGTGGAGCGGGGTGGCGCCGCCGACGGGGGTATCTCCCTCGGCCGGTGAGGGCGCCGGTGGGCCTGCGGGGCCCTCAGTCGACCGCCGCCCTGCCCTTAAGCTGCGTTCAGGTCTGCCGACTAGGGTGCAGGCAGACACCAATCGCAGTGAGGGAGTAAGCAGATGGCGGGTCGACTCGCGGTCGTCGGTGCTGGACTGATGGGCTCGGGAATCGCCCAGGTCGCGGCGCAGGCGGGCTGGCAGGTGACGTTGCGGGACCTGGACGACACGGCCACGAAGCGGGGCCTGGCGGGCATCCAGCGGTCGCTGGAGAAGTTCGCCGAGAAGGGGAAGATCTCGTCGGCCGACGCCGAGGCGGCACTTGGCCGGATCACCCCCACCACTGACCTTGCGGCTGCCGCCGACGCGGACATCGTCGTTGAGGCGGTCTTTGAGAAGCTTGAGCTCAAGCACGAGGTCTTCCGCGCGTTGGACAAGATCTGCAAGGCGGATGCGGTGCTCGCCACCAACACCTCGGCGATCCCGGTCACCCAGATCGCCACCGCCACCGACCGTCCCGAGTCGGTGGTCGGTACCCACTTCTTCTCGCCGGTGCCGATGATGAAGCTGTGCGAGTTGGTCCGCGGCTACAAGACCAGCGATGCCACCATCGCCACGGCGAAGGCGTTCGCCGAGGAGATCGGCAAGACGGTCGTGGTCGTCAACCGGGACACCGCCGGCTTCGTGACCACCCGGCTGATCTGCGCACTGGCGATGGAGGCGGTCAGCCTGGTCGAATCCGGCGTGATCTCCGCCGAGGATCTGGACAACGCCTGCAAGCTGGGCTTCGGCCACGCCATGGGCCCGTTGGCGACGGTGGATCTGACCGGGGTGGATGTGTTGCTCAACGCCACCCGCAACATCTACACCGACACCGCCGACGAGAAGTTCTTCCCCCCGGAGCTGCTCCAGCGGATGGCCACCGCCGGTGACCTGGGCCGCAAGACCGGCCAGGGCTTCTACTCGTACGGCTAGCCCCGGCCGAGCGGCGGTGCAGGGCCCTTCGAGGCAGCGCTCCGAAGGAGCCCTTCACCGCCGCGGGGCTGAGCTGGTCCGGTGTCGCCCCTCAACCGTCGCGGCGGGTGGTCCAGCGGAAGGTGCCGAGGCAGAGCAGGAGCCCGATCACACACCAGGCGGCCAGCACCAGGGCGACCCGACCCAGCTCGTACGAGCCCCCCGGCTCCTGCCCGGCGAAGGTCTCCGGCAGGAAGACCGAGCGGAGCCCCTGACACATCCACTTGAGCGGGAAGAGCGCGGCCGTTTGCTGCATCCAACTCGGCAACTCGGTGAAGACGAAGAACACCCCGGAGATGAACTGGAGGACGAGGGCGATCGGGGTGACCACCGCCGAACCGCTGCGGGATGTCCGCGCCAACGAGGAGACCGCGATGCCGCAGAGCGTGCAGGCGGTGATGCCGAGGACGGAGACCCAACCGAAGGTCAGCCACTTGGTGGCGGCGCCCGGCAGTTGTAGGTCGAACACGGCCACCGAGACGGCGAGCAGTAGCGCTGTCTCGATGACGCCGACCACCACGACCATGATCACCTTGCCGGCGAAGTACACCCACTTCGGCATCGGGGTGCCGCGGTAGCGCTTGAGTACTCCGCGGTCTCGTTCGATCGGAATCCAGATGCCGAGGTTCTGGAAGCTCACCGTCATCAGGCCGGTCGCGATCATGCCGGTGATGAAGTACTGCGGGTAGCTCACCCCGGGCGCGATCTCGCCGTCAAAGACCGCGGCGAAGATCAGGATCATGACGACCGGGAATCCCATCGTGAACACGACGGACTCCCGGCTGCGCAGGAACTGGGTGAGCTCCAGCCGGCCCTGCCGTAGCGCGAGGGCGAGTGGGCCGGGCTGGTGGCCGGCTGCTCGGGCGGCCGTGGCGGGCTTCAACGTCGTGGTCATCGGTGTCCGATCATCTGCAGGTAGATGTCCTCGAGGGTTGGCCGGGTGACCGTGAGCCCGGGCACCTCACCGTCGAAGCGTGCGGCCAACTCCGTCACCAGCTCGGTGGGCGTCGCGCTCTCCGTGCTCTCGGTGCGCCCCTCGGGCGTACGCCAGGAGACGGTTGCGTGGGCCTGTTGCCGGTTGCCCAGGTGTTCGGGGGCGGCTACCTCGATCAGCCGGCCGCCGGCGATCACCCCCACCCGGTCCGCGAGCGCCTCCGCTTCGTCGAGGTAGTGCGTGGTCAGCACGATCGTCGTCCCGACCGCCGCCAGGTCCCGAATCAGCTGCCAGAACTCGCGCCGCGCCTCCGGGTCGAAGCCGGTGGTCGGTTCGTCGAGGAAGAGCAGTTCGGGTCGGCCGATGATGCCGAGCGCCACGTCCAGGCGGCGCTTCTGTCCCCCGGAGAGGGTGTGGGTGCGGGCCCGGGCCTTGCCGGCCAGACCTACCCGGGCGATCACCTTCTCCGGGTCGTCGGCGTCGGCGTAGAAGCCGGCGAAGTGGTGGACCAGTTCGGAGACACTGAGCTCGTCGAACTCACCGACGCCCTGGAGGACGATGCCGATCCGGTTGCGCCAGTCCGCGGCGGGGGTCGCCGGGTCGCTCCCGAGCACCGAGACCTCGCCGGCATCACGTCGCCGGTAGCCCTCCAGGATTTCCACGGTGGTCGTCTTGCCGGCGCCGTTCGGGCCGAGGAGAGCGAACACCTCACCCCGGCGGACCTCCAGGTCCACCCCGGCCACGGCCACATTCTTCCCGTACGCCTTGCGTAGCCCCCGCGCGACGATCGCGAGCTCGTTGTCCATGCAACAAGTGTGCTGCCCCCGCGCAACCGGTCGGGCATCGGGGTGTGGTGGTCGCTGTGGAATTTTCCACAGCCCACTCTACCCATCAGTAACTTAGACTCCCGCCATGGACGAGAAGGCCCCCCCAGGTCGGCTGCCCGAGCGGGACCGTCCGTGGGTGATGCGAACCTATGCCGGGCACAGCTCGGCCGCTGCGACCAACGCGCTTTTTCGCCGCAACCTGGCGAAGGGGCAGACCGGGCTATCGGTCGCCTTCGACCTGCCGACGCAGACCGGGTACGACCCCGACCACGAACTCGCCGCCGGAGAGGTCGGCCGGGTCGGGGTGCCGGTGGCGCACCTCAACGACCTGCGGGCTCTCTTCCAGGGCATTCCCCTGGCCGAGATGAATACCTCGATGACCATCAACGCGCCCGCGATGTGGCTGCTCGGCCTCTACAGCACCGTCGCCACCGAGCAGGGGGCGCAACTCGACCGCTGCGCCGGCACGACCCAGAACGACATCATCAAGGAATACCTGTCCCGCGGGACCTACATCTTCCCGCCGGCAGCGTCCCTGCGGCTGACCGCCGACCTCATCGCGTACACGCTCGAGGCGATGCCCCGGTGGAATCCGGTCAACATCTGCTCCTACCACCTTCAGGAGGCCGGTGCCACCCCGGTCCAGGAGGTCGGGTTCGCGCTCGCCACCGCGGTCGCCGTCCTTGATGCCGTCCGTGACTCGGGCCAGGTACCAGCCGAGCGGATGGGAGATGTGGTCCAGCGGATCAGCTTCTTCGTCAACGCCGGGGTGCGCTTCGTCGAGGAGATCGCCAAGATGCGGGCCTTCGGTGCGCTCTGGGACGAGATCACCCGCGACCGTTACGGCGTGGCGAACCCGAAGCAGCGCCGGTTCCGCTACGGCGTCCAGGTCAACTCGCTGGGGCTGACCGAGGCGCAGCCGGAGAACAACATCCAACGCATCGTGCTGGAGATGCTCGGCGTGACCCTCTCCCAGAGCGCCCGGGCCCGGGCGGTGCAGCTCCCCGCCTGGAACGAGGCCCTTGGCCTGCCCCGCCCGTGGGACCAGCAGTGGTCGCTGCGAATGCAGCAGGTACTCGCGTACGAGTCGGACCTGCTGGAGTACCCCGACCTGTTCGACGGCTCGCACCTGATGACGGCGCTGGTTGACGACATCGTCTCCGGAGCCCGGATCGAGCTGGAGAAGGTGCTGGAGATGGGGGGAGTGGTCGCCGCGGTCGAGACCGGCTACCTCAAGAGCGCCCTGGTCGCCTCGCTCGCCGACCGGCGTCGCCGGATGGAGGCCGGCACCGATGTGGTGGTCGGCGTCAACCGGTTCACCGAGACCGAGCCCTCCCCACTGACCGCGGCCGGCGCCGCCGCGATCGAACAGGTCGACCCGGCGGTGGAGGCAGCCGCCACGACGGCCGTACGCCACTGGCGGGCCAACCGGGACGCAGCGGCCGTGGACGCCGCGCTCGCCCGGCTCCGCGCGGACGCCGCGTCCACCACGAACCTGATGTCGGCCACGCTTGACTGCGTACGCGTCGGCGTGACCACCGGTGAGTGGGCGGGCGCGCTGCGAGAGGTCTTCGGGGAGTACCGGGCCCCCACCGGCCTCTCCGGAGCGGTCGGTTCCGGCGCGGACGGCCCGCTGTCGGCGGTGCGGGCCCGGGTCGCCGCCACCGCGCGGCAACTGGGCAGCGGGCGGCTGCGGCTGCTGGTCGGCAAGCCCGGTCTGGACGGGCACTCCAACGGTGCCGAGCAGATCGCGGTCCGGGCCCGGGACGCTGGCTTCGAGGTGGTCTATCAGGGCATTCGGCTGACCGCCGGGCAGATCGTGGCCGCGGCCGTGGAGGAGGACGTAGACCTGGTCGGCCTCTCGGTCCTCTCCGGCTCGCACCTGGCGGCTGTGCCAGCCGTCCTGGCGGGGCTGCGCGCCGCCGGTCGAGGTGATCTGCCCGTCGTGGTCGGCGGCATCATCCCGGAGGCGGACACGCAGACCCTTCGGGAGGCCGGGGTCGTCCGGGTCTTCACGCCGAAGGATTTCGCGCTCACCGGGGTAATCAACGAGTTGGTGACCGTGGTTCGCCACGCCAACGGCCTACCGGAGCAGTAGCTCCGTTACCCTCGTCGGGTGCGGTTGGTGATTGCGAAGTGCTCTGTGGACTATGTTGGACGGCTCTCGGCCCACCTGCCGCCAGCCACCCGTCTGGTGATGGTGAAGGCGGACGGGTCGGTGTCGATCCACGCCGACGACCGGGCCTACAAGCCGCTGAACTGGATGAGCCCCCCGTGCCGGCTGGAGGAGGCCCCGGGCGTCTGGCGGGTGGTCAACAAGGCCGGTGAGGAGCTGCGGATCACCCTGGAGGAGGTCTTCCAGGACACCGCGTACGAGCTGGGGGTCGACCCGGGCCTGCGGAAGGACGGCGTGGAGGCGCACCTTCAGGAGCTGCTGGCGGCGAGCCCGGAGACGTTGGGTGAGGGTTTCACGCTGGTGCGCCGGGAGTACATGACGGCGATCGGTCCGGTGGACCTGTTGTGCCGGGACGCGGCGCAGGGCGCCGTGGCGGTCGAGGTGAAGCGCCGCGGTGAGATCGACGGTGTGGAGCAGCTCACCCGCTACCTGGAACTGCTCAACCGGGACCCGCTGCTCGCGCCGGTGCAGGGCGTCTTCGCCGCGCAGGAGATCAAGCCGCAGGCGCGGGTGCTCGCCACCGACCGGGGGATCCGCTGCGTGGTCGTGGACTACGACAAGCTGCGCGGCATCGAGCGGGACGAGCTGACCCTGTTCTGAGTCGCCCGCAGCCCACCGCCCGCGGGCAGGGGCTGCGGCGCAGCTCGAGGGCAGGGCGGCCGGGGGCGGGTCAGCGGCCGTAGAAGCGCTTGATGAGCTTGACCAGTCGGGCGACGTCCGCGTCGGTGCGGTCGAAGGTCGTTGCGGGCAGCAGCGACCGGGCCCGGCGCCGGGTGATGGCCTTGGGGCGGGCGAACTCCCGCAGCCCGTCCGCGCCGTGGATCCGTCCGAAACCGGAGTCGCCCACGCCGCCGAAGGGCAGGGTGGACATGCCGGCGAAGGTCAGGGCCGAGTTCACCGAGGCCATTCCAGAATGCAGCCGCCGCGCGACCGCCATGGCCCGACGCCGGCCGAAGACCGAGCCGCCGAGCCCGTAGCGCAGCGCGTTGGTGCGGGCGACCGCCTCGTCCACGTCCCGGACCCGGTTGATGGTCAGGGTGGGGCCGAAGGTCTCCTCACGTACGGCCGCTGAGTCCTCCGGCACGTCCACCAGCACGGTCGGTCGCACGTACGGCGGCTGCACCGCGTCTGCCCCGCCGAGCACCGCCCGGCCGCCGCGCGCCAGCGCGTCATCGATGTGCCGACGGATCACTTCCAGCTGGCTCGGCATGGTGATCGGGCCGATATCGGTGCCGTCGGTGCCCACGGTGAGTCGTCCGGCCCGCTGGACCACCCGGTCAACGAAGCGGTCGAAGACCCCCTCGACGGCGTAGACCCGCTCGATGCCGATGCAGGTCTGGCCGGCGTTGGTGAGACCGCCCCAGACCGCTGCCGCGGCCGCGGCGTCCAGGTCGGCGTCGGTGTCGACGATCATCGCGTCCTTCCCGCCGGCCTCGATGAGCACGGGGGTCAGGGACTCGGCGCAGGCGGCCATCACCTTTCGACCAGTAGCTGTGGACCCGGTGAAGGCCACCTTGTCGACCCCGGATCGGCACAGCGCCGCGCCGACATCACCGAGGCCGTGCACCGCGGCGAACACCGGCTCCTCGGGGACGACCTCGGCGAAGCTGTCCACCAGCCACTGGCCGACGGCCGGGGTGTACTCGCTGGGCTTGAGGACCACGGCGTTGCCCGCGGCCAGGGCGTAGGCGATGGAGCCGATCGGGGTGAACACGGGGTAGTTCCACGGGCCGATCACGCCGACCACCCCGTACGGCTGGTACTCCAGGTGGGCGGAGAACTCCGCCAGCATCAGCCGGGACCGTACCCGGCGGGGGCCGAGCACCCGCTTGGCGTTGCGCGCGGCCCAGTCGAGGTGTTCGACGGCGGTGACCACCTCGACGACGGCCTCGGCGACCGGCTTGCCGCCCTCGAGGTGAATCAGCTCGGCGAGTTCCTCGATCCGGGACGCCAGCCGGCTCCGCCAGCGCAGCAGCCGCTCCCGTCGGGCGGCGACGCCGAGCCCGGCCCACCACCCGCTGGCGGCACGGGCCTGGGCGACGGTTGCTTCGACATCGGCGGGGGACGCGACCAGCAGGCGCCCGGCCTCCGCGCCGGTCGCCGGGTTCGTCGACACGAGTCGACCGTCCTCGATCACCGGCGTGCCCGGAACATGTACAGCCGTCATGGCGGAAGTTTAGACCCGGCTTGCTACTCACCGGTAGGGCAGGCGGTGCCCGCTTGCTGTCGCCTCGATGTCGTGACATACCCCACGGCATCTCGACAACCCTGCGGCACATGGCAGACTCGCGCGCATACCTTAGCGGCCGTTAATGCCGGCCGCATGGAGCTGACCAGGGAGGCTTGGCGTGACGCGCGAGTTCGCCAGTGTGGGTGTGGTGGGTCTGGGCACCATGGGTGCCGGCATCGTCGAAGTCTTCGCCCGAAACGGCATCGATGTCGTCGCCGTTGAGGTGACCGAGACAGCGCTGGAGCGCGGCCGGGCCACCCTGACCGGCTCGACCGACCGGGCGGTCGCCAAGGGCAAGCTCGCGGCGGCCGACCGGGACGCGCTCCTGGCCCGCGTTGACTGGCAGGTCGGGCTGGCGGCCCTGCACGCGGTCGACCTGGTGATCGAGGCCGTTCCCGAGCAGCTCGATCTGAAGCAGCGGATTTTCGCGGAGCTGGATCGGGTCTGCAAGCCCGAGACGGTTCTGGCCACCAATACCTCGTCGCTGTCGGTGACCGAGATCTCAGTGGCCACGACCCGCCCCAACCAGGTCATCGGCATCCACTTCTTCAACCCGGCGCCGGTCATGAAGCTCGTGGAGATCGTCCGGACGGTGGTCACCTCGGCCGAGGTCGTTGCCGACGTGGAAGGGCTCTGCGCACGGTTGGGCAAGGTCGATGTGACGATCAGCGACCGAGCGGGCTTCATCGCCAACGCCCTCCTCTTCGGCTACCTCAACCATGCGGTCAGCCTGCTCGAGACGCGGTACGCCAGCCGGGAGGACATCGACGCGGCGATGAAACTCGGCTGTGGTCTGCCGATGGGCCCGCTGGCGTTGATGGATCTGATCGGCCTGGACACCGCGTACGAGATTCTGGACACGATGTACCGGCGGGGCGGCCGGGACCGGCGACACGCCCCGGTGCCGCTGATCAAGCAGATGGTCACCGCCGGGCTGCTCGGTCGGAAGTCGGGGCGCGGCTTCTACACCTACGAGCGGCCCGGTTCGCCGGTGGTCGTACCGGACGACCAGACCCCGGTGAGTGCGGAGTCGACGCTCGAGGCCCGCGCGCGGGGCATCGCGAAGGTCGGTGTGGTCGGTTCCGGGACGATGGCGACCGGCATCATCGAAGTCTTCGCCAAGGCTGGCTACGAGGTGGTCTCGGTGACCCGTGGGGCGGAGAAGTCTGCCAAGCTCTTCGAGGCGGTCAAGACTTCGCTCAACAAGGGCGTGGTGCGGGGCAAGCTGGGCGAGGCCGACCGGGACGCCGCGCTGGGCCGAATCACCTGGTCCGCGACGTTGGAGCACCTTGCCGACGTCGACCTGGTGGTCGAGGCGGTCGTCGAGGAGCTGAGTGTCAAGAAGGCGCTCTTCGCGAGCCTTGACGAGATCTGCAAGCCCGGTGTCGTCCTCGCCACCACCACCTCGTCGCTGCCGGTGATCGATGTCGCGATGGCCACCCAGCGTCCGGCGGACGTGGTCGGCCTGCACTTCTTCAACCCGGCACCGGTCATGTCGCTGGTAGAGATCGTGCAGACCATCCGTACGTCCGCGGAGACCACCGCGACCGCGAAGGCGGTCTGCGGGGAGCTGGGCAAGACTGGTGTGGTCTGCGGTGACCGCTCCGGGTTCATCGTCAACGCGCTGCTCTTCCCCTACCTCAACGACGCGGTGAAGATGCTGGAGGCGAGCTACTCGACCGCCGACGACATCGATCATGCGATGAAGCTCGGCTGTGGCTACCCGATGGGTCCGTTCGAGTTGTTGGACGTGGTCGGCCTCGACGTGTCCCTGGCTATTCAGCGGGAGTTGTACCTGGAACTGCGCGAGCCGGGGTTCGCTCCCGCGCCGTTGCTGGAGCACCTGGTCACCGCCGGCTATCTGGGCCGGAAGGCGGGCCGTGGCTTCCGCGATCACACTCGCCGCTGAGCGAGTAGGGCAGGTGCGGGCGGGTCGGGTCGCCGGCCCGCCGACGCCGTACGGCCTCGTCCCGCCGTACGCTGGTGGGTGTGAGCCCTCGTCGTAACCGATCCCGCCGGGATGAGAGCGGGCAGCCTGATTCCGCGCGGCTCCGGCAGGGGGTCGAGTCGGTGCAGCAGTGGCGGGACGGCGACTGGCAGGTTCGGTTGATCAGCGGCGGCGCGTCGGTGAAGACCTACCGTTGCCCCGGCTGTGACCAGGAGATCCGTCCCGGTGTGGCGCATGTCGTGGCGTGGCCCGCGCAGGGGTGGGGGGACCCGACCGATCGCCGGCACTGGCACAGCGGCTGTTGGCGGGCCCGGGACCGGCGGGCACCGATCGTGCAACGGGGCCGCGGTGCGCCCCGCCACGGCTGAGGCGTGATCTGGATCGCCGTCTTCCCGACCCCGGCCGGGTTGCCGGCCCGGTGACGGGGGAGACTGGGCGGGTGAGCACACCCATCCGCGCCTCGTCGATTCTGCCCGGTCGCCGGGAGGAGATCGAGCTACACACCGCCGACGGGCTGCGGCTCGTCGGTGAGCTGGCCCGCCCGGCCGACCGCGCGCCGGTCGCCACGCTGGTCTGCCTGCATCCCTTGCCCACCCACGGCGGGATGATGGACAGCCACGTGTTCCGCAAGGCCGCCTGGCGCCTGCCGGCCCTGGCGGACCTTGCGGTGCTGCGTTTCAACACCCGGGGCACGACCAGCGTGCGCGGTACCAGCGCGGGGACGTTCGACAACGCGGTCGGCGAGCGGTACGACGTCGCCGCCGCCATCGAGTACGCGGAGTTCCACGAGCTGCCGGAGATATGGCTGCTGGGTTGGTCGTTCGGCACTGACCTGGCCCTGCGGTACGGCTGTGACCCGGCGGTGGCGGGTGCCCTCCTGCTCTCCCCGCCGCTGCGGTTCTCCGGGCCCGACGACCTGGCGAGCTGGGCCGCCGCCGGAAAGCCGATCACGGCGTTGGTGCCGGAGTTCGACGACTACCTGCGGCCCGAGGCGGCGCGGGAGCGCTTTGCGGCCGTGCCGCAGGCTGAGGTGGTCGGGGTGCCGGGCGCCAAACACCTCTGGGTTGGTGACGCCGAGACCGTCCTCGACGAGATTGTCCGGCGGGTCAATCCCACCGTCTCCGTGCCGCTGCCGACCACCTGGGACGGCCCGGTGGAGACCGGCGATGCCAGTGCCTACGCCGATCGCACGGTGGCGGCCTTCGCCGACCGGGCGGTGCCGGGCCCCGCCGCCGACTAACGGGAGTCCTGGCGCGGGATAACCACCTCGCGCAGGATCAGCTGGAACGCCGCGACGGTGGGGATCGCGATGAGGGCGCCCACCACGCCGATCAGGGCGACTCCGAGCAGCGCCGCTACCAGGGCGGCTACCTCGTTGACCTGCACCGATCGGCGCATCACCTTGGGGTAGATCAGGTAGTTCTCCACCTGCTGGTAGATGAGGAAGAACAGCACACAGGCGATCCCCACCGGTAGGTCGGTGGCGAAGCCGACCAGGCTCACGATCACCGCCCCGAGCGTGGCACCGATCTGCGGGATCAGGTCGGTCACCGCCACCACGACGGCCAGGGCGAACGGGTACGGCAACCCGGTGATCAACGCGAAGACGAAGGTGGTGGTACCGGCGAGGAGGGCGATGATGAGCGCTCCGACGATGTACGCGCCGACCTTGGCGATGATTTCGTCGCCGATGAGGCGTACCCGATCCCGACGGGACCGGGGGACGAGCGCGTACCCGAGCGACCGCAGCTGGTTGAAGTACGCCAGGAAGTAGATGGTGAGTACGAGCACGGTCAGGGTCCGGAAGGCGGTGCCGAAGACGAGCTGGGCACCGCCGAGTACTCCGCCGAGTGCCGGGCCGAGGGTGTCGCTGTCCGCGACCTGCTGCGCCCTCTCCACCAGGTCGTACCGCTCGACCAGCTCGTTGATGGTCTCATTGCGCCGCAGCGTTTCCAGGTAGCCGGGGAACTGCTCGATGAACTGGTTGGACTGCGTGATGATCGGTGGCACCAGGGCGACCGCACCGCTGCACAGCAGGAGGAGCAGGGTCAGCATGACGACCGCGACCGCCAGCCCGTGGGGCAGCCCGAGCCGGCGTAGCCGCGCCACCGCCGGATAGAGCCCGACGGCGAGGAAGAGCGCGATCACGACGGGGACGAGGAGACCGGCAGCGTTGCGCAGGCCGAGGAAGAGAGCGTAGGCCAGCAGCGCGCCGAGCCCGCCGGTGAAGCCGACGAGGAAGCTGCTACGCCGCAGGGGCAGCCCCGGCACGCCGAACCGCCCAGACCCCTGGTCGGCGCGGTGCTGCTGCGACTCCGGCTCGCCCGGTGCCACCGGAGCTCAGGCCGCCCGCCCAGCGCCGTGGCCGGCCCGCCACGGCTCGCTCCGTCGCCGACAGCGGCGAGCCTGGCCCGGAAGCGTCCTCCAGCCGGCCGGCTCAGTCCTTGTCAACGACGACCTTGCTCGGCTTGGAGCTGCGCTCGTCGGTGGTGGGCTTTGCCGGTCGGTTGTTGTTCTCGCCGGTACTGGTGATCTTTGTGGGGGAGGCTGCCCGGCCCCCTTCCCCCGGCACGGCCGCGACGGTCGGCTCACCGTCCACCCCGGCGCTGGCCTCATCACCGTCCTTCGTGGTGACTGACTTCACGCTGCCCTTCGCGGACTCGTCAACAGCCGGCTCGATCCGTCCGTGGGCCGGCTGACCGGCGTCCGCCGGATCGACCTTCCCCACCCCGGCCCGGTCGGCAGCGGGTGGCGCCGGTGCGGCCGTGGGGGCCCGACCGTTGTCGGATTCGCTGCCCGCGGGTCCGACCGGTGTCGGCTTTGCCGCTGCGGTCAGCTCCAGCCGCAGTTCTGCCACCTGTCGCTGTAGGTCGTCGGACTCCTGGCGGGATCGCCAGGTCTCCTGCCGCAAATCAGCGAGCTGCTGCTGCGCCTGCGCGATCTCGAGCATCACCTGGGCGAGCTGCTGCCGGCCGGTCGCGGCCTCCTGCTGTGTCGCCGCCAGGTGCTGTTGCGTGGTTGCCAGGGCCTGCTGGGTGGTAGCGGCGTACTCCTCGAACTGGCGTCGGGAGGTGGCGGCGTACTCGTCGGCGGTTCGGCGTTGCTCGGCCGCCGCCTCCTCGGCCTGGCTCAACAGCGCCGATGCTTCTTGGTCCGCACGCTCGCGTAGGGCCTGGGCATCCTCTTCGGCGGTCCGCCGGATGCGCTCGGCGGCACCCTCGATCTCGTCTCGGCGGGCCGTGTACGTGGACTCCAACTCGGTCTTGCGCGAGGTGAAATCGGTTTCCAGCTCTTGCTGTCGGGTCGTGAACTCGGTTTCCAGCTCCTGCTGTCGGGTCGTGAACTCGGTCTCCAGCTCCTGCTGTCGGGTCGTGAACCCGGTCTCCAGCTCCTGCTGTCGGGTCGTGAACCCAGTTTCCAGCTCTTGCTGTCGGCTCGTGTACTGCTGCTCCAGCTCGGTGTGCCGGGACTCGTGCCGCTGCTCCAACTCGTCGCGGCGGCTGGCGAACTCCTGGTCATCGGCGGCCCGGCGCTGGGCCAGCTCGCGGTCTGCCGCCGCCCGGCGGTTGTTGACCTCCGTCTCCACCCCCGCCCGCCAGGCTCCCAGCTCCTGCTGTGTCTGGGCTCGGGTTTGCCGGGCATACTCCTCGGTCTCGGTGCGCGTCTGCTGCGCGAATGCCTCGGCCTCGGCCCGCTGCCGCTTCGCCGCGTCGGCGGCCTGTTTGGCGAGCAGCTCCGCCTCCTGACGGGCCTTTGTGTGGGTGGCCCGGCCGGCGGTGCTGGCGTCGTCAAGGATCTGCTTGGCCTCCTGCTGGGCCTTGGCGTGGGTAGCCCGGCTCGCCTCGGTCGCCTGCTCCACGAGGCGTCCGGCCTCCTCCTGCGCCTTGGCTTGCACCTCCTTGGCGGCATCCCGTAGCTCGGTCGCCTCCTGCTGAGCCTTGGCCTGCGCCTCGCGGGCCGCCTCGCGCAGCTTCGTCGCCTCCTGTTGGGCCCGCGTGTGCACCTCTTTCGCAGTGTCCCGCAATTGGGTGGCTTCCTGCTGGGCCTTCGTCAGCGCCTCCTGCGCGGTCTCGCGGAGCCGGGCGGCCTCCTCGGTCGCGGCTTTGACCGCGGCATCGGCCTGCTCGGTTGCGGTTTTGACCGTTACGTCTGCCTGTTCGGCTGCGGCCTTGACCCGGGCGTCGGCCTGCTCGGTCGCGGCCTTTACCGCTGCGTCGGCCTGCTCGGTCGCGGCTTTGACGGCGGCGTCTGCCTCCGCCTTCCGAGCCGCGGTGTGCCGCTCCTCCTCGGCGCGGCGAGCGGCCAGCGCCAGTTTGAAGTCCTCGAGGGCTTTGGCCGCCTCCGCCCGCGCCTCGTCAATGAGGTGCTCGGCGACTGCTCGGCGGGAGTCGATCTCCTTGTTCGCCGCGGCGAGGATCTCTTCGGCCTGTTCCTCGGCGAGGGTGAGGACCTGCTCGACGCGGGGTCCAAGGTGCCGGAAGGAGGCGCGGTCCACCAAGCCGACCTGCTTGCGCACCTGGGCGAGATCCCGCTGGAGCACCTCCACCTGGCCGGCCAGCTTATGGATTTGGGTGTAGGCCTGCTCTCGCTCGGCGGTCAGGGTGGCGATCTCGTGCTCGGCGCGAGCGACGTACCGGTCGACCTGCCCCTTCACGTACCCCCGCAGGCCGGCCTCGAAGCTGGGCTCCGTGGTCACATCCCCGCCGAGAGCGAACAGTTCCTCGCCGTTCGACATGCCCCCATCCTCACACGCAATTGGCCCTCTTGGGGCGATACGGACTCGTCGGATGCAGCGGTTTAACCGGTGCGATCCGGACTTGGAACGACGTACGGCGCGGGGCGACACCGGATGCCCAGCGTCGCCCCGCGCGGTGGAACAGGCCCCAGCTGAGCTGGTCAGCTGGAGGATTCGGTGCCCTCGCCCTGCTTCGCCTCGGCGGTGGTCTCCGACTTTGCCTCCGTGGCGGCGGCCACAGCGGAGGCCGCCGCCGCCGCGGCGTCCGGGCCGGTACCCGGGACGATACCGGCGAGCCCGGAGAGCATCTGGCCGAGCTGGGAGGTGACCGCGTCCTTCTGGCGGGTCAGATCCTCGACCTCGCGGCGGGCCGTCTGAGTAGCCAGGTCGGCCTCGGTGCGGGCCTCGGTGAGCAGGCGCTCTGCCTCGGTCTTCGCTTCGTTCAGGCTCTTCTCGGCGACCGACTTGGCTTCTTCGACCGTGTCGTGGGCGGTGCGTTCCGACTCGACCCGCCGTGCTTCGGCGCGCTGCTCGATCTCCTTCGCCCGCTCCTGGGCGGCCCGGGCCCGCTCCTCGGCCTCGTTGACCAGCTTCTGGGTCTGGGCGACCTGGGCGGCGTGCCGCTCCGACTCCTCGCGCTCGGCCTTCTCCCGCCGCTCGGCCAGCTGCAGCTCAAGGGCCTGCAGGTCCTTGTCGCGCTTGTCCCGCGCGTCGGTGAGGAGCTTCGTCGCCTCGGCGCGCTTCTCCTCGGCTTCGCGGGCGGCCTTCGCCCGCTGCTGGGTGATCTCCCGCTCCGCGGTCGCGCGGAGGGTGGACACCTCCCGCTCGACGGTGGACTTCAGCTCGGCGACTTCGTGCGCGGTGACCGTGCGCAGCTGCTTGGTCTCCCGGTCGGCATCGGCCCGCAGCGTGTCAGCCTCGCGCCGGGCCTGGACCCGGACCTCGGCCGCCTCCCGCTCCGCGGCGGTCCGGACGTTGCCCGCCTCCCGCTCCGCGGTGGCCTTCATCGCCGCCACCTCGGCCCGAGCCTTGTCAGTGATCTCCCGTGCCTCGAGGCGGGCGGCGGAGAGAATGCCCTCGGACTCCCGCTTCGCCTCGTTGCGGTGGTCGTTGGCGTGCTCCTCGGCGAGCCGGAGGATCTGCTCAACGCGGGTGCCGATGCCGGAGAGGGTCGGCCGATTGTTCTCTTCGAGTTGCTTGCTGGCCTCGGAGAGCTTCTGCTCGAGGGCGGTCATCCGCTGCTCGGCCTGGCGGAGCCGGCGCTGCGCGTCGTTCATCCGCTGCTCGGCCTCGGCGCGGGCCTGCTCGGACTGGGTCAGCGCGGCGCTCATCCGACCAAGGAAGTCGTCAACCTGCCCGGTGTTGTAGCCGCGTAGGCCGACCGTGAAGTCCGGCTGGGTGTTCGCGTTATCGAAGAACGCAAGAGGGGAGGACTGCTGCTGGGGCATTGGGACATACTGGCAGACGACCTGGGGGCCTTCGCAAGAGCGCCCCGACCTTTGCCATCCTCATTACAGGGTCCGCCCAGGTGGGGCACAGCCACCGGAGCAATCGGCGATCTTGGCAGCTCCCGGACACCGCGACGGTCTGAAGTGGGCTCTGGAAATGGGGCCGTGAGCAAGGACTCGCGGCCCCATTCCGTTCTGAGCCGGTATCGGGGTATCCGGTATCGTTCAAATGGGCGTCCAGGCCAGCGAAAGGAAAGGCAATCCAACCGCCACATTGGTGGCGACCCTTGCCCGTCTGATCAGTGACCGCGGAACCGGTTGATCGCCGCCTCGTGCCGCCCGCGGAACTCGGGGTCGCGCACACCGAGGCCGTCGGCCGGAGCAAGGCAGCGGACCCCGACCTTTCCCTGGTGCGCGTTCCGGTGCACCTCATACGCGGCCTGGCCGGTCTGTTCCAGGCTGTAGGTCTTCGACACGGTTGGGTGGATCTTGCCGAGCGCGATCAGCCGGTTCGCTTCCCACGCCTCGCGGTAGTTCGCGAAGTGGCTGCCGACGATCCGCTTGAGGTGCATCCAGAGGTAGCGGTTGTCGTACTGGTGTTGGTAGCCGCTGGTCGAGGCGCAGGTGACCACGGTGCCACCGCGTTTGGTGACGAAGACGCTGGCTCCGAAGGTCTCCCGCCCCGGGTGCTCGAAGACGATGTCGGGGTCCTCGCCGCCGGTCAGCTCGCGAATGCGTTCACCGAAGCGGCGCCACTCGTCCGGGTCCTGGGTCTGCTCGTCCCGCCAGAACCGAAAGCCTTCGGCGGCCCGGTCTATCACCAGCTCCGCGCCCATCCGTCGGCACAGCTCCGCCTTCTCCGGCGAGGAGACCACACAGACCGGAATCGCCCCGCCGGTGAGCGCCATCTGGGTGGCGTAGCTGCCCAGGCCTCCGGAGGCCCCCCAGATCAGCACGACATCCCCCTGCTTCATGTTGGCGCCGTGGTGGGAGACGAGCTGTCGGTACGCGGTGGAGTTGACCAGCCCCGGGCTCGCCGCCTCCTCCCAGCTGAGGTGGCGGGGCTTCGGCATGAGCTGGTTGGCCTTGACGATCGCCAGCTCGGCCAGACCGCCGAAGTTGGTCTCGAAGCCCCAGATCCGCTGCTGTGGGTCGAGCATGGTGTCGTCGTGTCCGGCGGCCTCCTCCAGTTCCACCGAGAGACAATGGGCGACGACCTCGTCACCGGCCTGCCATCGGGTTACCCCGGGGCCGGTGCGCAGCACGACACCGGCCGCGTCCGAACCGACCACGTGGTACGGCAGGTCGTGTCGCCTGGTCTCCTCGGAGAGTCGGCCGTAGCGCTGGAGGAACTTGAAGGTCGGCAGTGGTTCGAAGATGCTCGTCCACACCGTGTTGTAGTTGATGGCGCTGGCCATCACCGCGACCAGTGCCTCGCCGGGGCCAGGTTGCGGGGTCGGCACCTCCTGGACGTGCAGCGCCTTGCGGGGGTCTTTGTCCCGGGTGGCCATTCCGTCGAAGATCTGGGTTTCTTCGGCGCGTACGACGACGCCTCGGTAGGACTGTGGAATCGGGAGCCGGGCAACACCAGCGAGTTCACGTTCGGGCTGCGCCGAACCTTCCGCAGCCATGATCGTTTCGAGGATGTCCTGCACTTCGACCTCCCGTTCGTCTGCCCCGCGCGTCGCCGGCAGGGTGTGTGCCATCGTCGGCGCCCGGCGTGTCGGACACCGTCTCGGTATCGACGCATCCGACATCGACCGCGTTGTTGTGGAGGCGGACGTTACTGAACGGTAGCTATGCTCGGAAGTGCTCTGTGAAAAAGTGCATCGATTGACGGGGTGGGCCATGCCCGGCAGGGAGCAGGGGCGGGCCCACCCGGGCTCAGTGGTCCGCGGCGGGCTCGACCAGTTCGACCAGGACGCCACCGGCGTCCTTGGGGTGGACGAAATTGATCCGGGAGTTCGCGGTGCCCCGCTTCGGCTGCTCATACAGCAGGCGGAGACCCCGCTCGCGCAGCTTCGCGCAAGCTACGTCGATATCGGCGATCGTGTACGCGACCTGCTGCACGCCCGGGCCCTGCCGGTCGAGGAACCGCGCGATCGTGGACACCGGCGAGAGCGGGGCGAGTAGCTGCACGCAGCCGCCGGCGGCGGTCGGACCGACCGCCAGCATCGCCTCGCGTACGCCCTGCTCCTCGTTGGTCTCGGTGTGTACGCATCGCATGCCGAAGGCGCGCTGGTAGAAGTCGATCGCCTCGTCCAGGTCGGGTACGGCGATACCGACGTGGTCGATGCGACGTAGTCCGATGTCTGTGCCGTGGTCCGCAGCGGACTCGGCGGGGGGATTCTCGGCCATGAGGTCAGTCTGGCCGAACGCGTGCGCGGGGAGCGCGGCTGGTTGGCTATCTCACGCACGGGAAGGCGACGACTCCTTCGGCCAGTTCGGCAACGGGCCGACCGCCAGCAGGCGCCGACCTTACGCCGCGGAAGGCGGTCGCCCGCGGACGTCCGTGCGGGTGGACAGGTAGCGGCGGGGCCCGGGGCGGCGGTCGATGCCTGCGTGAAAGGGCGCGAACCGCTACGCTGTCCGGGCGGTCGCTGAGAGGTTCCGTTCCCCGCGCGTGGCGGGCGACGAGTGGCCGTGCACCGGGCTGGCCCCACCGTGCGTCGTCGATGTGCGCGGGGTCACCGTCGCCGATCTGTTCCCAGAAGCTAAGGTGCGTCCTAACAATCGTTAAGGCGTACAGGTCGGGACCCTCGGAGGCAGGTATGGCTTCGGTGATCGTCAGCGGCGCTCGAACCCCGATGGGGCGACTGCTGGGAAATCTCAAGGATCTTTCCGCGACCCGGCTTGGTGGCGTGGCGATAAAGGCGGCGCTGGAGCGTGCCGAGGTCGCCCCGGACCAGGTCCAGTACGTGATCATGGGGCAGGTGCTTCAGGCGGGTGCCGGTCAGATTCCGGCCCGGCAGGCAGCCGCCGAGGCGGGCATCCCGCTCTCCGTTCCGGCGCTGACGATCAACAAGGTCTGCCTCTCCGGGCTGGACGCGATCGCCCTGGCTGACCAGCTGATCCGGGCTGGGGAGTTCGACATCGTCGTGGCCGGCGGCATGGAGTCGATGACCAACGCCCCGCATCTGCTGTTGGGGCAGCGGGGTGGCTACAAGTACGGCGACGTGGTGATCAAGGACCACATGGCCCTCGACGGGCTCACCGACGCCTGGGACTGCTGCTCGATGGGGGAGTCGACCGAGCGGCACGGCAGTACCAAGGGGATCAGCCGTGCGGAGCAGGACGCCTTCGCCGCGGGAAGCCACCAGCGGGCCGCCGCAGCCCAGAAGAATGGGCACTTCACCGAAGAGATCACCCCGGTCGTTCTCCCGCAGCGCAAGGGTGAGCCGCTGGTGATCAGCGAGGACGAGGGCATTCGTCCGGACGCCACCGCGGAATCGCTGGCGAAGCTGCGCCCGGCCTTCGCCCCGCAGGGCAGTATCACCGCCGGCAGTTCGTCGCCGATCTCCGACGGGGCGGCCGCTGTCGTGGTGATGAGTAAGGCCAAGGCCAAGGAACTGGGGCTGACCTGGCTGGCCGAGATCGGTGCGCACGGCAACGTCGCCGGTCCGGACAACTCGCTGCACTCGCAGCCGTCCAATGCGATCGGCCACGCGCTCCGGAAGGCGGGCCTCACCATCAACGATCTGGATCTAATCGAGATCAACGAGGCGTTTGCGCAGGTGGGCATCCAGTCAACCCGTGACCTCGGGATCAGCCCGGACAAGGTCAACGTCAACGGCGGTGCGATCGCCCTGGGGCATCCGATCGGTATGTCCGGTGCCCGGCTGGTCCTGACCCTGGCGCTGGAGCTCAAGCGGCGCGGTGGCGGCACCGGCGCGGCGGCGCTCTGCGGCGGTGGTGGCCAGGGCGACGCGCTGATCATTCACGTCCCAGCGGGGGCCGAGAGCCAGGGGTGAGCCAGATCGGCGAGTCCCGTGGTCGGGAACGAAGGGCACCATGACTGACGCCGTCAACAATGTCCCGGCCGCGCCGTCGGTGCGCCGCAGCCGGGACATTCCCATGCTCGTCGAGCGGGCCCGCGCGGGTGACCCCCGTGCGGTCGCCCGGCTGATCACGTTGGTCGAATCCGGGGATGAGACACTGCCCCGGATTGCGGCGGCTTTCGCCCCGTACGCCGGCCAGGCCCAGGTGGTCGGCCTGACGGGTTCGCCCGGAGTGGGCAAGTCGACCACCACCAACGAGTTGGTGCGAGCGCTGCGCTCCCGGGGACACCGGGTCGGCGTGCTGGCCATCGACCCGTCCAGTCCCTTCACCGGTGGGGCGATCCTCGGCGATCGGGTCCGGATGCAGGACCACGCCACCGACCCCGGGGTCTATATCCGCTCCATGTCCAGTCGCGGGCACCTTGGCGGCCTTTCGGCGGCAACGCCGCAGGCGGTCCGGGTGCTGGAGGGTGCCGGCTGCGACGTGGTTCTGGTGGAGACCGTCGGCGTGGGGCAGGCGGAGGTGGAGGTCGCCTCGCTCGCGGACACCACGCTCGTGCTGCTCGCGCCCGGGATGGGGGACGCGATCCAGGCGGTCAAGGCCGGCATCTTGGAGATCGCCGACGTGTTCGTGGTCAACAAGGCCGACCGGGACGGTGCCGATGCCACGGTCCGGGACATCCAGGGCATGATCGCGCTGGGAGAACGGGGGCCGGGGCAGTGGCGGCCAGCGGTGGTACGCGCGGTCGCGGTACGCGGCGAGGGGATCGACGACGTCGCCGCGGCCATCGACAAGCATCGGGGCTGGCTGGTCGAGCGGGGTGAACTCCGCCGTCGTCAGGAGGCACGGGCCGCCGCGGAAGTGGAGGCGATCGCGCTGGGCGCACTTCGCGCCCGAATTGGTTCGCTGCGGGACGGCACCGAGCTGTCAACGCTCGCTGCCCGGGTGGCCGCCGGTTCGCTCGACCCGTACGCGGCGGCTGATCAGCTCCTCGCCCAGATCGCCGGCGACAGCGCCGGAAACCCTACCGGCCGGTACGAGCGTCCTTAGCGACCGTTCAGGCCGGGATCTACACTCGGAGGTGGAGTCGCAGACCCGAGGAGGAGCCCGCGGATGAACGCCGACGAGATCGCCGCTGGACGCAGGCGCTGGCAGGACCGCTACGATGCCGCGCGCAAACGGGACGCCGACTTCACTACGCTCTCCGGGATGTCTGTCGCCCCGGTGTACGGGCCGCCGGAGGGGGCGGACCATCCCGGCTTTGAGCGGATCGGCTGGCCGGGGGAGTTCCCGTACACCCGTGGTCTACATCCGACCGGTTACCGGGGACGGGCCTGGACCATTCGGCAGTTCGCCGGCTTCGGCAACGCCCGGCAGACCAACGAGCGCTACAAGATGATTCTGGGCGCGGGGGGTGGCGGGCTCTCTGTCGCCTTCGACATGCCCACGCTGATGGGCCGTGACTCGGATGACCCACAGTCGCTCGGCGAGGTCGGCCACTGCGGGGTCGCGGTGGACAGCGCCGCCGACATGGAGGTGCTTTTCGACGGCATCGACCTGGCTGGTGTGACGACGAGCATGACCATCTCCGGCCCGGCTGTGCCGGTCTTCTGCATGTATCTGATCGCCGCCGAGCGGCAGGGCGCGGACCTCTCCCGCCTGGATGGCACCCTGCAGACGGACATCTTCAAGGAGTACATCGCGCAGAAGGAGTGGCTCTTCGACCCGGAGCCGCACCTGCGTCTCATCGGCGACCTGATGGAGTACTGTGCCGGGGAGATTCCCCGGTACAAACCACTCTCCGTCTCCGGCTACCACATCCGGGAGGCGGGCTCGACGGCCGCGCAGGAGTTGGCGTACACCCTCGCTGACGGCTTCGGCTACGTCGAGCTGGGTCTCTCCCGAGGCCTGGACGTGAACGTCTTCGCCCCGGGTCTCAGCTTCTTCTTCGACTCCCATGTGGATTTCTTTGAGGAGGTCGCGAAGTTCCGTGCCACCCGCCGGATCTGGGCTCGATGGATGCGCGACGTCTACGGCGCCACCAGTGAGAAGGCGCAGTGGCTGCGCTTCCACACCCAGACCGCCGGGGTCTCGCTGACCGCACAGCAGCCGGTCAACAACGTGGTCCGGACGGCGGTGGAGGCCCTGGCGGCCGTGCTTGGTGGCACCAACTCGCTGCACACCAACGCCCTCGACGAGACGCTTGCGTTGCCCACCGACGAGTCGGCCGAGATCGCCCTGCGCACCCAGCAGGTGTTGATGGAGGAGACCGGGGTGACCAACGTGGCCGACCCGCTGGGCGGCTCCTGGTATGTCGAGGCGCTCACCGACAAGATCGAGGCCGAGGCGGAGGAGATCTTCGCCCGGATCCGGCAGCTCGGTGGCGAGGGGCCGCACGAGATCGGCCCGATGACCTCGGGAATTCTGCGCGGCATTGAGGACGGCTGGTTCACCGGGCACATCGCCGAGGCGGCGTTCGTCTACCAGCGGGCGCTGGAGAAGGGCGAGAAGAAGATCGTCGGGGTCAACTGCCACACCGGTACGGTCGCCAAGGACCTGGAGATCCTGCGGATCTCGCACGAGGTCGAGCTGGAACAGCGTCGCACGCTCGGCGAGCGGAAGGCAGCCCGGGATGACGCCGAGGTCCGTGCGGCGTTGGAGCGGATGGTCGAGGTCAGCCGGACCAGCGGGAACATGATCCCGGCGATGCTCGACGCGGTCCGTGCCGAGGCGACCCTGGGCGAGATCTGTGACGCGCTGCGCCTCGAGTGGGGCGTCTACCGCGAACCGGCCCGCTTCTGACCGACGCTATCCCGCAGACGCGGCGGGGAGGTGTGGTGACCTGCGTGAGAACCGTGACCTTCGGCGTCGCCGAAGGGCGGAGATTGGCGTCACCCGTGCGAGACTAGGTAACCATGAGCGACCCACGGATCACCCCGTCGATCTTTACCCGCGGCGCGGTAGACCTCAGCGCGCTGCGCACCCCCGCACCCTCCCCCGCCCCTGCCCAGACCGGCCCGTCCGATGACGGCGCCGGGAGCACCGCCGCCGTCATTGATGTCACCGAGGCGACCTTCCAGGCCGAGGTCCTTGAACGGTCGCTCAGCACGCCGGTGGTCGTCGACTTCTGGGCCGAGTGGTGCGAACCCTGTAAGCAGCTCTCGCCAGTGTTGGAGCGCCTCGCCGTTGAAGGCGGCGGTGCCTGGGTCCTGGCCAAGGTCGACGTGGACGCCAACCCTCGGCTGGCGCAGATGTTCCGGGTGCAGGGGATCCCGATGGTCTACGCGGTGGTCGGCGGCCAGCCGGTCGACGCCTTCTCCGGCGTGGTGCCCGAGGCGCAGCTACGGCAGTGGATCCAGGCGGTTCTGAAGGCTGGTGGCGCGAGCGTGGCCGAGACGGCCGACCCACGGCTGGACGAGGCCGACGAGTCCCTGCTCAGTGGGGACCTGGACGCGGCGGAGCAGGCGTACCGCAAGATCCTGGCCGAGGTGCCGTCGGACGCCGCGGCGGAGGCGGGGCTGGCCCAGGTCGGGCTTGCCCGTCGGGTCGCCGGTGCCGACCCGCAGGCGGTGCTCACCGCGGCGGCCGCAGCCACCGACGACATCGACGCCCAGCTGCTCGCCGCCGATGTTGAGGTGCTCGGCGGAATGGCGGAGGAGGCTTACCAACGTCTGGTCGGGCTGGTTCGCCGTACCGCCGGTGAGGACCGCGAGAAGGTGCGTCAGCACCTGGTCGGCCTCTTCACCATCGCCGGCCCCGACGATTCCGCGGTGGCGCTGGCCCGTCGGGCACTGGCCAGCGCCCTGTTCTGATCCAGTCACGTCGGCGCGGGCCGGGGTGCCGACCGGCCCGCACGAGCTTGAGGACGGGAGCCCATGATGCGCCGGATCGCCGTCCTCGACGCGCCCACCAACCTTGGGCTGCGCCCGCCCACCGCCACCTCGGTTCCGGGCTGCGGGAAGGCTCCTGGTGCCCTACGCGACCAGGGCCTGCTCGGCCGGCTTCGGGCCCGGGACGCCGGCTGCCTGACCCCGTCCCGGTATGACCCGGGCGACTGGCGACCTGGCGATGGCGTATGTCACGCGTATGAGATCGCCAACTACTCGGTGGCGCTCGCCGACCGGATCGGAGCGGTTATTGACCGAGGCGAGTTTCCGCTGGTACTCGGCGGGGACTGCTCGGTTGTGCTCGGCTCGGCGCTGGCCATGCACCGGCTCGGTGCGGCGGTGGGTGGTCGGGTCGGGCTCGTCTTCGTGGACGGGCATTCGGATTTCCGGCACCCCGGTAACGCCTCTTACGTGGGCGCGGCGGCGGGTGAGGGGCTGGCCCTGGTCACCGGCCGCGGTCAGCTCGACCTGACCGCGATTGAGGGTCGGCGGCCGTACTTTCGGGATATTGACGTGGTCGTGCTGGGCATCCGGGCGCAGGACAACTATCGGCTCGACCTCCAGGCCGCCGGGATCACCACCCGACCGGTGCCGGAGTTGCGCGCGGAGGGTGCGGCCCGGACCGCGCAGTGGGCGCATGACCAGCTCACCCACTGCGCTGGCTACTGGCTGCATGTTGACGTGGACGTGCTGGACCCGGCCGTGATGCCCGCCGTTGACGCTCCCGACCCGGGCGGAATCGCCTTTGCCGAGTTGGAGAGTCTGCTCGCCGGTCTGGTCGATACCCCGCACTGCCTCGGCGTCGAGCTGACCGTATTTGACCCGGACTACGACCCCGACGGGTCATACGCCGCCGAGATCGTTAACACTCTGGTCGGGGGCCTCCGCCCGGTCACCGCGCCGGGATCGGTCCCGCCTCGGCTGCCGACCGCTGCCCCGCCGCGTCGGGGGCTGGAGCGCCGCCGGAGCCGGGAGCAGCCGGTCCTCCTCGTCAACCAGGGCGGGCCAGCGGGCGTGGAGCAGCTTCCGGAGCCGCCGATCCTCGTCAACCAGGGCGGGCCGGCCGGCGTGGAGCAGCCCCCGGAGCCGCCGACCGGCGCGGGGAAGCCCGCAGCGGCGGTGGAGCCCCCGGACGCCCGGCCCCCATCCAGCCGGGGGCGACCAGTCAGCTGACGCCGGTTGGTCTCCTCGGCAACCCCCAGATTCCTGGCCTTTTTGCACCGTAATGCGGCTGTGTCGGCCCGTTTGTCGCCCGGCTGGAGGTCGAGACGCCGAAGACAGGCCCCCGACTGGTGATGAACATCCGGAGGCGGGGTAAACCGGGGTGGGTCGACCCCCATCGCAGTAGGTGAAAGACGGCAGTCCCGAACCGGACGTCCGGATGATGGTCCGCCGACCAACGCGCGGATAGGCAGGCCTAGGCTGGGCGCAGAGTGACCCACGACGCGGTGGGTCGAGGGGAGTGGCACCGATGGACCGGCGTCCGGCTACCAAACCGGGACCCGACCTCCGGCAGGTTGATACCGGCCGGGACGACAACTTCGATTCGGCGACCGATTCCGACGGGTTCGGTGACGTCGAGACTGGTGTGACCGGCCTGACCGGTTCGAGCATCGACTCGATCTACGACTTGGGCCTACCCGGCAACGCTTTGGGGGAGGACGCCGAGGATTCGGACCTCGATGAGACGGTACCCAACGCGGAGCGCTTGGTGGCGCAGGCCATCGCGCTCGCCGGCGACGACCGCGACTCGGCGTCGCTGGTTCGCCGCTACTGGCGGTTCGCACCAGATGAGGAGCTGATCGGCTTCACCGCCGAGGAGATGCTCGACTCCGTACGTACCCACCGGGAGCTGGCCGAGCAGCGGGTACCGGGCGAACTCAAACTGCGCATCCAGGAGCCGGATGCCGACCAGCACCACTCGGTGGTTGAGATCGTCACCGACGACATGCCCTTCCTGGTGGATTCGGTGACCGCCCTGCTCAATTCGCATCACCTGGATGTGCACCTACTGGTCCATCCGTTGTTGGTGATTCGGCGTGAGCCGCTTGGCCGGCTGATCGAGGTGGCCGCCGACGTGGAGCCCGACGAGGTGACCACCGGTGGCCTGATCGAGAGCTGGATGCGGATCGAGATCGACCCGGTCCGGGACGCGGCGGACCGGGACAACCTGCGTCGGGAGCTGCAACGGGTGCTCACCGACGTACGGGAGGCGGTCGAGGACTGGCCCAGAATGCGCCAGCAGGCGCTGACGCTCGCCGACGAGCTGGCGGCCGCGCGGACAGGCGAGAGTCGGCCGCCGGTGCCGGAGAAGGACATCACCGACTCGGTCGAGCTGCTGCGCTGGCTCGCCCACGACCACTTCACCTTCCTCGGCTACCGGGAGTATCGCCTGGTGGACGCTGAGGGGGAGGCGGGCGGCAAGGCCCTGCGCGCGGTACTCGGCACCGGCCTCGGAATTCTGCGCTCGGATTCCACGGAGTCCCGGGCGTTGTCGTCAATGACGCCCGAGGCGCACGAGCGGGTCACCGAGAAGCGCCTGCTGGTCATCACCAAGGCGAACTCACGGGCTACCGTGCACCGGTCCGCGTACCTGGACTACATCGGCTTTAAGGTCTTTAACGAGGCCGGCGAGGTGGTCGGGGAACGTCGGTTCATTGGGCTGTTCGCCACCGCCGCGTACCGCACCAGCGTGCAGGAGCTGCCGGTGGTGCGGCGCAAGGTGGCGGAGGTGGTCGACCGGTCCGGTCTGAGCCTGCGCAGCCACTCCGGCAAGGATCTACTCCAGATCCTGGAGACCTATCCGCGCGACGAACTGTTCCAGATCAAGACCGATGACCTATACCACGCGGTGATCGGTGTGCTGCGGATGGCGGGCCGCCGGCAGCTGCGGGTGTTTCTGCGCCGGGACGCGTACGGACGCTTCATCTCCTGCCTGATCTATCTGCCGCGGGACCGGTTCACCACCCAGAACCGGCTGCGGATGCAGGACATCCTGCTGCGGGAGCTGAACGGGGTCGGGGTCGACTACACCACCCGGGTCACCGAGTCGATGTTGGCCCGGGTGCACTTCATCGTGCGTACCGACCCGACCAAGCCGCCGGGGGAGATCGACGCCGACCTGCTCGCCGAGGAGCTGGCCGACGCCACCCGCCTCTGGGACGACGACTACCGGCTGGTGCTGGAGCGTAAGCTCGGCGACGAGCAGGCCAAGCACCTCTTCTCCCGGTACGCCGACGCCTTCCCGGAGGGGTACAAGGACGGGCACACGCCGTACGAGGCGATGAAGGACCTGGCGAAGCTGGAGCTGCTGGAGGAGCCCGGGCAGCTGGAGATGCACCTGTTCCGGAAGCAGCTGGCGCCTCGTGCGGCGAACCGGGTGGCCGGCGGCGACGAGTCGATGGACGTCCGGTTCAAGGTCTACCGGTACGGCGAGCCAATGATGCTCTCGGCGGTGCTGCCGGTGCTGCACTCGCTCGGGGTGAAGGCGGTTGACGAGCACCCGTACGAGGTAGAGCGTATTGACGGTCGGATCTGGCTGTACGACTTCGGCCTGCGGTTGCCGGAGGGGCACCAGGAGCTGGTCGAGGTTCGCCCGCACGTGGAGAACGCCTTCGCGGCCGCGTGGCGGGGCGAGGCTGAGGTGGACGGCTTCAACGCGCTGGTCCTGCGTGCCGGCCTCACCTGGCGGCAGGTGGTCGTGTTGCGGGCGTACGCCAAGTACCTGCGTCAGGCGGGCACGGTCTTCTCCCAGGACTACATGGAGTCGACGTTCATCGCGTATCCGCGGATCGCGGCCCTGCTGGTGCGGCTCTTCGAGGCCCGGTTCGCGCCGGGCTCAACGAGTTCCGAGCAACGCCAGCAGCAGAGCCGGGAGCTGGTCGCCGAGCTACGTGCCGCACTCGACGACGTGGCCAGCCTAGACCAGGATCGGATCCTCCGGTCGTACCTGACCCTGATCCAGGCCACCCTGCGGACGAGCTTCTACCAGAAGCGCGTTGACGGGCGACCGAAGCCGTATGTTGCCCTGAAGCTGGATCCGCAGGCGATACCGGACCTGCCGGCGCCGCGGCCCCGGTTCGAGATTTTCGTATACTCGCCCCGGTTCGAGGGTGTGCACCTGCGTTTCGGGCCGGTGGCCCGCGGCGGGTTGCGCTGGTCCGACCGACGGGAGGACTTCCGTACCGAAGTGCTCGGTCTGGTCAAGGCGCAGATGGTGAAGAACGCCGTGATCGTCCCGGTCGGCGCTAAGGGCGGCTTCGTGCTCAAGCAGAAGCCGGGCGACCGGGACGAAGCCGTGGCCTGTTACAAGGAGTTCATCTCCGCGCTGCTGGACGCCACCGACAACATCGTCAGCGGAGAGATCGTGCCGCCGCCGGATGTGGTTCGCCACGACGGGGACGACCCGTACATGGTTGTCGCGGCGGACAAGGGCACCGCCACCTTCTCCGACATCGCCAACGAGATCTCCACGGCCCACAACTTCTGGCTGGGTGACGCGTTCGCCTCCGGTGGATCGGCGGGCTACGACCACAAGAAGATGGGGATCACCGCCCGCGGCGCCTGGGAGTCGGTGAAGCGGCACTTCCGTGAGTTGGGGCACGACACCCAGACCCAGGAATTCACGGTGGTCGGCGTCGGCGACATGTCCGGTGACGTCTTCGGCAACGGGATGCTGCTGTCGCGGCACATCCGGCTGGTGGCCGCCTTCGACCACCGGCACATCTTCCTCGACCCGAATCCGGACGCCGCCACCTCCTGGGTGGAGCGAAAGCGGCTGTTCGACCTGTCCCGTTCGACGTGGGAGGAGTACAACCCGGAGTTGATCTCCGAGGGAGGCGGCGTCTTCCTCCGTACCGCGAAGTCAGTGCCGATCTCACCCGAGGTGCGGGCGGCGCTCGGCATCGAGGACGGTGTGTCCCAGCTCAGCCCGCAGGAGTTGATGAAGGCGATCCTCACCGCCTCGGTCGACCTGTTCTGGAACGGCGGCATCGGCACGTACATCAAGGCCTCGAGTCAGACCAACGTCGAGGTGGGAGACAAGTCCAACGATGCGATCCGGGTTGACGGCAAGGACCTGCGCTGCCGGGTTGTCGGTGAGGGGGGCAACCTGGGCTGCACCCAGCTCGGCCGGATCGAGTACGCCGAGGCGGGTGGTCGGATCTACACCGACTTCATCGACAACGCGGCCGGGGTGGACTGCTCGGACCACGAGGTGAACATCAAGATCCTGCTCAACACGGCGGTCGCCGACGGGGAACTGACCGTTGGTGAGCGGGACGAGTTGCTCGCCGAGATGACCGACGAGGTCGCCGAGTTGGTACTGCGGGACAACTACGACCAGGCGCGGGCGATCAGCAACGCACAGGCCCAGGCGCCGTCGCTGTTGCCGGTGCACCGGCGAATGATCGTTGAACTGGAGCGTTCAGGTGCCCTGGACCGGGCGCTGGAGGCGCTGCCACCGGACGAGGAACTGGCCGTCCGGATGGAGTCCGGGATGACGGCGCCGGAGTTCGCGGTGCTACTCGCGTACGTCAAGATCGTGCTTGAGAAGGAGATCCTGGCGGAAGGTCTGGCCGACGAGGAGTGGACGACCGAACTGCTGGTCAACTACTTCCCGACGCCGATGCGGGAGCGGTTCGCCGACCGGATGTCCCGCCACCGGCTGCGTCGGGACATCGTCACCACCATGCTGGTGAACGAGACGATTAACCGGGGCGGTATCTCGTTCGTCTACCGGGTGGTCGAGGAGACCGGGGCGAGCGCCGCCGACGTGCTCCGCGCGTACGTGGTGGTCCGCGAGGTGTTCGGGCTGCGCCAGATCTGGAACGCCGTTGAGGAGTTGGACAATCGTGTCGCCCCTGAGCTGCAGACCGACGTCTACCTGGACTTCCGGCGTCTGCTGGACCGGGCGGTGCGGTGGCTGGTGACCAACCGCCGCTCTCCGATCGACGTGCCGGCAGAGGTCGCGCGACTGCGCGACGGGGTCGCCCACCTTCTACCGCAGATGGAGACGCTCTTCTACGGCAGCGAGCGGGAGGCGATCGCGGCGCACATCGAGTCGTTGGTCGCCAAGGGACTGCCGCGGGACCTGGCGCAGCAGACAGTCCGGTTGATGTACAGCTTCGGCCTGCTCGATGTCGTCGAGACCGCGGCGAGCAGCGGGCGGGACGTGTCCGAAGTCGCATCGGTCTACTTCGTCCTGTCAGACCGGTTCCGGGTGGATTCGCTGCTGTCGAAGATCTCGCTGCTGCCACGAGAGGACCGGTGGCAGACACTGGCCCGGATGGCGTTGCGGTACGACCTGTACGCCGCGCTCGCTGCGTTGACCACCGAGGTGTTGGGGGGTACCCCAGGTAACCTGCCACCGGTGGAACGCGTGCAGCAGTGGGAGCAGTCGAACGCCACCTCGATCCATCGTGCACAGCGGGCGATGGGGGAGTTCGACGAGTCCCGGGCCGACCTGGCCGCCCTGTCGGTGCTGCTGCGTCAGATCCGAACCCTGGTGCGGACCTCGGCGGCGTCCTGACCCGAGGGGTGTCCCGGCGGCTCGGATTCGGCCGCCGGGACACCCGATCCCGGAGTCATTGGGCCTGGGTGGCAAACACGACGATGTTGTCCGGGTAGTCGCCGGCCGCCTCGTCGAAGATGCCGCCACAGGTGACCACCCGTAGTGCGATCTGGTCCGTGGGGCCGTAGACCAGTTCGGTCGGGAATTCGGTCTTTGGATAGGCCTTCACCGACTCGACGGTGAAGTCGACCTGCTCACCGTCCTCCCGGACCACGCCGACCGTGTCGCCAGGGCGCAGGTCCCCGAGGGAGAAGAAGACCGCGGGGCCGAGCTCCGCCGAGTCGACGTGTCCGACAATCACGGCGTTACCGACTTCGCCTGGGCTCGCTCCCGGCTCGTACCAGCCGGCCAGCTGCGCCTGATCGAGCGGGGGTACCTCGACTGTACCGTCCGGATTTGTCCCGATCTTCATGATTGATGCGTGGACACCGATCTTGGGGATGACGATCTGGCCGGGAGCGGAGCGGGGGCGGCCGGAGGGGGCAGGCTGGGCGACTTCCGGGCTGGTGGCCGCTGCCCCGACTGGGGATTCGGCCAGCGGGGGAGGCTGCGGAGGGGGGGCCGTGGGACTCTCCGTAAACGCTGCCCCGATCAGGCCGAAGCCGGCCAGGGCGAGCAGGACGACGACGGAGCCGGCGGCGCGCCACGGGAGTCCGTGGCGGCCACCGGCCCGGGTCGTCGTCACCTCAGACCAGGGAACCATTGGTCCGACGGCGAAGCAGCACCAGACCGCCCAGGGCGGCCGCGCCGACCAGTCCAGCTCCACCGGCGGCGAGGCCCAAGTTGGTGCCGGCGTTCATGCCGCCGTCACCACCAGCGACACCGCCCCGCGGCAGGACGACCAGTTCGCCCTCGCCACACGAGCCCTCGAGTTTGTAAGTGCCCGGCTTGGCGTTCCGGTCAACCATGGCTTCGCCGTAGTAGACGTAGTCCCGCTTGTGCTCCCAGCGGTCCCCGCCCCGGTCACCGTGGTCTCCAGCCGACTCGTAGCCCTTGTAGTCGTGGCCCTTGTAGTCGTGGCCCTTGTAGTCGTGGCCTTCGCTGCTTTCGCGGCCTTCGCTGCTCCCTTCCAGCCGAGCTGCGAACCGTTCATCGGCGGGCGTCACGCCGCCTTCGGACTCGGAGCCTTCGCGGGCTTCGCTGCCCCAGCCGCCTTCGGACTCGTGGCCCTTTGACTCGTGGCGCTTGTAGTCGTGGCGCTTGTAGTCGTGGCCCTTGTAGTCGTGGCGCTTGTAGTCGCGGCCTTCGCTGCCCCAGCCGCCTTCGGACTCGGAGCCTTCGCGGGCGTCGCTGCCCCAGCCGCCTTCGGACTCGTGGCCCTTGGACTCGTGGCCCTTG
>NZ_KB911579.1:3706-863389 GCF_000383575.1 Salinispora oceanensis | reverse complement strand
GGACTCGTGGCCCTTGTAGTCGTGGCGCTTGTAGTCGTGGCCTTCGCTGCTTTCGCGGGCTTCGCTGCCCCAGCCGCCTTCGGACTCGCTGCCCCAGCCGCCTTCGGACTCGTGGCGCTTGTAGTCGTGGCCCTTGTAGTCGTGGCGCTTGTAGTCGTGGCCTTCGCTGCTTTCGCGGGCTTCGCTGCCCCAGCCGCCCTCGGACTCGCTGCCCCAGCCGCCTTCGGACTCGCTGCCCCAGCCGCCTTCGGACTCGTGGCCCTTGTAGTCGTGGCGCTTGTAGTCGTGGCCCTTGGACTCGTAGCCCTTGTAGTCGTGGCGCTTGTAGTCGTGGCCTTCGCTGCTGCCCCAGCCGCCTTCGGACTCGGAGCCTTCGCGGGCGTCGCTGCCCCAGCCGCCTTCGGACTCGTAGCCCTTGTAGTCGTGGCCCTTTGACTCGTAGCCCTTGTAGTCGTAGCCCTTGTAGTCGTGGCCCTTGGAGCCCCAGTCGCCCTTGTAGTCGTAGCCCTTGTCTTCCCGGTCGTGACCGCCCTTGCCCCGGTTGTCCTTGCCGTCCCGCTGGTCCTCAACTGGCCGGAGCGGGACCTTGCCGGTCACCTTCGACCAGACATAGGCGTGCTCCTGTGGCGTCGGGCAGAACTGGAGCAGCTTGACCTCGTGGCCGGCCTCGACCGCGTGCGGCTTGGCTTGGACCCTGCCTTCATCACCCCGGTGATGATCGTCCGCGACCGCGATACCCGGCGCGCACACGAGCAGGGAGGCGCCACCGAGGGCCGCACCTGCCACGACCTTCCCGAGCAGCTTCTTTGCCATAACGTGCGTCACTCCATCCCCTGTTGTCCTGAACTCGGTGACAACCGAGCTAGGGCAGACGTTAGTCCGTTTCACAACCTATGAAGGAGAAAATTCGTATTTCCCGGCTTTAGGGGCTATGTAGAGTTTGATGACCTTCGGCCCTGATGGCTGGTGTGGTCCTTCCCGCGTTGCGCACTTCTATTCCTGCGGCTGACGGTCGGAGCCGATCCCGTCGAAGGATTGCGATGGAAGCGCTCCCATGGGAGAATCGGCGTACCTAGGGAGCCACCCAGCAGCGGCAGGGGCATCGAGGGCAACCGGTTCGCCGGACGATCATCCTGCCGATCCGACCGACCTGCATCGCAGGTCTGCAAAGACCACCACCACCCGGTCCAGGGCGGCCCCGGAAGCATCCGCTGGCATCGATGGCTGGCCACGTCGGCATCCACCGAGCCAGTCGGCCGGGCCCTCCGCGGAACGGTCTCGCCCAAGGAGATCTGTGGCATGAATGTGTGGAGAAGACTCGCCGGCCCGCGCCCGTCCCTCGCGCTGGCCGGCGCGGGCATCCTGGTCGTAGGTGGGTTGGTGACCCTGCCAGTCACCATGGCCCACGCCGCGACCCAGTGCGAGGTGTCGTATACCACGAATGACTGGCCCGGCGGTTTCACCGCCTCCCTCAGTATCAAGAACACCGGGGAGGCGCTCGACGGCTGGACCCTTCGCTTTACCTTCCCGAACAGCAGTCAGCAGGTTGTGCACGGCTGGTCGGCCCGGTATAGCCAGTCCGGGCAGAACGTCACCGCAGAGAACGAGTCGTACAACGGTTCGGTAGCCAGCGGCGCCACGATCGATATCGGCTTCAACGGCTCGTGGAGTGGTAGCAACCCCAAACCGACGTCGTTCACCCTCAACGATGTGGCCTGCAGCGGTGGTGGTGGACCCACCACGGCGCCGCCGACCACCCCACCTCCCACCACGGCGCCGCCGACCACCCCACCGCCGACCACCCCACCCCCCACCACCTCCCCGCCCGGAAGCCGGGTCGATAATCCGTACCTGAACGCAGTGGGCTACGTGAATCCGGAGTGGAAAGCCAAGGCCGAGTCGGTGCCCGGGGGCGATCGGGTTTCGGATACGTCGACCGCCGTCTGGATCGACCGGATCGCCGCCATCGAGGGCACTGACGACAGCCAGTCCAACGGACCGATGGGCGTGCGGGATCACCTGGACGAGGCGTTGAGCCAGGGGGCGGACTACATCCAGTTCGTCGTCTACAACCTGCCCGGCCGGGACTGCGCTGCACTCGCCTCGAACGGTGAACTGGAACCGGACGAGTTGCCCCGTTACAAGGCCGAGTTCATCGATCCGATCGCGGCAATCCAGAGTGACCCGGCGTATCAGGACCTCCGGATTATCAACATCATCGAGATCGACTCGCTGCCGAACCTGCACGCCAACACTGGCAGCAATCCGGGCGCCACTCCGACCTGTGACCTGGTCAAGCAGAACGGCGCCTACGTCAACGGCATCGGCTACGCGCTGGCCACGTTGGGTGCGATCAGCAACGTCTACAACTACGTGGACGCCGCCCACCACGGCTGGATCGGCTGGGACTCCAACTTCAGCCCGGTCGCCCTGCTCCTGCAGGAAGCCGCTACCGCCTCCGGCAGCACGGTCGACGACGTGCACGGCTTCATCGTCAACACTGCCAACTACTCGGCGCTGCGCGAGCCCTACTTCGAGATCACCGACACGGTCAACGGTCAGACGATCCGCCAGTCCACGTGGGTGGACTGGAACCAGTACGTAGACGAGCTGACGTTTGCGCAGGCGTTCCGGGACGAACTGGTTGGCAAGGGCTTCGACTCAGAAGTGGGAATGTTGATTGACACCTCCCGAAACGGCTGGGGTGGTAGCGCCCGACCAGCCGGCCCCGGGCCGATGACCGATGTCGACAGTTACGTCGATGGCGGTCGGGTTGATCGGCGAATCCACGCCGGCAACTGGTGCAACCAATCAGGCGCGGGTCTGGGCGAGCGGCCGCAGGCCGCGCCGGAGCCGGGAATCGATGCCTATGTCTGGGTGAAGCCTCCCGGCGAGTCGGACGGCTCCAGCGAGGAGATCCCGAACGACGATGGCAAGGGCTTTGACCGGATGTGCGACCCGACGTACGAGGGCAACGCCCGGAACGGCTTCAACCCCACCGGGGCCCTGCCCGATGCGCCGATCTCCGGTGCCTGGTTCCCGGCCCAGTTCCAGCAGCTCATGCAGAACGCCCATCCGCCACTGCCCTGATTTGGAACCCAGCCGCTGGGGTTGTGAGGCGCTTGGGCGGCGGGTTCCCCGAGTCCCGGACCCGATCAGCTCGATCGGGTCCGGGGCGCCGGCGGCTACGGGTCAGGGAACCGTACGTTCGATCGCTGCCTGACCCTTCTCGACCAGGTCTCGGCGGGCCCGCTCAACATTCTCCGGGGTCAGGTCCTGACCGCGCGCCGCCACCAGATCCTCCGGCTCCCACGGCTGTTCCGCTCCGGTGCGGATGGTGTCCTCGCCGGCCCCGGCGCGGTATGGATCGCCAAGGAAATCCTCGGTCAACGCACCGCCGTCGGCCTGCTCCCCCGCAGCGGCGAAAGTGGGGGTGTTCTGGTCGCCACCCCCGTCGGTCATCAGCTGGGGGACGCCGGTGTCGTCCTCGACCGCCGCGGCTGCCTCAGCGCTCTCCTCCAACGGTCGGTACCGGTCACGATCGGTCATGGTGTCGCCCTCCCGTCCGTACGTGCGCTACCTTCCCGCGTACCCCGTGCATCGGGTGCCATGCCACCTGCATCGGGTCCTGGCTCAGCGGCGGAGCCGGCGGTCCGGGTCGCGCCGTCTCCCCGCTGCTCGCGGTGGCTTTCAGCGGTGGGAGGCTCGGCAGCTGTGGAGGCTCGCTCGGCCCGCCGCTGCACCCACCCCGGGCCGCCGCGGAATTCGGCTGTAGGGTCCGCCCGCCAGCCTTCTCGCGCAACGTCAACGGCACCGTCGCCGGGCCGGGCGGTTGACTCGTCGCGCACGTCTGGAGCCTCTTCCTCCCCGCCGGCCAGCGCGGACGCGGCGACCGCCCCGCCGACCGAGGGTGCACCGAGGGCGCTCGGGACCGGTCCGGGCCGGTGGAATTCGGGCCGGTCGTCCCGGTTCCTGTCCGCGGCGATGCGCTGGTCGTCTTTGTCGGCGGTCGTCGGTTGGCCACCCTTCGGTCGCGCTGGTTCGGCTGCGAAGGGTGCGGCCTCCGGGTGCTCAGTGTCGGCCTGCTGCTCGTCTCGGCGCATTCTCGTCTCCTCACCCTGGCTCCTCCGCTGCCCTGGGTATTCCCACCTGATGCAGCTCATCAATCCCGGTCCGGCGCACTTTTCGGTGTCGTACCGAGAAATCACCTATAACGGTGGCGTACCGACAAAAGCGCTAGGAGGGGTGAAAGTGGACGGATGGCGCGTTGAGGTCGAGCGTTGAGGGCGGCCCCACGGGTGGTCTGCCGTGGCTGTGCGCTCACCGCTGGCGCCGGAGCGGACACGTTGCCCGCTCCGGCGCTCGGGGCTGAACGACGTCCGTCTTATGTGGCGAGACCTTGACGGGCGGTAGTGTATTTGGCGTAGATTCCGTATTCTGCCCAAGGCGACCGCCGATGACGTCCCGGCACGACTTTGGGGCGCGCCCCGGCGGGTGCTGCCCGGCATGCGCCGACGTCCCCGCAGCCCCCACCAGCTGGACGAGGTCCTGATTGAACACCCGCGATTGGCCGATCCGCTCCAAGCTGACCGCACTGGTCGTGGCGCCGGTGACCGCGCTCCTCGCACTTTGGATCTTCGCCACCGCGCTCACCTTTGGTCCCGCGCAGAGTCTGCTCTCCGCCCATACTCTGCTCAATGAGTTCGGACGGCCCGGTGAGAAGGTCGTTGCCGAGCTGCAACGCGAGCGTCGGCTCTCGGTCGTGTACCTGGCTGCCGAGTCTGCTGAGGTCGGCCTCGATGAGCAGCGGAGGAAAACGGACGAGGTGATCGCCGATCTACGTCGTCGAGCTGCTGGCGACGACCTTCGGGACGCCACCAGCGACCTGTTGGATGTTCGGTTGGACCGGCTCCTCGTCGCCTTGGATGCGTTGTCAGCCGGGCGTGGTCAGATCGACCGGGGAGAGGCGGACCGGTCCGACGTCGTTGACCTCTACAGCGGAATGATCTCGTCGGCTTTCCAGGCCTTCGCGGCGCTGTCCGCGCTGCCGGACCCCGAGCTGCACCGGGAGGCGTTGGCGGTAACCGCGCTTGGCCACTCCCGTGAGTTGCTCGGTCAGGCCGATGCCGTGTTGGCCGGGGCATTCGTCTCGGGCAGCTTCGCCGAGGGCGAGCATCGAAAGCTCGTACAGATGATCATGAATCAGCGGTTCCTCGCTGATTCGGCGGTAGCCGACCTGCCGGCGGCGGAACGTGGCGCCTATCAGCAGTTGACCGAGCAGGCGGAGTTCCGCCGACTGGGCCAGATGCAGGAACTCCTGATCGAGAACTCCGCCGACGGCCTGCCGGTAGTGGCTGCAAACTGGCAGGCCGACTACAACACGGTCCAGCAGGCGATGCGGGACTACGAGTTGAACCAGGCCGATGGCTTGGCTGATCGGTCGAAGCCCCTGGCCATACGCGTCTTTCTGCTGCTTGCGTCCGCCGGGTTGCTGGGCCTCATCGCAGTCGTTGTCTCCCTGGTGGTGGCGGTTCGGGTTGGCCGTTCCCTGGCGAGCCGGCTGGCCGGGTTGCACACCGTACTCGAACGGGCAGAACGTCAGCTGCCCGAGCTGGTGGCGCGGATGCGCCACGGTGAGACCGTGGATGTGGAACGGGAGGCACCGTCGGTCGATTTCGGTACGGACGAGATCGGCCAGGTGGGGCGCGCCTTCACCGCGGTGCGACGGACCGCCATCCGGTCTGCCGAGGGTGAGGTAAACCTGCGCCGTGGCCTCAACGAGGTCTTCCTCAACATCGCCCGGCGCAGCCAGGGGCTGGTGCACCGCCAGCTCGCCCTGCTCGATCGGATGGAGCGACGCACCGATAACCCGGACGAACTGGCTGATCTTTTCCAGGTCGATCACCTTGCCACCCGGCTGCGGCGGCACGCGGAGGACCTGGTGATTCTGGCTGGCTCGGCTCCGAGCCGGGGCTGGCGCAACCCGGTCGCCATGGTCGACCTGATTCGGGGGGCGCTGTCCGAGGTCGAGGCGTACAAGCGGGTTGACATCGGCGGCGTGCAGTCGGCGGGCCTCGTCGGCCGGACCGTGGGTGACCTGATCCACCTGCTCGCCGAGTTGATCGAGAACGCTACCAGGTTCTCGCCACCAGGGACCCGGGTTCGGGTCACCGGGGTGCGCAGGGGCGACGGTTACCTTTTCGAGATCACCGACCAGGGTATCGGTATGCCAACTGAGGCGTTGACGGACGCCAACTCGTTGTTGGCCTCGTCGCCCGAGTTCGACCCAACCCGGACCGACCGGCTCGGGCTCTTCGTGGTGGCCCGGCTGGCCGCCCGGCACGGGGTGGGAGTCCGGTTGCGTCGATCCGGCGCGGCTGGTCTGATCGCCGTGGTCCATATCCCGGACGAGTTGGTCGCCGAGGAGCCACTGCCCTCGGGTGCGCCGCCCGGTGAGCGGGGGCGTGTGGGGCCCCCGGCGGCCCGCCAGGAGACACCGGGTTCGCTGCCCATCGGGTCGGAGCCGGTGGCGCTCGCCGGCAACCCGTCGGCCCCGACTGCTGGCGAGCCGGCCGTGGTCGATGTCGGCCCGGTACCCGTTGAGGTGGCTGGCGAGATCGATGGGCTGCCGCGGCGGGTCCGCCGTCGGCCGGGGGTGGGGCCGCGGAGCCAGGTGGGTGCGACGGTGCCGCCCGCTGGCGTCCCAGGTGAGCCCGGGCAACAACGACTGCCCAGGCCGGAATCGGCGGGTGTGGCCGGAGCCGACGTGCACGGCGGGTCTCGCTTCACGAGCGGGCCAGACGGGGTGACCGCTGACGCCCAGCGGTCCAGGCCAGTGGATGGGCCGACGGTGCGGCAGCCAGTCGTGGGCGCTCGGCAGTCACCATCGTCGGACCCGACCCCCCGCTCACCGGAGGAAGCCCGCCGGATCATGGCGCAGCTACAAGCCGGCACGGCGAGGGGACGTCGGGTCGCCGCCGCCCAGGTAACAATGTCCGAAGCTGGACCCGGCCCTCGGCCGGTCGATCTGTCGGACGATCTCGAATCCCCGACCGCAACTGAGAGGGACGCGTGATGCTGCAGTCTGCCAGGCAGAATGTTGATCTCGACTGGTTGCTCGACGAACTGGTGGAGCGGGTGCCGCCGGCCCGGCGGGCGGTGGTGCTCTCCGCCGACGGGCTGCTGCTGGGGGCGTCCGCGGGGCAGGAACGGGACGACGCGGAGCATCTGTGCGCTCTCGCCTCTGGTCTCTCCAGCCTGGCCCGGGGCACGAGCCGGCATGTGACCGGTGGTCCCGTCCGGCAGACTGTCGTCGAGATGGAATCGGCATTTCTGTTCGTGACCACGGCCGGCCAGGGCGCGTGCCTCGCTGTGGTCAGTGACGCAGAGGCCGACATTGGGCTGGTGGCGTACGAGATGGCGATGTTGGTGACCCGGGTGGGTGAGACGATGAGTATCCCGGCTCGGCCAACGGCGGGCACCCGCGATGTGGGCTGAGTCCGGCACGCCGCATGAGTGGCTGGATGCCGATGCCGGTCCGGTGGTGCGCCCCTACACGCTGACCGGGGGGCGCGTTCAGGCTGCCGGTGGTTTCGACCTGGTCGCGTACGTCCTCGCCGACCGGAATGCCCAGCCCGCCGTACATCTCGACCTGCACCCCGAGCACCGGCGGCTGGTGGCGCTGGCTGCCCGGCCGGTCCCGGTGGCCGAGTTGGCGACCGGCCTCGACCTGGCGGTTGGCGTCGTCCGGGTGCTGCTCGGCGATCTGGTGGATCGTGGTCTGGTGACAGTCCACCAGCCCGCGGCCGGCCCATACCTGCCCGACAACGACATTCTCAAGGCGGTGGTCAGTGGACTCCGTGCGCTCTGAACTCCCAAGAACCGGTGCCCACATCCCGATCGCGCTCAAGATCCTCATTGCTGGGGGTTTCGGTGCGGGGAAGACGACGCTGGTGAGCGCGTTGAGTGAGGTTCGTCCGCTCCAGACCGAGGAGATGTTGACCGACGCCGGGATCGGCACCGACGACCTCGCCGGGGTGGAGGCGAAATCCACTACCACGGTGGCGATGGACTTCGGGCGAATCACCATTAACGAAGATCTCCTGGTCTACCTCTTCGGTACGCCCGGACAGGACCGGTTCTGGTTCCTCTGGGACGAGTTGGCCTTCGGGGCGCTGGGCGCGGTGGTGCTCGCCGATACCCGGCGACTCGCCGACTGCTTCCCGTCCATCGGCTACTTCGAACAGCGGGGTATTCCGTTCGTGGTCGGTGTCAACTGTTTCGACGGGGCACGCCGGTTCAGCCTGGAGACCGTACGGGAGGCGTTGGACCTCGACCGCGACGTGCCGATGCTGCTCTGCGACGCCCGGGAACGGCAGTCCGGCAAGCAGGTGTTGATCGCGCTTGTCGAACATGTGGCCCGGCAGCATGGGGAGCGGGTGCCGGTCTGACCCGGTGCGGGCCGGGATGGGCACCCCGGCTCGCTGCGGTGAGCTGCCGGCCAGCGCGGTAGCCGGCTCCGGGCGTGGAACCGCGCTGTAGCGTTCCGGCGTGATGCGCCACGGCTCGGGTGAACCTCTGGTTGGATCGGAGGAGTCGGCGCGGAGGGTGGTCCGGTGATGGCTCAGGGTGCGTTCGTCCATCTCGGTTGCTACACAACGGGCGCCGGCGGCCGCGGCGAGGGGATCGTCGTCGCGCAGCGGGAGCCGGATTCGGGTGCGCTCACCCCACTTGGCGCGGCCGCGGTCACCCCGGCACCGTCGTTCCTCGCCCGGCATCCGGACCTGCCAGTCCTGTACGCGGTCAACGAGGTGACCGACGGCGGGGTCAGTGCGTTCCGCGTCGCCGCGGATGGGGATCTCACCGCGCTGGGCAGCCGGCCCACCGGTGGCGCCGACCCGTGCCATCTCGCAGTCGCCGGTGATGGTCGGCATCTCTTCGTGGCCAACTACGGCGACGGGAGCGTGACGGTGTTCCCGCTTGACGGGCAGGGGGTGCCCGGAGAGAGCACCGACCGGGTCCGGCATGAGGGCCACGGTCCGGACCCACAGCGGCAGGAGCGGGCGCACACCCACATGGTCGTTCCGGGCCGAAACGGAGGACCGCTGCTCGTGGTTGACCTCGGCACCGACTCGGTCTATCGATACGAGCTCGACGCCGGGACGGGGCGGTTGGTGGCACGGGCTCCACGGGTGCGTGTCCCGGCTGGTGTCGGCCCCCGACATCTGGCCCGTCACCCGGACGGAAGACGCTGCTGGCTGGTCGGGGAGTTGGACGGCTCGGTCCTGGCCTACGAGGTCACCACTGACGCTTCTCTGCGGTTCCGGGGTCGGGTTCCGGCCAGCGGGCGGCCGGGGCCGGTGCAGCCTTCGGAGGTCGCGGTCGGGCCGGAGGGGCAGTTCCTCTACGTAGCGAACCGGGGTGTCGGCACGATCGCTGTCTTCGCGCTCGACGGCGAGTTGCCGGTGCTGGTCGCCGAGGTGGACTCCGGCGGGGAGTGGCCCCGGCATTTCGCGCGGGTCGGGGCCCACCTGTACGTCGCGGACGAGCGGGCCGACCTGATCGGCGTGTTCCGGATCAACCCGGCGACCGGCGTGCCGTCGCTGGTCAGCGAGGCGGTTGGGGTCCGGAGCCCCACCTGTGTCCTGCCCTGGACGGAGGAGTACGGCGCACGGAGTTCCTCTGTTCACGGAAAGTAGTCAAAGTGGGGGTATTTGTTGCTTCTGCGTAACTAAAGCTGAACGGAGGTAGCCGTTACTCGCCAGCGGTCGGAAGATGATTTCGTGTCTGCAGGTCGCCATCGCATCCGAACGAACATCCATGTCGCCAGCGTCGTCGCAGCCGTCGGCGTGTTGGTCGTCGCTGCTGGTGGATACTTTGGCTACCGGCAGCTCGCGGCGCCGGGCTGCTCCGGCTCAATCGAGCTGGCAGTAGCGGTCGCGGCTGAGCTTGCACCGGCGGTCGATGTCGCGGCGACTGAGTGGGAGAAGGCGGGTGCGGCGGTAGACGGCACCTGCGTTGAGGTGAGCGTGACCGCGTCTGAGCCGGTCGGGGTCGCCGCCACCGTCGCCGCCAAACACGGTGCCGTCCTGCCGGGGGTGAGTCAGGTCAGCGGTGCCGCGGTAAGCCCGGATGTCTGGGTGCCGGATTCGTCGGCGTGGCTGCTGCGACTGAAGAGCGGTGGAGCCTCCGAGTTCAACCCGGGCAACGGAGCATCGATCGCGCACAGCCCGGTGGTGGTGGGTGTACCCGAGCCGATCGCCTCCCAGCTTGGCTGGCCGGAGCAGGAGTTCACCTGGTCCGCGCTGGTCAGCCAGGTCAACAACGTTGAGCCGCTCAAGGCCGGCACCGTGAACCCGACGCAGGATGCCGCCGGACTCTCCGGGCTTCTCGCGTTGAGTGCCGCCGCCGCGGCTGGGGAGGGCGGTCAGGCAGCAACCGTCGGCGCGTTGCGTGCGTTGTCAACCAGCAGTGCGGATCGGCGCCAGGACCTGTTCGCGAAGTTCCCTACCTCGTCCGATCCCACCACGATGGCCCAGAGTCTCGGCGCCGCAGCGTTGTCGGAGGAGGACCTGCTCTCCTATAACGCCGGGAAGCCGGCGGTGCCGCTGGCCGCGCTCTACCCGAAACCGACGGCGACGCCGTTGGACTATCCGTACGCGGTGCTGCCGGGGATCGGGTCGGTCAAGGCGTCAGCTGCCCGGATGCTGTTCGACGTGCTCACCACGGTTGGCTTCAAGGATCGGTTGGCGTCGTTGTCGCTGCGAGCGCCGGACGGTACCTGGGGTGCCGGTTTCAGCGCGCCCGAAGGGGCGCCGAGCCCGGCGGCCGACGGTGGCAAGGTAGATCCGCTGACGGTCGAGCGAGCGGTCTCCAGCTGGTCGATTGCCACCCAGTCCGGCCGAATGCTCTGTGTCATCGACGTCTCCGGCTCGATGCGGGAGTCAGTGGCGAGCGCCAACGGCGCGAGCCGCCAGCAGGTCACCCTGGAAGCCGCGGGGCGTGGGCTCGACCTCTTCGATGACAGCTGGCAGATCGGGCTATGGGAGTTCTCGACCAACTTGGGCAGCGGGCGGGACTACCGGCGGCTGGTCGAGATCGGTCCACTGAGTAGTCAGCGGAGCGAGCTTGAGGCGGCGTTGGCCCAGATCCAGCCGACCCGGGGTGACACCGGTCTCTTCGACACCGTGCTGGCGGCGTACGAGACGGTCCAGGAGGACTGGGAACAGGGGCAGGTCAACTCGATCGTGCTCTTCACCGACGGTAAGAACGACGACGACAACGGCATCAGCCAGCAGCAACTGATCGCCGAACTGGAGCGGGTCAAGGACCCGGAGCGGCCGGTACAGGTGGTTCTGATCGGGATCGGCGCGGACGTCAGCAAGACAGAGCTGGAGTCGATCACGAAGGTTACCGGCGGCGGCTCCTTCATCACCGAGGATCCGACCAAGATTGGTGACATCTTCCTGAAGGCCATTGCGCTGCGCGAGACGGATTCCTGACCCGGGGGCTCAGCGTCAAGTCCGCTGCCGGCATCAAGTCCCGCTCCCGGCATCAAGTCCGCCGCCGGCGTTGAGGTCGGGGCGGCGGGTCTGAGTCGGCCGGGGCGGCGCGCAAAGTGACGGCAATACGTCGGAAAGAATTCTTGTCCACAATGCTCGGGCAGGATGTTCTTGTTCCGGCGGAACCAGGCCATCCTCGGCTCGGACCACCGGGCCGTCCCCGGCCGTGACCACCGGGGGCGAGGTGAGGTGGGGAGGGCCGGTGAACTCGGCGACGCTGTTGACCCTCGGCCCGTCAACGGCGGGCGGGCTGCCCCCGCCGAGGACGCGTGCCGCCCTGCGGTCCTACCTCCGGGCCCTGTTGGTGCTCGACACCGCGGTGCTGAGCCTCGCCGTTCTCGTGGGGTACCTCGCCGGCTTCGGCGTCGGTTCTCCCGGTGGCACCGACCTCCCCCACATCCTGTTGGCGCCCGGCCTGGTGCTGGCGTGGCTAATCTCGCTCAAGGCGTTTCGCTGCTACGACGATCGGGTCGTCGGCTACGGTGCCGACGAGTATCGGCGGGTGAGCGTGGCCAGCCTGCGCCTTGCCGGTGGGATCGTGATCGCCGGCTGGGGCCTGGATGTCGGTGTCCCCCGGGGCTTCCTCGTCACCTCCTTCGCCGCCGGCGTTGTCGGGCTCGCGTTGGCCCGTTTCGCTGCCCGCAAGAGACTGCATCGCTTCCGGTCACGGGGCCGCGGTTGGTCCCGGAAGGTCCTTGCGGTCGGCGACACCGCGCACGTTCTGGAGTTGGTGCACACGCTGCGGCGCGAGCCGTACGCGGGCTATCAGGTAGTCGGGGCCTGCATCCCAGATGTGTTGCTCGCTCCGGTTCCACAGCAGCTGGGGGACGTGCCCGTGGTGGGCTCGTTTCGGGGCATCCCTGCGGCTGCCACCGCCATTGGCGCCGACACCGTGGCGGTGACCGCCTCCGGAGAGCTGACCGCCACCCGACTACGTCGGCTCGGCTGGCAGTTGGAGAGCACCGGCGTTGATCTGGTGGTCGCGCCGGCACTAACCGATGTCGCGGGACCCCGGATCCACACCCGCCCGGTGGCCGGGCTGCCGCTGATCCACGTCGAGGCCCCGGAGTTCCGAGGCACCCGCAAACTGGTGAAAGGACTGGTTGACCGGGCATCCGCGCTCTTCGCCCTGACCCTGCTGTCGCCGCTGCTGGTGGTAATCGCGTTGACCGTGCTGGCCGACAGCCGGGGCCCGGTGCTGTTTCGGCAGACCCGGGTCGGGCAGGGGGGCCGGGAGTTCGGGGTGTGGAAGTTCCGCACGATGGTGGTCAACGCCGACGCCTTGCTGGCGGAGCTGGCGGCGCGGAACGAATCCGACGGCCTGTTGTTCAAACTGCGTGACGACCCCCGGGTGACCCGCGTCGGCCGACTACTGCGCAAATGGTCCCTGGACGAGCTGCCACAGCTGGTCAACGTCCTGTGTGGGCAGATGAGCCTGGTCGGCCCCCGCCCGCCGCTACCCTCGGAGGTCGCCCGGTATGACGGCGATGTCGCCCGGCGGCTGCTGGTCAAGCCCGGCATGACCGGCCTCTGGCAGATCAGTGGCCGGTCGGACCTGAGCTGGGAGGACGGCGTCCGGCTCGACCTCTACTACGTGGAGAACTGGTCCCTCGCTGCCGATCTGACCATCCTGTGGAAGACCTTCGGCGCGGTGTTCAACCGCCGCGGCGCGTACTAGGAGTCTTCGGTGGCCGCACCCTCGTGGCTCCGGGTTGGCGTGCGTGGTGGGCGTTTCGGCCTCGGTCTGGTAAACCAACCACAGAACCTGGCGGACGACACCCGGAGGCTGGCATGGCGCCCCGTCCCACCCCTGCCGACAAGTTCTCCTTCGGCCTCTGGACGGTGGGCTGGCAGGCCCGGGACCCGTTCGGTGACGCCACCCGACCGGCGCTGGACGCGGTCGAGGCGGTGCACCGCCTCGCCGAGTTGGGGGCGTACGGCATCACCTTCCACGATGACGACCTGCTCCCCTTCGGGGCGGACGCTGTCACCCGCGACGCCCACCTCACCCGCTTTCGTCGGGCCCTTGACGAGAGCGGCCTGGTGGTTCCGATGGTCACCAGCAATCTCTTCACCCATCCCGTGTTCAAGGACGGCGGCTTCACCAGTAACGACCGGGATGTTCGGCGGTACGCGCTCCGCAAGGCGCTGCACGCCGTGGACCTCGCCGCGCAGTTGGGCGCGCGCACCTTCGTCCTGTGGGGCGGCCGAGAGGGCGCCGAGTACGACGTCGTCAAGGATGTCCGCGCCGCGCTGGACCGCTACCGCGAGGCGGTTGACCTGCTCTGTCAGTACGTGGTGGCGCAGGGATACGACCTGCGGTTCGCGATCGAGCCCAAGCCCAACGAGCCGCGCGGCGACATCCTGCTGCCCACCGTCGGGCACGCGCTCGCCTTCATCGCCACCCTGGCCCGCCCGGAGCTGGTCGGTCTCAACCCGGAGGTCGGCCATGAGCAGATGGCCGGGCTCAACTTCGCCCACGGCATCGCTCAGGCGCTCTGGCAGGGCAAGCTGTTCCACCTTGACCTCAACGGCCAGCGTGGGGTCAAGTACGACCAGGACCTGGTCTTCGGCCATGGTGATCTGCTCAACGCCTTCGCCCTGGTCGACCTCCTCGAGAACGGCGGTCCGGGTGGCGGGCCAGCCTACGATGGTCCCCGGCACTTCGACTACAAGCCGTCTCGCACCGAGGACCGGACGGGGGTGTGGGCCTCGGCCGAGGCGAACATGCGCACCTACCTGCTACTCAAGGAGCGGGCTGCGGCGTTCCGGGCAGACCCGGAGGTGACCGCGGCGCTGGCCGCGAGCCGGGTGGATGAGCTGGCAACACCGACCCTCGCCCCGGGCGAGACCCACGTCGGGCTCCGCGCCGACCGCACTGCCTTCGAGGAGTACGACGTGGCCGCTGCCGGTGCCCGCGGCTACCACTTTGTACGGCTCAACCAACTCGCCGTCGAGCATCTGCTCGGTGCGCGCTGAAGGCGGGCCGGAGTGCCGCTCGTCGCCGGGGTCGACTCTTCGACCCAGTCCTGCAAGCTCGTCATTCGGGACGCGGAGAGCGGTGCCCTGGTTCGTCAGGGTCGGGCGCCGCACCCGGACGGTACCGAGGTTGACCCGGCGGCCTGGTGGTCCGCGCTGGGTGCGGCGGTGTCGGCCGCCGGCGGGCTAACCGATGTCGAGGCGGTCTCGGTCGCCGGGCAGCAGCACGGCATGGTCTGCCTCGACGATGCCGGCGCGGTGGTCCGCCCCGCGCTGCTCTGGAACGACACCCGCTCCGCCGGCGCCGCCGCCGACCTGGTGGCCGAGGCGGGCGAGGGCGACACCGGGCGGCGGTTCTGGGCGGACGCGGTGGGCGTGGTCCCGGTCGCCAGCCTCACCGTCACCAAGCTGCGTTGGTTGGCCCGGCATGAGCCGGGCAACGCCGCCCGGGTGGCCGCTGTCTGCCTGCCGCACGACTGGCTTACCTGGCGCCTCGCCGGCGCCCCCGGCCTGGCGGCGCTGCGCACGGACCGCAGCGACGCCAGCGGCACCGGCTACTGGTCCCCAGCCAGCGCAACGTACCGCCGGGACCTGGTCGAGCAGGCGTTCGGCCGGATGGTGACCGTGCCCCGGGTACTCGGGCCGGTGGAGTTGGCCGGCCGACTCGACCCGGCCGTGCTCGCGGGAGCCCCGGAGCTGCCGGCGGTCTCGCTCGGCCCCGGGGCAGGTGACAACGCCGCCGCCGCGTTCGGGGTCGGGGCGGGCCCCGGCGACGTGGTCGTCTCGATCGGCACCTCCGGAACCGTGTGCGGCGTCGCGGAGCAGCCGACGGCGGACCCGACGGGAAGCGTCGCCGGCTTCGCCGACATCACCGGTCGATACCTGCCGTTGGTCTGTACGCTCAACGCGGCCCGGGTGCTCGACGCCGCCGCCACGCTGCTCGGAGTCGGCCTCGCTGAGCTGGCCGACCTGGCGTTGTCCGCGCCAGCCGGGGCGGACGGCCTGGTCCTGGTGCCCTACCTGGCGGGGGAGCGGACCCCGAATCGGCCGGACGCCAGCGGCGCGGTGCACGGGCTGACGCTGCGTACCGCCACCCCGGCGCATCTGGCCCGCGCGGCCGTCGAGGGGATGCTCTGCGCGCTCGCCGACGGCCTGGATGCCCTTGTCGCGCAGGGCGTCGCCGTCCGGCGGGTGATTCTGGTTGGTGGTGGTGCCCGCTCCGCCGCCGTACGACGGATCGCTCCACAGGTTTTCGGTGTTCCGGTGGTGGTGCCGCCCCCAGGCGAGTACGCCGCCGACGGCGCCGCCCGTCAGGCCGCCTGGGCTGCCCTGGGCGGAGTGCAGCCGCCGAGGTGGACCGTGACCGGGTCGCGGACCTACGAGGCGGATCCGGTGCCGGCGATTCGGGCTCGGTACGCGCAGGCCCGGGAGCGCCTCCTCGACCAGGGGAGCGCACCGTCGCCACCCCGGTGACCGGGCGGTGGGCCGGCCCTGGTTGGCTGCCGGTATGACCTTGGCCACCGGCGGTCCGGTGCGGGCGTGGGGTGGCAGCCCGGCGCACCGGTTCTACAGCGTCGTGGTGTTCGTGCTGCTCGCCTCCCTGGACAACGTGGCGATCGGCCTGGTGCCTCCGCTGTACGGCTCGATCGCCGACGCGCTCGATGTGTCGCGGCGCCTACTCGGCCTGGTCACCGCGACCAACTTCCTGGTCAGCGCGGTGGCGGCGGTGGGCTGGGCCTACGTCGGGGACCGCACCAACCGTAAGCCGCTGCTCATGGTCGGCACGCTGATCTGGGCGTTCGGCACTGGTGGCAGCGCGGTGGCGGGCAGCTATCCGGCCTTTTGGGCCGCCCAGGTGGTCGGTGCGGTGGGGCTCGGTGCCGTTGGCTCGGTGGGCTTCTCGGTGGTCACCGATTTGATCTCACCCCGCCGGCGGGGTCTGGTGATGAGCTTCTGGGGGCTGTCCCAGGGGGTCGGCACGCTGGCCGGCACCCTGGTGGGTGGCCTGCTCGGGGCGGCGGACTGGCGACGTCCGTTCCTGGTGCTCACCGTCGTGGGGCTCGGTGCCACCGCGGCCTACCTGTTCACCTTCGACATCCAGCGGGGTCAGAGCGAACCGGAGCTGGCCGACCGGTTGGCCGGCGGTGCTGAGTACGACCACCGGATCAGCCGGGCTGACCTGCCGCGGATCCTGGGCCGACGGACGAATCGCTGGCTGATCCTGCAGGGGGTTACCGCGCAGGCCGCGTTCGGCTCGCTGGTCTGGCTGCCGGTGCTCTTCATCGAGCGGGCCGAGGCACAGGGCTACTCGGCCGCGACGGCGATCGTGGTAGGCAGCGTCTTCACCACCCTGTTCCAGCTCGGCGGGGTCTTCTCCATCGTCGGCGGGTTGGTCGGCGATGCGGTGCAACGTCGTACCCCGTCCGGCCGGGCGACAGTCGCCGCGGTCGGGATCCTCGCGGCGCTGCCGTTCTATCTGGTGCTCTTCTTCGTGCCGATTCGCATTGATGTGCCGGACGGAGCCGGTTCGGGCGCCATCGTCCGGGCGGTGCTGGCGAGTGTGCTGACCGAGCCGACGGTCGGGCTGAGTCTGCTCACGGCGTTGCTGGCGCTCGCCCTGACCTCGGCCAACTCGCCGAACTGGTTCGCCCTGATCGCCGATGTCAACCCGCCGGAGCATCGCGGCACTGTGTACAGTCTCGGCAACCTGGCTAACGGGGTCGGCCGGGCGGCCGGGAACGGGCTGGTCGGGGTGGTGTTCCGTGGGCTGCGGGAGGCCTTCCCGCCGCCGTTGAACTACGCGGTCGGGCTCGCCGCGTTCCAGCTGTTCTTCGTGCCAACCGGGATCATGTACTGGCTCGCCGCTCGCAACTCCCCTCGGGACATCGCCGCGGTGCGGGTCCTGCTCCGCACCCGCGCCAAGCGGATGCGGTACGGGCGTGGTTCACCCCTTGACGCTGCCGGCGAGTAGCCCGCGGACGAAGTAGCGCTGTAACGACAGAAAGACGAGCAGCGGCACGACGATCGCGACGAACGCGCCGGAGGTGAGGCGTTGCCACTCGTTGCCCCGGGTTCCGGCCAGCTCGGCGAGACGGACGGTGAGCGGAGCGGTCTCGTCCCCGCCACCCGCGAAGATCAACGCGACGAGCAGGTCGTTCCAGACCCAGAGGAACTGGAAGATGCCGTACGCGGCCAGCGCCGGGGTGATCAGCGGCAGCACGACCGTACGGAAGATCCTCGGGTGGGTGGCGCCGTCGACCCGGGCCGCTTCCATCAGGTCTCGGGGCAGCTGAGACACGAAGTTGTGCAGCAGGAAGACACCCAGGGGCAGCGCGAAGCAGGTGTGGGCGAACCAGACCTGGATGAAGCGCTGCTCGTCGTCGAGGTTCCAGGCGGGCAGGAGGTCGATGCCGCCGACACTGATGCCCTGGGAGAAGAAGCTGAGCAGTGGGACCAGGGCCATCTGCAGCGGGACGATCTGCAACGCGAAGATGCCGATGTAGATCCAGTCCCGTCCCCGGAAGTTGATCCACGCCAGCGCGTACGCGGCCAACGCCGCGAAGGCCAACGGGAACAACACCGACGGCAGCGTGATGACGATCGAGTTGAGGAAGTAGCTGGCCAACTGGCCGGCCGACGAGGAGCGGCCGAAGAGTACCTGCTCGTAGTTCTCCAGCGTCAGCTGCGGATCAGCGAAGAACGTCCACCAGCCGGTCGTCTTGATCTGGTCCTCGGGTCGGAAGGACGAGATGAGGAGTCCGAAGGTCGGGATGGTCCAGACGATCGCGATCACGATTGAGGCAGCGGTCGCCCAGCGGGTGTTGAGCCGCCGCCGGACGCGGCCGGCGATGGTCGGCGGCGCCTCGGTTCCGGCCCGCGTCGGGGTGGTTGTGGTCACGGGGTCATACCTCCCGCTGCCGGCGCAGGCTGCGTACCTGGTAGATGACGATGGGAATGACCAGGATGAACAGGACGACGGCGAGGGCCGAGCCCTGGCCGGTCTGCCCGTACCGGAAGGCCTGGTTGTACATCTCGGTCGCGATCACGTTGGTGTTGAAGTTGCCGTTCGTCATCGTGCGCACGATGTCGAAGAGTTTCAGCGTGGCGATCGAGATGGTCACCACCACCACGACCAGGGCGGGCCGGATGCCCGGCAGGGTGATCCGCCAGAACTGCTGCCAGGCGTTCACGCCATCGATGCGAGCGGCTTCGATCATGTCCGGTGGGATGGCCTTGATGGCGGCCGAGAGCACCACCATGGCGAAACCAGCCTGGATCCAGATCATCACCACGATCAGCAGCAGGGTGTTCAGCGGCGGGTTCGCCAGCCACTGCTGGGGCTCGCCGCCGAGCCACACCCAGATCTGGTTCAACAGGCCGATCTGGTCCGCCTCCGCGGGCCGGAACGCGTAGACGAACTTCCAGATGATGCCGGCGCCGACGAACGAGATCGCCATCGGCAGGAAGATCAGCGATTTGGCCAGGGTCTCGAGGCGGGCGCGGTCAACGAGCACCGCGTAGATTAGGCCGACCGAGGTGGCCAGCAGCGGCACCAGCAGTACCCAGAGCGCGGTGTTCCACAGGATATCGACGATCTCGGGCCGGTCAACCATCCAGGCGTAGTTGCGCAGCCCGACCCATTGCGTGCTGTCGCCGTTCTTGAGCGACAGCACGAGGGTGCGGATCGCGGGGATGACCAGCCCGATCCCGAGCATCATGACTGTGGGTAGCAGAAAGAAGAGGGCGAACAAGCCCTCGCGGGAGCGGCGCCGGCCCGGCTCGAGCGGCGTCCCGGCGGCGACGGTCGCGGTGAGCCGGGCCTGTCGACGGCGGGTGAGCCAGGTGGGGACGACGTCGATTAGCAGCAGGAGGCCACCGACCACCACCACGAAGGCGACCACCCCGTACAGCAACATGGCGAGCTTTGGCGCCTCGTCGGCGAAGTCGAAGTTCATCCGCCCTCCGGGGGATGCGTGCGCTGCCGGTGGCCCGACCACACGGCCGGGCCACCGGGGCGGGTTGCTCAGCTGGGCCAGGAACTTTCGATGGCGGCCAGGGCCGCCGCGGTGTCCTTGCCGCTGATCCAGGACACCATCTCCTTCCAGAACGTTCCGGCGCCGACGGCGGCGGGCATCAGGTCGGAGCCGTCGAAGCGGAAGACCGTCTGCGTGTCCTGAAGGAGCTCGACCGAGAGCCGGTCGATCGGATTGGTCACGTTCGAGAGGTCGAGCTTCATGTTCGCCGACACCCAGTTGCCCAGCTTGGCCCGGCTGTTGGCGTACTCACCAGAGGCGAGGTACGTCTGCACCGCCTGGACCTCCGGGCGGTCCTCGAAGGCGACGGTGAACTCGCCGCCGCCCAATACCGGCTTGCCCTTGGCTGGATCGATGGGCGGGAAGTAGAACGCGAAGATATCGCCGTCCTCGGCGACCTCGCTCTCCTCGGGCCACTGGTTGGCGTAGAACGACGCCTGTCGGTGCAGGGCACATTCCTCCTGGAGGATCGGCAGGCCGGCCTCCTGGAACGAGGTGGTGGCGATACTCTTCACGCCGCCGTAGCCGCCGTTGACGTACTTGTCGTTTCGCAGGATGGTGCCGGCGCGGTCGACGGCGTCCACGACGCGTGGGTCGTTGAAGGGGATGGCGTGGGTGGTCCACTGGTTGTAGACCTCGGGGGTCTGCGTCCGCAGCAGTACGTCCTCGATCCAGTCCGTGGCTGGCCAGCCGGTGGCGTCACCGGACTCGATGCCGACGCACCACGGCGTGATGCCGTCGGCAGCGGCCTGGTCACTGAGTTGGATCAGATCGTCCCAGCTGGTCGGCACCGACCAGCCCTGCTGCTGGAACATCTTCGGGGAGTACCAGACGAATGACTTGACGTTCGAGCCCAGCGGAGCGCCGTAGAACTCGCCGTTTACGGTGCTGTACTGCAGCCAGTCGGCAGCGTAGTTCTCCTCGGCCATCGCCTTGGTCTCGGCCGATGCCGGCTTGAGCTTGCCGGCCTGCGCGAAGCGGTTCAGTAGGCCCGGCTGTGGGATGAAGGCGATGTCTGGCGCGTTGCCGCCGTCCACCCGGACCTGGAGCTGTGCCTCGAACTCGCCGCTGCCCTCGTAGTCGATCTCGATGCCGGTGCAGTCGGCGAACTGCTCCCATGACTGCTCGAGCAGGTCCGCCTCGGCATCGCGGATGGATGCGTAGATGGAGACCTCGGTGCCGCCGTTGCCCTGGTACTGCTCGTATACCGCGCATTCCGGCGAATCGGCGCTGAGGTTGTCGCCGTCGTCGCTACCGCAGGCGGTGGCGCCGACGGCCAGGCCGAGCACGCCAGCTAATACGAAGGCTTGGCGTGGTCTGGCGAAGACCGCCATGCCGTCCTCCTTCCTGGCCGGCGCGGGTCAGTGCGACAGACCTGGCGCCGGTCCGATGGGCGTGCTCCACACGAAAGCGTTTGCAGCCGGTGTGGTCTACCCCGAAGACGACACGAGCGGGTAACGATCTGAGAAAGTCGATGCGGTGGCCGGACCGATCAGGCGTTGAGCTGCCAGATCGCGAGGTTGAGTAGGGCGGCATAGGAGACCCAGGCCCAGTACGGCAGCAGCAGGATCGCGGCGACCCGGGAGATCCGGGAGGAGAGCAGGACGGTACCGCCGATCGCCGACCACAACAGCACGATATCGACGAATGCCAGTCCATACTGGCCAGCTCCGAAGAAGAGGGGGCTCCACACCGCGTTGAGCACCAGCTGCGCACCCCACGCCGAGAGCGCGGAGCCGAAGCCGCCGCGCCGCCAGACCAGCCAGCCGGAGACCGCGATCATCGCGTAGAGCACCGTCCAGACCGGGCCGAAGACTTCCGCCGGGGGAGCCCAGACCGGCTGCTCGAGGCCGGCGTAGTCGGCGCTGCTGTCGCGGGCTGCCAGCCCGCCGATCGCGGCAGCGCAGCAGACGGCCGCGCCGAAGCCGAGGAGGGCCCACCAGCGGCGTCGACCGCGGGGGGCCTCGGAGTTACGCGCGCTCTGGCGCACCCGGGAGTGGTTCCGCTCCACCGTCAGCTGATGGCGTTGACCCCACCCGGTCCGACCAGCAGGCCACCGACGATGAGGACGACTCCCCACAGGATCCGCTGCCGGAACAGGGCGACAATGCCGGTCACCACCAGGACGACCGAGATCAGCCAGAGAATCAGCTCCACGCCGGTCGAGTACCCAGGCTGCCCATCCGGGAAACCTCGCCCGGTTCGAGGTGCTCACCCAGGTGGAACACGCTGTACGCCTGTTTGATCACCGGGTGTGCCACGTTACGCACCCGTACTCCTCCGGGGGTGGTGCCGCGTTCGGTCCCGTGGTGAGCATGTCCATGTAGGGCGAGTGTGGTGGGGGCTGAGTCGATCGCCTGGCCCAGCTGGTAGCAGCCGAGGAAGGCATAGATCTCCGGCGGCTCGCCGGCCAGCGTGTCGGGCACCGGGGAGTAGTGGGTCAGGGCCACCAGCAGGTCGCAGTCGAGGGAATGTAGGGCGGACTTGAGCGCGTCCGCGCTCTCGGTGCTGGCCCGCACGAACGCCTTCATCTCCGGTTCGCCGAAGTCCGCGGCGCACCGCCCGGCGAAGCCACCACCGAACCCCTTAGCCCCGGCCACGCCGAGCCGGCTGCCGCCGCAGTCCAACACTGTCCCGTTCCCCTCCAGCACGGTGATGCCAGCGGCCTCGAGTACCTCCACCACCCGCGGTACCTCGTTGCACTGGTAGTCATGGTTGCCGAGTACGGTCACCACCGGCACCCCCAGGCCACCGAACTCGCGTGCCACACACCGCGCCTCCGCCTCGGTGCCGTGGCGGGTCAGATCACCGGCGAGCAGCAGCACGTCGGCGTGGTTCGGCAGCTCCTCAAGGGCCGGCCGGAAGCGGCCAACCACGTCCTCGTCCAGATGCACGTCGCCCACGGCGGCGATTCGGATCACCATCGGGTCTCCCTCAGGGCAGTTGTTCGATTTCCGTGGGCGGGTGCGCGCGGATTACCCCGATGTCGCTGGTGACCGCCAGTTCCGGGAAGTGCTCGGCGACCCGCCGGAGAATCTCGTCCCGGCGCTGTGCGCTCTCCACCTCGCCGTGCAGCACCAGGCCGAGCTCCCGGCGGACCACGGTGATGCCCTGCTCGGCCACGTCGGGGTCCTCGGCGAGGAGCCGGTGAATCTCGGCTGCCACGTACGCGTCGGTCGCTCGTCGCGTGGCAACGTCGTGGTGTTCGGTCACGGTGTCCCCTCTCGTTCCGGGGTGCCGGCGTACGCCACCACCTCAAGCCGGTCCAGCAGCACCAGAAACGCCTCGGCGTACGGCGAGTGGCGCGTGTCCCGGCATACCCGTTCCCAGTCGATCTGCTCGCGCAGCGAGCGAGCCAGGGGCAGGCCCCGGGTGAAGTCGCAGTAGTGCTGCGAGAAGCTGAGCAGCTTGTGCACCATCAACTGGGTCGCCGAGAGCACCGGCATGTGGATCGCGTCCACCGGCCGGACGATGGTCTCGACGAAGGTCTTGTCCGTCACCGGTGTTTCGACGGGTCGGTGGATCAAATCCACCGCGCGGTCGTCGTCGAAGACCTTGACCAGCCAGTCCTCGGGCGGGCGCTCGGCGAGGAAGCCGGCCGCGACCAGGGCACCCAGGGCGTGGTCAACGTCTACCTCCCGGATCAGGAAGTCGACGTCGTGTTCGCTGGAGTGGCCGCCGTGCGCGTAGACCGCGAAGCTGCCGCCGAGCGCGAAGGGGATGTCTTCCTGTTTGAGCACGGCGGCGACCTTCTTCAGCGTGTGCACCAGGGTTTCGGCCCCGCGCTCGGCCATTTGGCTCTCCGTTCCTGGTGGTCGGGAGGAGTTGTCAGGTCGGTACCCGGCATCGTGGTCTGCCACACCTGGCGCAGCGCGCGGGAAAGCGTCAACTGCCACCAAAAGTGGTGGATAGGCCGACAGAGTGGGAGCGCGGGTCGGATAGCGTGTGCAGGATGGCCGATCTCAATGGGGCGCGACCCGGCAGGGCCCGATCGCGACGCGGCAGGGCCCGACTGCGTGCCGTCGCCCTGATCGGCATCGACGGTTCGGGGAAAACGACGCAAGCCCACCGGTTGGCTGCCGCGCTGACCGCGGTCGGGCTGCCCGCCACCTACCATCGCAACGCCGGTGGCCGGCGTTTCCTCGGCCGGATGGCGCGGCGGCTGGGTCGGCGGGACGCGCAGCGACTCCTCGGGCGGGCCGGCCTCCTGGTCGCGGAGTCTGTCCTGCGGTGGCTCGCTATCGCCGCCGCCCTGCTGGTGCGTCGGCTGACCGGCCGGGTCGCGGTGATGGACCGCTACTCCGCCTGCCAGTACGCGAGCATTCGGGCGCACGGCGGTCACCGGTGGGAGCGGCTGGCCCGGCTCGGCTACCGGGTCTTTCCCCGGCCGCAGGTAACGTTCCTGCTGGCGGTCAATCCCGCTGAGGCGTACCGGCGGATCGAGCGGCGCGGCACTGACCACGAGAGCATGCGATACCTGATCGCGGCGGATCGCGCGTACCGGAGCTTGCCAGAGCACTCCACCTTCGTGCTGGTGGATGCGGACCGTCCGGCGGACGAGGTGAGCCAGCAGATCAGGGAGCACCTGCGCAGTTGGTGGGGCGCGGCGCCGGAGTCCGCTCCGGTTCCGCTGCCTCGATGATCGGCACGAATGGTGGGGTGGCTGTCGGGCTGGCCCTGGCCCGGCATGGACCCTGCCCGCGGATTGTTCACCCGGGCGCGGGGTATCACCACGGGCGTGGATGAACCGACCGGGCCGCCGTGGCAGAACTGGGCGTGACCAGGATCGCAGTTCGGTGGTGACCCGGGTCGCTGTGCCCTTGGTCGGGGTGGTGTTGCCATTAACCCAGGCCCGGTGGCCGTCGATCCAGGCTAAACGGACGTCGTGCTCAGCTCAGGGCTGCCACCTGAGGTGCTGACAGCAAATATGGATCGTGCTCTCAGCAAATTATCAGGCATTCGTGACACGTTCGACTCACGATATGGAATCCCTGACGCGTCTCAACTGTTGTGCAGGTGTCAGCGCCGATGAGCAGCAGCGGAGGGTACGGGGAGGGAGCTGGCGGACGTGGGGATGGCAAGGAACCGGGCAACCGGCGCGAGCGAGGGGACCGTGGGCAACGTGGACAAGAATATCGGCATGCGGACCGACGAGGTCGCCGAGGAGCGCGATCTGGTCGGCGTCTACCTTCACGAGATTTCCCGGACGCCGTTGCTGGACGCCGCCACGGAGGTCGATCTTTCCAAGGCGATCGAGGCTGGCCTCTACGCAGAGCATCTGCTCGACGAGGATCGCGTCCCGGCCGGCGTGGAGAAAGCGGACCTCCAACGGCTGGTCGCCGAGGGGGTGCGGGCCAAGGACCTGTTCATCCGGGCCAACCTGCGACTGGTCGTGTCGATCGCCCGACGGTATGTCCGTTCCGGGATGCCCATGTTGGATCTGATCCAGGAGGGCAACACCGGTCTGGTCCGGGCGGTGGAGAAGTTCGACTACGAGCGTGGCTTCAAGTTTTCCACCTACGCGACCTGGTGGATCCGCCAGGCGATCAGCCGGGCGATCGCCCAGCAGGAGCGCACCGTGCGGCTGCCGGTGCACCTGGTGGAGGATGTCAACCGGATGCGGAACGTGGCCCGCCAGCTCACCCGTGAGCTCGGCAGCGACCCGGAGCCGGAGCAGATCGCCACGGCCCTCGGCGTCACTGTCGAGCGGGTCAACGAGCTGGTTCGCTGGTCGCAGGACACCGTGTCGTTGGATACCCCGGTCGGTGACGACGGCGACACCAACCTCGGTGACCTGGTCGCTGACAGCGATGCGCCGTCCCCCGAGGATATTGTCCTCACCGGTCTGGAACGGCAGCGCATCGAGGGCCTCCTCAGTCACCTGGACGACCGGTCGGCGGGCATCATGCGCGCCCGGTACGGCCTTGAGGACGGTCGGGAGCATTCGCTGACCGAGGTGGCCTCACGCTTTTCGCTCTCGCGGGAGCGGATCCGACAGCTGGAGATTCAGGCGCTCGGCCGGCTGCGCGAGCTGGCCCGCGCCGAGGGGCTCCAGGCAGCAGCCTGAGTGGTACCGGGCCGGCGTCCGCTGGGACGCTGGCCCGGCCCTACTCGGGTGGGCTGGTCAGCGGACCCGGCCGTACCCCACGATCGGCATGATGTTCATGTCGCGTTTGAGTACATTGCGCCCGGCGGTGGGGGCGTCAATGATCTGACCATTGCCCACGTAGAGGGCGACATGTCCGAGCCCGCGGTAGAAGACCAGATCGCCGGGACTCAGGTCGTGGCGTTTGATGTGCGCCACCACCCCCCACTGCCGGCGGGTGCTGTGCGGAAGCGATTTTCCGGCCGCTCGCCACGCCGCCGAGGTCAGGCCCGAGCAGTCGTAACCGGCGCCGCCGTCCCCACCCCACCGGTAGGGCTTGCCCAGCGCCCCGTACGCGTACCGCACCGCCACCCCGGCCGCGCCGGAGACTGATGGTGCCGCTTGGACGTCGTCTGCGCTGGCCGTGGAGCGTTCGGTTGCCCGGCCGTACGCCTGCCGTCGCAGTTCGTACAGGTCGGCCAAGTCGCGCTCGATCCGCTTGCGGCTGCTGGCCAGCCCTCGGGCCTGCGCTGTCGCCTTCTCCACGGTCGTCTCCACCCGGCTCCGTTGCGCGAGGAGTTGACGCTGGTCGTTGGTGAAGGCGGTGATTCGCTTCTGCCGCTCCCGGGCGAGTTTGTCGACGGTGGTGAGCCGGTTGACCAGGGTCGTGCTGTCGTCTGGGCTCAGCAATGCGGTGGCGGTGCCGAGTTCACCGGTCTTGTACGCGGCCACCGCCAGCTGGCTGGCCTCGGCCCGGTGCTGCGCGACCTGTTCTTCCAGCGGGCCCAGCTGGGCGGTCAACCGGGCCAGGGTGGCTTTGTTCGCCTTGAGGCCTTCGGCAAGGGTGTTGTGCGCCTCCACGACCTGCTCCAGCTCGGTGGAGGCTTTCTCGATCCGCCGGGTCAGCTCGGCGGGGGAGGGCTCGGCCTGGGCGGGCGTGACCGGTGCGACCAGCGTGGCCAAGATCGCCGCGACGGCGAGGGCGGGTAGTCGTTTCCGGATGGACGACAAGTGCGACGGCTCCTTCTCCCACCAGCCACCGGGTGGGGGCGGAGGCCCAGCGGCGCCGGGCCCGTGCCCTCCGGACGGACGGCGTTGGGCGGGCCGACCTGGACAAGGTAACCCGGGGCAGGAGTGAACCGCAGGGGAAGTCGAGGCGATTGTTGCTGAACGGAAGTATGTGAACTTCTATCGGACCGGGGTGCTGGCCACCGGCTCCGGAATCGCGGCCTGTCCGGTCACCCACCTGCTCACCCGCCGCTCGGCGAAGAAGGAGACGAACGGAACGGTTCCCGCCAACATCACCAAGATCATGCGTGACAACGGCCAGCCGGCCCGCCGGGACAGGTCGAAGGCGGCCACCAGGTAGACCATGTAGAGGAAGCCGTGGGCCTGGCCCACCGTTTCCACCACAATCGGATAGTCGAACCCGTACTTGAGCGGCATTCCGATCACCATGAGCAGGATCAGCACCACGCCGACGATCCAGGCGATCACGCGGTACCGGGTCAGGGCTGCGCCCACCGTCGTCCGTCCTTCCGACCCGGCCTAGCCGGGGTAGTCGCCGGGCCGAGCACCCGGATTGTCGGTCAACCACCGCAGGTAGCGGTTGTAGGCGCTGAGCTCCGGATCGTCACTGTCCGACACGGTGGTCGCCGTACGGCTGACCCGTACCGGCCGGCGCACCGCCAGCTGGGTGGGCTCGGTGGTCGCGGACGACTCGGTGCTTTCCGCCGCTACGCCCGGCGCCTCGGGCCCGCGGAGCTCTTGGCGGACCTCCCGCCACCAGACGAAGACGACGAACCCGGCGAAAACCGGCCACTCCACGGCGTATCCCCAGCTGATTGGATTGCCGCCGGCCGCGCGGCTGAGCTGCCACCAGCCGAGCCCGAGGAAGCCTACGACGAGCACGACCATGGCCACATGGCGCACGATCCACGCCGGGGTCCAGAGCCGCTTCATAGCCTCGAGAGTACCGGGGACGGGGGCGCGTTCCGACAGCCGTGTCCTGGCGGCGGGCTGGTTTGTCGGCACCTCGGGTGGGCATCCGGCTAGACGCCAGCCCAGAACAGCGAAGGAGGCGATGATGACCGGATCCGTGCGGCGGGATGAGTACCAGAGCCCGGAGCAGCGGATGCCCGAATGGGATGGAGACCACCTGCACGACCGGGCCTCCGGCACCGCGGACTCCGACGGCGAGGCGCTCGGCGTCGACCCTGCCGAACTCGGCGAGGCTGACCTGATCCGTGAGTTGCACAGCCTGCACCGAACGCGGCTGGACACCCTGCGGCACGCCGCCGACGCGGCGCTCGCCACCCACCTGCGTCGGACCGCCGAGCTCGAGACCGAGTACCTCGCCCGGCGTCCGGGGCGGGAGGTTGACCCGAGCCGACTGCGGGGGTCGTGATGGCGTCAGCCGAGCGGGGTATGTCGGCCCCCCCGGAGGTCGTGTTCAACACGGCGATCGACCCGGACCGGATGTCGGCGTGGCTCCCCGAGCCGCTTCGCGCCGGCGGCCGGCCGGCTACGGACATCCGTCCGGCGGAGCTGACGGCCCGCTGGCGGGCCACCGGGGACTGGACCGCCGAGATCCGGGTTGACCCGGCAGATGCCGGCGGGGCGTGGATCCGGCTCGACCTGACCGGTGGTACCGCCGACCGGCTGGTGGACGAGGCGTTGGCAGACCTTGCCGAAGCGGTGGCCGACAACCTGCAGGCGGGTTGAGCCGGGGGCAACCGTCGAGCCGTTCGGCTCGGCGACCAGACCGAGGGAGCGGTGACCAAGTTGAAGGCGAAGGTGACCCGCCTGCGTCGGGCCTACGCGCCGCACGAGTACCGGCCACTCGGCGGCTACCTCGTGGCCATGGGTGCCTACACCGGGGTGACGGCCGCGATCGTCGGGCTGGTGAAGGTGACTCGCCGGCCGCTGCCGGAGCGACCGGCGACGGCCGACGTGGTCCTGCTGGCCATCGCAACCCACAAGCTCAGCCGGTTGCTCTCCAAGAAAGCCGTGACCAGCCCGGTGCGGGCGCCGTTCACCCGCTACGCCCGGCCGATCGGCAGCGGCGAGGTGATGGAGGAGGTGCGCGACTCGGGCAGTCCCACCCGGCACGCCGTCGGTGAGCTGCTCAGTTGCCCGTTCTGCCTGGCTGTCTGGGTGGCCACCGGGCTCACCGGAGGGCTGGTGCTGGCGCCGCGGCTGACCCGTCTCGTCGCCACGGCGCTCACCGCCATGACGGCCTCGGACTTCATTCAGCTGGCGTACGCGACAGCGCAGCAGGGCGCCGAGCGGAGCGAGGGTTAGTCAGCCCAGCCGAACGAGCACATCCGTCGCCCGGTCGCGGGCGGGGCCGGGCTACCGGCCCGCCCGCGACCGGGCGGGTGTTCTGGTGGTGCCCCACGCCGACCGAAGCAGCAGGCTCTCAGCTCTCCTCCCCCGACCAACCTCGGGGAGACTCCGCCTCCCGCTCGTCGGCGTCCGCGCCGGTGATGATGTCTCGATCAACCGCCGTGACATCGTGCTCCCGGGCGAAGTCCGGCTCCGGTAGCGTGTCCCGACCCTCCGGCGGCTGGCCGAGGGCCGCGAGCTGTTCCTGTTGCTCCGAGCGTCGCCGGGCGGGCTGGGACATGTCACTCTCCTTCACGTCGGATCACCGGGCTGGGCGCCCCGACCCGTGCGTCGCCGGACCACCCGGACCGGCTCCTCGGCGGCAGCCCGGTCAGGCGGCCGATCCGCCCAGCAGGTCGGCCGCCTCATCCACGGAGTACTCGCCCTCGGGTAGTCCGCCGATACGGGTGAGGAGCGCCGCCGGCATCTCGGCGGCTACCGCCCGCCGGTAGATGTCGCCCTGGCTGATCCGTTCCTGGCCGCGGTAGAGCTCCTCGAGTAGGTCGTCGAGACGGCGCAGGTCCGACTCGGTCTTGGGCACCGCGGTTACGGGTGGGTTGTCGGTCACGGCGCCCACCTACCCGGGGCCGTACCCCGTAAACCACCCCGCCCGGCGTCAGGCAGGGGTGACGGCCGGAGCCCGACGCCGGGTGCGTACGGCGGCCGCCAGGTCAGCCAGGACCTCCTCCGTGGTGTCCCAGCCGATGCAGGCGTCGGTGATCGACTGTCCGTACGTCAGCTCGCGGGTCGGGTCCAGGTCCTGCCGACCCGCAAGCAGGAAGCTCTCCAGCATGACGCCGACGATGCCGTGCTGGCCGCCGGCGAGTTGGGCGGCCACGTCGGCGGCGACGAGCGGCTGGTTGCGGTGGTCCTTGCCGCTGTTGGCGTGGCTGGCGTCGATGACCAGTCGTTCGGGAAGCCCGGCGGCGCGCAGCAGCGCCAGCGCGTCGCTCACCGACTCGGCGTCGTAGTTCGGCTGGTTGCCGCCACCGCGTAGCACCAGGTGGCCGTCGGTGTTACCGCGGGTGTGCATGATCGCCGGGGTGCCGGAGTTGTCGATGCCGGGGAAGACGTGCGGCACCCCGGCCGCTCGGATGGCGTCCGTTGCGGTGGAGATGCTGCCGTCGGGACGGTTCTTCATGCCGATCGGCATCGACAGGCCGGAGGCGAGCTGGCGGTGCACCTGGCTCTCCACCGTCCGGGCGCCGATCGCGCCCCACGCCACCGTGTCGGCGATGTACTGCGGGGTGATCGGGTCCAGGAACTCGCAGCCGACCGGAAGACCCAGGCGCAGCACGTCAATCAGGAGTGCCCGGGCCCGACGCAGGCCGGTGTTCACATCACCGGAGCCGTCCAGCCCGGGGTCGTTGATCAGCCCTTTCCAGCCGACGGTCGAGCGCGGCTTCTCGAAGTAGACCCGCATCACCACGAGCAGGTCGTCGGCGAGCCGATCGGCGAGCTCGCGGAGCCGGTGCGCGTAGGCGAGCGCGGCGACCGGATCATGTACAGAGCAGGGGCCGACCACCACTAGGAGGCGGTCGTCCGCGCGGTCCAACACTCGGCTGACGGCCCGTCTGCCAGTAAGTACGGCCGAGGTGAGCGAGCTGTCCAGGGGGAGCTCGTGGTGTAGCAGGGCCGGGGTGGTCAGCGGCACCACGCGGTCGATCCGCTGGTCGCTGAGCCGGTTCGTCTCGGAGGTGTTCACGGTGGGCTTCCCTTCGCCGACCGTGCCCGGGGCCGGTGCCCGGGAGAGCCGGCTGCTCGTACGCAAAAAGGCAGGAGCGGAAGCTCCTGCCTTGCCGGCTCGTGCGGGTGACTTCAGCTCACGATGAGGTCACCGGCGGGAGAGCCGGCTGCCTAAACCATCGATACGAGTGTGTCACGTCGCTGAGTCTACCTGACTCGACGGCAATGGCCACCTGCCCGTACGGAAGTACTCATCTGATTTTCACCAGCTTCGATGGCGATATCGATAGGTTTGTGGCGCCAACGACCGACCACTCCCTCTCCCGGAGGTTTTCGATGGATCGTCGTACTCTGCTCCGCGCTGGCGTCGCCGGTGGCGCCGCCGCCTTCTCCGGCAGTCTCTGGGCTGGCGCCGCGCTGGCCGATCCCGCCCAGCCCGGGGAGAGCCCCTACGGGCCCCTACGGTCGGCCGACGCCCTGGGTATCCAGCTGCCCGTGGGATTCACCAGTCGGATCGTGGCCCGTTCCCGGCAGGCCGTCACCGGTACCGCCTACACCTGGCACGACGCACCCGACGGTGGCGCCTGCTTCGCCGCCGGTGCCGGCTGGATCTACGTCTCCAACTCGGAGATCACCCCGGGTGGTGGCGCGTCGGCGGTCCGGTTCAACGCTGACGGCAGCATCGCCTCGGCCTACCAGATCCTGTCGGGCACCCGGCAGAACTGCGCCGGCGGGGCGACACCGTGGGAGACGTGGCTCTCCTGCGAGGAGGTCAGCCGGGGCTACGTCTACGAGACCTACCCGACCGGTGGCGCGAACGCCCTGCGGCGGGATGCGATGGGTTTGTTCAAGCATGAGGCCGCCGCCTGCGATCCAAGTCGCCAGGTGATCTACCTCACCGAGGATGAGCGGGACGGCTGCCTCTACCGGTTCCGGCCGACGACCTGGGGCGACCTCTCGGCCGGCACCCTGGAGGTGCTGGTGGGCGGCGCCGCCACCAGCGGCCCGGTGTCCTGGGCCCCGGTGCCCGACCCAGACGGATCGCCGACGTACACGCGTGACCAGGTCTCCGGGGCGAAGCGGTTCAACGGCGGGGAGGGCTGTTGGTACGCCGACGGGACCTGTTGGTTCACCACGAAGGGGGACAACCGGGTCTGGGCGTACGACGCGGTCAACGAGCGGATCGACCTGGCGTACGACGACTCGTTGGTCTCCGGCACCGCCCCGCTGACCGGGGTGGACAACATCACCGGTACCGCCGGCGGTGACCTCTACGTCGCCGAGGACGGCGGCAACATGGAGATCAACATAATTACCCCGGACGAGGTCGTCGCCCCGTTCCTGCGGATCACCGGTCAGTCCCGGTCGGAGATCTGTGGTCCGGCGTTCTCCCCCGACGGCACCCGGTTCTACTTCTCGTCCCAGCGCGGCACCTCCGGATCGTCCTCCGGTGGCATCACCTACGAGGTGCGCGGCCCGTTCCGCTGAGCGAGCCGGCGGGGCCCGCGGCCGAACCGGCGCGTCGGGCCCCGTCCCGCGGCGGACGGTCCCCGCTTCGGGCCCCGTCCCGCGGCGGACGGTCCCCGCTTCGGGCCCTGTCCTGCGGCGGACGGTCCCCGCGTCGGGCCCGTCCCGCGGCGCACCGTCCACGCGCCCCGGAGATCGGATAGCGTCCTCCCATGCCCGACAGCGGTTTTCCCTGGCCCATCGAGACAACCCGACTGGACAACGGCCTGCGCGTGGTGGTGAGCGAGGATCGAACCGCCCCGGCCGTGGCCGTGAACCTCTGGTACGACATCGGCTCCCGGCACGAACCGGAGGGGCAGACCGGCTTCGCCCACCTCTTCGAGCACCTGATGTTCGAGGGCTCGACAAACGTGGCGAAGACCGAACACATGAAGCTGGTCCAGGGGTGTGGTGGGTCCCTCAACGCCACCACCAACCCGGACCGCACCAACTACTTCGAGACGGTCCCCGCCGAGCACCTTGAGCTGGCCCTCTGGCTCGAAGCCGACCGGATGGGCGGGTTGGTGCCGGCGTTGACCCAGGAGACGCTGGACAACCAGCGGGACGTGGTCAAGAACGAGCGACGGCAGCGCTACGAGAACGTCCCGTACGGCGACGCCTGGCTGCGGCTGCTACCACTGCTCTACCCGCCGGGCCACCCCTATCACCATGCGACGATCGGCTCGATGGCCGATTTGAACGCCGCCGACCTCCCCACCTTCCAGGCGTTCCACTCCGCGTACTACGCGCCGAACAACGCTGTTCTGACGGTCGTCGGCGACACCTCCGCCGACGAGGTGTTCGCCCTGGCCGAGAAGTACTTCGGCGCGATCCCGGCCCGATCGGAGATCCCCGCCGCGCCGGACGGCCAGCACGTTCCCGGCAGCGGCGTGGCGACGACGGAGTCGGTCGTCACCGAGGTGCCCGCCCCCCGGGTGTACGTCGCGCACCGGACCCACCCGTTCGGCACCGCCGGCTACGACGTGACCAGCGTGCTCGCCACCGTCCTCGGCAGCGGGCGGGGCAGCCGGCTCTACCAGCGGCTCGCCGACGGGGAACGGATCGCGCAGCCGGACCTGGTCGGGGCGTACGGGGTGGACCTGGCGTATGCCCCAGCGCCGTTGATCGCCACCGCCACCGCCCGCCCCGGGGTGTCGGCCGAGCGGTTGGCTGCCGGGTTGGGCGAGGTCGTTGACGAGTTGGCCACCGTGCCGGTTACCGCCGCGGAGTTGGACCGGGCCAAGGCGCTGCTCAGCACCGCCTGGTGGCGGCAGATGTCGACGGTGGAGGGCCGGGCCGACACCCTCGGCCGGTACGCGACACAGTTCGGTGACCCGCGCCGGGCGGCCGAGCGGCTGCCGGCGTGGCTGGCGGTGACCGCCGAGCAAATCGCGGCGGTAGCCGCCGAGGTGCTCGCCCCGGCCGACCGGGTGACCCTGACCTACCTGCCCGAGGAGAGCTCATGACGCTGATCAGCACCCGGCCCGGTCCGGGGGCCGCCCGACCGTACCGGTTTCCGCAGGTGGTCCGCCGCGGTGTCGCGGGTGGGCAGCTGGTCGCCGCGCACCTGCCGGGGCAGTCGCTGGCGGTGGCGCTGTTGCTGCTCGACGCCGGCGCCGGCCGCGAATCACCGGGGCGGGAGGGGCTGGGCGCGGTGCTCGCCAAGGCGCTGGAAGAGGGGACAGCGCAGCGGGACGCGACGTCGTACGCGCTGGCAATCGAGGCGCTCGGCACCGAGCTGGTGGCCGGCCTGGACTGGGACTCCTTCCAGGTGAGCGTGCAGGCGCCGGTGGATCGGCTGCCCGCCGCCGTGGAGCTGTTGGCGGAGGCGGTGCGTACGCCGCGGCTGGAACCGGACGACGTCCGGCGGGTCCGCGACGACGAGGCGACCGCCCAGCGCATGGATTGGGCGAATCCGGGCCCGCGGGCCGATGCGGCGCTGCGGGCTGACCTGTTCGGTGTCGAGAACCGCTGGGGCCGACCGCTGTACGGCGACCCGGAGACGGTGGCCGCGCTGGAGGTCGAGGACATCCGCATCTTCCACTCGGAGTGGTTCCTTCGGCCGGGCACTCTGATCGTCGTCGGGGACCTGGAGCGCCTCGACCTGGACGCGCTCGCGGCGACGGCGTTCGCCGGCACCGGTGGCGGCGCGGTGGACCGGGGTGGCCCGGTCCAGTTAACCCCGCGACAGGGCCGCAAGATCATCTTGGTGGACCGGCCGGGTTCGGTGCAGTCGACGCTGCGGCTCGGGCATCCGTCGCCGCACCGCGCACACCCCGACCATGTGCCGATGCGGCTCGCCGGCACCGTTCTCGGTGGCGCCTTCACCTCCCGGCTCAACCATCTGATCCGTGAGGTGCGGGGCTACACGTACGGGATCCGGGGTGACTTCGTGTCGTCGCGTCGGTTCGGGCGGTTCGCGGTCAGCTCCGGCGTGCAGACCGCGGTGACCGCGCCCGCGTTGGTCGAGGCGGTCAGCGAGATCACCCGTACCCAGCAGACCGGGGTGACCGAGCCGGAGCTGGCGGTGGCCCGCTCCTGGCTGGCCGGCCAGCTCTCGGTCGAGTTGCAGACCCCGCGGGCGATCGCCGCGGCGCTGACCACGCTGGTCGTCCACGACCTGCCTGACGACTACCACGCCCGGCTGCGTACGGCGCTGCTCGCCGCCGAGGTCGAGGAGGTCTCGGCGGCCGCCGCCGCGCACCTGCACCCGGAGGAGCTGACCCTGGTGGTCGAGGGGGACGCCGCCCTGATCCAGGCCGAGCTGGCGGCGACCGGCCTGGGGGAGGTCAGCACCAGCACACGCTGACCGCCCACCGCCACGCTGACCGCCCGCCGCCCGGATCACCAGGTCCGGGCGGTGGGAAAGGATTCTTGGTTGGCGGGTTCCGCTGGGTAGCCTCGCGGGTATGAGGATCGGCATTGTGGGGGCCACCGGCCAGGTCGGTGGGGTAATGCGGCAGGTGTTGGCGGAGCGGGAGTTCCCCGCGGAACAGGTTCGGCTGTTCGCCTCCGCGCGGTCGGCGGGGCGGACCCTGCCCTGGCGCGGCGGCGAGTTGACGGTGGAGGACGCCGCCGCCGCCGACTACTCGGGGCTGGACATCGTTCTCTTCTCGGCCGGCAAGGAATCCGCCCGGGACCTGGCCCCCCGGGTCGCCGAAGCCGGAGCTGTGGTGATCGACAACTCGTCGGCTTTTCGGATGGACCCGGCGGTGCCGCTCGTCGTCGCCGAGGTGAATCCGCACGCTGCGCGGCAACGACCCCGCGGGATCATCGCCAACCCGAACTGCACCACGATGGCCGCGATGCCGGTGCTGCGTCCGCTGCACGCCGAGGCGGAGCTGGTGAGTCTCGTCGTCTCGACCTATCAGGCCGTCTCCGGGGCCGGCCTCGCCGGCGTGGCTGAGTTGGACGAGCAGGTCCGGAAGGTGGCCGAGCACGCGAGCGGCCTCACCTTCGACGGCGCAGCCGTGGACTTCCCGGTGTCCCGGTCATTCGCCCAGTCGATCGCGTTCAACGTGCTCCCGCTCGCCGGTTCGATCGTTGACGACGGGTCCGAGGAGACCGACGAGGAGCAGAAGCTGCGGAACGAGAGCCGCAAGATCCTCGAGATCCCCGGGCTCAAGGTCTCCGGCACCTGCGTCCGGGTACCCGTCTTCACCGGCCACTCACTTCAGGTCAACGCGCGCTTCGCCCGGCCGATCACCCCGCAGCGGGCCCGGGAGCTGCTCGCTGACGCGCCCGGCGTCGCCCTCTCCGAGGTGCCCACGCCGCTGCAGGCCGCCGGTCAGGACCCGACCTATGTGGGCCGAATCCGCGCCGACCAGACCGTCGAACATGGTCTCGCCCTCTTCTGCGCCAACGACAACCTGCGGAAGGGGGCGGCGCTCAACGCCGTACAGATCGCCGAACTGGTCGCCGCCGAGCGCGCCTGAGCCACACCGTCGGCGCCGCTCATACCCCCGGGGCGGCGCCGAACGTGTTTGGATTGTGGGTGACCCGACGAGGGAGGCAACCGTGACCGACCAGAGCCAGGCGCCGCTGCTCGAGCTCCTCGCGGAGCACCGGATGGGTGTGTTGGCGACGCTGCGGCGGGACGGGCCGGCGCAGCTCTCCACCGTGCTCTACCAGTACGACCCGGCGGCCGGGCTGATCCGGAGCTCGGTCACCGACAACCGGGCCAAGGTCGCCAACCTGCGCCGGGACCCGCGGGCCAGCTTCCACGTCAGCAGCGGGGCCGGCTGGTCGTACGCGGTCGCCGAGGGGCGGGCCGAGCTGACTCCGGTCGCCGAGCGCCCGGACGATCCCACGGTCGAGGAGCTGGTCGCCCTCTACCGGGCGATGCAGGGTGAACACCCGGACTGGGACGACTTCCGCCGGGAGATGGTGGCGCAGCGCCGGCTGGTGTTGCGACTGCACGTCGAGCGTGTCTACGGCCTGCCCCCGCGCGGCTGAACGGCCACCCCATCGCGTCCGGGCTCGTTACCTGCCGCCCCGGTGGGGGTAGTCCGCGGTGCCGACAGCGAGAGGGGAGCACCATGACAACGGTCGAAGAATTCATGACGACCCGGTTGGTGACGATGGACGGCAACGACACGCTCATCGCGGCCGCCCAGGAGATGCGGGACTGCGCCATCGGGGACGTTGTGGTCACCGATGGTGACGATGTCGTTGGCATCGTAACAGATCGTGACATTACCGTTCGGGCGGTGGCGGAGAACATGAATCCGGCCTCGACCCGGTTGAACGAGATCACCACCCGGGATGTGATCACGGTCAGTCAGCACGACGACGCCGTGGCCGCCGCCGACCTGATGCGGACGTACGCGGTGCGTCGGCTGCCGGTGGTCGAGGACGGGCAGCTGATCGGCCTGGTGTCGATGGGGGACCTGGCGGTGGAGCGCGAACCACAGTCGGTGCTCGCGGACATCAGCGCGGACGACCCGAACAACTAGCGCGGCCCGGCCAGGTCTCGGCCTGGCTAGGTCTCACCCGATCCGGGCGAGGTTGACCGCTCCGGATCGGGGGACCCGTGCCCGGAGGCGATGGCACGACGTTGGGGTGGTGCCATGGGCAGCCCAGTCGCGCGTACGGACGGGCCGGCGGGAGGTGGGACCCATGTCGGAAGCGACCACGGCCTTCTTCAAGGATCTCGACCGGCGGGGCTACGAGCCGCTGCTGATGCGGGCCACCGCGACGGTCCGGTTCGACCTGCACGAGGGGGCGCACACGACGCACTGGTTCCTCCGGATCGACCGGGGGCGGTTGCGGGTGAGCCGGGAGGACCTGGAGGCCGACGCGGTCATCGGGCTCAGCCCGGCGCTCTTTGAGGAGTTGGCCGCCGGTCGAGAACACGCCATCGCGGCCAGCCTGCGGGGAGACCTGAGGGTCAGCGGTGATCCACGGCTCTTCGTCCAGGTGGAGCGGCTCTTCCCGGGCGACCCACGCGCGCGTGGACCGCGTCGAGCCTTCGAGCGGGAGGTTCGTTGATGCCGGGTAACACGGTACGCATCCTCGACGGCAATACCTTCGTGGTCTCTGCGGAGAGTGGGGACATCGAGGCGACGCCGAACGAGCCGACCGGTCTCTTCTCCCTCGACACCCGCTTCCTGTCCACCTGGGTGCTGACGGTCAACGGCGAACGGCTCAACCCGCTCTCCTATGACGACCTGCAGTACTACGAGGCGCGGTTCTTCCTGGTGCCGGGGGCGGCGACGCACTACGTGGACGCCAAGCTCTCGGTGATCCGGGAACGGGCGGTGGGGGGAAGTTTTCGGGAGACGCTCACCATTCTCAATCACGACGAGAATCCGGTCGAGCTGGAGGTTCGGATGGCGGCGGCAGCCGACTTCGCCGACCTGTTCGAGATCAAGGACGACCAGCTGAACAAGAAGGGCGAGCTCTACACCGAGGCCGAGTCGGACCGGCTGCGGTTGGGCTACCGGCGCGGCAACTTCCGGCGCGAAACCATGATCACCTCGTCGGTGCCCGCCCGGTTCGACCAGGGCGGCTTCGCGTACACCATCGATCTGGCGGCGAATGAGCAGTGGGTGGCGGAGATCGACGTCCGGACCCTGACCCTCGGCCCCAGCGGCCGGGACCTGCGCAGGGGGTTGCGTGCGCACGGCGACGAGCGGCTCGCCCTGGAACAGGACCTCAAGGAGTGGATCGCGAACGCTCCCAAGGTCAACAGTGAACGCGAGGATCTGACCGCGACATACCACCGCTGCCTGGTCGACCTGGCGGCGCTGCGCTTCGTTCCGTTCTCGCTGGGTGGGGCGGCGCTACCGGCCGCCGGCCTGCCGTGGTTCATGACCATGTTCGGCCGGGACAGCATCCTGACCTGCCTGCAGGTACTGCCGTTCACCCCGGAACTCGCCAAGACGACGCTACAGATCCTCGCCGCCCTTCAGGGCACCCGGTTCGACGACTTCCGGGAGGAGGACCCGGGCCGGATTCTGCACGAGATGCGGTACGGCGAGACGGCCGCCTTCGAGGAGCAGCCCCACTCGCCGTACTACGGCTCGGTGGACGCGACCCCGCTGTTCATCGTGCTCCTCGACGAGTACGAGCGGTGGAGCGGAGACGCCGATCTGGTACGGGCGCTGCAGGTCGAGTGTCGGGCTGCGTTGAAATGGATCGATAGCTGCGCCGACCTGGTGGGCAACGGTTACATCTGGTACGAACGACGCAACACCGACACCGGGCTGGAGAACCAGTGCTGGAAGGACTCCTGGGACTCCATCTCCTACCGCGACGGCACCCTGCCACCGTTCCCCCGCGCCACCTGCGAGGTGCAGGGATACGCGTACGACGCGAAGATGCGGGCCGCGCGGCTGGCCCGCGAGTTCTGGGACGACCCGGCCTACGCCGAGCAACTGGAGCGGGAGGCGGCCGACCTCAAGGAACGGTTCAACCGGGAGTGGTGGGTGGAGGACGGTGAGTACTATGCGCTCGCCCTGGACCCGGACGGCCGGCAGTGCGACGTGCTCAGTTCCAACCTCGGGCATCTGCTCTGGAGCGGAATCGTCGACGACGAGCGAGCCCCGAGAATCGCCGAACACCTGGTGGGGCCACGGCTCTTCTCCGGCTGGGGGGTGCGGACGCTGGCCAGGGGAGAGGCCCGATACAACCCGATCGGCTATCACAACGGCACCATCTGGCCGTTCGACAACTCGTTCGTCGCCTGGGGCCTGCGCAAGTATGGCTTCGCGGAGGAGGCGGCGACGGTCGCCAACGGCATCCTCGACGCCGCCCGCTACTTCGACGGTCGGCTGCCGGAGGCGTTCGGCGGCTACCCACGGGAGCTGACCAAGTTCCCGGTCGAATACCCGACCGCGTGTACGCCCCAGGCCTGGTCCACCGGCGCCCCACTGTTGCTGCTGCGGACGATGCTCGGGCTGGAGCCACACCAGGGCCACCTGGTTGTCGAGCCGCGCCTGCCAGCGGGGATGGGGCGGATCGAGGTGCTGGATATTCCGGGCCGGTGGGGTCGGGTGGACGCGTTCGCCCGCGGCCGGCTCGACCTGCGGCGGCGCGGCGAGTGAGGTGAGCCGGCCCAGCCCGACCTGCGGCGGCGCGGCGAGTCAGGTGAGCCGGCCCAGCCCGACCCCGGGCCGGGGGAAGGCGGACGGTAGCAACAATGGGGGCTTCCACCCGCCGAGCGGCCACCGAAACCGGGGTAAGGTCGGCGGATGCCGGAACTCGTGTATCCGCCCGTGATCGCCGCCGCCAAGACAATGTTCCGGGTACTCGACCTGAAGATCACCATTGAGGGTGCCCACCACGTACCGCGGACCGGCGGCGCGGTCCTCGCCAGCAACCACGTCAGCTACCTCGACTTCATCTTCTGTGGCCTGGGCGCGCGCGAGTCGAAGCGGCTGGTCCGGTTCATGGCCAAGAAGTCCGTGTTCACGCACCGGATCTCCGGGCCGTTGATGCGGGGCATGCGGCACATCCCGGTCGACCGCCGGGCCGGAACCGGTTCCTTTGTCGAGGCGGTCGCCGCGCTGCGGCGGGGCGAGGTGGTCGGGGTCTTCCCCGAGGCGACGATCAGCCGGTCGTTCACCGTCAAGCAGCTCAAGAGCGGTGCGACCCGGATGGCCCGGGAAGCCGACGTGCCGGTGCTGCCGGTGGCGGTCTGGGGAACCCAGCGGCTGTGGACCAAGGGACGGCCGCGCACCCTCGGTCGGCGGCACACCCCGATCACCATCCTGATCGGGGAGCCGATGAAACCGGCCGCCTACCCGGACGCGAACGCGATGACCTCCGACCTGGCCGAGCGGCTGAGCGCACTGGTCGACCGGAACCAACGGGAGTACCCGGAGCGCCCCGCCGGCCCCGACGACACCTGGTGGCTCCCGGCGCACCTGGGCGGCAGCGCACCCACCCCCGCCGAGGCGGGCACCCTGGATCGCTCCTGAGCCGCCCACGGGCGAAATTGCTTCGGAGTGGACGCGGCCCCCACCCGCCTTCGTGGCGGTGGCGAGCAGGTAACCCCTCGGTCGGGCGGCGGAGGTGGGTCGTCAGCGGGTTCGGTTGAGCTCGTAGTCGGCGAGCACGGCGCCGGAGGGGGTTCCCTCCAGCCGCAGCAGATTCCACTGCCGTAGCTGCTCGTCACCCTCGCCGAGTAGTCGTCGCCCGGAGCCCAGCACCGCCGGGGCAATGACGAGTCGGAGCTCGTCAACCAGATTGTCCGCCAGGAGGGACTGGGCGAGGCGAATGCTGCCGTGGACGCCGATGTCGCCGCCGGGACGCTCCTTGAGCCGGCGAACGAGCTCGGCGACCGGACTCGAGACGACCGTGGTGTTGGCCCACGGCACGGTCGGAGTCGCCGAGCTGATCAGAAACTTTGGCACCTCGTTGATGAAGTCGGCAAAGGGCTGCTCCTCCGCCGTCGGCCAGTACGGCGCCCACTCGTCGTAGGTCCGTCGGCCGAGCAGCACCGTGTCCTGGGCCTTGATCGTGCGGGCGAGATTGGCGTACATCACCTCGTCGAAGTCGAAAATGTAGCGGTCGGGTGCCTCCACCACCCCATCCATTGACATCAGTGTGTAGAGCACGAGCTTACGCATGCAGATCTCCTCGGCCGTCGTACCGGATGGCTGATTGTCGAGCCCTGGTATGACAAACGGCTCCAGGCCACGCGGGTAGCGGAGGCCCGGGCCGTCACCGGGAGCCGACGTACGCGGCCGGCGGCTACCGGGGCCTACCGCCGGGTCCGGAGTGGCGGAAGCTCTCCGCGAGGGTGCCGACGAGTTGTCGCGGGATGAACGGGAACGTGTCGGTGAGGACGTAGTAGTAGGTGCCGTCGGGATACTCGGGCGTGACTCCGTGTCGGCCGTTGGCCGCGTCCAGCACGCCGTGGCCCGCCACGAACTCGAAGTCCTCGGTGTAGGTGCCGTCGTATGCCCCGCCCGGGCCGTCCGGTCGGACACCGGAGCGGAGTCGGTACGAGGAGGTCAACTCGGTGATGCCGGAGGCCGGGTCCGTCGCGTCGGCGTAACCGAGTCCCGCGTAGACGGGGAAGCCGTCGCCGGCCCAGCCGAGCAGCGGGGAGTGGCGGCTCGCGTCCCGCTGGCCGGCCACTGCCGTCGGTAGGCCGTGGTAGTGGTAAGCCCCGGTCGGCTGGACATGCGCGTTGTTGTCATCCAAACCGAGATTCGTCTTGGGGCTGATCGCCTCGACTGTCCAGCCGGAGGCCGGGTCCCGTTGATACCACTCGGCGGCGAGCGGGTCGAAGGGGACCCCGTTGATCGCGATGCCGAAGGGTTGCGGCAGGACGAGTGGGGTGGCGCGGCTGGCCTGGGTGCCGTTCAGCGGGAGCTGGAACTCGTACGCCTGGGCCGAGACGGTGTGGGGGTTGTGGGCGTTCGGGAACCTGCCCCTCGGGTGGTTCGGCAGTCCGTTGGCGCGGATGATTCGGCTGTCCCCGGTTACCGTCACGTCGATCTGGGTCCCGGTGGCGCTGTCGGCGATCGAGTAGTTGCCCGTCAGCTCGGTTGACACCGGGGTGGACGGCGCGTCGACGGGGGTGGCGGACGTCGAGGGGTCGTTGACCCCGGTGACCGTCGTCCGGCCACACGCCGAGACCCCGAGGGCGGCGCCGAGCCCACCGAGCAGGAAGACGCGGCGGGGGGGTCGACCAGAACCGTGTTGAGGAGAAGTCATGCCACTACTGTGGCCGCTGATTTCAGGTGGTGACTGTGCGCGGCCTGTGGACCAGCTGGAAATCGGGAAATGACACCGGTCCGAGGTCGTCAACCAGGCCCTACAGACCAACTGTCAATCACGATCCTGGCGAAGAGACGCGAATATCTCCGGTTCATGGGTTTGGGCTGCGACACGGGGCAGGAGCGGTAAGTTGAGAGGCGCTGTGAGCTCCCTCCTGCCCTCTGGGTAGGTCAGAAAACATGAAAGGTTCACGCGGTGCGTACCAGAAAGATCTGCCTGGTGGGGATGGGCCCGCGGGGGCTCGCGGTCCTGGAGCGACTGTGTGCCAACCACGATGGTGAGAACGAGTTGGTGCTCCACCTGGTGGATCCCTTTCCGCCGGGGTCGGGAAGAATATGGCGAGAGCAGCAGTCACCCCATCTGTTGATGAACACGGTTACCGCCCAGGTGAGTCAGTTTACCGATGAGAGTGTCAACTGCGCGGGTCCGATCAGGCCGGGTCCGAGTCTGCACGGTTGGATGGACAGCCGTGCCGCCGGGGCGGACCAGGGGCACCGGGGACCGGACGAATACTCCTCGCGGAGATTGTACGGCCGCTATCTGAGATGGGCTTTTGAACGCGTGGTGTCTGGCGCTCCCGACACCGTCCGCGTTAATGTTCACCGCGCCACCGCAGTGGCGTTGGAGGACGGGAGTGACGGTCAGTGCGTCACGCTGGATAACGGGGATCGCCTGCCGGACATGGACGCCGTGGTGCTGTCGCTCGGTCATCTCGACACCGAACTCACGGGTGATGAGCGTGAGCTGGCGGATTTCGCCGAGAGTCACGGTCTGCGTTACTTCCCGCCCGGAAATCCGGCGGATTTCGACCTGGATGGAATCGATGCCGGGGAGGCGGTCGCCGTCCGGGGGCTCGGGCTTGCCTTCTTCGACGTTCTTGCCCTGGTCACGGAGGGGCGTGGTGGCCGGTTCACACCGCTGGACGAGGGGTTACGGTATGAACCCTCCGGTCGGGAACCGGTTCTTTATGCCGGGGCGCATCACGGTATTCCGGACTATACCCGGGGGCGGAACCAGAAGGGTGCTGCGGGCAAGCACAACCCCCGGTTCCTGACCGCCAGCGCGGCCCATCGTATTCGTGAAGCTCCAGAATCCACCTTCCGGCAAGACGTGTGGCCCCTGCTGGATGCGGAGGTTCGCATGGTTTACTACGTGGCTCTCGTTACGCAACGCCATGGACCAGCAGCCGCCAGCGAATTTCAGGAAGAGTACTTTTCGGCGCCGGATGACTCCGGAATTCTTCGGCGGTACGGCGTGACCGAGTCGGACGAGTGGAGTTGGGAGAACGTCGGCCGGCCGTGGCGTTCGCGCGATTTCCCCGAACGGGCTGACTTTAATCATTGGCTGCTTGATCACCTCCGCAAGGATATCGACCGGGCCAAGGTCGGCAATATTGACGACCCCATAAAAACCGCACTGGATGTGATACGCGACCTACACGGGGAGATCCGACTGGCCATCGACCTGTCCGGAGTCACCGGGTCCTCGTATCGCGACGAGGTGGTCCACTGGTTCACGCCGCTGAGCACCCTTTTTTCCGCCGGTCCGCCGCCGTTGCGGGTCGAGCAGATGGTGGCGCTCATCGAGTGCGGCTTGCTGCAGGTGGTGGGCCCCGAGCCGGAGATACGAACAGATCCGCAAGGTGGCTGTTTCACCGTGCGGTCCACCATGATCCCGGGGCGGCCAACCCGGACCACGGCACTGATAGAGGCGCGCATTCCCAAGCCAGACCTACCGCACAGCGCCAACCCGCTGCTACGTTCCCTGCTCGATGCCGGCAAGTGTCGGCCATACCGTATTCCAGACGCCAGCGGTGCCTACGAGAGTGGTGGGCTCGACGTTACTCCACGACCATTTCGGCTGATTGACACCGCCGGTGTCCCCCATCCGAACCGTTTCGCCTACGGGCCGCCGATCGAGTCGGTTTCCTGGTCGCTGAACGAAACAATCCGGCCTGGCGTCGGTTCCGCGATTCTCGAGAATGCGGACGCAATTGCCCGGGCCGCGCTTTCTTGCTAGCCTCCCGTCGCCGCCGAGAAAGCCCAGCCCGGCCGGACGTGGACTGGGGATTCTCGTCGCGTCGGGGTCTGCCCTGGGTGAGGGGTCAGGGCTGCTCGGGGAGCTGCGCGACAAACGCACGCCACGCCGTGGGCCCGAATGCCAGCGCCGGACCGCTCGGGTCCTTGGAATCCCGGACGCCGACGACTCCCGGCAGGTTGTCGGCGACCTCGACGCAGTTGCCGCCGCTCGCCCCGCTACGGGTGGACTTCTTCCACCGGGCGTAATTGAGGTCCATGGTAGGTCTCTACTTCCTTTAACAGGTCGACGGACGGGTTGCGCGGCAGAGCCTCATTGCGAACGCTCTCCCACATCATGTGCAGCTTAGCCACTCCCTGGTCCTTGTCGACCACCTCTCCACCAAGCTGATTTTCCAGGTGGCCGATCCACCGCCCCTCAGTCGATCGGGCCAGCGCGAACGGACCCGACAGCCCGATGTGGATGCCGCTCGCGACGGGGACGATCAGTACGTGTACGTGCGGCAACTCGGTCATGGAGATCAAATGGGCGATCTGCTGTGCCATGATCCCGCTGAAGCTGTCGCCGGTGCGCCGAAGGGCCCCCTCGTCCAGCACAGCAACGAGTTGCGGCGGGTGATCGTTTCTCAGGATCTTTTGTCGCTCCATCCGCGCGGCGGTCAACTGGTCAACCTCACCGTCGCTGAGGCTGTCGTCGGTGCGCAGAACCGTCCGGGCATAGTGCTCCGTCTGGAGCAGGCCGGGAATCAGGATCGGCTCGAAGTAGCGAAGTTGGGTCGCGGTGCGCTCCGCGTCCAGCCACGGCAGGAACCAGGACGGGGTACCCAGCTTGGAGGCCAGCCGCTCGAACAGCCCGCCGGTCCTGAGCGCGCGGTCGGTCCCCCGGATGAAGTCGATGGTGAGCGCGCGGCTGCCGTTCTCCACGGCGCTGACGTGGGAGGCGGTGTATCCGGCAGCCCGCCCGAAGGCCTCCTGCGTCAAGCCCGCCGCGCCCCTGGCCCGGCGAATCTCACTCACGATGAAGTCGGCGATTGGCCCTGGCACATCGGTCATTCAGCACTCCTCAAATTCGGTGATCGACTACCCATCTCGCTACCTGGCGGACTGGCGTTAGCCCACGGCGGCCCAGCGGACCCACTCATCTGGTAGTCCCAGGGCTGTGGTGTGCAACCTGGAGTTAGGGAAATAGTCGGTGGGGGCATCCGGGGCCACCGACGGCGCCGTGGGGTCGCCCTTCGCTTAAGGAGTTCAGGCGAGGGCGACGTTACCAATGTTCATTCAGATGTGGGAGTGTCGTCGTGACGACAGTAGTTGGCCCAGATTTGCCGCAGCGAAAGAGTCGGGCTGCGTCCGCAGGTTCGATCAGCTTGAATCAAACCAAACCTGCCGTGTCTGAAGTCGAGTCCGCGCGCTTGCCGAGCGTGAGGGCTGGTGGCCGGGCGATGGGGAGAGTGCGTGTCTTTCATACTCGCGGGGAGATGCTTCAAGCTGTGCTTGCTGGGCTGCGGAGGCTGTGATGACCGACGACCGGAGACCGTCCGAGCTGCACCCCAACCCGCGATCCGTCCGGGACGCCCCCACTGCCCGATGGCCGCTGGGTGCGCGCGAGTCGCCCTCCGGACCCGAACCGGCTCACAACCCGACGGAAACTGACAGCAGTACTGGTGGTGGTGATCGTTGTTGTCGCTGTGGTAATCGGCGTGCTCCGGTGACGAGGTGGAAAGAAGATTCGGGCTATCTCCAGAGGAGGGGTCGACTTAGCGCCCCTCTGCCGCGCTGTCGGCCGCATTTGGCCATCCGGCCGCGAAACGTCAGATGCCCAGGCTGAGTACCTCATCGGGTGCCCCGTCGAAGGAGTGCCCGCGCTACGCCTCGGCGCATCCGTTTCGACGCGCCCGGTAGGCCAGATAGGCGACGGACCTCATGAATTTCCAACTCTTGTCGACCGGCCAGGGCGATCGCTGCGGCGTACGGTCGCACGTCGGGCTGACGGAGCAGGGCCTCGGTCTCCCGTAGGACCCTGAGTAGAACCCCTCGGTCCGCATGTGCGTGTTGCGCGACGAGCCGGAGGAAGTTGTTGCGTTCCCACTGGTCGAACTCGCCGGCCAGCATCTCGGCCAGGGTCGTCGTACTGGTGCGGATGTCCTTTGCGACAGCCAACCGCACGAAGGAGTAGGGACAATGGGCGAGAGCGTGCAGCCCGTCCTGATCGACGCGGGAGTCCGTTACGAGGTCCAGGTAGTCCCGCGGTGTGCGTGGGCATGGCAGTAGCCTGTCGATGTCCGCCATCGGAGAATTTAAGCAGGTCGCGGATGGGCTGGTCAGGTACCTGCCCCGGCCCGGTCGCTTGTTGCGGCAGTCGCCTACCGTCGACCTGTGACGATGAGCGACGAGGACTTGGCCGTCATCCGCCGGCGACCGGCGTACCAATCGGCCTTGTGGCTGGGGCGGCTGGCCCCCGTGCCACAGTTGGTGCCGTTCGCCGTCGTTGCGCTTGCTGATGACATCAGCTTGGCAGATGCGGTCTTCTCCTACGCTTGGCTTTCGTTGGTCATGCTGGCCGGCGCGTTCCTACTTCTCTGGCGTGCCGGAGTTCCCTTCGAACGACAGGGTTTGTCGGTGGGAACGGCCGCAGACTCCAAGTTCAATGAGGCCCTGAGGGCAGACTTCCTCTTCCGGCGAAGGTGACGCTTCGCCCGACCGTGCTACCTGGCTTCGCCGATTGCCGGCCGGCCTCGACAGGCTGCGGCGGCACGACCTGCGGCACGCCACGAACAGCCTGACAACGCCACTCCGATCGAAGAGGTGCCTGTGCGCCCGGCAGGATTCGAACCTGCGGCCTTGGGATTAGAAGTCCCCTGCTCTATCCGCTGAGCTACGGGCGCGTGCCATGGAATGTCGCCCGAGAAGGGTACCGCCGCGGGCCCGATCGGCGGGGGAGCGGGTGGCGGTGACCGCTCCCGGCGGCAATCAGGCCTGCGGCGCCGTCGACTTTGCCTCGGCGGTCTGGTCGGGCGTCGGTGGTGCCGCCTGCGCTGTTAGGCGGCTGGGGTCGATTCTTCCGGCGCCGAGGAATCCGTCGGTCCATCGTCCGACCTCCGTCAGGACTCTGTCGCGGACGGTGGGCGCGGAGAGCGTGAGGTCGTGCAGCCCACCGTCAACCCGGAGCAGGGTGACGTGCCGGCCGAGCCGGGGCGCCCAGCGCGCCATGTGCTCCACATCCAGCACCGAGTCGGCGCTGGCGGCCGCCTCCCGCCACTTCAGTCCCTTGAAACTGCGCGTTGAGGCGGCGACGAGCATCGGTGCCGGGATGTTCAGCCCGGCGCGGAGCTGTTGCTGGCCCCGCCGGACCGCGGCCAGCCAGCCCGCCCGGATCGGGAAGCCGCCGAGTGGCTTCCAGGCGAGGTCGTAGTTCCACTCGCCGCGGTGGGTGGCGTGCAGGCTCTCGCCGTAGACGGTGCTGAGGCCGTTGGCGAGGGTGCGCTTGGGTGACCGGTGGGCCAGGCGGGCGACGGCCGCCGCTCCGGGGCGCCGCAGCACCCAGGGGAGGTTCAGGTCGAAGAAGGGGCTGTTGAGGAAGAGTCCGTCAACCACACCGGCCTCCCGCCGGGCGTTCGCCCAGAGCGAGATGATCAGGCCACCGGTGGAGTGGCCCATACCGAGTAGGGTGTCATGCCCGTCGTCCGATCTGATGATCTTTACGGCGGCGTCCAGCTCCGCGAAGTAGTCACCGAGGTCCAGGCAGAAGTTCGCCGTCTGGTGCGGGAGCAGGCTGCGACCGTACTTGCGCAGGTCCAGGGCGTAGAAGTCCCAGCCCTGGGCGGCGAAGTGATCGGCGACGTGGGTCTGGAAGAAGTAGTCGACATATCCGTGCACGTAGAGCACCGCACGGTTGGTGGGCCGCTCGGCGCGGCGGCGCACCAGGGTCGCCACCACCGGCCCCTCGTCGTCGGTGCCCAGGTCGATCGTGTGCCGCTCGTAGGGCGGCCCCAGCACGTCCGGTTCCACGACTGCGACGGTACGCCGGCCAGCTACCGGACGGTAGCCCTCCTCCCGGCCTTGTGCGGGAGGAGGGCCGGGTACGTCCGAGCTGGTGGTGGTGCGGACCGTCAGTCGTCGGGGTCCTGTGCTGCCTTGGGCGGTGGGCCGGTCTCGCGCAGGTGCTTGTTGTGCCGGGGCTCCTGTCGGGTCTTCGCGTCGTTGAGGCGGCGGCGCAGGTCGTCCCGGACGTCGTTGAGTGCCGCCTGCAGGTCCTCCTCCGCGGAGGTGGTGACGATCTTCTGCCGGCCGGCGATCCAGCACTCCAGGGTGACCTTCTGGCCCTTCGTCTCCCGGTTCTTGACCGACACCTCCAGCTCGGTGGCGTCGGCGTGGAAGCTGGCGAGCCGGGCATCGAGCATCCCGAAATGGTCGGCGATCCAGGCCCGGTCGCCCTGCGCGAAGCCGGCCCCCATCCGGAGGCACTCGTTGACGGTGGCCGGGTTGGTGACCCCGCTCATGACTGCGCCTGGCCGGTGCCGGTGGTGATCGTCATCATGATCACTGACCCCTTCGTCCGGTTACGTTCCTTCTGATCTACGTGTACCCAACTTCTTGCGTTCCGGAACATGGTCAATTCTGCTGCTTGCTCCGCTGCTGTCCCAGGGCCAGAGGCCCCTAGCACACGGGCCTTTGAACAGGTTGTTGTCCACACCCTGCTCCGTTGTCCACAGCTCGCCCCCGTGCGATGGCAGTGCCGGACGGCGCCGGACAGGCTCAGGTCGAGCAATCGCGATAACAACCTGACCCGGGAGGGACGATGTTCGACACCCACGTCACGGTGATCGGCACTGCGGTGACCGCGCCCGAGTGGCGGCGCACCAACCAGAGCCAGACCCTGGTGGCCAACTTCAAGGTGGCCTCCACCGCGCGCCGACTGGACCGCGAGAGCGGTCGCTGGGTTGACGGCAACAGCCTCCGCCTTCGGGTCAACTGCTGGCGTCGGCTCGCCGAGGGGGTCGTGACCTCGGTGATGGTCGGCGACCCGGTGATCGTCTCGGGGCGGATCCATACCCGGGACTGGACCGACGATGCCGGCAGCCACCGGACCCACTACGAACTGGAGGCCGTCGCGGTCGGGCACGACCTGTCCCGCGGTCGGGGTCGGTTCCTACGCAACCGACCAGTGGCCACGACCGGCACTACGGCGGATCCCACAGCCGATCCCACGGTGGACCCCGCAGCAGAGCTACAGGTGCCCGATGCGCAGATCGAGTCGGCATCGGTTGCTCCCGCCGACCAGCAAGCCGACCAGCAAGTCGCCGAGGGGATTGAGCTGCCTGCACTGCCCGGCCCCCCGCCCGTTGCCGGTGCTGACCTGGGTCTCCCGGACGCTCCGACTGCTGACCCGGGCCGCGGCGACGCTGGTTCTGGTCAGACCGACGGGTCCGCCGCCGGGATCCCGCACCCGCCAGCGGAGGCGGCCGACGGAGCCAGCCAAGTCGATCCGGCCGGCCTGGGTGCCGAGTCGGCACCCAGCGGTAACCGGGTTCGGCGGGCCCGAGGGCGGGTGTCCGCCTGACGTCAACCAGCCTCGGGCGGTGGTTCGTGTCGGCCGGCGAAAGGGTCTGGTGGGAAAGGGCGTGACGGGGGCGGGGTGCCGGCTGGCGTAGCCGTCACCCCGTGCGTCCACCGGGTGGTCACCCCACAACTGCCACCGGCGGTCACCCCGCACGTCCACCGGGCTGCAACCCACCCGGCACCCTTCGTCCGGGTCGCCGCCCGGCTCCGTCCACCGCCGAAGGAGCTAGCGAGACGGTCGGGCGGGCCGGACATGGGGCTCGGCTACGCTGACCGGCCGGAGGTGATGGGCGTTGCGGCAGGCGACGGTAGCGGGGCTCGTCGCGGGGTACGCGGTGGACGCGCTGGTCGGTGACCCTCGCCGGTGGCATCCGGTAGCCGGGTTCGGCCGCGCGGCGAGTGCCCTGGAGCGGCGGATCTACCGGCCGGACCGGGCGGCCGGCGCGGCCTACACCGCGCTGTCGGTGGGAGCGCCGGTGGCGCTCGGCGCCGCGGCGATGGTCGCCACCCGAGGGCGCCCCTTGGCGCGGGGCGCGGTCGTGGCTGCCGGCACCTGGGCCGTGCTCGGCGGGCGCACGTTGCGCCGGGAGGCGGCGGTGCTCGGTGCGTCGCTGGCCGATGGCGACCTGCCGTCCGCGCGGCAACGCCTGGGACACCTCTGCGGGCGGGACCCGTCAACGCTGGACGAGCCGGAGCTGGCCCGCGCCGCCGTCGAGTCGGTCGCCGAGAACACCTCCGACGCCGTCGTCGCCCCGCTGCTCTGGGGCGCGGTCGCTGGCCTACCCGGGCTGCTGGGCTACCGGGCGGCGAACACCCTCGACGCGATGGTTGGCCACCGCTCCTCCCGGTACGCGCGTTTCGGCACCCCCGCGGCCCGCCTCGATGACCTGCTCAACTTTGTTCCATCCCGGTTGACCGGGCTGCTGACGGTCGCCGTGGCGCCGCTGGCCCAAGGGGACCGGGGTCGGGCCTGGCGGGTCTGGCGCCGGGACCGGAACGACCACCCCAGCCCCAACGCCGGGCAGTGCGAAGCGGCGGTCGCCGGGGCGCTCGGTGTCCGGCTCGGCGGGCGCAACATCTACGCCGGCCGGGTCGAGGTGCGTCCGTTCCTCGGCGACGGCCCACGCCCAGACGCGGGACACCTGCCCCGGGTGGCCCGGATCTCCGCCGCCGTCGGGCTCGCCACGCTCGGGCTCGCCGCGGCGTACCCGCTGACCGCGGGGCGTCTGCTCTCCGCCGTGGGTCGCCGGGCGATGAGCGGCGGCAGCCAACGGGCCCTGCGCGGGCGGCGGCGGTGAGCGGCGGACTGGTGGTCACCGGGACCACCTCGGACGCCGGCAAGAGCGTCCTCACCGCCGGAATCTGCCGCTGGCTGCACCGGCAGGGCGTACGGGTGGCGCCGTTCAAGGCGCAGAACATGTCCAACAACTCGGCAGTCGTGGTCGGGACGGACGGGCGCGGCGGTGAGATCGGACGGGCGCAGGCGATGCAGGCCGCGGCCTGTGGTCTCGCCCCGGAGCTGCGGTTCAACCCGGTGCTACTCAAGCCGGGCAGCGACCGGAGCAGCCAGGTGGTGCTGCTCGGCGAGGCGGTCGACACCCTCACCGCCGGCTCGTTCCGGCAGCTTCGACCCCGCCTCGCCGAAACCGCGTACGCGGCCCTGGCTGACCTGCGGGCGGCCTACGACGTGGTGATCTGCGAGGGAGCAGGTAGCCCGGCGGAGATCAACCTTCGGGCCGGGGACTACGTCAACATGGGGCTGGCCCGGCACGCCGAGCTGCCCGCGATCGTGGTCGGGGACATCGACCGGGGTGGGGTGTTCGCCTCCATGTTCGGCACGGTGGCCCTGCTGGAACCGGCCGATCAGGCGTTGGTCGCCGGATTCGTCATCAACAAGTTTCGCGGCGATCTGGGCCTGCTGGCGCCGGGCCTGGACATGCTGCACCAGGTCACCGGAAGGCCCACCTACGGGGTGCTGCCCTGGTCGCTCGACCTCTGGCTCGACGCGGAGGACTCGCTGGCGTACGGGCGGGTACTCGGCCGTCCGGCCGCACCCCGCGGCAGCGACTGGCTGGACGTGGCCGTGGTCCGGCTGCCCCGGATCAGCAATGCCACCGACGTCGAAGCGCTCGCCACCGAGCCGGGTGTGCGGGTGCGCCTCACCGTCGAGCCCGCCGAGCTCGCCGCCGCCGACCTGGTTGTGCTACCTGGTTCCAAGGCGACGGTGGCGGATCTGGCCTGGCTGCGCCAGACCGGCCTCGCGGATGCCGTGCTCGCCCACGCCGCCGCCGGACGGCCCCTGCTCGGCATCTGCGGAGGCTTCCAGATGCTCGGCCGCCGCATCAACGATCCAGTGGAGAGCGGGGAGGGCAGCGTACCCGGTCTGGGGTTGCTGCCGGTCGAGGTCACCTTCGACCCGAGCAAGACGGTCCGGCAGTCGGCCGGCACCGGGTGGGATGGTGTCCCGGTCCGCGGTTACGAGATTCACCACGGGTACGTCTCGGCCGCCGACCCCGACCTCTCCCCGCTCTTCGCGTACGCCGACGGCACCGGTGAGGGCGCGATCGCCGGGGCGGTGTACGGCACCCACTGGCATGGCGCCTTCGAGTCGGACGGGTTCCGCCGCCGGTTCCTGACCGAGGTGGCCCGGCAAGCGGGCCGCCATGGGTTCCGAGCGGCCCCGGACATCTCCTTCGCCGGCGCCCGCGAACGCTCCCTGGACCTGCTCGGGGACCTGGTCGAGGAGCACCTGGACACGGTCGCACTGTGGCGGCTGATCGAAACCGGACCGCCGTCGGGCCTGCCGTTCATTCCGCCGGGCGCACCCGCCGGGGATCCAGTCGCCTGACCGGCAGTCGCCCGACGGTGACCCGTCTGACGATGGCCCGGCCGTCTGGCGGGGAGTTAGTCCCAGTGTCACTCGCGGACGTCGGCGGGGCGGTCGGAGATCGGGAGTCCCGCCTCCCGCCAGGCCTGCACCCCTCCGATGATGTCCGTGGCGTGACGTAGGCCCAGCGCGCGTAGGCCCGCCACGGCCAGACTGGAGCTGTAACCCTCCCGGCACACCACCACGACCTCCCGGTCGTACCGGGTGGCCTCCGGGATCCGCCAGGTACTGGCCGGGTCCAGCCGCCACTCCAGCACCGCCCGCTCGATGACGATCGCACCGGGCAGCTCACCCTGTTCTGCCCGCTGCCGTTCGGCGCGGGTGTCGATCAGCAACGCCCCGGCGCGGATCGCCTCGACGGCCTGGTGCGGGGTCAGCCGGCGCACCCCGGCGCGGGCCTGCTCCAACAGGGCATCAACGCCTGGACTCATCACGCTGTGGGACACCAGCCGATCATGCCGCCCGCGCCCGACGACGCGGGGTCGAACGGCGTCGGCCAGCGGCACGACCGCCCGAACGGGCGACGGACCGAGGTGGCGCGGCTCCGCCGCCGGATACGGTCAGGCCGTGGCGGTAGCGGTGATGGAGTCGTACGCCCGGCTGGCAGAGCGGGTGTATGCGGCGCCGGCGCGGTTGGGGAAGACCCGGCTGGTGGCTGTGGACGGACCCAGCGGTGCGGGCAAGAGCTGGTTCACGGCGCGGCTCGCCGATGCGCTCGCCGCCGGGCCCGGCCGGGCCCGCCCGGCGGTGATCCACACCGACGACCTGCTCGACGGCTGGGCTGACCAGCTCACCTTCTGGTCCCGGCTGGAGGAGTGGGTGCTGGCGCCGGTGCGGGCGGGGCGGGCGGGGGAGTACCGGCGGTTCAGCTGGGTCCGGCGGTCATTCCTGCCCCGCCCGGTGCCGGTGCCGGTGTCACCGGTCCTGCTGCTGGAGGGGGTGAGCGCGGCGCGGGCCGCGGTGGCGCCGGAGTTGAGCCTCGCCGTGTTCGTGACCGCCCCGGAGCAGCTGCGGCTCACCCGGGCGGTGACCCGGGACGGCCCGGGGATTCTGCCGGAGCTGCGTCGCTGGCACGCGGGTGAGCGGGTCCACTTCGCCGCCGACGGCACCTGCAGCCGGGCGGATCTGGTGGTGGACGGCGCGCCGGTGTTGCCCCACGACCGCGCCCGGTACTACCTGCGGCGCGGCCGGTCGGTAAGGGCGGCATACGATGCCGGTCATGACAACACCGATCATGTCCGAGTCTGACCTGCGGGCCGCGCTCGAGCGGGAGCTGCCCGGTGTCCGGGCGGACCTCGAGCGTCTTGTCCGGATCCCGAGTATCGCGTTCGACGGCTTCGACCACACCCACGTGGAGCGTTCCGCGGCAGCGGTCGCGGAGCTGCTGCGGGACTGCGGCCTCGAGGTGCGGCTGGCCCGCTCCGGTGGGCAGCCGGCCGTGATCGGGACGAAGGCGGCGCCGCCCGGTGCCCCGACCGTGCTGCTCTACGCCCACCACGACGTGCAGCCGGTCGGCGACCGGTCGCTGTGGGAGTCGGACCCGTTCGAGCCGGTGGAGCGGGACGGCCGCCTCTATGGCCGCGGCGCCGCCGACGACAAGGCGGGCATCATGGCGCACATCGCGGCGCTGCGGGCATTCGGTGACTCGCTGCCGGTGGGCGTCGTGCTGTTCATCGAGGGCGAGGAGGAGTACGGCTCCGACTCGCTGGCGGGGCTGCTCACCGAGTACCGGGACGAGATCGCCTCGGACGTCATCGTGATCGCCGACTCCACCAACTGGGACATCGGCGTGCCGGCACTGACCACGTCGCTGCGTGGGATCGTGAACTGCTTCGTCGAGGTCCGCACGCTGGAGCACGCCGTACACAGCGGCATGTACGGCGGCCCGGTGCCGGACGGGCTGACCGCGCTGGCCCGGCTGCTCGCCACCCTGCACGACGACGCCGGGAACGTGGCCGTGGACGGGCTGGTCAGTCGCGGCGGTGCGGCGGTGGACTATCCGGAGGACCGCTTCCGCGCCGAGGCGGGGCTGGCGGAGGGCGTGCAGTTCATCGGCACCGATCGGATCACGGACCGGCTCTGGACCAAGCCGGCCCTGGCGGTACTCGGTATCGACGCGCCGGCCACCGGGGAGGCGCCGAACGCCCTGGTCCCGGCCGCGAAGGCCAAGCTGAGCCTGCGGCTGGCACCGGGTGATGACCCCAAGCGGGCGTACGCGGCGCTTCGAGCGCACCTGAGCAAGCACGCTCCGTGGGGCGCGCAGGTGTCGGTCACCCTGGAGCACGATGGCGACCCGAGCCACATCGACGCCTCCGGCCCGATGTTCGACGCGGCCCGCTCCGCGTTCCGTACCGCCTGGGACGGCACGGACCCCGTGGACATCGGGGTCGGCGGTTCGATCCCGTTCATCGCCACGTTCCAGGAGATGTTCCCGCAGGCGGCGATCCTGGTGACCGGCGTGGAAGATCCGTACGCCCAGGCACACGGCCCGAACGAGAGCCTGCACCTGGGGGAGTTCGCCCGGGTGTGCCTGGCCGAGGCGCTGTTGTTGCGTAACGTCGCCACGGCTGGTCAGGACTGAGCTCCAGCGCTGGCCGGGACTGAGCTCCAGCCGGGACCTGGCTTCAGCAGGGACCTGGCTCCCAGCAGGACTGACCCCCTGCTGGGCTGGCCCTGGGTGCCTCCAGGTCGGTCCGGCAGCGCTCGGCGTTCCGAGCGGGTCTGCAGGCGGACGCGCCGGCGGTGGGTGGTCGCCCCGCAGGCGCGTCCCAGCCGTCCCGAGTGTCGGAACCATAACGTCCTGTTCTGGCTGGGCGTTTCCGGCGTGTCGGTCACCCGGGTGGTATAGCCTTCGTACATGAGTACGAACGAGGTGATGGCCCGCCTGGAGGCCGCCGTCAGTGCTTTGGGGGACGTTGACGTCTCCGCGTGGTCCGATGAGTCACTCAAAGAGCGGCTCGGTCAGCTCTCTGTCGCGCTGGTCGCACTCGATTCGACGCTCGCTCGGGTCGCTGACGGGGTGCGCGCCCGGGGACTGCGCATCGAGGAGCCCGTCTCGGTCTGACGCCGGGCTGCGCCGCCCGCCAGTGGTGCCGGTGTGGCGGCGCGGACGCCGTACGCAGGCTCAGGTGGAGGCTGCTTCGGCCGTCCGGTCGGTGGGACGTTCGCGCACCGTTCCGGACCGTCGCTGGGCCTCCCGCCGGGCGAAGTAGCCGAAGCCCAGCAGCGTCATCCCGGCGAAGATCCACCACTGCACCACGTACCCGTAGTTCTGCCAGTTGTTCGTGTAGCCGACCGGGACCGGCTTGAAGGTCGAATCGGCGGTCGGGGTTTGCTGATCGAGCAGCACATACCCGCCGTAGATCGGGTACGGCAGCTCCCCGCCCAGCTGGGACAGGCTGACGCGGCGGGTCTCCAGTTTGCCGTCGCGGCGGGTGACCGGAAGCGAACCGCCCTCACCGAGGCGGATCCGGCCGGTCACGGTGACTGTGCCGGCGGGAGCCGCGGGCACGGTCGGTTGGGCGGTGGCGTCACCGCCCGACGGGGGCGGGACCCAGCCCCGGTTGACCAACACGGCCGTGCCATCGGTTAGCAGCAGTGGGGTCAGTACCTCGAAGCCGACCGTGCGGTCCAGTGAGCGCCCGCGGACCAGGATCACGTTCGCGGTGTCGTACCGCCCGGTGACGTTGACCTTCGTCCAGGTTCGTTCGGTGGTGGGGGCGGGCCCGACGGTGCCGGGGTTCCCGGTTGGGGCGGCTACCGCCTCGGACAGTGGTACCGGGTCCATCCGCTGGCCGGCGTCAATCCGTTCGTTGATCGCGGTGCGGTCGTGGTAGCGAGCCAGTTGCCAGTCGGCGAGCAACACCATGATCACCGCCGCGACCAGGGTCAGCGCGAGCGCGCCCAGCCAGCGTGGCGTCAAGAGGAACCGGTACACGGCCATGAGGTTACCCGTAGCCGTAGCGGGTTGATCGGTGCGACCACCGGTGGTCGCCACCCGGCCCGGGTCGGCACCCCAGGTCAGCCGACAATCGCGTCCGAGGGAGGTGTGAAGTCGCGGGTTGGTTTGTCCTCAAGTGCGTCGCGCAGGGTGTTCGCGACCGCGTGGATGGGAATCTGCGACTGACCGTCACCGACGGCGTTGAAGGGGTTGTCCGGATCGGAGATGAAGCTGGCCGCGGCCAGTTCGGGCGTGAATCCGACGAACCAGGCCGACCGGGTGCTGTCGGTGGTACCGGTCTTGCCGGCCACCGGACGGCCCACGGTGCCCCGGACGCTGTCCGCCGTTGACCAGCCGCCGCAGCCGCCCCGGGCCGGGGAGTCGCCGGTGGGGCACCGGGCGGCGTCGGTGGCGGCCCGGGCGGCGTCAGCGCTGACCACCTGGCGACAGCGGGGCTTGGCGACCTCCCGCTCGATTCCGCCCGCAGTCCGGTAGATCGCCGGTGTGCCGTCCCGGTCGTAGATCGCCTGCACCGGGATCGCCTCGCAGTAGCGGCCCTCGGCGGCGACGGCACCGTAGGCGTTCGCCATTTCCAGTGGGGTGGCGTCAGAGACCCCCAGGGTGAACGCGCCCCAGGTCTTCGCGTTCGCCGGAGCGGCGTGGTGTCGGTCCACATCGGTGCGCCAACGCAGCCCCAGTTGTTCGGCGAGGCGTACCGCCCGGTCTGCCCCGACTTGCTCCTCAAGCCAGACGAAGTACGTGTTGACCGATTTGCCGAAGCCGGACCACATGGTCTGCATTCCGGACATGGCGCCGCTCGCGTTCGACGGGGCCCAGCCGTTGTAGACCTCCGACCGGTACCGGTACGGCGCGTTGAAGGTGGTGTTCAGGGTCATACCCGAATCGAGGGCGGCGAGCAGCGGGAACATCTTGAAGGTTGATCCCGCCTGGTAGCCGGGGAGGTCACCGCCGCCAAGCAGGGGTGCGACCGTGTTCGGGTAGTTGGCCTTGACCTTCGGGCCGGCCTCCGGGTTGGAGCTGAGCGGATTCCCGTCCAGGTTCAGGGAGTACGTCCGGTTCACCGCCATCGCCTTGAGCCGCCCGGTGCCGGGCTCCGTGAGCACGATGCCGTTGGCGTACGGGCTGCCCGTTCTCCCCTTCGTGCCGACGTTCTTCTCCGCCGCCTCCTGAATCTTCGGGTCCACGCTGAGCACGATCCGGTACCCGCCCCGACGCAGCTTGTCCATCCGCTCCAGGCGGTTCTCGCCGAACGCGGGCTGCGCACTCCACCAGTTCTTCACGTAGTCGCAGATGAATCCCCAGCTGTTCCACTCCTGGGGCACCGACGCGCAGTCGTTGGACGGGTAGCTCAGGGTCAGCTCGATCGGTTCGGACTTGGTGCTGGCGGCGGCGTCCGGTGAGAGGTATCCGAGGTCGGTCATCCGGTCCAGGATGTAGTTGCGGCGGGCGGTCGCCTCCTTCTGGTCGGAGCTGGCCGGGTCAAACCGGGATGGCGACTTGACCAGTCCGGCGAGGGTGGCGGCCTCGACCACGGTGAGGTCCTTCGGGGTCTTGGAGAAGTAGATCTCGCTGGCGGCGTAGATGCCGTAGGCGCGATGCCCGAAGTATGCGGAGTTGAGGTATCGCTCCAGGATCTGCTCCTTGGTCAGCTCCTTCTCCAGGTCCATGGCCAGCCGCATCTCCCGGATCTTGCGCAGGCTGGTCTGCTGGGTCGCCTCCTGTACCTCCTTCGGGGTGGTGGCGCTGTCCCGCAGGGCCATCCGGACGTACTGCATCGTGATGGTGGAGGCGCCCTGGGAGATGCCGTTGGAGCGGGCGTTGGCCACGAAGGCGCGGGCGATGCCCTTGGGGTCGACGCCGCTGTGTTGGTAGAAGCGGGCGTCCTCGGCGGCGATGATGGCGTGCTGGATGTTCGGCGACACGTCGCCGAGCTTTGTGTACTGCCGGTACTCCTCGTAGAACATCGTCAGGACGGTCTTGCCGTCCGGCGCGTACAGGTACGAGGTCTCGGCTGGCAGGGCCGTTTTGAGGATCTTGGCCTTGTGTTCCATCGCATGCGCCGTGACCTTGGCGCCGAGGCCGGCTGCGGCGGCGATCGGGTAGGCCAGGGCGGCGATGATGATGCCGGCGATGAGCCCGGCGCGGAGAAGTGGGACGAGACGACCGGCGGCAGCAAGGGGACGGTTGCTCACAGGGCCAAGTTATGACATTTCCGATTCGTACTAGAGAAATATTCATTAACCCGTCGTTCGTGACGCGGCCCACGTCGCGATCCGCTGTGCCACGCGCCCCCTTCCCGGCAGGATCGCGGTCATGCGTACGCAGTCGAGCAGGGGAGGGGCCCTGCCGTCGGACACCCTGCCGGGTAGTCCGGCGGACAGTCCGGCGGCGCCCGAACCCGATCTTGGGCACCATGGAGATGTCGAGGCCGTACCCGGTCTGATCGACCTCGCGGTGAACGTGCGCCAGGCTCCGATGCCGGACTGGCTGGCCGACCCGATCACCGCTGCCCTCGGTGACCTGGCCCGGTACCCGCACTCCGCTGCGGCGCGGGCCGCCGTCGCCGCCCGGCACGGTCGACCACCGGCGCAGGTGCTGCTCACCGCCGGTGCGGCCGAGGGATTCGTGTTGATCGCCCAGGCGCTGCGTGGGGTCCGCCGCCCGGTGGTGGTGCACCCGCAGTTCACCGAGGCGGAGGCGGCGCTGCGTGCGGCCGGACACCGGGTCGAGCGGGTGCTGCTCGACCCCGACGACGGATTCCGGCTCGACCCCGCCCGGGTACCGGCCGATGCCGACCTGGTCCTGATCGGTAACCCGACGAACCCGACCTCGGTGCTGCACCCGGCCGTCGACCTGGCCGCGCTCGCCCGGCCCGGCCGGGTGCTCGTGGTGGACGAGGCGTTCGCCGACACCACCCTCGCGCCCGGAGTCGCCGGCGAGCCGGAGTCGCTTGCTGCCCGGTCCGACCTGCCCGGCCTGCTGGTGGTGCGGAGCCTCACCAAGACGTGGGGGCTGGCCGGGCTGCGCGTCGGCTACCTGCTCGGTGCAGCGGACCTGCTGGACCGCCTGGCCGCCGTACAGCCGCTGTGGCCGGTCTCCACCCCGGCCCTCGCTGCCGCGACGGCCTGCGCCGGTCCCGAAGCGGTGCGAGCTGAGCGCCAGATCGCGGCCGACCTCGCCACCGACCGCGACCACCTCCTCGCCCGCCTGGCGGCCATACCCGGGGTACGCGTCGTCGGCCGGCCAGCGAGCGCCTTCGTCCTCGTCCACCACCCGGGCGCCGACGCGGTACGCCGTACCCTGCGTGATCGAGGCTGGGCAGTACGCCGCGGCGACACCTTCCCCGGGCTGGGCCCGGACTGGCTGCGGATCGCGGTCCGCGATCCGGCGACGACCGACGCCTTTACCACCGTGCTGGCCGAGATTCTGGAGGGATGATGCTGGAGACGACGAGGGCGGCGATCGCACCGCTCGACGAGCAGGCGATGGCTGCCGCCGCGGACCTGCAGCGCCGGCTGACCAAACCCGCGGGCTCCCTCGGGGTGCTGGAAGACCTCTCCCTTCGCCTCGCCGGCCTGGCCGGCGCCTGCCCACCGCCGCTACCCGAGCCGGCCGCGGTGGCCATCTTCGCCGGCGACCACGGGGTGCACGCCCAGGGCGTGACGCCCTGGCCGCAGGAGGTCACCGGGCAGATGATCGGCAACTTCCTTGCCGGCGGGGCGGTGGTCAACGCCTTCGCCCGGCAGGCCGGCGCCGCGGTCACCGTCGTTGACGTCGGGGTCGCCACGCCCCCAACACCCAGTACGGCCGTGCCGCCCGGCCCGGCTCCGGCCGGCGGAGCCGGACCCCGGTTGGTCGAGGCGAACGTCCGGCGCGGCACCCGGGATCTGGCCGTCACCGCCGCCCTCACCCGCGATGAGGCCCGGGCCGCGGTGGAGACGGGCATTCAGGTCGCCGGTGAACTCGTCGATGCCGGAGCCGCCATCCTGCTCACCGGGGATATGGGTATCGGTAACACCACGCCGGCCGCCGCGCTGATCGCGGTCTTCGCCGAGGCCGACCCCGCCGCGGTGACCGGCCGCGGCACCGGAGTGGACGATCCGACGCACCAGCGCAAGATCGAGGTGGTCCGGGCGGCGCTGCGCCGGCATCAGCCGGACCCGACGGACCCGCTGGGCGTGCTGGCCGCGGTCGGCGGCCTCGAACACGCCGCCCTCACCGGGTTGATCCTGGGCGCCGCCGCCCGCCGGGTGCCGGTGCTGCTCGACGGCGTCATCGCCGACTCGGCCGCGCTGGCGGCCGCGGCCTTCGCCCCGGCCGCCACCGGCGCGATGGTGGCCGGCCACCGCTCGGTCGAGCCGGGAGCCACGGTGGCGCTGCGCCGACTGGGGCTGACCCCCCTGGTCGACCTCGGGCTGCGCCTCGGGGAGGGCACCGGAGCGCTGCTGGCCCTACCGGTGGTCGCAGGGGCCGTCCGCGTGCTGCACGAGGTCGCCACCTTCGACTCGGCGGGGGTGGCGCAGAAATGAGTGCACTGCCCGTCCGGCCGGACGGGACGGCGGCGTGAGCGGCAACCCGTACCCACTCGGTCTGCGGCTGGCCGGCCGGCGGGTGGTCGTCGTCGGTGGCGGAGTCGTGGCCACCCGCCGGGTGCCGGCGTTGCTCGACGCGGGCGCGGATGTCCTCCTGGTAGCGCCGGAGCTGACCCCGGCGCTACGCGCCCACGCCGACGCCGGTCGGCTGCGCTGGCAGCGGCGGCGGTTCGCCGCGGATGACCTCGAAGATGCCTGGCTGGTGCAGGTCGCAGTCGATGACCCGGGCGCCGCCGCCGCGATCAGCGCGGTGGCCGACGAGCGGCGGATCTTCTGTGTTCGGGCCGATGATCGCGCCGCCGCCACCGCGTGGACGCCGGCGGTGACCCGGCAGGGCCCGGTGACGGTGGCGGTTCTCGGCGGCGGTGACCCCCGCCGATCGATGGCCGTCCGGGACGCCGTCCGAGATCTGCTCGCCGCCGGGCCGGGTCGGCTGGCCCCGCCGCCGGCCGATGCCGATGCCGATGCCGGCGAGGCCCCGGGGCCGGTGCACCCAACCCGCCGCCCTGGGCACGTCGCCCTGGTCGGCGCGGGACCGGGTGACCCGGAGCTGATCACTGTCAAGGGGCGGCGGCTGCTCACCGAGGCGGAGGTGGTGGTCACCGACCGGCTCGTGCCCGGGCTGCTCCTGGACGAGCTGGGCCCCGAGGTGGAGTTGGTGGACGCGACCAAGATTCCCTACGGCCCGGCCCGTACCCAGGAGGAGATCAACCGGATCCTGGTGGACCGGGCCCTGGCCGGCAGGGCCGTGGTCCGGCTCAAGGGGGGCGACCCGTACGTCTTCGGTCGCGGTGGCGAGGAGCTGCTGGCCTGCGCCGAGGCGGGCGTACCGGTGACGGTGGTACCCGGAGTGACCAGCGCCATCGCCGCCGCGGCCGGGGCCGGCGTCCCGGTGACCCACCGGGCGGTCGCACACGAGTTCACCGTGGTCTCCGGGCACGTTCCGCCGGATTCGTCCGCCTCAATGGTGCGGTGGGAGCACCTCGCCGGGCTGCGTGGCACGTTGGTGATTCTGATGGGACTGAAGAATCTGGCGGCGATCTCCGCGACGCTGGTCTCCCACGGTCGCTCGGCCCAGACCCCGGCCGTGGTCGTGCAGGAGGGCACGACCGGCGCTCAGCGTACGATCCGCTCGACGCTCGGCGTGGTGGCGGCCGACGTGGCTGCGGCGGGCATCCGCCCCCCGGCGGTCGTGGTCGTTGGCGACGTGGTCGGGGCGCTGGACTCCTGAGGGCGGCCGGACGCTCGTGTTGGCGGCCCGGCGCTCGTGGTGACGGCCGGCGCTCGTGGTGACGGCCCGGTGCGGGCCGCCACCACGAGGAGACCCGACCGACGTGGGGTGCGCCGGCTGTCGGGGCCGCGGCTCACTGCTTGAGCATGTTGTCCAACAGTAGAGCGCAGCGGATCACGCCGAGGTGGCTGTAGGCCTGTGGATGGTTGCCCAGCCCGCGCTCGGTCAGTGGGTCGTACTGCTCGGGCAGCAGCCCGGTTGGTCCAGCAGTGTCGATCATTTGGGAGAACAGCTCCTCCGCGTCGCCGCGGCGGCCCGTACGCAGGTACGCCTCGATCAGCCACGAGGTGCAGATGTGGAAGCCGCCCTCCCGGCCGGGTAGGCCGTCCTCCCAGTGGTAGCGGTAGACCACCGGGCCGCTGCGCAGATCTGCCTCGATCTTGAGGACAGTGGAGACGAACCGGGGGTCGTCCCCGGGGAGCAGGCCGGAGAGGCCGATCCAGAGCGAGGAGGCGTCACTGTCCTCATGCCCGTACGCGACGCTGTAGGCCTCGGCCTGCTCGTGCCAGCCGAACTCGAGCACGTTGGCGCCGATCCGGTCCCGTAGCTCCACCCACTCGGGCTGCTCCTCACCGCCGTGCTTGCGGACGACGTGCAGCGCCCGGTCGACGGTCAGCCAGCACATCACCTTCGAGAAGATGTGGTGTCGGGGCGCCAGGCGCGCCTCCCAGATGCCGTGGTCCGGCTCGTGCCAGCGGCGGCGGACCGCCTCCACCATGTTCTCCAGGACCCGCCACTCGTCGTCCCGGACGGAGCCACGAGCGTCGGCCACGGCCGCGATCAGGTCGGCGATCGGACCGAAGACGTCGAGTTGGAGCTGGTGGTTGGCGAGGTTGCCGACCCGGACGGGCCGGGAGCCGGCGTAGCCGGGCAGGGTGTCGATGACCGCCTCGGCGCCCAGTTCGTAACCGTCAACCGTGTAGAGCGGGTGTAGCCGTTCGGGGTGCCCACCGGTGCGGTCAACGACTCCGTCGATCCAGCGCAGCAGCGCCTCGGCCTCCTCGGTGGAGCCGAGGTCGACCAGAGCGCGGGCGGTCAGCGCCGCGTCCCGGAGCCAGCAGTAGCGGTAGTCCCAGTTGCGCACGCCGCCCAGCTCCTCGGGGAGGGAGGTGGTGGCGGCGGCCAGGATCGACCCGCTTGGCTGGTGGCACAGCCCGCGGAGGGTGAGCGCGCTGCGGGCGACCAGGTCCCGGCCGGTGGTCGGCAGCCGCAGGGTGGCCACCCAGTCCTTCCAGGGCTGCTCCGCCGCGGCCTGCCGTTCGTGAATCGGCTGCCGGTGGTGTTCCAGGCTGTGGGTGCCGAAGCGCATCTCCAGCACGATCGGCCCATTGGCGGCGGCGAGGTCAACGACGGCCTTCGCCGTCTCGTATACGCCGTCGCCGACCACCTCCCAGGTGACGCCGGGGGAGTAGAGCGCGACCGGGTGGTTGGAGCCGAGTACCAGCAGCCCGTCGTCGAGCGGTTGGAGCTGGACGGCGACCTGGCCGAACTCGGGCCGGGGGGCGAACTCCAGCTGCGCCCGGCCGCGTCCGGTGAGCACCCGGACCAGGGCCGAGTCGGCGCTGACGATCGCCGGTCCGTCCGGTGTGGTCTCGGTGTCCGGGGTGTCCAGCCAGTCGGTCACGGTCAGGCCGGACCACCGGGTCTCCACGGTCATCGTGTTCGGGCGGTAGCGCTGGCCGAGTGGGATGCCACCGCGCTCCGGCATGACGCTGAAGTAGCCGGCGGGGCTGCCGCCGACCAGGTCGGCGAAGATCGCCGCCGAGTCGGGCTTGGGATTGCACAGCCAGGTGACCTTGGCTTCGGGGGTGAGGAGCGCGACTGTGCGGCCGTTGGCCAGCATCGAGTGCCGCTCGATCGGCACCGCCCGCTCGCCGAAGAGCCAGTTCCGTCGGGTCTCCAGTAGCAGGCCGAGGGCGCGGGCGGCCTCGATCGGCTCGGCTACCCGATACTGCGCCTTGGTCTCGCCGGGCCCGATCTTGATGCCGACATCTGGTCCGTGCAGGTTGCCGAAGGCGTTCTCGTCGGTGACATCATCGCCGATGAACAGCACCGCGCTGGCGGAGAGCTGGGTACGCAGCTGGTCAACGGCGGTGCCTTTGTGGGTGGCGACCACCGACAGCTCGATGACCTCCTTGCCCTGGGTGACGGTGACGTCGTCCCAGGTCGCGGGGCCGTTGCGGACCGCCTCGACGGCTGCGGCGGCGACCTGCGGGTCAACCCCGCGGGTGTGTACGGCGACACTGGCCGGTTTGCGCTCCAGCCGAATCCCGGGGTGGGCGGCGACGATCTCGTGCAGCGCTTCGCGGAGCCGGGTGCGGACGGCGACCAACTCGGGCGAGAGCCGTTCGACGAAGCCGATGTCGAACTCGGAGCCGTGGCTGCCGACGAGATGGACCTCGCTGGGCAGCCGGGACAGGGCGGCCAGGTCACGTAGCGCCCGCCCGGAGACGACCGCCACGTTGGTCTGCGGTAGCGAGGCGAGTGCCCGCACCGCCGCCGCGGCCTCCGGCAGCGGTACGGCCCGGCTCGGGTCCTCAACGATCGGGGCGAGGGTGCCGTCGTAGTCACAGGCGATCAGCAGCTGGGGGACGCGGGCGATGCGACCGATCGCGGTGCGCAGCTCCTGCTCCAGGCCGCCACCGACCGGGTTGTTGAGTGTGGTGCCGGTGCTCACGAGGCATCCGGTCCCGGTACGCCGAGTTCGGTGAGGAAGGACTTCGCCCAGTGCCCCACGTCGTGGGTGCGCAGATGACGTTGCATTGTCCGCATGCGGCGACGGGCCTCCGGCTTCTCCACGTGTACGGCCCGCAGCAGGGCCTCCTTGACCGCGTCCGGGTCGTGCGGGTTACACAGGAACGACTGGCGCAGCTCGGTGGCTGCGCCGGCGAATTCACTCAGCACGAGCGCGCCACCCCGGTCGGCGCGCGCTGCTACGTACTCCTTGGCCACCAGATTCATTCCGTCTCGCAGCGGGGTCACCATCATCACGTCGGCGGCGACGTACATCGCGGCCAGTTCGGTGCGACTGTACGACTGGTGCAGATAATGCACCGCCGGTACCCCAACCCGGCCAAATTCGCCATTTATCCGACCAACCTCGCGCTCCACCTTGACGCGAAGTGCCTGGTAGTGCTCCACCCGTTCCCGGCTCGGCGTCGCCACCTGCACCATAACCGCATCCGGAACTGTCAACTTTCCGTCAGAGAGCAGCTCGCGGAAGGCTTTGAGTCGTAACTCGATGCCCTTGGTGTAGTCGAGCCGGTCGACCCCCAGGATGATCGTGCGTGGGTTCCCCAGCTCCTCGCGGATCTCCTCCGCCCGCGCCCGGATCGCCGGATCCACCGCGAGTCGCTCCATCTCCTGCGTGTCGATGGAGATGGGGAACGCGCCCGCCTTCACCCGGCGGCCGTCGACCTGGATCATCTGCCCCTCGTAGCGCAGCCCGAGCAGGTGCCGGGCGAGTCGGACGAAGTTCTGCGCCGCCAGCCGCTGCTGGAAGCCCACCAGATCGGAGCCGAGTAGCCCGCGGAGGATCTCGGTGCGGAACGGCATCTGCATGAACAGCTCGATCGGCGGGAACGGGATGTGCAGGAAGAAGCCGATCCGTAGGTCGGGGCGGAGCTCGCGGAGCATCGCCGGCACGAGCTGGAGCTGGTAGTCCTGCACCCAGACCGTGGCACCCTCCGCCGCGACATCCGATGCCGCCTCCGCGAAACGGGCGTTCACCAGCCGGTAGGTCTCCCGCCAGCGGCGCTTGTAAACCGGGGTCTCGACCGCGTCGTGGTACAGCGGCCAGATCATGGCGTTGGACTGCCCCTCGTAGTAGCGCTCCAACTCCTCCGAGCTCAACGGCACCGGATGCAGCCGGATGCCCTCCAGATCGAACGGCTCCGGCGCGGCCCCCTTACCGCCGGCCCAGCCCACCCAGGTGCCGTGGTGCTCGGCGAGGACAGGATGCAGTGCGGTCACGAGCCCACCCGGGCTACGTCGCCACTGCCGTCCCTCGGGTGTGCTCACCTCGTCAACGGGCAGTCGATTGGCCACTACGACAAAGGAGCTGCGGACGGTCACGTTGGGCCACCTCCGGGTGCTGACGAATCCCCCGCGACGAGCGTACTGAGCGTAGCCGCGGCGTCTGGTGTACCGTGCCGGACTTAGCTCACCCGCTTGTCGGCACTGAACCCCAAACGTGATCTTGTTGACAATTCTGTGGGACTGGCGGGCGGCACGACCGGGCGCCAGCCCGGCGGGGTGATGTGGGCGCAGCGGGGGTGACCTGTCAGGATTGACGGCGGGCCGGAATGATCGGCCCCGCCGACGGGCGACCTCGGCTCCGCATCCGCGGCCGGCCCGCCCGCGTTAGACCACACCCGTTGATCGATGGAGGGTAGCCCGCACCGTGGCCCAGTACATCTACGTCCTGGAAAAGGCGCGCAAGGCGCACGGCGACAAGGTCGTGCTCGACAACGTGACGCTGAGCTTCCTGCCGGGTGCCAAGATCGGTGTGGTCGGCCCGAACGGCGCCGGTAAGTCCAGCCTGCTGAAGATCATGGCGGGGCTGGACCGGCCGAGTAACGGTGAGGCTCGGCTGATGCCCGGCTACACCGTCGGCATGCTGGCCCAGGAGCCGCCGCTCAACGACGCGAAGACGGTCCTCGGCAACGTTGAGGAGGCGGTCGCGGAGACCAAGGCCAAGCTGGAACGGTTCAACAAGATCGCCGAGCAGATGGCCACCGACTACTCCGACGAGTTGATGGCGGAGATGGGCCGCCTCCAGGAGGAGCTGGACCACGCCGACGCGTGGGACATCGACTCCAAGCTCGAACTGGCCATGGACGCGTTGCGCTGTCCGCCGCCGGACGCCGACGTGACCCAGCTCTCCGGTGGGGAGCGGCGTCGGGTCGCCCTCTGCAAGCTGCTGCTGGAGACACCCGACCTGCTCCTGCTCGACGAGCCCACCAACCACCTCGACGCGGAGAGCGTGCAGTGGCTGGAGCAGCACCTGGCCAAGTACGCCGGCACCGTCATCGCGATCACGCACGACCGTTACTTCCTGGACAACGTGGCCGGCTGGATCCTGGAGCTGGACCGGGGTCGGGCCGTCGGCTACGAGGGCAACTACTCCACCTACCTGGAGAAGAAGGCGGCCCGGCTGGCGGTCGAAGGCCGGCGGGACGCCAAGATGAAGAAGCGGCTCTCCGATGAGTTGGAGTGGGTCCGCTCCAACGCCAAGGCACGCCAGACCAAGTCCAAGGCCCGTCTCGACCGGTACGACGAGATGGCCGCCGAGGCGGACAAGACCCGCAAGCTGGACTTCGAGGAGATCCAGATCCCACCGGGTCCGCGTCTGGGTAGCTCCGTGATCGAGGCGCAGAACCTCACCAAGGGCTTCGGCGACCGGGTGCTGATCGACGACCTGAGCTTCTCGCTGCCGCGCAACGGCATCGTCGGCATCATCGGCCCGAACGGCGTCGGGAAGACGACCCTCTTCAAGACCATCGTCGGGCTGGAGCAGCCGACCACGGGCAGCGTGAAGGTCGGTGACACCGTCTCCCTGTCGTACGTGGACCAGACCCGGGCGGGTCTGGCCGGGGACAAGACCGTCTGGGAGGTCGTCTCCGACGGCCTGGACCACCTGATGGTGGGCAAGGTCGAGATGCCGTCGCGGGCGTACATCGCTGCTTTCGGTTTCAAGGGGCCGGACCAGCAGAAGCCGACCAAGGTCCTCTCCGGGGGCGAGCGCAACCGGCTCAACCTGGCGTTGACGCTCAAGATCGGCGGAAACGTGATCCTGCTGGACGAGCCGACCAACGACCTGGACGTGGAGACCCTCTCCAGCCTGGAGAACGCGTTGCTGGACTTCCCCGGCTGCGCCGTGGTCATCTCCCACGACCGGATGTTCCTGGACCGGGTCGCCACCCACATCCTGGCCTGGGAGGGGGATGACCAGAACCCGGCGAGGTGGTTCTGGTTCGAGGGCAACTTCGAAGCGTACGAGAAGAACAAGATCGAGCGGCTCGGCGCCGAGGCGGCCCGGCCGCACCGGGTCACCTACCGCAAGCTCACCCGCGACTGAGACATGGCGGACCGATTCGTCTACCAATGCACGCTCCGCTGGTCTGACCTGGACGCGTACGGGCACATCAACAACTCGCGCTTCCTCACCCTCTACGAGGAGGCGCGGGTGGCCCTGATGTTCGCCGGGGGTCGGGCTTGGGGCGTTGGCTCGTTCGCCGATGGTGTGGTGATTCGGCGGCACGAGGTCGACTACCTGCGGCCGGTCGACTACGCGCTCGGTCGGGCCACTGCGGAATCGGCCCCGACCGTCCGGATCGAGCTCTGGGTATCGGAGATCCGGGCCGCCTCCGTTACCGTCGACTACGAGATGTACGACGGTGACTTGTTGGTCAGCCGGGCTCGGTCGGTGCTGGTGCCGTTTGACCTGAGCCGGCAGCTGCCGCGCCGCCTCTCCGCCGAGGAGCGGGCCTTCCTGCGCACCTACCTCATCCCGGAAGGGGCGGCGTGACCGGCCCGGACACCGTCGGGCGGGATGGCCACCCGAACCCGGTGCCGGGTGCGGTGGGTCATGGGCTGACTGGTGTCGCTGATGCGGGCGCGTTCCTGGCCCGGCTGGTCCGGCTGGACCGGGGGGCGTTGGTGCGGTTGCGAACCGCCAGTGGGTCGGAACGGACCGCCCTCTGGGCGCGGCTGCCGTGGGGGGTGCTGGTGGTCCACACGGTGGCCGGCGGTGGCCCCGGTGACGCCACTGTTGCCGCCGGTGAGCTTCTGGCGGAGTTGACTGCGGGCGGCTCGGCGCTGCCCGTGCGCCGGGACGCACAGTGGCGCTGGCCGCTGCCGCCGCCTGCCAGCCGGCGGGTGGAGACGCTCCCCGCGGCCGAGTTGCGGCGGGTGGCCGAAGCCGCGGCGGCGGCGCTCAGGGATGCTGCCGGGCGTGGAGTGGGGGGCAGAGCGCTCGGGGAGCGGGCGATGCGTGATGCTCTCCTGGATCATGTGCCGGTGGTCGTCACTCCGGATGACTCTCCCGCCGCGCCGGTCGAGGTGCCTCAGCGGTTGGTCCAGGGCCTGGTGCGGATGGGCTTTCTCGGTGCGCCGGAGGCGTCGGGGGGCGTGCAGGTTCGGGCGGCCGGCCGATGGGTCGGTCTAGTTGGTCCCTACGGGGCAGTATGGTTGCAGAGGGTGACAGATCTAACCGTTCGCCCTATCCTTGGTCAGCAGTCCGGGTGATCCCCCGTCGTCCTTCTGTTCTGGGGAGCTGATTAGGGGGGTGCTTCTTCCCGGCTGTCCGGGTACCGTCCATCCTCGGATCCAACGCAGCGTTAAGGGCTGGATCCGCTGGGGAGTGAGGTGGGTGAGCGATGCCGTGGTGGTCGTGGCGCCCCGGTTCCGCTGACGGCGGTGAGCCGGACAGCCGGAGCAGGGTCACAGTGGAGGACACGGTCCGGGTCAGTCCACCGGCTCCCCGACAACCGGGCGACAGTTTTACCGGAGTCGACCGTTCTCCGGCCACAGACGCAGCTGTCCCGGACGCGTCTGCCACGGTCGCACCGGTCACGCTCAGCCGGATCAGCGCCGCGCTCGACCGGCTCGACGTGCGCTACCTGGCCGACGGCGACGGAAACCTACTGGCGATGTGGGAGCGGCACGCGGTTCTGGTCGCGCTCGAAGGCCCGGACGACGAGATCCTGGTGCTGCGCGTTCGGCCGCACGCGACCGTTCCGCCGGATTGGGAGGATCGAGCCTACCGGGTCGTCAACGAGTGGAACCACACTCGTCGCTTCTGTAAGGCGTACATCGGAGATCCCTCCGAACGCGGCCAGCTCCCGATCTATGCCGAGCTACAGGTGCCGTTCGCCGCTGGCGTGCACGACGCGCTCCTGGTCGAAATGATCGACTGTGGGGCGGCGGTAGCCACCAGCTTCGTTGACTGGCTGCATGACGAGGGCGCCCTACTCTGACCGTCCTGCGGTGGCCGCCCGGTCTCCTGGGTCACGCCGGCGTGGCCGGGTCCTCCAGCGTGTTCACCATGAAGTACGCCGCTCGCTCCAGGTAGTCCCAGAGCGCGGTGGTGAGCTCCGGGGGGAGGCCCAGCCGGTCCACCGCCTGCCGCATGTGCCGCAGCCAGGCGTCTCGTTCCGCTGCGCCGATCCGAAACGGTGCGTGCCGCATCCGCAGGCGAGGGTGCCCCCGCTGGGCGGAGTAGGTGTTCGGTCCGCCCCAGTACTGCATCAGGAACAGGGTGAGCCGCTCCGCGGCGGGCCCCAGATCCTCCTCTGGGTACATCGGACGCAGCAGCGGATCGTCGGCGATGCCGGCATAGAACTCGTCCACCAGCCTGCGGAAGGTGGGCTCGCCGCCAACCGCGTCGAAGAAACTCGTTGAGGGGGCGGGGTTGCCCGATTCGCTCGCGGGATGCACGGCCCCATCCTGCCAGGTTCCGGCGGCCGTCCGACGCTGGCCGGGCGTGGGCCGAATCACCTCCCCGCCCTGTCTCCGAACCGGTCAGGACACCGTGTCGCGGTGCCGTTCCCGGGCGTCCCGCTGGCCCCCGGCGGGGCTGTTGACCGGCTGGTCACCAGGGTGGTCCGGTCCCGGACGGGGGGCGGGCGGTGCCGGATCGGGTGCGTCAGCTCGCGAAGTCGCTTCGATCGCGGCGTCAACCTTCGCCTGACTCGGCCACGACAGCACCACGGCGGTCATCAGTAGCACCCCGGCGCTGCTCCAGAGGCCGACCACGAGCGGGATGGAGAAACGCTCGGCGAGCAGCCCGGTTACCAGAACCGCCAGGCCCTGGATCACCTGCATGCCGGAGGCCATGACCCCGAAGGCACGAGCTCGGAAGCCGTCCGGCAGCGCCTGGACGAACAGGCCGTTCGCCGTTGGCAGCAGCCCGGCGACGGCGAATCCGCACCCGGCGGCCAGTAGCGCCACCACTATCGGTGACGGGTCGAGCAGGGTGGGAACCAGAAGCAGCGGAGCGAGCACTGCCAGTGGGCGCATCAGGGCGATCCGTCGGGCCGGTGCGACCAGGCGGCCGACGACCAGGCCGCCGAGGATGTACCCGGCCGGGACGGCGGCCATGATGACCGCCTGGGCGAGGCCCTGATCCATGTCGTCGGCGTGCTGGCCGGCCCACGCCGCCGCCAGCCCCTCCGGGACGATGGAGAAGAGCATGGCGCTGAACACGAGGATCGCGATGGCACGTAACACGGGCTGGCCGAAGACGATGCGGAATCCCTCGCCGGTCTCCCGCAGCAGGTGGCTGCGGTGCGCAGCCTTCATCGCCGTTGGGCGGGCGATCACCCCGAGGCGGATCAGCGTGGCGGACACGGCGTAGGTCGCCGAGGTGACCAGTAGGGCGAGGGTGGGGCTGGCCGCCGCGATCGCCGCGCCAAGCAGGTAGCCAACCACCTGCGCGGCCTGACCGACGCTGGCGTTGATCGACATTCCGACCACGAGGCGATCACCGGTCAGGATCCGTGGCAGCAGCGCCGACCGGGCGGCCTGGCCCGGTGGGTTGGCGAGGGTGGCGGTGAAGAGGAGCGCCAGAATCAGCGGAGTCGGCATCCCGGGTACCGCGATGACCAGCAGTAGTACCATCCGGATCAGGTCGCAGGTGACCATCACGGCTCGGTGGGGATGCCGTTCGGCGACGGTCGCGAGCAGCGGACCGCCGACCAGCCAGGGCAGGTAGCTGATGGCGAATGCCGCCGCGGAGAGGGCTACCGACTCGGTCTCCCGATAGACCAGGAGGGTCACCGCAGCCTTCGCGAGGTAGTCACCAACCCAGGAGAGGACTCCGGCCGTCAGAACAAATCGGTACTCGCGCTGGGCGAACACCTCCCTGAAGGTGGCCGGACGGGCCGGAGAAGGTTGGCCGTTGGGCACCATCGCCTCCATCATTCCCAGACCAGGCACTTCTGAGTTGCCGAGCCGAGAAGCATCGTCCGATTCGTCGATCAGCGAGGAAATTTCTCCGCTGTCGGGGAGCTGTATCGGATTCTGCCGGAATCACCGACGAGCAGCCAGGGTGAAATGGTTGATCGTCGGATCGCCGACTGAACGAAAGGAGGATAGTCGAAGGGGTAGTCGACCGAAACCGCCGCTTCGGTCACGGCGCGCCGCTGGCATCGCCGACCCGGGACGCCTGCGCCGGTAGGCCCGGGAACCGGGCTGCGGCGATCTTATCGGTGAAGCCGGAATTCTCCAGCGCGCCGGCCAAACGGCGACGCAGTTCCCGGCCGACGGCGAACTGACCCTCCGCCGTTGTCTTCACCACGGTGCGGATCACCGCGCCGTCCATCGTCATCTGCTCGACACCCAAGACGTCGGGCGGTTCGATGACCTCCGCCGCCAACTCCGGGTCTACCGCGACCGATGCGGCCGCCTCCCGCAGCACCGCTGTCGCCTCCTCGGTGCTGGCGAAGCCAATCGGCAGGTCCACCACGACCAGCGCCCAGCCCTGACTCTTGTTGCCGACCCGGATGATTTCTCCGTTGCGGATGTACCAGAGGACCCCGCGTGCGTCGCGTACCGTCGTCACCCGCAGGCCGACCGACTCCACAAAGCCGGTCGCCTCACCGAAGTCGACCGTGTCCCCGACGCCGTATTGATCCTCGATCAGCATGAACAGCCCGGCGATCAGGTCCTTCACCAGACTCTGCGCGCCGAAGCCCAAGGCCACCCCGACGATGCCGGCGCTGGCGAGCAGCGGCGCCAGTTCGAAGCTGAATTCCTTGAGCACCATCAGCAACGCGATGCCGAAGATGAATGCCGTGGAGAGGCTGCGCAACACCGAGCCGATCGCCTCGGCGCGCTGTCGGCGCCGCTCCGGCACGAACTCACCCGGCTCGGTGGCCGTGGCGGGGATTCGTTCCCGCAACGGTCGCAGCATCGTCGGCATGCCCGCGCTGCTGGTGCTACGGACCAGGCGCTTGATCGTCCGGCTGATCAGCCACCGGGCCACCAGGGCCAGCACCAGAATCAGTGCGATCCGGAGTGGCTTGATCAAAATCCAGTAGCTGCCCTCGGCGAACCACACGGCGCCGGTCAGGTCGTGGAGAACGGCGCAGAGCGGCTCCTCGAGACACGTCGCGCTGGGCTCATCCGTAGCGAGGGAGTCGGTGGTCGCGGCCGGAACGATGGAGACATCCACCCTGCCTTCGTACCGCAGCCGGCTCCGGTCGCCGCGCGCGGCCCGCCGACGACGGTGAAAGGCGGCCGGCGGGCCCAGGCCGGGTCGTTCCGGCCAGCCCCCAGCGGGGTACCCCCGATTAACACGTGCAATCCCGAGCCTTATCAGGGACGATTGGCGCACGGACGGCGATGATCTGGGGGCCGACGTCCGGCCGGTGGGTCGCTGCGCCCGTTTCCGTCCGGTGGTGCGAGCGAGGGGCGCTGAACCGGAGGGGTGAGCGCGATGCCTGACATACGACCCACGGTGGGCTCCGGCGCGCTGGTCCTCAACGCCACCTACGAGCCGCTGTGTGTCGTGTCTGTTCGGCGTGCCGCCATCCTGGTGCTCACCGCCAAGGCTGTCTGCGTCGCCGATGGTGAGGGTGTCCTGCACAGCGCCCGGGACTCGCTGCCGGTGCCCTCGGTCGTGCGGCTCACCCACTTCGTCCGGGTGCCTTTTCGGGCCCACGTCGGGCTGTCCCGGCGGGCCATTTTCGCGCGGGACGGGTGGCGGTGCGCCTACTGCCGGGGCCCCGCGGAGACCATCGATCACGTCCTCCCGCGGAGCCGCGGTGGTCGGCACTCCTGGGAGAACGTGGTGGCGGCGTGCGCCCGGTGCAACCACACCAAGGGCGATAAGACCCCGGCCGAGTTGGGCTGGCGGCTCCCTGCCCCGCCGACGGCACCGAAGGGTATCGCGTGGCGGGTGCTCGGCCACCGACCTCCCGACCCGCGTTGGGTCGACTGGCTCGACCTGCGCGAGCCCGAAGCCGCCTGAGCGGCCTCGCCCGGTGGCTCAGCCGCTCCGCGCCTCGACCAGGGAGGCGAAGACCACCACATTGTCGGCGTAGCCGGTCTGACCGCCAACCCATTGGCCACCGCAGGTCACCAGCCGCAGGTTCGGTCGGTCGAAATCTCCGAACACCTGGTCGGTCGGGAATCGTTCCTTGGCGAACCGCTCCACCGAGTTGACCTCAAAGACCGCGACCTGCCCATCGGTCCGGTCCACCTCGACCCGGTCGCCGGCGCGGAGGTTCCGCAGTTCCTGGAACACCGCAGGCCCCGTGTCGGTGTCCACATGCCCGACGAGGACCGCCGGACCGTACTGCCCGGGTGTGGGGCCCTGGTCGTACCAGCCCGCCTCCTGGGCGCGAGCCGCGTCCGGCGCCGCGATAGTGCCGTCCGGTGCCAGCCCGACGCTGTGCACCGGGGCCGCGACATCGATGGCATCGATCTCTACGGCGACCGGATCGCTCGCTGGTAGCACCGGAAACTTCTTCGGTGGTGGTCGCAGACCGGCGGTGAACCGCTCCGGGAGGACACTGATGCCGGTCACCTGTTCCACCCCGAGCATGGCGATGATCAGCATCATTAGGGTTCCGATGGCCAGTACGGGTATCCCGGGGCTGCGGGAGAACCCCAGCCGCCGCCGGGCCGGTACCCACCGCCGCCGTGGATGCGGGGGTAGCGGCTCGGTGGCCGGGTCGGTGGTGACGACGCTCGCCGCGGACGCCTGCCCGGCGGCTCGGCGCAGCCGGCGGGCGGTCCCGGCGGCCAGCCGGGCAGCGGCCGACACCGCGCGCCGGGTGCCGGCCCGGACCGCCCGCTGTCGAGTACGTCTGTCTGCTCGGGCCATGGTGGCGGTCGGGTCAGGAACCGTTTCCGGTGCGGCGGTTCCCGAAGAAGCCGAAGCCGATGGCCAGCGCCACCGCCACCACGCCCCCGACCAGGAGGTAGGAGCCGGTGCGACCGACCGCGGTGCCGCCGGCACCGGTCGCCGGTCCCTTCGTCGGCTGGGACATGTTGAGTACTGTCAGTGTCGTGCTGGCGGTCTTGTTGTTTTCGCAGCGCAGGTCGACCCGGTAGTCGCCGGCCTCCTTGTTGCTCGGGATGGTGGCGTGGCCGGTGAGGAAGCCGTTGTCGGGTCGGAGGAAGACCTGACCATCGAAGGCGCCCGAGTGCACCGTCGCCTGACGGTTGTTGTCCCTGTCGCAGCTGGCCCGGAGGTCAACACGGGTGCCGGCCTGCGCCGGGTTCGGCGTGACCTCGATGAAGGTGTGCTCACCGGCGCTGGCAGGCGCGCCCCCGAACAGGACGAACGCCGCCACCAAGGCCAGCATGGCGAGTACGCGATGACGCCGCATGATTCCCCCTCCCGGTGTCGACCACCGGACCCTCCCCGGGTACCGCGGACTGCTTTCCCGCTGGCTTCCGGGCAAACCCCCGCGGGGGGTCAGCGGCGGCGGCGGGATGGAGCCGGCTCGCTGTTACCGGAGCCGGGTGGAGGGATCGGACGCCAGCCGAGTGGGGTGGAGAGCACCATCGTGCTGGACGGCTGGCCGTACGGAGCGAGCCGATCAATGACCGCCTCGAACTCCTCGATCGAGCCGGCGGTGACGGTCAGCATGCTGCACGCGTCGCCGGTGATCCGATGGATCTGCATGATCTCCGGCCAGGCCGTGGTCTCCGGGCTGTTGAGGATGCAGCGGGCCCCGTAGCAGGACATGCGGATCAGCGCGATCACCGTTCGCCCGGCTCGGGCCGGGTCCACGTGCGCGTGGTAGCCGGTGATGACACCGGTCTCCTCGAGCCGACGTACGCGCTCGGCTACCGCCGGTGGGGAGAGGTGTACCCGTCGGGACAACTCGCTGTACGACAGCCGGGCGTCGGCCTGTAGTTCGCGCAGCAGCGCCCAGTCCATCTCGTCCACACTGGGGAACCTTACGTTCTCCAACCGAATCTGGGGTATCGCCTTGCGATTGATAGGTGTACCGCCGTGAGAGCCGTTGTCTCGGCATTCCACTGGTGCGACTTGTCGCGGCATCATGACCGCTACCGCAGTACGGCCGGATGGCCAGCTCGAGCGGAGGGAGCGGACTGGTGGAACGAACAGAACTACGGGCGGCCACCTCGGCGGAGGTGCGGCCGGTAACCCCGCGACAACGCGCCACCCGAGCAGCCCGCAACGGCGGTGAGCCGACCCTGGAGTTCACTGGGCGGATTCCGTACGACGCCTACGTGCAGGCCAGCACTCTGCACCGGTTGCAGACGCCGCTGAGTAGCGATCCGGGCGAGATGTCCTTCCTCGTGACCAGCCAGATCATGGAGCTGTACTTCAACCTGACCTGTCACGAACTGCGCGAGACCCAGCGGCTGCTGCGGGCGGACCGGATTCCAGACACCCAGGCGCCGCTGCGTCGTGCCGCTCTGCACCTGGAAGGGCTGAACGCCGCCTGGCGGAGCCTGCGTTGGATGACCCCCGCCGACTTCAACCGGTTCCGTAACCTCCTCGGCGAGGGCTCGGGTTTCCAGTCGGCGATGTATCGCCACGTCGAGCTCCTGCTCGGCTTGCGCGATCCGGCCCTGATTCGCCCGTTCCGTCGGCAGGTCGAGGTGCATGCCGAACTGACCGCTGCCCTGAACGCCCCCAGCCTCTGGGACGACGTGCTCGCGCTGCTCGCCCGGCACGGTCACGAGCTTCCTCCGGAACTCCTCAATCGGGACGTCGCCGAGGAGCACCAGCCGCATCCGGCGGTGGAGGCGGCCTGGGTGCGGATCTACGCCGCCCGCCCCGACGACCAGTTTCGGCTGCTGGGCGAGGCACTGACCGAGGTGGCCGAGGGGTTCGGCGACTGGCGCTGGCACCACGTCAAGGCGGTGCAGCGGACGATGGGCGCCAAGGTCGGCAGCGGTGGCTCCGCCGGCCTGGCCTGGCTGCAGCGGAGCATGGCCCGGGTGGTCTTCCCGGAGCTGTGGTCAGCCCGGACCGAGATGTGAGCGGGGAGCGGAGCGAACGCATGCACAAGGAAGAGCTGAGCCAGGAGGAGAAGTCGGCGAACCGGTTGGACACCGCTGACCCCGGCCATCGGCACCTGTTCCACGTACCCCCCGCCGACGGCGGTCGCTACCAGCAGGCGGCATACCTGGCCGGAAACTCGCTGGGCCTGCAACCTCGGGCAACGAGGGACGAGTTGCTCGCCGACCTGGAGGCGTGGCGCCGTCTCGGGGTGGAGGGACACCTGGCGGCCGGTCGACCGTGGCTGCCCTACCACGAGTTGTTGACCGGGCCGACCGCCCGGCTGGTCGGCGCCCGGCCGGCGGAGGTGGTGGTGATGAACTCCCTCACCGTCAACCTGCACCTGCTGATGGTGAGCTTCTACCGGCCGACCGGCACCCGTACCCGGATCGTCATCGAGGACAGCGCCTTTCCTTCGGACAGCTACGCCGTCCGGAGCCAGGCCCGGTTCCACGGCCTTGACCCGGATACCGCGGTGCTACGCCTGGCTCCCCGTCCCGGCGAGGACACCCTGCGTACGGCCGACGTGCTTGACCTGCTCGCGACGGAGGGGGACACGATCGCGTTGGTGCTGCTCGGCGGCGTCAACTACCTGACCGGCGAGCTGATGGAGATCCCGGAGATCACCGCCGCCGGCCGGGCGGCCGGCGCGGTGGTCGGCTGGGATCTGGCGCACGCCGCGGGAAACGTCCCACTGGCGCTGCACGACTGGGATGTCGACTTCGCGGCGTGGTGCTCCTACAAGTACCTGAACTCCGGGCCGGGCGGGCTCTCCGGGGTGTTCGTCCACGAGCGCCACCTCGCCGATCCGACGCTGCCCCGGTTTGAGGGCTGGTGGAGCACCGAGGCGGCTACCCGGTTCGAGATGTCGCCGGTGGCCCGGCCGCCGGCGACGGCGGAGGCCTGGCAGGTCTCCAACCCACCGATCTTCGCGATGGGGCCGGTACGTACGTCGCTGGAGCTCTTCGACTCGGTCGGCATGACGGCGTTGCGGGAGCGCAGTATCCGGCTCACCGGCTACCTCGAGTGGCTACTGGACCAGGTCACCCCGGGGCGGCCCCTGGCGGTGGTCACTCCACGCGATCCGGCCCGTCGAGGCGCACAACTGTCGGTGCGGATCGGCACTGGGAGCGCCGCCGACCTGGCGAAGCGGCTGCGGTTGGAGCACGGGGTTGTCGCAGATGCGCGGGAGCCAGATGTTGTCCGCTTCGCACCGGTGCCGCTTTACTCGACGTACCACGATTGCTGGCGGGTGGCCAACGCGTTGGCCGCTACGGTGGAGGTGCACTGATGAGCACAGAGCGCGCTGAGGTCGCCGTCGTCGGTGCCGGACTCTCCGGCTGCCTGCTCGCTGCCTTCCTGGCCCGGCGGGGTTATCCGGTCGCCCTCTACGAACGCCGCCCCGACCCCCGGGCTGGTCGGGTTGAGCGGGGTCGCTCCATCAACCTGGCGCTCTCCGAACGAGGGCTGGACGCGCTGCGCCGGATCGGCCTGGACGCCCGGGTGATGGCCGACGCGTTGCCGATGCGGGGCCGGATGATTCATCCGGTGGACGGCGAGCCACAGTTTCAGGGCTACAGCGCGGCCGGGGACCGGGCGATCAACTCGATCAGTCGGGGGGCGCTGAACAACGCCCTGCTCTCCGCAGCCGCCGCGTTGCCGGGCGTGCGGGTCGCCTTCGACCACCGGTTGGTCGACCTCGACCCGGCCACCGGAGAAATGACCTTTGAAACTCCACAAGGGAAGGTCACGGATACCGCCTCGGTGGTCCTGGGCGCCGATGGCGCCGGTTCGGCGGTCCGTGGCCAGCTACTCGGCCACGGCCTGCTGCGGGAGAGCCTGGACTTTCTCGACTACGGCTACAAGGAGCTGACCATTCCGCCCATGGGCGGCGCCTTCGCGCTCGACCCGGAGGCACTGCACATCTGGCCGCGGGGCACCTCGATGATGATCGCGTTGCCGAACCCGGACCGCTCCTTCACCTGTACGCTCTTCTGGCCCACCCACGGCACCACGAGCTTCGCCTCACTGGGCAGCCAGGCGGCGATCGAGCGACACTTCGCGCAGCACTACCCGGATCTGCTCCCTCTCGCGCCGACCCTGGTGGACGACTATCTGCACAATCCGGTGGGAGTCCTCGGCACCGTCCGCTGTGACCCCTGGCAGGTGAACGGGAGAGTCGGGTTGCTCGGCGACGCGGCGCACGCCATCGTGCCGTTCTACGGTCAGGGCGCCAACTGCGCCTTCGAGGACGTGGTGGAGCTGGACCGCTGCCTCGACGAGTGTGCCGACGACTGGTCCGCGGCGCTACCGCTGTACCAACGCCGCCGGCAGGCCAACGCCGAGGCGATCGCCCAGATGGCGCTGACCAACTTCGTCGAGATGCGCGACCGGGTCGCCTCGCCGCTGTTCCAGCTCAGCCGACGGGTGGAGCAGGCGCTGGAGCGGGCGCTGCCCGGGCGATACGTGTCCCGGTACGAGCTGGTCTCCTTCTCGACCACCCCGTACGCGCAGGTGCGCCGTCGAGTCCGTCGCCAGCACCAGCTGCTGGGGGTGGTGGCCGGGGGCGCGGCGGCCCTGCTGGCCGGAGTGGTCGGGGCTGCGCTCCGCCGAGGGAGGCGCGGATGACCCGGTGGGATGCGCGCCAGATGACGGGCCGGGCACCGGATGGGCCGGCCCTGCTGCCCAACTTCATCGCCGGCGAGTTCGTTGCCGCTGGTCGCCGCTTCACCAAGCACAGCCCGGTCACCGGGGAGCCGATCTTCGAGGTCGTCGCCGCGGATCAGGCCGGAGTGGACGACGCGGTGGCCGCCGCCCGCGCCGCGCTGCGCGGCCCGTGGGGCCGGCTCGGCGAACGAGAGCGCGCCGAGGTGCTGCTCCGGGTCGCCGACGAGCTGGAGCGCCGCTTCGATGACCTGGTCACCGCGGAGGTGGCCGACACCGGTAAGCCGATTTCGCAGGCCCGCACGCTGGACATCCCGCGCGGCGCGGCCAACTTCCGTGCCTTCGCCGAGATCGCCGCGACCACACCGACCGAGTCGTTCAGCACCCGTACCCCCTCCGGTGGCCAGGCGCTGAACTACGCCCTGCGCAAGCCGGTGGGCGTGGTCGCCGTGATCGTCCCGTGGAACCTGCCGCTGCTCCTGCTCACCTGGAAGGTCGCGCCCGCGTTGGCGTGCGGCAACGCGGTGGTGGTCAAGCCCAGTGAGGAGACACCCGCCTCGGCGACCCTGCTCGCCGAGGTGATGGCCGCCGCCGGCGTGCCCGAGGGCGTCTTCAACGTCGTCCACGGCTTCGGGCCCGGCTCGGCGGGGGAGTTCCTCACCCGGCACCCGGACGTCGACGCGATCACCTTCACCGGCGAGTCGACCACCGGCGGAGCCATCATGCGGGCCGCCGCCGACGGGGTGAAGGCGGTCTCCTTCGAGCTGGGCGGCAAGAACGCCGGGCTGGTCTTCGCCGACGCCGACCTGTCGGCGGCGGTGGATGGCTCGGTGCGGTCCAGCTTCACCAACGGTGGCCAGGTCTGCCTCTGCACCGAACGCATCTATGTGCAGCGTCCGGTCTTCGCGGAGTTCACCGCCCGGCTGGCCGAGCGGGCCGCCGCACTGCCGTACGGGTGGCCCGCCGACGAGGCCACGATGAACATGCCGCTGATCTCGCCTACCCACCGGAAGAAGGTGCTCGGCCACTACGAGCTGGCCCGCACCGACGGGGCGGAGGTCCTCGCCGGCGGGAGTACGCCCCACTTCGGCGACGCCCGTGATGGCGGCGCGTACATCCAGCCGACGGTGCTCACCGGGCTCGGCCCGGATGCGCGGACCAACCGGGAGGAGATCTTCGGCCCGGTCGTGCACGTGGCGCCCTTCGACGACGAGGAGGAGGCGTACGCGTTGGCCAACGGCACCGAGTACGGCCTGGCGGCGGCGGTGTGGACCCGGGACGTGGGTCGGGCCCACCGGGCCGGTGCCCGGTTGGACGCGGGGATCGTCTGGGTCAACACCTGGTATCTGCGTGATCTGCGTACCCCGTTCGGCGGGGTGAAGGCCTCCGGCGTCGGCCGCGAGGGTGGCATTCATTCGCTGGGTTTCTATTCCGAGCTCACCAACGTCTGTGTGGACCTGACATGACCGTCGACTACGAGACCGCCGCCCGGGAGCTCATCGAGGCTCGGGAGAGCGGCAAACCCTGCCCGCCGTTGCGCGGGCGGCTCATCCCCGACGGGGACATTGACTCGGCGTACCTCGTGCAACAGGCGCAGGTACGCCAGTGGCTGCGGCGGGGGCACCGGCGAATCGGCGCCAAGATTGGTCTGACCTCCGCGGCCGTACAGGAGAGCCTTGGCGTCTACCAGCCGGACTTCGGGGTGCTGACCGAGGCCACGGCGGTGCCCGACGGGGTGGAGGTGCCACCTGGTCGGCTGCTCCAGCCCCGGGTGGAGGCCGAGATCGCGTTCGTGCTCGGCGCGGACCTAACGGACGAGCGGATCACTACCGCCGACCTGATCCGGGCGGTCGATCACCTGTTGCCGGCGATCGAGATTGTCGACTCCCGGATAGCCGGCTGGGACATCGCCATCGTGGACACCATCGCGGACAACGCCTCCAGCGGGCTGTTCGTGTTGGGTACCACGCCCCGCCGGCTCGCCGATGTGGACCTGCGTCTCGCCGGCATGGTGCTGGAGCAGGCCGGGGAGCCGGTCTCGGTCGGTGCCGCGGCGGCCTGTCTCGGCAACCCGCTGCACGCGCTGGCCTGGCTGGCCCGGACCCTCGCCCGCTCCGGTGATCCGCTGCGGGCGGGCGACGTGGTGCTCTCCGGGGCCCTTGGCCCGTTGGTGCCGGTGACGCCCGGCGCCGCATATGAGGCGCGGATTTCCGGCCTCGGATCGGTACGTACCTGCTTTGCGAAGGAGGTCGAGGAGTGAGCGTCGGGGTGGCAGTGCTCGGTTCCGGGAACATCGGGACCGACTTGATGATCAAAGTTTTGCGACTCAGTGACAGTCTGCGGATGGTCGCCATGGCGGGCATCGACCCAGACTCCGACGGACTGGCCCGGGCCCGGCGGCTTGGTGTCACCACCACCGCCGAGGGGGTGGCGGGGCTCGTGGCGCTGCCGGAGTTCACCGACGTGGCGCTGGTTTTCGACGCCACCTCGGCCGGGGCGCACCGACACCACGACGCCGTGCTGCGCGCCCACGGTCGGACCGTGGTCGACCTGACCCCCGCCGCGGTCGGTCCGTACGTGGTGCCGCCGGTCAATCTGGACGAACACCTGCAGGAAACCAACGTCAACATGGTCACCTGCGGCGGGCAGGCGACCGTGCCGATCGTCGCCGCTGTCGACCGGGTCACCCCAGTCGCGTACGGGGAGATCGTCGCCTCAATCTCCGCGAAGTCGGCCGGGCCGGGTACCCGGGCCAACATCGACGAGTTCACCGAGACCACCGCCCGGGCGATCGAGGTGGTCGGCGGCGCCGAGCTGGGCAAGGCCATCATCGTGCTCAACCCGGCCGATCCGCCGCTGCTGATGCGGGACACCGTGTACTGCCTCTGCCCGGACCCCGACGCGGACCGCGCCGCGATCGCCACCGCCATCGCCGACATGGTCCGGGACGTACAGGAGTACGTCCCCGGTTACCGCCTGAAACAGGATGTGCAGTTCGACCGGGTGGACAGCTATCTACCGGCGCTCGGTCGACGCCTCACCGGCCTGCAGGTCTCGGCGTTCCTGGAGGTCTCCGGCGCCGGGCACTACCTGCCCACGTACGCGGGCAACCTGGACATCATGACCTCGGCCGCGCTGCGCACCGCGGAGCGGCTGATCGTCCGGCGGGCGGTGACGGCATGACTCAGCTCTACCTCCAGGATGTGACGCTGCGGGACGGGATGCACGCCATCGCCCACCGCTACACCGTTGACCAGGTGCGCACGATCGCCGCCGCCCTCGACAGCGCCGGAATCGCGGCGATCGAGGTGGCGCACGGCGATGGGCTGGCCGGGTCGAGTGTCAACTACGGGCACGGTGCGGCGAGTGACGCGGAGTGGATCGCGGCGGCGGCCGAGGTGCTGACCACCGCGCGGCTGACCACGCTGCTGGTCCCCGGAATCGGCACCATCGCCGACCTGAGGGCGGCGCGGGCCCTCGGCGTGACCAGTGTTCGGATCGCCACCCACTGCACCGAGGCCGACATCTCCGCCCAGCACATCGGCTGGGCCCGGGAGAACGGGATGGACGTCTCCGGGTTCCTGATGATGGCCCACATGAACGACCCGGCCGCCCTCGCGGCGCAGGCCAAGCTCATGGAGTCGTACGGGGCGCACTGCGTCTACGTCACCGACTCCGGCGGTCGGCTGCTGATGTCCGATGTGGCCGAGCGGGTTGACGCCTACCGTCAGGTGCTCGAACCGGAGACACAGATCGGCATCCACGCCCACCACAACCTCTCGCTCGGGGTGGCGAACAGTGTGGTCGCGGTGGAGCACGGCCGGATCCTCGGCGATGGGCCGCTGGACTCGCCGGCCGGCCGAACCGTCCGGGTTGACGCCTCCCTCGCCGGGCAGGGCGCGGGCGCGGGCAACGCGCCGCTGGAGGTCTTCGTCGCGGTCGCCGAGTTGCACGGCTGGGAGCACGGCTGTGATGTCTTCGCGTTGATGGACGCGGCGGAGGACGTGGTCCGGCCGTTGCAGGACCGACCGGTGCGGGTGGACCGGGAGACGCTCTCGTTGGGCTACGCCGGCGTCTACTCCAGTTTCCTGCGGCACGCCGAGCGGGCTTCCGAACGCTACGGCGTGGATGTCCGCTCGATCCTGGTCGAGTTGGGCCGGCGTCAGATGGTCGGTGGCCAGGAGGACATGATCGTGGATGTGGCGCTGGACCTGGCCGGCAAGGAGGAGACGTGATCGGAGTAGATATCGCCGGGATCGCCGGCCAACTGGTCGCGGCGGCTGACCGGGGTACGGCGATCGGCCAGCTCGCCGCCGAGACCGGGCTCGACGTTGACGCCGCGTACGCGGTGCAGGCCGAGTTGGTGCGGCGCCGGCTGGACCGGGGTGAGCAGCTGGTGGGCCTGAAGATGGGGCTGACCAGTAAGGCGAAGATGGCCCAGGTCGGGGTGGACGAGGTGATCTGGGGCCGGCTCACCGACCGGATGCGGGTCGCCGACGGCGGGACCGTCTCCGTCGGAGACTTCATCCATCCGCGGGTGGAGCCGGAGGTCGCCTTCCTGCTGGACCGGCAGCCCGAGCCGGGCGAGCCGGTCGCGGAGTTCGCCACCGCGGTCCGCGCGGTCGCCCCGGCCATCGAGCTGATCGACTCCCGGTACGCGGACTTCACCTTCTCCCTGCCGGATGTCATCGCCGACAACACGTCGGCGGGGGCTTTCGTGGTGGGGCCGTGGTGCCCGGTTCCGGATGGCCTGGACAATCTTGGCGTGTTGCTGGAGATCGATGGTCAGGTCGCCCAGGTGGGGTCAACCGCGGCGATCCTCGGCGACCCACGCCGCGCCTTCGACGAGGGGGTCCGCCTCGCCGGCCAGCGTGGGGTTCGGCTCCACCCGGGCTGGGTCTTTCTGGCCGGCGCCGCAACGGCCGCCGTCGCCCTGCGACCCGGCGCGCACGTCCGCGCGGTGGTGGAGAAGCTCGGGACCGCGTCGCTGCGGGCGGCGGCGTGACCGGCGGGGCGCCACCGGCGCCGCAGCTCGGCGCGCGGGCAGCCGCCCGGGTGGTGGCGGGGAAGGCCGTGCCGCGTGGGGCGTTCCCGCACGTCAAGGTCGCCGGTGGCTTCATCTTCGTCTCCGGCACCTCTTCCCGCCGTCCGGACAACACCTTCGCGGGTGTCGCCGTTGACGGGTTCGGCACCACCGACCTCGATATCCGGGCTCAGACCCGGGCGGTGATCGCGAACATCCGGGATCTGCTCCAACCGGTCGGTGCCGGGCTGGCCGACCTGGTGCAGGTGACCAGCTACCTGGTCAACATGAACGACTTCGGTGGCTACAACGAGGTGTGGGCAGAGTTCTTCGACGCGAGCGGACCGACTCGGACCACCGTGGCGGTCCACCAGCTACCGCACCCACACCTGTTGATCGAAATGCAGGCCGTCGCCCTGCGCCCCGAAGGAGGCCCGTTATGAGCGAGATCGCTGAGCCGTTCAGCTTTCCCGGTTGGATCGTGGACAACCAGCACCTGCTGAAGCCGCCGGTGGGCAACAAGGAGCTGCTCCCCGGCAGTTCCGACTTCATCGTCATGGTCGTCGGCGGGCCGAACCAGCGCACCGATTATCACGTTGAGCCGTACGAAGAGTTCTTTTACCAGGTCAAGGGGGGCATGCACGTCAACCTGATGCTCCCGGACGGGCCGCAGACGGTACACATCCGCGAGGGGCAGATGTGGATGCTGCCGCGCGGAGTTCCGCACTCACCGCAGCGGCCGGAGGCCGGCTCGATCGGTTTGGTGATCGAGCGGGTCCGTGCGGAGGGCACCCTGGAACGGTTCCAGTGGTACTGCCCCGAGTGCACCAACAAGGTGCACGAGGTGGAGTTGCAGGTCCGGGATATCGCCGCCGACCTGCCTCCGGTCTTCGCCACCTTCTACGCCGACGAGGCGGCGCGGACCTGTGACCAGTGCGGCACGCTGCATCCGGGCAAGGGCTGATGGGTAACCCCGTCATTGACGTGCACTCGCACGCCGTACCGCGGGGTTGGCCGGATCTCGCCGCGGCCTGCGGCGGCTCTGGCTGGCCCTGGCTACGGGTCGACTCCGAGCGCGCCGCGATGATCATGGTCGGCGAGATGGAGTTCCGCCCGGTCGGCGCGGAGTGTTGGGACCCGGCGATCCGATTGGCGGACATGGCCGCCGACGGTGTCGACGTGCAGGTGGTCTCGCCCACGCCCGTCTTCTTCTGCTACGACCGCCCCGCCGCCCAGGCGGTCAGGGTGGCTCGGATCTTCAACGACCGAATGCTGGAGATCACGGCCGCCGGCGCTGGCCGGTTGGTTCCGTTCTGCCAGGTGCCGTTGCAGGACCCGGAGGTCGCCAGCGCCGAGCTGGACCGTTGTCTCGCCGCCGGACACGCCGGGGTGGAGATCGGCAACCACGTCGGCGACCTTGACCTGGACGACAGCGGCATCGTCGAGTTCCTCACCCACTGCGCCGAGGTCGGCGCGCCGGTCTTCGTCCATCCGTGGGACATGCCCGGCGGGCCGCGGCTGGATCGGTGGATGGCGCGGTGGCTTACCGGGATGCCGGCCGAGACCCACCTGTCGGTGCTGGCAATGATCCTCGGCGGGGTCTTCGACCGGGTGCCGGAGACATTGCGGATCTGCTTCGCGCACGGGGGCGGCAGCTTCCCGTTCTGGTTGGGCCGCGCGGACAACGCCTGGCACCGTCGCGGGAATCTGGTCCGCGGCGCCTCGTCCCGGCCCCCCAGCTCGTACGTGGACCGGTTCTTCGTCGACTCGGTGGTGTTCGAACCGCCGGCGCTGCGGCTGTTGGTCGACACGATCGGCGTTGACCAGGTGCTGCTCGGCAGCGACTATCCATATCCGTTGGGGGAGCGGCCGGTCGGCGCGGTCGTGCACCGCTCCGATTTCCTCACTCCGGACCAACGCGCCGGCCTGCTCGGCGGTAACGCACTGCGCTTTCTCTCCCCCCGGGGGCAGGGCGAACCCACCACAGCCGACCCGTACGGCCTGTCGGGGCAGTGGCCCGATCGGGCAGCGGGCAGGATAACGGTATGACCGAGGCGCACGATCTGACCGCACTGGAGCAGGCCGCCGCGATCGCTAGCGGCGAGCGGACCAGCCGGGAACTGGTCGAACACCATCTGACCCGGGTGGCGGCGCTCGGTGACACCGTCGGCGCGTTCGTCACCGTGACCCCGGAGGCGGCTCTCGCCGCCGCCGACGCGGCTGACGCCGTGCCGCTCCCCGCGCGGGGGCCGTTGCACGGCGTGCCGACGGCGATCAAGGATCTGACCCTCACCGCCGGTGTGCGCACGACCTTCGGCTCCGCTGCCTTCGCCGACTTCGTACCGCCGGTCGACGCGGACGTGGTCCGATTCATCCGGGCCGCCGGCCTGGTCAGCCTCGGCAAGACCACCACCTCCGAGTTGGGCTGCTCGCTCTACTCCGAGGGGCGGGTCGCTCCGCCGGCCCGTAACCCGTGGGATCTGTCCTACACCGCCGGTGGCTCCAGCGGTGGTGCGGCGGCCGCAGTGGCGGCCGGTCTCCTTCCGGTGGCTCAGGGCTCCGACGGCGGCGGCTCGCTGCGTATCCCCGCCTCGATGTGCGGGTTGGTCGGCTACAAACCCAGCCGCGGGGTGGTCTCCGGCGGTCCGGTCGGCTTCGGCGCGTACGGCCTGCCGACCAGCGGCCCGATCGGGCGGACCGTGGCCGACGTGGCCGCGTTGCTCGACGTGTTGGCTCAGCCGGTTCCCGGTGAGCCCTACCTGGCGCCGCCACCGCCGGCTGGGGGCTGGCTCGCGGCGGCCCGGACCGCGACGCCGGGCCGACTGCGGATCGGCCGCTTCACCACCCCGATGCTCGCCGATGAGCCGGTCCACCCGGACTGTGTCGCCGCCGTGGACCAGGCCGCCGCACTGTTCACCGCCGCTGGGCATGAGGTGGTCGAGGTGCCGCCGCCGTTGACGCCGACGGCCTGGCCGCTGTTCGAGACCGTCTGGTACGTGCTCTCGCTCGCCCCGGTGCCGCCCGAGCGAGAGCGTCAGCTGCTGCCGTTGACCCGGCTGCTGCGGGACCGCGGGGCGGCGATCTCCGCCGCCAGCCTCACCGCCGCGCTCGGCGAGCTCCAGGCGCAGGTCCGGCTCGGGTTACGCCGGACCGCCGGCTGCGATCTGCTGCTCTGTCCCACGCTCGCCGCGCCGCAGGCGCCGGTGGGCTGGTTTACCGATGTTCGTGACCCGGCGGACGACTTCGACCGTCAACGACGTTTTTCACCGTATTGCGCCATCTTTAACGTCACGGGTGACCCCTCGGTGTCGCTCCCGGTGGGTGCCACCGCCGACGGGCTGCCGGTCGGGGTCCTCCTCAGCGGCCGGCAGGGCGACGACGCGCGGCTGCTCGCCGCCGCTGCCCAGCTGGAGCAGCTCAGTGGGGGATGGGATCACCACCCCGCAATCTGGCGGGCGGTTGACTCCGCTAACGTGAATACCACAAGCGGAGTCGGGGAATCGTCCACCTGACCGTCCACCCGACCCGGATTCCTGGTCTCTCTTTCGCCTGGGGGCGTTGGGATTGTCTGTAACCGATACGTTGCTGGTCTTCGTCGGAATCCCGGCGGTAGCAGCGCTGGTAATCGCTGGTGTGGCATACGCCGCCAGCAGCCGCGGCGTTGGTGGCGGTGGTAAGCGCTACCGGCCCGGCCGGCCCTTCGACTTCACTCCGGTCTGGTTCTTGAGTAGTCCGGAGGAGCTGGCCGACGCGGCGGGCACCGCACTGACCGCCGGCGCCCAGGCGCCCGCGCTGACGGGCCGTAAGCAGGAGCAGGCCGGCCAGCAGGTGCCGGCCGGTGGAACCGGAGGCGCAAGTGACCGTTGGTGAGCTGCAGTCGTCGTCCGAGACGGCGGCCCCGCCGGAGCTGGACGGCCCGTTCTCGACCCGCCAGCTGCTCCGCGTTGACGAGGCCATGCGCCTGGCCGACGAGAGCACCGGGCTGACCTTCTCGATTTTCGTCGGTGGTCTCGACGAGCCGGTCCGGGAGGACGCCGAGCGGCGGCACCGCCAGCTCGCCGACCCCGACCGGTCGGTCCTGATCGCGATCTCGCCGAACCAGCGGCAGCTGGAGATCGTCACCGGCCAGCACGCCCGCCGGCGCATCCCGGACACGTACGCGCGGCTCGCCGCGCTGTCGATGGTGGCGGCCTTCGGTGGCGGCGACCTCACCGGTGGCATCGTCACCGGCCTCGACCAGCTGGCCAGCCACGCCGGTAAGGGCTGCTGACACCCGGCAAGCACTCGGCCCGGGGCCGGTGCGAAGCGTTCGCTTCGCACCGGCCCCGGGCCGTCGCATGTCAGCCGCTTCGGGCGTCCCGCTCCCGGGCCTTGAGGGCCCGGACGACGCCGTCGCGGCCCTCGGCGACCAGCCGCCGTAGTGGTGCCGGTTGGCCCGCGCCGGCCAGCCACTCGTCGGTCGCCGTCACGGTCTCCTCCTCAACCAGGTACGCCGGGTAAGCCAGCAGGACGAACTCCTGCGCCGGCTCACTGTCCCGGCTGGCCCAGACCTGCGCGATGGTGGCGAAGTACCGCTCCCGGTAGGGGCGGACCAGCTCGACCTGCGTCGGGTGGGCGAAGCCCCGCAACAGTGCGCGGTGCCGCCAGTTCGGCAGCGGCTCCGGACCGGTCAACCTGGCCCAGACGGCTGCCTTGTTCTCCGGCGTCGGCACGAGCGCGTGCGCGTGCGCGGCTTCCCGCTCGCCGCTGGCGGTGCGGTCGGTGGCCAGCTCCGCCTCGATGTCGTCGGGACCCGCCGCGCCGTTGGTCACCAGCGCGGTGAGCACCACCCACCGCAGCTCGGTGTCCATGCGCAGGCCGGACGGGACCCCGTTCCCCTCCAGCCAGCCCCGCAACGTCGCCAGGTCCTCAGCCGACCGACCGGCGGAGGCGTACGCCCGAGCCCAGGCGAGCTGGAAGCCGCTGCCCGGCTCGGCGGCGGCGAGGGCGGTCTTCGCCGTCCGGGCCAGGTCGGCCCAGCCGCTCGGTGCCCACGTCGGGTCGGCGTAGAAGGTGAGCGCGGTGGTGGCCTGCCGCAGGGTGGCGGTGACCAGATTGATGTCGGTCTCGGCGGGGAGGCCGGCGAGCACCAGCGCCACGTAGTCCCGCGCGGCCAGCTCGGCGTCGCGGATCATGTCCCACGCGGCAGTCCAGCACAGCGCCCGCGCCAGCGACGACTCGAAGCCGGTGATGTGCTGCACCACGGTGGCCATCGACCGCTCGTCGAGCCGCAGCTTGGTGTAGGTCAGGTCGTCGTCGTTGAGCAGTAGCACGTCCGCGGCGGGAACCCCGGCCAGCTCGGTCAGCTCGGTCGTCTCGCCGACGACGTCAACCTCCAACCGCGAGCGGCGGACCAGCCGGCCATCGGTGCGGTCGTAGAGGCCGACGCCGATCCGGTGGGTGCGCAGGGTCGGGTGGTCGGCCGGCGCCTCCTGACGGACCACGACCCGCTGGTAGTTGCCGTCGGCGCCGATCGTCAGCTCTGGGCGCAGCGTGTTCACCTGGGCGGTCTCCAGCCACTGTGCGGCGAACTTGCGCAGCTCGCGCCCGGAGGCCGCCTCCAGCTCGGAGAGCAGGTCGTCGAAGGTGGCGTTACCCCAGGCATGCTTGCGGAAGTACGACCGGAGCCCGGCCAGGAACGGCTCCTCGCCTACGTACGCGACGAGCTGCTTGAGCACGCTCGCACCCTTGGCGTACGTGATCCCGTCGAAGTTGACCTCGACCGCCTCCAGGTCCGGCATCTCGCAGTAGACCGGGTGGGTGGAGGAGAGCTGGTCCTGTCGGTAACCCCAGTTCTTCCGGACGGAGAGGAAGGTGGTCCACGCCTCGGCGAAGCGGGTCGCGTGGGTGTTGCACCAGTGGCTGGCCCACTCGGCGAACGACTCGTTCAGCCAGAGGTCGTTCCACCAGCGCATGGTGACCAGATCACCGAACCACATGTGCGCCAGCTCGTGCAGGATCGTGTTGGCGCGCTGCTCGTACTCGAAGTCGGTGACCTGCGACCGGAAGATGAACAGCGACTCGGCGTGCGTGACACAGCCGAAGTTCTCCATCGCGCCCGCGTTGAAGTCCGGCACCCAGAGCTGGTCGTACTTGGGCAGCGGGTATCGAATGTCGAACTGGGCGTGGAAGAAGTCGAAGCCCTGCTTCGTGATCAGGAAGAGGTCGTCGGCGTCCAGGTACTGCGCCATTGATGCGCGGACGAAGACGCCCAGGTCGATGCCGTCGTGGCTGTCCCGCACCTCGTGGTAGGGCCCGGCGCAGAGCGCGGTGATGTAGGTGCTCATCCGCACCGACTCCACGAAGTGGACCGTCTTGCCGCCCTCGCCGGCCGGCTCCTCCCGCTCCACCGGCATGTTGGAGACGACCTTCCAGTGCTCCGGCACGGTGGCGTGCCAGGTGTAGACACTCTTCAGGTCGGGTTGGTCGAAGGCCGCGTAGACCCGTTGCGCGTCCGCCGTCTCGAACTGGCTGTAGAGGTAGGTCTCGCCGTCAACCGGATCCACCGTGCGGTGTAGCCCCTGACCGCTGTTGGAGTACGCGAAGTCCGCATCCACCACGAGGGTGTTCTCGGCGGCCAGGTCGGGCAGGGTGAGCCCTGTCTCCGCCGACCAGCCACCCAGCTCCAGCGGGCTGCCGTTCAGGGTGGCCGACCGTACCGAATCCGCGGCGACCTCGATGAAGGTACTCGCACCCGGCTCACTGCATCGGAACCGGACCTCGGTCCGGGACCGGAACGTGTGGCCCTCGGCCTGCACGGCGCTCGACAAGTCCAGGTTGATGTCGTACCCGGTCACGTCGAGTAGCCGGCTTCGCTCGGTGGCCTCCGCCTGCGTCAGGTTGCGCACTCCCGGCACTGTTCGTCTCCATCTCTCGTCTCGCCGCACGCCGACCGCGGCGTCGTCGGGCAACCGCTCGTAGCGGTCGCGCGAGTCGAGTCTTACACGCACCCGGGTCGGCGGGTGGGCCAGGTCACGGTCTCATTCCGTGTTGTACCTGGGAACTTCCGGCGAGGATCGGTACCGGCGCCGAGAATCGGCGCAGCTGTCGTGAAGGGACTTCACCGTGAGTGAGCGTGTCGCCGTCGACATGTGGTTCGACCCGATCTGCCCGTGGGCGTGGATCACCTCTCGTTGGCTGTTGGAGGTCGAGCGGGTCCGGGACGTGGAGATCCGTTTCCACGTGATGAGCCTGTCCGTGCTCAACGAGGGTCGGGACCTGCCCGCGGAGTACCAGGGGTTGATGAAGTCCGGATGGGGCCCGGTTCGGGTTTGTGTCGCCGCCGAGCAGCGGTACGGCACCGGGGCGCTGCGGGACCTGTACACCGCGCTCGGTAACCGGATCCATCTGCAGTCCGAACAGCTCACCGGGGAACTGTTCACCGCTGCCCTGACCGACGCCGGACTGGATCCGGAGTTGGCCGGGGCCGCCGACAGCACCGAGTTCGACGGAGCGCTACGCGCCAGCCACGAGGCGGGTATGCGGCCGGTCGGCACCGACGTCGGTACCCCCGTCATCCACGCCCCGGGCCCGGACGGGAACCCGGTCGCCTTCTTCGGCCCGGTCGTCACCCCGGCTCCTCGGGGCGAGGCCGCCGGCCGGCTGTGGGACGGTGTTCTGCTGGTCGCCGGAACGCCGGGGTTCTTCGAACTCAAGCGCTCCCGCGAGGTCGGCCCCATCTTCGACTGAGTGCGAGGCGGGGCCCCGCCGTCCCGCTGGCGGGTGGCAGGGGCCCGCGTACCGCCGGTGCCGGCGGGTTGCTCCGGTGCAGGGCGGGTGGGCCCGGACACCGGGGGTGAGCGATACCGGTAGCGTCAGCGGGCATGACGGTCGCCCATCCAATCGCCCGGGCCTGGATCACCACTGGCGGCACCGGCGCGCAGAACTACGACGAGTTCGCCGACGAGGCGGAGATCACCTCGATCATTGAGGTGAATCCGCACAGCGCCCTCGGCATCGAGATGCCGCATCGGGCCCCGGAGAGCCGGGGGAAGGCCTTTCTCGAAGCGCTCCCGGAGGCGGTAGCCCGGCTCGCCGAGGCGAAGGCGGCGGGCAGCTACACCCCCGCCGAGCAGGTGGTGGTCCTCTACCGGATCAGTGCCCCGCAGGAGGAGCCCGGGTACGGGCTGTTCGTCATGGTCGATACCGACCAGATCTCCACCAGCGCCGCCGAGCCGGGTCTGGTCATCCGCAACGAGGATGTCTTCATCGCCAAGGTGCGCGAGCGGGTGGCCTTGGCCGAGGCGCTGGGGCATCTGCTGTCGCCGGTGCTCCTGCTGCAGACCGGTCGGGGCGAGGAGCTGCACACCGCCCTCGCGGCGGCGGCCGACCGAGCCGGGGTGCCGGCTGCGACCGACACCGACCAGGCCGGGCGGACGCACGCCATCTGGCTGGTCGGTCCGGGCGAGCAGCAGGACGAGCTGACCGCTCTGGCCGGCGGTGGCGAGCTGGTCGTCGCCGACGGTAACCACCGCAGTCTGGCGGCCCAGACCGGCGGGCTACCGCGCTTCCTGGCCGTGGTCACCACGCCGGCCTCGGTCGCCATCGCCCCGTACAACCGGTTGGTTGACGAGCTCACCACCAGCCCAGAGGAGCTGATCGACCGGCTTCGCGCCGCCGGCGCCCAGGTCGAGCCGATTGACGGCCCGGTCGAGGTCCCGGCGGCCGGCGGCACCATCCACCTCCGGCTCCCCGATGCGGCGTACGCCGTACGCCTGCCCCAGGTTGGCGGGGGGCGCCTGGAGAACCTGGACCATGCCCTGGTCGAGCGGTTGCTGCTGCGGGACGCGCTGGGGCTGGACCCGGGTGACAAGCGGATCACCTACGTCGGCGGCGACTATCCGGCGAGCTGGCTCACCGGTGAGGTTGACGCCGGCCGCGCCGAGCTGGCCGTCCTCGTCGCACCGGTGACCGTTGACGACTTCGTCGCGGTGAACCTGGCGCGGGAGAAGATGCCGCGCAAGAGCACCTGGTTCACCCCGAAGGCCCGCGGTGGACTGGTCGTCGCCGAGTTGCTGTCCGGACCGGGCGGCGGGTAGGCACCCTCCGGGGGGGGTCTGACGCCTCCCGGACTGTGCTGACGTCTTCCCGGAGTGTGCTGAAGTTGTCTCCGACCGACCCGCGAGCGTCGGTCGGAGACCGGCCCTGTCAGACTGCCCGGTATGCGTGTCTACCTGGGATCCGACCACGCCGGTTTCGAGCTGAAGGCGCACTTGGCCAACCACCTGGCCAAGGAGGGGTACGACGTGGTTGACGTCGGCCCGCACGCCTACGACCCGGACGACGACTACCCGGCATTCTGCCTACACACCGGCGACCGGGTGGTTGCCGACGGGGGTAGCCTCGGCGTGGTTATCGGGGGATCCGGTAATGGTGAGCAGATCGCCGCGAACAAGATCGACGGTGTTCGGGCCGCGCTGGCCTGGAGTATCGATACCGCGCACCTGGCCCGGGAGCACAACAACGCCAACATCGTCGCGATCGGCGCGCGGCAGCACACCCTCGATGAGGCCACCGCTATCGTCGAGGCGTTCCTGACCACCCCGTTCTCCGGAAATCAACGGCACACCCGCCGCATCAACCAGGTGGCCGACTACGAGCGCACCCGGAAGCTTCCCGACCTGCCCTGAACCGGGCCGTTCACCGACGGGGGAGGTCCTCGCGCGGAACCCAGTTCCGGCGGACCAGGACTATCCGGGCCTCCGCCTCCGCCAGGTCCTGCTCCGTCGGTCGGGTGGCGTCCCGGGCCCGCATCGCCGCGGTCACGCTCACCTGCGACGAGCCAGAGCCGACCAGGCCCCGCAGCCCGCGCTCGCTCTCCTCGGCGCCGCCCCGGCGGACTCGGGCCGGCCGGCCGCCGCTCGGCCCCCCGGCCGCTGTCCGGGCCGGGCTCGGGCTCTCGGTGGTGCGGTCGGCGGGCTGCCGCTGCCGCCGCCGTCGTCGTTCCACGTCACCCACCAACCGACCGTACCCCGTGGGGTCAGAAGATCTCCATGGCAGCGGGAGCCCGGTGCCAACCGAAGGCCGGCCCGGCCGCGGCCAGGGCGCCGGGTCGCAGCTCCCGAACCCGGCCGGCAGCCGCTAGCTCGCCCAGACCGGTGCCGCCCAGGTACAGCTCACCGAGGGCCCGGATGTCGCAGGCCAGGTCGGCCGCCCCGGCGCTGGGTACGCAGCTGGCCCCGTCCAGCCCGCCGGTAAGCCGCCACCGACCGGCGTTCTCCGCCAGCAGTTCGTCGGTGACCTCCAGCACCACGTCAATCGGGGTCGCGTACCGTCGGGCGGAGAGGGCCGCCGGCAGGTCCACCACCCGCAGCCAGAGCGCATCGGTCAGCCGTGCCTCGAGCCGGCGTGGCTCGTTGACCAGCCGCAGCAGCGGGTCGTCCAGCGGTACGCCGCGCAGCGTGAGCCGGCGGGTCAGGTCGAGGGCGAGCAGCAGGTGCCACATCGCCAGATTGGCGGCCGGGTCGCTGCTCACCACCTCGTCAACCATGGTGACGGCTTTCGGCCCGACCGCGTCCCAGGCGTTGCGGGTGCGGAACAGCGCGTATCCGTTGACGCCGTCGGGGCCCTCGTGCAGCAGAGCTCGACGTTCGGTGGCTCCCTCCCGGCGGGCGGCCGGATCGGCGAGGACATAGTTCCACCACACCTCGTTGCGGCTGGACCAGCCGGGCCGGTCGGGCCGAACCCGGTCGTACACCCGGGCCAGCTCGCCCCGGCAGTGCGCCGGTTCGGCCAGGCGGAGACGACTCTCAGCGGCGGTGGGATCGGGCAGGCGTAGCTCAGTGGTCTCGCACTCCACCACCAACTGCTGGCAGGCCAGGCCGTAGCCGAAGCGTGGGTAGATCCGCCCCTCGCTGGCCCACAGCAGCGCGACCGGCTCGGTGCCGGCGTCGCGTACGTCGCGGAGCTGCCGCCGCATCAACTCGGTGAGCAGACCGCGGCGGCGGTGTGTCGGCGCCACCGCAACCCCGCTGACGTGTGCCGCGGGCAGACACGCCCCCGGTACGGTCAGGTCGCGGGTGAAGGCGGTGGCGGTCGCCACCAGCTCGGTGTCGTCGCGGACGACCAGGGTGCGTTCGGGCTCCAGGGTGCTCTGCTGGATGGCCTGTGACTCGGCGTCCAAGCTGCTGTGGAAGAGGCTGTTGAGCAGTTCACCCAACTCCTCGAGCTCTTCGGTACGGGCGACACCGAAGTTCGGTACGAAGGTCATGTCTTCGTGTCTAGCGCACTGCGCTGGGGTCGGCCGGCCCGGCGGTCCGTAGCGGACCCACATTTGTGTGCTGGCTACCCTCGATAGTCAGACGGGGCCCGCCGGTCCCCGTCTGGTCCAGGGGAGGGACGACATGGCCGACCAGACGCAACCGTGGGCCGAGCGGACCGTCGAGGTGCCGCCGCAGTCAGGCGTCGGGGTGCCGCCGCAGTGGGGAGCTGCGGTGCCACCGCAGCCGGGGGCCGGGGTGCCGCCGCAGCCGGATGCCTTCCAGCGGGGGGTGGCCTCGGTAGGGGAGACCAGTGCCCCTCGAACCACGCCGTTCCCGGTGGTGGAGCAGGCGGAGGCGGAGGCGGGCTGGCCGGAGGCGCGGGCTTCGCGTCGGCCGATGAGCTGGCACCTCGCGCAGCTCCGCCCGGGCCGGGAGTGGAGCGCCGGCGGAGCGCTCTTCGCGTTCGTCTGTTGGGGGATCTGGGCGATTTCGGGTGGCGGCAACCTCGCCGCACCACTGTTGATCTTCCTACTGAGTCTGCTGGTCGCGGTTGGGCTCTTCGCCCTCGCCCGGCTGGTTGGCCGGGTGGTGCTGGAGCAGCGTCTGGGCCGGGTGCGGCGCGGTGCCCGCGGCGCGCACCTGGTGACGGCCGTCTTTCTCGTCAGTCTCGGCTTCGGGTGGCTCAAGCAGACCGAGTGGGTGGTTTCGTTCTGGAGCTGGATTACCAACAGCTGACCCGGACCTTCCTTCCGCTGACCTTGGTCGGCGTTGAGTTCGACCCTGGGTCGGCTCATCTACCTCCTGTTCACCACTGGCCACACCGCACCTGGGCCTGGCCGATCGGGCAGTTGTTGCTGTAGCTCCGGGGCGAACAGCGGTGGGCATTGCCGGCGGGGGTGGTGACTGCTACGGTTCACGTGTAAGAAAAAAATGACACGTGAAGGGGTCTTGTGGCAGTGAGCGGACCGACCGGAGACGACCTGGTCGAGATGCTGGCGGCTCTGGCCAATCCGATTCGACTACGCATCGTCGCGACCCTGGCCGGCCGTCGTGACTACGTGAGTCAACTGGCCCGCGAGCTTGGAGTGAGCCGTCCACTCCTGCACATGCATCTACGGCGGCTGGAGGCGGCAGGCCTGATCACCGGCCGGCTCGAGCTCTCCGACGATGGCAAAGCCATGAAGTACTACGAAGTCACCGATTTCGACCTGCACCTGACCGCATCGGCAGTGGCCGAGGCGGCCCAGACCCTCACCCGGCCGGACCCAGGAAAGGGTCCCGCGCCCAAGGAGTCAACGTAATGGACCCACTTGGAGGGGAAATGTCCTGGCCAACGACAGTCTTCCTGCTGGTCGTGGTCATCGTGGCGGCCTTCCTGGTCGCCCTGGTCATCGTCGGGCTGTTCGAAGGCCGGAAAGAGAAGCGGGCCGCTGCCCGCGCAGACGACCTGCGTCAGCTCGTGCACCGGTTCGAGAAGCTCGCCGAGAACACCCTCGACGCCCAGCAGCGAAGCGCCGTCGACCTCGCCGAACTACGAACCCGAACGGCATCGATCGAACACATCCTCCGCAGCGTGGAATGAGAGGGAACCGATGAAAGGAATCCGTTTCTACGCGTACGGCTCGCCCGAGGTCCTCACCCTTGAAGATCTTGATATGCCGGCCGTCGGTGCCGACGACGTGCTGGTCCGGGTGCGGGCCGCCTCGGTCAACCCGGTGGACTGGCACCTCATGCGCGGCAGCCCGTACATCACCCGGGCGCAGGGTGGGCTGACCCGCCCCAAGGCCAACACGCTCGGGCACGACCTGGCCGGGCAGGTCGAAGCAGTCGGCAGCAACGTCACCACGCTCCAGGTGGGAGACGAGGTGTTCGCCCTACAGCAGGGAGCGTTCGCCGAGTACGTCACGATGCGCCACGACGCCGGAGTGCTGAAAAAGCCGGCCAGCCTGACCCTGGAACAGGCCGCCTCCGTGCCGGTGGCCGCCCTCACCGCCTACCAGGCGCTACGTCACCACGGCCGGCTGCAACCCGGTCAGCGGCTCCTGGTCAACGGCGCGGCGGGCGGCGTGGGCACCTTCGCCGTACAGATCGGCAAGGCGCTGGGAGCCGAGGTGACCGGGGTCTGCAGCAGCCGAAACGTCGAGCTGGTCCGCGACCTGGGTGCCGACCACGTCATCGACTACACCACGGCGGAGTTCACCCGCGGCGGACGACGCTACGACCTGCTCCTCGACAACGTCGGTAACCACTCGCTCCTCGCCTGCCGACGCATGCTCACCCCGCGGGGCACACTCATCCTGAACAGCGGTACTGGCGACGGGCTGCTCGGCCCGCTGGCTCGCGTACTCCGTGGGCTCGCTCTGTCGCCGTTCGTACGGCAACGCCTGGTGTTCTTCGTGGCGAGTCCCAACCGGGACGACCTGGCAGAGCTGTGCGATCTCTTCGAATCCGGAAAGGTCACCCCGGTCCTGGACCGGACCTATCCCCTGAGCGAGGTGCCCGAGGCGATCAGCTACCTCGAGGAGGGCCACGCCCGGGGAAAGGTCGTCATCACCGTCTGACCGGCCGGTTGCCCCTCGTTCGACGTCGCACCGCACGCCAGCCCTGGGCGGGCCGGATCACGAGAGTACGAGGAACGTCGGGACCGCGACCAGCACACCCACGGCGGCTCCGGCGAGGACCTGGCTGGTGGTGTGATCGCGGAGCCGGACCCGCGACCAGGCGACCAGCGCCACCACCGGGACGACGACGAGTAGTGCCGGGCCGAAGACGTTGATGAGCACACCAGCGGAGCCGGCTGACACCGCGGCATGCGCGCTGAGCTTCCACACCTGGTTGATCCCGGTGGTGACCAGCAGGACCGCGAACTTCGACGGTGGTGTCGGCGGGGTACGGGGAATGTGCCAGCGCCCATCCCGGCGAATGGTAGGCCCGAGCCACCTGAGTGGCAGCATTGGACCCGTCAGCATCGGGCCGGTCGGTCCGTGCTGGGACCGCACAGTGCTACCACACCGGGGTCGATTCACCGGGAGGGCAACGTGAGCCGGAGCGCCGTGAACACCGATGACCGGCGCGGCGGGGGCACCGCCGGCACGGTTGGGGGGCGACGGGGCTCCTGGGCCGGCTACGGCGCCGGCCTCTGGTCGCTGTCGTTCGCCGGGTTGAGCTTCCACTGGGCGGCTGGCGGCCTGTTGGGACAGGGCACGTTCGGACCGGCCGTTGAAGGGCCGGCGCTGGCCCGGGAACCGGCGTTCGTCGCTCTGCTCTGGACAACGGCGGTGCTGAAGCTGATCGCCGCGCCGCTCGGCCTGGCCCTGGCGACCGGACGCCCCCGCCGGACGCCGCGCTGGGTGCTGCTGCTCGCCGGGTGGGGCACCGCCGCGCTGCTGTCCCTGTATGGCGTGGCGAACCTGGCGCAGCACCTACTGATCGTGGCCGGGGTGGTCGATCTGCCCGCCGGGCTCGGCTCGGCGCTGCCCTGGCACCTGTTCCTCTGGGACCCGGTCTGGCTCTCCGGCGGCGCGCTGTTCGCCATCGCCGCGATCTCCTTCACCCGCTCGCCGCGGGAGCCCAGGAAGACGAAGTGAGACCGGCCGGCCCGCCCGATACCACGAGACAGGCCTTCACCGGGAACGGGGGGTAGCCCCAGATGTGCGTTAGCGGTCAGCCTCGGTGTGCGGTGTGCGGTGTGCGGTGTCGATGACGAGGTCGGCGCGATCACGGGTGCCGTCGGCGGCGAAGAACTTCTCCTCCTCGGCCATCCACTTCTGCCAGAGCTGCGCGGCACCGGCGAAGGAGCAGTCGCGGGCGAGGCCGCGCGCCAGCCGTAACGGTGCCGGAGCGTCGACCCAGACCGCGTAGGCGAGCCGACCGATCGTGTCGCGACGGGTGCAGGTGAGTCCTTCGAAGATCACGACCGGTACCCAGGGCTGGGTCTTCCACTCGCCGAGCCTGTTGCCGTACCAGTCCGTCCAGTCCCGCGCTTGATAGTGGGCATCCTGGCCGTCAAGCAGCGGGGTGAGTACCTGGGCCTCGAAGCGAGGCCACCAGCCGGCGAAGTTGTCCCACGATACGAAGTCGTCGATCTCGATGATCGGCGCGTGGAGCGCCGTCGAGAGGTCACGGGCAAGGTGGCTCTTTCCGGAGCCGCTCGGGCCGTCGATGCCTACGATGCGGATGCCGTTGATCGGCCTACGGGCGGCAACAGCGGCGGCAAGCCGATCGATGGTGTTGACGGTCACGGCGAGACCCTACCGCGCCAACCATGATCAGAAGCGGCGGTTGAAGGCCCTCGCGGTCATCCCGGCCCACCGCCGTACGGTGCAGTCATGGACCCGCTCGACCTACCTGCCATTGTCGAGTTGTGCAGATTCCTCAAGCGAGGCTGGGCCCTGGGCGGAATCAGCCAAGAGGCATGGGGTGCAGCTCCGGGACGAACTGCTGACTCCGTTTGATCCGTTGGCAAGTGTGAGGCTCAGGCTGGGTGAGACGTCCGGCGTGGCCGAGATCTGGCCGACCGGAGAAGTCAGGCTGGAGCGTGGGGGTAGCTGCGAGCCCGGGTTATCGCCTAGCTCAGGTCGGGCGGGATGCCGGGAGATTCCGTCTCTACTGCGGGGTCCGGGGTTCCGTTGATGAACCGCTGTCCTGCATACGTAGCAAGCACTCGAATAGCCTTCTCCGGTGGCTCCCGGAGCGAGTCCAGCGACAGCAGGACGATGGAGTGGCGGCCATCGACCTTGTTCTGATACTCAGCTGCCGTGCCCAGGTTGGCGTCCGCCGACGGAACCAACAGCAGCCGTGGGGCGCCACTGCTGTCCAACGTTCCTTGGTGCGGCTCAAGCCCGAGTGGCCGACCGCTGAGCATGTGCCGGCGGAGGAGTTGGCCCGCCGGCAGGGTGTGCGGCCGGTCGCCTCCGTTGACGACCTGGCCCGGCCGGACCTGTCGAGTCCGACGAAGAGTTGGACGACTTCCTCGCCGATCTGTACGCCTTTCGGCGGGCCAGCGCCGTGCCTTGATCCTTCGAGAACGTTTCGGCAGTGACCGATCACATGGAATACGTACAGGTCGAGGCGTAAGCGTCGAAGTTGCGACGGGGGTTGAAGCATCGGCCAACCTACTCCGGTGACCCTGCCGAGATGATTACCTATCAGGTAGGGCTCGCTGCCTACCATGCACCTCTGCGGGACGCAGAAACTATTCTAGGACTCCTAGCTTCTAACCGCTAGGTTCACACGCCGACCCTTCGCCAATCTGTCAGCTTGTAGACACCTGCTAGTCGCAAAGTACCCAAAATGGCGGAAAGTTAAGTGCTGGCAGTCGTTCGGCGGATTTGCGCAATTGCGGCACCATTGTTCTTCAATTACAGTTGCCGAACCCCAAGGCGTGGAGAGGTACATGCTTAAAGTAAGTTACATGTATGCGCGACACGATGTCACGCAGGAAAACTTTCGGAAGTATTTAGACGGAATGCTTGAGCAAAAGCGTTGGCAGCCCGCGGCGCTAGCAGCAGAGAGATCGTTTGCCCGAATGGCAGGACTGGCCAGCATAAAATCAATGCGAATTTCACTGGGTCGCTATCGTGGCGCGGCTGGAGCGTCTGCGGGGGGTGCTGGCGACGTCTTCTTCAAAGATGATGCGATTATCTCGATAACCAACGTTCGAGAGTCGAACCACCCAGAAGATTTCTACAATTACGAGGTCATGGAATACTCTCCGGCGATTCGACGTAAAAAGCTAAGGCGGAGCATTTTAATTGGGGTCGTGGCGAAGGAGAGTGCAGATTCGGATGAGATCTTGAAGGACTTCCTTGAAGCCTTCGAGGAGCAAGTGGCTAAACACTCGAAGGGTTCGGCTTCCCTTAAATGGGAGGAGGTGGACCTTGAGTCGCCGCGCTTAGAGAGGCTTCTTGAAAAGCTGGCCTCGGAAGCGACTGCCGCTCGTTTTTCCAGCCCCGATCTTGGTGGTGAGACGGTAAAGGGCGCCGATGTTTTGAGCATTCAGGCGAACCGTGAACTGCTAAGGGAGTTGAGTGAAGCCGGGTTCGGAAGGGAATCGGACATCCTTGCTCGGCGAGGCGCTAAGCGGGAAGTAGTGCAGGCAGCGCTTACCGATCTTGCGTCTGCCGGACTAACCTCCACTGAGTTTCTACTTGCCTGCAAGGGTACCTCTGCCCCGCTGGCACGTTTCTCGAATGCCAACGAGACACAAACGGCACCCATCGCAAATATTAGGTGCGGCAAATGTGCGCGAACCTACTCGCAGGAACTTTTGAGTGAAGGATACAGCGTATCTACACTCGGGCGCTCGTTGGCGCAGGGGTCTCATTGGATGACGGTATGGGTGACTAAGCGACTGGTAGACCTAGGCATCCCGACCCGCTCCATAGTCTGGAACCTTGAGGACTCGGGTGAGGAAGTTGACATCATCATCGAGTTCATGAGTAAGTTGTGGATCTTTGAACTTAAAGATCGAGAATTCGGGCCGGGGGATGCCCATCCATTCAACTATCGAAGGGTCAGATACGGGGCCGATGAGGCCTTCGTGATAACGACCGATAAGGTGTCGACTGATGCGAAGCGAGTATTTGAGGACTTGGCCAGAGATTCCTCCGGTCGCACGCGAACGAAGCCGCCAAATATGATTGAAGGTTTAGCTAGCGTCGAGGGTGAGATTCGTAAGCATCTAGAGTTTGCTTCCTATCAGCGGGCAGCAGATGCGCTCGTAATGCCCAGCATGACGGTTGGTTTTGCGCTCAGTGACGTGATTGCGGAGTGGGTTCCGAGCGAATCCCTCCCGAGTGGATTCCGGCGCTATTACGAGACGGAGTACTACCTTTAAGATGCCTGGCGCAACTCTATGGCCCGAGATTCCGACGCGGTGTGCTCGTATTGCCCAGGCCGAGCGGCATCCGGAAGTGTCGGCTTAGGGTCCGCACCTCGGCGGGCTCGCCCTGGGTGCGGTCAAGCCGCCGACCATCCCTACCTGGCGGCGCACGTTGCTCGACGGCGGCACGAGCGAACCGCAGGCGGTCGAGGCGCACTCGCTGCTGCGAGCGATCCTCACCGCTGTGCAGGAAGACGAGCTGATCCGGCATAACCCGTGCCGTATCCGGGTTATGACCGCTATCACACGTCGGAGCGGCCGGCGGTGACCGTAGTCCAGGCGCTCGCGCTCGCGGACCGGATGCCGGTCCGGTTCTCCGCGTTGGTGATCGTCGCCGAGTACTCCGGGCTGCGCTGGGGTGAGCTGGCGGCGTTGCGCAAACCGGATGGAGTTCGGGCCGCCGAAGCCGGAGGAGGGCAATCGGGTGGTGACGCTGCCGGCGGCGGCTCGGCTCGTGTTGGCCGATCACCTGGACGAGTTCGTGGGGAAGGGTCGGAAGCGCTGGTCTTTACCGGGGACAGGGGGCGGTGCTGCGTTCCGGCAACTTTCGGCCGCGGTCGATTGGGCAATGGCGCTGCGGGCGGCTGGCATGCCCCCCCAATTCCACTCACGACCTGCGGCACACGGGCAACAACCTGGCGGCGGCGACCGGGCGAGCCCCCGGGACCCTGATGCAATCGATCAAGGGCAAGCCGACCACGGCGGCCGGGGACGGGCCGACGCAGTCAGGCGGGGCCGGCGACGAGTCGACGAAGCGGAAGGCAGCCAAGGGCAAGACCGGGCGGACGGCACGTGAAGCGGCCTCGGGCGGCACGGCCGGTGCTATTGGCACGCGAATGGCATGCAAGATCAAAGAAAGCTGAACGAGAACGGCCCAGGTTCGGCGATCGTGCCGTTGACCTGGGCCGGAGTGCGGTGGAGCGGGCGACGGGAATCGAACCCGCACCGTCAGTTTGGAAGACTGAAGCTCTACCATTGAGCTACGCCCGCGACGGCCTCCGTGTGGAGGCGCGCCGACAGCGTACCCAATGCCGCCGATCTCCGCGCAGCCTGCCCATGGCTGTGGTCGGGAACGAGCCTCGGGCCCGGTCCGGGTGCGCTCGGGACAGTGCTGCTCCTGGGGGGTGCGGTGCGACCGGACGGGTTGCTGTTGCCGTCCGCCACGAGCCGGCCGGTGGGCTCCGTCGGTCGACCCAACGGCGGAACACGCGATCGGATGTGGCCCCGGGGAAGTGTGCGTGGGCGTGGACGGCATAGACTGCATCCCGCCACGGGGTGTGGCGCAGCTTGGTAGCGCACTCGCTTTGGGAGCGAGGGGCCGTGGGTTCAAATCCCGCCACCCCGACTGTCGTTCGCGGCCGGGTCGACCCGGGCGCCGCCGTTCTACGCGTGGTTCCCGGGCACTGCCTGCAGGCCGTACCGGCTCGCCTACACTCGATGGGCTGAAGAAGCGCCCAGACCACCAAGATCCGTCAAGGAGTACGCCTGTGAAGAGCACCGTCGAGACTCTGAGCCCGACGCGCGTGCGGCTCGCCATCGAGGTGCCGTTCGTCGAGCTCGAGCCGAGCCTCAAGAAGGCGTACCGGGAGATCGGCCAGCAGGTCCAGGTTCCCGGCTTCCGTCGGGGGAAGGTTCCGGCTGCCGTGATCGATCAGCGGGTCGGCCGGGGCACCGTGCTCAACGAGGCGGTCCAGGAGGCCATCCCGCAGAACATCCTCTCGGCGGTGCGCGAGCACGACCTGAAGACGCTGGGTCGTCCCGAGGTCGAGATCACCGAGTTCGCGGACGGCGACTCGCTCAACTTCACCGCCGAGGTGGACATCCGGCCGGAGCTCAACCTTCCCGACCTGTCGACGGTCGAGGTGACTGTTGACGAGCTGAAGATCGATGACAGCGAGCTCGATGAGCAGGTGCAGAGCCTGCGGGAGCGGTTCGCGACGCTGAAGACCGTCGAGCGGGCTGCCGCCGAGGGCGACTTCGTGCAGATCGACCTGAACGCGACCGTTGACGGCGAGGAGGTCCCGGGGGGCTCGGCGACCAACCTCTCGCACGAGGTCGGCAGCAAGCAGCTCCTGCCGGGCCTGGACGAGGCCGTCGTCGGATTGGCGGCCGACGCGAGCACCACCTTCACCACACAGCTCGTCGGCGGGGACTACGCCGGTCGCGACGCCGAGGTCTCGGTGACGGTCCGCACGGTCAAGGAGAAGGAGCTGCCGGAGCTGGACGACGAGTTCGCCGAGCTGGCGAGTGAGTTCGACACCATGGCGGAGCTTCGCGACGACGTCCGCGAGCGGGTGACCCGGAGCAAGCAGGTCGAGCAGATCTACGCCGCCCGGGACAAGGCCCTTGAGCAGATTGTTGAGGCGGCCGAGGTGCCGGCGCCGGAGGGTGTTGTCCGCGAGGAGGTCGAGAGCCGCAAGGCGTCGATGGTGGATCAGCTCGAGCGGATCGGTGCCTCGATGGAGGAGTACCTCGCGGCCGAGGAGAAGACCGAGGAGCAGATCAACACCGAGCTGACCGAGGCGGCCACCCAGGGCGTGAAGATTCAGCTCCTGCTGGACACCGTCGCCGACGCGCAGGAGATTCAGGTCTCCGACGACGAGTTCGGCCACGAGATCGTGCACCGGGCGCAGCGGGCCGGGGTGGCGCCGCAGCAGTTCTACGACCAGCTGGTCCGCTCCGGTGCCGCCGGCGCGGTCTACGGTGACGTCCGGCGGGGCAAGGCCCTGGCTTCGATCATGGATCACATCACGATCAAGGACGCTACCGGCGAGGCGGTAAGCCTCGACGCCCTGCGCGCCGAGAACGAGGCCGCGCACGCTCACGCGGAATGATCGTAGGTTTCGGCCGCCGTCCCTGCCGTTTGGCTGGGGCGACGGCCGAAACCTGTTTTTGGGTACGCCTGACCGGGCTGCGCTGAGAGCGAACAGTGCCCCGACCGGGGTTCTGCCACTCGGTCGAGCCGTTAGTGTCGGGTAGGACGGTACGGAGAGCGAAGGGCTGCCATGACCGACATGCACATCCCGCCGACGCCGCTCCGGGCGATCGACGCCCGCGGTGGCGACAACATTGGCAACCTCGACGACTCGGTCTACAACCGGTTGCTCAAGGAGCGGATCATCTTCCTGGGCAGCGAGGTGACTGACCAGGTCGCCAACCGCATCTGCGCGCAGCTGCTGCTGCTCGCCGCGGAGGACCCGGACCGCGACATCAACCTCTGGATCAACTCGCCGGGCGGCTCGGTCTACTCGGGCATGGCGATCTACGACACGATGCAGTTCATCGACAATGACGTGTCCACGGTGGCGATGGGCATGGCGGCCTCAATGGGTCAGCTTCTGCTCTGCGCCGGCACCAAGGGCAAGCGGTACGCCCTGCCGCATGCCCGGATCATGATGCACCAGCCATCGGGTGGCATGGGCGGTACTGCCTCGGACATTGCTATCCAGGCGGAGCAGATGCTCTACACCAAGCGGATGTTCCAGGAGCGGGTCGCTTTCCACACCGGCCAGACTCAGGCGGAGATCGAGGCGGACTCGGACCGTGACCGTTGGTTCACCGCCCAGGAGGCCATGGAGTACGGCTTCATCGACAAGGTGATCACCGGGGCCGCTCAGGTTCCGGAAGGCGCCGGGACCCTGAGCTGAGCGAGGAGCTGACGATGACCGACCTGAGCCTGCCGCCGCAGTTCGCGGCCGTGCACAACCGCTATGTCCTGCCGTCGTTCGTCGAGCGCACGTCGTACGGGGTGAAGGAATCCAACCCGTACAACAAGCTCTTCGAGGATCGGATCATCTTCCTCGGGGTCCAGGTGGATGACGCGTCGGCCAACGACGTGATGGCCCAGCTGCTCACGCTGGAGGGCACCGACCCGGACCGCGACATCATCATGTACATCAACTCGCCGGGCGGCTCGTTCACGGCCATGACGGCGATCTACGACACCATGCAGTACGTGCGGCCGGATATCCAGACGGTCTGCCTGGGGCAGGCGGCCAGTGCGGCGGCGGTGCTGCTCTCGGCCGGCACGCCCGGTAAGCGGATGGCGCTGCCGAATTCGCGGATCATCATCCACCAGCCTGCCACTGAAGGGGGCTACGGGCAGGGCTCGGATATCGAGATCCAGGCCCGGGAGATTCTGCGGATGCGTACCCAGCTGGAAGAGATGCTCTCCCGGCACTGCAACCAGCCGGTGGAGAAGGTCCGTAAGGATATCGATCGGGATAAGATTATGACGGCCGAGGAGTCCCGTGAGTACGGGCTGGTCGACACCATCCTCACCAGCCGTAAGAAGGGCTTACTGGCCGCTAACGCCGCCAACTGAGCCGGATCAGGTCAGAGGTCGGCCGGGGGTAGCCTCGACCGACCTCTGACACACCCGTTTTAGGGGTCGGAGAAACCCGCGCCAGCGGGTAACGTCGGGTCTGTACCGCTTCGCCGGTCGATCCGGCAGGTAGCTGAGATGGGCGGCGCGCGGTGTCCGGGGCCATGGCCGGATCGCTGGCCGACGAGTGCAGGGAGACTGTGGGTGGCACGGATCGGTGACGGCGGCGACCTACTGAAGTGCTCCTTTTGTGGGAAATCGCAGAAGCAGGTCAAGAAGCTTATCGCTGGTCCCGGCGTCTATATCTGCGACGAGTGTATCGATCTCTGTAACGAGATCATCGAGGAAGAGCTAGCCGAGTCGGGCGAAGTGAAGTGGGAAGAGCTTCCCAAGCCGATGGAGATCTGCCAGTTCCTCGATAGTTACGTCGTGGGTCAGGCTCAGGCCAAGAAAGCTCTCGCCGTCGCGGTCTACAACCACTACAAGCGAATTCAGGCCGAGGCGGCCGGCGCGCCCAGCGCGGACAGCGTTGAGTTGGCCAAGTCCAACATCCTGCTGCTCGGCCCCACGGGATGCGGCAAGACCCACCTGGCACAGACCCTGGCCCGGATGCTCAACGTGCCATTCGCCATCGCGGACGCCACGGCCCTGACCGAGGCCGGATACGTCGGGGAGGATGTCGAGAACATCCTCCTCAAGCTGATCCAGGCCGCCGACTACGACATCAAACGCGCCGAGACCGGGATCATCTATATCGACGAGGTCGACAAGATCGCGCGTAAGTCGGAGAATCCGTCGATCACTCGCGATGTCTCCGGCGAGGGTGTGCAGCAGGCGCTGCTCAAGATGCTGGAGGGGACGGTTGCGAACGTTCCGCCCCAGGGCGGCCGTAAGCATCCACATCAGGAGTTCATTCAGATCGACACCACCAACGTGCTCTTCATCTGCGGCGGTGCCTTCGCGGGCCTCGACCAGATCATTGAGGCGCGTACCGGTCACGGTGGGACGGGTTTCGGTGCCCGGCTACGGGCGGTCTCGGAGCGTTCGACCGACGACACCTTCAGCCAGGTGATGCCGGAGGACATGCTGAAGTTCGGCCTGATCCCCGAGTTCATCGGTCGGCTCCCGGTGATCACCAACGTTCGCAGCCTCGACCGTGAGGCCCTGGTGCAGATCCTCACCGAGCCGCGCAATGCGCTCGTCCGGCAGTACCAGCGCCTCTTCGAGTTGGACGGCGTCGAGCTGGAGTTCGAGCAGTCGGCCCTGGAGGCGATCGCCGACCAGGCGATGCTCCGCGGCACCGGCGCCCGCGGACTCCGCGCGATCATGGAGGAGGTGCTGCTCTCCGTGATGTACGAGGTGCCCAGCAACCCCGACGCGGCCCGCGTTCTGATCAATCGTGAAGTGGTGTTGGAGAACGTGAACCCAACGATCGTTCCGCGTGAGTTCACCAGCCGTCGGGCGCGGCGGGAGCGTGAGGAGAAGTCGGCGTGATCGAGCTGACTCACGCTGGGGTCTAACCGGGCCCTCGAGGTTCTGGGCGCTCCGCTGTTGCCGACTTTGACGTGGCCGTAGTCCTGCTCCTGTTCCGTTGACTTCCCTGCCCGTAACCTGGGTCCATGCGTGTCGCGGTCTGCCAGTTGAACGCCCGGGATGACCGAGAGACGAATCTGGCTGCCGCCGAGGCCCTGCTGAAGCGGGCGGCAGCCGGTGGTGCCGATCTCGCGATCCTCCCCGAGTACGTCGACTATCTCGGTCCGGTCGTGGGGCAACCGGACGCGGAGCCGGTGGACGGGGAGGTCGGGCAGTTCTTCGCCGACGTCGCGCAGCGGCTCGGCATCTGGGTCGTCGTTGGCTCGATCCACGAGCGGGGTCCGGACCCGGAGCATTCGTACAACACCTGCCTGGTGTTCGACCGTTCCGGGGCGCTCGCTGCCAGCTACCGCAAGATCCACCTGTACGACGTGGAGATTCCCGGGCGCGTGTCGTACCTGGAGTCAGCCACGGTCGCTGCCGGCTCGCAGCCGGTCGTCGTTGACGTGGAGGGCATTCGGGTCGGGCTGTCGATCTGCTACGACCTTCGTTTCCCCGAGCTCTATCGCCAGCTCGTCACGGACGGCGAGGCAGACCTACTCCTTGTCCCGGCAGCTTTCATGTTGCACACGGGGCGGGACCACTGGGAGGTGCTGTTGCGCGCCCGCGCCATCGAGAACCAGTGCTTCGTTGCGGCTGCCGCACAGACGGGGGACCACGAGCCGAGCCGCACCTGCTTTGGGCGCAGCATGGTGATAGATCCCTGGGGGACGGTGCTCGCCCAGGTGCCGGATGGTGCTGGCCTCGCGATTGTCGACCTCGACCTGGAGCGGCTGCGAACGGTCCGGGCCGAGTTGCCGAGCCTGGCCAACCGTCGTCTCTAGCTTTCTGAGCCCGTCCGCGCGTTCGGAGTCGCCGGCGGTGAGCGGCTCGTCGGTGGGGCGGCTGTTCGTTGAAGACCGTCCGTTGAAGGCCATCCTCAGCCCTGGAGCAGTACACCGATCGTTGCGAGGCCGACGATGGCAGCGGCCGTGACCAGGAGGGCCGTCGTCATTCGGGACGGTCCCCGGCGAGCGAGCCGGCCGATGGACAGGACCAGGACGACGAGTACGACGGCGCCGATGACGAGTTGCCAGAACGGCAGGAGTAGGCCGAGCAGCGTGTCCTTGGCCAGCACCGGGGTCGCTGTCAGCTCGGCCATGCAGACACTCTCCCACGGATGGGCGGTTCCGGGTCCTCCGCACACGGTTGAGTGGGTGGTTGCCGGAGGTTTGCCACGGCCGACTGGCACCAGTGATGGATCTTGATTTGCCTTCTGCGGAGCGACCGCGTAACTTTCTCTCTGCACGCGGGAAGCCGGGGCAAACCGGCAGAGAGCGGGCACCAGGGCCGTGGCGATATAGCCGAGCGGGGCTGGGGCGCGGGCGGTGTGAGGAACTTCCGGAGACGGAGTTGCAATCACGAAGCCGACCGGGTAGAGTACTGAAGCCGGCAGGAGCCGGGCGGATGGCCGCGAAGCGGACGTCGGCCGGTCTGTCGATTCCCACAATAGTAGCGACCGCGAAGTTAGCGTGCGTGATTGTGGGCCGGCAAAGGACGAGTTTGTCGCCTGAAACGTCAGGTTGACGATCACGGAATAGTCCGGGTAGTTTAGAGCGGTTGCCTCCGGAGGGGCCCTGGTTTGGGGTTCTGATGGTGTGTGGTTGTTCTTTGAGAACTCAACAGGGTGTTTGGAAAGCCAGTGCCGTTTTGGTCTGGGTTGGCCTGCTGTTTGGTGGGTTGGCTTGGGCTTGAATTTGGCAGCAAATTGTTTTTTGTTGCTGGGATTTTCTTCAAGTTTTTGTTGGAGAGTTTGATCCTGGCTCAGGACGAACGCTGGCGGCGTGCTTAACACATGCAAGTCGAGCGGAAAGGCCCTTCGGGGTACTCGAGCGGCGAACGGGTGAGTAACACGTGAGTAACCTGCCCCAGGCTTTGGGATAACCCCGGGAAACCGGGGCTAATACCGGATATGACTGGCTGCCGCATGGTGGTTGGTGGAAAGATTTTTCGGCTTGGGATGGACTCGCGGCCTATCAGCTTGTTGGTGGGGTAATGGCCTACCAAGGCGGCGACGGGTAGCCGGCCTGAGAGGGCGACCGGCCACACTGGGACTGAGACACGGCCCAGACTCCTACGGGAGGCAGCAGTGGGGAATCTTGCACAATGGGCGGAAGCCTGATGCAGCGACGCCGCGTGAGGGATGACGGCCTTCGGGTTGTAAACCTCTTTCAGCAGGGACGAAGCGTTTGTGACGGTACCTGCAGAAGAAGCGCCGGCCAACTACGTGCCAGCAGCCGCGGTAAGACGTAGGGCGCGAGCGTTGTCCGGATTTATTGGGCGTAAAGAGCTCGTAGGCGGCTTGTCGCGTCGACTGTGAAAACCCGTGGCTCAACTTCGGGCTTGCAGTCGATACGGGCAGGCTAGAGTTCGGTAGGGGAGACTGGAATTCCTGGTGTAGCGGTGAAATGCGCAGATATCAGGAGGAACACCGGTGGCGAAGGCGGGTCTCTGGGCCGATACTGACGCTGAGGAGCGAAAGCGTGGGGAGCGAACAGGATTAGATACCCTGGTAGTCCACGCTGTAAACGTTGGGCGCTAGGTGTGGGGGGCCTCTCCGGTTCTCTGTGCCGCAGCTAACGCATTAAGCGCCCCGCCTGGGGAGTACGGCCGCAAGGCTAAAACTCAAAGGAATTGACGGGGGCCCGCACAAGCGGCGGAGCATGCGGATTAATTCGATGCAACGCGAAGAACCTTACCTGGGTTTGACATCGCCGGAAATCCTTCAGAGATGGGGGGTCCTTCGGGGCCGGTGACAGGTGGTGCATGGCTGTCGTCAGCTCGTGTCGTGAGATGTTGGGTTAAGTCCCGCAACGAGCGCAACCCTTGTTCGATGTTGCCAGCGCGTTATGGCGGGGACTCATCGAAGACTGCCGGGGTCAACTCGGAGGAAGGTGGGGATGACGTCAAGTCATCATGCCCCTTATGTCCAGGGCTTCACGCATGCTACAATGGCCGGTACAATGGGCTGCGATACCGTGAGGTGGAGCGAATCCCAAAAAGCCGGTCTCAGTTCGGATCGGGGTCTGCAACTCGACCCCGTGAAGCCGGAGTCGCTAGTAATCGCAGATCAGCAACGCTGCGGTGAATACGTTCCCGGGCCTTGTACACACCGCCCGTCACGTCACGAAAGTCGGCAACACCCGAAGCCGGTGGCCTAACCCTTGTGGGGGGAGCCGTCGAAGGTGGGGCTGGCGATTGGGACGAAGTCGTAACAAGGTAGCCGTACCGGAAGGTGCGGCTGGATCACCTCCTTTCTAAGGAGCGCCATCCGTCGAAGGGCGGTATGGAGCCTCGGTTGCCTGTGTTGGGTGATGGGGTGCTCATTGGTCGGAGACACTGGCTAGTCAGTTTTGGCAGCGGTTTGATGCTCTTGTACACGCTCCCTGTTTGGGGGGTGGTTGGAAGGGGTTTGATGATGCGGCTGGGGTTGGCGTTGGACACCCTGTTGGGTCCTGAAGGAATGACCGTGTGGTTGTTTCTTGGGCCGTTGTTCCTGTGATGTCGCCGGTTGGTGGTGTTGCGGGGGTGGCGGTGTTGCCTGGCGTGGCTTGTCTCGTATACCGGGTGCTGGTTCTGCCCTTGTGGGGTGGGGTTGGTGTTGCTGGTGCGGGGTGGTGGTTGCGGGTTGGTTGTTTGTTGAGAATTACACAGTGGACGCGAGCATCTTTGTGGTCAAGTTGTCAAGGGCGAACGGTGGATGCCTTGGCACCAGGAGCCGATGAAGGACGTGGGAGGCCGCGAAAGGCCTGGGGGAGTTGTCAACCGAGCTGTGATCCCAGGATGTCCGAATGGGGAAACCTGGCATCAGTCATGTGATGTCACCTGCACCTGAACTCATAGGGTGTGTGGAGGGAACGCGGGGAAGTGAAACATCTCAGTACCCGTAGGAAGAGAAAACAATATGTGATTCCGTGAGTAGTGGCGAGCGAAAGCGGATTGGGGCTAAACCGGCGGCGTGTGATACCTGTCAGGGGTTGCGTGGTCGGGGTTGTGGGATCCTGCGACACGGGCTGACACTCGTGTGGGGAGTGATAAAGCTGGTGGTTAGTTGAACAGTCTGGAATGGCTGACCGTAGACGGTGAAAGTCCGGTAGGTGAAAACTGCCAGTCTCCTGTGGGTGTTCCCGAGTAGCGGCGGACTCCTGTAATCTGCCGTGAATCTGCCAGGACCATCTGGTAAGCCTAAATACTTCCTGGTGACCGATAGCGGATAGTACCGTGAGGGAATGGTGAAAAGTACCCCGGGAGGGGAGTGAAATAGTACCTGAAACCGTTCGCCTACAATCCGTCGGAGCCTTTAGGGGTGACGGCGTGCCTTTTGAAGAATGAGCCTGCGAGTTAGTGGCATGTGGCGAGGTTAACCCGGGTGGGGGAGCCGTAGCGAAAGCGAGTCTGAATAGGGCGTTAGAGTCGCGTGTCCTAGACCCGAAGCGGAGTGATCTAGCCATGGGCAGGCTGAAGCGTGGGTAAGACTGCGTGGAGGGCCGAACCCACCAACGTTGAAAAGTTGGGGGATGACCTGTGGTTAGGGGTGAAAGGCCAATCAAACTCCGTGATAGCTGGTTCTCCCCGAAATGCATTTAGGTGCAGCGTCGTGTGTTTCTTGCCGGAGGTAGAGCACTGGATGGTCTAGGGGGCCTACAAGCTTACCGAAATCAGCCAAACTCCGAATGCCGGTAAGTGAGAGCGCGGCAGTGAGACTGCGGGGGATAAGCTTCGTAGTCGAGAGGGAAACAGCCCAGATCACCAGCTAAGGCCCCTAAGCGTGTGCTAAGTGGAAAAGGATGTGGGGTCGCATAGACAACCAGGAGGTTGGCTTAGAAGCAGCCATCCTTGAAAGAGTGCGTAATAGCTCACTGGTCAAGTGGTTCCGCGCCGACAATGTAGCGGGGCTCAAGCACACCGCCGAAGCTGTGGCATTCACGCGTGTACTTCGCATGGCCTTTGGGTTGTGTGTAGGTGTGTGGATGGGTAGGGGAGCGTCGTGCCGGGGGTGAAGCAGCCGAGTGATCGAGTTGTGGACACGGTGCGAGTGAGAATGCAGGCATGAGTAGCGAAAGAAGGGTGAGAAACCCTTCCGCCGGATGACCAAGGGTTCCAGGGCCAGGTTAATCCGCCCTGGGTGAGTCGGGGCCTAAGGCGAGGCCGAGAGGCGTAGTCGATGGATAACGGGTTGATATTCCCGTACCCGCGAAGGAGCGTCCCTGATGAACCTCGTTGTGCTAACCATCCGAGCTTGGTGTGGTCTTCGGACTGTGCTGGGGGAGCGTGGGAACCTGGCGGGTAGTAGTCAAGCGATGGGGTGACGCAGGAAGGTAGCTGAGCCCGGCCGGTGGTTGTGCCGGGGTAAGCGTGTAGGCTGTGTCGTAGGTAAATCCGCGGCGCGTGTGGCTGAGACGTGATGCCGAGCCGATTCAGGTGAAGTCAGTGATCCTATGCTGTCGAGAAAAGCCTCTAGCGAGTTCCGAGCGGCCCGTACCCTAAACCGACACAGGTGGTCAGGTAGAGAATACCAAGGCGATCGGGTGAACTGTGGTTAAGGAACTCGGCAAATTGCCCCCGTAACTTTGGGAGAAGGGGGGCCGGAGACGTGAAGGCACGTGCTGCTGGAGCGTTGTATGGCCGCAGAGAGCAGGGGGAAGCGACTGTTTACTAAAAACACAGGTCCATGCGAAGAAGTAATTCGATGTATATGGACTGACGCCTGCCCGGTGCTGGAACGTTAAGGGGACCTGTTAGTCTTTCGGGGCGAAGCGGAGAACTTAAGCGCCAGTAAACGGCGGTGGTAACTATAACCATCCTAAGGTAGCGAAATTCCTTGTCGGGTAAGTTCCGACCTGCACGAATGGCGTAACGACTTCCCCACTGTCTCAACCACAGGCCCGGCGAAATTGCATTACGAGTAAAGATGCTCGTTACGCGCGGCAGGACGGAAAGACCCCGGGACCTTTACTATAGCTTGACATTGGTATCTGAATTAGCTTGTGTAGGATAGGTGGGAGCCGGTGAAGTGTGCACGCCAGTGCATGTGGAGGCAATCTTGAAATACCACTCTGGTTGGTTTGGGTATCTAACTTCGGACCGTTATCCGGTTCAGGGACAGTGTCTGGTGGGTAGTTTAACTGGGGCGGTTGCCTCCTAAAGGGTAACGGAGGCGCCCAAAGGTTCCCTCAGCCTGGTTGGCAATCAGGTGTTGAGTGTAAGTGCACAAGGGAGCTTGACTGTGAGACTGACGGGTCGAGCAGGGACGAAAGTCGGGACTAGTGATCCGGCACTGGCGAATGGAAGCGGTGTCGCTCAACGGATAAAAGGTACCCCGGGGATAACAGGCTGATCTTCCCCAAGAGTCCATATCGACGGGATGGTTTGGCACCTCGATGTCGGCTCGTCGCATCCTGGGGCTGTAGCAGGTCCCAAGGGTTGGGCTGTTCGCCCATTAAAGCGGTACGCGAGCTGGGTTTAGAACGTCGTGAGACAGTTCGGTCCCTATCCGCCGTGCGCGTAGGATACTTGAGAAGGGCTGTCCCTAGTACGAGAGGACCGGGACGGACGAACCTCTGGTGTGCCAGTTGTCCCGCCAGGGGCACGGCTGGTTAGCTACGTTCGGAAGGGATAACCGCTGAAAGCATCTAAGCGGGAAGCCTGCTTCAAGATGAGGTATCCCATCCACCTTTGGTGGGGTAAGGCCCCCAGCTAGACGACTGGGTTGATAGGCCGGAAATGTAAGCTCGGTAACGGGTTCAGTTGACCGGTACTAATAGGCCGAGGACTTGATTACTAAGTTGCTGCGCGTCCACTGTGTAACTCTTGGCAAACAAACATTGCCTGTGGTGTTGGGTGTGTTTGATATGTCGATAAGTGTTACGGCGGTCATGGCGGAGGGGAAACGCCCGGTTACATTCCGAACCCGGAAGCTAAGCCCTCCAGCGCCGATGGTACTGCACTCGGGAGGGTGTGGGAGAGTAGGACACCGCCGGGCAAAACTTCAGTTGAGGGCCGACCCTACCCGGGTCGGCCCTCAACGCATTTCCAGCCAACAAAGCATTCCCCCACAACAACAGCCACGACAGCTGGCCAATCTCAAGGCCGCCGCAGCCAACGACCTCCGTACCTGGGTTGGCGCGCCGCCTCCGATCAGCGGGTCTGCATTTCGTTGCGCATCTTCCGGAACAGGTCCCCGGCTTCCACCGCCGGATGATCCGGAAACAGGCCCATCACCACGCTTCCATGATCTGCCCAGCCACACACGGCGAACTCCCCACCCACGCCGCTGGTAGTGCCACACTTCAGGACGCCACCAAGAGGGCCCGGGGAGAGGCTCCGCAGCCCACTCACCTGACCAGTCTCGTCGGCCATCAGCCCGAAGAGGCTGTCCAGGTCGCGTTCGGGTTGCCAGAGCAGCGTGGTGCCGCCGAAGACGAGCACCGGGCGGCGTTCGCCGGCCGGATCCCGGTAGACGGTTCCGAAGCTCTGGTCCAACTCGATGTTGGCCGCGAACCCGTTCCGGAGATAGTCGGCGGTGCTGCGGGCCGGCTCGCTGTCGTCCCGGCTCAACCCGGCCAGCTGCGCGGGGCTGGTTACCGTGGCGTCCCGCTGCTGGAGGATGGGCCAGGCCAGGGCGCCGAACGCCCCGGCGCCAGCGAGGCCCACGGCGCTTGCGAGCAGCCACGCCACCCGGCGGCGACGAGCTTGGACACCCGCTTGTTTGGGCCTCAGCGCCGGATCCTCGCCATTGAGGCGGATCGGCTCTTCGGTTAGGTTGACTGGCTCGGGGGCCCCGTCGACGGCGCGCTCACTGAGGTGCCCGTTGGACATAACCGACACCGTACGCGAAGCCCTGGTGGCGCACGTAAGGTCCGCGGAAGCTCTCCGTAGACTTCCAGGGGTGACCGAGAGACTGGATGCCCGACGCCCCGACGCCCCGACCCTTGCCGGCCAGTACCTGCCGGGCGAGGTGGAGCAGCGACGGTACGAGCAGTGGGTAGCCGGCGGACACTTCCGCGCGTCGGCGGAGAGCGACAAGCCCCCGTACACCATCGTCATTCCGCCACCGAACGTCACCGGCTCGCTGCACATGGGGCACGCGCTGGACCACACGATGCAGGACGCGCTGGTCCGGCGTAAGCGCATGCAGGGCTACGAGACGCTCTGGCTGCCCGGCATGGACCATGCCGGTATCGCCACCCAGAACGTCGTGGAGCGGCAGCTGGGCGAGCAGGGCCTGTCCCGGCATGACCTCGGCCGAGAGGCGTTCGTGGAGCGGGTCTGGCAGTGGAAGGCCGAGTCCGGGGGTGCGATCCTCGGGCAGATGCGCCGCCTCGGCGACTCCGTGGACTGGGAGCGGGAGCGCTTCACCATGGACGAGGGCCTGTCGCGGGCCGTCCAAACGATGTTCAAGGCGCTGTACGACGACGGGTTGATCTACCGGGCCGAGCGGATCATCAACTGGTGTCCGCGCTGCCTCACCGCGCTGTCGGACATTGAGGTGGAGCACACGGACGACGACGGTGAGCTGGTGTCGATCCGATACAGCGACGAGGTCGTGGTGGCGACCACCCGAGCGGAGACGATGCTCGGTGACACCGCCATCGCGGTGCACCCCGAGGACGAGCGCTACCAACACCTGATCGGCACCGAGGTCGAGCTGCCGCTGACCGGCCGGCGCATTCCGATCGTCGGGGACGAGCACGTTGACCCGACCTTCGGCACCGGCATGGTGAAGGTGACCCCGGCCCACGACCCGAACGACTTTGAGATCGGCCAGCGACACGACCTGCCGTCTCACACGATCATGGACGAGCGGGGGGTCATCACGGCGCCCGGGCCGTTCGCGGGCCTGGACCGGTACGAGGCGCGCCCCGCTATCGTCGCCGCCCTGCGTGAACAGGGCCGGATTGTGGCCGAGAAGCGCCCGTACACGCATGCGGTCGGTCACTGCTCGCGCTGCCGCACCACGGTGGAGCCCCGCCTGTCGTTGCAGTGGTTCATCAACACCTCGCCGTTGGCCAAGGCGGCTGGTGACGCGGTGCGGGACGGACGGGTGAAGATTGAGCCGGCGGAGCTGGCCAAGCGTTATTTCGCCTGGGTCGACAACATGCACGACTGGTGCATCTCCCGCCAGCTGTGGTGGGGGCACCGCATCCCGGTCTGGTACGGCCCGGCCGGTGAGGTCGTCTGCGTCGGCCCGGATGAGACGCCGCCGGCCGGCGACGGTTGGCGCCAGGACGAGGATGTCCTGGACACCTGGTTCTCCAGCGGCCTGTGGCCCTTCTCCACCCTCGGCTGGCCGGAGCAGACTCCGGAGCTGGCCAAGTTCTACCCGACGAGCGTCCTGGTCACCGGCTACGACATCCTCTTCTTCTGGGTCGCCCGGATGATGATGTTCGGCCTGTACGCGATGGACGGCCGGCAGCCCTTCGATGTGGTGGCGCTGCACGGCATGGTCCGCGACGAGCACGGCAAGAAGATGTCGAAGTCGTTCGGCAACGTGGTCGATCCGCTGGACTGGATTGATCGGTTCGGCGCCGACGCCACCCGGTTCACCTTGGCCCGTGGTGCGAACCCTGGTGGGGACGTCGCCGTCAGCGAAGAGTGGTGCCAGGGCTCCCGCAACTTCTGCAACAAGCTCTGGAACGCGACCCGGTTCGCCTTGTTGAATGGCGCGCACACCCAGGGGGCGCTACCGCCGGCGACGGAGCTGTCAACAGTCGACCGGTGGATTCTGTCCCGGCTCGCGCGCGTCACCGCGGAGGCGACCGAGCAGTTCGAGGCGTACGAGTTCGCAAAGGTCTGTGACCTGCTCTACCACTTCGCGTGGGATGAGGTCTGCGACTGGTACGTGGAGTTGACCAAACCGCTCCTGGCCGCCGGTGGGCCGGCTGCGGACGCCACCCGGCGCGTCCTCGGGCAGGTGCTGGACCACCTGCTGCGGCTACTGCACCCGGTGATCCCGTTCATTACCGACGAGTTGTGGATCGCCTTGACCGGCGGTGAGACGGTTATGACGGCAGCTTGGCCGGCCGCCGACCGGGCGTTGGTTGACCCGGCCGCGGAGTCGGAGGTCGGCACGCTCCAGCGGGTGGTCACCGAGATCCGGCGGTTCCGCTCCGACCAGGGGCTGCGTCCGACCCAGCGGGTCGTGGCCCGGCTCGACGGGTTGGCCGGCGCCGGCATCGCCGGGCACGAACCGCTGATCCGGTCGCTGGTGCGCCTCGACGCGGCGGGCTCGGACTTCCAGGCCAGTGCCACTCTCACCCTGCCCGGTGAGGTGGGCGTCGCGTTGGACACCCGTGGGTCGATCGACGTGGCGGCCGAGCGGGCGCGGTTGACCAAGGACCGGGCGGCGGCGGCGAAGGAGGCCGGACAGGCCCGGACGAAGCTCGACAACCCGGCGTTCGTGGGGAAGGCGCCCGAGCCGGTGGTGCAGAAGATCCGGGACCGGCTCGCCGCCGCCGAGGCCGACCTGGTGCGAATCGATACAGCTTTGGAGGCCCTCTCCTCGTGACCGAGCAGACTGACTTCGCTGCCGTCGAGGCGGAACTCGCCACTCGGGGGTTCACCCGGATGGTCTTCGAGCTGGACCGCATCGAGATGTTGCTGGACCTGCTCGGGAGCCCACAGCGGGCGTACCCGTCGATCCACCTCACCGGCACCAACGGAAAGACCTCGACAGCCCGGATGATCGACTCGCTGCTGCGGGCGTTCGGGCTGCGTACCGGGCGGTACACCAGCCCACACCTGGAGACCGTTCGCGAGCGGATCAGCCTGGACGGTGAGCCGGTTGACGAACAGCGGTTCGTCAACACCTACCGCGAGGTGGCGCCGCTGGCCCGACTCGTTGACCAGCGCTCCGCGGAGCCCCTGACCTACTTCGACCTGACCACGGCGCTGGCGTTCGCCACCTTCGCCGACGCACCGGTGGATGTCGCCGTCGTCGAGGTGGGCCTCGGTGGGGCGGAGGACTCGACCAACGTCCTTCAGGCCGGCGTCACGGTGTTAACCCCGATCGGGCTCGACCACACCGAATGGCTCGGCGACACGATCGCCGACATCGCGCTGCACAAGGCGGGCATCATTCACAAGGGCGCGACGGTGATCTCGGCCGGGCAGGAGGAGGAGGCGGCGCGTCCGGTGCTCGAGCGCTGCGCCGAGGTCGGCGCGACGATCGCCCGAGAGGGCGCCGAGTTTGGCGTGCTGCGTCGGGCCGTCGCGGTTGGTGGCCAGGTACTCACCCTGCAGGGGCTCGGCGGGCAGTACGAGGAGCTCTTCGTCCCGTTGCACGGTGCCCACCAGGCGCAGAACGCCGCCGTGGCGCTCGCGGCCGTGGAGGCCTTCCTCGGCGCGGGGGCCCGCCGCCAACTGGACGTCGAGACGGTCCGGGAGGGGTTCGCCGCGGTGAGCTCGCCGGGGCGGTTGGAGCGGGTCCGTACCGCGCCGACCGTACTGCTCGACGGCGCGCACAACCCGCAGGGCATGGCGGCCACGGTCACCGCGCTGCAGGAGGAGTTCGCGTTCAGCAAACTGGTAGCCGTCCTCGGCGTCCTCGGTGACAAGGACGCGTTCGGTCTGCTCGAACTGCTGGAACCGGTGGTTGACCAGTTGGTGGTCACCCGCAACAGTTCGCCGCGGGCGATGCCGACCCGGGAGTTGGCGACGCTCGCCGTCGATGTCTTCGGCCCAGATCGAGTGGTGGTGGCGGAGCAGATGCCGGACGCCATTGAGGCGGCGGTGGCGCTGGCCGAGCAGGATGTCCCGGGTGAGCTGGCCGGGATCGGCGTACTCGTCACCGGTTCGGTGGTGACCGTGGCCGACGCCCGCCGGCTGCTGAAGCGATGACCGCCGCCGGGCGTCCAACCGGCTCGGGGCCGGCGGCCGGGCTGCCGAAGGGCTCAGGACCGGCGACCGGGCTGTCCCCGGGGTCGGAGCCGGCGGCCGGGCTGTCGAAGGGCTCGGGGGTGCCGCCGCGCCGCTCCGGGTTGCGTAATCCGCAGCGGGCGGTGGCCGGTCTCGGTGCCGGGCTCCTGAGCCTGGAGGCCCTGGTCCTGGTGCTGGCCATCCAGCCGATGCGGGTGGTCGACGGCGGGCTGAGTGCTGCCGCGATCGCGGCTGTGGTGGCGCTGGCGGTGGTGGCGGTGCTGCTGGCCGGAGTGATCCGTCGTGCCTGGGCCTGGTCGGCGGGGATCGTTCTGCAGGGCGCGTTGCTGCTCGCCGGTGCGTTGCACTGGTCGCTGCTGGTGCTCGGGGTCATCTTCGCGTTGGTGTGGGCGTACGCCCTGCACGTGCGGCGGGTGATCCTCGGCTGACCGACCCCCTCAGGCTTCGGCGCGTTCCCGCCACTGGGTGAGGGCGATGCCGTGCCCGTCCGGGTCGCGGAAGGCGGCCGCCCACACCTCCAGCTTCGACCCGCGGTTGACAACCCGGGGCGGATAGGTGAAGCGGACGCCGGATTCGCGCAGCCGCGCGTACGCGTCTTCGATGTCGTCAACCTCAAGGTTGACATGCACGAGCCGACGGCTGATCGGGACGGCCTCGGTGGCCTCCCGGAGCACCAGGCGGGTCGCCCCGGAGGCGAGCACCGCGTTACCGGAGCCCCGGTCAACTTCGGTGAAGCCAAGCTCCCGGTAGAAGGTGAGCGACCGGGCCAGGTCGGTGACGAGCAAGGTGAATCCCACCCCGGCGATCGGTGGGTCGCCGGCGGGCTCCCCGAAGATCGCCTCGTCCAGGTCCGGGATCACCGGTTCCTCGGCGTATGGCGGCAGCGGGTCGTCCAAGGGCAGGTCGACCGGGTCCGCCGGGGCGGGTACCCGGAACGCGTCGGCAGCCCCTCCGGCCTCTTCGGCGGTCGGTCGAGCTGGCGTGGCGGCGGAGGTGGCCTCGAATGCTGCCGCCTGGAACGGTGCTGCCTCGGCCGCCGGGTCGAATCGTTCTTCGGCGGGGGGCCGGGGGCTCGGCGCGGCGCGGCGCGGTAGGTCGCCCGGGGCGGGCGGGTTGACCAGTTCCCCGTCGAGAACCGTTGGGCCGCCGGGGACCTGGTGTACGACGACCGTGCTGGGCTCGGTCGGTGGCGGGACCGGGTCGCCGTACGGGTCCCGGAACTCGTCGTCGGCAGCCCGGCCGGCCCACGGCGGTGCCTCCTGCTGGATCAGGAGCTCCTCTACCGGTAGGTCCGGGTCGGAGTGGTGCGGGGGCAGGTCCGCCCCGCTGACCCGCGCGGCTTCGGTGTGGGTCAGCACCTCGTCCCAGAGAACGCGAACGTGCCGCTGGTCGTCGAGCGCCACCCGGATCGGTAGGGTCTGGCCCGGCGCCGGCCACTTGGCGACGGGCACCCGCGGTTCGATGATCTTTTTAGATCGTGGTGGTAGCCCGGGTGCGTCGATGAAGAGCTGTAACTCGCACCGGCCGAACGCGTACTGGGTTGGCGGCTCGGAGACGGTGTGCACGGTCCCTTCACCGATGACCCAGGTGCGCCCACCGGCCCGAACCGTGGCGAGAGCGAGGGCCAGCACCAGGATGGCTCCGCCGAGCGCCACGATCGACCAACTCGGCATACCCAGACCGAACAAGACCACGAACGTAGCGACCGTGCCCAGCGCCGCGCCGACCAGTTTGCGGACCGGCGCGATCGGGCGGCTACCGCCATTCGCCACTGTGGACCTCCTGGGGGGTAGGGGTCAGGCTAGGCCGGCTCGGCCGCCAGGGGAAGGACCGACCGCCGCGCCGGCGCCGAGACCGGGCCGATACGCTGACCGTACCCAGCCCAGTCGCCTTCGGTGTACAGGAGGAACAGCGTGTCCAGCAGTAGTCCGGAGGAGCGTACGCTCGTATTGATCAAGCCCGACGCGGTTCGCCGTGGGCTGGTCGGCGAGATTATCTCCCGATTCGAGGGTAAGGGCCTGCGGCTGGACGCGATGGTGCAGCGGACACTGGACGAGGACTTCGCCGATCAGCACTACGCCGAGCACGTCGACAAGCCCTTCTACCCGCCGCTGAAGGCCTTCATGACCAGTGGCCCGCTGGTCGCGCTCGTGCTCTCGGGCGACCAGGTCATCGAGGTGGTGCGTGGCATGATCGGCGCCACCGACGGTCGGCGGGCCGCGGCCGGCACCATCCGGGGCGACCTGTCGCTGTCGAACCGGGAGAACCTGGTGCACGCCTCCGACTCCGTCGACAGCGCGAAGCGCGAGATTGGGCTCTGGTTCCCGGAGCTGGCCTGAGGACCGCGGCCCACGCGTTACCGCCCGCGGTGCGGGGTGCTGCCGGGCCCGCGTCGCGGTCGGTCATCGGTTGTTCCCGGGTTGGTCACCCAGGCCGCGGGGAAAGGTCATGTCGGTTCGATAGACCGGCGGGGTAAGTCCCCGATCCGGGAGGAACCATGACCGAGTTCGATCGACGTACGCTTCTGCGGACCGGCCTTGCCGTGGGTGCGGGAGCCGCTGGCGGAGCGCTCCTGGGGGGTGTCGGCGGCATCGCCGGGCCCGTAACCGCGGGTTGGCGCCCAGCCGGTCGTCCTGTTCTGACGCACGGGGTGCAGAGCGGCGACGTCTCCGCCGAGTCAGCGGTGGTGTGGACCCGGGCTGATCGACCCAGCCGGATGCTGGTGGAGGTCAGCCGCCGGCCGGACCTGCGGGACGCCCGGCGGCTGCGCGGGCCGGTCCTGGATCCGGCCGGGGACTTCACCGGGAAGGTACGACTGCGCGGGCTGCCCGCCGGTGAGCGCTGGCACTACCGGGTCCGGGCAGAGAGCCTGGACCGGCCAGGGTTGTGCAGTGAGCCGCTGACCGGCTCGCTGCGGACCGCCCCCGGTCCACGCCCGCGGCGCGACATCCGGTTTGTCTGGACCGCAGATATCGCTGGGCAGGGCTGGGGCATCGCCCCTGACTTCGGCGGAATGTCCATCTTCGCCGCCATGCGCGCCGCCGAACCCGACTTCTTCCTCTGTAGCGGTGACACGGTGTACGCCGACAACCCGTTGACCGAGACGGTGTCGCTGCCGGACGGGCGGGTCTGGCGCAACCTCGTCACCCCGGAGAAGAGCAAGGTGGCCGAGACCCTGGCGGAGTTCCGGGGGCAGTACGCGTACAACCTGCTCGACGAGCACCTGCGGGCGTTCGCGGCCGAGGTGCCCCAGGTCAACCAGTGGGACGACCACGAGGTGACGAACAACTGGTACCCGGGCGAGGTACTGGCCGATGACCGCTACACGGAAAAGCGGGTTGACGTGCTCGCCGCCCGCGCCCGGCAGGCGTTCGACGAGTGGCTGCCCACCCCGATCCGGGGCCCCCGCTACCGGCGGCTGGCGTACGGGCCGTTGTTGGACGTCTTCGTGCTGGACATGCGTACGCACAAGGACCCGAACGACGGGAACACCTACCCGGACCCGGACCGGGGGCTGCTCGGCCGGGAGCAGCGGGAGTGGCTGATTCGCGAATTGAGCCGTTCCCGGGCGACGTGGAAGGTGATCGCGGCCGACCTGCCGCTCGGGTTGGTGGTGCCGGACGGTTCGGCCCAGGAGGGCGTGGCGCAGGGCGACCCGGGGGCACCGGCGGGCCGGGAGCTGGAGTTCGCCGAGGTGCTCCGGGCGGCCCATCGCGCCGGGGTGACCGGTATCTTCTTCCTCACCGCCGATGTCCACTACACCGCCGCCCACCACTATGACCCCGCCCGGGCGGCGATCGGCGACTTCACGCCGTTCTGGGAGTTCGTCTCCGGCCCGGCGCACGCCGGCGCCTTCGGCCCCAACCAGCTGGATGGCACGTTCGGCCCGCAGGCGGTTTTCGTCAATGCGCCGCCCAGCGCGAACACCAGCCCCGCGGTGGGCTTCCAGCACTTCGGCGAGGTGCGTATCGACGCCGACAGCGGCGCCTGCACGGTCCACCTGCGGGACCGCGCCGGCAACTCGCTCTGGAGCATCACGCTTCCCGCTCCGCGATGACCACGCCGGCCGATCATGGAGCTGGTCGGAGCTTCATGATCGGCTGGTTCGGCGGTGGGGAAGTGGGCGGCGATCTCTGCCTGGGGTCGGGTAGGGTTGGCGACCACACGGCGACGACCCGGCTATCACCGGTGAGCCTCCGGAAGAAAGGGCCTCCGCGCCCGAGTAGAACCGGACGGGCCCGGCCCGTCACAGCCGGCCAACGAGCGGGCGGTCGATCCTGGCCGCCAAGCGGGGTGGTACCGCGGGCCCGGCCCCGGCACGCCGACGGCGTCCGGAGCGGGTTCGTCCTCGCAGACCCACGAAGAGTGAGCTGCGAAGGAGCGCGACGCCCCGATGGCCTATCCGTTGCATGACCCGACCGCGACCGGAGTCCCCGCGAGCCCGGACCTGCCCGCGATCGAGCGCCGGGTCCTGGAGCACTGGACGGCCGACAAGACCTTCGAGGCCTCCGTGGAGGCCCGGCCGGCCTCCCGCCGATCGGTGGACGGCGTCGTCGCCGACGGAGCCCCCGCCGACAACGAGTACGTCTTCTACGACGGTCCGCCGTTCGCCAACGGTCTGCCGCACTATGGCCACCTCTTCACCGGCTACGTCAAGGACGTGGTGCCGCGCTACCAGACCATGCGTGGCCGGCGGGTGGAGCGTCGGTTCGGCTGGGACTGTCACGGACTGCCCGCCGAGGTGGTCGCCGAGAAGCAGCTCGGGATCACCAGCAAGGCGGAGATCCTCGACCTGGGAGTGGACCGGTTCAACGAGGCCTGCCGGAGTTCGGTGCTGGAGTTCACCCAGGACTGGGAGCGCTACGTCACCCGTCAGGCCCGTTGGGTGGACTTCTCCAGTGACTACAAGACGCTGGACCTGGACTACATGGAGAGCGTCCTGTGGGCCTTCAAGAGCCTGCACGACAAGGGCCTGGTCTACGAGGGTTTCCGGGTGCTCGCCTACTGCTGGCGGTGTGAGACGCCGCTGTCGAACACCGAGACCCGGATGGATGACGTCTACCGGGATCGGCACGACCCGACGCTCAGCGTGTGGTTGACGCTCACCCCGGACTCCAGCGCGCCGGAGCTGCTGCGTGGCGCCGTCGCGCTGGGGGTCTGGACCACCACGCCGTGGACGTTGCCGTCCAACCTGGCGCTCGCCGTCGGCCCGGACATCGAGTACGCGGTGTTGGAGCGGGACGGGCAGCGCTACGTCCTGGGCGCCGCCCGCGTTGCCGCGTACGCCAAGGAGCTGGAGGGGTACCAGCAGGTCGGCACCGTGTACGGCCGGGACCTGGTCGGGCGCCGGTACACCCCGCTGTACGACTTCCTGGTCGAGCCGGCGGGTGAGCACGCGTACCAGGTGCTCGGCGCGGACTTCGTGACCACCGAGGACGGCACCGGGATCGTGCACCTGGCGCCGGCGTTCGGCGAGGACGACCAGAACACCTGTAATGCCGCTGGCATCCCGACCGTCGTCACGGTGGACGAGCGGACCCGGTTCACCGCGCTGGTCCCGCCGTACCAGGGGGAGCAGGTCTTCGACGTCAACAAGCCGGTGATCCGAGAGCTGAAGGAACGGGGCGTGGTGCTCCGGCAGGACACCTACACCCACGCGTACCCACACTGTTGGCGCTGCGACACCCCGCTGGTCTACAAGGCGGTGTCGTCCTGGTTCGTCGCGGTGACCCGGTTCAAGGATCGGATGGTCGAGCTCAACCAGCAGATCAACTGGACTCCGGGGCACATCAAGGAGGGCTCGTTCGGCAAGTGGCTGGCCAACGCCCGGGACTGGTCGATCAGCCGGAACCGGTTCTGGGGCTCGCCGATCCCGGTGTGGAGATCCGACAACCCGGCCTATCCGCGGGTGGATGTCTACGGCTCCCTCGCCGAACTGGAGCGGGACTTCGGCGTACGCCTAACCGACCTGCACCGGCCGGCGGTGGACGAGCTGGTCCGCCCCAACCCGGACGACCCGACCGGGAAGTCCATGATGCGCCGGGTCCCGGAGGTGCTGGACTGCTGGTTCGAGTCCGGTGCGATGCCGTTCGCCCAGGTGCACTACCCGTTCGAGAACGCCGACTGGTTTGAGTCCCACTACCCGGGTGACTTCATTGTCGAGTACATCGGGCAGACCCGCGGCTGGTTCTACACGATGCACGTGCTCGCCACGGCGCTGTTCGACCGGCCCGCCTTCCGTAACTGTCTGAGTCACGGCATCCTGCTCGGGTCGGATGGGCGCAAGATGTCCAAGAGCCTGCGCAACTACCCGGATGTTTATCACATCTTTGACACGTACGGCTCGGACGCGATGCGCTGGATGCTGATGTCCTCCCCGGTGCTGCGCGGTGGTGACATGGCGGTGCACGAGGCCGGCATCCGGGATGCGGTCCGGCAGGTGTTGCTGCCGCTCTGGAACGTCTGGTATTTCTTCTCGCTCTACGCCAACGCCGACGGGCGTCAGGCCCGGCGGAGCACCACCTCGGCGCACCTGCTGGACCGGTACGTGCTGGCGAAGTCGAACGAGCTGGTGTCGACGGTGCAGGCGCAGCTGGACGGGTACGACATCTCCGGTGCCTGCGCCACCGTTCGGTCCTACCTGGATGCGTTGACCAACTGGTACGTACGCCGTTCGCGGGACCGGTTCTGGTCCGGCGACGAGGACGCTTTCGGCACCTTGTGGACGGTGTTGGAGACGCTCTGCCGGGTGGTCGCGCCGCTGGCACCGCTGACGGCCGAGGAGATCTGGCGGGGCCTGACCGGTGAGCGTTCGGTGCACCTGACCGACTGGCCGGCGGCGGAGGAGTTCCCCGCCGACCATGACCTGGTCGCCGCGATGGACGCCGTGCGGGGGGTCGCCTCAGCGGCGTTGTCGTTGCGTAAGGCGCGGGGACTGCGGGTGCGGCTGCCGCTGTCGGTGTTGACCGTCGCCACGCCGGCCGCCGCCGCGCTGCGGCCCTTCGCCGACCTGGTCGCCGACGAGGTCAACGTGAAGCGGGTCGAGTTCACCGACGAGCTGGGCAGCTACTGCGAGCAGGTGTTGACAGTGGTGCCCCGGGTGCTTGGCCCGCGGGTCGGTAAGGCGGTCCAGCAGGTGATCAGGGCGGTCAAGGCCGGCGAGTGGGAGCTGGTCAACGGCGCGCCGGTCGCCGCCGGAGTCACTCTCGCCGAGGGCGAGTACGAGCTGCGGCTGGTCGCCGCCGACGCTGAGCAGTCGGCGCCGCTGCCCGGCGGTGAGGGCGTGGTTGTCCTGGACACGGAGGTCACTCCGGAGCTGGCCGCGGAGGGGCTGGCCCGGGATGTGATCCGGGTGGTGCAGCAGGCCCGCCGGGACGCCGACCTGGACGTCTCGGAGCGGATCGTGGTCGCGCTCGCCGCTTCCGAGCAGGTGTGGGCGGCGGTCTCCGCGTACCGCGAGATGGTGGCCCGGGAGGTGCTGGCCGATTCGGTGGAGCTCAGCCCGGGACTGGCGGGGTTCACCGGTGAGGTGGGCGACGGTGAGCAGGTTGCGGTGACCGTCCGTCGGGTTTAGAAGAGGCGCGGAAGGGCCCGGCCGACGCCGGCGACGGTGCGAGCGTGTCCTTCCTCACCCCACCCCCTCAAGTTGATCTTAAATTCAGTCACTCGGTCAGCGGACCCGCTGCACCTCGCGCGGGGTGCCTGGTGGGGGTCCGCTACCGTGACACCGCCCCTGTACCCGTACTCGAACTGCCGGAGGACCAGTGCCGCTGCTCTACACCATCGGCAAGCTCACCTTGGCGCCCGCGCTTCGGTTGGGCTTCCGTCCGACCGTGGAAGGGCTGGAGTACGTGCCGGAGACCGGCGGCGCAATCTTCGCCGGCAACCACCTCTCGGTCGCCGACGAGCTCTTCCTCGGCACGACCGTCCCCCGGCACCTGGCCTTCTGGGCCAAGTCCGAGTACTTCAAGGGCACCGGTCTGAAAGGGCGATTCTCCAAGTTCGTGCTCACCGGTCTCGGCGCCATCCCGGTTGAGCGCGGCGGCGGGCGCGCGGCGCTGTCGGCGTTCGATGCGGCGATCCCCGCGCTCCGCGCCGGCGACCTCGTCGTCGTCTACCCGGAGGGGACGCGCTCCCCGGACGGGCGGCTCTACCGTGGACGCACCGGCGCGGTCCGGCTGGCGGTGGCGGCGGGTGTGCCGATCATCCCGGTCGGCATGATCGGCACCGACAAGGTGCAGCCGATCGGTGCGCGGATGCCTCGCCCCTTCACCGGGCGGATCACCGTTCGGTTCGGCAAACCGTTGGACTTCACCGGGCGGTCGGACGACCGTACCTCGCTGCGGGTCATGACCGATGAGGTGATGGGCGAGATCCAGAAGCTCACCGGTCAGGAGTATGTCCCGCGGTACGCGCCGGCACGTGGACGTCCGCCGGCGGACGGGGAGTTAGGCGCGCTCTGAACTGACGCTCGGTAGCGGACGTGCCGGCTGGTAGGCCCAGCCCGGGCAGCCGAGTCGTGGGAACGGACGCCGGAGGGGTCAGTCCGACTGGTCGACGATCTGCTTCCGCAGGGCGCCGAGCAGGGTGGCGCTGTCCGCCACCGAGAGTCGGGTGAAGACGGCGGTGGCGATGCTGCTGTGGTCGACGGAGGTGCAGACCACCACGTCGGCGCCGTCGTCCTGACCAAGAGCGCATCGTCCGTGCCGGCCGCGGACCCCGGTTCCGACGACCTGCGACGCACCGAGGGCGTACTGGCCGGTGAGCCGCTCCATCTCGTCTTCTGCCGCCGACTTCGGCGTGAGCCAGATTCCGGTGCCACCGAAGACGGTCACCTGTTTGCCCGCACGGGTCTGGTATATGCCGGCGAAGGTATCGGTGGCCGTCCAGTGCGCCTCGTCGACCCGCTGCGCCAACTCCGTCGCCGTCTGCCTGCTGCTGTGGTCGTCGCGTAGCCGCAGGTCTCTGAACTCGGTCGGAAGGGCAGCGTGCGCTGGGAACTGGCTGAGTATCGGTGCCGCCCAGTAGACCGGGCCGCCGCAGCAGCACGCGATGACGAACAGCAGCACCCAGGGCCACTTCCGGCGGCTGCGTCTCGGTGCCGCGCCGGTTGCCTTCGACGTCGGCCGAGCGGGCGCTGCTGGGCGGGCGGAGTCGTCGGGCGACGGGACCGGACAGCTGTTGGGAGGTGCGGCGGGAACGCCGGTGGGGGCCGGTGCGGCCGGCGGGACGGCCGGGTGTCCGGTTGGCGGTGACGCCGGCTCCGTCGGGCCGGCGGAGGGCGGCTGCGGCTGCCGCGGGGTCGACGACGGGAACGGGGCCGGGGTGGACGGGCCCGACCGGTCCGGTGGGATCGGCGGCAGGGGCGGCAGCTCGATGGAGAGCAAGTCCCAGCCGGTGGTGTCGGTGCCGGCCCACGGGTCGACGGGGGTCCGGTCCTCCGGTGCCTCCGGGCGCCCCGCCGGCGCAGCGGGCTCGACCGACTCGTTCCGGGGTTGCCGGCGCGGCAGCGGCGCGGCAGCGGGCCCGCTCCTGGTGGGAGCCGGTGGTTGGGCGGTCTCGTCTGCCCGGAACCGCTGAGTACCGGTCGGGCCGCCCGGTTCGCCGTTGGTCGGCTCCGGCATCGTGTCAATCTCCTCTCGCCGACCCGAGGCTAGTACCGGCATACTCGCGTCCGTGAGCCACTGCCGGTCGGCTCGTCGTCGGGCGCGTACTCTTGGGCATCATGAGTGCCCCGTCCATCACGCCGCGCAGCGCCGTGGCCAACTCCGTGTGGCCCCGGCTCGAGCCGTTGCTGCCTCAGGTCGCCAAGCCCATCCAGTACGTCGGCGGTGAGTTGGGGGCGGTGGTCAAGGACTGGGACACCGCGGCCGTGCGCTGGGCCCTGATGTACCCCGACGCGTACGAGGTCGGCCTGCCCAACCAGGGCGTGCAGATCCTGTACGAGGTGCTCAACGAGCAGCCCGACGTGCTTGCCGAGCGGACGTACGCCGTCTGGCCGGACCTGGAACGGCTGATGCGCGCCCACCAGGTGCCGCAGTTCACCATTGACGCGCACCGTCCGGTGCGGGACTTTGATGTCTTCGGCGTCTCCTTCGCCACCGAGCTGGGCTACACGAACCTGCTCACCGCGATCGACCTGGCGGGAATCCCGCTCCTGGCCGCCGACCGTGGCGACGCCGATCCGGTGGTTGTCGCCGGTGGGCACGCCGCGTTCAACCCGGAGCCGATCGCCGCCTTCGTTGACGCCGCGGTGCTCGGTGATGGCGAGGAGGCGGTCCTGGAGATCACCACGATCGTTCGGGAGTGGAAGGCCGAGGGCTCCCCCGGTGGCCGGGACGAGTTGCTGCTGCGGCTCGCCCGCACCGAGAGCGTCTACGTGCCGCGCTTCTACGACGTGGACTACCTGCCCGACGGCCGAATTCAGCGGGTCGTGCCGAACCGCCCGGACGTGCCGTTTCGGGTGCACAAGCGCACGACGATGGACCTGGACGCGTGGCCGTACCCGAAGAAGCCGCTCGTGCCACTGGCGGAGACGGTCCACGAGCGGTACGCGGTGGAGATCTTCCGGGGCTGCACCCGGGGCTGCCGGTTCTGCCAGGCCGGCATGATCACCCGTCCGGTGCGGGAGCGTTCGATCACCACGGTGGGGCAGATGGTGCGGGAGGGGCTGGAGTTCTCCGGCTTCCATGAGGTGGGCTTGCTTTCGCTCTCCTCGGCTGACCACTCGGAGATCGGCGACATGTGCTCCGGCCTGGCCCAGCAGTACGAGGGCACCAACGTGTCGCTCTCGCTGCCGTCCACCCGGGTGGACGCGTTCAACATCGATCTGGCGCAGGAGTTGGCCCGCAACGGCCGGCGGACCGGACTGACCTTCGCCCCGGAGGGCGGGTCGGAGCGGATTCGCAAGGTGATCAACAAGATGGTGTCGAAGGAAGACCTCATCCGGACTGTGGTCACCGCCTACACCAACGGCTGGCGGCAGGTGAAGCTCTACTTCATGTGCGGCCTGCCGACCGAGACCGACGAGGACGTCCTCGAGATCGCGGAGATGGCGCACGAGGTGATCCGGGCCGGCCGGGCGGCGACCGGCAGCCGGGACATCCGCTGCACGGTCTCCATCGGTGGGTTCGTGCCGAAGCCCCACACCCCGTTCCAGTGGGCCGCGATGGCTCCGCCGGACGTCATCGACAATCGGCTGCGGCTACTCAAGCAGGCCGTCAACGCGGATCGCTCGCTGGGCCGGGCGATCGGCTTCCGCTACCACGACGGCGAGCCGTCGCTGATCGAGGGCCTGCTCTCCCGCGGTGACCGCCGGGTCAGCGCGGTGATCCGGCGGGTCTGGGAGAACGGCGGCCGGTTCGACGGTTGGAGCGAGCACTTCTCGTACCAGCGTTGGGTGGAGGCCGCCGCGGAGGTGCTGCCCGACTTCGGCGTCGACCTTGACTGGTACACCACCCGGGAGCGCGACGAGTTGGAGGTCCTACCCTGGGACCACCTGGACTCGGGCCTGGACAAAGACTGGCTCTGGCAGGACTGGCAGGACGCTCTGGGCGAGTACGAGCAGGATGACTGCCGGTGGACGCCGTGCTTCGACTGCGGTGTCTGCCCGGCTATGGACACCGAGATCCAGATCGGCCCGACGGGTAGGAAGCTACTCCCGTTGACCCCGGTCAACGGACTGCGGGTCCCTAGCGGCGCCCAGCAGTAGTAGGTCCCGGGGACCGGCGACCGTCGTCGGCCTGAAACCGAGGAGCGCAACGATCAGTAGGAAACGACAGCCGGAGGGCGGGCAGGCGCCGGTCGTCCAGCGGATCCGCCTCCGGTACGCCAAGCGGGGGCCACTGCGGTTCACCTCGCACCGAGACTTCGCGCGTGCCTTCGAGCGGGCGCTGCGTCGGGCCGGCGTGCCGATGGCGTACTCCCAGGGCTTCACCCCGCACCCGAAGATCTCCTACGCCAGCGCCGCGCCCACCGGTGTGGCGAGCGAGGCCGAGTACCTGGAGATTGGGTTGCGTGAGTCAGTCGACCCGGCAGCGTTGCGGGCTGCGCTGGACGCGGCCCTCTCGCCCGGACTTGATGTGCTGGATGCGGTGGTGGCGACCGGCGGCAGCCTCGTCGACCGGATTGAGGCGGCGCACTGGCGGATCGAGTTGCCGGGGGCGGACCCGGAGGTGGTGGGTGCGGCGGTGACCGCCTTCACCGCTGCGGACGAGGTCTTCGTCGAGCGGATGACCAAGCAGGGCCGGCGGACCTTTGACGCTCGCGCAGCTGTTATCGATATCAATGTGATCATGCCGGATGAGGCACCTTCCGAGGCCGTGGCAGTACCGTGTGCGATACTCGAGCTGGTCGTGCGGCAGGTCACTCCCGCCGTTCGACCCGATGACGTCCTTTCCGGCCTCCGCGTGGTGGCCGACCTGGAGCCGCCGGTGTCGCCGCGCGTGACCCGGCTGGCTCAGGGCACGCTGACCGCGCAGGGTGCGATCGCGGATCCGTTGGACGCGGGCCGCGACGGGGCAGTTATCGGTGGGCGCTGACCGACGGTCGGTGCCTGGCTAGGCAGACTTCGCCGGTCGCGCCGATCGCGACTTGCGGAAACACCTTTTGCGGCGACCCTGCGTGGCAGCGCTCACCCGCGCCCGGGGTAGCCAGAACTGGAGAACGTCCATGCTCGAGAACGAGCCCGAGGGCGGCGAACGCACCGGCTTCCATCCGGATGGCGAGACCGCCGAACACCGTGTTAGCGACAGTGCCTCCTCCGCGAACAGCACGTCGGAGGGGGGCGACAGAGCCATCCGGGAACCCGCCGGGGGCGCTCCGGGGTCGGCCGACCCAGCGACGAGCGAGGCGGCGGCCACCGGCGCGGCCGAGCCGGCGGCTCGGGTCCGCAAGCGGGCCAGCCGGAAGCGGGTGACCCCGGTCAGCCGACCGGAACAGACCGAGGCGCCGGTCGAGGCGGGTAGCGCCGCCGTGCCGGGGGCGGGCGAGGCGCCCCAGGCCGAGGTGCTTGCCCCGATCGCGGGCGACGGCGAGCCGCCGACGAAGGCGACGCGTCGTCGGCGGAAGGCTACGACGGCCAAGGCTCCGGCGGAGCCGGTGCCGGCCTCCGGCGAGCAGGAGGAGGCGGCGGCGGACATCGTTGCGCCGGTGAAGGCGACGCGGACCCGCCGCAAGAAGGCCGCCCCCGCGCCGGTCGAGCCCACCTCCACGCCGGCTGACTCGGCTGCTCCGGCCGAGGCGGCGGATCCGGTTGACCCGATTGCTCCGGCCGAGCCGACTGACGCTCCGGTCGAGCCTGCTACGACCGAACCGGTTGCCGCGACTGAACAGGAGCAGGCCGAGTCGACTCCACCCGGCGGTGCCGCGGTGGGGGAGGTGCCGCCCGGGGTGGCGGTGGCCGAGCCGGTCGAGCCGGAGCGCCCGACCCGTGGCCGACGTGCCCGGCTCTCCGCCCCAACGGTGCTGTTCATGGCGCCGCTGCCCGAGGAGTCGGTGCCGGCACGGGCCGCCGAGGAACCGGCCGCAGCCGAGCCAACCGCGGAGGAGCCGGTCGAGACCTCGCGTCGCCGCCGGCGGGGCCGCCGCAACGGCGAGTTGACCGCGGAGGCCGAGACCGCGGAGGCCGAGACCGCGGAGGCCCGGGAGACCGAGGAACTCGAGGAAGCCGGGGAGGCCGAGGAGACCCCCGAGGGCGAGGACGAAGACGACACCATCGGTGGCCGGCGGCGCCGTCGGCGGGGCCGGCGCGGTCGTGGCCGGGGCAAGGGGGGCGCCGACGAGGCCGAGGAGCAGGAGGCTGAGGAGGCCGTTGCCCCGGCTGAGGCGGTGGAGCCGGAGGCCGAGGAGGACGATGAGGCCGAGGCCGAGGCCGGCGGAGGCGACGGACTGACCCGGCGCCGCCGTCGTCGGCGCCGGCGTGGTGCCGGAGACGTGGAGGCCGCCGCAGAGGACGGGGTGCCCACGGTCGTCAAGATCCGTGAGCCGCGTCGCACCGTTGACGAGGTGCAGGGCGTCTCTGGCTCGACCCGGCTGGAGGCCAAGCGCCAGCGCCGCCGGGATGGCCGTGAGCAGCGCCGCACCCGGCCGCCGATCCTCAGCGAGGCGGAGTTCCTGGCCCGCCGGGAAGCGGTGGATCGGGTGATGGCGGTCCGGCAGCGGGGCGACCGGACACAGATCGCCGTACTGGAGGACGGCGTGCTGGTCGAGCACTACGTCACCCGTAACTCGGCGGTCACCATGGCCGGCAACGTCTATCTGGGCAAGGTGCAGAACGTCCTGCCCAGCATGGAGGCGGCGTTCGTCGACATCGGGCGCGGCCGCAACGCCGTGCTCTACGCGGGTGAGGTCAACTGGGACGCCACCGGGCTGGAAGGGCGAGCCCGCTCGATCGAGCAGGCCCTTAAATCCGGTGATTCGGTCCTGGTGCAGGTCACCAAGGACCCGATCGGACACAAGGGCGCACGGCTGACCAGCCACGTGGCGCTCTCCGGCCGGCACCTGGTCTACGTGCCGGGCGGCAACGCCTCCGGGATCAGCCGCAAGCTGCCGGACAACGAGCGCAAGCGCCTGCGGGACGCGCTGAAGAAGCTGGTTCCGGAGGGAGCGGGCGTGATCGTCCGTACCGCCGCTGAGGGCGCCACCGAGGACGAGTTGGCGCGGGATGTCAAGCGGTTGCAGGCGCAGTGGGAGGACATCCAGGCGAAGGCGGGCCGAGGCGGTGCACCGGTGCTGCTCTACGAGGAGCCGGATCTGGTCATCCGGGTTGTCCGGGACCTCTTCAACGAGGATTTCCGGGAGCTGGTGATTGAGGGTGAGGGCGCGTACGACCTGGTCGAGTCCTACCTGTCGCACGTCTCGCCGGACCTGGTCGCCCGGCTGCGCCGGCACGTGGGCACCACGGACGTCTTCACCGAGTACCGGATCGACGAGCAGATCCTGAAGGGTCTGGACCGAAAGGTCTTCCTCCCCTCCGGAGGACACCTGGTGATCGACCGTACCGAGGCGATGACCGTGGTTGACGTGAACACCGGTAAGTACACCGGTGCCGGCGGGAACCTGGAGGAGACGGTTACCCGGAACAACCTGGAGGCCGCCGAGGAGATCGTCCGTCAGCTGCGGCTGCGCGACATCGGCGGCATCGTGGTCATCGACTTCATCGACATGGTCCTGGAGTCGAACCGGGAGTTGGTGCTGCGTCGGCTGACCGAGTGCCTCGGGCGGGACCGCACCAAGCACCAGGTGACGGAGATCACCTCGCTTGGGCTGGTGCAGATGACCCGGAAGCGGATCGGTGCCGGCCTGCTGGAGGCGTTCAGCGAGACCTGTGAGTGCTGCAAGGGTCGTGGGTTGATCCTGCACACCGAGCCGGTGCCGGAGAAGCCGCGGGCCGGCGGCAGCGGAGAGAAGGTCAAGGCGGTGGCGCCGGCCGAGGCGAGCGGGTCGTCCCGCCGGCGGGCGCGGAAGGGGACCGCCGCCGCCGAGCGGACCGGGGCCGAGAGCGAGGAGGCGCGGGGCGCTGGTGCCACCACCACCCCGGAGGTCGCGTCCACGACGCCCGGTGCTGACTATTACGACACGATGGGCTATGACCTGTCCCGGTATGAGGTGGAAACACCGGTGGCTCCGAGCGTGGTAGCGAGCCAGAGCGGCGACATGGCCCGGCTCGCGGCACCTGACGACCCGGACGCGGTGGGCGGCGAGGACGGCGAGGAGCCCGAGGCCGGCGGCCGGCGGCGCTCCCGGCGGGGCGGTGCGCGGCGCCGTACCCGCCCCTGACAGCGCGCCGTACCCGCCTCTGACAGCGCGCCGTACCCGCCTCTGACGGCTGTGCCGTGCCGACCGGAACCGCCCTGCGGTTCCGGTCGGCGCACCCTCATGCCGGGTAGGGTTGGGCGTTTTGGCCGGCCGGTTTGGGGGAGCTCCGGACCATGGCGTACGCTTGCCGGCGGCGCACTTTGGTGTGCCGACCTCCCGCGTGCCCGCGCCGCCGTGCCTTGTGTCATCCGGCGAGCCGCCGTGGGAACGACCGCCAGCAGCCTCAACGACAGGGAGTCCGCCTCCGATGTACGCGATCGTCAAGACCGGCGGCAAGCAGTACAAGGTCGCCGAGGGCGACGTGATCGAGGTCGAGAAGCTCGCCGGTGCCCCCGGTGACGCGGTGCAGCTTGCCGCGGTGCTCCTCGTCGACGGTGACGACCTGGTGACCGACGCGGCGAAGCTTGCCAAGGTCGAGGTGTCCGGTGAGATCGCCGCGCACACCAAGGGCCCGAAGATCCGGATCCACAAGTTCAAGAACAAGACCGGCTACCACAAGCGCCAGGGTCACCGCCAGCCGTTGACCCAGGTGAAGGTGACCGGCATCTCCAGCGGGAAGTAGGTCGTCCTCTAATGGCTCACAAAAAGGGTGCGTCCAGCTCGCGTAACGGTCGTGAGTCTGCGGCCCAGCGGCTCGGCGTGAAGCGCTTCGGTGGTCAGCTCGTCAGCGCGGGCGAGATCATCATCCGCCAGCGTGGCACCAAGTTCCACCCGGGTGACCTGGTCGGCCGGGGCGGCGATGACACGCTCTTCGCGCTGTCCGCCGGTTCGGTCCAGTTCGGTACCAAGCGCGGTCGCAAGACCGTCAGCATCGTTCCGCAGTAATAGGATCTCCGGCGAAGCGGGCCGCGGACCTGGTGTCCCGGCCCGCTTCGGCTTTCTTGTGTTCAGTACGACTCCCGCTGGAAGGATTGGTGGCGTGACGACGTTCGTTGACCGGGTCGTCCTACACCTGCAGGCCGGCGACGGCGGGCACGGCTGTGTCTCGGTCCACCGGGAGAAGTTCAAGCCGTTCGGCGGTCCGGACGGGGGTAACGGTGGGCATGGCGGCAGCGTCTCGCTGGTGGTTGACCCACAGGTGCACACGCTGCTCGACTTCCACTTCCGTCCGCACGTCAAGGCCGCCAACGGCCGGGGCGGGGCCGGGTCGAACCGGGACGGCGCGAACGGTGCCGACCTGGTCCTCAAGGTTCCCAACGGCACTGTCGTGCAGACCGCCGACGGTACGGTGCTCGCCGACCTGGTAGGTGCCGGGACGACCTTCGAGGTGGCCCGGGGCGGCCGCGGTGGCCGGGGTAACGCCTCGCTGGCCAACGCCCGCCGCAAGGCGCCGGGCTTCGCCGAGCTGGGTGAGCCCGGCGACCAGATGGACGTGGTACTGGAGCTGAAGAGCGTCGCCGACGTCGGTCTGGTCGGCTATCCGTCCGCGGGTAAGTCATCGCTGATCTCGGTGATCTCCGCTGCGAAGCCGAAGATCGCTGACTACCCGTTCACCACCTTGGTGCCGAACCTCGGCGTGGTCCGAGCGGACAACCACACCTTCACCGTCGCCGACGTACCCGGCCTGATTCCGGGCGCGGCCACCGGCAAGGGGCTCGGTCTGGAGTTCCTTCGGCACATCGAGCGCTGCGCTGTGCTCGTGCATATCGTCGACACCGCGGCCCTGGAGACGGAGCGCGACCCGGTGGCCGACATCGACGCCCTCGAGGCGGAGCTGGCCGCGTACGGTGGGCTGGTTGATCGGCCGCGCCTGGTCGCCCTCAACAAGGTCGACGTGCCGGATGGGCGGGACCTGGCCGAGATCGTTCGGCCGGACCTGGAGGCTCGCGGCTTCCGCGTCTTCGAGGTCTCGGCGGCCACCCGGGCCGGGCTCAAGGAACTGATGTACGCCATGGGCGAGCTGGTGGCGGCGGCGCGTGCGGCGGCACCGCCGGCGGAGCCCGCCCGGATCGTGATCCGTCCCAAGGCGGTAGACGACGCGGGCTTCACCGTGGAGACTGCGCCCGGCGGTGCCTGGGTGGTGCGGGGTACCCGCCCGGAGCGGTGGGTCCGGCAGACGAACTTCGATAACGAGGAGGCGGTCGGCTACCTGGCTGACCGGCTGGCCCGGCTCGGCGTCGAGGAGAAGCTTGGCAAGGCCGGTGCGCAGGCGGGCGACCTGGTCCGCATCGGCGAACGCGAGTTCGACTGGCAGCCGACGCTGTACACCGACTTCGTCCCCGGGATACGCGGTGGTGACCAGCGGATGGCGGAGCAGTCGCAGCGGCCGTCGGCCGCCGACCGGCTGGCCGCCCGTAAGGCCCGCCGGCAGCGCCCGGACGACGAGGCCGAAACCGGCGAGCCGGTCGGCGACGACGCGGAGTGACCGACCGCACCGGTTGATCGCCCGGGCCTTCGCACCGGGCGAGGGCCAGTTGGGGTGGCCGTGGGGCGGTGGCGGGCAGCCGCACCGGGTGCGGGCCACGTTGGCGCGGCGGGCAGTCGGGCCAGCGGAGGGGTCAGGGCCGGTCCAGGGGAGTGTCGAGTCGTCCCCCGGTGCCTTTCTGGTTGGACAGGAGCAGGCCGAGCACGAGCATCGCGAAGCCGAGCCCGAGGTGAAGCCAGTTGTCGGCGTCGTTCACCGGGATCACGTTGGCTGAGCTAGACCGGTCAATCACGAGTCCATAGATCCACAGGGCGAGGGTGAGCGCACCACCCACGGTGAGGAAGACCCGCGCCCCGCCTACCCGGCGGGCCAGCACCAGGCCGGCCAGGCCGGAGCCCAGGAGCAGGATGTTGTGCAGGAAAGAGACCTGGAACAGGCCAAACAGCTGTGCTTCGGAGTCTGGCCCGGCGAACCGTAACTCGGCATAGTCGGTGGTGATCCCGGGCACGAACCCGAGTACTCCCAGTAGGAGGAGGATTCCCGCCACGGCGAGGGCCGCGACCTGGAGCCCGGTCCGCGACCGCGCTCGTGCGTGCTCTGCCATGCCTGCACCTCCGTCGATCCGCGGCCCATGGCGCCGTGGCGCGGGCTCGCCCCCGACCCGACAGTCCATCATTGTCCGGTCCCACCAGCGGACTCCGCAGCCAAACGGTGGATCACACCGGTAGCCGGCCGGACCCGGGTGTGCGGGCGAAGGGGGGGGTGGACGCAGCGCCTCGACCCGGACCGTCGATCCAGGCCGAGGCGGTCCAGCCGACTCAGTCCAGGTCGAACTCGCCGTCTTGGGCGCCGGCGACGAAGGCGTCCCACTCGGCCTGGGTGAACACGAGTACCGGCCCGTTCGGCTCGGCGGAGTTCCGCATGCCGATCAGGTCGTCGACGAACGCGACCTCGACGGCGGCCTCGGAGGTGTCGCCCTCGGCTCGCTGCCAGACGGCCCGCGAGACATCGAAGTCGCCTTTGGGGTGCGTCGTCATGGTGCAATCCTCCAGTGCCGTGGGTTGGGGGCAAATTTGTATTGTTCCATCGGGCAGGATAAGCGGATGCCGAGCCTTACCCGCGTAGAGGCGACCGCGCGCGCCGCTGTGATTTCCGTCGAGTCCTATCAGGTGGACCTCGACGTGACCGGCGACGAAGGGTTTTGTTCGCGGGTCACCATCCGCTTTCGGGCGACCCCCGGTACCCGGACATTCGTCGAGTGCCAGCCGCAGACGTTGCGCTCGGTCCGGATCAACGACACCGACCTCGACCCCGCCCTGCTGGTCGACAACCGGCTGCCACTGACCGGCCTCGCCGAGCGGAACACGCTGACGGTCGAGGCGGAGATGGCGTACACCAACACCGCTGAGGGGATGCACCGCTTTGTCGACCCGGCCGACGGGGAGACCTACCTGTACGCGATGTCCTTCCTCGACCATGCCCAGCGCATCTTCGCCGCCTTCGACCAACCCGACCTCAAGGCCCCGGTCACCCTCACGGTGACCGCCCCCGAGCACTGGACCGTCGCTGCGAACGGCGTACTGGCTGCCTCGCCACGTCCAGGGCGGTGGGAGTTCGCCCCGACCGAACCGCTGGCCACGTACCTGGTCTCGTTGATCGCCGGGCCCTGGTACGTCCACCGGGACGAGCATGACGGCATCCCGCTCGGCGTCTGGTGTCGTCGGTCGCTCGCGACGCACCTGGACGCGGAGATCGACGAGATCCTCACGGTCACGAAGCAGTGTCTGGACCGGTATCACCAGCTCTTTGCGCAGCGGTACCCGTTCGGTAAGTACGACCAGGCGTTCGTACCGGAGTTCAATGCCGGGGCCATGGAGAATCCGGGGCTGGTGACCATCCGGGACGACTACGTCTTCCGGTCCGCGGTCACCGAGAGCGAGCGCGAGTGGCGGGCCAGCACCATCGCGCACGAGATGGCGCACATGTGGTTCGGGGACCTGGTCACCATGCGGTGGTGGGACGACCTGTGGTTGAACGAGTCGTTCGCCGAGTACCTGGCCACCCGGGTGACCGCGGAGGCCACCCGCTTCGATCGTGGCTGGACGAGCTTCGCGATGCGGCGCAAGATCTGGGGGTACGCGGCCGACCAGCGTCCGTCGACCCACCCGGTCGCCCCGGCGGAGGTGACCGACGCCGCCCAGGCCTTGCTCAACTTCGATGGCATCTCGTACGCGAAGGGCGCCGCGGTGCTGCGCCAACTCGTGGCCTGGCTCGGCGACGACGACTTCCTGGCCGGGCTGAACGCGTACTTCGCCGAGCACCGGTTCGGCAACGCCACCCTGGCGGACCTGCTGGCCAGCCTGACCAAGGCCAGCGGGCGCGACCTGACCGGATGGGCCCGGTGCTGGCTGCGTACCGCGCAGGTCAACACGTTGCGGGCGGAGGTAGCGCTCGATGCCGATGGTCGATACACCGAGGTGGCCCTGGTGCAGAGCGCGCCGGAATCCCACCCGGTGCTGCGCCCGCACCGGGTCGGTGTCGCCCGGTACGCCGCCGACGGCACCGTGCAGCACCGCCTGGTGGACCTTGAACCTTCCGTTGACGGTGGTCGCACGGTGCTCACGGAGCTGGCCGGGCAGGTGGCCGCCCAGCTGCTGTTGCCGAACGCCGGCGACCTGACCTATGCCAAGATCCGACTGGATCCGGCCTCGGCGGACGCGGTACCGCTGTTGCTGCCCCGCCTGACCGACTCGCTCGCGCGGGCGCTGCTCTGGGGAGCTGAGCTGGACGCCGTCACCGATGGGGAGCGGCCGGTGCTGGAGCTGGTGCAGCTGATCACCGCCGCATTGCCGGCCGAGAACGAGGTGGTGATCGTCGAGGATGTGGTCGCGATCAGCCGATCGCTGATCGACCGCTACCTCACCCCCCGCGCCCGAGAGGCGGCCCTGGCCCAGGTCGCCGTCGCCACCGGGCAGCTGCTCGACACCGCGCCGCCCGGTGGTTCGCTTCAGCTCGCCGCGGCCCGAGGGTGGGTCGCCGCGACCGACAACGTGGACCGACTGACCGGTTGGCTGGCCGGCCAGGGCAGGCCGCCGGGGCTCGCGATCGATACGGAGCTGCGGTGGGCGGTGCTGGGGCGGCTGGTCGCGCTGGGTGGGGCCGGTGTGGCGGAGATCGCCGCCGAGGCGGCAGCCGACCCGAGCGCCACCGGGGCCGAGCGGGCCGCCCGCTGTCGCGCGGCCCTGCCCGACCCGGCTGCCAAAGAGGCTGCCTGGGAGATCATCGTGGCGGACACGGAGTGCTCCAACCGCCTGGTTGAGGCGACCGCGAAGGGCTTCTGGCAGCCGGAGCAGGCGACGCTGACCGCCCCGTACGTCGGGCGGTACCTTGCCGACATGCCGATCGCCTCGCGGTTGCGTACGCCGTGGGTGGCGGAGCGGATCGCGGAGCGGGCGTTCCCGCGCTATGCGGTCGCGCAGAGCACTCGGGAAGGCGTCGCGGCGTTGCTTACCCGGGAGGATCTGACCTGGGGCCTTCGTCGGACGTTGATCGACGCGGACGACGACATGCGCCGGGCGCTGATCGCCCGGACCGCCGTCGCGGCGGTGGACGCCTGAGGAGCGCGGGCCCGGCTGCCGGCGTGGGCGCAGACGTCTTCCGACTGGGCGCAAATCTCATCGCTGGGCGGATCCGCTTTGGCACCAGGGGGGCGGGGAAGCTGGGGCGAGGACGACGCTGGCCGCGGTCGGCCTAAAATCGCGGGGTGGAGGAAGACATCCGGCGGGTGGGGATCATGGGCGGCACGTTCGACCCGATCCATCACGGGCATCTGGTCGCGGCGAGTGAGGTGGCTGACCGGTTCGGGCTGGACGAGGTGATCTTCGTCCCCACCGGGCGGCCGTGGCAGAAGGAGGACGAGCCGGTCAGTCCCGCCGAGGACCGATACCTGATGACGGTCATCGCCACCGCCTCCAACCCTCGCTTCCAGGTCAGTCGGGCCGACATCGACCGCGGTGGTCCCACCTACACCATCGACACTCTGCGTGACCTGCGGGCCGTGTACGGCGCCAAGGTGCAGCTCTTCTTCATCACCGGCGCCGACGCCTTAGCGAAGATCCTTTCCTGGAAGGACCTGGACGAGGCCTTCGAGTTGGCCCATTTCATCGGGGTGACTCGGCCCGGCTTCAGGTTGTCCGACGCGCACCTGCCCGCCGACACGGTGAGCCTGGTGCAGGTGCCCGCGATGGCGATCTCCTCCACCGACTGCCGCGCCCGGGTCTCCCGGAGCGCGCCGCTGTGGTACTTGGTGCCTGACGGTGTGGTGCAGTACATCGCAAAACGGCGGCTCTACCAGCAGTGATCTGTCCCGGCCTGTGGCCGTTCCTGCCCGGACGCGCCGTAACCGACCGGCCGTGTCGCCCTCTCATGTGAGACGCTTGGGGGGTCGCACGCATGATCGAAGGAGAACGGTGACAGTTTCCGAACGCGCACACGAGCTGGCGACCGCCGCCGCCCAGGCCGCCGCCGACAAGAGGGCGCAGGACATCGTCATCATTGATGTGGGTGATCAGCTCGCCATCACCGACGCGTTCCTGCTCGCCGCCGCCCCCAACGAGCGTCAGGTGCTCGCCATCGTTGACGCGATCGAGGAGCGCCTGCTCCAGCTGCCGGAGAAGGCCAAGCCGGTCCGGCGTGAGGGGGAGCGGGGCGGTCGTTGGGTGCTGCTCGACTACGTGGACATCGTCGTGCATGTCCAGCACACCGAGGAGCGCGAGTTCTACGCGCTGGACCGGCTCTGGAAGGACTGCCCGCAGATTCCCTTCGTCGACCGTGACCTCGCCGCCGCTGAGCCCGGCACCGCCGAATGACTCGGCTGATTGTCTGGCGACATGGCAACACCGACTGGAACGCCAGCGGCCGGGTGCAGGGGCAGACTGATATCGGTCTGAACGACCTCGGTCGGGAGCAGGCCGGGGCTGCCGCCCAGCTGCTCACCGGGTTCCACCCCGACGCGATCTTCGCAAGCGACCTTCGGCGCGCGGCGGACACGGCCGCCGCTCTGGCCGCCCTCACCGGGCTGCCGGTCCACACCGACGTACGGCTGCGGGAACGGCACTTCGGGCCCTGGCAGGGGCTGCGGCTCACCGAGGCGGCCGAACAGTACCCGGACGAGTATGCCCGTTGGCGGGCCGGTGACCCAGACCCTGGTGCCGGCATCGAAACCTTGGATGACGTCGGTAAGCGGCTGGGGGTCGCGTTCCAGGAGGCTGCCGATACCGTCGCCGGTGGGACGGTGGTGGTCGCCACCCATGCTGGTGCCGCCCGACAGGGCATCGGTCAGCTACTCGGCTGGGAGCCCGCCGTGCTGCGTACGATCGACTCGCTACGCAACTGCCACTGGACCGAATTGTGGCACGACGAACTGCGGGGTTGGCGCCTGCGAGCACACAACATCGGGCCCCGTTACGACGTCGACTCCATTGGTAGCCACCGATAGCAGCTCCGGCTTCAGGGTGTTTATCCGTTAAGCGGCTGATCGTCGGATTTGGGAGTTTTTGAGGTCACTTCGGGGCGCGGTGGTGGTGGAATCCCGGCGGGCGTGGGGGCGTTACACCCTGCGTACGGCCGTGGAGGTGCCCCGCCGGTGGCGGATGGCACCGGGTGCGGGTCGCCGGGAATGCCGGTGGCCGGCCGGTCGTTACATCTGGACCCGGCGCCGTGCGTGTGCCTGTGAGCCCCGCGGCCGCCGACCTTCTTCTCCCTGTTCTTTGAGCGCCGGACGGTGCTTGCACCCTGTTGCCGCCTGACCCCCTTTCGGGCGTGCGTATGTGGGTGTCGATCCCCGAATGGAGCAACCCCCATGATGAACACGATTCTGCGTCGTAGTGTGCTTGGTTTCGCTGGTCTGGCCCTGTCCACCGGTGTCGTCGCCGGCCCCCTGGACACCCTCACCGACACCACCCCCGCCGCTGCTGCCGCTGCCGTGCAGGCCGACAAGCCGGACAGCGGCACGCTGATCCCGCAGGGCACGCAGTCGCGCATCGATCTGGGCGATGAGCAGACCGGCAACGTGAAGGCCATCATCGAGGCCACCAAGAAGGCCGGCATGGACGAGCGCGCCGCCGTGGTGGCGATCGCCACCAGCCTGCAGGAGTCGAAGCTGGAGAACCTGGGACACCTGGGTGAGCGCAACGACCACGACTCGCAGGGCCTGTTCCAGCAGCGCCCGTCCTCTGGTTGGGGCAGCGTGGAGCAGATCACCGACCCCGAGTACTCCACCACCGCCTTCCTCAAGGGCCTCAAGCAGGTCGAGGGCTGGCAGGAACTGCCGTTGACCGAAGCCGCGCAGAAGGTGCAGGTGTCGGCGTTCCCGTTCCACTACGCCCAGTGGGAGACCCAGGCCGCCGACCTCGTCGCCGAGCACTGGACCAGCTGACCCACCACCCGCAACCACCCCCGCCCACAGACCTAACCCAGCCAAGGGGGAAAGAAGCTGTTGGCCGGCACCCGAACCAGGGTGCCGGCCAACAGCCGTCTCCGGCGGTTTCTGACCTGATTCTGCCTCTGCGGCGCCGGTCGGCATCGGTTAGCGTTCCGGCATGCCCATCGCGGTTGTCACCGACTCCACCGCCTACCTTCCCCCTGGGCTGCTGGCCACGCACCAGCTAACGGTGGTGCCCTTGACCGTCGTGCTCAACGGCACGGAAGGGCGCGAGGGGGTGGACACCTTTCCCGCCGACGCTACCCAGGCCCTGAGTGGGCGGCGGGTGTCAGTCAGTACCTCCCGGCCGGCCCCCGCGCAGTTTGTGCGCACGTACCACCGGCTTCTCGATGGCGGTGCCGACGGCATCGTCTCGGTGCACCTGTCCGCAGGGCTCTCCGGCACGGTCGAGTCCGCGCGCCTGGCCGCCGCGGAGTTCGGCGACCGAGTGGCGGTGTTGGACAGCCGCTCCTGCGGCATGGGCATCGGATTCCCCGCGGTGGTCGCTGCCGAGGCCGCGGCAGCCGGGGCCGACCTGACCGCGGCTCACGCCGCCGCCCAGCAGGCCGTGGCGCGGACCACCATCTACTTCTACGTCGACACGCTGGAGTTCCTCCGTCGGGGCGGCCGGATCAACGCCGCCTCGGCCTTGCTCGGCACTGCTCTCTCGGTAAAGCCGATCATGCATATGCCGGATGGCCTGATTGTCCTCCGGGACCGGGTGCGTACCGCCAGCCGGGGCGTCGCCCGCCTGGTGGACCTCGCTGTCGGGGCCGCCGGGGACGCCGACGTTGACCTGGCTCTGCATCACCTCGCCGCGCCGCAGCGCGCCGAGGCACTCCAGGTGGCGTTGGCGGCGCGGCTCGGTGACCGCTTGCGGAGCACGTACGTCTCTGAGGCCGGTGCGGTGGTTGCCGCGCATGCGGGGCCCGGCCTGGCGTGCGTGGTCGTGCACCGCCGTCCGCCTGCCGACGGCTGACCCAGCTACTTCCCGCTCTGGCGGGGCTGTCGCAGCCGCGATCGGTAGCACATCGCGACCATGATCAGGGGGCTGTCCACAAACCCGCTCTTATCCACAGCGGAGCCTTGTGCGGCGGGTACTCATTCCGCCCGTCGGCCTAGCGTCGCGCCGTGCCATACGACGAGGAGAGGGTGGTCCGGGACCGCCTGCATCGAGTGTTGCCGGCAGGCGAGCTGTCCGGCGCCGGTCAGCCGATGGCGGCGGCCCCAGCGGTGGTGACGCGACGGGCGGTGATGGCGCCCCCGGAGGCGCCGGAGGGTCCGCGACGCACCCCACCTGACGGGTCGGAGGTGGTGCCGGTCTCCTCCGCCCAACTGGACGGAGAGCCATCGAGCCGAGTCTTGTCGGGGCCGGGCGCTTTCGATCCGGGGCGGCGAGGGGTGCGGGCATTGGCTCTCGTCGCCGTGCTGGTGGTGCTCGGGGCGGGCTTCTGGGCGTGGCAGTCCCGGCCTCAGGTTGAGCCGGTCGAGTCGGTCGCAGCGGTGACACCGGTCGCTCCGTCCGCCTCCGTTGACCCGACAGAGGCGGACGGTGAGCTGGTGGTGGCGGTCGCCGGCAAGGTCCGCCGGCCCGGGCTTGTCCGGGTGCCGGCCGGTGCCCGGGTCGCCGACGCGGTACAGGCGGCCGGCGGGGCGCTGCCCGGCGTTGATGTCGCCCTGTTCAATCCGGCTCGGAAGATAGCCGATGGGGAACTCATCCTGATCGGTGTCACCGCGCCACCGGGGGTGGCCCCCGCCGGTGGGGAGACAGGAGTGGTGCCCGGCGGCGGCAAGGTCAACCTCAACACCGCCACCCTGGCGCAGCTCGACACGCTGCCCGGAGTCGGACCGGTGCTCGCGCAGCGCATCCTCGACCACCGTGCGGAGCATGGCGGCTTCCGGTCGGTGAGCGACCTGCGCCAGGTTGGCGGCATCGGCGACACCCGGTACGAGCAGCTCAAGGACCTGGTGACGGTGTGAGAAAGCATCGCGACGGGCAGCGCCCCGGGCCCGTTCGGGGGGCACCGAGCGCATCCGACCCGCCGGATCTGCGGCTGGCTGGCTTGGCCGTCGCCGCGTGGCTGGCCGCGTTGGCCGGCCTGTACCTGCCCGCCAGGGCGTCGCTGCTCGTCGCCGCGATCGCCGCTGTGGCGGCCATCGGGGGTGGGGTCTACCTGTCTGGACTTCTCGGCCGGCCACCTGCATCTGTCCGCCGGCACGGCTGGGCGGCCGTCGCCGTCCTGCTCGGGGTGGTGTGCGGAGCGAGCGTCACCGCCGCCCGGGTCGCGGTGCGGGACGCTAGCCCGCTGCGTGCCCTCGTTGAGGAGCGGGCCACCGTAACCGTCGACCTGGTCGTCCGGGACGACCCCCGGCTGGTCCGGTCTGGTTCCGGGCGACCCGCCACGCTGTTGGTGGCAGCGGAGTCGGTCCGTATCAGTGGCCTTGCCGGGCACCGGGTCGAGGCGCAGGTCCGGATGCTGGTCCTCGCCACCGACCCGGCCTGGCGAGCGCTGTTGCCGGGGCAGCGGCTGACCGCCGAAGGTCGGCTTGCTGCTCCGCGGGGCGGCGATCTGACCGCTGCGGTCCTGTGGTCAACCCAGGCCCCGCTCCCACACGGGCCGCCGCCGGGCTTGCAGCGTGCCGCCGGCATGCTCCGCGCCGGCCTCCAGGAAGCCTGCGAGCCGCTACCGGACGAGCGGGGTGGCCTGCTGCCCGGCCTGGTGGTGGGCGACACGAGCCGGCTGCCCGATTCAGTACGGGAGAATTTTCTCGACACCGGGATGACCCACTTGACAGCGGTATCTGGGTCCAACGTAGCGATCGTCGTTGGTGCGGTGTTGCTACTTGCTCGTTGGGGTCGGGCTGGTCCCTGGCTCGCCGCGGGGCTCTGTGCGGTTGCATTAATAGGTTTTGTGATCTTGGTCCGTCCGTCGCCGAGTGTGGTGCGGGCGGCTGCGATGGGCGCGATTGGGTTGGCCGCGCTCGCCGTGGGCCGGCCGCGGGCGGCGTTGCCGGCTTTGGCCGCGGCGGTCACTGTGCTGGTGCTTGTCGATCCTGAGCTGGCGGGGGATTTCGGTTTCGCGCTCTCTGTGCTCGCTACGGGTGGGTTGTTGTTGTTGGCGCCGCGGTGGCGGGATGCGTTGCGTCGTCGTCGGGTGCCGGTGGGGGTTGCTGAGGCGCTGGCGGTGCCGGCGGCTGCGCAGGTGGCCTGCGCGCCGGTCGTCGCGGGGATTTCGGGCACGGTCAGTTTGGTCGCGGTGCCGGCGAATCTGTTGGTGGCGCCGGCGATCGCGCCGGCCACGGTGCTTGGTGTTGTGGCGGCGGGGCTGTCGCCGCTGTGGTCGGCGGGTGCGGAGTTTCTGGCCTGGCTGGCCAGTTGGCCGGCGTGGTGGCTGGTCACTGTGGCGCACTACGGGGCGCGGGCGCCGGCGGGGGCGTTGCCCTGGCCGGCGGGGGCCGGGGGTGCGTTGCTGTTGGCGGGGTTGACTCTGGCGTTGCTGGTGGCGGTCCGTCGCCGGGTGGTGCGGCGGCTGGTGGCGGTGACCGCGGTTGCGGCCGTGCTCGGTGCGTTGCCGGTGCGCCTCCTGGCTGCTGGTTGGCCGCCGGCGGGTTGGGTGGTTGTGGCGTGTGCGGTTGGTCAGGGTGATGCGCTGGTCCTGTCGGCTGGTCCGGGGCGGGGTGTGGTGGTGGATGCCGGGGCGGAGCCGGGGTTGGTGGATCGTTGCCTACGTCGGATCGGTATCTGGGAGGTGCCGCTGCTGGTGATCAGCCACTTCCATCACGATCATGTGGGTGGGGTGGCCGGTGTCTTCCGGGGGCGGCGGGTCGCGGCGGTGCTTGCCCCGTCGTGGTCAGAGCCGGCGTTCGGTCGGGACCTGGTCCAGGTTGCGGCGGCGGCGGGCTCCGTCGAGATGTTTTCTGCGCCGGCCGGTTGGGGCTACCGAGCCGGTGCGGTGGAGTTGACGGTGATCGGTCCCTCGGTGCCGCTGCGGGGTACCCGTTCCGATCCGAACAACAATTCGCTGGTCCTGGTGGCCACCGTCAACGGGGTGCGGATCCTGTTGACCGGAGATGCCGAGATCGAGGAGCAGCAGGCTCTGCTTGACCGGGTGCCGGACGGCGGCCTCCGCGCGCACGTGTTGAAGGTCGCCCATCACGGTTCGGCGTATCAGGACCCTGCTTTTCTTGACGCGGTCCGTCCGTTGGTGGCGGTGGTCCCGGTCGGCCGGGAGAACACCTATGGGCATCCGGATGCATCGGTACTGGGCCGTCTTGCCCGCGGCGGAGCCCGGATCCTCCGCACCGACCTCGATGGGGACGTTGCGGTGGTGACCCGACCGTCCGGGCTGGCCGTCGTCACCCGCGGTGCCGAGGACCCGATCAGACGCTAGTAGCCGTCGCCATGACCGCGACCTGAGCCAGGACCACGCCGGAGCTGGCGTCCAACACGGACAGCGAATAATGTGCCCGCCGCCGAATCGGCGGGCCCCGTCCCAGCGTGACGCCGCCATCCGCGACCGACTGATCGCCCCCGCGCGCTACCAAGATCGACAGCTCGGACACGTTCAACGCCACCCAGCGTGCCGAACTGCGCGGGGTCTGCACCAAGCCTGGTACCCACCGCTACCCACCGACCCGGTAGCCTGCATCTAGAAATTACCCTCCGTGGCGAATGGTTGAGACCCTCAGCATGTCCCATCCTTCCAGCAGTCCAGGGCGCGCCTTCACGTTTTCGACCCGCCACCACAACGACCCTTCATGAAGGCATGAGGTTAGGCTTACTCACCATGACCAGCCGTTCGCCTCACACCCCTCCCCGAGGAGTAGTGGATACCCCGCAGCGCCCTGAAACCGATAAGGGCCTCAGTCGGCGCTTCCCCGTCAGCCGTAGTCAAGCGGTCGGGGTCTGGGCTGCGCTTTTCGTGGTATTTTTCTTGGCCTTCGGTCTTCCGACCGACCCTGGATACGCTTTTATCTGGCTGTGGGCCCTTGCGGTGGCGTGGCGGATCGATCAGCCGCTGCGCTCGCATCTGCTCTTTGCTCGGGACTGGCTACCGGTAGTCGCACTGCTGACGGTCTACAACCTTTCACGCGGTTTCGCTGATGAAATCCGCGCGCCACACGTCACCGAGCTGATCAACGCAGACCTGGCGATGTTTGGTTGGCTGACAGATGGCAAGATTCCCACCATCTGGCTGCAGGAAAATCTGTACGATCCTACCCGCATCCAGTGGTGGGAGGTCCTAGTTACCTACATCTACTTCTCCCATTTTGTGGTAGCTCTCGGGGTCGCGGCGTGGCTGTGGCTCACCGCGCGGCCCCGGTGGGCGGCCTTCATGCGCCGCTTCTTCGTCCTCAGCCTCGCCGGCTTAATCACTTACTTCCTGTATCCGGCGGCCCCGCCGTGGTGGGCGGCGGTCAACGGCTACCTCGAACCGGTGGAGAGGTTAAGCCTGCGTGGTGGTGCCGAGTTCGGCATGCACGGTGCCTTCAGTATTATCCGGCTGGGACAGAACGCTGCGAACCCGGTGGCGGCAATTCCGTCGTTGCACACCGCCTTCGCGCTTTTTGTGGTCCTGTTCTTTGTAACGCGGATTCGGAAGCGGTATTCGCTCATTCTGCTGCTCTACCCGTTAGCGATGACGTTCACTCTTGTGTACTCGGGTGAGCACTATGTGATCGATGTTTTCGTCGGATGGGCCTATGTCCTCGGGACTTTTGCGCTCGTCAGCATCGCTGAGCGCTGGTGGAGGAATCGTAAACGCCCTCCAATCGATAGTGAACCTCTCCAAGTAGAGGAATGTGATCGCGTGTGACGTCCGTTTCCGGTGGTCCGGTCGTTTCGAAGTGGAGGACGGCCAGACTGCTGCGACGAGGTCGTCGATCTTCCGTAGCCGGGCCTGTGCGAAAAGTCCGCCCGTCTCACCTTCGGTGGTGACAGCGGGTGGCGGGTGCCGTTGTTCCTGTGTGGGATAGAAGACGGCCTCGAACGAACGGTTGCTCGGGTTGTCCCCGCTGGTCATCGAGGACCTGGGGGCGAGGGGTAAGCGGACCACGATGTAGGTCCGGATGTCGCAGGAGACCGGGGTTTGCGCGATGTGGGGCCTCGTCGGTGCGGCTCCTGGCGGGCCGGGCAGGGGCTGCGTTTGCTGGCGAACCCACCGTGGGCCTGTCCCGCTGCGCCCAGAAGGAGTCCGGCGAGTTCAGCGCCGACGAGGACGAGATCGTCGACGCTGCCGCCCAACTCCATCGCTGTACGTGTTGGCCACGGTGTCCGATCCCCGGAACCCGCGTGGCCTGCTAGCCATCGGCTGGGCTGCTCACGGTCGCGGTCTGCGTGGTGGTGGCCGGTGCCTGAGTTGCTTGTGGATACGGCGAGCGAGGCTGTCCGGTCTGATTGACGGGCAGCGCCGCCGGGTGGACTGCCTCTTCGTCTGGTTGCCCTGCCTTGAGGGCGGTGAACGGGACCACACATGATACGGCGATCGCGAGAAGGAGACGAGCATTACCAGTGAGGGCTTCGGTCGGCAGCGCCGCCCCGAGCGATGTCACGGGCAGGACCATGACGGCCGTCACCAGCGCGAACCAGGCATAACTTGCTCGCCGCCCGCCAACCGTGAGTAGACCGGCGAGGACCAGCCATATCTGATGGTGGGTCCAGGAGACCGGTGAAAAGACCAGACCGGCGGCACCGATGATTACCACGGCAGCGAACGGGTCTCCACCGCGGTAGGCCCGCGACCCCCGGACCAGTGCCACCGCCACCACGGCCAAGCCGATGACGGCAGCCAGTGCGGTACGCCAGGTGTCCGGCACATCCATCCGGAGCAGTGCCCCGTTCAGGGACTGGTTACCGCTGGTGGCGATGTTGCCGACGCGATCGAAATTCCAAAGCTCGGTAAACCAGTACCGGACCGATTCGCCCGGCAGGACCAGCCAAGCTAGCGCGGTACAACCGGCGAAGGCTGCCATGGCATTGATTGCGGTCCGCCGCTGCCCGGAGACCCACCAATACACCACAAAGATCATAGGAGTGAGCTTTATCGCCGCCGCGAAGCCGGTGAGCGCGCCCCGGTAGCGTGCCGGCACCACCCCCAGGCAGTCCACCAGCACCAAAGCCACCAGTGCCACACTGAGCTGCCCGAAGCGGAGGTTGCTCGATATTGGTGCGGAACCGAAGAGCAGCAGGGCCACGACAGGCACGCGCAGTGCCGGCCGGACCGGGCGCAACCCGTTTGAGTGCCGGACGAGCAGCGCCAGGCCGATTACCACCCCGAGGGTCACTGCGGTCCAGAGGATCCGTAGCGGGTCCTCCGCGATCAGTGCCAGGGGCGCGAACAGCAGGCCTGCAAACGGTGGGTAGGTGAAGGGAGCGTCGTTCCAGGCGGCGAAGTCGTAGAGGCTGCCACCGTCCAAAAGGATCTGTACGGAACCCCAGTAGACGTGGAGGTCGGCTAGGCGATCCCGGACCGGACGATTCAGCGCTCCGGTCACCTGCAGCGCCACGACAGCAGTAACGGCAGTCCACAGCCCGATTTTCCCCAGCTGAATGCCCCGTCTACCCTGTAACCGCACTCATCCTCCTGCAGCCTGGTGCTGGGCAGTAACCGGTATGCGCATCAACAGTACGGTGCTGCGTATGAACTCCAATGACCGGGTCTGTCAAGATTTGTAGCGCGACTACCACTGTGGGTGGTAGGGCGATGATCAGGCCGAGCATGGTGCTGGTGGCGATGCGGGTTGGACGTACCACTGCTCGGGCTGGGCCAACAGGCCGTCGTAGGCAACCGCGGGCCGCGGGCCGCGGGACAGAGGGGCGAAGCCGGGTGGCCCGCTCCCTGGGCCTCCTGCCCGAGCTGGCGCCTGGTCGCTGCCGCGCCGCCGGGCCAGCCAAGGGCGAGGCGTCACCGAGCACCTACGTTGAGTACCACGTAGGCGAGGGCGAAGGTGAAGAGGGCTCCTTGCGGACGTGCATCTGCTGGACGTGCCGGGCCGTGGCTACGACGTGTTGGGTTCGGGTGGTGATTGGCCGCGGGTGCTCCGTGGCGCTGCCGTCGTCATTCGGGGCGTCGAGAGCCGCCCCAGCCGCTCGGTATGTCAGGTTTAAAGGCGTAATAGCGTAAAAGTTGTGATTTGCGCTGAGTGCGGGCTCTGACATCGGAGGGCGGGCGACCGGGCTGGCGTGCTCGGCTGACCATGCGAATATGGGCGGCGTGACCGCCGCCAGCCTCCCCCCGATTCTGCTCGTCCTCGGTGACGAGGAACTTCTCGCTACTCGAGCGGTCACCGAGGCGGTCGCCCAGAGTCGGAGTGTGGATCCGGAGGTGGACGTCCGCGAATATCAAGCCGGCTCCCTAACTGTCGGTGAGATCGCGGAGATGCTTAGTCCGTCGCTCTTCGGCGGACGGCGGCTGCTGATCCTGCGGTCCGGCCAGGACGCGCGTAAGGATCTGGCGGCGGCCCTGCTCGCCTACGCGAAGAACCCCGACCCCGAGGTGCAGCTGGTCGTGCTCCACCTCGGTGCGGCCAAGGGCAAGGCGTTCGCGGACGGACTGAAGGCGGCCGGCGCGACCGTTGTTCCGGCTGCCCGACTGAAGGGGCACCGGGAGCGGGTGGCGTTCGTCCGCGACGAGTTCCGGCGGGCCGGTGGTCGGTGTACCGACTCCGCCGCCGAGGCGCTCATCGCGGCGGTCGGTAATGACCTGCGCGAGCTCGCCGCCGCCTGCTCGCAGTTGCTGGCCGACACCGACGGGAAGATCAGCCCGGAGACGGTGGCCCGGTACTACCGGGGGCGGGTCGAGGTGTCTGGCTTCACCGTCGCCGATGCGACGATGGTGGGCGACGTGCCGGCTGCGTTGGAGGCCCTGCGTTGGGCGCTGCACGTCGGTGTTGACCCGGTGCCCATTGCTGATGCGCTCGCCGACGGCGTCCGTACCGTGGCCCGGGTCGCCTCCGCCGGGCGGGGGAGCCCCTACCAACTGGCCAGCACTCTCGGCATGCCGGCCTGGAAGATTGAGCGGGCGCAGCGGCAGAGCCGCGGTTGGACGCCGGAAGGGCTGGTGCAGGCCATGCGGGCCGCGGCCGAGTGCAACGCGGCCGTGAAGGGGGGCTCGGACGACCGGGCGTACGCGCTGGAGCGGGCCGTCTTCTCGGTGGCAGCGGCGCGGCAGGGCGGCGGCCGGTGACCGGACCGAGGTCCTGGGCCACCCTGGTGGCGGAGGAGGAGCGCTACCGGCCGTTGTACGCCCGCCTCCTGGGGCTGCGGTTCGTCAACCCCGGTGGGGTGCTCTGCTTCGTCTTCTTCGAGGGGGCTGTCGCGCTGGCGGCGCTACTGGCGCTCGCTGAACTGGTCAGCTGGTGGTCTGTGCTGGTGCTGCCGGCGATGGTTGCGGTGATGGTGAAAATCAACGACGTGGTGGCGGCGCGGGTCGTCCGCTCCGCGGCGCTCGTGCCCGACCAGGAGCGGGACCGCTTTCGCCACCAGATGGAGCCGGTAGTCGGCACCGCGCGGGTTGGCTGGATCTGGCACAGCGTGCCCGGCGTCGTCGTAAGGTCCGCTCCCGGGCGTCCCGGGGAACTGGCTTCGGCCGCAGCGCGGGAGTTGCCCCCGACCGGAGCGCCCCAAGCCGAGCGCTGACCTCGGCGGCGCGACCGCTGCCGAAGTCAGCATCTGAAGCCCTGCGGCGGGCAGCACAAAACCCCGGACCGGATCGGGCCGGGGTTTCGTCCTAACCTGGTGTGGCCGGGTCAGGCGGAGAACGACGCCACGCGCTTGGCGATAGCCGACTTGCGGTTCGCGGCCTGGTTGGCGTGGATGACGCCCTTGCTGGCCGCCTTGTCCAGCTTGCGAGCGGCATCGCGCATGAGAACCGTCGCCTTATCCACGTCGCCGGTCTCGGCGGCCTCGTGGAACTTGCGGATCGCGGTCTTCAGCGACGACTTGACCGACTTGTTACGCAGCCGGCGCTTCTCGTTCTGCCGGTTGCGCTTGATCTGGGACTTGATGTTCGCCACGCGACAGCCTCGTCTGATAGCTCGGGTTGGTCTGCATCCGCGCGGCGAGCATGCGTCATCGTCGCGCGAAGTGCCAGGCTATCAGGTGGCTCGGGCAGCGCCAAAAGCCGCCTCCCAACCACCAACGCTCCCGGTGCGGGGCGGCGGAGCTTTCCATCCGGCGGGGCTCAGCTCCAGCCCTGGCGACGGGCGAGCCAGTCGAGCGCGTACTCGCCGCTGCGGCGCTGGTGGGCCGCGAGCTGCTCGGTCGCGGTCTCCGGAACCGTGGCCGCGGTGGTGAGGAAGTAGCCGGCCAGCGCCGCCAGCGTGACATCCAGGGCATCCGGCGGGGCATCGGCGGCAGTCGGGTGGGCCGCGAAGGCGGCGTCCAGCCAATCGGTGGTCAGGGCTGGTGCGGCTCCGACGGCGGACTCCGGGAAGGGAGAGACGGACTCCGGGAAGGGGGAGGTCGCGGGCTCGGTCGGGGAGCTTGCGCCGCCGGTCCCGGCCAGCGCCGCGACGGTGACCTCCTGCTGCTCCACGGCCTGCCCCCCGAGGAGGAGCGTGACCAGGTCGAACCAGGCCGGACCGCGGCAGAGCCAGGTCCAGTCACAGAACCACACCTGCCCGTGCGCGGTGAGTAGCACGTTGTCCGGCCGCAGGTCACCGTGGATCAATCCGGACGCCGGGGCGAGGTACCCCGGGAGTCGGGACTCGAGCCCGACCAGTTCGGGCAGCCGCTGCTCGAGCCCGGCCGGCAGTGGCGGAACGGGCTCCCGGCCTGCTGCCACGTCACCCCAGCGGAGGATGTCGGCTTGGGCCAGCTCGGCCAGGTGCGGCGGGTTGAGCGCGGCGAGGTCGCTGGGCGGTGGGTCCAGGGCGGCGGCGACCTCCGCGTACGCGGTCAGGGTGCTGGTCAGCTCCGACGGCTCCCACGGCTGTCCGGGTGGATAGCCGTCAACCACGTCGAGGGCGACGGCGAACCAGCCGGACTCCGCCAGCGTCCAGCGGGTTCGGGGTGCCGGCAGCCCGGGTGGGAGCCGGTCCAGGACCGTGGCCTCTTGCCAGTACCAGTTGGCCAGGTGGGAGTCGCGGGGCGCGGCCTTGACGAAAACCCGGCCATCGTCGGCGGCGGAGAGCACTCCGGCGAAGCCTCGGGTGAAGCCGTCGGTCGCGATGCGGGTGGCGACCACGGGGGCGCCGAGGCGGTCGGCGAGGGCTGCCCGCAGACCCACTGGCAGGTCGGACCAGCCGGGCCGGCGGGTGGTCACGGGGCGCGGGGGTGAACTCGGCATCTTTCCAGTGTCGTACGGATTTGCCAGCCCACCGGGCAAAGCAGGCAACGTGTCGACGTAGGAACGGCCGATGCCGTCGGCCCGCCGTGGCCAGCGGGTTCGGGATGGTGGTTGGACGTCTCTGCCCGGCGGTTCGGGAAGGTGGTTGGACGTCCGTGCCCGGCGGGTTCTGGAAGACTGGCGGGCCATGCGGACCGACGACTTCTGGCAGCTGATTGACGAGGCCCGGACCGGGGGCGGGGGAGCGCCGGACGCGGTCGCCGTTCGGGCCGTGGCCCTGCTCGCGGCGCGGGAGCCGGAGGAGATCCTCGGATACACGCGCCATCAGGCCCGGGTGCTGGCCGCCTCGCATCAGGTGGACCTCTGGGGTGCGGCGTACCTGATCAACGGAGGGATCTCCGACGACGGCTTCCACGACTTCCGCGGCTGGCTGATGACCCAGGGGCGCGAGGTGTTCGCGCGTGCCGTCGCCGAGCCGGACTCGCTGGCCGATCTGTCGCCGGTGCGGAGCGCATCGTTGTCGGGTGAGGAGTTCGCCTGCGCCCGAATGTTGGCTGTGCCGTGGGAGGCGTACCGGAAGGCGACCGCGGCCGAGCTGCCGGCGGACCGGGACCCAGTTCCGGTGCCGGACCTGAATGACTTCTGGGATTTCGACGACGCGGATGAGGCTCGCCGCCGGCTCCCGAAGCTCGCCGCCCTCTTCGTCGAGCCACCAGGCGAATAATCGGATTCGTCCAGTTACTAGTGATCCGCTGGCTGTCGGGCGAGCAGCCCGGCCTGCCGCTGAGGAGGCCCGGTTCGTCGGCGGGGCGTGCTCGGGTTTGCCCGCGCAGCGGACCCGCGAGCGTGGCGTGGGAGCATAGAGGGGGCCGGTGCCGCGCCGGCCCGCTCAACGTCAGTCGACCAGAACGGACCGCTGTGCCACCGACGCTCGATTCCGGCGCGAACACTCCTGGTGCCACCGAACCGGCGCGTATCCGGAACTTCTGCATCATCGCCCACATCGATCATGGGAAGTCGACCCTGGCCGACCGGATGCTGCAGCTCACCGGGGTGGTCGACCCCCGGCAGATGCGGGCGCAATACCTCGATCGGATGGACATCGAGCGGGAGCGCGGGATCACCATCAAGAGTCAGGCCGTCCGGATGCCGTGGGCGATTCGGGAGGGGGAGCGGGCCGGCGAGAGCGCCGTGCTCAACATGATCGACACCCCCGGGCACGTTGACTTCAGCTACGAGGTCTCCCGCTCCCTGGCGGCCTGCGAGGGCGCGATCCTGTTGGTCGACGCCGCCCAGGGCATCGAGGCGCAGACCCTGGCCAACCTCTACCTGGCGCTCGAGAACGATCTGCACATCATTCCGGTGCTCAACAAGATCGACCTGCCGGCGGCGCAGCCGGAGAAGTACGCCGAGGAGCTGGCCCACCTGATCGGCGGCGATCCGGCGGACTGCATCCGGGTCTCCGGCAAGACCGGCGACGGCGTGCCGCACCTGCTCGACGAGATCGTCCGGCAGTTCACCCCGCCGGTCGGTGTGGCGGAGTCGTCGGCCCGAGCAATGATCTTCGACTCGGTGTACGACGTATACCGGGGCGTGGTCACCTACGTCCGGGTGGTTGACGGGCAGATCAACGCCCGGGACCGGATCAAGATGATGTCCACCGGTGCGGTCCACGAACTGCTGGAGATCGGGGTGATCTCCCCGGAGATGGTCAAGGCGGACGCCCTCGGTGTCGGCGAGGTCGGATATCTGATCACCGGCGTGAAGGATGTCCGGCAGTCCCGGGTCGGTGACACCGTCACCATCAACGCGCGGCCGGCGGACGAGCCGCTCGGCGGGTACAAGGACCCGAAGCCGATGGTCTACTCCGGCCTCTACCCGATCGACGGGTCGGACTACCCGAACCTGCGGGACGCGTTGGACAAGCTCAAGCTCAATGACGCGGCCCTGACCTACGAGCCGGAGACCTCCGGTGCGCTCGGTTTCGGCTTTCGCTGCGGCTTCCTCGGCCTGCTGCACCTCGAGATCATCCGGGAGCGGCTGGAGCGGGAGTTCAACCTCGACCTGATCTCCACCGCGCCGAACGTGGTCTACCGGGCCATCAACGAGGACGGCGAGGAGGTCGTGGTCACCAACCCGAGCGAGTACCCGACCGGCAAGATCGCCGAAGTGTATGAGCCGGTGGTGCGCGCCACGGTGTTGACCCCGAACGACTTCGTCGGCGCGGTCATGGAGCTCTGCCAGGGCCGCCGGGGCACGCTGCTCGGCATGGACTACCTCTCCGCCGACCGGGTGGAGCTGCGCTACACGCTGCCGTTGGCGGAGATTATTTTCGACTTCTTCGACCAGCTCAAGAGCCGCACCAAGGGGTACGCGTCGTTGGACTACGAGCCCTCCGGCGAGCAGGCCTCCGACCTGGTCAAGGTGGACATCCTGCTGCACGGCGAGCCGGTCGACGCGTTCAGCGCGATCGTGCACAAGGACAAGGCGTACGCCTACGGCACCACCATCGCCGCGAAGCTGCGCTCCCTGATCCCCCGCCAGCAGTTCGAGGTGCCGATCCAGGCGGCGATCGGCAGTCGCGTGATCGCCCGGGAGACGATCCGCGCGATCCGCAAGGACGTCCTGGCGAAGTGCTACGGCGGTGACATCAGCCGGAAGCGCAAGTTGCTGGAGAAGCAGAAGGAGGGCAAGAAGCGGATGAAGATGGTGGGCCGGGTCGAGGTGCCGCAGGAGGCATTCATCGCCGCGCTCTCCTCGGACTCCGGGGGCGGCGGCAAGACGTCCGGTAAGAAGTGAGTACGGCTGCCGCGGCGGAGCGGGCACCCCGCGTCTGGCCATAGGCGGGCGGTTTGAGGCTTCTCAGGTCGGGAACGGTGCACACCGCCGCCGGTCACACCGGACTCGCCCTTCCCGGCAGAGGAGAACGACCGTGGACGTCTCCGGCATCCTCACCACGCTGCTCGTCGGTCTTATCGTCGGGGCGCTGGGTCGGCTGGTCGTGCCGGGTCGGCAGGACATGCCGGGCTGGCTGCACCTGTTGATCGGTGTCGGTGCCGCGCTGCTCGGGGCGATCGTCGCTCGCTCCGTCGGCTTCGCCGAAGCCGACGGATTCGATTGGCGTCAGCTGCTGCTCCAGGTTGTCTTCGCCGCCATCGCGGTGGCCGTGGTGGCGCGCGTGGGCTGGCACGGTGGCAGCGCCCGCCGGTGATCCGGCTCCTCAGGGGGCGTCGAGGACCTCGGCGATCACTCGGGTGGGGCTCTGCTTGCCGGCTATCGGGGTCCAGACCCCCTCCTCCGCGGTCCACCGCAGCCCTTGGAAGTGCACTAGCTGGACCCCGTTGTCCTGGGCGTGTGACACCAACCAGTGCGCGTACCGCCAGCCGCCCTGCTCGTCGTCCACGGTCACGGTCAGCTGGGTCGGGCCGGCCGCCGCGGCCTCGGGGGCGAGCCCCCAGTCCAGGGCGAGCCCCTGGGCCAGCGCCGCGGTCGCCGCGGCCCCTCGGTGCTGCGGATCGTCGTTGACGGCGCAGGCCACCGCTCCGCTGGCCTGACCGAGCAGGGCCCGGCTCAGCACCTCCGACTCGTCGGCCCACTTCTGGTATGCCTCCGGGAAGGCCGAGCGCTGTACCGTCTGGGCGGCGTCGGTCACCCGCATCTCTTCCCAGTCGCGCACCTTCGCCAGCGCGGCGTAGAAGGTGTTCGTCGCGTACCGCGGGTCCCGGATCTCGGCTGGCGAGCCCCAGCCCTGGCTGGGCCGTTGCTGGAACAGGCCCACCGAGTCCCGGTCGCCGCCGGCCAGGTTGCGCAGCCCCGACTCCTGGTACGCGGTCGCCAGCGCCACCACCACCGCCCGTTCCGGCATGCCGCGTTGCGCCCCGATGGCCGCGATCGTCGCCGCGTTGGCCATCTGGCCGGCATCCAGCTCGACCTGGCCGTCTGCCTGCACAGTGCAGCTCCGCCCGGCGAACGGGAGCCGAAGTCCATCCGCGATATGCCGGAAGGTGACGAAGAGCCCGACCATGGCGACGAGCGCCAGAACGATGCCAGTCGCCACGACTGCCCGAATCCGCACCTGCACCCCCTGATTCGACGAGTCCGACAAGCGTAAGCCCCGTGTCCCGGTGAGCCGCCGGGCAGCCGGGGCGGCGCTGCCCGGGCGTTCGGTCGGTCGGCTGCCGGTCGGTCGAGGCGGCGGTGGGCGTCACCGACTTCCCGTGCCGAGCCGCCCAGAAACCCGGGCCTACCGCCGTGCCGGTCCGGCCAGAAAAGCCCGTTACTCGCCCGGTACCCAGCTCGCCGGCCGCTTCTCCCGGAATGCCGAGACGCCCTCCAGCCCCTCCGCGGAGAGAAAGTAGTTGGTGGAGAGGGCGGCCAGGTCGGCGAGTTCGCCCCGCAGATCGGTCGCGGCGGGGCGGCGGAGCAGCTGTTTGGCCCCGGCCAGTGCGCCGGGTGCGCCCCGGACCAGCGAATCGCAGTAGCGGGCGACCACGGCGTCCAACTCCGCCAGCGGCACCGCCGTGGTGACCAAACCGACTTCGGCGGCCCGCTGCCCGTCGAAGGTATCCCCGGTCAGGTAGAGCTCGGCCGCGGCGCGGGGCCGCAGTCGGGGCAGCACCGTCGCCGAGATCACCGCCGGGATCACCCCGATTCGGACCTCGGTGAAGGCGAACGTCGCCTCCCGGGCGCAGATCGCCAGATCGGCCGCGGCGATCAGGCCCAGCCCGCCGGCTCGTGCCGGCCCGGCCACCCGCGCCACCACCGGCTTCGGGCATTCCACTACGGCCGCGAGCACGTCACCGAGCATCCCGGCCGGCACCGTGCCGCTGGCGTACGCGGCGGCGGTCTCCTTCAGGTCGGCACCGGAGCAGAAGACTGGCCCGGAGTGGTCCAGCACGACCGCGCGTACGGTGTCGTCGGCGACCGCCGCGGCGAGTCCGTCGAGCAGCTGGGTCATCAGCGGGGTGGAGAGCGCGTTGCGGTTGTGTGGGCTGTTCAGGGTGAGGGTGGTCACCCCGCCGGCCGTGGCGGCCCGCACCAGCGCGTCGGGAGAGGTCATGCGGGCACACTAGTGGCCATGCCCGGTGTCCTACCAGAAGGCGAGCGCATCCCGGTGGATGGATCGCTGCCCACAACCGCCCTGACCTCGGTGGGAACGCGGGGGTTCGGCGTGTACGTCCACGTCCCCTTCTGCGCCAGTCGGTGCGGGTACTGCGACTTCAACACCTACACGTCCGCCGAGTTGGGGGGTGGCGCCAGCCGGGAGGAGTACGCCGACACCGTACTCGCCGAACTCGCGCTGGCCGCCCGGGTGCTGCGCGAGAACCCTCCGCCCCGGGTCGACACGGTCTTCGTCGGCGGTGGCACCCCTACTCTGCTGCCCGCCGCGGACCTCGCCCGGATCCTCGACGCCATCGACCGCACCTGGGGGCTGGCCGCCGACGCGGAGATCACCACGGAGGCCAACCCGGAGTCGGTCACGCCGCGATCCCTGGCCGCGCTGCGGGCCGCCGGCTACACGAGGATCTCGCTGGGCATGCAGTCCGCGTCGCCCGGAGTGCTCGCGATCCTGGACCGGCGGCACAGCGCCGGCCGCGCCGTCGCCGCCGCCCGGGAGGCCCGGGAGGCCGGGTTCGACCACGTCAACCTGGACCTGATCTACGGGACGCCGGGGGAAAGCTCGGCCGACTTCGCCGCCTCGCTCGACGAGGTGGTCGCCGCGGGGGTGGACCACGTCAGCGCGTACTCCCTGATCGTGGAGGAGGGGACCCGGCTCGCGGCCCAGGTGCGGCGGGGCGAGTTGGCACAGCCCTCCGACGACGTCGCCGCGGACCGTTACCTGGCCGCGGAGGCGGCCCTCGACGCCGCCGGGTTCTCCTGGTACGAGGTCTCCAACTGGGCGCGGACCCCGGCCGCCCGGTGCCGGCACAACCTCTTGTACTGGACCGGCGGCGACTGGTGGGGCCTCGGCCCGGGGGCGCACAGCCACGTCGGTGGGGTGCGCTGGTGGAACGTCAAACACCCCACGGCGTACGCACAGCGGCTCGCGGCGGGGGCGTCGCCGGGCCTGGCCCGGGAGGTGCTGACCGCCGACGAGGCGCACCTGGAGGACGTCATGCTGCGGCTCCGGCTCGCCGCGGGCCTGCCGCTGGACGTGTTGGATCCCGCCGGTCGCGCCGGTGCCGATCGGGCGCGGGCGGCCGGTCTGCTGGCCGAGGCGGCGTACGGCGACGGTCGGGCGGTGTTGACCCTGCGCGGTCGGCTGCTCGCGGACGCGGTGGTGCGGGACCTGCTCGGTTGATCGGCGCCGGCGTGGACCGCGACGGCGATGGGACCGGGCAGCAGCGGAGCCGGCCGGCCGGAGCCCGGTCAGTCGGGATCCGGCCAGTCGGGCTTCACTTGATGAGGTTGACCGACATCGGGTAGCGGTACTGCCGGCCCTCATTCGCCCGCAGGGCGGCGATGATGCCGAACACGATCTGGATCGCCACTGCGACGAAGTTCGGCAGGAACAGCAGGCACACGCCCACGAAGAGTAGAACGAAGGCGATCAAGGACCAGGTGATCTGGAAGTTGAGCGCCGCTTGGGCGTGCGCGCGGACGGTCGGTGACTGGTTGCCGCGGGCCAGGTAGGCGACCAGTGGGGCGATGAACCCGAACAGACCAAAGCTGATCAGTGCGCCGACCGCGCCGCCGAGGTGCGCGCCGAGGACCCACATCCGGTCCCCGCTGTTTCCGTAACCGCTGGGCGGGCCGTACCCGCCGCCGGGTGGGCCGTATCCACCGCCGGGTGGGTAGCCGCCGCTGGGTGGGCCGTATCCACCGCTGGGTGGGCCGTATCCACCGCTGGGTGGGTAGCCGCCGCCGGGTGGGTAGCCGCCGGGCGGCGGCATGGCGCCGGGGGGTGGGTAGCTGCCCGGTGGCGGAAAGCTACCCGGGTCGGGTGTTCCGGGCATCGGGGTGGTGGGGTCGTCGGGGCCCGGACCGGCTGGCCCAGGCTCTCCGCCGGTGGGAGGGCGAGGTGGTTCCGTCATGAGGTCACCGTAGGCGCAGCGGACCACGAGCCCCAGTGCGCCGCCCCCGGCTGTCCAGATGATCACGTTAGGCCGGGGTCGTCGGATCGGGCAGCAGGCCCAGCGTCATCATTCGCTGACGGCGCTCGATATTTGTTGATCATCGCGTTGCCGGGCGTGCCGACGTAGACTGGCACTCGCTAGAGTCGAGTGCCAGGAAGCGCCTCGACGGCCGACGCGCTGTGGGAGGAGGGGGGAAGGATGGGTCTCGACGACCGCAAACTAGCGGTGCTGCGCGCGATCGTCGAGGACTACGTCGCCACGCAGGAGCCCGTCGGCAGCAAGATGCTGGTCGAGCGCCACCAACTCGGGGTCTCTCCAGCGACCGTCCGCAACGACATGGCGGTCCTGGAGGAGGAGGGCTACATTCAGCAGCCGCACACCAGCGCGGGCCGGGTGCCCACCGACCGTGGCTATCGGCTCTTCGTGGACCGGCTCTCCCGGGTGAAGCCGCTCACCCCGGCCGAGCGCCGGGCGATCGAGCGCTTCCTGGTCGGCGCGGTCGACCTCGACGACGTGGTGCACCGCACGGTCCGGCTGCTGGCCCAGCTGACCCGGCAGGTCGCCGTCGTGCAGTACCCGTCGCTGGCCCGGTCCTCGGTTCGGCACCTGGAGCTGGTGCCGATCTCCACCACCCGGCTGATGCTTGTCATGATCGCCGACACGGGTCGGGTCGAGCAGCGGCTCGTCGAGCTACCCGGGCCGATCCCCCCAGACGACGTGATCGATCTGCGTCAGCTGGTCAACGAGAGGCTGGTCGGTACCCGGCTCGCCGACACGCCGCCGCTGGTGCAGGCGTTGGTTGACGAGGTGAGCGGGGAGCTGCGACCGGCCATGGTCACTCTCTCCACCGTCCTGCTGGAGACGTTGGTCGAGCGGCACGAGGAGCGTATCGCCCTCGCCGGCACCGCCAATCTCACCCGCGGTGGCCTGCTCGACTTCCAGGGGTCGTTGCGCCCCATCCTGGAGGCACTGGAGGAGGAGGTGGTCCTCCTCAAACTCATCGGGGAGGTCGAGCCGAGCGCGATGCGCGTCCGGATCGGCGACGAGAACGAAATCGACAATCTCCGCGCTACCTCCGTGGTGAGCACCGGTTACGGACCGGGGGTGACCATCCTGGGTGGTCTCGGAGTGGTCGGGCCGACTCGGATGGACTATCCCAGCACCATCGCCACGGTTCGGGCCGTGGCACGCTACGTGGGCGACCTGCTGGCCCAGAACTAGGCATTACCGTCCGGCCGGATCGGGCCGGCGGTCGGCGCAAGCGAGACGAACATGAGGACACCGAACGCAGTGGCCAAGGACTACTACGGCATCCTCGGCGTGAGCCGGGAAGCCTCCGACGACGAGATCAAGCGCGCCTACCGCAAGCTCGCGCGCAAGTACCACCCGGACGTGAATCCGGACGTGGAGGCGCAAGAGAAGTTCAAGGACATCAACGCCGCGTACGAGGTCCTCTCCGACGACCGGAAGCGGCAGATCGTTGACCTCGGTGGCGACCCGCTCGCCCCCGGCGGTGGGGGTGGCGGCCCGGGTGGACCCGGCGAAGCCGGTCCATTCGTCGGCTTCCAGGACATCATGGACGCCTTCTTCGGGGGGGCCGCCAGCGGCGGTGGGCGAGGGCCGCGCCCCCGCACCCGGCCGGGCTCCGACGCGATCCTGCGCCTCGAACTGGACCTGCCCGAGACCGCGTTCGGCGTGGAGGCACCGATCACGGTCGACACCGCCGTGCTCTGTACCACCTGCTCCGGTGCGGGCACCGCAGCCGGCACCCATCCGGAGAGCTGCGAGGCGTGCGGCGGGCGGGGCGAGGTGCAGTCGGTGCAGCGCACCTTCCTTGGGCAGGTGGTTACGGCTCGCCCGTGTGCCGCCTGCCAGGGCTACGGCACCACGATTCCGAACCCCTGCCCCACCTGTGCCGGGGACGGCCGGGTGCGGACCCGGCGTTCGCTGACCGTCAAGATCCCCGCCGGGGTCGAGGACGGGATGCGGATTCGGCTGGCCCAGCAGGGCGAGGTGGGCCCTGGCGGTGGCACCGCAGGTGATCTCTACGTGGAGATCCACGAACGCCCGCACGATGTCTTCTCCCGCAAGGGCGATGATCTGCACTGCCGGGTGGCTGTCCCGATGACGACGGCGGCGCTCGGCACCCGCCTGACCATCAAGACGCTGGACAGCGAGGAGCCGGTGGACGTCAAGCCCGGTACCCAGCCCGGCAGCATGCTGCGGCTCCGCGCCCGCGGTGTGCCGCACCTGCGTGGGACCGGCCGGGGTGATCTGTTCGTCCACCTGGACGTGCGGACGCCGACCAAGCTGGACGCCGATCAGGAACAGATGCTGCGCGAGTTCGCCCAGACCCGGGGCGAGGAGGTCGCCGAGCTGACCAAGCAGGGCGGCTTCTTCTCTCGGATGCGTGACGCCTTCAACGGCCACGCCTGACTCGACCCGTCCCGGTGTCCCAGGCCTGCGGGCCGGGACGCCGGGACGGCCGCTAGCCTGGCACCGTGTCCGCGCCGCTGTTCCTGGTCGAGTCGTTGCCCACCGCCGAGACGGCGACCCTGGACGGGCCGGAGGGGCATCACGCCGCGACTGTGCAGCGGTTGCGAGCCGGCGAGGAGTTGCTGCTCGCTGACGGCCGTGGTGGCACGGCCGCCGCCGTGGTCACGGCGGTGGGAAAGGGCGTGCTCGACCTTCAGATCACCTCCCGGGACCATCTGGCCGCCCCCGCCCACCAGCTCGTCGTCGTTCAGGGGCTGGCCAAGGGGGAGCGGGGCGAGCTGGCCGTGCAGGCGATGACCGAGGTCGGGGTGGATGCGATCGTGCCCTGGACGGCCGCGCGCTCGGTCACCCAGTGGCGGGGCGACCGGGGGGCACGTGCCCGGGGGAAGTGGGTCGCCACCGCGCGGGAGGCCGCGAAGCAGGCCCGGCGGGCCTGGCTGCCGGTGGTGACCGGCGCACCGGCCGAAGCCACCTCCGAGGTGGCCCGCCGGATCGCCGGCGCTGCGGCGGCGTTCGTCCTGCACGAGCAGGCGGAGGAGCGTCTGGTCACCGCGGAGCTGCCAGACCGCGGCGAGATCATGCTGGTGGTCGGCCCCGAGGGCGGCGTTGCCCCGGCCGAGCTGGCCGCCTTCACCGAAGCCGGAGCCCGGACGGTACGGCTGGGCCCGTCGGTGCTGCGTACCTCCACCGCCGGAGTGGCGGCGCTCGCAGTGCTCGCTGCCCGTCTTGGCCGTTGGTAGCGCAGGTTCTCCCGCTCTGGGCGGCGGCGACCGGAGCCTTTCCCTACACTGCTCCGGTGAGCACAACTGACTGTCTGTTCTGCCGGATCGTCGCCGGTGAGATTCCCGCCACTGTTGTCCGGGAAACTCCGACAACCCTCGCGTTCCGTGACATCGGTCCGAAGGCTCCAGTGCACGTGCTGGTGATCCCGAAGGAGCACTATGCCGACGTGGCCACCCTGGCGGAGGGGGACCCGGGGCTCGCCGCTGAGGTGCTCGCCACCGCCGCCGCGGTGGCCGAGGAGGAGGGGCTGCTCGGTGACGGCTTCCGGCTGCTCTTCAACACCGGGGCGTACGGCGGCCAGGAGGTCTTCCACGTCCACGCGCACCTGCTCGGTGGTGCGCCGCTCGGGCCGATGCTGACCGGTAACGCCGGCTGACGGCCGTGCGGACCGGCCGACCGGTGGCCGGCAGGGGAATTGGGCGAGGTGCCGCGGCGGTTGACCCGATACGATGGGGGCAACGCCCAGCACGCCGCGGCGATCGGCCCGGCGCCGAGATCGAGAGCAGGTGGCTCAGGGCCACTCGGCCCAACCTATGACCAGTACCCCGCCTCCCGGCCCGCCCCAGGTACAAACCAGGATCACCGTCCCGGAACCGAAGATCATGGTCAATCTCCTCGGTGCGGGGGACGAGATCCTGCGACTGGTCGAGCGCTCCGTGAGTAGCGACGTGCATGTCCGGGGTAACGAGATCACGATCACCGGCGCGCCCGCGGACAACGCTCTCGCCGAGCGGCTCTTCGGCGAATTGATCGAACTCATCGAGAAAGGTGAGACGCTGACCACCGACGCCGTTCGGCGCACCGTCGGCATGCTCGAGCAGGGCAGCGCCGAGCGGCCCGCCGAGGTTCTGACGCTCGACATCCTCTCCCGGCGTGGTCGCACCATTCGTCCCAAGACCCTCGGGCAGAAGCGCTACGTGGACGCCATTGACGGGCACACCATCGTCTTCGGCATCGGTCCCGCCGGTACCGGCAAGACCTACCTGGCGATGGCGAAGGCGGTCCAGGCGCTGCAAGCCAAGCAGGTCAACCGGATCATTCTCACCCGGCCGGCGGTCGAGGCGGGTGAGCGGCTGGGCTTCCTGCCGGGCACCCTGAACGAGAAGATCGACCCGTATCTGCGGCCGCTTTACGACGCGTTGCACGACATGCTTGACCCGGAGTCGATCCCGAAGCTGATGGCGGCGGGCACGATCGAGGTGGCGCCGTTGGCGTACATGCGGGGTCGTACGCTCAATGACGCGTTCATCATCCTGGACGAGGCGCAGAACACCACGCCTGAGCAGATGAAGATGTTCCTCACCCGGCTCGGCTTCGGTTCCAAGATCGTTGTTACCGGTGACATCACTCAGGTGGACCTTCCCGGCGGGACGACCAGTGGCCTGCGGGTCGTCCGGGAGATCCTCACCGACGTGGCGGATGTGCACTTCGCCCAGCTCTCCAGCTCGGATGTGGTCCGACACCGGCTGGTCGGAGAGATCGTTGACGCGTACGCCCGCTGGGACGTGGAGCGGGAAAATCAGCAGGCGAAGAGCGTGCAAGCGGTGCCCGGGCGGCCCACCCAGGGTGGCCGCGCCGGTCGGCGTCGCTAACGAAGCGAAGGAAGAAAGTGTCCATCGAGATTGCCAATGAGTCCGGGGTTGACGTCGACACCGACGCGATACTCGCCGTCGCCCGGCACGCCCTCGACGAAATGGGGGTCAACCAGCTCGCCGAGCTGTCCGTGCTGCTTGTCGATATCGACTACATGGCTGAGTTGAACCACCGCTGGATGGGCGGGGACGGCCCGACCGATGTCCTCGCCTTCCCGATGGACGAGGGCAGCGTTGACCACGGGCCGGGGGAGAGCGCCACCGTCGGTGCCGAGCCGGCGTTGCTCGGTGACATCGTGCTCTGCCCCGAGGTGGCCGCGAAGCAGGCGACCACCGCGGGTCACTCCACCGCCGATGAGCTGCACCTACTCACCGTGCACGGGGTGTTGCACCTGCTCGGCTACGACCACGCCGAGCCGGAGGAGGAGCGGGAGATGTTCGCCCTCCAAGCCCGGCTGCTGGTGAGCTGGCGGTCGACCCGGTCACGATGATGGCCTCTCTTGCCGCAGCGACGGCCGGTACGTCCGGCCTCCCCGACGTGCAGTTGGTTCTCCTCGCGGCCGGGCTGGTGGTCCTCGCCGGCCTGATCGCGATGACCGAGGCGGCGCTCGCCGCTGTCTCGCCGGCCCGGGCGGCCGAGTTGGTCCGCGACGGAGCCCGGGGCGCCCGAGCGTTACAGTCCGTCGCCGGGGACGTGGTCCGGCACCTCAACCTGCTGCTGCTGTTGCGGTTGCTCGCCGAGTTGAGCGCGACCACCCTGGTAGCCCTGGTTGCGGTTGACTCGCTCGGCGCCGGTTGGCTGGCCGCGGTGGTGACGGCCGGGGCGATGACCGTGGTCAGCTTCGTGGTGGTCGGCGTCGGGCCGCGCACCATCGGCCGGCAGCATGCCTACGCGGTGGGTCGCGGGGTGGCGCCGCTGGTGCGTTGGCTGGGTCGGGCACTCAACCCCCTCGCCTCATTGTTGATCCTGATCGGTAACGCGGTCACCCCGGGGCGCGGTTTCCGGGAGGGTCCCTTCGCCACCCAGGTGGAGCTGCGCGAGCTGGTCGATCTGGCCGAGCAGCGCGGCGTGGTGGAGCATGGCGAGCGGCAGATGATCCACTCGGTTTTCGCGCTCGGTGACACCATCGTCCGCGAGGTGATGGTGCCGCGCACCGAGATGGTCTGGATCGAGCGGCACAAGATGCTCTCCCAGGCCTTGGCGCTCTTTCTGCGGTCCGGTTTCTCCCGCATTCCGGTCATCGGCGAGAGCGTTGACGATGTGCTCGGCGTGCTCTACCTGAAGGATCTGATCCGGCGTACGCAGGGCGGTGCCCCGGAGGACCGGCGTCTCCCGGTGGCCGAGCTGATGCGTCCGGCCACCTTCGTGCCGGAGTCCAAGCCGGTTGATGATCTCCTCTCGGAGATGCAGGCTGCCCGGAACCACCTGGTGATCGTCGTTGACGAGTACGGCGGGACCGGCGGGCTGGTCACCATCGAGGACATCCTGGAGGAGATCGTCGGCGAGATCACCGACGAGTACGATGTTGAGCGTCCGCCGGTCGAGCACCTCGACGACGACGCGGTGCGGGTCACCGCGCGGCTACCCGTGGAGGACCTCGGCGAGTTGTTCGACACCGAGCTGCCCAGCGATGAGGTGGAGACGGTGGGTGGCCTGCTCGCGCAGTCCCTGGGCCGGGTCCCGATCCCCGGCGCCCAGGTTGAGGTGGCCGGTCTGCGGCTGCTCGCTGAGGGCACCACCGGGCGGCGCAATCGGATCGACACGGTCCTGGTGCGCCGGGTGGAGCCGGCCGACCAACAGCACGATCCGGGACGTGGTGAGTCCGCCGACGCCCCGGGCGACACCGACCAAGCCGAGGAGAGGCAACCCGCCGATGCCTGAGTCACCCGCCGTACCGACTACCGGGGCCACCCCGGTGGAGCTGACCGCCGAGGACGCCAAACTGGTCGTCCTGGCCCGGGGGGCGCGCGGCCGGATCGGTGCCGTCGAAGGTGCCGCGGTCCGGGACCAGGACGGTCGGACATACGCCGCGGCGAGCGTCTCGCTGCCTTCGCTGGCGTTGACCGCGCTTCAGCTCGCGGTGGGCTCGGCGGCGGCGGCTGGCTGTACCCGGCTGGAGGCCGCGGCGGTGGTGACCGAGGCGTCAACGCTGGACGGTGCTGGCCACGCGGCGGTCCGTGACCTCGCCGCCGACGCGCCGATCCACGTGGCGGCTCCGGACGGCACGCTCCTCGGGACGGTGGCCGAGTGACTTCCGTGAACCCTCGGCAGCCGTACCGGGCGGGCTTTGGCTGCTTCGTGGGACGGCCAAACGCCGGTAAGTCGACGTTGACCAACGCGATCGTCGGGCAGAAGATCGCCATCACCTCGAGTAAGCCGCAGACAACCCGGCACGTTATTCGGGCGGTGCTGCACCGGCCCGACTCGCAGCTCGTGCTGGTTGACACGCCGGGCCTGCACCGGCCCCGGACGCTGCTCGGCGAGCGCCTCAACGATCTGGTGCGGCAGACGTGGAGCGAGGTTGACGTGATCGGCCTCTGCATCCCGGCGGACGAGCCGATCGGCCGGGGCGACCGCTTCATCTCCGGCGAGTTGGCCGAGCTGAAGGCGACCGTGCTCGCGGTGGTGACGAAGACCGACCTGGTCGACCGGGAGCAGCTGGCCAAGCAGCTGGTCGCGGTGAGTGAACTGGCGGACTTCGCGGAGGTCGTGCCGGTCAGTGCGGTCTCCGGGCATCAGGTCGACACGCTGGTGGACGTGATGACCCGCTACCTGCCGGAGTCACCACAGCTCTACCCGGACGACATGCTCACCGAGGAACCGGAGCAGGTGTTGGTCGCCGAGCTGATCCGGGAGGCGGCGCTGGAGGGGGTGCGTGACGAGTTGCCCCACTCCATCGCGGTGGTGGTGGAGGAGATGATCCCCGCGGAACGGGTCATCAAGATCTACGCCGATGTGTACGTCGAGCGGCCGAGCCAGAAGGCGATCGTGATCGGGCACCGGGCCAGCCGGCTTCGGGATGTCGGCATCCGGGCGCGGCGGCAGATCGAGGAGCTGCTCGGCACCCGGGTCTACCTCGACCTGCACGTACGGGTGGCGAAGGACTGGCAGCGGGACCCGAAACAGCTCCGTAAGCTCGGCTTCTAGCCGGGGCGCCCGGCTTGTGGCCGAGTGTTCCGAGTGGCTTGTCAGCCTTCGGTGGTACCGATGAGGAATTTCACTTTTCCGCCGGCGGGTCTCGCGCATTCCAGGTCACGGGCGGAGGGTAGGGGATTGTGTTTCCCTCCCCTCGTCCGAAACCAGTAGCGAGCTGATGCGAAATCGTTACCTAGATCTGCTGCGTGCCCTCGCCGTTGTCCGGGTCGTGGTCTACCACGTAACCGGGTGGGCCACCATGACGCTGGTCTTTCCCGCGATGTCGGTGATGTTCGCGCTGGCTGGATCGCTGATGGCGGCGTCCCTGTATCGGTTCGGGACGGCGGCGGTCGGTCGTCGGTTGCGGCGGCTGCTGCCGTCGTTCTGGGTGCTCGGCGCGATCTTGGTGCCCGCGATGCTGCTCAGCGGCCTGGCGTTCACCCCAAAGCTCCTGCTCTGGCTCTTCCCGGTAGCCGACCCACCGCGGAACGACTGGGGAATACCGGTGCTGGGCCCGATCTGGTACCTGCGCAACTACCTCTGGTTTGTCCTCGTCTCGCCGCTGGCGTTGTGGTTGTTCCGTCGGTTCCCGCTGCCCACCCTGATCGCCCCGTACGCGCTGACGGTGGCGATCGAACTGGGGGTGTACCCGAATCCGCCGATGGTGGTGCAGCAGTTCGGCCTGTACTTCGGGGCGTGGATGTTGGGCTTCGCCCACCAGGCGGGGATGCTGCGCCGACTCGCCAACCGCGTCCTGTGGCCGACCGCGATCGCTCTGGTCGCCCTCGGCGGCTGGTGGAACCTGACCCAGCCCGGTACCAAGGGGCTCGACCTCAACGGAAATCCGCTCGCCAACGCCCTCTGGTCGGCCGGTGTCATCCTGGTCGTGCTCGGGCGGGAGCCGGCGAGAACAGCGTGGATCGACCGCAACGCGTTCTTCAGTCGGCTGGTCACCCTGGTCAACCGGCGCGCACTCACCGTGTACCTGTGGCACATGGCCTTCGTGGCAGCGCTCACCCCGCTGGTGGACGTGGTTGGTTGGTCGCACCAGAATCTGCTCGGCCTGGCCATCCGGGTCGTGCTGGTATTCGCCCTGCTCGGGGTCGTCATCCTGCTTGTCGGCTGGGTTGAGGACGTCGCGGCCCGGCGCCGGCCCGAGTTGATCCCCGGTTTCGGACGGCGAACGACAACTACGCCCGAGGGGGCGGCAGCTAGGTCTGAGGGGGCGGCAGCCACGCCCGGGGGGGCGGCGAAGCAGGCCGCGGTCGATTCGGCGGACCAGGCCGGGACGGCGCGGAAGCAGCCGGTGGTGCCGGCGCCCCGGTCGGCGGAGAGCGAGCGCGTACAGACTGGGAGCGTCGAGAGCAACGCACGATGACCATCCGGCGCCGCGTCCACCCCGAGCCCGCCCGGAGCTGTCACCCTGAGGGAGAATGATCCGATGGCCGGGTACCGCCGACAGCTCTACCGTGACGACGCGGTGGTGCTGCGCGTGCAGAAGCTCGGCGAGTCGGATCGCATCATCACCCTGCTCAGCCGTCGGCACGGGCGGCTGCGCGCGGTGGCCCGCGGAGTGCGCCGGATCACCAGCAAGTTCGGCGCCCGGCTGGAGCCCTTCGGCCATATCGACCTGCAACTCGCCGGCGACCCGAAGGGCCAGCAGGGCAGCTCGCTGCACACGGTCAGCCAGGTCGAGGGCATTGACCTGTACGGCAAGCGCCTCCTCGGCGACTACCCCCGCTACACAGCGGCGAGTGCGGTCTGCGAGACCGCGGAGCGGCTCACCCCGGTCGAGCGGGAACCGTCGCTGCGGTTGTTCCAACTAACCCTGGGGGCGCTGCGTGCGCTGGCCGACGGGGAGCACGCGGCGACCCTGGTGCTGGACGCGTACCTGCTGCGTGGCATGGCCCTGGCTGGGTGGGCGCCGGCGCTGGCCGGCTGCGCGGTCTGCGGCACGCCGGGGCGGCACCGGGCCTTCTCCGTCCCGGCCGGCGGTGCCGTCTGCCTCGACTGTCGGCCGCCCGGCGCGGCCCACCCCGCACCGGCCACCATTGACCTGATGACCGCGCTCACCAGCGGTGACTGGCGGGTTGCCGACGCCGCCGAGAACGGTGTTCGTCGAGAGTGCAGCGGGCTGGTCGCGGCGCACCTGCAGTGGCATCTGGAGCGCGCGTTACGCTCGCTGCCGCTGGTGGACCGGGGCGGTCCGGCCGCCGGCGCGGTCGGGACGCCGGCCGGCGGAGTCGGGCCGGCCGTGGCCGGCGTGGACAGGGAGTAGACCGAGTGATCCGATCGATCAGGCGCCCCGGCCGTACGCCGGTGCCGCCCACCCCCCACCCGTCCGGTGCCCGGCCACCGGCGCTGCCCGCCGAGGCGTTGCCGCGGCACGTCGCGGTGGTGATGGACGGCAACGGCCGGTGGGCCAAGGAACGCGGGCTTCCGCGTACAAAAGGGCATGAGGCGGGAGAGTTCTCCCTCTTCGACGCCGTTCAGGGCGCGATCGAGCTGGGCATTCCGTACCTGTCGGCGTACGCGTTCTCGACGGAGAACTGGCGGCGTTCGCCGGACGAGGTGCGCTTCCTGATGGGCTTCAACCGGGATGTGCTCCGCCGCCGCCGTGACCAGCTTGTCGACCTGGGCGTACGGGTTGTCTGGTCCGGCCGGTCCGGGCGGCTGTGGAAGAGCGTCATCTCGGAGTTGCAGGCGGCCGAGGAGATGTCCCGCGGCAACTCCACGCTCACCCTGCAGTTCTGCGTCAACTATGGCGGGCAGGCCGAGATCGCCGACGCCGCCGCCGCGATCGCCCGGGAGGTGGCCGCCGGCCGGCTCGACCCAGCCAAGGTCACCGAGAAGACCCTGGCCCGCCATCTCTACCACCCGGAGGTCCCCGACGTGGATCTCTTCCTGCGCCCCTCCGGAGAGCAACGCACCTCGAACTTCATGCTCTGGCAGAGCGCCTACGCCGAACTGGTCTTCCTGGACACACTCTGGCCGGACTTCGACCGCCGGCACCTCTGGTACGCCTGTGAGCTCTACGCCCAGCGGGACCGCCGGTTTGGCGGAGCGCTACCGAACCCGGTGGCGCCGACCACCTGACCCCGAGCGCCCGGGGTCAGGCTTCGACCTCACCGCGGTCGCCAGCCCAGAGGGTGTGGAAGGAACCGTCGCGGTCAACCCGGCGGTAGGTGTGGGCGCCGAAGTTGTCCCGCAGGCCCTGGATCAGGGCCGCCGGTAGCCGGTCCGCGCGTAGCGCGTCGAAGTAGGACAGGGACGAGGCGAACGCGGGGGTGGGCACACCGGCGTGGGCAGCCTCGGCGACCACGCGCCGCCAGCCCGACAACCCGGCGCGTACGGCGTCGGCGAACCACGGCGCCACCAGCAGCGTGGGCAGGTCGGGCTGGTCGTCGTAGGCCTGCCGGATCCGGTCGAGGAAGCGGGCCCGGATGATGCATCCGCCGCGCCAGATCGTGGCGGTGCCGCCCAGGTCGATGTCCCAGTCGTACTCCTGGCTGCCGGCCCGAATCTGGTCGAAGCCCTGCGCATACGCGATGATCTTGGTGGCCAGCAGCGCGCGCCGGACGTCCTCGACAAAGGCGTCCCGATCCGGAACCTCCCAGGTCGGGCCCGGGTCGCCGAAGGCATGGCGGACGGCCGCGCGCTGGTCGGCGTGCCCGGAGAGGGAACGCGCGAACGTCGCCTCGGCGATGCCGGTGATCGGGATGCCGAGGTCCAGGGCGTTCTGCACGGTCCAGCGTCCGGTGCCCTTCTGCTCCGCCTGGTCGAGCACGATGTCCACGAAGGCCCGCCCGGTGCTGGCGTCGGTGTGCCCGAGCACGTCAGCGGTGATCTCGATGAGGTACGACTCCAGCTCGCTGGAGTTCCACTGTCGGAAGATCTCCGCCAACTCGGCCGGGGTCGCGTTCAGTCCAACCCGCAGCAGGTCGTACGCCTCGGCGATGAGCTGCATGTCGGCGTACTCGATGCCGTTGTGGACCATCTTGACGAAGTGGCCGGCACCGTCCGGCCCGATGTGCCGGCAGCAGGGCTCACCGTCCACCTGCGCCGCGATCCGTTCGAAGATCGGCCCCAGCTTCTGGTAGGACTCGGCGGAGCCGCCCGGCATGATGCTCGGCCCCCACAACGCGCCCTCCTCGCCGCCGGAGACACCGGTGCCGACGAAGTGCAGTCCCTGCTTGCGCAGCGCCTCCTCGCGCCGTCGGGTGTCGGCGAAGTGGGCGTTGCCACAGTCGACGATGATGTCACCGGCATCGAGCAGCGGTACCAACTCGTCAATGACGGCGTCGGTCGGGGCGCCGGCCTTGACCATCGTGATGACCGCCCGGGGGCGCTCCAACGCGGCGACGAAGTCGGCCAGCGAGTCGGTGGGGACGAACCGCCCCTCCTCGCCGTGCTCGGCGACCAGCCGGCGGGTCCGTTCTGGAGAGCGGTTGTGCACCGCCACGACGAAGCCGTTGCGGGCCAGGTTCCGGGCGAGATTGCGGCCCATCACCGCCAGCCCGGTAACGCCGATCTGTGCCTGCCCGCTCATCCCCGCCACCTCCACCTCGAAGTTCGCCTGTGACCGTATCGCGCTCCACGTTCCGCTGGTCCGCGGCCACTCCACCGGGGTGTTGTTCTGGTCCGGCAGTCAGCCGATCAGGGGGCGGAACGTGCCGACGGCGACGCTGACCGCGAGCGCGGCACCGGCCAGTACCGCCGCACCGGCGATCAGGAGACCGTCGGCGTGGCCGAAGTGTTGGCGGCGGGCCATCGATCGGGGGGTCGTGGCGTCGAAGCCTCTGGCGTCCATCGCCACCGCGAGTCGGGTCCCGCGGCGGATTGCGCCGACCAGCAGGGTGAACGCGGTCGACCCGAAGAGCCGGAGCCGGGCCAGCGGGTCACGGCCGGCGTCGATGCCCCGGGCCCGCCGCGCCATGCTGATCATCTGCCACTCCTGGGCGAGTAGCGGCACCAACCGGAACGCCGCCAGCGCCCCGTAGGCGAAGCGGGCGGACAGTCTGGCGTTCTGCACCAGCGCGTCGGCCAGGTCGGTCGGGTCGGTGGTCGCCACCACGATCAATCCCGGCAGGGCTACCGCGAACATGCGCAACACCAGACCGAGCGCGGTGATCAGCACGCCGGAGGTGACCAGGAACGGGCCGGCCTCGATCAGGATCCGCCCGGAGCGGTCGGCGGCGAAGAGCACCAGCGTGACGAGGACGCCGACCGCGCCGACCAGCAGCGGCATGGCCCGGCGGGCGAGCACCCGGAGCCGTATGCCGAACAGCGGCAGCAGGGCCAGCTCGAAGGCGATGGCGATGGCCGGCGCCACCGGGTCGAGGGTGGCGATCAGGATGACCGAGCAGAGCAGCGCTGCCGCCAGCTTGGCCACCGGGTTGCGCCGGGCCAGTGGGGCGTCTGGTCGGGTCACCGGTTCGAGGTCGATCACGGGACGCTCCGCGGCTGGTCGAGCCGTACCCGGCGGTCGGCGAGCGCGGCGATGAACTCCGGGTCGTGGGTCACCGTGACCAGCCCGTGCCCGTTGTCGCGTAGCTCGGCGAAGAGCTCCACCAGCTCCTGCCAGGTCCGCCGGTCCTGGCCGAAGGTGGGCTCGTCGCAGACGAGCAGGCGGGGCGCGGTGGCCAGGGCCGTCGCGACGCTTAGCCGCCGCGCCTCGCCACCGGAGAGGGTGTACGGGTTGGCCTCGGCGAGCGCCGTCAGGCGGAGCCGGTCGAGCAGCGTGTCCACGGTGGCGCGGACCTGCGCCTCGGTTCGGCCGGTGCGGCGTGGTCCCAGTGCCAACTCGTCGGCGACGGCGGCGGTGACGAACTGGTGTTCCGGGTCCTGGAAGACCGTACCGATCCGGCCCACCAGCGCCGGCGCCCGCCACCGGTGCGGTGGGACGCGGGCGTCCCCGCCGGCCAGCTCCGCCGTCGCGGTGACCCGGCCCGCCGCCGGTGCGAGCAGCCCACCCAGCAGGAGCGCCAGGGTGGACTTCCCGGCCCCGTTGGGTCCGTGGACGGCGAGCGCCTCGCCGGCCCGTACGGTGAGGGAGACGCTGGCCAGCCGGGGCGGCAGAGCGAGCTCGTCGGCGGTGAGCAACGTCTCCCCGGCGGTGGTGGCGGCCGGCCGCGCCGGTACCGGATGGCCCGGCACCCAGACCCCCTCGGCGGCGAGCGCCTCGCCGTGCGCGGCGAAGACCGCCTGCGGGGTGCCGTCGGCCTGGACACCGCCGCCGGGTGCCAGCACGACCACCCGGTCGACCAGCGGCAGCGCCTCGGCGAGCCGGTGCTCGACGAGGAGCAGGGTGGTGTCGGCATCGAGCGCCGCGGCGACCGCGTCGCGGATCAGCGCCGCACCGGCCGGGTCCAGGTTGGCGGTCGGCTCGTCGAGCAGCAGCAGGCGCGGGCGGAGCGCGAGCACCCCGGCGAAGGCGAGGCGCTGCTGTTCGCCGCCGGAGAGGGCGGCGGTCGGCCGGTCCCGGCCGTAGCGGAAACCAACCCGACGCAGGGCCTCGTCCACTCGGGGCCAGATCTGCTCGGCCGGTAGCCCGCGGTTCTCGGGGCCGAAGGCGACATCGTCGCCGCAGCGCGCCATTACCAGCTGCGTCTCCGGGTCCTGGAAGAGCAGGCCGACCTCTTCTCGAGCCCTGCGCGGGTCCCGGCCGTCAACCTCGACCGTGCCCTCCTGCTCGCCGGAGTCCTCCGGTAGCAGCCCGGCCAGCGCGGCGAGCAGGGTGCTCTTACCCGCCCCGGAGGCCCCTAACAGGAGGACCCGTTCGCCGTGCTCGATCCGCAGGTCGAGCCCGCGTACGGCCCACCGTTTCCGCCCCGCGTGCCGCCACCCGAAGTCCCGCAACCGGACCGCGCTCACCGACGCCGCCCCAAAGCTGGATGCTGACCCGCGATCCGCGGTCCCAACCTCCCGATCGACACGGCGTTCAGATGGTGGTGCGTTCGCGGCCGGCGGGGAACAGGGCCAGCACGCCCGTCCGGGCCAGGGCCCGGGTCAGGCTCTCGGCGCCGAACCCGGCGATGGCGGTGGCGCTGGCGATCGTCAGCAGCGCGTACGGGATCCGGTAACTGCCCAGCGCGTACTCGCCGTTCCAGACGAAGAAGTCGAAGAGGGCCGCGCTGAGGCCGGTCAGTGCACCCGCCAGCAGTGCCGTGGGTAGCCGGAAGGAGCGGTAGCGGAAGGCGGCGAAAGCCAACTCGGCGCCGATCCCCTGGGCCAGCCCCTGGAGGAGGGTGATGCTGCCCCACTCGGAGCCGAGCAGGGTGGAGACAGTCGCGGCCACCATTTCGCAGAAGAGCGCCGCACCGGGGCGGCGGATCACCAGGCCGCCGAGCACCGCCGGGATCAGCCAGACGCCGTACATGATGGCCTGGGCCGGCGGGAAGAAGGCGAACACCGGGCTGGCGACGCTCCAGAGCAGCCCCCAGGCCCAGAAGATGACGCCGAAGGTGACGGCGATGACAGCGGCGACGACGACATCGACGGTGCGCCAGCGGTTGGTCGTTACATTGACTTTTTTCATCGGTCTTTCCTGTCTGCTCCGGGAAACAGGAGAGGCGTGTCTACGTCCGGTGCGGCCGGACGATGGCGCGACTGGAGGCCGACCGAACTCCCTGCGCTGGCATTACCCAGATCAGGTTCGAGGGTCTGTGGGGCGTTGCCCACACTCTCAGCGCTGTGCGCTCCCCTGTCGGAGGTGAAAATGTGTCACCGACGCTAGCACCTCCGAAGATCTTTCAACAAAGTGACATCGGTGCAGGTTGACCGGGGCTCCTTCGGTTGAGTCCGGGTAGGCTGCGCTTATGGGTGTCGATGTCCGTGGTTTTGCCTTCGATGTCCGCGTCGGTGGCCCGGCGGCCGGTCCGCCGGTGCTTCTGCTGCACGGCTTCCCCCAGCACAGTGGGGAGTGGGCCGACGTGGTGCCGCTCCTGCACGCCGCCGGGCTGCGCACGTACGCACTCGACCAGCGCGGCTACTCGCCCGGTGCCCGCCCGGCGCTGGTCTCCGCGTACCGCCTCGGTGAGCTGGTCGGCGATGCGGTGGCGGTGCTGGACCACCTCGGCGTCGCCGCTGCGCACGTGGTCGGGCATGACTGGGGCGCGGTGGTCAGCTGGGCGCTCGCTGCCGGGCATCCGGCCCGGGTTCACTCGCTGACCGCGGTCTCCGTGCCGCATCCGGGGGCCATGGCCCACGCCCTGCGCACCGATCGGTCCCAGCGGGCCCGCTCGGCGTACATGCGGCTGTTCCGGCGGGAAAGGACGGCGGAGGCGGTGTTGCTGTCCCTGCGGGCGACCGGGCTGCGCCGGATGCTGGCCGGAGCCGGCGACGCCGACCGGGTGGCCGCGTACGTCGAACCGATGCGCGCTCCGGGTGCGTTGAGTGCCGCCCTGAACTGGTACCGGGCGATGTCCCGGGGGGACCTGGCGGCCGTCGGACCGGTGTCGGTGCCGACGACGTACGTCTGGAGTGACCGGGACATCGCGATCGGTCGCACCGCCGCCGTGGCCTGCGCCGCCCACGTGACCGGGGACTACCGTTTCGTCGAGCTGACCGGCGTGAGTCACTGGATCCCGGATCGGGCGCCAGCGCCGCTCGCCGACGCGATTCTGGCCCGGGCCCGGGACCCGAGGTGAGCCCTCAGGTGGGGGTGTTGTGCTCGCCGGCGTGGCTGACCGCGTCCGCCACGATGTGTGCGACGTGCTCGTCAACCAGCGTGTAGGCAATCTCCCGTCCGCGCCGGGAACCGCGCACCACCCCGGCCCCGCGGAGCACCCGTAGGTGTTGGGAGACCAGCGGCTGCGCCGCACCGAGCTGGTCAACCAGCTCGTGTACGCACCGTTCGCCCTCGGCGAGTTGGCTGACGATGGCCAGCCGGATCGGGGCGGAGAGGGCGCGCAGCAGCTCACTCGCCCCCGCGAAGGTGTCGTAGCCGGACTCGCTGCTCACAGGGGTAACGGTAACCAACCCCAGGGGCGCGCCGTGGGTCAGGACTGGCTGAGCACCACCTCGTGCGGCTCCACGGCCGGTGTGCCCGGTGCGGCGACCCGCCGTCGTCGTAGCGTCCGCCAGCCCACGCCGCCGAGCGCGATCACCGCGAACGAGGCGATCGCCATCAGCACCACCGACGCGCCGGGGGCGGTGTCGGCGTTGGCCGCCACGTACACACCCGACCCGGCGGCGAAGAGGCCGAGCGCCATGGCGGCCGTCATCGTGCTGCGGAAGCCGCGGGTGACCTGCTGTGCGGCGGCGACCGGCACCACCATCAGTGCGCTGATCAGCAGGACGCCCACCGCGCGCATCGCGATGGTGACGGTGACCGCGGTGGCGACCGCGAGGAGCAGGTTGAGGGCGCGAACGGGCAGCCCGGAGACCCGGGCGTACTCCTCGTCGTGGCCGATCGCGAAGAGCGCCGGGTAGAGCGCCAGCATGGTGACCAGGATCGCCACGCCGAGCACCACGATCGTGGTCAGGTCAGCCGGGCTGATGGTGGACAGGGAGCCGAAGAGGTAGGCGTGGAGGCTCGCGCTGGTGCTGTCGGAGAGCCCGACGAGCATCACACCCCCGGCGATGCCGCCGTAGAAGAGCAGGGCGAGCGCCAGGTCACCGGAGGTGCGGCCGCGGGCTCGGACCAGTTCGATCATGATTGCGCCGAGGCTCGCCGCGATCACCGCGGCCAAGACCGGCGAGCGGTTGAATAGCAGGCCGGCACCGACGCCGGTGAGCGCCACGTGCCCGAGGCCGTCGCCGATCAGTGCCAGCCGTCGCTGAACCAGGTAGATGCCGAGCGCCGGGGCGGCCAGGCCGATGATCAGCGCACCGATCAGGGCACGCTGCATGTACGGGTACTGGAAGAGTTCCATCTCACGCGCTCCAGAGACCGGCGGGTTCGTTGGGACCGTGCGGGTGCACGTGGTCGTGGTCGGGGTCGGCGTGGTGGCCGGCCGGCTCGGGTACCGGGCCGTCGTGAACGATCCCGCCGGCGTGGACGACGACGGCTCGGGAGATCAACGGCCGCAGCGGTCCCAGCTCATGTGCGACCAGCAGGACGGTGCCACCGCCGGCGACGAATTCCTTGAGCGCTCCAGCGAATGCCTCCTGGCTCGCCGCGTCCACGCCGGCGGTTGGCTCATCGAGGATCAGCAGGTCCGGCTCGCCGGCCAGGGCCCGCGCGATGAGAACGCGCTGCTGCTGGCCGCCGGAGAGAGTGGAGACCGGGTCGCTGGTTCGGTCGGCGAGGCCGACTGCCGCCAGCGCGGTGGCCACCGCCATCCGGTCCGCGCGGCCGGGCGGGCGCAGGATGCCCCGACGGGCCAGCCGGCCAGCCGCCACCACCTCGCGGACGGTGGCCGGTACGCCGCCGCTGGCACCGAGGCGTTGCGGGACGTATCCAATGCGGTGCCACTGCCGGAACCGCCGCCCGGGCCGGTCGAAGAGCGCGACCGACCCGGAGCTGAGCGGAACGAGTCCGAGTACGGCCCGGATCAGGGTGGATTTGCCGGAGCCGTTGGCACCGAGCACCGCCACCACCTCACCAGCGGCGACGGTTAGCGAGACGTCCCGCAGCACGGTCCGGCCCTCGTAGCCCATCGCCGCGTGTGTGACAGTGATGACGGGAGTGGTCATGAGCAGCCCAGCGCCGTTTGCAGGTTCGTGAGGTTGGTCCGCATCACCGAGAAGTAGTCTCCGTTGTTGTCGGCGCCGAGCCCCTCGAGTGGGTCGAGCACCGCGGTCTCGGCTCCGACCTGGGCGGCGATGGTCTCGGCGACCTTCGGGCTGACCAGCGTCTCGAAGAAGATCGTGGTGGCTTGGTGCTCCTTGGCCTCCTCGATCACCTTGGCCAGCCGCTGCGGCGACGGCTCGTGCTCCGGGCTCAGCCCGGAGATGCCGATCTGCTCCAGCTGGTAACGCGCGGTCAGGTAGCCGAAGGCGGTGTGGCTGACCACGATCTCCCGGCGCTGGCAGGTCTCCAGACCGGCGGTGAACTCCGTGTCGAGCTGTTCCAGTTCGGTCCGGAGCTCCTTTGCTCGGCTGGCGTACCCGTCGGCGTGATCGGGGTCGGCCTCGGCGAGTCGGTCGGCGAGCTGGTCACCGACGGTGGCGAGCCGGGTGGGATCCAGCCACAGGTGCGGGTCCTTGCTGCCGGCCTCTGCCAGCTCGTGTGCTTCTTCGCCCTCGTGTGCTTCTTCGCCCTCGTGTGCTTCTTCGCCCTCGTGTGCTTCTTCGCCCTCGTGCGCTTCTTCGCCCTCGTGCCCGTGATCGTGATCGTGGCCATCGCCGGTGGCGTCGAGCAGTGGCTCGACCGTGGCGACGTCGAATGCCCGGTCGGCCGAGTTCTGCTGCACCGCATCGTCGACCTGAGGCTGGAAACCCTTGAGGTAGACGATCAGCTCCGCCCCGGCCACGTCCCCAACCTGGCTCGGGCTCAGCTCGACATCGTGGGGCTCAGCACCAGGCTTCACCAGGTTGCTGACAGTTACCGCGTCGCCGCCGATCTGCTGGGCCAGGAACTGAAGTGGGTAGAACGCAGCGACGACTTCAACCCGCTGCGGGTCTGCGTCGACTGGCTCGTCGGAGCAGGCGGCCGTGCCGAGGGCGAGCAGGGCGGCGGAGGCGGCGGCTAAGGCGCGCGGAGCGCGGCGGTAGTTCATACAGGCAACTGTCCGCAACAGTGATAATGATTGTCAAAAACGCATAAGTGCATGTCAGAATAGCTTGACCAGCCCGGCGACGATCAGCAGCGTCAGCACCAGGAGCCGGACCACTCGTAGCCGTGCCGGCTGGCTCGTCCCCGTGGTGACCACCAGCGTGGCCACGACCGCCGCGAGGGTGAGGGTGAGTAGCCCGCCGATCACCCCTGGAGTGAAGAGAGCGACCAGCACCACCACCAGGGTGATCAGGAAGACCGCCGTCGGGTTTGCCCGGGCCAACCGGCTCGCTAACCGGTGCTGCGTACGCTGCATCCCACAGACTCTACGAGGAGGTTGCCGGTGTTGGTCACCAACCGGTTCGTGGTCGAGGTCGATGTCGTTGACGACTTCACCGCGCGGGCGCACGCCGCGCTCGCGGCGCTCGCGGCCCGCCCCGGATACCTGCGTGGGCAACTCGTCCGCGCGTTGGACGACCCGCGCTACTGGTGTCTGCTCACCGAGTGGGAGTCGGTCGGCACCTACCGGCGAGCGCTCGGCGGCTTCGACGTCAAGGTCACCGCGGTTCCGCTGCTCGCCGAGTCGGTCGACGAACCGTCGGCCTACGAGGCTCTCGCCACCGCCGCGCCCGGCGCTGACGTGGTTGTGGCGGCGAGCGATCGGGCAGCCGATCCGTACCGGTGAGCGATACGCACTACATTGATCTCATGACCGCTCCCGGACCGGCCGCTCCCTCGCCGCACCCGTCGGTGCCCGGCCCGCCAGACGGCGCCGCACCCCCTGCCGTGCCCGGCCCGTCGGACAACGCCGCACCCGGCCCGCGCGACGGCGCCGCACCCCCTGCCGTGCCCGGCCCACCTCCCGGGCCGGGAGTGCCGAATCCGCCCGCCGGTCCCGGTGTCGCACCACCGTTCGCGGCGCCGCCGGTCGAGGGCCGTCGCACCCGGCTCTGGCTGGGGCTCGGCGCCGGGGCGCTCGCACTGACGCTCTGCTGCGGCGGCGGGGGTGCGGCGGTGCTCGGGCTGCTGGTGGCCGGCGCGGAGGCGATCGACGAGCAGGGGCGCACCGTCTCCACCAACTACTACCAGGCGCTGGTGGAACGAGAGTACGGTGCCGCGTACGACCAGCTCTGTGCGCGGGTGCGGCAGCAGGAGTCGCGGCGGGGTTTCGAACGGCGGGCCGCCAGTGGGCCGCAGGTGAACTCGTTCCAGGTCGGCGAGCTCAACCAGGCCAGTCTGACCGTGCCGGTCGAGGTCACCTTCAGTGGCGGCGACCGCGAACGCCAACTGGTGAACCTCGAGCAGAACGAGCAGACCGGCGCACTGGAGGTGTGCGGGGTCAGCTGAACCGCTCCCGGTATTCTCCTGGGCTCAGGACATCGCCGGTCGTACCGTTGTCCCGAGCCTCGCTCCATCCCGTACTGTCCCCGCCGACCGCCAGCCGGCGTAGGAGGAAAAATGCCTGCAGACCGTATCGACTCCGTCGTCAGCCTCGCCAAGCGACGGGGTTTCGTCTTCCCGTCCAGCGAGATCTACGGGGGTACCCGTTCGGCGTGGGACTACGGCCCGCTCGGTGTGGAGCTGAAGGAGAACGTCCGCCGGCAGTGGTGGCGGAGCATGGTCCAGCAGCGCGACGACGTGGTGGGCCTCGACTCCGCGGTGATTCTGGCCCGTGATGTCTGGGCCGCCTCCGGCCACCTGGACGCGTTCGTGGACCCGCTGACCGAGTGCCAGTCCTGCCACAAGCGGTTCCGGGCCGACCACCTGGAGGAGGCGTACGAGGCCAAGCATGGTCGTCCGCCGGCCTCGTTGACCGAGCTGAACTGCCCGAACTGCGGAAACCGGGGCACCTTCACCGAACCGCGGATGTTCAACGGTCTGATGAAGACCCACCTGGGCCCGGTGGAGAGCGACGAGGGCCTGCACTACCTGCGACCGGAGACCGCGCAGGGCATCTTCGTCAACTACAAGAACGTCGAGACGGTGGCGCGTAAGAAGCCGCCGTTCGGCATCGCCCAGACCGGCAAGTCGTTCCGCAACGAGATCACCCCGGGGAACTTCATCTTCCGGACCCGCGAGTTCGAGCAGATGGAGATGGAGTTCTTCGTCGAACCGGGCACGGACGAGGGCTGGCACGAGTACTGGCTCACCGAGCGCTGGAACTGGTACCTCGATCTCGGCCTCAGCGAGCACAACCTGCGTCGCTATGAACACCCGCAGGAGAAGCTCTCCCACTACTCGAAGCGCACGGTCGACATCGAGTACCGGTTCCAGTTCGGTGGCACCGAGTTCGCGGAGCTGGAGGGCATCGCCAACCGCACCGACTTCGACCTCGCCACGCACAGCAAGCACTCCGGTGTCGACCTGTCCTACTTCGACCAGGCCAAGGGCGAGCGCTGGGTCCCGTACGTGATCGAGCCGGCGGCCGGTCTCACCCGTGCGGTGCTGGCGTTCCTGCTCGAGGCGTACGACGAGGACGAGGCGCCGAACACCAAGGGTGGCGTGGACAAGCGCACGGTGATGCGCTTCGACCCGCGGCTCGCGCCGGTGAAGGTGGCGGTGCTGCCGCTGTCCCGTAACGAGGCGCTCTCGCCGAAGGCCCGGAAGCTCGCCGCCGACCTGCGCAAGCGCTGGGTGGTGGAGTTCGACGACTCGCAGGCCATCGGTCGCCGTTACCGCCGGCAGGACGAGATCGGCACCCCGTACTGCGTGACGGTCGACTTCGACACCCTCGATGACGACGCGGTGACCGTGCGGAACCGGGACACGATGGCCCAGGAGCGGATCTCCCTGGACCAGGTCGAGCGGTACCTGATCGAGCGCCTCCCCGGCTGCTGAGCTGTAGGGTGGCCCTCCCTCCGCTGGTGGGCCGGCGGAGGGAGGGCCACAGCCTCCTTACACTGGAGTGGTGACCACGACGAAGGCCGTCCCGCCCCGCCCGCTGACCATCGGGCGGCACCAGGTGTGGCCGCCGGTGGTCCTGGCACCGATGGCGGGCATCACCAACGTTGGCTTTCGCCAGCTCTGCCGGGAACAGGGCGGTGGCATCTACGTCTGCGAGATGATCACGACGGTCGCGCTGGTCGAGCGGAACCCCAAGACGCTGCGCATGATCGCCTTTGGCTCCGGGGAGTCACCACGCAGCCTCCAGCTCTACGGCACCGACCCCGACACCACCGCCGCCGCGGTGCGGATCGTCGTCGAGCGGGACCTCGCCGACCATATCGACCTGAACTTCGGTTGCCCGGTCCCGAAGGTGACCCGCAGGGGCGGTGGTGCCGCCCTGCCGTGGCGGCGTCGGCTCTTCGCCCGGTTGGTGCGGGCCGCGGTGGATGCCGCGTCACCCGCCGGGGTACCGGTAACGGTGAAGATGCGCAAGGGCATCGACGACGATCACCTGACGTACGTGGAGGCGGGCCTCGCCGCCCAGGATGCTGGGGTCGCGGCGGTGGCGCTGCACGGGCGTACGGCTGCCCAACGGTATTCGGGGACCGCCGACTGGGACGCCATCGCGACGCTGAAGGCGGCGCTGGACGTACCGGTGCTGGGCAACGGCGACATCTGGGAGGCGGACGACGCGCTGCGGATGGTGGCGCACACCGGAGTCGACGGGGTCGTGGTGGGGCGGGGCTGCCTGGGCCGGCCGTGGCTCTTCGCCGATCTGGAGGCGGCCTTCACCGGTTCGCCGCACCGGCGGTTGCCCACGTTGGGGGAGGTGGCCACGACCATGCGCCGGCACGCGGAGCTGTTGGTCGAGCAGTTCACCGTCGGCGCCCGGGACGCGGCGCGCGGTGAACGGGACGGCTGCACCGACTTCCGGAAGCACGTCGCCTGGTACCTGAAGGGCTTTCCGGTCGGCAGCGAGCTACGTCGGTCGCTCGCGATGATTGACAGCTTGGCGCAGCTCGACGATCTGCTCGGCAAGCTGGACCCGGCGGCGCCGTTCCCGGTGGAGACGCTGGGCCAGCCCCGTGGCCGGACCAACTCCCCGGGCAAGGTCTTCCTGCCGAACGGGTGGCTGGACAGCCGGGACGACGACACGGTGCCGCAGGGCGCGGAGTTGGCTGACTCGGGCGGCTGAACCGGGCCTCGAAAGACGACGACCAGGGCCGGCCCCCGGGTGGGGGCCGGCCCTGGTCGGTGTGGTTGGTGGTCAGCTGGTGGAGTAGCCGCGGGTGGCGATCCAGTCGGCGAGGTCTTCGGTGGTGATCCAGTACTCGGCGGTGTTCGGGTTCGCCGAGTCGGCGATCTTCACCTGGTCGCCGGCGTCGCGGTAGCCGTTGACGGCGATGTAGTGGCCGCCGGCGAAGGAGTGGCTCTCGCCGTTGGTGTCGGTGGCGGTGCCGGCGATGTTGGCTACGACGGCGCGGCCGTCATCGACGGTGCGGATGATGTCCTCGCGCAGGGTGTCGGTCTGCTTGTCGTCGGCCTCGGGGGTGGAGATCTCGACGCTGCGGTACACGTCGCGGCCGGTCTCGGTGTTCAGCACCGGGGTGATGTCGTTGATGGAGTCGGTGCCGGACTCGGTGGTGCCCATCCGCTCGGCCATCGAGTAGACGTCGATGTCCTTGTCCTGCACGGACAGGGCGTTACGGGCGGCGGCGGGGCCGCAGTAGTAGAAGTTCGGCTGGGCCTCGTAGTCGACCGAGAGTACGCGGGTGCCGTCGCGCTCGCTCTGCGCGGTGGGGGCCGCGGTGGGGGCGGCGAAGGCGGCGGTCGCGGGGGCGGCGATGGCGCCACCGGTGGCGATCAGGCCAGCAGCGGTCAGGGCGGTCTTACGAAGGATGTCGGTACGCATGATGATCGAAGCCTTCCGCTCGGGGGTGCCGCGGGCGCAGGGGGCGCGCCAGCGGGTCGCACGAGGTGGTTCGAGAAGAAATCGAAAGAGGGGGTTCGCCCGGCCGGGGGTGCTACTCGGGCGGCCCGGGGGATGTAACCAACGCCGGCCCCACGGCATTCCGGGGCGGGCGACCACCGGTTGCCGGCGGTCCGGCGGGGCGCTCACGGCTACCCCGCATGGTTACGCCAGGTATAACCACCGGCCCCCGGCGCCGATTCCCCGCCGACTGTGACCCACACCACCCGACAAATCACCCAGAGCGGTCGATCGGTCTGGCATCTCCCCGCTCCGGCCTGCGGCGGAACCGGACCATCGACCCAGACCGGCGAGTCGGTGACACCGCGACCCCCGGACCCGCCCGCTCCGCTATGTCGTCCTGGGGCGTGGTACGGAGCCCGCGACCTGAGCCGTCGGCCGGTCAGCGGGCGTCGCGGGCCAGGGGACCTCAGCGGAGCGGTGGAAGGCGATACCGGCCGCCGTCCAGCGGGGGCCCTGCCCGGCCAACCGGGTACGAAACGCCGCCCAGTCGTGAGTGGCCCGCGGTGACCAGCCCAGCTCCGCGATGGCGGGCAACCGGGGCAGGAGCATGAACTCGATCTCCGCCAGCGAGGTGACCGACTCGGTCCAGAGCGGGGCCTCCACCCCCAACACCGATTCCGCCGGCACCTCCGTCACCTGCGTCGCCGGATCCCAGTCGTACGCCCGCCGTACGTCGATCAGGCCCGCCCAGTCATGTCCGATCGGGGTGTCGGAGGTGTACTTCATGTCCAGATACGCATGGTTGCCGGGGGAGAGGATCAGTCGAGCGCCGCGGCGGACCGCGTCGGCGGTGGTCGGGTCGACGCCGTCGGTGCCCCACCACTGGAGTACCCGTCCCTCGATGTGGGCGGCCGGAGCCAACTGGTGCCAGCCCACCACCGTCTTGCCGAGCTTGGCCACGATGCGCTGCGCCCGTTCGACGAATCCGGTGTACGCCGCTCCCTTCACCTTGAAGGCCTCATCCCCGCCGATGTGCAGGAATGGTCCGGGGGTGCGCGCGGCGACTTCCCCCAGCACGTCGGCGACGAACTCGTACGTCTGCGCGTTGGCGGGGTCCAGGTAGCTGAAGCCGACCTCGGTGCCGGTGTAGGGCGCCGGTGTGGTCCCGTCCGGGGCCAGCTCCGGGTAGGCGGTCAGCGCGGCGTTGGTGTGCCCCGGCAGGTCGATCTCCGGGACGACGGTGAGGTGCCGCTCGGCCGCGTACGTCACGATCCGTTGATAGTCGGCCGGGGTGTACCACCCGCCGGGGGCGCCACCGACCGCCGTGTTTCCGCCGATCGTGGTCAGTCGCGGTCGGGACTCGATCCCGATCCGCCACCCCTGGTCATCGGTGAGGTGCAGGTGTAGGTGGTTGAGCTTGTAGCGGACGAGGTGGTCGATCACCCGCAGCACGTCGTCCACCCCGAAGAAGTGCCGGGCCACGTCGAGCATGGCGCCCCGGTACGGGAAGCGCGGCCGGTCGAGGATCGAGCCACCGGGCAGCGTCCAGGTGGCGCGGACCGGCGTGCTGCTCTCGATCGCGGCCGGGAGAAGCTGGCGCAGGGTTTGGGTGCCGTGGTGGAGCCCGGTCGCGGTGGCGGCGCTGATCCGGACGCCGGCGGGTGTCACGTCGAGTCGGTAGCCCTCGGGGCCGAGGTCGGGCTGCTCGGCGAGGACGAGCGCGATGCCGTCGGCCAGCTCGGGGTGCGGGGCCTCGGCGATCTCGAACCGATATCCGGTGGCCGGCCGGAGCAGGTCGGCGAGGCGCTCGGCGACGGCCCGCGCGGCGGGGTCGGGGCTGACCCGCACCGCCGTGTCGGCTGTCAGCGTGAAGTCGGCGCGGGGCTCCGGGCGCACCTGTTCGGGTGCGGGCACCACGTCGTCCAGCCGGACCGGGGCGGGGGCGAGTCGGGTGCCGGCTTCGTGGGCCGCCAGTCGGGCCAGCTCGCCCGCTGCCGGCTGGACCGGGGCTGGGATGGATGTCGTCGGGGTGTTCGCGTCGCCGTCGGTGGCCGGCACGGTGCCCGTCGCGCCCGAGGTCGCGGGGGCGGGCCGGTGTTCCGGCTGCTGCGGCGAGGTGGCGGGGGTGGGGTGCACGGAGCTGCCTTTCGGGGGTGTATTCGCGGCGGTTGTGGCAAGGCTTCACCGAGAGCGTTGCATCAAGGGTACGGCGGTGCGGCGGATGCGTGATCGTGCGCGTGGAAGCGCTTCCAAACTCGGGTACGAACACGGAAAGTGGGGACGGCTGTGCCGATTGTCACCGAACGGTCCCTGGGGGTCCGATGTTCGCCTAACCTTCGCCCCACGGTCGGCAGCGTGGCCACGGACCGGCGGCGACCGGGTCGGCCCGGTGGCAGCTGAACCTTCGTCAAGTGACACATTCGACGTGCGTGGGAGGCTCTGGTGGCAGCGCAGGAGACAGTCGATCACAAGTACGTCTATGACTTCGCCGAGGGGAACAAGGACCAGAAGGAGCTCCTCGGCGGCAAGGGCGCCAACCTGGCTGAGATGACCAACCTCGGACTGCCGGTGCCGCCCGGATTCACGATCACCACCTCGGCGTGTCAGGCGTACCTCGCCACCGGTAGCGAGCCGGCCGGCCTCGCCGGCCAGGTCGGCTCCCACCTCGACGCCCTGGAACAGGCGATGGGGCGAACCCTCGGTGACCCGGAGGACCCGTTGCTGGTCTCGGTGCGCTCCGGCGCCAAGTTCTCGATGCCGGGCATGATGGAGACCGTCCTCAACGTCGGCCTCAACGACCGGAGCGTCGTAGGGCTGGCCCGACAGGCCGGCGGCTCGGCGGGCCCCGACTCCACCAGCGACAGCGACCGGTTCGCCTGGGACTCCTACCGTCGCCTGATCCAGATGTTCGGCAAGACCGTCTGCGATGTGCCGGGGGAGGACTTCGAGCACGCCCTTGACGACGCCAAGCGGGCCAAGGACAGCGACCTGGACCTGGACCTGACCGCCGACGATCTCCGCGCATTGGTTGGCACCTACAAGGAAATCTTCCGCCGGCACACCGGCCGGGACTTCCCGCAGGAGCCGCGGGAGCAGTTGGACCTCGCGATCCGGGCGGTCTTCGAGTCGTGGAACGCCGAGCGGGCGGTGATCTATCGCCGCCAGGAGCGACTTCCCGCCGAGGCGGGCACCGCGGTGAACGTGGTCGCCATGGTCTTCGGCAACCTCGGTACGGACTCGGGGACCGGCGTCGCCTTCACCCGTGACCCGGCTAGCGGGGCCCAGGGCATCTACGGCGACTACCTGGCCAACGCGCAGGGCGAGGATGTCGTCTCCGGGATCCGCAACACCGTGCCACTGCAGGAGCTCGAGCGGATCGACAAGAAATCCTACGACGAACTGCTCGACTACATGGCCCGGCTCGAGCGGCACTACAAGGATCTCTGCGACATCGAGTTCACCATCGAGCGGGGCAAGCTGTGGATGCTCCAGACCCGGGTCGGTAAGCGCACCGCCGCCGCCGCGTTCAACATCGCCGGGCAACTCGTGGACGAGGGCCTCATCGACCTGGACGAGGCGCTGCACCGGGTCAACGGGGCCCAGCTCGCCCAGCTGATGTTCCCGCGCTTCAACCTGGACCACGAGTTCCAGCCGGTCGCCACCGGTATCGGCGCCTCACCGGGCGCGGCCGTCGGCAAGGTGGTCTTCACCTCTGCCCGCGCGGTGGAGCTGGCCGGCCAGGGCGAGGCGGTGATCCTGGTCCGCCGGGAGACCAACCCGGACGACCTCAACGGCATGATCGCCGCGCAGGGCATCCTCACCTCGCGGGGCGGTAAGACCAGCCACGCCGCGGTGGTGGCCCGCGGCATGGGCAAGACCTGTGTCTCCGGTGCCGACCAAATCGGCGTGGACATCCCGGCGAAGCGGTTCACCGTGGCCGGAGAGACCGTCAACGAGGGCGACGTGGTGTCGATCGACGGCACCACCGGAAAGGTCTACCTGGGTGAGGTACCGGTGATGCCGTCCGAGGTGGTGCGGTACTTCGAGGGCACCCTCGACCCGGAGCAGGCCGACGACGTACTGGTGCGGGCCGTACACCGGATCATGACCCACGCCGACGACCGGCGGCGGTTGGCCGTGCGGACGAACGCGGACACCAAGGCGGACGCGGCGCGGGCCCGGCGCTTCGGCGCGCAGGGGATCGGCCTGTGCCGCACCGAGCACATGTTCCTCGGCGACCGGCGCGAACTGGTCGAGCGGCTCATCCTCGCCTCTACCGACGCCGACCGGGAGCAGGCGCTGGCCGCGTTGCTGCCGTTGCAACGGGCGGACTTCGTCGAGATCTTCCGCGAGATGGACGGGCTGCCGGTCACGGTGCGGTTGATCGACCCGCCGCTGCACGAATTCCTGCCCCCGCTGGAGCAGTTGGCGGTCAACGTGGCGGTGGCCCAGGAGCGGGGCGAGGCCGCGGCCCGGGAGGAGGCGTTGCTGGCCGCCGTCCGGCGGATGCATGAGGAGAACCCGATGCTCGGCCTGCGTGGGGTCCGGCTCGGCCTGGTCATTCCCGGCCTCTTCGCCATGCAGGTCCGCGCGATTACGGAGGCCGCCGTCGCGGTCACCAAGTCCGGCGGGTCCGCCTTCCCGGAGATCATGGTCCCGCTGGTCGGTGCGGTGCAGGAGCTGGAGACGGTACGCACCGAAGCCGAGAAGATCATCGCCGAGGTGGTCGGCGGCAGCGGTGTCGAGGTGTTGATCGGCACAATGATCGAGGTGCCGCGGGCGGCGTTGACCGCCGGCGAGATCGCCGAGGCGGCGCAGTTCTTCTCGTTCGGCACCAACGACCTGACCCAGATGGCGTGGGGCTTCTCCCGTGACGACGTGGAGGGAGCCTTCTTCTGGCGCTATCTCGAGCTGGGCATCTTCGGCATCTCGCCGTTCGAGTCGATCGACCGGGACGGGGTGGGCCGGCTGGTGCGGATCGCCGCCGAGGAGGGGCGGGCCGCCCGGTCGGAGCTGAAGCTCGGCGTCTGCGGCGAGCACGGCGGTGACCCGGACTCGGTGCACTTCTTCCACGAGGTGGGGCTGGACTACGTCTCGTGCTCGCCGTTCCGGGTGCCGGTCGCCCGGTTGGAGGCGGGGCGGGCCGCCGTGGAGACCACCGGGTCGGACAGCCGCTGACGTGGTGGGCGGTGTGGGGTGGCCGGCTACGACCCGCCGGTCACCGGCCGGCGGGCGTAGCCTGACGGCATGAATCCGGTCGGCCCGGACCAGCGGCGGTGGGTGGACGAACCCGCGAAGGACACCGGGCAGGGCCGGTCGGCGTTCGAGCGAGACCGCGCCCGGGTGCTGCACTCGGCGGCCTTCCGGCGGCTCGCCGCCAAGACCCAGGTCCACACGGCCGGCACCGACGACTTCCTCCGCACCCGGTTGACGCACTCGTTGGAGGTCGCCCAGGTTGCCCGCGAGATGGGCAGCCGGCTCGGCTGCGACCCCGACGTGGTGGACACCGCCGGGCTCGCCCACGACCTCGGGCACCCGCCGTTCGGGCACAGCGGGGAGGAGGCGCTGGACGCCCTCGCCGCAACCTGCGGTGGCTTCGAGGGCAACGCGCAGACGCTGCGCGTGCTCACCCGCCTGGAGGCGAAGGTGATCAGCCCGGCCGGCGCCTCCGCCGGGCTGAATCTCACCCGGGCCACCCTCGACGCGGTCAGCAAGTATCCGTGGCCGCGCCGGCCGGGAGAGCGCAAGTTCGGCGTGTACGCCGACGATCGCCCGGTCTTCGAGTGGCTGCGCGTCAACGTGCCGGACGGACGGCGGTGTCTGGAGGCGCAGGTGATGGACTGGGCCGACGACGTCGCGTACTCGGTGCACGACGTCGAGGACGGTATCCACGGTGGGTATGTGACGCTGGGTCCGCTGCTGGTCGACGCCGACGAGCGGACGGCGCTGGGTGCCGATGTCGCGGCGACCTACTCCAGCGAGTCCCCGTCCGACCTCGCTGAGGCGCTGGTTGACCTGATGGCTGATCCGCTGCTCACGGCGCTGGCCGGCTACGACGGGAGTCACCGGGCGCAGGCTGCGCTGAAGGCGACCACCAGCGTGCTGACCGGTCGCTTCGTCGCCGCCGCCGTGGCCGCCACCCGGTGCCGGTTCGGGCCCGGCCCGCACCGGCGGTACGCCGCCGACCTGGTTGTGCCGCGCGAGGTCCGGGCCCGCTGCGCGCTACTCAAGGGGATCGCCCTGCGGTACGTGCTGCGTCGCCCTGGCTCCACTGCCCGGCACGAGCGGCAGCGGCAGCTTCTCGCCGGCCTGGTAACGGGCCTGGCCGATCGGGCTCCTGACGCATTGGACGCGGTGTTCGCCCCGTTGTGGCGGGCCGCCGGAGACGACGCGGCCCGGCTGCGGGTGGTGGTTGATCAGGTGGCGTCGTTGACGGATCCGACGGCGGTGCAGTGGCATGCCCGGCTCTTCGGTGGCCCGACCGGTGCCGTCGGGGTCAGCTGACTTAGGTTAACCTAACCGCATGACGGATCGTCCGAAGAAGGTCACGTCCACCCGCGTCGTCCGGATCGGACGGCCCACCCCGCACGTCGTTCGGTTGGTCCTCGGCGGAGACGAGCTGGCCGGCCTGCCGGTCGGCGAGTTCACCGACCATTACATCAAGATCCTCTTCCCGGTGCCCGGGGCGGTGTACCCGGAACCGATCGACCTGGCCGCGATCCGCCGGGATCTGCCGGCCGCGCAGTGGCCGCGGCTGCGCGCGTACACCGTACGGGCCTTCGACGCCGACGCCGGCGAGCTGACCGTGGACGTGGTGTATCACGGCGATGAGGGGCTGGTCGGACCGTGGGTCGCGACGTTGCGCCCCGGTGACCCGGTGCACTTCACCGGCCCGGGTGGGGCGTACGCCCCGAGCCCCGACGCCGACTGGCACCTGCTGGTCGGCGACGAGAGCGCCCTACCGGCCATCGCCGTCGCCCTGGAACGGCTGCCCGCCGGCGCGCCGGCCACCGTCCTCGTCGAGATCAGTGGACCGGCCGAGGAGCAGCCGCTGCCCAGCCCGGGGCAGGTACGGCTGACCTGGCTGCACCGGGATGACCGGCCGGTTGGCGCGGCGCTGGTCGCGGCGGTCCGGGCGCTGGACTTCCCACCCGGGGTGCACGCCTTCGTGCACGGTGAGGCGACCTTCGTCCGGGAGCTGCGCCGGCTGCTGCGGGTGGAGCGGAAAGTCCCGCGCGAGCGGCTCTCCATCTCCGGCTACTGGCGTCGCGGCGTGGACGACGAGGGCTGGCGGGCCGGCAAGGCGGAGTGGAACCGGCAAGTCGAGGCCGAGGAGTTCGTCGCCACCTCAACCTGACGACTGTTCCCGTTTCGCCCCGGCGCCGCCCCCACCACCCGCAGGATGACAGAGGGTCATCGGTGGACCGGCGGGCAGCGGAAGGGGCGAAGATGGGCGAGGCGACTGGGCAACGACCCGCCAGCGGGAGTGTGGACCGCCCTTTGCTGGGCCTCGCCGTGGGCGTTGTGCTGGCCGTCGTGGTCTGGGGCGTCCTGGCACCTGATTCGGTCTCCAATGTCGGTGGGTCCGGGCTGAGTTGGGTCATCACCACGTTCGGCTGGTTGTTCGTCGTCGCGGCGAATGTCTTCCTGGTACTGACCTTCGTGCTGGCGTTCTCCCGGTTCGGCACCATTCGGCTGGGGGCCGAGACCGAGCGGCCGGAGTTCACCACCCTGGCCTGGGTCGCCATGATGTTCAGCGCCGGCATGGGGATCGGCTTGGTGTTCTTCGCCGTGGCCGAGCCGATCCAGCACTATGCCTCGCCGCCGCCGGCCACCGCGGCGGAGCCGGAGACCGGCGCCGCCGCCTCGGTCGCCCTGCAGTTCACCCTCTTCCACTGGACGCTGCACCCGTGGGCGATCTACGCGGTGGTGGCGCTCGCCCTGGCGTACTCGACCTTTCGCAAGGGGCGGGAGAACCGGATCTCGGCGGTGTTTCGCCCGGTACTCGGCTCCCAGGCCGATGGCGCGGTCGGGCGGGTGATCGACCTGCTGTCGGTCTTCGCCACGGTCTTCGGCTCGGCGACCAGCCTCGGCCTCGGCGCGCTCCAGGTCACCGCGGGCCTGGACCGGGTCGCCGGTATCCCCAGCAGCAGGGCGGTGGAGCTGGTAGTGATCGGCGCGTTGACCCTGGCCTTCGTCGTCTCGGCCTTCTCCGGGCTGCACCGGGGCATCAAGTGGCTGTCCACCACCAACGTGGTGCTGGCGGTGTTACTGATGCTCTTCGTCTTCGTGGTCGGTCCGACTGTCTACATCCTCGATGTGTTGCCCGCCTCGATCGGCGACTACCTCAGCAACCTGATCTTCATGTCGACCCGGACCGGAGCCTTCTCCGAGTCGTCCTGGTTGGGTTCCTGGACGATCTTCTACTGGGCCTGGTGGATCTCCTGGGCGCCGTTCGTCGGCACCTTCATCGCCCGTATCTCCCGTGGCCGTACGGTGCGTCAGTTCCTGATCGGCGTGCTGCTGGTGCCCAGCGGGGCCAGTGTGGTCTGGTTCGCGGTCCTGGGGGGTAGCGCGCTGCGGGTGCAGGCCACCGGCGCCGCGGACCTGGTCGCCGAGACCGCCGCCGGCACCGAGAACGCGCTCTTCGGGCTACTCGAGGCGCTGCCGCTGGGTGTGGTGGCCAGCGTGCTGGCCATGGTGCTGGTGACGCTCTACTTCGTCACCAGTGCCGACTCCGCCTCCCTCGTGCTCGCGTCGCTGACCTCCCGAGGCGCCCTGCGCCCGCGCCAGGTGATCGTCATCATCTGGGGTGTACTCATCGGTGGAACCGCCGCGGTGCTGCTGCTGGCCGGCGGGCTGAGCGCGCTCCAACAGGCGACGATCATGGTGGCGTTGCCGTTCGTGGTGGTGATGCTCGGCCTCGCCGTGTCGCTGGTCAAGGAGATGCTTGAAGATCCGGCGGTGCGGGCCCGTCCGCCCCACCAGCACGGGCTGGCCGAGGCCCTCGACCGCGCCCGCTCGACCAGGGAGGAGGGCCGCCACGCCCGCTCGACCAAGGAAGCGGAGGAGTAGAACCCCGCCATCCTTGTCTCGCGCCGTGGATCCCGCGTTGGGAAGCGGTGGTGGTCGCCGTGCCCGCGTCCCCCGGCCACCGGGACGTCGGTCGGACAGGGCAGGATGTACGGCGAGGAGGTGGCGGAGATGACGGGGCGGATCCGGGACGAGGACATCGCGTTGGTCCGTGAGCGCACCTCGATCGCGGAGATCATCTCTGAGACGGTCACGCTGCGGTCCGCGGGTGGGGGAAACCTCAAGGGGCTCTGTCCGTTCCACGACGAGAAGAGCCCGTCGTTTAACGTGTCACCGGCCCGTAACGTCTGGTATTGCTTCGGCTGCGGTGCCGGCGGGGACGCCATCAAGTTCCTGATGGATGCCGAGCACCTCAGCTTCGTCGAGTCTGTCGAACGATTGGCCGGCCGCGCCGGACTTCAGCTCCGCTATGTGGCCAACGACCACACCACCCCCCGTGCCCGGCCGCAGCAGGGGCAGAAGCAGCGGTTGATCGCCGCGCACGCCGCCGCGGTCGAGTTCTACCGGGCGCAGTTGACCACCGCCGGAGCCCGGCCGGCCCGCGAGTTCCTCGCCCAACGCGGCTTCGACAAGGCCGCCGCCGAGCGGTATGCCTGCGGCTTCGCGCCCGACGGGTGGGACCTGTTGACCCGTCACCTGCGCCAGCAGGGTTTCAGTCACGACGAGTTGGTTACCGCCGGGCTGTCCCGGCCGGCCCGCTCGGGCAGCCTAATCGACCGGTTCCGTCGCCGACTGCTCTGGCCCATTCGGGATCTGGCCGGTGACGTCGTCGGCTTCGGCGCCCGCAAGCTCTTTGACGACGACGACAGCCCGAAATATCTGAACACCCCCGAGACCCCGATCTACAAGAAGTCCCACGTCCTCTACGGCATCGACCAGGCAAAGCGTGAGATCGCCAAGCAGGGCAAGGTGGTCGTGGTCGAGGGCTACACCGACGTGATGGCCTGTCACCTGGCCGGGGTGCCGACCGCGGTGGCGACCTGTGGCACCGCTTTCGGCGGTGACCACATCGGGGTGCTGCGCCGGCTGCTGCTGGACACCGAAGCCGTCGCTGGGGAGATCATCTTCACCTTCGACGGGGACGCGGCTGGGCAGAAGGCGGCGCTGCGCGCCTTCGACGACGATCAGCGTTTCGTCGGGCGTACCTTCATCGCCGTCAGCCCGGACGGTATGGACCCCTGCGAGCTGCGGTTGGCCAAGGGGGAGCTGGCCGTTCGGGATCTGATCGCGCGCCGTGAACCGCTGGTCGACTTCGCGCTGCGGCACGTGATCGGCCGGCACGACCTCGACACCGTCGATGGTCGGGTGGAGGCGATGCGTCGGGCGGCCCCGCTGGTCGCCAAAATCAAAGACCGGGAGAAACGCCCGGAGTACGTCCGCAAGCTCGCCGGGGACCTCGGCATGGAGATCGAGCCGGTGCAGCGGGCCGTGCTGGCTGCCGCCCACACCCCCGGCAAGGCCAACACCGTGGCTGGCAAAGCCAACACCGTCTCCGGCAAAGCCAACGCCGCGCCCGGTGGGGCTCCGGCGCCACCGCAGTCACCAGCGGAGAGCCCGCAGGCGGCGGTCGAGCGGGAGGCGTTGAAGCTGGCCCTGCAGGCGCCGGTGCTCGCCGGGCCGATGTTCGACGCCGTGGAGGCCACGGAGTACCGCCATCCGGTGCACGTCGCGGTCCGGGCGGCGGTGGCGGCGGCCGGGGGAGCGGCGGCGGCCACCGGCGGTGCGGTCTGGATCGAGTCGGTCCGCCACGCCTGCACGGACCTCGCCGCCCAGGCGCTCGTCGGTGAGCTGGCCGTCGAGCCGTTGCGAATCGACGGGGAGCTCGATCCGCGCTATGTGTCGGTGACGATGGCCCGCCTCCAGTGGGGGGCGGTGACCGGCCGGATCCGGGAGCTCAAGTCGAGAATTCAGCGGATAAATCCGGTTAGCACCAAGGACGAGTACTTCGCCGCCTTCGGCGAATTGCTGTCCCTCGAGCAACATGCCCGAGCGTTGCGTGAGCAGGCCGCGGGTGGGCTGTGAGACCGACCGCCGGCAGGTGCGGAGACCGGTAGCCGTGGGAGGGTGCTAGATGGGGTTGTTCCGCCGCCGGCCGAAACTGTCGCCGGCAGACCGTCCACCGCTCGTCGCCGGGGAACGGGTGCTCGCCTGGGCCGCCGCCGGTGGTTGTGCGGAGGGCACCGTACTGGTCGCCACCAACCTCGGGCTCTGGTTACCCCGGCGCGGGGAACGACTGGGCTGGCACGACATCCTCCGGGCGGTCTGGTCTGGGCAGGAGTTGGTGGTCACCGCCGCCGAGCCCGTCGTGGAGCGGGACGACTACCTGGTGGTGGCAGACCGCCCCACCGAGACCTACCCGTTGCTCGACCCGGGGGAGTTGCCGCACCAGGTGCGGGAACGGGTGACCCGCTCGGTGGCGTTCACCGAGGCGCACCCGGTGCCGGGCGGTGCGGGCCGGGTGGTCGCCCGGCGGGTGCCGGGGGTTGATGGGCTGACCTGGACTGTCCGGTACGAGCCGGGTACCCCGGTCGACGATCCGGCGGTCCGTGCGGAGACCGGGCGCCTGGTTGCCGCGGCCCGCGCCGCAATCACCGCCCCGGAGGCGTGACAACACGGCCCGGGGGCGGCGGGGCCCGCCATGGGACCGGCCGGCCGGACGAAAACCCGGTGGGGAGTGTCGGACCGGGTGGCTAGGGTCAGGGGGTGACCACGGCTCAACCACTCATCCAGGCGCGGGGGCTGGTGAAGCGGTTTGGCAGCTTCACCGCGGTCGACGCCATCGACGTTGCGGTTCGGGCCGGGGAGGCGTTCGGCTTCCTCGGGCCCAACGGCGCCGGCAAGTCGTCCACTATGCGCATGATCGGTTGTGTCTCGCCGCCCAGCGGCGGGGAGCTACGCATCCTCGGCATGGATCCGGTGCGAGACGGGCCGGCAATCCGGGCCCGCCTCGGGGTCTGCCCGCAGCTCGACACACTCGATCCGGAGTTGACCGTCCGCGAAAATCTGGTCACCTACGCCCGCTACTTCGGCATCCCCCGCCGAGTGGCCCGGCTGCGCGCCGCCGAGCTCCTCGATTTCGTGCAGCTCAGCGAGCGGGCCGACAGCAAGGTGGAGCCGCTCTCCGGCGGCATGAAGCGACGGCTCACCATCGCCCGTGCGCTCGTCAACGAGCCCGAGATCGTGCTCCTGGACGAGCCGACCACCGGTCTCGACCCGCAGGCCCGGCACCTGGTCTGGGAGCGGCTGTTCCAGCTCAAGCAGCAAGGTGTCACGTTGGTGCTCACCACGCACTACATGGACGAGGCCGAGCAGCTCTGCGACCGGCTGGTGGTGATGGACGGCGGGCGGATCGTCGCCGAAGGCTCCCCCCGCGTGCTGATCGAGCAGCACTCCACTCGCGAGGTGGTCGAGCTGCGCTTCGCGGGCGAGTCGCAGGAGCCGTTCGCCAGCAAACTCGACCAGCTCGGCGAACGGGTCGAGGTGTTGCCCGACCGGATCCTGCTCTACGTGCCCGACGGCGACGCGGCGGTGGCCCAGGTAACCGCGCTCGGCCTGCATCCGATCAACGTGCTGGTGCGGCGCAGCGGCCTGGAGGACGTCTTCCTGCACCTCACCGGCCGCACTTTGATCGACTGAGGCCGCGAGCAGTCGGGCCGGAGGGCCGGGCGGATGGGGAGCGAAGGCATGACACAACTCGCGGCCAAGTGGGCCCGACGCGGTCCGGTCCGGGCACCGGCATTGGCGGTGTTGCAATACCACCTGGTCGGTTACCGACGTACCTGGCGGGGCGGGGTGTTCTCGTCGTTTCTGCTCCCCACGCTGACCGTGCTCGGCTTCGGCGTGGGCGTCGGGGCCTTCATCGACCAGGGCGTTGATGGCGTCTCCTACCTGGAGTGGATCGTCGGCGGACTGCTCGCGTCAACCGCGTTGCAGGTGGCGATCGCCGAGTCCACCTGGCCGGTCTACAGCAGCCTTCAGTGGACCAAAATCTACTTCGCCCAGTACGCGGCACCGCTGCGGGTAGCGGACATCATGGCTGGTCAGCTGGCGTTCGTGCTGTTCCGGGTGCTGGCCTCGGCCGCGGCTTTTCTGCTGGTGACCGGAGTGTTGGGGGCCCTGCGCTCGCCGTGGGCGGTGCTGGCCCTACCGGTGGCGGTGCTGCTCGGCCTGGCCGTTGCCGCGCCCACCTACGCGTACGCGGCAACGGCCTCCAGCGACAGCTGGCTCGCCCTGCTGTTCCGGTTCGCGGTGATCCCGATGACGCTCTTCGCCGGGGTCTTCTTCCCGGTGGAGTCGCTGCCGGTGGGGCTGCGCTGGCTGGCGTACGCGACGCCGCTCTGGCACGCGGTTGACCTGAGCCGGGCAGCCACGCTCGGCACTGCGCCGGTCTGGTCGGTCACCGGCCATCTGCTCTACCTCGCCGCCTGGGCGGTCGGCGGGTGGTTGCTCGCCCACCGTGCCCTGCGCCGCAAGCTCGTCGTCTAGGAAGGGGCGTCATGGTCGCTCTGGTGCTGCCTCGGCTGATGGATGTGTCGGCGGCGTCGCGACGGTCGGCCGCAGTGGCCGAACGGAACGTCTCGGCCCTGAAGTCGATCTACTGGCTGTTGTTGGTCTCCGGCTTCATCGAGCCGCTGCTCTACCTCTTCTCCATCGGGGTTGGGGTGGGGGCGTTGGTCGGTGACCTGACGCTGTCGAACGGGGCCGTCGTCAGCTATGCGGCGTTCGTCGCGCCCGCGATGCTCGCCTCGTCGGCGATGACCGGGGCGTTCGCGGAGACCACCTTCAACTTCTTCGGCAAGATGAAGTACATGAAGCTGTACGACGGGGTCATCGCCACTCCGGTGCAGCCGTTCGAGATCGCCCTCGGTGAGCTGGCCTGGGCGATGCTCCGGGGCAGTGCCTACTCCGGCGCGTTCCTCGTGGTGATGGTCGTGATGGATCTGACCACCGCCGCCCGGGCGGCGGTCGCCTTCCCGGCGGCGGTGCTGGTCGGTTTCACGTTCGGGGCGATCGGCATGACGATCGCCACCTTCATGCGGAGCTGGCAGGACTTCGACGTGTTGGCGTCGGCGCAGTTCGTGCTCTTCCTCTTCTCCGGCACGTTCGTCCCGGCGCAGGCCTACCCGACGCTGCTGCGCTGGCTGGTCGAGGTGACTCCGCTCTACCGCGCGGTGCACCTGGTCCGGGGGATCACCGTCGGCGGCGGTGGCTGGACGTGGCTGCTCGACCTCGGATACCTGCTGCTGGTCCTGGCCATCGGCCTCTTTATCGCGTCCCGCCGGATGAGTCGGCTGCTCTACCGGTAACCGGTGTGCCGGCGAAGGGATCGTCCGCGGCCGCCGGGCTCCGTCGCTGGCCGTTGCCGCCGAAGGGCTCGCCCAGCTTGGACTGACCGAGCTTGTCGCGGCTCTCGCTGTAGAACCGGTTCGCCTGTGCCTGTGCCACCCCCGCCGCCTCCTGGACAGTCGGGTGGTCGACGATCTTGCGACCCCACACCACCAGCTCCTCGTACGCTTCCCGACCGGCGCGGGAGCCCAGGACGAACCCCACCGCCATCCCGCCAAGGAACATGATCTTTCCGCGCATGGCGGCTCCTTCCGTACCTAACGTGCTAACTCCCCATCCTGCTCCCCGCGCCGGCCTCCGGGTGCCCTGACACTGATTTATCCGGAACATCCTGAATATTGGGTGGGAATGACCGCGGTAGCACCCGCAACGGCGCGGTAACCCCCTCGACTGGGACCGCCGGTAGTCCTGTACTCTTGTCCCGTCGCACGGTGAACCGGAGCTCCGGGAGGCCGGGCGACGGCACGATCCCCCGTAGCTCAATTGGCAGAGCAGCCGGCTGTTAACCGGCAGGTTTTTGGTTCGAGTCCAAACGGGGGAGCTCCCTCCCCATCAAGCCCACCGGCCCAGGTCGGTGGGCTTCCTTCGTTTCTGGTACCGGAACCGGAGCCGGAGGGCAGGATGGGAGACGTTGACCAAGATCCCTAACGCGTCGGAAGGCGCATCGGGTGGGTGCGGATGTCCGGGAAAGGTGCCGCCGGCCGGGGCACGCTGGTCGCCCTGCTCATCGCGCTCGCCTGGCTGGTGGTCGGCGGCCTCGCCGGGCCGTACAGCGGCAGACTCAGTGAGGTCAGCACCAACGACAGCGCCGCCTTCCTCCCCACCGAGGCCGAGGCGACCCGGGCCCAGGACCTCTCCGAACTCTTCGTGGACCAACCGACCACCCCGGCGCTCATCATCTACGAACGCACCAGCGGCATCACCGAGGCCGACCAACAGCAGATCGCCGCGGACACGGCCGAGATCGCCGAACTGCCCGGCGTGGTCGGCCCGCTGCCGCCGCCGCTCCCCAGCGCGGACGGGCAGGCGGTCCAGCTGATTGTCCCGGTCGACGACGAGCGGGGCGAGGAGATCGCCACCGTCGTGGCGGAGCTGCGCACCATCGTTGATGCGGACCGAGACGGGCTCACCGTCAACGTCACCGGGCCGGCCGGCCTGCTCGCCGACCTGATCGATGTCTTCTCGGCGATCGACGGCACGCTGCTGCTGGTCACACTCTGCGTAGTGCTCCTCATCCTGCTGGTCGTCTACCGCAGCCCGGTGCTGTGGATCTTCCCGCTGCTCGCCGCCGGGATGTCCTTCTCGCTGGCCACGGCGATCGTCTACCGGCTCGCCGAGGCCGACATCCTGACCCTCGACGGGCAGGCGCAGGGCATCCTCACCGTGCTGGTCTTCGGCGCCGGCACCGACTACGCCCTGCTCCTGGTCGCCCGGTACCGGGAGGAGCTACACCAGCACGACAAGCCCGCCGCCGCCATGCTGGCGGCCTGGCGCGGCGCCGCCCCGGCGATCGCCGCCTCCGCCGGCACCACCATCGCCAGCCTGCTCTGCCTACTGCTCTCCAGCCTGAGCTCCAACCAGGCACTCGGGCCGGTCGCCGCCATCGGCATCGGCGCGACCCTGCTGGTGATGCTCACCCTCCTACCCGCGCTGCTCGTGCTCGGCGGGCGCCGGGTGTTCTGGCCGAGACAGCCGCGACTCGACCACGCCGAGCCGCAGACCGAACACGGCATCTGGGGTCGCGTCGCGGGGTTCGTAGCCCGCCGGTCCCGACCGGTGTGGCTGGTCACCGCGCTCGCGCTGGCCGCGCTCTCCTTCGGCCTCACCCAGCTGGGGGCGACCACCCTGGGCGAGAGCGACCTGTTTACCGAGCAGACGGACTCGGTCGCGGGCCAGGAGGCGATCGCCCGCCACTACCCGGCCGGCACCGGTAGCCCCGCCGTCATCTTCACCCGCCAGCAGACCGCCGAGCAGGTCGCCGCCGTCGCCCAGGAGACGCCCGGCGTCGTTGCGGTCCGACCGGTCACCGGCCGTCCCGGTGCCGGCTCGGACTCGGACGGCGGTGCGGCACCGACCGCGCCGCCGAAAGTCGTTGACGGCATCGTGCAGCTCGAGGCGACCCTCGCCGACGCACCCGACTCCGACGGCGCCGAAGAGACCATTCGCGACCTACGGGTGGCGGTCCACGCCGTACCCGACGCCGACGCGGTCGTCGGCGGCCTCACCGCGATCAACATCGACACCGCGGACGCCTCCACCCGAGACCGCAACGTCATCATCCCGGTGGTCCTCAGCGTCATCGCCGTCATTCTGGCGCTGCTGCTGCGCGCCCTGCTCGCCCCGCTGCTCCTCGTTGCCACCGTGCTGCTCTCGTACGGCGCCACGCTCGGCCTCTGTGCGCTGATCTTCAAGTACCTCTTCGACTTCCCCGGGGTGGACGCCTCCTTCCCCCTGTTCGCCTTCGTCTTTCTGGTCGCCCTCGGCATCGACTACAACATCTTCCTGATGAGCCGGATCCGGCAGGAAGCGGTGCGGCGGGGTACCCGCTCCGGAGTGCGGTACGGGCTCGTCGTCACCGGCGGCGTCATCACCTCCGCCGGCATCGTGCTCGCCGCGACGTTCAGCGCACTGGCCGTACTCCCGCTGGTGGTGCTCATCGAACTGGGGGTGGCGGTCGCCGTGGGCGTCCTGATCGACACGATCGTCGTCCGTTCGCTGCTGGTGCCCGCCCTCGCGTACGACATCGGGTCGAAGATCTGGTGGCCGAGCCGGCTGGCCCGGACCGACGGCGGGCGGGAGGCGCGCGATGCCGGTTGATACCGATGTGGTGATCGTCGGTGGTGGCCTGGCCGGGCTGGCGGCGGCCCGCCGGCTGCACCGCGCCGGGGTGCCCTGGCGGCTCCTCGAAGCCAGCGGCCGGCTCGGCGGCCGGGTCGGCACCGACCTCGTTGACGGGTTCCGGCTCGACCGGGGCTTCCAGGTGCTCAACACGGCATACCCGCGGCTCGGCACCCTGCTGGACGTCAACCAGCTCGACCTCGGCTACCTCGTCCCGGGGGTGCTGGTGCGCCACGGCGACACCCGCAGCAGACTGGTCAACCCGCTCCGCGAACCTGTCGGCGCCCCCACCACCCTGCTCGCCGAGGTCGGGTCGCTGCGCGACCGACTCCGCTTCGCCGCGCTCGCCACCGGCGCCGCCACGCTGCCCGCGCGGCAGCTACTCAACGCCCCGGAGACCACCACCGAGGCGGCCCTGCGTCGCGCCGGCCTCTCCGACACCATCATCGAGCAGCTGCTGCGGCCGTTTCTATCCGGTGTGTTCCTGGAACGCGAGCTGGATACCTCCAGTCACGTCTTCGCGCTGGTGCTGCGCTCCTTCGTCCGGGGCCGCATCGGCCTGCCCGCCGAGGGGATGGCCGCGCTGCCGTACGCGATCGCCGCCCCGCTCCCCGCCGACCTGATCAACCTGGACACCCCGGTCGACCACGTCGCGCCCGGTCGGGTGCGGACCCCGGCCGGTGCCATCACCGCCCGGGCTGTCGTGGTCGCGGTCGACCCACCCACGGCGACCACCCTGCTGCCGGGGCTCCCCGCGGTCCGCATGCACAGCTACACGACCTGGTACCACGCGACCGAGACGGCGCCGCTGACGGAGCCGATCCTGCTCGTTGACGGTGACCGCCACGAACTGATCACCAACACCGTCGTGGTCAGCCAGGCTTCCCCGACGTACGCGCCGAAGGGGCAGCACCTCGTCGCCACCTCGGTGGTGGGCCCGACCGTACCGCCCGAGCCGGTGATCCGAACCGAGCTGGCCCGCCTCTACGGACAGTCCACCGCCGACTGGGAGCACCTGAGCACCGTCACCATCGCCGGGGCGCTCCCCGCCGCGCCACCGCCGCAGGGTCGGCTGCGGCGGCCGGTCGCGCTCGGAGACGGCCTCTTCGTCGCGGGCGACCACCGGGACAGCCCGTCGATCCAGGGGGCGCTGGCCAGCGGCTGGCGTACCGCCGGCGGGGTCCTCGCGTACCTGCGGTCGGCGGCCTGACGGCTCCTCGGCCAAACAGGTTGGGAGCGCACTGTTATCCTCGCGTTGCCCATCGTGCTACAGCGCCTGACGCCGTGACCGAGGGAAGCTGGTTCATGCTGGCCACTGATCAACCAGGCGGGTACGATCCAGCGCGGTACTGGGGCGGTAGCTCAGCTGGTCAGAGCAGGGGACTCATAATCCCTCGGTCGCGGGTTCAAGTCCCGCCCGCCCCACCAGCACAAACGCTAGATCGCCGATCTTTGCGTGGGGCTATTCGTGGTGCGAGCGCGCTTCGGTCGGCTCCATGGCGACGGTGAACGGGCGCGCAAAGCGCCAACGTGGCGAGATCGAAGAGGTTCCCAGCGGCTCACTCCGGGTGAAGGTCTACGCGGGCATCGACCCCATTACCAAGAAGCGGCACCGCCTGACCGAGACCGTCCCGCCCGGCCCGACCGCCCGGAAGGAAGCCGAGAAGGCCCGTACGCGCTTCCTCGCCTAGGTGGAAGACCGGCGCAACCCGCGCACCCGCGCCACCGTCGACCGCCAGCCCGCGCAGCCTCGGAAACATCGTCCGCGCCGCCCTCCACCTCATCCATTACGAATACCGATACCTACCGGACTCTTGTTGAGGTCATCTCATTGCCGGTCGCTCTTAAGGGGCCAACGCTTTCACGGCTCTTCGAAGTTGAGCGTGGTTCGCGACTGAGGTCGGCCCGAGAGTGAGGGCTTGCAGCTCATCAATGATCAGCTGAGTGTCTAGATTGGATATACACAAGTGGATGGCTGTGAGCGTGGTCAACGATACGACCCGGCTGCTGGGCCTGGACGGCCTGGTCGCCGAGCGGGTCGGGTGGACGCCTCAGGCGTCCCGGTGGTGGACCTGTCCACCGGTTGTGAACAGGCACGATGCTGTCCGCGGACGACAGACCCTGACGGGGGCGACACCCCGCGCCGGCGCACCGGACGCCGGGGAGCCGTTGATGGGCCACGCCCCGAAGCCCGGCCGTCCACGCACCGCCGTCAGCCCTGGGGCTCGCGGGCCAGTTCCCGCTCCACGGTGACGCCCCACGCTGCCGCCTGCGGGCTCGGCACGGCGTTCAGCGTGTTGCGCATCAGGTGGTAGCCCACGGCCACCACCGTGCCCAGCGCGGCGCAGGAGAGCCAGAGCGACCGGTCGCCGAGGTGGTCGATGATGAGGCCGCCCAGCAGCGGGCCGGCGAAGGTGGCCGCCGACCAGGCGAAGGTGTGCATGCCCTGGTAGCGCCCCCGGGCGTGGGCGGGCGAGAGGCGGGCGACGAGGGCCATGCTGGTGGGCGAGTTCAGGATCTCGCCCACCGTCCAGATACAGACGGTGGCGATATAGAGCGGCACCGAGTCCGCGAACGCGGTCAGCCCGAACCCCCAACCGGAGAGCAGGGCGGCCACGACCAGCACGCGCACGGGGTCCCGGTGCTTGATCGCCCGGGTCAGCGGGATCGTCGCCAGCATGACCATCAATCCGTTCATGCTGATGACCAGCCCGTAGTCGGCGCTGGAGAAGCCGTTGCGGCCCATGCTCACCGGCAGCGACGTCGTGTACTGCATCAACACCATCGCGAGTAGGAACGCCAGCCCCACCGCCACCATGAACCTGCCGTCGCGCAGCACCTCGCCCAGCCCGCTCGACGGGCGACCTGCCTGCCGGCCCACCGACTTTTCGGCCTCGTCGACCGGCCGGGCCGGGTGCTCCGGCCGGGTCTCGGGCACCTTGAGGTAGATGAGCAACGCGCAGACCAGCACGGAGGCGGCGTTACCAAAGAACAGGAAGAGGTAGTCGCTCTCGGCGATGAAGCCGGCGCCGGCCGACGCCGCCGCGAAGCCGATATTGATCGCCCAGTAGTTCAACGAGAATGCCCGCACCTGGTCGGCCGGCGGTACCAGGTCGGCGATGACGGCCTGGATGCAGGGCCGCGAGGCGTTGGCGGTCAGGCCCAGGATGGTGGCGACCACCACGATGGCGACCGGGTGCTGCATCAGGCCGAGAGTCGCCATGGCCGCCGCGGTCGCGAGCTGCGACACCAGGAGTGTGGGCCGTCGGCCGAACCGGTCGGCGAGCACGCCGGCCACCACCGCCGAGATGGCCCCACCGAGGCCGTACATGGCGGCCACCAGGCCGGCGAAGCTCGGCGAGTAGCCCTGCTCGGCAGTCAGGTAGAGCGACAGGAACGTGGTGACGAAGCCGCCGAGGCGGTTGATCAGTGTGCTCGTCCAGAGCCACCAGAACTCCCTGGGGAGCCCCGACACCGCCTCCCTGAGCGCTCTCACCGGACGGAGTCGACCGGACGCGACCGGCATGAGGATCCCCCATCAATACCCCAACTGCGACAACCCGCCACACCGGCGTCCCCGGTGGAGGACGGCCGACGGCGGGACCAACATGGACGGCGACGTCGGCGCCGGGACGTCCGGCTGAGGGTGCGGCGCGAGCCGTCCCGGCGTCCTCGACCGGCCGGGCGGATGACCCGAGGCCGAGCCTGCCGACCGAACACGGAACGCGACGCCCATGGTCACATCCTGGCACGCCGACAGCTTGTTGCAAAAGACTGGCAACTACCTCAGTTTGGCGGGTAGCCCCCGATAGGCCGCGACGACGGGTACGTGGGACGACCACGACGCCGCACACAGCACGGCGCCGGCCCCACCGTGTGGCACTCCAGGTCTACGTCTCCAACCTGCGAAAGTAGCTAAAAATTCATCGCTTGCGCCGATCGTGGCGAACATAGTCACTCGCCCACCCGGATACATGGTCGAGGTCGATGAACGCGAGTTCGTTTCGCCGCAGTTCACCGAAGGACTGAATTCAGCCCGTCAGGCGGAGAAGGCCGGCGAACTGGAGGCCGCGTCGGATTTACTCGCCGAGATGCTCACTCTCTGGCGCGGTCCGGCCCTGTCTGACATCTGCGACGGCGGCCCGGCGCTGGAGGCCGAGGCGCGCCGGTTGGACGAGCTGTACATTGCCACGGTATGAGCGGCGGATGCGAATCGACCTCGAACTCGGCCGGGACGGTGACGTGATCAGTGAGCTCTACGCGCTCACGGCCGAATACCCTATGCACGAGAAACTGAGTGAGTCCTTGATTACGGCACTCCACAACCATGGTCGGCCGGCTGATGCGCTCCGGGCGTACAACAACATCCGCTCCGCGATGCTGGACCAACTCGGCATGGAACCGGGCACGGCGCTTCAAAAGTTGCAGCGCACCGTGCTGTGCCGTGAAGGTATCCGCGGCCGAGCGCTGGGCAACCGAAATGCGCCCGTTTCGTAGGACGGGTAAGGGTTCCTGTCGGGTGTTGAACGCTAGACAGTAAGGCCCGATCAAACCAGGATCAGCACGGCGAGTACCCCGATCACCGCGTTCGCGGTCACGTGCACAAGGTAGGTCATCAGGATGCCGCCGCTGCGCGCGCGGATCACGCCGAGGACGAACCCCCAGGACATCGCCATGACCATTCCTGCGACACCGGACGGAAAGCCTGCGGAATGCGCGACTCCGAACAACATGGCTTGCAGCACCACGGCGGCCCTGGTGCCCCAGACCGAGGCCAGTTCGGTGAGCAGCACCCCACGGAAGAGCATCTCTTCCCAGATCGGATTGACCAGCGCGAACGCCACGGTGCCGAGGATCGCGAGCCAGAGCGGCAGGCGTTGCAGCCCACTGAGATACTCGGCGGGCTCAGGCCGCACAATGAGCGCCCACACAACGAGGGCCACTCCGCCGAGGACCACGGTGACCAGCCCCAGCCAGAAGATCTCGGGCGTGATCGAGCCGCGTCTCAGCCAGGGGGCAGCCGCCCCCAGGGACGGGCGGCGACCAACGATCAGCAAGCACCCCAGCGGGAGGACACAGACCAGAGCCGTGGTGATGGCCGGGGGCCAGCCGAAGTGAATTCCCACCGCGAAACAGCCGAACAGCGTGCCGATGAACGCCGACGCGCGGATCGATGCCGGCGATCGCAAAATCAGCGCGCAGGCCACCACCACCACAGCGACCATGCCGACGACCGCCGTGCGCCAAGGCGACTCCGGTCGGACCGGAAAGACTGCGCACCCGCCCAGAGCGAGGATGCAGGCGCCGGCGAGCGTCGCCCGGTGGGAGGTGTTGCTCTTGGCGACGGGTTGGGGTGGCGCCGAACTGTCCAAGTCGGATTGCATCGCGGCTCCGATCACCTAGCTGCACGATAGTGGCATTCTGCAAGATTCACGAAAAGCCGCTGACCCCGAACTGCCGTAGGCATCAAGCCATCGAGTCGGCACAGGTCACGACCGACTGTCCGGCGAGCACCTTGTCATCGGAGCGGCGCGGCGTCTTCGACATCTAGGCCGCGGTACAGGTGGGCCATCGGGTCGTGCTGACCGGTGGTGCCGTGCATCGGCTGCCTCCCAGGGTGGGCGTGACCGGGCGGGGATCAGCCGTAGAGGCGTCCCAGCAGGGTGCCCTGGCCGGACTGGAGGATGTGGGCGGCCTCCAGCGGAATCCAGAAGCATTCGAAGTGCGTCGGCTCCTGCTCCCCGTCGTGGTCCTCCTGGCTCATCCACCGCTCCGATGTCGGCTCGGTCAGTTCCAGGTGGAAGACGTGGCGACGCTGGAGCTCGAACCGGTACGGGCTGATGTCGTACTCGGTCTCGCCGAGCTTCCGCACGACCTTGAAGTCCTTCAGGCCGGTCTCCTCACGGGCCTCGCGCAGGGCCGCCGCCTCCGGCGTCTCGCCCGGGCGGACGCTGCCGGCCGGAACCTGGATACCGACTTCCTCGTAGCTGTGATCGGTGTGCCGGAAGACCAGCAGCTTGCCGTCTCGTACGATGTAGCAGAGAACCTTTTCCTTGGTGACCCGCTCCGGCATGGAGAACCCCTCCTCATTCGTTGACCGACCCCGTTAGCACCGTGCCCGCCGACCTCTTCGCCGCCAAAGATGTCGCCGAGTGGCTCGACAGTCGCAAGCGAACCCCAGTCGACATGGTTACGACGGAGCCCGGTGAGGTGACGATCAGCGGGCAGTGCGGCAACCGGTCGCCGAGCGGCACCAGCAGGAAAATCCCGGCAGCGTAGCCGAACTGCACCGCGGCCACCACCACCGCAGCCAAGTCGGGGCTGACGTGCAGACCCGCGATGACCATTGGGCTGATTGTTTGTGGAAAGTAGACGGTCCCGACGGTGAGCCCGCAGGTGAGGGTGAGGAGTAACAGCAGCCGGCGGTGCACGGGCGCGCGGCCCGTCCGGGGTCCTCGGTCACGTCAGTCCACCGGTCCGCCGGCTACATAGATGACCTGGCCGGAGACGAACCCGGCCTCAGGGCTGACGAGGTATGACGCGGTGTGTCCGATGTCCTCGGGCTGGCCGACCCGGCCGACCGGGATCGTCTCCGCCACGATCCGCTGGTGCTCGTCGAAGCTACGGCCTCGCCGCTGCGCCCCGATCCTGGTGATGTCGCTCACCACGAAGCCTGGGGCGATGGCGTTGGCGGTCACGCCATGGCGTCCGAGCCGGAGAGCGAGCGACTTGGTGAAGCCGATCAGACCGGCCTTCGCGGCGGCGTAGTCGACGCGGCCGGAATCGCCGAGCGCGGAGATACTCGACATGTTGACGATTCGTCCCCAGCCGGCCGCCATCATGTATGGGGTAGCGGCGCGGGTGAGGAAGAACGCCCCTCGCAGACTCACCCCCGTGACCGCGTCCCACTGCTCGGTGCTCGTCTCCTCGACGCCAGCGTTGGGACCGCCGATGCCGGCGTTGTTGATCAGCACCGTGGGCGGTCCCAACTCGGCGGCGATCCGGGCGACCGCGGTGGCCACGGCCGTCTCGTCGTTGACGTCGGCAGCGAACGCCGCTGATGTTCCGCCGTCGTGGATGATGGTGTCCACGGTGCCGGCGCAGTCTTCCTCGCCAAGGTCGATCACTGATCTGGTGTGTCATGCCGGAGAGTCCACGGCACGGGGCGACGACCGTCAAACGGTGTAGCTTATCGCTTAATGATCATCTTCGCGCTCGGCGTTGAGGACCTCGCGGACACCCGCTTCGCGATATCGCCGATCAACGAAACCGTGCTCAGCCTGCGGGTACTGCGCGAGCCCGGCTTGTACGCGCTGCACCTTCCCTGGCGCAGGTCGGTGCTCGGCAGACTCGATCCGCCCGGCGCCGATCTGCTGATGTCCTTGGTCGGGCCGCATCGCGCCGTCCCGGACTTCCTCACCCCCCGACCCGCGAAGTTCGCCGCGACGTTCGAGGAAGAACTGGCCGCCGTCCGCGGGACACCACCAGATGTCGTTCGCCGCGACGTGGCGGCCGTGTACGTTCGTGGCCGGCTGCCGGACATCCTGCAGGAGATCGACGCAGCCGACGACGCGCCCGTGGTCCGGCTCCGCGACACCATCTGCTACCAGTTGCAGCGCTATTGGGAGGTCGCCGCAGGGACCACCATCGTTGGCATACCCCTGCCGCGGAGTAGCGACGCTGTGGGCACCAACACCAACACCGACCGCCGACGCGACTGCTCTCACGTCGCTCCTCGGCGCGCCCAGAGCGCGACTGCTCCACCTCCTTGCCGAGCCGCTGCCGACGGTCGAGATCGCTCGCCGGCTCACCGTGACACCCAGCGCCGTGTCACAACACCTACAGGTTCTCCACGCGACAGGCATGATCACTCGTGCCCGCGACGGGCGGCATGTGCTGTATCGGCGCAGCCCTCTTGGCGATCAGTTGGTCGATCAGTCGGCCGAGCGGTGACCTAAGTGGATCAAGCGCTGCCATGTGGCATGTCCAACCAGGTCATGCCCATTACCGGGAGACAATCAGCCCATTCACCCTCTGGTCGGTGCCCCTCGGTGGAGGGGGTCCGCTACCTCATTCGTAGTGGTAGCGGCACTGTGCTATCTGCACTGTGTCGTCCATGATCCGGTACACGAGGCGGTGTTCCTGGTCGATGCGCCTCGACCAGAATCCCGCCCAGTTTCCGCGGAGCTGCTCCGGTTTGCCGATGCCTTGGTGGCCGTTGCGTCGGATGTCCTCGATCAAGGCGTTCACTCGTTTGAGCATCTGGCGATCTCGCTGCCAGGTCAGATAATCTTCCCAGCCTCGGCCGGCGAACTGGACCTTCACGCCGCTGAGGCCTCGCCGGCACTGGCGTCGGGGTCGATCAGGTCGTGCGTCTCCCCACCGCCGTTGCGCAGCTCCTCGACGGCTTCGTTCAGACGGCGCGCGTTGGCGGGGCTGGCCATCAGGTAGGCCGTCTCCTTCAACGACTCGTACTCGCGCAGCGAGATGATGACCGCGGCCTCCCGGCCGGAGCGGGTGACCACCACTTCCTCGGCGTCGTCCACGACATGGTCGAGCATCTTGGCCAGGTTCTGGCGGACTTCTGAGTAGGGAACGGTGCGCATGCTGCTGCCTCCCACACGTTACGTACAATAAATTGTACAAGCTCGCCCGGGCTGCTCGTCAGCTGCTCCAACGTTTGGCCTTGAACTATCGATCAGGCTCAGGAGCGGCGCGGGCGTAGCGGGAGCGGATCACCAGCGATGGTGGCGGTGTGGCTGGGGCCGGGGTGGCGGCTTGATAGGCAAGTAGCTGCTTGCCTATTATTGGCGGGTGAGTGACGCTGGCGCAGACAAGGGCCACCCGGCTGAAGCGGGCGACGTCTTCAAGGCGTTGGCCGACCCGACCCGCCGAAAGATCCTCGACGAGCTGGCGGAGCGGGACGGCCAGACGTTGTTCGAGATCTGCTCACGACTGGCCATGAAGCACCAGCTCGGTTCGTCCCGTCAGGCGATCTCACAGCACCTGGAGGTGCTGATCAGGGCCGACCTGGTCGCCAGCCGCCGGGCGGGTCGTTACAAGTTTCACCACCTCAACACCGAGCCCTTAGAGCGCCTTACCGATCGATGGCGCAACCGCGAAGCGAAGGAGAGCTGATGCGCATCTACCTCACCAGCGTTCTGGTGCACGACCAGGAGGTGGCACTGCGGTTCTATACGCAGGTGCTGGGATTCGTGAAGAAGACGGAGGTTCCGCTCGGCGACTATCGCTGGCTCACGGTCGTCTCGCCGGAGGATCCGGGCGGCTGCGAGCTGCTGCTCGAACCGGAGGCCCACCCCGCGGCCACGCCGTGGAAGGAGGCGCTGGTCAACGATGGGATTCCGGCTGCCTCTTTCGCCGTTGAGGATGTCCGCGCAGAAGTCAAACGACTTCACGGCTTGGGGGTCCGGTTTACCCAGGAGCCCCTGCAGATGGGTGCGGTCACCACGGCGGTCCTCGACGACACCTGCGGCAATCTGATCCAGCTTGTACAGGCCACCTGAGCACGGCCGGTGGGTTGGGGAGGAGGGCGAGGGGTTCCGCCCTGCCGCCAACAGCGGCCGGGGCAGAACCCCTCGTGACGGTCAGGCGCTGGGCTAGCCCGCGCAGCCGGGAACGTTTACGCAGTTGTTGGGCCGGTTCTTGGTGACAACCGTGCCGGTGGCGGGGTTCAGGTCTACCACGCCAATTGCATTGTTGAAGATGCCCCCACCGTCGGTAGTGGCAATATTCTCAACCACCTGGCTATTGAAGAGGGTCAGGGCTCCGGTGAAGTTGTTGTAGATCCCGCCCCCCTGGTTGCCGGACTGGTTCCCGAATACCTTCGTGTTGCGCAGCACCAGTAAGTCGAAGTTGAAGATGCCGCCGCCATTAGCGACGGCGGTGTTGTTCTTGATGGTGCTGTCCTCGACCGTGACGACTGTGTCGGGGTTTACGTTCAGGCCGCCGGCTAGCGCCATCGTTGTTGTGTTGCTGGCGATGAGGACATTTCGGAAGGTGAGTTGCCCTTGGCTTACTGTAGCGCCACCTGCCGCACGGCCAGTGTTGCCAGCGATCTCGGTGTTCGTGATCGTGCCGCTTCCGTTGAACGCTTCCAGGCCGCCGCCGGCGGTTACGGACTGGTTAGCGTTTATTCGACTGTGGTCGACCAACAATGTTCCGTTGGTGCTCTGGATGCCGCCGCCGGAAGCGCCGCTGAGGTTCGCGGTGATGTCGGATTTGGTCACGGTGAGTAGGCCGGTGTTCCAGATGCCGCCGCCAGGAGTACCTGCGGTGTTTCGGTTGATGGTGGAGTGTGTGACGGTCGTGGTGCCGTTGTTGCCGATGCCGCCTCCTGCGGTGGCGGCGATGTTGCGGGTGATGGTGCTGTGTTTGGTGGTGAGGGTGCCACCGGGGTCAACGAGGATTCCGCCGCCGTCGCTGCCGGTCCGGCCGCCGGCGATGGTGAGGTGGTTGAGGGTGAGGTCGCCGCCGACGTTGACAGTGAGGATTCTGAACTGTTCGACGGCGGCGGCGCGTTTGATGGTGGTGTGTTTGTCGCCGTTGAGGGTGATGGGGGTGGTGATGGCGGGGAGGCCACTACCGTCGAGGTTGGCGGTGAGCAGGTAGGTGCACTTGCTGGCGAGGTCGAGCACCGCGCCGCCGTGGGCGTTGGCGAGGGTGATCGCGGCGATCAGGGCGTCGGCGTCGCAGGGCACGGGTGTGCCCGGCGGCTTCTTCTCCTTCTCGCCCTTGCCTGTGCCCCTGTCGTCGTGTTGGCCCTGGTAGCCGCCGCGGTTGTCGCTGTTGGGCGGGTGGGGGTTGCCGGTGTGGTTGTCGGTGGTGAGGGCACGTCCAATGGCGTCGGCGGCCGGAGTGGCGGCGATGCCGACGGTGGTGAGGGCGAGTCCGGTAACGCCGGCGAGGCCGACGGCCCACCAGCGCCGCGGTGACCTCGTCTCGTGTCCGCCGGGGCGGCCCGGTTCGGGCTCGTGGATGTGGTCCTGCTGGTTCATCGCGGTGCCGGTGTCCTTCCCCCGTGAGTGGCGAGGAGGCGCCAGCCCCGGGGCGGACCGGGTCGGTGTCGTCCTCGGCTACCGTGCGGGCGGTAGCAGCCACCCGCACGGTAAACCGACACAAACCCCGAATAATTATGAACCCGAAGAAGTTGCCCAAACCAGGCGAAAGTGCCCTATAAAGTAGTTCTCGTCATGATTAGGGTTAGGCGGCCTGGGTCAGGGCCTCGAACCGGTCGTCAGTGAGCTCCACCTCGGCGCTGGCGAGATTCTCCTCCAGATGCGCCATCGAAGAGGTGCCCGGAATCGGCAGCATGACCGGCGAGCGGCGCAGCAGCCACGCCAGGGCGAGCTGCACGGGCGTCGCGCCGTACTCGGCACTCATTGCTTGCAGCGGGCCGCCGGGGCGGGCGAGGTCACCGGTGGCGATCGGGTACCAGGGGATGAACCCGAGGTCGTTGCGCTCGCAGTACTCCAGCACCGGCTCGGCGTCCCGCTTGCTCACGTTGTAGAGGTTCTGCACGGTGGCGATCGGGGTGATCTGCCGTGCTGCCTCGATCTGCTCGACGGTCACCTCGGAGAGGCCGATGTGCCGGATTTTGCCCTCCTGCTGAAGCCGGACCAACTCGCCGAGCTGGTCCTCAAGGGGCACCTCTGGGTCGATGCGGTGCAGCTGGTACAGCGGAATGCAGTCCAGGTTGAGGTAGCGAAGGCTCATCTCGCACTGCTGCCGCAGGTACCTCGGGAGCCCCAGCGGCTTCCAGTCGTTCGGCCCGCCCCGGACCAGCCCCGCCTTGGTCGCGATGACCAGATTATCGGCGTACGGGTGTAGCGCCTCCTTGATCAGCATCTCGCAGACAAACGGCCCGTACGAGTCGGCGGTGTCGATGAACGTCACCCCGAGCTCGACGGCGCGGCGGAGTACCTGGACCGCTTTCGCCGGATCGTCCGGCATATCCCAAACTCCCGGGCCGGCGAGCTGCATGGATCCGTACCCGAGTCGGTCGACCGGGAGGTCGCCACCGATGCGGTAGGTACCGGAGGCCTTGACCGGCTGGTTGCTGGCGTGCGGTGACATGCGGGGGGTCCCCTCGTCTCGGCGGTGGGTGGCGGCAGACCTACCTGTCCGTTATACCCCTACTGGCGGGGGTCAATCGCACAGTACCCATCGTCGCCGATCATTGGCTGGTGTGGTCGGGGCCCGTCGGCCAGGTCGGCGTGCGGGTCCGATCGGGTGGGTGGGCCGGTCGCCTCATTCCGAAGCTGGTTGGGCCTTGGGCCGGGCGCGGAGGTGGGCACGCTCTCCCTGCTGGCCGAAGAGGCTGAGGATTTCGACCGGCTGGTCTTCGGCGACGCCGAACCAGTGCGGGACCCGGGTGTCGAACTCGGCTGCCTCGCCGGGTGCCAGCACGAGATCATGCTCGCCGAGCAGGAGTCGTAGGCGCCCGTTGAGGACATAGAGCCACTCGTACCCGTCGTGGGTTTTGGGGTCTGGCTCCCGCTTGCTGATCGGGATGACCAGCTTGAAGGCCTGGATGCCGCCGACTCGTCGGGTCAGCGGCAGCACGGTCATGCCGTGGCGGGTGACCGGGCGCAGGTGGATGCGGGGGTCGCCGGTGGGCGGTGCTCCGACGAGTGCGTCGAGGGTGACGCCGTGGGCGCGGGCGAGGGGGAGGAGCAACTCGAGGGTTGGCCGGCGGGTGCCCGATTCGAGCCGGGAGAGGGTGCTCACCGAAACGCCGGTCTCTGCCGAGAGGTCGGTCAGGGTGGTGCCGCGCTGGCGGCGCAGGGCGCGCAGTCGGGGGCCGACCGCGTCGAGAGCCTGGTTCAGGTCACCGTCCATGACCAGTAGTTTGCCACATCAGCAATAGGGTTTGCTGGTTTCGGTGGGCTGGGGGCACCGTGGCCGCGGGAGGTGGTCAAATGACCGATCAACTGAGGGAGAGCTACGACGTGGTGGTGGCCGGTGGCGGTGCCGCTGGCCTGAACGGGGCGGTGATGCTCGCCCGGTCGCGTCGATCGGTGGTGGTTCTCGACTCGGGCACCCCACGCAACGCCCCGGCCGAGGGCGTGCACGGGCTGTTGGGCCGCGAGGACATGCCGCCGGCCGAGCTCCTCCGGCGCGGCCGGGCCGAGGTACGCGGCTACGGTGGCCACGTCGTGACCGCTGAGATCGCGACCGCGGCTCGGGACGGTGCCGGCTTCGTCGTGACCGTGGCCGACGGCCGCTCGGTGCGGGCCCGTCGCCTGCTGGTCACCACGGGACTGGTCGACCTGCTACCGAGCATTCCCGGGCTACGCGAACGCTGGGGCCGAGACGTTCTCCACTGCCCGTACTGCCACGGCTGGGAGGTGCGGGACCAGGCCATCGGCGTGCTCGCCACCGGTCCGCGCTCGGTGCACCAGGCTCTGCTCTTCCGCCAGCTCAGCGCCGACATCAGCTACTTCACCCACATGTCCGCCGGGCCCGACGAGGAGCAGGCGGAGCAGCTTGAGGCCCGGGGCGTACGGGTGGTCACCGGCACGGTGGGGGCCCTGGAGATCGCCGACGACCGACTTGTCGGGGTACGGCTGGTTGACGGCACGGTCGTACCCCGGACCGCTTTGGGGGTCGGGCCGCGGATGGTGGCGCGGGCCGGGTTTCTGGCCGGACTCGGGCTACGGGCGGTCGAGCACCCGAGCGGGCTCGGCGAGCACATCCCCGCCGATCCGGCCGGGCGGACCGAGGTGGAGGGGGTCTGGGCGGCGGGCAACGTCACCGACCTGGCGGCCCAGGTGGGGGCCGCCGCAGCTGGCGGCGCTGTCGCCGGAGCCGCGATCAACGCTGACCTGATCGCTGCGGAGACCCGCCAGGCGGTCGCCGCCCTGCGGCACCCGTTCTCGGGCAGGTCCGAGGCGCGGGTCGCCGAGTTGGTGGCGGGCGAGCGTCGACACGGACTGTGACCGGCAACGGGTGCCACGGCGGTCGGGGAGGGGTCAAGCAGGTGCGCGACAGCCGGCTGATCGGCTAACGGACAGGACGCCGGGCGCCGCGTCGACGCACTGTTATAGCAGGTGAGAGGCGTGGATGGCGGGCCACATCCCGATCCTCGGGCCTGGCGGTGCCAGCAGCGTATCGGTCGGCACCGCCGCCACCGAGCCCGGCGCGAGCGTCGTCGCTGACGCGACCTGCGCCGTCGGCCCGCCCACCCACGCTTGGAAGGAGCCGACCAATGGCTGCTCCCACCGTGACCGTCGCCCTGAACGCGGCGGTCTACGCTCCCGGTGATGACATGAGAATGACCGTCACCTACAGCGACGCCGATACCCGGCCGGTGACCGTCACCGTGGTGGTCACCGACGTGCGCGGCCACAGCAGCGCCCCCGCGCAGGTCACCGCGGTTATCGACCCGCTCACCCTCACTGTCACCGATGACTCCGGTCGCGCCTGGACGAAGCTGTCGGACAACGGCGCTGTGGCCGACTACCGGGCGGTGGCGTGATGCCCCGGGTCACCGTCACGGTGCGCGACTCCGGCGGGCGCACCGCCACCACGACCGCCGACTACCAACTCAGCTCGCCCGTCCTGGGGGGCTACTACCTCTCCGGCAACGGAAATCCGGTGGCCGACCTGGCAGGCGGAAACATTCGATCGCTGACCCAGTACCGCAGCTTCGCCGACGGCTACCTCTTCCCGGGGTGGAACAAGCCCTGGTTGACGGAGCTCTGCAGGGCCGGGATGAAGATCAATATGGTGTTGGAGCTGAAGCACTACGGCGCCCCGCACGACCGGGAGCAGACGTTCCGGGTCAACGGCCGGACGTACACGGTTCCGGCTCCGGCGATGACCATCCAACAGCGGCCGGGTACGACCTGGCCCCGGGCATACGGGTACGACCAGGTGCTCTCCGGGCAGTGCGACGGGCTGTTCGCGCGAGCGCTGGCGCAGTATCAGGAGATGGGCGTTGGGATGAACCTCCAACTCGCCTCGGAGCTGGACACCGACCACGAGTTCGGTACCACTGAGGCAGGTAGCGCGTACACCTGGGTGGAGTCCGACGCCCGGGCGGTGGCGGCGTTGACATACATCGTTACCTGGTTCAAGGCCCGGGGCCTGCCCGCCGACACCACCTTCTCGGTGGGGACGGGCGGCTTCGACCGGGCCTGCTATCAGCGCACCCACCCAGAGGCGCTGATGGCGAAGCTCGACTTCCTGCAGTGGAATGTCTACGCCACCAGCGCCACGCACACCGCGCTGGCCCGGTTTCGCCGTACCAAGGACTGGGCGGTCGACGACCTCGGCCCGATCGCCCTCTCCCGCCCGGTCCTGATCGCGGAGTGGGGGGTCCGGTCGGCGGAGCTTCCCGATCAGGCGGCGTGGATCGGGACCGTGCCGGCCGCCGTCGCCGCGCTCAACGCGGAGCGGGGGCCACGGATCGTGCGGACGAACTACTTCAACTCCGGCTGGGGTCGGCTGGTGCCGAAGGACGTCGGCCTGGCCGCACTCAAGACGGCCTACACCACCCGGCCGTACGTCTGAGGGGCGCGGTCCGCGCCGCCGACTCGGGATGAGCCGGCCTGGTGCGCGGTGGCCCGGTCGGCGCCGGTCGGCCTGGTGCGCGGCGGCGGCCCGGGGTGCGGCACCGGAGTCGGCGCTGGCGGCGGTGTCGGGGTGGGCTGGGGGCCCGGCGTGGTCGGTGGCGCCGGAACATGGTGGCTGCTCATCAACCGGGAGTTCCCCGCCCGGTCGGCGGTAACCGTACCGGTCAGGAACCCGGCCGTCCGGCCAACTGCTCCCGCATGCTGCCGCGCTGCGCCGCCCGGCTGATGTCGCTGGGCGACACGATCCCGACCAGCCGCCCGTCCTTCACCACCAGCGCTCGCCCGTCGGCGCAGTCGGTGAGCCGGGGCAGGAGTTCGTTGAGTGACTCATCCGGAGCGGCGAGTACCAACTCGTCGGTGCGGCAGGCGACCTCGGCGAGGGTGGTGGTGGACCGCCGATCGGCCGGTACCCGCCGGATCCGGTCGAGGGTGATCAGCCCGACCGGTCGGTCGTCGGCGACCAGCGGCAGCGTCGAGTACCGGTAGGCGAAGAGGTAGTGCTCGATGAAGTCGGCCACGGTCATGTCGCCGGCGGCGGTCTGGGGCTCCGGGGTCATCACCTCGGCGATCCGGATACCGCTCAGGGCGCTGCCCATCTGGGCCTGCCGCTGCTCCATCGTCGCGGCGCCGATCAGGAACCAACCGATCAGGATCAGCCACAGGCCGCCGAACCCGCCGCCGGCGAACAACTGCCAGAACCCCAGGCCGATCAGGATCGCCCCGAGGACCCAGCCGGCCCGGGCGGCCACCACCGAAGCCTTGGTCCGGTCCCCGGTGGCCTTCCAGATCGCCGCCCGCAGCAGCCGCCCGCCGTCCAGCGGGGCGGCGGGCAGCACGTTGAAGACGGCTAGCAGCACGTTGATGCCGGCGAGCCAGGCCAGCGCGCCGAGCCACAGCCCGTCGTACCCGGTCATCGCCACTCCGGCCGCGATGGCGCCGAAGAAGACGCCGATCAGCAGGCTCACCAGCGGTCCGACCCCGGCGATGCGCAGCTCGGCGCCCGGGTTCGGCGCCTCGCCCTTCAGCTCGGCGACACCGCCGAAGAGCCACAGCGTGATGCCGCCGACCTCGAGCCCGTTGCGTTTGGCGACGACCGCGTGGGAGACCTCGTGGGCGAGCAGGCCGAGGAAGAAGACCACGGCGGCGGCGAGGCCGGCGAGCAGGTACGCGATCCCCGGCTGGTCCGGGTAGGTGCGGGGGAACTGGTTGGCGGAGAGCGCCCAGGCGATCACCAGGAAGATGACCAGGACACTCCAGTTGACCCCGACTGGTACGCCCACGATCCGGCCGAGCCGGAAGCTTGCCCTCATCTTCCGGTCATACCCCTGGACCCTGTCCCCATGCCAGCGGCGAAAGGCCACTGGCCGTCGCGAGATCGTACGGGGAGGGTTTGGCCCCACCCCCGACAGGCGGTGGGGCCAAACCCCTGGTGGCGCGGGCCGGTGGGAGGTCAGCCCGAGCAGCCCGGGACGTTGACGCAGTTGTTGGGCCGGTTCTTGACCACAACGGTGCCGGTGGCGGTATTCAGATTCACGGTGCCGCCCGCAATGTTGAGGATGCCCCCGCCGTCGGTGACGGCTGTGTTCTTGACGATTTTGGTGGCGAAGAGGCTGAGGATGGCGTTGTCGTTGTTGAAGACGCCGCCGCCGGTGTCGGCCTGATTTCCGGCGATGCGGGTGTTTCGGAGCACGACTGGTGCGGCGAGGTTGCGAATTCCACCGCCCCGTGGCGCCCGGTTGTTGGTGATTTCACTGTCCTCGATGGTTGCGGCGCTCCCGCCGAGAACGTTCTGAATTTCGAGGCCGCCAGCGCCATCGCCGGGGGCGTTGTTGTCCGTGAGCTTGACGCGTCGCAGGGTGAGTTGCCCCTCCTCGAAGATGCCGCCCCCCGAGTTCTCCGCGGTGTTGTGGCTGATGGTGGAGTCGGTAACAATGCTGATGGCATCGAAGTCGCCGACTCCTCCGCCGGCTAGTCCGGAATAGTTGTGGGTGATACTGCTGTGACTGATGCGTGTGGTCGCATTATTGATGCTGCCGACTCCCCCGCCGATCGCAAGTCCGGTGGCGGTGTTGTCGGTGATGGTGGAGTGGCCGATGGTGAGCAGGCCCGCCACATTCTGGAGGCCGCCGGCGCTGGCCCGTGCAGTGTTCCCGCTAACCGTGGAGTGCTTGACGGTGGTCGTGCCGAAGCTGGCCACCCCGCCGCCGTTGTTGCCGATATTCTTTTTGATCACGCTGTGGTTGATCGCGAGGGTGCTGCCGCTGTTGGCGAGGATCCCCCCACCGTCGTCGAACATTTCGGTTTCGCCGCCGGTGATGGTGACGTGGTTGAGGGTGAGGTCGCCGCCGGCCTCGACGATCAGAATGCGGAACGGGTCGGCGGCGGCGGCGCGTTCGATGGTGGTGTGTTTGCCGCCGTTGAGGGTGATGGGGGTGGTGACTGCGGGCAGGCCGGCGCCGCCGAGGTCGGCGGTGAGGAGATAGGTGCAGTCCTTGGCGAGGTCGAGGGCGGCGCCGCCGCGGGCATTGGCGAGGGTGATCGCGGCAATCAGCGCATCCGTGTCGCAGGAGACTGGTGTGCCGCCTCCGGGCTTGCCCTTGTCGGCACGGTCGCGCCCGTCGTTGGTCTTGCCGTGGTCGTGCCGGGCATCAGTCTTGCCGCTGCTGCGCTTGCTGTGGTCGTCGGCAGTGGTCCGGGCACGCACGGCGGCGTCGGCCGCTGGGGCGGCGACGCCGACGGTGGTGAGGGCGAGGCCGGTCACACCGGCCAGCCCGGCCGTCCACCAGCGCCGCCGTGACCTTGGCCGGTCCCTGTTGCAGCGGTCGGCTTCGAGTTCGTGGGTGTCCTGATGGTGCATCACGGTGTCGTGTCCTTCCCGTCAGCGACGAGAGCCGACGGACCGGGTGGCCTCCTCGGCGATCGAAGTGTTGGTGGCAGCCACCGCACGTTAGCCGCACGATCGCTAGAAAGAGACATGAATCTCGAAACTTACTCAAAGTGGACATCGGTCGTCGACTCGAAGACGGTCGGCCTCGGGGTTGGCGCGACGGGACCCTTGTACCGATATGAGGAATTTTGCGGTGAAAAGGCCTCATTATTCGGTTTCGTCAGCTTTAACTGTTTGTGCGGCTGGACGGCCGCCCTACCGCTTCACCAGGAGCGCGGACCGACCGACACGAAGGTAGATCACGATGCTGGACCATGCACGCCCAGCGGGAAGGCCCCGTCGGCGGCGCCTCACCCGGACCGCGACGACGCTGGGGGTGGCGACTCTCGCTGGCTTCGCGACCGTGGCCGCCACCGGATCCATGAGCCTCGCCCAGGCCCCAGGGGCGTTCGCCCGGGCTGCGCTCCTCGGGAGCGACGGCGGCAGCGCCCCCGGCAAGGGCGGCCCGGAGCAGCACCGAAGCGGCTCCGCAAACAGTGACCAGGGCGGTGACAAGAGCGCCGCCGGCAACCCGGGTTGGAAGCGGGATGCGCACGGTGACGGGAAGGACAAGGGCACCCCGGTGCCCTGCGACCCCAACGCGCTGATCGCCGCGATCACCGCGGCGAACCAGGCCGGCGGCGGCACGCTCCGCCTGGCCGAGAAGTGCACCTACACCCTCACCGTCAACCAGGACGACAACGGGCTACCCCAGGTCTTCCAACCCATCACGATCTATGGCCAGGGCGCCACCATCGTCCGGGCCGCCGCCGCCGACAACTTCCGCATCTTCGAGGTCGTCACCGGCGGCGACCTCACCCTCAAAGACCTCACCGTCGCTGGCGGACAGGTTATGGACCTCGACGGCGGCGGTATCACGGCTGGCGAAGGCACCCGACTGACCCTCGAACGGGTCACCGTCCGCGACAACATCGCCACCGGTGAGGCCAGCGAAGGTGGCGGAATCTACAGTGACCGGAGCAAGGTCACGATCACCAAGAGCACCATCACCCGCAACACCGTCGGCGGCGACGGCGGCGGCTTCTACAACGACAACGCTGCTGTCTCGATCAGCAAATCGAAGGTGACCCACAACACCGCTGGTGACGAAGGCGGCGGCTTGGTCAACGACGACGGAAACGCGACCGTGAGCCACGTCGTGATCAGCGACAACACCGCGGTCGACGGCGGCGGCGTGCACGGCGACGGCGACCTCACCGAGATCGTCCACAGCACCATCACCCGCAACACCGCCAGCGGCCTCGGCGGCGGCATCTACGACGACGGCGACGAATCCCTCCTGCTCCAGCACGTCAAGGTCACCGACAACACCGCCACCTCCGGCGGCGGGCTCTACCTCGTGGAGGACATCGGCGCCACCATTGAGGACAGTAAGATTGTTTACAACACCGCCACCAGCGGCGACGGCGGCGGCATCGCCATCGTCGGCGTGGAAGACGGCGACCCCGTGGTGGCCCTGCGCCGTACCACCGTCTCCGGCAACCAGGCCGGGGAAGCCGCCGGTGGCATCTTCTTCAACCCATTCAACGAGACCACCGTCCTCACCCTCACCGACGTCCGCGTCACCGACAACCTCGCCCAGAACGAACCCGGCGGCGTCTACAACGGCGGCGTGATCAACGTTTTCGGCAAGGTCATCATCATCAACAACCGACCCACCAACTGCGTCGGCAGCCCCAACCCCGTACCCACCTGCTTCGGCTGACCGATCCACCAGAGCTGACGCCCCCGGCAGTCGCCGGGGGCGTCAGGCGTGGCAGCGGCACCCGTGGGAAGCGGGTCGACACCCGTGGTCCCGCCAGCTACTGGGAGGTCGATCGCATCAGCAACAGCGACTTACCGACCGTGGCACGCATGGCCAGTGCGCGGTGAGCATCAGCGGCCTGTTCCAGCGGGTAGGTGGCGCCGATCACCGGCTGCATGCGTCCCCGCATGGTCCACTCCAAGGCCAGGCCCAACAGTTCGCGTACGGTCTGCCGGCCCGGCGGGCCGTCCAACAACGGTGCGAAGATCCGAATGCCGCGGCCCGCGGCCAATTCGGGGTCTGGGGTCGCGAGGCCGTCGGCGGTGCCGTAGGTGACGAGCCGTCCGCCGTCGGCGACCGCATCCAGGGTGGCCGTGCCGGTTGGGCCACCAGCCCCGTCGTAAACCAGCGCGACACCGCCGCCTGTTGCTTCCCGCACCCGATCGATCCAGTCCGGTCCGGTGTAGTCGACAGCGATCTCCGCGCCCAGTTGGCGGGCCAGCGCCAGCTTGGCCTCGGTGGAAGCGGCGGCTACCACCCGCGCTCCGGCGTGGACGGCTAGTTGCACCAGCAGTGAGCCGGCTCCACCAGCGGCAGCGGAGACCAGTACCCACTCTCTCTTTCGCGGTGTGCCCAGTTGGTCCAGGCGGAGCGCGGTCACGCCGTCGTGCACCAGCGCCGCGGCCGCCTCGATGGCCAGGCCGTCGGGAACTGGCAGGATCTCCTCGACGTGCGCGGCGACTCGTTCGGCGTAGCCGGTGCTGGTCTGTACGACCACCCGCCGGCCAATCCATGCCGGGTCCACCCCGTCGCCGGTCTGCACGACTACGCCTGCCCCGCCGCCACCCGGCACATAGGGCAACGTGCGGGGGAAGAAGTCCTGTCCCCAGCCGCTGCGCAGCAGGGTGTCGAGGAAGATGACATCCGCCGCGGCCAGGGCGACGACAACCTGGCCGGGACCGGGCTTCGGGTCGGGCAGTTCCGCAGGCGACAGCACCTCTGGACCGCCGAATGCGGCTACCTGGATTGCGCGCATGTGTAAGTAGCACCCCTTTGGGACAGACAGCATCCCGACCAGGGTTCAACCTAAATCTCGGTTGAGGTCAAGCCCGCCGCTGCCGGCTCTGGCCCGACCACGCCGGGGCCTCTGCCCGGCGTGGTCGGCGGCGGTGATCCCGGCGGCCTCAGCGCGGGGTGAGCCGGTCGGTGCCGAGGCGGTCCCGCAGCACCTCCGGCACCAGGACGCTCCCGTCCGGCTGCTGGAACTGCTCCAGGATCGCCGGGAAGAGGCGGCTGGTGGCCAGCGCCGAGCCGTTCAGCGTGTGCACGAAGCGGGTCTGCTTGCCGCCCGGCTCGCGGTAGCGGATCGCCGCCCGCAGGGCCTGGTAGTCACCGCCCCAGGAGACCGACGAGACCTCCTTGTATTTTCCGGTGCTCGGCATCCAGACCTCGATGTCGAGGGTCTTGCGCATCGCGGCGCTCGAGTCGCCGGCCGCGAGCAGGCTGCGCTGGTAGTGCAGGCCCAACCGCTCCACCAGGCCCTCGGCGTGGGTGACCATCGCCTCCAGCGCCGCGTCGGCCTGCTCCGGCAGGACGAATTGGAAGATCTCCACCTTGTTGAACTGGTGACCGCGCACGGTGCCGCGCTCGTCCGAGTGCGACCCGGCCGCCTCCCGGCGGTAGCACGGGGTGTACGCGAACACCTTCAGCGGCAGCTTCGTGGCGTCCAGGATCTCGTTCTGGTACGCCCCGAGGATCGCCGTCTCGGCGGTCGGCAGCAGGAACTGACCGCGGGGGGCGGACTGCCGGCCCAGGTGGTAGACGTCGTCGTAGAACTTGGGGAACTGCCCGGCGGCGAAGCCGGCGGTCTCCAGCAGCAGGTGCGGTGGGAGTAGGAACTCGTAGCCGGCCGCGATGTTCTGGTCGATCAGCCAGTTGACCAGCGCCCACTCCAGGCGGGCGCCCAGGCCGGTGTACATCCAGAAGCCGGAGCCGCCGAGCTTCACGCCCCGCTCGTGGTCAACCAGGCCCAACAGCCGGCTCAGCTCGACGTGGTCGCGCACCTTCTCGATCGCCGGTGGCTCGCCGAAGGTCTTCACCACCCGGTTGGCCTCCTTGCCGCCGGGCACCACGTCCGCGGCGGGCAGGTTCGGCAGCTCGCTCATCCGCGCCCGGAGCTGCTCCTGCACCTCGCCCAGCTCGGTCTCCAACTCGGCGAGTTGCCGACGACCGGCCTCGGCCACCGTCGGCTCCGGCTCGCGGCCGGCCCGCTTGGCCTCCGCGTACGCCCGGGCTTCCGCCTTGCGGCGCTGCCGCTCGCCGTCGATCTCGGAGATCAGACTGCGCCGCTGCTGGTCAAGCTGCGACAGCTCGTCCAGCGCCTGGCTCACCTCCGCCGGGTCCAGTCGCTTGGCCAGCGCGGACGCCACCGCGTCGCGATCTTTCCGGATCAACTCCATGTCGAGCATGCTGCTCCGTACGCCTCCGTCCGGATATCAGGTGGACCACCAGATGCTACCGTCGCGGGCCCACCGCCCCCGGCCTGCCCTCAGCGTCGGCTCCGGCTACCGCACGCGGAAGGTGATGCCGGCGCGCTGGAGCCGGTCGAGCAGGGCATCGCCCATCGCGGTGACCGGGGTGACCTGGCCGGTGGTCGCTGGTAGGTCGTCCAGGGCGAGGCAGAGCGCCGACTCGGCGAGCATCTTCGCCGTCTCGTCGTAGCCGGGGTCACCGCCCGCCACCTCGGTGCGCACCTGTTGCCCACCGCTCTCGGCCAGGAACTGCAGCTGGAACCAGGACCGGGCCCGTCGTTCGGGGCTCGGGCCCTGCCCGGGGCTGAGCCGACCGAACAGCCAGCGCCGGGTCGGCGGCAGCTTCACCAGCACCGTCACGGCGGCGATCCCGGCGGCCCCGGCGAGCAGGGTGGGGAGCCGCCGGACCGCCGCGAAGTGCCGGTAGCGGAAATCCGGCCCGTACTCCGGGCGGGCGGCTGCCGAGCGGCGGACCACCTGGGGGTCGATCGTCGGCAGCGGCACCATCCACATGCCGAGTTCGGGGGAGCGGGCGATCCGGCCGGACACCGCCCGGACCCGCCGGCCCTCCGGCCGCGGCTCGACCGCCCGCCGGGCCGCGGCGGCCCGGCTGGTCTCGCCGGTCCGCGAGAACGCGGTCAGGGCCGAGTGGTAGGTGCCGCCGGAGAAGCGCCCTCCAGCCCGGACGAGGCCGTCAACGCTGATCGGCGCCCCCGTCGGGAGCTGCTTGAGCGTGAACCACACACCCAGGTCGTACGGGATCGAGTCAAAACCGCAGGTGTGCACCAGGCGGGCGCCGGTGCGTTGCGCCGTCTCGTGGTGTCGTACGTACATCAGGTCGACGAACTCCGGTTCGCCGGTGATGTCCAGATAGTCGGTGCCGGCCGCGGCGCAGGCGGCCACCAGCGGCTCGCCGTGGTGGATGTACGGGCCCACGGTGGAGGCGACCACCCGGGCGCACTCGGCTACCGTCCGCAGCGACGCGGGGTCCGTGACATCGGCGGTGAGCAAGGGCAGCTCGGTCAGCGTTGAATCGATAGCGGCGAGTCGACTCCGGACGGCGGCGAGCTTGTCCGGGTTCCGCCCGGCCAGCGCCCAGCGCAGCCCGGGCGGCGCGTGTTGGGCCAGGTATTCGGCGGTCAGGCGCCCGGTGAAGCCGGTGGCGCCGAACAGGACGAGGTCGTACGTCCGCTCCGGAGGCATCTGCTGAGTCTGCCACCTGACATGCTCATCCGGCAGGGGGAAAATCCGGACTGAAGACGGCCCGGACGCAGTCGTCCCGTCGGTCCCGGAACAGCGTGTACCCGCGTGCCCCCTCCTCCAGCGGCAGTCGGTGGGTGGCCAGGTGCTCGGTCCGCAACTCGTCGCGCGCCATCCGCTCCAGCAGCGTCGGTACCTGCCCGGCCCCGTGCTGTCGCACACCCCGCACCCGCAACCCCTTGGCCCCGACCGCTTCCAGCGGGAAGGCGTCCACGTGCCCGGTGAACTCGCCGAGCACGACCACGGTGCCGCCCTTGCGGCAGGCGTACACCGCTTCGCGGACCGCCGGGGGGCGCTCCGCCGCGCCGGTGAACCGCTCGGCCAGGGAGCGCGGCCGTCCGTTCCAGGCCGGTCCGACCGCCTCCACGCAGACGTCCGGCCCCCGCCCGCCGGTTCGTTCGCGCAGCTCAGCGGGGATGTTCGTGTGCCTTGGGTCGACCGTCTCCGCGTCCGTGTACCGCCGTGCCATCCGCAACCGGTCCGCTTGCGGATCCATGATTAGCACCCGGTCGGCGCCGAGCAGGATGGCCGCGCGGGCGGTGAGTTGACCAACCGCCCCAGCACCCCAGACCGCCACCACCGCTCCAGGGCGGACCCCACCCAACTCGGCGGCGAGCCAACCGGCGGGGGCGGCGTCCGCGGCGAAGAGCGCCCGTTCATCGCTGACCGCGTCGGGGATCGCGTACGCGCCGACATCGGCGTACGGGACGCGGACGTACTCGGCATGACCACCGGCGAACCCGCCCGCAGCGGTGGGTCGCCCGAAGGCGCCGGGCACGGCTTGCCCGTACGCCAGCTCGCTCGCCTCCGGTGCCGGGTTTCCGTTGTCGCAGCACCACGGTGCGCCGGAGCGGCACTGCCAGCAGGAGCCGCAGGCCACGGTGGAGCTGACCACCACCCGGTCGCCGACCCGGTGCCGGTGTACCTGCGGCCCCACCGCGACGACCTCGCCCAGGAACTCGTGCCCGAGCACATCCCCGTCGGCCCGGTACGGTGTTCGACCGGCCAGGAGGGGCAGGTCCCCGCCGCAGGTGGCGCTCAGGCGTACTCGCACGATCGCGTCGTGGCCGTTACGCAGTTCCGGGTCCGGCACCTGCCGGACCGCGACCTGGTCTGCGCCCGTCCAGCACAGCGCCCTCATCCGGCCGGCCCCCGGTCGGCCGGCCCCCGGTCGGTCGGCCCCCGGTCGGCGCGGAGCACCTCGCCGGTCTCGGTGAGCTGCTTGGTCTGCCGCAACGCGGCCCGTACCACCCGGTTCGGGTGGTCGCCGGCCACGTGTGCGGCGAGGCCCGGAAGGGTCGCACCAGGACGGATCCGCGCGGCCAGTTCGGTGCCGCGGCCCGCAGGTGCGGGCCGGCTGTCCACCTGGATGGCGCGGCCGAGTCGGCGAAGCGGTTCCGGCCATCGCCCCCCGGGCAGCACCTCGTTGGCTGGCCGGTCTACCGTCACCACCTCCCAGCCGCCGGTCGGCCGGGTATCGGGACGCGGGTCAACCGGGCGGCCCCGCCGTCGGGCAGCGGCGAGTCTCGCCAGCATCTCGGCGGCGGTCCCGGCCCGCCTCGTGCTGTGTCTCACCCGCGCCTCCCGTCCGTCCGTCACCCGGTCCGTCCGTCACCCGGTCCGTCCGTCACCCGGTCTCACGCCGTTCTTGCCAGCATCGGCTCAGCCTGGGTGAAGCGGGTTCCCCCGGAAGGGGTGAACCGCCACCGGCCGGGTAACCGCAGGGCCGGGGGAGAACGTGTCCGATGGGGGTGGGCCGATGCCGCAGGAGCGACGGCAGACCACGGTGGCCATGGGACCGGGCACGCCACTACTGGCGTCCCGGCTGGCCCCGGGTCCACTGCCCGGACCGGTGGTGCTCCGGCCCCGGTTGCTGCGGCGGCTCGACGAGGGGACCGCCGTACCGGTGACTCTCGTCGCGGCACCGGCGGGCTGGGGCAAGACCACGTTGCTCACCTCCTGGTATCAGGCCGTCATCAGCGGTGACCCGGTCCGGGGCGGGCCGGTGACCCGCGCTGCCGAGGGGGGTCGGGCCGGATCGCCGACGAGCGTCGGGACGGGGGAGCCGGACCTGTCTGAGTCGGGGGAGCCGGACCTGTCCGAGTCGGGGGCCGGCCGGGACCGGCCGGACCTGGGCTGGGTCTCGGTGGAGGCTGGTGACGACGGCGAACGCCTCTGGTCGTACCTGGCGGCGGCACTGCGACCCGCGGTGGGGCCGCCGCGCTCGGCGGCGCTGGACGGCCCGCCCCGTCCCGACCAGCTGGAGGTGTTGGCCGCGGCACTTGCCGCCCGGGAGCGGCCGGTGCTACTGGTCCTGGACGACCTGCATCGGATCACCGACCCGGCGGCGATCGCCGGATTGGAGTTCCTGCTCCGCCACTGTGAGCAGCGGCTGCGTCTGGTGGCCGGGGCTCGCGCCGGGGTGCCGCTGGCGGTGCACCGGTGGCGGCTGGCCGGCGAGCTGACCGAGCTCGGCCCAGACGACCTGGCCTTCACCGGCGACGAGGTCGCCGACCTGCTGACCGCACACGGCACGGCCCTTCCGGCGGAGGGGGTCCGGCGGCTGCGTGAGCGCACCGGTGGTTGGCCGGCGGCGCTCCGGTTCGCCGCGCTCGCCCTGCCCGGGCAGCCGGACCCGGCCCGGTGGGTGGGGCAGCTCGGCGGCGACCAGCCGGACATCGCCGGCTACCTGCGGGAGGAGGTCCTTGGCGGGCTGGATTCGGACGACCGGGAGCTGCTGCGGAGCACGGCGGTGGCGGACGCCGTCTGCGCTGGCCTCGCCGAAGCGGTGACCGGACGGCCGGACACCGGGGCGAGGCTGGCTGAGCTGGCCGGCGTCGGCGGGGTACTGCGGCACGACGACGGCCGTCCCCCCTGGTACCGCTGCCATCCGCTCCTGGCTGACCTGCTCCGCGCCGAGCTGGCCCGGCTACCCGCCGTTGACCTGCGGGAGCTGCACCGGCGTGCCGCCGGTTGGTACGCCGACAACGGGCGGCCCGCCGACGGCCTGCGGCACGCGCTCGTGGGTGGCGACTGGGCCGGGGCCACCGAGCTGTTCCGCACGACCTGGCCGGAGCTGGCGCCGTACGACCGGGAGGGTGCGGTCGCGCCACCGCCACCACCGGCCGAGACCATGGCGCGGGATCCGGAGCTGGCCCTGGCGTGCGCGGCGGAACGGGCGTACGCGGGGGACCTCTCGGCCGCCGAGGGGTACCTGCGCTTGGCCGGGGCGGTGGGGGCCGGCGAGCGAGCCCGGGCCGATGAGGTGTCGGTGCCCTGCGGGGAGGGCTTGGCCCGGTTGGTCGCCGCGGTGGAGCTTGCGGTGGTCCGCTGGTCCGACGATGTTCCGGCGGTGCGCGCCGCCGCCGCCCGGTTGCTCGCCACCCACTCGGCAACGCGGGCATCCGGGAGTCAAGACCGCCGGCCCGTTGCGCCGGTCGTCGCCGAGCCGCGCGACACCGCCGTTGAGGACGCCGACGGATGGGCGGTGGCGGGCACCGCGCTCGGCTTGCTCGATGTCGCCGTAGGCGAGCTGGACAGCGCGGAGCGACAACTGGCGGCGGCATCCGTGGCCGCCCGGACCGCCGGATGGGTACGAACCGAGCTGGCCGCTACCAGCCGGATGGCGCTGCTGCGCGCGATCCGCGGTGACCTGCGGCAGGCGGAGACGGGGGCCCAATCCGCGCTCGCCCTCCCGCCCGGCCGGGGCTGGTCCTGCCGGACCGACTGCGGGTACGCGTACCTGGCGCTGGCCGTGGTGGCGCTGCTGCGGGACCAGCGGGAGGAGGCAGCGGCGAACCTGGCGTTGGCGGAGCCGGCGACCGGGGAGCCCGCCGCCGGGGCGGTGGCGGCGCTGTGCCGATCCCACCTGTTACGGGACGCCGGTGACCTCGCGGGCGGATACCGACTGCTCGTCGCTGCCCGGGAGCAGCTGGGGGGCCCTCGGGGAGACCTGGACCGGTGGCTGCGGGCTGCCGAGGCCGACCTGCGCGCGGCGCGGGGTGACCTGGACACGGCCCGGGCGCTGCTCGCCGGGGCGGGCCCCGAACTCGCGGTCGGCCTCGCTCGGGTGGAGCTGCGGGCCGGGGATGACCGGACGGCCGAGGTGGCCCTGCCCGACTGGCAGGCAGCCGCGGCGGCGGACTGGCCGTTGCCGGTACGGGTGGAGGCCGCGGTACTGAACGCGGTGCTGGCCGAGCGGGCGGGGGATACCCGACGGGCGCACCGAACCCTGGAGGTGGCCCTCGACCTGGCTGGCACGGAGGGGGTCCGGCGGCCGTTTACGCGCGGTGATCCGGAGGTATGGGACCTGCTGACAGCCCATCTGGACACGGGTACGGCGCACTGGTCGGCGGTGAGCGAGTTGGTGCGCGGGGCGGCGGAGCCGGACGAATCGGCAGAGCCTGCCGAGTCTGCCGGGGCTGCGCTGGCCGAGCCGCTGACCGAGCGTGAGGTGACCATCCTGCGCTATCTCCAGAGCATCCTCTCCAACGTGGAGATCGCGGCCGAGCTGTCGTTGTCGATCAACACAGTGAAGACCCACGTACGGAATATCTACCGCAAACTCGACGCTACCCGTCGCCGCGAGGCCGTCCGCCGGGCTCGGGACCTGCGGCTGATCTGACAGCGGCCCCAGACCGCTTCCGGATCGTGTCCCCGTTCTGAGCCCCCAGCTGCATCTGCTGCTGGCCGCCGCCGCGGGCGGCGGCCAGCATCGGCGAAGCACGCCGATCATTCCCGGCAGGCGGCGTCAACCGCGGCCAGCAGGTCGGCGAGCTCGTACCCGCCGTTGTGCCGGGCGCCGTTGACGAACAGGGTCGGGGTGGCCTCCACGCCGCTGCGGATGCCGCCGACGAAGTCTCGCCGGACCCGGTCGCCGTGGGCCTGCTGTTCGGTCTCGGCATCGATTTCGGCAGCGGAGAGGCCGAGCTGTCCGACGCCGAGCGAGAGGTGCACCGGGTCGAGTTGGTCCTGGTGTTCGTACAACCAGTCGTGCATGTCCCAGAACCGTCCCCGGCTGCCGGCCGCCTCGGTGGCGTGGGCAGCATTCTCCGCGTACGGGTGCAGGTTGGAGATCGGGAAGTGTCGGTAGACCAGCCGGACCAGGTCGGTCCGCTGGCGGAGTAGTTCGGTGAGGTTGGCGTAGGCCACCCCACAGAACTGGCACTGGAAGTCCGCGTACTCAACGAGCGTCACCGGCGCGTCCACCGGTCCCCGGACGTGGTCGCCTTCCGTCACCGGGGTTCGGAGGAGTGGGGTGAACTGGTGTGGGGTCGTCATCACCGCACCACCCAACAGTTGCCGCGTGCCGACCAGGTCGGCACGTTCGGATCGGTCATAACTCCCACTGTCGCTGGTGGCGGGGTGAGGGCAGCTCACCCGGCCCGGATGGTTCCCGACCGTGCAGCGCCCGCGCGATGAGCTGGTTGTGGGCGGGCCGAGGCCCGCGTGCCCGCGACCACGCCGGGCGGCCGGGGTCTGCGCGTTTCGTCGCATCGGGCCGCTACATTGGGCCGTGACTGTTTCGGGGCTCGGGTACTCCGGCCCTTGACTGGTGGGGTTGAGAACTGTTCGGGTTGACGACTGTTCGGGTTTGAGCTGTTCGGGTTGTGAGCCGTTCCGGATGGGAGATGGTCAGGTTGGGAGCTGTTCCAGTTAAAGGTCAGCTCTGTAACCGGAGGGTGAAATATTCGGATAAGAGCGGCCTGGCATTCGAACCCCAAGAATTGCTCATCCCAGGGGGTGGCGACCGAGCGTGTCGGAGGAATACTCTCGGTCGCGGCCCGCGTACTGATGAGGTGCCTGTTGGTGGGCGAGTGGAGGTGCTCACGTGAGCCTGTCGATCGTTAAGGCGGTCCTACCCGGGAGCGTCATGGAGATCTCGCCGCGTGGTGAGATCGATGTCGACACCGCGTACGAGGTACGTGAGGCGGTCGCTGAGGTCCTGGCGAAAGGCCGTCCTCGCCGCATCGAGCTGAACATGCGGCTGGTGACCTTTATCGACTCTGTCGGCATCAGCGCGATGGTCGCCGGCTTCCAGACCGCAGAGGTGAGCGGCGTGAAGTTGGTGATGACCGAGCCGAGCCGCTTCGTGCACCGGCAGCTCTGGGTTGCTGGTCTACTCGGCCTTTTCGGCGCCCCCGAGCCCTACATCGAGGGGGCGGCGGCCCCGGAGGTCCTGCCGGGGGCCTGAGTCAGCTTGTCCCAGGCGGTGTTCGGGCCGGGAGTTGTTCGCCAGCGGAGGGCTCCCGACCCGAACACCCGGGTTAGTAGACCGACAGGTGCACGTGGTTGGTGTGGTCGCTGGACGGGTCGCCGGCGGCCCCGCTGTACGACTGCCACCCACTGCTGGGCAGCCAGATCTGCCGATACCAGATCACGTAGAGCACCGCGAGCTCGTCGGCGTTGTCCACCAGGAACGCCGCCAGGTTGTTGCCGTATGTTCGGTCGCCGCCGGTGGCGTCTCCGCCGAAGCCGTCCGGTTGAGCGGCGAAGTCGCAGGCCCGGCCCTTTGGGTGCTCACCGGAGCTGCCGGAGCGGAAGCAGGACACGTAGCGGGTAAAACCGGCCGCCTTGGCCTCGTTCAGCGCATGCAGGGTTCGCGGGGTAATGCAGCCATTCGCCGGGGTGGGGTCATTGACGCTGCACGTTTCGGCCGGCCAGGAGCCATCCGGGTTGCGTGGGGCCGGGGCCGCCTGGGCCGAGCTCTGGGTGGTGCTGGTGTTGGCGGCCGCTGCGGCTGCGGCTGCGGCGCGGGCCTTCTCATTGGCGACCGTCAACGCATTTTCTGCCTGCTCTTTGCGCTTGGCCATCAGGGCCTCTTGCTTGCGCTGTTCGATGATCTCGGCTTCGACCGCGCGAGTGTCCTGGACGATCTGCTCCTGGGTCTCCTGCAACTCCTGAAGGGCCCGGTTTTCGTTGGCGACCACCCCCTCCAGCCCGGTGACGCGGTCCAGGAAGTCCGCCGATGAGGTGTTGTCAAGTAGCACCGACGCCGTGCGCAGCGGACCAGTGCGATAGGTCTGGTCGGCGATCTGCTCCACCAGCTTGGTGCGCTCGGCGTGCTCGGCCTTGGTGGTCTTGAGTTGGGCGGCGAGTTGCTGCTGCCGCTGCACCGACTCGGTCAGCGCCCGCTTGGCGTCCAGGTATCCCTTGCTGGCTGCCTCCAGCTCGGCGCGAAGGGCCGGGGTGCCGCCCTCCGGGTCGTCGGTCACCGCGTTCTGGCGGGCGGAGGGAGCGGCTACCGCGGGGCCGGCCGGGGCGAGGCCGGCACTGAGGGTGAGGGCCACGATGATCAGGATCGCCACTCGGGTGGCGCGATGTCGTGCGGGTGCCACTGCTGGCATATGCAGATGTCCTTCCGTCAACCACCGACCGGGTTAGCTGACGGGTTCGGGACGGAAGATCCCTACCGCTGACGCGGATGCACCCCAAGGTACCTGGTTCCCCGGTTCACCCTGGCGGGTGATTAGGCAGCGGCCCCGCCGGCACCGGTGGGTGCCGCCTGGCGCAGGCCGGCTCAGAGCCTAGCCGGTGTTCCTGGGGCGGGTGTACTCGGCAGTTGAGCAGGAGTTGCTACCACTCAACGGACCCGCAGCTCCCGCTCTCCGGCCCCGACTCGACCTGTAGCGTCGTGTGCTCGATTCGGAAGTCCTCCTTCAGCACGGTCCGGGCAGCGCCCAGGACCGTGCCGACGTCGGCGGCGGGGGCGACGGTGAGGTGCGCGGAGGTTACCTCCATGCCGGAGGTGAGAGTCCAGATGTGCAGGTCGTGCACCTCGTTCACTCCGGGTACGGCGACCAGCCGGTCATGGACCGCGGTGACTTTGAGGTGTTCCGGCGCGGCCTGGACCAGGATTCGTAGGGCTGCCCGGCCCAGCCGCCAGGTCCGCGGCAGGATGAACACGCCGATCGCCACTGCTACGAGCGGATCAGCCCACCGCCAGCCGGTGCCGGCGATGACCAGTGCTGCCGCGATCACGCCGAGGCTGCCGAGCAGATCGCCCAACACCTCGAGGTAGGCGCCCTGGATGTTGATGCTCTCCTTTGCGCCCGGACGCAGCAGCGCGAAGGCGACGACGTTGGCGAGAAGGCCCAGGGTGGCCACCACCAGCATGGGCCCAGTGCTTACCTCGGGCGGATCGCCGAAGCGGCGGACGGCCTCCACCAGTACATAGACCGAGACGGCGGAGAGGAGCAGGGCGTTGGCGAGGGCGGCCAGCACCTCCAGCCGGTAGAGCCCGAAGGTGCGCTGCGGATCCCCGCCCCGGCGCCGGGTAGCGGTCAGTGCGGCGAGGGCCATGCCGATCCCGAGGACGTCGGTGAACATGTGTCCGGCGTCGCTGAGCAGGGCCAGGGATCCGGTGCGGACGGCAGTCACCGCCTCCGCTACCATCAGGGCGGCGAGCAGGGCGAAAGCGGCCCAGAGGCGCCCCCGGTGCCGTTGCCCCGCGTTGGCTACCGCCCCGTGGTGGTTGTGTGCTGCACCCACTCGGACACCTTCCGCCGGCTGTCCGGTCCTGTGCCCAACCTATGTTCACATCGCGACGTGTGAAGCAACCTTCCCCTGGGCGGTGCAAAACGGTCGAGCACCGGTCAGTCGGACAGGTCGACCGTGGTGGGTCGTTTCAGTCGGACAGGTCGACCGTGGTGAGTCGCTGGGTGGCGCGGGACAGCGCGACGTACAACGTCCGCACGCCCGACCCCGGCTCCGCGCGGATCTCGCCCGGGGCGACCAGGACGACGCCGTCGTACTCCATGCCCTTGGCCTCCAGGCTCGTCACCACCTGCAACCGGGGCGCGTCGAGCCCGTCCAACCAACCGGCGACCTCGGCCCGGCGCGGCACCGGCGTGATCACGCCGACCGTGCCGGGGACCTCGGCGAGCAGGGTGTTGACCGCTGCCAGCACGGTAGTCTCCAGCTCCGCCGGCGGTACGCTCAGCCGCACCGGGTCAACCCCGGTGGAGCGGACGGCGGTCGGCAGCGGTAGGTCCGGGTCAACCTGTCGGATCTCGGCCGCCGCCACCGCGAAGATCTCCGCCGGGTTGCGGTAGTTGGTGGTTAGGGTGAAGTGGTGCCGCGCGCGCCGCCCGAGCGCCTGGTCGCGGGCTTGAACCAACTCCGCCGGGTCGCCGGTCCACGCCGTCTGCGCGGGGTCGCCGACGACGGTCCACGAGGCCAACCGCCCCCGGCGGCCGATCATGCGCCACTGCATCGGCGACACATCCTGGGACTCGTCCACCACCACGTGCGTGTACTCGCGATAGTCCTCAGGGCGTTCCCGGGCCGCCGCTCGGGCGGCGCGCTGCCGATCGGCGAACGTGCTCAGTTCGCGTACCCCGCCCGCTAGCTGGAACGGGTCCCGCCGGGGCCGGGCCGGCTGCATCGGCTTGCCCAACCGGGCGTCCAACTCATCGAGCAGCGCGACGTCGGCCACGGTCAACCCAAGGGCGGCCCCGGCCCGGTACGCGTCGCCGAGCAGCCGGACCTCGTCGGCGGAGAGCACGCCGGCGGCGTACCGGCGCAGCCGCTCGGGCTCGGCCAGCCAGCCGAGTACGTGCCGCGGGTGTAGCCGCGGCCACCACGCCTTGAGGAACTCGCGGAAGTCCGTCCGGTCGGCCAGCTCGTCCTCGAACGCCCGCTGCTGCGGCAGACCGGGAATGCCCAGCTGCCGGGCCTGCGCCCAGAGCGCGGCGAAGACGCCGTCGAAGCCGACCCGGCGTACCTCGTTGCGCCGCGCACCCCGCCGCAACGCCCGATCGCGGATCGCGTTCAGCTCGCGACAGTCCACCCGCAGTAGCTCGCCCCGGTAGAGCAGCCGCAGCTCGTCCGGGGTGCCCGGCGCCGCGTCCCGGGCGGCCCGCTCCAAGACCCGCCGCATCCGCAGCGAGCCCTTCACCGCGGCGACCTCCGGTGGGTCGGTACGGGTCGCACGCAGCCCCGGGAAGAGCCCACCGAGCGCGGCCAGGGTGGCGGTCTCCTCGCCCAGCGACGGCAGCACCGACCCGATGTAGTCGACGAACACCGCCGACGGCCCGACCACCAGAATGCCCCCGCCGGCGTACCGGCTGCGGTCGGTGTAGAGCAGGTACGCCGCGCGGTGCAGGGCCACCGCCGTCTTGCCGGTCCCGGGGCCCCCGGCGACCACGGTGACACCGGAGCCCGGGGAGCGAATCGCCTCGTCCTGCTCCCGCTGAATGGTCGCCACAATGTCCCGCATACCTCGTCCGGTCGCCTGGGACAGGGCGGCCAGCAGGGCGCCGTCGCCGACCGTCGTCATCTCCGGTGGAGTGGCAGCCGGGTCGAGCAGGTCGTCCTCGACCCCGGTTACCCGCTCTCCGCTCGAGGAGATCATGCGGCGGCGAATCACGCCCAGCGGCTGCGCCGGGGTCGCCTGGTAGAAGGCGGCGGCGGCCGGGGCCCGCCAGTCCACCACCAACGTCCCGGCATTCTCGTCCCGGATGCCGAGGCGGCCGATGTGCAGCACCTGCCGGTTGTGCAGGTCGAGTCGACCGAAGACGAGCCCCTCGTGCTCAGCGTCGAGCAGGTACCGGCGCTGCGCCGCGTGGAAGACCATCGCATCCCGCTCGACCAGCGCGCCGAAGTTGCCGACCCGGGCCAGACGATAGCCGTCGGACTCGGCGCGGACCGCCGCTTGGCGCAGCTCGGCGAGGCGTGCGTACACCCGGTCCAGGTGCCGCTGCTCGACGGCGATCTCCTGCTCCAGCTCGGTCCGGTCGGTCAACGTTCGTTCCTCCTGGCGTCGGTGACCAGCGCGGTGGTCAACCGCACGAGAGTACGCCCCGGCCGTGTCCCGCGTGTTTCAGGTTCGGTGCGGCCCTACCGGATGACCGGCGTGAGGCCGTCGAGAACCTGGCCCAGCACCCCGGCCAGGGCGGCGTTCACCGCGCCGGGGCGTTCCAGCATCAGCAGGTGACCCGCCCCGGGGCACACGAGCCGTCGGGTTCTCGGCAGTGCGGCCGCGATGGACTCGGTACACGGCAGCGGGGTTAGCCGGTCTCGGTCGCCGACCAGCGTGGCGCTCGGCAGGTGCGCCAGGGCGGTCAGGGTCGCCAGCCGGTGTTGGGCTCCGATCGAGGCGCGGAACCCGCCGATCGAGCGGAGCGACGCGTGGGCAACGGCGTGGGTGACCAGGTGAAGGTCGGCCGGGTTGTACCGGTCGCCGAAGAGTATCCAGCGGAGGCTGGGCCGGAGGGCGCGGAGTAACGGCCGGGGCGGCGGCCGGGATCCGCAGCGGGCTAGGAGTCCGGCGCCGGTGCTCTCCGCGAGCCGGATCAACCGGGCGACCCGGGGTGACAGGCCATAGACGGTGTGCGTGTGCCCCTCGGCGGTGGTGGAGACGAAGACCAGACCGGCGACGCGGGCGGCGAAGTGCGTGGGGTGGCGGTGAGCGTACTCCATGATCGTCATTCCGCCCATGGAGTGGCCGATGAGCACCACCCGCCCGGTTGGGATGACCGCATCCAGTACTGCCGCGAGATCGTCGCCGAGCTGGGCCAGGGTGGCGGTGGGCAGCGTCATACAGCTGGATCGCCCGTGCCCGCGCGCGTCGTAGGTCACCACCCGTACCTGAGCGCCGAAGCGGTCTCGTAACTCGGCGACCTGCCGGTGCCAGATGGTTCCGTCCAGCGTCCAGCCGTGTAGCAGCACGGCGGTCACCTCGGCGTCAACCGGACCGTCGGTTTCGATGTGCAGGCGAACAGCGTCCGTGAGGCGGAGTTCCTGTACGTCCGGCATCGCCGCCTCCCTGGGCCGCGCGGATCCGTCACCCGGCGGTACCCGGTGGCAACACCGGCTACCTGTCATGACACCACGGGACAGCTGCCGGAGGAAGACGGCCTCCGGTCCGGGTAGCACGGCGCTCGGCGGGCCGAGTAGCAAGTAGCACGGCGCTCCGCGGGCCGAGTGACACGGCGGCCGGGTAGCGCGGCGCTTGGCTAGCACGATGTGGCCCGCCGGGAGATCCCGACGGGCCCACTATCGTTCGTTGCTCCCCGAGTGGGGCAGCTGGCTGGCGGGAGGGTCAGCCCTCGAAGACGCCGGCCTCAACGAGGCGCTTCTCGGTGGCGTCCCAGCCGTCACCCGGGTGGGTGGTGTTGAGGGAGTTCAGCTCCGCCCGGATCTTGGCGGAGTGACCTGCGGCGGCCAGCGTCCGGATCTCCTCGACGAAAGCGTCGGAGTCGGTGCGCAGGTGCGCGGTCTTGCCGTTGGTCAGGTTACGCACGTATGCGTTCCGGCCGCCGTTGAGTGGGATCACGTACTTGAACTCGCCCAGCACGCTGAGGGCACCACCCTGGCCAGCCTGGCCGGCCCGGACAGACGCGCGCGCGGTCTTCGAGGTGTTGCTCGCCACGGAGGTACTCCTTGCAGACGTACGGGAGGACGCGGGTAAGACGTCCGGGGGCTGGTGCGGACCTCACCCGATGGGTGATCCCGCGGAGAAGTTCGCGGCACAGGCCGCCAATGGAACTGTACACGAGCGTACGGCCGGGTTGGCCACCGCCTCGGGCTGGTCCAACGGGCTCACCCGACCGGCTATTCCGAGACCCGGATTTTCCGAATCCCTGGCGCACCATCCGTCACACCAGTCATGATGTGCCCCGGTAGCCACCTGGCGCGACGAGGTCGTAGGGGAAGACGCACCTCGCTCCCCGGGAGGTCACCGTGCCAACGCGTGGCGTCGTATACGTCCACTCGACCCCGCTCGCCGTGTGCTCGCACGTCGAGTGGGCGATCGCGCGCGTCCTTGCGGCGCCGGTCAACCTGCAGTGGACAGCTCAGCCCGTCGACCCCGGCGCCCGCCGGGCGGAGTGCGGGTGGACCGGTCGCCCTGGAACGGGCGCCGAGCTGGCTGCTGCCCTCCGGCAGTGGCCCATGATTCGTTTCGAGGTCACGGAGGAGCCGAGTCCCGGCACCGACGGAGAGCGCTTCATGTACGTCCCGGGCCGCGGGCTCTTCCAGGCAACCATCGGCGCGGCCGGCGACATCCAGCTCGGTGAGGACCGGTTGCGCAGCATCATGGCCGATGCCCGGGCGCCTGAGGCCCTCGCGCACGCTTTGGAGAAGGCCCTCGGCGCGGCCTGGGACGCCGAGTTGGAGCCCTACCGGTACGCCGGCGACGGCGCTCCGGTGACGTTGCTCACCCGCGTCGGCTGAGGGCTGCACCCACGAAGGTGAGGGCGTCACGTGTTTCGGCGGCGGCCATTCGGCGCGGGTAGGGTCGACTTGCCCCGACCGGCGTCGAGAGAGTGGGATGGCTCGCGTGTCGATACCTGCACGACGGGGCGGTGTCGCGGTCATCGCGCTGGCCGCACTCACTGCCCTGCTTCTTGCTGGCTGCACTGGCGGGCCGGGGCGCGCGCAGCCGACCCGGGCGACGAGTGGCCCGGCGGCCGGCCCGCCGCCCACCGGCCCGGTCGAGGACCCGGCGGCCAGTGCCGCCGCCCTGGCCAGCACGCTGGCGGATGAGGACCTCGTCGGCCAGGTGTTGATGCCGTACGCCTACGGTGCCGCCGCTGATCAGGTCTCGGCTGGCTCGGCCGCCGGCAACCAGGAACTGGCCGGCGTCGACACCCCCGCCCAAATGATCGCGAAGTACCGCCTCGGTGGGCTCATTCTCGTCGGCTTCAGCGCGGACGACCCGACCAGCGGCAACCAGGAGACCACCAACGTCGACAGCCCGGAACAGGTCCGGGAGCTGACCACCGGGCTGCGGTCCGCCGCCGCCGGCCTGGCCACCGGCGAGGCGCCGTTTCTGATCGGCACCGATCAGGAGTACGGGGTGGTTACCCGGATCACCGACGGGGTCACCATGCTGCCCAGCGCGTTGGCCGCGGGTGCGGCCGGCAGACCCGAGCTGACTGAGGCTGCCTGGCGGGCCGCCGGCACCGAACTCGCCGCGATGGGCGTCAACGTGGACTTCGCTCCCGTCGCCGACGTGCTGGTCACCCCCAGCACCGTGATCGGGTCCCGGTCGTACGGCGCCGACCCGTCGATGGTGGCCGAGCAGGTCAGTGCGGTGGTGAGTGGTCTGCAGGCGACCGGCGTCGCGGCAACCCTGAAACACTTTCCCGGCCACGGGCACAGCGCCACCGACTCGCACGAGGAGTTGCCGGTGCTGCCGCAGCCCCGCACCGTGCTCGAGTTGGAGGCCTGGCGTCCCTTCGCGGCCGGTATCGGGTCCGGCGCCCTCGCCGTGATGTCCGGGCACCTCGACGTTCGCGCGGTCGACCCGGGCACCCCGGCGACGTTCTCGCATACCCTGCTCACCGAGGTGCTCCGCGGCGAACTCGGCTTCCAGGGTGTGGTGATCACCGACGGGATGAACATGGCTCCGGCCAAGCGCTGGTCGCCCGGCGAGGCCGCGGTCCGTGCGTTGAACGCCGGGAACGACCTGATTCTCATGCCGCCGAACGTCGGCCAGGCGTACGACGGGCTGCTCGCCGCACTGCGCGACGGCTCGCTGCCCCGAACCCGGCTGGTGGAGGCGGTGACCCGGGTGCTGACCATGAAGTTCACCCTGGCCGGTGCGGCCACCCCGGAACTGGACGTCGTCGGCGCGCCGGCCCACCAGGCGGCGGCCACCGAACTCGCCACCGCCGCGGTGACCGCGCTGCGCGGCCCGTGTGGCAGCCCGGTCTCCGGGCCGGTCACCGTGACCGCTTCCGCCGGCCGGGAGCACACCCGGGCGACGCTGATCGAGAAGCTGACCGCGGCCGGGGTGCCGGTGGCCGACACCGGCGGTGCCGTGGTCCACCTGGTCGGCTACGGCGACAGCGCCGACGATCTGAGCGCCGACGCCGCCGTGACCGTCGCCATGGACACCCCGTACCTGCTGGCCGAGGCGGACTCCCCGGCGTTGCTGGCGACCTACTCGTCGAGCCAGGCGTCGATGACCGGGCTGGCGCGGGTGCTGGCCGGCGAGGTCACCCCCGCCGGCCGCACACCGGTGCCGGTATCCGGCCTGCCGGCCACAACCTGCGGCAGCTGAGTCACCTGGCCAGCCGAGGCCAGCCGGTCGACGCGTCAGTCCGTCGTTCGTAGCCCCTGTACCGTCAACCGGTACGCCGGCAGCACATCGGATGCCTCGGCGATGAGACTCTCGTTGACCGTGAACAGCAGGGACTGCCCATCCGCCGGTATGGCCGCTGCCCAACTCCGGCTGACCTCGTCGAGTAGGTCGTTGTGGCTGACCCAGGTCGCCTCCACACCGGTGACGTCACCGGCGGTCAGGTCGCGGAACTGCGCCTCGGTGGCCTGCTCGAGTGACGTGTCGGCTAGGTAGGCGTCCAGGGCCGCCCGAGGCGGGACACCCTGCTCGGTGGTCCAGACCCGGAGGAAACCGCCGCCTGCATCGCGGCCGTCCACCTCGCACCGGGCGGTGGCGCCACCGCGGAGCATCATCATCGCCGCCATCTCGGCGGCCAGCTCCGGATCAGCGGCGGTCGCCGGGTCCAACTCGACGGTCTCGGCCTGCCAGCCCGCGGCGACCGGGAAGGTGACCGGCAGCGGGCACGGCCCGTCCGCGCCACCGGCGGCACCGTCGGCGCTGGCCGGGGCGATCTCGTCGTACCAGGGCTCGCCGACAGCCGTGTTCTCGACCGACGAGCCGGCGTCGGCCGGCTCCTCCTTCTCCGCGCCGCAGCCCGCCGGGACCAGGAGGGCGAGAACGGCCAGCGTGGCCGGTAGACGATGACGCCGCACAGTACACATCCCGAGGATCGAATTGGACCGACGCCGCGCAGCGTACCGGCCACCCACCGGGATAGAGATATGCGGCGGCCCCCGGACACCGCGGTCGGCGGTACCCGGGGGCCGTCGGATCTCCGCTAGAGCGGGATGTTGCCGTGCGCGCCACGACCGGCCGGTGCCGCCGCGAGCGCCTCAGCGATCTGTCGGCGGGTCTCGGCCGGCTTGATGACGTTGTCGACCACACCGATCTCCAACGCCCGGTTCACTCCACCCGCGACCCGGATCTGCTCCTCGATCAGCTCGGCGCGCAGCGCCTCGCGCTCCTCCGGTGGCGCGGCCGCCAGCTTCTTGCGGTGCAGGATGTTCACCGCCGCGCTGGCACCCATCACCGCGACCTCCGCGTTCGGCCAGGCGAAGACCGCGGTCGCACCGAGGGAACGGGAGTTCATCGCGATGTACGCGCCGCCGTACGCCTTGCGGGTCACCAGCGTCACCCGCGGCACGACCGCCTCGGCGAAGGCGTGCAGCAGCTTCGCCCCACGCCGGACCACCCCGTCCCACTCCTGGCCCAGCCCGGGCAGGTAGCCGGGGACGTCAACGAGCACGATCAGCGGTACGCCGAGCGAGTCGCACATCCGCACGAAGCGGGCCGCCTTCTCGGCGCTGGAGGCGTCGAGGCAGCCGCCGAGCCGCAGTGGGTTGTTGGCGATGACGCCGACCGTCCGGCCGGCGAAGCGCCCTAGGGTGGTGACGATGTTCGGGGCCCACTTGGCGTGCAGCTCGACACCGGGCGCGTCAAGCAGTGCCTTGACCACCGGCTTGACGTCGTACGCCCGGTTGGTCTCGGCCGGCATCTTCGCGGCCAGGTCGTGCCCCTCCTCGGCGGTGGCCGGCACGTCGTCTGGGCAGAGTCGGCCCTGGTGGCCGAGGAGGGCTGTGAGTCGGCGCGACTGGGCCAGCGCCTCCTCGTCGTCCCGGCACGTCACGTGGACGACGCCGGAGCGTCGGCCGTGCGGCTCGGGGCCACCGAGGCGGGCCATGTCGACCTGCTCGCCGGTGACGCTGCGGACGACCTCCGGGCCGGTCACGAAGATCCGGCCGGCACCGCTCATCACCACGATGTCGGTGAGCGCCGGCCCGTAGGCGGCACCCCCCGCGGCGGGACCGAGCACGACGGAGATCTGTGGTACCCGGCCGGAGGCGCGGACCATGGCGGCGAAGACCTGACCGACCGCGTCGAGCGCGACCACGCCCTCGGCGAGCCGGGCTCCGCCGGAGTGCCAGAGCCCGAGGACGGGCACCCGTTCGCGGACGGCGGTGTCAATCGCGTCAACGATGTGTCGGCAGCCGTCAATGCCCATCGCGCCGCCCATCTTCGTGGCGTCGGTGGCGTACGCGATGGCCGGTGTGCCCTCGATCTCGCCGCGGGCGCAGAGCACACCGGAGGTGTCTCGTGGGGCGAGTAGGCGGAGCGTGCCCGCGTCGAACAGGGACCGGAGCCGCAGCTCCGGATCCCGGTAGTCCACGGTGGACGTTTCGGGGCCGGCAACAGTGGTGGTCACGTGAGCCTCCTCTCAGGCCCGCGTGAAGACGAGAGCCACGTTGTGCCCGCCGAAGCCGAAGGAGTTGTTCAGCGCAGCGGGGATCTCCAGGTGACGCGCCTTGTTAGCGGCCACATCCAGGTCGAGACCGTCATCCGGGTCGTCCAGGTTGATCGTGGGTGGCACCACACCATCCCGAATCGCCAGGATTGTGGCGATCGACTCTAGGGCGCCGGCCGCGCCGAGCAGGTGCCCGGACATCGACTTCGTCGCCGTCAGGACGGGGTGGTCGCCCAGCGCCTGGCGCAGAGCCTTGATCTCGGCCATATCGCCGACCGGGGTTGACGTGGCGTGCGCATTGACGTGCATGATGTCGTTCCGGTCGATGTCCGCGTCGGCGATCGCCTTCGCGATAGCCCGGACCGCGCCGATACCCTCCGGGTGCGGCTGCACGATGTCGTAGCCGTCGGAGGTTATTCCGGCGCCGGCGAGCCGTGCGTACACCCGGGCACCGCGGGCCGCGGCGTGGTCGGCGCGTTCCAGCACGATCGCCCCGGCACCCTCGCCGAGCACGAAGCCGTCGCGGGCCTTGTCCCAGGGGCGAGAGGCCTTCTCCGGCTCGTCGTTGCGGGTGGACATCGCCCGCATCGAGGAGAAGCCAGCGATCGGCAGCTGGTGGATGACCGCCTCGGTGCCGCCGGCCAGCACCACATCGGCGCGCCCGGCGCGGATCATGTCCATGCCGAGGGTGATCGCCTCTGCGCCGGTGGCGCAGGCGCTGGCCACGCTGTGCACACCCGCGCGGGCGCCCAACTCCAGGCCGACCCAGGCAGCGGGGCCATTCGGCATCAGCATCGGAATGGTGTGCGGGGAGACCCGCCGTGGGCCGGAGGCCTCCAGGATGTCGTCCTGGGAGAGCAGGGTCAGTGCGCCGCCGATGCCCGAGCCGACGCTGACGCCGAGCCGCTCCGGGTCCAGCCCGGAGTCGGCGAGACCGGCATCCGCCCAAGCCTGGTTCGCGGCGATGATCGCTATCGCCTCGGAGCGGTCCAGCCGGCGCAACTTGACCCGGTCCAGCAGCTCAGCCGGTTCGACCGCGAGCTGGGCCGCGATCCGGACCGGTAGCTGTTCGGCCCAGTCCGGGGTGAGCGCGCTCACCCCGGACTGGCCATTGAGCATGGCGTCCCAGGTTGACGCGACGTCCCCGCCCAGCGGGGTGGTCGCGCCGAGACCGGTGACGACGACGTCGGTGTGGGCCATGGTCAGGACTGCGCCTCGATGTAGCTGACGGCGTCCCCGACGGTCTTCAGGTTCTGCACCTCGTTGTCCGGGATCTTCACGCCGAACTTCTCCTCGGCGGCCACCACGACCTCCACCATCGACAGCGAGTCGACATCCAGGTCGTCGGTGAAGGACTTGCCCTCGGCCACGTCGTCCGGGGTCACCCCGGCAACCTCTTCGAGGATTTCGGCGAGGCCGGTGGTGATCTCGTCACGGGTCATTGCTGTTGGTTCCTCTCATCGGGGTTACTTCGCCGCGGTGGCGAAGGGTGGCGTGGCGAGGCACGCCGGGTCTCAGGGGCAGCGGATGACCTGACCGGCGTAGGTCAGGCCACCGCCGAAGCCGAACAGCAGCACTGGCGCGCCGGAGGGGACCTCACGCCGCTCCACCAGCTTCGACAGGGCCAGGGGAATGCTCGCCGCCGAGGTGTTGCCGGATTCGACCAGATCCTTCGCGACGATCGCCTGCGGGATGCCGAGTCGCTTGACGATGCCGTCGATGATGCGGGTGTTGGCCTGGTGCGGCACGAACGCCGCCAGCTCCGACGGGGCGACTCCGGCCTGCTCGCACGCCTGTAGTGCCAGCGGCGCCAGCGCGGTGGTGGCCCAGCGGAAGACAGCCTGTCCCTCCTGCCGCACGTACGGGCGCCATCCCTCGATCCGGACCGCGTCGCCGCGCTCTGGCACCGAGCCCCACAGCACCGGGCCGATGCCGGCCGGCTCATCCGCCTCGGTGGCGGTGACCACTGCGGCTCCCGCCCCGTCACCAAAGATGATGCAGGTCGAACGGTCCGTCCAGTCGGTGAAGTCGGAGAGCTTCTCCGCGCCGATGACGATGGCGTTCCGCGCTGCGCCGGCCCGAACAGCGTGGTCGACCGTGCCGAGGGCGTACGTGAAGCCGGAGCAGGCGGTGTTGAGGTCGAACGCGCCGGGCGAGGTGATCCCGAGCCGGGCCGCGACCCGGGAGGCGACGTTCGGGCTGCGATCGACTGAGGTGCAGGTGGCCACCACGACGAGGTCGATGTCGGCGGCGGTCAGGCCGGAGCCGGCCAGCGCCTTGCCAGCGGCGGCGGCGGCCATGTCGGTGACCGTCTCGCCGTCGGCGATCCGGCGGCTGGCGATGCCGACCCGGTCGCGGATCCACTCGTCGCTGGTCTCCACCAGCTGGGCGATTTCGTCGTTGGTTACCACCCGGGATGGCTGGTAGTGGCCGAGCGCGACGATCCGGCTGCCCGTCCTCATCAAGGCTGTCCTTCCCTATACGGCCATGCGTACCGCGATGTCATGTGTGGCCGCCGATTCGGGCCAGCGGCTGGCCCGGGGCTACCGGGTCGTCGTGGTGGGGGAGCCACTCGGTGAGCAGGCCGCTGTCGTGGGCGGTGACCTCGACCGAGCCCTGCCGGGTGGCGACGTGGCCAATGATCTGACCAGCGCGCAGGTCAACGCCCTCGGCCAGCTCATCAGCGGGGACGAAGGTGCCGGCGGCAGGGGAGACCACGACCCGGAACTGGATGGTCGGCTCGTGGCCACCGAGGCCGCTGTGCCGGGCGATCAGGTCTCGTGCGGCGGGCAGGTCGTCCGGGGTGTTGAGGGTGACGATCTCCGGGGCGGCCTCGCCCTTCAGCTCCCGCTTGACCAGGCCGGCGAGGGTCCCGGCCGGGGGCAGCTCAATGACCCCGGTCACGCCGAGGTCGGCGAGGGTGCGCAGGCACAGGTCCCAACGGACTGGGGCGGTGACCTGGCGGATCAGCCGCTGCACCATCTCCCGGCCGTGGTTCACGGCGGCACCGTCGAGGTTTGACAGCAGGATGTGAGTCGGATCAGTGGGGGTGACGCCGGCAGCCACGGTGGCCAGGGCGGCCTCGGCCGGGGCCATGTACGGCGTGTGGAAGGCGCCGGCCACCTGTAGCTGGCGGACGCGGGCGCGGGCGGGGGGCTCAGCGGCGAGCTTCTCCAGCCCGCCAAGGGAGCCGGCGGCAACGACCTGGCCGGTGCCGTTGCGGTTGGCCGGGTGCAGCCCGTGTCTCTCGATGGTCGCGAGCACCTCGTCGGGGTCGCCGCCGAGCAGTGCAGCCATCCCGGTCGGTTCCAGCGCGCAGGCAGCTGCCATCTCGCGCCCCCGGACGGCGGCCAGAGTGATCGCGGCCTCCGGCGTGAGTACTCCGGCCAGCGAGGTCGCGCCCAGCTCGCCGACGCTGTGGCCGGCGGTGAGCGTGACATCGTGCATCGGCAGGTGCTCGGCGGCGAGCAGCGCCGCCGCGACGAGCAGCGGCTGGGTGCGGGCGGTGTCCTTGATCTCGTCAGCGTCCGCGGCCGTGCCGAGATACACCAGGTCGACCCCGGCGAGCGCGGACCACCAGCGCAACCGCGCCTCGGTTCCGGGCAGGTCGAGCCAAGGGGTCAGGAAGCCGGGTTTCTGTGAACCCTGGCCGGGGGAGAGTACGGCGAGCACGGATACGACTCTCCCGGATTCGCGCGGGTATCGCTGTGCCGCCTTGCACCAAACCGCACTAGAACCTTTGGAGGAATCCTACAAAGATCCACCGACACGGCCAGCTTATTGCCCCGCTTTGGGAGTACCCGGGGTTGTTGTCCGATTCGGTGTCAGGGCAACTACCGGGTCGAGCCGGCCGACGGTGAGCGCCACCTGGAGCGCGTACGCGTCCCGGGCCGCGAGGGGAGAGAGCCCGGTCACCTCCGCCACGCGGCGCAGCCGGTACCGCACCGTGTTCGGGTGCACGAAGAGCGCCCGGGCGGCGCTCTCCAGGGTGCCGCTGGCGGTGAAGAAGGCATCCAGGGTCTCGAGCAGCTCCCCGCCGGAGCGGGCCAGCGGGGCGTAGACATCGTGCCGCAGCCGGCGGCGGGCCTCGGCATCTCCGGCGAGCGCCCGCTCCGGTAGCAGGTCGGCGGCGGGCACCGGTCGGGGCGCGGCCGGCCAGGCAGGGGCGGCTCGGAACCCGGCGAGAGCGGCCCGGGCGGAGTCGGTGGCCTCGTCCAGGCTCGGCACAGCCGGGCCCACCACGACCGGGCCGGCACCGAAGGCGTCGAGTAGCTTGCCGGTGGCGGCCATCGGATCGGCCACCCCGCCGAGCACGATGACCAGGCGGTCGCCGTGCACGCCGCCAATCACCTCGGCGCCGATTCGCCGGGCCAACCGGTAGACGGTGTGCAGCACGGCGGAGACCTCCCCGCCGGGGGAACGGCCTACCGCCACCGCCACCGGGGGTGCGTCCGCCCAGCCCAGCGCCGCCGCCCGGCTGGCCAACACGTCGGGCGAGTCGCCACGTAGCAGCGCGTCAACCAGTAGGGCCTGGAGCCGGGCATCCCAGGAACCCCGTGACTCGGCGGCCCGCGCGTAGACCCGGGCGGCGGCGAACGCGATCTCCCGGGAGTAGCGCAGCACCACATCCCGTAACTGCTGCTCCTCGCCGGGAGCGGCGAGGGTCGGGACCCGTTCCTCCACCACGTCGATGGTCACCTTGATCAGGGCTACCGTCTGCTGGAGGCTGATGGAACGGGCCAGGGCTTGCGGTGCGGTCGCGAAGACCTCGTCCGAGACCTCCTGGGTGCTGTCCGCGGTGCCGCCGCCCGCGCGCAGCCACTGCACCAGGGAGCGGGCGCCCGCCTGCGCCACCAACATGACCCAGGAGCGTTGGTCGGCCGGGAGCTCGCGGAACCAGGGCAGTGTCTCGTCCATCCGCGCCACGCTGGCGGTGGCGAGCGCTCCCGCCGCCCGCTCGATCCGGCGCAGCGTGGCCGCCAGCTCGGTTCCCGGCTCGTTCACCGCCCTAGCCTGACACGTCGTCACCTGTGGTGTTGTGCCGGGTGAGCGGGCTGCGGCGGCCGTGGTCGACCTTCCCCGTGGCGCTGGCGTCGGCCGCGCCCCGCCTCGATGACCCACCTGGTCGGTTCGCCCGAGCTCGGTGATTCGCGTCGATTCCAAATGTGACCTGGTACCTGTGCCGCACCGCCCGTCGGTCCCGGCCAGTACGGTGACAGGGCACGCCGGGCAGCGCCGGTGGGCGACGGCGAGGGTGAGGAGACCTGGATGGCGCACGGGGAGGCCGAGCGCGGCTGTGCCCAGGACGGGCATTGTCGGCCGGGCCACCACGAGTTGCCGGCAACCAAGAACCACCGGTGGCTTGGCGGCGGTGCGCCGGGCGAGACACCGAGCGGCCCCCTACCGGAGCGCGTTGACGACGATTCCGCGGTGCCGCGGCAACGGGCCGCGGAGTCGCTCGGTTCGCCGCCGGGCCCGGTTCAGGGCTGTCTCAGTGGCCTGCCGGGCTGGGCGGGGGCGCACCGGCACGGCCCGGTTCGACCCCGATCGCGAGCCGGGCGACCGGGTCGACCGCCCAGCCGCTGGTGCTGACCCAGCGGCTGTTCCGGTCGTTGACCGGAACAGCCGCACTCACGGGCGCGGCACCGGAGTCAGCCCGAAGGCGTCAGCGGGTCCGACGCCGGATCAGCAGTGCGATCCCGGCCAGCCCGAGGGTGATTGTCAGCACGACGGCTACGTTGACCAGGAGCAGCCGGGGAAACCCGCTGAAGGCCTCGTCGATGTTTCCAGCGGGGTCAAGCGAATCTTCCGGGATCATCCGTTCGCTGCCGCCGGCCCCACCGCCGACCGTGTCCACCTGCCGTTCCAACGGCACGCCAGCTTTCCGCAGCGTCTCCGACATGGTGAGCCGGCCGAAGAACCAGCCGGCGGTGGTCTGCTGAGAGCCCGGCTGCTTGGCTGGTCGGTAGATGCGGGGCCCGCCGGTGGCCTTCGGGTACAGGTCGAAGGTCTGCTTGGGCTCGTCGCCGGAGAGCACGACGATGGTGTACTTCGGACCGAGGTCGGCCTTCTTCGGTTCGCTGCTCTGGCCAGCGCCACCGAGGAAGTTGACCTGGTCGATGACGGCCGCCAGCTGGCTCGGCTGGGTGTCGGCGCGTAGGTGTAGCGGCTCGGCTATTCCGGCACCGGTGATATCCACGCCAGCGGGCGGTGGCTTCGACGTCGTCGCCGATGCGGGTGTGGTCAGGCCGAGTGCGAGCACTCCCGCCGCGAGACCACTGGCCATGATCACGACCAAGCGCCGAATCCTACGGACCATCGCTGCCTCCTCGCCCCCGTTCGATGGATGGCATCGCCGCGGCTTCGTGCACGCGAATCGCCGTGCCCGGATGCTAGGCCGGACGCCCCCACCTCAATAGACTCCGTCACGCGACAGCTGGCCACACCTCCTGGTGAAGAAATTTCAGCTATCTGTGATCTTCCACCGAGGAGTCACCGATCGCGGTCGGTCGACCCGCGCATTTTACCTACCGCGCCGGACAATCGGACGGCAGGGTAGGTACCTTTCCCTCAGGGGAGACGGAGCCGGGCAGCCCGTAGGCGGGTCAGGGTGCGTTCGCGGCCCAGGACCTCAAGCGACTCGAAGAGGGGGAGACCGACCCGGCGGCCGGTCACCGCGACCCGGACGGGTGCCTGGGCCTTGCCCAGCTTCAGGCCGTGCTCTGCGCCGACCGCCTCCAGTGTCGACTTGGTCGAGTCCGCGTCCCACGAAGGCACCGCGGTGAAGGCGGCGATCGCCGCGTCGAGTAGGTCGCCCGCGCCCTCCTTCATCGCCTTTGCCCACGCTCCCTCGTCGATCAGGGGCGAGTCGAGGAAGAGGAAGTCCACGTTGGGCACGATCTCGCTGAGTACCGCGATCCGGGTTTGCGCCAGCGGTGCCACCGCGGCGAACATCTCGGCGTCGAACTCGTCCGGCTGCCACGGCGGAGGCGCGATGGTCGCGGTGCCGGTCAACCACGGCTGGCATGCCGCGATGAAGTCGGCGACCGGCAGCGCTCGGATGTACTCGCCGTTGAACGCGCGTAGCTTCTTCTCGTCGAAGAAGGCCGAGGAGGGATTCACCTCCTCCAGCCGGAACTCCTCCTCAATCACCGGCCAGGGCACGATCTCCCGGTCGCCGGCCGGCGACCAGCCGAGCAGCATCAGGTAGTTGCACATCGCGTCGGCTAGATAGCCCTCGTCGCGGTACGCCTCCAGGGCCACCTTGTCGCGGCGCTTGGACAGCTTCTGCCGCTTCTCGTTGACGACGACCGGGACGTGCGCCCACACCGGCGGCTTCACGCCGAGCGCCTCCCAGAGCAACTGTTGCTTCGGCGTGTTGGGTAGGTGCTCTTCGGCCCGGATGACGTGGGTGATCCCCATCGTCATGTCGTCCACCACGTTGGCGAGCAGGAAGACCGGGGAACCGTCGCTCCGGGCGATCACGAAGTCCTCGATCAGCCCGTTGTCGAAGGTGGGCTCACCACGGATCAGGTCAACCACCACGGTCGTGCCTTCGTCCGGGGTCCGGAAGCGGAGGGCGCGGCCGGCACCCGGCTCCAGATTCCGATCCCGGCAGAAGCCGTCGTAGCCGGTGTGTGCTGAACCGGTACGGGCCTGTACGGCCTCCCGGGTGCAGTCGCAGTAGTAGGCCCGTCCGGCCTCGTGTAGCCGGCGGGCGGCGGCGCGATGCTCGGTCGCGTACGAGGACTGGAAGTAAGGCCCTTCGTAGCTGCCGCGCGCGATGCCGATCCAATCCAGCGCCGCCAGAATGCCCTCGGTCCACTCGGGCTTGTTGCGGGCCGCGTCCGTGTCCTCGACCCGGAGTACGAACGCCCCGCCCTGCTGCTTGGCGAAGATCCAGCACTGTAGGGCTGAGCGGGCGCCACCGACGTGGAACATTCCGGTCGGGGAGGGGGCGAAGCGTACACGTACCGTCACGCCCCCAGCCTACGGCCGGCCGTACCGGCGTCCGGCAGGGCCCCTCGCCATCGGTGGTGGCCATACCCGTATCGCACGGATGGAGGCAAGGGTTTTCGGCGTGTCTTGGACCCAGCTGTCCGATTAAGTCCGAAATAGCGCATAGAGTGCCGATATCGTGGGTTGTTCGCACTGGAGGAAGACGGAAAATGATCCTCGTGGAACGCAGCTCGCACGTAACCGCGCCGATCGAAGCGGTCTGGGGTGTCGTGCAGCGGGCTGAACAGCTACCGGCCTGGCTGGCCGGGGTACGGGCGGCGGAAGTGCTCTCCGGGGAGGGCTTCGGCCGGCGGCAGCGGGTCCAGGCGGGGCGCGGCGCGGCCCATGAGGCCGAGGTGATCGCCTACCAGGAGCCGACCCTGATCGGCTGGCGGGAACGTGCCAAGGGCGCCGGTGCCCGAGCGGAGGCGCGCACCGAGATCTACGTCCAGCTCACCGCTGACGAGGTGGAGGGCGGGACGGTCGTGCGGCTGATCGTCGTACGCTGGCCGGCTGGCCCGGTCAAGGCCGCCCTGCTTCGGCTCGGTCTGCGTCGGGTCGGCGCCGACCTGGAGGACTCGCTCGCCCGGCTGACCGACCTGGCCGCCGTCGGCTGACCGGCTCGTCCTGGCGTCAACCCGTTCCGGCGGTGGCCTGAGGTCCTAGCCAGGGATCCGGGCCACCGCCACCGTGTGGGCTCCCCACCCCGGGGTGCGGTGTCGTCAGTAGCCGCACGAGGGGGATGCGGACGGAACACCCGAGAGACGAGGCCGGCCCGGCGCGGAACACTCCACGCCGGGCCGGCCGTGACCGTCGGTCAGCTGTCGCCGCCGGTCTCACCGACCGGGGCCGCTCCGATGTCATTGATTGCGTACTTCTTGGCCGCCTCGGCGGGAACCCCCGCCGGGACCGCGCCGCGGAGCGCGAGCTGCCGCAACGTCGCGACCACAATCGACTCCGCGTCCACGTGGAAGTACCGACGCAGCGCGTGCCGGGTGTCCGACATGCCGAACCCGCAGGTGCCGAGCGAGGTGTAGTCGCCGGGCACCCAGCGGGAGATCAGATCCGGCACCGCACGCATCCAGTCGCTGACCGCGACCTTCGGTCCGTCGGCGTCGGCCAGCTTGGCCGTCACGTACGGGACCTGCTGCTCCTCGGTCGGGTTGAGCAGGTTGTGCTCCTCCGCCTGGACCGCGTCGCGGCGCAGCTCGGTCCAGGAGGTCACGGACCAGACGCTGGCGGCCACCCCCCAGTCCCGGGCGAGCAGGTCCTGCGCCTTGAGCGCCCACTGCACGCCGGTGCCGGAGGCGAGCAGCTGTGCCGCCGGGCCGTCTACCTGGGGCGCCGGCGCGTACCGGTAGATGCCCTTCAGGATGCCCTCGACGTCGACCTCCGCCGGCTCCGCCGGCTGCACGATCGGCTCGTTGTAGATCGTCAGGTAGTAGAAGACGTTCTCCTGCGCCTCGCCGTACATGCGGTGCAGGCCGTTCTCCACGATGTGCGCGATCTCGAAGGCGAACGCCGGGTCGTAGGCGACCACCGCCGGGTTGGTGGCGGCGATCAACAGCGAGTGACCGTCCTCGTGCTGGAGGCCCTCGCCGTTGAGCGTGGTCCGGCCGGCGGTAGCGCCGAGCAGGAAGCCGCGGGCCATCTGGTCGGCCGCCGCCCAGAGCCCGTCCGCGGTCCGCTGGAACCCGAACATTGAGTAGAAGATGTACACCGGGATCATCGGCTCGTTGTGCGTGGCGTACGCGGAGCCGGCCGCGGTGAAGGAGGCGACCGAGCCGACCTCGTTGATGCCCTCGTGCAGGATCTGCCCGCTGGTCGCCTCCTTGTACGACAGGAACAGTTCCCGGTCAACCGAGGTGTAGCGCTGGCCGTGCGGCGAGTAGATCTTCCGCGTCGGGAAGAGTGAGTCCATCCCGAAGGTGCGGGCCTCGTCCGGGATGATCGGTACCCAGCGTCGGCCGAACTCCTTGTCCTTCATCAGGTCCTTGAGCAGCCGGACGAAGGCCATCGTGGTGGCCACCTTCTGCTTGCCGGAACCACGCTTCACATCGGCGAAGTTCTTGGGGCCCGGGATGGCGAGGCGCTTCGTGCCGGACCGCCGCGAGGGCAGGTAGCCGCCGAGCTGCCGGCGCCGCTCGTGCAGGTACTCGATCTCGTCGGACTTCGCCTCTGGCCGGTAGTACGGCGGCAGGTAGGGGTTCTCCTCCAGCGCCTTGTCCGGGATGTCCAGGTAGAGCCGGTCGCGGAAGGTTTTCAGGTCATCCAGCGTCAGCTTCTTCATCTGGTGGGTGGCGTTGCGCCCCTCGAAGTGCGAGCCGAGCGTCCACCCCTTGATGGTCTTGGCCAGGATCACCGTCGGCTGCCCGGTGTGCTCCACCGCGGCCTTGTACGCCGCGTAGAGCTTCCGGTAGTCGTGGCCACCCCGCTTCAGGTTCCAGATCTCGTCGTCGCTGAGGTGATCGACCATCTTGCGGGTCCGCGGGTCGCGGCCGAAGAAGTGCTCCCGGATGTACGCCCCGGACTCCGCCTTGTAGGTCTGGTAGTCACCGTCGGGCGTGGTGTTCATCAGGTTGACGAGCGCGCCGTCGGTGTCCCGGGCGAGCAGCGGGTCCCACTCGCGACCCCAGACAACCTTGATGACGTTCCAACCCGCACCCCGGAAGAACGCCTCCAGTTCCTGCATGACCTTGCCGTTGCCGCGGACCGGTCCGTCCAGGCGTTGCAGGTTGCAGTTGATGACGAAGGTGAGGTTGTCCAGCTCCTCCCGGGCGGCCGTACCGATCGCGCCCAGCGTCTCCGGCTCGTCCATCTCACCGTCGCCGAGGAACGCCCACACGTTCTGGTCGGAGGTGTCCTTGATGCCGCGGTGGTGCAGGTAGCGGTTGAATCGGGCCTGGTAGATGGCGTTGACGCCGCCGAGGCCCATCGAAACGGTGGGGAACTCCCAGAAGTCCGGCATCAGCCGGGGGTGCGGGTACGACGGCAGCCCGCCGCCCGGGTGTGACAGCTCCTGGCGGAACCCGTCGAGCTGGTGCTCGCTGAGCCGACCCTCGAGAAACGCCCGCGCGTACATGCCGGGGGAGGCGTGCCCCTGGTAGAAGAGGTGGTCCCCGCCCCCCGGGTGGTCCTTACCCCGGAAGAAGTGGTTGAAGCCGACCTCGTAGAGCGATGCCGAGCTGGCGAACGTCGAGATGTGCCCGCCGACGCCGATCTCCGGCCGCTGGGCCCGGTGCACCAACATCGCGGCGTTCCACCGGATGTAGGCCCGGATGCGCCGCTCGACGTGTTCGTCGCCGGGGAACCAGGGCTCCTGCTCCGGTGCGATGGTGTTGATGTAGTCCGTGGTCGTCAGGGATGGCACCCCGACCTGACGCTCGCGGGCTCGTTCCAGCAGACGCAGCATGACGTAGCGGGCGCGCTTCGTCCCGCGCTCGTCAATGACACCGTCGAGCGACTCGACCCATTCGCCGGTCTCGTCCGGGTCGATGTCCGGAAGCTGGCTCGGCAGACCGGCACTGATCACCGGGCGCTTGCGTTCCGTGGCCACAGGCGTTCCCTCGGTTGGATTTTGGTCAGGTTATAGCGCCATCCTGCCTTCTCGGGGCACTCCCCGTCACTTCACCCGCAGGAGACGCGACGCTCGACACAGGTACTCGTCGGTAACCTCGTCCGGGGTGGCCCGCGATGTCTCGGTGTCCCGGGTTGGCCCGGCGCGGCCGCGGGCAGAATCCAGACATGCGTACCGAAGTGATAACCGTGCAAACCGGGTCGCGTCTTACCGTCCGGAACATCACCACCGAGGCGGACCGGTTCGTGGTCGGGCAGGGGGACGGCCTGCTGCACGTCTTTGTACCCCACACCACCGCCGGGCTCGCGCTCATCGAACTCGGCTCCGGGTCCGACGACGACCTACGCCGGGTGCTCAACGACCTACTGCCCGCCGACGACCGATGGCGACACCGGCACGGGAGCCCCGGCCACGGGCGGGACCATCTGCTGCCCGCCTTCCTGCCGCCGTACGCGACGCTGCCGGTGTGTGCCGGGCAGCTCATGCTCGGTACCTGGCAGTCGCTGTGTCTGGTTGACCCGAACGGGGACAACCCGACCCGCCAGGTCCGCTTCTCCTTCCTGCCCGGCTGACCGGCCCGGAAGTCGGCGCGACGGAGTGGACCGGGCCGCCCCCGTCGTGTCCCACTGGGCACGCCGGGCTCCGGTCGGTAATGCTGTCCGACGTGACCACCCAGTACGACCTTGACGAGCGGCTCCGCGTGACTGTGGGGGCACTGGTCGCCGCCGGGCATCGTCGGGACCCCTCCCGGCCGGTCCGCGAGGGAGCGCCGCTGACCGGCGTGCGGGTTCTGGAACTGTTCGACGCCCAAATCGTCAGCCGCCAGCTTGATCTGGCCGGCCGCTGGCTCCGCAGCTTCGGCGAGGGCTTCTACACCGTCGGCTCGGCCGGCCACGAGGGTAACGCCGCCGTCGCCGCCGCGCTGGCGCCGACCGACCCGGCCCTGCTGCACTACCGCTCCGGCGCGTTCTACTGCGTCCGCGCTGCCCAGCTCAACGGTGATCGCAACCCGAACGCCCGCGACCTCCCCGCTGCCACCGCCCCGGCAGGCGCGGTCGCGGGCCCCGGGGTCGCGCTGGCAGACGGCGCACGCTCCCTCGCCCCCGGGTACGCCGAAGCGGCCCGCGACGTGCTGCGCGGGATGGTGGCCTCGGCTCGGGAGCCGATCGCCGGCGGCCGGGACAAGGTCTTCGGCCGCGCCGACCTCGCCGTCGTGCCAACCACCTCCACCGTCGCCTCGCACCTGCCCCGCGCGGTCGGCCTGGGGCTGGCGCTGGAGCGGTCGCGCCGGCTCGACGGGGCGGACCAGCACACCCTCCCCGACCGCGGGCCATGGCCGCCAGAGGCCGTTGTGCTCTGCTCCTTCGGCGACGCGTCGGTGAACCATGCCAGCGCCACCGCCGCCCTGAACACCGCCGGCTGGTACGACCACACCGGGCTACGTCTGCCCGTCCTGTTCCTCTGCGAGGACAACGGCCCCGGCGCCAGCGTGCGGTCACCACAGGGCTGGGTCGGGGCGGTCCTGCGTGCGAAGCCGGGAGTCCGCTACTTCACCGCCGACGGGACCGACCTGGTCGAGACGTACGCGGTGGCGGCCGAGGCGGTGCGGTGGGTCCGTCGACATCGTCGGCCGGCCGTGCTGCACCTGTCGACCGTCCGACTGATGGGGAACGCCGGTACGGACGCGCAGAGCGCGTACCGCACCACCGACGAGATCGCCGACGACCTCGAGCGGGATCCGCTGCAGGTTACCGCGCGATTGCTCACCGGGGCGGGCGTCGCCACCGGCGCGGCCCTGCTGACCCGGTACGACGAGATCGGCTGGCAGGTCCGCCGGATCGCCGAGGAGGTGTTGGCGGAGCCGAAGCTGGCCGGCCCGGCGGAGGTCCTCGCCCCGCTGGCACCACGGCGGCCGGGCCGGGTCGCCCGGGCCGTCGCCGCGGCCGCGGCCCGCGCCGAAGGCACCGGCGCCGCGGCCCGAGCCGCGGCCTTCGGCGGAGAGGTGCCCGAACTGGCCGGCCCGCTGACTCTCGCGCAGAGCATCAACGCCGCCCTGGCCGACGGTCTGCTCGACCACCCACGAATGGCCGTGTTCGGGGAGGACGTCGGGGCGAAGGGCGGGCGGTACGGGGTGACGAAGGGGCTACGGGAGCGCTTCGGAGCAGCCCGGGTCTTCGACACTCTGCTCGACGAGACCTCGCTCCTCGGGCTCGGACTGGGCGCCGGGCTGGCCGGGATGCTGCCGGTGCCGGAGATTCAGTACCTCGGGTATCTGCACAGCGGCGAGGACCAGCTACGCGGCGAGGCCGCCACCATGCAGTTCTTCGCCCAGGGCGCCTACCGAAATCCGATGGTGGTCCGGATCGGCGGGCTGGCCTACCAGCAGGAGTTCGGTGGTCACTTCCACAACGACAACTCGGTCTCCGTACTCCGGGACATCCCTGGCCTGGTGGTCGCGGTGCCGGCGCGGCCGGACGACGCCGCGGCCATGCTGCGCACCTGCCTGGCCAGCGCGGCGGTGGATGGCAGCGTCTGCGTCTTCCTGGAGCCCATCGCCCTCTACCACACGCGTGACCTGCGCACGGAGGGCGACGGGGAGTGGCTTGCCGAGTACGCGGGGCCGGGCTCCTGGGCGAGCGCGCAGGTGCCGATCGGCCGAGCTCGCGGTTACGGTGTCGGCTCGGCCGGAGACATTACGATCATCACCTTCGGTAACGGGGTGCGGTTGTCGCTGCGTGCCGCCGCGGTGCTCGCCGAGGAGGGGGTCGGCAGCCGTGTGGTTGACCTGCGCTGGCTGGCGCCGCTGCCGGTCGCCGACCTGATCCGGGAGGCCACCGCCACCGGCCGGGTTCTGGTCGTGGACGAGACCCGGCGGTCCGGCGGCGTGGGGGAGGGGGTCATCGCGACCTTGGTCGATGCCGGCTACGTCGGAGCAGTGCGGCGTGTTGCGGCAGTTGACTCGTTCGTACCATTAGGCCCGGCGGCCCGTCAGGTACTGGTCACCGAGGATGCCATCACCCAGGGTGCCCGCACGCTTCTGGCAGGGTAAATTCCGTTCCACCCGGTGTGCCACTTGCGCGCCGAGCCGCAACTGTGTGGACTTGGCTCACGGCGTTGACCGACGCCGTGAGCTGGATGAAAGAGGAGGCACGCGACAGTGAGCGCGACCGCTGGTCAGGCCGCCGACGGGGTACGCAGCCTGGCGGACCGGTTCGGAATCGAGCCGGGGATGGTCGTCATGGAGATGGGGTACGACGACGACGTCGACCAAGATCTCCGAGACGCCCTGACCGACCGCTGTGGGGAACTGGTTGACGAAGACACCGACGAGGTGGTCGACGCGGTACTGGTGTGGTACCGGGACGGCGACGGTGACCTTTTCGAGCTGCTCGTTGATGCCCTCGGCCCGCTGGCGGACAGCGGAATCGTGTGGCTACTGACGCCGAAGGCCGGACGTGAGGGGCACGTGGAGCCCAGCGAGATCGCCGAGTCCGCACCCACCGCGGGTCTGCAGCAGACCTCCACGATCAATGCTGGCCGGGACTGGAGTGGCGCCCGGCTGGTGCTGCGCCGCGGTTCGAAGAGCAAGAAGTAACTGACGCCGTACCGCTCAGCTCCTGCCGTATGGCAGGCTTTCCTGACGTTGACCCGACCGCAAGGAGTTCCGCATGCCCATCGAGGTTGGCGCGCAGGCGCCGGACTTCGTGCTCAAGGACCAGAACAACCAGGAGGTTCGGCTCGCCGATTTCCGTGACAAGCGCGCGGTGCTCCTGGTCTTCTACCCACTCGCCTTCACCGGTGTCTGTCAGGGTGAACTGTGTGAGGTACGGGACAACCTGAACCAGTACGTCAATGACGACGTTCAGGTGCTCACCGTCAGCGTTGACTCGGTGTACGCCCACAAGATCTGGGCCGATCGGGAGGGCTACCAGTTCCCGCTGCTCGCCGACTTCTGGCCGCACGGCGCAGTCGCCCAGGCCTACGGGGTCTTCAACGATGTCGCCGGCATCGCCAACCGGGGCACCTTCGTCATCGACAAGGCGGGCGTGGTCCGCTTCGCCGAGATGAACTCGCCGGGTGAGGCCCGTGACCAGCAGGGCTGGCGCAAGGCGCTGGCTGAGGTTGCGGCCGTCTGACACCTGGTCGACCGTCGGGGGCGGGGCCGGTGGCGGCAGGGTAAGCTTGCCAGCCTCCGGCCCGTCTCACCGGCGCCCGGGGCGCGTAGCTCAGTGGGAGAGCACTCGCCTTACAAGCGAGGGGTCGCAGGTTCGAAACCTGCCGCGCCCACCCCGTACCACCGGCACTGACGATGGCCGACCCCCAGGCGTGACAGTAACGGCGGTTAAGAAAGCCGGCCATCGATGTGGACCGCGGTCAGCACGTCTACGAACGCTCGAACGAGTCCGGGGTCGATCCGGGTTGGCGCGCGCTGTCGAGCTGCCCTCATGGATGGGGCATGAACGTGTGGGCCGGTGGGCCGCCGCTACCGGTGTTGCCCGTTTCGGCGCGGCTGACGAGGAAGGCTAGCCACACTCGTCTTCCGCCCGTCCGGCAGGCGGGAGGTCACCCGGGCCGCGGATCAGGTAGATCGCCACCAGCAGTAGGTAGGCGAGCAGACTGAGGATCGGGTTGATGAAGACGATGGCGAAGGCGAATAGGTAGAGCAGCGGGCGGATGAGGTACCGGCGGGAGACCGACGCCGCCAGTTGCGGATCGAGATCCGGGTTGAGCAGTCCACGCCAGCGTGCCCACCACCAGGCCAGGTTGAAGAACAGCGCTTCGCCGAGCACGGCGCCGACGTAGATCGCGGCCGACAACTGCTGGTCCACATCGCTGCCGCGAAGGTGGTCCGAGAGCTGGTTGGCCGTGAACGGGATGGCCGCCACGAACATCAGCATCAGCAGGTTCAGCACCAAGAGCATCTGGTCAACCCGGACCACGTATCGCCAACTGTTGTGGTGGGCCAGCCAGATCTGGCCGACGACAGCGAAGGTGATGATGTAGGCGAGGAAAGCTCGCCACTCCTGTCGGAGCCGCGACACCAGATCGGTGTCGGCCGCTCCCTCTGGGTTGAACTGGAGCAGCTCCACCGCCATCAGAGTCAGTGCGACGGCGATCACGGCGTCGCTGAAGGCCTCCACCCGGGCGGTGTCCCGGGACATCTCGCTGTCCCGCCGATACCGGTGTCTCGGCCTTCCGCCCGCCTGCGTCACGTCACCCCCGCCCCCCGCTGGATCCGCACACTGATCGTCACCCGGCGGGGCGGAGTGCGTGGCGAAACCGCCCTCAGTCGACCGAAGCGGACGAGTTTTGTGGGATGGCCGACCGCGGGGCGCCAGTCGATGGGTGCCACGCACGTGCGACGACGAGCGACGTCGTGGCATCGGCGACTGGTCTGTGCGGACGGTTCACCAACGGGGAGGCTGCTCCGGAGAAGTCGCAGCAGGGAGTACTTCGTCGAGTCTTCGGAAACGCAAGCCGCGTGCTATGAGAACCGGAAGCGCGCGTTCGACCCCGGCAGCTGTCTCCGATCCAGGGCGGTTGAAGTGTGCCAGCAGGATTCCGCCGGGGCGGAGCCGCAGGAACTGCTGGTAGACCTGGTCGGCGCTTGCGGTGGCGCCGGAGTCGCCGTTGACGCTGAACATCACGATCCATTCGCCCATCGCTCGGGACACCTGCGTGGCCACGTTGTCGGCGTGGGCTGTTCCAGGACGGAAGAACTTTGGCTGGAGGTCGTAGTTGGTGGCCATCCACGTGTGCATGCCGGCGATTTCGTCGTACACCTCGCCAACGTTCTTCGTGCCGGCGATTCCGTACGCAGAGCGACCGGAGACCGACAATGGACGATGTTTGGTGCCGTGGTTGCCGATCTCGAACAGGGGGTCAGCCACCAGGCTTTCGAATTCCTGTCGATGAGTGGTTGCCCAGCGCTGGTTGACAAACAGCGTCGCCGGTATGCGCTGCGCCCGCAGCGTGTTGATCAGCCGTTCGTCGTAACCGCTGCTGTCGCTGCAAGCATCGAACGTCAGGCAGACGGAGTTGTGAGTCAGTGAGGTGTCGGTCGGAAATGTCGACCAGGAGCTGTCCGGGTGTAATCCCCAGTAGCGTGGTGTCCGGGCACCGTACTGGCTGATGATCTCTTCTCGGGACGGTAGCGTGCCGGTGCCGGTAGCCGTCGGTGGCGGTGTCGGTGGCGCGGGGGTGGCGCTGACCTCGACGGGCTCTATCCAGGCGGGATCGATTCCGTGGGCGCTACGGTCAGTCCACCGAGGGGCAATCTTCGTCCCAATGAGGGCGGTTAGCCCGCCAAGCGTTCCGACGCCAGCCAGCGCCATCAGTTTTCTGCGACTGACTAATTGTGTTGGTCGTTTCCGACCGTCAGTCGCCTCCGGCCTGCCTGTCATTTACGGATCATACCCATCAACGTGAGGCAGGTTCGAGTTTTGCCGAGGCGCGAGGGCTCTTGCGTGGCCCGGACGGCGCCTCGCCTGGTTTTGGTGGACGTGTCATGTCGGGTGGCAGCGGTCGAACGGGTGACTTCAGGGCGGTCTGATCGAAGGACGTGGATCGCTTGATGGCGCTTCGGTGGGGGTTGGTGACCGACGGCTGAGACCTACGAGTTCCAACGTGGAAGGGCGATGCCTTCTACGTCAACGTAGTGTTGACAGGTGACCTCAGCGATCGCACAGTTGGCCGACGTCAGGAACGCGCGAGTCCACCTCGATGAGCGGGAGTTGGAGCTCATCGACCGTGCCCGTCATGCGGGCGTCACCTGGGCGGAGATAGCCGCAGCGTTGGGCTTGCGTAGCCGGCAGGCAGCGGAGCAGCGCCGCCAACGTCTCGCAGTGGCCCGACGGTCCCGGCGGCAAGCGCTCGATCGTCGCTACTCCGCCCGGATCGCGGCGTTGCGGGTGGCGGTAGCTGATCTTCAACGGTGGATTGACGCTGATCGGGGCTGGGATGGCCGGTTTCCGGCGGCGGCGCTGGTGCGCGGGACGGCAGCGCATGCGTTGGATTCAGCGCCGGGCGCGCTGTACGCCTTGGCCCGGCACCTCGTTGCTGACCTGGCGGAGGTGGGGGTGGCCCGACTGCCGCTACCGGTTCAAGCGGCTGCCCGCAGGATCGAGGTCGCGATGTCAACAGAAGCTTGACGTTCCCAGCCAGTCTTGCTTGAACTCAGCTCAAGGATTGAGGATGTGAGTCGCCGAAGCTCAACCTTGGGGGGTCAATGCAGCGCAATGTTGGGCTCTTTGTGGCGATTTCCGGGCTGTCGGGCCTTGTTGGTGGAGTCCTGTCTCTGGTGCCCGGAATCTGGATCCTCGACCTCACCGATTCCAGTAGCCTCGCCGCGCTGGCGCAACTCTTCCTGTACGCCCCGGTGTTGGGTGCTCCCTGCCTGGGCGGCCTGCTTGACCGAACGCTCAGACGGCCACTACTCATCAGAGTGAATATCTCCTTGGCGGTGGCCCTTTCCTGCCTGTTTGCCGTGCAGGGGCCGCACCAAATCTGGCTCATATTCGCTGTTCTTTTCGCTTTCGGTGTTAGCCGCACATTGGTTGATGCGGGCGAGACGGCGCTTCTGCCAGTTGCGTTTTCCGCACGGCAGCTCGGAAGCGTCAACGGCTGGCGGTCCAGCGCTAAGGAAGGCATGAAGCTCGTGGCTCCGTTGGCCGGCATCGGGCTCTACTCGTGGCAGGGTGGTCGCGCGGTCGGGGCGCTCGCGGTCGTACCAGCTTTGGTCGCCGCCCTCTATGCCGGCCTGCGGTTGCCTCCGGCGCCACCCGAAAGAACACCCGCTCGGCAGCGGAGCCCTCGCGCGGGGCTTGCCGTTCTGCTCGGGCGTGGCGGGATTCGGGTCCCGGTTTCCCTCGCATCCGTCTCGATTGCGATGTCAGGCTTTACGACAGCCGGCTACTACGCGATGGTCACCACCGAGCTGAATCTGCCGGCGACGTTTCTGGGGGTTCTCGCCGGTGTTCAGGGGCTGGGTTCCATCCTTGGTGGACTGATCGTGGGCCGATTAATCACCCGAGGGGGGACGGTCGCTGTCGGCATAGCCGGTACGGCCTTGTTCGCCGTTGGCTGCCTCGGTCGTTGCCTGCCGTGGTCGCCGGCGATGTTCGTGGCCTCCGTGGCAGTGGGAGTCGGCTTGCCCTGGACGCTGGTAGCAGCGGTGACCGCGACCCAACGGCACACTCCGGCGGGAGTGCTCGGCCGAGTATCCGGCCTGGTCAACATGGCGATGTTCGGGCCTGTTGCGTTCGCGATTCCGTTCGGTGCCGCGGCTGTTCAGCTCGGCAGCACGGTCCCACTCGCAGCCGCGGCGGGGGTTTGTCTCGCCGCTGCAGCCATCGCGTTCTATCGACCCCGCTCGCGCACGGTGCGCCGAGCAGTTCCGGGCGAGATGACGCCCAACGGCGTTTCCGTCACCAGAGCCGCCAGGACACAGGCAGGCAGTCGGAACGGTTCCGCGACAGAACTGGAACAGCCAGCACCGACGGCGACACCCACGCAATAGGATCACCGGTATGCACGGTGGTGCGGGCCGCCGGAGGTCGGGTGGGGAACTGTGAGCTACGTCGATGTCAACGGGCTTCGAATGTGGTACGAGTGGCACGGAACCGGGCACCCGCTGGTGTTGCTGCACGGCGGCTTCGGGTCGACCGAGCTGTTCGCCCCGCTCCTGCCGGCCCTGACGGAGCGGCGCAGCGTCCTGGCGGTGGATCTTCAGGGGCATGGCCGTACCGCCGATGTGGATCGTCCGCTCCGGTACGAGACATTGGCCGATGATGTCGCCGCGTTGCTTACGAAGCTTGGTCTGGCTGAGGTGGACGTGCTCGGATACTCGCTGGGCGGCGGGGTGGGGCTGCGTACCGCGATCCAGCATCCGGACCTGGTCAGCCGGCTGGTGGTGGTCTCCGCGCCCTGCCGCCAGCAGGGCTGGTATCGAGAGACCCGCGCCGAGATGGCCCAGCAGGACGAGGCGGTGGGGGAGCGGATGCGGGGCACCCCGGCGCACCGGCGTTACCTCCGCATCGCGCCACAGCCGGACCAGTGGCCCCGGCTGTGGGCGAAGTCGGGGGAGCTGCTGCGGCGCGAGTACGACTGGTCGGCGGAGGTGGCCGCCCTCGTCCTGCCCACGTTGCTGGTCTTCGCCGACGCGGATTCGGTGACCACCGCGCACATGGTGGAGTTCTTCGGGCTGCTCGGTGGCGGGCACCGGGACGCCGGCTGGGACGGCACCGGTCGGTCGGCCGCCCGGTTGGCGGTCCTGCCCGGCCTCACCCACTATGACATTCTCTCGTCTCCGGCCCTGCCGGCAGCGGTGCTGCCCTTCCTCACCCACCCCGCCGGCCCGCCCGGCTGACGCCAGCCCCGGCCCGGCGACGCCGCACCCGCCGTCCGGGCGCCGAACCCCGCCGTCCGGCCGCCGCCGCTGTCCGCCCGGCCGCCGGGTCCCCACCCGTCGCGCGGGGCAGGACTGTTCCTCGGCGTACCGGGAAGTCCGCATGGACGCACCCGGGGAGGAGCGACGGATGACAGCTGGCACCGGCCTGACCATCGGCGTGCTCGGCTCGTACGGCGGTCGCAACCTCGGTGACGAGGCGATCCTCACCGGTCTCCTGGCCGACCTGCGGGAGCAGGAGCCGAACGCCCGGATCATCGTCTTCTCCCGCAACCCCGATCACACCCGGGCGGCGCACCCGGATGTGGAGGCGGTGCCGTGGGAGGGGGTGAGCCGCACCGACTCGTCCCCGATGCTCGCTCAGCTCGATCTGCTCATCCTGGGGGGCGGCGGCATCCTCTACGACCAGGAGGCCCGCCGCTACCTGCGGGTTGTTCGGGTCGCCCAGGAGCGCGGCCTGCCGCTGCTCACCTACGCGGTGGGCGTCGGCCCGCTCAGCGAGATGGTGGACACCGGGATGGTTCGCGAGACGCTGGCCGGGGCGACCCAGGTCACGGTGCGGGACCAGGAGTCTCGGATGCTTCTGGAGGAGGCTGGGCTGCTCAATCCGATCACGGTCACCGCGGATCCGGCGTTTCTCCTGGAGCCTGAGGAGTTCCCCGTACACCTGCTTCGGGAGGAGGGAGTGCCGGCGGGTCGGCATCTGGTCGGAATGAGTGTGCGTGAACCGGGGCGGGCCGCCGAACGGCTCGATGTGGACGGCTATCACCGGCTCCTGGCCCAGATCGGTGACTTCTTGGTGCACCGAATCGACGCTGATGTTCTGTTTGTCCCGATGGAACGGGACGACATCCGGCACTCCCACGGCGTGCTGTCGCACATGGTCGCCGCAGAACGAGGGCGCATCCTGCACGGCAGCTACTCGCCCCAGCAGGTGCTCGGCCTGATGCGCCACTTCGACCTGGCGGTCGGCATGCGGCTGCACTTTCTGATCTTCGCTGCGATGGTGAACACCCCGTTTCTTCCCCTCCCGTACGCCGGCAAGGTCTTCGACCTGGCCCAGCGCCTCGGCGTCCCCGCCCTGCGCGGGGTGGAGCGGGAGGTCGAGGGCCCGCTACTGGCCGAGGTCGACCGGCTGTGGGACGAGCGGGAGCAGCGCGCCGAGGCCACCGCCCGGCGGGTCGCCGAGGTGTGCGAGGAGGCCCGGGGCACCTCGAAGGTGACCCGGGTGGTGCTGGAGAGTCTCCGGACCCAGTCGATGGTCTCCGTGGACGGGTGAGCCGGTCAGACCGCCGGACCCCGCCAGCAGTAGCGCCACCTCCTGGCATCTCCCCCCACCGTCTCCAACTCGTAGATCTCGGCGTCGGCGAGTCCGCCGTCGCCGAGGTGGTGGTGGGTCAGCGGTGGGCGACCGTTCGGGTCCAGTTCGACGGTGACGGTCTGCCCGTCGGACGAACCACCGGCCAGCGGAATCTCCACGGTTGGCGCCATGCGCCCATCCTGCCCCGACCGGCGGGCCGACGGAGCGGAAGCGTCGGCCCCGGCAAACGGATACGGGTCAGGAACGGGTCTGCTACAGCGGTGACGAGCCTCGCTGCCACCCCGCCTATCCTGGGCCGGGGCGCCAACGAGGGGAGGTCGCGTGCTGGTTGTCCACGGGTCGTGGCGACTCGGCAGCGGGCTCGCCATCTGGGCCGAGGACAGCACGTCGCCGCCGCGGGCACCCCGCCGGGCCGGGCGGGCGCCCCGCGAACGACCACACCCGTTCGCCGCCGGTCACCCCGTGCTCGCCGCAGCCCTGGCCGAGGTCGCCGAGCCGACCGCGCCCGGCACCGCGCTGCTCACCCTGCCCACCCGAGCCGGTTCGCCGCTGGACTCGCCGGAACTGGTCCGCACCGCGCCGGTCGAACCGCTCCGTGGGCCGGTCACGTTGGCCGGGTGGCGGGTGCCCGCCCTGGTGTACGCCCCGGACACCGCCCTGTCGCTGCTCTCGCGGATCACCGCGGCCGGCGCGCTACCGGACGCCGTACCCGGTGCCACCCTGCGTCACCTTGCGGAGCTGGCGGCCTTCGCCGTGGACCTCGCCGCCCGCGGTCGGGTCCTGCCCGGCGTCCGGCCAGAGCCCGGAGGTGAACCGCGGCCGGTCTCGGAGACACGGCGGCAACGCACGGGCGCCACCCGCGCCGGTCGAGCCGCCCCGGCCCGGTTGACGCCGCCTTCGGGGGAGCGGGGCAGCGCCGCCGCGTGGGCGGTGTGGCGGCCGCTGCTCACCGGCGTGGACGCCGGGTGGGCCCGTGCCCTCGCGCTCGCCCTGCCGCCCGCCGCCCGCGCCGCCGTCGAGATCGAACCGGATCCGCTCACCGCGACCGGCGCACCGGAAACACCCGTAACCAGCGGAGCAGAAGTGCCCGACGACGGTGGTGCATCGCCGCGGGCTCGGGGTACGAGGCGACCGACGGCGTCCGTCGCGGAGCCCGGGGAACTGGTGGCCGAGGCGCTCGACGCGCTCACCGACGCGGCTGTCCGGACCGCCCTCGCGGAGACCGCCCTTGCCCGGGGAACTCGTCCGCGGGGTGCGGTCACGGCGTGGTTGGCGGCGCTCACCGGCCCGCGTCGTGATTTCGTCGCCGACTCGATGGAGCTCGACACCTTGCGCGGCGAGCTGGACGCCTGGCAGCGCGATGCGGTGGGAGGGTCGGTCCGGGCCAGCTTTCGGCTGGTGGAGCCGCCACCGGATGGGTTGTTCGAGGCGACGGCCGGTGGTCTGGTCGCGGCCGAGGGGCCGTGGCGGGTCGAGTTCGGCCTACAGCCCGCTGACCAGCCCGGCCTGCATGTTGAAGCGGCGCGAATCTGGCACGAGCCGGTGGCCCTACCCGGCCCGGCCGCTCCGCAGGAGGCCCTGTTGGCCGAGTTGGGGCGGGCGAGCCGGCTCTGGCCGGAGCTGAACTCGTCCCTGCGTACCGCTACTCCGGAGGCGCTGGAGCTGGACACAGCGGGCGCGCACCGCTTTCTCCGCGACGGCGCGCCGGTGCTGCACGCGGCCGGGTTCGCGGTGCTGCTGCCCTCGTGGTGGCGGCGTCCCTCATCCCGGCTCGGCGCTCGACTACAGGCCCAGAGCCGCACCGCCCCGGGCACCGTGGCCGGGGCGGGCGGTGGGGTGGGCCTGGAGGCCCTGGTCGACTACCGCTGGGAGGTGTCCCTCGGCGACCAGCCGCTGACCGCCGAGGAGTTGGAAGCGCTGGCCGCGCTGAAGTCGCCGCTGGTCCAGCTGCGGGGGCGCTGGGTGGAGCTGGACCCGAAGCGTCTCGCCGCCGGCCTGCGGCTGCTCCGCTCCACCGGCGAGCTGACCGTCGGTGACCTGCTGCGGCAGGGCCTCGCCGACCCCGCCGCCGACGCGCTGCCGGTGCTCGAGGTGGCGGCCGACGGTGCGTTGGGGGAGCTGCTCGCCGGAGCCGTGGAGCGGCAACTCACCCCGGTGGACCCGGCCCCGTCGTTCCGCGGCGTGCTCCGCCCCTACCAGCGGCGAGGACTGGCCTGGCTCTCCTTCCTCCAGTCTCTCGGCCTGGGCGGGGTGCTCGCCGACGACATGGGTCTCGGCAAGACGGTGCAGCTACTCGCGTTGCTCGCCGGCGATCCGCCGGGCGTCGGCCCGACCCTGTTGGTCTCGCCGATGTCACTGGTCGGTAACTGGCAGCGGGAGGCGGCGACCTTCACCCCGGGCATACGGGTCCATGTGCATCACGGCGCCGAGCGGGCCCGGGGGGAGGCGTTCACCGCGGCGGTGGCGGGCGCGGACCTGGTCCTCACCACGTACACGGTGGCGGCCCGGGATGCGGGGGAGCTGGCCGGGGTCGACTGGCATCGGGTGGTGGTGGACGAGGCGCAGGCGATCAAGAACGCCTCGACCCGGCAAGCCGAGGCGGTCCGCGCGTTGCCCGCCCGGCATCGGATCGCGGTCACCGGCACCCCGGTGGAGAATCGGCTCGCTGACCTCTGGTCGATCATGCAGTTCGCCAATCCCGGCCTGCTCGGTCCGGCCGCCGAGTTCAAGAAGCGGTACGCCGAACCGATCGAGCGGCACGGCGACGCGGAAGCGGCCGAGCGGCTGCGCCGGATCACCGGCCCGTTCGTGCTGCGTCGGCTCAAGACCGACTCGTCGATCATCTCCGACCTGCCAGCGAAGCTGGAGATGGAGGTGGTGTGCAATCTGACCGGGGAACAGGCGGCCCTCTACCGCGCGGTGGTGGACGACATGATGGCCCAGATCGAGTCCAGCGAGGGCATCGAGCGGCGCGGGCTCGTGCTGGCCGCCATGACCCGGCTCAAGCAGGTCTGTAACCATCCGGCGCACCTGCTGCGGGACAACTCGGCGCTGGCCGGCCGCTCCGGCAAGCTGGCCCGGTTGGAGGAGATCCTCGACGAGGTGCTTGCCGCGGGGGAGAAGGCCCTGCTCTTCACCCAGTACGCCGAGTTCGGCGGCATGCTGCGCGGCCACCTGTCGGCGCGGTTCGGACAGGAGACGCTGTTCCTGCACGGCGGCCTCGGTAAGGCCGACCGGGATGCGATGGTGACCCGGTTCCAGTCCCCGGGCGGCCCCGCGCTCTTCGTACTCTCGCTCAAGGCCGGTGGTACCGGTCTCACCCTGACCGCGGCCAACCACGTCGTGCACGTTGACCGCTGGTGGAATCCGGCGGTGGAGGATCAGGCCACGGACCGGGCGTTCCGCATCGGGCAGCGGCGGCGCGTGCAGGTCCGAAAATTCGTCTGCGCCGGCACCGTGGAGGAGAAGGTCGCCGCCCTCATCGCCGACAAGCGCCGGCTCGCCTCGACCGTGGTGGGCGCCGGTGAGCAGTGGGTGACCGAGCTGTCCACGGCGCAGCTGCGGGAGCTGTTCCAGCTAGAGGCCGGGGCGGTGGTCGAGTGAGCCCCCGGGCCGCTGGCAGTGACAAGCCGGCCCGCCGGGCCGACCGGTTCGCCGACTACGGTCCACCGCGTCGGGTCGCCGGGGGATTACGTGCGCGCAGTACCCGTGGCGCGATCGGCACCTCCTGGTGGTCCCGCCGGTTCCTGGAGGTGTTGGAGTCCTTCGCGTTGGGCACCCGTCTCACCCGTGGTCGGTCGTATGCCCGGGCGGGGCAGGTGCTGCGGCTGGAGGTGATGCCGGGCGAGGTAACGGCAGTGGTGCAGGGCTCGCGATCCCGGCCGTACGAGGTGCGGATCACGCTGGCGCCCTTCCCGGCGACGCTCTGGTCCCGGGTGGAGGAGGAGTTGGCCGCGCAGGCCTTCTTCAGCGCTCGCCTACTCGCCGGTGATCTCCCCGCCGAGCTGGAGGAGCTTTTCACCGCTGCCGGTGCGCCGCTGTTCCCCGCCGACCTGGCCGAGCTGGGCCAGTGGTGCAACTGCCCCGACGGCGCAGTGCCGTGTAAGCATCTCGCCGCGACCTTCTACCTTCTCGCCGAGGCGTTCGACGCCGACCCGTTCGCGTTGCTGCACTGGCGCGGCCGTGGTCGCGACGAGTTGCTGGACCGGCTGCGGGTGCGCCGGGGTGCTGCCGGCGCCGCACCCGAAAGCGCCAGTTCGGACGATGTGTCGTCGGCGCCGGTGACCGGTGCCGCGCGGTCGGTGGCGGGTCTGCCGGCGGCGTCGCTGGCCGATGCGGTGGACCGGTTCTGGACCGCGCCGGTTCCGCTGCCCGACCGACCGCCGACCTTGGCGACCGGGACTGAGCTGCTGCTGCGGCAGCTCGGTGCGCCGGCCCCGGCCATCGGTGGCCCGGGGCTGGTGGAGCGACTACGCCGGGCGTATCGGCGGCTCGGCGGGCAGGGCACCGGCTGACCGTCGGTGGCGGAAGGCCGGGTGATTCATAGCCAGCGGCGCCGGAAGCGCCACATGACCACGGCGTTGGCTACCAGGACCACCGCGCAGACCGCACCAGCCGTCGGGCCGGCAAGCACGGTCGTCGCCGGGAGCGCCGCCCAGAGCACGATGGTCAACAGCATCAACCACCGGCCGCGGTGGCCCTTCGCCCGATGGTCCAGCCGGGCGAAGAATGCCGGGTCGCTCTCCCGGAGGTTGCGGGTGATCTGCTCGAATCTGCGCTGATCCTCTTTGCTGAGCATGTGCCTTCCCCTCACGTGTTCAGCGGTTCGCCGCGCATACCCGCTGCGGTAGCGGATCACGCTCCTCCTGCTGACACTTTCCGACGCACCGGGTCTGGCGCTGCCCGGAGTTGCGTGGCTACGTTGTTGGCGCCCTGCGGCTTTGGCCGCCATGCCCTGGGTCAGCGGCTCGGCGGCGGCGGTTCGGCGGCTCGGCGGCTCGGCGGTGGCGCGGCGGCGGTTCGGCGGTAGCTCGGGGCCGGCGGCCAGTTCGATTGGGCCTTTTGTCTGGTTCAGTGCCTTTGGGGAGGGCTCAATTCCCTTGTGGATGCCTTGGAACCCCTAGGGTAGGTATTGACCTAAAGAGTAGGCTTTCAACCTGGTGAGTACCGTCTGTCCGGAGGGCGCGATGGGCAGTGCGACGGGTGCGTCGATGGCCGTTGGAGGGGGCTCAGCTGAGCTGCCAGCTGGGTGCCGGTCAGCAGCTCGCCGGCGGTTTGGCTGGGGGAGGCGGCCCACCGCGCTCCGGCTGGTCGGTGCGGTGCCGGTCAGCGTCCCTGCCGAGGAAGCGGCAGGTGGCCGGGGACCAGCTGCTCCGCTGCCAGTGGCACTCCGCTCGCCTGTAACTCCGCGATCAGGCTGTTCTGCACCAGGTACGAGTCGGGGAGCTGCCAGCGCGCCTGCTCCGGGGCGACCACCCAGCGCACGGCACCTTCGGGTAGCCGTGTCGGTGGGGCCGGGATCCACGAACCCGGGCCGTGCCGCACCACGTGGAAGCAGTGTTCAAGTTCGGGTCGAAGCGGGTCGCCGGGTCGGACCAGGAACATCCACCGGCCGGTGGGGGTGGAGAGCACCGGCCCGCGTACTCCCGGGCCGGCTGGATGGTTCTGGACCGCGAGGAGTACGTCTCGTCCGATGTGGGCCGGCACTTCCAGGACGTCGAAGGCCCGCCCGGTGGGTAGCAGAACGCCGTGTGGCCGGGTCCGCCACCACGTCGCGATCCGGGCCGGGTCGGCACTGGCGGAGTGCTCCCAATCCACCAGCGCGGGGTGGCAGCCGACGGTGGGGCAGCCCGCCCGCCCGCAGACGAAGCGGCTGCGGGCCAGGCACGCGCCGGGGGTCACCTCCCAGCCATGCAGCGCGTAGCGCACGGCGACGCGGCGCAGCCGTACCCGCTCCAGGGGTGACAGCTCAGCGACCCGCGGTCCGATATTCCCCCACATATGTGCCATCTCCCCTCGCCGGATCCGGTCGTGCCGGTGGCGTCTGTCGAGCACCGTCACTGCCTCGATCCGCGATCGTTGAGTTGACGAACGGTCGATGCAACTTGCATGAACGCTAGGAGCGTCGGCTGATCAGCTGACGTACATGCTGTGCGACCAGGAAGAAACCTGAACAAAGCGCCGTGCCCGCGACAAATCCGGCTCATCGGTCGGAAGGACGTGTGGGAAGGGACGGGACATGGACGAGCTACCCATCGGGCGTCGGGTGGCCTACTGGCGGGGGCGACGCAAGATGTCCCAGCAGGTCTTCGCGGACCGGCTGGGAAAGTCGAAGAGCTGGGTGGACAAGGTCGAGCGCGGGGTACGTCGGCTGGACAAGTTCTCCGTCATCTACGAGATCGCCGACACCCTCCGGGTTGACGTGCAGCTACTGCTCGGCAAGGACCCGGAACGGCGGTCTGATGCGCTGAACTGCATCGACCAGACCGAGGTGCAGGAGATTCGCGCGGCGCTGGAGCGGTACGACGCGATGAGCGCCTACTTCGACGCGGCACCGTACCCGCCGCCCCTGCCCGACATGCGCAAGGCCGTCACCCACGCCTGGTTGACCTATCAGTACGGTCGCTACGGGATGCTGACTCGCTCGCTGCCCAAGCTGCTGCGGGACGCTCAGGCGGCCGACGCCGGCTTCGGTGGCGACGACAACCGTGAGGCGGCGCACCTGCTCGGGCAGGTCTACCAGATCGCCTCGTCGGTCCTGCGCAAGCTGGGGGAGTGCGACCTGGCGTGGCTCGCCGCCGATCGGGCGATGGCGGTAGCCCAACGAGCCGACGATCCGCTGCTGGCCGGCATCGCCACCGCCCGGGTCGGTAACGCCCTGGTGGCGATGGGGCGCCCCTTCCCGGCCCTGGAGGTAAACGTCGCAATCGCGAACCGGTTGGCCCCGGGAGGTGACAACGACGCTACCCCGGATCGGCTGTCGGTCTACGGCATGCTGCTGCTCCAGGGGGCGATGGCCGCCTCTCGGATCGGTGACACCGCCACAGTGGATGACCTCCTGGGCGGCGCCGACGAGGCGGCCACCCTGCTCGGTGGCGACCAGAACCACTACTGGACCTCCTTCGGGCCCACCAACGTGGAGTTGCACCGTGCCGCAGCGGCCGTAGAGCTTGGCGACGGCGGCCGCGCAGTGGAGGTCCACCAGCGCATCGGCCCGGAGTTCAACGCCCTGCTACCCGAGCGCCGTGCTCACCACCTGCTCGACATCGCCCGGGGCTACGCACAGGTTGGGGATGTGGTGAACGCCGGCGAGATGCTGCTGCAAGGCGACCGGCTCGCTCCGTCCGAGATCCGTTGCCGGCCGATCGCCCACGAGGTGATGTCCGACATCCTGCGTCGCACCCGGGGCACCCCGTCCGCCTCGATCGCGGAGTTGGCTGAACACATGGGAGTCGGAATATGAGTGTGGACGCTCCGCTGGCCACGTCGCAGCCGACCGGCGGTGATCGCCGGGTTCTCTACGTGCTCGCCTGTGGTTCGCCACTGGCCCGTCGCGTCGGCCGGCTCGTCGAACTGGCCCAGCAGGCCGGGTGGGAGGTCTGCGTCGTCACCACCCCCGACGGGGCCAGGTTCGTTGACCGGCCGGCGCTGGTCCGACAGACCGGCTATCCGGTCCGAAGCCACTACAAGAACCCGGGTGACCCGGATGTCCTGCCGCCGGCGGACGCGATGATCGTCTGCCCGGCCACGGTGAACACGGTCACCAAATGGGCGGTGGGGATGGCCGACACCCTCCCCCTCGGCCTGCTCGTGGAGGCGCAGGGCCGGGGGGTGCCGCTGGTCGCGGTCCCCTTCACCAACGCGGCGATGGCCGCCCACCCGGCGTTCCAGGCGGCCCTCGGCCGGCTCTCCGAGTGGGGGGTCACGGTGCTCTTCGGCGACCACGTCGTCCCGCTGCACCCACCCGGATCCGGTGAGCGTCACCTAACCGCCTTCCCCTGGGAGGCGGTGGTGGCGGCGTTGCCGGCACCATCGGCGGCGACCACGGTCGCCTGACCGTCCGCCTGGGTGGCGACGCGTTCTGTCCCCACCCCCGCCGGTAAGCTGGCCCGCCGTGAGGACACCCGAAATCCCGCCGACGGTCGCCGACGTGGTGGCCGAGTTGGAGCGGCGCTACCCACCGGCGTGGGCGCAGGAGTGGGACCGCGTCGGTCTGGTCCTCGGCGACCCGAACGCGCCGGTCCGCCGGGTGCTCTGCGTGGTGGACGTGGTGCCGGAGACCGTCGCCGAGGCGATTGAGGCTCGGGCCGACCTGGTCGTGGCGCATCATCCGCTGTTCCTGCGGGGGGTGTCGTCGGTCGCCCCGACCACCTATAAGGGGCGGATTGTTCACCAGCTGATCAAATCCGATGTCGCGCTGTACGTGGCGCACACCAACGCGGACGTCGCCGAACCCGGCGTTTCCGACGCACTGGCCGCCCGATTCGGGCTGACCGGGCTCCGGCCGCTGGCACCCCCCGCCGTCGGCGCACCCGCACACGGTGCCGGCCGGGGGATCGGCCGCATCGGCGAGCTCCCGGAGCCGATGACCCTCGCCGAGCTGACCCGGCACGCCGCCGCCGTGCTTCCCGCCACCGCCTGGGGCGTACGCGCCGCCGGTGACCCGCACCGGACGGTGCGTACGCTCGCCGTCAGCGGCGGATCGGGCGACAGCTTCCTCACCGCCGCGACAAGCGCCGGGGTGGACGCGTACCTCACCGCCGACCTGCGGCACCACCCCACCAGCGAGCACCTGGCGACCGGCGGTCCGGCGCTGCTCGACGCCGCGCACTGGGCGACCGAACGCCCGTGGCTGGACGACCTGGCCGCCGCCCTGCGGGAGACGATGGGCGTAGCGACGCTCGTGTCCGACCTGGAGACTGACCCGTGGACCGTACATGCCGCCCCGCCCGCGGCGGACGACAAGGAGCCCGACCATGAAGGCTGAACCGTTAGTCCAGCGCCGCCTGCTCGACCTGGCCGGGATCGACACCACCCTCGCCCAACTCGCCCACCGCCGTCGGACGCTGCCAGAGCGGGCCGAACTGGACGCCCTCGCCCGGGAGCTGTCCGCGCTGGAGGACGAACGCGCCCGCGCCCAGGTGGCCATCGATGACCTGGACCGGGACATCGACCGGCTGGAACAGGACGTTGACCAGGTGCGAGCCCGCAAGCGCAAGGACGAGGACCGCCTTGCCGCCGGCGTCGGCCCGGCCCGGGAGTTGGAGGCGCTTCAGCACGAGTTGGCCTCCCTCAACCGCCGCCAGGGCGACCTCGAGGACGCCGAACTGGAGTTGATGGAGCAGCGGGAGACCGCGCAGGGCGTCCTGACCGGGATCGAGAAGCGGATCACCGAGGCCCGGGAGAAGCGGGATGCCGTCGAGCAGCGCCGCGATGACAGCCTGAACGAGATCACCAAGGAGGAGGAGTTCAAGCGCGGCGCCCGCCAGCCCCTCGCCGCCGACCTTCCCGGTGAACTGGTCACGCTCTACGACAAGATTCGGGCGGCGAGCGGACTCGGTGCGGCCCTGCTCACCGCCGGTCGGTGCGGCGGGTGCCGGCTGGAGCTCTCCGGCGCGGACCGGGCCCGAATCCGCGCGGCGGATCCGGACGACGTGGTGCGCTGTGAGGAGTGTCGCCGGATCATGATCCGTACCAACGAGTCCGGACTGTAGTCGTGGCGCCGCGTGTCGTCGTCGTCGAGGCCGACGGTGGATCTCGGGGCAACCCCGGTCCGGCCGGGTACGGCGCGGTGCTCCGCGACCCCGGCACCGGCGAGGTGCTCGCCGAACGCTCAGCGGCGATCGGCACCGCCACCAACAACGTCGCCGAGTACCGCGGCCTGATCGCCGGCCTGGAGGCCGCCGCCGAGCTGGGGGCCGCCGAGGTGGAAGCCCGGTTGGACTCCAAGCTCGTGGTCGAGCAGATGTGCGGCCGATGGCAGATCAAAAACCCGGGTCTGCGTCCGCTCGCCGCGCAGGCAGCCGGGCTGGTCGGCAAGTTCGCCGCCGTCCGGTTCACCTGGATTCCACGGGACCGCAACCGGCACGCCGACGCCCTGGCCAACGCCGCCATGGACGCCGCCGCCGGAGCACCAGCCCGGCCAGCGAAGCGAGCAGCCGAGGAACCCCGACCGGTGGCCGCCGCCGACTCGCCCGCCCGGGCGGCGGCCCGCGAGGCCGCGGCCCGCGCCGCCACCGCCCGAACCAGCGGCACCGACCCGGCCACCGCCCCCGCCTCCTGGGAGCCGCGGCCCAGCTTCACCGCGACCCGGCTGCTCCTCGTCCGGCATGGGGCGACCGAGTACACCGAACAGCGTCGCTACTCCGGCCGGGTGGACGTGCCCCTCTCCGACCACGGTCGGGCTCAGGCCGAAGCCACCGCCGGCCGGGTGGCCGTGCTGGCCCCGTCGGCCGCGGCTGTGGTCAGCTCCCCCCTGAGTCGGTGCCGGGACACCGCCGAGGCCATCGCCGCGGCGCTCGGGGGAAAGCCGGTCCGCGACAACCACGACCTCGTCGAGTGTGACTTCGGGGCCTGGGACGGCCGCACCTTCGCGGAGGTACGGGAGCGCTGGGCCGGAGAGATGGACGCGTGGCTCGCCGCCACGACGGTCGCCCCGCCCGGCGGAGAGTCATTCGCCGACGTCGCCACGCGTAGCCGACGGGCGGTCGACGAGTTGCGGACGGCGTACCCGGGGGAGACCGTCGTGGTGGTTTCGCACGTCTCGCCGATCAAACTGATCCTGCGGGATGCTCTCGGGGGCGGAGACACGCTGCTGCATCGGCTGTTCCTCGATGCGGCGGGAATCTCCGTGGTGGACCTGTGGCCCGACGGCGGAGTGGCCGTACGCTCTGTCAACGACACCGCCCACCTCCCGTCCAGCTGATCAACCCGGCTGCTGGCCTCCTCAGCCTCAGGCCCTCAGTTGGCTGTTCGGTTCAGCAGCTGGTCCATTCAGCTTCTGGTCCGCCAGAGCAGATACAGGCCGATGACCGTCCCGAACGCCACGATCACCGTTCTGAGCACCATCGGTGGCAGCCGGGGGAGCAGCCGCGCGCCCGCGTACCCGCCGACCAGCGTTGCCGGTGCGACCACGGCAACCGCCGCCCAGTTCACCGGCCCGAACAGCGCGAACACCACCAGCGTGGTGAGCCCGATCACCGCCGAGAGCAGGTTCTTGATGGCGCTGACCCGGACCAGCGACGCGTCCAGCATCAGCGCGAGGCCCGCCACCAACATCACCCCCAGCGCCGCGCCGAAGTAGCCGCCGTACACCGCGGCAAGCGCGACCATGGCCTGCACCGAGACGCTACGGTGCCCCCTCGACCGGTCACGGGGGTGCCCGACGAACCGGCGCAGCGGCCCCTGGAACGCCAGCACCGCCGTCGCCCCGAGCACCAGAAACGGTACGACCAACTCAAACGCCCGGGCCGGCGTGGCCAACAGGAGCACGGTACCGGCGACCGTGCCGAGGACGGTGGTGGGCAGCAGGGCCAACAGCTCCCGATTATGCGGCAGCTCCGCGCGACTGCCGGCGACGCTCGCCGCGTACCCGGGGAAGGCCGACACCGAGTTGCTCACGTTCGCCGATACCGGCGGCAACCCGGCGGCGATCATCGCCGGAAAGGTGATCAGCGAACCCCCACCGGCTACCGCGTTGAGCATGCCGGCGGCGAGGCCGGCGGGGAGGAGCAGCGCGGCGTCGGCGATATGCATGTTCAGGCAGGCTAGTAGGCCCCAAGAACCTGCCCACCCGCGGCACCCGGTGCAGGGCGTAGGTGTGGTGGTTGGGGCGGAAATGGGTACGGCGACCGCGTCGTTAGGATGAGTGCGCGACGGACGAGTCGACCGGGCGGTCGCGTCGGCGGGTTTTCGACCTGCCGTCGAGGAACGTCCGGACTCCACAGGGCAGGGTGGTTGCTAACGGCAACCCGGGGCGACCCGCGGGACAGTGCCACAGAAAACAGACCGCCGTCTCCGGACGGGGACGGTAAGGGTGAAACGGTGGGGTAAGAGCCCACCAGCACCCCGGGTGACCGGGGTGGCTCGGTAAACCCCACCCGGAGCAAGGCCAAGAAGGGGCGTCATCAGCTGAGACGACGACCCGCGCAGGCGATCGAGGGCGGCCCGCCCGATGTCTGCGGGTAGGCCGCTGGAGCTTGCCGGCGACGGCAGGCCGAGATGGATGGCCGCCGCCGGCGCGTGCCCTCGGGCTCGCGTCGCGCACAGAATCCGGCGTACAGGTCGACTCGTCCGTCGCCCACCAGCTCAGAGACCCGATCAAGGCTCTGAGCTGGTCTTTTGTCGGGTGCCATTGGTTGATCTTGGCTATTGTTGGGTGGCGTCTGACAGCCTGGCCACGGCCTGATCTTGGAAGCGTCAACCGGTGATCCTGCTACTGCTCTTCCCGCCACCTCAAGGGTGCGATCGAGTGGGCGGCCTTCGACGACAAGAGCCGGCATCCAGCGGTAGAGGCGCCGGAACACGCACCCCGCAAAGTGATTGACGGCCTCTTCCTGCCGGCTGGTGCTGCTTGAGCAGCACGTACGCTGCCGTCCAGTTGCGTTTTGGTGTTTCTGGCCGATGCTGGCAAGTATGGCGACTGTGGGTGGGGAATTGCTGAGCACTGGTCGGGCGGCCAAGCTGCTGGGTTCTTCGCGTCAGCAGGTGGTCAACCTGTGTGAGCGTGGCGACTTGCCGTTCGTGCGGGTGGGCGCGCACCGCAAGGTCCGGCGGGAGCACGTCGAGGCGCTGTTGCGCCCAAGACAGCCGTTGACCCGTGATCAGCTCAAGTCGCTGTGGCTGCACCAGGCTGTGGCAGGCGGCCTGGTGTGCTCTCGCAGGCGCAGCGTGGGACAGTTCTTGGGTCCTTCAAGCGTCGGGGCTGGGAGCGGGCGGCGTGAGGCGTGAGGCGTGAGGCGTGCAGAGTTGGAGCACGTACTGAGATCGACGGGTCGGATTGTCGTTGATCGGAACGTTCTCAGAAGGCCGACCAGGTTGACGCGTTCATCGGCGAGTTCTCGCAATTCCACGAGACCTACGGCTATTACGCCCAGGGTGTGAGTGTGTCGACTGCGGTGCTGCCCGACGGCTGGCGCAATCGGCTGGTGCTGGTGGAGTCGAAGGACACCCTGTTCGCTGACGCGCTGCTCCGGGCGGGCTTGGTCAGGCCGGATGCGGTCGCCGGGCGGATTGAGCTCCTGGTTGATGTGCATCCTCTGGTGATGAAACGCCTGCGGGACTGGATCGCGGCCTATCTGCCGAAGCCAGATATCGGCTGAGGTGGGCCGACAGATGGCATTCTGGCGGCCCAGCGACGGGACATCAGCGGGCTAGGGCTGTTTCTGTGGACCTGTAAGCCATACAGCGAAAAGCGCCAAGAAGGCGGCGATATCGACTGCGATGCACCATACAGCAGATGTCCTGAGCTGCGGCTGAGCCTCCAGGAAGAAGTCCTGGAGCGTTGTCCAGTAGGCGAAGCCAGCGATAGTGATAGCGGTCAACGTTAGTAGGGCGGACGCCAGGCTGTGCCGCCAGCACAGGCCGAGTGCGACCGCGACGGATACCGGCGGTGTGAGGGCAAAATACGGCAGATAAATTGTGAGGTTGGCGGTAAGTCTACCGCCAGCCTCCAGTTCACCCCATGCCTGCATGTTAGACGCGAAGGGCAGCAGGCCGTAGCCAAGAGTTGCCCAGGCGGCCGCCACCAAGGAGGCAGCTGTTCTCTGCGATGCGCGCCGAAAGGCTGCCAGAGTGGGCGTCCGTGCCTGCATCCCGGACATGATAGTGAGCAGCCGGGCCGATGTCTGTCCTTGATTTGGTTAGCGGTTGATTTGTCAGTTGTGTCAACTATGTAGCTTTCCAGCGGTAGGATACTGCGTTCTTCCGTGTCGCTGCGGCGCAGAAAGGGCACCATGGCTGCCTGGGATTATTTGTCGCTAATGTCTGATGAATTCCCGTTCGCGGTGTGACTGCGGGCATCGTGGTGGTGGAATCCCGGCCGCCGTCGAGGCGTTACACCTTGCGTACGACCGAGCAGGTGCCCCGCCGGTGGCGGATGCCTCCCGGGGGTGAGCCCCCGGGAATGCTGGCGGCCGGCCGGTCGTTACATCTGGACCCGGCGCCGTGCGTGTGCCTGTGAGCCCCGCGGCCGCCGAGGATCTTCTCTTCCCGCTACTTTTGAGCGCCGGACGGTGCTTGCACCCTGTTGCCGCCTGACCCCCTTTCGGGCGTGCGTATGTGGGTGTCGATCCCCGAATGGAGCAACCCCCATGATGAACACGATTCTGCGTCGTAGTGTGCTTGGTTTCGCTGGTCTGGCCCTGTCCACCGGTGTCGTCGCCGGCCCCCTGGCCACCCTCACCGACACCACCACCCCCGCCGCTGCTGCGGCTGCGGTGCAGGCGGACAAGCCGGACAGCGGCACGCTGATCCCGCACGGCACCCAGGGCACGCAGTCGCGCATCGATCTGGGTGATGAGCAGACCGGCAACGTGAAGGCCATCATCGAGGCCACTAAGAAGGCCGGCATGGATGAGCGGGCCGCCGTGGTGGCGATCGCCACCAGCCTGCAGGAGTCGAAGCTGGAGAACCTGGGACACCTGGGTGAGCGCAACGACCACGACTCGCAGGGCCTGTTCCAGCAGCGCCCGTCCTCTGGTTGGGGCAGCGTGGAGCAGATCACCGACCCCGAGTACTCCACCACCGCCTTCCTCAAGGGCCTCAAGCAGGTCGAGGGCTGGCAGGAACTGCCGTTGACCGAGGCCGCGCAGAAGGTGCAGGTGTCGGCGTTCCCGTTCCACTACGCCCAGTGGGAGACCCAGGCCGCCGACCTCGTCGCCGAGCACTGGACCAGCTGACCCCACCCACACCACCGCACCTAAGACCTAACCCGTACAAGGGGGAAAGAAGCTGTTGGCCGGCACCCGAACCGGGTGCCGGCCAACAGCCGTCTCCGGCGAACGCACCCAGGCTCGCCACGGGCGACCGGCTTGCTACGGGAAGCCGCTGGTTGGGGCCGGTTCGGCGGTGACCGGTGCCGGATTGAGCGAAGGACCCAGGGGATACGGTTGTCGTCATGGCAAAGCCGACCCGATGGGTGACCGACACCGGCCCAGAGCACTCCCAGTGGTACATCGACCGTTTCCGTCGGTTGGCGGCGGAGGGGGCAGACCTCGCCGGTGAGGCCCGGCTGATCGACGCCCTGGTAGCGCCGGGTTCCCGGGTCCTTGACGCCGGCTGCGGCACTGGTCGGGTCGCGGCCGCGCTGGCCTTGCGGGGTCACACCGTCGTGGGTGTTGACGCCGATCCCATGTTGATCGAGGCGGCGGGGGCCGCCTATCCCGGTCCGCGCTGGCTCATGGCCGACCTGGCGGAGCTCGATCTGGCCGCCGCCGACGAGCCGGAACCTTTCGACGCCGCCGTGGTCGCCGGCAATGTGATGACCTTCGTCGCTGCGGGCACCGAAGCCGACGTGCTCCGCCGGATCGCGGCCCACGTGCGCCCCGACGGCATCGTGGCGGTTGGTTTCGGCACTGACCGGGGCTACCCGCTGTCGGCCTTCGACGAGGATTCGGCTGCTGCCGGGCTACGCCGGGAGCACCGTTTCGCCACCTGGGATCTGCGCCCGTGGCGGGAGGAGAGTGACTTCGCCGTCACTCTGCTCCGGCGCCCCGCCGAGTGAACATTCGGAACATCACCAGTAGTTGACCATCCTGGAGCAGCCTCAGGAGCCCCCTGATGCTGCGGGTGTTGCGCGTTCGATGAGGGTGGCGAGCCCGTCCAGGAGGCGGTGGAGGCCGAACTCGTAGGCGTGGGCGGGGTCGTGGGCGCTGCCGTGAGCCGTGCCGGCGGCACTGCCGACCCGGGTGGCCAGCGGGTAGGCCGCGGGGTCGAGGACCCGGGCCAGCAGCGGCCCGGCGGCCGCCCACCACTGCTCGTCGGTCATGGTGGTGAGCTGGGCAGTAGCCCGGGCATCGGCGGCGACTCTGGCATTGGCCTGGACGAAGCTCAGCAGGAGGGTCAGGCAGTCGTCCATCTCGACGTCGTCGAGGCCCAAGCCGTCCAGCGCGGTCAGCTCGTGCTCGTACTTGGCGATCGCGCCCGGTCCGAGCGGGGGCCGCAACGTCGAGACCGTGGCGGTCCACGGATGGGTCGTGAAGAGCGTCCGATTCTCCTCGGCCACGGCAGTCAGCCGTACTCGCCAGGGTTGTCCGGTGGTGTCGGTGCGCGACATCCGGCCGTACGCGGCGTCGAGCATTACGTCGAGTAGCTCCGCCTTGCCGGGCACGTATGTGTAGAGGGTCATGGGGGAGACCCGCAGCTCCTGGGCGACGCGACGCATGGTCAGACCGGTCAGCCCCTCGGTGTCGGTGACGGCGGTCGCCGCTTCGATCACCGCGTCCAGGTTGAGGCCGCGTTGCGGGCCTCGGCGCGCTGCCGTCGATGGCTCCCGCCAGAGCAGGGCGAGCGTACGCGTGGGGTCGCCGGCGCTGGTTACGTCAGATATATGCATAGTCATCTCCGCAATTTCTCCGTACGCTGTACGATGTACAATGTATAGCGTACGACGTACGAGGTATATCGGATCATCGCGAGAAGGACTCTTCCATGAAGATCACCTCCACTGCCGTATCACTCAATGTCGAGGATGTCTCCGCCGCTGCCGCCTTCCTGACCGAGCACTTCGGGTTTCGTCAGGAGATGGCCGCGGACGGGTTTGCCTCGCTGACCCGCGACGACGCCGGTGTCCATGTTGTCTTCCTGCGGCGTGGACTCACTACCCTCCCCGATGACCAGCGGGACGACCATGCCCGCGGTGTGATCCTGGCGTTCGTGGTTGACGACCTTGAGGGCGAGCTGGCGCGGCTGCAGGCCGAGGGTGTCAAGATCACCATGCCGCTGACCACCGAGGAGTGGGGCGAGCGCGCCTTCCAGGTCCGCGATCCGAATGGTGTCATCGTCCAGCTCGTCGACTGGAACGGTGCGCCGGAGCTTGGTCCCGCCACGAGTGGTGGCGCCGACCGGTAGCCACCGCAGCGGTCCGGGGATGACCTGATCGAATCTGGCATAGCTTGTCGGGTTAGTGCTGCCCGCGTGGCCCTAGCGTCGTGGGCGCAAGGGAAGGAGGGCCGGGTGCTGAAGCGGCTCAACGATGTCATGGCCCACCTCGAGCAGCAACTCGACCAGCCGGTCGATGTAGCCGAGCTGGCCCGGATCGCCGCGACGTCGGAGTACCACCTGCGGCGGCTGTTCTCCGCGTTGGCAGGGGTCGGTCTGTCCGAGTACGTCCGCCGTCGGCGACTGACCGTCGCCGCGGCGGAGGTGCTGTCGGGGGAGCAGTCGCTGCTCGATATCGCGGTGCGGTACGGCTATGGCTCCACCGAGGCGTTTGGCCGGGCGTTTCAGGCCGTGCACGGCGTCAGCCCAGGCGAGGCCCGCCGTACGGGGGCGACTCTGCGCGCCCAGCCCCGGATCTCCTTCCGTCTCACCGTTGATGGGAGTGGCAGTATGGACTACCGAATCGTGGACAAGGATGGTTTCCACCTGGTGGGCCGGCGAGCCCGAGTGCCCCTGGTGCACGAGGGGATGAACCCAGCGATCGTTGAGTTCGTCCGGAGTATCGACCAGGCGACAGTCAACCGGATGGCGGCGCTGTCCGACCAGGAACCAAAGGGCATCGTCAACGTCAGCACCAAGATCGCAGACGGTCGGGCGGAGGGCGGTGAGCTGGACTACTGGCACGGTGTGGTCACCGGCGCGAGCGCGCCGAAGGGGCTCGACGCGATGGCGGTGCCCGCCGGCAAGTGGGCGGTCTTCACCACCTCCGGTCCGTTCCCGCAGACCGTCCAGCACCTGTGGCGGGACGTCTTCACCCTGTGGTTCCCGGCTAACCCGTACCGTAGTCGTCCGGGTCCAGAGATCTCCCGCACTAGTGTCGCGGCGGACGGTGCGACCGCGGAGTCCGAGTTGTGGATTCCGGTGGAGCGGGCCTGACCCCAGCGGGGATTGTCACAGCATCGACTGCTGCTCGTGCATCGGCGGTTTGCGAGGATGTTCGCATGGCTTACGACGCGAGCAACCTACCCGATGTGTCCGGGCTAACTGTCGGTATCGTCGGCGGCACGGGCGACCAGGGGCGTGGTCTCGCCTACCGGTTCGCCCGTGCCGGCCAGGCCGTGCTGATCGGTTCCCGCTCGGCCGAGCGCGCTGCCCAGTCCGCTGCGGAGATCGCCGCCCTGCCCGGGGTGCCCGCCGGCGCGAGCGTCACCGGAGCCGCCAACGAGGAGGTCGCCCGGCGCAGCGATGTGGTGGTAATCGCGGTGCCCTGGGATGGCCACGCCAGCATCGTCGGCGCCCTCGCCGAACCCCTCGCCGGCAAGATTGTCGTCGACTGCGTCAACCCGCTCGGCTTCGACAAGCAGGGCCCCTATGCCCTCACCGTGGCGGAGGGCAGCGCCGTCCAGCAGGCTGCCGCGTTGCTGCCGCAGTCTCGGGTTTGCGCGGCGTTCAACCACGTCAGTGCCCCGTTGCTGGCGGATCCGCAGATCGACCGGATCGAGCTGGACGTGCTGATCTGCACCGAGGAGCGGGAACTGGCTGGCATTGTCGGTGCTCTCGCCGCCCGGATTCCCGGTATGCGTGGCATCTACGCCGGTCGCCTGCGGAACGCCCACCAGATCGAGGCTTTCACGGCGAACCTGATCGCCATCAACAAGCGGTACAAGGCCCACGCCGGTATCCGCGTCACCGACCTCTGAAGGGTGGTGCGGGTCCGGACGGGATCCGCCCCTCCATCGGGGAAGCGTTCGGAGGTTGGGCGAAAAGGTGATACGGCCCGCTGGGCTTCCAGCGGGCCGCACGGATGTCCTACCGGGCCATAACTAACTGGCGGATGTTCGTCGGTTAGCCCCAGTTGTCGTGGGGTCAGAAGTCGACCGAAACACCAACCGCCTGGCAGGCCTCGGTGGCGGTGTCGGTGGCCTTGTCGAAGGCGGGGTTGTCGGCGGCTTCCGGGCTTGCGGCGGCAGCCGCCTTGCCGGCCTCCTCGCTGTACGTGGTCAGCGCGGCGGCGACCGCACTGTCGGCCTCTCCAGTGGCGGCGATGGTGGCGAACTCCGTCGCCAACCCGGTGAAGATCTCCTGGAACATCTCCGTCGTCGGCTCCTGGCCTGCCGACACAGCGTCGAGCAGGGTCTGCCGGAGCTCCAAGCTGACCTTGTTGGCCGCGTCGCAGAGTTCCTTGTCGCCCTTCGCGGCCTCCGCCGCCGGTGGCGCTGAAGAGGAGGCCGTCGTGGGGTCGGTGGTCGATGGTGCGGACGCGGTTGGCTCCGTGTCGTCCCCGCCGCCGCAGGCGGTGAGAGCGAGGACGGCGGCAGGGACCAGCAGAGCCCGGAAGAGGGTTGTCTTATGCACGAAGAGGAATCCTACTCGGTTGGTCACCAGTGGAGGCCGGTGAGCGATGTGGGCTCCAGGCTCGGGTCGGCAGCCGTCTTCTCGGCCTCCGCGCTCAGCGCCTGCATGGCGGCGGCCCGGCGTTGGCCGGGCCACCGCCAGCCCGGTCAGAAGGTGTGCTCGGCGGTGGGGAAACCGCCGTCGCGGACCTCGTCGGCGAAGCGACGGGTCGCCTCGCCCAGGGTGTCGGCGAGGTTGGCGTAGCGCTTCACGAAGCGGGGCATCCGGCCGGTACGGAGACCCGCCATGTCCTGCCAGACCAGCACCTGGGCGTCGGTGTCCGGACCGGCGCCGATGCCCACGGTCGGGATGGTCAGCTCGGCGGTCACCCGTTTCGCCACGTCGCCGGGGACCATCTCCAGCACCACCGCGAAGGCTCCCGCCTCAGCGACCGCGTGGGCGTCGGCGAGCACCTCCTCGGCGGTGTCGCCCCGGCCCTGGACCCGGTAACCACCGAGGGTGTGTTCCCGTTGTGGCGTGAAGCCGATGTGCGCCATCACCGGGATACCGGCTCGAACGATTGCGGCGATCTGTTCCGCACAGTGGCGGCCACCCTCCAGTTTGACCGCGTGGCAGCCGCCTTCCTTCATGAACCGTACGGCGGTGCGCAGGGCCGCGGTGGGGCCCTCCTCATAGGAGCCGAACGGCAGGTCGCCGACGACCAGCGTCTGCCGGGTGGCCCGGACCACGGCCCGGACCAGGGGCAGCAGCTCGTCCGGGGTCACCGGTAACGTCGTGTCGTAGCCGTAGACGTTGTTCGCGGCCGAGTCTCCGACCAGCAGCACCGGGATGCCGGCGGCGTCGAAGATCCCCGCCGTGTACTGGTCGTACGAGGTGAGCATCGCCCACCGCTCGCCACGCTCCTTCGCGGCGAGCAGGTCACGGGCGCGGACCCGTCGGGTTGCCGGTCCGCCGTAAAGGGCGGTCACCTCGGCTGGGCTGGATTCCAGCATGGCTTTCTCCTTCCTCGAGGCCGCGTACGCGGTCCCCGGGCTCTGCCGCGATCGTCGCACCGCACGGCGGTTCGCGGCAGGGGGCAGTGCAGGATGTCACTCCCGGGTCGTTCACCCGCCCCCGCCGGAGGCGTCACTCCGCCCCGAGTCACCTATTCGCCCCCGAGCCGCTCCGCTACTCCGGCCACTCGGCCGTCCTCGCGCCAGCGGTTGGTGATCGGCAGGCGGCGGTCTCGCCCGAAGGCCTTCATCGAGATCTTCGTGCCGGGTGCGGACTGGCGCCGCTTGTACTCGGCGGTATCCACCATCCGCAGCACCTGGTCCACGAGCGCCGGGTCGTGGCCGGCCTCGATCAGCCCGTCCCGGCCCAGGTCGCTGTCGATGTAGCCGATGAGGATCGGGTCGAGCAGGTCGTACTCGGGAAGTGTGTCGGAGTCCAGTTGGCCGGGGCTCAGCTCGGCCGACGGAGGCTTGTTGATTGAGCTCTCCGGGATCGGTGGGGTCTCGCCGCGCCGGACCGCTTCCGCGTTTCGCCACCGGGCGAGCTGCCAGATCAGGGTCTTCCAGACGTCCTTGACCGGGTTGAAGCCGCCGACGGAGTCGCCGTACAGGGTGGAGTAGCCGACTGCCAGTTCGCTCTTGTTGCCGGTGGTGAGCACCAGGTGGCCTTCCTGGTTCGACAGGGCCATCAGGATCACCCCGCGGACCCGGGCCTGGAGGTTCTCCACCGAGAGACCGGAGATCGACAGGTTGGCCAGGAAGGTGTCGACGATCGGCTGGATCGGTTCGATCCGGTAGTCCAGGCCGGTGCGCTTGGCCAACTCCGCCGCGTCTTCCCGGGAGTGCGCGGAGGAGTGCTGGCTCGGCAGCGACACCCCGACCACCCGGTCCGCACCGAGCGCGTCCACCGCCAGAGCAGCGACGACCGACGAGTCGATGCCGCCGGAGAGGCCGAGCACCACCGAGGGGAAGCGGTTCTTGTCGACGTAGTCGCGCAGACCCAGTAGGAGCGCCCGCCACACCTCCGCCTCGTCGGCCGCCGGTTCGATCAGGTCACCAGTCGCGGACTTCTCGGTGGGCGTGGCCGGCAGCGATTCAACGTGGCGGTGGAGTACCCGCATCCCGTCGGCCAGCTCGATGTCGGCGGGCGGACCGTCGTCGGCGGCGGGGAGATCCACGTCGTGTACCAGCAGGTGCTCAACGAACTGCGGCGCCCGGGCGAGCAGCTCCCCCTCGGCTGTCACGATCATGGAGTCGCCCTCGTACACCAGCTCGTCCTGGCCGCCGACCATGTTGACGTACGCGATGGTCGCCTTGGCCTCGGCGGCCCGGCGCCGGACCAGTGGGAGCCGGACGTCGTCCTTCTTCAGTTCGTACGGCGAGCCGTTGATGTTGATGACGAGGCCGACGTTGGCCTGCCGGGCGGCGGTGAAGGGCCCCCCGACCTGCCACAGGTCCTCACAGATGGTCAGCGTGACATCCACCCCGCCGATTCGTATCACGGACAGCGTCTCGCCCGGCACGAAGTAGCGGTCCTCGTCGAAGACGCCGTAGTTCGGCAGGTGGTGTTTGAAGTAGGTGGCCACGGTTTTCCCGCCGTGCAACAGGGCCGCCGCGTTACGCGCCCCGTGCCCCGGCTCAGCGTCGCCGTTGACCTGTGGTGGGCCGTCCGCGTCCAGGTAGCCGACCACCACCGGCAGGTCGCCCAGCCCGTCTGCGGCGAGGTCGGTGGCGAGCCCGTCCAGCGCCGCCCTCGATGCCGTCATGAAGGAGCGGCGGAAGACCAGGTCCTCAACCGGGTAGCCGGTCAGGGCCAGCTCCGGGAAGGCGGCCAGTTGGGCGCCGGCGTCGGCGGCGCGGCGGGCCCATTCGCGGATGATGGTGGCGTTGCCGGCGAGGTCGCCGACGATCGGGTTGACCTGGCAGAGTGCGAGACGCAGGGTGGTCATGTCCTTATCTTGCCGTAGCGGTCCGAGCCGGGTCTGGCGCGTGCTGGGAGAGGCGCTTTCAGTCGGTTGTGGTGGGGATGGGACAGGCCGATGCGGGCGCGGGAAGGTCGCGTAACGTCGGCGTAACGAGGCCGGAGGAGACTGGTCGGCCAGGCCGGGTCGTCCGCGGGCCGAAGGCGGACAATAGGGTCGTGAGGGGTGGAAGTGGACCGTCAGCAGGAGTTCGTCCTCCGTACGCTGGAAGAGCGGGACATCCGGTTCGTCCGGCTGTGGTTCACCGACGTGCTGGGCACGCTGAAGAGCGTGTCGGTGGCCCCCGCGGAGCTGGAGTCCGCCTTCGCGGAGGGCATCGGGTTCGACGGTTCGGCGATCGAGGGGTTCGCCCGGGTCGTCGAGTCTGACATGGTGGCGATGCCGGACCCGACGACCTTCCAGGTCTTCCCGTTCGAGGGCGGGGTCAGCGGCGAGAGCGCCCGGATGTTCTGCGACATCCTGTTGCCCGACGGCAGCCCGTCCTGGGCCGACCCGCGTCACGTACTGCGGCGGGCGTTGTCCCGGGCAGCGGAGAAGGGCTTCACCTACTACACCCATCCGGAGATCGAGTTCTACCTGCTGGAGGATGGCGCCCCGGACGGCTCGGTGCCGATCCCAGTCGACACCGGCGGCTACTTCGAGCACACCACCCACGCGGTCGCCCGGGACTTCCGCCGACAAGCGGTACTCGCGCTCGAACGCATCGGAATCTCCGTCGAGTTCAGCCACCACGAGGTCGCCCCCGGTCAGCAGGAGATCGACCTGCGCTACGCCGACGCCCTCAGCACCGCCGACAACATCATGACGTTCCGGCACGTGGTCAAGGAGGTGGCGCTCTCCACCGGCGTGCAGGCCACCTTCATGCCGAAGCCCTTCACCGACCAGCCGGGCAGTGGCATGCACACCCACCTCTCGTTGTTCGAGGGGGAGCGCAACGCGTTCCACGACTCCGGTGACCCGATGAAGCTTTCCAAAGTCGCCCGGGCGTTCATCGCCGGTCTGCTGGTGCACGCCCGGGAGTACACGGCGGTCACCAACCAGTGGGTCAACTCGTTCAAACGGCTCTTCCCGCAGGCCCTGCCGAACCGGGTCACCGAGAGCCCCGCGTACGTCTGCTGGGGGCACCTGAACCGCTCCGCGCTGGTCCGGGTCCCGGCGTACGGTAAGCCGAACTCGGCCCGGGTCGAGGTCCGGTCGCCCGACTCGGCGACCAACCCGTACCTGGCCTTCGCGGTGATGCTCGGTGCCGGCCTCAAGGGAATCGAGGAGGGGTACGAGCTACCGCCGGGCGCGGAGGACGACGTCTGGTCGCTGACCAGCGCCGAGCGTCGGGCGATGGGGTACGAGCCGCTGCCCGAGAACCTCGCCGAGGCGATCGACGTGATGGCCGGCTCCGAACTGGTCGCCGAGGTGCTCGGCGAGCACGTCTTCGACTTCTTCCTGCGCAACAAGCGGTCCGAGTGGGAGCAGTACCGCCGCGAGGTCACGCCGTACGAGCGGCAGCACTACCTCTCGCTGTGATCTCCGGCTCCGACTGGCCCCGCTCCTGGCGTCGGCCAGCGTGCGGGCCGGCCCGACCGGGACTCGACGACCACGCCAGCCTCCCGGGCCACCACCTCGACGATGACCGCGGTGCGGGCGAGGTGCCGCGGCTCATTCCCGCGAACGGGCGGCGCGCCGGGTTACCGGCACGCCGCCCGTGAAGTCCGCCGTCAGGCGGGTCGAACTACTTACCCATGGAGCGGCCCGGTCCGCCGTGCCCGCCCGGGCCCTGGAGGACGCCGGACTCGGTCGCCGCACTGATCGCGTCGGCCTGCTCCTGAGTGAGCTTGCCGTCCTCAACCGCCTGCGCCAGACGCTGCGCGAGCGCCTCCTGCCGGTCAGCGGAGTCCGGGCGTTCGGACCGGTCGCCCCGCTCAGCCGCCCGCTGTTCGTGCAGCTCCTCCAGCGCCGTGGTTACCTCGTCTACCTCAACGCCGAGCTTCTCGGCGAGCGCCTCGGCGAACGCGGCCTGCCGGTCGGAGCGCTGCTGCGCCTTGTCTGTGCCCTTCTCGGCGTCGGCGCTGGCGCTGGCGCTCGGGGAGGGCGAGGCGTTGTCAGCGGCCATGGCCATGGTCGGTGCGGCCACGCCGACGCCGAGCACGCCCGCCGCGGCGAGCCCGGCCAGCAGGTGCTTCCTACGAATCGTGCGGGACATGATGATCCTCCAACTCGTCAGGTGGTGCGTTACCTGCTCGACGGTGACCGCGCCCGCTGGAGGAACACCGTGGCGAAGCTATGAGCCAGCTGGCAATCTGGGCGACCGCCCGGGCGGTCGAACCGACCACTGCTCCGGCGGATCAGCGGACAGCCGGGTCAGCGGACAGCCGAGGCGACGGTGAGAGTGCCGGCGTCCGCGTCCAGGAGCGCCTCGGTGCCGACCGGAACAGTGAGCTGGCCCACCCCGTGCCCGATCGGCAACCCACCGAGTACGGGGACGCCGAGGTCCCCCAGGCGGTCGGTGAGCACATCGGCGACGTCTACCGCCCACCCGTCGGCGCAGTCGGTGAACTGCCCGACCGCCACCGCCGCCAGCCCGGCCAGCACCCCGGCCCGGCGAAGTTGGGTGAGCATTCGGTCGATCTTGTAGGGGGGCTCCTGTACCTCCTCGAGCAACAGCACCGCCCCGGTCAGGTCCGGCAGGTCCACCGTGCCGATCGACGCCACGATCAGGCAGAGGTTGCCACCGAGCAGCCGGCCCCTGGCCCGGCCCGGGACCCGGACGCGGAAGGTCTCCTCGTCCTCCCGGGCGGCCACCGTCACCGGTTCGGTAGTGGTCAGCGCGGCGTGCAGCGACTGCGCGGAGCCCAACGCCGTCCGTTCGTCCCGCCACGCCGCGCCGGGGCCGTGTAGCCCCGCCAACCGGGCACCCCGCCAGAGCGCGAACTGGAGGGCGGTGATGTCGGAGAAGCCGGCCACCACCTTCGGGTCCCGGCGTACGGCTGCCATGTCGATCGCGTCCACCATGCGTTGCGCACCGTACCCACCCCGGGTGCAGATGATCCCTCGGACGACGGGGTCAGCGAAGGCGGCGTTCAGGTCCGCCGCCCGCAGCTCGTCCGCGCCGGCGAGATAGCCCTGCCGGGCGTACGCGTTCGGGGCGGGCACCGGCCGCAGACCCCAGCTGGTCAGCAACTCGATGCCGCGGGCGACCCGCTCCGGCCGGGTGGGTCCGGACGGCGACACCAGGAGCACGGTGTCGCCCGGCCGCAGCGCGGGCGGACGGAGTACCTCGTCGGTGATCACAACAGTCGAGCCTAACCAGCCTTCTGGTGGTCGCACGGGATAGCCTCGACGGCGTGGCAACCGCGTTGGTGATCGAGAATGACCCGACCGAAGACGCGCGTCGGCTCGGGGAGTGGCTGACCGAAGCCGGGCTGCGGCTGCACCTCGCCCGGCCGCACGCCGGCGACGAGCTCCCGCCCGACCTGGACGGATACGCGGCGCTGGTCGTCCTCGGCGGCGGGCAGCAGGCGTACCCACTCCCCGACGGCGAGCCGTCGGCATCCTGGCTTCCGCAGGTGGAGGCGTTGTCGCGGAAGGCGGTCCGGCACCGGGTGCCGACCCTGGCGATCGGCCTCGGCGCGCAACTGCTCGCGACCGCGCACGCCGGGACGGTCGAGCGCAGCCAGTCCGGGCCGGAGATCGGTCCCGCGGTCGTGGGCCGCCGGGACGCTGCCGAGACGGATCCGCTCTTCAAGTACGTGCCGCTGATCCCGGACGTGTTCCAGTGGCACGCCGACGAGATCACCGAACTGCCGGTCGGGGCGACCCTGCTGGCCGCCTCCACCCGCTACCCGCATCAGGCCTTCCGCCTCGGTGACCGGGCCTGGGGCCTGCAGTTCCACATCGAATGCGACACCGCGATGATCGCCGACTGGGTGGCGGAGTCGACCCTGCTCGGCGAGCTGGGCTACGACCCGGAGGTGGTCGTCGCCGCCTGCGCCGCGTTGATGGTTGATGTTGAGGAGGTCTGGCAGCCCTTCGCGGCGCGGTTCGCCGCCCTGGCTCGCGGCGAGTTGGACGAGGGGGCCCGCCGTAGCCTGCCGCTGCTCGGGCAGGAATGAAACGGCCGACCCGGGCCGCGGGACGGCTCGCCCGCTACGGCTTCGGCACCAGCGACAACAGCGCCCGCGCGGGGGACCTACTCGGCCCCACGGGTCTGGCGCTGTGGCAGCCGGAGACGCAGGAACCCGTGGACCAGCGGGCGGCGGAGCTACTCGCCGCGCTGTCTCGGGCCGCCGACCCGGACCTGGCGCTGCGCCAGCTGCACCGGCTGGTGGAGGCCGAACATCGGGCCGCGGGAGCCAGTGGGACAGCCAATGGCGCTGACCCGGTGGGTGTCGGTGCCGGGTCTGTGCTCCTCGCCGACCTGTACGACGACCCGGGGCTACGGCGGCGGTTGGTCGCCGTCCTCGGCGCCTCCTCGGCGCTCGGCGACCACCTGGTCGCCAACCCGGGCCAGTGGGCGGACCTCCGGAGCACCCCGGATGGATTGGCACCCACCGCCGATGGCCGGCTCAAGCTGACCGGCGGGGGCGCCTCGATCGCCCAGCTGCGGTCGGCGTACCGGCTGGCGTTGCTCCGGATCGCCGCGGCCGACCTGACCGGCAACCGGGGCATGGAGCAGACGATGGCCGCGCTCTCCGCGCTGGCCGATGCGACTCTCACCGCTGCCTACGACCTCGCGCAGGGCGAGCTGCCGGAGGGAACGCCTCGGCCACGGTTGGCCGTGGTGGCGATGGGTAAGTGCGGCGGCGACGAGTTGAACTATGTCTCCGACGTCGATGTGATCTTCGTCGCGGCCGAGGATGACGACCTCCCCGCGGCCACCGCCATCGCCACCCGCCTGATTCACGTCTGTGGCCTGGTCGCCTGGCCGGTAGACGCCGCGCTGCGCCCCGAGGGGAAGCGGGGCCCGCTGGTGCGCACCCTCGCCAGCCATCTCGCCTACTACCGACGGTGGGCCCGGACCTGGGAGTTTCAGGCACTGCTCAAGGCCCGGCCGGCCGCCGGCGACCTGGCGCTGGGCCAGGAGTGGATCGAGCAGCTCGCGCCACTGCTCTGGCGGGCCGCGGAGCGCCCGGAGGCGGTCGAGGATGTCCGGGCCATGCGGCGCAAAATCATCGATCACATTCCGCCGGCGGAACAGGAGCGCGAGATCAAGCGCGGCCCGGGTGGGCTGCGCGACATCGAGTTCGCGGTGCAGTTGCTGCAGCTGGTGCACGGCCGTGGCGACGAGGCGCTGCGGGTGCCGGGCACCATTCCCGCTCTGCGGGCGTTGGTCAGCGGCGGTTACGTCGGGCGGGTGGACGGGGAGGCGCTGCTACGCGGCTACCACTTTCTGCGCGCCGTCGAGCACCGGCTGCAGTTGCAGGGGCTGCGCCGGACCCACACCGTACCCACCGACCCGGACGCGTTGCGCTGGTTGGCGGTGGCGCTCGGCTACTCGGCGGCACCGGGGCGCAGCGCCGTTGAGGCGTTCCGAATCGAGCGGGTCACCCACGCCGCCGAGGTACGCCGGCTGCACGCCAAGCTGCTCTACCGGCCGCTGCTGGAGTCGGTCGCCCGGGTGCCCGCCGATGGGCTGCGACTCACCCCGGCGGCGGCCCGTAACCGGCTGGAGATCCTCGGCTTCGCGGACCCGGGCGGGGCGCTGCGCCACCTGCAGACCCTCACCGGCGGGGTAAGCCGCACCGCGGCCATTCAGCGCACCCTGCTGCCGGTGTTGCTCAGCGAGTTCGCCGACGCTCCCGAACCGGACCGCGGGCTGCTCAGCTACCGGAAGGTCTCCGAGAAGCTTGGCGGCACCCCCTGGTACCTGCGCCTGCTGCGCGACGAGGGGCCGGTGGCCCGCCGGCTGGCGCGCGTGCTCTCCTCCTCCCGGTACGCCACCGACCTGCTCGCCCGCGAGCCGGAGGCGCTGCGCTTGCTCGCGCAGGAGAGCGAGCTGGCCCCGCGGCCCCGCACGGTGCTCTGCGAGGGCTTCGCGGCGGCGGCGGCCCGACACGCCGGCGACCCGGTGGAGGCGATCCGGGCGGTCCGCGCGCTGCGCCGTCGGGAGCTACTCCGCCTCGCCTGTGCCGACGTGCTGAGCCGGGCCGGCTCGCTGACCCCGTCGCCGCCCAGCACGCAGGGGCGGGCCGCTCCGGCCCTGACGGACGTGGGCGCGGTCGGTACCGCGCTGGCGGATGTCACCGACGCCACCCTGGCCGCGGCCCTGCGCGCCGCTCGGGCGTCCCAGCCGCTGATGCCGGGTCTGCGCTTCGCCGTGATCGGCATGGGTCGGCTCGGCGGGTACGAGTCCAACTATCTCTCCGACGCCGATGTGCTCTTCGTCCACGATCCGCCGGCCGGGATGGACGAGAGCACGGCGAGCGCCGCCGCGCGGGCGATCGCCGAGGAGTTGCGTCGACTGCTCGGGATGCCCGCGCCCGACCCGGCGCTCGGCGTTGACGCCGACCTACGCCCCGAGGGGCGGCAGGGGCCGCTGGTCCGCAGCCTCGCCGCCTACCAGCAGTACTACGCCCGTTGGTCGCGGGTGTGGGAGGCGCAGGCACTGCTGCGGGCCCGGTTCGTCTGCGGTGACGAGGAACTGGGCGCCGAGTTCCTGGCGCTGGTCGAGCCGCTTCGTCATCCGGCGGCGGGCCTGACCTGGGAGCAGGTCGTCGAGATCCGGCGGATCAAGGCACGGGTCGAGACCGAGCGGATGCCCCGAGGCGCCGACCCGGCTACCCACACCAAGCTGGGTCGGGGCGGGCTGGCCGATGTCGAGTGGGCGGTGCAGCTGCTTCAGCTCCGGCACGCCGGGCAACTGCCCCAACTGCGGGGCACGCGTACCCTCGATGCCCTCACGGCAGCCCGGGACGCGGGCCTGGTGGACCCGGACGACGCCGCGGCGATGGCAGCCGGCTGGACCCTCGCCGCGCAGGTCCGCAACGCCCTGATGCTGGTGCGTGGCCGGGCTGCTGATCAGCTTCCTCGGCACGGGGCGGAGCTGGCGGGGGTGGTTCGGCTCCTCGGCCACGAGGATCCGGGTGAGTTCCTCGACGACTATCTGCGCACCGGTCGCCGTTCCCGTGCCGCCATGCAACGCGTCTTCGAGCTCTGAGGACGGCCCCGAGCGCGCCGGGACGCAGCAGACCCGGCGGTCTCGCCGTCGGCCGGGTGGCGAGCGGCGGCTCATCTCAGCTGCCTAGGGTCCACACCCCGGCGCGCGGGACGGTGACAGCAGTCCACTCGCCGGCTGCCGTGACAGTACCGCCGGTGGCGGTCAGCCAGCGGCTGTGTCGGACGCGCACCGGGACAGTGGCGGGCCCGTCGGTCCGGAACGTCACGGTCGCGCCGTCGGCCGCCAGGATCGTGCCGGGGGCGCCAACCAGGGGTGTCGGCTCGGCCACCGCCCAGACCCGCCAGTGCGGGTCGGACCACACCTCGCGCAGGTAGGGCAGGCCGTCGCGGACCAGCTCCGCCTCGGCCCGGCCGACCCAGGACAGTGGCGCATCGGGTACGGCCACGAACTGCACCGCGTTCGTCTGCAGCCAGCCGTGGTAGGCCTGGGGGGTCAGCGGAACCCCGGTGCCGGTGGCACCCGGAACCGTGGTGAAGAAGAGCGGATTGCGGTCGATGTCCGCCTGCCGCAGCCAGCCCCGCGCCAGCGGGACCTCGCCCAGCGCCGCCGACTCCCGATAGGTGCGGGTCGGTGGGATCTCCACCCGCCCGGTGAGCTGTTGGGTGGCGAGGAAGTCGCGCAGGGGAGCGAAGTAGGCGGGGCGGGCGGCCGGGTCGGTGGTACTGCGCAGGTCCGCCGGGACAACCGGTGGCTGCCACCAGAACACGGCGGCGAGAAGAACGAGCAGGGTGAGTCCGCCGCTGACCCGCCGTCGGCCCAGCCCGGTGCCGCTGGCAGGAACGAGTCGGGCCGGCCAACGGAGGTGAGTTCCCTCGCCGGTGTGCCGCGGCGACCAGCGGCCGCTGCCGACGGTGGCGGCGGCGGCCAGCAGGGGAAGCGCGAACATCGCCGACAGGCGGGTCGCGTTCAGACCGACCGGGGTGTGCAGCAGCGACGCCGCGAGCACCCCGGCCGCGGCGAGCAGCGCCCCGATCCGCACCGGCCGGTACGCCACCAGCACCGCCACCAGCAGGCTGCTCCCCATCGCCCGCACGGTGTCGGTGCGGCTGATGTTCATCCAGCCGCCGTCACCGAAGAGTAGGGCGGTGAACCCGAGCGGCAGCGCTGCCGCCAGCCCCAGGGCGAGGCCGTCAACGTAGCGGCGGCCGAGCAGTAGCGCGGCACCGGCGAGCCCGACGAAGAGCCCGGCCACCGGGCTGGTCGCGGCGGCCAGCAGCGCTCCCGCCATGGCCAGCACGAGTCGTCGTCGGCCGGCCGGCAGGGTGAGAGCGAGGAGGGCGGTGAGACCGAAGGCCACCCCGAGCCCGTACGTGACCCGGCCGGCGACCAGGTTGCCGGCGAAGGTGACCACCCCCACCAGAGCGCCGGCCAACGGCCGGGGTACGTCAACTCGGCACAGCAGGGCAGCGAAGGCGACGGTCGACGCCACCAGCGCGAGCACCCCCGTCACCCGGACGCCGAGCAGCGCCATCACCGGCTGGGAGAGCAGGCTGTAGCCGAACTGGTTGACCCCGCCGTACCACCGTAGGTCGACCGGGGTGGCGCCGTGGGCGGCGAAAAAATCGGCTCGCGCCACCTGGGCGGCGAGGTCCGAGCCCATCGGCGGCAACAGCAGGTACGTCCCGCCGAGCAGCACGGCCAACGTGGCGGCCGTCGCCACCACCGTCCGTGTGCCCCGCATGCCTACCTCCGTATCCGCGCCCACGGTACTGGCAGCATGTTCTTCCGTGCCTATCCACCTCGTCGCCGGGACCGGCGCGACGACCCTCCCCACTGCCGGGGCGCCCCGGTGACCGGCGCGGATGTGCCCCCGCGTGGGGCTGTGCGGCCACCGTTCCAGGCGAGAACGGTCCGCTACGTCGGTCTCGTCGGTGCGGTGCTGCTGGCCGTCGCCGGGTACGTCGGGGGAGCGTTGCCCGGTGCGACCCTCGAGCGGGTGTGGCACACCGCCGGCGGTCCGTTGACCGTCCTGCTCTGGCTGGTCGGCACCGGCCTGCTGACCGGCGCGTGGTGGGTGCTACGGCACGGTACGCCATCAACCGGGTGGGCGTACCGCACTGCCGGGCTGTGGTCGATGCCGCTGCTCGTCGCGCCGCCGCTGGGTAGCCGGGATGTCTACTCGTACGCCTGCCAGGGCTGGATGTACGGGCAGGACGTTGACCCGTACGCGGTCGGGGTGGCGGCGGCGGGCTGTCCCTGGGTGGATGCGGTCGCGCCGATCTGGCGGGACACGCCCGCGCCGTACGGGCCGGGCTTCCTGTTGCTCGCCGCGCTGGCGGTGGCGCTCGGTGGTGGGTTGGTCGGCGTGGTGGTGGTCTTGCGGCTGATCGCGGTGGCCGGGGTGCTGCTCGTCGCGGTGTGTCTGCTCGGGTTGGCGCGGGCGGCGGGGGTGCCGACTCGGCGGGCGGTCTGGCTGGCGCTGGCTTGTCCGCTGGTGGGGGTGCATCTGGTGGCGGGCGCGCACAACGACGCGGTGATGCTCGGGCTGCTGCTGCTCGGCCTGCTGGTGGTGGTGCGGTTCCCGGGTCGACCGTGGCCGCTGCTGGTGGCGGGGGCGCTGCTCGGGCTGGCGGTGGGGGTGAAGGCGACCGCTGTGGTGGTGCTGCCGTTCGCGGCGCTCGCCGCGGTGCTCGGTCGGTTCACCGTGCGGTCGCTGCTGCGCGATGGCGGCTGGCTGGCCATGGGCACTCTGATCGCCTTGGGGGGCTTGTCGCTGTTCTCCGGCCTCGGCCTGGGCTGGGTGAGCGGGTTGCGCCGCAGCGGCGACCTGGAGCAGTGGACATCGCCGCCCACGGCGGTCGGCATGGTCCTGGACTACGCCGGTGAGCTCTTTGGCGGGCGTCCCGTGGCGGTGCCGGTGGTCCGGGCGTTGGCGTTGGCGTTGCTGGTGTTGGTCCTGGCGGTGCTGTGGTGGCGGGCCTGGTCGGCGCTGCGCGCGCTGAATGACGTCCGGCGGCGGGTGGTCCGGCTGGAGGCGGCTCGGCCCCGGGTGGCCCTGCTCGGTGCCGGCCTGGCGCTGGTCGCCACGGTGGTGCTCGCCCCCGTCTTCCACCCCTGGTATGCGACCTGGCCGTTGGTCCTGCTCGCGGTGGCCGCGACGCGGACGACCTGGTTCGTGCTGCCCTGCGCGGCGGCGGCCTTTCTCACGTTGCCGGACGGCATGAACCTGGCCCGGCTGGTGAAGGCTCCGGGGGCTCTGGTGATGACCGGGTTGGTGGTGGTGGCTGCCGTGTGGGGGGTACCGCGGCTGTGGCGGTCCCGGTTCGGCCGATCCCCGTTCACGTCGCTCTGAACCAAACCGGCCGGGTGCCGCCGCAACGTTGCGGCGGCACCCGGCCGGTCGCTGCAGGGGTTCAGCAGTCGAAGTACATCGCGAACTCGTGCGGGGTCGGGCGCAGTCGCACCGGGTCGACCTCGTTGGTCCGCTTCCAGTCGATCCAGGTGGAGATCAGGTCCGGCGTGAAGACGCCGCCGTCGAGCAGGTAGTCGTGGTCGGCCTCGAGGGAGTCGAGCACCGCCGGCAGCGAGCCCGGCACCTGCTTGACGTCGCCCCACTCCTCCGGCGGCAGGTCGTACAGATCCTTGTCGATCGGAGTCGGCGGCTCGGTCTTGTTCTTGATGCCGTCGAGGCCGGCCATCAGCATCGCCGAGAAGGCCAGGTAGACGTTGGCCGACGGGTCCGGCACGCGGAACTCGACCCGCTTGGCCTTCGGGTTGCTCCCGGTGACCGGGATGCGGGTGCAGGCGGAGCGGTTGCGCTGCGAGTAGACCAGGTTGACCGGCGCCTCAAAGCCCGGCACCAGCCGGCGGTACGAGTTCACCGTCGGGTTGGTGAAGGCCAGCAGCGACGGCGCGTGCTGCAGCAGGCCGCCGATGTACCAGCGCGCGGTGTCGGAGAGGCCGGCGTAGCCGGTCTCGTCGTAGAAGAGCGGATCACCGTTCAACCACAGGCTCTGGTGGGTGTGCATGCCCGAACCGTTGTCACCGAAGAGCGGCTTCGGCATGAAGGTGGCGGTTTTGCCGTTGACCCAGGTCTCGTTCTTCACGATGTACTTGAAGAGCTGGAGCTGGTCCGCGGCGTGCAGCAGGGTCGAGAACTTGTAGTTGATCTCAGCCTGGCCGGCGGTGCCGACCTCGTGGTGCGAGCGCTCCACGGTGTAGCCGGCGTCGATCAGCCGACGGACGATCTTGTCGCGCAGGTCGGCGTAGTGGTCAACCGGTGGCACCGGGAAGTAGCCGCCCTTGTACGCGGTCTTGTAGCCGCGGTTGCCACCCTCCTCGTCGCGGCCGGTGTTCCACCAGCCTTCGACCGAGTCGATGTAGTAGTACGACTGGTGCGCCGAGGTCTCGTGGCGGATCGAGTCGAAGATGTAGAACTCGGCCTCCGCGCCGAAGTAGGCGGTGTCGGCGATGCCGCTGGCCGCCAGGTACGCCTCGGCCTTCTTCGCCACGTTCCGGGGGTCGCGGGAGTAGGCCTCGCGGGTGAACGGGTCGTGGATGAAGAAGTTGAGCGCGAGGGTCTTCTGCGCGCGGAAGGGGTCGATGAACGCGGTGGCGACGTCCGGGAGTAGGAGCATGTCCGACTCGTGGATCGCCTGGAAACCGCGGATGGACGACCCGTCGAATGCGAGGCCGTCGGTGAGGAGCTCGTCGTCAACCGACTCGGCGGGCAGGTTGAAGTGCTGCATCACGCCGGGCAGATCACAGAAACGTACGTCGACGAACTTCACGTCCTCGTTCTTGAGGTAACGCAGGAGTTCCTCGGGATTGGCGAACACTCGTCCTCCTGGCTCGTCCACTGAAGTGGCTAGGCTGCTGGCGACGCTATGGCCGGGCGGTTGCCCGGCCATGTCTTCAATGTTTCTGCCGTGTTACGTCCCCTGCCGGGGCTCCACAAGCCTTCGCTGCCTGGAGCGGTCGGTCCTGGTGCTCCCGGGAGGGGCCAGTGTGCCAGTGTAGTGAAACTTGCGACGCTTGGTCCCTTTTTGTGATGTAGGTCGGCGTGTAGTCGTCTGCGGCACTGGCTACCCTTGGGCGCTGTGACGACCTCGGCTGACCAGCCCGTACCGCCCCGTTCCAGCGTCTCCGCCAGTCGGGGCCTCGGTCCACGTTTCGGCGCTTTGGTGATCGACTGGGTGCTCTGCGTACTGGTCGCCAGTATCTTCGCCGATCCGGTCCACGACGGGTGGGCCCCGGTGCTCGTGCTCGTCGCCGAGTACGGCTTCTTCATCGGTCTCTTCGCCCAGACCCCCGGGATGTACCTCACCCGGATCCGCTGTGTCGACTGGAGCAGCGGTGGTCGGCTCGGGGTGCTCCGCGCGTTGCTCCGCGGTGGCATGCTCGCGCTCGTGATACCTGCCCTGATCATGGATGCCGACCGCCGTGGCCTGCACGACCGGGCGGCGGGCTCGGTCGTCACCCCCGTCGTCCGCTGACCCGGCTCGGGATCAGCGGACGATCCGCCGCGTAGCCGCAGTCAGCGACCGCGGGCCTGGCGGAAGGCGCCCTTCGGGGGACGCATGTTCTTCGGGATGGCGCCCTTGGGTAGCTGTGGACGGGCACTGAGCGCCTTGAGGCGCTTGTCCAGCGCGTTGACATCCCGGCCACTGAGCTTGCGCGGCAACCGCATCAGCGTCATCCGCAGCTTGCGGACCGGCAATTCGCCCTCCTCCTGGCCGATCACGTAGTCGTAGAGCGGCGCCGAGCCGATCACCTTGGCCAACCGACGCTTCTCCTGGCCGAGCAGGCCGCGCACCCGCTGTGGGTTCCCCTCAGCCAGCAGGATCACTCCCGAACGGCCGATGACCAGGTGCACCATGTCCATCTGCGTGGTCGAGCTCACCGCCGGGGTGACCCGCCAGTCGCCGCGCATGTTCTCGATGATCTGCGCGGCCGCGCCCGGCTGGCCCTCAGCGGCGTTCATCATCGCCCGGTTGGAGCGCAGGTTGAGCACGATCAGCAGGGAGAGCAGCGTCAACAGGATGCCAAGTGGGATCCAGAGCCAGCCCCACACGAAGAACGCCACCACGGTCAGGGCGAGTGGAATGACCACCGCGGCGAAGGCCAGGGGCGCAAACCACCGGTCCTGCTTGGCGGTGAACCGAAACACCATCCCGATCTGCTTCAGCCGTTGGCCGAACGAGACCTTCTCCTGGGGCTTTGCCATGCCCTCGAGTCTAGTGGGCGGCGAATCACTCGCTGCTTGGCGGCCGGCATCGGCGGCTGTCCGGGCCCCACCTGCAGCCTTCCCGGGGCCGCGACTGCCTGCCGACGGAACCTGGTTGGGCTGGTCCTTTCTCAGCGGCCGGCACGGGCGGCTGATCACCGCCTCCTGGCACTACACCAGCGTTGCACCCAGGGCGTCGAGTGGCGGCGCCATTAAGAATCCGTTCTTACTGCTCCTTGACGGTTTGTCCAATATTGTCGCTGACCTTTCCGAGGGCCTGTGCGCTGGTCCGCAACTGCTCCGCCTGCTCAGAAAGCCGCGACTGCCACTGGGAAAGGTTTTGGTGTGCATTCCAGGTAGCGTCAACCATTGCCTGATGCCTTGCTTGTAGGTCCTTGACTTTTTGCTCGAGTTCAGCGACCCGGGGGTCATTGTGAGTGGTGGTTCGACTGGCCTGCTGGTGGGCGAGGGTGAGGATGTCCTCCGCCTGGCGTCGTGCCTCGGCAAGGATCTCCGTGCCCTCCTCGTTGGCATCACTGATCGTGCGATTGGCCTCTTCCTGTACACGCATGGTCAGCGCGACAGCAACTGGGTCCGCCCCCTGTGGTGCGGTGCTTGGCAGGGATCCGTGGCGGAGCATCTCGATCTGGTTGAGGAGGCCTCGAATCTCGCGCCCTCCGCGTTCGATTTCGCCACGCAACAGCGTGATCTGGTCATCGGCGAATCGAGTCACTGCCGCCACCTCGGTGGCTGAGTGCCACCACTCGCGGCGGAAGCGGCGGGTCGTCAGCAGTTTGAGGCGTTGGGTGACTTCGCCTGGTTGTGGTTGGTCAGCATCTTGCGCGGGGGGGACGGTATCGTCGCTGGTCATCGGCTGCCTAGGTCGTTTTTTGGCTGTCGGTGTCGGCTGAAGCTAGGAGCGGATAGACGGAATGGTCGAATCTCTCCACCAGTAAGCGGTCGGAATCGATGCCGTTAGCACTGAGGGCAGCAACCGTTGCTCGCGTCATTGTGGGTGATCCACAGACGAGAACATCGGCGTCTTTTGAGGGGCCGATACGCAGGGCGGTGTCGGCCGCCCGGCCTACCTCGCCGTCCCAGTCCCATCCGATCTCTACCGTTGGCACGTAGCGTAACCAGGGCGCAGAGCTGCTGGCGGTGGCGTTCATGGCTGGTGTCGACGCGGCTAGCTTCAAGAGTGCCTGATGATCATATAGATCATCGGGGGACTTACCCCCTACTACCAGGGTGGTGGGTCGGCCGCTGCCCTGCTGGAGTTCTTCCAGAATCGCGCGCAGCGGCGCTACTCCGGTGCCGCCGGCGATCAGGAGAAGCGGCCGGTGCGGCGCGCGGTTGTACGCCGACAGCGCTGTTCCAGTTGGATGTCCTAATCGGAGAACCTCGCCAACGGCGATCCGCCGTACCAGGTGGGTCGAGAACCGACCCGCCGCGCGAACATGGAACTCGAGCGTCCCGTCGGGGCGGGGTGCGTTGGCCGGCGAAAGGTACCGCCAGGTGCGCAGGGTGGGTACCTGCGTGGGTAAGGATTGTCCGGGCAGATAGTTGCAGAGGTAGTTCGGACGGACGGTGAGTACGCAGACATCGGAGCGGCGTCGCTCTACACCGATCACCTCAGCCTGCCAGAACGGGGGCGTCAGCTGCTCCGAGTCGGCGGCGCCGGTGAGCATCAACTTGGCAACGAATTCGTATGCTGCGGCCCAGTCGGCCCGGAGGCTCGGGGTCCACTCGGATCCGACGAAGTCCGCTAGCGTTGCCAAAAGGGCCTGGCCGACCCAGATGTAATGGCGCTCCGCCAGTGGCACCGGTCGCTCCTCCACGTCGAGTCCGTAGAACCGGCGATGATCGGCCCCCAGGTGATGCGCGAACGCGGCGAGCGCATCGCTGTTATCAATGTTCGTAATGATGTGTCCAAGTGCGGCGAGGAGCTTGTCCTCCTGATACTGCATGTTGGTGGGAAACATAGTGCGGGTTTCCGGGGCGATCACGAATAGTGTTGCGTAGAAGTGCCTCGCTGCCCTTGGGCCAGCCGCGGCGACTCGATTCCAGCTCCACCGTAGTGCGGCAACATCCACCCTTTAACCCTCCTGCCGAGACGCAGCGTGGCGCTCGCGTAGGTTTGGTTCCGAGAAGAATGGTGTGCGCGGCGCCGGCCAAAAGTTAGGGTTGGGTACCCGGGTGTCGTAGTAGCGATGGTGCACGGCGTGGAGGGCGGCCCACCCGACCGAGCCATTGATCCACGACCAGTCGCCGTAGACGGGCCGTCCTGCCCGCTCTTCACCTTCGCAGAAGCGCATGAACATTTCCGACTCGTCGTTCGGAATGGAGATTCGGACGCCGGCGGCGCGAAAGCTGTGTAGTACAGCTTGATTAATGAGTAGCGCGGCATGCTCTCGCCAGAGGGAGGACTCGTCCTCGGTGTCGAGACCTAGCCCGGCGGCGACGGGCCGGAGCTGGTTGTACCGGTCGGCGTCGCACATGTTTCGAGTACCGATCTCATCGCCGAGATAGTGCCCGTTGAACGGAGCGCAGCTGTAATTCACGCCGCCGATGCGTAAGCGCATGTTCGCGATCACCGGGAGTGCGTGCCACCGCAGCTGAAGGTCCGCGAACCAGGGGTGATCGGGGTGGGTCAGCGCTACCTCTCGTACCAGGTGACGCGGAGCGTCCACAAGTGTCGGTTCTTCGGTCGCAGTCTCAACCACCCAGGGAAGTAGGTCGAACCTGCCGGGGGTGGAGGGTGGCTGCCAGCCAAGCTTCACTGCCGCACTGGTCATCTCCAGTTGGGCTGGATCGCCGATTACTTCGTCGTTCAGCTGCCACCCGCCGTACCGGATGAGTTGGTCGTTCCAGATGCGTGCGCGTGGTCCGGTCCGGGGGTGATCGGCTGCGAACACGGTGAGGACGGAGCGGATTCGTCCCCCGTTGTCGGCCACTCGGAGGTGCTCGGCCAATTCGCTGGCGATACCAGTGGTGGTGGTAACCGTGCGCCGGTCCCGGATCTTGAGGCCAGCCCAGCGGACTCGACCAATGCACCGTACCGACTGCCGCCATGCTACTTTCGCGCCGTGGGCCAGCTCGTCTGGTGTCTGCCAGTAGGTGCCGGTGGCGGCGATCTCGCCGAGAATGGCGGCGATGCGGTCGGCGGCGCGCGGCATCTTCCGCTCTGCATAGTAGGCCGAGATGAACTCGACTGCCTCGCTTGAAGGGTCCTCCGCGACTTCGGCTGAGGGTGTGGTGGTCTGGCTTGTGGGACTGCCCACCGGGCTGTATCCGCTGGCGGCGCTGCCGAGGGCCACTGATCTCCTTATTTCTATTGATTGGGCAGGGAGCAGCGCTACGCGCGGTTGTTCTGGCTTCTCTAATCTGCCCTCCGGGGCCTTCGCTCCTCGATCACGATCGTGTGATCGGCTGCAGCCCTAGAGTTCCTGGGGGTTCCGCGTATGTCAATAGGTGAATTCGCTGCTATCGGGTCAGTGGCCGGATTGCCGGCCACTGACCTGTGGTTTGGTGCTGTGAGGATGCCGGACGCCGGCTCTTGCCGAGTGAAGATGACTAAGGCTTGTTCCTTAGCCCTAACGTTGACGGACTTGGGCGGAAGTGAGTCGTTCGGGTGCCGGTGGCCGCTTCCACAGCTGACTGATTCTAGGGCATACCGGATTCGCGTGGAGGATCCGCGTAGGCACCCGGGCTCGAGGGGGAAGGTCGAAGCGATGTGACTTCACTTGCGAGAAAGGAAGACGTGCCAGCCGGGGATGTGGCGCAGCGTGAGGGCGCCACCGCGCACCTGCTCCTGCAGGCGGGCAGCCAGCGGCGAACCGGCTGGCGCGACCCAGGTGGGGCTGGCGGCGGCGGCGACCGCCCTTCGGTAGGCCGGGTAGCGGTCGTGGCCCGGACTCAGGTCGTCGTTCACGACGGCGCAGACGATCTCCTCCGCACTGGCGAAGGTGAGGCGATTGCAGGTCCAGTAGTCGCTGTACACATGCCGCACCTCCAGCACCCGCAGGGTCGCCACCAACTCGGCGTGCTGGGCCTGAACAGTCCGGTAGGCAGGTACGGCGGCGATGGTTGCCCCGGTGGCGATGGCAGCGGTCCCGAGTGTCCCGGCGAGCACCCCGATCGCGGCGGCGCGAGCCGGATCCGGTAGTCCTGGCGACCGCCGTCGGGCCGCGTTCCACGCCGGCCAGAGCAGCACCGGTACGGAGATGAGTAGGCAGGACAGATAGCGGGAGCTCTCCACCGGGCTGCGCCCGGCGGCACTGCTGGTCGCAAAGCTGGCCAGCGTCACCGCCGCCGCCGCGACCAGGGCTAGGGAGATAGCCGCCGCCGTCGCGTCAGTGAACCGAGGGGGGCCGTTCCGGGCGGACGCGGACCGTCGGTATCCCCGGAGCTGCCGCCACGCGATCACGGCAGTGGCGAGCAAGAGTAGCGGCAGGGCGACGGACCACCAGAGTTGCCAGCGCGCACAGGCGCTGGGGGAGCAGAAGCCCATGCCCAGCGCCGGGCCGAGCACCAGCCCTCCGTGCAGCCGCTCCGCCCAACTGGTCGACTCCCCGGCGCCGCTGGCGGCGAGCACCGCGGTCAACGGGCTGCGTCCCGTGAGGAAGCTGTCCAGCAGCAGCGGTGTCGCCCCGACCAGCGCGCCGACGCCGAGTAGCGCGCCAGCCCGTCCCCATAGCTCCCGCCACCGGAACGCCAGCAGCACCGCCCCGGTGCCGACCACGTAGGGCAGGACCAGGGGATCCACCCAGGCCATCAGCCCGGCGAGGAGCCCCCATCCGGTCCAGCGGGCCGCCCGGTAACCCTGCCGGCCGGCCGCCAGGTCGTACGCGAGTAGCGCGAGCGCCACCCCGGCGGCGTTCATCTCCGGGTACCCGCCACCGGCGATCAGCTGGTTCTTCACGATTCGGTCGGATCCGTACGCGAGCAGCACGGTGACCAGGAGCGCGTACCAGTGGTCCCCGGTGAGGCGGAGCGTGAGTCGCCAGGCTAGTAGGGCGAAGACGGCGTACAGGGCCAGGGTGGGGAGACGTAACGCCAGCGTTGACGGGCCGGTGAGCGCGACCAGCGGTGCCGCCAGGTACGCCTCCAGCGTCCCCATGTACGCCTGGCCGTAGAACCAGATCGGAAACTCCTGCCCCTGCCCGATGTGCAGGGCGGCGAGGCCCATCGTCGCCTCGTCGCTGTTTGTGGGGGGCGTGTCGGTCAGCAGCAGGAGGAGGCGGTAGGCCACGCCGGCGATGAGAGCCGTGCCGGCGAGCGTGGTGGGCAGTCGGGGCCGGCCGGCGACCGGCAGTGTGACCGGGTGCCGCTCGCCGGCATCAATGGCCATGGGCGGATCATGGCATTTGTCCGACTTTAGGTTATGTGTTCCAGGTTGGCGTCACCTGATGGGGTGACCTTCGGCCGAACGCCGGCGGCGGCGCCGAATCGTGAAAGCGGCCAGGTCGGAGTTCAGGCGTCGACCGGGGCGTCGCCGCGGGCCGCGAGGGCCTGCCGGTAGAGGCGGCCGGCGCGGTACGACGAGCGGACCAGCGGCCCGCTCATCACGCCGGCATAGCCGATCTCCTCGGCCTCCTCCCGGAGCTCGACGAACTCCTCCGGCTTGACCCAGCGTTCGACGGGGTGGTGGCGGGGAGAGGGACGCAGATACTGCGTGATGGTGATCAGCTCGCAACCCGCCTCGTGCAGGTCCCGGAGAGCCTGGGAGATCTCGGCGCGCTCTTCGCCCATGCCGAGGATCAGGTTGCTCTTGGTGACTAGGCCGGCGGCGCGGGCCTGCCGGATCACGTCCAGCGACCGCTCGTAGCGGAACGCCGGCCGGATCCGCTTGAAGATCCGCGGCACGGTCTCGACGTTGTGCCCGAGCACCTCCGGCCGCGCTCCGAAGACCTCGGCGAGCTGCTCGGGGACGGCGTTGAAGTCGGGAATCAACAGCTCGACCCCGCAGCCCGGCTGGAGGGCATGAATCTGCCGGACGGTCTCCGCGTAGAGCCAGGCGCCGCCGTCGGGCAGGTCGTCGCGGGCGACTCCGGTGATGGTCGCGTAGCGCAGCCCCATCGACACCACCGACTCACCGACGCGGCGGGGCTCGTCGGCGTCGAACTCGGCCGGCTTGCCGGTGTCGATCTGGCAGAAGTCGCAGCGGCGGGTGCACTGGTCGCCGCCGATGAGGAAGGTGGCCTCCCGGTCCTCCCAACACTCGTAGATGTTCGGGCAGCCGGCCTCCTGGCAGACGGTGTGCAACCCCTCCCGCGTGACGAGCCCGCGCAGCTGGGTGTACTCCGGGCCCATCTTGGCCTTGACCTTGATCCACGGTGGTTTCCGCTCGATCGGCGTCTCAGCGTTGCGCGCCTCGACCCGCAGGAGGCGCCGCCCCTCGGGAGCGGGCGTCGCGGTACGCGCTGCCGGACCATTCGTCGGCGCGGAGTGCTCGATCGTCACGAAGTCGAGCCTACGCCCGTCGCCCACCGTCGATGCACGTTGGGCGACGGGCATCACGCCGTTGGTGCGGTGAGCCCGGACACCGTGGAACCCGCGCCGCCGCGATGACCTCAGTCCCGAAGGTTCTCTCGCACCGGATAGGCGGCGGCTGGAACCAGTGCGCAGTCGGGGCGCAGGTAGCGGACGGTAAAGCTGCCCGAGTAGCCGAAGAGCGGGCCGAACTGGCGATTCGCCACCGTCACCTCGATCCGAAACCGGCCGGCCCGATCGTCGTACCACTCACGCAGGCGGGCCGCACCGGTTATCAACGACGGGCAGCGCAAGCCGTTGCGCCACCGATAGCCGCCGCTTCGGATGGTGAGCGCGCCGGTGGGGTCGACTTCGAGGTGCAGGTCGACCGCCAGGTGTTGGTGCGTCCCGAGGTAGTCGACCAGAACTCCGCGACGGGCGCTCCAGACCATCGTCGCGTCGAAGCGGCGTCGTCGACCCGGTGCGAGCTGGAAGGTGCGGACGAAGCTCAGTGTCGGCCGGCCGAAGGAGTCGGAGTAGGCGTAGTTCTCGATGGTGAAGGGGACATCTGTGCCGGTCTCCGGAAAGAGGATGTGGCGGAAGGTGCCGAGATACAGAAACGGGCGGGTGAAGGCGGCACCGCGCCAGATCCGGTCCATCACGCCGCTACCGACGCATCCCAGATGGGTGTCGCCGTCGAGGTCGAAGCGGCGCTGCAACTCCGGGTGGAGTCGGTCGAAGTCCGCCCCGAGGGCAGTGCGGAAGACAGGGTTCACAGCGTGTCCAACTCCTCCGGGGGCTGGGCAGAACGATGCTTCGGCGGCCGGCGACGGCAGCGGCGGGCTGCCGGTGTATGTGGCCGCGGGGGCAGGGCCACCGCGGCCACTGCGGCCATCGCGGTGAGGAGAGCGACGACGGGCGCCGTTCCGCCGAGTGCCGCCGCGCCGGCCCCCACCCCCGCGAGCCCGAGTAGGCGGGCGAGTGCCTCGTGTGCCGCGTTGCGCCGGGCTTGTTCGGGGGAGATGCCGTGCTCCAGCCAGATCCGCAGTCGATCGAATGACCAGGCGGTGGTCCATCCGAAGAGTGGGCGGAAGGCGAGGTCGAAGGCCCGCCCTAACCGCCCCCAGCGCGGCGTGTAGTTGTAGCCGGTCAGAAACCGCACACCGGACGGGGTGGGCAGGTAGCGCCAGTAGCCGGCCCCCGCGGCGATCAGTGAGCGTGGGTCGTCCGACCCGAAGCGCAGCGCCGAGCTGCGGCTGCCGTCCGGCCGGTCGCGTTCTCCGGCGTGGACTCCCCAGCCGCTGACGGTCAGCCCGGGGGCCACGGTCGTGGCATACCGGAAGCGGGCCGGTGAGCTTCCGGGTATCGGGTCGATGTGGCCGAAGCGAGCGTCCCAGCGGCGGTGCTCGGCAGGGTCCTGCGTCGTCCGCCACACCTCGTCCACAGATGTCGTGATCATCGTCTCGACATAGATATTCGGCATGCCACACCCGATCGCTTGATCGACGGTTCGAGCCTATTGCGGATCAAACCGTCGCTCAATAGACGCCTGGGTGGGCATTCCTGCGATGAGTGGACCCTGGCCGTTGTTGGCGATCGATGTGTCGTCGGGTCTGGCGGGACCGTGGTGAGGCAGGGCTTCGGCGGGACCGGGCCCGGTGCGGTGGGCTCAGGATCCGACGAGGGTCGGCAGGTGCCGCTCGACCACCGGCAGGGCGTCCGCCACGGTCACCGGCCGGCCCAGCTCGGCGGCGAGCGAGGTCACCCCGGCGTCGCTGATGCCGCACGGCACGATCCGGTCGTAGTACGTCAGGTCGCAGTCACAGTTCAGCGAGAAGCCGTGCAGGGTGACTCCGCGGGCGACCCGGATGCCGATGGCGGCGACCTTGCGCGCGGGCCCGCGGTTGTCCGCCGGCACCCAGACCCCGCTCCGCCCCTCGACCCGGCCGGCCGTCAGCCCGAACTCGGCACAGACATCGATCAGCATCTGCTCGACCCGGCGCACGTACGCGACGACGTCGACCGGGTTGGGCAGGCGCAGGATCGGATAGCCGACGAGCTGGCCCGGACCATGCCAGGTGATTTTTCCGCCCCGGTCAACGTCGATGACCGGCGTGCCGTCCATCGGTCGGTCCCACGGCTCGGTGCGTTTGCCCGCGGTGTAGACGCTGGGATGCTCCAACAGCAGCACCGCGTCGCCACCCCCGTCGGTGATCACCGATTCGTGCAGCCGGCGCTGCTCCTCCCACGCGGCCTCGTAGCCGAGAGTGCCGGCGCGGACAATGGTCAGGTCCGGGGTAGTCGTGCTCACGGGACCAGCCTAGTCCCGTACCCGCCGGTCACCTCGGCTCGTGATCCGACTCACCGGTACCCCGCCTCGCGGCTCAGCCGGGCGGGATCCGCCAGACCCAGACGTCCTCGACCCGCTCCGGCTCACCGAACAGTTCGGTGGCGGTCTCCCGGAGCGCCTCCTCATCGACGGCCCACTTCGCGCCGTGTACCTGGTCCGGGAGCACCACCGTCTCGATCTGCCAGTGCCGCAGGTCGGCTTCGACATCTGCCCGAGTGCCCTCGGTGACGATCGGCACCACACCCAGGCGGGCGGCCTCGTCGAGGATGGCGCTCAGCGGCCGGGGCACCGGACCGATCCGACCGCGTCCGTCCGGACCGCCCGGGCCGAGGAAGAACCCGGACGGGATCCGGAACTCGCCCTGCCGGTCCGCGAGAACGTGCGCCTGCCACCGCTGCCCGTCCGGGTACACGTCCACCGTCAGCGGGATCGGCGTGAGGACCCCGCCCGGTGAGACGTAGTCCCGCCAGGTGCCGGAGGTGAAGAAGCGCGGGATCGGCTCCCGCTCGATGGTGATCAGCGGGGTCGGCGTCAGCGGAACCAGCGCCACGGCGAACGCCGCCAGCCAGGCGAGGCGGGCTGGCCGGGAGCGCGGTGGTTCGGCTCGGAGCGCATCCACCGTGTACGCCAGCAGTACCCCGATCACCGGCGCCACGACCAGCGCCAACCGGGCGGGCAGCGCGGCGTTCACCACCGGTAGGTGAGCCAACAGGTCGAAGGGCATCGGCAGGTCGAAGTCGCGGCCGGCGAACCTGGCCTGGGGCCCGAACGACAGTACGGTGAAGACCACCGCCACCGCCCCGAGTGCCCAGAGTGTGGCCCGTTGGGGTGCCTGCTGGACGCGCCGCCACAGCAGGACGAAGGCGGCGATGCTGAGCAGCAGCAACGGTAGCCCGAAGAACGAGTTCTCCTCGGTGGGGTTCGGGGCGAGGCCGGTCCGGAGCCCGACCTCGCCGGCGATCGAGCGCCGAGGGTACGCGCCGTACGCGGCGATGTTCTCGGAGTGGATCACCGGGTCGAAGCCGGTGCCGTCGAAGCGTTGTGGGCCGGCGAAGTGCAGCCACAGCGGGTACGCCAGCAGCACCCCCGCCACCAGCGCGGTCACCGCGAGCCCGCCGAGGAAGCCCGGCAGCACCGCGCGCGCCTCGGCGCGGCTGGCCGGGTGCAGCGCCCAGACGGCGACGAAGAGGCCGAGGGCGATCGCGGTGAAGAAGAGCCCTTCGGCGGCGATGGAGAACGCCACCGCGACCAGCACACCGAGGATGACGCCGTCCCGGATCCGATGCCCGCTCCGGCGTAGCGCGAAGACGCGCCAGATCAGCAGCGGCACCAACCAACCGGCGGTCCAGTTCAGGTGGGCGTTGGCGTGCGAGACCATGCCGGGGGAGAAGCCGATGAAGAGGCCACCCAGCCCGGCGGCGAGCGGACTGCGGGCGAACTGGCGGTTGAGCAGCCAGTACCAGGCGATCGCGGTGGCGGCGAGGTTGAGCGTGAGGATCACCAGGAAGGTGGCCGGTGGCCCGATCAGGTACGTCAGGGGCGCGAAGAGCGCCGCGTACACGGTGATCGACGTGTTGACCGCGAGGTTGACCCCGTCAGGCACGTTGATCATGTAGGTGAAGAGCGGGTTCTGCCCGTGGGTGAGGGAGTGCCCGCCGAAGGCCAGTAGCCATTCGAACAGCGCCTGGTCGCTGGAGTTGACCATGATCGTGCGACCGTTCGGGTCTCGCCAGAGCCCGCTGGTCACCCAGACCGCGAGGGCGAGCGCGATGAGCACCACGAGCAGATCTGCCCGGCGGTTACCGCGAATGCGGGCGGGCGGGTTCGGCGTGGACACGGACGGCGAGGTTGACACGGAGCGGACGTTACCAACCGGAGCCGGACGCGCCGGTCAGACCTGCGCGGAAGAGTTCGTTAAAGCCGGTCGCTGTCGCTGTCGCCGTGCCCCGCACCGGCTCACCGTTCATCGGTCCGGTTCCGCCGCGAGCGCGGCGTGCAGGGCGCTGGCCAGATCCGGGTGACGGTAGGTGAACCCCGCTCGGGTCAGCGCCCCCGGCAGGACCCGGGCGCTGGTCAGCGCCTCCTGGGCGAAGCCACCGAGCGCCACCTTGAGCGCCAGCGCCGGGATCGGGATGATCGCCGGACGGTGCAGTTGCCGGGCCAGTTCCCGGGTGAACTCGGCGTTGGTCACCGGTGCTGGCCCGACCGCGTTGACCGGGCCGGTGAGGTCGGCACGGTCGATGGCGAGGGCGGCGGCGTCCAGCCAGTCCACCATCGCGATCCAGGGCAGCCACTGCCGGCCGCTGCCCAACCGCCCCGCGATGCCGAGCCGGAACGGCAGCAACTGCGGCTTGAGTAGCCCGCCCTCGCGGTGCAGCGGCAACCCGGTCCGCAGCCGGACCACACGTACCCCGGCGTCCTCGGCCGGCCGGCTCGCGGCCTCCCACGCCCGGCAGACATCGGCCAGGAAGCCCTCGCCGGCTGCCACCTCCTCGTCAACGGCCCGGTCGCCGGTGTTGCCGTACCACCCCACCGCCGACGAGTTGACCAGCACCTCCGGGCGGTCGGCGGCCGGCAGCCCGGCGATCGTGATCGCCAGTGTGGTGGTGGTGTCCACCCGACTGGAGCGGATGACCCGCCGGTAGTCGTCGTTCCACCGGCGGTCACCGACCCCCGCACCGGCCAGGTTGACCACGGCGTCAGCCTCCGCCACCACCGCCGGGTCGAGCTGGGCCGCGGTCGGGTTCCACTGCCGTTCGTCGGCGCCGTGCGGCGGCCGACGGACCAGCCGGGTCACATGGTGCCCGGCCGCGCTGAGTCGGTCGGCAAGCCGGGTGCCGAGGAAGCCGGACGCGCCGGCCATCAGAATCCGCATGCCCATATTCTCGGACACGGGTGACCAATAGATGCGTTGAGTTGGTCACCTGACCGATTCGGCCGAGGTCTACCGGCACCGGGACGGTCGCGCGGCCGCGATCACCGGCGGGCGAAGATTCGTTCCTACGACCACCACGGGCGTCCGTGCTAGCTGCCCGACGGTTCGGGTGGACCGTGCCCCTGGCCCGGCTGGGCCGGCGCGGGAATTCGGTTGAGGTTTCGACCGAGGTCGGCCAGCCAGTGGTCGACCTCGATCAGGTGCAGGACGTCGGCCCGTCGGTTGTCACCCTGAATGATCTCGTGGACCTGTTCCACGACACCCGTCGTTGGTTGCGCGACGGGAGCCGCACCGTGCAGGCGACCCCGCGCCATGCGGCTGGCCAGGTCGGCGTAGTCGGACCGCAGCCGTTGAGCCCGGCGTACGAGCTGGCCGGTGGGCCCGGGCCACCGGTGCGCCAGCATCCCGTCCTGGTCGCCGGTGGCGAGTCGCTCCGCACCGCGGACGATGCGATGCCCCGCGGACAGGGCCGCCTCCCAGTCCACGTCGGTGGGGCGCGGAGCGGTGTGCTCCAGGTGGTACTGGCAGAACGACGCGTCGGTGAGGACCTGCGCCCGGTGCGCCGCCGCAAGCGCGTGCTGGCCCCGGACTCGTCCGGCCACCTTCAGGACCGTCTCCTCGATCGCCTCGGCACCCGCGTCGAGATAGGCCGCCGTGTACCGGCGGAGCTCACCACCGCCACCCTTTGGCCACATGAGTACGCCGGCGACGAGGCCGATCGCCGCGCCAATCAGGACGTCCAGCAGGCGGACACCGGCCAGATGCCAGTCCGTCGGGGTTAGCTGAGCGAAGGCGGCGATCAGCACCAGCGTGAGAAACGCCTGCGCCCAGGCGAGCCCGAGTAGCGGCCCCGCCCACAGGGCCAGCCCCATCGCCAGGGGCAGGATCGCCGCGTATGTCTCCTGCCCGGGAGAGGCCAGCAGCAACAGGGCCCCGGCAGCGGCGCCGACGAGGGTGCCGGCCAGGGCCCGGCGGAACGTGGCCCACGTCTCCGCCGCAGAGGTCCGCAGGAGGCTGAGGGTGGCCAGGAGCACCCAGAAGCCGTGCTCCAGATCCAGCGCACCGGCGACGAACCGGGCGGCGGCGAGAGCGACGGCGAGTCGGAGGGCCCGCTGGAAGAACACAGAGCGTGGGGTGAGGTGTATCCGCAGCCGTTGCCAGTACAGCGACGGGGTGCTCCGCCGGAGATACCAGAAGCTGTGCGGTCCTCCTCCCGGTTGACCGGTGGTGTCAGAGTGTCCTCCGGCGATTCGGACGGCGGTCGCGACGAAATCCGTGTGCCGGGTCAGCGACCGGACGATCATGGCAACGCGGAGCTGCTCGGTGGTGGCTGATCGGCCGCCGTCCGGCTGCTGGTGCTCGCTGGAAACGGCCCGGTCGGGGGACGCCCGCTCCGTTCCCAACAGCGCGTCGCCGGAGTGGCGCAGGGACGCCGCGCAGCCCCGTAGTGACCTCGCCGCGCCGACGTCGGTGGTCGTGGGGTGGGCCTGCAGGAGCCAGTCGGCGTGCCGGAATGTCTGGTGTAGGTCGGTAGCCGCGTCCCGCAGCGCGTGGTCTCGCCGGCTCGCCGATGATGCCCGCTCGGATGGCGGCAGCCGCCACATCTGGGTCTGCGTGACCGCGTCGGCCGCCGTGGCCCGGCGCCGTCGGGCCGCTTCGCCCGCAGCTGGCTGCCCATCCAGCAGGTCCGCGAGCGCGGCGACGAACGAGGCGATACTCCGCGCGGCCCCGCCCAGGCGCTGGGCGCTGGTTGCCGGCGCCGGCCCGGGCCAGAGCCACACCTCGGCTGCCGCGATCAGAACGACGGCGAGCGTCACTCCGGCCAGCCGCTCCGGCAGGGTGTCGGGTTGGTACGGGGGAAAGCTGGCCAGAATGTAGGAGATCTGTAGCGCGCCGACGAGGCCGATCAGGCGAGGCCCGCCGACACCGGCGAACGCCACGGCGAACCCGATCACGAGCATGCCGATCGTGGCGGCCCAGGTGCTCACCGCCAGCACGGTCCCGACGGCGATCAGGACCCAGATGACCGGCAGGGCGGCGAGCAGCGTCCGGGCCCGGTGCGCCGGCCCGCCCGGCAGCTGGGCGAAGATGCCGGCGGCGATGGTGCCGAAGAGCGCGTATGTGGCCATGATCGTGCTGTTCAGGCCGTACCGGAAGCCGTAGAAGAGGAGGCACGCGACGAGGGTCACCCGGGCCGCATGGCGGATAGCGCAGTAGTCCGGATCCCGTTGCCGAAGCCACTCCAGGGCACGGACGTGTCGCGACCACACATACGTAGCGTATCGAAACGACTACCCGCTCCGGACCTCGTTGGCGACGTGTTTCGACGGGGGCATTCCCGCCGCCGTTCGTACGTTCGACGGTACCCGCCTGCGGCGACGCTAGGAGCGAGCCCGGTGGCCGGCTTGAAGCGCGCCGGGGCTTCTCAGCGGAAGTCGTCGGCGTGGTCCTGCGCCCACTGCGCGAACGTGCGTCCGGGCCGGTTGGTGAGGCTCTCGGCCGTGGGGTGCTGCTCCACCGTGTCCTTGTCCTGCTGGTGCTCGGCCTCCGGCGTCGTCTCCTCGTTGGAGTACGTGACGAGACCGAGTAGGAATGGTGCGTTCGCTGCTGCCCAGCCACCGAGCGCCTGGTAGTACGCCAGGGCCTCCTGCGCGGTGACGTCCTTGAAGGACAGTTTCCGCCCGACCGCCGCGGCGATCGCGGCTAGCTGCTCGGCGTGAGTGAGCGGCTGCGGCCCGACGATGGTGTAGGCCTTACCTGTGTGCCCGTCTTCGAGTAGCGCGAGTGCAGCGGTGTCGGCGATGTCACGCTCGTGCGTCGGCACGCCGACGGCGCCCGGATGCGGGTCGTACACCGCGTTCTCGGTACGGATCGACGGCGCCCAGAGGTGCAGGGTGTTGGTCGCGAACTCACCGGGCCGGACATGGGTCCACTCCAGGCCGGACTCCTCGACTGCCCGCTCGACCGGCAGGTGGAAGTCGGTGTCGTAGCCCGTGGTCACCGCCCCCGACGACAGCACGACGATACGCCGCACGCCGGCCTTCACGGCGCGGGCGACCACCTCACGCGTGGTCTCCGGTGCTGGGAAGAGGTACATCCGCTCGACGCCCTCGAGCGCCTCGGTCAACGAGTCCGGCCGGTTCAGGTCGCCGCGGACCAGCTCCACGCCGGCCGGCACCTTTGCCCTGGCCGGGTCGCGGGTCAGCGCGCGGACGTCAACCCCGGCGGACACCAACTGCGGCAGGACGTTGCGGCCGACGTATCCCGTCGCACCGGTCACAAGGATCCTCATCATTGCTCCCAATAGCTGGCAGGGGTGGTGGGTCCGTTCGCGCTCACTCGTCGCGGACGACACCACGCTCGAACGTGCGGATGACCGTTGAGGTGACCTCGTGCCGCGACATCATGCCTTGGCCGGACATTTCGCAGCCGGTATAGACCAGTGACCACAGGACGTGCTGGATCCACTGCGCGCTGACGGCGGGATCGAAGATCCCCTCCCGCTGACCACGCTCGATCAGCAGGATGACCGGCTGCACGATCGGCGGCTTTTTGGGCTCCCGGTTGGCGAACTCCTCCGCCAGCCGTGGGTCGCCGAACAGGAACAGCAGCCGGTCGCCGAGCTCCACCATGGCCGCCACCAGGCGGCGCATGGCGTCGAGCGGCTTGCCTCGCTCGACGTGCGCGTCAACCACGGATCGCTCGATCGCCGTGTAACAGTCGCCGACCACCGAGTTGATCAGCTCATCGCGGTCGGGGAAGTAACGGTGCAGGGTGCTACGACCCACGTCGGCCGCCACCGCGACGTCGGCCAGGGTTGCCGAACGGTTGTGCGCGAAGACCGACGCTGCGGCGTTGAGGATGGCTCGCCGAGTACGGTTGCGCGTTCCGGACGTGGACACCTCTGCGACCATCGACTCAGTGTAGTAGCCGAGTTACCCATCTCGGAACACCAATGCGACTTATTTGGAATGTGAACTCTACGAGTGGCACATCGGAATCCCATCAGTCCAGCTTCCGCTCCCGCAGTATGGAGTGGCCAGCCCGGTCGCAGGCCGGGGAGCCAGCCGAGACCGGCGCCAGGTAGGCGGATGCCCGCCAAGCCCAAGTGGGCGAAGCTCGCCGCCCATGTCCGTGCGCGGATCGAGTCCGGGGAGTGGGCGCCGGGGGAGAAGTTGCCGTCAACGGCGCAGCTCAAGCAGGAGCATGGCGGGTCGCAGACGGTCGTGCGCCAGGCGATCCTGGTGCTCCAGACGCAAGGGTTCGTCGAGGGAGTCCACGGCATCGGTGTCCTCGTCGCCGAGCAGCCGGACCCCTGAGACGACGGTGGGCTGCCCGGATCTCCGGGCAGCCCACCGTCGTCGGGTCGGGTGTTACCGGCCCAGTTCGGCCTCGAAGTTGCCGGCCTCCAGCCGCTCCTTGATCGCGCCAAGGAAACGGGCCGCGTCGGCGCCGTCGATCAGTCGGTGGTCGTACGACAGGGCCAGGTAGATCATCGATCGGACGGCCACGACCTCGCCCAGTTCCGGATCGTTGACAACGACCGGACGCTTGACCACGGCACCCGTGCCGAGCATCGCCGACTGCGGCGACGGCACGATCGGGGTGTCGAAGAGGGCGCCCCGGCTGCCGGTGTTGGTCAGCGTGAACGTCGCACCGGCGAGCTCATCCGGGCTGATCTTGTTGGTCCGGGTGCGCTCGGCCAGGTCGGCGACCCGCTTGGCGATACCGCCCAGGTTGAGGTCGCCGGCGTTGTGGATGACCGGCACCATCAGGCCCCGCTCGGTGTCCACGGCGACGCCGAGGTGCTCCGCCTCCGGGTAGGTGATCGTCCCGGCCCCCAGGTCCATCTGGGCGTTGACGATCGGGAACGCCTGCAACGCCTCGACGGCCGCCAGGGCGAAGAACGGCAGGAAGGAGAGCTTCACGCCGTGCCGCTGCTGGAAGGCGTCCTTCGCCCGCGCCCGCAGCTTGGCGATCCGGGTCACGTCGACCTCGACCACGGTGGTGAGCTGCGCCATCTCGTGCAGCGACTCGTGCATCCGCTTCGCGATGGTCGTACGGATCCGCGGCAGCTTCTCGGTGCTGCCCCGCTTGCTGCTGGGCGCGGGCCGGGCCGCCGGCTTCGCCGCGGGGGCGGCCGGCTGCGCCGCCGGTGCCGGAGCCGCCTTGGCGGCGCGGGCCTGCTCGGCCGCGTCGAGCACGTCCTGCTTGCGGATCCGGCCACCAACGCCGGTGCCGTTGACCGTGGCGAGGTCAACCCCGTGCTCGCCGGCGAGCTTGCGGACCAGCGGGGTGACGTAGCCGGCGTTCTCCGTGCCACCGGTCGTCGCCGGCCGGGGGGCGGGCGCGGACGGGGCGGAGGCCCGCTCGGCCTTCGCCGGGTCGGGGGCGCTCTCGGCTTCGGCCGCCGGCTCGTTGTAGGAGGCGCCCGGGGTCGGCTCGGTGACCTTCGGCTCGGGCTTCGGCTCCGGCTTGGGTGCCGGCTTCGCCTCGGGCTTGGGCGCCGGCTCCGGCTCCGGCTTGGGCTTCGCCGCCGCACCGGCGGTGCCGACGATCGCCAGCGTCGCGCCGACATCGGCGGTCTCGTCCTCCGCCACGGTGATCTCCAGGACGGTCCCGGCGACCGGCGAGGGGATCTCGGTGTCGACCTTGTCGGTCGACACCTCGAGCAGCGGCTCGTCAACCTCGACGGTGTCGCCGACCTGCTTGAGCCAGCGGGTGACCGTGCCCTCGGTGACACTCTCGCCGAGGGCCGGCATCGTCACCGGGCTGCCTTCGCCCGACGAGTTGCCCTCGCCGGAGGGCGCGGGAGCCGGCTGCTTCTGCTCCGGCTCCGGGCCGGTGCCCTCGGCGGCGGCGGTCGGCTCGGGCGCCGACTGCCGCGGCTCGGCCTCGCCGCCGCCCGCCGCCCCGCCGTCGCCCGACGCCTCATCGCCGATCGTCGCCAGCTCGCTGCCGACCTCGGCGGTCTCGTCCTCGCCGACCACGATGCGGGTCAGCACACCGGCCGCGGGGGACGGGATCTCGGTGTCCACCTTGTCGGTCGACACCTCGAGCAGCGGCTCGTCAACCTCGACGGTGTCGCCCTCCTGCTTGAGCCAGCGCGTGACGGTGCCCTCGGTGACGCTCTCACCGAGCCGGGGCATGGTGACCGATACCGGCATTTTCTCCAGACTCCTTCATTCCCCTGATGGGATCGTCGTCCGTCGCCGGACGCCGTGGTTGTCGTGTCAGGCGTGCGCGTGCAGCGGCTTGCCGGCGAGGGCCAGGTGTGCCTCACCCAGCGCCTCGTTCTGGGTCGGGTGGGCGTGTACGAGCTGTGCCACCTCGGCGGGGTACGCCTCCCAGTTATAGATGAGCTGGGCCTCACCGATCAGCTCACCGACCCGAGCACCCACCATGTGCAAGCCAACGACCGGGCCGTCCTCGACCCGGACCAGCTTGACGAAGCCGGACGTCTTGAGGATCTGGCTCTTGCCGTTGCCGCCCAGGTTGTAGTTGTAGGTCTTGATCTTGTCGGCGCCGTACTGCTCCTTGGCCTTCGCCTCGGTCAGGCCCACCGACGCCAGCTCGGGGTCAGAGTAGGTGACCCGAGGAATGCCGGCCTCGTCAATGACGGCCGGGTTCTCTCCGGCGATCTCCTCGGCGACGAAGATTCCCTGCTGGAAGCCGCGGTGTGCCAGCTGGAGGCCGGGCACGATGTCGCCGACCGCGTAGACGTTCGGCACGCTCGTGCGCTGCCGCTCGTCGGTCAGCACGTAGCCCCGGTCCATCCGGACGCCCTGCTCCTCGTAGCCGAGGCCGGTGGTGTTCGGGCCCCGACCGACCGCGACCAGCAGCAGCTCGGCCTCGACGGTCTCACCGCCGGCGATGGTCACGCGGACGCCGCTGTCGGTCTTCTCGACCTTCTCGAACGGCTTGCCGACCTTGAAGTTGATCTTCCGCTTCCGGAAGGCCCGCTCCAGCGCCTTCGACGACTCCGCGTCCTCGGCGGCGACCAGCCGGGGCAGCGCCTCAATGATCGTGACGTCCGCTCCGAAGGACTTCCACACGCTGGCGAACTCCACCCCGATGACGCCGCCACCGAGCACGATCACCGACGCGGGGACCCGGTCCATCACCAGCGCGTGGTCGCTCGTGATGATCCGCTCGCCGTCGACCTCCAGGCCGGGCAGGCTCTTCGCGTACGAACCGGAGGCCAGGATGATGTTACGGCCGGTGTACCGCTTCCCGTCGACCTCAACGGTGTTCGGCGCGACCAGCCGGCCAGCGCCGGCCACGATGGTGATGTTCTTCGCGCCGCGCAGCATGCCCTGCAGGCCCTTGTACAGCCGCGCGACCACCCCGTCCTTGTACGAGTTGACCGCCGACATGTCGATACCGACCAGCTCGGCCTTGACGCCGAACTGCTCCGATTCCCGGGTCTGGTCGGCGACCTCGGCGGCGTGCAGCAACGCCTTGGTCGGGATGCAGCCGTTGTGCAGGCAGGTGCCGCCGAGCTTGCCCTTCTCGACCAACGCAACGGAGAGGCCCAGCTCGGCGGCGCGCAGCGCCGCTGCGTAGCCACCGCTGCCACCTCCGAGGATGACGATGTCGAAGGTCTCGTTCGGCTCGCTCACGTCCAACTCCCAGGTCGCCTGGCTGCATCGGGGGGTCACGGTGGGGTAATGCGGACACACCCCACCTCGGTCATCTTGTCACCACCACGCCCGGCACGGGTAACGAGGTGCCCAACGACACGTCCGAGACACGTACCCTTGGCATCAGCTTCGATGGTGCGGGTGTGGGGAGACGGCCGGTGGGACTGTTCCGACGGAAGAAGGCGCGTCCGGTCAGTCAGGATCGCGGGGTTGACCGGGGCGATCTGGGCCACCTGGAGAACTTCGTGCGGACTCGGCGGGGAGTCGAGGCGTACATCGAGCCCCGGACGACCATGACCGAGACCACGGTCATGCTGATCGCCGACGACGGGGAGTGGACTCGCCGCCGGATTGACGGCCCGGACGGCGCGCGGCGCTTCGCCCACCGGCTGGGCATCCCGATCTACGACGTGAGCCTGATGGGCTACCCGCAGCGGATGCGGGACTACAACGAACGCCGCAAGCGTCGCCCCGAGTTGTTCTGAAACCGCACCGACTCGGCGGGTGGTGCGCAGGGGCCCTCGTACCCGCCCGGCGGGTACGAGGGCCCCTGCTGACAGGTCAGCCCTGGCTGGCGATGTCCTCGATCAGGTGCAGCAGGGTACGGACGGGCACTCCGGTGCCGCCCTTGGTCCAGTAGCCCGTCGGCTCACCCGTGTGGTAGCCGGGGCCGGCGATGTCGATGTGCGCCCAGGCGACCTCCTCGGTGACGAACTCACGCAGGAACACACCGCCCTGGAGCATGTGACCCGCCCGGTCCATCCCCGCGTTGACCTGGGAGATGTCGGCGACCTCGGAGTCCATGCCCTTGCGCACGTCCTCCGGCAGCGGCATCGGCCAGGTCGGCTCGCCGACGGCCTCGCCGGCGGTCCGCACCCGCTCGCACAGCTCCGGCGTGCCCATCACCCCGGCGACCTTCTTGCCCAGCGCGACCACCTGGCCGCCGGTGAGGGTGGAGGTCTCCAGCAGGTAGTCGCAGCCGTCCGCGCAGGCCCGGGCGATCGCGTCGGCGAGGATCATCCGCCCCTCGGCGTCGGTGTTGAGCACCTCAACGCGCTTGCCGTCGAACATCGTGATGACATCGCCCGGCCGGTAGGCCGTACCGGAGGGCATGTTCTCCGCCATCGGCACGTACGCGGTCACTGACACGGCGGGCGCAAGCTCCGCGACCGCCAGCATCGCGGCGGCGACGGCGCCGGCCCCGGCCATGTCGGCCTTCATCTCCCACATACCCTGCGACGGCTTGATCGAGACGCCGCCGCTGTCGAAGGTGATGCCCTTGCCGACCAGGGCGACCCGCTTGCCGTTGCCGCCGCCGGCCGGGGTGTAGCTGATCCGCACCAGCCGCGGCGGGGCCTGCGACCCCTGCCCGACGGCGGTGATGCCCCCGTAGCCGCCCTCGCGCAGGGCGACCTCGTCAAGCACCTCCACCTCCATCCCGGCGGCGCGGGCGGCGGTCGCCACCGAGTCGGCGAAGGCCGGCGGGCGCAGCTCGTTGGGGGCGGCGTTGACCCAGTCCCGGGAGGAGCGGACCGCGTTGGCCACCGCCTGCGCCCGGGCAACCTCGGCCGTAGCGGTGGCGTCACCCGCGTCCGGGACCGCGACCAGCACCTCCGTGACCGGCTCCCGCCGGGCCGGCTGCGGGCGGGTCTTGTAGCCGGCGAACCGGTAGCCGCCCAGCAAGCCCCCCTCGGCGACCGCGCGCAGCGCGGCCGGCGCGTCGGCGTCATCCGGCAGCGGCAGGGCCAGCGCGACTCGGGCCGAGCCGGCCAGCGCCCGCACCGCGGCACCGGCCGCCCGGCGCAGGGTCTCCGGGGCGGGGGCGGCGCCGGTCGGCTCCGGTCCGAGACCCACCGCGGCGATCACCGGTGCGGTAACCGTGCCGAGCGTGGCGAGCTTGATCACCTCGCCCGGGCCTCCGGTTGCGCCGAGCAACGCCAGCGTCTCGGTCAGTTTTCCATCGAAGGCCGCGGCGATGCTCTCCGCGCCGCTGGCCAGCAACAGGGTGCCGACGAGGCCGCCGGCCGGCTCTCCGGTCTGGCTGTGCACGCCGATGACGATCGCGTCAACGGCGAGCTCGGCGGGGTCGGTGTCGACAAGGCTGAGGGAAATGGTGGGCGATGTCACTGAAGCTACTCCGGGCGGGCCGGGCTGGTCGCGTCGTCGCGTACCAGCGATGAAGGTCTCCGGCGGACCGTACCCGCCGTTGACCAGGGCTGTCCCGCCAGTGGTGTCGGCGGGTCCCGCCGATGCTAACCAGCCGGGGTGGTGCCGGTAAGTTGCCACCCATGACCGACGTGACCTCCGGCTCCGCCGAAACCCGGCTGCGCCACTCTCCGTTGCACGACCGGCACGTCGCTGCCGGCGCCAAGTTCGCCCTCTTCGGCGGGTGGGAGATGCCGCTTGAGTACGCCGGGGGCGGGGTGCGCAAGGAGCACTCGGCGGTCCGGGACGCGGTTGGCGTCTTCGACGTGTCGCACCTGGGCAAGGTGCGGGTCACTGGCGCGGGGGCGGCGGAGTTCGTCAACGCCTGTCTCAGCAACGACCTGGCCCGGATCGGGCCGGGCCAGGCGCAGTACACCCTCTGCTGCGATGATGCCACCGGTGGTGTGGTGGACGACATCATCGCCTACCTGTACGCCGACGACCACGTCTTCCTGATCCCCAACGCCGCGAACACCGCCGAGGTGGTGCGCCGGCTACGGGCCGCCGCGCCACCAACGGTCACGATCAGTGACGAGCACGAGGCGTACGCGATCCTCGCGGTGCAGGGTCCGCGCTCGGCCGACCTGCTCGGCGCGCTGGGCCTGCCCACGGAGCACGGCTACATGAGCTTCGCGGAGGGCACGCTGGCCGGGGCCAGCGTGACCGTGTGCCGCACCGGCTACACCGGCGAACTGGGCTATGAGCTGATCCTGCCCGCCGCGGCGGCTGGCGCAGTCTGGGACGCGCTCTTCGCCGCCGATGAGCAGCTGCAGGCGTGCGGCCTGGCCGCCCGGGACACCCTGCGTACCGAGATGGGCTACCCGCTGCACGGGCAGGACCTGTCGCTGGAGATCACTCCGGTGCAGGGCCGTTCCGGCTGGGCGGTCGGCTGGGACAAGCCCGCCTTCTGGGGACGCGCGGCACTACTCGCGGAGAAGGCCGCCGGTCCTCGGCGCCGGTTGCGCGGCCTGGTGGCGGTCGATCGGGCCATCCCGCGTCCCGACATGGTCGTCTACCACGGTGAGACGCCGGTGGGCACGGTCACCAGCGGTACGTTCAGCCCGACTCGAAAGCAGGGCATCGCCCTGGCCCTGATCGACACCGAGCCGGCCCTGGCCGACGGGGCCGAGCTCGAGGTCGATATCCGAGGACGCCGGGCAGCGGTGAGCCTGGTCCGCCCGCCGTTCGTCAACCCCTCGGTTCGGTAGCTCGCCATCGGTCAGCGCCCGCGCCGCCCCCGCCGACCGGCGGGGTGGCGGGCGGGTCAGACCGGCGGGGCGGGGCGTTCGCCGGCATCCAGGACAGCCTGGGTCCAGCCGCCCTCACGGACCCCGGTGCCGTCCAGGACCGCCCAGTCGACCACGTCGGTCGCTTCCACGACCACCGCGGAGCCGATCCGTACGGCCGGATCTGTGTGGGCGTCGCTGGCGCTGGCGCCCTCGATCTGCTCCGGTGTCGGCCAGGAGGTCACCCCGGCCCACACGTACTCCGGGCCGTCCTCGCCGGGAAGTCCGTACTTCACCACCAGCTGCGTCTCCGGTGGTAGCGCCCCGGCGAGGAAGCGGGCCCGGATCTCGCCCAGCGAGGCCCGGGCGGTGGCGACCGCCTGGCTCATCGCATCGCCGGAGCGGGTGTAGCGCACGTCTGGTGCGATGCCGGTGAAGAGGGTTCCACAGGCCGAGGCGTAGTAGCGGCCGTCCGGCCCGGAGAAGCCGGCCGGCGGGCGCAGGGTGAGGAACGAATCCGCCTCCGGGTCCGTCGCCGGGTCCAGTTCCAGCCGAAGCAGCACCGGGGCGGTGGCCCCATGCTGCTCCGGGTTGCCGTACGCCACCGCGATGTCCCCTCCGGTGACCGTGGCCAGTACGGGTAGCTGCACGAACGCAGGCAGCTCCTCGCCGGCCAGGCCGTCGGTCCACGCCCGCAGCAGCCGCCGCGCCGTGCCGGTCATCACCGCGCCCCAAGCCCGGGTCAGGTGGTCCGGCACGCCCTGTGCCTGAAGCTCCAACAGCCCGAACCGGCGCAGCCCCTTGGTAGTGAACCAGAGCCCGTCGGCATCGGACGAGTACGGCACCAGTACCCAGTCGACGAGCCGGATCCGGCCCTGCTCGTCCGGCAGGGACCGCAGCGCCGTCGTCGGGTCGAGGAACTGGAGCCCGAAGACATCCACCACGTCACCGCCGGCCGTGTCGGCGACCGCCGCCGCCACCGCCCGCGCCGCCCACTCGTGCGCTGGCGGCCAGCCGGGTCGGTACTCGGCCTGCACCACGACCAGGTGGGTCGCCGCCGCCAGGCGGGACAGCTGGGCCTCGGTCGCGCCGAAGGCGGTGAGTAGGTCCGGCGGCAGCTCCGGGAACTCGTGGATCGGTCGGGTGTCCACGCTCATCAACGGACTGTCCAGCATCTGCCGGGCGAGTGCGTGCACCGGTTCGGCGAGGCGCCCGGTGAGCTGCTGTAACGCGGTCTTGGTGCCCACCTTCGGCAGTCCAGCCATCGGCACCAGGTAGGTCGCGTCCAGCGTTTCCGGGACCGGTACGGGCAGGAAGTCGTCCGTGATGAGCATGGGGTCTCCCGGATGGGCCGTGCCGGTGTGTTGTCGTGCGCAACGCTACCCGTCGGTGTGGGCGGAGCTCAGCCGGACAAGACCAGTCCCAGGTAGACGAGGGTGGTGACCACTTCGACGGTGGCGCCGAGCACGTCGCCGGTGATCCCACCGAGACGTCGTACCACGTGCCGGAGCAGCCAGACCGCGGTGGTGAGGGCGGCGATGACGACGAGTGGTCCCTGCCACGGACGGCCCGGCACGGCGGCGAGCGCCAGTAGCGCCACCGCGGTGGTCCCGATGACGAGGGCACCCGGCCCGACAGTCCCGGCTACCAGGGCTCCCAGCCCGTCCGGTCGGGCTGCCGGCACCCCTCGCCGGCAGGCCAGCGCGACTCCGAGCCGACCGGCTGCGGTGGCGGACACCACCGCCACGAGCACGGTCGGCGCCGACCATTCAGCCACCTCCGCGAGCGCCGCCGCCTGCACCAGGAGGGTGACCACCAGCGCGGCTACCCCGAACGGGCCGACATCCGGCTTCTTCATGATCTCCAGCGCGGCCGGCCCACGCTGGTACGAGCCGAGTGCGTCCACGGTGTCGGCGAGCCCGTCGAGGTGCAGCCCCCGGGTCAGCAATGCGCCGGCACCGACCGTGACGCCGGCGGCTACCAGTGGCGGCGCGAAACCGCCGGTGAGTAGCAGCACTCCGGTGAGGAGGGCGCCGAGCAGCGCGCCGACGGCCGGGGCTAGGGCCATCGCGGTGCCAGCCACGGCCCGGTCGATCCGGCCGGCCCGCACCGGCAACGTGGTGAACGTGGTCAGCGCCAGCCGGGCCCCGGCGGCGAGCCGCGGTTCAGCCGGCACGCCGGCCGGACGAATCCAGCGGTGTGGACTCCGGGTCGGTGCTGGTGGGCCCCGGTCCGGCCGGTTCTGGCTCGCGGAAGTCCGGCTCGTCGTCCGTCGGCGTCGCCGGCTCCGGTTGCTCCGTCGCCGGTGCCGACTCCTCCATCGGTGGCTTGGCCTCGTCTGGTTCGTTTGTCAACGAGTCGGCGGCCGCCGGCTCCGTCGTCAACTCGACCACGTCCGACGCGGCCTTGTCCGGCGCGGCTTCGTCCGATTCGGCCTTGCCCGACGCGGTGTCGCCCGACTCGACCCGTAGCGACGGGTGCGCCGGCAGGGCCGCGGCCAAGGCCAGCGCCGACCGCAGCAGCGGCAGCGCCACCAGTGCGTTCCCGCCCTCGCCCAGGTCCAGGCGCAGATCGAGCAGGGGAGTGAGGCCGAGCACGTCGGCGGCGAGTTGGACACCGGGGTGCCCGCCGTGGTCGGCGAGCAGGCACCAGTGCCGGGCCGGTCCCGCCAGATCGCGGCTGACCAGACCGGCCGCTACCCCGACCGGTCCGTCCAGGAGCACCGGCAGCCGCCGCGCGGCAGCGCCGAGTAGCACGCCGGTGGCGACCGCGATGTCGCCGCCGCCCACCTCGGCGAGGATCTCCTTGGGCTCGCGGGACGAGTGGCGGCTGCGGTGCAGCCCATCCCGGACGGCCGCACAGCGAACCATCCACGCGGCATCGTCGTACTCGCCAGCCTCGGTGCGTACCCGGGCGAGTACGGCGGGCGGTTCGGCGCCGGCCGTGACGGCGAGCACGGCTGCCGCGGCGGCGTCGGTGCCGGCGCCGCAGGCCCCCAGCACCAGCAGCCGTACATCCGCGTCGGCGGCCTGGTCGGCGAGTCGCCAGCCGAGCTGCAACGCCGCCTCGACCTGGTTGAGGGGGAGCGCCGGGTCGGTCTCGATCGGGTCGGCGGCGGGAGCGTCAACCACCTGCAGCTCGGCCCCAGCCTCAGCGGCGAGGCGGGCCCACACACCCTGGCCGTCCCGGGCCTCCCGGGCCCGGCGGGCGGAGTCACCGGGGGTAGTGCCGGCGGCGGCGCCGCCCGTGTGGTCACCATGCACCAGCAGCACTCGGGTGCTGTCCCAGGGGGCGGGCCGCGGAGCGCCCTGGGTGGCGGCGGCGAACTCGACCAGCTGGGTGAGCCCGCCGAAACCGGCGCCGGGCAGGTCCCGGGTAGCCATCCGCTCCACTGCCTGCGACCCGGCGTCCTCGTCGGGCATGGGCAACTCCAGGCCCGGCTCGATGGCCAGGCCGGTCGCGGTCACCGGCGGCGCCAACCTGGGGGCGCCGGCGCCGGAGGCGAGTTCGGCCGGCGTGGGCGGGGCGCTCGGGGCCAGCACCTCCGGTAGCGGCGTCGGTGCGAGGGCCGGGCCGGTAGCGACCCTGCTGCCGGCGGCGGCCGGCGTGATCTGCGCTGGGACGGCGGCCGGGCGGGGCGGCGGGGGCGGTTTAAGCCAGCAGGGCTGGCCGGCGACCACCAGCACGACCGTGTCAACCGCGTCGGCGACCGCCCGGTTGGCGGTGCCGAGCGCGTCGGCGAAGGCCCGGCCGAGCGGGGTCGTCGGCACCAGCGAGAGGCCGACCTCGGCGCTCACCAGCACCAGTCGGGCGGGGCAGAAGCGGACCGCCGCGGCCAGCTCGGCAATGGTGGCCGTGGCGTCGGCCGGCTGGTGGGCGGGGTCGAGGAGGGCCGTCACCCAGCCACCGAGATCATCAACGAGTAGTGTCTCGCCGGGCTGCGCGGTGGCCAGCAGCTCCGCCAGCCGGCGTGGCTGCCCCGCGGTTTCCTCCGTGGTCCACGTCGTCGGCCGGCGAGCGCGGTGAGCTTCGAGGCGGGTCGCCCACTCCTCGTCGTCGGCGCTGGTGTCGGCGGCGGTGGCCAGATACCGGACCGTCGGCGCGTCAGCCACCAGGGCCTCGGCGAACTCGGACTTTCCCGACCGGATTCCGCCGAGCACCAGGACCGTGTTCCACCCGTCAATGGACATGCCCGTACCTTAAGGCCGCCCGGTGCCCGCCCGTCTCCCGCCCCGCTCCTCCCGGAGCTGCTCACATCCTCGAAACGATCATGCGAGGGCTGGACGTGCAGCCGTCGGCCGCGCGGCGGACTAGGCTGACGGGAGATCAGCGGCGAGGGGAGACACGCAGATGGCGTGGAGCTGGCAGTACGAGGGCGAGAACGGCGAACCGGCGTCGGGGCCGGCCGAGTCGTTCAGTAGCCAGGCGGACGCCGAGTCCTGGATCGGCCAGACCTGGCGGGAACTCGCGGCGGCCGGCGTGCTCGCGGTCCTGCTTGTCGAGGACGACCGCGTGGAGTACCGGATGAGTCTGCAGCCCCCGGCGGAATGATGACCGGAGACCGGGCTGGGGGCGGGCCGCTGGTACTGGGCGTGCCCCGGGCAGCGTTCCGGCCCAGCCCGGTCTTCCTCGGGCTGGTCGCACTCTTCGTACTCAGCGGAGTCCTGACCTGGCAGGAAAGCGGCAACATCCGGGTCAACGTGTTCCTTTTCGTCGTCTCCGGGTGGCTGGTCTCACTCTGCCTGCACGAGTACGCGCACGCGCTGGTGGCGTTCCGCGCCGGTGACCGCAGCGTCGCGCACCAGGGCTACCTCACCCTCAACCCACTGAAGTACAGCCATCCGCTGCTGTCGATCGCGCTACCGGTGCTGGTGGTTCTGCTCGGTGGTATCGGCCTGCCCGGCGGCGCAGTCTGGGTGGACCGGCACGCCATTCCGGGGCGGCTACGGCACACCCTGGTCAGTCTCGCCGGCCCGGCCACGAACGTGGTGTTCACGCTGGTGCTGGTCATCGCGGTCCGGCTGGCGGCGGGCGGCGGCGGGCCGGTGCAGTTCTGGGCTGCCGTGGCACTGCTCGCCTTCCTCCAACTCACGGCGAGCCTGCTCAACCTGCTTCCGGTGCCGGGCCTGGACGGCGGCAACATGATCCAGCCCTGGCTCTCCCCGCCGTACCGGCGGGTGTACGACCTCTTCGCGCCGTACGGCTTTCTCCTGCTCTTCGCGCTGCTGTGGAACCCCCGGATCAACGGCTGGTTCTTCGGGACGGTCTTCGCCGTCGGCGACGCGCTGGGCCTACCGCCGGGCCTGTACGGGCTCGGCCTGGATCTGGTCCGTTTCTGGCAGGGCTGAGCCCCGCGTGGCACCCCGGTCACTCCGGCCAGCGGTGGGACGCCTCACTCCCCACGCCGCCGGGTCGGTCAGCCCGCACGGCGGTGAGCCGGTATTCCGACCAGCCCACCACCGTGGTCGGGTCAGGGCCGCTGCGCGGGGGACTCGGTCCGGGCCGGGTCCCGCTCGACGACCGGCTCGACGATGTCATCGATGGCCTTAAGCAGGTCGGCGTCGAGCCGTACCCCGGCTGCCTTGACGTTGTCGTGCACCTGCTCGGGGCGGGAGGCGCCGATGATCGCCGAGGAGACGTTCGGGTTCTGCAACACCCAGGCGATGGCGAGCTGGGCCATGCTCAGCCCCGCCTGCTCGGCGAGCGGCTTGAGCTGCTGCACCCGGGTCAGCACGTCGTCGCTGAGCCACTTGGCGATGAAGCCCGCGCCGGACTTCTCGTCGGTGGCCCGGGAGCCCGCGGGTGGGGGGTGACCCGGCTGGTACTTACCGGTCAGCACCCCCTGGGCCATCGGGGACCAGACGATCTGACCGACGCCCAACTCCTCGCTGGCCGGCACCACCTCAGCCTCGATGACCCGCCAGAGCATCGAGTACTGGGGTTGGTTGGAGATTAGCGGAATCCGCAGCTCACGGGCGAGCTGGTGGGCCTGGCGCAGCTCCGCCGCCGTCCACTCCGAAACCCCGATGTAGAGGGCCTTCCCGGCGCGGACAACATCGGCGAACGCCTCCATCGTCTCTTCGATCGGGGTGCTGTGGTCGTACCGGTGCGCCTGGTAGAGGTCGACGTAGTCGGTGCCCAGCCGGCGCAGGGAACCGTCGATCGACTCCATGATGTGCTTGCGGGACAAGCCCCGGTCGTTGCGACCCGGACCGGTCGGCCAGAACACCTTCGTGAACAACTCGAGTCCGGCCCGCCGTTCGTCTTTCAGCGCCCGGCCGAGCACCTCCTCCGCCCGGGTGCCCGCGTACGCGTCCGCGGTGTCGAAGGTGGTGATACCGGCGTCCAGGGCGGCCCGGACACAGGCGAAGGCCGACTCCTCCTCAACCTGGGAGCCGTGGGTGATCCAGTTTCCGTACGAGATCTCGCTGACTATCAGGCCGGAACGGCCCAGGTGTCGGAATTCCATCCCCTGACCTTAGCTCGGTGGTACGTCGCCCACGAAGGACATGGTTCGGCTCGCCGACCCGGTGCACCAGCTGGGCCGGTCACCGAGCCATTGCCGGCTGCCATTCCGGTATGACCAGGTCAGAGCAGTGGCACGGCGTCGGTGAGCAGCTGTTCGATCTCGGCGAGCACCCCGGCCTGATCGGGATGCGTCGGCTCGATCAGCGGCCGGCTCTGCCGATCCAACGCTCCCCACCGGCCGGCGGCGGTGGCTACCAGGTAGGCCACGGGGTGCACCACCAACGCCGGGTGTACCGGTGGCACGATCACCCGGCCGGTCCGGTCCACCACGCCGTACCGCCCGGCCAGGTCAACGACGGCCAACCCCTCCTCGGTGAAGCCATCCACCTTCCCGCCGGCAACGAGCATGGTGGCGAACCCGTGGTACCGGGTCGGCACCACCAGCCGGCCGGTGCGGTCCACCGCGCCCCACCCCTCGCGCCGGACCACGGCGATCCCGTGTCGGAACGGGCGCACGTCGGCGAAGCCCGGTGCCACCACGACCTCGCCCTGCGGGTCAATAGCGCGCCAGCCACCGGGCTCGCCCTGGGACACCCAGGCCAGTCCGTCGGCGAACGGGCGGACCACCAGCCAGGACGCTGGCAACACGGTGCTGCCAGCTCGATCGAGCAGCGACCACCGTTGGTCGTCCGGGCGGCGGACCCAGGCCAGGCCCTCTCGGAACGGCTGTGCCTCCGCGTACTCCGCCGCGATGACCAGATCACCTTCCGGGTTGGCGTACCCCCAGAGATCGCCGTCGCGCGCCGGCACCGGCGGCTGGTCCGGCTCCAGCAACTCCGCCCTACGGCGGGGGTACGGCCCGAAGCCGGCCTTGGCGGCCCGGTCGGCGACCGCGTCCAGACTCACCCGTACCCGGTCCAGCAGCTCCGCGTCGGCGGTACCGCGTAGGTCCAACGCTCGCTCGAAGTGAAGGCAGGCCTCGATCAGTCGACCTTGGTCAACGCAACACCGTCCCGCATGTTCGTGCAGCGCCACCCGTAGCCGGTCGGGCAGTTCCGGTGAGTTCGCCTGGGCGAAGAGGCGGTCGGCTTCGTCGTACTCACCCCGCCACCGCAGCACGTGTGCCAGCCGGGCCTGCGCGAGAGCGGACCGTCGCAACTCGCCGGTGGCCTCCGCGTAGGTCAGGGCCAGCCGGCCGTCTGCCAGCGCGTCGTCCAGGTCACCAGCTGCCCGGGACGCCACAGCCCGCAGACTGAGCAGCCGGGCCCGGGATCGGTTGTCCATGGCCGTGCCGAGCTTCTCGGTCAGCCGGCGTCGGATATTCCGGAACTGCTCCGGGTCGGGGATGACCTCGCGGAGCGTGGCCGGGTCCAGTCGCCAGGGGAGATTGGCCAGCACTCGTTCGGGGTCACCCGGCGGAGCGGTGTCGTCGGCGCCCACGGCATCCGGTGCGTCGCTCCGGTCCACAGTGGCCGTCTCCGGCGCGGGAGTGGCTGCCGGATCCGGCAGGGGAGTAGCCGCTCTCTTCGGTGCGGGGCCTTCCCTCGGCTCCGTCGTGGACGCTTCCGCTTCCTTCGCTTCTGCTTCCGCTTCCGCCTCTGCTAGGTCGGGTTCCGCTGGGTCGGGCGCCGGTCGCGGTGTGGGTGGTGCGGGGAGTACCTGGGCTGGCTCCGGCTCCGGTTTGGCCGCCTCCATGGTCACCGCAGCCGGGTCCGTCGGCACCGATGCCGTCCCAGTCTCCGGTCCCGGTTCTGGCTCCGGTTCTGGCTCTGGCTCTGGCTCCGGTTCTGGCTCCGGTTCTGGCTCCGGGTCCTGATCGAGTGAGACAGGTGGCGTTGCGGTCTCCGATTCCGACGAGGCGGGCTCGGCGATGGGAGCGGGTCCCGCCGCTGGCGCCCCTTTCAGGTCCGCGTCGGCTTGTGCCGGGTCTGGGTCCGCTGTCGGGGCAGCGTCTGTTAACTGGGCTGAATCCTCGTCCGGGGCTTCGTCGCCGCTGTCGAGGATGCCACCGGCGGTCGGTGCGGCATCGGCTGGCTCGGCCTCCTCCGCTGCGATGCTGGCGGGCTCCGCCTCCTCCTCGGGGTTGCTCGCGGGTTCCGCGTACTCGGGCGTGGCGCTGGCTGGCTCCGCCGAGGGCGGTGACGCGGCGGGTGGCGTGTCGTCGGGCTGGTCGGGTGCGGCGGCCGGCGACAGCGCGTCGGTGTTGGACGGGGCTGGCTCGGCGGAGGGCCTGAGCGGCTCGGCGGGTGGGGTCGGCTCGGCGGGGGCGGTGGCCGGTCCGAACCAGGCGTTTGGCCCACTCGGACTTGGCGCCGGCCGGACGGGTTCGGGGGTGGGCGGTGGCGGAACGTACCGCCGCGGCTGCGGTGGACTGGTGGCTGGTGCTGGTCCGGCCGCCTCGGGCGGTGGCGTCTTCGGTCCGGGAGGTGCGCCGGTTACCGGGCGTTCCGGGTGCGGATGTGGTGGCGGGGCCGTGCCGGCGCCGCCAGAGACTGGTCGGCTGGGGGCGCCGGAGACGGGCCGGCCGTACGGGGGCGCCGACGTGCTGGTCGGGGTACTGCCCTGCGGCGGTCGGTGGGGTGGCGGCAGGTGTGGCCCGCCGCGCCGGGGGTGCTCCTGGTTCGGGCCCGACTGGGGCGGGGGCCAGGGGCGTCCGGTACTGGGCCGACGGTGGGGGTGCGGTTGCTGGGCTGGGTGCCGGTCGGGGTGCCGTACTGGTCCGGGTGCCCCGTTGCGGTGCGGGTGGACGGTGCCGTGTTCAACCGAGGGGCCGGGGCCAGCCGAGGGACCAGGGGCATTCGGGTGGCCGGGGCTACCCGAATGCCGTCGTGGGAACGGGTCCTCGCGCCCATCCCGGTTCGCCCGGGCCCCATCCGGCCGCAGAGGTCCACCGTCGCTCTCCGGCGGTCCGCCGGGCCGACCATGATTGTTGTCGCTTGACCGCCCCCACGGGTAGCGGGTCCGAGGTGGCGACCCCCCGCCCTCCCGACCGAGGGGGTAGCGGCCGTGTCCCTGGGGTCGCTCTTCGTCCGGTTCGGGAATCCAGCCCGGTTCTGGGTGCCGGGCGGGGGAGACCGGCTGATTCCGCCCCCCGGGCTCGTGCCACGAACTCCGGTCGTCGAACCGGTCTGGGCGGGGGTACTGGCCGTATCCGGAGCTGGTGCGGTGGCTGTCCCGTTCCCAACCGGGGTCGCCGTCCCGAATATCGCGCGGCGCCGGCCGCCAGCTTCGGTCGGCCCCCTGGGGCACCTCGCCGGGCCGTCGGCGGCGCAGCTCCTCGTCCTGGCGGGCATGGTTCTCGTCCGCTTCATTCCAGGAGCGGCCGGTGTAGGTCCCGTCGGGGCGGGTCGGCGCCAGCGGGGGCACCGTGGCCCGGCCGACAACGGCAGGTCGCGCGTGCGCGGCGGGCGGCTGGGTGTGCTCGATCCCGATGTCGCCGGGGTAGCGCTGGCCGGGGAACTGCGGATGCCACTCGCTCGTCGGCTCGACCATCCAGGTCGGCTCGGCGGAGTGGTGCCACGGGTCGCCGTAGCTGCCGCGACTCATCCGCGCGCCCTGTCGCCGGCTTGGCTGAGGGGGTTACCCCGGATCACACGCAGGGGGTGGGCGGGACCTGGCGGGGGCGTCCGATTGCGTTCGGGCGCGCCCCGATGACCGGCTCGCGTCCGCTCGCTCACGGCGATTGTCACCTCGTTGCACATTGTCGCGCTGGGCACCCGCCGGCCGTAGCTTCTTCCGTTCAGCAAGGTGTAGCTGCGGAAGCAGGGTAGCGGCGTGGGCTCGGTCGCCGCCACTGTGGCGCCCGCGCGGGACCCAAACGTTATCCCATGTTCCGGATATATGGGTTATATCCGGAACAGGGTTTGGGCATCCGGACAGCTGACCACCGGTCTTCGTAGCTGCCGGGGCCCGGCGGCGTCAGCGCGCCGCCGGGTGCGTTGCGGCCGTGGGATCGAGGTGTCGGAGGAGGCGAGCGGGGTGCCCGGCGGCGGGTGCCGTCAGACCGGGTCGCCGATGGCGACGCGGGGTACGGGGGCCCGCATCCGGCGGAAGGTGATCGACCGCATGATCGCGTAGAGGTAGAGCGAGCCCATCCGTTGCCCGGTGTTCGGGAAACGCTCCCGGACCAGCTTCTTGATCTTCCGTGAGATCAGGACCGAGTCGATGATCAGGGCGATCGCGAGCACCACCCACAGGATGTTGGAGCCGAGTCGGACCTCCGGCGGCATCGCCTGGTTCGAGCCGAGTAACACGATCAGCGCGCCGCCGAAGAACCAGGTGCCCACTGTGCGTCGGGAGTCGACCACGTTGCGGGCCAGTAGCCGCTCCGGCCCCCGGTCGCGGGGGCCGCCCTCGCGGCGGAACTCCGCGGCCGACTCGGCGCGCAGTCGGCGGCGCTCCGCGCGTCGCTCCTCCTTGCTCAGCGACTTGACCACCGTGGTGGGGCGCCGCCCGATGCTGGGCCGCTTGGGCGTCTCGCGCCCTTTCGCCGGCGTGTAGCCCCGGGGGGCGGCGGCGGGCTCCTCCTCGGGTGTCACCGACTTGGTGGACTCGTCGAGCAGGTCAGTGGCTTTGCGACGAAACAGGGGCACGTGGCAAGCGTAGCCAAATGTCCGCGCCCGGTGCACATCGCGGTGCGCCGGGCGCGGACGTCAGGAGCGGGTATCGCCGCCCGGAATGGTGTGGGTCACGGTCGTTCGACGTGCGCGCCCAGGTCGGCGAGCTTCGCCTCGAAGTCCTCGTAGCCACGGTTGATGAGGTCGACGCCGTACACCCGGGAGGTGCCCTCCGCGGCGAGCGCCGCGATCAGGTGGCTGAACCCGGCCCGTAGGTCGGGGATGACCAGATCGGCGGCGTGCAACTTACTCGGCCCGGCGATGACCGCCGAGTGCTTGAAGTTGCGCCGGCCGAAGCGACACGGCGTGCCGCCCAGGCAGTCCCGGTAGACCTGGATGTTCGCACCCATCGAGTTCAGCGCCGAGGTGTAGCCGAGTCGCTGTTCGTACACAGTTTCGTGCACGATCGAGAGGCCGCGGGCCTGGGTCAGCGCCACGACCAATGGTTGCTGCCAGTCGGTCATGAAACCCGGGTGCACGTCGGTCTCCAGCGCGACCGACTTCAGCTCCCCGCCCGGGTGCCAGAATCGGATGCCGCCCTCCTGACCCGGGTCGTTCAGCCGGGGTGGGCGGGCGTCCGTGACCTCGTACTCGCCGCCAACCGAGCGGAAGATGTTCAGGAACGTCATCATGTCGGCCTGCTCCGCGCCGAGCACCTCGACGTGGCCGCGGGTGGCCAGCGCGGCGGCGGCCCAGCTGGCTGCCTCGATCCGGTCCGGGATCGGGCGGTGCGAGTAGCCGTGGAGCTTCGGCACGCCCTGAATCTCGATCACCCGGTCGGTGTGCACCTTGATGATCGCGCCCATCTTCTGGAGGACGCAGATCAGGTCGACGATCTCCGGCTCGACCGCCGCGTTACGCAGCTCGGTGACGCCCTCGGCCATCACCGCGGTCAGCAGCACCTGCTCGGTGGCGCCGACGCTCGGGTAGGGCAGTGCGAACTTCGTGCCGTGTAGGCCGTTCGGGGCCGACAGGTGTAGGCCCTCCGGCTGCTTCTCGACGGTCGCCCCGAACTCGCGCAGCGCCTGGAGGTGAAAGTCGATCGGGCGGGGGCCGATGTGGCAACCGCCGAGGTCGGGGATGAAGGCGTGGCCAAGCCGGTGTAGCAGTGGCCCGCAGAACAGGATCGGGATCCGGCTTGAACCGGCGTGCACGTTGATCTGGTCGGTGCTGGCGCTCTCCACGTTGGCGGGGTCGAGGACCAGTGCGCCGTCCTCGTCGCCATCAGTGACCTTGACTCCGTGTACGCCGAGCAGGCCACGGACGACCTCGACGTCACGGATCTTCGGTAGGTCGTAGAGCCGGCTCGGGCTGTCGCCGAGTAGCGCGGCGACCATCGCCTTGGAGACGAGGTTCTTCGCGCCGCGTACGCGAATTCGCCCTTCCAGCGGAGTGCCTCCGTGTACGACCAGGACGTCGTCGGTCAACGCAACCTCCAGCGCGTCGAGTGGTGCCGGGTATCGGTGGGGTTGGATGTCCGGCGGTCCGCGGTAACAGGGGTCGGTGACCGGGACATCCACGTGTCGTCGCCCAGGGCAGCATAGCCCTCTGTGACGAAGGCGGACTCGGTCAGATCGCCCTTGGCGGTATTTATCGGCGTTCTAGCACTTTTTGCGCCAGAGCCGCTACGGATAGTTATCGCGCTTCGCTCGGCGGCCGGTTCTCCGTTCCCGGCAGGGCCAGCATCTGGTCCAGCGCCGCCCGCGCCTGGTGTGCCGTCTCCGCATCCACCGTGATCTGGTTCACCACCCGGCCAGCGACCAGCTCCTCCAGCGCCCACACCAGATGAGGCAAATCGATGCGGTTCATCGTCGAGCAGTAGCAGACCGCGCGGTCCAGGAACATGACCTGCTTGTCCGGGTTGGCCAGCGCCAGCCGGCGGACCAGGTTCAGCTCCGTGCCCACCGCCCACGCCGAGCCGGCCGGTGCCGCCTCGATCGTCTTGATGATGTATTCCGTGGAGCCGACGAAATCAGCAGCGCGGACCACCTCGTGCCGGCACTCGGGGTGCACCAGCACATTGACGCCCGGAACCCGCTCGCGTACCTCGTTGACGCTGTCGAGGGTGAACCGGCCGTGGACCGAGCAGTGCCCCCGCCAGAGAATCATCCGAGCATCGCGGAGCTGCCCAGCGGTGAGCCCGCCGTTCGGCTTGTGCGGGTCGTAGAGCACGCAGTCGTCCAGCGAGAAACCCAGCTCCAGAACGGCGGTGTTCCGGCCCAGGTGCTGGTCGGGGAGGAAGAGTACCCGCTGACCCTGCTGATACGCCCACTCCAGCGCCCGCTTGGCGTTCGACGAGGTGCAGACGACACCGCCGTTGCGCCCGACGAAACCCTTGATGTCAGCCGAGGAGTTCATGTAGGTGACCGGGACGGTGCCTTCGGTGAGGTCGAGGTCGGCCAGGGTCTCCCAGGCGGCCTCGACCTGCGGGAGCGCCGCCATGTCCGCCATCGAACAACCGGCGGCCAGGTCGGGCAGGACAACCCGCTGTTGGTCCGTGGTGAGGATGTCGGCGCTCTCGGCCATGAAGTGCACGCCGCAGAAGACGACGTACTCCGCGGTTGGCCGGGCCGCTGCCTCCCGGGCCAGCTTGAACGAGTCGCCCGTGACGTCGGCGAACTGGATCACCTCGTCGCGTTGGTAGTGGTGGCCCAGCACGAAGACCCGGTCACCGAGTTGTGCCTTCGCCGCCGCCGCCCGGGCCACCAGCTCGGGGTCGCTCGGTGCCGGCAGTTCGCCAGGACACTCGACTCCCCGTTCGGTAGCCGGATCGCTACCCCGCCCGAGCAGGAGGAGCGCGGTGGCGGTGGCGGAAGGTTCAACCCAGGTCGACGTCACGCCCCCTATGGTTCCACAGCGCCGCTCCGTTGCGGCGCGTGCCGGTGTGTGCTGCCACACTGCTCGGCATGCGTGTGCTGCTCTGCCCGGACAAGTTCGCCGGCACCCTGTCGGCGCCGGCGGTGGCCAGTGCCATGGTCGCCGGTTGGCGATCGGTGGCGCCGGACGACGACCTGCTCGTGCACCCCCTCGCTGACGGTGGTCCCGGGTTCCTGGAGGTATTGGCCGGGGCGGTGGACGCCCGTCGGGTGCCGGTGCCGACCGTTGACCCCCTTGGCCGTCCAACCTCCGCTGAGATCCTGCTCACCCCGGGCGGTACGGGGTACGTGGAGAGCGCTCAGGCCTGCGGTCTGCAGCTGCTCGCCCCGGCCGAGCGCGACCCGAGACGCACCACCTCGTACGGAGTGGGGCTGCTGGTGGCCGCCGCCGTCGAGTGCGGCGCTTCCGAGGTGGTGCTCGGGCTCGGTGGCTCGGCCACCAATGACGCGGGCGCGGGCCTGCTCGCCGCCCTCGGCGTGACACCGCTGGACGGCGCTGGGGTGGCCCTGCCGTACGGGGGAGCGGCGCTGGCCGCCGTCGCGGCGCTGGACGGGGCGCCACGGTTGCGGGACGCCCGGTTGGTCGCTGCCACGGATGTGGACAACCCGTTACTCGGGGTGCACGGGGCGAGCAATGTCTTCGGACCGCAGAAAGGCGCCGACCGGGCGGACGTGCTGCTGCTCGACGCCGCGTTGGAGCGGTTCGCCGCGGTCCTTGAACGGGACCTGTCCGGCTGCCCCGGTGGCCTGGGCGCCCTACCCGGTGGCGGGGCGGCCGGTGGGCTGGGCGCGGCGGTGCTCGCCCTCGGCGGCCGGTGCGAGTCGGGGATCGGCCTGGTCGCCCGCGCCGTCGGGCTGGAGACCGCGCTGGACTCCGTCGACCTGGTGATCACCGGCGAGGGTTCGTTTGATCAGCAGTCCCTGTGCGGCAAGGTGGTCGCTGGGGTGGCCGGCGCGGCCCGGGACCGGGGCGTGCCGTGCGTGGTGCTGGCGGGGCAGGTGGGCGCGGGCCGGCGGGAGGCGGCCGCGGCGGGCGTCACCGAGGCACACAGCCTCGTCGAGCACTACGGCGGGGCGGAACACGGCGGGGTGGAGGCGGCGATCGGCCAGCCGGTCAACGGGCTGCGGACCCTGGCGGCCCGGCTGGCCCGGCAGTGGAGTCGCTGACCGGCCGGGTGCGGCCCCCGTCACCTGGGTGGCCCGGTGGCGGGCGGCCTACAATCGAAGCCGGACCGCAGTGGGAATCGTTGACCGACGGTGTTGGCTACGACGACCACACCTTACGTGTGCAGGGAGATTCCACGTGACCACGCCAGCGCAGACCGAGTCGACCGAGGCCCCCACGACCGTGATCCTGACCGATGTCGCGGCCCAGAAGGTCAAGGCTCTGATCGAGCAGGAGGGCCGTGACGACCTGCGGCTCCGGGTCGCGGTGCAGCCGGGCGGCTGCTCCGGCCTGCGGTACCAGCTCTTCTTCGACGAGCGGTCGCTCGACGGCGATGTAATCACCGATTTCGATGGCGTGGAGGTCGTCGTTGACCGGATGAGCGCCCCCTACCTGGGTGGCGCCACCATCGACTTCGCCGACCGGATCGACGCGCAGGGCTTCACGATCGACAACCCGAACGCGGGAAACTCCTGCGCCTGCGGCGACTCGTTCAGCTGACCGCCGACCGGCGGGCCGGCCCCGGTTTTTCACCAAGAGGGCCGGCCCCCGGTGGTTGGTACGGGAGTTGCTGATGGTTCAACTGAACGGTTACCTCGGGGTAGCCGGAGCGGTAGGCTGACCGACGCCCCGCTCCCGACACCCCAAGGGATGACATGAAGATCGCCGTGACCGGCTCGATCGCGACTGACCACCTAATGAGCTTCCCCGGCCGTTTCGCCGAGCAGCTCATCGCCGACCAGCTCGACAAGGTGTCACTCTCCTTCCTGGTGGACGACCTTGTGCTACGACGGGGCGGGGTGGCCGCCAACATCGCCTTCGGCATGGGCCAGCTCGGCCTGCGCCCGGTTCTGGTGGGCGCGGTGGGTGCCGACTTCGCCGACTACCGTTCCTGGCTGGAGCGGCACGGCGTTGACTGCGACTCCGTGCACGTGAGCGAGATCGCCCACACTGCCCGTTTCGTCTGCACCACCGACACCGAGATGTGCCAGATCGCCTCCTTCTACGCCGGGGCGATGAGCGAGGCGCGCAACATCGAGCTGGAGCCGATCGCCCAGCGGACCAGCGGCCTCGACCTGGTGTTGGTCGGCGCCAACGACCCGGAGGCGATGTTGCGCCACTCCGCCGAGTGCCGGGAGCGGGGGTACGCGTTCGCCGCCGACCCCTCCCAGCAGCTTGCTCGGATGCCGGGTGAGGACGTCGTCGCGCTGATTCAGGGCGCCGATTACCTGATGACCAACGAGTACGAGAAGTCGCTGCTGCAGAGCAAGGCCCGTCTCAGCGACGCGCAACTGCTCGACCTGGTCAAGGTGCGGGTGACCACCCTTGGCAAGCAGGGCGTGGAGATCGCCGGACGGGACATCGACCCGATCCATGTGCCGATCGCCCGCGAGATCCGCGCCGTTGACCCGACCGGGGTCGGCGACGGATTCCGGGCCGGCTTCTTCGCCGGGCTCTCCTGGGGCCTCGGCCTGGAACGGGCCGCCCAGGTCGGCTCGTTGCTCGCCACCCTGGTGCTGGAGGCGGTCGGCACCCAGGAATACCAGCTCCACCGGGACCTCTTCGTCAAGCGGCTCGCCGACTCGTACGGCGATGCGGCTGCCGATGAGGTCCGTCCGCACCTGGTGCCGTGAGCCGACGCCGGCACTGCCCCCCGGGGCTCGGGGGTCAGTGCCGGCGGCGAACGTCGAATCCCGGGCCGTCGGGACCGTCCACCCGGCCCACGAACTCCTGACCTCGAAGCCGACACCAGGCAGGCAGGTCCACCGCGGCGGCCGGATCGTCGGCCAGCACCCGGACGAGGGCGCCCACCGGCAGCTCGGGCAGGCGGCGGGCTACCGCGATCACCGGCAGCGGGCAGCGCTGCCCCCGGCAGTCGAGTACCTCGGGCGCCGTCACAGCCCCACCACGCCCGCCTCGGTCCGCAACGCGGTCACGATCCCCGGCAGCTCGGTCAGGAACCGCTCCACGTCGGCCTCGGTCGTGTCCCGGTGCAGCGAGACCCGCACATTGCCGTGTGACAACACTCCCATCGCCGCCAGCACGTGCGACGGGCGCAGCGTTGACGACGTGCACGACGACCCGGAGGAGACGGCGAAGCCGCGCCGGTCCAACGCGTGGAGCAGCGCCTCACCATCGACGTACAGGCAGGAGAAGGTCACCAGGTGCGGAAGTCGATCTTCTGGATCACCGACCACCTCCACATCCGGCACCTCGGTCGCCACCCGGGCCCGGATCCGGTCCACCAGGCGGGCGAGTCGGGCCCCCCGTGCCGCCGCGTCGGCCGCCACCGCACGCAGACTCGCCGCCGCCGCGACGACCGCTGGTAGGTTCACCACCCCCGGGGCCCGCCCTGCCTCGCGTTCGTCCATCGGCCACGGCGACTCCCAGCGGGTGCCCTTGCGGACCACCAGCAACCCGACCCCCGGCGGTCCGCCCCACTTGTGGGCGCTCGCGGTCAGGATCGACCAGCCCACCGGCACCGGTGCGTGCCCGACCACCTGTGCCGCGTCGACGTAGAGCGGCACTCCGGCGGCGGCGCAGGCGGCACCGGCCTCGGCGACCGGCTGCACGGTGCCCACCTCGTGGCTCGCGCCGATCAGGGCCGCGAGCGCGGTCCCGCGTGCCCCGACCGCCGTTGACCAGGCGTCCAGATCGATTCGGCCAACCCGGTCGACCGGGACCGATGTCGCCGTGCCGCCAGCAGCCACGTGTCGCTCGGCGGCGTGCAGCACCGCCGAGTGTTCGATAGCGGAGTGCACCAGGCCGGACCCGGCCCGGCGCCGTCCGACGAGCCCGCCGAGGACGGCCGAGTGCGCAGCCGCCGTACCGCTTGGGGTGAAGGAGAGCTCGTCCGGTCGGACGCCGAGCGTGTCCGCGGCGGCCTCCCGCGCCGCGTCCAGGAGTTGACGCGCACGCCGAGCTGGGGCGTAGAGCCGTTGTGGGTCGGCCCAGCCGTCGTCCAGGGCGGCCAGTAGCGCCTGTCGGGCGACGGGGTGCAGCGGCGCGGCGGAGGCGGCGTCCAGGTAGACCGGAGAGGCGTTCACGGAGCTCCACGATATCGCCTCCCCTGTCTTGTGATCACCCCGATGGGGGCGGACAACCACCCCAATCAGGTCCAGCCGGTCCTAGTCGAGTAATCTGCGACCGTCGGTGACCCCTTTGCCGCCGGTGTTGAAGCTCCACCGGCGGAGGCCGGCAGATCAGATGACACGGCGGCGCGCTAGGGAGGCAGGACCAGGTGGTCGCAAGGAGTTCGGAGGTACGGCCGTCGGCCGTACGGCACAGCGCCTACCCGGAAGCCGGTGGGCGCCGGGTGCGGGGTGCCGGCCGGCTGGCTGGGCTCGGTCTCGGCGGAGCGGCACTGTTGGTCCTGCTCACGGGCTGCGATGTCGGTGCCGCGTTCGGCGGCTTCGGCTGGCCGCAGGGCGGCATCACCCCTGAGGCGAACCGGATGTACGACCTGTGGATCGCCTCGTGCATCGCGGCGCTCGCGGTCGGCGTGTTCGTGTGGGGCCTCATCTTCTGGTGCGTGGTGCGCTACCGGAAGCGGGGCAACGAGCTGCCGGTGCAGACTCGCTACAACCTGCCGATGGAGTTCCTCTACACCATCGCCCCGATTCTGATCGTCGCCGTGCTCTTCTACTACACGGCGATCGTGCAGACCGATGTGGGGAAGACCTCCCGGGACCCGGATGTCACCGTCGAGGTGGTCGCCTTCAAGTGGAACTGGCAGTTCAACTACCGCGACGGCCAGGGCGTGGAGGCCAACACGGTCGCTTCGGTCCTCGGCACCAGCGAGGTCATCCCGATCCTGGTGTTGCCCTCGGACCGGTCGATCCGCTTCGAGGAGACCAGCCGCGACGTCATCCACTCGTTCTGGGTGCCGGAGATGCTGTTCAAGCGTGATGTCTTCCCCGGTAGCATTCGCAATGTCTTCGAGGTCTCCAAGCTCGAGGGCGAGGGTGCGTACGTGGGCCGCTGCGCGGAGCTGTGCGGCACCTACCACGCCTTCATGAACTTCGAGCTGCGGGTTGTCTCGCCGGAGAAGTACGACCAGTTCCTCGCCGCCAAGCAGGATGGACGGTCCACGCAGGAGGCGCTGACCGCGATCGGTGAAGACCCCTACGCGACGACCACGGAGCCGTTCGACACGCGACGCACCGAGTCGAACTTCAACCCCGACAAGTCGGCTAGCGGCGTGGGTAACTGAGGGAGCAGGCATGAAGACCGAGTGGCGTATCTTCCTCATCATCGCCGGGTTCCTGCTCTTTGCCTCGGCACTCTACGGAGGCTGGACCTACGGCGACGGCGGCCAGATCGAATGGGTTGGCACCATCGCCCTGCTGTTGAGCTTCGCGCTCTGCCTGATGTGCGGCGGCTTCTTCTGGTTTGTCGCCCGGCGGATCGATCTGCGCCCCGAGGACCGGGCTGATGCGGAAATCGCTGATGGCGCGGGTGAGGTGGGCTTCTTCAGCCCGGGCAGCTACTGGCCGTTCGGGATCGCGCTGGCGGCCACGATCGCCGGTCTCGGCCTCGTGTTCTGGCAGCTCTGGCTGCTGGCTGTCGGCCTGGTAGCGGTCGTCTTCGCCGCCTGTGGCCTGCTCTTCGAGTACTACAGCGGTACCCGGCGCACTGCCGAGCACTGATCCACAATTAGGCGAACGGCCCGCTCCCGGCAGGGAGCGGGCCGTTCGCCGTGTGGAGGCGATTGCGGTGTGGGCCGTCGGCCACGTCGGTTGATCGTCCCAACCTGCCCGACTGGCCTCCGGTGGCAAGTGGTCCTCCCCAGCGGTGCCGGGGGCTGGACCAGCTCGCCGTCGGCGGGGCCGCTCTGGTGTTGGCTCAGACGGTAGCCGGCCTTACGGTTTGGGCGACCTCGATCCAGCGGTCCAGCGTGCGGGCCGCGGCCCCGGAGTCGATCGAATCGGCGGCGCGGAGGAGGCCGGCCCGCAGCGCCTCGGTCAGGTCCGTGTGCAGGGGCCCCTGGGTGGCGAGCGCCGCGGCGGCGTTGACCAGCACCGCGTCTCGCACCGGCCCGGTCTCCCCGGCGAGCAGGCGGCGTACCGCGTCGGCGTTGTAGGCGACGTCGCCGCCGCGTAGGTCGGCGAGGGTGGCCCGGGGTATCCCAAGGTCCGTCGCGTCGAGCAGCGCCTCGGAGACCGTGCCGCCCTGCGCCGCCCAGACGCGGGTGGGGGCGGCGGTGGTGAACTCGTCGAGCCCGTCCTCGCCGCGCAGGACGAGCGCCGAGTCACCGCGAGCGGCGAAGACCGCGGCCATGACCGGCGCCATCCGGGCGTCGAAGCAGCCGACTGCGCCGGCTCGCGGACGAGCCGGGTTGGTGAGCGGGCCGAGGAAGTTGAAGGCGGTGGGTACGCCCAGCTCTCGACGCACCGGGCCAGCGTGGCGCATCCCGGGGTGGAACCGGGCGGCGAAGCAGAAGCCAATCCCCGCCTCGGCGACGCAGGTCGCCACCGCCTCGGGGCCGAGTTCCAGCGGCAGGCCGAGGAACTCCAGTACGTCCGCGGTGCCGCAGGAGGAGGAAGCGGCTCGGTTGCCGTGCTTGACGACCCGTACGCCGGCGCCGGCGACCACCAGGGAGGCCATGGTGGAGATGTTCACGGTGTGCGCGAGATCGCCACCGGTGCCCACCACATCCACGGCGGTTGCGCGCAGCTCCGCGGGCAGATCGACCGGAACGGCGTGGGTGAGCATCGCCTCGACCAGGCCGGAGAGCTCGGCGGGGGTCTCACCCTTGGCCCGCAGCGCGACGGCGAAGCCGGCGACCTGCGCTGGGCCCGCCGATCCGGACATGATCTCACCCATCGCCCAGGCAGTGTCGGCGGTGGATAGCTCGTCGCCGCGCAGCAGCGCGGCGAGCAGGTGCGGCCAGGTCCGTTCGCCCATGGGGGCCTCCCGAGCGGTCCAGGGGTTAGGATCCGGCGCCGGCGGACCCGGCGCCGAAGCGGTGCCGGAGGGGGACGTCAGGTCGGTGCGTGGGTCCGCAGCACTTCGGCGACGGTCGTGCCGGTGGTCACCGGATCGAGCGGATGCACCAGGGTGGCATCAACCTCGGCGTAGGCGGCGAGCCATCGGTCGGCGGCGCGAGCGAGCACCACGCAGGTGGGTGGGGGATCGGCCCGGTCGTCCTTGATCTGCCGGGCGATGCCGAGGCCACCGCCCGGGTGTGCCTCGCCGTCCAGGAGTAGGAGATCAATCTCGTAGTCGTCAACCAGCCGGATGCACTCGGCGTAGTCGGACGCGTCAACGAACTCAACCTTGAGGCCGGGTGCGGGCCGGTTGCCGACGGCGAGTCGCATCCGATCCCGGACCTGTGGGTCGTCACTGTAGAGCAGGACAGTGCACCGACGATCGCTCATTGCTTAACTGGCTCCCACCTCGTAGCTATCTGCCGATCGTACCGGTCCTACCCAGCAGGGCTTCCGCGGGCGGTGCTCCCCGGCCGGGCAGTCAGCCGACCGCCGGGTTGGCCCGCTGTTCGGCCTCCTGGCGGTCCAGCTCGCGGTCGATCCGGCGGGCCTCCCGCTCGGCCTGGCGCATCCATCGCACGACCAGCACCGCCAACATGGTGACGCTGACGAGCTCGCCGCCGCCCCAGAGGATCCCACCGGCGATCACCTGGTCCTCCCATGGGTCGGCCCAGGTCAGGCCGAGCGAGGAGTGCCAGTCGCCACCGAAGAGGGCGGTCGACTGCATGATGGTGAGCCCGAGCACGGTGTAGAACGGCACGGAGAGCAGCATCAGCAGCGCCCAGCCCGGGTAGGGCCAGCGGTTGGGCAGCGGGTCGAGCCCGAGTAACGGCCAGAAGAAGACGCATCCGATCAGGAGAACGTGTGCCTGGACCAACCCGTGCGCCCAGGCGTGTTCGAGCGTGTAGCGGTACAGGTCAGTGAAGTAGAGGGCGAACGGGGTGACCATGAAGATCGCGAAGGCGACCAGAGGGTAGCTGCAGAGCCGGGCGATGCGGCTGTGTAGGAGCGTCCGCAGCCGCTCGCGCGGGTGCGGTGGCAACGCCTGTAGCGCCAGCGTGATAGGGGCGCCCAGGGCCAGGAAGATCGGTGCCACCATGGAGAGCACCAGGTGCTGCGTCAGGTAGACCGACAGCAACGTGGTGTCGTAGGCCGCCAGTCCGCTGAGGGTCACCGTGGCGATGCCGCCGAGGCCGGGGCCGAGGAAGAGCAGCGTTCGGACCACCGGCCAGCGGTCGCCGCGCACCCGGAGCCGGCGTACGCCGTAGAGGTAGAGTCCAGCTGCGAGAGCCAAGCCGACCGCGATCCAGCTGACTGGCTGCACCTCGGTGAAGATCGACGTGAGGGTGAATGGCGGCGGGATGGCCGCGGGTGCTGCCGGTACGGCGACCGAGGTCGCAGCTGGTGCGGCGACTTCGGTAGCAATGGAGAGTGGATCGACGCGCTGCACGTTTTCACCCTAGGTGAGGCTAAACGGACCCCCCCGATCGGGCTGCCCGGAGCACCGGTTTGGGCCCCCGCTGATCGCCGGCCTCGCTTAACGGCAATAATGACCGCGTGACTGCGGCCCCAGCGATTGACAAGAGCCGGATCCACTCCCTGACGCGACCCAACATGGTCAGCGTCGGGACGATCGTGTGGCTCTCCAGTGAACTCATGTTCTTCGCGGCGCTGTTCGCGATGTACTTCTCGATCCGTGCCGCGGCGCCGGAGCAGTGGGCGGAGCACACTCCGCACCTGAATGTTCCGTACGCGACGACGTTCACGGTGATTTTGGTGCTCTCGTCGGTGACCTGCCAGATCGGCGTGTTCGCCGCGGAGAAGGGGGACGTGCACGCCCTACGGCGTTGGTTCACGATCACCTTCGTGATGGGACTGATCTTCGTACTCGGCCAGCTGAACGAGTACCGGGAGCTGATCCACGAGGGCGTCAAGATCAACGAAGATGGCTATGGGTCGATGTTCTACCTCACCACCGGCTTCCACGGTCTCCACGTGGCGGGCGGTCTGGTCGCCTTCGTCATCTTCATGATTCGCACCACCATGGGTCGGTTCACGCCGGCGCAGGCGACATCGGCGATCGTGGTGTCGTACTACTGGCACTTCGTCGATGTGGTGTGGATCGCGCTCTACGCCATGATCTACTGGCTTCAGTGATCTTGGCGCGCCCCGAATCGCGCCGCTGCTTCGTCCCCTCAGGCAAGGTCCAACCGGTTAAGGACACAGGTCATGACTTCTGACAACGACCGCCGACGCGGTCTGCTCGCGCGGCTGCGCGGGCGGCCCGCGTCGCGCAGCAGGGGCCGCCGCCGGCTGGGTGCCGCGGTCCGGCTGCTGGCAGCGCTGATGCTGGCCGGCGGTGCCTACACGGCTTTCGCCCCCAGCGTGCAGGCGCAGGACACACCGATGTCTAGCGCCGCCACGGACGGCAAGGCGCTGTTCAACGAGAGCTGTGTGAGCTGCCACGGTCGCAACGCGCAGGGCGTCGAGGGGCGCGGCCCGAGTCTGGTCGGCGTTGGCTCCGCCTCGGTCGAGTTCCAGGTGGGCAGCGGCCGCATGCCGATGGTCCGGCAGGAGGCCCAGGCGCCCCGCAAGCCTCCGGTCTTCAACGACGATGAGATCCGTCAGCTCGGACAGTACATCCAGGAGCTTGGTGGTGGCCCGGAGGTGCCGGCCGGCGAGGATCTCCACAAGGACGGCAACCTCGCCGCCGGTGGTGAGCTGTTCCGGATCAACTGCTCGCAGTGTCACGCCTTCGGCGGCGGCGGTGGAGCCCTCTCCTCGGGTAAGTACGCGCCGACCCTGAAGCCCGCCACCGATCGTCAGATTTACGCCGCGATGCTCAGCGGTCCGCAGAACATGCCGGTGTTCGGGGACAACCAGATCACGCCCGAGCAGAAGGCGGACATCATCGCCTACATCCAGGAGACCCTGAACCACAACCAGGACCCGGGTGGCTTCAACCTCGGCCGCTACGGTCCCTCGACCGAGGGCCTGGCGATCTTCCTGGTCGGCATCGTCGCGCTGGTCTTTACCACCCTGTGGATTGCGGGTAAGTCGTGACCGGGCGGTTCCTGACCAACATTGCGCCGGTGTCGCGGGTCGGCACCGCCCACAGCGAGGTGACGGCATGACCACCACTCACCCTGGAAACGCGGGCGGCGACCAGCCGGTCGACCTGGACGATCCGGATCTCAGTCGCTTCGACATCGTCCGTGCGGGTGCCCGTGAGGACGACATCGAGATCGTCCACTACGAGCCGCAGGTCGTGCCGGGCAGCAAGGCCGAGCGACGCCTGAGCCGTACGGTCGCCTCGTTCTTCCTGCTGACCGGCGCCTCCGCGACCGCCTTCCTGGCGATCTACATCTGGTGGCCCTGGGAGTACGAGCTGGGCCACGGCGGCGACAAGTGGTACACGCCGCTGCTGGGTGTGACCCTGGGTATCTCCCTGCTCGGCATCGGCTTCGGCGTTCTCACCTGGGGCAAGAAGCTGCTGCCCAAGGAGGTCTCGGTCCAGGACCGGCATGAGGGCGTGGTGAACGAGCGGGACCGCACGATCACCGGACAGACGATGCTCTACATGGCCGATGAGCTGGGCGTGAAGCGCCGGCCGCTGCTGGGAGTCTCGCTGCTGGCCGGTCTCGCGCCGGTCGGCGCGGTGGCCGCGGCGCCGCTGGTGGGTGGCCTGATCTCGCAGCCGCACAAGAACAACCAGATGTTCACCACGGGTTTCGCGCCGATGGAGGGCGGGCAGAAGGTTCGGCTGGTCCGTGAGGACGGCCGCCCGATTCGCCCGGCGGACATCAGCGCCGGTGGCCAGATCACCGTCTTCCCCGGTATCGACCACGGGGTGAGTAACAAGTACGCGGACTCGCCGGCGTTGTTGATCCACCTTCGGGACGCGGATGCGCTGGAGGCCCGCGAGGCCAACGTGCGGATCGGCCACGACGACTTCATGTGGGGCAACTTCGCCGCCTACTCGAAGATCTGCACGCACGCCGGCTGCCCCGCCAGCCTCTACGAGCAGCAGACCAACCGGCTGCTCTGCCCGTGTCACCAGTCGCAGTTCCTGATCACCGACAACGCGAAGCCCATCTTCGGTCCCGCCAGCCGTCGGCTGCCGCAGTTGCCGATCTTCGTTGACGACGAGGGTTACTTCGTGGCCACGTCCGACTACACCGAGACCGTCGGACCCGACTTCTGGGAGCGGCCGTGAAGCGGCGAAAGTTTGAGATGGCAGCCGTCCCGGGCAACGCGGCCCGGGGGGTGGACGACCGCTTTCAGGTGGCCACCCCGCTCCGTCGGCTGCTGAACAAGGTCTTCCCGGACCACTGGTCCTTCCTGCTGGGTGAGATCGCGCTCTTCTCGTTCATCGTCCTGCTGCTCACCGGGGTCTTCCTGACCTTCTTCTTCGAGCCGGCGATGACCGAGGTGATCTACAACGGCAGCTACGCCCCGCTCCGGGGCACGCCGATGTCCGCCGCGTACGCCTCCAGTCTGGACATCACGTTCGACGTCCGGGGTGGCCTGATCATGCGGCAGATGCACCACTGGGCGGCCTTGCTGTTCATGGCCGCGATCGTGGTGCACATGCTGCGGGTCTTCTTCACCGGCGCGTTCCGCAAGCCGCGGGAGGCCAACTGGATCATTGGTTCGCTACTGTTCTGGGTGGGCTTCCTGGCCGGTTTCACCGGCTACTCCCTGCCGGACGACGGCCTCTCCGGCACCGGGCTCCGGATCGCCTCCGGCATCATGTTGTCGATTCCGGTGATCGGCTCCTGGCTCACGTCCTCGATCTTCGACGGCGAGTTCCCCGGAACGATCATCATCAGCCGGTTCTACATCGCGCACGTACTGCTCATCCCCGGCTTGCTGCTCGCCCTGATCGGTGCCCACCTGGGGCTGGTCTTCAAGCAGAAGCACACCCAGTGGCCCGGCCCCGGCCGGACCAACGACAACGTGGTCGGCGAGCGGATGTTCCCGCGGTACGCGTTGAAGCAGGGCGGCTTCTTCATGGTCGTCTTCGGGGTGATCGCGCTGATGGCCGGCCTGTTCCAGATCAACCCGATCTGGTTGTTCGGGCCGTACGAGGCGTGGGTAGTTTCGGCTGCCAGCCAGCCCGACTGGTACGTCATGTTCCTCGACGGCTCTACCCGGCTGATGCCCGCCTGGGAGATCTACATTCCGATCGGCGATGGGTACGTCATTCCGCCGCTGTTCTGGCCAACGGTCGTGCTGCCCGGAGTGTTGGTGGGTATGTCCGTGCTCTATCCGTTCATTGAGGCCCGGCGCCTCAAGGACTTCCGTAGCCACAACCTGCTCCAGCGGCCGCGGGACGTTCCGGCGCGGAGCGGGCTGGGTGCCATGGCCGTCACCTTCTACCTGGTGCTGGCGCTCTCCGGGGCGAACGATGTCATCGCCGACAAGTTCAATATCAGCCTGAACGCGATGACCTGGGGTGGCCGGATCGGTCTGCTGCTCCTCCCGCCGTTGGCGTACTTCGTCACCTACCGGATCTGTCTGGGGCTCCAGCAGCACGACCGGGAGGTTCTGGCGCACGGGGTCGAGACCGGCATCATCCGGCGGCTGCCGGACGGTCGGTTCGTCGAGGTGCACCAGCCACTCCACCGGGAGGACGGCGAACTGGAGTACGTCGGCTGGGTGGTGCCGAAGAAGATGAACCGGCTCGGCGCGCTCGGCCCGGCGATCCGGGGCTTCTTCTACCCGATCGAGAAGCCCGCCGAGGCGCCGGTGTCGCCGGCACCCCCGGTCGATTCGGACACCGAGCGATCGGAGATCTCCAGCGGCGAGCGCCGCTGACCTCACCCGCGACGTAACCGCACGTGGCGCCCGCCGGAGAACTCCGGTGGGCGCCACGTCTGTTGGGCATACCTGGGCTGGGACAGAGGAATAACCCCGGCCAGCCGGGTATCCGTGCGGTCCAACGTCTCTAGGGGAGGACGAATGTTGGGATTCAAACGCCTGGGCCTGCTGGCCGCGCTGGTGCTGGTGGGTATCGCACCCGCCGCGGCTGCCCACGCCGCGGCGCAGCCGTCACAGCAGGACACCCAGTACCTGCAGGCCATTCACCAGGTGAATCTGTTTGAGATCAGCAAGGGGGAGCTGGCCGGGCAGAAGGGCCAGGACCAGGGGGTCAAGAATCTGGGCCAACAGATCGGGACTGACCACACCCAGCTGGACGAGACGGTCCAACAGGTCGCCAATCAGCTCGGTGTCGAGTTGACGAGCGAGCTGACGGCCGACCAGCAGGACGCCACCGACCAGATGAACAACGCCAGTGGCGAGGAATTCGACCAGCTCTGGGTGACCAGTAACCTGACCGCCCACGTCCAGGCCATCCAGGCCACCCAGACGGAGATCTCACAGGGTTCCGACTCGTCGGTGATCGAGCTTGCGCAGACCGCGCTGCCGACCCTGCAGACCCACTACGACGAGTTGGTCGAGTTGGCGAACCAGCTGGGTGTCCCAGTACCGCAGAGCAGCGGCACCGGCACCCCGAGCCCGGGTATGACCACTCCGGGCCCCGGCACCACCAGCGAGAGCCCGGCTCCGGGTAGCACCACCGAGTCACCGGCTCCGGGCGGCGGCACCGGCACACCGGCTCCGGGCGTTAGCTGACCACGGTGAGATAGTCGACGGCCGTGTCACCCCACTGGGGTGGACCGGCCGTCGACTGGCGCCGGCCGTGCTGCCGCCGGTCAGTCGGCGGTGCCGAGGCCGATCGCGAACGTCTGCTCGAGGTCGTGCTGCGAGTACGCGCGGAACGCGATGTGGGAGTCGGTGTTCAGCACACCCGACACCTTGGAGATGCGCCCCGCGATCACCTCAGCGATCTGTTCGAACTCGCGGACCCGGACTATCGCGACCAGGTCGACCTGGCCGGCCACCGAGTAGACCTCGCTGACCCCGGGCAGTGCGGCGAGTGCCTCGGCCACCTCAGGGATCGAGTCGGTGGCGCAGTCGATCAGCACAATCGCGGTGATCACGGGAGTCGCTCCGTTCGTCGGCTTCGCCGCTCATGCTAGCCGTTCCCAGCAGCGGTGGGTTCGCTGACTACGACGGTGAGATCGGTCCCCGCGCGGATCGCATGCTGAACGTGCTCCTCCGCCCCCACAGTGGCGCCCGGCCAGACTACGGCCCCGGTGACCGCCCCGTGCACCCGCGCACCCGCTCCGATCACCGCCGACCGGCACGGGCCGGTTACCAGCGCCGTGGGGTCAACCAGGGTGTCGCCGCCAGTGGCGTGCAGGTTGGCGGTGAGGTAGTCCGCGGGTGTGCCGGTGTCGTAGAACGTGCCGGGATAGGGGACCACCGTCAGCTCGCCGGCTGCCTCCGCCGGACGCCAGACCGTTCGCACCAGATCGCCGAACTCCAGCGGCAGGTTCCGTACTCGCTGCCACGGCAGCAGGGAGAACCCGGTGAAGGCATGGCCGTCGAAGGTGCCGGGTGCCGTTGGGTTCACGGCGGGCTGGCCCAGCAGCCGTACCGTCTCGCCGTCCCAGTCCTGCAGTAGGGCGGCGATGTCCGGCCCCGGCGGACGGTCCGGGTCGGCGAGGTAGGCGTCGGCGTTCCCGACCAGGACACCGCGCCCGTCGATCCAGTCGCGTAGCTTCGCCAGGCCGCCGGCGGTGCCGAGCGGGCCGTCGGGCTCCACCGACCGGTGGGCCCGGTCCCCGACGTGCGCGATCACCTGCTCGGCGAGGTAGCTGGCGTTGACCGCCACCCGACTCGCCCCGGTCAGGCCGATCCCGGCGAGCCGCGTGAGCGCCCGGTCGAGTAGCGGGATGTTCCCGACCGGACAGAGCGCTTTGGGTACCCGCTCCGTCAGCGGACGCAGTCGGCTGCCCTCGCCGGCAGCGAGGACCACCGCGCAGATGTCGGCGGGGGTCACTGCTGGGGCTCGGGCAGCACTGGCGGGAACTGCCCCGCCAACGGTCCGATGTCGAAGTAGCCGAGCAGGCGGGCCGTGGGCCAGGTTAATTTGGGCAGGGCGTCCAGCGGGTGCCAGGCGGCCTCGAAGACCTCCGCACCATCCACCCGCAGGGTGGTCGTTGACGCCGGCACCGCCGCGGTGAATACCACGTCCACCCAACCCTTGTCGTGGACGACCGCGTTCGGTACTGCCGGGGTCAGCTCGCGGGGGGAGAGCCGGATGCCCGTCTCCTCGTACAGTTCGCGGCACGCCCCGACCACCGGCGCCTCCCGCTTCTGCAGCAGCCCCGCCGGGAGCGTCCACCCCCGGCCGGGCGGCTGGCGCAGCAGGAGCAGCCGTCCGGCCCCCTCGGCCTCGCTGTCGCGAACGAGGGTGACCGCACCGACGATGTACTTCGGCACGGTCAACCGGACCAGGCGACGCCGCACGGGCAGCGGGAGCCGGTAGAAGACCTGGTATGCGACGGCACGTACGATTGTCCGCGAGCGGCAGATCATGCTTCCAGGCTAATGCCGTCGGGTGAATCCCCGCCGGCCTGGGGCCAGCCCAGTCATCGCTGCCGGTGGTCAACCAGGTCGATGAGCTGCTTCACCACCGTGTCCGGTGCGATTGCCCGGTCGAAGACCGCGACGAGCATCGTCTCCAGGTCGGGGTAGCCGAGCTCCTCGGAGAGCCGGAGTAGGGGCAGGTCGCTGGCGAGACCACGGTCGTGCTTGCGCAGGGCCAGCCCGACGGCGGCCCGACCGAGGCGGACCTTGTCGGCGATGGAGATTCCGGGTTCGGTGTGGTCGGCGAACCATCGGTTGATCTGCATCTGGGCTTGTGGGGACTTGACGAAGCCGAGCCATTCCCGGCGGGGACCGCGTGGGGCCGCGTCGAAGCCGTCGGGCGTCCGTTCTGTCTCGGTGAAGATCTCCACGACATCGCCGTCCTCGAGGCAGGAGGAGAGCGGGGCGAGTCGACCGTTTATCCGGGCCGCCAGGCAGTGGTCGCCGCGCTCGGTGTCGAGTTCGTACGCGAGGTCGACCGGGGTGGCCCCGGCGGGCAGCACCACCTGTCGCCCCTCGGCGAAGACCTGGATCTGCGCCTCGGCGAGGTCGCTGCGTAGTGACTCCAGGAACTGCGCCGGGTCGGCGGTCTCCTGTTCCCAGTCCAGTACGCGTCGTAGCCAGTCCAGTTGTTCGTCCCGGACGGACTGGTCCACCCGGGCGCGGGGAAAGCGGTAGCTGGCGGCGATGCCGTACTCCGCGCAGCGGTGCATCTCCTCGGTGCGGATCAGCACCTCCACCGTGCGATCTTTCAGCCCGCGAACGCTGGTGTGGAGGGAGCGGTAGAGGTTGTTCTTCGGGGAGGCGATGTAGTCCTTGAACCGGCCGGGCACCGGGGGCCAGGTGCCGTGGATGGCGCCGAGAGCCGCGTAGCAGTCGGTGGCCGGGCCGTTCACGACGATCACGACCCGAGGTAGGTCACATGGGGCGGCGTAATCGCCGGCCAGAGTGTCCTTCCAGATCGAGTAGAGGTGGCGCGGACGAGGGCTCACGTCGGCGTTGACCCGGCTGCGGCGGAGCGCCGTCTTCGCCCGGGCGACGACCTCCGCCAGATACGCGTCCCAGCCGGGCCGGTCGTGCAGGTGCCGGGAGATGCGGTCGTGTTCTTCCGGCTCCAGGTGCATCAGCACGATGTCATCCAGCTCTCGCTTGAGCTTCTGGATGCCCAGGCGGTCGCAGAGCGGAACGAGTACCTCCTGGGTCTTTCGGGCGATGCGTTCCCGGGACGCGGCGGAGCGAACCCCGAGCGTGCGCATGTTGTGCAGCCGGTCCGCCAGTTTGATGATCAATACTCGGACGTCCTTGCCGGCCGCTATGATCATCTTCCGGATCGTCTCGGCCTCAGCGGCCTTACCGTAGAACGCCTTGTCGAACTTGGTTACTCCATCAACCAGGTGGGCGACCTCCGGCCCGAAGTCGTCGGCGAGGGCTTGGAGGGTGTAGCGGGTGTCCTCGACGGTGTCGTGCAGTAGCGCCGCAACCAGGGTGGTCGCGTCCATGCCGAGCCCGGCGCAGATCTGGGCGACCGCGAGCGGGTGGGTGATGTAGGGCTCGCCGCTCTTGCGGAACTGCCCACGGTGCATCGTCTCGGCGATCGTGTACGCCCGACGCAGCAATGACGGATCCGTTCCGGAGTGGATGCTCCGGTGGGTGCGGACCAGCTCACCAACCGGTTCGGTTTCGGCGGTGGACCACGCCAGCAGCGTGCGCAGTCGGCGGGTCAGGGGCAGCTCCGCTGGTTGGGGCGGAAGCGCGCCCTCCAAGGCGGCGCCGTGTCCGGCGTCGACATCCACGAGGGATACCTCCTCACCCCGGCCCCCAGGTCACCGTTTCCGGTGCCGGGAGCAGGCCCAGTGAACGGGCAGGACTGCACTTGTTAACAGCTTATGCGAGTCGGCGTCATCCGATCAGGTGGTTGGTCTCGGGCTTTCGGTCGAGAATTGGTGGGAAGCCGCGTTTGTCGCCTTCGTTAGCAGGGCTCGGAACCGGCCCGTCCCGGCAATCGGGGAAGCCCAGGCGGACGACATCTCCACCAGCCGGGTCTCCGGACGCTCCAACCAGGACAGCACGCGCTCGGTCTCCTCGGCGCTGGTGGCCGGAGTGGGTCCGTGACCCGGCACGACGGTCTCCGCGGTCGCCCGGATCGTGGCGATCGTCGGTCGTGGGTGGATCCCAGGCGGAGACACGCCGGCACCGGCCAACCGTCCATGCCGCACCAGCGCCAACTCCCAGCCTCCGTCCGGTGCTGGCCGGGCTGCCACCACCTCGGCGATCCCGGTGAGCGCAGTGAGTCGCTGCATCCGGATGATCGCGCGGAGCACGGCGGTCAGCCGGGATCGCACCACCGCGGCCTCCTCGTAGCGTTGTCCCGCCGAAAGCGTCCCGATCCGGTCAAGCAAGGCATCCACCACACCCTGGGGATCGCCGCCGCACACCACCCGGAAGGGCGTCGTCGCGCGGTCCGCGTACTCCGCCGGGGTGATTCGGTGCTCGCAGGGGGCCGGGCAGCGACCCAGTTCGGCCACGGCGCAGGCCGGCGTGACCTTCCGAAGTGACAGCCGGTGCGTGCACTGCCGCAGCGGCATCGCGTCGTGGAAGCCGGCCGCGGCGAGCTCCGCGGCGCGGCGGGAGGTGAAGGGCCCGAGGTAGGTTTCGTCCTCCGGGGTCAGGTTTCGCACCACCGACAACCGTGGGTACGCCTCGTCGGTCAGCTTCAGCCAGACCACCCGTTCGGGGAACTTCGACCGTCGGTTGTACGGCGGAGCGTGTGTCCCGATCAGACGCAGCTCCCGCACCTCCGCCTCGAGCGAATGGGCGCACTCCACCGCCTCCACCCGCTCGGCGGCGGCGAGCATCTCCGAGATGCGGGCCCGCTTCTCCCCGGCCGTGAAGTAGCTGCGGACCCGGTTGGCGATGTTGACCGAGGTGCCGACGTAAAGCGGGCGGTCGTCGGTGCCCCGGAACACGTAAACCCCGGGCGAGTGGGGCAGGCCCTCGGCGAGGTGCCGCTTGCGGCGCTGTGTCGGGGTGACTGCCCGGGCGAATTCGATCGCCTCGCCGATCGTGTGCACCCGGTGCCCGCCGAGCCGGGCGATCAACCCGTGGAGCACGTCAACGGTGGCCAACGCATCGTCCAACGCCCGGTGGGTGGGCCGGGTGGCGGTGCGGAAGTATGCCGCGAGGGTGCCGAGCCGGCGGTTGGGCACCTCGTCGCGAGTCAGCACCCGTCGGGCCAGCGCCGCCGTGTCCAGCACTCGCGGATTCGGCCAGCGGTAGCCGTGCGCCGCGCAGGCCGCCTTGAGAAATCCCACGTCGTACGGGGCGTTGTGGGCGACCAGGACCGCGTCGGTGGAGAGGAACTCGAGGAAGCTCGGCAGGACCTCAGCGATCGGCGGGGCGGGCAGCAGCATCGCCTGGGTGATGCCGGTGAGCACGGTGACGAAGGGCGGGACTGGGGTGCCGGGATTGACCAGGGTGGCGAGCACGCCGAGCTGCTCACCGCCACGGACCTTCACCGCGCCGATCTCGGTGATGCCGCCGCCGTCCGGTGCGCCGCCCGTGGTCTCGAGGTCGACCACGACGAAGGTGGTCGCGTAGAGCGGTAGGGCCGGGTCAACGCCGCCGACAGCGGGGTCGAGGCCGGCTAACAACTCCTGGACATATTTCTGCGGTGCCATCGGCGGGCACGCTAACGGCCCGGTCCGACACCGTACCCGCCGGGCTGCGCCGACTGCGCCATCGCGTCCCCCGGGAACCGCCGACTCCAGCGGGCGGCAGAGCGTTGACAACGGTCCTGCGATGAGATATTGGCTCACTCGCTCGGCGATGGGCCGGGCGACAGTGGGAGACTTGCCGTATGCCCCTCGCCGAGCCGTACGACGACGACCACCGCCCCGCGGAGGAGTCGGTCGCCGCTGCGTCGGAGCCGGGCATCGAGGGTACGGGGGGCACTCTCGATGATCCGGTTGCCGCTGGCGCCACCGCGTCCACCGCCAACCCGGCTGTCACCGGCACCGCCGGTGCGTCCGGTTCCGGACCCCGCAGCGGGGCCGACCCCGCGCCGTCCGCCGATGATCCCGCAGCGGAGGGCGGTCCGGAGCCGGTGCTGCCGGAGCCGGTCCGGCAGCGGATCGTGGCGCTGGCTGCCGCGGTGCTGCCCGGCCTGCCCGCGGATGAGGTGCCGGTCCCGCTGCGCCGGGTGGCCAAGTTCGCGCCCAACCGGCGGGCCCGGCTCGGCGCGCCGATGATCGCGACCCAGTTGACCGGCGACCCACTGTTTCGCCAGCGGGTGGCCGCGCGGGTGCTTGCCGACGCCGGTGACCTCGGCGCGGCGGTGGTCGGGGGCGCCGCGCCGGCCGCCGCCGACCCGGTGGAGGTTGCCGCACTGGCGTACCTAGCGCGTCCGCAGGGGTGGCGGGACCTCATCGAGTCCAGCGGCGCGGCGGTCCGGGCCGAGGCGGACAGCGCAGTCGTCGCCGAGCTGGTCCGAGAGGCCGAGCAGCGGGCTACCCGGGCAGAGCACGACCGTGCGGTGGCTCGGGTCGAGGCAGACAAGCTCCGCGACGAGCTGGCCCGGGTCCGCGAGGAGCTCGGCCAACTCCGGGAGGAGTCGCGGCAACTCGGCCGGTCGTTGCGCGAGACGCAGGCTCGAGAGCGCCGGGCGAGCGAGCTGCTCGCCACTGAGCGTGGCCGGGCGACACGCGCGACGGCGGACGCGGAGGCGGAGCTTCGTCGGGCCCGGGCCCGGCTGGCCGAGGCCGAGGCGGCGGCCGGGGTGGCCCGGGCCAGCGCCAAGGAGTCCAGGTCGGTTGACGACGCCCGGTTGTGGCTGTTGCTGGAGACGATCGGTCAGGCCGCGGTGGGCCTGCGGCGGGAGTTGGCGTTGGATCCGGCGGACAGGTTGCCGGCCGACTTCGTCGCCGACGCCTTCGCCGACCAGTCCGGCGCTCCCGTGGCGGGTGTCGCCACCCGAGCCCGGGACTCCGACGATCCGGCCCGGCTGGACCAGCTGCTCGCGCTGCCCCGGGCGCATCTGGTGGTCGATGGCTACAACGTCACCAAGCGGGGCTTCGGCGAAATGTCACTGGAGCAGCAGCGCAAGCGGTTGATCACGGGGCTGGGTGGGATCGCCGCGCAGACCGGCGACGAGGTAACCGTGGTCTTCGATGGCGCCGAGCGGATGCATGGCCTGCCGCCGAGTCCGCGCGGCGTACGGGTGCTCTTTTCCCGTAAGGGAGAGACGGCCGACGAGCTGATCCGGCGGCTGGTCCGAGCCGAGCCGTCGGGTCGGCCGGTGGTGGTGATCTCCGCAGACCGGGAGGTGGCCGATGGCGTACGTCGACACGGTGCCTACCCGCTGGGCGCCGACGCGCTGCTGCGCCGGCTGGCTCGGTCCTGACCGGCCGGGCGGTCTCAGCCTGGGCGGGACCCTGGGTCGGCTTGTCCCCGGGGCGGATCGGCGGTGAGTTGATCGAGTTGTCCGGGTTCTGTCATACGTTGTGTCTAGCGTCGATGTGACCGACGGTGTTGGGCAGACCTCGCAGCGGTGGGGTGGGGCGTGACCAGGAAGCGACCTGCTGGCCCGATCACCGCCGGCGCGGCGGGAGGCGTGATGTTGATCGACTGTGACGGGTGCGCGGGCCGGGCAGACGGCTGTTCGGGTTGCCTGGTGACCGCTCTGCTCGAGGAGCCCGTGGAGTGCGGTGCCGCCGAGATGCGGGCGATCGAGGTGTTCGCTCGGGCCGGGTTCGACGTGCAGGTGCTGCCGGAGTCCCGGCCCCCGGTGCACCGGCCCGACCGCCACCATCGGGTGGCTTGACCTACGGGGCAGGCCACGTGGCGCCCGCGGGGCGGGAGCCGCGTGGCGCCCCACGGAGCTCCCGCCGCGATCATCCGGTTGTCGCCGATGGTGTGTGCACCCCGCCCGTCGTGACCGGGCGGCCACTACGATGGGCGCGCACAGCGGGAGGAGTGGCATGACGCGGGAATGGCGCGCTGCGGGCGGGTCCGTCGCGACCACCGGCCTCGTGGGCCGGGCGGCGATCCGGTGAGCCCGCGTGGTTGGGCTCTGCTAACCCTGGTCGGCTTGGTCGCTGCGCTGGCCGTAACCGCCGCCGTGCTGATCCCGTGGCAGCGTCCGCCCGCCCCGCGGGCCGACCAACTCGCCGCCTTGGACGAGCTGCCAGGAGAACAGGTGAGTCGGGGGCGGGAGTTCCGGGCGGCACTGCGGCCCGGCGGCTGGGCGGCGCTCGGCGTCGGCCTGCTGGTGGCGCTCGCGCTTGGGCTCACGCCGCTGGGCAGCCGCTTCGTCGAGTTGGTCGGCCGTCCGTTCGGTGGACACTGGGCCGCGCAGGCGGTGCTCGGCGGGCTCACCGTGCTGTTCGTGGCCGACCTGATGACCCTGCCCTTCGCCGCCTGGCGACACACCGTGCTCACCCGGTACGGGCTGGCCACCAACAGTTGGGGTGGCTGGACTGTTGACCTGCTCAGGTCGTACGCGGTCAGCGCGGTTATCGGGGCAGTGGCCCTGGGTGGCTTCTACACCGTGATTCGGCTGGCGCCGCGCTGGTGGTGGGCGCTCGGTGCGGCCGGGGCAGCCGGCTTGGTGATGCTCCTGTCGTTCGTCTTCCCGGTGCTGGTGGAACCGGTGTTCAACCGGTTCACCCCGTTGGAGCCGAGCCCACTGCGGACCGAGTTGATGGACCTGGCGGCCCGCGACGGGGTGCCGGTCCGGGACGTGTTGGTGGCCGACGCCTCCCGTCGCACCCGCGCCGTCAACGCCTACGTCTCCGGGATGGGGCCAACCCGTCGGATCGTCGTCTATGACACCCTGCTGCGCGAAGCCACCCCGGAGGAGGTGACCGCGGTGGTGGCCCACGAGTTGGGGCATGCCAAGGACCGGGACGTGGTGATTGGCACGCTGACCGGCGCGCTCGGCGCGGCGGTGCTGGTGGTGGCGCTCTACCTGCTCGGGTTCGTCCCGCCGTTGTTGCGGATGGCCGGAGTCGACTCGATCGACCAACCGCGCGCCTTCCCGTTGCTGTTGGCGCTGGTGACGGTGGCCGGCTTGGTCGCCACGCCGGCACAGGCGTTGATCTCCCGCCGGATTGAGGCGCGGGCCGACCAACACGCGTTGGCGCTGACCAAGGATCCGGGCGCCTTTGTGGCGATGCAGCGCCGACTCGCCGGCGTCAACCTCGCCGACCCCGACCCACCCCGGCTGGGATACCTCTACTCCGCCAGTCACCCGTCCACCGTGGAGCGGATCGCCGCCGCCCGCGCCTACGCCAGGAAGACCAGCCGATGAGCGAGAGCCGGACGTTGCTTGTCACGAACGACTTCCCGCCCCGGCCCGGGGGGATCCAGTCTTTCGTGCATGGCCTCGCGGTGCGCCAGCCCGTGGGCTCGCTGGTGGTCTACGCCTCGAGTTGGCGCGGCGCCGAGAAGTTCGACGCCGACCAGCCCTTCGAGGTGGTGCGGGAAGAAACCAAGGTGCTGCTGCCCACCCCGTCGGTGGCCCGGCGGGTCACCCAGCTCGCCCGGGCACACGACTGCGACACGGTCTGGTTCGGTGCGGCGGCACCACTTGGGCTGCTCGCAGCCGGCCTGCGACGTCGGGCCGGAGTCCGGCGGGTGGTGGCGCAGACCCATGGGCATGAGATTGGCTGGGCAGCGCTGCCCGGTGCCCGTTCCGCGCTACGCCGGATCGGCCGAGACGTTGACGTGACCACGTACCTGGGGGAGTACACCCGGCTCCGGCTGGACCGGGCCCTGCGTGGGGTAACCCAGCTGAGTCGGCTGGCGCCCGGTGTTGACCTCGACACCTACCACCCGACCGTCCAGGGTGATTCGGTGCGGGCGCGGCTGGGGCTGGTCGACCGACCGGTCGTGGTCTGTGTGTCCCGGCTGGTGCCGCGAAAGGGGCAGGACACGCTGATCCGGGCGTTGCCGGAGATCCGCCGCCGGGTCCCGGACACGGCACTGCTGATCGTCGGAGGTGGGCCGTACCGGAACGGGCTGGGCAAGCTGGCCCGACAGGTCGGCGTCGAGCGGGACGTGGTCTTCACCGGCACGGTGCCGGCGGCGGAGCTGCCCGCGCACTATGCGGCCGGCGACGTGTACGCGATGCCGTGCCGCACCCGGAACCGGGGTCTGGACGTGGAGGGGCTGGGCATCGTCTACCTGGAAGCCTCCGCGACCGGGCTGCCCGTGGTGGCCGGCGACTCGGGGGGTGCACCGGATGCGGTGCGCGACGGCGAGACCGGCTTCGTGGTGCGGGGGCGGGACGTGGCCCAGCTCGCCGACCGGGTAGCAACCCTGCTCGCCGACCGGGACCTGGCCCGTCAGTTCGGTGCCGCCGGTCGGGCCTGGGTCGAACGCGAGTGGCGCTGGGAGACCCAGGCCGCCCGGATGAGTAGTCTCCTGCAGGCCTGAGCGACGCGGTGGGGCCGGGAGACCGGTTCAGCCCCGGTCTCCGGTGCTCAGTCAGGACAGTCGGGCCAGGATCCGGTCAGCAGGTTCTGGACGGCCGAAGTGCCAGCCCTGGCCGGCGTCGCAGCCGATGGCCCGCAACCGTTCGGCCTGCCCGGCCGTCTCCACCCCCTCGGCGGTGACGGTCAGGTCGAGCGCGTGGGCCAGCGAGACCAACGACGCGACGATCCGTTCGTCTGCCTGGGGCTCCTGGGCACGCAGCCCGGCAACGAACTCCCCCGCCACCTTCAACTCGGTTACCGGCAGGTCGCGCAGGTACGCCAGGTTGCTGTAGCCGGTGCCGAAGTCGTCAATGGCGATACGGACACCGAGGTCGGCGAGGCGGCGTAGCGCCCGGACCGGCTCGTCGGCGGGGTTCATCATGGCGCTCTCGGTGATCTCCAGCTGGAGACGTTCCGGCGGCAGCCCGGTGCGCTCCAGGATGTTTCGGACGTCCTGCACCAGGTCTGGCCGGTGCACCTGCCGGACGGCCAGGTTGACGCTGACGAACGGGGTCCCGCCGGTCACCGACCAACTGCCCGCTGCCCGGCAGGCTTCGGCGAGCACCCACCCGCCGAGCGGGACGATCAGTCCGGTCTCTTCGGCGAGGCCGATGAAACGGTCCGGGCGGAGGACGCCCAACTCCGGATGCCGCCAGCGCACCAACGCCTCCACGCCCAGCAGCCGGCCGTCACTCAGGGAGGCAAGCGGTTGGTAGTCGAGGTAGAACTCGCCCCGGTCCAGTCCGGCTGGGATCGCTGCGGTCAGCGCCTGGCGGGTCAGCTCTCGGCGGTCGCGCTCGGCATCGTAGAGCATCCAGCGACCACCGCCGGCTGCCTTGGCCCAGTGCAGGGTGCAGTCGGCGGCCCGCATCAGCTCGTTCGCCGAGGTGCCCGCGACCTGCCGCTCCACGATGCCGATGCTGGTCCGCACTGTCACTTCGTGGCCCGCCACCGCAGCCGGTTCGTGTACGGCGGCCAAGGCCGCCTCCGCCACCGCGATCACGTCCCGCGTGCCGCCGGTGCGTTCGATCAGGATGACGAACGCGTCGCCGCCGAGCCGGGCGACCAGATGCCCGGTGAGGGCCTGCCGCAGCCGGTTGGCCACCTCGGTGAGGACCCGGTCACCGGCCTGATGCCCGTGCTGGTCGTTGACCCGCTTGAACTGGTCGAGGTCGAGAAAGCAGAGGCCGACCCGGTCTGTATCCCGCCGGGGCGCCGCCAGCGCCGTGGTGAGCCGCTCGGTAAAGAGATTCCGGTTTGGCAGGTCGGTGAGCGCGTCATGGGTGGCCTGGTGCCGGAAGCGGGCCTCACTGGCCCGAAGCGCCTCTTCGGCCTTTGACCGCTGCGCCATCGCGGCCCGCCGGATGGACTCCTGCTCGTCCAGCGTGCGGTCGCGCAGCGCCCGGGTGTATCCGGTGGTCACGGCGGCGAGCAGCCGGGCCAGCCGGTCCGCTACATCTTCGGCGACCAGGCCCAGGTCGCGTACCAGGCGGAGCTGAACGACCTCGACGGTACGCCCCAGTGCCTCGGCGGAGGCGATGTGTGCGGCGACCAGCTCGGTGCCGACGCGCTGACCGGCTCGCAGGTCGAACGGCTCGGCGAGCAGGGCCCCCGCCAGTTGCCGGGCGAGGCGGTTGAGCAACTGCTTGAGCTGTGCCTGGGTCATGGGCAGGTAGCTTGTCCCGGTGAGCGCGTTAGCCCACTCCTGAGTAAAGGCCGCTATGCCGGAGTTGGCGCCGCTCGGCTGCGTCGCGGTGGCTGGGCTAGTCACCGATCCGCCCCACGCCGCCAAGGAAACCCGATGTCTCGGCGTTCACACTGCTCTCCGGTGTCTCCGGGCGCCACTGCGGAACCCATACCACCCCGGGCTCGACCAGCTCAAAACCGTCGAAGAGCGTGGTCAGCTCGGATCGATTGCGAAACCATAGTGGACTGCCGGTACGTTGGTACACCATCTCGGCGTCGCTTCGCTCGGTCTCCGCCCGGCCCTCGTCGCTGGCCTGTGACAGCACCAGCCAGCTGCCGGGAGTGAGGGCGTCGTACAGGGTTCGCAGCAGCTCGGCGGGGCGGTCGTCGTCGGGGACGAAGTGCAGCACGGCGACGATGAGTACCGCGGTCGGCTCATTGAGGTTGAGCAGCCGACGGAGCTCGGGGTGGCGGAGGATTCGGTCGGGGTGCCGCAGGTCCTCCTGGATGACGGTCGCCTGGTCATTGTCAGCGAGAATCTCCTGGCTGTGCGCCACCGCCACCGGGTCGGTGTCGACGTAGACGACCCGGGAGTCCGGCGCGACCTGCTGGACGATCTCGTGCACGTTGCCGACAGTGGGGATTCCGGAGCCGATGTCGAGGAACTGCCGAACCCCGGCATCGGCCAGGAAGTGCACCGCCCGGCGCAGGAAAGCGCGGTTTGCCTGGGCCATCAGCGGGGCCTCGGGAACTGCCGCGACCATGGCCTGCGCTGCTGCCCGGTCCACCGCAAAGTTGTGGGAACCGCCGAGGTAGTAGTCGTACATGCGGGCGACGCTGGGACGCTCGATGTCGATTTCGTCGGGTGCCCAGTCCGGCCGTCGCATGCCTCACCTCTTCGTGCGCACGGGGCACGCCCCTGCAGACCACCCCTCCGCCGGGGGAGACCTTAGCGCGACATCGCGCCGGCCGACACTGTCGTCAATGAGAAGTTGTCCGCTCGTTAGCTGACAGGGAGATCAGAACTTGGGCGCATCGGGGGCCTCGAGCAGACCGAGCCGGAGCGCTGTCATCAACGCCTGGGCGCGATTGGCGGCGCCGAGCTTCTCGTAGAGTTTGGAAATGTGGGTCTTCGCAGTGGACTCACTGACGAAGAGCTGCTTGGCGATGCCGGCCACGCTCATTCCGTCGGCGAGCAGGCGTAGCACCTGTCCTTCGCGTGGGGAGAGTTGCGGCCCGGACGGCGCCAGCCGGCGCTTCATCGCCTCGGCCAGGTCGGCGGCGGTGAACGCGCTGGGCGAGGAGGCGGCGTGCCGGGCGGCAGCAACCACCTCGTCCGCCGGGGCGGTCTTCGGGACGAAGGCGCTCGCACCCGCCTCGAGCGCGCCAAAGAGCTGGTCGTCGCCCGCATACATGGTCAACACGACGATACCCATCGTGGTGCTGGACTTGCGCAGTGCGCGGGTGGCCTCGAGGCCGCTGCCGTCGGGCAGTCGCAGGTCCATGATGACCACGTCTGGTTGGAGGGCGCCGGCTTGGCGGACCCCCTCGGCCGCGGTGGCAGCCTCGCCGACAACCTCGAACTGCCGGTCGCGCTCGAAGGCGTGCCGTAGCCCTTTGCGAATCAGGTCGTGATCGTCCACAAGGAGGACCTTGGTGCGAGTGGCGGGTGTCGGTGTGGTCATCCTCGGGTTACTCCCCTTCTGCTGCGGTACTGCCACGCACGTTATCGCGCTGGGGTGACGAACCAACCACCACGGCCACCGTTGTGCCGCTCGGCTGCCGCGGCCGAATCTCCAGTCGACCTCGGATACGTTCCGCCCTCTCCGCCATGATCGCAAGACCGTAGTGCCCGTCCGCAGGCTGGTCGGAGATCCCGTGACCGTCATCCGACACTTCGATCTGGGCGTACGGCGGGTCCACGGCACAGGTGACCCAGAGGTTCGAGGCGCCAGCGTGCTTGCGGGCGTTGGCCACCGCCTCCTGGGCGATCCGCAGGAGCTCGGCCTCGGTGGCGGCGGGTAGCCGGGCGGTCGACTCGTCCAGCGACAGGTGTACCCGCAGGCCGCCGGAGACCCCGACGGTGCGCGCGTACTCGGCGATGGCGGCGGCGAGGCCCCCGTGCCGGTCCACCTCGCTGCGCAGCTCGAAGAGGCTGAGTCGCAGCTCGGTGATGACCCGCGTGACCTCCTGACGTAGTGCACGCAGCGACTCAGCGGTCTCCTCGGTGTCCTCGTGCAGCGTGGCGAGGGCGTTGTCGATGCCGTAGCCGACCATCACCAGCTCCTGGGCCACCCCGTCGTGGATCTCCCGGGCGAGCCGTTGCCGTTCTTCGTTGGTGGCCAGGGAGCGCACCTCGTCGAAGAGTAGGGCTGCCTCCAGGCGCAGCGCGGCGGGGGAGGTCAGCCCGGTTGCCCGGGCGACGACCGCGGGCGGGTACGCGCGTACGACATCCGCCTCCAACACCACCAACCCGACCGTACGCACCCCGGCGACCAGCGGCAGGATCAGCGCGGAGACCTCCCCACCGACGGGCGAGCGGACCTGCGAGTGTGCGGCGGTCTGCGGCTGCTGGCTGGCCCACGCGTCGGCGATCGCCGAGTCCGCATCCAGTGTGGTCTCCCAGTCCACCCGGTCGGTCCCGCACTGGGCCAGGACCACCAGCCGGCCACCACCACTGGCCGACAGGACGGCCCCCCGGTCCGCCCGGGCCAGCGTCCGCAGCTCCTCCAGCAGGTGCTCGGAGATGCCACCCGGGTCCAGCGTGGCTCCAGGGAGCTTTCGAGCCACTGTGCGTAGCTGGGTTAGCAGGCGGGTCGCCTCCGCGTACGGCTGGGGCTTGCTGTCGCCGCGGGCCCGGATGACCCGGTGCAGGGTTCGCGCCGCGTAGAGCCCGAGGCCGGAGAGGGCCAGCCACTGGGCGCTGACCGCCAGGTAGCCGACCTGGAAGAGCTGCCGTTGGCCGTCGACCTCGGTCAGTGCCCCGGCCAGCAGCAGGGTGAGACCGATGATCGCCAGCAGCCCTGCGCCCTCGCGGAAGCGTCGGCGCAGGGCGGTGACGGTGACCGGGACGGTCAGGTATGGCAGCACCGCGGAGGCGCCCAGCCCGGCGTTCTGGACGCCGATCGTCGCCACCGAGGCGACGTGGCTGGTGGCGAGCCCCAGCACCACCACCTCGGCGCCCCGGCTTAGCGGCCCGAGCCGGTCGTGTGTCGGTGCGAGCAGCGCCGGCAGGCCCGCCGCCGCCAGGAGCGCGATCCACCACAGTTGGGCGAGGTCGTGCGTGGCGAGCAGGCTCAGTACCGCCACCAGGGCCAGCATCACCACGCGCGCGGCAGCGGCGAGGGGATGCGGTCGGGGCAGTTTCGGAGTGGAGGCGGGCACGTGACGGATGGTAGTCAGCTTCGGTAGATATCAGCGATTTCTGTGGCGTACGACTTGTGCACGATTTGTCGTTTTACTTTGAGGGAGGGGGTCAGCTCGCCGGTCGTCTCGGTGAAGTCCCGAGGCAGGATTCGGAAGACTCGGATGGCCTCGGCCCGGGACACGGCCTGGTTGGCCGTGTCGATCGCGGACTGGATCTCGGACCGCAGCCCCTCGTGTTCGCGGAGCTGCTCGACCGGGGTGGTCGCGGGCAGACCGGCCTCCTCCAACCACGCCGGCAGCGCCTCCTCGTCCACGGTGACCAGCGCCGCGACAAAGGGCTGCCGGTCGCCGACCACCACGCACTGGCTGACCAGCGGGTGCGACCGGACCTGATCCTCAAGGACCGCCGGAGCGACGTTCTTGCCGCCCGCGGTCACGATGATCTCCTTCTTCCGGCCGGTGATCCGCAGGTAGCCGTCGCTGTCGAGTTGGCCCAGATCGCCGGTGCGGAACCAGCCGTCGGTGGTGAGCACATCCGCGCTGGCGGCCTCGTTGCGCCAGTAACCCCGGAAGACCAGGTCTCCGGCGACGAGGATTTCGCCGTCGTCGTCGATCCGGATGGTCACCCCGGGCAGGGGGCGTCCGACACTGCCGATCCGGATGGCGTCGGGCAGGTTGGTGGAGGCGGCGGGGGAGGTTTCGGTCAGCCCGTATCCCTCGTAGATGGTCACCCCCACGCCGCGGAAGAAGTGCCCAAGTCGCGCGCCGAGTGGCGCCCCGCCGGAGATCGCATCGTTGCACCGTCCACCGAGCGCGGCCCGCAGCTTGCGGTAGACCAGACGGTCGAAGAGCGCGTGCTGAATCCGGAGCGCCAGGCCCGGCCCGGTTGAGGTCTCCAGCGCCTCGCTGTACGCGATCGCGACGGCCTCGGCACGGGCGAAGATCCGACCCTTGCCGGAGGCGTCGGCCTTCTGCTTGGCGCTGTTGTAGACCTTCTCGAAGACCCGGGGGACGGAGAGCACGAACGTGGGGCGAACCGCCTGCAGCCGGGGGAGTAGTTCGCTGGTGTCCGGGCAGTGGGCCATGGTGGCGCGGGCCTGCACCACACCGATCTGGATCAGCCGGGCGAAGACGTGGGCGAGTGGCAGGAACAGCAGGGTGGAGGCGCCCGGGCCGAACAGGTTGGGCAGTACGGGCACGGCGTTGGCGATGTCAGCGAACATGCTGCGGTGGGTCAGCATGCACCCCTTGGGGCGGCCGGTGGTGCCGCTGGTGTAGACGAGGGTGGCGATATCGTCGGCTCGCACGGCCGCGCGGCGCTGCTCGATCTCGGTCGGGTCAACCGACTCACCGGCGGTGACCAACTCGTCCATTCCGCCACGGTCGATCTGCCACACGTGCGCCAGCTCAGGTACCCGGTCTCGGACGCCGGCGACCACCGCGGCGTGCGTGTCCGTCTCCACCAGGACGCCGACCGCCCCCGAGTCGGACAGGATCCAGGCGGTCTGCTCGGCGCTGGAGGTCTCGTAAATCGGCACGGTGACCGCGCCGGCCGCCCAGATCGCGTAGTCGAAGAGCGTCCACTCGTACCGGGTGCGGCTCATCAGCCCGACCCGGTCGCCGGGCTGTACCCCGGCCGCGACCAGGCCGCGTGCCACCGCGATCACCTCGTCGCGGAACTGGCGGCAGGTCACGTCGACCCAGGCGTCGTCGGCGCCCGCACGGATGAACTGCACCACGTCTGGGGCGACCTCAGCGTTTTCCCAGACCGGATCGGTTAGATTGGCCGAGTCGCCGACAGTGACGATCGGTGGGACGGAGAACTCGCGCACCTGCACTCTCCTCGTGTTCACGCTGGCCGGGCAGGCCGCCCTCGCGGTCGGCTCAGTCGCAACCTACCCGTCCGACGCCGAGGGTGGTGCAGACAGGTTCGTCACATAGCCCGGTAGCCTGCCCCCATGGCGGACTCTTCCACCCAGTCGATCACGATCGGTGCGGCACCGGAAAGGGTGGCGGCGGTCATTTGTGACCTTCCGAGCTACCCCGAATGGACCGATACGTTGCGGCAGGTGGAGGTCCTGGAGGAGTACGCCGACGGCTCCGCCCGTCAGGTGCGGTTCACCCTCGACGCCGGAGTTCTGGTGGACGAGTATGTGCTGGTCTACGAGTACGCAGACGACCTCAGCCGGATCGGGTGGCACTTGGCGGAGCCCTCTCGAATGCAACGCACCCAGCGCGGTTCGTACGACCTGGTCGGCAACGCCGACGGCACGACCACGGTGACGTACACGCTGGAGGTCGAGCTGTCGGTCGGGATGCTTGGCATGTTTCGCCGTAAGGCGGAGAGAATGATCATGGAAGCTGCGTTGAAGCAGCTCAAGCGCCGGGTAGAAAGCATCTGACGTGCCGCAGTGACGCGGCCGTTTCGTGGAGGAGCCGATCATGACGGCAACGGATCCGGGCTCGGCCCGGGAAGAGGCGGAACGACTGGTCGCGACCCTGTTGGCCGCGGTGCGGCTCGCCGCGGCCGGCGCGGAGGGTGGCACCTCCTGGGGTCCGCTCGGTGGGGTCGTCTCGAGTGTTCTCGGTCACGCTGGGAACTCGACCGGTGCCGGTCTGTCGACCGGTACGGCGGAGTGCTGCATCTGCCCGCTCTGCCGGGCGATTGTCGCCTTACGGGACCCGAGTCCGGAATTCGCCGAGCGGCTCGCCACCGGAGCCGGTGATCTGGCTGCCGGAGTGGCGAGCCTGCTCCGAGCATTCGCCTCGGCGCAGGCGGCCCCCACTTCGGCGGCGGACCCCACCGCGGAAGCCGCGGCATCGGGGCGGTCAACCCCGGTGTGGCAGGCAGCTACCCGGAGCAGGCATGATTCTCCGTCGGCGCCCGAGGGGGATGCCTGGTCCGCCGCGACTCGGGCGGAGGAGGCCCCCGTCCCGGCCGCCGCACCGCCCGGCAACGCCGCCGGGCCGGCCGCGACAGAGAAGGTGCCGGCGATGGCTGACCGTCCCGTCGTGCCCGCCGCGCGGGCACCCGGCGACATGGGCGAGAGCGCCCGAGGGGCCTGACCCAGTACCCCCGACCCGACCGGCGCGACGCCCCGGGTCGGGCAGCACAGCAGAGGGGAGTGGCAGCGGTGACGCTGACCATCGGAGTGGACGTCGGTGGCACGAAGGTCGCAGCCGGCGTCGTGGACGACACGGGCACGGTGCTCGTGCAGACCCGACGGGACACTCCCGCGGATGACGTCGGCAAGACCTGCGACCTCATCGTTGAGGTGATCCGAGAACTGGCCGAGGGCCGGGCGATCGAGGGCGTCGGCATCGGCGCGGCCGGCTGGATCGACGCCAGTCGTTCGACTGTGCTCTTCGCCCCGAACCTCGCCTGGCGGGACGAGCCGCTGCGCGAGTTCGTCAACGGAGCCACCAACCTGCCGGTGATCGTGGAGAACGACGCCAACGTGGCCGCCTGGGCGGAGTTCCGCTACGGCGCGGCCCGCGATGCCGAGGACTCGATGGTCATGTTCACCATCGGCACCGGGGTTGGCGGCGGGATCGTGCTCGGCGGCGAGTTGGTGCGTGGCGCGCACGGCATCGCCGCCGAGCTGGGACACATGCTCAGCGTGCCGGACGGGCACCAGTGCGGCTGCGGCCGGCTGGGCTGCATCGAGCAGTACGCCAGCGGAAGCGCCCTGGTGCGGTTCGCCCGCGCCGCGGCCCGCCAGGAACCGCACCGCGCTGCCGGCCTGCTGGCGTGCGCCGGTGGCGACGTTGACGCGATCACCGGCCGGATGATCACCGCCGCGGCGCAGGACGGTGACCCGGTTTCCACGGAGGCTTTCGCCCAGGTCGGCCACTGGCTCGGCAACGGCCTCGCCGACCTGGCACAGATCCTGGACCCACAGGTGTTGGTGGTCGGCGGTGGCGTCGTCGAAGCCGGCGATCTGCTGCTGGGACCGGCTCGCTCCGCCTTCACCGAGGCGCTCGCGCAGCGGGGTCGGCTGCCGGTGGCGGAGATCTGTCCCGCCAAGCTCGGCAACAACGCCGGTCTCATCGGCGCTGCCGACCTCGCCCGTCAGATCTAGGACGCGGGCCGGCGCCGGGCCGGGCTGGACATTGTGCATCCGATGTGGGCAGGATGCTGCGCGACCCGGCATCCGTGCCGCACCTAAGGAGATGCCTCGGTGACCACCTCCACCGATCACGGCTGGCCCGACCCGGCGTCGAGTGCCCTCGACCTGAACCGTGACGGCCGCTCCGTCTCCGACCGCGGTGAGACGGTCTGCGTGATCGGGGCGGGCCCAAGTGGGCTGACCGCGATCAAGAATTTGACCGAGCACGGGTTCGGCGTCGACTGCTACGAGCGGGAGACCGGAGTCGGCGGGGTGTGGAACTGGCGGCACGACCGCAGCCCGGTCTACGCCAGCACCCACCTGATCTCGTCGCGTCCGTTAACCCAGTTCCCCGATTTCCCGATGCCGGACGACTGGCCGGACTACCCGCATCACAGCCAGTTGCTCTCCTACCTCGAGCGGTATGCGGACCACTTCGACCTGCGCCGGCACGTCTGGTTCGGCACGGAGGTGGTGCGGGTCGAGCCGGCGGATGGCGACCGGTGGGACGTCACGACCCGCAGCACCGGCGGCTACGGCCCGGAACGGACCTCCCGGTACGCCGCGGTTGTGGTCGCCAACGGCCACAACTGGTCGCCGAAGCTGCCCAACCACGAGGGCCTTGCCGAGTTCCGGGGTGAGGTCATGCACGCCTCGTCCTACCAGGATCCGGCGCAGCTGCGGGGCAGGCGGGTGCTGGTGGTCGGTGCCGGCAACACCGGCTGCGACATCGCCGCCGAGGCGGCCCAGCAGGCCGCCCACTGCTGGCACTCCACGCGCCGTGGCTACTGGTACGCACCGAAGTATCTCCTCGGCCGTCCGGCTGACCAGCTCAACGACCTGTTGCTGGCGCTGCGGTTGCCCCGGCGGCTCCGTCAGTGGCTCTTTCACCGCCTCCTCCGGGTGAGTGTGGGGGATCTGACCCGTTTCGGTCTGCCGCAGCCCGACCACCGGATGCTGGAGACGCATCCGATCGTGAACAGTCAGCTTGTCTACTATCTGGGCCATGGCCGGGTCACTCCGGTGCCGGACGCCGTCCGCTTCCACCCGGACTCCGTCGAGTTGGCGGACGGCCGGAAGGTCGATCCGGAGCTGGTCGTGTTCGCCACCGGCTACCTGCCCCGGTTCGAGTTTCTCGACCCGAAGATCCTTGGCGACGATGGCGGGGCCGGGCGTCCGGCGCTGTGGCTCAACGCCTTTGTGCCGAATCATCCGACCCTCGCCGTGGCCGGCCTGGTGCAACCGGATTCCGGTATCTTCCCGCTGTCTCACTGGCAGAGCGTGCTCTTCGCCCGGTTGCTGCGACTGCGGGAGACCCGGCCCAGCAAGGCGGCAGCCTTCGCCGCCACGGTGACGGCGCGGGCGGGGGAGCGCTACGCGGGGCCGGTCAAGGAGAGCAGCCGGCACTGGTTCGAGGTCGGTCACGCCGACTACCTGCGCGCCCTGCAGCGCGCCCTGCACGACCTGGAGGCCAAGTGAGTGCGAGGAGTGAGCTTGCGAGCCCCGCAGTCGCGAGCGGAGGGTGGGCGTGGTGAGTGCGAGGAGTGAGCTTGCGAGCCCCGCAGTCGCGAGCGGAGGGTGGGCGTGGTGAGTGCGAGGAGTGAGCTTGCGAGCCCCGCAGTCGCGAGCGGAGGGTTTACCCGGTGAGCCAGCAGGTACGGGTCATCCGGGGACGGGAGTGGGCTCGCCCGGTCCGTCCGGTTCGGCGCGAGGTGCTCGAGGCCGTCCCCGGGCTGGATGAGGGTCGGCCGCCGCTGTTGTTCGTTCCTGGCTTCGGTCACGGCGCCTGGGCATTTGCCGAGCACTGGCTGGGGCACGCCGTCGAGCGTGGCTTCTCCGGGTACGCGTTGAGTCTGCGTGGGCAGTCTGGCAGCGGACCGGCACCGGAGGCCACGCTGGGGGCGTACGCCCATGACGTGGTGCAGGTGGCCGCGGGGCTGCCCCGCCGGGCGGTGCTGGTCGGGCATGGCGCTGGGGCGCTGGTGGTTGCGCACGCCCTGGCCCGCTACCCGGCCCGCGCCGCCGTGCTGGTGGCCCCAGTCTTCGGTGGTTGGGCAACGGCGGTCACGGCGCTGCGCCGCAACCCCCTGGGTACGTTGCCGGCGCTCGTCGGCGGTCGGCTGCGGTGCAGCCGCGCCCAGTTGTTCGGTCCGGAACTGCCCCGTGATGAGGCGCGGCGGCACCTGTCCCGGCTGGGCCGCCCGGCCCGACGTGCCCAGTGGCAGCTGCTGTTCGGGCGAGAGCCCGAGCCGGCTGTGGGCGACCCACCGGTGTTGGTGCTCGGTAGCCCGGAGGATCGGATTGTGCCGCGCTCGGCGCTCACCCGGGCTGCCCGACGGTACGCCTCGGCCCCGCTGCTCTTCCCCGGTATGGGCCACGACCTGATGCTGGACGCCGGGTGGCGGGAACCGATCGACGCGATCCTCGACTGGCTGGAGAAGGAGCCGTCCGCCGGCTGAGCCCGGGTGGGTCGGTCAGCGGCTCGTACCGAGTCGACTGAGCAGGGCGCTGTCCTGGTCCAGAGCGGCCAGGTAGGAGCGAGCCCAGGCGTGGATGTCGTGCTGGCGCAGGTGCGTCCGCATCTTCCGCATCCGCTCGCGGACCTGATCCGGTCGGGCCCGCAGCGCCGCGAGCAGGCCCTGCTTGAGGCCTTCCAGATCGTGCGGGTTCACCAGGTACGCCTGGGGTAGCTCGGCGGCGGCGCCGGCGAACTCGCTGAGCAGCAGCGCGCCGGTGTCGTCTACCCGGGCGGCTACGTACTCTTTGGCGACCAGGTTCATGCCGTCCCGGAGTGGGGTCACCGCCATCACGTCCGCGATCCGGTAGAGCGCGGCCAACTCGGCGCGGTCGAAGGGCTGGGTCAGGTAGTGGATGGCCGGCTCGCCGACACGGCCGAATTCGCCATTGATCCGGCCAACCTCGCGCTCGACCCGTCTGCGGAGGATTTGGTACTGCCCCACCCGCTCGCGGCTGGGGACCGCCACCTGGACCAGGACAGTGTCCTGCACCTTGACGTGTCCGTCGGCGATCAGCTCGCTGTACGCCTTGAGGCGCTGCTCGATGCCCTTGGTGTAGTCCATCCGGTCGACGCTGAGGATCACGTGTCCCGGGCTGCCCAGGTCACGGCGAAGCCGGCTGGCGCGGTCGGCGACCTCGGGCCGGTCGGCCAGGGCGGCCATCTCGGCGGTGTCGATGGAGACCGGGAACGAACCGATGCGTACGACCCGGCCGTCAACGGCGATTCGGTGGTCGGTGGCCGGCAGCCCGAGCACCCGGTCGGCGAGTTGGGCGAAGTTGTGTGCCGCCTGGGCCCGTTGGAAGCCGACGAGGTCGGCACCGAGCATTCCCCGCAGGAGCTCGGCTCGCCGGGGGAGCTGCATGAACAGCTCCGGCGGCGGGAACGCCACGTGGAGGAAGAAGCCGATTCGCAGGTCCGGACGGAGCGCCCGGAGCAGGCCGGGCACGAGCTGTAGGTGGTAGTCCTGCACCCAGACCACGGCGCCGGGCTCGGCCACCTCAGCGGCGGCTGTCGCGAACCGTTGGTTGACCCGCTGGTACGCCTCCCACCAGCGGCGGTGGTGCTCCGGCTGTTCGACGGCGTCGTGGTAGAGCGGCCAGAGCGTGGCGTTGGCGAAGCCCTCGTAGTGGTCACGTAGGTCGTCGGCGGTGAGCGGCACCGTGTGCATTCGGACCCCGTCAACGTCGGGCAGCGCCGGTGCCGGCCCGGTGCCACCCGCCCACCCCACCCAGGTGGCGGGTGTCTGCCGTAGTGGGGAGTGCAAGGCGCTGACCAGGCCGCCGGGGCGGCGGCGCCACTCGCAGGCACCGTCGGGCGCCGTACTGTCGTCGATGGGAAGGCGGTTGGCGACCACCACCAGGGAACTCTGTCGCACTTCGGACGTTTCCGATCTGCCGGAGACCGCCGCAACAGGGGGATAGGGCCGGCAGCCGGCGGAGGGGGAATGACGGACAGCAGTATTCCTACTAACCGTAAGTTACACCAATGTTACGCCCCCGCTTCGGGGCGGCCCGGGCGGCCCGTAACCGGTAGGGGGATCCGTAACCGGTGGGCGGCCGTAACCGGTGGGGCGAGCTGGGTTTGTGACCGGTGGGGCCCCGTAGCCGGTGGGCGAGCCGCGGTGGGCGCGCCGGGTGGTGCGGCTCCGTGATGGGCCCAGGAAGCGCCAGATCAGATCAGACGACGGCGCCGTCGTCCGGGTCGTGTTCGTCCCGGTCGCCGGGGCGGAGCCGGCAAACCAGGGTGACGAAGCCGGCGAGGATGCCGGTGAAGCCGAGCAGGGTGACAATCCCCGGGTCCACCGGAAGTAGCGACGGGTAGAGGAAGAGCAGGAAGCCGACCACGATGGCCAAGATGCCGAGCGCCGCGTACTTGGAGATGCGGGGCAACGGTGGGGGCGGGGGTGGCGTGTACCGCTCGGTCTCCTCGTCGTCGTCGGGCAGGTCCGCGCCGAAGGTGTCCAACCCGTCAAGGAGCGATGGCTCCTCCTCCCGCCCCTGGCTGACGGAGACACCGGAGACGTCCGCCGCGTAGGGCAGTCGTCGGGTTTCGGTGGAGGTCCGGCCGGCCCGATCCTCGTCCACGTCCTCCGCGGCGGGCCACCGGTTGTCACCACCACTGGCGGAGGTGGTGTGGAACCCGGCGACTATCCGCGCCCATTCGGCCTCGATGTCGGGTTCGTTGTCCCGGGTCCGGTCGGTGGCGCCTTCGTCGGCGAGCTGGGTCAGGTAGTCCCGAGCGGTTCGGAGGTGGGAGCGGTCCACGTACAGCCGATCGATCGGCCGGGGCGGGACCGTGGTGGTGCGGGTGACCGGGTTGAGGTCGGCCGAGGGTTGTAGGTAGGCGGCGATGCCGCCGGCGGCGAGCACGTCCAGAAGATGCTCACCCACCCGGGGATCCACATCGCCGGCGACCGCGTACTCGCTTGCGTCGATCCCGTTGTCCCGCCGTCCCCGGCGGGCCCCACCCGCTGACACCGGACAACCTCCTCATCGCGCGCCGGGGGCGCGCTCCCGAAGCCTCTCGGCGTCTGTGCCCGCCGTGCCTTGAATCGTGACACGCCGGGGACCGGTTGCGGGAGTGCGTTCGGTCGCGTCTTGCGATCGGAACAGTCGCCGGGGCGCGCCCCGGCCGGGGCCGATCGCCCGCCCCGACCCCGATCGTACGTGCCGTCAGCGCTCGCTCATGCCGGCGCGGCGACGCAGCGACGCCACGTCGGTCACCACGATCCGGCGGCCCTCGGTGCGCAGCCAGCCTCGGCTGGCGAAGGAGCCGATCGCCTGGTTGACGCTCTGCCGGGAGCCGCCGGCCATCTCGGCGAGCTGGCTCTGGTTGAGCTCAATTGTGATCATGGGCGCCTGGCTTTCACCGGCCAGGCGGACCAGCGTCTTGGCCACCCTTCCGGGCAAATCGAGGAAGACATGGTCGGCGTTCTGCTCGGTCAGCCGGCGGATTAGGCTGCCGAGGGAGCGCATCACCGCGTCAAGGATGCGCGGGTTTGAGTGCACCAGCTCCATGAAGGCGCCCCGGGACAGGGCGAGGGCCGCGCAGTCCTCGATGGCCTCGGCGGATGCCGACCGGGTGGAGGCGTCCAGCAGTGAGACTTCGCCCAGCACCTCCGGCGGCCGGATCACCGACAGCACTGCCCGCTCACCGGTGGGAGCCGTGCGAAAGACGGCCACCGCGCCGCGGCGTAGCACGATCAGGGACTCGCCCGGGTCGTTCTCCACGAAGAGCAGCTGTCCCTTGCGGTAGGTGCGTGGCACCGCCGCCGCGATTACTCGTTGCCGAGCTTCTGGCTCGAGGCCGGCGAACATCTCGACGCCCGTCAGCGCGTCACCTGGCTCCGGTAGGCGCACCTCCACGTCCCAACCCCTCCCCCGGTCAAGGACCCCTGACTCGCTCACCGGGTGAACCTGACAGGGACTGCCAAGGTGCTCCGATGCCTCCGGTAGCGGTACACATCAGATCATGACGGCCTGGTCGCTTGCTGTACACCCCTCAATTCGTTTGCGTGACCTTCGAGACCTATCCGATACCAGTTCTGACCTGCGAGGACGCGGAGCGCCCGGGCCGGCGGCACCCACCCCGGTGCGGTCGTGACGGCATACGCCAGGATGGCGGTGATGGTTTATCGCTACTTCTATGACTGCGAGTTCATCGAGGATGGCCGCACCATCGACCTGGTGTCGATCGGCGTCGTCGATGAGTACGGTCGTGACTTCTACGCCGTCTCCACCGAGTTCGACGACTCCCGGGCGGTGCCCTGGGTGCGTCGTAATGTGCTGAGTCAGCTGCCGTCGCCGGCGGATCGGGCGTGGCGGTCCCGCGCGCGGATCCGGGACGAGCTGGAGGAGTTCCTGTTGGAACCGGTCCGGGGCCGTCCCGGCGAGCAGCTGGAGCTGTGGGCGTGGTACGCGGCGTACGACCACGTGTCGCTGGCGCAGCTGTGGGGGGCGATGACGGCGTTGCCTCGTCAGATCCCGCGCTTCACCAAGGACCTGCGCCAGCTCTGGGATGACCGGGGTCGTCCGCCGCTGCCGGACGCGGACGCGGCTCGGCATGATGCGCTGGTGGACGCGCGGCACAACCTGGCTCGGTGGCAGGCCATGACAGGATCGGGTCGGACGGGGTCGGGTCGACGTTGATCGGGTTCGCTCCGGGGACTGCCTACCACTTGGTAGCCGGGGTGCGGTGTCGGCGCATACCGGACGGGACTACAGTTCGCAATGACGGCCCGCCCCGGGCCGGCAATGGCGCCGATGGTCTGATTCGACACATATCCTGGGGCTTAACCGGGCTTTACCCAATGTTCCCAGGAGGATGAGCAGATCATGCGTATCGGCGTGCTCACCGGCGGCGGCGACTGCCCCGGTCTCAACGCGGTCATCCGGGCGGTGGTTCGGAAGGGCGTGGCCAACTACGGTCACGAGTTCGTGGGCTTCCGGGATGGCTGGAAGGGCCCGCTCGAGGGGCTTTCCCGCCCGCTGGGGATCGCGGAGGTGCGGGGTATCCTGCCGCGTGGCGGTACGATCCTGGGCTCCTCCCGGACCAACCCGTTCAAGATTGAGAACGGCGTTGAGCGGATCAAGGAGAACCTCGCCGCGCAGGGCGTTGACGCGCTGATCGCGATCGGCGGCGAGGACACCCTTGGTGTCGCCACCAAGCTGCACGAACTCGGCGTCAACGTGATCGGCGTGCCGAAGACGATCGACAACGACCTCGGCGCCACCGACTACACCTTCGGCTTCGACACCGCGGTCAACATCGCGATGGAGGCGATCGACCGGCTGCACACCACCGCCGAGAGTCACCACCGCACCCTGGTGGTCGAGGTGATGGGCCGGCACGCTGGCTGGATTGCCCTGCACGCCGGTCTCGCCGGTGGCGCCAATGTGATCCTGCTGCCGGAGCGGCAGTTCGATGTGAACCAGGTCGCCGGCTACGTCGAGAAGCGTTTCCAGCACCAGTACGCCCCGATCGTCGTGGTCGCCGAGGGCGCCCACCCGCTCGAGGGGCAGATGGTCCTGCACAACCAGGAGCTGGACGCCTTCGGCCACGTCCGCCTCGGGGGCGTCGGCCAGTGGCTTGCCGAGCAGCTCGAAGCCAAGACCGGCAAGGAAGCCCGTACCGTCGTGCTCGGCCACATCCAGCGCGGGGGCACCCCGACCGCCTTCGACCGGGTGCTCGCCACCCGGCTCGGTCTCCAGGCGATCGACGCGGTGCATGAGGGCGACTGGGGCAAGATGGTGGCGATGCAGAGCACGGACATTGTCCGCGTGCCGCTGGCCGAGGCCACCCGCGAGCTGAAGACCGTGCCGCTGGAGCGGTACGCCGAGGCTGAGGTCTTCTTCGGTAGCTGATCGTTCAACCGGTGCGCGGTGGGCCCCGGCCCACCGCGCACCGGCCTACGCGGGAAGAGGTACGGCCGATGGCGGAAACCGTGCACCCGGTCGCGGTCATTGGGGCTGGCAAGATCGGCGAGCTGGTGCTCTCCGGCCTGCTGCGCTCGGGCTGGCCGGCGGAGCGGCTGTTGGCCACCACCCGGCGGCAGGCGCGGGCCGAGGAACTGGCCCTCCGCTACGGCGTACGGGTGGTTGACAACCACACCGCGGTGGCCGAGGCCGAGGTGCTCGCGATCGCGGTCAAGCCGCAGGACGCGGCGGCGTTGCTGGACGAGATCGGCCCGAAGATTCCGGCCGACAAGCTGGTCATCTCGCTCTGCGCCGGCCTGCCCACCAGCTTCTTCAGCCGGCGGTTGGCCGCCGGCACCCCGGTGGTGCGGGTGATGACCAACACTCCGGCTCTGGTTGACGAGGCGATGTCGGCGATCTCCGCCGGAGAGCACGCCACCGACGCGCACCTAGCCCTGGCCGAGGAGATGTTCACCCCACTCGGCGGGACGCTACGGGTCCCCGAGTCGCAGCAGGACGCGGTGACCGCGTTGTCGGGTTCCGGGCCGGCGTACTTCTATTTGCTGGTTGAGGCGATGGTCGACGCGGGCATCCTGCTCGGCCTGCCCCGGCAGGTCGCCCACGAGTTGATCGTGCAGACCGCGATCGGGTCCGCGGTCATGCTGCGCGACTCCGGCGAGCACCCGGTCAAGCTGCGGGAGGCGGTGACCTCGCCCGCCGGCACCACCATCTCCGCCGTCCGCGAATTGGAGAAGCACGGGGTGCGGGCGGCGCTGTTGGCCGCCCTGGAGGCGGCCCGGGACCGGGCCGGGGAACTGGCCGCCCAAGCCGACTGAGCGGCAACGGAGCGGTGGGACGCCGCACCGGGAGCAGGCCGGCCGTGCTGAGCGCCGCCGGGACGGGAGTGGCCCCGAGGGGCACCCTCGGGGCCGGCAGCGGGGTCGGCCACTGTGCCAGCGGCCGACCCCGGAATCGTTACAGGTCCTTACACTGCCCGGAGGCAGGTCCCTGCACCGAGTTCGGCACCCCATTGTCGGTGGGCGCGACGGTGTTGCGGGAGCACGACAGGGGTCCGCCGACCGACGCCGCCGCGATCACCGGCGCCTGGTTCCGCGTCAGGACCGTCGGTCCGGCGACGGTGGTGCGTTCGATGCTCACCTCGCCGGTCACGTGGGACACCGTCAGCGGCCCTCCGAGCTGAACCTCCCGGAGCACCACCGCCTCGGCCCCGTTGGCGGCAACCGGACCGGAGATGGTCGAGTCGACCGCGTGGAGCACGGCACCGGATCGCACCGTCACCGGCCCGTTGACGGTTGCCTCGGACAGGCACGTCACCCCGGAGTCGACCTTCAGCGGCCCGTTGACGTTGCCGCTCACCGTCTTCGTACACGAGGGAGGGGTCGTGGCGAGCAACTCGACCTCGGCGAGGACGGGGATGGAGTCGCCGCCCTCGGGCGTGAGCCGGTAGTGCAGGTACCGCCCGGGCCGGTCCACGGCGAAGGACCGGGTCTGCAGTCGCCAGGTGAACTCCTCAGCGGCACGACTGTCGATGGTGGTCCAGGTGTCTCCGTCGTAGGAGCCCTGCAGTTGCCAGCCCACCGGGTCGGTCCCGGTGTCCGGCCCCGATGTGAGGGTGTAGTGGGTGACCCGCTCCGGGGCACCCGCTACCGCCCACTGCAGCGGCGCCGCCACCGGAGCCGAGGTGGTGGAGGTGTTGTCGGCCAGCGCCGCCGGACCACCGGTCACCGCGATGTCGGACATCGGTCGGGGGGTTTCACCGGAGGGGGTGAGGGACGGGGGGAGGTCCGCTTCGCCGCTGCCCCAGGAAGACGGTTGCGAGCCCATGGTGAAGTCCAGCACCGCGCCACCGGCCAGCACCTCGTGTGAGATCGAGGTCTGGTGGTACGGCTTCCCGTTGACCTTGAGGCCCTGCACGTAGACGTTGTCGGCGCTGTTGTTCGGCGCGTTGACGACGATCTTTTTGCCGTTGTCCAGGTGCACGGTGGCCTTCGTGAACAGCGGTGAGCCGATCACGTAGTTCTCGCTACCCACCTGGAGCGGGTAGAAGCCCAGCGCGCTGAACAGGTACCACGCCGAGGTCTCACCGTTGTCCTCGTCGCCGGCGTACCCCTGGCCGATCTCACTGCCGATGTACAGCCGGGACAGCACCTCTCGGACGATTTTCTGCGTCTTGGCCGGCTGGCCGGCGTAGTTGTACATCCAGGGAATGTGGTGCGATACCTGGTTGCTGAAGCCCCACATGCCCATCCGGACGTCCCGCGCCTCCCGCATCTCGTGGATGATCCGGCCGTACGAGCCGGGGAAGGTCCCCGTCTCCGGCGTGGCGAAGAACTCGTCCAGCTTCTCGGCCAGCGCCTCCCGCCCTCCGTACAGGTTGGCGAGGCCTTCGCCGTCGTGCGGGACGTGGAAGGCGAAGTTCCACCCGTTGGTCTCGGTGTAGTCGTGCTCGTGCCCCCACACGTGCGGCTCGTACGTCTCGGGCGTCGACTTCCACCGCCCGGACGCGTCGCGCCCCTGGAAGAACTCGATCGCCGGGTCGAAGGCGTGCGTGTAGTTCAGCGCCCGGCTGCGGAAGTACTCCGCCTCCTCCCGGTAGCGGGCCCGGTCGGCTTCCGGGGTGTCCGGGTCCTCGGCCAGTTCGGCGGCCATGTTCGCGATACCGAAGTCGTTGATGTAGCCCTCCAACGCCCAGGAGACGCCTTCGGAGACCGCGGTCGAGGTGTACCCGTGGAAGATCGATTCCGGTAGGCCCTTCCGGCCAACGCTGCTGTTGTTGGCGTTCCCGGGCGGCACGACGGTGGCGTTGCGCACCGCCGCGTCGTACGCGGCCCGTACGTCGAAGTTGCGCACCCCCTTGACGTACGCGTCGGCGAACGAGACATCCGAGCTGGTGCCGGTCATCAGGTTCCGGTAGCCGGGGGCCGACCACCGCGACACCCAACCACCGTCCCGGTACTGCTGGACGAAGCCGTCAACAAGTTCACCGGCGGTGGTGGGGCTGAACAGCGCATACGCCGGCCAGGTGGTGCGGTAGGTGTCCCAGAAGCCGTTGTTGACGTACACCTTTCCAGCTACCACGTCCGCGCCGGTCTCGGTTGGTGTGGTCCCCGGTGGCAGGGTGCTCGAGGTGGACGACTGCACCGCGTGCTTCCACACCGGAGCGGTTGCCGTTCCGACGTTCTCATGTGCGGAGTTCGGGTAGAGGAAGAGCCGGTAGAGGTTGGAGTACAGGGTCACGAGCTGCTCGTCGGTAGCGCCTTCGACCTCAATGACATCGAGCTTGTCATCCCAGAGGTCCTGGGCGCGGGCGCGGACGGTGTCGAAGGTGTCGTCTTCAGCGATCTCCAGCGCCAGGTTCTTCCGAGCCTGGTCGAGGGAGATCAGCGAGGTGGCGATCCGCAGCGTTACGACCTTCGACGTTGAGGTGTCGAAGGCAAGGTAGCCGGTCACGTCGTCGCCACCGCCACCGGTCAACCCACCGTGGGCGACGACGGGGCGGTCCACCGTGCCATAGACGAACATCCGGGTGGCGCCGCTGCCCAGCCGGGTGTCGGAGTAGCCGGTCACGGTGCCGTCGGGGTTGAGGGTCAGGCCGCCCTGGTTGTTGAGGTTGTCGAAGATCAGGTTGCCACGGTCCCCGGTGAAGGTGAATCGGAACATCGCAGCGTGGTCGGTGGGAGCGATCTCCGTCTTGAGCCCGTTGTCAAAGGTCACGCCGTAGTAGTGGGGCTTGGCGGTCTCGTTGACATGTTGGAAGGCCAGCGCCCGCGCCGTTCTGTTGGCGTTCGGTTTGTCGCTGGTGACCGCGGGCATGACCTGGAAGGTCTGCCGGTCACCGATCCATGGACTGGGCTCGTGGCTGGCGGTGAACGCCTGGATCGTCGGCCGGTTGTCGGCGTTGTTGTCCCGTTGGTATTGGTAGACCCAGCTGTTCGAGCCGGCGTCGGTCATCGGCGTCCAGAAGTTGAAGCCGTGCGGCACCGCGGTCGCCGGGAAGGTGTTTCCCCGGGAGAAGTCTCCGGTGGAGTTCGTCCCACGGGTGGTCAACGCGTAGTCGGAGAGCCGGTCGTAGGCGGGGTGCTCGGGGCTCCCGGTCACTCGGATGTCGTCCACCCAGCCCCGGAAGGTGGCCGGGCCGATGTCGCTGTCGTACCCGATCAGAATCCGATCGATCCGCTTCCCCGCGGCCACCTCACCGAGGGACGATCGTTTGCTGTTCCACTGGTCGGCGTAGAGCGACTTGGTGGTCCCCTGCTTCGATGGGTGTAGACCGAAGCCGTACTGGTCAACCGCGTTCAGGTCGCTGAGGTAGGTGCCGTCGTCGAAGGCCAGGTCGACCGCGGCGTAGGTGCTCGGATAGTCGAGATCGCCCTGGGTCAGCTCAGGGAAGATCAGGTACGACAGTTCGCTGGTCGCGGTGACGTCGATGTCAACATCGAAAATCTTGTTGTAGGCGTAGCCGCGTCCGTCAACGGTCTGTCCCCCCGAGTAGCGCAGTGCGTGTTCGCCGCTCCAGCCGGCGTTGGCCTTGGCGGTGGGGCTTCCCGCGGGCCCGTTGTCAACGACGCTGTACATCGGTGTCGGCGGCTTTGGGGTGGTGTCGCCGTTGGAGAGCTGGAGATCCGCCAGCTGGACGATGTCTGCGCCGTGGTTGGCCGTGATGTCCAGGCGGTAGTGCGAGTACTCGGTGTTGTTGCTGAACCGGTACTCCTTGGTCTGGAAACGTTCGGGGAAGTCCTGCCCGGTCTGGGCGTCGAGGGTGACCCAGGTGTCGCCGTCGGCCGACCCCTGTAGCTCCCAGTCCTGTGGGTCCCGCTCCGGTACGTCGTTGGCGGAGGTGAGCGCGTAGTGCAACACCGTCGCCGGGGTCTCGAGTTGGGCCTGTACCCAGCCGGTGGGCTCGAAGACCAGCCACTTGGTGGACGGGTCATTGTCGATGACCCGTCGGACGGTTTCGTTGGGCGGGTTGTCGCCGTTGGCGGTTACCTCGGCGATCGTGTCATTGATGTTGCCGGGGATTCCGCCGGAATCTGGATTTCCGGTTACGCCGGACATCTTGGGTTTTCCGGCTGCGTCGGTTTCTACGGTGTTGGTCCACGTCGGATGCGAATCGTCGGAATCGAACGAGGAGAAGAAGTTGGTGTCGAGCGATGGTGTCGCTGCTGCTGGCAGTTGGGTGCCCGGTATCGCCAGGCCAACCGCGAGCACGGTGGCGATCGCCCTCCGGTGTCTGCCCACGTGATCCTCCAGGGGGTCGTCAAGCGTGCGGGGGGTCACGCTTGAGGGTCGGAGAAAGCGTGTCGGCAGGAGACAACGTTGTCAATAGGTTGATGATCGTTTCGGGTGAGCCTCCGGTGGCGTAATTCATGATCGCCGGGTCAGAGTGGCTGCAATAGGAGAGTTAAGTGGTTTTTGGTGGGTCGTCTCGTGATGTCATCGTTACTTTTTCGTAGCTGGGTTGATGTTGACGAAAACTAGGCGCAGCGAAAGTGTGGTGGCTCTCAGACAACGATGTCATCCCTAGCGGGAGGAAGCATGGGCAGGATGCGTAGGGCGGCCGTCGCCGCGGTCGGGGCGCTCGCGTTGCTGTCGCCCGCCGCTTGCGGTGGTGCCGACAGCGGGGCCGACCAGGAGGTGGAGGTCTTCACCTGGTGGGCCGACGGGGGCGAGAAAGCAGGCCTCGACGGTCTGGTCGCCGCCTTTGACGAGCAGTGTGACTACTCGTTCGTGAATGGGGCGGTGGCGGGCGGCGCCGGTTCGAACGCCAAGCAGGTGCTGGCCTCCCGGCTCCAGCAGGGCGACGCGCCGGACACCTTCCAGGCCCACGCCGGTGCCGAGCTGTCGGACTACATTGCGGCCGGCCAGATCGAGGATCTCAGCGCCCTGTACGAGGAGTGGGGTCTCACCGAGGCGCTGCCGCCGGGCCTGATCGACAACCTCAGCGTGGACGGCAAGGTCTACTCGGTGCCGGTGAACATCCACCGGTCAAACGTGCTCTGGACGAACAAGTCGGTCCTGGCCGATGCCGGTGTCACGGCCGCGCCGACGACGCTGGCCGACCTTTTCGCCGCGCTCGACACGCTCAAGACCGCGGGCATCAACGCGCCGCTCGCGATTGGCAAGGACTGGTCCCAGCTGATGCTGCTGGAGGCGGTCCTGATCAGCGACCTCGGCCCGGAGAGCTTCACCGGCCTCTGGACCGGTGCGACCGACTGGAACAGCCCCGAGGTCACCCAGGGCCTGGAGAACTACAAGCGGCTGCTCAGCTACACCAACGCGGACCGGGACACCTACGACTGGACCGACGCCGGCAAGCTCCTCATGGACGGCAAGGCCGGTTTCTTCCTGATGGGGGACTGGGCGCCGAGCGACTTCGAGACCAAGGGTTTCACCGACTTCGACCACATCGCGTTCCCGGGCAACGGGGACACCTTCCAGTGGCTCGCCGACTCCTTCGTGTTGCCGCAGGGTGCCAAGAACCCCGAGGGCACCAAGTGCTGGCTGAAGACCGTCGGCAGCGCTGAGGGGCAGCAGTCGTTCAACATCAAGAAGGGCTCCATCCCCGCCCGTACCGACGTCACCGAGGCCGACTACCCCGCCTACCAGCAGTCGGCCATTCAGGCATGGAAGACCGGCACGCAGGTCCCGTCCTGCGCCCACGGTGCGGCCTGCTCGCAGGGCGCCGTTGAGGCGGCGAACTCCGCGATCGGCAAGTTCTCCAGCGACCAGGACCTGGCGGGACTGCAGAAGGCGATGTCCGCTGCCGCCGCGCTCGGCAAGAACTAGAACGGCTCGCAGTTTCGGTAACCGCACGGCTGGCGCTCTCGCTCGGTCGTGCGGTTACCGGTCCCGGTTGACATCCGTCCGCCCGAAACCACCAGGAATCTGCCATGCTTACTCGCGTCCGGCGATGGGGACCCGGCCTTCTGCTGATTTCCCCCTCGTTACTCCTGCTTGGAGTGTTCGTCTACGGCCTCATTGGTTGGACGATAAAGGTCTCGATGTCGGATCGGCACACCGCCGCCGAGTCGGACGGATTTGTCGGCCTGAGTAACTATGTCGACCTGTTCACCAACGACATCAACGGCCGGTTCCTGCACTCACTGCGGAATCTGCTGATCTTTACTGTCGTCTTCCTGCTCGGCACGATGCTGCTGGGCCTGCTCTGGGCGTTCCTCCTAGAGCGCGGGGTCCGGGCCGAGGGGCTGTTCCGGACCGTCTACCTGTTCCCCATGGCGGTCTCGTTCGTCGCCTCCGGTGTGGTCTGGCGATGGCTGATGAACTCCGGGCAGGGCGACGACGCTGGTGGCCTGAACGCGATCTTTGGACAGCTGAATCTTGGCTTCCTGCAAAATCCTTGGTGGACCGACCCGGAATGGGGCATGGTCGCCATGGCGGTCCCGGCGATCTGGCAGCTCTCCGGCTATGTCATGGCGCTGTTCCTGGCTGGGTTCCGCGGCATTCCGGCGGAGCTTCGCGAGGCGGCGGCGGTCGATGGAGCCAGCACCTTCCAGCTCTACCGGCGGGTCCTCTTTCCGCAGCTGACTCCGGTGGCGCTCTCCGCGTTGATCATCGTCGGGCACATGTCCATGAAGATGTTCGACCTGATCATGTCTGTCTCCGGTGCCCAGTGGCTGACCGAGGTACCGGCCGTCTACGTCTGGCAGACCCTGCTGACCAGTGACTACGCCAAGGCCTCGGCGATCTCGGTGATCTTGCTGTTGCTGGTCGCGCTGGTCATCGTGCCCTACCTGGTGCAGACGATGAGAACGGAGCGACGTTCGTGACCACCACGACCACTCGGCGGACGCCCCCACCGGCCGTCGCGGCGCCGCCCCGAAAGCGTCGCGGCCCCACCACTGGCGTGATCGGGCGTACCTTCCGGTACTGCCTGCTGCTGCTCTTCCTGCTCATCGTTCTGATGCCGGCGTACGTCCTCGTCGTGACCAGCTTCAAGTCCGGCTCTGACATCGGCGTGAACGGGCAGTGGAATCTGCCCGAGCAGTGGAGCACCGAATCGTGGGCCAAAGCGTGGACGGCCCTCGGCCCGTCGTTTGTGCGGACCTTCCAGCTCGCCATTCCGGTCGCGTTGATCTCCTCGCTGCTCGGCGCGGCGAATGGTTTCGTTCTGTCCCGGTGGCGGTTTCCCGGTGCGGATGTCGTGTTCACCCTGATCCTGTTCGGGATGTTCATCCCCTACCAGGCGGTGATGATTCCGTTGCGGGACGTGGTCAGCACCCTCGGTATCGCGCCGGGTATTCCTACGCTGATCTTCGTGCACTGCGTCTACGGCATCCCGATCTGCACGCTCATCTTCCGTAACTACTACGCCACCACGGTGCCGGTGGAGATGGTCGAGGCCGCGTGGGTCGATGGTGCGGGCCTCATCCGTACCTTCCGGTCGATCATCCTGCCGGTGTCGATTCCGGGCTTCGTGGTCGCCGTGATCTGGCAGTTCACCTCTGCGTGGAACGACTACCTGTTCGCGATCTTCCTTTCCAATACCCGTAATGGGCCGATCACGATCGCGCTCAATGCGCTCGCGGGAGCTCAGTCCCCCGACTACGCGGCCTCAATGGCCGGGGCGTTGATCACCTCGCTGCCCACGCTGGTTGTCTACGTATTTCTGGGTCGCTGGTTCATCGGTGGCCTCATGGCGGGATCGGTGAAGAGCTGACATGACCGAACATCTCTCCGGCCGGCGGCCGACGCGAACCGGCCCGAATCCGGACGCCGCCCATCAGCAGCTCCTCGCCAACCAACGCGACGCGCTGCTGCGGGCCGCCCGCACCTCGGTTCGGCCCGAGGGCGGGTTCTGGTGGTTGGGCGAGCGGGGCGAACCCGACCCACGCCAGCCGCTGCACACCTGGATCGCCTGTCGAATGACCCACGTCTTCGCCCTGGCGCATCTGCAACAGATCCCCGACACCGCCGACGCGGTTGACCACGGCGTCACCATGCTGCGCAGTACCCTGCGGGACGCGCGGCACGGCGGTTGGTTCAGCGCCGTGGAACTGGGTGGGGAACCGGTCACTGACCGGAAGTCCGCGTACGAGCACGCCTTTGTCCTACTGGCCGCGAGTAGCGCGACCCGCGCGGGTCGGCCGGGTGCCGACCAACTCCTGGCCGAGGCGATCGAGGTGGTAGGCGACCGGTTCTGGGACGAGACCGCCGGTCGGACCCGGGAGTCGTGGAGCCGGGACTTCTCCGAGCTGGAGCCCTACCGTGGTGCGAACAGCAGCATGCACATGGTTGAGGCGTTCCTGGCCGTCGGTGAGGTCACCGGGGACCGTCGCTGGGGGCAACGCGCGCTGGCGATCTGTGAGCACCTGGTGCACGACGTGGCCGCCCGACACGACTGGCGGCTGCCCGAGCACTTCACCGCCGACTGGGAGGTGCAGCTGGACTACAACCTCGACCAGCCCGCGGACCCCTTCCGGCCGTACGGGTCCACGGTGGGGCACTGGCTGGAGTGGGCACGACTGCTGCTGCACCTGGAGACCGCGCTCGTAGCACCGCCCCGATGGCTTCTCGATGACGCGCGTGCGCTCTTCACCGCAGCGGTCACCCGTGGCTGGTCGGTTGACGGGGCGGACGGATTTGTCTACACCCTCGACTGGTCGGACCGGCCAGTGGTTAGATCCCGGATGCACTGGGTGCTGGCCGAGGCGATCGGGGCGGCAGCGACGCTGTGGCGGCGCACCGGTGACCACTACTACGAGCATTGGTACCAGATCTTCTGGGACTACGCTCTCCGCCACCTCATTGATGCGAAGACCGGAGAGTGGCACCACGAGCTGGACGAGCTGAACCAGCCGGCGAACCGGGTCTGGCAGGGCCGCCCCGATGTCTACCACGCGTACCAGGCCGTCCTACTGTCCCAGTCACCGATCAAGCCCAGCCTCGCGGGTCTGTACGCCCCCGTGGGAACGAATCAGGCGGAGGTAGGCCGGTGATCGCGGTTGTTGGCGAAGCGCTGATCGACCTGGTCGCGGAGGACACGGCCGGTAGCTACCGCGCCGTGCCCGGCGGTTCACCCGCCAATGTCGCACTCACCCTGGCCCGGCTCGAGCAGCCGGTTCGGCTGCTCGCCCGGCTCGGCAGCGACGGCTTCGGCCAGCGGATCCGGGGCCACCTGCACGCCAACGGAGTCGACCTGACCTGGGCGGTTTCTGCGGGTGAGTCAACCTCACTGGTGGTCGCCACGCTCGACGACTCCGGCCAGGCCACCTACCAGTGCTACCTGACCGGGACCGCCGACTGGCAGTGGACCACGGCCGAGCTACCGAGCTTCGCCGACACCGGGCTGACCGCTCTGCACTCCGGCTCCCTGGCGCTCGCCCTGGCACCGGGCGCGGCGGTCGTAGAAGAGCTCTTCGCCCGGGAACGAGACCGCGGGGCGCTCACCCTGTCGATCGACCTCAACCTGCGCCCCACCATCGTCCCCGACCGCGTTGGGGAGCAGCGCCGGGTCGAGCGGCAGGTGCGCTCCGCGCACCTTGTCAAGGCGAGCGAGGAGGACCTTGACTGGCTCTACCCGGACCGCACCATTGAACAGGTCATGGCCGAGTGGCGGGCTGCCGGGGTGGCCTGCGCGGTGGTGACGCGCGGCGCTGCCGGCAGCTGTCTGCTGGCTCCGGACGGGGCGATGTACCGACAGCCAGCCCGGCGGGGCGAGGTGGTCGATACCGTCGGTGCGGGCGATTCGTTCACCGGCGGCCTGCTCGCCGCCCTCGCGGACTTCGGTGCGCTCGGTGACCAGCCCGGTGCCCGTCTCGCTGCCGTCACCCCGAGTCAGTGGCGCCAGGGGCTGCATCAGGCCAGCACCATCGCGGCGCTCACCTGTGGCCGGCGGGGGGCTGATCCACCCACGCTCGCCGATGCCGTCGCGGCGTTCCCCACGGGGTCAGCGTAGCGATCTTGGTCCGGCCGGCGCGGAAGCGTCGGCCGGACACCGGGTGCTGATCGGCGGGCCCCGGGGTGGGGCGGTGTCAGCGCAGGCCCCGTTGAACCAACTGCGTCGGCAGGACCGAGGTTGACGGCCACGACCGGTCCCCACCGATGCGTTCAAACAGTTGTTCCGTCGCGATCCGCGCCAGTTCGCGTTGGTCGTAGGCGATGACGGTCAACGGTCGGGGCATCAGATGGGACAGTTCAAAATCGTCGAAACCGACCAACGCCGCGTCGCTACCTCGGCCATGAAGCTCCTGAAGCGCGCCGAGGGTCAGTCGGTTGTTGGCGCAGAAGAAGGCGGTGGGTTGGTCGGCGAGGCCGAACATGTCTGCCACCGCCCGGCTGGCCTGCTCGGGGCCCTCTATTCCACTCCGCACCAACGCCTCGTCGTACGGGATACCGGAACCCGACAACTCGGCCTGTACGCCGGCCAGTCGCTCCCGCATTGTGTATACGTCCAAGGAACCCAGCAATATGCCGATCCGTCGGTGTCCCGCGTCGAGTAGTGAGCGGATTCCGGCGCGACTTCCGCCTTGGTTGTCCAGGAGCACCACATCGGCGAGGAGCTGCCCCGGCGGTCGGTCGATAAACACCGCCGGAAGGCCCATTTCCACCTCCCGCCGAAGAAAGGAGTGGTCTGTTCCAGCGGGAACCACGAGTAGGCCGTCCACCCGGCGCTGGACCAGCTCCAGCAACAGCGTGCGTTCGCGGTCCGGATCCTCCTCCGAAGAGGCGGTGATCAGCAGTGTCTGGTGTGCCGCCGCGACCTCCGCCGCGACACCCGCGACCGTCGCGTAGAACGGATTGGCGATTTCTTCGATGAGTAGGCCGATCGTGGCGCTGAGCTGCCGGGATCGGAGATTTCGGGCGATGCCGTTGCGCCGGAAGCCCAGCTCGGAGATGGCGGTCATTACTCGTCCGGCAAGTTCGGGACCGACGGCTGGCTCGTTGTTGACCACGCGGGAGACGGTCTTGAGACTCACACCGGCACGTCGTGCGACATCCACCATCGTGGGCCGCCGAGGCGGGGGAAGTTTGGCCGGGTGATGCAGCATGCGCCGTCCTTTTCGGCCCGTGTCGCCGGATCGGTGGGCTAGCCCGAAAATGTTCCGCTGGTCGCGCTGTCGCGCATGGGCCAGAACTGCGTTCTCGGCCTTCCGGCGTGCCGCCGTGACCACCCACCGTGACAATCGCGAATAGTCACTCAGATAGCCGGATTTTACCAGTCACTCCACTGCGAACCAAACCGCAGCGTACTGCGCAGGGCTTCCTGTGGGTGCGGAAAGGTGGGTCCGGGCCGGCCGCCACTGTTGGAAATCGGCCGGCGGCGGAGGGCGCGCATGCCGGCGGCGTCGGGTGTCTTCGGGCCGTTCCGCAGACGGCCACTGGGGCGGCGACTGTTAGCCATTCGCACTGATGGTCGTTCCGGGCGCGGGAAACTGTTTTCAGGCGATATACCTCGATTCAATGGTATATGTCCCCGTGATTGTGTCGGCATTTTGATCAACAGGAAGTATGGCCGGTTCGTCGGTGTTATCCGGACTCTTCCCTTTGATGTGTGTGAACGCCTTGACGAATTTGCGAACCTGTGAGTAACGTCTCATTAACAATTAAAAAGTTTCCTAACTGTTTGAGGAGTGTTGCATGAAGAGATCACTTCGGCGGGCTCTCTGGGCCGGTGTCGTAGTCGTGCTGGCCGCCGCGGCTGTCCCGATGGCCTCGGCGTACGGTGCCGGCAGCGTCACCGCCACGTTCGACAAGGTGCAGGACTGGGGGACCGGTCATCAGGCGGAGGTGACGGTCACTAATGGCTCGAATGAGTCGCTGAGTACCTGGCGGATCGAGTTTGATCTTCCCGCTGGGACCAGTATCGGCGTCTTCTGGGACGCCGACGTCACCCGAACCGGCAACCACTACGTCGCGGTCAAGAAGAGCTGGGCCGGGCCGCTCGCCCCAGGCGCCAGCTTCAGGTGGGGGTACAACGGGACCGGCCCCTATCGGGCGCCAATGAACTGCACGATCAACGGTGCTGCCTGTTCCGGCGGATCCGCGCCGCCGACCACCTCACCCCCGACCACGTCCCCTCCGACGACCGCGCCGCCGACCACGTCACCGCCAACCACCGCACCGCCAACCACCGCACCGCCAACCACCGCGCCGCCCAGTGGTGAGCACAAGCTCGTTGGCTACTTCACTCAGTGGGGCGTCTACGACCGCAATTACCACGTGAAGAATATTCACACTAGTGGCTCGGCATCGAAGCTGACCCACATCATGTACGCGTTCGGCAAGACGGAGGGCGGGCGCTGCGGGATCGGCGACAGCTACGCCGACTACGAGAAGGCGTACACCGCGGCGGGCAGCGTGGACGGCGTCGCCGACACGTGGAACCAGCCGTTGCGGGGGAACTTCAACCAGTTGCGCAAGCTCAAAGCGATGTATCCGCACCTCAAGGTGGTCTGGTCGTTCGGCGGCTGGACCTGGTCCGGTGGGTTCACCCAGGCGGCGCAGAACCCGGCCGCCTTCGCCGAGAGCTGCTACAACCTGGTCGAGGACCCGCGCTGGGCGGATGTCTTCGACGGCATCGACATCGACTGGGAGTACCCGAATGCCTGCGGTCTCACCTGTGACTCCAGCGGGCCGGCGGCATTCAAGAACGTGGTGGACGCGCTACGTTCCCGGTTTGGTCCGTCGGCCCTGGTCACCGCCGCGATCACCGGTGACGCCAGCAACGGTGGTCGGATCGACGCTGCCGACTACGCCGGCGCCGCGGCCAACCTTGACTGGATCATGGCGATGACCTACGACTACTTCGGCGCCTTCAGCCCGCAGGGTCCGACCGCCCCGCACTCGCCGCTCTACTCGTACTCCGGCATTCCGCAGCAAGGCTTCTGGTCCGATGCGGCGATCCAGAAGCTCAAGAACAAGGGGGTTTCGGCCGACAAACTGCTGCTCGGTATCGGCTTCTACGGTCGAGGTTGGACCGGGGTCACCCAGACCGCGCCAGGTGGCACCGCCACCGGACCCGCCCCCGGCACCTACGAACCGGGCTTCGATGACTACAAGGTTCTGAAGAACAGCTGTCCGGTAACCGGGACGGTCGGGGGCACAGCGTACGCCAAGTGTGGCAACAACTGGTGGAGCTACGACACCCCGACCACCATCGGCGGCAAGATGACCTACGCGAAGAACGAGGGCCTCGGCGGCGCGTTCTTCTGGGAACTCTCCGGCGACACGACCAACGGGGAGCTGATCAGCGCCATCGATAGTGGCCTCGGCTAGCACCGCGGCCGACACCCGATCGACACGGACGGGGGAGGGGCCGCGGAACGCTCCCTCCCCGCCCGTGTCGGTTGGGCCGGCGCTCCGGCCGATGTGACAGACTCGCCGGTCGACGGTCGGAATCCATGGCGTTCGGAGGTGGCATGCGTACGGCGTACCGGAGAATGGGGCTCGGCGTGCTCGGCGGGAGTTTGCTGGTGACCCTCCTCGGTTGCAGCGCAGACGAGCCGACGGAGTCCCCCGAGGAGGCGCCCGCGGTGGAGAGCGCGACCAAGGCGCGGGAGCGGGTGCAGGCGTACCTCGATGCGGTAGCGGCCAAGGACGTGGCTGCCGGGCGTAGTCAGTTCTGCGCCGTGATGCATCCGGCGTTCGACGCTGTCGCCACCGGACCGAGTGGGGATTTCGCCGACCACTTTGAGGTGTCGCAGGCACAGATCAACGAGGTCGAGCCCGGTCCGCGGGGCGAGGAGGTCAGCGCGACGGTGTCGGTGTCCTCCGGTGCGGAGGCGTTGGTCCGCCCGCTGCTGTTCACCGTCACCCGGGACGGGGCTGACTGGTGTATCGCGAGTGAGACACTCGGCAACACGGCCCCCTCGACCGGGACTCCTGAGCCAACCGAAACCCCCTGATCCGGGCGTCCCCGCGGCCGGCGCCCTGCGCCCGATTCAGATCGATGTCGGTGACGGATCTCTCACCTGCCGGAACGGCCCCCCTCGCGGGTTTGGTGCCGGGTCCGTCGCCGTAGGCTTTCTGGCATGCGCCATGAGTGGCATCAGCTGAGCCATCCCGCTGTCGGTAGTCCGGTGCTGCAGACCAGCCGGCCAACCATCGATTCCGCCGAGGACGCTGCCCTCGGCCTGGACCGTTGGCGGGACCTGCCGCGTGCCCAGACCCCGCCTTGGCCGGACGGTGCCCAGGTCGCCGAGGTCTGCAAGGTGCTGGAGAACGTCCCATCGGTCGTGGCCCCGTACGAGGTCGATCAGTTGCGGCGCCAACTCGCACTGGTCTGCGAGGGTAAGGCGTTCCTGCTCCAGGGCGGGGATTGCGCGGAGACCTTCGCCGACAACACCGAGAGCCACCTGCTCGCCAACGCCCGTACCTTGCTGCAGATGGCGATCGTGCTGACCTACGGCGCCTCGTTGCCGGTGGTCAAGGTCGCCCGGGTGGCCGGTCAGTACACCAAACCCCGGTCGCTGCCGACCGACGCGCGTGGCCTGCCGGCCTACCGGGGTGACATGATCAACTCCTTGGATGCGACGCCGGAGGCGCGGGTTGCCGACCCGCAACGCATGATCCGGGCGTACGCGAACTCCGCCGCCGCGATGAACATGCTCCGTGCCTACCTTGCTGGCGGGCTGGCGGACCTGCACGCGGTGCACGACTGGAACAAGGGCTTCGTGCGAAACTCGCCGGCCGGCGAGCGGTACGAGGCGATCGCCCGGGAGATCGACCGAGCGTTGGCCTTCATCCAGGCCTGCGGGTTGACCGAGGACGAGGCGTTGCGGACCGTCACCCTCTACTGCTCCCACGAGGCGCTGGCCTTGGAGTATGACCGGGCGTTGACCCGGGTCTCCGACAGCCGAGCGTACGGGCTCTCCGGGCACCTGCTCTGGGTGGGCGAGCGTACCCGGCAGCTCGACGGGGCGCATCTTGACTTCATCTCCCGGATCGCGAACCCGATTGGAGTGAAGCTCGGCCCGACGACGAAGCCAGACGATGTCATCGAGCTGTGCGAGAAGCTCAACCCGAACAATGTTCCGGGCCGGCTGACCCTGATCAGCCGGATGGGCAACCACCGGGTCCGGGATGTCCTGCCGTCACTCGTCGCCAAGGTCACCGCCGCCGGTGCCAAGGTGGTGTGGCAGTGCGACCCGATGCACGGCAACACCCATGAATCGTCCAACGGCTACAAGACCCGGCACTTCGACCGGATCGTAGACGAGGTGTTGGGTTACTTCGAGGTGCACCGTGGCCTGGAAACCCACCCCGGTGGGCTACATGTCGAGCTCACTGGGGAAGATGTCACCGAGTGCCTCGGCGGTGCCCAGGGCATCGGCGATGTCGATTTGCCCGACCGGTACGAGACCGCCTGCGACCCACGGCTGAACACCCAGCAGTCGCTGGAGTTGGCGTTCCTGGTAGCCGAGATGCTCCGTGGCTGACGCGAGGAGTGAGCTTGCGAGCCCCGCAGTCGGCGGCCGGGAAGGGATGTTGGTGGTTGACGCGAGCAGTGAGCTTGCGAGCCCCGCAGTCGGCGGCCGGGAAGGGGCGTTGTGGTTGACGCGAGGAGTGAGGACATCATGATCGATCTGCGCTCGGACACCGTCACCCGCCCGACCGCGGGAATGCGGGAGGCGATGGCCGTCGCCGAGGTGGGCGACGACGTCTACGGCGAGGACCCTACCGTCAACGCCCTCGAAGCCGAGGTTGCGGCGCTCTTCGGCCACGAGGCGGCGCTGTTCTGCCCGACCGGGACGATGGCCAACCAGATTTCGCTGCAGTTGTTGGTGCCACCCGGCGGCGAACTGCTCTGCGACGCGGACGCGCATGTGGTGACGTACGAGATCGGTGCGGCTGCCGTCTATGGTGGCATTTCGTCGCGGACCTGGCCGGCGGTCGGCGCGGCGGTGGACCCGGACGTGGTCGCTGGCATGATTCGGCCCGATGGCTACTTTGCGGTGCCCACCCGGGCGATCGCCGTGGAGCAGACCCACAATCGGGGCGGTGGTGGGGTGATCCCGCTGGCGGCTCTGCGTGAGCTGCGTCGGGTCGCCGACGGTGCCCAGGTCGCGGTGCACTGCGACGGTGCTCGGATCTGGCACGCGCACATCGCCGACGGGGTGCCGCTGGCCACCTACGGCATGCTCTTCGACACCCTGTCGGTCTGCCTCTCCAAGGGGCTCGGCGCGCCGGTCGGCTCGCTCGTGGTAGGCAGTGCCGACAAGATCGAACGAGCCCGGTTCATCCGTAAGCGGATGGGCGGCGGTATGCGGCAGGCCGGGATCCTCGCCGCTGCCGGCCGGTACGCCCTGGCAAACCAGGTGCAGCGGCTCGCCGAGGACCATGTGCGGGCGACCCGGCTCGCCGATGCGGTTGCACCGTTCGGGGTTTTGGCGGCCGAGGTGCGTACCAACCTGGTCCCGTTGGATCTCACCAAGGCACCGATGGACGCCCACACCTTCGCCGCCGCGGCCCGTGCGGAAGGGGTGCTGGTCAGTGTGCTCGGCCCGCGTACTGCCCGCCTGGTCACCCATCTCGGGGTGGACGACGCGGCGATCAGCCGTGCGATCGACGTCCTCACCCGGGTCTTGCGTACCTGATTCGCACCGCGGACCGGGGGGTCAGGCCCGTAGCCGCTTGAGAACGGCCACGTCGCCGGCGTGGCCCACGTGCTTCTCGGTCGGGGTCTCCACCACCGTCGGTACCCCGGAGGTCGCCGGGTGGCGCATCAGCTCGGCGAAGGCGGGCTCCCCGATGGTGCCCTTGCCGATGTTTTCGTGCCGGTCCCGGGTGGAGCCGCAGAGGTCCTTCGAGTCGTTGGCGTGCACCAGCCGTAGCCGGTCCGCCCCCACGGTGTCCACCAGGGTGTCGAGCATGGCGGTCATGCCACCTTCAACGGCCAGTTCGTGCCCGGCGGCCCAGGCATGGCAGGTGTCGAGGCAGACGCCGAGCCCCGGGTGTCGGTCGACGGCATCCAGGTAAGGGCCGAGCTGTTCTACCCGGGCGGCGAGGGAGCGCCCGCCGCCGGCGCTCGGTTCGACCAGCAGCATCGGTCCGTTCGTGTCACCGGCGGTGTCCAGCAGCGGAAGGAGCACCTCCCGGACCTGGCGCATCGCCGTGTCGGCGTATCCGGCGTCGACCGCGCTACCGGCGTGGAACACCACCCCCTGGGCGCCGATCGCCTCCCCTCGGCGTAGCGCGTGCGCCAGCGTCAGCGCTGACCGCTCCACCGTCGCCGCCGTGGGCGAGCCGAGGTTGACCAGTAGGGACGCGTGGATGAATACCGGGACGCCACGTTCGGCACAGCCGTCGCGAAAAAGTGCGTCCTGCGCCGGGTCGCCGGGCGGCAAGGCCCAGCCCCGTGAGTTGGACACGTAGATCTGGGCCACCTCGGCGCCCGTCGCATCCAGGTAGGGCAGGGCGGCTTTCGCCAGCCCGCCCCCGGTCGGTGTGTGCGCACCGACCGGTCGCATCGTCGCCATCACAGGCAACCGAGGGTGATCTGGGTACCCGGCGGCACCTGGGAGTTCTCTCCGGGGCTCTGGAACCGCACGGTGCCGTTCTGGTTGAACTGCACCGCGACCGGGAAGGACTGCCCCTCCAACACCTGTTTGGCCTGCTGGCACGGCATGCCGATCACGCGGGGGATGACAACCTGCGGTGGGCCCTGGCTCACCTCCAGGCTGACCTCCGTTCCCTTTTCCACGCCGTCGCCGTCGGCTGGACTCTGCCCGATGACCTCGTTCTTGGGCTTGTCGGACTCCTTCACCGTCGGCGGCTCAGCTAGTACCAGCCCGAGCTGATTCAGGATCGAACGGGCCTCGTCCAGAGACTTACCGACCAGATTCGGCACCGAGATCGGCGCCCTGCCTTTGCTCAGCGTTACCGTGACCTCTTGTCCGGGCTTGACTTCGGCGCCCGCCTTCGGGTCGGTGGCGACCACCATGCCCTCCGGAAGGCTGTTGTGGTAGCTGGCGGAGCCCTTGACCACCTTCAGGCCGGCCTCGGTCAGGTCGGTCGCGGCCAACTCGAACTCTTTGCCGACGACATCCGGCACCGCGAACTGCTCGGGGCCCAGCGAGAGGGTGAGGGTGATCGTGCCGCCCTTCACGATGCGGGACGCAGAGGCCGGATCCTGGAACAGGACGGCGTCCTTCGGTACCTGATCGTCGTGGCGCGGGTCCGCGTATTGGAGGACCAGACCGGCCCGCCTCGCCTGCGCTTCCGCGGCGGCCTGATCCAGGCTCACCAACTCTGGGGCCTGTGTGTATCGGCCGACCCCGAACCACCAGCCACCCACCGCGGCGATCAGCCCGAGCATCACGACGACAGCGGCCACCGCGAGCCGGCCGCGCTGCTTACCCATGAGCCGACCGGGCCGCGGTCCCAACCGGGACCAGACACTCTCGTTGTCAGCCGCCCGTCGTCGGCCGCCCCGTGGTGCCGCCTCCTCGGGTAACCGGGACCAGGCGGGGCGCTGCGCCGGCTGTACGGCCGCGACCACCATGGTCGGCTCGCTCACCGGGGGCTTCTCGGTCACCCGGCGTAGCACCGTGGTGTGGGTATTTGGGTTGCCCAACCCCTCCCGAGCCACCTGTACCTGGGCGAGCAGTGCACCGGCGTCGGCTGGGCGGGCGCCGGGATCGCGCCGGGTAGCGCGGAGGACCAGGTCGTCAAGGGGCTTCGGAAGTCCTGGCACCAGGGTTGACGGTGCCGGCACGTCCTGTCGCACATGCTGCCAGGCCACCTCGGCCGGGCGATGGCCGTCGTACGGCACGCGGCCGGTGAGCATCTCGAACAGCACGATGCCCGCCGAATAGACGTCGGTGCGCGGGTCGGCGTGCCCGTCGGTCACCAGCTCCGGTGCGACATAGGCGATCGTGGCCATCAGCTGGTTGGCCTGTGCGTCGTGGGCGCTCGCCTCCACCGCCTGGGCCAATCCGAAATCGGCGACCTTGACCACGCTGTCGACCAGGTTGGCGGCACCTCCGGTCGGTGCCTCGGCGACCAGCACGTTCTCTGGTTTGACATCCCGGTGGACGAGCCCGGCCCGGTGCGCGGCGGCGATCGCGGCGAGCATCTGTTCGGTGATCGCGAGCGCCTCGTCGGGGTTGAGCCGGTGCCGTTCGGCGAGCACGTCGCGCAGCGTGCGACCGCGCACGTACTCCATGACCAGGTAGGGCCGGTCAGCGTGGATGCCCTGGTCGTAGACCGCGACAACGTTGGGGTGGGTCAGCCGGGCGATGGTCTTCGCCTCGTCGGCGAAACGTTCCACGAAGCCCGTTGTCTGTCCCTGGGCCTCGGGGCCCGGCGTGGGATGAATGATCTTAAGTGCGACGGTGCGATCGAGGCGTTCGTCGGTTGCGGTGTATACAGTCGCCATGCCACCCCGGGCGACCCGACCGCGGATGCGGTAGCGCCCGTCAATCAGTGAGCCCAGCAACGTGTCGGCGACCTGTGTGTCCATTGGCAGGGAGTCTATGTGTCCAGGGGTAGGTGGTTGAACACCGATGCTACAGGCCTTCAGTGACCTTTTGAATCCGGAGACTCACCGGACAGCCGTTTCCGCAGCTCCAGTCGGTGCACGACGGCAATGGTCCGGTGTCGTGGGGGCCTTCGCCCGATGTCGGGGCGGCGTGGCAGGGTGGTTGGGTGACCGACTCCGTTCCCGCTGGCGAGCCCGCCGTGAGCCCTGTCGCCGAACCGACTGCGTGGCTGACCCTACCGGCTGTCGCCGAGCGCCTTGACCTGACAATCAGCAAGGTCCACCAGATGATCCGGGACCGGGAGCTGATCGCGGTCCGCCGAGACGGTGCCCGTCGGGTACCGGCGGACCTGGTGGCGACCGGAGGGATGCTCAAGCATCTACCCGGGGTGCTGAATCTTCTCACCGACGCCGGCTACGACGATGAGGAGATCCTGCGCTGGCTCTACCAGCCCGACGACACCCTGCCCGGCGGCACCGCCGCCGCGGCGCTGGCTGGCGATCAGGCCCGTGAGGTCAAACGCCGCGCCCAAGCCCTCGGTTTCTGACCTCGGCGTCCCCGCCCGGTCCGGCTCAGGTGGCCGGATGGGGCGGGGTCAGGCAGGGCGGCGGGTGGCAGCGATCGCGAGGTCCGCCAGGGCCTGGTGCGCCTCGGTGTCGAGGTCAACGGTGGAGAGCGCGGCGAGCGCGGTGTCGGTGAGCTCCTGGATCCGCTGCTCGGCACGGCCGAGCGCGCCGCTGGCTCCGATCAGCTCCCGCAGCCGGGCCACCCCGGCGTCGTCGAGGTCGGAGTCGCCGAGGCCGTCGAGCAGCACCTCCCGGTCGGCGGTGCCGACCATCTCCAACGCCGCCGCCACCAGGTATGTCCGCTTTCCCTCGCGGAGATCGTCGCCGGCTGGTTTACCGGTCTGTGCCGGGTCACCAAAGATCCCCAGCACGTCATCGCGGAGCTGGAAGGCCTCACCCAGCGGCAGCCCGTACGCCGAGTACGCCGCGTGGACCTCGGGGGTGGCGTCGGCCAGTGCGGCGCCGAGTAACAACGGGCGTTCGACGGTGTACTTCGCCGACTTGTAGCGGGCAACCTGTCCGGCCCGCTCGACCGACGTGTCCCCGGTGGCCTGGGTCAGCACGTCGAGGTACTGGCCCACGGTGACCTCGGTCCGCATCTGGTCGAACACGGGCCGCGCCCGGGCGATGGTGTGCGGGTCCAGTCCGGCGGAGTGCAGCAGCTCATCCGACCAGACGAGGCACAGGTCACCCAGGAGAATGGCTGCCGCGTCACCGAATCCGTCCGGGTCTCCGTCCCAGTCCGCCGACCTATGCCGGGCGGCGAACCGTAGGTGCACCGCCGGTTCCCCCCGCCGGGTGTCCGAACGATCGATCAGGTCATCGTGTATCAACGCGCTGGCCTGCACGAACTCCAACGCGGCCAGGGCGGTCGCGACCTCTTCGGTGTCGATTCCACCGGCGCCCCGGTAGCCCCAGTAGGCGAAGGCGGGCCGCAGCCGTTTGCCGCCGCCGAGGACGAATGCCTCGACCGCGTCGGCCAACGGGGCGAGGGAGGCGTCAACCTCCGTCATCCAGGCACGTCGACTGACCAGGAAGTCGGCCAGTGCCTTGTTGACGCGTTGCCGAAGCCCGGCACGGTCCACCGGGGAGACAGGAGCAGCGTAGGTCACGCCTTGACGCTAGCCGGTCGCGACGGCTGGCGACGCACCGGCGGCCTGGCGACGCGCCGTCCCCTACCGCACGGTGTCGACTTTGCCGGGTTGGGGGGTGTCGACCGTGCCATGCCCCTTGTCACCGTTTGCGGCGGGGGAAGGTCTAGGGATCGCGGCCGTACGCCGCTAGAGTCAGGGCGTGGCGCTTGGTCTTCCATCGGTTCTCCCCAATCCGCAGCCGGCGATCGGGGAGCTGATCCGCGACCGCCGGCCGACCTTCTCCTTCGAGTTCATGCCCCCGAAGACAGCGGAGGGTGAGCGGCTGCTCTGGCAGGCCATCCGGGAGCTGGAGTCGCTGCGCCCGTCGTTCGTCTCAATCACCTACGGCGCCGGTGGCTCAACCCGAGACACGACCGTGGCGGTTACCGAACGGGTCGCCACCGAGACCACGCTGCTGCCGATGGCGCACCTGACCGCGGTCAACCACTCGGTGGCCGAGCTGCGGCACGTGATCGGGCGGTTGGCCGCTGCGGGTGTGCGTAACGTGCTCGCCGTGCGTGGCGATCCACCCGGTGATCCCACCGGCGAGTGGATCCCACACCCGGACGGCGTGGACTACGCGGAGGACCTGGTCCGCCTGGTCCGCGACGCGGGTGATTTCAGCGTCGGCGTCGCCGCCTTCCCGTACAAGCACCCTCGTTCGCCCGACATCGACTCCGACACGGCGTACTTTGTCCGCAAGTGCCGGGCCGGCGCCGAGTTCGCGATCACTCAGATGTTCTTCGACGCTGATGAGTACCTTCGGCTGCGGGACCGGGTGGTCGCGGCGGGCTGTGACACGCCGATCATCCCCGGTGTAATGCCGGTAACGAAGGTCAGCACCATTGAGCGGTCGGAGCAGCTCTCCGGTGCGCCCTTCCCGCGGGCCCTGGCCGCGCGCTTCGAGCGGGTCGCGGACGACCCGGAGGCGGTCCGCGAGCTCGGCGTCGAGCAGGCCAGCGAGATGTGTCAGCGGCTGCTGGATGAGGGGGTTCCCGGCATCCACTTCATTACCTTCAACCGGTCCACGGCGACCCGGGAGATCTGGCGGAATCTGCGAGTTAGCACCCCCGGGTGACCAGACGCGCCACGACACCGCGCGATCGGTGCGACGGTTGATCCGTGGTGGGCAGACAGCTGAACTGGGACCAGTACGCCACGGCCTGGGCGCGCCTGCACGGTGGGTTCGATCCGCGCGCCGCGGCCCCGCCCGTCCGTGCCTGGCTGCGCCTCGCGTACCACGGGGGCTACGTGCTGGGTCGGCTGCGGGTCACCCCGACCGCGGTGACGGTCGCCGGGGTGCTGCTCTGCCTCGGCGTGCCACTGGTCGCGGTACGCCCGCAGGACGGGCCCTTCCTCGGCGCGCTGCTGGTGCTGCTCGCCTCGGTGGCGGACAGCCTCGACGGCGCGGTCGCGGTGGCGAGCAACCGCACCACCCGGCTCGGGTACGTCTACGACTCGGTGGCTGACCGGCTCGGTGAGGCGGCCTGGCTGGTCGCGTTCTGGCTGCTCGGCGCGCCCGGCGCGCTGGTGGCCGCTGGTGGTGCGCTCTCCTGGCTGCACGAGTACGTGCGTGCCCGGGCGACCTCCGCCGGTATGCGAGAGATCGGTGCGGTGACCGTGGGGGAGCGGCCAACCCGGGTCGTGGTGGCCCTCGTCGGCCTGCTGTTGGCCGGGCTGGCCGGGTTGATCGAGCCGGACCTGGCCGCGGGCACCATCACCGTGGCGAGCGCGGTCTGGGCATTGCTGGCCGGCTTCGGCCTCGGACAGCTACTGGCCGCCGTCCGGGGCGCACTGATCAATGCCAGCTGACGCCCGCGGCCCACGGGAGCCGCCGGCGAAGCCGTGACGTCGCGAGTACGTGTCGGTGGACCGGGCCTACCCGCTACCACGCAGGGCCGATGGAGTCGGCGACGATCTGGGCGGAGAGGGCGACCATCGGCAGCCCCCCGCCCGGATGACAGGAGCCACCGACCAGCCACAGCCCGCGGACCGGTCCCCGATTTGGCGGGCGGAGCAGGCCGCCCGTGGTGCCGTAGATCGCTCCGCCCGGTGTGCCCGTCGCAGTGCCCAGGTCGGCCGGGGTACGAATCTCCCGGAACAGCAGCCGGTCCCGTACCTCCACCCCGCGCGCGGCCAACACGTCCAGGATCCGGTCCGCGTACGCCTCGGCCAGGCCGGGGCGCCGCCAGTCGACAGCATCGGCGGCGGTGCCCTGCCGTGCGGCGTTGACCAGCACGAACCACGCCTCGTGTCCAGCCGGGTGGACCGTTTCGTCGGCGGCCACGGTGACGAAGACCGTCGGGTCCGGGGCCGGGCGCGCTCGAACCCCCCGCCCGGGCGCCCCGAAGACCGCGTCGAACTCGCTGTCGTAGCTGTCGGGGAAGAAGACGTTGTGGTGGGCCAGCCCAGAGTCCCCGCGTACGCCGAGCAGCAGCACGAAGCCGGCGAGGCTGCGGTCGGTCAGCGTGGCCAGTCGTCGTGGGGTGGGCAGCAGGTCCCGGTAGAGGGTGAGTGCGTCAACGTTGGACACCACCACATCGGCCGGCACGGGGGCGTCTACGCCGGCGAGGCGTACACCGTGCACCCGTCCGCCCGCCGCGTCGATCCGGGTGACCCGGACGCCGGTCCGTACCACCACCCCAAGATCCAGGCAGCGGGTCAGCAGGGCATCGGCGAGGGTGCCCAGGCCACCGCGGAGGTACCAGCCGCCGAAGGCCAGCTCGGCGTACGGGACCGCGACGAGGGCCGCCGGCGCCCGGCGCGGGTCAGTCCCGGCGTACGTCGCGTACCGGTCGAGCAGCATCCGGAGCCGGGGGTCGGACAGGTGGGCGCGGCCGAGTCCACGTAGTGTGCGGCCCGGCCCGATCGCGGCCAGGTCACCCAGCCGCCAGGCCAGCATCGCCAGGTCCCGGGGCGAGTCGACCCGGCGGCGCAGGACATCCCGTTCCGAGGCTGTCCAGACCCGCTCGGCACGCTGCCAGAGGCGCCGCCACTGGACGGCGGCCCGCTCGCCGAAGGCCGCACCGATGCGGGCGGCGAACTCGTCGGAGTCGGCACACGAGTCGAGCGTTGGTCCTCCCTGGGGGAAGACGTGTCGCACGATCGGGTCGAGCGGGACCGGGTCCAGGTATTCGTCGAGCTTCGCCCCGGTGGCCTCGAACAGGTCGTGGAACACCTGGGGCAGGGTCAGCAGGCTGGGCCCGGTGTCGAAGTGGAAGGGGCCGGCGGGCGTGTCGTGTATGTACCGGCCGAGCTTGCCGCCCACCGTGTCCCCCTGCTCTAGGAGGGTGACCTGGTGCCCGGTGGTGGCCAGCCAGGCGGCGGTGGCCAGGCCACCCACCCCGGCGCCGACGATCACGACCCGCGCCATGGTGCGCCTCCTAGCTGACCGGACGGCCCCGCCAGCTCAGGCGCCGTCGCTTCCGCAGATGGTACGACCGCAGGGTTAGCCAACCGAGGACCGCTACCGACGCGGGGTGCCCCAACGCGTCCGGCCACCACCGACCGCCGGTCGCCCGGGCGCTGACCACCCGTCCGGCGACCCCGAGCAGGTAGGCCCCAGCGGCGATGGCGGCTGTCCCCGGCGCACCGCCGACCAGCGCGGCCATGGCGACGAGTGCCGGGGCGGTGTAGAGCAGCAGCAGCAGCGCGACCACCGTGGCGGCCGCCGAGGGACGACCGAACGAGGCCCACAGCGACTTCGAGTAGCCGTCGCGCAGCTGTGGCCAGTCGTCGTACATCCGGCAGGTGGCCAGCTGGGAGCCGTCGGCGAGGGCGATCTGGCCGCCGGACCGCTTGACCGCTCGGGCCAACTCGACGTCCTCCAGAACCCGGTCGGACACCGCCGCGTGTCCACCGGCGGCGGTGTACCCGGCCCGGTCCACGACCAGGAACTGCCCGCCGGCCGCGGCCAGGGACGGCCGGGCCGACCGCTCCATCGCGGGCAGCGGCAGGAACGTCAACCACAACCACTGCAACAGCGGCTGAACCAGCCGGTCGGCCACCGTCGTGACCAGGATCCGGGGGTACGGCGACAGCAGCGCTACCCGCGCGGCCCGTAGCTCGCCGACCGCCGCGGCCACGGCGTGGGGGGCGAGCACCACGTCGGCGTCGACGAAGACCAGTACGGTGGCGGCCGGGTCAGCTCGGGCGGCGAGCTGCCAGCAGGCGTGCGGCTTGCCCAGCCAACCCGGCGGTGGAGCGTCGCCGTCGAGCAGGGTGACCCGGGGGTCGTCGCCGGCGATCGTGCGGACAACCTCGCGGGTGCCGTCGGTTGACCCGTCGTCGAGCACCATGATCTGTAGCTGTGGCACACCGCGCTGGGCCAGCAGCGCGCGCAGGCACGGGGTGACTCGGGTGGCCTCGTTGCGCAGCGGCAGCAGCACCGCCACCGGTTCGGTCACCGTCGCCGGCGTCCCGACCGGGCGGCGCAGCCAACGGCCCGCGTTGATCAGGGTGTGTGTGGTCAGCGTGGCCACGCCGGCCAGGATCGCCAGCAACAGGATCATGTCGGCGCCCCGCCTCGGTGGGGGCCGGCGGCGCGACGCCGGGCGGGATCGCTCATACCGACGTGTCGGCGCGACGCCGCCGGCCCGCTGGTGTCCTCCGGCCGCGTCGGGGCAGCAGCGTCGGCCGGAGGTGTCGGGGCAGCAGCGTCACCGCCAGCGGCACCGCGGTCAGCGCCATAACCGCTGCCCCCCACCCGGCCGAGGCGGGCAGGCCGAGGAAGACGGCGTGGGCCAGCACGCTGGAGCCGTACGTCCACAGATAGAGCGCGAGCATCGGAGCGTCGCGGCTGTCGGTGGTGGCCACGGCGGTGCCGGCCAGTGGCCGCAGGGCGGCCATCACCAGCACCGCGAAGAGCAGCCAGCCCAGGTAGTTGCTGATGGGGATGCCGGGCAGGCCGGGCAGCGCGGGAGTGGCGTTCCGCCAGGCCCAGTGCCCCTCGGCGACCATCTGCGGGTCGAGGAAGAGATCCCAGGCGGCCAGTCCGACCGCTGCCAGCGCGATTCGGCGGACAGCCGGCCCGGTGCCCCCGGTCGGCCCACCGCCGGTGAGGTGGACCGCGGTCAGCCAGGCGGGCCAGGCCATCCAGGTCCAGGCGAGTGGGATGATCAGCGGTACCCCGGCCAGCTTCGGCCCGAGCTGCTCCGCGTAGTCGTAGCTGCCGAACGGGAACCCGGTGGCCACTCCGAGCGCCTCGATGGCGAAGCCGCCGCCGGTGACCACGACGAGTAACGCCGCCGCCGTCCGGGGACCCCGGCTGAGTAGCGCGTGGCCGACCGAGAGCAGGTAGCCGAGCAGGACTGTGGCGACGGTTAGCCGGGCCCGGGTCTGCCCCATGGTCAGGGGGTAGCAGATCTGCACCAGCACAAGTACGGCCAACAGTGCCCAGGTGCTTCGGAGGGTGTGCCCCGGCAGGGCGATGGGCCGGGTCATGTGGGGACCCTTCCGGAGCCGGCGGGGGGAGGGAGCGGCAGGTCCCGGCCGAGTACCCCGAACAGGCGCTCGTCACCGGGGAAGCGGAAGTCGCGCAGGACGTCGACGAAGCCGAAGCGTCGGTACAGTCGCCAGGCTCGGGAGTGCTGCTCGTCGGCCTCCGGGGTGGACAACAGGGTGGTGCTCCCCTCCGCTATCCCGAGCAGGGCGCGCAGCTGGCCGGCGCCCAGCCCGTGCCCCTGTGCGGGTGGTCGGACGTGCAGCTCGACCACCTCGAAGCAGCTGGCCAACCAGCGGCGGCGGGTGGCCGGGTCCAACGTCCGCCCCACCTGGTCGTGCCACCACTGGCCGGGCTTCCCGTGGTATCCGTAGCCGAACCCGGCCAGGTGGCCTTCGGAGGTGAGGCTGGCGACGGCGCGGAAGCCGGGGCGGCGGACGTGGGAGGCGATGTAGCCGCGCCGCGCCCTGAGCAGATCGGCGCGGTACCCCATCGCCTCGCCGTAGACGGCCACCACGTCGTCCAACCGCCGAACGAGGTCATCCGGTGTCCACCGCACCAGCCTCATGCCGTCCCCACCTTCGTTCCGCCGTCCGTGGTCCAGCCCAGCACCGTCCGGTCACCGACCACGTCGCGTACCTCGAATCGGGCGAAGAGTTCCTCCGCGTACCACCCCTCGGTGGGGGTTCGCCTGATCGCGGCACGATGCTCGGGGTGACGGTACGCGAATGCGACCAGCTCCGCCGGGGTGCGCCACACGCTGACCGTGCCCTGCCAGCCCAGCGGCGCCTCGCCGACGCCGAAGCGGGCGAGCAGGCCAGGTGCGGTGTGTAGCGCGTGGGCCACCGGGGGCACCGCCCGCCAGAAGGCGACCGCTCGGGCGGGGCGGAGCCGGGCCCGGGTCAGTGCCAGCACCGGGCCGTTGGATCGCCCGCCTGGTGGGTCACCGAACGGCCGCCGGCCGGACCATTCGCCCCGGCTGGTGAGCGGGCGTAGGTCGATTCGGGCGGCGGTGCGGGCGATGCGTGCCCAGGCCCGTCCCACCGGGGAGTCGGTGAAACCGGTGGCCGCGGCGGGGGAGTCCCACACGGTCAGCGCCGCCCACCGGGTCAGGTCCGCGTCGCGTGGGCCGAAGCCGGTGCCAGTCCCGGTGCCGAGCAGTTTGGCGAAGCGGACGCCGGGCAGCGCGCGGAGCCGGCGCGGGTCGCTCGCCATCCGGGCCAGCGCCCGGGGCAGCCCGGCTCGGCTGGTCCGCCACACATGCAGAGTGACCAACTCGGGGACCGGCGCCCGGCGGTTGACCGGGCGTGGCTCGTTCGACAAGCCCGCTCACGCCACCTCGGCCGGGGTGCCGCTGGTCACCCGCAGCAGCTCAGGATAGGTGGTGGGGAAGACCGCGCGGGGTACGCCGCCGGCGGCCCAGATCTCGTCGTACTTGTCGAGGGCGATGTCCACCAGGGTGCGCAGGGGCCGGGGGTGGCCGACCGGGGCGACTCCACCGATGACCTGTCCGGTGTGTTCGCGGACGAATTCCGGCGTGGCCCGCCGGAGTCGAGTGACGCCGATCGTCGCGGCGAGGTTGACGGTGTTGACCCGGTGCGCTCCGGAGGTCAGCACCAGCAGCGGCCCGTCGGCGGTCGCGAAGACCAGGGAGTTGGCGATCTGCCCGATCTCGACATCGAGAGCGGCGGCGGCTGCCGCGGCGGTGTGGACCGCGTCGGGCAGCAGGCGAACGAGGCTGAGTGCGCCAGCGCCGTCGAGTGCGCCAGCGCCGTCCAGCGCCTCCTGCGTCGCTCGTACTTTCGGGTGTGGGTACATCCGGCCATTCTTCCCGGTGCGCCCCGAGGCGCCTTCGTTGGCCACGCCCGGCGGTGGCGGCCGGTGCGGCGGAGCCCGAGGTGGCGACCACGGCGGTCGGGCCGCCAGGTTTGACTGCGGTGGTGCGGCGGCGTTCGAGCCGGCCGACGTGCGGCGACGCGCGGCACACGTTGTGTTTTTGTTGGCGGGAGGGTGTACTGTCAGCAGTAGTTAGAACGGGTGTTCGATTGCCGAGGGTTGTTAACCCGAGGGCTTGCTTACCCGCGGGCTTGCCTATCTGCGGTCGGCTTACCCGCGGGTTGGCTTACTCGAGCATTGTGGCTGGAGCATTGACTGCCTCGCATGCCCGTTCCGACGGCCGGAGCGGTGTTTCGCGGCGCTGCTCCGGGCGGGTGCGGCACCGCGGGGTCGCGCCCAGGGTCGTGGGCAGTCGCGAGCCCTGGCCCGTCAGGCGGGAGCGTCGCCCGCCGCCTCGACCCCCGGCGGCGGGCGACGACCCTGCCGGTCATGCCGGCCGGGTGTGGTGTGGGGAAGCGTCCATGCCCGGTCGGCCCCACCGGTGCGTCTTCCTCCGCACCAGTCGACCCGGCGGTCCGTCGGCGGATCAGTTCCGCCGGGTGGCGCCTCGGCCCCAGGAGGAGACAGCGCATGCCGACCAAGCCAGCTCCGGCGCCGACGGTGCCGGCCCACATGTTGCCGCAGCGCACCCCGGTCCAGCTCCTCACGGTGGCCCGTCGCGGGCTCGTCGAAGCTGCCCGTACCGGCCCCGACGGTCTCCGCTACGCGGCGGCCCACCTGGCTGCTCTGCGGGCCGCCGCGGCGCTGCTCGCTGCCCGTGCCCGCCCCGTGCCGACTCGGCGTGGCCGGGTTACCAGTGTCTGGGTCCTGCTCTCCGGTGTCGCCCCCGAGCTCGACGAGTGGGCCCAGTTCTTTGCCTTGGCCGCCAGTAAGCGCGCCGCTGCCGAGGCCGGCATCCCGCGGGTCGTCACCTCTCGGGAGGCCGACGACCTGCTGCGCGCCGCCGAGGAGTTCGTGCTGGTGGTGGAGGCCGCGCTCGGGGTGGCGCGAGCGCCGTCCCTTGGGGGCCGGGCGGCTTGAGCCGCGGCGACGCCGGAGGTGCTGGCGGCGGTGGGGAGGGATCCTTCCAAGTAAGTCCGTTTTGTGAGTTCTTGAGCTATTTGGAATGCGCTGATCCATCAGCACGACAGCACGACAGGGGGTAGGTCCGATGGCGGGCCGCATGGTGGTCGGTTCCGCCGCGTTGGCGGGTCTGGTGCGTTCGGCGAGTGCGCCGGATCTGATCAAGGAGCAGCGGGTGCTGCCGGTGGCCCCCGAGTTGACCGGCCTGCTGCCCAACCGGGGGCTACGCCGCGGCAGCACGATTTCGGTCGCCGCTGGCCAGCCCCGGCGCAGCGGCGCCACCTCCCTGGTCCTGGCGCTGCTCGCCGAGGCGTCCCGGGCCGGCTCGTGGTGCGCCGTGGTCGGGGTGCCGACCTTCGGGGCGGTCGCCGCCGCCGAGTTCGGGATCGCCCTGGACCGGCTCGCCCTCGTGCCGAATCCGGGGCCCGAGTGGGCCACCGTCGTCGCCACGCTGATCGACGGGGTGGATGTCGTGGTCGCCGCCGTCCCGGCCACAGCGTCCACATCGATCGCCAGCCGGCTGGCGGCTCGGGCCCGGCAACGGGGCAGCGTCCTCGTCCCGTACGGACGGTGGGACGGTGCCGACCTGACCCTTCAGGTGACCCGGGGAGTCTGGCAGGGAATCGGGCTCGGCCGGGGCCGGCTGCGGCGGCGGGAGGTCACCGTGGTGGCGCGGGGGCGGGGCGCCGCCACCCGTCCCCGGGAGGTGACGATCTGGCTGCCCGGTGCTGGTTCAACCCAGGTGGTTCCGGATTCGACCCGTGGTACCCGGGCGGCTTCGCCCACTGGGCGTTCCGGTGCCGGCCGACTCCGCGCGGTGTCACCGGCCACCGACGCGCCCAGGCCGCTCACCCTGGCCGGTTCGGCATGACCGGGCTCCGCACGATGGTGCTCTGGTGCCCGGACTGGCCGGTGGTCGCTGCTGAGCTGGGGGAGGGAGTGTCCGCCACCGACCCGGTCGCGGTACTGCACGCCAATCGGGTGGTCGCCTGCTCCGAGTCGGCCCGGGCCGAGGGAGTGCGTCGAGGATTACGGCGGCGGGAGGCGCAGAGTCGATGCCCCAGACTCACCGTCCTCGCCCACGATCCGGCCCGGGATACCCGGGTGTTCGAGCCGGTGGTGGCCGCAGTCGAGGAGTTGGTGGCCGGGGTGGCGGTGGTTCGCCCCGGGATGTGCGCGATACCGGCCCGGGGCCCGGCCCGCCACCTCGGCGGTGAGGAGGTGGCGGCGGAGCGAATCATCGAGCACGTCGCCCAGGCCTGTGCGGTGGAGAGTCAGGTCGGCATCGCTGACGGGGAGTTCGCCGCCGGGCTGGCTGCCCGCAGTGGCCGGGTGGTCCCCCCGGGCGGGACGCCGCGGTTCCTCGCCGACCAGCCGGTCGAGGCACTCGGCCGACCGGCCCTGGCCGACCTGCTGCGTCGGCTCGGGATCTGCGCCCTCGGCGACTTCGCCGCGCTGTCCCCCGGCGACGTGCTGGCCCGATTCGGCGCCGACGGTGCGCTGGCCCACCGGTTGGCCCTGGGCCGGGACCATCGCCCGCTCGCGGTTCGGCGGCCTCCGGTGGATCTGACGGTCACCGCGGACCAGGACGAACCGCTGGACCGGGTTGACGCGGCGGCCTTCGTCGCCCGCGCACTGGCCGAGCGGCTGCACGACCGCCTCGCCGCGTACGGGCTGGCCTGCACCCGCCTCGGTATTGAGGCGGTGACCGCGCACGGTCAGGAACTGCACCGAACCTGGCGGCACGACGGTCTGCTCACCGCCGCTGCCATCGCCGACCGGACGCGGTGGCAGCTCGACGGGTGGCTCTCCGGCGGCCGGTTGGGTGCCGAACCGGTGCGGCCCACCGCCGGCATCGTCCGGCTACGGCTGGTGCCCGACGGGGTGGTCGCGCTGGGGGGCCTACAGCCCGGCCTGTGGGGGGAGGCGGGGGAGGAGCGGGACCGGGCGCATCGGGCGTTGAGCCGGATCCAGGGTCTCCTTGGCCCCGAGGCGGTGGTCACCGCGGTACTCGGCGGTGGGCGTTCCCCGGCCGACCAGGTGCGCCTGGTGCCGTGGGGCGATGAACGCCGGTCGGCCCGCCCCGGGCCCCCCACGTCGGAGTGGTTGCCGGGCCGGCCGGGGGAGCCGCCGTGGCCGGGCCGGCTTCCACCGCCGGCGCCAGCGGTGGTGCTTCCCGAGCCGCTGGCCGCTGCCGTGCAGGACGCCGTTGAGGAGCCCGTCGTGGTCAGCGCACGTCTGGCGGTGAGTGCGGCACCGGCGTGGCTCACCATCGGGGTCGGCCAGCCGGTGGCGATCACCGGATGGACTGGTCCGTGGCCGGTTGACGAGCGGTGGTGGGAACCGGCGGAGGCCCGGCGGCGGGCCCGGTTCCAGGTCTGCCTCGCCGATGGTGCCGCCCTGCTGCTCGCGGTTGAGGGGGGCCGGTGGCTGGTGGAGGCGAGCTATGACTGATCTCTGTGGCGCAGGGGGGACACCGATGAGTCTCAGTGGCGCAGGCGGCCACCGATGAGCTTCCACAACCCGGACCTGCCGTGGTCGGAGCTGGAGCGGGTGCTCAGCGGCGAATCCACCCGGGGGCAACGTCGTACTCGCGACGGCGAGCGGCATCTGCACGTGGTGGACCCGCTGGCGGTGGAGGCCGACGGCGGCGATGCCCCCGCGCGGGCCGGTCGGCGTCCGTACCATCCGCCGCCCGCGACGGCCCGCCCGGATGATGTGGTGCCGTATGCCGAGCTGCACACGCACACCAACTTCAGCTTCCTCGACGGTGCCAGCCACCCGGAGGAACTGGCCGAGGAGGCCGTCCGGCTGGGGCTCACCGCGCTCGCGGTGACCGACCACGACGGCTTCTACGGCGTGGTGCGCTTCGCCGAGGCGGCGCGTGCCCTGCACCTGCCGACGGTCTTCGGTGCGGAGCTCTCCCTCGACCTGCCGGGTGCGCCCAACGGCGAGCCGGACCCGCTCGGGCGGCACCTGTTGCTGCTCGCCCACGGCCACGAGGGGTACGCCCGGTTGGCCGCCACCATCTCCCGGGCCCAGCTGCGCGGTGGCGAGAAGGGCCGTCCGGTCTACGGGGAGTTGGCGGAGGTCGCGGCCGAGTTGCGGGACCACGTGCTGGTGCTCACCGGTTGCCGCAAGGGCCACGTGCCGGCCGCGCTGCTCACCGAGGGAGTCGACGCGGCGGCCCGGGAGCTGGATCAGCTGACCGCGCTGTTTGGCGCGGAGATGGTCGCGGTGGAGTTGACCGACCACGGCCACCCGGTTGACACCGACCGCAACGACGCCCTCGCCGAGCTGGCGGAGGCCGCCGGGCTACCGACAGTGGCCACTAACAACGTGCACTACGCCACTCCGGGACGGCGTCGGCTGGCCACCACCCTCGCCGCGGTCCGGGCCCGGCGCAGCCTGGACGAGATCGATGGCTGGCTACCCGCTGCCGGCACCGCCCACCTGCGCAGCGGTGCCGAGATGGCGGCTCGGTTCGCCGCCTATCCGGGGGCTGTGGCCCGAGCCGCCGAGTTTGGTGCGGAACTCGCTTTCGACCTGCAGCTCGTCGCCCCGGCGCTACCGGCGTATCCGGTGGCCTCCGGGCACACCGAGATGAGCTGGCTGCGTCATCTCACGGCGCGGGGGGCACGCGAGCGCTACGGCCCACCGGAGGCGCACCCCGAGGCGTACGCGCAGCTTGAACATGAGCTGAACATGATCGAGAAGCTGGGCTTCTCCGGCTACTTCCTGGTGGTCTACGACATCGTCACGTTCTGCCGTGAGCAGGACATCTACTGCCAGGGCCGGGGGTCGGCGGCGAACTCGGCGGTCTGCTACGCGTTACGGATCACCAATGTTGACGCGGTCCGTCACCGGCTGCTCTTCGAGCGTTTCCTCGCCCCGGAGCGGGATGGGCCACCGGACATTGACGTGGACATCGAGTCCTCCCGGCGGGAGGAGGTGATCCAACACGTCTACGCCCGGTACGGGCGGGAGCACACCGCTCAGGTCGCCAACGTCATCTCGTACCGGCCCCGGTCGGCGGTGCGGGACGTGGCGAAGGCGTTTGGATTCTCCCCCGGCCAGCAGGATGCCTGGAGCAAACAGATCGATCGGTGGGGTTCGGTCGCCGCGGTCGATGTCGAGGGCATCCCCGAGTCGGTGGTGGCGTACGCCGACGCGGTGCAGACCTTTCCCCGGCATCTGGGCATCCACTCCGGTGGCATGGTGATCTGCGACCGGCCGGTGATCGAGGTGTGCCCGGTGGAGTGGGGGCGGATGCCCGGCCGGAGCGTGCTCCAGTGGGACAAGGATGACTGTGCCGCCGTCGGTTTGGTCAAGTTCGACCTGCTCGGCCTCGGCATGCTCGCCGCGTTGCACGACGGCTACGACCTGATCGGGGCGCGGCTCGAGCTGGGCGACATGACCCTGGACGACGACGAGGTTTACGACATGCTTTGCCGGGCCGACTCGGTCGGGGTGTTCCAGGTGGAGAGCCGCGCCCAGATGGCCACCCTGCCCCGGCTCAAGCCCCGCTGCTTCTACGACCTGGTGGTGGAGGTGGCGTTGATCCGGCCGGGCCCGATCCAGGGCGGCTCGGTGCATCCGTACATCCGGCGTAAGAACGGCCAGGAGCCGGTCACCTTCCCGCATCCGCTGATGCGCAACGCGCTGGAGAAGACCTTGGGCGTGCCGCTGTTCCAGGAGCAGCTCATGCAGCTCGCCATCGACCTGGCCGGCTTCGACGCGGCCGAGGCGGACCAGCTGCGTCGGGCGATGGGGGCCAAGCGGTCGGCGGAGCGGATGGCCCGGATCGCCGATCGGCTCTATGCCGGTATGGCCGAGCGGGGCATCACCGGTGAGCTGGCCGACGATGTCTACCGCAAGCTCACCGCGTTCGCCAGCTACGGCTTCCCGGAGAGCCACGCGATGAGCTTCGCCTACCTGGTCTACGCCAGCTCCTGGCTCAAGCGGTACCACCCGGCACCGTTCCTGGCCGCCCTGCTTAACGCCCAACCGATGGGGTTCTACTCGCCGCAGACCCTGGTGGATGACGCTCGTCGGCACGGGGTGGAGGTCCGCCGGCCGGATGTCAACGCCAGCGGTGCCGGGGCGGTCCTGGAGTCCACCCCGAACACCCGGTGGGGAAGTCAGCCGGGGGAGCCGCCGCACGAGTGGGGGCTGGGCGGTCCGGCGGTCCGGCTCGGGCTGGGCAGCGTGCGTACGCTCGGCGTGGAGGTGGCCGAGCGGATCGAGACCGAGCGGGCAGCACGCGGGCCGTATCGGGACATGTCAGATCTGGCTCGGCGGGTGGGCCTGACCGCCGCGCAACTGGAGGCGCTGGCCACCGCGGATGCCTTCGCGTGTTTCGGCGTGACCCGACGGCAGGCGCTCTGGAGCGCCGGGGCGGCAGCCCAGGAACATCCCGACCGCCTGCCCGGTACCGTGCCCGGCACGGTAGCGCCGACGCTGCCCGGGATGGCGGCGGTCGATCGTCTCGTCGCGGATGTCTGGGCGACCGGGCTGTCGCCGGAGAGCCATCCGGCCCGGTTCGTCCGGGACCAGCTCGACGCCCTGGGGGCGGTGCCGATCGCCCGGCTGGCGCGGGTGGAGCCCGGCCGGCGGGTTCGGGTCGGTGGGATCGTCACCCATCGGCAGCGTCCGGCAACCGCGGGCGGGGTCACCTTCCTCAACCTGGAGGACGAGACGGGGATGCTCAATGTCACCTGTTCCCCCGGGTTGTGGCAGCGCTATCGGCAGGTGGCGAAGAACAGCGGAGGGCTGGTGGTCCGGGGCCTCCTCCGCCGACACGAGGGGGTGATCAATCTCACCGCTGACCGGCTGGACCCGATTGAACTCCAGGTTCGGCAGCCCGCCCGCGACTTTCGGTGATCGTCAAGTGATTCGGGTTACGGTTTTTCGCTTCGGGCGGCGGGAGACTCCTGCCCGCGTTGGCAACGTGGCCCGCGCGGTACGAGGGGACGAACCGATGACGGGGAATCGCGCCTACAACGGTGGGGTGGCCAACACGACCCGGACCCGGCTCGGCGCCGGGTGGGTGCCCACCCATCACGCCGAGGCCCGGGAGTACGAGATCACCGAGGGGCCGGTGGCGAACTCGGTGCGTTCGCGGCACGAGGAGGAAGCCGTCACCGGCGGCGAATCCTGACCCTGCCAGCCGTTCCGCACGGGACTGGACGTGGTGACTAGGCTGGTCGAGGTGGAGCAGACCCGAGGGCGGCTCGCTGGCCCGCCGCTGACCCCGCGTACCGCCGTCATCTGGTCGGTGCTGCGCGCCGAGCTGGACCGCCGTGCCGACGCCGACCTGACCGTACTCGACGTGGGTGGGGGCACCGGCGGCTTTGCGGTTCCCCTGGCCCAGGCTGGGCACCGGGTGACCGTCGTGGACGCCAATCCCGACGCGCTCGCCGCGCTGACCCGCCGCGCTACTGACGCCGGGGTCGCCGACCGGGTGCGCGCGGTGCAGGGCGACGGTGACGCGCTCGCCGGGCTCGTGGAGCCGGCCAGCGTGGACCTGGTGCTCTGCCACGCCGTCCTGGAGGTGGTTGACGACCCGGCGGCGGTGGTCGCCGCACTGGCCGGCGCGCTGCGCCCTGGCGGGGCCGCGAGCGCGCTGGTCGCCGGGCGGGCCGCCGCCGTGCTCGGTCGGGCGATGACCGGCCAGTTGGATGCCGCCGCACTACTCGCCGCCGGCTCCTCCGGAGCCGCCGGTCCCCGGGACACGCTGCGGCGGCGCTTCGCCGCCGATGAGGCGGCCGCGCTGCTCGCGGCCGCGGGTCTGGAGGTCGAGGAGATTCACGGCGTACGTGTCCTCACCGACCTGCTGCCCGCCGCGGTCGCCGACGGCCAGCCCGCCGCCCTGCTGGAGCTGGAGCTGGCGCTCGCCGCCCAACCGCCCTGGCGGGACCTCGCCGCCCAGCTACACCTGTTCGCCCGTCGGCGAGCATGACCGGCCCGCCGGAGCAGACCCGCCGGTCCGGCGCCGCGCCGCCGTGGTCCAGCGCCGGTTCGCCCGCCGCCGCTGACTTCGGGGCGAGCGATCCGTTTGGGATCATCGCCCCCCGGTACGGCACGGCGAGCCTCGCCGACATCCTGCCCGCCGCGCTCGCGGTGTTGGGGGTGCCCGGCGCGACCGACGTGCTCGGCCTGACCGCCGCGCTCGACGGCGTGCGCCGGATCGCTGTGCTGTTGGTGGACGGGCTCGGCTGGCATCAGATCCCCACCGCCACGCCGTACGCACCGAATCTGGCTGGGCTGGCCGTAACCGCCGGCCGGCCGCTCACCTCCGGCTTTCCGTCTACCACCCCGACCAGCCTGGTGACCCTGGGCACGGGCACTGCCCCCGGTGCCCACGGAGTGCTCGGGTTCACCCTGCGGGTTCCCGGCACCGACCAGGTGCTCAACCACATTGACTGGGCCGGCGACCCGGAGCCGCTGCGCTGGCAGCCTGTCCCCACCCAACTGGAGTGGGCCCGGGCTGCCGGCGTCCAGGCGACAGTGGTGAGCCGGCCCGAGTTCGGCGGCAGCGGCCTCACGCTGGCGGCCAATCGGGGCGGCGACTACCGGGGCGCGGCGGGCGTTGCCGAGCTGGGTCGGGAGATGCTGGCCGCGCTGACGGCCGGGCCCGGGCCCGCCCTGGTCTCTGGCTACCATCCGGACCTCGATCGGCACGGCCATTTCAGCGGGGTCGACTCGGCGCCCTGGCGCGCCGCCGCGGCCGATGTCGACCGGTTGCTGGCTCGTCTCGTGGAAGGGCTGCCGTCGGACGCGGCGTTGCTGGTCACCGCCGACCACGGTCAGCTTGACATTCCCGCCGAGCACCGGTTCGACCTGGACACCGACTCGCGCCTGCGCGCCGGCGTGACGGTGGTGGCCGGCGAGCCCCGAGTTCGCTACCTGCACGTGCGGCCCGGTGCCCAGGACGACGTGGTGGCCACCTGGTCGGCCGTGCTCGGCGCTGCTGCCCGGGTCACCACCCGGGCGGAGCTGGTGGCAGCTGGCTGGTTCGGCCCGGTGCCCGAGGAGCACCTGGGCCGGATCGGGGACGTGGTGGTGCTCTGCAACGGCAGCTACGCCGTGCTGGCCACGCGGTCCGAGCCGCCGATGGCGAGTCGGCTGGTGGCGTACCACGGTTCGGACACCGCGGTCGAAATGACGATCCCACTGCTGGTGGTCCGGGGCTGAGCTGCGGGTCCGCTGTCGCGCCGCTGGCCAGGGCGGGGACACCCGCACTAGCCTTCCGGGTATGGGCCGCAGCCAGTCGTTGCCACGCGGCGGCGACCCACGTTTCGGGCCGGACGCCGATGACTCCGGATGTCGAGTGCTGCACGTTGACATGGACGCGTTCTTCGCCGCTGTCGAGGTGCACCGCCGGCCGGAGCTGCGCGGGCGGCCGGTCGTGGTCGGCGGGCTCGGGCCGCGGGGGGTGGTCAGCTCGGCGAGCTACCCGGCCCGACGGTACGGCATCCACAGCGCGATGCCGACCGCGCGAGCCCGGGCACTCTGCCCGCACGCGGTCTTCCTGGCACCCGATTTCACCGCCTACACGACCGCCTCGCGCCGGGTTATGCAGATCTTCCGGGATGTCACCCCGCTGGTGGAGCCGCTCTCCCTGGACGAGGCCTTCCTGGACGTGACCGGCGCCCAGCGGCTGTTCGGCCCGCCGTCGGCGATCGCCCAACTGATCCGTGAGCGGGTGGCGACCGAGGTGGGGCTCACCTGCTCGGTCGGGGTGGCGTCGAGCAAGTTCGTCGCGAAGCTCGGCTCGACCCGGGCCAAACCGGACGGGCTGCTGGTGGTTCCGATCGCGCGGGTGCTCGATTTCCTGCATCCGCTGCCGGTGGAGGCGCTCTGGGGGGTTGGGGAGCGGTCGGCCGAGACGCTGCGCCGGCTCGGCCTGGTCACCGTCGGTGAGCTGGCACGGGCGCCGGACGGGATGCTCCGGCAGGCGCTCGGTACTGCCGCGGCTCGGCACCTGCACGAGCTGGCGTGGGGGCGAGACCCGCGGCGGGTCACCCCGGAACGGGGGGAGAAGTCGGTCGGTGCGGAGGTGACGTTCGACGTTGACGTGACTGATCGGCGGGAGATCCGCCGGGCTCTGCTCGGGCTCGCCGAGAAGGTCGGTGCCCGGCTGCGCCACTCCGGCCAGGTGGGGCGGACGGTGGCGCTGAAGGTGCGGCTGGCCGATTTCCGTACCGTCAGCCGCTCCCGTAGTCTCGATGTTCCGACCGATGTTGGTCGGGAGATGTTCGACACCGCCTGGGCGCTTTACACCCTACTCGACCCTGGGGAACCGATTCGGCTGGTCGGCATCCGGGTCGAGCAGATCATGCCCGTCCGGGACGCACCTCGGCAGCTCGTCCTCGGTGAGCCTGCGCGGGGATGGCGGGAAGCCGAACGCGCCGTTGACGCCGCCGCGGCCCGTTTCGGACGGTCCGTCATCGGTCCAGCCAGCCTGTTGCGCGCCCGTGACCAGCACCTGAGGGAAAATCAGCGCCGGCCATAGGTCGTCCCGCTTTCCGACGCGCGAGGGCCCTCGTAGACTTGCGGGTAAGCAGCTGGTTGGCTGCCACGGTCTGTCGGCCGCCCGGGCCGACCAACGTGACCGGGGAGGAGTGCCGTGCCGCTCTCGGAGCACGAGCAGCGGCTGTTCGATCAGATCGAGCGGTCGCTTGCCGAGGACCCTAAGTTCGCCTCGGCCGTGCGCGCCAGCGACCCGCGTTTCCACGCGCGGCGTCGTCTGCTCATCGCTGCCGGCGTGGTCGTCGTCGGCCTGTCCCTGCTGGTTTACGGCGCGGTAATCAAGACCCCGCCACTAGCGGTGGCGGGTTTCGTCGTCATGTTGGCCGCGTTGGGCTTCGGGGCGCAGTCACACCGGCGGTCGCAGTCCCCCGACCTGCATGTCGTGGGTGGGACGACGACGCGCCGCCGGCCCCGTGGTCGGTCGGGTCGTCGACCGTCAATTCTGGACCGGATGGAGGACCGGTGGCGGCAGCGCCCAGAGGGGCGCCGTTGAGCCCTTGACCACACCCGCCCCAACCGGTCGTCGCCGGTTGGGGCGGGTGTGGTCAACGGGGGTGGCGGTCGGCGAACAGCCGACGCGGGCTCCAGCGTAGGGTCGCGGCCCGGAGCCGGCCGTAGGACGCCACCAGGCGGGCCGAGGCGTCTGCGACGGCGACCCGCCAACGCAGCAGCATCGACGGGGGCAGGACTGCCGCCAGCAGGCGCGTGCGGCGGTCGGATTCCGCCACGAGCGCGGCCCGGACCCGGCGCAGGGCCGGCAGCAGCGGTTCCCCGGGGTGCGGATCCGGGGCATAGCGGGCGAGTTCCTCGGCCCGGCCCAGCAGCCGTACCGCCGCTGTGGCCTCGCTGTCCGCCGGGAAGGTGTCTCGGGCGAGCCGGCTGGCGGTGGCGCGCGGGGTCTCCGCCCGGTTGATCCGTTGCCGGAAGTCCACCAACGTGTCCAGCAACTCGTCCCAGGCCGCGTGCGCGTCGGCCCGAGCCCGGTCCGCGTCGGCCAGCACCACCATGCGCTGGTCGCCGGAGGACATTCCGCCCGTGGCTACCCCCGCCGGCACGGCCGAGGGCATCCGTCTGCCACTGCGCCGTCGGCGTAGGGCGGACCGCTGCACCGCCGGGGCGGAAGACAGCACGAGCAGGGCCAGCGCCCCGATCGCCCACCAGAGCCAGGATGACCCGGGCCGGGTGGGGATGCCGGTGCTACCCGACTCCCCGGACAGCTCTTCCTCCAGCCCTTCGTCCAGCTGGTTCTGACCCGTCCCGGAACCCGAGTCCGTCGGTCCCGCTGTCGCGCTCGGTCCCGGGGCAACCTCCTCCTCCACCTCAAGATCGGGGGCCCAGTCGGACCGGATGGACCCCGGCACGCCGTACGCGGGAGTGGCATCGAACGGAACCCAGCCGAACCCGTCGAAGTAGACCTCGGTCCAGGCATGCAGATTACGGTTGGTCAGTACGTAGGTGTCACCGTCGGATTTGTTGCCGGTGGTGAACCCGAAGGCGACCCGAGCCGGAATGTCGGCGGCCCGAACCAACCACGCCATCGCGGCGGCGTACTGCTGACAGAACCCGACCTTGTTGGCGAGGAAGTCGACGATTTCCTGACCGCTGGTGCCCCCCTCGGTGCTGAGGGCGTAGCTGAACCCGTTCTCGGTGGCGAAGTGGTCATAGATGGCCCGTACCTTGTCGTACTCGGTGCCTTGGTCCTGGGTGAGCTCCTGCACCAGCTCCTCCACCGCGGGCACCGTCGGCGTGGCTGTCTGCCGGCGGAGGCCGTGCTCGGCCGGGAGCGGGCGGGCCTGCCGCAAGGCCGTCGGGGAGTAGGTCGACTGCACGTACTCGAACTCGTAGCGCTTGCCCGCCGAATGCTCCCGATTGGAGAAGACGACCTGTTGGTACGGGTCGTAGGACCATCTGCCGTTCAGGTTCAACCGCGCCAGCTCGGCGTACACCGGCAGCAGCGGCATGTCGAAACTCTCCGTCACCTCCACCGTCGCCTGGTAGCGGGCGCGGGTGATTCCCTCCCGGTCTGGCACGGTCGGGTTGAACTCCCGGTTGGCCGACGGGCCACTGAGAGACCGTGGCCGGAAGCCGTCGCTGCGCAACTGGTCGGCAGTGCCGAACCGGAGGTAGGCGGGGGACGGCGCATTGGTGGTCACCTTCACCAGGTCAGTGATCTCGCCCTGGTTGAGCTGGCCCTGCAGGGCCGAGAAGAGGTCAACCTGGCCGGTTGTACCCCGGCCCGCTCCACCTGCGCCCTCCCCGCTACCCGAGCCGAATCTGTCGAGTAGGTCGCCGGTCATCCCCGGCACCGCCAGCGGCAGCAGGACCGCGACCGCGACCCCCACCGCCGCGAGCCGGCGACCGGCGGCGGCAAGCGGGGAGTTCTCCCACCCTTCCACCCCCCGGCCGTCGCCGGTGAAACGCCGGCCGAACCGCCGGACCCGGTCGACGTTGTCGGCGGCCAGCAGCCACAGGTAACCGGCCGCGCCGATGACGAACGGCAGCGGCGGGACACTGTCCACGTAGATGGCCACCGGGACCGAGTAGATGGCCAGCATCGGCAGGCCGGCGAGCGCGGGCCGGCGCAGCCCGACCGTCAGCAGATCAACCAGCACGGCGACCCCGCCGATGCCGAGCACCGTGAGGAAGAGCATCGGGTCGGTGTCGGGCACCTTCACGCGGTAGGTGCGCATGTCTACCAGTGACGCTTCCGCCAGCGCCCCGAAGTGCCCGATGGTGGCCGGGGTCGGCACCACGCCCAGCAACTCGGCACCGGAGGGGAAGAGCCACGTCAGAGCGAGTAACAGGCCACCGAGCATGGCCAGCACCTGTCCCCACCGCGGGGCCCGCCCCAGCCGGGCCAGGGCGGCCACCGCGGCCACCATCGCGACCGCCATGGTCGACTGGACTAGCCAGGTCCAGCGGTCGAAGACGGCCGACAACGGCGCCGCGGCGAGCAGTGTCGCGGCGGCAGCGACCAGGCCGAGGTTCCGGTGGGAGATCATGCGTGCGGCCTCCGGTTCATCGTCTGCTCGCCACGGTCTCGGCCGACGCGGCCCGAACGGCGAAGCCCTGCGAGCCCCGGCCGGCCTGCGGCCACAGGACCGGCAACCGGGAGCCGTGGTCTACGCCGATCACCCGCCAGCCACCTCGTACCAGCGCGAGCGCGGCGGTGGCGTACGCGTCGTCGGCCTCGGCCCGGGCATTGTCCGGCAGGGTGAGCCAGGTGGAGCTGTTCTGTAACAACGCCACGCAGGTGGTGCCGTTGCCACGGAGCGCGGCCAGCAGTTCTGCCTCAACGGTGCTCAGCGTCCCGAACAGACCGATGATCAGACCGCCGGTGACGTGTTGCCGAGCCGCCCGGACCAGCGTGGCGATCTCAGTCCCCTGGTCGAGGCGTGCGTCGGCGAGGTTATCCAGGAGGAGTCCGTGCCCGGTCGCCTCCGTCGCGTCGATGTCCGTACCGGAGCCGGTGAGCAGCCGCAGCCGATAGCCGCTCTGGCGCAGGTGCACGGCGATGCTCGCGGCGGCGGAGACCGCCCACTCGAAGCTGGCCGTGGGCCCGTCACCGCAGTGCCCGTACGCCCGGGTGTCCAGCAGCACGGTGGCGCGGCTCTCCCAGGGCTGCTCCTCGCGCCGGACCATCAGCTCACCGGTGCGCGCGGTTGACTTCCAGTGCACCCGCCGTAGGTCGTCGCCCAGCCGGTACTCCCGGGTCGCCGCGTCGTCCTCGCCGTGCACCGCGACCGACCGGGCCCGGCTGTCGCCACTGCCCGCGTACTCGCTGGGAAGCCGGACCGTGGGCAGGGGAGTGGCCTGCGGGACCACCGTCAACTGGTCGGTGCCGGGGAAGGCCCGGGTTACCTCGCACAGACCGAACGGGTCGGCTATCCGGACCGTCAGTGGGCCGATCTTGTATCGGCCGCGTACGTCGGCCCGCACCGTGTACGCCACCGAGCTGGCCTGCTGCGCGCCGAGCCGGTCCAGCACGACCCGGGGCCGGCTGCCCAGTGCGTACGGCAGCCGGTCCTCCAGCAGGAGCGTTCCGGTGGGCAGGCGGGACAGGTTCTGTAGGCGCAGCACCACCCGGGAGCTGGCGCCGGCGGGTACGCGCGCTGGCTCCAGCGAGCGATTGCAGGCCAGCTTGTACCGGCTGCGGCCGACGTAGAGCGCTGCCAACAGCGGCAGGACCGTGAGCAGTACCGCGACCCGGAGCAGGTCCCGCTCACCGAGGATGGTGGCCGAGATCCCCGCCGCGACCGCCGCGGCGAGGAACGACCGGCCCCGCGTGGTCAGCCCGCGTAGCCCGTCGCGCACCTCACGCCCTCCGCGGCTCGTACGGGGCGCGGGCGCTGTCGGTGACGGGCCGGGTGTCGTACGAGGAACGCCGGCGCTCCTGCGGCAGCGGCAGCCGGTGCACCAGATCGGAGACGATCGTGTCGGTGGTGCGTCGGGCCAGCTGGGCGTCGGCGGTCGGGATGATCCGGTGCGCCAGCACCGGTACGGCCAGTACCTGCAGATCGTCGGGGAGGACGTAGTCGCGTCCCTCGAGCGCGGCGACCGCGCGCGCGGTGCGCAGCAACTGGAGGGTCGCGCGGGGCGACGCGCCGAGGCGGAGGTCGGGGGCCTCTCGGGTGGCGGTGACCAGCTCCACCGCGTACCGCTTGACGGCGTCGGCGACGTGAATCTGCCGGACGTGGGTGATGAGTCGGTTGACGGTGCTGGCATCGGAGACCGGCCGTAGCGACTCCAGCGGGTCACTGGCCCCGTGCCCGTCGAGCATCGCCAGCTCGGCCCCGGCATCCGGGTACCCCATCGCGATCCGGGCGGTGAAGCGGTCGCGCTGGGCCTCCGGCAGCGGGTACGTGCCCTCCATCTCGATCGGGTTCTGGGTGGCGACCACCATGAATGGCGTCTGCAGCGGGTAGGTCACGCCATCCACGGTGACCTGCCGCTCCTCCATGCACTCCAGCAGCGCTGACTGGGTCTTCGGCGAGGCTCGGTTGATCTCGTCGCCGACCACCAGGTTGGCGAAGACCGCGCCGGGGCGGAACTCGAAGTCGTGCGTCTCCTGGTTGTAGACGCTGACCCCGGTGACGTCGCTGGGCAGCAGGTCGGGGGTGAACTGGATGCGGCGTACCGAGCAGTCGATCGAGCGCGCCAGCGCCTTGGCCAGCTTGGTCTTGCCGACTCCGGGTACGTCCTCAATGAGTAGGTGGCCCTCGGCGAGCAGAACGGCGAGGGCGAGCTGCACGGTGGCGGTCTTGCCCTCGATGACCTGTTCGATGTTCGCCACGATGGCGTCCCCGGCGGCGCGGAACTCATCGTGTGGCAGCAGACCGCCCACCTCGTCCCGGGTCTGTTGGGTCACGGACGTCCTCCTCGTCGCCTCGACGGCGGCTCCGTTCGGAGCGGCTGAACCGCCGTTGGTTCGCGTGGTCACGCGCAAACCTCGTCTGCCGCTGAAATCTCACTGGCCTCTCAGGCTAGCGATGTTTGTCACCGGAGCCGACCGCCACCGGTGTTCCATCACATACGTCCGGATTATTCGTCCGTCGGTGGAGGTGTCGAAGGACGCCGAACGGGTAGTCCGCAGCCCCGACGCGGTCGGTGGAGTGACGCGGTCGGTGGAGTAGGGAGAAGGCGATGGCGGCCGTGGCGGTGCCGGGTGCTCGTGGGCGACGCCGGCCCGGCTGCTGCGGGCCGGCATGATTCTCGCTGTCGTCCTCGGCGGGCAGTTCCTCCTCGCCGCCGTGGCGCCGGTGCTGACCTGGTGGTTGGGGCGGAACGCCGGGTACGTGCTCGCCGTCGGCTACCTGACCGGGGCGGGCATGCTCCTCTCCCAGCGTCCCGCGCTCCTCGCCGACGAGGCGATCATCCTCAACTGGCCGTGGCTACCGTCGCTGGGGATCTCCGCGGAGCTGCGGATGGACGCGCTCAGTCTCATCTTCGCCCTGCTGGTGCTGGGAGTGGGCGCGTTCGTGATGGCGTACTGTCCGCGTTACCTGAGCCCGGGCAGCCGACACACCCGGGTGTACGTGACGATGACCCTCTTCGCCGGGGCGATGCTGGGTCTGGTGCTCGCCGACGACCTGCTGCTGCTGTTCGTCTTCTGGGAGCTGGCGAGCATCCTGTCGTTCGTCCTCATCGGGCAGGACGGTCGCTCGCAGGCTCGCGGGCCGGCGATCCAGGCCCTCGTCGTCACCACCACCGGTGGCGTGGCGCTGCTGGTGGCGGTGGTCGTGTTGATCGCGAGCTTCGGCACCAGCGATCTCCACCTGATCCTGGCCGATCCGGGCCGGCTGGCGACCGGACCCGCCTGGGCGGCGGGCGCCCTGGTGATCTTCGCGGCCATCACGAAGTCGGCGCAGGTGCCGTTCCACTTCTGGCTTCCCGGTGCCATGGTCGCCCTCACCCCAGTCAGCGCCTACCTGCACGCCGCCACGCTGGTGAAGGCGGGCATCTACCTGCTGATGCGCTTCTCGGCGCTGTTCGGCGGTCGGTGGCCCTGGGACCTCACGCTGATCGGCCTCGGGCTGCTCACCGCGATCGTCGGCGCGGTGTTGGCGCTCCGCCAACACGATCTCAAGGCCCTGCTCGCGTACTCCACGGTGAGCCAGCTCGGCCTGCTGGTCAGCGTCATCGGCGTCGGCACGCCCGCCTCGGACGCGGCGGCGATCCTGTACACGATCGCGCACGCCTTGTTCAAGGCGACGCTGTTCATGTTGGTGGGAATCATCGACCGCCAGGCGGGCAGCCGGGACATCCGGGCCCTCTCCGGGCTGCGGCGGTCGATGCCGATCACCGTGACGCTGACCGTGTTGGCGGCCATGTCGTTGGCCGGTCTGCCGCCGACGATCGGTTTCGTCGGCAAAGAGGCGATCTTCGAGGCGCTCGTAACGGTGGACGACGTGCCCTTGCTCGGGTGGGTCGCCGCCGGCTTGGCGGTGCTCGCCGCGACGCTCACCTTCGCGTACGCCGCGCGGCTGGTACACGGTGTCCTCTCCGGCCCGACCCGGCAGCGTGAGCTGCACGAACCGGCCTGGTCGTTCCTGGCACCGGCAGCTGTCGCGGCGCTCCTCGCCACCGCTCTCGGCCCCGTCGTCGCCCTCCTCAGCCCGATGGTGGAGCGGGCCGCCAGCGATGCCCGGCCTCAGGGGCCGGCGCCCTACCTGGCCTTCTGGCATGGCTTTACTCCGGCGCTCGGGCTCTCCGCGCTCACCGTCCTGCTCGGGACGCTGCTGTTCTGGTACCGGCGCCGGACCGATCCGGTGCTCGCGGCGATACCGACCACGCCTCCGTTCACCGGATACCTCGAGCGGTGGCGGCGTGCGTTGGTGCGCTTCGGGGCGGTCGTGGCCCGACCCGCACAGGTCACGGCCCCCGCCCCCTACCTGGCCCGGCCACTGCTCGCCGTGGTGGCGCTGGCGGCGGTCGCCGCGCTGCTCCTCGGCCCGCTACCCACCCGGCACCCAGATGCCACCCGGCCCGGGGACTGGCTCGTGCTCGTGCTGCTCCTGGTGACCCTCGCCGGCCTGGTCACCACCCGTTCGGCGCTCGCGGCGGTCGCGCTGACCGGTGCGGTCGGCCTGATCCTGGCAGTCTGGTTTCTCACCGCGGGGGCTCCGGACGTGGCGCTCACCCTGATGCTGGTCGAGGTGCTCACCACGGTGGTGGTCATGCTCGCCCTGCGGGGCCGGCCCGGCCGGTTGGTCGCGCCGGGCCGTCGGGTGGGGATCGTCGCCGGCATCGGGCTGGCAGTGCTCGCCGGGGTGGTGGCGACGGCGGCGACGGCGGCGTTGACCGGGCGCCGCGACCTGTCGCCCGCCGGCGACTGGTACCTGCGGGAGGCGTCCTCGGCGACCGGGGGGCAGAATCTGGTCAACACCATCCTCGTTGACGTCCGGGCCCTGGACACCCTCGGTGAGGCGGTCGTACTCGCGGTGGTCGCGGTTGGGCTGATCGGGCTCGCCCGGCCGGCCGGGGCCGTACCGAATCCTCCCGACGCGGTACGGCATGCCGTCGATCCGGTGCTCGAGCTGGCGTACCGCGTGCTGGCTCCGGTCATGCTCGTCGCGTCCGCGGTGTTGTTCCTCCGCGGCCACCAGGAGCTCGGGGGCGGGTTCATCGCCGCTCTGCTCGCCGGTACCGCGGTCGGACTCGGTCACCTGGCGCACCCGGCGGGAGCGCCGCTGCTGGGCCGGCTTCGGGGAGCGCCGCTGCTCACCGTCGGTCTGCTACTGGCGCTCGTCGCGGGCTTGGTGCCGCTGGCCGGGGGCCTTGCCTTTCTGGCCCCGGTCAAGTTCCCCCTGCCCGGCGTCGGTTCGGTGTCGTCGGCTCTCCTGTTCGACCTGGGTGTGTACCTGATGGTGCTGGCCCTGGTCGTGGCGGCGGTCCGCCGACTGGACAGCGCGCCCGCCGGTCCCGCGCCCGGGCCGGTTCGGGAGCGGGTCCGATGAGCGGGCCGCTGATCGTCGGGGTGCTGGTGGCGGCCGGCGTCTTCCTTCTGCTCCGCCCCGGGCAGCTGCGGCTGGTGCTCGGCTTCGTGCTGCTCGGGCACGCGGTGAACGTGCTCCTGCTGGCCGCTGGCGGCCTGCACCGGCGGGAGCCGCCGGTTGACGGCGGGGGCGCGGAGAGCGCCGACCCGCTGCCCCAGGCCTTCATCCTGACCGCGATTGTGATCACCTTCGGCATCACCGTCTACCTGCTGCGGCTGCTGCGCCGTGCCTCCCGGCGGGGGAGTCGACCACCGGAGACGTGGGATGGGGGGCCGCGGTGAGCATCCTGCTGATTGTTCCGGTGGCGGGCCCGCTCCTCGCCGCCGCCGTGCTGCTCGCTCTCCCCGACCGGCTGGTGCTGCGACGGGTGGTCGCGCTGCTCGCTACGGCGGCCGTCATCGCGGTGGGTGTCGTTCTGCTGGTGGCGACCTCCGACGGCGAGGTTCCGGTGTTCCGGGTCGGCGACTGGCCGCCGGTGGTCGCGATCACCCTGGCGGCCGACCCGCTGAGCGCGTTGCTGGTCACGGTCTCGGCGATGGTGGTGCTGGCCTGCCTGGTGGCTGCCGTCGGGACCGGTGATGACCGCCGGCAGGCCTTCCTGCCGCTGACGATGGTGCTGTCGGCGGGTGCGTACGGCGCCTACCTCACCACCGACCTGTTCAACCTGTTCGTGCTGGTCGAGGTCATGCTCGTTCCGTCCTACGTGCTGCTGGCGCTCTCCGGCGGACCCGGGCGGGCCGGCGCCGGCCGGGTGTACATCACCACCAGCCTGCTCGGCTCCACGATCCTGCTGGCCGGTGTCGGACTGCTCTACGGGGTTACCGGTACGGTCGGGCTCGCGGAGCTCGCCGGTGTGGCCCGGGAGGTCCCCGCCGCCGCAGTCGCCGGCGGTGTCGTGCTGCTGGCATTCGCGCTCAAGGGAGCGCTCGTGCCGCTGCACGACTGGCTGCCCCGCGCCTACCCGGTCGCGTCACCGGTGGTCGTCGCGCTCTTCTCCGGTCTGCTTACCAAGGTGGGGCTGTACGCGATCATCCGGATCTACGCCGTGTTGTACGGCGGTGACTCCGCGTATCACCCGTTGCTGGTGGCGGTGGCGCTGGCGTCCATGGTGATCGGGGTGCTCGGCGCGATCGGCGTCGGTTCGATGCGGAAGGTGTTGTCCTTCCACATGGTGAGCCAGATCGGGTACGTGCTGCTTGGGCTGGCCCTGTTCACCGCCGCGAGTCTCGCCGCCGCCATCTTCTACCTGGCCCAGTACGTGCTGGTGAAGGCGGCACTGTTCCTGTGCGCGGCGGCGGTGCGGTCCACCCGCGGTACCGACCGGTTGAGCCGGCTGGGTGGGCTGGCCTCGTCCAGCCCGCTGCTCGCGTTGGCCTTCGGCGTCGCCGCCCTGTCCCTGGCCGGGCTGCCCCCGTTCGGCGGGTTCCTCGCCAAGTTTCTGGTGCTGCGGGCCGCCAACGAGACCGGTGACTGGCTCGTGCTGACGGTGGCGGTGCTGGTCAGCCTGGTGACGCTGCTGTCGATGCTGAAGATCTGGGGGGTGGCGTTCTGGGGTGAGGCACCGCGGGCGGCCCGGGAAGGAACCGCCCGCCCCGGTCTGGCGCTGCTCGGACCGCCGTTGGCGCTCGGCGGGTGCGCGCTGCTGCTCGGGCCGTTGGGCGGGCCGCTGTTGCAGGTGGCCGACGCCGCCGCGGCGGGATTGCTGGAGCCGGCCGGGTACGTGCGGGCGGTGAGCGGACGATGAGCGGCGCGGTGTGGCGTTCGGGAAACGACCTGGGGTGGTGGGCGGTGCACGGACGATGAGTGGCGTGGTGCGGCGGGCCGCGGTACGGGGCGCGCGGGTCGCGGGGTTCCTGGTCTGGTTCGCGGGGCGGCTGGTGCAGGCGAACCTGGTGGTGGCCCGGGAGATCGTCACTCCGGGACTGGGGCTGCAGCCCGCGGTGGTTCGGGTCCCGCTGCGCGCCCGGACCGACACCGAGGTGGCCCTGCTCACGCTCTTCGTGACCCTGACCCCGGGCACCCTCGCGCTGGCGGTGCGGCGGGACCCACGGGTGATGTGGGTGCACGGCATGTATGCCGCGGACGCGACGGCGTTTCGCCGCGGCGTGGCGGAGCTGGAGGGACGGCTGTTGGCTGCCGTCCGACCGGTCGGCGGCGGCCGGATCGGTAGTGAGGGAGGTGGCTGACGGATGCTCCTGCTCGACGTGGTGCTGGTGGTGCTCGCCCTGTCGATGATCGTGGTGCTCGGCCGGCTGATCGTCGGTCCCACTGACGCCGACCGCGCCGCCGCGCTCGACCACGGCTTCTTCGTGTTCCTGGCGGCGGTGGCGGTGTTGGCGGTTCGGTTGGACGCGCCCGGACTGTTGGATCTGGTCCTCACCGGCACTCTGGTCAGCTTCTTGGCCACGGTCGCGTTGGCCCGCCTGGTGCATCGGCGGCGGCCATGATCCGGATGCTGGTCGCCTCCGCGTTGCTGGTCATCGGCGCCGGCCTGATCGGGATCAGCTCCCTCGGACTGATCCGACTGCCCGATGTCTACAACCGGATGAACGCCGTCGCGAAGTCCGGCAGCCTGGGCCTGATCTGCGTCCTGCTGGCCGTGCTTTTGTTGCTGCCCGGCCCGCGGACGGTGCTGGTGGGCCTGGTCGCCATCGGGCTGCAACTCGTCTCGGCGCCGGTCGGCGGGTATGCCCTGGCCCGGGCCGCCTACCGGGCGGGCAGCCCGTTGGGCGACAGCACGCGCTACGACGAACTCGGTGGGCGGGTCCCCGCGGCGCGCCGGCGGGCCGATCGGGGATAGCCAGCCCGGGTGGCCGCGGGCGCGCTCCCTTGATGCCGGCGGGGCGGGGTACACTCCGGGGCATGGCCGGAGTCTTCCTGCTTCTTACCGGGCCGTGCTGATGCGCTGAACGCGCGACAGCACGGCGGCCCCTCCTGTGCGAGGGGCTTTTTTGTGCCCGTCGCCGGCCCGGTCCCGCCGGCGGGTGGCGAGCACCGAACCGACACCGCACGAGACCATCCGCGCCGACTGAAGCGAGGAGAGCCATGACTGAGGCAGCCGCACCGGCCAGCGAGATTCCCCCCTTCCGCTACACGGCGGCCCTGGCCGACGAGATCGAGCGCCGTTGGCAGGACACCTGGGAACGCGAGGGCACCTTTCACGCCCCCAACCCGACCGGCCCGCTGGCCGACCCCGAGCATCCGCGGGCGGGAGCGGAGAAGCTGTACGTACTGGACATGTTCCCGTACCCGTCGGGTGCCGGGCTGCACGTCGGCCACCCGCTGGGGTACATCGGCACCGACTGCTTCGCCCGCTACCAGCGGATGGCCGGGCGGAACGTGCTGCACGCGATGGGCTTCGACGCCTTCGGGCTCCCCGCTGAGCAGTACGCGGTGCAGACCGGCACCCACCCGCGTACCACCACCGAGGCGAACATCGCCCGGTACAAGGCGCAGCTGCGCCGGCTGGGGCTGGCCCACGACGAGCGCCGCTCGGTGGCCACCATCGACACCGACTTCTACCGCTGGACCCAGTGGGTCTTCCTGCAGATCTACAACGCCTGGTATGACCGTCAGGCGAAGCGGGCCCGCCCGATCGCCGAGCTGATCGCCGAGTTCTCCGGCGGTTCCCGGCGCACCCCGGACGGGCGACCGTGGGGTGAGCTGACCGACGCCGAGCAGCGGGCCGTTGTTGACCAACACCGGTTGGCGTACGTCTCGCAGGCCCCGGTCAACTGGTGCCCGGGGCTGGGCACCGTGCTGGCCAACGAGGAGGTCACCGCCGACGGTCGCTCTGAGCGGGGGAACTTCCCCGTCTTCAAGCGGAACCTGAAGCAGTGGATGATGCGGATCACCGCGTACGGTGACCGGCTCCTGGACGACCTGGAGAAGCTGGACTGGCCCGAGCCGATCAAGCTGATGCAGCGGAACTGGATCGGCCGCTCGATCGGCGCGCACATCGAGTTCCCCGCCTTGGCCTCGGATCCGGACTCGGGGGGCGAGCAGCGGATCAGCGTCTTCACCACCCGGCCGGACACGATCTTCGGCGCCACCTACCTGGTGCTGGCACCCGAGCATGACCTGGTGGACGAACTGGTACCGACGGCCTGGCCGGCGGGGATTCCCCAGGCCTGGACCGGCGGGCAGGCCAGCCCACGGGCGGCGGTGGCCGGCTATCGCAAGGTGGCCGCGGCGAAGACCGACCTCGAGCGGCAGGCCGAGACGAAGGAGAAAACCGGCGTCTTCATCGGGGCGTACGCCACCAACCCGGTCACCGGGGCCCAGATTCCGATCTTCATCGCCGACTACGTGCTGGCCGGCTACGGCACCGGCGCGATCATGGCGGTGCCTGGTCAGGACGAGCGGGACTGGGCCTTCGCCGAGGTGTTCGACCTGCCCATCATCCGTACCGTCCAGCCGGCCGAGGGCTTTGCCGGTAAGGCGTACACCGGGGACGGTCCGGCCATCAACAGCGCCGTGCCCGAACGCGGCCTCGACCTGAACGGGCTGGGCGTCGTTGAGGCCAAGGCCCGGACCATCGCCTGGCTGGAGGCGGAGGGCCACGGCTCGGGCGCGGTGACCTACCGGCTGCGGGACTGGCTGTTCAGCCGGCAGCGGTACTGGGGTGAGCCGTTCCCGATCGTGTACGACGAGACCGGCGCTGCCATCGCCCTGCCGGAGGAACTGCTGCCGGTCGAACTGCCCGAGGTGGATGACTTCTCGCCGCGCACCTTCGATCCCGCGGATGCGGAGTCGAACCCGGAGACGCCACTGTCGCGACGGCGGGACTGGGTCGAGGTGGAGCTGGACCTGGGTGATGGTCCGAAGCGCTACACCCGGGAGACCAACGTGATGCCGCAGTGGGCCGGCTCCTGCTGGTACGAGCTGCGTTACCTGGACCCGACCAACGCCGACCGCTTCGTTGACCCGGAGACCGAGCGGTACTGGATGGGTCCGCGCGGCGAGGGCGACTGCGGGGGCACCGACCTGTACGTCGGCGGCGCCGAGCATGCCGTACTGCACCTGCTCTACGCCCGGTTCTGGCACAAGGTGCTGTACGACCTGGGGCACGTGTCGAGCTTCGAGCCGTTCCGCAAGCTGTTTAACCAGGGCTACATCCAGGCGTACGCGTACACCGACGCGCGTGGGGCGTACGTCCCGGCGGAGGAGGTGGTCGAGCGCTCCGGCGCTTACTACCTGGGCGATGTCCAGGTCAACCGCGAGTACGGCAAGATGGGCAAGTCCCTGCGGAACGTGGTGACACCGGACGAGATGTGTGCCGCCTACGGGGCGGACACGTTCCGGGTGTACGAGATGTCGATGGGCCCGCTGGAGGTCTCCCGTCCCTGGGAGACGCGGGCTGTGGTGGGTTCGTTCCGGTTCCTGCAGCGGGTCTGGCGGGCGATTGTGGACGAGCGCACCGGCGCGTCCCGGGTAGTGGACGCCCCGGCCGACGAGGCGACCCGTCGACTGCTGCACCGGATCGTGGACGGGGTCCGGGGCGACATGGACGCGATGCGCTTCAACACCACGATCGCGAAGCTGATCGAGCTGACCAACGCGGTTACTCGGCTGCCGGAGACGCCGCGGGAGTTGGCTGAACCGCTGGTGCTGATGCTGGCGCCGTTTGCTCCGCACGTCGCCGAGGAGCTGTGGCGTCGGCTGGGCCACGAGACCTCGCTGACCTACGCCGACTTCCCGGCCGCCGATCCGGCCCTGCTGGTGGCCGAGTCGGTGACGTACCCGGTGCAGGTCAACGGCAAGGTGCGGGGTCGGATCGAGGTGCCGGCCGACGCGGCGGAGGAGACCGTCCGGGCGGCGGCGCTGGAGGCGGTCGCCGCCTCGCTGGCCGGCAAGGAACCCCGCAAGGTCATTGTGGTCCGGGGCCGAATGGTCTCCGTCGTGGCCTGAGGTCCGCTCGTTCCCGCACTGCTGATCACGGAGTTGTGGTGCCGGTGGGTGCCGGTCCGGTGAGCGCCCGCCCCACCACAACTCCGGGTGCGCCTGGTCAGTACCGGCTACGAGTCCGTCCTGGGTTGGGTGCCGCCCTGGCCCGCTCGGCGCGCCACCAGCGGTGGATGAGCACGGCGCTGGCGATCAGGCCGAGCCCGGCCGGGGCCGCGGCGAACCAGTTGACCTCGCCGGGCGAGGCGACCGCGGCGCCGACGGCGGCGTATCCGAACGCGGTCGGCGCGGAGGCGACGACGCTGCCGACGAGGAACGGCAACACCCGCGCCCCGGTGGTGCCGTAGCCGTAGCTGACCAGGCCGAAGCCGGCGATCGGCAGCAGTCGTACGGTTACGACACCGAGCACGTTCTGCCGGGTGAACCAGCCGTCCAGCCGGGCTAGCCGACCGCGAATCCGGCCGGCGACGAACTCCCGACCGAGGAACCGACCCACCGTGAAACCGATGGCGGCTGCCAGTAGGGCCGCGCCGAGCGCGTACGCGGCCCCCTCCACCGCGCCGAAGAGGGCACCGGCGGCCAGGGTGATGAAGGTGCGGGGGACCAGCGCGACGAGCAGGAGCGCTCCGCCACCAATCGCGGTGACCGGGGCGTACCCGCCCAACTGGTCGGCCAGGTGGGGCAGGGCGGTCGGGTCCGGGCGGGGAACCACGAGCAGCGCCACCCCGAACCCGGCGAGCAGGAGCAGCAGTAGGCCGAACCGGCCGGCCGCCGGGTCCTGCCCCCGCCACCAGCGGTGCGGCAAAGAGGGGGGTCTCCGGTGGTCGGGGCGGTGGGGGGTGCCCGGATCGTGGTGGCCGCCGCGGGGGGTGGTGTCGCGGCGGCCGTTGTGGGTCATGGTCGGGCGGCGGCGGCCACTGCGGCGTGGCGTTCGGCGCGGAGCCGGTCCGACCAGGTGTCGTCCAGCGGGGGGAGCTGGTTGACGCCGACTGCCCAGCGCAGCAGCAGGTCGGCCAGGGCCGGGTTGCGAGCCAGGGCTGGTCCGTGCGAGTAGGTGCCGAGCAGCTTGCCCCGCCAGGCCCCTTCGGTCCGGGTGTCGTTACCGATCCCGGCGGTCACCTGAGCCAGCGGAGACACCTCTGGGCCGAGGTGGGTACGCCCACCGTGGTTCTCGAAACCGGACAGCGGCGGCAGACCCAGCCGGGGGTCGATGTTGCCGGCCAGTTCACCGATGGCGCGGGAGGGGCCCCGGTCGGAGGAGAGGTCCAACAGCTCCAGGCCGGCGTACCTGGTGCCCTTGGCGAAGAATGAGGAGCCGAGGATCTGGTAGCCGGCGCAGACGCCGAAGACCACCGAACCCTGCGCGACGGCGCGGTGCAGGCCCCCGTCGGCGATGAGCCGCTGCGCGCCGAGCGCCTGGGGGCCGTCTTCACCGCCGCCGACCAGGTAGATATCGGCGGTTGCGGGCAGCGGTTGGTCGGAGCGGACCTCCAGCACCTCGACCGGGTAGCCGCGTCGCTGGGCGCGGCTGGCCAGAATGAGTGCGTTGCCCCGGTCACCGTAGGTGGAGAGCAGATCCGGGTAGACCCAGACGATGCACAGGCTGTCAGAGAACACGGTCCAACTCCGCTCGGATGTCCTGGAACGCGGTGTAGTTCGCGATGACTTCCAGCCGGCCCGGTGGGACCGACTGGATCGCCTCGGTGAAGGTGCGTACGTGCTGGAACGGCACGTTGTTCACGTCGAGTCGGACGGCCAGGTCGAACGCTCGGTCGCCGGTGATGAGCACCTGCCGACCCCGCAGGGGGCTGAAGTCGACGTCAAAGAGCCAGGAGGTGTCCAGCCCGTCTGGGTCGCGGGCGTTGATGGAGAGCAGTGTCGGTGCCTCGTCGGCCATGTCGAACGCCTCCAGCCAGCTGGCCGGGTTCTTCGCCAGCAGCAGGCGGATCAGCCGTCCGGCTCGCTCGACCTGGGCGTACCGGCCGGCGATCGAGGTGACTGAGCCGAGCTGGAGTACGGCGTCAACCGGTCGTACGCCGAATTCCGCCGCGACGGCGAGGGCGGTGGCGGCGTTGCCGAGATTGACCGTGCCCGGGAGTTGGAGCTGGACCTTGTGCCAGGCGCCGGTCGGGTCGATCACACCGTCGTCCTCAACGGACCACTGCGGCTGCGGTCGGCGCAGCGGGCAGCCGGTGCACCACCACTGGTTGTCCTGTCGGGCGATGGTCGAGCCGCACTCGGGGCAGACCCAGGAGTCGTCGTGCCAACGTTGGCCCGCGCTGAACCAGACGACCTGGGGCGGGCTGATCCGCTGGTCGTGGTTGGCCGGTGGGCTGGCGGCCCAGACCACCATCGGGTCATCTGCGTTGGCGATGACCCGCAGCTCGGGGTGGCGGATCAGCGCCGCCCGCCAGAGCTGCGCCATCATGGCGACCTCCCGGGCCCGGTCCAGCTGGTCGCGGGAGAGGTTGAGGAGTGCCACCACGTGGGCGTCGGTGGCGTCTAGCACCTGCGCGAGGTAGTGCTCGTCCACCTCGAGTACCGCGTACGGGGTGCTGCCGGCCTTGGCGAGCGCCGAGGTGTGCCCGGTGGGCATGTTCGCGCCGAACGAGTTGGTGGCGACCTTGCCGAGCACGCCGACCGCCGCGGTGGCGAGTCGGGTGGTCGTGGTCTTGCCGTTCGTGCCGGAGACCAGGGCGATGGCGCGGCCCGCGGCGAGGTGCGCGAGGAGCTCCGGGTCGATTTTGAGGCCGATCCAACCACCGATGACCGAGCCGTCCCCGCGGCCCGCGGCCCGCGACAGGGCCGCGGCGGTCCGCGACACAGAGCTGGCCACCTTCGCCCGTAGGGGCATTCTCGCGTCCGTCACGCGAGCGAGGTTACTCCACCGGTGGGCTCTCCAGATCGCTGCTGGGGCGGAACGCTTCGGCTCGTTGTCCGGCGCGGCCGGGTGAATCGGGGCGGGGAGTGGGGCCGATCTATGTCGGACGGTGGGCGGTCGCTGGGGCGATGCCGCCCTCCACTCCGCTCCACCCGCTTTGACGTGCGGTTTTGGCGGGGCGGCAGCCGCGCCACGCGGGCGTTTCTGGTTGCGGGTGGAGGGAAGTGGAGTAGAGTGGGGCCCGATGGTGCGGCCGGGAGGGCCCACCGGCCCGGGGGTTAGCGGCGCCGCGAACGCCGCTTGAAGGGCGAGGGGGTTTGGGCCGTGTTCCTCGGCACCCACACTCCACGCCTGGATGACAAGGGTCGGCTGATCCTTCCGGCGAAGTTCCGGGATGAGCTGGCGGGGGGTGTCGTGATCACCAAAGGGCAAGAGCGTTGCCTCTATGTCTTCCCGACGCCGGAGTTCCAGCACATCGCGGACCAGTTACGCGCGCAGCCGATGACGCACAAGGCGGCCCGGGCCTACAGTCGGGTCTTCTTCGCCAGCGCGCACGACGAGGTCCCCGACAAGCAGGGTCGGGTGACCATCCCGGGTCACCTGCGGGAGTATGCCGCACTTGACCGGGATCTGGTGGTGATCGGTGCGCACACCCGGGTGGAGATCTGGGACCGGGCCGCCTGGGACAGCTACCTCGCCGAGAGCGAAGACGAATTCGCTGACATCGAGGAGGGGGTGCTGCCCGGTCTGTAGGCGCGACGGCGCCTGGCGTACCGCGAGATCTCCAGCCGCTTTGAGTTCCTGGCATCCCTTCCCCGGTGCCAGGCGCGCAATCCGATCGGGGGCCGTTGCCGGAAGGCGGGCGGGAGCGGATGGGGATCTGGTGGTACGACGGCGGGGGCACCGTCCAACGACAGGCACGGCACGACAGACGGGACGGGACCAGTGGGGGGCGACATGGGGGAGCTGCGCGGCGCGCATGTGCCGGTGCTGCTTGAGCGTTGTCTCGAGCTGTTGTCTCCCGCGCTGGACCGGACGGGTCAGACGGTCTACGTCGATGCCACGCTGGGGCTGGGCGGGCACGCCGAGGCGATCCTGACGGCACATCCGCGGACCATGCTGGTGGGGCTGGACCGGGATACCGAGGCGCTGGCGCACGCCCGCGTGCGACTGGCCCGCTTCGCTGACCGGGTCCACTTGGAGCACGCCGTCTACGACGAGTTGCCCGAGGTGCTCGATCGGCTCGGCCATCCGGTGGTGGACGGGATCCTCTTCGACCTCGGGGTCTCCTCGTTGCAGCTTGACGCGCCCGACCGCGGGTTCGCCTATGCGCAGGACGCCCCGCTGGACATGCGAATGGACCAGAGCCGGGGAGTGACCGCCGAAGAGGTGGTCAATTCCTACTCGCACCCGGAACTGGCCCGGGTGCTGCGGGTCTACGGCGAGGAGAAGTTCGCGCCGCGGATCGCTTCGGCGATCATTAGGGAGCGGGAACGGACCCCGATCACCTCGTCGGCGCGGCTGGCTGATTTGGTCCGGCAGGCGATCCCCGCGCCGGCCCGACGCACCGGTGGCCATCCGGCAAAGCGCACCTTTCAGGCGCTGCGGATTGAGGTGAACCGAGAGCTGGCGGCGCTGGAGACGGCGCTGCCGGCGGCGCTCGACCGGCTCACCATCGAGGGTCGGATGGTGGTCCTCTCCTACCACTCGTTGGAGGACCGGCTCACCAAGGTGGCGCTCGCGGACCGGGTCCGCAGCAAGGGTCCGATCGACCTTCCGGTCGAACTGCCCGGGACCGGCCCGACCTTCCGGCTCCTCAGCCGAGGGGCGGAGCTGCCGGGTGAGGCGGAGGTCGCGGTGAACCCACGGGCCGCCTCGGTGCGGCTGCGGGCCGCCGAACGGCTCGACCCGACCCTGCAGCAGCGCCAGCGTACCGACCGCGAACGGTACCGGCGGCGGGTCCGAGCGATGCACCAACCGGGGACGGGGTCGGCCGTGCGGCGGTCTGCCTCGGGGGATGACGGGACAGGGACGGATGATGAGGGGGAGGGACATGACGATTGACAAGCGCGACCGCCGGAACGGGGCCGGCGGCGGGCAGCGCACACCGCGGCCGGGGGGCCGGGTCGCGGCGGAGCGGGCCACGCGTACCGGCACCCAGACGCTGCCGGTGGGGCGGCCGGGGACGACCCGCGCGCGGGGCACGCGTGCGTTCCCGACCCAGGGCACCGCGGCGCTGCGCCCGAGCGCGCGGACTGTCAACACCCGGACGACTCGGCTGCGGGTGGCGCCACCGGCTCCGGTATCGGTGCCGCGGGCACCGTTCGCCGCGTTGATCGTCGTACTGGTGGTCGGCGGGGTGCTCGGCATCCTGTTGGTCAACACCAAAATCAACGAGAACGCGATTCGGCTGTCTCAACTCCAGAAGGAGCAGGCCACCCTCAACCTGGAGCAGCAGCAGCTGAACCAACAGATCACCGAGGCGAAGGCGCCGGGCAATCTACTCGAAGCCGCTCGCAAGCTTGGTCTTGTCGAGCTCGAACCGGGTTACATCCAGCTCCCCGACGGCGGCGCGGCCATTGATGTGCCGCAGCCGGGCGGTGGGCCCGCCTCGGGGGCCGGCCAGCCGGGTACCGGGGGGTAGCTGTGCCGCCGAGATCGGAGGAGCCGCGCCGGGACGCCAAGGGGTCTCGGCGCGGCCCGTCCCGCACCGATAGTTCCGCTGATCCCCGCCCGGCAGAGTCGGGTGGTGGCATCTCTGGTGCCCGGGCCTACACCCCCCGCGGTCGCAGCATCGGCGAGCAGCGGCTGGGGGATGCCCGCGGAGGTCGCGCCGAGCCGCGTCGGACACCGCGCGGAGACCGCGGTCGCTCCGGTGACCCGTTCCGTCCGGCACTCCAGGTACTCAGCGGTGGGCGGGCCAGCGCTGCCCGGCGGGCAAACCCGCCACGTCGCACCTCCGTGGTGCGCACCGTGCCCCGGCGTTCACCGGCGGAGGAGCCGCCACCGCGGCGACGCCCGCCGCGCTCAACCTCAGCCCGGCCGACCCGACGCCGCCGGCTGAGGCCACCCCGACTGGCCGACCCCGGCCGTCGGCTGCGGCTCGGCACCGCGCTGGCGCTGACCCTGTTCACCGTCATCGGTATTCGACTCGTCGTGCTGCAGGTCGTAGAGAACCCGGATTACGCCGGTGCCGGAATCGAGGACCGGCTGAGGAACGTCATCCTGCCGGCGCCTCGTGGCTCGATCTACGACCGGGACGGCGAGGTGCTGGCGCACAGTGTCGAGGCTCGGTATGTCTTCGCCGACCCGAGTCAGATCGACGACCCGGTCACCACCGCGCAGGCGCTCTCCGAGCCGCTCGGCATCCCGGCGGCGGAACTCGCCGAGAAGATGCGGAAGCGCAAGCAGCCCAACGGCTACGAACTGGAGTTCGTGTACCTCAAACGGGGGGTGGACATTGACGTGGCCGAGCAGATCGAGGACCTTGAGCTGAAGGGTGTCGACACCCGACGTGATGAGGGACGGGAGGTCCCCGGCGGGGGCCTGGCCGCCAACCTGATCGGCTTCACCAGCGACGACATGGTCGGCCTGGAAGGGCTCGAGGCCGGCTACGACAAGGTGCTCGCCGGCAAGGACGGTAAAGAACGCTACGAGGCGGGGTGGGGCGCGCAGATCCCCGGGGGCTTCAGCGAGACGACCGAGGCGAAGCCGGGCAGCTCGCTCTGCCTCACCCTCGACCGGGACCTGCAGTACATGGTCCAGGCCAAGCTGGCCGAGGCGATGGAAGCGGTCAACGGCTCGACCGCCACCGCGGTCGTCCTGGAGGTGGGCACCAGCGAGGTGCTGGCCCAGGCCTCCTACCCCACCTACGACGTCGCGAACTGGCGCGACAGCGACCCGGCCGACCGGGACGACGTGGCGACCGGGTTCGTGGTCGAACCGGGGTCGGTGCACAAGGCGATCACGTTCGGCGCCGCTCTCCAGGAAGGCGTCATCACCCCGGACACCACGCTGCCCGTCCCCAACACCGTCCGCCTCGGCGACACCACGTTCAAGGACACCACCAAGGCGGACGGTCGACGGATGAGCCTGGCGGGGATGATGGCGTACTCGTCCAATGTCGGCACCATCGCCATCGCCGACCAGCTCGGTCCGGACCGGCTCATCGACTATCAGAAGCGCTTCGGGCTCGGTGAGCCGACCGGTGTCGGGTTGCTCGGCGAGGCGAGTGGCGGGCTGCTCCCCGCCGACCAGTGGAGCGACTCGTCGCACGGCTCCGTACCGATCGGGCACAGCGTGGACGCCACTGCGATCCAGATGGCTGCCGCGTACGCCACCATCGCCAACGACGGCACGTACGTCGCGCCGCGGCTGGTGAAGGAGATCATCCGGCCGCAGGGAGAGCGGATAACGCCGGAGGCGCCGACGACCCGGGAGGTGCTGACCCCGGAGACCGCCGCCGAGCTGCGTACCATCCTGGAGGCGGTGACCACCGTTGACGGCGCGACCGGTCAGGCCGCGGCGATCTCTGGATACCGGGTGGCCGGGAAGAGCGGCACGGGCTTGCGGTGGGTTGACGGGCAGAAGCAGCCCGGGGTGGCGTCGTTCATCGGGATGGCCCCGGCGGAGAAGCCCCGTTACGTGATCGCTGTCTTCGCCCAGACCCCGGGTGGCGGGGGCGGCGACATCGCCGCGCCGGTGTTCGCCGACATGATGCGGTTTACCCTGCAGCACTATCGGGTGCCGCAGTCGCCGTCCCCACCGCCTAACTTTGTCGTCTTTCCCCGCTGACCAGCGTAGACGGGACATCATCGGTGCGTGTCGACGAACCGCCGGGGCGGCTGTGTGGCCGGAACCGGACGACCGGGTAGGGTCTGACGCCGTGTCCGGCAATCCTCGCCCTCGTAGCGTGACCGGAATCCGGCTCGGTAACCTCGCCGCTCGGCTCGCTGCCGAGCCCGGTGCGGACACCGTTGACCTCCGGTCCGGTCCAGCGGAACCGACGATCACCGGGGTGACGCACGCCAGCCAGGAGGTCCGCCCCGGCGACCTATACGCGGCCCTGCCCGGTGCCCGGCGGCATGGTGCCGAGTTCGTCTCGGCCGCGGCCCAGGCCGGTGCGGTGGCCGTGTTGACCGACCCGGATGGCGTGGCGGCGACCGCGGCAGCCGGTCTGCCCATGCTGGTGGTGCCGAACCCGCGGGCCGTGCTGGGTGACCTTGCCAGTGTGGTGTACGGCGACCCGACGGCCGGGTTGACGGTGATCGGGATAACCGGGACCGCGGGCAAGACCTCCACGGCGTACCTGGTCGAGTCGGGGCTGCGGGCGGCCGGGTACACCACTGGCCTGATCGGCACCGTGGAGACCCGCCTCGGGGATCTGGTGATCGACAGCGTCCGGACCACGCCCGAGGCGACCGACCTGCACGCCATGCTCGCCGCTGCCCGAGAGCGCGGCGTCACCGCCGTGGTCATGGAGGTGTCCAGCCACGCCCTGGCGATGGGGCGGGTCGGCGGCGTCCGGTTCACCGTCGGCGGCTACACCAACTTCGGCTCGGACCACCTCGACTTCCACGCCGACTCCGCGGACTACTTCGCCGCCAAGGCGAAGCTCTTCGACGGCCGCTGCGAGGTGGAGGTGCTCAACCACGACGACCCGGCGCTGATCCCGCTGCGCCGGCCCGCCACCGTGACCTACTCCGCGGCCGGCGACCGCTCCGCCACCTGGTGGGCCGATGAGGCCGGTGGCGAGGGGTACGCACAGCGTTTCACCCTGCACGGCCCGGACGAGCTGACCCTGCCCGCCGGGGTGGCCCTGCCCGGTCGGCACAACGTCGCCAACGCGCTGCTCGCTGTCGCCCTGCTGGTGGCAGCCGGGGTGGCGCCGCGGCCCGCCGTCGCGGGGGTGGCCGACTGCGGCGGCGTTCCCGGCCGGCTGGAGCTGGTGCCGTCCCCGGGCCCGGTGCGCGGTGTCGTCGACTACGCGCACAAGACCGATGCGATCGTCGCCGCGCTGGCGGCCCTCCGGGAGTTCAGCACCGGGCGGCTGATCTGCCTACTCGGCGCCGGCGGCGACCGGGACCGGGGCAAGCGGCCCCTGATGGGCATCGCCGCCGCCCAGGGAGCGGATGTGGTGCTGGTGACCGACGACAACCCGCGGACCGAGGATCCCGCCGAGATTCGGGCCGAGGTGCTCGCCGGCGTGCGCCGGGCCGACACCGAGGTGCAGGTCATGGAGGTACCCGGTCGGCGTGCGGCGATCGCGGAGGCGGTCGAGCTCGCTGCGCCGGGGGACGTGGTGGCGCTGTTGGGCAAGGGGCACGAGCAGGGGCAGGAGGTTGGTGGGCAGGTGCATCCCTTCGATGACCGCACTGAGCTGGCCGCCGCGCTGCGGGCCCGCTTCGGCGACCGGGCGGGGCAGCCGTGATCCGGCTGAGTCTGGCCGAGGTAGCGGCAGCGGTTGCCGGCCGGTTGGTCGCCGCTGACCCGAGCGCCGTGGTCACCGGCTCGGTCGAGTTTGACTCCCGCAAGGTCGGCCCCGGCGGGCTCTTCGTCGCCTTCCCCGGGGAACGGGTGGATGGGCACGACTACGCCGAAGGGGCGATCCGGACAGGTGCGGTGGCGGTGCTCGGCACCCGGGTACTGCCCGGCGTGCCGATGGTGCTGGTAGCTGACGCCCGGCTGGCGCTGGGGCGACTGGCCCGGGCGGTGGTGGACCGGCTGCCCGAGCTGACCGTCGTCGGCCTCACCGGCTCCTCGGGTAAGACCAGCACCAAGGATCTGATCGCTGCCCTCACCGCTCGGCTCGGGCCGACGGTCGCCCCGCCGGGGTCGTTCAACAACGAGCTGGGGCACCCCTACACCGCGCTCCAGGCCGACCCGGGCACCCGCTACCTCGTGCTGGAGAAGGGGGCCCGCGGGGTGGGGCACGTCAGCTACCTCTGCGAGGTGGTGCCGCCGCAGATCTCCGTGGTGCTCAACGTGGGCGTGGCCCATATCGGCGAATTCGGTTCCCGAGAGACCATCGCCCTGGCGAAGGGGGAACTGGTGGCGGCGCTGCCGGCCGAGGGGCTGGCTGTGCTCAATGCCGACGATGACCTCGTCGCCGCGATGGCGACGCGAACCCGGGCGCGGGTGGTCCGCTTCGGCGAGGCGGCCGATGCGGACGTACGCGCCGTTGACGTGGTGCTGGACGAGCGGGGCCGGCCGTCGTTCACGCTGGTGACACCGGAGGGGCGCGCGCCGGTGCGGCTCGGGCTGACCGGCCGGCACCAGGTGTCCAACTCGCTCGCCGCCGCCGCGGTGGCCCGGGAGCTGGGAATGCCGGTGCCCGAGCTGGCGACCGCCCTGGGCGAGCTCGGGCTGGTCTCGAGTCGTCGGATGGACGTCTTCGAGCGGGTGGACGGGGTCACCGTCATTGACGACTCGTACAACGCCAACCCCGCCTCGATGGCCGCCGCCCTGCGGGCGCTGGCCGGGTTCGAGCGGCGGCGCACCATCGCGGTGCTCGGCTACATGGCCGAACTGGGGCCGTACGAGCAGGACGGGCATGTCGAGGTCGGGCGAATCGCCGCCGACCTCGGGGTGGACCGCCTGCTCGTGGTGGGCGAGGCGGCGGCTCCAATCCATCAGGGCGCAACATCGGTACGTGACTGGGAAGGAGAATCGGTGCAGCTCACCGATCAGGCGGGCGCTGTCGAGGTGCTGCGGGGAGACCTGCGGCCCGGTGACGTCGTGCTGGTGAAGGGCTCGCGGTACCGCACCTGGGAGGTGGCGGACGCGCTGCGCGCCGACGCCGGGACCGACCAGGGCGCGGGGGCGGACGGTGGCCTGGCATGAGGGCAGTCATCGTCGCGGTCGGGGTGGCCTTCCTGGTCTCGCTGTTCTGCACCCCGATTGCGATCAAGGTCTTCACCCGGTTGAAGGCCGGCCAGCCCATTCGGGCCGAGGGGCCGGCGATGCACCAGGGCAAGAAGGGCACGCCGACAATGGGTGGGGTGGTCTTCATCCTGGCCACCGTCATCGCGTACGTCGCCGGGCACCTGGCCCTGACCACGCTGCCGGACGCGCAGATCGCCCAGGTCGAGCCGACCATCACGGCGCTGGTGCTGCTGGGGCTGATGGTGTTCTCCGGCGCGGTGGGTTTCATTGACGACTTCCTGAAGGTCCGCAAGCGGCACAGTGGCGGCCTCAACAAGCGCGGCAAGCTGCTTGGCCAGATCCTGGTCGGCGCGGTGTTCGGGGTGATCGCGCTCTACTTCCCAAGCACCATGACCGACTCTCAGGGCACGTTGACCAACACTGAGACGGTCGGCAGCACGACGTTGAGTTTCATCCGGGACATCCCGGCGTTGGAGCTCACCAAGGTCGGTGCGGTCATCGTCTTCATCTTCGTGGTGATGGCCGCCACCAACGGCGTCAACCTCACCGACGGTCTGGACGGTCTGGCCACCGGCGCCTCGGTGATGGTGCTCGCGGCGTACGCGCTGATCGCCTTCTGGCAGTACCGGCACTGGTGCGCGGACCCGAACTACACCCAGGAGTACTGCTACGCGGTGCGGGACCCGCTGGAGATCGCGTTGATAGCTGGCGCGGCGGCCGGTGCCTGCGTCGGGTTCCTCTGGTGGAACACGTCGCCAGCGAGGATCTTCATGGGAGACACCGGGGCGCTGGGCCTCGGTGGTCTGATCGCCGGGATGGCGATGTCGACCCGGACGATTCTGCTGCTGCCGATCATCGGCGGGCTCTTCGTCATCATCACGATGTCCGTGGTGATCCAGATCATCTCCTTCCGGACCACCGGCAAGCGGGTCTTCCGGATGTCACCGCTGCAGCACCACTTCGAGCTCGCCGGCTGGAGCGAGGTCAACATCGTGGTGCGGTTCTGGATCATCGCCGGTATCGGTGTGGCGATCGCCCTGGGCCTGTTCTACAGCGAGTTCCTCGCCCGCGTCGGTTGACCGGACCCAGCGTCTCGACACGCCGAGGAGACGGTTGCGCGGGCCACGCCTCCCCCACCCGCGATGATGGGCGGGTGGGGGAGGGACCAGATGAAGAGGACAGCCCGGGGGCGGGGCGGCGTCGGCCGCCGGGGACTACGCGTACCGCCGAGGCTCCGCCGGCAGCGCGGCCACCCGAGGAAGCTCCGGACGCTCCGCCCCTGCACGGTCTGAGCGCCACCGGCGGGTTGGCCGCGCTACGTGGCCTGCTGGACCGGCCGCTGGCCTCCTACTACCTTCTGCTGTTCAGCGTCGGCCTGCTGCTGCTGATCGGTCTCACCATGGTCTTCTCGGTGACCAGCGTGGAGGACTTCGCCGTACGCGGCGACGCCACCGCGTCCCTGACCGAGCAGGCCATCTTCGCGGTGTTCGGGATCTTGGCCTTCTGGGCGTGCCAGCGGCTGCCGGTCCGCACCTTCCAGGCGGTCGCCTGGCCGGCCCTCGGTGGGGCGGTGGGGTTGCTGCTGCTCCTAAATCTCTTGCTCGTGGTCAGCTCGCTGGCCGGTGTCGAACAGGTCGGCCCGTTCTCCGCGGACCGGAACTGGCTGTACTTTGGGCCGCTCCAGGTCCAACCCTCCGAGCTCGCGAAGTTCGCCCTCGTCCTGTGGGGGGCCGACGTGCTCGCCCGAAAGGGCGCCCGGCTCGGCTGGTGGCGGGAGTTGGCCACGCCGCTCTTCCCGGTGCTGGGGCTGCTGTTCGTGCTGGTCGGCTACAACGACCTGGGCACGCTGCTCTGTCTGCTGGCCCTGGTCATCGGGCTGTTGTGGGCGGCCGGGGTGCGGTTGCGCGTCTTCGCGGTGTTGGGCGCGATCGGCCTGCTCGGCATTGGTTTGCTGGTGGCGGTCGCCTCCTTCGGCGCCGGATCGACCGGGTCGGGCGAGGAGGGGCCCAATTTCCGGCTGCTCCGGCTGACGACTTTCTTTGACCCGCCGCCGCTCGACACCTGCAAGGCGCACGAGTGCTACCAGATGCTCCAAGCTCGGTACGCGATCGAGCACGGTGGCTGGTTCGGCACCGGGTTGGGCAAGGGTTCCCTGAAATGGGGTGCGCTTCCGGCGGCGGAGAACGACTTCATCTTCGTGATCATCGCTGAGGAGCTGGGTGCCGTTGGGTGCGGTGTGGTCGTAGCGCTCTTCGCGGTGCTCGCGTACACCGGGTTGCGGATCGCCCGCCGGGTGACCGGCCGGTTCCGGCAGCTCGCCGCCGCCGGGGCGACCGCCTGGCTGATCGGCCAGGCAGTGATCAACATCGGTGGCGTGATCGGGTTGCTGCCGCTGACCGGCGTGCCGCTGCCATTCATCTCCGAGGGCGGGACGGCTCTGGTGGTCACGTTCGCCGCGGTCGGCATGCTCGCCTCGTTCGCGCGCGCCGAACCTGATGCGGCGAGAGCCCTGCATGCCCGTCCGCCGGCCCGATGGGTCCGACTAGTCTGGGCCCCGTTGCCGCCGCTCCCCGGCCGGCGCCGCCCGGGATCCCCACCAGCTCCCCGGGCCCGGGCGCCCCGGGGGCGGCATGAAGAGGACCAGGCCGCACCGCGTGCCGTCCGGGCGAACCGGACCCGGCGTGGGTCGGCGGAGGAGAGGAGACGGTGATGGGTCCGCTGCGTTCGGTGGTGCTTGCGGGAGGTGGTACCGGGGGGCACATCTACCCGCTACTCGCCTTCGCCGACTGCCTGCGCCGGCACGACTCCGGTATCCGGATCACCTGCCTGGGCACGCCCAAGGGGCTGGAGAACGAGCTGATCCCGCCCGCAGGGTACGACCTGCGTCAGATCCCCGCACACCAACTGCCCCGTTCGGTCAATCTGGACCTGGTGAAGACCCCGGGCCGGATGTGGACCGCCGCCCGGGCGGCCGGCAAGGTCATTGACGAGGTGCAGGCCGATGCGGTGGTGGGGTTCGGCGGATACGTCTCGGTCCCGGCGTACCTCGCCGCCTGGCGACGGGAGCTGCCGATCGTCATCCACGAGGTCAATGTGCCGCCGGGGGTGGCCAACCGGCTGGGCATGAAGTTCACCAAGCACGTCGCGGTGGGCTTCCCACACCAGCCGACGCAGGCCGAGTCGCTGCGCGGGGCCCGGGTGGTGGGGGTGCCACTACGCCGGGGCATCGCCGGTCTGGACCGGGCCGCCATGCGTACCGCCGCCCGCGCCCACTTCGGTCTCCGTCCGGACCTGCCGGTGCTCTTCGTCGCCGGCGGATCGCAGGGCGCCCGCTCGATCAACCTTGCGGTCACCGGGGCGGCCAAGGAGCTGGCTCGGAACGGCGTGCAGGTGCTGCACGTGGTCGGTGCCCGCAATGAGGCGGTGTCGGTGCCGACCGACCTGCCCGCACCGTACGTGACCTTGCCCTACCTGTCGCAGATGGAGCTGGGGTACGCCGCAGCCGACCTGATGCTCGGCCGGGGCGGGGCGATGACCTGCGCAGAGGTGGCGGCGGTCGGGCTGCCGACGGTCTATGTGCCGTATCCGCACAGCAACCAGGAGCAACGACGTAACGCGTTGCCGGTGGTGGAGGCCGGGGGCGGGCTACTCGTTGACGACGCCGAGCTGACGCCGGCCTGGGTGGAGAGCACGGTGATCCCGCTGATCCGTGACCCGCACCGGCTGGCCACGATGGGGGCTGCCGCGGCCGCGTACGGGCATCGCGACGGCGATGAAGCATTACTCAACTTTGTCTATGAGGCGGTGGTCCGGTGAGTGGGAAGAGTGCGGCGAAGTTTTCGCCGGCCGGCCAGCTGACTGCGGAGGATCTCGGCGCCATCCATCTGATTGGGGCGGGTGGGGTCGGGATGAGCGGCCTGGCCCGGCTCTTCCTTACCCGCGGGATCTCGGTCTCCGGCAGCGAACTGCGCGAGTGGCCATCCCTGGCGGGCCTGCGAGCCCTGGGTGGCACCATCCACATGAGCCATGAGGTGGGCAACCTCGACGGTGTGGACACCGTCGTCTACTCCTCGGCAATCCCGCCTGACCACCTGGAACTGGTGGAGGCGCGCCGTCGTGGCCTGCGGGTGCTGCACCGCTCCGAGGCGCTTGCCGCGGCGATGACGGGCCGGCGGACGGTCGCGGTGGCGGGCACTCACGGCAAGACCACCACCACCTCAATGGTGACCATGGTGCTCCAGCAAGCCGGGGTGGATCCGTCCTTCGTGATCGGCGGGGAGATATCCGAGGTCGGTTCCGGTGCGCACCACGGCACGGGCGAGTACTTCGTGGTGGAAGCGGACGAGAGCGACCGCTCCTTCCTGATCTATCGACCATTTGTCTCGATCATCACCAATATTGAGGCCGATCACCTGAACACCTACGGTGACCTGGCCAATCTGGAAGCGGCCTTCGCTGACTTCGCCCGCCTCACCGACCCGGACGGCTTCATCATCACCTGCGCCGACGACGCGGGTAGCCGGCGACTGGTCGAGACGCTGCGTGCCGAGGGACGGCGGGTGTACACGTACGGCACCTCGGCCGACGCGGATCTACGGCTGACCGAGATGGCCTCATCCACCCGGGGCATCCGGTATCTCGCCGAGATCGACGGTCGGTCGCTGGGGGAGTTTCGGCTGCCGGTGCCGGGGCGGCACATGGGCCTCAACAGTGCCTCGGCGGTACTCGCCGAGTACCTGTTGGACCTGCCGTTGGAGGCGGCGCAGGCCGCGCTCGCGACCTTTCCCGGCGTGCGGCGGCGCTTCGAGCGTAAGGGCGTCGCGGACGATGTGCTGGTCTACGACGAGTACGCCTACCACCCGACACCTATTGCGCTGGCTCTGCGGACGCTGCGGGAGGTGGCCGGTGACGGAGGGCTGATCGTGGTGTTCCAGCCCTATCGGCTCTACCGCACCCGGGATCTGCAGGCGGAGATCGCCGAGGCCCTCGCTATCGCCGACGAGTTGGTGCTGCTGGAAGTCTTCGGCCCCGGGGAACTGCGGGAGCCGGGGGAGGGGTCGGCGGCGCTGATCGAGGCGGTACCGCTGCCGGCCGACCGGAAGGTCTTCGTGGACTCCTGGGAGGCGGCTCCGGTCGAGGTGGCCCGCCGGGCCAAGCCGGGCGATGTTGTGGTGACGATGGGCGCGCCACCGAGTTCGCTCCTGGGCGACCAGCTACTCGACGCGTTGTCGGAGCGGGGTGCCGCGGGCCCCACGGGCATCGTGCCCGGCGGTGACGTCGGGGGTGCGACGACGATCGGGGGCACCGTTCCCGACCTCCCGGGTAGCTCCGCTCCTGATGCTTCCACCGCCGGATGAGTTCGGGGCCTACGCGTCGGCGTAGCTCTGGGGTGGAGGGGGGTGTCGGCCGCCGGGGGCCGGCGGTCCGTCGCTGGCAGCTGGTTCGGGCCGGGCGGGACGCGGTTCCCGCCTCAACTCGACGATTCATGGCTCGGGCCCGGCGACGCCGAATGCGCGCGGTTCTGCCGTGGGCGCTCGCGGCTGGCGGACTGGCGTTGTCGGGGTTGGTCGGCTGGGTGCTGGTCGGCACTGGCCTGTTCGGGGTGCGTGAGGTGCGGGTGGAGGGCGCCGAGTTGGTGACCTCGATCGAGGTGCGTGATGTCGCCGGTGTGCCCGACGGCACGCCGCTGGCCCGGGTGGACCTCGCGGCCGCTGCGGAGCGTATCGGTGGCCTGCCGGCAGTCGAGCGGGTTGACGTGACGCGGGACTGGCCGGATGCCCTCGTGGTCCGGTTGACCGAGCGAACCGGTGCGGCGGTGGTGCCGCAGGAGGGGCAGTTTCTCGTGGTGGATGCTGCTGGGGTCGTCTTCCGCCGGCTGTCGGCTCCCCCCGACGGCTTGCCGGTGATTCGGCTGGCGGCGCCGGGCCCGGCCGATTCGGAGACCCAGGCCGCCCTGGCGGTGCTCGCCGTGCTTACCCCGCAGCTGCGGGCCGAGCTCGTGGACATCACGGTGGAAGGGCTGGCTCGACTCACGCTTCACCTGCGCGATGAGCGGCGGGTGGTGTGGGGGGACGCGAGCCGGGGGGCAGAGAAGGCGCAGGTTGCCACCGCGTTACTGAACGGGGCGGCGGCCACGATCGATGTCAGCGCTCCGGACGTGGTGACCGTCCGGTGATGTGTGATCTGCCCGCCGGGGCGACACGCCGCCGGGTTGCTTGGCACATGGGGCGGAGGCGCTTACGTTGCCCCGAAGAGGATCAGTGGTTGACATAAATGTAACCCTCTAGTAGAGGGTGAGGGTTAACACCCGAGCCCTGGTGATGGCCGCGTCGTCAACCGTTGATCCTGGGCAAGCCGAGTGGCGCGGCCCATGCCAATCTCGAGGGGGAAAGGACCTTCAGATGACACCTCCGCACAACTACCTGGCGGTCATCAAGGTCGTCGGTATCGGTGGCGGCGGCGTGAATGCCGTCAACCGAATGATCGAGGTTGGGCTCAAGGGCGTCGAGTTCATCGCGATCAACACCGATGCACAGGCACTGCTGATGAGTGACGCCGATGTCAAGCTCGATGTGGGGCGGGAGCTGACCCGCGGTCTGGGTGCCGGTGCCAACCCGGATGTCGGAAAGAACGCGGCTGAGGACCACCGCGACGAGATCGAGGAGGTTCTGAAGGGCGCCGACATGGTCTTCGTGACCTGCGGCGAGGGCGGTGGCACCGGCACCGGCGGAGCTCCGGTGGTGGCGAACATCGCCCGCAAGCTCGGCGCGCTCACCATCGGCGTGGTCACCCGGCCGTTCTCGTTCGAGGGCAAGCGCCGCCAGGTGCAGGCTGAGGCCGGCATTGACGAGCTGCGGAACCAGTGCGACACGCTGATCGTGATTCCGAACGATCGGCTCCTCGCGCTCGGTGACCGGAACATCTCCATGATGGATGCCTTCCGCACCGCGGACCAGGTGCTTCTCTCCGGTGTGCAGGGGATCACCGACCTGATCACCACTCCCGGTCTGATCAACCTGGACTTCGCCGACGTCAAGAGTGTTATGAGCGGTGCCGGCAGCGCCCTGATGGGAATCGGTAGTGCTCGGGGTGAGAACCGGGCGGTGGAGGCGGCCGAGGCGGCCATCTCCAGCCCGCTGCTGGAGCAGAGCATGGATGGCGCGCGCGGCGTGTTGCTCTCGATCGCTGGCGGTTCCGACCTGGGACTGTTCGAGATCAACGATGCGGCGCAACTGGTGACCGACGCGGCCCACCCGGAGGCCAACATCATCTTCGGTGCGGTTATCGACGACGCCCTCGGCGACGAGGTGCGGGTCACCGTCATCGCCGCAGGCTTCGACGGAGGCGCGCCCGCTTACAAGGCGGCCGAGCCGGCCCGTAAGACGAATCAAAATCAGCCGGCACCGGCCACGCCAGCGGTACCGGCGCCGCCCACCACTCCCGCCCCGCAGCAGTCGCCACGTCGGGTTCTCTTCGACGATGTCGATGTCCCCGACTTCCTCAAGAACGGTTCCTGAGTCCTGCCGATGACCAACACCCCCGCCGCGGTGCCCACCAACCGCAACGCCGATCTCGCAGCTGGCCTCGCCCGAGTCCGCACCCGAATCGCCGACGCCTGTACGGCGGCGGGTCGGGACCCGGGGGAGGTGGCCATGATCGCGGTGACCAAGACGTACCCGGCGAGTGACGTTGTCGCTCTGGTGGGGCTCGGGGCCATCGAGGTGGGGGAGAACCGGGACCAGGAGGCCGCGGTGAAGGCCGCCGAGGTGGCCGCGGCGGGCGTGACGCCCCGGTGGCACTTCATCGGCCAGCTGCAGCGGAACAAGGCGAAGTCGGTGGTCCGGTACGCCGACGTGGTGCAGTCGGTCGACAGCGTCCGGTTGGCCCGGGCGTTGGATCGGGCCGCGGCGGCGGAACGGGACCGGCCGTTGGAGGTGCTCCTTCAGGTCAGCATCGACGGGGCGGTGGGTCGCGGCGGTGCGTTGCCCGACTCCACCGACCCGGACACGGGTCTCGATCCGGTGGCTGAGGTGGTGGCCGGTGCCGACGGGCTGCGGCTCAGCGGGTTGATGGCGGTGGCACCGCTGGGCTGGGAGGCGGACCGGGCGTTTGCCCGGTTGGCGGAGGTGGCGGCCGGGTTCCGGGCCCAGCATCCGCAGGCGAGGTTCTTGTCGGCTGGCATGAGTGGGGACCTGGAATCGGCGATCCGGCACGGCGCGACACATGTCCGGGTGGGCAGCGCGTTACTCGGAATGCGCCCCACGCTGCGGTAGCCTGACCGCCAGGAGCAAATTACATCGGTGTTGTTTGGTGGGAGTGGCATTCCTCTCGTCGGGGTTACGGCGCGCAACGCGAAGCGCGTGCCCGGGGGTGTCGATCCGACGAGCAGAAATTGATCCACTTGCGGCAGGCGACATGGCACGGGGGTGCGTGCCGTAGGGCGGACGGGAAGGGCGCGGGATGGGTGCGCTGCGCAAGGCGGGGGTCTGGCTCGGTCTGGTCGAGGAGGACGACGAGCGGGCTTACGACGACGGTGGTTACGACAAGGGGGGCTACCGCGAGTCGCGGTATCGGTCGAGCCGATACTCCGAGGACTTCGGAGAAGAGGATGACGACGTTGAGGAGGCCGCTCCGCCCCGTTCGCGGATCGGCGACCGGGGGCGCCTGGAGCGGGCTGCGGCGCGGTCGAGTGACGTGGATCACCGCGAGGAGGGTGAGGAGTCGGAGCGGGTCGAGCGCACCAGCGTCCGGTCGATCACCCGGTCCGCCCCCGAGTCGTCTGGAGCCCTGACCTACCACACCCGTGACAATCTGGCCTTGGCGCCGCAGGCGCCGGTCCGGGAGCGGGTGCCGGTGGAGGAGGAGCAGCGCTACCAGATCACCACGCTGCACCCGACGACCTACCGGGAGGCGCGGACGATTGGCGAGCACTTCCGCGACGGCGTCCCCGTCATCATCAACCTGACGGAGATGGATGAGGCGGATGCGCGGCGACTGGTCGATTTCGCCGCCGGGCTGGCGTTCGGGCTGCGCGGTACGATCGAGCGCGTGACCAACCGGGTGTTCCTGCTTTCGCCGGCCAATGTCCAGGTCACCGCGGAGGACAAAGCCAAGATCGCTGAGGGCGGCTTCTTCAGCCTCAGTTGATCAGCCCGAGTGCAAGGGACGTCACTAGCGTGTTGTCAATCCTGCTCCAGGTTCTTTATCTGGTCTTGTTTGTCTTTCTTCTAATCTTGTTGTCCCGATTTGTGTTGAGTGCGGTGCTCCAGTACGGCCGGCGTTGGCAACCAGGGCGTGGGGCGTCTGCGGGGCTGGAAACCGTGTGGAGCGTCACTGATCCCCCGCTCCACGCGTTGAGGCGTGTGATCCCTCCGCTGCGAATTGGTACCGTGAGCATCGACCTGGCCTCCCTTGTGCTCCTGGTTATCCTGTTCGTGCTGATGGAGTTCGTGTTAGGGCCGTCGATCTCCAGGACCGCTGGATGACCGATGCGCTTTCGCGGCCGCAACTGACCCGAGGAGTTTCGATGCCGCTGACCCCGGCCGACGTCCACAACGTCGCCTTCAAAAAGCCGCCGATCGGCAAGCGGGGGTACGACGAGGAGGAGGTCGATGCCTTCCTGGACGAGGTCGAGCGTGAGCTGGCCCGTCTGATCGAGGAGAACAACGAGCTGCGCGCTCAGGTAGAGCGCGGTGGGCGCGGCGGTGGCCCCGCCGGTCCGGTCGGCCCCGGCGGTGACGCCCGGCTCGCCGCCGAGCTCAACGACGTGAAGGCCCAGCTCGACCGGGTCCAGCGGGACAAGGCCGGGGCCGAGCAGGCGGCTCGCGCGATGCAGGCGGAGCTGGAGCAGGTCCGCGGCGCCGGTGCCGTGCCAGCCGGCGGCGACGGCGAGCAGCAGGCGCTCCGGGTGCTGATGATGGCCCAGCGGACCGCTGACGATCACGTCACCGACGCCCGTCGGGAAGCCGACCAGGTGCTCTCTGAGGCTCGGTCGAAGGCCGAAGAGGTCACCCGCGAGGCGCGGGCCAAGGCCGATGCCCTGGAGCGGGACGCTCGCCAGCGGCATCAGGAGGCCATGGGTGGCCTGGACACCAAGCGCACCGCGTTGCAGAAGCACATTGAGGAGCTCAAGCAGTTCGAGCGCGAGTACCGCACCCGCCTCAAGGCGTACCTGGAGAGCCAGCTGCGTGACCTTGACAGCCGTGGGCAGGGCCCGGAGATCGAGCTTGACCGGACTGATGGTGGGGGGCGTGCCGCTGGTGGCAACGGCCTCGCCGCGGCCGGACTCGCCGGCTCCTACGGTGGCGGTCGCTCTGGTGCGCTGGAGGCCGGTCGCTGACCACACTGGCCGGCGGTCGTCGCGCTGACGGTCGCCCGGTCTCGCTCAGATTCGGAACGAGACGCGGGGGTGGGCTTTGATAGTCGCCAGTATCCTGCTCATTCTCGTTGCAGTGGTGCTGCTGGTGGCTGGCCTCGCTGATGGCTCCAGCCTCCTGCTGGTTGTCTCCATCGCGGCCAGTCTGTTGGCCGCCGTCGCGCTCGTCGTGGGTGCCCGCCAGGCGGCCACGGCCCGGGCCGCGGCGGAGCGGCCCCCGCCCGAGCCTGATCGAGGCGGCGGGAGTGCCGACCGGCAACCGGGCGGCTTTGTGCTTCCCGGCCAGCATGTTCCCCCGATCGACCATGGCGGCACCGGGTGGCGGCAACCACCCGGGCCGCCGGTCGCAGTCTCCAAACCGGTTGCGAACGACGAGCCAGCTCCCGAGTTGGTTTCCCCGGTGGAGGCAGCGTGGCTGGCCCGACTCGACCGCGAGGTGTGGGTGGTTGACGCCCGCCCCCGCTATCACCTGGCCAGCTGCTCCCGGCTGCTCGGCGAGCCCGAGCCGCTTCCCGTCGCCGAGGCGGTAGACCTCGGCTTTACTCCTTGTGCGCACTGCGCCCCGGTCGCCGCCCTGTTGACCGGAGCAGGGCGGATCGCCAGCGGCGGGACCGGTGCCTGAGGCGCCAGACGCCCGTGGCGGTGACTCGTTGACCGTCGCGGTCCGGGTCAAACCGGGGTCGTCTCGGTCCTGGGTTGGGGGCCGCTACCTGGGTCCTTACGGCCCTGCTCTGGTTATCGCGGTGACGGCACCCCCAGTGGACGGGCGGGCCACCGAGGCGGCGCGCCGTGCCCTCGCCGAGGCGCTTGGAGTCCGGCGGGGAGCGGTTTCACTGGGCGCTGGGGCGGCTGGTCGAAACAAGATCTTTTATGTCGGTGGGGTCAGCGCCGAGATCGCCCAGAAGCTGCACCAGCTCCGCGACGGATGAGGCGGTCGGCTGCCACGCGTTCCCTGGCCTTGCGTCTGGTGCGGCCCCGCCCTCGGTTCCCCGCCCGCGGTTCCTGACCGTTGCCCTGCGCCCCGCCCTGGACCCAGACCACAGGTGCTGCTGGCTGGGTGCGGTGGCGGCGGTCGCTACTTCCGCCGAGGGTCGGCGGCCGTCTGCTCTTTCTGCTTCTGAACGCCGGGACGCCTTCGAGACGCCGGAGACTGTCGAGACTCTGGGACGCTGCCGCGACACCGGGACGCTTTCCGCGCCGCCGGGGTGTGCTGAGACGGCGGAGCTAGGCGGAGTGGTGGCGGGCGGCGGAGGGCGGCGTATGGGTTTGGTGATTACGGCGAGGGTTGGAGCGATCGGTCTGCTAGCGTTCCTTTTGCCCGAGATGAGTTAATTCGGGGTGGGCGTCAGGGCGTCGGTGCGCCACATTGTCGGACGCCTGTACGTTCCGTATCCTTGCGAACCTCCGGAGTGCGCGGCCCTGTGGCTGCGCGCCCGTTTTGTACCTGGGGGCGCCGAACGCGGCGGCCTCTGTCCAGGTGCCGCGGTCCTCCGCGGCTCCGCGGCTAAGGGAGCGACGATGGCGAAGCCAGCCGACACCAGGACCGCCGGCCGTAAGCCGGCGGCCAAGTCCACCCGCAGCGCGGCGGAGACCGAGAAGATCCGGGCAGCCCTGGCAGCACGGCGGGACGAGCTTCGTGCCGAGTATGATCAGACGTTGAGCGAGATCACCGAGCTGCAGCGCGACCGGCTGACCGACTCGGCCGGGGACGACCAGGCCGATACCGGCACCAAGACGTTCGAGCGGGAGCAGGAGATTTCCCTCGCCAACAGCATCCTGGAACGGATCACGCAGGTCGAGCGGGCACTGGAGCGGCTCGACGAGGGTGGCTACGGCTGGTGCGAGCGGTGCGGCAACCCGATCCCGGTGGAGCGGCTGGCCGCCTTCCCGTCAGCGACCCTCTGTGTGACCTGTAAGCAGCTGGCGGAGCGGCGCTGAGGCCTCGCTCCTCAGCAGCCCGGTGAGGCGGCGCCGCCGCCGCGAGCGTCGATGGGGAGCAGATGACCGCAGGACCGACCCCGGGATCCGGCCGCGCCGAGGCGGCCGGGCCCGCCGAGCCGGTGGGCAGCCCGGCCCCCGAGCCGGACAGTGCCGTCGAGCCGGACCGGCCCGTCGCGGCGGAGAAGCCGGCCGAGCCGGACCGGCCCGTCGTGGCGGATGGGCCCGTAGCGACCGGCGGTGGGACGAATCGCCGCCGCGCCGCGTCGATCCTGTTCGGCATCGGCTTCGCCGTGTTGGCGCTCGACTTCGTGACCAAGCAGCTGGCACTTCAGGCACTGGAGGGTCGGGAGTCGGTCGAGCTCCTGGGCGGCCTGGTCTATCTCAGCCTCACCCGCAACAGCGGCGCGGCGTGGAGCATCGGCGCCGACCACACCTGGGTCTTCTCGCTGATCACCATCCTCGTGATCGGCTGGATCCTCTGGGCGGCGTTGCGCCTGCGCTCCCTGCCCTGGGCGGTGTCGTTGGGGCTGGTGCTTGGCGGGGCACTCGGTAACCTGATGGACCGGATCTTCCGTGCACCGGGCTGGTTCGTCGGTCACGTGGTTGACATGATCAGTGTCCTCGAGCCGTACGGACGGGCATTTCCGGTGTTCAACGTGGCCGACAGCGCCCTGGTCTGTGGCGTCTGCCTCGCGGTGTTCCTCGAACTGACCGGCCGTCAGCGCGACGGCAGCCGGCTCGGCCGGGACGGACGACGGGTGACCCCCACCGCGCCACGGGAGCGGGCATGACGGCGGCGTACGCGGCCGGCGGTGGCCAACGATCGTTGCCCGTCCCGGACGGACTCGACGGACTCCGCCTCGACCAGGCCGTCGCGCGGCTCTTCGGGCTCTCCCGGACAACCGCGGCGGCCCTGGTTGACGAGGGCGCTGCCCTGGTTGACGGCGCGGTGCGGGCTAATTCCTACAAGATTCGGGCGGGATCCTGGCTGGAGGTGACGCTGCCGGCGCCGGCGGCTCCGCCGGCCGTCGTGCCGCGGGCGGTGTCCGGCCTCCGCGTCGTGTATGCCGACGACGACATCGTGGTGGTGGACAAGCCGGTCGGTGTGGCTGCCCATCCCAGTCCCGGTTGGACCGGACCGACCGTGATCGGTGGGCTTGCTGCGATCGGCCACCGGATCGCCACCAGCGGCGCGGCCGAGCGGCAGGGCGTGGTGCATCGACTCGACGTCGGTACGACCGGGATCATGGTGGTGGCCAAGAGCGAGCAGGCTTACACCGCCCTGAAGCGGGCGTTCAAGTACCGCGAGGTGGAGAAGCGCTACCACGCCGTGGTGCAGGGGCACCTCGATCCGTTGCGCGGCACCGTCGATGCTCCGATCGATCGGCACCCACACCACGACTACCGCTGGGCGGTGGTCTCGGGTGGTAAGCCCAGTATCACCCACTACGACACGCTTGAGGCGTTTCCGGCGGCCAGCCTGGTGGACGTACGGCTGGAGACGGGCCGTACGCACCAAATCCGAGTGCACTTCTCGACGTTGCGTCACCCATGTGTGGGCGACCTCACGTACGGAGCCGATCCCACCCTCGCCAAGCGGCTCGGCCTGGATCGGCAGTGGCTACATGCCCGGGAGTTGGGGTTCCGTCATCCCGGAACAGGGGCGGAGGTCTGCTTCGTCAGCGACTACCCTGACGACCTGGACCGCGCGCTGGGACTATTGCGGGACTAGGCGTGGCGATGACCTGACCGATCCAACGCGACGAGGGGGATCTCCGTCCGTGCGCTCCGGTGACCTGCTGCGCCAGCTGGATCAGCGGCTCTTACCCCACCTCTTGGGCACGGCGAATCGGCTGGCCCAGGGCCCTGCCCAACCCGGGGTCCTCCTCGCGGCTGTGCTGCTCTCCTGTCTTGCGGTGACGGTCACCGCGGTGTGGGGGATTGGTGCTCCGCAGGCCAGTGCCCCCACCACGGACGAGGTGACCCGGGTCGGGGTGGCTGCCGGGGAGTCAATCCCCGGCTATCTGCGGGACGCCACGGACGACTTGGCGGCCCTGCCGACGGCGTCCCCGTCTCCGGAGAGCGGCACCTTCGCGCTGGTCTCGCTGGCGACGTACCTGACGCCGTATCAGGCCGCCAACGTCTTCAATGACGTGCCGGTCGCAGCTGTCATCGGTAGGGTGCCGTTACCAGAGCGGCAGACCGAGGTTGTCCGAATCGACGTGCCGGGCCTGCCAGGTGACGTGATCACCGCCATGGCCGAGTTGGCGGCTCGTAAGGAACAGGAGGCGGGCGACTATCGGGCCCGGGCCGACGCGATCAGCGACGGGAGACCGGAGCACCGCGAGCAGCGCGGGCTCTACCTCAGCGCGGCGCAGATGGCGGAGGCCGAAGCCAAGGCCTACCGGGGTGGGTGCGCCTGTGTCTATGCGGCGGTCGTTCGCGCAGAGCCGATCGAGCTGCGCCAGGTGGCGTCCCAGCCGGATGTGCGGGTCGTTGACCCCGCGCCGGAGGTGCGTCGGCTGGACCGTACCGTCTTCACCCCGCCCCTGCCAGAGCAGGATGTGGTCGCGCACCCCCTCACGGACTCTGATCTGACCACCCCCGACCCGGTCGATCCGGTTGTTCCTGATCCGGTGGTCCCGGATGTGGGTGTTCCGGACCCGGTTGTTCCCGACCCGGTGGTCCCGGATCCGGTCCCCACTCCTACGCCGGCCGCCCCCACCCCGTACGTCCCGGCTCCGGCCACCCTCACCCCGGACCCCGAACCGGTCACCTCCAGCCCGCCGGCGTCAACGCCGACGCCGACGCCGACGCCGACGCCGACGCCGACGCCGACGCCGACGCCGACGCCGACGCCGACGGAGGAGCCGGCCTCCGACCCAGTTCCGGACGTCCGGAAGTCGCCCTCGATTTCACCAAGCTCCAGCTACGCCGCTGAGGTGCCAACCACGCCGGCTACCTCGGCGAACGCGGTCTACGGCGGCGCTTCCGAACCGGTTTCGGAAGGTGAGGCTGGCCCGGTGGCAGGCGGACCGGTATAGCCCTAATAGGCTTTCGTTCGTAGCCTGTCAGGCGGGGCAGCATGGAGCTTGGGAGGGCGAGCCGTGGAGGGCAGCGAGACCGGCTGGGGTCAGCCGGCCGAACCGGCACCGCGGTGGCGGGCGTTGCTCGACCGGGCGCGGCTCGGTAGCCGTGCGGCTGAACCAGCCGGGCCGGACCGGTCGGGGCCGGCGGCCCCAGCCGAGCCATTGCCGCGACGGGCCGGCGGCGGCTACGCGGCCGGCGGCGGCTACGCGGCCCGCGTGCCGGCAGCCGGGTCGCAGGTGCCAGGCCCCGGCTCGCCGCCCGCCGAGTTGTCCTATGGCCCGGAGGCGCGAACCTACGGGGCCGATCCGCGGGAAGCGGGGCACCGAGGTGAGCCGGCATACCGGGGCGAGCGGGGTTTACCGACCGAGCCGGCGTATGGGGCTGATCTGGGCTCTCGGACCCCGGGCCCGGAGCCCCGCTACTCCGAACCGGAGTCACCACCGGCGCAGTCCCGCTACGCCCTGCTCGACAATGGTTACCGGCACGCCCCGCCAGCGGAGAACGGCTACCGGTCTGATTCGGCCCATCGGCCAGAGCCAACCTATCCAGCCGATCCCGGGTATCGGTCTGGGAACGAATATCGCTCTGCGCCGGCGTACCCGCCCGCGGTAAGCCGCGGCTACGCCAGGGTGGAGTGGCGGCAGCCCGCAGCGACAAGTGGGTCGGAACGTGCCGCCGCCGTACTTCGGGGGGAGCTCGGTAGCCCCCGGGTGCTGGCGTTCGCGAATCCCAAGGGTGGCGTGCACAAAACCACTGCGACCGTGCTGGCCGCCGCGACCGTCGGCAGCGTACGGGGCCGGGGCGTGCTGGCCTGGGACGACAACGAGCTACGGGGCACGCTGGGGCTGCGTGCGGGCAGCGCCCGGCACGCCCGTACGATCCGGCACCTGATCAGCGACCTGGCGCACATCGAGATCAAGGACGGGCCGGAGCTGCTGGACCAGCTCGACGACTATCTCCGGCACGCCGCGGACGGCTCGTACGACGTGCTGGCGGGTGAGGAGAGTCCCCGGTTCGCCCAGCGGCTCGACCAGTTCACCGTCCGGCGGGTGCTGGAGCTGCTCCGCCGTACCCACGACGTGATCTGTGTGGACACCGGTAACAACGTGGAGAGCCCCAACTGGCGTACCGTCATGCAGGCGGCCGACCAACTCGTGGTCACCACGGTGCCGCGGGAGGACGCCGCGTTCAGCGCTGACTGGATGCTCGACCTGCTACACGAGGTGGGCATGGGGGAGTTGGCCGACAACGCGGTGACCCTGATCTCGTGCCCGACTCCGGGGCGCAGTGAGCTCCGCGCAGACCTGGAACGACACTTCGCTACCCGGACTCGGGCGGTGACCGTGGTGCCGTATGACCCGATCCTGGAGTCCGGCTCGTCAATCGAGTACCACCAGCTTCAGCCGGCGACCCGGGAGGCGTGGTTGAGCGCCGCCGCGGTGATGCTGGAGCCGTTCGCCCGCTGAGTGGGCGTGTCGTCACCGGCGCCCCACGGCGCCGCCACTCTTGAGAGGATCACCGGGTGAGCGCGGACACCCCCGACCCCGACCGGCCCAGTTCCGGGGCCGTACCGCCGTACGGCGAGGCGCCGGGCGATGGCCCCGTTTCGCCGTACCCGGATCGTGCTTCGGCCATCGGGCCGGTACCGCCCGCCTCGTTGACCTGGTACGAGGCGCCGCCCGTTGCCGAGGTGCCGCGTACCCGGCTCCGGCCACAGCTCGGGTGGGCGGCGGCGGGAGCATTCGGGGTGATGATCCTCGGGGTCCCGCTGGGATTGCTCTGGGCCACGCTGGCCCCCGACACCCCGGTGCTGCAGACCGCGTCGGGCGCTGTCTACGGCGAGTCGCAGCCGGAGCAGCCGATCGCTGCCGACGGTTGGTTCAGCCTGCTCGGTCTCGGCTTCGGCGTCTTGGTCGCGGTCGGCCTCTGGTTCCTGCTGCGCCGTTACCGGGGCCCGATCGGACTGGCTGCCGCCGTGCTCGGGTCGCTGGGCGCGGCGCTGGTCGCCTGGCAGGTCGGCCAACAGGTGGGGCTGGCCACCTTCGAGCACCTGTTGGCGACCGCCGCGGAGGGGCAGACCTTCGGCCAACCCGCGCAACTGCGGGCCGGGGGCGTGGGGTGGTGGGGTCCACTGCCGGTGCCGTACGGCAACGTGCTGCTGCCCGCGTTTGGCGCGGCGGTCGGTTACACCCTGCTGGCGGGCTGGTCCCGTTGGCCGTCGTTGCGTCCGGAGCCGGCACCCGACTGGTCGACCGGGCCGGGCGTCAGTTGGGCGTCGGCGGAGACGCCAGCTCCTTCAGCGGCACCGGAACCGCCCGGACCTGGCGCAGCAGAGCCGCCTCGCGGCTGAGCAGTCGCAGCTCGGCGCGGAGCCGGTCAGCGGTGTCGTTGATGGCGAGTAGCCGCTGTCGGTCGGCGAGGGTCAGCGCGGCCGTCGCGGCGACCAGGTGCGACAGGACGGTCGGATCCTCCGGGAGCTGCTCCGAGGCCTCCTCCGGGTCGGCGCGGATCAGGCCCAGGTACTGCCGGAAGACCGCGGTCACCCGGGCGGACAGCTCCCCGGCCTCGTCCGGGGGGTGCGGCTCGGGCAACCACTCGACCTCGGCGGTCAGGTAGGGCGCGCTGGCCCGGTTGACGCTGTCTATCCGGAACCGCTGCCGACCCACGGTGACGATGTCGTAGCCACCGTCCGGCAGCTCGGTCACCTGGCGCAGCTCGGCGGTGCAGCCCACCTCGTGCAGCGTGACGTCGTCCTCGGGCAGCGGGCGGCCGTCCGGCGCGGTGGGAGCGACTTCCCAACCGGTCCGGATCGCCACCACGCCGAACTCGCGTGGTCGCTGCTCCGGGAGGGTGAGTAGGTGGCGCACCAGTGCGCGGTATCGGTCTTCGAAGATGTGTAGTGGCAGCACCAGACCGGGGAAGAGAACGGTCCCGAGCGGGAACACCGGCAGCCGCGCAGTCACGGGTCGAGGGTAGCCCGATCCGGCTCCGGAGGGTGTGTCTCGGCTCATCGTCTCGTCGTGTGGGCGGTGCCGGTCAGTCTGGACCCGAGCCGCCTAGACTCGCAAGGGTGTTGCACCGGATCGACCTACGTGGCGGGGTTCGTGACCCGCGCCGCCTGCTGCCCCGTGCCCGGCTCGACGTCTCCGCGGCGGTCGAGCGGATCCGTCCGCTTGTGGCGGAGGTACGGGAGCATGGCTACCCGGCGATCCGGGCGGCGAGCGAGCGGTTCGACGGGGTCTCGCCGGAGGTGCTGCGGGTCCCGGTGGAGGTGATCGCCGAGGCCGAGGGGAAGCTCGACCCGCAGGTACGCGCCGCGTTGTTGGAGTCGATCGCCCGGGCCCGCCGGGTGCACGCCGCGCAGCGTCGCAGCGATCACACCACGCAGGTCGTACCGGGTGGCACGGTCACCGAGCGTTGGGTGCCGGTTGATCGGGTCGGGCTTTATGTGCCCGGTGGCCTGGCGATGTACCCGTCAACGGTGGTCATGAACGTGGTGCCCGCGCAGGAGGCCGGGGTGCGTTCGTTGGTCGTGGCCAGTCCACCGCGCAAGGACAACGGCGGGTTGCCCGACCCGCGGGTGCTCGCCGCCTGCGCCCTGCTCGGGGTGACCGAGGTGTACGCCGTCGGCGGCGCGCAGGCGGTGGCGATGCTCGCCTACGGCAGTTCGGTTGACCCCGACAGCACCGACTTCTGTGCGCCGGTTGACCTGATCACCGGACCGGGCAACATCTGGGTCACCGCCGCCAAGCGGTTGCTGCGGGGCGTGGTCGGCATTGACGCCGAGGCCGGCCCCACCGAGATCGCGATCTTGGCCGACCACACCGCCGATCCGGTGCACGTGGCCGCCGACCTGATCAGCCAGGCCGAGCACGACCCGCTCGCGGCGAGCGTGCTGGTCACACCGTCGGTGGAGCTGGCCGACGCGGTGGACCAGGAGCTGGCCCGGCAGGTACCGGCGACCCGGCACACCGAGCGGGTCGGCACCGCGCTCACCGGAGAGCAGAGCGGCGTCGTCCTCGTCGCGGACCTGGCGGCTGGGCTGCGGGTGGTGGACGCCTACGCGGCCGAGCACCTGGAGATCCAGACCGAGAATGCCCGCGAGTGGGCGCTGCGGGTGCGCAACGCCGGGGCGATCTTCGTCGGTGCCTGGTCGCCGGTGTCGCTCGGCGACTACTGCGCCGGCTCCAACCATGTGCTACCTACCGGGGGCTGCGCCCGGCACTCGTCGGGCCTGTCGGTGCAGTCCTTTCTGCGCGGTGTCCACCTGGTGGAGTACACGCAGGACGCGCTACGGGACGTGGCGCCGCACGTGGTGGCCCTGGCGACAGTGGAGGACCTGCCGGCACACGGTCAGGCGGTCACCGCCCGGCTGCCGGAGGGAGCAGCGTGACCGGCCTGGACGATCTGCCGATCCGGGCGGACCTACGCGGGCTGACCCCGTACGGGGCGCCGCAGCTGGACGTGTCGGTTCGGTTGAACACGAATGAGAACTCGTACCCGGTGCCGGATGCGGTGGCCGAGACGATCGGCCGGGCGATCGCCGCCGAGCTGCGGGACCTCAATCGGTACCCGGACCGGGACGCGGTGGCGCTCCGTGGCGACTTGGCGGCGTACCTGGGTGCGGGGTTCAATCTTGATCAAATATGGGCTGCCAACGGCTCCAACGAGGTCCACCAGCAACTGCTCCAGGTCTTCGGCGGGCCGGGGCGGACCGCGCTCGGTTTCCTGCCGGCGTACTCGATGCATCCGCTGCTGGCGCTCGGCACCGGTACCCGGTGGGCGCCGGCCCGGCGCGGCGTCGACTTCGGGCTGACCGTTGCCGAGGCGGTGGCGCAGGTCCGTGAGTCCCGTCCGGATGTGGTCTTCCTCTGCTCGCCGAACAATCCCACCGGCACTGTCCTGGACCTGGCCGTGGTCACCGCCGTGCTGGCCGAGGCGCCGGGGATGGTGGTGGTTGACGAGGCGTACGCGGAGTTCGCCCGAGCCGGCACGGTCAGTGCCCTGTCGCTGTTGCGTGACCACCCCCGGCTGGTGGTGACCCGTACGATGAGCAAGGCGTTCGGGTTCGCCGGGGGACGGCTGGGCTACCTGGCCGCCGACCCGGCGGTGGTGGCGGCCGTGCAACTCGTCCGGCTGCCCTACCACCTGTCCGCGCTGACCCAGGCGGCGGCGCGGGCCGCCCTGGCGCATCGCGACGAGCTGCTGAGCACCGTCTCGGCGATCAAGGTGCAGCGGGATCGGATCGTGACCGAACTCCGTGCCCGCGGCCACCGGGTCGCCGACAGCGACGCCAATTTCGTGTTGTTCGAGGTCGGTGGGGACCAGCGCGCCGCATGGCAGGTCCTGCTCGATGCCGGGGTCCTGGTTCGTGATGTCGGCCTGCCCGGCTGGTTGCGGGTCACTGCCGGCACTCCCGCCGAGACCGATGCCTTCCTGATCGCTGTGGAGAAGCTGTCGTCATGAGTCGTACCGCCCGGGTCGAGCGGGTCACCAAGGAAACCAAGGTTCTCGTCGAGATTGACCTCGACGGTAGCGGTAAGGCCGATATCGAGACCGGTGTTGGCTTCTATGACCACATGCTGCACCAGATCGCCCGGCACGGCGGGTTTGACCTCACCGTGCACACCGTCGGTGATCTTCACATCGACGCGCATCACACGATGGAGGACACGGCGTTGGCGCTGGGCGCCGCGGTTGATCGCGCGCTGGGTGACCGGGCCGGCATCCGGCGGTACGGCTCGGCCACGGTTCCGATGGACGAGGTGTTGGTCCGGGCCGCCGTTGACCTCTCGGGTCGGCCGTATGTCGTGCACGACGAGCCGACGCTCGCCCCGTACATCGGACCGGTCTACCCGACCAGCATGACCCGACACATTTGGGAGTCCTTCGGCCAGTCGGCCCGGGTCACGCTGCACGTTGACGTGCTGCGAGCGGCCCGGCCGGGCGGGCACCCGGACGCCCACCACGTGGTGGAGGCCCAGTTCAAGGCGGTGTCCCGGGCGTTGCGCGAGGCGACAGCCGTGGACCCGCGGTTCGCCGACGTGGTGCCCAGCACTAAGGGGAGACTGTGAGGACCATGATCGTGAGTGGAGCGTGGCGCTGATGGGTGGGGTGCTACCGATCCTGCTGCTGATTCTGGCTGGGGTGCTGGTCGGCGGGGCGCTCTCGTTGCATCGGCAGGGAGTACCGCGTGGGGTGGTGCTTACCACCGCGGCGCTGGCCATGTTGGCGGCGGTCGCCGGGGGCCTGTGGTTGCTGCCGGGGGAGGGTTCGTGAGCCGGGTTGTGGTGCTGGACTATGGGTCGGGGAATCTCCGCTCCGTGGAGCGGGCCCTCGCGGCGGCCGGCGCGGAGGTGACGGTGACCGACGACTTGGCCGCTGCTGCTGCTGCGGATGGTCTGGTGGTTCCCGGCGTCGGGGCTTTCGCCGCCTGCATGGCAGGGATAGCGGCGCTGGGCGCCGGTCCGGTGATTGTCGAGCGGGTCGCCGCCGGCCGTCCGGTACTCGGCATCTGCGTCGGCATGCAGGTGCTCTTCGAGCGTGGCGCCGAGCACGGGGTGGTGACCGATGGTCTTGGGCTGCTGCCCGGACAGGTGGGTCAACTCCCCGCTGCGCGGCTGCCGCACATGGGCTGGAACACGGTATCGCCGCCGGCTGGTTCGGTGCTCTTCGCCGGCCTGGCCCCGAGCCGGTTCTATTTTGTTCACTCATACGCGGCGGACGGGGTGGCCGCGCTGGCCGCTGCCGGCGCTGCCGTGACCACCGCCCACCATGGTGCGGAGTTCGTGGCCGCTGTGGAGCGGGGCCCACTCAGCGCCGTCCAGTTCCATCCGGAGAAGTCCGCCGACACGGGGGCCGTGTTGCTGCGAAACTGGTTGGGCACACTTTCGTCGAGCGCCCAGCCGGCGACCGGCCACTTCGCTGGGGGGCTTCGGTGAGCAAGGAACGGGCGCGGCGTCGGGCGGCTCGGGAGGCGGAGGCAGCGCAGCGGCGGGCGGTGCGGCAGCGGCAGCGCGCCCGGCAGGCTCAGCGGCGCGCACTGCTTCGCCGGCTGACCCCGACGATACGCCGGGGGCGGGTCGGCCGGCTGCCCCGGCGAACCCGCGGCGAGCGCGCCGCGATCGTGCTGTCGACGGTGGCCGTGATCCTGATGATCTGGACCCTAGTAGATGATCTTGCGTTGCGGTTCGGGCTGGTCGCGCTCCTGCTGCTCGTACTGCCGGCGATCGTGGTGATCGCCTTGGACCGTCGTTCCTGATCCGAGGAGATTTTCTGTGAGCCTCACCCTGTTGCCCGCCGTTGATGTCGCTGACGGGCAAGCCGTCCGGTTGGTGCAGGGCGCCGCCGGTAGCGAGACCAGCTACGGTGATCCCTTCGATGCCGCGTTGGCCTGGCAGCGCGACGGGGCGGAGTGGATTCACCTGGTTGACCTGGATGCGGCCTTCGGTCGGGGCTCCAACGCGGAGTTGCTCGCCGACGTGGTCCGTCGCCTGGACGTGCGGGTGGAGCTCTCCGGCGGAGTCCGGGACGATGCGTCGTTACAGGCCGCGCTGGCGACCGGGGCCGCTCGGGTCAATATCGGCACCGCCGCGCTGGAGGATCCCGAGTGGTGCGATCGGGTCTGCGGCGAGTACGGCGACCGGGTGGCGATCGGCCTCGACGTGCGAGGGCAGACCCTGTCCGCTCGGGGTTGGACCCGGGACGGTGGCGACCTGTGGGAGGTGCTGGCGCGGCTGGACCGGGCCGGCGCGTCCCGGTATGTGGTCACCGACATCACCAAGGACGGCACGATGCGGGGGCCGAACCTGTGGCTGCTCCGTGAGGTCTGTGCCCGCACCAGCGCTCCGGTGATTGCGTCCGGTGGTGTCTCGACCCTGGCCGACCTGCGTGCGCTGGCTGCCCTGGAGCCGGTCGGGGTGGAGGGGGTAATCGCCGGCAAGGCGCTCTACGCGGGTGCCTTCACCGTGGCCGAGGCGTTGCGGACCCTGGCCGACGTCTGATCTCTCACCAGCGTCCTTGCCGCGTGGCCACCCCGCCAGCATTGTCGGCCGACGGAGTGTGTTGTCCCTCGTACCGGTGGTTGCGAAGCCAGGAAGACGCGTAGCCCGCAGTTTAGTTGTACACAACTAAACTGCGGGCTACGCTTTTTGGGTGACCGATGATCTGGTGCTGCGGCGGCAGGTGTGCTTCGCGCTATATACCGCCTCACGGGCCATGGCCGATGTCTACCGGCCCATCCTCGCCGGGTTCGGGCTGACCTATCCGCAGTATCTCGTGCTGCTGGTGCTCTGGGAGGGCGAGCAGGAGCAGCCGCCGACGGTCTCTGGCCTCGGCGCCCGGCTGCAGCTGGATTCCGGAACGCTCTCCCCACTGCTCAAGCGGCTGGAGGCGGCGGGCCTGGTGGTCCGGCGGCGGTCGCCGGCCGATGAACGGCGGGTGGCGGTGGAGCTGACCCCGGCGGGGCGGGCCCTGCGTGGGCGCATGGTTGACGTTCCCCGCCAGTTGGCCCAGGCGACCGGGCTCAGTGCTGACGATCTCGTCGTCCTACGCGACACCCTCACTCGGATCACCAGAACGATCCACCAACACAAGGAGCAGCAGTGACCATGAGCAAGACCGCCAACCGTGAGATCCAGCTAGCCTCGCGGCCGCAGGGGTGGCCGACCGAGGAGAACTTCCGGTTGGTCTCCACCGACATCCCCACCCCGGGCCCGGGTCAGATCGTGGTTCGGAACACCTTCATCTCCGTCGATCCGTACATGCGGGGGCGGATGAATGATGTTGCCTCCTACGTCCCGCCGTTCGCGCTGGACGCGCCGCTCGACGGCGGGGCGGTCGGCGAGGTGGTGGCGAGTGAGGCCGACGGCTTCGCCCTCGGCGACACGGTGCTCCACGCGCTCGGCTGGCGGGAGTACGCGCTGCTGGACGCAGCGACCGTCCGGAAGGTCGATCCTGCCCTCGCCCCGGTCAGCACGTACCTCGGCGTGTTGGGAATGACCGGGCTTACCGCCTACGCCGGATTGCTCGAGGTCGCCGCCATGCAGCCCGGGGAGACCGTCTTCGTCTCTGGGGCGGCTGGCGCGGTGGGGAGCATGGTCGGCCAGATCGCCAAGCTTCGCGGGGCCGGCCGAGTGGTCGGCAGCGCCGGCTCGCCGGCCAAGGTTGAGCGGCTGCGGGCGCTCGGTTTCGACGTCGCCTTCGACTACCACGATGGCCCGGTACGGGAGTCGCTGGACTCCGCCGCGCCGGAGGGGATCGACGTCTACTTCGACAACGTGGGCGGCGAGCACCTGGAGGCGGCGATCGGCGCGATGCGGCCGAACGGCCGGGCCGCGATCTGCGGGATGATCGCGCAGTACAACGCGACCGAGCCGCCGGCCGCTCCGCGCAACCTAGCGATGATCATCAGCAAGCGGCTCACCCTGCGCGGCTTCATCGTCTCCGACTACGGAAAGCTGGGCGAGCAGTTCGCACAGGAGGTCGGCGGGTGGCTCCGGGACGGGAAGCTCAGTTACGACGAGACGATCATCGACGGCATCGAGAACGCCCCGGCGGCCTTCCTGGGCCTGCTCCGCGGCGAGAACCTCGGCAAGATGCTGGTCCGGGTGTGAGCAGGGAGCCCGCCTCGCCTCGGCGGTAGGGACGCATCTTGTCCAACGCGATCCCCCGGTGGCGCCGCACGCGACGAACGCCGGCGGATCGCGTTGGCTAGGCTGACAACATGTCCCTGGCCGTACGTGTGATTCCCTGTCTCGACGTGGATGCCGGGCGGGTGGTCAAGGGCGTCAACTTCCTCAACCTGCGGGACGCGGGCGACCCGGTGGAGCGGGCCGCGGCGTACCACCGGGCTGGCGCTGACGAGCTGACGTTTCTGGATGTCACCGCCTCGGTGAGCGACCGCGGCACGATGCTGGACGTGGTCCGCCGTACCGCGGAGTCAGTCTTTATTCCGCTCACCGTCGGTGGTGGGGTGCGGCAGGTAAGTGACGTTGACGCGTTGCTGCGCGCGGGGGCGGACAAGGTCGGCGTGAACACCGCCGCGATCACCCGTCCCGACCTGATCGCTGAGATCGCGGAGCGGTTCGGCCGGCAGGTGCTGGTGCTCTCCCTCGATGTGCGGCGCGCCTCCTCCGCCACCACCAGCGGGTTCGAGGTGACCACGCACGGCGGCCGACGTGGTACCGGCATCGACGCCATCGACTGGGCGCGGCGCGGCGCCGAGCTGGGCGCGGGTGAGATTCTGCTCAACTCGATGGATGTCGATGGCACTAAGGCGGGTTTTGACCTGGAGTTGATCCGCGCGGTGCGGGCGGTGGTCAACGTGCCGGTGGTCGCCAGCGGGGGCGCGGGCGAGGCGAGTCACTTCCCGCCGGCGGTTGACGCCGGTGCCGACGCGGTGCTCGCCGCGAGCGTCTTTCACTTCGGCCAGCTCACCGTCGGCGACGTCAAGGACATACTGCGCGAGGGGGGTCACCCGGTTCGCTGACCCGCCTCGTCGGCCAGCCGGCGGGCTGTGCCGGTCAGTCCCGGCGGGCGTGGTTCTTGGGGGACCGTCGCGGTGACGGGATGGAACGGACCGCGTACTCCTGAACGGCCGCCGCGTGCTCCGCCTCGTCCAGATGCCAGTCCGCGTCGCCCGGGGCGTGCTGACGGCTCAACGCGCCCTGCACGGTGTCGACCGTGGTGGCCAGGCCGGCGTGCGGGCGGGTACGCCAGAGCCGTTCCCCATCCGGCGTGATCCGGAACCAGCCGTCGGTGACGCTGACCAGGCCACTGCCGACCAACCGACGGATCGCGACCTCGACCTCCTGCCGTTCGGGGAGCGCGCGGTTGAGGTGGTCGGCGGTGGAGAGAACGTCGGCGAGACGGACTCCCAGGGGCCGCCGGCTGGACGCTGCGCGACGATGCCGGCCGGCGCCGTTTGCGATCACCAGCGATACGAAGATCCAAGCGTCCGTCCACTGCCATTGTCTCTCCCCCATGGCCAGATTGTGCCGATCCCGCGCCGGAAAGGAAACACCTCCTCCCATTGGGCTACAACGGGTCGTCCTTTGCGTCGCTAGCGGTGAGCCGGATAGCCGCCGGGGGGTCGGCGGGACGGGGACGGTGCGCGGGAGCACACGGCTCAACCGGGAGTCGGGACTGGGGTGGGGTTGGGCGGAGGAGGGACCGTCACGCGGGGCAGCACGAACTGGGTCAGCGGGCCGATGGTCAGGGCATACGCCACCGTGCCGGGGCCGACCGCGCCGCCGAGCAGCCAGCCCAGCCCCAGTACGGCGACCTCGATGGTGGTGCGGACGAGCCGGATCGAGAATCGTGGCCGGCGGGCGACGAACCCGGTCATCAGGCCGTCGCGGGGGCCGGGGCCGAGCCGGGAGCCGAGATAGAGTCCGCTCGCCGTGCCGTTGGCGACGATCCCGCCGACGAGTAGGGCGGTTCGGGTGGCGAGCGGTAGGTCCGCCGGTAGTAGGGCGAGGGTGGCGTCCACCACGAGCCCGACCACCACCACATTGCTGACCGTGCCGAGGCCCGGCCGCTGCCGTAGCGGGATCCACAGCAGCAGCACCAGCGCCCCGACCGCGATGGTCACCGTGCCGAAGGAGAGCCCGGTGTGCCCGGCGATCCCTTGGTGGAAGACGTCCCAGGGGTCCAGGCCGAGGCCGGAGCGGATCAACAGGGCCATGCTCACGCCGTAGAGGCCGAGTCCAGCGTAGAGCTGGGTCAGCCGTCGCGCGGGCCGGTAGCTGAGATTGCCAATCTGTTGCACGCATGCCAATCTAGTAACCAATCAGGCGACCAGTAGAGCCAATTGTGGTGGAGTGGCCCATGAAGAGTCAGGTGCGTGGAAGCCAGTTATCCCGGCTGCTCGGCCAGTGGCATGCGCTCCCCGGTCGCCGGCGCAGCCCCGACTACGTGGCGCTGGCCGCGGCCATCCGGGGGTTGCTCGCCGATGGGCGGCTCTCGCTGGGCGTTCGTCTGCCGGCCGAGCGGGAGCTGGCGGAGGCGCTGCGGATCAGCCGGACCACGGTCACCGCGGCCTACCGGGAGCTTCGTGACAGTGGCCACCTCGCCAGCCGGCGCGGCGCTGGCAGCTGGACCATGCTCCCCGGCAACCATCGGATGGCGGGAAGCGGCCTCTGGACCCCGCTCGACGACCGCGAGATGCTTGATCTTGGCGTTGCGGCCCTTGCCGCCCCGCCCGAGCTGCTGCCCGCCGCCCAGGCGGCCGCCGCAGACTTGCCCCGCTATCTGGGTGGGGCGGGCTACCACCCGACCGGTATCAGCGAACTGCGGGAGGCCATCGCCCGCACGTACGACGAACGGGGCCTACCCACCTCACCCGAGCAGGTCATGGTCACCAATGGCACCCAGCACGCCCTGGACCTGGTGCTCCGTCTCACGCACAGTCCGGGCGGTAGTGTCTTGGTGGAGGCGCCCAGCTACCCGAACGCCCTGGCTGCGCTGCACGCCCGGCGGGCCCGCATCAGCACTCACGGCCTCGCCCCGGATGCCCTCGGCTGGGACGCTGACCTCCTGCTTGGCGCCCTCCGCCAGGGGCGACCCAAGCTGGCCTATCTGATCCCGGACTTTCAGAACCCGACCGGACACCTGATGTCGGCCCAGCTGCGGGAGCGGCTGGTCGCCACCGCTCACGCCGTCGGCTCCGAACTCGTGATCGATGAGTCGTTTGTGGACCTGTCCCTGGCCGGCGGGGTGATGCCCCCGCCCACCGCCAGCTTCGACCGACACTCCCGGGTGCTCACCGTCGGGGGGATGAGTAAGGCGTACTGGGGCGGGCTGCGGATCGGCTGGATCCGTGCGTCCGCGCCGCAGGTGCAGCGGCTCGCCGCCGTCCGGGTCGGGGTGGACATGGCGAGTCCAGTGCTGGACCAACTGGTCGCCGTCCACCTACTGGCGCAGGGACCGGCGATCGTGGCCGCCCGGCGAGCCCAGCTCACCGCCCAGCGGGACGTTCTGCTCGATGCCCTCACCGAGCGCCTGCCCGAGTGGCGGGTGAGCGTGCCGCACGGCGGAGTCAACCTCTGGGCGGAGCTCGACGGTCCGATCTCCAGCGCACTCGCCCGCGCCGCCGAACAGGTGGGCGTGCGCCTCGCCCCCGGCCCCCGGTTCGGTCTGGACGGGACGCTGGAGCGTTTCCTACGGTTGCCGTTCACCCTGCCCGAGGCCGATCTGGTGGAGGCGGTCGACCGGATCGCCGCCGTCCGCTACGACCTAGACCGCGCCGGCCGGCCGCAGTGGTCGGAGCCGGCCGTCATCGCCTGATCGTGCAGCGCTGGCGGAAGCCACCCGTGGTGGCCGGACCCGCTGGGAAACTGGTCGGGTGGAGCGCGAGAACCGGGTCCGCTGGTCGCCGGCGGTTCGGCCGGGAGCGCCCGGCTCCCGAACCACGCGGCTCGAGCTCTTCTACGATCTGGTCTTCGTATTCGCGTTTCTGAACGTCACCGAGCTGGCCGCCACCGACCTCAGCGTGCCCGTCCTCCTGCGGTCACTGCTGGTGCTGGCATTGCTCTGGTGGTGCTGGGTGGGTTTCGCCGCCCTCGGCAACGTGGTCCGCGTTGATCAGGGCAGCGTCCCGCTGGTCGGGTTCGTTACCACGGCCGCGGTCTTCGTACTCGCGCTGAGTAGCCCGTCGGCGTTTGTGGCGATGCCCGAGGGCCTGGCCGGTCCATTGCTCTTCGCGGCCTGCTACTGCCTCGTGCGGCTGCTCCAGGTGGGTGTCTTCGGCTGGGTGGCGCGGTCAAACCCGAAATTGCGTCGGCGCTGGCTGCTGCTGCTCGCGCCGGCGCTGACCGCCACCGCCCTGTTGGTCGCCGCTGCGCTGGTGCCGCAGCACCTCGCCGAGGGGGATGCCGAGCGGCTGCTCCGGCTCACATTCTGGATCGCCGCGATCGTTGTCGAGTACGGCGCCGGCCTGGGTGTGCGGGGGACGGTGACCTCTGCCGCGCACTGGGCGGAGCGGTACGGCCTGATCGTGTTGATCGCTTTGGGGGAGTCGATCATTTCGTTGGGGCTCGGACCGAACCTGGCCGCCGATCGCCTGCCGTTGACCGCGCCGGTCGTGCTGGCGGCGGTGGTGGGTATCGCCATTATCGCCGTGCTGTGGTGGGCGTACTTCGACAGTCTCGCGGTCGGGATGGAGCACGCCCTGTACCGGACCCAGGACCCGGACGCACGGCGCAGACTAGCCCGCTACGCCTACACCTACCTACATCTGCCGCTGGTGGCGGGGATCATCCTGTTCGCCCTAGCCCTGAAGCGGCTGCTGCATGACCTGGCGGATCCGCAGACGCCGGCCTGGGGGGTGCCCCTGCCGGTCATCGAGGCGCTGAGCCTCTACGGCGGTGTGATCATTTACCTGGTCACCCTGATCGCGTTGGGCGCCGTGGCACCCCGCAAACTCCGCTGGCCGCCGGTCACCGCGGTCGCGCTGCTCCTCCCGCTGATTCCGTTGTCCCACCGGCTGCCGGGTCTGCTCGCCCTGGTGTTGCTGTCGGCGGTGTGCCTGTTGCTGTTGATCGTGCAGTACGTCGTGGACGCGTCGAACCGGCATCAGATCCGGGAGACGGCGTTGCGAGAACAGCTGGCGACCGAGGCCAAGCAGGATGAGTGGCGCGGCCGGAACCTGTGACCACTCCCGTATCGCCAGCCCGGAAGGGCGGAATGTCGCGGTCCGACCGGGTCAGGTGCGGCTGTGCGGCGGAACTTTTCGAACCTGCGGGCGTTTCACAGCCCCAACTGGGCGTCGCGCAGTCGGTCCGCCGGGCCCGCCGGGCCGTCGATCTGCACCCGCGCCGCCCGTTGCCGTCCGCTCAGGAAGAGCACCAACTCACCGGGGGCACCCACCAACCGGAGCTGCTCGCCGCCCCGACCGGCGGCTCGCTGCCCGTACCCCGGGGCTTGGACCAGCACCTCGGCTGGGAAGCGGCGCAGCGTCAGCCGGGCTAGCCCGCTTGCCCGCTGCCACAGCGCCTGTTGCAGCCTCGCCGGCAGATCGCGGGGCTGCCAGTCGGCTTGTGCCCGGCGAACGTCCTCGTGGTGGATGAAGAACTCCATCGTGTTGGCCGCCTCGTCGAGCAGCGGATTGCTGATCGGGCTCCATACCGGTGGCCGACGTACCTGGTCGATCAGCCGCTCCCAGGGGCGGGCGGCGAGCTGTCGGCGGACCCCCTCGGCGTACCTGCGTAGCGGTGGTAACAGAATGCCCCCGGCGGCATCCGGGCGGCGTTCCCGAAGCACCAGGTGGGCGGCGAGGTCTCGGGTGGTCCAACCCGTGTTGAGGGTCGGTGCGTCCGGGCCCAGCGTCTGCATCAGCTCGGCGAGTGCTTCCCGCTCCGAACGGGCGTACTTCGGCATCCCTTGATGGTAGGCCCATCACGTCCGAATGCCTCGGTCGCGCTGCATGAGAATGGCCTCCGAGTCGTCGGACCTGGCTCCGGCAGGTAAGGATGGGGGAGACAGCGGCAACTTACGGCGGGGGAGAACGTGGCGAGCGGAACAAGTCGGGACGTGCTCTGGCGAGGGTTGGCCGTCCTCGGCCAGGCGATTCGGGAACAACCCAGGATCTTCGCGGTCGCGGCGAGCTCCAGTGTGCTCTTCGGCTTGCTGGTCGTCAGCAGCGCATTCGTGGTGGGCGCGGTGGTCGGCGACGTGGTGGTGCCGGCGGTCGCCGAAGGTTCGGTGCCCACCGCTGCGCTCGCCCTGGCCGCCGCCGCGCTATTCGGGCTCAGCGTGCTGCGGGTGGTTGCCATCCTCGGCCGTCGGCTCGGTGCCGGCTACATGCAGTTTCGGCTCCAGGCCGCCTACCGCCGTCGGGTCACCCGCCGGTACCTCGACCTACCGCTCTCCTGGCACCAGCGCAACGCCACCGGCACCCTGCTGTCCAACGCGAACTCCGATGTCGAGGCCGCCTGGCATCCGGTGGCCCCGCTGCCCTTCGCCGTGGGCACCCTGGTGATGCTGGTCGGTGCGGTGATCTCGCTCTTCGTCACCGACTGGGCGCTCGCCCTGGTCGGGTTGGGTGTCTTCCCGGCGCTCTTCGCGCTCAACGTCGTCTACTCCCGCCGGATGGCCCCCCGCCAGGCCCGGGCCCAGCGGCTGCGGGCTGAGGTCAGCGGCATCGCCCACGAGAGCTTTGACGGCGCGCTGGTGGTCAAGACGATGGGCCGGGAGGCGCAGGAGACCGAGCGGTTCGCTGCGCGTGCCCGCGAACTACGGGACGCGCTGGTGTCCGTGGGGCGGCTGCGCGGCGTTTTCGACCCCATGCTGGAGACCCTGCCCGGGCTTGGGACGCTCGCCGTACTGGTGGTCGGCACCCTTCGGTTGCGGCAGGGCGCGATCAGCGTGGCCGAACTGGTCAGCGTCGCGTTCCTCTTCACCGTGCTGGCGTTCCCGGTCCGCGCGATCGGCTGGGTCCTGGCCGAGTTGCCGCGCAGCGTCGCCGGCTGGGAACGGGTCCGGCGGGTACTCGATGCCACCGGCAAGATGCCGTACGGCCCGGTGGCGCCTGACCGCGACGACGCCGGTCCGGCAACGCTCACCTTCCGCGACGTCCACTTCGCGTACGAGCCGGCCGAGGCGCACCTGCCCGGCGCCGAGGTGCTGGGTGAGGTCGGTTTCACGGTGCCGGCGGGGCGGACCGTCGCCCTGGTCGGGTCGACCGGTGCGGGGAAGTCCACCATTACCTCGCTCGCTGTTCGGCTGGTTGATCCACGTGCGGGCGCCGTTGAGGTGGACGGGGTGGACGTTCGCGACCTCACCGCGGACTCGCTGGCCCGTACGGTCGCGCTCGTGGCGCAGGTGCCGTTCGTCTTTGACGATTCGGTGCGGGCGAATATCACCCTGGATCGGCCCGGTCTCGGTGATGAACAGGTCTGGGCGGCGCTGCGGTTGGCGGGGGCGGATGGCTTCGTCGCCGCTCTCCCGGACGGCCTGGATACCCGGGTCGGTGAGCGGGGTACGTCGCTGTCCGGGGGGCAGCGGCAGCGGCTCACCCTGGCCCGAGCCCTCGTCGGTCGGCCGCGCCTGTTGGTGCTGGATGACGCGACCAGCGCGGTCGATCCGCGGGTGGAGGCGGCGATCCTGGCCGGGCTGCGCGCCGTGGAGCCGGGGAAGACGGCGACGTCGATTCTTGTGGTCGCCTACCGGCGGGCGACCATCGCCCTCGCCGACGAGGTGGTCTACCTGGAGCACGGGCGGGTGGTAGCCCGGGGCACGCACACCGACCTGCTCGCCACCGTGCCCGGCTACGCCGATCTGGTCACCGCCTACGAGCAGGCCGATGCGGAGCAGGCCCAGCAGCAGGGGTACGACGAGGTCCCGCCGCCGCTGACAACCGGCCTCGAACTGGAGGTGGACCGGTGAGTGCGAGGAGTGAGCTTGCGAGCCCCGCAGTCGCGAGCGGAGGGGGGACTGGTGAGTGCGAGGAGTGAGCTTGCGAGCCCCGCAGTCGCGAGCGGAGGGGGGGACTGGTGAGTGCGAGGAGTGAGCTTGCGAGCCCCGCAGTCGCGAGCGGAGGGGGGGACTGGTGAGTGCGAGGAGTGAGCTTGCGAGCCCCGCAGTCGCGAGCGAAAGGTGGACCAGTGAGTAGTAGCACCATGGCTTCGGAGGCGGCGGCTGAGTCGACCTGGCGGACGCTGCGGCGGGGCTTGGCGCTCTCCCCGGAGCTGCGGGTCGGGTTGGCGGGCACGCTCGGCCTGGCGCTGGTCTACATGGTTGGTCGGGCGGCCGTGCCGGTGGCGGTGCAGCAGGGCATCGACAATGGCATTGCCGGCGGCCTCCGTCTGAATGTGGTCTGGACGGTGGTGACCGTCACCACGGCGGTGCTCGTGGTGACCACGACCTGCGGCTACCTCATGATGCGGCGGTTGTTCACCGTCAGCGAGACCGCCCTCTCCAACGTGCGGATTCGCGCCTTCCGACACGTCCACGACCTGTCGATGCTGCACCAGCAGTCCGAGCGACGTGGGTCCTTGGTGTCCCGGGTGACCAGTGACGTTGACCAGATCACCCAGTTCCTCCAGTGGGGCGGTGTGATCCTGCTGATCAACCTCGGTCAGCTGGTGGTCACCACAGCGGTCATGCTCGCGTACTCCTGGCAGCTGACCCTGGTGGTGTACGCGGCGTTCGGCCCGGCGGTGTTCGTGATCCGACTGCTCCAACGGCGGCTCGCCGGCGCGTACGGGGTGGTGCGGGAGCGCACCGGCGCGCTGCTCGGTGCGATCGCCGAGAGCGTGGTGGGCGCGTCGGTGATCCGGGCGTACGGCATCTCCGGGCGCACCGCGCGCCGGCTCGACGAGGCGATCGACAACCAGCGGCGAGCTCAGCAACGGGCTATCCGGATCAGCGTCCTGGGTAGCTCGGTTGGGGAGATCGCGGCCGGGTTGGCGTTGGCCGGCGTGGTGGTGCTGGGAGTGCTGCTCGGCGCTGACCGTACGTTGAGCATCGGTGAGGTGACCGCGTTCCTGTTCCTGGTGACCCTCTTCGTGCAGCCGGTACAGATCGCCACCGAGGTGCTCAACGAGGCGCAGAACGCGATCGCCGGCTGGCGACGGGTGCTCGACGTGTTGGATGTCGAGCCGGATGTCGCGGACCCGGGCGAGTCGGGGCGGGAGCTTCCACCGGGTCCGCTGGACATCCGCTTCGTCGGGGTGGGCTTCGCCTATCCGGGCGGCGCACCGGTGCTGCACGACATCTCGGTGGAGATTCCGGCGAAGAGCCGGGTGGCGGTGGTCGGCGAGACCGGCAGCGGGAAGACGACGTTCGCGAAGCTGCTCACCCGGCTGATGGATCCGACCGAGGGGGACGTGCTGCTCTCCGGGGTGCCGTTGCGGGAGGTGCGTTTCGGCTCGCTGCGTTCGCGGGTGGTGATGGTCCCGCAGGACGGCTTCCTCTTCGACGCCACGGTCGCGGAGAATGTTCGCTTCGCCCGGCCGGACCTCACTGACGAGCAGCTCACCGCCACCTTCGTGGAGCTGGGGCTGGCGGACTGGCTGGATGGCCTCCCGGCGGGCCTGAACACCGCGGTGGGGGAGCGCGGTGAGGCGTTGAGTGTGGGCGAGCGGCAGTTGGTCGCGCTCGCCCGCGCGTACGTCGCCGACCCGGATCTGCTGGTGCTCGACGAGGCGACCAGCGCGGTCGATCCGGCGACCGAGGTGCGTCTGCAACACACCTTGGATGCGGTGACCCGGGGCCGGACAACGCTCGCCATCGCGCACCGGCTCTCCACGGCGCAGGCCGCCGACGAGGTGATCGTGGTGGATCGAGGGCGGATCGTGCAGCGGGGCGCGCACGAGGAACTGGTCAGCGACGCCGAGTCGGTTTACGGGCAGCTCTACGCCTCGTGGCTGGAGCAGACCCGGTGACTGCGGCGGGCCGCGTCGACCCTCAGCCCTCCGGTGTCGACCCTCAGCCCTCCGGCGGGGGGCACGCCGGCCCTCAGCCCTCCGGCGGGGCGACTCAGCTCCGCCGCCGGGGTGGCTAGCCCTCCAGCGGGGCGGTGAGATAGCGCTGCATGGTGGGGCCGACGGAGCCGATGAGTGTTTCGGGGGCAGCGCTGGCGATGGGCTCGAGCCGGAGCACGTGGCGTGCCATCGCCAGGCCGAAGAGTTGGCTGGCCACCAGCGCCCCGCGGAGCGGTGCCTGCGCCGGATCCACGTCGAGGTGGTCGAGGACCGGGCGCAGCACCTGTGTGGTGAGGAATTCGCGCAGCAGCCGAGCGGTCCACTCGTTGCTGACCGCCGAGCGCAGCAGCGCCACCGCGGGGGTGCCGGCGGGGGAGTCCCAGATGCCGAGGAAGGCGCGGACCAGCCGTTCCCCGATCTGGTCGGGGTCCCCGGCGAGCACCGTCGGCACCACCTCGGCCGGGTCGGCCGGGGCGTTCATCGCGGCGAGGAAGAGCTTGTCCTTAGTGCCGAAGTAGTGGTGCACCAGCGCCGGGTCCACGCCGGCGGTGGCGGCGATGGCACGGATGGAGGCTTTGTCGAACCCCCGCTCGGCGAAGGTGGCCCGGGCCGCCGCGAGGATCGTCGCCCCGGTGTCCGGGTTGCCGGGTCGCCGTCCGATCCGCCGTACCATCGTCGCCTTCCGTTCGGTGCCGTCGCCGGGTCAGCCGCTGCGTCGGCGCAGGGTGGCGGCGGCGAGTACCAGCGCCAGCACCGCAGCGCCGGCCACGATCGCGAGGTCGCGCCACATCGTTGCGGTGGGTTCGGCGCTTGAGCCGACTTCCTGCAACGCCTCGACCGAGTACGACAGGGGCAGGACGTCGCTGACCGCCTGGAGCCAGCCGGCCATCTCGTTGCGAGGGACGAAGAGCCCGCAGAGCAGCAGCTGCGGGGCGACCACGACCGGCATGAACTGTACGGCCTGGAACTCGGTCCGGGCGAAGGCGCTGCAGAGGAGCCCGAGCGCGACGGCGAGCACAGCGTTGACCGCCGCGATCAGGATGACCAGCCCGCTGCTACCGGCGGTGTCGAGATCGAACAGCCAGTAGGCCACGGCGGCTGCGACCGCCGCCTGGACCACGGCGGCCAGACCGAACGCGATGCCGTACCCGAAGAGCAGGTCGAGTTTACCCAACGGGGTGGTCAGTAGCCGTTCCAGCGTGCCGCTGGTGCGTTCGCGCAGCATGGCGATGCTGGTCACCAGGAACATGATGATGAAGGGGAAGAACCCCAGCAGCACCAGCGCGATCCGATCGAACGGCGCCGGCTGGCCCGGTGGCGTCGGCTGGTCGACGTACATGTAGTAGACCACCGTGAGGAGCGCCGCGGGTACGACCACGAGCAGCGCGACCGTACGCCGGTCATGGCGCAGTTGGCGCAGGATGCGGCCGGTGGTGGCGGCGAGGATCCGGGGATTCACGACGCCTCCTGCCCGGCCGTGCCGGCCTCGCCTGCCTGGATCATTCGTAGGAACGCCTCCTCCAGGTCGTCCACGCCGGTCGCCGCGCGTACCGCTGCTGGGGTGTCGTTCGCGATCAGCCGCCCCTCGCGGATCAGCAGGAGTCGGTCACAGCGGGCGGCCTCGTCCATCACGTGGCTGGAGATGAGCAGGGTGGTGCCGGCGGCGGCCATCGCGTGGAACCGGGCCCAGAGTTCCGCTCGTAGCACCGGATCCTGACCGACGGTCGGCTCGTCGAGCACGAGCAGCTCGGGGTCGCCGACCAGCGCGCAGGCCAGTGAGGCGCGGCTGCGTTGGCCGCCGGAGAGGGTGGCGACCAACTGGCCGGCGGCTGCCCGCAGCCCGACGTCGGTCACGGCCTGGTCGGCCTGGGCGGAGCCGCGCCCCTGCAGGGCGGCGAAGTAGCGGGCGTTCTCCCGGACGGTCAGGTCCGCGTAGACGCTCGGCGCCTGGGTCAGGTAGCCGATCCGGCGGCGTAGCTGTGGGGCGCCGGCCGGGTAGCCCAGGACGGTGACCGTGCCAGCGGTGACGACCTGCACCCCGACCAGTGCCCGTAGGAGCGTGGTCTTTCCGCTGCCGCTCGGCCCGAGCAGGCCCGTCACCGTCCCGCACGGCACGGTGGCGTTGATGCCGGTTAGCACCCGTCGCCCGCCCCGGTCGACAACCAGGTCACGAAGGGCGATGGCGTCCTGCATTGCGCACCTCCGGGTAAAGATCAATTATTAAACTCAACAGTAGTTGAATTCTGTTGGGTGAGCAAGGCATATGGGTCCCCTACCCGCCGCCCGTCGGGTATCGGAGAATGGGTGACTATGCCCGTACCTGACGCGCCGTCGCCCGGCGCCCTGCCCGGCTCGGACCCGAGCGGCGGTCCGGCCCGGCCGTCCCACCTGGACCCGACCATCGCCGCGCGACTGCGCCGGACGTCGGACGGGCTCCTCGCCGCGGTGGTCCGCCAGCACGGCTCCGCCGAGGTGCTGATGCTCGCCTGGATGGATGACGAGGCGCTACATCGGACGCTGACCACCGGCCGGGCCACCTACTGGTCCCGCAGCCGCGGTGAGTACTGGGTCAAGGGCGCGACCTCCGGCCATCACCAGTACGTCCGCGCCGTCGCCCTCGACTGTGACGGAGACGCCCTGCTGGTCGATGTCGACCAGGTCGGCCCGGCGTGTCACACCGGCCGGCGAAGCTGCTTCCACAACGACCTGCCGGTCACCGGCGGGTCCGGCGAACGGCAGGCCCAGTCATGACCGACGGCACCGTCCGTCCGGACGCGACGACCTTCGCCGAGCAGGCCGCCGGGAGGCGGGTCGTGCCGGTCACCCGGCGGCTACTCGCCGACGCGGAGACGCCGGTCGGCGTCTACCGCAAGCTGGGCGGCGGTCCGGGCACCTTCCTCCTCGAATCTGCCGAGCAGGGCGTGGGTTCAACCGGCATGACCTGGTCCCGGTACTCCTTCATCGGGGTTCGCAGCGCGGCCACACTGACCGAACGCGCCGGCGTGGCGGTGTGGACAGGGCAGCCCCCCGCGGGGCTACCCACCACCGGGGACCCGGTCGCAGTGCTTCGAGAGACCGTCGCCGCCCTCGCCGGGCCACCTCCCGACGACACGGCCGGGCTGCCGCCGCTGACCGGCGGTATGGTCGGCTACCTCGGGTACGACCTGGTCCGGCACTTCGAGCGGCTGCCCGAGCGCACCGAGGACGACCTCGGCCTGCCGGCGCTGGGAATGATGCTCGCCACTGATCTGGTGGTGCTCGACCACTATGACGGCTCGGCGCTCCTGGTGGCCAACGCCATCCTCCCGCCGCCGGAGGCGCCGGATCGGGCGGCGGCGGCCACCGCCGCGTACCACCACGCGGTCGGGCGGCTGGACGCGATGACCGCCGCGCTGTCCCGGCCGATTCCTCCGATGGCCTCCACCGTTGGCGCCGCACCCGTCGGGGACGTGCACTGCCGTACGCCCGAGGGTGGCTACCAGAAGGCGGTGGTGGCGGCCAAGGAGGCGATCCGGACCGGTGAGTGCTTCCAGATCGTGCTGTCGCAGCGTTTCGAACGGGCGACCGACGCCGACCCGCTCGACGTGTACCGGGTGCTGCGGACCACCAACCCCAGCCCGTACATGTACCTGCTGCGCTTCGATGGCTTCGACATCGTCGGTTCCTCTCCCGAGGCGCACCTGAAGGTGGCCACCGAGGTGGACGGGGAGCGGCGTGCCCTGCTGCATCCGATCGCCGGCACCCGGCCGCGCGGTAGCTCGCCGGAGGCCGACGCCCAACTCGCCGCCGAACTGCTCGCCGACCCGAAGGAGCGCTCGGAGCACGTGATGCTGGTGGACCTGGGCCGCAACGACCTGGGGCGGGTCTGCCGACCTGGCTCGGTCGAGGTGCCCGAGTTCGCCACGATCGAGCGGTACAGCCATGTGATGCACATCGTCTCCACGGTGATCGGCACACTGGCCGCGGACCGCACCGCCTTTGACGCGCTCGTCGCGACCTTCCCGGCGGGCACCCTCTCCGGTGCCCCCAAGGTGCGGGCGATGGAGTTGATCGAGGAGTTGGAGCCGGTACGGCGGGGGCTCTACGGCGGCACCGTGGGCTACTTCGGCTTCGGCGGCGACCTCGACATGGCGATCGCGATCCGTACCGCCCTGATCCACGGCGGGCGCGCCCACGTGCAGGCCGGCGCGGGCGTGGTGGCGGATTCGGATCCGGCCGCCGAGGAGCAGGAGACGCGGAACAAGGCTGCCGCCGTGCTGGCCGCCATCGCCGCGGCCGAGACTCTGCGTGCGGCCCGGTGAGTGCCCGGGACGAGGCCGGCCCGGTGAGTGCCCGGGACGAGGCCGGCCCGGTGACTGCCCGGGGCGAGGCCGGTCCGGGGCGGCCCCAGGCGGGCCGCCGGGAACTGGTCTACGCCGTGCTCCTCGGGGTAGCCGGAGCGGGCCTTTCGATGTGGGCGGTGACCCGACCCTGGGTGGTCGAGCTGGCGCCCCGCCCCGCCCCGTTGCCGCCGGTCCGCGTTGCCCGCACCGGTGCGCAGCTACTTCCCTGGCTGCCCGCACTGGCCCTGGTCACCCTCGCCGGATGGGGTGCGGTGCTGGCCACCCGGGGGCGGGTCCGGCGGCTCCTGGGCGGCGGGCTGACCGGGCTTGCGGTGGCGGTGGCGGCCGGTGGCGGATATGGCCTGCTCGGGGGGCTCAACGGCGCGGTCAGTCGGCAGTGGCCGCTGCTCTGCCTGATCGGCGGCGGATGCGCCGCGGCCGCCGGCGTGCTGACCGCGGCCCGGGGGGACCGGTGGTTGGTGATGGGCGCTCGATACGAGCGGTCGGCGGGGTCGGTGCCCGGCCCGGTGCCGGGCCGGAGCACCAGGGACGCCTGGGACGCGCTGGATCGGGGTGCCGATCCGACGGACGACTGACGCTGACCGCCGACTCAGCCCATCGGCCGCGGGTCGCGGTTCGCGGTGAGCTCGGCGACGATCCGGTCCAACTCGGCCCGCTGGTCGGCGCGGGCCCGGTCGGCGCAGACGGCCTCCCACGCGTTGCCTCGTGCGGTGCGCATCTGCGCCTCGCCGACCACGGCCCGTTCGAGCGTGTGCACCACGCCGACGGCGAGCGAGGCGACCGTACGGGAGATGGTGGTGAGGTCGATGCTCTCAGTGCTCATGATCAATCCCGGAGATCGTTGGGTGGCGCGGGCGGATGCCGAGTCGAGTTTGCCCGAGGGAGATGCTCGTCGACTCACGTTTCGTTGGGGTGTCCGCCGCGTCAACTCTGCCTCCGTGGCCCTGACCTGGGAAGAGTCCATTGGCCTTGAGCTTGCTCACAGCCCCGGCCCGGGTTACCCGGCCTGCCGGATAGGATCACATCAATACCCAGGATGACCGCGGCCGATGATCATCGGCCTCGATCGGCGACCCGGAGGTGATGGCTGTGTGTGAGCTCACCTTCACTGGAAGTTGGGCATTATGCCGCAAGCCAATTCGTGAGGAGCGCCATACCCCCGGCGGCCTGCATCGGGTACGCCGCCTAGCATCGGCCCATGACGCCCGGAGAGGGGAGCGTTGGTGACTGCGGAGCATGCGCACGCGGAAGGAAGCGACGCCGGTTCGGCGAAGCCCAGCGTGCTGGACGAGATTCTGGCCGGAGTACGCGAGGATGTGGCTCGGCGGCAGGAGCAGGTCCCGCTGGACCGCATTCGAGAGCTGGCTGCTGCCGCTCCGCCGCCGCTTGATGCGTACGCGGCCCTGCGTCGGCCCGGCGTGGCGGTGGTTGCCGAGGTGAAGCGCTCCTCGCCGTCCAAGGGACGGCTGGCGGAGATCGCCGACCCGTCCGACCTCGCCAGCGACTACGCCGCCGGTGGGGCCCGGGCGATCAGCGTGCTCACCGAGGGGCGCTGGTTCGGTGGTTCGCTGGATGACCTCGCCGCCGTCCGGGCTGCGGTCGATGTACCGGTGCTGCGGAAGGACTTCGTGGTCTCCAGCTACCAGGTGCATGAGGCGCGGGCGCACGGCGCCGATCTGGTGCTGCTGATCGTGGCGGCGTTGGAGCAGAAGGTGCTGGTTGGCCTGCTGGAGCGGATCGAGTCGCTGGGCATGACCGCCTTGGTCGAGGTGCACGACGAGGAGGAGGCGGACCGGGCGTTGGAGGCCGGCGCCCAGGTGATCGGCGTCAACGCGCGCGACCTGCGTACGCTGGAGGTTGATCGTTCGGTCTTCGAGCGGATCGCGCCCGGCCTGCCCAGCAGCGTTGTCAAGATCGCTGAGTCGGGAGTGCGCGGGCCCCACGACCTCATCCGGTACGCGTCGGCCGGTGCCGACGCGGTCTTGGTCGGCGAGGGCCTGGTTACCCAGAAGAGCCCCCGCGAGGCGGTGGCCGAGCTGGTCAACGCTGGTAACCACCCGGCGACACCCCGTCCGGTGCGCTGAACGCGCTGGGCGAACAGAACGAAGGGAGCCGCGATGAGCGTCGACACGCCCGCCGCGACCGGCCGATACCCGGACGCTGCCGGTCACTTTGGCCGGTTCGGCGGCCGGTTCGTCCCCGAGGCTCTGGTGGCCGCGTTGGACGAGCTCGACGGCGCCTGGCGTACCGCGATGGGGGACGAGTCGTTCCAGACCGAGTTCGGCGCCCTGCTTCGCGACTATGCCGGCGCCCCCTCGTTGCTCTACCCCGCCCGGCGGCTCTCCGCCAGGATCGGCGCCCAGGTGCTGTTGAAGCGGGAGGACCTCAACCACACCGGGGCGCACAAGGTGCGCAACGTGCTCGGCCAGGCGCTGCTGACGAAGCGGATGGGCAAGCGGCGCGTCATCGCCGAGACCGGGGCCGGCCAGCACGGGGTGGCCACCGCCACCGCTGCCGCCCTGTTCGACCTCGAGTGTGTGGTCTACATGGGTGAGGTGGACACCCAGCGGCAGGCGCTGAACGTGGCGCGCATGCGGATGCTGGGCGCCACCGTGGTGCCGGTCACCACCGGGTCCCGCACCCTCAAGGACGCGATGAACGAGGCGATGCGGGACTGGGTCGCCAACGTCGACAACACCCACTACCTGATCGGTACGGCGGCCGGCCCACACCCCTTCCCCGCCCTGGTCCGCGATTTCGTCCGGGGCATCGGCGACGAGGCCCGCCAGCAGTGCCTTGACCTGGTCGGTGCGCTGCCCGACGCGGTCACCGCCTGCGTCGGCGGCGGCTCCAACGCGCTCGGCGTCTTCCATGCCTTCGTTGACGACCCGAGTGTGCGCCTGTACGGCTTCGAAGCCGGCGGGGACGGGCCGGCGACCGGCCGGCACGCGGCCAGCATCACCGGTGGTTCCTCGGGTGTGCTGCACGGGACCCGGACCTACGTGCTTCAGGACGCCGATGGTCAGACCATCGAGTCGCACTCGATCTCGGCCGGGTTGGACTACCCGGGGGTCGGGCCCGAGCACGCCTGGCTGCACGACACCGGCCGGGCGACGTACCGGCCGGTGACCGACGCCGATGCGATGGCCGCCTTCGAGTTGCTCTGCCGTACCGAGGGCATCATCCCCGCGATCGAGAGCTCCCACGCGCTGGCCGGCACGGTCGCGATCGCCCCGGAGCTCGCCGCCGAGCTGGGCCGGGAGCCGGTCGTGGTGGTTAACCTCTCCGGCCGTGGTGACAAGGACGTGCACACCGCCGGGGAGTACTTCGGCGTCCTCGACAAGGAGTGACAGCGTGAGTCGCATCGGGGTTGCGTTCGACCGGGCCCGGGCCGAGGGCCGGGCCGTCCTGGTCGGCTGTATGCCCGCCGGTTTCCCGACCGTTGAGGGCAGCATCGCCGCGATGACCGCCATGGTCGAAGCGGGCGTGGACGTCATCGAGGTGGAGATTCCATACTCCGACCCGGTGATGGACGGTCCGGTGATCCAACGGGCCAGTGACATCGCCCTGGCCGGTGGGGTCCGGGTCGCCGACACGCTGCGCATTGTTGACGCGGTCGCCGCCACCGGTGCGCCCGTGGTGACGATGACCTACTGGAACCCGGTCGAGCAGTACGGCGTTGACGCCTTCGCCCGGGACCTCGCCGCAGCGGGCGGCACCGGGCTGATCACGCCCGACCTGATTCCCGACGAGGCGCAGGAGTGGCTGGCCGCCTCCGACGCGTACGGGCTGGACCGGACCTTCCTCGTCTCGCCCTCCTCCACTGACGCTCGGCTGCGGATGACCGTCGAGCACTGCCGGGGATTCGTGTACGCGACCGCGATCATGGGGGTCACCGGGGCCCGTGAGCAGGCTTCGGCGGCCGCTCCGGTGCTGGTGTCCCGGGTCCGGGCGGTCACCGATCTGCCGGTCGGCGTTGGCCTCGGGATCGGCACCGGGGAGCAGGCCAGTACGGCGGCCGGATTCGCCGACGGGGTTATCGTCGGCAGTGCCCTGATTCGCTGCCTGCTCGATGCCGCGAGTCTGCCGGCGGGTCTGACCGCCCTGCGGGAGCTGAGCGCCGAACTCGCCGCGGGCGTCCGGAAGCCGGCCTCCTGACGCCCGCCCCGCGGTCACCGGCCCGGCACTCCGGAGATGAGCGCCACCGGCCCCGCGGGCCGGGGTGCCACGGTAGGGCCGAACGGCGGTAGCCTGTGCACTCGTGACCCTCGCCTCGCAGACCCCTTTGGCGGCCCTGCCCAGTCCGACCACCGCGGTGTGGCAGCTGGGCCCGGTGCCGATCCGTGCGTACGCGCTTTGCATTCTCCTCGGCATCGTGGTGGCCTGCTGGGTCACCGAGCGACGGCTGCGCCAGCGCGGGGTGGCGCCGGGGGCGGTGCTCGACATCGCCGTGTGGGCGGTGCCGGCCGGCATCATCGGCGCCCGGATCTACCACGTGATCTCCTCACCGGAGAAGTACTTCGGCACCGGTGGCGATCCGCTCAAGGCCTTCGCCATCTGGGAGGGAGGTCTCGGTATCTGGGGTGCCGTGGCCGGTGGCGCGCTTGGTGCGTGGTATGCCGCTCGTCAGCTCGGTATTCCGCTCGTGGTGGTGGCGGACGCCCTCGCCCCGGGACTGCCGCTGGCCCAGGCGATCGGGCGGCTCGGCAACTGGTTCAACAACGAGCTCTACGGCGGGCGCACCACCCTGCCCTGGGGCCTGGAGATCCACCGGATGGACCCGGAGGCGGGCCAGGCCCTGCGCGACGACGCCGGGACACCGATCCTCGAGGCGGGTCTCTACCATCCGACGTTCGCCTATGAGGCGTTGTGGAACCTGGGTGTGGCCGCCCTCGTCTTCCTCCTCGACCGGCGGCTGAAGCTGGGCCGCGGCCGGGCCTTCGCGCTCTACGTGCTGGGCTACACGGCCGGCCGGTTCTGGATCGAGATGATCCGCACCGACGAGGCGAACACGATCCTCGGCGTACGGCTGAACGTCTGGACCGCGGCGGTGGTCTTCCTCGCTGCGTTGATCTACTTCCTGCGGGTGCGTGGACCGCGCGAGTACCTGATCCCGATCCGCGAGGTGCCGGCGTCCGCCCCCGAGTCCGACGTGTCGCAGGTCGACCTCTCCGCTCGCGAGGCGAGTGCCCGGTCGGCGGCGCCGGAGGGCTACCAGGTGGTCAACGAGGAGCAGTTCCGGCACTGGCAGGAGACGGGCGAGACAGCGTCGCGGCCGGAGAGCGGGGGCTCGGGTGACGACCCGCCCACTGACCGGTCGGCGGATGCCGCCCCCTCCGCCGACCAACGCGACAGCTGAGCGAGGAGGGCCGCATGCGTAGCGCGGTCGTGGTCGGCGCCGGTGTCGGTGGCCTTGCGGTCGCGGGTGCGTTGGCGCGCTCCGGCTGGCAGGTCACGTTGGTCGAGCGCGCCGACCGGATCCGTCCGGAACCCACCGCGGTGGTGCTCTGGCCCAACGGGGTGCGCGCACTGCACGCCCTCGGTCTCGGGGCCGGGCTCGACGCGATCGCCACCCCGCTGTCGAGCAGTGGAGTGCGCCGACCCGACGGACACCAGCTGGTGCGGCCCCGCCCGGTCTCGGCGGACCGAAGCCCGGTGGTGGTGCACCAGGAGGACCTACACGACGCGCTCATCGCCGGGCTGGGCGAGGGGGTTGAGTTGCGGACCGGCGTGACCCTCCGTTCGGTTCGCGCGGAGCCGGGCGCCCGTCCGTCGGTCGGTGACGGCCGGCACACCTACGAGGCAGACCTGGTGGTTGCCGCCGATGGCCTCGACAGCGTGGCTCGCGCGCAACTCGCACCGGAGGCGGCGGTGGTCAGTTGTGGCTCGGCCGCGTGGCGGGCGGTGATCCCGTGGTACCGGGCGCCCCAACTCTCCGCCGACGTGCCGCCAACCGGGGAGATACTCGGTGCCGGATACCGCTTCATCTACGTGTCGCTGGGCGAACGGGGCTCGTCCGGGGCTTCCAGCCGTGGCGGGATCTACTGGGTGGCCACCGCCGCCGGTGCGCCTCGGCCGGAGTCGCCGGAGACCCAGCTCGCCCTGCTGCGTCGCTGGTACGCCGGCTGGCCCGCACCCATCGCCGAGCTGCTCGACGCCACCGACCCGGCCGACTTGGTCCAGCGCGAGATCCGTGAACTTCGTCCGCTACCCCGCACGTACGGCTTCCCCACCGGTCCGGGCGGGGCGGTGCTGCTCGGTGACGCGGCGCACGGCATGCCCCCGCACCTGGGGCAGGGGGCCTGCCTGGCCTTCGAGGACGCCGCCACCCTGGCCGCGCTACTCCGTGAGTCCCGGCTGCCGGACGCGGTCGCCGCCTACGACCGGACCCGACGGCCCCGGGTGGCGGCGACGGTTCGGCAGACCCGACGGATGTCGGCGGTGCTCCAGACCCGTGGTCGGCTTGCGCTCCGCGCCCGCGACGCTGTCCTCGGTGCCCTCACCCCTCGGCTGCTGGGGCGTGCCGGCACCACCGCTGACCAGTGGCATCCCCCGTCCTGACCAGGTCCGGATGCCGTCCGGCCGGGGAGCCGGCCGAGGTGGTGCGAGCGAGTATATTTCTCACACTCTGGAAGGTGTGATCAATCTGCACTGGCCTTGGGTGGCCCCCCCTAACGTAGACTCAAATGACCCTTGAGGGCCGACGTCGTCCCGACCAAGTTTCAGCCTGAGTGACGACAGGAGGCCCGGGTGGCCGTTCCGTACCCGCACCGCATCCCGCAGCAGGTCCCGCACTCCGGCCCGAACGGGTCCACCGCCGGGCTCTACGACCCCGCGTACGAACGAGACGCGTGCGGGGTGGCGTTCGTGGCGGACCTGCGCGGCCGGCGGTCGCACGAGGTGGTGGCGAATGGGCTCGCCGCGCTGCGTCGGTTGGACCACCGGGGTGCCCGGGGTGCGGAGCCGAACACCGGCGACGGCGCGGGCATCCTGATTCAGGTGCCGGACGCGCTGCTGCGCGCGGTGGTGGACTTCCCGCTGCCCCCGATCGGTGAGTACGCGACCGGCCTGGTCTTCCTGCCCGACGACGACGAGGCCGAGCTGCGGGCCCGCCGGGTGGTGGAGAAGTACGCGTTGGTCGAGGGCGCCGACCTGCTTGGGTGGCGGGACGTACCGGTGGATCCGGCGGGCTTGGGCGCGACGGCGCTCGCGGCGATGCCCCGGGTCCGGCAGCTCTTCGTCACCGCGCACCGGCTCACCGACTCGGCGACGGGCCGGGCTGGTTCCCGGTTGACCGGCATCGAGCTGGAGCGGGTGGCGTACTGCGTCCGCAAGCAGGCCGAGCGGGAGTCGGCGGAGCGCGGCGTGCCGGCGTATTTTCCGTCGCTCTCCGGCCGCACGATGGTCTGGAAGGGCATGCTCACCCCGGACCAGCTGCCGGAGTTCTACCCGGAGCTGACCGACGAGCGGATGCGCAGCGCCATCGCGCTGGTGCACTCCCGCTTCTCCACGAACACGTTCCCGTCCTGGCCCCTGGCGCACCCGTTCCGGTTCATCGCCCACAACGGCGAGATCAACACCATCCGGGGCAACCGCAACTGGATGCAGGCGAGAGAGTCGATGCTCGCTGGTGGCGCCGGTGCGGCGCTGCCCGGCAACATTCGTCGGATCTTTCCGGTCTGCACGCCGGGGGCATCCGACTCGGCCAACTTCGACGAGGTTTTGGAGCTGCTGCACCTGGCGGGGCGAAGCCTGCCGAACGCGGTGTTGATGATGATTCCGGAGGCCTGGGAGAACGATCCGGACATGCCCGCTGACCAGCGGGCCTTCTACCGGTTCCACGCCAGCCTGATGGAGCCCTGGGACGGGCCGGCGTCGGTGGCGTTCACCGACGGCGAGATCGTCGGGGCGGTGCTGGACCGCAACGGCCTCCGTCCCGGCCGTTGGTGGCAGACCTCCGACGGGCTGGTTGTGCTCGGCAGCGAGGCGGGCGTGCTGGATCTGGATCCGGCCACCGTGGTCGCCAAGGGGCGCCTGCAGCCCGGTCGGATGTTCCTGGTGGACACCGTGGGCGGCCGGATCGTGCACGACGACGAGATCAAGGCCGAGCTGGCGGCGGCCCAGCCGTACGAGGAGTGGCTCCACGCCGGCCTCATCGAGCTGACCGACCTGCCGGCCCGGGAGCACATCGTCTACACCCACGACTCGGTTCGTCGCCGGCAGCAGGCGTTCGGTTACACCGACGAGGAGCTGAAGATTCTCCTCGCGCCGATGGCGCGGGTCGGGGCCGAGCCGATCGGGTCGATGGGAACGGATACCCCGATCTCCCCGCTGTCCACCCGGCCCCGGCTGCTCTACGACTACTTCCATCAGCTCTTCGCCCAGGTCACGAACCCGCCGCTGGACGCCATCCGAGAGGAGCTGGTGACCAGTCTGCAGACCACGATCGGGCCGGAGGGCGACCTGCTCGAGCCGGGGCCGGCGAGCTGCCGGCAGCTTGTGCTCCCCTATCCGGTGATCGACAACGACGAGCTGGCGAAGATTCTCTCCATCGACGAGGACGGGAACCTTCCCGGATTCAAGGCGGTCCGGGTCTCCGGCCTGTACCGGATCCGGGAGGGCGGCGCGGGCATCCGGGCGCGGCTGACCGAGATCTGTCGGCACGTCTCCGAGGCCATCGAGGACGGCGTACGCATCCTGGTCCTCTCCGACCGGGACTCCAACGCCAACCTCGCCCCGATCCCGTCGTTGCTGCTCACCGCGGCGGTGCACCAGCATCTGGTGCGGGAACAGACCCGGACCCAGGTGGACCTGATCGTGGAGTCCGGCGACTGCCGGGAGGTGCACCACGCGGCCGTGCTGGTCGGGTACGGCGCGGCGGCGGTCAACCCGTACCTGGCATTCGAGTCGGTGGAAGACATGATCTCGACGGGGGCGCTGGTCGGCGTCGAGCCAGGCACTGCGGTTCGCAACTACGTCAAGGCGCTCGGCAAGGGCGTTTTGAAGATCATGTCCAAGATGGGCATCTCGACCGTGTCGTCGTACTGCGGCGCCCAGGTCTTTGAGGCGGTTGGGCTGGACAGCCAGCTGATCGAGCGGTATTTCCGGGGCACTCCCAGCAAGATCGGCGGGGTTGACCTGGACGGGATCCACGTTGAGGTCGCCGCTCGGCACGCCTTCGCCTGGCCGGAGCCGGGGACGGCGACGACCGACCGGCTGGATGTCGGCGGCGAGTACCAGTGGCGGCGTGAGGGTGAACTGCACCTGTTCAACCCGGAGACCGTCTTCCTGCTCCAGCACGCCACCCGCAGCCGGCAGTACGACGTGTTCCGGGCATACACCTCGAAGGTTGACGCGCTGGCCGCCCAGGGAGGTGCGCTGCGGGGCCGGTTCACGCTCCGTACCGGAGTGCGCCCGCCGGTGCCGATCGAGGAGGTCGAGCCGGCCAGCGAGATCGTTCGGCGCTTCGCCACCGGCGCCATGTCCTACGGATCGATCTCGGTGGAGGCGCACGAAACCCTCGCGATCGCGATGAATCGGCTCGGCGGCAAGTCCAACACCGGCGAGGGTGGTGAAGACGTCGAGCGACTACATGATCCGACCCGCCGCTCCGCGGTCAAGCAGATCGCCAGCGGTCGGTTCGGGGTCACCACCGAGTACCTGGTGAACGCCGATGACCTGCAGATCAAGATGGCGCAGGGCGCCAAGCCCGGCGAGGGCGGCCAACTCCCCGGCAACAAGGTCTGGCCGTGGATCGCCCGGACCCGCCACGCCACCCCGGGCGTCGGCCTGATCTCTCCGCCACCACACCACGACATCTACTCCATCGAGGACCTGGCCCAGCTCGTGCACGACCTCAAGTGCGTCAACCCGGCGGCACGGGTGCACGTCAAGCTGGTCAGTGAGGTCGGGGTGGGTACGGTGGCGGCGGGTGTGGCGAAGCTGAAGGCCGACGTCATTCTCATCTCCGGGCACGACGGCGGTACCGGTGCGTCCCCGCTGAACTCGCTCAAGCACGCGGGGACACCGTGGGAGCTGGGCCTGGCCGAGGCGCAGCAGACCCTGCTGCTCAACAAGCTTCGGGACCGGGTCACCGTGCAGGTGGACGGCCAGCTCAAGACCGGTCGGGACGTGCTGGTCGCGGCCCTGCTCGGGGCGGAGGAGTTCGGTTTCGCCACCGCCCCGCTGATCGTCGAGGGCTGCGTGATGATGCGCGTCTGTCACCTGGACACCTGCCCGGTCGGCATCGCCACCCAGAACCCGGTGCTGCGCGAGCGATTCACCGGCCGGCCGGAGTTCGTGGAGAACTTCTTCCTCTTCCTCGCCGAGGAGGTCCGTGGGTACCTCGCCGAGTTGGGTCTGCGCTCGATCGACGAGGCGATCGGCCGGACCGAACTGCTCGATGTCGCGCCCGCGGTTGACCACTGGAAGGCGGCCGGTATCGACCTGAGCCCTGTCCTGCGCCTGCCGGAGCTACCCGAGGAGACCGCGCGGCGGGGTGTTCGTGCCCAGGACCACGGCCTCGGGGCGGCGTTGGACAACGAGCTGATCGCGCTCGCCGAGCCGGCGCTGCGCTCCGGCACTCGGGTGCGGACGCGGGTGTCGGTGCGTAACGAGCACCGCAGCGTCGGTGCGATGCTCGGTGGCGAGGTGGTCCGTCGCCACGGCGGGGCCGGCCTGCCCACCGACACGATCGAGTTCGACCTGCGCGGCACCGTCGGGCAGTCGTTCGGTGCGTTCCTGCCGTCCGGCGTCACCCTGCGCCTGCACGGCGACGCCAATGACTATGTCGGCAAGGGCCTCTCCGGTGGCCGGCTGGTGCTCCGTCCGGACCGGGCCGCGCCCTTCGTCAGCGCGGAGGCCGTGCCGGGCCGGCGGGCGGAGGATCAGATCATCGCCGGCAACACCATCCTCTACGGCGCCACCGCGGGTGAGGTCTTCCTCCGTGGTCGGGCGGGGGAGCGGTTCGCGGTGCGTAACTCCGGGGCGGCTGCTGTCGTCGAGGGCGTCGGTGACCACGGCTGCGAGTACATGACCGGCGGTACCGTCGTGGTGTTGGGGTCGACGGGGCGGAACTTCGCGGCCGGGATGTCCGGTGGGACCGCCTTCGTGTGGCGGCTGGATCGTCGGCGGGTCAACACGGAGTTGGTGGACCTGACACCCCTGAGCGAGCAGGAGCAGGCAACCCTCTACGACCTGGTCCAGCGGCACTACACCGAGACCGACTCCGCGGTCGCCGAGGACTTGCTCAAGCGTTGGTCGGAGGCGGTGGCGGAGTTCACCGCCGTGGTGCCCCGGGACTATCGCCGGGTGCGGGAGATCATGCGGGCCGCCGAAGCCGCCGGCTACGACGTGGACGACGCGGTGATGAGCGCCCTGGCGGCGCCGGCAGCGGAGCCCGCCTCGTCCGCACCGTCCACGCCGGTGTCGCCCGTCGCGCGGGTGGCCGTCCAGGAGGTAGCTCGTGCCTGATTCGTTTGGTTTCCTGCGGTACGACCGGCAGCTTCCCGCCCGCCGGCCCGTGCCGGTGCGGATCATGGACTGGCGGGAGGTCTACCCACCGGCAGGTGAGGAGCTGATCCGGGAGCAGGCCACCCGCTGCATGGACTGCGGCATCCCGTTCTGCCACGACGGCTGCCCGCTGGGCAACCGCATCCCGGACTGGAATGACCTGGTCCGCACCGGTGGCTGGGACGCGGCGGTGGAGACGCTGCACGCCACCAACAACTTTCCGGAGTTCACCGGTCGGCTCTGCCCGGCGCCCTGCGAGGCGGCCTGCGTACTCGGCCTCGGCGGCCAGCAGCCGGTCACGATCAAACAGGTCGAGGTGGAGATCGCCGACGCCGCCGTGGCCCGCGGCGGGCTACGGCCCTGGTCGGTGCCGCCCGCCAGTGGCCGGTCGGTGGCGGTGGTCGGCTCCGGGCCCGCCGGGCTCGCCGCCGCGCAGCAGTTGGCCCGGGCCGGGCACGCGGTCACCGTGTACGAGCGGGACGACGCCCTCGGCGGCCTGCTGCGGTACGGCATCCCGGACTTCAAGCTGGAGAAGCACCACATCGACCGGCGGCTGGCGCAGCTCGCCGCTGAGGGGGTGCGCTTCCGGACCGGGGTGGAGGTCGGTGTCGACGTGACCGCCGAGCAGCTGCGGGCCGAGCACGATGCGGTGCTGCTCGCCTGCGGTGCCCTGGCCAGCCGGGACACCCCGGCAACTCCCGGGCGATCGCTGCGCGGGGTGCACCAGGCGATGGGGCACCTCGTCGCGGCCAACCGGGTGGTCGCCGCCGCGGGGGACCATCCTCCGGCCGCCGCGGTGCTGCCGGACGGCACGCCGATCGACGCGGCTGGCCGGAACGTCGTCATCATCGGTGGCGGGGATACCGGTGCGGACTGCCTCGGCGTCGCCCACCGGCAGGGTGCCGCCGCGGTGTACCAGCTCGACCTCTACCCGCAGCCGTCCCGGGAACGGGACGAGGCGCGGGATCCGTGGCCGACCTGGCCGTGGATCCTGCGGGAGTACCCGGCGCACGAGGAGGGCGGGGAGCGGGTCTTCGCCGTCGCCGTGCAGGAGTTCGTGGATGACGGCAGCGGGGCGGTGCGGGCGGTCCGGATCGCCGAGGTGAGGGTGGAGAAGAGTGCTGGCCGGCGGGTCGTCACCCCAGTGCCGGGCACCGAGCGGGAGCTGCCGGCCGACCTGGTCCTGCTGGCGATCGGGTTCGACGGCACCGAGCCGCAGCCGCTGCTTGAGCAGCTCGGGGTTTCCCGCAACGAGCGGGGCGCGGTGGCGGCCCGTTCGGACTGGCAGACCGACGTGGACGGCGTCTTCGTCGCCGGGGACATGCACCGGGGCGCGTCGTTGATCGTGTGGGCGATCGCCGAGGGCCGGGCCGCCGCAGCCGCCATCCACTCGTACCTGGACGGGCGGGGTTCGCTGCCGGCGCCGGTGGGTTCGGACGCTCGGCCGCTGGCCGGCTGAGGACGGCGGGCTGCCGTGGCTGGGCTAAGGACGGTTGGCTGGGCTGCGGCCGGCCGGCTGCGGGGATCGGAGCGGTGCCGCATCCCATTCACTTTAGCGAATTGCTTCGGTAGCATTACCGGCTAGTAACAAGCTCTACCCTGGCCACGCGCGCGGTCTCTGGGCTCCACCACCCCCGGCCCTGTGGAGGTCCACATGCCACCCCGTGCACCCGCCCGCGCCCTGGCGGCGCTGGTCGCCCTCTGCGTCGCCGTCGTCGGCGCAGTGCTGGTTCCCAGCGCCGCGCAGGCCGCGACCATCAACTACGTCGCGCTCGGCGACTCGTACTCCAGCGGCGTCGGCGCCGGCCCGTACGACGGGTCCATCTGCCTGCGCAGTCAGAAGTCCTACGCCCCGCGCTGGGCCGCGGCGAACGCGGTGACCAGCTTCCAGTTCCCGGCCTGTGGTGGCGCGGTCACCGCCGACGTCATCAACAGCCAGGTCGACTCGCTCAGCGCCAGCACCACGATGGTGACGGTCACCATCGGTGGTAATGACACCGGCTTCGCCAGCGTGATGCTTACCTGCCGGTTCGGCAGCACCTCGTCCTGCTCGGAGGCCATCGACGAGGCGAGGGACTTCGCCCAGACCACCCTGCCTGGCCGGCTGGACGCCACCTACGCGGCGATCCGGGACCGGGCGCCGAACGCCCAGCTGATCGTGCTCGGCTACCCGCGACTCTTCGAGACCGGCTGGTGCGGCCTGTTCGGGATGAGCGCCACCAAGCGGCAGCAGCTCAACGAGGCCGCTGATCTCCTCAACAGCATCACCGCCGGCCGCGCCGCCGCGGCCGGTGCCACCTTCGCCGACCCCCGTTCCTACTTCGCCGGCCATGGCGTCTGCGGCGACGAGCCCTGGATCAACGATGTCACCGGGATCATTGAGGCATACCACCCCAACAACGAGGGCTACCGCGACGGCTACCTGCCGGCGCTGAACGCCGTCACCGGCTGAACCGGCTCGCCGGTCGGCAGTCCCTGGTGGACTGCCGGCCGGCCGTGGGGGCAGGTACGGACGCTGGCGGTGCTGGCCGCTGCCCCTGGTTCACGCTGAACGGCGGTTTCCTGCAGCGGCATCACCGATGCGGGGAAACGGTTCGATCGAGAAGACCACCTCGACCGGCACCTCGAAGTAGGCGGCGATCCGCAGCGCCAGGTGCAGGCTGGGCCGAAACTCCCCCCGCTCCAGGTAGCCGATCGTCTGGTAGTGCACTCCGAGCGCGTCGGCGAGTTGCCGTCGGGAGATGCCCCGTTCGGCGCGCAGCACCGCGATTCGGTTGTGCACGGTCTCGCTCATCAATGCCCTCTCATCCGACCCGCTGCATGGCCTGCTCCCGTCGGGCCGCGACCCGCGAGCCGGACTCCCGGCGGGCCATCCGTCGCAGCAGCACCGGCGCCAGCACGAGTCCGAGCACCGCCCACGCCCCGAGGACGGCAACCATCTCCAGATGGCGCCAGGATTCGCCGATCTCGACCGCCGCCAGGTCAGCCGGAAGCAGCGCGGAACGCATGCCCAAGCCTAGCCAGTAGAGCGGGAAGACCTGGGCGGTGCCCTGGAGCCAGTCGGGCAGGCCGGTGATCGGGTAGAAGATGCCGGAGACGCCGATGAGTCCCATCACCGGCAGCACTATCAGCCCCATGTTGCGCGGGTTCTCGATCAGGGAGCCGATCATCGCGCCCAGCGGGAGCGTCGCCACCAGCCCGAGCGGCACCACCCAGGCCAGAGTGAACCAGGCGCTGGGGTCGCCCAGCCGGAGCCCGTCGAGGAAGAACACCCCGGGGGTCAGTTGGATGGCCAGGCCGATCATCGCGACCGACGAGACCAGCACCAGCTTGCCGACCAGGTAGCCGAGCATCCCGTTCGGGATGGCCTTAGCCCGCAGCAGGGTGCCGTCCTCCCGGTCCACGACGAGGTTCTGGGCCAACCCGAGCAGCCCGCCGAAGAGTAGGCCCATGCCGAGCGCGCTGGGCAGTGTCCGCGCACCGAGGGAGAAGTCGGTGCCGGGTACGGTCGCCCCCCGCATGAAGAAGACGGCGACCAGCAGCACCGCCGTGGGGAAGAAGTAGTTCCACAGGTCCTGGCCGTTGGTGAAGGTGCTGCGCAACTCGATCACTCCGCGCTGCAGGCCGACCCGGAGTGCGGTGGTCTTCGGGTTCATCGGGTCTCCTCCTGCTCCTGCCACACCCGTTCGGCCCAGCCGGTACGGATTCCGGTCTCCTCCTCGTGCACCAGGGCCAGGTACGCGTCCTCTAGGTTGGCTCGGCGTACCTCCAGTTCCTGTACCTCGTCGCCGTGGTCACGGAGCAGGTCGCGTAGGAACCCGGTGGCGTCCATGGTGGCGTGTACGTGGCGTTGGCCGTCGCAGGTCCAGCGGATCTCCGCATCGGTGGTCAGCCGGCGGGAGAGCTGGTCCGGCGAGCCCCGGGCGATGATCCGGCCGTTGGCCAGGATGACGATCAGGTCGGCGAGCTTCTCCGCCTCGGCCAGGTCGTGGGTGGTCAGCAGGATGGTGGTGTGGTCCAGGTCGGCGAGGCGGTGCACGAGCTCGTGGAACTCGCGTCGGGCCGCTGGGTCGAGGCCGACCGTCGGCTCGTCCAGGAAGAGCAGCTCTGGCCGGCCCACGATGCCGACCGCCACGTCGAGCCGCCGCCGTTGCCCGCCGGAAAGCCGGGACACCCGAGCGCTGGCGTGTGCGGTCAGCCCGACGGCCGCCAGTAGGTCGTCCACCGGCCACGGGCGTTGGATCTGGTCGGTCGCGTACGGCGCGTAGTAGTCGCCGAGGTGGGAGAGGAGGTCCCGCACCCGCCACCGGCCGTGGTCACGCCAGGACTGGAGCACCACGCCGATCTGGGCACGCCACCGCTCGTCGCCGTGGGCGGGATCAACGCCGAGGACCCGGACCGAGCCGGCTGAGGGCAGCCGGAATCCCTCAAGGATCTCGATGGTGGTCGTCTTGCCGGCACCGTTCGGCCCGAGTAGTGCGATCACCTCGCCTCGCTGGGCGGTGAGGTCGATGCCGTTCAGCACGTCCACGGTGCCGTAGCGCATGCGTAGGTCTCGAACGTCGAGGACCAAATGGTCGTCGGGATTTCGGGGGGCCGCGACAGCCTCCGGCCGTTCGACTGTAGTCATACTCTGGAAGATAGCACATCTACTACAGACCTAGGTATAGAAACTCTCCCCGGGAAGGGCTGTGTCTTTGCCGTGGTGCGGTGGCTCCGCGGGCCACTTTCCCCTATGAGGCCTTTGTCTGGGTGGCCGGAGTGTGCCGTTGATGGAACAACAGGTTACCGGGAGGTAGCTAGGCATTGACGAATGAGAATTTCGGCCCGCATCATCGTTCGCACCGGTCGATCGGACTCGCACCGCACCCACCACCCTCACGGAGGTGCAGCCATGTTGCTTCGAAAGACCGCCATCGTGCTCGCGTTCGTGCTCGGCGCCACGCTCACCGTCCCCGGCGTCGCCGCCAGCGCAGCACCCGCCGTCCCGGAGGGCGCCGCCAGTGCGGCACCCGCCGGTGCTACGGCGGAGCAAACGTCCACCGACCCCGCCCCGGCGAGCAGTTCCGGTGCCGCCGCAGCCGGCCCGGCTGAGGTAGCCGACAACCCCGTGATCATCGTTGGTGGGTTGAGCGGCTTCGCCTTCGCGTATGGACCGCTCGCCGCGCGTCTGGACGCCGACGGCTTCCGTCCCTTTGTCTACGAACTGCCGGGGCTGGGCTTCGGCGACATCCCGACCTCGGCCCGCGCCTTCGCCGACTACGTTGACCAGGTTCGCGCCACCACCGGTGCGGCCCGGGTGGACTTGGTGGGGCACTCCGAGGGGGGCCTGGTGGCCCGCTACTACCTGAAGCGGCTCGGTGGCACCGGAGCAGTCGGCCGATACGTCAGCCTCGGCAGCCCGCAGTACGGGACGTACGTGGCCAACATCGTCGCCTTCCTCGGGCTCGGCAGCTGCGCCGGTGTCGTGGCCTGTCAGCAGATGACGATCGGCTCGGACTTCCTCGCCGATCTCAACGCCGGTGACGACACCCCCGGCTCGGTCAGCTACACCACGATCCGTACGTGGCAGGACGAGTTGGTACGGCCAGTGGGCAATGCCGCGCTGGCTGACGGGGCGAAAAACGTACTGATCCAGTCCCGGTGTCCGCTGCGGCTGGTCGGCCACCTCGGGCTGGCGCTGGACGGGACCACGTACACGGTGATCCGCCAGGCGCTGCGTGACGAGTCGATCCGCCCCAACTGCTGGGCCGTTTAGGGACCTTCCCGGTGGGGCGGTCGGCACGCCGACCGCCCCACCGGGCTGTGCCGGCTGGTCCGGTTTGTCTCCCCGGGCGCGGGCCGAGCTGCTTCGGCCCTCTCGAGGCGTGCGCTTCCCTGGTCGCAGCGGGGCGGGGCACGGGAAAACCAGCGACCGAGTGGAATGTCTCTGTGCTGTTCACCCATGCCTCTCTGCCGGGCTGACCGCGGGCGGTACGATCTCGGGGCGCGCGGTCGCCGACGCCCGCCCCCCCACGACGTTCCCGGCGGTTATCCACTGCCGGCCGTGCAGCCGCGCAACGTCGGAGAACGTGTTCGCATTGCGACAGGGGTCGGCCCGCGGACCGGCCCGGAGGAGAGATTAGCCTGATGGGCGTGACACGCCGCGCAAAGATCGTTTGCACACTTGGCCCCGCTGTCTCCTCGCCGGAGCGCATTCGTGGCCTTGTTGAGGCCGGAATGGATGTGGCGAGGCTCAACTTCAGCCACGGCAGCCACGCCGATCACGAGGCGGTTTGCCGGCTGGTTCGGGAGGCGGCCGAGGCGGCGGGGAGGCCGGTCGCGGTTCTCGCCGATCTCCAGGGTCCCAAGATCCGGCTCGGTCGGTTCGCCGACGGCCCGCACGAGTGGCGTACCGGTGACTCGGTGGTGATCACCAGTGATGACATTCTTGGGACCCGGGACCGGGTCGCCTGCACCTACCGGAAACTTCCCGAGGAGGTAAAGCCCGGCGACCGGCTGCTGATTGACGACGGCCGGGTCGCGGTCGAGGTCACCGACGTCACCGGCAACGACATCCGTTGCCTGGTCACCGAGGGCGGACCGGTCTCCAACAACAAGGGTGTGTCGCTGCCAAACGTGGCGGTCAGCGTCCCCGCGCTCTCGGAGAAAGACACCGAGGACCTGCGGTTCGCCCTCGGCCTCGGTGCCGACCTGGTGGCGCTCTCCTTCGTCCGCTCCGCCGACGACATCAAGCTGGTCCACGCCATCATGGCCGAGGAGGGTGTGCACCGGCCGGTACTGGCCAAGGTGGAGAAGCCGGAGGCGGTGGATCAGCTCGGGGCGATCGTCCTGGCCTTCGACGGGATCATGGTGGCCCGTGGTGACCTCGGTGTGGAGATGCCGCTGGACCAGGTGCCCCTGGTTCAGAAGCGCGCAGTGCAGCTCTGCCGGGAGAACGCCAAGCCGGTCATCGTCGCCACCCAGATGCTCGACTCCATGATCGAGAACTCCCGGCCCACCCGTGCCGAGGCCTCCGACGTGGCCAACGCCGTGCTCGATGGCGCGGACGCGGTGATGCTCTCCGGCGAGACCAGCGTCGGGAAGTACCCGGTGCTCACCGTCAGCACCATGGCAAAGATCGTGGCGACGACGGAGGCGGGCTCGATCGGGGTGCCGCGGCTCCAGCACGATCCGCGTACCCACGGCGGCGCGCTCACCATCGCCGCATCGTCGATCGCCCGGGCGATCGACGCCAAGGCTCTGGTGGCGTTCTCGCAGACCGGCGACACCGTCCGGCGGCTCTCCCGGCTGCACTGCGACCTGCCGCTGCTCGCGTTCACTCCGGTGCCGGAGGTGCGCAACCAACTCGCCCTCTCCTGGGGGGTGCAGACGTTCCTGATGCCCTTCGTCGAGCACACCGACGCCATGTTTCGGCAGGTCGACGAGGCGCTGCTCGGCCTCGGTCGGGCCAACCCCGGCGACTACGTCGTGATCGTCGCCGGTAGCCCGCCCGGAACCCCCGGCTCGACCAACACCCTGCGCGTGCACCAACTCGGGTCGCTGGTCGACCTCGCTGCGGCCCGGGCGCTCCAGTGAGCGTTCGGAGCGAGCCGAGCTCGCGATCCCCGTGGTCGCGACTGGAGGTCCGGTGAGCGAGTCCGGCGCGGTGGTCGGTCAGGCCGCGGTCGATCAACTGCTGGAGGTGCTGGACCTCAGCCCGACCGGCGAGCGAGCCTTCCGGGGGATGAGCCCGCAGGTCGGCCCGCAGCGGGTCTACGGGGGGCAGGTCGCCGGTCAGGCGCTGGTCGCCGCCGGGCGGACGGTCGATCCGGAGCGTTCCGTGCACTCCCTGCACGGCTACTTCGTGCGACCCGGGGATCCGAGTGAGCCCATCGACTATCAGGTCGAGTGCGTCCGTGACGGTCGTTCCTTCTCCGTCCGCCGGTCAGTGGCGCTGCAGCACGACAAACCGATCTTCTTCATGTCGGCGTCCTTCCAGCGTCAGGAGGAGGGGCTGGACCACCACGCGCCCGCCCCGCCGGACGTGCCCGGCCCGGACGAGGTACCGACGATGAGCGACCGGCTCGCCCGCTACCCGGAACGGCTGGGCATCTGGGCGCTGATCCCCCGGCCGATCGATGTCCGCTATGTCGGCGAGCCCGGCTGGGTGCGCCCTGGCGACCGTCCGGCGGAGCCGAACCAGCGGGTGTGGATGCGGATCGACGGCAAACTCCCGGATGATCCGCTGCTGCACGCCTGCGCTCTGACGTACGCCTCTGACCTCACCCTGCTGGACTCGGTGCTTTCGGTGCACGGAGAGGTGTGGGGGCCCGGCGGGGTGGTGGGCGCAAGTCTCGATCACGCCCTCTGGTTCCATCGGTCGTTCCGCGCCGACGAGTGGTTCCTCTACGACTGCTGGAGCCCGTCGGCGTCCGGAGCGCGCGGGTTGGCGACCGGTCGGATGTTCACCCGGGACGGCCGGCAGATCGCCAGCTCGGTGCAGGAGGGCTTGCTGCGTAAGGTCGGCGCCTGACTCACTCGTTCTTGGGGAGGGCCGGCCCTTTCAGCCGATTCATCGCTGAAAAGGCCGGCCCCAACCGTCCACGACGAATGCGTCAGCTGACGGTTTGATGCCGGTTTGGGGTGTGGCCGGGGTCACGGTGGTGGTGGAATCCCGGCGGGCGTGGGGGCGTTACACCCTGCGTACGACCGAGCAGGTGCCCCGCCGGTGGCGGATGCCTCCCGGGGGTGAGCCCCCGGGAATGCTGGTGGCCGGCCGGTCGTTACATCTGGACCCGGCGCCGTGCGTGTGCCTGTGAGCCCCGCGGCCGCCGAGGATCTTCTCTTCCCGCTACTTTTGAGCGCCGGACGGTGCTTGCACCCTGTTGCCGCCTGACCCCCTTTCGGGCGTGCGTATGTGGGTGTCGATCCCCGAATGGAGCAACCCCCATGATGAACACGATTCTGCGTCGTAGTGTGCTTGGTTTCGCTGGTCTGGCCCTGTCCACCGGTGTCGTCGCCGGCCCCCTGGACACCCTCACCGACACCACCACCCCCGCCGCCGCTGCCGCTGGCGTGGTGCAGGCGGACAAGCCGGACAGCGGCACGCTGATCCCGCACGGCACCCAGGGCACGCAGTCGCGCATCGACCTGGGCGACGAGCAGACCGGCAACGTGAAGGCCATCATCGAGGCCACCAAGAAGGCCGGCATGGACGAGCGCGCCGCCGTGGTGGCGATCGCCACCAGCCTGCAGGAGTCGAAGCTGGAGAACCTGGGACACCTGGGTGAGCGCAACGACCACGACTCGCAGGGCCTGTTCCAGCAGCGCCCATCCTCTGGTTGGGGCAGCGTGGAGCAGATCACCGACCCCGCCTACTCCACCACCGCCTTCCTCAAGGGCCTCAAGCAGGTCGAGGGCTGGCAGGAACTGCCGTTGACCGAAGCCGCGCAGAAGGTGCAGGTGTCGGCGTTCCCGTTCCACTACGCCCAGTGGGAGACCCAGGCCGCCGACCTCGTCGCCGAGCACTGGACCAGCTGACCCACCACCCGCAACCACCCCCGCCCACAGACCTAACCCAGCCAAGGGGGAAAGAAACTGTTGGCCGGCACCCGAACCAGGGTGCCGGCCAACAGTCACCTCTGGACGTTCCGAGGCAAGGCTTCCGGCTCGATGGGCCGAGGGATGCTCGGTCGTTGGCAACCAAGCCGGCTAGCCTGTCTGCCATGCGTCTCTCCGCCCGGGTTGACTATGCCCTCCGCGCGGTCGCCGAACTTGCCTCGGTGACCGGCGGTGCCTCGACCGGTCGAGGGCGATTCGTGACAGCCGACCAGATCGCCCGAGCCCAGGAAATCCCGCCGAAGTTCCTGGAGAGCATCCTGTTGCAGCTGCGTCGCGGCGGTGTGGTGCGGGCTCAGCGGGGCCCGGAAGGGGGCTACTGGCTGGCACGGCCGGCGGCCGAGATCTCCCTCGCCGAGGTGATTCGGGTGATCGACGGTCCGCTGGCCCATGTCCGTGGGCAGCGCCCGGAGCAGCTCGGTTACCACGGTGCCGCGCGGGCCCTGCAGGATGTGTGGATCGCCCTGCGGGCAAGCGAACGCCAGATCCTTGAGCTGGTCACCGTGGCGGATGTCGCCGACGGTGCCCTTCCGGCGCGGGTTACCGAGCTGGTCGCCGACCCGCGCGCGTGGACCTGAGCCGCGCCCGACCTGAGCCACGCCCGACCTCAGCCACGCCCGACCTGAGCCGAAACTCGCCCTTGAACATGGTTGACCCAGGCCCCACTCATCCCGCATTGTCGACCAAGTCGATAGGAGATATCCGAAACTAGGGAGGCGTGGTGCGTAAGCTGCTGGTCCTCGCACTCGTCGGGTTGGCCGCGCAGCTCGTTGACGGCGCCCTCGGTATGGCTTACGGGTTGACCTCCTCGACGCTGCTCCTGCTCGCCGGTGTCGCGCCGGCCGCGGCCTCGGCTTCGGTGCACCTTGCCGAGGTGGGCACCACGCTCGCGGCGGGTGTGGCGCACTGGCGGTTCGGCAACGTCGACTGGCGTGTCGTTGGGCGTATCGCCGTGCCCGGTGCCCTCGGCGCGTTTGCCGGAGCGACCTTCCTCTCCGCTCTCTCCACCGCTGCCGCCGCGCCCTGGATGGCGGCGATTTTGTTCACCCTCGGCGCGTACCTGTTGGTGCGCTTCGCCCGACCGCTGCGCACCGAACGACGGGCCGGTCGACTGCGCGGCCGCTTCCTCGGTCCCCTGGGGCTGGTCGCCGGCTTCGTCGACGCGACCGGCGGCGGGGGGTGGGGGCCGGTGGCGACCCCCGCGCTGCTGGTCACTGGACGACTGGAACCCCGCAGGGTGATCGGGTCGGTGGATACCGCCGAGTTCCTCGTCGCCGGTGCGGCCAGCGCCGGCTTCCTGATCGGGCTCGGCTCCGAGGGCTTTTTGCTGCCGATGGTGCTCGCGCTACTGGCCGGTGGTCTGATTGCGGCGCCGGTGGCCGCCTGGCTGGTGCGCCTTGTCCCAGCCCAACTGCTCGGCGCGGTGGTCGGCGGGGTGATCGTGCTGACCAACGCTCGTACGTTGATGCACGCTTTCGATCTCGGTGGGGGCGTGCGGCCCGTGGGGTATGCCCTGCTGGCGTTCGCCTGGGGTGTCGCGTTCGCGTTCGCGCTCCGGGCCTTGCTCCGCGCCCGGCGAGCCCGGACGGTCGTCGCCGGTGTCCGCGGTGCCATGCCGACCCGGGGTGAGCGTGCCACCGAACCGTCCCGGGAGGAGGCGGTGGCCGATTCTGGGTTGGTTCGCTAGCGTTCGTCGGCGCGAGCGTGAGGCACCGGACCGGCTTCGCGGAATCCGTCGACCCCGGCCCGGTGCGCCACAACCTGGCAGCTCCCGACCCGTCCCGACCGGGAGTGCCAACCACCACCGGAACCAAAACTAGGCGCGGTCCGCGTCTCAGGCGTGACGCGGACGTGAAGATCCTGTTTCAGGGCGTCACCGAGACTGTGATCCGTCTTACCCCAGGCCCCGGGCCTGCTCGAAGATCAGGCTGGTCTGGGTGTGCTGCACTGCCGGATCGACTGCCAAGTGGTCGAGTACGAAGTCCCGCAGTGCGTCCGCCGAGGCTGCCCGGACGTGCAGCACGTAGTCGTCCGCACCGGCCACGTGGAACACCGCCACCATCCCCGGTAGGCGTACTGATCGGGCGCGGAAGGCGTCCACCACGGTCCGCTCGTGGGCGGAGAGTCGTACTGAGATCAGCGCCTGTAACGGCAGGCCCATGGCCGCCGGATCCACCTCGGCGTGGAAGCCGCGGATCGCCCCGCATCCGCGTAGCGCCCTGGTTCGTGCGAGGCAGGTTGACGGCGCCACCCCCACTCGCTCGGCGAGGGCGTTGTTCGGGAGGCGGCCGTCTGCGACCAGCTCCGCCAGGATCGCGCGGTCAGTGTCATCGAGGCTCGCATAGGGCTGGACCGGATTCGGGGAAGAGGACATGGCGGCATCCTCCCTCGAATTTTAGTGAGTTTCAACGTGGCGACATTGCATCCGATTCGGAGGAAGGGCTGCTTTATAGTCAAATATTCAAAAGTTCTCGTTGTGATGGCCTCCGGGTGCCGAAGCCGAACGGATCGGCAGAGACGACTCCGCCGGCCATCAAGGGGCCTTCGAGTAGCCCTTCCGAGCCCGCACGGTGCCCCTTCGAGCCCGCACGGTGCCCCTTCGAGGTCACACGGTGCCCCTTCGAGCCGGTGCGACGGCCCAGCCGCCCGCCCGGTGGCGGAGATGCTGAAGCGGCGACGGTTGTGGTGGTCGGGGTGCCGGGCGAGCGGCACGCCCGTCGGTGGGACTGGTGCGGCGGCCGGTCGCCGGCCGAGGGCCCTTCGCCCTGCTACGGAGCGGGCGGACCGGGCGGCCGTCGCTGTGCTCCCCGCTTGGGGGCCGTGGCCCGCAGCGTTACGTCGCTTCGCGATGTGCCGACCGCCGCCCGCGCGACGGTTTGGTGTCCCCGGTGGGATTCGAACCCACACTGTCGGAGGTTTGAGCTCCGTTTCTCTACCGGTTGGAATACGGGGACAGTGCTGCCGACAGCCTCGGTGTCGGCCTATAGAGTACCCACTAGGCTAAGGGGCGCGGCACCCGGTCGGGTGTCGGTACGGACTGGTGGGAGTTGCTCGTGGCCGAGACGCAGACGGACGTTGAGCGCAGGCGAGTACTGATCGCCGAGGACGAGGCGCTCATCCGGCTGGATCTCGCCGAGATGCTCGTTGAGGAAGGTTACGAGGTCGTCGGAGAAGCCGGTGACGGTGAGACGGCCGTTCGGCTCGCCAACGAGTTGAAGCCGGACCTGGTCATCCTCGACATCAAGATGCCCATCATGGACGGGCTGGCCGCTGCCGAGCGGATTGCTGGCGAGCGGATCGCTCCGGTCATCATCCTGACCGCCTTCAGCCAGCGGGACCTGGTGGAGCGGGCACGGGCGGCCGGCGCGATGGCGTACCTGGTCAAGCCCTTCCAGAAGAGCGACCTGGTCCCAGCGGTAGAGATCGCGTTGTCGCGCTACTCGGAGGTCGCCGCCCTGGAGGCGGAGGTTGCTGGCCTCACCGACCGGTTGGAGATCCGCAAGATCATCGAGCGGGCCAAGGGTGCGCTGATGACCACGTACGGGATGACCGAACCACAAGCCTTCAAGTGGATCCAGCGCACCGCGATGGACCATCGGATGACCATGAAAGAGGTCGCCGAGCGGATCCTCCAGGAGACCGCCGGGGGCGAGGTGCCCCGTCCGGCCCAGTAGGTCCGGTCCCGCTTCCGCTTCTCTCCCGAGGGTCGCTGCGGCCAGGGTTGGCGCCGCCGGGGCCTCGGTACGTTCGGGGTGCACCCCGGCGTGACCCGACGCCAAAGTTGATCTTTCTCGCCGCCGGAATCGATGGCCGCCGGCGTTGCTGGCGGTGGCCGGCTGCGCTGGTCATCGCCGGTGCGCTCGCGGCCTCGGGCCAGCTGTGAAGGATGTTACGGGTTCGGGTCGTATCGGCGTTTGTATTCGTAACGGTTTGACAAGCGTGGCTTCGAGGCCTTCCGGGACCGTCTATCGACCCAGTACGCTCCGCCATCACGAGCCGTAGCAGGTGTGCGGGCTCACATCGAGGTGGGGAGGCTGCCGTACTGGTGCGGTTGCCTGCCTCGGGGTGTGCTCGGGCTCCTGCAACTGGAGGAGGTCTATAGCCGTGAGGCGTAAGTACGTACGGGCGCTCGGCGCCATTGGGTTGTCGGCGGCCCTCATCGGCGCTGCGGGCTGTCAGGCGGAGGAGGAGAACGCCGGCGGCAGCAGTGACTGCGGTGGCAAGATCGCCATCTTCGGTGCCTTCAGCGGCCCGAACTCGGGTCTGGTGATTCCGTCGCGCGACGGCGCCCTGCTTGCGGTGAAGCAGCACAACGAGGCGAACCCGGACTGCAAGGTGGAGTTGCAGGAGTTCGACACCCAGGGCGATCCGACCCAGGCCACGCCGGTCGCGAACCAGGTCACCGGCGACGAGTCCTTCCTGGGCGTCATCGGTGGCGCGTTCTCCGGTGAGAGCAAGGCGACGATGGCGGTCTACGAGGCGGCCGAGATGGTGATGATCAGCCCTTCGGCGACCGCGATCGAGTTGACCGCGGGCGGCAACAAGGTGTTCCACCGGGTGGTCGGTAACGACGCCGTCCAGGGGGCCGCCGCCGCCGTCTACCTTCGGGACGTCGCGCAGGCCAAGAAGGTCTTCGTGATCAATGACGGCACCACCTACGGCGCCGGCATCGCCGACGAGCTGACCAAGTCCCTCGGTGCGCTGGCGGGCGGCACCGACCAGGTGCAGGAGAAGCAGGTCAACTTCGCCGCCACCATTTCGAAGATCAAGGCTGCCGCGCCGGACGCGATCGCCTACGGCGGCTACACGAACGAGGCGGCTCCGCTGGTGAAGCAGTTGCGGGAGGCCGGTATCACGACGCCTTTCCTCGGCTTCGACGGTCTCTATGACCCGTCCTTCCCGAAGGGCGCCGGCGCCAGCGCCGAGGGTGTGATCGTGACCTGCCCGTGCCTGCCGCCGGACAAGGCCGGTGGCACCTTCGCGGCTGACTTCGAGGCGGAGTACGGCGGGCCTCCGGGTTCCTACGGTGCCGAGGGTTTCGACGCCGCGAACGTCCTGATCGAGGGCCTGGCCGAGGGCAACACCACGCGTGCGGATCTGCTGGCGTGGGTCGACTCCTACGACAAGGAGGGAGTCTCGAAGTCCCTCAAGTTCGCCGACAGCGGTGACGTGGACGAGTCCCGGGTGGTGATCTGGGCCTACGAGATCAAGGATGGTGAGATCACGGCCCAGCAGGAGATCAAGCTCAGCTGAGCCAGGATGACCCTTACGCGGCCGGGGTTTTCCCCGGCCGCGTAACGGTGCCAAAGGGGAGAAACCCGTGAATTTCGATGCCTTATTCGGCGACCTAGCCCAGCACACTGTTGATGGCTTGTCCAAGGGGGCGATCTATGCCCTCGTCGCCTTGGGGTACACGCTCGTCTATGGTGTGCTCCGTCTGATCAACTTCGCGCACTCTGAGATCTTCATGGTGGGTACCTTCGCGATCCTCGGTACCTGGTCGCTGCTCGGGGTGGCCGACAACCCGCCGATCGGGATGGCGATCGTCTACCTGCTCATCGGTCTGGTGGTCGGTGCGCTGGCCTCGGGTGCCACCGCGCTCACCGTCGAACGGGTCGCCTACCGGCGACTACGCCGGATGAACGCGCCGCCGCTGATCTTCCTGATCACCGCCATCGGGCTCTCGCTCGTCCTGGTGGAGATCTTTGCGCTGTGGATGGCGGGGTTCTTCTCGGGACGCGGATTCACCGAGAACCGGCTCGTGATCGGGATTCCGCCGCTGCTGAAGCAGGAGACAGTGCTCTCGGTGGCGGGCGCGGACATCACCAACGTACAGATCATCATGGTGGCTTCCGCCCTCGTGATGCTCTACGGGTTGGACCAGTTCATCAACCGGACGCGGTACGGCCGCGGCGTGCGGGCCGTGGCACAGAGCCCAGACACCGCCGCCCTGATGGGGGTGCACCAGGACCGAGTGATCATGCTGGTCTTCGTCCTGGGTGGTCTGATGGCGGGCGCCGCGGCCCTGTTGTGGAACATGCGGTACGGGATCACCAAGTTCGACATCGGCTTCGTGGTCGGGCTGAAGGCGTTCACCGCGGCGGTGCTCGGTGGTATCGGTAACCTCCGCGGCGCGCTGCTCGGTGGCCTACTACTCGGGGTCATCGAGGTGTACGCGGCGACGTTGACCCGATCCACCTGGGAGGATGTGGCCGCCTTCGTGGTGCTCGTGGTGGTGCTGATCTTCCGCCCGACCGGCCTGCTCGGTGAGTCTCTCGGAAAGGCGAGGGCATGACAGAGGCACTACGACAATTCAACGAGCGGCGCCGACACGTTCTGGGGGGTATGGGTGACCGGTGGCGGGCGCTACCCCGTTGGCAGCGTTGGCTGACCCTGCTCGCGGGCGTTGCCTTCCTCTACTACCTGCCGTTCCTCGGCGACATCCCGGGGACGAACCTGATCATCCCGGGGCTGGACTGGTTCCGGACCGACTCCATCGACGGCGGCGCCAACTGGGCTGGGGTGCTCTTCGTCTGCGCCCTGTACGTCCTGGTGGCTATCGGGCTCAACGTCGTGATCGGGCTGGCTGGTCTGCTCGACCTCGGCTACGTCGGCTTCTACGCGGTGGGCGCCTACAGCGTGGCGCTGTTCGGGTCGGCCGACTCGCCGGTTGTGGGCGCGTTGCAGGATCAGTTCGGCCTCTCCTCGGACTGGGCGATCGCGTGGGCGATCTGTATCCCGATCGCGTTGGCCTTCTCGTTGGTCGCGGGCGTCCTGCTCGGCTGGCCGACGCTGCGGCTGCGGGGTGACTACCTGGCCATCGTGACGCTGGGCTTCGGCGAGATCATTCGGATCGTCGCGAAGAACTCGGGGTGGGCCGGCGAGGCGCAGGGCGTGCCCGGCATTCCCGGTCCGGAAGGTCCGCCGTCGCCCGACAACAAGGTCTTCGGACTACTCGACATCAAGCCCTGGTACTGGCTGGCGTTGAGCGTGGTGCTGCTGATGGTCCTGCTGGTCCGGCGGCTGGAGCACAGCCGGGTGGGGCGGTCGTGGCTGGCCATCCGGGAGGACGAGGACGCCGCCGCGGTGATGGGCGTCTACCCGTTCAAGTTCAAGCTCTGGGCGTTCGCCATCGGTGCCGCCCTGGGCGGCTTCTCCGGTCTGCTCTTCGCCAGCCGGTCGGCCTTCATTCAGCCCGAGACCTTCAACGTCCAGCTCTCCATTCTGTTCGTCGCGATGGTGGTGGTCGGTGGCTCCGGCAACATGGCGGGAGTGGCGGTCGGCGCCTTCCTGCTCGCGTACCTGCCGGAGCGGTTCCGCGACTTCTCGGAGTACCGGGTCCTCGCCTTCGGCCTAGCATTGGTGCTCATCATGCTGCTGCGCCCGCAGGGTCTGTTGCCGAGTCGGCGACGAACGCGCGAGCTGCAGGACAGGGCGAAGGAGGCTCCGGTAAATGTTGCCTAAGCAGAAGACATCACCCGAGGACGCTGCCAAGCCCGAGGTGCTGCTTGAGGTGGCCGGGGTCACGCTCCGCTTTGGCGGCGTGGTGGCGCTGGACAATCTGAGTTTCAACCTCTACAAGGGCGAGATCCTCGGGCTCATCGGTCCGAACGGGGCCGGCAAGACCACCTGCTTCAACGCGATGACCGGTGTCTACCGGCCGACCTCCGGCGCGGTTCGGTTCGACGGACAGCAGGTCAGCGGACGGAAGCCGCACCGGATCAACCAGCTGGGAATCGCCCGGACGTTCCAGAACATCCGGCTCTTCCCGGAGATGACCGCGCTGGAGAACGTGCTGGTGGGTGCGGACTCCCAGCACCGCACCAGTGTGGTTGGTGCGTTGTTCCGGCTGTACCGGGTCAAGCCGAAGCCGGAGGAGTTGCCCACGGTCGATTCGACCAATGCGCTGGTGCGGTTCTGGCAGCAGGTTCGGCGCTCCTCGGCTCAGGTGTTCGGCATCTCGCGGCATACGCTCGAGGAGCGTGCCGGCGAGCGTAAGGCGTACGAACTGCTGCGCTTCGTCGGCATTGACGACCGCGCCAACGACCTGGCTCGTAACCTTCCGTACGGTTACCAACGTCGGTTGGAGATCGCGCGGGCGCTGGCCACCGAGCCGAAGTTACTCTGCCTGGACGAGCCGGCCGCCGGCTTCAACCCGGCGGAGAAGGAGGAACTCCTCGAGCTGATCCGCAAGATCCGGGATCGCGGTTTCACGGTGCTGCTCATCGAGCACGACATGCGCCTCGTCATGGGGGTCACCGACCGGATCGTGGTGCTGGAGTTCGGAAAGAAGATCGCTGAGGGGGCGCCCGCCGAGGTGCGGGACGACCCGAAGGTGATCGCGGCGTACCTGGGGGAGCCCGCAGATGCTGCTTGAGATTGACGATCTGACCCTCCGGTACGGCCGGATCGAGGCGCTGCACGGGATCAGCCTGCACGTGAACGAGGGCGAGGTGGTAGCCCTCATCGGCGCGAACGGCGCGGGTAAGACCACCACCATGCGGGCGATCTCCGGACTCCGGCCGGTGAGCCGGGGAGCGATCCGGTTCAACGGGGAGGACATCACCAACCTCCGAGCCGACCTGCGGGTACGGCGGGGCATCTGCCAGTCGCCCGAGGGGCGGGGCATCTTCCCGGGGATGACGGTCCTGGACAACCTCGACATGGGGGCGTACACCCGTCGGGACAGTGCGGGGATCGCCGCCGACCTGAAGCGGGTGTTCGAGCTGTTTCCGCGGCTGGCGGAGCGGCGTCGTCAGCTGGGGGGAACGCTCTCCGGTGGCGAACAGCAGATGCTCGCGGTTGGGCGGGCGTTGATGGCTCGGCCGAAGCTGCTGCTGTTGGATGAGCCGTCGATGGGGCTCGCCCCGATGATCATTCAACAGATCTTCGACATCATCGTGGAGATCAACCAGCAGGGCACCACGGTCCTCCTGGTGGAGCAGAACGCCCAGCAGGCGCTCTCCCGGGCACACCGGGGGTACGTGTTGGAGACCGGCCGGATCGTCAAGGAGGGATCCGGCCAGGACCTGCTGCACGACCCATCGGTCAAGGAGGCGTACCTGGGCGTCGCCTGACCGGCGGCACTGCCCACGCGGCCGGTCGTCCCGCCCCAGGACGACCGGCCGCCGCTCGCCGCGCCGGGTACGGCTCTATCTCCACGCAGAGGGTGGCCGGCCCCCGGAGTAACTTTCCGCGCCGGCGTCCCGGTGCCGCCGCCCGGCCCTGTCGGCGGCACGGACTAGAGTCGCCACCGTGACAGCCACGAAGCCGCGCCTGCTCCTCGTTGACGGACACTCCCTGGCCTACCGGGCGTTCTTCGCCCTGCCGGTCGAGAACTTCTCCACCACGACGGGGCAACCGACCAACGCGGTCTACGGCTTCACCTCTATGTTGATCAATGTTCTTCGGGATGAGCAGCCGACCCACATCGCCGTGGCCTTCGATGTCTCCCGGCACTCCTTCCGCACCGAGCGGTACGCGGCGTACAAAGCGGGCCGCAGCGAGACCCCGAGCGACTTCAAGGGCCAGGTCAGCCTGGTCAAGGAGATTCTGGCGGCGTTGCGGGTCCCGGCGGTGGAGATGGCGGGCTACGAGGCGGACGACGTGATCGCCACGCTTACCCGGCAGGCCCGCGAACAGGGGATGTCGGTCCTGATCACGACCGGAGACCGGGACGCTTTCCAACTCGTTGATGACGACGTCACGGTGCTCTATCCCCGTAAGGGCGTCTCCGACCTGGCCCGAATGGACCCGGCTGCGGTGACGGCGAAATACGGGGTGCCGCCGCAGCACTATCGAGACCTCGCCGCTTTGGTCGGCGAGACCAGCGACAACCTCCCCGGCGTCCCCGGCGTCGGCCCGAAGACCGCCGCCAAATGGATCACCGCCTACGGCGGGGTCGAGGGTGTCGTCGCCCGGGCCGACGAGATCAAGGGTAAGGCCGGGGCGAATCTGCGGGAGCGACTCGCCGACGTGATCCGTAATCACGAGCTCAACGGCTTGGTCACCGACCTGGTGCTGCCCCTGCCACTGGCGGAGACACGCTGGGCTGGCTGGGACCGGGAGGCGGTGCACCAGGTCTTCGACACGCTGGAGTTCCGCATCCTTCGAGATCGGCTCTACCAGTACCTGGACGCTGTTGAGCCGGAAGCCGAGGCGGGCTTCGACCTGGCGGGTGAGCTCCTCGTCGAGCCGGGAGCGCTCGCCGCGTGGCTGGGGGCGCACACGGCACCGAACACGCCGGTCGGCCTCGCGGTCACGCTCGACACCGGGCCCAACCGGCGGCACCTCGCCGACGTGACCGGCATGGCGCTGGCGACCGCCGCCGGGGCCGGGGCCTGGTTCGACCCCGGCCGACTCGACGTCGCCGACGAGGCCGCCCTGGCGGAGTGGCTGGCTGACGTGAGTCGACCGAAGGTGCTGCACGACAGCAAGCCGGCGGTGCTCGCGTTCGCCGCCCGCGGGTGGTCGATCCGGGGTATCACCAGAGACACGCAGATCGCCGCCTACCTGGCCCGGCCCGACCAGCGCTCCTACGACCTGACTGACCTGGCCCTGCGCTATCTGCACCGGGAACTGCGGGTCGACCTTCCGGAAACCGGTCAGCTCACCCTCGACGGCTTGGGTGATGACGGGGCGGCCGAGCAGAACCTGATGCTGCGGGCTCGGGCTACCCTCGACCTCGCCGAGGCGATCGACGCGGAGTTGTCGCGGGACGGTGAGCTGTCGGCCCGGCTGATGGCTGAGGTGGAGCTGCCGCTGATGCGGGTTCTCGCTGGCATGGAGCGCACCGGCATCGCCGCCGACACGCAGTACCTGTCCGAGTTGGAGGCGCACTTCGCCGCGGAGGTGAAGGCCGCCGCGCAGGGTGCCTACGAGGCCGTCGGGCGGGAGTTCAACCTGGGCTCCCCGAAGCAGTTGCAGGAGATCCTCTTCGGCGAGCTGGGACTCCCCAAGACCAAGCGGATCAAGACCGGTTACACCACCGATGCGGACGCCCTGCAGTGGCTGCACGGGCAGAACCCGCACCCGGTGCTCGGGCACCTGCTGCGGCACCGAGACGTGGCGAAGCTGAAGAGCACGGTTGACGGGCTACTCAAGTCGGTCTCCGACGACGGTCGAATCCATACCACCTTCAACCAGACCGTGGCAGCCACCGGCCGGCTCTCCTCCACCGAGCCGAACCTGCAGAACATTCCGATCCGCACCGAGGAGGGGCGACGGATCCGCCGGGCGTTCGTGGTCGGCGCCGGGTATGAAAGCCTGCTCACCGCCGACTACAGCCAGATCGAGATGCGGATCATGGCCCACCTGTCGGCGGACGAGGCCCTGATCGACGCCTTCAACTCGGGCCGCGACTTCCATGCCGCCACCGCCTCGTCGGTCTTCCAAGTGCCGGTGGAAGCGGTCACCCCCGACCAGCGGCGCAAGATCAAGGCGATGAACTACGGCCTGGCCTACGGGCTGAGCGCGTTCGGCCTCTCCCAGCAACTCGGCGTTACCGCCGAGGAGGCTCGCGGGCTGATGGAGACCTACTTCGCCGGTTTCGGTGGGGTGCGTGACTACCTGCAGGAGGTGGTGGCCCGGGCCCGGCGCGACGGCTACACCGAGAGCGTCCTCGGCCGTCGCCGCTACCTGCCCGACCTGGTCAGCGACAACCGGCAGCGGCGGGAGATGGCCGAGCGGATGGCGCTCAACGCTCCGATCCAGGGCTCTGCCGCCGACGTCATCAAGGTGGCGATGATGAACGTGGACGCGGCGTTGCGCGACGCCGGCCTGCGTTCCCGGATGCTGCTCCAAGTGCACGACGAACTGGTCTTCGAGGTGGCCCCCGGGGAGCGGGAGGTGCTGGAGACGTTGGTCCGGCGGGAGATGGGCGGGGCGTACCCACTGTCCGTGCCGCTGGAGGTGTCGGTCGGCGACGGACGGGACTGGAACAGCGCTGACCACTGATCGACCCGCTACCGGCCGGGGCCCCGGCGTTCTCTGGGCGGGGCGCCGTGCCGTCGTAGCGCCTTGCGGGATGGGCCCCCCGGTGGCGGCAGCGGGCCCTTGGCCGGGTCGTGCCCCCAGTTCATCAGGGAGTACCGCCATCGGGTGTCCCGAACGTCGCCGCTGGGCCGTTGCGCCATGTGCCGGCGAACATAGCCGACGACTTTCCGCATGTGTCGGTAGTCGTCCTCGGAGAGGTCGCCCCGTCGCCGCCGGAGCAGGTCGAGGATTCGTCGCCCGGAGCGGTGGCCGACTGTCTCGCCGCCCTGGTCGCCCCGTCTCCGCCAGCCCACATGCTTGGACTTCTCGGTCTCCAACCAGGCCGACAGTTCACCGGGGCGCATATTCACTGCTGCGGTGAAGTCTCGGTATGTCTGCTGTGGGTCGCTCCGACGGCTCACGGCCTAGCACCTCCCGTCCGGTCCGGTCCGGTCCGGAATACCCGAGCCGGACCTGCGGAAACAGCTCCGACGGCGGTGCGCCGGTTCGCCTCGTTCAGATCCGGGGCGAGTCAGCGGCGGTACGGTGAGCGGCCCTTATTCTCGTCGCCCATGCTAGGCAACCGCCACCGGCGGAGTCTTAGCCGAAAACGACGGCCGCTGCGGACCCGGGTTACCACGATCCGTACCGTTGGCAGGATGCAGCAGTCCGAACCGGCGGTCACCCGCCGGGTGGTGTCACCGGCTGAGGGGCGGGCGGCGAGCCGACGGTGGTGGGACCACGACGCAGACAGCTATCAGGCGGAGCACGGCGCCTTCCTCGGGGATGTTGATCTCGTGTGGTGCCCTGAGGGGCTGCGGGAGGCGGAGGCGCGGCTGCTTGGTGCGGTTGCCGGGTCTCGGCTCCTGGAGTTGGGGTGTGGTGCGGCCGCGGGCTCCCGCTGGCTGGACGGGCAGGGGGCAAAGGTCACGGCTCTCGACCTGTCCGCCGGCATGTTGCGGCAGGCTCGGCTGGCCGCCGAGCGCTCGGGCGTGCCGGTGCCACTCGTGCAGGCTGATGCCCTGGCGTTGCCGTTCGGCGCGGGCGTCTTCGACACCGTACATTCCGCGTTCGGTGCGGTTCCGTTTGTCGCGGACTCGGCGACGCTGATGCGCGAGGTGTTTCGGGTGCTGCGACCCGGCGGAACCTGGGTTTTCGCGGTTACCCATCCGTTGCGCTGGGTCTTTTTGGATGACGCTGGCGAGGGCGGCTTGGTCGCGGTGCACTCTTACTTCGACCGTCGCCCTTACGTGGAAGAGGATTCGGCGGGAGTGCCGACCTACATCGAGGCGCACCGCACCGTCGGCGATCGGATCCGGGAACTGAGTGCTGCCGGCTTCGTCCTTCGCGACCTGGTGGAACCGGAGTGGCCGCCGGGGCACGAGGAAACCTGGGGCCAGTGGAGCCCGTTGCGGGGCCGGCTGATCCCGGGCACCGCCATCTTCGTTGCCGGGCGGCCCGACACCTGACGACCCGGCGGCGGCCACCTGGTCTTGGCGGCGGGCGAGGGCGCGGTCTCCGTGCCGCAGTGCGCGCCCGTTGGCTGGTGCCGGTGGGGACGGTGTGATTAGGGTGACAGGACGGGCGCGTTATTCGACGATAATCCGCTTTTGCAGGTGGCGCGATGGTGAGCGGGTGGGAGGCCTTGCACGCTGTGGTAATGCAGAGGGTAGGCTAGACGACGCGCTCGCGGATTGTGTGCCTCGGTAGGGAGCAGGTGCGCGGTCGACGGAGCCACATCATGATCCCGCGCAGTGATCGTTCGGTGTGTCCGGCGGCGGGTCCGTTTGCGCGAACAGGTCACCGCGGCTCACATCCGTGATGACAACCATCCGACCGGAGCAACCGCCCACATGACGAGCAGCATCGAGGCCCCCTCGAGCGCCACCAAGGTCACCGTCGACGATCTCGGCAGCGAAGAGGCTTTCCTCGCCGCGATCGACGAGACCATCAAGTACTTCAATGACGGCGACATTGTCGAAGGCACCGTCGTCAAGGTCGATCGGGACGAGGTCCTGCTCGACATCGGCTACAAGACCGAGGGCGTCATCCCCTCTCGGGAGCTGTCGATCAAGCACGACGTGGACCCCGCCGAGGTCGTCTCGGTTGGTGACCACATTGAGGCCCTTGTTCTCCAGAAGGAGGACAAGGAGGGGCGGCTGATCCTCTCGAAGAAGCGGGCGCAGTACGAGCGCGCCTGGGGCACCATCGAGAAGATCAAGGACGAGGACGGCGTGGTCCGTGGCTCGGTCATCGAGGTGGTCAAGGGTGGCCTGATCCTCGACATCGGGCTGCGCGGCTTCCTGCCGGCCTCCCTGGTCGAGATGCGTCGGGTGCGGGACCTCCAGCCGTACGTCGGCCGTGAGCTCGAGGCCAAGATCATCGAGCTGGACAAGAACCGCAACAACGTGGTTCTGTCCCGCCGGGCCTGGCTCGAGCAGACGCAGTCCGAGGTGCGCACCGAGTTCCTCAACAAGCTGCAGAAGGGGCAGGTCCGGAAGGGCGTTGTCTCCTCGATCGTCAACTTCGGCGCCTTCGTCGACCTGGGCGGCGTGGACGGCCTGGTGCACGTCTCCGAGCTGTCCTGGAAGCACATCGATCACCCGTCCGAGGTGGTTGAGGTGGGCCAGGAGGTCGAGGTCGAGGTCCTCGACGTCGACCTGGACCGCGAGCGGGTCTCGCTGTCGCTGAAGGCGACCCAGGAGGACCCGTGGCGTCAGTTCGCCCGCACCCACGCGATCCAGCAGATCGTGCCCGGTAAGGTCACCAAGCTGGTGCCGTTCGGCGCGTTTGTCCGGGTGGATGACGGCATCGAGGGCCTGGTTCACATCTCCGAGCTGGCCGAGCGCCACGTGGAGATCCCGGAGCAGGTCGTCCAGGTCGGCTCCGAGGTCATGGTCAAGGTCATCGACATCGACCTGGAGCGGCGCCGGATCTCGCTGTCGCTCAAGCAGGCCAACGAGGGCTTCGTCGAGGGCGAGGAGCACTTCGACCCGACCCTCTACGGCATGGCGGCGACCTACGACGCCGAGGGCAACTACATCTACCCCGAGGGCTTCGACCCCGAGACGGGCGAGTGGCTCGAGGGCTACGAGAAGCAGCGCGAGACCTGGGAGCAGCAGTACGCCGAGGCGCGTCAGCGTTGGGAGGCCCACCAGAAGCAGGTGCAGGCATCCCGCGCCGCCGACGCCGAGGCTGCGGCCAACCCGCCGGCCGCTGGTCCGACCACCACGACGACCGCGGCTCCGAGCCGGCAGGTGGAGGAGCCGGCTGGCACCCTCGCCACCGACGAGGCGCTCGCCGCCCTGCGGGAGAAGCTCGCCGGCGGCAAGTGATCCGAGGGCTTTGGGCCGCCTGTGGCGAACCGGAGCCGGTACTGACGACGGGCCCCGTCCCGGTGATCGACAGATCGCCGCGGGCGGGGTCCCGCCGTTTATGCCGACGGTGGTGAGTCGGAACCGGTGTGGCGTGCCGGCGAGTGATCCGGTTGACTGGTCCGGTGTTGATGGTGGGACTGACCGGTGGGATCGGCTCGGGCAAGAGCGCCGTAGCGGCCCGACTGGCGGGGCTGGGTGCGGTGATCGTGGACGCCGACCAACTCTCCCGCGAGGTGGTGGCGCCGGGCACCGAAGGGCTCGCGGAGATCGTCGCCACCTTCGGTGATCGGGTGCTCGGCCCGGACGGGGCGCTCGACCGGGCGGCACTCGGCTCCCTGGTCTTCACCGATGAGGCGGGCCGCCGTGCGCTGGAGGCGATCATCCACCCGCGGGTCCGGACCCGCACGGCCGAGCTGGTAGCCGCGGCGCCACCGGACGCGGTCGTCGTCAACGACGTACCACTGTTGGTCGAGTCGGGGCTCGGGCCCACGTACCACCTGGTGGTTGTGGTGCAGACGGCCCTGTCGATCCGATTGGAGCGGTTGACCCGCGACCGGGGGATGGCGCCGGCCGAGGCGCGGCGGCGGATCGCCGCGCAGGCCGACGACGTGCACCGCCGCGCGGCAGCGGACGTGTTGCTGACCAACGACGGAACCCGCGACGAACTGCACCGCGCAGTTGACGCGCTCTGGGCTGACCGACTGCTGCCCTACGCGGTCAACCTCCGCGACCGGCAGGTGGCCCAGCCGCCCCGAACCGACCGCGTCGAGGCCGACCCGACCTGGCCCGAGCAGTACGCTCGGCTGGCCGCTCGGATCCACCGCGCTGTCACCCCAGCCGATCTACGGATCGACCACATCGGCTCCACAGCGGTGCCAGAACCGGACTCGGTGGACGTGATCGACATCCAGCTCACCGTGCGGCGTCTCGGGGACGCGGACGGAGTGCTGGCCGAACAGCTCGCGGAGGCGGGGTTTCCTTGCCTGCCCGAGACGGGGCGGGACGCGCCGCGCTGGCCGGAACGGGTGCACGGTAGCGCCGACCCGGCTCGCCCGGTGCGCCTCTATGTCCGGGAGGCGGGCTGGTCCGGCGGACGGTCGTGACGGGCATCGCCCGGCCGGGTGTGCATCGAGGGGTCAGCTGCCCGCCTCGAAGGTGAGGTCCACCTGCGCCCAGGTCCCGGTCGCCGTCGGGAGCTGGAGCCGGTGGGGGAGCCCGGAGCGGTCGAGCCAGTAGCGGGTCGGTTCGCCGGCGGCCGGCACCACCTCGACCACGTCGAGTTCAGTGCCAGCCAACCGATCGCTCCGAATCCGTCGCGCCGTGCCCTCCTCGGCGGGGGTCGCCGCGCGCAGCGCGCCGTCAAGCAGGGCCGCGAGCCCGGCGTCGGGCGCGGGTTCCCAGCCGGTGGTGGGGACGGGCAGCGGTGGCTGCAGGGGGTCCACGCCGGTGTTGACGGTTGCCGGCAGCCTGGTTTGGGTGGTGCGCCCACGTTCGTGCCGGAGCAGGGTTCGCCGATGCGGGTCGTCAAGGTCATCCACCGCGAGGTACGCGCTGCGTCGGCTCCAGTTGATCCATCCCGTCCCTTGAAGGGCGGCTGCTGAGCCGAGCAGGGCGGTGAGCGTGGCGGGCGCCTCGCCCACGCTACGGAGTTGGGTGGGGAGTGCCGCCAGGCGGTGGCGTTCGGCGGCGTTGAGTGGCCGGGGGGTGCCGGCCTGCCCGCCGAGGGCCTCGACCGGACGTAGCGACGGTCGGTCGGCGCGGTTCAGCCGTATGGTGACCGGGCCGAGGTCGGGGAGCCGGGCCTCCAGTCGGTGCAGCCGCGCCTCCCGATCCACCCACCAGTGGACCTCGGTGGCGGGCGGGGTTGGCGCGCCGGGTTGGGCCGGCGGCAGCCCGGCGGCGAGGATGTCTGCCCCGTCGGCGCTGGCGATCCACCGTGCCGCCTCACTGACGGGTGGGTCGGCCCGGTCGGCGGCGAGCGCGAAGAGCAGGTCGAGCAGTGGCCGGAGGCGGTCGACAGCCGGCGGGGCCGCCAGCCGCCACCCGTCGGCGGGAGGTACCAGGGGCGGGGGTGCCGGTGACAGGGGTGCCGGTGACAGGGGCGCCGAGGTGGTGGGGTCCGAGGTGGGGTTCGGGCGCAGCAGCAGCACCGTGGGCGTCGCCTGGAGCAGACCCCGGTGGGCGCCCGCGCCCGGACCACCGAGATCGAGGTAGAGCAGTGGCCGGGACCAGTCGACCCAGCCGACCAGGTCGGTCCGGGCCGCTCCGGTCCCCGCCGTCAGGTGCACCCCGGCTCGCAGATCGCGGTAGTTGGTGACCCGTACCGCGGCGAGCCGGGTTTGCTCGTCAACGGTTGGCAGGCGGGATGGCTCGGCTGAGTCGGGTACCCAACTCAGCCCGAGGACCAGTGCGGTGGCGGCGAGCAGGGCAACCGCGGCGAGCGTACGGAGGACGGTCTGACGGCGGCCGGTGACCCGGGGGAACTGGCCGGTCTGGGCGTCGTCGGACGCGGTCGAGGTCGGCCGGGTACGGGGCGGGGGCCGATGCCGAGGGGCACGGCGGGGACGGCGGGTGCGGGCGGAGGACTCCACGGGATGTTGAACGGCGTCAGCCGGTCCCTGGTGACGCGTGTGCGCGCTCGGGGCGGCTGGCCCGGACGCGTCACGATGACACCGCCGACTCCCGACCCGTATGTGCGCTCGCGGCGGCCGGTCAGCGCGGTCAGCGCGACCACGTCGGGTGCGCACGCCGGAAGCGGGTGCTGCGACCACGTGCCGGGGGTTGGGGGCCGTCCTAGGCCCGTTGCCGGCCCGGTCGGCCGCCGCGAGCGGCCTACCCGAGAAGCGTAGCTCGCCGGGTGGGGGCCGACAACGAAAATATCGAAGCTGATCATCGAGGGTTGGTAGTCGTCCCGGAGTGTCAGCCACCGAGCGTACGGTGGGGCCATGGCGCTCGACATTCCCCGGCTTGACGGCCGTTTCCAGGTCGTCAGTGACTTCCAGCCGGCCGGTGATCAGCCGGCCGCGATCGACGATCTGGAGAAGCGGGTCCGGCGTGGTGACCGGCACACGGTGCTGCTCGGCGCGACCGGCACCGGCAAGAGCGCCACCACCGCGTGGTTGATTGAGCGGTTGCAGCGCCCGACGCTCGTGTTGGCGCCGAACAAGACACTCTGCGCCCAGCTGGCCAAGGAGTTCAGCGAGCTGCTGCCGAACAACGCGGTGGAGTATTTCGTCTCCTACTACGACTACTACCAGCCCGAGGCGTACATTCCGCAGACCGACACCTACATCGAGAAGGACTCCTCGATTAACGAGGAGGTGGAGCGGCTGCGCCACTCGGCCACGATGTCGCTGCTCACCCGCCGGGATGTGGTGGTGGTCGCCACCGTCTCGGCGATCTACGGCCTGGGTACTCCGGAGGAGTACCTGGACCGGGCCGTCCGGGTGGTGACCGGTCAGGAGCTGGACCGCGACCAGCTGCTGCGCCGGCTGGTCGACATTCACTACGCCCGCAACGACATGGCCTTCCAGCGGGGCACATTCCGGGTGCGGGGGGACACCTTGGAGATCATCCCCGCCTACGAGGAGCTGGCGATCCGGATCGAGCTGTTCGGGGACGAGGTGGAACGGCTCTATTACCTCAACCCGCTCACCGGCGATGTGGTCAGGGAGGTCGACCACCTACTGATCTTCCCCGCCACGCACTACGCGGCCGGGCCGGCGCGAATGGAGCGGGCGATCCGTGACATCGAGGCTGAGCTGGGCGAGCGGCTGGCCGAGCTGGAACAGCGGGGCAGCCTGCTGGAGGCGCAGCGGCTGCGGATGCGGACGACGTACGACATCGAGATGATGCGGCAGGTCGGCTTCTGCTCCGGCATCGAAAACTACTCGATGCACATCGACGGCCGACTGCCCGGCAGCCCGCCACACTGCCTGCTTGACTACTTCCCGGACGACTTCCTCACCGTGGTTGATGAGTCGCACGTGACGATCCCCCAGATCGGCGGGATGTACGAGGGCGACGCGTCCCGCAAGCGGATGCTGATCGACCACGGCTTCCGACTGCCCAGCGCCGCCGACAACCGGCCGCTGCGTTTTGACGAGTTTCTGGAGCGGGTCGGCCAGATGGTCTTCCTCTCGGCCACCCCCGGCTCCTGGGAGTTGGAGCACGCGCAGGGCGAGTATGTGGAGCAGGTCATCCGACCGACCGGCTTGGTTGACCCGGAGGTGGTGGTCAAGCCGACCAAGGGCCAGATCGATGACCTCATGCACGAGATCAAGTTGCGTACCGAGCGCGACGAGCGGGTGCTGGTCACGACGTTGACGAAGAAGATGGCCGAGGACCTGTCGGACTATCTCCTGGAGAACGGGATTCGGGTGCGTTACCTGCACTCCGAGGTGGACACGCTGCGCCGCGTCGAGCTGCTGCGGGAACTCCGTAAGGGTGACTACGACGTTTTGGTCGGCATCAACCTGCTCCGGGAGGGGCTCGACCTGCCGGAGGTGTCGCTGGTCGCCATCCTTGACGCGGACAAGGAGGGCTTCCTGCGCAGCGGCCGGTCGTTGATCCAGACGATCGGGCGGGCGGCGCGTAACGTCTCCGGCCAGGTGCACATGTACGCCGACAAGGTCACTCCGTCGATGGCGGAGGCGGTCGGGGAGACCAACCGGCGCCGGGCCAAACAGATCGCGCACAACGAGGCGCACGGCATCAGCCCGGAGCCGCTGCGCAAGAAGATCCACGACATTCTCGACGACATCTACCGGGAGGCGGAGGAGACCGACACCCGGGTCGGTGGAGCGGCTCGGCAGCTCTCTCGTGGCAAGGCGCCGGTGAAGGAGACCCGTAGTCGTAGCCGAGCCACCGCCGGGCCGGCCCGGGAGGGAATGGCCCGGGCGGAGCTGGCTGAGCTGATTCAGGAGCTGAATGGTCAGATGCTCGCCGCCGCACGGGAGTTGCAGTTCGAGTTGGCCGCGCGAATTCGTGACGAGGTTTCGGAGTTGAAGAAGGAACTGCGCGGGATGGATGCCGCGGGGGTGTCGTGATTCCTGTCCGCAGCGGCGGGCGTCACACCGCGGCTCACCCGGGTGAGCGGAGTGCACTTGGGTGAGCACGGCGTGACCAACCGGTTTGACTCGGCCGGCGTCACGCCGGGGTCATCGGGTTAGCGGTGTGCGCTCTGGTTGGACACGGCGCGGCCAATTGGAAACGGCGCGACCAACCGGACCCGATGCCCCCGAGCGCATCGGGGCCAGCGGCCGCCGCGTGTGCGGCTACCGTAAGCACTGGGTGCGACATTCTTGGCCGCACCCAGCTCACTGTGTGGTCCACCTGCCGACTGGCCCGGCCGTTGATGTCCCGGTCGTCGGGGCAGTCATCGTCCGCCTGGCACGTCGGTGAAGTGTTCGACCTGCGGCGGCTTGGCGAAGTGCGGGCCGATCAGCTCCCGCCACCGGACAAACCGGTCGGTGGCGCGAAAGTTCTGTTCGTGCGCTTCGACCGAGTCCCACTCGATCAGTAGAACGAATCGGGACGGGGACTCGACTCCGCGAGTCATTCGCACCGAGCGGCAGCCAGGCGTGTCGGCGACCTCTGGGTGTCCCTTCGCGTACGCGGCAGCGAAGGCGTCTTCGTGTCCTGGCAGTACGTCGATCAATGCGACTTCGAGCACCATGTGAGCAGCTTCGCACGGTGCCTGCGCCGGCCCACCGCCGGGTAGTCAAGATCGGCCGCGGGGGCGAGCCGGCTGCCGACCACCAGCCCGGGCTCCTCGGTCTTCTTGGTGGGGCAGCTCGACAGCCGCCCGCCCCGCACGCCCGCCCCGCCCGCCCGCGCGCCCCGCACGCACGCCCGCGCGCCCCGCACGGACACCGCCCCGCACGCCCGCACGGACACCGCCCCGCACGCCAGCAGGGCGACCGCCCACACGGCCAGGCACCGTGACCAGGTAGTTGGCGGGCGTGAGGGGGACTATGGCCGCCCAGCGTGCGGTGGCGACGCGAGGTGGGCGACAATGAACGGCGGAGGGGAGTATTCCCCCGCGACGGAGTCGTCAGCACGGTCGATTGCCGAACCCGGTGACCTGACCCGGCCCGTCGGTCATCGCCCCGGAAGGGGCAGGTGGCGGAAGAGACCTCCGACAGTCACCATAGTCGGCGTCATCGGCACACCCACCCCCTCTCGGGCACACGGTGTGCCGATTGTTGCGTGTCTGCCGGAGGTTGAGCCTTGGACGTGTCCGGACTGGTGTGGGCGGGGACGCTCGTCGCACTGACCGCGATTCTCATCATCGATCTGTTGATCATTGGGCGTCGCCCACACGAACCCAGCATTCGTGAGTCGAGTCTCTGGGTCGGCTTCTACGTCGCCCTCGCCCTGATCTTCGGGGTGGGAATCTGGCTCCTCTCCGGGGCGGAGGCGGCGGGGGAGTTCTACACCGGTTGGCTCACCGAGTACAGCCTCTCGGTGGACAACCTCTTCGTCTTCGTGATCATCATGGCCCGGTTCGGTGTGCCCCGGATCTACCAGCAGAAGGTCCTGCTCATCGGCATCGTCCTTGCGTTGTTGATGCGCGGTGGCTTCATCGCCGCCGGCGCGGCGTTGATCTCCCAGTTCTCGTGGGTCTTCTATATCTTCGGTGCCTTCCTCATCTACACGGCGATCAACCTCGCTCGGCAGGGTGATTCGGATGAGGATGATTTCAGCGAGAACCTCCTGATCCGGTGGAGCCGCCGGGCGCTGCCGATCTCGCGGGACTACGACGGAGCGAAGCTCACCACGTACGAGCAGGGGCGAAGGGTGTTCACCCCGATGCTGGTCGTGATGATCGCGATCGGCACGACGGATCTGATCTTCGCGCTCGACTCGATCCCGGCGATCTTCGGTATCACCACGGAGGCGTACCTGGTGTTCACCGCGAACGTCTTCGCCCTGATGGGTCTGCGGCAGCTCTACTTCCTGCTCGGCGGCCTGCTGGACCGGCTGATCTACCTGAGCTACGGCCTCGCGGTGGTGCTCGGCTTCATCGGCGTCAAGCTGGTGCTGGAAGCTCTGGCCGACAACAGCCTGCCGTTCGTCAACGAAGGCGAGCACGTCGGGTGGGCCCCGCACATCCCGACCTGGCTCTCGTTGACGGTCATCCTGGGTACCTTGACGCTGGCGACGGTGGCAAGCCTGGTGAAGTCGTCCCGGGACCGACGTCGGAACCTGGTCCAGGTCCGCGACTGAGAACCGACCGACCTCGGGACCCGGTCCAGCTCCGCGGCGCAACGGCCCCTTGCCGCCGGTGCCGCCCCGCTATGCCGGGTGTACCACCGGGTCGGAATGTACCGCCGTGCCGGGGTGTACCACCGTGATCGTTATCGGGCACCCTGGAGAGGACCGGCGGGCGATTGGGGACTGCGTGGACGAGCGGATTTTGGCGGCGGGTGTGCGGACGAGTGGGCCCCGCCGGCGGAGTGGAACACCGGCATGACCGGCCGGGAGCTGGCGCTGGTGGGCGCGCCGAACGCACGTGACCTTGGCGGTCTGGTCGCTGCGGGGGGCCGTCGGGTGCGCGCCGGGGTGCTCCTGCGCACCCCGGCGCTGGGGCGCCTGACTGACGAGGACCTACCGGTACTGGCGAAGCTGATGCCGGCCTGTGTGGTGGACCTGCGGGACGCCACCGAGGCGGTGGTGGCCCCGCCGGACCGGCTGCCGGGGGAACCTCGGGTGATCCACCTGCCGGTGTACGACGTGGCGCATCCAGTCTTCACCTACGTGTCGGCGGTGCTGCTTGGTCACGACCTCAGCGCGTATGCGGAGCTGGCGCAGGAGGGCACTCCGGCGGCGATGCGATCCATCTACCGCTGGTTCGTGACCGGGGAGTCGGCCCGGGCCGGCTACGGCGCGGCGGTGCGGTTGGCGGCGGAGGCGGCGAACCTACCCCTGCTCTACCACTGCTCGGCCGGTAAGGACCGCACCGGCTGGTTGACGGCGGTACTGCTGCACGCCCTCGGGGTGGACGAGGCCACCATTCGGGCCGACTACCTCGCCAACAACGCGCTCACCGAGAGCCTGCGGGAAGTGCTCCTCGCCGGGATGCGTCGGCGGAGCCCGGAGTTGGATGTCACCGCGGTGCGGCCGGTGCTGGAGGTACGTGACGAATACCTGGACGCCGGGTACGACGAGGCGCGGCGGGTCTACGGGTCGTTCGGGTCGTACCTGCGTGACGGGCTCGGGGTGGACGACGAACTGGTTGCGGCGTTGCGGGCACGGCTGTTGGAGTGACCCACACCGGCGGGGCGAACGGGGTTGCCCGCTGAAACGGCGGCGCCCGGCTCAGCCGAGCTGGTGGCGGTGGGCGAAGGCGTGGGCGGAGACGTCGGCGAGAAGCTGGCAGGCATCCGTGTCCGCGCTGCGGTCGGGGTGGTCGCCGGTGTGGCAGACGGCGAGGACGTACGGGGGCGCGTCGTCGGGGTAGACGACCCCAACGCTGTGCCGCACCCCACGTACCCAGCCGTTCTTGTGGGCGATCCGGGTGCCGGCGGGCAGGCCGGCGGCGAGATCCTCGCGGTGTTCCTGCGCGACGAGGATGTCGAGCATGGCGGCACAGCTCTCCGGCGTCGCCAGTGGGCCGGGGCGGGTGGCGCCGAGCGCCAGGTCGCGCAGGAGGGCGGCCAGGTCGGCGGCGGTGACCAGGTTGGTGATGCCGGCCGTACGGGCGGCGAAGTCCTCAATGCCGCGGCCGGTGACGCTGTGCCGGGCTCCGGCCCGGGCCCAGACGTCGGCGACGGCCGGTAGGCCGACCTGGTCCAGGAGCAGGTTGGTGGCGAGGTTGCTGGATCGGACGATCATGCGTTCGGCCAGCCAACGTAGCGAGGCGGTACCGCCGAGCCGGTCCCAGACGTCGTCGCCGTTGTGGGCGGGACGGGTGCAGGCGAACCGAGCGGCGCCGGGCTGGGCCGAGTCGAACTCGTTGCGGACCGGTACCGCGGTGTCCGGGGCGAGACGCTCGGCCTCCAGGGCGCGGTAGAGCGCCACCAGCACGGCCATTTTCATCGTGCTGGCCGCGTAGTGGGTGGTGTCCGGGTGCCGGGTCCAGGTGGGGCCGGCGTCGAGGCGAGCCAGGTAGGCCGAGACGGTACCGGGAATCCGGTCAAGGCCCGCGTCTAGACCGACGAAGATCACCCACCGAGGGTAGCTGGTAGGCCGGGGCGCCCTCCGCGCGTCTCGCGGTGTTGGCGCCCCGGCGTGGCCTCAGCTGGAGTGCTTACGGCGGGCCGCCGCCCGGGCCCGCTGCGTCTGGTCGAGCAGTACCTTGCGGATCCGCACCGCGGCTGGCGTCACCTCAACGCACTCGTCCTCACGGCAGAACTCCAGGGCCTGCTCCAGGGAGAGCTTGCGGGGCGGGATCAGCTTCTCCGTCTCGTCGGCGGTCGACGAGCGCATGTTGGTGAGCTTCTTCTCCTTGGTGATGTTGACATCCATGTCGTCGGAGCGGGAGTTCTCCCCGACGATCATGCCCTCGTACACCTCGGTGCTCGGCTCGACGAAGAGGGTGCCGCGTTCCTGCAGGTTCATCATCGCGAACGAGGTGGCGGTGCCGGTCCGGTCCGCGACCAGCGAGCCGTTGTTGCGGGTCCGGAGCTCGCCGAACCAGGGCTCGTACGACTCGAAGACGTGGTGCAGGATGCCGGTGCCACGGGTCTCGGTGAGGAACTGGGTGCGGAATCCGATTAGACCTCGTGCGGGGACCAGCCACTCCATTCGGATCCAGCCGGTGCCGTGGTTGACCAACTGCTCCATCCGGCCCTTGCGGGTGGCCAGCAGCTGGGTGATCGCGCCCAGGTACTCCTCGGGCGCGTCGATGGTCAGCCGCTCCACCGGCTCACAGGTCTTCCCGTCGATTTCCTTCGTGACGACCTGCGGCTTGCCGACGGTCAACTCGTAGGATTCGCGGCGCATCTGCTCGACCAGGATGGCCAGGGCCAGCTCGCCGCGGCCCTGTACCTCCCAGGCGTCGGGCCGCTCGGTCGGCAGGACCCGCAGGGAGACGTTGCCGATCAGTTCCCGGTCCAGCCGGTCCTTGACCATCCGTGCGGTGACCTTGGCGCCCTTGGCCCGGCCCACCAGCGGGGAGGTGTTGGTGCCAATGGTCATGGAGATGGCCGGCTCGTCGACCGTGATCAGTGGCAGCGGCCGTGGGTCCTCCGCGTCAGCGAGCGTCTCCCCGATCATGATCTCGGGAATGCCGGCGACCGCGATGATGTCGCCCGGCCCGGCGGATTCGGCCGGCTTGTTCTCCAAGCCCTCGGTCATCAGCATCTCGGAGATGCGCACCCGCTGGCTGCTGCCGTCGGTGCGGCACCAGGCGACGGTCTGGCCCTTGGTGATCGTGCCCTGCCGGACCCGGCACAGAGCGAGCCGGCCGAGGAACGGCGAGGCGTCCAGGTTGGTGACGTGCGCCTGGAGCGGGGCCTGCTCGTCGAACGTGGGCGGCGGGATGGTGTCGAGCAGGGTACGGAACAACGGCTCGAGGTTCTGGCTGTCCTGCGGAACAGCCCCGTCGGCGGGCTGGGTGAGGGAGGCGATCCCGTCCCGGGCGCAGGCGTAGACGATCGGGAAGTCGATCTGCGCGTCGTCGGCGTCCAGATCGAGGAAGAGCTCGTAGGTGTCGTCCACGACCTCCTTGATCCGAGCGTCGGGCCGGTCCACCTTGTTGATGACCAGGATGATCGGCATCCGCGCCCGGAGGGCCTTGCGGAGCACGAACCGGGTCTGCGGTAGTGGGCCCTCACTGGCGTCCACCAGCAGCACGACCCCGTCGACCATGGTGAGACCGCGCTCCACCTCGCCGCCGAAGTCGGCGTGCCCCGGGGTGTCGATGATGTTGATGGTCACCGGGTCGGAGCCGTCGGCCGGCACGTACCGCACGCCGGTGTTCTTCGCGAGAATGGTGATGCCCTTCTCGCGTTCGAGATCCATCGAGTCCATCACCCGTTCGGTCACCTCACCCCGGGCGCCGTAGGCGCCAGCCTGCCGCAACATGGCGTCAACCAGGGTGGTCTTGCCGTGGTCGACGTGGGCGATGATGGCGACGTTGCGGAGGTCGGTGCGAAGCTGCATGCCTCCATCCTTCCGCCTGTGCGGATCCGGCGCGGCGTCGGGGTCATTCTGGGGTCTTTCCCGGGTCGCCCCAGGGGTATCCCGGATCTCTACCAAACGACTGTTGGTTGCGATCGGCCGCTGGCAAGCTGGCCCTCGTGACCGGGGGTATCGGTGGATGAGCTGTTGAGCCGGCTGCAGGAGCTGCCGCCGGGGCTGATCCTGCTGGTCGCGGCGTTGATCGTGGCTGCGGAGACGGCGTTGATCTTCGGGTTGTTGATGCCCGGGGAAGCCACTTTGCTGCTGGTCGGATTTCTCACCTACACCGGCGCCCTGCCGCTCGGGCCGGCGCTGCTGGTGATGATCGCCGCGGGTGTGTTGGGAGACGCGGTGGCGTTCCGGGCCGGTCGCCGGTACGGACCCCGGCTGCGGGCCAGCCGGTTCGGTGCCCGGGTCGGGCCACACCGGTGGCGCCGCGCCGACGCGATGCTCGGAAGACTGGGGGGGCGGGGGGTCTTCACCGCCCGCTGGGTGGCCTTCGCCCGGACCCTGGTGCCCCGGCTGGCCGGGGCGGGGCAGATGCCGTATCGACGGTTCGCGCCCTGGAACCTGGGTGGGGTGGTGACCTGGGTGGGCGGCTCGGTGATCGTCGGAAACCTGGCCGGCGAGTCGTACGAGACGGTCTCGCATTTGCTTGGCCGGGCCACGGGCGCGGTCCTGGTGCTGCTCGGGGCGGTGCTGGCGGTGCTCCTGGCCGGGCGTTGGCTGGGTCGAAACCCGGACCCGGTACGGGCGCTGTTGTCCCGGGCCGGCGGCCTGCCTCCGGTGCGCGGGCTGACCCGCCGCTACGGGGTGCTTTTCAGCCTGCTGGCCCGCTCCCTCGGTCCGGCGTGGACGTTGTTGCTGAACCTGGTCGCCGGCCTACTGCTGCTGTTCCTGGCCGGGCTCGCTGTGGCCTGGGGGCTTGGCGCGGTGGTCCGGCGGAGCGGGCTGTCGGTGGTGGATGGCGCCGTCGCGGACTGGTTCGCCGCCCGTCGTACGCCGGAGGCGGTGGAGGTGGCGCTGGCGGCGGTCTCGGCGCTGCGTGGCCCGGTGGTGATCCTGTTTGTGTCGGTGGTGGCGGCGGGGGTGGCCTGGCGGCAGCGACCCTGGCGGGCGGACCTGCTCAGCGTGGTGGGTACCGTCGGCGCCTGCATGCCGTTGGTGGTGCTGGCGGTCGCCGCCGACGTGGTTCAACCCGACCGGTCCGGCCCGCCGGTCTTGTTTCCGACCCAGACCGCCGTGATCGCCGCGAGCCTGTGCACTCTCGCGTGGCTGCTGTCCCGGGGTGCCCGTTGGCCGGTTGCGGTCGCCGCCTGGACCGGCGCTGCCGCCGGGGTGGTGGGGGTTGGTGGCGCCCGGCTCTACCTCGGTCTGAGTACCGCCAGCAGCGCGCTTTCCGGGGTGTTGCTGGGGGTGGCGTGGACGGCCGTGTTCATGGTGGCGTGGGTGACCCGAGACCGGGCGGTCGGTGTGGCCCCGGACGCCGTCGACCCGCCGGAGGCGGCGGCATCCGAGTCGCGCCCGCCGCAGGGGGTCTCCGGCGGGTGACGGGACGGCGGAAGGGGTCAACAACTGCTACCTTGCGTCGGTCGGAGGGGGAGGCATGAGGGTGCTCCGGATCGGCATGAGCGCGTTCGCTGTTGCGCTGCTAACCGTGGGATGCGCGGGGGAGGACGCCCCGAGGGCGGCCGGTCCGACCGGTCCAACCGGGGAGACCAGCACCCCGGCGGCGTCCCCGACTGCGACCACGTCCACCCCGTTCGCGCGGACGGAGCTGGGTGACGCGCCGAGCCTCAGCGCCGCACCTAGCAGATCACCCAGCGTGCGGCCCGCGTCGAAGCCCACTGCCACCACGTCGTCTCCGGAGGCGACGAAATCCGTACCGGAGACGCAGGCCCCACCTCCGCCGCCGAAGTCGGAGCCGACCAGCTGCCCACCCCGCCACGAGGGCTCACCAGCTTCCCGCACGCAGATGAGGTCGGCACTGACCAACGCCGCGGCGAAGACCTACTGGCCGACCTCCGCACCGGACATTCGGATTCCGTCGGCCCTGGTAAAGGCGACCGCGTGGCAGGAGAGCGGCTGGCAGTCCACGATTGTCGCCTGTGACGGTGGCATCGGGTTGATGCAGGTGATGCCGGACACCGCCGACTGGATGAACCAACGGTTTGGGCAGAGCTACGACGTCTGGGATTACCGCGACAACGCCTATCTCGGCGTGAATTACCTGGCCTGGCTGACCAAGTACATCGGCGACCTGTACTTCGACGGCGACTATCGGCTGGACGCCGCGCTCTGCTCGGCCGAGCTGAACTCGTGCCTGCTCAACGCGGTGATCGCCAGTTACAACTACGGCCACGCCGCGGTGGCGAGCGGGGAGGGTCCGATCACCATCCCGAATCCGCAGTATGTGGGCAACGTCCGCGCGCTGATGACCGAGTGCGTCTGTCTCGGCTACTGACGGTTCGGGCGCCACGCCCATGCGGTGACGCCCGAACGGGGGAGTCAGTCGTGGGCGGGGACCCGCGCCGGCGCGGCCGGGGTCGGCCCGTGGGCCACAGCCGGCGGGCGACCGGGCCACCAGAACCGGTCGCCGAGCAGGAACACGAGGGCGGGGACCAGCACCGTCCGGACGAGCAGGGTGTCGAGCAGGACACCGATGCAGACGATGACTCCGATCTGGGTGAGCAGGATCAGCGGGAGTACACCGAGGACGGCGAAGACCGCGGCGAGTAGCACCCCCGCGCTGGTGATGACGCCGCCGGTAACCCGGAGCGCCGAGAGCATCCCGTCCCGGGTCCCGGTGTGGCGGGCATCTTCCCGGGCCCGCGTGACCAGGAAGATGTTGTAGTCCACCCCGAGGGCGACGAGGAACACGAACGCGAGCAGGAGTACGCCGCTGTCGAGTGCGGGGAAGCCCAGGACGTGGTCGAAGAGCAGCCACGCCGCTCCGAGGCTGGCGAAGAACGACGCGATTACGGTGAGTACCAGCAGTACCGGGGCCAGTAGGCCGCGCAGCAGCAGCACCAGGACGGCGGCGACCAGCAGCAGGATGATTGGCAGGATTAGCCGCAGGTCCAGCGTGTTGGCCTCGGCGGTGTCGTAGCCGGCGGCGACGGCGCCGCCGACCAGGGCTCCGTCGAAGGGGCCGGTGCCGGCAACCGCGGGTGGGGCGGAGCCGGGTACTGCGGCGACCGCCGTGCGCAGCTCCCGTACCGCTTGGTCGGAGGCGGTGGTGCCGGGCTCGGCGGTCAGCACCACGTCGACCTGGGCGACGGTGGCGCCGGTGCTACCCGGTCGGGCTGAGGCGACGCCGGGCACCGTGGTGGCCGCGGCGGTGACCGCGGCGACGGTGGTCGGGTTGGTGAGCACCGCGACCGGCTGGGTGGTCCCGGCGGGGAAGGCGGTGGCCAGGGTCTGCGCTCCGGCGACCGCCTCCGGTTCGACCCGGAACTGCTCGGTCTCCGACAGTCCGGTGCGGATGCCCAGGCCGCCGAGGGCGAGACCGGCCAGCAGCAGCGTCGCCAGGACCGCGACGGAGGCCGGGCGGCGCAGGACCACGGTGCCGAGTCGGCCCCACAGGCGTCCCTCGGTGACCGCGCTGCCGAGGCGCGGGACGAATGGCCAGAACAGGCCACGGCCGAAGAGCACCAGGGCGGCCGGGAGCACGAAGAGCGCGGAGAACATGGCGAACACGACGCCGGTGGCGCAGGCCACCGCGAGCGCCCGGTTGTTCTCCTGCTCGGACAGCAGCAGGGTGAGGACGCCGAGGACAACGGTGGAGCCGCTGGCCAGGATGGGTTCGGCGGTGCGGCGCAGGGCGGTCCGCATCGCCGTGAAGCGGTCCGCCTCGCGGCGCAACTCCTCCCGGTAGCGGGCGATCAGCAGTAGCGCGTAGTTGGTGGCGGCGCCGAAGACGAGGACGCTGGCGATGCCGGTGACGGCTCCCGACTGCAGGTTGATCCCGACCGCCGGCACGATCGTCTCGATCGCGCGCAGGGTGAGCTGCTCGGTGGCGGCGACGACCGCCAGCGGCACCATCCAGAGGACCGGGCTGCGGTAGGTGATCAGCAGCAGGAGCGCCACCACGGCGGCGGTCACCGCCAGCAGGGTGGTGTCCGCGCCGTCGAAGACCCGGGTCAGGTCGGTCGTGAAGGCCGGCGCCCCGGTGACCTCGATGGTGAGGTCGCCCGGAGTGTCGGCAAGCACGGCCCGCAGCTCGTCAATGGTCTCGACGGTTTGCTCCTGCCCCTCGGTGGCGGAGAGCGGCACGGCGATCAGGGCGACCGAGCCGTCCGGGGCCACCTGCGGTGGCGGCACCTGCCCGTTGACCGCGAACCGGCGAAGTTCGTTGCTCTGCCCGGTGAGGGTCTCCTGGTCGCCGGCGGTGAGCGCGCCGCCGTCGGTGCGGCTGACGACGATGAGTGCCGGCTGGACCTCGCTGGCGGGCAGCTGTTCCTGGAGCCGTTCGACCTGGGTGGACTGCCATTGGTCGGAGAGACCGGTGGCGGACGCGGGGGCGGGGTTGTCGGGCTTCGGCAGCCCGAAGACGGCGGCGCCGAGGACGATCGCGGCGAGCACGGTGAGCCACGCGGCCCACCTGCCCCGGGCGACGTGGGTGAAGACGGACATCTCTTCCTCGTGGGCTCGACGGGACGACGGCTCGGTTACTCACGCCGGGAATTCGTGGCTGACGAGTATCTTGATAGCCAAGATTATCGGTCTCTCCGCTATGCTGCAACTACATCACCAGGGCGAGGAGAAAATCGGGACGTGGCAGGTCAGAGCATGTACCGGCGACGCGACACCCGACGCGAGCAACTCATCGCGGAGATCACCAACGAGCTCCGGCGGTATGCGGTGGACGCCCAACACGTCGGCCACGCCTTTGCCAACCTGCACGGCTTGGGCGCCACCGACCTGCAGGCCCTGATCGCCGTCATGGACGCCGAACTACACGGTGACCCGATCACCCCAGGTCGCCTCGGCGAACAACTCGACCTCTCCTCCGGGTCGGTCACCGCCCTCCTCGACCGGCTGGAACGCGCCGGTCACGTCCGCCGCGACCGCACCTCCACCGACCGGCGTAAGGTCCTGGTGCACTACGCCGACCGCGGTGCCGAGGTGGCGAGGGAGTTCTTCCGACCGCTCGGCCGCCGGACCGACGCGGTGATGCTCGGCTTCACCGACGACGAGTTGGAGACCGTCCACCGCTTCGTTACGGCCGTCCGGGCCACGCTCCGCGAACACCGCGACGCGGTCCGGGCCGCCCGCCCCGACCCCCGCCGGGCGAACGGCTGAGGCCGTGTTCGCGGCGCTGGCAACCCGGGCGGCCACGGCCGTGTTGCGCCTGCCGCCGCCGCGTACCCGCCAGGTCACCCTGACCCGAGACCTCCCGGTCCGGGTTCGCGACGGCGTGTCGCTGCGCACCGACCACTACGCTCCGGACCGCCCAGCCGCGCCGACGGTGCTGATCCGCACCCCGTACGGGCGGGGCGGGCCGATGCGGTTGCTCGGCCGGCTCATCGGCGAGCGGGGCTACCACGTGGTGATCCAGTCCTGCCGGGGCACCGGTGGCTCGGACAGCCGGTTCGACCCGCTGGTCCACGAGCGCGAGGATGGCCTCGACACCCTCGACTGGCTACGGCGACAGCCCTGGTGGAACGGTGAGTTCGGCATGTTCGGGGTCAGCTACCAGGGCTTCGTCCAGTGGGCGATCGCCGCCGAGGCGGAGGCGGACCTCCGGGCGATGGTCGCGGTGGTGACCGCCTCCGGCACCCGCGACTCGACGTATCCGGGTGAGTCCTTCGCCCTGGACACCGTGCTCACCTGGGTCGAGCTGCTCCAGGCACAGACCGTCGGGTGGCTCGCCCGACAGTGGGAACTCCGGCGTGGCCAGCCGCGGCTCGCCGCCGGCCTGTCGCACCTGCCGTTGGCCGAGGCGGACCGGGTGGCAACCGGGGTGACCGTGCCCTTCTTCCAGGAGTGGCTGCGCCACCACACCCCCGACGCGGCCTACTGGCGGGCCCGGGTCTTCGGCGACCGGATCGCCGAGGTGCGTGCCCCGGTATCCATGATCGGTGGCTGGCACGACATCTTTCTCCCCGCCCAGCTGCGTGACTTCGCGGCCCTGCGAGACGCCGGTGCCGCGCCCCGGCTCATCGTCGGGCCGTGGACGCACGGCAGTCCGGGGCTCTTCGTCGCCGCGCTCCGGGATGGACTGGACTGGCTCGACGAACACCTCGGTGGTTACCCGGGATGCGCTCGTGCCCCGGTTCGCCTGCACGTCGGCGGGTCCGGTGGCGGTTGGCGGGAGTTGCCGGACTGGCCGCCCCCGGCTACGCCGACTCCCTGGTACCTGCACCCGGAGGGCGTGTTGCGCGCCGCGCCGTCGCCGGCCTCAGCCCCGGACGGTTTCTGGTACGACCCGGCCGACCCCACCCCCTCCGTGGGGGGCCCGCTGCTGGTGGCCCAGCAGGCCGGCCCGGTCGACAACCGGCGCGTTGAGGCTCGCCCGGACGTACTGACCTGGACCAGCGCGGCCCTGCCGGTGGCGATGGAGGTCATCGGCCCGGTCGAGGCGGAGATCTTCGTCCGAAGTGAGCTTCCTCACCTCGACGTCTTCGTGCGACTCTGCGACGTGGACCGTCGGGGTCGCTCCTGGAACATCTGCGATGGGCTGGTCCGGGTCAGCCCAACCGCCTTCGTAGCCGATCCGACCGGCGCGGTCCGCGTCGCGGTGCCGTTGTGGCCGGTGGCCCACCGGTTCGCCGCCGGTCACCGACTGCGGGTGCAGATCTGCGGCGGGGCCCATCCCCGGTACGCCCGCAATCCCGGCACCGGCGAGCCGCTCGGTACCGCGGTCACGCTGCAAGCCGGATGGCGGGAGATCCTGCACGATCCGCAGCACCCGTCGGCGTTGGTCCTACCCACCGTGAAATATCGATGAGCGCCAGCTCGGTAGCAGCCAAATCACCGTCAGAATCCCTGGTTGTCGCCGGTTGACGCGCTCCGGCGTGGCTGCACCGCGGAGTGCGTCGCACACTACGGTGACGGCGGCCGGTTGGTCCGACCGCCGTCACCGCGCCGGGTCACGCCGGGCGGACGTTATCCGCCTGCGGGCCCTTCTGGCCCTGGGTTACATCGAAGTCGACCTTCTGGCCTTCGTTCAACTCCCGGTAACCGCTCATCGAGATCGACGAGTAGTGGACGAAGACGTCCGGCCCCCCGCCATCCTGCTCGATGAAGCCGAAGCCCTTTTCCGCGTTGAACCACTTGACGGTGCCGGTTGCCATGCATCTCTCCCTGTTCCAAGCGGGCGACCCCCGGCCGGCGGCCGATGATCGCCCGGTACCTTCCCGACAGTAGCCGGCCGCGCGCCAATCTGCTGGACGAAGTGCCGTAGGCAACGAAATGACCGGTCCGGGGCGGACCTGCCAAACACCGCACGGTGGCTACCAGACTGGGTCATGCTGCCCCGGTGGGCGTAGCCGCGACCGCGCTGGTCGACCTGGAACGGGAGATCGCCGCGCCCGGCCATGGCCTCGACCGGCTGCGACTGTTGCCCGTGCCGTTCGTGCCCGAGCTGCACCTGCACCTCGCCGAGGACCCGATCGTCTGGTGGGCGCGGATGGAGGCCCGGGCCGGGCACGCGCTGCCCCCGCCGTACTGGGCGTCGGTCTGGCCCGGCGGTCAGGCCCTCGCCCGGCACCTGCTCGACCACCCCGACCTGGTGGCGGGTCGCCGGGTACTCGATCTGGCCGCTGGCTCGGGCGTGGTCGCGGTCGCCGCCGCGCTGGCCGGCGCAGCGGAGGTCGTGGCCGCCGACACCGACCCGTACTCGGTCGCCGCGGTCACGGTCAACGCGCGGGCCAACGGCGTGCGGATCGCGGCTACCGACCGGGACCTGCTGGACGACACCTCCGCCGAGCTGGACCTGCTGGTGGCCGGCGATGTCCTGTATGACCGGGCGATGGCCGTGCGGATGCTGCCCTTCCTCCGCCGCGCCGCGTCCGCCGAGGTCAACGTGCTGGTCGGCGAGCCGGGACGCGGTCACGTACCGGCCCACGGGATGGCGATCGTCGCCGAGTATCTGGTGCCGACCACCGAGCCGACTGCCGACTCCCGGGTGCGGCGGGTGCAGGTGCTGCGGCCCGCCTGACCGACGCTGACGGTGACCCTGAGCGGGAATCAGGGGGAGCTGGGGGGCACTCCGGATATCCAGGGAGGCGGCGTGGTTCTAACGTGTCGGGCATGGATTGGCTGGCCCAGATCGGAGAGCTTCCCACTCTCCCGCTGTTGGGGGCGCTCGGGTTGGTGATGATCCTCGATGCCGTACCGCTGCTGGGGGTGTTGGTGCCTGGGGATGTGGCGATCCTCGCGGCGGTGGGGGTGCAGGGCCCGGCCGCCGGCCTCGCCGTACTCGGCACAGTGGTCGCCGGCTGCCTGGCTGGCTGGTCACTGAGCTTCCTGGTCGGCCGTCGCCTCGCTGACCGACTGCGGCATGGGCGAGTCGGTGACTGGATCGGCGAACAGCGGTGGGCGGCGGCGGAGCACATGTTGCGCCGCAGCGGCGGCCACATGGTGCTGGTGGCGCCCTTCCTGCCGGTCTTCAACGCGCTGTTGCCGCTGGTCGCCGGTGGGCTGCGGATGCCGTACCGGCGGTTTGTGGGCTCTGCGGCGCTCGGTGCGGCGGCGTGGGGCGGGCTCTATCTGGTGTTGGGCACGGTAGCCCGGTCGATCACCGGGCTGCTGCCCGGCGCACCCAGCCCGATGGTGGTGACGATGGTGGTCGGGGTGCTGCTCGCCACCGGGGTGTTGGCGGTGACCCGGCATCGGTTGCGGCCCGAACTGCCCGACGACGGGCATCCGGCCCCAGCCGGGTCCCTCCACCGGGCACCGGAACCGGAGCAGGGGTCCGGCCTCAACCGTGGCTGATGGGTCTGCGGCGCGGGGCGTGGGATACCGGTCACGTCGTCAGTCGAGTAGGTTCACTGCATCGACGGCGATGACGGTGGGGAGACTGGATGCCCGGGAAGCGTCGTTCATGGTGGGGCTGGGGCCACGTTGAGGACGCGGTCACCGGTGTTGAGGCCGGGCGGCTGGCCGACCGGGTGCGCGCCCTGCTACCCGACACTGACCTGACCCCGCACGAACCGCCGCCGGTGGCCGAGCTGGACCTGGCACCGGCGCGGGTCACCCCGCCAGCGGCGCTGGCGCACCTCTGCTCAGCTGAGCCGGCTGACCGGGCGGCGCACGCGCACGGAAAGGCGTTCCGGGACGTCGTCCGGAACCTGCACGGCGAGGTACGGCACCCGCCGGACCTGGTCGCCCGCCCCACCTCCGAACAGGACGTGGTCGACCTGCTGGACTGGTGCTCGCGCTCCGGGTTGGCGGTCGTTCCGTACGGTGGCGGCTCCTCGGTGGTCGGCGGGGTGGAGCCCCGGGTGGGCGACGGCTATCCCGGCACGGTCAGCCTGGACCTCGGCCGGCTCGACCGGGTGCTGGAGGTCGACCGGACCAGTCGGGCGGCGCGGGTGCAGGCTGGCGTGTTCGGGCCGGCGTTGGAGGAACACCTTCGCCCGCAGCACCTCACCCTGCGGCACTTCCCGCAGTCGTTCGAGTTCTCCACCCTCGGTGGCTGGCTCGCGACGCGGGCGGGCGGACACTACGCGACGGTCCTGACCCACATCGACGACCTGGTGGAGGCGCTGCGGGTGGTCACCCCCGCCGGCATCAGCCAGTCCCGACGGTTGCCGGCCTCCGGCGCGGGACCGTCACCGGACCGGCTCTTCCTCGGCTCGGAGGGGACGCTCGGCGTCATCACCGAGGCGTGGCTTCGAGTGCAGGACCGGCCGCGGTGGCGGGCGGACGCGGCAGTGCACTTCGACGACCACGATGCGGCCGTCGCGGCGACCCGGGCGATCGCCCAGTCCGGGCTGCACCCGAGCAACTGCCGGCTGCTCGACCCGGCGGAGGCGCTGTTGAACGCCGGCACGGCCACCGGCGGTGGGGTGCTCGTGCTGGGCTTCGAGTCCGCGGACCACCCGGTCGGACCCGCGCTGGAACGGGCTGTCGCACTGTGCCGGGACCACGGCGGGACGCTGCCCGAGCCGCCCCGGGAGCGCGACGCGTCGGAGTCCCGGGGGAGTGGCGCCACGGACACCTGGCGGTCGTCGTTCCTGCGGATGCCGTACCAGCGGGATGCGCTTGCGGCCCGTTCGATGATCGTGGAGACCTTCGAGACCGCCTGCACCTGGGACCGCTATCCGGCGTTGCGCGCCGCCGTGCTCGACGCGGTGAGCGCGGCGCTGCGGGAGGTCGGCGCGACCGGCGTGGTCACCTGCCGGTTCACCCACGTGTATCCGGACGGGCCGGCTCCCTACTTCGGCGTCTACGCCGCCGGCCGGTGGGGTAGCACCGTCGCCCAGTGGGATCAGATCAAGTGCGCCGTCTCCGCGGCGCTGCTCGCCGCCGGGGGCACCATCACCCACCACCACGCCGTCGGTCGCGACCACCGCCCCTGGTACGACCAGCAGCGCCCCGAGCCGGTGGCGCTGGCGCTGCGCGCCGCGAAGACCGCGCTGGACCCGTCCTGGGTGCTCAATCCCGGCGTCCTCCTAGACGCTCCGGGCGTCGGCGTTGCGGTGCATCCGGCGGTCAGCCCCGGGAGTGGGTAGATCGAGCTGGTGGCTTCGGCGGGTGCCCTGCGGCACCGACCGGTGGTGAGGTCGAGGCGTCACTCAGCTTCCCTGGCCAGCGGCGCAGGCCGTGGTCAGGTTCTGCTGGGCGGTGGTGAGGTCCGTTGTGCTCGGTGCCTTCTCCGGCGCCTCGGCCCAGGTGTCGGCCAGGTCGGCCAGCGCGTTCGCGACCTCATCGACGGCGCCGTTGACCTGGTCGTTGTCGGTAAAGGTGTGCACATAGAGGGCTGCCGCTCCGGCCGAGTACTGCGCGCTAACTGCCAGGTGCCCGGCCGGCGGGCCGATCTCCTCCGCTTTGGCGACTTCTTTCAACGCGGAGCTGAGGTCCTCCTCCGCGGCGGCGCAGGTGGCCTTGGTGCTGGCGTCGAGGCCCGCCGGGGCGGGTGTGGGCGGCGGAGGTGCCGTGGTCGCTGGAGTGGAAGTCGGCGCCGATCCAGCCGAAGAGATGTCATCATCCTTGGGGGTGCAGCCGGACATCGCGATTAGCGTCACCGCTGCTGGAGCCAGCAGGGCGAGTCGATTGAAAGTCAAAGTGATCCCCTGGTGTCGAATATCGACGAACTCTAGCAGAGTGGTTAATTGCTCGGAATGAAGATGTTCTGTCCAGGGTGCGAGTGGCGACGCAAGGAAGAAAAGTGATTTTTGACTGATAATGGGAGGGGATAGTCCGGAGTGTCGCATGGCAGACCGCTGCCACACGGGGTGTGGCACGGACGGGTGGCCGACGGTCAGGAGGCGACCGGTGTGTCGATGGTGGCGTTGTCCCTCGGGCGGGGCGTGACTGGGCCACCCAAATCTGCGACACCAGGAATGGGTAGGACAACGACGACGGAGAGCACGAGAACTACTGCGGCGATGGTGGCGAGTGCGGTGGGACCCGCGATGGTGAAGAGCCATCCGGCGAGGGCGAGGCCGATGGGCGTGAAGGCGGTGTTGGCCAGGGAGTCGACCGACATGACGCGGCCGAGCTTGTCCTTCGGCGTTGAGGCCTGCAGCGCACTGAGCCACAGCACCGCGAACCCACCGAGACCAACGCCGGCGACAAAGGAGAGCGGCACCATGAGGTGGCCGGAGGCGCCCAACGCCAAACCCGCGAGTTGGGGCAGCTGAGCCAACAGGCAGAACATCGCCGCGTAGCCGGGCCGGCGTGGACGCCGGGTACCGGCGAAAGCGGCCCCGGTCAGTGAGCCAGCGGCTTCGGCCGCCACCACCAGACCGTATATCCGTTCACTTCCGCTGCCGAGCACGAGCGGCAGCAGCACGTACAACGGTCCGTTGACCAGCGCCAGTTGCACCGTGCCCTGAACCATGATGGACGACATCCATGGTCTGGTCCGCACATGGTGCAGCCCTTCGCGGAAGTCTTGCCACCCGCTCGTCTGCCGCGGGTCCAGGTGAGGTGTGGCATCGCGAATCACCAGCAACGTGCTGATGCTGATCAAGAAGGTTGCCAGATCAATGATGAGCGTGGTCTGCGCCGATGTCGCAGCCACCGCGGCCCCTGCGGCTGCGGCTCCGGCCACTGCGGCGATGCGATTCGACATCGCCCGCAGCGCGTTACCCGGTGCGATGAGTGCGGGTGGAAGTAAAGACGGAAGCAGCGCCCCGTAAGCGGGCCGATACAACCCGAGACCAAGACCCATGACGAGCGCCGCGGTGAGTAAGGTGGGCAGTGGAGCCGCTGGGCCGGCAAGCAGGATCGCCGCGAGGGCCGTAAGCCGGATCAGATCAGAAATTATGATCATGATGGTACGGCGGCGGCGGTCAGCGAGGACGCCACCGACGAGAACGGACACCACGCCGCCCAGGGCGACCATCGCCAGCACCAGACTGATGGCGCGGGCAGCATCGGGTCGCGGTAGCAGGAACAGTGCGATAGCGACCCCGAAGACCGCGTCGCCGAAGATGTTGATCGTCTGCCCCAGCCACGCCGCACGAAATTCCTTGTGCCGCAACGGCTCGAGGAGCCGCATGTGTTGCCTCCCCACCCGCATCGCCGCAGTACTGGCCGGGCGCCACTGTCGACGGTCGTGCGGCCAGGTCAGCTCCGGCCGCGCGACGGTAATCGTGGCTTAGCTGAGCTCGATCTCCTGCTGAGCCGTGAGCTCACCATCCTTGATCTCGTAGGCCTACGTCACCCTACCCGGGACTTGTTCACGTCACCGTTCTCATCGGCTGAGGGACTTCGAGGCTCCCTCCCTGTCGGAGGAGTGGACCCACGCCAGGGTTATTTGCGACTAATATCATCTGTCGGAATTTACCGCTTGCATGCTATTGCGGCGGCGACCGAAAACTCTGACGGTAGTTAGGCTAGACTCCCTGGGGTTGTCAAGCATGGGATCATCGCTAGCTTTGGTCAGTGCTTTCTGTCTGACTCTTGGGTAGAAGTGAGCCGAGGTTGATGTTGGTTTTTGGTCTCATGGTTATTTGGAATGGGTTAGCAGGGGCGTCCGAGGTCGTGGGTGCACAACAAAAGCTGTGAAGCGCCCTTCCGGAAAGTGGCAACAGCTTGTCGCGTGGAGGTTGGGAGTGAGTGTGGAGAGTGCGGCTATCGAACTGCTTGCCGCGCTGGGGCGGTATCAGCTGGAAATAGAGAAATGTACAGTTGACTTCTGGCTGTGCTATGACTTCGGCGACGAGAGTGAAGCATATTCCTTCCTTGACCTGCATGACAGTGATGAGGTGTGGCAGCGAGTCGGAGTCAGTAAGACGATCAGGATTCCGGTCTCAATGGATCCGTACCTGGAGAACGAGATACAGTTTCGCCTGACACTGGCCTTCTCCAAGTCTGGGTGCAACGTGGAGTCTCGCATCAGTGCCCACCTAGACGAGCGGATGGGGCGTTGGGAGCCGGGCTCCCATGTGCTTTACCGCAAGTTGTCAGAAGGGCTCAGCTTCGCTGCGGCCCTAGAGATCGCTCCCCGGCATATCGAGGCGCTGTACTACGAGACCCCTGAAATTCCCGAGTCTTTGGGCTTGAGCCGTCGCTGAAGGAACTCAGGGCGTCGCGGCGCATGATGCGATCGTGTGCCGTCGACAGCTGCAAAATGGGATTGCTGGTCCTGCGCGACACCCCGCGTCGTATGGCTCCAAGCCCCGGCTGGCGGTGTGGCTGTTGTGGATTACCAGCCGCGGGCCCGCCACTGGGGCAGGGCGGGACGTTCTCGGCCCAACGTGGAGTCCTTGCCGTGGCCTGGGTAGAACCAGGTGTTGTCGGGTAGCCGGTCGAAGAGGCGCTGCTCAACGTCGTTGATGAGCTGAGCGAAGCGTTGCGGGTCCTGCTCGGTGTTGCCTACCCCACCGGGGAAGAGGCTGTCCCCGGTGAAGAGGTGTGGGGTGCCGGATGGGTCCTGGTAGAGCAGGGCGATCGAGCCGGGGGTGTGCCCGCGCAGGTGAGTCACCTCCAGCGTGCAGTCGCCGACCGGGATTCGGTCGCCGTCGGCGAGGGGCTCCACGGTGATCGGCAGCCCGGGCGCGTCCTCGGCGTGCGCCAGCGGTCGGGCGCCGGTCTCGGCCACCACCTCTTCGAGTGCCAGCCAGTGGTCCATGTGCTGGTGGGTGGTGACCACCGCGGCGAGGCCGGCGGCGCCGATCAGGTCGAGTAGCCGGGGGGCCTCGTTGGCCGCGTCCACCAGGACCTGCTCGCCGTTGGTCCGGCAGCGCAGCAGGTAGGCGTTGTTGTCCATCGGGCCCACCGAGACTTTGGTGATGGTGAGCTGGCCCAACTCGCGGGTGGCTGGTGGGCCGCCGGGGGTGACGTCTCCGGTGTAGGTCATTGGTCGGTCAGATCCATTCGGGTGGGGTTGGTAGCGGGCCGTCCGGGGTGACGGTGAGCCGGGTGCCGCGGCTGCGGCCGATCAGCCAGGCGGCGAGGTGGGGCGCGGCGCCGCGCACGGTGGGGGCGGCGGTACGGTCGCCGACCACCAGGTCGTGCTCTCTGCCGTCGCAACGCAGCACCATCGGCGGCGCGTCGGAGCGACCGGCCAGGCCGGTGGCGACCTCGCGCAGGAGCCGGTGGCCGAACGCCTCCGGCCAGTCGGCGGGCTGGTAGTCGACGGCCAGGTCCACGTGGTGCACCTCGACCTCGCGGAGTCGGCCCCAGACGAGGTTCGCCGCGGACCACGGCCCGCGTCGGGTGGTGACGGTGGCGCCCCACGCCTCGGCCGGCATCGCCGCCACCGCCTCGGCGAACCGGTCCGCGCTGCGGCGTAGGTCGTCCCGGTGCGCTGTGGGTGGCCGGACGGCGCCGGCCTCGATGTCCGCGGAGCGGGCGGCGGGGCTCGCGTACATCGGGATGGGGTCGCCGGTGCGGGCGGCGGTGAGCAGGTTGACGAACCCGTCGGCGTTGCGGGCGAGGTGGGCCAAGACGTGTCCCCGGGTCCAGCCGGGCAGCAGGGACGCGGTGGCCAGGCTTGGCTCGTCGAGGTCAGCCGTGGTGCGCAGGAGACGGGCGGTGGCGTCGTCCACTTCGCCGGTCAGCCGCAGTGGATCGGAGGTCACCTCTCGAGCCTAGTGGTCGGGCCGTCCCTTCGTCGCCGGGGAAATTGGTTTCGGGTGCGTGGCGGTGCGCCCTACGGTCGGCGGCAACGCGCGGCCGGGAGGTCGGAGGAGGTAGTGGATTTCATGACCATCGACCTGACGGCTCTGGGCTGGGACGCCGACTGGGCGTCCGACGCACGACGGCGTGCCGACTGTCAGCCGGGCCGGGTGGCTCGGGTGGAGCGGGGGGTGTGCACCGTCCTCGGCGCTGCCGGCCCACTCCGCGCCACCCTCGGCGGGGCGGTGCTGGCCACGGCGGCCCGGGACCGGACGTACCTGCCGTGCGTGGGGGACTGGGTGCTGCTCGCCACCTGGCCCGACCGTCATGTCACAGTCGAGGCGGTGCTGCCCCGGCGTACCGCGTTGGTGTCCCGGACCGCCGGCAAGGCCGGCCCCGGGCAGGTGCTGGCGGCCAACCTGACCGTCGCGGCGGTGGTCGAGCCGATGCGTCCCGGGCCGGACTTCGGACGGATCGAGTGCCTGCTGGCGCTCGCGCGGGAGTCGGGAGCCCGGCCACTGCTGGTGCTGACCAAAGCTGACCTGGTCGCCGATCCGGCTGCGGTGGTTCGGCAGGTCGCGGCGGCGGCGCCGGGCGTGCCGGTGCTGCCGGTGAGCGCGCAGCGAGGTGATGGGCTCGACCGGCTACGCGCGGAGGTGGCGCCGGGTCGGACCCTCGGCCTGCTCGGCCGGTCCCGGGCGGGCCGGTCGAGTCTGGTGAACGCGCTGGCCGGCGCGGTGACGCTGCCGACGTCGGCGAGCCGGCGGGTGGACGGCGCGGGCCGACCTAACTCCGCTGGGTCGGTGCTGGTGGCGGTGCCGGGAGGTGGCGCGGTGGTGAAGATCCCGGGGGTACGGGTGGTGCCCGGCTGACCGATCTGAGCTGGGGGAATGCGCGGGCCAAGGGAAGTGTCACACCTCAGGGCTAGGCTTGCCGAGGTGCTCTTTGGCGCTTTGGCGACCAGGGAACCAGGGAAACCAGGCGACCAGGGAAACCAGGCGACGAGGTGACACCAAGACCAGGTGAAACCAGGTGACCAGGTAACAAAGGTGACCAGAGTGACCAGGTAACCACCACGCCCAACGGGCAACACAACCGCACAGCGCGACCGCTTGGCCGTCATCCGGGGTCATACCTCCCGGGCGGGCCGTCGGGCGACAGCTGCCACCAATCCGCACCCCGGGAGTACACGCACCGTGGTTGACCGACTCATCATCCGTGGCGCGCGCGAGCACAACTTGCGTGACGTCAGTCTCGACCTGCCGCGGGACGCGCTCATCGTGTTCACCGGGCTGTCCGGTTCCGGCAAGTCGAGCCTGGCCTTCGACACCATCTTCGCCGAGGGGCAGCGGCGCTACGTCGAGTCGTTGTCGTCGTACGCGCGGCAGTTCCTCGGCCAGATGGACAAGCCGGATGTGGACTTCATCGAGGGGCTGAGCCCGGCCGTCTCCATCGACCAGAAGTCGACCTCGCGTAACCCCCGGTCGACCGTGGGCACGATCACTGAGGTCTACGACTACCTGCGTCTGCTCTTTGCCCGGATCGGCCAGCCGCACTGCCCGGTCTGCGGCGAGCGGATCTCCCGGCAGACCCCGCAGCAGATCGTTGACCGGGTCCTGGCCATGGCCGAGGGCACCCGGTTCATGGTGCTCGCGCCGGTCGTCCGGGGTCGTAAGGGCGAATATGTGGACCTCTTCGCCGAGCTGCAGGCGAAGGGGTACGCCCGCGCCCGGGTGGACGGGGTGGTGCATCCGCTGACCGAGCCACCGAAGCTCAAGAAGCAGGAGAAGCACACCATCGAGGTGGTCATCGACCGGCTCACCGTGAAGCCGTCCGCCAAGCAGCGGCTGACGGACTCGGTCGAGGCGGCGCTCGGGCTCTCCAGCGGTCTGGTGCTGCTGGACTTCGTCGACCTGCCCGAGGACGACCCGGAGCGGGAGCGCCGCTACTCGGAGCATCTGGCCTGCCCCAACGACCACCAGCTCGCGATCGAGGACCTGGAGCCCCGGGTCTTCTCCTTCAACGCCCCCTACGGTGCGTGCCCGGAGTGCACCGGCCTGGGCACGAAGAAGGAGGTCGACCCGGAGCTGGTGATCCCCGACCCGGAGCGCACCCTGCGGGAGGGGGCGATCCAGCCCTGGTCCGGCGGGCACACCCTGGAATACTTCCTGCGCCTGCTGGGGGCGCTGGGCGAGGCGGAGCACTTCGATCTCGACACGCCGTGGCGGGCGCTGCCGGCCCGGATCCAGAAGACGATCCTGCACGGCGCCGACGACCAGGTCCACGTGCGGTACCGCAACAAGTACGGCCGGGAACGCTCGTACTACACCGGCTTTGAGGGCGTGATGCAGTGGATCGAGCGCCGGCACTCGGATACCGAGTCGGAGTGGTCCCGGGAGAAGTACGAGGGCTACATGCGGGACGTGCCCTGTGCCGCCTGCGGTGGTGCCCGGCTCAAACCGGAGGTGTTGGCGGTCACCGTCGCCGGTCGGAGCATCGCCGAGGTGTGCGGGATGTCCGTCGGGGAGTGTGCCGAACTGCTCGCCGGCGTCGAGTTGACCGATCGGCAGCGGCTGATCGCCGAACGGGTCCTCAAGGAGATCAACGCCCGGCTGCGGTTCCTGCTCGACGTCGGGCTGGACTACCTCTCTCTGGACCGCCCGGCCGGCACCCTCTCCGGTGGTGAGGCGCAACGCATCCGACTGGCCACCCAGATCGGTTCCGGCCTGGTCGGCGTGCTCTACGTGCTGGACGAGCCGTCGATCGGTCTGCACCAGCGCGACAACCACCGGCTGATCGAGACGTTGCTGCGCCTGCGTGGGCTCGGCAACACGTTGATCGTCGTCGAGCACGACGAGGACACCATCCGTACGGCGGACTGGATCGTCGACATCGGCCCGGGGGCGGGCGAACACGGCGGCCAGATCGTGCACAGCGGGTCGGTCCCGGCGCTGTTGGCGAACCCGGAGTCGGTGACCGGGGCGTACCTCGCCGGCCGGAAGGAGATCCCGACGCCGGAGCGGCGCCGGCCGCAGACGCCGGGCCGGGAGCTGACGGTGCGGGGGGCCCGCGAGCACAACCTGCGGAACCTGACCGTGACGTTCCCGCTCGGTCAACTGATCGCCGTCACCGGGGTCAGCGGCTCCGGCAAGTCGACCCTGGTCAACGACATCCTGTACGCGGTGCTGGCAAACCAGATCAACGGGGCGCGGCTGGTGCCGGGCCGGCATACCCGGGTCGCCGGTCTGGAACACGTGGACAAGGTCGTTGGGGTGGACCAGTCGCCGATCGGCCGCACCCCGCGGTCCAACCCGGCCACCTACACCGGTGTCTGGGACCACGTTCGCAAGCTCTTCGCCGAGACGGTCGAGGCCAAGGTTCGGGGCTACGGGCCGGGCCGGTTCTCGTTCAACGTCAAGGGGGGCCGGTGTGAGGCCTGCTCCGGCGACGGCACGATCAAGATTGAGATGAACTTCCTGCCCGACGTCTACGTGCCGTGTGAGGTCTGCAAGGGCGCTCGGTACAACCGGGAGACCCTGGAGGTGCGCTACAAGGGCAAGACCGTCTCGGACGTGCTGGAGATGCCGATCGAGGAGGCGGCGGAGTTCTTCTCCGCCATTCCGGCCATCCACCGGCACCTTCGGACGCTGGTGGATGTGGGGCTTGGCTACGTCCGGCTGGGCCAGCCCGCGCCGACCCTCTCCGGGGGCGAGGCGCAGCGGGTCAAGCTCGCCTCCGAGCTGCAGAAGCGCTCTACCGGGCGGACGGTCTACGTGCTTGACGAGCCCACCACCGGGCTGCACTTCGAGGACATCCGGAAGCTGCTGATGGTGTTGGAGGGGCTGGTCGACAAGGGCAACACCGTGATCACCATCGAGCACAACCTCGACGTGATCAAAACCGCTGACTGGATCATCGACATGGGGCCGGAGGGCGGCCACCGCGGCGGCACGGTCCTCGCGGCCGGCACCCCGGAGGAGGTCGCCGAGGTGCCCGAGAGCCACACCGGCCAGTTTGTGCGGCAGGTGCTCAAGCTCGATGGTGCGGCGAAGGGCGCGGCGCAGGCCACCTCCCGGGCGGCCAAGGCCAACGGGGCGAAGACCCGCGTGGCCGGGGCGAAGACCCGTGCCCCCCGCAAAGCCGCCGCCAAGGCACGGTGACTGTCCTGCGTCACCGGTCCGGGTCACCCGCGGCGACACGGACCGGTGAATGATCAGGTCGGCCAGGTGACCAGGCCGGTGACCTTCGCCGGCCGGGTAGGGTCGCACGGGTGGCCCCGGGCGCGGACCGGGTGAACCGACGGGACGCGTTGGTTCCGGGAGACCGGCTGGGGCACACCACCATGGCGGCGCGGTTCGTTGGCCGAGGAGATTGCGGAATGAGTGACGAGCAGACGGGGACCGGTGCGGGGGTCGGCACTGGCGACGGCGTACGGACCCGGCGGGCCGTGCTGGCCGGCGCGGGTGCGGTCGGCGCGGCGATGGCCCTGGCCGCCTGCGGCGACAACTCCACCGGTGAAGCCGAGGCCAGCCCCGGCCCGGCACTGACCGAGAGCGGCGACCCGGGTGGCGGCGATCGGGAGGGAGCCCAGTCGCTGGCCCGGACCAGTGACATCCCGGTCGGGGGCGGTGTCGTCTACACCGCGCAGGGAGTTGTCATCACCCAACCGTCAGCGGGGGAGTTCAAGGGCTTCGACCCGATCTGCCCGCACCAGAACTGTCCGGTGGGGAACGTTGACGGCGGCACGATCAACTGCACCTGTCACGGGAGCAAGTTCTCGATCGAGGACGGCTCGGTGCTGACCGGCCCGTCCACCAAGCCCCTCGCCCCGCGGGATGTCAAAGTCAACGGCGACCAGATCTCGCTCGCCTGACTGGCGGTGGTCGGCCTGGCCGGCCCCGGTCGGGCCGACCGGGGCCGGCGGGCGCGGCCGGAGGTTGTCGGAGCCGGCGACTAGGCTCGGAACGTGGCTGATCCCTCGTCCTACCGTCCCGCGTCCGGCACGATCCCGGAGTCACCTGGGGTCTACCGGTTTCGCGACGGCACCGGCCGGGTCATCTATGTTGGCAAGGCGCGCAACCTGCGCAACCGGCTCAACTCCTACTTCGCCGACCCGGTCAATCTGCACCAGCGCACCCGGCAGATGGTCTTCACCGCCGAATCGGTGGACTGGATCTCCGTCGCCACCGAGGTCGAGGCGCTCCAGCAGGAGTTCACCGAGATCAAGCAGTACGATCCGCGGTTCAACGTCCGCTACCGGGACGACAAGTCCTACCCGTACCTGGCGGTCACCGTCGCCGAGGAGTTCCCCCGACTCCAGGTCATGCGGGGGTCGAAGCGCAAGGGCGTGCGCTACTTCGGGCCGTACTCGCACGCCTGGGCGATCCGCGAGACGCTCGACCTGCTGCTTCGGGTCTTTCCGGCGCGCACCTGCTCGTCGGGGGTGTTCAAGCGGGCCGGTCAGGTCGGCCGCCCCTGCCTGCTGGGCTATATCGACAAGTGCTCCGCGCCCTGCGTCGGCAGCGTCTCCGCCGAGGAGCACCGGGCGATCGTGGACGGCTTCTGCGACTTCATGGGCGGCCGGACCGACGTCATGGTCCGTCGGTTGGAACGGGAGATGGCCGACGCCAGCGCGGCGCTGGAGTTCGAGCGGGCCGCCCGGCTCCGTGACGACGTGGCCGCCCTGCGCCGGGCGATGGAGAAGCAGACCGTGGTCTTCGGCGACGGCACCGACGCCGACGTGGTCGCCTTCGCCGATGATCCGCTCGAGGCGGCCGTGCAGGTGTTTCACGTGCGGGACGGGCGCATCCGCGGCCAACGCGGCTGGGTGGTCGAGAAGACCGAGGAGCTGACCATCGGTGATCTCGTCCACCACTTCTGCACCCAGGTGTACGGCGGGGAGCAGGGTGAGGCCGATGTCCCCCGGGAACTGCTCGTGCCCGAGCTGCCCGCCGATGCCGAGGCGCTCGCCGACTGGCTCTCCGACCACCGCGGCAGCCGGGTGACGCTGCGGGTGCCGCAGCGCGGCGACAAGCGGGCCCTGCTGGAGACGGTCGCGCGTAACGCCACCGACGCCCTGGCCCGGCACAAGCTCAAACGCGCCGGTGATCTGACCACCCGGAGCAAGGCCCTCGACGAGATCGCCGAGACGTTGGGCCTGCAGACGGCCCCGCTGCGCATCGAGTGCTACGACATCTCCCAGATCCAGGGCACCGACGTGGTGGCCAGCATGGTGGTCTTCGAGGACGGGTTGCCGCGCAAAAGCGAGTACCGGCGGTTCATCATCCGGGGCGCCACCGACGACCTCTCGGCGATGTCGGAGGTGCTGCGGCGGCGGTTCGCCCGCTACCTGGACGCCCGGGCCGAGACGGGGGAGGCCGGTGTCGAGTCGGCCGGTGAACCAGTCGCCCCGGCCGGGCCGGCCTCGACCGGGACCGCTTCGACCGGACCGGCCTCGACCGGGCCGGGTGTGGCCGACGAGCCGCGGGTCGGCACCCTGGTCGATCCGACGACCGGCCGGCCGCGCCGGTTTGCCTACCCACCGCAGCTGGTGGTGGTGGACGGGGGAGCGCCGCAGGTAGCGGCGGCGGCGCAGGCCCTCGCCGAGTTGGGTGTCGATGATGTGGCGCTGTGCGGGCTGGCGAAGCGGCTGGAGGAGGTGTGGCTGCCCGACGACGACTTCCCGGCCATCCTGCCGCGCACTTCCGAGGGCCTCTATCTGCTGCAACGAGTACGGGATGAGGCGCACCGGTTCGCCATCACGTTCCACCGGCAGCGGCGTTCCCGGCGGATGACCGAGTCGGCGCTGGACCGGGTGCCCGGGCTGGGCGAGGTGCGGCGCACGGCGCTGCTGCGCCACTTCGGCTCGCTGAAGCGGCTCTCCGCCGCCTCGGTGGAGGAGATCACCGAGGTCCCCGGGGTCGGCAAGCGGACCGCCGAGGCGATCCTCGCCGCACTCGGCGACTCGACGGAGCCAGATGAACCACGCACGTAGTACCTGTCAATCGGAGCGTTTCTGACAGAAGGGTCTGGCACGGGCATGCTGAAGGTGACATCGGCGGACGGCACGGCGATCGCGTACGAACGCTGCGGAGAGCACGGCGGGGATCCGCTGATCGTGGTCGGCGGCGCCACCTGCGACCGGGCGAAGACCCGCGAACTGGCCGAAGGACTCGGGGCCCACCTGCCGGTCGTCAACTACGACCGCCGTGGTCGCGGCGACAGCGGCGACGTCAGCCCGTACGCCGTCGAGCGGGAGGTCGAGGATCTCGCCGCCCTCGTCAACGACCTCGGTGCCGACGTCATCCTGTACGGGCACTCATCCGGTGCCGCACTGGTGCTGCACGCCGCGGCCGCCGGGGTGCCCGCCCGGGCGATCGTGCTCCACGAACCACCCTTCGGCGCGGACACCGACGAGGACCGCCAGGAGGCCCGCGACTACGCCGAGGCCCTGACCACGCTGCTGGCGGAGGGGCGACGCGACGACGCTGTGGCGCTGTTCTTCCAGACCACCGGCGTGCCGGCGGAGGCGGTGGCCGAGCTGCGCCACGAGCCGTGGTGGGCCGACGTGGTGGCGCTCGCGCCGACGCTCGCCTACGACTCGGCGGTCATGGGTGACCGCAGCCGCGGCGGCATCCTGCCGGTGGAGGTCGCCGCCCGGGTCTCCGTGCCCGCGCTGGTGCTCAGCGGCGGCGAGAGCCCGGAGTGGATGATCGAGGTGGCCCGCGCCGCCGCCGCGGCGCTGCCGCGGGGCACGCACCGGGTGCTGCCCGGCGAGGGGCACGTACCGTCGCCGCAGACCCTCGCCCCGGTGCTGACGGACTTCATCGCCCGAGGCTGAACCGCCGATGACGCCAGCGCGGACCTGCACACACCCGACTAAGCCCACGGACCCCTGGGTGGGCAGCGGATCGGCTGCCCACTGTTGATTAAGCAGGGTGTGGGGTGTCGGCGAGTACGGCCAGCACCTGCTCGCCGTATTTCGCCAGCTTCGCCTCGCCGACGCCACTGACCTGGGACAGGTCGGCCAGGGCGGCCGGTGCGTCGGTGGCGATCTGCCGCAGCGTGGCATCGTGAAAGATCACGTACGCCGGCACGCCCTGCTCCTTGGCGGTGGTGGCCCGCCAGGCGCGTAGCCGCTCGAAGGCCTCGGCGGCGGCCGGCGCCAACTCGGCGACCACGGTGGCCGCGCCGCGCGGCTTCGCCGGCCGGGCCTTCCGGGCCGGCTCGCGGCGGAGCATGACGGTGCGACGCCGCCCCAGCACCTCCGCGCTGGTGTCGGTGAGGGCCAGGGTGCCGTAGTCTCCCTCGACCGCCAGCAGCCCCTCGGCGAGCAGCTGTCGGACCACTCCCCGCCACTCCGCCTCGCTCAGCTCGGTGCCGATGCCGAAGACCGTCAGGGAGTCGTGCCGGTGCTGCTGGATCTTGTCGGTGGCGCGGCCGAGCAGGATGTCGACGCAGTGCCCGGCGCCGAAGCGCTGGTTGCGTTCCCGGTCGAGCCGGTAGACCGTGGAGAGCAGCTTCTGCGCGGCGACCGTGCCGTCCCAGGACTCGGGCGGCTGCAGGCAGGTGTCGCAGTTGCCGCAGGCGGCGGCGGTCTCGCCGAAGTAGTCCAGCAGCTGCACCCGGCGGCAGCGGACCGTCTCGCAGAGCGCGAGCATCGCCTCCAGATGGGCGGCGAGGTTACGCCGGTGCGCCAGGTCCCCCTCCGAGGTGTCGATCAGCCGGCGCTGCTGCACCACATCCGTCAGGCCGTAGGCGAGCCAGGCTGTCGCCGGCAGGCCGTCCCGTCCGGCGCGGCCGGTCTCCTGGTAGTAGCCCTCCACCGACTTCGGTAGGTCAAGGTGGGCGACGAACCGTACGTCCGGCTTGTCGATGCCCATTCCGAACGCGATCGTCGCGACCATGACCAGGCCGTCCTCGCGCAGGAAACGCTGCTGGTGCCGGGCGCGGGTGACCGCGTCCAGCCCGGCGTGGTACGGCAACGCGGCAATACCGTTGTCGACCAGGAACTCCGCGGTCTTCTCCACGCTGGCCCGGGAGAGGCAGTAGATGATGCCGGCGTCCCCCGGGTGCTCGTCCCGGAGCAGGGCCAGCAGCTGCCGCTTCGGCTCCCGCTTCGCCGCGATGCGGTACTGGATGTTGGGCCGGTCGAAGCTGGCGACGAAGTGCCGGGCCGAGGTGAGCTGAAGCCGGGTGGCGATCTCGGCCCGGGTGGCGCTGGTCGCGGTGGCGGTCAACGCCACCCGGGGCACCCCGGGCCAGCGTTCGTGCAGCATCGACAGGGCCAGGTAGTCCGGGCGGAAGTCGTGCCCCCACTGCGACACGCAGTGCGCCTCGTCGATCGCGAAGAGGCTGATCCGCCCCTGGTCGAGCAGGTGCTGCACGCCCCGGGTGCCGAGGGCCTCCGGGGCGAGGTAGAGCAGATCCAGCTCCCCGGCGACGAAGGCCCGCTCGACGGCACGGCGGGCGTCGAGGTCCAGCGTCGAGTTGAGGAAGCCGGCCCGGACCCCGACCGCGGTCAGCGCGTCGACCTGGTCCTGCATCAGCGCGATCAACGGTGACACGACCACCGCGACCCCGTCCCGCAGCAGCGCCGGGATCTGGTAGCAGAGCGACTTGCCGCCGCCGGTGGGCATCAGCACCAGGGCGTCCCCGCCGGCCGCCAGGTGCTCGATGACCTCCTGCTGGAAGCCCCGGAAGGCGTCGTAGCCGAAGACACGCCGCAGTGTTTCCAGCGCGGCGGGCTGCTGGTCGGTGGGGGAGGGCATGGGGCGCAGTCTACGAGTGGCCCCTGACGCGCCGGCCCACGCCCGGGCCGTGCGTAACGGGCGGAGAGGTCTGGTGGCCGGTGGTGGGTGAGCTGTCCCGGTGTCGGGAATGTGACGCGGAAGATCTGTGTGGCTCGGCGGGTTAGAGTCGCTGTTCGAACCCGTGGCCCGATTCCGGTCGCGGTGCCACACGTTGGGGGGATCAGGTGATCGAGGGGCAGACGAGCGTGCCAGGTGGGCCCGACCCGTCGGGCACCGACACCACGCTCGTGGTGGTGACCGGGGTCTCCGGCGGTGGGCGCAGCACTGTTGCCCGTGCCCTGGAGAACGTCGGCTACTACGTGGTGGACAACCTGCCCCAGGCGCTGATGCTGGATATGGCCGAGCTGGCGATGAAGGCCGGTGGCGCCGCCCGGCGTACGGCGATGGTGCTGGACGTGCGCTCCCGGGCGTTCTCCACCGACCTGGCCGGTGCGATCCGGGAGCTCAAGGAGCGGGGCTTCGGCCCGAGGGTGGTCTTTGTCGACGCCGACGACGAGGTGTTGATCCGGCGCTTTGAGAGCGTCCGGCGTTCGCACCCGCTGCAGGGGGACGGGCGGCTCGCCGACGGCATCGCGGTCGAACGTGGGCTGCTGGAGGGGGCCCGCGACCAGGCCGACGTGTTCGTCGACACCAGCCACCTCAACGTCAACCAGCTGCGGCGGCGGATCGAGGAGCTCTTCGGCGCCGAGGACGCCCGTCAGCTACGGGTGACCGTGGTCTCGTTCGGCTTCAAGTACGGCGTGCCGCCGGATGCTGACTTCGTCTGCGACGCCCGGTTTCTGCCGAACCCGTACTGGGTGCCAGAGTTGCGTGAGCACACCGGGCAGGTGGAGGCGGTCAGTTCGTACGTGTTGGGCCAGGCCGGCGCCGAGGACTTCGTGGCTACCTACGCCGACCTGCTCAACGCCACCACCGCCGGGTTCGAGCGGGAGGGCAAGCGGTACCTGACCGCCGCCGTCGGGTGCACCGGCGGCAAGCACCGCAGCGTCGCCATCGCCGAGGAGTTGGCCGCGCGGCTGCGCCAGACCGGCCTCGCCGCCAACGCCCAGCACCGGGACCTGGGGCGCGAGTGACGGCCATCCGGGTGGTCGCCTTCGGTGGTGGGCACGGACTCTCCGCTTCGCTGCGGGCACTGCGGCGTTGTGCTCCCGAACTCGACCTTGATCTGACCGCCGTGGTGACCGTCGGCGACGACGGTGGGTCCAGTGGCCGGCTGCGCGCGGAGCGGGGCGGACTGCCGCCGGGGGACCTGCGCCAGGCACTCGTCGCGCTGGCCGGAGACCACCCCGCCACCAAGCGCAGCGCCGGGCTCTTCCAGCACCGGTTCGCCGCGGTCCCGACCTCGACGATTGACGACCGGGCGGCGGCGGGCGGGCTGACCGGGCACGCTATCGGCAATCTCGTGCTCTGCGGGCTGATGGAGCTGCTCGGCGACCCGGTGGCGGCGCTGGAGCACGCCGGCGCGATGTTGGGCACGGTCGGGCGGGTACTGCCGATGTCCTGCGAGCCGGTCGGGATCGAGGCGCGGGTTCGGGGCGTTGACCCGGACCGGCCGGCGGAGGTCGGTATCGTCAGCGGCCAGCATCAGGTGGCCGTCACCACCGGTCGGGTCGAGTCGCTGCGGCTGAGCCCGGTGGCACCGGCGGCCTGCCCCGAGGCGCTGGCCGCCATCGGCACGGCCGACTGGCTTCTCTTCGGCCCGGGCAGCTGGTATACCAGCGTGCTGCCGCACCTTTTGGTGCCGGAGCTGGCCGCGGCCATCGTCGCGAGCCCCGCCCGCCGGCTGGTCACCCTCAACCTGGCCGCCGAGAAGGAGACGTTCGGGCTCTCCGTCGCTGATCACCTGGCTGAGCTGCGGTGGTACCTGCCGAAGTTGCGGGTCGACTGCGTGCTTGGAGACGTCAAGGCCGTGGGTGACCCCGATCCGGTCGAACGTGCGGCAGAATCGCTGGGTGCTCGTCTGATCCTCGCCCCGGTCGCGGTTAACGACGGCACGCCCTGTCATGATTCGGCTGCTCTCGCCGCTGCTTTGGTGCCGGTCCTGGGCGCCGCTCGTTAGACACGTACGTAATCTCCGGCGACACGCCGGAACCGGTCCGTGAGAGGACGCACAATGGCGATGACGGCGGCGGTCAAGGACGAGCTGAGCCGGGTTGACGTGCCCAAGCCCTGCTGCCGGCGGGCGGAGATGGCGGCGCTGCTGCGCTTCGCCGGCGGGTTGCACATCGTCTCCGGTCGGGTGGTCGTGGAGGCCGAGCTGGACACCGGGGCGGTGGCCCGACGGCTGCGGCGGGAGATCGCCGAGGTCTACGGCTATCCCAGCGAGATCCACGTCCTCGCCTCCGGTGGGCTGCGTAAGGGCAGTCACTTCATCGTGCGGGTGGTCAAGGACGGCGAGTTTCTCGCCCGCCAGACCGGCCTGCTCGATGTCCGCGGTCGGCCGGTACGGGGCCTGCCGCCGCACGTGGTGGCCGCCAACGTCTGCTGCGCGGTCTCGGCGTGGCGCGGCGCGTTCATGGCACACGGTTCGTTGACCGAGCCGGGCCGCTCCAGTGCGATGGAGATCACCTGTCCCGGCCCGGAGTCGGCACTCGCCCTGGTCGGCGCGGCCCGCCGGATCGGCATCGCGGCGAAGAACCGCGAGGTGCGCGGGGTGGACCGGGTGGTGGTCAAGGACGGCGACGCCATCGCCGCCCTGCTCACCCGGATCGGTGCCCACTCCAGCGTGTTGGCCTGGGAGGAACGTCGGGTACGGCGGGAGGTGCGGGCCACCGCGAACCGGTTGGCGAACTTCGACGACGCGAACCTGCGTCGGTCGGCGCGAGCGGCGGTCGCCGCCGCCGCTCGGGTCACCCGGGCCCTGGAGATCCTCGCCGAGGACGCGCCGAACCACCTGACCTCGGCCGGGCGGCTGCGGCTGGAGCACCGCCAGGCATCGCTGGAGGAGCTGGGCGCGCTCGCCGAGCCGCCGTTGACCAAGGATGCGATCGCCGGACGGATCCGGCGGCTGCTCGCGCTCGCCGACAAGCGAGCCCGCGATCTCGGCATCCCGGATACCGAAGCGGCAGTCACGCCGGACATGCTCGTGGTCTGATAGGACAGTGGCGGCTTACGGGGCGGCAGGATCGCCACCCGCCGCAGCGTGAACCCCCGTGCTCGGATAGGGTCGCTGCGTACGGCAAGGGAGCCGGCACTCGGCATTCCTCGCCGTGCGCACCGCCTCGGGCGGTCGGTCCCTCGGACCGCGGCGGGGCGGCCGAGATGAACCGTCAAACGGCCGGTTCCACCGGCTGGCGCAGATCTAGTCGCCGGCTCGTGGGTCATCACGCCGGCGGACTAGAACGCGAGGAGATGGGACCTGTGACCATCCGGGTTGGCATCAACGGCTTCGGCCGGATCGGCCGTAACTTCTTCCGGGCAGTGCTGGCGTCCGGCGCTGACATCGAGGTCGTGGCGGTCAACGACCTGACCGACAACGCGACGCTTGCCCACCTTGTCAAGTACGACAGCATCCTCGGCCGTCTGCCGCACGAGGTGAAGGCCAGCGCGGACGAGATCACCGTGGGTGGCAAGACCATCAAGGTGTTCGCCGAGAAGGACCCGGCGAAGCTGCCCTGGGGTGAAGTGGGCGTGGACGTGGTCATCGAGTCCACCGGTCTCTTCACCGACGCCACCAAGGCGAAGGCGCACGTTGACGGCGGCGCCAAGAAGGTGATTATTTCTGCGCCGGCGAAGAACGAAGACGTCACCGTGGTGATGGGCGTCAACCACGCGGAGTACGACCCGGCCAAGCACACCGTCATCTCCAACGCCTCCTGCACCACCAACTGCCTGGCGCCGATGGCGAAGGTCCTGCAGGACACGTTCGGCATCGAGCAGGGCCTGATGACCACCATCCACGCCTACACCCAGGACCAGAACCTCCAGGACGCTCCGCACAAGGACCTGCGTCGCGCCCGTGCCGCCGCGCTGAACATCGTGCCGACCTCCACCGGTGCGGCGAAGGCGATCGGCCTGGTGCTGCCGGAGCTCAAGGGCCGGCTGGACGGCTACGCGCTGCGGGTGCCGATCCCGACCGGGTCCGCCACCGACCTGACCGTCACCGTCGGCCGGGAGACCACCGCGGACGAGGTCAACGCCGCGATGAAGGCGGCCGCCAACGGCCCGCTCAACGGCGTCCTGTCCTACAACGAGGACCCGATCGTCTCGGCCGACATCGTCACCGACCCGGCGTCCTGCATCTTCGACGCCCCGCTGACCAAGGTCATCGGCAACCAGGTCAAGATCGTCGGCTGGTACGACAACGAGTGGGGCTACTCGAACCGCCTGGTGGATCTCGTGAAGCTCGTTGGTCAGTCGCTGTGAGTGCGCGTAGGCAGCTCGCGGGGGGCCTGGTGACGAAGGGAAGGTCGGTCCGGTGACTATCCGCACCCTCGACGACCTGCTCGCCGAGGAGGTAACGGGTCGGCGGGTGTTGGTCCGCGCGGACCTGAACGTCCCGCTCGACAAGCAGACTGGTCAAATCACCGACGACGGCCGGATTCGGGCTGTACTGCCGACCCTTGGCGCGTTGGTCCAGGCCGGCGCGAAGGTGGTTGTCTGCTCCCACCTGGGGCGGCCGAAGGGCAGCCCCGACCCGGCGTTCAGCCTGCGCGCGGTCGCCGGGCGGCTCGGTGAGCTGCTCGGCGCGCCGGTGCACTTCGCCGAGGACACGGTTGGCGACTCAGCCCGGTCCACCGTGGCCGGCCTCGGCGACGGTCAGGTCGCCCTGCTGGAAAACCTTCGGTTCAACCCGGGTGAGACCAGCAAGGACGAGGCGGAGCGGGGCGCCTTCGCCGACCAGCTCGCCGCACTCGCCGACGCGTACGTGGACGACGCGTTCGGTGCGGTGCACCGGCGGCACGCCAGCGTGTACGACGTGCCGGCCCGGCTGCCGCACGTGGCGGGCCGGCTGGTGTTGCGCGAGGTGGAGGTGCTCGGCACCCTCACCGGGGAACCGGACCGCCCGTACGTGGTGGTGCTCGGTGGGTCGAAGGTCTCCGACAAGCTGGCGGTGATCGAGGCGTTGCTGCCGAAGGTCGACCGGCTGCTGGTCGGTGGTGGCATGTGCTTCACCTTCCTCAAGGCCCAGGGCTACGAGGTGGGCTCCTCGCTGTTGGAGGAGGAGATGGTCGAGACCTGCCGCAGTCTGCTGGAGCGGGCCGACGGCAAGATCATGCTTCCGGTTGACGTGGTGGCGGCGGACGCGTTCGCCCCCGACGCTTCGCACGACACGGTGCGGGCCGACGGGATCCCCAGCAAGCGGGTCGGGCTCGACATCGGCCCGGAGACGGTGGCAGGTTTCGCCGCCGCGCTGCGGGACGCTCGGACGATCTTCTGGAACGGCCCGATGGGCGTGTTCGAGATGGCGGCCTTCGCGCACGGCACCCGCGGCGTCGCCGAGGCGATCGCGAAGTCGGACGCGTTCACCGTGGTCGGCGGCGGCGACTCCGCCGCCGCGGTGCGGGCCCTCGGCCTCGACGAGCAGGCGTTCAGCCACATTTCGACCGGCGGCGGAGCCAGTCTTGAGTACCTGGAGGGCAAGACCCTCCCCGGCATCGCGGCCTTGGAGAGCTGAATGGCCAACCCCACCCGCCGGCCACTGATGGCCGGCAACTGGAAGATGAACCTCAACCATCTCGAGGCGAATCTGCTGGTGCAGAAGCTCGCCGCGAGTCTCACCGCGAAGCAGCTCACCGATGTCGAGACGGTGGTGCTACCGCCGTTCACCGACCTACGGACGGTGCAGACCGCCGTCGACGGAGACAAGCTGCTGGTTGGCTACGGCGCGCAGGACCTCTCGCCGCACGCGTCGGGAGCGCACACCGGTGACATCGCCGGGCCGATGCTGACCAAGCTGGGCTGCACCTATGTGGCGGTCGGCCACTCCGAGCGGCGGGCGAACCATCACGAGGACGACGCGATCGTCAACGCGAAGGTGCAGGCGGCGCTCACCCATGCCCTCATCCCGATCCTCTGCGTGGGTGAGGGGCTGGACATTCGGGAGCAGGGCGGCCAGGTGGCGTACTGCAACGACCAGCTCGACGCCGCCCTCAAGGGGGTCACCGCCGAGCAGATGGCCGAGGTTGTCGTCGCGTACGAGCCGGTCTGGGCGATCGGTACCGGCAAGACGGCCACCCCGGAGGACGCCCAGGAGGTGTGTGGGGCGCTCCGTGAGCGCCTCGCCGGGCACTTCGGCCAGGAGACGGCCGACCGGGTTCGGATCCTGTACGGCGGGTCGGTCAAGTCGTCGAACGTGGCCGCCATCATGGCTCAGCCGGACGTGGATGGCGCCCTTGTCGGCGGCGCCAGCCTGGACGCTGAGGAGTTCGCGAAGATCTGCCGGTTCCCGGAGCACACCACCGGCTGATCGCTTCGCTATCCTTGACTCCGCCCGTCCGCCGGTCGGTGCCACCGTGCCCGTTCTGCTCGGGCGAGGATCGCAACGAGAGGACTGTCCCCCGCCATGCCGATCTGGTTCGCGTACACGTTGATCGTGTTGCTGGTCATAACGAGCTTCATGCTCGTTTTGTTGATCCTGCTACACCGGGGTAAAGGTGGTGGGATGTCCAGCATGTTCGGCGGCGGGGTCAGCTCCAGCCTGGCTGGGTCGTCGGTCGCCGAGAAGAACCTGGACCGCTACACCGTTCTGGTGGGCATCGTCTGGTTCGCCTGCATCGTCGGACTTGGGCTCTGGCTGCGGCTACAGCAGTCCAGCGTCGGCTGAGCCCAGCACGTCGAGTCAAAACCGCGCGCGGTTCGTCTTCGGACGAGCCGCGCGCGGTTCGTTTACCGCTGAGGTGTCCGAGGTGTCGCCCGCGGCGGTATAGCAGCCGCGGGCGACAGCTCAGCGGACGCTGCGGAAGCGGGCGGGCAGGTCGGCGGCGGCGCTCCGATCCAGCAGCCAGAGGGTGCGGTTGACGCCCCGCACACCTGCGGCCGGTAGCTGCACCGGCCCCGCACCAGCCAGCGCCAGGCCGACCGCGCGGGCTTTGTCCGTCCCGCTGGCGACCAGCCACACCTCCTCCGCGGTGTTGATCGTCGGCAGAGTCAGGGTGGTCCGGATCGGCGGCGGCTTCGGGCTGCCCCGGACCGCACTGACCGGCCGGCTCTCGTAGTGCACCGGATGTTCCGGGAAGACCGAGGCGACGTGCCCGTCCTCACCCACCCCCAGCAGGAGCACGTCGAAGTGGGGGAGGACGGCGGTGCCGGGGCGGGCCGCCCGGGCCAGCTCCGCCGCGTACCGGGCGGCGGCCTCCTCTGGGTCGCTGCCGGTCGGATCGTCCGAAGCCGGCATCGGGTGCACCCGGGCCGGGTCCAGCGGCACCACGTCCAAGAGCGCTGCTCGGGCCTGCGTCGCGTTGCGCTGCGGATCCCCCTCAGGCAGGAACCGCTCGTCGCCCCACCAGACGTCCACCCGGGACCAGTCGACCGCCTCACGGGCGGGCATCGCCGCCAGGGCCCGATAGACGGCGGCGGCGATCCGTCCGCCGGTCAAGACCACCGACGCCTGACCGCGCCCGGTCTGCGCATCGAGGATTCGGACCAGTAACCGGGCGGCCACGGCCTGCGCCAGCAGCTCGGCGTCGGCGTGGACCGCGATACTCGCCTCGCTCATGCCTGCGCGATCCCAGCGTGCGTAGTGATCCCCGCCTCGGCCCGCTCGGCCTGAGCCGGGTCCTTCCAGACATGCATCCGCTGCGCGGGACGGCGTTCCAGCCCGGAGAGCCCTGCCGCGGCACCGAGCGCCTCCGCGTATACCTGGTCGGCGTCGAGCCGGCGTAACTCCTCGGCCAGCTCGTCGCCGAGCGGCCGGCGCACCAGCGGCAGAAGACGGTCCTCCTGGCCGGTGCGGCGAAACACCGCCATGCTGTCGTTGCGGGTCAGGGTCAGCTCGTCGCCGTTGGCGCAGTGCAATTGCACCTCATGCATCCGGGAGTACTGGTCGGTGTGCCGCCACTCGGGGTCGATCCCCAGTCGGGAGGCGAGCCAGCCGCGCATCAGCGCCGCCGTCGGATCGGTTGGTGGTGCCACCACGGTCGCCGCGGTGACCTGTGCCTCGGTGGTGTCGAAGGCACCTGCCACCAGGGTGCGCCACAACGTGACCCGGGTCCAGGCCAAGTCGGTGTCGCCGGGTGCGTAGTCGTGCGCCCGCTGCCGTAACGCCTCGATCGGGTTGTCGGCCTGCGCAGCGTCGGTGATGCGCCGGTCGGCCACCACGCCCAGGAAGTCGGTGGCGATCTCGGCTGGCGGATCCCCGTGCCACCAGGTCACCACCGGTACATCTGGCACCAGCAGCGGCATCACCACCGACTCGGCGTGTAGGGCCAGCCGCCCGTGCATCCGGGCCACCACCGCCTCGCCGGGGCCAAGCCGGCCCCCCACCACGATCTCCGCATCCAGCCGGTTCCGGTCCCGATCCACGTCGGAACGAACCACGATCAGCAGTCGGCACGGGTGGGCGGCGGAAGCGATCGTCGCCGCTGCCTCCGCCTCACGGACCCGCTTCTCGTCCACGACCACGATCAGGGTGAGTGCCATGCCACTGGCCACCCCGCCGGCGCTGCGCCGCTCGGCAGCGAGCGCCTTGACCACCTCGTTGCCGGTGGTGTCCCACAGGCCGATCATCGCTGCCTCCCGGTCTGCTCGCGTCGTTCGATCGTCACGCCCGCCGCCAGGCGCGGCCCGTCCGAGCCAGCATCTCGTCGGAGCGGCGAGGACCCCACTCACCGGACCGGTAGGGTTCCGGCTTCGTCTCCGCCCACGCCTGCTCCAGCGGGTCCACCACGCGCCAGCTCTGTTCGACCTCGGCGGCGTCCGGGAAGAGGGTCCGGTCGCCGATCAGGACATCCAGCACCAGCCGCTCGTAGGCCTTCGGACTCGCCTCGGTGAACGCCTCGCCGTACTGGAAGTCCATCGCGATGTCGCGGACCTCCATCGCGGTCCCGGGCACCTTGGAGCCGAACTTGAGGACCACGCCCTCGTCCGGCTGGACCCGGATGACGAGCTGGTTGTTGCCCAGCGACTCCACATCGGCGTCGTTGAACGGTAGGTGTGGGGCCTGCTTGAACATGATCGCGACCTCGGTCACCTGTCGGGGCATCCGCTTCCCGGCGCGGATGTAGAAGGGCACCCCCGCCCACCGTCGGTTCTGGATGCCAAGCTGCACCGCGACGTAGGTCTCGGTGGTCGAGTCCGCCGGGACCCCCTTCTCGTCCAGGTAGCCGAGCGCGCGTTCGCCGCCGACCCAGCCGGGCAGGTACTGGCCCCGTACAGTCCCCTGGTCCACGTCGGATGGCAGGGTGATGGCCTTGAGTACCTTGAGCTTCTCGGCGCGGATCTCGTCGGCGGCGAAGCTGGTGGGCTCCTCCATCGCCACCAGCGCGAGGAGCTGAAGGAGATGGTTCTGGAGCACGTCGCGGGCGGCACCGGCGGTATCGTAGAACCCGGCCCGGGTGCCGATGCCCACGTCCTCGGCCATGGTGATCTGCACCGAGTCGACGTATCTCGAGTTCCACAACGGTTCGAAGAGGTTGTTGGCGAACCGCAGGGCGAGAATGTTCTGAACCGTCTCCTTGCCCAGGTAGTGGTCGATGCGGAAGACGTCCGGGCGGGTGAAGACATCGTCCACCAGGTCGTTGAGTTCCTTGGCCGAGGGCAGGTCGTGCCCGAAGGGCTTTTCGACCACGACTCGTCGCCACCCGCCGGAGCTGGCGTTGTCCGCCATTCCGGTGCGGGCGAGCTGTTTGAGTACCACCGGGAAAGCCGGCGGGGGGATGGCGAAGTAGAAGGCGGCGTTGCCGGGGATGCCGTGCGTCTGGCGTAGCTTTGCCAACACCCCCGCCAGCTGGTCGAAGGCCTCGTCGTCGTCGAACGACCCGCCGACGAACTTGATGTTTCCGGCCAGCCGCGCCCACACCTCTTCCCGCCAGGGCGTGCGGGCGTGTTCCTTCGCCGCCGCCTGGGCGAGGGACTCGAAGTCGCCGTCTCCCCAGTCCCGGCGGGCGAAGCCGAGCACGACGAAGCTCGGGGGCAGCAGCCCCCGGTTGGCGAGGTCGTACACCGCCGGTAGGAGTTTCTTGCGGGCCAGGTCGCCGGTAACGCCGAAGATGACCAGAGCACAGGGTTCCGGGATGCGGGGCAGCCGTCGATCCTGCGGGTCGCGTAACGGGTTTGTCACGCTATCTCCTCGCTCCGCTTTGTTTTGTCCGTCATCGTCGCTTGGGTAGCGCGCCAGCCGCCTCCAACAGCTGCGCCACACCCGCGGACCGGTCGGTCAGGTGCAGCCGCAGCACCGGACGCTTCCGGTCCGCCAGGGCCTGCCGGTCGCCGGCGGCCTGCGCCGCCTGCAGTTCCCCGAAGCTGTACGGCTTCCCGGGCACCGGCAGATCAACGTCGACGGTACCGGTTAGCTGGAGGAAGCTGCCCACCTGTGGGCCTCCCTTGTGATATTGCCCGGTGGAGTGCAGGAACCGGGGACCCCAGCCGAAGGTCACCGGCGGGCCGGCCGCCTCGGCCAACGCGGGGCGGAGCCGGGCCGCGTCGGCATCGGCCCCGCGGTCGAGGTACGCCATGACCGCGAGGTAGCCGTCGTCATCCACGCCATCGATCAGCCAGCGCACCGCGCCGGCCAGATCGTTCGGTACCCCGGCCGGGGCGTACACCTCGATCGCGCCCTCGGTGAAGGACGGCTGCTCCGTCGGCGCGCCCGAGGCCAGGATCTTGTTGGTGTTCTCCTTGCTCTCGGTGACGTTCGGTTGGTTGAACGCGTCGATGCCGAGCACCACGCCGGCGACCGCGACCGCATACTCCCAAGCGAGGAACTGCGCCCCCAACGGCCCGTTGACCGCCACGTCCGGCGTGCTGCCCGGCCCTTCCCCGCCGCTCAGTTCCCCGGCGGTCAGCGCCCCGCCGTAGCTGATGGTGAGAATGTCCTCGCCGGTGGCGCCCGGGCTGGTCGGCGACTCGACGACGACCGGCAGGATGCCGCTCCCGGACTTGCCGGTCGACTCGGCGATCAACTGCTCGGCCCAGTCACCGAGCCCGTCGATTCCGCTGCCGTCCGAGACCAGCGCCACCTTGTCCCGGCCGGCGGTGGCCGCCGCACCCAGCGCGGCGCCCAGCGCCAGCGCCGGGTTGTCCCGCTCGGTGGCCAACGACCCGGCGAAAGCCTCGGCCTGGTCCAGCAGCTCGGCCACCTCGACCCCGGCCAGCGCCGTCGGAACGAGTCCGAACGCGGTCAGCGCGGCGAAGCGCCCGCCGACGTTCGGATCGGCCAGCACCGTGAACGCGCCCATCTCGGCCGCGGTCGCCGCCAGCGGCGAGCCCGGGTCGGTGACGATCACGAAGTGCCGCCCGGCCTCCGCCTCGGACATCCCCGCGTCGAGGAACGCCTGCCAGTACGCGCGTCGCTGGCTGTCGGTCTCCACGGTCGAACCGGACTTGCTGGCCACCACGACGACGGTCCGCTCCAGGCGGTCGGCGAGCGCCGTCCGGATCTGGCCCGGATCGGTGGTGTCCAGGATGGTCAGCGGCCGGCCGAGCGTCCGGGAGATCACCTCGGGAGCCAGCGACGAACCGCCCATCCCGCAGAGCACCACGTGATCCAGGTCGGCCAGCTCCGAGGTCAGCTCGGCGAGTTGCGGAAGCAGATCCCGGCTACGGGTGTGGGTGTCGACCCAACCCAGCCGAATCCGCGCCTCGGCCTCCGCCTCCGGCCCCCAGAGCGTGGGATCCTTCGCGGCCAGCTGGCCCGGAATCCCGGCCGTGGTTACCGCGGTCCGGGTGGAGGCGGCCCCGGTCTGGTCAACCGCGTCTGCCCCGCGCACCGAGAGGCCGGCAGCGGCCTCAACGGGCTGTCCGAAAGACTCGCTCACGCGTTGCCTCCCGCCCGCTCGGCGGCCCGCGCGTTCTTCGTGGCGGCGTCGCCGGGGTGGTTCATGCCGCGGTTCGCGGCGGCGAGGGAACGGCGGACACCGTCGAGGAGTTCCTTCCAGCTCGCCTCGAACTTCTCCACCCCCTCGCGCTCCAGGGTGTCGATCACATCGGTCAGGTCAACCCCGGCCGCCGCCAGGCCCGCGAAGACCTCCCGCGCCTCGTCGTAGCCGCCGGTGACGGTGTCGCCGCTGGTCTCGCCGTGCTCGGCATAAGCGTTGATCACCGGTTCCGGCATCGTGTTGACGGTGCCGGGGGCGATCAGCTCCTCGACGTAGATCACGTCCCGATAGTCCGGGTTTTTCGTCGATGTGGAGGCCCAGAGCGGTCGCTGCGGATGCGCCCCGGCGTCGGCGAGGGCCTGCCACCGGTCAGAGGCGAAGACCTGGCTGTAGCGCTCGTAGGCCAGCCGGGCATTGGCGATCGCGGCCCGACCGCGCAGCTTGCTGGCCTGCTCCGAGCCGATCTTCTCCAGCCGCTTGTCGACCTCGGTGTCGACCCGGGAGACGAAGAACGACGCCACCGAGCCGATCTTGGATAGGTCGTGGCCGTTCGCCTTTGCCTGTTCCAGGCCGGTCAGGAACGCCTCCATGACCGCCGAGTAACGGTCCAGCCCGAAGATCAGGGTGACGTTCACGCTGATCCCCTCGGCCAGGGCGGCGGTGATCGCCGGCAACCCGGCCTCGGTGGCCGGGATCTTGATGAACAGGTTCGGCCGGTCCACCAGCCACCAGAGCGCCCGCGCCTCGGCGATGGTCTGGTCGGTCTCGTACGCCAGCCGCGGGTCCACCTCCAGTGAGACCCGGCCGTCCACCCCCGCCGACGCCTCGTACGCCGGTCGCATCACGTCACAGGCCCAGCGCACGTCGTACGCGGTGAGAGTGCGGACCGACTCCTCGACGCTCACCCCGCGCATCGCGAGGTCGTGTAGCTGCCAGTCGTACTCCTCGGCGTCGCCGAGGGCCTTGGCGAAGATCGTCGGGTTGCTGGTCACCCCAACCAGGTGCTTCTCCCGGCGCAGCCGGTCCAGCCCGCCGGAGCTGAGTCGCATCCGTGAAAGATCATCGAGCCAGACCGCCACGCCCGCGGCGGTGAGCTCACCCAGCCTGTCCGTCATGCCGTCGCGCTCCCCTCAGTTGCCGGTCGGATTACCGATGATGTCGCCGACCCGGGTCAGCGTGGCGTGCGCCGCACCCACGATCCGGTCCGGGGTGAAACCGAACTCCTCGAAGAGCACGGTGTGCGGGGCACTCGCCCCGAAGTGCTCCAGGCTGATGCTCTCACCGCAGTCACCGACGAAGGCCCGCCAGGACATCGCGACACCCGCCTCCACGCTCACCCGTGCCCTTACCCCACGGGGTAGGACCGACTCCTGGTACGCCTCATCCTGGGCCCGGAACCACTCCTGGCAGGGCATGGAGACGACACGGGTGGGGGTGCCGTCGGCCTCCAGCCGCTCCCGGGCGGTGAGGCAGAGCTGCACCTCAGAGCCGGTGCCGACGAGGATCACCTGCGGCTTGCCGCCGGTGGCCTCGGCCAGCACGTACCCGCCGCGGGCCACCCCTTCCGCGCTATTGAGCACGGATCGATCCAGGGTCGGCAACGGCTGGCGGCTCAGTGCCAACGCGGCCGGTCGGTCGGTGTGCGTCAGGACCTGCCGCCACGCCCAGGCCGTCTCGTTCGCGTCGGCGGGGCGTACCACGTCCAGTCCGGGGATGGCCCGCAGCGCGGTCAGCTGCTCCACCGGCTGGTGGGTCGGACCGTCCTCACCGAGGCCGATCGAGTCGTGCGTCCAGACGTAGGTCACCGGCAGCTTCATCATCGCCGCGAGGCGCACCGACGGGCGCATGTAGTCGCTGAAGACGAGGAAGGTGCCGCCGTACGGGCGGGTGCCGCCGTGCAGGGCGATTCCGTTGAGGATGGCGGCCATCGCGTGCTCGCGGATGCCGAAGTGCAGCGTGCGGCCGTACTCGTTGCCCGGGAAGTCCTTGGTGGCGTGCTCGGCCGGGATGAAGGAGGGCTCGCCCTTCATGGTGGTGTTGTTGCTGTCCGCCAGATCGGCCGAGCCGCCCCACAGCTCCGGCAGCACCGGCGCGAGCGCGGCGAGGACCTTGCCGGAGGCGGCGCGGGTGGCGATGCCCTTGGCGTCGGCGGGGAACGTGGGTAGGACGTCCGTCCAGTCCGCCGGCAGGGTCCGGTGGGCCAGCCGGTCCCAGAGCGCCCGCCGCTCCGGGTTCGCCCGCCCCCAGGCCTCGAAGGTCTCGGTCCATTCGCGCTGGGAGGCGATGCCGCGTTCCAGTACCTGGCGGGCGTGCTTGAGGACGTCCTCGTCAACCTCGAAGGTGCGCTCTGGGTCGAAGCCGAGGAGTTCCTTGGTCGCCGCGACCTCGGGGGCGCCGAGCGCCGAACCATGGATCTTGCCGGTGTTGCGCTTGTTCGGCGCCGGCCAGCCGATGATGGTGCGCAGGGCGATGAACGACGGCCGGCCGGTCTCCGCCTTGGCCGCCAGGAGCGCGCGGTACAGCGTGGCCACGTCCTCGTGGTAGTCGCCCTCGTCCGCGTCGCCGCGTCGCCAGTCGACGGTCTGCACATGCCACCCGTACGCCCGGTAGCGGGCCACGACGTCCTCGCTCTTGGCGATCCGGGTGTCGTCCTCGATCGAGATCTCGTTGTCGTCGTAGATCACGCAGAGGTTGCCCAGCTGCTGGTGAGCGGCGAGGGCGCTGGCCTCGTGGCTGATCCCCTCCTCGATGTCGCCGTCGGAGGCGATGCACCAGATGTCGTGGTCGAAGAGCGAGGTGCCGCGCTCCGGCTCGGGGTCGAACAACCCGCGTTCCCGGCGGGCGGCCATCGCCATCCCGACCGCGTTACCCAGGCCCTGCCCGAGGGGGCCGGTGGTGGTCTCCACTCCCGGGGTGTGCCCGTACTCGGGGTGGCCGGGGGTGAGGGAGCCCCACTGCCGCAGGCCTTCCAGGTCGGCGAGGCTCATCGGGTAGCCGGAGAAGTAGAGCTGGATGTAGAGGCTGAGGCTGGAGTGCCCGGCGGAGAGGACGAAGCGGTCCCGGCCGGGCCAGTTCGGGTCGGCGGGGTTGTGGCGCATTACCCGGTTGAAGAGTAGGTAGGCCGCGGGCGCCAGGCTCATCGCGGTGCCGGGATGGCCGTTGCCGGATTTCTCAACGGCATCCATGGCCAGCACGCGGACCGTGTCGACCGCCCGACGGTCGAGGTCGGACCAGTTGAGTGCAGGAAGCTCGGGTCGGTTGTCAGCCACGTTCGGTGTGCTCCTCGGCAGATGGGCGGAACCCTCACCGGTGACCCTATCGAGCGGCCCTAAACGTCCGCCGACGGATCCGTGCATGCTGTTCTCCCGGTTCCGGCCGCTTCGTCGCGTACGAGTGTGACGCCCCGCACCGTTGCCGGGTCACCAGGGCAGCCACAACGGCGGCGCGTAGGGTGGGGCGGTGATGGTCCCGGAGTGGGGCCCGATCATTCCGACCTCCCCCGCCCATGCCGGAAGGTGGCATCCGTGAGCATGATCACCGAGCGCCCCGTCAGCGACACCGCCGGGCAGTCGGTCGGCACGACGGGGGATGGGGCGGTCGGCTCGCGGCGGGACCCGCGGGCGGTGGTCGCGGCGTACGTGGCGTTGACCAAGCCGCGGATTGTTGAGCTGCTGCTGGTCACCACCGTGCCGGCGATGATGCTCGCGCACGGTGGTCTGCCGTCGCTCTGGCTGATGGCGGTGGTGCTGGTCGGCGGGTCGCTGGCGGCCGGCGCGGCCAGCGTCCTGAACTGCTACATCGACCGGGATATCGATCAGGTGATGCGGCGCACCAAGCGTCGCCCGCTGCCGGCACACACCGTCGCACCGCGGAGTGCACTGATCTTTGGCTTGGTGCTGGCGGTGGTCTCGGTCACCCTGCTGGCTGTCTTCACCAATGCGTTGGCCGCCGGGTTGACGCTGGCCGCGATTCTCTATTACGACCTGGTTTACACCGCCTGGCTCAAGCGCACCACCCCGGCGAACACCTTCTGGGGTGGGGCCTGTGGGGCGGCGCCGGTGTTGATCGGCTGGGCCGCGGTGACCGGTTCCCTCGCGCCGGCTGCCTGGGCGCTCTTCGGGGTCGTCTTCTTCTGGCAGATGCCGCACTTCTACCCGCTGGCGATGAAGTACAAGGAAGACTACGCCCGGGCGGGCATCCCGATGCTGCCGGTGGTGGCGTCAACCCGGCGGGTCAACGCCGAGATTCTTGTCTTCGCCTGGCTGACGGTGCTGGTTTCGCTGGCGGCCTGGCCGCTCGGGGCTGGGATCGGGCCGGTCTACGGACTGCCGACCCTCGTCGTGGGGGTCGTCTTCCTGGTCGAGGCGCATCGGCTGTGCCGTCGGGCGGCGCGGGGGGAAGCGGTCAAGCCGATGCGGCTGTTCCACTGGTCCACCACCTACCTGACCGTCGTCTTCGCGGCGGTTGCGCTGGACGCGGTGATCTGACCGCCCCCTCGGACCGAGGGCGAAGGTATTGGGATTGCCGGCTTCACCATTGACGTGCGGGAATTCCGGGTTGGTCGGAAATCCGTCAGCGTGGTTTATGTTTTGGAAATCCTCTTGCCGATAATGCGAAAATTATGCAGGTAAATCAGGCCAAAAGGGGCATCTCCGGTCACGCTTTCGGGGTAACTGGCATCACAAAAGGTTCACCGAACTCGCCCGCATGGGGGGAACTCTGCTTAGGCTTCGCGTCATGGCAGATCGTTCCGATACGACGCTGACGGCCGAGCAGGCCCCCAACGGCCCGGCCCCCAGTGGCTTGGTCGCCGGCATCAAGTCGTTCGCCGCCGGTCACGGCGGCGCAAAGGCGGTCATCGAGTACGTCGGCAAGCGCGGTGCGCGCATCGTCCTCGTCGGCTCCGACGGGGTCTGGGGCGACCAGTTCGCGGACGACACCGTCGTCGCGCGGCAGGCGTGTGCCAAGGCGGGCGTCACCGTCGAGAATGCGTGGGAGCGTGAACTGATGGACCAGATGCGCCCGAGTAACGACCTCTGGCGGTCGATGGCCCGGCGCACGATGGCTCGTTAGGTTCCCGGTTATGGTGATCACTTCGCCCGAGTCGGCCCGGCGGGAAGCCCGGGTCGCCCTCGTGACCTGCGCCGCCTTTCCTGACCTTGAGGATGACGACCGCCTCGTCCACGCGCCGCTCGCGGCTCGTGGCGTCACCGCCGAGGCGGTGATCTGGGATGATCCCGGCGTTGACTGGGCGGGTTATGACCTCGTGGTTCTCCGTTCGCCGTGGGACTACACCGCTCGCCGGGACGCCTTCATCGCCTGGGCGGCGACGGTGCCGGCCCTGGCCAACCCGGTGGACGTCGTCCGCTGGAACACCGACAAGCGCTACCTCGAACAGCTCTCCACCGCCGGAGTGGCCACCGTCCCCACCACCTGGATTCAGCCGGGGCAGCAGTGGTCGCATCCCGCGGAGCGCGGGGAGTACGTCATCAAACCCTCGGTCAGCGGGGACAGCCGGGACACCGGCCGGTACGACCTGGCCGATCCCGAGCACCGAGAACTCGCCCAGGCGCATGTGCGGCGCCTCGGCGCGGCCGGGCGAGTGACCATGGTGCAGCCGTACCTCTCCGCTGTTGACACCGACGGCGAGACCGCGCTGCTCTTTCTCGCTGGCCCGGACGGCCTGCGTTTCAGTCACGCGATCCGTAAGGGCGCGATGCTGACCGGCCCGGACCTGGGGCCGGAGGAGCCCCGTAAAATCGAGCGGATCACCCCCCGCACGGCCACCGCGGAGCAGGTGGCGGTGGCGGAGAAGATCCTCGCCGAGGTTCCGGGCGGACCGGAGCGGCTGCTCTACGCCCGGGTTGACCTGATCCCGGGCGAGGGCGACGCGCCGCTCCTGGTCGAGTTGGAGCTGACCGAGCCGTCACTCTTCCTCGGGTACGCCGACGGCGCCCCGGATCGTCTCGCGGACGCCATCCTGACCCAGCTGCACCGCCAGCCCTGAAACACGCTCACTCAACGTCGTCGGACCGCCCTTCGCGGTCCGACGACGTTGGCGTCTGCTCCCCCGACCTCGCCAATCGGCCGGGGCTGACGATTCAGGCCTGGACGGGACCGACTCCGGCGGGAACGGGGACCGAGGGCTCAGTCGCGGTGTCGCGGGCGCTGGTCGGTGTGGGGGTGACGGCCGGTTGGCGTTCCCGGGTCGACCGGAGTACCGCGAGGGTGGCCAGCAGCACCAGGCAGGAGCCGAGCATGTGGGCGCCGACGAGCAGCGCCGGCAGGTTGGTGAAGTACTGCACGTAGCCGATCACACCCTGCCCCGCCTCCACCCCGACCAACACCAGCGCGGCCCGGGCGGGGCGGGCGGCGCCCACCGCCCGGAACGCGAAGACCAGGGCCACCGAGAGGCCGATCAGCAGGAACACCCCATCGGCGTGGACCTGGGAGATCTGCTCGGCGTCGAGGCCGTTGCGGGCCGCCCCACCGTCACCGGCGTGTGGGCCGCTGCCGGTGACCCAGGTGCCGACCACGAGTACCGCCACGCAGACCACGGTCGTGATCACCGCGAGGGTGCGCAGTGGCCCGGGCACCACCGGCACGGTCGGGCCGTCCGGTTCCGCGATCCGGCGCCAGAGGGTGTACGCGAGGGCGATCACGACCATCGAGGCGAGGAAGTGCAGCCCGACCACCCACGGGTTGAGCTTGGTGAGGACGGTGATCCCACCGATCACCGCCTGCGCCGGGATGCCGAGCAGGACCGCGACCGCGAGCGGCAGCAGGCCGGGTCGGCGTGGTCGGTGTAGCAGGACGGCCACCACCACGGCGATGGCGACGATGCCGACCGCGAAGGTGAGCAACCGGTTGCCGAACTCGATCGCCCCGTGCAGGCCCATCTCCGGCGTGGCGGTGTACGACGCGTCGGTGCAGCGGGGCCAGGTGGGGCAGCCCAGGCCGGAGGCGGTCAGCCGGACGGCCCCGCCGGTAACGACGATCAGCACGTTCGCGAGAATGTTGGCGAACGCCAGCCGGCGCAGCATGGTGGTGGAGACCGGGAACCGGGCGGCGACAGTCACGGCGCAAATCCTACGCATCGTAGTGGTGCCCCCTCGGGCGGCTTCGCCACAACGGTGTTTTGGATCACCGGACCCCGGGTTTGCAGGCCTCCGGCGAATTACGTAACGTTGGCGTTGTGAAAAACGCGGCGGGGCTATCGGGGCGCCAGCCGGCGCCTGTCGGGCTCGCCGGTGGGTCGACCGTCGCCGACCCGTCAACCCGGGATCGGGTTACCCAGCTGCTGCTGGAGCGGGGTGCCACCACCGCCGCGCAGCTGGGGCGCGAGCTCGGGCTCAGCCCCGCCGCGATTCGACGCCACCTGGACGCGATGCTCGCCGAGGGAGATGTCCTCGCCCGTGATCCGGCGGTCCGAGGTCACCGCGGGCGCGGCCGTCCGGCCAAGGTCTTTCTGCTGACCGAGGCGGCCCGCGGTCGCTGCGGCACCCACCACTACGACAACATGGCCACCGCCGCGCTGCGTTGGATCGCCCGTGGCGGGGGATCGGAGGCGGTGGCGGCCTTCGCCGCCGAGCAGGTCTCCGCCCTGGAGACCCGCTGTCTGGCGGCCATGGAAGACGCCGGCGACGACCCGCTCGCCCGCGCGGAGGCACTCGCCGCCGCCCTGACCGCGGAGGGCTACGCTGCCAACGCCTCCACGATCGCCTCGGGGGGGCAGCTGTGCCAACATCACTGCCCGGTGGCGCATGTGGCCGCCGAGTTCCCCCAGCTGTGCGAGGCCGAGACCGCGGTGATCTCCCGGCTGGTCGGCACCCACGTGCAGCGCCTGGCGACCATCGCGCATGGCGATGGGGTGTGCACGACGCACATTCCGGCCCAGCCGGGGCATGTTCAGTCCAGTAAGACCGTCACCACTGTGAGGACAGATAGATGACCGAGCAGACCGTTCAGCCCCTGACCCAGGAGGAGCAGCTCGCCGCCCTCGGTCGCTACGAGTACGGCTGGGCCGACCCCGACGCGGCCGGGGCCGTCGCGCAGCGTGGCCTCAACGAGGCGGTCGTGCGGGACATCTCGGCCAAGAAGGCTGAGCCGGCCTGGATGCTCGACCTGCGGCGCAAGGGGCTGCGGTTGTTCGATCGCAAGCCAATGCCGGCCTGGGGCGCCGACCTCACCGGGATCGACTTCGACAACATCAAGTACTTCGTGCGCTCCACCGAGAAGCAGGCGACCAGCTGGGAGGAGCTGCCGGAGGACATCAAGAACACCTACGACAAGCTGGGCATCCCCGAGGCGGAGAAGCAGCGGCTGGTTGCGGGCGTGGCGGCGCAGTACGAGTCCGAGGTCGTCTACCACAAGATCCGTGATGACCTGGAGGAGCAGGGCGTCGTCTTCCTCGACACGGACACCGCGCTCAAGGAGCACGAGGACCTCTTCAAGGAGTACTTCGGCACGGTGATCCCGGTCGGCGACAACAAGTTCGCCGCCCTGAACACCGCGGTCTGGTCCGGTGGCTCCTTCATCTACGTGCCGAAGGGCGTGCACGTGGAGATCCCGCTCCAGGCCTACTTTCGGATCAACACCGAGAACATGGGCCAGTTCGAGCGGACCCTGATCATTGTTGACGAGGGTGCGTACGTGCACTACGTCGAGGGCTGCACCGCCCCCATCTACTCCTCGGACTCGCTGCACAGCGCCGTCGTGGAGATCATCGTTAAGAAGAACGCCCGCTGCCGCTACACCACCATCCAGAACTGGTCGAACAACGTCTACAACCTGGTCACCAAGCGCGCGGTGTGCCACGAGGGCGCGACCATGGAGTGGATCGACGGCAACATCGGTTCCAAGGTCACGATGAAGTACCCGGCGGTCTTCATGACCGGCGAACACGCCAAGGGTGAGGTGCTCTCGGTGGCCATGGCCGGTGAAGGCCAGCACCAGGACGCCGGTGCCAAGATGGTGCACGCCGCACCGCGCACCAGCAGCACCATCGTCTCGAAGTCGATCGCCCGCGGTGGCGGTCGCACCTCGTACCGCGGTCTGGTGCAGGTGTTGGAGGGTTCACACAGCAGCAAGAGCACCGTGAAGTGCGACGCGCTGCTGGTCGACACCATCTCCCGCTCGGACACCTACCCGTACGTCGACATCCGCGAGGACGACGTGTCAATGGGGCACGAGGCGACCGTATCGAAGGTCAGCGAGGACCAGCTCTTCTACCTGATGAGCCGGGGGCTGAGCGAGGACGAGGCGATGGCGATGATCGTCCGTGGCTTCATCGAGCCGATCGCCAAGGAGCTCCCGATGGAGTACGCCCTGGAGCTCAACCGCCTGATCGAACTGCAGATGGAGGGCGCGGTCGGCTGAGGCCGCCGCGGCCGTGACGGACCCGACCCGTCCCCGTTACTGACACCGTCGTCGCAGAACAGAACCAAGGAAGAGATGACTACCCAGGCTTCCGCGCCGCCCAGCACCAAGTCGCAGGCGCTGCGCTCATACGATGTCACCGACTTCTCGGCCCTCACCGGCCTGGAGGAGGAGTGGCGCTTCACCCCACTCAACCGTCTGCGGGGCCTGACCGGCGAGGTGCCGGCCAGCGCGGGTGCGGTCCGGCACGAGTACGGCGACCTGCCCACGGGCGTCACCGTCGAGTCGGTCGCGAAGGACGATCCGCGGATCGGCAGCGTACTCGTGCCGGTGGACCGGATCAGTGCGCTCGCGTACCGAGGTGCGGCGCAGGCGCAGCTGGTGCGGATCGCCGATGAGGCCGTACTGGCCGAGCCGGTGACCCTGCGGGTGGTCGGCGAGGGCGTCGACGAACTCACCTTCGGGCACACCTTCGTCGAGGTGGGCCGGTTCGCCGAAGCGACGCTGGTGCTCGAGCACGTCGGTTCGGCGACGCTCGCCGACAACGTCGAGGTCTCGGTCGCCGACGGCGCGAAGCTGACCCTGGTCACCGTCGCCGACTGGGCCGACGACGCGGTGCAGGCGCAGCACCTGAAGGTGCGGCTGGGGCGCGCCGCCCGGGTACTGCACGTCCAGGTCAGCCTCGGCGGCGACCTGGTCCGGCAGTACACCACCGTGGAGTACACCGAGCGGGGCGGCGAGGCCGAGCTGTACGGGGTCTACTTCGCCGACGAGGGGCAGCACCTGGAGCACCGGCAGCTGGTGGACCACTCGGTCCCGGACTGCCGCAGCTACGTGGGCTACCGGGGTGCCCTGCAGGGCGAGAGCGCCCGTACTGTCTGGGTCGGCGACGTGCTGATCCGGGCCGAGGCGACCGGCACCGACACCTACGAGATCAACCGAAACCTGCTGCTCACCGAGGGGGCGCGGGCGGACTCCGTACCCAATCTGGAGATTGAGACCGGGGAGATCGCCGGCGCCGGTCACGCGAGCGCGACCGGTCGCTTCGACGATGAGCAGCTGTTCTACCTGATGGCCCGGGGGATTCCGGAGGCCGAGGCGCGGCGCCTCGTGGTCCGCGGCTTCTTCGCCGAGCTGCTCAACAAGATCCCGGTCGAGTCGTTGCGGGAGCGCCTCGGCACGGCGATCGAGGCCCGGCTGGCCAGTGGGGAGAGCGAGTTCGCCGACCCCACGTACGTGAGCGGGGACAACGCCGCGAAGGCCGGTGCGTGATGATTCGCATCTGCTCCGCCGAGGACGTGCCGAAGGGCAGCGTGGTCAGCGCGGACATTGACGGTCTGAAGATCGCGATCGTGCACGGTGCGGACGGCGCCTTCTACGCCGTCTACGACGAGTGCTCGCACGCCGCGGTGGCCCTCTCCGAGGGGGAGGTCGAGGGCTGCACCCTGGAGTGCTGGCTGCACGGTTCGCGGTTCGACCTGCGCACCGGCGAGCCGACCGGGCTACCCGCCACCGAACCCGTCCCCGTCTACCCCGTCGAGATCCGCGACGGCGACATCTACATCCCAGTGGGCGCCGACGGCCGCCCGATGCCAAGCAATGGAGTGACCCGATAATGAGCACCCTTGAGATCCGTGACCTGCAGGTGTCGGTCAAGCTGCCCGAGGGTGAGCTCAAGCCGATCCTGCACGGTGTCGACCTGACCGTCCGGTCGGGGGAGACGCACGCCATCATGGGCCCGAACGGCTCCGGCAAGTCCACCCTGGCCTACTCGGTCGCCGGGCATCCGAAGTACGAGATCACCGGTGGTTCGGTGACCCTCGACGGCGCGGACGTCCTGGAGATGTCCGTGGACGAGCGGGCCCGCGCCGGCCTCTTCCTGGCCATGCAGTACCCGGTCGAGGTTCCCGGGGTGTCGGTGGCGAACTTCCTGCGCACCGCGAAGACCGCGATCGACGGTGCGGCACCGAAGCTGCGCACCTGGGCGGGTGAGCTGCGGGGTTCCATGGAGCGCCTGCAGATGGACCCGGCGTTCGCCCAGCGCAACGTCAACGAGGGTTTCTCCGGCGGCGAGAAGAAGCGGCACGAGATCGTGCAGCTGGAGCTGCTCAAGCCGAAGGTGGCGATCCTCGACGAGACCGACTCCGGCCTCGACGTGGACGCGCTCCGCGTGGTCAGCCAGGGCGTAAACCGGGTCCGGGAGACCGGCGACACCGGGCTGCTGCTGATCACCCACTACACCCGGATCCTGCGGTACATCAAGCCGGACCACGTGCACGTCTTCGTCGCCGGCCGGATCGTCGAGGAGGGCGGCCCGGAGCTGGCCGACAAGCTCGAGGACGAGGGTTACGAGCGGTACGTCGCCGGGGCCGGCTCGGCGCGGGCCTGACGACCTCAAGGAAAGGCCGGTCACGATGACCACCATCGCGATTCCACCGGGTATGCCGCAGTACGGCGACGTGCCAAGCTACGACGTGGCGGCGGTGCGCGCTGACTTCCCGATCCTGGACCGGAAGGTCAACGGGCACCCGCTGGTCTACCTGGACAGCGCGAACACGTCGCACAAGCCACGGCAGGTGCTCGACGTGCTGCGGGAGCACTACGAGTGGCGTAACGCGAACGTGTCGCGCTCGGTGCACACGCTGGGCACCGAGGCGACCGAGGCGTACGAGGGCGCGCGCGCCAAGGTCGCCGCCTTCATCAACGCCCCGAGCCCGGACGAGGTGGTGTTCACCAAGAACTCCACCGAGGCGATCAACATCGTGGCGTACGCCTTCTCGAACGCGTCGCTGCGTCCCGACGCCGACCCGCGGTTCCGGCTGGGCCCGGGTGATGAGGTGGTGATCTCCGAGATGGAGCATCACTCGAACATCGTCCCCTGGCAGTTGCTCTGCGAGCGCACCGGCGCCACCCTGCGCTGGTTCCCGGTCACCGACCACGGTCGGCTGGACGAGTCGGGCTTGACGGACCTGGTCAACGAGCGGACGAAGATCGTCTCGCTGGTGCACATGTCCAACATTCTCGGCACCGTCAACGCGACGTCCCGGATCACGCAGCGGGTCCGGGAGGTCGGCGCGCTGCTGCTGCTCGACTGCTCGCAGTCGGTGCCGCACATGCCGATGGATGTGGTCGACTACGACCCGGACTTCATCGTCTTCACCGGGCACAAGATGTGTGCCCCGAGCGGCATCGGCGTGCTCTGGGGCCGCGCCGAGTTGCTCGCGGCGATGCCGCCGGTGCTCGGCGGTGGGTCGATGATCGAGACGGTGGCGATGTCGGGGTCGACCTTCGCCCCGCCGCCGACCCGGTTCGAGGCGGGTACCCCCCCGATCGCCGAGGCGGTCGCGCTGGGCGCGGCGGTGGACTACCTCTCCGGGGTCGGCATGCGGGCCATCCAGTGGCACGAGAAGCAACTCACCGCGTACGCCCTGGACGCCCTGGCGACGGTGCCCGGGCTGCGGATCTTCGGGCCGAACGTTCCGGTGGGCCGGGGCGGGACGATCTCGTTCGCGCTGGGTGACATCCATCCGCACGACGTCGGGCAGGTGCTCGACTCGCTGGGCGTGCAGGTGCGGGTCGGTCACCACTGTGCCCGCCCGGTCTGCACCCGGTTCGGGGTGCCGGCCATGACCCGGGCCTCGTTCTACCTCTACACCACCACGGAGGAGATCGACGCCCTGGTGGCGGGGCTGGAGCAGGTGCGGAAGGTGTTCGCCTGATGCAGGTTGACCAGCTCTACCAGGAGATCATCCTGGACCACTACAAGCACCCGCACGGCCGGGGGCTGCGCGACGCGGACGACCCGGCGGCTTCCGTCGCCGAGGCGCACCACGTCAACCCGACCTGCGGGGACGAGGTGACCGTCCGGGTCGCCACCGACGGTGCGGTGCTGCACGATGTCTCGTACGACGGGTACGGCTGCTCGATCAGCCAGGCCTCGGCGAGTGTGCTGCACGAGCTACTCGCCGGCCGTCCGGCCGCCGAGGCGTTCGCGGTGCACGCGGCGTTCGTGGAGTTGATGTCCGGCCGGGGCGAGGTCACGCCGGACGAGGAGGTACTCGGGGACGGGGTGGCTTTCGCGGGCGTCGCCCGCTACCCCGCCCGGGTTAAGTGCGCGCTGTTGCCGTGGATGGCGTTCAAGGACGCCGCGGCACGCGCCGGTGTGGACACGAGCCCGACGGAGGTTCAGGGATGAGCGAGGACACTGCCACCGAGGCCACGTCGGCCCCGGGTGATGGGGCGACCGGTGCGGCGGCTCCGGCGGGCGTGCCGGCCGCGAAGGCCGGCAAGGCCGCCGTCGCCGACGTTGAGGAGGCGATGAAGGATGTCGTCGACCCCGAGCTGGGCATCAACGTGGTCGACCTGGGCCTGCTCTACGGCGTCCACGTTGACGACGACAACGTCGCCACGCTGGACATGACGCTCACCTCGGCGGCCTGCCCGCTGACCGACGTCATCGAGGACCAGGCGCGGTCGGCCCTGACCACCGGTCCGGGGGGCGGCCTGGTCAACGAGATGCGGATCAACTGGGTGTGGCTTCCGCCGTGGGGACCAGACAAGATCACCGACGAGGGGCGCGAGCAGCTTCGGGCGCTGGGCTTCAACGTCTGACCACGGTGCCCTCCGCCGCATCCACTGTGCCAGGCGCTGCGTCGCCTCCGTCGGAAAGCCGATAGCCGCGGGCGTTGGGGGCGACGCAGGATCACGGTGTGATCGATGCGTTTCTGTTAGGTCTGGCCGCCGGTTTCGGCCTGCTCATCCCGGTCGGCGTCTTCGCGGTACTCGTCCTGTGGCGGGTCAGGCGGACCGCGTCGCGGGTGGGTGTGGCCGTGGCCCTCGGCGTCGTGCTGGCCGATGGCCTGTTCGCAGCCGCTTCGGCTGTAGCCGAGGGTCTTGGCTACCTGGTCGTGGCCATCCCGGTCGGCGTCTTCGCGGTACTTGTCCTGCAGGTCGCGCCGATCGCGTCGCGGGTGGAGACGGCCGCGGCCTTCAACGTCGCCCTCGCCAACGGTCTGTACGTGGCCGTTGCGATCCTCGGCGGTGTCGCGTTGGCCTGGGTGCTCGCTTCGGCCGCCGGCCCAGTGCGGGTGGGCGCCGCGGTGGTACTGCTCGCCTTGGCAACCCACGCCGCGACGCGGCGTTCCGCCCGCTCGGGTGCGGTTGCCGGCCCGGATGCCGAAGCTACATCCACGGCCGGCGCCCCCGACATTGTTGGCCGGTCGGTCGTGGGCCGCGGGGACTTGGAGCCGCGGCCGCGGGTATTCGTCTGGATACTGATGTTGACCTTGTTGAATCCCGTGTCCATGTTCTATCTCGCGATGCTTGTACTCGGCTACCGGGCCCCCGCTGTCCCGGATCTGCCGGCCGCTGCGGTGCTCCTGCTCGGGGTGTTTCTCGCCTCGGCGAGTTGCCAACTGGTGGTCGCCAGGGGTGGCATGCTGGCCGGCCGGATCCTCGCCGGCCCGCGCGGCCGGCTCGGCACGGCCCTGATATCCAGCACCATCGGAGCGCTCGTCGTCGTCACGCTCGTGTCGGCCTGACCCGACGAAGGGGAGCCGGCGGGCAGCGGTAGGTTCGAGGTGTGCGTAGTAGGCCCGCAGCGGGAGGCGGCCGGTGGGTCGAGGTGGACCCGGGCCGGGCCGCTCGCTGGGTTGCCGGCTTCGCCGACCGGCACGGTCCGTCGATCTCCACCCCGCAGGAGTACGGGCTGCTGTTAACCGCCTCGGACGGTGCGACCGCCGAGTTGCACACCCCGCCCGGCGCTCCCGGCGCGGTCGACCTGGATGGGTTCCTGGCGGCCGTGTCCCGGCCCCGGCGGATCGGCCTGCTGCTCGCCCGCAAGGGTGCGGTGGCCCTCGGCGTCGCCGAGGGAACGGAGCTGGTCGTGTCGAAGGTCGATACGCACTACGTGCAGGGCCGGACAGCTGCCGGCGGTTGGTCGCAGCAGCGGTTCGCCCGGCGGCGGGAGAACCAGGCGAAGGCGGCGGTGGCGGACGCGGTCGAGCTGGCTATGCGCCTGCTGCTGCCGGCGGCTCCGACGCTCGCGGCCCTGGTCTGTGGTGGGGATCGCCGGACGGTGGATACGGTGCTCGCGGATCGTCGGCTGGCTCCGCTGGTCGGGCTGCGTGCCGAGCGTCTGCTGACCGTGCCGGAGCCCCGCCGCGCCGTGTTGCTCGACGCCATTCCCGCGGCCCGAGCCGTCTACATCCTCGTCCGTGATCCCGAGATGGGGACCGCGCGCAACGCCGGATCCGCCACCTGACCGGTGGTCGGTGCCGGCCAACGACGGGCGGCCCCGGGCCGGTCAGTGATCTTGGCGGGGGTAATCCGCAGGACCGGGCGGGGCGTGTCCCGGTACACTTGCCGCGTGCTGCTCTGCGAAGGCTGAACCGCCCCGCACCGACGGTCCTCCGGCCCGCCGGTGCTTTCGCGTGCCCTGAGTCAGCCTTTCCACCCCGAGAGCGAGTCATCCGACATGATCACTGCCACCGGCCTGGAACTCCGCGCCGGATCCCGAATCCTGCTCTCCGACACCACGCTGCGGGTACAGCCGGGGGACCGGATCGGCCTGGTCGGCCGCAACGGCGCCGGCAAGACCACGACGCTGAAGGTGCTGGCCGGCGAGGGGCAGCCGTACGCCGGTCAGCTCGACCGTCGCAGCAACATCGGCTACCTGCCGCAGGACCCACGCACCGGTGACCTCGACGTGACCGGCCGCGACCGGGTCCTCTCCGCCCGCGGCCTCGACCAGCTGATGGCCCGGATGACCGAGCTGGAGGGGAAGCTCGCCGAGACGCCCGACGATAAGCTGGTCCGCCGCTACGGCGCGCTGGAGGACCAGTTCGCCTCGCTGGGCGGGTACGCGGCCGAGGCGGAGGCGGCCCGCATCTGCGCCAACCTCGGGCTCCCCGACCGGGCGCTGGCCCAGACCATCGGCACCCTCTCCGGCGGCCAGCGCCGTCGGATCGAACTGGCGCGGATCCTGTTCCGCGACGCGGGCGAGAACGGTGGCGGCATTCTGCTGCTCGACGAGCCGACCAACCACCTGGACGCTGACTCGATCACCTGGCTGCGCGGCTTCCTCGCCAACCATAAGGGCGGCCTGATCGTGATCTCCCACGACGCCGCGCTGCTGGAGGCGGTGGTCAACAAGGTCTGGTTCCTCGACGCCACCCGTTCGGTGGTGGACGTCTACAACCTGGGTTGGAAGGCGTACCTGGAGGCGCGGGAGACCGACGAGCGGCGTCGCCGGCGGGAGCGGGCCAACGCGGAGAAGAAGGCCGGTGCGCTGATGGCGCAGGCGGACAAGATGCGGGCCAAGGCCACCAAGACCGTCGCCGCCCAGAACATGGCCCGTCGGGCCCAGCGGCTGCTCTCCGGTTTGGAGGAGGTGCGGGTCGGCGACAAGGTGGCGAAGGTGCGCTTCCCCACGCCTGCGGCGTGCGGTCGTACCCCGCTGACCGCGGGTGGACTGTCGAAGTCGTACGGATCGTTGGAGATCTTCACCGATGTGGATGTCGCGGTCGACCGCGGATCCCGGGTGGCGATCCTTGGCCTCAACGGTGCCGGCAAGACCACCCTGCTGCGGATCCTCGGTGGACTGCTGGAACCGGACACCGGCGAGGTGCGGCCCGGACACGGGCTCCGGCTGGGCTACTACGCCCAGGAGCACGAGACCCTGGACGTCCAGCGGACGATTCTGGAACACATGCGCAGCGCCGCGCCGGAGCAGAGTGACACGGACCTGCGCCGGATTCTGGGTGCGTTCCTCTTCTCCGGGGAGGACGTGGAGAAGCCCGCCGGGGTGCTCTCCGGTGGGGAAAAGACCCGGCTGGCACTGGCTACTCTGGTCTGCTCCGGGGCGAACGTGCTGCTACTGGACGAGCCGACGAACAACCTCGACCCGGTCAGCCGGGAGCAGGTGCTGGACGCGATCGCTCGCTATCCCGGGGCGATCGTGCTGGTCACGCACGATCCGGGGGCGGTAGCCGCACTCAAGCCGGACCGGGCCATCCTGCTGCCCGACGGGGACGAGGACGCCTGGAGCGACGACCTCCTGGAGCTGGTTGAGCTGGCCTGACCGATCATGGGCCGCCAGTTCTGCCTATCGGGTAGCCGACATTACATAGCGTGTCGGTTGGCGATTAGTTGATATCTGGCGCATGATCGTTCGAGACGGTCTAATAGGTGGGACCGTATCCGAACCGCACAGTCTGGGACGTGAGGACACAGCATGGCAGCCACTGGCACAGCCACCAGCACTGAGAAGGGTCGCCGGATCGTCGGGGCCGAGCGTCAGACGCTCGCCAAGGACCTGGTCAAGCGGTACACCTCGGGGGAGAGCATCCGTGCGCTCGCGGCCTCAACCGGCCGCTCCTACGGATTCATCCACCGGGTGCTCACCGAGTCCGGGGTGCAGCTGCGGCAGCGCGGCGGCGCCCGGCGTCGCAAGAAGGCGTGACCCGCCGAGCGGCGCCACCCATCAACACCGTTCCCCGGGCCGCCCGGTGACTGCCGCGGCGACCGGGGTCCGGCTGGAGTGCGACGGTGCGGTGGCTACGGTCACCCTGGCCCGGCCCGACGTGCTCAACGCGCAGACTCCGGCGATGTGGCAAGCGATGCGCGACTTCTCCCGGAAGCTCCCCGGCGACGTGCGCGTCGTGGTCGTCCGCGGTGAAGGCCGGGCCTTCTCCGCCGGCCTCGACCTGTCGGTGGCCGGTGCCTCCGGGCCGGGCTCCTTCGCCGAGCTTTCCACCCTGCCCGAGCCGGAGTGCGCGGACCGGATCGCCGAGCTGCAGGATGCCTTCACCTGGTTGCATCGCCCCGACCTGGTGTCGATTGCGGCGGTGCAGGGGCACGCGATCGGTGCCGGGTTTCAGCTGGCGCTCGCCTGCGACCTGCGGGTTCTCGCCGAGGATGCCCGGTTTTCCATGGCGGAGGTGACACTCGGCCTGGTCCCCGACCTGGCCGGCACCAAGCGCCTGGTCGAGCTTGTGGGCTACTCGCGCGCGCTGGAGCTCTGCGCCACCGGGCGGCGGTTGGACGCTGCCGAGGCGGACCGAATCGGGCTGGCGACTCTGGTCGTGCCGACCGGGGAGCTGGCCGGCGCGGTCAGCGACCTGACGGCGGGGCTGCTCGCCAACGACCGGGACGCGGTCGTAGAGATCAAGGCGTTGCTCGCCGGCGCGTCCGACCGCACCCCGGCCGAGCAGGAACGGGCGGAGCGGGAGGCACAGACCCGGCGGCTGCGGGAACTCGCCGGCCGGGGAGAATAACCGGGCGGGGCGCTGGCACCTGTCAGCGCCCGTAAGGGCCGTACGGGAAGATTCGGGTTACTTACCGGGTTGTCACAGGCGTCGGGAGAATCGACCCGGAGGTTGTGGTCGGCCCGATGACCCGGAGGTGACCGTGTCCAATCCGATGTCCGGCGGCGGCATAGGCGGCTGGAGCATGCTCCGGTCGATGCGGAGCCACGACGAGATCTCGGCGCACCGGCTCCAGCGCGGGGTGGCGCGTCGGATCGTCGGCTTCGCCCAGCCCTACCGGCGGGACATCGTCGTCTTCCTGGCCACCGTCGTGCTGGCCGCGATGATCGGGGTTGCCACCCCGGTGCTCGCCGGCAAGGTGATCGACGCCATCACGCGGGGTGGCAGCGAGGCATCCACCCTGATCGTTCGACTGGCGCTGGTCATCGCCGCGCTCGCGGTGGCAGATGCGCTGCTCTCGCTCGCCCAGCGGTGGTACTCGGCCCGCATCGGTGAGGGCATCATCCTCGACCTGCGGACCCGCGTCTACGACCACGTCCAGCGCATGCCGTTGCAGTTCTTCAGCCGGACCCAGACCGGCGCGCTGGTCAGCCGACTCAACAACGACGTACTCGGGGCCCAGCGGGCGTTCACCTCGACCCTGTCCGGGGTGGTCAGCAACGTCATCCAGCTGGTGCTCACCGCGGCGGTGATGTTCACCTTGTCGTGGCAGATCACCGCACTGTCGCTGGTGCTGCTACCGGTGTTCATCATTCCGGCCCGCCGGGTCGGGCGGCGCCTCGCCGAGATCACCCGCGAGTCCTACAACCTCGACGCCAAGATGAACGCGACGATGACCGAGCGCTTCGGCGTCTCCGGAGCACTGCTGGTCAAGCTCTTCGGCCAGCCCGACAACGAGGCACGCCGGTTCGCCGCGCGGGCCGAGCGGGTTCGGGACATCGGCATCCAGTCCGCGATGTACTCGCGGACCTTCTTCGTGGCCATGCTGCTGGTCGCCTCGCTCGCGCAGGCGCTCACCTACGGGCTGGGCGGATGGTTGGCGGTCACCGGCAGCGTCAGTGCCGGCACCGTCGTCACGCTCGCGCTACTACTCACCCGGCTTTACGGGCCACTCACCGCGCTCTCCAACGTCCGGGTTGACGTGATGAGCGCGTTGGTCTCCTTCGACCGGGTCTACGAGGTGCTCGACCTGCAACCCGCCATCACCGGGAAGGCCGCTGCTGTCACCGTGCCGCGGGGCGACGGTCGGGTCGAGTTCCGGTCGGTGCATTTCCGCTACCCGAGCGCCGCCGAGATCTCGCTGGCCTCCCTGGAGGAGGTCGCCGCGCTCGATCGGACCGCCACCGAGCCGGTGCTCCGGGGCGTGTCGTTCACCGTCGAGCCGGGGCAGATGGTCGCCCTGGTCGGGCCCTCCGGCGCGGGCAAGTCGACGCTGTCCATGTTGATCTCTCGGCTCTACGACGTCACCGACGGCCAGGTGCTCGTCGGCGGGGTTGATGTCCGGGACGCCAGCCTGGACTCGCTGCGCGACGAGATCGGGGTCGTCACCCAGGATTCACACCTGTTCCACGAGACCATCGCCGAGAATCTGCGGTACGCCAAGCCGACGGCCACCGACGACGAACTCTGGGCTGCCCTCGCCGGTGCTCAGGTGGCGGACCTCGTGCGGGCGTTGCCCGACGGCCTGGACACGGTGGTGGGGGAGCGCGGCTACCGCTTCTCCGGTGGGGAGAAGCAACGCATCGCGATCGCCCGGGTGCTGCTCAAGGCACCCTCGATCGTGATCCTGGACGAGGCCACCGCGCATCTGGACTCGGAAAGCGAGGCAGCGGTGCAGCAGGCGCTCTCGGTCGCGTTGACGGGGCGGACCGCGCTGGTCATCGCGCACCGGCTCTCCACGGTGCGAGAGGCCGACCAGATTCTCGTACTCGATCAGGGGCGGATCGTCGAGCGGGGGCGACATGAGGAGCTGGTTGTCCTGGGCGGGCTCTACGCCGAGCTGTACCGGACGCAGTTCGCGGTCGCCGACTCGCCCACGCCGTACCAGGACGCGACCGGACCGGAACCGGTGACGCTGCCGATGCGCTCCTACGTCGCCGAGGAGGCGTTGCCGCCGGCCGCCGCTAATTAGCCCACATCCGGTGTCCCCGACCGGCGTCTACTGCCCGGGGACTGGTGACTACAGCCCGCGCAGCGCGCCGCCCTCCACCGGTAGCGTGATTCCGGTCAGGTAGCTGGCGGCGGGGGAGAGCACGAACGCCGCCACCCGGCCGAACTCCGCCGGCTCACCCAGCCGGCGGAGCGGGATCTCCGCCTCCGCCGCGGCGCGGGCCTGTTCGGGGTCCCCGGCGGCGGCGAAGAGCTGCGCGTTCCGGTCGGTCAGCATCCGCCCCGGCAGCAGCCCCACCACACGGACGCCCTGGGGGCCGTACTCGTCGGCCAGGTCCTTGGCGACGCCGGCCAGGCCGGGCCGGAGGCCGTTGGAGATGCCTAGGCCGGCCAGCGGCGCCCGCGCCGTGATGGACAGCACCAGCCCGATCGCCCCGCCGTCGGGCAGCGCGGCGGCGACGGTCCGGACCATCCGGACGGTGCCGAGGAAGATTGTTTCGAAGGAGCTGCGCCACTGCTCGTCGCTCACGGTGGCCGCGCTACCCGGCGGTGGGCCACCGACCGACACCAGCGCGCCGTCCAGCCGCCCGAACGCCTCCCGGGCGGTCGCCGTCAGCCGTTCGGGCAGCTCCGGGTCGGCCAGGTCGGCGGGCACGCCGACGGCGCACGCGGGGCCACCGAGGCGGTGGGCGGCGGCGCTCACCGCCTCGGCGTCCCGGGCGGCGAGGACGACGCGCGCCCCGTCGGCGACGAGCGCCTCGGCGGTGGCGTAGCCGAGGCCCCGGGAAGCGCCGGTGAGCACGTACACGCGGTCGTTCAAGCCGAGCTCCATGCCCTGATCCTGCCGTATTCGGCGCCCGCAGGCGGGGCGAGCTAGGTGCGGCGGCGGGCGGAGCGCAGGAGGCGTACCCGCCCGGCGAACTGGATCGCGACGGCGCCGCCGACCCGCCCCCAGGACGGCAGGCGGCGCGGCCGGGGCGGGCGTCCCGGCTCTGGGTAGTGGTAGCCAGCCTGCCAGCAGGCCAACTCGTCCGCTCCCAACGGCGGCAGTTCGCCCGCGCGCTGTAGCTGGCGGGCCAGCTCCCAACCCTCGCAAAGGGCACCGGCGGGCGGCCGCCCGGCGGCCCAGTGCTGGAACACCTCCAGCCACCGCGGGTGCAGGCCGGTGGCGAGCAGTGGCCAGTACCGGGCCGTCTCGCCGGCCCGCTTACGCAGCAGGGCGGTCCGGGTCGCGGCCAGCGCCTCCGGAGCGAAACCTGGTGGCGGCGGGGCGCCGGCCACCAGGGCGGCGACGAGGGCGGCCTGCCGGGCGGCCAGCGTGGTCACCGTCGGGTCGGTGGGCCGCGTCGCCGGTACGTTCGCCGGGCTGGCGGGGTTCATGTGACCACCGGCAGGCCACCGACGGCGGCGAGCGCGTCCAACTCGGCGCGGAGGGCAGCGGCCGGGGGGTAGTTTCCGTCCCGCTCCAGCAGCAGGGCCGGTGGTCTGTGGCGAGTGCACAGCTCACCTACCAGGTCGAGTACCGGCGGGGACACCGGGCTGGTGTGGGTGTCGTGGTAGTAGCCGTCCTGTTCGGCCCCGCCGGCCACGTGCGCGTACGCGACTCGTTCCAGCGGCAGCCGGTCCAGCAGATCGAGCGGGTCGGCGCCGCGGTTGCGGGCGTTGGCGTAGACGTTGGCGATGTCGAGCAGCAGGTGGGCACCGGTGCGGTCCAGGATCTCGGTGAGGAACGCCGCCTCGTCCAGTTCGTCGTCGGGCCAGTCGAAGAGCGCGGCGACCGGCTCCAGCGCGACTGGCACCGGCAGTTCGGCCTGCGCGCGGGCGACGTTGGCGCAGACCGCCGTCACCGCCTCCCTGCTGCGCGGTAGGGGTAGCAGGTGACCAGCTTCCAACCCGCCGGCCCGGACGAAGGCGATGTGCTCGCTCACCAGGGCCGCGTCGGTCAGCTCAGCCACCGCGGCCAGGTGAGCTACCCGGGCAGGGTCGACCGGTTCGGCGCCGCCGAGGGAGAGCCGCACCCCGTGCGGCACGACGGCCACGCCGCGTTCCCGCAACGCCGTGAGCTCAGCCGGCAGCGGACCGGCGGCCGGCACCGATTCGGCGATCACCTCGACGAACGGTAGCCCGGGGAGCCCGGCGACGAAGCCAGCGATCTCGGGCCGCCATCCGATGCCCAATCCGACCGGACCGGTCATCCGCCGCACCCACCGCCACCGCCACAGCTGCCGCCATCACCACCGTTACCTACGCCGGCGGTCCCGCCCCCGCCGGCTGCCGACCCACCGGCCAGGAACTGCTGCTGGATCTGTGCCTGCTCGGCGAAGCCGGGATCCATGGCCCACAGAGCGGCCGTGCCGAAGAGGGCGACGCCCATCGCCGCCCCGGCGGCGCCATAAGTGGCATAGGCCGGATTGTGGTGGGGTGCCAGGTGCGTGTGCCGGTGGCGTAGCCGGCGTAGAACCCGGTCGGCGGTCCGGGTGCGCCAGGGACGCCGGAAGAGCAGAACTATCACGACCAACAGCGCGACTTGGGCCAGAAAAAGCCAGCCGATGGGGCGTTCGTTCGCCAGACCGGCCCCGAGCCGCAGCATGCCGATTGCGAACAGGCCGGTGAGTAGCAGTGCCGTGTTGCGCAGGGTAGCCCGCTGCTCGTCGGACAGCGCCAACCCGTGTCGCACCAGGTCAGCGCGGAGCTGGTGGACGGCCTGTCGCACTCCTCGGTCTCTGCTGAGCTCCTGGGCACGTAGGCCCCGACTGGCGGCGAGGTGGATGGCCTGGTCCAACGCGGCGCTGTTGCTGGGCGGCGAACCGCTGGCGGTCAAGCGCCGGTCCGGGTTCACGTTGATCGCACCAGCGCTGCGGAGTCCCGCGAGAGCTGCCCAGACCGCCAGCGGCGCACCACCGCGGAGGTAGGCGACCTGCTGGGGGCTGAGCAGGCTGGCATCGTACGTCGATCCGTTTAGTATCTCGTTTCGACGTAGGAGTGCGATGGCGACGAGAACGGCGGCGGTCACCAGGTAAAGCCCGAGGAAAACTGGGCCGGGAATGCCCCAGGTGTTGCTGGGGGCGGCGAGGAGGACCATCGGACACTCCTGTCGTGGGGGACGGAACCCATTGTGGGCCACCTGTGCCAACGGAAGGAGGGCCGCCGGAGCGGGGATGGGCAGGGATGGTCAACGCCGACGGACGGCTTCCTCAACCAGGTTGAGTACCGGTCCGAGGTCGTCGGCCGGGCGTCCCATCGCCAGGTGCAGGACCAGACCGTCGTACGCCAGCTTCAGGAACTGGGCGAGCACTTCGATGGGGACGTCGTCGCGCAGGACGCCCGCCTCGCGCTGGCGGAGTAGGCGGTCGCGGGTGGCTTCGGCGATCGCCGCGGACCGTTCGGTCCACCGCCGGGCGAACGCGGGATCGGTGCGGAGGCGGCGCGAGACCTCCAGCTGGCTGCCCAGCCAGCCCGTCGTGTCGGGGGAGGCAGCCCGGGCAAGTAGGTCTCGCATGACCTGCACCAGGCCATTGCGGGCGACGGTTTCCACCATCGCCGCCGCATCGTCCTCGGCCACGGCGAGGAAGAGGGAGTCCTTGTCGCGGAAGTGGTGGAAGATCGCTCCACGGGACAGCCCGGTCGCCTCCTCCAGACGGCGCACGGTGGCGCCCTCGTACCCGTGTCGGGCGAAGCAGACCCGGGCGGCGGTGAGGATCTCCTGCCGGCGCGCGTCGAGTTGGTCCTGACTTACTCTGGGCACGGGTCGATCGTGTCAAACCACCCGGCGTCCTGCAAACCGTACGTACGGCTTGCGGTCTGGCCCGTCGACTGGCGACCCCGCGTCCGCTCTCTTCGGCGAATTCCCCCTACCAGCTGCTTCATCCGTTTGTCATAAATTTCTGGCCATTTGGTTGCTTGGGCCTGTCGGACCGACGCCTCAGTCCCGTAAGGTGCCGGAGTGCCGCTGCTCCTTCTTGACCTGGATAACACCCTGCTCGATCGAGAAAATTTGTTCCGATCCTGGGGCGAGCGCTTCCTGGTCAAGATCGGTGCACCGCCAGGTGACCTCGATTGGCTGCTCTCCGTTGACGCGGACGGGCTTACCGATCGGTGGGATGTGGCCGACTCGATCCGTAACCGCTACTCGCTGGCGGTCCGCTCGGTCGACCTGGTGGAGGAGCTGCACGACGGCGTGCTCGCCGGCACCCGACTTGATCCACTTGTGGCATGTGCGCTGCAGATCGTCGGCGACGCCGGGTGGATACCGGTGGTGGTCTGCAATGGGGCGGTACGGCAGCAGGAGGAGAAGATCCGGCGGACCGGGCTGGACCGCTACCTGGCCGACTGGGTGATCTCCGAGGCGGCCGGGGTCAGCAAGCCGAACCCGCGAATCTTCGCACTGGCCGCGCAGCGGGTTCGGATGCCGCTGCGCGGGGCCTGGGTGGTCGGCGACGGCCCGGAGGCGGACATCGGCGGTGCCGCGGCTGTGGGGCTGCCCAGCGTCTGGCTGCACCGGGGGCGCACCTGGACCGACGGACGGTTCGCCCCCACCTTCACAGTCGACGGTCTGATCGCCGCCCTCGCCGCGGTGCTCGCGGCGTAATACCGGTTGCCGCGCCGCGATCCGACGGTGAGCATGGGACCGCACGGTGCACCCCGGGCGAGTGGCCCGGTCGAGGAGAGGAGGCCGATCATGGCCGTCTGCACAGGTCACTTCCAGCTGTCTCCATTGACCTCGACCGAGGGATCTCACCGCAGTGCGCGATCACGACTCTCCGGCGCCGGAGCGCCGGACCCGCGGCAGACGCCGCTTCGACGATGACGAACCACGCTTCACCAAGCGCGGGCGGAAAACCGGACCGCAGCCCGCTGACTCCGATCCACTGCCGGATGCCCAGACCTGGTCGTCCTGGGACGACGCCGTCCACGGCCCAGAGCCGTACCCGGCCTGGCTGGTAACGGAGCTGGCCGCCAAGGACACCGAACTGGGCGTGCTCAAGACTGGCAAGGAGGCGGACGTCCATCTCGTCCGCCGCGCCGTGCCCGACACCGATCGGTCCTGCCTGCTCGTGGCCAAACGATACCGAGATGCCGACCACCGGCTCTTTCACCGGGACGCGGGATATCTGGAGGGACGGCGCGTCCGACGCTCCCGGGAGATGCGGGCGATGACCCGGCGAACCGCGTTCGGGCGGCAGATGATCGCTGGACAGTGGGCGGCGGCGGAGTTCGCCGTGCTCGGCCGCCTGTGGGAGATCGGTGCCCGGTACGGCACGATCACCGTGCCCTACCCGGTTCAGCTCCGCGGCACCGAGTTGATGCTGGAGTTTCTCGGTGACCACGACGAGGGGCAGGCCGCCCCACGGCTGGCGCAGCTGCGGCCGGCGGAGGCCGACCTGCGTGACCTGTGGGGACAACTCGTTGAGGCGCTGGTGGTACTCGCTCGGGCTGGCCACACCCACGGTGACCTGTCGCCCTACAACCTCTTGGTGCACGAGGGGCGGCTGGTGCTCATCGATCTGCCTCAGGTCGTGGATCTGGTCGCCAACCCGCAGGGGCCGGAGTACCTGGCCCGAGACGTACGGGTAGTTGCCACCTGGTTCGTCGCCCGCGGCCTGCCGGCGGCGCAGGCTGAACCGCTCGCCCTCACCGAACACCTACTCCGCGAGGCGGGCCTGCGTTGAACACTCCGGCGGAACCTGGGCCGAGGCCAGCGGGACTGCTCGAGCCGGGCCCTACTGGAGGTAGCGCGCCACCTCCGGCGCCGGACGCACGCCCTGGGCGTCCGGGTCGCCGTGGGTGGAGCGGGCGGCGCGCCGCCGGCGCAGCAGGTCCCAGCACTGGTCCAGCGACGCCGACAGATCTCGGAGCCGGTCTCGGCTCTCGTCGTCGGTGCCCTCCTCGTTGGCCTGGGCCGCGCCGCGGAGCTGGTGTTCCTCGTCAACCAGCTCGGAGATGCGCTTCAGGATGGTCTTGTCGTCCATGACCACGAGCCTGGCACAGCATGGCGAGATCACACCCGGGATCGGGCTGCTGTCTCGGGGCAACGCCCGGTCAGCCGCTTCGGGTAGGTAACCCGGGCCCGACCGCCAGGTGGAAACGCGACGGGGCCCCCACACCGGTGTGGGGGCCCCGTCCGTTACCGCCTCAGCCGATCATCCGGCGCAGCACGTACTGCAGGATGCCGCCGTGCCGGAAGTAGTCCGCCTCTCCTGGGGTGTCGATGCGGACCACCGCGTCGAACTCGACTCCGGTGTCGGTGGTCACCTGGACGGTCCGCGGGGTGTTGCCCTCGTTGAGGGCGGTGACTCCGGTGATGGAGAAGGACTCGGTGCCGCACAGGCCCAGCGACTCGGCGGTCTCGCCGGCCGGGAACTGCAGCGGCAGGACGCCCATCCCGATCAGGTTGGAGCGGTGGATCCGCTCGTACGACTCGGCGATGACCGCCTTGACGCCCAGCAGCATCGTGCCCTTGGCAGCCCAGTCCCGGGACGAGCCCGACCCGTACTCCTTGCCGGCCAGGACGATCAGCGGGATCCCCGCCTCCTGGTAGGCCACCGCGGCGTCGTAGATGGTGCTCTGCTCGCCGGTCAGGTGGTTGACCGTGAAGCCGCCCTCGGGAAGCGCGGCCCCGGCAGCGGAGTCGGCGCCGGGCACCCGAAGCTGGTTACGCAGCCGGATGTTGGCGAAGGTGCCCCGAATCATCACCTCGTGGTTACCCCGGCGGGAGCCGTACGAGTTGAACTCGTGCCGCGGGACGCCGTGCTCGGCGAGGTACCGACCCGCGGGGGAGTCGGCCTTGATCGCACCAGCGGGCGAGATGTGGTCGGTGGTTACCGAGTCCCCAAGCTTGGCCAGGACCCGCGCCGCCCCGATGTCGCGGACCGGCGCCGGCTCGCGCCGCATGCCCTCGAAGTACGGGGGCTTGCGGACGTAGGTCGACTCGCCCTCCCAGGCGAAGGTGTCGCCGGTCGGCGTCGGCAGCGACTGCCACCGCTCGTCACCGGCGAAGACATCCGCGTACGCCGAGCTGAAGCCGCCGGCGCCGATCGCGGCGGCGATGACCTCCTGGATCTCGGCGCTGCTCGGCCAGATGTCGCGCAGGAAGACCGGGCTCCCCTGGGCGTCCTCGCCGATCGGCTCGTTGGCCAGGTCGATGTCCATGGTGCCGGCGAGCGCATACGCGACCACCAGCGGCGGGGACGCCAGGTAGTTCATCTTGACGTCCGGGTTGATCCGGCCCTCGAAGTTGCGGTTGCCGGAGAGCACCGACACGACCGAGAGGTCCTTCTCGTTGACCGCCGCGGAGATCTCCTCCGGCAGTGGGCCGGAGTTGCCGATGCAGGTGGTGCAGCCGTAACCGACCAGGTGGAAGCCGAGCTTCTCCAGGTATGGGGTGAGGCCGGCCCGCTCGTAGTAGTCCATGACGACCTTCGAGCCCGGGGCGAGGGTGGTCTTCACCCACGGCTTGCGGGCCAGGCCCCGCTCCACAGCGTTACGAGCCAGCAGCGCGGCGCCGATCATCACCTGCGGGTTGGAGGTGTTGGTGCAGGAGGTGATGGCAGCGATCACCACCGCGCCGTGGTCCAGCTCGAACTCGGTGCCGTCGGCGCCGGTGACCCGGATCGGGTTGGTGGCCCGGCCGCCGGAGCCCACTGCCGCGGTTACCAGATCGCGCGGGGCGTCAGCGGGGTCGGTGACCTCGTTGGCGGGGGCATCACTGGCCGGGAAGGACTCGGCGCTGGCCTCGTCGGCGGGGCCGCTGATGCCCTGCTGCGGCTCACCGCTGGCCGCGTCCACGGCGACGTAGTCGGTGAGTGCGGCCCGGAACAAGGTCTTGGCATTGCCCAGCGGCACCCGGTCCTGGGGCCGCTTCGGGCCGGCGAGTGACGGCTCGATGCTGCTCAGGTCCAGCTCCAGCCGCTCCGAGTAGTTCGGCTCCGCGGCCGGGTCGTGCCAGAGGCCCTGTTCCTTCGCGTACGCCTCGACGAGCGCGACCTGCTGCGGGTCGCGTCCGGTCAGCTCCAGGTAGCGCACGGTTTCGGCGTCGATCGGGAAGATCGCGACCGTGGAGCCGTACTCCGGGGACATGTTGCCGATGGTGGCCCGGTTGGCCAGTGGCACCGCGCTGACGCCCGGGCCGTAGAACTCGACGAACTTGCCGACCACACCGTGCTTGCGCAGCATCTCGGTGATGGTCAGGACCAGGTCGGTAGCGGTGGTGCCGGCCGGCATCTCCCCGGAGAGCTTGAATCCGACGACCCGCGGGATGAGCATGCTGACCGGCTGGCCGAGCATTGCCGCCTCGGCCTCGATGCCGCCGACGCCCCAGCCGAGCACGCCGAGGCCGTTGACCATCGTGGTGTGCGAGTCGGTACCGACCACCGTGTCCGGGTAGGCCTGGCCGTTGCGCTCCATCACCGTACGGGCGAGGTATTCGATGTTGACCTGGTGCACGATGCCGGTGCCCGGTGGGACGACCTTGAACTCGTTGAAGGCGGTCTGACCCCAGCGCAGGAACTGGTAGCGCTCCTTGTTGCGCTCGTACTCCAGCTCCACGTTGCGTTGGAAGGCGTCCTCGCGGCCGAACAGGTCGGCGATGACGGAGTGGTCGATGACCAACTCGGCCGGGGCGAGCGGGTTGACCCTGGTCGGGTCGCCGCCCAGGTCCCGCACGGCCTCACGCATGGTGGCCAGGTCGACCACGCAAGGTACGCCGGTGAAGTCCTGCATCAGCACCCGCGCCGGGGTGAACTGGATCTCCACGCTCGGGTCGGCGGCCGGCTCCCAGGCGCCGAGTTGCCGGATGTGGTCGGCGGTGATGTTCGCGCCGTCCTCAGTCCGGAGCAGGTTCTCCAGAAGGATTTTCAGGCTGTAGGGGAGTCGGTCGTGCCCCTCCACCTTGTTGATCTTGAAAATCTCGTAGCTCGCGTCGCCGACGCGTAGCTGGGTCTTCGCACCGAAGGTGTCGAGGCTCGCCACGTCGTACTCCTTCACACCAGTGGCCGTGAGCAGTCCTGAGCAGTCTGTCGCACCGGCGGGGGCGGTGCGGTGCTTAGGTGGCCCTTACCTGCATTAACTGCGAGTACAAACCGTACGTCCGTCTTGCTATTCGCGCAACCTCGACCCGGGCACGCGGCGGGCGCCGGGTTCGCCACTGGTGTCGGGTGGGTGTGGCGGTGGTGAGTGCTCGCGGGTGCGCCGCCGGGTTGTGGCCTCGCCCCCTTGTGGCGGCGTTGGGGGTAGCCGGTTCGGGTCGATGTCCGGTCGACGGTCGAGTTGGTTCTTGATTCCGGCTCGGAGCTCCCGATTTGGCCACTATTTTGAGCAAATGGCAACGATTCTCTTCGCGGTGCTCCTCGTCGCCGGCTGGCTCATCGTGCGGGGCAGTGGACGCGGGACCGTCCTCGCCGCGTGGACGGTTTCGCTCGTCGCCATCCTGCTGCTCTTCAACTATCACGTGGGCGCGAAGCTGCCGTTGAACTTCTGATTGAGTGAGGGTGTTATGACCGGCCGTCTGGGCTTCTGGCTCGCGCACCTCTTCGTCCTCGCCTACTGCGGGGTGCTGATCGGCGGGTTCGCGGTGCAGTTCGTGACCGGCGACCTCCCGTGCCCGCTCTGCATCCTGCAACGGATGGCGATGATGCTGGTGGCCTTCGGGCCGCTCTACATCATCGTGCGGACCCGCCGTGGCGATGTGCGGCTCGCCGACTACGCCATGGGCTACGGGATGAGTATCGTCGCCGCCGTCGTCGGTGCCGCCATCGCGGTCCGCCAGATCCTGCTGCACATCGTGCCGCCCGACCCCGGCTACGGGTCGCCCATTCTCGGGCTACACCTGTACACCTGGGCATTTATCACGTTCTGCGTGGTGCTGGTGTTCTGTGGGGTGAGTCTGATCTTCGCCCGCGCGCTGGTACCGCGGGGCGTGCGGTTCGGTTGGCCGTCAAAGGTGGTCTGCGGGCTGTTCCTGGTGATCGTGGCGGCGAACCTGGTGGTGGTGTTCCTCCAGGCGGGCTTCCACTGGTTCCTGCCGCCTGACCCAGACCGCTACGAGATCTTCCATTCGCTGGCGTTCTGGGACGGTGGGGCGATCTCAGGCGGCGCTGCGGAGTGAGGGCGGCGCCCGGGTTCACCTTGTGCAAGGTGTCTGCATAGTTTCGACTTAACTTGCAAGGGATTGCAGAAAGTTTCGACGGCGGCTAGCGTGCGGCTCATCAGCGACCAGAGGAAGGCCGTCGATGAAGCCCCCGCCGATCCCGCGCAAGGCGCTGCTCACTCTCGCCTCGCTGGCGACCCTCACCCTCGCCGGCACCAACACCTTCGTTCACCTCCAACCACCCGCCGACACCGAGGCGCCGGCCGTGGCCGGTGCCGAGCCGTGGGCCGCCGACCACCTCGCCACCACGCTGCTCGCCGCCGGTAGCCACCAACCCGAATCTGGGACCACCACCGGCCTCGACCTGACCACGCAGAAGGCGCACTGGATTGACCGCGGCACTGTCGCCTGGCCGACCGAAATCCCGGACGACACGACGTACGCCCTGGTGACAGCCGCGGCCGGCGGGGTGACCCTGGTTGACGGCGAACTCGCCGGGACGTACCGGTCGATCCCGCTGCAGGCCCGGCGGCATGGGCTCACCGCGGCACAACGCGAGCGGTTCCCGCACCTGGCGGCCTTTGCGGCCCTCGCCCTAAACCGAAAGCACCTGGACGGGGTGCCGGCGGCGCTGCGCGGACAACTCGTGGTGACCGAGCGGGACGGCGAAGGCGCCCTGCGCGCGGCCACCGGCGTCCAGCTCCCAGGTGTGCTCGACGACGTCTACGCCCCGGCGACCCAGGCGCGGCTCGGCCCGACCTTCACCGGTGCGGCGCCGACACTCGCGGTCTGGGCCCCCACCGCCCGCACGGTGGCACTGCAGTTGTTCGACACACCGACATCGCGACCGCGGCCAGTCCCCATGCAACGGGACAACCGCACCGGTGTGTGGTCGGTGCGGGGAACCCCGTCCTGGACTGGGAAGTACTACCGTTACCAGGTCGAGGCCTGGCAACCGGCCGAGCAGCAGATGGTCACCGCGGCGGTGACCGACCCGTACTCGCTGGCGCTCGCCCCCGACTCCACCCACAGCCAGATCGTCGATCTCGCCGACCCGCGGCTCGCGCCACCGGGGTGGACGCGGCTGCGTAAGCCAGCGGCGGTGCCCGCGACGCAGGCGCATATCTCCGAGCTGTCGGTGCGGGACTTCTCGATCGCGGACAGCACGGTGCCGGTCGAGCGACGCGGCACGTTCCGGGCCTTCACCGACCCGGCCACCGCCGGAATGCGACACCTGAGGGCGCTCGGCGACGCCGGGACGACCCACCTGCACCTGCTTCCGGCATTCGACTTCGCCACGATTCCCGAACGCCGCGCCGACCAGCAGCAACCCCCCTGCGACCTGGCGGCGCTCCCGCCAGACTCGGACGAACAGCAGCGATGCGTCGCCGCAGTCGCCGACACCGACGGCTACAACTGGGGGTACGACCCGCTGCACTACACCGTGCCGGAGGGCGGCTACGCGGTTGACCCGACCGGGGCGGCGCGGACCACCGAGTTCCGGCGGATGGTCGCCGGGGTGAACGGCGCGGGGCTGCGGGTGGTGCTCGACGTCGTCTACAACCACACCTCGGCGGCCGGCACCGACCCGAACTCGGTGCTGGACCAGGTCGTTCCCGGCTACTACCACCGGCTGCTGGCAGACGGCTCGGTCGCCACCTCAACCTGCTGCGCCAACACCGCCCCCGAGCACGCCATGATGGGCAAGCTCGTGATCGACTCGGTGGTCACCTGGGCGAAGGAGTACAAGGTAGACGGCTTCCGGTTCGACCTGATGGGTCACCACCCGAAGGCGAACATGCTGGCCGTCCGCGCCGCCCTCGACGAGCTGACCATCGCCCGCGACGGAGTGGACGGTCGGGCCATCCTGCTCTACGGCGAGGGCTGGAACTTCGGCGAGGTAGCGGATGACGCGCGGTTCGTTCAGGCAACCCAGGCCAACCTGGCCGGCACCGGCATCGGCACCTTCAACGACCGGCTTCGGGACGCGGTGCGCGGAGGCGGTCCCTTCGACGCCAACCCACGTCGACAGGGCTTCGCCTCCGGGCTGTACACCGACCCCAACCATGACCCGGTGAACGGGTCAGCGGCGCAGCAACGCGCCCAGCTGCTGCACCAGCACGACCTGATCAAGGTTGGGCTCACCGGCAACCTACGTGACTACCGATTCACCAACACCGTCGGTGAGCAGGTCACCGGGGCGCAGGTGGACTACAACGGATCGCCGGCCGGCTACACCGCCGCACCAGGGGAGGCGGTCACCTATGTGGATGCCCATGACAACGAGATCCTGTACGACGCGTTGGCGTACAAGCTGCCGGAGGACACCACGGTGGTAGACCGAGCCCGGATGCAGGTACTCGCGCTCGCCACCGCTCTGCTGGGGCAGGGCACCGGATTCGCCACCGCCGGCAGCGAGCGGCTGCGGTCGAAGTCGCTGGACCGTAACTCGTACAACTCTGGTGACTGGTTCAACCAGATCCGATGGGACTGCACCCAGGGCAACGGGTTTGGCATCGGACTCCCGTCCGAGCAGGACAACAAGGACAAGTGGCCCTACGCTCGCCCCCTGCTTGCCGATCCGGGCTTGGTGCCGGACTGCGCGACGATCGACCTGGCCGGGACCCGGCACACCGAGTTGCTTCGGATCCGCTCATCGTCCCCAGTATTTGGGTTACGGACGGCAGAGCAGGTGCAGCAACGGGTGGCGTTCCCGTTGTCAGGCCCCGCGGAGCAGCCGGGCGTACTGACGATGACGCTGGACAGCCGCGGGTTGGGTGGTCCGTGGAAGTCGGTGACGGTGGTCTTCAATGCCACCCCTCAGGCAGCTACCCAACAGCTCACCGACCTGCGCGGAGCGGACGTGGCCTTGCACCCGGTGCTGCGTACCTCCGCTGACGAAGTCCTGCGAACCCCCTCGTTCGCGTCCGACAGTGGCACGTTCACGGTTCCGGCCCGCAGCGTGGCGGTCTTCGTGCAGCGGTGACACACAATTGGTCCGGCCCCCTCCGCTGGCGCGGAGGGGGCCGGACTGACTAGCTGGTCGATCAGCCGAAGCAGTTCTCGATTGGCTCGGGGCTGCCCTGGCAGTTGGTCGGGTCATTACCCTTGATCGCGGACTTGTTGTCGACCGTGACCTTACCCAGTGCGCTGAACACGCCACCCGGCTTGAAGGTCGAGCGGTTCTTCGTCACCTTGGAAGCAGTCAGATCGACGCTACCCAGGACGTTGAAGATCCCGCCGCCGGAGAAGCCGGCGAGGTTTTCGGAAATTGAGCTGTTCCGGAAGGTGACCGCGCTGAGGAGGTTGAACACACCGCCCCCGAAGACGCCGGCCTTGTTGTCCGTGATGTTGCTCTTGTCGACGTTGGCAATCACGCCAAGTGCCAGCGCCATGCCTCCACCGTCACCGACGGTGCCGTTGTCAACGAGCTGCGCCTCCTGCAGGTAGAGGCTGCCTCGCTCGGCCGCGCCGATTCCTCCGCCGGCGAGCAGCGCCAGGTTCCGGGCAACAATCGTCTGCTTGACCGTCATGTCGCCGCCGAGGTCGAACAGGCCGCCGCCGAAGCCAAGTGTGTCGTTACCGGTGACCTCGGCCTTTTCGACCGAGACCATCCCGGCCTTGATGTCCTTGCGGTCCAGGAAGGCTGCCCCGTTGGCGATACCGCCGCCGCCGACTGTAGCGCCGTTTTGCATCACCCGGGACGAGGAGACCCGCAGGACACCGCCGTTGAAGATGCCGCCACCGTAGTGGAAGGCGTCATTCTTGATCAGCGTCGTGTGGTAGAGGCTGGTCTTGCCGAAGTTGGCGATCCCACCTCCGACGCCACCGGCGAGGTTGTGCTCCAGGTAGGACTTTTCGAAATCAGCGGTGCCGCCTGCCTGCACCAGGACGCCAGCGCCGTCCTTGGTGTTGTGGTGCGGGAAGTACTTGTGCTCCGCGCCTTCAGCTGCCATCTCGGCAGGGGCCGTCCACGCGGCGGCTGGGCCGCCGACGTTGGCGTCCACGCTGGTGGCGTCGTTCTGGTTCCAGCTTGCGGCGCCGTTGTCGGTGGCGTCGGTGCTGGTGGCGCTGTTCTGGTTCCAGCTTGCGGCGCCGTTGTCGGTGGCGTCGGTGCTGGTGGCGCTGTTCTGGTTCCAGCTTGCGGCGCCGTTGTCGGTGGCGTCGGTGCTGGTGGCGCTGTTCTGGTTCCAGCTTGCGGCGCCGTTGTCGGTGGCGTCGGTGCTGGTGGCGCTGTTCTGGTTCCAGCTTGCGGCGCCGTTGTCGGTGGCGTCGGTGCTGGTGGCGCTGTTCTGGTTCCAGCTTGCGGCGCCGTTGTCGGTGGCCTCGTCGGCGACAGCCTCGTCCGTGGCGACAGCCTTGTCGGTGGCGGTGGCCTCGTCGGCGACAGCCTCGTCCGTGGCGACAGCCTCGTCCGTGGCGGTGGCCTCGTCCGTGGCGGTGGCCTCGTCGGCGACAGCCTCGTCCGTGGCGACAGCCTCGTCCGTGGCGGTGGCCTCGTCGGCGACAGCCTCGTCCGTGGCGACAGCCTCGTCCGTGGCGGTGGCCTCGTCCGTGGCGGTGGCCTCGTCGGCGACAGCCTCGTCGGTGGCGGTGGCCTCGTCGGCGACAGCCTCGTCGGTGGCGGTGGCCTCGTCGGCGACAGCCTCGTCGGTGGCGGTGGCCTCGTCGGCGACAGCCTCGTCGGTGGCGGTGGCCTCGTCGGCGACAGCCTCGTCGGTGGCGGTGGCCTCGTCGGCGACAGCCTCGTCCGTGGCGACGGTGTCGTCGGTGGCGGTGGCCTCGTCGGCGACGGTGTCGTCGGCGGTGGTGGCCTCGTCGGTGGCGACGGTGTCGTCGGTGGCGGTGGCCTCGTCGGCGACGGTGTCGTCGGCGGTGGTGGCCTCGTCGGTGGCGACGGTGTCGTCGGTGGCGGTGGCCTCGTCGGCGACGGTGTCGTCGGCGGTGGTGGCCTCGTCGGTGACGACAGCCTCGTCCACGACGGCGGCGTCCACATTCGCGGCGTCGTCCGTCGTGGCGTCCCCGTTAGTGCTGGCGTCTCCGGTCGCCGCGTCGCCTGACCACTGTCCTGGCCCTGCCGTGTCGACTGAGGTCTCCGTGTTCGCCGTGGGGTTGTCCGTGGTGGCCGGGGTCGTCGTGTCGGCTCCCGCGGCCTGCGGCTCGCCCTGGAACAGCGGTAGGTACGGCTGGCCAGCCTTGGCAGCCTCTCCCGCCGCGACCGAGTTCGAGAAGCGTGACCACACCGCCTCGGGGCTGTTCGCGCCCCGTTCGTCCGCAAGGGTTTTGCCGCCCTTGATGGTCAGGCCCTGAGCCTTTAGGTGTCCGCCCCGGCCAACGTTGAGGATTCGGAAGAACTCGGCCTGGCTGTCCCGGGCGATCTTGGTGTTCTGCCCGATGAGGGTGATCGGTTCCTTGATGATCGGCAGGCCGTTGCCGTAGCCATCGGACCGGGTCAGCGTGTAGGTGCAGTCCTTCGCCAGCTTGAGCACGCCGCCCTGGTTGCTGTTGGCGTGAATGATCGCCTGGATCAGCTTGTCGGTCTGGCAGGGCACCTCCTTTCCGTGCTTCTTCCCGGGGCTCTCCTTGCTTTGCTTACCGTCCCAGTTTCCCCTGTGGTTGGCTTCCCAGTCGCCCTCGCGGCCCGCGCCTCGGTCGTCGGCTGCTTGCTCGTCGTTCGTGGTGATCTGAGCGGTGTTCCAGGCCAGGTCCCGGGCGCCGGCTCCGGCCCCGGTGAAACCAACCGCGGCGATGCTGACCACGCCGGCGACGCCGCTGGCGAGCCAGAGTTTGCGTCGTCGTTTCGACGCAGCCTCCGGGCCGGTGGCGTTGTTTGGATCTTGGTAGTTGGACATTGGAGCTCTCTACCCTCTCCTCATACCAGACAGGGGCGCCTCGCTCGAGAACGAGTGTCCCTACTACAAATCGGTTGTAGCTCCCAGAAACACCGTATGGGAATCATTCTCACCTCGAGGTCTTTTGCGAAAGAAGCCCACATTAGGCCCGCACCGGGATGGATTGGGACGTCGAGTACAACTCTTCGTCTTCAGGCATATTTGGGGCTCCTCCGGCCGTACCCGGCCGGAGGAGCCCGATCTATGTGGTGGTGCACTCAGGGGTGACTCATCCGAAGCAGCGCTTCGGAACGACTGGGCTGCCCGTGCAGTTCGTCGGCCGGTTCTTCTTGACCGCGGACTTCTCGTCGATCTTGACCCCGTCGTTCGTCGTGAAGATGCCGCCCGGCGGTGTGGTGGCGAAGTTTTCGGACACCGTGCTCTGGATCAGGGAGACCTGTCCGTAGGCGTTGACGATGCCACCGCCCACCGCGAAGGGGCCGACCGCCCGGTTGCGGACGACTTCGCTCTTCCGCAGGGTCACGGAGGCCTTCATGTTGAACAGGCCAGCGCCGCCCGTGCCCTCGGCCACGTTCTCCTTGAGTACGCTCTCCTCCAGGACCGCGTCGGAGTTGTTGGCTACTGCGAGACCACCCGCAACGTTCGTGGCGACATTCCGCTCGATCTTCACCTGCTCCAGGTACAACCTGGACTTGTCGATACCGAGCATGCCGCCGGCATCCTGCCCTGCGGTGTTGTCCGTGACCTCGCTACGGGTAACACTCGTGTTGCCGGAGCGGTCGAGGATGCCGCCGGCCAGGCCCGAGGTCTGGTTGTGGCTGATCGTGCTACTCCATACCCAGACGGTGCCTCCCTTGGCGCCGGGTTTGAACGAGCCGTTGGCGAATCCGCCGCCACCCTGGCGAGCGTTGTTCTGTTCGATCTTGGACCGCTCGATCCTTAGGATGCCGGTGCTGAAGACGCCGCCGCCGAACTCGGTGGCGCTGTTGTGTTCGACTGCGGAGTCCCGGATGGTGGTCGTGCCGTAGTTGGCAACGCCACCGCCGTTTCGGCCGTGGTTCAGCACGATCGAGCTCTTCTCGATGTCGGCCTTGCCGCCACGTTGGACCAGGATTCCCGCGCCGTCGCCGTCGCCGTAGGGGGCGACCGCCGTGCCGGTGATTGTTGGTTCAGCTATCGCCTGCTCAGTTGCCTGGGTAGCTTCGTGCGTCATCGAGAGGTCGAGCGATGGCAGCGCCTCGGGCGTTGAGTAAGCCCAGCGGGGCGTGGTCTGTCCGCCCTTGACGGTAATGCCCTTGAGGGTCAGGTGGCCATCGTGCCCGACATTGAAGATCCGGAAGTGCGCGGCGTTGGCCGCCCGAGCGATCGTGGTGTCGTACCCGTTGAGAACGATCGGTTCCTTGATCACTGGAAGGCCGTTACCGTGCTCGCCTCGGGTCAACTCGTAGGTGCAGCCCTTGGCGAGCGACAGCACGCCACCGCGGTTCTGGTTGGCGTGGACGATTGCTTGGATCAGCTTGTCGCTGTTGCATGGGACAGCTTTCGCGCGGTCTGCAGTCTTCCGGTCGCTCTCTCGGCCGCTGCTGTCGCCGCCCCACTGGCCTTGGCCTTCGCTGTCGCCGCCGCCCCACTGGCCTTGGCCTTCGCTGTCGCCGCCGCCCCACTGGCCCTGGCTGTCGCCGACCGCGCCGCCCTCGGCGGGAATGGTCTCAGCGGGGTTGGCATCGCTGACCTTCTGTTGGATGTTGGCCTGCGTCTCCGCCCGGCCGGCGTTTTCGGCCGTCTCGTTGTCTCGGGCGGCGACCCCACCGAGGGTGGCCAACCCGACGACGCCGGTCAGGCCAACGACACCGGCCGCGACCCACAGTGTCCGCCGTCCCCGGTTCGGAGGGTCGGCGTTGTTCCCGCCGTCAGGAGTTGTTACGTCAATGGACATCAGAGCATTCCGCCCTTTCGACTACCAGACGGTCCGCACCGAACGAAGGTGGCGCGAACTGCTACAAAACGGTTGCAGCCTCCGATGACCACCGTATGAGAAGATGTTTCATGGAGGGGATGTATCCGAAAAATCCCCACATTCGGCTCATCTCAGGGCGGCTAGCGCAGCTGGCGCGGGTCAGCTCGAAAGGGGTTACCTAGACGAAAGGCCCCGCCGCTGGCCGGTGACCCGAACGGGTCGGCGGCACAGCGGCGGGGCCGAAGCTTGGTCGTCGAGGTCAGCTCGGCAGGCGCGGGCCCGCTTCCCGTTGTTCGGCCAGCCAGGTCTCCACGTCGCCGGCGGTGCGGGGGAGCCCGGCGGAGAGGTTCCGGGTGCCGGTCGCCGTAACCAGGACATCATCCTCGATCCGGACGCCGATTCCGCGCAGCTCCTCCGGTACCAACTCGTCCTCGGGCTGGAAGTACAGGCCCGGCTCCACGGTGAGCACGTAGCCCTCGCCCAGGGTGCCGTCGCGGTAGACCGTACTGCGCGAGTTCGCGCAGTCGTGTACGTCGATGCCGAGCATGTGTCCGAAGCCGTGCAGGGTCCACCGCCGGTACACCGACGACCTCTCGTCCATCGCCTCGTCAACGCTGACCGGTAGCAGGCCCAGCTCCGTCAGGCCCTCAGCGAGAACCCGCATGCAGGTCAGGTGTACGTCCTTGAACGCCACGCCCGGCCGGATGAACTCGATGCCGGCCTGCTGCGCGGCGTACACGATGTCGTAGATCTGGCGCTGTAGCGCGGTGAACCGGCCGCTCACCGGGAGCACTCGGGTCACGTCGGCGGTGTAGAGGTGGTTGTTCTCCACACCCATGTCCATCAGCAGTAGTTCACCCGGGCGGGTCGTGCCGCGATTGTGCACCCAGTGCAGGATCGTGGCGTGCTCGCTGGCACCGACGATCGAGCCGTAGCCGACGTCGTTTCCGTCGTGCCGGGCCCGCAGCGCGAAGATGCCCTCGAGTAGCCGCTCGGAGACCCCCCGGTCGGCCGGGAGCGCTCGCGCCACATCTTCGAAGCCGCGGACCGTGGCGTCCACCGCGTCCTGGAGCTGGGCGATCTCCCACCGGTCCTTGACCAGCCGTAGCTCCGAGATCGCGATGGCCAGCTCCCGATCGCGAGCCGGCTGTCCCCGTTCCCGCCGGCCGTCGTAGGGGCGCACGGCCGCATCCACCCGGGCGTCGAAGCCGCGCAGCACCCGGGTTCGGGCCGGGGCGAGGTCGGCCAGGGCGGCGTCCAGGTCAGCGAGGTCGGCGGTGGGCATGCCCAACTCGTTCGACTTCTCCGCGAGGGTGCCCCGTCGACCGAGCCACAGCTCGCCGTGCCGACTCCGGAAGAATTCGTCGGTCTGCCGGGACGCGTGCGGCCGTAGGTAGAGGAGGGGCTCATGTCCGGAACCGGTCGGACGGAGCAGGAGTACGCTGTCCGGCTCGTAATCGCCGGTCAGGTACGCGAAGTCGCTGCCCGGACGGAATCGGTGTGCGGTGTCGTTGGCGCGTACCTGCTCGCCGCCGGTGGGAATCACCAGGGTCTCGCCGGGGAAAGCCGCGGAGAGGTCCGCCCGGCGCTTGGCGTGGTTCGGTGCCGCCGGGTGCGGGACGGCCGGCAGCGGACTGTCCCGCCAGCCCTGCCGCATGAACGTCAGGAGCGCCGCCGGGAAGTTCGGGTCATGCGACTCGGTGCCTCCCGGGTCGCGGTGGATGCGTTCCTCGGTCATCTCCGCCCCCTTCGCGTTGTCGCTGGTCTCGACGGTATCCGACGGGGCCGGGCCGGCGGCTGAAGCTGGTTGCGCGGACGGCCGCTACGGCCGCCACCGGGGCGTGAAAAGATGACAACTATGTGCGGACTCCTGGCCTTTTTCAGCGCGCGCGGAGACGCCGCGGCTCACCGCGACCACATCGCCAACGCGTTGGAATGCCTGCACCATCGTGGCCCGGACGAGGCCGGGGTTGAGGTTGTCGGCGACGCGTCGGGCCAGTACGCGGATGGCGTGTTCGCCCACAAGCGGTTGGCGATCATCGATGTAGCCTCCAGCCACGAGCCGCTGCCCTACGCGAACGGGCGCTACCTGCTGACCTTCAACGGCGAGATCTACAACTACATCGAGTTGCGGGAGGAGCTGGCCCGCACCTACGGGGCGCAGTTCGCGACCTCAGGTGATGGGGAGGTGATCGTCGCCGGCTACCACTACTGGGGTGAGCAGGTGCTCACCCGGCTACGGGGGATGTTCGCCTTCGTCATCTGGGACCGGCAGGAGCGACGCGCGTTCGGCGCGCGCGACTACTTCGGGATCAAGCCGCTGCACTACCTGGAGACGGCCGACGGGCTCTACCTAGCTTCGGAGAAGAAGGCCCTGCTGCCGTTCGCGCCGGCCAACTACCAGGGTGACGCCGGTATCGACACGGCCAGCCTCAGCCACTACCTGACGTTGCAGTACGTGCCGGAGCCCGGAACCCTGCACCAGGGGATCCGCCGAATCGGCTCGGGGGAGTACCTGACCTGGACGCCCGGCGGGCGGATCGATGTGCGTCGGTGGTACCGCCCGATGTTCCGGCCCGCTCCCGTGCCGGACGAGCAGAAGCTCTACCACGAGATCCGGGAAACGTTGCGGGACAGCGTCCGGATTCACATGCGTTCGGATGTCCCGGTCGGTTCGTTCCTCTCCAGTGGAATTGACTCCACCGCGGTGGTGGCCCTGGCCCGGGAGTTCAACCCGAACATTCTGACCTTCACGGTCGGCTACGACGTGCCCGGCTACTCGGAGATCGACGTGGCCCAGGAGTCGGCTCGCCACCTTGATGTCACCACCATTCCCACCAAGATCGGGCCGCAGGACATGATCTCGGCGTTGCCGAAGATCGTCTGGCACCTGGACGACCCGGTCGCCGACCCGGCCTTGGTGCCGCTCTACTTCGTGGCGCGTAAGGCCGCCGAACACGTCACCGTGGTGCTTTCCGGTGAGGGCGCCGACGAGTTCTTCGGCGGCTACACCATCTACCGGGAACCGCTCTCGCTGAGCTCGGTCAACGGGTTGCCCGACGGCGTGCAGAAGGGGCTGCGGGCGGTGTCGAAGGCGATCCCGCAGGGGGTCAAGGGCAAGAGCTTCCTGGAACGCGGCACCACCCCGATCGAGGAACGCTACTACGGCAACGCCCGAATGTTCACCGAGGAGGAGAAGCAGCACCTGCTACGCCGCTACGACCCCTCGGTGCGCTACACCGACATCACCGCCCCGATCTATGCCGAGTGCACCGAACTCGACGATGTCACCAAGATGCAGTACGTGGACCTCTACACCTGGCTGCGTGGCGACATCCTGGTCAAGGCGGACCGGATCTCGATGGCGCACTCGCTGGAGGTGCGGGTGCCGTTCCTCGACCGGGCGGTCTTCGACGTGGCGTCGCGGATCCCGGTCGAGCTCCGGCTGCCCCCACGCTCCGACGCCACCAAGTATGCGATGCGCCAGGCGCTGCAGGGCGTGGTCCCGCCGGCCATCGTCAACCGCCGGAAGCTCGGCTTCCCGACTCCGACGCGGGTGTGGCTGCGGGGCGAGATGTACGAGTGGGCCCGGCACATGCTGGCCACCTCCGGCGCCGGTGACCTGATCGATCTGCCGTACGCGCTGCGGCTGCTCGATGAGCACAAGCGGGAGGAGGCCGACAACTCCCGCAAGGTCTGGACGGTGCTGATCTTCTGTATCTGGCACGCGATCTTCGTCGCCAAGACGCTCGACCCCGGCATCCAGCGCAACCAGTCGGCCCTGCTGACGAAGCCGGTCGTGGGCAGCATGGTCCGCTGACGAAGCCGGTCGTGGACAGCATGGTCCGCTGAGCGGTGGCGGAGCGTCGGGTCGACCCGGGGGTGTACCGGGTCGACCCAGGGGATGCTGGGCCGGCGCGTCCGGCTGGTCGGGGCGGCTGCACGAGCCCCGCCCCGACGCCGCCCCGACGTTTCGCTGGGCTGATCTGCTCCGCTCCATTTCGCGAAGGGTGCTCCGCTGCGCGCAGCTCAGTAGGACAGCCCGGGGCAGTACACCCCGCCCTCTGGTGGCGTGTAGCTGCCCAGCGAGATCAGCGTCTCCAGGCGGAGCAGCGAGACCCCTCGGGTGCGGGCGGCCCAGCTGAGCAGGTCTGGTGCCAGGCGGCCCGGGATGCGCAGCCGGGGGGCCGGGCCATTGGGATCCTGGCGGCGCGTCAGCTCGCCCGCGCCGGCGTACAGCGCTCGCGCCGCCGCCTCCGATGTCGCTGCCAAGTGGCCCAGGTCGGCCAGGCCGGTGGTGTAGCCGGAGAGCTCACCGGTGGTTTTGTCCAGCACCACGTACGGCATTGACCACTCGAATGCCCGTTTGGCCGCCATGTGGATCTCACTGTCCCGGGAGTGGCCGTTGATTTTGCGGTACAGGGTCTGGCAGCCGGCGACGTCCGCCTCGGTCATGGGACGCACCTCGAAGCCCGCCATGTTGCCGGGGGTCGGCGGGGCGTACCCCACCATGAGGGAGAGCTGTTCCTGTGGCACAAAGCCGAGCGATGAGTACAGCCGGTAGGCCCAGGTGTTGTTGGCGACCTGGACAGCCCGTACGGAGGAACAGCCGCGCCGCTTGCTGGCGGTGACTATTGACTCCATCAGCAGCCGGCCTACCCCACCTCCCTGGGTGTCGGGGGCGACGCTCACCGGTCCGAAGGCGGCCACCTCCTCACCCAGCACCAGGAAGTTGGAGCCCACCACCGAGCCCGTCGCATCGACCGCTACCTCACTCACGCAGCTCGGTGCGGCGAGTCGCCCCTGGAGCATCTCCAGCACCGCCTGCTCCGAGGACCACTCGGGTGGTAGCCCCAGCGAGGCGTTGGTGTCCTCGAATGCCTGGTAGCAGATCTGGGCCAACCGCGGCAGGTCGGCGGTGGTTGCCGGGCGGATGTGGAGGCGACCGCTGGGGGAGGCCGCCGGGTGCGCGCCGGGCGGCGGGAAGTAGCCCACCCGGACGAAGAAGTCGACGTACTTGTCGAACAGGTCCTGGGTCATGGGCGGGCAGTCGATGCCGGTGCCGGCCAGCAGGGCGCGGGTCTCGGCGGTGTCGACCGTCAGGTAGTGATTACGTCCGCTGTAGATGGTGGACTCGAAGCTGTCAACCATCGCCACCATGGTGTTCTCGGGGTTAGACCGCACCCGCCTGACCCAGGGGTCCCAGCCCAACTCGTCGAGGCGATAGCCGCGCGCCCGTAGCGCGTCCATCATCTCGACGAACGGCAGATGCGTGCTGTTGGCGAGGTGGTGGTTGCGGTTGACGGCGGCCGGGTTCCGGGACAACCCCAGGATCGCCGAGCTGACGTAGTCGACGGGCACGAGGTGGAAGATCCCGGCCGGGTCGGCCGGGACCGCCTCCGCCTGCAGGATGCCCTTCATGCTCAGCCACACGAAGTCGTGCCGCTGGCAGCGGCCCAGCTCCGAGTCACCGGAGATCTCATCGACCCGATAGATCGACACCGGCAGCCCGCGCTCCCGGGCGATCTCGATGATCTGCTCCGCGACCAGTTTGGTCTGTCGGTACCCGGAGGAGAGGGCCGCGGCGGGCCCCGGCGGGTCGGTCGACTTCAGGGCCACCCCCGGTACGACCTCGGCGGAGAAGACCCCCGTGGACGACACGTGGTGGACCGGAACGCTGCGGTGCCGGGCGGCCAGCCGCAGTATCTCCTCGGTGCCGGTCACGTTCGCTGCCTTCAGCGAGGCGTAGGGGTAGAGACCGTTGACGGTGGCAGCCGCGTGGTAGACCGCGTCAACCCGGCGGGACAGCTCGTCGTACTGCTGCTTCGGCAGGCCGAACCCAGGGGTGGCCAGGTCGCCGACCACCACGGACAACCGGCTCGGATCGATCTCGTCCCAGAGCTGGTACCACTGGAGGTTGTCCCGCAGCCGGTCCAGCGCCGGCTTCCCGTCGGTGGACCGAACGAGGCAGTGCACGACGGCGTTCGTGCTCCGCATCAGGTCGCGAAGCAGGAAGGCGCCGAGGAAGCCGGTCGCTCCGGTGAGGAGGACCTCTCGGGGCTCGGTGGCGGCGGTGATGACCTGGTCCGCGCAGACGATGTCCGCGGCCAGGGTTACCTCGGCGGCGAAGTCCACCCGCTCCGCATCGTCGTCGGCCGCGTGGAGCACCCGGCTCAGCAGGTGGTCGGCGAGGACCGCAACGGTGGGGTATTCGAAGACCAGCGAGGCGGGGAGGCTGACCCCGCTGAGGTCGCGGATCTGGTTTCGCAGCTCCACCGCGGTGAGGGAGTCGAAGCCCAGATCCAGCAGGGACTCGTCCGGATCGAGCTCGTCCGGGTCGGTGTGACCGAGCACGGCGGCGACCAGAGTCTGGACGGTCTGGACCAGGTGCAGGAACTGCTCCTCCTCGCCCAGGTCGCCGAGGCGAGCGGCGAGCATGGTGCCCGCCACCTGCGCGCCGTTGGTCGTCGCCGTGGCACCAGCCGACGGCCCGGTGTCGGTTGACCGCCGGGTGCCGGCGGGGAGGCGGGGCGAGTCGGCCCCACCGACCAACTCGCGGGGGGCCGGACCCGGGCGGGTGGGCGGCGGTACGGCGGCCGGGGGGAGCCAGTAGCGCCGTCGTTGGAACGGGTAGGTGGGTAGGTCGACCTCGGGTTCGCCGGTCGGTGGGAAGAAGCCCTCCCACTCCACCGGGACACCGAGGGCGTGTAGGACAGCCAGGGCAGCGACCTCGGCACCGGAGCGGCTACGACGGCACAACGGGACCGCGTGGTGCTCGTCCGCACCGAGGGTCTCCCGCACCAGCGCGGTCAGTACCCCGTCCGGACCGAGTTCGACGAAGGTGTCGGTCCCCTGCGTACGAATCGCGTGTACCGCGGGTGCGAAGCGAACCGGCTGGCGGAGTTGCCCGACCCAGTACTCCGGTGTGAGCAGTTCCGGACCTGCGGCCACACCGGTCACGGTGGAGACGATCGGAATTGTCGGTCGCTGGTAGGTCAGGGACTCCGCGACGGCGCGGAAGTCGTCCAGGACAGGATCCATGCGAGCGGAGTGGAAGGCATGGCTCACCCGGAGGCGGGTGGCCCGGACCCCGTGCTCGGCCAGCCGGGTGGCGAGCGCGGTCACGGCCTCCTCGTCGCCCGAGACGACGACCGACCGGGGTGCGTTGACCGCGGCGATTCCGATCCGCGCCTCCTCCCCGGCGAGCAGGGGCAGTAGCTCCTTCTCGGTGGCTTTGACCGCGAGCATCGCCCCGCCCGGGGGCAGCGCCTGCATCAGGGCACCCCGGGCGCTGACCAGGCGAGCCGCGTCCGGCAGCGAGAGCACCCCGGCCACGTGTGCCGCGGTGAGCTCGCCAATGGAGTGCCCAGCGAGCACACTGGGGTGCACCCCCCAGGAACGCAGCAGGGCGAACTGGGCGACCCCCAGCGCGAAGAGGGCCGGCTGGGCGAGACCGGTTTGGTGGATCGACTCGTCGTCCGTCGCGCCGGTGGGCGTCAGCAGGGCCGGCCGTACCTCCGGTGCCAGATAACGGCAGACCTCGTCCAGCTTGTCGGCGAAGACATCGAAGCTGTCATAGAGGTGGCGGCCCATGCCCTGGTACTGCGCGCCCTGGCCGGTGAAGAGCGCAGCGACGGCTCGACCGGGTATCGCGCGTGCCGTCGTCAGCCCGGCCGCCGGGGCGTCCGAGGCGAGGGCCTCCAGGCCGGCCAGGAGCTGCTTGGTCTCCGTACCCACCAGCGTCGCCCGATGGTCCAGGCCCGCGCGCGAGCGAGCCAGCGCGCGGCCCACGGCCACCGGGTTGAGCTCTGGCGCGGAGCGGGCCATCGAGGCGAGCCGGGCAGCCTGCGTCCGCAGCGCCGCCGGCGACTTGGCGGAGAGCAGCCAGGGAACGACGGCGGGGCGCCGGGACTCGGCATCGCTTGCCGACCCCGGCGGCTCGACCGGGCTCTCCTCCACGACCACGTGCGCGTTGGTGCCGCTGATCCCGAAGGCGGAGACCCCGGCCCGCCGGGGTCGCCCGGCCACCTGCCAGGGCTGGGGCTCGGTCGCCAGGCGTACCTGGCCGGAGGTCCAGTCGACGTGCGGCGACGGTTGGTCGACGTTGAGTGTGGCGGGGAGAGTCCGATGGCGCATCGCCTGCACGATCTTGATGAGACCGGCGGCGCCGGCGGCCGCCTGGGTGTGGGTGATGTTGGACTTGACCGATCCGAGCCACACCGGCCGCTCGGGTGCACGCCCCTGCCCGTAGGTGGCGAGAATCGCCTCGGCTTCGATCGGGTCACCGAGCGCGGTTCCGGTGCCGTGCGCCTCGACCAGGTCGATGTCGGCGGGACCGAGCCGGGCGGCGGCGAGAGCCTGCCGGATCAACCGCTGCTGGGCCTGGCCGTTGGGGGCGGTGAGCCCGTTCGACGTGCCGTCCTGGTTGACCGCGCTGCCCCGGATGACGGCGAGCACCCTCCGTCCCGCCCGACGCGCGTCCGAGAGGCGCTCCAGCAGCACGACCCCCGCACCTTCACCGAAGGCGGTGCCGTCTGCTCCCGCGGCAAACGCCTTGACCCGGCCATCCGCGGCGAGGCCACGCTGCCGGCTGAACGTGATCAGATCATCGGGTGTGGCCATCACCGTGACCCCACCGGCGAGGGCGAGGCGGGACTCCCCGGAGCGCAGCGACTGACAGGCCAGGTGGAGCGCGACCAACGAGGCCGAGCAGGCGGTGTCCACCGTGATGGCCGGACCCTCCAACCCGAGGGTGTAGGCGACGCGTCCGGACAGCACACTGCCGGAGGTGGCGAAGCCCAGGTAGCCCTCGTACTCCGAGGCCGGAGCGGCGAGGGAGCTGTACGTCTGCCCCTTCGTGCCGATGAAGAGACCGGTCGGCGAACCGGCCACCCGGGTGGGATCGATTCCGGCGCGCTCGAACGCCTCCCAGGCGATCTCCAGGAGGATCCGCTGCTGTGGGTCCATCGCGGTCGCCTCCCGCGGGCTGATCCCGAAGAAGGCGGCGTCGAAGCCGGCGGGGTCGGCGAGAAACCCGCCCCGGGTCACATAGCTGGTGCCGAGGTGGTCCGGGTCCGGGTCGATGAGGGTGTCCAGCGGCCAGTTCCGGTCCTCCGGGAGCCCCGTGGTGGCGTCCCGTCCTTCGGCGATCAGCCTCCAGAGCTGGTCCGGATCCTCGACTCCGCCCGGGAAACGGCAGGCCATCGCGACGATGGCGATCGGCTCGTCGGCGTTGGCCCAGCTGGCCCGCTCCGGAGTGGCGGTTTCGGCCGGCGCGCTCGTTCCGCTCACCTCGGCGACCAGCCGGGCCGCAAGGGCGGTGGGCGTCGGATGGTCGAAGACGATGGTCGCTGGCAGCCGCAGCCCGACTCGCGCACAGATCCGCTGACCAACCCCGACGACGGCGAGGGAGCCGAGCCCGAGGTCAACGAAGGGCTGGTCAGGTCGGATCTGCTCGGGGGTGTCCAGCCCCACGGTACGGGCCACCTCGGCGCGCACCAGCTCCAGGACGTTCCGGGTTCGCTCGCTCGCCGGCATCTCCCGCAACCGTGCTGCCCACTCCGTACCGTCGATTGGTCCGGCCTCGTCGGGCTCGCCGTCCGGCGTGGCTACGCCCAGCAGTTGGGGGCTCGCCTCCGCCAGCAGGCGTCGGGTGATCTTGCCGGTGCTGGTCCGGGGGACGCGCTCGATGGTGTAGAGCTTCTCGGGAACCTTGAAGAAGGAGAGCAGCCGCCGGCAGTGCGCGAAGACCGCCGCCGCGTCCACGCCCTCCGGGCCCGGTACCAGATAGGCCACCGGCACCTCACCGAGCACGTCGTGTGGCTCGGCGCCCACCGCTACGTCGGCTACCCCGGCGGCGGCCCGCAGCACCTCCTCGACCTCAACTGGGTGAATGTTCTCGCCCCCACGGATGATCAGTTCCTTGCGTCGTCCGGTCAGGGTCAGGTGCCCCAGGGCGTCCCGCCGTCCAAGGTCACCGGTGCGGTACCAGCCGTCGCGCAGGACCGCGGCGGTGGCTTCGGGCTGCCGGTGGTAGCCGAGCATGAGGTTCGGTCCGGCGACCCAGACCTCACCTTCCTCCCCGTTCGGCACGTCCTGCTCGGTGTCGGGGTTGACCAGGCGGAGGTCCACGCCGGGCAGCGGCGGTCCCACGGAGCCGGGAACCCGCTCCCCGAAGGGCCGGTTCGAGGTGATGGCGCCGGTCTCGGAGGATCCGTACTGGTCCACCAGGGGAACCCCGAACGCCTCCTCGAAGCGGCTGCCCAGCGCGGCGCCGCTCGCCGATCCCGCCACGAAACCGAGTCGTAGCGCGGAAAGGCCGGCGGTGGCCTCGGTGCCCTGGTCCAACAGGTAGTGGTAGGTGGTCGGCACCCCGGCCAGGAAGGTGATGGCCTCCTCGTGCAGGAGGTCACGCACCTCGGACGGCGCGAAGCCGCTCATCAGCCGCGCACTCGCGCCAACCGCCGTCACCCCCAGCACGCACAGGTTCTGCCCGAGCCCGTGGAACAGCGGCATCGGCCACAACAGCCGATCCTGCTCCGACAGCCCCAGTACCGGCGCATGGCCCGCTGCCACCAGCCACAACGAACTGCGCAGCGAGTACAGCACCCCCTTTGGCCGGCCGGTGGTCCCCGACGTGTAGAGCATCCACGCCGGGGCATCCAGCGGGGCCTCCTCGGGGGCCGGCCCGCTCGGCTCGGTGCCCATCAGTTCGGCATAGCCCACCGGCTCCGCTCCGGCGTGCTCCGCTGCTCCGACCTCGCCGGTGCAAATGATCCGTTGGCCCGGCTGGTGTCGCCGGCCCACCTGGCCGAAGCGGGCTGGGTCGCACACGATGACCGTCGGTTCGGCGTCGTCAAGGAGGTGGTCGAGCTCCGCCGCGGCGGACTGTGGGTTGAGCGGCACCGCGATGCCGCCGGCCCGGATAACCGCGAGGCAGCTCTCGACCGCCTCGACGCTGTTACCCATCAGGATCACGGCTCGCCCACCGGTCTCCAACCCCAGGGCGGCCAGGTGCCCGGCCAGTCGAGCGGTCCGCTGATCGAGGTCGGCGTAGCTGACGCCACGCGTACCGTCGGCGAATGCGATCTTGTCTCCGCGCTGAACGGCGTGTCCGCCGAGTAGCTCGGACAGCGGCCGGATCAACTCGCTACGCATGTCTTCGTACCTTTCGGCTTCCTAAGCTGGGGGTAGGTGTGGGCGGACGACGCCGGTCAACGGGCGACGCCGGTCAACGGAGGGCGCGGATGGTCCGGGTTGGGCAGGAGAACTCCAGCGAACCGTCGGTGCTCGCCAGGCTCTGCAACGCGCTCCGGGCCGCATCGGTCGCCTCGGCCCGCCGCTCCTGCGGTACCAGCTCCCACAACATTCGCGGGGTGACCGTCCAGGTCCAGGCGAGGTAGTCGTCGACCGACTCGAATCGGGACTCCGCTGGTACGTGCCGAATCTCGACCTCGGTGAAGCCCGCCGCCAGAACCGCCGCGGCGGTCGACTCCTCGGAGACCAACGGTCCGTTGAGACCGAGAACAAGCCGCCACGGGTCGTCCACGCCCTCCGGGAGATAGGTGGCCAACACCTCGGCCAGAATCTCCGCCGATTCCCAGCCGGCGGCGAGTCGGCCGTTCTCCGTGGGGAAGGTCGTCGCGACGAACCGTCCACCGCCGCGCAGCGCCGCCGCGGCAGCGGTCAACGCCTGCTGCGGCGCCGGTAGCAGGAACAGGACCATGCCAGCGCTGATCGCGTCGAAGGGCTGGTCCACGGTGAAGCTCTGAATGTCACCGAGCCGCACCTGTGCCCGGTCGGCCATTCCGCGGGCCGCGAGGTCGGCCCCACACGCCTCCACCATGCCCGGCGCCTGGTCGATGCCGAGCACGAAGCCCTCGGCACCGACCTGGGCGGCGATGGGAAACAGGCAGGCGCCCCGGCCGCAGCCGAGGTCGAGTACCCGCTCACCCGGTTTGAGTTCCAGTTGGTCGGCGACCATCTTGCCCAGTGGGTGGAAGACGAGTTGGCCGGCCGAATCGTACTGGTCGGCGGACTTGTCGTAGGCGTCCCGGACGCGGGCGGTGAGGTCGCTCTGTTCAGACATGGTCTTCTCCTTGTCGCGGGTGGTGGCTACGGGTGGTGGGGATGACGTCGTTGTCGGTGCGGGCGGAGGCCGTCGGTCGTACCACCGCGCCGAGGCGGAGCTCCGCGCAGTGCGGCTGGTCGTCGGGGCGCCACCAGAGCTGCTCCGGCGTGGGCAGCATCTCGGAGACCACGACGTCGGCCGAGGTGAGACGGGCGAGGTCGAGCACCGCCATCGGGTCGGCGAAGTCGACGTACAGCGGCTTCGGTTCGGCGGGATGCCGGACATAGACGTGGCGCGGTAGCCGGTGCTGCGCCCGGATGCGGTGGAGCGCCAGCCACTGCCCGTACGCGTCGTCGGTGCGTTCCGGGAGCCGTACCCGCCACCGGGCGCGTTGCAGCACGACGCCGGCGACGACGACGCGCGGCGTGTAGGCGCCGAGGTCGATCGAGACCGGGCCGAGCGCCGGGCGGGAGAGTGCCCGGTGCAGGGTGGAGGAGAGATCTCCCGGCCACAGCAGGCGACGTTCGCCGTCGATCAGGACGGCATCTGCCGTGGCGGGGACCTGAGCCGCAGCGATCGGCACCACCTCGGCGCGGTCCTTGCTCGACAGTCCGCTGAGTTCGATCGCCACCCCCGGTAGCTCCGGGGTGACGTGGGCGCTACGGCGGCGGGAGACGATTGTCGCGGCCGTCCGCGGCGACACCGCCTGTTCGACCCGGGCCACGAAGTCCGCCCAGAGCCCGTCCGGATCGCTGTGCAGGGGGCGCTCCAGCCCGCCGAAGATGGAGCTGCAGTCGTCGTGCAGCTCCGAGAGCACCCAGGGGGCGGTGGCGGGGTCCGGACCGGCGACCATCAGGTCGGGGCTGGGCAGGCAGGTGTCGTCCGGGTCGAGGGAGACCAGCTCCCACAACGGGGCGAGGGCGTCGGCGAGTACCTGTGGGTCGAGTTCGACGACCGGTGGACGGTCGGCGACCACCGTCAGGTCGCCGACGGCCTTCGTGGTCAGCTCGTGCAGGATGGCATCCAGCTGGTCCCGCCGATCCGTACGGGCCGGGATTTCCCGGGCGGCGAGGGCCGCGAGCGGGGCCGCCGTACCCCGCAGCGCGGTACACAGCGCGTCCCGGGCGTCCTCACGGGCGAGCAGGGCGGCCAGGAAGGTCAGCGGGAAGACGGCCTCGGTGACCTGACGGATCCGGTCAACGATGGGGGCGCCGAGGCTGACCTGCTCGCTCAACGGACTGGATCTGTCCTCGTGAAACAGTTCTCGATCGGCGTAGTGCTGTCCACTGTTGCGGGAGGCGTCCCCGCCGGCCCGGGCACTGGCCTGCTGCGCCGCGGTGAGCTGCGCAACGCGGTCCGGCCACCCGGCCTGGGCGTACCTGTCCCGACAGTCGGCGAGTTCGACAACCGTGGGTGTGGGGTGTTCGGCGGCGAGCCGGGTCAACGCGTGGAGCTCGGTGGCCGGGAGGCGCCAGGGCGAGACGGTCAGCGCCGGCCCCAGTGCCCGGACCAGTCGCGCCAGGCGTTCGTCGGACTGGTCCGTCGCCCCGGTGGCGGCCAGCAGGTCGGCCAGGTGGGATCCGGGGCTGGCCGTCGCCGCCTGCCACAGTGCCAGCGCGGCGGCGGCGACGGTGAAGCGGCGGCCGTCCACGACCCGTTCCAGCACGTGCTCCGGGCCCGGCTGGCGGAACAAGGGACTGGGCCAGGCCCGTTGGGTCCGCAGTGGAGTGCTGTCGGCAGCCTGCTCGCGGAGCTGTTCGACCAGCCAGGCACTGGCCTCCACCACGACGCGCTCGGGCGCGGGTGTCCCGACCCGGACCGGCTGGTCCTGTTCCGGGCGAAGCTTGCTGAACAGCACCGGGCCGAAGAACGAGACCGTCTCGCATTTGGTGGCGAAGCGGCGAAGGTAGCGGTGCAGGGTGTCGAGCCGGCGGCGCAGCGCCCGCGGTAGGTCGGTACCCGCCGCGGAACCGTCCCAGCCGGGGTGCTCCAGCGGCGGCGTCCGCAGCGCGGAGTGAAAGAAGCCCGGGTTGGATACGAACACGGCGTGCCGGAAGGCGTCGGAGCTGGCGGCCTGCGCGGTGCGCAGCCGGGCCTGGCGCAGTGCCCCGTCGAATTCCGCCCGGACGGTCGCCAGGTGTTCGGCGTGCGTGTCGACCAGGGCGTTCCACCGCGAGGCCCAACCCGGCACTCCGGTGGCTGCCAGGATTTCGACACCCCGCTCGTCCAACCGCGCCCCGGCCGCTATCCGTCGGCGACAGCTCTGCAACGCGCGCAGGGATCGTTGGCGGGGCTCGAGTTCCCGGACGGCCTCGCGGGCGACGGGCCAGCACTCGTGCAGAAAGTGGACGCGAGCGGCCTCGAGTTCCTGCTCCGCGGCGAACACCCGGTCGGCCGCGGCGATGAGGTTCGCGGTGGCGAGCCCCGCCACCAGCTGGACCGGAAAGCCGGTGCTGCGGAGCAGCGCCGACGGTACGGTCTCGACGGTCAACTCTCCTCGCCCGGCTGGCACCGTCCAGGTCAGTGCTGCCATCTCGAGCCTCCTGACTGGTCTCGCTTTCGGTTGCCGGCTCGGGTAGGAACGGAAGGAGCCGGGTACGTCACCGCGGCCCGGCCGGTGCGACGGGAGGGAACATGCCGCAGATGAGGCTCAGCCCCGAGGTCCGGCGTCGGTGTGCGGACGCTGTTGACCAAGCCGAGGAGCGACTGCTCGCCCTGTCGCGCAGCTTGCACGCGGAGCCGGAGACGGCGTTCCGGGAGCATCGCAGCGTGGCCAAGGTGAGTGATCTGCTGCGCGACGAGGGCTTCGCGGTGGACGTCGGCGTTGGTGGCCTCGACACCGCCTTCACCGCCCGCTTCGGCGACGGTCCGCTGGTGGTCGGCCTGTGCGCCGAGTACGACGCGCTGCCGGGGCTCGGTCACGCCTGCGGACACAACATCATCGCCGCTTCCTCGGTCGGCGCGGCCCTGGCGTTGCGGGAGGTGGCGGCGGAGCTTGACCTCACGATTGTGGTCATCGGCACGCCCGCCGAGGAGGACGGAGGCGGCAAGATCACTCTGCTGGAGGCCGGGGTCTTCGACGAGGTCTCGATGGCCATGCTGGTCCACCCCGCGCCGGAGGACAACTGCACCCCGCGCCCGCTGGCACTGGTCGAGTTGGAGGTCACCTACACCGGACGGGAGTCCCACTCCGCGCTCGCGCCGCAGCTGGGCGTCAACGCCGCGGACGCCCTGACCATCGCCGAGGTTGCCGTGGGGGTCGGGCGCCAGCACTTTGAGCCGCGCCAACAGGTGCACGGCATCGTTACCCGCGGCGGTGACGTGCCGAACGTGGTCCCGGCGCACACCCGTGCCCGCTACAACCTGCGGGCTGCTGACATGGAGTCCCTGAGCCGGCTCGAGTCGCGGATCCGGGCCTGCTTCGCCGCGGGTGCCGTCGGTAGCGGCTGCACCCACGAGGTGAGCGCCACCCCCGCCTACGCGGAACTGGTGCACGACCCTTTCCTGTCCGAGGCCTACCGCTCGGCGGCGATCGAGCTGGGCCGCCCGCTGGTCTCCCGCGAGCAGGAGCGGGAACTGCCCACCGGCAGTACCGACATGGGCAACGTGAGTCGCGCCCTGCCCAGCCTGCACCCGAGCATCGGGATCGACAGCGGCGACGCCGTCAACCATCAGCCCGAGTTCGCGGCCGCCTGTGTGGCCCCCGGTGCTGATCGGGCGTTGCTGCAGGGCGCCGTCGCGCTGGCCTGGACCGCCGCCCAGGCCGCCCAGGACCCCTCGGCCCGGCAGCGGCTGCTGGACCTGCACCGGGCGCGGGGCACGTTGACGGCGAGCCCACAGTAGCGGCGGGCACCCGCGAGCGGATCGGCTTCGACTCATGGCAGTCGCACCACGGTCTCGCCCGCGCCGGTCTCGACCCGGACCGCGGTGATCTCGGCGCCCGCGTCGTCGTGGACCGTTACCGCGAGCCCCGCCAGGCCGGGCCATTGTGGCGCCCAGTCTCGTTCCCGCGCCGGGCCGGTCGCCAGACCCGCGAGGGCGGTCGGCCGTACCCGGTGTCCGGCTGCCCGCAGGTCACCCGCCACCCGGTCCGCCCGGTCCGCGGGATTGCCGTAGCTCAGGAAGAACGGCAGCACCCGGCTGCGCCAGGACAGGTCGAACGCGGCCTCCGCCCACGGCACCCGCTGGCCGTCGGCGCGTACCGACTCCCCCCGCAGCAGGCCGGGGTCGGTGCCGGTGACCTGTTCCACCCGCTGCGCGGTGGCGGCGATGTCGTCGGTGAGGACCGCCCAGTTGAGGAAGGCCGGCCCGTCCGCGGTCCGCTCCAGGAAGGCCCGGCCGAAGTCAGTGCTGCCCAGTTCCCGCTCGTTGTCGGTGACGAGAAGCTCCAGATACTGGACATCGGGGGTGTCGAACGGCACGATCCAGCTCGCGGTGCCGTCCGGGTTGGGGCTGCCGTCGGTGATCCCGAAGCCGTGCCGCTCCCACAGCAACTCCCGGAGCGGGGCGATCGTGCGGGCGCCGAGAATCACGTGGTCGATGCGCATCACGCGGTGCCTCCCTGTGCGTGCGTCGGGCACATGCGGTACGGCAGGGCGTCCCAGTCGTCGCCGAGCAGCCCGGCCGCCATCCCCTTCGCGGTGGTACGGGCCGAGAGCAGCCCGTGGCCGGCGTGTCCGGCCGAGATGAAGATCCGGTCCTGACCCGGCAGCGCCCCGGCCAACGGCCGACCCGTGTCGGAGACCGGCCGTAGCCCCGCCCGCAGCTCCAGCGGGACGGAGGCGGCGAGGCCGGGCATCGCCGCGGTGGCGAACCGCAGCAGTGCGCCGACGCCCTGGGCGGTGACGTGGTCGGCGAAACCGGCATCCTCCTCGGTGGCGCCAACGAGGATGTCGCCGTTGACCCCCGGGGCCAGGTAGTAGGCGGAGGAGAGGATGCTGGTCAGCTTCTCGTCGGTGCGCAGCACCACCATCTGACCGCGTTGCGGCCGAATCCCGGTGGACTCGGCCAGCCCGGTGCCGGAGCTCCACGCGCCAGCGGCGATCACCACCCGGTCGGCGTGCAGTGTCTCCTGGTCCGTACGCAGCACCACCCGGTGCCCGTCCTCGCGTACCTCGCGTACCCGGCAGTCCTGCCGCCAGTTGACCCCCTGCTCTCGGCAACGGCCGCGGACCGCGGCCAGATACCGCCGTCCGTCGATCATGAGCCCGCCCTCGGTGTGCAGGTAGTGTCGGCTGGTAGGGAGCTTCAGGCCGGTCGCGACAGCGGCGAGGTCGTCCCCGCTGACCTGAGTCCCGGCCCCCGCTGCCGTCAACAGGTGGCCGTAGGCTTCGATGTCCTGCTCGCGCAGGGCGCGCAGAATCGGCCGTACCACGCTGAAGGCGCCGAACTCCGGCTCCAGGCGGGCCACGTCGGCGTCCAGATCCCGCTTCGCGCTCCGTAACCAGGAGTAGAACTCGTGGTCGTCCAGGTAGCGAAGGGAGGGCACCGCCACCCCGGCGGCGCGATGGGTTGCGTGTCCGGGCTCGGCGCCGGCGTCCAGCACCAGGACCGAGGCACCCTGGCTGCTCAACTCCTCCGCCAGGCACGCACCGACTATTCCGCCGCCGACGATGGCGACGTCAGGAGTTGACGGTAACGACTGCATGTCCGGCACCTTCCAGTTCGGCTGCGCTGGCGAGTACCAGCGAGCGGGTGGTTATGTCGCTGTCGCCGTAGACAGCCGATCGGGGGCCCGTCAGACCGCGGGTGTGACGGAGCAGGTGGATGGGCTTGCCGTGCAGCACGACCACGAAGCTCTCCTCCGGGCGGTCGACCGGGCGTGCTACACAGTGGACTCGGATCGTGCCGTCGCTGTGGTAGCGCTGGAGCCCTTCGACACACCACTGCAGCTCGATGGCGTTCGGCGGTGTTGCCGCATCGGGCCCGTCGAGCTCGAGCCGGACGATCGGGGGCGGACCACAGGCGGCGGTGTCGTGATCCCAGACCGCCCGGCCCAGCGGCACACCGTCGCGCCACCGCCCGGGGGGACAGATGCGGCCGGCGTCCACCAGCGTGCTGGCCTGGGCGGGCTCACCGAGGTCGTCCCGGTCGTACCCGGACGGCACCACGGGGAGATCCCGGATGGTCAGCGCGGGCAGCACCCGGCGGCCGGCGAGTTGCGCCGCGCTCCGCCGGCCCTTGCGCGAGGAGAGGGAGAACGCGGTGCCGGCGACGAGTACGGCCGCGGGCGCCGGGCGCAGGATGAGCGGGCGATCCCGCCACCCCGCCGGCGGTTCGGCGGCGGGCGGGTGCGCCAGCACCGCCAGGTCCTGCCTCGCGACGGCCGACACCAAATCGAGCGGTGTGCCGTGACCGGCGGTGCCGAGTACGACGGGCCCACCCGCGGTCTCGACCCGAACCAGCAGGTCACTGCGGCCCGACACCGGCAGGTCGGCACCGGCTCGCCACTCGTGGATCGTGGCGACCGCGCTCTGTAGCCCGTCGAGGGCGCCACCGATCCGGGCGGTGGCCTCGGTGAGCAGCAGCGCCACGTTCTTCGCTGCCGCGTCGGCCGCGGATCCGCTCACCCGCTCCGAGCCGAGCACCCGGCCGGAGGCGTCCCGGCGTAGCCGCACGAGGTCCAGCGACACGGTCAGTCGGGGGCCGGCGGAGGTGGGGGCGAGTAGCCCGGAGGCGCGCAGCCGAAGCTCAGGCATGACGCACCGCCCGGATCCCGACCGATCCCGCGGGGAGCCGGAGGCCCGCGTTGGCGAAGGACACCAGGACCGGATACTGCCCAAGCTTGCCGCAGCCGCCGGTGGCCCGGAGGTACCCCCTGACCCGGTGTGCGTAGGGCCGTAGGCGCGCCAGCACCCGCGCGCCGTCGCCGACGATGCGCAGGGGGCCGAGCCGGGCGGTGGTGCCGTCGGCCCGGTGCAGTACGGAGATCGGCGCGTGGAAGACGAACGCGCCCGAGGCGATGTTCATCATCTCCAGCCGTAGGCCGCGGGGAGCGATCCAGTCCCCGGCCGGCTCCTCGACCTCGGCGCCGGGCTCCAGCACCGCCGCGGTGTGCGTCATTCGTGGGATCGCCGGGTGTCGGTAGTTCTGTCGGCGTCCGTGGCCAGTTCGGGTGGTGTTCAGGAGCTGGGCCAGGGCGAGGTCGTTCATCGGCCGACCAACCACGCCCCGGTCGATCAGGCGGGTGGTCACCGAGTCGGCTCCCTCGTCGTCAAAGGCACTCCGATAGCCGGCGCCGGCGAGGTGGCCGCCGTCGAGGATGGACAGCCAGGGTGGGGCAACCCGCTGCCCGAGCTGCTGGCCCAGGTAGCTGGTGCCGGAGGCGACGACGTCGGCCTCCATTGGGTGCCCGACGAGCTCGTGGAAGAACGCCCCGGCGAACCCCGGCAGCAGGACGAGGTCGGCGTTCGCGGGTAGCTCCTCGGCCAGCGGCAGCGCGAGTCGGCCGCGCATCTGGCTGGCTATCTGCCGCGCCGCCAGCGCCAGCGTGCTGGGATCGTCGGTCGGATTCCACCGAACTGACTGCGTGTGCCGGGTGCCGTCCGCGCCGGTCAGGGTGAGCAGCAGCGTCGCGACGAAGCGGTGGGCGGAGCGGACCTGGTCCGGGTCTCCGGCGGCGACGTGCTGCTCCGCGACGCCGAGAACGAGTTCGGCGCCGGTCTCGGCGGCGATCGCGGTGAGCAGGGCGCGGTGCTGCGCTGCTACCCCGAACACCGGTCGGCCCTGGACCTCGCGCAGGACGTCGGCGGCCGGTGCGGCCAGCCCGGCGCAACCGGTCTGGAGCAGTGCGTCGCCGTCGCTGAACCGGTGTTCGGTGCGGCCGTCCCCGAGGTGCCGCTCCACACTCATCCCGCGGGCGGCCGAGCGCTGGGTCGGGAACGAGCCGTCCGGCCGTACGTCAACCCGCAGCCGTAGGGAGTGTTCGCTGAACCAGATCGTCGGCGTCATGCCTGCCCGCCTTCGCCAACGACCTGCATCCGCAGCTCGCTGGTGTAGCGCCGCCCTTCGGCGTCGCGGAGCCACAGCCCTTCCGGTCCCGGCGCCATCCGCTCCACGTCGATCTCGTCACAGCCCCGGGTGATGTGGTTGACCAGATCAGCTGCGAGTGGGGAGGCGAGATCGATCAGGTACGGCTTGCGTTCGTGGGCGCTGCGCCCGAAGAGGAACCGGACGTTGGTGTCCCGGGCCAACCGACGCAGCCCGAGGAACCGGGTGTGCGGCTCCGCCGCCGCCAAGGTCTGGGTTGGTACCCGCCAGCGGGCGCGTTGCAGGGTCACCGCCCCCAGTACGACCTCGGGCAGCGCGCCGCCGGTGGCGGTCCGGAAGGTGGGGTGCAGGACCTGTGGGTGTGACAGCGCGGCGAGCGGTGCGTACTTGACGAAGTCGCTGAGCGGAATGTACGCGGTGACAACGCGACCGTCCGGGTCCCGGAGGGTGACCGCATCGGAGGTGATGGAGACCCGGAGGTCTTCGGGTTTGAGTAGGTCCGGTCGGCCCTCGTCGGTCCAGGAGAGCGGACGCATCGCGATCTCCCGGCCGGGGAATCGGTAGTAGCCCTTGTTCCGGCGACCGAGGTCTAGGCCGACCAGGCCGTCAGCTCGCCGGGCGACCCATTCGGCGGCGGCTGCGCCGAACCGTCGCGGATCCGGGTGCATGGTGGCGAGCCAGCTGTCAACCAGCAGGTGGTGGTGGGCGCGGGACAAGACCAACGGTGCCGCGTCCAGCCCCGCCACGTCCGCCGCCGCGGGGCAGAGGTCGATGACGGCGTACCGCTCGCCGTCGAGGGTGTTGGCCTGGCCGATGAGCTGGGTCAGCTCGGACCGCCAGTCCTCACCCGGGTAGCTGGGCGCGTAGGTCGCCTGGTAGGTGCTGGTGGAGTCGGACTGGTCCGCGGCGGCCCGGGTCGCGTACTCGAGGAGGTTCAGTTCGATGTCCTGGCCGTTGCCGGCGAAGCTCTTCCGGACGGCCTCGGCCGCCGCGGCCTGGGTGGCTTGACCGTGCGTGACACAGGCCTCCAGCAGCGGGGTGAGCTGCTCCTCCCAGCGCCGAATCAGATCGGCTCCGATGGTGAGGGCGAAGGGGGACGCGCACTCCTCGAAGAAGACCGCCCGGTCGGCGTACGCGGCACCCGCGCCCCGGCGGGCCGGTTTGCCAGTGATCTCGGTGAACCGGGTCTCCAGCGCGGCTACCGTCGTGATCTTGCGTTCCAGCGGCTGTTCCCCCAGCTCGGCCAGGAGCGCGGCGAGATCGCCGAGCCGGGCGAGCCATTGGTCGCGGGCGGGTGTGGCCGGCAGCGCGGCGAGTTGTTCGCGCAGGGTCGTTAGGGGGTCCAGGTCGTAGTCGCCGCCGCCGAGTCCGATCGTGAGGTGCTCGGTCGCCACCAGCTTCATCAGCGTCCGCACCACCTCGGCGGCGGGGCGGCCGGAATGCTGGATCAGCTGCCGCACGGTTGTGCCGCCGGGGAGCACCCGGGCCAGGATCGGCTCACCCGGGTCGGCGCCGCGGCCGGTCCGGTGGAAGCGGAGGTGCGGCAGGATCGCGGAGTCCCGGGCGATGGCCAACGCCAGGGACCGGGCCGCCCAGTGGGACAGAAACACCCGGCGGGTACGGGGAACGTCTCGGCGGAGCTGGGCGTCGTCTCCGGGGCCCATCGTGCCGTACGCCATCGGGCCGAAGAAGCTGACGGTTTCGTTCTTGGCGCAGAACCGTTGCACGTAGGTGTACATCTGTCGGCGTACCCGCCGCCAGCGTGAGTTCAGTGCACCCTGGTACGCCAAGAATGGTTGCAGCATGTTGCGGTAGGCATCCGGGTTGGACAGGAAGACCGCTTCGGAGACCTGGGACGTTGCCAGCAGTTCCCGGAGTTCTTTGCCGACCTGCTCGTCTGCTTCCCGGTAGGCGCGGACGTACTGGGCCAGCGCCTCCCCCCAGGCATCGATCGCCGCCCGCCAGTCCGGTCCGGCGGAGCGGGGGAGCTGATCGATTCGACCGTGCAGCACGTCGGCCCGGATCCCGGCGGCTCGATCGCCGGTGAAGTGCGTCGAGACGCTGGCCAGGAGGACATCCTCCCGCCGGACCACCTCGTCGGCCAGCTCCAACAGGTCGCCGGGGGCGCCAAGCTCCTCCAGCCAGTCGAACGGCATTCCCGCGTGGCGCACGATGAATTCGCGGCCAATGCGCCAGTTTCTCGTCATTGTGTACTCCGGATTGCCCCGGCCCGGACCAGCTGACCGGACAGTTTTGTACGGACCGTGTCACTGAGGTGCTGCCAGACGGCAGCGTCGCCGTTCGCCAACCGCCGTACGACCGGCGTCAGTCTCGGGTGCAGCCGAAAGGCGCTACCCGTGCGGAGGTTCACCACGAAGGATCCGGGTCCGCGCCCATCGGGCCCGGCCCCGCTGGCCTCGACGACCGCGGCGGCGGGTTCCCACGTGGCGGAGGGCTGGCTTCCGGGCGCGAGCGCGCAGCAGGCGAGCCGACCGGGATACAGCTCGGTTTCGGAGCCGAACTCGGCGGTCAGGGTGCTGGTGATGCGCTGTCGATCGGCGTCGTCGAGCGACCCCGGCTCGTGAAAACGATCCCAGCGAGGGAGATCGTGCCGCGGCGCGTCCTGTCGGGTCAGCGGCACCCCACCCCATGTTGCCGCTTCGCGCGAACCGCGGCGGCTGGCCAGCCGGAACGGGCTCAGTCCCGCCAACCGCGGTCCAGGCCCGGAGCGCAGCCGCCGGGCGGCGGTCGTGGTCGCGTCGGCGTCCAGCCCGGGGGCACCGACCAGTAACTCGACGGCCAGCCGGTCGTCGCCGACGAGCCGGCGTACCGTCTCCAGGTCGGTGTCGACGCCACTCACCCCCGTCACCGCCGACCAGGCGGAGAAACGGGCCACGGTCAGCGCCACCCCGCGGCAGTCCCGCCAGGCTCGGGCCGGCAGCAGCACGGCCTGCTCGGGGGCGAGCCAACCCGCCCAGGGCTGCCCGGGGTGCCACTGGTGGGCGTCGCGTACCCAGCGGATGTCTTCGCCCGCCGGGGACCACTCTCGCCGCAGGCGCCAGGATGGCGACCAGTCATCGATCTCGGCGCCGGCGAACGGTGCGAGCGTGCGCAGGGCCTTCCGGTGCGCGGCGGCGAACCGGCCGCAGAGGGTGACCCGGTGCGGACCCAGCGCCCCCGCCAACGCGGCGGCGGCCGGAAGCTGCTGGTCCGTCTCGACCAGCAGGTGCACCCGAGCCCCCGGTACCCAGGTTCGGGCCCGGTCGGCCTCCGGCGCGAAAAGTGCTGTCCCGGTCGCGGCGGACACCACGTCGGCGCCCGACTCGGTGGTTCCGTTGACCAGCTCGACATCGTCCACGGCCAACCGGATTGTCGGGTCTGCTTCGGCGGTCAGCCGCAGGGCCAGACCCATCGCCCGGAGCCGGCCCCAGTCGTAGCGCCCGCGCTCCAGAATCGTCGCGGCGGCCGCGGCGAAGAGTGCCTTGGTAGCCGTCTCGGCGGTGGCCATACCGGATGTTTGCCGTGCCGCGGACTCGGCCAAACCGTGCAGGCTCACCGGAGCGCAGAGCCGGTCTAGGAATTCGGCGTTGGCGTCGAAGAGCTCGTCTGCGGGCCCCAGGATCGGTTCCAGGCTCAGGTCGTACAGGGGCGGCAGGATCACCCGGCGCATCACTGTCCACCGCCCCGCAGGTAGACGCAGCGCAGCTCCGAGGCGAACCGCAGGTCACCGTCGCGAAGCCAGGCGTCGGTCGGCGCGGGCAGGGCCTCGGTGACGGCGAGGTGGTCGGCGGTGGCCGCCAGCCGCGCCATCCCCTTCAGCAGGTCGGGACTCGCGGTGTCGACATACACCGGCTTGCGTTCGGCGGGCGACTTGACGAAGAAGCGGTTCGGCAGGGCGCGTTCGGTGGCCAGCCGGGCGGCACCGAGCAGCAGGTCCAGGTCCCGCTGGCCGCGGAGCAACGTCTGTACCTCGGCGCTCGGCACCAGCCAGCGGCGTCGGGAGAAGACCGCGTTGCCCCAGCGCAGTCGCGGCAGGTACGGCAGCGTCGGGAGGACGGCGCGACGAATGCGGGGCAGCGCGAGCGCGGTGTGCACCGCGGTGTCGAGCTCGCCGTTGTGTAACAGCAGACTCCGCCCAGGGAAGCTGGCTCCCCGGAGCACCACCTGCTCCCCGTCACTGTCGAGCCAGAGTTCATCCAGACCGATCCGGTCTCGACCCGCCGTGGCGGAGCCGCCCAGTTCGAGTACGACGCCGGGGAATTCCAGCGGCGGTAGCCCAGTCGTCCGCCGGGAGATCACGTTGACGGCTATCTGGTCGCCGAGGGCCCGCCGGACGGCGGCGTCCCGCTCGGCCAGCAGCGCCGCCGCCGCCGGATGAAACTGAAGGGCCCACGGGGTGAGCAGCGCCGCGTCGTGGATGTCGCCGAGCACCAACGGAGTCGTACCCGGGTCGTAGTCGGCGAGGTTGGCCGTGCCGATCAGGACGTCAATGGAGCACAGAACTGGTGCGGTGGGGGCGGGCACGGTGGGCAGCAGCCCGGCGACGTCGAGCTCACTCGCCTCCGGTCCGGCTTCGCCGACGACGCGGGCCAGCTCCGTGCTGAGCTGACCGCCGTACTCGATGGACATGTCCGCGCAGGCGCTCAGCGCTCGCAGCAGCGGAGTGCGGCCCGGGCCGAGCCGCCGCGCCACGGCCCGGTTGGTCTGCACCCGGGTCAGCTCCGCCTCATGCGCGAGCAGGTCCAGGATGGGGGCGGCCGCCGCCCGCAGGTCGTGGGCGAGCCGCCCACGGAGCTCCAGCTGGGCGGTCCCCACCGCGGCCTCGTGGATGATCACCCGGTCGTTGTAGAAGCGGCTGCGGTTGGTCGGCCCACCGGTGGGGAGCAGGGCCTCCACCTCGGCCTGAATGCCCAGCTTGCGCTCCGGCGAGGTCCAGGGGTAGCTGTCGAGGAGGTCGAGCACCTTGACCAGCAGCGACCGGACAGCCGCCGCGCGGCCGGCGACCTCGACACCGGCCTCGTCGATCCGCTCCAGGGTCCAGCGCAACGGATCCACCGTCGTCGCCGGCGGGCACCAGGAGTGCGTCAGCACCCCCTTGGCGACGGCCGTGCGGAACAGCCCCACCGTACGGGTCACCTCGTCGCCGCCGGCCGCGGCGAGCTCAGCGATCGTGCGGTCGCCGTCCACCGCCCGGATCAACTCGGCCGACGGGTCGTCTCGGCGCGGTGGACGGGCCGTGGTCTTGCGGAGGGGGACCAGGTGCGTCACCAGCGAGTCATCACCGATGATCATCGCCTGCACGGCGTCGTTGACCCGGGCGGCGCAGTGCGCCTGGCGTACCCGGATCTCCCGGTGACCCGCCCAGGACAGCGTCGTTGGTGCGTCCGAGCTGGTGTCCACCCGGCCGTAGTTGATCGGCCCGAAGAAGCTCATCGTCTCGCTCTTCGCAGCCAGGCGCTGCGCGTACGCGGCGAGCTGGCGGCGGATCCTGCCCCCGGTCGCCCCCCGAACCAGATCCCGGTGGACGGCGGGGGAGGAGCAGACGATGGCATCGTTGATCCGCGGATCGGTCCGGATCTCCGCGAGCGCGGCGTTTACCTTCGCCGCGTCCGCTGCGACGGTCGGCTCCAGTCGCTCTCGGGTCCGCGTCACCTGCTCGGCGAGGTCGTTCCACTCGGCGAGCCAGTCGCGGTCGAAATTGTCCGCCGGGGGTAGCGGCCGGACATTGCGTAGTTTGCTCTGCTGGCCGCGGGTCAGGCGTGCCGAGGTCCGCATCCGGGTGGCCACCTCGGCGGCCTTTCCCTCCAGGACGGCCAACTCGTCGAGCAGCGCCGCGGTCTGCCGATAGGTCAGGGACTCGATCAACTGCCAGGGGAAGCCGGCGCTGCGCAGCACGAGGTCTGGCAACAGCTCCCAGCTGGGGTCGGCCGGGCCGGCACTGGTGGGGACGGTCACGACGAAGCCCTTCTCATAGCGATCCGGAACTCGGCGGTCACGGGTTTGTCGCCGTGGTGTAGCCACAGGGCGTCTGGCGCGGGTCGCATCTCGGCCAGCGAGACCTTTCCGTCGCCGGCCAGGGTCAACGCCAGCAGCGCGTCCACGGCCAGCGGATTGTCGAGGTCAACCCCGACCGGCTTGGGTTCGTGCGCCGCCGAGACGAAGCAGAAGCGGGGCAGTCCGTGCCGGGCGCGTAGGGACTGCACCGCGAGGAACGCGGTGGCAGCATCCCGGACCTCGGCGACGCCAAGGTCAGCGGCGCTGAACCACCAGCGGGCCCGCTGCACGATGACCTCCCCCACGCGGATCCGCGGCGCGAAGTCACCGAATCGGATCAGGGGCAGGGCCACACCCGGCGCGGCGAAGGCCCGGAGGTGGACGTGGTCGTCCTCACCGGCGTAGAGGGTCAACTCACCGTCGGGTGCGTGCAGCCGCGGCACCCCGTCTACCAGGACGGCGGTCAGGTCGGCGAGCGCCACGGTCCGCTTCCGGTCGTCGGTGGCCACGGAGGTGACCTCGACGAAGCGTCCCGGAAACCAGTCGGCGACCAGGCCCTTGTGCCGTCGTCGACGGATGACCGTGGCGAGCTGGTCGGGGCCGCCCCACGGCTCGAGCCCGGCGGTGAAGTCGGCCAGCATCCGCTCCTGGTCGTCGCAGAAGAGCCCCTGCGAACCCCAGGCGAAGACGTAGGGGTGCAGCTCCCCCAGGACCAGCAGGTCGCTACCGTCCGGCTGCCGCTCCAGCATCAGGTCCGGGCTGACGAACCGGTCCCGGCCCGGGGTGGGCGCCAGTGTCGCCAGGGCGGCGGGAGACAACCGGGCCTCCTGCCCACGCAGACCGGCGCGCACCAGCTCGGTGTAGGTCTGGGTGAACTCCCGCACCGGGTCGGAGAGGGCAGTCAGCGCCCCCGCCTCAACTGCTGGTAGCACCCGGCGGATCAACTCGTCATAGGGCAACGAACCGGTCCCCGACTCGCTGATAACCCTGGCGCACAGCCGCGCGGCGATCTGTTGCTGGAGCTCGCCGTAGCGGGCCGCGACATCCAGCACCGGGGTGAGCTGCTCCTCCCAGCGTCGGGCGACGTCGCCGCCGACCACCACCGGAGACTGATCACCCTTGGCGTCCAGCGACACCACCAACCGGTCGGCGTACATTTGGCCGCCGGCCCGGCGGGCGTCGGTCGCGGTCAACGCCGAGAAGCCCGCTTCCACCTCGGTCAGCACGGCCGCCCGGTGGTGGTGCCCGACTGCGGCTGCGTACCGCTCCGCCAGGGCGGCGAGCTCGCGCAGCCGCGCCGGCCACTCGGTGCCACCGGCGTGCTGCTGGGCGAAGCCCACCAGCCAGTCCAGCGGACGGGCGGTGGTGGACGGCGGCTCGGGCCACAGCCGTACGGCACCGACCTGGCGAAGCCGATCCAGGGCCGCGCGCGCCTCGGCGACCTCGATCCCGGCGAGGTCCGCGAGGTCCCGTACCGAACGGTGGTCGTTGATGTCGCGAACGAGTCTCCAGTGGGTGCCGGAGAGCCGGATCCGGCGCCCGGCACTGGTCTGGACCGTGCCTGTTCCGGCTTCGGCCTCCGCCCGCCGACGGCAGGCCGGCACCCAGGTCACCGGCAGTTGGTCGCGGACGGCGGGATCGGTGCCGAGGTTGCGGGCGAGCTCGCACACGGCCCAGAACGCGGTCTGCGCCTCCGTGGTCTGGACTCCCGACTCGGTCTCGGGGCCCAACGCAATTCCGTTGGCCGTGTGGTCGATCTGCCCGTGCACCAGCGGACCGAAGAAACTTGTTGTCTCGTTCTTCGCGGCCAGGCGCTGGCCGTAGAGGTAGGCACGGCGGTAGAAGGCGCGGTCCTTGGCCCGGTTCCGGTTCGTCTCGTCACCCCGGGTGGCCCACCCCTGCCGCCAGCGCACGACCTCGCCGTAGAACGAGGGTGAGAGCTGAAGCAACGCGTCGCAGACCCGATCGTTGCCCAGCAGGGCGCGCACCCGGCCCGGTCGGCGCAACGCCTCCTGGGCGAGGACACCGGTCAGCTGTTGGCCCGCCTGCTCCAGCTCGGCCTGCGCCGTGCCGTAGGCCACCGCCGCTGGCACCAGGTCAGGGCTCAGCTGTTCCGGGTTCACCGACAGGCCACGTCCCGCCCGGCTACGGGCCCGGGACAGCGCCCGCAGCCGCGACCGGTCCGACTGCCGATCGGTCCGGGCGACAGCCCGGGCGATGCCCTCGATCAACTCGGTGCGGCACCGCCCGAACTGTTTCGCCGCCGTGCGGTACTCCGCGGCGCCCGCTCGCGTGGGTTCATCGGCCAAAGCGGTCAACAGCTCGATGCCGAAGCCCGCCCGACGGAGGAGCAGCCGCGGGTAGAGCTGCCAGGGGGTTGGTTGCTCAGCCATCGTCAGTCCTGAAAGTTGATCAGGTCGAAGGGACGGTTGAGCTTTGTGCGGGGCTTCGGCAGGAGCTCGGCGAGCTCCGCTGAGCTGGACACCGCCTTCGCGAGGGCCGTCGCCTCGACCGGACGGGTCAGGCTCAGTGCCGCGTTCGCCACGGTGGCCGGGACATCCGCGCCGGCTCCCCCCGTCATCACCTGTCCGGCCTGGGCGAGGGCGATCCGGTAGGGGTCGCCGAGCAGTCGAGCATCCTGCTCGGCCAGCTCGTACTCCGCGACCGCGGCCTCGCGGTCGCCCGCGGTGGCGTGCAGCATGCCCAGCTCGAGGCGGACCTCGGTCTGATGGAAGATGTCGTTGAGTCCGGCGGCGTTGGTGAGGGTTGTATCGATCTCCTTAACAGCGGCTTCCCGGTCACCGACCAGCAGCCGCAGCCCGGCGCTGCGATACGAGTGGTGCTTGGCGAAGCCCGCCGTTGAGGAGCCGGTGGCCTGCCGGAACTTGTCCCAGGTCGCCAGCGCGGACGAGTACTTGCCGGCTTTCTCCTGCAGCACACTGATGTTGGAGTACAGATTGATGCGCAGGTGAGCGGAGCTGGCATCGTTGAGGCCCGTGAGGCAGGCGAGCGCCTTCTTCTCATGCTCGAACGCCGGGCCGAGTCGTCGCTCGGCGAAGAGGGTCAGCCCGCGCAGGTTGTGCAGCCAACCCCGCTCCCGGCGGACGCTGTCGGCCTCGTTCGGGCGTTCCCGGACGACCTCGAACCCCTGCTCGACCTCGGCCACCGCCTCGCCCAGGCGGTTCTTGCGCTTGGAGAGGGTGAGCGCGGTGTACAGGTGGGACTGGGCGCGGATCTCCGGAGAGAGTCCGTCGTCGTGCTCGCGCATGGCACGAAAGGCGGTGACAGCCGCGTCCTGGTCCCCGCGGAAGCCGGCCTGGATACCGATTACCTTGAGGAGGAAGCCGCGGATATCAGCGGTGCTGCGCAGGATTGTGGTTTCGAATTCGATGGCGTGGACCAGGCTGTCCTCGCGTTCCGCCTTGGCCAGAAGCTCGGGAAGGGCGGGCGTGGGGACCCCGGGCAGGAGCTCGATCGCCTCGGTGGCAACGACCGCCATTCCTTCCCAGTTCGCGGAGAAGAAGGCCCGCCGGCAGTAGGCCATGGCGGCGGCGACCCGGTCGACGGCGGAGCTGTCCTGGTCGCGTGCCCGCTGGTAGAGCTTGCCCTCTTCGGAGGCGGGTGCTACCGCGGTGGCCGCGACCGACGGTAGGTCCAGCACGAGATCGTCGACGGTGATGGGCAGGTCCATGCGACGGAGGCAGCGAGCCCGCTCGGCGCGGTAGTCGGCGTGCGGTCCAAGCGGCGCCCGAACCGACTCGGGGCGATCCAGCAGCAGTGCCGCGCCGGGGTGGACCCGTGAGTGCTCCACGGCCCGCATCAGCCCACGCAGGGACGACAGGTCGGTGCCGCCGGCGCCGCTGACGAGCAGTGGACGACCCAACTCCGCGGTGCCGGCGCAGAGCGCGGCGGCAGCGACCGAGAGAACTCGGTACACCTGCTCGCTCTCCCGGTGGAGCCGCCGCTCGGAGGCGGCGAGTGCGATCTCGCCCAGTGGTGGCGGGTTCTCCTGTGGCTTGTCGTCGGGGGCCAGCTCCGACCATTCAGCGGCATGGCGGTGGGGTAGCTCACCAAAGCTGGCACCTGCCGCGCGGAGCGCGGCGATACATTCGCGCAGCCCGACATAGGAGCTGGCGGGGCCGGTGTTGATATCCACCCGGACGGCGGCACCGGTGGCCACGGTCACCGGCGCCACTGGATCGCCTCATTCGACGCGAGGGCGAGCGGTGCGATCTTGTTTTCCACCTCGTCGAGGTCGAAGTCGACGTTGTCCAGGTCGTCGAGCCCATCCACGTCGGAATCGATCGACGAGGCGTCGGTCAGCTGGCTCGCTACGGACGTGGCTGTCGTGGTGGCAACCGCCGGCGCCAGGTTGTCTACGGTGCCGTCAGCTACTTCCGCGGTTGCGGCGGAGCGCTCGTTGTCCAACATGTCGTACTCCACTTCAGATCAGTCCGGTGTTCAGGCAGCGGTGGATCGGGCGAGGGCGAACTCGACGACTTGCTCTCCCATGAGGGACAGCTGGGCGGAGATGTGCGAATCCGTGCTGGTGCCGTCGGAGGCGAACGCGACGTTCTCCGTGTTGACCGCGACGCCGAGCGGCGTGGGCCAGCCCCGGAGGGCGTGTACCACCGCCCGGAGGCTGGTCAGGGTGGTAGCGGCCTGGGACCCGCGAGCGGTGACCAGGCAGCCGACGGCCCGACCATCTAGGTAGGGGCGGGGTGCGTCGCTCAGGTCCTCGATGTAGTCGAGGGCATTCTTGACCAGGCCGGAGATACCTCCGTGGTATGCCGGTGTTCCGATCACGATTCCGTCGGCCATGCGTACGGCGTTGACGAGTTGCCGAGCCGCCGCCGTCCGCCGGCTCTCGCCGGGCAGGTACAGCGGTAGCTGTAGCGCGGTGGCACCGAGCAGGTGCGTCCGGGCCCCGGCCCGCTCGGCGGCGGACAACGCCGCCCGGACTGCCTGCTCGGTGGAGGAGCCGGGGCGCATGGTGCCGCCGATGCCGACGATGAGGGGACCGGTGCGGCTTCGGACCCTGCTCGCACCATTGCTGGTGGTGGTTAGCTGGAGCACGTTCACACCTCTCCTTCGTCGCGCGCGGACTCGAACCTGCGAGCTGTCGGGCGCGATGGGATGTGTTTTGTTCGTCGTCCCCCGTGCGGTTCCCCGATAAGAGCGGGCTAAGGGCGCGCCTGATGCATACGTTTCATGTCGCGAAGGCGACGTATCAGATCGGCGCGTGACAGCTCGGTCCGCTGTGGATCGACGGAGCGTGTTCGCAGGGGTTCATCCGGGTAGCCGACGGCCTACCATCAGGGCGGGCTCGTTCCCGCGGCCGAAGCCGGGGAGGTCGGTCAGCCGGCGCCGAAGCAGACGAACGAGGCGGCGGTGGCGGTGCCGGCGTCCAGGCCAGCACCGAATTCCGCCTGCGCGCCGGCGAGGGCGACACCCGGTGCATCGCCGGTGGCCAGCCGTCGATGCATCTCCACCATCAGCTCCTGTGCCGCGGAGTCCAGCGCCGGCAGGACACTGGCCAGTACCGTCGCCGTTCCCAGCTGGAGCAGCGCGGTCGACAGCCCCATCAGCTCCTCACCCGGGTGCACCGCGGACAGCCCCACGTCGCAGGCGGAGAGGACCACCGTGGCCGGTGCACAGGCGAGCCGTTCCAGGTCGTAGACGGTCAACGGACCATCGGCGAGGCGTACGTGCGAGAACATGGGGTTGTCGGTGCGGAACCTGCCGTGTGCGGCGAGGTGCGCGAGGGGAGCGCCATCCAGCGCCGCGAGCGCTGCCTCAGCGGTCGCGTCGGGGCCGAGGAGCATCTTGACGGGAGCGAGTGTTCCCGCCAGCCGCTGCACCTCTGCTTCGGCGTAGGCGAGGCCGGGGCCGGCGACCAGCACCGGATTCCGTTGGTGGGGCGGAGCGGTCGTTGTGGGGTGGGCGGCCTGGCGGCGGGCCGACGCGGTGAGCCACTCCGATGCTGACGGCACCACCGTGACCGGACGCCCGGCACAGGTCGGTAGCAGCGCCCAGGGCATGGCGTGCAGTGCGCCGACCGGCACCAGGACCAGCCCGCCGGCACCGAGCCACGGCTGGATCGCGCCGAAGATCAAGTTGTCCAGCTGGTGCACCGCGAATCGGGCCGCGGTCGCTGCCGCCGCCCGGGAGTCATCGGTGCCACGGCTGGTCAGGATGCGTCGCAGCGCAAACCGCAGTGCCTGGAGCTCGTCGGTGACGGTGGCGAGCGCACCGAGCGCCCGGGTGTGAAACCGGCCACCGTGCACCACGACGATGTGTAGCGTCCCGTCAACGTCGATCAGCTCGACCAGCGTCTGGTCGGCCAGCTCGACCGCGATTCGGTCCAGCGATATTCCGCTCGCCGCACCAGACTCGGTGCCGCTGGCCTGCCAGCTACGGGTCCGGATCCGTTCCTCGATCATCCGCTGTCGACGCAGCAGGGTCGATCCCAACGCGGCACTCGTGTGGTTGGCTTCATCAACGGTGCGGCGCAGCTCGGCCAGGTCGGCGGCGAGCCCGGCTTCGTCCGGCGGGCGGGCAGGGGGCAGCCGCAGCGCGGCGGCCCGCCACCGCTCACTCCAGCGGAGGACCGCCTGAGCCTTACCGCCCCGAACCGCGAGTCGAAGGCCGGTGCTGGCCAGATCCAGGGCGTAAACCCCGGCCATCACCCGCAGCTCCGTGGCGCCGAGGGCTGCCTGGTAGCGGTCCAGCAGTGCCATTCCCGCGTTGAGGGCCCGGCGTGCCCCGGTGGTGTCGCCGGTGGCGATTCGGCGGAGTGCCTCGGCATGCCAGGCGCGTGCCCGGAGCTGGGCCGGTCCACCACGGCTGGCGGCGCGGATGGCACTCAACTCCCCGGCGATGGCTGCGGCCTTCGCGCGTCGCCCGGAGCGAAGCGCCCGGTCGAGGGCGACTCGGGCGGCGTAGAGGCGGGCGTCGAGTGCGGGTATCGGCCAGCTACTCGCCGCCAGCGCACGTGCCACGGAGCGGGCCTGTCGCAGGTGCGCCGGTTCCTCCGGCGAGCTGGCCCGCAGCTTGACGTATCGGGACAGCGCCGCCCAGGTCGGTCGGTTCTGTTGACTGAACAGGCGGTGTGCGGCCTGCGCCTGCTTCGAGGCGGTCGGCAGATCGGCCTCGGCAAGCGCGACTTCGGCCAGCATCAGCCGGGCCTGCGCCTCGTAGAGCCCCATTCGGCTTGCCCGGGCCGCGTCCAGGGCGGCCTCGGCCGCGGCGCGTGCCTCCGGCAGTAGCCGGGCCCCCAGCAGCAGTTCGCCTCGATCCATCAGGGCGATCGCCGGGCGGGAGGTCCGGGCGAAGTACTGGTCGGCCAGGTCGTACCAGCGCAGCGCGCCAGGAATGTCACCCGCGCGGGACAGCACGAAACCGAGGTTGTGGCGGACCTGGGCGAGAGCCAGCTCCTGGTCAAGCTCCGCGTAGCCCTGCTCCGCGGCCCGCAGGTCGGCCTCGGCCTGGCGCAGGCTCCCCCGGTAGGTGTGCAGCACCCCTCTGTTGGTGAGCGCACGGGCTTGCCACAGCCGGTCCCCGCTCCGTCGGAATGCGGCCAGCGCGTCGGTGTAGCCGGCCATCGCCTCGTCGAAGCGGCCGAGGCGGTCGAGGATCAGCGCCCGCTGCATCTGTAGGCGCGCGGCGGGCAGCCCACGGAGGGTTGGTGATGCGGCGTCGATCTCGCGCAGCGCCTGTTGCGGCTGGCCGGCCTCGGCCAGGACCAGCGCCAGGCTCATCCGGGCTTCGGCCGCGCGGACCGGGAGTTTGGCTGCCTCGGCCACGCGGCGTGCGCGGCGCAGGTGGCGGAGCCCGTGATCTGCGTTGTGTTGCTCCCGCGCGGCGAGACCGAGTGCCCGCAGCGCCACGGTCTCCTGGTCGGGATCCGCAGCAGCACGGGCAGCGGCGAGCGCGGCATCGGCCAGCTCGGTGGCGCGAGCCGGGTCGGCGGTGACGAGGTGTAGCGCCCTGCCTGCTGGACTGTCGTCCATCTGGTTGGCGCTGCCCATCACCTAAGAATTTTGGCACAGCGGTGAACGACCGAACAGCCGTCCGACGCAGCTTCCGTTTCGTCCACTCTGGCAATCCCCAGCTCGGGTGGGTGTCAGTCAGATTCCTGACTCAACTCGCTGCGCGCGACTTGTATCAACGAGCCGCGAACCATTCTCTCCTGTGCGACCGCCTGCATGCCGGTTCCCGGCAGGTGGTGGTGATCGATTCCCCTACTGAAGGAGAGATGGATGCCTCCGTCCTCGGAACGCGTCAACCGATTCGCCGCTCGCCGTCGGGCGCGGCTGGAGCGTCTTCCAAAGCTCGCGCACACCGCCGTCGGCGGGAGCGCCCGGGCGTGGTTCGTCGCCGACGAGCTGTTGGTCGTTGAAGACAGCCGCCGGGATGCCGAACGCTATCTTGGCCGTGCTCGGGCCGCGCAGCCCGGCTCCGGTGACGAGGAGCTGCTGCCGGGCCTGCGTCGCTACCGGGCGCCGGGACTGGACGTGCCGGCTGCGGTCCGCGCGCTGCGCTCGGGTCGCCCGACCGGCAACCAGGTGGTCAGCCCCAACCACGTCTTCCTGTCCAGTCCGTTCAACCACGGAGGTCCGTTCGGGCCGCCGGCGCCCGTCGCCGCGGCAACGTTGAAGATGCCGGCCGAAACCGATCGTGTTGCGGTGTCCATCGTTGACACCGGGTTCTGGACCGAGACCCCGCTTCCGGCCGGCTACCTCGCCGCGGACGGCGTGGAGGTCGAGACGGAAACCGATGTCGATGAGGATGGGTTGCTCGACGGCGATGTGGGGCACGCCAACTTCATCGGTGGTGTCATCGCGAACCACACGGACCGTGCGGCGTTGCGGGTGATTCGGGCATTGAACACTTTTGGTGTCTGCACGGAGGATGAGCTGATTGCCGCACTTGGCCGGCTACACCCGGACACCAAGGTGATCAACCTCTCCCTCGGCGGGTTCACCGCCGACGGGTCCGCACCGCTCGGCGTACGGGCGGCGTTGGAGCAGGCCCTGTCCGGGGTCGACCGGGTGGTGGTCGCTGCCGCCGGTAACGACGGCAACCGCAGCGACCCGTTCTGGCCAGCGGCTTTCGCCGATGCCGGTGAGTCGTGGAGCGGACAGGTCCTGGCGGTCGCTGCGCACGACGGCAGCAACCTCTGTTCCTGGAGTAACGCCGGACCGTGGGTCAGCGTCGTCGCGCCGGGTGCGGACGTGCGAAGCACGTACATCGACCACGCGCTCTTCCCCGAAGGGTGGGCACAATGGAGCGGAACTTCGTTCGCCGCGCCACGAGTGGTTGCCGAACTCTCCGCGCGGATCGACTCGGAGGTCGGGGCGGTGACCGCTGCCAACCAGCTGATGGCCGACCTGAGGACGGCCAACCAGCGGTTTGGAGGCCACCTCGGGCTGATCTGATGCGCTCAGGTAGCGCTGTACGATGCTTGTCTATGAGCGACGACGACGCGGGTCGGCTGGTGCGTGCTGCTGCCAACGGTGATCAGGCGGCGTGGGAAGCGCTGGTAGACCGGTACGCCCGACTGGTGTACACGGTGGCGCGGGGATTCCGACTCGACGATGCTGATGTCGCGGACGTTAGCCAGGCGACCTGGTTACGGCTTGTGGAAAACCTGGACAAGTTACGTGATCCTGGATCGGTGGGGGCGTGGCTTGCGACCACCGCGCGTCGAGAGGCCCTTGCCCTGCTGCGCAACCGGTGGGAGGTGCCGTCACCGGAGTTCACCAATTCCGAGCTCATGGACGAGCTACAGCCGGAGCCTTGGCAGCGGCTGGTCGCCGAGGAAACTGATGCGGAGCTGTGGCGTGCGTACCGTCAGTTGCCGATACGCTGTCAGGAGCTACTGCGGTTGTTGGTGTTCGAGCCGGTGGGCAGCTATGCGATCGCTGCTGCGGCGCTCTCGGTGCCCATCGGCAGTCTTGGCCCTTCTCGCGCCCGGTGCTTGGCGAGGCTTCGGGCACTGCTGAATCAACCAGCACCGCAGCGACGTACCTAGGGGAGCGTGCGTACGCATGAGTGACGACCGATTAACCACATCAGAAAAGGAGCTGCTTGTCCGGCTGGGGAGCCTGTTGGCTGAGGTCGATTCAGTTCCGGAGTCGGTACGCGCCGCCGCGGTCGCCAGCTACAGCTGGCGCTCGCCCGATTCCGAGCTTGCCCAGTTGGTGGAGAGCATGTCCGGGGTGGCCGAGGTCCGCGGCGACGAGGCGCGGCTGCTGACCTTTCGGGCAGAATCGATCACGATAGAGGTGGAGGTCATCCCCGTTCGTGATCGGCTCCGGATCGTCGGTCAGTTGGTGCCGCCACAGCCGGCTCGGGTGCAGGTAGAGCAGCCGGGTTCGGAGTCGACCGTCGGCACCGACGCGGACAGTCTGGGACGCTTCATGCTGGACGGCACCGCACCGGGACCGGCTCGGTTGGTCTGCACCCTGGCTGACTCCGGTCCGATCTGTACCGAGTGGACGACCTTGTGATCCGAGCGGTCAGGCCGTAGCGATGTCGGCACCGCCCTGCGCCGCGGCGCAGGGCGGCGCCGACCGTCGCCGCTGACCGCCGGATGTGATCCGCGGTTCAGCTGCCGCTGCAGGTCACGGTCGGTGATGTGTTCGAGCCGGCGAGGCTGGCGAGGAAGCCGAACGTGGTCCTACCTCCTGGGGCCACGGTGCCGTTGTACGACACGTTGGTCACCGTTACCGCCGATCCCGAGTTGGTGTGCGTGCCATTCCAGAGCTGGGTTATTGACTGACCGCTGGGCCAGGTCCAGCTCGCTGTCCATCCGCTCCAGGTGGCGGCGGTGTGGTTCATGACTTCGACCTCCCCCTGGAAGCCGTCCGGCCACGCGTTGATCACCTTGTAGACCGCCATGCAGTCGCCGCTCGGCGGCGGTGTGGTCGGGCTCGGTGGTGCGGTTGTGGGGCTAGGTGGCGGGAGGGTTCCACCGGGGCCGATGCCGGTCACCTCACCGTTTCCTCCGTCGAACGTGACGTCCGAGCAGCCGAAGAAGTTCTCCGGGCTGTCCGAACGGACCCAGCGGGAGTAGATGAGGTGTCGGCCGCTCTTGTCAGCCGGCAGCGTACCGGTGAAGTAGTAGTGCCCGTCGTTGGTGCCTGGACCGCCCCGGTTGGGTGGGTTGGTGACGGTCAGGAACGGTTGCTCCTCCAGGTCGTTCCAGGCCAGCGGGCGGGTTGGGCTCCAGCTGTCCTTGGTGATGTAGAAGTAGAACGTCCCGGGGTGGTGTGCCCAGTTGCTGTAGCGGAACTCCATGCTCTGGCCAGCGGTCAGGTGCGTCAGTGGCCAGTCGTTGCGGGCCAGGTCGTAGCCCAGGAAGCCGGAGTTTCCTCCGCTGCACAGCTGGCCGTCGGGAATGAATCCGACGGTACGACCGGCGGCGTCGGAGCGCAGCACGCTGAACCAGTTGTAGAGCGAGTTGGCCCCACTCTGGTCCACCGCCGCCGAGCAGGCGGGGTTGTGCGGTTGGATCTCACCGGTGGGGCTCAGCCCGTCCCGCCAGCACAGGAAGGTACGGCTGCCGGGGGCCATGGCGGCGCCGTGTGCCGCCGCCGGCTCGGACCTGGTGGTGAGCACCACGACGGCGGCGAGGAGCGTCATGGCCGCGGCGAGGAGCGCGACGGTTCGGGTTCGATAGGAGGACACGGGAGCTCCTGACTCGCGGGGCGCCTACCACCCCGCGCGGGTGACGGGCGCGGGGCGGCACCCGGCCGGCCCGCGGCGACGAGCGGTCACGGTGTAGGCGGCGTGCGCGGGGTGACGGGCACGCGAACCTGTGGTCCGTCTTCGGACCGATGCCCTCGCGTGGAGCCCGAGCCGGCGACGGAAAGCCCTGCGTCGTCCGGCGCCGTTATCGCAACACGGTGCAGTACTCGATCGCAATAGTCGACAGCCAATGTCCTTTTCAGTTGGCGCAGTTCGCGGGAGCGGGGGTGCGAACCTCGCGGCCGCGAGTGCTCGATCAGGGGCGCGGGCGGGCCAGGGTGACAACGGCGGTGAGTGACAGTGCGGCTGAGGCCGCGAGCACCGCTGCCATCGGCACCGCGCTGCCTTCCCCGCCCAACCCGACCAGGGGCGCGGCGAGCGATCCGATCACCGACTGGAGGGCGCCCATCAGCGCCGCCGCGGTCCCGGCGTGGTGCGCGTGTCGGTCGAGGGCGAGGGTCGTGCCGTTCGGCATCACCATGCCCAGTGACGCGATGAAGATCAGCAACGCGCCGGTGAGGAGTAGCTGGCTGGTGGCGATCGCGCCGGCCAGCACGGCCGCGGCCGCCACCGCACTCACCCCGAGGGTGCTGACCAACAGGGTGCGGGGCGAGAACCGGTCCAGCAGGCGGACGTTGGCCTGCCCGACCGCCACGAAGGCCAACGCGTTGAGGCCGAACAGCAGACCGAATGTGCTCGCCGAGAGGTGGAACACGTCCTGGAAGACGAACGACGAACCGGAGATGTACGCGAACAGCCCGGCGAAGGCGAGCCCCTGGGTCAGCGTGTACCCCAGGTAGACCCGGTCGGTCAGGAGTTCGCGAAGCGACCGGACGGTGCCGCCGAGACCGTCGCGGCTGCGCCGGTGCGCGGGCAGGGTCTCGGGTAGCCGGGCCGCCACCACCGCGGTGAGCAGGGCGCCGATGACAGCGAGGAGGACGAAGAGGGTTCGCCACGATCCGAAGCGCAGCACCAGGCTGCCGACGGTCGGCGCCGCGATCGGGGCGAGACCGAAGACCAGGGTGAGCCGGGAGAAGTACTTCGCTGCCGCCCGACCTGAGTAGAGGTCGCGAACGATGGCACGGGTCACCACGGCGGCCATGCCGCCGGCGAAGCCCTGGGCGAACCGCAAGACGGTGAACGTCGATGCGCTGGGTGCCGCGGCGCAGGCCAGGGCGAGCAGGGTGTACGCCGCGAGGCCGATCAGCACCGGGCGGCGCCGGCCCCAGCGGTCGCTGAGTGGGCCGGTGACGAACTGTCCGAGGGCGAGCCCAACCAGGCAGGTGGTGAGGGAGAGCTGGATCTGGGCCTGGCTCGCGTCCAGGTCGCGGGCCATGGTGGGGAGCGCCGGCAGGTACATGTCCAGGGAGAGTGGGCCGATCGCGGTGATCGCCCCGAGGAGGAGCAGCAGACCGAGCCCACCACCGACCCCCGCTGGCTGCGGCTGGCCGGCGGGAGCCGTCGCGGCGGGTGCGGTCAATTGTGCGTTCTGCGTCACTGAGGTCCCCTGGGATTCGCCGATCAACCGGCTAACCTTAGCTCTGTATCCAGAGTCTTTTTACGTGAGGTGGGCGACACAGTGGCGACCGAGGACGTGACGGCGCGGCCGGTGCCGGGCCTCGACCCCGCTTCGACAGCGGCGCTGGGTGCCGTCGTGGGCGAGCTGCACCGCCGGCTGCGGCGCGTGGCCGCCCGCGACGCCAACTGCCTCCCGTTGCCGGAGGCGCAGGTCGAGCTGCTCCTGCTGGTCCGGGCCCATCCGGATGTCAGTGTGAAGGACGCCGCGTGCCGCCTGCACGCGGCACCCAACACGGTGAGCACCCTCGTCCGGGACCTGGTGGCCGCTGGACTGCTGCACCGCGAGTGCGGTAGGGCCGACCGCCGTACCGCCCGGCTGCGCCTCACCGACGCCGCCCGTGCTCGGATCGCAGAACACGAGCAGCAGCGCGCCGCACTGCTCGGCACCGCGGTGTCCCGGCTGTCTCCCGAGGCGCGCGCGGCGGTCGTGGCGGCCACTCCGTACCTGACCTGCCTGGCAGACCTGCTGGACCCTTCGGATTAACCTTCGGTCATAGCTCGCCGTTGAGTTCGGCGTAGCCGCGCCGGGTGGCGATCAGCGCGGGACGGGCACCGAAGGGTGCCTCCGCGGCCACCCGCTCCGCTGGCGTCCCACCGGCATGGCCAGCCCGGATCTGCCAGGCCAGGTCGCTGAGCAGACCGTGCTGGACGTGTACGAACTCCTGGTCAACCAGATCGCCGTGGCCCGGCACCACCACTGTGGTCGGGGTCGTCATCCGCAGCAGCTCGGCGACCGCCTCCGGCCACCGCAACGGGTACGAATCCTCGAACGCCGGCGGGCCGCTCTGTTCCACGAGGTCACCGGCGACGAGCACCTCCACGTCGGGTACGTGCACCACCAGGTCCGCGGCGGTGTGCGCCCGCCCCAGGTGCCGCAGGATGACCTGGCGGCCACCCACGTCGAGCACCTCCCGCTGGTCCACCAGGTGCGTCGGTGCCAGTACGTCGGCGTCGAGCAACTCGTCGGCGAGGTAGGGCTGCTCGTCGCGCATCTCCGCAGATGCTTCCCGGCGCAGCCGGTCCGGGTCGCTTAGGGCGGCGGCGGCGAGCGGGTGCGCGTAGACCGGGCTGGGTGGATCGCCGGCCAGAGTGGCGTTGCCGAAACAGTGGTCGAAGTGGTGGTGCGTGTTCACCAGTACCCACGGGTGTGGGGTGACGGCCCGCGCCGCCCGGGCCAACTCCGCTGCCTGGCCGGCCGTGGAGAGGGTGTCCACGAGCAGGGCCGCGCCGTCGCCGACGAGCAGGGTCACGTTGACCTGTAACAGCGGCTCGCGTAGTACGTGCACCCGGTCGGCGACTTCAACGAAGCGGAGGGTCATGACGACCGCCCGGCCCGCTCGAGGAAGCGCTCTCGGTCAACCAGGAGTCGTTCCACCCGCCCCTCGGCAATGGTGGCGCCGCCCTCGGTGACGGAGATCGCAAAGAGCAGCCGCCGGTCCTGGACCTCCGTCAGCCGGGCCAGCGCCACCACGGTCCGGCCGACCGGGGTGGCAGCGCGGTGGTCCAGCTCGATTCGGACGCCCACGGTTGTGGTGCCACCGGGGAGCTGGCGGGCGATCGCCGCGACCGTCGCCGCCTCGGCCAGGGCAAGAATTCGCGGCGTGCCCAGGACCGGCACGTCGCCCGAGCCAATGGCCTGGGCGGTGTCGGCATCGGTGACGATCAGCTCCACCCGGGCGGTCGAGCCCGGGGAGAAGGGCTCCTGCATGGTCACCAGCCTATGCGTCGGATGGGGCGCCGGTCACGCTTGAGCCGAACCGCCCAGGGCCTCCTGCCTCCGCCGCTACGCCAACCTCTCCCACTGCGTTGGTGGCGGTTGCCGCTGCGGCCGGGTCGCTGATCGGCGCCGAGCGTCGCTACCTGGATCAGCTGCTCGCTACCGCGGTCGGCTGGCACGGCGTGCCTGGTGCGCGCGTACGGTCAGCTCGGCGGCCAGGGCCCACGCCTCGGCGACTGCTCGGTCGGGGGCGGCGGCCCCGGCGCCGCCGGCGGTGTCCGCGTGCACCGTCGCCAGCCCCAGCCGCCGCTGCACCGGCCCCTGCACCACTCGTACGCTCTGGATCCTCGCGTACGGCACGACGACGATCTGGCGGGTGAGCAGGCCGGAGCGGACCGCGAACACCCGCTCGTGCAACCCAGCACCGAGTACCGGCTGACTCAGCGGGTTCAGCCAGCGGGCCCGGGACGGCGGTGCGGTCAGCGGCAGCTCGTCAAGGCGTACTCCGGGCAGCACCTCGGCGAGGATCGCCTCGGCCACTGTTTGCCTGCCGACCGGGAGAAGCTGGTCTGGTCGGTTGCGCCCGTCAGCTTCCCCCGTCGAGTAGCCGGCCACCTCCAGCCGCAGCCGCAGCCAGCCCTTCGCCCGCCACAACAGCGGCCAGGTGGCACCGACCGTCTGCACCCGGTGCAGTGGCACGGTCTGCGCTCGCGTCTCCAGCAGACCGTTGCGGATCCGCAGGGTGTCGGCAGCGCGAGCCAGCTGGAAATTCCAGTCGTCGAGCACGCGGCGGATGGGCTGGAGCAGCACCCCGGCCATCGCGGTCAACGTGCTCGCCACCGCGACGAACGACCAGGAGTCCCCGGAGAGGAACTGCGTCGCGACGAAGGCCACCCCGAACGGGATCATGAAGGCCTGTGGGGTGAGCAGCTGGCTTAGTAACAGGTCCTGGTTCCGGACGGCGTGTAGCGGTTGGCCGGGCGGAGCCGACTCCGGCCGGACCAACGGCGCGTCCGGTGCCGGTGCGGTGGCCTTCGGTTGTGGACCAGCCAGGGCGAGCAGCCGCTGTCGCAGGGCGGCGGCGTCCGCCACGCTCAGATAGGCCAGCGGCGCCTCGGTCTTGCCGCCACCGACCACTTCGAGGCGTAGCTCCGCCAACCCGGTGAGCTGGGCGAGTAGCGGTCGGACCACCTCCACGGCCTGGAGCCGCTCCAGCGGGATCGCCCGGATGCGTCGCCAGAGCAGGCCCTCGTACACCCGGAGCTCGCGGTCCACGATGTGATAGCCGGTGTTGTACCAGCTGACCACCGCGAGCACGGTCGCACCGAGTGCCAGCACCACCGCCATCACGGCGAACCAACCCACGCCGACCCGGGACAACGTGGACCAGGAGAGCCCAGCGATGACCACGACCAGTGACTTGGCACCGTGCAGCGCGGGGGAGAGCGGGTGTAGCCGCTGCCGCCGTTCGGCGCCGTTCGGGGGCACCGGTGGGGTGGGCATGCCGGCCGGTGGGTACCAGCCGGGGTGCGGTGGCGGGGTGGGCGGATATCCGCCGGGGTGCGGCGGGGGCATGCCGGCGGGTGGGTACCAGCCGGGGTGCGGTGGCGGGGTGGGCGGATATCCGCCGGGCTGTGGCTGTGGGTCGGGCGGCCGGGTCTCTTCTGGGTCTCGCGCGGCCGGCTCGCTCACAAGCCCTCCGCCCGGTCGCGGCCGAGCGCGGTGAGGCGGTCGCGGAGTCGGGACGCCTCGGCCGGGCGTAGCCCCGGCACTCGAGCGTCGGTGGCCGCCGCCGCCGTGTGTAGTTGAACGGTAGCCAGGCTGAAGGCCCGCTCCAGCGGGCCGGCGCTGACATCAACGAACTGCATCCGCGAGTACGGGACGATGGAGAGCCGGCGCACCAGCAACCCGTGTCGGACCAGAAGGTCATCCTCGCGTTCGGCGTACCCCCACGCGCGTACGGCCCGCACGATGGTGATCGTCCGTAGCGCGGTCAGCAGGAGCACCCCGGCGAGGGCCACGCCGAACGCACCCAGGCCGCTGACTGCCCACCCCACTGCCAGCCCGGCCAGCACGATGACGATCAGCACAGCCAGCCGCAGCAGCTCCACCCAGATCAGGTCGGTGGAGACGGACCGCCAGCGGACAGTCTCCGGCCAGGGCTCCAGCGGACCGGGGTGTGGACCGGTCGGGGGCGGGGCGGCGGGCGGGAGCCCGGCCTGGTCGTCGCCGGTCACCGTGTGGTTCCGTTGTGCGCGTTCACGAGTCGAGAGTAGGCGATTCTTCCGTCGGAACAACCTCGCGGAGGAAGCCCCGGGCGCCGAGGAAGTCGCCGAGCGTCACCCGGTGCTCGGGACAGGCGAGCCAGGTCTTACGTCGCGCCGCGTCGTGTAGGCGGGGATTGTTCCACCGCAGCGCCCACTGGGCGGGGGCCGTGCAGCCACGGGCTGAACAGACCAGGGCGGGGTTTGCGGGGGTATCCATCCCGGCAAGTCTAAGGGTGGCCGAGGGAGAGTTTGAGCGCCGGGCGACCACGGGGGGAGCCGCCCGGCGACGGGATGAATCGTACACGTTCCGTACCGATCGCTGTCCACCCCGCTGACGGGCGATTTCGGTGGATCGGCCCGCGGGGCGGGAAACGGGGGCTCGCGCCGCCGCGCACCGCCACCGATCATGTCAGTCTTGTACCGCACCACGCCCGAGTACCGATCATGCTGTGGAGGACCGGTGGCCCAGCCGAGCACGCCCGATGCCAGGACCTCCGACGGGTCGACCCCCCCGCCGTCTCCGCAGAGCACTCCGGCCGCGGACGCCACCTTGCTGGAACGGGCGCTGTTCGAGGTCAAGCGGGTGATCGTCGGGCAGGACCGGATGGTCGAGCGGATGGTCGTCGCGCTGCTCGCGCGGGGGCACTGCCTGCTAGAGGGGGTTCCGGGGGTGGCGAAGACGCTCGCCGTGGACACCCTCGCCACGGTGGTCGGCGGGTCGTTCGGCCGGGTGCAGTTCACGCCCGACCTGGTGCCGGCCGACATCATGGGCACCCGGATCTACCGACAGTCGAGTGAGAAGTTCGATGTCGAACTGGGGCCGGTGTTCGTCAACTTTCTGCTCGCCGACGAGATCAACCGGGCACCCGCCAAGGTGCAGTCGGCGCTCCTGGAAGTGATGAGTGAGCGGCAGGTCTCGATCGGTGGCGAGACGCACCGGGTACCGGACCCGTTCCTCGTGATGGCCACCCAGAACCCGATCGAGCAGGAGGGTGTCTACCCGCTCCCGGAGGCGCAGCGGGACCGCTTCCTCATGAAGATCGTCGTCGGCTACCCGACAGCCGCCGAGGAGCGGGAGATCGTGTACCGGATGGGCGTGGCACCGCCGGAACCCGACCCGGTGTTCACCACCGCCGACCTGGTCGCGTTACAACGCAAGGCGGACCAGGTCTTCGTGCACAATGCCCTGGTTGACTACGCGGTCCGGCTGGTGCTGGCGACCCGGAGTCCCGCCGAGCACGGCATGCCCGACGTCGCCCAGCACATCCAGTACGGGGCGAGCCCGCGGGCCTCGCTCGGCCTGGTCCGCGCCACCCGAGCCCTGGCGCTGCTACGCGGCCGGGACTACGCGCTACCCCAGGACATCCAGGACATCGCGCCCGACATCCTGCGGCACCGGCTGGTGTTGAGCTACGACGCGCTCGCCGACGAGGTGCCGGCCGACCACATCGTCGGCCGGGTGCTGGCGACGATCCCACTGCCCGCGGTGGCACCGCGCCAGCAGGCCACCCCGGCCGCTGTGCCCCCCGGCCCCGGGTGGCCTGGGCAGCAGCCGTGACCCCACCCGCCCGTCGGTCAACCGACGCCGCCGGCCATGATCCCGTCGACCCCACCGTCCGTAAGCGCACCGAGGCCACCCTGTCCCGGCTGCACCTGCTCGTCACCCGCAAGCTTGACGGTCTGCTCCAGGGCGACTACGTCGGACTGCTACCCGGTCCCGGCAGTGAGGCGGGGGACTCCCGCGAATACCGCCCGGGCGACGACGTGCGGCGAATGGACTGGCCGGTCACGGCGCGCACCACGATGCCGCACGTGCGGCGCACGGTGGCCGACCGGGAGCTGGAGACGTGGCTTGCGGTGGACCTCTCGGCCAGCCTCGACTTCGGTACCGGCCGCTGGCTCAAGCGGGACGTGGCGGTGGCCGCCGCCGCGGCACTGGCTCACCTGACCAGCCGGGGTGGCAACCGGGTCGGCGCGGTGATCGGCACCGGGAGCGAGCCGGCCGCCGCCGGTCGGGGTGCACCGGGGTCCGGGCCCGGCCGGTTCACCCGGCTGCCCGCTCGCTCGGGTCGCCGGGAGGTGCAGGCCCTGGTCCGGGCCGTCGCCGGCACCGAGATCCGGCCCGGCCGGGGCGACCTCGGCGCCCTGGTCGACCGGTTGAACCGGCCGCCGCGGCGGCGCGGGGTGGCGGTCGTCGTCTCCGACTTCCTGGCGCCACCGGCCCAGTGGGCCCGGCCGCTGCGCAAGCTGCGAGTACGCCATGACGTGCTGGCCATCGAGGTACTCGATCCGCGGGAGCTGGAGCTGCCCGACGTGGGCGTACTGCCGGTGGTTGACCCGGAGACCGGCGAACTGCACGAGGTACGGACCGGCGATCCGCGGCTGCGCCGCCGCTACGCCGAGGCGGCTGCCGCCCAGCGGGCGGAGATCGCCGCGGCGCTACGTGCCGGGGGCGCCGCCCACCTGAGACTGCGCACTGACCGAGACTGGCTGCTGGACATGGTGCGCTTCGTCGCCGCGCAGCGGCACACCCGCACCCGGGGGACGACACGATGATTCGCTTTCTGCAACCGTGGTGGCTCCTGGCCGTGCTGCCGGTCCTCGCCCTCGCCGGGCTGTACGTGTGGCGGCAGCTGCACCGCCGGGCGTACGCGCTGCAGTTCGGGAACGTGGAGCTACTGCGTACGATCGCGCCGAAGGGCGTCGGGTGGCGTCGGCACGTACCGGCGACCGCGTTCCTCCTCTGTCTGCTGGTGCTCGCCACGGCGCTGGCCCGGCCGTCGATCGACACTCGGCAGCCCCTGGAACGGGCTACCGTCATGCTCGCTGTCGACGTCTCCCTCTCCATGCAGGCCGACGATGTGGCCCCGAACCGGCTGGCGGCGGCCCAGGAGGCGGCGCAGCAGTTCGTCGCCGAGCTGCCGGCCAGCTACAACCTCGGGCTGGTCTCGTTCGCGAAGGCAGCCAATGTGCTGGTGCCGCCGACCAAGGACCGGCAGGCCGTGGTCACCGCCATCAACGGCTTGGCGCTGGCCGAGTCGACGGCGACCGGGGAGGCGGTCTTCACCTGCCTCGAGGCGATCCGGTCGGTGCCGGCCGACGGCGCGGCGGGGATTCCGCCGGCCCGGATCGTGTTGCTCTCCGACGGCTATCGCACGTCGGGTCGGTCGGTGGAGGAGGCCGCCGCGGCGGCGCAGGCCGCGAACGTGGCGGTCTCCACGATCGCCTTCGGGACCGACGGCGGTCAGGTCGACATCGGCGGCCAACGCCAACGGGTGCCGGTGGACCGACTCGCCCTGGCGGATCTGGCGGCGACGACCGACGGGTACTTCTACGAGGCGGCCTCGGTGAGCGAGCTGAAGCAGGTGTACCAGGACATGGGATCGTCGATCGGGTTCCGGACCGAGCCGCGCGAGGTCACCCAGTGGTACGCCGGGGTGGCGCTGCTGCTGGCGCTCTGCGCCGGGGCAACCAGTCTGTTGTGGTCGTCTCGGATCGTCTGACGCCGCCGCTGCCGGCGGAACGGGCCGAGCTGGGATTCGGTGGCGGTCAGTGACCGCCACCGGCCAGGACGAAGAGGACGGCCACCCAGACCGCGGCCAGGGTGAAGCCCAGGGGGGCGACGTAACGGCTCATGGGAAGTGGCTCCGGTGGCGACTGGGCGCGGGCGTCGGGGCCCGCGGGAGGGTGGTCAGAACGCGCACACAAAGTCGTGGCCGGCAGCTCCGATCGTCACCCCGTGATCGGTCCGGTGTGGGCCGGCATCCGGTGGCGCGAGGGAGCGGGTCTGGTCAGCCGTGCTAACGGAACTTAGCGGGGCTGCCGGTCGGCCCGGCCACGACTCGGAGGATCGCTATCTCGCACAGCGATCACCTCCTGCGGTCGGCGGGGCCCAGGGATGCGAGTCGTAAGGCGGGCTCGCAAAACGGCGCCATCGTACACCTTGGTCGGTGGGATCTCGAAGCGGGCCGGGGTGGGGGTGACCGTCGCCGGGTGGTTGCGGTGGATTTCGCCTTGTCGGTGACGGTCACCGCCGTGGCGCGTTAGCGCTTACCTGCCGGTAACCCCTAGGCTCCGACCCGACGTGGAGATCTTCTGAGCTGAGGGGGAATCGTGGCCCGTACCGTGCTGGTGACCGGGGGCAACCGCGGTATCGGTCTGGCGATCGCTCAGGCCTTCGTCAAGCAGGGCGACCGGGTGGCGGTGACCTACCGGAGTGGGGCGGCGCCCGGCGCCGACGCGGCCGACTCGGGGACCGAAGGTGGCCGTCTCTTCGGCGTCCGCTGCGACGTGACGGATTCTGACTCGGTGGACGCGGCGTTCACCGCCATCGAGGCGGAGCTCGGCCCGGTCGAGGTGCTGGTGGCCAACGCCGGCATCACCGACGACACGCTGCTGCTGCGCATGTCCGAAGACCAGTTCACCGGGGTGCTGGACACCAACCTGACCGGCGCGTTCCGCTGCGCCAAGCGCGCCTCGACCAAGATGCTCCGGGCCCGGTGGGGTCGAATGATCTTCATCTCCTCGGTGGTCGGGCTCTACGGCAGCCCGGGGCAGGTCAACTACGCCGCCAGCAAGGCCGGCCTGGTCGGCGTCGCCCGCTCCATCACGCGGGAGCTGGGAAGTCGCAACATCACCGCGAACGTGGTGGCGCCCGGCTACGTCGAGACCGATATGACCGCCGCGCTACCCGAGGACCGCAAGACCGAATACCGCAAGGCCATCCCGGCGGGCCGCTTCGCCGCCACGGACGAGGTGGCCAGCGCCGTCACCTGGCTGGCGGGGGACTCCGCCGGCTACATCAGCGGTGCGGTCATCCCGGTCGACGGTGGCCTCGGCATGGGGCACTGAGAGGAGACATCGACATGTCAGGATTGCTCGCCGGTAAACGGCTGCTGGTCACCGGCGTCATCACCGACGCCTCGATCGCCTTCTCGGTGGCACGCCTCGCCCAGGAGAACGGCGCGCAGGTGGTGCTCACCGGCTACGGTCGGCTCTCCCTGGTCGAGCGGATCGCCAAGCGGCTCCCCGAGCCAGCTCCGGTAATCGAACTGGACGTGACCAACCGCGAGCACCTCGCCGGGCTCGGCGACCGGGTCCGGGAGCACGTCGACGGCCTCGACGGGATCGTCCACTCCATCGGCTTCGCCCCGCAGAGCTGCCTCGGCGGTGGCTTCCTCGACGCGCCCTGGGAGGACGTCGCGACGGCCGTGCACGTCTCGACCTACTCGTACCAGGCCCTCGCCACCGCGGCGCTGCCGCTGATGGCGCCCGGAGGCTCGGTGGTCGGGCTCACCTTCGACGCCACCAAGGCGTGGCCGGTGTACGACTGGATGGGCGTCGCCAAAGCCGGCCTGGAGTCCGCCAGCCGCTACCTGGCCCTGCACCTGGGCCCGAAGGGCATCCGCAGCAACCTGGTCGCGGCCGGGCCGCTGCGTACCGTCGCCGCGAAGTCGATCCCGGGCTTCGAGCAGTTCGAGGATGCCTGGTCGGCGCGGGCACCGTTGGGGTGGAACCTCACCGACTCCGAGCCGGCCGCCCGAGCCTGTCTGGCGCTGCTCTCCGACTGGTTCCCGGCGACCACCGGCGAGATCGTCCATGTCGATGGCGGCTACCACGCCATCGGCGCCTGATCCGGCCGACGGCCCCGGCCGGGGCCGTCGCCAGGTCACCAGGTGGCCCGGGGCCGTCGTAAGGTCACCGAGGCTGCGGGGAAGAATGGGGCCATGGCGTACGACGCGGTGGTGCTGGTTTCTTTCGGCGGGCCCGAGCGGCCCGAGGACGTGATGCCGTTCCTGCAGAACGTGACCCGGGGCCGGGGTGTGCCGCCGGAACGGTTGGCCGAGGTCGCCGAGCATTACCAGCACTTCGGCGGGGTGTCGCCGATCAACCAGCAGTGCCGGGAGCTGCTTGCCGCGATTCGGGACGACTTCGCCGCCAACGGTGTTGACCTGCCGGTCTACTGGGGTAACCGGAACTGGGACCCGATGCTCGCCGACACCGTGGCGCGGATGCGCGACGACGGGGTCGAGCGGGCCCTGGCGTTCGTGACCAGTGCCCTCGGCGGATACTCCTCCTGCCGGCAGTACCAGGAGGACATCGCCGCGGCCCGGGCGGCGGTCGGCCCGGACGCCCCGGTGATCGAGAAACTGCGCCAGTTCTGGGACCACCCCGGGTTCGTCGAGCCGCACGTCGATGCGGTGCGGACGGCGTTGGCCCAGTTGGACCCGGCGCGACGGGACAGCACCCGGATCCTCTTCACCGCCCACTCGATTCCCACCTCCGCGGCGGCAGCCGCCGGCCCGCACGGTGGCCGGTACGAGGCGCAGTTGGCGGAGACCGCCCGGCTGGTGCACGCCGCCGCGGCCCCCGACCTCGCCTACGACCTGGTATGGCAGAGTCGTTCCGGGCCCCCACAGGTACCCTGGCTGGAGCCGGACGTCAACGACCACCTGGCGGAGTTGCCCGGGCAGGGCGTCACCGCGGTGGTGGTCAGCCCGATCGGGTTCGTCTCCGACCACCTTGAGGTGGTGTGGGATCTGGACACCGAAGCCCGGGAGACCGCCAAGCAGCTCGGTCTGGACTTTGTTCGCGCCGCCACGCCGGGCACCGATCCCCGGTTCGTGGCGATGGTGCGCGAACTGGTCCGGGAACGGGCCGATCCGGCTGGCGCGACGTTGCGCCGGCGCCTCGGTGACCTGCCGATGTGGGACACCTGCCCGACAGCCTGCTGCGTTCCGGCCCGCCGCCCCTCCTGACCGCTTCGGCGGCCCGACACCAGGGATCCGAGAGATGAATGATCGTAAGCCCGTCCAGAGCTGGCTCACCGACATGGACGGGGTGCTGGTGCACGAGGGCCAGCCGGTGCCCGGCGCGCCGGAGTTCATCGCCCGGCTGCGCTCCTCCGGTAGGCCGTTCCTGGTGTTGACCAACAACTCCATCTACACGCCGCGCGATCTACAGGCCCGGTTGGTTCGGATGGGGCTGGACGTGCCGGAGTCCGCGATCTGGTCGTCCGCGTTGGCCACCGCGCAGTTCCTGGCCGATCAGCGGCCGGGCGGCACCGCGTACGTGATCGGCGAAGCGGGGCTGACCACGGCGCTGCACGCGGTCGGCTACGTGCTCAGTGACTTCGCGCCCGACTATGTGGTGCTGGGAGAGACCCGTACCTACAGCTTCGAGGCGATCACCAAGGCGATCCGGCTGATCAACGACGGGGCCCGGTTCATCTGTACGAACCCCGACGTGACCGGGCCGTCGATGGAGGGCGCGCTGCCTGCCGCCGGTTCGGTCGCCGCGATGGTGTCGAAGGCGACGGGCGTGGAGCCGTACTTCGTCGGGAAGCCGAATCCGATGATGATGCGGTCGGCGTTGAACACCATCGACGCGCACTCCGAGTCAACGGCGATGATCGGCGACCGGATGGACACCGACATCCTCTGCGGGCTGGAGGCGGGGTTGGAGACGATCCTGGTGCTCACCGGCATCAGCAGCCGGACGGAGGCCGAGCGCTACCCGTACCGGCCGTCGCGGATCGTGGCCTCGGTGGCCGACCTGATCGACGAGATCTGAGCCCCGGCCGCCGCGGTGGCGGTCGGCCGGTGCCGCGGCCCCGGGGCTGGCTACCCGCCCCGCTATGGGCGTAGCGGGGCGTTGCAGGCGGCGGCCAGCGCCTGGCGACAGGCGCTGGTCAACGGGCGCAGCGCCGCGTCGCGTTGCTGGGCCTCGTAGTTGTTGACCGCGCCCCCCGGGGCGGCCTGCCCCGCCAGGGCGAGTACCCGATCCAGCACGGCGGCCCGGGCGAAGAGCCGGCGGGCGCGGGGGTCGAAGCCGGGCGGCAGGTCAGTGGTGCCGTCGGGGCGGCGCAGCGCCTCCAACGCCCCGGCCAGCTCCGGCCGCCACTGGGCCACGTCGAGTCGGGTCAGCGTGGCAGTGGTCTCGGCGAGGGCGGCGGCGAGCTCCGCCTCTGCCTCCGCCGCGCCGGGGAGGTGGAGCGATGCGGCCGGCGCGTCGGCCGGCAGCGGGTAGACCCGCCACAGCACGGTCTCGAAGACATCCCCGGAGCCGGAGGTGTGCGTGCGCAGCTGTGGGACCAGGCCGAGCGAACCCGCGACCACCCCCTCGCCCGCGAGTAGAGCGGCACCGGCGAAGTCGCCCGGGCCAGGCAGCCCGCGCGGGTCGCCGGGCGCGGGCAGCACCAAGCGGATCACGTCGGGCGAGAGCTTGGCGAGCGTGGGCAGCGCCTCGGGCAGGGCGACATCGGTCCAGGTCCCGGGTGCGTCGGCGACCAGGTGCTCCTCGTCGCCGGCGATGGCGTCGGCGACCTCGTCGAACGGCACCAGCCCGGCACGCCACGCGCGCACCCAGGCAACGAACCGGCTGGACCGGCGTGGCGCGACCGTGACCGCGCCCGCTGCGGGGGTGGACATGCCGAAAGGGTACGTCCTCCCGCCCACCTCTGTCTCGGCTGCCGCCCCAGCCGTCCCGCACCCCGACCGGCGTGCCGGGTCGGCGGCGGGGGCCCGCTGGGGCTAGCTTGATCAGCATGGCAGGGCGTTACGACCATGACGTGTTGGCGGGGGACTGGCGGCGGCGCCGGGTCACCCCGGAGGTGGCCGCGGAGCTCGACCTGGTGGTCGAGGACGCCGACTCGGGGTTCTGCGGCGCGGTGGTCGGGTTTGAGGCCGGCGCGGTGCTGCTCGAGGACCGGCACCGACGGCGGCGTACCTTTCCCCTGCTACCGGCGGCGTTCCTGCTTGATGGGGAGCCGGTGACGCTGCGTCGCCCCTCCCGTCCAACGGTGCCGGCGGCTCGGCGACGGACCGCCTCCGGGTCGATCGCCGTCGACAACGTCCCCGCCCAGGTGGCGAAGGCGAGCCGGATCTGGGTGGAGGGGGTGCACGACGCCGCCCTGGTGGAGCGGATCTGGGGCGACGACCTGCGCGTCGAGGGGGTGGTGGTGGAGCCGCTGGACGGGATCGACGATCTCGATGCCCGGGTACGCGACTTCGCCCCCGGCCCGGGCCGGCGGCTCGGCGTACTTGTTGATCACCTCGTCCCCGGTTCCAAGGAGAGTCGGGTGGTGGCCCGGGTGAGCTCGCCGCATGTGCTGGTGACCGGGCATCCCTACGTGGACGTGTGGCAGGCGGTACGGCCGGCCGTACTGAACATCTCGGCCTGGCCGGTGGTGCCGCCCGGGCAGCCCTGGAAGGAGGGGGTCTGCGCGGCGCTCGGGGTGGCCGAGCCCGCCGGGCTGTGGCGGCGGATCCTGTCCCGGGTGAACTCTTTCGCCGATGTCGAGACGCCGTTGATCAACTCCATGGAGCGGTTGATCGATTTTGTGACCGAGCCGGCGCCCTGAGCCGGCGGCGCTGGAGCCTGGCGCTAGCCGAGCCCGGCGGCGGCGCTCTGACCCAGCCGGTTCATCCGATTCCGGCGGGCGTCCCGGGCTGACCTGGTTCGGGTTAGCAGACCCGACCGGGGGCGGGTGTGCACAAGTGCTGCCGGGCTACGGCGAGACGGCAATTCGATGACACGTGCACCGGCGTGTCACGATCGTGGGGTGGACGCGGTGCTGTGGATTGTCGTCGGGGCGGTGCTCGCCGTCGCCGAGATCTTTACGACGACGCTGTTCCTGATCATGTTTGCGGTCGGGGCGTTCGCGGCTGCCGGCGCAGCCGCGCTCGGGGCGCCCGTGGAGATCCAGGCGGTTGTCTTCGCCGTGGTCTCGGCGCTGACCGTGCTGGGTGCCCGTCCGGCGTTGCGGCGTCGGATTACCCTCACCTCGACCGAGGAATCACCATTCGGTGTCGGCGCGATCGAGGGGAGCGCGGCCCTCGTGCTGGAGCGGGTCGACGCCGACAACGGGCTCGTCAAAATCGACGGCGAGTTGTGGCAGGCCCGTTCCTACGATGCGACCCAGGTCTTCGCGCCGGGGGACCGGGTGCAGGTGATCCAGGTGCGCGGCGCCACCGCGCAGGTCTGGCGGGATGATGTTTCCCGGCCCGGCGAGCTACCTGAGACGAAAAGGTGAGTAGATGGACTTCCTGTTGCCGGTCCTACTGATAGCTCTGGCGATCATCGGCGTGGTGACCCTGGCCCAGGCGGTGCGGATCGTGCCGCAGCAGCGCCAGGACGTGGTGGAGCGGCTCGGCCGATACAAGCGCACCCTGGACCCGGGCCTGAACCTGCTGGTGCCCTTCGTCGATTCGGTGCGCACCAAGGTCGACATGCGTGAGCAGGTGGTCAGCTTCCCGCCGCAGCCGGTCATCACCTCGGACAACCTGGTGGTGTCGATCGACACCGTGCTCTACTTCAAGGTGGTGGACTCGGTCCGCGCCACGTACGAGATCTCGAACTTCCTGCAGGCGATCGAGCAGCTCACGGTGACCACGCTGCGTAATGTCATCGGCTCTCTCGATCTGGAGCGGGCGCTGACCAGCCGGGAGGAGATCAACCGGCACCTCTCCGGTGTGCTGGACGAGACCACCGGCCGCTGGGGCATCAAGGTGACCCGGGTGGAGATCAAGGCGATCGAGCCGCCGCCGAGCATCCGGGACTCGATGGAGAAGCAGATGCGCGCCGAGCGGGACCGTCGGGCCGCGATCCTCAACGCCGAGGGGCACAAGGAGTCGCAGATCCTCACCGCCGAGGGCGAGAAGCAGGCGGCGGTGTTGCGCGCCGACGGTGACCGGCAGGCCCGCATCCTGGAGGCCGAGGGGCAGGCGAAGGCGGTCCGGACCGTCTTCGACGCCATCCACCAGGCGAACCCGAGCCAGAAGGTGCTCGCCTACCAGTACCTGCAGGCGCTACCGCAGATCGCGAACGGCTCCGCCAACAAGGTCTGGATCGTTCCGGCCGAGCTGACCAAGGCGCTGGAGGGCATGGGCGGCGCGTTGGGGGGCCTGAGCCAGATGGTCGGTGACGCACCGTCACCGGAGGCCTCGGAAGGGGCCAGCCAGGTCGAGCGGGAGGCCGACGAGGCCGCACGGGCCGCCGCGGACGCCGCGCGGCAGGTCCACGACGAGGCACGCGTCGCCGAGGCGCAGGCCGCCGGAGGCGCGGAGCCGAAGGGACTGCCCGCGCCCGAGCCGGTCCCCGCGGAGAACCTGCTGAACGACTCCACCGAGCAGCGCGAGCGGGGCTGACCGCCAACCTCGCGCGATAACGCGAGAACACCTCATGTGGCGCTCCGGTGCCTGCCACCATCGGTCGTAAGGCGGGTGGTGACCAGGTTTCGGGGCGCCTCGGCGCGTCCCGCACCGCTCGGGCGGAGCGAGGTGACGGATGAAGAAGGCGGACAGGCAACGCCACTCCGCGGCAGCGGAAGTTGGGGCGCACGACCCGATCGCGCCACTGGGCACCCGCCGCGCCGGTGGTGGATTCGGAGTGTTGCCGTTCATCGGGGACCCGCCGCCGGGCGCGCCGGCTACCGACGCGACCTGGGCGTGGTCGATCCGTCGGCTGGCCCGCGCGGCGGTGTGGCTGCTGCCCGCGTACGCGATCCTCTACGGGATCGTCGCGATGGCGAGCGACCGGGGCATCGGCAACGCGCCGTACCCGAGCGATGGCCGTCCGCTATACCTGGTGGGCTGGTTGCTGGCGACCTGGCTGGGACTGCTCGCGGTGCTCGCGCTGGCTGCTCTGCTGGCGGCGACCCGGAGCCGACGGGCCGCGGTGACCGGGCTCCTGTTCAGTATCACGGGCCTGGTGTTGATGTTGCCGTTCGCCGGCTTGGCCGCGCAGACCCCGGTCTTCGGCACCACCGCCCGGGTCGTGGTTCTGGTCGGCTCCGCCTGCTACGGCCTGGGTTGGCTGGCCACCGGTTGGGCGGTCGCCCGTTCCGGCATGTTCAGCATCGGCGACGGTGTGATGTTGATGATCGCGGCGCCGCTGCTTGGCCTGGCGGGTTCGCTGATTGGTTCGTTGCAGACCTTCGGCGCGATCTTCGCACTGATCGCCGGTATCGGCATCGGCTACCGTTCCGGCCGCCTGCTGCCCCGCGACATCATTCGCGACGCCGCCAACGCCAGTCTGCCCACGGCCGCGCCGGCGGCCGGCGGCCCGGCCGGAACCGGCGGACCATTGGCCGCCGGCTGACCTGCTTCGACTGGGATCACGCGGGATCCGACCGGTGGCTGATCTGGACGCTGAGATCGCTTCGTGGCACTCCCGGTACCGACCTCCGAACCGCCGCGTATTCGATCTGGATGCGAACAGGCGGCGGTTCGGGTGGGCGCTGGAAGCCCCGGGTCAGACGTGGCGGCCGTGGTCAGTCGGCCACACCGATGGCCTGACGGGGGCAGGCCATCGCCGCCTGCCGGACCTCATCGTGCTGCTCGGGTCGCGGCTCTTCCACGAGTAGCCAAGCGATGCCTTCGTCGTCCTGGTCGAAGACGTCCGGGGCGGCGAGAACGCACTGTCCGAGGCCGTAGCACCGGTCCCGATCGAGGTTCACCCTCACCACGCCACCGCCAACTCTGACACGTTGTACATGATGTCCTCGTCCTGCACCTTCAGGTCGGCGTCGCCGTCGGCGAGGCGCAGGGTGGGAAAGCGTTCCAGCAACCGGCTGTAGACCACCTCGAGCTCCAGCCGGGCCAGGGCGTGCGCCGGACACTGGTGGGGGCCGTAGCCGAAGGACAGATGCTGGCGTGCGTTGCGTCGCACATCCAGTTCGTCCGGCCGTTCGAACACCGCGGGATCGCGGTTGGCGAGGGGTGGCAGGGCCACCACCCCTTCGCCCGCAGTCACTGTTTGGCCGTCGACTTCCACGTCGTCCATGGCCACCCGGGGTATGCCGAATTGGATCATGGGCAGGTAGCGCATCAGCTCGTCCACCGCGCCGGGCATCAGGTGGGGCTCGCGCCGCAGCAGTTCGAGCTGGTCGGGGTGGCGTAGCAGCGCCGCGACGCCCAAACCGATCATGTGCGCTGTGGTCTCCTGCCCAGCGGCCATGGTGGTCCAGGCCAGCCTGATCAGCATTTCCCGGGTCAGCTCGCCGGTGGACAGGTAGCGGCGCACCATGTGTCCCAGCAGGTCGTCTCGGTCGTGGTGCTCCCGGTCGGTCACCAACTTGTCGAAGTAGGAGACCATGTCCTGCAGGGCGGCGATTTGATCGGCGCTGCTGGTCGCTTCCATCAGCTTGGCCGCCATGCCGGTGAACAGTTCGTATTCGCTGAGCGGGATGCCGACGAGGTGGCAGGCCACCCGCGACGGAACTACCAACGCGACATGCTTGACGAGGTCAGCGCCGGGCCCGGCCGCTGCCAGCTGGTCGAGTGCCTCGTCGGTGATCTGGGTGATGACCGGCCGCATGGCCTTCGCCCGCCGGACAGTGAGTTCGCCGGTCAGCATGCGGCGGTAGTACCTGTGCCGCTCGCCGTCCATGGCGCCGAGGGTGTCCTTGAGGAGGTCGTCGACCGGTTTGCCAGTCCGGTTGGGAAAGCCCGGATGCGACATGTCGGAACTGAGGCGAGGGTCGCTGAGCGCCGCGCGAACCCCTTCGAAGCTGGTGATCAGCCACGATGGCTTTCCGTCGGCCATCCTGACCGGTGCCACGGGGCAGCGGCCGCTGAGCTCGGTGTAGGCCTCCGGGGGGTCGAACGGGGTGGCTCGCTCGAACTGGGGAAACGTGAGCTCGGGTGCCAGCGTGTGCAGTGGAGTGGCGGTCTCGGGGCCGGGTGCGGCGGCAGGGTGTGACGACATGTGGATTCTCCATGGGGGGGGGTCGGGATGCGGTTCCTCCGTTGGCTCCGGACGCGGTGCGTGGTGGCGCACGGCAGCGACAGCGCCCGGGATCCGTCGGCATTGACTGCCTCAGGTGCGGTAACAGGGTGGGCGGGTGCCAGTTGGCGGCCGTCGGAATCGGTCGCCGTTAGTGGCGCAGCCGGTGTTTGTTACCGGGAGTACAGTCACACCTCTCCTTCCTCGCGCGCGGACTCGAAGCCGCGAGCTGCCCCGTGTGATCGGGATGCGCTTCCAACGCATCCGTCATTTCGTCACTCGGGTCCCCACAAGAGGAGTGTGGAGATGGGCCTGATGCACATGATCCATGTCGCAAACGCGACGTATCAAGCGATGTGCCCCAACGGCTGCGCAGTGAATTGCTGGGGACGCAACGCCTGCACCAGGTGGCGGATCGGCCGGGGCCATGGTTCGGACATAGTCGCTGATGAGCGTCGAGAAGCAGCACCTTCCGCCCTGCGGCATCCGATCGCGGCGGGTCGCGCCAGGAAGCGGGCGGCTCGGCGGCAGGCGGATCTGGGAGGCCGCCCGCACTCAGTGCGGAGCAGCCGGTGCGTGAGCATGCTGGATTGGGTAGATCAAACTCGCGAAAAGGTCAAACTTCACCTTTTGGATTGAAAGGTAGAACAATCGTACATTGCATCGGTTTAGTAGGTATATTCGGTCATACTGACGCTCGGCCGAAGGTTGATGACGAGGCGTTCCCGAAGGTCCCGACTGGGTGCTGTCGTGGGAGTGCTCCCCACTGCCTGTTTCCTCCACCCAAACGACAACCCGGGGCGGTTAGGTTGGGAAACAGCTGGCAGTAGCCGGTGAATTGGCTGACAGTCGCCGCTCAGATTGGCTGGTTGGCCGCCTCCCTGGCAATCCTGGACGCCATGGCCCTGCCCCGTACGCCGCTGTCTCGGCTGTTCACCGTGCTGCTCGCCGGCCTGCTCGCTGGTCTCGTCCTGGCGGTCGCCGTGCTGCCGGGCAACCTGGTGCTCGGGTTCGCGGCCCGGTCGGCGCTCGCGAGCTACTCGTCCCTGCCGGACGTGCTGCGGACCCCCGCCACCCCGCAGCGCTCCTACCTCTATGCCAACGACGGCACGACGCTGATCGCGAGCTTCTACGACGTCAACCGCACCGACGTGGGGCTGGACGAGATCGCGCCGTCGCTGCAGGCGGCGATCGTGGCGGCCGAGGATCGCCGCTTCTACGACCACGGCGGCGTGGACCTACGGGGGATGGTCCGGGCCCTGGTCGCCAACGTGACCGGCGGCGAGACCTCGCAGGGCGGCTCGACCCTGACCATGCAGTACGTCCGCAACGTACTCAAGACGGATCCCGGACTGACGGCCGAGGAGCGCGCCGCCGCCACCGAGCAGACCGTCGAACGCAAGCTCCAGGAGATCCGGTACGCCAACGCGCTCGAGCAGCAGCTCAGCAAGGACGAGATCCTCAACCGCTACCTGAACATCGCCTACTTCGGCTCCGGCGCGTACGGCGTTTCGGCGGCCAGCCAGCGGTACTTCGCCAAGACCCCGGCGGAGCTGACCCTCAGCGAGTCGGCGCTGCTCGCCGGCCTGGTGCAGTCGCCCGAGGCGTACAACCCGATCGACGGCGACCAGGAGGCGGCGCTGGACCGGCGGGCGTACGTGCTCGACGCGATGGTCGCCACCGGCGAGATCACCGCTGCCGAGGCCGACACCGCGAAGGTGGAGCCGCTGACGTTGAACCCCACCTCCCAGCCGAACGGCTGCACCGCCTCGTCCGGCGGCGAGGACGACTGGGGTTTCTTCTGCGACTACGTACGCCAGTGGTGGCTGACCCAGCCGGCCTTCGGGGAGACCGTTGAGGAGCGGGAGCAGGCGCTGCGCCGGGGCGGCTACACGGTGGTCACCTCGCTGGACCCGGAGCTGCAGGCGACGGCGCAGCAGCAGGTCATCAGCGTCTACGGGTACGACAACGAGCGCGCGCTGCCGCTCGCGGCGGTGGAGCCCGGCACCGGCCGGGTGCTCGCGATGGCGGTGAACCGGCACTACAGCCTGGCGGAGAACCCGGCCGGGCAGCCGAACTACCCGAACACGGTGAACCCGCTCATCTCCGGCGGCGGCAGCATCGCCGGCTACCAGGCCGGTTCGACCTTCAAGCTGTTCACCATGCTCGCCGCCCTGGAGGCGGGGATGCCGCTCGCCACCGGCTTCGACGCGCCCAGCCAGCTGCCCACCCGGTACCCGGCCGAGGGCGACGCGAGCTGCGACGGAAGCTGGTGCCCGGGCAACGCCAACCCGGCGTGGATGGACGGCTACCGGATGATGTGGGACGGCTTCGGCCGTTCGGTGAACACGTACTTCGTCTGGCTCTCCGAGCAGGTCGGCCCGGAGAAGGTGGTGGAGATGGCGCAGCGTCTCGGCATCACCTTCCGATCCGAGGCGGACGCGGCGTTCGCCGAGAACAACGCGGAGAACTGGGGTTCGTTCACCCTCGGCGTGGCCGCCGCCACCCCGCTGGACCTGGCCAACGCGTACGCCACGGTCGCGGCCGAGGGGACGTACTGCGAGCCGCTACCGGTGGTCTCGGTGACCGCGCCGGATGGCTCGGCGGTGCCGGTCGCACCCTCCTGCGAGCGGGTGCTCGACGCGGAGGTGGCGCGGGCCGCCACCGATGCCGCCCGCTGCCCGGTCGGCCAGCAGTCCTCGACCAACCAGTGCAACGGCGGCACCGCCACCTCGGTGGACCGGATCCTGGATGGCCGGCCGGTCGCCGGCAAAACCGGCACCTCGGACCGGGAGGTCACGGAGAGCTTCGTCGGCTTCACCCCGCAGATCGCGGTCGCCGGCATCGCCGCGAACCCCGACGACACCACCGACGCGGTCGGCAGCGCGGTGCAGGCGCAGGTGATCGACGCGGTCGCCGAGGTGATCTCCACCGCTGTGCAGGGGGAGCCGGAGCAGGGGTTCGTCGCGCCCAGTCCGGAACTGGTCGGTGATCCACAGCGCCCGGTCGAACGGCCGGAGCCGGACCGTGAGCAGCCGGAGCCCGGCGATGACCGTGGTCCCTTCGCCGAGTTGCGTCGCTGGCTGAACCGCGGCTGAGACAGCGCCCGCTCGGGAGCTGCTACTGGCCCAGATCGCCAGCGATGACAAAGGCGACCATGATGTGGGGCGACGCCGGCATGCTCTACTGGCTCATCCGCCCCGAGGATTTCACCGACCGTCGATTTGATCGGGCGCTGTTCACCTGGCAGCGCAGCTGAACGGAACGCGGTCCGCGACTGTCCGGGGCAAGCCGCAACGGCCGCCTTGGTCGGATCCAGTCGAATGCCTGGGTCGCGTTCCACCTCGGTGATCTAGGCGGCCATCACCAGGACGGACGAGGTTTCGGTGCCCGCAGGGCCAGTGGCGGCGTAGGGGCCGTCGGCGCCAGCCACCAACGTCGCCATCTCGACGCGCAGCGTGATGACCGCCGCGGTGTCCCACCTCACGCCGAAGATCGGAACCAGCGGTTATGGAAACGACAACCGTTACCGATAGGCTCTGGTGCGACCTGTCGAAGAAGGAGATCCTCATGGCCGTTCCGAAGCGGAAGATGTCGCGGTCGAACACCCGGCACCGGCGGGCGCAGTGGAAGGCGAGCGTGCCGCAGTTGACCCCCTGCCCCTGTCCACGCAAGGAGATGGTGGTGCCGCACCGGGCGTGCACGCACTGCGGCCTGTACAAGGGGCGCCAGGTGGTGGATACGCCGTGAGTGACCGGCTGCCGGTGACGGTGCTGTCGGGGTTCCTCGGGGCTGGCAAGACCAGCCTGCTCAACCATGTTCTGGCGAACCGCGACGGACTGCGGGTAGCGGTGATCGTCAACGACATGAGTGAGATCAACATTGACGCCGCGTTGGTCCGCGACGGCGGTGCGTTGTCGCGTACCGAAGAGCGGCTGGTGGAGCTGACAAACGGCTGCATCTGCTGCACGCTGCGCGACGACCTGCTCGACGAGGTGGCGCGGCTGGCGCGCCTGGGCCGGTTCGACTATCTGCTGATCGAGTCCAGTGGGATCTCCGAACCGATGCCGGTGGCCGCCACGTTCGCCTTCGGCGTGGAAGCCGGACAGATCCTGGACGACCTGGCCCGGCTGGATACCACGGTCACTGTGGTCGATGCCGCTGGCCTGCTGGCTCGGATCGAGGCGGGGGAGACACTTGAGTCGCGCGGCCTGGCCGCGTACGAGGGTGATGACCGGAGCATCGCCGACCTGCTGGTTGACCAGATCGAGTTCGCCGATGTGCTGGTGGTGAACAAGACCGATCTGTTGGCCTCGGAGGACCTGACGGTCGTGGAGGCTCTGCTGACCCGACTCAACCCGGCCGCCCGTCAGGTCCGTGCAATGCACGGCCGGGTACCACCAGCGATGATCCTCAATACTGGCTGGTTCGACCTGGAGCGGGCGGAGACCACGCCCGGTTGGGTGGCTGAGCTCAACGGCGAGCACGTGCCGGAGACCGAGGAATACGGCATCTCCAGCATCGTGTTCCGCGACCACCGGCCGTTCCACCCGCAGCGCCTGTGGGAGCTGCTCGCCGACGGCTTGGATACCTTCGGGGTGGTGCGATCGAAAGGGTTCCTGTGGCTGGCCAGCCGGCCGGACGTGATGGCCCTCTGGTCACAGGCCGGTGCGTCCGGGCGGTGCGACCCGGCGGGCGTGCCGATCGCGGTGTCCGGGGAGTGGCCGGAGGACCCGGTCGAACGGGCGGAATTGGAGTCTCGCTGGCATCCGGTGTTCGGCGACCGGCAGCAGGAACTGGTCCTCATCGGCGTCAACCTGGACAGCGAAGGGCTGCGGGCTGCCCTGACCGCCTGCCTGCTCACCGATTCGGAGGTCGCCGCCGGGGAATCCTTGTGGCGGGCACTGCCCGACCCGTTTCCCGAGTGGGACTTGGGTGACCTACACGAACACGAACACGCCGAGCCGGTCCAGGCCTAGGCCAAATCGGCGATGATCACCCCTATTTCGTAACCATATTGTCCGATTCCTAACCGCTTCTTCGTAGGGAAATCGCATGCGTTGCAGCCACATCCTGCACCGGGTGGATGACATCCACGCCGCTGTGCGAGCGTTCCAGCAGGTCGGGTTCACGGTCGTGTACGGTCGGCGGCCCGACCGTAGTTCGAATGCGCTGATCTGGTTCGAGGAGGGCCCGTTTATTGAGCTGGTTCGGGTTCCGCGGCTGTCTCTACCGCTACGGTGGGCGGTCCAGCTATACGGCGGCCGTGGCCTGCGGCGGCGGGTGGAACGGTGGGCCGGACTGGACCATTCGTGGATCGATGTGTCCGTCGAGACCGACGACGAGTCGATCGGTGCCGAACGGGATCGGCTCGTCGCCGCGGGCGTGCCGATGAGCCGGATTCTGAACATGCGCAGGGCGACCCCGGACGGCGTCACCCTGCGCTGGCAGCTCGCTGTGCCACAGGACCCGAGCCTGCCGTTCGCCATGTCCGCCTACCGGCCGTCAGCCCGGCCGGAGCGGGTCGTGCACGCCAACGGAGCCACCTCGGTCGCGCGCGTTCACGTCGCGGTCCCAGCGGCCACCCGCGCGGCCTGGCAGTCACTCCTCGACGGTGCGGACCCGTGGATCCGGTTGTCGGACGGGGACGGCGACAGCCACGGCGTCCGGCTGGTCGAGCTGTCGGGTCTGACCGCGCCCCTGGATCTGGAATCCATCGGTGGGCTGCCGCTACAGCCGGTCGACTCGCCATGACCACGCTCGGTGGGGGCCGCTCCACGTGGTACCGGGCGCTGCAACCCGAGGTGCGGGTGGAACCAGCGGGTGGGCTGCTGTCTCCCGTCACGAGCCAGGAACGGCCACGGACACGTCGGTGATCTCCATGTCAGGGGGCGACATGAGCGCTGCCAGCACGGTCCGGGCTACGCTGCGCGGCTGGATATACGCCTGCGCCACGTACTCGGCGCCCTCCTGCCGATGGATGGCTCGCTGCATCTCGGTGGCTGTCCTGCCGGGGTAGACGCTCGTCACGCGAATCCCGTGCGGGCCCTCCTCCGCGCGCAACGCCTGCGCTAGTGCGCGGGCCGCGTGCTTGCTCGCGGAGTATGGGCCCCACCCGGGGCTGGTGCGAAGGCCCTGACCGGAGTTGACAAAGACCACCTGGCCGCGCGCGGTCCGGAGCGCAGGCAACAGACAACGGGTGAGCTCAGCTGGGCCTGCCACGTTGACTTTGTACTGATCCATCCAACTGTTGGTCTCGGAGTCGGCGATGGAGCCCAGCTGGGCCAGACCCGCGCTGTGCACGAGACCATCGATGGGGCTGTCTCTGGCGGCCAGCGCGGATCCGTGAGCGGCGATGCCCTCCACGTCGAGCAAATCGAGCACCAGGGTCTCGCATCCGCCCAGTCGCCCGGCCGCTGCGTCGAGACGCCCGCGGTGGCTACCCACCAGGACCAGTTGATGCCCCTGCTCATGCAGCAGCTCCGCGACGGCTCCGCCGATGCCGCCAGTGGCCCCGGTAATCACATATCTGCCCATCAGGCCTCCGTCAGCCGAAGAGGTGGTAGCGGTCGAGTCACCCTCCGCCATCCGGGGCCGCGATCTCCGCGTGGCATCGTCCTTCGGAGAATTGATCGGCGTATGCGTCATGGAGGGGTATGTGGCCAGAACCTACCTCAGCGATGGTGAGACGGTCACCGAGGACCTGCCGGCGAGTGGTGAGCTCCGGGCAGCCAAAGCCGGAGCGCTGGGCGATCAGCACCAGCGCGGGAACACCGGAGGGAAGGGACGGCTGGGCTCTGGGTGGTGGCGGCGGTACTCAACAGAGGGTTACCCGACGATGTCGGTGTCAGCGGTCCCACCTGCGGTGGCGGCGGCCAGGTCGATCGCCTCGGCACTGGGCTTGAAGGCCGACGACGCGGTCGTCCTGCAGGCTTCGAACCGGCTCACGCTGCGCCTGCTGCCCTGCGATGTCCTGGCCCGAGTAGGCCCTGGCGGGCACCAGGAGGCGCGGCTCGAAATCGAGCTCGCGCAACAGCTTGCAGATTTCGGGAGCCCGGTGGCTGTTCCTGACCCTCGGGTCGAGCCGCGTGTCTACCCGCAGAATGGCTACGCGGTGACGTTCTGGACCTACTACGAACCGGTGCCATCGGCAGTGGTCTCCCCGGCCGACTACGCGAGTGCGCTGCACCGGCTGCACGCCGGCATGCGTACGCTCGAGGTCCCCACGCCGCACTTCACCGACCGCGTCCGGCAGGCCCAGGAACTCGTGGCGAGCCGCCATCGCGCGCCGATGCTCACCGATATGGACCGGGAACTTCTCGGCAACGCATTACGCGGCTTGAGCCGGGCCGTCCGCGAGCACGGCAGCGCCGAGCAATTACTGCACGGCGAGCCGCACCCGGGTAACGCGTTGGCGACAAGGGACGGGGTGCTGTTTATTGACTTGGAGACGTGCTGCCGGGGACCGGTCGAATTCGACCTCGCCCACGCGCCCGAGGAAGTCGGCGAGCACTATCCCGGTGTCGACAATCGTTTGCTCCGCGAGTGCCGGATCCTGGTGCTGGCGATGATCGCCGCATGGCGTTGGGATCGAGCGGATCGACTTCCCAATGGACGCCAGCTCGGCGCGAATTGGCTTCGCCAGCTGCGCGCGGCGCTCGACAGTCTCGACTGACGGCCGACGGCTGACGGCCGACAGTTTTGGTCTCATCGATCATCCTCGCCTTCCCGTTCTAGATCGAACTGTCCACACCCATTCCGGGTACGGATGCCCCGCCCGTGCCTCCGCCGAAATTTGGGTCTTCCCCCAACGCGCCTCCATGACGCACACTCTGTCAACACGCCATGGGATGAAGACACAGCATTTGTGCACGTTGTTGGGACGTCCGAGAACATCCTTGAATGGAGGCAGGATGAACTATGCATTGCAGCGGGCCATGGTGGAGGCGGGGGAGACCGCGGAGAGCCTGGCTGCCCAGACCGGCGTCGACCCGAAAACTGCGGCGCGTTGGATTACGCCGGGGCGAGTTCCGCGGCCCCGTCGCCGCCTCCAGGTGGCCACTATCCTCGGTCGGGAGGTTGAGGAGCTCTGGCCCGATGTCGTCAAACGTCGCGAGCCGGAGTGGTTGCGGGAATGGGTTGACTGGGAGCGTGAAGCGGTCGCGGTGCGCTGGTTCGAGCACACCTGGATTCCCGGCCTGCTCCAAACGGAGGACTACGCCCGCGCGACCCTCGCCGGCGAGGCGCTGACCCCGGGCGAGGTCGACGAGCTCGTCGCCTCCCGGATCAGTCGACAGGCCATCCTCCGCACCGACCGCCCCCCGCTGCTGACCGCCGTCATCTTCGAGGGGGTGCTCTACCAGTCGGCCTACGGCGACCGCCGGCTGATGCGCGAACAGCTTGAGTTCCTCGCCGAGCGCGCCACCGACGACACGGTGCAGGTCCACCTGGTGCCCAAGGACATCGGGATGTATCCGGGGCTCGGCGGCGGCTTCATCCTCGCCGAACTGCCCGAGGTCGAGCACGTCGCCCACGTCGACAGTCAGGCGCCCGCGCAGATCCTCCGGCAGGCCGCCGACGTTGCTACCCTGAGCCGAAGGTGGGAGCGCATCAGGGGCGAATCCCTCCCCCGAGCTTCCTCCTTGGAGCTGATCAGAGAAGCGGCGGGATCATGGACTTGACCGGTGCGCGATGGCGCAAAAGCAGCAAGAGCGGCAACAACGGTGGCTCGTGCGTTGAGGTCGCCGACAATCTCCCCGGCGTCGTCGGCGTCCGGGACTCCAAGGACCCGGCCGGCCCGGCGCTGGTCTTCGGCCCGGCGGCGTGGCGGGCCTTCGTCACCCGACTCCCCGACGGCAGCTGACCGACCCGACGCCGACGCGCCCGCCCCTCGGGGCGGGCGCGTCGTTTCTGGAACCGGTGTCACCGGTCAACGGGGGTCACGGGTTGTGGGTCACCTCGAAGCCGGCACCGTAGATGTCCGCGGGGTCGGCGGCGTCTCGCGCGCGAAGGTCGGCGAGGATGTTGGCGGAGCTGGTGTATTGGTACGGCGGAAGTTGCAGACCCATCCCCTTGGTGATGCCAGCCCACGGCCCCTCGGCCTGGAATCCATTCTCCTCGGACGGGTAGGCGCTGCCCGGCACGTGCCAGATCGTCGGACCCCCCGAGTCGCCTGGCCAGTGTTGGGCCCAGGACCGGTAGATACCATTCGTGTTGTGAGTTATGCCGGCATACCAGATGCCAAGCTGGCCCATGACGATGATTTCATTGGTGCTGAGCCACCCGGCACCGAGCAGCCGTTCGTTATCCAGCGCGGGGCTCAACGCGTTCGGGCTTGCCGTGCCGCCCGGGACCTCCACCTCACCCGTCTGTTTCAGGTACGGGCCCTGGGCGGAGAGGGTCACCTCCGGGACTAGTTCGATGATCATGTAGTCCTTGGTCAGGTGGCCCGTACCAGACCCCTCTGGGTCTTTGAAGTAGCGAATGTGGCCAATCGGGCCGAATTCCGGATCCTGTCGATGGTAGACGGGAGCGATGTTCTCGTGGATCTCGCGATCGGCGTAATCCGGGTCGTTAATGCAGTGACCGGCTGAGATTGCGATCTTCCGACCGTAGTCGTCGGTGCCCACCGCGCCGATCGTGCAGAAATCGTCCGGCGCAGTCGGGCTGAAGCTGATCTGCATCGCGTTGTGGACACGCTTTTCTGGTACCGCACTGGCGGTGCCAACACCGAGGGTGCTGCCGAGTAGCAGCCCCACGGAAACTGCACCCAGCCATCGAACTCGCGTTCGCCGACCGAATGGAATGACTCTCATGTGGACCTCCTTGTGTCGAGTGCCATTCCACCGTACGACAAATGCTGTTTGTGGGAATTAACTGCAAGATTGCTGACGATCGGCTGGTCAGTTATGCTTGCGCGGTGTAGGGCGCGGGTGAATGTGGACGGTAGCGCCTACTGCTTGCGGTACGAGTGGTTGAGGTGCTCCTGAAGCCGGAAATGGCGGAACTGATAGACCGCACCGTTCTGCCGGAGCGCACCTCGGTAGTAGGCGTGTTCCAGAAAGGCAATCGTGTTCCACGGCAGCCGGCCGGTCAGCGGCAGCCACACCCGGCACAGGACCACCCACTGCCCCCAGGCGGTGAAGCAGAACGCGTACGACAAAGCGCTGCCCAGGCCACCGGCGGCACCGATGAGCAGCGTGTCGGGTAGCTCCCAGCTCAGTGGCCCGAGAGGTCCCTGGAGCAGGTTGACGACCAGCCGTCCACCGAAGGCGATGGCCAGAGTGAGCATGGGGGCGAGAATGAGGACCTGTTGGCCCACAGTCGTCCGGTTCGCCGACAGGAGGTGGACCGGAGTGGCGGCGAAGGACACGTCCACCGGCACCTCCAGCGCGGCCAGGAGCCCGAACACCAGCCCGACCGCCAAGCCAAAGATCAGCCCGAAGACCAGCATGTTGATCAGGGTGGCCCGGATCGCTTCGGGACTGGTGAGCGGGGTCTCCCAGTACCGCGCGCGGATGACGGCGACGGCGCAGGCGCAGCCGACGCCCATCACGAATCCGCCCAGCAAGACCACCGCGAACCGGAGCAAGAACGCCCGAGCGGGCGGGCGGGCGCTGCCGCTTCGGCCGCGACGTAGCCGGAGCCGCACGTGGGCCGGTTGGAAGGTGCCGCCGAAGGCGATAATCGCCGCGTAGACAGTCCCGAACGCGAGGCCGGCCGACAGCCCCAGCATGGCCCCTTCCAGCAGGACCTGCCCACGGCTGGCCTGGGCCGCGACCAGCCCGATCGTCCAGGTTGATCCGGCGACACACAGCGCGGAGACGACGGTCGCGACTCCGATCCGCGTCGAACGACGAAGGGAGTCACCGAGCTGCCACCACGCGAGGTCTCGCCGGAGTTGGTGGGGCCGTACCAACTGGTGGGCGAGGTAGCCGAGCCAGTGCGCCGCGCGCTGCGGGTCCCAGCTCTGTCGCCAGCGGCCACCGGCGTTGCGCCCCGGCAACGATGGTCGGTACACCGTCGAGACGAAGCCGGCCAGCAGGTGCTTCTCGACGGACTCCGCGCTGGGGAAACGGGCGCTGTCCAGCAGTTCGACCGGATCGCGGTGCGGTGCCTCGCTGTACATCGCCCGCGCCAGGGCGACCATCAGGGGAGTGGTCAGAACCTTCGTGAGGACCGTGGCCGCCGGGGACCGCTGGGCCTGCAGCTGTTCCAGTACGGGATCCCACCCCGCCCCGGTCTCGTCGCGGCCGGCCGGGCGGGCGGTTCGGGGCAGGTAGGCCGTGAGATCGTCGAGGGTGAGGTCAACAAGTTCGATGCTCGCGGCCCAGTTCAGCGGCGCCCCGGCTCCCCGCACCGCGTCGGCGTACTCGTCCCGGCGGCTGGTCAGCACCAGCGGCAGTGAGGTCGCGTTGAGGGCTTCGAGCGCGTCCCGCCGTAGGCCTTCGGCGATCTCGTCAAACCCGTCCAGGACAGGCAGGATGAGATCCGCGTCGACCAGTGCGGCGGCCAGCGTCGGCCCGCCCGGAGTCCGGCGGGCCAGGTGTGGGTGGTCCCGCAACAGCTGACCGATCAGCCAGTCCCGCAGGGTGGTGGCCGTCGCGTCCCAGGTGCCGATGTTGAAGATCAGCGGCACTCGATCGGGCAGAGTGAGGGTCGCAAGGGAATCCAGGACAAGCCGGATCAACAGGATCGACTTGCCCGAACCCGCCCGGCCCAGGATCACCAACCGTCCGGACCGGATCCTCCGGTAGACCTCGGCGATACTTCGCAGCTCACCATCGAGGTTCAGCTGCGTCGTAGCTCCCGGTGGAAGGCGCTGGATGTTCGCCGCGTAGTCCACCAGCGGTGCGGGGGCCGACCGCCAGCGCAACGGCAACGGAAACGGGTCGTGGACCTGGCGCCGCTCCTCCTCACGTCGCCACCGCCGCCAAGTTTCCCTCGCCAACGCGTCCGCAGCCGCCAGCACGGCGGCCGGCGGTGCCGACACGGGAGCCCGATCCGACGGTGACCGGGGTGACTTGCTCGCCGACTCAGTTGGGCCAGGAGTCGTGGGGGCGGCCTGAGTCATGGCCGTGGACGGGGTGCCGGCTCTCGCCAGCTTCGCCGCCAGGAGCTCGCGGTCCGCGGACCCGAGCTCAAGCGCGTCAGCCAACAGGTTCAGCGTTCCCAAGCGATGATCAATGTTTCTCGCCGACTCCAGCCGGCGAATCGTGCGGACACTCACCCCGGACCGTTCCGCCACCGCCTCCTGCGTCAATCCCGCCTGATTCCGCAGTTGGCGCAAGAGCGGTCCGAGTTGCTCCGTCACCTCGCAGCTCCTCCCCAGGCGCGGCTATCGATCAGCGTAACGGAACTCCGGTCACCGATGGCCGGTGCTGTGGCCTGTCCCGGGGACCCAGGAGGATGTCATCATCCGCGACGCCCGATCCGCGCGTCGGCAGTCCGACGCCGCCGGGTGGGCGCGATACTCGGCACCTACGCCGCGTCGGTTGCGCCACCAGTTGGGGGTGCTCCTCGGGCAAGGTGGGTGGACTGGGCGGCGTCCGCGTCGTCCGGCAGAATCGTCCGGTGCCCGTCCACCAGATCACCGACCCCGACGACGACCGGATCGCCGACTACCGCGCCCTCACCGACGTGGAGCTGCGGACCCGCTGGGAGCCACCGCACGGCCTCTTCATCGCCGAGGGCGAGCTGGTGCTGCGGCGTGCGCTGCGCGCCGGCTACCCGGCGCGGTCCTACCTGGTGGACGCCAAGCGGGTGGAGCAGATCGCCGACCTGGGCAACGGGGACGCCCCGGTCTACGCCGCCACTCCGGACGTGCTGCGCCAGGTGACCGGCTTCCACGTACACCGGGGGGTGCTGGCGTCGTTCCGTCGCCGGCCGCAGCCGACGGCGGCCGACGTGCTCGCCACCGCCCGCCGGGTGGTGATCCTCGAAGACGTGAACAACCACACCAACCTCGGGTCGATCTTTCGGGCCGTCGCCGGGCTCGGCGTAGACGCGGTGCTGCTCTCCCCGACCTGCGCCGACCCCCTCTACCGCCGCAGCGTCCGGGTCAGCATGGGGGAGGTCTTCGCCGTGCCCTACGCGACCCTCGGCCCCTGGCCTGACGCGCTCGCCGAGGTCCGCGCCGCCGGCTTCTCCGTGCTGGCCCTGACCCCCGCCCCCGACGCGGTGCCGATCCAACGCCTCGGACCGGACCAGCGGGCCCGGGCGGCGCTGCTGCTCGGCGCGGAGGGCGCCGGCCTGACCCGGGAGGCGATGGACGGCAGTGACGTCCGCGTGGTGATCCCGATGCGACGCGGTGTCGACTCCCTCAACGTCGCCGCCGCCACCGCCGTCGCCTGCTGGGAACTCGGCCGGGACGATCCGCTCTGACCACCGGTAACGGTCACCCCGCACCGCGCCGCTCGCCCCGGTTCAACCCCAGCCGCCGCCGGGCACGGGAGTTTAGTGACCAACGTCATACGAGGTAGCGTGTCGCCCGTGTTCCCCACCATTCGGGAAGTGCTCGCGTTGGAGCCGGTGCGTTCCGGCGCGCCCCGCCTCGTCGCCGGTGAAGCCGCGTTGGACCGACGGGTCCGCTGGGTGCACGTGGCCGAGGTGCCCGACATCGCCTCCCTGCTCGGCGGCTCGGAACTGGTCCTGACCACCGGGATCGGGCTGCCCGCCGACAACGCCGGGCTGCGCGCGTTCATCGCCGACCTGGCCGCCGTAGGCGTCGCCGGCCTCGTCGTCGAGCTGGGCCGCCGCTACTTCGGCGGGGTGCCCCGGGCGATGATCGCCGCCGCCGCCCGGCACGGGCTGCCCCTGGTTGAGCTGCGCCGAGCCACCCCCTTCGTGCGGGTCACCGAGGCGGTGCACGCGCTGATCGTGGATGCCCAGCTGACCGAGCTACGTGCCACCGAGGAGATCCATCAGCGCTTCACCGAGCTCTCGATGGAGGGCGCGGGACCGGGGGAGGTGGTCCAGCAGGCGGCCGAACTCTCCGGCTGCGCGGTGGTGCTGGAGAACCTGTCCCGGCAGGTGCTCGCGTACGACCCGGCGGGGGGCAGTGCCGCCCTGCTGCTCGACGGCTGGGAGCAGCTCTCCCGACGGATCCTGCCGGCGGGCCGGACCGCGTACGACGTGGACAACGGCTGGCTGGTGACCATGGTCGGCGCCCGGGGGCAGGACTGGGGGCGGCTGCTGGTGCGGTGGCTCGGTGCCGGCGCGGCGACCCCCGGGGACCGGTCGGACACCCCGCCCACCCGACTAACCATCCTCGTGGAACGGGCAGCGTCCAGCCTCGCCCTGGGCCGGCTGATCCGGCGCGACGCCGAAGGCCTGGAACGGCAGTTACACCGCACCCTGCTGGCGGCCCTGCTCGACCACTCCCGGCCGGTGGACGAGGTGGCGCTGCGGGCCCGCGCCCTCGGCGTGCCGTTGGCGGGGCGGCACCTGGTGGGGGTGGTGGTCCGCTACCGGGTCGACGATCCGGCGCTGGCCAGGTCAGACGAGAGTGGTCACGTCCCCGGGGGAGGCCCGCGGGCTGGCTCGGCCCGGCTGCGGGAACTCGCCGAGGCGGTCGGCGACGCCGTGCACGAGGCGCAGCTGACCGCGTTGACCAGCGCGCTCGACGACCAGACGGTCGGCGTGCTGCTCGCGTTGCCGGACCGCTCCGGCGAGGAGCGGGCGCTCACTGCCTTTGTCACCGCCCTGACCCGGGCCCGCCCGGACGTCTTCCCCGGACCGGTCAACGCCCAACGGGACGGCGGGCGGAGCCCGGGCCGCCCGGACCCGGCCGGCACCGCCGTGATCGGCGCCGGCTCGGGCGTGGGCAGCCTGCGGGAGGCGCGCCGCTCCCTGGTCGAGGCGCGGCAGGTGGCCGAGGCGGCCCGCCGGGACCGGCGGGACCTGCCGATCTACCGGCTGCCGCACGTCGGGCTCGCCGGCCTGCTGCACCTGCTGCGCGACGAGCCGTCCCTACAGACCTTCGTCGAGCGGGAACTGGGCGCCCTGCTCTCCTACGACGCGCAGCACCCCCGGGAACAGCTACTCGGCACCCTGCGCGCGTACCTGGAACAGGGCCGCAACAAGTCGGCCGGCGCCGTCGCCGCGCACCTGTCCCGCCCGGCGTTCTACGAACGCCTGGCCCGGATCGGTCGAATCCTCGACGTGGACCTCGACTCGGTTGACGCCTGCCTCGGCCTGCACGTGGCACTGCTGGCGCTGGACGCGATCCGCCGGCCCGTGGCGGCCAACGTCACCCGGGCAGGTTCCGAACCCGCCCGGTAAGGGAGTCGAGAGCGTCGGCGTACCGGGTGGGGACGAAGCTGGGTCCCCCCGGCGTGAAGACGGCCGAGCTGGCCGCCGTCTTCCAGGCCGACTCCGGGACCGCCTCGACCAGCGCGCGTACCACCGGCGCCGCGCGCCACCCCGGCTGCTCCGCGAGCAGGCTCAGCGCCACCACCGACTCCTCGACCTCGCCGACACACTCGAACGGCTTGTGCCCGTCCACGCCCAGCAGCTCCCGGTAGCCGGGTAGCTGCGCCGGGTCGGCCAACAGGTCACCACCGAAGATCCCGGCGATCCGCTCGCGCGGCATGAACGGCGCCAGGGCGAGGAAGACGAAGCGGCACTTGGGGCAGTCCCGGCACCAGCGATCACTCGCACCGCGCAGCTTGAACGCGGCGTTGCAGCTGGTCACGACGGCGTCGTAGCCGTCGATCTGGGCGAAGGTCCGGGCGATGTGCAGCTCCGAGAGCCGGCGCAGCAGGGAGAAGTACGGGTCGGTGAGACCGGCGTGCTCCTCGAGCGCCCCGCGCAGCAGCCCCTCCGCCTCGACGCCCTTGGACCACTGGTGATTGATCTGGTGCTCCTCCCAGACCAGGTTCGGGTCCGACGCCGAGCGCTCGTTGGACATCACCACCGGGCCCAGCCCGTTCAGCACCGAGGTGGCCACCGCGATCAGCGAGTTGATCGCGGTAACCGGAATGTGGCCGTTCAACGCGCCGGCGGCGTTCAGGTCGAACAGCACCGGGTCGATGCGCCGCCGGGCGGCCAGCGCCGGCAACCCCGAGGCGACGTTGACCGCCTCGATCACCCGGTTGGGGTTGACCGAGAACGGCAACGGGTCCAGCCCGTCCCGGCGCAGCGCCTCCAGGCTGACGATCGAGTCCTTGCCGCCCCCCACCGCCGACAGTGGTCGCCGGTTGTCGGTGTCGTAGCCGACCGGCGGGGTGACCTCACCGGGCGGCACCTCGGGACGCAGCCGCAGCACGTGCGGCAGCGCGTTGCGGTACGCGTACTCGCCGAGGCCCTTGGTGTAGACGGCGGTGACCAGCGCGACGGCGGCCGGCCCCAGCGGAGCCGGCAGCACCAGCCGGTGCGGGGCGGCGGTCTTGTAGTAGCTGACCCCGGCGATCACGTGCAGCAGCTCCAGGACCCGCCCCAAAGTGGCTACCCGCTCAGCTGAGGGGGGTGACGCGGGCAGCGGGAGGGTGATCACCTCCGTGAAACGTTGCTCGCCGTCCGGCCCGGTGAGGGCGTAGTCGAACAACGCCTCCCCGGTGGACAGGTCGAAGGAGTAGGACGGGAAGGTGAAGGCGTCCATCCGCCGCAGCTGCTCGTTGGGCACACGCCATACTAGGCCCTGGTTCGTCCGCCGTGCCCGAGTGCGCCCGGACCACCCACCGACGTCGTCGATATATTCCGAGGGAGAGCCAGTGCGCCTGTCTGACCTGCGCGGACGCAAAGTCGCGGTCTGGGGGACCGGCCGGGAGGGACGAGCGGCGGTGATCGCGATCGCCGCGCACGGCCCGGCGGACCTGGTCGCCGTGGACGATGGTGGCTCGACGGTCAGCCCGCCCTGGGACGGCTTCCTGGCGACGGCGGCACCGTTGGTCACCGGTGACGCGGGGGCGCGACGGCTGGCCGCCGCCGACGTGGTGGTCCGCTCGCCGGGCGTGCCGAACACCCACCCGTGGCTGGCCGAGCTGCGGCGGCGCCAGGTGCCGGTTACCCAGGGCACCGCGCTCTGGATGGCCGACCACGCCGCCCGTACCGTCGGGGTCACCGGCAGCAAGGGCAAGAGCACCACGTCCAGCCTGATCAGCCACCTGCTCGCCGCGGTGGACCAGCCCAACGTCTTCGGCGGCAACATCGGGGTGCCGACGTTGGACCTGCCCGCGGCCGACCTCTACGTGCTGGAGCTCTCCAGCTACCAGTGCAGCGACCTGACCGACTCACCCCGGGTCGCGGTGGTGACCGCGCTCTTCCCCGAGCACCTGGACGCCCACGGGGGCGAACGGGAGTACTACCGCGACAAGCTCAACCTGCTGGCCCACGGCCCGGAGACCGTCGTGGTCAACGGTACCGACCCCCGGCTCGCCGCCGAACTCGGTGACCGGCCCGTGGTGCGAGCCGGCACCCCCGACACCACCCATGTGGCGGGCGGCCCGGACGGCGCGCCCTGGTTCCACCTCGGCGACCAGCCGCTCTTCCCCCGGGCGGTGCTGCCGCTGGTCGGACGGCACAACGAGGGCAACCTCTGCGTGGCGCTGGCCGTGCTCGACGTGCTCGGTGTTGACGTGCTCGCGCGCCGGGACACCCTGGCGGTCGCCGTCGCCGGGTTCCAGGGGCTGGCCCACCGGCTCACCGAGATCGTTGACCCGTCCGGTCTCACCTTCGTCGACGACACCCTCGCCACCAGCCCGTACGCGGCCATGCACGCGATCGACGCGTACGACGGGCGGCCGCTCACCGTGATCGTCGGCGGTGCCGACCGGGGCCTGGACTACACGCCGCTGCGCGATCACCTCGCCGAGCGGGAGGTCACCGTGATCGGCGTACCGGACAGCGGGGCGCGGATCGTCGCCGCGCTGGACGGGTTGCCGAAGGTCCGGTGCGAGGTCACCGACGATCTGGTCGAGGCGGTTCGGCTGGCCCGGCGGGTCACGCCGGCCGGCGGGGTGGTGCTGCTGTCACCGGCGGCGCCGAGCTACGGGCGGTTCCGGAACTTCGAGCACCGCTCCGAGGTCTTCGCCCAGGCGGTCCGCGACACCGCCGACTGAGGCCGAGGAGCTCTACCGTCGTGGCTCGGCCCGGCGCTGCCGGACCACCCGCTGTCGAGGAACGGGGTCGAGTCCGACACCTCAGGTGATGTAGGGCTCCGATGTTGGCAGGGGTGGCTGTGCGTCTGGTGGGATCGAAAGGATCGGAATGGGTTTGCCGCTGGGCCAGCCCAGCCCTTCCGGGCTGAAGCTCAGGGTTCCGCCAGCCGCTGGAACCTCGCCGAGGATGTTGAGTTTCCACAGTGCCGACGCGACATGCTTGTGGGTGGGGACGGATTCCTTCCGTTCTCGAGCTGCCTGCCGGGTCGCGAGGACAGCCGTGGCGACCGCATCATGGTGCATCGCCGCGTAGCCGTCGGCGAGCGCGTCGTCGGCCTCCTGGGTGGAAAACAGTGCGTGCAGCTTCTGGTAGAAGCTCGGGTACCCGACCGGCATACCAGTAAGCACATCTGGTAACCCATCCTCCTGCTCGTTTCCCAACACTTCGTCGGCGCGTCCGTTCCAGCCGTCAGAGTCGATTGACGATGCGTAGACAACTCGAATTCGGTGCTGCTTGAGCAGGTCCACGGTCTCTTCGTCCCGGAGTGAGGACAGGCCGGTGCTGCCGAGCATGATGGTTAGTTGCTCATTATTTTCCTCACGGTCGGCGCAGTGTTTCCTGGCGAGGCTGGGAATAAAGTGACTCTTTAGTTCCTTCACTCGACCGGCGTAGAAGATCCGGACTGCTTTCGCTGCACAGACCTGCGTGCTGACGTGGTCGAATAGTGGAACGGGCTCCTCCTCGTTCAGAATTCCGTTGAACTGCTGTGCGGGACCTTCGACCATGAAGTCTTCCAGGTGTTGCTCGTACGCCTCCCGGAGTGTCCGGGTGTACATGTCGGAGTTCTGGTCGTAGACCACGATTCCTCGGCGACGATCGCTGTGCCCCTCGGGGTACTCCTGGTCGAGATAATTTCTCAACGCCAGTGCGTAATGCCCGTTAGACGGCGAAACCTGAACAAAGCTGTCCGCCCGCAATGTGTCCGCGGTGAGTACCGCACCGACCGTGGCCACCTGGTGTCTCGACAGCTCCTCGGCCGCGAGTTGCGTCGCGGGAATGCTCACTCCCAGACCGACCACCGCAACCAGCGGGTGCGCCCCCGTGGTCATGCTGGTCAACCGGCTGACCGGCGGACGCCACTGTTGCTGGTTGCTGCCCTCGTTGGCTAGCAACAACTGGATCAGCGGTGTCGGATCGCCGAACCCGTCGTCCGCCCCGCCGTTGGCCCGCCGCTGCGCCGCGTACGCCCCCTGCAGGCTGTACCGAATCCGGGCCATTGTCAGCGCGCTGTGGTCGTCCGCCGTCATGGGCATCAGCACGGCAATTCGCACGTAGGGCAGATTGCCGTACCCGCCATTGCGTACCTTCTCGTTTTCCTTCCTGATTTTCTGTTGTATCTGTTCGATGTACGGATGGAAGACAAAGGATCCGTCGGTTACTCCGACGCACTGCCCGTCGACTCGGGAAATCCCATTACCGATTGGTCCGCAGGACAGATCCCGGTACGCGAGGGTTCCGCCCCACAGCAGACTCGGCGCGACGATCACCAGGGCCAGGACAGCGGCGATACGCCTGCGCCTGCGCCGCCTTCTCTCCAGCGGTGTGGTGGGTGGCTCGAAGATGTCCGGCCGGACACGCGCGATGGGTGACCTGGTCACGGTGTCTCCTTCTGGTGCAGCCCGGCGCTCCAGACGCGAGCCAACTGCTGGTGGCGGTTTTTCTGCGTGTACAGCTCGTCGTCCCATTCCGGGTGATAGAGCGCTAACTCGTCATAGTCCCGGGCTATCTGCCGGTGTAATCCGCGGCGGCCGGTGTCGCGGAACGGGTCGGCGGCGATCCACAACCGGGCCACCAGCCCGGCGATGCAGGCCAGCTGCCGTTCGTCGCCGGGCCCGAGCCAGCTGGTCAAGCCACGCGCCTGCACGGTGTGCTCGACGTACGGGTCCAACCGACCGGGTACCGACGTCACGGCCTCCACCATTGCCAGCCAGGTCGTGGCACGACCCACCGCGTGTTGATCGAGTTTGCGAGTCACGAATTCGATGTCGCCGTCCGCGAGGGCGTAGGCGAGCTCGGCTGTGAGAGCGGTACGGGTGTCCCGCTCGTCCCGGTGCTCGAGCGGGCTTGCCTCTCGTAGCCAGCGGTGGACCACCGACCAGGTCGCTGCCCCATCCCGCCGCCCGGCCAGCCGGCGCAGCAGCAGCCGGCGCAGTACGGTGGGGCCCCACTCGTCCCGAGGGAGCCACATCGGTGACTCCCGCAACTCGCCGATGACCAGATCCGGCGCGGTGAAAAGGTCCCGCCGTCTGACCGCCAGTTCGATGGCCTGGTGCCGGGTGCGCGCCGCCGAGCAGGTGATGAGATCCTCTCTCGCCTCGTCGGGGACCCCGTCCAGGAAGAGCTGTAGTAGCCGTTCCTCCACTGCTACCCCGCCGGAATCGCCGTCGAGTACCTCGGCCAGCGACCGCCACCGGGTAGTGATGGCGGTGATCGCCTCAAGCATGATCCGGGTCGCCCCCGGGTGACCCCCGGTGAACTGGTGGATCAGGGCCGCGAGTTGATGATCATCGTCGCGGTCCAGCGACAGATCCGTCACCATGAGGTTGACCTCGTCGACGGTGAGATCGTCTAGCCGGCACCGCAGCCACCACGGCTGTACCCGCCGGTTGAGGGCCTTGTAGCTATCGACCAACGGTATGGACAGCGCTACCTGGTCGGCGCGGTTGACCTTGGCGAGGAGGCGTCCCCTACTGGTGGCGACGACCGTGAGTGGGTCGGGAACGGCGTAGCCGTGATCGAGGTCGTCGCCGCGTACCCGAACCAGTGTTTCGAGGAGGTCGCGGGCCAGGTCAGAGTCGGCGTTGTCCAGCAGGGCGACACAGTTGAGCGACCAGCCCACACTTCGCCGGCTACTGGCGAACTCATGTCGAAGGTCGGCGAGAAAGGCCGCTGACATCAGGTTGTCGATGCGCTGTTGAGCACCCCCGGTGGCGTGGGAGTGAGCCCAGCGATTCAGCCCAACCAGGGTGCTGATCGGGTCATCCTGGAGCCCGCGGTCACGGTGGCCGTACCAGTCCTGGAAGCGGCCGAGGGTGAGCCGGGGGAGCCATCGGGTCATGCCGTCCACCAGCAGTGAAAGGGTTCCACGCACCATGCTGCTCGGTATTTGGGGCTGAATCGGTGTGAGGCCGGTTACCGTGCCAGCCGCCTCCTCCAAAATATCGAGCATCTGGTCGAGGCGGCGGTGCGCCTTCAGCGCGTCGGTTGCCTGCTTACGGGCCAAGCCAGGATCGTCGCGGGACAGGTCGAGTCTCATCACGAGTTGACCGACAACGAACCGAGGAAAGCGAAGTGTTCCGTATCTGTGGCACCTGCGTGACAGTTCGAAGGCAAGCGCGGACAGGAGATTGGTGACAGTGGCGTCACGGTCGGCTCGGGTGGTAACCGTGGTCAGATCAACAAAAGCGTAGGGTACGCGCTGATGAAGTAGTTCAGCCATCGCCTCCAGTAGGGCTGTTTTGCCGCCACCTGCCGGGGCTTCGAGGACAATTACCGGAGACCTTGTGGTGGTGGGGCGACCGCCTACGTTGAGAGGTCGTTCCATCAGGGCCCGAACCAATGTCACAGCATCCAGGCGGCCGTAGACCTGCTTCGCAACCAAAGCGCCTACACCCTTCTGAGGATGTAACGTCCGAATGTGCCGGCTAGCCACGTCGGTAGATGACAAAGACCAGCGAATTATCTCTGGTGGACGCCCGACATTCTGTGTCGGGCGTCACACTCTACTTGAGAATGTTACCCCCGGGTTCAGTTGTCAAAAATCTGACAAGAGAATCACGTAACCGGCTGCCCCGCCAGGCGGCGGACGTCTTGACCCAGCCTGGGTTCAGGTCGGAACCTGGGGGTTTCGAGTCGCGCGGGGCTCATCCAGATGAGCATAACAAGGTTGATCAGTGCCTGCTCATTCCATAAAGGAGTGGGCAGTGAGCCATCCCTCTATCGAATCCGGCCGACGTCAGGGGTGCTGGCCCAGGGCCAGTGGGCGGGCTCTCCGGTGCCACCGGCGGCGGCGAACCCGGCGGCGATGATGTCGCGGTCGGCGCCGGCGGCGAGCAGGGTGTGCAGCAGGATACGTGCCTTGTAGCTGTCGAGGAAGCCCGCGCCGATCAGTCCCCGCTGCCGCAGGTCGCTCTCCGAGCCGGGGAAGGCGTAGGTGGCTTCCAGGACCGGGCCGGCGCCGATGCGGGAGGTGAGCACGACCGGGATCGTCGCCGCGAGGGCGGTGAGCTGGTTGATGAGCAGTTGGGGTACGTGGCCGACACCGAAGCCGGCCACGACGAGACCGTCCAGGTGCTCGGCGCCGGCCAGCAGGGCTCCGTCGTCGCCGACGGTGACGGTGTGCAGCCCGACCCGGGGTGTTCGGGTGACCGCAGCCAGCGGCACGGTCAGCCGGTGGGGCGGGTAGGCGAGCAGCCGAACCGCGCCTTCAACGACGCGGCCGAGCGGGCCGGCGTTCGGCGAGCGGAAGGTGCCGCCACTGGTGGAGTGCGTCTTGCGGACGTACCGCGCGGCGTGGATCTCGTCGGCGAAGACCACCAGCGCGCCGAGGCCGCGGGCGGTGGGGCTGGCGGCGGTGTGGATCGCGGCGAGGACGTTGGCCGGCCCGTCGGCACCGGCCTGGGTCGGGTTGCGCATCGCCCCGGTCACCACGATGGGCGTGTCGCCGCCGTGCAGCAGGTCGAGCAGGTATGCGGTCTCCTCGATGGTGTCGGTGCCCTGGGTGATCACGACGCCGTCCACTTCCCCGGTCGTGGTGCGTTCGGCGATCAGGGCGGCGAGCGCGGTGAGGTCGTCGAGGCGCAGGGAGGCGCTCGGCAGCTGGCAGAAGGTCTGGACCTGTACGTCGATGCCGGTGTCGGCGGCACCGGGGACGGCGGCGATGAGGTCTTCGGCGGTGAGGGTCGGCACGACGCCGCCAGCGCCGCCGGTCATGGCGATCGTGCCGCCGAGGGAGAGCATCAGCACCGATGTCGGCTGCTCCGTCACCGCACCTCCTCGTCCGGGTGTGCCGGCGGCAGCCTGTCACAGTTTCCAGGTGAAGCCGAGGCGGCTCGACCGATCCGTTTGACCTTGACACCGTGACAAGGTCTTGACTGTGCCGGGAGGTGGTACTACCCATGAACCCGGTCCAGAACACCCGCCGCGCGGTGGCGGCCCTGAGCGCCGAGGCGTCGTCAACCCGGCTGCGGGCGGCCATGCTGCTCGGCGGGCACCCCGACCCGAGTGTTGTCACCGCGCTGGTGCAGCGGTGCGCGGTCGAGCCGGACTTCTTTGTGCGGGACATGCTCACCTGGGCACTCACCCGCCTGCCGGAGGCGGTCACGCTGCCCAAACTCCTCGCCGAGCTCACATCTGAGCAGGCCCAGGCCCGTAGTCAGGCCCTGCACTCGCTTTCCAAGATCAATAACCGGAGCGTGTACCCCTCGATCGTCGGGACTCTGCTGCGCGACCCCGACGACGAGGTCGCGCGGACTGCCTGGCGGGCCGCTGTCGCTCTCGTCCCCGAAGACAAGGAGGAGGCGTTGGCCGTGGAGCTGGTCAGCCAGCTTGGCCGCGGGGACCGGGACGTGCGGCTGAGCCTCAGTCGGGCACTGGTCGGCCTCGGTACGGCGGCCCTGCCGGCCCTCGCCGCCAGCGTCAACAGCTCGGCGCCGACGGCGCGGGAACACGCCCACGCCACGCTGCTGCTGCTACGCGACCCGGAGGCCGACTACGACGAACTCGCCGAGGAGGCGCGACGGCTCGCCGCCGGCAAGCTGGACCCGATGGGGAGGGAGAAGAAACCGCCATGCTGATCGGCGACGTGGCCCGCCGCTCCGGAGTGAGCACCCGCATGCTTCGGCACTACGACTCGCTGGGGCTGGTAGGACCGACCGGTCGCACTGCGGGCGGCTACCGCGAATACTCCGACGAGGACGTACGGCGGCTCTTTCACGTGGAGGGCCTGCGGTCGCTGGGGCTGTCGCTGCGCCAGATCGCTCGGGTGCTCCAGGATCCCACCTGCACGCCCGCCGGTCTGGTTCGCGACCTCATCCGCTGGACCGAGGAGCGGCTGGACCGGGAACGGGAGCTACTCGACCGGCTGCGTACGGTTGCCGCCGCGGCGCCCACCGGATGGCCGGACGTCCTGCGTATCACCGAACTCATCGCCGGGCTCGACTCACCCAGCGCCGCCCTGCGCCAGCGGAGCGCCCTGGCCCCTACCGCGGAGGTACGGGTCCCCGCCGAGCTGCTGGCCGGCGCGGTCCTCGCCGAGGCTGACCCGAATGTGGCCGGCGCGCTGCGCTGGGCGCTCGGGCGGGCGGACGGCGACGCCCTGGCAACCCTGACGTCCGGCGCCAGCTCCGAGAACGTGGACACCCGCCGCCGCGCGATCCAGGCGGTTGCCGAGTTGACCGATGACGAGGCGACCGAGGTGCTCGTGGACGCCCTCGACGACCCGGACCCGACGGTCCGCCGACACGCGGCCCTGGCGCTGGGTGCGCACGGCGAGGTGGCGGCCGTGCCCGCCCTCGTCGACCTGGTGGTCGAGGGCGGGCACGACGTCGAGGCGGCCGAGCACTTGGGTGCCCTGGCCGAGGAGCCAGCCCGCGCTGAACAGATCGTGAGTGCACTCTCCGACGAACTCGCCGCCCCGACCGCGGACTCCGCCGCCCGCAGCCGCCTCACCCAGGCCATCCTGGAGCTGCCTCGAACTGTTGCGCAGCCGGTGCTGAGACGGTTGTCCCGCGACGACGACCCGGTGGTGGCCCTGATCGCCGCGGCCTATCTGGAAGACGAAGACGCCACGTCACGTTAAGGGGTGGTGCTCGGCACTTCTCGGCCGAAACGCGACGTCGGATTGCCGCCAGACTCCCTGCCCGCAGCATGTGAACCTAACTTTGTTCACGAACACGACAGGAGAGATGAGCGAACATGAGTGCGGTACTTGGCGGCAAGGTGGCATTCGTGACCGGCGGCAGCCGTGGCATCGGCGAGGCCGTGGCGCTGAGGCTGGCAGCGGATGGCGCCGACGTCGCGTTGACCTACCGGGACAGTGCGGAGCGCGCGGCGGATGTCGTTGACCGGATCAAGGCGCTGGGGCGCCGGGCCTGGGCGGTCCAGGCTGATAGTGCGGACCCGACTGCTGTGCGCACGGCCGTGGATCAGGCCGTGGCGGAGTTCGGGCGGCTCGACATCGTGGTCAACAACGCGGGGATTCTGGTGCGTGGTCTGGTCGAAGACATGTCACTGGAGGACATCGACCGCGTGTTGAGCGTCAATGTCCGGGCACCCTTCGTGGCTTCCCAGGCGGCGGTGCGGCACCTGACCGAAGGCGGAAGGATCATCAATATCGGCAGTTGCCTGGCCGAGCGGGTGCCGCTCCCCGGTGTCTCGCTGTATTCGACGAGTAAGACCGCGTTGATCGGCCTGACCAGGTCGTTGGCCCGCGAGCTGGGTGCCAGGGGGATCACCGCCAACCTGGTCCATCCCGGGCCGACGGAGACCGACATGAACCCCGCCGACGCCGAGGGCGCCGATGTGCAGCAGAGCTTCACCGCACTCGGTCGTTTCGGCCAGTCGTCGGACGTCGCCGCGACCGTCGCCCACCTCGCGGGTGACGCTGGCCGCCATGTCACTGGTGCCGCCATCGCTGTGGACGGTGGCTTCGCCGCTTGACCCTGGCGGTGACTCCGCCGCTGGATCCACGCGGATCGACTCAGGGCCGCTGTCCTCAGCGGCGTGGCCGGAGTCGATCCGCATGGCACCGCAGGTTATGCCCCGCCCCAGACGCCGGTGGCCGCGGTGCTCGTGGCGTAGTCGGCGAAGTCGCGCGGCGGCCGGCCGAGGGCCCGCGTAACACCGTCGCTCAGCCGGGCATTGCGCCCGTCCAGCAGGGTCGTGAAGAGGTACGTCAACAACTCGATCGTGCCAGCCGGGACACCGGCGGCGGCGAGTCCGTCCGCGTACTCCGTGGAGGAGACCTGCACGAGCTCGATGGTCCGGCCCGTGCTGGTGGCGATGTCGGCGATCGCCTCGCCGAAGGTGAGCAGCCGGGGCCCGGTCAGCTCGTAGAGCTGCCCGGCGTGCCCATGGCCGGTGAGTGCCGCCACGGCCACGTCGGCGATGTCGTCGGCGTCCACGAACGGCTCGGGTACGGCCCCGACCGGGAGAACGACCTCACCGCCGCGGACCGGCTCCAGGAGGTAGTCCTCGCTGAAGTTCTGGTTGAACCAGCTCGACCGCAGGACCGTCCACTCCACCCCGGCGGCCTGGACGTGCTCCTCGGCGGACCGGGCAATCTCCTCCCCGCGCCCGGAGAGCAGCACCAGCCGGGAGACCCCGGCCGCCACCGCGAGATCGGTGAACGCGGCGACCGTCTTCAGCGCGCCCGGCTCGGCGAGGTCCGGGTGGTAGGAGAGGTAGACGGCGTTCACGTCCCGCAGGGTCGGTGCCCAGGTCGCCGGGTCGGTCCAGTCGAAGGGCTGTCGGGCGGTGCGGGAGCCAACCCGCACCGGTACGCCCTGATCTCGCAGCCGGGCCACGATGCGTCGGCCGGTCTTGCCGGTGCCGCCGAGGACCAGGGTGTGTCGTTGCTTTCGTTGGTCTGTCATACGCCCAGTGAAGTGCCCCAGCCTGAGACGGGACATAGCTAATCCGCGCGAGCTTGTGTTCAATCGTCTACATGGACGCAGTCGTAGGTCTCCTTGATGGACCCCGAGCCCAGGGTGCGTTCCTGTTGCGCTCGGTCCTGACCCCGCCGTGGTCCCTGGCGATCCGGGACGAGGCGCCCCTCACCCTGGTGGCCCTGGTCCGAGGTGACGCTTGGGTCGCGCCGGAGGAGGGCACGGCGATCCGGCTGAACCCGGGGGACATCGCGATCGTCCGCGGCCCCGCCCCGTACCGGGTCGCCGACGACCTCTCCACGGCACCGCAGGCCGTCATCCATCCTGGCCAACGCTGCACCGGCCCGGATGGTGGGGAACTCTGCGGAATGAGTGAGTGGGGGGTGCGGACCTGGGGCAACAGCGCGGACGGCCCGACGATGCTGCTGACCGGTGCGTACCCGATGCGGGGTGCGGTCAGCCAACGGCTGCTGACCGCACTGCCGCCGCTGCTCATCGTGCCCGGCGACTCCTGGGACTCTCCGTTGATCCCACTGCTGGCCGACGAGATCGTCAAGGATGACCCCGGTCAGGAGGCGGTTCTCGACCGGCTGCTGGACCTGCTGCTCATCGCCGTGCTGCGGGAATGGTTCGCCCGTCCCGGTGCCGAGCCCCCCGGCTGGTACCAGGCGCATAGCGATCCCGTCGTCGGCCCCGCCCTGCGAATGCTGCACCACGACCCGGCCCGGCCGTGGACCGTGGCATCTCTGGCCGCCGAAGCCGGAGTCTCCCGGGCGGCGTTTGCCCGGCGGTTCACCGCACTGGTTGGTGAACCGCCCATGTCCTATCTGACCGGCTGGCGGTTGAGTCTCGCCGCCGACCTGCTTCGGGAGCCGCACGCCACCGTCGGTGCGGTCGCCCGCCGGGTGGGCTACGGCAGCTCCTTCGCGCTCAGCACCGCCTTCAAGCGCCGCCGTGGGGTGAGCCCCCGTGCACACCGCTCGGCCGCTGGGCGGTAGCAGATCGAGGGCGGTCCTGGTGGGTCGTGGATCGATCCGATGGCCGGACAGACGGTGCCCCAGGCAGGCAGGCAGGCAGACAGGCAGTGGGGACAAGGGCTGCTACTGAGGATAGTCCGCCCACCGAGGAGGAGCGCGGTATGGGACGACTGAACCACGTTGCCAGGATCCTTATAACGACCGGGGGCGCCTTCTGGTTCACCTCCATGACTTTAAACGGATTCAGATCATCCTGGCTTTCCGTTGCTCTGATCGGAGTAATCACAATCGGTGGTGTTCTAAATATTGTCGATGGAGAACTGAAAAAGCGGCGGGAGCGATAGGAGTCTCTCACCAGGAGGGGGACCCTTTCTCCGGTCGACCAGGCGGGTAGGGAACTCCATCATTGCGGGTTTGTCTTGCGATTCGTGGTGCTCCGAGTAGGTCGTGGGTGACCGCCCGGCGTATGCCTCCGCGCAGGGCTAGCACTCCGGAGACCATTGACGTGTACTCACCGGTGATAGGGGAGGAAAACACCCATCGGGTACGGACGTTGCTGCGAGGCTGCTGGACCGGGGTGTCGGACTGGCGCACCGACGGTGATGGCGTCAGCGAACTCCCGCTGCTCCGGCGGTCGGCCACCCCGTCGTCGGGGCCGGCCCCGTGGGTGCTGCTACTGTCACCGGAATGTTCTTCCTTCGTGCGTAGACCAAAGACTGCCTCTGCCCTGGTGCGGATCAGGGCCCTGCTGTCTTTGACCTGCCTTTGGCGCGCGTACGCGCGCCACGTTCGATGAGGAACGTCATATGTCTTCCCGGTTAGGGAATCCTTCGTACTCTACGGTGCTGCGTCGGCCATCTGCGCTGGCCACTCTGGATCGCCATGGCCTGGGCACGGCTACGGCCGACGCCCTCAAGGCCGCCGTGGCCCTGTCCCTTGCCCGTCTGCCGGGTGCTCCGTCCGGCGCCGTCACGGGCCCCCGTCCGTAGCCGCCCACGGCCGCCCCCGGACCCGGACGAACCCCGCCGTCCGCGATCCCGCACCCCCTAATCCGCAGCCCGTCCCGTGCCCGCCATCGGGACGCGCGAACCCGCAGGAGTCCCCCGTGTCATCCGCATCCCCTGCGCATGCCCCCTCCTATCTCACCGTCCTCCGCCTACCGCAGGCGGCCCGCACGTTCGGCGCCGCGCTCGTCGCCCGGTTCGCCTACGGCATCGTCTTCCTGGCGCTGGTGCTCACCGTCGAACACGCGACGGGGTCGTACGCCGTCGCCGGTGGTGTCCTGGCCGTCTTCGGACTCGCCAGTTCCCTGCTGGCCCCGTACCGCGCCCGCCTCATCGACCGGCACGGCGTGCACCGGGCGCTGCTGCCCATGGCGGCGGCATGTGCGGCGCTGCTCGGCCTGATCGCGGCGGTGGCCTGGCAGCCCGGTGCCCCCGGTGTGGCGCTGTGGGTGCTCGGCACCGGGGCCGGCGCGTGCGCGCCCCCGCTGGGACCGTTCATGCGCACCCTGTGGCGTGATCTGGTCCCGGACGACGACGAGCAACTGCTTCAGCGGGCCTACTCGTTGGACACTGTCGCGGAGGAGCTGCTCTACGTCGTCGGGCCCCTGCTGGCCGGGGTGCTCACGGCGCTCGCGGAGCCCGCCCTCGGAGTCGCGCTGAGCGCGGTGCTGCTGTTCGGCGGCACGGCTGTCCTCGCGGGTTCCCCGGTCGCCGCCTCCTTCCACGGTTCAGCCGCGCCGCAGCCCGACACCGGCGGCGAGCAGGGGGCCGCCCCGCCCCGCCGGGACGCACGCTGGTGGACGTCCCTGGCCGATCCGGTTCTTGCCACCGCCGGGCTGGGGGCCTGCCTGGGGGCCTTCAATCTCCTGGCCGTCGCCTTCGCGGACCGGCACGGCGCCGCTGCCTCCGTGTCCTGGGTGTCGGCGGCGCTGGCGGTCAGCAGCGCGCTGGGCGGGCTGCTCTACGGTGCGGTGCGCTGGCGGCTGTCCACACGCACCCGGCTGCCGATTCTGGCCGCTTTTGTCGGAGTTTTCTGTGTGCTGTCCGGCCAGGCCACTGGAATGGTCGGGCTGGTTGCGCTGGCCGGTGCCGTTGGGTTTCTGATGGCACCGACGCTGACCACGGCCTATCTGATTGCCGGCGAAGTGGATTCCCAGGCCCGCAGTACGGAGGCCGGTACCTGGGTGAATACTGCCTTCAACACGGGAAATGCCGCGGGGTCGGCCGGGATCGGCCTGCTGCTGTCCCCCCTCTCATTGGCCTGGTGTTTCGCGGTGACCGGAGCCGTTGTGCTGCTTCCCGCAGCCGTCACGGCCCTGTCTCAGACTGCTCGAAAAATTCGCGGCTCGACAATCATGGGGTCCTCAATCCGCACGGGACGCGACAACCGCCGGCCGGTTGACGTGGTGTCAGGTGGACGGTGCGGTGACGCTACACGGTGCCAGTTGTTCGCGGTGCGCGGTGGTGAGAGCGTGCCGTCATCACCCGCTTCGTTGAGAGGTGTCACTATGACCACCGACGATCTGCTGGCCCGGCACCGGGCGGTGCTCCCGTCCTGGATGCCGCTCTACTACGACGAACCGCTCGAACTCGTCGCTGGTCAGGGGCGCCGGGTCACCGACGCGCAGGGCCGCACGTACCTGGATTTCTTCGGTGGCGTGCTGACCAACAGCATCGGTTACGACATTCCGGAGATCCGCGCGGCGGTGGAGCGCCAGCTGGCTACCGGGCTCGTGCACACCTCGACGCTCTACCTGATCCGGCAGCAGGTGGAGTTGGCTGAGAAGGTGGCCCGGCTGTCCGGCATCCCGGACGCGCGGGTCTTCTTCACCAACTCCGGCACCGAGGCCAACGAGGCCGCGTTGCTGATGGCCACCAACTATCGGCGTTCGCACCAGATCCTCGCCGTGCGCAACAGCTATCACGGCCGGTCGTACGCGACCATCGGGGTCACCGGCAACCGGGGCTGGTCGGCGAGTCCGCTGAACCCGTTGCAGGTGGCCTGGCTGCACTCGGGGGAGCGGCTGCGGGGCCTGCTGGCCCGGCTTCCCGAGGCGGATCGGATCGACGCGGCGGTGGAGGACCTGCGGGAGGTTCTGGCCACCCAGACCTCGGGTGATGTCGCCTGTCTGATCGCCGAGCCGATTCAGGGCGTCGGCGGATTCGTGCACGGCCCGGACGGGCTGCTCGCCGGCTGGCGCAAGGTGCTCGACGAGCACGGCATCCTGCTCATCTCGGACGAGGTGCAGACCGGCTGGGGGCGGACCGGCACGCACTTCTGGGGCTACCAGGCCCACGGCGTGACCCCGGACATGATCACCTTCGCCAAGGGCGTCGGCAACGGGTTCGCGCTCGCCGGTGTGGTCGGGCGGGCCGAGGTGGTCGAGTCGGTGCCGGCGATCAGCTTCTCCACCTTCGGCGGCAACCCAATCTCCGCCGCCGCCGGCAACGCCGTCCTCGACTACCTGCTCGACAACGATCTGCAGGCCAACGCGGACCGGGTCGGCACGATCCTCAACGAGGGGCTGCGCGCCGCGGTCGGCGGGCTCCCCGGGGTCGCCGAGGTACGCGGCAAGGGGCTGATGCTCGGCGTCGAGTTCGTCCTTCCGGGCACCGCGGACCCGGATCCCGGGCGCGCGACCCAGGTGTTCGAGGCGTGCCGGGCCGGTGGCCTGCTCGTCGGCAAGGGCGGCCTGTACGGGAACGTGGTGCGGATGGGCCCGCCGTTGACCCTGACCGAGGAGGAGGCCCGGGAGGGCCTGGCAATTCTGGTGGACGCGATCCGGTCCGGCGGGACCGCGGCGGAGGTGGCGGCGTGAGTCTCATCGGGCACTTCGTGGACGGCAAGCTGCTCACCGGCACGGCGGTGCGTCGCGGCGACGTCTTCGACCCGGCCACCGGCGCGCGTACCGCGGAGGTCGAGCTGGCCTCTGCGGCGGAGGTGGCGGCAGCGGTTGATGCCGCCGACCGGGCCGCGCGGAGTTGGCGAGACGCCTCCCTGTCGCGGCGCACGGCGGTGCTCTTCGCCTTCCGCGAGCTGGTCCACGCCCGGCGCGACCGGCTCGCCGAGGTGATCACCGCGGAGCACGGCAAGGTGCTCGCCGACGCCGCCGGCGAGGTGCAGCGCGGGCTGGAGGTGATCGAGTACGCCTGCGGCATCCCCGCGGCGATGCGCGGCGGGTTCAGCGAGAACGTCTCGACCGAGGTGGACTCCTACAACCTGCGCCAGCCCCTCGGGGTGGTGGCGGTGATCAGCCCCTTCAACTTCCCGGTGATGGTGCCGCTCTGGTTCGTGCCGGTCGCGGTGGCCACGGGCAACGCGGTGGTGCTCAAGCCCAGCGAGAAGGACCCGAGCGCGGCGCTGCTGCTGGCGGAGTGGTTCGCCGAGGCGGGCCTGCCGCCGGGGGTGCTCAACGTGGTCAACGGGGACAAGGAGGCCGTGGACGCCCTGTTGGATCATCCGGCGGTGCGGGCGGTGTCGTTCGTCGGCTCCACGCCGGTCGCCCGGCACGTGCACCAGCGGGCGTCGCTGGCGGGCAAGCGGGTGCAGGCCCTCGGTGGGGCGAAGAACCACATGGTGGTGCTCCCGGACGCGGATCTGGACCTGGCCGCCGACGCCGCCGTCAACGCGGGGTTCGGGTCGGCGGGGGAGCGCTGTATGGCGATCTCGGCGCTGGTCGCGGTGGAGCCGGTCGCGGACGCGCTGGTCGCGAAGATCGCCGAGCGGATGGCGGGGCTGCGCACCGGCGACGGCCGGCGCGGCTGCGACATGGGCCCGCTGGTCACCGCCGCGCACGCCGAGCGGGTGCGCTCGTACGTCGAGGCGGGCGTGGCGGCGGGCGCGGTGCCGGTGGTGGACGGTCGGGACGTGCGTCCGGACGGGGACCCGAACGGCTACTGGTTGGGGCCGACCCTGTTCGACCGGGTCACCCCGGAGATGTCGGTCTACACCGACGAGATCTTCGGCCCGGTGCTGTCGGTGGTCCGGGTCGGTTCGTACGAGGAGGCCGTCCACCTGGTCAACACCAACCCGTACGGCAATGGGACGGCCATCTTCACCAATGACGGGGGCGCCGCCCGGCGTTACCAGCACGAGGTGGAGGTGGGCATGGTGGGGATCAACGTGCCGATCCCGGTGCCGATGGCGTACTACTCCTTCGGCGGCTGGAAGGCGTCGCTCTTCGGCGACCTGCACGCGCACGGGGAGGACGGGGTGCGCTTCTTCACCCGGGGCAAGGTGGTCACCAGCCGCTGGCTGGACCCCCGACACGGTGGGGTCAACCTGGGGTTCCCCACCCAGACCTGAGCAGCCGCAGGGTGCCCGCCCCGGCCAGGTAGGCCACCAGCGCCGGGACGGGCAGCCCGAGCAGCAGCGGGGCGTCCCGTGGGGCCGTCGCGTTGACGACGAGCGCGGCGACGACGGCGACGAAGGCGGCGACGGCGAGCACGCTGCGGCCGGTGACCCACCAGTGGTGCTCCGCCCGGTCGTCCGACGGCGGGGCGGGTCCTCGGGCGGCCGGGGGGCGGCCGGTGCGCGCCTCGATCGGACCGAAGATGGCGACCAGGACGGCCAGGAACACAGCGAGGATCAGGACCCAGGGGATCCGCCAGGCCAGCCAGGCGGCCGTGCCGGCGGCCGGGGTCGGTAGCAACCCCACCGCGTCCAGGGCCCCGATCGCCAGGATCGCCGCGCTCAGGTGCCACAGGAAGACCGTCAGTACGACGCTGTTCACCGCGATCACCGCCATCCAGGGGCGGTCGCGGCGTAGCCAGCGCTGCGCCGGTCGGCGCAGCAGTAGGAGGAGCCCGAGCTGTGCGGTGCTCACCGCCAGGAGCGCGAGGCTGGGCGGGGCGGCGTTGTTCAGCCGCTCACCCGGAATATTGATCATGCTGACCGGGTACGGGCCAGGGCCGGTCAGCAGCACCGCCACCGCCAGCCCACCGAGCAGCGCCGTCCAGCCCGCCCGCCGGGAAAGCGGTAGCCGCCGGGTCCGGAGCTTCACCGAGCGGCCGCGCGGTGCCGCAGTGTCAGCGTCGTTCTTGTCCGCGTCGTACCAGGCGAAGCCGATCTGGTGAATGGCCAGCCAGCCGAAGAGATAGTTCGGCAGGGCGGTGTCGTGCAGACCGAGTTCGCGGGTCAGGTCCCCCGCCGCGACCAGGGCGGCCAGCGCCACCGGTACGAGGAGCCCGTACCGCCGGTGCAGCGCGTACATCATCGGGGTCAGCGGCACCACGAGGAGGTACGCGGCGAGGAACCACAGCGGGATGGTGGCGAAGTAGACCACGGTCCGGACCAACGACGGGTCGGCGCCACCGAGCCGGGCGGCGAGGCCAACGGCGGCGAGCACGAGGATCAGCATGCTGGTGGGCCGGAGCAGGCGGGCGCTGCGGCCGAGCAGCCAGCCGGTGGCGTCACCGCCCCGATGGAGGTGCGAGCTCAGGGACGCGGCATTGGCGTACCCACCGACCAGGAAGAAGATCGGCATGACCTGGACCGCCCAGGTCAGTGGGTAGGCCCAGGGGAGGTCGGGCAGCGCGGAGCGCGCGGTGGGCTGCCCGGAGGCGTCGTGCCCGATGTCCACGACGCTCCAGTGACCGAGAACGACCATGATGATGGCGAGGGCCCGGAGCAGGTCGAGGTAGCGGTTCCGGCTCGCCGGTGTCGCCTCGGCGAGTCGGCGCAGGCGGCCCATGAGCGCAAGCGTAGGGGACGGTGCCGCTCACCGGTCGGCGTTCGCCCAGAGACGGCTGTTGGCCGGCACCCTGGTTCGGGTGCCGGCCAACAGTTTCTTTCCCCCTTGGCTGGGTTAGGTCTGTGGGCGGGGGGTGGTTACGTCTGGGGTTGTGGGTCAGCTGGTCCAGTGCTCGGCGACGAGGTCGGCGGCCTGGGTCTCCCACTGGGCGTAGTGGAACGGGAACGCCGACACCTGCACCTTCTGCGCGGCTTCGGTCAACGGGAGTTCCTGCCAGCCCTCGACCTGCTTGAGGCCCTTGAGGAAGGCGGTGGTGGAGTACTCGGGGTCGGTGATCTGCTCCACGCTGCCCCAACCAGAGGATGGGCGCTGCTGGAACAGGCCCTGCGAGTCGTGGTCGTTGCGGTCACCCAGGTGTCCCAGGTTCTCCAGCTTCGACTCCTGCAGGCTGGTGGCGATCGCCACCACGGCGGCGCGCTCGTCCATGCCGGCCTTCTTGGTGGCCTCGATGATGGCCTTCACGTTGCCGGTCTGCTCGTCGCCCAGGTCGATGCGGGACTGCTCACCCTGGGTGCCGTGCGGGATCAGCATGCCGCTGTCCGGCTTGTCCGCCTGCACCACGCCAGCGGCAGCGGCGGCGGGGGTGGTGGTGTCGGTGAGGGTGTCCAGGGGGCCGGCGACGACACCGGTGGACAGGGCCAGACCAGCGAAACCAAGGACACTACGACGCAGAATCGTGTTCATCATGGGGGTTGCTCCATTCGGGGATCGACACCCACATACGCACGCCCGAAAGGGGGTCAGGCGGCAACAGGGTGCAAGCACCGTCCGGCGCTCAAAGTAGCGGGAAGAGAAGATCCTCGGCGGCCGCGGGGCTCACAGGCACACGCACGGCGCCGGGTCCAGATGTAACGACCGGCCGGCCACCGGCATTCCCGGCGACCCGCACCCGGTGCCATCCGCCACCGGCGGGGCACCTCCACGGCCGTACGCAGGGTGTAACGCCCCCACGCCCGCCGGGATTCCACCACCACTGTGACCCCGGTCACCCCCCAAACGGGAATGAATCACGCGTACCATCTATCGGGCCTAAGAACGGGTCGAATCCCCACGCGTGTGTCTGCCGAGTTGTCCGGATGTGATCACGCCGGGTCGGTGCGGTCCGGGGAGGGTGTCGGCCGACCCGGGGCGGGTCGGTGCCAAAGATAACGTTTTGAAAACTTCATCCATGGTCTTGACATGAAGCGGGGTCCAGTAAGAAATTTTACCAACAGTAAACTTTCTTTGCGGAAAGAGTCTCGGATGGTTGATCACGAGGTGGGCACCACCGTGGAGACCGTGGTGGCCGACGCCGACGGGTTTGACCGCCGCGGCGTCCGTGCTGATGCGGCCGACGGGGTGTTAGCCCGGGTCCGGGCCGGGGTGGGCGACCTGACCGGGGCCCTGCGCCGGGTCGCCGAACACGTGCTCAGCGACCCGGAGGCCGTCACCCGCGCCACCATCGTCGAGCTGGCCGAGGGCAGTGGCACCTCCCCGGCCACCATCACCCGTTTCTGCCGGGCGATGGGCTTCGAGGGCTATGCGGACCTTCGGCTCGGCATCGCCGCCGAGAGCGGTCGGGCCCGCCTGGCCGGTTGGAGCATCGACATCGGCCGGGAGATCCAGCCCGGCGATCCACTGCGCCGGGTGCTCGAACAGATCATCGCCGCCGACACCCGGGCGATGCACGACACCGCCGCCCTGCTCGACCTCGCCGAGGTGGAGCGGGCCGCCACGGCAATCGCCGGCGCGGGCCGGGTGAACGTCTTCGGCGCCAGCGGTAGCGCCCTGGTCGGCGAGGAGATGCAGTTCATGCTGCACCGCATCGGAGTCGCCGCCTGGGCCTGGAACGACGTGCACGAAGGGCTGGCCTCGGCGGCCCTGTTGGGGGCCGGCGACGTCGCCCTCGGCGTCTCGCACGGCGGCCGGACCCGGGAGACCATCGAGATGCTGGCGGAGGCCGGTAGCCGGGGCGCGACCACCGTCGCGGTAACCGGTTTCGCCCGCTCGCCGCTCGCCGAGCTGGCGGAGATCGTGCTGCTCACCGCCAGCGGTGCCACCACCTTCCGCCCCGACGCGCTGTCCGCCCGGCACCCCCAACTGGTCGTACTCGACCTGCTCTACATCGCCGTCGCCCAGCGCACCCACGACCGAGCCCACGCGGCCCTGCGACGTACCGCCCAGGCCGTTGCGGGGCATAAGGCGGCGAAGGAGGCCAGCCCATGACTAACGCACCTCGGTACGCCGAAGCGGTCCCGCTGACCACCGAGGCCGTACGCCGAATACACCAACCCGCAGTGGTACCCCCGATCTACCGCTAAGGAGAGTCGCAATGTCCGCTACCCCCGACCTCAACCGCCGGGCCCTGCTACGTCGTGCCGCCGCCGCGGGTCTGCTGACCCTCCCGGCCGCCGGCCTGCTCAGCGCCTGCGCCGGCAGCGACCCGGCCCAGGACGACAACTCCGGTGCCGCGAAGAGCAAGGACAACCCGTTCGGCGTCCAGGACGGCAGCTCGGTCAAGGTGGTCATCTTCGACGGCGGGCTGGGCGACCAGTGGGCCAAGGAGGACGAGGCCGTCTTCAAGGCCAAGCATCCGAATGTCACGGTCAACATGTCCTCGACCCAGAAGATCAAGACCGAAGAGCAGCCGAAGATGGCGACCCAGCCCAGCGACGTCATCATGAATTCGGGCGCTGACCTTATGGATATCAGCACCCTGGTCAACGAGGGTGCGATCGAGCCGCTGGAGGATCTGCTCGCCGCCCCGGCGTGGGACAGCGAGGGTGCGGTGGCGGACACCCTGCTGCCGGGGACCATCGACAAGGGCACCTTCCAGGGCAAGTTCTATGTGGTCAACGTCGCCTACACGGTTTGGGGCAACTGGTACAACGCCGCCCTCTTCGAGAAGGAGGGTTGGCAGCCGCCGAAGACCTTCGACGACTTCTTCGCTCTCGCGCCGAAGATCAAGGCGAAGGGCATGGCCCCGTACGTCTACGACGCGGTGCACGGCTACTACCCGCGTTGGGCGCTGATGGCGACGATCTGGAAGTCCGCCGGCAAGCAGGCCGTGATCGACATCGACAACCTCAAGGAGAACGCCTGGAAGGCCGACGGGGTGCTGCCGGCCCTGGAGGCGTGGGAGAAGCTGGTCAAGGACAAGCTGCTGCTCCCCGGCCAGCTCGACCACACCCAGTCGCAGCAGGCGTGGCTCGACGGCAAGGCCGCCTTCATCCAGGTCGGCACCTGGCTCAAGAACGAGATGGCGGAGACCATTCCCCCCGGGTTCGAGATGAAGCTGTCGGACTACTGGAGCCTGGGGGCGGGCGACAAGGCGCCGAACGACGTCTACGCCGGTGCGGGCGAGGGCATCGTCGTGCCGTCGAAGGCACCGAACAAGGCCGCCGCCAAGGAGTTCCTGCGGGCGGTGCTCTCCAAGGAGGGCTCGGCGAAGTTCGCCGAGCTGACCAAATCCCTCGCCTCCACCAAGGGCTCCGGGGACAACGTCCAGGACTCGGCGTTGACCAGCGCCAACGAGCTGATGAGCAACGCTCCGGAGGACCTCATTTTGGTCAAGTTCTGGGACTTCTACGCCGACCTGGACAAGGAGAGCCAGAACCTCTCCGCGGAGCTGATGGCGGGTCGGCTGACCGCCCAGCAGTTCGTTGACGGGATGCAGGGCGCCGCCGACAAGGTCGCCAGTGACTCGTCGATCAAGAAGCAGACCCGCTCCGCCTGAGCCGAACGGAAAGAGTGAGTCCCATGCGGCATGGTGTCGCGCGTTTCGTCATGGGCTTCCTGGCCCTGCCGGTCGCGCTCTACCTCTTCTACGTGGTCTGGCCCTTCGCCCAGGCGGCTGGTTACTCGTTGACCGACTGGGGTGGCTACTCCGACCGGCAGCAGTTCGTCGGGCTGGAGAACTACGTCCGGCTCTTCTCCGACGAGCTGATCAGGAAGGCCTTCTGGCACAACGTCTTCTTCCTGATCACCGTGCCGCTGTTCACGATCGCGCTGGCTCTGTTTCTCGCGTTCCTGCTCAACGTGGGCGGGCGCGAGGACAGGGCCGGCATCCGGGGTGTCTTCGGCTCCGGCCTTTACAAGGTCATCTTCTTCTTCCCGCAGGTGCTGTCCCTGGTCGTCGTCGCCGTTATGTGGCAGCAGATCTACCGGGCCGACGGGCAGGGTCTGATCAACGGTGTGTTGATGAAGATCGGGCTGGTTGATCCGGAGGACCCGATCCTGTTCACGTTCGACCCGGAGCCCTTCCTCGGCGTCCCCGCGGTGCTCTGGTGGCTGTTGCTGATCGCGGTCTGGAGCGGCGCCGGGTTCTACATGGTGCTCTTCTCCGCGGCGATGCAGTCGATTCCGAAGGATGTCTTCGAGGCGGCCATCCTCGACGGTGCCGGTCGGTTCCACACGTTCTTCCGGATCACGCTCCCGCTGCTGCGGGACACCGTCTCGGTCGCCTGGATCTATCTGGGCTTCATCGCCCTGGACATGTATGCCCTGGTCTTCGTGATGACACCCAGCCAGGGCGGCCCGAACCACGCCAGCGAGATTTTCGCGTCGGTGCTCAACTTCACCGCCTTCCAGAAGGGCCAGTTCGGCTACGCCTGCGCGATGGGTGTGGCTTTGGCGATCTTCACGATCCTCCTGGCCGCGGCGCAGCTGAAGATCACCCGCCGCGAGCGGATTGAGTACTGAGGAGTCGACGATGAGTACGGTGACCCACGACCCCGGTCCCGTCGGGCCGGATCTCGCTCCGCCGGCCCGCCCCACGTCGGCCGGCCGGTTCGGGTCCGGCGGCCGACGGCCCGGCGCGCAGTTCTTCAACGGCTTCTCCCACCTGTTCCTGCTGGTCTGGGCGATCATGGTCGTCTACCCGCTGATCTGGGTGGTCATGTCGGCCTTGAAGAGCGACGCGGAGGTTATCCGGCAGCCGCTCTCGCTGATCCCGGAGACGCTGCGTTGGGAGAACTTCGGCCGGGCCTGGACCGAGGGGCAACTCGGCGACTTCTTCCTCAACACCGTGCTCGTGCTGGCCGGTAGCGTCACGCTGACCATGCTGCTCGGCTCGATGGCCGCGTACGTGTTGGCGCGCTACGAGTTCCCCGGTAACCGACTGATCTACTACATGTTCCTGTCCGGCCTTACGCTGCCGATCTACCTCGCCGCCGTACCGCTGTTCAAGGGCGTCTACAACACCGGGGTGCTCTTCCCGCCGCTCGGGCCGAACAAGCACCTGATGCTGATCCTGGTGTACGCGGCATGGTCACTGGCCTTCACGGTCTTCTTCATGCACTCCTTCTTCCGGACCCTGCCGAACGCGATCGCCGAGGCGGGGCTGGTTGACGGGGCCTCACACACCCGGCTCTTCTTCAGCGTGATGCTGCCGATGGCGAAGCCCGGCCTGATCAGCATCGGGATCTTCAACGTGCTCGGGCAGTGGAACCAGTGGTATCTGCCGACGCTGCTGATGCAGTCCGCAGACGGTGAGCCGAAGAACCAGGTCATCGCCCAGGGCCTGATCGAGCTGTCGGTCAATCAGGGGTACAAGTCTGACTGGTCCGGCCTCTTCGCCGGGGTCACCATGGCGATGTTGCCGGTGTTGATCGTGTACATCGTCTTCCAGCGCCAGGTGCAGTCGGGCTTGACCGCGGGCATCAGCAAGTAGCCCGCCGCCAACTCGGCGCACCGCCGACCGCCCGGCGAATCCGGCCCGCCCGTCGCCGCCGCCTCACCAGCCAGCGGATCCGCTGCCGGCCAGTCTCGCGACTGATTTGTCGCCGGGCTGGCCGGGGATGTCGTACCGGGCGGGCAGAATCGTGATCATGGCGGCGGTGGTGGCGGTGGTGGCGGGTGCGGACCCTCGACTCCCCGCTGCTCCGGGGGCGGGCTCCGGGGTCGGCGGGGGAGTGCTGCAGCCGCTCGACGCTGCCGGGACGCCGACCGGGCCGCCGGAGCAGGTCGCCGACCTGGCTGTCGCGCTGGCCGACCGCGAGCGAAGGGAGCGCCCCCGCTGGGTCTGGGCGTCCGGCGCGGCGCTCTACCCCGTGTTGCTGCGCGCCGGGGTCCGGGTCGACCGGTGCCACGACATCGAGCTGACCGAGGCGTTGCTTCTCGGTCACGCGGGTCGGTGGGGTGAGCCGCGTTCCTTCGCCGCCGCCTGGGCGCGCCTGACCGGCGCGCCGGTGCCGCCCGATCCGCCGCCGCGGTTGGCCGAGCCCCCGGGCCACGGCCAGGGCGCCCTCTTCGAGTCGCCGCCGGCTCCGCCGGGTCCCGGCATCGCGGCCCTGACCCGGGTCTACGCCGACCAGCTCGCCCGGATCGCCGCCACCGAGCACCCGGGCCGATTTCGGCTGTTGGTCGCGGCCGAGTCAGCGGGGGCGCTGATCGCCGTCGAGTTGGGGGCGGCGGGGCTGCCGTGGCGGGTGGATGTGCATGACGCCCTCCTCGGCGAGCTGCTCGGTGGCCCCTCACCGGTGGGTGGGCCGCCACGTCGGCTGGCGGAGCTGGCCGCCCGGATCGCGGCCGCTTTCAACGTGCCGCAGCTGCACGTCGATTCGCCGCTGGAGCTGGTGCGGGCGTTCGCCCGGGCGGGGGTGGAGGTGCCGAACACCCGGTCCTGGGTGCTGCGTGGCGTTGACCACCCCGCGGCGCCGCTGGTCCTGGCGTACAAGGAGCTCTACCGGATCTGGACGGCGCACGGCTGGGCCTGGCAGGACGCCTGGGTGCGGGAGGGGCGGTTCCGTCCGGAGTATGTTCCCGGCGGCGTCGTCTCCGGCCGGTGGGCGACCCGAGGTGGCGGGGCGCTTCAGATCCCGAAGGTGATCCGGCGGGCGGTGGTGGCGGACCCGGGGTGGACGTTCGTGGTCGCCGACGCGGGGCAGCTCGAGCCGCGGATCCTGGCGGCGGTCTCCGGCGACACCCGGCTCGCCGCCGCGGCCCGGGCGGGAGACCTGTACGCCGCTTTGGCCGCCGATGCGTTCGGTGGGGATCGGGCGCGGGCGAAGGTGGCCCTGCTCGGCGCCATGTACGGGCAGACCGGCGGTTCGGCGGCACCGGCGTTGGAGGTGCTGCGGCGTAACTATCCGGCGGCCTTCGGCTATGTGGAGTCAGCCGCGCGCAGCGGCGAGGCCGGCGAGTTGGTTCGTTCCTGGCTCGGCCGTACCTGCCCACCGGGCTCGGTCGAGCTTGCTGAGGCGGATCCGGTACCGGCCGGGGGCGAGGGAGGTCGGTCGGCGCGGGCCCGGGCGCGCGGCCGGTTCACCCGGAACTTCGTCATCCAGGCCACCGCCGCAGAGTGGGCGGCGACGCTGTTGGCCACGCTCCGGGGGGAGTTGGCCGGTAGCGACGCCCGGCCGGCCGGTAGCGACGTGGGGCTGGCCGGTAGCGACGCCGAGCTGGTCTTCTTTCAGCACGACGAGGTGATCGTGCACTGTCGCGCCGAGCGGGCCGCGGCGGTCGCCGCGGCGGTGACCCGGTGCGGGGAGCGGGCGAGCGCGTTGCTCTTCGGGCAGACGCCGGTACGTTTCCCGCTCGATCTCTCCACCGTTGAGTGCTACGCCGACGCGTCCTGAGCTGCTGTTCGGCCCCGAGCCCGGTAGGGCAACGCCAGTCCAGGCCACCCGCCTGACTCAAGCCTTTTGTCCCTGATGGTCGGAATATCCGATTCATGCCCGGAACCTGAACGCTGACTGCTCGTTGGGTCGGTTGTGCGTCCCGGACCGGGCAGGTGGCCTGCCCGGTCCGTTACCAAGATGGAGGTGGCCCCGCTGAACCGGACCGCAGGAATGATCATCGCCGCGGGTGGCGGGCGCCGGATCGGTGGCCCCGAGGCGCTGCTGTGCCAGGGCGAGAAACCACTGGTGAGCACGATGATCGACACGATGACGGCGGCCGGCTGCGAGCAGATCGTAGTCGTCCTCGGCGCCGCCGCCGACCAGGTACAGGAAACCGCTGACCTCACCCGAGCCACCGTGGTGGTGAACCGGGCCTGGGGAACCGGAGTGGGCTCCTCGATCAAGGCCGGCCTCGCGGCCATCGACGACGACGCCATCGAGGCGGTGGTCGTCGTTCCGGTGGACATGCCGGGCCTGACCGCGGCGGCGGTCCAGCGGGTCGCCGCACTGCCGTACCCGGACGTGCTGGTCTGCGCGACCTACGGCGGACTGCGCGGCTACCCGATGCTCTTCGGCCGCCGGCACTGGTCCGGCATCGCCACGCTGGCCAGCGCGGATGTCGGCGCCCGTCCGTACCTGCTGGCGCACAAGGACCAGATCGTCGACATCTCCTGTGACACCGTCGCCGACGGCAGTCGGGTCGACAGCCCGGAGCTGGTGGCCCTGTACGGGTTGACCGTCCCACCGCAGCGGGTCGGCGCATAGTCAGCCCGGCAGATCGAACAGGTCGGCGGCGTTGGTCCAGCACACTGCCCGCAACCAGGCGTCGCCCAGGTCGAGCTGGGCCAGCGCGGTGAGCTGCGCCGCGTACGCGTAGGGCAGGTTGGGAAAGTCGCTGCCGTGCAGCACCTTGCCGGCCAGGCCCAGCTCGCGTAGCCGGGGCAGCTCCGCGGTGGGGAAGGGCACGGCCCGGTCGAAGAACGGGGTGAAGGCCATGGTGGTGTCCAGCCGCACGTTCTCGTACCGGTCGGTGAGGTCGAGGAAGGCCTCGTAGTCCGGTGCGCCGAGGTGTGCCACCACCGCGGCGAGCCGCGGGTGCCGGGCGAGTAGGGCGGCGAAGGGGTCGGGGCCGGTGTGTGCGGTGCCGGCCGGCGCGTGTCCCGCGTGCACCACCACCGGCACCCCGGCGTCGGCGAGCAACCCCCACACCGGATCGAGCAGCGGATCGGTCGGGGCGAACCCGCCGACCTGCACGTGCACCTTGAACACCCGGGCGCCGGCGGTGAGCGCCTCGGTGACGTACCGGGGCGCCGCCGGCTCGGGGAAGAACGTGGCCGAGGGGAGACAGTCCGGGTTCGCGCGGGCGAAGTCGAGGGTCCAGGCGTTCAGGTCGGCGGCCATCTCGGGGCGGTGCGCGTACGCCAGGGCACTGAACGCCCGCACGCCCATCCGGCGCAGGTGCGCCAGCCGCTCCGCGTCGCTCCACCGGTAGCGGATGGGCCAGGTGGTGCCGAGGAGTGGGCCGGCCGCGTCGAAGTACGCCCACACCCGACGCAGCAACCGGGGCGGGAGGAAGTGCACGTGTACGTCGGCGAGGCCGGGGAGGCCGAGCCCCTGCCAGAACGCCGGGACGTCGGCGTCGTCGGCGTCGTCGGTGGACACCGGCACGGCCGTCAGGCCCCGATGTTGAAGCGATCGAGCAGGTGCGGGGCGATCAGCCCGATGGCGGAGAGCACCGAGACGATGGTGAGCGCGGTCCGGACGAAGACCACCTCGGTCTTGCCGCCCGCCCGAAGTGCGATCGAGTCCGGCAGACTGATCATCCGCCACATCCGACGTTTGATCGGGATTGGCCAGAGGATCGGTACCCCGGCCCGGGTGATCATGTCGCCGAGGATGTGGACGAAGCAGCCGACGCCGACGGCCAGTCCGATCATCGGATAGCCGCGGTCCCCGGGAAGGGTGGCGAAGGTGAACCACGCCGCGGCGAGCGAGGCGAGGGTCACCACGAGCCAGCCGGCGCGTTCGGCCCAATCGTCGAAGAGGCCGCGCAGGGCGAGACCGAACATGAAGAAGAGGATGCCGATCACCGCCCACTTGCCGTACGCGGCGCAGAGCGCGGTGGTGCCCCAGCCGACCAGTACGGTGAAGGGGATGGTGTGGGTCAGGGTGCGGTGTCCGTTGGTGCGGCGCGGGTCCCGACTCAACTTCGTCGCATAGTAGACGCCGAGCGACACCTTCTCGGTCACCTCGGCGACGAAGAGGGAGAAGACGCCGAAGGTGCGGGCGACCGTGGCGCCACCCTGGTTTCGGGTGACCTTGCCGGAGAGGTCGAGGTCGGGAAAGAGCGCACCTCCCGCGCAGACCGCGGTGCCGACGGCGAGTGCGAGCGGCGACTGCTCGTAGCCGGCGAAGTGGTCCAGGGCCCAGGAGCCGGCCAACCACACCGTCGCGCCAGACAGCGCGTGCGACGGTCCCATCATGCCCGCTCACCCTCCCCGGATCCTGGACGCGCAGAAGCTACGTCACTGTAGTGCAGTGGTGGCACCGCCCGGGACCGCACCCACTCCGAAAGAGACGGTACGGCCCGGAGGAGCTCGGATCCGGCCGTCAGCCGTCAGCCGTCAGCCGTCAGCCGTCAGCCGCCCGGCGGTGGGGCGGGAAATGAGGTGATCGGGTTGGTGGCGGCCGCTACGGTGGCGCTGACTGTTGACGGGAGGGCGACATGGCAGGTGCACGCCGACACGGGCAGGTGCTGATCTTCGATGCCGACGACACACTCTGGGAGAACAACATCGTCTTCGAGCGGGTCATCGAGGACTTTCTGACCTGGGTGGCACACCCGACGTTGGAGCGCACCGAGATCCGTACGATCCTCGACGACATCGAGCAGGCCAATGCCGTCGCGCACGGCTACGGCAGCAAGGTCTTTCTGCGTAGTCTCGGTGAGTGTTTCGAGCGGCTGCGGGAGCGGCCGGCCACGCCCGCCGAGCGGCGGGGAATCGAGGAGCTGGCCGTCGCCCTGGTCGAGCACCGGGTCGAGCTGATGCCGGGGGTGGCCGCGGCGTTGGACGAGTTGGCCGGCCGGCACGAGCTGTTTCTGCTCACCAAGGGCGACCGGGAGGAGCAGCAGCGGAAGCTGGACGCCTCGGACCTGCTGCACCATTTCCGGGCCGCGCACATCGTGCCGGAGAAGGACGTGACCACCTACCGGTGGCTGGCCAACGAGCACGACTTCGCGCCGTCTCGTGCCTGGATGATTGGGAACTCGCCGAAGTCAGACATTCTGCCGGCCCGCGCGGCGGGGATGAACGCCGTCTACGTCCCGAACGAGAACACCTGGGTGTTGGAGCACGACGCCCTGGACCACGACGACGCGGCGGTGCTGCACCTCACCGCCTTCCCCGACCTGCTGCACCACTTCTGACGCGGAGCGCCAAGCGACATCTGAGGCCCAAGAGCGACATCTGAGGCCCAAGAGCGTTCACATGTCCGTGCCGCGGACGATAGCCACCGCCACCCGACAGAACTCGTCCATGTCGGGCTGGAACCCGGCCGCGATGTCTGGGTGCAGACCGGCGCGGGTCTCGTCCAGCAGCCGCTGGCAGACCTGCTCGACCGGCTCGCCGTCGTAGCTTTCCCGGACCCGGTCGGTGGCGGCCTGAAGCGCCGAGGTCAGCTGCTCCTCCAGCGGGCCACGCAGCTTCTTCTGTACCGGGTCCCGAGGCTCCAGCGTGACGTGTGGCTCGGACATCGGCGCTCCCTTTCTCGGCGACCGGGTACCCCGCCGTCGGCGTCGGTTACACCGCGGCCGGCACGGCGGCGACCCGCACCTCGTACGAGTAGTCCTCCGCCGGTTCCTCCCGGTACGTCATTGCTCTGATCTGCCGGTCATCGTCGTAAAGTGCGACGTCCACCAGGACGCCGAGGTGGGCCAGACCGATGCTGGCCACCCGCTTCTTGTCCTGGAGCACCGCACATACCCCGCCAAGTAGCGTGCTGGCGTCGGATGTGCGGTGCCCCGGCGGGCAGCGCAGCACGAGGTCCACTTCGATCGGCCCGGACAGTGGGGTCCAGCCGGCCTGCTGAGCCGCCGCGCAGGCCGCTTGTAGTAGGGCGCGGACCCTCATCGCCTGCCGATGCCCGGCGGCGAAGATGGACAGCGCTTCGGCTTTGACCGGTGGCAGGCCGCTCACCTTGACGGTCAGGGCGACAGCGCGGGTGTCCTGCACAACGGCACCTCCTTGTTGCGGACGATCCTGCCCAATCAGCGACGCAGCGGCGTGGGTTCGCTGGAAAACCGGCCGATCGGGCGGGCAGGGTTGGCCGAGGCGTGTCGACGTCGCTGGCGAACGCGCAGGTAAGGTTAGTCCACCTGGCGCGCTCTGGGTAACTGTTCGCTCACTCGATGAGATGGTGCCCGGCTAGGATGCGGTCGAGGCGGACCGAACGAACTCCGCGATAACCTTGCCGAGCTGCTCTCCCGCGTCCTCCTGGAGGAAGTGCCCGGCCCCCTTGATCACCGGGTGGTCGAGTCCGGCAGCCCCCGGCACGGTGCGGCGCAACACTGGCGCCATCCCCCCGGTGATCGGATCCTGGTCGCTGAACGCCACCAGGAACGGGCGCTCCCAACGGGAGAGTTCGGTCCACGCGGCGCGGTTGGCGGTGCTGGCCGGATCGTCGGGTGCGGTCGGCACCAGGGTGGGCATGGTGCGGGCGCCGGCGAGGTAGGACTCGTCCGGGAACGGCGCGTCGTAGGCCGCCAGCTCCGCCTCGGTGAGCTCACTCTGGCAGCCCGACTGCACCAGCCGGGACACCGTCAGCTCGGGGGCCGTCTCGACCATCCGCCGGAACTGCCACCAGAGCTCCGGCATCGGCTGGTCACCGGTGGGCAGCCCGGTGTTGGCGGCGACCACCCGGGCGAAGCGGTCCGGGTGCTCGGCGACCAGGCGGAGCCCGATCAGGCCGCCCCAGTCCTGCCCGACCAGCGTCACCCCGGTCAGGTCCAACTTGTCGAAGGCGAAGCTGCGGATCCACTCGACGTGTCGGGCGTAGCTGTGCTCGCCGTGCTCGGCCGGCTTGTCGGACCGGCCGAAGCCGATGAGATCCGGTGCGATGGCCCGCAGCCCGGCCTCGGCGAGCACCGGGATGACCTTCCGATACAGGAATGACCAGCTGGGTTCCCCGTGCAAGAGCAGCACCGGTTGCCCATCCGCCGGGCCGGCCGTGACGTAGGCCATCCGTAGGCCGTCCAGGTCGACGTAGTGGGGCTCGTAGGGGAAGTCGGGCAGGTTGGTGAACCGGCTGTCCGGAGTGCGCAGTGCAGACATGCCAGTCAATATCGCACAGTGCACCGGTGTGCGGTTAGCGCGCTCAGCAGACCCGGGCCGACTGGGAGACGGCGTCCGCCCCCTCCCGCTCGAGGGTGCTGAGACTGTCGATCGTGGTGGCGGCGATGTTGCGCATCGCGTCCTCGGTGAAGAAGGCCTGGTGGCCGGTGATCAACACGTTGGGGAAGGTGTTGAGCCGGGAGAAGTCGTCGTCATCGAGGACCCGGTCGGAGAGATCCTCGAAGAACAGGTCGGTCTCCTCCTCGTACACGTCGAGACCGAGATAGCCGATCTGGCCGTTCTTGAGCCCGTCAATCACCGCCCGGGTGTCCACCAGCGCCCCACGGCTGGTATTGATCAGCATTGCCCCCCGGCGCATCTGGGCGATCCGTTCGGGGTTGATCAGGTGCTCGGTGTCCGGGGTCAGCGGGCAGTGCAGGGTGATCACGTCCGAGTCGCTCAGCAGGCGTGGCAGCGGCACGTACTCGATCCCGGCCGCGGCCACCGCGTCGTCCGGGTACGGGTCGCTGGCGATGACCCGGCAGCCGAACCCGGACAGGATGCGGGCCACGCAGAACCCGATCTTCCCGGTGCCGACGACGCCGACGGTCCGGCCGTGCAGGTCGAAGCCGAGCAGCCCGGTGAGCGCGAAGTTGTGCTCCCGGACCCGGTTGTAGGCCCGGTAGACCTTGCGATTGAGGGCGAGGATCAGGGCAACCGTGTGCTCGGCCACGGCGTACGGGGAGTACTCCGGTACCCGGACCACGGTGAGGCCGAGCCGGCGAGCGGTGGCCAGGTCCACGTGGTTGAAGCCGGCGGAGCGGAGCGCGATCAGGCGGACGCCGTCGGCGGCCAGCCGCTCCAGTACCTCGGTGCCGAGGTCGTCGTTGACGAACGCGCAGACCGCCGCTGCGCCGCTGGCGAGCTTGGCGGTCTGCGGGGTCAGTCGGGGCTCGAGGAATTCCAGTTCGTGGTCGCCGGCCGAGTTGGCCGTCGACAGGAACTCCCGATCGTATGGCTTCGTGCTAAATACCGATACGCGCATGTGAACCTCCGGTGACCACCGTACGACTTGCCTGGTTGGCCGCTTACGGCGGGTTACGGAATATGATTTACCGCACTGTAATAACTAAAAAGATCTATTCGTGCAAAAGGGAGGTTGTGGGGGTAGCGTGACTTGACACTCGGTGGGCCGGGTATGTGGCAAGTCGGGCGGGGACTGGCAGGCCGGGTGTTACAACGACTTATGTGACAGCCAGGGGTGAGCGAACGCCCGCCGTCGAGCACGGTGACCACACCGGACGGGAACCTGCTCGCGGGGCGCCCGGTGTCGCCAGCGCGCTGCTGGTGCTCTGGGACATCGACGGCACCCTGATCGACAACGGTGGGGTGAGCAAGGAGGCGTACGCGTTGACCTTCACCCGGCTGACCGGCCGCCCCCCGGAGCACCCGATTGTTCCCGCGGGCAGGACCGATCCCGCGGTCCTGCGGCTCGTGCTGCGACAGCACGGCATCGACGCCACCCCGGACGTGCTGGAACAGGCGGTTGACGTGATGAACAGGGTCTTCGCATCGCTCACGTCGCGGCTGGCGGAACGGGGACACGCCAAGATGGGGGCACGGGCGGCCATCGCGGCGTTGGCTGGGCGGGGTGACGTCGTCCAGTCCGTGCTGACGGGAAACACGCGGCACAACGCCCAGATCAAGGTTTCCGTATTCGGGTTGGCCGGCGCCCTCGACTACGAGGTGGGCGCGTACGGCTCGGACACCGAGGTGCGTGCCGACCTGGTGCCGGTCGCGCGCAGGAAGGCGACGGCGAAGTACGGGATTCCATTCCCGCCGGCCCCCACGGTGCTGATCGGGGACACCCCACGTGACGTCAGGGCTGGCCGCTCCAGCGGCGCATTCACGGTGGGGGTGGCCACCGGCGAGTACGATGTCGAATCCCTGGCCGCCAGCGGAGCCGACGCGGTTCTTCCCGACCTCCGAGATACCAGCGCCGTGGTCGGTGCGGTACTCGCGGCGCGGCATGCCCGGCCCGGAGAGGCCCACCGATGAGACCGGCTGAGGGCGTGGAGGATCGCCCGGACGAGAACGAGTACATCCGGTCGGATTGGCACCGTTATCGACAGCTGGACCGGCTCGTCAACCACTGGGAGCGGCCCGGCTGGGAGGCGGGCCGACGCTCCTACCACTGGATTGTTCGGTTTGACGAGCGCCCGGCGGTCCAGCGACTCGCCGAGCGCTGTCAGGCCCGGCTGGGGAACCTGGAAACCCTGGATCTGGTACCCGTCGGGAGTCTGCACCTGACCGTGCAACGGGTCTCCTTCACCGACGAGATCACCAGCTCGCAGGCGCTCGCGGTGGCCGCCGCGGCCAGCGAGCGGTGTGCGTCCATCCGGCCTTTCGCCGCGACAGTCGGCCCCCTCACCGGATCGGCGAACTCGGTCTTTTTGAACGTGGGTCCGCACCGGCCGTTTCACCTTCTCCGGCAGGCCGTGGTCGCCGCGACCGCGCACGTGCGAGGCGCCGAGGCCGTACCTGACCACCCCACGACCTTCGATCCACACGTCAGCGTCGCCTACAACCGTCGACCCACCGTCGCGAAACCGGTCATCGAGCAGGTGGCGACCGCGCGGTCGTTGCCGCCGGTAGCCGTCCAGGTCGAGACCGTCAGCCTGGTCGAGCTGCGGCGGGACGGCCACACCTACCTCTGGCGGCAGATCGCGGCCGTTCCGCTGGCGGCGCGGGGATAGCGCGCCGAGGCTACCGTGCGAGCGTTGACTTGGACTCGATCCGGCCGACCGGGTCGGGCCCGGCGGTCAGTTCGTCCTGTGCCTCCTGCCAGGCTGGTGCCCCGGGGTAGAGGGTCGAGCGGAGGTAGGCCGCGGTGAGCCGCTGGACGGCGGCGACCCGCTCGGGGCTCTCGTCTGTGGTCTCGGCCACGTCGTATCCAGCGACGCCACCGAGTCCGTGCTCCGCACCGAAGAGAGTGAGCAGGGACTTGGGGCCGGGGGCGAGGAAGTAGGGGTCGGTGTGCCACTGCGGGCCCAGGACCGTCAGGTGGGCGGAGGTGTCGTGGTCGCCGGCGACCACGAGCGCGGGTGTCGTCATCGTGGAAAAGTCGGTGGTCGAGAAGAAGGCGTAGTTGTCGCGGGTGAAGTCGGTGAGGGCGTCGCCTCCCCTGCCGGGCGCGGCGAGCAGCACACCTGCCTTGATCCGGGGTTCGGAGAGGTCCACCTCCGTTCCGTCGCGCGGGTCGGTCAGCCGTGCGCCCAGCAGCAGGCTCGCGGTGTGTCCGCCCATCGAGTGTCCGGCCACGGCGACGCGGTCTCGGTCCAGGCGCCCGGGTAGCTGGCCGACGGCGACCTCGATCTGGTCGAGTTGGTCGAGGACACGTTTCATGTCCTCACCCCGCGACCGCCAGTACAGGGGGGCCTCGGGATCACCTGGGCTCAGGTTCAGCGTTCTCGAGTTCAGGTGGGTGGGCTGGATGACGACGAAGCCGTGCGCCGCCCAGTAGTTCGCGAGCGGGGCGTAGCCGTTCAGTGAGGACAGATGGTGCGAGGGGCCGTGCCCGTGTGAGAGGAGGAGGATCGGTAGCTCGCCTCCGGTCGTGGGAGCGGAGACGCGTACCTGCAAGTCCACGGCCCGGCCGGGAGCTGGCAGCACTACTGGACTGACGGACAGCACAGGGGTGGGGGTGACACCGAACGTGTGGGCAGGCTGGGTCGGCTCACTCATCTCGTCTGGTCCTCTCGTTGGATAGCCCGTCTCGGCTGCCCGCGTGGGCTCGCCCCGGGCAACAAAGCGGAGCGTTGTTCCGCAACTATACGGATCGGTGTTCCGTTTCGTCAACGCCAGGGGGTCCGCCCCGTAGCGGCGGGGCGGACGAAACCTCGGCGTCGCCGTCGCGGGTGTCGCCGGTGGCGGTGGGTGGGCCGCAGTTACGCCAAATTATTCGTTGCACCAAACTGGCAACAGCCGCATTGTCGCATTCAAACTCTGTCGGTAATCTCCTCGGCGGGGAGATTCAGGAAGGCGACAGATATATTGTGCGTGAACTGCTGTGCAATCCAGCCTATCGATGGCTTTTCGCTGCCCAGATAGTCGCACTCATCGGCAGCGGTCTGGCGACGGTGGCGCTCGGTCTGCTCGCCTACGACCTCGCGGGCGCGCGGGCCGGGGCGGTCCTCGGCACCGCGTTGGCGATCAAGATGGCCGCGTACGTGTGTGTGTCGCCGCTGGTGGGAGCGGTGCTGGACCGGGTGCCGCGGGGCGCGGTGATGGTGGGCGCCGACCTGGTCCGGTTCGGTGTCGTCCTGCTGCTGCCGTGGGTCGAGGCGATCTGGCAGATCTATCTACTCATCGCGGTACTGCAGGCCGCGTCGGCCACTTTCACGCCCACCTTCCAGTCCGTGCTCCCGGATATCATTCCGGATGAGGAGGACTACACGAAGGCGCTCTCCGCATCGCAACTTGCGGTCTCCCTGGAGAATATCGCCAGCCCGGTAATCGCCGCCGCGTTGTTGCTCGTTCTCAGGTTTACAGACTTGTTCGTGGGGACGGCGGTGGGTTTTCTCGTATCCGCGTTGTTTGTCAGCATGGCAACGGTGCCCAGGGCGCAACGTAGCAGCCGGGTCCGGTTCGCCGAGCGCCTTTTCGCGGGGATGCGGATGTTCGTGGGCACGCCGCGGTTGCGGGCGGTGCTGGCGCTGAACATGGTGGTCGCCGGCTCCGGCGCCGTCACCCTGGTCAGCACGGTCAACGTGGTGCGTGACCTGCTGAACGCCACCGAAGCGCAGGTGCCACTTCTGCTCGCCGGCTCCGGCCTCGGCAGCGTCGCGGCGGCGCTCGGCGCGCCGCTGCTGCTGCGCCGACGCAAGGATCGGGCTGTGCTGCTCATCGGTGCTGGCACGGCGCTGCTCGCCCTCTTCGGCGCACTGCTGCTGTCGATGGTGCCGTCCTGGCCGTTGGCGATGGGTGTCTGGTCGCTCATCGGCTTCGCCGGTGGCCTGATTGTCGTCACGGTCAACCGGGTGCTGCGCGCCTCGTCGGCGGCCGCCGACCGGCCGGCGTTGTTCGCCGCCCAGTTCTCCCTGTCCCACCTCTGCTGGCTGCTCACCTACCCCCTCGTCGGCTGGGTTGGCGCGGGGGGCGGCTTGACCGCGGCATGGGCGCTCCTGGCGGGCTTGGTGCTCGGGGCGGGACTCTCCGCCCGCTGGCTCTGGCCCGCTGGCCTTCGCGAAGTATTCCGGCACCAGCATGGCGTTGACGCTGACCGCGCGCACCTGGTCGATGCCGAGTGGAATGGAGTGGCGTGGGTGCACACCCACCGCGTGCTGATCGACGTCAACCACGCCCGATGGCCCCAGTCGGCATGAGCAGCGGAAATGATCATGGCGATCATTGTTATCGCTGGACATTAATCGAACGTTCGTTTAGTCTGTCTGCTGTGTCCGATGAATCGCCGCCGAAAGGCGACAAGTCCTCCACAAAGAATCGCATCCTTGCTGCCGCGATCACGCTCTTCGCCGATCAGGGCGTGGCGGCCACCGGGGTCCGTGCCATAGCGGCGGCAGCCGACGTCCACCCATCACTGATCATTCATTACTTCGGTACGAAGGACGGGCTGCGGGTGGCCTGCGACAAGCATGTCGCGGCCTTCGTGCGGGAGCACAAGCAGCAGGTGATGCGGGCCGGCAGAATCGACCCGGCGGAGCTGCGTGACCTGCGCCCCGCGCCGCCACTGCTGCGATACCTGGCCCGGGCGCTGGCCGACGGCTCCCCGCACACGGCCGCGCTGGTTGACGAGATGGTCAATGACGCGGTCGGCTACCTCGCCGACGGAGTCGCGTCGGGCCTGGTCCGACCGACGGATCACCCCTACGAACGGGCGGCGCTCCTCGCGATCTGGTCCCTGGGTGCACTCGCGCTCCACGAACACGTGCAGCGGCTGCTCGGCGTTGACCTGACCGCCCTCGACGGTGCGGCAGCGGTGGAGTCAACGTACGGGCGCGTTGCGTCGGAGCTACTCAGCGACGGGATCTTTCGCACCTGATCAATTGCTACTCACCCCCTGAGGCGGCGAACATGGACCTGACCCAGACGCTCGGAAGAATCCTCTCGCTGTATCTGTTGACCTCCGGAGTCGCGTTCATCGTGGCCACCCAGTTCTATCTGCGACTCACCCAGCGGGCTGACCGGTCGGATCTGATGGCGGTGAATATCTCCGGCATGGTGCACCTCTTCGTCGGCTTCGGCGTACTGGTCACCCACTTCGAGTGGGGTGGCTTGCCGGAGGTGCTGGTGACCCTGCTGGGAGTCTTCTTCACCCTGCGCGGTGTCAGCTACTACTGGATCCCCCAACTGGTGCTCCGACCCGCGGAACAGGGGCGCGGGTCAGCGCAGGGGCTTCGGGTCCTGGGCGCCGCCTTCATCGGCTACGGCGCTCTCCTGGGCTACCTCAGCTTCGTCGCCTGACGTCGGCGGACCGAATCAGCGCACCGACTACCCAGGCAGTGGGAACACGAGGGCCGGCACCATCGGATTCGGCGGTGCCGGCCCTCGTGCGTCCGCTGCCCGCCTCAGCGGAGTCAGGGCAGGGTGTCCAGGTGCGGGCCGACCGTCTGCGCGAAGCTGTTGCCGTTCGTCACGTCCCAGTTCACCGACCAGGTCATCGCGCCTCGTAGCCCCGGGTAGGTGCGGGGTGGCTGGAAGCTGCCGCAACTCGTCCCCCTGGTCAGGCAGTCCAACGCGGCGTTGACCACACTGGGCGCGACGACTCCACCACCGGCCGCCCCCGGGCCGGCTGGCAGGCCAAGCCCGACCTGGTCCGGCCGCAGCCCCGCCTCCAACTGGATGCAGGCCAACGCGACGATGAAGTTCACCGTTCCCTGGCTGTAGGCGAACCGCTGGTCGCAGCCGAGCATCGCGCCGGAGTTGTAGAACTGGGTGTTCACCACCGTCAGGATGTCCTGGATGTCGAGCGCCAGCTTGAAGTAGCTGGTGGCCGGGTTCTGCATGTCGATGGTTTGCGGCGCCATCGCGATGATCAGTCCCGCACCGACCTGGGCCCGCAGGGACCGTAGGGCCTGCGCCATGTACGTCGGATTGAGACCGTTCTCCAAGTCGATGTCCACCCCGTCGAAGCCGTACTGCTGGATCAGGGCGTACACGGAGTCGGCGAAGGCGACCGCGGAGGCCGCGTCGTTGACGGCAACCCGTCCGGTCTCGCCGCCGACCGAGATGATGACCTTCCTGCCCTGGCTCCTGAGCGTCTGTACGTCGGCCGAGAAGTCCGCGTCGGTGTAGCCACCCAGGGCAGCGGAGAGGCCCGGATCAATGGCGAAGGTCACCTCGCCGGGGGTGGTGGTCGCCTCGGCGAAGGCGACAGCGACCACGTCGTACTCGGCGGGGACCTCCCGCAGGCGCAGCTCGACCGCCGGGTTGTCGAAGTTGTGCCAGTAGCCGGTGAGGATGTGCGCGGGCAGGTCGTCATTCGGGGGAGTGGTGGTGGGTGGTGGGGTCGTGGGCGGCGCGGTGGTCGGTGGGCTGGTGGTGGGCGGCGCGGTGGTCGGTGGGGTGGTGGTGGGTGGCGGCGTGGTGGGCGGCGGTGCGCTGCCGCACTCCGCGCCGTTGAGCTGGCAGTTGGTCGGCGAGCCGGGTCCGCTGCCGATGAAGCCGAAGGAGATCGAAGCGCCCGGTGCGATGGTGCCGTTCCAGGACTGGTTGCTGAAGGTGTACCGCTGGCCCGAGGAGTGCAGCAGCGCCTCCCAGTAGGTGCCGACTGTCGTGCCGGCGGGCAGGTCGAACGCGAGGCGCCAGCCGGTCAGGCTGCTGCTGCCTTCGTTGGTGATCGTGTACTTACCCTCCCACCCGGTGCCCCAGTCGGAGACCTTGGCGAAGGTCGCGGTTGGGCCGGCGGCGTGCGCCGGTTTCGCGAGCCAGGCCGCGCCGAGCGCGACGGTCAGGACGGTGACCAGGGACAGGATCAGGGGACTGGAACGCTTCATGAGAGCCTCCACGGCTGGCAGGCGTTCATCGGCAGCTACGTCATGACGCCCCTAATTATTAAGATTGTTAACTATTCTTGTCCAGAGTGTTTGTGTCGAGTCATCCGCGACGCACGACGCAATCCCTTCGCCTTTGGCGTGGCGGCGGTGCCGCAGGCGCGTCCTCTTGGTGGAGCCGGATGGAATAGAGGAGACTTTTGGGGCAAATGGTATTTTTGTCGGCGTGTCGTTCCGCCCGCGGTTTCCTCGGCTGCCCGGTTGTGGTGTCGCGTCGGTGGGACACGGTGGGCGGCCGCGACGGCGGCTGACGTTGGTCGCGGCCGCCGCGTGCATCTTCCTGGTGCAGTTGGATTTCTATGCGTTGAATCTTGCGTTGCCGGCGATGGCGGCGGAGTTGGGTTCCTCCACTACTGATCTGCAGTGGGTGGTCAGTGGTTACATCCTGGCTCAGGCGGCGGTCCTCATTCCTGGCGGCAAGCTGGGCGACATCCTCGGTCGTCGGCGCATGCTCGTCGTGGGTTTGGTGATCTTTGGGCTGGGCTCGCTTGGTGCGGGTCTGGGCTCCGATCCGCCGATCGTGATCGCTTTTCGGGTTGTGCAGGGGATGGGATCCGGAGTCATGTACCCGCTTGCCTTCGCGGTGATCACCGAGGCGTTCCCAGGGCGGCGGGCGAAGCGGGCGATCGGTAACGCGTACGGCATCGGGGCGGTGGCGTTGGCGTTTGGGCCGCTGCTCGGCGGTGGGGTGACGGAGCTGATCAGTTGGCGAAGCGTGCTCCTGGTGAACGTGCCACTCTGCCTCGTGGCGATCGTGGCCGCCGTCGCCTGGCTGCCAGAGTCGCGTGACCCCACGGTGTCGCGCCGGATTGACCTGGTGGGTCTGGTCGTGGTGGTGCTCGGGATTGTGGCGATCACCGTGGCCGCGGACCGGATAAACGCCTGGCGACCGATGGTGGTCGCTGTCCTCGCTGTCGGTGGGCTTGTGCTGCTGGCCGTGTTCGTGCTTCGGGAACGGGTGGCCGACAGTCCACTGGTCCGGCTGGATCTGTTCAGAAACGCCAAGTTTGTGGCGGTGACCTTGCTGGGGCTGGTCGCAAACATTGCCTTGGTGGTTACGATCTTCGCCACGACCATTCATCTGCAGCAGGTTCGGGGCTACTCGCCGTTCGTTGCGGGCCTGGCGGTTCTCACCGCCTCGATCAGTGGTGGAATTGCCGGTCCGTTCGTGGGTCGGTTCAGCCAACGGTTCGCGGTGCGTCGGTTGATCGGCATCGCCATCCTGGTCGGCGCCCTCGGTCTGCTCGTGGTGGCCGTCGGGGGTGAGATCGGGCCGTATCTGCTTGGGCTGGCGGTCGCCGGGTTCGGTTACCAGAGTGGGTATACTTTGACCAGTCTGGGTACGCAGGCCATGGTCCCGGCCGAGCGGGCCGGCGAGGCATCCGGAGTGACGTTCACAATCCTCTTCGCCGGCGCGGGTATCGCCGTCGCGGTGGTCGGCACACTGATTGAGCAGGGCGACCTCGCCACCGGCATCATGCGGGCTCTCCTGGGGACCGCGGTCGGCAGTGCCGTGGCCGCGACTGTCCTGGCGAGGAGTTTCCGGGTTGGCTGACCCGCCGTCATCCAGGCGAAGAAAGAGCCGATCCAATCGCCTCCACCCTGTTCGACGGGGTGGAGCTGTAGGTCGCCGCGGGTCAGGCCCGGGTGTGCGATGAGGTTTCTGGGCGTTCACTCCGGCCCGGTCGAACTCCTGCCGCGAACCGAGATCGAAGTGGAGTTGGCGAGCTCGACCAGTTCCATTTCCCCTATTTTCAGTTTGCCGTCCCGCCCCGCGACCTTCGATCCACACGTCAGAATCGCGTACAAATGTCGACTCACTATGGCGAAACCGGTCATGGGGCAGGTGTGCCGGTACTGTCACCTCCTCGGGTAACCGTCCGGGTGGATGTCATCAGCCTGGCCGAGCTGCGGCAGGCCACACCTACACCTGGTACAGATCACGTTCAAGCCTATTCGGCAGCCTTCTGGCGGAGGGAGTTCCAGAAGGGTTGTCGATGTTTCGTGTCCGGGTCGTGCTGGCCGCAGGCGACGTACAGAGTCTCTCGAAACAAGGAAGACATTTTCGTATAAATGGTACGGTTCGGTGTGTCGTTCCGTCCGCGTCTGCCCCGGCCCCATGGCCGAGGTGACGCTTCGGCGGGGGAAGCGGACCGGCCGCGGCGTGAGCTGACCATGATCGCGGCGGCTGCCTGCATCTTCCTCGTGCAGCTGGACTTCTATGCGTTGAATCTCGCCTTGCCGACGATGGCGGCGGAGTTGGGGACGACCACCACCGATCTGCACTGGGTGGTCAGCGGCTACATCCTGGCCCAGGCGGCGTTTCTCCTCCCCGGTGGCAAGCTCGGCGACATCCTCGGGCGCCGCCGCATGCTGGTGGTCGGCCTGCTCATCTTCGGGGCGGCTTCGCTCGGTGCCGGTCTGGGCTCCGACCCGCCGATCGTGATCGCTTTCCGGGCCGTGCAGGGGATGGGTTCGGGCATCGTGTTCCCCCTCGCCTTCGCGGTGATCACCGAGGCCTACCCGGGGAAGCGGGCGAAGCGGGCGATCGGCAACGCCTACGGCATCGGGGCGGTGGCGCTGGCGCTGGGGCCGCTGCTCGGCGGCGGGGTCACCGAGTGGCTCAGCTGGCGCAGCGTGCTCCTGGTGAACGTGCCGCTCTGCGTAGTCGCCATCGTCGCCAGCGTGGCCTGGCTGCCGGAGTCGCGGGACCCCACGGTGTCGCGGGCGGTTGACCTGGCGGGTCTGGTCGTGGTGGTGCTCGGGATCCTCGCGATCACCGTGGCGGCGGACCGGATGAACGCCTGGCGGCCGGTGGTGGCCACCGCCCTCGCTGTCGGTGGGCTGGTGCTGCTGGCCGCGTTCGTGCTCCGGGAACGGGCCGCGGAGAGTCCACTGGTCCGGCTGGATCTCTTCCATGACGCCAAGTTCGTGGCGGTGACCCTGATGGGGCTGGTCGCCAACATCGCCTTCGTGGTCACGATCTTCGCCACCACCATCCACCTACAACAGGTCCGGGGCTACTCTCCGTTCGTCGCGGGCCTGGCGGTCCTCGCCGCCTCGATCAGCGGTGGCATCGCCGGTCCGTTCGCGGGTCGGCTCAGCCAACGGATCGCGGTGCGTCGGTTGATCGCCGCGGCCACCCTGGTCGGCGCGGTCGGCCTGGTCGTGGTGGCCTTTGGCGGGGAGATCTGGCTGTACCTGATCGGTCTGGCTGTCGCCGGGTTCGGCTACCGGACCGGGCTGACCCTGACCAACCTCGGCACCCAGGCCATGGTCCCGGCCGAGCGAGCCGGCGAGGCATCCGGGACCACGCTCTCGATCCTCTCCGCCGGCTCGGGCATCGCGATCGCGACGGCCGGCACGCTGATCGAGCAGGGCAACCTCGCCACCGGCATCATGCGGGTTCTCCTGGGAGCCGCGGCTGGTAGCGCCGTGGCCGCGCTGCTGCTGGTCCGGATCCCCTGACCCAACCGACCGAGCTACGCCGTTACCGGCGCGGCACCAGGTGCCGCAGCTCCCGTAAGGGTGCCCGCTCCTGCACCGACACGTCGTTGACGACGATCTCCCGGTCCAGGTTGGGCAACTCCTCCGAGTCGCCGCGGCGGAATTGGGCCAGCAGGGTAGCTGGGCTGGTGTCCGGCAACGCCCAGCCCTGCTGCTGCAACCGTGCCCAGACGGTGTGCATGATCTGGGCGGACATCCGGCCCAACGCCTCGGTGTCCTGGTGTCGGTGCTTCCGGATGCCCAGGTCAACCTGGGACAGCGCGTCCAGGCCGACCAGTTCCAGCAGGTCAACCAGCATGGCCGTCTCCACTCCGTAGCCGGTGACGAACGGCAGCTGTTCCAGCACCTGACGTCGCCCTGCGTATTCGCCGGCCAGGGGCTGCACGAAGCCGGCCAGCTCCGGCCAGAAGAGGTTCAGTAGCGGCCGGACCATCAGCTCCGTCACCCGCCCGCCCTCGTTGTCCTCCTCGGGACCGGACTGGTCTTCCAGCGGTCGGTGGTAGAAGCCCTTCACGAAGTCGATCGACGGGTTAGTCAGCAACGGGCCGAGCAGACCACGGACGAAGTGCGGCCGGAATTCGCGCAGGTCAGCATCGACGAAGGCAACGAGGTTACCGTCAGTGGCGGCCAGGCCGGCCCAGAGCGCGTCGCCCTTGCCGGCCAGCCGGGGCAGGCCCTGGGTGATCTCGTCCTGGCTGACCACCTCCGCGCCGGCGGCCCGAGCCACCTCCGCGGTGCGGTCGGTGGATCGGGAATCGACCACAACGAGCTCATCCACGAGGGGAACCTGCTCCATCAGGTGTTCGCGGATCGTCGAGACGATCGCCCCGGTGGTCGCCTCCTCGTTGTAGGCGGGTAGCACCACGCTGACCCGGTTCTCCCCCTTCGCCTCCATCAGCCGCTCGATGTGCCAATCCTGCGCCGATGACGTCCGAGATTTGGTCCATGCGTCGACAACCGGTGAGACGGTCGGTTCTGGATCCCGCACTGGCACCCCCCGAGTCCTGGCAGAACGCGCGGTGGACTTCCCTTTCGTACGTCGGTTAACCCGCGTGGGGTTCCCGCCGCCGTTCCCGTCGCTAGACGCACTGGCGGCTCGCCGCGGGAAGCAGGTCGCCCAACAGGTCGGCGAGGAGATCGACGCCGTCCGGGCTGAGCACCGACTCGGGGTGGAACTGCACCCCGGCCACGGTGGCTCCGCGCAGCGCGTGTACTGCGCCGCTCGTGTCGTCCCGGGCAACCTCCATCGAGCCGTACGGGGTGGGTAGGCGGTCCGTGTCCGCTTGGGCGGTGAAGGTCGAGTAGAAGCCAACTCGCCGCTGGACGCCGAAGATTTCCACCTCCCGCTGCAGCCCCTGGTACGGGGCGTCCCGTCGGTGTAGGGGCAGCCCGAGCAGCCCGCAGAGGAGCTGGTGGCCGAGGCAGACCGCGAGGGTTGGCTGGCCGGTGGCGAGGAGTTCGGTGAGCAGCCGGCGCAGCGCCGCCATCTTCGGCTGGGTCAGCTCCGCCGGGTCGCCGGGCCCGGGGCCGACCACCACCAGGTCGTATCCGTCCCGCGGGCCGGGCGCGTCCCACGGCCGTACGGTAACGCTGAGGCCGAGCGCGCGTAGCTGGTGGGCGAGCATGCCGGTGAAGGTGTCCTCCCCGTCCACGATCAATGCCCGGTGGCCGGCGAGCCCGGGACGGCCGGGGTTGTCTTCCGGCCGTTGGTCCAGCCAGAACCGGGCCAGCGGCGCGTTGCGGGCGGCCAGCGCCGCGCGTACCTCCGGGTCGTCGGCGAGCCGGGGCACCGCCCCCGCGGCTGCCGCGGGGGCTTGCGGGCCGAGGCCCAGCGCGGCGAGCACCCCGGCGGCCTTGGCGTGGGTCTCCGCGACCTCCGCGGCGGCGACCGAGTGGCGGACCAGGGTCGCCCCGACCGACACCCGCAGCTCACCGGTGGGGGAGAGCTCGGCGGTACGGATCAGGATCGGGGCGTCGAGGGTCTGCCGGCCGCCCTCGTCCCGACCGAGCAGCGCCAGCACGCCCGCGTAGTAGCCGCGCCCGGTGCGCTCGTGTCGCGCGATGACCCGGCACGCGTTCTCCATCGGGCTGCCGGTCACCGTGGGGGCGAACATCGTCTCCCGCAGCACGTCCCGGACGTCCTTCGAGCCCCGCCCCGCCAGCAGGTACTCGGTGTGGGCGAGGTGGGACATCTCCTTCAGGTACGGGCCGACCACCTGGCCTCCCCGCTCGGCCACCGAGGCCATCATCTTCAGCTCCTCGTCGAGGACCATGTACAGCTCCTCGATCTCCTTCGGGTCGGCGAGGAAGCGCAGTAGGTCAGCCCGGTCGGCAGCGGCGCCGGTGTGGCGGAAGGTGCCGCTGATCGGGTTCATCAGGACCAGCCCGTCGTCCACGCTGACGTGCCGCTCCGGGCTCGCCCCCACCAGCGTCCGAGCGCCGGTGTGCACCACGAACGTCCAGTAGGCACCGCGTTCGCGTAGCAACAGCGAGCGCAGCGCCGCCAGCGCCGCTTGCAGCGGCGCACCCTGCACGGTGGCGCGCAGGGTGCGGTGGATGACGAAGTTGGCGCCTGCGCCCTGCCCGATCTCGTCGGCCAGGACCCGGTCAACGGTGGCCGCGTACTCCTCGTCGGAGCTGTCGAAGCCCGCCCTCCGGGTCACCACCGCGGCGTCTGGCAGCGCTGCCAGCGCCACCGGGAGGTCGATCTCCTCATGCCGGTCGATTACCAGGCACTCCAGTGGGGCGCCATCGTCAACGCAGTCGAAGCCCCGTTCGGTCACCTGCCGGTAGGGCACCAGCGCGAGGGTGGCCGGTCCCGCTGCCCCGGTCGGCAGCGGGATGTCGGCGAGTCGTTCTACCACCCGTACCGACCCGGTGTAGAGGTCGAGGTGGTCGGCGCCCTCGCGACGGACGAGCGCGAACGGGCCGGGGTCGGTGCCGGCCGCGACGGCGGCGAGTAGCTGGGAAAGGTGGGTCATCGGGTCTCCTCGGTTCCGGTGCCACCCGATGGGCGGTCCGGTGCCGGTCAGAGACCGGCGGCCGCCTCGACGGGCGGCCGCGTGAAGCTACGCGCGGAGTGTGGCCGCCGGGTCGGCGGGCCACCAGCGGTGCGGGTGCGCGAGCATGCGCACCACCCTAACGCGTTGTCATCGAGAGCGGAAGCGAGAGCTTCACCCCGCTGGGCCGGATAGCGTGACCGACGATGACCACACTCGCGCTGGATCTGGGCACCTCTTCGGTACGTGGCCTGGTGCTCGACGAGGCAGCCCGGCTGCTGCCCGGGGCGTTGGCCCGGCGGCGGGTGGGCCTCGCCGTCGGTGCGGACGGCGCCGGCACGCTGGACGCGCAGGGCTACCTCACCTGCCTGGGGCAGTGCCTGGACGAGTTGGCCGCCGGCGGGCACCTGGACGGCGTCGAACTGGTGGCGATCTCCGCGCAGTGGCACTCGGTGGTCGCGCTCGAGGCTGACGGGACCCCGATCAGCCCGGTGCTCACCTGGCTGGACACCCGGCCGGCGCCGGCACCCGGGCAACCCGGCCCGGTCGACCCGGGGGCTTTCCACCAGCGCACCGGTACCTGGTGGCATCGCTGTTACTGGTCGGTCCGGCTGCCCTGGCTGCGGGCGCGAGTCGGTGGCCACGCCACCCGCTTCGCCGGGCTGGCCGAGTACGTCCTCGGCGTGCTGCTGGGCCCGGTCCCGATGTCGGTGTCGCAGGCGTCCGGCACCGGCCTGCTCGACCTGGGCACGATGGACTGGGACCCGGAGGCGTGTGCGCTGGCCGGCATCGGCCCGGGCGAGTTGCCGGAGTTGGCGCCGGTGGGCTGGCACGGTCGGCTGCGCTCGGAGTACGCCCGCCGTTGGCCGCCGCTGGCCGGGGCGCGGTGGACGGCCCCGATCGGGGACGGGGCCGCGTCGAACGTCGGCTCGGGCTGCGTTGATCCAGGACGGGCGGCGGTGACGGTGGGTACCTCGGCGGCGTTCCGGGTGGTGCGGGCCGTCACGCCGGGGGAGCCGCTGCCCCGGCTGGCAGCGGGCCTCTGGCGCTACCGGGTTGACCAGCGGCATATCGTCACCGGGAAGGCCTACTCTGCCGGCGGCAACCTCTTCGCCTGGGCCAACCGGGAGCTGCGGCTCCCTGACCGGGCCGAGCTGGACGCGGCCCTGGCCCGGGTGCCCGTCGTCGGCGGGGGCCCGGCGGCGGACGTCTGTTTCGGGGGCGACCGGCCGCCCGGACTGGCTCCGGCGGGTTCCGGAGCGTTGGCCGGGCTCGGCTTCGGCACCACCGCCGTGGAGATTCTGGCCGGCCTGATGCGGGGCCTGAGTGAGCTGGTCGCGGTGGACCTGGCCGCTCTGGAGTCGGAGCTGGGCTCGCGGCCGGTCGAGGTGGTCCTGGGCGGTGGGGCGATGGCGGCGTCCGAGTGGTGGCGTCGGGCCTTCGCCGTGGCCCTCGCTCCCCGGTCGGTCTGGTATCAGCGGAACCCGGAGATCGGCGCGACCGGCGCGGCGCTGGTAGCCCTTGGTCGGATCGGCGACGCAGCCGGCGTCGCCGACCTGGACCGGACCGGCGAGCGGACCGTTCCTTCCTGACTTCCGCGCCACCGACGCCGTTGCACCTTCTCCGAGCGGGGCGTGGGCTGCGCGCCCCGCGGTCAGAACCCGCCTGCCGCGATCACCTCGCGGTACCAGTGCGCGCTGCGCTTGGGCACTCGACGTTGGGTCGGGTAGTCCACGTAGACCAGCCCCCAGCGTTGGTCGTAGCCTTCGGCCCATTCGAAGTTGTCCAGCAGGGACCAGACGTGGAAGCTCTCCAGCGGTACCCCGGCGGCGATGGCGCGGTGCGCGGCAGCCAGGTGGTCGCGGAGGAACTGGATCCGCCCGCCATCGTCAACCGTTCCGTCGGCGGCGAGGGTGTCCGGGGTGGGTAGGCCGTTCTCGGTGACGGTCAGCGGGATCTGGCCGTAGTCCCGAGTGACCCGGGTGAGGATGTCGTACATGCCCTCGGGGTAGATCTGCTGCCAGGAGGCCTCGGAGGTGGGCCAGCGGCGCACGGTTGTGCCCGCGGCGGTGACGTAGTACGGGGTGTAGTACTGCACCGCCAACAGGTCAACGGGGGCGGAGATGATGCCGAGGTCGCCGTCGTGGATGCCGCGGACCATGCGGTGGTCGGGCCCGAGGTCGTCGAGCACGTCCTGGGGGTAGCGGCCGGTGAGCGTCGAGTCGAGGTAGAGCCGGTTCTCGTAGCCGTCGTAGCGCCAGGCGGCCTCGGTCGCGTCGGGGGAGGAGTCGGCCGGGTAGCACGGGTGCAGGTTGAACGCCGGGCCGATCCGCCCGGTCCCACCGACGGCCCGGTACGTCCGAACGGCGAGTCCGTGCGCGAGCTGCAGGTGGTGCGCGACCAGATACGCGGCCTGCGGGTCCTGGCGGCCGGGGGCGTGGTGGCCGGAGAGGTAGCCGTTCTGCACGACGGTCTTCGGTTCGTTGATGGTTAGCCAGGTCGGCACCCGGTCCCCGAGGGCCTGGAAGACGTGTTCGGCGAAGTCGGCGAAGCGGTAGGCGACCTCCCGGGATTCCCAGCCGCCCCGGTCCTGGAGGGCCTGGGGGAGGTCCCAGTGGAACAGTGTCGCCACCGGTTGGATGCCGCGTTCGTGTAGTCCGTCGAGCAGGCGCCGGTAGAAGTCCAGTCCGCGTTGGTTGGGCGCACCGGTGCCGTCGGCCTGGATGCGGGGCCAGGCGATGGAGAACCGGTAGCTGCGCAGGCCCAGCTCGGCCATGAGATCGAGGTCCGCGTCGTACCGGTGGTAGTGGTCCGCGGCGATGTCACCGGTGTCGCCGTTACGGGTCCGGCCGGGGGTGTGGCTGAACGTGTCCCAGATCGACTCGCCCCGGCCGTCCTCCTTGGCCGCGCCCTCGATCTGGTAGGCGGAGGTGGCGGCTCCCCAGCCAAAGTTCGGTGGGAAGCGCAGGGTGCCCGCCGGCTGGTGCTCCGAGCGGTCGGGCTGCGCGGGGTGGGGGAGTGTCGACATCGGGGGAGTCTCCTCTGCTAGTTCTGAACCGGACCGGGAGCGCTCCCAAGGACAGAGTACGCCTTCGGTTCTCCCGGCGGGAGTCCGGGAGCGAGGGGATTCTGGGCAGGGTGTGGGGCGGTGCGCCCCGGTCGCACTGTTGCCAGGGTGCGGGATGGGGGCGGGGGAGGGCAGCCCCCGCCCCCATCGGTGCTGGACACGCCGGCCGGACGGTGGCGTCTGGCCGACGTGTCACCTGGGAGCCGGGTCACGCGAGTAGCTTGTGGATTCACCTCCTTCCACTATGGAAGTGGGAGGCGAGGTGGAAGCGCTCCCAATTGGTGCGACTGTAACGTCTCGTAACTGCCTTGTGAAAGTGGCTTAACAAAATTGAAATATCCGACTGGATCGATTCACCTACTCCTTGTGGGAGCGTTTCCAGACGTGGCAAGCTGATGGGGTGAGCCGCCGTCGCGGGAACGCGGGGCCGAGGGCAGCCGGGACGTCCGGTGCGGCACCCGAGGTGGACGGTGCCCGTCCACGCCACGTCACCGGCCCCGGCCTTGGCCGGGTTCCCTTCACCCCGGGTGCCTCGCCCGCAGCAGGAAGAACGGCCAGGCGCCCCGCCGGAGTCTCGGCTCCGGCCTGGTCCGAGGAGACACCGCGCATGAGACCCATGAACCGACGCCGCGGCTGGGCGATAGTCACCGCGGCGGTGCTGGCGGTAGCCGGCGGGGCGGCCCTACCCGCGCCGGCCGCGTCGGCCGCGCCGGCCTGCGACGTCGGCTACACCACCAACGACTGGGGCAGCGGCTTCACCGCGAACATCACCCTCACCAATCTCGGCGACCCGATCACGGGCTGGACCCTACGGTTTTCCTTCGCCGGCAACCAGACCATCACCCACGGCTGGTCGGCGCAGTGGAGCCAGAGCGGCAACGACGTCACCGCCACCAACGAGTCGTGGAACGGCAGTCTCGGCACCGGCGGCACCGCGCAGATCGGCTTCAACGCCGCGTACAGCGGTACCAACGCCGACCCGACCTCGTTCTCCGTCAACGGCGTTCCCTGCGGTGGTGCGCCGCAGCCGCCGACGGTGACGCTGAACGTGCCGGCGGGGCCCTTCGAGGCGCCGGCCGACGTGCCGCTGACGGCCACCGCCAGCGACCCGGACGGGAGCATCAGCAAGGTCGAGTTCTACCGCAACGGTCTGCTGGTCAACACCGACACCACCGCCCCGTACGCGTACACCCTGCCGGGGCTGCCGGCCGGCTCCTACACCGTGCAGGCCAGGGCGTACGACGACACCGGGCTCAGCGCGATCGCGGAGCAGTCCTTTACCGTCGCGCCCGCCACCGGTCCGCAACTGGTCGCCACCCCTGCGACGGTGGGCGTACCGGAGGGCGGCAGCGCCACCGTGACCCTGACGTTGAGTGCGGCGCCGGCCGCGAACGTCGTGGTGAGCCTCGGCCGTACCGGTGACTCCGACCTCACCGTCGCCCCCACCTCGCTGACGTTGACCACCGGGAACTGGAACACCGGTGTCGACGTGACCGTGTCGGCGGCCGAGGACGCCGACACGGCCGGGGGGAGCGCGACGATCACCGCCTCCGCCGCCGGCCTCTCCGCTTTGACGGTTACCGCAACGGAGATTGACAACGACGTTCCCGGCGGCGACAACGAGTACATCGCGCGGTTCCTCACCCAGTACGGCAAGATCAAGAACTCTGGGTACTTCAGCCCCGAGGGGGTGCCGTACCACTCCATCGAGACCCTGATCGTCGAGGCGCCGGACCACGGTCACGAGACCACGAGTGAGGCATTCAGCTTCTGGCTCTGGTTGGAGGCGCAGTACGGCCGGGTGACCGAGGACTGGGCGCCGTTCAACAACGCCTGGACGGTGTTGGAGAACTACATCATCCCCTCCTCTGCTGACCAGCCGACCGCGGGCGCCCCGGGCACCGCCCAGTACGCCGCCGAGTACGACCTGCCCAGCCAGTACCCGGCGCAGTTGCAACCGAGTGTCCCGGTCGGCCAGGACCCGTTGCGGGCCGAACTCCAGTCCACCTACGGCACCGGTGACATCTACGGCATGCACTGGTTGCTCGACGTGGACAACACCTACGGCTTCGGTCGGTGCGGCGATGGCACCACCCGGCCGGCGTATATCAACACCTTCCAGCGCGGGCAGCAGGAGTCGGTCTGGGAGACCGTCCCGCAGCCGTCCTGTGAGACCTTCACCCACGGCGGGCAGTACGGCTTCCTGGACATCTCCGTGGAGGAGCAGAACGCGCCGGCGAAGCAGTGGAAGTACACCAATGCGCCGGACGCCGACGCGCGGGCGGTGCAGGCCGCCTACTGGGCGTTGACCTGGGCCACGCAGCAGGGCCGGGCCGCGGAGGTGGCGGACACCGTGGCCAAGGCCGCCAAGCTGGGCGACTACCTGCGGTACGCGATGTTCGACAAGTACTTCAAGCAGATCGGCAACTGTGTCGGGGCGTCCACCTGCCCCGCCGGCAGTGGCCGGGAGTCGGCGCACTACCTCCTGTCCTGGTACTACGCCTGGGGCGGTGCGTACGAGCAGGGTCAGAACTGGTCGTGGCGGATCGGCTCGAGCCACAATCACTTCGGCTACCAGAACCCCTTCGCCGCCTGGGCCCTGACCACCGTGCCGGAGCTGGAGCCGAGGTCGCCGAGCGCAACCACCGACTGGGCCCAGAGTCTGGAGCGGCAGCTGGAGCTGTATACCTGGCTCCAGTCCGCCGAGGGCGCGATCGCCGGTGGTGCGACCAACAGCTGGGGCGGCCGGTACGGCCAGCCGCCGGCGGGCACACCGACCTTCTACGGCATGTTCTACGACGAGAAGCCGGTCTACCACGACCCGCCGTCGAACCAGTGGTTCGGCATGCAGGTCTGGTCGATGCACCGGATCGCCGAGCTGTACCTCGAGACCGGTGACGCCCGGGCCGAGGCGTTGCTGGACCGGTGGGTGCCGTGGGCGATCGCCAACACCACGCTGGGCGCCGACTGGTCGATCCCGGCCGAGCTCACCTGGACGGGCCAGCCGAACACGTGGAACCCGACCAACCCGGAGCCAAACACCGACCTGCACGTCGAGGTAGCCGACACCGGCCAGGACGTCGGTGCCGCCGCGGCCTACGCCCGGACCCTGACCGCGTACGCGGCGAGGTCGGGGAACGTGGCCGCGAAGAACACGGCCAAGGGGTTGTTGGACGCGCTACACGCCGCCAGCGACGCCCTGGGTGTATCGACAGTGGAGACTCGGGGCGACTACGAGCGCTTCGACGATGTCTACGACGCCAGCACCGGGCAGGGTCTCTACCTGCCGTCGGACTGGACGGGCGCGATGCCCAACGGCGACGTGATCGAGGCGGGCAGGAGCTTCGTCGAGATCCGGTCGTTCTACCTCAACGATCCGGACTGGCCGAAGGTCCAGGCCTACCTGGACGGCGGACCCGAGCCGACGTTCCGCTACCACCGGTTCTGGGCTCAGGCCGATGTCGCGATGGCGTACGCCGACTTTGGGCGGCTCTTTCCGAACAACTAACTACATATTAGTGGCGTAACGGACATTACCCCCGGATCGCTGAGTCGATACGAGAGGAGGCGGGGCGGTCCGGGGGCGCCCGATTGGCCTGAGTGTGCTTAATCTGCAAACTGGCCAAAATTAGTGTGCCCCCGGGGGCGCGGAGCGGATCCCGACGGGGTAATGTACGTCACCGGAGAGGCCGCTCCCCCCGTGGCGGCCTCTCCCTTTCTGTCTAGCTCGGGCTGTCCGCCGACTCGCGCTGTGCCGCCTGTTCGGCCTGCGCCGATGCCTCGCCCGGAAGCACCGGATGCCGTAATCCCGGATGGTCGGCCGGCAGCGAACGGCGCACCACCACCCAACTCACGCCGAGGACGGCGGCGACCAGCGGCCAGCTCAGCGCTACTCGGGCCACGCTCAGCGCGACCACCTGACCGCCGAGCCACAGCGGCAGGAAGACCGAAACCCGCAGCAGGAAGCTGGCGGTCCAGACCCAACTGCCGCGCCCGTAGGCCCGTAGGAGCGCCGGGTCTCGGCGCCAGCGGGTCCGCTGGCGCAACACGCCGCCGAGGACCACTCCCAGCAGTGGCCAGCGGATCACGATGCTGACCATCCAGGCGAGTGCGCTGGCCGCGTTCGCGAGGAGCTGCACCAGGAAGAAGTCCTCGGCTCGTCCGGTCCGAAGCGCGATCAGCGCGCCGACGCAGACGGCGAGCAGGCCCACCAGTACTGACCTGGGTCGATGTCCACGGCGCCAGCGCCAGCCCGCCACGGCCGTACCGGTCACCAGCGCCGCGCCGACCCCGATCTGCAGCGACTCGCCGCCGAGGAGCCAGCCGGCCGCGAACGCCACCGGCGGCACGGTAGCGTCGATCGCGCCACGTCGCCCACCGAGTAGGTCGGTGAGGGACTCCGGCTCCGGTGTCGGCGCCTGGTGCTCCGAAGTGCTGCCCACTCTCTCTCCTCCCGTGTCGTCGCGACCAGCACGGACAACCATGCTGACGTGGCGAATCAGCGGACCGGCCTCCAAACCTAGACGAGTTGTTCCGAAGTCCTTCGGTGGGCCGTAGGCGGTCAGTGGCAGGGTGACGGGGGCGCCGGCGGTGTTGTCGTGCCAGAAGGTGTCGTTGACCGACTCGGTCAACTGGCGGACCTTCGTAAGTGTCGCCTCGCCGTGGCGGGCCTTCTCCTGTTGCGTGACGTAGGACACAGCTCGATTGCCCTGATCGGCCGGTTGCTGCGCGAACGGCGTGGAGGCGAAGCCCTTGTCCGAGGTCAGCAGGATCCCGTCATCTTCGGCGACCACGCCTGCCTTGGCCTGCGGCATCGAAGCGAGTACTTCCCGTTGGCCGATCTTCGGGTTGGCCGGTGCTCACCGGATCGGCATCCCAGTCGGGGTGCACACCAGGTGCAGCCGCAGTCGCTAGGAGAACCGGGAGGGGGCGCAGTAGCTGTAGCTGGCCCAGCCGGCCAGGTCCGCCCTCTCTTCATGCCCAGACATCGACCTCCGACATTGGAGAGACGATCAAATGATGGCTTGGCTTTTGTCAAATATTGCCCCGTTGGCGGCGAATTAACTTCGTCGTAACAGCCGCGGCCCCAGCTGGTGCCGGTCTCGCCGCATGAGGCCCAGTGATTTTTCGCCACACGCAAGGTCATAACGGAACAAAGTGCTGTGCCGAGCCATCCAAATTAGAAACCAACAGTCTTGCCAAGCAATGTGAACATCTGAATACTTCATTCAGCCTGACCGCCGAGCCACTTGGTCAGGTTGTTCACCGGCTCCGCCGACCTCGGTGGGGCCGTTCCTCCCTAACCCCCAACCGGAGGTACTACATGCGACCCACGAGGTTCATGTTGCGTCGGGCCGCGGCAGTGGCCGTGGCCGGAACCCTGGTGGTCGGCGCGCTCATTGGTAGCCCGGCGCACGCGACTCCCAACGCTTCACCGGAGGTCGCCGTCGACCTCGCCGAGCAGCTCGGCGATCGCGCCGCCGGTGTCTTCGCCGACGCCAATGGCCAAGTCACCATCGCGGTGACCGACGACGCCGCCGCCCAGCAGGTCGCCAAGGCCGGCGCTACCCCGAAGATCGTCAAGCGGGATGGCGCCGAACTGCGGCGTGCCACCGCCAAGCTGGAGAGCCTGACCAAGATTCCCGGCACCGCATGGTGGACGGACCCGGAGACCAACCAGGTCGTCGTCTCCGTCGACAGCACGGTGACCGGCACCAAGTTGGCGCGGGTCGAGGCCGTTGTGGCCCGCATCGGCGGCGCGGTGCGTATCGAGTCGGAGACGGGTGTGTACAGCACCCAGATCTCCGGAGGCGAGGCGATCTGGGGCGGCGGCGGTGTGTGCTCGCTCGGCTTCAACGTCCGGAGCGGCAGCAGCTACTACGCTCTTACCGCCGGGCACTGCACCGACGTCGTTTCGAACTGGTACGAAGACAGCGCGCAGAACACCTATCTCGGCCCCACGGTCGGGTCCAGCTTCCCCGGCAACGACTACGGCATCGTGCGCCTCAGCGGCTACGAGCCGGGCAATGTCTACCTCTACAATGGCGGATACCAGGACATCACCACCGCCGGTAACGCCTTCGTCGGCCAGTCCGTGCGGCGTTCTGGTCGGACCACCGGTCTGCACAGCGGCTCGGTCACCGGGCTCAACGCCACCGTCAACTACCGCGAGGGCACGGTTCGTGGCCTGATCCGCACCAATGTCTGCGCGGAGCGGGGCGACAGCGGTGGCGCGTTGTTCAGTGGCTCCACTGCGGTCGGCCTCACCTCCGGCGGCAGCGGCAACTGCTTCTTCGGTGGCACGACCTTCTTCCAGCCGGTCGTCGAAGCCCTGAACGCCTACGGCGTCGACGTCTACTGATCCAATCGGCTGGGGCGGGGCGCCGAACGCCATTCGGTGGCCCGCCCCAGCCGACGATCAGCAGCTCAGGTAGTGCGGTAGCAGGCCCGGCCTCCCCCTGGGGAGACCGGGCCTGCTCTCTGGCTGCGGGTCAGCGCTCTTTGGTGAAGGTGACGAACCGGCGCCATGCCGCCGGCCCGAAGGTGAGGGCGGGCCCGTTCGGGTCCTTGGAGTCCCGAACACCCACGACACTCGGAAGGTTGTCGGCAACCTCCACACAGTTCCCGTGGCCCGAGCTCCGGCCGGACTTGCGCCACATCGCGTCACTGAGCCTAGTCATAGTACTTCTCCTTGATCGTGAGTAGGGCTTTCCGGGAGTCGTCGATGTCCAGCGCGTGCGCGGTCAGCGCATTCCAGGCGTCGGCGTACGTCCGCACCTCCGCTATTTGATCGAGGTAGAGGGCACCGGACAGCCCTTCATTGTAGACCGTCGTCGGCTCGGCGGGCCGAAGCCCGATTTTGGGGAAGTCCAGGATGACAAAGCTTCCCGAGGTCACCATCGGGCTGAGCTTGCCGCCGAGGGGCATCAGCCGCACGGAGATGTTCGGGGCCGTGCTGGCGTCGAGCAGTCGTTCGATCTGCGTACGCATCCCGGGCACGTTCTTGTGCAGTAGCGCCTCTTCCAGGATGACGTCCAGGGTTGGGGCGGTGGGCCGCTTGCGGTGCAGCAAGCGCTGCCGCTCGGCGCGTAACTCCACGAGCTTCGCCACCTCCTCCGGAGGGTTGCCCGGCTCGGTGCGAATGGCCTGCTCGGCGTATGTCGGCGTCTGGAGTAGCCCCGGCACGACAGCATGCTCGTAGGTCCGGATCCGGCTGGCCGCTGACTCCAGCCCGACATACAGCTCGAACCAGCGGGGGATCGCCTCGCCGTAGGAGTGATACCAGCCCTTACCCTTCGACTCCTTGGCGAGGCTCTTCATGACTTCCGTCATTTCGGCTGACGCGCCATACAGCCGGCACATTTGATCAACGTCCAACACGCGGATGGGCGCCTGCCCCGACTCGATGCGATACATCTTGGCGCGGGACCATTCAAGATCAGCGGCAGCGGCTTCCAGCCCTATGTTGGCCTGTTCCCGTGCCTGTCGAAGCAGCCTGCCAAGTTGCCGCCTCGGCACTGTCGATCCGACGTCGGTCATTGGTGGGTCTCTCCTGTCTCATCCTGATGCGCTGGCGGGGCATGTCATGAGATGGCATTCGCATCATTCCCTAAAGGTGCCGTCCTGCATAGAGATTCGTAGCTCGAGACGTTGCATCTGAGATTGATTGCACTGATCGTGGGCTACAGGGCAGTGGTGGATGCCACCGCCCGGGGGTAAAGCAAGCACCGCAGTGTGCCCTTCAAACAGGAGCAGCATGAGGACAGCTACTGAGTACCTATCCCTCGATCGACTGCCGCAGCGCGCACGCCGAACTGCGTCGCCTGATTCGACCGGTAGCGGTCAGCTCGCAGTCGTGACCGGAGTCGATTCGGAGCGACGGCTACTCGCTGGCAGTGTTGTCGGCTGCGTTGGTGTCGGCTGTGTGTGTCCGAGTGACGACGTGCTTGCGGCCGTGCTGGCGGGGCTACGGAGGTTGTGATGGCCGACGACGACAAGCCTGCCGAGGTGCGGGCCAGCCATGATCCGCACGGGACGCCGCCGTTGGCCGACGGTGATCGGGTACGGCGAGCCGTCCCGTCGGTGCCCACCCCGCCACCGACTACCAGGCAGAAGGCGGTGGCCATCCTGATCGTGGTGATTGTCGTCGTCGCCGTTGTGATCGGGGCGCTGCGGTGATGGCCCAGCCGGTAGATCGTCTGCCATTGGTTGGCCGGGCGGTCGGTGTAGCCCAGGTCGGCTATCCGCCGACAGTCGATGAGCGCGCGTTGCGGGTAGTTCTGCTCGCCGCGCTGGCGCGGATGCGGACCTCCTGATGGCGAATGAGCGGCATCTGCCGATGCGGCCCTTGTGGGGCTGCGACACCTGTCGGGCCGATTGGCCCTGCCCTGCTGCTCGCCTCGCCCTGTTGGCCGAATACCACAACGACCGCATCGCGTTACGGGTCTACCTTGCGGCGCTGATGGCAGAGGCCGACGGGCAGCTGTCGCAAGTCGGCAGGAACGCGGATCTGTATCGCCGGTTCCTGGCGTGGGTGTAGCCGTGCGGGTGGCTCAGCGCGTCTCTTCCGACGGAGGGGCCCCGATCCTGGTGTGCAGGATCTCGCGTGCCTGCTCGGCGGCGCGGGCGATGCTCTCCGAGACGAAGTCGATGAAGCGGGCGATGTTTTCCAGCCGGGCGGCGGCCGGGCTGCCCGGGCCCAGGACGTTCACCCCCTGCCGGGCGATCTCGCCCAGGTGGGCGGTGGCCTTCGCACTGGCCATCGTGGACTCGTACATCACGTCGTTGTCGACCACGTAGCGTTCCCGCCGCCGCTCGTCGCGCTCCCGCCGGACCAGCCCCTGGCTCTCCAGGAACGCGATCGCCTTGGAGACCGAAGCTGGGCTGACCTGCAGCCGTCCGGCGATCTGCGAGGCGGTGAGGCTCCCGGCGTCGGTGGTGAAGAGGCAGGCCAGCGTCCGCGCGGTCATCTTCGGCAGCCCAGACGCTATGAACACGCCGGCGAAGGTCTCCTCGTATTCCCGCACCGCCTCGATGTCGCGTCCGGGCGCTGCCGGCGGGTTGCTCGTACGAATCGGCGAGGTGCTCCGGCGTCGGCGCGCGCGACGCTCGGTGGCGTGGTGGGCGAGGTCGCCTCGATAGGCCGTCGCGCCGCCGTTACGTATGACCTCCCGGGTGATGGTCGAGGTCGGCCGGCCGAGACGCCGGGCGATTTCCGCGTAGGTGAGGCCGTCGGCCAGACCGGCGGCGATCTGCTGGCGGTCCTGCTGCGTGAGCCTGCCCCCCGGCATCGTGGCCCCCTTCGTCGTCGATGCCGCCACGATAGCGTTCACTCCTCATTCATTGCAACGATGATCGCTCGTGTGTTGCGTTGACTTCAGCTCTCATTGCAATCTTTCATCGGGCTTGACCTGCAGTTATTGCCTGTTGTTGCAACTTTCTTGTTGCTGTACCCGTGAAGGCAACGTAGCGTTTCCGGTGTCAGAAATAAGCAGTGAAGGAGCTGGTCATGCGGAAGTTCGACACCCCCATCCCCGTCTCGGCGACGTTCGCGATCCCTGCCGGCCGCATTCAGATCATCGCCGCCGACCGGGCCGACACCACGGTCGAGGTCCGGCCCACGGACGCCGCGAAGAACCGCGACGTGACGGCGGCCGAACGGGTCCAGGTCAACTACGCCGACGGCGTGCTGCGCATCGAGGCCGCGAAGCCCAGCAACCCGCTCCGCGGCTCGTCCGGTTCGGTGGAGGTGACCGTCCAGCTGCCGGCCGGGTCGAACATCGAGGGCAAGACGGCCAGCGCCGATATCCGCGGCGTCGGGCGCCTTGGCGACGTCACCTTCGAGGGCGCGGCCGGCTCGATCAAGGTTGACGAGACCGCGACCGCCCGACTGACCCTCGCCAGCGGTGACATCACGGTCGGGCGACTGAACGGCTCGGCGCAGATCCGCACCCACCAGGGCGACCTTCGGATCGCCGAGGCCACCGATGGCACCGTCTTGCTGTGCACCGACCAGGGCGACATCACCGTCGCGGCCGCCCGCGACTCATCCGCCACCCTGGACGCCGGCACCAGCTTGGGCCGGGTCCACAACGCGCTGCGCAACACCGACGGCGCTGCCGCCAGCCTGAAGATCCACGCCACCACCACCCACGGCGACATCACCGCCACCAGCCGCTGAGGAGCATCCGCCATGGCTAATCCGACGACCACCGGGCCGTACCGGCCAGATCTACACAAGGCCATCGAGGCGTTCGTCGACGCCGGCTTCGCCGGACTGCAGCTGCGCCTGAATGATGAGCACGGCGAATGGGTGGCCAGCGCCAGCGTCCGCAAACTCGGTGATACCGACCGCCCGCCCACGTCTTCTTCGCCGCCCCCTATTGCGGCGCACTGCTCCCCGTCCCGTTGCTGGCCGAGATCCGCAAGCCGGTCGGCTCGATCAACCACGGCCTCGGTATCTTCGTGCAAGACCTGGGTCCGGCGGGCATCATCTACCACCACAACCTGAAGGCTCTCCGGCAGCGCACTCCGGCAACACGCCGGAGTGCGCTGCCTTTCCGCATCTGCCCTGCCCAAGGCGCGTATGTGCGGCGCTCCTGTTTCCGCGACGGGATCTACTTCGAGCTATCCACAAACGAGACGATCTCCGGCAGTGGGGGTTGGTAGCCGTCTGTGGTGTCGACCTCCAGGAATGGAGCATCCAGCGCGACGCGAGCGAAATTTGTGTGGCGAAGCGGGTGGTCAGTGGGGTCTTGCAGGTCGGTGTGGGCGCGGCGGAGCGGATTCGACTCCCACCGCTGTTGAATCCGGGTCCACGCCGTGCTCGCGTCGACCACGCAGTGCAGGACCCGAAGCTCCGCGACCTCCCCCAACGGTTGCAGGCCCGGCCGCCAGAGCCGATCCTGGAACGCGGCCTCCGCCACGGTCGTCACCCCGGCGCGAAGCAGCAACTCCAACACGCCAAAGAACGTCGGTAGGGTCCGCAAAGCCAACGCGTCGTCCGCTCCAGCCGTAAACAGGCCGGAGGCGGACGTCAACGCGCGCACCATTCCTTCCTTGATCTCGTCCCGGCAGATCGCCGGAGCGCCGATCGTCCGGGCAAGTGTGTGCGCGAGGGTGGTCTTTCCTGAGCCGGGAGGTCCGCTCACAACAACCAAAGTGGGGGGCGGGTGAGCGCTGGAGGGTTCGGCGTTGCCGGCGATCTGTCTCAGGTTTGCACCCCTTATTCGGAGCTGAGGAAGACCGCGGCCGCGCCGCACCAAACGACGATCATCAACCCGTAGAAGATGGTGAAGATCCAACCAACCACGGCACCAGCGGTGGCCAGCTCTGCCCCGCGTTCCCCTGTCCAGGCAATCTGCTCCTTGGCCTTCTTAGCAAAGTAGATACCCAGCGGCGGGAACACCATCGCGCCGAGGACCAAAGCGAGAATCGCATAGGTGTTGAATGGCGCGGGGTATGCATGGGGCGGATACGGCGGGTGGCCCGGCATCGGGTTCGGCGTCGGCGAGGAGTGCTGAGGCGGCGGTAGGTCTGTCATGTGTTGCCCTCCTGAGGGTGGTGGAGAGTGGGTGTGGGCGGGAACCTGCGACCGGTCAGTCAGGGTACCTTCCCGTGTCATGGGCGCTGACATGCTTCCAGGGCTGGGCCGGCTACCGGCCCTGCTCCACAACGGACCCAGGCACCATGCCGTTGAAGCGGACAAATCGTTCTCCATGCCTGAATGGCGCGGAGTATCACATGGCGAATGGAGCAGGCGTAGAGTGTCGTCGTTCCGGCGTGACGATAGTCCGAGGAGAGTCTCATGGCTGATGGTTCCGTCACACCGACAGTCGCTCCGTACCTCGCCTACGAGAATCCGGCGAAAGCCATCGAGTGGCTGATCAGCGCGTTTGGCTTTACCGAGCTGGCTGTCTTCGACGACGGGCAGGGCAACGTCTACCACGCCGAGCTTCAGGTCGGCGACCAGGCGCTGATCATGATTAACGGTGTCAATTCGGCGCTGCGAATCGGCGAGCCGTTGACGCTCGGTGCGGCGTCGGCCGGCACCTTCGTCCGTCGGGAGACTGATGCGGAGGTCAACGAGCTGCACCGTAAGGCGGTGGCTGCCGGCGCGGAGATCCTGCTCGAGCCGGAGGTCAAGCCCCACGATTCCTACGAGTTCACCTGCCGTGACCCGCAGGGGCATGTGTGGACCTTCGCGACCTATCGCACCAGCCTCGGCCGCTATCTGTAGTCAGAGAACGTCGGACAGTCGTAGAACTGTTCGCGGCCAACCACGCGGCGCTGCCGCCGCCGGTGTGCGCGTACCGCGTCTGATCACGCTCGACCGTGACGGCCGCTACCTCGACGCTACATCGTGCTGCTGGAAGATGCCGGTGCGCCGCGGCGGGATCGCGTTCCATCAGCGCTCCGGCCGCGGCGGCCGGGCCGGCATGGATGGTCCTCAGGGCCGGTGTGTTGGTCGGCGTCGGCGGGTGGCAAGGGTCAGGGCCGTGCCGGTGAGGGTGAGCAGGATTCCGGCGGTGAGGATGGTGGGCAGGCTGGTGCCGGTTACTGGGATGGTGGGCTTTGGGACGGTGGGCTCTGGGACGGTGACTGTCGTGGAGTTGGATGTTGAGGCGGGGCAGTTGCTGTCGCCGTTGTAGCGCGCCTGGATGCGGTGTGTGCCGGGTGCCAGGCGGGCGACCGTGAGGGTTGCGGTGGCGGTGGGGTTGCCGGACAGGGGTTCCGTGCCCAGGACCGTCGTGCCGTCGAGGAAGGTCACGGTTCCGGTGGGGGTGCTGCCGGTGCAGGTCGCGGTAGCGGTGAGTGTGACGGGTTGATCCGGTGTCGGGTTCGGTGGGGAGACCTGCAGGGTCGTGGTCGATGTTGATGCCGATGGGACGATAGCCAGGCTGTGGAAGCTGCCGCCGGTGACGGCGGTGGTTGTGGTGTCGGCTGGCAGGTCCACCGCAATGGGGGTGCTGCTGTTGCTGTTGGTCCCGTCGCCCAGCTGGCCTGAGGCGTTGTAGCCCCAGGCCAGTATGGTGCCGGTAGAGGTCAGCGCCAGGCTGTGGCCGGCCCCGGCGGCTACGGCGGTGATCGTGGTGCCGGCTGGCAGATCCACCGCTATGGGGATGTTGCTGGTGGTGGTGCTCCCGTCGCCCAGCTGGCCGGAACCGTTGCCGCCCCAGGCCAGCATGGTGCCGGTGGAGGTCAGCGCCAGACTGTGGCCCTGGCCGGCGGCTACGGTGGTGATAGTGGTGCCGGCTGGCAGGTCTACTGCAATGGGGGTGCTGCTGGGGGTGGTGGTCCCGTTGCCCAATTGGCCAGTGAAATTGGCGCCCCAGGCCAGCATGGTGCCGGTGGAGGTCACCGCCAGACTGTGGCTGCTGCTGCTGGCGGCGATTGCGGTAATGGTGGTGGCGGTTGGCAGGTCTACTGCAATGGGGGTGCTGCTGGGGGTGGTGGTCCCGTCGCCCAGCTGGCCGGAACTGTTGGCGCCCCAGGCCAGCATGGTGCCGGTGGAGGTCAGCGCCAGACTGTGGGCGTTGCCGGCGGCGACGGCGGTGATCGTGGTGCCGGCCGGCAGGTCCACCGCGACAGGGGTGCTGCTGTTGGTGGTGGTCCCGTCGCCTAACTGGCCGGTGAGGCTGAGGCCCCAGGCCAGTACGGTGCCGGTGGAGGTCACCGCCAGACTGTGGCGGTCGCCGGCGGCGACGGCAGTGATCGTGGTGCCGGCCGGCAGGTCCACCGAAACGGGGGTGCTGCTGGGGGTGGTGGTCCCGTCGCCCAGCTGGCCGGAACTGTTGGCGCCCCAGGCCAGTACGGTGCCGGTGGAGGTCACCGCCAGACTGTGGCCTTGGCCGGCGGCGACGGCGGTGATCGTGGTGCCGGCCGGCAGATCCACCACAACAGGGGTGCTGCTGTTGGTGGTGGTCCCATCGCCTAACTGGCTATCGGCGTTGTCGCCCCAGGCCAGGCCGGTACCAGGTGGGCTTGCTGCCGCCGCCGGAACGCGCTGCGCGAGCACGGGTGCCGCGCCGACCGAGGTTATGCCCAGCATGATCGCCACCATCAGCGGCACCGCGAACAGCCCCCACAGAGTCGCGGGCCGGACCCAGCTTCCTCTCACGTTCGCGACCGTGCCGGTCCAGGAAATCTCCACCGACCCCTACCCTCTGTCTCTCCGCCACCGGCCGCGTCCGACCACGGCCTGTACAACGACTCCATCCGGCCGCAGGTCTCGACTGCGTCGGTGAGGTCGTTGCGTGGGGTTAGTTGAATGTTTGGCCGGCTTTGAGGTAGGGATCAACAGAAACGATCATCGACCCTCGGAAGGGCTCGTCAATGCCCTCGACCACGAAGAGGAGAAGGCTGATCATGGTGGCGACGGCGCATACGAGAATCATGAGAGCACGTCGGGTCCGGGTGGGGATCAGGCAGGACAGCAGAATGACGACCAGTGCGCCGAACAGGAGTGCGAACCACAGCGTCGTCGGAAGTGCGGCGGTGGTGTAGGTGTAGCGGAGTTGGCGCGCTTCGCTCCACTTTTCCAGCTCCGCCAGGGCGAGACTGTTGAGCTGCCCGTCCTTCGCTGACTCTGGATTGAACGTCAGCAACACGTCGTGGACGTTGTTCTCTGCCTTGAGCTCGCCATCCGCGCTGTGTCCTCGCTGGTAGGCGGGCCAGGCTTCGTCGACCATGAAGTCGACATGGGCGTGTAGCAGGCCCTGAAGTTGAGTTCGGGCGGGCTCGGGATGCTTGGACACCGTGCGGTAGAGGGCACTCAGGTCCGCCGCCTCGGTAGCGACCGCGAGGCCGGCCTGGGTGTAGGTCCCGTACGCGGAGAAGGCGGTCAGGGCGAGCAGGAGCGCGTAGAAGGTGCCGGTGATCATGATGGTGTGCGTGATGAGGTTCAGCCATTTCGGTTCGGCGCTGAACGTCCGCCTGGCTCGCCCGTGCAGCAGGAGCACACCCAGCACCGCGATTCCGACGAAGAACGTCAGGAAGGTGAGGAACAGTGCCCAGCCTGGTACCAGGTGGCTCCAGTCGCGCACGATGGCTGCTCCTCATCTGAAGGGTGTTCATGCCCAGATGAGAAGAGTGTGACAAGTTTGTCGACTCTGGTAGCGGGGTTTCGCGACTGGGTGACGGCGTTGTCAGGGGGAGGTGGTGGTGGAGCCGAGCTGTGTGCGGTGGTGCTTCCGGCCTACGGGGCCGTCGTCCCACCGCCGCTCGCGAGTAGCGCCGCCAGTTGGCTGAGGACGGCCTTCCGGGCCCGGTAGTAGACCCAGGTGCCCCGCCGCTCGGCGTCCACGAGTCCCGCTTCGCGCAGGGTCCGGAGGTGGTGCGAGATCGTTGGCCCGCTCAGGTCGAACGCGGGAGTCAGGTCGCACACGCACGCCTCGCCGTTCTCGGCCGAAGCGATCATTGACATAAGCTGGAGCCGCACCGGGTCCCCGAGCGCCTTGAACGCCGGAGCGAGTGCGGTGGCGACTTCCGCGGGAATGCGCTGCTGCGCCAGGGGCGGGCAGCAGGGAGTGTCGCTGCCCAGGACGGTGTGGGGGAGTGGTGTCCCTTGCTTCGGCATTCGTCTAGGTTGACACTTCTCGAATCAGCCTGCAAGTGAGTCAGCCTGCATGCGGGTCAGTCCGCCACGCGTTGGTTCGATAGACGTTAGCAAGGCGCCTACGGGATGATCCGTGGTCCGAGGCCTGATCCGGGCCGTCGGGCGGACCGGGTCGAGGGGTGCTGATGGAGGATGTCGCTGTCCGGCCCATGCGGCGCGATGACGCGGAGGCCATCCTGGCGATCTACCAGGCGGGCCTCGACTCCGGCGACGCCAGCTTCGAAACCATGGCCCCGGCCTGGAGGGAGTTTGATGCCGGCCGGCTGCCCGAGCACCGCTACGTCGCCAGCCTGGCCCTGCACGCCCGAATGGGTTTCCGGGTCGTTGGCACCCGGGAGCGGGTCGGCCGTCAGCGCGGCCGGTGGCGCGACGTGGTGCTGTTGGAACGCCGCAGCCCGGCCATCATCTGACGAGTCGAGGGAGCTATGGCCAGACACATCGTCCTGTTGCGGGGGATCAATGTCGGTAGGCACAACCGGATCGCGATGGCCGAGTTCAAAGCCCTGCTCACCGACCTCGGCTACACGGAGGTGCGGACCTTGCTCAACAGCGGGAACGCCGTGGTCACGACGCCGGACGCGGACTCGGCCGAAGTTGCGCGCAGGATCCAGAAGGGGATCAGCGACTCGTTCGGTCTGTCGATCGCCGTCATGGTGCGCAGTCGTGCCCTGGTTGAGGCGGTCATCGCGCGCAACCCCATGCCCGAGGAGGCGGAGCGTGCACCGAGCTATTTCCACGTGGGATTCTGTGACCCCGCGCCGCCGCAGGAACGCCTGGACTCGATCGACGCCACGACGCTCGGCGCGGATCGAATCATGGTCCGCGACGGTACGTGCTACCTGTGGTTCGCCGACGGGCCCCAGAACTCCCCCCTCGGCAAGGCGATCCGCGCCCACAAGCTCGGCGCGAACATGACGCTGCGCAGTTGGAACACGGTGCGGAAACTGGTCTCCCTCGCCGGCCCGGTCGGCGCCGCTCCCGATCCCGGTTAGCCGAGCTGCGCGACGGCGCCGAGGACCAGGTCGGCTCTGCCATCCAGCGGGCCGTTGAGCTCCAGCACCGGTGTGTCCGGCCAGGCGTCGAGCGGGTCGGCGTAGACGAGTTCCAGCAGTGCGTCGTTCATTCGTGCCCGGAGGCCGGGCCATTCCGTTCCGGGGAGCAGTCGTTCCGTCTCGGGTGTGATCACCGTGATGACCAGCAGGTCGAGGTGGGTGAAGGCGGCTCGGAGAGGCGCCTGACCCGCCTCCTCCGACGGGTCCGCACCGGTCGCCACCAGGTACGCCAGGTAGTCCAACGGGGTGCGGTCGAAGATCGTGGCGGACGGTGACGGCGGCGAGCAGAGACTTCGGGCCGATCGTGCCATCAGCATCCGGTGGTCCGCTGGCGATGGTGGGTACTGGAACTCGTACCCCTCCTCCTCGAGCAGGTAGTACGGCTCGTCCACCGCCACGTGGCCCGGCAATCGAGTGCACAGCGCCTCGACCAGTGTCGTCTTTCCGGTTCCGTGCGTCCCGGAGACCCCGATCCTCATCTCGTACGTGCTCCTCGGGTCTGGGCCGGCCGGTGGGCGAGGGATGAGACGGGCAGGTGTGGGGGGCGAGGGTCAGGGGTTCGGTGCGTCGGTGAACAGGTCGATCAGTTCGCCGATGCGGTGGTCGGCCTCGGCGGGGTGCCGGAACGGGCCGGTTGGGTTGACGGTGTACGCATTGCGCCGGCCAACCCGCTCTCGGTGCAGGTAGCCGGCGGCTTCCAGGTCGGCGACGATGGCCTGCGCGGCGCGTTCGGTGATGCCGACAGCGGTGGCGACATCGCGCAGTCGCGTCGTCGGCTCTCGGGCGATGGCCAGCAGTACATGCGCGTGATTGGTCAGGAAGGTCCACCCCTTCGCCCCGTCGGTCGCCCTGGGCTGGGCCGCCTGCGCCATGATCACTATCCCGTCGTTGTCCGGTGTGCTGCTCGCCAATATAGGCACCCGAAGACACGAATGCAGCATCGTGGCCACGGCTCGACGGAGTTGACATGGGAACTTCTTTTCGTGAATACTAGAGCGCAGTTCGGGGGAAAGGCAAGCTACCCATCCCGGTCACCCTTTGCGTGATCGTGGCGACCATCGCGGTCTCCATCGGGGTGGAGTCTGCACAGCACCCGCGCGAACACCAGCACGGCCGCCGAAGACCGGCCCGAGGCTGGTGCGTCGGCCGGCACCTGAGCCAGGGCACCCTCGTGGGGACGGACCATGCCGCGGTTGGGCCGTCGGTGCAGCGGGAAGCGCTGACGGCCCGCCGCTGTTAGGATGCGGACATCGAATCGGGCCGGTACCCAATGGGCCGGCATCGAGTGGGGCCGGCGTCTGATCGGGCCGGCATCGAATCGGGCTGACGCGGTAGTCGTCGGCTCGGACCAGGGAGCGCAGACGTGGTAGGTGACGACGACATCTCCGGGTGATCTCGGAGTGTCCAGCCAGTGAGCAGGTGCACATCTGTGGCACCGCCGCCCTGGCTGTCTCGTCGTCGTTAAACCTTCCCTGGGCAGCCCCGGCGTGCCCACCTCACCCCGCGAGGTCCTGTCGATGTCCGATGCTTCCGTCGTTTGCACCCGTCTCTCCTTCGCCTGGCCCGATGGCACCACCGTCTTCCAGGACCTGTCCTTTTCCGTCAGCGCCGGGCGTACCGGCCTGGTCGCGCCCAACGGGGCCGGCAAGACCACCCTGCTCCGGCTGATCGCCGGCGAACTCGACCCCACTGCCGGCCACGTCACGGTCAACGGCACCCTCGGCTATCTGGCGCAGAACCTGCCGCTGGCCGGTGACGTGACCGTCGCGGAGGTGCTCGGCGTCGCCACGACCGTCGCCGCCCTGCACGCCATCGAAGCTGGTGATGCTCGCGAGGAACACTTCGCCGCGGTCGGCGACGACTGGGATGTCGAGGAGCGCAGCCGCGCCGAGCTGGACCGGGTCGGGCTCGGCGAGCTCGCCCTCGACCGCCAGCTGGGCACGCTCAGCGGCGGCCAGATCGTCGCCCTCGGGCTGGCCGCCCAGCTGCTGCGTGGCCCCGACGTACTGCTGCTCGACGAGCCCAGCAACAACCTCGACATCGACGCCCGGCACCGCCTGTACGCCGTCCTGCGGGACTGGTCCGGGTCCTTGCTGGTGGTCAGCCACGACCGGGCACTGCTGGACCAGATGGAGCGGATTGCCGAGTTGAACACGGGTGAGGTCCGGTTCTTCGGGGGGAACTTCACCGCCTATCAGGAGGCGACGCAGGCCGCCCAGGAGGCCGCCCAACGGCAGGTCCGCTCCGCTGAACTTGAGGTCAGGCGGGAGAAGCGGGAGATGCAGCAGGCCCGTGAGCGGGCCGAGCGCCGCTCCAACAACGCCGCGCGCAACGTCAAGAACGCCGGACTGCCCAAAGTCATCGCCGGTGGCCTCAAGCGGCGTGCCCAGGAGTCGGCCGGCAAGGCCGACGAGACGCACGCCGCTCGGGTCGCCGACGCGCGCGCCCGCCTCGACGTGGCCAGTCGCGCGCTGCGCGACGACGCCAGCATCACCGTCGAACTACCCGACACGGCGGTGCCCGCCGGGCGTACCCTCGTCGCGGCGAAGGGGCTGCGGGTCCGCGGCCTCTTCGCCGGCGAGGGCGTCGACCTGACCATCCGGGGCCCGGAGCGGATCGGGCTCACCGGCCCGAACGGCGTCGGTAAGTCGACCCTGCTGCGTCTGCTGGACGGCTCCCTGCCCCCGGACGCGGGAACTCTACGGTGGGCAGACGGTCGGCTGGCCTACCTGTCGCAGCGCCTCGACCTACTCGACCCCGACATGACAGTGGCGGAGAACTTCGGCCGGTACGCGCCGGACCGACCGCAGTCGGAACGGATGAACCTGTTGGCCCGGTTCCTGTTCCGGGGAGCGCGGGCGCACCTGCCGATCGGGGTGCTCTCCGGTGGGGAACGGCTGCGCGCCACGCTCGCCTGCGTCCTGTACGCCGAGCCGGCTCCGCACCTGTTGTTGCTCGACGAGCCGACCAACAACCTTGACTTGGTCAGCATTCGACAGCTGGAGACCGCGCTACAGGCATACCGGGGGGCGTTCGTGGTGGTCAGCCACGACGAAGGGTTCCTCACCGAGATCGGGGTACGGCGGTGGTTGCGGATCGACGACGGGCAGCTACGGGAGTTCGCCGTCCCCGATGGCGAATGACACCGGTTGGCCGGGCGGCGCGGGGCAGCGTTCCCGGTGCGCGGTTGTGGGCGGGAGTGACCAGGTCAGGGGCGCAGCCCGGCGATGAGGAGCTCAACCAGGCGGCGCGCGTCGTAGCGGGGGTCCCGACCGGCGCCGATGCAGAGGTTGCCCACGCCGCGCATGAGTTCGTAGGCCGCCACGTCGGGCCGGACCTCCCCTGCGGCTGCCGCGGCGTCGAGTAGCCGGGTGCACACGGGGACGAGGCGGTCGAGGAAGTAGGCGTGCAGCGCCTCGAAGGCGGTGTCGTCGGACTGGAGCGCTTCGGCGAGGCCGTGCTTGGTGACCAGGAAGTCGACGAAGAGGTCGATCCACTGCGCGAGGGCGGCGGACGGGGTGTCGCTCGTCGCCAGCAGCGTCGGGCCGGCCTCGGCGGCGGCTTCGACCTGGTGCCGGTAGACGGCGATGACGAGGTCGGCGCGCGTCGGGAAGTGGCGGTAGATCGTGCCGACACCCACCCCGGCCCGGGCGGCGATCTCGCGTACCGGCACGTCCACGCCGGCGGCGAGGAAGGCGGCGGCCGCCGCGTCGAGCAGGCTCCGCTCGTTGCGTCGGGCATCGGCCCGCTTCCGCGTGGACGTCTGCGGCCCGTGGTCGGATGCGCTCACGATGCTGTTACCTCCATCACAATCAATGGTATACGGAGCCGAGTTCCGTATTGTTGCGGGGCATGCGGAACAGTGTTCCGCTTGCTTGTGTGTCGGACCGATCGCTCAGGTCCACGTATGCGCCTCACCCAGCACTTCAAGGAGCTTCATCCATGTTCAACAGCGACGTAGCGGCAGGAGCGCCCACCCCGATCGTCTCGGTCAGCCCGGTTACCCTGCCGGCCGCGGACCGTGGCGAGGACCTGCGGATCCGGATCTCGGCCCCCGTGGCTGGGCGCGAACTGCCAATCCTCATCTTCTCGCACGGCTTCGGCAAGTCGATGCAGGCATACGCCCCGCTGGTCGACTACTGGGCAGCGCATGGCTTTGTGGTGGCCCAGCCCACCCACCTCGACTCCCGCACGCTGAACATCGCGCCCGACGATCCCCGACACCCGGAGATCTGGCGCTTCCGCGTCGCCGACCTGAAGCGCACGCTCGACCACCTCGACCTCATCGAAGCCGCCGTTCCCGGTCTCGCCGGACGACTCGACCGTAGCCGGATCGCCGCGGTTGGACACTCCTGGGGTGGACAGACGGTGGGCATGCTGCTGGGCGCGCGGGTCCTCGGCGCTGATGGCCTTCCCGGCGAGAACATGTCCGACCCGCGAGTCACCGCCGGTGTGCTGCTCTCCACGACCGGCACCGGCGGGGCCGACCTGAGTCCCTTCGCGGCCGAGCACTTCCCCTTCATGAGCCCGAGCTTCGCGGAGATGACAACACCGGCGCTCGTGGTCGCGGGGGACAAGGACCAGTCGCCGCTCTCCGTGCGTGGGCCGGACTGGTTCACCGATCCGTACCACCTGAGCCCTGGCCCCAAGAGCCTGCTCACCCTGTACGGGGCGGAGCACTCCCTGGGTGGAATCGCCGGCTACACCGTCACGGAAACGACCGACGAAAGCCCCGAGCGGGTCGCCCTCGTCCAGCGGCTCACCGCGGCGTACCTACGCAGCACGCTCTATCCCGGCGACGAGACGTGGGCGACGGTACGTGCCGCGCTGCGCGGCGAGATCGATCGGTTGGGACAGATCTCGGTCAAGTGACCGGGACATCACCACGGTGATTCCCCACGCGGAACTGCGGTGAACGCGGGCGCGTTCACCGCGGTTCCGCGCTCCTATCGTCCACCGGTCGCAATATCAGCGAACTGGAGTGCGGACTTCCTCATCCGAGGCGCCACTGCTGATTGGCCCCACCGTGGCACTGGTAGGTCTGCAACCGAGCGCCGTCGGCGCTGCTTCCGTTCTTGACATCAAGGCACTTGTTCGCCTGGGGGTTGACGAGTTCTCCCGCGCCGGTGAGCACCCACTGCTGGGCCGGGTTGCCGCTGCAGTAGGCCAGTTGCACCACTGCGCCGTTCTGGATCGAACCCCAGGCCACGTCCATGCAGAGGCCGAACGCCCGGATCGTTCCGTCGCCCGGGAAGGTCCAGTCCTGGGCGTTGGTGCCGTTGCAGTGCCACAGGTTCAGGTACTGCCCGTCGGCCCCGTTGGCGCCCGGCACGTCCACGCACTTGTCGGCGAGCCCGATGATCCGGTGGGTTGATCCGCCACCAGACGTGGTCAGTGACAGTCCGTAGCGGGACAGGATCTCGTTGACCGGCTGGTAGACGGTGCTGCCACCGGTGGTGCAGTTGCCCGAGCCACCCGAGGTGACGCCCTGTGCCTGGGAGCCGGCGACGAAGGACCCGCCGGAGTCGCCGGGTTGGGCGCAGGCGGTGCTGCGGACCATCCCGTAGACGGGTCCGGCGGAGTAGTTGACGGTGACGTTCTTGGCGGTGATGGTGCCGCACTGCCAACCGGTGGTCCGGCCAGACCGACAGACCGCGGCACCGACCGCGGCTTCCTGCGAGCCGGTCACCGTGACCACATTGCCGTCGTAGGTGGACACCCAGGGCCGGGGGATCCAGTTGGCGTTGGTTTCGATCCAGCCGAGGTCGTCGCCGGGGAACGAGGAGCCCCGGATGATCCCCTGCGCGGCCCCGGAGCCGGTGGTGGGTTCGCCGACGTTGCCGCAGTGTCCGGCGGTGACGAACCCGCCAGCGACCGCGAAGCCAATCGAGCAGATGAGGCGGCTGTTGATGACGTACTGGTCGCCGCCGCGGATGTCGTAGAGCGGGCGGTAGGCCTCGGTGCCGGCCACCACCGAGACCGCGTCGTCGGGCAGCCCTGCCGCGCGGGCGAACGTGGTGGCCGCCGCGGCGCTGCTGGTCTCAATCGACACGGTGTTGCTGGGCAGAGCGATGTGCCAGGCATGTACCGCGGCGCCGGCGAGCGCCGCCCGCCGGTCCAGCTTGGTGGTGAGCCCGCGCAGCTCGGCGAGGCTGCGGGTGACGATCCGGGGCTTCGCCCCGGCGGCGCGAACCTTGTCGGCGAGCGTGGGGTCGGTCAACCCGACCACCGTGGTGCGTCCGTCGGCGGTGACCCAGGTCCCGGCGTACGCCTCGGCCAGCTCGGCCCGCATTAGCGGCTCGATCGACGTCGCGGTGACGTCAACGGCGAGTCGCGCGGCCAACTCCTCGGCGGTCAGGCCGAGGTCTCGGCGCAGTGCATCGAGTTGGCCGGCGGGGACCATCGCCGGTGCGGCGGTCGGCGTGGTGGGGTTCGTTGAGGTGGCGGACGCGCCCGCGGGTGGGATGACGGTCGGGCGGGCGGCGGCGGGGGTGGCGGTGACAACGAGACAGGTGCCGAGGGCGAGCCCCATCAACGCGCTCAGCTTGCGGCTCATTCGCGTGACCTCCTCCAGGGGGTGGTGGCGGTGGGATCACGAGAGCGCTCTCACGGTTAAGTTAACTTATTGTTTACATGTATGTCAATTCTATTTATTGCGCTGAGATTAACGATCTTAATTGTCGTTTATTTGATCTGAGTGGCGTCAGGAGTGGCTTCCACACCTCAACCAGATCGAATTCTGGGCCGTCCGGTGCCACCGATCACTCCGGCAGGCGAGACTTCTGCACTTTGCCCAGCGCGTTGCGGGGTAGGGCATCCACCCGCCGTACCTGCCGCGGGCGCTTGTGTACCGACAGCTGCCGGGCCACGAAGTCGATCAACTCCGACTCCGCTACGCCGTCGCTCACCACGTACGCCGTCACCTGCTGGCCGAGATCGGAGTCGGGGATGCCGACCACGGCGGCCTCCCGGACCCCTGGATGGGCCAGCAGTGCGTCCTCCACCTCGCCGGCCCCGATCCGATAGCCGCCACTCTTGATCAGGTCGGTGGCGGCCCGGCCGACGATCCGATGCCAGCCGTCCGGACCAATCGTGGCCACGTCGCCGGTGCGGAACCACCCGTCGGATGTGCGGCTGGCCGCATCGGCCTCCGGCCGGTGCAGGTACCCGTCGAAGAGAGTGGGGCCGCGCACCTGCAACTCGCCCATCGTCTCCCCACCGGCGGGCAACGGAGCACCGTCGTCGTCAACCAGGCGGGTACGCACCCCGGGTAGCGGCAGCCCCACCGCGTCCGGCCGGTGCGGACCGTCGGCGTGGGCGCTGACCGTGATCAACGTCTCGGTCATGCCGTACCGTTGCACGACGCGGCGGCCGGTCAGCGTGGCGAGACCGGTGCCGACGGCCGTGGGTAGGGCGGCGCTGCCCGAAACCAGCAGCCGGGCCGAGCGCAGAGCCCGGGCGGCCGCCGGCGCCGCGGCGATCCGGGACCAGATGGTCGGCACCCCGAAGTAGAGCGAGCCGGCCGCGCCCGCGTACCGCTCCGGGGTGGGTCGCCCCACGTGGTGCAGTCGGCTGCCCAGCCGCAGTGGGCCCAGCGCACCGAGGACCAGGCCGTGCACGTGGAACAGGGGCAGGCCGTGCACCAGCAGATCGTCCGGGGTCCAGCCCCAGGCGTCGGCGAGCCCATCCAGGCAGGCGGCAATGGCCCGGCGGGAGAGCACCACCCCCTTCGGCGCCCCGGTGGTGCCGCTGGTGTAGAGGATCAGCGCGGTGTCGGCGGGGTCGGGCTCCGGGCGGCTGCTGTCCGCCCGGCGGGTGAGGTCGACCGGGATGAGGGGTCGGTCGGGGTAATCCCCCCGACGTTGCCCGGGTGTTGGCACCAGTACCGCCTCGGCGCCCGAGTCGCGCAGGATGTGGTCCCGTTCCCGCGGCCCGGCGTCCGGCGGCACCGGTACGACCGCCGTGCCCGCCAGCAGTGCCCCGGCCACACCGACCACCGTCGCCAGATCTGTGCTGGCCTCAACGGCCACCCGGTCCAGGCCGTGCAGGTCGTCGGCGACGGCCGCGGCGAGCCGCCGCAGCTCAACCCAGGACACGCCCCGGTCGTTGATCTGGACCGCGCCCGGCCGCTCGTCAACGGACTCGGACAACCAGCTGAGTAGCCGCACCGGCCCACCCCTCCGCGCGTCGGATCCTCCGACCGTAGCCCGCCGGCCTGTCCCGGCTTCCCGGCCCCCGCCCCGAACGGGCCGGGCCGGGTCGTCCCGACTTCCGGCCCCGGCCGGTGGTGGTGTCCCGAGGCGGATTCGCCTCCGGGTTTTGACGATGTTTGACGTTGTAACATTGTCAAGCGTGACAACCGCGAACATCGGGCCGACCGGGCAGGCCATCGACACCACCCGGCATCGGGCGCTCGGCACCGTCAGCCGGGCGTCAATCCTGGAACTGACCCGCGCTGCGGAAGGCGGCCTCACCATCGCCGAGATCAGCGCGCGGACCGGCCTGCACCCCTCCACCGCCCGCAGCCACCTCGACCGGCTCGTCAACGCCGGTCTGCTGGTCAAGGCCCGCGCCAGCGGGGGCCAGCCGGGACGGCCGGCCTGGCGCTACCGGACGGTGCCCGAGGAGGCCCCCGCGCCGGCGCCGTACCGCGCCCTCACCGCGGCCCTGCTCGATCACCTGTCTCGGCAGAGCCGGGGCGACGCCCGGGCCGAGGCCGCCCGCGCCGGCCACGACTGGGGGCGGCATCTCGCGGCGGCGACACCCCCAGGGGAGAAACCGGTCGACACCGCGATAGCGGTGCTGCGCGGCCTGGGTTTCGACCCGGACCTGAAGCAGACGGTGGACGGGCACACCGAGATCCACCTGCACACCTGTCCCTTCCTCGAGCTGGTGAGTCAGAATCCGGACGCCATCTGCGGGCTGCACGTCGGCGTCGTCCGGGGCGCGCTGGAGCAGGCGGGCGCCCCGGCGAGCGACGCCGTGCTGGAGCCGTTCGGCGCGCCCACCGCCTGCGTGGTGCGGCTCTCGCTCCCGACTGACGCCACCCAGCCGGTATGAGCACCCAGTCGCCGGCGGCGCCCGGGACCACCGGCTCCGCCACCGCCCGCCGGCCCGTGAACCGCCAGCGGCTGCTCCGCCGCTATCTGCCGCCGCAGCACGGTGCCTGGGCGATGCTGCTCCTGCCGTACCTGGTCGGGGTCGCCGTGGTCGGACCGGGCTGGCCGCAGCTGCCGCTGCTCGGCGCCTGGTTGGCCGGCTACCTGCTCTCCTACTACGTCTTTCAGGCCATCAAGAGCCGTCGACCGCGTCGCTATCTCGCCCAGATCCGGCTCTACGCCCTGGTCGCGGCGCCGTTGGCGCTGACGGTGGTGGTCATCCGGCCGGCTGTGCTCTGGTACGCCCCGGCCTTCGCGGCGCTGCTGGCGGTCAACGCCGGGTACGCCTGGCGCCGGCGCGAGCGGGCCCTGCTCAACGACCTCGCCTCAGTGCTGCAGAGCTGCCTGCTGATCTTTGTCGTGGCCACGGTCGCGGGGGTGTCGCCGGAGCGGGTTGTCCCGGCCTTCGTGGTGCTGTTGCTCTACCTGACCGGCACCGTCTGCTACGTCAAGACCATGATCCGGGAGCGCGGCAGCACTTCCTACCGGCGCCTGTCCATCGGCTTCCACCTGGTGGCGCTCGTCGTGGCGACCCTGCTCGACGTGGGGCTCGCCCCGATCTTTTTGGTGTTGTTGGTCCGGGCGTGGCTACTGCCCGGCCGGGCGCTGCGTCCCGCCCCGGTTGGCATGATCGAGATCGCCTGCTCGGTCCTGGTGTTCGGCACGCTGGTGTTGGTCTCCTGACGAGTTGACCCCACGGCCGCGCGGCCGTGGGGTCAACCCGTCCGGGTCCCACCATGGGATCCAGCCCGAAGGAGTCAGTCGCGCAGCATTCCCGGGCCGAAGACGTCGTAGCCGATCCGGTCCTTCGGTACGCCTCGGCGGAGGAGCTCGGCGCGGACCTGGTACATGAACGGCACCGGCCCGCAGAGGTGGATGTCGGCCTCGGCCGGTAGTGGGACCCGGCTCGGGTCCAGCTGGCCGGCGGTGACCTCCGCCTTCAGCCGGTCCAACTCGCCGGCGGCGGCATCCTCGTACCACAGCAGCACCGACAGGTTCGGCAACTGCTCCGCCAGATCGGGGAGTTCGTGGCGGCGGGCGTGGGCGGCGGCGCTGCGGTCGGCGTGCACCAGCACCACCTCCCGGTCGGTCTCGGTCGCGGCCAGGTGGTGCAGGGCCGACATCGCCGGGGTGAGCCCGATGCCGGCGCTGACCAGCACCAGCGGCCCCCCATCCCCGACCGCGCTGACCTCGCCGAACGGGGGGCTGAGGCGGAGCGTGTCGCCGGCGGTCACCCGGTCGTGCAGGAGGGTCGAGACCACGCCTTCGGGGGCGTCGCCGGTGGCGCGTACCCGCTTGACGGTGATCTGCCAGTAGGCTTCGCCGGGTCGGCCGGAGAGGCTGTACTGGCGGATCTGCTGCCCCCCGCCGTCCAGGTCGACCGCGACGGAGACGTACTGCCCGGGCGTGAAGGTGGGTAGCGGGCCACCGTCGGCGGGGACCAGGCGGAAGGAGATGACATCCGCGGTCTCCTGAATGCACTCCACGACCTGCCAGTGCCGCCACACCGACCCGTCCTCGCCCACCCCGGCCTGGGTGTAGAGCCGGGCCTCGCGGGCGATCAGCTCGCAGGCGAGCAGCCAGTACACCTCGTCCCAGGCCGCTGCGACCTCGTCGGTCACGGCCGCACCGAGCACCTCGCCGACCGCGGCGAGCAGGTGGCGGCCGACGATCGTGTACTGGGTGGCGGTGATGCCGAGCGAGGCGTGTTTGTGGGCGATCCGGCTCAGGATCAGCTCCCACGACTTCTCGTCGCCGCCGTCAATGAGGTGCTCGGCGTAGGCGACCACGGAGGCGGCGAGCGCGGCTGGCTGCTCCCCGGTGGCCTGGTGGCCCTTGTTGAAGATGTTCAGTAGCTCCGGGTGGGCCTTGAACATTCGCTGGTAGAACCGGCTGGTGATCGCTTCACCGTGCGCCTGCACAGCGGGCAGGGTCGCCGTAACCACTGCTGCTGAGGATTGCGAGAGCAAGACCACTCCTTTGAGCATCGATCGGCGTAGAGGTCGTGGTTTCTGCGGCTCGCCTCCCGGACGAGTCTGCGGAAACGTGACCTGGTTCCACCGAACAGACACACAACGGCCCAGATCAGGGCCGAAGGTCCTGGATCCTGCGCAGAGCTCGTCACCGTCGGCTTCGGGACGAGGAGCGGGTTGGCAACGTCGGCGGCCCTTCCCAGCCCGGCCGAGCTGGGCGCGATCGGGTCCCGTAGCTGCGGTAGACGACGTACGGCCGGGTGACGTAGCCGATCGGCGCGCTGAAGGCGTGCACCAGCCGGGTGAACGGCCAGAACGCGAAGAGGGCGAACGCGGCCACGACGTGGAGTTGGAAGCCGATCGGCACGCTGGTCATGAGTTCGGGATCGGGGCTGAAATAGAACAACGACCGAAACCAGGGCGAGAGGTCCGCGCGGTAGTCGTAGCCCCCTTCGGTGATGTTGCCCCGCACCGTGTTCCAGAGCCCCAGCACGATGACGGCCGCGAGGAACACGTACATCGCTTTGTCGTTGCGGGTGGTGGCGGCGAAGACGGGGCCGGTGAAGCGGCGGCGGGCGATCAGGATGACCATTCCGGCGAGGGTGCAGAAGCCGGCGACGGTGCCGATGAAGACGGCCATGAAGTGGTAGTTGTGCTCGGTGATGCCGACGGCCTCGGTCCAGGACTTGGGGATGAGGAGGCCGACCACATGCCCGATCAACACCATGAGTACGCCGAAGTGGAACAGCGGGCTGCCCCAGCGCAACAAGGCGGTCTCGTACAGCTGGGTGGAGCGGGTGGTCCAGCCGAACTTGTCGTAGCGATAGCGCCAGATCAGCCCTCCGATCAGGATCGTGATGGCCAGGTACGGGTAGACCACCCAGAGCAGCACGTGCACCGTGTTCATCTGCGCCCCCCGGTGGTGTCGACGAGTCCGTACGGTTCGAGGCCAACCTCTTCGACCGGTGGGCCGGTGCGGGCCAGCCGGAGCGCGGCGGCGAGGTCGGCGGGGCGCGGGGCGGGCAGTGTGGCCCGGATCGCCTCGACCGCGTGCCGGTACGGGGACTCCTCCTTGCCCAGCGACTCGGCGAGCAGGTCGAGGCCGACCCGGTTGTCGTGCAGCAGCCGCCATCCGCTGTCGTCCTCGGCGGCGAGGTCGAGCAGCGCCGGCAGATAGTCGGGCAACTCGCCATCGACCACCACCAGGCCGGCGGCCTTGTACGCGGCGGCGAAGCCGACGAGCGCCTCCCCGCGGCGGCGGGTGTCGCCACAGGTGTAGTAACTCAGGTGCAGGCAGCACCGGCGGCGGAAGTCGAACAGCTGCACGTACGCGGCGCGCAGCTCGCCGGGGGCGGTTGCTTCCCGATGGGTCAGCACCTGTCGAAGTGGCTTCGCCACGGCATCGGGGAGTGCGTCGAGGGCGGCCCGGATGATCGGCAGCGCGGCGAGGACCTCCTCGTCGGGGTAGCGCAGCAGTAGCGAGGCGGCGCGGGCGGCGACGGGCCGCCAGGTCGTCGGTTCGGTCGTCATGGCTGGTCCCGGTTGATGTCGAGGACGCCGGGGCTGGTCACGTCGCCGCCCTCGCCGGCCGGGTCCTTCTGCGGCCGGGCACCGGTCCGGCTGCCCGCACCACCGGCGTCGATCAGGTTGGTCCGCTGGGCCGGGTCGCCGGCCTCGGTCAGGGAGTCGGCCCGTTGCCGGCTGCGTTGCGCGTCGAAGGTCTCCACCTGGATCGGTACGGGCGTGCCGGAGGATTCCCCGAAGGGGCCCTGTCCGTAGGGTCCGCCGCCGCCCATCCCGGGGCCGCCCTCGTAGTCCAGGGAGCACTCGGTGGCGATCTTCTCCAGCCGGTGGGCGTCCTCGGCGTGGGCGGCGGGGATGACGTAGCGCTGCTCGTACTTGGCGACCGCCAGGAGGCGGTACATGTCGTCCATCTCGTCGGTGGTCATGCCGACGCTGGCGGGTATGGCATCGTCCGGTGTCTCACCGAGGTTGCCGCGGCGTTGGTAGGCGCGCATGGCGGCGAGCCGGCCGAGCGCCGCGCGGACGGGCGCCGGATCGCCGGCGGTGAAGAGCTCCGCGAGGTAGTCGACGGGGATGCGGAGAGCGTCGATCGCGCCGAAGAGGTTGCCGGCCTCCTCACCGTCGTGGCCGGTGTCACGCAGCACGTCCACCACGGGGGACAGGGGTGGGATGTACCAGACCATCGGCATGGTCCGATACTCCGGGTGCAGTGGCAGCGCCACCTCGTACTTCATGATCAGGTCCCAGATCGGGGACTGCTGGGCGGCCTCGATCCAGTCCTCGGGTATTCCGCCCGCCCGCGCGGCGGACACGACGGCGGGGTCGTGGGGGTCGAGGAAGACCGAGCGTTGCGCCGCGTAGAGATCCGCTTCGGCTTCGGTGGCGGCGGCCTCGGCCACCCGGTCGCTGTCGTAGAGCAGGAGGCCGAGGTAGCGCAGCCGGCCGACGCAGGTCTCGGAGCAGATCGTCGGCTGGCCGATCTCGATGCGGGGGAAACAGAACGTGCACTTCTCCGCCTTGCCGGTGCGGTGGTTGAAGTACACCTTCTTGTACGGGCAGCCGGTGATGCACATCCGCCAGCCGCGGCAGCGGTCCTGATCGACCAGCACGATGCCGTCCTCGCTGCGTTTGTAGATCGCCCCGGAGGGACAGGACGCGGCGCAGGACGGGTTGAGGCAGTGTTCACAGATCCGGGGCAGGAAGAACATGAAGGTCTTCTCGTACTCCTGCCGTACCTGCTCGGACACCTTCGCCAACACCGGATCACCCGCCGTGATCTCGTTTCCGCCGGCCAGGGAGTCGTCCCAGTTCGCACTCCAGGTGATCTTCATGTCCTCGCCGGTGAGCAGGGACTTCGGCCGGGCAACCGGGATGTCGTCGCTGGACGGCGCGGTGATCAGGTGCTCGTAGTCGTAGGTCCAGGGCTCGTAGTAGTCCTGCATGGAGGGCAACTTCGGGTTGGCGAAGATGGTGAACATCCGCTTCAGGCGCCCGCCCGAGCGGGGCTTGAGCCGCCCGGAGCGGGTGCGCACCCAACCGCCCTGCCAGCGCTGCTGGTTCTCGTAGGTGCGCGGGTAGCCCTGGCCGGGGCGGGTCTCCACGTTGTTGAACCAGACGTACTCCACCCCGGATCGGTTGGTCCACGCCTGCTTGCAGGTCACCGAGCAGGTATGACACCCGATGCACTTGTCCAGGTTCATCACCATCGCCATCTGCGCCATCACCCGCATCAGTACCGCACCTCCTGCGAACGGCGTCGGACCACCGTCACCTCATCGCGCTGGTTGCCGGTCGGCCCGAGATAGTTGAACGCGAAGGCGAACTGCGCGTATCCGCCGATCAGGTGGGTGGGTTTGACCAGCAGCCGGGTCAGCGAGTTGTGTATCCCGCCGCGGCGGCCGTTGAGCTGCGCCTTCGGCACGTCTATCACCCGTTCCTGCGCGTGGTAGACGTAGACGGTGCCCTCGGGCATCTTGTAGCTGACCACCGCCCGGCACACCAGCACACCGTTGCGGTTGACCGCCTCGATCCACTCGTTGTCCCGTACCCCGATCTTCGCCGCGTCCGCCTCACTCATCCACATCGTCGGCCCACCGCGGGACAGCGTCAGCATGAGCAGGTTGTCCTGGTACTCCGAGTGGATAGCCCACTTCGAGTGCGGGGTCAGATACCGCACGGTGATCTCCAACTCACCGTTGGTGCCGAGTCGCGGCTCGCCGAAGAGCCGGTGGATGTCCAACGGTGGCCGGAAGATCGGCAGTGCCTCGCCCGTCTCGTGGATCCAGTCGTGGTCCAGGAAGAAGTGCTGCCGCCCGGTCAACGTGTGCCACGGCTTCAGCCGCTCCGTGTTGATCGTGAACGCCGAGTACCGGCGACCACCGTGCTCACTGCCCGACCACTCCGGACTCGTGATCACCGGAACCGGGCGGGACTGGGTGTCCGCGAACGTGATCTGCTTCCCCTCCGCCTCGGCGGCGAGGTCCGCCAGGCGTTGACCGGTACGCCGTTCCAGGAAGCGGAAGCCCTCGGTGGCGATGCGGCCGTTCGTGGTGCCCGACAGCGCCAGGATGGCCTCACACGCGCGAATGTCGGAGTCCAGCCGGGGCTGGCCGTCGGCTGTGCCACCCCGCACCGCGCCGTTGACCCGCCGCAGGTAGTCGATCTCCCGGTTGACATCGACGGTGACCGCCTTGTTCGTGGTGCCCAGCCGGTCCAGGAGGGGGCCGAGAGCGGCCATCTGGTCGGCGACCGCGCCGTAGTCCCGCTCCACGACCACGAACTTCGGCATCGTCTTGCCCGGAACCGCGGGCGCGTCGCCGGTTTTCCAGTCGCGCACCACCCCACCCGGGGTAGCCATGGCGTCCGGGGTGTCGTGCAGTAGGGACGTCGCCACCAGGTCCTTGCGCACCCCGAGATGCCGGCGGGCCAGGGCGGAGAAGGCCTTGGCGATCCCGTGGAAGGCGGTGAAGTCGGTGCGGGTCTGCCACGGTGGGTTGATCGCCGGGGTGAAGGCGTTCACGAACGGGTGCATGTCGGTGGTGCTGAGATCATGCTTCTCGTACCAGGTGGCCGCCGGTAGCACCACGTCGGAGAAGAGCGTGGTCGAGGTCATCCGGAAGTCGAGGCTCAGCAGCAGGTCGAGCTTTCCCTCCGGGGCCTCGTCGCGCCACACGACCTCGGCCGGGCGATTCTCGGCCGGAGCCTGCTCCGCCCGCAGGTTCGACTCGGTGCCGAGCAGGTGACGCAGGAAGTACTCGTTGCCCTTGCCGGAGGAGCCGAGCAGGTTCGCCCGCCACACCGTCAACACCCGGGGCCAGTTCTCCGGGGCGTCCGGGTCGGTGCCGGCGAAGCCGAGTCGGCCATCGACCAGTGCGTCGGCGACGTAGCGCGCCGGGTCGTCGGGGTTCGCGGCCAGCGCCTCGTCGGCGAGATCAAGCGGGTTACGGTCGAAGGTGGGCATTGACGGCATCCAGCCCAGCCGGGTCGACTGAGCCAACAGGTCGATGGTGTGCTTGCCGGCGAAGGCGCCGGTGCCGGTGGGAGCGGCGAGGGCGTCGGCGGAGTACGTGTCGTAGCGCCACTGGTCGGTGTGGACGTACCAGAAGGCGGTGCCGATCATCTGCCGGGGCGGGCGGACCCAGTCCAGCGCGAACGCTAGCTGCTGCCAGCCGGTCACCGGCCGGCACTTCTCCTGCCCCACGTAGTGGGCCCACCCGCCGCCGTTGACCCCCTGGCAGCCGGTCAGCGTGGTCAGCGCCAGCATCGCCCGGTAGGTGGTGTCGGAGTGGAACCAGTGGTTCGTGCCGGCCCCCATCACGATCATCGAGCGGCCACCGGAGCGTTCGGCGTTGTCCGCGAACTCCCGGGCCACCCGGGCCACCTGCGCCGCCGGTACGCCCGTGATCGGCTCCTGCCACGCCGGCGTGTACGGTTCGGCCGCGTCGTCGAACCCGGTCGGCCAGCTACCGGGCAGGCCGGGACGGGCGACGCCGTACTGGGCGAGCATCAGGTCGAACACGGTGGTGACCAGCCGTTCGCCGACCCGGGCGGTGGGCACGCCGCGTCGCAGCACCGCCGGCTGGTCGGTGTCGAACCGGGGCAGCACCACCTCCACCGCCTCGCCGCCGGTACAGCTCAGCCGGGGCACGATCTCGCCCAGTTCCAGGTTCCACCGGCCGACGCCGGTCTCGCGGTAGCGGTCCCCGAGCGACCCGTTCGGCACCACTGGCCCGTCCGTTACGGAATCCCACAGCACCGGCCGGAAGGCCGCTTCCTTGTCGTCTTCCCCCAGGTCGGCGGCGGTGACGAACTTCCCCGGACGGTAGCCGCCGTCGGCTGCCGGCTCCAGGCCGACCAGGTACGGCAGGTCCGTGAAGCGGCGCACGTAGTCGAAGAACCGGGGTGTGTTCCAGTCGACGAAGAACTCCTTGAGGATGACGTGCCCCATCGCCATCGCCAGCGCTCCGTCGGTGCCGGGCTGGGCGGGCATCCACTCGTCGGCGAACTTGACGTTGTCGGCGAAGTCCGGGCTCACCACCACGACCTTCTGGCCCCGGTAGCGCGCCTCGGCCATCCAGTGCGCATCCGGGGTGCGGGTCACCGGCACGTTGGAGCCCCACATGATGAAGTAGGAGGCGTCCCACCAGTCCCCGGACTCCGGCACGTCGGTCTGGTCGCCGAACATCTGCGGGGATGCCACCGGCAGGTCCGCGTACCAGTCGTAGAACGACAGCATCGATCCGCCGATCAGCGACAGGAACCGCGCTCCCACCGCGTGCGACACCATCGACATCGCTGGGATGGGGGAGAAGCCGGCGATCCGATCCGGTCCGTACTCGGCGATGGTGTGCACATGCGCCGCGGCGACCAGCTCCAGCGCCTCATCCCAGGAGATCCGGACCAGGCCGCCCTTGCCCCGCGCCTGTTGGTACCGACGTCGCCGCTGCGGGTCGGCCTGAATCTCGGCCCACGCCGCGAGTGGATCACCCAGCCGCTGCCGGGCCTCGCGGTACATCTCCATCAGCACACCCCGGGCGTACGGGTAGCGCACCCGCGTCGGCGAGTAGGTGTACCAGGAGAACGCCGCCCCCCGTGGGCAGCCCCGCGGCTCGTACTCCGGCCGATCCGGGCCGACACTCGGGTAGTCGGTCTGCTGCTGTTCCCAGGTGATGATGCCGTCGCGGACGTACACCTTCCAGGAGCACGAACCGGTGCAGTTCACGCCATGGGTGGAGCGCACCACCTTGTCGTACGACCATCGGTCTCGGTAGAAGGCATCCGCCTCCCGCCCACCGACCTGGTAGAGGGCCCGGCCGTCGGGGGCGACCTCGGCCTGGCGGACCAGGCCGCCCACGGCCAGCAAAGCCCGGCTCGCGTGCTCTGTCGTGCCCGTCATTCGCCTCATTCCTCACCGGTGGCCGCGAGAACACCCGATGGGATGACTCGCCCCCCAGCTTGGCTCAGATAGCCGGACAAAACAGGTCTAAATCGGCGCGATCGCCTATCTCGGTGGCGCTGGTGGATTTCCCGCCCGGCAACACCGTGCTCATCCAGGTGATCGGATAATCGCCAAGTTGTCATGCTTTGGCTGGTTTAGGGTGAGGGGCGTGGTGCACGAGGCGCTCAGCTCCCCAGCGACGACCCGTCCGGGGCCGGAGATGGTCTGGATCCCGGGCGGTCAGTTTCGCATGGGATCAATCGATTTCTACCCGGAAGAGGGACCCGTCCGATGGGTTGAGGTCGATGGGTTCTGGATCGATCAGTACCTGGTGACCGTCCGAGATTTCGCTCGATTCGTCCGGGAGACCGGCCATGTGACGATGGCCGAGGTGGCACCGACGGCGGCGGACTATCCCGACGCCGACCCGGAGCTGCTCGTCCCAGGCTCCCTCGTGTTTCGCAAGGCCTCCGGGCCGGTCAGCCTCGCCGACTACCGCAACTGGTGGTCGTGGACACCGGGCGCGACCTGGCGTCAGCCCGAGGGGCCAGGTAGCACCATCGACGGCAGAGACCTGCACCCGGTCACCCACGTCGCGTACTCCGACGCGGTGGCCTTCGCGACCTGGGCCGGCAAGGAACTCCCGACCGAGTCTGAGTGGGAACTCGCCGCCCGTGGCGGGCTCGATGGTGCCGCCTTCACCTGGGGCAACGAGTTCGCCCCCGAGGGCAAGATGATGGCCAACACCTGGCAGGGCGCGTTTCCCTGGCAGAACCTGCTCCTCGACGGGTACGCGGGGACCTCTCCGGTGGGAGCCTTCCCGCCCAACGGTCACCGCCTCTACGACATGGCCGGCAACGTCTGGGAATGGACCCGGGACGTCTTCACGTACCCCGCTGACCCGTCGGCGAAGGCGTGCTGTACGACGCCGGTCACCGCCGACGGACCGAGCGCGGTCATTCCCCGCCATGTCATCAAGGGCGGATCCCACCTGTGCGCCCCCAACTACTGCATGCGGTATCGGCCGGCGGCCCGGCAGGGCGAAGCGATCGACACCTCGACCTGCCACCTCGGCTTCCGGTGCGTCATCCGGTAGTGCCGGAGTCGCTGCCGGTCCGACTGCGGCCGATCGGCACGAGCACCCAGAGCAGCAGCAGCCAGAGCAGGATCAGGCCGGTCAGCGCGAGCGCGATCGGCAGCTCGAGGACGAAATCCGTGATGAGGAGCACCGCGACGATCACGGCCAGGATCAACAGCAACAAGCCGGTGTTGGTCATCGAGTGGGTGAAGCGGGCCAGCTCCGGGCCACGCCCCTGCCGGAACAGCGCCCGGTGGAACGCCACCGGGGCGATGGTTGCCACCGCCGCGGCGGCGGTGGAGAGGAACGAGATGATGTAGAGCGTCCGCTGGAAGGCGTTGGTCTCGCCGAACGCGGAGCTGAACGGGAGGGCGAGCAGGAAGGCGAAGAGGATCTGCACCCCCATCTGGGCGATGCGCAGCTCCTGCAACAGCTCGGCGTACCGGCGCCGCCAGCGGGTCTCCGTCTCCTCCGCCACCCCTGCCTCCGCACTCGGTGTGGTCCGGGCCGGGAGGGAGCCGGACCCTCCGTTCACTCCGTGTTCACAGTCTGGCACCGATGCGATACCTCGCCGTGGGAATCGCCAAATGCACCGACACCGGTGGCGCGGGTCGACTCGGTGCGCGGAACGGCGTTCACCGCAGCTCGGATTGACGGTTCCGCCCAAGCCGAGCCAGAACGTGTGGAAGGCTCACAGACGGCAGCCGCTTGGCCCCGGGGCTGGTTCCGGCCCGCTGCGGACAACCGCAGACACGGGTTGCCCTTACGCAGTTCGGCGGCGGGTCGTCAGCAGCTCCGGTCGGGTCCCTACCCGAAGCGGTGAGGAGTTCGATGATGCTGTGGGCAAAGTTCTTCCGAATCCGCCAGAACCTGGTGGGAAGCATGTGGTTCTTCCCGCTGCTGGGGCTGGTGGTGGGAGGGCTGCTCGCCCTCGTGGTCCGCGAGATTGACGCCGTCATCACCCTGCCGTCGGCGTGGGAGTTCGAGCCGTCCGCGGCACAGGAACTCCTCACGATCGTGGTCGAGGTCGCGGGGGTGCTGGCCGGATTTGTGGTGGCCGTGAGCGTGGTCGTGCTCGAACTCCATGCCGACAGTTTTCCGCGCTACCTGCGATTGTTGTACCGGGACCGATTCCACCTGGCCGTCGTGACATTTATCCTCGGGACGGTCTCCTTCGCCTTCACGCTCCTGGCTCTTGGTGGGTCCGCGGAGATCCCGCCGCTCGGTGTCGGCATCTCGGGGATTTTCCTCATCGTTAGCTTCGTGCTCTTCGTGGTCTTCCTCAACCATCTGGTGCATCAACTCCGACCGGTGGCGGTCGCGGCCGACGTGACCAAGACAGCCCGGAAGCTGATGGCGGCGCGCGACCAGTCGGGCGGGTCGGTGGTGACCAAGGAGGAGCCGGCCGGGGAGCCAACTCTGGTGCTCCAGGCCCAACGATCCGGGTCGGTGCAGGCGTTGAATGAGATAGCCCTGGTCCGCTGGGCCAGCCAGCACGGCTGTCAGCTCCGGTCAAAGGTGGCGGCCGGCGACTACATCATCGCCGGGCAACCGGTGATGGAGATATTCGGGACGAGGCCGTCGGGTGACTCCACCAAGCAGATCCACGCCATGGTGGCCCTGGGGATCGAGCGGACAATCGAGCGTGATCCGGCCTTTCCGGTACGGATTCTGGTGGACAGCGCGGCGCGGGCGCTCTCCCCGGCCATCAACGATCCGACAACAGCGGTGCAGATGATGGACTACCTGGAGGAGCTGCTCCGGATGATCGGGGCGCAGCCCCTCGGCACGATGCGGTACTGCGACGAATCCGGCCAGCCACGGCTGACTGTGCCCGGCCGGACGTGGGAGGACTACCTCACGCTCGCAGTCACCGAGATCCGCGAGTACGGGGCCAGCTCCGTCCAGGTGCTGCGGCGGCTCCGCGCCATGCTCGAAGACCTTCGCGAGGTGCTTCCGGCCGACCGGCGACCGGCGGTGGACGCCGAGCTTGACCGGCTGGACCAGAGCCTGGCCGCGAGCTTCGGGGGCAAGGTCGACCACGACCGGGCCGTGGTGCCGGACCGGCAGGGAATCGGTGGTCCGGGGCGGGCATGAGGCTGCGCTCCCGAATCCAGCTCGTGGCCGGACGCATTCCGGCCACTGGGCGCCCCGTTCTCTGGTAGAACGAGAAAAGGAGGGGTGTGCATTCCATGGGACCGTTGAAACGGCTGGTGAAGGGTGTTGCCGATGGGCAAGAGTTCTGATCAAGAAACGTTTCGGGCGCTCCGAAATCCGCGCGGGGTAGCGATCGCGGGCATACTTTTCGCCGTGGTCTTTGCCATCAGTATCATACTGCTTCGGTCGGCGCTCCCGAAGGAGCCATTTGCCGATGTGGAGTGGGTGCGTCAAGAAGCTGGCCGGATGCGGGTGGCCCTGTTCCTGATCCCGTTCGCCGGAATCTTCTTCCTCTGGTTCATGGGCGTGGTGCGCGAGTACATGGGCAATTTGGGAGACTGGTTCTTCTCCACTCTGCTCATCGGGAGCGGGGTTCTCTTCCTGGCCATGATATTCGTCGCTGTCGTGGTGGCGGGAGCCATTGTTGATGGTGTTCCCGAAGGTGGCTCCCAGTCCTTGGGTACCGAGACGGTCGGGTTTGGTCGCTCGATCATGCTCGAGGCGAGTGGGATCTACGCGGTACGAATGGCGGCGGTGTTCATGATCGCGCTCGGAACGGTGGGGATGAAGACCCGCCTGATGCCGAAGTGGCTCTGGATACTGACCTACATTCTGGCCGTGCTGCTCTTGATCTTCACCAACCAGAATCTCTGGTTCACGCTCATCTTCCCCGCCTGGGTTCTCCTGGTGAGCATCCGAATGTTGGTCACCGGCCAGGTGGCGCCATCCGACACCGCGAAGAGCTGATCGGGAAAGTACGGACAGGTCGCGTTCCCGCCCTTGGCGCGGGAGAAGGGGAAGTCGTTCATGAGTAAAGCATTCAAGGGCGTTATCAACCTGGGCGCCAAGGATTCGACGCCGGACTGGGACCCCTACGCCCAACCCCAGGCCCCGAAGGGCGCGCCGAACGTGTTGTTCCTGGTCTGGGACGACACGGGCTTCGGCTCCTGGGACTTCTTCGGTGGGCCCATCGAGATGCCGAACATGAGCAAGCTCGCCAACAACGGACTGAAGTACACCCAGTTCCACACCACCGCGCTCTGCTCGCCCACCCGGGCCGCGCTGCTGAGCGGGCGCAACCACACCACCGTCGGCATGTCCTGCGTCGCCGAGGCGACCCAGGGATTCCCGGGGATGAACGGGCACATCCCCGGGGAGGCGGCTCTTATCGGGGAGATCCTCAGCGACCGGGGCTACAACACCTACGCGCTGGGCAAGTGGCACTGTGTCGCCGAAGACGAGACCAATATGGCCTCCTCCAAACGGAACTGGCCCACCCACCGGGGCTTCGAACGCTTCTACGGCTTCCTTGGTGGAGAGGCTAACCAGTACTACCCGAACCTCGTTCAGGACCAGCAGTTCATCGACCAGCCCACCGACCCGGTCAGTATTGACGAGTGGAAGGAAGGCAAGGACGGGTACCTGCTCACCGCCGACCTCGTTGACCGGGCGATCGGCATGATCGGCGACGCCAAGCAGGTCGCTCCGGACCGGCCGTTCTTCATGTACTTCTGCCCCGGGGCGAACCACGCCCCGCACCACGTACCGAAGGCCTGGGCCGACAAGTACAAGGGCAAGTTCGACATGGGGTACGAGGCGATCCGCGAGAAGATCCTGGCGAAGCAGATCAAGATGGGGATCCTCCCGAAGGGGAGCGAGCTCTCGCCGATTAACCCGCTCAGCGACGTACGCAGCGCGGACGGCAAACCCTCGCCCGCCCAGAGCGACGTACGGCCGTGGGATTCGCTCAATGCCGACGAGCAGAAGCTGCAGATCCGGATGGCGGAGGTCTTTGCCGGCTTCTCCAGCTACGCCGACCACGAGATCGGCCGGCTGATCTCCTACCTCGAGGACACCGGAGAGCTGGACAACACCCTCATCTTCGTGATCTCAGACAACGGAGCATCAGGTGAGGGCGGGGCGGACGGCGCTGTCAATGAGAACACGTTCTTCAACGGTGTCCCGAGCAATATCGACGAGAATATCAAGATGCTCGATATTCTTGGCTCGCCCGGCACCTACAACCACTATTCGACGGGTTGGGCCTTCGCCTTCAACACCCCGTTCAAGCTGTTCAAGCAGGACGCGTGGGAGGGCGGAATCTGCGACCCGATGATCGTGCACTGGCCGGCCGGGATCAAGGCAAAAGGCGAGCTACGCGACCAGTACGCGCACGTGACCGACATCGTGCCCACGGTGTACGACTGCCTCGGCATCGAGTTGCCGGAGACGGTCAAGGGCTTCAACCAGTGGCCACTGGAGGGCTCCAGCCTCAAACACACCTTCGAAAAGCCGAAGGCCAAGACCGCGAAGCAAAGCCAGTTCTATCAGATGCTGGGTACCCGGGCGCTGTGGCGGGACGGCTGGAAGGTCGACGCCCTGCACCCGAGCTCACCGGCGGACTGGGGTCATTTCGGTCTGGACCAGTGGGCGCTCTACCACACCGATGTCGACCGTGCCGAGATCCATAACGTGGCCGACCAACACCCCGAGCTGGCCGCAGAGTTGGCGGCGCTCTGGTATCACCAGGCCGGCATGTTCTTTGGTCTCCCGGTGGACGATCGGCCCATCGCCGAGTTGCTCAGCACGCCGCGACCGCAGGTGGCGCCACCGCGAGATCACTACGTCTACTATCCGAACACGCTGGAGGTGCCGGAGGCGGTAGCGGTCAACATCCGGGGGCGGTCCTACATCCTGGCGGCCGACGTGGTCATCGATGGTCCCGACGCGGAAGGCGTCCTCTTCGCGCAGGGCTCCAACTTCGGCGGGCACGCCCTCTATCTCAAGGACGGCAAGCTGAAGTACGTCTACAACTACCTGGGGGAGAAGGAGCAGGTCATCTCCTCGAACATCGATGTGCCGAAGGGAAAGGCGGTGCTCGGCGTCGCGTTCGAGAAGGAGAAGTTAATTTCTCCACCCGGCTCCGACCAGCCCAGTGCCTGCATCGGCAACGCCTCGCTGTTCATCGGCAAGAAGAAGGTGGGTGAGTGCAAGGGGATGCAGACCCAACTCGGCAAGTTCGCCCTCGCCGGGGAAGGCTTCAACGTCGGCCAGGACCGCGGTGCGCCCGTCACCTATGACTACTCCGGTGCCCGTCCCTGGAAGCTGACCGGTGCCACGATCAAGCAGGTCATCGCGGATGTCTCCGGTGAGGCCTACGTTGACGTCGAGCGGGAGGCGGCCGCCATGATGGCCCGGGACTGAGCGTCGCCGCCAGCTCCGACGGCTGGGTGGGTAGCTGTCGTGCGCGGCGTCGGCGTTGACCAGGGGCCTTGGGGGTATCCGGCGGACGGCGGATGCCCCCACGCCCTATCCCAGGAAGCGGGCGAACTCCGGCAACATGCTGACCGCGGCGAATCGAACCGTGCGGCCGACGAAACAGGTGACCGCGAACATGCCCACCGACATTCGGCTCGAGCTGATGCAGAAGACGACCAGTAGGAGTGGGGGCAGGCCCACCGCCGCGCTCAGCAACACCACCGGCACCGCCACGAAAGGCCGGTCGAGCAGGGCGATGAGTCGGTTGTTCCAGCGGCGGGCCACCGCGACAACGGCGGGGATCGACCGGCGGAGGATCGTCCGGACGGTCGCTCGGGGCGGCACGGCCGCCGGGTCCCCAGCGCCGAAACCCAGATCGCTCGGCCCTGTCCCGTACGGCACTTTCGCCATGGTCACCCCGGCCGGCTCCGGCGTCCGGGCAAAGCGGGCGCTGTGCCGCTGTGACCAGCGGCGCAGCCGCACGGAGCGGAGGGTGCCGCGGAGGCCCAGCAGCATCAGCGCCTTGCCGAGGGTCTGCCCGGCGCTGGCGGTGACACCCAGCAGGACGGCGTGCTGTCCGGTTACGGCGGCCGCACCGATGAGGTACGGCTCCACCGGCACCGCCGGGATGAAGGCCGAGGCGAGCGCCATCAGGAAGGTAGCGACCCCGGCCTCGATCATGGTGCGGCCCGGTACCCGGGGACCGGAACCAGCCGCCCTACCACCACCAGGGAGACGACCTTGATCACGGTCACCGCCAGGGCCAGCGTGAGCGCTGGCCAGGGGCTCGGCACGAAGAGCGCGAGCAGCACCAGCGCGCTGGTGTTGGCGGCCTTGGCCAACGGGGACCAGTTCCACTGAAAGACGCCACGGTGTACGCGGAAAAAATAGTTCGGACTAAGCAGCCCGAAACGGAGAAACGACAGGCTGAGCGCCAGATCGACGACGACAAACTGCAGCAGAAAGACCGCGATAGGAGCCACCATCTCGGGTCGCGCCTGCAGCAGCGGGATGATGCAGAGGACGCAGCAGAGCCGATCGGCCAGGATGTCGAAGACCGCGCCGAAGCGGGTCTCCTGGTTCAGTCGGCGGGCTGTCCAGCCGTCCAACATGTCGCCGACCCAGTACACAAGATATGCGGCTACCGCCAGGACCGGGTCCCGGGTGGCGGCCGCGGCGATCGCGAGCGTGACCGCGCCGATTGTGCGTACCGCGGTCACTGTGTTGGCAGCCTGCAATACCCGCGGCGAGGCGGCGGGGGTCGTCGTACGCTCCTGAAGGTTTGTTCCCGGCATACGGTTGCCTCCAGAAGGTCATTTCATCTCAACGCCACTACCGTCGAAGGTGAAGGCGAATACACATTAGAACCCGAGTAACGCAAGAGATCTCGCCGACGGGCTTGCTGTCACCTGGAGGTGGACCGGGTGTGCGTTTTCCGGATTCGTATCCGCGCTGCCAAGATTGTTGGTAGCGAATCCCCGTCGGCGTACCAAGAGGCTGCTGTCGCCGCGTGGTGCGGCGCGGTGGCCGGGAGAACTCGCCGGCCGGCCCTGCCCTCCCGGTTCGCCGCCGCGGAGTTGCCGATCGGGCCGCTATGCTCAGGGGATCTTGATCTCGGCACGAGGCGAAAATGATCATTCTGATTCACACCTCCAAGGCGATGCGACCGGCACCCCAGGGCGGCGCGACCCTCACCGTGCCCGCCCTACGGGACCGGGCCGAGGAGTTGGCGGCGTACCTCAAGACCCTCTCGGTGGAGCAGCTCGCCACCGTCATGGCGCTCTCCCCGGAGCTGGCCGACCGAACGCACGGGCTCTTCGCCGACTGGGGCACCGACCCGCAGCGGCAGTCACCGGCGATCGACAGCTTCGCCGGTGACATCTACAGCGGGCTCCGCGCCTCCGACCTCACTCCTGCCGACCGGGCGTACGCCGACGGTCGGTTGCGAATCCTCTCCGGGCTCTACGGCATCCTGCGCCCGGACGATGGCATCCAGCCCTACCGGCTGGAGATGGGCTATCGCCTACCGGACCCGCCGTATGCCAACCTCTACCAGTTCTGGGGTGATGCCGTTGCCCGGTGCCTACCGTCGACCGGCGTCATCATTGATCTGGCCGCCGTCGAGTACAACCGGACCGTCACCCGGTTTCTGCCCCGCGACCGGTTCGTCAGCCCCCGCTTCCTGACCGTCAACCCGAAGACCGGGGAGCCGCGGTTCGTTGTCGTGCACGCCAAGATCGCCCGCGGTGCCTTCGCCCGGTGGCTGCTGACCGCTCAGGTGGAGAACCCGGCGGACATCGTCGACTTCGCCGAGATCGGCTACCGCTACGCACCGGCTCTCAGTAAGCCCCGCCAGCCTGCTTTCGTCTGTCAGGAGTTCGGGGGTAAGGGACTTAGCGTCCGCCGACAGGACCTGGGCTGAGCGGTCAGGTCTGCTGGGGTTGCCGCGGGCTACGGCCCTTTCGCTGGCGGGGCCAGATCCAGGCGGCCAGCACCGCGCCGATCACCGCGATCAGCCCACCGAGCACGAGGGCGGTCGACACTCCGTCCGAGAATGCCTGATGATAGGCCGCGATCACCAGGTTCCGCTCGCTCGCTGGCAGCTTGTCGAGGACGGCGGTCGCCGTCTGGGAGTTGGTCAGCGCGTTGACGACCTGGGTGGACTCGGCTTCGGTAAGCCCGGCCGCGGTGCTCACCGGGGCGGCGTCGGCCCGACCGAAGCGGGTGGTCGCGGCGGTGAGCAGGACGACGCCGAGCGCGCCCCCCAGCATGCTGCTGGTCTTGTAGAGCCCGGACGCGGCGCCGGCGAGGGCGACCGGTGGGCCACCGACGATGGTGTCGGCCACGGGCACGGAGAGTATGCCCAGCCCGACACCGATGATGAGCAGGCCCAGGATCACCGCGAGCACCGACAGGGAGGGCAGCAGGGCGCTGATGGCGAGGCTGCCGACGCCGACCAGGACGAGGCCCCAGACCGAGGGGGAGCGGGCGTCGTGCCGGGTGACGATCCGAGCGCCGACGGCGTTGAATATCAGGATCGTTCCGGCGGCCGGAACCAGGAGCAGGCCGGCCGCGAACGCGCTGTAGCCCCGGACGTCCTGTAGGTAGAGGGAGAGCACGAAGAGGGCGCCGGCGAAGGACATGTTCATCGTCAGGTTGACGATGAGAGCGCCGTCAAAGCTGCGGGTGCGGAACAGCCGTAGATCCACCAGCGGGTCGGCGACTTTCAGTTCGACGAAGACGAATGCCATGGTGAGCACCGCGGTGGCGCCGAAGAGAGCAATGATCAGCGGATCGTTGAAGCCGACCTGTTGCCCCTCGGTCAGCGCGAAGAGCAGGCACAGTGCGGCCCCGGCCCCGGTGAACAGCCCGATCAGGTCGACCCGCCCCCGGCCCTTCTGCGCCTCGGGTGCGTTTTGTTTGGTCACGATGTACAAGACGACTACCACCGGTGCGGTCAACCAGAACAGCGACCGCCAGCCGAGCAGCGTGGTCAGGGTGCCACCGATGGCGGGCCCGACTGCCTGCCCGGCCCAGGTCGCCGCGGCCCATGCGGCGAAGGCCGTGGGCTGCTCGGTCCGCTTGAAGAGCGCCGGGATCATCGCCAGCGTGGAGGGCAGGATGAGTGCGCTACCAGCGCCCATCAACGCCCGGCCGGCGATGAGGCCGGCGAGGTTGGGCGTGAAGGCGGTCGCCAGGGCGGCGACACCGAAGATCACCAAGCCGAGCAGCAGCATCTTTCGATGACCGTGTAGGTCGGTGAGGCGACCGCCGGCCAGCAGGAGAGTTCCGCAGGCGATGCTCAGGGCGTTGTTCGCCCACTGCATATCGGTCAGATTGACGTTCAGCTCAGTGGCGATGGTCGGCAACGCCACGCCGAGGTTGGAGAACGCGAGCCACACCAGCATGGCGGCGGTACAGAGGCTGATCAGGGCGGCCCGTCGGGACGGCGATGACCGGAGGGACCGGGAGTGCATAACCGGACAATATAGGAAAATCATCTAAGAGGTGGTTGTAATCTAGAGGTGGCCGGGGCAGTCCGGACGGCAGGCCGAACTGGGTTCGGTGGCGGTGCTGTGCTGGGTACCGAACCGCGGTGGCCGGGAGCTGGCGGCGGTGGCGGGGTGTCGGCGGGAATGTGAGGCCGCGCCTCGACGACAAAAGCGGCCGTGCCCGCAATTGGTGGCCTCGGCTCTCGACACGGTCCGGGGTGTGGGCGGGGATAGACGCTTCCAGAAAGTTTGACTCCGATGGTCGGGCGTCCGGATCGGTGGTCTGAGGAACAGCCACGGCGGGTGCGGTAACCGCTACCCACGGGAAAGATTTGGTGGTCGAGCGAAACCTGCGTGTGGGTCCTTTAGCAACCACCCTGTCTGGATGCTAATGTCCTCGTCTTCGTACTCATGAAATGGAGCTAACCCGAGCATGGCGCGACAGGTAATCACCCAACTGATTGACGACCTAACCGGTGGTGAGGCCGACCAGACGATTGAGTTCGGTCTCGACGGCAGGGCCTACACCATCGAACTGTCGGACGAGAACGCATCCACGCTTCGGCAGGCGCTCGCCCCCTATATCGCCGTTGGTCAGCGCGTCGGCAGGGCCAGCGGCCACGGCGGGATCACTAGGGCGGTACGGGGAGCCGCCGCGACCGCGCAGCGTTCCACCCGCGCGCGGAACGAGGAGATCCGGGACTGGGCGCGGGCCAACGGGTATCAGGTTTCGGACCGCGGACGCATCCCGGTTGGCGTGATGGAGGCGTACGACAAGCGGTGAGTGGCCGGCGGTCGGTTCGCGGTTAGTGGCCGCGGTCGACGTAAGCCGACAGCACGAAGGGCCCCTCCCGGGGCCCTTCGCTGTGTCCCGCCCGTATGGGCCGGGCTGCGAAGCCCCTTCAGCTGGGGAGGGCTGCCTATCATCGGCTAATGCGTCCGGATCGGACGTGCTGGCCCCTGCCCCGGGGAGGCGTGGTCGGTCACCGTCCCAGCCTGGGCCGCGCAGCGTCGGAAGGACATGACCATGGGAAGTGAGCTGGCCGAGATCCTGGACGCCGCGGCCGCCGGGCGCTTTCCGCCGCCGGACGGCGGGACGACCGTGCTGCCGCAGCCCTGCGAACGGGATGTCGGGGTGATCGCGTTCACCGCTCACTCCGTGGTCTTCACCGACGAGGATCCGCGTTGGGTCCGGGGAACTCTGGCCGCACTCGACTGCGACCGCCTGGCAACCACGATGCATCCACGCTTCCTGGGCGCGCTGCTCGAGCGCACCGGACGTCGCATGGACACGATCGACCTACTGACAGTCGCGAGCCCACTGGCGGGTGCACCCCCGCTACGGCTGACCGAGCTCGCTGACGCAGCGCATCCCCGGGAAGTCAGGGCACGCCAGCGTCGGGACGATATCCGGATCTGGGCAGCCGACGGGGGATTGATCATCCTCGGCCGGGGCGTGGCTGGCCGCTGGGAGGCGGCGATCGAGGTTGACGAGGGGCGACGTGAAGCGGGCCTCGGACGGGCGTTGGCCACGGCCGCACGGCACCTGGTGCCGACCGGGCAGCCGATCTGGGCGCAGCAGGCCGCGGGCAACGCCCGCAGCGTACGTGCGTTCCAGGCGGCGGGATTCCGACCGGTCGGCGCAGAAGCGCTGCTCGTCAAGGTGTAGGGGCGGCAGGCTGGACGGTAACATTCGCTCCCCGTGTCAGTTGTCCACTGTGACATTTGCCTTTGGTGATGTAAACGACAGTGTCGAGACCGCGGGTGCCTGCGACACGGGTGTTGACAGGAGTACCGAACGTGAGCGTAAGATCGACTCTGCGCTGAGAAACGTGTGTTTAGTGAAAGTGTCACAGGCCGAACGCACGTTTCCAGGGCTATCTGGTGACGGGGCGCTGACCCGAACGGGGTTTGCCAGCGGGATGGATCAGCTCCAATCGGAGCGCAACGGGGGGATGTATCCCGCAGCACTCGCCGCCCGGCTCGGCTGGCATGCCGCTGGAGTCAGGGCCGATGGCCCTGACTTGTCGGATCCAGAGGTGCTGGGCCGGCCAGGTGGCGTGCCGCCTCCTGGCCGCCCCAGGCCGGCCTGAGGCCGACGCTCGAGGCGCTCAGCGGGCTAGCTCGGCCTCACGGGGCTGAGTGCGGTTCCGGTCATGCTGGGGTTCGGCCCCGAGTCGCTGCGCCCGCATCCGTCGCTGCGCCGGTACCGGCAGCTCCGAGCGGGGTCAGGGCCACCGCGGCGCCGGTCACCGCGATCCCGGCTCCGGATCGGGCAGGGATGTCGATGGTGAGCAGGCTCGGACGGCCCATCTCCTGACCCTGGTGCACGGTAACCGTCGTGGGAGGCGCGACCAGGCCGAGCTCGCGTAGGTAGCCACCGAGCGCCGCGGCGGCCGCACCGGTGGCGGGGTCCTCCACGACGCCCCCCGGGGGGAACGGGTTCCGCGCGTGGATGACCTGTGCGGACTCCCGGTACACCAAATTGATCGTGGTCCAGTCGCGCTCGGCCATCAGGCTGGTCAGCGCCGTCATGTCATAGTCGAGATCAGCCAGGCGTGCTCGGCTTCCAGCGGCGATGATCGGGTGCCACGCCCCGGCGAAGGCGACCCGTGGTGGCAGCGTCGTCGCCAGCTCCTCCGACTTCCAGCGCAACGCTTCGAGCAGCGCCGTGAAGTCGTCCGCGGCGATCGGTTGGGTGCGCGGCTCGACGCTGACCAGCGTCGCGGTGATGGTGCCGTCCGCCCGTACCGTGGTGGAGACCTCGACCGGGCCGGCGCGGGTGTTCAGATACAACACCCCTGGGCCGTGTCGCTCGGCATACGCCGCGGCTGACGCAATGGTCGCGTGGCCGCAGAACGGGACCTCCGCTTTCGGACTGAAGTAGCGAACCGCGAACTGTCCCTCGTCGCCGGGCACGAGGAACGCCGTTTCGGAATACCCGACCTCGGCCGCGACGCGCTGCATCTCCGCGTCGTCAGCGCCGGTCGCGTCCAACACCACACCGGCCGGATTGCCGCCGGCGGGATCGGTGGTGAACGCGGCGAACCGTAGGATCTCCATGATCGTGATTCTATAGTGGAGCCCTTCTATGGACCGAGTGCCAATCGCCTCCCGGTGGTCACCGCCGGGTAGCTGGCCAGCTCCCTAGACGGGCACCGGGCTGCGGCAGCGCGCAGGGCCGGTGGATACGTCAGGTGTCACGCCATCGCTTCGCCCGCACGTTGGGGTGAGTCGGTGCCGATGATCCGGCCGTCTGCTGGTTTCCCCATATGGTGGGCTTCGGGGAGTTTGACCACGATGGTTTTCTCCGGTGCCGGACAGCCGGATGAACGAGGGTGAGCTGGGTGTGGGGGAAGCGCCCCGGACCGGGTCGGGGCGGCCGGTCCGACCATGGTCGGCGGCGACCGTCGGGCTGCTGGCGGTGTTTCTGGGCGGGTTGAACATCTCCCTGATCGTGATCGCTCTGCCGACGATCCGAGATGTGTTCGACCTGAGCCCGAGCGGTCAGCAATGGCTGGTCTCCGGCTACTTTCTTACGTTCGGACTGACGCTGGTGCCGGCCGGCCGGTTCGGCGACCAGCGTGGCCGGCGCAACATACTCGTGGCCGGCGTCATGGTGTTCGTCGTGGCGAGCATGGTTTCCGGCTTCGCCCCCTCCGGAAAATGGCTGATCATCGCTCGGTTGGCGCAGGGAGTTGGCGTCGGCGTCGCGCTACCCCAGGTTTTCGGGACGGTCCAACGGATGTTCTCGCCCCGTGACCGCGGACGCCCGCTCGGGCTGTTAGCCGTCGGAGTCAGTACCTCCCGACTGGCCGGTCCGATACTCGGCGGGGCCTTGGTTACCCTCGGCGGCGAGCAGGGCTGGCGGTGGATTTTTTTGATCAATGTTCCGCTTGGGGCCGTCGTCGCCGTCTTCGGGTGGCGGCTGTTTCCCGTCGCCGAGCGGGGGAAGCGACCCGACCTGGACCTGATTGGTGCCCTCCTACTGATCTGCGGGTTGGGGCTGCTGTGGCTGATGCAGGGAGAGCAGTGGCCGGGGCTGCTCCGCTGGCTGCTCCTGCCGGCCGGCTTGGCGACGCTGGTCGCCTTCTTCTACTGGGAACGGTCCTATGCCCGCCGCGGCGAGCCGATATTCAACCTGGGCCTGTTCCGGATCCGGTCATTCGCCCTGGGCGCGTTTATCGCCACGTTCTACTTCGCCGGCTACGAGGCCATCTACTACCTGGTATCCGAGTATCTGCAGCAAGGTTTGGGGCACGACGAGTTGGTGGCGGGCATCGCTCTCATGCCGTTGGCTCTGGGCACGGCCCTTGGCTCGGTGGCCGCTGGCGCCAAGGCCGGACGGATCGGGCGGCCATTGATCGCCGCCGGGCTGGCCTGTGGAGCAGTCGGGCTCGCCATGCTGTTGATCGCAGACCTGTTCCTACCGGATCCACGCTCCCCGCACGCGGCCACCCTGCCTCTGCTCCTGGCCGGCTTGGGCGGTGGACTGGTCACTGCCGGCGTCGGGGGCGGGTTGGTCATTGCTCCGAACCAGACCCTGGCCCTGGCGCACGTGCCACCGGCCCAGGGCGGCAGTGCCGGTGGGATGCTGCAGACGGGGCAGCGCTTTGGGGGCGGGTTCGGGGTCGCCGTCGTCGGCACCGCCCTCTTCACCAGCCTGGACCGAACCGGTGACTGGCTCCTCGCCTTCCGAATTCCGCTGGCGGTCATTATCTGCTTCTTCGTCATCGCGTTTGCCGCTGTTTTGATCGACTTGGTCACTCGGTCCCGATCGTGGTGACGCGCGCTTCTCATTCGGGGGCTACGAAGCTGATCACAACCTCAGCCGGTGCCCGGCGGGCCGCCGCCGCTTCGCTCGAGCCGGCTCGGCCACCAGATTCGGCGACCAATGTCATGGGTGAGGGCCGGCACCAGCAGGGAGCGCACGATGATGGTGTCGATGAGAAGCCCGACCGGAAGGGCGATGCCCAGCTCCACCAGGATCCGAACCGGGAGCACGGTCAGCGCCGCGAAGGTCGCCGCGAGCACGACACCGGCCGACGTGATCACCCCGCCGGTTACGGTGAGTGCGGACAGTACGCCCCGCCGGGTGCCCAGCCGCTCTGACTCCTGCCGAACCCGGCTCATCAGAAAGACGTTGTAGTCCACCCCCAGGGCGACCAGAAAGACGAATGCGAACAGGAGGAACTCCGGGTCTACCTTGGGGACGTTGAGCAGATACCGGAAGATCAGCACGCAGATTCCCACGGTGGCGGTAAAGGAGAGAACCACGGTCAGGACCAGGAGTATCGGTGCGAGCAGAGCGCGCAACAACACCGCCAGGCAGAGCAGGATCACGGCCAGGACGACCGGAAAGATGACCTGTTGATCCCGATCGGCGGCGTTGGCCGTGTCCACATTTGTTGCCGTGAAGCCACCGACCACGGAGTCGGAGCCGGGCACCGCGTGAACGGCGGTACGGAGCCGCCGCAGGGTCTGCTCAGCGCTGTCACCGTCCGGTGCGTCGCTCATGGTCGCGTTGAGCTGTGCCCGTCCGTTCACGACCTTCGGTGCGGCCCCGGCTTCCGCAGCTGTTGTTGAGGCCCCACCCGCCGCGGTGACCGGTGCCACGGAGGCGATTCCCGACACCTGGCGGGCCGCGCCGGCGACCTGGTCGATGGTCTCCGCGTTGGTCACGATGATGGCCGGGCTGCCGGTGCCGCCGGGGTAGTGCTGGTCAAGCAGACGCTGCCCGCTGACCGACGACCGGTTTCCGGAGAAGAGCAGGTCATCCTGGTTGATTGCCTGCTTTCCGAGCTGGGTGACCCCGATCGCGGCCACGCCGAGGCCGATGGCGGCGATCACCCACACCAGTCGGTCTCGTCGGCCGATGAGGCGGGCGACCGGGGTCCAGAGGCGGTGCGAGGTGGTCGCGGCCCGCTGCTCCGGGCGCGGAGTCCGCGGCCAGAACACCCGTCGACCACCCAGGACGAGCAGCGCGGGGAGGAAAGTGAGCATCACCAGCAGCGTGCAGGCGATGCCGATGGCGGAGACCGGTCCGAGGGAGCGGGTGGAGCTGAGCACCGACAACAGCAGGGCGAGCAGGCCGAGGATGACCGTCGAGCCGGAGGCGATGATCGCCGGAGCGGCACCGCGCCACGCCACCCTCATCGCGTCAACGGGGCGTGCCCTCCTGGTCAACTCCTCGCGGTAACGCGCTATGAGCAGCAGCGCGTAGTCGGTGCCCGCACCGAAGACGAGCACGGTGAGGATCCCCCGCGACTCCCCACTCAGCTTGATCACATCCGCGTCGGCCAGCCAGTACACGAAGACCGTGGCCAACACGTACGAGAGCCCGGCGGCGATCAGTGGAAGCGCCCACAAGACCGGACTACGGTAGATGATCAGCAGGACTACCAGCACCGCGCCCAGGGTGACGACCAGCAGCTCGCCGCCCACTCCGGCCAATACCGTGATCAGGTCGCCCCGTAGGGCGGCGGGGCCGGTGACCTCGATGGTCAGTCCGCCCTGGTCGCCGCCGGTGATCGCGCGCAACTGATCGATGACGTCGTTCTCCGCCTGTCCCACGGCGTTGTCGATCGGGACGACCACCAGCAGGGCCTGCCCGTCCTGGCTCTGGACGGGGGGCGCGATGGGCCCGACAACCCACCGCACCTGACCGAAGCGGGTCAGGTCTGAGTCCGCCCGTTCCTGGTCATCAATGGTGATCCCGGCCGAACGCTCGTAGACCACCAGGGCGGGCGTGGTGTCCGCACCGGTGATGTCACGGCTGTCCTGCTGCGCCTGCTGCGACTCCGCATCAGCGGGCAGGAACGTCTGAAAGTTGTCGATCTCGACCTGGTCGAGGCGGCCGGGGAACGAGTGGGCCACACCGCCGATCACGAGCCACCCGAGGGTCACCACCACCGCGATCAGAGTCCCGACGTGGCGAGTAGGCATCGCGGCCCCCGTCAACGTTTGGTTCGCGGGTACCGGCGGCCCGACCTGCCGTGCGGCCCCGCGGGCAGCAGCGGGTCTGGCCCCGACAGCAGTGCCCTCCCTTCACTCGGGCGCGAGCGCACGGCCGGATCTGACATGGGTCAACTATCTGGGGTCTCGGCTGCTGACGCTCCGACTTCCCGCCGTTCTCCGCTGAACAGGTGAAAGTCGTAACGGTGTGGGTTATGCGGGCAGTCGATGTCGCCTGCCGTTAGGTTGTGCGGGTGCACGACACGGCGAGGCGTGGGACGGCGGTCTGGTTGGCCGTGCTGGCACTGGCACAGGCCGTCGCCCTCATCGTGGTGTGGCGCGTCGCCGTGCACACCGAGCTCGGCCAGTGGCTCGACACGGTTGCCCTCACCGGTAACCGGATCGGCCAGGACCGCATCGACGGACCGGTCAACCACATCCTCAACGCCATGTCGCTGGCGGCGCTGCTGAGCGCCACCGCCGTGATCGGGTTCATCGCGTTGATCCGTGGCCGGGTCGCGCTCGCGCTCACCGCAACTCTGCTCATCGTCGGCGCCAATCTCACCACCCAGGCGCTCAAGTACAGCCTCGCCCGGCCTGACCTCGGCATCGACCCGCAACGGATCTTCGCCGGCAACAGCCTGCCCAGCGGCCACGCCACCGTCGCCGCCTCGTTCGCGGTGGCGCTGGTCCTCGTTCTGCCACCGACGGCCCGAGTCCTGGGCGCGTTGCTCGGCACCGGCTACGCCGCCGCCGTCGGAGTGGCCACCGTCTCCGCCGGATGGCACCGACCCAGCGACGCGATCGCCGCGTACCTGGTGGTCGGGGTCTGGGCGGCGCTCGGTGGGCTGATGCTATTGATCATGCAGCGAGAACGGGCGAAGGTCGACCCCGGCGACGCGCACCCGCTCGCCGCCGTGTTACTCGGCACGGGCGGCCTGCTCGCGGTCGTCGCCGGCGGTCTCGCCCTGGCCTGGCTCGCCGACGGCCCCCAGATCGCCCCGAACGAGTTGGCCCGCCGGCCCCTCCTCGCCGGCTACGCGGGCGGTGCCGCCGAGATCGCCGGTACGATGGCCATCGTGATGGCCCTGGTCCTGGTCAGTGCGTACCGCCTCATCCCCCGAAACGCGGGCTGAGCCATGGTGGAACCGACCATGGTGGAGGCGGCCGTCGGAAGCCCGCCGGAGCTCACGCCGGTACGGGCGGCGTTTCGGGATGAATGCGTCCAGCTCGCTGCTGAGCTACGGGATCTGACCGAGACCGACCTGGAGCGGCCCACCAACTGCCCGCCGTGGACCGTCCGCGAGCTGCTCGCCCACGTGCACACCGGGGTCGGTCGGCTCGCCGGGATGCTCGCCGCCCCCGCCCCGCCGCGGGTGCAGGTTGACGCCGCCGGCTACTTCGGCGCGGCCAAGTTCACCCCGCCGGTAGACGCCGACCGCATCGAAGGTGGCCACCGAGCGGCACGGTCCCTGGATGCCACGACGCTCGCCGCCGACCTGGACCGGGCTCTGCTGGCCACCCTCGACGCCGTCGCCGCGCAGCCCCCCGGCCGGTTGGTCCGCACCCGGCACGGTGACGCGATGACGATGGTGGAGTTCCTGCGTACCCGGGTGGTCGAGGTGGGGGTGCATGGCCTGGACCTGGCCGCGGCGCTGGACCGGCGGCCGTGGCTGACCCCGGCCGCCGCCACCGTGGTGGCCGACCTGCTCACTTGTGGACATCCAGTGCCGGCCGCCCTGGGTTGGGATCGGCAGACCCTGATCCGCAAGGCGACCGGCCGGTCGCCGTTGACCCCCGGCGAGCAGGCCACCGTTGCCGCCGTCGACTTCCGCTGGCTGAGCTTCGCGCCCTGAGCGCTGCCGGTGCAGCTCCCAGGCCTCCGCTGGTGGAGTCGCGTCCGGATCAGCCCGCAGACCGCCGTGCTGCTGGGCTCGGCGCCAGCTCGCTCAGGACGCGGGCCGGGCGCCAGCTCGCTCAGGACGCGGGCCGGGCGCGGGCAGCGCGGGGCGCGGGAATCTGCGGGGCGGCCCGGCGTAGCTCCTCCAGCACGACCGGGTCGATCCGGCCCGGCACCAGTCGCCGCTCCAGGTTCTCCAGACCGGCCCAAGCGACCAGCGCCTCCTGCGGAGCCTCCGGATCGGCGGAATGCCCGAGCGCGGTGAGCAGGCCGGCCACCTCGACCGCGAGCGGCCCGGTGAGCTCCAGCAGGGTGCCCGGGTCCGGACGGCTGAACAGTCGGGTGTGGGCGGCGAGCAGCCGGCCCAGCTCGGTGACCGGATCCGGGTGGTCGTCAACCCGCAGATCGATCAGGATGTCGCCGGTGCCGGCGTACCCGGCGCCACGCTCGACGACCAGCAGCCCGGCGCTCTGCCGCCCGCGCCGGTCCCCACCCGCCTCGTCCCCGGCGCGCAACGCGGCCACAAGGCGCTGCGGGAACGGCAGCCCCCCGCCACCGAGCCAGCCGTCGCGGACCTCGTCGATCACCTGCGGACCGGCGAGAATGTTGCCCTGCGCGGCCCAGCCATCCCCGGACTGCCCGCCCGCCCAGGGGCGGCAGGCCGGCCCGGTCCAACCGGCACCCGAGCCGGTCGCACCCACGACACCAAGCTGGCGATGGTCGCGCTCGTCGTCGGCGGCGACCAGCCCGGCGACCACGCCCGCCGCGCCAACCCCGGTCCGGAGCAGCGCCAGGCCCTGCGGCCGGTAGGCCAGGTTCACGTGCGCCTGGGTGGCGATCGCGCCCACCTCGGCCTCCGCGGCCGGCACCAGCGCCCCGGCCGCGAGGAACCTGCTGGCCACGACCACTCCGTGCAGCCGGCCGTCGGCGGAGCGGGCGACGAGGGAGAAGGTCACGAGCCGCAGCGTAGCGCGGTGACCGGGCCGGGAGGCCAGACCAGATCTTGCCCACCGCCCGCCGGCCGGACATCATCGACCGATGACGACGCGATGGGGCATGACGGTACCGTTGAGCGGAATCCCGCTGGCCGACCACGCCGCGGTCTACCGCGCACTCGACCAGGTCGGCTTCACCGACGTCTGGTCGGCCGAGGTGAACGGGGCGGACGCCTTCACCCCGCTGGCGCTGGCCGCCGCCTGGGCGCCGCGGCTGCGGCTGGGCACCGCGATAACACCGGTCTTCACCCGCGGACCGGCCCTGCTCGCGATGAGCGCCGCCGCGCTCGCCGAGACCGCCCCCGATCGGTTCGCCCTTGGCATCGGCGCCTCGTCGCCGGTGATCGTCCGGGACTGGAACGCCGGCGAGTTCAGCGAGCCGTACCGGCGTACCCGCGACGTGCTTCGCTTCCTGCGCGCCGCCCTGGCCGGAGAGACAGTAGACGGAGCGTACGACACCTTCGCCGTCCGGCGCTTCACCCTGGAACGCCCGCCGGCCGTCCCCCCGTCGCTGCTGCTCGCCGCGCTGCGCCCCGGCATGCTGCGGCTCGCCGCCGCCGAAGCCGACGGTGTGATCCTCAACTGGCTCGCCGCCACCGACCTGCCGCAGGTGCTGGGCGCGCTCGGCCAGGCTCGCCCCGGCTTCGAGGTCGTCGCGCGGATCTTCGTCTGCCCGACCACGGACGCCGGGTACGCCCGCGCGCTGGGCCGCCGGCTCATCACCAGCTACCTGACCGTCCCGGCGTACGCGGAGTTCCACCGCTGGCTGGGGCGCGCCGAGATCTTCGACCCGATGTGGACGGCCTGGGCCGCGGGAGACCGGCGGGGCGCCGGGGCGGCGGTGCCGGACGAGGTGGTGGACGCGCTCGTCCTGCACGGCAGCCCGCAGGAGTGCCGGGTCCAGGTGCAGCGGTACGCCGCGGCCGGGGTGGACGTCCCCGTACTGGCGCTGCTGCCAACGCCCGAGCTGGCAGCCGGCGACGCCGCGGCACTCCTCAACGTGCTCGCCGGGCTGGGTGGGGGTGAGCTCCGATGAACCTCACCGACCGGGTGGCGGTGATCACCGGCGGGGCCGGGGGGATCGGGTCCGCGCTGGCCCGGCGGTTCGCGGCGGAGGGAGCGGCGGCCGTGGTGGTAGCGGATCTGGACCGCACGGCCGCCCGCACGGTCGCCGACGCGGTCGGCCCCGTCGCCCGGCCCGTCCAGGTGGACGTCACCGACGAGGAGCAGGTCCACGCGCTGGTCGCCGAGACCGAGCGACGCTACGGGCGGATCGACCTGTTCTGCGCCAACGCGGGCGTGGCTACCGGCGGGGGAGTGGCCGCCCCGGACAGCGACTGGGATCGGGCCTGGCGGGTCAACGTGCTCTCCCACGTCTACACCGCCCGGACGGTGCTGCCGGCGATGCTCGCCCGCGGCGGTGGGCACCTGCTCATGACCTGTTCGGCCGCGGGTGTGCTGACCGCGGTGGGGGACGCGCCCTACGCCGCCACGAAACATGCCGCGGTCGCCTTCGCCGAATGGCTCGCCATCACCTACCGAGACCGGGGCATCCGGGTCAGTGCGCTGTGCCCGCAGGGGGTAGACACCCCGATGCTCTCCGAAGGGCTGGCCGCGGGGCACCTCGCCGCCCGGGTCGTCGCCGCCTCCGGCACGGTGCTCACCCCGGATCAGGTGGCCGACGCGGTGGTCATCGGGCTCGCCGAGGAACGGTTCCTGATCCTGCCCCACCCGGAGGTCGCCGAGTACGCCCGCCGCCGCGCGGAGGATCCCGACGGCTGGCAGGCCGGGCTCCGTAAACTTGTTCGCCGGCTGACCGGGACGACAGTCAGGTCCGGGCACTCCGCCGGCGCCGATCCGCCCGCTCCCGAACCAGCGGACCAGGGTGGACCGGCCACAGCAGACGGCGCCACCAGGGACGGGCCACCCGCAGCGCCGTGACATACGCCCGGGCGATCGCCGCGGCCCGCTCCGCCTGCTGCTCGGTGAGCGTGCCCGGAGCGAAGGCCACCCGGTTGAGCAGGTCCGCCAACTCGGTGACCCCCACCGCCGCGACCGGTGGCGGCTCTCCGTCGGCCCCGCGGGCTTTCACCAACACGTCCCGCGCCACCACGGCGACCTCGGTGGCGGCCAGATCACCGGTGGCCGGCTGCCCAGCGAGCCGCAGCGCGTCGGTCACCTCCCGCCAGGCGCCACCCACCCGCCCGCCGGGGGAGCCCCGCTCCAACCGGCCCCGGCTCAGCGCCCGGCGAAGCCACAGCAGCGTCAGCAGCAGCATCACCGCCAGAGCCAGCCCAGCCCCGACCGCAACACCCGCGACCAGCAGCACCGACGGTGAATCGCCGGCGGCGTCCGCCGGTCCCACCGGTGCGTCGGCGGCCTGCGGAGTGGCCGTCGGCCCCGTGCTCGGCGTCGGCGTCGGCGACGGCGGCTCGTCCGGTGGGGGACGCAACCCCTCCTCGACCGGCCGGGGCTCGGTGTCCGGCCGGGGCAGCGGATCGAAGGGCACCCAGCCCAGCCCGTCGAACAACACCTCCGGCCAGGCGTACGCGTCCCCGGCCCGCACCGGCCCGTCGCCCGACGGCCGGAAACCGACCACCACCCGGGTCGGTAGCCCCACCAGCCGGCCCAGCACCGCGAACGCCGCCGCGAACTGCTCCGACGTTCCCCGCTGCCCACCCGCGTCGCGGGGGCCGAACAGGAAGAACTCCAGATTCGGGTACGCGTGCCCGCTCGGGGCGTCCGGAACCAGCCGGTAGTGCTCGGCGAGGAACTGCTCCACCTCAACAGCCCGTTGGTACGGGGCGCCGGCCGACTCGCCGAGCTGCTCCGCCAGCTGGCTCAGCGACTCCGGCACCCCGTCGGCGACCCGCAGCACCCGCGCCACCTCCGCGCCGGCCGGCACATCCGCGATGGCCAGCAGGTTGGCCTCCGGCCGCTCCCGGGCGGACGTCACCGTGTAGCGCAGCCCCGGGGCCAGCCCTTCCGGGTGGATCAGGGTCCCGGTCGCCGGGTCGTATGCCACCCGCGCCCCGGCCACCTCCCGCGGGGTGGCGACGGCCGGTAACAACCGCCCGGTCAACTCGGCGACGGTGAGCTCCTGGCGGACCGTCTCGACGATGCTCCCCGGGGCCGGGTCCGTCGCCGGGAGGATCCGGCCGGCGTTGCGGTACGTCGCGCCGACCTGCCAGGTAACCCCGTCATAGTCACTGAGCACCGCCAGCCGGATCCGCGCCCCGGCACCCGCCGGGTCTGCCTCGGCGCCCGCCGGGTCTGCCCCGTCGGTGGCGAGGGTCGTCACATCCAGCAGCTCCTGCTCCGGATAGAGCGCCCAACCCGAGATGCGGATCAACGGATTCTCGTCCAGCGAGTCCACGCGGGGCGGCTCCACGTACCGGCGCGGATCGACCGGCCGGCCGCCGATCATGCCGGCCAGCGCTGGACCGAGCAGGACCGCCAGTGCCACCACGACCGCCGTACCAGCGGTGGACGCCCCGACGAGCCGGACCCGCGCCGCCGCGCGCGCCTTCGGCGGCAGCCCCGCCATCCGATCCGCACTGGCCGGCCGGACCTGTCCCGGCAACGCGAGCCCGAGCGCCGCCACCGCCACGAAGACCAGCGTCGGCCCGACCGCCGGCGCGGCGTTCGGCCCGACCAGGTAGACGGCGCCCGCGAAGAGCAGCACCGGCGGCAGGTACCCGAGCAGCACCCGACCTGCCCGCAGCGTCACCTCGCTGGCGGCCAGCCCGGCCAGCCAGGCGGCCACCACCGGCACGAGGACCGTGTCCGGCGTCGGCTCCACCGGAATCATGGCGGTCAACAGTCGGGGAATGGCGTTGCGGGCCGCCTCGCCCGCGACCTCCACGAGCGGGCCGGGCAGGTCGGCGCGATCAGCGGCGAGCCGCAGGGACCACAGCGTCCACGCCGCCAGGCCCAGGACCGACAGCGGCGCCACCAGCCACGAGGGCAGCCGCCGACAGAGCACCCCCACCAGCACCGAGCCGGTCGCGGCACCGACAACCAGCAGCGGGAGCAGACCCCCGGCGTACATCCGCCCGAGGACCACCCCAGCCAGCGCCACCAGCACGACCAGCACCACCGCCAGCGGCAGCTCCGAGGTCAGGAACGACCCGGGTGTGGACATCTGTGCAACCCCGCGGCTCCCGCCCGCGGGGAGAACGGCATCGCGGCGGGCACCGCGCTCGGACATCCTCACCACCGTCGCACCCGATCCCACTCGGCGGCGAACGCGGCCCCGTCCACAGCGTCGATCACCACCAGGCCGGTCGTTGGCGACTGTGCCGGCTCCGCCGCCCCGAAAACCCCGACAACCACCGACGGGTACGCGCCGCGGAGCGCACCGAACCGGCCGAGCGTGGCCCGCCCGCCCGGGCCGGTGAGCGCGATCAGCGTGTCGCCGAGACGATCCCCCCGGAGCCGGGTCAGCGTGGCGTCCAGGGTGTCGGCACCAAGTTCCGCCGCGGCCAACCGGTCCAGCGGGCCCGCCACCGCGGCACCCGCCGCGCCGACCTCCTGCTCCCCGCCGGTCCCCCCGGCACTCGTCGCGTCGGCCTCCTCCTCCGGAGCCACCAGCACCAGCACCACCGGCAGATCGGCCCGGTACGCGGCGGTCAGCACCGACGCCGCCGCCTCACACGCCGACTCGAACGACTCCGCCAGCCCCGCCGACCGCCGCGGATGAGCCACCGCCCGGTTGTCCAGCAACACCACCAGGCGAGGCAGGCTGGTATCCACGTTCTCCCGGACCATCAGCTCACCCACCCGCGCGCTGGTCCGCCAGTGCACCCGACGCAGCTCGTCCCCGACCACGTACTCCCGCAGCGAGTCGAAGGTGATCGAACCGTGGGGGACGGAATCCACCCGACCATCCAGGCTGCGCCCCGCGCCGGTGGGCATCACGTTCAGCGGATGGACCCGCGGATGTACCCACACCGGCACCGTCTCGCCGTACGGGCGCGACAACGACACCAACCCCAGCGGGTCCCGCCGGGTCACTCGCAGCGGCCCCACCGGGACCACACCGCGGCGGGTCGTCGGCACGTCGTACCGCGCGGTGGTGTCCTTCCCCGGCCGCAGCCGCAACACCGGCACCGGCACCGGCAGCCCGCCACAGCGGTCCTCGGCGACCAGGTTCGCCGACCGGAGCCGGCCACTGTTGTGAACGGTCACCGTCATCGTCGCCGGCTCACCGCGCCCCACCCGGTCCGGCTCGGCCCGGCGAACCACCGACAACCGGGGCCGCCACGCGGCTACCGCTAACGCGTAACCGCCCGCGGTCGCCCCCGCCGCACCCAACAAGGCCAACTCCGGGTACGCGAACCGGAAGCCTGCCGCCAGCAGCGCAGCGGCAGCGACACCCAGCCCGACGCCCCGGGCAGTAACCCCCACAGCTCAACCGCGGACCGCGGCGGCCTGCCCGGACGGCAGCGGCACCGGCACCGAGGCGACGGCTTGGCGCAGCACCTCCGTCGGGGTCACCCCCCGCACCTGCGCCTCCGGGGTCAGGAGCAGCCGATGCGCGAAGACGGGCTCCGTGAGCAGCTTCAGATCCTCCGGCATTATCCAACCCCGTCCATCGATCAGCGCGTAGGCGCAGGCCGCCCGCGTCAACGCAATCACCCCACGCGGGCTCACCCCCACCCGAACCTGCCGATGGTCCCGGGTCGCCGCGGCGATCCGCACCGCGTACGCGTACAACGGCTCGGCGATGTGCACCCGGCGTGCCATCCGCACCATCTCCTCGACCGTCGCGGTGTCGGTGACCGGGGTCAGCGCCTCCGGAGAACGCGCCGTCGCGCCCCGCAGCACCTCCACCTCCACCGCCTCATCCGGATAGCCGACCGACAACTTCACCAGGAACCGGTCCAACTGCGCCTCCGGCAGCCGGTACGTGCCGTCCATCTCCACCGGGTTCTGGGTAGCCACCACCAGGAACGGCTGCGGAACTGGATGGCGCACCCCGTCCACGGTCACCGTGCGCTCCTCCATCACCTCCAGCAGCGCCGACTGGGTCTTCGGCGACGCCCGGTTGATCTCGTCGGCGATGACGATGTTGGCGAAGACCGGCCCCGGATGAAACTCGAACTCCCGGCTGGCCTGGTTGTAGATCGTCACCCCGGACACGTCCGACGGCAACAGGTCCGGAGTGAACTGGATCCGCCGCCACTGCCCCTGCACCGTGGCGGCGACCGCCCGGGCCAGCGTCGTCTTGCCGACCCCCGGCACATCCTCCAGCAGCACATGACCCCGCGCGAAGAGGGCCGTCAGGGCCAACCGGACCACCTCTGGCTTGCCCAGAACAACCGCGTTGATGTTCTCGGCCAGCCGGGCGGCGAGGGCGGCGAAGCCCTGCACCTCCGACTGACTGAGCAACTCGGGGGAACTCACGCTGGTGCTCCTTGCCTGGCGTCGGTTCAGCAGGTTGGCAGAACGTTGATGTCGTCACCACCGTCGAGGTTCAACCAGGCCCACGGAATGTAGTTGCGCCCCTGGAAGTCGACCTGCACCCACCACGTGCTTTCTTTGTGCCCGTTGTAGACGTAGGCGTACACCTCTTCGCCCGCCTGCCGGCAGTACGCCTTCAACCGCGTGCCCGGCTTGGCCCACCCGACCTGCCGGGGGTCATCCTGCTGCGGCACCGAGAAGATCTCGTTACCGTTGCGGCCGTCAACGTCGGCGTCACAGTAGGTCGCCTGGTCCCCGGAGTCGCCGTTCTCGCAGGTCGCCGTCCCGTACAGCACCGCGGTCGACTGCGCCCGGGTCGCGCTGCCCGGGCCGGCCGCGTTCGTCGCCGTCACCGTGAACGTGTACCCCGTACTCGGCGTCAGCCCGGACAACGTGATCCGGGAACACGGACCGGAGGTGGCCGGCTTACCGCTGGTGCTTAGCGCGCAGGTCGCCTTGCCGCCACCGGCATCCACAGTGAAACTCACCGTCACCGAGGTGGCAGTCGCCGACGAACCGGTCACCGTCACCTTCGGCACGGCCACGGTCCGCGCGGTGACCGTCGCCTCCGGCCCCGGCCCGGCCTCGTTGACCGCCCGCACCTTGACCGTGACCTGCTGCCCGTCACCCAGCCCGCCGACCGTCGTCCGAGTGTCGGTCACCTCACTCTGCTGACCACCCACGTCCACCAGGTACGCCGTCACCGGCCGGCCGTTCTCCGCCGCCGGCCCCCACTGCACCGCGACCGTCCCCGGCTGCTCCGCCACCGTCGTGGCCTGCAACTCCACCGGTTCCCCCGGCGGCGCGTAGGGCACCACCGTGTTACTCACCGGCGAGGCCGTCGAACCCGCACCCTTGTCATTGACCGCGACGACCGAGAACGCGTACTGCCGGCCGAACTCCAACTCGCCCGCCGGCACCACCAGCTCCGTCCCGGTCGCCTCCCCGGCCAGGGAGTTCGTGCCGGCCGAGGTGGCCGTCACCACGTACCGGTCGATCGTGTTGCCCTGCCCGTTCGCCGCCGGCCAGCGCACCACGACCGTCCCGTCCGGGCGCGCCTCGGCGGTCGCGCTCGCCGGCGGGTCCGGCACCTCCGCCGTCGGTGTCACCGGGTTACTGGTGCGGGCCGGACCGTCCCCCTTGGCGTTGACCGCGAACACCGAGAACGCGTACGTCTCCCCGTTGGTCAGCCCCTTGATCTCCACCGCCCGCTGGTTGGCGCCGACCTCGACGCGCTGCCCACCGCCAGACACCACGTACTTGATGATCTCGGCGTTATTGGCGGCGGCAGCCCGCCAGCTCACCCGGGCCTGGGCGTCCCCGGCCGCCGCGGTGACCGCCTGCGGTGGACCCGGCCGGCTCTCCTTCGGCTTCTTCGGGGGCGGGGGCGGCGGTGGGGGAGCGGGCGGCGGGTCACCACCCAGCACGTCGTTGGCGTACTTGTCGACCTCCCGCATCCGGTGCCGGTCGTCCACCACCCGGGCGGTCGACGCGTCCGGAGCATTGATGAACAGGTGGTTCTCCCGAACCTCCAGCTCAAGCGGACCAGCCGGTGCGCCGGACATCGAATCGACCAGCCGGCCGGACTCGTCGAGCACATACACGGTGCCGGTGGCCTCGTCGGCACAGTAGAACCGACCCGCCCACGACACCGCCGGGCTGAGGTCATCCCCATCGCCGGGCACCGTGAAGTTCGTGACCACCCCGCCGCTGACCACGTGCACCTGCCGTTGTGACGGCACCGTCACCGGCACCGCCGACCCGTTGGTACGGGCGGGCAGCACCGCCGGCGCGGAGGTCACCAGCGGTGTCCGCGTCACATCCCCGTGGCGCACCATGATCAGTGAGCCCGCCGTCCGGTCGAGCACCGCCACCCCGTCGTCCAGCGCCGAGACCATTAACTCGTGCTGCGGCTCGGTGATGTCGTACGTCTCGATCAGCTCTGGGTTCAGGCCCCCCTCGGCGGCGGCCGACGGCGACGGCAGCGGCGCGGCGCTGATCGCCGAGACGGTTCCCTCACTCGGCACCGCAACCCACAGGCGACCCGCACCATCAAATGAGCCACCGGTGATGCCGGGGGGAAAGTGGACCGAGTTGCCGATCGGTGTCAGCGACCGCGGATCGAGCTGCCGGACAACGCCCTGCACCGCGTCCACCACGAACGCCGCCTCCTCGTGCAGCACGACGTTCACCCCGAGACCGGGCGTGGTGGGGGAGGTCGCGAGGATCCGCAACGTGGCGAGGTCCAGCGAGCTGACCTGGCCCGTGCTCAGATCCCGCAGAACGAGCAGCCGGTCGCTCTGGGCGACCTGCACCGGATGCTGCCGCGCACCCGGAACCTCCAGCCGGGTGTCCACCCGCGCCGTCACCCCGTTGACCCGAGCCAACTCACCGCGAACACTGCTCCACAGCCAGGAACTGGCGTCGAAGGTGGCCACCGCGTTGTCAGCGGCGCCCACCCCGAGCACAGTAAGCCCCATCGCGGCCAGCAGTGCCGTCACCGTGGCGATGGTGACCAGCCCACCACGAAACCGGCGGCGTGGAGTCCCGACATCGTTGACGGTGGCCACAACCAACTGCCTCCCCGTATCGTTTGAGCAGGTGACGGGTCCGAAATGGCGGCCCTCCCGGAAGTCGGGTGCCATCCTATTTGGCGTGCAACGCTGGGGGAACCCGTACCGTCCACCTGTGTGCACGCAGCGTACTTCCTGGCGAGTTACCGCTCGCGGTTGGTGCACACCTGCCCGGAGGTGGTGAACGTCTCCGTGGAATACACCGCCAGCACCGTGAAGCAGTAGTCCACCTCGGCACTCAGGCCATTGAGCGTGTAGCTGGTCCGCCCCGGCTCCACCCGATCCTTCGCCCCCAACTGCTGCCCCGCCTGACCGGCGGCAACCACGAATGGAACAACGCCGCCGGACGGGTCGGTCCAGGTGAGAGTCACCGAGGTCAGGTCATCCCGCAAACTCAGCTCCGTCGGCGGCGGCGCACTCGGCACCCCGCTCGGCGTTCCCGCCGCCGACGCCCGCGGCGCCTCCGGTAGCGGAGCGACCGCCGGATCGGTCCGAAGAAATACCACCACACCCGTGCCGACGATCGCCACCGCGGCCACGCCCGCCGCGGCGAGCACCGCGACCATCGCGGTCCAGTTCCGGCCGCGCCGCCGCGGCTCCGGTGCCGGAGGTGCGGCAGGCAGCAGACCGACCACCGTGTCGTCCATCATCATCCGGGGTGGGTCCGGCGTGGGTTCACCGGCCGGAACCCCAGGTGCGGGGCGGGCACCGGAGGTGCCGTACGTGGATCGCGGTCCCCAAGGCTGGTGTGGTCGGGGCCGTCGCCTGCTGCCGTGCCCGTCCGGTCTCGGTCCGACCGTCGGCCGCTGCGGTGTCGCAGGGCCGGCAGGATTGGGAGACAGACCCGGTCGAGCCGGCGCGGCCTCCGGTGGAACCGGTGGCTGCGTCCGTCGAACATCCGAGGGCGGCGCCGCGACCATCCCGGCCCCCGGACCCCCGGGGCTGTGCTGCGCGGGGTACGGAGAGCTCGGGGTACCGGAGCCATCAGCTGGGCCGGCCTCGGCGAGGTAGGCCCGCGCCGCGCGGACCGACGAATGGTCGGCGCCGAGCGCGGCCGGACCGGTGGCCAAGATCCGGTGGAAGTTGCGGCGGGCCTCGTGTCGGTTGCCGAGCTCGTCCGCGACGGTCGCCAGCTCGAAGACGAGCGCCAGCAACAGGGGATCGGTGTCCGACCGGAGACGCTCGGCCGCCGCGAGGGTCTCCTCCAACACCCGACGGGCGGCGCTCGGGTCGCCGGCCTCCCGGTGCAGCCGCGCCAGGAGGTGCGCGGCGCCGAGCACCTCGGGATGATCCGGGCCGTACGGTGGCGGATGGGCCGACTCCACCATGTCGGTGAGGAGTTGACGCGCGCCGGCCAGGTCACCGGCGTGACGCAGAGCGAGAGCCCGATGCTGCACCGCGGCCAAGGTAGAGGGCGAGGGATACGACACGTGGCCATGCTGCCGGCCCGACGTGCCCCGACGCTACTGCAACAGCCCTCCTGTCCGGTATTGCCACCCGCCGAGAGCCGATGTGCATGATCCATCCGGGCGGTGTACAGTAAATCCTCGTGCGGCCCGCCGGGTAGCCGACAGGTGAGAAGATCACTTCGGTAATCGACGGTAGGCTGGACGAGGCAAGTCCGGGTGGCGGAATGGCAGACGCGCTAGCTTGAGGTGCTAGTGCCCGTATAGGGCGTGGGGGTTCAAGTCCCCCCTCGGACACGTACAGTTACTCCACAGTAATCAGCGTCGGGCTTGGCCTCGACGCTGATTTTGTTTTGGCCGGGGTTGTAGGTGAGGGTGAGCCGTAGCTCGCGGTAGACGGTGCGTTTGTCCTCGCTGCGGGCGTCGCGCAGGGTGTTGCGGATGTTGTCGAAGCTGCCGACGAGGCGTCGGATGTCGTTCTCGGTGAGGCGGTCAGGAGACTGTTTCTGTGCGGTTGCGGTGTCGCGTTGGGCGAGGGCAGCGGCGCGCTGGGCGTTGACCTCGGCGATCCAGGTGGCGATGGTGGTGGCGTCGCCTCCGGCGTCTGCGATGGCGCGGTACTGGAGGAGTTTGGCGGCGCACGCAGCGATGATCTTGTTGGCGGCGGTGATGTTCGGGGTGGTGGTGTCGGGTTCGGTGTGGGGTTGGGCGGCGTGGAGCCGGCGGATCGTGTCGGTGAGTCGGTGTGGGGCGAACACGGTGAGGAGCCAGTTGTCGAGTGCGGGGACGATGTCTCGTTCTGCGACGTAGATGTTGCGGGGGTGCTGGATGTGGTTGGCCAGGGCGTACTCGTTGGGATAGCGGCATCGGTAGTAGGCGGTCTCGTGTGCCTGGTGGCTCTGCATCTTGCGTCCGCACAGCCCGCAGAGCATGAGTCCGCGAAGGATGTAGGGGTAGCGCGCTTTACGTGGTTGGGTACTGGTGCGGCCGCTGCCGCTGGCGTTCATGATCGTTTGGGCTAGTTCGAAGTCGTTGACGGTGACGAGTGGTGGGTGGGCGATCGTGTCGGACCATACCCACGAGTTCTTGTCGTTCCAGCGCATGCGGGCTTCGTAGCCGAGGGCGACGTCGTTGACGTCGAGGAGTACCTCGTCCTTGCGTTGTTTGTTCCATACCTGGCGGCCGGTGTAGCGGGGGTTGGACAGGATGTTTTTGACGGCGCTTTTGGCCCAGCCTTCGCCGGTGCGGTGGGGGTTGCGGGCGGGGCCGGCGGCTGATGGTGAGGCGATGCCGTCGCGGGTGAGTGCCTCGGCGATGGCGACGTAGCCGTTGTTGGCGAGGTACATGGCGAAGATTCGGCGTACGACGGGTGCGGTTGTCGGGTCGGGTTCGAGCTTGTGTAGGCGGCGGCCGTCGGCGGCTTTGCTTGGGTTGGGGTGTGGTCCGGCGTCGGCGAGGCGGTATCCGTAGGGTGGGCGTCCGCCGAGGAACCTGCCTTCGATTTTTGCCTGGGAGGTCATTGCGGTGCGGACGCGGACTTTCACCCGAGTTCGTTCGCCTTTGGACATACCGCCGAAGACGCTCATGATCAAGTCATGGGCTTCGGACTCAGGGTCGATCGCGCCGCCGACTTCCGGCACCCACAGGCCGACGCCGTAGTGCGAGAAGACGGGCATGGTCAGGCTGTACTGGTTGCCGTAGAACGCGCGTTGGGGCTCACCGATCACGACGGCGTCGAACCGCGGTTACGGTCGGCGAGAACGTCCAGAAGCTTGGCGGCCTGAGGCCGGCGCTTCCACGGCAGGGAGCGCGACAGGCCGACGTCGAAGAATTCGGCGACGATGATGCCGCTGGCCGGTTCGATGAGGCCGGTGACGCGGTTGCGCTGCCAGTTCCTAGAGGCTACAGGGTCCTGTTGGTCCTCGGTGGAAACGCGGCCGTAAAACGCGAACCGTTGATGTTCGTGGTCAGCGAGGGTGGCAGTCGCATCTTCGATGCGAGGTACGTCGGTGGTCACGAAGAGTGCCTCTCGGGTGTTGTGGGGTGCGCGTCCACGGTCACCCGGGAATGGGGTGACCGTGGACGTGTCGCTATCAGATCAACGCATACCGGCATTAAGGGATCAAGCGTCTGTGGACTCGGCGGGCCCCTGACTATTCGTCGCTGACGAGCGTTGCAGCAAGGTCAGGAGCGCGCAGGCCACGGTGTCGGCTAACACTGGTTCGATACGAAACTCGACGGTCGGTGTTGGTCTCGACGCGGAGGTCGTGATCGTCTGCTCCGGCAGGCGATCACTCATCAATATTCGCCTTTCACCTTGAAGATGATCACGTCTTCGTGCTGGACGAGCCACTGTGGGTCGCCGTGGTCGATGGCGTCGCCGACGTTTTTGATTTGGAAGAAGGAGGCGCGGGGTATGAGCCGGCCGTTGCGGACGGCGGCGATGAGGGCGATGCACTCTTTGACGAGTTCGAGTCCGGCGGTGTGTCCGGCGGCGACGATCATGCCGGGGATGTCGATGAGTTCGCCGTGGCTACGGTAGGGGCGGGCGGTGATGACGAGGTGTCCGGCCGGGTCGTAGGACGGTTCGGCAGCCGGTGAGGATGTCGGTGAAGCCGGTGGCGAGGGTGTCGTGGTCGCGGTAGGCGAGGTTGTCGCTGGTGCCGTAGCGGTGGTGAACCTTTGGACCTTCCCGTGTCGGGGGCCGGAGGTGCGGACCTGGCCGTGGGTGGAGGGCCCGTATGGCGGTGAGGTGACGACGAGGGTGACCTTGCCGTGTATCTGTGGTGGTAGTAGGGCGGGTAGCTGCCGGGAGTCGCCGGTGTAGACCCGTCCGGTACCGGGGGCGCCGCGTCGTTCGGCGAGGGTGAGGTTGACCGCCGCGAGGGTGGCCCATCGTTACAGAGCAAGAAAATGCGCTTCACCCGGACTCATTTGCACGCTACCCGGAAATTGGGAATGGAATTCCAGTCCAGCATGCCAGGGGCAGTCGTTGATCTACAGGATAGTTGTGATGTGTGATCCATCGACCGGCATCCGGATGCCAATGAATACACCGCCGCCTCCTGTCGCCCGTCCTGTTTAAGAAGAAAACGGGTCTGCCGCTGCCGTGTTCGAGCAGCGGCAGAACCCTACATAGGCTTGTCAACTCGTTGGCCGGTTGTGCGTGGCATCTTTGGGAGGACATACTGTGACGATGGCAAGTTCAGATCCGGACAAACCCAGCAGGCCAGACACCGGACCACCCACCGACCCACTGAAGTTCAGGACCGCCGACAGTCCCAGCCCGTACCTGTTTGAGTCGAAGGTCGAGATGCTTGGCCGGCTAGCCGAGGCCCGTACACCTCGTGCACGACTCGCGACCAAAGCCTTGGTCTGGATGATTTTGCTGGCGATGCTTGTGAGCCTTCTTTGGTCGATCATATCTGCACATTAGCCCGGGTTTTTACGAAGTGACGCGCCCCGGTTGGCTGCCTCGCCAGGGTTCCGGCAAGGTGACGATATGGCCGTTTCAGTCGAGTCCGAGTAGTTGGAGTGGCCGGTATGGGTTTCGGCTGTTGTGGCGTAGGGCTGCAGCGATGGTGGTGATGCCGGTTAGCCGGAGCAGGTTGATCGCCGTGTTGCGCAGAGTGTTTCTTCTTCACGGTGAAGACGTAGGCGGCCTTCTTGGTGTCGACCAGCCAGCGGGCATGCTCGCGCTGGGTGTGTAACGCGTCGGCGGTGACGACCACCGCGGTCAGGTCGAGAGAGCCCAGCAGCGGCTGGAAGCGGGTCAGCTCGTTGGTCTTGCCGTCGACGTCGACCTGGCCCAGGACCGTCCCGGTGTGCTGGTCGAGTACTGCGAGGAGATGCACCTGTTCACCGGCCGGGCCGCTGCCCCGCAAGGTTTTGCCGTCCACGCTGTACACCCGTCGCCCGGTGGTCGCCGCCGGCTGGCACGCGAGGACCCACCGACCGACCGTGTCGTCCAGGGCGTCGGCGTCGACACCGGCCAGGATTCGCCGGAACGTGGACTCGTCCGGAGCTCGATGCACCCCGGTGAACGGATCCCGGAACACGCCCAGTTCAGCGAGGACCTGCTGCGGCGCATCAGCGGCCCATTCCGCGACCGCCGCCGCGGAGCGGGCACCGGTCAGCACCGCCGCGACGGCAGTGGCCAGGACCGCGGGCAACGCATGGACGACACCGCGGGGGTCTCGCCGGTCCGGCACTGCCGCCAACGCCGTGACCAGGCTCGACCGGCGTTGGACCGGCAACGACTCATCCAGGTGGTCCGCGTGCACGGCCAACACATCAATCAGCGATGTTGATCCCAACGGGCGTGGTCCTCTTTGATCTTCCCAGACTCGACACCTGGATGATCATCGAAAGGCCGCGCCCGTCTCTATACCACCATGATCCGGAGCGTCCCCACCCAACCGGCCGCAACGGTCATATCGCTACCTTGCCGGAGCCCTGGGTGTGGGGTGGGGTGGTTGGTATACCAGGGGCATGGGCGCTTGCGCGTCCCCCTTCGCATGCTCCGGCTATAGGCGCATTACAGGGCCGGTGTCGTTGGAGCGGGGGTCGTGGCGCCAAGGCGATGAGGGTGCACGAATGTAGCGCAGGCTGTGTATGTTGATGGACATCAGGTCACCGGGCCCCTGCCTGAAGTGGATCCCACAAGTGGTAGCGGGGTGCCTCCCCTTCGGCGATGAACGAAACCTGTCTCGGTGCGCCGAGGTGTCGGCAGGAATTAGACGATCACGAAAGGAAGTAGGAACACAAGTGTGCTCCGTTCCCGTCGGCTCGGATGGCGGCCGATCGATGTCCCTCACCGTGACGGTCCAGTAGCTACCCCGGTACTCTGGCCGCGGCCTTGCAAAGGGCGGTGTCGTGTCGCAGCACTCGGCAAAGCTCGCTGTTGCCAGGCTGTAATCATCGACATTCAATTGTTATGTCATCGTCGACGCATCGCGATGGTGGGGTTGTGGTATCGATCCCCCCTCGGACACAAACCATTTCCCACGGTGCGCGCTGAGATCCACTTCAGCGCGCACCGTTTGCGTTTCGGGCTGGTAGTTCAGCCGGAGGCCGAGTTGCCGGTAGACCTTGGCCTTGCCGGCTGGGTCGGCGTCGCGGAGCACGGCGGCGATATCCCCGAGTGCGGTCACCAGGGCGGTGATCTCTGCTCGGGCCAGCCGGTGTGGGTGGTGCTCGCGAGTGCGTGTAGTTCTGCTTCGGCGCGGGCGCGGGCGCGGGCGCGGGCGCGGTCGGCCTGGGTCTGGGTGATCCAGGCGGTAACTACCGTCGGGTCTGCGCCAGCGTCGAGGGCGGCGCGGTAGCGCTCTAGCTTGGCGTCGAACTCGGTGATGATGGCCTGGGCTGGTATGCCGGTTGCGGGCGGATGGGCTACTGGTTGGGCGTCGGCCAGCGTGGTGATGGTGTGTTCGAGGCGTTGGGGGGCGAAGGCGGAGGCGAGCCAGGTGTCGAGTGGGTCGGTGAGGGCGTCCGCGCGTAGGTACACGTTGCGGGGGTGTGGGACGTGGTTGGCGAGGGCGTACTCCTGTGGGAATCGGCAGCGGTAGTAGGCGTCGCCGTGGTTGTACTGGCCTTGCATGCGTCGGTCGCAGGCGGCGCAGTAGATGATGCCGCGGAAGCGTACGGGTTGCGAGTGCGCTGCCGGAGGTGTTGGCCGCCGGTTCCCCGTCCGCGATGTCGCAGTATCGCTTGGGCTTGCTCGAAGGTCGTGTCGTCGATGAGTGGTTCGTGGGTGATCTCCTTGGAGACCACCCATTTGTCGCGGGGGTTCCAGCGCATGACGCCGGTGTGGCCCATTGCCACGTCGTTGACGTCGAGCAGTACCTCGTCGGTGCGTTGTTTGTTCCAGACCTGCCGGCCGGTGTAGCGGGGGTTGGTGAGGATGACCCGCACGGCGCTTTTGGACCAGGCGATGCCGCTGCGGTGCCGGTTGCGGGCGCGGTCATGCGCTGAGGGGCAGGGCACGTGATTGGCGGTGAGTCCTTCAGCGATGGCGAACAGGCCGATACCGGCGAGGAATTCGGTGAAGATCTGCCGGACGATCGGGGCGGTCTGCTCGTCCGGGTCGGCTGGCTGGTGTCGGCGAGGGCGGCGTCGGTCAGCGCCTGAGCGCTGATCCGTTCGCCGCAGTACTTGAGGACGAGACTGATGTCGATCATGGTCTGCTTCCTGTTCTGGTGGATGTGCGGGGGTGCAAGGGAGCTTCAGGCGGACAGCCGAAGCCGCGACGCCGTGTTTGAGGGTCATGACCCGGCGTTGTCGTAGGCGACGGCCTCCCGTAGGTACTCGTGGTCGATGAGCACCAGGGTCCGGGCTTCGGTGCGGAGCTCGTCGAGGTCGTCACTGGAGAGCAGATGTCGGACGAGGCTTTCCAGGATTTCCTCGTGGCCGGGGTCGGAATGGGGTTGTCACGCGATGGTTCTTCCTGATGAGGAGCCGGCGGATGGGCCCGCTCGGGTGGAGCGGGAGGTTCGAGTAGTTGGATCTGGGTAGTTGTAGGTTCGCGTTGAAGATGGCGGAGCCTGCTTGGATGAGCTGGGGTCGAGTCGGCGTTTCTCACCGTTGTGTCGGGGGTGTTTCTCATCGGTCTGGCGGAATCCTCGTGATCTTGGTCTGGCCGTGTTCCGGCGCGGAGGTTGTGGAGCGCAGGGTTGACTGTCCGCACGGCGGTTAGCGGCGGCGTATCCGTTACGGTCGGGTGCGCTACTGCTGAGTGCAGCGCCTGCATGGTCCGCATTTGTCGGTGTATAGATCAGATTACATAGGTAGGTACACCGTTACGTACAAAGATCCACACGACGACGGAGCCCAGGATGGCCGACCCGAGTTCCCCTCGTCACTCAGGCGGAGTTACTCCGTCCGGCTACGCTCGGTTACCCATCGCAGACGCATGCGCGCCCGGAACGAGGCAGATCCGGATGCCGAAGAGCTCACAAAGTCGTCCTTGTAGGACGATCCTGAGGAGCGCCGCCGAGGGGGTACGTGCTCGATCCAGGGGAGGTGCGAGGCTGAGCGTGTGACCTTTCCGCTTGCGCGCCGCGTCTACGACACCTGCCATCTGACCGGACGGTTTCGTCTGCGATCCGGGCAGGTCAGCGAGGAGTACTTCGACAAGTACCTGTTCGAGGGACAGCCGGATCTGTTGCGCGAGGTTGCCGAAGCGATGGTGGCCTTGCTGCCGGAGTGCGACGTGCTGGCCGGGATGGAGATGGGCGGTATCCCGCTTGCCACGGTGATGTCACAGCTGACGGGGCTACCCACAGTCTTCGTTCGTAAGCGAGCCAAGGAGTACGGCACCAACAAGGCGGCTGAGGGCGGCCCCGTGCACGGTCGGCGGGTCGCAGTGATCGAGGATGTCGTGACGACCGGAGGTGCCCTACTGATGTCGTGCGGGCAGCTACGGTTCATCGGCGCCCAGGTGGAGACGGTGGTCTGCGCCATCGATCGCGAGCAGGGCGGTCGTGAGAATCTGGCGGCCGAGGCGCTACAACTCCGCGCCGCTCTCACTCGCCGCGACCTGGAAGCTTCACCGATGGCGTGACAGCTCTGGTGCCGCTCGATCACCTGCGTATCAAACAGAAGCGGATGCCGCGTGGAGATGTCGACTGGACGCCCGTCACGCACGTCATCGACCAGGCATGTCGGTCAGTCGCACGACCGTCAAGGCAGCCGACCATCGGAAAGTCGCCTGCCCCGGTGCAGCCTTGTAGGTCAAGCCGTACCTGTCTCTACACGGGAGCCGGTACGCCGACGGCGTTTGGGGCGTGTGGGGTTTCATAACCCTGTCACCGACTCTGAGCAGGGCCGTCTACGCGGCTCGTTCGTACTCGTTGATCAGCCCGCCGAGGACTGGGCGACGTCTGACCCGCTCGTGGGCCAGGTCGACGACGGGCCGGTCGGATCGTGGAGGCTGCCACTGCAGCGACCTGTGTGGTCGTCGGCCGTTGTAGTGACTGGCATATTCATCGAGCGTCAGGCGTAGATGTCGTTCGTTGACGATGAGCATGCGGTCGGTGAGCTCGCTGCGGACGGTGAGGACGAACCGTTCCGCGTGGGCATTTGCTCGCGGGCTTCGCGGCGGGATCTTGCATACGGTGACGCCGGCATCGGCCAGCACCGCGTCGAAGGCTGCGGTGAACTGGCCGGCCCGGTCCCGGATAAGGAACCTGAATTGATCGGCGCGGTCACCGAGGTCCATGAGCAGGTTGCGGGCCTGCTGGGTGTCCATGCTCCGTCCGGGTTGGCAGTGATGCCGAGGATGTGCACGTAGCGGCTGCCAACCTCCATCACGAAGAACACGTACCGGCGCTTGAGGGTGAGCGCGCAGTCCACGTGGAAGAAATCGTAGGCCAACATGGTCGACGACTGGGCGCGGAGGAACCGTCGCCAGGTGGTGTGGTCACGGCGCACGGGCGCCGGTGGGATGCCCAACCGGTTGAGGATCCGCCGGATCGTGGACGCGCTCACACGGTGGCCGAGGCCGAGCAGTTCGCCGTGGATGCGTTGGTAGCCCCAGCCGGGGTTGTCCCGGGACATCCGCTCGACCAGGGCGGTGATGGCTGGGTCGGTCGGCGGCCGGCCGGACCGGTTGGGATATGTCCAGTGGCGGGCGACCAGCCGCCGATGCCAGCGCGTGACCGTGGTCGGAGTGACGAGCCGGTGCGCCGCCAACGCCCGGGGCAGGAATTTGATCAGGGCGGCGAGCACCGCTCGGTCTGCCCAGTCCAGGTGCGGTGTCGGATTCTGCCGGCGCAGGACCGCGTTCTCGTGACGGAGCACCAAGATCTCCACGTCTTTGGCCGCACCGGTGCTGGCCAGGAGGGCGAGCTATCCGGCGATGCGGCAGAACACGAGGTAGAGCAGGCGCAGCGACACAGGTCATGACGATGCCTAACAGCATGGCCGAGCGCTACATCTGCCCACGTCAACCACGGTTACCGGGTTTTGGAATCCCACAGGGTCGGCCGTAGCTGACTCCGGCCTGTCGGGCGGGACGTGGCGGGACGCATACGGCGCGCGCGCCAGGTCAGGCCGCGAGTGCTACCTGCGGCACCACATCCGGCACGACCAGCCGGGCCGCGTCGGCGGCCTGGTCGTCGATCTGGTCGTGCGCCATCCGTTCGGCGTCCACCTGTGCGACGTAGTGCGCCACCTCGCGGTCCATACGCTCGGCGTCCCAGCCGAGCACCGACGCCATCAACTGCGCCGCCGGTCGGGCGGCTGCCAGGCCCCGGTCGAACGTCTCGATCGATATGTGTGTACGCCGGGTAAGCACGTCCTCCAGGTGCAGGGCACCCTCGGCTGACGCCGCGTGGACGACCTCCACACGCAGATAGTCGTCGGCGCTGTCGAGCGGCTCAACGAGGGTCGGATCCTCTCCCAGCAGGTCCAACACCTCGTCAACGGCGGCGCCGTAGCGGCGCAACAGATGCTCAACCCGCTCCACGGTCAGGTTGTACTGTCGCGCGATGCGATGGCGCTGGTTCCATCGGGCGACATAGCCCTCGGCGCCGAGCAGGGGAACCCGGTCGGTGCAGGACCGCGGCACCCCACCGCCGAGTCCCCGCACGGCCTCGTCGACAGCGTCGCGGGCCATCACCCGGTACGTTGTGTACTTCCCGCCGGCGACCATCACCAGACCCGGCGCCGGGTTCGCCACAGTGTGCTCACGGGACAGCTTGGCGGTCGCATCCGAATGCCCGGACAGCAGCGGCCGCAGGCCCGCGTATACGCCCTCGACGTCGTCGCGGGTCAGCGGACTGGCCAGTACCTCGTTGACTCGTTCCAGCAGGTAGTCGATGTCGCGGCTGGTCGCTGCCGGGTGCGCCTTGTCCAGATCCCAGTCGGTGTCGGTGGTGCCGATCAGCCAGTGCCGACCCCACGGGATCACGAACAGCACGCTGGATTCGGTTCGCAGGATCAGGCCGGTGGTGGAGCGGATCCGGTCGCGGGGCACGACGAGGTGGATACCTTTCGACGCGCGAACCTGCACCGGCCCACGCTCCCCAACGAGAGACTGGATTTCGTCGGTCCAGACGCCGGTGGCGTTGATGACCTGCCGGGCGCGGACCTCGAGGACCTGGTCGGTCTCCAGGTCGTGGACCCGCGCCCCGGTGATGCGGTGGCCGTCGCGCAGGAGGCCCACGACCCGGGCTCGGGAAACGGGGTACGCGCCGTGGGCTGCGGCGGTACGGACGAGACACGTCACCAGCCGGGCGTCATCGACCTGAGCGTCGTAGTACTGCAACGCGCCCACCAGCGACTCCGGACGCAGGGACGGGCAAGCGCGGACCGCGCCACGTCGGGTCAGGTGCCGGTGGGCCGGTACCCCGCGGGAGTTGCTGCCGGAAAGGCTCATCGTGTCGTAGAGCAGGACACCGGCGCCCGCGTACAGCCGTTCCCAGCCGCGGTGCCGCAGCGGGTAGAGAAACGGCACCGGCCGGACCAGGTGCGGGGCGAGTCGCTGCAGTAGTAGGCCCCGCTCGCGCAGCGCCTCGCGGACCAGCCCGAAGTCGAGCATCTCCAGGTAGCGCAGACCACCGTGGATGAGTTTACTGGAGCGGCTCGACGTGCCGCTGGCCCAGTCGCGGGCCTCGACGAGGCCGACCGACAGGCCCCGGGTGACGGCGTCCAGGGCGCAGCCGGCGCCGGTGACGCCGCCACCGACCACCAGGACGTCCAGTTCCGGGCCGCTGCTCAGCGCGGCCAGCGACCGCTCGCGGGCGGCCAGTGACAGTGTCGCGGAGTGCATGCGTTCTCTCTCCTGTGTCTGGGAGGCCAGCGGGGACGCCGGCCTCCCGGGTTTCTCGGATCCGGTGGTGGTCAGTCGACGTCGACCCAGTTGAGGGTGCGTTGGACGGCCTGCTTCCAGCGTTCGTACTCGGCTTGGCGTTGTTCTGGTGGCCAGGTGGGCTGCCAGCGGCGGCTTTCGTTCCAGTTCTCGCGTAGTTCGTCGGTGCTGCGCCAGAATCCGACGGCGAGGCCGGCGGCGTACGCGGCGCCGAGCGCGGTGGTCTCGGCGACCACGGGCCGGCTTACCGGTACGCCGAGGATGTCGGCTTGCAGTTGCATGCACAGGTCGTTGTCGGTGACGCCGCCGTCGACCTTGAGACATTCCAGCGGTACGCCGGAGTCTTTGGCCATGGCCTCGGCGACGTCTCGGCTCTGGTAACAGATCGACTCGAGGGTGGCCCGGGCGATGTGGGCGTCGGTGTTGAACCGGGACAGGCCGACGATCGCGCCGCGGGCGTCGGAGCGCCAGTACGGGGCGAACAGGCCGGAGAAGGCGGGTACGAAGTACACTCCGCCGTTGTCGGGCACCTGGCGGGCCAGGATCTCGCTCTGCCCTGCGGTGTTGATGATTTTCAACTGGTCGCGTAGCCACTGCACGGCTGATCCGGTGACCGCGATGGAGCCTTCCAGGGCGTATACCGGCGCCTGGCCGCTGAACTGGTAGCAGACGGTGGTGAGTAGGCCGGCCTGGGAGCGGACGATCTCCGTGCCGGTGTTGAGGAGCATGAAGTTGCCCGTACCGTAGGTGTTCTTGGCCTCGCCCGGGGCGAAGCAGACCTGACCGACGGTGGCTGCCTGCTGGTCGCCGAGGTCCGCGGTGAGCGGGACCGATCCGGTGAACGGACCACGCGCCGTGGTGGCACCGTAGGAGTCCGGCTCGGACGATGGTCGGATCCGGGGCAACATGGCGCGCGGGATGTCGAAGAACGACAGTAGTTCGTCGTCCCAGTCCAGCGTGTCCAGGTTCATCAGCATGGTGCGGCTGGCGTTGGTCGGATCGGTGACGTGCACGCCGCCGTCGGTGCCGCCGGTCAGGTTCCACAGCAGCCAGGTGTCGGTGTTGCCGAAGACGGCCTCTCCACGCTCGGCTGCTTCCCGGACCCCATCGACGTTGTCGAGGATCCACTGGATCTTGCCGGCGGAGAAGTATGTGGCCGGTGGCAGGCCGGCCTTACGGCGGATGATGTCGCCCTGCCCCGAGCGCTCCAGTGCCGAGGCGATCCGGTCGGTGCGGGTGTCCTGCCACACGATGGCGTTGTGGTAGGGCCGACCGGTGCGCCTGTTCCATACCACGGTGGTCTCACGCTGGTTGGTGATCCCGAGCGCGGCGAGGTCGGTGACGGTCAGGCGGTGCTCGTAGAGCACGGTCTGGATGACGGTCTGGGTCCGCTCCCAGATCTCCACCGGATTGTGTTCGACCCAACCGGGCCGCGGCAGGATCTGCTGATGCTCGAGCTGGTGGCGACCGACGTCGTTACCACCGTGATCAAAAACCATGAAACGGGTACTGGTGGTGCCCTGGTCCACCGCACCAACGAAGTCAGCCATGCGGGAGTCACCTCTACGGGTCGTCGGGATATGTCGATCAGACGCGGGCGCGCTCGGACATCGCAGCCGTTTCGGTCGCAGTCTCGGCGCTGTTCGCGCCCGGCTGCGGCTCATCGCTCGGCAGGAATCGGCCGACGAACAATTGATAGAGGCCGGCGCCGATGACACCACCGACCAGCGGTCCGACGATGGGCACCCAAAAATACGGATATCCGCTCGGGTCCAGGAAGGCCGTCTCGTACCCGGTGAGGAAGGACGCGAGGCGGGGGCCGAAGTCACGGGCCGGGTTGATCGCGTAGCCGGCGTTGACGGCGAACGCCATGCCAATCGCGACCACGATCAGGCCGACGATCAGTGGGGCAAGGTTGGCACCGGGCAGAGAGTTGCGGGCGTCGGTTACGGCAAGGATCAGAAACAGCAGGATCGCCGTGCCGATGATCTGGTCACGCAGGGCGCCCCACTCGGTGATGCCAGCACCCGGCAGGGTCGAGAAGACGCCCTGGCTCTTGCTGGTCAAGCCCGGGTCAAACCGCTGCAGCACCTCGCTGTAGTTCCAGCGAATGATCAGGGCCGCGACGAACGCCCCGGCGGTCTGTGCGAGGGCATAGGGCATCACCTTGCGCCACGAGAAGCCCTTGAACACCGCGAGGGCGAGCGTCACCGCCGGATTGAGGTGGGCGCCACTGATCCGGCCAGCGACGTAGATGCCCAGCGCGACGCCAAGGCCCCAGGCCCAGGCGATGCTGTCGAACTCACCGGTGCCACCGGCAGTGACCTGGGCGACGACGCCCACGCCGAAGAGAATCAGGATCGCGGTGCCGGCGAACTCGGCGGCCAACTCGCCAAGGAGTCCGGGCGCTCTCACACGCTGTGTCATGGTGTCTCCAGGTGGGGGTGGCGGACCTCCGCGACCGGGGGGACGGAGGGCCGTGCGATGTCGGCGAGGTGTCGGACGTCGCCGTGCGGTGAACCGTAGGAAACATGAGGAGGCAGGTCAACGAACCCCGGTCGACAATGCCGAACACTGTTGCGTTGGCCCCGAACGCTCTAGCATCCGCCCCATGCCGGGTCAGGTGCAGTCCATCGCGCGTGCCGCGGCGATCCTCCGCCTGTTGGCCAGCAGTTCCGGCCGGCTCGGCATCGGGGAGATCGCCCGTTCTCTCAACCTGCCCAAGGGCACGGCGCACGGCATCATACGTACGCTGCAAGACGTCGGATTCGTGGAACAGGACAAGACCTCCGGCAAGTACCAACTCGGTGCCACGCTGCTGCACCTCGGCACGAGCTACCTCGACGTCAACGAGCTCCGTTCCCGTTCCATCAACTGGGCGGACCCACTCGCCGCGCGCAGCGGCGAGGCGGTCCGTATCGGCACTCTGCTGGACGGCAAGGTACTTGTGGTCCACCACGTGTTCCGGCCCGACGACATCCTCCAGACGCTGGACGTCGGGTCCCTTCTTCCCCCGCACGCCACCGCGCTCGGCAAAGTCCTGCTCGCCTACGACGTGGGCGCCGCCAACGCGGCTACGCAACGCGAACCCGAGCCCTACACCCGACGCACCCTGGTCACCGCACGAGCACTCACCCGGGCCCTCAGCGAAATCCGGGACAATGGCTGGGGGGCCGAAATCGGTGAGATGACCCCTGGCGAGGCCGGCATCGCCGCGCCGATCCGTGGCTATGGCGGCCTGGTCGTGGGCGCGATCGGGCTCTCCGGTCCGGTGGACCGCACCTGCGACGGGTCCGGCAACCCCCGCCCAGCCCTCGTCACGTACGTCCGCGACGCCGCCCGCGCGGTGTCCCGCGATCTCGGCGCCACGCGCTGGTGATCCGTCACCCACCACCCGGCTTCACTAAGGACGAGTAATGACCGAGCGCTTTGTCGTCGCCATCGATCAGGGAACCACGTCCACCCGATGCATCGTCTTCGACCGCCGTGGCAATCTCGTCTCAGTTGCCCAGCGGGAACACCGGCAGCACTTTCCCCGGCCGGGCTGGGTAGAGCACGACGCTATGGAGATCTGGCGCAACGTCGGCAAGGTCGTTCCCCGCGCCCTCAACCAGGCCGGCCTCAGCATCGACCAGATCGCCGCGATCGGGATCGCCAACCAGCGCGAAACCACGGTCGTCTGGGACCGGCGCACCGGTGTCCCGGTGGCTCCCGCGCTCATCTGGCAGGACACCCGCACCGACCTGGTGGTGGAAGCCCTTTCCCGCGCCAGCGGCGCCGAGCACATCCAGGAGCTGTGCGGGCTGCCGCTGACCACGTACTTCTCCGGCCCGAAGCTGCGCTGGCTGCTCGACCACATCCCCGGCCTCGCCGAACGCGCCGAACGCGGCGAGGTGCTCTTCGGGACCATGGAGAGCTGGCTGATCTGGAACCTCACCGGCGGCCCGGACGGCGGCCTGCACCTGACCGACGTCACCAACGCCAGCCGTACCATGTTGATGGATCTGCGCACTCTCGACTGGCATCCCAGACTGCTGAGCTTCTTCGGCGTGCCGGCGGCCATGCTGCCGCAGATCCGCTCCTCGTCGGAGGTGTACGGCACCGCCACAGCCGTCCTGCCCGGCGTCCGGATCGCGGCGGCCCTCGGTGACCAGCAGGCCGCCCTGTTCGGTCAGACCTGCTTCGACCCAGGCGAGGCCAAGTGCACCTATGGCACCGGCAGCTTCCTGCTGCTGAACACCGGTACCGAGCCGGTGCCTTCGCGGCACGGCCTGCTCACCACCGTCGGCTACCGGATCGGCGACGAGCCCGCCCGGTACGCCCTGGAGGGGTCCATCGCGATCACAGGATCCCTGGTGCAGTGGTTCCGCGACCGGCTGGAGTTGATCAGCACCGCACCGGAAATCGAGACCCTCGCCCGAACGGTCGACGACAACGGCGGCTGCTACATTGTGCCCGCCTTCTCCGGGCTTTTCGCCCCACACTGGCGCAGCGAGGCGCGCGGTACGATCGTCGGACTCACCTCATACATCACCAAGGGGCACCTGGCCCGGGCCGTGCTGGAGGCGACCGGGTGGCAGACCCGTGAGGTGGTCGACGCCATGAACGCCGACTCCGGGCTGGAGCTGACCGCCTTGCGGGTGGACGGCGGGATGACCGCGAACAATTTGCTGATGCAGTTCGTCGCGGACGTACTTGCAGTGCCGGTGGTGCGCCCGATGGCGGCCGAGACGGTCTCCCTCGGGGCCGCATACGCAGCCGGGCTTGCGGTCGAGTACTGGCCAGACCTGGAGGGCCTGCGCAGCAACTGGCATCCGGCTGCCCGATGGGTGCCGGAGATGGATGCCGCAGTCCGGACACGGGAACGGGAAAACTGGCGACGGGCGGTGGAGCGCACCTTCGATTGGATCCGGCCCGAGGAGGACCCTGCTCGCCGCTGACCCACAACCAAGATCAAGCGTTGAGGGAAGCCGAGCCCTGTCTGGCGCACATTCGTCGTCGCGGTGCAGGCAGCAGCAGACGCCAACCCTAAACGTAGCCAACCAGCACCACCAGCCCCGTACGGGCCATCACCACCGCCGTGGACACCACCATCGGCGGCGAAGCGGTCCGTCTCGGCGGGTACGGCCACCGCCCGGGCCTCGGCCTGCCGCACGAGGTGGGACATCTCGTGGTGGCGGTGCGCCGGCAGCGCCATGACCGGCAGCACGACGAACTCCCAGCGGTTGTCGAGCTGCATGACGATTCGGTCGTCGCGGCGCAGGCCCAGCGCGTGCATTCGCAGCGCCGCGCCGTCGGCCCGCTCCACCAGCTCCCGGTAGGTCAGCCGGACGTCGCCGCCGACCAGCGCCTCGGCGTCGGGCAGGGCATCGGCCACGGCCAGGATGCGCGCGCCCAGCGGCCGCCCCTCCCAGTATCCCGCGGCGACGTACCGGGCCACGGACTCCGGCGGCCAGGGCACCAGGCCCGTCCGGCTCGGCTCCGGTTCGCCCGTTCCACCTGTCACTGTGGCCTCCTCCCGCCGGCTGGCCGTCCCACCGCCGCGCCCGGGTCCGGGCGGGGGTGCGTGGCGGCGGGTGGCCCGGAGCCAGGAGGCCGGGCGTCGGGCCGCAGGCTGGTGGGACTCCCTTCGATCATCCCGCCGCGGTCGACGAGGGTCAGTTCGCTTGCTCGGGCAGCTCCGAGTAGTGCTTCACGAGGTCGTCGAAGGACAGCGGCCCGCCGTGCGGCGCCGGGCGGCCGGCCTCCCGGTCGAGCAGCTCGCCCATCTTGTCCAGGGCCAGGTGGAAGCCGGCGGCGCTCTGCGGCAGGTGCCCCGGGTCGCCGACCACGTTCTCCAGCACCAGCCGGCAGCCGTCCCCGTGCGGGCTCAGCAGCCAGCGGTAGGCGTCGCCGTCGCCGGCGTACACGAACCGGAGCGGCTCGTCGACCTCGACGACCCGGGCCCGCTCCACCATCTCCGGGGAGAACGTCACGGTGACGTTCCCGCCCTCGACCGGCTCCACGACGACCGGGAAGCCGAACCAGGAGGAGTGCTCCTCGCTGTCGGTGATCGCCCGCCAGACGCGCTCGGGCGGGTCCAGGTAGTCGTGCGTGAAGCGCAGCAGCGGCTTTCCGCCGGGGCCGGGGTGCCGGGTGGTCCGCGTACGGAAGGTTTCGGGATCCATCAGATCCGGTCTCCTCTGGGTCGCTGACCCGGCCACGGGACGTGGGCCGGTCGTAGCAGACTGTCAATATTGGACGGAACGGTCAAGCGCACACGCCCGACGGCCACGCCGGTCGATCCGGCGTGGCCGTGGGCGGGAGCGACGGTCAGCCGTGGCAGGAGCCCGCCGTGGCGTCGCCGTAGCGGTCGTGGTGGCGGATCCACCCCATGGTGTCCGCCATGCCCTTTTCCTGCCGGCCCAGCGGGGTCAGGTCGAGGTAGTTGTAGGTGTTGTTCAGGATGTCGCTGCCGCGCCCGTGCGTGGAGTACGCGTAGAGCACCCGGCCGTCGTCGTCGCGCAGGAACGCGCTGACCCCGGGCAGCTCCGGCTCGTCCGTGCCGACGTCGAGGGTGAAGTCCTGGTAGAAGTCGTCGCCCCGGGTGGTGTACCAGGGGATGTCCCAGCCCATCCGGCGCTTGAACGGCACGATGTCCGACTGCGGCGCGGCGCAGACGATGGCCAGCGAGGTGTCCCGGGCGTGCAGGTGCGCCAGGTGACCGATGTTGTCGATGAACAGCGAGCAGACCGGGCACCAGTCGTGCCCCTCCAGCGGCCACATGAAGTGGTAGGTGAGCAGCTGCCGCCGGCCCTCGAACAGCTCCGGCAGTGTCCGCTCGCCGTCCGGGCCCTCGAAGACGTACCCCTTGTCCACTACCATCATTGGCAGCTCGCGCCGTTCCGCGTTGAGCGCGTCCCGCGCCCGGGTCACCTCCTTTTCGCGCTCCAGGAAGGCCCGCCGCGCCGCGTACCAGTCCGCCCGGTCGACGATCTTGGCGTCCGTCATTACTTTCTCCTCCCGTCGCGGCCTCGGCCGGTCACCGCAGGCTCCAGCGCTCTCCGGGCGCGTGCTGCTGGCTCGGCCTGCCGCGCGCTGCGCGGGCACGCCGCCACCCTGGAACGCCTGCGCCGCGACCGGCAACTCGAGGAAGCCCTGGCCCACGGCGACCCGCTGCACCTAGCCGCGCTCTTCGGCATCGACGCCAAGACCGCGATCCGCTACGCCACCACCGCTCGCCAGCTGCCGGAGTCCGCCGCGGAGCACCACGACGCCAGTGGTTACCGCGAACCCGAGGGCGGATACGAATCTGCTGGATCAAGCTGTGCGCGGCGACCACGCGGCCGACTGCTGGCGGCCTTCCTCAAGGCGCTGCATGTGGAGGCGCCCGCCGACGCACCGGGCGCCTCGGACTTCGGCGCTCACCCCAAAAGGAATGCACGGGCGGGTTCGAGTACTTTCTGCAGGCCGTGGACCTCGGTGGCTTCGCCGAGAACGACATCCGGGCTGTGTGGGACGACGCGGTGGCGACTCCCGAGTGGCCGGGACCACGGGTGTGGGTGCACGGTGACCTGCATCCCGCGAACGTCGTCGTCGCGGACGGCACGCTGGCGGGCATCGTCGACTTCGGCGCACTCTTCGCCGGCGATCCGGCGTGGGACCTCGGGGCTGCCTGGCTGCTGCTCCCCGCGGGAGGCGCCTCGCGGTTCTTCGACAGCTACGCCCAGGCGGACGAGGCGACGATCCGACGGGCGCGTGGGCTGGCCGCGATGAAGTGCCTGTTCATGATGCTGATGGGCCAAAACAGGGACCGTGGTCTGCCAGGCGGCAAGCCGAACTGGGGGGCCCGCAGGCCGGTCGGCACTTGATCGTGTCCTGAAGGGGTTTGACAGACGAGGCGGCTTCGTGACAACGGCGTCGGCCGCTCGGGGGCCGCCGCTCGCTAGATCGCCCGGTACACCGATGATCGGGCGACGCCGAACAACTCGGGCAGCTCGGTGCTGGTGTGCTCGCTCCATTCGCCAGGTGCGGCCCGACCAAACACGACCCCTACCAGTCGAGGCGGCGCCACCAAAGGTCCTACCGCAACTACCTGACGCGCGACACTAGACACTGGGGCCATGGACACCGTCTCGCAGCTGACCATCGTCCGTCACGGACAGAGCACCGCGAACGCCGCCTTCGCCGACGCCCAGGCCCACGGCCTGGACGACCACGGCCTCACCGGCCGTGACGCCGACATCGAACTGTCACCGCTGGGCTGGCAGCAGGCCACCCACCTCGGCCGCTGGCTCGCCACCCAACCCGCCGACCCCGCCGCCACCCGAACAGATTCACACGTACCAGGTCGTCCGTGACCTGATCACCCAGGCCCTGGCCGTGCAGTCCGCCCGCCGCCACCACCTTGAACAGGCCGGAGGGGGTCGTCGATCCAGGACAGTCCGCCGGGGTCGAGGGTGTGTTTGGCGCGGATGACCGCGATGTAGGCGAGCATGACGTTGGCACGGGAGGCGGGCCGGGGGTGGCCGTCGCCGTGGGCGGCAAATCCGCTGCTCACGGCTGTACTGGCTATGATTCAGGGTTGTCGCGGTCGCGCATGAACGCCCGGGCCGCGCCGAACGCGGCGACCGTCATGGTGCCGATCGCTGTCGTGCCGGCGGTGGCCGCCGCGCCCTGCCCGAAGACCTGCACCGCCACGGTCGCGGGGATATCGGCCACCGAGCGTATGGTCGGTCATGGCGACGGCGATACTCCAGCCGGCCAACCGCCGCCGGGCCCCGCCCTGCCGCGTCCGCCGCAGCGGACGGCGGCTCCAGGGGCCGGGACACGCCAGGGTCCGCGGTCACGACCGCACCCGCCGAGCATCTGTCTGGCGTAGCTCCGCGCGTAGCACCCAGGCCCGGTCCAGCAACCGCGCCCCGTGCATCAGCTGCGCCCACCACGACGCCTTGGCCGCAGCGAGTTCATACAACTCCGACGCGAACTCGTTGCCGTACCGCGACCGCGACCGCGAGTCGGGCGGCAAGACCCGCACCACGCCACGGGCAAGCCAAGACGCCACCGCGGCCACCCTCGGCCGCGCCGGTGCCGCCGCGTCCGGGGCTGTCTCGCTAGCGGCTCTGTCTCACATTCGGTGGTGATGGAGGGTGCTGGTCAGCCGAGCAGGATTCGATGGCGCAGGAGAGCGAAGCCCGCTCGTCCGTACATCTGTCGCTTGATCAGTTTGGTTTTGGTGTTGACGCCTTCGGTGCCGCCGTTGTGGAAGGGGTGGGTCAGGGCGGCGTTGACGGCGTCGCGGTCAAGGCCGAGGCCGCGGATGAAGGTGTGCAGGTGGGGTAGGTCCGTGGCCTTGACCTCGGTGATCCACGTGTCGAGATGGTCGTCGTTGCCGGCTGTGGGTGTGAGGAGCGCGGCGAACGAGCCGATGAAGCCGGCCAGCGCGGTCATCTGCGGGCAGGCGCTGGTGAGGGCGTTGACGAGCGTGCGCTGATGGTCTGTGAGCTGGTCGGGTGGGGTCAGGAGGTAGCGGGTGAGGCGTCGGGGCGACATGGCTGGGCGGTCGGCTTCGACGCGGCCTTGGGTGATGTAGCGGTAGAGCAGGTTGAGGCTGCCGGTGTAGCCCAGTTCCCTGATCTCGGCGAGGAGTTGCGTAGCGCCGACGGCGGGGTCTTGTTCCCGGCGTCGGCGCAGGTGGTCACGGTAGGGGTCGACGAGGGTGGGCCGGTACTGCGGTGCGCGGACCAGGCGTTCGGGTTCGCTGATTCGGGCATACCGTTTGACCGTGTTCAGACCGAGGTTGAGTCGGCGGGCGCATTCGAGCAGGCCGACGCCCTTGTCGAGCAGGTCGTGGACCTGCTGCCACCGCTGCCGGGTGGTCACGGCCCGGATGCCTTGCTGTGACGGTTGGCCGGCGGTGGCCCAGCATGTGCTGTGGGCGGTGACCTCTTTGCGGACGGCCTCGGCGAGGTTGTGCCACAGGTGCCAGCGGTCGGCGACCTGCAACGCGTCGGGTAGGGCGCGGCGGATCGCTTCGGCGTAGGCGCCCGAGGAGTCCCGGCACACCACCTCGACACCGGGATGCTCACGCAGCCATGTCTCTAACGTGTGGGCCTTGCGGTCGGGCAGCACGTCGATGCGTTCACGGGTGACCGCGTCGATCAGGACGGTGGCGTAACGGCGACGGCGGCACAGCGCGAAGTCGTCGACCCCGAGCACGCGGGGAACCCGCCGCTCGGGCAGCGGAACGCGTAGCAGCGCCCGCAGCGCGGTGTGACGGGACATGACGACCATCGCCAGGACCGACAACAGGCGAGCACCGCCCCGGCCAGCCAGATGACGCACCACCGCAGCGACCTGGGCGCTCAGCCGGGACGTGCGACGCTGGTAACGCTCCAGAACACCCGGAAGCTGTTCCCGGAACGTGCGACGACAGCCCTGCGTCGGGCACACCAGACGCCGCACGCGCACCCGCACCACTACCGGCCGGGCATCGACCGGCACATCCGCCAGAGTCCGCTGGTGATACCCGTGCACCCGGCCCGTCACCGCCGCACAGCCCGGACAGGCCACCGTTCCTCCAGGAGTCCGAGCCCGCACCAGGATCCGCTCGCCCTCGTCCGTGACCTCATCGATCACCAACGGGGACAGCCCCGAGAACACCATCTTCGTAAGATCATCGATCTTGCACACATGACCTCAACGACATCGACCACCTCGGTCACCACCGAATGTGAGACAGAGCCGTTAGATCCACACTCCCCAGCCGGTGGAAGCAATCTGGCTGGTCCGGAGTTCGGCGAAGACCTCTTTGGGCATTCTGTAACCCAGGATGCGTCGGGGTCGGCTGTTGAGTCGGTCGGCGATGGCGGTGAGCTGGTGGGTCGCGGCGTGCTCAGCCATCTCGGTGCCGCAGTCCCAGGTCAGGGGGCGGCGCAGGGTGTCGGGCAGGCCGGCGATGCCGGTGGCCACGGCGCTGGTCACGGTGGTGGGGCTGTCCCGGCCCGCTAGCGGCACGAGGATCAGGAAACGGGAGGTGCGTTCCACCAGCGATGCGGTGGCGCTGGCACCGTTCTTACCGATGATCAGGTCGCCTTCCCAGTGTCCGGGCATTCGCCGGTCCTCGGCCTGGGCGGGCCGCTGGTCGATGAACGTCGGGTTGGAGATCTTCGGCGCAGGGAACGCGGCTGAGCGCGTCGGACGACGGTTCTTGCGGCCGCTGCGCAGACGCAGGTGCTGCCGGGCCAACTCCCCGACCAGCAACGCCTAGATCCACGTGTAGATCGCCTCGTGCGACACCCGCATCCAGCGATACCCCGAGTGATCTCTTCGCGATCCGCCACCGTCAACGGCCGACGACCACCCATGCCCCACCCGCCCCTCAACGACCACCCCGCCAAGAGAAACAACGACTGACAAGATTCGATTGCTACGACCATCTGAGCACGGGGTGCCCTTCACTGATGAGGGCGTCGAAGCGGGCAAAGAGGTGCTCCCGTGCTGTGCTGGTCTCCTCGGTGGGGAGGTAGCGCAGCCGCCACTGGGGTGTCTTGCGGACGAAGAACCAGCTAGCCAGCCGCCCGTGCCGGGTGTCACCCCCCGATGAGCAGGCGTTTGCCGCCACCCGGGGCCCGCATCGACTCGGGACGGTCCACCGTATCCTCCTCCTCCGGACCGGCGAAGGCGCGCGGCCCCGGCGAAGTCGGCGATCTGCGCTCCGCCACACCCGAACCCGTATCCCACCGCGGCCGCAGGCTCACCGGAGAGTCGAGCAGCACCTGCCGCACAGCGTGTCAGCGGGCGTCGCCACCGACGTTCTGCCGACCCGGGCGCCGGTGGCGGAGCCAGGCGTTCTCATCGAACACCGGGACCGGACCGGCCTTGGGGATGTCCTTCATGTTGTCCATCCGGCGCGTCACCTCGAACCGCAGGCGCTCCTGGTAGTCGCGCCCGAAGCCGGTGAGCTCCTCAACCCTCCGCTGCAGAGCGTCGCGCTCGTTCTCCAACTCGGTGATGGCATCGTGGTAGCGCTGGAGGGCCGCCTCCTCCGCCTTTCCGGCGGTCGCCTGGGCCTCGTCCACCAGTGACTGCGCCTCGCCCAGGGCACTCCCGATCAGCCGGTCCGCCTCGCGTCGAGCGTCCTCGATGTGGCCATCCGCGGTCTGCTGCGCCATCTCCAGCACGCGGGCCCCCTGGCCGTCCTGCGCGCCCCCTTGGGCGCGCGCCGCGGCCTGCGCGCGGGCGCGCTCCAGATCGGCCTGAAGCAGGTCACGGACCCGTTCGGTGTCCGCCTTTTCGCTGATCACCCGCTGGAACCTCGACCGCAGTTCGGACAGCTCGGCGTAGCCGGCTGCGCTGAGCCCGTCGACCTCGTGGCTCGAGGGGTTCTGCACGACCCGTCGGCGCAGTGATTCGTTTTCCTCGATGAGCCGGACGATTTCACGTTCGATTCCGTCGAGGAAGGCGTCGACTTCCTCCTCGTCATACCCCCTCTTGCCGATCGGAGGCTTCTTGAAAGCGACGTTGTGGATGTCGGCCGGAGTTAGTGGCATCTTGGCTCCCTGGAGTCTACCCGCGGTCACGGCGTCGCGTCAGACAGACTACCTTAGCCGGCGCAGTCGGATGGCAGCGAATAGACAATGTCGTTGTTACGAGTGGCTTTCACACAGAGCCACATCGGAGCGGACGACCCGCACCCCTGCCCGCCGCCGTCAGCACTGGCGGACCGGCCGAAACGACCACCCGCGGTCGTGACGGGGCGTCAGATCTCGGTCCTGACCTGGGTCGGCAGCTCGGCGGCGCCGCGGTCGTTGTCCCTGCTGCCGCCACCGCCCGCGTCGTTCATCAGGCTCGACAGATGCTCTTGGAGACGCTTGCGGTAGTCATGCGCGAAATGGTTGAGAGTGATAATGTGCCGCTGCGCCTCCGCCCGCTTGACGTCGAGGCTCTCAATGGCCTCCTTGTGGCGGCCAACGGCCTGCAGCTCCGTCTCGCGTGCCTCAGCCTGCGCTTCCTGAACCATTCTCTCGATCTTCGCTCGGGTCCCCGACAGCAGTTCATCGGCTTCCGCACGCGCCTTGCTCAAATAGTCGTCGGCGGTGCGTTGCGCCATCATGAGCACCGGCAGGCTTCTGCCTTCGTCATCAGGTGCGCCCTCCCTGGCCTGAGCGCGCGCCAACTCCAACTGTCGTTGCGCGTCCTGCGCGGCCTGCTCGGCGAGCGCCCGCTCTCGTTGCAGCCGGTCCAACTGCGCGTGCAGCTTCTGCAACTCCAGGCTGAGCCGGTCGTGGTCACCGGCGCCGGTCTCCACCTGCGCCCGCAGAGCACTGTTGTCGTCCGCGAGCCGTTGGATCTCACGCTCGACCTCGTCAAGGAAGGCATCCACCTCTTCCTCGTCGTATCCCCGCTTACCGAGCGAGGGCTTCTTGAAGGCCACGTTGTGGATGTCGGCCGGCGTCAGAGGCATCGGAACTCCTTGGATCGGTCGCTGAGCCACATCGCCGTCGAGTCAGGGACCGGCTACGTGCCGCGGATGTAGCAAGCCCCGTCACCGCCGGACGCGCAACGAGCGCGAGAGCCTACGCGCATCATACAGCGGCGATGTTCGACCTCCGTGTCACCAACCGCGGGTCGACGGGGGGCGTCCGAACCATCGTCGGTGTCCACAACCAGCCCTGCCCTCGTGGACACCGGCGGGCGTTGAGCCGCGCGGGCCTGGCGCGCGACCGCCGCGCAGTCGCTCAATCGAGCGGCTGATCAGCGCCGCGCCCCGGCCACGACGAGGAGGCCGCCGTCACCGACTGCGGCTGGCAGCTCGAGGTCTTCGAGGACCGCGAGGTCGGTCGCGCCGCCCGCCGCAAGCTCACGGAGATCACCCACGGGTATCCCCGGATCTTCACGCACTGGCGTTGGGTCACGACCGCCTGGTGAGCAGGATGACAAGAGCCCGGTGGGAGACTGTCACGCCGGGATCTGTGGGAGCCGGAGGGTGAAATCCCTCCGGCTACCCGACCCTGGCGAGCGGGCAAGTCGGTTGATATCGCTTGCAGCTTAACCGCTGTGATATAGATCATAGTTGCCGGGTACAAGAAACCGCGATTTCACCTCTTCGGTGCCTGGTCATAGGTCCGCGGAGCGGGTCTGCGCGTGTTATGCGGGCGGTTGACAGTCCCTTTGGTCGGGTGTAGAAAGAGATTAATTCCATTGTGGGCGGTCACTGGAACAGCAAACGGGGAGAGGAGATAACGTCGGGGGCCTCGGCTTCCGCGCCAGTGGCTGTCCCTGCCGTCGTCGCCGCGCCTCGACCGTGCGTAAGTCGTCCACCGTCTCGTTCCCATTTCGTTTCCCGAAAGAGGCGGCGATGAGTGGTGTCCGATAAAAATCGCGGTCATGGCCACTGCTGCTTTCTTTCAATTTGAATGGGCTCGTTGTCAATCTCATCGGCATTTAGGGGCTGCGGTTTAAATTTATTGGGGCATCGGACAATGGCCGATGCTGGCCACTGCGGCCATGGCATTTCGAGAAAGATTTCGAGGCTACGGGGGTGAACGCTGGGGTGACGCACGATCGAGAGCCGATCGCGGTGGTAGGAGTGTCATGCCGGCTTCCGGGAGCGCCTGACCCGGACGCCTTTTGGCGGCTGCTGCGTGACGGGACCGAGGCCGTCACCGAGATCCCGGACGATCGCGCCGAGCTGAGGGCGGCCGGTCCGGACGGTACCCTGCGCCGCGGTGGATTTCTCCGAGATGTCGACCTCTTCGACGCGGGATTCTTCGGCATCTCCGCAGGTGAGGCGGCCGCGATGGATCCACAGCAGCGGCTCGTGCTGGAGCTGAGCTGGGAGGCGCTGGAGGACGCCGGGATCGTGCCCGGCCGTCTGGCCGGCGGACACACGGGTGTCTTCGTCGGTGCGATGGCCGACGACTACGCCGTGCTCGCCCACCGCCGCGGTCTCGCCGCCGTCACCGCGCACACCAGCACCGGACTGCACCGCAGCTTCCTCGCCAACCGCGTGTCGCACGCGCTCGGGATTCGGGGACCCAGCGTCACCGTCGACACCGGGCAGTCCTCTTCGCTGACCGCCGTGCACCTGGCCTGCGAGAGCCTGCACCGGGGCGAGGCCAAGGCGGCTCTGGTAGCCGGCGTACAGCTCAATCTCGCGCCGCAGGCGCTGGCCGGCGTCGAACGGCTGGGCGCGCTATCCCCGCACGGCCGGTGCCGGACCTTTGACGCCGGCGCCGACGGGTACGTGCGGGGCGAGGGCGGCGCCGTCCTCGTCCTCAAGCCGCTGACCAGCGCGGAAGCCGACGGCAACCGTATCTACTGCGTGCTGCGCGGCTCCGCGCTCAACAACGGCGGCAGCACCGAACTGACCGTCCCGGACCGGCGCGGGCAGGCGGACGTGTTGCGACGCGCCTACCGCAGCGCCGGCGTCGATCCCGGCCGGGTGACCTACGTGGAGCTGCACGGAACCGGCACGCCGGTCGGCGACCCGGTCGAGGCCGCCGCGCTTGGTGACGTGCTGGGCCGGGCCCCGGGCCGTGCCGCCGCGCTGCGGGTGGGATCGGCCAAGACGAACGTCGGTCATCTGGAGAGCGCCGCAGGCATCGTCGGTCTGCTCAAGGTCGCGCTCAGCCTGCACCACCGCCAGTTGCCGCCGAGCCTGAACTTCACCACGCCGAACGACCGGATTCCCCTCGACGACCTCGGACTGCGGGTGCAGACCGGGCTTACCGACTGGGGACCGGTCGATGCGCGGATCGCCGGCGTCAGTGCGTTCGGCATGGGCGGGACCAACTGCCATGTGGTGGTCCAGGGCCATGCGCAGCCGGACCGGGCGGCCGGGCCGGCCCGCGAGCTGGCAGCGGTGCCCTGGCCGGTCTCGGGCGCTTCGCCGGCAGCGCTGCGCGAGCAGGCGCGCCGCCTGAGCGAGCGGGTCCGCGCGGACCGAGACCTGCACCCGGCCGACGTCGGCCGGTCGCTCTCCACCGACCGCACCCACTTCTCCCACCGCCCGGTCGTGGTGGCGAGCGAGCGCGAAGGACTGCTGGCCGGCCTGGACGCCATCGCGGCGGGTGCGGCCGGGCGAGACGTCGTGCAGGACGTGCGGCGGGACCGGCCCGTGGTCGCGTTCCTCTTTCCGGGACAGGGCTCGCAGCGCGCCGGAATGGGACGCGAGCTGTACGCGGCGTTTCCCGGCTACGCGGCCTCGTTCGACCGGGTCTGCGCGCAGTTCGACCGACACCTGCCCCGCCCCCTGCGTGAGGTCGTCTTCGCCGAGCAGGGCAGCGCGCCGGCCGCCCTGCTCGACGACACCCGGTTCACCCAGCCCGCCCTGTTCGCGGTTGGCGTGGCGATCGCCGACCTGCTGCGGGGCTGGGGTGTTCACCCCGACTTCGCCGGCGGCCATTCCATCGGCGAGCTGACCGCCGCGTACGTCTCCGGGGTGTTCTCCCTGCCGGACGCGTGCCGGCTGGTCGCGGACCGGGCCCGCCTGATGGCGTCCGTGCGGTCCCGCGGTGCCATGCTCGCCCTCGCCACCAACGAAGACCGGGTGTACGCGCTGATGGACGGCCTGGCCGGCCCGTTGTCGCTCGCCGCGGCCAATGGGCCCGACGCCGTGGTGGTCTCCGGCGACGCCGACGCGATCGCCGAGGTGGCCGCGCGTGCCGCAGCCGCGGGACACAAGACGCACCGGCTGCCGGTCAGCCACGCCTTCCACTCGGCGCACATGGACCCGATCCTCGACGAGTTCGCCCGGGTCGCGCGCGACATCGACATCGCGGCGCCCGGTACGCCGCTGGTGTCGAACCTCCTCGGCGAGGTGGCCGACCCGCGCACCTTCACCGACCCGGGCTACTGGGCCCGGCACATCCGCGAGCCCGTACGGTTCGCCGACGGCGTCGCCGACCTGCGCGCCCGCGGCGTGTGCAGCTTCGCCGAACTGGGACCCGGCGGCGCCCTGAGCGGCATCGTCGAGCAGAACCTGGGCGACGAGCCGGCCACCACGGTCGTCGCGCTGCTGCACAAGGGCTTCGGCGAAGCCGTCGCGCTGACCCGCGGGCTGTCCCGCCTGCACACCGCCGGAGTGCCGGTCGACTGGGCCGCCTACTTCGCCGGCACCGGCGCCCGCCGGGTCTGCCTGCCGACGTATGCGTTCCAGCGGCAGCGCTACTGGCTGGCCGATGAGCCGGCGGCCTCCACCGAGCCGCAGCACCGCGAGGCGGCACTGGAGCAGCAGCTCGCCGGCCGGGGCGAGCAGGAGCGGACCCGTGTCGTGCACCAGCTCGTACGCGAGGAGGTGGCGCTCGTTGCCGGCGGATCGCCGCAGGCCGTGGCCGGTGACCGGATCTTCAAGGACCTCGGGTTCGACTCGCTGATGACCGTCGAGCTGCGTAACCGCCTGCGGGCGCGTACCGGGATGGCCCTGCCCAGCACACTGCTGTTCAGCCATCCCACACCGGACGCCGTCGCCGGCTACCTGCTCGGCGCCGTTCCGGTTACGGCGGACCCGGAACCGGCCGCCGCCGGCGAACCGATCGCGGTGGTGGCGGCCAGCTGCCGGTTCCCCGGTGGCGTGAAGACGCCGGAACAGCTGTGGGACATGGTGCTCGACGGCCGCGAGGCGATCACCGGGTTCCCGCTCGACCGAGGCTGGCGGCTGACCGACCTGCTCGCCGAGGACGGGACCGGGGCGAGCCACGCGTCCGCCGGCGGCTTCCTGCACGACGCGGGCGACTTTGACGCCGCCTTCTTCGGCATCAGCCCGCGCGAGGCGCTCGCCATGGATCCGCAGCAGCGACTGCTGCTGGAATGCGCCTGGGAACTGTTCGAGCGGGCCACCATCGACCCCTCGTCGGTTCGCGGCACGGCAGTCGGCACGTTCGTCGGGGCGACCGCGCAGGACTACGGCCCACGCCTGCACGAGGCCACCGCGTCCACCGAGGGTCACGTCCTGACCGGCACCACACCGAGCATCGCGTCCGGCCGGCTGGCGTACGTTCTCGGCCTGCGCGGTCCCGCGCTGACCGTGGACACGGCGTGCTCGTCCTCGCTGGTCGCGATGCACCTGGCCGTTCAGGCGCTGCGCAACGGCGACTGCACGATGGCGATCGCCGGCGGTGTCACGGTGATGTCGGGTCCCGGCATGTTCACCGAGTTCAGCCGCCAGCACGGCCTGGCCGCGGACGGACGGTGCAAGCCGTTCGCCGCCGCCGCGGACGGCACCGCCTGGTCCGAGGGCGCCGGCCTGGTCCTGCTGGAGCCGCTCGCGGCGGCCCGCGAGCACGGGCATCCGGTGCTCGCCGTGCTGCGTGGCACCGCCATCAACTCCGACGGCGCGAGCAACGGGCTGACCGCGCCCAACGGCCTCGCCCAGGAACAGGTAATCCGGCAGGCGCTGGCCAACGCGCGGCTGCGCCCGGACGACATCGACGCCGTCGAGGCGCACGGCACCGGGACGACGCTCGGCGATCCGATCGAGGCCCAGGCGCTGCTGGCCACGTACGGCCGGGACCGCGACCCGCAGCGGCCGGTCCGTCTCGGCTCGCTCAAGTCCAACATCGGCCACACGCAGGCGGCCGCCGGCGTCGCCGGCGTCATCAAGATGATCGAGGCCCTGCGCCACGGGATCCTTCCCCGCACCCTGAACGTCGACGTGCCCAGCCCGCACGTCGACTGGTCCACGGGTGGGCTCGCCCTGGTCACCGATGCGGTCCCATGGCCGGCGAACGGCCGCCGCCGGCGGGCTGCGGTGTCCTCGTTCGGCATCAGCGGCACGAACGCGCACGTGATCATCGAAGAGGCGGAGGCGCCGGCCGGGGACCCGGCGGCGCCCGACGACACGGGGGCGCCCGTGCCGTTGGTGCTGTCGGCGCAGAGCGAGGCGGCCCTGAGCGAGCAGGCCGCGCGGCTGCGCCGGCACCTGACGCAGCCGTGGCGCCCGGTCGACGTCGGCTACTCCCTCGCCACCGCACGGTCGAGCCTCGCCGAACGTGCCGTCCTGGTGGCGGAGAAGCCCGGCGATGTCGGGCCGGCCCTGGACCGGCTGGCGCAGGCAGCGACGGCAGCGACGGCAGCGACGGCAGCGGGACTGTATCGCGGGCGGGCCGCCGCGCCGGGGCCGGTGGCGTTCATGCTGAGCGGGCAGGGCAGCCAGCGGCCCGGCATGGGACGCGAGCTGAGCGCGGCCTACCCGGTTTTCGCCGAGGCGCTCGACGAGGTCTGCGCCCATCTCGACCCGCACCTCGGCCGCCCGCTGCGCGACGTCATGTTCGCCGAGCCGGGCTCGGCAGACGCCGCGCTGCTCGACACCACCGCGTTCACCCAGCCCGCGCTCTTCGCCTTCCACGTGGCCCTGTGCCGTCTGGCCGCCGAGTTCGGCGTGCGGCCGGACTACCTCATCGGCCACTCGGTCGGCGAGATCAGTGCCGCCTGCCTGGCCGGTGTGCTCTCGCTGGCCGACGCTTGCGAACTCGTGGCCGCGCGGGGCCGGCTGATGGAGAACACCCCCGCGGACGGGGTGATGGTCGCCGTGCAGGCTGCGCAGGAGGAAGTCGTTCCGCTGCTGGAGGGCCGGGAGGCGTTCGCCGGCATCGCCGCGGTGAACGGGCCCCGGGCGACCGTCGTCTCGGGCAGCGAAGCGGTCGTGCTCGACATCGCGGGCCGCCTGGCGGCCCGCGGGCACCGGACCCGGCGGCTGCGGGTGGCGCGGGCGTTCCACTCACCGCACATGGACGGCGTCCTGGACGAGTTCCGCCAGGTCGCGCGGCGCCTGACGTATCGGCCCGCGCGGCTGCCGGTCGTCTCCAACGTGACCGGCCGGCTCGCCGAGCCGGGCATGCTCGACAGCCCGGACTACTGGGTGGGCCACATCCGCCGGCCGGTGTTGTTCCACCACGGGATCCGGGGCTTGGACGAGGCGGGCGTGGGCGCGTACGTCGAGATCGGCCCGGACGCGGCGCTCGTCGCCGCGGCCGGCGGCAGCCTGGGCGGCGGCGTGCCGGTGGTGTTTACGCAGCGCCGCGACCGGCCCGAAGCGCAAGCCTTCCTGGGCGGTCTCGCCGAGCTGCACGTATGCGGGATGCCGGTGAGCTGGACGGCCGCGTTCGCCGGCCGGGGCCCGCGGCGGGTCACCCTGCCGACGTACGCCTTCCAGCGCCGCCGGTTCTGGCAGATCCCGCCGGGCGCGCCGGCCACCCTGGACCACCCGCTGCTGGACAACGTCGTGGAGTCGGCCGCCGACGGGAGCCTGCTGCTCACCGGGCGTCTCTCGGCCGGCGCCCTGCCGTGGCTGGCCGAGCATGTGGTGCTCGGCCGGACGCTGCTGCCCGGCGCGGTCTTCGTGGAGCTCGCCCTGTTCGCGGCCGCACGCCGCGGGTGCGACCAGGTCGGCGAGCTGACCCTGCAGGCGCCGCTGCTCGTACCGGAGCGCAGCGAGGTCGAGCTGCAGGTGGCCGTCGGCGCCGCGGACGGCGACGGGCGGCGCCCGGTGAGCATCCATTCCCGGGCCGGGCGCGACCAGGACTGGACGCGGCACGCCACCGGGACGGCCGGACCGGCCGGCGAGGCAGTGCCCGTCCCGGCCGGGATACCCGCGGACGCGGTCCCGCTGGACACCACCGGCGTCTACGACGAGCTCGCCGCGCGGGCGTACGCCTACGGGCCCGCGTTCCAGTGCCTCACCGCGGCGTGGCAGGTCGGTGACGACATCGTCGCCGAGCTGACCGCGACCCACGACGGAGCCGGCTTCGTCGTCGACCCGCTCATGATCGACGCCGCGCTGCACGCCGTGCTCGGCCTGGCCCACCGCGACGAGGCGGGCGTGCGGATCCCGTTCGCCTGGACCGGGATCACCGCCTACCGCGGCGGAGCCCGCAAGCTGCGAGTGTGGATCTCGGCGGCCGGACGCGACACCACGTCGCTGACCATCACCGACGAGTCCGGGACCCCGGTGCTCTCCGTGCGCTCCCTGGCCTGGCGGCCGGTGACCGTCGAACACCTCGCCGCCGGCGCCCTCTACCAGGTGACCTGGACCGAGATCGCGCCCGGAGCAGCCGATCCCGGCCCGCTGTCGGTCGTCACGCTCGACGGCGACCGGCCCGTGGCGCAGCTCGGCGCGATCCCGCGCGCAGAACCACCGGCGTACGTCGTCGCTGGCCTCACCGGGGACGGCAGCGCCGGCGACACCACCCGCCGGGCCCTGCACCTCGTGCAGCGGTTCCTCGCCGACGACGGGCTCGCGGCAGCCCGGCTGGTTGTGGTCACCCGGCACGCGATCGCCACCTCGGAGGCGGAGGATGTCACCGATCTCGCCGCGGCCGGCGTCTGGGGTCTGATCCGTTCGGCCCAGGCCGAACACCCGGGCCGTCTGGTCATCGTGGACAGCGACGCGACGCCCGGCTCGGAACAGGCGCTGCACGCGGCGCTGCGTACCGGCGAGCCGCAGTTCGCGATCCGGGCCGGACGTGTCCTGGTGCCGCAGCTGGCCCCCGGCGACGCGCCGGCGCCGCCGGCGCAGACCGCCACCTGGCGGCTGCAGCTCACCCGCCCCGGCAGTCTCGACAACGTCGTCCTCGCGCCCGGCCACGGCGCCGACCGGGCCCTCGGCGACGGCGAGGTGCGAGTCGCCGTACGGGCCGCGGGGCTGAACTTCCGCGACGTGCTGATCGCCCTCGGCGCCTACCCGGGCGCGGCGACGATGGGGGCCGAGGGCGCGGGGATCGTCACCGAAGTCGGGCCGGGCGTGCCGGACCTGCGGGCCGGCGACCGCGTGATGGGCCTCATGCCGGGCACCATCGCAGCGCGGATCGTCGTCGACCACCGCTACCTGGTCCCCGTGCCGCCGGGCTGGAGCTTCGCTCAGGCCGCGGGCGTGCCCGTCGCCTTCCTCACCGCCTACTACGGCCTCACCGACGTCGCCGGCGTCAAGGAGGGCGAGAAGGTTCTGGTGCACGCGGCCACCGGCGGCGTCGGGATGGCCGCGGTCCAGCTGGCCGGGCATCTGGGCGCCGAGGTCTTCGGCACCGCCGCACCCGCGAAATGGCCGGTGCTGCGCGGGCAGGGGGTGGCCGACGACCACCTGGCGTCCTCGCGCACGCTGGACTTCGAGACGGCGTTCCGGGCCACCACGGACGGGCACGGCGTCGACGTGGTCCTCAACTCGCTGGCCCGGGAGTTCACCGACGCCTCGCTGCGCCTGACCGCGCACGGCGGCCGCTTCGTGGAGCTGGGAAAGACCGATGTCCGCGCGCCCGGCGAGGTGGCGGATCTGCATCCCGGTGTCACGTACACGCCGTTCGACCTGCTGGACGTCGCCCCGGACCGGATCCGGCAAATGCTCGCCGACCTGGTCCGGCTCTTCGCCGACGGCCGGCTGCGGCCGCTGCCGGTCACCGCGTGTGACGTACGCCACGCGGGCCGGGCGCTGCGCCGCTTCAGCCAGGCACAGCACACCGGGAAGCTGGTGCTGACCTTCCCGGCGCCGCCGGACCCGGACGGCACCGCGGTCGTCGTCGGCGGAACCGGAGCGCTCGGCCGCCTGGTGGCCGAGCACCTCGTGAAGCGGCACGGGCTGCGGCGGCTCCTGCTGATCAGCCGCAGTGGCGCCGCGGTGCCGAACGCCGACGAGCTGCGCGAGCTCGGGGCCGTGGTGAGCGTCGCGGCCTGCGACGCCGCCGATCCGGACGCGCTGGCCGCCGCTTTCGACGCGATTCCGGCCGGTCATCCGCCCACCGTCGTCGTGCACGCGGCCGGCGTCGTCGCCGACGGAACCGTCGCCTCGCTCACCGACGACCAGGTCGAGGCGGTGTTCCACGCCAAGGCCGACCCCGCGTGGTCCGTGCACCGGATCACCGAACGGCTCGACCTCGCGGCGCTGGTGTTCTTCTCCTCGGCGGTGGGTGTGCTCGGCAATCCCGGCCAGGCCAACTACGCCGCCGCGAACACCTATCTCGACGCGCTCGCGCACCATCGGCGTACCCGGGGCTTGCCGGCCGTCTCGGCCGCCTGGGGGCCGTGGGACGCCGGCATGGCCGGCGCGCTCAGCTCCGGCGACCGCGCCGCCATGGCCCGCACCGGCATGGCCGCGATGCCCACGCGTCAGGCGCTGGCCTTGCTGGACGTGGTGCTGACCGACCCGAACCCGCTCGTCGTACCGGTCAACCTGACCACCGCGAACCTGCGGGCGGGCACGGCGGCGGGAATGCTGCGCCGGCTCGCGCCAACAGCCACTGCGGCACCGGCCCGGACGGCGCCGGCCAGCCGGCGCCTCGGCCTGCGTCGGCTCACCGACGCGGACGAGGCGACCCGGGGGCGCGAAGCCCTCACCCTGGTCCGGACCGTCGCCGCGGAGGTTCTGGGACACTCCGACCCCGGCATGGTCGCGGTCGACCGCGGCTTCCTCGACGGGGAGTTCGACTCGCTCAGCGTGATGGAGTTGCGCAACCGGCTCGCCGAGGCCACCGGGCTGCGCCTGCCCAACAGCCTGACTTTCGACTACCCGACGCCGGCCGCGGTGGCCGCACACCTGGCCGACGCCCTGGCGCCGCCACCACCCGACCCCGCGGGCGACCTGGCCGCGGAGCTCGACCGGCTGGAGACGCTGCTCGCGGCGGCCGCCCCCGCGACCACCGGAGACCCGGAGATCGCCGCACGGCTGCGCCGGCTGCTGCGGTCGCTCGACGCGCCGGGCGGTGATGCCGGGCCGGCCACCGACCTGGTGACCGACGTCGCCGAGGCCAGCCACGACGAGCTGTTCGCCTTCATCGACGAGCAGCTGGGTCCCCGATGAGAACGCCGAACCCGCCGGATGACGTCGCGACCGGGAAGGGCCCGCGTGCCATGATTTTCGAAGACAAACTTCGCGATTACCTCAACCGGGTCACGGTCGAACTGCAGCAGACCCGCCAGCGGCTGCGGGACGCCGAGGCGGCCGGCAGCGAGCCGATCGCGATCGTCGGCATGGGGTGCCGGTATCCCGGCGACGTCAACTCGCCCCAGGACCTGTGGGAGTTGGTCGCCGCCGGACGCCACGGCATCACCGGTTTCCCCGCCGGCCGCGGATGGGACCCGGAGCGGGTCCGTGAGTCCCCGGTGCGGGAGGGCGGCTTCCTGCACGGCGCGGGCGAGTTCGACGCCGGCTTCTTCGGGATCAGCCCCCGCGAGGCGCTCGCCATGGACCCGCAGCAGCGGCTGCTGCTCGAGGTCGCCTGGGAGACCATCGAGGACGCGGCGATCGACCCGACCGGTCTGCGCGGCAGCGACACGGGCGTCTTCGTCGGCGCCATCGCCCAGGAGTACCCGCCAGGCCTCGGCAACCCGGCCGGCGAGAACGTGGACGGTTTCGTGCTCACCGGTACGACGCCCAGCGTGATCTCGGGCCGGGTCGCGTACGCCCTGGGGTTGCAGGGTCCCGCGCTGACCGTCGACACGGCGTGCTCGTCGTCGCTGGTGGCGATGCACATGGCCGCGGACTCGCTGCGAAAGGGCGAGTGCACGCTCGCCCTGGCCGGCGGCGCCACGGTGATGGCGACACCCGGCATGTTCGTCGAGTTCTCCCGGCAGAGCGGCCTCGCGCCCGACGGCCGATGCAAGTCCTTCGCCGCGGCCGCCGACGGGACCGTGTGGGCCGAAGGCGTCGGGCTTGTTCTGCTGGAGCGGCTCACCGACGCGCAGCGCAACGGCCACGAGGTTCTCGCTGTGCTGCGGGGAAGCGCGGTCAACCAGGACGGCACGAGCAGTCAGCTGTCGGCCCCCAACGGCCTGGCGCAGCAGCGGGCCATCCGCCGGGCGGTCGCGAACGCCCGGCTGTCGCTGCCCGACGTCGACGTGGTGGAGGCGCACGGCACCGGGACCCGGCTGGGCGATCCGATCGAGGCGCAGGCGCTGCTGGCCACGTACGGCCAGGACCGCGAACGCCCGGTGCTGCTGGGTTCCCTCAAGTCGAACATCGGCCACACCCAGGCCGCGGCAGGTGTCGCCGGTGTGATCAAGATGGTGTTGGCGATGCGGCACGGCACGGTGCCCGCCACGCTGCACGTCGACGAGCCGACGCCGCAGGTCGACTGGTCCTCCGGCACGGTGCGGCTGGTGACCGAGCCCACCCGATGGCCGCAGAGCGATCGACCGCGGCGCTCGGCCGTGTCGTCGTTCGGGATCAGCGGCACGAACGCGCACGTGGTGCTGGAACAGGCTCCGGTCACCGCGTACGCCCCGGCCACGCAGCTGCCCGCGGTGCCGTGGGTGGTGTCCGCGAAGACGGCCGCGGGCCTGGCGGCTCAGGCCGGCCGTCTGGCGTCCTGGGCGCGATCCTGCGATGCGGACGTGGTGTCGGCCGGAGCCGGCCTGGTGCGTTCCCGCGCGCTGTTCGAGCACCGCGCGGTCGTGGTGGGCGCCGACCGGGAGGCTCTGCTGGCCGGTCTCACCGCGGTGGCGGACGCAGTGCCGGCACCCTCGGTCGTCGCGGGCCGCGCCCGCGCCGACCACGCTCCGGTGTGGGTCTTCTCCGGTCAGGGGTCGCACTGGGCGGGAATGGCGCGGCAGTTGACCGCCGAGTCGCCGGTCTTCGCCGAGTCGATGGCCGAGTGCTACCGGACGCTGGCGCCCTTCGTGGACTGGTCGCCGGGCGACCTGACCGACGCGGACCTGTCGCGGGTCGACGTGGCGCAGCCGGTGCTTTGGGCGGTGATGGTGTCGCTGGCCGCGGTCTGGCGGTCGTGGGGCGTACGGCCGGCGGCGGTGATCGGCCACTCGCAGGGTGAGATCGCGGCGGCCTGCGTGGCCGGCGTCCTGTCGCTGACCGACGGGGCGCGGGTGGTGGCCGCCCGCAGCCGGGCGCTGCGGGAGATCGCCGGCGACGGCGGGATGATCTCGGTGATGCTGCCCGAAGCGCGGGTCCGCGAGCTGCTGCCCGGCGACCTGTCGGTGGCCGCGGTCAACGGGCCCGCAACAGTGGTGGTGTCCGGTGCCGAAGACGCCCTGCTGCGATGGGAGCGCACGCTCGCGGCCGCGGGGGTGCTGCGATGGCGGATCCCGGGCGTCAATTTCAGCGCCCACTCGGCCGAGGTGGAACGCATCCGTGGCCGGCTGCTGGCCGACCTCACGCCGGTCGCGCCGCGCACCGGCCACACCGCGCTGATCTCGGCGGTGACCGGCGCGCCGGTCGACGGCGCCGCGATGGACGCCGGCTACTGGTTCGAGAACCTGCGCCACACGGTCCGGTTCCACGACGCGGTGCGCAGCGCGGCCGGCGCCGGACATCGGGCCTTCCTGGAGGTATCCCCGCATCCGGTGCTGATGCCGGCGATCGTGGAGAGCCTGGACGAGGTCACGGTGGTGGGCTCGCTGCGCCGCGACGACGGCGGCCTGCGGCGGATGCTGATCTCGGCAGCGGAGCTGTTCGTGGCCGGGGTGCACATCGACTGGCCCGCGCTGTTCGGCGCCGTGCCACACCGGCGCCTCGGGCTGCCGACGTACGCGTTCCAGCGGGAGCCGTACTGGTTGACGCCGACACCCGGACGGGCCGACCCGGCCGAACAGCGGTTCTGGGACGCGGTCGAGCGTATCGATGTCGCCGCCCTGTCGTCCCAGCTCGACGTCGACGCCTCGGCGTTGCAGGAGATTCTGCCGGCCCTGTCGTCGTGGCGGCGCCGCCATCACGCCGACACGGTCGCGGACTCGTGGCGCTACCGGGTGACGTGGCGGGAGCTGGCGTACGGCGCCGGCGCGAACCCGCGCGGGGTGTGGCTGGTGGTGACCGCACACGACGGCCTGGCCGATCGAGTGGGCGACGCGCTGGACCGGTCCGGCGCGCGAACCCTGCGCCTCACCGTGACCGAGCCGGATCCCGCAGTGCTGACGGACCAGATCGCCGCGGTGGCCGGTGACGTCCCGGTGGCCGGTGTGGTGTCGCTGGTGGGCTGGGCTGAGGGCGACGTCGCCGGGCATACCGGGCTGTCCAGGGGTCTGGGGCTGACCGTCGCGTTGCTCCAGGCGCTGACCGCCGCGTCGGTCGGCGGCTCCTGGTGGTGGGTGACGCGGGACGCGGTGGACGCCGTACCGGGGGATCAGGTGGCCGGTGTGCAGCAGGCGCAGGTCTGGGGCCTGGGCCGGGTGGCGGCCCTGGAGTTCCCGGATCGGTGGGGCGGACTCGTCGACGTTCCCGGCGACCACGACTGGGCGTGGGAACGGCTGGCCGGTGTGCTGGCGGGCCGCTGCGGCGGCGAGGACCAGATCGCCGTACGCGAAAGCGGTCTCTGGGGTCGCCGGCTGGTCCGCGACGAGGCTGCCTGGGGCGACCGGGTGTGGCGCCCCTCGGGCGCGGTGCTGCTGATCGGCGCCTCGGGCGCGGTAGGGCCGTCCGTGGCGCGCTGGCTTGCGGACGCGGGCGCCGATCATCTGGTGCTGGTGAGTCGTCGGGGCCCGGCGGCGCCCGGCGCGCAGCGGCTGGCCGATGAACTGGCCGGGCGTGGAGCGCGGGTGTCGTGGGTGGCCTGCGACGTGACCGACCGCGACGCGGTGTCGGCGATGGCGGCCGGGCTACGGGCGAGCGGTGTGGCGGTGCGGGCGGTGGTGCACGCGGCCGCGGTGATCGAGCTCGCCGCGCTGCGGCACGCGTCGATGGAGCACGTCGCGGCGGTGGTGGGCGCCAAGGTGGCCGGCGCCCGGAACCTGGACGAGGCGTTCGCCGATCAGCCGCTGGACGCGTTCGTGTTGTTCTCCTCGCTGGCCGGGGTGTGGGGCAGTGGCGAGCACGGCGCGTACGCGGCTGGCAACGCCTTCCTGGACGCGCTGGCGGCACAGCGGCGGGCCCGGGGCGAGCCGGCGACGTCGGTGGCGTGGGGCGTGTGGCCGATGGTCAGCGCCTCGCCGGGCGAGGACGGCCGCGACACCGCGGTACACGATCGGCTGCGCCGGCAGGGCCTGCCGGTGATCGATGAGACGGTGGCGTTCGCCGCGCTGGCCCGTACGGTGGGCGCCGGGCCGGCGTGCGTGGCGCTGGCCGAGGTGGACTGGCCGCGGTTCGTGGAGACGTTCACCGTGACCCGGGCGAGCCGGCTGCTGGCCGACCTGCCGGAGGCGCGGCGCGCGGCGGCCGGCCCCGGTGAGCCGGCGGAGTCGGACCTCGCGGCGCAGCTGGCCGGCATGTCGGGCAGCGAGGCGATGGCGCTGCTGCTGCGGACGGTACGGGACCGGGCCGCCGTGGTGCTGGGCCATCCGGACGGCGACGCCATCGCGGCGGACAAGCCGTTCCGCGATGCCGGTTTCGATTCGCTCACCGCGGTCGAGCTGCGCAACAGTCTCAATGCCGCGACGGGCCTGCGGCTGCCGGCCACGCTCGTCTTCGACCACCCGACCCCGGCGGCGGTCGCGGGCCTGCTTTTCGACCTGCTTTCCGGCGCCGGGAACAAGGGCGCGTCCGAGGTTGCCGCCGCGGCCGCCGACGGTGCGGAGCCCATCGCGATCGTCTCGATGGGATGCCGGTATCCGGGGGCGGTGGACAGCCCGGAACGCTTCTGGCGGTTGCTGATCGACGAGGGCGACGCCATCACCGACCTTCCCGGCGACCGGGGCTGGGACCTCGCCGGGCTCTACGACCCCGATCCCGACCGGGCCGGCCGCAGCTACACCCGCTCCGGCGGCTTCCTGCACGACGCTCCCGAGTTCGACGCCGCCTTCTTCGGCATCAACCCGCGCGAGGCGCTCGCCATGGACCCGCAGCAGCGGCTGCTCCTCGAGGTGGTCTGGGAGACGCTGGAGCGGGCCGGGACCGACCCCGGCGCTCTGCGCGGCACCACGACCGGCGTCTTCGTCGGCGCCGGCGCTCAGGAGTACGGCCAGCTGGCCGCCGACCGGCCGGAACGCGTCGAGGGGTACCTCACCACCGGAAACGCCGGCAGTGTCGTGTCGGGCCGGATCGCGTACACGCTCGGGCTGGAAGGTCCCGCGGTCACCGTGGACACCGCCTGCTCGTCGTCGCTGGTCGCCATTCACCTGGCGGCGCAGGCGCTGCGCCGGGGCGAGTGCTCGCTGGCGCTGGCCGGCGGAGCGACGATCCTCGCCACACACCTCGGGCTGACCGAGTTCAGCCGCCAGCGGGCGCTTGCCGGGGACGGACGCTGCAAGCCGTTCGCCGCGGCTGCGGACGGGTTCGGCCTGGGCGAGGGTGTCGGTCTGGTGCTGTTGGAGCGGTTGTCGGATGCGCGGCGTAACGGTCATGAGGTTTTGGCTGTGTTGCGGGGTAGTGCGGTGAATCAGGATGGTGCGTCGAATGGTTTGACGGCGCCGAATGGTCCGTCGCAGCAGCGGGTGATTCGGCAGGCGGTGGCCAATGCGGGCTTGTCGTTGCGTGACGTTGATGTGGTGGAGGCGCACGGGACGGGGACCCGGTTGGGTGATCCGATTGAGGCGCAGGCGTTGCTGGCCACCTATGGGCAGGGCCGGCAGCGGCCGGTGCTGTTGGGTTCGGTGAAGTCGAATATCGGCCACACGCAGGCGGCGGCCGGTGTCGCTGGTGTGATCAAGATGGTCCTGGCGATGCGGCATGGGATGGTGCCGGCGACGTTGCACGTGGATGAGCCGACGCCGCACGTCGACTGGTCCGCCGGCGCGGTGCGGCTGGCCACCACGTCGACTCCGTGGCCGGACGGTGGTAAGCCGCGGCGTGCGGCGGTGTCGTCGTTCGGGATCAGCGGCACGAACGCCCACGTCGTGCTGGAGCAGGCGCCTGCTGACCCGGTCCGGGACGAAGCGATGCCGGCTCTGCCGGCCGTTCCGTGGGTGGTTTCGGCGAAGTCGCCGGAGGGCCTGCGGGCTCAGGTGCGGTGTCTGGCGCGGTGGGCGGGCTCGGCGGATGCCGATGCTGTGGCGATTGGTGCGGCGTTGGTGCGTACGCGTGCGGTGTTTGAGCATCGCGCGGTGGTGGTCGGTGGTGGCCGTGACGAGCTGGTCGAGGCGTTGTCCGCGGTGGTGCCGGTGGGTGGGGGTCGTGACGGTGGTGTGGTGTGGGTGTTCCCGGGTCAGGGCGCGCAGTGGACCGGGATGGCGCGGCAGTTGATGGCCGAGTCGGCGGTGTTCGCGTCCTCGATGGCCGAGTGCGCGGCGGCGTTGGCGCCGTTTGTGGAGTGGTCGCTGCCGGAGGCGTTGGACGGGGATCTGTCGCGGGTTGATGTGGTGCAGCCGGTGTTGTGGGCGGTGATGGTGTCGCTGGCGCAGGTGTGGCGTTCGTGGGGGGTGCGGCCGGCGGCGGTGATCGGTCACTCGCAGGGTGAGATCGCGGCGGCGTGTGTGGCCGGGGTCCTGTCGCTGGCTGATGGGGCGCGGGTGGTGGCGTTGCGCAGCCGGGCGTTGCGCGAGCTTGCCGGTGGTGGCGGGATGGTGTCGGTGATGGCCGCCGAGCAGCGGGTGCGGGAGTTGCTGCCGGAGGGGTTGTCGGTGGCGGCGGTGAACGGACCCACCACGGTGGTGGTGTCGGGTCCGGATGAGGGTTTGGCGTTGTTGCTGGGCCGGTGTGAGGCGGTGGGGGTGCGGGCGCGGCGGGTGGCGGTGGACTATGCGTCGCATTCGCCGCAGATGCAGCAGGTGCGGGACCGGTTGCTGGCTGATCTGGAGTTGGTGCGGCCTGGTGCGGGTGAGGTCGCGGTGTTCTCGACGGTGACCGGTGGGCTGGTTGACGGCCGGCGGATGGATGCCGGGTACTGGTTCGACAATCTGCGGTCTACGGTGCGGTTCGCTGAGGCGGTGCGTTCGGCGGCGGATGCGGGTGGCCGGTCGTTCGTGGAGGTCAGTGCGCATCCGGTGTTGTTGCCGGCGATCGAGGAGACGTTGGACGACGTCACGGTGGTCGGGTCGCTGCGCCGTGACGACGGCGGTCTGCGGCGCCTGCTGACCTCGGCCGCCGAACTGTTCACCGTCGGTGTGGAAGTGAACTGGCACGCGATCTTCGAAGGCGTCCCACACACGCACGTGGATCTGCCCACGTACGCGTTCCAACGCCGCCGGTACTGGCCGGCACCGCATCACTCGGTCGGCGCCGGGCTGGCGGTGCCGGAGCATCCCCTGCTTGGGGCGACGGTCAGCGTCGCCGCCGATGAGGTACGGGTCTGGACCGGCCGCTGGTCCGTACGGACGATCCCGTGGTTGGCAGACCACGCCGTCCACGGCGTACCGGTGGTCCCCGGCACCGCAATGGTGGAACTCGCCCTGCACGCCGGTGCGGAACTCGGCCGCGACACCCTGCGCGACTTCGTCCTGCTGACACCGCTCGTGCTGCCCGAACAGGCCGACGTGCAGGTGCAGGTGTCCGCAGGCCCACCCAACGAGGACGGCCACCGCGAGGTCGCGATCTTCTCCCGGCCCGCCGGCCAGGACACCGCCGGGTGGACGCGGCACGCGAGCGGCCTGCTGACCGCCGGCACCGCCGCCGGCGACGCCGCCGAGCCCTCGTGGCCGCCCGCAGGCGCCGCGACGATCCCCCTCGACGGTTTGTACGAGCGGCTGGCCGCCGCCGGATACGACTACGGCCCGGCGTTCCAGGGGCTGCGCAAGGCGTGGCGGCACGGGGACGCCGTGCTGGCCGAGGTCGACCTGCGGCTGCCCGCCGAGGACGCCGACGGGTTCGCGATCCATCCCGCCCTGCTGGACGCCGCCCTGCACACCGGCCTGCTCGACCTGCCGGACGGCGACACCACGCAGGCGTGGCTGCCGTTCTCCTTCGCCGAGGTCACCCTGGCCGCCGAGGGCGCCCGAAGCCTGCGGGTACGGCTGACCGTGACCGGCGAGCACGAGTTCACCCTCCACGCGACGGATCTCCGGGGCCGCGCGGTGCTGCGGGCCCGCTCCCTGCGGCTGCGACCACTGGCCGTGGACACGCTCGCCCAGGCCCGCGCCACCGGCACGCTGTTCCACGTCGACTGGGTCCAAGCGCCCGTCGCCGATCGGCCGGTGGCATGGGCGATCGTGGGGGACACCGGCCGGCCGGTGGACGCCCCCGCCTACGCCGATCTGGACGCGGTGCGCCGGCGCGATGCGGTTCCCGCAACCGTCGTACTGGACTGGGCGACCGGAGCCCGCCCGGTGACCGCGGAACTGGCGCACTCGGCCCGTGCGATCACCAACCGGATGGCCGAGGCGATCCGGCAGTGGCTCGGCGACCCGGTCTTCGGCGAATCCCGCCTCGTCGTGGTCACCAGCGCGGGGGATGTGCAAGCCGCGCCGGTGCAGGGATTGCTGCGGTCGGCCGCGACCGAGCATCCCGGCCGGTTCGCGCAGATCATCATCGACGACCGTGACGAGTTATGGCGTGCCCTGCCGGTGGCACTCGCCTCGGACGAGACCGAGCAGCTCATCCGCGACGGCGCCGTACTCGTGCCACGGCTGGCTCCGGCGCCGGCCACCAAGGCGGGCGCCGCCTTCCGGCCCGGCGGCACGGTCCTGATCACCGGCGGAACCGGCACGCTCGGCGCACTGATCGCCCGGCATCTGGTACGCCGGCACGGGGTACGGCGCCTGGTGCTGGCCAGCCGGCGCGGCCCGGACGCCCCCGGCGCCGCCGAACTCGCCGTCGAGCTGCGCGAACTCGGCGCCGAGGCGGAGATCGCCGCCTGCGACGTCGCGGACGCGGAACAGCTGGCCGCGCTGCTCGACGCGATCCCGGCCGACCGCCCGCTCACCGCGGTGGTGCATGCCGCCGGCGTGCTCGCCGACACCGTCGTCACGGCCCTGACTCCCGAGCAGATCGACGTCGTCTTCCGGCCCAAGGTGGACGCCGCCCTCAACCTGCACCTGCTCACCCGGCACGCCGACCTGTCCGCGTTCATCCTGTTCTCCGGCGGCGCGGCGACGTTCGGCACCGCCGGACAGGGCAACTACGCCGCGGCCAACGCTTTCCTGGACGCCCTGGCCCGGCACCGGCGTGCCGAAGGCCTGCCGGCGACCTCGCTGGCCTGGGGGCTGTGGGCCGAGAGCAGCACGATGACCGGCAACCTCGACGCGGCCGGCCGCCGGCGTCTGGCCGCCCTGGGCGTGGATCCGATGCCGGTGGACGAGGCTCTGGCGCTGTTCGACACCGCCGGCGCCGACGACGCCGTGGTGCTGCCGATGCGCCTGAACATCGAGCGGCTGCGGACACGGGAAGACGTGCCGGCGCTCCTCAACGGCCTGACCGCAAGCCGCCGGCGCCGGCTTCGGCAGCCCGTGGACCGGCCCGGCATCCAGGACACCGCGGCCGGCCGGGTGGCCGCGCTCGACGAGCAGGAGCGGCGACGGGTCCTGCTCGACCTGGTCCGGAACACCGCCGCCGTGGTCCTCAACCACGCGGGCCCGGCGGAGATAGCCCCGGACAAGCCGTTCAAGGTCCTCGGCTTCGACTCGCTGACCGCCGTGGAGCTTCGCAACCGGCTCAGCGCCGCCGCCGGGCTGCGGCTGCCGGCCACCCTGGTCTTCGACCATCCCACGCCCACCGCGCTGGCCGGGTTCCTCTCCGCCGCGGTGTCGGGCGCACCGGCCGATGCGGGGAGCACCGTACCGGCGTCGGCCGCCGACGAGCCGGTGGCGATCGTGTCGATGGCGTGCCGCTTCCCCGGCGGCGTGCGCTCACCGGAGGACCTGTGGCGACTGGTGGCGGACGGCGTCGACGCGGTCGCCGGCCTGCCGGCCGACCGGGGATGGGATCGGGACCGGCTGGCGGCACTCGACCCGTCCCTGGAATTTCAGGGCGCTTTCCTCTACGACGCAGCCGAGTTCGACGCTGGCTTCTTCGGCATCAGCCCGAATGAGGCGACCGCCATGGACCCGCAACAGCGGCTCCTCCTCGAAGTCGCCTGGGAAACGTTCGAGCGGACCGGCATCGACCCGGCGTCGCTGCGGGGCAGCGCAACCGGAGTCTTCGCCGGTGTGATGTACCACGACTACGCGTCACTGCTGCCGGCCGATGCCGACGACGTGGCCGGACACGTCGGAAACGGGACCGCGGGGAGTGTCGCCTCCGGCCGGGTGGCGTACACGTTCGGGTTCGAAGGCCCTGCGGTCACCATCGACACGGCCTGCTCGTCGTCGCTGGTGGCCATGCACCTGGCCGCGCAGTCGCTGCGCCGGGGCGAGTGCTCGCTCGCCCTGGCCGGCGGGGTGACCGTGCTGACCACCGCGACGCCGTTCGCGGACTTCGTCCGGCAGCGGGCGCTCGCCGACGACGGGCGATGCAAATCGTTCGCGGCCTCGGCCGACGGCACGGGTGTGGGTGAGGGTGTCGGTCTGGTGCTGTTGGAGCGGTTGTCGGATGCGCGGCGTAACGGTCATGAGGTTTTGGCTGTGTTGCGGGGTAGTGCGGTGAATCAGGATGGTGCGTCGAATGGTTTGACGGCGCCGAATGGTCCGTCGCAGCAGCGGGTGATTCGGCAGGCGGTGGCCGATGCGGGCTTGTCGTTGCGTGACGTTGATGTGGTGGAGGCGCACGGGACGGGGACCCGGTTGGGTGATCCGATTGAGGCGCAGGCGTTGCTGGCCACCTATGGGCAGGGCCGGCAGCGGCCGGTGCTGTTGGGTTCGGTGAAGTCGAATATCGGCCACACGCAGGCGGCGGCCGGTGTCGCTGGTGTGATCAAGATGGTTCTGGCGATGCGGCATGGGATGGTGCCGGCGACGTTGCATGTGGATGAGCCGACGCCGGAGGTGGATTGGTCGGCGGGTGCGGTTGAGTTTGGTTACCGGGTCCGCGCCTTGGCCGGGAGACGGAATTCGCCGGGCGGGTGTGTCTTCGTTCGGAATCAGTGGCACGAATGCGCATGTGGTGTTGGAGCAGGCGCCGCCGGCCGGCCGAGGCCGAGGCGGTAGAGGTGCCGGAGATGCCGTGGTGCCGTGGGTGGTTTCGGCGAAGTCGGCGGGCGCGTTGCAGGCGCAGGCGGCGCGGCTAGCGGTTGGGCGCAGCAGGCAGGTCCGGATGCGCGGTTGGTGGGTGCGGGGTTGGTGCGTTCTCGGGCGGTGCTGGATTACCGGGCGGTGGGTGGTCGGCCCTGATCGTGACACGCTGATCGACCGACTGCGGGCAGTGACCGCGGCAGCGTCGGCGTCGGCGTCGGTGGGCAAGACGGTGCTGTTGTTTTCTGGTCAGGGCTCGCAACGCGCCGGTATGGGAAAGCAGCTGGCGGCCGCGTTTCCGGTGTTTGCGGCGGCGTGGGAGGAGGCCTGGGAGCTGCTTGGCGGTGAAGTGGTGCCGGAGTCGGTGGAGCAGACGGGGGGGGCGCAGCCGGCGTTGTTCGCGTTCGAGGTGGCGCTGTTTCGGTTGTTGCAGTCGTGGGGGGTGCGCCCGGACCTGCTGATCGGTCATTCGGTCGGGGAGGTGGCGGCCGCGCATGTGCCGGGGTGTTGTCTCTGGCGGATGCGTGTCGGTTGGTGCGGCGCGGGCCCGGTTGATGCAGGCGTTGCCGTCCGGTGGGGCGAATGTTGCGGTGCCGCTGTCGGAGGCCGAGGTGCTGGCCCGGGGCTGGGATGTTGATGTGGCGGCGTGAACGGGCCGGGGTCGGTGGTGCTGTCGGGCCGCGGTCGGTGTTGCAGCGGGTGGAGCGGTCGGCGGGGGGGGGTGTGGCTGGCTGCGGGTCAGTCATGGGTTTCATTCGGTGTTGATGGAGCCGATGTTGGACGAGTTCGCGGCGGTGGTTGGACGGGTTGTCGTGGTCGGCGCCGCGGATCGCGGTGGTGTCCACGCTGACTGGCCAGGTCACTGACGACATCGCCACTCCCGGTTACTGGTGCGCCCAAGCGCGCCGCACGGTCCGGTTCGCCGATGCTGTGCATACTGCGGCGCAGCTGGGTGGGACCCGGTTCGCCGAGGTGGGGCCGGGCAGCGCGCTCACGGTCATGACCGCCGATTGCTTGTCCGGCCTGCCGGCGACCGCGCTGGTCCCCGCGCGTGCGAGTGAGCCGCAGGAGGTGCTCACCGGGCTGGGCGAGCTGTTCACCGCGGGCGCGACGGTGGACTGGACGGCGTTGTTCGACGCCGTGCCGGCCACCCGCGTGGATCTGCCCACCTACGCATTCCAGCGGCAACGCTACTGGCTCCCGATTCCGGCCGAGGAGAACCGCGACTCGGCAACCGACGCGTTCTGGAACGCGGTCGCCGGCCAGGATCTGCACTTCCTGACCCAAGTGCTGAACGTCGCCGGCGACGCGCCGCTGAGCGCCGTCCTCCCGGCGCTGTCCACCTGGCACGAGAACCGGCGGCGGCAGAGCATCATCGACAACTGGCGCTACACCCTACGGTGGAAGCGCCTCCCGCAGATCGTTGCCCGGCGCTCCACGCGCCGATGGGTGGTGCTCACCGCCGGCGAGGCGCTGAGCGCGCCCGTTGTCGCGGCGCTCAGCCGCAGCGGGGCGCAAGTCGTGGAGCTGCAAGTCGCACCGGCCGGCGCGGACCTGGAGACCGAGCTGCGCGGCCTCGCGGACGGGACCGACGGCGTGCTGTGCCTGTTTGGCCTCGACGAGCACCGGATGCCGTCCCACCCGGCAGTCCCAGCCGGATTCGCCCGCACCATGGAAGCCCTGCGAGCGTGGAGCCGGATCGGGGCGCCGGCGCCATTCTGGTGCCTCACCCGCGGGGCGGCCGCCGTCTCCGGCGCCGATCGGGTGGACCACCCGGCACAGGCCCTGCTGTGGGGTCTCGGCCCGGTCGCCGCCCAGGAGTACCCGCTCGTCTGGGGCGGCCTGGTCGACCTGCCCGCCGACCCGGACGCGGCGGCGCTCGACCTGCTGTGGCCTGCGCTGACCCGCGGCGACGGCGAGGACCAGCTGGCGATTCGGGCCGACGGAATCTCCGGGCGCAGGCTGGCACGGGCGCCGCACCCCATGGCGGGCCCGGCCGGCCGGAGCTGGCGCCCCGACGGCACGGTCCTGATCACCGGCGGGACCGGAGTGCTCGGCGCCCACCTGGCACGGTGGCTGGCGGACAACGGCGCGCCCCACCTGGTGCTGGCCAGCCGCCGGGGCGCGGACGCGCCCGGCGCCGGCGAGCTCGAAGCGGAGCTCATCGAGCGGGGCGCCACGGTCACCTTCGCCCGCTGCGACATCGCCGACCGCGACATGCTCCGCGAACTGATCGCGCAGCATCCGCCGGCGGCCGTCTTCCACACGGCTGCGGTCCTCAATGACGCGCCGATCGAAACGCTCACCACCGACCACCTGGAACGGGCGTTGCGCGTCAAGGCCGGCGGTGCGCTGAACCTGCACGAGCTGACCCGGCATCTGGACCTGACCGCGTTCGTGCTCTTCTCCTCCGCCGCCGGCGTGCTCGCCTCCGCGGGACAGGGCAACTACTCGCCGGGCAACGCCTTCCTGGACGCGCTCGCCGAACACCGGCGGGCCCTCGGCCTGCCCGCCACCTCGGTCGCCTGGGGCGCCTGGGCGGGCGGCGGCTTGGCGAGCGTCATACCGGCACGGTCCGAGATGCCCGGCATGCAGCCGGCGCTCGCGCTCGACGCGCTGCACCGGTGCCTCGACGCGGACGAGACGTTCACGATGATCGCCGACATCGACTGGCGACGCCTCGCCGCTGACCTCGCGGTGAGCCGGCCGCTCGCCGTCGTTGAGGAGATCCCGGAAGCGGCCGCTTCGGCATCGCCGGCCGACCCCGCCACCGCCACGTTGCGGCGACAACTGCTCGACGCGCCGGCGCCCGAGCGGCGCAGCGTCCTGACCGACACGGTACGCAGGCACGCGGCGGCGATCCTCGGCCACCACGGGCTCGACGCGGTCGGCCACCACCAGGTCTTCAAGGACCTCGGCATGGACTCGGTCGCCGGCCTGCACCTGATCAACCGCCTGCGCGCCGACACCGGTGTCCGGCTGCCGGCGTCGGCCATCTACTCGCATCCGACACCGGCCGCGCTGGCCGAACGCCTCGACGCGGAACTCGTACCGGACGGCGCCGGCGACCCCGTCGAGGCCGGGATCCGCCAACTGGAGGCGGCGTTGGCCACGGTCGACGCCGACGACCTCGCCCGGTCCGGCGCCGGCACCCGGCTCCAGGCCATCCTCAGCCGGCTGGAACCGGCGCCGGACGGCGACGAAGACGCCGACATCCAATCCGCCACCCGCGAGGAGGTCCTCGCCTTGCTCGACAAAGAATTTGGGGAGGACTGAATGAGCGCCAGCGACGAGCAGCTCCTCGACTACCTCAAGCGGACGACCGTCGACCTGCGTAAGGCACGCCGCCAGTTGCGGGACGTCGAGGAGGCGGCCCGCGAACCGATCGCGGTCGTCAGCATGGCCTGCCTCTTCCCCGGCGGTGCGGACAGCCCGGAGCAGTTCTGGGACCTGCTGGCCGCCGGGCGGGACACGATCACCCCGTTCCCGGCGGACCGCGGCTGGGACCTCGAGCGCATCTTCGACACCGACCCGGACGTGCCCGGCACCTCGTACGCCCGGGAAGGCGGTTTCCTGCACCGGGCGGCCGAGTTCGACGCGGACCTGTTCGGCATCTCGCCGCGAGAGGCGACGGCCATGGACCCGCAGCAGCGGCTGTTGCTGGAGACCACCTGGCAGGCGCTGGAGCGGGCCCGGATCGCGCCGATGAGCCTGGGCGGCAGCCCCACCGGCGTCTTCATCGGCACCAACGGTCAGGACTACGCGCGCTGGGCGACCAGCGCGCCGCACGGCGCCGAGGGACACCTGGTGACCGGCCGTGCCGCGAGTGTCCTGTCCGGCCGCCTGTCCTACCAGCTCGGTCTCGAAGGCCCGGCCGTGACCGTCGACACGGCCTGCTCGTCGTCGCTGGTGGCGGTGCACCTGGCGGCACAGGCCCTGCGCAGCGGGGAGTGCACGCTCGCCCTGGCCGGCGGCGTCACGGTGATGTCCACCCCGGAGGGCTTCATCAGCTTCAGCCGCCAGCGCGGGCTGGCCGCCGACGGCCGGTGCAAGTCGTTCGGCGCCGCCGCCGACGGCACGGGCTTCGGTGAGGGCGTCGGCGTGCTGCTGCTGGAACGCCTCTCCGCGGCGCGCCGCAACGGTCATCCCGTCCTCGCGGTGATCCGCGGCAGCGCCGTCAACCAGGACGGTACGAGCAACGGCCTCACCGCGCCCAGCGGCGCCGCCCAGCAGCGGGTCATCCGGCAGGCCCTCGCGAACGCCGGCCTGCGCCCCAGCGACGTCGACGCGGTGGAGGCGCACGGCACCGGCACCCGGCTCGGCGACCCGGTCGAGGCGGACGCCCTGCTGGCCACCTACGGACAGGACCGCCCGGACGGCCGCCCGCTCTGGCTCGGCTCGGTGAAATCGAACATCGGCCACGCCCAGGCGGCGGCCGGTGTGGCCGGCCTGATCAAGATGATCCTCGCGATGCGGGCCGGCACGCTGCCGCGTACGCTGCACGCCGACGAGCCCTCCCCGCACGTCGACTGGTCCGCGGTAACTGTGCGGCTGCTGTCCGAGCCGGTCGCGTGGCCGGCCGGTGACCGCCCCCGGCGCGCGGGCGTCTCCTCCTTCGGCATCAGCGGCACCAACGCGCACGTCATCGTCGAGGACGTCAAGCCCGAACCCGCCGAAACCGCACCGCCCGCCGACGGGCGTTCCCTGGCCTGGCCGATCTCCGGGGCGACCGAGGACGGCCTGCGGGAACAGGCGAACCGGCTGCTGCGGCACGTGACCGGCGGCGCACGCCCGGCCGACATCGGGTTCTCGCTGGCGACCACGCGCACTCACCTCGATCACCGCGCCGTGGTGATCGGATCCACCGCGGACACCCTGCACGAGGGTCTGCGCGCGGTCGCCGCCGGAACCGCCGCCACCGGCGTGATCCGCGGCGTCGCCCGGCCGGGAATCGGCCTCGCGTTCCTCTTCCCCGGCCAGGGCAGTCAGCGGGCCGGCCTGGGCCGGGAGCTGTACGCGGCGTTCCCGGCGTTCGCCGCGGCCCTGGACGACGTCTGCGCCCGCTTCGAGCACCTGCTGGATCGCCCGTTGCGCGAGGTCATGTTCGCCGCGGAGGGCACCTCCGACGCCGAGTTGCTCGACCGTACCGACTACACGCAGCCGGCGCTGTTCGCCTTCCAGGTCGCCCTGTTCCGGCTGCTCAAATCGTGGGGAGTCGTACCGGCTTTCCTGCTCGGGCACTCGGTGGGCGAGCTGAGCGCGGCACACGTGGCCGGCGTACTCAGCCTCGAGGACGCCGCCACCCTCGTCGCGGCCCGTGCCCGGCTCATGGCCGAGCTGCCGGCGGGCGGCGCGATGGCCGCCGTCCAGGCCACCGTGGCCGAGATCGAACCGGTGCTCGCCTCCGCCGGAGGTGGCGGGCGCGTGAGCCTGGCGGCCGTCAACGGGCCCACCGCCGTGGTCATCTCCGGTGCCGCGGACGCCGTCGAGGAGGTGACCCGGTACTACACCGAATCCGGCCGGCAGGTCCGCCGGCTGCGGGTCAGCCACGCCTTCCACTCGCCGCTGATCGAGCCCATGCTGGACGCGTTCCGGCAGGTGGCCGCGGACCTCACGTACGGGCGTCCACGGCTGCCGATCGTTTCGAACGTGTCCGGAACGGTGGCGGTCGGCGACGAACTGTGCACGGCGGACTACTGGGTCAGGCACGTCCGTTCCGCCGTACAGTTCGCCGACGGCGTCGCCTCGCTGCAGGCCCGCAACCCCGCGGCCTACGTCGAGCTCGGCGCCGGCACGCTGGCCGCGCTCACCCGCGACTGCCTCGCCGACGACGCCGGCGGCCCGGCCGTCGTGTCCGTTCTGCGGCGCGGGCGGCCGGAGGCCGAATCCGTGCTGGAGGCCATGGCCGCACTGCACGTCACCGGCAGCGCCGTGGACTGGGCGGCGCTGCTCGCCGGTTCCGGCGGCGTCGCCGTCGACCTGCCCACGTACGCGTTCCAGCACCGCTCCTACTGGCTGTATCCGGAACCGAACGTCACCTCCGCCGGCCTGCGCGCCGCCGGGCATCCCCTGCTGGGGGCGATGACCACGCTCGGCGGCACCGGCGGACTGCTGTTCACCGGCCGGCTGTCGATGCGGACCCACCCCTGGCTGGCCGACCACGTCATCGGCGGCGCCAATCTGCTGCCCGCGACGGCGTTCGTGGAGATGGCGCTGCGCGTCGGCGCGGACAGCGGCTGCCCGGCGGTCGACGAGCTCGCGCTGGTCTCGCCGCTCGTCCTGCCGCCGGACAGCGCGGTCGGCATCCAGCTGGCGCTCGGCACGCCGGACGACACGGGCCGCCGGACAGTCGAGGTTTACTCCCGGCCCGAGCACGGCCCGGACGACCAGCCGTGGACGCTGCACGCGACGGGCGTACTCATGCCGGCCGGCCCGGACGTGCCGCAGCAACCGGAGCAGTGGCCCCCGGCCGGCGCCGAACCGGTCGACGTGACCGGGTTCTACGACCACATCGTGGCGCTGGGCTACGGCTACGGGCCGGCGTTCCAGGGGTTGCGCGCCGCCTGGCGCCGGGGCGAGGAAATCTTCGCGGAAGTCGAGCTGCCGGCCGAGCTCGAGGCCGACTCCGACCGGTACGCCCTGCACCCCGCGCTCTTCGACGCGGCACTGCACGCCTCGCTGCTGCGATCCGGCGAGCAGACCTCCAGGGTCCCGTTCGCCTGGAACGGTCTGTCGCTGTTCGCGGTCGGCGCTTCGCGCCTGCGCGTACGCATCGTTGCGACCGCCGGCGACGGCGTCGCCATCACCCTGACCGACACGTCCGGCCAGCCGGTGGCCACGGTTGACACCCTCACCGTACGGTCGATCGCCGTTGACGATTCCCGGCTGCCGGCCGATTCGCTCTTCGCGTTGCGCTGGGTTCCGGTGTCCGTGCCGTCGGGGCCCGGCGGGGTGGAGCCGGCCGTGTTCGAGCCGGCGGTCTCCGGCCGCCCGGTCGCCGAGGTGGTGGGGGAGGGCCTGGAGGCGATCCAGCGCTGGCTGGCCGACGGCGACGGCGTGCTGCTGGTGGTGGCCTCGCAGACGGCGCCCGAGGGAGCGGCGTTGTGGGGCCTGGTGCGGTCGGCGCAGTCGGAGCACCCGGGCCGGTTCGTGCTGGTCGACACCGACGGCGACTCGGCTTCCCGTGCGGTCCTGCCGGCTGTCGCGGGCCTGGACGAGCCGCAGCTGATGATCCGTGCCGGTGTGGTCTCCGCGCTGCGGATGGTGCGCGCGGAGGCGGGCGGCGAGCCGGTGTGGCCGGTGGACGGCACCGTCCTGATCACCGGCGGCACCGGTGGGCTCGGCTCGCTGGTGGCCCGGCACCTGGTCACCGCTCATGGCGTACGCAGCCTGGTCCTCGTCAGCCGCCGCGGCCCGGCCGCCGAGGGCGCCACGGAGCTGGCGGCCGAGCTCGAGGCGGCCGGCGCCGAAGTGGCGATCGACGGCTGTGACGTGACGGACCGCGCCGCGCTGGCCGAGGTCGTGAACGGCATCACCGGCCTGCGGGCGGTGGTGCACACCGCCGGCGTGCTGGACGACGGAACCGTCGAGTCGCTGACGCGCTCCCGCGTCGAGCCGGTGCTGGCGGCCAAGGCCGAGTCGGCGTGGCACCTGCACGAGCTTACCGCCGACCGGGACCTGTCGGCGTTCGTGCTGTTCTCGTCGGTGTCCGGGGTGCTGGGCGGGGCCGGGCAGGGCAACTACGCGGCAGCCAACGCCTACCTGAACGCTCTCGCGGCGCACCGGCACGGCCTCGGGCTGCCCGCCGTCTCGCTGGCCTGGGGGATGTGGGAGCAGCGGTCCGCGATGACCGGCCATCTCGGCGGGACCGACCTGCACCGGATGGGCCGCGCCGGCCTCTCGGCCGTCTCCACCGAAGAGGCGCTGCGCCTGCTCGACGCCGGCGCCGCAAGCGTCGAACCGGTGCTGCTGCCGGTCCGGGTGGACCTGCGCCCGCGGACGGGCGTTCCGGCGCTGCTGCGCGACCTGGTCCGGGCCCCGCTGCGGCGCGCGGGCACGTCCGCCACGGACGCGCTGCGCATCCGGCTCGACGGGCTCGCCGAGGCCGAACGCGGACGTCTGCTGCTGGACCTCGTCCGCGAGCAGACCGCGGCCGTCCTCGGCTTGGGCAGGCAAGACGAGGTACGCGTCGACCGCGCCTTCCGCGACATGGGGTTCGACTCGCTGACCGCGGTCGAGTTGCGCAACGCGGTCAGCGCGATCACCGGGCTGCGGCTGCCGACCACCCTGGTGTTCGACTACCCGACGCCGGTCGCGCTCGCCGACCACCTGGCCGCCGAGCTGTTCGACGTCCACGACGCACCGGCGCCCGCCGTCCCGACTAAACCGGCGAGCGACGACCCCATCGCCATCATCGCGATGAGCTGCCGCTACCCCGGCGACGTGACCAGCCCCGAAGAGTTGTGGCAGCTGGTCGTCAACGGCATCGACGCCACCTCCGCGTTCCCCCGCGACCGCGGCTGGGAGCTCGAACAGGACTTCGACCTGCACTCCGAGGCCACCTCGCCCTTCACCCGCGAGGGCGGCTTCCTGCACGATGCCGCCGGCTTCGACGCCGAGTTCTTCGGGATCAGCCCGCGCGAGGCGCTGGCGATGGACCCGCAACAGCGGCTGCTGCTGGAGACGTCATGGGAGGTCCTCGAACGGGCCGGCATCGACCCGTCGTCGCTGCGGGGCAGCCCGACCGGGGTGTTCGCCGGGGTGATGTACCACGACTACGCGACGCTTCTGACGCCGGAGACCGAGGACGCCGACGCCCTGGCCGGGTACGTCGGCGGCGGCAGCGCGGGCAGCATCGCCACCGGCCGGGTCGCGTACACCCTCGGGCTCGAAGGACCGGCCGTCACCGTGGACACCGCCTGCTCCTCGTCGCTGGTCGCCATCCATCTGGCCATGCAGGCCCTGCGCCAGGGCGACTGTTCCCTCGCGCTGGCCGGTGGCGTGACGGTGATGGCCACACCGATGGCGTTCGTCGAGCTCAACCGGCAGGGCGGGCTGGCGGCCAACGGGCGGTGCAAGGCCTTCTCGGCCTCGGCCGACGGGGTGGGCTGGGGCGAGGGCGCCGGCCTGCTGCTGTTGGAGCGGTTGTCGGACGCCCAGCGCAACGGGCACGAGGTCCTCGCCGTGCTCAAGGGCAGCGCGGTCAACCAGGACGGCAGCAGCAACGGCCTGACCGCGCCGAACGGCCCCGCCCAACAGCGGGTGATCCGGCAGGCCGTCGCGAGCGCGGGGCTGTCGCTGGGCGATGTCGACGTGGTGGAGGCGCACGGCACGGGGACCCGGCTGGGCGATCCGATCGAGGCGCAGGCGCTGCTGGCCACGTACGGGCAGGACCGCGACCGGCCGGTGCTCCTCGGGTCGGTGAAGTCCAACATCGGCCACACCCAGGCGGCGGCCGGCGTCGCCGGGGTCATCAAGATGATCCTCGCCATGCGCCAGGGAACGGTGCCGCCGACCCTGCACGTCGACGATCCGACGCCCGAGGTGGACTGGTCCGCCGGCGCGGTCGAACTGGTCACCGAGCGGACCCCGTGGCCGGACCGCACCGGACGCCGGCGCGTGGCCGTGTCCTCCTTCGGCATGAGCGGCACGAATGCACATATCGTCCTCGAACAGGCCCCGGCGGTGGCCGCCCCGGCCCGGCCCGCGCCCAGCCTGCCCGCGGTGCCGTGGGTGGTGTCGGCCAGGACGGCGGGAGGCCTGCGCGATCAGGCCGCTCGCCTGGCGGAGTGGGTACGGCGCTCGGACGAGGACGTCACCTCGGTCGGTGCGGCTCTGGTGCGTACCCGTGCGGTGTTCGCGCACCGCGCGGTGGTGGTGGGCGCCGACCGCGAGGGCCTGCTCGACGGCCTGTCCGCGGTGGCGGCGGGCATCCCTGCACCCTCCGTTGTGGTGGGCGACTCGGGCGCCACCGGCGGCGTGGTGTGGGTGTTCTCCGGTCAGGGCGCGCAGTGGACGGGGATGGCCCGGCAGTTGATGGCCGAGTCGCCGGTGTTCGCGTCCTCGATGGCCGAGTGTGGGGCCGCGTTGGCGCCGTTCGTGGACTGGTCGCTGCCGGACGTGATGGACGGGGATCTGTCGCGTGTCGATGTGGTGCAGCCGGTGCTGTGGGCGGTGATGGTGTCGCTGGCCGAAGTGTGGCGCTCGTGGGGAGTACGGCCGGCGGCGGTGATCGGTCACTCCCAGGGTGAGGTGGCAGCGGCTTGTGTGGCTGGTGTCCTGTCGCTGTCCGATGGGGCGCGGGTGGTCGCGTTGCGTAGCCGGGCGTTGCGGGAGATCGCCGGTGGCGGCGGGATGGTGTCGGTGATGGCGGCCGAGGACCGGGTCCGCGAGTTGTTGCCGGACGGGCTGTCGGTGGCGGCGGTGAACGGGCCGGGCACGGTGGTGGTGTCCGGTCCGGACGAGCTTCTGGTGCGGTGGGAGCGGACGCTGTCCGCCGAAGGGGTGCTGCGGTGGCGGATCCCCGGCGTGGACTTCAGCGCGCACTCCGGTGAGGTCGACCGGGTCGCGGAACGGATCCTGGCCGCGTTGGGCCCCATCACACCGGATGACGGGCACACGCCGGTGATCTCGGCAGTGACTGGTGAGCCGATCCACGGCAGCGCCATGGACGCGGCGTACTGGCTGGACAACGTGCGGCACACGGTCCGCTTCCAGGACGCCGTGGAATGCGCGGGCCGCGCATTCCACGGCGTCTTCCTGGAGGTGGCGCCGCACCCGGTTCTGCTGGCCGCGATCGAGGAGACCCTCGACGACGCCACGGTCGTCGGCTCGCTGCGACGCGACGACGGTGGTCTGCGGCGCCTGCTGACGTCGGCCGGCGAGTTGTTCGCCGCCGGCGTGGACGTCGACTGGCGGGCCGTGTTCGCGGGCGTGCCTCAGCGGCGGGTCGACCTGCCCACGTACGCCTTCCAGCGCGAGTCCTACTGGATGTTGCCGGGCGCCCGGGCGACCCGGCCGGCCGCGGACGAACTCGACCGCCGGTTCTGGGACGTAGTCGAGCGCGGTGACGTCACGGAGCTGTCCGGTGAGCTCGGCATCGACGCCGGCATCGCGGACGACGTGCTGCCCGCTCTGTCGTCGTGGCGGCGTCGCCGAAGCGTGGACGCGGTCCTCGACTCCTGGCGCTATGCGGTGGGGTGGAAGTGGCTGGGCGCCGTACCGGGCGGTGTGCTTTCCGGCGTCTGGCTGGTGGTGGGCGCGGACAGCGCTGTGGTCGACCGTACCTGCGAGCTGCTGGCGAACCGCGGGGCCGAGGTACTGCGGCTGGTGACGACGGATGTCGACCGAGACGCGGTGACCTCCGCGGTGGCCGAGGTGACCGCCGGTGTCGACATCACCGGCGTGGTCTCGCTGGTCGGGCTGGCCGAGCAGGACTCCGCACGCGCCGGTCTGTCGGTCGGCCTGGGACTGTCGGTGGTGCTGCTCCAGGCGCTGGCGGAGCTGCAGGTGGGCGGCCGCTGGTGGTGGGTGACCCGCGACGCGGTCGACGTGGTCACCGGCGACCGCGTCGGCGGCGCCGTGCAGGCGCAGGTGTGGGGTCTGGGCCGGGTGGCCGCCCTGGAGTTCCCCGCCCGGTGGGGTGGACTGATCGACCTGCCCGGCGCGGACGAGACGCCCTGGGCGGACGACGCCCTGGTGGGAGTGCTCTGCGGCGCGGTGGGCGGCGAGGACCAGGTCGCGCTCCGCTCCGGCGGTGTGTTCGGCCGGCGGCTGAGGCGCGACGAGGGCACGTGGGGCGGAGCGGCGTGGCAGCCCGCCGGGACGGTGCTCGTGACGGGCGGGTCGGGGTCGCTGGGGCCGTACGTGGCGCGGTGGTTGGCCGACTCCGGCGCCGAGCACGTGGTCCTGGTGAGCCGGCGCGGCGCCGCCGCCCCGGGCACGTCGGAGCTGACCGCTGAGCTGGCGGACCGCGGCGTACGGGTGTCCTGGATCGCCTGCGACGTCGCGGATCGTGACGCGGTGGCCGCGATGGCCGCAGGTCTGCGGGCCGACGGTGTGCAGGTACGGGCCGTCGTGCACGCGGCGGCGGTGATCGAGCTGGCCGCGTTGCGCGACGCGTCGCTGGAACACGTGACCTCGGTGGTGGCGGCGAAGGTGGCGGGCGCACGGCACCTGGACGAGGTCTTCGCCGATCAGCGGCTGGACGCGTTCGTGTTGTTCTCCTCGCTGGCCGGGGTGTGGGGCAGTGGCGACCACGGCGCGTACGCGGCCGGCAACGCGTTCCTGGACGCGCTGGCCGCGCAGCGCCGGGCGCGTGGCGCGGCGGCGACGTCGGTGGCGTGGGGCGTGTGGCGAGCAGTGAACCCCTGGGACGAGGGGGAGCGTGCGGTCGCCGCCGCCCACGACCGGCTGCGCCGGCAGGGCCTGCCGGTCATCGACGAGGCGGTGGCGTTCGCCGGGCTGGCGCACGCGGTGGGCGGCCACCAGCCGTGCGTGGCGCTGGCGGAGGTGGATTGGCCGCGGTTCGTGGAGATGTTCACCGTGGCCCGGCCCAGCCCGTTGCTCGCGGACCTGCCCGAGGCCCGGGTGGTCGCCGGTACGGACCAGGCCGGCGCCGCGGCCGACTCGGCGCTGGCGCAGCGGATCGCGGGCCTGCCCGGTAACGCGGCAGTCGAGCTGCTGCTGCGCCTGGTGCGGGACCGGGCCGCGGTGGTGCTGGGCCACCAGGACGGCGACGCGGTCGGTGCGGACCGGCCGTTCCGAGACGCCGGCTACGACTCCCTGACCGCGGTGGAGCTGCGCAACAGCTTGAGCGCCGCGACCGGTCTGCGGCTGCCGGCGACCCTGGTGTTCGACTACCCGACCCCGGCGGCGGTCGCGGCGATGCTGCACAGGCTCCTGTCCGGGGTACACCAGGAATCCGCGGACACGGTGGCTTCACCGGCCGACGACACCGTGCCGATCGCGATCGTGTCGATGGGATGCCGCTACCCGGGCGGCGTGGACAGCCCGCAACGGTTCTGGCAGCTGCTGGTCAGCGAAGGCGACGCGGTCGGCGGGCAGCCCGCCGACCGCGGGTGGGACCTCGACGGCCTCTACGACCCGGACCCGGACAGCCGGGGCACGACATACGTACGTGCCGGCGGCTTCCTCGCCGACGCGGCGGGCTTCGACGCCGGCTTCTTCGCGATCAGCCCGCGTGAGGCGCTGGCGATGGACCCGCAGCAGCGGCTGCTGCTCGAGGTCGCCTGGGAGACGCTGGAGGCGGCGGGCATCGACCCGACCATGTTGCGCGGCACCGACACCGGCGCGTTCGTCGGCGCCACCTCGCAGGACTACGCCCAGCTGCTGCTGGCCTCCCCGGAAGCCGTGGACGGCTATCTGACCACCGGAAACGCCGGCAGTGTCGTGTCGGGCCGGATCGCGTACACGCTCGGGCTGGAAGGTCCCGCGGTCACCGTGGACACCGCCTGCTCGTCGTCGCTGGTCGCCATTCACCTGGCGGCGCAGGCGCTGCGCCGGGGCGAGTGCTCGCTGGCGCTGGCCGGCGGAGCGACGATCCTCGCCACACACCTCGGGCTGACCGAGTTCAGCCGCCAGCGGGCGCTTGCCGGGGACGGACGCTGCAAGCCGTTCGCCGCGGCTGCGGACGGGTTCGGCCTGGGCGAGGGTGTCGGTCTGGTGCTGTTGGAGAAAAAAAAAAGCCGGCGGCAGCCTGGGCGGCGGCGTGCCGGTGGTGTTTACGCAGCGCCGCGACCGGCCCGAAGCGCAAGCCTTCCTGGGCGGTCTCGCCGAGCTGCACGTATGCGGGATGCCGGTGAGCTGGACGGCCGCGTTCGCCGGCCGGGGCCCGCGGCGGGTCACCCTGCCGACGTACGCCTTCCAGCGCCGCCGGTTCTGGCAGATCCCGCCGGGCGCGCCGGCCACCCTGGACCACCCGCTGCTGGACAACGTCGTGGAGTCGGCCGCCGACGGGAGCCTGCTGCTCACCGGGCGTCTCTCGGCCGGCGCCCTGCCGTGGCTGGCCGAGCATGTGGTGCTCGGCCGGACGCTGCTGCCCGGCGCGGTCTTCGTGGAGCTCGCCCTGTTCGCGGCCGCACGCCGCGGGTGCGACCAGGTCGGCGAGCTGACCCTGCAGGCGCCGCTGCTCGTACCGGAGCGCAGCGAGGTCGAGCTGCAGGTGGCCGTCGGCGCCGCGGACGGCGACGGGCGGCGCCCGGTGAGCATCCATTCCCGGGCCGGGCGCGACCAGGACTGGACGCGGCACGCCACCGGGACGGCCGGACCGGCCGGCGAGGCAGTGCCCGTCCCGGCCGGGATACCCGCGGACGCGGTCCCGCTGGACACCACCGGCGTCTACGACGAGCTCGCCGCGCGGGCGTACGCCTACGGGCCCGCGTTCCAGTGCCTCACCGCGGCGTGGCAGGTCGGTGACGACATCGTCGCCGAGCTGACCGCGACCCACGACGGAGCCGGCTTCGTCGTCGACCCGCTCATGATCGACGCCGCGCTGCACGCCGTGCTCGGCCTGGCCCACCGCGACGAGGCGGGCGTGCGGATCCCGTTCGCCTGGACCGGGATCACCGCCTACCGCGGCGGAGCCCGCAAGCTGCGAGTGTGGATCTCGGCGGCCGGACGCGACACCACGTCGCTGACCATCACCGACGAGTCCGGGACCCCGGTGCTCTCCGTGCGCTCCCTGGCCTGGCGGCCGGTGACCGTCGAACACCTCGCCGCCGGCGCCCTCTACCAGGTGACCTGGACCGAGATCGCGCCCGGAGCAGCCGATCCCGGCCCGCTGTCGGTCGTCACGCTCGACGGCGACCGGCCCGTGGCGCAGCTCGGCGCGATCCCGCGCGCAGAACCACCGGCGTACGTCGTCGCTGGCCTCACCGGGGACGGCAGCGCCGGCGACACCACCCGCCGGGCCCTGCACCTCGTGCAGCGGTTCCTCGCCGACGACG
>NZ_KB911579.1:0-3606 GCF_000383575.1 Salinispora oceanensis | reverse complement strand
TGGCGCCGTTTGTGGAGTGGTCGCTGCCGGAGGCGTTGGACGGGGATCTGTCGCGGGTTGATGTGGTGCAGCCGGTGTTGTGGGCGGTGATGGTGTCGCTGGCGCAGGTGTGGCGTTCGTGGGGGGTGCGGCCGGCGGCGGTGATCGGTCACTCGCAGGGTGAGATCGCGGCGGCGTGTGTGGCCGGGGTCCTGTCGCTGGCTGATGGGGCGCGGGTGGTGGCGTTGCGCAGCCGGGCGTTGCGCGAGCTTGCCGGTGGTGGCGGGATGGTGTCGGTGATGGCCGCCGAGCAGCGGGTGCGGGAGTTGCTGCCGGAGGGGTTGTCGGTGGCGGCGGTGAACGGACCCACCACGGTGGTGGTGTCGGGTCCGGATGAGGGTTTGGCGTTGTTGCTGGGCCGGTGTGAGGCGGTGGGGGTGCGGGCGCGGCGGGTGGCGGTGGACTATGCGTCGCATTCGCCGCAGATGCAGCAGGTGCGGGACCGGTTGCTGGCTGATCTGGAGTTGGTGCGGCCTGGTGCGGGTGAGGTCGCGGTGTTCTCGACGGTGACCGGTGGGCTGGTTGACGGCCGGCGGATGGATGCCGGGTACTGGTTCGACAATCTGCGGTCTACGGTGCGGTTCGCTGAGGCGGTGCGTTCGGCGGCGGATGCGGGTGGCCGGTCGTTCGTGGAGGTCAGTGCGCATCCGGTGTTGTTGCCGGCGATCGAGGAGACGTTGGACGACGTCACGGTGGTCGGGTCGCTGCGCCGTGACGACGGCGGTCTGCGGCGCCTGCTGACCTCGGCCGCCGAACTGTTCACCGTCGGTGTGGAAGTGAACTGGCACGCGATCTTCGAAGGCGTCCCACACACGCACGTGGATCTGCCCACGTACGCGTTCCAACGCGAGAGGTACTGGCTGTCCGCCGGCCGCCCGGCCGGGGATCCCGCGGAACGCGGCTTCTGGGACGCGGTGGAACGCGCGGACGTCGCGACCCTGTCGGCTCAGCTGGACGTCAACGCCCTCACCCTGGGCGCGGTGCTGCCGGCCCTGTCGTCGTGGCGGCAGCGCCGGCACGACGACGCGGTTCTGGGCTCCTGGCGCTACCAGGTGGCGTGGAAGCCCCTGGGCGACACCGCGTCCGGCGACTTGGCGGGCACGTGGCTGCTGATTGCAGCGGAGGAGGACTGGCCGGACGAGGTGGCCCCCGCGCTTGCGGGGAACGGGGCACGAGTGCTGCGGCTCGCGCTGCCCGGCACGGACCGCCGGGCGATGGCCGATCTCATCTCCGCCGTGGTGGGGGAGACCCCGCTCACCGCCGTGGTGGCGCTGCCCGGCAGCGGCCGGCCCGACGCCGCATACCCGTCCGTGCCGGTGACGGTGGCATGGTCGGTGATGCTGCTCCAGGCGCTCGGCGACGCCGGCGTGCCGGCCCCGGTGTGGTGGGTGACCCGCGGCGCGGCCGACGAGCCGGGCCTGGCAGCGGTGTGGGGACTCGGCCCGGTGGTGCGGATGGAGATGCCGGACCGGTGGGCCGGCCTGGTGGACCTCCCGGCCGACGCTGACGACCGCACGTGGGACCGCTTCGTACAGGTGCTCGCCGGCGCCGAGGACGAGGTCGCCATCCGGGCAGACGGCGTCTACGGGCGGCGCCTGATGCGGGCGGCGGCCACGGCCCGGCCGGTGCGGTCCTGGTCCGCCGCGGGGCGCACCGTCGTCGTCACCGGTGGTACCGGTGCGCTGGGCGCCCACGTGGCGCGGTGGCTGGCCGGCTCCGGCGCCGGGAACCTGTTGCTGCTCAACAGCCGGGGGATGGATGCGCCCGGCGCCGGTGAACTCCTGCGGCAGATCGGCGAGACGGGTTGCCGGGCCTCGATCGTGGCGTGCGACCTGGCGGACCGCGACGCCCTGCGGGAGGCCCTGGCGGCGATCCCGCCGGAGCTGCCGCTGGGCGCGGTCTTCCACACCGCGGCGGTGCTGGACGACGCCCTGCTGGACTCGCTGACCCTGGAACAGATGCAGCGGGTGTGGCAGGTGAAGGCGCAGGGCGCGCTCAACCTGCACGAGCTCACCGCCGACGCAGGTCTCTCGGCGTTCGTGCTCTTCTCCTCCTTCGCCGGCATCTCCGCGGACATCGGCCACGGCAACTACGCGCCGGCGAACGCGTACCTGGACGGGCTGGCACGGCACCGGCGGGCGCAGGGGCTCCCGGCTACGTCGATCGCCTGGGGTCACTGGTCCGGCGGCGGCATCGCCGACGCCGTCACCGAGCAGCGGCTCAGCCGGCGGGGTATGCGCTCCATGCCGCCCGAGCGTGCCGTCGCCGCCTTGCAGCAGGTCCTCGACCGGGACGAGACCACGATCGCCGTCGCCTCCATCGCCTGGGACGCGCTTGCGGACAGCGGCCTCGTCGACCGGCTCAGCCCGCTGCTGTGCGACCTCCCGGAGGTCCAGCAGGTGCGGCAGGCGGCACAGACGCAGACCACGGAGACCGGTCCTCAGCCCGAGTTGCGCCGGCAGCTCGCGCGAATCCCCCGGCAGGCTTGGAACGACGTTCTACTCGACCTGGTACGCACGCAGGTCGCGGCGGTCCTCGGCCACGACGGCCCGCACCAGGTCGAGAGTGTCCGTGCCTTCCGCGCACTCGGCATGGACTCGATCAGCGCGGTGGAACTCCGCAACAGGCTCAAGGCGGCGACCGGGCTGAGTCTGCCGGCCACCCTCGTCTTCGACCACCCGAACCCCGGCGCGCTCGCCGACCATCTGTGCTCGGAGCTGTCCGGGGAGCAGGCGGACGTGCTCGTGCCGGCGACGACGAGCTCGGACGAGCCGATCGCCATAGTCTCGATCGCCTGCCGCTTCCCGGGCGGGGCGAACTCGCCGGACGAGTTCTGGGCGCTGCTGCGAGACGGTGTCGACGCGATGTCCGGTTTCCCGCAGGACCGCGACTGGGATATGCAGACGCTGTTCGACCGCGACTCGACCGGCGCCAGCGTCGGCGGTTTCGTCAGCGGCGCCACGGAGTTCGACGCGCCCTTTTTCGGCATCAGCCCGCGTGAGGCGCTGGCGATGGACCCGCAGCAGCGGGTGTTGCTGGAGACCGCATGGGAGGTCGTGGAACGCGCCGGCATCGACCCGGCCTCGTTGAAGGGCAGCCCGACCGGAGTCTTCGCCGGCACCAACGGACAGGACTACGCCGCTTTGGCGCTCAGCGCGGACGACGACGTCGCGGACTATCTGGCCACCGGCAACACGGCCGCGGTGATGTCCGGCCGCGTGGCCTACACGTTCGGCTTCGAAGGGCCCGCGATGACGGTGGACACCGCCTGCTCGTCCTCCCTGGTGGCGTTGCATCTCGCCGTACAGGCGCTGCGCCGGGGCGAATGCACCCTCGCACTGGCCGGCGGCGTGACGGTGATGTCCACGCTCGGCGCCTTCGTCGCCTTCACCCGCCAGCAGGGTCTGGCAGCGGACGGCCGGTGCAAGGCGTTCGCGCACGATGCCGGCGGAACCGGCTTCAGCGAGGGTGTCGGTCTGGTGCTGTTGGAGCGGTTGTCGGATGCGCGGCGTAACGGTCATGAGGTTTTGGCTGTGTTGCGGGGTAGTGCGGTGAATCAGGATGGTG